>NZ_CP093276.1:0-5955116 GCF_022605325.1 Klebsiella sp. HC6
GTGTCACTTTCGCTTTGGCAGCAGTGTCTTGCCCGATTGCAGGATGAGTTACCAGCCACAGAATTTAGTATGTGGATACGCCCGTTGCAGGCGGAACTGAGCGATAACACGCTGGCACTGTATGCGCCAAACCGTTTTGTGCTCGATTGGGTAAGGGATAAATACCTCAATAATATCAATGGACTCCTCAATGATTTTTGCGGTGCTGATGCCCCACAGCTGCGGTTTGAAGTCGGCACTAAACCGGCGGTACAGCCGCAGCGCGGCGCGGTAAACAACGTCGCGGCAGCCGTACCGGCCGCGCAGGTTCAGATGGCGCGCGTTGCGCCGACGATCGTCCGTCCAGGCTGGGATAACGTCCCGGCGCCGGCGGAACCGACCTACCGCTCTAACGTCAACGTCAAGCATACCTTTGATAACTTTGTCGAAGGTAAGTCTAACCAGCTGGCCCGCGCGGCGGCGCGTCAGGTTGCGGATAACCCGGGCGGCGCCTACAACCCGTTATTCCTTTATGGCGGTACCGGTTTGGGTAAAACCCACCTTTTGCACGCGGTCGGTAACGGCATCGTTGCGCGCAAACCGAACGCCAAAGTGGTCTATATGCACTCCGAGCGCTTTGTTCAGGACATGGTTAAAGCTTTGCAGAACAACGCGATCGAAGAATTTAAGCGCTACTACCGCTCCGTAGACGCCCTGCTGATCGATGATATTCAGTTCTTTGCTAATAAAGAGCGCTCGCAGGAAGAGTTTTTCCACACCTTCAACGCCCTGCTGGAAGGTAATCAGCAGATCATTCTCACCTCGGATCGCTATCCGAAAGAGATCAACGGCGTTGAGGATCGTCTGAAATCACGCTTCGGCTGGGGGCTGACGGTGGCGATCGAGCCGCCTGAGCTGGAAACCCGCGTGGCGATCCTGATGAAAAAAGCGGACGAAAACGACATTCGTCTGCCGGGTGAAGTGGCCTTCTTTATTGCCAAGCGTTTGCGTTCCAACGTACGTGAGCTGGAAGGGGCGCTGAACCGCGTTATCGCTAACGCCAACTTTACCGGCCGGGCGATCACCATCGATTTCGTGCGCGAAGCGCTGCGCGATCTGCTGGCGCTGCAGGAAAAGCTGGTCACCATCGACAATATTCAGAAGACGGTGGCGGAGTACTATAAAATTAAGGTGGCGGATCTGCTCTCCAAGCGCCGCTCCCGCTCGGTGGCGCGTCCTCGTCAGATGGCGATGGCGCTGGCTAAAGAGCTGACGAACCACAGTTTGCCGGAAATTGGCGACGCGTTCGGCGGCCGTGACCATACCACCGTGCTGCACGCCTGCCGTAAGATTGAGCAGCTGCGTGAAGAAAGCCACGATATCAAAGAAGATTTTTCCAATTTAATCAGAACATTATCCTCGTGACGCTATGAAATTTACCGTAGAACGTGAACATTTATTAAAACCTCTGCAACAGGTAAGCGGCCCGTTAGGCGGTCGTCCGACGCTGCCCATTCTCGGTAACCTGCTGCTTCAGGTCTCGGAAGGCGCGCTGTCGCTCACCGGTACGGACCTGGAAATGGAAATGGTGGCGCGCGTTGCGCTGATGCAACCGCATGAAACGGGCGCTACGACGGTTCCGGCACGTAAATTCTTTGATATCTGCCGTGGCCTCCCTGAAGGGGCGGAGATCGCCGTTCAGCTGGAAGGCGATCGGATGCTGGTGCGCTCCGGGCGCAGCCGCTTCTCGCTGTCGACGCTTCCTGCCGCTGATTTCCCTAATCTCGACGACTGGCAGAGCGAAGTTGAATTCACGCTGCCGCAGGCGACGATGAAGCGCCTGATAGAAGCCACCCAGTTTTCAATGGCGCATCAGGACGTCCGCTATTACTTAAACGGTATGCTGTTTGAGACCGAAGGCGACGAGCTGCGCACCGTCGCAACCGACGGGCACCGCCTGGCGGTCTGCTCTATGCCGCTGGGTGAATCGCTGCCTAACCATTCGGTGATCGTGCCGCGTAAAGGGGTGATTGAGCTGATGCGCATGCTCGACGGTGGCGATACGCCGCTGCGCGTGCAGATTGGCAGCAACAACATCCGCGCCCACGTCGGTGACTTCATCTTTACCTCGAAGCTGGTTGACGGTCGTTTCCCTGACTACCGCCGCGTGCTGCCGAAAAATCCGGATAAGCATCTGGATGCCGGCTGCGATATCCTCAAGCAGGCGTTTGCGCGGGCGGCAATTCTCTCGAACGAGAAGTTCCGCGGCGTGCGCCTCTACGTAAGCGAAAATCAGCTGAAAATCACCGCCAATAACCCGGAACAGGAGGAAGCGGAAGAGATCCTCGACGTTTCTTACTCCGGCAGCGAGATGGAAATTGGCTTTAACGTCAGCTACGTGCTGGACGTGCTGAATGCGCTGAAGTGCGAAAACGTGCGTATTTTACTGACCGATTCGGTGTCGAGCGTGCAGATTGAGGATGCGGCGTCGCAATCGGCAGCCTACGTCGTCATGCCCATGAGGTTGTAGAAAATATCGGGCTATCTTACTTGTTATTCTGGCTCCGGGCAGTGCTCGCAATCCTCACGTACTTTAGTACGCTCCGGTTGCTGCGCGCTGGCCGTAACCAGACTAACTGCGACGATAACGCCCTGGCTATGAGTTGATATGTCGCTATCCCGACTCCTGATTAAAGACTTCCGCAATATCGAAAATGCGGATCTCGCTCTATCCCCCGGCTTTAACTTTCTGGTTGGCGCCAACGGCAGCGGCAAAACCAGCGTGCTGGAAGCCATTTATACGCTTGGTCACGGCCGGGCGTTTCGCAGCCTGCAAATAGGTCGCGTCATCCGCCATGAGCAGGAGTCATTTATCCTGCACGGGCGCTTACAGGATGGCGAGCGCGAAGTCGCCATTGGCCTGACTAAAGACAAGCTCGGCGACAGCAAGGTGCGGATTGACGGCACCGATGGTCACAAAGTGGCCGAGCTGGCGCATTTAATGCCGATGCAGCTGATTACGCCGGAAGGGTTTACTTTGCTCAACGGCGGCCCGAAGTACAGAAGAGCCTTCCTTGACTGGGGATGCTTTCACAATGAGACCGGGTTTTTTACCGCCTGGAGCAACCTGAAGCGCCTGCTGAAGCAGCGCAACGCCGCGCTGCGTCAGGTTAGCCGCTACGCGCAAATCCGGCCCTGGGATCTGGAGCTGATCCCGCTGGCGGAGCAAATTAGCCGCTGGCGCGCCGATTACAGCGCCGCTATCGTCGAAGACATGGCGGATACCTGTAAGCAGTTTTTACCTGAATTCTCTCTGACCTTTTCCTTCCAGCGCGGCTGGGAAAAAGAAACGGATTACGCTGAGGTACTGGAGAGAAACTTCGAGCGTGACCGCATGCTGACCTATACCGCCCACGGCCCGCACAAAGCGGATTTCCGCATACGTGCCGATGGTGCGCCGGTCGAAGATACTTTGTCACGTGGGCAGCTCAAACTCCTGATGTGCGCGCTACGGCTGGCACAGGGCGAGTTTTTAACCCGCGAAAGCGGGAGACGCTGTCTGTATCTGATAGATGATTTTGCCTCGGAACTTGATGACGCGCGGCGCGGGCTGCTTGCCAGCCGCTTAAAAGCCACGCAGTCGCAGGTTTTCGTCAGCGCAATAAGCGCTGAGCACGTAATGGACATGTCGGACAAAAATTCGAAGATGTTCACCGTGGAAAAGGGTAAAATAACGGATTAACCCAAGATTAAATGAGCGAGAAACGTTGATGTCGAATTCTTATGACTCCTCCAGTATCAAAGTCCTGAAAGGGCTGGATGCGGTGCGTAAGCGCCCGGGTATGTATATCGGCGACACGGATGACGGCACCGGTCTGCACCACATGGTATTCGAGGTTGTGGATAACGCTATCGACGAAGCGCTCGCAGGGTACTGTAAAGACATCGTTGTCACCATCCATAGCGATAACTCCGTCTCCGTACAGGATGATGGCCGCGGCATCCCGACCGGTATTCACCCGGAAGAGGGCGTATCGGCGGCAGAAGTCATCATGACCGTACTGCACGCAGGCGGCAAGTTTGATGATAACTCCTATAAAGTTTCCGGCGGCCTGCACGGCGTAGGCGTTTCCGTGGTTAACGCCCTGTCGCAGAAGCTGGAGCTGGTGATTCAGCGCGATAATAAAGTTCACCGTCAGCTGTACGCCCACGGCGTGCCACAGGCGCCGCTGGCCGTAACCGGCGATACCGAAAAAACCGGCACCATGGTACGTTTCTGGCCGAGCTATGAAACCTTCACCAACGTGATCGAATTCGAGTATGAGATTCTGGCTAAACGCCTGCGCGAGCTGTCGTTCCTGAACTCCGGCGTCTCCATCCGCCTGCGCGATAAGCGTGACGGCAAAGAAGACCACTTCCACTACGAAGGCGGCATCAAGGCGTTCGTTGAGTATCTCAACAAGAACAAAACGCCAATTCACCCGAATATCTTCTATTTCTCCACCGAAAAAGACGGTATCGGCGTCGAAGTTGCGCTGCAGTGGAACGACGGCTTCCAGGAAAATATCTACTGCTTTACCAACAACATTCCGCAGCGCGACGGCGGGACGCACCTTGCGGGCTTCCGCGCGGCGATGACCCGTACCCTGAACGCCTACATGGATAAAGAAGGCTACAGCAAAAAGGCGAAAGTCAGCGCCACCGGCGACGATGCTCGTGAAGGCCTGATTGCCGTCGTTTCCGTGAAAGTACCGGATCCTAAGTTCTCCTCGCAGACCAAAGACAAGCTGGTCTCCTCCGAGGTGAAAACCGCGGTAGAGCAGCAGATGAACGAGCTGCTGAACGAATATCTGCTGGAAAACCCGTCAGACGCCAAGATCGTGGTAGGCAAAATTATCGACGCTGCGCGCGCGCGCGAAGCGGCGCGCCGTGCCCGTGAGATGACCCGTCGTAAAGGCGCGCTGGACCTGGCTGGCCTGCCGGGCAAGCTGGCTGACTGCCAGGAACGCGATCCGGCGCTGTCCGAACTGTACCTCGTGGAAGGGGACTCCGCGGGCGGTTCTGCCAAGCAGGGCCGTAACCGTAAAAACCAGGCTATCCTGCCGCTGAAGGGTAAAATCCTCAACGTCGAGAAGGCCCGTTTTGACAAGATGCTCTCCTCCCAGGAAGTCGCTACGCTTATCACTGCCCTGGGCTGCGGTATCGGCCGCGACGAGTACAACCCGGATAAGCTGCGCTACCACAGCATCATCATCATGACCGATGCGGACGTCGATGGTTCGCACATTCGTACCCTGCTGCTGACCTTCTTCTACCGTCAGATGCCGGAAATCGTCGAGCGTGGCCACGTCTACATTGCGCAGCCGCCGCTGTACAAAGTGAAGAAAGGCAAGCAGGAACAGTACATCAAAGACGATGAAGCGATGGATCAGTACCAGATCTCCATCGCCCTCGATGGCGCCACCCTGCACACCAACGCCAGCGCCCCGGCTCTGGCTGGCGAAGCGTTAGAGAAGCTGGTTGCCGAGTTCAACGCCACGCAGAAAATGATTGGCCGCATGGAGCGTCGCTTCCCGAAAACGATGCTGAAAGAGCTTATCTACCAGCCAACGCTGAGCGAAGCTGAGCTGTCGGACGAACAGGCCGTAACCCGCTGGGTGAATAAGCTGGTGACCGATCTGAACGAAAACGAGCAGCACGGCAGCCAGTGGAAGTTTGATATTCATGAAAACACGGAGCAGCAGCTGTTCGAGCCGATTGTTCGCGTCCGTACCCACGGCGTCGATACCGACTATCCGCTGGATCATGAGTTTGTGACCGGCGGCGAATATCGTCGTATCTGCACCCTCGGCGAGAAGCTGCGTGGCCTGATTGAAGACGACGCGTTTATCGAACGCGGCGAACGCCGTCAGCCGATTGCCAGCTTTGAGCAGGCGCTGGAGTGGCTGGTGAAAGAGTCCCGCCGCGGGCTCTCTATCCAGCGCTATAAAGGCCTGGGTGAAATGAACCCGGACCAGCTGTGGGAAACCACAATGGACCCGGATAGCCGCCGCATGCTGCGCGTAACCGTTAAGGATGCGATTGCCGCTGACCAGCTGTTCACCACCCTGATGGGCGACGCCGTTGAACCGCGCCGCGCATTTATCGAAGAAAACGCCCTGAAAGCGGCGAATATCGATATCTAAGCCGTAAATTCCCCGGTATAGCGCTTCGCTGACCGGGGTAAGCGTTTGATAAACCCGGAATGCACGCTCAACGGCGTCATCCGGTTTTTTTTCGACCGGAAAAGGGGAATCCCCCTGCCGAATCCATCCTCGTTTTCCCTGGCTTCTGTTGCTGTTTTTTGAGCGGAATCGCGTTAGCATGAGTCAGGACTCATCTTACCTGGGGATCTCATGGCTATTAAACTGATTGCAATTGATATGGACGGCACGCTTCTGCTGCCGGACCATACCATCTCTCCTGCCGTTAAAACCGCGATTGCTGCGGCCCGCGCGCGCGGCGTCAACGTGGTGCTGACCACCGGTCGGCCGTATGCCGGCGTGCACAGCTACCTGAAAGAACTGCACATGGAGCAGCCGGGAGACTACTGCATCACCTACAACGGTGCGTTAGTGCAGAAGGCAAGCGACGGCAGCACCGTCGCGCAAACTGCGCTGAGCTATGATGACTACCGCTATCTGGAACAGCTTTCCCGCGACGTCGGCTCCCACTTCCACGCGCTTGACCGCAATACGCTCTATACCGCTAACCGCGATGTGAGCTACTACACGGTGCATGAATCCTACGTCGCAACCATCCCGCTGGTCTTCTGTGAAGCAGAAAATATGGATCCCAACATCCAGCTGCTGAAGGTGATGATGATTGATGAGCCGGTGATTCTGGACCAGGCGATCGCCCGCATCCCGGCAGAAGTAAAAGAGAAGTATACCGTGCTGAAAAGCGCGCCATACTTCCTCGAGATCCTCGATAAGCGGGTCAATAAAGGTACCGGCGTGAAGTCGCTGGCCGATGCGCTGAATATCAAGCAGGAAGAGATCATGGCGATTGGCGATCAGGAAAACGACATCGCGATGATTGAGTTCGCCGGCGTCGGCGTGGCGATGGATAACGCGATACCGACCGTGAAAGAAGCGGCAAACTTTATTACCAAATCGAACCTTGAAGACGGCGTGGCCTGGGCCATTGAGAAGTACGTTTTATCCTGAGTTATCTTCAGGCCCGGCAAACCCGGGCCTGAGCCGTCTGTATTTTGATTTTTTAGCGTAAATCCGCACGTAACCCTCTCATTTCGAATCGAAAACTCTATATTCTCCTGCCTTGTTTACGCAAATCTGTATCGGCTTCAAAGAGTAAAGCTGGATGGCAACTATACTCAGACACGATGCGGTTTCACTTTGTCGGTCCTGAGTTTTTTCACTGGAGAGCATCGCTGTTGGGTACGCTACGCGGCGGCATTCTGTTTTGTATCACATGCTCTTTTATCGGGCAGGCGCAGGCACAGGCGCTCAGCCGTGACAATATAGACGGTTGGCTGAAGACGCTGGGAGCCAGCGATAAATTTGATGCCGCTAAAGGTATCGACTGGGGCGTGATGCCCGGGCCGTTTTACACTCCGGAGCTGGGTCTGGGAATAGGCACCGCGGTGGTGGGCATGTACCGCCCCGATCCCAGCGATACGGTCAGCCAGAACTCAACCTTAACCCTCAGCGGCTACGCCAGCTCAACCGGCGCCTTCGGCGTCAGCGTGAAAAACTACGCTTTTTTTGCCGAAGATCGGTGGCGCGTCTTTCTCGAAGGATCGCTGGCCAACACGCCAACCTACTACTGGGGCCAGGGCTTTGCCGCCGCCGATGATGACGGCAACAAGGAAAAGTATACCGCTCAGGTCCTGACGCTGCGGCCAACCCTGTACCGACAGCTGGTGGACAACGTTTATCTTGGCGTCGGCTGGTCGCTGGCGGCGCAGAACGCCGATCGGCTGGACCAAAACGATTTGCCCAAAATCGAAAGTACCCCGCAGGGGCCGTCGGTATTCAGCTCCGGCGTCAGTATCGATCTGAGCTGGGACGATCGTGATTTTGTCCCGAATCCGCGCAAAGGCCAGTATGCCAACCTGCGCTATACCCACTACGCCCCGGGGCTTGGGAGCGATACGCGGTTCGATGAGTTTCACCTGCACTACAGCCGCTACCAGGCGCTCAGCGAAAAAAGCGTGCTGGCCTGGGAGGCCGATGGCGTATTGACTCAGGGAGACGTGCCGTGGAGCATGCTGCCGCTGCTTGGCAGCGACGAACGGATGCGCGGCTATTACCAGGGGCGCTATCGCGATAAAAATGTGGTAAGCACCCAGCTTGAATATCGCCGTCAGCTGACCTGGCGTCACGGTATTGTGGCCTGGGTTGGCGCGGGCACCATGGGCCCCTCCGTGGATGAGCTAAACAACGGCCGCTGGCTACCGACGGCCGGCGTTGGCTATCGCTTTGAATTCAAACCTCGGGTGAATATTCGCCTCGACTACGGCATCGGTAAAGGCAGCAGCGGTTTCTACTTCCAGGTTGGCGAAGCCTTCTAAGCCTCTTTTCCCAGCGAACTCTCCGTTCCACCACTCCCCTTAAGCAGCGACCCGCGGGTTTGCGCTTTTTTTATCTTATCAATTGTTCTTTTTGTGATCTAAATTGTAGTACAACATTGTATCTTAGTACTACTATGCATCACGTGAGACAACGAAGAGCATCACGTTTGTACTGCAAAGATGAGGCGAAAACCGGCAGGCAGGGTAAAGTAAGGCAGAGTGTTTTCTTAGAGGACGTGCCATGAACCTGACCAAAACCGATCGCATCATCATGACGCTGGGCCGCCAGATTGTCGGCGGTAAATACGTTCCCGGCTCGGCGCTGCCGGCAGAAGCGGACCTGTGCGAAGAGTTTGAAACGTCGCGCAATATTATCCGGGAAGTGTTTCGCTCGCTGATGGCGAAGCGGCTGATTGAGATGAAGCGCTATCGCGGAGCCTTCGTTTCGCCGCGTAACCACTGGAACTACCTTGATACCGAGGTGCTGCAGTGGGTGCTGGAGAACGATTATGACCCGCGCCTGATTGGCGCGATGAGCGAAGTGCGAAATCTGGTGGAACCGGCCATCGCCCGCTGGGCGGCTGAACGCGCGACCTCCAGCGATCTGGCGCAAATTGAAGACGCGCTGAACGAGATGATTGCCAATAACCAGGACCGGGATGCGTTTAACGAAGCCGACATTCGCTATCACGAAGCGGTGCTGCAGTCGGTGCATAACCCGGTGTTACAGCAGCTGAGCGTGGCAATCAGCTCGCTGCAGCGAGCGGTATTTGAACGAACCTGGATGGGGGATGAAGGCAATATGCCGAAGACCCTGCAGGAACATAAGGCGCTGTTTGATGCCATCCGGCATCAGGATAGCGAAGCGGCGGAGCAGGCGGCGCTCACTATGATCGCCAGCTCAACACGAAGGCTGAAGGAAATCACATGACATCTCGCTACATCGCAATTGACTGGGGATCGACCAACCTGCGCGCCTGGCTTTTTCAGGGCGACAGATGCCTGGAGAGCAGGCAGTCGGAAGCTGGCGTAACCCGCCTCAACGGCAGATCCCCGGCGGCGGTGTTTAGTGAGATAACCGAGAGCTGGCGCGATGACGCCACGCCAGCGGTTATGGCGGGAATGGTCGGCAGTAACGTGGGCTGGAAAATCGCTCCTTACTTACCGGTTCCTGCCTATTTTTCGGCGATTTGCCAACAGTTAACCGCCGTTGGCGACAATATCTGGATCGTCCCCGGCCTTAGCGTCTCCCGGAACGATAACCGCAACGTGATGCGCGGCGAAGAGACGCAGCTGCTCGGCGCGCGTGCGATCGCCCCCTCATCGGTTTATGTGATGCCCGGCACCCACTGCAAATGGGTGCAGGCCGATCGCGAGCAAATTCTTGATTTTCGTACCGTGATGACCGGCGAACTGCACCATTTACTGCTGCAACACTCGCTGGTGGGCGCCGGTCTTCCACGGCAGGAAACCTCCGCGGCGGCATTTTCTGCCGGCCTCGAGCGCGGGCTGAACTCGCCCGCCGTTTTAGCGCAGCTCTTTCAGGTTCGCGCTTCGCACGTTCTTGGCACGCTGCCGCGCGAGCACGTCAGCGAGTTTTTATCCGGTCTGCTGATTGGCGCTGAGGTTGCCACCATGAGCGAAAGCGTGATTGGCCAGCAGATTACCATCGTTGCCGGAGAGGCGTTGGCGAACCGCTACCAGCAGGCGCTGGCCACGTTTGGTCGTCAGGCGACGGTCGTTTCCGGCGATACCGCATTTCAGGCAGGTATAAGGAGCATCATATATGCAGTGGCAAACTAAGCTTCCGCTGATCGCAATTCTGCGCGGCATCACGCCGGAAGAGGCGCTGGCGCACGTGGGTGCCGTTATCGACGCGGGATTCGATGCCGTCGAAATTCCGCTGAACTCGCCCCGCTGGCAGCAAAGCATTCCGGCCATCGTCGAGGCGTTTGGCGATCGGGCGCTGATTGGCGCAGGCACCGTGCTACAGCCGGATCAGGTTGACGAGCTGGCGAAGATGGGCTGCCGGCTGATCGTTACGCCAAACGTTCAAAGCGAAGTGATTCGCCGCGCGGTGGGCTACGGCATGACCGTCTGCCCCGGATGCGCGACCGCCACCGAGGCCTTCACCGCGCTCGATGCGGGTGCCGGCGCGCTGAAAGTGTTCCCGTCCTCCGCTTTTGGCCCGGATTACATCAAGGCGCTGAAGGCCGTTTTACCGCCAGAGGTTCCCGTCTTCGCCGTCGGTGGCGTCACGCCGGAGAACCTGGCGCAATGGATTGATGCCGGCTGTGCCGGCGCCGGACTGGGGAGCGATCTTTATCGCGCCGGACAGTCCGTCGAGCGCACCGCGCAGCAGGCGGCCGCATTTGTTAAAGCGTATCGAGAGGCAGTGCAATGAAAATAACCAAACTGACTACTTACCGTTTACCCCCGCGGTGGATGTTCCTGAAAATTGAAACCGATGAAGGCGTCGTTGGCTGGGGCGAGCCGGTAATTGAAGGGCGCGCGCGCACCGTCGAAGCGGCGGTACATGAGCTGGGGGAATACCTGATTGGCCAGGACCCGGCGCGTATTAACGACCTGTGGCAGGTAATGTACCGCGCCGGTTTCTATCGCGGCGGCCCTATTTTGATGAGCGCCATTGCCGGTATCGATCAGGCGCTGTGGGATATCAAAGGCAAAGTGCTGAATGCGCCGGTGTGGCAGCTGATGGGCGGCCTGGTGCGGGACAAAATTAAAGCCTACAGCTGGGTTGGCGGCGATCGCCCGGCGGAAGTTATCGAGGGTATTAAAAAGCTGCGCGGGATTGGTTTTGATACCTTCAAATTAAACGGCTGTGAAGAGATGGGGGTTATTGATAATTCCCGGGCGGTAGATGCAGCGGTGAATACCGTGGCGCAAATCCGCGAAGCCTTCGGCAATGAAATTGAGTTTGGTCTTGATTTCCACGGCCGCGTCAGCGCGCCGATGGCCAAAGTGCTGATTAAAGAGCTGGAACCGTATCGCCCGCTATTTATTGAGGAGCCGGTGCTGGCGGAGCAGGCGGAATATTATCCAAAACTGGCGGCGCAGACCCATATTCCGCTCGCGGCGGGTGAACGTATGTTCTCACGCTTCGAATTCAAACGGGTGCTGGAAGCCGGCGGCCTGGCAATTTTGCAGCCGGACCTGTCGCACGCCGGGGGGATCACCGAATGCTATAAAATTGCCGGTATGGCTGAGGCCTATGACGTGGCGCTGGCGCCGCACTGCCCGCTGGGCCCGATCGCCCTGGCCGCCTGCCTGCACGTCGATTTCGTCGCGCGCAATGCGGTCCTCCAGGAACAAAGCATGGGCATTCACTACAACAAGGGCGCGGAGCTGCTCGACTTTGTGAAAAATAAAGAAGACTTCAGTATGGAAGGCGGCTTCTTTAAACCGTTGATGAAGCCTGGGCTGGGTGTGGAAATTGATGAAGCCAGAGTGATTGAGCTCAGCAAAAATGCGCCGGACTGGCGTAATCCATTATGGCGTCATGAGGATGGTTCCGTCGCCGAATGGTAATGTGCGTCATACTTTGCACTGGTGATGCGTTGGCTGCATTTTCTTGCCCCAGTCACATACTAACGTATGCTCCTGGGAGTGTGAAAAGCTGCCGCCTTTCCCCGGCACAAATTATTTAGCGTATTACGCTTAAGTTATTAATAAAAAATTCAAATAAACCCTCTGTAAATTACAGGGCATGGTGAGCGGTTTCGCTATGCCCAAAATCTGGAGACAGATTGCTATGGATATTTCAGTGACTGCTGCAAAACCCGGTCGTCGTCGTTATCTGACGCTGGTTATGATCTTTATTACCGTTGTTATTTGCTACGTTGATCGGGCTAATCTTGCCGTCGCATCAGCGCATATTCAGGAAGAGTTTGGTATTAGCAAAACGGAAATGGGCTATATTTTTTCTGCTTTTGCCTGGCTATATACGCTGTGTCAAATTCCCGGCGGCTGGTTCCTTGACCGCGTAGGTTCGAGGATGACCTACTTTATTGCCATTTTTGGCTGGTCGGTGGCGACGCTATTTCAGGGTTTTGCCACGGGGCTGATGTCGCTTATTGGTCTGCGTGCGATTACGGGTATTTTTGAAGCCCCGGCTTTCCCGACCAACAACCGAATGGTGACCAGCTGGTTCCCGGAGCACGAGCGCGCCTCGGCGGTTGGGTTCTACACCTCCGGCCAGTTTGTAGGGCTGGCGTTCCTGACGCCGCTGCTGATCTGGATCCAGGAGCTGCTGAGCTGGCACTGGGTGTTCATCGTCACCGGCGCTATCGGTATTGTCTGGTCGTTAGTTTGGTTCAAGGTCTACCAGCCTCCGCGCCTGACTAAAAGCATCAGCAAAGCCGAGCTGGACTATATTCGCGACGGCGGCGGTCTGGTGGACGGTGATGCGCCGGTCAAAAAAGAGGCGCGGCAGCCGATGACCAAAGCCGACTGGAAGCTGGTATTCCATCGCAAGCTGGTCGGCGTCTACCTCGGGCAGTTTGCCGTCACCTCCACGCTGTGGTTTTTCCTGACCTGGTTCCCCAACTACCTGACTCAGGAAAAGGGGATCACCGCGCTAAAAGCGGGCTTTATGACCACGGTTCCGTTCCTTGCCGCGTTTGTTGGCGTGCTGCTCTCGGGCTGGCTGGCGGATAGGCTGGTGCGAAAAGGCGTCTCGCTGGGCGCCGCGCGTAAAACGCCCATTATCTGTGGGCTGCTGATATCGACCTGTATTATCGGCGCGAATTACACCAACGATCCGGTGTGGATTATGACCCTGATGGCCATCGCCTTCTTCGGCAACGGCTTTGCGTCTATCACCTGGTCACTGGTGTCATCGCTGGCGCCGATGCGCCTGATTGGGCTGACCGGAGGCGTGTTTAACTTTGTCGGCGGTCTGGGCGGGATCACCGTTCCGCTGGTCATTGGCTACCTGGCGCAGGGATATGGCTTTGCGCCTGCTCTGGTTTATATTGCCGTCGTGGCCCTGATTGGCGCGCTTTCCTACATCGTGCTGGTGGGCGATATTAAACGTGTAGGCTAATTCTTGCCGATACTATACCCTGATGCGAACGCCGTGCATCAGGGTAGCCCTATGAAACAAATCACTTTTGCCTCTCGCCATCATCAGTTGACCAATACGCGCGTCTGGACTGCGGACAGCCAGTGGCTGGTTTTTGACGTCCGTCCGTCCGGAGCCTCCTTCACCGGGGAGACGATTGAGCGGGTCAACGTCCACACCGGCGCGGTAGAGACAATCTATCGCGCGCAGCAGGGCGCCCACGTTGGCGTGGTGACCGTTCATCCAACGGAAGATGCCTACGTTTTTATTCACGGACCCGAACATCCGGATGAGAGCTGGCATTATGATTTCCACCATCGCCGCGGCGTGGTGTCGTTTCAGGGCGAGTGCCGTAACCTCGATGCGATGGATATCACCGCGCCCTATACCGCAGGCGCGCTGCGCGGCGGCAGCCACGTCCATGTTTATAGTCCTGATGGTCAGCGGGTCAGCTTTACCTATAACGATCACGTGATGCACGAGCGCTCTCCCGCGCTTGATCTGCGCAACGTAGGGGTAGCGGTGCCCTATGGCCCGGTGGTTCCGCGCGGGCAGCATCCGCGTGAATACGGCGGCAGCCACTGGTGCGTGCTTGTCAGCCGGACGACGCCTGAGCCGACGCCGGGCAGCGATGAAATTAACCGCGCTTATGAAGAGGGCTGGGTCGGTAGCCACGCTCTGGCCTTTATCGGCGACACGCGATCGGCAGAGGGTGAAAAGGTCCCCGAGCTGTTTATCGTCACCCTGCCGGATAGCGAACAAGGCTGGAAGCAGCAGGGCGACGCGCCGCTGGCGGGTACCGAGACGACGCTGCCCGCGCCGCCGGCCGGGGTGATGCAGCGGCGCCTGACCTTTACTCACGACCGCTGCTATCCCGGATTAACCACCGCGCCGCGCCACTGGGTGCGGGCTAACCCGCAGGCGACGGAGATTGCGTTTCTGATGCGCGATGATGCCGGCGTGGTTCAGCTGTGGCTGATTTCGCCGCAGGGTAGCGGCCTGCGGCAGCTCACCGCTAATCATTCGGATATTCAGTCGGCGTTTAACTGGCACCCGTCGGGCGAATGGCTGGGATTTGTGCTGGAGAATCGGATTGCGCTTTGCCACGCGCGGTCGGGGGCGGTGACCTTTTTGACGGCCGAGGGAGAAAGTGCGCCTTCAGCGGATGCGATCGTCTTTTCGCCGGATGGCAAATATCTGGCATGGATGGCGGAGGTGGACGGCTATCGTCAGCTGTGGACCACCGAAGTTACGCCTTAGATCAAGGGGTTGTCATTGATGCTGGCGGGATAACCGAATTGGTCGCCAGCGTCTCTCTTTCGCTTTTTTCTACTCGCGATTTTATCGAGCTATCGGTACGGAACATATCCCACGGCAGCAGCAGCGTATCCATCACCGCGGTGAGGGGCATATCTATTGCCACCAGGGATTTTGTGCCCCAGTTGGCATCGCTGTTGCCCAGCATCTGCGCGCTGGCTCGCGTTCCCGGGTAGGTTCCTTCCTTGCCGCCGGTATGAGACATCACGCTGGAGCAACCGCTCAAGCCTACCATTCCGCCGAACAGGACCAGCTTTAACAGACCGCTTTTCATCATTCTTCCATTATTGTTTCGGGCATTGAGATAACCATTTATCGGTTATATCGAGCCATCCTCTGAATGCATAGCGTTATTGCGCCGCACTGTGGCAGGCATCGCATTTTGCCTTTTGTGCTCCCCCCAGTCTAAGCAATCGTCGGCAAACTGCAAAAAAAATTGCGGCATTCGTCTTGAAAAACGCGGCGGGAAACCCATTTTAGAAACGTGGCCCAATGAGAATACGCCTGCGGGGTATTCCGGGTAATAACGACCTGTCCATGATGGAAGGTCATAAAATTCTCGCTGATTTCAGGAGCTATTTATTATGCGTAATTTCGATCTCTCTCCGCTGTATCGTTCTGCTATTGGTTTTGACCGCCTTTTTAATCTGTTAGAAAACAATCAGAGCCAGAGCAATGGCGGCTACCCTCCGTACAACGTCGAGCTGGTAGACGAAAACCATTACCGCATTGCGATCGCCGTTGCCGGCTTTGCCGAAAGCGAGCTGGAGATCACCGCCCAGGACAATCTGCTGATCGTCAAAGGTGCCCATGCCGGTGAGCCGAAAGAGCGTACCTACCTCTATCAGGGCATTGCCGAGCGCAACTTTGAGCGTAAATTCCAGATCGCGGAAAACATCCACGTTCGCGGTGCAAACCTGGTGAACGGTCTGCTGTATATCGAACTGGAACGCGTGATCCCGGAAGCGGATAAACCGCGTCGTATCGAAATCAACTAATCCCGTCGGGTCGCCCGAGCGGCCCGATATTGAAACTTGCTCGCCGTCAGGGGGCAGATGCGGGTTAACCAACCCGCGGTATTCACTCGCTTCTTAGAAGGAGAAACACATTATGCGTAACTACGATTTATCCCCGCTGCTGCGTCAATGGATCGGTTTTGACAAACTGGCCAACGCTCTGCAAACCGCCGGTGAAAGCCAGAGCTTCCCACCTTATAACATCGAAAAAAGCGACGATAACCACTATCGCATTACCCTTGCGCTGGCCGGTTTCCGTCAGGAAGATCTGGATATTCAGCTGGAAGGCACGCGCCTGAGCGTGAAGGGCGCGCCGCAGCAGGCGGAAAAAGAGACCAAGTGGCTGCATCAGGGGCTGGTAAGCCAGGCCTTTAGCCTCAGCTTTACGCTGGCCGAAAATATGGAAGTCTCCGGAGCCACCTTCAATAACGGTCTGTTGCATATCGATCTTACCCGCAATGAACCGGAAGCGGTCATCCCGCAGCGGATCGCCATTAGCGAGCGTCCGGCGCTCGACAGCTAATCTGACACCCTCATCAAAGCCCCGATCCGTCGGGGCTTTTTTTTGCCCTGCAGCGGTGAAATGACCCGCCAGAAATAGCCTCTACGCGCTTTCGATGACCCGCTGATTATTGTGCGCCAGGCTGCATACAGGCCCGGAGGCTTGGGCCATAATCCCTGTCATTACTAATGTTATTCACAGGGAAAAGACGATGAGTGATATAGCATTGACCGTCAGCGTTTTGGCGCTGGTTGCGGTCGTCGGATTGTGGATCGGCAATGTCAAAATTCGCGGCGTGGGTTTTGGCATTGGCGGCGTGCTGTTTGGCGGTATTATCGTCGGCCACTTTGTCGACCAGGCCGGCGTGACCCTCAGCGGCCCCATGCTGCACTTTATTCAGGAATTTGGCCTGATCCTCTTCGTTTACACCATCGGTATCCAGGTCGGGCCGGGGTTCTTTGCCTCTCTGCGCGTCTCAGGGCTGCGGCTCAACCTCTTTGCTATCCTTATCGTTATTCTCGGCGGCCTGGTGACCGCGGTGCTGCATAAGCTTTTTAATATTCCGCTGCCGATAGTCCTCGGTATTTTCTCCGGGGCGGTCACCAATACTCCGGCGCTGGGGGCCGGGCAGCAGATCCTGCGCGACCTTGGCGTGCCGCTCGACGTGGTAGACCAGATGGGGATGAGCTATGCCATGGCCTATCCGTTTGGCATTTGCGGCATTTTGCTCACCATGTGGCTGGTGCGTCTGTTCTTTCGCGTCAACGTCGACAAAGAGGCCCAGCAGTTTGATGAGAGCAGCGGTAACGGCCATGCGCTGCTGCAGACCATTAACGTCCGCGTTGAAAACCCTAACCTGAATAATATGGCGATTCAGGATGTGCCGATGCTCAACAGCGACAGGCTGATCTGTTCGCGCCTGAAGCGCGATGAGCTGCTGATGGTTCCGGCTCCGGGCACGCTGATCCAGACCGGCGACCTTCTGCATCTGGTGGGGCGCCCGGAGGATTTACACAATGCTCAGCTGGTGATCGGCAAGGAGGTTTCCACCTCGCTTTCCACCCGCGGTACCGATCTGAAAGTTGAGCGGGTGGTGGTGACCAGCGAGAAGATCCTCGGCAAGAAAATCCGCGATCTCAACTACAAGCAGCGCTATGACGTGGTGATCTCGCGGCTTAATCGCGCCGGCGTGGAACTGGTGGCCAGCAGCCATGCCAGCCTGCAGTTTGGCGATATCCTTAACCTGGTCGGGCGTCCGGAGGCGATTGACGCGGTTGCCGCTGAGCTGGGTAACGCGCAGCAAAAACTGCAGCAGGTACAGATGCTGCCGGTCTTTATCGGCATTGGTTTAGGGGTGCTGCTGGGTTCTATCCCGCTGTTTATTCCAGGCTTTCCCGTCGCGCTTAAGCTGGGGCTGGCCGGCGGGCCGCTGATTATGGCGCTGATCCTCGGGCGAATCGGCAGCATCGGCAAGCTGTACTGGTTTATGCCGCCCAGCGCCAACCTTGCGCTGCGCGAGCTCGGGATCGTGCTGTTTTTGGCGGTTGTTGGCCTGAAGTCGGGCGGTGATTTTATCCTGACGCTGACCCACGGCGACGGCCTGAGCTGGATAGCCTACGGTATTTTCATTACCGGCATTCCGCTGCTGACGGTCGGAATTCTGGCGCGAATGCTGCTGAAGATGAACTATCTGACCCTCTGCGGCATGCTGGCCGGTTCAATGACCGATCCCCCGGCGCTGGCCTTCGCCAACAACCTGCACGCCACCAGCGGCGCGGCGGCGCTGTCGTATGCTACGGTCTACCCGCTGGTGATGTTTTTACGCATCATCACCCCGCAGCTCCTCGCCGTGCTGTTCTGGGGGATGAGCTAACGGGCTATCGAGGTGGACGCGGCGTAAGTGGTAGTCCACCTGATATTCGCTGGCGTTGCGAAACATAACGGAATAATTGAGAAATTCGCCGCTGTCGCTATAGGAGAGCGAGGTGATGCGCAGCAGCGGCGTCTGCTCAGGGACATTCATCGATTTTGCCAGCTGCTTGTCCGCCAGCACCGGGGAGAGGCTCTCATAGTTACCGCTAATCGTTAGCCCGCACTCCTTCTCGATGTAGTCAAATTTTGACCCCTCCAGATGCACCAGCGACAGGTTACGAAACAGTTTGACCGGCATATAGCTGTCTTCCAGCATCAGGGACTTTCCGTCCACGTAGCGCACGCGTCGTGAGAAATAGATCCGCTCGTTAATCTGAATCCGCAGCTGGCTGGCAATCGCGGGCGGCGCGGGCATCACCTCGAAAATCAGCACCTGGCTGACCACCTCTTTCCCCTGCTGGCGCAGCACCTCGGCCAGGCCGGTAAGATTGGTGGTTTCGTGGTGCACGTCTTTGCGTGCAACGTAGGTGCCGCTACCGTGGCGACGAACCACCAGCCCCCAGTTCACCAGCAGGTCGATGGCTTTGCGAATGGTCATCCGCGCGACGCCAAACTCCTGCGCCAGCTTTTTCTCTCCCGGCAGCGGGCTGCCGATGTTGAAATCCGATGAATTGAGCCGCAGACGCAATCTTTCAGCAATAGATTTGTAGATCACCAGTAGACCTCTATTCCAGTATCAGAGGTAATTATCAAACCTCTGTTTCGTATTTAAAATCATTAAATTACATATGAATACGCTGACATTTTTACAGGGTGGAGATGGGGGGCATTGTTGTTGTCTATGTTTTATTAAAAAAGTAGACAACATCGCTGTAATTAAAACCATGAAAGCGATCACGAATCGCACCGACATTGCATGTTGGATGACGGGTAAATTCCTATTCTCGCTTTAGGCCGATACTCAAGACAAATAAGGCCTCTAACCCTACTGGTTGTTAAATGAGGATTTTAAAATGCTCAGTCAAATACAACGTTTTGGCGGCGCCATGTTTACCCCGGTTTTGCTGTTTCCGTTTGCCGGGATCGTGGTCGGGATTGCCATTATGTTGCGCAACCCGATGTTTGTCGGCGAAGCGCTTACGGCCCCCGATAATTTATTTGCGCAAATCGTTCACATTATTGAAGAGGGCGGCTGGACGGTATTTCGTAATATGCCGCTGATTTTCGCCGTCGGCCTGCCGATTGGCCTCGCTAAACAGGCGCAGGGCCGGGCCTGCCTCGCGGTGCTGGTCAGCTTTCTGACCTGGAACTACTTTATCAACGCGATGGGGATGACCTGGGGTCACTTCTTCGGCGTCGACTTTTCCGCTGAACCTACGGCCGGCAGCGGCCTGGCGATGATCGCCGGGATTAAAACGCTGGATACCAGCATCATTGGCGCAATTGTTATTTCCGGCTTCGTGACCGCGATTCATAACCGCTATTTTGATAAACCGCTCCCGGTTTTCCTCGGTATTTTCCAGGGCTCTTCGTTTGTCGTCATCGTGGCATTCCTGGCGATGATCCCCTGCGCCTGGCTGACGCTGCTCGGCTGGCCGAAGGTGCAGATGGGTATTGAATCTCTGCAGGCGTTTTTACGTTCGGCCGGGGCGCTCGGGGTCTGGGTTTATATTTTCCTTGAGCGGATCCTGATCCCAACCGGCCTGCACCATTTTGTCTACGGTCCGTTTATCTTCGGCCCGGCGGTAGTGGAAGGCGGCATCCAGATGTACTGGGCGCAGCATCTGCAGGAGTTCAGTCAGAGCACCGAGCCGCTGAAGGCCCTGTTCCCGGAAGGCGGCTTCGCCCTGCACGGCAACTCGAAGGTCTTTGGCTCGGTGGGTATTGCGCTGGCGCTCTACTTCACCGCCGCCCCGGAAAACCGCGTCAAGGTCGCCGGCCTGCTGATACCGGCCACCCTGACCGCCATGCTGGTCGGCATTACCGAACCGCTGGAGTTCACCTTCCTGTTTATCTCTCCGCTGCTGTTCGCCGTGCACGCCGTGCTGGCGGCGACGATGGCGACGGTGATGTATATGTGCGGCGTGGTAGGCAATTTTGGCGGCGGTTTGCTGGATCAGTTCCTGCCGCAAAACTGGATCCCGATGTTCCACAACCACGCCTCGATGATGTTTATCCAGATCGGCGTCGGGGCATGCTTCACCGGTATCTACTTCGTTATCTTCCGCACCCTGATCCTGCGACTCAACCTGAAAACGCCGGGACGGGAAGAGAGTGAAATCAAGCTCTACAGCAAGGCCGACTACCAGGCGGCGCGCGGCAAAACCAGCGCCGCAGGGGCGACGGAGACCAAACTCGGCCAGGCCGCAGGCTTCCTGCAGGCGCTGGGCGGGGCGGGCAATATCGAGAGCATCAATAACTGCGCCACCCGCCTGCGTATCACGCTGGTCGATATGGCGAAAACGCAAAGTGACGACGTCTTTAAAGCGCTGGGCGCCCACGGAGTGGTGCGGCGCGGCAACGGGATCCAGGTCATCGTTGGCCTACACGTTCCTCAGGTTCGCGACCAGCTTGAAACCCTCATCAAAGATTCTCTACAGACCGAACAAAACACCATGACGGAGGCAGTATCATGAAGAAATTCTCAGTTGTTATCGCAGGCGGCGGCAGTACTTTTACCCCGGGCATCGTATTAATGCTGTTAGCTAACCAGGACCGTTTCCCGCTGCGGGCACTGAAATTTTATGACAACGACGGCGCGCGGCAGGAGACTATCGCTGAAGCCTGTAAAGTCATTCTCAAAGAGCAGGCACCGGATATTGAGTTCAGCTACACCACCGACCCGCAGGCGGCGTTTACCGACGTGGATTTCGTGATGGCACATATTCGCGTCGGTAAATATCCGATGCGTGAAAAAGATGAAAAAATCCCCCTGCGCCACGGCGTGCTGGGCCAGGAAACCTGCGGACCTGGCGGCATCGCCTACGGTATGCGCTCTATCGGCGGCGTGCTGGAGCTGGTGGACTACATGCAAAAATATTCGCCGAACGCGTGGATGCTTAACTACTCCAACCCGGCGGCCATCGTGGCGGAAGCGACCCGCCGCCTGCGCCCGAACGCGAAAATCCTCAACATTTGCGATATGCCGATCGGTATCGAAGGGCGAATGGCGCAAATCGTTGGCCTGAAAGACCGCAAGCAGATGCGCGTGCGCTACTACGGCCTTAACCACTTCGGCTGGTGGACGTCGATTGAGGATCTGCAGGGTAACGACCTGATGCCAAAACTGCGTGAACATGTCGCTAAATATGGCTACGTTCCGCCGTCAAACGACCCGCATACCGAAGCGAGCTGGAACGATACCTTTGCCAAGGCAAAAGATGTGCAGGCGCTGGATCCGGATACCATGCCGAACACCTACCTGAAGTACTATCTGTTCCCGGACTATGTGGTGGCGCACTCCAACCCTGAGCGCACCCGCGCAAACGAGGTCATGGATCATCGCGAGAAAAACGTCTTCACTGCCTGCCGGGCCATTATTGCCGCCGGTAAATCCTCTGCCGGCGATCTGGAGATCGACGAGCACGCCTCGTACATCGTTGACCTCGCGGCGGCGATTGCCTTCAACACCCAGGAACGCATGCTGCTGATTGTGCCGAATAATGGCGCTATCCATAACTTTGACGCCGACGCGATGGTTGAAATTCCGTGCCTGGTTGGCCATAACGGGCCGGAGCCGCTAACGGTTGGCGATATCCCGAACTTCCAGAAAGGGATGATGGGCCAGCAGGTGGCGGTCGAAAAACTGGTGGTCGATGCCTGGGAACATCGCTCCTACCACAAGCTGTGGCAGGCGATTACGCTGTCGAAAACCGTGCCGAGCGCCTCCGTTGCGAAGGCTATCCTTGATGACCTGATCGCGGCCAATAAAGAGTACTGGCCAGAACTGCACTAATCTCTCCCTCTCACCGGCACCCAACGGGTGCCGGTTCTTCCCTCTTCCCCTGTTCGCGATGAATTACGCTATGCTGGAGCCTGGCCGTGGCACGAACAAGGAACCCTGATGAAAATCTCCCGCGTCGGCGAAGCGCCGGATTACCGCTTTTCACTCGCCAATGAACGTACTTTTCTCGCCTGGATCCGCACGGCGCTGGGCTTTCTCGCCGCCGGCGTCGGCCTCGATCAGCTGGCGCCCGACTTTGCCACGCCGCTGATTCGCGAAGCGCTGGCGCTGCTGCTGTGCCTGTTTGCCGGCGGCCTGGCCATTTACGGCTATCTGCGCTGGCTGAGTAATGAAAAGGCGATGCGTCTGAAACAGGACTTGCCCTATACCCGGACGCTGCTGGCGATCAGCATTCTGCTGATGATTGTGGTCGTGGTGGTGACGGGACTGGTGCTCTACGGTGGATAGGCGGCGGATGCGGCGGGAGCGTGACCCTGGCCTGCAGCCGGAGCGCACGTCGCTGGCCTGGTTCCGCACGCTGCTGGGCTACGGGGCGCTGATGGCGCTGGCAGTCAAACACAACTGGCACAGCGCGGGGGCGCTGTTCTGGCTGTCGATTGGCGTGCTGGTCGCCGTAGCCATTATTCTCTGGCGCTATACCCGCAGCCGCAATCTGATGGATATCAGCGAGAGCGATTTTGTACAATCCCGGGCGGTACGTGACAAATTTTTGATCTCCCTCGCAGTGCTTTCGCTGGCGTTAATGTTTGCTGTAACTCATCTACGGCAGATTGTTTTATTCATTAAGGATGTGACATGACAGGACGTTGCCACAGGAGGAGTGCCGCAGAGAGAGAGCTGAAGGTACTGGACGTCAATATTTATCGCCATCACTGCCAGAGCCCGCAGGAATATTATCACCAGCTACGCCAGCAGGGCGTTTCAGCGATCCGCTTTGTTCCGCAGCTTCAGCCGGAAGATGCCGAGGCCTGGGGGGAGTTCCTGTGCGCGGTTTTTGCTATTTGGGTACGCGAGGATATCGGCCGGATCCTGGTGTTGCCCTTTGAGAGCGCTCTGCGCGGCTGGTGCGGGGAAGCGGTACGTCCCGCCGACGCGCCGGTTACGCCAGATTGTTGCGACTGTCCGTGGCTGAGGCTTTGCGGCGGTGATTGCCCGCCGCTGAATGCGGAAAAGGGGCAAAACCCGCTGTGCGCGGGTTATCGCCAGTTTTACAGCATGAGCGCGCCCTATATGCGCGTCATGCGTGATCTACAAAACCAGCAGCGCTCGCCCGCCGAGCTGATGCCGCTGCTGCGCTGACGACAGGCTAGCGGCCCTTCGCCAGGTACTGCGCCATTTCTTCTTCCGGCACCATGCCGCCGCCGGTGGCCCACACCAGGTGCGTGGCATTCTGCATCTGCTCCGGGCTAAAGCCGTGCATTTGCCGGTAGGTCTCGCTTGCGCAAATATGCTGCGGCCCGGCCATGCCCGCCAGCGCCGAAGGCTCAAGGCGGATATTCTCCGCCTGCGCCAGCCAGCCCAGCATGTCGTACATCGTCTGGTCGTCGAGGGTATACAGGCCATCCAGCAGACGCTCCATCGCCCGGCCGACAAATCCCGACGCCCGGCCAACGGCGAGCCCGTCGGCGGCGGTCAGGTTATCAATACCTAAATCCTGGACCGCAATCGCGTCGTGCAGTCCGGTATAAATCCCCAGCAGCATGCAGGGCGAGTGGGTCGGTTCGGCGAAGAAGCAGCGCACGTGGTCGCCGAAGGCCAGCTTGAGGCCAAATGCCACTCCGCCAGGGCCCCCGCCAACGCCGCACGGCAGATAGACGAACAGCGGATGGTCGGCATCCACCGCGCGGCCCTGCTGAGCAAACTGGGCCTTCAGACGCTCGCCGGCGACGGCGTAGCCGAGGAACAGCGTGCGCGAGTTTTCGTCGTCGATAAAGAAGCAGTTAGGGTCTGATTCGGCGGCTTTACGCCCCTGCTCAACCGCCACGCCGTAATCCTGGTCGTACTCCACCACCGTCACGCCGTGGCTGCGCAGCTTCGCTTTTTTCCACGCCCGGGCGTCGGCGGACATATGCACGGTAACCTTAAAGCCGATGCGCGCGCTCATGATGCCAATCGACATTCCGAGGTTCCCGGTGGAGCCGACGGCGATGCTGTACTGGCTGAAGAACTGTTTAAATTCAGGCGTCAGCAGCCTGCTGTAGTCGTCCGCGGTGGCGAGCAGTCCGGCTTCCAGCGCCAGTTTTTCCGCATGGGTCAGCACCTCGTAAATGCCGCCTCGCGCTTTAATTGAGCCGGAGATCGGCAGATGGCTGTCCTTTTTCAACAGCAGCTCGCCCGCCACCGGCTGCGCAAATTCTTGTTCCAGCCGCGCTTTCATGGCCGGAATCGCCACCAGCTCGGATTCGATAATCCCGCCGGTGGCCGCGGTTTCCGGGAAGGCCTGCGCCAGATACGGCGCAAAGCGATCGAGGCGGGCGCGGGCGTCCTGGACGTCTTCGCCGGTCAGGCCGACGTAAGGTAAACCCTCGGCCAGAGCGGTGGTTGCCGGGTTAAACCAGGCGGTTTCTTTCAGGGCGATCAGCTCCTTCAGCAGCGGGAACCGGGCGATTAAAGTGGTCATGTCAGCGTTTTTCATATTACGTCTCTTGGCGCTCAGATGATGAAAGAAAGCAGGAACGTGCAGGCCAGCGCAAGTAAGGATGCGATAAATGTGGCCGTTGTATAGTATTTAAACGTCTCGCTCAGGCTCGCTCCGCAGTATTGTTTTACCAGCCAGAACAGGGAGTCGGTAACGATCGTGCAGCCAATTGCGCCTGAACCAATAGCAATGGCGATGATCTCCGGACTCACGCCGGGATAAAGCGGCAGCATCGGTGCAACGATGGCGGTTGCGCCCATCATCGCGACGGTAGCGGAGCCGACCGCCGCGTGCAGGATCAGCGCCACCAGCCAGGCCAGCAGGATGGGGTGCATATGCAGGTTCGACAGAATCACTGCCAGAGAATCTGCCAGCCCGCTGGTTTTCAGTATCGCGTTGAATGCGCCGCCGGCGCCGATAATCAGCAGGATATTGGCAATCGAGCCAAAGCCATTTTCAGTATGAGTCAGCAGGACGCTCATCCCAAGGTTCTGGCGGATGCCGAGAATGTAGTAAGCCACGAAGACGGCAATAAACATGGCGGTGATCGGGTTACCGATGAACTCCAGCAGCATGTACAGCGTGCCGCCCCTGGTCATATTCAGCTCGGCAACGGTTTTTACCAGCATCAGCGCGATAGGCAGCAGGATAGTAAAGAGCGTAGCGCCGAGCGACGGCAGCGTCTCTTCCTGACGGACTTCCAGGTTAGAAAACTCGGCGGGAACCGGCTTAAACGGCAGGCGGTTGCCGAGGAGCTTAAGGAACAGAGGGCCGCCAACCAGCGAGGCCACCAGCCCGACCAGCAGGCCGTAGACGATAACCGTCCCGATATCGGCGCCAAGCTTATTGGCAACGAACAGCGCGGCCGGATGCGGCGGAACCACGCAGTGGACGGCCATCAGCGCGGTACACAGCGGAATCGCCAGCTTCAGCAGCGAGGTGTGGGTCTTTTTGGCAATGGAGAATGCCAGCGGGATCAGCAGCACGACGCCAACTTCCACAAACAGCGTAATCCCGCAAATCAGGCCCACCAGTACCATAATGACGTCAACCGATAGCCAGCGGCAGCGCTGGAGCGTCAGGCCGATACGCTCTGCGGCGCCGGAGACCTCCATCATTTTACCCAGGATGGTGCCGAGGCCGATAACCGCCGCAAGGAAGCCCAGGGTTCCGCCAATCCCGCTTTCAATGGCGTTCACCATATCCAGCGGGCTCATTCCCATCATTGCGCCGACAAAAAAGCTGGCTAACAGCAGCGCCAGGAAGGGGTGAAACTTCAGTTTGACGATAGTTAACACGATCAGCACGATGCTTATCAGCAGCGTGCTCACAACCCAAATCTGCGACTCCATACCCCACCTCGCCTGTGAATAATCTGCGCTTATTGAACAGAAAAACGCCACCGGCTGACAAACGATATAATTGGCTCTTCAGGTGAATTAGATTGAATCAAATGAGTGATTAACGTCTAAAAATGGCGTTATTTTGCGTTATGGGTCACTTTTATTCATCTTTAAGACGACGGTTGGCGGCCGTTTTCTTTACAATCAGCGCTGATAAAATCGGGGGAGACGCAGGATGGATGCGCAACAAGAGAGGGGTAACCGGCTACTCAACGGCTGGCAGCTGTCAAAGCTCTATACCTTTGAGGTGGCCGCGCGGCACGAATCTTTTGCCCTGGCGGCGGAAGAGCTGTCGTTGACGCCCAGCGCGGTGAGCCACCGCATGAACCAGCTTGAAGAGGAGCTGGGTATTCAGCTGTTCGTCCGCTCGCACCGCAAGGTGGAGCTGACCCACGAAGGCAGGCGGGTGTTCTGGGCGCTGAAGTCATCCCTCGATAGCCTCAATCAGGAGATACTGGATATCAAAAACCAGGAGCTGTCCGGGACCCTGACGGTCTACTCGCGGCCGTCGATCGCCCAGTGCTGGCTGGTCCCGGCGCTGGGCGACTTTACCCGCCGCTACCCGTCGATCTCGCTGACCGTGCTGACCGGCAACGATAACGTCAATATGCAGCGCGCCGGCATCGACCTGGCTATCTACTTTGACGATTTGCCCTCCTCACAGCTCAGCCACCACTTCCTGATGGACGAGGCGATTGTGCCGGTATGCAGCCCGGACTATGCCCGCCAGCACCAGCTGCAGCAGAATCCCGATAACCTCCAGCACTGCACGCTGCTGCACGATCGCCAGGCCTGGAGCAATGACTCCGGCACCGACGAGTGGTTTAGCTGGGCGCAGCAGTTTGGGATTAATATGCCGCAATCGTCGGGGATTGGCTTCGATCGTTCCGATTTAGCGGTGATAGCGGCGATGAACCACGTCGGCGTGGCGATGGGGCGAAAAAGGCTGGTGCAAAAGCGGCTGGAGAGCGGGGAGCTGATCGCGCCGTTTGGCGAGATGACGCTGAAATGCCATCAGCACTACTATGTGACCACGCTGCCGGGGCGCCAGTGGCCAAAAATCGACGCCTTTATCAACTGGCTGCAGAGCCGGGTGCAATCATAATGGCCTCGAGCTGAATCGTGCGCCCGGGCAGGACGCTTTGCGTCGCGGCCCGGGGAGAACTGCGGAAGCCCTAAACCGGCTGCTGATGGCGGCTAAAGCGCGACGCCAGCGGCAGCCAGCACAGCATAATCAGCAGCCCCATCAGCATCATCAGCAATCCGAGGCTGCCCTGGCCGGTCTGCGGCATCATCGCCGATAGCCAGGCCAGGACGCCGGAGCCGATATTCTGCAGGCCGCCAACCAGCGCGCCGGCGGTACCGGCGAGGAACGGGAACGGCTCCATTGCGCCGCTGGTTGCCAGCGGAAACAGCATTCCGGCACCGAAGAAGAACAGCGCGGCCGGCACCAGCAGCGTCCAGACGGTCATGACGCCCATCAGCCCTGGAAGCCACATCATAATTCCCGCCAGCAGGCAGCAAATCACCGATTGCCACATCAGCGTCGGGAAGCGCTTGTTCGGACGCCCGGCGAACCAGGCGCCGAAGAAGGCCGCCGGGATCGGCAAAATAAACAGGATGCTGACCGCCATGCTGCTCAAGCCCAGCACGGCGCCCATCAGCACGCCGGAGCAGGCCTCAAAAACGGCAATTCCCGCGAGGCCGCCAACCAGCATCAGCAGATAGCAGTTGAACGCGCCGTTGCCGAAAAGCGTTCTGTAGCTGGTGGTGAGGCGGGTCCGCGGCGCGCCGGCCGGGCGGGTTTCCGGCATCCAGCGCGCCATGCTGAAGGTCACCACGGCGCACAGTACCAGCAGGAAGGCGTAGCAGGCGCGCCAGCTCCACAGCGTATTGAGGACCCCGCCAAGCAGCGGCGCCAGCAGCGGGCTGACCAGAATCCCCATATTCAACAGGCTGTTGGCGTGCCTGAGCTGCGCGCCTTCGTACAGATCGCGCGGCAGGGTACGCGCCATGACGCCGCCAACGCCGGTGCCCATTCCCTGGATCGCGCTGGCGATAATCAGCACCGTCAGGCTATGGGTGGTGATGGCAACCAGCGTCGCCAGCATAAAGATAGACATCCCGACCAGAATTACCGGGCGTCTCCCCACGCGGTCGGACAGCGGCCCGTAAAAGAGCTGCGATACGCCGTAGGTCAGCAAGTAGGCCGCCATCACGCTCTGCACGGCGCCCTCGCGGGCGTTGAGCGAGACGGCCATGTCGGCAATCGCCGGAATATATATGGTCTGCGCCATCTGGCCAACGGCCACCAGCACGACCAGCATCAACAACAAATTGAAGTTCTTATGCCGTTTCATGTCGATGAATACTTTGTTAGTAGAGATAAATGAAGAATATGTGACTGGCACATACGGTAAACGATGGAGGAATCTACCACATAAAAATAACAGAACAACCACCCGGCGGCGATTGTCGGGGAATTAAAGGCAGGTTTTGTAAACAATAATCGGCAACTAATGTTGCCATGATGCGCTAAGAGAGGCGCAGCAGGATCGCGCCGGCCGCGATGCCGCAGGCGGCGGCAATGCGCAGCGGTATGACCCGCTCTTTAAGCAGCACAAAGGCGATGAGCGCGCCGAACAGAATGGAGGTTTCACGCAGCGCGGCAACCACCGCCAGCGGCGCCTGGGTCATGGCCCACAGCGCCAGGCCGTAGGAGCCCATGGTGCTGACGCCTCCGAGCAGCCCCTTGTGCCAGTGCTGGCGCAGATAGCGGCTGACTTCACGCCGACGAGCGATCGTCGCCCAGACCAGCAGGCAGCTTCCGTTCATCAAAAAGGACCACAGCGTGTAGCCCAGCGCAGAGCCGGAGAGCCTGACGCCGGTACCATCAACCAGGGTATAGCCGGCAATAAAGCAGGCGTTAATCAGCGCCAGCACCACGCCGCGGCGCGAGCTGGCGCGCCCGTTGTAGGCCATCGCCAGGATCGCCAGACAGATGACTCCGATGCCCGCCCATGCCAGAGGGGAGAGGCGATCGCCGAGAAACACGACGCTCACTATCGCCACCAGCAGCGGCGCCGTGCCGCGCATCAGCGGATAGGTCTGGCTCATGTCCGACACCTGGTAGGTTTTTGCTACCAGTACCGTGTAAACCACCTGCAGGGCGCTGGAAAGCAGCAGATACGGCGCGCTGGCGAGGGACGGCTGCGGCGCGAAAGGCAGCAGCAGCAGGGCGATGACCGCCGCCGAACCGCTCACGCTAATTGCCGCGTACATCTTGTCGCCGCTGGCTTTGACGATCGCATTCCAGCTAGCGTGCAGCAGGGCGGCGAACAGCAGAATGCAGAAAACGTTTATCGTCATCAGGGTGGGGCACAGTGGGGACAGGGTAGTGAAACTGTAACATGCGCTTTTTCACCCAGCCAGAGGCGGCTACAGCGAGCAGAACAGGCGATGCGTCACCCGCGGCTCATCGTAAACCGGACGAAATCCCAGGCTTTCATAAAACGGCCAGGCCGACGACGGCGCATGGGTATTGAGGAAATCGAACCAGGTGCCGGAATGGGCGATCGCCGCCACCAGCAGCTGCTGCCCGATGCCCTGGCGACGGTAGCGCTCGCCGATGTACAGATGACGAATGCGCCCGGCCCGCGGCTGCTGGCTGTAGGCGTCAACGTTCAGCCCGCAAACGCCCACCAGCTCTCCACCACGGAAGGCCCCAAGCAGCTTTTCTCCCGGCGCGTTAAAGCGGTTTTCTCCGCTCTGCCAGTTCTCCGCCAGGCGGCGCAGCATATTAAAGTGCTGGGCGAGGCTTTCGCTACGCAGGGCGAGAAAGCCGGCGTCGTCTGGCGTGGTGGCAGCAATCAGCAGCGGTGGCATAAGTTTCTCCATCAGTTGGCGCAGGTGAAGGGAGACCGCCTGTAGAGGGGCGGTTTCCCGCCCCTCCCAGGTGCGACCTGAACCTGAATCAGCGGAACTGTTTCAGGACAGCATCAAGCAGTTGCAACAGGGCAACCATGAGTTTCAGGATAAGAACGATAATATCCATCGTGCCCATACGCGTCTCCTCGGTAAAGGAGCACAGCCGGCTGGCGTACCTTTCCGCCGCCTGTTGCCAGCCAGGGTCTACGCCGCCTGCCTGAACACGTTGCCGTGCCCGGAAGGCATTAGCGTATTTGTTGACGTAACACAGTGTGCTCTTTCAGGGTTAAGGCGCTGACGGCACCACCCGTTTCAGCCAGGACTTGATTGCGCCGGTAAACATGCGGCCCCCGAATGGCACAGAGTGAACGCTTTCAGTATAAGCATTCACTGTATAAATAAACAGTATTTTTCTCGACAAAAATCCACCGCCGATCCATACTCTATTTTATGAAAAACCCTGGCTAAAATTGCGTGAACTTCCGCGAACGCGTATACTTTTGGCGTTGACGTAATACAGTGTGCTTGCGGTTACCAGCCGCAAAAATGCTGAAAAAAACCTCGCTGCGGCGGGGTTTTTTGCTTTCCGACACCGGGTTAAAAAATTGTGATCCTCTGCGCAAATTTCCGTGGTTGAAAATAAATCCATTGTTTAATGGCCGCGGCTGTGTTTGTATAAATTCAGTTAATTTTTCGACACAAAGGCCCCTAATGAACGCTTCCATGCTGACTTCGACCCTACTAAAAACCGCGCCTGCCGCGGTGGTCGTCGTGCGTGTGGTGGTCGTCGTCGGCAATGCGCCGTAGGGTCCGGAACAACACGATTCCAAACCCCGCCGGCGCAAACCGAGCGGGGTTTTTTTTCGACCCTCGCCCGGTAGGTCGGCTCAGAATAAAAGGACTGGAGCATGGCAAGTTCGGGCACAGCATCACACAAAATGCGCTTTACCGGCGCGCAGTTAGTTGTTCATTTACTGGAACGTCAGGGGATCACCACGGTAACGGGTATTCCGGGCGGCTCCATTCTGCCGGTCTACGACGCGTTAAGCCAAAGCAAGCAGATTCGCCATATTCTGGCGCGTCACGAGCAGGGGGCCGGATTTATCGCCCAGGGCATGGCGCGCACCGAGGGCAAGCCGGCGGTTTGTATGGCCTGCAGCGGCCCGGGGGCGACGAACCTGATCACCGCCATCGCCGACGCGCGTCTGGATTCAATCCCGCTAGTCTGCATTACCGGCCAGGTGCCGGCCTCAATGATCGGCACCGATGCGTTCCAGGAAGTCGATACCTACGGCATCTCTATCCCCATCACTAAACACAACTACCTGGTTCGCGACATTGCCGAGCTGCCGCAGGTGATAAGCGACGCTTTTCGTATTGCGCAGTCCGGGCGCCCGGGGCCGGTGTGGATAGATATTCCTAAGGACGTGCAGACCGCAACCATCGAGCTGGATGCATTACCCGATCCCGGCGTTCGCGCGGCGGCGCCTGAGTTTGACGGCGCCAGCGTACGCGAAGCGGCGGCGATGATTAATGCCGCTAAACGCCCGGTGCTCTATCTGGGCGGCGGGGTGATTAATGCTCCGGAGCAGGTTCGCCAGCTGGCGGAAAAAGCCAACCTGCCGACCACCATGACCCTGATGGCGCTGGGCATGCTGCCGAAGGCGCACCCGCTGTCGCTGGGCATGCTCGGCATGCACGGTGCGCGTAGCACCAACTTTACGCTGCAGGAAGCTGATTTACTGATTGTTTTAGGCGCGCGTTTTGATGACCGGGCGATTGGTAAAACCGAGCAGTTCTGCCCGAATGCGCAGATTATTCACGTCGATATCGACCGCTCCGAGCTGGGTAAAATCAAACAGCCGCACGTGGCTATCCAGGGCGATGTTGCCGAGGTTCTGGCGCAGCTGATTCCGCAGGTTGCAGCGCAGCCGCGGGATGAGTGGCGCCAGCTGGTTGCCGACCTGCAGCGCGAGTTCCCGTGCACCATCCCGCAGCAGCAGGACCCGCTCTCTCATTACGGTTTGATCAATGCCGTCGCCGCCTGCGTGGATGATGAAGCGATTATCACCACCGACGTGGGCCAGCACCAGATGTGGACCGCGCAGGCCTATCCGCTGAATCGCCCCCGCCAGTGGCTGACCTCAGGCGGCCTGGGCACTATGGGCTTTGGCCTGCCGGCGGCGGTTGGCGCAGCCCTGGCGAACCCGCAGCGGAAGGTTATCTGCTTCTCCGGCGACGGCAGCCTGATGATGAACATTCAGGAGATGGCCACCGCCGCTGAAAATCAGCTCGACGTAAAAATTATTCTGATGAACAACGAAGCGCTGGGCCTGGTGCATCAGCAACAGAGCCTGTTCTACCCGCAGGGCGTGTTTGCCGCCACCTATCCGGGGATGATTAACTTTATGCAGATTGCCGCCGGCTTCGGCCTGCAAACCTGCGACTTAAATCATGAAGCCGATCCGCAGGCGGCGCTGCAGGCGATAATTGACCGTCCTGGCCCGGCGCTGATTCATGTGCGAATCGATGCCGAAGAAAAAGTCTATCCGATGGTACCGCCGGGTGCGGCAAATACAGAAATGGTGGGGGAATAAACCATGCAACAGCAGACTCATGACAACGTTATTCTGGAACTCACCGTACGCAACCACCCTGGGGTCATGACCCACGTTTGCGGCCTGTTCGCCCGTCGTGCCTTCAACGTGGAAGGCATCCTCTGCCTGCCGATTCAAAACAGCAATCAGAGCCACATCTGGCTGCTGGTCAATAACGACCAGCGTCTCGAGCAGATGATCAGCCAAATCGATAAGCTGGAAGACGTCGAGAAGGTGACGCGCAATCAGTCCGATCCTTCCATGTTTAATAAAATCGCCGTCTTTTTCGAGTGAGCTAGTCGCTCGTCGAATCCGGCGTGATGACTTTTACCGACCCGTTCCGGCAGTGCAGCGCGTAGTCTGCCGGCAGGGGACGATCGCTGATCAGGACATCAAAGGCCGATAGCGGGGCGATGCTGGCGGGCGCGACGTCATCGAACAACCCGTAGCGGGCGAGCAGGATTTTGCGTAACCCGCGATCCAGCGCCTTGCGTTTAGTGGTGAGATCGTCGGGGTTAAACCAGCTAACGCCAAAATGTTCGTGCACGCCGCTGGCGGAGATAAACACCTTTCGCGGATTCAGCGAATCGAGAGCCGAGGGGTTGCTGGCATCATAAAACGCATCGCTCTTGGCCCGGTAGGTGCCGCCGCAGAGGATCGCGGTGGCGTTAGGCTTTTCATTCAGCGCCACAAACACCCGGTGCGAGTAGCAAATTCCGGTAAAGGTAATGTCATCCGGGATCATGCCGATCACCAGCGGCATCTCGCTGCCGTTATCGAAAAAGACGAGGTCGTTTTCGCTTACCAGCCCGGCGGCGAGGATGGCGACGGATAAATCGTCCCGGTGGTGGGGGCTTTTGCCCGCCGGCGGAGCGCTGACCGAGGGCGATGAGGGTTTGTTCACCATCACCACGTACCCGCCCAGAAGAGTCAGCGGCAGCGGTTGGTCATTCTCGAGGCTGAGATCCCGACGAATGGTCATCACCGAAACTTCCAGCATCCGTGCGGCTTCTTTGAGATGGATGCGGTCGGTTTTCTTGAGCAGCTCCATCAGACGCCGGATACGTTCTTTTTGCTTTGTTTCCATTCACCTTCTCCGCAAGTTTGGGCGAAAATGTTCCTTTAGTAACATTTTTCGTTCGTCGAAACATTCTGCATTCACACTACTATACTGTGGGCTATCAAGAATTAAAAGCGGGTAAGATCGCACCTCTTAAATTATAAGTATTTTATTTTCAGTACGTTATGTTTATTTCTCGGACTTGTTGTTTTACGGGCATGCCGAGCGGCTGAACAGAGGTGGCTGTTAAATAAACAGCCTGTGATTCTGCAATCGCGATCATGGTCACAAATGATACGGAAGTAACATGATAATGTTACTATAATATCATTGTTATGTGATTGTTTCTAAGAGGTAGTAAAATGGATATCGCGGTTATCGGCTCAAATATGGTGGATCTGATCACCTATACCAATCAGATGCCAAAAGAGGGGGAAACTCTCGAGGCGCCCTCTTTTAAAATTGGCTGCGGCGGTAAAGGCGCCAACCAGGCCGTCGCGGCAGCCAAGCTTAACTCCAAAGTTCTGATGCTGACCAAGGTTGGGGACGACATTTTTGCCGATAACACGATTCGCAATCTGGAATCCTGGGGCATTAATACGACCTATGTTGAAAAAGTCCCCTGCACCAGCAGCGGCGTGGCGCCGATTTTTGTTAACGCCAACTCCAGCAACAGTATTCTGATTATTAAAGGCGCCAATAAGTTTCTCTCCCCGGAGGATATCGATCGCGCTGCCGAAGATTTAAAAAAGTGTCAGCTGATTGTCTTACAGCTTGAAGTTCAGCTGGAAACGGTTTATCACGCCATTGAATTTGGTAAAAAACACGGAATTGAAGTGTTATTAAATCCGGCGCCGGCGCTGCGTGAATTAGATATGTCCTACGCCTGCAAATGTGACTTTTTCGTCCCTAATGAAACCGAGCTGGAAATATTAACCGGACTGCCCGTGGATACTTACGATAATATTCGCTCCGCCGCCCGCAGCCTCGTCGAAAAAGGGCTTAACAATATTATTGTCACCATGGGTGAGAAAGGTGCGCTATGGATGACGCGCGATCGGGACGTTCACGTTCCGGCGTTTAAGGTCAGCGCGGTTGATACCAGCGGCGCCGGCGACGCCTTTATCGGCTGTTTTGCGCATTACTACGTCCAGAGCGGCGATGTTGAAGCCGCGATGAAAAAAGCCTCGCTCTTTGCCGCCTTCAGCGTTACCGGCAAAGGTACCCAATCGTCTTATCCCAGCATTGAGCAATTCAATGAATATCTGGCGTTAAACGAATAACCCACTGCACTGTAAAAGGTAGCACTATGAACGATAAAAATATCGTTCAGATGGCCGACGGCTATCTGAATAAAACCCCTCTGTTCCAGTTTATTTTGTTATCCTGTTTATTCCCGCTATGGGGATGCGCTGCGGCATTAAATGATATTTTAATAACTCAGTTTAAAAGCGTATTTGCGCTGAGTAACTTTGCCTCGGCGCTGGTACAAAGCGCGTTTTATGGCGGTTATTTTTTAATTGCCATTCCAGCCTCGTTAGTGATTAAAAAAACCAGCTATAAGGTGGCGATTTTAACCGGCCTGACGCTTTATATCGTCGGCTGTACGCTCTTTTTCCCGGCCTCGCACATGGCAACCTACACCATGTTCCTGGCCGCGATTTTCGCCATCGCTATCGGCCTGAGCTTCCTTGAGACGGCGGCGAACACCTACAGCTCAATGATCGGGCCAAAAGCGCAGGCGACCTTACGCCTGAATATCAGCCAGACCTTCTATCCGATTGGCGCCGCGGCCGGCATCCTGCTGGGCAAATATCTGGTCTTTTCCGATGGTGAAAGCCTCGAAAAACAGATGGCGGGCATGAACGCCGAGCAGATCCATAACTTTAAAATCCTGATGCTGGAAAACACCCTTGAGCCCTACAAGTACATGATCATGGTACTGGTGGTGGTGATGGTGCTGTTCCTGCTGACCCGCTTCCCGACCTGCAAAGTGGCGCAGACGGCGAACCATAAGCGTCCGTCGGCGCTGGACACTCTGCGCTACCTGGCGAGCAACGCCCGCTTCCGTCGCGGGATTATCGCCCAGTTCCTCTACGTCGGGATGCAGGTCACCGTCTGGTCGTTCACGATCCGCCTGGCGCTGGAGCTGGGGGATATCAACGAGCGCGATGCCTCAACCTTTATGGTCTACAGCTTCGCCTGCTTCTTCATCGGCAAGTTTATCGCCAACATTCTGATGACGCGCTTCACGCCGGAAAAAGTGCTGATTATCTACTCGGCGATCGGCGCGTTGTTCCTTGCCTACGTGGCGCTGGCGCCGAGCTTCAGCGCGGTATACGTGGCGGTGCTGGTGAGCGTCCTGTTTGGACCCTGCTGGGCGACCATCTATGCCGGGACCCTCGATACGGTTGATAACGAGCATACCGAAATGGCCGGAGCGGTGATTGTGATGGCGATTATCGGCGCGGCGGTGGTGCCGGCGATTCAGGGCTACGTTGCGGACATGTTCCACTCCCTGCAGGTGTCGTTCCTGGTGCCGATGCTGTGCTTCATCTACGTGGGCGTCTACTTCTGGCGTGAGTGCAAAGCGCGCCGTGCGCTGACCGAAGCGACGGCCTCCTGAGGAGAATCATCATGACGACACGATTAACCCTATGGCGTCAGCTGTTTACCGAGCACCCTCGCGTCCTGCTGGCAAACGATGCCTTTACGGTCACCGCGTTCCGCTACGCCAGCGGCGTAGAGGGCCTGCGGGTAGAGAACTCGCGCGGCCACCTGATCATTCTGCCCTGGCTGGGGCAAATGATCTGGGACGCGGAGTTCGATGGTCACGATCTGACGATGCGCAATATGTTCAGCGAGCCGAAGCCGGCGGCGGAAGTGGTGGCCACCTACGGCTGCTTCGCCTTCCACTCCGGGCTGCTGGCGAACGGCTGCCCTTCGCCGGAAGACGTGCATCCGCTGCACGGCGAGATGGCCTGCGCCGCGATGGATGAAGCCTGGCTGGAGCTGGAGGAGGAGAGCCTGCGGGTCACGGGACGCTATGAATACGTGATGGGCTTCGGCCATCACTATCGGGCGCAGCCCGCGGTGGATCTGCATAAAGGGAGCGCGCTCTTTGATATTCACATGGCGGTCACCAACCTCGCCTCCGTCGCGATGCCGCTCCAGTATATGTGCCATATGAACTATGCCTATGTGGCCGGGGCCAGCTTCAGCCAGAATATCCCCGACGACGCGCTCGCGCTGCGGGAGTCGATACCGGGCCACGTGCATCCGACCGAGCAGTGGCTGGCGTTCAACCGGCGCATTCTGCAAGGGGAGGCGTCGCTGGCCGCGCTGAACGAGCCGGACTATTACGATCCGGAAATCGTCTTTTTCGCCGACAGGCTGGATCGCTACACCGACAGGCCTGAATTTCGCATGACGGCTCCGGATGGCACCACGTTCATCACCCGCTTCTCCAGCGCGGAGCTGAACTATGTGACCCGCTGGATCCTCTATAACGGCGATCAGCAGGTGGCGGCTTTTGCGCTACCGGCCACCTGTCGTCCCGAAGGATTCCTGGCGGCGCAGCGTAACGGCAGCCTGATCTCGCTGGCTCCGCAGGAGACCCGCACCTTCAGCGTGGCCACCGGCATCGGCGGCTGATGGGTATAATAGTGCTCAAGGCTTGAACAGCAGCGCGCTTATCGTTAAGGTAAGCGCGTTTTTTTATCCGCCAGGAAACGCCATGACCTCCATTGCCCTTATTGACGATCATCTCATCGTCCGCTCCGGTTTTGCGCAGCTGCTGGGGCTGGAAACCGATTTCCAGGTGGTGGCGGAGTTCGGCTCCGGCCGCGAGGCGCTGGCAGGTCTGCCGGGCCGCGGCGTGCAGGTCTGTATTTGCGATATTTCGATGCCGGATATATCGGGCCTCGAGCTGCTGAGCCAGCTGCCCAAAGGCATCGCGACCATTATGCTCTCGGTCCACGACAGCCCGGCGCTGGTGGAGCAGGCGCTGAATGCCGGCGCCCGGGGCTTTCTCTCCAAACGCTGCAGTCCGGATGAGCTGATTGCCGCCGTCCGCACGGTGGCGACCGGCGGCTGTTACCTGACGCCGGATATCGCCATGAAGCTGGCGGCCGGTCGCCAGGACCCGCTCACCAGGCGCGAACGGCAGGTGGCGGAAAAGCTGGCCCAGGGGATGGCGGTGAAAGAGATTGCCGCCGAGCTTGGGCTATCGCCAAAGACCGTCCACGTTCATCGCGCTAACCTGCTGGAAAAGCTGGGCGTCAGCAACGACGTTGAGCTGGCGCGGCGCATGTTCGATAGCTGGCAGTGAAAGCGCTGTTCTCGCGGCTGCTCTCGGTCGTCGGCTGCTTCTTTATCTTCTCCGCCGCGTGGTTCTGCCTGTGGAGCATCAGCCTGCACGTGGTTGCGCGCCCGGATCTCGCGGTACTGCTGTTTCCCTTCGGTCTACGCCTTGGCCTGATGCTGCAGTGCCCGCGCGGCTACTGGCCGGTGCTGCTGGGAGCGGAATGGCTGCTGATCTTCTGGCTGGCGCAGGAAGTGGCGCTGGCCCATCCGATAATATTGACGATCGGCAGCCTGCTGACCCTGCTGCCGGTGGCGCTGATTTCGCGCTATCGCCAGCAGCGCGACTGGCTGACCCTGCTGCGTCAGGGGGGCGCGCTGATTGCCGCCGCGCTGCTGCAATCGCTGCCGTGGCTCGGCGAGGGAAGCGAAGGGCTCAACGCCCTGCTGCTGACGTTGACCGGCGGCCTGACGCTGGCGCCAACCTGCCTGGTCATCTGGCACTACCTCACCAGCACCGTCTGGCGTCCGCTGGGGCCGGCGCTGGTTTCGCAGCCGGTGAACTGGCGCGGGCGGCATCTGATCTGGTATCTGCTGCTGTTTATGGTCAGCCTCTGGCTGCAGCTGGGGCTGCCCGCCGAGCTCTCCCGCTTTACGCCGTTTTGCCTGGCGCTGCCGATTATCGCCTTGGCCTGGCACTACGGCTGGCAGGGGGCGCTGATTGCCGCCCTGATGAACGCGATTGCCCTGATCGCCAGCCAGACCTGGCACGACCATCCGGTTGATTTGCTGCTCTCCCTGCTGGCGCAAAGCCTGACCGGGCTGCTGCTGGGGGCCGGCATTCAGCGCCTGCGTGAGCTGAACCAGTCGCTGCAAAGCGAGCTGGCGCGCAACCGGCGGCTGGCGGAGCGGCTGCTGGAAACCGAAGAGAGCGTGCGCCGCGACGTGGCGCGCGAACTGCATGACGATATCGGTCAGACCATCACCGCCATCCGCACCCAGGCCGGGATTGTCCAGCGCCTGGCGCCGGAGAACGGCGGCGTCAGGCAGAGCAGCCAGCTGATTGAGCAGCTCTCCCTGGGCGTGTATGACTCGGTGCGCCGCCTGCTGGGGCGCCTGCGCCCGCGGCAGCTCGACGATCTGACCCTTGAACAGGCGGTACGTTCGCTGATGCGCGAAATGGAGCTCGAAGATCGCGGGATAGTCAGCCACCTCGACTGGCGCATCGATGAACCCGCGTTGAGTGAGAGCCAGCGCGTTACCCTGTTCCGCGTCTGCCAGGAGGGGCTGAACAATATCGTTAAGCACGCCAGCGCCAGCGCGGTTACGCTGCAGGGCTGGCAGCAGGACGAGCGGCTGATGCTGGTGCTTGAGGATGACGGCAGCGGGCTGCCGCCGGGCACCGGACAGCACGGCTTTGGCCTGATCGGCATGCGCGAGCGCGTGACGGCGCTGGGCGGGACCTTAACCATTTCCTGCACCCACGGCACGCGCGTCTGCGTCAGCCTGCCGCTGCGCTACGCCTGAGGAACGAAGATGTTTACCTTTATGAAATCTCCCCCTGACGCCGCGCCGATAGCCGATAAGCAGGCCCTCGACGAACGCTATCGCTACTGGCGGCGCCATATTCTGCTGACCATCTGGCTGGGCTACGCGCTGTTCTACTTCACGCGCAAAAGCTTCAACGCCGCGGTGCCGGAGATTCTCGCCAGCAACGTGCTGACCCGCAGCGATATCGGCCTGCTGGCGACGCTGTTTTACATCACCTACGGGCTGTCTAAATTTTTATCCGGCATCGTCAGTGACCGCTCCAACGCCCGCTACTTTATGGGCCTCGGCCTGATTGCGACCGGGGTGGTCAATATCCTGTTCGGCTTTTCCACCTCGCTGTGGGCCTTTGCGCTGCTGTGGGCGCTGAACGCCTTTTTCCAGGGCTGGGGCTCGCCGGTTTGCGCCCGTCTGCTGACGTCCTGGTACTCCCGTACCGAGCGCGGCGGCTGGTGGGCGCTGTGGAACACCGCCCACAACGTCGGCGGCGCGCTGATCCCGATGGTCATCGGCGCCGCGGCGCTGCACTACGGCTGGCGCGCCGGGATGATGATTGCCGGGATGCTGGCAATCCTCGCCGGGCTGTTTCTCTGCTGGCGGCTGCGCGACCGGCCGCAGGCGGTGGGGCTGCCCGCGGTAGGCGACTGGCGTCACGATGAGCTGGAGATCGCCCAGCAGCAGGAGGGGCAGGGCCTGACGCGCAGGGAGATCCTCTACAAGTACGTACTAACGAACCCCTATATCTGGCTGCTGTCGCTGTGCTACGTGCTGGTTTACGTGGTGCGGGCGGCGATTAACGACTGGGGCAATCTCTACATGTCGGAGACCCTGGGGGTCAATCTGGTGACCGCCAACTCGGCGGTGACCATGTTTGAGCTGGGCGGGTTTATCGGCGCGCTGGTGGCCGGCTGGGGTTCGGATAAGCTGTTCAACGGCAACCGCGGGCCGATGAACCTGATTTTTGCCGCCGGGATAATGCTGTCGGTGGGCGGCCTGTGGCTGATGCCGTTTGCCAGCTACGTGATGCAGGCCGCCTGCTTCTTTACCACCGGCTTCTTTGTCTTCGGCCCGCAGATGCTGATCGGCATGGCGGCGGCGGAGTGCTCACATCGGGACGCGGCGGGCGCGGCAACCGGGTTTGTCGGGCTATTTGCCTATCTGGGAGCCTCGCTCTCCGGCTGGCCGCTGGCGCAGGTGATGGACGTCTGGCACTGGAGCGGCTTTTTTGTGGTGATTACCATCGCCGCCGGCATTTCGGCGCTGCTGCTGCTGCCGTTTTTAAACGCCCAGGCGCCGAGAACCGCCAGCGAAGCGTGACCTGGCTCTCCTTTTTGCCCCGAGTGCGGCAAAACTAAGACATTTTCCCGGTTTCACCTGGACGCTGTCTCAGGCAAGCCGTACGGCCAGTTTTTACAATAGCGGTCATTCAATATCATTTTCCCAAAATAATTCATGTTGCAGGAAGGCGGCAGGCGAGCGTCGCCAACGTACCTGAGGCCTGAGGCATCAAGGGAAAACCTGGAGTGTCCTATGCTGGCCTTTCTAAACCAGGTACGTAAACCGACCCTGGATCTGCCGCTCGACGTGCGGCGCAAGATGTGGTTTAAACCGTTCATGCAGTCCTATCTGGTGGTCTTCATCGGCTACCTGACCATGTATCTGATCCGCAAGAACTTTAACATTGCTCAAAACGACATGATTTCGACCTACGGGTTGAGCATGACGCAGCTGGGGATGATTGGCCTGGGCTTCTCCATCACCTACGGCGTGGGTAAAACGCTGGTCTCCTACTACGCGGACGGCAAGAATACCAAGCAGTTCCTGCCGTTTATGCTGATCCTCTCCGCCATCTGTATGCTCGGCTTCAGCGCCAGTATGGGCGCCGGGTCGACCAGCCTGTTCCTGATGATCGCTTTCTACGCGCTGAGCGGCTTCTTCCAGAGCACCGGCGGCTCGTGCAGCTACTCGACGATTACCAAGTGGACGCCGCGACGCAAGCGCGGATCGTACCTCGGGATGTGGAATATCTCCCACAACCTCGGCGGCGCGGGCGCGGCAGGGGTAGCGCTGTTTGGCGCCAACTACCTGTTCGACGGCCACGTCATCGGGATGTTTATCTTCCCGTCGATTATCGCGCTGGTCGTGGGCTTTATCGGCCTGCGTTTTGGCAGCGACTCCCCTGAATCCTACGGTCTCGGCAATGCCGAAGAGCTGTTCGGGGAGGAGATCAGCGAAGAGGATAAAGAAACCGAAGATAGCGCGATGACCAAGTGGCAGATCTTCGTCGAGTACGTGCTGAAAAACAAAGTTATCTGGCTGCTGTGCTTCTCCAATATTTTCCTCTATGTGGTGCGTATCGGCATCGACCAGTGGTCAACCGTTTACGCATTCCAGGAGCTGAAGCTGTCAAAAGAGGTGGCGATTCAGGGCTTTACCCTGTTTGAAGTCGGTGCGCTGGTCGGCACCCTGCTGTGGGGCTGGCTGTCGGATCTGGCCAACGGCCGCCGGGCGCTGGTTGCCTGCGTCGCGCTGGCGCTGATCATTGCGACGCTCGGCGTCTATCAGCATGCCAGTAATCAGTATGTCTATCTGATGTCGCTGTTTGCCCTCGGCTTTTTAGTCTTTGGCCCGCAGCTGCTGATTGGCGTCGCGGCCGTTGGTTTTGTGCCGAAAAAAGCGATTGGCGCAGCGGACGGCATCAAAGGTACCTTCGCCTATCTGATTGGCGACAGCTTCGCCAAGCTGGGCCTCGGGATGATTGCCGACGGCACGCCGGTCTTCGGCCTCACCGGCTGGGCGGGCACCTTTGCCGCGCTGGACGCGGCGGCCATTGGCTGTATCTGCCTGATGGCCATCGTCGCGGTATTTGAAGAACGTAAAATTCGCCGCGAGAAGAAGAAACAGAGTTTGCAGACCGCCTGAGGCATCAGGTATGGGTAACTTTGCCCGGCCTTCCCGCCGGGCTTTTTTATTCCTGCTGTGCAAGAGGGGAATTTAGGCCTCTTCTGACCTACCGATGGTTTTTTGATGGCTTCATCCATGCATCATCGTACTTTATATTCCCACTAAGATAGTTCCATTCAATCCCTCTAAATCTTAATCCTATAACTTCATGCATATTCGGAGAGGAGCTACCCGGATAATAGACATGCGTAAAATCAACCGAAGAAATAACTACGCTATCTAATGTGATTTTATATAGTTCTACTTCAACACCTGCCTCTATAATCGCATAATATTTAATTACGGCTTTCTGTAAGCGTTTGGATTCACAAACAGCAATAGCAAAAAATGGACTCGTTTTATCTAACTGTTTATGGACGGTAACAGGATCGTGCTGTCGTGTCCCTGTCATGCTTCCAGTAATACTATCTACACCTTGCCTGACGCCGTAGCTACTGTTCATGATTTCAATGGCGCCTTCTCTACCTGGCATCAGACAGTCGCCTTTTACCTGAACTCCACTCTCGTCATATAAAAATAAATACGCTGGTAATGACATTTTCATAATCTCCCATCGCGATCAATAAAGAATGAGTCTATGTACTGCTTGCCGTTTAGGCCATAATAGATGTTGTATTGATAACCATTTTTAAATTTAAATTTAAAACATGTGTTGGGGTAGGACGAATTTATTTGGTCATCACTTTTAATAACCGTATAGTGGCCTCTTGGGTAATAATAAATATTGTAATGTTCTAAAGTGTCATTTTTATTTACACTAAAGCAAAGGGTGTTCCCATGAACAAAGACGCTACGCTGAGAAGGGGCTAGCTGACCTCCTGGACAGCCCGAAAGAAGGAAGATTAAAGGGGCAATGGCGACTCTTTTCATCCCGGGAATCCTTTCATGACGGATTTATATTTATAAATTAAATTATAAGGAGACTTATTCGACGTATAATCACGATATTCATATAATCCGTAGTTACCTTCGAAACCATAATTAATTAATAGCCAATAATCACTGGCGATGGATGCTTGTTGCTCTAAACCATAATGGAGAAAATCCGCTTTATCCAGACTGTAGCTATAATCAGCGAAGCGAGAGAATAAACCTCTTGTCCTGACAAACATGCCTTTTTGTGCTTGCCATGCATGAACCATTTCATGCATGAATCTATGTTTTTTTGAGATTTCTTGCTCTAATGAAAAATCTGGTGAATACGTTTCTTCTCTGAACCATAGTTCACCGTTAGGGGTCATAGCCACATCAACGGGTTGAAGATTAAAGGGTAAGTAGCTTTCACGATGTACCCAAATTCGACTATAGTTGAGGCTTTCGCCAAAAAGCGTTTTCGCCAGAGCGATCTCACCAATTGTTAGCTGTCTTACGCCACCTGGATTTATCGCGGTTCCTGATGTCGGTTTTATTCTTTCATCTACAGGCAATTCAATATCCTCCTAATCCCTTATTGATATTTACATTGATGCTACTCCTGAAGTTAATAGCAAAGGACAAGAGATTTACGCGAATAATCTTAAAATTAAGGTGAAAAGATAGTGGTGATATTATAAAGGTATCACTAATAAAAATGTATGTCTGGTAGGATCAATAATAAGTTGGCGTATTGAAACGAGTCAGGGAGGGCGTATCTTATAAAAGATATGTATGGGTTGTTGAGCAGTATTATAAATTGAAATGATATAGCGAGAAATAAAACTCGTCATGAAACTAACAATGAGTTTCTCCCGTTTCTCCCGTTTCTCCCGTTTCTCCCGTTTCTCCCGTTTTTGCCGACTGCCGTTGGCGGGTTTCTTGCTGCCGCTCCTTAGTCATCCCCGAATTTAGCCGGTTAAGGGCTTGCGTCCGCAGGCCTGCCTGCATGTCGTTTTTTCCCTTTTTTCAGTTCACTAATCTGGCGCTGCCTGCTGTCGAGACCGGATGTTTCCCGCTATGATGAGCGGCTGATTTAAGGAGAACGTATGGTCTGGATAATACTGGCAACGCTTGGCGTGGTGTTTGTGGTCGGATTTCGGGTGTTGACCTCTGATTCCCGCCGGGCGATCAAACGCTTAAACGAACGACTGGGTATCACGCCGGTTGCGATTGAGTCGATGATCGACCAGTTTGGTAAAACGGCTGGAACCGAGTTTATTCGCTACCTTGAGCGCCCCGATGAGGCCCATTTGCAGAATGCCGCGCAGGTGCTGCTAATCTGGCAGGTCTGTATTGTTGATGGCAGCGAAGAGAATCTGAACAGCTGGTACCGTCTGCTGCGTAAAGCCCGGCTTGCCGCGCCAATCACCGATGCGCAAATCCGCCTGACGCTTGGCTTTATGCGCGAAATAGAGCCCGATCCGCAGGAGCTAAACGCTTTCCAGCTGCGCTATAACCAGCTCTTCCTGCCGGAAGAGGGGGTGTTTTATCTGCATTAATATCACGAGTCATTGCGCTTCCCATCTGCCTCGTCGTTGAATTTATCCATGAATTACGCTGTGGCTATCTGACTGAGCGTGGTAATGAAAGAAAAGTTGTCAAAACGTTAAATTCGTCACAGTTTTGATGATAGACTGCGCTGCTTTTCCGTACGTTTTTAGCTTCAGGTTACGCCATGACAGAACATATCCGCACCACGAGCAAATCGCAGACCAATGAAGTTTCACGGCCAAACTGGTCGGCGGTTTTTGCGGTGGCCTTTTGCGTCGCCTGCCTGATAACCGTTGAGTTCCTGCCGGTGAGCCTGCTGACGCCGATGGCGCAGGATTTAGGCATTTCCGAGGGGATGGCCGGACAGTCGGTCACCACGACCGCGTTTGTGGCGATGTTTGCCAGCCTGTTTATTACGTCCCTGATCCGCACCACCGATCGCCGCTACGTGGTGATCCTGTTTTCCGTGCTGCTGACGCTCTCCTGCCTGCTGGTCTCCTTTGCCAACAGCTTTTGGCTGCTGCTGGTAGGTCGCGCCTGCCTGGGGCTGGCGCTAGGGGGATTTTGGGCGATGTCGGCGTCGCTGACCATGCGCCTGGTTCCGATGCGGGTGGTGCCAAAAGCGCTGTCGGTTATCTTCGGGGCGGTGTCGATTGCGCTGGTGATTGCCGCGCCGTTGGGCAGTTTCCTCGGCGGCATTATCGGCTGGCGCAACGTCTTTAACGCGGCGGCGGTAATGGGCGTGCTGTGCACGATTTGGGTACTGAAGGTGCTGCCTTCGCTGCCTGGTGAAGCGCCGCATCAGCAGCAAAACATGCTGAGTCTGCTGAAGCGTCCCGGCGTAATGGCCGGGATGTGCGCTATTTTCATGGCCTTCGCCGGCCAGTTTTCCTTCTTTACCTACATTCGTCCGGTCTATATGACCCTCGCGGGCTTTGACGTTGATGGCCTGACGCTGGTGCTGCTGAGCTTTGGGATTGCCAGCTTTGTCGGGACCTCGCTGTCGTCGATGCTCCTGAAGCGATCGGTGAAAACCGCCTTAGCGACGGCGCCTCTGGTTCTGGCGGCCAGCGCGGCGGTGCTGGTGCTGTGGGGAGAAAGTCAGATTGTGGCCTCCGCGGTGGCGATTATCTGGGGCTTTGCTTTTGCCCTGATCCCGGTGGGCTGGTCAACGTGGATCACCCGTTCGCTGTCAGATCAGGCGGAAAAGGCCGGTTCGATCCAGGTCGCGGTGATTCAGCTGGCGAATACCTGCGGGGCCGCTGTTGGCGGCGTGGCGCTCGACCACCTGGGCCTGCTGTCGCCGCTGATTATCTCGGGCGCCCTGATGCTGCTGACCGGGCTGCTGGTGGCAACGAAGGTGCGGATTTCGGCATAAAAAAAGCCCCGGGGCGCAGCGCCGGCCGGGCAACCAAACCCGGGCCGGGCATTCACGCCGCGACCCGGGACTGCTTTCTGACTTAGAACCAGGCCTCAAACATGCCGCCGACGTTCAGCGAGTCCAGCTGGTCGCTGCTGGTGCCGTTGACCTTAGCGGTATGTTTATTATCCACCTGGCCGCCGGTGACGTAGAAGCGCAGCATCGGCCGGAACTCAGGCCCCATACCAATCGCGATGTTCTGCGACAGCGTCAGCTTCCAGCCGTGGTTATCCCCGCCCCGATCGTAGTCAACGCGCTGATAGCCGGCTTCCAGCCAGGTTGAATGCACGTCGTTCCAGAAATACATCGGACGGATAATCGCGCCGTAGTTTTTACGGTTATCGGTATTGTCCTTGCCGTTGTCGTAGTCATGGAAGGCCAGCAGATACTCCACCTGCGCCTGTCGGGTAAACTTGTGGCTGCCCTCAAAGCTGGCGTAGATGGCGGTCAGATCGTCGGTTTTGTTATAGACGCTGTTATCCGCGTTATCGGAATAGCGCAGGATAACCTTGTTCACGCCGCCGTCGTTGGTATGGCTCAGCACCAGGCCGCCCTGCCAGGCATCGAGCTGCGCGTCGTTATCCACCGCTTTTGAATCAAAGCCGTAGTTGGCGTACACCTCAACGTCGATTGGGCCAGCCTTGATATTGTGGATTTTTGACGTCAGCGCGTAGTGGCCGTCATCGCCGGTGCCCGAGCCGCCGGTACAGGTGATGCGCGACGGGTTGGACTCATCGGCCATCACCTCCGGGCTGCAGGACTCAACCTGTGAGACCCCCGCCACGTCAAACTGCACGCCGCCGATATCAAAGTTTTTCACCCCGGCGCCCTGGCCGTCGTGGTTCATCCAGAAGTAGTCGTTGATCCCCTGCTGCGGACGCTGGTGGAAGTCGCGACCGGCCCAGATATAGGCGTTGGGGTTTGATTCGAGGACGTTAGTGACGCCGACGTAGGCCTTTTTCAGGTTAACTTCGTCGCTCCAGTGGTCGAACATAACGTTAATATCCCAGATAGCGCCCTGGCTGCTCTTAAAGGCTTTGGTGATCTGGAATTCGCCGCCGTTGCCTTCGTTGCCGAGACGGCCGATTGCCGACGCGCCGTTGTAGGAGCCGTCGACGCCGACGAACTTCTGGTCACCGGTCTGGAACTGGGCGCCGTAGCGGGCGTAGCCGCTAAACTTCAGGCCGAATGGAATAGCCATATCCGGTGAGGCTGCGGTGGTCTGCGGGTTGGTGATGACGTCCACCTTTTTATCGGCGGCAGCATCGATTTTGGCCTGACGGTCGGCCAGCGCTTTATCCACGGCTTTCGCCACAATGGCGTCGATTTGTTGCTGAGTAAAATCTTGTGCTAATACAGAAATTGGGCACAGTGCGGCAACGACCGCCATGGCTAATGGCAGCATTTTTACATTATTCATAATTATCTCGCTGGTAATAATTTATATATTAAGATAATAACCATCCCGCCCCGGTTAATATAAAGGGTGAGCTAGGGGATGGCGTTTATATATTAACGTTGGTATAAGTGAATAATTTCCTGTGAAAACTCGCGAGCCAGCAGCGAATTCATCAGATGGTCCTGAGCGTGGACCATAATCAGCGTCATCGGCTGGCGCGCCTCGCCCGCATCCTGCTCGATAAGCTGGGTCTGCATCTGGTGCGCCCGACGGGCGTAGCCGTCGGCTTCATTAAGGAGCAGTTTAGCTTCATCAATATTACCGTGGCGGGCAGCGTGAATCGCTTCGAAACATAATGAGCGTGACTGTCCCGCATTCACGATAATTTCCATTACCGCATCTTCTAATTCAATCATAATAGTTCCTGAGATCATTAACTTTATTATTTAAAGCGTACGGCGAAAATCCCTTTCCCGCATAATTCCTGATGACGGTGTTATTTTTATCGGACGCTCCGGGAAATACAGCTAAGAGCGTATTTCCCGACTATTACTGACTGACTGTTTCAGCAACCGGAACGGCGGCTTTGGCTTTTTCGACTTCAGTTTTCATTAATGAGCGTTCATAGGCGCGGAGGAATGGCAGGTAAATGACGGCTGACATCACCATGCAAATGACGCACATCACCACCGGGCTCAGGGTCCAGTTGGCGGCCCAGGAGGCGCCGATAGGGGCCGGCGTGGTCCACGGCGTCAGCGAGACCACCTGCGTCAGCCAGCCGAGACGCGTTGCGCCGTAGGCCAGCACCGCGTTGATCATCGGTACGAACACGAACGGGATAAACATCATCGGGTTCATGATAATCGGCGCCCCGAACAGAATCGGTTCGTTAATATTGAAGAAGCTTGGCACGATGCCCATTTTGCCGATGGTCCGCAGGTGCGCTACGCGGCTGCGCAGCAGCAGGAATGCCAGCGGAAGCGTCGAACCCACGCCGCCAATCAGCAGATAGTGGTCCCAGAAGCCCTGCAGGTAAACGTGCGGCAGCGCGGCGCCAGCGGCCAGTGCCGCCTGGTTTGCCGACAGGTTCGCCATCCAGAACGGATTCATAATCCCGGTCACAATCAGCGAGCCGTGGATCCCGGCGAACCAGAAAATCTGGCACATCAGCACGGAGAGCAGGATTGCCGGCAGGGAGCCGGAGGCCGACACCAGCGGCTCCAGCAGGTGCATAATCGCCTGCGGCAGGATCATGCCGGTTTGCGCTTCGATAAACAGGTTCAGCGGATGCAGCGTACCGATCACCACCAGCACCGGGATCAGGATTTCGAACGAGCGCGCGACGCCGGTGGGCACCTCTTTCGGCAGGCGGATAGTAATATTATTCTGCTTCAGCCATGCGTAAATGCGGGTGGAGTAGATAGCGGTAATTAAGGCGGTGAAGATCCCCTGACCTGACAGATACTGGGTGGAAATTTTGCCGTCGGCGTAGGGCGCCGCGACCAGCAGGAAAGCCATAAAGGCCAGCAGGCCGGACATCACCGGGTCGAGCTGAAACTGGCGGCCGAGGCTGGCGCCAATGCCGACGGAAATAAAGAAGGTCATGACCCCCATGCTCAGGTTAAACGGCAGCATCAGCTGCTCACGATACTGCTGTGAGAAATCCAGCCAGCCGCGGGCAAAACCGTTGGTGGTGTCGGGTGAAAAAGGAGGAAAGATAAATACCAGCATGAAAGAGCCGATGATCATAAACGGCAATGCGGCAGTGAAGCCATCGCGGATGGCGATAACGTATTTCTGCTGCCCAAGGCGTCCTGCCAGCGGAGTAATAGATTGCTCGATCACGGCAATCATGGACTGATACAGAGAACTCATTTGCACACCTCTTAATGCGCCGCTGCTATCAGCGACAGAGCATAATCCAGGACGTTATCTCCCCGCTGCATTCCGTAGTCCATGGCGTTTATCGGCTGGACCGGAATATTCAGGGAAGCGGCTTTCTCAGATAATGTTTTCAGCATGTATTTTACCTGGGGCCCGAGCAGCACCACCTGGTATTGCGGAAACTGCATGTCAAATTCGGAAACGCCATAGGCGTCTATCTGCACCGGCAGGTTACGTTCCTTCGCCTCATCGACCATCTTCCTGACCAGCAGACTGGTGGACATCCCCGCAGAGCAGCACAGCATAATCTTGTACATCGACACTCATCCTCAATATGTAAAAAGTTATTGCGTGGATGATTTGATATCAGACGGAAACCGGTTTCCATTTATAAAAAACAGAACTGTGATAACCGTCAAGAACTAACGGTGTAAGGGCTGATTAATTAGATTCTGCTCACATAATTCCGTGGTTTTTGCGATGATTTTCCATGAAACGGAAAATCGGTTTCCAAATAAAAAAGGAAACGGATATACTGCCGTTGGTTACTATTGAAGCGATTCAGGTTTAAAGATTTACAGGGATCGGCCCGACCCTGTCAGGGGAGAAAGATGTCTACAATCAACGATGTATCACGGTTAGCTGGCGTCTCAAAGGCCACGGTTTCACGCGTGCTGAGCGGCTCTCGCGGCGTCAAAGAGGCCAGCCGTCAGGCGGTACTGCAGGCGGCGGAAGAGCTCAATTACCGGCCAAATATGATTGCCCAATCCTTGTTCAGCCAGAGCACGGGCTGCATCGGGGTGATTTGCGCCCAGGATAATATCAACCAAACCACCAGCTATCTGTATGCCCTGGAAAAACAGCTCAGCCAGCATCAAAAGCATCTCCTGCTGCGCTTTGCGAACACCCGCGACGGGGTGATGAACTCGCTCGAAGAGCTCAGCTGCGGCCTGTGCGACGATATCCTGATTATCGGCGCCCGCTTCCCGCTGAATATTGACCGGCCGGACGTGGCGCTGATTGACTGCCTCGAGAGCGAAGGGGCGAACAGCATTCAGTTTGACCACGCTTTTGCCGCGGAAACTGCCTGTAACTATTTGATTAGCCAAGGTCGACGCCAGATTGCGCTTATCCATCCCGAGGGGAGCGGCTTTGCCGATCAGGTGCTGCTGGGCTACAAGCATGCGCTGGAGAAAAATTTCCTGCCGTTTAATCGCAACCTGGTATTCCTCGACAGCACTTCGCCGTCGGTGGCGGTGCAGGAGCTGGTGAGCAACGCGACGACGTTGAATTTCAATGCGCTGCTGGTTGCGGACGAGCAGCAGGCGCAGCGGGTTGTCCCGCAGCTGCAGGCGTTCGGCCGCGCGGTGCCGGAAAAGGTGATGGTCTTTAGCCTGGCGGGATCGCTACAGCTGCCCGGTATTCCGACCATTCCGGCGATTGAGTACTCGATGGATGCGATGGCGATGCGGATCGTCAGCTGGCTGACGGAAAAGACGCAAATGCTGGGCGGCAGCATGCTGCGCGGGGATCTTATTATTCCGAAAATCTAAGCTGACCCGCGCGTGGGCGCACACGGCCGCGGGCCCATGATGAAGTCAAAAAAATACCTGCCAGTGGCGTAACTGACAGGTATTTTTATTTGTGCGGCGGGCGGCCTGCTGGCCGCGTGGCAAGCGCGATCACTGCGCCGGGCAGGTAATCTTGTCGATAGCCGCCCGGTAGTTTTTCTGGTTATTACGCTCTTTTGCCAGGGTCGCCTCGCGCACGTAGGTTTGATTCTCTTTTGAGGCAAGAACCTGATTGGCAAAGTCGTTATCGCTAAGGGTTGCCGCCGGGCTGCATTTTTCCTTCACCGCTTTTAATACCTGCTGCTTTTGCTGCTCGAACTGCAGGCTTTGTAGCGGCGATTCGGCCCACGCGGCCGAGGCGCTGAGGGCGCTGACCAGGCACAACATCCAACACGCTTTCATGGCGCTTCTCCTTCAAGGGTGATACCAAACTATATGCGTAGTGCGTAAAACACGCAAATTGTCTGGATTATAAATTGTTTAAAATCAGTGAATTGCTTTTCTACGCCGCCCGAACGCGCCGCCGTGAATCCACGGCTATCAGCACCACCGATGACAGGATCAGCAGCGTGCCGAGCCAGTCCGGCAGCGTAAAGGTGATGCCCAGCAGCAGCAGCGAGAGCAGGGCGCTGCTCAGCGGCTCGGCGCAGCTGAGAATGCCCGCTTTCGCGCCGCCAATCATCTGCGCGCCGTTCAGATAAAGGCTGAAGGTCAGCGAAGTGCCGATCACCACCAGATAAAAGAAGGCCAGCAGCAGAGGGCCGTTGACCACAAAGTTGCTGCCCTGGCCGCCGTAGAACGGCAGCAGCATCGCCCCGCCGAGCAGCATGCTCCAGCCGACGATCGGCAGGGTGCCGTAGCGGGCGATAAGCGTTGACGGATAGGTGGTGTAGAAGGCGGCGGCAAAGGCCGAAGCCACCCCCCAGAAGAGCGCCGCGGGTGAAATAGAGAGCGTTGTTGGATTGCCGTGGGTCACCAGCAGAAACGTTCCAGCCAGCGAAGTGCCGATCGCCGCCAGCACCAGCGGGCGAGGGCGCGTTTTGCGGGCCAGCGCGAACCAGGCGACGATAATCGTCGGCGACAGGAACTGCAGCACCGTCGCTGTCGCGGCGTTTGATTTTTCGATGGTCATCAGGAAGGTGTACTGCACGGTCAGCGCGCCAAACAGCGAGAAAATCAGCAGGCTGATAGCATCCTTGCGGTTCTGCAGGACGCGGAAAATTTTATCGCCGTGGACGAAAGAGAGCATCAGCAGAATCAGGCCGGCGAACAGCAGGCGCGTCATGGTCAGAAACGGTGATGACATCTGGCTTTGCTGCATAATGTACTGCGCGCAGACGCCGGAACTCCCCCATAGCACGGCGGCTATGAGTACATTTAGCATCCCTTTTTTACTGGAGCCCATCTTTCCCTCAGGTGGTATATCGCAAAAAGGGAATCATAGCATGGGCGCGTTCGGACGGCGGGGAAGGAAATGGTAGTCGCCGTCCGCATAAGCGCGGCGCAGATCGGGGAACGGCCGGCCAGGCGCCCCCTGACCAGCGCTGCGCCTTAACTCAAATCAACGTTCTTACTGCCGAACAGCCAGGTCAGCGCAAAGCCGCACAGGTAAGAGACGGCCAGCCCCGCCGCGTAAACCGCCATCCCGGCGTAGATGCCGCTGCCGGAGGTCATCAGCGGCAGCGCCACCAGGCCGGAGGGCCCAAAGACCGTATTCAGCCCCACCGGCAGGCCCAGCCATGCGATCAGGCCGAGGAAGAAGCCGCCGCAGGCGCCGCCGATGCAGGCGGTGACAAACGGCTTCATCCGCGGCAGGGTGACGCCATAGATCAGCGGTTCGCCGATGCCGAGAAAGCCGGGGATAATCGCCCCTTTGATCTGGGTGCGCAGCAGCGAGCCGTGCTTCGCCCGCCAGTAGAGGGCCAGCGCGGCGCCGACCTGCCCGGCGCCGGCCATCGCCAGAATCGGGAACAGCGAGTTAAAGCCCTGCGCATCCACCAGCGCGAAATAGACCGGGACAAAGCCCTGATGGACGCCAAACATCACCGCCAGCAGGAATAACCCCGCCAGCACCGCCGAACCGAATGGGTTACCGTTGAGGTGCAGGAACAGCCACGACATTCCGGTAAACAGCCAGCCGCCAATCGGCATGATCACCGTAAAGGTGACCGCGCCCATAATCAGCAGCGTGACCGCCGAGGTAAGGATCATATCAAGGTTGGCCGGCATGATACGCCGCACCTGTTTTTCCACCCATGCGCCGATAATCGAGGCGATCAGGACGCCGATAATATTGCCGCGCGGGTCGATGCCGTGGCCGAAGAAGGTGGTGATCCCGGCGTAAAATCCGCTGGTCGCTTCCGGGTTGTAGCCGAGAACGAACAGCGAGGCGATAATCGCCCCGTTGACCCCGGAGCCGCCAAACGCCTTCTGGGCGTTATAGCCGATTAAGATACTCAGGAAGGTAAACATCCCTTTGCTGAAGATCTTCATATAGCCGATCAGCGCCACCAGGCTGGCGTTAGGGTGCGCATTCTCCAGGACGAAGATTTGTTCTGCCAGGGTAGCAAAGCCGAGCAGCAGGCCGACGGCAATAAAGCCGGGGATCAGCGGCGTAAAAATAGTGGCGAATTTGGCGAGAAACTTCTGTACCCCGCTGGTCTGCTTGCTCTTCAGCGCCTGTTTCTTCTCGGCGGCGACGTCCGCCAGCGACGGAGCGTCCTGCGGCGCATCCTCCAGCATGGCGTTCATCATTTCCGCCGCGGTTTGCGCTTTGCCCGGGCCAAGCACGACCTGAAACTGCTCATCGCTGACGATAACCCCCATCACGCCTTCAACCTGACGGATTGCGGCGCTATCGGCCAGCGCTTCGTCGCGCAGCGTCAGGCGCAGGCGGGTCATGCAGTTACCGGCCTGCGCCACGTTTCCGGCTCCGCCGACGTGGGCAAGGATCCGCGCTATCATCTCTTTATTTATTTTTGCCATTGCAGTTTACCTGTCTGTTGGCGCTCAGGCGTTACCCAGCGCTTTGCGGATATAGCCGCTATTTTTGGCCAGCAGCGACTGCGCTTCTTCGGCGTCAAGATCGGCAAGCACCATCACAATGGCCGTTTTGCAGTGACGGCCGCAGGCGTCCAGCGCGCGCTGGGCGGCGTCGCGATCGCACTCGGTCGCTTCCATAACGATGGAGACCTGACGCTCGATAAGCTTCGCGTTGGTGGCTTCAACGTCAACCATCAGGTTGCTGTACACCTTGCCGACGCGGATCATTGCCCCGGTCGAAATCATATTCAGCACCAGCTTTTGCGCGGTACCGGCTTTCAGGCGGGTCGAACCGGTCACCACCTCCGGGCCGACGACCGGAGTGATGGCGACGTCCGCCAGCCGGGCCATCTCGCCGTGCGGATTGCAGCTGACGATGGCGACAAAAGCGTTCTGGCTATGGGCATACTCCATCGCGCCGATGACGTACGGCGTCCGCCCGCTGGCGGCGAGGCCAACCAGCACGTCGTGGTTGCTGAAATTGAGGTTCTGCAGGTCCATTGCGCCCTGCGCTTTATTGTCTTCGACGTTTTCCACCGCGCTAAGAATGGCTTTATGCCCGCCGGCGATAATCCCTACGACCTGCTCCGGACGCGTGCCGAAGGTTGGCGGACATTCGCTGGCGTCGAGGATCCCCAGACGACCGGAGGTGCCTGCGCCGATGTAAATCAGGCGCCCGCCCGCCTGCAGCGCCGCGGCGACCTTGTCGACAACCTGAGCGATCTGCGGCAAATAGGGGGTAATTGCCTCGGCCACCAGCCTGTCTTCCCGGTTAATCACCGTCAGCATTTCAACGGTAGACAGGATGTCAATATTGGCGCTATTGGCGTTGCGCCGTTCGGTCAGCAGTTTGCTCAGGTCGATACTCATAACAAAACCTCATTATTCACAATGGCGGGTATTCTAAGGAATTAATTATTCCATTCATGTGAAGGTTATCACGATTAGCGCACGGCGGATAATAAGATATTTGCAGGTATGGCGGGGGATTGTGCGGTAATAAAACTGGAATATTTTATTACCGCAGGCTGGGCTAGCGTGGCGCAGCGGGGTTTTTCAGGCTCAGCAGCAGGGCCAGAGAATAGCTTATCGCCATGGCCAGGCTCATTTTCAGCATGGTTTCACCGCCGAGTCCGGCGAGCGGCGCGGCAATGCCGCCAAAAACGAACATCAGCGTACCTAACAGCGCGGACGCGGTGCCCGACTGCCCGGCATCAACGGCATTCATCGCTTCGGCCCCGGCCACGGTGCTGATGCCGCTCATAAACGACACGGTGAAAAATAGGCCGATCAGCGCCGGCAGCGGCAGCTTCAGCCAGGCGAACAGCAGCATGCCGGCGGCGCACAGCACTGCCAGCATTAGCCCCGTGCGCAGCAGGGACTCTGCCGAAAAGCGGCGCGTCAGGCGGGAGAAGATAAGCGCGGCAATAATCAGCCCGATACCGTTCAGGCCGAACAGCAGGCTGAACTGCATGGCGCTCATGGCAAATTCGCTCTGCATCACGAAGGACGACGAGCCGATATAGGAGAACAGGCCGGCCATCATAAAGGCCTGAATCAGGCAGTAGCGCATAAAGCGGCGATTTTTCAGCACCGGCGAGCCGCCCGCTTTACGCGAGGTAGCGGCGCTTTTCGGCGGCAGGGTTTCGTGGAGGATCGCCAGGCTTAACAGCAGCAGTACGCCGCCGATCGCCGCCATTATCCAGAACAGAGTGCGCCAGTCGAAGGCGGTGATGACGTAGCCGCCAAGCACCGGCGACAGAACAGGCGCAATGCCGTTGACGGTCATCAGCAGGGCAAAGAACTGGGTCAGCAGCGCACCCTGATAGCGATCGCGGGCAATCGAGCGCGACAGCACCGAGCCGCCCGCGCCGGCAAAGCCCTGTAAAAAGCGCCAGAGAATCAGCAGATGAATATCCTGGGTCAGGGCGCACATCGCCGAGGAGACGATAAACAGCAGCAGCGAGAGGATCAGCGGCCTGCGGCGGCCGATGCGGTCGCTGAGCGGGCCAAAAAACAGCTGGCCGAGGCCCAGCCCGAGCAGCGCGGCGGTCAGCGAGAGCTGGGTTTGCGTGCTGGTCGCATTCAGCTGGCGGGTGATATCCGGCAGCGCCGGCAGATAGAAGTCGGTACAGAGCGGGCCGATGCCCGAGAGCAGTCCGAGAATAACAACCCAGGAGAGAGAAATACGCGGCATAGCAGGTCCTTATGAGGATGCCGGGCGCGGCGGCCCGGCGGGAGCAGATCAGCTGGCACCGCCTCCCAGCGACTGCCAGAGCGTAATGCGGTTTTGCAGATCGGTTTGCTGGAGAGTAATCAGCGTGGCCTGCGCCGACCACAGCGTACGCTGAGCGGTAAGCACCGACAGATAGTTGCCGATCCCTGCCTGATAGCTGCGGGTGGCGATATCCAGCGATTTCTGCTCGGCGGCGACGTACTGCTGCTGGGCATCCAGCTGCTCGCCCAGCGTTTCCCGGCGCGCCAGCGCGTCGGCGACGTCTTTGAACGCGCTCTGAATGCTTTTCTCGTAGGTGGCGATCAGCCCCTTTTTCTCCGCTTCGGCATAGCGAAGCTGCGCCAGGTTGCTGCCGCCGGTAAACAGCGGCAGGCTGATTGATGGCGCGAACGACCACACCTGCATCCCGTGGCTGAACAGCGAAGAGAGCGAATCGCTGCCGACCCCGGCGCTGGCGGTGAGCGAAATGCTCGGGAAGAAGTTGGCGCGCGCGGCGCCAATATCGGCGTTGGCGCTCTTGAGGTTGTGCTCGGCCTCCTGAATATCCGGGCGGCGCAGCAGGACCGACGAAGAGACGCCGGCGGGGATCAGGGCGATGCTGTTGTCGCTGAGGCTTTGCAGCGTACCGGGCAGCAGGCTCTCAGGGACGGTTTCACCGGCCAGCAGGTTGAGCGCGTTTTTATCCTGCGCGACCTGGGTACGATAGCTGGCGACGCTGGCGCGCGCCTGCTGGTAAACCGCTTCGGCATCGCTCAGATCGCTGGCCGCAGCGGTACCGACCGCCATCTGGCGGGCGACGATTTTGCGCGAGCTGTCGGCGCTGGCCATCGTTTCTTCGGCCAGCGCCAGGCTGCTGTTGTCCGCCGCGAGGGTGATCCACGCGGTGGTCAGGTCGGCGATCATCGTCAGCCGCGTATTCTGGGCGGTGAATTCGCTGGCAAGCCAGGTTTCCCGCGCCGCGCGGGTCAGGCTCTGGTTCTTGCCAAACAGGTCCAGCTCGAAGCTGGAGACCGCCCCGTCGGCCTCCGATGATGAGGTGAGGCCGCTGGCCACCGTTTTGCTGCGGGTATGGCTCAGCTCGGCGTCAACGGTGGGGAACAGCGAAGCGCGGGTTTCGCCAAACTGGGCGCGGGCGGCTTCGATATCGGCCAGCGCTTTTTGCACATCGCGGTTGCTGTTCAGCGCGATGGTCACCACTTTTTTGAGCCGGGCGTCGTTCACCACCTGCTGCCACTGGCTGACGACCGTCGTCGCTTCGCCGTGGGCGCCGGGCAGCGTGGCGGGCACCGGTGCCGCCGGGCGCTCATAGTGCGGGTCAAGGGAGACGCAGCCTGCGCTCAGGAGCGCGATAAAAACTAACGTAAAACGAAACATAACCTACTCCTGAGAAGGACGCTGGCGGGTGAAGAACCGTTTCACCAGCACAAAGAACAGGGGAACGAAGAAGACAGCCAGCAGCGTGGCGGTCAGCGTGCCGCCGATGATCCCGCTGCCGATCGCCACGCGGCTGTTGGCCCCCGCGCCGGTGGCCACCGCCAGCGGCAGCACCCCGGCGATAAACGCCAGTGAAGTCATCACGATAGGGCGCAGGCGGGTTTGCGCGGCGCGTATGGCCGCCCGGGAAAGCGAATAGCCTTCATCCACCGCTGACTCAGCGAATTCAACGATCAGAATGGCGTTCTTCGACGACAGCCCGATGGTGGTCAACAGCGCAACCTGGAAGTAGACGTCGTTATTCAGATCGCGTAGCCAGGCCGCCAGCGCCGCGCCGAGCAGGCCGAGCGGGATAACCATGATGACCGAGAACGGCACCGACCAGCTCTCATACAGCGCCGCGAGGCACAGGAACACCACCAGAATTGAGATGGCGTACAGGCTCATGGCCTGGCCGCTGGCCAGTTTTTCCTGCAGCGACATGCCGCTCCATGCCCAGGTGGTGCCCGCCGGCAGGCTGTTGGCCAGGGCTTCCATCTTGTCCATCGCCGCGCCGGAGCTGGAGCCGGCGGCGTTTTCGCCCTGAATTTCAAAGGCGGCGGAACCGTTGTAGCGCACCAGGCTTTCCGGACCGTACTGCCAGCGCGTGGTGGCGAAGGCGGAGAACGGCGTCATGCCGTCATCGCTGCCGCGCACGAACCATTTCCCGAGATCGGCGGGGACGGCGCGAGAATCGCTATCGCCCTGGATATAGACCTTTTTCACCCGCCCGCGATCGATAAAGTCGTTGACGTAGGTGCCGCCCCAGGCGCTGGAGAGGGTGTCGGTGACGTCGCTCAGCGATAGCCCCAGCGCCACCGCTTTGTTGTTGTCGATATCCACCTGCAGCTGCGGCATCTGCGGCAGGTCGTTGGCGCGCACCGACTGCAGCTGCGGGCTCTGATTGGCCGCCGCCAGCAGCTGGCTGCGCATTTTCATCAGGCTGTCGCGATCGGTGCCGCCGCTGGCCAGCAGCTCAAAGGTAAAGCCGTTGCTCTGCCCGAGGCCGTCCACCGAAGGGGGCGTCATCGCAAACAGCGAGGCGTCGCGGATGCTGCCGAGCTCTTTGGTGGCGCGCAGGGCAATGGCCTGCGCGGTGTTGGCTTCGCCCTTGCGCTGGGACCAGTTTTTCAACGATACGAAAGCCATCCCGGCGTTCTGCCCGCTGCCGCTGAAGCTGAAGCCGTCGACGGTAAAGATAGCGCTGGTATTGGCCTTCTCTTTGGTCAGGAACCAGTCGGTTACCTGGCGGCGAACCTCGGCGGTGCGCACGGCGGTCGCGCCTGCCGGCAGGGTGTACTGAACCATGATTTCGCCCTGGTCCTCCGCCGGCAGGAAGCTGCCCGGCAGCTTCCACATCGCCAGCGCCATGACGGCGCAAATCAGGGCGAAGGCGCCCATCATCGTCGCCGAACGGCGCAGGCCGCCCAGCACGCGGTGTTGATAGCCCTGTTCCGTGCGCCCCCACAGGCGGTTGAACGCCCCGAAGAAGCCGGTGGTATGGGGCTTCGAGTGGCTCAGCAGCGCGCCGCACAGCGCCGGGGTTAAGGTCAGCGCCACCACCACGGAGAGCATCATCGCCGAGATGATGGTGACCGAGAACTGGCGATAGATAACGCCGGTTGAGCCGCCGAAGAAGGCCATCGGCAGGAACACCGCCGACAGCACCAGGGCAATGGCGATCAGCGCTCCGGAAATTTCGCCCATCGACTTTTCGGTGGCTTCCCGGGCGGATAGCCCCTCATCGCGCATAATTCGCTCGACGTTTTCCACCACCACGATGGCGTCATCCACCAGCAGGCCGATCGCCAGCACCATCGCAAACAGCGTCAGGGTATTGATGGAGTAGCCAAACAGCGCCAGCACGCCGAAGGTGCCAAGCAGCACCACCGGAACGGCCACCGCCGGGATCAGCGTGGCGCGGAAGTTCTGCAGGAACAGATACATCACGCAGACCACCAGCGCGATGGCTTCAAACAGCGTTTGAATCACATCCTCAACCGATATTTTAATAAACTCGGTGCTGTCCTTCGGATAGGCGATATCGTAGCCCTGCGGCATCTGGCGCTGATACTCGGCAATCTTATCCTTCACGCGCGTCGCGGTATCCAGCGCGTTGGCGCCCGGCGCCATCATGACGGCGATGCCGGCGCCAGGGTGGCCGTTGAGGTTCGCCGAAGCGGTGTAATCTTCGCTGCCCATTTCAACCCGGGCGACGTCGCTCAGGCGGACGACCGAGCCGTCGCTCTTGCTCTTCACAATGATGTTTTTGAACTGATCGACGGTTTGCAGGCGCGACTGAGCGCGCACGGTGGCGGTAAGCTGCTGGGCGTTAGAGGACGGCAGAGCGCCGATTTTACCCGCCGAGATCTGCACGTTCTGCGCTTCGATTGCCGTTTCGACATCGGAAGGCATCAGCGCATAGGAGGCCAGTTTGGTCGGGTCCATCCAGATGCGCATCGCATATTCAGCGCCAAATACCTGCAGGCTGCCGACGCCTTCCACGCGCGCCAGCGGGTCCTGCATGTTGCTCACCAGCCAGTCGGCGATATCGGAGCTGGTGGCCTTGTCGGTTTTATCGTACACCGCGAGGATCAGCAGGAAGCTGCTCTGCGATTTCACCACCGTCACGCCGGACTGCTGCACTTCGCTGGGCAGCCGCGATTCGGCCTGCTGGACCTTGTTTTGCACCTGCACCTGCGCGGTGTCCGGATCGGTCCCCTGCTCGAAGGTCACGTTAATGCTGACCGAGCCGTCGGAGCTGCTGGTGGAGCTGAAGTAGAGCAGGTTATCCAGCCCGGTAAGCTGCTGCTCAATAACCTGGGTCACGCTGTTTTCCAGGGTTTCGGCAGAGGCGCCGGTGTAGGTGGCGGAAATTTTCACCGACGGCGGCGCGACGTCCGGGTACTGGGCGACCGGCAGCGTGCGGATGGCGAGGATCCCGGCGAGCATAATCAGGATGGCGATGACCCAGGCGAACACCGGGCGCCGGACGAAGAAGCGGGAGAACATCAGGCGTTGCCTCCGCTTTTTTTCATCTCTACGGCTTTAACCTGCTGCCCGGCGGCAACCTTGCTGGTTCCTTCAACGATCAGCCTGTCGCCGCTCTTCAGGCCGCTCTCTACCAGCCACTTATCGCCGTAGGCTTCGCCGGTTGCGACCTCGCGCTGGGCGACTTTGCCGTCGGCATCGACCACCAGCGCGGTGGCGTTACCTTTGGCATCGCGGGTGATCCCCTGCTGTGGGGCGAGGATCGCGTTGTCCATCACGCCCTCATCGATGCGGGCGCGGACGAACATTCCCGGCAGCAGGACGTGCTGTGGGTTGGGGAACACCGCCCGCAGCGTGACCGAGCCGGTTGATTCGTCCACCGCCACTTCGGTCAGCGCCAGGCGGCCCTTCTCGGCATAGGTGCTGCCGTCTTCGAGGATCAGGGTGACGCTGAGGGTATCGGCGTTGGTTGCCAGCGTTTGCTGGCGCAGGCGCAGCAGATCAACGCTCGATCGCGTGAGATCGACGTAAATCGTCTCCAGCCCGCGGATCGTCGCCAGGGCCGTATCCTGATCGGCAGAAACCAGCGCGCCTGGGGTGACGGAGGATATGCCGATCCGCCCGGCAATCGGCGCGCTGACGGTGGTCCAGTTCAGGTTGATGCGGGCGCTCTCCAGCGCGGCTTTTTTCGACTCGACGCTGGCCTTGTCCTGGTTACAGGTGGACTGCGCGTCATCGGCATCCTGCAGCGACACGCCGTTGTCTTTGACCAGCTGCGTATAGCGGCGGGCTTTCTGGCAGTCGGCAACCGTCAGCGATTGCGCCTGTTTCAGGGCGGCCGCGGCTTCGTTATAGGCGGCGCGATAGCTGGCCGGGTCAATTTGATACAGCGCCTGTCCCGCTTTCACCATGTCGCCTTCGGTAAACAGGCGCTTTTGAACGATCCCGCCCACCTGCGGGCGCACTTCGGCGCTGAGCGACGCGGTGGTGCGGCCGGTCAGTTCGCTGATAACGGAAACGGACTGACCTTTCAGGGTGACAACGCCGACTTCCGGCGTCATTTGCGGCGGGGCAGATGTTTGCGAATTATCGCATCCGACCAGCAGAAATAATGTTATTGCGATGGGTATGGTGGTGTATTTCATTATATTTTCTCAGGATAAACGACGTCCGCCCCGCTAATTAAATAGTGAGGTGATGGGTTGGGCGCTGAGGCATCTTCGGGTAAACGAAAATGACAAAAAAGGAACTCAGACGTTCCTGTATGCTGTTATTCGACGACGGCCGCCGGAGCGGTCATTTTTTGGCTTCTCTGCAGATGAGATGGCTCCACTCCTGGGTTTTGTGATGAGAATGGTCATTCTCATTTTTGCTCATTATACGTCTCAATCGACCAATGAAAAGGTTTTTTTGTCTAAATTTGAATCGTGAAAATTAAGGCAAAAAATAATGGAGGAAATAAGAATTTTTTGTGAAAGTAAGAACCAATAATACTCTTACATAATTTAACCTGGAGGCATTAATGGCTTTAATAATGACAACCAGCATTAATCCCGCGGATCGTGATGAGCTGCTGGCGGGTCTACGGGAATACAACCTGCGCTACCTGGACCCGACGCAGTTTGGTGAACTGGGGATCTATCTCCGCGATCGGGCGGGGGAGATGCAGGGCGGTCTGATCGCCAAAAGAAAGGCGAACTGGCTGTGTATTGAGTACCTGTGGGTCAGCGAAGCCTCGCGCGGTAGCGGGCTGGGCGGCGAGCTGATGCGTGCGGCGGAAAAGCAGGCGCGCGAAGAGGGGTGTAACCACGTGCTGGTGGACACCTTCAGCTTCCAGGCCCTGCCGTTTTATCAAAAACAGGGCTACCGGCTGCAGATGTCGCTGCCTGATTTCCCGCACCCTGGCATGGAACGTCATTATCTCTCGAAGGCGCTGTAAGGCCGCCACCGACGCGGATATTAGCCGCCAATCCCCTGCTGGATCATCGCCAGCGCGTGGCTGACGATGGTTTGCCGGGACATCGTTTTTAAGCGCGGATCGGTGCGAATGCGAGAATAGGGCACCAGCACCAGGCTAATCAGGCTGGTGAACAGCAGCTCCGGCGACAGGGCCGGGTTGAGTTTCCCCTCCTGCTGCCAGCGGCCTATGGTCTCCAGCATCCGGTGATACTTATCGTCGCCAAAGCGGGCGTGCATATGCTGGCGCAGCACCGGCATTTCGCCGATCATCTCCTGCATCCACAGCGGCGCAAACCAGTCGTTTTGCTCCGCCAGCGCGGCGAGCGCCTCAATCAGCAGGGTAAACGCGGTCAGCGGATCCTGCGGATGGGCGATAAAAATTTTGCTGATTTCGCTGCGCAGCGGCATAAAGCGCTCTTCCAGCAGCTGGTCGACTAATATCTCCCGCGAGTTGAAATAGTAATGCAGCATCGCCGGCGTGACCCCGGCCTCTTTGGCGATGGCGTTCAGCGACGTCCGGGCGATGCCCTGGCGGGCAAACAGCGCCAGCGCAATATCCATCAGCTGTTCACGGTTAGCGGTGCCCGGCTTTTTGCCGCGCGGACGGCCTGGACGGCGCGGCGCATCATGGTCTTTTTGTGCTGTCATTTCTTCACTGTCTCTTGACCTGATTCATCATTTCCCTAAATATTAATTATGCATTTAATTAATTACAAGCGAGTGTTGCTATGACATCTGAAATCGCCGCCCGGCCGGCGCCGTCGATCCGCCTGCTGTTCAGCGCGCTCCTGCTGGTGATGCTGCTGTCGGCGCTGGACCAGACCATCGTGTCGACCGCGCTGCCGACCATTGTCGGCGAACTCGGCGGGCTGGATAAGCTCTCGTGGGTGGTCACGGCCTATATCCTGAGCTCAACCATCGTGGTGCCGCTGTACGGCAAATTCGGCGATCTGTTCGGGCGAAAAATCGTGCTCCAGGTGGCGATCGTGCTGTTCCTCGTCGGCTCGGCGCTGTGCGGCCTGGCGCAGAATATGACGCAGCTGGTGCTGATGCGCGCGCTGCAGGGGCTGGGCGGCGGCGGCCTGATGGTGATCAGCATGGCGGCGGTCGCCGACGTGATCCCTCCGGCAAACCGCGGCCGCTATCAGGGCCTCTTCGGCGGCGTGTTCGGCCTGGCGACGGTCATCGGGCCGCTGATCGGCGGTTTTCTGGTGCAGCACGCCTCCTGGCGCTGGATTTTTTATATCAACCTGCCGCTGGGGCTGTTTGCTCTGCTGGTGATCGGGGCGGTATTCCACAGCAGTAATAAGCGCAGCGCGCACCAGATCGACTGGCTGGGGGCGTTTTACCTGAGCATGGCGCTGCTGTGCATTATCCTCTTCACCTCCGAAGGCGGCAGCGTGCGGCCGTGGAACGACCCACAGCTGTGGTGCATTCTGGCCTTTGGCGTCGTGGGCATTATTGGCTTTCTTTATGAGGAACGGGTGGCCGTGGAGCCGATTATTCCGCTCTCGCTGTTCCGTAACCGCACCTTTCTGCTGTGCAGCATGATTGGTTTTGTGATCGGCATGGCGCTATTTGGCTCGGTGACCTTCCTGCCGCTCTATCTGCAGGTGGTGAAGGCGGCCACCCCGACCGAAGCCGGGCTGCAGCTGATCCCGCTGATGGGCGGCCTGCTGCTGACGTCGATCGTCAGCGGGCGGATTATCAGCCGTACCGGTAAATACCGCCTGTTCCCGATCCTCGGTACCCTGCTGGGCGTGGTGGGGATGGTGCTGCTGACCCGCATTACGATCCATTCGCCGATGTGGCAGCTGTATCTGTTTACCGGCGTGCTGGGGGCGGGCCTGGGGCTGGTGATGCAGGTGCTGGTGCTGGCGGTGCAGAACGCGATGCCGGCGCAGATGTACGGCGTGGCCACCTCGGGGGTGACGCTGTTTCGCTCGATTGGCGGATCGATAGGCGTGGCGCTGTTCGGCGCGGTATTTACCCACGTGCTGCAGAATAACCTCCAGCGCCTGCTGCCGGAGGGCGCCGAGCTGCCCAGGGCGCTAAACCCGGAGGCGGTACAGAACCTGCCGACGGCGATCCGCCTTGATTATCTCGACGCCTTCGGCGCGGCCATTCACGCCGCCTTCCTGATGGCCGCCTGCATTATGGCCGTTGCCTTTGTGCTCTCGTGGCTGCTGAAAGAGGTGCCGCTGAAAAAGGCGGCACGCTAGGCGGTTCCGGCGATGCGCAGAAGCGCCCGGCGTAGCGCCGGCGCGGCGAAGCTGAGGAACTTGCGCAGCTTGAGCGGGGCCAGATCCCGGCTGGTATACAGCAGGTGCACCGGCGTCGGCTCGGGTTCGACCGATTCCAGAATGAGCTGCAGCTCGCCGCGGGTCAGGCCGTCGATGGCCTGATAGTGCAGCAGCCGCGCCACGCCAACCCCGAGCCGGGCGGCGTCAGCGGCGCTTTCCGGGGTGGTGACCGACAGCACGGCGCGCAGGGTTACCAGCTGGTCTGCCGCTTCGGCGGCGCGAAAGCGCCAGCCGCTGTAGGGCATCGGCGATTCAATAGCAATAATCGGCAGCCCGGCCAGCTCGCGGGGGCGCTGCGGCACGCCGTGCTTTGCCAGCAGCAGCGGCTGGGCGCAGGTAACAATGCGCATCTCCCCGAGGCGGGTGGCCACCATACCGCTATCCGGCAGAGTGCCAATGCGTACCGCCAGATCGACGTGGTCGTCTATCAGGTCAACGTTACGGTCGCTGAGCAGCAAACGAACGTTAATTTGCGGATAACGGGCGAGAAAATCGCTCACCACCGGCAAAACGTGGACGCGACCGAACATCGTCGGCGCGGCGATCACCAGCTCGCCTTTGGGCTGCAGATACTCGCCCGCCGCCTGCCGCTCGGCGTTCTCCACCTCTTCCAGGATCCGCCGCGCGGCGGCAACATACTCCACGCCGGCATCGGTTAGCGTAAGCCGGCGGGTGGTGCGGGTCAGCAGGCGCGCGCCGAGCGCGCTCTCCAGCTCAGCAATGTTGCGGCTGACGGTGGTCAGCGGCGTGTTCAGCGCCCGCGCCGCCGCCGACATACTGCCCAGTTCGGTAACCTTCACCAGCAGCGCCATCGCGCTTAATCGGTCCATTATTATCCCGCCTTACGGAAAGATGATTGCCAGATCACCAGTATTATCATTTGTCGCAGTAGAGTCCATGCTGTGGGCAGTGATACGAAATGCGGAGGATCTATGGCCGGTGACTTTCTTGGTATTGCCATCACCCCGGATGTGATGGATGTCCAGCATGAAATGGGCAGCGACGGGCTGTGGCAATCGCCCCACGGCCACCGTCAGGCGGATCGCTTTACCGCCAGCGAGGAAGCGATGATTACCTCCCGGGACAGCTTTTATCTGGCGACCGTTTCGCAAACCGGCTGGCCCTATATCCAGCACCGCGGCGGGCCGCCCGGCTTTCTGCATCTGCTGGATGAGACCACCCTGGCAATGGCTGATTTTAGCGGCAACCGGCAGTACATCAGCACCGGCAACCTGCGGGGAAGCGCCAGGGCGTGCCTGTTTTTGATGGATTACCCGCGCCGTGCCAGGCTGAAAATCTACGCCACCGTTGAGGTGCTGGCGGCGGATGACGCTCCCGCGCTGCTGGCCCGGGTGAAGCCGGAAAACTACCGTAGCCGCGTTGAGCGCATTTTTCGCTTTCATCTGCAGGCGTTCGACTGGAACTGCCCGCAGCACATTACGCCGCGCTATAGCGCTCAGCAGGTGGCGGAATATAGCCAGACGCTGCAGCAGCGTATTCACGACCTTGAGCAGGAGAATCAGCGCCTGCAGCAGTTAACCCGCACAGGAGAAGATCATGACTGAACAACGCCCGCCGCTGCCGCCGTTTACCCGCGAAAGCGCGGCGCAAAAAGTACGTGCCGCCGAAGACGGCTGGAACAGCCGCGATGCGCAGAAGGTGGCGCTGGCCTATACCCCCGATAGCGAATGGCGCAACCGCAGCGAGTTTGTGCACGGGCGCGCGGAAATCGTCGGCTTCCTGCAGCGCAAATGGCGCAAAGAGCAGGAGTACCGGCTGATTAAGGAGCTGTGGGCGTGGAGCGATAACCGCATTGCGGTGCGCTTTGCCTACGAGTGGCGTGACGACAGCGGCAACTGGTTCCGCTCGTACGGCAATGAAAACTGGGAGTTTGATGAGCACGGCCTGATGCGCACGCGCTACGCCTGCATCAACGATCTGCCGATCGGCGAAAACGAACGCCTGTTCCACTGGCCCCAGGGCCGCCGCCCTGATGACCATCCGGGGCTTAGCGCTCTGGGGCTGTAAAGCAGGCGTTAACTTACGGGTTAATCGGCTTGCGGGAAATCGACAACCGTATCGTTAACCCGATTCACCATGTTGGTGAACAGAATGGTGTCCGGCGAGTGGTGACGCCGGTTCAGGAGAAAATAGTCGTCCGGTTTTCGGTTGTCGTCTTTAGGGCAGAAGCCCCAGAATCCTGCGCATAACAACAAAACCGGAGGACATATGGATTTCGCACAACAACATCACCAGGCCACGCCGGTGCTGCTGGCTAACGTCTGGGATGTCCCCAGTGCCAGAGCCGCGGCTGCAGCGGGCTATTCGGCTCTGGGCACTTCCAGCGCCGCGATTGCCAACACCTTTGGCTATAACGATGGTGAAGAGCTCTCGTTTGCTGAGCTGCTCTTGCTCGTCACGCGTATCCGCGAGCAGGTTGCGCTGCCGCTGAGCGTGGATATGGAGTTCGGGTATGGCGCCAGCGTCGCAGAGGTGGTAGATAATCTGCGCGCGCTGGCGCAAACCGGCGTGGCAGGCGTTAATCTTGAGGACAGCCTGGTGGCCGACGGTGAGCGGCGCCTGGTGGATGCTGAAACCTATGCCCACCGCCTGCGGGCGGTCAAAACCGGACTGGAGCAGGCGGGCGTCGCGTTGTTTCTTAATATTCGTACCGATCCGTTTTTGCTTAACCGACCGCAGGCGCTGGCTGAGACGGTTGCCCGAGGTCAGCTGTATGCGCGAAATGGGGCTGACGGCCTGTTTGTCCCTTGTGTTACCGAGGCGGCGGATATTGCGGCGATAGCGGCGGCGGTTGCGCTGCCGCTGAACGTCATGGCGCTGCCCGCGCTGCCCGATATTGACCAGCTGACTCGTCTCGGAGTGAAGCGGATTTCTATGGGCAACGCGCTGCATAGCGCCCTGCAGGGGTATCTGCACTCTCTGCTACATAACGTGCGGCAGCAGCAATCGTTTAAAGGGGTATTCCGCAATGCAGGTGACTGACAAAGGGTTATGCGATACCTGGTATGAGGCGCTGGTGGCCCGCTCATCCCAATACGCCGGGCTTTTTTACGTCGGCGTGAAAACCACCGGCGTGTTCTGCATCGCCACCTGCCGCGCCCGCAAGCCAAAGCGGGAAAACGTGGCGTTTTATAGCGATTTTAAAGCCGCGCTCAGCGCCGGCTTTCGCCCGTGTAAGATTTGTCGGCCGACGGAAAACGCCAGCTCCGCGCCGCCGATGGTGGAGCAGGTGATGCAGCAGCTGCGCGCCGCGCCGAAGGTGCGGATCACCGACGACCATCTGCGCCAGCAGCACATCAGCCCGGAGCGCATGCGCCGCTGGTTTAGCCAGAACTACGGCATGACCTTTCAGGCCTTCCAGCGGATGCTGCGGGTCAATACCGCCCTGCAGGAGCTACAGGGCGGGCGCAGCGCAACCGACGCGGCGTTTGACAGCGGCTACGATTCGCTCAGCGGCTTCGGCTATACCTGCAAAAAGCTCACCGGCCGGGCGCCGAGCAAAGCGGGGCGGGTGATCCTGATCCAGCGCTTTACCACCCCCATCGGGCCGATGTTTGTTTGCGCCACCGAGCGCGGAGTTTGCCTGCTGGAGTTTGTCGACCGACGGATGCTGGAAAGCGAATTTCGCGACCTTCAGCGCCTGCTGGCGGCCAATATTATTGCCGGGGAAAACGCCCATACGCGCCAGGCTGTGGCGGAGATCGGGGAATATTTTGCCGGCCAGCGGCAGCGCTTCTCCCTGACTCTTGACACCCCGGGCAGCGATTTTCAGCAGGCGGTCTGGCAGCAGCTGCGGGCGGTGCCCTACGGCACGACCGAGCATTATCAGGGGCTTGCCGCGCTGATGGGCAACGCGGGGGCGGTGCGGGCGGTGGCCAACGCCAACGGCGCCAACCGGCTGGCGATTATTATTCCCTGCCACCGAATTATCGGCAAAGATGGCTCACTCACCGGCTACGGCGGCGGCCTGGCGCGCAAAGAGTGGCTGCTGGCCCATGAGGCTAAATTCAGCAGATGATTTTATTTCCTGTTGCTGCTTTTGATGTTTAAAAGCCGACCATAAAGCCGTTATAGTTTCGTACGAAAATAATAATGACTTTCTAATGGACTAACAGGGTGAAGATAATGAAATTGCGTTTACGGACAGCCGCCGTAGTGGTGCTGGCGGGCCTGCTGCTGGCGGGTTGCGATCGGCAAGACGGCGATGCAAAACACATTAAAGTCGGCGTCATTAACGGCGCCGAACAGGATGTGGCGGAAGTGGCGAAGAAGGTGGCGAAAGAGAAGTATGGCCTCGACGTTGAGCTGGTTGGTTTTAGCGGCTCCCTGCTGCCGAACGAATCGACGAACGCCGGGGATCTGGACGCCAACGTCTTCCAGCACCGGCCGTTCCTCGAACAGGATAATAAAGCGCACGGCTATCATCTGGTGGCGGTCGGCAATACCTTCGTGTTCCCGATGGCGGGCTACTCGCGCAAGATTAAATCGGTCGCTGACCTCAAGGACGGGGCGACCATCGCCATTCCTAACGATCCTACCAACCTCGGCCGCGCGCTGCTTCTGCTGCAGCAGCAGAAGCTGATTACCCTCAAAGAGGGCACCGGGCTGCTGCCGACGGCAATCGATATCACCGCCAACCCGCATAGCCTGAAAATTATGGAGCTCGAAGGCGCGCAGCTGCCGCGCGTGATCGACGATCCCAAGGTCGATGTGGCGATCATCAGCACCACCTATCTCCAGCAAACCGGGCTCTCTCCGGTGCGCGACGGCATTTTTATCGAGGATAAAAACTCGCCCTACGTGAACATCATCGTCACCCGCGAAGACAATAAAGATGCGCAGAACGTGAAGGAGTTCATGCAGTCCTATCAGTCGCCGGAAGTGGCGAAGGCGGCGGAGACGATCTTCAACGGCGGCGCGGTGCCGGGCTGGTAATGACTGACACTGGGAGAGGTGTATATGATTCGGCAACGTCAGGCGGATGTGCTGCTGGTCGCCGCCACGGTCATCGCCGCGTGCGGGTGGATATTTTCGCGTGAAGCCATCGCCGGGATGCCGGTTTTTGCCTTTCTCGGCCTGCGCTTCTTTTTCGCCGCGCTGCTGCTGCTGCCTTTCTGCCGCGGTTTTCGCGTCGAGAAACGGCAGTGGCCGCCGATACTCATCAGCGGCCTGTGGTTTGCGCTAAACCTGTGCCTGTGGATTTACGCGGTATCGACCACGCCGTCGCTGGGCGAGGGGGCGTTTATCATGAGCCTGTCGATGCTGTTTGTACCGCTGACCGCGTGGGCGATGATGAAAACGCGCCCGGCGCGCGCTTACTGGGAGTGCCTGCCGCTGGCGATCGTCGGCCTTGCCCTGCTGAGCCTGCATATGCCGATTGCCTTCCACCCCAGCCAGGGCTGGTTTCTGCTTACCGCGCTGGTGCAGTCAATCTGGTTCTGCTACACCAGCCGCTGCGCCCGCGAGGTGCCGCTGATCCCGCTGACCGCCGTGCAGCTGGGGATCACCGGGCTGGTGGGGCTGGCGATCTCGGCAGCGGTTGAAAGCTGGGATCGGCCGTTTACCCTGCCCACTTTCGGCTGGCTGCTCGCCAGTATCGTTATCGCCACCAGCCTGCGCTTCGGCCTGCAGATGAAGGGGCAGAAGTACGCGGCGGTTGCCAGCGCGGCGATTATTATGGTGCTCGAACCGCTGCTGACGGTGATTGCCGCCGCCCTGTGGTATCACGAGCAGCTGCCGCTGCAGAAGATTGTCGGCGGCGTGCTGATCCTCGTTGCCCAGCTGTGGTTCCGCTGGCGCATGCTTAAGCCGCTACGCTAAACCACCGCGCTGCTGCGCCATCAGGTGCAGCAGCGGCACCAGCGATAGCCCGTCCGGCATCTCGCCGCGGGCGATCAGCTCCCGGATCTCTTCGAAGGTAAACCAGCCGGTTTCCATCACCTCATCCTGATCGGCGTCCATTCCGACGTACTCCAGATCGCGGGCAAGCCAGGTGATGAACAGCTGGTCGCTGCTGCCGTAGGAGGGGTTATAGCGGATTATCTCTTCGGCGTTTTTGGCCTGCCAGCCGGTCTCCTCGCGCAGCTCACGCAGGGCGGCCGTCCGCGGCTCTTCGCCTTCATCGATGCCGCCTGACGGGATGGCCCACACCACCTGGTCAATCAGATAGCGGTAGTGGCGGATCAGCAGCACTTTACCCTGCTGCATCGCCACAACGCCTACCGCCGGGCGCGGGTAGTGGATGGCGTAAAAGTCGCGGCGTTCGTCGGCAGTGACGTCGATAGCCACCTTGCGCATACTGAACCACGGGGTATGGGCAATCACTTCGGCGTCGTGCATATCGGCGGCGGTCAGTCTCTTTTTCATCGGGGCCACTTCTCCAGAAAATTGAGCGTTCAGCACAGCATAGCCGGTGGCCGCTGGCAAGCGGGGAAAGTTGGCCCAATCTCATCGATCATTGCCCGAATGCCCATATTGCGCCAGGCTTGTGGGACGTACGATGTTCGCCAGATTACCCCGAAGAGGAACGAGCATCATGAACATCACCCACATCCGTAACGCGACACAGATTATTGAATATGCAGGTAAAAAATTCCTGATCGATCCGATGCTGGCGGATAAGGCCGCCTGGCCTGGATTTGCCGGTACCGCCCGCAGCGAGCAGCGTAACCCGCTGGTGGCGCTCCCCTTACCGCTCTCTGCCATTATTGACGTTGACGCCGTGATCGTGACCCATACCCATGAGGATCACTGGGACGAGGCGGCGATCGCCGCGATCCCCAAGGCGCTGCCGGTTTTTGTCCAGCATGAGGCCGATGTCCGGCTGCTGCGGGGCCAGGGATTTAGCGATATTCGCCTGCTGTCTGAGAGCAGCGAATTTGAAGGCGTGAGCCTGCGGAAAACCACCTCCGGGCAGCACGGGAGCGATCGCACCTACGCCGTGCCGGCGATGGCGGAGCGCCTGGGCGAAGCCTGCGGCGTGGTGCTGCGTCATCCGCAGGAGAAAACGCTGTGGCTGGTGGGGGACACCATCTGGCGCGATGAAATCGAAGCCGACATGATCCGCCTGCGCCCAGACGTGGTGGTGCTGAATGCCGGATATGCCCACGTCATCGGCTTTGGGCCGATCATCATGGGCAAAGAGGACGTGCTGAAAACGCACTTTACCCTGCCGGAGGCGCAGATCGTCGTCGGCCATATGGAAGCGGTGAACCACTGCCTGCTGAGCCGCCGGGAGCTGAGTGAGTACGTGGCTGATAACCAGATTGCCGGGGTGGTCAGCATCCCGCAGGATGGGGAAAGCGTGGTATTTTAAGCTCCTGGCCGGGAGGGGAGGCAGCGATGAAATTAACCGAAGTGGCGATTGTCGCGGTGGAAGGGTTTAGCCCGTTTCACTACTCCGTTCCCTGCATGCTGTTTGGCGACAGCGTGTCAGAAACAAAGCGTTTTAATCTCCATCTGTGCGCCGAGCGGCCGGGGATGTTGAGCGCCCGCGACGGCTTCGCGCTCCACGCCCGGGATGATTTTACCGCCCTTGAGCGGGCGGATATTGTGGTGGTGCCCTACTGGGGGGCGGTGAATCAGCGCCCGCCGCAGGCCCTGCTCGATAGCCTGGTGCGGGCGCGGGATAACGGCGCCGAAATTGTTGGTCTCTGCCTGGGGGCATTCGTGCTGGGCTACGCCGGGCTGCTGGACGGCAGGCGAGCGGCGACCCACTGGGAGTTTGAGCAGGATTTTCAGCGTCTTTTTCCGCAGGTGCAGCTGGATATCAATGCGCTGTACGTCGATGACCGGCGGATAATCACCTCGGCGGGCACCGCGGCGGCGCTCGACTGCTGCCTGTATATTATTCGCCAGCGCTTCGGCAGCCTGGCGGCCAACCAGATTGCCCGGCGGATGATCGTTCCGCCCCATCGCGAAGGCGGCCAGGCGCAGTTTATCGCCCAGCCGGTGCCGAAAAGCACCCGCGATGCGCGCATTAACTGCCTGCTTGAGTATCTCCAGCAGCATATTCACGAAGCGCATAATCTCGATTCGCTGGCGCAGGTGGTGGCGATGAGCCGCCGCACCCTGACCCGTCATTTTGCAAAGGCCACCGGGATGAGCATTGCCGACTGGCTCACCGCCGAGCGGCTGCGGCGCAGCCAGATGCTGCTGGAAGCGGGCGAGATGCCCGTTGAGCAGGTGGCGGAAATGGTCGGATTTCGCTCCGCCGTCACCTGGCGCCAGCAGTTTAAGTCCCGATTCGGCGTCAGCCCGGCGGAGTGGCGGCGGACCTTTCGCCGGGGGGCTTAGCCGGCGAGGGTGGCGATGTCGATCACGAAGCGATATTTGACGTCGCCGTTGACCATCCTTTCCCACGCTTCGTTGATCCGATCTCCGCGGATCAGCTCAATATCGGCGACGATGCCGTGTTCGGCGCAGAAATCGAGCATCTCCTGGGTTTCCGGGATCCCGCCAATCATCGACCCGGCAATCGACCGACGACGAAATATCAGGTTAAACACTTCCGGCGACGGGTGCGGAGTTGCCGGCGCGCCCACCAGAGTCAGGGTACCGTCGCGTTTAAGCAGCGTGGTGAAGGCATCGAGGTTATGTGGGGCCGCCACGGTGTTAAGAATAAAGTCGAAGCTTTTGACGTGCGCCGCCATCTCCGCCTCGTTGCGCGACACCACCACTTCGTCCGCCCCCAGCTCTTTGGCCGCGTCACGCTTGGATTCCGAGGTGGTAAAGGCCACCACGTGAGCGCCCATGGCGTGAGCCAACTTGATCCCCATGTGCCCCAGCCCGCCGATGCCGACGATGCCCACTTTTTTGCCAGGCCCGACGTTCCAGTGGCGCAGCGGCGAGTACGTGGTGATACCGGCGCACAGCAGCGGCGCTACGGCGGCCAGCTGCTCCTTCGGGTGGCGCACGCGCAGCACGTAGCGCTCGTGAACGACGATTTGCTGGGAGTAGCCGCCCAGCGTATGGCCGGGCGCATCCTGAGTGGGGCCGTTATAGGTGAGCACCGTGTGGTCACAGTAGTTTTCCAGCCCTTCCTCGCACTCTTCGCACTGCTGACAGCTGTCGACCATACAGCCGACGCCCACCAGGTCGCCCACCGCGTGGCCGGAGACGTGTTCGCCGACGGCGGTCACCCGGCCGACGATTTCATGCCCCGGCACGCAGGGATAGATCGTCCCGGCCCATTCGGAGCGGGCCTGGTGCAGGTCGGAGTGACAGACGCCGCAGTAGTCGATGGCGATCTGCACATCGTGCGGCCCAGGCTCGCGGCGGGAGATGGCCATCGCGGCCAGCGGCTGGCTGGCGGAATTGGTACCAATAGCGTTGATCTGCATAGCGAAACCTCTTCTGAATAATCGTGCTGAACGGGGCGGAGGGAGGTGCGTGTTTTTTGCGCGGCAACGCTAAGCGTAGCCTGGCCAGCGCCGGGCGGGAGGGGATTAGCTCAAAGGGTTAAAAAGGGGCGGACGATCCCCCGGCCGGCGGGGGAACGGGGGTGACATTAGGGTTCAACGGCCGTCAGATAATCCAGGCGCAGCGGCTCGGCCAGCAGGTCGTCCATCTGCGCGATAAACGCCTGGAAATGCGGCAGGGCGATGTGCTCCTCCAGCGCCGCCTGGCCGCGCCAGGACTCGCGCATGTAGAAGGTATCCGGCGCATCGCGCAGCTGGAACAGGGCATAATCGACGTTGCCCGGCTCCTGGCGGGTCGGCAGCAGCAGCGCCCGAAGGGCCTGGCGCAGCGTCTCGGCTTTTCCCGGCTGCGCTTTCAGTACCGCAATGATAGAGATTGCTTCCGCCGTCATCTTAGAACCCTTCCAGCACGATTTTGCCCACCGCGCGTCCGGTTTCGAGCTGAGCGTGCGCTTTCTGCAGATTTTCCGCGGTGATCGCGCCGTAGTGTGCGCCGAGCGTGGTTTTAATCGTTTTATCATCAATCAGCGCGGCGACGCGGGTCAGCAGCCGATGCTGGGCAATGATATCCGACGTTTCAAACATTGAGCGGGTAAACATAAACTCCCAGTGCAGCGAGATGCTTTTGGCCTTCAGCGGCCGGGCGTCGAGGGTTTGCGGATCGTCGATCAGCGCCAGTTTGCCCTGCGGCGCGAGGGCATCAATCAGCTGCGAATAGTGCTGTTCGGTGTTGTTCAGGCTGGCGACGTGGGTCACTGCCTTCACTCCGATACGGGCCAGCTCTTCGCTCAGCGGCTTACTGTGGTCAATTACGTGATGCGCGCCGGCGTCCAGCACCCATTTCTGGCTCTCCGGGCGCGACGCCGTCCCGATCACCGTCATCCCGGTCAGTCTGCGAGCCAGCTGGGTCAGGATGGAGCCGACGCCGCCCGCCGCGCCAACGATCAGCAGCGTGTCGCCCGTATTGCCGCCCTCCTGGACGCCCAGGCGATCGAATAACAATTCCCAGGCGGTAATAGCGGTGAGCGGCAGGGCGGCCGCGGAAGCGTTATCCAGCGAGCGCGGCTTGAGGGCGACAATTCGTTCGTCCACCAGCTGAAATTCCTGATTGCTTCCCGGGCGGCCCAGCGCGCCGGCGTACCAGACCTCATCGCCCGGCGCGAACAGGGTGACCGCATCGCCAACGGCTTTGACCGTGCCAACCGCATCCCAGCCCAGCACCCGCGGCGTATCGGCATCGAATCCGGCGCGTACCTTAGTGTCCACCGGGTTAACGGAAATGGCCTTTACCTCAACCAGCAGGTCATGGCCCTCGGCGGTAGGAACCGGCAGCTCGATGGCGCTTAAAAAGGGGATATTGCGGCCTTCTGCCGCTGCGCGGGTAATCGCGATTGCTTTCATATACTCTCCGGTTTGCGAATGGGTTCATCGGTTGAATGCGTCGAGGATAGACCGGCACCGGCCGGGGAAAAACGGTCCGGCGGCGATAAGAGTTATATTCAAAAAGAGAAAATCGCTTGCCCAACAAGGAGCGGACAGTCCGGCCCCCGCTGTTTCATATTTGAGAATAATTTTGCGTGAACTTCAAAAATATTAATTCCTGAAGTAATGAATAATAATATTGCGTTATAGCGCAAAGTTTACGCCTTGACTCACGCCACGCTGCGTGCGACTTTCTTTATATCAAATAATAAACAGAGTTTCATATTTGAGACAAAAATATCATCATCGCGATATTTAGCTGATTGTTTCACCGCTGAGACAAATTAATTAAAAACGCCGCTATTTAGCGGCGGCGGACTTCTGTTGTTTATTAAAATATAAAGTGAGGCATGTGCTATGCGTAAAATTATCATCACGCTGCTGCTGGGCGCGTGTACCGGGGGCTTCGCGCATGCGGAGCAAGGAAAGCCGTTTCCGCATCTCGGCTGGCGCAGCGCCGATAATCTTGCCGGCGTGGATTTCGGCGGCGCCCTGCGGGCCAACTACCGTTATGAAGACTGGCACGGCAGTAATTATCGCCACCCGCCGCATCTGCGTTTTGATACCTTTCGTATCGACAGCAGCGGGTTTTATAATAACTATTTCTTTGACGCCGGCGTCTGGTTTCAGGATCACCATAAATATGCCGTCGACCGGGCCTATGTGGGCTATCGTTTAAACGATAATAACAATATTACGCTCGGTATTCCGGGTAAACCTTTTGGCCTTGAACCCTATCCGCAATTCGGCTGGTCCTACGGCATTCCCTTTTATTTAGGCTTTGGCGTCAATGCCGGCAGCGGGGTGAACTATCAATATCATGATAATAACTGGTCGCTGGATGCGGCTTATTTCCCGTGGATGGAGCCGGAAAATCTGCGCTATGCGCCGGAGGTGGGCGACTACAGCCGCCTGAAGAACACCATTTACCCGAGCCAGCATCAGCAGCGTAACGAGAAGCGCGATCAGGTGAACGTCCGCATCGCCAGGGAGTTTCACGGCGGAGGCTGGAGTAACGAGCTGGGCGGCTCCCTGGCGCTGGCGCGTCTGCACAATCGCGAAACGGACGATGACGGCACCTTCTGGGCGGCAGGCCTGCACGGAATGGTGCACAACGGGCCGTGGCAGCTCACGTCGCAGGTGATTCGCTATCAGTACGATCCTAAGAACCCGGCGGGCGTTAGCGACGATACGATCCTGATGGGCGGCAACGGCCTGACGCCGGCCTATCTTATTCCGGCTAAGGCTACCACCGCGTCGCTAAACCTTGCTCGCGACGTCGATGTGAAGTGGGGAGCGGTATCAAAGCTGCGTTTCTATAACGACTACAGCGTGCTGTGGAAAGACAAAAGCGGCTGGCAGGATTCGCAGATGAATACCCTTGGGGTGCAGGTATTTGCCCTGCCGGTGATGCTGTGGGTCGATCTCAGCTGGGCGAAGAATGCCAATCCCTGGGGCGGAGCGCTGAACGCCACGGGCTGGACCAGCACCGAATCCGAGGGCAGCGGCAAATGGTATTTCCGCACTAACGTCAATATTGGGTACTACTTCTGATGAGGTGGGGCAGGGAGGCCCCTGCTGTTTTTACCGGCCAGGGCAGGCTCTGGTTTTCCTCGCGCAACATCCGAAGTCATTTGCCAAACGGTCATGCATGGCGCTGAAAGCTAAAGGTTAAATTCTACGCCTGGATGGGAGAAAGCGAAAAGGTCGAAAATAGGCTGAATGCAGAATCGATTTTAATGACGGATTGAAAGAGTGATACCCGCGCCTGGCACAGAATTCACCATCAAATGGTGTAGAGGAGAGCAACTGGCGGAAGATCACAGGAGTTGAACCTGCCCGGGACCGCTGGCGGCCCCAACTGGATTTGAAGTCCAGCCACCTCACCGGAGATGACGATCTTCCGCGCCTCGATTGCTACATGGAGGCGGGGCGCATTATAGCTACTTTCAGTCATTTACCACATACCTAAACGCACTTTTTTACTGTTAAAACTGGACTTTACAGAACACTCCTGGTCAAACCCCTTCAAAATCCGTGGCTTACACTTTTTTACATTCTCGCCCGTTAGCGCAATATCGTCTTCGCGGGGGTTGCCGCGTCGATTTGCCCGTCAAAAAAGCCCGGAAAGATGCGGTGAACGATGTCTTATGGTTAAAAAAAGCCAGAAGCGCTGTTCTCCTGGAAGGACGACGGGGACGTTTTTGCTTCAGTCTGCAGCCGATACGGCAGAGATGAAAGGTTTTTTTATTCCATTTATTAGCAAAAAGTAATATCTGTTTCATTGCGGTGACTCACCCCACAGACACTATCGCCGTTCGGTGATAGCGTAATCTGCCGCTGAGAGGAGCCCGGAATGGATTTAGAAAACATCTTTCGTGACGTTAAGCTGAGTAAAACGGAAATGACCGTCCTGCGCTCTATTCAGCACGATCCTGAACGCTGCGTGCGGGAGGGGATCCGCGCCGTCGCCGAGCGCTGCTACAGTAACCCCTCTTCACTGGTGCGCCTGGCAAAGAAGCTCAAGTTCAGCGGCTGGCTGGAGCTGGTCTATTTTATTAAATTCAATATCACCATGCCTAAGCTCGATGTTACCAACGACATCGACTATATGAGCATTCTGCCGGCGGAGCAGGTCACCCCGCTGCTGGAAAGCCTGCAGCAGCACCGCATCCTGGTCCACGGCAGCGGCTTCTCGCAGCTGATTGCGCAATATATTTATAATAAGTTTCTGGTGACCGGCGTAAATGCCAGCCTCGCGCTGTGGCCGGATTATGAAATTCTCGAACAGAAAAACGCCGCCAAATTTGACTCGATCTGGATAATTTCTAAATCCGGGCGCAGCAGCTCGGCGCTAAACTGGGTGAAGGCGCTGGAGGGCAAAGAGATTAACCTGGTCTGCTTTACCGGCGACTATCAAAGCCCGCTGGCTCAGGCGGCGGATACCGCGTTTATTATTCATGACCCGCAGAAGTTTGATGATGATATTTACTGGAGCAACCCGTTTTTCGGCTACTGCATATTGGGCTTTGAGCGCTTTCTGAAGATGTGGTTTATTCAGACCGCAAAAGGCAGGGCGGACGATGCCCTTTAGACGCGGCGCCGCAGCGCTTCCGGGCTGCGGCGTTGAGGCAGCAGCCCGGAGGCTGGCGAAGACTACCGCCAGTCGGCAACCAGCTTATCGTCGAGGTAGGCGTTAACCAGCTTCTGCGCCAGCGACCAGGAGCCGACCAGCGGATGAGCCATCAGAGCCCGTATCGCCAGCGACTTATCCCGCTGCAGGATCGCCGCCACCGCCAGACGCTCATACTCTTTGACGCTGGCGATCATGTTCTTCTGCGCCGTCGGCACGTGCGCCGGGGTGACCGGCTTCAGGCCGTCTTTGCTCAGATCGCAGCTAATCTCAATCACATCATCCGGGCGCAGGAAATCGAGAGTGTCGTTATTGGATATCGACACCACGATACGCTTGGTGGTGGTGCTGTTGACCGCCTCCAGGATATCCAGCGCCACGCCCGCGTAGCCGCCGGTATCCGGCTCTTCGATAAACTGCTGCAGGGTAAGCGGCTCGCGGGTATGGAACTTCTCCTGCTGCGACTCATTCTGCATATAGCTGTTTTCCCGGCGCAGGTAGTGCTTCATCCAGATATTGAACGCCGCTTCCGGGTTGGCCCGTACGTCAACGGTTTGCAGCTCATCGCGCATATCGCGGTTGATGCGGGCGATCTGTTCCCCGCGAGTTTCCGGCGCTTCCTGAATCGCTTTTAACGCCACCTCGCGGTAGTAGTAATAGTAGAGATATTCGTTCAGCAACTGCTTGTCGCACAGTTCAACCAGCTCGGGCGAGAAATACTGCATCGCCGTTTTACGATACAGATCCGGGCTGGCGATCAGGCGTTCGGTCACGTCTTCTCCGCGCACCGTAAAGTGGGTAAACCAGGAGAAGTGGTTCAGGCCGTAGCACTCGACGCCAAGGTCACGCTCGTCGCAGCCGAGGATCTCCGGCAGCTCGCGAATCAGCTCCGACGGCGCATCGCAGATACCGTATACCCGGCGCTTAAAGCCCGACTTGATAATCGCCTCAGTCACCAGCCCCGACGGATTGGTGAAGTTAAACAGGATCGCGTCCTCGGCGGCGTGCTCTTCGATGAGGCGGCAGTAGTCCAGAATCGCTGGTATTGAACGCATCGCCATGGCAAAACCGCCGGCGCCGGTGGTCTCCTGGCCTAACGTATTATGCTCAAGCGCAATGCGCTCGTCGCGAATACGGCTCTCGTCGCCGCCGACCCGCAGGGTGGTAATAACGTAGTTGGTATTCGTCAGCGCGGCAACCGGATCGCGGGTAACGCTAAAGTGAATATCCGGGCGGATAGCCTGGAAGACGTAGCGGGCGATCTCGCCAAAGACGGCCAGGTTATCTGCGGAGCTGTCGAGAAATACCACTTCCGTTAAACCAATGCGGTGCGCGTTATAAGCCAGTGATTTTGCCAGGAACGCGGAGCGAACGCCGCCCCCGCCTAATACGGTTAATTTCATAAATAACTCCTGATTAATTTTCTGCGAGCCAGCTATCAACCCGGGAACGAACCTGTCCCACCTTGACGCCATAAATAACCTGTACTTCATTTCTGTTGCGCACTACGCCGTTGGCGCCGGTGCTTTTCAATATATCATCGTCAACCAGTTGCATATTTTTAATAGCGACCCGCAGGCGGGTGAAGCAGTTATCAACGGAAATAATATTATCCTTACCGCCTAAGCCATTAATAATTTCATCGGTGACCGCCGACTTATCGTTCATCTTTTTGCGATAGTCCGCTTTGCTATATAGCTTCACATTTTCATCGTCTTCGCGGCCCGGCGTTTTCAAATTCAGTTTTACCACCAGGGTGCGGAAAATAACGTAGTAGACGGCAAACTGTCCGATACCGATAAGCACATAGCCGGGCCAGCGCGTGAGCGAAACCGGCAGCGGCAGGTTATAAATCAGGAATTCGATCAGCCCGGATGCGCCCCACGGACGAACGGTGAAGATGTCGCAAATTGCCTGCGAGGCGGCGGTTAACGTCGCGTGGATCACCCACAGCAGCGGCGAAACAAACAGGAAGGTGAACTCAATGGGCTCGGTAATCCCGGTCAGCATCGAGGTGATAATGGCGGGCAGCAGAATCGCTTTGGCCAGCATTTTCTTCTCAGGCTTCGCGGTGTGGTAAAACGCCAGCGAGGCGCCGGCCAGGCCGAAAATCGTGGTCATCCCCTGCTGGGAGAAGCGCAGGGCTTCGTTCATCACCGGGGTGAGATCCGGATGGCGCATATAGGCGAGGAAAATAGCCTGGGTGCCGGAAACGACCTGCCCGTCAACGTTCAGCGTGCCGCCGATCTGCGTCAGCTGGAACGGCGACCACACGAAATGATGCAGGCCGGTGGGGATAAGGAATTTTTCAAAGAAACCGTAGACGAAGACGCCCGCGACGCCGGCGTTTTTCATAAACCCGGTTAACGCCGCGATGCCGTGGGTCATAAACGGCCAGATCCAGGTGAAGGCGATGGCGTAGAATATGATAACGGGCGTCATGGCCACGAGGGTCAGCTTCGCGCCGCCGTACATCGACAGCGCGCCGGGCAGCTCAATAGCGGAGACTTTATTATGTACCCAGGCGATGGTGCAGCCGAGAATAATGCCGAGGAATACCCCCATATCGACCACCACGAACCCTAAGATCTGCGTCTGGCCGGTACCGTAATATTCGCCGTTAATTTTTTCGGCAATGCCGTGAGTATGCTCCAGCCACGAGTGGTTGGCCCCCAGGAACATGATAAAACACATGACCGAAACCAGCGCCACTTCCGTTTTTTTATCTTTTGCCAGGCCGTAGCTAATACCGACGCAAAACAGTAATCCGAGATTGCCGAATAATGGCCAGAAGGTATCGCCGAGCAGCTGTCCAAGCTGGTGTAAAAAACTGGTTTCAGAAATTAATGTTGGGTTAGTTAAGACAGAACTGAGCGCCAGAATTAAACCGATGACCGGCAAGAACAATACTGCACCGATCATCGCTCTGGAGAATTTCTGCATATTCTCCAGCGCATGTTGACGTATTGCGGACATAGTTGTTCCTTTTATTTTTGTAGGTACAGGGACTTTAATTATTTTTTTGACTTCCAGTGTTTTGGTTATAGCAATTCTGCTATTTGAAAGGAACAGGTTGCGGGAAATAGGTACAAACAGCCGCAAAATGGCAACAGGTTTCGGGGGCGGGAAATATCAGGAGGCCTTCTCCCGGCAGGGAGAAGGCTGGAGGACGAGGAAATTAAGGCGCGACGGGCGCAGGCTGGGCGCCGCTTACCTCGCCGTTGCGCATCACCTGCGCAACCTGCTGTTTTTCCATATTGGTCGCGCTGAGCTGGCCGTTCACCGTGGGCCTGAGCGGCGCATCGGCCAGCACGCTGCCGCTGGCGGTTAGCTGGAAATTGCCGTCACCGGAAACCGGCAGCGCGGGCCAGCCCCACGCCTGCAGGACGTTCAGCGGTACGCCGCGCCCGTTCAGGCTGAGGTTAACCTGGCGCTGGGGAAGCTGCGACACCGCGGCGGTGGCCTGTAAAATACCGCGCTCGGTAAAGGCGCTAAGCTCGTTGATATTGACCGTTGAGGCGTTGGCGCTGAGCTTAAGCGACGGGCGGCGGACGTCAACGCGGTTAAAGGTCGCCGCGGCGGCGTTGAGCGTCGCGCTGCCGTTCCATACGCCCCAGCGCCGATCCTTCACCAGCTGCAGCTCGCCGCCGTAGCCGTCAAGGGCGGTGACCTGCCAGGGGAACTGCGGGTCGATATCGATGACCAGGTTGCGGCTGGCGCCAAATTTCTTCAGCGTCAGGCTCTGCAGCCAGGCCGGCAGCGGCTCCATCCACAGCTGTTTCCAGTTTTCCGGCAGAGTATATTCCAGCCCGGCAAAGGCGGTGTCATCCAGCACCAGCGCCTTGCCGTCGCGCAGCCAGCGGCCGGAGGTGCGCACCATCCCGCCTTCCCAGCGCGAGGTAAACTGACGCAGGGCGATACCCTGCGGCGAGAATTCGGCATTAAGGATTGGATCGAGGAAGTGCAGCGAGCCGTTAATGAATTCGCTGGCGTTCATCGACAGGGTACCGTCCTCGCTCTGCCAGTCGCCGTGGCTTAAGGTCAGATTGCGCAGGCTGAGGTCCAGGCCGGTGACCGCCCAGTCGGTTCCCTGCAGGCTGGCATCGGTCACATCGAGGCGACCAATTTGCAGCGAAGGGACGGTGGTCAGCGGGGCGAAGAAGTCCGCCAGCGCTTTATCGCTCTGCAGGCGGGTTTCATTAAGCTGCAGATTATCAACCAGCCAGCTGCCGTCGGCGCCGCGTTTAGCGTTGCCGGTTAGCGTTCCGCGGGCAATATCGGCGCCGAGAGTGGACAGCGTGACTTCGCCATTATCAATACTTCCCTGAATCAGGACGTTGCTGGCCTCAACCCCGTTAAGAGTCAGCGAACCCGCGCTCATCTGAATCTGCGCTTTTTTGCCCAGCACGTTGCCCGCTTCCGGCGCCCACGGGCTGACGCCGCCGGTCACCCGCTGCGCGCTCAGGTCCCAGCCGGTTTCCGGGCTGTTAAACGCCATATTGCGCAGCTGCAGGCGGTCGGCGGCAAAGGGCAAAGAGGCGGAGGAGGGGGAGAGGTTTAACGTCCCGTCGCTGAGCACAATCTCATCGGCATGCAGCGGATCGCTGAACTGGCGCGTGCTGAAACCGATATCCACCGTTTTGGCAACCAGCGTCGGGGGTTTGCCGTCGCGACCGAACGTCACGTTTTGCAGCTGCAGGTGGAGAGGCGCAGAGAAATCGTGATCCATCGCATCGAAGGAGACCTGCCAGCCGGTGCCGTCGCTCAGCCAGGCGCTGGCCTGACGCGAGCCCCAGTGGGTCTGTAGCAGGAACCAGGCGGCAACGATCGCGACCAGCAGAACGGCCAGCAGCCAGAGAATCAACTTTCCAGGAAATTTCATGGTCTTACATCCTGAGCGAGGCACATAAGGCTGTTATGCCCGAATTATGCGCAATCCTCAAGACAGGAATTGTGTAATCAGATGATGTGAGGGGGCTAAAAGGGGCAAACTGCGGGCTGCCCCGGCCGCCGTGCGCGGCCGGGGAGCAAGGCGGGATCAGTTTTTCTCTGGCGGGAAGACCAAATTCAGCACAATCGCCGTAATACCGCCGGCGGCGATACCGGAGGAGAGCAGGTTCTTCAGCCAGTCAGGGGCGAACTGCAGGATCAGCGGCTGCTGGGAAACGCCGAGACCGACCGCCAGCGACAGGGCGATAATCAGGATCGCCCGGCGGTTCAGAGGCTCGCGGGAGACGATGCGCACGCCGGATGCGGCGATGGTACCGAACATCACCAGCGTCGCGCCGCCGAGCACCGGCTCAGGGATATGCTGCACAAAGCCGCTTACCGCCGGGAACAGCCCGAGCACGATAAGCATCAGCGCCACCACAAAACCAACGTAGCGGCTGGCCACGCCGGTGAGCTGAATCACGCCGTTATTCTGACCGAAGCAGGAGTTCGGGAAGGTATTAAATACCGCGGAGACAAACGAGTTCAGGCCGTTGGCCAACACGCCGCCCTTCAGTCGCTTCATATACAGCGGGCCGGAAACCGGCTGCTCGGAAACGTCGGAAGTGGCGGTGATATCGCCGATCGTTTCCAGGGAGGTGATCATAAACACCAGCATCAGCGGCAGCAGCAGGTTCCAGTCAATCCCCAGCCCGTAATAGAGCGGGGTCGGCACCACAATCAGGCTGCTGTCGGTTGCCGCGCTATTGGCGGGGAGCATATCGAGCAGCCAGGCCGCCAGGTAGCCGGCCGCCATCGCGATAACCAGCGAAGCGATGCGCAGGTACGGGTTGCGCTGGCGGTTAAGAATAATGATCAGCCCCAGCACGATACCCGCCAGCAGCAGGTTTTTCGGCGCGCCGAAGGTGTGGTCGGCCATCGCCGCGTAGCCGCCGCCGATGGAGGTCAGGCCAACCTGAATCAGGGACAGGCCGATAATCATCACCACCACGCCGGAGACCAGCGGGGTAATAACGCGTCGCGCAAGGTGCAGAACGCGGGAGAGGACCATTTCCGTGCAGCTGGCCAGCATCAGGGTGCCGAACAGCGCGGCCATCATCGTCGGCACGTCGGCGCCGCCGGTTTTTAGCGCGGTACCGCCCATAATCAGCGGGGCGACGAAGTTAAAGCTGGTGCCCTGAATGGAGAGTAGCCCGGAGCCGACCGGTCCCCAGGCCTTAATTTGAATAATGGATGCCACGCCGGAAGCAAACAGCGACATGCTGATGATGTGCTGGGTATCCTGGGCGGGAAGACCCAGAGCCTGACAAATTAATAGCGCCGGCGTGATCACCGCAACAAACATCGCCAGCAGGTGCTGGAAGGCGGCGAACAGCGTTTGTGGCAGCGGGGGGCGGTCTTCGAGGCGGTAGATTAATTCGCTGGTTTGTTTATGCGCAACCGGTTGCGCATTTTCTGGCTCGGCGGTATTCACGGACATCACAAGCAATCCCAAGGTGGCAAAGCGGGGATTTTAGCGGACTGTAGTGCAAAAGCAAACGTTTGCCAGCGTTTGAGGAAAAATAATTCCGCCGAAAAAGTGTGGGGAAAAGGCATTCGCATGGCGGGGCGAAAAAGAAGCCCGGAGCCGGTGTCGGGCACCTTATCCGGGCGAAGAAAAAACGTTGCGCATGAAGCCGTCGTCCCGGTAAGCGCTGCGCTACCGGGACGGTTTCGGCGGGATTACTCTTCGTGCTCTTCCCACGCCAGGGCGCGTTTCACCGCTTTTTTCCAGCCGCTGTAGCGGTAGTTACGTTCGGTGGTTTCGATCCCCGGACGGAATTCGCGCTCGATCACCGCTTTCTCCTGCAGCTCGTCCAGGTTCTGCCAGAAGCCAACAGCCAGACCGGCCAGGTAAGCCGCCCCCAGCGCCGTGACTTCACGGACTTCCGGGCGCTCGACGCGGGTGCCGAGAATATCGGACTGGAACTGCATCAGGAAGTTGTTGGCGACCGCGCCGCCGTCGACGCGCAGCGCGTGCAGACGGATACCTGAGTCAGCCTGCATCGCCTCCAGCACGTCGCGGGTCTGATAGGCGATAGATTCCAGGGTGGCGCGGATAATGTGGTTAGCATTTACGCCGCGGGTCAGGCCAAAGATCGCGCCGCGAGCATACGGGTCCCAGTACGGTGCGCCGAGGCCGGTAAACGCCGGAACCACGTACACGCCGTTGGTATCCTTCACCTTGGTGGCGAAATATTCGGAATCGAACGCGTCGTTGATAAGCTTCATCTCGTCGCGCAGCCACTGAATAGAGGCGCCGGCCATAAAGACCGCACCCTCCAGGGCATAGTTCACTTCACCGCGCGGGCCGCAGGCGATGGTGGTCAGCAGGCCGTGGGTGGAGGCCACCGCCTTCTCACCGGTATTCATCAGCATAAAGCAGCCGGTGCCGTAGGTATTTTTCGCCATCCCTTCTTTTACGCACAGCTGGCCGAACAGTGCCGCCTGCTGGTCGCCGGCGATACCGGCGATAGGAATACGCGTGCCGCCTTTACCGCCGATGTTGGTCTGGCCGTATATCTCGGAAGATTTGCGCACTTCCGGCAGCATGGCGCGCGGAATATCCAGCGCGTCGAGCATTTTGTCGTCCCAGTCCAGCTCATGGATGTTGAACAGCATGGTGCGCGAGGCGTTGGTGTAGTCGGTGACGTGCACGCGGCCCTGGGTCATTTTCCACACCAGCCAGGTGTCCACGGTGCCGAACAGCAGCTCGCCGCGCTTAGCGCGTTCGCGCGCGCCCTCAACGTGATCGAGGATCCACTTAACCTTGGTGCCGGAGAAGTACGGGTCGACGACCAGGCCGGTGGCCTGACGGATGTACTCTTCCATACCGTCACGCTTGAGCTGCTCGCAGATCTCGGCGGTACGGCGGCACTGCCAGACGATGGCGTTATAAATCGGCTTGCCGGTTTCACGTTCCCAGACGATGGCGGTTTCACGCTGGTTGGTGATGCCGATACCGGCGATCTCGTCGGAGCTGATATCCGCTTTCGCCAGCACTTCAACCAGCGTCGAGCTTTGCGAGGCCCAAATCTCCATCGGGTCGTGTTCAACCCAGCCTGGCTTAGGATAAATTTGTTCAAATTCACGCTGAGAAACGCTGACGATATTGGCATTGTGATCCATCACTACGGCCCGGGAGCTGGTGGTGCCCTGGTCGAGCGCAACGATATATTTTTTGTCGGTCATAGTATGAGTCTCGTAGTCAGATTACAGCGAAGCTTTGTGTTGCGTCGTAGAGGCGGAGGTTGTCTCCTTCTCCTCGACTTCGCAGATGTCGCAAGGCAGGTGGCGGCCAATCAGCTTGCGGTAGCCGAACGCGCCCAGAGCGGCACCAACCACCGGCGCGCACAGCGGCACCAGGAAATAGGGAATATCTTTGCCGCCGGTGAAGGCGACCTCACCCCAGCCAGCAAGCCAGGCGAACGTTTTCGGCCCAAGATCGCGCGCCGGGTTCATCGCAAAGCCGGTCAGCGGTCCCATCGATGCGCCGATCACGGCGATAAGCAGGCCAATCAGCAGCGGCGCCATCGGGCCGCGTGGGATGCCGTTGCCGTCGTCGGTCAGCGCCAGAATCACGCCCATCAGGATAGCGGTTATCACCATCTCTACCGCGAAAGCCTGCATGAAATTGATATGCGGGTTCGGATAAGTGGAGAAAATTCCTGCCAGGTCAAGACTTTCGACGCTACCGCGCACCATATTATGCGAGTGTTCGAAATCGAGGAAAAGATTGTAATAAAGCCCGTAAACTAATGCCGCAGCGCAAAAGGCGCCAGCGAATTGCGCAACGATAAAAGGAACAACTTTACGTCCGTCAAAGCAGGCGAACAGCCACAGCGCGATGGTAACCGCCGGGTTAAGGTGAGCACCGGAGACGCCTGCGGTCAGGTAAATCGCCATCGCGACGCCCAGACCCCAGATGATGCTGATTTCCCATTGACCGAAGCTGGCTCCCGCGACCTTGAGCGCAGCGACGCACCCAACGCCGAAAAAGATCAACAACCCGGTACCGAGGAACTCTGCGATGCACTGGCCTTTTAGTGTTGATGTTTGGCTCATAATCGAATCCTGAAACAAAGTGGTGATTATTGTAAGTATGAAGGTCGTCGTCGACCACGCTGCCATGTAGGCATAGTGTTAATTTATCGTTAACGAACAAAAACGAGAAATATCGAACTCGAAATGTGTGTGCCAGGTCAAGAAAATGAGCGTTTTCGCGCCATAAACGCGTGTTGTAGCACATTAAAGAGCGTTTACGGACGCGTTCCGCTAACCCAATGATTAACAATTGCCGGAGAAGTTCCGGGGACAGGCGCCGAATGAGCCAGGTAAAGGCTGAAAAGTGTTGCCAACCGCAATCTGCGCGGGTTGTCGCTGGACAGGGAAGGCGGGGATTCATACAATCGACTGCATGACCACTGTAGTGCGCTTATTTTCGTTAAGGCGTCAACGCGTATACGAAACGGACGGTTTCTATCAACGCCTTGCAAGTTCAGGAGAGGTATGACGATGTCATTAGAAGTGTTTGAGAAATTAGAGTCAAAAGTACAGCAGGCGATTGATACCATCACGCTGTTGCAGATGGAAATCGAAGAGCTGAAAGAAAAGAACAACACGCTGGCGCAGGAAGTTCAGGGCGCACAGCACAGCCGCGAAGAGCTGGAGCGTGAAAACGGCCAGCTGAGAGAGCAGCAGCAGGGCTGGCAGGATCGTCTGCAGGCGCTGCTGGGCCGCATGGAAGAAGTGTAGCCCTCGCGTCCTCACCCTCTCCTGCTCGGGAGGGGGTTAGCTTTACCCCTTCGTATATTCTCTCAGGTTATAGCCAATCTTTTTTTATTCTTTAATCATTGGTTCGCTTTCTGGCACGCTTAGTTCATCACAACACGACATATAGAGAGCGGTGCGATGAATAAGTGGGGCGTGGGGTTAACTCTGTTGCTGGCATCCGCCAGCGTTCTGGCAAAAGACATTCAGCTATTAAACGTATCTTACGATCCGACGCGCGAGCTGTACGAACAGTACAACAAAGCGTTCAGCGCGCACTGGAAGCAGGAAACCGGCGACAACGTGGTGATTCGTCAGTCCCACGGCGGTTCCGGCAAGCAGGCAACCTCGGTCATTAACGGCATCGAAGCCGACGTCGTTACCCTGGCGCTGGCCTATGACGTCGACGCGATTGCCGAGCGCGGCCGCATTGATAAAAACTGGCTGAAACGCCTGCCGGATAACTCCGCACCCTATACCTCCACCATCGTGTTCCTCGTTCGCAAAGGTAACCCGAAGCAAATTCATGACTGGAACGACCTGATTAAACCGGGTGTGTCGGTCATTACGCCGAACCCGAAAAGCTCCGGCGGCGCGCGCTGGAACTACCTGGCGGCCTGGGGCTACGCCCTGCACCAGAACCACGGTGACCAGGCGAAAGCCCAGGAGTTCGTGAAGGCGCTGTTTAAAAACGTCGAAGTGCTGGATTCCGGCGCCCGTGGCTCAACGAATACCTTCGTTGAACGTGGGATCGGCGATGTGCTGATTGCCTGGGAAAACGAAGCTCTGCTGGCGGCAAACGAGCTGGGTAAAGACAAGTTTGAAATCGTCACCCCGAGCGAATCGATTCTGGCCGAGCCGACCGTTTCGGTCGTGGATAAGGTGGTCGATAAAAAAGGCACCCGCCAGGTGGCAGAAGCCTACCTGAAGTATCTCTACTCTCCGGAAGGCCAGGAGATCGCGGCGAAGAACTACTATCGCCCACGCGACCCGGCCGTTGCCAGCAAATATGCCAGCGAGTTCCCGAAGCTGAAGCTGTTTACTATCGACCAGGAGTTCGGCGGCTGGACCAAAGCTCAGAAGGAGCACTTCTCTAACGGCGGCACCTTCGACCAGATTAGTCAGCGTTAATCTCTCCCCCTCAACGCCCGGTTAAATAACCGGGCGTTTTCATTTGGTCATCAAATTACGCTACTCTTCCGTTTCTGGCTGAGACAGGAAAACATAATGCGAAGAGTACGATACCTTTTATTGGGGCTGCTGGTGGTGCTGGCGGCGATTGCGGCAGGCGGCTGGTACTGGCTGCACTCCGGCAACCCGGACGCGCTGCGGCACATCGTTTTGCAGCAGTGCGTGGTCAATCAGCAGCAGCAGCAAAACCCGGCCCCCTGCGCCGAGGTCAATCTTAAAGGCGGCTACGTCCTGTTTAAAGACCGCAACGGACCGCTGCAGTATCTGCTGATGCCGACGTACCGGATTAACGGCACCGAGAGCCCGCTCCTGCTCAACCCGCAGACGCCAAACTTCTTCTGGCAGGCCTGGCAAGGCCGGGAAATTATGAGCGAACGTCGCGGCTCGCCGATACCCGATAACGCGGTTGCGCTGACGATTAACTCCCGCAGCGGGCGCACGCAGAACCACCTCCATATTCATATCTCCTGCCTGCGCCAGGACGTTCGTGCCCAGCTGGACCGCGAGGCCTCGGCGATTAGCAGCCGCTGGCTGCCGCTGCCGGGCGGTTTGCTCGGCCATGAATACCTGGCGCGCCGGGTGACCGAAGCGGAGCTTGCCCAGCGCAGCCCCTTCCTGATGCTGGCGGAAGAGGTGCCCGAGGCGCGTGAACATATGGGACGCTTCGCGCTGGCGATGGCCGAACAGAGCGACGGTTCGCTGGTGCTGCTGGCAACGGAACGCAATTTGCTGACCCTCAACCGCGCCTCTGCGGAAGAGATTCAGGACCATAGCTGCGCGATCCTCACCTCCCGGTAGTTTTCTCCCCGTCGGCGCCCTGCCGGTATCTTATTGATTCTCATCCCGGTTGCTGCCGGGATGTAGATCCATACGTAAAATTAATGTGAATTCGATCAAAAGATATAAAGGTATACCTTTATATCTTTTCGCGGATCGTTACACTCTCCTCATAGTCATCTTATTGGATGGCTTATCCATAAAAACGTTTTTATTTCACGTAGTGACATCATCAATTGTTCGACTGATTTGCGCTTTTGAGCGTAAAGGAATTTCAACATGAAACTTTCTATCGTGGAAAAAATCGGCTTTGGTGCAGGGGATATGGCGATAAACGTTGTCATTATTGCTATGCAGCTGCTCCTTGCTTATTTCTATACCGACATCTACGGCCTGAGCGCCGCGGATGTCGGCGTGCTGTTTGTGGTCGTACGGTTGATCGATGCCATTATCGATCCGGCAATGGGGATCCTGACCGATAAGTTCAATACCCGCTGGGGACGCTATCGTCCGTGGCTGCTGTGGTTTGCCGTGCCTTTTGGCTTTGCCGTCTATTTGATGTTTATCACCCCCGATATGGCGTATATGGCCAAGCTGGCGTGGGCCTACGGCACCTATATTCTGATGACGCTGGTCTATACCGCCATCACCATTCCCTACATTTCGATGATTGGCGTGATTACCGACGACCCCGTTGAACGCCTGAGCGCCAACGGCTATCGCTTTGTGATGACCAAGATTGCCGCGTTCCTGGTGACCATCGTGGTGCCGATGCTCGCCGTCTGGCTGGGGCAGGGCAACAAGGCGCTGGGCTACCAGTTTTCGATGGGGCTGATGGGCGCCATGGGCGCGCTGCTGTTTATCTTCTGCTTCCTCACCACCCGCGAACGCAGCGTCCCGGAAATTACCTCTCTCCCGGTCGGCAAGCAGTTTAAGTATCTGCTGCGTAACGATCAGTGGCTTATTCTCGGCGCGGTGATTTTACTCCTGATGTGCGGCTACGTGATCCGCGGCTCGGTCGCCGCCTACTACGCGAAATACTTCCTGAACGGCGGCGATAGCCTGATTTCGCCCTTCCTGACTACCGGCGTGGTCGCCTCGATTCTGGCGATGATCGCCACCACCTGGGTCACCCGCTTCTGGGACAAAATCAAGATGTTCCGCTATACCCAGCTTGTCACCTTCGTCCTCAGCGCGCTGATGTATTTCTGCGTCGGCCGCGAAAATCTCGTGCTGGCGTTTGCCTTCTATTTCCTCATCAACTTCTTCTGCGACATGCAAATGCCGGTGTTCTGGTCATCTATCGCCGAGGCAGTGGATTACGGGGAAAAGAAAACCGGACTGCGCGTCTCCGGCCTCGCGTTTGGCGGCATTCTCTTCTTCCAGAAGTTCGGCATGGGGGTGGCGGGCGGCGTGCTGGGCTTCCTGCTGAGCCATTTTGGCTATCAGGCCGACGTTGAGCAGAGCGCCCGTTCGCTGACCGGCATTGCGCTGATGATGACGTTAATCCCGGCGCTGTTCCATCTGGCGGTGGGCCTGCTGATGAAAAAATACCTGATCAATAACCACTACTACCGCGACATTCAGCATCAGCTGGCGCAGCGGCAGGCATAAGGAGGCGCAGATGAACGCCATGAATAAGGTCTGGGTTATCGGCGATGCTTCCGTCGATCTGGTTGCCGAAAAGCAGGACAGCTACCTGAAGTGCCCCGGCGGCGCCTCGGCGAACGTTAGCGTCTGCGTCGCCAGGCTGGGAGGGCGGTGCGGCTTTATCGGCTGCCTCGGGGACGATGATGCGGGGCGTTTCCTGCGCCAGGTTTTTCAGGATAACGCCGTGGATGTTTCATACCTGAGGCACGATGCGGCGCTCACCAGCGCGGTGCTGATCGTCAACCTGGCATCCGACGGGGAGCGCAGCTTCACCTATCTGGTGCACCCGGGGGCCGATACCTTCGTGTCGCCGGCGGATCTACCGACGTTCCGCCCGCACGAGTGGTTTTACTTCAGCTCGATAGGGCTAACGGACCAGCCGGCGCGGGAGGCGTGCCTGGAAGGGGCGAAAAGAGCGCGTGAGGCCGGCGGCTACGTGCTGTTCGACGTCAATTTACGCAGCAAGATGTGGCGCGATGCCGGCGAAATTCCCGCCCTGATCGCCCGTTCCGCCGCGCTCGCCTCAATCTGCAAGGTCTCCGCCGACGAGCTCTGCCAGCTGAGCGGCGCCGCCCGCTGGCAGGATGCCCGCTACTACCTGCGCGATCTGGGCTGCGACACCACCGTGATCTCATTAGGCGCCGAGGGCGCGCTGCTGGTGAGCCCCGAGAGCGAGCAGTGGTTCCCCGCTCCCCGCGTCGAGGTCGTCGATACCACCGGCGCCGGCGACGCTTTTGTCGGCGGTCTGCTCTACACCCTCTCGCAGGCCGAGCGCTGGGACCCCGCGCTGCTGACCACCGCTATTCGGCAGGCTAACGCCTGCGGCGCGATGGCGGTAACGGCCAAAGGGGCGATGACCGCGCTGCCGTTCCCCGAGCAGCTAAACACTTTTCTCTCCAGCCACGCGCTGGAACAAGCCATGACCGTGAAATAAGGAGTCATCATGCACGTTGAGCAAAACAAAATACTGGGATGCCTGGTGGGCGCCGCCGCGGCGGACGCGATGGGCGCGGCGACGGAAGTGCGCACTCAGCAGCAAATAAAGGACTATTTTGGCGGCTGGGTCACCACCTTTCAGAAGCCGCCCGCCGACACCTTTGGCCGCTGCAACGAGGCCGGGATGTGCACCGATGATTTTATCCAGGCGAAGTACATTATGGACGCCCTGCTGCGCCATCGGCGGGAGGTCAGCGACGAGGCGATGCGCGAGGCGTTCCAGCAGTGGCTGGCTTACCCCTACTACGCCAACTTTACCGGCCCCACCACCCGGGCGGCGATGAAGGCGATATTTAACGATAACCGCGCCTCTTTGCAGGGCGAGCTGGAGGGCGAAAAGCAGTCCGTACAGATTATTAATAAGGGCAACGCCGAGGCGACGAACGGCGCGGCAATGAAGATTTGGCCCGCGGCGGTGCTGCATCCCGGCAATCTTGACGCGGCGATTGACTGCGCGCTGCAGATTTGTCGCTTCACGCATAACAACGTGCTGGCAATGTCCGGTGCGGCGGCAATGGCCGCGGCCACCAGCGAGGCGCTAAGGGCGCAGACCGATGCCGACAGCATTATCGCGGCGGGGGTTTACGGCGCGCAGCGGGGCTATCTGCTGGCCGAGGAGCGGGGCGCGATGATGGTCGCCGGGCCGTCCGTCGCCCGGCGCATCGAGCTGGCCGTGGCGATCGGCAAGCGGCATCGTCATTGGGAAACGGCGGTGGTGGAGCTGGCCGACATCATCGGCAGCGGGCTGCACGTCAGCGAAGCCGTACCGGCGGCTTTCGGCCTGTTCGCGTGTTGTCCGAATTCTGCCGTAGATGCTATTATCTCCGGCGTTAATATCGGCAATGATACTGATACCGTCGCCACCATGGTTGGGGCGATCTCCGGCGCATTCCATGGCGTGGACGCTCTTCCCGCCGATTATTTAACGACCGTGGATCGTATGAATCATTTCGATTTGGCAGAACTGGCCAGACAGATCGCAGGGTAGCGAATTCACCCTGCCGGGGACGGTAACGCGTCCCCTGCTGGCGAAGACGTGAGGTGCGTAGTTTGCAGGTTGATAAAACGAGCTTTACCCCGCTTTATAAGCAACTATTTTTTATCATCTGTCAGCGGATCCAGAACGGCTCTTTGCCTTTAGGCAGCCAGCTGCCGACGCAAAAGGAGCTGGCCCGGGAGTATCACGTCTCGCTGATCGTGGTGAAGCAGGCCTGGAGCGAGCTTATCAACGCGGGGATTATCTCCTCGCAGCGCGGGAGCGGTTCGGTGGTTTGCGCCGTGCCGGAAGGGGTCAACTACGGCCATACCTTTCGCGGAATTACCCGCGATTTACGGGATGCCAGCGTCGCCGTTGAAAACCGCATCCTCGACATTGCGCCGCGTCGGGCGCGCGACGCTCAGGCCGATGGTCTGAGCCTGCCCGCGCATCAGCACTATCTTTTTATCTCACGCATTCGCTACCTCAATAATCGCCCGTTTAACCATGAGAAGATTTATCTCGATCTGAGCTTCTTTCCCGGTCTTGAACTCACGGCCGAGGCGTTGGAGCACACCTCGCTGTATTCGCTGCTCAACGTCACCAGCGACTCGGCGATTGAAAAAGTGGACGCCATTTTGCCGTCTGCGGAGCTGTGCGAGAAGCTGCAGGTTGCCGCCAACAAGCCGCTGCTTTCCGTGGCGCGACAGACGTTTCAGGCCGGGCGGGATATCCCCTTCGAATACTGCCGCTATTACGTGCTGTCGGAATATTTCGGCGAAATTCACTACCACTAGCCGCGCGCTGCGCCGTGCGATAGCTCACAGCGTAGCCAGGCGGCCGATAACCCCACCATATCTGGCATTTACCTGCCCGACCCGGCGTCGTATTCTTGCTGAAAAAAACGACAGGAGACAGGTATGTCGCTCTGGCTTTCTCACCCTCTGTTCCTTCCCTCCCTGATTGTCGGCATTACCATCCTGCTGTGGGCGACCTCCCTGCTGCCGGAATTTATTACCGCGCTGCTGTTTTTCGCCGCGGCGATGATGGCAAAAATAGCGCCGCCGGAGGTTATCTTTGGCGGCTTCGCGTCATCGGCGTTCTGGCTGGTGTTCAGCGGCTTTGTCCTCGGGATCGCGATTCGTAAAACCGGCCTGGCGGACAGGGCGGCGCAGGCGCTGTCGGCCAGGCTGACGGACTCCTGGCCGCTGATGGTGGGCAGCGTGGTGCTGCTCAGCTATGCCCTGGCCTTCGTGATGCCCTCTAATATGGGGCGCATCGCGCTGCTGATGCCGATCGTCGCGGCGATGGCGAAGCGTGCCGGGATTGAGGACGGCACCCGCGCCTGGTACGGACTGGCGCTGGCGGTCGGCTTCGGCACCTTCCAGCTTTCGGCGACGATCCTGCCCGCCAACGTGCCAAATTTAGTGATGAGCGGCGCGGCGGAGGGGTCGTACGGTATTCACCTCAACTATCTGCCGTATTTGCTGCTGCACACGCCGGTGCTGGGCTGGCTGAAGGGCGCGGCGCTGGTGGTGCTGATTTGCTGGCTGTTTCCCGGCAGGCCGCATCCGCCGCGGGAGCGGACGCTGCTGCCGCCGATGAGCCGGGATGAGAAGCGCCTCTCCTGGCTGCTGGCGGTGGTATTGAGCCTCTGGGTGAGCGAGAGCTGGCACGGGATTGGTCCCGCCTGGACGGGGCTGGCGGCGGCGGTGATTACGCTGCTGCCGCGGGTGGGGTTTATCAGCGGGGAAGAGTTCTCCACGGGGGTGAACATTCGCACCTGTATTTACGTCGCCGGGATCCTCGGGCTGGCGATTACCGTCACGCAGACCGGGATTGGCGGCGTGGTCGGCAACGCTTTGCTGCACGTGATGCCGCTCGATAAAGAGAGTCCTTTTACCAGCTTCCTTGCCCTCACCGGGATCACCAGCGCCCTCAACTTTATTATGACCGCCAACGGCGTACCCGCGCTGTACACCACCTTCGCGCAGAGCTTTGCCGACGCCACCGGCTTCCCGCTGCTGAGCGTGATTATGATTCAGGTCCTGGGCTATTCGACGCCGCTGCTGCCGTATCAGGCATCGCCTATCGTGGTGGCGATGGCGCTGGGCAAAGTTCCGGCGCGGTCGGGGATGCTGCTATGCATTGCGCTGGCGGCGGTCAGCTATCTGCTGCTGCTGCCGCTGAACTACGGGTGGTATCAGCTGCTGGGGAAACTATAAAAAAACCCGGCTAGCGCTACGCTAAGCCGGGCTGCGGATCCATCTCGCCGGGTGACCGGCGTATTGAATTACGCTTTTTTCGCTGCTTCTGCTGCTTTAACGATGACCGCGAAAGCGTCTGCTTTCAGCGATGCGCCGCCAACCAGCGCGCCGTCGATGTCCGGCTGGGTGAACAGCTCTGCGGCGTTAGATGCGTTAACGGAACCGCCGTACTGAATGATGACCTGCTCGGCCACTTTGGCGTCCGCTTTAGCAATGTGGTCACGGATGAATTTGTGCACGGCCTGAGCCTGAGCCGGGGTAGCGGATTTGCCGGTACCGATAGCCCATACTGGCTCATAAGCGATAACTACGCCTTCGAATGCCGCTGCGCCCTGAGTTTTCAGCACTGCGTCAATCTGACGTGCGCAAACTTCTTCCGTTTTGCCCGCTTCGTTTTCCGCTTCGGTTTCACCGATGCACAGAACCGGGATCAGACCCTGCTCTTTCAGGACGGCGAATTTCTTCGCGATAAATTCGTCAGACTCTTTGTGGTAAGTACGACGCTCAGAGTGGCCGATGATGATGTATTCAGCGCCGACATCTTTCAGCATCTGGGCAGAGGTTTCACCGGTGAATGCGCCGGACTGGTTCAGGTCAACGTTCTGCGCGCCCAGGTGAATATGGCTGCCTTCTGCCGCATGCTTAGCCAGATCGATATACATTTCCGGCGGAGCGATAGCAACAGCACAGCCGGTCACGCCGGCCAGTTCGGTACGCAGGTTAGCCACCAGCTCGTTTACCATGTGGCGGCTGCCGTTCAGTTTCCAGTTACCCATCACTAAAGGATGTCGCATTTTAATTCTCCACGCTATAAGCGAATTAAGGAATATAGCCGCCCCTGGGGGCAGCATGGTCTGTCAAACAGTATAGAGTTTCGTCGTTGGAAAGGCTTTGCTTTTTGTCATTTATTATTGCTCTCCAGCGTTTCAGATAGCGCTAGCTTAATCGGTTCAACAGCGAAGGTAAGCCCCTTTTCGCCGTTGTCTGCTACCACATAGCGGATGGCGCCTTCGGTTTCGGCGAAGTAGCGTTTCCCTTTGCCCGCGGCGAGCAGTTTTTGCAGCTTTTGCCCGCTTTGCGCCGGGCTTAATGTCGGGACGAAGGTGCGCAGAACGGCGCTCATATACTCCTGCGCTTTCGCCTTTGCCGCCTTCTGCTCCGGCCCCTGAACGGGGAGCCAGGTCACCTGCATCGATTTGATTTTGAGCGTGCCGCGCTCCAGGGCGGTGGAGGCGTACAGGTTTTCGTTAATCTTGCTTGCCGCCCGGGTCAGGTTAGCCCGGTCGCGGCTGGAGCTAATTGCGTGAAATTCGTTGAGCTGCAGTTTGGGGTTATCGGCGTTGAATTTTTCCCGAAACTCGCTGATGGAGATATCAAAGACCGGCGCGCCGGAGAGCAGATAGGGCGCCGCGGAGGATGATTCTGGCTCGGCGGACAGCGCCTTATGGCCGACAGATAACGCTGTCAGCCCAATCAAACATAAGGTTGCCCACTTCTTCATACCCGTCCTTCCTTTTTTTGCCTGCTGACGATTAAAACGGGAACCGTCGCGCTTGTCAAAAAGTCACCGCTTCAGGGTAAACTACGCGAATGATGATGATAAGGAATAAAACATGACCCTACAGCAGTGGATGTTCTCAATTAAAGGGCGTATTGGACGCCGTGATTTCTGGATTTGGATTGTTATCTGGATATTGACCATGAGCGCGCTGTTCACCCTGGCCGGGTCAAATTTGCTGAATCTACAGACCGCGGCCTTTATGCTGGTTTGCCTGCTCTGGCCAACGGCGGCGGTGACCATCAAACGGCTGCACGATCGCGGCAGGTCGGGTATCTGGGCGCTGCTGATGGTTCTGGCGTGGATGCTGCTGGCGGGGAACTGGGCGGTGCTCCCGGGGGCCTGGCAGTGGGTTGTCGGCCGCTTTGTGCCGACGCTGATTATGGTGATGATGCTGATCGACCTGGGAGCGTTCGTCGGCACCCAGGGCGAAAATAAATTTGGTAAAGAGACGCAGGACGTTCGCTGGAAGGCGGAGTCCTGATCACCAGTAGTGTTCGGCTGTCATATGGCCCGGCCGGCGGCGCAGATGCTTGCTCATCTGCCGGGTCTCCTTCAGCAGCTGCTGGGTATCCCGCACCATCTGCGGGTTGCCGCAGAGCATCACGTGGCTATTGTCAGCGTTCATCGCCAGGCCAACCGCCTCTTCCAGAGCGCCGGTTTCGATCAGGAACGGAATACGCCCCGTTAGCATGCCCGGTACGGTTTCCCGACTGACCACCGACTGGATACGCAGCTTGCCCTTATATTTTTCCTCCAGCGCCTGCATTTGCGGCAGATAGCTAAGATCGGCGGCATAGCGCGCGGCGTGGACCAGCACCAGGTTTTTAAAGCGCTCCAGGTCCTTGCCTTCTTCCAGAATCGACAGGTACGGGCCAATTGCCGTGCCGGTGGCCAGCATCCACAGGGTATCGCAATCCGGCACTTCTTCGAGCACGAAGAAACCGGCGGCCTCGCTGACGATCTGCACGTCATCGCCAGGCTGCAGCGCGGCCAGCCGTGGGCTGAGTTTGCCCTCCGGAACCGTCACCAGGTAGAATTCAAGATCGGGATTGCTCGGGGCGTTAACGTAGGAGTAGGCGCGCTGCACGCGCTCGCCGTCAACATCCAGGCCCAGTTTGGCAAACTGCCCGGCGGTAAACGGATGAACAGGGGCCCGTACGTGCAAACTAAACAGCGCGTCGGTCCAGTATTCTACTTTTGTTACTTTGCCGCTAATCCAGTCCGCCATGATCTTCTCCCGTTGCGAAGCGTTGCCCTATCTTCGTTGCAGACGACAAAGATTTCCAGCCCAACGGGGCCGGAAAGCTCTATTGATCAAATATTAGCGCCTGCTTCAGCCTGCCCGCAGGCCGAAGGGCTTACAGGATATGCAGCTGGATATCCGGATCTTTACGATCGAGATAGTGAATGGACTGGATACGGCGGATGGTGCGTGATTTTCCGCGGATCAGCAGCGTCTCGGTGGTGGCCATATTGCCCTTGCGGGTGATGCCGTCCAGCAGGTCGCCTTTGGTGATCCCGGTGGCGGAAAAGACCACGTTATCGCTGCGCGCCATCTCGTCGAGGCGCAGCACGATGCCGGCCTCAATGCCCATCTCTTTACAGCGCGCCAGCTCGTTCTCGCCGATCCGGCGGTTCTCTTCGCTGTCGCCCTTGACGTGGTGGCGGGCCAGCAGGCGGCCCTGCATATCGCCGTCCAGCGCCCGGATCACCGCGGCGGAAACCACGCCTTCCGGGGCACCGCCGATACCGTACAGGACGTCAACTTCGCTATCCGGCATGCAGGTCAGAATAGAGGCCGCCACGTCGCCGTCTGGGATGGCGAAGACGCGCACGCCCAGCTGCTGCAGCTCGGCAATCACCGCATCATGGCGCGGCTTGGCAAGCACGGTCACCGTCAGCTCGCCGAGCGGCTTATTCAGCGCGCTCGCCACGTTACGCAGGTTCTCCGCCAGCGGCAGATTGAGGTCAATCGCCCCTTTCGCCCCCGGACCGACAATCAGCTTTTCCATGTACATATCCGGCGCATTCAGGAAGCAGCCCTTATCGCCCACCGCCATGACGGCCAGCGCGTTCGCCTGGCCCATCGCCGTCATCCGCGTGCCCTCGATCGGGTCGACGGCGATATCCACCGCGTCGCCGCTGCCGGTGCCAACCTTCTCGCCGATGTAGAGCATCGGCGCTTCATCGATTTCACCTTCGCCGATGACGATAGTGCCGTCGATATTAATCAGGTTGAGCATAATGCGCATGGCGTTAACCGCGGCGCCGTCGGCGATGTTTTTATCGCCGCGGCCCAGCCACTTGTAGCCCGCCAGCGCGGCGGCTTCGGTAACACGCGAAAATTCGATGGCCAGTTCTCGTTTCATAATTCACTCGTTCTGAAGGAAAATTGCGCGCGGCGCCGCCTGCTCCTGCGGGAGCAGAGGCGTCAGGCGTTGGAATAGCGTTCGGTTTCCGGCATCCAGCGCTCGATAAGCGCCTGGGCCTGCTGCGGGTAGCGTTGGTGAATATGGCGGGCAATGCGCTGAACGTCGGGGATCATTGCCTTATCGCGGAGTAAATCCGCGACCTTAAATTCGGCGGTGCCGGTCTGTCGGGTGCCGAGCAGCTCGCCCGGGCCGCGGATCTCGAGGTCCTTTTGCGCGATGACGAAACCGTCGTTGCTATCGCGCAGGACCTGCAGGCGCAGCTGGGCGGTTTTCGACAGCGGCGACTTATAGAGCAGCACGCAGTGGGAGGCCACCGCGCCGCGCCCGACGCGGCCCCTGAGCTGGTGCAGCTGCGCCAGCCCGAGACGTTCCGGGTTTTCGATAATCATCAGGCTGGCGTTAGGCACGTCCACCCCGACCTCGATAACCGTGGTGGCGATAAGCAGATGCAGCTCGCCCTGCTTAAAGGCCTGCATGACCGCCTGCTTGTCCGCCGGCTTCATCCGGCCGTGCACCAGGCCGATATTCAGCTCCGGCAGCGCCAGCTTCAGCTCTTCCCAGGTGGCTTCCGCCGCCTGGGCTTCCAGCAGGTCTGACTCTTCAATCAGCGTACAGACCCAGTAGGCCTGACGGCCTTCCTGAGTACAGGCGTTGCGCACGCGGTCGATAATATCGCTGCGGCGGGTGTCAGGGATGGCCACCGTGGTGACCGGCGTACGGCCCGGCGGCAGCTCGTCGATCGTCGAGGTGTCGAGGTCGGCGTAGGCGGTCATCGCCAGGGTGCGCGGAATGGGGGTGGCGGTCATGATCAGCTGATGCGGATGGAAGCCCTGCTGCTGGCCCTTTTCCCACAGCGCGAGGCGCTGATGCACCCCGAAGCGGTGCTGTTCATCGATGATCACCAGCGCCAGGCCGCTAAACTGGACCTGCTCCTGAAAAATGGCGTGGGTGCCGACAATCATCTGCACCTGACCGCTGGCGATGGCGTCCTGCTGTGTCTGACGCGCCTTGCCTTTTTGTTTGCCGGCCAGCCAGCCGACCTCAACGCCCAGCGGTGCAAACCAGCTGCGGAAGTTGGCGGCGTGCTGCTCCGCCAGCAGCTCCGTCGGCGCCATCAGCGCCACCTGCCTGCCGTGGGCGATGGCCCGCAGCGCCGCGAAGGCGGCAACCAGCGTTTTACCGGAGCCGACGTCGCCCTGTACCAGGCGCATCATCGGCACATCGAGCGTCATATCCCGCTCGATCTCGGCGGTCACCCGCTCCTGGGCGCCGGTCGGTTTAAAGGGCAGGGAAGCCAGCAGCTTGTTTTTTAGGCCATCGTTGGCGCTGAGCGGCAGGGCGTGAAAGCGCTGGGCGCCGGCGCGAACCGCCAGCATGCTCAGGTTATGCGCCAGCAGCTCTTCCAGAATTAAGCGCTGCTGGGCCGGGTGCTTACCGGTTTCCAGCTCGCTGAGCTGGAGCGACGGCGGCGGGCGATGCAGGGTGCGCAGCGCCTCCGGGAGACTCATCATTCCCTGCGCCAGCTCGGGCGGCAGCAGCTCGGCGATAGCGCAGGTCTCAAGGAGCTCCAGCGCCTGGTCGGTCAGCTTACGCAGCGTGGCCTGTTTGATACCTTCGGTGGTGGGGTAGACCGGAGTCAGGGTCTCCTGCAGGTCGGGGGTGCTCATATCGCCCTGCACGCGGTATTCCGGATGGATCATCTCCGCGCCGTATTTGCCGCGCTTCGCTTCGCCATAGGCCAGCACCCGGCGGCCGGCGGCAAGGCTGTTTTTCATCGCGGCGTTGAAGTTGAAGAAGCGCATGGTGAGAATACCCGAGCCATCGCTTATCTGGCAGGTCATCATCCGGCGGCCGCCGAAGGTGATGTTGCTGTTGAGCACTTCGCCTTCAACGGTGGCGTAGACCCCCGGCAGCAGGTCACCGATTTGATAGAGCTGGGTGCGGTCTTCGTAGCGTAGCGGCAGATGCAGCAGAAGATCCTGCACGGTGTGCAGGCCGATTTTCGCCAGCTTGCTGCTCTGCGCTGCGCCAACGCCGGTTAACGTGTTGAGCGGGACAGCATCCAGCAGACGGCTTTGCATCGGTTTACCTCGCTGCCTGCATTGTGGCCCACCACGCGGCGTCGGCTTCGACTTCGCCCTGGCCGTTGACGTGGGGATAGGGCAGGCCTTTTTGTTTTGCCACTCTTGCCAGCACCGGATAACCACCTTCAAACAGCAGGCGCTGCTGCTCTTCTTCCGGCAGCATGCTGTTTTCGCGTTTATACATGCCCGCGTTTTGCCGCTGGCGCTGCGCTTCATAGAGAATCAGGGCGGAGGCGACGGAGACGTTGAGCGACTGCACCATGCCCGTCATCGGAATCACGATCTCCTGGTCCGCCAGCGCTAAGGCTTCCGCGGTGATGCCGGTTTTTTCCTGGCCCATCAGGATACAGGTGGGCCGGGTGTAGTCGATTTCACGAAAGTCGACGGCTTTGTCAGAAAGATGGGTGGCGAGGATTTGCATGCCCTGGTCCTTTAGGTGACCGACGGCGTCGCCAATGGTAGGGTGCGTTTTGACCTGTACCCAGCTGTTGCTGCCCGCGGCGGCGGCGACCATGGTGTGCATGCGGCTGCTGGGCCAGATAGCGTGCACTTCGTGCACGCCAACGGCGTCTGCGGTACGAACAACCGCAGAGACGTTATGAGGTTTGTGGACCTGCTCCATGCAGACCGTCAGGTCAGGCTGACGCCTGGCGAGCATCTCACAAATACGCGCATAACGCTTTGAATTCATTACACTTCATCCTTCAAATTGCCTCGGCGTGCGCCGCTGGCTACCCGGCTTACAGCCTCGCCCTTCGGGACCAGCGCAAGCGCTGTGCGAAACGCTGACGCGTTTCGCGACCTGGCCCGAATGATTTTGTGTATAAGGCTAGTTTCGGTTACGGGTGACTTTTATCACGTCCGGCATCACGCGAATCTTGCGCATGATATTCGCCAGATGCACGCGATCCCGCGCGGTAAGGCGAATAAAGGCGCTGTATACGCGGCCATCCTTCTCTTCCGTATTCAGGCTTTGAATATTGGAAGCGGCGGTATTGATCGCGGCCGTGAGGTTCGCCAGCGCGCCCTGGTGGTTAAACATATCCACCTTAATTTCGGTGATAAATTCCTGGGCAGTCTCTTTATCCCACTCGACGGCCATAAACTTCTCGGGCTCTTTCTGGTAGCCGCGAATGTTACGACAGGACTCGTGGTGAATGACCAGCCCTTTGCCGGGGCTGACGTGCGCGATAATCGGGTCACCGGGAATCGGACGACAGCACTTGGCGAAGGTAATCAGCACGCCGTCGGCGCCTTTAATCGGCAGATGTCCGTGGCCTGATGGCGTTGAGCTTTGCGCCGGCGCGGAGACGGTCTCTCCCTGCTGCAGGTTTCTGGCAACCACCACGCTCATCGCGTTGCCGAGGCCGATTTCTGCCAGCAGATCGTCCAGCGTCGCCAGCTTCATGCGCTCAAGCTCGCGCTGAACGTTCTCTGGCGGGATTTCTGCCAGCTTGCGGCTGCCGCCGAGGGCGTGGTTGAGCAGCCGGCGGCCGAGGCTGACGGAGTCATCGCGCTTGAGGTTTTTCAACAGCTGGCGGATCTTCGCGCGCGCTTTCGAGCTGACGACAAAGTTCAGCCAGGCGGCGTTCGGACGCGCGCCCGGTGCGGTAATGATCTCTACCGTCTGGCCGCTGGAGAGCGGCTGCGACAGCGGATACGGCTGGCGGTCAACGCGTGCGCCAACGCAGGCGTGGCCGATATCCGTATGCACCGCGTAGGCAAAGTCCACCGGCGTTGCGCCAGCGGGAAGTTCGACAATGCGCCCTTCCGGGGTGAAAACGTAAATCTCATCGGGGAACAGATCGGATTTGACGCTCTCGATAAATTCAAACGAGCTGCCTGCGCTCTGCTGCAGTTCCAGCAGGCTCTGCATCCAGCGCTGGGCGCGGATCTGCGCGGTGGTGCTGCTCTCGCCGCCGTGCTCTTTATAGGCCCAATGCGCCGCAACCCCCATTTCCGCCATCTGGTCCATGTCTTCGGTACGGATCTGTACCTCAACCGGGACGCCGTGCGGGCCGATCATCGAGGTGTGCAAAGATTGATAGCCGTTCGCTTTCGGAATGGCGATGTAATCTTTCATCCGCCCTGGACGCGGCTTGTAGAGGCTGTGCATCTGGCCAAGCACGCGGTAGCAGGTGTCGGCATCGTGGACAATCACGCGGAAGGCGTAGATATCCATGATCGAGTGAAAACGCTGCTCTTTGAGCACCATTTTGCAGTAGATGGAGTACAAATGCTTCTCGCGACCGCTGACGCGACAGGGGATCCCCGCTTCCTGTAAGCGTCCTTCGATTTCGGAGAGGATCTTTTGAATCATCTCTTTACGATTGCCGCGCGCCGCTTTAACGACTTCTTTAATGACGCGATACCGATTGGGATACAGCGCTTCAAAGCCCAGCTCTTCGAGCTCGGTTTTAATGTGGTGAATACCTAAACGGTGGGCCAGCGGGCTGTAGATTTCCAGCGTTTCGCGGGCAATGCGGCGGCGTTTATCCGGGCGTAGCGAGCCCAGGGTGCGCATGTTGTGGGTGCGGTCGGCAAGCTTGATGAGGATGACGCGGATATCCTGCACCATCGCCATAATCATCTTGCGAAAGTTTTCGGCCTGCGCCTCTTTCTTATCGCGGAACTTGAGCTTATCAAGTTTTGATACCCCCTCTACCAGCTCGGCAACGCTTTTACCAAAGAGCTGCTCCATGTCCTGGTAGGTGGCAGGGGTATCTTCAATCACGTCATGCAGCAGGGCGGCCATCAGCGTTTCGTGGTCGAGTTTCATCTCGGCCAGAATACAGGCTACTGCTACCGGGTGCGTGATATAGGGTTCACCGCTTGAACGTGTCTGACCCTCGTGAGCGTCACGTGCAACGAGATACGCCTGCCGAAGACGCTTGATTTGCTCTTCCGGCAGGTAGTTTTGAATCAGCTGATTCAGGCTTTCAAACAGATACAAGGGCGACCCGCTGCGTTATTAACGACGACCTTCAGCAATAGCGGTCACTGCTTGTAATTCAGCGGCTTCCTGCTCTTGCTGTTCTTGACGATCGCGCACGTCGAGGATCTGGTTGTTGATCAGACCTTCTTCGATTTCGCGCAGTGCGATAACGGTAGTTTTATCGTTTTCTTCCGCTACCAGCGGATCTTTCCCGCCAACCTGCATCTGACGAGCGCGACGCGCGGCGACCAGTACCAGGTCAAAACGGTTACCAATTTTCTCTACAGCGTCCTGAACAGTTACGCGTGCCATACTTAAAATGCTCCACAGATGAAGAAATGACTGGGCATGATACTGAATGTGGGTTCAGTCTGCCAACAGTTTGGTGATTAAAGCGCCATGTCGCTGCTTTTGGCGGCTCATGCGCAGACGTTCGGCGCGGATGATGTTTTTCAGATCGCCCAGGGCGGTATCAAAATCATCATTCACAATAAGGTAATCATATTCCGCGTAATGGCTCATTTCTGCAACAGCCTGCGCCATACGTTTTGCGATCACCTCTTCGCTGTCCTGGCCGCGGCCACGCAGGCGACGGTCAAGCTCATCTTTGGACGGCGGCAGAACAAAAATGCTGCGCGCGCCCGGCATTTTATGACGGATTTGCTGAGCGCCCTGCCAGTCGATATCGAGGAAGACATCAACGCCGGTTGCCAGTACCTGCTCGATCGCTTCGCGCGAGGTGCCGTAATAGTTGCCAAAAACTTCCGCATGCTCAAGAAATGCGTCTTTACCAATCATCGTTCTGAAATCGTCGTGATTAACAAAGAAATAGTGTTCACCGTGCACCTCACCAGGACGCGGCGCGCGCGTGGTATGCGAAACAGAGACCTGAGAGTCGTACAGCGGTTGGGTTTTTAATAAAGCCTGAATCAGGCTGGATTTACCCGCGCCACTTGGGGCGGAAACAATATAAAGCGTGCCTTGAGCCATGAGAGTCTTTTGTATGTGATGGTCGAAAGAGAAACTACATACGAGCCTATTATACACGCCGCCGCGCTGTGACGTAGTCCCTGTCACACTTTTTCCCTCTGTTTCTTTCATTTTGCCTGCTGTTTCCCTGATTTCTCTGTGAGTTGCCGCAATCAACGACAAACCCTGGAAGCCGGCTCGCGGCACGGAAAAGCCCTTATCGCCGGTGATGCCCCGGCGGCGGCAGAATGCCGGTGGGCAAAAAGGAGGGCAGCACAGTGCGAAAATGGCTTTGGGCGATAGGCATATGGATAACGGCGGGATACGGCCAGTCGACCTGCCCCGCGTGGACGCAGGCGCAGGCTGAACAGGAGGTCAGCCGCCTGAATCAGCAGGTTGCCGGGTGGAAAAACGACTACTGGCAGCGCGGCAGCAGCGAAGTCGCTGATGACGTCTACGATCGGCTTTTCGCCCGGCTAGTCGAGTGGCGGCGCTGCTTTGCCATCAAAACGCCGGTCATCGATGATTTACCGCCGCCCCGGGGCGAGGTGCGGCACCCGGTTGCCCACACCGGCGTGCGTAAGCTGGCGGAAAAAGCCGACGTAGCGCGCTGGATGCGGGGCAAAACCGATCTGTGGGTACAGCCAAAGGTGGATGGCGTTGCGGTGACGCTGGTTTACCGCCGCGGGCGGCTGGTGCAGGCCATCAGCCGGGGAGATGGGCGAGCCGGTGAAGACTGGACGGCAAAAGTGCGGCAGATTTCCGGCGTGCCGAGAGTGACGAAGGGCGCGCTGGCAAACAGCGTGCTGCAGGGGGAGCTTTTTCTCCGCCGCGCCGGACATATCCAGAAGCGGATGGGGGGAGTGAACGCCCGGGCGACGGTCGCTGGCGCCATGATGCGGCGGGATATATCGACATCGTTAGCGGATCTGGGCGTCTTTATCTGGGCATGGCCGGATGGGCCCGAGGAGATGCGTCAACGGCAGGCTCTGCTACAGCAGGCCGGCTTTAGCGAGAGCAGCGGCTTTTCTCAACCGGTGGCGGACGTGGAGCAGGTTGCGCGCTGGCGTGAACGTTGGTTAACGTCAGCGCTACCTTTTGCTACCGATGGCGTTGTCGTACGCCTTGGCAAGGAGCCTGCCGGGCGCTTCTGGTCGCCGGGGCAGGGGGATTGGGTCGCGGCGTGGAAGTATCCTCCGGCCATCCGCATCATGGAGGTGCGCGACCTTCGCTTTTACGTCGGGCGTAGCGGGAAAATTGCGGTGGTGGCAGGGCTCGAACCGCAGCAGCTGGACGATAAGCAGGTTAAACGCGTGAGCGTAGGGTCGGTGGCCCGCTGGCAAAGCCTGGATATTGCGATTGGCGATCAGCTGCAAATCAGCCTGGCGGGACAGGGGATCCCGCGGATAGATAGCGTGGTGTGGCGAACGGCCCAGCGCCGCAAGCCTCAACCGCCTCCGGCGCGTTTTAACGCGCTGACCTGCTATTTTTTCTCCCCCGAGTGCGGCGGACAGTTTCTTGCAAGGCTGGTCTGGCTGTCGTCAAAGCCCGTACTGGACCTCGGCAGCGTCGGTGAGTCCGCGTGGCGCGCCGTCCATCACTCTCTCCGTATGGAGCATCTTTTTTCGTGGCTGGCGTTTACCCCTCAGCAGCTGCAGTCAGTCCCGGGGATCTCTGCGCTACGCGGTCAGCGGCTCTGGCACCAGTTTAACCTTGCCCGCCAGCAGCCCTTTCTGCGCTGGGTGCAGGCTCTGGGAGTGCCGGTGCCGCAGGTGGCGATGGCAGGCCTGGCCGGAGAGGGCTGGTCGCAGCTGCTGGCGCGCAGCGAAGAGCAGTGGCGGCGCCTGCCGGGCGTGGGGGATGAAAAAGCGCGTCAGCTGGTGGCCTTTCTGCGGCATCCGGACGTTGCCGCGCTGGCGCAGTGGCTCAGCGGGCAGGGCATCTCCGGGTTTTAGCCCGATCAGTGCGCGTTATGGTTGTAGTGGAAGACCGGCAGACCCAGCTTCCAGCGCAGGGCCAGCATGCGGGCGGTAAAGCCAAACAGCAGGGTGGCGATGACCACCACGTCGTGGCTGCTGACATAGTGCTGCAGGGCGATATACAGAATGGCGGCGGCAAAAGAGATCCCGGCGTACAGCTCTTTCTGGAACACCAGCGGGATGCGCTTACAGAACATATCCCGCAGCACGCCGCCGAAGACGCCGGTGATGACCGCCGCGATAGAGGCGATAACCGGGCCTTCTCCCATATCGAGGGCAATCTGCGCGCCGATGATTGAAAATACTACCAGGCCGAGGGCGTCGAGGACCAAAAACAGCCGACGCAGGTGGGGCATAACCGGGGCGGCAATCGTGGTGAGCACCGCGGCGACGGCAACAATGATGACGTATTCCGGGTTCTTGACCCAGCCCAGAGGGTAGTGGCCGAGCAGAATATCCCGCACCGACCCGCCGCCCAGGGCGGTGGCGGTCGCAATAATGATAACGCCGAAGGTATCCATACGACGGCGTCCGGCTGCCAGAGCGCCGGTCATCGCTTCCGCGGTAATACCAATTAAATACAGAATATGAAGCAGCATAGATCCCCCACGATGAGAGCGGGCAGGTTAGCGATTTGTGCGCAGGATCACGACTGAGATTTTCTAAGGTGAACGATTTATGCCTTGAAAAAATAATGCCTGATTTTCTCGATTACCTTTATTTGTGGGGTTTAAAGGGTTTTTATTTTAGTTTTAAGATTAGAAAAAGTAATGATTCAGGCTCAGCCGGCGCTGGTCAGGAAAATACGCGCTAAATACGTAATATTTAACTCGCGACCGTTATCATTTTATTTTCCTCTTTCAGGGCCTAAGAATATGACCGGAGTAACCGGCGAGAAAAACTACCTGCTCCGCCTGGCGGCCGTCGTTCTGACCGGAGTCCTTGCCGGCCTGTCGGGAATGGTTCTGGCGATGATTTTGCATGCTATTCAGCACCTTGCTTTTGGATATAGCCTCGATCGTCTTATCGGCACGGAGTCATTTTTGCAGGGCGTAACGGATGCCTCCTGGCCCCGACGCTTCACGGCCATCGTCGTCGGCGGCGCGATCGCCGGGTTTGGCTGGTGGCTGCTGGGCCGCTACGGTCAGAAGCGGGTATCGATTTCCGCCGCCGTCGCCACGCCCGCGGTGCCGATGCCGGCGGGCACAACAACCCTGCACGCTCTGCTGCAGATAGTCACCGTGGCGCTGGGCTCCCCGCTCGGTCGGGAGGTTGCGCCGCGAGAGATGGGGGCGCTGGGGGCCGGTATCGTGGCGCGCAGAATGGGCCTGCACGAAGATGAAACCCGCACGCTGATTGCCTGCGGCGCCGGTGCCGGGCTGGCGGCGGTATATAACGTGCCGCTGGCCGGCGCCCTGTTCAGCCTTGAAGTGATGCTGCTGTCATTTAGCTGGGAGAAAACGCTGGCGGCCGTGGTGACGTCGGCCGTTGCTGCCTGGACGGCAGCGCTCGGGCTGGGGGATGAGTCCCAGTACCACTTTATCTCCGGGGCGCTCCCGCACGCGTTTATGTGGTGGGCGATAATCGTCAGCCCGCTGCTTGGCGCGGCGGCGTGGCTGTTTCGTCAGGCAACCAGCGCCGCGCGTGCGCGGGTCAGGACAAACTGGCAGATGCCGCTATTTTGCCTGCTGGCGTTTACCCTTCTTGCCGGGCTGAGCCTCTATTTTCCGCAGCTACCCGGCAATGGCAAAGGCCCGATGCAGCTTGCGATTGGCGACGGACTGGGATTGCATAGCGCGCTGGTGCTTCTGGCCCTGAAAGCGATCGTTATTCTGGCGGTGCTGCGCGGCGGTGCGGAAGGAGGGTTGTTGACTCCTGGCCTGGCGGTGGGAGGCCTGGTGAGCCTGCTGCTGAGTATGCTTTGGCAGCAGTTGGTGCCCGGCGGCGACGCCGGCAGCTTTGCGCTGGTTGGGGCCGCGGCTTTTCTGGCGGCGTCAATGCAGATGCCGCTGACGGCGGTTGCGCTGGTGATGGAGTTTACCCATATGGACCATAGCTATCTGGCCCCCACGCTGCTGTGCGCTGCGGGCGCTTTTATCACCTGTCGGATACTGGACGGAAAGTACAGGTTCTGAAATGAAGGGATAAAAAAGGCTGGTAAAACCAGCCTTTAATCGAGGAGCCTGCGGTTACTCGATGTTCTGAATCTGCTCGCGCATCTGCTCAATCAGCACTTTCAGCTCGATGGCAGAATTGGTGACTTCCGCATTGATCGATTTTGACGCCAGGGTGTTCGACTCGCGGTTGAACTCCTGCATCATAAAGTCCAGGCGGCGGCCAACGGCCTCTTTTTTCTTCAGAATGTTGTAGGTCTCTTTGACATGCGCTTCCAGACGGTCCAGCTCTTCGGCAACGTCGATACGCTGCGCCATCAGCACCAGCTCTTGCTCGAGACGGTTGTTTTCCAGCTGCACTTCCGCGTCTTCCAGCTTGGATACCAGGCGCTCGCGCTGCCACTGCAGGATTTCCGGCATATGGCTGCGAACTTTGCTGACTTCGGTACTGACGCCTTGCAGGCGCTGTTCGATAAGCGTCTTCAGCGCCTGGCCTTCGGTTTCGCGAGCGACGATAAAGTCGTCCAGCGCGCCGTTTAGCGCGGTGAGAATATCGGAGGCAATGGCGTCGAGATCCTGCTCCTGAGCGGCCATGACCCCGGGCCAGCGCAGGATATCAACCGGGTTGATTTCCCCTTCGTCGCTCTGCATTTTTACCCAGTTGGCAGCGTTAACCAGCTGCTTTGCCAGGTTTTCGTTCAGAATCAGCTCACCCTGAGCGCTGGGGTCCTGTTCAAAACGCAGGGTACATTCGATTTTGCCGCGGGTCAGACGCGCACGAATACGCTCGCGCACCACGGGCTCCAGGCTACGGAACTGCTCCGGCAGACGGAAATAGGTTTCCAGGTAGCGCTGGTTTACCGAGCGCAGTTCCCACGCGGCGCTGCCCCATTCGCCCTTAATTTCACGACGGGCATAGGCGGTCATACTGCGGATCATAGACGTTCCTGTTTTTAAAGGAGAGTGGGGGGGATTATAGCTTTCAGGGCCTTATCAGGATAGGAATAAGCAACCATTATCCGTATAATGCGCAGCCATATTCGTTTCAAGCCGGAGAGAACATCATGCGTCCAGCAGGCCGTAGCGCTAATCAGGTGCGTCCCGTAACCCTGACCCGTAACTATACCATACACGCTGAAGGCTCTGTTCTGGTCGAATTTGGTGACACCAAAGTGCTGTGCACCGCGTCGATCGATGAAGGCGTACCGCGCTTTCTGAAAGGCCAGGGCCAGGGGTGGATCACCGCAGAATACGGCATGCTGCCGCGCGCTACGCACACCCGTAACGCGCGTGAAGCCGCCAAAGGTAAGCAGGGCGGTCGTACCATGGAAATCCAGCGTCTTATCGCCCGCGCGCTGCGCGCTGCGGTAGACCTGAAGGCGCTTGGCGAGTTCACCATTACCCTCGATTGCGATGTGCTGCAGGCCGACGGCGGTACCCGTACCGCATCAATCACCGGCGCCTGCGTGGCGCTGGCCGACGCTCTGAACAAGCTGGTCGCCGCCGGCAAGCTGAAAACTAACCCGATGAAAGGCATGGTTGCTGCCGTTTCCGTCGGCATCGTCAACGGTGAAGCGCTTTGCGATCTGGAGTACGTGGAAGATTCCGCAGCGGAAACCGATATGAACGTGGTGATGACCGAAGACGGTCGCATCATCGAGGTGCAGGGCACGGCGGAAGGCGAGCCGTTTACCCATGAAGAGCTCCTGACCCTCCTGGCGTTGGCCAGAGGGGGGATCGAATCCATTGTCGCGACGCAGAAGGCGGCGTTGCAAAACTAGTTTTTAAGGCGACTGAGAAGTCGCCTTTTTTTTGTCCGTAGATCCATAGAAAGTATGATGAGGAGCGAATCCATGAAACCATATCAGCGCCAGTTTATTGAGTTTGCGCTTAACAAGCAGGTTCTTAAGTTTGGCGAATTTACGCTGAAATCCGGGCGCAAGAGCCCCTATTTCTTCAACGCCGGCCTGTTTAACACCGGGCGCGATCTGGCACTGTTGGGCCGTTTCTATGCAGAAGCGCTGGTCGACTCCGGAATTGATTTTGACCTGCTGTTTGGTCCGGCCTACAAAGGCATTCCTATTGCGACCACCACGGCGGTTGCGCTGGCTGAACATCACGACCTGGATTTACCCTACTGCTTTAACCGCAAAGAGGCCAAAACGCACGGCGAAGGCGGCAATCTGGTTGGCAGCGCCCTGCAGGGTCGCGTCATGCTGGTCGACGATGTGATAACCGCCGGTACCGCGATTCGCGAATCGATGGAGATTATCCAGACCAACGGGGCAGAGCTCGCCGGCGTGCTGATTTCTCTGGATCGTCAGGAACGCGGTCGCGGCGAAATTTCCGCGATTCAGGAAGTTGAGCGCGATTACGGCTGCAAGGTGATCTCTATCGTCACCCTCAAGGACCTGATTAGCTATCTGGAAGAGAAGCCGGAGATGGCCGAGCATCTGGCGTCGGTACGCGCCTATCGCGAAGCGTTTGGCGTATAGATAACAAAGCCCGGGGCGTGACGCCTCCGGGCTTCGGATTACCGTAGCTGCGCGGCGACCAGCGGCCAGCGGGCGTCAAAATCGTCCGTCGGACGATATTTAAACTCGCTGCGCACAAAGCGCGACAGCATGCCTTCGCAGAACGCCAGCAGCTGGCTGGCCAGCAAAGATTCGTCGGTGACGAAGCCTTCACCTTCGCGCATTTTCTTCTCGCGCATGACCTGGCGTAGCTGAACCTCAATGCGTTCAAATAGCTGGTTGATCCGGTCCTGCAGGCGGTCCTGTTCAAACATCAGCGCGTGGCCGGTCAGAATTCGCGTCAGCCCAGGATTACGCTCACCAAACCCAAGAATCAACAGCACGATCAGGCGCAGGCGCGCGGATGTGTCTTTCTCATCTTTTAAAATCAAATTGATGCGCGTAATCAGACTGTCTTCGATAAACTCGATCAGGCTATCGAACATGCGGGTTTTGCTGGGAAAATGACGGTACAGCGCCGCTTCGGACACACCGACGGACGCCGCCAGTTTCGCCGTGGTAATACGTTGACTACCATCGCTGGATTCAAGCATTAGCGCCAGAGATTGAAGTATTTCCTCGCGACGATTCCTTTTCGCAGTTTGTTTTTCTGCCATGTTTTAAAATACCCCTGAAAATAAGCACTTGTCAGGCAGACATCCACAAAGCGGCCGCAAACGGTCATTTGCGGCGATGTTATTGCATTATTGCGCTTTGGGATGCGGGTTTTGTGTGGACGGGCCTATGCGCGCCCTGAGTGACCAAAGCCACCTTCGCCACGTTCGGTGGTATCAAAATCTTCCACCAGGTTAAATTCCGCCTGTACGACGGGTACAAATACCATTTGAGCGATGCGCTCGCCGGGTTCAATAGTAAAGCTCTGCTGGCCGCGGTTCCAGACGGAAACCATCAGCTGCCCCTGATAGTCGGAATCGATAAGGCCGACCAGGTTGCCCAGCACGATGCCGTGCTTATGGCCCAGCCCGGAGCGCGGCAGGATGACCGCCGCCAGCGACGGATCGGCGATATGAATAGCCAGGCCGGTTGGCAGCAGGGTGGTTGCGCCCGGCGCAAGCTCTACGGCGGCGTCGAGACAGGCCCGCAGGTCAAGTCCGGCAGAGCCGGAGGTGGCGTAGGTTGGCAGCGGAAACTCCTTGCCAACGCGCGGGTCCAGAAGCTTAACGTCGATTTTTTTCATCATAACGGGTCACGATCTCGTCGAGTAATAATTGGCCCAGGAGTTCCTTGCGCTCGTGTGGCAAGCGCTTATCTCCATCCTGCCAGAAAAGGTGTAATGCGTTGCTGTCGCTGTTAAATCCCTGATTTGGCTTAGATACATCATTGGCGCAGATCAGATCGAGATTTTTGCGGTCGCGTTTTTGCCTCGCGTATTCTTCCACATTATTCGTTTCGGCGGCAAACCCAACGACGTAAGGTCGGCTATCCGTTAGCGCAGCGACCCCGGCAACGATATCCGGGTTTTTGACCATTTTTATTGTTAATTCATCATCTTGCTTTTTGATTTTTTTCTCAGCAACGGTGATAGCTCGGTAGTCGGCGACGGCCGCACAGCCAATAAAAATATGCTGCTGCCGAACGCCGCCGTCGACCGCGGCCTGCATTTCCAACGCGGTCGTGACGTCAATCCGCTGCACGAAAGGCGGCGTCGGTAGCGAAACCGGACCGCTGACTAACGTGACGCTGGCGCCGCGGTTTGCCGCAGCGGCCGCGATAGCGAAGCCCATCTTACCGGAGCTTTGATTGCTGATATAGCGTACCGGATCCAGCGGCTCGCGGGTGGGGCCCGCGGTAATCATGATGTTGAGATGTTGCAAATCTTTGACAGGCGAAAAATGCGCGGCCGCCATATCGACCAGGATCAGCGGATCCAGCATTCGGCCCGGGCCGATATCGCCGCAGGCCTGGCTTCCGCTGTCCGGGCCCCAGACCAGCAGACCGCGGGAGGAGATGACCTCAAGATTATGCTGCGTCGCGGCGGCGCGATACATCTGCTGGTTCATGGCGGGCACTACGGCGACCGGAGACGGCGTCGCGAGGCAGATAGTGGAGACCAGGTCGTTCGCCATGCCGGCAGCAACGCGGGCGATCAGATCGGCGGTTGCGGGGGCGAGGATAACCAGGTCGGCCCATTTTCCCAGCTCAATGTGGCCCATCGCGGCTTCTGCTGCCGGGTCGAGCAGGCTATCGGAAACCGGATAACCTGACACCGCCTGCAGGCTGAGTGGCGTAATGAAGGCCTTCGCGGCTTCCGTCATGGCGACCCGTACGTCAGCGCCGCGCTCGCGCAGGCGGCGTACCAGTTCAGGCGTTTTGTAGGCAGCGATGCCGCCGCTGACGCCGAGAACGATCTTTTTACCAGCCAGACTCATCATGATTTTTTCCTGTTGGAGTACACCAGAATTCGCGCATCTTACCACAATCCCGTCGGCGTCGTGCGCCTGCCTGGAATTGACTTTGCGAGCCGCTACGCACGGGTAAAAGCCGGCCGTCGGCAGCGGCGAAGGGCTATGTCAGGATGTGGGGCGTACTGGAAAAGAGAGGCTGCGATGGATTTACTGGAACCCCTGCTGCCAAGGGAAAAAATGCTGCTCTACGGTATCGAAGCGCTGTCGGACGTTGAGCTGCTGGCGCTGTTTTTACGTACCGGCACCCGCGAGCAGGACGTGATGACGTTTTCGCACGACCTGCTCGCGCGCTTTGGCTCGCTGTACGGCCTGCTATCGGCGGACAAGGCGCAGTTTGACAAGATCGACGGCATCGGCCTCGCGAAGTTCGCCCAGCTAAAAGGCGTCGCCGAGCTGGCGCGGCGCTATTTTAGCCGACGGATAGTTGAAGAGCCCTCTCTGGTAACGCCGCTGATGACGCGGGAATTTTTGCAAAGCCAGCTGATGGACGAGGAGCGGGAGATCTTTATGGTGATCTTTTTAGATAATCAGAATCGGGTATTGAAACATAGCCGGCTTTTTTCTGGTACTCTTAGCCACGTTGAGGTGCATCCGCGAGAAATTGTACGCGAAGCCATCAAAGTGAACGCCGCTGCGGTGATCCTGGCACATAATCATCCATCCGGTAGCCCCGAGCCGAGTAAGGCCGACAGGTTGATTACCGAAAGAGTGATAAAGTGTTGTGGTTTCATGGATATACGCGTGCTCGATCACCTTGTTATCGGCCGCGGTGCGTACGTATCTTTTGCCGAGCGCGGCTGGATTTAGCCCCGATCACGCGATCCTGCGGGATCTTTGTCTGTTCGGGACTTGAGCACATCGCCGAGTCAGCGTATACTACGCCACCTTTGAGAATCTCGGGTTTGGCATTTGGGCCTGGCAATCGATGGTTCACTTAGACACCCACTCTTCAGGTTGCATCAAGGCGGCATGAAGAATGACGTGTAGAACTGCGATGACCGGGCTGTAAAGCCTGACGAGGCGCCAATACCCCATACGAAGCTCGAGCTAATTTGATTTTTGGAGAATAGACATGTCCCGAGTCTGCCAAGTTACTGGCAAGCGTCCGGTGACCGGTAACAACCGTTCCCACGCACTGAACGCGACCAAACGCCGTTTCCTGCCGAACCTGCACTCTCACCGTTTCTGGGTTGAGAGCGAAAAGCGTTTTGTCACCCTGCGCGTATCTGCTAAAGGTATGCGTGTTATTGATAAGAAAGGCATCGATACAGTTCTGTCTGAACTGCGTGCCCGTGGCGAAAAGTACTAAGTACTAAGAGGAAATAAATCATGGCTAAAGGTATTCGTGAGAAAATCAAGCTGGTTTCTTCTGCTGGTACTGGTCACTTCTATACCACCACGAAGAACAAGCGTACTAAGCCGGAAAAACTGGAACTGAAAAAGTTCGATCCAGTTGTCCGTCAGCACGTTTTATACAAAGAAGCTAAAATCAAATAATTTTAGCTTTGATGTAAAAAAAACCCCGCCCTGGCGGGGTTTTTTGTTTTCTGGCCATCCCCATAATAAAGACATCTGCAATACAGCCGGAGACGCTATGCCTGAATTACCTGAGGTGGAAACCAGCCGACGCGGGATTGAACCGCATCTGGTTGGCGCAACTATTCTACACGCCGCTATTCGCAATGGACGCCTGCGCTGGCCGGTTTCTGAAGAGATCTACCGTCTGAGCGACGTGCCGGTGCTCAGCGTACGTCGACGCGCCAAATACCTGCTGCTGGAGCTGCCTGGCGGCTGGATTATCATTCACCTCGGCATGTCAGGAAGCCTGCGCATTCTGAGCGAAGAGCTGCCCGCAGAGAAGCATGACCATGTCGACCTGGTGATGAGCAACGGCAAGGTGCTGCGCTATACCGACCCTCGACGCTTTGGCGCCTGGCTGTGGACCAAAGAGCTGGAAGGGCATCCTGCGCTGGCGCATCTCGGCCCTGAGCCGCTGAGCGACGATTTCAACGCCGCCTACCTGCAGCTGAGGTGCGCGAAAAAGAAAACCGCCATTAAGCCCTGGCTAATGGATAACAAGCTGGTGGTGGGGGTCGGGAATATCTACGCCAGCGAATCGCTGTTTTCCGCCGGGATCCATCCCGACCGGCTGGCATCGTCGCTATCGCATGAAGAGTGCGAGCGGCTGGTGAAGGTGATTAAAGCCGTGCTGCTGCGCTCGATTGAACAGGGCGGGACCACGCTGAAGGATTTCCTGCAAAGCGACGGTAAGCCGGGATATTTTGCCCAGGAGCTGCAGGTATACGGACGCAAAGGCGAGCCCTGTCGTACCTGCGGTACGCCGATTATCGCCGGCAAGCACGCCCAGCGGGCGACGTTTTATTGTCGCCAGTGTCAGAAGTAGGACATCGCCCCGAAAGCGCAAAGATTAGAGCTTTTTCAGCAGCGCCTGGTGCACGTTAGCCGGCAGGAAGTGGGATACGTCGCCCTGATGGCGCGCGACCTCCTTGACCAGCGATGAGGAGATAAACGACCACTCTTTGCACGGCATCAGGAAGACGCTTTCGAGGGTCGGCATCAGATGGCGGTTCATATGCGCCAGCTGCATCTCATATTCGAAATCCGCCACCGCCCGCAGGCCGCGAATCAAAATGTTGGCCTGCTGCGCGCGGGCGAAATTGGCCATCAAATCACTAAAGCCAATGACCTCAACGTTGACCAGGTGCGCGGTTGACTGCTGCGCCAGCGCAATGCGTTCGTCGAGGCTGAACATCGGCTTCTTGCTCGGGCTGGCGGCAATCGCCAGCAGCACTTTGTCAAACATGCTGGCCGCGCGGGTGACGATATCGATATGACCGTTGGTGATAGGGTCGAAGGTACCCGGATAAATCGCTTTTGTGCTCATAATTACACTCTCTCCGAGTAGCCGCGGCTCAGCGCCCACAGCTCGGTGTATTTATTAAACGTATACTGCGCGTTGACCACGGCGAGCAGCCAGCCCTGTTTACCATCCAGCACGCCACCGCGCAGCAGCAGCGTTTTCACAAATGCCCCCAGCGTATGGCCGAAGATACTCATCAGCGAGGTTTTTTTCCCCTTCTGATGACGTTCCTGCGCCCAGGCGGTGGCGTAGGCCAGCTGCTTTTGCTGAAAGCCGGAGAAGTCGCGGCAGGTCAGATGCAGCAGGTCGCCGGTCAGTTCGATAATCTGCGCGCCTTTGGCGTCGAGGGATTCGTGTACCAGATTATTGTTATAGCGATAACCAAGGCGCGGGTACAGGCGCATCACGCGATCGGGATACCAGCCGCTGTGGCGCATAAAGCGGCCAAGGAAATAGTTCCGCCGGGCAATGCTGTAGATCGCGCCCTCTTTTGGCGCCGTCAGCGTCTGGCGCAGGGAGTCCGCCAGCTCCGGGGTGACGCGCTCGTCGGTATCAATCATCAGCACATAGTCGCCGGTGGCGTAATCCTGGGCGCGCTGGCGCTGAACGCCGTAGCCCTGCCAGTCGGTGTTGATGTAGACCTGAGCGCCGAGGCTGCGCGCCAGCTCAACGGTGCCGTCGCTGCTGCCGGAATCCAGCAGCACTATCTCATCGGCCCAGCCTACCGACGCCAGACAGTCCGGCAGCAGATCCGCCGCGTTTTTGGCGATCATCACGACGGACAGTCGGGTCGACATTAGTGGCTCCGCTGCGGCAGATAGGGTTGCAGTAACTGTAGCAGACGGGAGAGCGCGCCCTGGTTTTGATGCAGGACTTCTACCGCGTGACGGCCGTACCACAGGCGATAATCTTCGTCGGTCAGCAGGTTAGAAACCTGGGTGACCAGCGAATTGAGGTCGGTCACGGTGATCAGACCGTCATCCTGCTGCAGCTTGGCGCAAATATCTTTGAAGTTGAAGGTGTGCGGGCCCATCAGGACCGGGATGGCGTGCGCCGCCGGCTCCAGCGGGTTATGACCGCCGCGTTCGACCAGGCTGCCGCCGACAAAGGCAAGATCGGCAATGCCGTACAGCAGCATCAGCTCGCCCATGGTATCGCCAATCACCACCTGGGTGCTATTGGACGGGATTTCGCCGGTGCTGCGCAGGGTAAAGCTCATACCCGCTTTCTGCACCATCTCCCGCGCGTCGCCGAAGCGTTCAGGGTGGCGAGGGACGAGGATCAGCAGCAGGTCAGGGAAGGTTTCCAGCAGCTTTTTATGCGCCTGCAAAACGATTTGCTCTTCGCCGTCGTGGGTGCTGGTGGCGATCCACACCTGGCGGTGCGGCGCCCACTGGCGGCGCAGGGTGATGGCGCGTGCGGCCAGCTCCGGCGTAACGGAAATATCAAACTTCAGGCTGCCGGTGACCGCCAGCTGATTGCGCTTCAGCCCAAGGGAGATAAAGCGGCTGGCGTCTTCTTCATTCTGCGCGGCGATAAGCGTAATGCGGCTCAGCAGGCGGCGCATAAACTTACCCAGTTTGGCATAGCCCTTCGCCGAGCGCTCGGAGAGGCGGGCGTTAGCGATAACCAGCGGAATTTTACGCTTGTGCAAAGCGGCGACCATATTCGGCCACAGCTCGGTTTCCATCACGATAACCAGCTTCGGCTGAACGGTGTTGAGGAAGCGGTTCATCGCGCAGGGGAGGTCGTAAGGCAGGTAGACGTGGTGAACGTCTTTGCCGAATGCGGACATCGCGCGCTCGGAGCCGGTCGGCGTCATGGTGGTGACGGTGATCGGCAGATAAGGATAACGGTGGCGCAGGGCGCGTACCAGCGGGATGGCAGCAAGCGTCTCACCCACGGAAACGGAATGCAGCAGAATCCCATCCGGCGCTACCTTGTTCTGACAAAAGCCATAACGTTCAGCCCAGCGTTTGCGGTAGGCGGGTGCCTTACGGCTGCGCAGCAGCAGTCGCAGCCAGACCAGCGGCTGAATAAGATAGAGTAGGGTGGTATAAAGCAATTCCAAGCGATTTATCCGTTTTATGTTTTAGCGGGCAAATTCTAAGCATTTAGCCCATGTAAAGCTATCCCTTTGGCGGAAACAAAGGGATTCAGCGTCAGGCCGCGTTGCGATAGCGCTTAATACGCAGGTAGCGCCGCCCAAGGCGCCAGCGTAAGCGGAACGTTCCGGCATTTTTCCAGATCAGGTGCCAGATGCCGCGGTCGAAAAACTCTTTAATGATAATATGCTTTTTTGATTCATCTTTCATGCTATCGAAGGTATGAATAATTCCCAGCCCCTCTTTCGCAATCTGCCAGCGGCAGGCTGAAATATGGCGCACCTTATCCGGGTAGCGTTGGTTAATGGCGTCGAGCATCTCCAGAATCTTCATGTAGTGGCGGGAAGAGCGCATCAGCGTGTCGTCGTTATCCGGCTTGTGCGATACCGATTCTGAATGGATATAGTAATCGTAAAACTGCTCGCTGGTGTACTGCACGCGCTCGGCCGCCAGCAGCGCCTCGGTGGTCCAGGGAATATCCTGATGGCGCAGGCCCGGCTCAAAGTGAAAACGATGCTGCATGATAAATTCGCGGCGATAGATGTTCAGCCAGGTCACGTGCAGGAACTTACGCGAATCCAGCGCCTGTTTTAGCCACACGTGGCCCGGCAGCACGCCGGTAGACGGCAGCCGATCCGGAGGAAGGATCGGATGGATATCATTTTTGCTCTCGTAGACGTAGCGGCCGTTGCAGGTGGCGATATCGAGATTGCCCTGCTCCGCCATCGCCAGCAGCGTGCGGTACATGCCGGGGTAAAGCTTGTCGTCGATATCCGGGAACGCCAGGTATTTACCGGTGGCTACCGCCAGCCCGGTGTTGCGCGCGACCGAGACGCCCTGGTTTTCCTGCTCCAGCACCCTCACGTTTTGTAGCCGCGCTTTCCACGCATCGATAACCGCGAGGCTGCCGTCCGTCGAGCCGTCGTTCACCAGGATCAGTTCATAGCTTTCCAGCTGCTGTTGCTCAAGGCATTCAAAGAACTGGGCAAGGAATTTTTCGCCGTTGTAGACGGCGGCCACGATGCTCAGTAAAGGCGTTTGACTCATAAATCATTCGATCCTGGTTAAATAACGGCGTCAGGCGCGGCGCAGCTGACGGTACTGCTGACAAATCGTATCGACGCTGAACTTTTCCAGCGCGGATTGTTCGATGACAGGCGGGTTATGGTAAATGCTTTGCATCGTCTGAGCCAGCGCCGGGCCGTTGAGATCGGCGAGGCCGCGGGCTAATTCGCCGGTAAGGATCTCCGTCACGCCGCCCGGACAGCGGGTGCTGGCAACCGGCGTGTTCAGCAGCAGCGCTTCGACGATAACGTTGCCAAAGCCTTCGCTATCCGAGCTGAGCACCAGCATCCTGGCGTGTTTAATCCACGGCAGCGGGTTTTTATGGAAGCCTTTAAACAGCACGCGATCGCCGACCTGCAGCCGCTCCGCCAGCTGGCGCAGGCGCTGTTCCTGCTCCGGCTTGCCCTGTCCCAGCAGCACCAGCGGCGCCTGGATACCGCTTTGGGCATAGGCCTCAATCAGCCGATCGTGGCGCTTGCCGGGGTGAAAACGCCCGACGTGGATAATATAGTCCCCGGCAGGCTGCTCGCCCGCCATCTCCGCGCCGGCCCGCAGGGCGGCGATATCGAACGGATTATAAATCGTTTTCAGCTGCGCCGGGCGAATGGCGAACTGGCTGACCAGATCCTCGCCGACCGCATCGGAGACGGTTACCAGGTTGCGTCCCTGATAGACGCGCCTGATTTTCTGCTGCTTCATCCAGCGATCGAAGCCGGTACGGTGACCAAGATACGAGGTAGAGAAGACGCCGTGCAGGCAGAACCAGACGTTACGCTGCGCGAGCGCGCGGCTGCGGGCGACGATGCGGTCGGTTTTATGCAGATTGGAGAGCACCAGATCGAAGCTGCCCTGCTGTTCAGATTCGGCGATGGCCGCATCAAGCTGGCCCGCGCGGCGCGACAGCTCGGTCAGCTTGCGCCACGGCTTTCGACAGCGGTCGCTAATCACCCGATAATCCAGCCCTTCCGGCAGCGGGTAGTCGCAAACGTCGCGCAGTGAAAACAGCGAGACGCGCTCCCCCTGACGTAAAAAATGTTCCGCCAGCGTGAGCACCACTTTTTCCGCTCCGCCGCCGGGCAGGCCGTCGATGACAAACAGTATGCGCATAGCTATTTTACCAGGTCCTGATAGAAAGAGAGCAGCTGCGCTGAGAGCCGCTCGCTGGTGCAGGTCATAATGCGTTCGCGCGCCCGGATGCCTTCCGCTGAACCTAGGGCGCGGGCGGGGAGCGCGGCCACCGCCTGCTGCAGCGCCGAAATATCCAGCGCGTCGCAAACGAAACCGTTGCTGCCCTGAATAATAAACTCCGATCCGCCGCAGCCGGTGGTGGTAATCACCGGCAGACCGCAGGCCATCGCTTCAAGGATAACGTTCGGGAACGGATCGTACAGCGTGGGCAGCAGCAGCCCGTCGGCCATCTGGTAGAAGGGCAGGGTTTCTGACTGCATGCCGAAGAAGCGTACCCGCTCCCCGCAGTTCAGCGTTTTAGCCAGCGCCTGATAGCGGCTCTGGTCTTTGTCTTTGCCCACCACCAGCAGATAGCGATCGGTGGGGGCGATGGCGCGGATCGCCGCCTCCAGCCCCTTGCGTTCAAAGCCGGAGCCCACGTAGATCAGGCAGGTTGCCCGGCGCGGCAGGTTCCATTGGTCACGCAGCGCGACAAAAACCTCCTCCGTCGGCGGCAGGAAGCGCTGGTTATCAATCGCGTTGTAGATAACGCGGATCTTCTCCGCCGGCAGGCCGAAGTCTGCAATAATTTCCTGTTTAATCATCTCCGCGTTGCAGATGACCCCGCGCAGGTGCGGGTCGTGATACATCTCGCGTTCGGCCCGCATGACGTAGCGGTGGTAGCGATCGGCAAACAGCAGGCGGCTTTTCCAGCCGGGCAGTATGCGCGAGCGCTGCTCCAGCCAGCGGCGATGGACGCCGTCGCCGGCGCGATACAGATCGCAGCCCGGGATGCGCTCATGGCTCTGAACCAGATCGAAGTTTTCGCCCTGCCACAGCCGGCGCGCGGCGTCGGCAAAGCCGCGTTCACGGCTGATGCGTCCCCATTTGCGCGGGTTGCAGATGCGAATATTCCACTCGGGCTTCACCGGCCCCTGCCATTCGCGGGTGATGACGTTCAGCTCAAGATTACTGCTATCGAGGGCCTCCAGCGCGCGGGAAACGAAACGCTCCGCGCCGCCGTCGGGGCGATATTTCTGCCGCACCAGGGCGAGCCTGAATTTGCTCATGCCAGCACCTTTTTTGCCGCCGCAATAACGACGTCGGCGGGAATTAAATCGAGATAGCGTTCTTCTGTACCGGTATCAATGTCGTCAGGGTCGGGCAGAGGACCAAAGTCTCCGGCCCAGATGACTTCGCCCTTCGCCTGCCACGGGCTCCAGAAGGTTAGCTTTGATGGGCCGAACAGCGCGACCAGCGGCGTGCCGAGGGCGGCAGCCATATGCATGGGTACGGAATCAACGCCGACAAATAAGCGGGCGTGGCCGATGACGGCCGCCAGCTGGCGCAGGGTCAGCTGGCCGGCAAGAGAGTGCAGGCGGGCGTCCGGGCAGCCGGCGATAATGGTCTCTACCATGCGCTTCTCTTTCGCATCGGGCCCCGAGGTTAGCACCACGGCATGCCCCGCTGCCGACAGCGCGTTAATCAGCGCGCTCATCCGCTCTTCCCGCCAGCATTTAAAGAACCAGCGGGAGGTGGGTTGAATGACGATATAGTTACCTTCGAAGCCCGCCGGCAGCAGCGCGCGGCTGCTCTCCCAGTCCTGTTCGCTGTAGCCCATGCGCGCCGGAGCGTCGTTAACGGCCAGCCCGAGGGGAGCCAGAATGGAGAGGTTCTGCTCCACCGTATGCAGGCTTTGATGCTCCCGGGTGGAGGCCAGGGCGGTATGGCAGAAGCGCCAGGCCGGATGGCGGCGTTTCGGGAAATCAAAGCCGATGCGCGTGGCGGCGCCGGTTAAGCGGGTAATAATGGCGCTCGGCCACTGATCGGCTAGGTTGAGCACCATGTCGTAGCGCTGCTGGCGAAGCGTGCGGATCAGCCGCAGCTCCATTTTGAGCTGATGGCCGGTTCCCTGCTTTTTCCAGCGGCGGTCAATCGCGTAAATCTGGTTAACATCCGCGTTCGCCGCGAGCATATCCCGGGTCTCTTCATAAAGCAGCACATCAACGCTGGCCGCGGGATACTGCCGTTTGAGGGCGTGAACGAGCGGCGTGATCAGCAGCATATCGCCGTGATGGCGCAGCTTGATAACCAGGATGCGCGCCGGGTTCACGGCACCGGGAGAGCGGGTTTCAGGCGTCATTCTCTGTTCTTCATTCAGTATCAGGGTTCCGATTCTAGGGGATCAGATAGATTGAGAGAAGCGTTGTCTTGCTCTACCATGACCCGATACGTATGGTCTGAGGACGTTTTCGTGCACAATCCCGCATTTCTCATCACGATTGATACCGAGGGTGATAACCTCTGGCAAAAACATGACAGCATCACCACTGAGAATGCGCGTTATTTACCGCGTTTTCAGCAGCTTTGCGAAAAGTATGGCTTTAAGCCGGTCTATTTAACCAACTACGAGATGGCGATAGATCCATTCTATATCGAATTCGCCAAAGATGTGATTGCCTGCGGCACCGCCGAAATCGGCATGCACCTGCATGCCTGGAACAGCCCGCCGACCGACCCGCTGACCGCCGATGACTGGCGACATAAGCCCTATCTTATCGAATACAGCGATGCGGCAATGCGTGAAAAAGTCGCCTATATGACCCGCCTGCTGGAAGAGACCTTCCAGACCAAAATGGTTAGCCATCGCGCCGGACGCTGGGCGTTTGATGAGCGCTACGCGCGCCTGCTGGTGGAGCATGGCTATCAGGTCGACTGTTCGGTGACGCCCCGGGTTAACTGGAAAACGGCGAAAGGCGCCCCGCAGGGCGATGGCGGCACCGATTATCGCCGCTTCCCGCAGCACGCCTACTTCCTCGACGAGAACGACATCAGCCGGGAAGGGCGCTCTCCGCTGCTGGAGGTGCCGATGAGCATCCAGTACAAACACAGCGCCCTGATGAACGGCATTAAGCAGGGCTATGACCGCCTGCGCGGCAAGGTGCGCTCGCCGTCGGTTCACTGGCTGCGGCCGATGGGCGGTAACGTTGAGACGATGAAAAAGGTCGTCGAACAGACGTTGACTCAGGGTAATGACTACGTCGAATATATGCTCCACTCTTCTGAGTACATGCCCGGCGGCAGCCCGACGTTTAAAAACGAGCAGGATATCGAACGTTTGTATGCGGACCTCGAAAGCTTCTTCAGCTGGCTGGCGCCGCAGGTCAAAGGGATGACCCTGGCGGAGTACTATCAACGCAAACAGGCATCGCGCTAAAAAGCCATAAGCAGGGATCGTATGGGTATTTTTAAACAGCTGACGCGGAAGAAAAACGCTTTCTTTCGCGAAATTAAATTTAATTTAATTAACTACCGTTACAGAAATAAGCGCGAGCGTCAGCCGTTTAATCCTGCGCAGATTCAGCGCGTTTTATTTTTGCGCCTCGACGACAAGGTCGGCGATATGGTGGTGACCACCGGCTGTGCAAAGCTGCTGTCCGGGCATGGCTATCAGGTTTCCGTGCTTACCGGGCCGATATGCCGGCAAATGCTGGCCGGCGCAGACTTCCTGGAGCGGGTCTATTTATATCGACCCCGGATGGCGTTGGATGAATTACGCGCGGCAGGGTTTGACGTCGTGGTTGATTTTGATGACGTGAAAACCTACGAGCGTTTTAAATTACTCGCGGATTTAGGCGCCCCCTGCAATATCGGTTTTAATAAAGACGAATATAAGCTTTACGATCAGTCAATTGCCTTTTTCGACAGCCAGCGCCATATTTCTGCCCGCTATAAAGAGGTGGCCAGGCTATTTGGCATCGTCAATGAGCATTACCACTATCATCTCCCCGGCGATGCCGCCGAGCGGCAGAGAGTGAAGCATTTACTGGCGCAGGAAAAGGGTCGCGAAATTTGTATCGCCATAAACCCCTTCACCGCCTCAGTCGATAAGGACTTTTGCCGTCACCAGGTCGCGGATTTGATTGAGCGGCTGCACGCCCTGCCTTACAAAGTGAGCGTGGTGATGGTTGGGCATAGCGAAAAAATTCGCCAGCTGGAGCTGGATACGGCGCTGTATCTCCCTGATAGCAACATTAATTCAGCGGTAGAGGTGATTCGCTGCTGCGATCTTGTTATCACCGCGGATACCGCGATTGTCCATATCGCCAGGGCGTTCGATAAGCCGATGGTGGCGGTCTACAACAAGCGCAAACTCAAAGACACCGGCCTGCCGGGATACACCATCTGGGCGCCGGGCTACGACAAGGCCAGGCAGGTCGTCTGCGAAGAGGTCAACGTTGCCGATATGACGATTGATGCCATCTGGCCGGTTATCAAAGTGCAGGCGGATAGCCTGGCGGCTTCCGCCGGGCAGGCGTAAAAAAGGGCCCCGTCAGGGCCCTTTTTTTAGCGCTTTACCTTCAGGCTGCTGCTCAGCGCAATGCCCAGCGGCAGCCAGAACAGGGGCCAGGTTTCCCGGGGATTGCTGATGATAAACATCCCCTGTGAGGCCATAAAAATCAGCGCGTAGCCGAAAATCGCCAGCCCGTAGCGGCTATCCTCCCGCCGTTTACTCCACGCCCGGCACAACCCGCCGGCAATGACCGCAAGCAGCAGCATCAGGCCAATAATGCCGCCTTTCAGCAGCGAGCCGAGATAGACGCTATGGGTGGTGGTGATATGCTCGCCGCTGTAGTTCGTAAAGTCGAGGTCGTAGTCAAAACCGCGTCCCAACCATGGCTGGCTGGAGACCTCTTCGAGGGTGTGGCGCCAGATGCTGATGCGCAGCCCGCTCTGCGTCCCGAGCTCTTCAAAGCGCGCCAGCAGCAGGTCACCCACCGGCGTGAAGAAGAAAAGCAGGCCTAAAATTACCGCTAGTGCAGCGACGATCAGCACGTTGCGGCGCGTAAAGACATGCAGGTGCAGGGTGCAGAAAAAGGCCACCAGCAGGGCGATAATCGGGCCCCGGCTTTGGGTCAGAACCATCATGACCAGCATGATGGCCATCGGCACGTACAGGAGGTGGCTGCCTTTTTCTTTGAGCAGCATGGCGCAGATGAGAATGCCGACGCCGCAATAGCCCGCGAGGTCGATAACGTTGGTCGGCCCGGGGTTGCCCGGCGACACCGCGCGTTCGGTCAGGACCAGGGTATGGTCGATGATCATGGTCCAGATGGAAATGACCGTGATGCCGGCAACCACGCTCATCAGCGCCAGGCGTCGGGTCTGCGGGGAGCCGAGCAGGGTCGTCAGCAGCAGCAGATAGAACAGCAAATACGTCCCGTGGGTCAGGGGTGAGTCGATATGCTGCGGCGTCTGGCCCCAAATGTTGCTCAGCGCATAGTAGACGAAGAATATCAGCAGCAGCGCATAAACCGACCACTGCTGGCGCGTTTGGTCCGCCAGCTGCTGGCGATGGTCTTTATTAAGCAGCGACAGCAGAAACAGCAAAATAGAGAGATGAAGAAGGTTGTTTGTTCGGGTCGATATACAAAAAATTGCGCTGAAAAACAGAAACAAAGGAAAGACAACGGTGTAACCCTGCCTGGCGTAGTTACTGATTTTTAAAGTACTCATCAAAAGAAACCTTTTCGAAAATCGTTTCCGGAACCGCGCTTTCTAAGGAGAAGTTGACGACCCGGATATGGTTTTGTTGCAGCACGTTAGCAGCGTGCGAAAAGGACGGCATGACCAGGTCATCCACCTTATTTTCCAGCCAGGAAGGGAGTTTATCCCGATCCGTTTCGTAGAATCGCGGCTGGTTGAAATGAGTCATATCCAGTCCGCTTATTAGAATCGTTTTGAACCCCAACCACATCAGAATTTGTAGCGCCCAGTAGACAACGGTTCCGGCATCAAAAATGCCGTGCCGGATATCGGTACTAAAGCAAATATCCTCGCGCTGAGGGTGAAAGCGTATCGCCTCGACCGCTTGCCAGGCCTGACGAACCTGGTTTTTCGCGACTTTAGGGTGATAAATTTTATAACAGGCATCTTCAATTAACGCCAAACGGCAGCGCAGCGCTTCGCCGTGGCGGTCGAGGATTTTTGCGATACCGTGCAGGGTGGTAAAGAGCACCAGATCGGGCTGGCTGATGACGGCGCGAATAATCTCCGGTTTTCTATCGTAAAATTCCATATCGACGATGGTATAGATAGAAAATTTAATCCTGTCAGAGAGGTGCCACGCGCCGTTAACCCCCATAACCGGAATGCTTTTCGGCAGCAGCGAAAAATCGATGCTGCGGGTTGAAGGGCCGGTTGCGGTCAGCAGCACTTCGCCGCGCATGCTGTCCTTCATCTCGCTGAGATCGACCAGCGGGACCGTTTTTCCTTTGTACTGCAGGCTGCGGATTTCACCGCCGGGCGCGCGGGTTATCTTTGCCCACGGCCACAGATTTTCATTATGGCGAAAGGCACGAGGATGCGTGTAGCGATAGATTTGCTTAAACAAGGAGCCCATCAGGCCACTCCCTGGGAGGTCAACAGCTGCAGAACCCGTGAGGCGCTAATATCCCCCGTGCTGCTGCCGTTTTCCGGACGCACGACGTACTGGTTTTGCCCATAGCCGCCGATAAGGCCCGGATCGGTCGGGCCGTAGAGGGTAAAATTCGGCTTATCGAGCGCGGCGGTTAAATGACTCAGGCCGGTGTCGACGGAAACCACGCCGCGGGCGCCGGCCAGAATCTGAGCGACCTGCTCCAGGCTCATGCGCGGCAGCACCTCGACAAAATCATGTCCCTGCGCCAGCCGTTTGGCCCGCGCCTCTTCGTGCGGGGCGCCCCACGGCAGCTTAATCCGCAGGCCGCTATCGGCGAGCAGCGCGATAAGCGCCCGCCAGTTCTCTTCCGGCCAGTGCTTATCATCGCGGGTGGTGGCGTGGAGGAAGACCAGATAGGGCGCGGCACCGGCCTCTTCCTGGCGCAGAAAGTGGCGGGCAATCGCGTAGTCGCCCTGGGATTCTGGCCTGGCGTAGCCGAGGCTTTTGGCAAACAGCTCGCGGGTGCGCTCAACGGCGTGCTGCTGCTTAGCAATGTGGTGGCGGCGGTTATAGAACAGGCTTGCCAGCGGCTCGCGGGCCGTCTGCCAGTCCATGCCGTGCTTCACGCCGTGCGCCAGCCGGGTCACCAGCGCCGCGCTTTTCACCAGCCCCTGGGCGTCAATGATAGCGTCGTACTTCTCCGCCCGCAGCGCCTGGCGAAAGGCTTGACGCTCGGCCTTAACCGGTGCGGAAAACCAGGCCTTGCGCCAGCGGCGAATGGCCACCGGAATCACGCGGTCAACGCTTTGGTGCCAGGAGGGGATCTGGGCGAAGCCCTCCTCGACCACCCAGTCGAAGCGAATCCCGGGGAAGGCCTGCGCGGCGTCGGTCAGCGCGGGCAGCGAGTGCAGGACGTCGCCCATGGACGAGGTTTTAACGATCAGTACCCGCATCCGCTACGCTTCCTCTTTTTCGGTTTCGTTCTGCAGCAGCTGATTCAGCTCCTCCAGGACGCGCTGCGGCGTAATATCGATCAGGCTCTGATGATACCCTTCTGCCGCATCTCCTTTACGCACCTTATGGTAGCCGCTTATCAGGCGGATCGTCCGCGCCTTATGCGACAGCGGCGGCGTAAAGTCGGGGCTGCTTGGGCCATACAGCGCGACCAGCGGGCGGTTGAGCGCGGCGGCAACGTGCATCAGGCCGGAGTCGTTGCTGACAACCGCTGTGCAGGCGGCAATCAGCACCACCGCCTGTTCAAGCTGGGTTTCACCGGCCAGGTTACGGCACCATGCCTGCTGCTGGGTGCTGAGAGCGGCCAGAATATCGTTGCCCGCTTCATGGTCCTTGGCCGAACCGAAAAGCAGCACCTGATAGCCTTCATCGATCAGCCGTTTGGCCAGTTCGGCGTAGTGGTAGTGCGGCCAGCGCTTGGCTGGACCGAACTCGGCCCCGGGGCAGAAGCCAATAATGGGGCGATGGGCAGAAATACTGAAGGCGTTGCAGACCTGCGATTTCTCCCCTTCATGCACCAGCAGCTGCGGCCAGAGCAGCGGCTGCGGCAGATCTTTCGCGCCGCGCATCACGCCTTTGTCGTAGGCTAAGGCTACGTAGCGCTCAACCATCAGCGGCCACGCGTCTTTATCCAGCGTTCTGGCGTCGTTCAGCAGGCCGTAGCGCATCTCACCGCGCCAGCCGGTGCGGTGCGGGATGTTGGCGAAGAAGGGAACCAGCGCCGATTTAAACGAGTTTGGCAGCACGTAGGCGCGATCGTAGCGGCGCTCGCGCAGGCTGTGCCCAAGCTTGCGCCGTTCGCCGATCTCCAGCGCGCCGTGGCCGAGCGGCATGGGAATCGCCTCGTTGACTTCCGGCATCCGTGACAGCAGCGGACGGCACCACGCGGGCGCCATCACGTCGATGATTGCCTGGGGATAGCGCGCCTTGAGCGTGCGATAGAGGCTTTGCGACATCATCATGTCGCCCACCCATGACGGGCCAATCACCAGTATTTTCATTCACTTTATCCTTCAAACGGTCTCTGCGTTGGCTACCTGCGTTCACTCCGGTCACTTGCTGTTGTCAGCTCCCGGAGATTCACTTAGCTGCCCGAATGATTTTGTGAATTTGTATCGCTGTCGCGGTTGAGCCAGGCCATATATTCCGTTACGCCTTCGGCGACGGTCCTGAACGGTTTGTCATAACCCGCCGCGCGCAGGTTAGTGAGGTCTGCCTGGGTAAATGCCTGGTAGCGGCCCTTCAGCTTGTCCGGGAACGGGATGTATTCGATGCTGCCCTTCTGGTGGTACGCCAGGGTGGCGTCGGCTACCGCCTGGAAGGATTCTGCCCGGCCGGTGCCGAGGTTGAAAATACCGGACGCGCCGTTTTCCCAGAACCACAGGTTGACCGCCGCCACGTCGCCGACGTAGACGAAGTCGCGCTTGAAGCTATCGCTGCCTTCGAACAGTTTCGGACTTTCGCCATTATTCAGCTGGGTATTAAGGTGGAACGCCACGCTTGCCATGCTGCCTTTATGGCCTTCGCGCGGCCCGTAGACGTTGAAATAGCGGAAGCCGACGATCTGCGAGTCAACTTCCGGCAGGATCTGGCGTACGTATTCGTCAAACAGGAACTTGGAGTAGCCGTAGACGTTGAGCGGCTGCTCGTATTCGCGGGATTCGATAAAGTTGCTGGTACGGCCGCCGTAGGTGGCGGCGGAAGAGGCGTACAGGAACGGGATCTCGCGCTCCAGGCAGTAGTGAAGCAGCTCTTTGGAGTACTGATAGTTGTTGTCCATCATGTACTTGCCGTCCCACTCCGTGGTGGAGGAGCAGGCGCCTTCATGGAACACCGCTTCAATTTCGTCGCCGAACTCTTCGCCCGCCATAACCTGGATCAGGAAGTCTTCTTTATCCATGTAATCCGCGATGTTCAGGTCAACCAGGTTCACAAACTTGGTGCCATCTTTCAGATTATCTACGACCAAAATGTCGGTAATGCCTTTGTCATTCAGGGCTTTGACGATATTGCTGCCGATAAACCCTGCGCCGCCGGTAACGATGATCATAACAGTAACCTTTGAAGTATGGAGTCCAGAGATAATCCGGACATGAATGCTTCTATCATATCACCACATGAGAAAGGCTTCAGCCCTTCGCAAAAAAGGTGCCGGGCGAGCGTGATTTATGCTGCAAATAATTCATTCAGGCATGCATCATCTCGTATCAGCGTATAGCTTTGGGTAATATGTGCCAAATTTTGCCGAATCTGGAGAGTTGCAATGCGTGGTGATTTTTATCAACAGTTAACCAATAGCCTGGATACAGCTCGCGCGGAGGGGCTGTTTAAAGAAGAACGCATTATCACATCGGCGCAGCAGGCGGATATCACCGTCGGCGGCAACAGCGTGATTAACTTCTGCGCCAATAACTATCTCGGCCTCGCCAACCATCCGGAGCTGATTGCCGCGGCGAAAGCCGGTATGGACAGTCACGGCTTCGGCATGGCCTCCGTGCGCTTTATTTGCGGGACCCAGGACAGCCATAAAGCGCTTGAGAAGAAGCTGGCCGGGTTCCTCGGCATGGAAGATGCGATTCTCTACTCCTCCTGCTTTGACGCCAACGGCGGCCTGTTCGAAACCCTGCTGGGCGCGGAGGACGCCATTATCTCCGATGCCCTGAACCACGCGTCGATCATCGACGGCGTGCGCCTGTGTAAAGCGAAGCGCTTCCGCTACGCCAACAACGACATGCAGGAGCTGGAAGCGCGGCTGAAAGAGGCGCGTGAGGCCGGCGCGCGGCATGTGCTGATCGCCACCGACGGCGTGTTCTCCATGGACGGCGTGATTGCCAACCTGAAAGGCGTCTGCGACCTCGCGGATAAATACGACGCGCTGGTCATGGTCGACGACTCCCACGCCGTCGGCTTTGTCGGTGAAAACGGCCGCGGCTCCCACGAGTACTGCGAGGTGATGGGCCGGGTGGATATCATTACCGGTACCCTCGGTAAGGCGCTGGGCGGCGCGTCCGGCGGCTATACCGCGGCGCGCAAAGAGGTGGTCGAGTGGCTGCGCCAGCGCTCGCGCCCGTATCTGTTCTCCAACTCGCTGGCCCCGGCGATCGTTGCCGCCTCCATCAAAGTGCTGGAGATGGTGGAGTCCGGCGGCGAGCTGCGCGACCGCCTGTGGTCCAACGCGCGCCTGTTCCGCGAAAAAATGACCGCCGCGGGCTTTACCCTGGCGGGCGCCGATCACGCCATTATCCCGGTGATGCTCGGCGAAGCGACCGTGGCGCAGAATTTTGCCCGCGAGCTGCAGAAAGAAGGTATTTACGTCACCGGATTCTTCTATCCGGTGGTACCAAAAGGCCAGGCGCGTATTCGCACCCAGATGTCTGCGGCGCATACCCCTGAACAAATTGAACGTGCGGTGGAAGCCTTTACCCGCATCGGCAAACAACTGGGCGTCATTGCCTGAGGGTGTGAGATGAAAGCGTTATCCAAACTGAAAGCGGAAGAAGGCATCTGGATGACCGACGTACCGGAACCGGAAGTCGGCCACAACGATCTGCTGATTAAAATCCGTAAGACCGCAATTTGCGGTACCGACGTACACATCTATAACTGGGACGAATGGTCGCAGAAGACCATCCCGGTGCCGATGGTGGTAGGGCACGAATACGTCGGTGAAGTGGTGGGTATCGGTCAGGAAGTTCGCGGCTTTAAGCTGGGCGATCGCGTTTCCGGCGAAGGTCATATTACCTGCGGCCACTGTCGCAACTGTCGCGCCGGGCGTACTCACCTGTGCCGCAACACCATTGGGGTTGGCGTTAACCGCCCCGGCTGTTTTGCCGAATATCTGGTGATCCCGGCCTTCAATGCCTTCAAAATTCCGGACAACATTTCTGACGATCTGGCGTCGATTTTTGACCCCTTTGGCAACGCCGTCCACACCGCGCTCTCCTTCGACCTCGTCGGCGAAGATGTGCTGGTTTCCGGCGCCGGCCCGATTGGCATCATGGCGGCGGCGGTCGCTAAGCACGTCGGCGCACGCAACGTGGTGATCACCGACGTCAACGAGTACCGTCTGGGCCTGGCGCGCAAGATGGGCGTGACCCGCGCGGTTAACGTTGCGCAGGAGAGCCTTGCCGACGTGATGGCCGAGCTGGGCATGACCGAAGGGTTTGACGTGGGTCTGGAGATGTCCGGCGCGCCGCCGGCGTTTCGCACCATGCTGGACACCATGAACCACGGTGGCCGTATTGCGATGCTCGGTATTCCGCCATCCGATATGTCCATCGACTGGACCAAAGTCATCTTTAAGGGACTGTTCATCAAAGGGATTTACGGCCGCGAAATGTTTGAAACCTGGTACAAGATGGCGGCGCTGATCCAGTCTGGTTTAGACCTGTCGCCGATCATCACCCACCGCTTCGGCATTGATGATTTCCAGCAGGGCTTTGACGCGATGCGCTCCGGCCAGTCGGGTAAAGTGATTCTGAGCTGGGATTAAAGGTCCGTTGTCCGCCGCGTTAGCAGACCGATACTCGTTTTGCTAACGCATATTCTGAGCGCCTGCGGGCGCTTTTTTTATTTAGATTTGGATAACATTTCAAGCGTACTTCATCGTAAAAGCACTATTTCTAAATCGATTTTCGGCCCGTTCGTTTATACATTTTGTTTAATTACCGCTTAACCTTATAAACACTATGCCTAAACTCACCGTATGCCTGCTGACCTGTGATTCCGCCCGCCTGCTGCGGGAGGTTTTGCCCCCGCTATTAAACGTGGCGGACGAGTGTATTGTCGTTGATTCAGGCAGCACGGATGCGACGCTGGACATCTGCCGGCAGTTCGGATTGCAGGTTCATCATCACGCCTATACCGCCCACGGCGCGCAGATGAACTATGCCACGGCGCTGGCCAGCCACGACTGGGTGCTGTGTATGGACAGTGACGAAATCCTCGATAGCGAAGTTGTTGCCGCCATTCTGAGGCTCAAAGCCGGGCCGGAGATCGATCCGACCTGCGCGTGGCGCCTGCCGCGCTACTGGTACGTGCTGGGGGAGGCGGTCAGAACCATTTACCCCGTTTCATCGCCTGATTACCCGGTCCGCTTGTTCAACCGCACCGTGGCGGCCTTTAACGATCGCCCGGTGGACGATCGCGTCGTCGGCCACAGCCGCTCAATCAGGCTGTCCGGCCGCGTGCGTCACGATACCTTCTACTCGCTGCATGAAGTCTTTCATAGCTCAATAGCTATACCACCCGGCTGGTGAAGTACCAGAAGATCAGGCCGTCGCTGAGCCGCGCCGCTATCAGCGCGATTGGTGCGTTTTTTAAGTGGTATCTGTTCAGCGGGGCGTGGCGTAGCGGAAAGGTGGGGCTGGTGACCGGACTGTACGCCACCTTCTACAGCTTCCTGAAATATTTTAAAGCCTGGTATGCCGGGGGGGATAAACGGGAGCCCGCGGCGGAAAAGCGCCCGGGTTCCCGATCCCTCTAGTTCGTCGGCGTATCCCAGCCCTGCCACTTCAGCTGGTAATACTGCACCAGCGCGCTCTGGCTAATGCTTTCGCTGAGGATGCTAAAGAACCGGCTGGCGTACACCGGTTCAGGCGGATGCTTCGGCTTGCAGTACTTCACGCCGCGGAACGGATTACGCGGCTTCGTTGGCGGCACGGTCTGCGACGGCGGCGCGGTATTTGGCGTGGAGGTATCCACCTGCGGCTCGTTGAGCAGGCTGCTCGGGCGCACGAGGGTAATGTCCGACGGCAGGCTATAGACCATCTGCTGCAGCACGCGCACCGTGGTGGGATGCGGATGGCCGATAGCAATCGCCGAACCGTTACGCCGCGCCAGGGCGATGGCCCGGTTGAACTGAACGCGGATATCCGCTTCATTCTGCGTATCGTCGAGGAACACCTTGCGCTTAATCACCTTCACCCCGGTACCCTGCGCGGCACGCATCGCCTGGCTATTGCCGATGGTCACGCTGTCGAGGAAGTAGAGATTGTAGCGTTCCAGCGCCTGCATCACCTTCTGCATACCGAACAGGCTGGAGGTCATCGCGCTGCCCATGTGGTTGTTCAGCCCCACGGCGTACGGCACTTTGCCGTAGGCTTCACGGATGATGCGCTCGATCTCCGCGCTGCTCATATCCGGGCGCAGGGTGTCTTTTTCCAGCGGCTGTTTGCTGAGCGGCGCCATCGGCAGGTGAATGAGCACCTCGTGGCCGAGGCCGTGCGCTTTGGTCGCCATTTCACGGGCGTGCGGGGCATTGGGTAACACGGCGACGGAGACGGTGGCCGGCAGCGCCAGCACCTGATTTTCCGTCTGTGGACGATAGCCAAAGTCGTCAATAACAATGGAGAGTTTGCCAGCAAAAGCTGGCGCTGCGAAAGCCAGCGTACCGGCTACCGCGAGTGCAATTCTGCGAAATTGAAGCAAAACTTATCTTCCCAACCACGGCTGTGGATTGACCGCCTGACCCTGGCGACGAATTTCGAAATAGAGCGACGGACGGCCTTGACCGCCGCTGCTGCCGACGAGGGCAATCGCCTGGCCTGCGCGGACCTGAGTCCCGACGCTGACCAGCGCGCTTTGATTATAGCCGTAGAGGCTCATATCGCCTTTACCGTGCTCAACGACCACCACCAGGCCGTAGCCCTGCAGCCAGTCGGCGAGGATCACCCGGCCATCGGCTATCGCTTTGACCTCGGTGCCTTCAGACGCGGCGATAACCATCCCCTTCCAACGTAGTTCACCTTGCAGCTGTTCGCCATAGCGGTGAAGCAGCGTGCCGCGAACCGGCCAGTAGGCCTGGCCGCGCGGCGAACCCAGTCCGCCGGTACGGGACATCAGCGAACGTTCGCTTTCCGATGGTTTGTAGGTGGTGCCTTTGCGGGATGCATCCTGCTGGCGATCGCGAACCGCCTGCGCCTCGCGGGCTTCGCGCTCCGCGCGAGCCTTAGCCGCCGCTTCTGCCTGGGCAACGCGACCGCGCAGACGCGATTCGTTGGCCCGCATTTCGCCCAGCTGCTGTTGCCCCTGCTGAATGGAGGATTCGAGGCCTGAAAGCGTCTTTTTACGCTCGTTACGCGCCTGCTCAAGCTTAGCCTGCTGCGCGCGCTGCTCGTAGACCAGCGTTTGCTGCTGGCTCTGTTTCTCTTCCAGCTCGGCCTTTTGCGCGGTGACCTCTTCACGCGTTTGCTTCAGCTGCGCGATGGTCTCCTGGCGGGCCTGGTTGAGATAGCCGTAGTAGGCCTGAATACGCTGGTTGCGCTGGCCTTCCTCGCCGCTGAGGATCATCTGCATGCCGGTGTGCGGCCCCTGACGAAACGCGGCGTCCAGCTGGGCGGAGAGGTTGCGCTCCTGTGAGGCGCGCTGGCGCTCCAGTTTGGCGATAGAGGCGTTCATCTCGTCAATCTGCTTGTTCAGCTGGGTCAGGGTGGCCTGGGTTTCACGCAGCTTGCGGGCGGCGGCGGAGATCGCTTCTTCCTGGGTCTTTAGCTGAGCGAGCAGGGAAGAGCGCTGCTGCTGCTGCTGCTGTATCGCACGCTGTTTAGCGGCAATATCGGCCTGAATGGATTTTAGCTGATCGCGATCGTCCGCGTGGGCAGGTACGGCGCACAGCAATACGCCAGCGCTGAACGCGCTGGCGTAAAGAACGGATCGCACCGTGGTTGCGATCCATGTATTTGAATAAGTCGCCTTTCCCCTCATGGGGAAGGATTATTCCACGATGAACAGCGGCTTGCCAGTCATCTCTTGCGGGATTTCCATTCCCATCAGCGACAGCATGGTCGGCGCGATATCGGAAAGTTTGCCATCTGCGGCCGCTTTCACGGTTTTATCACCGACGTAGATCAGCGGTACCGGCAGGTTGGTGTGGGCCGTGTGGGCCTGTCCGGTGGAGGGATCGCGCATCTGCTCAGCGTTGCCGTGATCGGCGGTGATCAGCAGCTGGCCGCCGACGGCTTCGACTGCGTTAACCACCTGATCGACACAGTTATCCAGCGTTTCAACGGCTTTAATCGCCGCTTCCATGACCCCGGTGTGGCCGACCATATCGCCGTTTGGATAGTTGCAGATAATGGTGTCGTACTCGCCGCCTTTGATGGCCGCAACCAGTTTTTCAGTCAGCTCGGCAGAGCTCATTTCCGGCTGCAGATCGTAGGTCGCGACTTTCGGAGAGTTGATCAAAATACGCTCTTCGCCTTTAAACGGCTCTTCGACGCCGCCGTTAAAGAAGAAGGTGACGTGCGCGTATTTTTCCGTTTCGGAGATACGCAGCTGCGTTTTATCGTTTTTCGCCATCCACTCGCCGAAGGTGTTCGCGAGCGAAGCCGGCGGGTAGGCGCAGGCGACTTTGATATCCGCGGCGTATTCGGTCAGCATGACGAAATCAAGGTTAACCGCTTTTTTACGCGCAAAGCCGTCGAAATCGGCGTTCACGAAGGCGCGGGTGATTTCACGGGCGCGGTCGGCGCGGAAGTTCATGAAAATCAGCGCGTCGCCGTCTTCCATTGCCGCATCGGCCTGGCCCGCGGCGCGAATCACGGTGGCTTTGACGAATTCGTCGTTTTCATCACGGGCGTAGGCGGCCTGCAGACCCGCAACGGCAGTATCGGCCTGGAACTCGCCCTGCGCCAGGGTCATCAGGTTATACGCCTGCTCCACGCGATCCCAGCGGTTGTCGCGATCCATGGCGTAGTAGCGACCGATAATCGAGGCCACGCGGCCTTTACCGAGGGCGGCAAATTTGTCTTCGAACTTCGCCAGCGTGCTTTCCGCGCTGCGCGGCGGAGTATCGCGGCCGTCGAGGAACGCGTGCAGGTAGATTTTTTCCGCGCCGCGCTCTGCTGCCAGTTCAACCATCGCCATGATGTGGTCTTCGTGGCTGTGAACGCCGCCAGGAGACATCAGGCCCATGATGTGTACCGCTTTACCTGCGGCAACCGCTTTGTCTACCGCCGCGGTCAGTACCGGGTTAGCAAAGAACGTCCGCTCTTTGATTTCAACATCGAGACGGGTCAGGTCCTGGTAAACGATACGACCGGCGCCAAGGTTAACGTGGCCCACTTCGGAGTTGCCCATCTGGCGATCCGGCAGGCCCACTTCGAGGCCTGAAGCATCAATCAGCAGATGAGGACGTTTCGACCACAGCGCGTCCATAACGGGGGTTTTTGCGCTATAAATAGCGTTATCCTGCTGCTCTTCACGGTAGCCATAGCCATCCAGAATGACCAGTACCATAGGTTTTTTAGAAACCGACATTGCGACAACCTCATGCTCAAAGACAGAAAATTTGCGTAATTTTACTACAGCTGAATCGATCAAATCACCGTTAAAGATCAAAGAAAGGGAGCGGCCAGGCCGCAGGGGAGCGGCAAGGGGGAATTTTTTTCGCGGCGTGCCGCAGAAAATGCATTACATCACGCTCACTGGCTGTATTTGCCGCAATGCACAGGTATACTCCTTGCCTGGTTTTTTTATCACTTAGTCGGGAGTTGTAACCCCCCATGCAAGAAATTATGCAATTCGTCGGCCGTCACCCCGTCCTGAGCATCGCGTGGATCGCGCTGCTGGGTGCGGTGCTGTTCACCACCTTTAAAGGGCTGACGTCGAAAATTAAAGTCATTACCCGTGGTGAAGCGACGCGTCTGATCAACAAAGAAGATGCGGTGGTGGTCGACCTGCGTCAGCGTGACGATTTCCGTAAAGGCCACATTGCTGGTTCTCTCAACCTGCTGCCGAGCGATATCAAGGCAAATAACGTGGGTGAGTTGGAAAAGCACAAAGCACAACCCATTATAGTGGTAGACGGTTCCGGTATGCAGGCGCAAGAGCCTGCGAGCGCGCTGAATAAAGCCGGATTCGAGAAGGTCTTTGTACTGAAAGAAGGCATTGCCGGCTGGAGTGGTGAAAACCTTCCGCTGGTACGCGGCAAATAATTTACCCCACGCCTTTATGACGTAGCAGGGTTCCCTCCTTGCGGCTATCCGCTGGGGAAGCGCCTTGCCTGCGGCCTAAAATCCTCAGGGTAAAAACAGGAGTGAAGTCATGGCCAATATTGATATCTATACCAAAGCGACCTGCCCGTTCTGCGTGCGTGCTAAAGCGCTGCTGAACAGCAAAGGCGTAACGTTCAACGAGCTGCCGATCGATGGCAACGCGACGAAGCGCGAAGAGATGATCCAACGCAGCGGTCGGACGACGGTTCCGCAGATTTTTATTGATGAACAGCACATTGGCGGCTGTGACGACTTGTATGCGCTTGATTCACGTGGTGGACTTGATCCCCTGCTGCGCTAATTTTGCGTCCACCCAGGCCGGGTAGGCGTATTTAAGGACAACACGAAAGGGTTTTACTATGTCAGAACAAAACAGCACCGAAATGACTTTCCAGATCCAGCGTATTTATACCAAGGATATCTCCTTCGAAGCGCCGAATGCTCCGCAAGTTTTCCAGAAAGACTGGCAGCCAGAGGTTAAACTTGATCTGGATACCGCTTCCAGCCAGCTGGCTGAAGGCGTCTATGAAGTGGTGCTGCGTGTGACCGTAACCGCCGCGCTGGGCGAAGAAACCGCATTCCTGTGCGAAGTACAGCAGGGCGGCATCTTCTCCATCGAAGGCATTGACGGCAACCAGATGGCGCATTGCCTCGGTGCATACTGCCCGAACATCCTGTTCCCGTATGCGCGTGAGTGCATCACCAGCCTGGTTTCTCGCGGTACTTTCCCGCAACTGAACCTTGCGCCAGTGAACTTCGATGCGCTGTTTATGAACTATCTGCAGCAGCAGGCTGGCGAAGGTGCCGAACAGCATCAGGATGCCTGATGAACGAACTTAATGCTGCAATGACTGTGATCGGTGCCGGCTCTTACGGCACCGCTCTTGCTATCACCCTGGCAAGAAATGGCCATCGCGTTGTGCTCTGGGGCCATGACCCTAAGCACATCGCGACGCTGCAAAACGATCGCTGCAACGCCGCTTTTCTTCCCGACGTTCCCTTCCCCGATACGCTGCATCTGGAGAGCGACCTGTCGACCGCCCTGGCCGCCAGCCGCGATATTCTGGTTGTCGTTCCGAGCCACGTCTTTGGTCAGGTTCTGCGCCAGATTAAGCCGCTGATGCGTTCCGACGCGCGCCTGGTGTGGGCGACCAAAGGTCTCGAAGCTGAAACCGGCCGCCTGCTGCAGGACGTGGCGCGGGAAGCGCTGGGGGAAGATATTCCGCTGGCGGTGATCTCCGGCCCGACCTTTGCGAAAGAGCTGGCCGCAGGGCTGCCGACGGCCATCTCCCTGGCCGCGACGGATCCGCAGTTTGCCGACGATCTCCAGCATCTGCTGCACTGCGGTAAAAGTTTCCGCGTCTATATCAATCCGGACTTTATTGGCGTCCAGCTTGGCGGCGCGGTGAAAAACGTTATCGCCATTGGCGCCGGGATGTCCGACGGTATCGGCTTTGGCGCCAATGCGCGTACCGCGCTGATTACCCGTGGTCTGGTCGAGATGTCTCGCCTGGGCGCGGCGCTGGGCGCCGATCCGGAAACCTTTATGGGGATGGCGGGTCTGGGCGATTTGGTCCTGACCTGTACCGACAACCAGTCGCGTAACCGCCGCTTCGGCATGATGCTCGGTGAGGGCATGGATGTACAAAGCGCGCAGGATAAGATTGGTCAGGTGGTTGAAGGCTACCGCAATACCAAGGAAGTTCGCGTTCTGGCACAGCGTTTAGGTGTCGAAATGCCAATAACCGAGGAAATTTATCAGGTATTGTATTGCGGAAAAATTGCGCGCGAGGCAGCATTGACCCTATTAGGTCGCGCACGCAAGGACGAGCGCAGCAATTAGCCTTAAAGGAACCTTTGTCACCTCGATGACCCGGTCAGCATAGAACTGGCCGGTCATTTTGCTATCGCCTGGAGTCAGCAATGCCGTGTGAAGAACTGGATATCGTCTGGAATAATATTAAAGCCGAAGCCCGGGCTTTAGCTGACTGTGAGCCGATGCTTGCCAGTTTCTACCACGCCACGCTGCTTAAGCACGAAAACCTCGGCAGCGCCCTGAGCTATATGCTGGCTAACAAGCTGGCCTCGCCGATTATGCCCGCCATCGCGATTCGTGAAGTGGTGGAAGAGGCCTATGCCGCCGACCCGGAAATGATCGCCGCCGCCGCCTGTGATATTCAGGCCGTGCGTACCCGCGACCCGGCGGTCGATAAATACTCCACGCCGCTGCTGTACCTCAAAGGATTTCACGCGCTGCAGGCCTACCGCATCGGGCACTGGCTGTGGAATCAGGGCCGGCGTGCGCTGGCCATTTTCCTGCAAAACCAGGTTTCCGTCTCCTTCCAGGTCGATATCCACCCGGCGGCGAATATTGGCCGTGGGATCATGCTCGACCACGCCACCGGCATTGTGGTTGGCGAAACGGCGGTGATCGAGAACGACGTCTCCATTCTGCAATCCGTCACCCTCGGCGGTACCGGTAAAACCAGCGGCGATCGCCATCCGAAAATCCGCGAAGGCGTGATGATTGGCGCCGGAGCCAAGATCCTCGGCAATATCGAAGTGGGACGCGGGGCCAAAATCGGCGCCGGTTCCGTGGTGCTGCAGCCCGTTCCGCCGCATACCACCGCCGCCGGCGTTCCGGCACGCATCGTCGGCAAGCCGGAGAGCGATAAGCCGGCGATGGATATGGATCAGCACTTTAACGGCATCCACCATACGTTTGAGTACGGCGACGGGATCTAGCGTCGAGCATTGCGGACTGGCTACTTAACCCGGATAAAGCGCAGCGCGCCGCAGTCCGGGAATGGCCAGGCTTAGCTACGCAGCACCGCGCCCGGATACCCCAGCTGGCGCCAGGCCTCATACACCACCACCGACACCGCGTTTGACAGGTTCATGCTGCGGCTGTCCGGCATCATCGGAATACGGATTTTCTGCTGCGGCGGCAGGGCGTCAAGAATGCTGGCCGGCAGACCGCGGGTTTCCGGGCCAAACAGCAAAAAATCACCGTCCTGATAGCTCACCGCGCTGTGGGCGGGCGTGCCTTTGGTGGTCAGCGCAAACAGGCGCTGTGGGCTGGCGCTTGCGACAAAAGCCGCATAGTCGCGATGTCGCTGAACGGCGGTAAACTCGTGGTAATCCAGCCCGGCCCGGCGCAGACGCTTATCGTCCCAGGCGAAGCCCATTGGCTCGATGATATGCAGGCTAAAGCCGGTGTTGGCGCACAGGCGGATAATATTGCCGGTGTTCGGCGGGATCTCTGGTTCGAATAGTACAATGTTCAGCATGCTGCCCTGTCTCATTAGGCTCTTGATGGCGGGGGCAGAATAGCAGATATTTCCCCGGCCCTCATCCCTGCGGGAGAGCGCCGGGCGGGCGGATTACGCGGCGTTACCCGGCTTAAGCGCGCTGAAGGTCTGCAGCGCTTCGGCGTTTTGCACCAGCGAGTCGCGGCTGATTTCGCCGATGGTTTTGGTTCCGGTCAGGGTCATCGCCACCTTCATCTCTTTCTCAATCAGGTTCAGCAAGTTCGCGACCCCCTGCCTGCCGTGCGTCGCCAGGGCGTACAGATAGGCGCGGCCGAGCAGCACGCTGTCGGCGCCCAGCGCAATCATCCGCACCACGTCGAGGCCGTTGCGAATCCCGCTGTCGGCAAGAATAGCGATATCGCCCTTCACCGCGTCGGCGATGGCGGGCAGCGCGCGGGCGGAGGAGAGAACGCCGTCGAGCTGGCGGCCACCGTGGTTAGAAACCACGATCCCGTCGGCGCCGAAGCGCACCGCATCGCGCGCATCCTGCGGATCGAGGATCCCCTTGATCACCATCGGGCCGTCCCAGAATTCGCGGATCCACTCCAGGTCTTTCCAGGAAATAGACGGATCGAAGTTGTTGGCCAGCCAGCCGATATAATCCTCAAGGCCGGTCGGCTTGCCGAGATAGGCGGAAATATTGCCGAGGTCATGCGGGCGGCCGTTAAGGCCAACGTCCCACGCCCACTGCGGGTGGGTCATCGCCTGCCAGTAGCGGCGCATCGCCGCATTCGGGCCGCTCATTCCGGAGTGGGCGTCGCGATAGCGGGCGCCCGGCGTCGGCATATCAACGGTAAAGACCAGAGTTGAACAGCCCGCAGCCTTGGCGCGCTCCAGCGCATTGCGCATAAAGCCGCGGTCGCGCAGGACGTACAGCTGGAACCACATCGGGCGCTTGATGGTCGGGGCGACCTCTTCAATCGGGCATACGGAAACCGTGGAGAGGGTAAACGGAATGCCTTTATCATCCGCCGCGCCCGCCGCCTGCACTTCGCCGCGACGGGCATACATTCCGCACAGCCCGACCGGCGCCAGCGCCACCGGCATGGAGAGCTTCTCTTTGAACAGCGTGGTTTCCAGGCTCAGGTCCGACATATTTTTCAGCACCCGCTGGCGCAGGGCCACGTCGGAGAGGTCCTCAACGTTGCGGCGCAGCGTGTGCTCGGCGTAGGCACCGCCGTCGATATAGTGGAACAGGAACGGCGGCAGGATCCGCTGGGCGGCGGCGCGGTAGTCGCTGGCGGCTGAAATAATCATCACGAGTTCTCCCTGGAATTTTCATTGTGGTCACCGGGCAGGCGGGTAATGCGCGCCTGGCGGGCCTGGTCTTCATCAAAATGTTTAATCGTGGCGTGAACGAAGCCCAAATGGGCCATCATCGCCTGCCGCGCGCCCTCGGCGTCGGAGGCAAAAATCGCGTCCATCACGGCCTGATGCTGCTCGGTCAGGCGGGCGAAAACCGGCGGCACAAGGTACATCCGCTGGCGGCTCTCCTTGACCGAGGACTGCAGAAGGTCGAAAAAGCCGCGCATGGTTTGCAGCAGCACCACGTTGTGCGACGCCTCGGCAATCGCCAGGTGGAAGCGGACGTCGGCCTGGGAGGCCAGATCCGGATCTTCGCTCTGGGTGGCTTCAAAGCACAGGCGGATTTTCTCTTTTTCGGTATCGGTTGCCCGCATCGCGGCATGCCAGGCGGTGCTGGCCTCAATGGCGTGGCGGGCTTCGAGAATATCAAAACTGTAGTCGGGGTCGTCGGCGAGCAGCGTTTTCAGCGGCTGCACGATATTCTGTTCCGACCACGCCTCGTGCTGCCAGCGGACAAAGGTTCCGCCGCCGCGCCGGCTCAGCAGGAGCCCTTCGTTCACCAGCATCGCCAGCGCCTCGCGCAGCGAGTTACGCGACACGCCGAGCTGGGCGGCCAGCTGCCTTTCGGCGGGCAGTCGCATGCCCGCCTCGAGGTTTTGTTCTTCAATCAGCTCCCGCACGCGCTGGGCGACGTCGTCGGCGAGGCGCTTTGGCATCACTATCACGGGATCATCCAGGTTAAGACGTAGGCCTGCAGCGTGGTGATGACGCCGACCATACAGGTAAAGATCAGGCTATGTTTGACGGTAAAGCGGAACAGGTCGGACTCCCTGCCCACCAGGCCTACCGCCGCACAGGCGATGGCGATGGACTGCGGGGAGATCATCTTCCCGGTGACTCCGCCGGTGGTGTTGGCGGCAACCAACAGGATATCGGAGACGCCAATTTGCTGGGCCGCGGTGGCCTGCAGCGCGGCGAACAGCGCGTTCGACGAGGTATCTGAACCGGTCAGGAACACCCCCAGCCAGCCGAGGAACGGCGAGAAGAAGGTAAACGCGTGGCCGGTATGCGCCAGAGCGAGAGCCAGCGTTGACGACAGCCCAGAGTAGTTGGAGATAAACGCGAACGCCAGAACCATGCCGATGGAGTAAATCGGCAGCGCCAGCTCCTTGAGCGTGCTGCCAAAGGTGATCAGCGCGTCTTTCGGCTTCATGCGCAGCCAGACCACGGAAAGTATCGCCGCGAACAGAATGGCGGTACCGGTCGCCGACAGCCAGTCGAATTTATACACCGCGGCGTAAGGCGTCGCGGCGCTGACCACCGGCGGCATGCGGGCGACCATCTTATCGAGGAACGGCACGGAGATATTGATTACGAAGTCGTACATCGCGCCGCCCGGCGCAAACAGGGCCTTAAACGGCGGGATGCTCCACAGCGTGACGGTAGCGGTCAGGAACAGGAACGGCGACCAGGCGCGAACGATCTGTCCGGCGGTGTAGTGCGTCCGGGCGAGGGTTTGATCGACCTGCGCGGCGCCCATATCGCCAAAGCGGAAGATGCGCACCGGCTGCCAGCGCTTGAGGAACAGGGTCAGACAGACCAGCGACACCAGCGAGGAGATGATATCCGGCAGCTCCGGGCCAAGGAAGTTTGAGCTAAGGTATTGCGCAATCGCAAAGGAGCCGCCGGCGACCATGACCGCAGGCCAGGTCTCTTTGACGCCGCGCCAGCCGTCCATAATCGCCATAATCCAGAACAGCACGATGATCGTCAGGAACGGCAGCTGGCGTCCGACCATCTGGCCGATGGCGAAGCTGTCGATCCCGGTGACCTGGCCGGCGACCAGAATGGGGATCCCCATCGCCCCGAAAGCGACCGGCGCGGTGTTAACGATCAGGCACAGGCCGGCGGCGTACAGAGGGTTAAAGCCGAGGCCCACCAGCAGCGCGGCGGTAATCGCCACCGGAGCACCAAAGCCCGCCGCCCCTTCAAGGAAGGCGCCGAAGGAGAAGCCGACGATCAGCATCTGCAGGCGCTGGTCGGGGGTAATGGAGAGAATGGACGAGCGGATAATCTCGAACTGCCCGGTCTTCACCGAAATTTTGTAGACGAATACGGCGGCAATAATAATCCAGGCGATGGGCCACAGGCCGTAGAAGAAGCCGTAGACCACCGAGGTCAGCGCGCGATCGACCGGCATTTTATAGAACAGCAGCGCCACCGACAGCGCAATCGCGACGGTCCAGGTGGCGGCAACGTACCCTTTGAGCTTGAGCTTTATCAGGGCAAAAAAGAAAAACAGAATCGGTAGCGATGCGATAAAGCTTGAGAGCCAGATATTACCGGCCGGATCGTAATTTTGTTGCCAGATGCTCATGCAGGTCTCCATCGGGCCACCACGATGCTGTGCTGAGTCTGCGCTCCTTGCAGGTCACATCGTTTGTAAAATTGGCCCAGCCAATAGGGGGTTGTAGGGTTAGCGACAACGAATGGTTAACCAAATGTTATTAATGAGCAATATGGTTGTGACGAAAAATGATGGATATGTGAACTATTTGACGGTTTAAGAAATAATTGGTTGGGCCAATCGGGGCGGAGTCAAGAGGACGCGTCTTGAGAATGGAAAATCCCCTCTCCGGGCGGAGAGGGAAGGGGGATCAGAAGGCGATTTTAGAGAAGCCGGTCATTTCCGTGAGCTTCATTTCGCGACCCAGCGCGGTCATCGGGTGAACGATAACCAGGCCGCGCACGCTTTTTTTCAGCTTGCCCATATCGGCCTGCTCTTTTTTGGTGATCGCGCGGCGGTGCGGCAGGCTCATGAGCTTCTGCGCTTCTTTGCTCAGCTTCTGGCCCTGAACGTCGCGCAGGCGCATGATTTCCGCTTCAATGGTCTCTTTTTCTTTGTCCAGCTCGGCGTATTTGTCCGCAGCTTCAACCAGCGACATATCGGCCTGCTGATGACGGATGGCGTCGAGACGGTCGCTCAAACGCTTGATTTCATTCTTTTCGACTTCATTCATGGTGATTTAATCTATTAATAAAGGGGGTTCGACGCCATATAGTATGGGCTGTGAGGGCTGTTGTGGGTAGTTATTTATCGAAATCCCGCGGATTTTCCCCGCGAAGTATCCTGCAAAGTAAATTCTAATCACTTGAATAATAAAAGTATTATTAATAAAATAGCGCTGAGTTTCGATTCTGTGAAGCTCGACGAAACATAAGCACGTTTTCCTTAACCTCGACCCTTTTTTTAGCTAATTCTTAATATGAGTATCCTTAAGAAGAGGAGGGCATAATGGCGAAAATTGGCGACGGCGTACCGCATATTATCGATAAGACGGTTGATTTTATGGCTTCAAGCCAGGCTTTTATGGAGTATCTGAAGAAATGCCCGCGCTTGCAGCACGTGCCGCGCGATATTCCGCAAAATAAAGAGGCGCTGTTTCTCAGTCGTCTGGAGTATTACAGGCAGCTGTATCGGCCAACCTGCGATGAGCATGAGCGGGAGTCAGAGCGTTAGTTTCTGAAAAGCTTTTTTTAAGCTGATTCTCGAAATCAGCTCGGTCAGAGACAGCATCATCGTTGAGCGTACAACCTGCTGGTAGCGCAGCTTCTGCATTGCCAGCAGTTCCTCATCGCTCTCATCAAACAGCGGCAGAGGCGGCAGCGCGCTGACGCAGTGCAGTTCACCAAAAGGCCCGAGGATCTCGTCGTCGGTAAAACCGTACTCGTTGCCGTCGTGGTTGAGCTCTTCGCGCAGGGCCATAAGCAGCTCGGCGTCTTCGTATTCGGCGCGACTAATCACCCCAAGGCCGTAAATCAGCTTCAGGCGTACGGAAAGGTCGCCCAGCGGCCCGTCGCCGTCCAGCAACGGTTCCACTGCGTATTTCACCGCGTAATCATCTTTGCGGAATACCTGAAGCACCAGGATATTAACCGCCTCAGTGAGTAGCTCGACGGCGGCGATCAGGAAGCTTCGTACGGTTTTGCCAGCATTCAGACGCTCAAGCACGCGGTTTTCAAATGCCTGTGTTTCTTCCATTATTGCCTGCATATCTGACAGGAGTAGTAGTGGGCGCGGTTCGTGCCGCGCCTGTTCGTGCCTCATTTGATGGCGTTATAGTCGTTAACGGCCTCCAGCACCACGTCGCTTGCGGCATCCAGACCGGAAATCTGTGCCAGCGCAGCCTGAGGGCCTTTCTCAGCAATCAGCGCTGCCAGCTCCTGCGCCTGCGGGTCTTCAGCACAGCGGAAGTGCATCGCAGCGGCGATCCCCTGCACCAGGTTTCGGTGCGGCAGAGCGTATTCCAGCGTGCCGAGCAGCGGCTTAATCAGGCGGTCGCCCGCGCTGAGTTTACGCAGCGGCTGGCGGCCAACGCGCTCAACGTCATCTTTCAAATACGGGTTCTCGAAACGACCAAGAATCTTCTGGATATAGGCGGCGTGCTTCTGGGCATCAAAGCCGTAGCGTTTGATCAGTACCGCGCCGCTCTCTTCCATGGCCCCTTTGACGACGGCGCGAATTTTCTCATCGAGGATCGCGTCGCGAATCGTCTGGTGACCCGCCAGTTTTCCGAGGTAGGCGGTTATAGCATGTCCGGTGTTTAAGGTGAATAGCTTACGCTCGACAAATGCCATCAGGTTGTCGGTTAACTCCATGCCCGGAATGGCGGGCAGAGCGCCCTTAAACTGGGTTTTATCGACAATCCATTCGCTGAAGGTCTCCACGGTGACTTCCAGCGGATCGTGGGTCGCGGACGCGGACGGCGGCACAATACGGTCAACGGCGGAATCGACGAAGCCGACGTGGGCTTCAACCCAGGCTTTGTCTTCTTCAGCCAGCGCGTTAAAGACGTGGCCCTTCAGCTGGGTGGTTCCGCGCACCATATTTTCACAGGCAATGATGTTCAGCGGGGCTTCAATCCCCTGCGCCTTACGCTTTACCAGCCCTTTAGCAATGGCCGGGGCGATGCGCTCCAGCACGACCGGGCCGACGGCGGTGGTGACCAGGTCAACGCTGGCAATCAGCTCAACGACCTCATCGCCGATGCTGCTCACGGCGTCGACGCCGGATACGGTATCCACCTGCTCATTTTCGCCGACCACGTGAACCTGATAGCTATGACGGGCGTTAAGGGCATCCAGAACGACCTGATTCACATCGGCAAATGTTAAGGTGATCCCCGCGTCGGCCAGCAGTTTACCGATAAAGCCACGGCCGATATTACCTGCGCCAAAATGTAATGCTTTCATAGTATTAACCTTCAATTAATGTTTTTACCTGAGAGGGCTGGGGTGAGGCTTTTTCCCTCACCCTAACCCTCTCTCCGGCATGCGGAGAGAGGCCAGTCTCTTTCTTGCTATCCCGGACGCCGGCGTCCGGGCAACGGGCTACGCTTTGTTCAGCAGCGCCAGCACTTCTTCTACGCTGGTGGTGTGCGTCAGGCGCTCAATCACCGTCTCATCGTCCAGGGCGTTGGTCAGGCTGGTGATGACCTGGATGTGTTCGTTGTTGCGGGCGGCGATGCCGATGACCAGACGGGCAATGTCATCTTCCTCTTCGCCAAAACGCACGCCCTGCGGGTACTGACAGAACACCACGCCGGTTTTCAGAACGCGATCTTTCGCTTCGATAGTGCCGTGCGGTACCGCGATGGACTCACCCAGATAGGTGGAGGTCAGCTTTTCACGATCCAGCATCGCCTGCACGTATTCCGGTTCAACGTAGCCGCCTTTGACCAGCTGCTCACCGGCAAAGAGAATGGCTTCCTCTTTGGTTGCCGCGTGACGACCGAGGAAGATATTTTCCGCCCCGAGCCGGAACAGGTGGGTATCGGCAGCGTCAAAGCTGTCCTGCAGGCTGCCGCGAACCTTCTCTTCGTTATCGGTATGACGCTGCGCCGCGACCAGGCGTTCGGTCAGGCTGGTGTACAGGCCGCTGTCGAGGAAGTTGGTCAGCGAAATATGCTGAGCCTGCGGTACCTGGCGCATGGCGCGCTCGGTCAGGTCGCGGTGGGTAATCACCAGGTCAACGTCAGGCGGCAGGTTGTTAATCGCACAGTTGGTGACGGAGATATTGCTCAGTCCCGCATCCTGTACTTTCTTACGCAGCACGCCTGCACCCATGGCGCTGGAACCCATACCGGCGTCGCAGGCAACGATGATTTTGCGCACGTGGCTCAGGTCGTTAGCAACATCGCCGGCGGCCAGCGGAGTCGCCGCGCCTTTGGAAGCTGACTTCATATCCTGCATACGGCGGGTGGCCGCATCAATATCATCTTCTTCTTTCACTTTGCTGGTTTTCAGCAGAATGGCGGAGACCACGAAGGAGACGGCCATAGCGGCGATAATCGCAGCGATGTTAGCAAAATAGGCGCCTTTCGGAGTCATTGCCAGCACCGCCAGGATGGAGCCCGGAGAAGCCGGAGACACCAGGCCACCGTTGAGGATAGTCAGGGTGAACACGCCGGTCATACCGCCGAGGATAACGGCGAGGATCAGACGCGGGTTCATCAGCACGTACGGGAAGTAGATTTCGTGAATACCGCCGAGGAAGTGGATGATTGCCGCGCCGCCTGCAGACTGCTTAGCATTGCCGCGACCAAAGAACATGTACGCCAGCAGCACGCCCATCCCCGGACCCGGGTTCGCTTCAATCAGGAAGAAGATTGATTTGCCCAGCTCGTGGGACTGCTGAATACCCAGCGGCGAGAAGATGCCGTGGTTGATGGCGTTATTGAGGAACAGGATTTTCGCCGGTTCTACGAAGATAGACGCCAGCGGCAGCATGTCGTGCACAACCATGAAGTTAACGCCCGCCGCCAGAATTTTGGACAGGACTTCAACCGCAGGGCCAATGCCGAGGAACGCCAGAATCGCCAGGATCATCCCGATGATGCCGGCGGAGAAGTTGTTCACCAGCATCTCGAAGCCGGACTTAATCTTACCGTCTACCCAGCTGTCAAAATGCTTAATCGCCCAGCCGCCCAGCGGACCGGCAATCATTGCGCCGAGGAACATCGGCATATCCGCGCCGACGATCACGCCCATCGTGGTAATCGCGCCGACCACGCCGCCGCGTTCGCCGCCAATCAGCTTACCGCCGGTGTAACCGATCAGCAGCGGCAGCAGGTAGGTAATCATCGGGCCGACCAGCTTCGCCAGCGTTTCGCTTGGCAGCCATCCTGTCGGAATGAATAGGGCGGTGATGATACCCCACGCGATAAACGCGCCAATATTTGGCATCACCATATTGCTAAGGAAACGACCAAAGCTTTGCACCTTGATCTTGATATCGGATGACATAAAACACCCCTTTTCTGTTTTGCTTATCGCGTAGGCTAAAAGCCTGAGGCTTGTTGTTAATGTGGCGGCAGAGGAAGCCGGACCCTGATTGATAAAGCGAAATCTGGCACTGAATCGGAGAACTGTCCAGTGACCGGGTCTTTATGTGATCTGCATCACGTGAATATAGGCGATCGCGCGGTGTATATAGTGATATGCGTCACATAATGGCTGTGCAAAAAAACGGCTGAGGGATAATTTGGTGCCGAAAATGCGCTTTAATGTGACAAAGGTCGCAATTTTGTATCTGTGAATAATTGTTTATATGTGATGTTAATCACAAAATATCGTGACTTGTTTTTAGCGCCTGTGATCTCCGACAGATTCCCCATCGTTTCATCCAACGAAATGTAACGGCGACCCGTATCGCGCTGGCGGTCGATTTTTTGCGCCATATGGTAAAAATGAGATGCGTGAATTATGATCAAATCATCAGTCAGGGTTCTATTTGACTGTCTACACATTGATATAATTTATTAGCGTAAATTCGAGGAAAATATGTTTCTCAATTATTTTGCGCTGGGCGTTCTGATCTTCGTATTTCTGGTCATCTTTTATGGAATCATCATCCTGCATGATATTCCTTACCTGATCGCGAAGAAGCGTAACCACCCACATGCAGATGCTATTCACGTCGCCGGATGGGTAAGTCTTTTTACCCTCCACGTTATTTGGCCATTCCTGTGGATTTGGGCCACGCTCTATCGGCCAGAGCGCGGTTGGGGCATGCAGCATCGCCCGGACGGAAACCTTGCCGAAACGACAGAAGAACAGGACCTGGCGCAGCTCCAGCAGCGCATTGCCGACCTTGAGAAAAGAGTCGCTGAACGCCACTCTTCCGCCCGATCCCCGGAGAAATAACCATGGATCTGCTGATTATTTTGACGTACGTGGCGCTCGCCTGGTCAATATTTAAAATATTTAAAATTCCGGTAAATAAATGGACGGTACCCACCGCAGCGCTCGGCGGTATATTTATTGTTAGTGCGCTAATCTTATTAATGAACTACAACCATCCCTATACTTTCACCGCGCAGAAGGCGGTTATCTCTATCCCTATTACGCCCCAGGTTACCGGCGTGGTCAGCAGCGTGACGGATAAAGCGAACCAGCGGGTAAGTAAAGGCGAGGTGCTCTTTACTATCGATCCCGTGCGCTACCAGGCAAGGGTGGACAGGCTGCAGGCCGATCTGGTGACCGCGCTGCACGGTATTAACAACCTGAAGGCGCAGCTCGCGGAGGCGCAGGCCAATACCGTCCGCGTTTCCGCAGAACGTGACCGGCTCTACAAGGACTATCAGCGCTACCTGAAAGGCAGCCAGGCGCGGGTGAATCCGTTTTCTGAAAGCGACATTGATAACGCCCGCCAAAACTACCTCGCTCAGGATGCGATGGTAAAAGGCTCGGTGGCGGAACAGGCACAGATACAAAGCCAGCTGGACAGCATGGTCGGCGGAGAGCAGTCGCAGGTCGTCAGCCTGCGGGCGCAGCTGGCCGAGGCAAAATATAACCTCGATCAGACCGTTGTCCGCGCGCCGAGCGACGGCTATATCACCCAGGTGCTGATTCGTCCCGGAACCTACGCGGCATCGCTACCGCTGCGCCCGGTGATGGTGTTTATCCCCGAACAGAAGCGGCTGATCGTGGCGCAGTTCCGGCAAAACTCGCTGCTGCGACTGAAAAGCGGCGATGACGCAGAGGTGGTCTTTAGCGCTCTGCCAGGACAGGTATTTCACGGCAAGCTGACCAGTATTTTACCGGTGGTGCCCGGCGGCAGCTATCAGGCGCAGGGCGCGCTGCAGTCGCTGACGGTGACGCCGGGCTCCGATGGCGTTCTGGCAACGATTGAGCTCGATCCGAATGCCGACGTCGAGGCGCTTCCGGACGGTATTTTTGCCCAGGTAGCGGTCTACTCTGACCATTTCACCCACGTTTCGGTGATGCGAAAAGTCCTGCTGCGTATGACCAGCTGGATGCACTATCTCTATCTGGACCATTAAGGCGAGTCCCGGCTGACGGGCGTGAAGTCTCCCTGCCTTTTGCCTGCTCCTGAACCATACTTAGATTTTTGTTGGCGAAAGGAGCAGGCAATGAAACTGATCGGCAGCTATACCAGTCCCTTTGTGCGCAAAATTTCCGTCATACTGCTGGAAAAAGATATTCCCTTCGAGTTCGTCAATGAATTCCCCTACGGCGAGGCCAGCGGCGTCGCCAAATATAATCCGTTAGGCAAGGTCCCGGCGCTGGTCACCGATGACGGTGAGTGCTGGTTCGACTCGCCGATTATCGCGCAATATCTGGAACTGCTCGGCGTAATGCCGGATATGCTGCCGAGCGATCCGAAGGCGGCGCTGAAAATACGCCAGCTGGAGGCGCTGGCTGACGGCGTGATGGAGGCGGCGCAGGCGCTGGTGCGAGAAAAGGCGCGTCCGCCGGCGCAGCAGTCGGAAACGGAGCTGCTGCGCCAGCGTGAGAAGGTGGCTCGCGGCCTTGACGCGCTGGAGGGGTACGCGGCCGACGGCACCCTGCGCGGCGATGAGATTAACCTGGCGTCGATCTCCGCCGCCTGCGCCATCGCCTATCTTAACTTCCGCCGCGTGGCGCCGGGCTGGTGCGCGACCCGGCCTCGGCTGATTGCGCTGGTTGAGGCGCTCTTTCAGCGCGCCAGCTTTGCCCGCACGGAACCGCCAAGGACTTGACCCAGGCAGGTAACAGTTTGCGCGTGCAGGCGTTACAATTGTCGCTCAATTGTTGACTCCCTCTCCCGTCGGGAGGGGGGAAAATAACCTATCGCCAGGCTCATTCATGACAACCGATACTCGTGCGCTTTACACCCAACTTCCGGCCACCGACCGTCTGCTCCGCGATCCCGCCTTTTCATCCGCGCTGGCTCAATATGGCCATGCCCAGGTTGTCGCCCTGCTGCGCCAGATGCTGGAGCAGGCGCGGCAGCACATTCGCCTGAGCCAGGCGCTGCCCGACTGGTGCGACGACTGGGCGCGGGAGGCCGAACGGCGGCTGGCGCAAACGACGGAAAGCGCGCTGCGCCCGGTTTTCAACCTGACGGGAACGGTACTGCACACCAATTTAGGCCGTGCGATTCAGGCCGAGGCCGCGGTGGAGGCGGTTACGCAGGCGATGCGGGCGCCGGTTACTCTTGAATATAGCCTCGACGACGGCGGACGCGGGCACCGCGACCGCGCGCTGGCGGATCTGCTGTGCCGCCTGACCGGCGCGGAGGATGCCTGCATCGTCAATAACAACGCGGCGGCGGTGCTGCTGATGCTGGCGGCAACGGCCGGCGGCAAAGAGGTGGTTCTCTCGCGCGGCGAGCTGGTGGAGATTGGCGGCGCGTTTCGCATCCCCGACGTGATGCGTCAGGCGGGCTGCGTTTTACACGAGGTGGGCACCACCAACCGCACCCACGCGAAAGATTATCGCCAGGCCGTGGGGGAGAATACCGGCCTGCTGATGAAGGTGCATACCAGCAACTACAGTATTGAAGGCTTTACTAAAACCGTGGATGAGGCGGAGCTGGCGGCGATAGGACGCGAGCTGGATATTCCGCTGGTGGTCGATCTGGGCAGCGGTTCGCTGGTGGACCTGAGCGAGTACGGCCTGCCGAAGGAGCCGATGCCGCAGGAGATGATTGCCGCCGGCGTCAGCCTGGTGAGCTTCTCCGGCGACAAGCTGCTGGGCGGCCCGCAGGCGGGGATTATCGTCGGTGAAAAGGCGATGATTGCCCGCCTGCAGCAGCACCCGCTCAAGCGCGCGCTGCGTGCCGATAAAATGACCCTTGCGGCGCTGGAGGCTACCCTGCGCCTCTACCTGCATCCGGAAACCCTCGCCGAGCGCCTGCCCACACTGCGCCTGCTGACCCGCAGCGCCGAAGACATCCACGCTCAGGCGGCGCGCCTGCAGCCGCGGCTTGCCGCGCACTACGCTGACTTTGAGGTGCGGATTGAGCCCTGCCTGTCGCAAATCGGCAGCGGCTCGCTGCCGGTGGACCGCTTGCCCGGCGCCGCGCTAACCTTCACCCCGCGCGACGGCCGGGGCAGCCGGCTGGAGGCGCTGGCCGCCCGCTGGCGGACGCTGGCGGTGCCGGTGATTGGGCGGGTTAGCGATGGCCGCCTGTGGCTGGATTTGCGCTGCCTTGAAGATGAATCGAGGTTTATGGAGATGTTATTACCATGATTATTGCCACCGCCGGACACGTTGACCACGGTAAAACCACGCTGCTGCAGGCGATTACCGGCGTGAATGCCGATCGCCTTCCGGAAGAGAAATCCCGCGGGATGACCATCGATCTGGGCTACGCCTACTGGCCGCAGCCTGACGGCCGGGTGCCGGGCTTTATCGACGTGCCGGGCCACGAAAAGTTTTTGTCCAATATGCTGGCGGGGGTGGGCGGTATTGACCACGCGCTGCTGGTGGTGGCCTGTGACGATGGCGTGATGGCGCAGACCCGCGAGCATCTGGCGATCCTGCAGCTGACGGGAAAGCCGTCGTTGACCGTTGCGCTAACCAAGGCCGATCGCGTGGAGGCGCAGCGCGTGGACGAGGTGCGCGCCGACGCAGAAGCGGTGCTGGCGGAGTTTGGTTTTACGCACGCCGCGCTGTTTGTCACCGCCGTACCGTCCGGGCGCGGAATTAGCGCGCTGCGTGAGCATCTGCTGCAGCTCTCAGAGCGCGGGCATCCGCAGCATCAGCGCTTTCGCCTGGCGATCGACCGCGCCTTTACCGTTAAGGGCGCGGGGTTGGTGGTCACCGGTACGGCGCTCAGCGGTGAAGTGAAGGTCGGCGACACGCTGTGGCTTACCGGCGTCGATAAGCCCGTGCGCGTGCGCGGTCTGCATGCCCAGAACCAGCCGGTCGAGCAGGCGCGGGCCGGCCAGCGCATTGCGCTCAATATCGTCGGCGATGCGCAAAAAGAGGCGCTAAGCCGCGGCGACTGGCTGCTGTCGGTTCAGCCTCCCGAAGCGTCCGAGCGGGTGATTGTCGAACTGCAGCGCCACGCGCCGCTCACCCAGTGGCAGTCGTTGCATATCCATCATGCCGCCCGCCATATTACCGGCCGCGTGTCGCTGCTGGAGGGGGAGCTTGCCGAGCTGGTGCTCGATAGCCCGCTGTGGCTGGCGGATAACGATCGCCTGGTGCTGCGCGATATCTCCGCCCGCAGCACCCTGGCAGGCGCCAGAGTGGTGACGCTCAATCCGCCGCGCCGCGGTAAGCGTAAGCCGGAATACCTGCAGTGGCTGCATACGCTGGCGAGCGCCGACGACGACGCCCGGGCGCTGGAGGTGCATCTGCAGCGTGATGCGGTGCGCCTCGATGATTTTGCCTGGGCCCGGCAGCTGAGCGAAACCGGCCTGGCCGCGCTGACGGGCCAGCCCGGCTATCTGCAGGCCGGCAGCAGTCTGCTCAGCGCCCCGCTGGCGGCGCGCTGGCAGAGCAAATTAATCGACGCGCTGACGCGCTATCACGATCAGCATCGCGATGAGCCGGGTACGGGACGCGAGCGCCTGCGGCGCATTGCCCTGCCGATGGAGGACGAAGGGCTGGTGCTGCTGCTGATTGAGCAGATGCGCGAAAGCGGGGTTATCCACAGCCACCACGGCTGGCTGCATCTGCCGGAGCACAAGGCGGGCTTTACCGATGAGCAGCAGGCCATCTGGCTACGGGTGGTCGATCTGTTTGCCGACGAGCCCTGGTGGGTGCGCGATCTGGCAAAAGAGAGCGGCGTTGAAGAGTCCTTAATGCGCGCGGTGCTGCGCCAGGCGGCACAGCAGGGCGTGATTACCGCGATCGTCAAGGATCGTTATTACCGTAACGATCGGATTGTCGAATTCGCCGGGCTGATCCGCGAGCTGGATCTCGAAAGGGGATCGACCTGCGCCGCAGATTTCCGCGATAAGCTGAACGTCGGCAGAAAGCTGGCGATCCAAATTCTCGAGTATTTTGACCGCATTGGCTTCACCCGCCGGCGCGGAAACGATCATATTCTGCGCGATAAGGCGCTGTTTCTTTAGCGGTACGGAACCTGACCTGGCTCCTGACAGCGACAATACGGCAGGGCGCCACTCTGTGGGGCTTTGTGACAAATCTTGTACGGCATTTGACAAAAACGGCCGCTGATTCCATTCAGGATCAAGGCGCGGTGGCCGGGTTTTCTGGCACGCTGCCTTTTTATCCCCAATGGAGCAGATGATGAACCGTTTTATCACTGCGGATTCGGCCAAATGCATTGGCTGTCGTACCTGCGAAGTGGCCTGCGCGGTGTCACACCAGGCAAATCAGGACTGCGCCGCACTTTCGCCAAAAGCCTTCAGCGCGCGCATTTGGGTGGTGAAGAGCGGCTCTTTTACCACCGCCGTGACCTGCCATCATTGCGAAGATGCGCCCTGCGCCAACGTCTGTCCGGTGGGGGCGATGAGTCGGGTCAGCGGCGCGGTGTACGTTGAACAATCCCTTTGTATTGGCTGCAAAAGCTGCATGGTGGCCTGTCCGTACGGCGCGATGTCCGTGATGATGACCGACGATGGCGTACAGGCGCTGAAATGTGATTTGTGCGGCCATCGCGAGGACGGCCCGGCCTGCGTGGCGGCCTGTCCGACCCAGGCGCTGTACTGCATGACGGCGGAGGAGCTGGAGAGATTAAGCGGCGAGCGCCGTCGGCGTACGGCGCTGGCGATTTAGGCGGGCGACAAAACGCGCGATTACGCGCCCTGTTCGCCCCACGCGCGTTCAACCTCTTCGGCGAGAATCTTCACGCCCGCCTCAATTTTCTCCGGGTCCGGTACGTAGTTCATCCGCATGCACTGGTGGGTGTGCGGCCAGGGCTTATCAAGGCCCGGGAAGAAGTAGTCGCCCGGCACCATCAGCACGCCGCGCTTTTTCAGGCGCTGATAGAGCAGCTCGGTGGAAATCGGCAGATCCTTAAACCACAGCCAGAGGAAGATGGCGCCTTCCGGCTTATGGATCAGGCAGCGCTCCGCCGGCAGATAGCGGCGAATAATGGCGATGGTTTCCTGAACCCGCTGGTAATAGAACGGCTTAATCACCGTCTCCGACAGGCGCAGCAGATCCTTGCGCTTAATCATTTCGCACATCATCGCCGGGCCCATGCCGCCAGGGGCAAGGCTGATAATGCCGTTCATATTGCTGATGGCGGTCACGATCTTCTCGTTGGCGATGATAATCCCGCAGCGGCTGCCCGGCAGACCGAGCTTGGAGAGGCTCATGCACAGCACGATATTGGGGTTCCATAGCGGCCTGGCGTCGCTGAAAATAATCCCCGGGAAGGGAACGCCGTAGGCGTTATCAATGACCAGCGGCACGCCGTGCTGATTGGCCAGCGCATCCAGCTTGATCAGCTCTTCGTCAGTAATCACGTTGCCGGTAGGGTTCGTCGGGCGGGAGACGCAAATCATGCCCGTCTCTTCCGTCACCTGCAGATGCTCAAAATCCACATGATATTTAAACTGGCCTTCCGGCAGCAGTTCGATATTCGGGCGGGTGGCGACGAACAGATCCTCTTCGAGACCGGAATCGGCGTAGCCGATATATTCCGGTGTCAGCGGGAACAGCACCTTACGGGTGGTGCCATCAGCACGGCGTCCGGCAAAGAGATTAAATAAGTAGAAAAATGCACTCTGACTGCCGTTTGTTAGTGCAATATTCTGTGGTTCAATCTCCCAGCCGAGTTCATCACGCAGCATCTGCGCCAGCAGGCTTAGCAGTTCGCTTTTGCCCTGCGGACCGTCGTAATTACAAAGCGCATCAAGGGCTTTACCGTTAGCCAGCATGTCGGCAAGCAGGTCCTTGAAGTAGTCATTCATTTCCGGGATTTGCGCGGGATTACCGCCACCCAGCATGATTGCACCTGGCGTACGCAGGCCGTCATTAAGGTCTTCCATCAAACGGGTAATGCCCGAATGGCGGGTGAATTTGTCGCCGAAAAGTGAAAATGTCATCGCGAATAATCTGTCGGTATGTCTGGAAAGTGGGTAACCATAACGCCAGCGTTAGCGAGGTGCAAATCTGCGGAAACGGAGAGGGTTTTGTTATTGTGCTGAGTTATCTATTTTTTATAGCGTTTTATTCTATTTTGGCGCCCTCGGTAGCCGAGGGCGCCGCTTATCCGTGGGCTAGCGCTGGCCTGCCCAAACGACCATCACTTTATCATCGCCGTTTTCGCGTACAAAACCGTAGCCCTGCGGCAGGGAGAGGGTGGTTTGCTTGCCCATACCGATGGCCGGGTGGCGGGCGCGGAACTGGCCGAGCTTCTGCCAGTGCGTCACGCTAAGCGCGGCTTTGCCCGCGACGTCCTGCCAGTTCATATCCGAGCGCGTGCCCTGCAGCGGGTCTGAGCCGGTCGGGCCAAAGGGCCGCGAGGACTCATCGCCGTAGAAGATTTGCACCGCGCCGGGGGCGAGCAGCAGCAGTTCGGCCGCCGAGCTGCCGCCTTCGCGGAACAGGCGCGTATCGTGCGATGAGAGGTAGCTCAGGACGTTAAACTGCTGCAGCTTGTCCGCCATTTGCTGCCAGGTCAGGTCCATATTGGCCAGGCAATCCGCGGCCTTCGCCGCCTGATCCTGATAATCGAAGTTAATCATCGCGTCAAAACCGTGGCGATAGTAGTCGCTCTGCATGACGCCGTGGCCCCAGGCCTCGCCGGTCATCCAGAACGGCGCGTTATCCAGCGCCTTATCGGGGTTGGCCTTTTTCCACTCTGCCAGCGCCGCGGTCGCCTGGGTTTTCAGCTGCTGCCAGGCGGCCTGCTCGACGTGCTTGGCGGTATCGACGCGGAAACCGTCAATACCGTAATCACGCACCCACTGGCTGAGCCAGTGGGTCAGGTAGTCGCGCGGCGTGAAGCCGGGGATCTCTTTGGCGGCGGTATCCGCTTTCTGATGATAGAAGTTTGGCAGGCCGGAAGGGGTTGTTGATTCCGTTTTCAGGTCCGGCAGGAAGGCCAGGGACATGGTTAGATCGTCAAAGCCGGGGTTATCGTAGTCGCCGATATCGGTACGGATCCACTTTTTCCCCCACCATTTTTCCCAGCCGGCCTTATCGCTGAAGTTGATGTAATCGTTAAAGCTGTGCCAGCTCTGACCCGGGCCGGGCTTCCAGTCGGTCCAGCGTTCGCCGAACGTCTTTTTCAGCTCATCGCCCTGCAGATACAGGGAGCCAAATTTGAACTCCTGCATATCGGCGAGCGTCGCGTAGCCGGTGTGGTTCATCACGACATCAAACAGGATGCGCATGCCGCGCTTATGGGCCTCATCGACGAGGCGACGGAGGTCTGCTTCGGTACCCATGTTGGCATCCAGCTTGGTCCAGTCCTGGGCGTAGTAGCCGTGATAGGCGTAATGCGGGAAGTCCCCCTTGGTTCCGCCGCCAACCCAGCCGTGAATTTGCTCCAGCGGGGAGCTGATCCACAGCGCGTTGACGCCCAGTTGCTGGAGATAGTCGAGCCGGCTGGTCAGGCCCTGCAGGTCGCCGCCGTGAAAGGTGCCGATCTCCTGCATGCCGTCTTTGTGCCGCCCGTAGCTGTTGTCGTTGGCGGGGTTGCCGTTAACGAAGCGGTCGGTGAGCACGAAATAGACCGTGGCGTTATGCCAGCTAAACGGCGCGGTGGCGTCGGTTTCCGCCCGTTCGAGCAGCAGCAGGCCGTTGCTGTTGGGGGCCGGCTGGAGGGTAACCTTCCCGCCGCTCACCGTCGCGACGTTGCCGCTGTAAAAATCACGTACCTTGCTGCCTTCGGCAAAGGTCTGGCCGACGGCAATCGTCAGCGGCTGGCCCTGCCATTTCGGGCACTGGCGCAGCTGGGGCGTCACCGCTGACGCCGTTTCGGTCTCTTTGAGGGAGATCATCAGCGTCGGCGTGCCGGAGCGGGTATCGACATCGAGGGTGTACAGGCCTTCGCGGAAAACTCGCCACTGCGCCGGCGCGCCGCGGCAGGGCTCCATGGAGAGCATTTGGTTGAGTTTTATGGTTCCGACCGGCTGCCAGCACTGTTGGTCAAAATTTATTTGCAGCGGACGTGTACCCTTCGCCACCTCGTTTTGGCTAATAAATCTGCCGGTGCCTTCTTCGGTAAAGGTGGGAAAGTCAGGGGTGGTCCAGGCGGCGAAGGCCATCCCAGGCAACAGTAGCGACGCGAGAGCAGCGAGTTTCATGCCGAAGTCCTGTAAGCGGTTTTTGTTCAGTTTGCCTGTCTGACCGCGGGATGAACTCATCCCACCTGCGCTTTTACGGGGAGGATGAAAAGGGGTGAGTGATTCAGTTCAAAAAATAGCCAAAAAATGAGACGGCGCTAGCATTTTCGCGACCTTTTCAGCGGACAGAAACCGATTTCAGGTGACAGCTTTTAGGAATTGGACTATTTCTGTTAGTGCTCTCACTGGGTATTTTTGATACTATTCGCGATTCAATTAACGTTTTTTCGCATAAAACAAGGTGTTGGAATGCATATATCCGACCAGGAGATCTAATGATATCGATTCCCATTCGACGATATGGGGCCGCGATACTCATGTTACTTACCTGCATATTTTCAGGTAGTGTGTTGGCAACAACCCACACGGCAACAACGAGTCATAAAGCCCCGATAGTAAAGAAAAGCAGTAGTGTTAAGGTCAGCAGTAAACAAGAGTATTCTCGCAATAGTGTAAAGAGCAGTTCACTTCCTGATTTGCGAAAATACCCTTCCGGAACACCAAGGAAAAAAGCGTTTCTCCGGACAGTGATGCCTTATATTACCAAGCAGAATCAGGTGATTACCGCCGATCGTAACTGGCTTGTTACCAAGCAGTATGATTCCCGCTGGTCGCCGAGCGAGCGTACGCGTCTGAAAGATATAACGTCTCGCTATAAGGTGAAATGGTCTGGCAACACGCGCCGTATTCCCTGGAATACGCTGATGGATCGCGTCGACATTATTCCTAACAGCATGGTTGCCACCATGGCGGCGGCCGAAAGCGGCTGGGGTACGTCGAAGCTGGCGCGCATGAACAACAATCTGTTTGGTATGAAGTGCGGCGGCGGCAACTGCAGCGGTGCGATGAAAGGCTATTCTCAGTTTGAATCTGTAGAACAGTCGGTGCAGGCCTACGTGACCAACCTGAACACGCATCCGGCGTACAAATCCTTCCGCACCTCCCGCGCGCAGCTGCGTAAAACGGACCAGGAAGTGACCGCCAGCACGATGATTCATAAGCTGAAGGGCTATTCGACCAAAGGGTCGAGCTATAACAACTATCTCTTCGCGATGTATCAGGATAACCAGCGTCTGATTGCCGCACATATGTAATGCAAACCCTATAATGAAAAATGCCCGGCGCGCTTGCCCGGGCATTTTTTTCGCTTTTTTCTCGCTACATCATCACTTCGCTGTGCCGATCGCGGTACTCCTTCGGCGTGACGTCGTACTCTTTCTTAAACACGGAATAGAAATACTGCAGCGACGGGTAGCCGCACATCTGCGAGATTTCATTAATCGATAGCGTCGTCGAAACCAGCAGGCTGCGCGCCTTCTCCAGCTTCTCGCTGTGAATGACCGTATGAATGGTTTCGCCCACCTCCTCTTTAAAGCGCTTCTCGAGGTTCGAACGCGAGATCCCGACTGCGTCCAGCACCTGCTCAACCTTTATGCCTTTGCAGGCGTGATTGCGGATGTAGTGCATGGCCTGGATAACCGAGGGGTCGGAGAGGGAGCGGTAGTCCGTCGAGCGTCGCTCAATGACGCGCATGGGGGGAACCAGCCTGCGCTGCAGCGGCAGCGCCTCTTTATCCAGCAGGCGGTGCAGCAGCTTTGCCGCCTGATAGCCCATCTGACGGGTGCCCTGGGCCACCGAGGATAGCGCAACGCGCGACAGGTAGCGGGTCAGCTCTTCGTTATCGATGCCGATGACGCACAGCTTTTCCGGTACCGGAATATGCAGCAGCTCGCAGGCCTGTAAAACGTGGCGCGCGCGGGCGTCGGTAACGGCGATAATCCCCGTTTGCGGCGGCAGCGTTTGCAGCCAGTCCGCCAGGCGGTTCTGCGCGTGCTGCCAGTTTTCCGGCGCCGTCTCCAGCCCCTGATAAACCACGCCGCGATACTTCTCTTTTGCCACCAGCTGGCAAAATGCGTGCTCGCGCTCGACGGCCCAGCGCTTGCCGCTGGAGGTCGGCAGCCCGTAAAAGGCGAAACGATGAACCCCTTTCTCTTTCAGATGCAGGAAGGCGCTCTCAACCAGGGCGGCGTTATCGGTGGCGATATAGTGAACCGGCGGGTAATCCTCGGGGCGATAGTAGGAGCCGCCCACGCCGACGATCGGTATCTCGACGCCGGCCAGCAGCTTTTCAATTTCGGGATCGTCATAATCGGCGATCGCCCCGTCTCCCAGCCACTCTCTGATGTTCTCTATCCTGGCGCGGAAGTCCTCTTCGATAAAAATGTCCCACTCCAGCTGCGACGCCTGTAAATATTCGCCAACGCCTTCCACAACCTGCCGATCGTAGGCCTTGTTGGCGTTGAATAACAGCGTAATACGGTGACGCTTTTCAAACATAATCTCGTTCCCTGGTCTCTCTTGCTGGCCATACAATACCGGCCAATGCCCGAACTATTACAAGCTACTTATGCGTAAATCTGGCGGTAGCGCAAATAATTCGGGCATTCTGTTGTCCAGCGTCTCAGGCGCGCCGCTTGGTGGCGGAATCCATCCACACCGCCAGCAGCAAAATGGCGCCTTTAACGATGTATTGCCAGAAGGTGGCGACGTCCATCATGCTCATGCCGTTATCCAGCGCGGACATGATAAAGGCCCCCATGACCGCGCCGGCCACGCTGCCTACGCCGCCGGCAAGGCTGGTGCCGCCGATAACGCAGGCGGCGATGGCGTCGAGTTCGGCGATGTTGCCCGCGGACGGCGAGCCGGCCCCCAGCCGCGAGCTGAGGATCAGCCCGGCAATCGCCACCATCAGGCCGTTGATGGCGAACACCGCCAGCTTGGTTCGCTCTACGCTGATGCCCGACAGGCGGGCGGCCTCAATGTTGCCACCGATGGCGTAAATCCGCCGGCCAAAGGCGGTGCGGGTGGCCATAAACATGCCGGCCAGCAGCAGCGCGGCGAGGATCAGCACCGGCGTAGGGACGCCGCGATAGTCGTTCAGCAGCCAGATTGCGCCGAGGACGAAAACGGCGGTAAGGGTCTGGCGGCCGACGGCAGCGGTTGAGGCGGAGGTGGTTAACCCCAGCGCCTGGCGGCGCAGGCGGCCGCGCCACTGCCAGATAATAAAGGCGGCCATGCCGACGACGCCGATACCGAAGCCAATGCCGTCCGGCAGGTAGCTCTGGCCGATTTGCGACATCGCCGGGCTGGTCGGGGAGACCGTGGTGCCGTTGGTGATGCCGATCAGAATCCCGCGGAACGCCAGCATGCCGGCAAGGGTGACGATAAACGAGGGCACCTTGCGATAGGCGACCCACCACCCGTTCCAGGCACCCAGCAGCAGCCCCATCGCCAGCGTCACCACGATGGTGAGCGGCAGCGGCCAGCCGAGCCAAACGTCGAAGATGGCCGCCGCGCCGCCGAGAAGCCCCATCATTGAGCCGACGGAGAGGTCAATCTCGGCGGAAATAATCACGAAGACCATTCCCACCGCGAGGATCCCGGTAATGGCCGTCTGCCGCAGCAGGTTAGAAATATTGCGCGCGCTCAGGTAGGCGCCGTCGGTAACCCAGGTAAAGAACAGCATGATGACCACGATGGCGGCGATCATGACGAAAACCTGAAGATTCAGGCTCTTTAATCCGGGCAGGGCGGCGGAGGCTGATGGGGCCAGTTTTATCTCAGACGGCGTGTTTTTCGACATGGTGTTCGCTCCTCAGTGCGGCTTCCATTACCTTTTCCTGGGTCAGACCCTGGTTGATTAAGTTGGCTTTCAGTTTGCCTTCGTGCATGACCAGCACCCGATCGCTGAGCCCGAGCACCTCCGGAAGCTCCGACGAGATAACGATCACGGCGATCCCCTGCTGCACCAGCTGGTTAATCAGCTTGTAGATTTCGTATTTCGCGCCGATATCAATGCCGCGGGTGGGCTCATCAAGGATTAAAATGCGCGGGTTCAGCAGCAGGCAGCGGGCGAGGATCGCCTTCTGCTGATTGCCGCCGCTGAGCCGGCCGATGGCCAGGTCCGGCGATGAGGTTTTGATTTTGAGGCGCTGGATAGACTGCTGAATGCACAGCTGCTCCCCGGCGTCATCGAGGCTGCTGAGCGGGCCGCTAAACTGGTCCAGCGCGGCCAGGGTGATGTTCTTGCCGACCGCCATCACCGGCACGATGCCGTCTTTTTTGCGATCCTCCGGCACCATGGCGATACCCTGAGCAATCGCCTGCTGGCAGTGATGGATCGCCACCGGCTGGCCGTCGATAGAGATTTTTCCCTCCCAACGGCCCGGCCAGACGCCAAACAGGCACTGGACGGCCTCGGTACGCCCGGCGCCGACCAGTCCGGCAATGCCGAGGATTTCACCGCGATGCAGCGAAAAGGAGATATCGTTTACTCGTTTAATGTGGCGATTGACCGGGTGCCAGGCGGTTAAATTCTCGACGCGCAAAATCTCGTCGCCGCGGGTATGCGGCTCGCTGGGGTAAAGGGCGGTCAGCTCGCGGCCGACCATCATGGTAATAACATCATCTTCGTTCATGCCGCTGGCGTCGCGGGTACCAATATGCTGGCCGTCGCGAATCACGCAGATGGTGTCGGAGATCGCTTTGACTTCGTTGAGCTTGTGGGAGATATAAATACAGGCGATGCCGTGATTTTGCAGATCGCGAATAATGTTTAGCAGGATTGCCGTTTCCTGTTCGGTTAATGAAGCGGTGGGCTCATCGAGAATCAATAAGCGCACCTGCTTGTTGAGCGCTTTGGCAATTTCAACCAGCTGCTGCTGGCCAAGACCTAAATCCCCGACGCGCGTATCGGGTGATATCGCCAAATTGACCTGAGCCAGCAGCTTCTGGCTGCGTAGGGTCATGGTTTCATAATCCAGCAGGCCGTGGCGGGAAATTTCTGCGCCGAGGAAAATGTTCTCCAGCACCGTTAAGTGTTTTACCAGCGCGAGCTCCTGGTGAATGATGGCAATGCCCTTACGCTCGGTATCGCGAATATTGGCGGCCTGCAGGGTTTCGCCAGAGAAAATAATCTCGCCCTCATAGCTGCCGTGCGGATAAATGCCGCATAGCACCTTCATCAGGGTGGATTTGCCGGAACCATTTTCGCCACACAATGAGACAACTTCCCCGGCGTTAAGCCGCAGGCTGACATTATCAACGGCCTTCACCGCGCCGAAAGATTTGGTAATGTTCTTCATTTCAAGTAACCAGGACATAGATGCTCCGCATAAGCGATATCCGGCTGGACGAGAATAACGCCCCGGTTAAGGGGCGTCGGAGGTTACAGTTCGCTCTTTTTGTGGAAACCGTCTTTAATCACCGTTTGGTCGATATTGTCTTTATTCACTTCAATTGGCGTCAGCAGCCGCGACGGGACGTCCTTCAGCCCGTTGTTTAAGGTGGTATCAGCGTGCGGCGCCTTATCGTTACCGAGCTCAACGGCAATTTCTGCCGCGGTGGTGGCAAGCGTCACGATGGGCTTATAAACCGTCATCGTCTGGGTACCAGAGATAATGCGCTTCACTCCGGCGAGGTCGGCGTCCTGACCCGAGATCGCCACTTTCCCCGCCAGCCCCTGGGCGCTTAGCGCCTGGATTGCCCCGCCGGCGGTGGCGTCGTTTGAGGCCACGACCGCATCAATTTTGTTATTGTTGGCGGTCAGCGCGTTTTCCATTATTTTTAAGGCGTTTTCCGGCAGCCAGCCGTCGACCCACTGATCGCCGACAATTTTGATTTTGCCCTGATCGATATAAGGCTTAAGCACCTTCATTTGTCCGGCGCGGAAGAGCTTGGCGTTATTATCAACAGGCGAGCCGCCCATCAGGAAATAGTTTCCCTGGGGCACTTTCTCGACCAGACTTTTGGCCTGCATTTCGCCGACTTTTTCGTTATCGAACGAAATATAGAAATCAATATCTGCGTTATTAATCATACGGTCATAGGCGAGAACTTTGATTCCCTCCTGCTTTGCTTCTTTAATCACGTTACTTAAAACCTGACCGTTGTAAGGAATAATGACCAGGACATCAACGCCGCGATTTATCATATTTTCAATTTGCGACATTTGCGTTTCTTCATTGCCGTTGGCAGACTGTACAAATACTTTCGCGCCTAATGATTCAGCCTTGTTGACAAAAATATCGCGATCTTTCTGCCAGCGCTCCAGTCGAAGATCGTCAATGGCCATACCAATTTTAACTTCTTTAGCAATACCCGCCATGCTGGTCAGAATGAGTGAAGCGCAGAGCGTGAGGCAAAGGTTCTTTATCTTCATAATAATAATACCTTTTTGTAAAGTGCAGGATAAAACGAGCGGTAAAAGCAGACGGTCTGATACGCTGAAGATTCTTAACGGGGAAAAGGGTGCTGGCAATTACCTGTGCTTATTTTGGCGTTATGAAATTTAGTTTATTTGCTGATTTATGACCGCGATCTTATTTTAATCTTTAGGGCCTCAGGGATTGTGCCGATCTTTCATTGGGATAGGACATAAATAGCGAATAAGTCGGTTATTTTTGCGATCTGGCGCACGTTTGCGGATTCTCTCAACGGCGGTGTGAAATAACGTAATTGAGGAAAGTAAAACAGCAATTCTATATTGGCTTATGAATTATTACCCGCCGCATCCCTGAATATGGAGTTCATTATGCAGACCTATTTCGATCAACTCGATCGCGTTCGTTATGAAGGCCCTAAATCCACTAACCCGCTGGCTTTCCGTCACTATAATCCGGATGAGCTGGTGCTGGGTAAACGCATGGAAGAACACCTGCGGTTTGCGGCCTGCTACTGGCACACGTTCTGCTGGAACGGGGCCGATATGTTTGGCGTCGGTTCCTTCAACCGTCCGTGGCAGCAGCCGGGCGACGCCCTCGAAATGGCAAAACGTAAAGCCGACGTCGCCTTTGAGTTTTTCCACAAGCTGAACGTCCCGTACTACTGCTTCCACGACGTTGACGTCTCCCCGGAAGGCGCGTCGTTGAAGGAGTACCTGAACAATTTCGCGCAAATGGTCGATGTGCTGGCGGCAAAACAGGAGCATAGCGGCGTGAAGCTGCTGTGGGGCACCGTGAACTGCTTCACTAATCCGCGCTACGGCGCAGGTGCGGCAACCAACCCGGACCCGGAAGTGTTCAGCTGGGCGGCGACTCAGGTCGTGACCGCGATGGATGCCACCCACAAGCTGGGCGGGGAAAACTACGTCCTGTGGGGCGGCCGAGAAGGGTATGAAACGCTGCTCAATACCGACCTGCGCCAGGAGCGTGAGCAGATTGGCCGGTTTATGCAGCTGGTGGTTGAGCACAAACATAAAATTGGCTTCCAGGGGACGCTGCTGATTGAGCCGAAGCCGCAGGAGCCGACCAAGCACCAGTACGACTACGACGCCTCCACCGTTTATGGCTTCCTCAAGCAGTTCGGTCTGGAAAAAGAGATCAAGCTGAATATCGAAGCGAACCACGCGACCCTGGCAGGCCACAGCTTCCACCACGAGATTGCCACCGCCATCGCGCTGGGCCTGTTTGGCTCCGTCGATGCCAACCGCGGCGACCCGCAGCTGGGCTGGGATACCGATCAGTTCCCGAATAGCGTGGAAGAAAACGCCCTGGTGATGTATGAAATTCTCAAGGCCGGCGGTTTCACTACCGGCGGGCTGAATTTTGATGCCAAAGTTCGTCGTCAAAGCACCGATAAGTACGATCTGTTCTATGGTCATATTGGGGCGATGGATACGATGGCTCTGTCACTGAAGGTGGCGGCGCGCATGATTGAAGATGGCGAGCTGGATAAGCGCGTAGCAAAACGCTATGCCGGGTGGAACGGCGATCTGGGCCAGCAAATCCTCAAGGGGCAGATGACGCTGACGGAAATTGCTCAGCATGCCGCGCAGCATAATCTGGCGCCGCAGCATCAGAGCGGCCACCAGGAGCAGCTGGAAAATCTGGTGAATCATTATCTTTTCGATAAGTGATGATAGTGCCCGGCGCGTCCGGGCATAGGCTATTTAGCACGCTTTTCGCGCCACGCTCAGCCGTGGCGCGCTGTTCAGGAGAGTCTGTATGTACATCGGGATTGATTTAGGTACCTCGGGCGTGAAGGCCATTTTGCTCAATGAGCAGGGTGAGGTACTGGCTTCGCACACGGAAAAGCTCAGCGTCTCGCGCCCGCACCCCTTATGGTCCGAACAAGATCCCGAGCACTGGTGGCAGGCAACGGATAGCGCGATCAAAGCGCTGGGAGAGCAGCACTCCCTGCGCGACGTGAAGGCTATCGGTATCGCCGGGCAGATGCATGGCGCCACGCTGCTGGACAAGCAGCAGCGGGTGCTGCGCCCGGCCATTTTATGGAACGACGGGCGCTGCGGCGAAGAGTGCGTCCTGCTGGAAGAGCGGGTGGAGCGGTCGCGGCAGATCACCGGCAACCTGATGATGCCCGGCTTTACGGCGCCGAAGCTGCTGTGGGTTAAGCGACACGAGCCGGACGTCTTCAGCCAGGTTGATAAGGTCCTGCTGCCGAAAGACTATTTACGCCTGCGCATGACCGGCGAGTTCGCCAGCGATATGTCTGATGCTGCCGGGACGATGTGGATGGACGTGGCAAAGCGCGACTGGAGCGACGAGATGCTCGCCGCCTGCGGCCTGAGCCGCGATAACATGCCCGCGCTATTTGAAGGCAGCGAGGTGACGGGAGCGCTGCGCCCGGCTCTCGCCGCGGCGTGGAATATGCCGCAGGCGCTGGTAGTGGCAGGCGGCGGGGATAACGCCGCCGGTGCTGTTGGCGTCGGCATGGCGGACGCGGGGCAGGCGATGCTATCGCTGGGCACCTCCGGCGTTTACTTTGCCGTCAGCGAGGGGTTTCTCAGCAAACCCGAAAGCGCGGTGCACAGCTTCTGCCACGCGCTTCCCGGGCGCTGGCATTTGATGTCGGTCATGCTCAGCGCGGCATCCTGCCTCGACTGGGCGGCTAAGCTGACCGGCCTGGGTACGGTTCCGGCGCTGATCGGCGCGGCCGAGTCCGCCGATGAGCGCGCGGGCCCGGTGTGGTTTCTACCCTATCTTTCCGGCGAACGTACGCCGCATAACAACCCGCAGGCGAAGGGCGTCTTTTTCGGCCTGACGCATCAGCATGGCCCGGCGGAGCTGGCGCGTGCGGTGCTGGAAGGGGTGGGATATGCGCTGGCGGACGGTATGGATGCGGTCCACGCCTGCGGCATCAGGCCCGAGAGCATCACCTTGATTGGCGGAGGCGCGCGCAGCCCCTGGTGGCGGCAGATGCTGGCTGACATCAGCGGACAGCAGCTGGATTACCGCACCGGCGGCGACGTTGGACCGGCGCTGGGCGCCGCGAGACTCGCGCAGCTGGCGCTGCATCAAGGGGAATCCTGGGCGGACCTTCTGCCCCAGCTGCCGCTTGAGCAGGCTCATCGTCCGAATAGCGAACGCGTCGCGCTCTATGCTCCGCGTCGCGAAACCTTCCGCCAGATTTATCAGCAGCTTCTCCCGCTGATGTCGTAGCGGCGATCCGCTCCCGCGCGGGAGCGGGTTTGACCGTGGCGCTAGCTCACCAGCCGGCGCGTGTCGATGCGCTGCACCAGCGCCGACAGCAGCAGGCTGCCCAGCAGGGCGGCGCTAAAGATCCACAGAATATCCAGCAGCGGCCAGCGGGTGAGCTCCAGGCCGCTGGCCCGCAGCGCGTGGATAATCAGCGCATGAAAGCCGTAGATCCCCAGAGAGTGGCGGGCGATGAGCGCCAGAACGGGGATCTGACGCGCGTTGAGGGTGTTTTTCGCCAGCGTCAGCAGGGCTACCGCGCACACAAACACCGCCGGACCGCAGTATAAATACCAGGTATCGCCGAAGTCGCCGCGCCACTTAAGCTCATGCAGCGTTCCGCGCGATATCACCCACACGGCGCTGGCAAACAGCGCGGCACACAGCAGAGTCAGCCATTTTTTATCCGTCTCCATCATGCCAATCGCCCGGCCAAGCACGCCGTACAGCACGTAGTAAAAGGCATCGCCGCTGATATAGAGATTGAGCGGCAGCCATTCGATACCGCCCGCTTTTACGCTGACCATGTTGGGGTTGGCGAGAATGCCGATGACCAGCATCAGCGCCAGCAGCATCTTGCCGCTGACCTGCTTAACCTGAATAAGCGGCGAGAGCAGGTAGATGACGATAATCGCGAAGAAAAACCACAGGTGATAGAACACCGGCTTTTGCAGCAGGTTTCTTAGCGAGAGCTCGACGTTGATATGGGTAAACAGGGAGATGTAGAGCAGCGACACGGCGCTGTAAAACAGCACGCACAGCACAATGCGCAGAAAGTGCCGCGGCTGGGCGCTGCGTTCGCCGAAAAACAGATATCCAGACATCATGAAGAAGAGCGGGACGCTGACGCGAGAGGCGGAGTTGAGCAGGTTGGCCATATCCCATTCCACCAGGCTGATGGAATGGGGATGGGTGATGTACCAGGTAGTGCTGTGGATCATCACCACCATCATGCATGCGATACCGCGCAAACTCGTAATCCAGTTTATTTTTTCCTGCATCAGTACCTCAGTGGTTCCTTCTTAAACAGGGTCTGACTTCCCTGATACCGCGGTGTCGCAATGGAATATTCTGAGTTTGCCGCCGCGTGCTTGTAGAGATGTGGAGAGATTCGCACAATGTCCGGGTGATTTCACGTAATCTGAACGATAACAATTTGCTAACAAGGCGGTCGAGGAAAATGGTGATGAAATGTTTTTTTTCTGGACTGCTGCTGCTTGTGCTCGCCGGCTGCAGCCAGACGCCCTCCCAGCCGCCACAAAAAGCGCAAAGAGCGCGGATTACGCCGCAAATTACCCTGAATATGGAACAGCTGTGTAAGGATCAGGCGGCAAGACGCTACAGCACCGGGGCCAGGCTGGTTGACGTCAGCCACTTTGAACAGTTCCAGGGAAGCTATGAGCTGTCGGGCCATACCGAGCAGAATGAGCGCTTTATCTGTTCTTTCGATCCAGACGGGCAGTTTTTACATCTTTCTATGCGCTAAATGCCCCGCGGCTGCCGCATGATGGCGTTAATTTCCCCAATTTTGCTTAAACAACGCCGTTTCGTACTGTATATCTCGCAGCCAGCGGGTATACTGATCCCTTCCTTTAAATCCACACGTATCCAGCACGAAATAATATGCAAAAGTTTGATACCAGGACCTTCCAGGGCCTGATCCTGACCTTACAGGATTACTGGGCTCGTCAGGGCTGCACCATTGTTCAACCACTGGACATGGAAGTTGGCGCCGGCACCTCCCACCCAATGACCTGCCTGCGCGCGCTGGGGCCAGAGCCGATGGCGACTGCCTACGTGCAGCCTTCGCGTCGTCCAACCGACGGCCGCTATGGCGAAAACCCGAACCGCTTGCAGCACTACTATCAGTTCCAGGTGGTCATTAAGCCATCGCCGGACAACATCCAGGAGCTGTACCTCGGGTCTCTGAAAGAGCTGGGTATGGATCCGACTATTCATGATATCCGCTTCGTGGAAGACAACTGGGAAAACCCAACGCTGGGTGCCTGGGGTCTGGGCTGGGAAGTGTGGCTGAACGGTATGGAAGTGACGCAGTTCACCTACTTCCAGCAGGTGGGTGGTATGGAATGTAAGCCGGTCACCGGCGAGATCACCTACGGTCTGGAGCGCCTGGCAATGTACATTCAGGGCGTAGACAGCGTTTACGACCTGGTCTGGAGCGACGGCCCGCTGGGTAAAACGACCTACGGCGACGTGTTCCATCAGAACGAAGTCGAGCAATCAACCTATAACTTTGAATACGCCGACGTGGACTTCCTGTTCTCCTGCTTTGAGCAGTATGAGAAAGAAGCGCAGCAGCTGCTGGCGCTGGAAAATCCGCTGCCGCTGCCCGCCTACGAGCGCATTCTGAAGGCCGCCCATAGCTTCAACCTGCTGGATGCGCGTAAAGCCATCTCCGTCACCGAGCGTCAGCGCTATATTCTGCGCATCCGCACCCTGACGAAAGCGGTGGCAGAAGCTTACTACGCTTCCCGTGAGGCCCTTGGCTTCCCGATGTGCAACAAAAACAAATAAGAGGCGGCCATGTCTGAGAAAACTTTCCTGGTGGAGATCGGCACCGAAGAGCTGCCACCAAAAGCCCTGCGCAGCCTGGCTGAGTCTTTTGCTGCGAACTTTACCGCGGAGCTGGACAGCGCTGGCCTTGCCCACGGCACCGTTGAGTGGTTTGCCGCCCCGCGTCGTCTGGCGCTGAAGGTGGCTAATCTGGCCGCTTCCCAGCCGGATCGCGAAATTGAAAAACGCGGCCCGGCGATTTCTGCGGCGTTTGACGCAGAAGGTAAACCGAGCAAAGCGGCCGAAGGCTGGGCGCGCGGCTGCGGTATCACCGTCGAGCAGGCCGAGCGTCTGGCGACCGATAAAGGCGAATGGCTGCTGTATCGCGCCCATGTGAAAGGCGAAAGCGCGGAAGCGCTGCTGCCGAACATGGTCTCGACCTCCCTCGGCAAGCTGCCTATCCCTAAACTGATGCGCTGGGGCGCGTCGGACGTGCAGTTCGTGCGTCCGGTTCACACCGTGACCCTGCTGCTCGGCGACAAAGTCGTGCCGGCGACCATTCTCGGCATCGACTCCGATCGCGTGATCCGCGGGCATCGCTTTATGGGCGAGCCGGAGTTCACCATCGATAGCGCCGAACAGTATCCGCAGATCCTGCTGGAGCGCGGTAAAGTCATTGCTGACTACGAAACGCGTAAAGCCACCATTAAAGCCGACGCCGAAGCCGCAGCGCGCAAAATCGGCGGCAACGCTGACCTGAGCGAAAGCCTGCTGGAAGAGGTGACCTCGCTGGTGGAGTGGCCGGTGGTGCTGACGGCGAAATTCGAAGAAAAATTCCTCGCGGTACCTTCTGAAGCGCTGGTGTACACCATGAAAGGCGATCAGAAGTACTTCCCGGTCTACGCGGAAGACGGCAAACTGCTGCCGAACTTCATCTTCGTCGCCAACATCGAATCCAAAGATCCCATCCAGATTATCTCCGGTAACGAGAAAGTGGTTCGCCCACGCCTGGCGGATGCGGAGTTCTTCTTCAACACCGACCGTAAAAAGCGCCTGGAAGACCACCTGCCGCGTCTGCAGACCGTCCTGTTCCAGCAGCAGCTGGGCACCCTGCGCGATAAAACCGACCGTATTCAGGCCCTTGCCGGCTGGATTGCCGGTCAGATTGGCGCGGACGTCAACCACGCGACCCGCGCGGGCCTGCTGTCGAAGTGCGACCTGATGACCAATATGGTCTTCGAGTTCACCGATACTCAGGGCGTCATGGGCATGCACTACGCGCGCCATGATGGCGAAGCGGAAGACGTTGCCGTGGCGCTGAACGAGCAGTATCAGCCGCGTTTTGCCGGTGACGATCTGCCGTCTAACCCGGTTGCCTGTGCGGTGGCGATTGCCGATAAGATGGATACGCTTGCCGGTATCTTCGGCATTGGTCAGCACCCGAAAGGGGACAAAGATCCGTTCGCACTGCGCCGCGCCGCGCTGGGCGTACTGCGCATCATCGTTGAGAAGAACCTGAATCTGGATCTGCAGACTCTCACCGAAGAAGCGGTGCATCTGTATGGCGACAAGCTGACCAACGCCAGGGTTGTTGATGACGTCATCGACTTTATGCTCGGTCGCTTCCGTGCCTGGTACCAGGACGAAGGCTACGGCGTTGATACCATCCAGGCGGTACTGGCTCGTCGCCCGACTCGTCCGGCTGATTTCGATGCGCGCATGAAGGCGGTTTCGCACTTCCGTACGCTGGAAGAGTCCTCGGCGCTGGCGGCCGCCAACAAGCGCGTCTCCAACATCCTCGCAAAATCTGAAGAGACGCTGAACGATGCCGTTCACGCCTCCGTGCTGAAAGAAGCCGCAGAGATCAAGCTGGCGACCCATCTGGTCGTGCTGCGCGATAAGCTGCAGCCGTTCTTCGCCGAAGGCCGCTACCAGGAAGCGCTGATCGAGCTGGCCTCCCTGCGTGAACCGGTGGATGAGTTCTTTGAGAACGTGATGGTCAACGCCGAAGATCGGGACGTGCGTATCAACCGACTGACGCTGCTGTCCAAACTGCGCGAGCTTTTCCTGCAGGTCGCGGACATTTCTCTGCTGCAGTAAGCGCCTTTTGGCAACAAAAAAACCTGCCTTCTGGCAGGTTTTTTTATGGCGCGAAGATGCTCATGGCGCCATCTGTTCGTCTACAGGCTGGCCCTTAACTACTCCAGGTTGCCTGCCGTCAGGCTCTCTTTATCGAAAGCGTGGCTGACGTTAATGCGGTTTTGATGCATCGACGTATCGATGCTGGAGCCCGCTTCTGGCGCTACGGCATGACGTTCTGCTGCCATGACGCCGGTTGATAGTGAGGCTGCCAGAAACAGGGCGGTCATCACGCTGATATTTTTCATTTTAGATTCCTTTTCATCGTGCTGTCGTTGTCGCCTGTATGCTTGATTCCGGCGGCCGGCACTCTCTAAAAGCGCCATCAATGCGATTTATTTGGTCAGTTCTGCGGTCATATGAACGCGGTTGTTGAACTGGGCGCTGGTAATTTTGTAGGACGCACCCTGCTCAGCAGCCTGGGCGGCAATTTTAGCTTCTGCACGGTCCAGGGTGGAGGCGGTGGTGCTGATGCTCTGAGCAAATGCGCCGAAGGACATCAGAGAAAGTGCGGTAACTGCAACGAAAGTTTTGATAGATTTCATGGTCGTATTCCTGAGGTTGTTTGTCTGTAATAGGGCGTTGTGCCCTGATGTGATAAATAATAGACCGATCGTCTGGTGATTAAAATCGGAACAATTTGCGCATCTTGTTCAAAAAAATAGAACAAAATTTGATCGATAAATTCCGGGGGCTCATCGTTATGACCGGCGATAAATACGTCCGTCAGTTGGCCCATCGGCGCGGCTACTTTTGCCCCGTACCGGCGCGGGCGCTGAAATAATAATCTTGAAATGTGGGGGGCGGTGTGGCTATTCTGTGTCCCGACGAATCCCTCGTCTTACTGAGAGCACACTGAAAATGGATAACCACGCCTGCTGAATTCACTCCTTGCCAACACTATGTGCGGCAGGGGAAGTATCGATTTCATTCAGGAGTGCTTATGGCCCATTGTGCCCAATCCCCCGCTTTTATTTTGCATCAGATCACCTGTCAGTTTGCGACGGGAGACATGCTGTTTGGCCCGCTAAATTTATCGTTAGAGACGTCGTTCTGCGGCCTGGTCGGCCGTAATGGCGTCGGCAAAACTCGCCTGCTTCGGCTGCTGGCGGGCGTTGACTCTCCTTCCGGCGGACATATCGAACGCTGTACCTCGCTGGCCTATGTTGCCCAACATCCGGCACTTGCTTCCAGCACGACCCTGGCCGACCTGCTGGGCTATGAGCCCATTTTCTCTGCTCTGCTGCGGCTTGAGCGCGGGGAAGGATTCGCTGACGACGTCGAGAGCCTGGAGGGTTTCTGGGATCTGCGCGAGCGTCTGAGCGCGGCGTTCGCCGATGCCGGCCTGCCGGCGTTTTCTCCCGAACGACTCGCGTCGTCGCTGAGCGGCGGCGAGCGGGTGAAAGCGCTGCTGTGCGGGGCCTTTCTCTCAGGCGCGGACTATTTGCTGCTGGACGAGCCGACAAATCACCTCGACGGGCAGGGCCGCGAATGGTTGTATCGGCAGCTGGAGCGCTGGCGTGGCGGGGGAATCATCGCCAGCCACGATCGTGAACTGCTGGCGCGAATGCCGCGTATCCTTGAGCTCACGCCGACGGCGCTGCGAAGCTATGGCGGGAACTACGCCGACTATCGGCAGCAGCGTGATGCCGAACAGCAGGCCGCACGTGCCGCGCTGGAGCATGCCGCGACCGAACGCCGCCGCACCCGGGCGCGAATGCAAAAAGAGCATGATGCCAGCCAGCGGCGATCTGCGCAGACGCTGCGGGTTGTCGATACGCTGAATATTGCCTCGTTTGAACGCGTGAAGTATAAAGGCGCGGCGAAGGAGCGCCCCGGAACGCTCCAGCGGCAGCATCGGGAGCAAAATAGCGCGCTCAATACCGCGGTCGCCCAGGCGCACGAGCGGGTAGAAGATGAGGCATCGGTGATGTTCACTCTACCGGGAAGTCAGATCGCCGCCGGTAAACAGGTCCTGGTGCTGGAGGATCTACGGCTGGCCCACTCGGCGGCAGCGCCGCTGAGCTGGCGTCTTGATGGGCCGATGCGCGTAGCGCTGCGCGGGCCTAACGGCTGTGGAAAAACCACGTTACTGAAAACGCTGGTCGGTCTCGAGCAGCCGCTTTCTGGAGAGTGCCGACTGTCGGTTCATGCGGCGTGGCTGGATCAGCACCTGACGCAGCTGGACCTGTCGCTATCGGTTTTAACGCACCTTAATCTTGACGATACGCCGCTGGAGGAGGGCGTGCTGCGCAGCCGGCTTGCCCAGCTGCAGCTGGGGGCGGATAAAATCAATCTGCCGCTGGCGGCCCTGAGCGGCGGGGAACGGCTGAAGGCGGCGCTGGCCTGCGTACTGTGGCGGCGGGATGCCACTCAGCTTCTGCTGCTCGATGAGCCGACTAACCACCTGGATTTAGCCTCTGCCCAGGCCATTGAAGCGGCGCTGGCGGGATTCCCCGGCGCGATGCTGGTGGTGTCGCATGACGAGGCGTTCCTGCAGGGGCTGAAGCTTACCCACGCTTTAGCGTGGCGAGACGGCGGCTGGCAGCTTGAGCCGTATTAAAACGAAAAAAACCGCCATGCGAGGTGGCGGTTTTCTGATATTCAGATAAAAAAAATCCCCGCCGCGAGGCAGGGATCTTGAATTCTGAGCTTATTTAAGCTTACAGGCTGGTAACGTTGCCAGCTGCCGGGCCTTTAGCGCCGCTTTCGATGGTGAAGGAAACTTTCTGACCTTCATCCAGAGATTTGTAGCCATCGTTCATGATAGCGGAGAAGTGTACGAATACATCTTTAGAACCGTCATCAGGAGTAATGAAGCCGAAACCTTTATCAGCGTTGAACCATTTTACGATACCAGTCATTTTACCGGACATAGCGAAATACCTTTAAATAATAAATGAACCTTTCGGCGATACGGTCTGGACTACAGATTTGAAGCTATAAAGGGAAAGTTCACTACCGGGGTATCTAGGATAACCGCTCAAGGACTACTCTATACTAATGCTCTGTGGTCTGTACATCAAACCTGCGAGCATTAACTCATTTTTGAGGTGCGATAGCAAACGTTTTTTTCATAGAAATTAAAACGGTCCCTAATCAGGACCGTAATCAGTGTCCAATAACATTATAGAACTTCACTCGTGAATTTGCCTTGAAAGCTTTGAGTTAGCCTGGATCAGGCGCATCAACTTGAGCTCAGTCGAAGAGGGCTTGACGCGTCTCGACTCCCACTCCTGCACCATCGCCACGCTGACGCCCATCGCATCGGCGAAATCGTCAATTTTCAGCCCGGTCCCTTTACGGAGCCGGTCGAATTCGCTGAAGGCGGTTGGCTTGCGGGTTGGGGCGGTCGCTCGGGGAATGTCTTTAAAAACAATTTGTTCCAGGCTGCTAAGCAATTCGAATATTGGATCTTTATATTCCATAGAGAGCTCCTTCCTGCTGCACAGTAAAGGGTAGGTTTGGTGGATGCTTATTAAGAATAGTCAGGAAAAAGCGTCAAGAACGGTAACGGGGGTGATTATATGCCAGCAGGCTTTCGTTTACCGCCGGATAGCCCAGCTGGAGCGGGGAGTAAGCCGATGATTAATCATCATACGCACGGCTTTGGAAAATATTTGTAAACGCCAGAGAAAAAACGAGGCCAGCGGCTTCCCGCTGGCCTTACGGTCAGGCTTTCTGCAGATTTTCAGCATCGGCCTGAGGCGGGGCAGGCTGACGCAGGCTCATTTTGTATTTAACCAGCAGGGCGAGGGCGGATAAAAACGCCGGGATCGCCAGCAGGCTGAAAATAGTCGTGAAAGAGAGCTGCGCCTGCATCAGGAATACGCCGCTGAAGGCGCCGAGAATGCCGCCAAAGCGCCCGATCCCCAGCATCCATGCGACGCCGGTGGCGCGGCCCTGAGTGGGATAAAACCCGGCCGCCAGCGCCGGCATAGAAGACTGCGCGCCGTTCATAATGCTACCGGCAATAAATACCATCACCCCCATCAGCACCAGGCTGCCGGTGGAGAAGCCCACGAGACAGACGAAAATACCGGTCAGCAGCCAGCCGACGGCGACGACCTTATTGGGGTTGATCTTATCCATCAGCGCGCCGAGGATCAGCACGCCAATACCGCCGCCCAGCGGGAACAGCGCGGTGATAATCGACGCCTGGCTCATGGTTGCGCCGGTTTCACGAATCAGCAGCGGCAGCCAGCTGGTCAGTAAATAGAAGATCAGCAGGCCCATAAAGTAGGTCAGGCACAGCATCAGGGTACCGACGATATAGCGTGGAGAGAAAATAACCGCCAGAGCCGATTTCTCTTTGACCTGGCCAGCCTCACGCAGCTCAAACTCCACCCCTTCCGGCAGCGGCGCAATGCGCCGGAGGATTGCCGCAATGCGCTGTGCGGGCTGACGCTTAACAACCATGTAGCGCGCCGATTCAGGCAGCAGGAAGATCAGCGCCACGGCGAGCAGCAGAGGCATCACGCCGCCCAGTACCAGCACGCTTTGCCAGCCGTATTGCGGGATCATCCAGGCCGAAAGAAAACCGCCCAGCGACGATCCCATCGGGAACCCAACGAACATCAGATTGACCATTAAGGCCCGGCGGCGCTCCGGCGCGTATTCGCTCATCAGCGTCGCGGCGTTCGGCATCGCGGCCCCCAGCCCCAGCCCGGTGAGAAAACGCAGCAGCGTCAGCTGATTCAGGCTGGTAGCAAAAGCGGTAAGCAGGCTAAAGCTGCCAAACACCGCGATCGACATCAACAGGACCTTCTTGCGGCCAATGCGGTCGGCCAGCGGCCCCGCGGTCAAGGCGCCCACCGCCAGGCCGACCAGCGCTGCGCTCATTACCGGGCCCAATGCCGATTTTTCTACGCCCCACTCCTGCACAAGGTCTGAGGCGATGAAACCGATTATCGCGGTATCGAAACCGTCCATAGCAACGGTGATAAAACATAAGGCCAGAATCATCCACTGGTACTTCGTGAACGGATGTTCATTGATAAAAGCCTGAATATCGATGGTTGTCTTATTCATACGGCATTCCTGGCAGGCAGAGCGGGGGACGAAAACGGCTGTTCACGTCTCCCTCGCTGTCGTTAATCGTATTTGTGCGATAATCGAACGTAATGCCGTTAATCGCTCATTAATCAAAACACTGAACCCGACAGCAGGCAACGCGCTCCGGCCAGGAAGCGTGCGATTATCGTTCTTTTCGGGGGTTTAAACGCCATGGTTGAAAATTAAGTTTATTTAAATCAATGTGTTGTGTCTTATTTTTGGGTTTGTCGTTATGGCGGTAATTGTGATGTGCTTAACAGACGGTAGCGGTTGTCGATAAAACGCCGCCAGCGGGCTATTTCCTGCGGAAGATTGTCAGGAAAGTGTATCCTGCGAGGCTGACCTGGACTATCCTTGTCAGCGTCTGGCACGTGTGTGTCTGTTTGCGCTTTTTTTGGCTGAAAGGAGTAAAAAAATGGCGACAGGAAAGTCCTGCTCTCGCTGGTTTGCGGCTGTTGCGGCCTTATTAATGGTGGTTAGCCTGAGTGGGTGTTTTGATAAAGAAGGCGATCAGCGCAAAGCGTTCATCGACTTCCTGCAAAATACGGCTATGCGGAGCGGCGAACGTCTGCCGACGCTGACCGCCGATCAGAAAAAACAGTTCGGACCTTTTGTGTCCGATTACGCGGTGATTTACGGCTATTCGCAGCAGGTAAGTCAGGCGATGGATGCGGGTCTGCGCCCGGTGGTAGACAGCGTGAACGCGATTCGCGTCCCGCAGGACTATATCACCCAGCGTGAACCGCTGCGTCAGGCAAACGGCGCGCTCGGCGTACTGAGCCAGCAGCTGGAAAATGCGAAAATGCAGGCCGATGGTGCGCATAGCGCGCTGAAGCAGGGTGACGATCTCAAGCCGGTCTTTGACCAGGTTTACAACAAAGTGGTTACCGGCCCGGCAAATGCCCTGCAGCCGCTGATCCCTGCGGCGCAGGTCTTTACTCAGCAGCTGGTGCAGGTGGGTGATTTTGTTGCCCAGCAAAATACCCAGGTGAGCTTCGTGGCAAACGGGATCCAGTTCCCGACCTCGCAGCAGGCCAGCCAGTACAACGCATTGATTGGCCCGCTGGCGGCTCAGCACCAGGCGTTCAATCAGGCGTGGACGGCAGCCGTTAACGCAACGCGCTAGCCGCTGACCGAGCCCGGGGAAGGCGCTGATCGCGCCATCATCCGGGTTTCTTCCCGGCTGACGCGACGCTCAGCCGGGCGAGAATGTCCCTTTCCTGCCTATTTTACCTGCGGGTTCACGCAGTTCTTATCGACGTTGCCCTGCAGCGCATCAATCAGATTATCCACCGCACAGGCCGCCATGTTGTAGCGCGTTTCATGGGTGGCGGACCCAATATGCGGCAGCGCGACGACGTTCGGCATGCTGAGCAGCGGGGAGTCCTGCGCCAGCGGCTCCTGCTCAAACACGTCGAGACCGGCGGCATGGATTTCGCCATTCTGCAACGCGGCAACCAGCGCTTTCTCATCGACGACCGGACCGCGTCCGGCGTTAATAAAGATGGCGGATGGCTTCATTTTGGCGAACTTCTCCGCATTGAAAAGATGATGAGTCTCAGCGGTTAGCGGCAGGATCAGGCAGACAAAATCGGCTTCCTCAAGCAGCGTATCCAGATCGCAGTAGCGGGCGTTGAAGCGCTCTTCCGCCTGCGGGTGCTGGCTGCGTGCGTTATAGAGGATCGGCATGCCGAAGCCGGCATGCGCGCGCTGGGCCAGCGCCATGCCGATGCGCCCCATCCCAACGATACCCAGCGTTTTGTGGTGCACATCGCTGCCGAACCAGTCCGGCCCTATGCTTTTGGTCCATTCACCCGCCTTCACGCGATTGGCCACTTCCACCACCCGGCGCGAGGTGCTGAGTACCAGCGCCATCACCGTATCGGCAACGGTTTCGGTCAGCACGGTGGGCGTATGCATCAGCAGGACCCTGCGCGCGTTTAGCGCTCCAACGTCGAAGTTGTCGTAGCCCACGGAGACCGTTGAGGCCGCACGAAGATTGGGCATTTTCTCCAGTAACGCGGCATCAACTTTTTCGCTGGAGCCCAGCAGGCCTTCGGCCTGGGCAAACGCCTCGGCGTGCTGCGCGATGGTTTCGGCGCTCAGGTTTTTCACCCGGGTGACGGCAAAGTGTTTTTCCAGACGTTGCTGCAGGTCGTCGGGAAGCGTTTTATAGAGAATAACGGACGGCTTCATGCGGATCTCCGTAGTATTAGGATGTCAGGCGTGACGAGCGCCAAGCGGAAGTTTTTGATTATTAGCAGGCTTAACAATTAAAGTAAGCCATACCGCGACGAAAAGCGCCACTCCCATGAAAATGTACGAGGCGGACGGGCTGCCGGTCGAACCATTCAGGTAGCCGACAAACCACGAGCCAAAGAAGGAGCCCAGCGCGCCCATGCTGTTAATCAGCGCCATCGCGCCGCCCGCTACGTTACGCGGCAGCATCTCCGGGATGATGGCGAAGAAGGGGCCATAGGGGGCGTACATCGCCGCGCCGGCAATCACCAGCAGGATATATGACGCCCAGAAGTGGTTTGCGCCGACCGCCCAGGAGCCGATAAAGGCCAGCCCGCCAATCAGCAGCAGCGGCCAGACGAACAGCTTACGGTTCTGCATTTTGTCCGAGGCCCAGGAGACGACGATCATCGCAATCGTTGCCGCCAGGTAAGGTACCGAGGAGAGCCAGCCAACCTCAACCATGCCCATGTTTTCACCGCCGCTGCGGATAATTGACGGCAGCCACAGCACGAAGCCGTACACCCCGATACTCCAGGCAAAATACTGCATGCACAGCAGCACGACGTTACGTGAGCGGAAGGCCTCGCCGTAGTTACGCACGGCTTTGATGCCCTGCTGCTCGCGTTCCAGCTGCTCCTGCAGCGCGGCTTTTTCGCTCTCGGAGAGCCAGTTCACCTGCGACGGCTTATCTTTTACCAGCACCCACCAGCAGAAGGCCCAGAGCACCGCCGGCACGCCTTCAATAATGAACATCTCGCGCCAGCCAAAGGACTGAATCAGGTAGCCGGACACCACCGACATCCACAGCACCGTGACCGGATTACCGAGAATTAAAAAGGTATTGGCGCGCGAGCGTTCGGATTTAGTAAACCAGTTGCTGATGTAAATCAGCATCGCGGGCATCACCGCGGCTTCGACGACGCCGAGAATAAAGCGGATAGCGGCCAGCGCCGGAATATTGTGCACCATGCCGGTCAGCGAAGCACAGGCGCCCCACAGGATCAGACAGATAAAGATAAGTTTTCGCACGCTGCGGCGTTCAGCATAGATTGCCCCAGGGATCTGGAAGAAGAAGTAGCCGAGGAAGAAGAGGGCGCCCAGCAGCGATGAGACCCCTTTAGTGATCCCCAAATCTTCGGTAATGCCCGCCGCGGAGGCGAAGCTGAAGTTGGCACGGTCGAGATACGCCAGGCTATACGTGATAAACACGATAGGCATGATGTACCACCAGCGTTTTGTTGCATTGGTTAAGCTGTTCATAGGCTTGCCTCTGTATGTGAGGTAACACTCACCGATAGAAGGTGTCTTATGCCGCGCTGTATGTAGGGTACAGAGTGGCGACCATCGTTGCATTAAACGTTATTCGCCCAGCGCGTCGCGCGTCGGTAATCCTTCGCTGTCGCCCTGAACCTGAATCGCCAGCGAGCCGATTTTGTTCCCGCGCCGTACCGCCCGATCCAGCGCTTTGCCTTCCAGCAGGGCGCTAATGACCCCGACGGCAAAGCCATCGCCCGCGCCGACGGTATCGACGACGTTATCGACCTTAACTGCCGCGACGGCACCCTGCTCGCCCGCGGCGGTTTTATACCAGGCGCCGTCGGAGCCGGTTTTGATGATCACGGCGCGTACGCCGCGGTTGAGATAGAAGTCCGCGATAGCCTCCGGCGTTTGCTGACCCGTCAGGATTGTCCCCTCCTTCAGGCCGGGCAAAACCCAGTCGGCCTGGAACGCGAGATGGTTGAGCTTCTCCACCATTTCGCCTTCGCTTTTCCACAGCACCGGGCGCAGGTTGGGGTCGAAAGAGATCGTTTTTCCCTGAGCCTTCATCGCGCCAGCGGCACGATCCAGCAGCGCATATGAACTCTCCGACAGCGCGGCGGCGACGCCGCTCAGGTGCAGATGGCGGGCGCTGGCGAAGTAATCGGGGTGGAAATCATCCGGCGACAGGTGGCTGGCCGCCGAGCCTTTGCGGAAATATTCCACAATGGGATCGGTTCCATTTTCGACTTTAGATTTCATCTGGAAGCCGGTTGCGTAGCGCGGGTCCTGGGTTACACCGCGGGCGTCAATTCCCTCTTTTGCCAGCGAATTAAGAACAAAGCGACCGAAGCTATCCTCGCCGACGCGGCTGACCCAGCCGACCTTCAGCCCCAGGCGAGCCAGGCCGGTGGCGACGTTCAGCTCCGCGCCGGCGACGCGCTTGATAAAGCGTTCAACCTCCGCGAGATCCCCGGTTTGGGTCGCCACAAACATAGCCATCGCTTCGCCGATGGTAATGACATCCAGGTTGTTTTCCATGGCTTAATCCTCGCGTAAAAGATTGACATAGCGGCGGGTAACGGCCGTCAGGTCATGGCCGAGCAGCGGAAATTCGATACCGCGTGGGGCATCGGCCGGCAGGTTATCCAGCAGCGCCATCCAGCGTGGAGCGGCCTCATCGGGAGGAACGGCGCGGTACTGCTCGCGATGCGGCTGGGCCGCCTTAACGTGAATATAGCTGACGGCGGGCGCAAGATGGCGGGCGGCCTCTTCCGGCGAATCGCCGACCCACAGCCAGTTGCCCATATCAAACGTCAGCGTCACCGGCAGGTTATTGACCCGGCAGGTGGCTTTAAACCGCTGCATCGGCGCCAGCTGCCCGCAATCGGTCTGGTCATTTTCCACCACCAGCGCCATGCCGCTCTCCTGCAGCGTGCGGCGCAGGGTCTCCAGCTGGTTGTTATGGATGAAGTGGCCGAGGGAGAGTTTTAACCATAAGGCGTTGAGGGTTTGCGCTTCCTGCAGCAGCGCCGCGAGGTTCGGGTTAAGCGAGCCGTCGGCGGCGAACAGGGCTTCCGGCGCGGAGTAGCAGACCAGCAGGCCGTGGCTTTCAATCTCCGCGGCGAGGGCCGGCAGCCGGCTCAGCTCGCCGGGGCTGAATAGCTCGCGGCGGATCTCCACGCCGTCGGCGCCGGAACCGGCAATGAACGGCAGTACGGCGGACTGCCCGCCAAGCTCTCTAACGCGATCGTTGCCATAAGCGGCGGTCACGACAATGATTTTTCTGGCCATCTGACAAACTCCCGGTGGTTCTGTAGCGAATCTCTCTATTACGCTAGATGGTACCGGTTCCAAAGGAAAGGGGAGGATGTCTAATTTATGATCACCATCACGAAGGAGAGCTAACGGGAGGTCGATCCGCGGACGATCAGCTCCCCGGAAAAAACCCGCTCACAGATCGGCTCATGGCTGCCTTCGATGCGGCGCACCACCTGTTCAACGGCGGCGTAGCCTATTTGCCACGTCGGCTGTTTGAGGGTGGTGATGCCGACGCCCGCGAGCTCCGCCCACTCCAGTTCGTCAAACCCGAGCAGGCCGATATCGCTTCCCCAAATCAGGTCAACTCGCTTCAGCGCGCGCGCGACCTGCAGCGTCAGGGCGCCGTTGGCGGAGATAACCGCTTTGCGCATCCCGCGATGGCCGGAGTGAAACTGGCGCAGCACGCTGTCCAGCATCACGCCATCGTTGAGCGGGACTTCGGCATTTTCCGCGACGACCCCGGCATGGCGCTGAAGGGTGGTGCGAAAGGCGCTCAGCCGCTCGCGTCGCGTGTTGACGGAGCCTAACGGTTCGCTCAGAAACAGCAGCGCCTCGAAGCCTTTTTCCACCAGGTGTTCGGTGGCGGTGGTGGCGGCCTGGGTGTTATCCAGCCCGACCACGTCGCAGGCAAAATCGGGAATTTTTCGGTCGATCAGCACCATCGGCAGCGCCGACTGCTGCAGGCGATTGAGCCCCTCTTCGCGCATGCCGACGGCGTTGACCACGATCCCCTCAACCTGATAGCTGCGCAGCAGGTCGAGATAGTGCAGCTCCTGATCCAGCTCGTTGTTGGTATTACAGACCAGCAGGGTGAAGCCTTTCTCGCGGCAGGCGGCCTCGATGCCGCTCAGCACGTTAACCGAGTAGGGGTTGGTAATATCGGCGATGATCAGGCCAATCAGGCGAGTGCGGCCGTGCTTAAGGCCGCGGGCCATCAGGCTGGGGCGATAGTTAAGTTCGGCAATCGCCTTTTCAATGCGCGCCAGCAGGTCATCGGAAAGCAGATGCTTTTCGCCGTTGAGATAGCGTGAAATGCTGGTTTTACCGGTCTTTGCGGCTTTTGCCACATCGCTAATGGTTGCTCGCGCCGCTTTCGCCATGATGGCTTCCTTTGCTGAAATCTGGAGAACACCTTAGCGCGAAAATTCGCTATATCAAGCATTTTGCCCGGTAAGCGCGTCTTACCGGGCGCAGGAGGGAGCGATGAAGCGGGATTACTGCAGCGGGCTGAGGGTAATTTCCACGCGACGGTTCTGCGCTTTGCCTTCCGCGGTGCCGTTGCTGGCAATCGGATTGGCCGGGCCCATGCCGCTGGTGCGGATACGGTTTGCCGCCACGCCCTGGGTGATAAGGGCGCTGGCAACGCCATCCGCGCGCTGCTGCGAGAGGCGCATGTTCAGATCCTGACCACCGGTGCTATCGGTATAGCCGATCACGTTAACCGCCGTCTTTTCGTACTCTTTCAGCACCATCGCGACGCCGGTGAGCGTATTGGCTCCCGCCGGTTTGAGGTTGGCGCTGCTGCTATCAAAGGTGACGTTATTGGGCATATTCAGCACGATATTATCGCCATTTCGCGTCACGCTAACCCCGGTTCCCTGCATTTTCTCGCGCAGTTTGGCTTCCTGTACGTCCATGTAGTAGCCGACGCCGCCGCCAAGCGCCGCGCCCGCCGCCGCGCCTATCAGCGCCCCTTTGCCGCGGTCGTGTTTGGAAGAGGAGAGCGCGCCAATACCCGCGCCGACCAGGGAGCCGATGCCTGCGCCGACGCCGGATTTTCCTGCTTTACGTTCGCCGGTATAGGGGTTGGTTGTACAGCCAGAAATGGCCAGCGTGCCGCTAACCATGGCCGCAATCATCAGTACGCGTTTTTTCATATTATTTCCTTAATCCATTTTATTCTTTGTCACAGCGCCCGTGACGGTTGATTATGACGCCCGGATGCGGAGAAAATTCCCCGGATAACGTCTCTATTTGTAAGTAACCTTGAACGGCCGAATAACAGGCCGCCACAACACCTGCATTCGCTGACCAGGAGCTCGCTTTGCCAACCTCATCTGCAACTGAAACCATCCTCACCGCGGCCCATTGGGGACCGATGCTGGTTGAAACCGATGGTGAAAATGTCCTCTCCTCCCGCGGCGCGCTGGAAACCCCCTTCGCCAACTCTCTGCAAACCGCCGTGCGGGACCAGGTTCATAGCAAAACCCGCGTGCGCTACCCGATGGTGCGAAAAGGCTTTCTGGCCTCGCCGGATAGCCCGCAGGGCGTACGCGGACAGGATGAGTTTGTCCGGGTGAGCTGGGAGCAGGCGCTGGATCTTATTCATGCCCAGCATCAGCGGATCCGCGAGAGCTACGGCCCGACGTCGATCTTTGCCGGCTCCTACGGCTGGCGTTCAAACGGCGTACTGCATAAAGCGGCGACGCTGCTGCAGCGCTATATGAGCCTGGCCGGCGGCTATACCGGCCACCTCGGGGATTACTCCACCGGTGCGGCGCAGGCGATCATGCCGTACGTGGTGGGCGGAAATGAGGTGTATCAGCAGCAAACCAGCTGGCCAATGGTGCTGGAACATAGCGACGTGGTGGTGCTGTGGAGTGCGAATCCGCTGAATACGCTGAAGATTGCCTGGAATGCCTCCGATGAGCAGGGAGTGACGTGGTTCGATCGGCTGCGCAAGAGCGGCAAACGGGTGATCTGCATCGATCCTATGCGATCGGAAACCGTTGATTTCTTTGGCGAGGATATCGACTGGGTGGCCCCGCATATGGGAACGGACGTGGCGATGATGCTGGGCATCGCCTGTACCCTGGTTGAAAACGGCTGGCAGGACGATGCGTTTCTGGCGCGCTATACCAGCGGCTATGAGATTTTCGCCCGCTACCTGACCGGCGAAAGCGACGGCGTGGCGAAAACCGCCGAGTGGGCTGCAGAGATTTGCGGCGTAAGTGCGGATAAAATCCGCGAACTGGCGCAACTGTTCCACGAAAATACGACTATGCTGATGTCCGGCTGGGGCATGCAGCGTCAGCAGTTCGGCGAGCAGAAGCACTGGATGCTGGTCACCCTGGCCGCGATGCTGGGACAAATTGGCACCCAGGGCGGCGGCTTTGGCCTCTCCTACCATTTTGCTAACGGCGGCAATCCGACCCGCCGGGCGGCGGTGCTGGCCTCCATGCAGGGCTGCGTGGCGGACGGAATTGAGGCGGTGGAAAAAATTCCGGTGGCGCGCATTGTCGAAGCGCTGGAAAATCCCGGCGCGCCCTACCAGCACAACGGCATGGACCGATGCTTCCCGGATATTCGCTTTATCTGGTGGGCGGGCGGCGCCAATTTTACCCATCATCAGGATACCAATCGCCTGATCCGCGCCTGGCAGAAGCCGGAGCTCATCGTTATTTCGGAGTGCTTCTGGACCGCCGCGGCCCGCCACGCGGATATCGTCCTGCCGGCGACGACCTCGTTTGAGCGCAACGATATGACCATGACCGGCGATTACAGCAACCAGCATCTGGTACCGATGAAGCGCGTGGTTGCGCCGCGCGACGAGGCCCGGGATGACTTTGAGGTGTTTGCCGATCTCAGCGAGCGCTGGGAAGAGGGCGGCCGCGCGCGCTTTACCGAGGGGAAAAGCGATATCCAGTGGCTGGAAAGCTTCTACTGCACCGCGGCCCAGCGCGGCGCGAGCCAGCAGATTACGCTGCCGCCGTTCGAGCAGTTCTGGCAGGATAATCAGCTGATTGAGATGCCGGAAAACCCCGACAACGCCCGCTTCGCCCGCTTTGGTGCCTTCCGCGCCGATCCGCAGGCTAATCCGCTGAAAACGGCGAGCGGAAAAATTGAGATCCACTCGCCGACGATTGCCGGTTTTGCCTATCCCGACTGCCCGCCGCACCCGATGTGGCTGGCGCCGGACGAATGGCACGGCAACGCGCAGTCGGGCCAGCTGCAGGTGCTCTCCGCCCATCCGGCCCATCGCCTGCACAGCCAGCTAAATCACACGGCCCTGCGCGAGCAGTACGCGGTTGCCGGCCGCGAGCCGCTAACTATTCACCCGCTGGATGCCGAGGCGCGGCAGATTGCCGACGGCGATCTGGTGCGGGTATGGAATTCGCGCGGCCAGGTTCTCGCCGGCGCGGTGGTGACGGAGGGGATCCGCCCCGGGGTTATCTGCCTGCACGAGGGCGCCTGGCCTGATATCGACCCGCAGGCGGGGATCTGTAAAAATGGCGCGGTGAACGTATTGACCAAAGATATTCCGACTTCGCGCCTCGGTAACGGCTGCGCCGGAAACACGGCGCTGGCGTGGCTGGAGAAATACGCCGGCCCGGCGCTTACGTTAACGGCGTTTGATCCACCGGCCAACGCATAATCCACGTCGGCTGCAGAGTATCGTCCTGCCATGCGCAGTCTTCTATCCGGAAGCCCTGCGCATGGTAGAAATTCACCGCCTGGACGTTTTTTTGGTACACCTCGAGGCTCAGCCAGGCATAGTGCCGCTTGACCTCGTCCACCAGCGCGCGGCCGATCCCCCGGCGCAGCGCCGTCGGGGCGACGAAAAGCGCGCCGACAAAGCGTGACTCCAGCACGCTGATAAAGCCTTTTATCTCACCGTCTTCTTCCCACACCCAGGTACTGGCGGCGGGAAGGTAAACGTCGCGCACGACCGCGACGCTTTCATGCCAGTAGGCCTCTTTGATAAACGGATGCGCGTGAATCGTGCTTTCCAGCCATAGCGCGAGCAGCGGGCCAATCTCTTTAGTTTCCCACTTGCGGATCATCCGCACCTCCGGGGTAACAGAAGCAGCCCGTGACGTGATCGTTCACCAGACCGCAGGCCTGCATAAAGGAGTAGCAGATAGTCGAACCGACAAACTTGAAGCCGAGTTTTTTCAGCGCCTTCGACAGCGCGTCGGAGGCGGGGGTTGTCGTGGGGATTTCCGCCAGCGTAGCGGCGTGCGATATCTGCGGGTGGTTATCGACAAAGGACCAGACAAAATCGCTGAAGGAGTCGCCCTTTTCTTCCAGCGCCAGAAAGGCCCGCGCGTTGCCGATAATGGCCTGAATTTTTCCGCGATGGCGAATAATACCGGCGTCCAGCAGCAGACGCTCGACGTCGGCCTCATCCATCGCGGCGACGCGAACCGGGTCGAACTGGTGAAACGCCCGGCGATAGTTCTCACGTTTTTTTAGCACCGTAATCCATGAAAGCCCGGCCTGCTGGCCCTCGAGGCAGATCATTTCGAACAGCTTCCCGGCGTCTCTTTGCTCTACGCCCCATTCGCTATCGTGATACTGAATATAGAGAGGGTCCTGGCTAACCCATCCGCAACGCTGCATGTCTTTCTCCCTTAGCAATAAAACTTACGCGTTCACCTTGACGGCTGAAAGATAAAGATAATAGTTAATACAGGGATACCACTCCCAAATACAGGGGTATCAGATCCCATAAAAAACACAGCAATACTTCCGGTTTGGCTCTTTATGGAGTCGCTTTAATGATAATAAAGAAATGCAATGGCTTGTGGGGATACTTCCTCCCGGCGTGCGTATCCGTGTGGGTATCGTGCGTCAGTGGGGTGAACGCCTGGCAACAGGAATATATCGCTATCGATACAAAAAGTAATACACCCGAACGCTATACGTGGGATAGCGATCACCAACCGCGCTATGAGGACATTCTGGCTGAGCGCATCAATTCAACCGGCGAGGCCGCCGGATTCGCCCTTAACCAGGCGGTGGCACCGCCGGATACCGGGCACGGCATGAGCGTGGGCTGGAACTTTACCTTAGCCAACGGCGTGACTTCAGGGCCGGTGGCAAGCCTGCGCAGCGATCTACAGCCGCCTCCCGTTCGCCGCACGGCGGAAAGCAGCTACGTGAATACGCTCGGCTGGCGCGTGGATTATCAGCAGCTGTGGGGCATTCACCCCTGGGCGCAGGTGAGCTACAACCAGGCGCTTTCTTCAGAGCTGCCCTGGCCAACCCGCACCCAGGACGGCGGCTGGCGGGATGTCACCTTCGGGGCGGATATGTCGCTCAATTCGCACCTTGCGGCATGGGCGGCGCTCTCGCAGGCGGACAACCTGCCAACCGGGGCAAACTATCAGTACCTGATGGGGGTCAGCGCCAATTTTTAAGCCCTCTTTCCGGACGGCTTCCGGCGACCTGCGCGCCCGCCGCTGGCATAAATTCGCCGGGCGTGCCGCTCGGCTACGCTGTGGCTATTTTGCTTCTGTAATGTGAATTATGTCGTCCATATGTAGCATGTTTGGCACCACTTTTTAACGTTGCGATCACAGAACTGGCGCGGCATGGTGAGATAGCAGGCACTAACTTATTCCCTGCCGTCGAGCGCGCGCCCGTTTCGCCATGTCATTCATTCCGGCATTTATGCATTTCATTCCCTGCTGACGGCATTTCATGCCTTTTCTCCCCTGGGCTTCTGGGGACTTCGCTATTGTGGCGGCAGTTAATCTTTCAGGACATCTGCCATGAACGCTACCACTACTCAATATACCCGCTGGCTCACGCTGTTCGGCACGATCGTGACGCAGTTCGCGCTGGGATCGGTTTATACCTGGAGTTTGTTCAATAGTTCTCTTTCCGCCAAGCTGGGCGAGCCGGTAAGCCAGGTGGCGTTCTCCTTTGGCCTGCTGAGCCTTGGCCTGGCGCTATCTTCCTCCGTCGCCGGTAAGCTGCAGGAACGCTTTGGCGTAAAACGCGTGACGATGGCGTCCGGCGTGCTGCTCGGGCTCGGCTTTTTCCTCACCGCCCACGCTAACAGCCTGATGATGCTGTGGCTGAGCGCCGGTCTGCTGGTGGGCCTGGCCGACGGCGCCGGCTACCTGCTGACGCTCTCCAACTGCGTGAAGTGGTTCCCCGAGCGTAAAGGGCTGATTTCCGCCTTCTCCATCGGCGCCTATGGCCTCGGCAGCCTCGGGTTTAAATTTATTGATAGCCATCTGCTGGCCACCGTCGGGCTGGAGAAGACCTTTATCATCTGGGGCGCGATTGTGCTGGTGATGATTGTTTTTGGCGCCACGCTGATGAAAGATGCGCCGAACCACACCGCCAGCACCCGCAATGGGGTGGTGGAGAATGATTTCACGCTGGCGCAGTCGATGCGTAAACCGCAGTACTGGATGCTCGCGGTGATGTTCCTGACCGCCTGCATGAGCGGCCTGTACGTTATCGGCGTGGCGAAGGATATTGCGCAGGGGATGGTGCACCTGGACGTGGCGACGGCGGCGAATGCGGTGACCATTATCTCTATCGCTAACCTGAGCGGACGACTGGTGCTGGGGATCCTGTCGGATAAAATTTCCCGCATCCGCGTTATCACTATCGGTCAGGTCGTTTCGCTGGTCGGTATGGCGGCGCTGCTGTTCGCCCCGCTGAATGCCGTGACCTTCTTTGCCGCGATTGCCTGCGTGGCCTTTAACTTCGGCGGTACGATCACCGTGTTCCCGTCCCTGATCAGCGAATTCTTCGGTCTGAACAACCTGGCGAAAAACTACGGGGTGATTTATCTGGGCTTCGGTATCGGCAGCATCTGCGGGTCGCTGATTGCGTCCCTGTTCGGCGGATTCTACGTCACCTTCTGCGTGATCTTCGCGCTGCTGATTCTTTCCCTGGCACTTTCCACGACGATCCGCCAGCCAAAAAACGAAGTTTATCGCGCTGCACACGCCTGACGGCGCGTCACTCGGCGACGGGGCATCAATTCACTAAGCTTATAATGCCAATCCGACCAGATATTTTGTAAATATTTGGTCGGATCACATTCCCTCCTGATACTTTTCCCTTCCTCTGTGGTCTACTTACCGCGCTTTGTAGAGGTTTCTCATAACCAACCTTAACGCACTCTATTAACCTGCTTGCTTATATCGCGTAAGTGAGGGGGTTTTATCTCATCTTTTTCCAGGTTTTCTTGCATGAAATATATTAGAACGATGACGCAGCAGACGCTCAGTATATGGCTGGCGCTGTACATCGGCTGGTTTATGAACGTTGCCGTTTTTATCCGTCGCTTCGACGGTTATGCTCAGGAATTTACCTTCTGGAAAGGACTTTCCGGGCTTGTGGAACTGGTTGCGACCGTGCTGGTGACCTTCTTCCTGCTGCGTATTCTGTCGCTGACGGGACGGCGGTTATGGCGAATATTAGCCACGCTGGTGGTGCTGTTCTCCGCCGCCGCCAGCTACTATATGACCTTCCTCAACGTGGTTATTGGCTACGGTATTATTGCCTCGGTGATGACCACGGATATCGATCTTTCCCAGGAAGTGATCGGCTGGCATTTGATTCTTTGGCTGGTGCTGGTTAGCGCGCCGCCGCTGCTGTTTATCTGGAATAATCGCTGCCGGGACACTCTGCTGCGGCAGATCCGCACGCCGGGCCAGCGGGTGAAGAATATTGCCATTGTGCTGCTGGCCGGGCTGATGGTCTGGGGGCCGATTCGCCTGCTTGAGGTCCGCCAGAAGAACGTTGAGCGAAATTCAGAAGTGGATATGCCGAGCTACGGCGGGGTGATTGCTAACTCCTATCTGCCCTCGAACTGGCTCTCCTCGCTGGGGCTGTACGCCTGGGCGCAGGTCGATGAATCCTCCGATAACGGCTCCCTGATTAACCCGGTGAAGAAATTCACCTACGTTGCGCCGCAGGGGCTGGATGATACTTACGTGGTGTTTATCATCGGTGAGACGACCCGTTGGGATCACATGGGGATTCTGGGCTATAGCCGCAACACCACGCCGAAGCTGGCCCAGGAGAAAAATCTCGTGGCCTTCCGCGGCTACTCCTGTGATACCGCGACTAAGCTCTCGTTGCGCTGCATGTTCGTTCGCGAAGGCGGGGCGGAAGATAACCCCCAGCGCACGCTGAAAGAGCAAAACGTGTTTTCCGTTCTGCACCAGCTGGGCTTCACCGGCGATCTCTACGCCATGCAGAGCGAGATGTGGTTCTACAGCAATACGATGGCGAACACCATTGCCTATCGCGAGCAGATTGGCGCCGAGCCGCGTAACCGCGGTAAGAGCGTTGATGACATGCTGCTTATCGATGAGGTGAAGCGCTCGATGGTGAAGAACACCCGCGGCAAGCACCTGATTATTCTGCATACCAAAGGTTCGCACTTTAACTATACCCAGCGCTACCCGCGCAGCTTCGCCCAGTGGAAGCCGGAGTGCGTTGGCGTGGACAGCAAATGTTCGAAAGCAGAGCTGATTAACTCCTACGATAACAGCGTGAGCTATGTCGACCACTTTATTGTTAGCGTGCTGGATCAGCTGCGCGATAAGAAAGCGATTGTCTTCTATGCCGCCGATCACGGTGAGTCGATCAACGAGCACGAGCACCTGCACGGGACGCCGCGCAAGATGGCGCCGCCGGAGCAGTTCCGCGTGCCGATGATGGTATGGATGTCGGATAAGTATCTGGAAGCGCCCGACCATGCGGCTTCTTTTGCCCGGCTCAAGCAGCAGGCGGCGATGAAGGTCCCGCGTCGTCACGTTGAGCTGTACGATACCATTATGGGCTGTCTCGGCTACACCTCGCCGGACGGCGGGATTAATGAGAATAACAACTGGTGCCGCGTGCCCGGTGCGAGCAAAGCCGTGCAGGAGCCGCAAGAGTGATGAGTTTCTCGCCGCTTGAGTGATTTTTTCATAATAAGGCATTGACGGGTGTGGGTCTCAGCAGTAAGATGCGCCCGCATTCGGTGATTGGCGCAGCCTGGTAGCGCACTTCGTTCGGGACGAAGGGGTCGGAGGTTCGAATCCTCTATCACCGACCAAATTGAAAAGCCCGCTCTTAGAGCGGGCTTTTTTACGTCTGTGGCCGATGAGGATGAGAACCTCCGGGGGCAGAGGTTCGACCCGAGCGCAGCGAGAGAACGTTGCTTTAGCAACGGCCCGCAGGGCGAGCCACGTAGTGGCGAAGTCATCCTCTATCACCGACCAAATTGAAAAGCCCGCTCTTAGAGCGGGCTTTTTTACGTCCGTGGCCCGACGAGGATGAGAACCTCCGGGGGCAGAGGTTCGACCCGAGCGCAGCGAGAGAACGTTGCTTTAGCAACGGCCCGCAGGGCGAGCCACGTAGTGGCGAAGTCATCCTCTATCACCGACCAAATTGAAAAGCCCGCTCTTAGAGCGGGCTTTTTTGCGTCTGTGGCCGATGAGGATGAGAACCTCCGGGGGCAGAGGTTCGACCCGAGCGCAGCGAGAGAACGTTGCTTTAGCAGCGGCCCGCAGGGCGAGCCACGTAGTGGCGAAGTCATCCTCTATCACCGACCAAATTGAAAAGCCCGCTCTTAGAGCGGGCTTTTTTGCGTCCGTGGCCGATGAGGATGTTTATCAGTCAGGAGGCGTTCCGTTCACCGGACGTCTGGCAGAACATGCGGCCCCGCTGCCAGGTGACCGGGTTAAGGGGAAGATAACCGTCTTCCCCTTAACAATCCCCGCGGTCCCGCACGGAAATCGGTGCTGCGCACTGCGCTCACCTCCCGGCCTGCAGCCTGCGGTCGGCTCAACTCGACCTGCTCGCCCGTTCCGGGGCTCGCTCCTGTCTCGATTCGCCTCTTGCCGCCATCCCTGGCGGCCAGCCCTTGCCTTGCGGCCTTCGGTTCGCCGATTTCAGCGGGGAGCCAGGGCCCCGCTGTACGCCTTTTCTTCACAGAACGTTCAGCATCGCGGAGGATGGGGGAGGGGATGAGATGACGGTATGAGGCGATGGGTTGCTTAACTGAATGGCATGATACGCGTTGAACGGGCTTTTTTGCGTCCGTGGCCGATGAGGATGTTTGTCAGCCAGGAGGCGTTCCGTTCACCGGACGTCTGGCAGAACATGCGGCCCCGCTGCCAGGTGACCGGGTTAAGGGGAAGATAACCGTCTTCCCCTTAACAATCCCCGCGGTCCCGCACGGAAATCGGTGCTGCGCACTGCGCTCACCTCCCGGCCTGCAGCCTGCGGTCGGCTCAACTCGACCTGCTCGCCCGTTCCGGGGCTCGCTCCTGTCTCGATTCGCCTCTTGCCGCCATCCCTGGCGGCCAGCCCTTGTCTTGCGGCCTCCGGTTCGCCGATTTCAGCGGGGAGCCAGGGCCCCGCTGGACGTCTTTTCTTCATAGAAGGTTCTGTATCGCGGAGCAATGGAGGGTCGGTACTATGCGCGTGGAGCGGAAGTAGCGGGTGCGTGACTCTATACGACCCGGCAAAAAGACGCTGATCCCCGTTTCTACCCGCCTGTTTATCGTTTTGTGACATCTTCCATTGTATTTTTTTATATATGAACCGATCTTTTTTCGCGAAGCTTATGGATAACGGCAGCATTTTCCGCTGTGCGTTTTAACGTTCGCGCTATTAATCGCTCACATATTGGTCACATAGTAAGAAATTTTGACCATTTGCCAGAATTGCTTATCACTACATGTTGAAAGGTATTAAGGCGTTTATGCTGGTTCATTGCCGGTAGCATAAATTTCTCTGCTGAAAATAGCCTCATGGAGTTTTTTTAATCTTTGCCTGCGGTTTCTCACCCCGGATGTAAAACCAGGTTGGCTGTATTGACGTTTCCCCATTCTGTTGACAGATTGTAGGGCATGAGGGGCATTTCATGGAGAATCCGCACTGCAACTCAGTCGTTTTTGTGAAAGGAATCCCCATCTCTCTCAGCGCCCTCGGGCACAACCGACCAGACCGGGTAAAAAATAAATAAAGGTCTGGCGGAAATATGCAAACAACATCACATCTGGAGCAGAATAATGAGTATTTCCTTGAAAAAGTCAGGGATGCTGAAGCTTGGCCTGAGCCTGGTCGCTCTGACCGTTGCCGCAAGCGTACAAGCTAAGACCCTGGTTTACTGTTCTGAAGGTTCGCCGGAAGGCTTTAACCCACAGCTATTCACCTCTGGTACCACCTATGACGCCAGCTCGGTGCCAATCTATAACCGCCTGGTGGAATTCAAAACCGGGACCACGGAAGTTATTCCTGGCCTGGCTGAAAAATGGGAAGTGAGCGAGGACGGTAAAACCTATACCTTCCACCTGCGTAAAGGCGTGAAGTGGCAGGACAATAAGGACTTTAAACCAACCCGCGACCTGAATGCCGATGACGTGGTGTTCTCATTCGATCGTCAGAAAAATGCGCAAAACCCGTACCATAAAGTTTCTGGCGGCAGCTATGAATACTTCGAAGGTATGGGCCTGCCGGACCTGATTAGCGAAGTGAAGAAAGTGGACGACAATACCGTCCAGTTCGTGCTGACCCGTCCTGAATCTCCGTTCCTCGCCGACCTGGCGATGGACTTCGCCTCTATCCTGTCAAAAGAGTATGCTGACAACATGCTGAAAGCCGGCTCGCCGGAAAAAGTGGACCTCAACCCGATCGGTACCGGCCCGTTCCAGCTGCTGCAGTACCAGAAAGATTCGCGCATCCTCTACAAAGCGTTCCCGGGCTACTGGGGTACCAAGCCAAAGATCGACCGCCTGGTCTTCTCTATCACGCCTGATGCCTCCGTGCGCTACGCGAAGCTGCAGAAAAATGAGTGCCAGATCATGCCGTACCCGAACCCGGCAGACATTGCGCGCATGAAAGAAGATAAAAGCATTACCCTGCTGGAGCAGCCGGGCCTGAACGTCGGCTACCTCTCGTTCAACACCGAGAAGAAACCGCTGGATAATGTCAAAGTTCGCCAGGCGCTGACCTATGCGGTCAACAAAGAAGCGATCATTAAAGCCGTTTACCAGGGCGCAGGCCAGGCGGCGAAGAACCTGATCCCACCGACCATGTGGGGCTATAACGACGACGTTAAAGACTACAGCTACGATCCGGAAAAAGCGAAAGCGCTGCTGAAAGAAGCCGGCATGGAAAAAGGTTTCTCTATCGATCTGTGGGCAATGCCGGTACAGCGTCCGTATAACCCGAACGCGCGCCGTATGGCCGAGATGATTCAGGCTGACTGGGCTAAAGTTGGCGTCCAGGCCAAGATCGTGACCTACGAGTGGGGTGAATACCTCAAGCGCGCGAAAGCGGGTGAGCATCAGACCGTGATGATGGGCTGGACCGGTGATAACGGGGATCCGGATAACTTCTTCGCCACCCTGTTCAGCTGCGCGGCGGCGAAAGACGGCTCCAACTACTCCCGCTGGTGCTACAAGCCGTTTGAAGACCTGATTCAGCCGGCTCGCGCAACCGACGACCATAATAAGCGTATTGAACTCTACAAACAGGCCCAGGTAGTGATGCACGATCAGGCTCCGGCGCTGATTATTGCCCACTCCACCGTGTTTGAGCCGGTGCGTAAAGAAGTCAAAGGCTACGTGGTCGATCCGTTAGGTAAACACCACTTCGAAAACGTTTCAATCGAATAAAAACAGTGTGGTCCCCCTCTCCCTTCACCGGGAGAGGGAATTGACAATTGTGAGCAATGCAGACGTCCTGTCACCAGGCAGAACGTCACTATAGAGAATCCGGGTTATGTTGCAGTTCATCCTCCGACGTTTGGGACTTGTCATCCCGACATTTATCGGTATTACCCTTCTCACCTTTGCCTTTGTGCATATGATCCCCGGTGACCCGGTGATGATTATGGCGGGCGAACGTGGTATTTCCCCTGAACGTCACGCTCAGCTGCTGGCCGAAATGGGCCTCGATAAGCCGATGTGGCAGCAGTATGTCCACTATATCTGGGGCGTGCTGCACGGCGATTTAGGCATCTCGCTGAAAAGCCGTATTCCGGTATGGGAAGAATTTGTGCCGCGCTTTAAGGCCACGATGGAGCTGGGCGTCTGTGCGATGATTTTCGCCGTCGTCGTCGGTATTCCGGTTGGCGTACTGGCTGCGGTAAAGCGCGGTTCTATCTTCGATCACACCTCCGTAGGCCTCGCGCTGACCGGCTACTCCATGCCTATCTTCTGGTGGGGCATGATGCTGATTATGCTGGTCTCGGTGCAGCTTAACCTGACGCCGGTCTCCGGGCGTATCAGCGATACCGTATTCCTTGACGATACCCTGCCGCTGACCGGCTTTATGCTGATCGACACCGCTATCTGGGGCGAGCCGGGCGACTTTATCGACGCCGTGATGCATATGATCCTGCCCGCCGTGGTGCTGGGCACCATTCCGCTGGCGGTGATTGTGCGTATGACCCGCTCGTCGATGCTGGAAGTGCTGGGCGAGGACTATATCCGCACCGCACGCGCCAAAGGCTTGACCCGGATGCGCGTCATTGTGGTCCACGCCCTGCGTAACGCGATGCTGCCGGTCGTCACGGTTATCGGTCTGCAGGTGGGCACGCTGCTGGCGGGCGCCATTCTGACCGAAACCATCTTCTCCTGGCCCGGCTTAGGGCGCTGGCTTATCGACGCGCTGCAGCGCCGCGATTATCCGGTAGTGCAGGGCGGCGTTCTGCTGGTCGCGACGATGATTATCCTCGTCAACCTGCTGGTCGATCTGCTCTACGGCGTGGTGAACCCGCGTATTCGGCATAGGAAGTAAGGGGACATCATGTCACAAGTTACTGAAAATAAAGTTGTCGCCGCACCGGTGCCAATGACCCCGCTGCAGGAGTTCTGGCACTATTTCAAACGCAATAAGGGCGCGGTTGTCGGCCTGGTGTACGTGGCGATCATGATTATCATCGCCGTATTTGCCAACTTCATCGCGCCGTATAACCCGGCAGACCAGTTCCGCGACGTGCTGCTGGCGCCGCCGGCCTGGCAGGAAGGCGGGAGCTTCGCGCACCTGCTGGGTACCGACGACGTGGGCCGCGATATTCTGTCGCGCCTGATGTACGGCGCGCGCCTGTCGCTGCTGGTTGGCTGCCTGGTGGTGGTGCTGTCGCTGATCCTCGGCGTGGTGCTTGGCCTGGTGGCGGGCTATTTTGGCGGGGTGGCTGATTCCGTCATCATGCGCATCGTCGACATCATGCTGGCGCTGCCCAGCCTGCTGCTGGCGCTGGTGCTGGTGGCTATCTTCGGCCCGTCGATTGTTAACGCCTCCCTGGCGCTTACCTTTGTCGCCCTGCCGCACTACGTACGCCTGACCCGCGCGGCGGTGATGGTTGAGGTAAACCGCGACTACGTCACCGCTTCGCGCGTGGCGGGGGCGGGAGCGCTGCGTCAGATGTTCGTCAATATTCTGCCTAACTGCCTGGCTCCGCTGATTGTTCAGGCCTCTCTGGGCTTCTCTAACGCCATTCTCGACATGGCCGCTCTTGGCTTCCTTGGCATGGGTGCGCAGCCGCCGACACCGGAGTGGGGCACCATGCTCTCCGATGTGCTGCAGTTCGCGCAAAGCGCCTGGTGGGTCGTCACCTTCCCGGGTGTCGCGATCCTGCTGACGGTGCTGGCATTTAACCTGATGGGCGACGGTCTGCGTGACGCGCTCGATCCCAAACTGAAGCAGTAAGAGGTTCGAGATGGCGTTATTGAATGTTGATAAATTATCGGTGCACTTCGGCGACGAAGGGACGCCGTTCCGCGCCGTAGACCGCGTGAGCTACAGCGTAAATCAGGGCGAAGTGGTGGGCATTGTCGGTGAATCCGGCTCCGGTAAATCGGTGAGCTCGCTGGCGATTATGGGGCTGATTGATTACCCCGGCCGGGTGATGGCGGACAAGCTGGAGTTTAACGGTCGCGATCTGAAGCGTATTTCAGAAAAAGAGCGCCGCCAGCTGGTGGGAGCCGAAGTGGCGATGATCTTCCAGGACCCGATGACCAGCCTCAACCCGTGCTATACCGTGGGCTACCAGATTATGGAAGCCATCAAGGTGCACCAGGGCGGCAATAAAAAAACGCGCGTTCAGCGGGCGATTGACCTGCTGACGCTGGTGGGGATTCCCGATCCGGCATCGCGCCTCGACGTCTATCCGCACCAGCTCTCCGGCGGGATGAGCCAGCGCGTGATGATTGCGATGGCCATTGCCTGTCGGCCCAAGCTGCTGATTGCCGATGAGCCAACCACCGCGCTGGATGTCACCATCCAGGCGCAGATCATCGAGCTGCTGCTGGATCTGCAGCAGAAAGAGAATATGGCGCTGGTCCTGATTACTCACGATCTGGCGCTGGTGGCCGAAGCGGCACACAAAATTATCGTGATGTACGCCGGTCAGGTTGTGGAAGCCGGCGACGCGAAGGATATCTTCCGCGCGCCGCGCCATCCGTATACCCAGGCGCTGCTGCGCGCGCTGCCGGAGTTTGCCCAGGATAAGGCGCGGCTGGCGTCGCTGCCGGGCGTGGTTCCGGGGAAATATGACCGCCCGAACGGCTGCCTGCTCAATCCGCGCTGCCCGTATGCCACGGACCGCTGCCGCAGCGAAGAGCCAGAACTGAACCTGGTGGACCACGGACGTCAGTCCAAATGCCACTTCCCACTCGATGATGCCGGGAGGCCAACCCTATGAGTACCGAACAGGCCACCGCGCAACAGCTGCTGTTGCAGGCCATCGATCTGAAAAAATACTACCCGGTGAAGAAGGGGATATTTTCCCCTGAAAGGCTGGTTAAGGCGCTGGACGGCGTCTCCTTTACCCTCGAACGCGGCAAAACGCTGGCGGTGGTAGGGGAGTCAGGCTGCGGGAAATCAACCCTCGGCCGCCTGCTGACGATGATTGAAATCCCTACCGGCGGCGAGCTGTACTACCAGGGACAGGATCTGCTGAAGCACGATCCCCAGGCGCAGAGCCTGCGTCGGCAGAAAATCCAGATTGTGTTCCAAAACCCGTACGGTTCGCTGAACCCGCGTAAAAAGGTGGGGCAGATCCTGGAAGAGCCGCTGCAGATCAACACGTCGCTGAGCAAGGCGGAGCGTCGCGAGAAAGCGCTGGCGATGATGGCGAAAGTGGGGCTGAAAACCGAGCACTACGATCGCTATCCGCATATGTTCTCCGGCGGCCAGCGTCAGCGTATTGCTATCGCCCGTGGTTTGATGCTCGACCCGGACGTGGTGATTGCCGATGAGCCGGTCTCCGCCCTGGACGTGTCGGTGCGCGCGCAGGTGCTGAACCTGATGATGGACCTGCAGCAGGATATGGGGCTGTCGTATGTGTTTATCTCCCACGACCTGTCGGTTGTTGAGCACATCGCCGATGAAGTGATGGTGATGTATCTCGGGCGCTGCGTAGAGAAAGGCTCGAAAGAGCAGATCTTCAGCAACCCGCAGCATCCGTACACCCAGGCGCTGTTGTCGGCTACTCCGCGTCTGAATCCGGACGATCGCCGGGAGCGCATTAAGCTGACCGGCGAGCTGCCAAGCCCGCTGAATCCGCCGCCGGGCTGCGCGTTTAACGCCCGCTGCCGCCGTCGCTTCGGGCCGTGCACCCAGCTGCAGCCGCAGCTGAAGGAGTACGGCGGCCAGCTGGTGGCCTGCTTTGCCGTTGACCAGGACGAAAACCAGGAAAAACGCCCCCTGTAATGACCCCGCTGCTGCCGAAGGACGAATGCTTTCGGCAGCGGCGTATTGCTCTGCTTCCCCCTTTCTTGCGCCGAAAAAGGCGCCCCCTGCTCTTAGAAGAATCAGTCATTCGACTTATATATAGAGATCTATAAAAAGTCTAAAATATATAATTCAGCGTCAATTTAATGATTATTATGCTTTTTGTATATTGAAGGTCGGAATAAAAAACTGGTTATTTTCATTGGTTAGGTGAATGTGTGCGGCGCCTTAAGATACCTCCTAAAAAATGGAGCTATCATTTCATATAAGAAGTGATAGGGTAACCGCATAACTATCAGTGCATTAAAGCCACTCTAACCCATATCCAGATAAAAGCCGTTGCATAGCCGATCGTCCTGATCAACTTAACTTTATGAAAAACAATAAAATACACTATGCTCTAGAGGTATAGGGTCCAAATAAAAACAGCTAAAATAGAATGAATTTAAAATCATGGGGTTATCTATGAACCATTATGATGATTTGCAGCGCTTCAAGGAAAAGACTCGTACACAAAGTCTTCATTTCAAGGACCTTTCATCACAATCAGCCGCTCGGGAACAGGGAGATTGGGTCATTCTCAATCAGCTTGCGCCTGGAGAAAAAGAGTCCTCGCTGGCAATGGGAGGATCGGTATCGCTTCCTCTGCCGCAGCAGGTCCCCGCGGATACGTTCCTGTGGGTTGAGCCTGAGCCAGCCCAGGTCGCTCCCGAGCCAACCCCGCCGATCCTGACGCCAGAGCCGCCTCCCGCGGCCCCTGTCGTCGTGCCGGCTGCCGTTGCTCCGTCCCCGGTTGCCCAGGCCGCTGCCCCAGCTGAGCCGGTGCCGGCGACCCCTGCTGCCGCGCCGATACCCGCCCCTGCACCGGTTACAGCGCCCGCGCCGGCAATGAGCCCGCCGCCATCCGCTGCGCCTCGTCCGCTGCCGGCACCGCGGCCAGCCTCGGAAGGCTATGCGCACTTATTTGCGACGAAAGTCGCTGAACCTGCGGCTAAAGATAAAGATCAGCCGCTTAAATCTCTTTTAGAAAGGATTGCGACATGCCGCTGATTTGCGTGTGTTCTCCAAAAGGCGGCGTAGGAAAAACGACCCTCGCAGCAAATCTGGCCTACTCGCTGGCGCGCGCGGGTAGCAAAGTCCTGGCACTGGATTTTGACGTCCAGAACGCGCTGCGCCTGCATTTTGGCGTCCCGCTTAGCGATGAGCGCGGGTACGTAGCGAAGTCGCTCGAGCTGCACGACTGGAGCCAGTGTGTGCTCAGCGCGGGCAGCAATATCTTCGTGCTGCCCTATGGCGACGTCACCGAAAAGCAGCGTCAGGCGTTTGACGAACGGCTCGCCAGCGATCCGCATTTCCTGACGCGCGGGCTGTCGGCGCTGCTCAACTACCCGGGACTGATTATTATCGCCGATCTGCCGCCGGGTCCCTCCCCGGCGCTGACGGCGTTAACGCCGCTGGCAGACCTGCACCTGGTGCCGCTGCTGGCGGACACCGCCTCGATGTCAACGCTATCCCATGTGGAAAAGCAGCGTTTAACCGGCGGTGAGCTTAATCACAAGCTCGGACACTTTTTCGTGATAAACCAGAGCGATACTCGCCGCCAGGTGAGTCGCGACGTGGTTGCGCTAATGGAGGAGAAGCTGAGCGACCGCCTGCTGGGCATTATCCACCGTGATGAAAGCGTCGTAGAGGCAAATGCTTCCCAAAAGTCGATTCTCGACTTTAGTTCATCCTCTGCAGCCGCCTTTGATATTGAAATCATTGCAAAAAAAATCTCTGCGCTGTTGGGTATCAATATTGGCGACGGCACGGTGCACAGCCAGCCTCGCATGTCAGGGCTTTAACTTATTGCAGGGCTGCTGAATGAAAAAGTCACTTTTCTGGTTGCTGGTACTGCTGCTGTCGCCGGTTGCCGTACTGGTCGTTATCACGCCGATGGACAGCCAAAAGCAGTATATTTTTGGTCTGTTGAGTATCGGCATTCTGTTCTTAATGGGGTTCAGTAAGAATCGCAGCGTTTCCGTCATTATGGTCGTGACTTCGCTGCTGATGTCGACTCGTTATATGTATTTCCGCCTGACGCAAACCCTGCATTTTAACTCCGGAATCGAAACGATTCTGGGGATGGGGCTGTTTTTGGCGGAAGTCTATATCTGGGTGATGCTGCTGCTGAACTACCTGCAAACGGTCTGGCCGCTGAAGCGCGAAATCGTCCCGCTACCGGACGATATGAGCACCTGGCCGACGGTCGATATTTATATCCCCAGCTATAACGAGCCGCTCGAGGTGGTTCGCGATACGGTGCTGGCCGCGCAGTGCATTGATTATCCAGCGGATAAGATGAAAATTTATCTGCTGGACGACGGTAAGCGCAGCGAGTTTGCGGTGTTTGCCGCCGACGTTGGGGTCGGGTATATCACCCGTAACGACAACAAACATGCCAAAGCGGGCAACCTGAACCATGCGATGACCCTGACCCAGGGCGAGCTTATCTGCGTGTTTGACTGCGACCACGTCGCCACCCGCGTCTTCCTGCAGGCCACGGTGGGCGGCTTCCTCAAGGACCCGATGCTGGCGCTGGTGCAGACGCCGCACTACTTCTACTCGCCGGATCCGTTTGAGCGTAACCTCTCCGTTGGGCGCAATATTCCCAATGAAGGGATGCTGTTTTATGGCCCAATCCAGCAGGGCAACGACAACTGGAACGCGACCTTCTTCTGCGGCTCCTGCGCCGTTATTCGCCGTAAAGCGCTGGAGCAGATTGGCGGCTTTGCGGTAGAAACCGTCACCGAAGATGCGCACACCGCGCTTAAGTTTCAGCGCCTGGGCTGGAAATCGGCGTTCCTCGATATCCCGCTGGCGGCCGGTTTAGCCACCGAACGCTTAGTGGTGCACGTCATTCAGCGAACCCGCTGGGCGCGCGGTATGACGCAAATCTTCCGCCTCGATAACCCGCTTTTTGGCCGCGGGCTGACCATCCAGCAGCGTCTGTGCTATCTCAGCGCCATGCTGTACTACCAGTTTGCGCTGCCGCGCGTGGTTTTTGTTACCGCGCCGCTGGCCTACCTGCTGTTTAACCTGAACATTATCTACTCCTCGGCGAGCCTGATCGTCTCGTATGCCCTGCCGCACCTGTTCCTCGCCATCTACGTTGGCTCGAGGATGAACGGCCGCTACCGCTACAGCTTCTGGGGCGAAATTTACGACATCGTTCTGGCATTCCACCTGGTGCTGCCGACGCTGGTGACGATGATTTTCCCCAAACGCGGCAAATTCAACGTCACCGATAAAGGCGGCCTGCTGGACGTCGGCTACTTCGACTTTACCGTGGTCAGGCCGCATCTGGTGGTGGCCTGCCTGCTGGGCGTGGGTGTCGTTGTGGGCCTGGTGCGCGCCATCGGCCATGACTATTTCGGCTCCGATCCCAACGTTATCGCGTTGAACGTCGGGTGGGGGATCTACAGCCTGATCTTCCTGCTGGCGGCGATAGCGGTGGCGCGGGAAACCCGCCAGGTGCGTAAAACGATCCGTATTGATGTCGATATCCCGGTGCTCATCCACTATGCCAGCGGCATTGTCTCCCGCAGCCATACCGCCGACCTGTCGATGGGCGGCTGTCGTATCGCCGTGCCTGACGATCGCCACCTGGAGGATAAAATCGAAGAGATTGAGCTGATTCTGCAGTCAGGGGCTATCTCTATTCCGGCCGAGCAGGTCACCGCGGATGCGCGCTTTATTCGCCTCAAGTTTGATGAAAATATCCCGCTCTCCCTGCGCCGCGAGCTGGTGCGCGTGGTGCTGGCCCGCGCCGACGCGTGGATTAATCCGCCGCGTCCGCAGGATAAGCCGTTCCGCTCTTTCGCCACTATTCTGCGCTGCGTATTTGAGCTCTTCTGGCTGACCTGGAAAACGCGGCGCGATCGCCGTCGGCAACCTTCTGCTGCGCAGAGCGCGCAGGAGGAGGGGCAGCTATGAAGCGATTAACGACCCTTGCCCTGCTGGCGGGGATGCTCTCGGCCCCCCCGCTGCATAGCGAAGAGGCCCCGGCCGAACCCTCGGCTCCGCTGAACTTCCCGCTGCCGGACGCGGCGACCGATAGCGCGCCTGATGAAGGCGCGGCGCCGACGCCGGCAGAAGCCGAATCGACGCCGGAGCCGGCTTCCCTGCCGGCGATGCCGCCGGTCAGTAACCCCGCTCCGGAAGTGGTGCCGCTAACGCCGATCGTCGGCGGCAGCCTGAATCTGGCGCAAATGGGGATGCCGGACGGCATTATGCTGAGCGGCGGCCAGCTGCAGGGCGGCGCGAGCTTTACGCTGCCCTCCGATCAGGTGGTCACCCACGCTGAGCTGATGCTGGACGTCCGGGTTTCTCCGGAGATGGCCGCCCGCAACGCCACCCTGCAGCTGATGCTCAACGGCCAGCCGCTGGGTACGGTACCGCTGGGTACGGACGGCGCGGATATCTCGCACTTCCAGCTCGATATCCCGGCCGCGCTGATGGTCTCGAGCAATAATTTAAGCTTTAAGGTGAACGACGGCGACGCCATGCAGTGTCTGCTCAACGCGCGCGACGCCTCCGGCATCACCGTTTTACCCGCCTCGCGCTTTAGCTGGGAAAGCCAGCCGCTGAATATCAGCAACGACCTGAGCTTCTTCCCGCGGCCGTTCTTCGACAGCATGCAGATGACCCCGGCGGATATCGCGGTCGCCTACCCGCAAAACGCGGGGGCGGATATCTTCAGCACGGCGGCGCTGCTGTCGTCATGGCTGGGTATTCAGGCGGACTATCGCGGGATTGCTTTCAACGCCCTGCGCGACCGTTTGCCGGAGCGAAACGGAATTATCATCGGCCATCCGGGCGACCAGGTGGGCGGTTTGACCCTGCCGCAAACCGACAGGCCGCTGCTGCAGGTCGTTGATAACCCAGGCAACCCGAGCTACAAGCTGCTGCTGATCGTCGGGCAGAACGATGCGGCGCTGCGCGCGGCGGCCTGGCGGCTGACCCGCGGCAATATTGCGCCGCAGACCGCGAGCATGACGGTGGAGCCGCAGGCTATTCCGCTGGGTAAACCGTACGACGCCCCGCGCTGGATCCCAACCGATCGGCCGGTCAAAATCAGCGAGCTGCTGCGTAAAGATCAAAGCCCGACGGTGAGCGGAGTGTGGCATGAACCGCTGCGCGTCGCTTTCCGTGCGGCGCCGGATCTCTATCTGTGGGATGGCGAAACCATTCCCCTGCAGATTAGCTACCGCTTCCCGTCCGAAAGCTGGATCAACGAAGACAAGTCGCTGCTGAGCGTCACGCTGAACAACACCTTCCTGAACAACTTGTCGATGAACAAGCAGGGGCCGCTGGAGAAGCTGTGGCGTCACCTGGGCGGCGATGCCCGCCAGGAGCGCTTTACCATCCCGCTGGCGCCTTACCTGATCTACGGGGATAACCAGCTCTCGCTCTACTTCAACGTGGTGCCGAAGGATAACGCCCCCTGCTCGGTGCTGCTGAATAACAACATCAAGAGCCGCATTACCGACGACTCATGGATTGATTTGAGCAACACCCGGCACTTCTCCCTGCTGCCGAACCTCTCCTATTTCGTCGGCGCCTCGTTCCCGTTCTCGCGGCTGGCGGACTACTCGCAAACCGTGCTGCTGCTCCCGGAGCAGCCGTCGGATACGCAGGTGGCGACCCTGTTAAACCTGGCCGCGCGTTCGGGTAACGCCACCGGCACGGCGCTGGCCAACAACCGGGTGGTGCTGGGGGTTCCTGAGGGCGGCGCGGGCCTGCAGTACCTGCGGGATCGCGACGTGCTGGCGGTCAGCGCCCTTGACCAGAAAACCTTTAACCAGCGCCTGCTGGCGAACTCTCCGTACAGTCCGGTGGATAACCAGCTCAGCGTCCGCGAGTCGGGAGGCTGGGCGAAGGTGCAGCGCTGGCTGACCGGCGACTGGACCTCCGCCAGCGTCGATGCCGACCGCTACTTCTCCTCCAGCAGCGCCTGGCGCGGCTTTATCAGCTACCGTTCGCCGTGGAATTCCCAGCGTACGGTGGTGGTGGCGATGGCCAGCAATGACGATCAGCTCGCGAGGCTGAAAAGCGACCTCGACTCGCCGCGGATCAACGCCGGCATTCGGGGCGATACGGCGGTGATCACCAGCGATAACGGCGTACGCAGCTTCCAGGTTAGCACGCCGTTCCCAAGCGGGCAGATGCCCTGGTACATGATGGCTATCTGGTACGCTAACCAGCACTCCGGCCTGCTGGCGATCCTCGGGCTTCTCGCCACATCGATAATCGGCCTGGCGTTAACCGCCATGTTTAAACGGCATGCTCGCAAGCGTTTGAGTTCGGGGGATGGCCAATGAAACGAGCGATCAAAATGAATAGCAGGGCAACCCGCAGACTATCGACCTTCTGCCTGTCAGGCGCGCTGACTCTAGGAGCATTCGGCGATGCCCTTGCCGCGAGCAACGATGCCGCGCTGCAGGCGCTTTTTGCCCAGGCCAACTACTGGCATGAAAAATCCCACGACGAGCTGGCGATGGAGTCGCTGCAAAAGGTGCTGCTGGTGGATGCCAACAACACTCAGGCGCTGTACCTGATGGCGCTCTGGACGCAGCAGGGCGGCGATCTTCAGGCGGCGGCGCAGTGGCGGGCGCGGCTGGCGAAAACCTCGCCGAACAGCGCCAGCCTGCAGGAGCTCGACAATGCCAAAAAAATGACCCAGGTGCCGCAGGGGCAGCTGAGTCTCGCCAGGCAGCAGGCGCGCAGCGGCAACGTGCCCGCCGCCCTCGCCACCTGGCGCAGCATGTTTAACGGCAACGTCCCTCCGTCGGGACTGGCGGCCGAATACTACATGACGATGGCCAGCGATAAAGCGCTCTATGCGCAGGCGATCGGCGAACTGCGCCAGTACGTGGCGCAGCATCCGCAGGAGAACGCGCCGCGGGTGGCGCTGGGTAAAGCGCTGACCTGGCGTGAGGATACCCGCCGGGAAGGGATTGCGATGCTGGAGCCGATGGCCAGCGGCAGCAAAGATGCCGACAGCGGGCTGCGCCAGGCGCTGCTGTGGCTGGGGCCACAGTCCGGAGATCAGCAGTTTTACGACACCTGGATGCAGCGTCATCCGCAGGATACCGAGGTGCAGAACTACTATCGCCAGCGGCTCAGCGGCCAGGCGCGCGGGGAGGGGTATGCCAACCTCAACAGCGGCAATACCACCGCCGCGAAGCAGCAGTTTGAACAGGTGCTGCAAACCAACCCGCAGGATGCGGATGCGCTGGCCGGCATGGGCTACATCGCGCAGCGTAACGGCGATTTCCAGGCGGCATCGCAGTATTTGACCCGGGCGGCGGATCTCGGCGGCGATGATTCCGCCGCGAGGCGCCAGCAGGCTGCCGATGCGCTGTTCTACGGCCAGCTGGCTCAGGCGCAGCAGGCCTATAAGCAGGGCAATATCAGCCAGGCGCTGGCGCTTTCCGCTCCGCTGGCCCAGCAGAGCGGGACGCGAGGCACCTCGGCAAAACTATTCCGCGCCGACGTTCTGCGACATAACAAAGACCTGCCGCAGGCCGAGCAGACGCTGCGTTCGCTGCTCAACGAGCAGCCGCAAAACGGCCCGGCGCGGGAGAGCCTCTATTACGTTCTGCGCGAGCAGAATAAAACGGCGGAGGCGCAGGCGATGCTGCGCACGCTGCCGGAGAGCCTGCAGCAAAAGCTGCAGCCGCGCGTGGTGACCGGAATGCCGGGCGACTCGCTGCGCCGGCAGGCGCAGGAGCAGGCCAGCAGCGGCAACGTGAGCGGCGCCATCGCGCTGCTGCGCCAGGGCGTATCCCGCTACCCGGATGATGCCTGGATGCGGCTTGATTTAGCCCGGCTGCTGCAAAAATCGGGCAACGAGAGCGAGGCCGCCTCGACGATGGCGGCGGCCTGGCGTCCCGGCGCCAGCAGCACCTCGCTGTACGCCGCGGCGCTTTATGCCAGTGAAAACGGCGGCTGGCAGCAGGCGCAAACGCTGCTGGGGCGTATTCCCGCCGCCAGCCAGACCAGCCAGATGCGCGATCTCCATCAGCGGGTGAACTACAACCTGCAGCTGGTGACGGCGCAAAACTACCTGGCGCAGGGCAATACGGTTGCCGCCTCCAACACCCTGCGGGCGATGGCCGCCACGCCGCCGAAATCGCCGGCGGACGTCGGCAAGCTGGCGCGGCTGCTGGCGCAGAGCGGCGATGTCACGACCGCCGTCTCGCTGGTACGCAACAACATCAGCGGCGGGATCTCGGGCAACGCCGGTGATTATGCCGATCAGGTGACGGTGCTGAATCAGGCGGGTCTGACCCGCGAAGCGCAGAACCTGCTGACCAACCCGCAGCTGCAGGCCAGCAGTACGCCGACGCAGCTGGCGAGCATTCGCAACGGCTATGTGATCAACGAAGCGGATCATCTGCGCGAGCAGGGGAACTACGCCGCGGCGTACGACAAGCTGATGGGCGCGATGCAAAGCGACCCGCAAAATACCGACCTGATGTTCGCGATGGCGCGCCTCTACCAGAGCGGCAAAATGAACAAAGAAGCCGGGGTGGTTTACGACTATCTGATGACCCGCGATACGCCGGATCAGGCGGCGCGCAGCGGGGCGATTGACGTTGCGCTCTCGTCCGGCGATAGCCGCCGTGCGGAGCAGCTCGCCGGCGGCCTGCGTCAGGATAATTCGCCGGACCGCCTGCTGCTGCTGGCGCGGGTCGAAGAGGCGCAGGGTAACCATCAGCAGGCGATGACCTATCTGCGCAGCGCGCGCGGCAAGCTGCTGGGCTTACAGAGCAGCAACAGCGCGCAAACGCCGACCGTTGGCGGCGTGCTGGCGGCGGATAACCCCTTCGTGGGCGTCTCCCGCACGCCGACGGCGACGCGCACGGCCTCCACCTACGGGCAGTATATGCCGTGGCAGGTCGCGCAGGTGTCGACGGGAGACGGAACCTCGCTGCCGGGGATCCAGCGCCCCGACCTGCCGGTAGAAACCGCGCAGACCCGCATGCTGCGTCAGGTGGATACCATGATGGAGTCGCTGCAGGAAAAAACCGGCAGCTGGCTGCAGGGCGGCATGGAGGTGCGCGGGCGCGATGGCGAATCCGGTACCAGCAAGCTGACGGAAATGAAAACGCCGCTGACCTGGTCCTCGTCGCCGTTTGGCGATTCGCGCTTTGATTTCACGGTCACGCCGATCACGCTGAATGCCGGGACTGCGACCGGTGACGCGTGGCGGCGCTACGGCGCGAACCCGCTCTCTAACGCGGTCTCCAATATGATTAGTACCGTGACCAGCGAGCAGGCGGCGATTGCGGCGATGACGCCCACCGAGCAGGAGACCTACTTTGCCAGCAATCCAGGGGCCTCGTCGCTGAGCTCGCTGGGGACGCTGAACGCCTCCGATTTTAACGCCACGACCCGCAGCGGCATGGAGAACCTGGCGAAGCTGGGAGCCTATGATTCCGGGCAGGTTGCCAGCTATCTGGCCGCCTCCAGCCGGAAACCGAACGTCGACCAGGCCAGCGGCTCAACGGACGCGCAGAAGGCCAACGGCGTCGAGCTGGCGCTGGCGCTGAGCGGGGATGATTACCGCGTGGACATCGGCAGCACCCCGCTGGGCCAGGATCTGAACACCGTCGTCGGGGGCGTGAAGTGGTCGCCGAAGCTGACCAACTATCTGTCGCTGATTTTCACCGGCGAGCGCCGCTCGCTGACCGACAGCCTGCTCTCCTACGTCGGCCTTAAAGACGCCTACTCGGGGAAAAACTGGGGCCAGGTGACCAAAAACGGCGGCACCCTGCAGCTGAGCTACGATGACGGCGACGCCGGCTTCTACGTCGGCGGCGGAGGCTATAGCTATATTGGCGACAACGTTGCCAGCAACACCAGCGTTAACGCCAACGCCGGGGTCTATCTGCGGCCTTACCACGACGAGTATCGGCAGCTGCAGACCGGCCTGAGCATGAGCTACATGGACTACTCGAAAAACCTGAGCTACTTCACCTACGGTCAGGGGGGCTATTTCAGCCCGCAAAACTACGTGAGCGTCTCGCTGCCGGTCAACCTGACGGAGAAATACGATAACTGGACGATGAAGCTGGGCGGTTCGGTGGGCTACCAGTCCTATAGCCAGGATAAGAGCGCCTACTTCCCGACCAACTCCGAGTGGCAGCGGACCCTGGAAACCGCCGTCACGAACGGGTTCGCCAAGGAAGCTTACTACTCGGCAACCTCGAAGAGCGGCATTGGCTACACCCTGCGCGCCGGCGCGGATTACAAGGTAAACAAACAGATGACGCTTGGCGGCCAGGTAGGCTATGACACCTTCGGCGATTACAACGAAAGCACCGCCGGTCTTTATATCCGCTATATGTTAGGAGATAACTGATCATGACGGAAAATAATAACGCCGAGGCGCTGGCCTGGTTTCAGCAGCAGCAGACTCCTGCCGGATGGTTCGATCTGCTGATCGTGATGGTGGATGGCATGCTCAGCAACGCGGGCGAGCTGGAGAGTCAGCCCTTTCTGCGCCAGATGGGTGAGGAGCTGGCGGACAACTATCCTCTGCCGGAATCGGAGACGGTCGGCCAGCTGGAGGCCAATATCAACCAGCTGCTGAGCCGCTTCAAGTGGGGCGTGGTCAGCGTTGACGTCGGCGACGACGGGCTGCGGCTGCGCCATCGGGCGATGCCGGTCAGCCGCGACGAAGCGCGCCGCGTGCGCTGGTGTAATGCATTCTGTGCCATACTCGAAGGGCTTTATTCCCGCTGGCTGAGGGGGCAGGGCGGCGGCGCGCACGTTGTGTTACAGCGTGAGCGGCTGTTTTCTGTGTCTGACGTTCAGTTTCTCTACTTTCATCCATAACGAGTGCACTTATGTCCTTGCGTGCTTTAGTCGCAGTCATGGTTACGACGACGATGATGGTGCTTCCCCGCGCGTGGGCAGATACCGCCTGGGAAAGCTATAAATCCCGTTTTATGATGGCCGATGGGCGAATCGTTGATACCGGCAACGGCAACGTTTCCCATACCGAAGGGCAGGGGTTCGCCATGCTGCTGGCGGTCGCCAAAAACGACCGCCCTGCCTTTGATAAGCTGTGGCAGTGGACGGATAAAACGCTGCGCAATAAAGACAACGGGCTTTTTTACTGGCGCTACAACCCCGTCGCGCCGGACCCTATTGCGGATAAAAACGATGCGACCGACGGCGATACCCTGATCGCGTGGGCGCTGCTGCGCGCCCAGCAGCAGTGGGGGGAGAAATCCTACGGTATCGCTTCAGATGCCATCACCGCGTCACTGCTGAAGTCTACAGTCATCACCTTTGCCGGTCATCAGGTGATGCTGCCCGGTGCGAAGGGCTTCAACCGCAACGATCACGTCAACCTCAATCCCTCCTATTTTATTTTCCCCGCATGGCAGGCCTTTGCCGCGCGTACGCACCTGACCGCGTGGCGTAAGCTGCAGAGCGATGGGCAGGCGCTGCTGGGTAAAATGGCGTGGGGTAAGGCGCAGCTGCCCAGCGATTGGGTGGCGCTGAGGGCGGACGGCAGAATGGAGCCGGCAAAGGAGTGGCCGCCGCGGATGAGCTACGACGCGATTCGCATTCCGCTTTATCTCTACTGGGCCGATCCGCAAAGCGCCCTGCTGACGCCGTGGAAAAGCTGGTTTCAGAGCTATCCGCGGCTGCAGACTCCGGCGTGGGTCAACGTCAATACCAACGACGTGGCCCCGTGGTTTATGACCGGCGGCCTGCTGGCCGTTCGCGACCTGTCCACCGGTGAAGCGCAGGACGATCCGCAGCTTAGCGCGCAGGATGATTATTATTCTGCCAGCCTGAAGATGCTGGTCTGGCTGGCGAATAACGACCGCCGGTAAGCAACGACCGGCGTCTGAACGGGCCGCGGGGGTGAAACCCTGCGGCCTTTTCGTTTTACTGCGGGTACGGAACCCAGCTTCCGCCGTTCAGCTGTACGTAAGGTTTGCCCTGATACTGAATGACGATGGCGTTAGCGTTCTCCGATACCGCGGCGCTCTGCGGCAGGTTGGCGGTGTACTGCGGCCAGTTCACGTTATCCTGGGTAAACATTTTGCCGTCGAGGGCGCGAACCACCAGCTCGGAGATCGCCAGATAGCTGCTCGGCCGATCGATAACCAGCGGCGCGCCCTGGCGCGGTTCCTTCATGCCAAAGAACTTCACCGCCGCCGGAACGTTAGTGATCGACGGGCTTGGGATGTCGCGCAGGCCGGAGACCTGCATTTTATCGCCCTTCAGCGCCCCGCCGTGCTCCGGCACCACCACCACCATAACTTTACGGCCCGACTTTTCCAGCTCGGTAAAGAAGTTGTCCAGTTCGTCAAAGAGCTTCTGGGCGCGCACCTTATAGTCGGCCGTTTTGCTCTGGCCCGGGAAGTGGTTGCCATCGTGGAGCGGCAGAATGTTGTAGAAGGTCGCGGTGCGCGCATCGCCCTGCTTATCTTCCGTTTCCAGCCAGCGGTTGAGGGTCGCCAGATCGTCATACACCGGCGAGCCGTCGAAGGCCTGCAGGCTGACCGGCAGACCTTTCTGGTCCATCAGCGGGCTTTGCATGCCGCCCAGGCTGCGCAGCTCCTTCAGGAAGTCGCCAAACAGGCCGTTGTGGCCCAGCATCAGCTGCTGGTTGAAGCCGAGCTTCGCCAGATTTTCAAACAGGTAGCACTCGCTGCCCGACGGCTGATACAGGTTGGAATGCGACAGCTGGCCGCAGCTGGCGCGGAGCAGACGAACCGCCGCCGGGCCGCTGTAGGAGGTTGCCGAGTTAAAGTTTTTGAACACGATATCAAAGTGCTTCCACAGCGGATGGTCCATCAGCCCGGCGGCTTCGATATCGGACCATGACAGGGAGCAGATATTAATCACCAGCAGATCAAAGGGCTGGGCGTCCGCCGGCAGCTGCTGCGGGAACGGCGTTTTACGCTTCTGCTCCGAGGCATAGAACGCATTCAGCCAGCTGGTGAGGTTGGCGGACGTGGGCGGTTCGGTCTGCGGCGGAATATCGCCGTTAGCGGAAGCGGTACCCGCCGCCGTTCCCCCGGCGTTGGTGGCGGCGATGACCGCGGTGGTTGCCGCCGCCGTCGTCGGCTGGCCGGCCGGCCACAGGGTAAAGGAGGGGAGCAGCGGGCTGACGGCGAGCCATATCATCATCGCCGAGACCAGCACCGTGACGCGCAGCCACTGGCTGATAAACAGCCACAGAACCAGCAGCACAAAGAAGGCGCCGACCATATTCCAGTTAATAAAGCGGGTCACCAGGTCCCAGATATAATCCGCGCTAAAGCCGGCAAGCTGGGAGCCCTGGCTGAAAATACTCTCCGGGCCGGGCAGCCAGGTGTCGTGCCAGAACAGCGCGATACCGAAGGGAATCGCGACCAGGTGGCGCAGGCGGTGCAGCTTATACTTCGGCAGCGGCACCAGCAAAAAGGCGAGAAACACCAGGTTAAGCATCGGGTGGAAATTAAGATATCCCGCCCACAGCAGAGCAAACTTCACCAGAAAGTAGAAATTCCACCCGGCAAGGCCGCGCCAGTATTGCCAGAGCGGAAGCGGCGTTGCGGTAGTTTTGGGATTGGTCATTTATTCACTTTGCCTTGCTTAGCCGTCGCATCCCGGCGCAGTACGCCAGCCGGTTTAACATAACGGGGTTTAAAGAACATCAATCGTAAGGTGGTGCGGATACGGCGCTGGTAGTGGCGCGTAAGGTAACCTAACGGGAAAAACAGCAGCGCGCAGAGCACCACCAGCTGAATAATATCGCTAAGAGACATCATGATTTTTGCTCCACGTCGGTGGACAGCCGGTGCGGCTCAGGTATCCGGCGCCAGCTGCGCCCGTCGTGGGCGGCGTTGATCGCCTCGTTTTTGCCTACCGTAATAGGCAGCGGCGTGTTCCATTTATCCGCCGTGAGGCCGCGCATCAGCAAAATCTCCGCCGTAATTTGTTTATCTTCAAACCAAATCATGCGGTTAGAGAATATGTCGCCGGTAGGAAGCGGGAAAATATGGTTCAGCGCCGTATCCAGATCGTTGACGCGACAAAATGAGAGAAACAGCACCAGCCGGTTGTTGCCGATGGTCATGATATCGCCCATGCGGTTGGGCTTGCAAAGCGTCAGCGCCTGCTCAACGCGCAGGCCCGGCGCCGGACGTAGCGCGACCATCACGCCTTTGCTGTCCGCAGGCAGCATGGTATTGGCCATGATGTTATAGACCGCGGAGCAAAAGTCGTCCCACTTCTGATAGCCGCGCAGCTTGAGCGGCTGGCTCCAGGCTATAAGGGTGGCGAAGTCTTCCGGAATATGGCGGCTAAATTTCTGTTTCTGAACGCTCTCAATGAGCGTCAGGCAGCGCGACAGCGGCGCGCCGCTGGGGATCACCATATTCGCGCCGCTGCTGAGCAGCAGTCGTTCATCGGTGGCGCGCAGGCAGGGAGTCTGTTCGCGGACAATGATTTTTAATGCACTTCCGCGCTGGCGGCGCAGGGTGTGAATATGGCGCCCCAGCTGCTCGATCTGTACATTTTGCGTTACGCTGAACAGCAGGGTTGCCGCCTGCGCCGTTCTGGCGGCGTTAAACACGGCGTCGTTGGTATCAAACAGCGTCCAGTATTCCGACAGCGCCGGGGCACCCTCAAGGACGCGTAAATTGCTTAATACGACCTTTTCATCGCTGCGCGGCTGGACGATTGTTTCTTCATCCTGCGCCAGCCGCCATCCGGCTTCGTCTTGTAAAACAATCAGCTGTTGCTGCGCGCTCATTCCTTTTTCACTGCCCCACCAGGCAATATCAAACAGGAAGTTATCGCCCTGATAGCGGATGCTGGCGAGACCAGAAAGAGAACGATACTGATATAATAGCGGGGACAGCTGCTTATCATTATCATTACCCGAATTAAGTACTAGTAAGGAGCAATTGTGGTATTTGGCCCACCGCGCTGATTTTTCTACCCACTTGCATAATTGTTCACTTTTAATATTTTGCCAGGCATTTTCAGCGCATAGCAGAATAAATAGATAATTGCCAGGTTCCAGCGAACAAAGTAAATCGCGGTGCATTTCTTCTAACCCTTCCGTGAGGTTCGGCAGGGTAAATAAAACAATTTTTTCCGGGCCGCTGTTATTATCTAATGAAATGATTTTACTTGGTTTCTCACCCATTACGATCGCTGCAACCTTGCCGTCTTTAGCCTGTGCGGCCAGCGTATGGTTGAGCAGACTTACCGCATCAACATAGCGGTCAACGTTGAGCCACCATACCCCGCCAACGGGCATATGGCTGACCTCGTCCCATAATGACGAAATACCCAAAGTATATACGATATCCACGACGGCCCTCACCAGCCCTGATTTACACTGGATTAGTTTACTAGCGAAAGCGGCAGAGTAAACCTAACATTGAAATTAAAGAGCATCGGTCTTAGCATATAGGGCCATTTAAGAATGGCCTTGTACACTTCGGTTATTATTTATGTGTTGTTTGAATGGACAGTGAAATGCCAGGAAAAGAGCCTGTAGTGCCCTCAGATGCAACGCTGGGTTATACCTTTCAAAATGATTTCCTGGCGCTAAGCCGGGCATTTTCCCTGCCTGAAATTGATTACCACGATATTTCCCGACGCGAGCAGCTGGCTGCGGCGCTGAAACGCTGGCCACTACTGGCAGAATTAGCAGAGAAAAAGTAAAAAGTAAGGACGCCGTCGATGGCTATTCTTGGATTACAGGGCATCCGTGGCGGCGTGGGCACAACGTCGATTGCCGCGTCGCTCGCCTGGGCGCTACAGCTGCTGGGGGAAACGGTGCTGGTGGTTGATGCCAGCCCGGATAACATGCTGCGCTTTTTTTTCAACGTCGATGCTGGCCATCGTGAAGGTTGGGCGCGCGCCTTAATTGACGGCGGCGACTGGCGCGATGCCGGCATGCGCTACACCTCCCATATTGATATTTTGCCCTTCGGTCAGCTGACGCCGGGTGAAAGGGTGCACCTCGACAGGCTCTACCCGACGCTGGATCCCCTGGCCGCTATCGTGCAGCGGCTCGACCAGCAGGGCGATCGTCGCTGGGTGCTGCTCGATTTACCCGCCGATTTTTCCCCGCTGACCCGCTCGCTGCTCGACGTCTGCGACCGTACGCTGGTGGTGGTGCATCCGGACGGCAACAGCCATATTCGCCTGCATCAGCAGGCGCTGGCGGCGAATCGCGATATTCTGATCAACGATCTGCGGGTGGGCAGCCAGCTGCAGGAAGATTTATATCAGCTCTGGCTGGAGAGCCAGCGGCGCATTCTGCCGATCGCCATCCATCGCGATGAGGCGATGGCGGAGTGCCTGGCGGCAAAGCAGCCGCTGGGTGAATATCGGCAGGACTCTCTGGCGGCAGAAGAGATCCTGACCCTTGCCAACTGGTGCCTGCTGCACTACTCCTCCGCCCGGGAGGCGCAATGATGCGCCTGAGCACGCTGCTGCTGGCTCCTCCGGTTGCCGAACGCCTGAGCGAACGCTACGCCGACTATCGCCAGCATGGCGCCTCGTGGCTATCGGCGACGCTGGGCTGCCTGTGGGCGGCGCTGGCGTGGGCGCTGATGCCGCTGGAAACGCCGCGCTGGCAGGCGATCCTCGCCAGGCACGGCGACTATTTCCCGCATATTCATCCCCATCGGCCGCGGCCGCTCGATCCGCTGCGCTACCTGCTGCAGTCGGTATGGCTGCTGGCGACCCGGGTGCCCGAGCCTGAGAAAAAGGTCAACTGGCGCTCGCTGGTGGCCCTTGAAGGCGTGCACGGCCGCTATGCCCAGTGGATGGACCGGCTCCCGGAGAGGGTAAGCACCCGCACCGGTCATCTGGATAAATACAAAGAGCTGGCGCATCTCAATCCAAAGCTGCGCAAGGCGATCCTCAGCGTGGTGGTGGTTTTCTCGCTGATCCTGGCGCTGCTCTGCATCACCCAGCCGTTTAACCCGATTTCGCAGTTTATCTTCCTGCTGCTGCTGTGGGGCGTGGCGCTGCTGGTGCGGCGCATTCCGGGGCGCTTCTCGGCGCTGATGCTCATCGTGCTCTCGCTCACCGTCTCCTGTCGCTATATCTGGTGGCGCTATACCTCGACGCTGAACTGGGACGATCCCGTCAGCCTGGTGTGCGGGCTGGTGCTGCTGTTCGCTGAAACCTACGCCTGGCTGGTGCTGGTGCTGGGGTATTTCCAGGTGATCTGGCCGCTCAACCGTCAGCCGGTGCCGCTGCCCAAAGATATGGCCGAGTGGCCGACGGTCGATATTTTCGTGCCGACCTATAACGAAGACCTCAGCGTGGTGAAAAACACCATTTACGCCTCTCAGGGCATCGACTGGCCGAAAGATAAGCTGAATATCTGGATCCTCGATGACGGCGGGCGGGAAGAGTTTCGCCAGTTTGCCAAAGACGTGGGGGTGCACTACATCGCCCGTGAGACGCACGAGCACGCGAAGGCCGGCAACATCAACAACGCGCTGAAGTATGCCAACGGCGAGTTCGTCTCCATTTTCGACTGCGACCACGTGCCGACGCGCTCTTTCCTGCAGATGACCATGGGCTGGTTCCTGAAGGAGAAAAAGCTGGCGATGATGCAGACGCCGCACCACTTTTTCTCTCCGGACCCGTTTGAACGCAACCTCGGGCGTTTTCGTAAAACCCCGAACGAGGGCACCCTGTTTTATGGCCTCGTGCAGGACGGCAACGATATGTGGGACGCCACCTTCTTCTGCGGCTCCTGCGCGGTGATCCGCCGCGGCCCGCTGGATGAGATCGGCGGTATTGCCGTCGAAACGGTGACCGAAGATGCGCATACCTCCCTGCGCCTGCACCGCCGGGGCCATACCTCCGCCTATATGCGTATTCCGCAGGCCGCCGGGCTGGCGACCGAAAGCCTGTCGGCGCATATCGGCCAGCGTATCCGCTGGGCGCGCGGGATGGTGCAGATTTTCCGTCTCGACAACCCGCTGTTCGGTAAAGGGCTCAAGCTGGCGCAGCGGCTGTGCTACGTCAATGCGATGATGCACTTCCTGTCCGGTATTCCGCGGCTGATCTTCCTGACCGCGCCGCTGGCCTTTTTACTGCTGCACGCCTATATCATCTATGCGCCCGCGCTGATGATCGCGCTCTTCGTGCTGCCGCATATGATTCACGCCAGCCTGACCAACTCGAAGATTCAGGGGAAATATCGCCACTCCTTCTGGAGTGAAATCTACGAAACGGTGCTGGCCTGGTATATTGCGCCGCCGACCTTCGTCGCGCTGATTAATCCGCATAAGGGCAAGTTCAACGTTACCGCGAAGGGCGGTCTGGTAGAGGACGAGTACGTCGACTGGGTTATCTCTCGTCCCTACATCTATCTCGTGCTGCTTAACCTGGTTGGCGTCGGGGTCGGTATCTGGCGCCACTTCTACGGCCCGGAAAACGAAATATTGACCGTGTGGGTCAGCATTGTGTGGGTGTTTTATAACCTGATTATTCTCGGCGGCGCGGTGGCGGTGTCGGTGGAAAGCAAGCAGGTCCGCCGCTCGCACCGCGTGGAAATGAACATGCCGGCGGCGATTGCCCGCGAAGATGGCCACCTCTTCTCCTGCACCGTCCACGACTATTCTGACGGTGGGATAGGGATCAAAATTCACGGTAAAGCGCAGGTCCTGGAAGGGCAGAAGGTCAGCCTGCTGCTCAAACGCGGGCAGCAGGAGTACGTCTTCCCGACGCGGGTAGCCCGCGTGAACGACAGTGAAGTCGGCCTGCAGCTGCTGCCGTTGACCAATAAACAGCATATCGATTTTGTGCAGTGTACGTTTGCCCGCGCCGATACGTGGGCGCTTTGGCAGGATAGCTTCCCGGAAGATAAACCGATGGAAAGCCTGCTGGATATCCTGAAACTGGGGTTCCGTGGATATCGTCACCTGGCGGAGTTCTCTCCGCCGTCGGTGAAGGTTATTTTCCGCTCGCTTACCCTGCTGGTTGCCTGGATAGTCTCGTTTATTCCCCGTCGTCCCGAACGCGCCGCGGCGATACTAACTTCGGAACCAGAAATGGCTCAACAATGATGATAATGCGATGAAAAGAAAACTCTCCTTGATTTGTGCAGTGGCGGTGGGAATGGCTGGCTGGTACCCCTTCGCGTCTTACCCGGAACCAACGGCGGCCATTACTGCGGCGCCGACCGCTGCCGCGCCGCTAACCGCGCCTGAACCCACTCTTGCGCAAGACCAGCCGACGGCGACCGTCGTTGACCCGGCCGCGCCGGTGGTGGTGGCGGAAAATATCCCGACCCGCGACGTCAAGCTGAGCTTTGCCAAAATCGCCCCGGCGCCGGGCAGCATGGTGCTGCGCGGCGCGCGTCCCGATGGCTCGGTGGAATTCGGCATGCGCAGCGACGAGGTGGTGGCTAAGGCGCTGCTGAATCTCGACTATACGCCGTCGCCGTCGCTGCTGCCGGTGCAGTCGCAGCTGAAGGTCTACCTCAACGATGAGCTGATGGGCGTTCTGCCGGTCACCAAAGAGCAGCTGGGTAAAAAGATCAGGGCGCAGATCCCTATCGATCCGCTGTACATCACCGACTTTAACCGCGTGCGCCTCGAGTTTGTCGGCCACTATCGCGACGTTTGTGAGAACCCGGCCAGCAGCACGCTGTGGCTGGACATCGGGCGCGACAGCAACCTGGATCTGACCTACCAGGCGCTGAAGGTGCGCAACGATCTCTCCCATTTCCCGGTGCCGTTCTACGACTCACGGGATAACCGCCCGCTGAACCTGCCGATGGTTTTCGCTTCCGCCCCGGACGCGCGGCAGCAGCAGGCGGCGGCGATTGTCGCCTCCTGGTTTGGCAGCAAGGCCGGCTGGCGCGGCCAGCAGTTCCCGGTCTATTTCAACGCGCTGCCGGATCGCAACGCCATCGTTTTTGCCACCAACGACAGGCGCCCAGATTTCCTGCGCGAGCATCCGCCGGTGAACGCGCCGACCATCGAAATGGTTGACCATCCGGACAACCCGTACGTCAAGCTGCTGGTGGTGCTGGGCCGTGACGATAAGGATCTGCTGCTGGCGGCGAAGGGCATTGCGCAGGGCAATATTCTGTTCCGCGGTAACAGCGTGGTGGTGGACGACGTTAAGCAGCTGCAGGCGCGTAAACCTTACGATGCGCCAAACTGGGTGCGGACCGATCGCGCGGTGACCTTTGCGGAGCTGAAAACCTACGAACAGCAGCTGCAGTCCAGCGGGCTGGTGCCGGACTCGATTAACGTGGCGCTCAACCTGCCGCCGGATCTCTATCTGCTGCGCGCCAACGGCATTGATATGAATCTGAAATATCGCTACACCATGCCGCCGGTCAAAGATAGCTCGCGCATGGACATCAGCCTGAATGACCAGTTCCTGCAGTCCTTCAGCCTCAACAGCTCTCAGGACGTCAACAAGCTGATACTCCGTCTGCCGGTGCTGCAGGGGCTGCTGGACGGTAACTCCGCGGTGACCATTCCGGCGCTGCGCCTGGGCGCCATGAACCAGCTGCGCTTTGATTTCCAGTACATGAATCCGATGCCGGGCGGCTCAATTGATAACTGTATTACCTTCCAGCCGGTACAGAACCACGCGGTGATCGGCGACGACTCGACGATTGATTTCTCGAAGTATTACCACTTTATCACCATGCCGGACCTGCGGGTCTTTGCCAACTCGGGCTTCCCGTATAGCCGGATGGCCGACCTCGCCGAAACCCTGGTGGTGGTGCCGAAAACGCCAACTCAGGGCCAGGTTGCCACCCTGCTGGAGTCCGTTGGCGGCATCAGCGCCCAGACCGGCCTGGCGGCGATCAATATCCAGGTCACCGATGACGGTAGTCAGGTTAAGGGCAAAGACGCCGACCTGCTGCTGATCGGCTCGATTCCACCGGCGCTGAAGGACGATACGCGAATTAACCTGCTGGTTGAGGCGACGAAAAGCTGGGTGAAAATGCCGATGCGCCACTACGAGCTGCCGAGCATTTATCCTGACGATGAAGCCCGGACGCCGAATACGCGCGCGGACATCACCTCTTCCGGCCCGATGGCGGCCATTATTGGCTTCCAGTCGCCGTATCACGACCAGCGTAGCGTCGTGGCGCTGCTGGCGGACAGCGCGCGCGGCAACGAACTGCTCAATGACGCGCTGAACGACAGCGGGAAACGAGCGGCGATGTTTGGTTCGGCGGTGGTCGTTCGTGAATCCGGCGTCAACAGCCTGCGGGTGGGCGACGTCTATTATGTCGGGCATCTGCCGTGGTTTGAGCGCATCTGGTTTGCGCTCTCCAACCATCCGGTGCTGCTGGCTATTCTGGCGGCGGTCAGCATCGTGCTGCTGGCGTGGGTACTGTGGCGCATGCTGCGTATCGTCAGCCGTCGTCGCCTGCACCTGGATGATGAGTAGACCATGATGAATGCGCTACGCGGAGCGGTGATATCGCTGTTGATGCTGGCGGCGGCGCAGGCCAGCGCCGCCTGCCGGTGGCCGGCCTGGGATCAGTTCAGGAAAGAGTACGTCAGTGCCGAAGGTCGCGTGGTTGATCCCAGCGATCCGCGGAAAATCACCACTTCTGAAGGGCAAAGCTATGGCCTGTTCTTCGCCCTGGCGGCCAACGATCGCGATGCGTTCGGCAAGCTGCTGCAGTGGACGCAGAACAACCTCGCTGAGGGCGATCTGCGCGCGCATCTGCCCGGCTGGCTGTGGGGCAAAAAGAGCTATAGCGAGTGGACGATGCTGGACAGCAACTCGGCCTCCGATTCGGATCTGTGGATAGCCTGGTCGCTGCTGGAGGCCGGGCGCCTGTGGCAGATGCCGCAGTACGTTGAGGTGGGGAAAGCGCTGCTGTCGCGCATTGCCGATGAAGAGGTGGCGGACGTGCCGGGGCTGGGGCCGCTGGTGCTGCCGGGGAAGGTTGGCTTTGCCGACGATAAAGGCTGGCGCTTCAATCCCAGCTATCTTCCGCCGCAGCTGGCGAACTATTTTGTCCGCTACGGCGCGCCCTGGCCGAAGCTGCGCGACGGCAATATCCGCCTGCTGCTGGAGACGGCGCCCAAGGGCTTCTCCCCGGACTGGGTACGCTACGAGAAAGAGAAGGGCTGGCAGCTGAAGGCGGATAAACCGATTATCGGCAGCTATGACGCGATCCGCGTCTATCTGTGGGTCGGCATGCTCAACGACGCCGATAAGCAGAAGGCGCGGCTGCTGGCGCATTTTAAACCGATGGCGGAACAGACCATTCGCCAGGGCCTGCCGCCGGAAAAAGTGAATATCGCCACGGCGAAGACCGCAGGAAACGGCCCGGTGGGCTTCTCGGCCGCGCTGCTGCCGTTCTTACAAAATGAGGATGCCCGGGCCGTTCAGCGCCAGCGCGTCAGCGACAACTATCCCGGCGCGGACGCGTACTATAGCGCGGTCCTGACCCTTTTTGGCCAGGGATGGGATCAACATCGTTTTCGCTTTACCGCCGATGGCGAATTACAACCTGACTGGAACCAGGAATGCGCAAGTTCTCACTAACGTTTATCACCCTGGCGCTGGGGGCTGCGCTTCTGCCGCTGGCGCAGGCCGCGACTACGCCTGCTCAGGACCATCTTCTGGAACAGGTGCGGCTGGGGGAAGCGAGCAATCGTGAAGATCTGGTGCGTCAATCGCTGTACCGGCTGGAGCTGATTGACCCGAACAATCCGGACGTTATCTCCGCGCGGATGCGCTATCTGCTGCGCCAGGGCGATACCGATGGGGCAAAGAAACAGCTCGATCGCCTGTCGAAGCTGGCTCCGGACTCGACCGCCCTGAAATCCTCGCGCAGCGAAATGAACCTCAGCACCGGCGACGGACGCCAGGCGCTGCAGCAGGCGCGTCTGCTGGGCGTGTCGGGGCATGTAGAAGAGGGCGTGGCCGCATATGAAAAGCTGTTCGGCGGCGTGCCGCCGGATGAAACGCTCGCCATTGAGTACTGGTCTCTGGTCGCGCGGCTGCCGGCGCGGCATAACGAAGCCGTCCTTGAGCTGAAAAAAATTAACGCCAGCTCCCCGGGCAACGTCGCCCTGCAAACCGCGCTGGCTAAGCTAATGTTTGCCGACAATAAGCCGGATGAAGGTTTTGCCTGGCTAGAGCAGATGTCGCGCTCGGCCGCCGGGCGCAGCACCGCCGCCTCGATATGGTTCGACAAAATAAAAGATATGCCGGTCAGCCGCGCCAGCGTGCAGGCGCTTCAGCGTTTTCTGCTGCTCTTTGCCACCGGCGAATCGGCGGCCAATGCCCGGGTACTGCTCGAGCAGCAGCAGGGGCAGCTCAAAGACCCAACCTTCCTCGCCCGCTCCGAAGGGCTGGCGGCGGTTAAAAGCGATAAACCGGGCCAGGCGGTGGCGGATTTACAGCAGGCCGTTCGCGCGGATGCCAGGGACAGCGACGCCGTGGGCGCGCTGGGCCAGGCCTATTCGCAGCGCGGGGATCGCGCCCGCGCCGTGGCGCAGCTGAATAAAGCGCTTGCCATGGACCCCGATAGTCCGAATCGCGACAAATGGCGCAGCCTGCTGCAGACCAACCGCTACTGGCTGCTGATTAAGCAGGGCGACAGCGCGCTGAAAGCCGGGCAGCTGGCGCAGGCGCAAAACGCCTACGCGCAGGCGCAGCGGGTGGATCGCACCGACAGCTACGCGGTTCTCGGCCTCGGCGACGTGGCCGCCGCGCGCAAGGAGAGCGCCGCGGCGCAGAGCTACTATCAGCGCGCGCTGCGCATGGATCGCGGCAACAGCCTGGCGGTACGCGGGCTGGCGAACCTCTATCGTGCGGAATCGGCGGAAAAAGCCAGCGCCTTTATCGCCGGGCTGACGCCGGCCCAGCGGCGCAGCATTGACGATATTGAGCGCAGCCTGGCTAACGAACGTCTGGAAAAGCAGGCTGAAGCGCTGGAGAGCCAGGGCAACTGGGCGCAGGCTGCGGAAGTGCAGCGTCGACGACTGGCGCTCGACCCCGATAGCGTCTGGATAACTTACCGCCTGTCGCGAGATTTAGTCAGCGCAGGCGAGCGGGCCGAGGCGGATACGCTGATGCGCACGATGGTCAAGCGTAAGCCCGGCGACGCCGATCGGGTCTACGCCTGGGGCCTTTATCTATCCGGAAACGGCCAGGACGAGATGGCCCTTGCGCAGATTAACGCGCTGCCGCGTAGCCAGTGGAGCGATAATATTCGCGAGCTTGAGGCGCGCCTGCAGAGCGATAATATTCTGCGTCAGGCCAACGGGCTGCGCGAGGCGGGCGAGGAAGAGCAGGCGATTGCGCTGATTAAGCAGCAGCCCGCATCGGTGCGCTACGATCTGACCCTCGCCGACTGGGCGCAGCAGCGCGGCGACGAGCAGACGGCGATCCTCCAGTACAACGCGGCGTTGAGCAAAGAGGCCAACAACGGCGACGCGCGCCTGGGGCTGGCGGAAGTCTACCTTGCCGAGGGCGACAAAAACGCCGCCCGCGCGCAGGTCGCGCAGCTGAAGGGCGAGGACGCCGAATCGATCAATATGCAGCGGCGCGTCGCGCTGGCCGAGGCCGGACTGGGCAACGCGGCGCAGGCGCAGCAGATCTTTAGCCGTATCACCGCCCGGGCGAAAGCGCAGCCGCCGTCGATGGAGAGCGCGCTGGTGCTGCGCGATGCGGCGCGTTTTCAGGCGCAAAACGGCCAGCCGCAGCAGGCGCTGGAAAGCTATAAAGACGCGATGGTGGCCTCCGGCGTGGCGACGGCTCGTCCGCAGGATAACGACGCCTTCACCCGCCTCACCCGCAACGACGCGAAGGACGACTGGCTTAAGCGCGGGATCCGCAGCGACGCGGCGGATCTTTATCGCCAGCAGGATCTTAACGTCACGCTGGAGCATGATTACTGGGGATCCAGCGGTACCGGCGGCTATTCCGATTTAAAAGCCCAAACGACGATGCTGCACGTGGATGCGCCGCTGGCCGACGGCCGGATGTTCTTCCGCACCGATTTGGTCAATATGAACGCCGGCAGCTTCTCAACCAACGGCGACGGCAGCTATTCGCCGAGCTGGGGCACCTGCGGCGAGATTGCCTGCACCAGCGGTAGCCTTCACCAGAGCGACGGCGGGGCGAGCGTGGCGGTCGGGTGGAAGAACGACACCTGGAGCGGCGACATCGGCACCACGCCGATGGGCTTTAACGTCGTCGATGTCGTCGGTGGTCTGAGCTACAGCGACGATCTTGGCCCGCTGGGCTACACCCTCAATCTGCACCGTCGGCCGATTTCCAGCTCCCTGCTGGCGTTTGGCGGGCAGAAGGACAGCGCCAGCCATACTGGTAAAACCTGGGGCGGGGTGCGCGCCGACGGCGGCGGCGTCAGCCTGAGCTACGACAAAGGGGAAGCCAACGGCGTCTGGTCTTCGCTGGGGGCCGACCAGCTCACCGGCAAAAACGTCGCCGACAACTGGCGCGTGCGCTGGATGACCGGCTACTACTATAAAGTTATCAACGAAGATAACCGCCGCGTGACGGTCGGTCTGAGCAATATGCTCTGGCACTATGACAAGGATCTCAGCGGCTATACTCTGGGACAGGGCGGCTACTATAGCCCGCAGGAGTACGTCTCTTTCGCCGTGCCGGTGACCTGGCGCCAGCGTACCGAAAACTGGTCGTGGGAGCTTGGCGGCTCCGTCTCCTGGTCACACTCGCGGACGAAAACCCAGGCGCGCTATCCGCTGCTGAACCTCATTCCCTCTGAGTATCGCGCCGATGCCAGCCAGCTCAGCGAGGAGGGCAGCAGCAGCCAGGGCTTCGGCTACACCGCCCGGGCGCTGGTCGAACGGCGGGTGACCGGCAACTGGTTCGTGGGCGCGGCGGTTGATATCCAGCAGGCCAAGGACTACACCCCGAGCCACGCGCTGCTCTACGTTCGCTACTCGGCCTCCGGCTGGCAGGGCGATATGAATATGCCGCCGCAGCCGCTGGTTCCCTACGCTGATTGGTAGCAGAATAGGCTGAATTACGCGATCAACCGTCACTCCACCCCCGTGTTCGCGTATACTCGTCGTACTTCGCGCCGTGGGGGGCATCCCCCCGTTCGCGCTGCGCTAATCGCGACGCCGGCCCGGCGTGTCCGCAAGCCCGGGGGCGGTGCCTGGCACCCGTCCTGGTGACCCGCCTGGCGCTCTCTGTCGGGCGTTTACGCGCTATTTCGCAGAGACAATCAGCCGCAAAATACCGGCGTTGATGGACGAAATCCGGACAGTATTCAGTATCAGTGGAGAACACAGTTGCGCGTCAGCCGCTCACTTACAATTAAACAGATGGCGATGGTCGCAGGCGTGTCCATGGCATTTGTATTGGTCTTTTGCTCTATTTTACTCTTTCACTTTGTGCAACAGAGTCGCTTTACTACGGCCACGCAGTTAGAAAGCATCGCCCGTTCCGTTCGCGAGCCGCTCTCTGCGGCGATCCTGAAGGCGGATATTCCTGAGGCGGAAGCCATTCTCGGTCGTATCCAGCCCGCCGGCATCGTCAGCCGGGCGGACGTGGTGCTGCCGAACCAGTTCCAGGCGCTGCGGATGCGATTTATCCCCGAGCGCCCGGTTCCGGTCATGATTACCCGCATGTTTGAGCTGCCGGTACAGATATCGCTGCCGATATATTCCCAGGAACGACCCGCTAACCCGCAGCCGCTTGCCTATCTGGTGCTGCAGGCCGACTCGTACCAGATGTATAAATTCGTGATGAGTACGCTTTCTACGTTAGTGACTGCTTACTTTCTGCTGGTGCTGGTTCTGACGGTGGCGATCACCTGGTGCATCAACCGCCTGATCGTCCGTCCGCTGCGTAAGGTGGCGCGTGAACTTAACGACGTCCCGCAGCAGGAGCGTCTCGGGCATCAGCTGACGCTGCCGCGGCTGCATCACGATGATGAGATAGGCATGCTGGTGCGCAGCTACAATCGCAACCAGCAAACCCTGCTGCGCCGGCACGATGAGCTCTCTTTACAGTCCACCCGCTTTCCGGTCTCCGACCTGCCGAATAAGGCCTTCCTGATGGCGCTGCTTGAGCAGGCGGTCGCCCGCCCGCAAACCTCGGCGCTGCTGGTGGTCGCCTGCGAAACGCTGCAGGACACCGCCGGCGTCCTGAAGGAGGCCCAGCGCGAAATACTGCTGCTGACTCTGGTGGAAAAGCTGCGGGCAATCATCCCCTCGCGTATGGTGCTGGCGCAGGTCAGCGGCTATGACTTTGCGATTCTGGCCAGCGGCATTACCGAGCCCTGGCAGGCGGTGACGTTAAGTAAGCAAGTGCTCACTGCAATCAGCGAGCGTCTGCCGCTGCACGGCATCCAGCTCCGCCCCTGCGCCAGCGTCGGAATTGCGATGTTTAACGGCGAGCTGAGCGCGGAGCAGCTCTACCGACGTGCGGTTTCCGCCGCCGTCGCCGCGCGGCGCAAAGGTAAAAACCAGATTGAGTTCTTCGATCCGCAGCAGATGGAGAAGGCCCAGCGCCGGCTGATGGAAGAGCACGATATTCTGGCGGCGCTGGATAATCAGCGTTTCGCCATCTGGCTGCAGCCGCAGGTGAATATCGCCAGCGGCGAAGTGTGCGGCGCGGAGGTTCTGCTGCGCCAGCGCCAGGAGGACGGCAGCTGGCTGCTGCCGCCGGATCTGATTGAACGCATTGAGGCCTGCGGGCTGATTGTCCCGGTCGGCTACTGGGTGATGGAAGAGGCCTGTCGCCAGCTTGCGGCATGGCAAAGCCAGGGCATTATGCTGCCGCTATCGGTGAACGTGTCGCTGCTGCAGCTGCTGCATCACGACCGGGGCGCAGAGATGCTGACCCTGCTCTCGCGCTACCGCATTGCGCCAGGCACGCTGGTTATCGAAATTACCGAAAGCCGCCGGCTGGACGATCCGCGGACGGTGGTCTCCCTGCTGCGCCCGCTGCGCGAAGCGGGGGTGCGCATCGCCCTCGATGATTTTGGCATGGGTTACGCCGGGTTGCGCCAGCTCCAGCATATGAAGTCGCTGCCGGTCGATATCCTGAAAATCGATAAGGCCTTCATCGATATGCTGCCCGAAGATACCAGCATGGTGCCGGCGATTATTCAGCTGGCGCGCGGTCTTAACCTGCGCATCGTGGCGGAAGGCGTTGAGAGAGAGGAGCAGCACCGGTGGCTGCAGGAGGCCGGCGTCGATATCGGCCAGGGCTACCTCTTCGGTTGCGCCTTACCGCAGGAGGCGTTTGCGGCGCAGTTTTTGTCGGTGAACGAAGAGGGTGCAAGCCTGTAACGGGAGGCTGACTTGTGCGAGTCAGCTCTAAGTTTTTAACAATTCCGTTGCAATTTCGCGCTTAGTTATTTCTGAAATGTTTCCCGGGTGTTACTTTTAAGCCACAGACGACCTATAACCCTTCCAGGTCTGTGGTTATACCCAAAGGACACCCTATGAAAACCTCTCTCTTCAAAAGCCTCTATTTTCAGGTTTTGTCGGCCATTGCGATCGGTATTCTGCTGGGCCATTTCTACCCGGAACTGGGCGCGCAGATGAAACCCCTCGGCGACGCCTTTGTTAAACTGATTAAAATGGTTATTGCACCGGTTATCTTCTGCACCGTCGTGACGGGGATTGCCGGGATGGAAAGCATGAAGGCCGTTGGCCGTACCGGTGCGGTAGCGCTGCTCTATTTTGAAGTTGTCAGTACCCTTGCGCTGATTATCGGGCTTATCATCGTCAACGTGGTGCAACCCGGCGGCGGCATGAACGTCGATCCGGCCACCCTGGATGCGAAGGCGGTGGCGGTCTACGCCGAGCAGGCAAAAGATCAGGGCATTGTCGCCTTCCTGCTGGATATTATTCCCGGCAGCGTGATCGGCGCTTTCGCCAGCGGCAACATCCTGCAGGTGCTGATGTTTGCGGTGCTGTTTGGTTTTGCCCTGCATCGTCTGGGCAGCAAGGGCCAGCTGATTTTTAACGTTATCGAAAGCTTCTCGCAGGTGATCTTCGGCATCATCAACATGATTATGCGCCTCGCGCCGATCGGCGCCTTCGGGGCGATGGCCTTTACCATCGGCAAATACGGCGTCGGCACCCTCGTGCAGCTGGGCCAGCTGATCGTCTGCTTCTACATTACCTGTATTCTGTTTGTGGTCGTGGTGCTGGGCACCATCGCGCGGATCACCGGCTTTAGCATCTTTAAATTTATCCGCTATATCCGCGAAGAGCTGCTGATTGTTCTCGGGACCTCCTCGTCCGAATCGGCGCTGCCGCGCATGCTGGATAAGATGGAGAAGCTGGGCTGTCGCAAATCGGTAGTGGGTCTGGTGATCCCCACCGGCTACTCGTTCAACCTTGACGGCACCTCCATCTACCTGACGATGGCGGCGGTATTTATCGCTCAGGCGACCAACAGCCATATGGATATTTTCCACCAGATAACGCTGCTGGTGGTGCTGCTGCTCTCCTCGAAAGGCGCCGCCGGCGTCACCGGCAGCGGTTTTATCGTCCTTGCAGCCACCATTTCTGCCGTGGGCCATCTGCCGGTTGCCGGTCTGGCGCTGATCCTCGGTATCGACCGCTTTATGTCCGAGGCGCGCGCGCTGACCAACCTCGTGGGCAACGGCGTGGCGACTATCGTGGTGGCGAAATGGGTGAAAGAGCTGGATTCCCAACAGCTGGATGATGTCCTTAATAACCGCACTCCGGCGAACAAATCGCACGAATTATCCTCTTAAATCCATCTGTTAGGCCCGTTGCTCTTGCTGGACTCCGGGCTCCTGCGCATAATTAGGTATCGCTCCCCGGGGTTGGGGAGTGATACTAAATGATTATTTTACGTCTCCGTGCGACATTTTCCTCTCCGCGTGGTCTAACCGACGTACTTACTCACCATATTTTTTGGCAGCCCTTCAGCGGGCTGCTTTTGTAACCAGGAATGTTCATCAGGGGTTCACATGCAGGGCACAAAAATTCAACTCTTAACGGGTGGTTTGCTGATGATGGCAGCGGCCGGTTATGTGCAAGCAGAAGCGCTCCAGCCGGACCCGGCCTGGCAACAGGGGACTCTCGCCAACGGACTTCAGTGGCAGGTTTTAGCCACTCCGCAGCGTCCTAGCGATCGTATTGAAGTCCGCCTGTTCGTCAATATTGGCTCGCTGAGTGAAAGCACTCAGCAGAGCGGTTTTAGCCACTTTATTCCCCGCCTGGCCTTAACGCAGAGCGGCAGCCTTCCGACGATGCAGGCGCGCTCCCTGTGGCAGCAGAGCATCGATCCGAATCGTCCGCTACCGCCGGCGATCGTCTCCTATAGCTACACCATGTTTAACCTCAGCCTGCCGAATAACCGCAACGACCTGCTGAAAGAGGCGCTGAGCTGGCTGGCCGACGCCAGCGGGAAGCTAACGGTGACGCCTGAAGCGGTGAATCACGCCCTGCAGGGTGGCGACATGGTCGCGACCTGGCCGCTGGATACCAAAGAGGGCTGGTGGCGCTACCGGCTGAAAGGTTCCACCATGCTGGGGCATGACCCCGCCGCGCCGCTGAAAACCCCGGTCGACGTTGCGCAGCTGAAAGAGTTTTATCAGAAATGGTACACCCCGGACGCCATGACGCTGATCGTCGTGGGCAACGTTGATAGCCGTAACGTAGCGGAGCAGATCGGCAAAAACTTCGGCGAGCTGAAGGGCAAACGAGAAACGCCGGCCGCGGTGCCGACGCTGGCTCCGCTGCCGACGACGCCGGTGAGCATCATGACCGATACCGTGCGTCAGGATAAGCTGTCGATCATGTGGGACGCTCCGTGGCAGCCTATTCGCGATTCGGTGGCGCTGCAGCACTACTGGCGCGACGATCTGGCCCGCGAGGCGCTGTTCTGGCACGTGCAGCAGAACCTGAGCAAAAACAATATCAAAGACGTGAACCTCGGCTTTGATTGCCGGGTGCTGTACCAGCGCGCCCAGTGCGCGATCAACATTGAATCGCCGGGCAACAAGCTCAATGCGAACCTGATTGCGGTGTCCCGCGAGCTGGCGAAGGTCCGCGATAACGGTTTACCGCAGGATGAGTTCGATACCCTGATTGCGCAGAAAAAGCTCGAGCTGCAAAAGCTCTTCGCCACCTACGCGCGTACCGATACCGATATTCTAATCAGCCAGCGCATCCGCTCGCTGCAGAATCAGGTGGTGGATATCGCACCGGAGCAGTATCAGAAGCTGCGTCAGGAGTTTCTTGATTCTCTGACCGTCGATATGCTGAATCAGTATCTGCGTCAGCAGCTGTCGCAGGATATGGCTCTGGTGCTGCAGCAGCCGCAGGGAGAGCCGGAATATAACATGAAGGATCTGAAGGCGACGTGGGAGAAGCTGATGGTGCCAGTGCCAACGGCGACGACGACGGCCGGAAGCGGCGAGGCTGCCGAGGCGCGCAGCGACGCGACGGATATTCCCCCCGCCCAGTAGGCCCGGTTGACGAGGCTCTTCCCGGGCTGCGGCATCGATGGCGCAGCCCGGGCGAAGGTTACTGCGGCATCGCGTCGCGCGGAATAATCGCCCCGCGATACTGAATGACCGTGCTGGCGGTCAGGTGCCCGCGGACGGCGGCGGACCGGGCGTCACCGCCGGTCAGGCGCACGGCGAGGTAGCCGGCGCTGAACGAATCGCCGGCGGCAGTGGTATCAACCACCTTCTCTTTCGGCAGCTTGACGGCAGGGATCTCCTGCTGCGGCTCGCCGACAATCGACACCAGGCACGAGTCGGCCCCGCGTTTTACCACCACCTCTTTGACGCCGGCGGCATGCGTGCGGGCAATCACTTCTGCTACCGGTTTTTCACCCCATAGCGCATCTTCGTCGTCCAGCGTCAGGAAGGCGATATCGGTGCAGGTCAGCATTTGCTGATAAACCCGCTGAGTCTCTTCTTTGCTGGCCCACAGGCGCGGGCGGTAGTTGTTGTCGAATATCACCTGCCCGCCGTTAGCGCGACATTCGCACAGCAGCGTAAGCAGCTTCTCGCGGCTCTGCGGGCTGAGAATGGCGAGGCTAATTCCGCTGAGATAGAGGTAGTCAAAGGTCGCCAGCTCTTCGCAGATCGCGGCAGACTGCTCGCTCTCCAGCCAGAATTTTGCCGCCGCTTCGTTGCGCCAGTAGTAAAACGTCCGCTCGCCGGTATCGTCGGTTTCGATGTAGTAGAGTCCCGGCAGACGATCGGCCATACGCTGGATAAGATCGGTTTTGACCTCCTCAGCCTGCCAGGATTCCAGCATCTGCTGGCTGAAGGCGTCCGTCCCCAGCGCGGTAACGTAGTGCACGGCGAGCGCGCTGGCGTCGGTCTGACGCGCAATATAGACCGAGGTATTTAAGGTATCGCCGCCAAATCCACGGTTTACCGCCGCGTTTTTCTCTGACAGCTCAATCATACATTCGCCGATAACGGCAATTTTTTTAGACATCATCATGACCTGGGATTAAATCGGAATTAGCGCTAGTGTGCGCCGCGTCGTTTTTATGGTCAACCATATTAAAACATCGTTCCATTATTTTTTTGACATCAGGCACGTAATGTGACGAAAGGCGCATTTGTCGGAGAAAGATGCGCTTTTCAACTATATTCAGGACTGACGAGGAGCAAAGGAGCTGAGAGGGTATGACCACAACCCGCAAGACGATTGCCATTATCTCGGGAACGATAGTCTTACTTATCGTTGTGTTTTTCATCGTACTGGCGACCTTCGACTGGAACCGCCTGAAGCCCACGATTAACCAGAAGGTCTCCGCCGAGCTGAACCGGCCGTTTGCCATTCGCGGCGACCTCGGCGTGGTCTGGGAGCGCCAGCGCGACGAGCGGGGCTGGCGGAGCTGGGTGCCCTGGCCCCACGTCCATGCCGAAGATATTGTCCTCGGCAACCCGCCTGATATCCCCCAGGTTACGATGGTGCACCTGCCGCGCGTCGAAGCCACGCTGGCGCCACTGTCGCTGCTGAGCAAAACGGTCTATCTGCCGTGGATTAAGCTGCAGCAGCCCGATGCCCGGCTGATCAGGCTCTCTGAGAAAACCAATAACTGGACCTTTACCCTCGGATCGGACGACGCTGCGGCCAGCCAGGCCGCGCCATCCGACTGGTCTTTCCGGCTGGATAACATCCTCTTCGATCGCGGACGGATCGCCATTATCGACAAGGTGACGCGCGCCGATATTACCCTGACGGTCGATCCGCTGGGCAAACCGCTGCCGTTTAGCGAAGTCACCGGCACGGAAGGCAAAGAGGCGCCAAAGAGGGTGGCGGACTACGTTTTTGGGCTGACGGCTAAGGGGAGCTATCGTGACCAGCCGCTCTCCGGCAGCGGTAAAATTGGCGGCATGCTGGCGCTGCGCAGCGAAGGGACGCCGTTCCCGCTGCAGGGCGACTTCCGCTCCGGCAATACCCGGGTGGCCTTTAGCGGGACGGTGAGCGATCCGCTGAGCCTGGGCGGCGTCGATTTACGCCTGAAGTTCTCCGGCGATTCGCTGGGGGATTTATACGATCTCACCGGAATCGTCCTGCCGGATACGCCGGCGTTCTCCACCGACGGGCGCCTGAGGGCGACTTTCAATCAGCAGGGCGGGTCGCGCTTTAGCTATCGCGATTTCAACGGCCGGATCGGCGAAAGCGACATTCACGGCTCCCTGACCTACGCCACCGGCAAGCCGCGGCCGAAGCTGGAGGGCGACGTTGAATCCCGCCAGCTGCGCCTGGCGGACCTCGGGCCGCTGATTGGCGTGAACTCCGGGAGTAAGGCGAGCAAAACCGAGCAGCGTAAAGGCGAAGCTACGCCGCAGCCGGCCGGGAAAGTCCTGCCTTACGATCGCTTTGAGACCGACAAGTGGCAGCTGATGGATGCCGATGTCCGCTTCAAGGGGCGGCGAATTGAGCACGGCGGCACGTTACCGATTAGCGACCTCAGCACCCACGTTATCCTTGAGCGCGGCGACCTGCGCCTGCAGCCGCTGCGCTTCGGCCTCGCCAACGGCACGATCGCCGGCAGCCTGCATCTGCAGGGCGATAAAAAGCCGCTGCAGGGCAGCGCTAACCTGCAGGCCAGGCGCCTGAAGCTCAAGGCGCTGATGCCGAACGTGGAGATGATGCAAAAGACCCTCGGCGAGATGAACGGCGATATGCAGCTGCGCGGCACCGGTAACTCGGTGGCGGCGCTGCTGGGCAACAGCAACGGCAATATCAAGCTGCTGATGAACGATGGCCTGATTAGCCGAAACCTGATGGAAATTCTGGGGCTGAACGTCGGTAACTATCTTATCGGGCAGATCTTTGGCGACGACGAGGTGCGGGTAAACTGCGCGGCGGCGAACGTTGACGTGGTTAACGGCGTCGCGCGGCCGCAGATCTTTGCCTTTGATACCGAAAATGCGCTGATTAACGTCACCGGGACCGCCAGCTTCGCCTCGGAGCAGCTCGACCTAACCATCGACCCCGAAAGCAAGGGGCTGCGCATTATTACCCTGCGCTCGCCGCTGTACGTGCGCGGCACGTTTAAATCCCCGGATGCCGGAGTGAAGGTGGGGCCGCTGATTGCGCGCGGTGCGGTAGCGGCCGCGCTGGCAACGCTGGTCACCCCGGCTGCGGCGCTGCTGGCGCTGGTATCGCCGGCGGAGGGCGAAGCCAACCAGTGTCAGACGATTTTGTCGCAGATGAAAAAGTAGGCGCAGAGGAGAAGGTGCCCGGCGCGGCGCGCCGGGCAGCAAAGGATTACAGCGACTGGTGGCGAGTTTCGTGGGTCAGCAGCAGCGCAATCAGCGTCAGCGCGGCCATCGACGCCAGGTAGAGCCCTACCGCCGTCAGGCCGTAGTTGCCCTGCAGCCAGGCGGCAATATACGGCGCGACGGAGGCGCCAAGAATCGACGACACGTTATAAGAGAATGATGCGCCGGTGTAGCGTACTTCCGTCGGGAACAGCTCCGGCAGCAGGGCGCCCATCGGACCGAAGGTCAGCCCCATCAGGCTCAAACCAATCAGCAGAAACGCGAAGACCAGCACCGGCTGACCGGAACCCAGCAGCGGCTTAAAGGCGAACAGGGCAAAGAGAATAATCATTGAGGTAATGACGATCATGCTCTTACGACGGCCAAACGCGTCCGCCAGCAGGCCGGCAATCGGCACCATCACGCCAAAGCCAATCACCGCCATCATCAGCATCCACAGCACTTCGTTACGCGGCAGACCGAGTCCCACCGGCGCAGCACCGGTGCTGAAGGTCATGGAGTAGACGGTCATGATATAGAACAGGGTATAGGTAGCCAGCATGATAAAGGTGCCGAGTACGGTCACCCGCACGTGCTTAGTCAGCAGCGTCCCCAGCGGAATTTTCACCTGCTTCTTCGCCGCGGCGATTTTGGCAAAGACCGGCGTTTCATGCAGCGAAACGCGGACGTACAGCCCGATAATCACCAGCACGGCGGAGAAGATAAACGGCACGCGCCAGCCCCATTCCATAAACTGCTGGTCGGTCAGCAGCCAGGAGAGCAGCAGGAAGGTGCCGTTTGCGAAGAAGAAGCCGATCGGCGCGCCCAGCTGCGGGAAGGAGCCGTACAGCGCGCGTTTGCGCGGCGGGGCGTTCTCGGTGGCCAGCAGCGCCGCGCCGCCCCATTCGCCGCCAAGGCCCAGCCCCTGACCAAAGCGCGCCAGCGCCAGCAGCATCGGAGCCAGAATGCCAATGCTCTCATAGCCCGGCAGCAGGCCGATGACTACGGTAGAGATCCCCATGGTCAGCAGCGAGGCGACCAGCGTCACCTTACGACCGACGCGATCGCCGAAGTGGCCGAACAGCGCTGAGCCAATCGGACGGGCGACGAAGGCAATAGCGAAGGTTGCCAGCGACTGTAGCGTCGCGGCGGCCGGGTCACCCTGCGGGAAGAAGATATGCGGAAACACGATAACCGCGGCGGTGGCGTAGATGTAGAAGTCGAAGAACTCAATGGCGGTGCCGATGAGTGAGGCAACGACGACCTTATTGCGCGAGTTAACCGGTGCGGTTTCCTGCGCCTTGTCGAGCGTGGTGGCTGTGGCTTGCATAGATCTTTCTTATTTTTAGCGAACGAAAGGCCATATAGCCACAGCAAAAGCGACATTTCAATCTGTAACAGGGCGCGGGAGAGGTCAAAAAACGGGCAAAAAGCGGATAATTTGTGTGCCTGAAAAATAACTTCTATGAAATGCTTCACATAAATAAAACAATGGCAGATAAAACCAGGTTTAGGTTAAATAAAAGTTACACGTTGGATTTATCTGCTGAAATGATGGATCGGGCTGAATGATACCTCTCCATTCAGCCCGAACCGGCATCAATCGTGGGTTTTCCCCGGCATCCGGCGGTCGTCTTTATACTCGGCGGTGGCAATCCACGCCGCGCAGAACAGCGTCAGGCGCGCGAAGAAATAGAAAAAGGCCATCAGTCCTAAAACGGAGCCAAACGCGGCGCCCGAAGGGGACTTCACCAGCGCCGGCAGCGTCCAGGTCATCACGATTTTGATCACCTCAAAGCCGATTGCCGCAATCATCGTGCCGCGTATCAGCGCCTTGCGCCGCGGTCGGTGGCGCGGCAGGCGCCAGAATATCCAGAAAAACAGCAGGTAGTTGGCGAAAATTGAGATCGCCAGGCCAATTAGCCGCCAGGCCGGTTTTAACCACTCAATATTATCGAGATACAGCGCGGAGATAATGGTCTGCTGCGCGGCGCCGGCAATGGAGGTAATGGAGAGGGTAATAATCAGGGCGACCAGCAGACCAATCAGCGAAATAAAGTCGCGGAAGTATTTTACCCAGATTTTTTCCTGATCCTGCGGCGTACGCTCCCAGACGTCGCGGGACTGGGCGCGGATGGCTTCCCGCAGGTTGCCCATCCAGTTAATGCCGGAATAAAGCGCGACCAGCAGCCCGACCAGGCCGACGGTAGTGCGCTGCTGAACCGCGGTATTGATGGTGTTCTTCAGCGTCGCCGCCAGCGTCGGATCGCTGACGTTGAGCAGGATTTTATCGAAGATATCCTGCAGCAGCGTTGGATGCCAGGTGAGGACAAAGCCGGCGGCGGCGAAGGAGACCATCAGTATCGGGATCATCGACAGAAACGAGAAGTAGGTGATGGCCGCGCCGAACTGATTGCCCAGGCGGTCGTTAAAGCGTTCGGCCGCGCGGATCAGGTGCGCAATAATCGGATTTCGCTGGACCTTTTCCGCCGTCCCGGTCACGCTTTTCAGCGCCTGGTTCGCTTTCTGTCCCACGGCGGATTCGTTGATGGCGGCCAGCTTGCTTTTACTTTTTTCCGGCTGCTGGCCCGGATCCTGGGTCGGGCGTGTGGCGTCGTTTTCCGGTGTCATTAGTTATTTCTTCCTTTTTTTACAGCGAGATTCAGCAAAAATTATATACGCAAAACGCCGGTTGCGGCGGCGGAGCGGTAAACCCGACCGCAGGGCCCCGGCAAAACGGGCCCGTCGCGGGCTAATCAACGTAGCCTTTCATCACGCCGCCGAGCCACTCCATAAACAGGTGTACGCGGCGCGAAAGATTGCGCCGATGCGGGTAGATTAGCGAAACCGGCAGCGGTTCGGCGCGGTATTGCGGCAGAATTTCAATCAGCTCGCCGGTGCGCAGCGCGTCGCGAACGCCGACGCGCGGAACCTGAATAATACCCAGCCCGGCCAGGCAGGCGGCCTGGTAGGTCTCGGTGCTATTGACGGTCAGTATGCCGCCGGTTTTTATCCAGCGCGCGGCGCCGTCGCTGATGACCTCAAAACCCGCCGGGCGGACGCCAAGGGTGCTGGCATAGTGGATCAGGGCATGATCGCCGAGATCGTCAAGAGAGTGCGGGTAGCCGAAGCGCGCCAGATACTGCGGGCTGGCGCAGTTAATTTGCGTCAGCTTACCCAGCGGACGCGCGATCAGGCCGGAATCTTTCAGCGTACCGACGCGGACGACGCAATCAAAACCTTCACGGACCACGTCAACCAGCCGATCGCTGCTGCTCAGTTCGAGCTCGATCCCCGGATACTGCTGCAAAAAAGCCGGCAGCCGCGGAATAATCAGCTTTTTTGCCAGGCCGACGGGCATATCTACCCGCAGTCGTCCGCTGATGCTGGAGGGATCGTGCTGGAATATGCCGTCCAGCTCATCGAGGTTGCTCAACAGATCTTTGGCGCGTTCGTAATAGACCATCCCGTCCTGAGTGAGCTGGACCCGGCGGGTGGTGCGGTGCAGAAGGCGCGCGCCGAGGTGGCTTTCCAGCGCCTGGATCTGGCGCGATACGCTGCCTTTCGGCAGGCCCAGGGTGTCGGCGGCGCGGGAAAAGCTCTCCAGCTCCGCCACGCGAATGAACAGCTGCATTGCGTGAATTTTATCCATACCTGAGACCTATTGTTGTTGCCAAAGAAACAGTAAAACGTAATTTAGCGTATTTATTGTTTTTTCGTCAGCTAATAAGCTCTTTTACGATGCAAATGCAACTGATAAGGGGTTTCTGATGACACAACGTATTGCTTTAGTGACCGGCGGTAGCCGTGGATTGGGAAAAAACGCGGCGCTGAAGCTGGCGGCGAAGGGAACCGATATTATCCTGACCTACCACAGCAACCGGCAGGCGGCGCTGGAAGTTGTCGCTGAAATCGAACAAAAAGGGGTTAAAGCTGCGGCATTAGCGCTTAACGTCGGCGATACGGCGAGCTTCGAAAGCTTTGCTCTGGAGGTGGAAAAACTCCTGCAGCAGCGCTGGCAGCGCGGCACCTTTGATTATTTATTAAACAACGCCGGGATCGGTCTCAACGTCGCCTTTGCTGAGACCCGCGAAGCGCAGTTTGACGAGCTGATGAATATCCATTTTAAAGGCCCGTTCTTTCTGACCCAGCGTCTGCTGCCGCTGCTGCAGGACGGCGGACGCATACTCAACGTCTCAAGCGGGCTGGCCCGCTTCGCGCTGCCGGGATACGCCGCCTATGCATCAATGAAAGGGGCAATGGAGGTACTGACCCGCTACCAGGCAAAAGAGCTGGGGGCGCGCGGGATCTCGGTGAACATTATTGCGCCGGGGGCCATCGAGACGGACTTCGGCGGCGGCGTGGTGCGCGATAATGCGCAGGTAAACCAGCATATTGCGGCACAAACGGCGCTGGGGCGGGTTGGGCTGCCGGACGATATCGGCGATGCGATAGCGGCGCTGCTGAGCGACGATCTGCAATGGATGAACGCCCAGCGCGTGGAGGTTTCCGGCGGGATGTACCTGTAAGCCGCCAGGCCGCGGCGCTAGCCCGCTGCGGAGGCGGGGCGGTGATAATCGCGCGGCAGCAGGCCAAATAGCCAGTCGTTATGCCAGCGGCCGTTGAGCCAGTAGCATTCGCGCAGCTCGCCCTCCAGCAGAAAGCCGGTTTTCTGTAACAGGCTTTTCGAGGCGATGTTGCCGGCGGTGACGGTGGCGGTCAGGCGACGGACGCCGCCTGCGGAAAAGGCGAAATCGCACAGCGCCTGCAGTGATTCGTAGCCGTAGCCTTTTCCCTGGGCCTGGGGAGTGAACAGGAACCCGACCTCAGCGCAGTCGTCCTCGTGGTGCCGGTAGCCGGTCATCCCGAGCGGCACGTGGGTGTGTCGGTCGCGGACGATCAGGCACAGCCAGTGCCTGGCGCCCGGCGTCCACGGCGACAGGCGCGAATCGAAGGCTTCGCGGATCTCGGCGAGCGGGCGCGAATCGGCAATATAGAGCATCACCTGCGGATCGCGCTGCAGGGCTAAAAAGAAGGACCAGTCATCCAGCTGCAGCGGCGAGCAGCGCAGTCGTGGCGTAAGCAGTTCAGGCATAGTTCAGGATTCCTGCAACGGTCAATAGCGTGACCATAGCAGGACATTCTTCGCCGGAATAGCACCTGGTTATAATGGCTCGCCGTAGAGGCCTATCAGCCGACGCACCACGCCGTTGGTCCAGCCGAAACCATCCTGCAGCGGGTATTCCCCGCCGCCGCCTTCGTGAGGGACGCCGCTGGCAATATGGTACTTCTCAATCAGCTTATGATGCTGTTTGTAGAAGTGGTTCACCGTTTGCAGCCAGCTTTGGGCTATTTCATCGCCGAGCGGGTCCTGACCGTACATTTTGAAGCCCTGCACCGCCATCCACTGCAGCGGCGCCCAGCCGTTGGGCTTATCCCACTGCTCTCCGCTTTCATACTCGGTGGCCATAATGCCGCCAGGGGTCAGCAGGCGAGCCCGCACCGCGTCGGCAAGGCGATCCGCCTGTTCATGCGTGGCCATCCCGACGTACAGCGCCACGATGCTGGCGGCTGAAAAGAGCGCCAGCTGCTCGCGGCGCCAGTCGTAGTCGCGGAAGCAGCCGCTGTCGTCATCCCACAAATAGCGGGTCACCGCCGCCCGACGGTCGCTGGCCTTCTGGCGAAACGCGGCTTCCGTTTCGCGATCGCCCTCAACGCCGGAGAGATTGGCGATGGTATTTTCCAGCTTGAACAGGAAGGCGTTCAAATCGATGGGGATAAACTGGGTGGTGCGAATACTCGCCAGGCGGGTAATATCGCGCAGCCAGCGGCTGGAATAGTCCCAGCCGGAGGCGGCGCCGGCGCGCAGGTCGCGATAAACCTCGTTAGGCGGGCGGCCGGAGCGTTTTGCCGTTTCCACATCTTCACGCCAGGACTCGTCGCGCGGGGTGTCGCGATCGTCCCAGTAGCGGTTGAGCAGCGAGCCGTCCGGCATACGTACCGCGTGGCGATACGCCTGGTTCGGGATCAGCGACTCGGCGCCGTCCATCCAGAAGCGGTACTCCATCTTCAGATGCTCAAGGTAGCGGCGAGCGCCGCGCACGCCGTCCTCTTCAAACAGCTCAACCATCAGGGCAAAAACCGGCGGCTGTGAACGGCTGAGGTAGTAGGTGCGATTGCCGTTAGGGATATGGCCGTAGGTTTCAATCAGCCAGGCGAAGTTGTCCGCCATGCACTTCAGCAGGTCTTCGCGGCCGCTCTCCGCCAGACCCAGCATCGTGAAGTAGGAGTCCCAGTAGTAGGTCTCGCTAAAGCGGCCGCCGGGCACAATATACGACTGCGGCAGCGCCAGCAGCGACGACCACGGGATATGATCCTGCGGCTCGCGGGTGAGGATCGGCCAGAGGTGATCGATATGCTCTTTCAGGGATCGCTTAGGATCGGAAACGTAATCTTCCGCACGATGATCCGGCAGCCAGAAGTGATCCTCAACGAACTGCCGCAGATCGAACCCTGGGGTGCGCCTCACCCGGCGGTAGTGGATTAAAATATCCAGCGGGTCCTGCTTTGGCGCGCAGTCGGGGAAGGTTTTGCTGTCGGCGAAAATGCGCGATTTTTGCACGTGGGCGAACAGCTCCAGATAGCGATCGGCCGGGGTCAGAGCGTCAGACGCCGGCAGCCCCTCGATAATTTCTGGCTCCGGTTCGGCGTCGAACATTTCGTCCAGTTTTAACTCATACGGATCGGCTTCGTAGCGCAGATCGACGTCGATCTTTAACTCATCGCTATTATCGTTGCGTAATGTCTGGCTGGACATAGTGATACGGACCTCCGGATCGCGTCGCTTAATGGCGCCGGGTATTCCCGGCATGGCTTTTAAGCTTAGTCATTCGCTTCGGTTTTCGTGGGGGAAACTGTGCGTCAGGTCACGCTTCTGTGCAAATACCTGAAGGCTGTATTTTTATTACTAACTGATTTTTATCGTTAATTTATGATCTGATGCTCTGAATCGCGCAGAAAAATTCAGAGCAATCGTTTTGCAACAAAATCTTATTTTATGGCGAAGGCGCGGGATTACTCCCACGCCGCTTCCAGCATCTCCAGCAGCTGTTCGCTGCTCAGCGTGACCGGGTTGGCTTTCATCGACGACGAGCCGCTGGCGGCCAGCGCGGCGGGCTCAAGCGCCCGATGCGCCACGCCAAGGTCATTGAGGTTGCCGAGCCCGGCGCCGCGGCTCCATTCGTGCAGGCTCTCCCAGGCGGTATCCGGATGCACGTTGAGCCCGTCGGCCAGCCAGCGGCGCACGTCGTTAAAGCGCCCGCGCAGGGCTTCGTCGGTGACCAGCGATTCATTCAGCGCGAGGCCGAAGGGCAGCAGGCAGCCGCACAGCGCGCCGTGGGAGGCGTTGCTCAGGCCGCCCAGCGGCCCCGCCAGGCCGTGAACCACGCCGAGACCGGCATTGGCCAGCGCCAGGCCGCCGCACAGGCTGACCCACGCCATTTCATCGCGACTCTGCGGGCACTCTTTCGCCATCAGCGTTTTTAGCGCCTTGATGCCGCGCGGGATCGCCTCCCGGCACAGGGCGTCGGTAAAAGGGTTGGCCCGGGTGCACAGCCAGGGTTCGATAAGCTGGGTGATCGCATCGAGGCCGGAGCCCAGGGTTACCGACCGCGGCGCGTTATCGGTAAGCGACGGGTCGACGATCGCCAGGTCCGGCAGCATCCGGTCATCGCGCAGGCTGACCTTACGCTGCTGCTGCACGACGTTAATCACCGCGTTTTTCGTCACCTCGGCGCCGGTGCCGGAGGTGGTGGGGATGGCGACAAAGGGCAGCGGATGCGCTTCCAGTACCCGGCCGCTGCCGACCACTTCCAGATATTCGATGACCTCCCCGGATGCCGGCACCAGCGCGGCGATGGCCTTCCCGGCGTCGATCACCGCGCCGCCCCCGAGGCTCACCACCGCCCCGACGCCCCTTTCGCGCGCCAGGCGTACGCCCTGCTCGATCGCCTGCAGGTCGGGCTCATGGGCGATGGAGAGGGTCGTCACCTCCAGCGCGTGGGCGAGAAGTTCGGCCAGCAGAAAGTCGGCCCGCTGCGGGCTGGCGCCGTGTACCAGCAGCACCTTGTCGCTGCGCTGGGCCAGCCAGGGCGCAGCGCTCGGCGCCAGGCCGCGACCAAAACGAATATTTCCCGGGGTTAAAACGTTAAAGGGGGTCAGCATCACGGGCTCCTGTATCGGCAAATAGGGCAAGCACCAACTATAACCTAAATCATTCGCGTTGCAGGAAGGCGGCAACGCAGGCAAGTGACCGGGGCGAGCGAGGAGAGCCAACGCACGTGCAGCTTGAAGCATGACGGGTATCGACACATTATCCGACGGGCTACTCTTTGTTGGCTGTACTCGCGTAGCCGATGGAGTATGGTGAATAAAACGTCTCTTCAGTTAAGGAATCCCTGACAATGCTAACAATATTGGGTAAACGCTCGTCAATTAACGTTCGTAAAGCGCTGTGGACCTGCGAAGAAGCGGGCCTTGAGTATCAGCAGGAGGATTACGGCAGCGGGTTTCAGCCGATTGATACCGCGGAGTTCCGCGCGCTGAATCCGAACGCCCTGGTGCCGGTGCTGCTGGATGACGACTTTGTGCTGTGGGAATCGAACAGTATTTGTCGCTACCTGGCGCGTAAGGCCGGGCGGGAGGATCTGCTGCCCGTTGCGCCGCAGGCGGCGGCCGAGGTTGAGCGCTGGATGGACTGGCAGGCCACGGAGTTTAATAACGCCTGGCGCTACGCGTTTATGGGGCTGGTGCGTAAGGACCCGCGCTTTCAGGACCCGGCGGCGCTGAAAGAGAGCATTGCCAGCTGGACCCGCTGCGTGCAGATAGTGGACCAGCAGCTTCAGCAAACCGGCGGCTGGCTGGCCGGCAGTCGGTTTACGCTGGCGGATATCGTTCTTGGGCTGTCGGTCCATCGCTGGAAAATGACGCCTTTTGCCCATCCGGAGATGCCGGCCGTCGAACGCTGGTATATGGCGCTCAACCAGCGCCCGGCGTTTATGCGCCACGGTAACAACGGCATGGCGTGACGGCAGGCTCCAGGAGCGCCGGCCGCGCCCCTGAGCCGCAAGCGGCCACCCGCCGTCGCTTCAGCTCCCGGCGGGAGAAAGATGATTAAAGACGGTATGAAATATCGTTCCCTCAAACATGGCGATCAGCGTCGCGGATTCGCGCTTGCTCTGCGCGCGTACCGGTGACGCCAGCGCCAGCTCAATATCCTGATGGCTATCGAAACGCATAACCATCACCAGCGGATAGGCGGGCCGATCGATGTCGGCGCTCTCCTGCGTCAGGACGCGTACTTCCCGCACCGCGGGGAAACGCGACCACAGCGGGATCATGACGTTTTCTACGTGCTGATAGAACGCCGCTTCCATGCCGGGAAGAATGCGTCCCTGAAAAAAAGCGCATCGGGTCAGGCCTGATTGATTCATGATGTATCCTTTATCTGCGCCCGCCTGGCGGCGGGCAGCTTAGCGTTAACTAACGGGGCGAGCCGGCTCTTCGCCGCGAAGGTCGCCGCGGAGAAGAGCGGTGAATCAATGAATGGCGTCCTTCAGGTCGGTCAGGTCGCGGCCGCGGGTCTCCGTCGAAATGGCGACGCCAATTAAGGTCAGGATGGAAAGGATGCCGGTATAGACGCCCATTACCCAGAACGCGCCTCCCGAAAGGCCGATCAGGTAGATGCCGAGCAGCGGAGCGATGCCCCCTGAGAGCATGGCCCCCAGCTCGCGCGCCAGGGCTACGCCGGAGTAGCGATAGCGGTTGCCGAAGAGTTCGGCAAAGTGCGAGCACTGCGCGCCCAGCATGCTGTTACAGCCGATCGCCAGCCCGCCGAACATGGCGATGGTTACCCACAGCACATCGCCCGTATTGATCATCCACCAGGCAGGAATGGCCCACAGCAGCATAAATGTCGCGCCCCAGCGGTAAATCGTCTTACGGCCAAAGCGATCCGACATGGCGCCAAAGAACGGTGTGGTAATCACGCTCGACAGGGTGGCAATCAGCGCGGCGGTGGTACCGACGCGGCTCAGATCCCCGGCCGCGAGGCCAAGCCGCGGCGCGACGACGCTGCCGAGGAAAGCGATAACGATGGTGGTATAAATCGTCGAACCGCCTTGTTCCGCGAGGCGCATCAGCACCGCGGCCAGAATCGGCCGACGCGCTTCTTTGATGACCAGCTTCATGGGCGAATGCACCACGTTACGTTCGCCTTCCAGCGCCGCGAACGTCGGGCTCTCCCGCAGGCGTAAACGGATCCATACCGCCACGCCAATCAGAATGATGCTGGCGAGAAACGGCAGGCGCCACGCCCAGGCAAGAATTGTCTGCTGATCGAGCAGGTACTGCATGACGCTAAAGGTTGCGGTCGCGATGCCAAAGCCGGCGAAGATGCCCACGAAAGGTAGCGCTGCGTAGAAGCCACGCTTAGTCACGGGCGCGACTTCCGCCATCAGCGTAGAGGCGCCCGCCTGTTCCGCTCCCGCGCCAAACCCCTGCAGCAGGCGCAGTAAAACCAGGCCGATCGCGCCCGCCGGTCCGGCGGGCAGCAGACCGACCATCATGGTTGACGCGCCCATGATGGCAATAGTGACCAGCAGCACGAACTTGCGTCCCTTACGGTCGCCCAGTGACCCAAAGAAGAGTCCGCCGAGCGGGCGGGCGAGGAAGCCCACGCCGTAGGTGGCAAAGCTGGCGAGCAGGCCGGCGTTGGAATCCAGGGTGGCGAAAAATACGTGGCTGAAAATCAGCGCCGTTGCCAGCCCGAAGATGGCAAAGTCGTAGTACTCCAGCGCGCTGCCGACCGCGCTGGTGAGGATGGCCCGCCGCAGCTGCTCGGGCGTGACTTCGAGTGACTTTATTTTGGGTTGCTGGGGCATCGAAGAAAAAACTCCTTCGACGGCCGATTGTTCTAATCGCATGATTGCCTCCATCATTATTATAAAAATAGGACGCGGCGGTGTACTCCGCCCGTCCCGGGCGGGTTACAGATTGAATGCCTGATGAATATCCTCGATATCCTGCGGTGGAATATGCACGATGTGGCCGAGTGCCCGGGCGTAATCCCCCGCCCTGGCGCTGAACTCCAGCACCTCCAGCCGGTCGTAAGCCTTAAGCGGGCTTTCGCCGCACACCATCACCATCGCGTTCTGAATCAGCAGCACGTCGCTGCGTCGGTCGATAAAGTCGGGTAGCGAGCCGTCGAACAGCGCTTCATATTCCGGCGATTTCACCTGCCGCATCACCATGTAGGACTCGGGGATAAGCCGCGAGTCGAACGGTACGCCGGTGCAGGCGAAGCCCATGGCGTGCGGCGGGAGCGCCATCATGATGGTGCGAATGCGCGGATGGCGCGCATAAATCGCCTGATGCAGAGCCGCGAGCGACGAAGGGGCTGGCGTCTCCTCTAGCCGGACGAAATCGTCCGCGGTCAGGGTATGCAGCATCTTATCGGAGCGGGAGATCAGGACGGTGTCGTCCTCCAGCCGCTGCGATAGGGAGAAAAAGGCGCAGGGGGAAAGGCCTTTTTGCTGCACGCGATGGGCGATGTCGTTCAAAGCCTGGCGTTCGGGCAGATGCTCCTGAGTCAGCGGATAGCGCTGCCGCGCCTGCATCAGGCCGCGGAATTTTTCGCACTGTTCGTCGCTCAGCGTTTTCAACGGCCCCAGCGGCGCGCCGTGAATGGCGGTGGCGGCACAAAAATTCAGCAGCTCAAATTTGAGCCAGGCGTCATCCAGCGATTTGTCACCCACCGCGATCCCGTGGTTTTCGAGAATGACGGCGTCGCAGCCCAGCGCGAACTGCTGCGCGATATTTTTGCCCAGCAGAGGGCTGCCGGGCAGCGCGTAGCGGGCGATATCGATTTTTGCGCAGTGCAGTTTAAACAGCGGCGCAATAGCGATCGGCGGCGTTTTATGTACCAGGCTTGCGGCAATCAGCGCCGGTGGATGCGCGTGAATAATCGCGCGGATATCGGGTCGGCTTTGGTAGATCTGCTGATGGAACGGCAGCTCGATCGACGGTTTATGCCGTCCGGAAATCGTGCCGTCGGCGCCGATCCGCACAATATCATCTTCCTGCAGACTGCCTTTATCCACGCCCGATGGCGTTATCCAGATTGCGCCATCGTCGTCCAGAATGGAAAGATTGCCGCCGGACACCGTCGTCAGGTTATTCCGGTAAATCAGGTTCATCACCTCGACGATTTTCCGGGGACTGCTTACCGCGATCTCACTCATGGGAGATTCCTCACCGCTATTAATCGAAAAGCACAAGAGGCAGAGCCGGGATCAGTGGAACCCGGTGACGTCCGCCAGGTCCTGGTAATTCTTTTTGATGTCCTCGTAGATATTGCGGTAGATCCGAAATAGCTGACGATACAGCGCCGTATTTTCCGCCTGCGGCTGGTGGGAGGCGCCGATGTCGGTCCAGCGTTTCGCCACCGAGTAATCGCTGAAGATACCGGAGCCGACCCCCGCGACCAGCGCGTTGCCGAACGGCGCGCCCTTCGCTTCTTTCATAAAGACGCAGGGCACGCCCAGCATGTCGCACACCATCTGGCGCCAGAACGCGTTGCTGGCGCCGCCTTCGGTCAGCACCAGCGGCAGGTTCATTTGAACCCCGCTCGTCTGGATCAGATCGTAATTGTGCTTGAGGGCAAAGCAGGCGCCTTCCATAAAGGAGCGCAGCAGGTGGCTTTTGCCGTGGGATAGCGACAGGCCGAATACCACCGCGCGGGCAATCGGATCCCAGACCGGCGTGCGCTCACCCATGAAATAGGGCACGGTGATCAGCCCGTCGCAGCCGGCTGGCGCCTGCTGGGCAAGCTGTGAAAGCAGTTCGTAAACCTCCGCGCCGCTGCTCCGTGCGGCCTGCATTTCCATCTGCCCGAAGGTATCGCGGAAGTAGCGCATCACCGAGCCGCAGGCGGTAATTGCGGCGACGGTGGTGTAGGTATCGCGGGAGTCCACCGCATGGGCGATGGTTATCATATTTTTGGTAAAGCGGGGCTCTTTGTGCACCACGCCCATCACGCCGGCGGTGCCCATCGCCAGCGACATATCGCCGTTTTCGGTCGCACCGCCGGCAATCCAGGCCGCCACGCTATCTACCGTTCCCGCCATCACCGGCGTGCCTGCCGCCAGGCCGGTACGCAGCGCGGCTTCGCGGGTCACTTCGCCGATGATTTCATCGCAGGGGAAAGAGTGCGGAAATTTATCCGCATCGAGGCCAATCTCTTCGAGCAGCGCGGTGTCCCAGCGCTTATTGACGATGTCGTAGCCGGCGCCGAACAGGCTGGCGTTGGAGAAATCGGTGATCGCCCGTCCGGTCAGCTTCATGCACGGATAATCCGCCGCGGTCTGGATTTTGTACGCCTCGCGGTACAGTTCGGGGCGGTTATCCCGCTCCCACATCAGCTTGACCGTGGCGTAATAGGGGTCGACCGGGTTACCGCTGGCGGCGTGGATACGCTCTTCGCCGATGTGGTCGCGCAGCCACTGGGCCTGCCGGGTGCCGCGTCTGTCCATCCAGATATGGCTGTTTTGCAGCGGCCTGAGCTTTTTATCCACCAGAATACAGGCCGGCGCGAGGGCGCTAATGCTGATGCCGCGGATCTGCCGGGGGTCGATTTTAGCCTGCGCAAGCGCCTGCTTAATCGTATCGGCAACGGCGTTCCAGTAATCTTCCGGGTTATGTTCTGCCCAGCCGGGACGCGGGGTGATTAAGGGATATTCGATATAGGATAATCCCAATATATTCCCATCTTCGTCAATAATGACGGACTTCGTGCCGGTGGTACCCACGTCGGAGCCTACGAAATAGTTTGTCATAAACCATTCCTTTATTTCAGAGGAGGTAAAAGAAATTAAGACGCGCTATAAATGACGGCTTCGTTATTTTCACGATTGGCTGCGAGAATAATGTCCTGGCCGTTATGCTGGAGGACATGAATATTACTCGGGCCCTGGCCGCTATCGATAAGCTGCGTTTTAAATTCGCCTTGCTGATAACGAATTTCAAATAACTCTTTTTTTCCGGCGCGATAGCCGCAAATAAATAGCGGCTGGTCTTTTAGCTTTCCGCCCCAGGCCACGTGACCAAATTCTATTTCACCGGAGTATTCCCAAATAGCCTCATAGCGGTTGCCCTGCTTTTTATATATTTTGGCCTGGTTGCCGTGGAAGGCCTCGATGGTCAGCAGCTCGTCCACGCCGTCGCCGTCAATATCCACCGCAGCGACGTCGCCGGTCGGGTTGCTGAGCAGCGGGCGGATACGCCACTGGCCGGTGGGCTCCTGCGGTGGGTATACGGCAAACACCCCCTCATCGCTGGAGATGAGAAAGGTTTTCTCCCCATCGAGCGTTCCCTGCCAGAAGCCGTGGTTACGGGTCAGGCCGTCCATCAGCACGTCCAGCGACAGTGGGCCATCCGGGGTATCCGGCAGTTCGCCGATCAGCACCTTGCCCGGATCGGACCAGTCGTCGATGGACTGTTTCGATGAACACAGGGTGGCAATGATAATGAAGTTTTTCTCGCCTATCCGAATGATGCCGAAGCGATGAACGTACGGAATATCAAGAAAAGGTGCGACCTGGAAGGTCCCGTCTTCCTGCGGCTGAACCCAGACGATGTTGGACTCCGCCGCCTGGTAGACCGGGAAAAAATTCTGTACCGCGAGGAAAGCGCCGTCCGCGCCGGGAATTTCCGCTATTGAGAGGGTGCCTCCCGGCTCTTCCCAGACGGTCTGCGTGTTCCTGTCTGCCGTATCGTACAGGTAGCAGCCACCGTGCGCTTCGGTGGCAAAAATCAGCTTTTTGCAGCCGCCGATAGTGGTGCTGGAGACGGCATAGCAGGTATCCAGCGTTCCAATCACGTGTTTCTTGTAATTCATCACTTCTCCCTGGGCTAAACGAAGCCGTTAGTTAGTTATCAAAAACGTGGCGATTCACCAGATTCGTCGGCCGCTTGCCTTCTAAAACCGCAGCCATTCCGGCAAGCGCTTCTTTCAGCATCGTGACGCGTACTTCCTTCAGATTGGTGCCAACGTGCGGGGTAATCACAATATTGTCGAGAGCGGCCATCTCTGCGCTGATGGTGGGCTCAAATTCAAAAACGTCGAGCGCCGCGCCGCGAATGGTTTTGTTTTGTAGCGCATCCAGCAGCGCGCGCTCCTCGACGATAGGGCCCCGCGCCGCGTTCACCAGGTAGGCCGTGGGCTTCATTAGCCTGATGTTGTCGCGGTTGATCAGATGGTGAGTTTCCGGGAAATAGGGGGCGTGGATGGCGATAACGTCGCTACGCGCCAGCAGCGTCTCCAGCGCCAGGTACTCCGCGTGGTAAGCGGCATCCAGCTCCGGAGTCAGGGGGGAGCGATCGGAATAGCAGATTTTCATCCCGAAAACGCGGGCCTTTTCGGCGAGCTTTTTACCGATATTGCCCATGCCGATAATGCCGAGCGTTTTACCTTCCAGCACCATATCGCGCTCGAAGAACATGTCCTTCCGGCAGCGGCGGGTGGTTTTCAGCTCGTTGTTATACATCACGATGCCGCGGGTGATGGCGAGGATCAGCCCGATAGCCAGTTCGGCGGTGGGTTCCACGACAGAAACCGGCGTATTGACCACGGCAACGCCATGCGCGGTGGCCGCGTTAATATCGATATGATTAAACCCTGCTCCGCCGTTGCCAATAACCGCCAGCCGGTCGGCCAGGGCGATCATTTCCTCCGGAATAGGATATTCATTAATACTGAGCAGCGCATCGTGATCCGGCAGCAGCGCGGTTAGCTCTGCGGCGGAGAATATATCTTTCCCGGCGTCGGGCATGGTGATCAGATAGTTTTTTTCAACATCCGCAAGCGCTTCTTGCGGGATATTCCGGGTTAATAAGATCTTTTTCATCATGTGTACTCAACCAAAATGGTTAAAGTCTCCGGTTCAGGTTACTGCGTTAAACAACGATATTTTTTAAAGTCCCTGGAAATAAACCGATCGCGATCGGCGGTGGACCTGGTGTTACGCGATATACAGGCGATCTGCGCTCCAATAACTCCATAAGATCTCTTGTGGATGCCGATAATAATTCGCGGCAAGCCGGTTCGTGATCCTGTTTATGACGGTCAGCCGCGGTTGAACGATATCGAAGGAAGAAAAACGGAGGACCGTTTTTTATCCCTTTATCGCGGCGAACCGGCAGATTTTCCTAATCTGATATCTGGTAATGAGTCATCTGATGACCTATGTCTCATTTGCTGCTTAGTTGATGTCAAAGTCAACGGCCTTTATGAGATTTTGTGAGGAGAATAACGTTGTTAAATTTGCTGAAGCGAAGCGTAAAAATGGGCGTAAAGCCGCGAGCCTTCTGGGCTGGGATAGGGAAAGCGAGCCGCGGGGCGATAGATAAAAAATGTGCGTTGCACGCTTTGAGCCTGGCGATACCGGCGGTATTTTCTTCTTGCTCGCGAAGGCCGCTCGCAGGTCGAATGACGCCTTAGCACCGCCAGACGCGCCGGCGATGGCGGCCGGAGGGATACCGTTTTTATGCTTAACCCTGTATCATCAGCGGGTGAAAAAGCGTAGATAACTCACTGAAAAAAGCTGCTTTATAGGTTGTCGTTACGAATGGATTATTGAGGCAAGATAATGAATAAAGAAGAAAAATCAGACTGGATAACGCCAATTCCCAAACAATCTATTTCCAGAATGGTGCTGGAAAAGATCAAAGACGCCATGATCAGAAAAGAGTTAAAACCCGGTGATTTTCTGCCCTCGGAAAATGAGCTGGTGACGAAAATGGGAGTAGGGAAATCCAGCGCGCGTGAAGCCATTAAAATGCTGGAAGCGATGGGCGTTATCGAAATCATTAAAGGGCAGGGCTGCCGCATAAAAAGCACCTTCGATAGCGATGTTTTACAACCGATGATCTTCCAGATGATCCTGCAGCAAAATACGGATAAGGACCTGATAGAACTGCGCCTTTTGTTTGAAATCTCAGCATCCCGGCTGGCCGCGCAAAACGCCACGGAAGAGGATTTTTTACAGCTGGAGAAATCTATCGAGAAGACTGAAAAAGATTATGCGCGGGGCATTCATACGGCCGATAACGACATTGATTTTCACAATTTGATTTTTAAAAGCACCCACAACCCGTATCTGGTATTAATCGGCGCCACCATTATGGAGCTGTTCCGCAGCTCGCTGACCGTTGTTAACATTACGCAGTGCGAGGCGATTCTTGAGCAGCACCGCATGACGCTAAAAGCGCTGCGGGATAACGACATCGACGCGATTGAAAAAGTGGTGCACAGCACCGTCGATAAATGGAAAGAACACTCCCTGGACCACCATAAATAGCCGCGAAACGACAGTCCCATGCGGCAGGATAAAAGACGTCCAGATTGACCGCGCCGCGGACGTTAAATTCAGCCTATTCGCTTTGCAATCACCGATGACTGCCGTTACGATCTGCGTCCCTTTTTTATCCACCCGGTAGCGCGTACGGCAGGAAGGTATGGTTTGAGCAGGCGGTTGAGCCCTGTGTTGCTGGCGTCTGCGCTGCTTGTCGGATGCTCCGGAACGCTTTCGCAAATGAGTGTCCCTTCTGACGAAACCAGTCAGATAGGGCAAAACGGGCATCGACTCTCCGTCGATACCTTCGTTAACCACTATATGCAGAGCAAGCAGGTGAGCGGCGTGGTGGTGGCGGTGATCCGTCATAACGGCCCGGCGGAGTTTCACTGCTACGGCGTGACCGATGCCAAAAATCGCTACCCGATTACCCCGGATACGCTCTTTGCCCTCGGCTCGCTGAGCAAAGGGGTCACCGCAGAGGCGATCACCCTGCTGGTCAATGAGGGGCGGCTGCACTGGGACGACACGCTCGCCATGCTGCTGCCGCCGGAGACCCGGCTGAGCGCAGACGCCAAAAAAATCACCCTGCTGCAGCTGGTGACGCACACCTCCGGGCTGCCGCGCCAGCCAATGAACCTGCTGTCGCTGGAGCATCTGCTGGCCTACCTGAGCGATGGGGAAAACTTCTATCACGAGCTCGACGGCGACGGCGCGCTGGGCTATCTCAGCACCTTCAACGCGCCGCTGGTGCGCGAGCCTGAATACTCCAATCTCGGCTACGCCATTCTCGGCTACATCCTCAAATATCAGACCGGAGGATCCGTTGAGGCGCTGGCATCGCGGATGATTTTCCAGCCGCTGGCCCTGCATAACACCAGCTTCGTGCCGTCAACGCTGCGCGGATACTCCCGGCGCGCCCTCGGACATGCGGGGGATCAGCCGAAATTTAAAACCCGCGGTGCGCTGACGCCGGACTGGCAGTTCAGCAACAATATGGTGGGGGCGGCAAACCTGTACAGCGACGCCCGCGACCTTGTCGCTTACGCCCGCGCTCATTTTTCACCGACCGGCAATCCGGCGCTGGATAAAGCCTTCGCCGACGTTAGTCACGACTACTATCCGCGGCAGACGGAGGCGGCGAATATTGCCTGGGTGACCGATACGATCGGCGGGCAGAAGATTACCTATCAGGTGGGCTACATCGGCGGCTATTCCAGCTATATCGGCTTTGATAAAGCGAACCAGAATGCGGTGGTGGTGCTGCAAAATAGCTTTAACTGGAGTAACTACATCGGGCATGCGATTTTGCAAAATCAGGCGGCGGGAACGGCTTATCAGGCGCGTCATGAGGGATTAAAAAAAGCCCCGTGAGTACGGGGCCTTGACGTTTAGCGCATGGTCACGCAATACCTATGCACTTTTTTAGAAAGAATATTTAAATATATTTTAAACAATGAGTTAAATGTTATTTTGAGTTTTTCAGAAAAAAATTCATTCAGAAATGAGCAGGAATTAAACATATTGTAAGCATACCCGTTTTAGTTCCACGCACTTTTTGTGATTTCCATGTTTTCAGACACCAACCGGTACTCTTCCGGTGTCAGATTATTCAGGGACTCATGTGGCCGTTCGCTGTTGTATTCCGTCAGCCCATTGAGTATTTTTCTTTATTAGCTCTAGGCTATTAGGGTTAACTAGTGAGCACTCATTATAGTCCTCCTGTGTAACATATAGGCCGACAATTCGAGGGTAATTTCTGAGCCTATTTGTCCAACTGAAGATCATCTTTGGCTTAGTGGATCGTTGACCCCGTGAAAACCAGAGACTCTGAGCAAGATTTTTTCCTCGTGCGGTGACTGCATGTGAGAGAATTTTAGTTGTCCAATGGGTTGTCAGTGCAGCCATGACTTCGATAACTTTTTGCACGATCGGAGAAACTACCCACTCTGTATTTTTTCCACCATTTTATGGTTTTAGCTTTTAAAAAATGAAAAGATCTGCTGACCCGCGACCCATATGTGGTCCATTCATAATCAGGAATAACTGGCCTCATTATGATTACTTATTCTGGCAACCGGCAGTGCAAATTCGTAGGGTGTCATCTAGCCCAGTGCATAATAGAGACGACTCTGGTTATAGTGTATGAGCTAGGCTTCGATTTTGCTCCGTGCATCTTCTAGCGACATGAACCAGTTTTCGTTCGGGCACTCCTGCCGCAGTGAACCGAGATGTGTTTGTAAAACAGTCACGGGATTTTTTTGGGCGGAAGCAGTATAAATAAGATATTTTTCAGAATAATAATTTCATTAATAATCAATATTATATAGCTTGGCGAGATCTAAAAAGGCCCGGTTTTATACTTGGATGACTCAATGTAGCTATGCATGCACTGAACAAACTCACAGATTTTATCGATAGTGAAGTTTAATATTTCAAGGTTTAGTTCATGTTCATCCCCTTCTTTATTATAGCCATTTCTATGGACGATATCATGCCTGATATCAACGGCTTTGCAGATGAATTCAGTTTTTTCTGTGATATTTTCTGGTTTTCTCTCTCCAAGAACCATACTGTATATTGATATGACTTTTGGGATGTTGTGATAAAGGATATCACTAAGTGTACTTAGAGCCATTTTTTTCACAATATTTACATCATTATGCACCTGAAATAAAGTAACTTTTTGTTGTTTCAGGTCTTCAATTTTAGTTATTGCATTTTTCAGATATGCATCATCGTATAAAACAATGCTTTTTAGCATATCACACAAGCACGACTCCATCAGGGTAATAACATAAGAGTAATTCATCTTTATTAAGATGGGGGAAGGGTTTTGTGGAATTATGGATTGGATTTCATTTATACTGGCAAGGAAATTTTCGAAGGCGTGTCTTTCTTTTGACAGCCAACTTATCTCTTCTGAATACCTCTCATCTTTGAGTACATCCCAGTATTCAGTTCCTTGATAAAAACTACCTTCATGACTAGAAATAAAATCTCTCAATTCTTCATCACTAAGGAAGGTGCGAATAAGCAGGTCATTTCTTCCCAAGCTGACTCGCTGATTAAAATTTCGCGGATCTGGGCCGATTTTTTTCCCGCAAACACATCGAATCAGCCTATTTAGGCTATTTTTTCCACCATTTCTGGCGTTATTTCCGGTTTTTACTGAGATCTCTCCCACTGACGTATCATTTGGTCCACCCGAAACAGGTTGGCCAGGGTGAATAACATCGCCAGTTGGTTATCGTTTTTCAGCAGCCCCTTGTATCTGGCTTTCACGAAGCCGAACTGCCGCTTGATGATGCGAAACGGGTGCTCCACCCTGGCACGGATGCTGGCTTTCATGTATTCGATGTTGATGGCCGTTTTGTTCTTGCGCGGATGCTGCTTCAAGGTTTTTACCCTGCCGGGACGCTCGGCGATCAGCCAGTCCACATCCACCTCGGCCAGCTCCTCGCGCTGTGGCGCTCCTTGGTAGCCGGCATCGGCTGAGACAAATTGCTCCTCTCCATGAAGCAGATTACCCAGCTGATTGAGGTCATGCTCGTTGGCCGCGGTGGTGACCAGGCTGTGGGTCAGGCCACTCTTGGCATCGACACCAATGTGGGCCTTCATGCCAAAGTGCCACTGATTGCCTTTCTTGGTCTGATGCATCTCCGGATCGCGTTGCTGCTCTTTGTTCTTGGTAGAGCTGGGTGCCTCAATGATGGTGGCATCCACCAAAGTGCCTTGGGTCATCATGACGCCTGCTTCGGCCAGCCAGCGATTGATGGTCTTGAACAATTGACGGGCCAGTTGATGCTGCTCGAGCAGGTGGCGGAAATTCATGATGGTGGTGCGATCCGGCAGGGCGCTATCCAGGGATAATCGGGCAAACAGGCGCATGGAGGCGATTTCGTACAGGGCATCTTCCATGGCACCGTCGCTCAGGTTGTACCAATGCTGCATGCAGTGAATACGCAGCATGGTCTCCAGCGGATAGGGCCGTCGGCCATTGCCCGCCTTGGGATAAAACGGCTCGATGACAGCGGTCATATTCTGCCATGGCAGAATCTGCTCCATGCGGGAGAGGAAAATCTCTTTTCGGGTCTGACGGCGCTTAGTGCTGAATTCACTATCGGCGAAGGTGAGTTGATGGCTCATGATGTCCCTCTGGGATGCGCTCCGGATGAATATGATGATCTCATATCAGGAACTTGTTCGCACCTTCCCTAATGGAAATGAGATATTCTTTAAGTCTCTTTCTTAGCTCTGACTCTTCATAAATTTTTTTTACACCACCCATTGTTGTCTCCTGTTTTGCATTTTAAGCATTTTAAGCATTTTAAGCATTTTAAGCATTTTTAGTATGGTTTCTGACTGGCAAGATACTGTATTTAGGATGACCTGCTCCCTGTTGATTAACACACTGCGATGCTAGTAATGTCTTCATAAGCCACATGAGGACATCCCCATGAAGAAGCGTTTTTCCGACGAACAGATCATCAGTATTCTCCGCGAGGCCGAGGCTGGCATTCCCGCCCGTGAGCTTTGCCGTAAGCATGCTATTTCTGACGCGACCTTTTACACCTGGCGTAAGAAGTTTGGTGGCATGGAAGTACCGGAAGTAAAACGCCTTAAGTCGCTTGAAGAAGAGAACGCCCGTCTCAAGAAGTTGCTTGCAGAAGCCATGCTGGATAAGGAGGCGTTACAGGTGGCGTTGAGCCGAAAGTACTGACGACAGACCACAAGCGGGAAGCTGCTGTAGTGATGTGTGAAGCGACGGGTCTGTCGCAACGCCGAGCCTGCAGGCTGGTTGGTTTGTCCCTGTCGACCTGCCGCTATGAGGCGCAGCGTCCGGCGGCTGATGTGCATTTATCCGGACGCATCACTGAGCTGGCGCTTGAGCGCAGGCGTTTCGGTTACCGCCGTATATGGCAACTACTGCGTCGGGAAGGCCTGCATGTTAATCACAAGCGCGTGTACCGCCTTTATCACCTCAGTGGCCTGGGTGTTAAGCGCAGACGACGTCGTAAAGGACTGGCAACAGAACGTCTGCCACTGCTCCGTCCGGCTGCTCCTAACCTGACGTGGTCGATGGATTTCGTCATGGACGCACTGGCTACCGGACGCAGAATAAAGTGCCTGACCTGCATCGATGATTTCACGAAGGAATGCCTGACAGTCACTGCCGCCTTCGGTATATCAGGAGCTCAGGTCACACGCATTCTGGACAGTATTGCGTTATTTCGTGGCTATCCGGCAACGATCAGAACAGATCAGGGACCAGAATTTACCTGCCGGGCACTGGACCAGTGGGCTTTTGAGCATGGCGTTGAGCTTCGGCTTATTCAGCCGGGTAAGCCGACACAGAACGGGTTTATCGAAAGCTTTAATGGTCGATTTCGGGATGAGTGTCTGAACGAGCACTGGTTCAGCGATATCGTTCACGCCAGGAAAATCATTAACGACTGGCGGCAGGACTATAACGAGTGCCGGCCTCATTCCTCACTGAATTATCGGACGCCAGCGGAATTTGCAGCGGGCTGGCGAAATGGAAAAATTGAAGGTAAACAAACCGACATTACTAACTGACGATTGTGTTTAATACTGGGGGCAGGTCAAGGACTATCTTAAGGCAGCCCTGAGGTAAAGTAGTGTGTATGAATTAACTTACTTATTACAAGGCTGCAACTAGATTTTATCGCTTGTGTAATATATTGTCGCAGCAATGTTATGTGCTATTGTGTATATTTTTATCATGTAGCGCTAAAGCCGACTGGCGTTCTTGGATGTGTACAGTAACGGCGTGAGCAAGGAGCGTAATGAGCCTCCCAAGACTACATGGTTACTGAGCTGGCGCTCAGCGAATGCTGACTGTGACTTGATCTCCCCGGTTACAGTGCTCGCTACTGCAGTCCTCTTTCCAACTAACCTCATCAGGACATAATGCTCCAGACGAACGCTTTACCGGAAGTCGATAATTGGACTATTGAGCCAATATGATTCGCGTTTTAACTATCAGTTTTACCTCTCTCCATGCTCTTTAATTAGAGCTATAGTCGGGATGTTGCTATCTTATAACTAGCTCATGATCTGGATGATTTGCTACTTTTTATGAAGTGTTATTTACTGTAAACATCATTTAAAACCATATACTCTCCCTTACCCAGTAAGGTAACGGAATGCTCATCTTCAACACGTCCGCCACTGGACTCCTCCCACTCATAATCGAGTTCCATGGTTCCTGACGCTGCATGAGTTTGACGCTTTGCCATTATCTTCGCCTCTAAATAATTAGCTTAAAAACTGCTTTCCAAAAAAGCTGCGGAACATTTCCGCAGCCGCGCTTCTTATCAGGTTATGATTGGAATATCGACTATATTTTTGATTTCATTATAGATGTTCACATTCTCATCCGGAACCTCAATACTAATGAGAAGGGAGTATTTAACTTTGTTTTTCCACCGCTCTTCACCCGCTCGATATTTCCACCATCCACTTACCGGAAATACTGCAATAGTATGCATGTCGATAAGATCGGCTACTGAACCCGTCCATCTATCTGAATGAACGGAACCTCGTGTCCTCAATTGTGTCCCGAGGAACCATCCCTGATTGTCACCTTCAGGTCCGGTATAATCCTCCGTTAAGGCAAGTCCATTAATCATTGAGCGAAAGTTTTCCAGTGTCTGTCCGGGTCGTATAGTGCTGAATCGCAGTCCGTGTGACTGATAGCTGTATCTTGAACGATATCCCCGACGGCCGGGATTGGGTTCAATGAAATATGAGAGTGTGACGCGCATTTTGACAGGCGTTTCTGGAGGGAGTGCATGCAACGCAGTTATCGGCCACGGCAACTGGTGCAGGTTCATCACATTATTTTTCGGATCGGCAGATGCAGCAGCGTCATCTTCCTTAATGAAGGGTTGTAATTCGCTTTCTGCTATTAATGTTAGTGCATTATCAGCACTGTACCGTGCCCGATTAATGTCCGGAACACCGTGGCCAACCATCCTGAGAAGATATTCTTTTGCAAGCCCCGCAGAACGGGTACCGCAAAGCTCATCAAAACGCGTCATCATGCGCGGAGTCCATTCTGCTGAGTGCACAACCAAACCACGAATAGTTTCAGGCCACAGTTCTGGATATTGCGTGCGAAGAAGTGCCGCATCTCGGGAAATCAGGGCACATGCAGCACTCGTATCTCCATGGCTTTGAAAAGAAGGGCCGGGAACTCTCCCGGATGTCGTCAGTAGAGAAACGTCAGAGCAGGTATCAACCGTTGTTTCGTCCGGAGAAAGAATATGGTTTCCACCTTCTGCCACAACATCAGGTTTATGAGGGGCCTGCTTGCGCCACGACCACTGTACCGATGACCGGCTTGAAGGCGAAATATCACCAGACAAAGCAAATGCTGACCAGCCTGCGAACGTAGGGTCGTCAATGGTAGTTAGATCAGTGTAAGCCCCGACGGTTAGCGCATTCCATGACTGGGCCGGATCTTCGATTGGTGAAAGTGCTACCTGATGCCAGTAATCTGCATCATGGCTGACATTGCGGTTGTTGCCAGCAGATACGACGAACAGGCGCCTTACACCATCATCAATCCCACAGATGAAGCGGTCTATTTCCGCAGACCATGATGATGGCATTCCTGTTGCCGCTCCCTGTGTAGAAGTGATCGCCAGGCTGTATACACGATTAATATGTGGTCGTGCAATTTCAAGTCGGGAAGCGGTACCCACTGTGATGCTGCCATAGAGCTGGGGAGGGTTAATTCCGATTGGCGGAATAATTCTCCCTGACTCGATGAGAAAAGGCACATGTACTGGAGCATTACTCTGACTGACTTTAAGTAAATCGCCAAACGCCACGAGGCCCGCCTGCATTGAGCCATGTTGAACTTCAATATTTTGATGGTTCGAATAATGTGGCCACTGAGGTATCCAGCATTCGGAATAAGCACCTGCTGTCGCGTACATAAGCAGGTGATGGTGATAGTTTATCCCCGTATCAAGTATGGTTACTGCACAGTTTGCATTGGCAAGAGGTTGGATGCGCCGGGAGATATCATTAACCCATTGTGCCTGTTCAAAGGGGGAAGAGCCAACAATAGGAAAGGGCGTATCTTTCGCTCTTCTGAGCTCTTCGAGATTAGCAATTAGTTCGGGCGCTCTTTCCAGTTGGTTTCGCGAGCATTTAATGAGCAGGACGACAGACTTGAAAAAACTGAGAGAGGAGCGGCCCAATTCAGCATTGAGCCTTTCAGCGAGTTGTACGCCTGTCCGGTGAGGATCATTATTCTGATCTTTTTTAAGCCAGAGTTCCCACCATACCTGCTCATCAGGATCACGGGGGTAAAGCTCAGCTTCATCTGTCCAGAAAGAATAAAGACGAGCAAATCTTATCTCTGCGATACTGGCGATTAAAGGGTGGTTTGCAGGGTAATACTTATCTTCTTTTTCTTTATAGCGATCTTTATCGGGATCAAGATACTGATTAACTTTTCTTAGAAAAGCCCCACGTCTGTTATCAGGGATAAACAAAGTTGCAACTTCATGTTGTTCCTCTGTTTTGATAAGGCAAAGCTTGAAATCAGTATTGTCCAGTTTATCCAGTGGCAGCTTGCCCCCTTCCTGACCGATAACTTCAATATAAATGCCTATATCTTCTGTCAGTGGTACTTCACGTATTATAGCTCTCGCATCATACCGAGATAATATATTCTCATATTGCTGCTTAAGGGCACCGCCGTGAGCTTGTCTGTCAAGTGCGGGGATCTGAGTGCTTCTTGCTGTGTTTTTAGATTTAAACTTTTCAGGTTTAACAAACTTCGTGACGCTCAAATGATTCCTGTCATGTGCCATTATGCCCTCTACTGTGTTATTCCCGGTTTACGCCACCCCCTTTATGTCTTCTTGCGAGGGCTTTGACGATTACCTGTGTTTCCAGTTTTCCGTCAGAATATATAACGGCATCCTTTGCAGCATCATCACAGGAGCGCGTAATTTCAGCAGAACTAAGGCCCAGAGCCTCTCTTGTGATTGTTTCCCAGTCGAGATGGTTAACATCAAACAGGGAGAGTCGATTTTTCATCAGCATATCAATCTGTGCTTCTTGCGGCTTTTCAAACTGAATAATATCGTCGAAACGGCGATAAAGAGCCTGATCAAGTAGCTCCGGGTGGTTTGTCGCTGCAACAATTACGCTTTCCGAGTAATCCTGCTCCACAAACATCAGAAAGGAATTCAGCACCCTTCTGATTTCGCCCACATCATTTGATGCACCACGTTGTGTGCCAATAGCGTCAAATTCATCGAACAAATAGACAGCTCGGGTCTGTCTGATGTGATCAAAAATGAGACGTAATTTTGCCGCAGTTTCTCCCATATAACGGGTAATTAGGCTATCTAGGACAATGGTATAAAGCGGCAAACGAAGTTCAGTAGCCAGCATGAGCGCTGACATTGTTTTACCTGTTCCTGGCGGCCCGGTAAAGAGGAGTTTACGTCGGGGGACCAGTCCGAAGCGCTTCAATTTGTCCGACTGTCGTTGCTCAGTCACGACTTTCTCAAGTCTTTCTTTGACATCCACGGACAGAACCAGCTCTTCAACATGTACATCGCTGGGTGTCAATTCCAGTAAGCCCTGGAGCTCACTTTTAGGCTGATGTATGAAGGGAAGGGTCTGTGCAGTAGTCAGATGACTCACTTTTTCTTCGTTCTTCTGTGATTTTTCAACAAGTAATTTGATGTCGTTTGCTAGTTTGCTGTGACCCTGACGTGCTTCTTTCGCCGCGACCTGGAGAGCGATGGAGTAAAAGCGCGCTTCATCACCGTCAGCGTGACTCTTTAAAAGCGCTTTAAACTGTTCTGCTGTTGCCATCATCAACTCTCCTTTGAGTGCGTTCATAGTATAAATATTAGTTCTTTAATGCACGTTAAGATGTGGCCTATAGTGCACGATCAGGAACGATTACTCCGACATATTTGTAGATTGTCGTTCTGGAGACACCGTACTTTTGCGCAATCTCACTCACACTACTTTCAGGGTGACTCAATAATTCTTTGATATGTGTGATGTCTTCCCGGCTGAGTTTCATTTTTCTTCCACCAAGGCGTCCTCTTGCCCTGCTGGCCGAAAGGCCTTTCAGGTTTTTCTCCCGAACGAGAGACTGTTCACATCCCACCAGTAACTGGCACATCCTCACCAGCGCATCTCCGGATTCTTGTGAAGAATCCAGTTGCTCACTCATGCTGGTCAGGAAAGCTTTCTTCTGAGCTATGGACGTTATGGTCTTAATGACTCCGGCCAGATTGCGTCCCAGTATTTCAAGGCTGGTAACTACCAGTACATCCCCAGGCTTGAGAGCCTCTAGGCAAACATTCAATTGCTGTAAATCTTTTTCTTCATCTTCAAAGATCAACGTACAACCAGCAGATTTCAGATTTTCTCGTTGGTTGAGATTATCTGCGAAGTTCCTCAGATAGCCTATTTTTTGATTCATTAACAATAAATTTACATTGATTTATTTACGAGTAAATTAACACTAAAGTCATAAAAAATCCACCAAAAGTGGTTGTGTTCATTCATTCGAAATGGTGGTCCTCTGGCCGACGTATCCCCAGCAGCAACGCCTAGTGAACAAATGGAAAAGCTGCGGCATAAAACGGCTGGATAAACTGGAGACTTAATCTGGCGCATAAAAAAGAGGTCTTACGATTTGAGATGAGAACAACTTTTTGGTCCATTGAGAAAAGCCAATAAAAAACTGGCCAATATCAGCCAGTTTTTCAGAGTTAAAAAAGGTGTAGGAATGAATTTTCTATACTAACGTGTCATGGTCACGAACTCTTCCGCGGCGGTCGGGTGGATCGCCACGGTGTTGTCGAAGTCCTTCTTGGTGGCGCCCATCTTCAGCGCGACCGCAAAGCCCTGCAGCATTTCATCCATGCCGAAGCCGATGCCGTGAATACCGACAATCTTCTCTTCCGGGCCGACGCAGACCAGCTTCATGCGGCACGGCTGGCGGTGCGAGGTGACGGCGGTATACATCGCGGTAAAGGAGGATTTATAGACCTTCACCGCCTCGTCGCCGTACTGCTCGCGGGCCTGCGGCTCGGTTAAGCCGACGGTGCCGATCGGCGGGTGGCTGAAGACCACGGTCGGGATGTTGCTGTAGTCCAGATGCTCTTCCGGCTTGTTGTTGAACAGACGCTCGGAGAGGCGGCGGCCGGCGGCAACGGCGACCGGCGTCAGCTCGACCGCGCCGGTGTTATCGCCCACCGCGTAGATCCCCGCCACGCTGGTGTTCTGCAACTTATCCACGACGATATAGCCTTTGTCGTTGGTTTCCACCCCGGTGGCCTTGAGGTTGAAGTTATCGGTCTCCGGCTGGCGGCCGATGGCCCAAATCAGGCAATCGACGGTCTGACTGCGGCCATCTTCGAGGGTCAGGGTCAGGCTGCCGTCGGCGTTTTTCACCACCGACTGCGGAATAGCGTGGGTATGCAGCTGCGGGCCTTCGGCGTTCATCACCTCAACCAGCGTCTCGACAATCAGCGGATCGAAGCTGCGCAGCGGCGCGTGCTTGCGCACGAACAGGTGCGTTTCGGCCCCCAGACCGTTAATCACGCCCGCCAGCTCAACGGCGATATAGCCCGCGCCGACAACCGCCACGCGCTTTGGCAGCGCCGGCAGCTCGAAGAAGCCGTTGGAATCGATGCCGTACTCTACGCCCGGAATCGACGGATGGCTCGGGCGGCCGCCGGTGGCGATGAGGATATGATCGGCCGTCAGGGTCTCGCCGTTGACTTCCACTGTTTTGGCGTCAATAAAGCGGGCGAAGCCCTTAATCACATCGACCTTATTTTTACCCAGCACGTTGTCGTAGGAGGTATGAATGCGGTCGATGTAGGCGCTGCGGCTGGCAACCAGCCGGCCCCAGTCGAAGTGGTTAATGGTGGTATCGAAACCGTAGTCCGGGCCGTACAGGTGAATCGCTTCGCGAATTTGCGCCGCGTGCCACATGATCTTCTTCGGTACACAGCCGACGTTAACGCAGGTGCCGCCCAGATCTTTCGCTTCAATCAGGGCGCACTTCTGGCCGTACATCGCCGCGCGGTTGATGGAGGCAATACCGCCGCTGCCGCCGCCAATCGCAATGTAGTCATAATGTTTGCTCATGAGTCATATCCTTAATATCTGAATGCTGCGATTGTATACCGGAAATCAATAGGTTCCGCCGATGACTGCGATTACTCCGGGACGATCCAGCTAACCGTTGCGTGGCCGATGCCGGTTGGCACCAGCTTTTTGTGCAGCCACGGCAGGACGTTGTTCATCTGCTGTTCCAGCTTCCACGGCGGGTTGATAACGATCATCCCCGACGCGGTCATGCCGCGCTGGTCGCTGTCCGGGCGCACGGCAAGCTCAATCTGCATGATTTTACGAATGCCGGTTGCTTCTAACTCTTTGATCATGCGCTTAATCTGCGCACGAAGGACCACCGGATACCACAGCGCATAGGTGCCGGTCGCGAAGCGCTTGTAGCCTTCGTGAATGCCGGTCACCACCGCCTGGTAATCGCTTTTAATTTCGTACGGCGGGTCAATCAGAATCAGGCCGCGACGGGAGGCGGGCGGCAGCTTAGCCTTCAGCTGCTGATAACCATCGGACTTTTCCACGCGCGCGCGCTCGTCTTTCTGGAATTCTGAGCGCAGCAGCGGGAAATCGCTCGGGTGCAGCTCGGTCAGCTGCAGGCTGTCCTGCTCGCGCAGCAGCTGGCGGGCAACCAGCGGGGAGCCGGGATAGTAGCGCAGCTGGCCGCTACGGTTGAAGTGCTGAACTACGGAGATATAGGGCTCCAGCTCGGCCGGCAGGTCATCCTGCTGCCAGATGCGGGCGATGCCTTCCAGGTACTCACCGGTACGCTCGGCGTGCTCGCTGCTCAGATGGTAGCGACCTGCGCCGGCGTGGGTGTCCAGATAGAGAAACGGCTTCTCTTTCTCTTTCAGCGATTCAATGATCAGACTCTGAACGGTGTGTTTGAGGACGTCGGCGTGGTTGCCTGCGTGAAAGCTGTGGCGATAACTGAGCATGGATGCAGAGATTCCGGGAATTAAACAAGATAACCGATAGTTTACCGCAGATCCGTGCGGATTACCGCTGTAGCGCCGTGCTGTTTCAATTGTGGCAAAAGCGTTGCAAAACATAACGGTGTCATAAAAACGTCAAACGGTCGCGCTAGCGTCGCGTGCAGGCAAGGTAATCGTTTGAATAAAAGGAAAAATAATGAAACTGCAAATCACACTTCTGACGTCGGCGCTGATCCTGGCGCTGCCGGCGCTGGCCAAAGACGTCCCGCTTAATCAGGCGGCGGCGATCGCCGCCAGCGTCACCCCTGCGGCCGCCAGTCCGGCGTTTGACGCGCTGGAAAGCCAGACGCTGGCGGCGCTACGCCAGGCGCTGAAGGGGGATGCCGCAACCCTCACCCGCGGCCAGCTGGAGCACGCTAAGCAGAATAAAACCCAGGCGGATAAAGCCTGGCTTAAGGCCAGCGGCTACGATTTTCAGGCTAAAGCGAACCAGCAGGCGGGGATTGAGCTGCTCTCGGCGTTCAGCAAGCTCCCGGATTCGGTGGTGAAAGATAATCTCGCCACCGTCACCGCCATTAACCGCGATGCCACCCAGGCTACCCGCCACCAGGCGTTGGCCGATGCCGAGGGGATAAGCTATCTCTACTTCCTCAGCGATGCGATGGGGCCCCGGCTGGGCAAGGCGTTCCTTGCGGCCTACGACAAAGGCGAGCTGGGTAAAGCGGCGGCGCTGATTAAGGCCAGCGAAGTCAGCACCGGCGCGGCGAAAAAGCACTTCAATAACCCGCGTCCGTTCCTGATTCAGGGCAACACTATCCACCTGGTGCCCGATGACGTGGTGGTGAAGGATAACCAGCCCTATTCCGCCGACGAGGGATCTTTCCCCAGCGGGCACACCAATACGGGCTATACCGATGCCCTGCTGATGGCCGAGATGATCCCGGAGCGCTTCGATGCGCTGGTGACCCGCGGCGCGCGCTACGGCTACTCGCGGATCGTGCTTGGCGTGCACTATCCGCTGGACGTGATGGGCTCGCGGATGGTGGCGCAGCGTAACGTCGCCCACTATCTGAACGATGCAAAATATCGCGCGCTGTTTAACGAAGCGCGCGACCAGCTGCGAGCCGCGCTGGAGAAAGAGTGCGGCACTTCGCTTGCCGAATGCGCGAAAAGCGCCGGCAAGGACGATCCGTACCGCGACCCGGCCATGAACGCCTTTTATCGCTTCACCATGACCTACGATCTGCCGCAGCAGAAGGGCGAGAAGCCGGCCCTGAAGGTGCCGGAAGGGGCCGAGGTGCTGCTTGAGGCCGCCTTGCCGCACCTTTCCGCCGCGCAGCGTCGGGCGCTGATGGTGAAAAGCGCGCTACCGGCCGGCTATCCGCTGTCGGGAGAGACCGCCGACCAGCAGTTCTGGCAGCGCCTCAACCTGCCTGCCGCCTGGCAGATGGCGCAGAAGACGCATTAATCTCACCCAGCCCGGCGAAGCAGCGCGCCCGCCGGGATTTTGCTCAACGGCCGGGCTTATTGCAGCAATACCCGGCTCTGCGCATCGCACGACATTGAAATTCACCCAACTATCCCCCATTCTAGATCTCATGCTAAAGCGCCGGAACGCGCGCTTCATTTCCCCTTTTCAACAGGACTGCGCATATGACCAATCCATTACTGACGCCTTTTTCGTTGCCGCCTTTTTCTGCAATCAAGCCGGAGCATGTGGTGCCTGCGGTCACCAAAGCGCTGGACGATTGCCGGGCAGCGGTAGAGAGCGTCGTGGCGCAGGGCGCGCCCTATAGCTGGGAGACGCTGTGCCAGCCGCTGGCGGAAGTCGACGACGTGCTGGGGCGTATTTTTTCTCCCGTCAGCCATCTGAACTCGGTAAAAAATAGCCCGGAGCTGCGTGAAGCCTACGAACAAACCCTGCCGCTGCTGTCGGAATACAGCACCTGGGTGGGCCAGAACGAAGGCCTGTACCAGGCGTATCGCGACCTGCGCGACGGCGACCACTACGCCACCCTCAACACCGCCCAGAAAAAGGCGGTGGATAACGCGCTGCGTGATTTTGAACTTTCCGGTATTGGCCTCGCAAAAGAGCAGCAGAAGCGCTACGGCGAAATTGCCGCACGCCTCTCCGAGCTGGGCAACCAGTACAGCAACAACGTGCTCGACGCTACCATGGGCTGGAGCAAGCTGGTCACCGACGAAGCCGAGCTGTCCGGGATGCCAGAAAGCGCGCTGGCCGCGGCTCAGGCCCAGGCGCAGGCCAAAGAGCAGGAAGGCTATCTGCTGACTCTTGATATCCCGAGCTACCTGCCGGTGATGACCTACTGCGACAACCAGGCGCTGCGCGAAGAGCTCTATCGCGCCTACTCCACCCGCGCTTCTGACCAGGGGCCGAACGCCGGCAAATGGGACAACAGCCCGGTGATGGCCGAGATCCTCGCCCTGCGCCACGAGCTGGCGCAGCTGCTGGGCTTTGACAGCTACGCGTCAAAATCGCTGTCGACCAAAATGGCGGAAAATCCGCAGCAGGTGCTCGACTTCCTGACCGACCTGGCGAAACGCGCCCGTCCGCAGGGGGAGAAAGAGCTGGCCCAGCTGCGCGCCTTCGCCAAAGCGGAGTTTGGCGTTGAGGAGCTGCAGCCGTGGGATATCGCTTACTACAGCGAAAAACAGAAGCAGCATCTCTACAGCATCAGCGATGAGCAGCTGCGCCCCTATTTCCCGGAGAACAGAGCCGTTAACGGCCTGTTCGAAGTGGTTAAGCGCATTTACGGCATCAGTGCCAAAGAGCGTACCGATATCGACGTCTGGCACCCGGAAGTGCGCTTCTTCGAGCTGTATGATGATAAAGGCGAGCTGCGCGGCAGCTTCTATCTCGATCTCTACGCCCGCGAGCACAAGCGCGGCGGCGCGTGGATGGACGACTGCGTCGGCCAGATGCGCAAGCTGGACGGTTCGCTGCAGAAACCGGTGGCCTACCTGACCTGCAACTTTAACCGTCCGGTTAGCGGCAAGCCGGCGCTGTTCACCCATGATGAAGTGATCACCCTGTTCCACGAATTCGGCCACGGCCTGCACCACATGCTGACCCGCATCGATACCCCGGGCGTGTCCGGCATCAGCGGCGTGCCGTGGGATGCGGTTGAGCTGCCGAGCCAGTTCATGGAGAACTGGTGCTGGGAGCCGGAGGCGCTGGCGTTTATCTCCGGCCACTACGAGACCGGCGAACCGCTGCCGCAGGCGCTGCTGGAAAAAATGCTCGCCGCGAAGAATTACCAGGCCGCGCTGTTTATTCTGCGTCAGCTGGAGTTCGGCCTGTTCGACTTCCGCCTGCATGCGGAGTATCAGCCGGAGCAAGGGGCGAAAATCCTCGAGACGCTGGCGGAGATCAAAAAGCAGGTCGCCGTGGTGCCTGGCCCGTCGTGGGGCCGCTTCCCGCACGCCTTCAGCCACATTTTTGCCGGCGGCTACGCGGCGGGCTACTACAGCTACCTGTGGGCCGACGTGCTGGCGGCGGATGCCTTCTCCCGCTTTGAGGAAGAGGGGATTTTCAACCGCGAAACCGGCCAGTCGTTCCTCGATAACATCCTGAGCCGCGGCGGTTCTGAAGAGCCGATGATCCTCTTCAAACGCTTCCGCGGCCGCGAGCCGCAGCTGGACGCGATGCTGGATCACTACGGGATTAAGGGCTAATTTACCCGCCATACTTCAGGCTGCCTCTGCGGCAACTGCACTCACTCACCCCGGGAACGTACGCTGCGTTCGTTGCCGGGGATTTGTTCCCTTGTTGTCCTGAGGCAACGCGAATTATTTAGGGTAAAGCGGAAGTGAAAATCTGCTTAATTGATGAAACGGGCGCCGGAGACGGCGCCTTATCCGTTCTGGCCGCCCGCTGGGGGCTGGAGCATGACGAAGACAACCTGATGGCGCTGGCGATGACGCCGGAGCATCTGGAATTGCGCAAGCGCGACGAGCCGAAGCTTGGCGGCATCTTTGTAGATTTTGTCGGCGGGGCGATGGCCCATCGGCGCAGGTTCGGCGGCGGACGCGGCGAGGCGGTGGCCAAAGCGGTGGGCGTCAAGGGCGACTATCTGCCGGACGTGGTGGACGCCACGGCGGGGCTGGGGCGTGACGCGTTTGTGCTCGCCAGCGTAGGCTGCCGCGTGCGGATGCTGGAGCGTAACCCGGTGGTGGCGGCGCTGCTTGATAATGGCCTTGCCCGCGGCTATGCCGACCCGGAAATTGGCCCGTGGCTGCAGCAGCGCCTGCAGCTTATTCACGCTTCGAGCCTGACGGCGCTGGGCGATATTACCCCGCGACCGCAGGTGGTCTATCTCGACCCGATGTTCCCGCACAAGCAGAAAAGCGCGCTGGTGAAAAAAGAGATGCGCGTCTTTCAGTCGCTGGTGGGACCGGATTTAGACGCCGACGGCCTGCTCGAGCCGGCGCGCCTGCTGGCGACCAAACGGGTGGTGGTCAAACGCCCTGACTACGCGCCGCCGCTGGCGGATGTTGCCACGCCGAACGCGGTGGTTACCAAAGGCCATCGGTTTGATATTTACGCCGGCACGGCGGAATAGCCTCTTCTCGCAGAACACCCCGCACGATACGCCTTATCCGGACTACGTAGCCCGGATAAGCATCGCGCGGCCTGGGCGCGGTTAGACGAACGGCGCCAGCGGATCGGCAATCTCAAAGGCGATGGCTCTGTCGGCCTTCGGAGGATAGATAAGCTCGCTGGTTATCGCGATCTTCACCTTTTTCGCCTCTTCTCGCGTCAGCTTCACCTGCTGGTCCCAGCCTTCGGTATAGACCGCGCCCCAGGCGCCGAGGTCCAGACAGGTGACGTAGTTTTCCTGGCGATAAGGTAGCGGCGCCACTTCCAGCAGGCTGGCCGCCGCGTTGTTGCCGGCAAATTTGCCCAGCAGAATTGCGTGCTGGCAGGTCATCAGCGCGTGGTTGCCCTTGTCATCGGTGGCGGCGTAGGCCACGTCCCCGGTGGCGTAGATCTCATCATGACCCATCACCTGAAGATCGCCGTTGACGTGCAGGCGGCCCTGGCGATCGCGCGGGGCGTCAATCTGCGCCGTCAGGTCGTTGGCCTGTACGCCGACGGTCCAGATAACGGTCTGCGACGCGATAGTCTGCCCGTCTTTCAGCGTCACGCCGGACGCGTCAATGCTTTCAATCTCCGCGTTCACCAGCCACTCAACGCCGAGCTCTGCGGAGGCCTGAACGATAACCTCGCGCAGCGCGTCGCTGTAGCGCGAGCCCGGCTGCGGGCCGCGTTCAACTACGACTACTCTGGTCTTAGCATTTGAGCCCAGGATGGCCCGCAGCTTGCCCGGAAGCTCCATCGCCATCTCGATGCCGGTAAAGCCGCCGCCGCAGACGACGACCGTATTGCGCGCCACGCTATCCGCGGCGTGGGCCAGGGATTTGAGATGGTTTTCCAGAACGGTGGCGCTTTCCAGCTGGTCGAGGTCGAAGGCGTGAGCCTCGGCGCCGGCGACCTGGGTACGGTTAACGCGGCTGCCGCTGGCGAGAATCAGCCGGTCGTAGCCCGCGCGCTGCGCGTTGCCGGAGGCGTCTATCCACGCCACTTCTTTGGTGGCGGGAACGATGCGCTCAACGCTCCCGCGCAGGAAGCTGACGCCGGTGGCGTCAAATAATGGCTGTAGCGGGGCGACCAGCGTCGGCACATCGTCCTCATAGAAACGTGGACGCACCCGCAGCTCGGGCTGCGGGGCAATTACCGTGATTTCCACGGTCTCGTCGCGGTGCTTATCCGCCAGGCGTGCGGCGCTGAGCGCCGCCCACATTCCGGAAAAGCCCGCGCCGACGATCAGGATTTTTTTAGCCATTATGGTTTCACTCACTGTTTGCTACGATGTATTTACTCGGATTTTATTTGTCGTAGTTATAAAGTGCAACGTGATTTGTGCTGTTGTCAGGATTAAAAGCGGGGTTTTGATTGTATGCATATGATAAATATTGAAATAATTATTTATCCTGCCGCTTGATACGGCATCTGTCTGGTATGGGTGAGATGAAAAAGCTACAATAACTCAGATTTGTTTTGGCTGAGATAAGAGAATGGCGTTCTACAGTTCTGGCGTTGAGTACGGCATCCATAGTTTGATGTGCATGGTGGACAGCAAAGGCGACGCGCGCGATATGAGCGTGCGGGAAATCGCCGAGCTGCAAAGCGTGCCCTACGACTACCTGGCCAAAATATTTACCCGCCTCTCCCGGGCAGGGCTGGTGCGCAGCATGGAGGGCAAGGGCGGCGGCTTTCAGCTGGCGAAGCCCGCCGAACACATCACGGTGCTGGACGTGGTCAATGCCATTGATGGCGATAAGCGTATTTTCGAGTGTCGTGAAATTCGCCAGCGGCTGGCGGTATTTGACGAGCAGCCGCCGGAGTGGGCCTGTGAAGGCATTTGTGGCGTGCGCTCGGTAATGGACATGGCCCAGCAGCGCATGGAAGAGGCGCTCGGGCAGCATACGATTTTGGACCTCGCCCGTAAGATGTACCGCAAAGCGCCGGATGAGTTTGTGATTGAAGTGCAGGAGTGGATTGACGCTCGTAAGGGTTAACCTCAGCCAGCCGTCGCTGGCCGAGGTCTGAGCCGACGCTATTTGCCGTCGGCAGGGGTATTAATCATACGGTTGAGCCACGGCACCAGAATCGCCATCACTATCGCTACCGCCAGGGTCACCAGGCCAATTTTGCCGAACACGTCGGTGTAGATCGGCAGGGTCTGCAGCGGGTCGGTGATATTTTCCGGCACCGCGGTGAAGGTCGCCACGTATCCCCCCATCAGGAAGGCTGCCGCCTGCGTCAGGAACCACATTCCGAGGATAAAACCCATCAGCTGCTGGGGAACCAGCGCGGCGACCATCGCCAGGCCGAGCGCGCTAATCAGCAGCTCGCCGAGGCTCTGGAACAGATAGACCAGCACGATAAACCACGGCGAGGTGAGCCCCTGAGCGTCGGCAAACCAGATGCCGGCGGCGGCGGCGGTCAGGAAGCCCAGCGAACATAAAAACATCCCAAGGGTAAACTTCATCGGCATGGTCAGGTCCCGACCTTTGTTGCCGAGGCGGGTGTAGATTGCCGCCAGTACCGGGCTGGCGACCACTACCCAGAACGGATTCAGCGCCTGGAAGCTGACCGGGTTAATGGTGATGCCAAGGATCTGGTGGTGCACGTTGTTGATGGCAAAAAAGTTGAGCGACGTGGGCATTTGCGCATACAGGATGTAGAACAGCACCGCTTCCAGCATCAGGATAAAGGCGACAAACATCCTGTTGCGGCCGGTTTTATCGAGCTTGAAGGCCTCGCGAAAGAAGAAAATAATCACCACGACAGAGAGGACGATCAGCACCAGGTTGGCGATTTTCACGTTATGCATGAGCCAGGCGCAGAGGAAAATCATCGCTACCGTACCGACCAGCACATACAGCAGGTTGCGCAGCACCAGCGGCCGATGGTCGGGCTCCGAACCGATATCTTTGACCATCCCGCGGCAGGCGAAGTAGACCAGCAGAGCGATAATCAGCCCCGCCCCGCACAGGTTGTAGGTGACGGCATAGCCGAACTTCTCGGCAATCACCGGCGCCAGCGATAGCGACAGCAGGGAGCCGATGTTAATCGACATGTAAAACAGGGTGAACGCCCCGTCGAGGCGGGCGTCGTCCGGGGGATAGCACTTTGACAGCAGGCTGGCGGGGTTGGCCTTAAACAGCCCGTTGCCGACGGCGATGGTGCCCAGAGCGATAAAAATGAGATCGGGTTTCAGGAGCGACAGCCCGGTCATGAAATAGCCGAGCGCCAGCACAATCGCCCCCAGCACCAGCGTCCGTTTGGTGCCCAGCAGGTGGTCGCCGACGTAGCCGCCGATGGAGATCAGGCCGTAGACCAGCGCCGCAAATGCGCCGAAGGTAATGAACGCCTGTTCCTGAGAGAATCCGAGCTGTTTAACAAAGAAAACCGCCAGGATGCCCTGGACGCCGTAATAGCCAAATCGCTCCCATAACTCTACAAAAAAGATCATGAAGAACGGCCGCGGTTGCTGCAGCAGGCCCGTAGGTGCAGTTGTTTTCATATTCCTTCGCCTTTTAGTGCTATCCCAAAAAAGTATGAACGCGTATGCCAGAACGCGCTGAAAAAGTATGATGGCGCGCTATACTGCGGCCATTGGCTTAATGATTAGATTATTATATAGATGTTTTTTCTTATAATTGGTTGATCACACTAACTGATATTAAATATGTGGCTTGATATCCTGCTAGTTGATCCCGGCGGGCGATAACGATCCGTTCGGGATAGTCGGGATAATAGCGGGCGGGGGATGGCGGCGCGGACGGGTAAAGAAACGCCCGCATAAGCGGGCGCAGACAGGCTAATGCTGAGAAAGGCGAAAGCGTTATTCGTCTTCTTCGTCGCGCAGCGGGACAATCAGCATATCGACATGTACGGTGTTGATCAGCTGGCGTGCGGAGGACATCAGCTTGCTCCAGAAGTCCTGATGGTGGCCGCAGACGACCAGATCCATATCGTATTTTTTAATCGCATCAACCAGCACCTGGCCGAGATCGCCGCTGCCGCTCAGGGTTTCCGTAATCGGATAGCCCGCGTTGCCGGAGAGTTCGCTCAGCGCGTGGTGGGTCTCTTCAGAAATGCGTTTCTGCATGTCGCCCAGATTGACGTCGATAAGACCGGTGTAGAGGTCGGAGTAATTCACATCGACGTGGATCAGGGAAACCTTGGCATTGTAGGGACGTGCCATAGAAACGGCTTTCTCTACCAGCACTTTGCTTTCCGGGGAGAGGTCTACTGCAATAAGAATATGTTTGTAAGCCATAGTGTTACTCCTTCCATAAGTTGTCGATGACCGTTGGACCAGACAGCTAGCGCTGCCGCTTCGCCCGCGTCCTGCGTGCTAATTCGCGGGGGTTCAGTCCGTTAAGGACTTAATTGTAGAAGATATTTCTACCTTATAGCGCCCCTCGCGCGCCGTCAATGCGCCTGGTTCACCAAATAGTTAAACAAATATATCCGTCTTATGTATTGATAACGATTAACCTTGTGGTAAAAAAATTAACTGATCTCCTACACTATTTAATGAGCCGATCGAATAAATAAACGTGATTGGTATCGCACTCTTCTATTGTATGGGTCGGGTATTGGGGAGCGCTAGCCCCGGAGACGTCTCCGAGGGCGGGTCGCCGGGGAGGATGTATGATCAGCACGATTGCGCTGTTTTGGGCCCTGTGTATCGTTTGTGTGGTGAATATGGCACGCTACTTCTCATCATTGCGTGCGTTATTGGTAGTGCTACGTGGTTGCGATCCCTTGCTGTATCAATATGTTGATGGCGGAGGGTTTTTTACCTCTCACGGCCAGCCGGGTAAACAGATGAGGCTGGTCTGGTATATCTACGGCCAGCGCTACCGCGATCATCATGACGACGAGTTTATTCGCCGCTGTGAACGGGTGCGGCGGCAGTTTATTTTGACCAGCGCGCTGTGTGGCCTGGTGGTGGTGAGTATGATTGCGCTGCTTATCTGGCACTAGCGCAAAAAAAAACGGGCCAGTTTCCTGACCCGTTATATCACTGCCGTTAGCCGCTTAGATAAGCTTCAGCGCTATCCAGTACAGCCCGCCTGACAGCAGAATCGCCGCCGGGAGGGTGAGAACCCACGCCATCAGAATACTGGTGACGGTTTTTCTCTGCAGTCCGCCGCCGTCAACGAGCATCGTCCCTGCAACCGAGGAGGAGAGCACGTGGGTGGTGGAAACCGGCATCCCGGTATAGCTCGCCAGACCAATCGATACGGCTGCGGTCATCTGGGCCGACATACCCTGTGCGTAGGTCATGCCTTTCTTACCGATCTTCTCGCCGATAGTGGTCGCCACGCGGCGCCAGCCGATCATGGTGCCGATACCCAACGCCAGAGCAACCGCCATAATGATCCAGATTGGCGCGTACTCGATGGTGCTCAGCATATCGGTTTTAAGCTTCTTCAGCAGACGCTTGTCATCGCCATTCACTTCCGGCAGCTTCGCGACTTTGTCGGTGGTGTCGGAAATACACAGCATAATGCGGCGCATCTGGCTGCGCTGATCGAGAGTGAGCGCGTCGTAGCTTTCGATTCCGGTAAGCATCGTTTTCACGCGGCTAAGCGCGTTGACGGTGTTCGCCGGATGGCAGTGGAACTCGCCCGCGGCGACCGCACCGGCTTCCGGTGACGGAATCAGCTGGTCAACGCCGGTCGCTTTCTTCAGCAGCTCAGGACGCTGTTCGAAGAAGGTTTCCACGTTATTGACCGCATCGCGGGTACGGGTGATTTCGTAGCCGGAGGCGTTCATGTTAACCACGAACCCTGCCGGCGCTACGCCGATAAGCACCAGCATGACGAGGCCAATGCCCTTCTGACCGTCGTTCGCGCCGTGCGAGAATGACACGCCGATGGCTGACAGAATCAGCGCAATGCGGGTCCAGAACGGCGGTTTTTTCTTCCCGTCTTTCTTTTCACGTTCAGCAGGCGTCAGGTGGATACGGGCGCGTTTCTTGGTATTGCTCCAGTAGCGGCGCAGAATGAAAATCAGGCCGCCAGCCACCACCAGGCCCACGATAGGCGAGACGATCAGCGAGGCGAAAATACCGATGACTTTCGGGATATTCAGCGCGTCAACCACCGAGGTGCCGGTCATCAACGCATTGGTTAAACCAATCCCGATGATGGCGCCGATCAGCGTATGCGAACTGGAGGCCGGAAGACCGAAGTACCAGGTTCCGAGGTTCCAGATAATCGCCGCCAGCAGCATGGAGAACACCATAGCGAGGCCATGTGCAGAACCCATGTTAAGCAGCAGGTCGGTCGGCAACATATGCACAATGGCATAAGCTACGCTAAGACCACCTAACAGAACGCCGAAAAAGTTGAAGAGAGCCGCCATCGCCACAGCAAGCTGCGACCGCATTGCGCGTGTGTAGATCACAGTTGCAACAGCGTTTGCGGTATCATGAAAACCGTTAATCGCTTCGTAAAACAGCACGAAAGCTAAAGCAAGCAATAGTAATAGCCCGGTATGTAAATCCAGACCGGCAAATAAATGTAGCATAGGACGTTACGCCATTTTGAGGACATGAACGCGGCGCATTATCAGTGACTTTAGCGGCGCGGGCAAAGTGAAATATAGACTTTTTTTGATTTCCCTGCTCTTCAGGTACGACGCGCTTGGGAGTAATCCTATATATTTCAATGATGTAAATAAATACTTAATTTTTCGCGCTGGTGCGACCAGCGTGAAATATTTACAATTCCCGACAATCGGGACATGAGGAAAGCAGTGTGGAAAGGTTTGATGCCATTGTAATCGGCGCCGGAGCGGCGGGAATGTTTTGTGCAGCACAGGCGGGCCAGGCGGGGCTGCGCGTGCTGCTGCTGGATAATGGTAAAAAACCGGGCCGTAAAATCCTGATGTCCGGCGGCGGGCGCTGCAATTTTACCAATATGTATATCGAGCCGGCGGCCTATCTCAGCCAAAACCCGCATTTTTGCAAGTCGGCGCTGGCGCGCTACACCCAGTGGGATTTTATCGAGCTGGTGGGTAAACACGGCATCGCCTGGCATGAGAAGACGCTCGGCCAGCTGTTCTGCGACGACTCTGCCGAACAGGTGGTCAACCTGCTGCTGGCCGAATGTGAAAAGGGCGGCGTGCAGCTCCGCCTGCGCACGGAGATCCTGAGCGTCGAGCGCGACGACGCGGGCTTCACCCTGCAGCTTAACGGCGAAACGGTGGCGGCGAACAGGCTGGTGGTCGCCTCCGGCGGCCTGTCGATGCCGGGCCTTGGCGCGTCGCCGTTCGGCTACAAGCTGGCCGAACAGTTTGGCCTGACGGTGCTGCCGACCCGCGCCGGGCTGGTGCCTTTTACCCTGCATAAACCGCTGCTCGAACAGCTGCAGGTGCTCTCCGGCGTGTCGGTGCCGTCGACCATTACCGCCGAGGACGGCACGGTTTTCCGCGAGAATCTGCTGTTTACCCATCGCGGGCTCTCCGGCCCGGCGGTGCTGCAAATTTCCAGCTACTGGCAGGCGGGAGAATTCGTCAGCATCAACCTGCTGCCGGACTGCAGCCTCGACGACTTCCTCAACCAGCAGCGGGCAGAGCATCCGAATCAAAGCCTGAAAAATACCCTCTCCATGCAGCTGCCGAAGCGTCTGGTCGAGTGCCTGCAGCAGCTGGGGCAGATCCCGGACGTCACGCTGAAGCAGCTCAACCTCCGCGAGCAGGAGGCGCTGGTGGAGACGCTGACCGCCTGGCGCGTGCAGCCCAACGGCACCGAGGGCTATCGGACGGCGGAGGTGACCCTCGGCGGCGTGGATACCAACGAACTCTCCTCCCGCACGATGGAAGCACGGAAAGTGCCCGGGCTCTATTTTATCGGCGAAGTGATGGACGTCACCGGCTGGCTCGGCGGCTATAACTTCCAGTGGGCGTGGGCCTCCGCCTGGGCCTGCGCGCAGGCGCTGGCCCAGAAGTAGGGCGCTACTCCCCGGCGGCAGAAGGCGGCGTAAACAGCGCCTGCCAGGCGCGCGCCGCCCCGTTAATCTCCTCTTTGCGGCTGACCCGGATCAGGTTGGCGCAGAGCTCCGGGGCATCCAGCGGGCGATAGACGATGCCCGGAATGCCGACCTGCACCACCGGCTCGGGGACCAGCGCCACCCCCAGCCCGGCGCCAGCCATCGCCAGCACGCTCAGCGTCCCCGAGGCGCGCGAGACGAGGTGATTTTCCCTGCCGCCGAGCGCCTGCAGCGTTGACGCCAGCCGCGCGTCCGCATCGTGGCTGGCGTAGAGGATCAGCGCTTCGTCCGCCAGCATCTCAACGGTCAGCCGCGGGTGAGCGGCCAGCGGGCTCTCTTCATTCATCGCCACGAACCGCTGCCAGCTGCCGACCGCCTCCCGGCGCAGCGCCGGGTGGTTTGCACCCTGAAAATCCGGCAGATAGCCAATATCCAGCTGGTCATGCAGAATGGCTTCGATTTGCTGATGCGGCTCCAGCTCCTGCACCCTGAGCTCCGCCTGCGGATAGCGCTGGTGGAAGAGCCGCATATCGGCAATCAGCCGCCCGCTGAGCACCGCGTTACCGGCAAAGCCGACCCGCACCTGGCCCATCTCCCCTTTGAGCGACCGTTCGACCATTAAGCGACTATGCTCAGTCTGGGCGAGGATATTTTGCGCCTGAACCTGCAGCAGCTTCCCGGCTTCGGTAAGCGTCACCCGCCGGCTGGAGCGGATAAATAGCGCGCCTCCCAGCTCGTTTTCGAGATCTTTAATCTGCTTGCTCAGCGCGGGCTGCACGATGTGCAGGCGCTCGGCGGCGCGGCCGAAATGGCTCTCCTCGGCAACGGCCAAAAAGTAGCGCAGGTGGCGTAGTTCCATAGGGACCCTCATTCATCACTTAAAGTGATTGATCGATGAAATCTGTATATTTGAGTTTATTGGATCGCGGGCACAAACTACACCCGGTTCACTAATCGGAGAGACCAACATGCATAGCCAACTGCAGGACCGCCAGCAGCTTAACGACCTGATGACCGGCTGGATCCATCGCGACCTGAGCGAATGGGATAAATTACGCGAGCTGTTTCACCCGGACGGAACGATAGAAATTACCTGGTTTGAAGGGCTGGCCAGCGATTTTATCGATGGCTCGATGCGCATGGGCGCCTCTGAGCTGCGGACCCGGCACCTGATTAGCTCCCCGGTCGTGCAGTTCAGCGACGACGGCAGCCGCGCGATCCTCGAAACCTGCGCCATGATTATTGCGGAAAATACCCGGCTGAATATCGGCTGCGAGTGCCACAACCGTTTTTACGATATGGCGGAAAAGCGCGATGGCGTGTGGCGGCTATTCCACCGGCAGAGTATCTACGATATGGGGACCTTTACCTTCCCGCTGGGGCCGACTGAGATTGATTCGGCGCTGGCGGCAAAGTACCCGCGCGAATACGCCGCGCTGGGCTATCTGCTTGAGCAGAGCGGTTTTCCGGTACAGCGGGTTTTTGCCACCCGAGGCAGCGACCAGGAGCGGGAGATGAAGGCCGCAGGCATGCGCTGGCTCTCGGCATAGCGCGGGCAAAGCGGGCCGCCGGGTGAGCCGGCGGGCCCGTACGCCGTCAGTTCAGACCAAGAAAGTACTGGGCGATTTTGAAGTAGATGATCAGGCCGGTGCCGTCGATCAGGGTGGCGATAAACGGCGCGGAGACTACCGCCGGGTCGATACCGACGCGCTTGAGCACCATCGGGATCACCGACGATACCAGCGCGCTCCACAGCGTAATGCACACCAGCGTCAGGCTGACGATCAGGGTGATTTCCATCCCGATGCCCATCATCCAGGCGCGCAGGCATCCCGCCAGCCCGAGCGTGAGGGCGATCAGCAGCGACGTCGAGACCTCTTTGCGGATAACCCGTCCCATATCGCGCAGCCGCACTTCGCCCAGCGCCATGGAGCGCACCAGCGTGGAGGTGATCTGCGTGCCGCTGTTGCCGCCGGTGCCGATCAGCAGCGGGATAAAGAAGGCCAGCGCAATGGCCGACTCCAGCGCCTCTTCAAAGTGCTGTATCACGCTGCTGGTGTAGGCTTCGGCGACGAACAGCAGCAGCAGCCAGACCGAACGCTTCTTCCACAGCGTCCACGGGCTTATCTCCAGATAGGGCTTCTCCAGCGGCAGCGTGGCGCCCTGCAGATGCGCGTCTTCGGTGACCTCATCTTCCAGCAGATGGGCGATCTCCTTCTCCATCAGGCAGCCCACCAGCTCGCCTTTTTCGACCACCGGTACCAGGTTGAGCCCGCGTTCGCCCAGTTCGGCCACCACCTGCTGGCGCTCATCATCGGGCTTTACGCGGAACAGGCAGCTGTCCATTAAGTAGCGAATGGGCTGAGTGGCATCGCTCTCCTGCAGCAGTTTTTTAATCGACAGGCTGCCGCGCAGCTTCCTGCCGGCGACGACGAAAACCTGGCCTGGGATATCGTCGCTGGTGAGCTGCGAGACAAAGCGCTCCCGCGCTTCATGAACGCTAAGCTGCTCCGGCAGCGTAATAAAGTCGGTACGCATGTACTGGGCGATCGCATCGCCGTCGAAGGCGGCGTTAGCCGGATGGGTGGCGCAGTGTTGGATGGATGACATGGTGTAATTCCCTATAAAAAATCACTCATAGGGGCGAACAAGACAGGATGACCACAGGCAGATTGCGGGCAGATCCCTACGTCCTGGTTTTAGCACTGCACAACGTATCCGTCCGGCACGAATGCCGTCAGAAGTTACCTTGGCAACACCTTGATTCGATGGATGCCTGTATTTCCCTGAGTGGTCTCTCTCGATACCAGCAGGGCGGTAACTTATATTTGTGCAGGAGCCTCGCCATAACGAGATCGTTAAATGAGGCGCCATTATTCACGAAAAGAGATAGTTAACCGGGTTGATAATTCAACATGTTTATCAACTGTTGATAAACGGCGGCGGTTTTGTTTACCGATCCGCCGTTGCGTTCCCGCCGAGCGTGAGACTAGGGGTGGGCGTGCTCCTCCTCCGCGGTCAGGCAGTGCAAATGCCCGTGGCGCACGCCGCGCTGGGCAATCACCTCATCAGCGAAGTGCTGCACTTCGCCCATTTCCCCTTTCAGTACCGCAATCTCGAGGCAGTCATCGTGGCTGATGTGCACGTGCAGCGTGGCGACGGAGAGATCGTGGTGATGGTGCTGGGTGGCAATCAGCCGGCTCGCCAGCTCGCGCTTCTCGTGTTCGTACACGTAGGAGAGCACCGCGTAGCCGCGCTGTTCGCTCTTTTGCGCATGTTCATGCATCAGGGTATTGCGCAAAATATCGCGCACCGCTTCCGAGCGGTTGTTATAGCCCCGCTGTTCGCTGAGTGCATCAAGGGTGGCGAGAAGCTCATCATCAAGGGTCAGGGTTACGCGCTGCATGGCCGTTTCTCTTTGGTCAGGGAGGCTGGAAAAGCGGGAAGTACCGCGCGCTGTAGCGCCCGACCCGCCGTGGACTGAAGACGCAGCGGTGAGCTTATCTCCGTCGTTTCAACAATTTGCCCGCTCTCCATCACCATCACCCGCTGGCAAAAGCGTTCGACCAGCCGCAGGTCGTGGGTGATAAACAGGCAGGCGGTAGAAAACTGTACCTGCAGACGCTTGAGTAAGGCAACGATCTCCGCCTGCAGGACGAGATCCAGATTCGACACTGCCTCATCAAGGATCAGCAGCTGCGGCCGCACCACCAGCGCCCGGGCCAGGCACACGCGCTGGAGCTGGCCGCCGCTGAGCTGCAGCGGGCGCTTGTGGAGCAGGTCAGCGCAGAGATCGACCGCCTGCAGCATCGCCTTCACCTGCGCCGTGCGCTCATCGCGGGAGTAGCGGAACAGGTGGCGCAGCGGTTCGCTGATAATCTCCAGCACCGTGTTACGCGGATTCACCGCGCTCAGCGGGTCCTGAAAAACCAGCTGGATATCGCGGCGAAAGGTGCGCAGAGCCTCGCCCTTCAGGGCCGTGAGCGGCGTATCGCGCCAGGCGATAACGCCGCAATCGGGTGATTCCAGCCCCACCAGCATGCGTGCGAGGGTGCTTTTGCCGCAGCCGCTGCGCCCGAGCAGGGCCACCGTCTCCCCCGGCGCGATGCTGAGGTCGATCTGCTGCAGCACCGCCGGGTGATGCGGGTAATCGTGGCTGACGCCAGCGACGTTAAGTAAATTCACGCTCTGCTCTCCATTCCATACAGCGCCAGGTGCGCCGCCAGCAGCCGCCGGCTGACCGGATGCTGCGGGGCGCTGAACAGGGTTGCCACATCGCAGCGCTCGACGATACGACCGCCATCCATCACCGCGACCTCGTGCGCCAGCCGCGCCACCACGCCCATATCGTGGGTGATCAGCAGCAGGCCCTGGCCGCGGGTGGTGACGATCTCCTCCAGCAGGTCAAGAATGCGCGCCTGGGCGACGGCATCGAGGTCGGTGGTGGGCTCATCGGCAAAGATAAACGGCGCCTCGCTCAGCACGGCCAGGGCAATCATCATCCGCTGCAGCATGCCGCCGCTCATCTCGAAGGGATAGCGCCTGAGCAGCCGGGCGGGGTTCTCCAGCCCCACCGCCTCCAGCGCGGCGATAAATGAGGACTCATCCAGCGGCCGGCCGACGGCGCGGCAGGTTTCCCGGGCGTGAGCCGCCATGGTGTGCAGCGGGTTAAAGGCGCTGCGAGGATTCTGCATAATGGTGGCGACGGTGCCTCCGCGCAGCTGCCTGCCGTGGACCGGCATGCCGTCGAGCAGGATGCGCCCGGCGCTTTGTCGGACGCCGGGCGGCAGAACCTCAAGGGCCGCGGCGCAGGTCAGCGATTTCCCGCAGCCGCTGCTGCCGAGCAGCGCCAGCACCTGGCCGCGGCGCAGCGTCAGCGACAGATCGTGGACCAGAGGTTGCCCGGCGTGGAGGGTGAACTGCTCGAGCTCAATCTTCTGTGGCATCAGTGGCTATGCTCCGCGATCAGGTGAGGATCGAGACGATCGCGCAGCGCGTCGCCCACCAGGTTAAAGGCCATCACGCTGATAAACAGCGCCAGGCCCGGCCACAGCATCTGCAGCGGCTGGGTCCAGATGTACTGGCGCGCGTCGTTAATCATCACTCCCCACTCCGCGGTCGGCGCGCTGACGCCGAGGCCAAGGAACGACATTCCGGCGACGTGCAGCATCATATGGCCGATATCAAGCGTGGCGAGCACCAGCAGCGACGGCACCACCGCTCCTGCCAGATGATCGACAAAGACGCGGATATGCCCCGCCCCGCAAAGCCGGGACGCGAGCACAAACTCGCGCTGGCGTAGCGAAATCGTCAGGCTGCGCACCATCCGCGCGTACCATGCCCAGTGCGACAGGGCGATGGCGATAATCACGTTAGTCAGCCCGGTACCCAGTACGCCGACCATGAAAAACGACAGGATTGAGGTCGGGAAGGTCATAAACATATCGGCAACCCGCATGGTGAGCTGGTCGACCCGGCCGCCCATTAGCCCGGCGCAGCCGCCGATGACCAGCCCCAGCGTCAGCACCAGCAGCAGGCAGGCCAGCACCGCGCCGAGAGAAACCCGCGTGGCGGCCAGCAGACGGGAAAGAATATCGCGTCCCAGATGGTCGGTACCCAGCCAGTGCCGGGCGTCCGGCGAGAGCAGGCGTGACGGTAAATCAACGGCCTGCGGGTCGTAGGGCAGCCACCACTGGGCGGTGAGGGCGATCAGCACCAGCAGGATAATGGCGATCAGCGCCAGGCGAACCGGCCAGCGGGCGGAAAGAAAAAGGTTCACTGGCGTACTCCTTCATGGCGGCGAATGCGCGGGTCCAGCGCGGCGTTGAGCAGGTCAACCGTCAGGTTGCAGAGCGCAAACACCACCACCATCACCAGCGTGAAGCACTGGATCACCGGGTAGTCGCGGTTAAAGATGGCCGACACCGCGTAGCGCCCGATGCCCGGCCAGGCAAAGATGTTTTCGATAATCATCGTGCCGCCAATCAGCTCGGCAATATGCATCCCGATAGCGGTCACCACGGGCAGCGAGGCGTTGCGTAGAATATGGCGGCGTTCGGTTTGCCTGTCGCTCAGCCCGCGCAGCCGCGCCCAGGTGACGTGGCGCTGGCCGGCAACCTCCAGCATGCTGGCGCGCAGCAGGCGGGCGTTAATGGCCAGCGACATCAGGGCTATCGACGCCGCGGGCAGAATAAGGTGCTGCCAGCCGCCGTAGCCCAGCGCCGGCAGCCACTGCAAGTAGACGGAAAAAAACATCACCAGCAGGAAGGCGAGCCAGAAGTTGGGCATCGAGACGCCGAGAAAAGCGATCGCCCGCACGATGAAATCCGCCGGGCGATCGCGATGGCGGGCGGCCCAAATCCCCAGCGGCACGGAGGTCAGCAGGATAATGACCAGCGCCGCGCCCGCCAGCTGCAGCGTGGCGGGCAGGAAGTGCATCACGTCGTCGATCACCGGTCGCTGGGTGGCGAAGGAGAGGCCAAAATCGAGATGCAGCGCCTTCCATAGCCAGCCGGCGTACTGGGTGACGAGCGATTGGTCAAGTCCGAGCATCGCGCGCGTGGAGGCCACCATCTCCGGCGTCGGAGGAAGATTTGATAAGCGCAGATAGTCCAGCGCCGGGTCGCCGGTGCCGAGACGCAGCATGAGAAAGATAATGACCGAGGCGGCGAAAATCATCGGTATCAGCAGCAGGATGCGCCGCAGTACGTAGCGTCGCATCAGGGCTGCTCCGGCTGGATCAGTTCGAACGGAATTTCAGCGGCAACCGGAGCGTAAGGGATTGTACCGAGCTCGGGTTTTGCCACCACCATCATCGAGACGTAGCTGATGGGCAGATAGACCGCATCGTTGTGCAGGCGGGTCAGGATATCGCGATACAGCGCCCGGCGCTGGGTTTCGTCGGTGGTCGTCAGCACCTTACCAATCTGCTGGTCGATAAGCGCCTTATCGGCTAATCCCAGCTGGGCCTGATAGTCGGCGTGAGAGGGGACGCGCATCGAGCTCATAAAGGCGTGCGGATCGTACGGCGCGCCCCAGGTGCGGTTAAAAATCATGCCGAAGCGCCCGTCGCGCTGGCGGGCATAAATACTGCTCTCTTCTTCGCCGTTCAGCACGACGTCGACGCCAGCCTGGCGCATATCGGCCTGCATAATTTCGGCCATGGATTTGCTCAGGGCGTCGGTGCCGATAAACGACATCTCGATGCGCAGCGGCTGGCCATTTTTCCGGCGGATCTGCTCGCCCGCGGGCTTCAGCCAGCCGGCCTTTTCCAGCAGGGCGTTAGCCCGCTGCGGATCGTAGCGGCGCGGGGTCAGGCCGATATTGGCATAGGGCACCGAAGGAGCGAACAGCGTTTCGGCGACCTGCTGGGTGCCGTACAGCGCGTTGTCGATCAGCGACTTTTTGTTGACCGCATAGTTGAGCGCTTCCCGCACCGCCAGCTCATTAGTGGGCGCTTTGGCAGAGTTAAGCGCCAGCATCACCGTTTCGACGGGCTGAGAAAGCTGGGTGCGCCAGGCAGGGTTGTGGCTGAAACGCGCGAAGGTATCCAGCGGCAGCAGGCCCTCGTTGCCGTAGAGCAGATCGATATCGCCGGTTTCAAAGGCGACGGCGCGGGTCATCGGGTCCGGGAGCACCTTCACGGTCACCTGGTCAATCGTCGGTTTTTCGCCCCAGTAGCGTGGGTTACGCACCAGCACGTCAAGCTGGTTGAGCTTCGTGGTTTTCAGCACCCACGGCCCGGTGCCGATGGGCGCCTTAACCCCGTGAACGGTGCCGCCGTCAACAAACTGTGACGGGGCGATAAAGCGGAACGGACGCGGCAGCGCCAGCTCCTGCAGAAAAGGGTAGTAGGCGCTTTTGAGGGTGATTTGCAGCCGGGTATCGCTTAGCGCCCTGACATCGCTAATCTGATTGGTCAGCTCCAGCCAGGCGTGGCGCTGCCTGTTCGCCAGCACCGCCTGAAAATTGGCTACCGCCGCCTGGGCGTTAAACGGCTCGCCGTTAGAGAACTGTACGTCACTGCGCAGGGTAAACAGCCAGACCTTGCCGTCTGCAGAGTGGCTCCAGCTGCTCGCCAGCCACGGCTTGACCGAGCCATCCTGCTGATATTTGACCAGCGGCTCGTAGACCATGCTTTGGGCAAACATCTGGTTGGGCGTATAGAGGTGGGGATTCAGGGGGCCGACGTTTACCGGCCAGGCGGTGACGACTTCGCGCGCGGCGGCGCCGGTGAGCAGAGGCAGACAGAGGCAAACCGCCGTCAGAAGGGGGCGGAAGAGGGTGCGGAGGATCGACAAGGCGTTAATCTCAGTGAGCAGAAAAGTATGATGATTTTAATAATTCATCATACTTTAGGAGTAACTCAGATCAATCAATGGCCCGATAGTATAAGAAAATCATATATAAGCGGCGCCGTCAGGGGCGCCTGAAGAGATCCAGCAGCGTGGCGAGCTGTTCATCAATGGGGGCGACGTCGCGCTTAACGATCAGGTGCAGCGGGGTCGCGCGTCGGGCGCCGTGGCTCAGCGGCAGCGGCTTCAGCTCCCCCTGCGCGAGCCGTTGGCGAATGCGCTCTTCGGGCAGCCAGCCGAAACCGACCTGATACAGCACGGCATCAATAGCGGCATCAATGGTGGAGAAGGTCCACGCGTCGCGGCCCGGCTGGCGCTCGTTGTGGCGATCGGCGATCTGCACCAGCGGCCAGCGGGCGAGGGCGCTATCGTCCAGCGGCCCGTCGAGGGCGGCCAGCGGGTGGTCCCGGTGGGCGACGGCGATAAAATCGATGTTCATCAGCCACTCGCCGCGGCCGGTAATGTCCTGGCGGCGGGTGAGCACCATCACGTCAGCCTCGCCGCGCGCCGCGCTCTCGTCGCCAACGTTTTCCAGCACCTCCGTCAGCCTGACCTGGGTTTGCGGGTAGCGCTGCTGGAACTGGCGCAGAATAGCAAACAGCCGCTGGCGAGGAAAAATGCTGTCGACCACCAGATCGAGCCTGCTGCGGGCGCCGTTGCGCAGCGCAATAGCATGATTTTCAACATAATAAAAAGCCTGCAGCAGCGGCTTAACCTGGGCGAGCAGCAGCTCGCCCGCCGGCGTTAATACCGCGCGGCGCCCGGATGGCGTCAGCAGCGTTACCCCCAGCCTCTCCTGCAGCAGGGCGAGGTTGTAGCTGACCGACGACTGGCTGCGATGGGTCTCCTCCGCGGCCCTGGCAAAGCTGCCCAGGGCGATAACCTTCTCCAGCAGAGCCCATTGTTCGAGCGTTGTCTTGTGCATAACTCATCTAAAAAGTGGATGGATTCAATCAAAACATAGCGTTATTCATTCATTTTTTAAAGCAGTACGCTGGGTTCCAACAACAGAGGAGCAAGCACAATGAACGCTTTCGACAAACACGATTTGAGCGGTTTTATCGGCAAACATCTGGTTTATACCTACGATAACGGGTGGAATTACGAAATTTACGTCAAAAACGGCCGCACCCTGGACTACCGTATCCATAGCGGGATCGTCGGCAACCGGTGGGTGAAAGATCAGCAGGCTTTTATCGTACGGGTGGGGGCCAGCATCTATAAAATCTCGTGGACCGAACCAACCGGGACCGACGTCAGCCTGATCGTTAATCTCGGCGACCGGCTATTTCACGGCACCATCTTCTTTCCGCGCTGGGTTATCAACGATCCGCAAAAAACCGTCTGCTTCCAGAACGAGCATATTCCGCTGATGGAGTCGTACCGTGCCGCCGGCCCGGCCTATCCGACGGAAGTGATTGACGAGTTTGCGACAATTACCTTTGTTCGCGACTGCGGCGCCGATAATGACGCTATTATTAATTGTCCTGCTAACCAATTACCTGCAGATTTTCCTGCAAACTTGTAATACTCCGGAAATAATTTTGTGATCTATGTAAGATTTCTCTCTTTAGTATCATAGAGTAAAATTTTATTTATTGTTTAACGGTTTAATGTTTGTTTACTTTACCGCCCCGTGCTCCTGGCCCGTTCTGAGTCAGGGGCCGAATTTCCCGCTTAAAACCGCCATCACAGTTAATAAACTTATTTATAAAACAACTGGTTGTATTGCCGATCGCCAACTATATTAATTTCTTAATATTATCCTAAGCAACCCCGTCTAAATTAAATAACGTCAAATACCCTGGAATGAAAATGTGGCATTGAAAGAATTTCATTTTCATTTTGTTTAAGTCCGCTGGCGCAGGATATTTTTTTCTACCGGCCTGAGTTTGTTCGGGCCATATACAGAGCAGGAAAATGATGAGCGAATTTTTGCCGTTTTCGCGCCCGTCAATGGGTGACGCAGAGCTGGCCGCGCTGCGTGAAGTTTTGCAATCAGGTTGGATCACGACCGGGCCGAAAAATCAGGCGCTGGAAGAGGCCTTCTGCACGCTGACCGGCAACCGTCACGCGGTGGCGGTCAGCTCGGCGACCGGCGGCATGCACGTCACGCTGATGGCGCTGGGCATCGGCGCCGGCGATGAGGTGATCACCCCTTCGCAGACCTGGGTCTCGACCCTGAACATGATCTGTCTGCTGGGTGCGACGCCGGTGATGATCGACGTCGATCGCGATAACCTGATGATTACCGCTGAGGCGGTTGAAGCGGCGATTACCCCCCGCACCAGGGCCATCGTTCCCGTGCATTACGCCGGCGCGCCGGCGGATATCGACGCGATTCGCGCCGTCGGCGAGCGTCACGGCATCGCGGTGATTGAAGATGCCGCCCACGCGGCGGGGACCTACTACAAGGGCCGTCACGTCGGCAGCCGCGGTACCGCAATCTTCTCATTCCACGCCATTAAAAATATGACCTGTGCCGAAGGCGGGCTGGTCGTCACCGATGACGACGAGCTGGCTGCGCGTATCCGTAGCCTCAAATTCCACGGCCTTGGCGTTGATGCCTACGACCGCCAGACCCTCGGCCGCGCTCCGCAGGCGGAGGTGATCTCCCCGGGCTTCAAGTACAACCTGGCCGATATCAACGCCGCGCTGGCGCTGGTGCAGCTGGATAAGCTGCCGCACGCCAACCGGCGTCGCGCCGACATTGCCCGCCGCTATCTGAGCGAGCTGGCGGATACCCCGTTCGCGCCGCTGCAGGTGCCGGGCTGGGAGCACCAGCACGCCTGGCACCTGTTTATTATTCGCGTCGATGAAGCCCTCTGCGGCATTAGTCGCGATGCCTTAATGGAGCAGCTGAAAGCCATGGGGATCGGCACCGGCCTGCATTTCCGCGCGGCGCATACGCAAAAATATTACCGCGAGCGCTTCCCGACGCTGTCATTGCCGAACACGGAATGGAACAGCGCGCGCATTTGTTCACTCCCGCTGTTCCCGGATATGACCGATGACGACGTCACCCGCGTTATCTCCGCTCTGCACCAGCTGTCAGGACGTTAATATGTTTACTTATCCTCCCGTGAAGAAGGTCTCGGTGGTTATCCCTGTTTATAACGAGCAGGAGAGCCTGCCAGAGCTCATTCGCCGCACGGATACCGCCTGCGCCACCCTTGGGCGTGAATATGAAATCCTGCTGGTCGACGACGGCAGCAGCGATGACTCCGCCCGCATGCTGACGGCGGCGGCCGAAGCTGAAGGCAGCCACGTCGTGGCGGTGCTGCTGAACCGCAACTACGGCCAGCACTCGGCGATTATGGCGGGCTTTAGCCACGTCACCGGCGATCTGATCATTACCCTCGATGCCGACCTGCAAAACCCGCCGGAGGAGATCCCGCGGCTGGTGGAGAAAGCGGACGAGGGCTATGACGTGGTCGGAACCGTGCGTCAGAACCGCCAGGATACCTTCTTCCGTAAAACCGCGTCGAAGATGATCAACCGCCTGATCCAGCGCACCACCGGCAAAGCGATGGGCGATTACGGCTGCATGCTGCGGGCCTATCGCCGCCATATCATCGACGCGATGCTCAACTGCCACGAGCGCAGCACCTTTATCCCGATCCTCGCGAATACCTTTGCCCGCCGGGCGGTGGAGATCCCGGTGATGCACGCCGAGCGTGAGTTCGGTGATTCCAAATACAGCTTTATGCGCCTGATTAACCTGATGTACGACCTGGTGACCTGCCTGACCACCACGCCGCTGCGCCTGCTCAGCGTTTTCGGCAGCGTGATCGCCCTGCTGGGCTTTGCCTTCTCGATCCTGCTGATTGTGCTGCGCCTGGTACTGGGTCCGCAGTGGGCGGCCGAAGGGGTGTTCGTGCTCTTTGCCGTGCTGTTTATGTTTATCGGCGCCCAGTTTGTCGGCATGGGCCTGCTCGGGGAGTATATCGGCCGCATCTATAACGATGTTCGCGCCCGCCCCCGCTACTTTATTCAACGTGTTGTTCGTCAGCCGGAAACGGCATCTCAAGAGGAAGATCGTTCATGAAAGCCGTAGTCTTCGCTTATCACGATATGGGTTGCGCAGGTATTCAGTCCCTGCTGGACGCCGGGTATGACATCGCCGCTATTTTCACCCATCCGGATAACCCCGGCGAAAACCATTTCTTTGGTTCGGTGGCGCGTCTCGCTGCGGAACAGGGTATCCCGGTGTGGGCGCCAGAAGATGTGAATCACCCGCTGTGGATTGAACGTATCCGCGAAATAAAGCCGGACGTGCTGTTCTCCTTCTACTACCGCAACCTGCTGAGCGATGAGCTCCTCAATCTTGCGCCGCGCGGTGCCTTTAACCTGCACGGCTCCCTGCTGCCGAAGTATCGCGGCCGCGCGCCGCTGAACTGGGTGCTGGTCAACGGAGAGAGCAAAACGGGCGTTACCCTGCACCGCATGATTGGCCGCGCCGATGCCGGCGATATCGTCGCCCAGCAGTCGGTGGCCATTGGGGCCGATGACGTGGCGCTGACCCTGCACCGCAGGCTGTGCGCGGCGGCGTCCGAGCTGCTGGGCCAGGCGCTGCCGGCGATCCGTGAAGGCAAAATTGACGCGCGCGCGCAGGATGAGAGCCAGGCGACCTACGTCGGCCGCCGTACGCCGGAAGATGGCCGTCTTGACTGGGAGCAGCCCGCGCAGGCCCTGCATAACCTGGTCCGCGCCGTATCCGATCCGTGGCCGGGCGCGTTTGGCTATACCGGCGCCAGCAAATTTATCGTCTGGAAATCTCGCGTCCGTCACGACCTGCCGGCAGCGAAGGCGGGGACGGTGATCTCCACCACGCCGCTGGTGGTGGCCTGCCAGGACGGAGCGCTGGAAATCGTCACCGGCCAGACCGATCGCGGCGTCTATATTCAGGGCACGCAGCTGGCGCAGGCCCTGGGCCTGGTCTCTGGCGCCGTGCTGAGCAGCAAACCGGTGGTGGCGATTAAGCGCCGCACCCGCGTGCTGATCCTCGGCGTTAACGGGTTTATCGGCAACCATCTGACCGAGCGCCTGCTGCAGGACGATAATTACGAAATCTACGGTCTGGATATCGGCTCCGATGCCATCAGCCGCTTCCTTGAGAATCCGCGCTTCCACTTCGTCGAAGGGGATATCAGCATTCACTCCGAATGGATTGAGTATCACATTAAGAAATGCGACGTGGTTCTGCCGCTGGTGGCGATCGCCACGCCGATTGAGTACACCCGTAACCCGCTGCGCGTGTTCGAGCTGGATTTCGAAGAGAACCTGAAGATTATCCGCGACTGCGTGAAGTACGATAAGCGCATTATCTTCCCGTCGACCTCTGAAGTGTACGGTATGTGCACCGATAAAAACTTCGATGAAGACAGCTCGAACCTGGTGGTGGGGCCGATCAACAAGCAGCGCTGGATTTATTCGGTATCGAAGCAGCTGCTCGACCGCGTTATTTGGGCCTACGGCGATAAAGCCGCGCTGCGCTTCACCCTGTTCCGTCCGTTTAACTGGATGGGACCGCGTCTGGATAACCTCAACGCCGCGCGTATCGGCAGCTCCCGAGCCATTACCCAGCTGATCCTCAACCTGGTTGAGGGCTCGCCGATTAAGCTTATCGAAGGCGGTAAGCAGAAGCGCTGCTTCACCGATATCAGCGACGGTATTGAAGCGCTGTTCCGCATTATCGAGAACAAAGACGGCCGCTGCGACGGGCAGATTATCAACATCGGTAACCCGGACAACGAAGCCAGTATTAAAGAGCTGGCGGAGATGCTGCTGGAGTGCTTCGAGCGCCATCCGCTGCGCGGCAACTTCCCGCCGTTCGCCGGCTTCCGCGATGTCGAAAGCAGCGATTACTACGGTAAAGGTTATCAGGACGTCGAGCACCGTAAGCCGAGCATCCGCAACGCGAAGCGCTGCCTGAGCTGGACGCCGACGGTACCGATGGAAGAGACCGTCGAGCATACCCTCGACTTCTTCCTGCGCACCGTTGAACTGGCGGATGATAAGAGATCATGAAACAGGTCGGCTTACGCATAGATGTTGATACCTTTCGCGGCACGCGGGACGGGGTTCCGCGGCTGCTGAGCCTTCTGGCCCAGCACGGGATTCAGGCAAGCTTCTTTTTTAGCGTTGGGCCGGACAATATGGGGCGCCATTTATGGCGCCTGATAAAACCGAAGTTTTTGTGGAAGATGCTGCGCTCAAAGGCGGCCTCGCTGTACGGCTGGGATATCCTGCTGGCCGGTACCGCCTGGCCCGGACGGCGCATCGGCGCGGGCAATGAAGAGGTGCTGCGCGCGACGGCGCAGGCCCATGAGGTGGGCCTGCACGCCTGGGATCACTACAGCTGGCAGGCGTGGAGCGGCGTCTGGCCGCAGGAGCGCCTGACCATGGAGGTTGAGCGCGGGCTGCTGGAGCTGGAGCGGATTATTGGCCAGCCGGTGACCTGCTCCGCCGTCGCCGGCTGGCGCGCCGACCAGCGGGTTATCAAAGCCAAAGAGTCCTTCGATTTTCTCTACAACAGCGACTGCCGCGGCAGCCGCCCCTTCCGGCCGCAGCTCGGCAACGAGACGCTGGGCACCGTGCAGATCCCGGTCACGCTTCCCACCTGGGATGAGGTGGTCGGCAGCGCGGTGGATACCGGCGGCTTTAACCGCTATCTGCTGGACTGTATTCATCGCGACCCGGGCGTCCCGGTCTATACCATTCATGCCGAAGTGGAAGGGATTGCGTTTGCGCAGCAGTTTGATGAGCTGCTGACCATGGCGGCGCAGGAAGAGATTCAGTTTTGCCCGCTGAGCCAGCTGCTGCCCGCTGATTTTAGCGAGCTGCCGGTGGGCAAGGTGGTCCGCGGTGAACTGGCCGGCCGGGAAGGCTGGCTTGGGCGTGAACAATTATTGAGTCAGGACGTATGAAAAGCATTCGTTATGGTATCTCCCTGCTGGCGCTGTTTGCCCTGTATTACGTACTGCCGCTGAATTTCCGCCTGCTCTGGCAGCCTGACGAGACGCGCTACGCGGAGATTAGCCGCGAAATGCTGGCCTCCGGCGACTGGGTGGTGCCGCATTTCCTCGGGCTGCGCTACTTTGAAAAACCGATTGCCGGCTACTGGATTAACAGCATCGGGCAGTGGCTGTTTGGCCACAACAATTTCGGCGTGCGCTTTGGCTCGGTCTTCTCCATCAGCGTGACCGCGCTGCTGGTTGCCTGGCTGGCGTGGCGGATCTGGCGGGATAAGCGGCTGGCGATCCTCTCCGGCGTGATGTTCCTCACCGCGCTGCTGGTCTACGGTATCGGTACCTATGCGGTGCTGGACCCGATGATCGCCATGTGGATGGCCCTCGCCATGTGCAGCTTCTGGGGCGCCGCTCAGGCGCAGACCCGGAAGGGCAAAATGGCCGGCTATCTCCTGCTGGGCGTGGCCTGCGGGATGGGGGTGATGACCAAAGGCTTCCTCGCGCTGGCGGTGCCGGTGGTGGGCGTACTGCCGTGGGTGATTGCGCGCAAGCGCTGGCGCGAAGTGCTGACCTGGGGCTGGCTGTCGGTGGTTGTCTGCGCGCTGGTGGTGCTGCCGTGGGGGCTGGCTATTGCCCAGCGCGAGCCGGACTTCTGGCGCTACTTCTTCTGGGTGGAGCATATTCAGCGCTTTGCCGAGAAAGACGCCCAGCATAAGGCGCCGTTCTGGTACTACATTCCGTTCCTGATTGCCGGAAGCCTGCCGTGGCTGGCGCTGCTGCCCGGGGCGCTGAAGCGCGGCTGGACCGAACGCGACGACGCCCGCGGCGCGCTGTATCTGCTGGGCTGGGTGGTGATGCCGCTGCTGTTCTTTAGCATCGCCAAGGGCAAGCTGCCGACCTACATCCTGCCGTGCTTTGGGCCGCTGGCGATCCTGATGGCCCGCTATGCGCTGAATGCGGCGAAAGCGGGGGCGAAGGTGCTGCGCATCAACGCCATGATCAACATCGGCTTCGGCCTGGCTGGCCTGCTGGCGGTGCTGGCGGTCTCGCCGTGGAGCTTTATGCACAAGCCGGTGTGGTCGCAGATTGAGCTGTATAAGTGCCTGCTGGCGGCCCTGATATTTGCGGCCTGGGCGCTGGTGGGCTGGCTGACGATGAAGGACAGCGCCCGGCGCTGGCCGCTTGCCGCCTGCTGTCCGCTGGGACTGGCGCTGCTGGTGGGTTTCGCCATTCCTGACCGGGTGATTGATAGCAAGCAGCCGCAGTTTATGATTGATATCGTCGGCGAGTCGCTGGCGCCAAGCCGCTACGTGCTGACCAATAACGTCGGTATTGCCGGCGGCCTGTCGTGGGAGCTCAGACGCAGCGATATCATTCTGTTCGATAAGCAGGGTGAGCTAAAATACGGTCTCGACTGGCCGGATGCGCAGGGCCGCTTCGTCAGCGAGGGCGACTTTGCCAGCTGGCTGGCAACGCATCGTCAGCAGGGGCCGGTGTCGCTGGTTCTGCTGATGGACAAAGGGGAGAGCATGAACGATCTGCCGCTACCAAAACCCGATAGCTCCTATGAGTTAGGGCGGGTTGTGTTTATCCAGTATCTGCCGCAATGAGTATCTGGATCTGCCTGGCGCTCGCCAGCCTGCTGAGCTGCGTCGGACAGCTGTGCCAGAAACAGGCCACCCGCCCGTCCAAATCCGGACGGCGCGGACGGCATATTCTCGGCTGGCTGGGCCTGGCGCTGCTGGCGCTCGGCGGCGGTATGCTGCTGTGGCTGAGCGTGCTGCAGGCGATCCCGGTGAGCATTGCCTACCCGATGCTGAGCCTCAACTTCGTCTGGGTCACCCTCGCGGCGTGGGGCGTCTGGCACGAGCCGGTGGCGCGCCGCCACTGGGTGGGGGTCGGCTTGATTGTCGTGGGTATCGTGATTCTCGGGAGTAGCGTCTGATGGGCTTAATCTGGGCGCTGCTTAGCGTCGGGCTGGTCAGCGCCGCGCAGCTGCTGCTGCGCGGGGCGATGGTCGAGCTGCCGCCGCTGACCGACCTGGTCACGTTTATCGGCCATCTTGTCCATCTCCGGGCCGGCACCTTCGGCCTGGCGCTGGGGCTGGGCGGCTACCTGCTGTCAATGGTGTGCTGGTACTTTGCGCTGCACCGTCTGCCGCTCGCCAAAGCCTATGCCCTGCTGAGCCTGAGCTACATTGTGGTGTGGGCCGCCGCTATCTGGCTGCCCGGCTGGCACGAGGCTTTCCGCTGGCGCTCGCTGCTGGGGGTGCTGATTATCGTCGCCGGCGTGCTGACCATCTTCTGGCCGCTGAAGCGTAAAGGATAGCTTAGCCCAGCCGTTCGACCTTGAGCTCGAACGGCGTCGGCGTGCACACCGCCAGGCTGAGGGCGCCAAGCTGGAGCTGGCTGACCGACAGCCGGGAGCGGAAGGTGCTGTCAACGCTGGCGATCTGCCAGGCGCTGCCGCCACGCTGCTTAACGATCGCCTCTTTACGCGTCCAGATGCGCCAGAACGCCGCCAGCTGTTGCTCCGGCCGTTCGGCCTCCACCTGCGCATGCTCGCCAGAGCTAAATACCGCATTGGCGATCCGACGCCAGTTTTCTCGCGGGCGAATGACTTCGATATCGCAACCGACTTCCCCCTCGTCGCTGAGCAGCAGCGCGATATCGTCGCCGCTGTGGCTGAGGTTAAACCACAGCGGCGTCCCGTCAGCAAACCCCGGCTTGCCCTGTTCGGCGTAGATAATCTCGGGCAGCGGCGTCACCGCCTGATACAGCAGCGCGCGGCCGGCTAACCAGCCGGCGCGGCGCGCGCCCTGCGGCGCGAGGGCGGAGAGCGCCGGCGGCAGCGCCCGCGTGCTTAAGGTCGAAATTTTCCCCAGCAAAAGCCGATACATATTAAGACCAACGTTTAATGATGATGGAGGTGTTGATGCCGCCAAAGGCGAAGTTATTGCTCTGCAGATACTCGCAGTCAATCCTGCGCGCTTCACCCATGATGTAATCGAGCTCGCCGCACTGGGGGTCAGGCTGATGCAGGTTGAGCGTCGGGGCGAACCAGCCTTCACGCATCATCTGCAGGCTCATCCAGGCTTCCAGCGCCCCGCAGGCGCCCAGCGTATGGCCAAAATAGCTTTTCAACGAAGAGATCGGCACGCGACTGCCGAAGAGGGCGGCGCTGGCCCGGCTTTCGGCAATATCGCCGCGATCGGTCGCCGTACCGTGGGCCGAGATATAGCCGATATCTTCGGCGCGTAAACCGGCCATGCTGAGCGCCTGCGCCATGCAAATTTGCATCGTTTCCTGCTGCGGCTGGGTGATATGCGCGGCGTCGCAGTTGGTGGCAAAACCGACGATTTCGCCGTAGATCGTCGCGCCGCGCGCTTTGGCGTGCTCCAGCTCTTCGAGGATCAGCGTACCGGCGCCTTCGCCTATCACCAGGCCATCGCGGCGCGCGTCGAACGGCGACGGGGTGGTTTTCGGCTCATCGTTGCGCTGGCTGGTGGCGAAGAGGGTATCAAAGATCGCCGCTTCGGACGGGCAGAGCTCTTCGGCACCGCCGGCCACCATCACCGTTTGATAGCCGTGGCGAATGGCTTCCCAGGCGTAGCCGATAGCCTGGCTGCCGGAGGTGCAGGCGCTGGAGGTGGGAATAACCCGCCCGCGCAGGCCGAAGAAGAGGCCGGTGTTGACCGCGGTGGTGTGCGGCATCATCTGTACGTAGGTGGTGCCGGTAATGTTGTTGGTATGCTTTTCCGTCAGCATGGTGGCAAACTCGCTCACCGGGCCGGTGCTGCCGGTTGATGAGCCGTAGGCAATACCGGTTTCGCCGTTCGTGAGCACCGCCTCGCCGATCAGGCCGGCCTGCTCCAGCGCCAGCTCGCTGGCGCGGGTGGACATCAGCGATACCCGGCCCATGGCGCGAATACGCTTGCGGGTATAGTGCTCCGGCAGGGTGAAATCGTCGATCGGCGCGCCGAGCAGGGTATGCAGGCCGTCGTAGATTTGCCACTCCGGCATCTTGCGCACGGCGTTCTCGTAAGCGAGCAGCCTGGCGGAAACGTCCTGCCAGTTTTCCCCAAAGGCGGTGACGCCGCCCATCCCTGTAATCACGACACGACGTGTCATAACATACCTCCATTGATGGAAATAACCTGGCGGGTGACGTAACCCGCAATGTCGGACATTAAATAGCTGGCCAGCCCGGCCACTTCATCCGCCTGGCCCATACGCTTCATCGGGATCAGAGCCATCGCTTCTTTCTGCGCGGCCTCTTCCATCTCGATCATCCCGGTATCAATCAGCCCCGGCGCAATGCAGTTGACGGTGATTTTGCGTTTCGCCAGCTCGATAGCCAGCGCCTTGGTGGCGCCGATAATGCCCGCCTTCGCCGCGCTGTAGTTGACCTGGCCGCGGTTGCCCATCACCCCGGAAACGGATGACAGGGTAATAATCCGCCCGCCCTGACGGGCGCCGATCATCGGCATAATGCACGGCTGAATGACGTTGTAAAAGCTGTCGAGATTGGTGTGGATGACGCAATCCCAGTCGTCGTCGCTGAGCGCGGGGAAGGCGCCGTCGCGGGCGATCCCGGCGTTGCTTACCACGCCGTACCACGGGCCGTGGGCGGCGATCTCCTGCTCCAGCACCTCGCGGCACTGCTCGCGGTTGGCGACGTCAAAGCTCAGCACCCGTCCGGCGCCGCCGGCGGCCTGCAGGGTCTCGAGGGTTTCCCGCGCGCCCTCGGCGTCGCGATGGTAATGAACGCCGACGGTAAAACCGTCCGCCGCCAGCTGGCAGGCGATGGCGCGGCCGATGCCCTTGCTGGCACCGGTCACTAATACTGAACGACTCATGGTTTCTCTCCCTGATTAAAAAGCGTCGTTAACTCTTCGGCGGTGGGCTGGAAGGTATTCACCCGGCCGGTTGCCAGCGCCTCATCCCCGGCGCTGATGGCGCATTCAAAGCTGCCAAAACGCGCGTCCTGCATTAACAGACTAACGCTGATGGTCAGCGTCCGGCCGGCGGGCAGCACCCCCGCGGCGCAGATCAGCTCCCTGGCGCCGAGCACCATGCCGAGCGCAATAGTGCTTTGCCCCTGCCGGCGGCGATGCCAGCCTGACCAGACGCCGACGGTCTGCGCCATCAGCTCCAGCGCAAACCAGCCGGGCAGGTTGCCGTCGGCGTCAAGAAACGGCGCCAGCACGCCGCGGCCGGTGACGGCAACGCGGCAAACGGCGGTTTCGTCAGTGACCTCCAGCACCTCTTCCAGCAGCAGCATCGGCGCGTCGTGCGGCAGGTAGTCGCCGGGCGATAAATAGTGGTTCATAAAACTCTCCCGAGCAGAATGCTGGCGTTATTGCCGCCAAAGGCGAACGAGTTGGACAGGATCGTCGGCCGGGCGAGCGGCTGCGCTTTCTCGATAATGCCGCAGGCGGGCAGCGCCGGGTCGCGCGGCGAAAGGCTGAAATCCTGGGCGGGCAGCGGCAGGCTGCGCTGGAGGATCAGCATGGCGATTGCCGCCTCGGTGATCCCCGCCGCGCCCAGCGTATGGCCGGTCAGATGCTTGGTGGAGCTGCACGGCACCTGCTCGCCAAACAGCGCGCTCACCACCTGCGATTCCACCTGGTCGTTAAGCGGCGTGGCGGTACCGTGGAGGTTGATGTAGCCCACCGCGTCGGCGGCGATACCGGCATCGTCGAGCGCCTGGCGAATGGCGCGGATGGCCCCTTCACCCTGCGGATGGGGAGCCGAAATATGGTGCGCATCGCTGGACTCGCCCACCCCGAGTAGGGCGATGGGCTGCGGCTCGCGGGTCAGCAGCATCAGCGCCGCGCCTTCGCCGATGGTAATTCCGCTCCGGTCGCGGCCGAAGGGCTGGCACAGCGTCGGGGAGAGGGACTCCAGGCTGTGGAAGCCGTTCACCGGCATCCGGCTGAGGGAGTCGGCGCCGCCGACAATCGCCACGTCCGCGAGGCCGGCCTCGATCAGCCGCCGCCCGCTGATTATCGCGCGGGCGCTGGAGGAGCAGGCGGTGGAGAGGGTAAAGGCCGGGCCGTCGAGCTCCAGCCAGCGGCTGAGAAAGCGCGACGGATCGCCCAGCTCCTGCTGCGGGTAGTGCCAGGCCGCGCTCGCCTTCGCGTTGAGGGTTAAGTCCACGTGCCTGTCGCCCTCATCGAGCCCGGAGGTGCTGGTGCCGAGCACCACCGCCACCCGATCGCGGCCGTAGCGGGTGATTGCGTCGTCCACCTGCGGCTGAATCTGCGCCAGCGCCGCCAGCAGCAGCTGATTGTTGCGCGAGCGGTGGGCGGCAAACGCGTCGTCGATGGCGGGCAGCTCGCCGTCAACGCCGCCGAGTATCGCCTGCGGTTGTCCCTGCAGCCAGCCGGCGCGCGGGCGCATACCGGGGGCGATACCGCGCGTCAGGTTGCAGGCGATCTCGTCGAGGCTGTTGCCCAGCGCGTTGATCATGCCGACAGCGGAAATGTAGATCATCTCAGTCACCCAGGTATTGAATGGTGATGTGGTAGCCGAAGGCGTGCTGCTGAATGCTGATGGGCTCACGGCGGCCTTTGCGGTTCAGGTAGGTGATTTCCGTCACCAGCCTGCCGCGGGCGTTGCGCAGCTCGCGCCTGTCGCCGGCGTCGGTCAGCGTCCAGCCTTTCGGCAGCTGCGGCTGCCAGGCCGCGATCGGCCAGTGGCTGAGCATCACGTCGGCCAGCACCTGGCTGGCGGGCGGCATCTGCGGCACCACGATCGACTGTTCGGTATGCACGCCTTTTTCGTCATAGGTGACGAGAAACAGACGGATGCCCACCGACGAGAGCCCGGCCAGCGTCACCCTGTGCGCGTCGGCGTTGAGCATCACCAGCAGCGACTGGGTCTGGCCGTTAAAGCTGCCGGTCAGCAGCTGCTGTGAGCTGAGCGTCGGCGAGATCCCCGGCGCCGGGAGCGTCACGCGGGCGCCCGGCTCCAGCCACGCCTGCGGGCGGCCCTGCTGCGCCTTCTGCGAATGGCCGCAGCCGGCAAGGGCTAAGGTGGCAATCAGCGCGAGGGCGCGGCCAAATCTGAACGTCATCATCGTCTTTGTTTCCCTTTTTTGCCGGGCATCGCCAGGGGCGATAGCAGGAAGGCGGTGAAAATCCCGCTGACCAGCACGATGCCAAAGCTGGCGATCGCCTGGGTTGAGCTAAATACCAGCATGCCGAGGGTCAGCAGCGTGGTCATCATGGCCAGGGTAACGGCCAGCAGCGAGGTCAGCGGCGTGCCGCGCGGGTTGCTGAAGAACAGCGTGTAGTTGATGCCAATCCCCAGCACCAGCACCAGCGCCAGCAGCGAAAACAGATTGAGCGAGTGGCCGCTGAGGGAGAGCGCCGCGAGGCCGCAGCCTAAGGAGAGTACCGAAGGCACGAGGCTGATAAGCCCTTTACGCCAGCCGAGGCGCAGAACCGCCCCGCAGGCGATGGTGGCCAGGGCGATACCCAGCAGTCCGGTGAGCAAATGGCGATAGAGGGCGAAGAGCTCGTCGAAAGCGCTTTTCCTGTCGACCCACGCCACGCCGCTATATTTTGCGCCGAGAGCCTTCAGCGCTAGGCTTTCATTCACGCCGTCAACCGGCACCAGCACGCCGCTCTCGCCGTTCTGCAGGGTTATCCATAGCAGACGCCAGCCTTCGCTGGCCGGGCTGGCAAGCCAGGCCTCCACGGTGACCGGCATGGGACTGAGATCCGCATTGATCGCCTGCAGCCCGGCGCTTTGCAGCACGCGGCTGACCGCCGGGGAGGCGGCCTTCAGCAGCGTCAGATCCTGATGCTGACGGGCCAGCGAGTTCAGGGGGATCGTCCGGTAGCCGTTAAGCTGCCCCTGCCGCTTCGCCTGTTCCAGCGCCGGCACAAAGGCTTCCAGCCGCTCCAGCGTTTGCTGCTGCGTCCGCCCGTAGACCACGAACCACTTCTGATCGACGCCCTGGCCGGTTAAGGCCGCGATCGTCTTTTCCTGCGCCAGCAGGGGCTGCGGCAGTGCCTGCAGCTGGGATATATCGTCGTCGACGCGCAGGGTGGCGATCCCCGCCAGCGAGAACAGCGCCAGGGCGATCGGCAGGCCGATGGTGAGCTTTTTATTGCGTCGCCATGCCGCCAGCCAGCGCAGCATCAGGACCATCGCCGGCACCGGGCGCACCGGCAGGCCGCGGGAGAGCAGCGGATGCCAGAATATGACCGTCAGGCAGGAGGCGCTGAGCCCGGCGGCGGCGAATACCGACATCTGGCGAATGCCGGGGAAAGGCGCGAGCATCATGATCAGATAGGCTACGACCACCGTCAGCAGCGCCAGCAGCAGCGCGTTGCGTACCTTGGCGAGGCTTTGCCACGGCGTGACCTCGTTGCCGTGCACCATCCGCTCGGTCAGGTAGTAGAGCGTGTAGTCGGCGGAAATACCGATAATGCTCATGCTCATCACCAGCGTCATCAGGTGCAGCTCGCCGAACAGCAGCAGCGTGGCGACGGTGCCCGCCAGCGCGCCGATGCCGATGGAGATCAGGCTCAGGAGCAGCGGACGCAGCGAGCGAAAGACCGCGACGATGAGCAGAATAACGCCCAGGATGGTGGCCACGCCGAGGGTTGAGATATCCCGCTTTGCCTGCTGGCTGGCGTAGTCGCTGTAAAATACCGTGCCGCGCGAGAGCAGCTGAGCCTGCGGATAGCGGGCCTTGAGCTCCGTTTGCAGGGCGGAGAGGGTGGTCACAAGGCGATGCGTTTGCTGCATATCAAACGACGAGCCCGCCAGCTCGCCGTGCAGCAGATACCACTGGTTGCCCTGCTTATCCTCGGTCACCAGCCAGCCATCCTTCAGCTGCATACGCTGGCCGTTTTTCGCCATCGCCAGCTGCGAGCCGCGCATCAGCATCAGCGGGTCATTTTGCAGCTCTTTGCCGCTGACGCCGGAGAAGGCGGAGTAGAGCTGGGAGAGGACCCACTGCGCCTGGGCTTCGCCGCCGTTTTGCAGGCGGGCGCGGGTGGCATCGTCAATCAGCCCGTTGCGGTGCTGCCAGAAAAACGTGCCCCAGGCCTGCTGGCTGGCGGCATCCATCGGGCCCTTCACCGTCGCCAGCGCGTGGGAGTTCTGCAGCAGCCTGAGCCACTCGCGGGCCACCTGCGGGTCGGCCTGCTTGCCGGGGCTGACCAGCCACACCAGCTGCCGGTCAAGGCGCTGCATAAAGCCCTCGTTGAGGCTCGGAGGAACGTCGCCAAGGGCCTGTTTCGGCAGCATCGCCAGCACGCTGCTGTTCATCCGCGACTGCGGCAGCAGCGTCAGCAGCACGCCCAGCATTACCAGGCAGGCGAGTCCCCACAGCAGCGCGAAGCTCCTGCGGTTACCGTGCAGCAAATCGTTGGCGTTCGTCATCGGTCAGTTGCGCTGGCGTAAGTTGATGTTGAGAAAGGGTGATATCGGTGCGGTCGCCCTGCCTGTCGTTCAGCTGAATACGTTCCAGGTAGGCCTGCCCGCCGAGATCGATGGTGGCGAATATTTTATCCAGCGGCGTGGCTATCGGCGTCAGGCGCAGCGTCCAGCGGCCTGCGCCCGCATCGGTGAATTCAACGCGGAAGTTCTGCTCCAGCACCCGGCGATCGGCCTGGAACAGCGCCCGCAGCAGATGGTTGAACTGGAACATCTGCGGGTTGCTCTCGGCGGTGATGACCTGCGGCGGCTGGCCGTTAATCGCCTGCACCATTCGCCTGTCGTCGAGCAGCAGCTGCATCGGGAACGGCCGGGTTTGATCCCACAGCAGTCCCTTATCGCGGGCGATCAGCATCGTCCCCTGGGATCGCAGCGGCTGCGGCAGATCCTTGATGGTGCGGGTTTGATCGAAGTGGGCGCGGATAACCGGCTGCTCGGTGAAGCGCTGCTGCAGATCGTCGAGCGTCAGCGCGCTGACCAGCGGGCTGATGAGCAGCGCCAGCAGGGGCCAGAGTTTCATGGCGTGACCCCCATGCGTTCAAACAGAATATCCGGGCTGACGAAGCTCATTTCCCGGCTTTTCTCCTCTACCGCGACCTGAATGGTGTAGCCGGTGGTGGTCCGTTTTCCGCTGGCCGCGTCGACGATCTCATAGCCAATGCGCAGCCGGTTCTCATACTCTTCGAGGCGGGCGCGCACGCGAAAGCGCTGTTCAAAGGTCAGCACGTCGCGGTACTTAACGCGGGTGTCGACGACCGGCCACAGGTAGCCGGACTCCTTCATCTGCCGGTAGCCGTAGTTGAACTGATTGAGCAGCGCCTCGCGGGCGATCTCGAAGTAGCGGAAGTAGTTGCCGTGCCACACCACGCCCATCATATCGACGTCGTGAAACGGGACGGTCAGCTCTACTTCGGCAGTAAAACGGGGATCGTTAAGCACCCTTTACTCCTTCTCTTTGGCGTCTGGCAGCTGCCAGAAATCGAAAAAATTAAACCAGTCCAGCGGCGAGCGCAGGGCGTAGTGCTCGAGGCGGCTGGCGTAGCGATCGACCGCGTTTTGGATCGCCTCCTCGCGCCCGGCGCGCGGCAGGATCAGCGGATCGGCGAAGGGTTCACAGTGAATGTGCAGCTTGTCCTGCTGGCGGAGGGCGAAGATGAGCTGCACCGGACAGCGCAGAACCGATGCCAGAATAAACGGCCCCTGCGGGAACGGTGCGGGCTGGCCCATAAATTCGCTCCAGCAGACGCGCCACGTACCGCCGCGCTGGGGCGTCACCGCGATGCGGTCGCCGACGATCGCAATCCATTCACCGCGCTCCAGCTTCTCTTTCAGCAGGATGGCGGTATCCGGGCCGATATCGGTTACCGGTATCAGGTTCAGCCCGGCCTGCGGCGCCATCTCCTGCATGATTTGCTTAAAGCGGCGGGCGTTGTCGCTAAACACCAGCGCATTGATGGTTTTGGTGCCCTGCAGCTGCGCCAGCGCCCGGCAGGCTTCGACGTCGCCAAGATGCGAGGCCAGCAGCAGCTTGCCGGTGGGGGCGCTGCGGTGCAGCGTTTCCTCGGCGCCGGGCGCGAAAACCACATCGCGATCGAAGCGCAGCTCGCCGCGCCAGCCGGCGATTTTATCGAGCATCGCATGGCCAAAGCGCAGAAAGTGGCGATAGCTGTTCAGCGCAGGCAGCGGCTGCCGCCGGGCGCTAAGCTGCGCCCGCACGCGGGAGAGCCACTCCCGGGAGGCCCGGCGGGCGCGGTGCGCGCTGAGCCAGTAGACGGCGACCACCGGATAGAGCAGCAGCGAAAACGCCTTGCGCCCCAGCAGACGCCACACCAGCAGCATCAGGCGCATGCCCCACAGCCCTTTGACCTCCTCCTGCTGCGCCCAGTGTACGGGGGAGCGGCGCAGCAGCAGGGAGGGGATGCGCGGCAGCATGCCGAGGAACAGCCGCGTGTGCATCCACGAGATGCGGCAGTTGTCCTTAAAGGCGTCAAAGTGAGAAAGCCCGTCCGGCGGATAGGTGACGCGCGTCGGCACAAAATAGCTGGGATTGCCCTGCCAGTAGAGGCGGACCATCACTTCGGTATCAAAATCCATGCGCTGGCCGAGGGCGACGCGCTGCGCCAGGCGCAGCGTCGGCGCTATCGGGTAGACGCGGAACCCGCACATACTGTCTTTCAGCTGCAGCGATAGCGTTTCGATCCACACCCAAACGTGGGTTATCCAGCGTCCGTACAGGCGCGAACGGGGAATGGAGTCGTCGTAAATCGGCTGGCCGGAAATCAGCGCCGCCGGATGGCTGCGGGCCAGCTCGAGCAGCTGCGGAATATCTTCGATGGCGTGCTGGCCGTCGGCGTCGACCTGCACGGCATGGGTATAGCCGGCTTCGGCGGCGGCCTGCAGCCCGCGGATCACCGCGACGCCCTTGCCGGCGTTCTCGGCCAGCCGAATCAGCGTCAGGTTTGGCTCCCGCGCCGCCAGCTCGCTCAGCTGGAGACGCGTCTCCTCGCTGCTGCCGTCGTCCACCACGATGCAGGGCAGGTCGAACGGCTGCAGCCGGGCCAGCACGCGCGCCATCATTGCCCCGTGGTTGTAGCAGGGGATCACCACGCAGGGGCGGAAGGTTAGCGACACAGGCGAATCTTCCCGCTGCTGGCGGTATGGCGCGCGTCGCCGTCGTGGCGCTGATAGCTAAAGGTCAGTATCTGACGCGCTTCCTGCCAGCTCAGGGCCAGCGTGACGGTGGTCTCCGGCAGCAGCGGCGCCTGGAATTTGACGTTCTGAATGCTGTGAAAGCGCCAGCCCGGCGCCAGCAGCGTGGTGGCGTAGTGCATCACCCAGTCGAGCTGCGCGACGCCGGGCAGCAGCGGCTGTACGGCAAAATGGCCGCCGAACCAGAAGAGGTTAGGGTCGAGGTGCAGGACGACTTCAACCTGCTGCGGCTGTGCCTGATGGCGCTCTATTTCATGGGGTATCATGAAAAAATTCCTGTAGTTGCGCATAGACACGCTTGTTCATACTGTTGACCGGGATGTCATCAACCACGCGCCAGTAGCGGGGGATCGCCACCGGTTCCAGCGTCGGGCGCAGCGCCTGGCGCCACTGGCGCTCAAGGATTTTGCCCTCGTGCTGCCAGCGCTGACGGGTCTGCGCATCCAGCACCAGCAGCGCGCCAATCCCCTGGCGATCGCCGCGGGTGACCGGCAGAGCCACCGCGTCGCGGATCCCCGGCAGGTTCTGGAGCCTGAGCTCTATTTCGCTGAGCGAAACCCGCTTCTCTTCAATTTTGACCACCCGCCCACGCCGTCCGGTCAGGCGAAACTGGCCGTTGGCGGTAAATTCGAGGGTATCGTCGATTAACAGCCCGTCTTCATCGGCGATAAGCGGTGAAAACAGGCGGAAAGTCTCCCCCTGCTGCAGCAGCCTGATGCCGGCAAAGGGCTGCCAGGCCGCCTCTTCCTGACGCCGCGAGCGCCAGGCGATCACGCCGGTTTCGGTGCTGCCGTAAATTTCGTCCGTCCAGACCTTCAGCCAGGCCGCCGCCCGGGCGACGTCTTCCGCGGGAAGCTGGCCGCCGGCGGAGAGAATGAGCTCTACCGGCGGCGGCGTAAGATGGGGATCGAGGCGTTTCAAAAACGCCGGGCTGCTGATAAACGCATAGCGGTGCTGCTGGCCCAGGGCGCTGAGCTGCTCGGCGTAAAAGAGCATCGCCGCGTGGAGCGGCAGGCCGAGGGCCATCGGCAGAAAGATGCGAAAGGTGAGCCCGTAGAGGTGCTGAGGCACCACCGAGGCGACGATGCGGCAGCCCTCAAGGCGGGTGGCGAAGCGCGCGGCCAGCAGCTCGGCCTCGCGGTCAAGATGGGCGATCGGTTTGATAACCCGCTTCGGCTTCCCGGTTGAGCCTGAGGTAAACAGCTCTACGCAGGCGTCGCCGGCGATGCGGCAAAACGTGCCGGGCTCCGCCATCGTGCGCCGCGCGCTGCCGATGACCAGCGAGGGTCCGTGCCAGTCGAGGGGCCCGTCGCTGAGGACGCCGTCAAACAGCGCCCGCTGCTCGTTCAGCAGCGAGCTGCGGCTATGTCCAGGGATCACCGGGATTTTATGCGCGTGCAGCGTCGCCAGCAGCGCGACGAGAAACAGATAGCTGTCCTCAAAGCACAGCGCCCAGCGTTCGGCATCGTGCCGTTGCAGCCGTTCGACCCACTGCGCCACGTCGTAGCGCAAATGGCCGAGGGTCCAGGTTTGCTCATCCAGCCAGGCGATCGGCGTGTCCGACGGGCGCGAAACGTCCAGCCAGCGCGCCAGGGAGAGAGGCGCAATCATGACGATTCTCGCTTTATCATCCGCCGGCGCACCAGCCACTCTGCGGCCATCAGCGTGCCGATCAGCAGATAGGCGATCATGCCGTTCCACGCCGTCCATAGCGCCATATCGCCATACAGCGCGGTAAAGAGCGCCATGCCGCCGTTAAGAATAAAAAGGCCGCACCAGATTTGCGTCACCCGACGGGTGTAGCGTACGCCGGCCGCGGAAAGCTGCGGGTCGCGCAGGCGCGCCAGCCGTTCAACAACCGGCATCGCGGACCACAGCGAGCCGCCGAAAACGGCGAGCATGACGGCGTTGACCACCAGCGGATAAAACAGCAGCAGCTGATGCGTTTTGAGCAGGTAGCTGGCGGTACAGAGTGCAATACCCGCCAGCGCCACCAGTCGGGTAACGGCGTGCAGCGGTCCCGCCTGTCGCCGGGTCTGGCGAAGGCGTAACAGCAGAATCAGCGCCATCAAGGGGAGCAGCCAGTGCAGGCTGTTGTGCGCGAGGCCCAGCCAGATTAAAAATGGCCAGGCCAGCAGGAGCAGGCTCGTTAGCAGCTGTATACCCTTAGATGAAGGGGCTTTCGACATGCGGGTCAGGCTTCTCGGGACAAGCGTTCAACCGCATCAACCACGTCCTGTACGGTACGCACGGCCTTAAACTCTTCCGGCTTTATTTTCTTGCTGGTCTTCTTTTGCAGATGGACGATCATATCGACGGCATCAATGCTGTCCAGCTCGAGGTCTTCGTACAGACGCGCTTCCGGGCGGATCTCCTGCGGGTCGATTTCAAACAGCTTAACCAGAAGCGCCGAGACTTCGGCATAAATATCATGTGATTCAGTCATGGGCGGTGCCTCAGGTACGTTGAGCGTGGATGAACGCGGCCAGGGTCGCGACGGAGTAGAAGTGCTGGCGCATCTCGTCGCTTTCGGCGGAAAGCACCACGCCGTAGCGGTTTTTCACCGCCAGCCCCAGTTCCAGGGCGTCAATGGAGTCGAGGCCGAGACCGTCGCCAAAGAGCGCCGCGTCGGCGTCGATGTCGTCAGCCGACAGCTCTTCCAGATTCAGCGTGTTGATGATGAGATTTTTCAGTTCAAGATAGAGCGCTTGCATCATTAATTCCTGAAGTAGGCGTAGTACCTGATTGTAATTGAAGCAAAATATGCCGATTTAGCTGTCTTGCTGCCAGCGACGGTTCTTGTGAGTTTTCGTCGTAAAACTGGGCGATCTGCACCCGCTCGCCTACCTCGATGGTAAACAGGGGCCGGGTTGCCGGCGCATCGTACCATTTACTGTTTTTGCCCAGCATATGTTCGCTGCAGCGAATGACCACTACGCGCAAATCGCTGGCGCAGCGCACGGCAATATTGGCCGCGCCGCGCTGAAGGACCATGGGTTCGCCCGGCAGGGTGCGGGTTCCCTCCGGGAAAATTAAGATGGTATCGCCCTGCTGCAGGCGCTGCCGGCTGGCGGGCAGTAGCGCATCGGCCTGATCGTTAATTAAATAGTCCGCCGCGCGGATCACGCCGCTGACGAACGGGTTTTTCAGCAGGGCGCTTTTTACCAGGCAGTCGGTCTCGGGCATGATCGAAGCCAGCATCACGTAGTCGATAAGGCTGGGATGGTTAGCCACCACCAGGCATCCGCGCTCCTGGCGCAGGAGCTCGGCGCCCACGATCCGGTAATCCAGCACCCCGACGGCTTTGACCACCGTTAAGAAGAGGCGAAAGCTGGCCGAGATGCTGCGTCGCGCCAGGCGACGGCGGCGAGATTTATCTCTGACCGCCACCAGCAGCAGGTTAAACCAGACTAAGGACAGCAGCAGCCCGCCAAGGCCGAACAGCGCGAAGCAGACGCCGGTCATCAGCCCGCGCCAGGCGCGATTTATGCGTGACGGAAGGCCGTTCATGAGCGGCTCCACTGCCACTGCAGGCGCTCGCCGGCGATAGTAAAGGCCAGGCTCTCCTGCAGGTAGTGGCGTAAAAACTGCAGGCTCTGCGGCAGCTCCGCCTCTTCGCCCGGTGCGGCGCGCTGCGTCGAGCAGCGCCACTCTTCGCCCGCTTCGATAACCAGCGCGAGCGCGTAGGGCCAGGTCGGCATCGCGGGGGGAAGATAGGGGTGATAAAACTCCGGGAGATGGCCGTCGAAATCGACCATCAGCACGCGCTGATAGCCCGCCTGCAGCAGGCACATCGCTTCGCACAGCCCCTGCTGGAAGGTATCTTGCCCGGCGGAGAGGGAAGAGGAGACGATCGGCCTTTGGGCGGCAATGGTCAGGTTACCGACCGCTGAATTATGCACGGAGAGCGCGAAGTCGGTCGGGGAGAGCGCCTGTTCCGTCGCCAGCGCGTGCAGGATGCGGTAGTTGCGTTCAAGCTCGCCGTGGCGGCTGGTGTACAGTACGGCATCGATACGATGGCGGCGCAGCATCGCCAGCCCGCACTCAACGGCCAGCCGGCTGCCGGAGCTGAGTCGTCTGGCGGTCATCATCGGTAATTCGCTCAGCTTTGCCTGAGGCGCCGCCGGATCGATGGCGTGCGAAAGCCGTGACCACTGCTGCCACTGCGTCGTTTCGCTTAGTCCTGGGGCTCTGCCCTGCCAGTCAATTATGTTTAGTGCAAATTTCATCAACGCGAGTCCGCGGTAAATCGGTGATTCTGGTAGCGTTTTTTAACGCCACCTTGTTATTTTTCTGCTGGCCTGCCAATACGGTATGACCGACGCCAGGTTATCGGGCGCGCCGCAGCCCGCATTATTTGCCGATCGGTTTCGCGTATTTTCGATATTTTTGCGCATCAGTGCAATTTATTGTGGCAAATCTAAGAGCACGAGCCGAATATTTTCATCGTTCCGGCTGCGGCCGGACGCGCATTTTCTGCAGTGACCACCACATATCATACAGGGCGGCCTGCGAATACATAGGATAATGCCGAATCAAATCGCGGTTCGGCATATCCCGCGGGCCTTCAGGCGATTGCCGGCCGGCGTTAGCGGGATGATGCCGATATAGCGCCGGGCGCTATATTCCTCTTTAGGGGTAAGAAAACGTCCTGCCCCTAATCACTTCGCACCGGAGCGCGGAGAGCGAACGCTTACAGCGCGCTTCCCGCAGCCAAATTAACCTGGATGTCTTTATCCAAATTATGTACCCAGCGGTTATAGTTTTTATGGATTTCACCGCCGGAGGCCATCAGGTTGAGGCTGCTGACGTAACGAATAGAATAACCGGTCGCGGAATAGTTAATTTGCACTTCAGCAACGTGATCGCGCGCCTGCTGGCGGGCTTTGATAATACCCGGCGCCGTCTCTGACATTATCCACTGGCGCTGTACGCCGGCTCGGAAAATAGCGTTTTTTACCTGAGCATCGGTATGGCCAGCGCTGACCGTTGTCTGAATTTGTTCGATGGGCGCCGTACGGGCGCAGCCTGCCAATGTCCCGATAACGGCAATAGCCGCCAGCCACTTAACAACCTTTTTCATGAACGCTTCCTGTCGAATTATGGGTATATGATGAGATGCCCAATGCTAAGAATAATTAATATCAGTCTCACCGGGCCGGAATTATGTCTCAGGTAAATATCTCGCACGTTTTCCGTTTTGACGTCAGGCGAGAAGGGTTTTCATCATAAAGCATAGATCGCGAGGTCACCAGCGGCAATGCGTAATGATGATGGATTTCAGATGGTTAAAATTTACGTTGATAGCCTAAAATTCACAAAAATTATACAATCCTCGCTATTCTTCACCATCAAATTAATCACTCGGCTTATTCAGTCATATCATTCTCATCATTTAATAATAAGCAAATTATTACCCGGCTACATAATGGGGATATTATATCCCCGGCCGCCGGGTGCCGCGGGAATTCTGTTTTATTTCGCCGATTTAAGCCGTAAATGACGTAAATCAATATTCAGTTCTGGTAGCTGTTTTTCAGCGGACGACGTGGTAATGGGGAAAAACCGAGGAGGCAGACTCGCTGAACCTGAATAGCGCAGCCGGCGGGCCGGCGGCAAAAAAAATGGCCCCCGGTGGCGACACCGGAGGCCATAACCTCTGACCGTGAGTTACTGAATGGTCAGGGTATTGATAATGTTTTCCGCCGCAGTTTGCGCCTGCTGCTGGTTGTCCGCCGGCAGCGTGATCTGCAGGGTCAGCAATTTATCATCCACCTTGCCGAGCAGAACCGAAGACCAGGCGGTCTGTCCTTTGGCGGAGATGATGCTGTCCAGCTGCTGCAGCGTGTGGCCTTTGATCTCAACGGATTTATTGGTCACGACCTGCAGCTGCGGATCGCGGCTGCGCTGCTGCTCTTCCAGACGCTGGGCCAGTACGGACAGCTCTTCAGTGGTGCTGTCGCCCACAATCACGATCACCGCTTTCTGACCTGTGACATCAGAATAGACGTGCATGTTGTTGGCCTGAGTGCCCAGCTTCCCGCTCTGGTCGGTCATCCCTGCGGGCAGGGAGAAGCTCAGCTTGCCGTCCAGCAGGCTCACGGTTTGTCCGCTGGCGTTACTTTCAGCCGCAGCCCCTTCGGTTGGCGCTTTTGAATCGCTGTTATCACAGGCCGCAAGGCCCACAACCAGCAGGCCAATACCGACATATTTAACCAAATTGCGCATTGACATCTTCCTTTCGATAAACGGCCATTAACGGCTCATTCGCTTATCTTATCACATCAGTCTGCGAGTACTCTTAACCTGGCTGCAATGCTGACAAATCAGATTTATCCGCCATTTTTTTCAGCAGCATATTCAACAACATGCCGTACATCGGCAGGAAGAATACGATGCTAATCAGCACCTTGAAGCAGTAGTCAACGATGGCGATTTCTCCCCAGTGGGCCGCCATAAACGGGTCCGGGCTGCGCCAGAAGGCGATAAAGAAAAAGGCCAGCGTGTCGCTGACGTTGCCAAACAGCGTCGAGGCGGTGGGCGCCAGCCACCAGCGGCGATTTTGCCGCAGGCGGTTAAAGACGTGGACGTCGAGGATCTGCCCCAGCGCATAGGCCATAAAGCTGGCGGCCGCGATACGCGCCACGAACAGGTTGAAGTGCGTCAGTGCGGCAAAGCCCTGCCATTCGCCCATATAAAACAGCGCGGAGACGCCGTAGGAGATCAGCAGCGCCGGGACCATCACCGCGAGGATGATGCGTCGCGCCAGCGGTGCGCCAAAAATGCGTACCGTCAGATCGGTGGCGAGGAAGATAAACGGAAAGCTGAACGCGCCCCAGGTGGTATGGAAACCAAAAATGGAGATCGGTAGCTGCACCAGATAGTTGCTGGAGGTGATCACCAGCAAATGGAATAGCGATAGCCAGACCAGCGCTTTTTTACGCTGTACGGTAGTAAAGGGATTCATATTGTGACCTTTTTATGCCCGTTATCCTTCAGGCTGCAGAGGCGTTGCCGCTTTTCTACAACATGAATGAGTGAGGGACTGAAATTTGGGGTGAGGGAACCCAATTAAAAACGGCTGCATGATACTGCGTTGAGAGCGTAATGCAACGGTTGTTTTTCGCGCAAACGTTAACCTGGCTTGCGTCGCGTGCGGGTGGGGGTAAACTAGGGCCGTTTTGTAGACGTGAGATGAAAATGAGCGAACTTTTTTCCAGTCCGGACCACACTTTGGATGCACAGGGGCTGCGCTGCCCCGAGCCGGTAATGATGGTGCGCAAGGCCGTGCGTACGATGCCGGTGGGCGAGACGCTGCTGATTATCGCCGACGATCCGGCGACAACCCGCGATATTCCCGGCTTTTGCCGCTTTATGGAGCACGAGCTGGTGGCCCAGGAGATTAGCGCCCTGCCGTACCGCTATTTGATTCGTAAAAACCACTAGGCTCCCCGCTGAGCGCAGCGCCAGCGGGGAGCGCGCCCGCTATTTCTGACGCAGCAGCCGCAGGGCATTGACGGTGACCAGCACCGTGGCGCCGGTATCCGCCAGCACCGCCAGCCAAAGTCCGGTCAGGCCGAGCAGCGTGGTTATCAGGAAAATCCCCTTCAGCCCCAGCGCAATCGCAATGTTCTGCCGGATGTTGGCATGGGTGGCGCGAGCCAGCGAAATCATCTGCGCCAGGCCGGTTAAGCGGTTATGGGTTAACGCCGCGTCGGCGGTCTCCAGCGCCACGTCGGTGCCGCTGCCCATCGCAATGCCGATGGTGGCCGCCTTCATGGCCGGCGCGTCGTTGATGCCGTCGCCGACCATCGCCAGCGGCGCTTCGGCGTTGAGCGCCATCACCGCCGTGACCTTATCGGCAGGCAGCAGCCCGGCGCGGAACGTCAGCCCCAGCTCGTCGGCGATGGCCGCCGCCGCGCGCGGGTTATCGCCGGTCAGGATCACCCCCTGCACGCCGAGCTGACGCAGATCTTCAACTGCCTGGCGGGCGTCGTCGCGCAGGGTATCGCGCAGCGCCAGAATGCCGAGCAGGATATCCTCACGCAGCACCAGCACCACCGTTTGGCCGGCGCTCTCCAGCCGCTGGATCTGCTCTTCGTACGCCGCCGCCGCCCCTTTACCTGCCGCGCAAATCAGCACCCGGCGGCCGGCAACGTCGGCTTCGATGCCGGAACCGGCCAGCGCGCGCTGGGCGCTGGCGGCGGGGATATTCAGCCCCCGCTGCTGCGCTTCGCGGACGATGGCCTGGGCCAGCGGATGGCTGGAGCCTTGCTCCACCGCGGCGGCCAGCGCCAGCAGGTCGTTCTCATCGATGTCGGCGGTGACGATCGCTGCGCTCACGCGCGGCTGGCCGACGGTCAGGGTGCCGGTTTTATCAAAGGCGACCTGGCGAACCTGGCCCAGCTGTTCAAGCGCGGCGCCGCCTTTAATCAGCGCCCCGCGACGGGCCGCGACCGCCAGCCCGGAGGTGATCGCCGCCGGGGTGGAGATCACCAGCGCGCACGGGCAGCCGATCAGCAGCAGCGTCAGCCCCTTGTAGATCCACGGCAGCCAGGCGCCGGCAAAAAGTAGCGGCGGTACGACGGCCACCAGCAGGGCGACGAGCATAATGGCCGGGGTATAAATACGGCTAAAGCGATCGATAAAGCGCTCGATGGGCGCCCGGCGCTCTTCGGCCTCCTCAATCAGCTTCAGAATACGGTCGATAGCGCTGTCGCCGGGTTCGGAGATAACCTTCAACTGCACCAGACGGTCGACGCTGGTTGCGCCTGCCGCCACGCGCTGGCCGGCGCTGCGTTCCACCGGGACGGATTCGCCGGTTAACGCGCTCTCATCGAAGCTGGCAAACGGCGTCATCAGCTGACCATCGGCGGGGAGGCGTCCGCCGGCGGCGACCTCAATCAGATCCCCGGGGCGCAGGTCGCGCTGGGCGACGGTTTCCCGCACGCCGTCGCGGATCCGCGTGGCGGTGTCGGGCTTGAGGGCCATGAGCGCGCTGACGCCCTGGCGGGCACGGCTGGCGGCCCAGCCCTCAAGGCGTTCGCCGATCAGGAACAGCAGCAGCACCATCGCGGCTTCGGCGGTGGCGCCGATAAACAGCGCTCCGATGGCGGCGACGCTCATTAGCGTTTCAATGGCAAACCAGCTGCCGCTTCTCATCAAACGCACGGCCTGGCGCGCGACCGGCCACAGGCCTACGAGGGTGGTGGCAACGAAGGCCAGCTCGCCGAAGGGATGGTTAAACTGCTCCAGCCCCCAGCTCAGCGCCATCATCAGCACCAGGGTTATCAGCGGCAGATTCTCCCGCAGCCGGGAGGTTTCCTGCTGCGGAGTATCTTCATCGCGCAGGGTATAGCCCGCCGAGCGCACCGCGCTTTCCACCTGCGGACGGATATCGCTCCCGGCGTTCACCAGCAGTTTTTCCGTGGCAAACAGCACCTGTACCTGGCTGACGCCCGGCACCTGGCGCACGGCATTTTCAACCTTGCGGGCGCAGGCGGCGCAGTCCATGCCGTCGACCAGCCAGCTGTAGCGCGCGGTTTCCAGGGGTTCTTCGCGGGCCTGCGCCGCGCAGGAGGAGTCCGTACAGCAGCTGTCAGGCTGTGCGGCAGCGGGCTTTAATTTGAATGACGAGAACTGTGGGACTTTTTTATCCTGAGCTTCTGGAGTCGACATGGGACCCTCCGGGTAATGATAATTTTCTCATTGCCCAGAGGATACACTCTGGAGTCGACTCCAGAGTCAAGCGCTAAATTAGAGGTACAGCGCGCGCACGATCAGGAAGTGCCCGGCGAAGTAGAAGGCGGCAGCAATCGCGTTATCGGCGCGGAAGCGACGGCGATAGTGGCTGACCAGCCAGACAATATTACCCAGCAGCAGGAAGGCGGCGCCGGTAAAGCCGGAGAGGGCGGTATCGGTCGGGCGCACGAACCACAGCTCGCCCGCCAGCCAGACCATCACCAGCGTCATGCCGATAAAGGTGAATACCGGCAGGCGCATCTCTTCCAGCCGGGTCCAGATAACCGCCAGCAGCAGCGCGCCAACGACCAGCAGCACCAGCGGCAGCGGCCAGAAAAATGACAGCGTCATCTGGCTGGCAAACCAGATGGTATAGAGCAGATGCGAAAGGAAAAAGGCGCCGACGGCGTACATCACCCGCTGACGCGGCAGCAGCGTCAGCGCGTCGCCGACCAGCGAGGCGCACAGGCCGGCCAGCACCAGATAGCTGATGGCGTTGAACATCGGCGCCTGCCAGGCAAGCAGCAGCAGCAGAATGAGCGTGACGGGTTTAAACAACCAACGTTGCCACGTTGGCCCACGATAGGACGCATCGACGTAAAGCCATGCGGAAAAACAGACAGCAATAAACGACCAAAGCATAGTGAGTCCCTGTATCTGTTATCGCTATACCCGCCGCCTTACAGGCCGCAACCCGAGATGCATAGGGTATAAGTAGTTGTACTGACGGTACTAATGTTCAGTGTAGTGGCTCGGGAGGGCAGATGACAACGTTAATCAAGGCGCGGTATGCTGATTCCTGAGAATTCCTGGGGGTAAGATGAATGAGTAAGATCCCGCTGTTTTTTATTATCGTCGTGGCCATCATTGTGGTGGCGGCATCGGTTCGCTATGCGCAGCAGCGGCGGGAAAGCAGGGACAACGACGCCGCGCCGCTGCTGCAAAGACAGGTGGTGGTGAGCAACAAGCGGGAAAGAGTGATTAACGATCGCCGCTCGCGCCAGCAAACCGTCGCTCCGGCCGGCAGCGAGATGCGCTATGACGTCAGCTTCAGGCCGCAAACCGGCGGGCTCGAAGTCAGCTTTCGTCTCGAAGAGGCGCAGTATCATGCGCTTAGCGTGGGTGACAGGGGAATGCTGAGCTACAGAGGCTCAAGGTTCGTCGCGTTTACGCCAGATCCTTGAGCCTGCTGCGTCCGGCTATGCTACGCGCCGGGCGCCATCACTTCTTACGCAGCGTGGCCTTGAGCTTTTTCTGCCAGGCAACCAGCTCGAATACGCCGAAAACAAAAATACGCACCTGCTCGAAGCGGCCCAGCGGCGGCGCATCTTTCGGCTGAGTGGCCTTCAGCAGCGTCAGCTGCAGGCCGTGCATCAGGATCATAAAGATAAGCGCAACGTTGACGAAAATGTTCAGCGGCTTAGGGAAAGGCTGAAACAGGTTTAAGAGCAAAAAGGCCCATACGCACAGCATCAGTACCCGGCCCAGATTAATCAGCATTCTTTTCTCCTTGTGCCTCTCGTTGATAGAGGCGGTAGGCGACCTGTCCGGCCACTTTCTCACGATACAGGTGCCAGCCGGCCGGTACCGGCGGTAGCCCATTTTCGACTTCACTTTCGACGTAGATCAGCGCCTCGTCGGCAAGCCAGCCGTTGCTCTCCAGCAGCCGCAGCGTCTCTTCCAGCAGCCCTTTACGGAACGGCGGGTCGACGAACGCTATCTGGTGCGGCGTGCCGGGCTGATTAAGCCAGGTCAGGGTATTGGTGTTGACCACCGTGCCGTTGCTGGCTTTGAGGGTCGCCAGGTTTTTCTGCAGCTGCTGGGCGACGCCGCGCTCCATCTCCAGCAGCGTGGTGCTGCCCGCGTAGCGGGAGAGCGCTTCCAGGCCCAGCGCGCCGCTGCCGGCAAAGCAGTCCAGGCAGCGCGCGTCGACCATAGACGGCGCCAGCCAGTTAAAAAGGGTTTCACGGACCCGGTCGGTGGTCGGGCGCAGGCCCGGGCTCTCCGGCACCGGTAATTTTCGGCCCCGCCACTGTCCGCCGATAATGCGGATCTGGCCGCTGCCTGCGTGGTTTGGTTTCTTCATCTCTCTGCTCAAGTCTCAACTTCCAGCCTGCTATTCTAGCGATCGAAGGCGGATGACGAAACCTTAATCCGGGGGCGGTGATGCGCGTTAAGTTAAGTGATAGACTATCCGACTAATTTCATTATTTTTCAGCTTCCGCGACAGATATGCCGAAGCTGTGCCATGAATAATCAGCGAGGAGTGTAGTCGCAAATGGCGAAAGAGAAAAAACGTGGCTTCTTTTCCTGGCTGGGCTTTGGACAAAAAGAGCAGGCGCAGGAAACAGAAGTTGAACAAAAAGTAGAAGGGCTGCAGGACGCGGCGGAGCAGGCTCCTGCCGAACAAGCGCCGGCTGAGACCGCCGTGGCGCCTGAAGCCGAAGCGGAGCGCGCCCCGGAGCCGGAGAAAGCGGACCCGGAGGCCTTTGCCGCAGACGTCGTTGAGGTCACCGAACAGGTTGTCGAAAGCGAGCAGCCGCATCCGGTCGCAGAAACCATCGTGGAAGAGGCGGTTCAGCCGGCGGCCGCGATAGACGCTGCGCCGACCGTTGACGAAGTGGAAGAAGAACCTGTCGTCGAGCCGCAAGCGCTACCGGCCGTCGTCGAAGAAGCGCCGGTGGAAGAGCCGCTGGTTGAAGAGGTGATTGCCGAGCCGGCGGTCGCCGAAGCGCTTGCTGAACAAGAGCCGGAAGAGACTATCGCCCAGCCGCAGGCTGCCGTCGCGGAAGAGGCGCTGATTGAGGACGAGCCCGCGCTGTCCGACGATGAGCTGGAAGCCCAGGCGCTGGCGGCGGAAGCTGAGGACGAGGTCGAGCCGCAGGAAGCCGCTCAGATCGAGCAGGAGAAGCCGACGAAAGAGGGCTTCTTCGCCCGACTCAAGCGCAGCCTGGTTAAAACCAAACAGAACCTCGGTTCCGGATTTATCAGTCTGTTCCGCGGCAAAAAAATAGATGATGATCTCTTCGACGAGCTGGAAGAGCAGCTGCTGATCGCCGACGTCGGCGTGGAAACGACGCGTAAGATTATTACCCATCTTACCGACGTCGCCAGCCGCAAGCAGCTCCGCGATGCCGAAGCGCTGTATGGCCTGCTGAAAGAGGAGATGGGCGATATTCTGGCTAAGGTTGACCAGCCGCTGAACGTTGAAGGGAAAACGCCGTTTGTTATTCTGATGGTTGGCGTCAACGGCGTGGGTAAAACCACGACCATCGGCAAGCTGGCGCGTCAGTTTGAGCAGCAGGGTAAGTCGGTCATGCTGGCCGCGGGGGATACCTTCCGCGCCGCCGCGGTAGAGCAGCTGCAGGTTTGGGGTCAGCGGAATAATATCCCGGTGATTGCGCAGCATACCGGCGCGGATTCGGCTTCGGTTATTTTCGACGCCATTCAGGCCGCTAAGGCGCGCAACGTTGACGTCCTGATTGCCGATACCGCGGGTCGTCTGCAGAATAAATCGCACCTGATGGAAGAGCTGAAGAAAATTGTCCGCGTGATGAAGAAGCTCGACGAAGATGCCCCGCATGAAGTGATGCTGACAATTGATGCCAGCACCGGGCAGAACGCGATTAGCCAGGCCAAACTGTTCCATGAGGCCGTTGGCCTGACCGGCATCACGCTGACTAAGCTGGACGGTACCGCGAAAGGTGGGGTTATCTTCTCGGTTGCTGACCAGTTCAGTATTCCGATTCGCTATATTGGCGTTGGTGAACGTATTGAGGATCTGCGTCCGTTTAACGCGGGCGACTTTATTGAGGCACTTTTTGCCCGAGAGGATTAATCATGATTCGCTTTGAACAAGTCAGCAAAGCCTATCTCGGTGGGAGACAAGCGCTGCAGGGGGTGAACTTCCACCTGCAGTCGGGCGAGATGGCGTTCCTGACCGGCCACTCCGGCGCGGGGAAAAGTACCCTGCTCAAGCTTATCTGCGGCATCGAGCGGCCGAGCGCCGGCAAAATTTTGTTCGGCGGCCACGATATTAGCCGCCTGAAGAGCCGTGAGGTGCCGTTTTTGCGCCGCCAGATCGGCATGATTTTCCAGGACCACCATCTGCTGATGGATCGCACCGTGTTTGATAACGTGGCGATCCCGCTGATTATTGCCGGCGCCAGCGGGGATGATATCCGCCGCCGGGTGTCGGCGGCGCTGGATAAAGTCGGGCTGCTGGACAAAGCGAAAAATCTTCCGATCCAACTCTCCGGCGGTGAGCAGCAGCGCGTGGGCATCGCCCGCGCGGTGGTGAACAAGCCGGCGGTGCTGCTGGCGGATGAACCGACCGGTAACCTCGACGAGGCGCTCTCGGAGGGGATTTTACGACTGTTTGAAGAGTTTAACCGCGTAGGGGTTACGGTTCTGATGGCGACGCACGACCTGGGGCTGATCTCCAGTCGTTCGTATCGCATGCTGACCCTGAGCGACGGGCATATGCACGGAGGCCACTGGGGTGAATAAGCGCGACGCAATAAACCACATTCGCCAGTTTGGCAGCCGATTTGACCGCATCCGCAATGCTGCAGGGGCAGGCGGCGGGCGCAATGCGCCGAAGCGGCCAAAAGCGGCGCCGAATCCGGCTTCTCGTAAAAGCAACGTTTTCAATGAGCAGGTGCGCTACGCCTGGCACGGTGCGGTACAGGATCTGAAAAGCACGCCGCTGGCCACTTTCCTGACTATCATGGTCATCGCCATTTCGCTGACGCTGCCGAGCGTGTGCTACATGGTGTACAAAAACGTTAACAGCGCGGCGTCGCAGTACTATCCATCGCCGCAGATCACCGTCTACCTGGAGAAGACGCTGGACGATGACGCCGCGGCGCGGGTGGTCGGGCAGCTGCAGGCGGAGCAGGGCGTAGAGAAGGTCAACTATCTGTCGCGGGATGAAGCTTTAGGCGAGTTCCGCAACTGGTCCGGCTTTGGCGGCGCGCTGGATATGCTGGAAGAGAACCCGCTGCCGGCGGTGGCGATTGTCGTGCCGAAGCTGGATTTCCAGGGAACCGACTCGCTCAACACCCTGCGCGATCGGATTAAGCATATTCAGGGCATCGATGAAGTCCGCATGGATGACAGCTGGTTTGCGCGCCTCTCTTCGCTGACCGGGCTGGTTGGCCGCGTCTCGGCGCTGATCGGCGTGCTGATGGTGGCCGCCGTGTTCCTGGTGATTGGAAACAGCGTGCGCCTGAGCATCTTTGCCCGCCGCGATACCATCAACGTGCAGAAGCTGATTGGTGCAACGGATGGTTTTATCCTGCGTCCGTTCCTCTACGGCGGCGCGCTGCTGGGCTTCTGCGGTGCGTTTTTATCGCTGATCCTGTCGGAGATTATGGTGATGCGCCTGTCATCGGCGGTAACGGAAGTGGCGAAGGTATTCGGGACTCAGTTTGAGCTCAGCGGTCTGGGCTTCGACGAGTGTCTGCTGATGCTGATCGTCTGCTCGATGATCGGCTGGGTTGCAGCCTGGCTGGCGACGGTGCAACATTTACGTCACTTTACTCCCGATTAAAAATTTTCTGGTATAATCTTTCCCTGCACTGACTGAATGTCTCTCTGCAGGGAAAGAGTCCCTGTTGTCTCTTCCCTACGCTTCATCTCCATGTCACATTTTGTGCGTAATGTATTCACACCGTTGCATGGAACTTGTGGATAAAATCACTGTCTGATACTAATGTGGGTGATATTCTCGTTGCTCATAAACGCTGGCATGATTGTTGCCCGGCTGTCTAAGCGGGAACTGTCGAGCCAGACGATATCGATTGAGAGGATTTGAATGACCAAAGATATGCAAACTTTAGCCTTAGCCCCCGTTGGTAACCTGGAATCCTACATCCGGGCTGCGAACACATGGCCGATGTTATCGGCCGATGAAGAGCGGGAGCTTGCTGAAAAGCTGCATTACCAGGGCGATCTGGAAGCAGCGAAAAGGCTGATCCTGTCTCACCTGCGCTTTGTTGTTCATATTGCTCGTAACTACTCGGGCTATGGCCTGCCGCAGGCGGACCTGATTCAGGAAGGCAACATTGGCCTGATGAAAGCCGTGCGCCGTTTTAATCCGGAAGTCGGCGTGCGTCTGGTCTCCTTTGCCGTGCACTGGATTAAGGCCGAAATTCACGAATACGTTCTGCGTAACTGGCGTATTGTGAAGGTCGCGACCACCAAAGCCCAGCGTAAGCTGTTCTTTAACCTGCGTAAAACCAAGCAGCGTCTGGGCTGGTTTAACCAGGATGAAGTGGAAATGGTTGCCCGTGAGCTGGGCGTATCAAGCAAAGACGTGCGCGAGATGGAATCGCGTATGGCGGCGCAGGATATGACCTTCGACATGTCGTCGGACGACGAGTCCGATAGCCAGCCGATGGCTCCGGTGCTCTATCTGCAGGATAAAACGTCTAACTTTGCCGACGGTATTGAAGATGATAACTGGGAAGAGCAGGCGGCAAACAAGCTGACCGACGCGATGCAGGGCCTCGACGAGCGTAGCCAGGATATCATCCGCGCCCGCTGGCTGGACGAAGACAACAAGTCCACGCTGCAGGAGCTGGCGGATCGCTACGGCGTTTCGGCTGAGCGCGTACGCCAGCTTGAAAAGAACGCCATGAAGAAACTGCGTACCGCTATCGAAGCGTAAGCCTGTTCCCGGCATTAAAAGAAGCCCCCGCTGTCTCAGCGGGGGCTTTTTGTTTTTTTATCCCTCCAGGCTTCAACCATATTAATTTCTTCTTCCGCTGGGCTTGAATGCCGGGCAGGCGCTATTGTTTTTAGACAGGCATGACTTACTAAATTCATATAGGGAGAAGGCGGGTGAAAAATAACGATCTTAATCAGCGTCGACAGCAGGCGACGCCGCGTGGCGTGGGCGTCATGTGCGACTTCTACGCGCAAAAGGCCGAGAACGCGACGCTGTGGGATATTGAAGGCCGGGAGTTTATCGATTTTGCGGCGGGGATTGCGGTGCTCAACACCGGGCATCGACACCCCAAAGTTGTCGCCGCGGTGGCCTCGCAGCTGGAGGCTTTTACCCATACGGCCTATCAGATTGTCCCCTACGCCAGCTACGTCACGCTGGCCGAACGCATTAACGCTTTGGTGCCTGTCTCCGGCGCCGTCAAAACGGCCTTCTTCTCCACCGGCGCGGAAGCGGTAGAGAATGCGGTCAAAATTGCCCGCGCCTGGACCCGTCGTCCGGGAATCATCACCTTTGGCGGCGCTTTCCACGGCCGAACCTACATGACGATGGCGCTGACCGGCAAGGTGGCTCCCTATAAAATCGGCTTCGGCCCGTTCCCGGGATCCGTTTTCCACGCTCAGTATCCCAATGCGCTGCACGGCGTCAGCAGCGAAGAGGCGATAAAAAGCCTCGAGCGCCTCTTTAAGGCCGATATCGCAGCGGATCAGGTGGCGGCCATCGTCATTGAGCCGGTACAGGGCGAGGGCGGGTTCAACGCAGCGCCTGCCGGATTTATGCAGGCGCTGCGTGCGATCTGTGATACCCACGGCATCCTGCTGATTGCGGATGAGGTGCAGTCTGGCTTTGGGCGAACCGGCAAGCTGTTTGCGATGGAGCACTATAGCGTGCAGCCCGACCTGATCACGATGGCGAAAAGCCTGGCGGGTGGAATGCCGCTTTCGGCGGTGGCCGGGCGGGCGGAGGTGATGGATGCTCCCGCGCCGGGCGGCCTTGGCGGCACCTACGCCGGGAACCCGCTGGCGATTGCCGCCGCGCACGCGGTGCTGGATGTGATTGCCGAAGAGCAGCTTTGCCAGCGGGCAAATGAGCTTGGCCACCATCTGGTTGAGGTCCTCAACCAGGCCAAAGCGTCGTGCCCGCAGATTGCCGAGGTGCGGGCGCAGGGGTCGATGGTTGCGGTCGAGTTTTTTGATCCGCAAACCGGCGAGCCGTCGAGCGCGTTCACTCAGGCCGTCCAGCAGCGCGCGCTGGCTGAAGGGCTGCTGCTGCTGACCTGCGGCGTTTACGGCAACGTCATCCGCTTCCTCTATCCGCTCACCATCCCCGATGCGCAATTCCGCCAGGCGCTGGCGATTATTCAGCGCGCGCTGGCCGCATAGCCCCACATCTCGCCACTCTGCGGAGTGGCGTTCTGCTTCAGTCACATAACTGTTACATAACCTAAAAAAATGTTGTTTCAAATTCTGAAAAATGGGATATGTTCTAGCATAGTGTGCTGCAAAGGCGCGAGCGGCAGACCTTAATCTAGCTATCATATGCTTTTCTTATGTGATTAATTAGAATAATGCGCTAAAAAACAACATCACAACAAATGCAAAAAACCATAATAATGGGGAGCTTCAGGATGAATATGAAGGGTAAAGCGTTACTGGCAGGATGTATCGCCTTGATAATGAGCAATGCAGCGCTGGCTGAAGATATCAAAATTGCCGTGGTTGGCGCGATGTCTGGCCCGGTGGCGCAGTATGGCGATCAGGAGTTTACCGGCGCTGAGCAGGCGGTTGCCGATATTAACGCGAAGGGCGGTATCAAAGGCAATAAGCTGCAAATCGTAAAATATGATGATGCCTGCGACCCGAAACAGGCGGTAGCGGTGGCTAACAAAGTCGTTAATGACGGCATTAAGTACGTTATCGGCCACTTATGCTCCTCTTCTACTCAGCCGGCGTCCGATATCTATGAAGACGAAGGCATTCTGATGATCACCCCGGCCGCAACGGCGCCGGAGCTGACCGCGCGCGGATATAAAATGATTCTGCGCACCACCGGCCTGGATTCTGACCAGGGCCCGACGGCGGCTAAATACATCATTGATAAGGTGAAACCGAAGCGTATCGCTATCGTTCACGATAAGCAGCAGTACGGTGAAGGTCTGGCGCGCGCGGTGCAGGATGGCCTGAAAAAAGGCGGCGCTAACGTCGTGTTCTTTGACGGCATCACCGCCGGTGAGAAAGATTTCTCCACGCTGGTGGCGCGTCTGAAGAAAGAAAATATCGACTTCGTTTACTACGGCGGCTATCACCCGGAAATGGGGCAGATTCTGCGGCAATCGCGCGCGGCCGGCCTGAAAACGCAGTTTATGGGACCGGAAGGCGTAGCGAACGTTTCCCTGTCTAACATTGCCGGTCAGTCCGCTGAAGGCATGCTGGTCACCAAGCCGAAGAACTATGACCAGGTTCCGGCGAACAAACCGATCGTTGACGCCATCAAGGCGAAAAAACAGGATCCGAGCGGCGCGTTTGTCTGGACTACCTATGCGGCTATCCAGTCGCTGCAGGCGGGCCTGAACCAGTCTGAAGACCCGGCAGCCATTGCGAAATACCTGAAGGCAAACTCTGTTGATACCGTGATGGGGCCGCTGTCATGGGATGCGAAGGGCGACCTGAAAGGCTTCGAGTTCGGCGTGTTTACGTGGCATGCCGATGGCACCGCGACCGACGCCAAATAATTTAACCTTCGCCTTTCACGCTACAGGTGCGTTGGCTGCGCTCTTCAACCCCGGTCACTTACTCATGTAAGCTCCCGGGGATTTCAGAGCTTGCCGCCTGCCTGTAGCGCGAAATTCTCGGTTAAATAAATGGCCTCTTTTAGGCCGGGAAAAACAGAGATTATGGGTTAAATAAACGGTCGCTTTGCGGCCGGGAAAAGCAGGGGATTATTGGTTAAATGCGGCGTGATTGTGGTCGGAGAAAGCGGTCGTTCTCGGCTAAATAAATGTCATGCTGGACAAACTGAAGTTACCGTCGCCCGGATAAGGCGCGATGCGCCGTCATCCGGAGTTTTCCCGCTTCGTTTTTAACGCTTTTCCCAACCGCCGTTATGGGCGCTGAAGCCCAGCGCTTGCATAAACGCTGACATGACGCGGTGGTCTTCAATACCGGTATCCGCCATCCGCCAGCGACCGATTTCTGGATTTCTTTGCAGCACTTCTTCCACCAGATACTGCCCGACGCCGCGACGGCGGGTGACTTCGCGCACGCACAGCGCGCTCAGCTCGCCCTCTGCGCCGTCTAAGGTCACACAAACGGCGGCCAGCAGGCGCTCGTTAAAGCGGGCGGCGTAAATAGCGTGGCTTTCATCCATTGGGATCCCGGCCAGATCGCGTGACGGCCAGATTTTCCCTAAATCGATGCGATCCTGATCGCTGAAGTGCGTTAAACGAATAATGGTCAGTTTCATGCGCGGCAAGTCCAGTCAAAACGGATGCGTCAGTGTACCTAAAATGACTGCCCGGCGGAGCGCTGTTTTTTGCGCATTCATCAGGCGATTCGTTTTCCTGGCGAATGCAGGGTAGCGCAATGCGTTATGGATCGAAAAATAAGCAGAGTTTTAACCTAAAGTGCAGCGTTTTATTCCGCCATAAGTATCGTTATTTTATGCTGAAAACGGGACTTTTTTTGTTTATCTTCGCGAGAATACAGAATATTATCTTTGCTTAATCGCCTGAAAAATAGAGATTTTAATCTGGTTTCCGGCAAAAAACTGCGCTAAACCATTAAAGATCATGGTAAAAGTAGCGTTGTTTAATAAAAGCACAGAATGCTTTTTAACCATAAAAATACAAAATATTTACACCACATTACGAACGGGGTTCTGAAGCATGAAAAGGAACGCGAAAACAATCATTGCGGGATTAGTCGCACTGACCATGTCGCACGCGGTAATCGCCAAAGAGATAAAAGTCGCCGTCGTGGGGGCGATGTCCGGTCCGGTAGCGCAATGGGGCGATATGGAGTTCAACGGTGCGCGTCAGGCAATTAAAGATATTAACGCGCAGGGCGGGATTAAGGGCGATAAGCTGGTTGGCGTGGAGTATGACGACGCCTGCGACCCTAAACAGGCCGTCGCGGTGGCGAACAAAATCGTTAACGAAGGGATTAAATACGTTATCGGCCACCTCTGCTCCTCCTCAACCCAGCCGGCCTCCGATATCTACGAAGATGAAGGCATTCTGATGATCTCTCCGGGGGCCACTAACCCCGAGCTGACCCAGCGCGGCTATCAGTACATCATGCGTACCGCCGGCCTCGACTCCTCGCAGGGGCCGACCGCCGCAAAATATATTCTGGAAAAGGTTAAACCGCAGCGTATTGCTATCATTCATGACAAGCAGCAGTACGGTGAAGGCCTGGCGCGTTCGGTCCAGGAGAGCCTGAAAAAAGGCAACGCCAACATCGTCTTCTTCGACGGGATCACCGCCGGTGAGAAAGACTTCTCCGCGCTGCTGTCTCGCCTGCAGAAAGAGAATATTGATTTCGTTTACTACGGTGGCTATTACCCGGAAATGGGGCAGATGCTGCGCCAGGCGCGGGCTAACGGCCTGAAAACCGTCTTTATGGGTCCTGAGGGCGTGGGCAATGCTTCGCTGTCCAATATCGCAGGCGCCGCGGCAGAAGGCATGCTGGTGACAATGCCGAAACGCTATGACCAGGATCCGGCAAACAGCGCTATCGTAGACGCGCTGAAAGCGGAGAAAAAAGATCCGAGCGGGCCGTACGTCTGGATTACCTACGCTGCCGTGCAGTCCTTAGCGCAGGCGATGGACAGAAGCAGCAGCCAGGAGCCGCTGGACTTAATCAAAGATCTGAAAGCTCACGGCGCGAAAACCGTGATTGGGCCGCTGAATTGGGACGAAAAAGGCGATTTGAAGGGATTTGAGTTTGGTGTCTTCCAGTGGCACGCGGATGGGTCATCCTCGGCCGCAAAATAAGACAACCACTCGCATGGTTTGAGCCGCAGATGCGTAGACGACGTTTATCCGCCCCGGGGCTTCCGGGGAGGGAAACATTTGCCGTCCGTCCGCCGCTCGAATCGTTGAGAGTGGGATTCAACATCCCGCCTTGCCGGGTTTAGAAAGGTTACCTTATGTCCGAGCAGTTTCTCTACTTTCTGCAGCAGATGTTTAACGGCGTCACGCTTGGCAGTACCTATGCGCTGATCGCCATCGGTTACACGATGGTATACGGCATTATTGGCATGATTAACTTCGCCCACGGCGAGGTGTATATGATAGGGAGCTACGTCTCCTTCATGATCATTGCCGCGCTGATGATGATGGGTATCGACACCAGCTGGCTGCTGGTCGCCGCCGGATTCGTCGGGGCGATCATTATTGCCAGCGCCTATGGCTGGAGTATTGAACGCGTGGCCTATCGGCCGGTGCGCAGCTCCAAGCGTCTGATTGCGCTGATTTCCGCCATCGGGATGTCAATCTTCCTGCAAAACTACGTCAGCCTGACGGAAGGGTCGCGCGACGTGGCGCTGCCGAGCCTGTTTAACGGCCAGTGGACGGTGGGCAGCAGCGAAAACTTCCCCGCCACGATCACCACCATGCAGCTGGTTATTTGGATCGTCACCTTTGTGGCGATGCTGGCGCTGACGCTGTTTATCCGCTATTCGCGTATGGGTCGTGCCTGCCGCGCCTGCGCGGAAGACCTGAAAATGGCCAGCCTGCTGGGAATTAACACCGATCGCGTTATTGCCCTGACCTTTGTTATCGGCGCCGCGATGGCCGCGGTCGCCGGGGTGCTCCTCGGTCAGTTCTACGGCGTTATCAACCCCTACATCGGCTTTATGGCCGGGATGAAAGCCTTTACCGCAGCGGTCCTGGGCGGCATCGGCAGTATTCCTGGCGCGATGATCGGTGGTCTGATTTTGGGTATCGCCGAAGCGCTCTCCTCCGCCTATCTCAGCACCGAATATAAAGACGTGGTCTCCTTTGCGCTGCTGATTCTGGTGCTGTTAGTGATGCCTACCGGTATCCTCGGTCGCCCGGAGGTTGAGAAAGTATGAAACCGATGCATATTGCAATGGCGCTGCTCTCCGCGGTGATGTTCTTTATTCTGGCCGGCGTCTTTATGGGCGTGCAGCTGGAGCTGGACGGCACCAAACTGGTGGTGGATACCGCGGCGGATATCCGCTGGCAGTGGATCTTCATCGGCACGGCGGTGGTCTTCCTCTTCCAGCTGATGCGCCCGCTGTTCCAGAAAACCCTGAAAAACGTCTCCGGGCCGAAGTTTATTCTGCCGGCCATCGACGGGTCGACGGTAAAGCAGAAGCTGTTCCTGGTGGCGCTGCTGGTTATCGCCGTCGCGTGGCCGTTTATGGTGTCGCGCGGCACGGTGGATATCGCCACCCTGACCATGATTTACATCATTCTCGGCCTGGGACTGAACGTGGTGGTGGGGCTGTCCGGCCTGCTGGTACTGGGCTACGGCGGCTTCTACGCTATCGGCGCCTACACCTTCGCGCTGCTGAACCACTATTACGGCCTCGGCTTCTGGACCTGCCTGCCGCTGGCGGGGCTGGTTTCGGCCGCTGCGGGCTTCCTGCTGGGCTTCCCGGTGCTGCGCCTGCGCGGTGACTATCTGGCGATTGTGACCCTCGGCTTCGGCGAAATTGTGCGTATTTTGCTGCTCAATAACACCGAAGTGACCGGCGGCCCGAACGGCATCAGCCAGATCCCTAAGCCGACGCTGTTTGGCCTCGAGTTTAGCCGCAGCGCCCGCGAAGGCGGATGGGATACCTTCAGCAACTTCTTTGGCGTCAAGTACGACCCCAGCGATAGGGTGATTTTCCTCTACCTGGTGGCGCTGCTGCTGGTGGTCTTCTCGCTGTTCGTGATTAACCGCCTGCTGCGCATGCCGCTGGGCCGCGCGTGGGAAGCGCTGCGTGAAGATGAGATTGCCTGTCGTTCTCTGGGCCTCAATCCGACGCGCATCAAGCTGACCGCCTTTACCATCAGCGCGGCGTTTGCCGGTTTTGCCGGGACGCTGTTTGCCGCCCGCCAGGGCTTCGTCAGCCCGGAATCCTTTACCTTCGCCGAGTCGGCCTTCGTACTGGCCATCGTCGTGCTGGGCGGGATGGGCTCGCAGTTTGCGGTGATTCTGGCCGCTATTTTACTGGTGGTATCGCGCGAGCTGATGCGTGATTTCAACGAATACAGCATGCTGATGCTGGGTGGCCTGATGGTACTGATGATGATCTGGCGTCCGCAGGGTCTGCTGCCGATGACGCGCCCGCAGCTTAAGCTGAAAAAAGGTCAGGCTAAAGGAGAGCAGGCATGAGTCAGCCATTATTATCCGTAAGCGGCCTGATGATGCGCTTTGGCGGCCTGCTGGCGGTCAACAACGTGTCGCTGGAGCTGCGTCCGCAGGAAATTGTTTCGCTGATCGGCCCTAACGGCGCCGGGAAGACCACGGTCTTTAACTGCCTCACCGGTTTCTATAAGCCGACCGGCGGTTCGATTATGCTGCGTGACCAGCACCTGGAAGGGCTGCCGGGTCAGCAGATTGCCCGCATGGGCGTCGTGCGTACCTTCCAGCACGTGCGCCTGTTCCGTGAAATGACGGTGATTGAAAACCTGCTGGTAGCGCAGCATCAGCAGTTGAAAACCGGCGTCTTCTCCGGGCTGCTGAAAACGCCGACCTTCCGCCGCGCGCAGAGCGAAGCGCTGGATCGCGCCGCCGCCTGGCTTGAGCGTATCGGCCTGCTGGAGCAGGCTAACCGCCAGGCCAGCAACCTCGCCTACGGCGACCAGCGGCGTCTGGAGATCGCTCGCTGCATGGTGACGCAGCCGGAAATCCTGATGCTGGACGAACCGGCGGCGGGCCTGAACCCTAAAGAGACCAAGGAGCTCGACGAACTGATCGCCGAGCTGCGCAGTCATCACAACACCACCATCCTGCTGATTGAACACGATATGAAGCTGGTGATGGGCATTTCCGATCGCATTTACGTGGTAAACCAGGGCACGCCGCTGGCCAACGGAACGCCGGAAGAGATCCGCAACAACCCGGACGTGATCCGCGCATACCTTGGTGAGGCATAAGCATGGAAAAAGTGATGTTATCTTTTGACAACGTAAGCGCCCACTACGGCAAGATTCAGGCGCTGCATAACGTCAGCCTGCATATCAATCAGGGGGAGATTGTGACCCTGATTGGCGCCAACGGCGCGGGTAAAACCACGCTGCTCGGCACCCTGTGCGGCGACCCGCGCGCCAGCAGCGGAAAGGTGGTGTTTGACGGTAAGGATATTACCGACTGGCAGACCGCGAAAATCATGCGCGAAGCGGTGGCGATTGTTCCGGAAGGGCGTCGCGTCTTCTCGCGGATGACGGTCGAAGAGAACCTCGCGATGGGCGGTTTTTTTGCCGACCGTGACCAGTTCCAGACCCGCATTAAGTGGGTATACGAACTGTTCCCGCGTCTGCTTGAGCGCCGCATTCAGCGCGCGGGCACCATGTCCGGCGGCGAACAGCAGATGCTGGCGATTGGCCGTGCGCTGATGAGCCAGCCGCGCCTGCTGCTGCTGGATGAACCTTCTCTGGGCCTGGCGCCGATTATCATCCAGCAGATTTTCAACACCATCGAACAGCTGCGCGAGCAGGGGATGACCATTTTCCTTGTGGAGCAGAACGCCAACCAGGCGCTGAAGCTTGCCGATCGCGGCTACGTGCTCGAGAACGGCCACGTGGTGCTTGAGGATACCGGCGACGCGCTGCTGGCTAACGAAGCGGTGCGTAGCGCCTACCTGGGAGGCTAATCTCCTCGCTCTTATTCCCGGCCGCCCGGCCGGGATATTCCTCAACCAGAGCGCCGCCGGCCGGCAATCATCCCCTTGACGTGTCGCAGCTCCCACTTTCCTGTCTCCGATCTTTCATCGTCTTGCCATCTCCCTGACGTCTTACTATCTTTTTTTTGTAATAAAAGAGTTATTTTTCTGTAATTCGAGCATGTCATGTTACCCCCGCGAACATCAAACGCGTGAAATCGCGCATCTGGAACAACAAGAGAGATAACCGATGATATCGTTACGACATACGGCTTTAGGACTGGCGCTTAGCCTGGCATTTGCCGGCCAGGCCCTCGCAGTAACTACCATCCCGTTCTGGCACTCAATGGAAGGGGAGCTGGGTAAAGAAGTTGATTCTCTGGCGCAGCGTTTCAACGCGGCCAATCCGGATTACAAAATTACGCCGGTCTACAAAGGTAACTATGAGCAGAGCCTGAGCGCCGGTATCGCCGCGTTTCGTACCGGCAACGCCCCGGCGCTGCTGCAGGTTTATGAAGTCGGCACCGCGACGATGATGGCGTCAAAAGCCATCAAGCCGGTGTATCAGGTCTTCACCGATGCGGGCATTAAGTTTGATGAATCGCAGTTCGTGCCGACCGTTTCCGGCTACTACACCGACTCTAAAACTGGCCACCTCCTCTCCCAGCCTTTTAACAGCTCCACCCCGGTGCTGTACTACAACAAAGACGCCTTCAAAAAAGCCGGCTTAGATCCGGAGCAGCCGCCGAAAACCTGGCAGGACCTGGCCGCCTATACCGCGAAGCTGAAGGCCGCCGGAATGAAGTGCGGCTACGCCAGCGGCTGGCAGGGCTGGATTCAGATTGAGAACTTCAGCGCCTGGCACGGTCTGCCGGTCGCCACCAAAAACAACGGCTTCGATGGCACCGATGCGGTTCTGGAGTTCAACAAGCCGGAGCAGGTGAAGCATATCGCCATGCTGGAAGCGATGAACAAGAAGGGCGACTTCAGCTACTTCGGGCGTAAAGATGAGTCCACCGAGAAGTTCTACAACGGTGACTGCGCGATTACCACCGCCTCCTCCGGCTCGCTGGCCGATATCCGCCAGTACGCCAAATTCAACTATGGCGTCGGGATGATGCCGTACGATGCCGACGTTAAGGGCGCGCCGCAGAACGCCATTATCGGCGGGGCGAGCCTGTGGGTGATGCAGGGCAAAGATAAAGAGACCTACACCGGAGTGGCGAAATTCCTCGAGTTCCTGACAAAACCGGAAATCGCTGCGGAATGGCACCAGAAAACCGGCTATCTGCCGATCACTACCGCCGCCTACGATCTGACCCGTCAGCAGGGCTTCTATGACAAGAATCCCGGCGCCGATATCGCCACTCGTCAGATGCTGAACAAGCCGCCGCTGCCGTTCACCAAAGGCCTGCGCCTGGGCAATATGCCGCAGATCCGTACCGTAGTGGACGAGGAGCTGGAAAGCGTTTGGACCGGCAAGAAAACCCCGCAGCAGGCGCTGGATTCAGCGGTTGAGCGCGGTAACCAGCTGCTGCGTCGTTTCGAGCAGTCGACTAAGTCGTAACGTATTGATGCCGATAGGTTCAGGGCAGTAGGTCGAACGGAGGTTCCCCGGTAGCGCCGCGCTTACCGGGGGACATCCGCCTTTGGCGATCGCCGGTAGCAGTGAATCGGTAGGCATCATCGAGCAAAAGAGTAACCTCATGTCATCAACCCGTCCGGTATTCCGCTCGCGCTGGCTGCCCTATCTGCTGGTTGCGCCGCAGCTGATTATCACCATTATTTTCTTTATCTGGCCCGCGGGCGAGGCGCTGTGGTATTCGCTGCAGAGCGTCGACCCGTTTGGCCTCTCCAGCCAGTTCGTCGGCATGGATAACTTCGTTACCCTGTTCCACGACCCGTACTATCTGGACTCATTCTGGACCACCATCAAGTTCAGCTCGATGGTGACGTTCAGCGGCCTGATCGTCTCGCTGTTTTTCGCCGCGCTGGTCGACTACGTGGTGCGCGGCAGCCGCTTCTATCAAACGCTGATGCTGCTGCCCTACGCCGTCGCGCCCGCGGTCGCCGCGGTGCTGTGGATTTTCCTCTTTAACCCAGGACGCGGGCTGATTACCCATTTTCTCGGCGAGATGGGCTACGACTGGAACCACGCGCAGAACAGCGGCCAGGCGATGTTCCTCGTGGTGTTTGCTTCGGTATGGAAGCAGATTAGCTACAATTTCCTGTTCTTCTTCGCCGCGCTGCAGTCGATCCCGCGCTCGCTGGTGGAGGCCGCGGCGATTGACGGGGCCGGCCCTGTCCGCCGCTTTTTCAAGCTGGCGCTGCCGCTGATTGCGCCGGTGAGCTTCTTCCTGCTGGTCGTCAACCTGGTTTACGCCTTCTTCGATACCTTCCCGGTTATCGATGCTGCCACCGCCGGCGGCCCGGTCCAGGCGACGACGACGCTGATTTATAAGATCTATCGTGAAGGCTTTGCCGGGCTCGATCTCTCCGCTTCCGCCGCGCAGTCGGTGGTGCTGATGATGCTGGTGATTGTGCTGACGGTGGTTCAGTTCCGCTATGTTGAACGTAAGGTGCGCTACCAATGATTGAGAACCGTCCCGGGCTGACGATTTTCAGCCACACCATGCTGATTGCGGGAATTGCCGTCATTCTGTTTCCGCTGTACGTCGCCTTCGTCGCGGCCACGCTGGACAACAAGGCGGTCTTTGAGACGCCGATGACGCTGATCCCCGGCGGCCACCTTTTGGAAAATATGGCTACCATCTGGCAGCAGGGCGTGGGGGCCAACAGCGCGCCGTTCTGGCTGATGATGCTCAACAGCTTCATCATGGCGTTCAGCATTACGGTGGGCAAAATCGTGGTGTCGATGCTGTCGGCGTTCGCCATCGTCTGGTTCCGCTTCCCGCTGCGTAACCTGTTCTTCTGGATGATTTTTATCACCCTGATGCTGCCGGTTGAGGTGCGAATTTTCCCGACGGTAGAGGTGATTGCCAACCTGAAGATGCTCGATAGCTACGCCGGCCTGACGCTGCCGCTGATGGCCTCGGCAACCGCCACCTTCCTGTTCCGCCAGTTCTTTATGACCCTGCCGGATGAGCTGATTGAAGCGGCGCGCATCGACGGCGCCTCGCCGATGCGCTTTTTCCGCGACATCGTGCTGCCGCTGTCGAAAACCAATCTCGCGGCGCTGTTCGTTATCACCTTTATCTACGGCTGGAACCAGTACCTGTGGCCGCTGCTGATTATTCAGGATATCAATCTCGGCACCGCGGTGGCGGGTATCAAAGGCATGATCGCCACCGGCGAGGGTACCACGCAGTGGAATCAGGTGATGGCGGCAATGCTGCTGACGCTGATTCCCCCGGTTGTTATCGTTTTAGCCATGCAGCGCGCGTTTGTGCGCGGTTTAGTGGACAGTGAGAAGTAGGTTGTATCCCTTGATTGTTCGTGGCGTCGACGCTGAGCCGAAACCGCGTAATCAAGGCGGAGGATGATGGACATAGTGGGCCTATGTCCAAATCCGACAACGCAGAGTACGCGATTTCGGCACGCGTCCCGAAGGGCTGGGGCCATTTTTGCCCGGTACCGCGTTACTCGCGTCTTATTTGGGCCCACCAAACTGCGACGCTTGCGCCTTGCCCCGAGCAAAAATAGCCGCCAGCGACGTTCATGAACAATCAAGGGATACAACCTTTTATGGCAGGACTTAAACTACAGGCAGTAACCAAAAGCTGGGATGGCAAAACCCAGGTGATTCAGCCGCTGACGCTCGACGTGGCGGACGGGGAGTTTATCGTAATGGTCGGGCCTTCCGGCTGCGGCAAATCGACGCTGCTGCGGATGGTGGCCGGGCTTGAGCGGGTGACCAGCGGCGATATCTGGATTAACCGCCAGCGCGTCACCGAGATGGAGCCGAAGGATCGCGGCATCGCGATGGTGTTCCAGAACTACGCCCTCTACCCGCATATGAGCGTGGAGGAGAACATGGCCTGGGGGCTGAAAATTCGCGGGATGGGTAAAAGCCTGATTGACGAGCGGGTGCAGGAAGCGGCGCGCATTCTGGAGCTTGATGGCCTGCTCAAGCGCCGCCCGCGCGAGCTCTCCGGTGGCCAGCGCCAGCGCGTGGCGATGGGCCGCGCCATCGTTCGCGATCCGGCGGTATTCCTGTTTGATGAACCCCTGTCGAACCTTGACGCCAAGCTGCGCGTGCAGATGCGTCTGGAGCTCCAGCAGCTGCACCGTCGGCTGAAAACCACCTCGCTGTACGTTACCCACGACCAGGTTGAGGCGATGACCCTCGCCCAGCGGGTGATGGTGATGAATAAAGGCGTCGCCGAGCAGATTGGCACGCCGGTAGAGGTTTACGAAAAGCCGGCCAGCCGCTTTGTGGCGAGCTTTATCGGCAGCCCGGCGATGAACCTGCTGGACGGGCGCATCAGCGACGACGGCAGCCGTTTTGAACTGGAAGGCGGCCTGCGTCTGCCGATCAATAGCGAGCATCGTCGCCACGCCGGGCGTAAGATGACCCTCGGCATCCGTCCGGAACATTTTGCCGCAGGCCCCGAGACGGAAGGCGGCGTACCGCTGGTGATGGATACGCTGGAAATTTTAGGTGCCGATAACCTCGCCCACGGGCGCTGGGGCGCGCAGAAGCTGGTCGTCAGGCTGCCGCATCAGCAGCGTCCGGCGGCGGGCAGCACGCTGTGGCTGCATCTGCCGCAGGATCATCTGCACCTCTTTGATGGTGAAACAGGACAACGCGCATGAGTTACTGGCCTTACCCCCATATCGTCGCCCATCGCGGCGGCGGAAAGCTGGCGCCGGAGAATACCCTCGCCGCTATTGATACCGGCGCTCGCTTTGGTCATACCATGATCGAGTTTGACGCCAAGCTGTCGAAGGATGGACAGATCTTTTTGCTGCATGACGATAATCTCGAGCGCACCAGCAACGGCTGGGGCGTGGCGGGCGAGCTGGCGTGGCATGAGCTGCTGAACGTTGATGCGGGAAGCTGGTACGGCCGCGAATTTAAAGGCGAGCCGCTGCCGCTGCTCTCCGCCGTGGCGGAGCGCTGCCGGCAGCTGAACATGATGGCCAATATCGAAATTAAGCCCACCACCGGCACCGGCCCGCTGACCGGCAAGGTGGTGGCCTTAGCGGCCCGCGAGCTGTGGCACGGCATGACCGCGCCGCTGCTGTCATCGTTTGAAATTGACGCCCTGGAAGCGGCGCAGCAGGCGGCGCCCGAGCTGCCCCGCGGGCTGCTACTGGACGAGTGGCGTGAGGACTGGCGCGAGCTGACCGCCCGGCTGGGCTGCGTGTCGATTCACCTAAACCATAAGCTGCTTGATGAGGCGCGGGCGGCGAGCCTGAAGGCCGCCGGCCTGCATATTCTGGTGTATACCGTCAATAAACCCCAGCGTGCCGCCGAGCTGCTGCGCTGGGGCGTCGACAGCATCTGTACCGATGCGATAGACGTCATCGGCCCCAACTTCCAGCCCTAATCTGCCGACGGGCGGCCTTTACGGGGTCGTCTGTCGCGGCAGCATGCCACCGTTACTATTCGGCAGCACCTGCTGCTGCGAATTCACATTCCCGCTCTGCAATACGCGCTGCTGGTTGTTGTTCAGCTGAGTTTGAAGATGCTGCTGCTGAGCGCGCGTCTGGTTCTGCATATCCTGCTTCAGCATGTTCTGGTGCTGCTGCTGCTGGACCTGCATCTGGTTTTGCATCCGCTGCTGGCTGGGGACGACGTACCCCGGCTGGTTGGGATTATTAGTGGTATTAAGCGGCTGTGCGAGGGCGGTCAACGGCATCAGCGCTGCCAGAAATAGTATTGCCTTCATTGTTCTCTCCTCCCGTGCGTGGGATCGCTTAAGTGTACCTCCTTTTCGGCATAACAATGATTTTTTAGGACTTATAAACCAGGCTTATGCAGGGACAAAAACAGATTCAGGAGTATGGCAATGATAACAACACTATTCTGGCGTCAGGCGGTCATCGCTTTGCTGCTGGCGGGCGGGAGCTTTACCGTCGCCGCAAACCCCGCCCCGCCTCCCGTATCCTACGGGGTTGAAGAGGATGTCTTTCACCCGGTTCGCGCCCAGCAGGGGATGGTGGCGTCGGTTGATGCCCTGGCTACCCGCGTCGGCGTGGATATTTTGCGCCAGGGTGGAAACGCCGTCGATGCGGCGGTGGCCGTGGGCTATGCGCTGGCGGTCACGCACCCGCAGGCGGGCAATATTGGCGGCGGCGGCTTTATGATGCTGCGCACCAAAGACGGTAAAACGACGGCCATTGATTTTCGCGAAATGGCGCCGGAGCAGGCAACCCGGGATATGTTCCTCGATGACCAGGGCAACCCGGATAGTAAAAAGTCGCTGACCTCGCATCTCGCCTCCGGCACGCCGGGCAGCGTGGCCGGCTTCTCGCTGGCGCTGGAAAAATATGGCACCATGCCGCTGAACAAGGTGATTCGTCCGGCCATCAAGCTGGCTGAAGAGGGCTTCACGGTCAACGATGCGCTGGCGGACGACCTGAAAACCTACGGCAGCGAGGTGATCCCGAATCACGCCAACAGCCGGGCTATCTTCTGGAAAAACGGTGAGCCGCTGAAAAAGGGCGACAAGCTGGTGCAAAAGCAGCTGGGAAAAAGCCTGGAGCTGATCGCCGAGCACGGCCCGGACGCGTTTTATAAAGGGGCGATTGCCGACCAGATCGCCGATGAGATGCAAAAAAACGGCGGGCTGATCACCAAAGCGGACCTGGCGAACTACCGGGCGGTGGAGCGCACGCCGATAAGCGGCGACTATCGCGGCTACCAGGTGTTCTCAATGCCGCCGCCTTCCTCCGGGGGGATCCACATCGTGCAGATCCTCAATATCCTCGAAAACTTCGATATGCATAAGTTCGGCTTCGGCAGCGCGGACGCCATGCAGGTGATGGCGGAAGCGGAGAAGCACGCCTATGCCGATCGTTCTGAGTACCTTGGCGATCCGGATTTCGTTAAGGTTCCGTGGCAGGCGCTCACCAGCAAGGCCTACGCCAAATCGATAGCCGAGCAGATCGATATCAACAAGGCGAAACCCTCCAGCCAGATCCGCCCGGGCAAGCTGGCGCCTTACGAGAGCAACCAGACTACCCACTTCTCGGTGGTGGATAAGGACGGCAACGCGGTGGCGGTGACCTACACGCTGAACACCACTTTTGGTACCGGCATTGTGGCGGGGAACTCCGGTATCTTAATGAACAATCAGATGGATGATTTCTCGGCGAAGCCCGGCGTGCCCAACGTTTACGGGCTGGTGGGCGGTGACGCCAACGCTGTCGGACCGAAAAAACGCCCGCTGTCGTCAATGTCGCCGACGATTGTGGTCAAGGACGGTAAAACCTGGCTGGTCACCGGCAGCCCGGGCGGCAGCCGGATTATCACGACGGTGCTGCAGATGGTGGTGAACTCCATCGATTTTGGGATGAACGTCGCGGAAGCCACCAACGCGCCGCGCTTCCATCATCAGTGGCTGCCCGATGAGCTGCGGGTGGAGAAGGGCTTTAGCCCGGATACCCTGAAGCTGCTGACGGAAAGAGGGCAGAAGGTAGCGGTGAAAGAGGCGATGGGCAGCACGCAAAGTATTATGGTCGGCCCGGACGGCACGCTGTACGGCGCGTCTGACCCGCGTTCACCGGGGGATTTAACCGCCGGATACTAGGCTATTTCCAACCCTCTCCCCGAGCGGGAGAGGGTTGCGAAGGGCTACTCTTTCAGGCGGGCCATAAAGAGGGCATCGACGTATTCACCGTTGCGCAGCGCAAACTTACGCCCGGTCCCCTCAATGCTAAAGCCGTATTTGCGATAGACGGCAACGGCGGAGGCGTTATCAGCGAAGACCGTTAATTCAATGCGTTCGACGCGCAGCCAGTTATCACACAGGTTTATCATCTCGCGCATCAGGGCGCTGCCGACGCCGCGTCCGTGAAAGGGCGCCGCCACGCTCATGCCGAAGGTTGCGACATGGCTGCGGCGCGGGCGGGATTCAACGCTCAGCATCAGGTGGCCGACGACCTGCTCATCGATGCTGGCGACCAGATGGTGGCCGTTGGGCCGGGGCTGTAGCCGCTCCTGCCACATTTCCATTGCCGGATGAGGAAGCTGTAGCGTGTCGTGATAGACCTCCGGGTGTGCAGTCAGCTGACGTAACGGTTCTGCATCGCGCGGTTCGGCGTGGCGTATCACTATCTCACTCATTCCTCTTCTCCTTAGCGCCTGCATATCAGGCTTTATCTGCTCGTTGAGTCCCTTTCAACATCCCTGACTTTAAAAAAGGCGTCAACGGCTAATTTTTGCAAAAAGAAGTAGACAAGTGCGAATGAGAATGATTATTATTGTCCTGCATTCAGGGAGACCCTTGCGGAAAGCCTGAAAGCACGACATTGCTCACATTGCTTCCAGTATTACTTTAGCCAGCCAGGTGCTGGCTTTTTTTTTGCCTTTTTTTGCCGGTCATTTTCCGCCATCGTCAGTGGGTTAAGGGTTAAGTTCGTCGCCGGGGTGCGCTATGGTTAGCAGCAGAAACCTCAACTAAGGACTGCGTTATGACTCTGCACTGCGCGTTTATTGGATTCGGCAAAAGCACCACCCGCTACCATCTTCCTTACGTCCTGCACCGCAAAGACCGCTGGCACGTGGCGCATATCTACCGCCGCAGCGCGAAGCCGGAAGAGCAGGCCCCGCAGTACTCGCATATCCACTTCACCAGCGATCTCGATGAAGTACTTAACGATCCTCAGGTCAGGCTGGTGATTGTCTGCACCCACGCCGACAGCCACTTTGACTACGCGAAGCGTGCGCTGGAAGCGGGCAAGAACGTGCTGGTGGAAAAACCCTTCACCCCGACGCTGGCGGAAGCGAAAGCGCTGTTTGCGCTGGCAAAAAGCAAGGGGCTGACGGTAACGCCGTACCAGAACCGCCGCTTTGACTCCTGCTTCCTGACCGCTAAGAAGGCGATTGAAAGCGGTAAGCTGGGCGAGATCGTTGAAATTGAAAGCCACTTCGACCTCTATCGCCCGACGGCGGAAACGCAGCCCGGACTGGCGCAGGATGGCGCTTTTTACGGCCTCGGCGTGCATACGCTGGATCAGATAATCTCCCTGTTCGGCCGCCCGGATCGCGTGGCGTACGACATCCGCAGCCTGCGTAATAAGGCCAACCCGGATGATACCTTTGAAGCCCAGCTGTTCTACGGCGACCTGAAGGCGATTGTTAAAACCAGTTATCTGGTGAAGCTGGCGTATCCGAAATTTATCGTTCACGGTCATAAAGGGTCGTTTATCAAATACGGCATCGACCAGCAGGAAACCAGCCTGAAGGCGAATATCATGCCGGGCGAGCCGGGCTTTGCGGCAGATGAGAGCATCGGCCTGCTGGAGTACGTGGATGATAGCGGCGCGAGCGTGCGGGAAGAGCTGCGGGTGGAGCCCGGCGACTACGGGCGGGTGTATGATTCGCTCTACGAGACCCTGGTGAACGGGGCGGACAATTACGTCAAGGAAACTGAAGTTCTCACCAATATGGAGATCCTCGAACGCGGCTTCAGACAGCCATCGCCGGCCACGATAACCCTCGATAAATAAGCTTCCTGAGCTCCTCTGCTCTTATTCATATTTTTTGAACAGAGGAGTCAATTTTCACCCTCTATGATCGTTAGCAGAATGGGTCCACACTTATTCCATCGAAAACATACGGGGGTGCAACATGATCTACTTACGCAAAGCTAACGAACGCGGTCACGCTAATCATGGCTGGCTCGATTCCTGGCATACTTTCTCTTTCGCCAACTATTACGACGCCAATTTTATGGGCTTTTCCGCTCTGCGCGTGATTAACGATGACGTGATTGACGCCGGCCAGGGCTTCGGGACCCACCCGCATAAAGATATGGAAATTCTGACCTACGTGCTGGAAGGGGTGGTTGAACACCAGGACAGCATGGGTAACAAAGAGCAGGTTCCTGCGGGGGAATTCCAGATCATGAGCGCCGGTACCGGGGTGCGCCACTCTGAATACAACCCGAGCAGCACCGAACGTCTGCACCTGTATCAAATCTGGATTATGCCGGAAGAGAACGGCATCGCTCCGCGCTATGAGCAGCGCCGGTTTGATGCGCTGCAGGGCAAACAGCTGGTGCTGTCGCCGGACGCTCGCGAAGGCTCGCTGAAAGTGCATCAGGATATGGAGCTGTACCGCTGGGCGCTGCTGAAAGACGAGCAGTCGGTCCATCAGATTGCCGCGGAACGTCGCGTGTGGATTCAGGTCGTCAAAGGTGAAGTGACCATCAACGGCACCAAAGCAACCACCAGCGATGGCCTGGCGATTTGGGATGAGCAGGCTATCTCGGTTCATGCCGATAGCGACAGCGAAATCCTGCTGTTCGATCTGCCGCCGGTCTAATACTCAGTCCTGCTTTTGTCGCTCACCCGGTCGCCAGCGCGGCCGGGGATTTTTGGCGCAGCGGCCGCAGCGCCGCTCGCATGATTGCGGCCATTAACGCTAAATAAAGTCGTTAGCGCGCGTTTCTCCGGGAAGGTTGCGCTTTGTCCGTGATAAACTGAGAGAATCTCTCCCATTTATTACAGTCAGGACGATGAAAAAGAAAAGACCCGTACTTCAGGATGTAGCCGATCTTGTCGGCGTGACCAAAATGACGGTCAGTCGCTTTTTACGTAACCCGGAACAGGTTTCCGAGGCTCTGCGTGGCAAGATTGCCGTTGCTCTCGATGAACTGGGTTATATCCCCAATCGTGCCCCTGATATTCTCTCCAACGCGACCAGCCGCGCCATCGGCGTGCTCCTGCCCTCGTTAACCAACCAGGTCTTTTCTGAAGTGCTGCGCGGCATTGAAAGCGTCACCGATGCTTTTGGCTATCAGACCATGCTGGCGCACTACGGCTATAAGCCTGAAATGGAAGAAAAACGCCTGGAATCGATGCTCTCGTGGAACATCGACGGCCTGATCCTCACCGAACGTACCCACACGCCGCGGACGCTGAAAATGATCGAGGTCGCCGGGATCCCGGTGGTCGAGCTGATGGACAGCCGATCGCCGTGCCTCGATATCGCCGTCGGTTTTGATAACTTCGACGCCGCGCGCCAGATGACCGCCGCCATTATTGCCCGCGGCCATCGCCACGTGGCCTATCTTGGCGCACGTCTTGATGAACGTACTATCATCAAGCAGAAGGGGTACGAGCAGGCGATGCACGACGCGGGCATGACGCCGTACAGCGTGATGGTTGAACAATCTTCTTCCTACTCGTCAGGGATTGAGCTGATGCGCCAGGCGCGTCGCGAATATCCGCAGCTTGACGGGATCTTCTGCACCAACGATGACCTCGCGGTCGGCGCGGCCTTTGAGTGCCAGCGTCTGGGATTACGCATTCCGGATGATATGGCGATTGCCGGCTTCCACGGCCACGATATTGGCCAGGTTATGGAGCCGCGTCTTGCCAGCGTGCTGACGCCGCGTGAGCGGATGGGGCGCATCGGCGCCGAGCGCCTGCTGGCGCGTATTCGTGGTGAGACGGTTACCCCTAAGATGTTAGATTTAGGTTTCACATTGTCACCGGGTGGATCAATTTAAACTGACAAGTTTGAAGTAGATCACACATATTCACTTCTGGCACGAATGGTGATTGCTTCTCCCTAAATCCGGCATGACAATGTTACCGATAACAGTTACCCGTAACAATTAACCTGTGCGCGCGCCCGTTCACCTCCGAATCCAAACGGCCTGAAGGACGACGCGTATGTGTCCAGTGGGAGGAAGCTTTGAGCACGACTAACCATGATCACCACGTCTATGTCCTGATGGGCGTTTCCGGCAGTGGAAAATCCGCCGTCGCCAGCGAAGTGGCGCATCAGATGCATGCCGCGTTTCTCGACGGCGACTTTCTGCATCCGCGTAGCAATATCAACAAGATGGCTTCCGGCGAGCCGCTGAATGATGACGACCGCACGCCGTGGCTTCAGGCGCTGAACGACGCCGCCTTCGCCATGCAGCGGACCAATAAAGTGTCGCTTATCGTCTGCTCGGCGCTGAAAAAAAGCTATCGCGACATTCTGCGCAAAGGCAACCCGAACCTCTCCTTCGTCTACCTGAAAGGTGATTTTGACCTGATCGAAAGCCGCCTGAAGGCGCGCAAGGGCCACTTCTTCAAAACCCAGATGCTGGTAACGCAGTTTGAAACTCTGCAGGAGCCCGGCGCGGACGAAGGCGATGTGTTAATCGTCGATATTGATCAATCGCTGGAAGGCGTGGTCGCGAGCACCATTGAGGTGATCAACAAAGGCAGTAACTAGTGAGTACATTAACGCTTGTTTTAACAGCAGTCGGCTCCGTTTTGCTGCTGCTGTTTTTAGTCATGAAGGCGCGTATGCATGCCTTCGTGGCCTTGATGGTGGTTTCTATTGGTGCAGGTCTCTTTTCCGGGATGCCGCTGGATAAAATTGCGGCAACCATGGAAAAAGGGATGGGGGGGACGCTCGGCTTTCTGGCGATCGTCGTGGCGCTGGGGGCGATGTTCGGTAAGATCCTTCATGAAACCGGCGCCGTCGACCAGATAGCCGTTAAGATGCTGAAATCTTTTGGCCACAGCCGGGCGCATTACGCCATTGGCCTGGCCGGCCTTATCTGCGCGCTGCCGCTGTTTTTCGAAGTGGCTATCGTGCTGCTGATTAGCGTCGCCTTCTCGATGGCGCGCCATACCGGCACCAACCTGGTGAAGCTGGTCATTCCGCTGTTTGCCGGCGTAGCCGCCGCTGCGGCATTTCTGCTGCCGGGGCCCGCGCCTATGCTGCTGGCGTCGCAAATGCACGCCGATTTTGGCTGGATGATCCTGATTGGCCTCTGCGCCGCGATCCCGGGGATGCTTATCGCCGGGCCGCTGTGGGGCAACTTTATCAGCCGCTATGTCGAACTGCATATTCCGGACGATATCAGCGAGCCGAGCCTGGGCGAAGGCAAGATGCCGTCGTTTGCCTTTAGCCTGTCGCTGATCCTTCTGCCGCTGGTGCTGGTGGGGCTGAAAACGATCGCCGCGCGCTTTGTCCCGGTTGGCTCCAGCGCCTATGAATGGTTCGAATTTATCGGCCATCCGTTCACCGCGATTCTGGTGGCGTGCCTGGTGGCGATTTATGGCCTGGCGGTACGTCAGGGGATGGCGAAAGATCGGGTGATGGAGATCTGCGGCCACGCGCTGCAGCCGGCGGGGATTATCCTGCTGGTCATCGGTGCCGGCGGCGTCTTTAAGCAGGTGCTGGTGGATTCCGGCGTCGGCCCGGCGCTCGGTGAAGCGCTGACCGGTATGGGTCTGCCGATTGCGATTACCTGCTTCGTGCTGGCGGCCGCGGTGCGCATTATCCAGGGCTCTGCGACGGTCGCCTGCTTAACGGCGGTTGGTCTGGTGATGCCGGTTATCGAGCAGCTGAACTACAGCGGTGCGCAAATGGCGGCCCTGTCGATTTGTATCGCCGGCGGTTCAATCGTCGTGAGCCACGTCAACGACGCGGGCTTCTGGCTGTTCGGTAAGTTTACCGGCGCAACGGAAGCCCAGACGCTGAAGACCTGGACCATGATGGAAACCATTCTCGGCACCACCGGCGCCATCGTCGGTATGATTGCGTTTTCGCTGCTCAGCTAAACGTTAAATAAGAGAGCCCGGCGCAGCGCTGCCGGGCTCTTTTCGCCTGACGGCAGACGCCGTTTTTATCCTCGCTTCCTGCCCGCATCCATGCCTCCTTTTTCGCCTGACTCCGCGCCATAATGAGCGCTACGACAAAAGCCTGACGCCTCAGCAGCCCAGGCACCGCAAGGGTTTGTCGGGTTTCGCCGCGCTGCCGCTAGCGACCCATTTTCCGCGTAAATCCATAATCCAGATCAATAAAAACGCGGCGGAAATTATTCCCTTTTCGCCACGCTTATCCCCGATAATCTTTAAGGTTTTCCTGAATGCCGATGGCTGCGGATGCTGCATAAGATAAGTTGCTTTACTGATTGCCGGGCAATCATTGATTAATTTCACTTGCGACTTTAGCAGCATTTTGTAATGTGAGGGATGATCCAGTAGGAAACTGGCTTGGCACAAACAGCACACATCTCCCAGGAAATACGTTATGAAAAATGTTGGTTTTATCGGCTGGCGCGGAATGGTCGGCTCTGTACTCATGCAACGCATGGTTGAAGAGCGCGATTTCGACGCCATTCGCCCTGTTTTTTTCTCCACCTCCCAGCTGGGGCAACCTGCTCCATCATTCGGTGGCAGCACCGGCGGTACGCTTCAGGATGCATTTGACCTGGAAGCACTGAAGGCGCTGGATATTATCGTGACATGCCAGGGCGGCGATTATACCAACGACGTATATCCGAAGCTGCGTGAAAGCGGCTGGCAGGGTTACTGGATTGACGCGGCGTCTTCGCTGCGCATGAAGGACGACGCCATCATTATTCTTGACCCGGTTAACCAGGACGTGATTACCGCCGGTCTGAATAATGGCGTCAAGACCTTCGTTGGCGGCAACTGTACCGTCAGCCTGATGCTGATGTCCCTCGGCGGCCTGTTTGCACAGGATTTAGTCGAGTGGGTCAGCGTCGCGACTTACCAGGCGGCCTCCGGCGGCGGCGCGCGCCACATGCGTGAACTGCTGACCCAGATGGGCCAGCTGCACGGCCACGTTGCGACGGAGCTGGCCAATCCGGCTTCCGCTATTCTGGAGATTGAGCGCAAGGTCACTTCGCTCACCCGCAGCGGCGATCTGGCGGTAGATAACTTTGGCGTACCGCTGGCCGGTAGCCTGATCCCGTGGATCGACAAGCAGCTGGATAACGGCCAGAGCCGCGAAGAGTGGAAGGGCCAGGCGGAGACCAATAAAATCCTCGCCACCTCAGCGGCCATTCCGGTTGACGGCCTGTGCGTGCGCGTTGGCGCGCTGCGCTGCCACAGCCAGGCGTTCACCATCAAGCTGAAAAAAGACGTTTCTATCCCGACCGTTGAGGAGCTGCTGGCGGCGCACAACCCGTGGGCGAAAGTGGTACCTAACGATCGTGATATTACCATGCGCGAGCTGACTCCGGCTGCCGTCACCGGCACCCTGACGACGCCGGTTGGTCGCCTGCGTAAGCTGAATATGGGGCCGGAGTATCTCTCGGCCTTCACCGTCGGCGACCAGCTGCTATGGGGCGCAGCCGAGCCGCTGCGCCGGATGCTGCGGCAGCTGGCGTAATCACAGGATGAATAAAAAGGGGGTGTCTGACACCCCCTTTTTTTGCGTAATACAAGGAGTAAACGCGGATGTTTGATTTTTCTCAACGGGGGTAAGAAAGCCTTGGCTATGCTTTAGTGAGGAACGACGTTTCCTTACCTGAAGGTGGGACGGAGCAGAAGGATGCACAGTGTGCTGCACCGTTCAGGTCAAAAAAAGTCGCCAGATACAGGAAAGGGCGGCACTTACAACAGGATGAAACCATGTCTAATCATATTGATAGAGACGTGATTAACGCGCTAATTGCCGGTCATTTTGCGGACCCTTTTTCCGTGCTGGGCATGCACGCCACCGATGCCGGGCTGGAAGTACGCGCGTTGTTACCCGATGCCACCGACGTGTGGGTCATTGAACCGAAAACCGGACGCAAAGTCGGCAGGCTCGAATGCCTCGACTCGCGCGGTTTCTTTAGCGGCGTTCTGCCGCGTCGAAAAAATGCTTTTCGCTATCAGCTGGCCGTCACCTGGCATGGTCAGCTCAATCTGATTGATGACCCTTACCGCTTTGGCCCGCTGCTGCAGGACCTGGACGTCTGGCTGCTCTCCGAAGGTACCCACCTGCGGCCGTACGAAACCCTCGGCGCCCACGCCGATACGATGGACGGCATCACCGGCACGCGCTTCTCGGTGTGGGCGCCGAACGCCCGCCGGGTTTCCGTGGTCGGCCAGTTCAACTACTGGGATGGCCGCCGCCACCCGATGCGCCTGCGCAAAGAGTCGGGGATTTGGGAGCTGTTTGTCCCCGGCGCGCAGAACGGCCAGCTGTATAAATTTGAGATGATCGACGCGCACGGCCACCTGCGGGTGAAGTCCGACCCTTACGCCTTTGAGGCGCAGATGCGCCCGGACACCGCCTCGCTGATCTGCGGCCTGCCGGAAAAAATTACCCAGCCGCCGGCGCGCAGGCAGGCGAACCAGTTCGATGCGCCGATTTCGATTTATGAGGTCCACCTGGGCTCCTGGCGTCGCCACACCGATAACAACTTCTGGCTGAGCTATCGCGAGCTGGCGGACCAGCTGGTGCCCTATGCCAAATGGATGGGCTTTACCCATCTGGAGCTGCTGCCGGTGAACGAGCATCCGTTTGACGGCAGCTGGGGCTACCAGCCCACCGGGCTGTACGCGCCGACCCGACGCTTTGGCACCCGCGAAGACTTCCGCTACTTCATTCACGCCGCGCACGCCGCGGGCCTCAACGTGATCCTCGACTGGGTGCCGGGGCATTTTCCCTCCGATGATTTTGCCCTCGCGGCGTTTGACGGGACCTCGCTGTACGAACACAGCGACCCGCGCGAAGGCTATCACCAGGACTGGAATACCCTGATCTACAACTACGGCCGCCGGGAGGTCAGCAACTTCCTCGTGGGCAACGCGCTGTACTGGATTGAGCGCTTCGGCATTGACGCCCTGCGCGTCGATGCGGTGGCCTCGATGATCTACCGCGACTACAGCCGTAAAGAGGGCGAGTGGGTGCCGAATGAGTACGGCGGGCGGGAAAACCTGGAAGCGATTGAGTTCCTGCGTAATACCAACCGCGTGCTCGGCGAGCAGACCCCCGGCGCGGTCACCATGGCGGAAGAGTCCACCGACTTTGCCGGCGTGTCGCGTCCCGCCTCGACGGGCGGGCTCGGCTTCTGGTTCAAATGGAACCTCGGCTGGATGCACGACACCCTCGACTACATGAAACTCGATCCGGTTCACCGCCGTCATCACCATGACAAGATGACCTTCGGCATGCTCTACAACTACACCGAGAACTTCGTTCTGCCGCTCTCCCACGACGAAGTGGTCCACGGCAAAAAGTCGATCCTCGACCGCATGCCCGGCGATGCGTGGCAGAAGTTTGCCAACCTGCGCGCCTACTACGGCTGGCTGTTTGCCTTCCCCGGTAAAAAGCTGCTGTTCATGGGCAACGAGTTTGCCCAGGGGCGGGAGTGGAACCACGACGCCAGCCTCGACTGGCATCTGCTGGAAGGCGGCGATAACTGGCACCACGGCGTCCAGCGTCTGGTTCGCGACCTGAACCATACCTATCGTCGTCACAGGGCGCTGCACGAGCTTGATTTTGACCGCTACGGCTTCGAATGGCTGGTGGTGGACGACCACGAGCGCTCGGTGTTTGTCTTCGTCCGTCGCGATAAGGCGGGGAATGAGATCATCGTTGCCAGCAACTTCACGCCGGTGCCGCGCCACGGCTATCGCTTCGGGATTAACCAGCCTGGGCGCTGGCGGGAGGAGCTGAATACCGACTCGATGCACTACCACGGCAGCAATACCGGCAACGGCGGGGTAGTGGCAAGCGAGGCGATCGCCAGCCACGGCCGCGAGCACTCGCTGTCGATTACCCTGCCGCCGCTGGCAACCGTCTGGCTGGTACGGGAGGCGGAATGACGACGCTCTCGCCAGGAAAGCCCGCTCCGCTGGGCGCCAGCTATGACGGAAAGGGGGTGAACTTCACCCTCTTTTCCGCCCATGCCGAGCGGGTAGAGCTATGCCTGTTCGATGAGCAGGGGAACGAACGACGTGTTGATCTTCCCGCGCGCAGCGGCGACGTCTGGCACGGCTGGCTGGCCGGCGTTGGTCCTGGTTTGCGCTACGGCTATCGCGTCCACGGCCCGTGGGAACCCGAGCAGGGGCATCGCTTTAACCCGGCGAAGCTGCTGCTCGATCCCTGCTGCCACCGGGTGGATGGCGCGCTGCCTGACGATGAGCGTCTTCACGGCGGCGACCGGCAGCCCGATAACCGCGATAGCGCGGCAATCGCGCCGAAGTCGCGGGTCGTTGACCTGCATTACGACTGGCTGGGCGACAAGCCGCCGCGCACGCCCTGGGGTCAGACGGTCATTTATGAAGCCCACGTCAAAGGGCTGACGTACCTGCATCCCGGGCTGCCCGAGGAGATTCGCGGCACCTACCGGGCGCTGGGTCATCCGGTGATGATCGACTATTTCAACACGCTGGGTATTACCGCGCTGGAGCTGATGCCGGTAGCGCAGTTTGCCAGCGAACCGCGCCTGCAGCGGATGGGGTTGAGCAACTACTGGGGCTACAACCCGCTGGCGATTTTCGCCCTCGACCCGCGCTATGCCAGCGAGCCCGAGCGCGCGCTCGACGAATTTCGCGACGCGGTGAAGGCGCTTCACGCCGCGGGCATCGAGGTGATCCTCGACGTGGTGCTGAACCACAGCGCTGAAATCGATCTTGAAGGGCCGACCTTCTCCCTGCGCGGAATCGATAACCGTAGCTATTATTGGATAAGAGACGACGGCGACTATCACAACTGGACCGGCTGCGGGAACACCATCAACCTCAGCCATCCTGGGGTCGTGGAGTACGCCCGCCGGTGCCTGCGTTTCTGGGTGGATGAGTGTCACGTTGACGGCTTCCGCTTCGATCTGGCCTCGGTTATGGGACGGACGCCGGAATTTCGTCAGGATGCGCCGCTGTTCGAGGCGATCCGCCGCGATCCGCAGCTGGCAGAGGTGAAGCTGATTGCTGAGCCCTGGGATATCGGCGCTGGCGGCTATCAGGTGGGCAATTTCCCGCCGCTGTTTGCCGAGTGGAACGATCATTTCCGCGATGTTTCGCGCCGTTTCTGGCTGCAGCAAAACGCCTCGTTGGGGGAGTTCGCCCAGCGCTTTGCCGCATCCAGCGATCTCTTCCAGCGCAGCGGGCGGCAGCCTGCGGCGGCGGTGAATCTGATTACCGCCCATGATGGCTTTACCCTGCGTGACTGCGTCTGTTTCAATCAGAAACATAATGAGGCGAACGGTGAAGAGAATCGCGATGGGACTAACAATAACTACAGCAGCAATCATGGTATAGAGGGCTTAGAGGCTACGCTCGACGTGATTGAAAGGCGGCGGGACAGCGTTCACGCCCTGCTGGTGACGCTCCTGCTGTCGCAGGGAACGCCGATGCTGCTGGCGGGTGATGAACACGGCCATAGCCAGCATGGCAACAATAATGCGTACTGTCAGGATAACGCGCTGACCTGGCTCGACTGGGACAAGGCGAACCGCGGGCTGACCGCGTTCACCGCGGCGCTTATTCATCTACGCCGCCGTATCCCCGCCTTAACCGGCAACCGCTGGTGGCAGGAGGGAGACGGCAGCGTTCGCTGGCTAAATCAACACGCTCAGCCGCTGAGCGCTGATGAGTGGCAGCACGGCGTGATGCGTTTGCAGATCCAGCTATCCGAACGCTGGCTGATAACGCTGAACGCCACCCCAGAAGTCACAAATATGGAATTACCCGTGGGGGAATGGCACGCCGTTCTTCCGTTCGCCGGAGAGAACAATCCGGTCATCATGGATGTCTGGCATGGGCCCGCGCACGGAGTGTGCGTATTTCAAAGGTCGTAAGCCCTGAGGCTTCCGGTAAGTTTCGCGGCGGCAACGCGGCGGGAAGGGCAGGAAGGCTGGGATGTAAAAAGGAGTTAATCATGGTTAGGCTAGAAAAGAACGATCCGTTGATGCTGGCGCGTCAGCTGCCCATCAAAACCGTTGCGTTGATTCTCGCGGGTGGTCGCGGTACCCGACTGAAAGATTTAACGATTAAGCGCGCAAAACCGGCCGTCCATTTTGGCGGTAAGTTTCGCATTATCGATTTCGCATTATCTAACTGCATTAACTCAGGTATTCGCCGCATTGGCGTTATCACCCAGTATCAATCGCACACGCTGGTACAGCATATCCAGCGCGGCTGGTCGTTCTTTAGCGAAGAGATGAACGAGTTCGTCGATTTGCTTCCGGCACAGCAGCGCGTGCATGGTGAAAACTGGTATCGCGGCACCGCGGATGCGGTAACCCAGAACCTCGATATTATTCGCCGCTACAAGGCGGAGTACGTGGTGATCCTCGCCGGCGATCATATCTATAAGCAAGACTACTCGCGCATGCTTATCGATCACGTCGAAAAAGGGGCACGCTGCACCGTGGCCTGTATGCCGGTGCCCATCGAAGAGGCATCCGCTTTCGGCGTGATGGCGGTTGATGAGAGCGACAAGATCATTGAGTTTGTCGAAAAGCCCGCCGTGCCGCCCGCCATGCCGAGCGATGCCAGCAAATCGCTGGCCAGCATGGGTATCTATGTCTTTGATGCCGATTATCTTTATGAGCTGCTGGCGGAAGATGATAACGATGAAAACTCCAGCCACGACTTCGGCAAAGATATCATTCCGAAGATAACCGAAGCTGGCATGGCTTATGCACATCCTTTCCCACTCTCCTGCGTACAGTCGGATCCCGAGGCGGAACCCTACTGGCGCGACGTGGGGACGCTCGAGGCCTACTGGAAAGCCAACCTCGACCTGGCATCGGTGACGCCGGAGCTGGATATGTACGATCAGAACTGGCCGATTCGCACCCACATGGAATCGCTGCCGCCGGCTAAATTCGTTCAGGATCGCTCCGGTAGCCACGGTATGACGCTGAACTCGCTGGTCTCCGGCGGCTGCATTATCTCCGGTTCGGTGGTGGTGCAGTCGGTGCTGTTCCCGCGCGTGCGGGTGAACTCATTCTGTAACATTGATTCGGCAGTCTTATTGCCAGAAGTTTGGGTCGGACGCTCGTGCCGCCTGCGCCGCTGCGTGATCGACCGCGCCTGCGTGATTCCGGAAGGCATGGTGATTGGTGAACACGCGGAAGAAGATGCGCGTCGGTTCTACCGCTCAGAGGAAGGTATTGTGCTGGTCACCCGGGATATGCTGCGGAAGTTGGGGCACTCACAGGAGCGATAATGCAGGTCTTACACGTATGTTCAGAGATGTTCCCGCTGTTAAAAACCGGCGGTCTGGCGGATGTCATCGGCGCGCTGCCTGCGGCACAAATTGCAGAAGGTATCGATACGCGCGTGCTGCTGCCCGCGTTTCCTGATATTCGTCGCGGGATAACCGATGCGCAGGTGGTGACGCGCAGAGACACCTTTGCCGGCCGCATCACGCTGCTGTTTGGCCATTTTAACGGCGTGGGCATCTATCTTATTGATGCACCACATCTTTACGATCGCCCGGGGAGCCCTTACCACGACACCAACCAGCATGCCTACACCGATAACGTGCTGCGCTTTGCGCTGCTTGGCTGGGTAGGCAGCGAAATGGCCTGTGGGCTGGATCCCTTCTGGCGCCCTGACGTTGTGCACGCCCACGACTGGCATGCGGGCCTGACGCCGGCCTATCTCGCGGCGCGGGGCCACCCGGCGAAATCGGTTTTCACGGTGCACAACCTGGCCTATCAGGGGATGTTCTACTCCTGGCATATGAATGAGATCGAGCTGCCCTGGTCGTTCTATAACATGCACGGCCTCGAGTTCAACGGCCAGCTCTCGTTCCTGAAAGCGGGCCTCTATTATGCCGACCATATTACGGCGGTCAGCCCAACCTACGCCCGTGAGATAACCGAACCGCAGTTCGCTTACGGCATGGAGGGGCTGCTGCGCCAGCGGCAGCACGAGGGGCGCCTGTCGGGCATCCTTAACGGCGTAGATTCAAACATCTGGAATCCACAAAACGATCTGCTGCTGGCCGCGCGATACGACCGCGATAGTCTCGAAGATAAAGCGGAGAACAAGCGCCAGCTGCAAATTGCGATGGGGCTGAAGGTGGACGACAAGGCGCCGCTGTTTGCCGTGGTCAGCCGCCTGACCAGCCAGAAGGGGCTGGACCTGGTGCTTGAAGCGCTGCCGGGCCTGCTGGAGCAGGGCGGGCAGCTGGCGCTGCTGGGCGCCGGCGATCCGGTGCTGCAGGAGGGCTTCCTGGCCGCGGCGGCCGAGCATCCGGGCAAAGTGGGCGTGCAGATTGGCTACCATGAGGCCTTCTCGCACCGCATTATGGGCGGCGCCGACGTCATCCTGGTTCCCAGCCGCTTTGAACCTTGCGGCCTGACGCAGCTGTATGGCCTCAAGTACGGCACGCTGCCGCTGGTACGGCGTACCGGCGGCCTGGCGGATACCGTCACCGACAGTTCCCTGGAAAACCTGGCCGATGGCCTGGCCAGCGGGTTTGTCTTTGAAGACAGCAATGCCTTGTCGCTACTGCGAGCAATTCGGCGCGCATTCGTTCTGTGGTCGCGCCCTTCGCTCTGGCGTTACGTGCAGCGTCAGGCGATGAATATGGATTTTAGCTGGCAGGTCGCAGCGAACTCTTATCGCGAACTTTATCAACGCTTGATGTAACCACAGGAGTCATTGCGATGAATGTACCCTTTAGCTACGCATCACCCACGCTGAGCGTTGAGGCACTGAAGCACTCTATCGCCTATAAGCTGATGTTCATCATCGGCAAGGATCCGGCGATCGCCAACAAGCATGAATGGCTTAACGCCACGCTGTTCGCCGTGCGTGACCGAATGGTGGAGCGCTGGCTGCGCTCTAACCGCGCCCAGCTTTCGCAGGAAGTTCGTCAGGTCTACTATCTGTCGATGGAGTTTTTGATTGGCCGCACTCTCTCTAACGCGCTGCTGTCGCTGGGCATCTATGAAGATGTGAACAACGCGCTGGAAGAGATGGGGCTCAACCTTGAAGAGCTGATCGACGAGGAGAATGACCCGGGGCTGGGCAACGGCGGGCTCGGGCGCCTGGCGGCCTGCTTCCTCGACTCTCTGGCGGCCCTCGGCCTGCCGGGGCGCGGCTACGGCATTCGCTATGACTACGGGATGTTTAAGCAGAATATCGTCGACGGTCGGCAAAAGGAGTCGCCGGACTACTGGCTGGAATACGGCAACCCGTGGGAGTTTGAGCGCCATAACACGCGCTACAAAGTGCGCTTTGGCGGCCGAATTCAGCAGGAGGGGAAAAACTCCCGCTGGGTGGAAACCGAAGAGATCCTCGCGGAAGCCTACGATCAGATTATCCCGGGCTTCGATACCGATGCCACCAATACCCTGCGGCTGTGGAGCGCTCAGGCCAGCAGCGAAATCAATCTCGGTAAATTCAACCAGGGCGACTACTTCGCGGCGGTAGAAGATAAAAACCACTCCGAAAACGTATCCCGCGTGCTCTATCCGGATGACTCCACCTATTCCGGGCGCGAGCTGCGCCTGCGCCAGGAGTATTTCCTCGTCTCCGCGACGGTGCAGGATATCCTTAGCCGCCACTATCAGCTGCATAAAACCTACGCCAACCTGGCCGACAAAATCGCTATCCACCTCAACGACACCCATCCGGTGCTGTCGATCCCGGAGCTGATGCGTCTGCTGATTGACGAGCATAAGTTTAGCTGGGATGAGGCGTTCGAGGTGACCTGCCAGGTCTTCTCCTACACCAACCATACCCTGATGAGCGAAGCGCTGGAGACCTGGCCCGTTGATATGCTGGGTAAAATTCTGCCGCGCCATCTGCAGATTATCTTTGAGATTAACGACTACTTCCTCAAGACGCTGCAGGAGCAGTATCCCAACGATACCGCGCTGCTGAGCCGGACCTCGATTATCGATGAGTCCAACGGCCGCCGGGTGCGGATGGCCTGGCTGGCGGTGGTCATTAGCCATAAGGTGAACGGTGTTTCCGAGCTGCACTCGAGGCTGATGGTGGAGTCGCTGTTCGCCGAGTTTGCGCGGATTTTCCCGATGCGCTTCACCAACGTGACCAACGGCGTGACCCCGCGCCGCTGGCTGGCGCTGGCGAACCCGCCGCTGTCGAAGGTGCTGGATGACAATATCGGCCGCACCTGGCGCACCGATCTCAGCCAGCTCAAGGAGCTGGAGCAGCATATTGATTATCCGACGGTGAACCAGGCGGTGCGCCAGGCGAAGCTGGAGAACAAGCAGCGGCTGGCAAACTATATCGGCCAGCAGCTTAACGTGGTGGTGAACCCGAAGGCGCTGTTTGATGTGCAGATCAAGCGCATCCACGAGTACAAGCGGCAGCTGATGAACGTGCTGCACGTGATTGCGCGCTATAACCGTATCAAGGCCGATCCCGACGCCGAGTGGGTGCCGCGGGTCAATATCTTCGCCGGGAAAGCCGCTTCGGCCTACTACATGGCCAAGCACATTATTCATCTCATTAACGACGTGGCGGCGGTGGTCAACAACGATCCGCAGATCGGCGATAAGCTGAAGATCGTGTTTATCCCTAACTACAGCGTCAGCCTGGCCCAGCTGATTATTCCGGCGGCGGATCTCTCCGAGCAGATCTCGCTGGCGGGAACGGAAGCCTCCGGGACCAGTAACATGAAGTTTGCGCTCAACGGCGCGCTGACCATTGGTACCCTCGACGGGGCTAACGTTGAAATGCTCGAGCACGTGGGCGAGGAGAATATCTTCATCTTCGGCAATACCGCGGAGGAGGTTGAGGCGCTGCGGGCCAGCGGCTACAAACCGCGCGACTACTACGAGCAGGACCCGGAGCTGCACCAGACGCTGACCCAGATCGGTACCGGCCTGTTCAGCCCGTCGGAGCCGGGCCGCTATCGCGACCTGCTGGATTCGCTGATTAACTTTGGCGACCACTATCAGGTGCTGGCGGATTACCGCAGCTACGTCGATTGTCAGGATAAGGTGGACGAGCTCTACCGTCACCCGGAAGAGTGGGCCAACAAAGCGATGCTCAACATCGCCAATATGGGCTACTTCTCTTCTGACCGTACGATTCAGGAGTACGCCGACCATATCTGGCATATCGATCCGGTGCGGCTGTAACCACCGCGATACCACAAAAAACGGGGCCGTCAGGCCCCGTTTTTTTATCCTTCTTATCCTCTCAGGCCGCGCTTTTCGGCCAGCGAGAAACCCCGCCGGGGCGCCTACGAGGCCAGAGAGAGCTCAGACTTTCCCACGTGCTGCGCCAGCCATTCGCTAATGCGCGCCTGCTGCACGGGGCTGAGCCACATGCCCTGTTTGGTTCGACGCCAGATGGCGTCATCGAGGCTGCGAACCCACTCATGCTCCACGAGGTATTTCAGCTCGGCTTCATAGAACTCGTGGCCAAAATCTTCGCCCAGATCGGCAAGCGATGTTGCCTCGCCGAGCACCCACTCGCTGTTGCTGCCGTAGGTGCGGGCGTAGTGACGCGCCATTGATTCGCTGATAAACGCGAAGCGGCGGCGCAGTTTGGCGGCGTAATCGTCGCGATCGCCGTCGATCTCGCCCCCGGGCAGAACGGCGGTTTTGGTCCACGCCGGGCCGATACCTTTATAGTACGGGGTCAGCTTTTCCAGCGCGTGCTCTGCCAGCTTGCGGTAGGTCGTGAGCTTGCCGCCAAAGACCGACAGCAGCGGCGCCTGGCCGTTTTCGTCATGAATATCGAGCGTATAGTCGCGGGTAATTGCCTGCGGTGAATCCGATTCATCGTCGCACAGCGGACGGACGCCGGAATAGGTCCAGACGATATCGTCGCGGGACAGCGTCTTTTTAAAGTGCGCGTTGTAGGCGTTGAGCAGGTAGCTAATCTCTTTCTCATCGATCGCCACCTTCTGCGGATCGCCGTTGTACTCCACGTCGGTGGTGCCGATTATCGAGAACTCGTCCATCCACGGGATCACGAACACAATTCGCTTGTCTTCGTTTTGCAGAATGTAGGCCTGCTTCTGGGTATGCACGCGCGGCACCACGATGTGGCTGCCCTTAATCAGGCGGATGCCGTAAGGGGAGCGCAGGTGCATCCCTTCATCAAAGAAGTGTTTGACCCACGGGCCGGTGGCGTTCACCAGGCCCCGCGCCTGCCAGGTAAACTTCTCGCCGCTGTCGATATCTTCCGCCTCAACAATCCACAGCCCGTTTTCACGCCGGGCGGAGACGGCACGGGTGCGGGTACGAACCTCGCCGCCCTTGCGCACCACCATCTGCGCGTTCGCCAGCACCAGCCGCGCATCGTCTACCCAGCAGTCGGAATATTCGAAACCGCGCACGATTTCAGGTTTAAGTACCGATTCTGCGCCAAATCGCAAGCCGGTTGAGCTGGGTAAGCTGGTGCGTTTTCCCAGGTGATCGTACATAAACAGACCAATACGGATCATCCACGCCGGGCGCAGATGCGGGCGGTGCGGCAGGCGGAAACGCATCGGGAACGCGAGGTGCGGCGCCATTTTTAGCAGCACTTCACGCTCGGCCAGCGCTTCGCTGACCAGGCGGAATTCGTAGTGTTCAAGGTAGCGCAGCCCGCCGTGAATCAGCTTTGAGCTGGCGCTGGAGGTGGCGCAGGCGAGATCGCGCGCTTCCAGCATCAGTACGGATAAACCACGCCCGGCGGCGTCTGCCGCGATACCGGCACCGTTGATGCCTCCGCCTATCACAATCAGATCTTTGGTTTCCACGTTCGCTACCTCTTGCACTTTCGTTTAAGCTCACAAATGTTCGATATCGCTCAATATAGCAAACAAACGCGCTATTGGTAACATCAAAAAAACATTTCAGAGTGATGCATGTAACATATTGGCGTTTATTTCCCGTCTGACGGTAAACTAGGCAGTAGAATCATGGCCGGCAATCAGCCCGCTATATCACCCCGCAATAAAGAGACAAGAGCACATGGATCACTTTGAATGTATCAACGTAGAAGAGGCGCATCAGAAGCTGCAGCAGGCCATGGCGGTACTGGTGGACATCCGCGACCCGCAAAGCTATGCGATGGGCCACACTCCGGGTGCGTTTCATCTGACCAACGATACGCTGGGCGCGTTTATGCGTGATAACGACTTTGAGACGGCGGTGATGGTGATGTGCTACCACGGCAATAGCAGTAAGGGCGCCGCGCAGTATCTGCTGCAGCAGGGCTATGACAAGGTCTACAGCGTGGACGGCGGATTTGATGCCTGGCATCGCCACTTCCCCGCGGAAGTGGCTCACGGGACGCTCTGACCCGTTATCGTATACGTTTTAGGGTTCAAACGGCCTCCGTGCCGGGCAGCGAGGCTCGTTCACGGCTGCCGTCGCCACGCACCTTGAATGATTTTGCGTATATACTGTCCCCCTTTGTGTGGAATAAGCGATCCGCTGCATGTTAATGATTACCTCTTTTGCCAACCCGCGCGTGGCCCAGGCGTTTGTCGACTATATGGCGACCCAGGGCGTTATCCTGACTATTCAGCAGCACAGCCAGAGCGACGTCTGGCTGGCGGACGAGAGCCAGGCCGCGCGGGTTCAGGCCGAACTGACTCGCTTTCTCGAAAACCCCGCCGACCCGCGCTACCTCGCGGCAAGCTGGCAATCGGGGCAAACTAACAGCGGGCTGCACTACCAGCGCTTCCCCTTCTTCGCGACCCTGCGCCACAACGCCGGGCCCGTTACGTGGTCGATTCTGACGCTCTGCGTGCTGGTCTTTGTGCTGCAAAATGTCCTTGGCGACCAGCCGGTTATGCTGCTGCTGGCCTGGCCGTACGACCCCTCGCTGAAGTTTGAGGTCTGGCGCTACTTTAGCCATGCGCTGATGCACTTCTCGCTGATGCACATTCTGTTTAACCTGCTATGGTGGTGGTACCTCGGCGGTGCGGTTGAGAAACGGATTGGCAGCGGCAAGCTGGTGGTGATCGCCGTCATTAGCGCGTTGCTGAGCGGGTTTGTTCAACATCAGTTTAGCGGCCCCTGGTTTGGTGGCTTATCCGGCGTGGTGTATGCGCTGATGGGCTACGTCTGGCTGCGGGGAGAGCGCGATCCGCAGAGCGGCGTTTATTTACAGCGCGGCTTGATACTCTTCTCCTTAGTATGGTTAATTGCTGGATGGTTTGATGTTTTTGGCATGTCGATTGCGAACGGCGCGCACGTAGCCGGCCTGGTGACCGGACTGGCGATGGCGTTTGTAGATACTCAGCATGTGCGAAAACGAACATAGAGACTCCCCCGTCATCCATGATAAGCGAGTCAAATTTTCCCAGGGATATTGCATGAAACAAACACAACGTCATGACGCTATTATCGAGCTGGTAAAAAAACAGGGATATGTCAGTACGGAGGAGCTGGTTGAGCAGTTTGCCGTCAGCCCGCAGACCATTCGTCGTGACCTGAACGATCTCGCCGAACAAAAAATGATCCTGCGCCATCACGGCGGCGCCGCGCTGCCGTCCAGCTCGGTTAACACCTCCTGGCACGACAGGAAGGCGACCCAGACCCAGGAAAAAGAGCGTATTGCCCGCAAGGTTGCCAGCCAGATCCCCGACGGGGCGACGCTGTTTATTGATATCGGCACGACGCCAGAAGCGGTGGCGCACGCGCTGCTGGAGCACAACGATCTGCGCATCGTCACCAACAACCTCAACGTTGCGAATACGCTAATGGTGAAGGACGACTTCCGCATTATTCTGGCGGGCGGCGAGCTGCGCAGCCGCGACGGCGGGATTATCGGCGAAGCGACGCTGGATTTTATCTCCCAGTTCCGACTTGATTTTGGCATTCTCGGCATCAGCGGCGTCGATAGCGACGGCTCGCTGCTGGAGTTTGACTATCATGAGGTCCGCACCAAGCGCGCGATTATTGAAAACTCGCGCCACGTGATGCTGGTGGTGGACCATTCGAAATTCGGCCGTAACGCGATGGTGAATATGGGCAGCATCAGCATGGTTGATGCGGTTTATACTGACGTGATGCCGCCGGCGGGCGTACTGAAGGTTATTAAGGACAATAACCTGCAGCTGGAGCTGTGCTAAACGGCGTCAGACGCCGTAACCCATCATTTTAAGCAACCGCTGGGCGTGCTGAACGGCATCCTGGCGGTGCGCAACTCCGAGCTTCTGATACAGATTGCGAATGTGCGTTTTAATGGTCGTTGCCGCGACGTCAAGCTCGCCGGCGATCTGCTCGTTGCTGTAGCCGGAATAGATCAGGCCGAGCACCTGCCATTCGCGCTGGGTCAGCGGGCTGGTGCGGATAAGCTCCGGGACTTCCGGGTGGTTGAGCAGCCGTTCGACAAAGCCCTCATCGAAGTGGGCAAACTTGTGGCGATGGTGCTGGTTGATATCGCGCAGAATGCGCTGAGCGCGATGCTGCTCCAGCTCCGGCAGCGTATTAAGCTGAATAAGCTGGCGCAGCTGCTGGGCCATGGCCTCGCCTTCGATAACAAAGTGATTGATAAATCCGGTACGGTTGGCGAGGGTGAGCGCTTCCAGCAGGACTTTTTGCGCCTCGCTCTTACGTCCCGCCTGCCAGTAGAGCTGGTTGAGCAGCAGCAGGTTGCGGTTAATATCGCTCATCAGGCGCAGCGAACGCGCGTTTTCATTGAGCTCTTCCAGCACCATTTCGGCGGAATCGAAATCACCGAGCAGGATTTGCGCCCTGGCGATGTTGCGCCACTGGCTCTGCAGGAAGTGGTTATTGGCAAACTCGGGCTTCGGCGTCTGGCGCAGCCAGTTGGCCGCCGCGGCTTTATCGCCGATCATCTGCCAGTAGATCACCCGCACCTTGTCGGCATTTGACACCCAGTCGCTGTGATAGTGGCCGTTGCCGAGCAGGTTTTCCAGCCGGTTCAGGTGGCTGCGGGCATTATCTAAATCCCCGCGCGCCAGCGAGCACTGCACCATTAGCGCCAGGCACTGCAGCTGCTGCTGCGGTTGATAGGTTGAAAGGACGTCCATCCCGCCGCGCGCAGAGGCCTCGGCTTCATCCAGCCGCGCCCAGGCCCACAGCAGCTGCGCGCGAATGCGCAGCAGGAATTCGTGCATCGGCAGTTGCTCGAGATGCTGGTCGCGGATGAGCTGGAAGGCTTTCTCCTGAATTTCCCACGCCGCCTGCAGGAAGCCCTGGGCAAAGAGAATCTCGCTCTGCTGGATCATGCTCCACAGGGCGTAGTGCCAGATATCGTGGCGACGAGCCATCTGCTCGGTCTGCTGCATCACCGCCAGCGATTTGCTTAGCTGGCCCTTGCAGTGCAGCACTTCGCCGTGCACCGAGGTGGCGACGATGCGGCTGTAGTAGCTTGCCAGCGGCAGCTCTTCTAAGGCCACCATCGCCAGGCGTTCGGCTTCTTCCTGATCGCCAGCGTTAATGGCGACCTGCGCGCGCAGGGCGTTAAAGTCGCCGTGCATGGCGATATCCATCTCCGCGTCCATCTCCTGCTCGGCGCGGGCCAGCAGGGTGTTCACTTCGCTGTAGCGGTGCTGGCTCTGCATCAGCCAGGCCTGCAGCAGGATCAGCCGCGGGTTTTCCAGCAGGTTTGACCACGGCAGCGCCGCCAGCGACTGCTCGAGCAGCCCCAGCTCGCTGTGGTTGAACATGCCCCAGGCGTGATTCAGTAAAATGTCGCGCAGCATTTTGGCATCGCCGGCCGCCAGCGCGTGGTGGATCGCTTCGCTGGGGAAGCCCTGCGCCATCCAGCCTTCCGCCGCACAGCGGTGGATTTCGGGCAGCTCGGTCGCCAGCTCCCACTGACAGCGCTGGCGCAGGAAGTTACCGAACAGCGGATGGTAGCGGAACCACTCGCCGGAATCGTCCATGCGCTGCATGAACAGCCCCTGGCGTTCGATCTCTTCCAGCTGCATCTGGCCGTTCTCTTCGCCGGTAACGCGAACGATGAGCGCATCGTTCATCGAGCGCAGCAGCGAGCTTTTTAGCAGCACGTTACGGGTGCGCGCGTCGACGTTGTCCAGCACCTCATCGACGAGGTAGTCGGAAAGGTGGCTGGCGTTAATGCCGGCGAGGCGGCGGGCGGAGTGCTGGGCGGAGGAGTTATTCTGGCGCGCGGAGAGGGCGATGAGCTGGAGGGCTGTTGCCCAGCCGGCGACGTCGTCACACAGCCTGCTGCTATCTTCGGCCTCAATCGGTGAGGCGAGGCGACAGTCGAAAAATTGTTTTGCTTCCTGGTGGGTAAAGGCCAGCTGCTGGCTGCCAATCTCCAGCAGCTGATCGCGCACGCGCAGGTTGGCAATGCCCAGCTGCGGCAGGTTACGCGACAGGACAACCAGCGTCAGGTTTTCCGGCTGGTGGCGCAGGAAGAAGCGCATGGCGTCGTGGATCACCGGGTTATTGATCAGATGATAATCGTCGATGACCAGGAATAGCGGACGCTGCCACTCGGCAAGCTCGATGAACAGCTGGGCAAACAGCGAGGGCAGGCTGGCATACTGGCGCTTTTGCACCATCGTTTCGCTGGCCACGCAGTGGCCCCCGGTCGCCTGTTGAATAGAGGCGATCAGATAGCTGGCAAAACGCTCCTGCTGGTTATCGCCTTCATCCAGCGAGAACCACCCGAGCTCATTTTTTCCTGCCGCCCACTGAGAAATGAGCGTGGTCTTGCCGTACCCGGCGGGGCTGGTGACCAGCGCGAGACGATAATTGTTCGCGCCGGAAAGTTTCGCCAGCAATCGTTCGCGAACCACGGTGTGTTCAAGGCGGACTGGGCGACTTAATTTAGACGGAATCAACATAGTTCAACATTTCGCTGTGCAAGAGAGGGGTGCGATTTTTTTTGCGCTTCGTAATTAATACCTAATAAGGTCGGCGATAATGAAAGTTATTGCAAGTTATGTCCGAATTTTATGCTCTTGAATTTGCACCGTGTCACAAATTCTCAATAAGATCGTCAGCATCCTAAAACCGGTACCAGTGTGCATGCCGTCTGGGTTTGCCTCACTTCCGCCTACCAGGAAATCACTTTTATTCCCATTTTTTGTAGTTGTTTGTTTTTATTAAGTTAATGTCAGTTAATTCTGATAAGTAATCTCTTTGACGTATTTACATCATCAAACATGTTTATTTTGCTGCAGGCCTAATTGTTATTTACAGATAATTAGCAGGGCCTTTTTTATTCATCCGTGCGGTATTGGCCTGTAACAAATCTGTTAGCACGGTAATTGAACGGTATATTGTTTCGAAGCGGTGAATTTTGCAGCATCTTTTTAGCGGGAGGCTAACGTTATAGTGGCCGCGATCACACTTTTCGCTCATCCCTGCTACTCCTCCCTGCCTAATCCCTGCCGGGATGAGGACGTTACCCCGGGAGGTCGGCACACTAACGCTAACGTTTTAGTAAAGGACCCGGATTTCTTATGTCACAGACTTCTTTTAACAAAGATCGGTTTCAGGCTGCACTGACGCGTCAGTGGCAGCATTTTGGCCTACAGTCCGCTTCTGAGATGACCCAGCGTCAGTGGTGGCGTGCCGTGAGCGGCGCGTTAGCCGAGCTGCTGGCGGCTCAGCCGGCGGCCATGCCTGCCGAAGGCCAGCGCCACGTTAACTACATTTCGATGGAGTTTTTAATCGGTCGTCTGACCGGTAACAACCTGCTTAACCTTGGCTGGTATCAAGGGGTGAGCGATGAGCTGAAGGCGCACGACGTTCACCTGACCGACCTGCTGGAAGAGGAGATCGATCCGGGCCTGGGTAACGGCGGTCTGGGTCGCCTGGCGGCGTGCTTCCTGGATTCGATGGCCACCGTCGGCCAGTCGGCAACCGGCTATGGCCTGAACTATCAGTACGGCCTGTTCCGTCAGTCTTTCGACGACGGCCAGCAGGCGGAAGCGCCGGATGACTGGGGACGCAGCAGCTATCCGTGGTTCCGCCACAACGAGCAGCTCGACGTGCAGGTCGGGCTTGGCGGCAAGGTCTCGAAAAACGGACTTTGGCAGCCGGCGTTCGTGATTACCGGTGAAGCCTGGGATCTGCCGGTGCTGGGCTATCGCAACAACGTCGCGCAGCCGCTGCGCCTGTGGCAGGCTAAGCACGCGCATCCGTTCAACCTGACCAAATTTAACGACGGCGATTTCCTGCGCGCCGAGCAGCAGGGCATCGACGCGGAAAAGCTGACCAAAGTGCTCTATCCGAACGACAACCACCAGGCCGGGAAAAAGCTGCGCCTGATGCAGCAGTACTTCCAGTGCGCCTGCTCGGTTGCCGATATTCTGCGTCGCCATCACCTGGCGGGCCGTAAGCTGGCCGAGCTGGCGGATTATGAAGTCATTCAGCTGAACGATACCCACCCGACGATTGCGATCCCTGAACTGCTGCGGGTGCTGATCGACGAGCACCAGCTGAGCTGGGACGACGCGTGGGCAATCACCAGTAAAACCTTCGCCTACACCAACCACACGCTGATGCCTGAAGCGCTGGAGTGCTGGGACGAGAAGCTGGTCAAAGCGCTGCTGCCGCGCCATATGCAGATTATCAAAGAGATTAACGCCCGCTTTAAGACGCTGGTGGAGAAAACCTGGCCCGGCGACGAGCAGGTATGGGCTAAGCTGGCGGTGGTACATGACAAGCAGGTTCGCATGGCGAACATGTGCGTGGTCAGCGGTTTTGCGGTAAACGGCGTGGCCGCGCTGCACTCCGAACTGGTGGTGAAGGATCTGTTCCCGGAATATCACCAGCTGTGGCCGAACAAGTTCCACAACGTGACCAACGGCATCACGCCGCGCCGCTGGATCAAACAGTGCAACCCGGCCCTGGCCGCGCTGCTCGATAAATCGCTGAAAAAAGAGTGGGCGAACGATCTCGACCAGCTGATTAACCTGGAAAAGTACGCGGATGATGCGGCGTTCCGCCAGAGCTATCGCGAGATTAAGCAGGCCAACAAGGTTCGCCTCGCCGAGTTTGTGAAGGCGCGTACCGGGATCGACATTAACCCGCAGGCGATTTTTGATATCCAGATTAAGCGCCTGCATGAGTACAAACGTCAGCACCTCAACCTGCTGAATATCCTGGCGCAGTATAAAGAGATTCGCGAAAACCCGCAGGCCGACCGCGTACCGCGCGTGTTCCTGTTCGGCGCGAAGGCGGCGCCGGGCTACTACCTGGCGAAGAATATCATTTTCGCTATCAACAAGGTGGCGCAGGCCGTCAATAGCGATCCGCTGGTTGGCGATAAGCTGAAGGTGGTCTTCCTGCCGGACTACTGCGTGTCGGCCGCGGAAATGCTGATCCCGGCGGCGGACATCTCTGAACAGATCTCGACGGCGGGTAAAGAAGCCTCCGGTACCGGCAACATGAAGCTGGCGCTGAACGGCGCGCTGACCGTCGGCACGCTGGACGGCGCGAACGTTGAAATCGCCGAGCAGGTGGGCGAGGAGAACATCTTTATCTTCGGTAATACCGTGGAAGAAGTTAAGGCGCTGAAGGCCAAAGGCTACGATCCGCTGAAATGGCGTAAGAAAGACAAGCTGCTGGACGCGGTGTTGAAAGAGCTGGAAAGCGGTAAGTACAGCGGCGGCGATAAGCACGCGTTTGACCAGATGCTGCATAGCCTGCTCAAAGGCGGCGACCCGTACCTGGTGCTGGCTGACTTCGCGACCTATGTGGCCGCGCAGAAGCAGGTGGATGAGCTCTACCGTGACCAGGAAGCCTGGACCCGGGCAACGATCCTGAATACCGCCCGCTGCGGCATGTTCAGCTCCGATCGCTCAATTCGCGATTATCAGCAACGTATCTGGCAGGCAAAACGCTAAGGACAGGCCTATGGAGACGAAACGCCTTGATAACGCCGCGCTAGCGGCGGGGATCAGCCCGAGCTACATCAACGCGCACGGCAAGCCGCAGTCGATTGCCGCGGTGACCAAGCAGCGTCTGCTTGATGCGATGCATCGTACGACCACCGTCGCGAAGGCGGCGGTTAATCCGCTGCCGAACGTACAGGTTTTCACCCACGGCAAAAAAATGTCGCTGCCGGTGGCCGGGCACGGTGAGTTTCACTGGATCCTGACCACCGAAGAAGGGAAGCAGTATCAGGGGCAGGTAAAAGGTGGCGACACGCTGTCGCTGCCGACCAAACTGCCGGAAGGCTACCATACCCTGACGCTCACCCGGAACGGTGATCGCTGGCACTGTCGGGCGATTGTCGCCCCGGTGCGCTGCTACGAGCCGCAGGCCCTGAAAGAGGGGCAGAAGCTGTGGGGCGCCTGCGTGCAGCTGTATACGCTGCGTTCGGAAAAAAACTGGGGGATTGGCGACTTCGGCGACCTGCGCGCGATGCTGCCGGAAATCGCTCAGCGAGGCGGGGCGTTTATTGGCCTTAACCCGATTCATGCGCTCTATCCGGCCAACCCGGAAAGCGCCAGCCCGTACAGCCCCTCCTCGCGCCGCTGGCTGAACGTTATCTATATCGACGTTAACGCGGTCGAAGATTTCCGCCTGAGCAAAGAGGCGCAGGCGTGGTGGCAGCTGCCGGCGACCCAGCAGGCTTTACGGGCGGCGCGGCAGACGGATGATGTTGACTACACCGCCGTCACGGCGTTGAAAATGACCGCGCTGCGCATGGCCTGGAAAGGCTTCTCTGCCCGCAGCGATGAGGCGATGACGGAGTTCCGTCAGTTCGTTCAGCGCGAAGGGGAAAGCCTCTACTGGCAGGCGGCGTTCGATGCGCTGCACGCGCGGCAGGTCCAGCAGGATCCGCTGCGCTGGGGCTGGCCGGCCTGGCCAAAGGCGTACCAGGATATCTCCAGCCCGGAGGTGAAAGCGTTCTGTTCTGAACACGCTGATGAGGTGGATTTTTACCTCTGGCTGCAGTGGCTGGCCTGTTCGCAGTTTGCCACCTGCTGGCACACCAGCCAGCGCGATGCGATGCCGATTGGCCTCTATCGCGATCTGGCGGTTGGCGTAGCGGAAGGCGGGTCTGAGACCTGGTGCGATCGCGAGCTTTACTGCCTGAAAGCCTCGGTAGGAGCTCCGCCGGATATTCTGGGCCCGCTCGGGCAAAACTGGGGCCTGCCGCCGATGGATCCGCACATCATCGTCGCCCGCGCCTACGAGCCGTTTATCGAGCTGCTGCGCGCCAATATGCAAAACTGCGGCGCTCTGCGTATCGACCACGTGATGTCGGTGCTGCGCCTGTGGTGGATCCCGTACGGTGAAACCGCCGATCACGGGGCCTACGTTCAGTATCCGGTAGACGATCTGCTGTCTATTCTGGCGCTGGAGAGTAAGCGCCATAGCTGCATGGTGATCGGTGAAGACCTGGGTACCGTGCCGGTGGAAATTGTCAGCAAGCTGCGTAAGAGCGGCGTCTACTCCTACAAAGTGCTCTATTTTGAAAATGACAATGAGAAAACGTTCCGTGCGCCGCAGACGTATCCGGAACAATCAATGGCTGTGGCAACAACGCATGACCTGCCAACGCTGCGCGGCTACTGGGAAAGCGGAGACCTGACGCTCGGCAAATCTCTGGGACTCTATCCGGATGAAGTGGTGCTGCGCGGGCTATATCAGGACCGGGAGCTGGCGAAGCAGGGGCTGCTGGATGCGCTGCATAAGTACGGCTGTCTGCCCAAGCGCGCCGGGCATAACGCGTCGCTGATGACGATGACCTCAACCCTCAACCGCGGGATGCAGCGCTACATCGCCGACAGCAACAGCGCGCTGCTGGGCCTGCAGCCGGAGGACTGGCTGGAGATGGCTGCGCCGGTTAACATTCCGGGTACCAGCACCGAGTATCCGAACTGGCGGCGCAAGCTGTCGACTTCGCTCGAGCAGATGTTTGCCGATGCGCAGGTCAATAAGCTGCTCAAGGATTTAGACAAGCGCCGCAGGGCGGCAGCAAAGAAGAAACCGTAATGAGCTAGCGCTTCCCCGGCGGCGGGGAAGCGGCCAAAACGATAAATAAAAAGGCCGGGTAGCATCACGCATACCCGGCCTTTTTTATGCTTAATTGATCCTTACACGACCATTCCCAGCAGCAGACAGCCGATCAGGCCGCAGACCGAGATAATCGTTTCCAGCATCGACCACGATCTAATGGTCTCGCCGATGGTCAGGTTGAAGTACTCCTTGAACAGCCAGAATCCCGGGTCGTTGACGTGAGAGAAAATCACGCTGCCGGAGCCCACGGCGATAACCATCAGCTCCGGGCTGACGCCGGTGGTAGCGATCAGCGGAGCCGCAATACCGCCAGCGGTAATTGCCGCAACGGTCGCCGAACCCAGCGCAATACGCAGAACCGCCGCAATTGACCACGCCATAAACAGCGGAGACATGCTGGAACCATGCATCATCGAGGCGATGTACTTATCCATGCCGCTATCAACCAGAACCTGCTTAAAGGCGCCGCCGCCGCCGATAATCAGCAGCATCATGGCGATGATTTTAATGGACGAGGTCAGCGTTTCGTTGATCTGTTCCATCGAGCGGCCGCGGTTGAGGCCAAAGGTAAACAGGGCAATCAGAACGGCGATCAGCGTTGCCATCACCGGGTCACCAAAGAATTCGGCGTATCTGAGGAACGCGTGGCCTTTCGGCAGCAGCATTTCGGCAACGGCACGCATCGCCATCAGCACCACCGGCACCAGAGAGGTCCAGACGCTGACGCCAAAGCCCGGCATCTCTTCTTCAGTGAAGGTCTTCGGGTTGTGCAGGCCTTCCGGAATCGGCTTATCGATGTTTTTCAGGAAGCGGGCGAAGACCGGGCCGGCAAGGATTACGGTCGGGATTGCCAGCAGCGTACCGTACAGCAGGGTTTTACCCATATCGGCGTGGAAGATAGTGGCGATCGCCGTCGGGCCCGGGTGCGGCGGCAGGAAGCCGTGGGTCACGGAGAGCGCGGCCGCCATCGGCACGCCAACGTACAGCAGCGGGATGCGGGCAGATGCGGCGATGGTGAATACCAGCGGCAGCATAAGGACGAAGCCCACTTCATAGAACAGCGCGAAGCCGACGGTGAAGCCGGTCAGAACGACCGCCCACTGGATATGCTTTTTGCCAAATTTAGCGATAAGCGTGGTGGCAATTCGCTGCGCGCCGCCGCAGTCTGCCAGCAGCTTGCCGAGCATTGCGCCGAAGCCCATGATCAGCGCGAGGCTGCCGAGGGTGCCCCCGACGCCGTTTTTGATGGATACGATGACTTTATCCAGAGGCATGCCCTGCATAAGTCCGACGGCGAGCGCCACCAGAATCAAAGCGATGAAGCCGTTCATTTTGAAGCGGATCATCAGCAGTAATAACAGGGCGACCCCGATAGCAACGATGACTAATGGCATAATTTACCTGGCCTTTCATTTGTTATGGGTAACGTAAAACTTCAATCTTGTTCCGTTTGCTCCGGGCGGGGATACAAACTGTATGGCGCCATAAAATCGACTATCACTTCTTATCAGAAAGGATAGCTGGCTATTTTTATAGCAGCGGAGCCTGAGGGAGATGATACGGGTAACATATGAAGGTTGAGAATCACCCTGGCGGTGAATATTTTAAATATGAGACTTAAGTCATACTCTTTCCCGGGTTTTTTGCATGTGCGACTAGCGATAAAGCGGGCGGAGTAACATCAGGAGGGGGCGGCCCGGCAGCAAAAGTACGGCCGGGCTGGGGAGTGCGGTATGGCGGACGGCTTAGTAGTAGGAGTGCTCGCCGCGCTGATGCTCGGTCAGATCGCGCACGCCTTTCAGGTCCGGGAATTCGTTCAGCAGCTGCTTCTCGATCCCTTCCTTCAGGGTCACATCGACCATCGAGCAGCCGTTACAGCCGCCGCCGAATTGCAGAATCGCCAGGTTGTCTTCGGTGATTTCCATCAGCGTAACGCGACCACCGTGGCCTGCCAGCTGCGGGTTGATCTGCGACTGCAGCATATATTCAACGCGTTCCATCAGCGGTGCGTCGTCGGACACTTTACGCATCTTGGCGTTTGGCGCTTTCAGCGTCAGCTGGGAGCCAAGCTGATCGGTCACGAAGTCGATTTCAGCATCTTCCAGATACGGCGCGCTGAGTTCGTCGACGTACGCGGTCAGCTGCTCAAACTTCAGCGTCGTGTCGGTGTCTTCCACCGCATCCGGTGGGCAGTAGGATACGCCGCACTCAGCGTTTGGGGTGCCGGGATTAATCACAAATACGCGAATTTGTGTCCCTTCTTCCTGATTTACCAGCAGTTTGGCAAAGTGCGCTTGTGCAGCATCGGAAATACGGATCATAGCGTTGGCCTAATAGTTGACTATTTTACTGGGTTATTATACGCCCATCAGCAGGGGTCTACAAGGTACGGCATATACACCATACCTGAACCGTCGCGGCACCGTTTCGCAAAAGCAGGCGGGATATCTCGGCGACGGTGCTTCCGGTTGTGACGACATCATCCACAATGGCGATATGGTGACCCCGAACCGATAATTCAAGCTGAAACGCATTTTTCAGGTTCCGCTTACGCAGCCTCGCGGTGAGCTGATGCTGAGTTGCAGTAGGGCGGCTGCGCCGCAGCGCGTCGCTGCGCCAGGCGGCGCGCGTCCAGCGGGCCAGAGGGCGGCACAGCAGATCGCTGTGGTTAAAACCTCGCCGCCATTGCCGCCGCTGCCACAACGGGACGCCGACAATCCTGTCCGCGGGGGGCAGGCCTTCGCTCTGGCGGATACGCAGCAGCAGCAGGCGAGCCAGCGCCGGGGCCAGCTCCGGGCGGCGGGTAAATTTCAGCTGGTGGATCAGGCCGCTGAGCGGCGGAAGGTAGTCGCTGACGGCCACCAGCCGCTGCCACGGCGGAGGATCCTGGATGCAGCGACCGCAGGGGACGGTGCCGGTGCCGGCAGGCAGTCCGCAGCGCGGGCATCGGGGCTGACGGGTGGCAAGCGATGCGCTGCAGCGGGAGCAGAATCCCCAGCTGGCTATGGCCAGCGGCATTTGGCATAGCCAGCATAAGCCGTGTGCTGTTAGCATATTTCCCCCTGATATCTGGTGAAAAGAGAACAATAGCTGATGAACGACATCTGGTGGCAAACCGTGGGCGAAGGGAAGTGTCATCTTGTGCTGCTGCACGGATGGGGGCTGAATGCCGGGGTGTGGGATTGCATTACGCCGCAGCTGGCTTCGCACTTCACGCTGCACGTGGTTGACCTGCCGGGCTATGGTCGCAGCAGCGGCTTCGGCGCGCTATCGCTGGAGGAGATGGCGCAGCAGGTGCTGGCAAAAGCCCCCGAGCAGGCCATCTGGCTGGGCTGGAGCCTGGGGGGCCTGGTGGCAAGCCAGATAGCCTTACGGCATCCTCAGCGCGTGCTGGCGCTGGTTACCGTCGCCTCTTCCCCGAGCTTCAGCGCGCACGACGACTGGCCGGGTATTAAGCCGGAAGTGCTGAGCGGTTTTCAGCAGCAGCTCAGCGATGACTTTCAGCGTACCGTTGAGCGTTTTCTGGCCCTGCAAACGATGGGAACCGAAAGCGCGCGCCAGGATGCCCGGGCGCTGAAAAGCACCGTCCTGTCGCTACCGATGCCGTCGATAGCGGCTCTGAACGGCGGGCTCGAAATCCTGAAAACCGCCGATTTGCGCCAGCCGCTGGCGGCGCTGCCGATGCCGTTCCTGCGGCTGTACGGTCGCCTGGACGGCCTGGTGCCGCGCAAAATCGTCCCCCTTCTTGATACAATGTGGGAAAAGAGTGAATCCATCGTCTTCGACAAGGCGGCCCATGCGCCGTTTATCTCGCATCCACACGACTTCTGCCAGCCGCTGCTGGCGTTAAAAAACCGGCTGAGGAATTATTTTTAGCAGAACGTGGTAAAAATCCGGGGCATAGCAATACTTAGATTGTTGCGGCAGATGATTATTTCATTTCATCTCGGCGGCCTAAAAAAAACAACCTAATGGAGAGTAGAGGCTATGAAACTTATTACGGGTATTTTGACATCTCTGGTGATTGGCAGTCTGTCGTTTGGCGCGTTCGCAGCGAAAGAAATTCAGAAAGATGAGGTCGCGACGATGAATCTGACCAAAGTCGGCAGCATCACCACCTCTAAAACGACCTCGCCGATGGATGCCAAGCGCGATCTGTCGAAAAAGGCGGATGAGCTCGGCGGTAAATACTTCGTGGTGATTGCCGGTAACAAAAACGAAAAAACGGTTCACGCTAACGCAGACGTCTACAAATAATTCGCCTGGCGGGTCCGAGGACCCGCTTCTCCCCGCCGACGGCGGCCCGTGCTTACTCTGTACACACCGTCAACGCAGCGACCACCATTCCGTTAAGCAGGCCTTTCCTTCCGGGCAGCTTTTGCAGCTGCCAGAGAGGCATCCCTCTGGGTCCTGGGCTACCCGCTGAACCTTGCCCATGGCTTCGAGCCGGCCCAGCATCGCGTCAACCAGCGGCTGCGGCGCGTGCAGGCGGGCGCTGAGCTGCGCGGCCTCCATCCGCCCCTGCAGTGCCAGCATATCGCGTACTTCAATTAACGACGCCATCATCGCTCCTTAGTGGCAATCGCCGGCCGGGCTCTGGCAGCATGACGACGGCGTTTTACGCGTTGCCAGCAGCGAGATGTCGACCCGGCTGCGCGCGCGACGGAGCAGGCCAAAGAGCACGACGTTGAACAGCACGACGGCGAGGATGCACACCAGGCTATAGCGCGGGTGCTGGCTAAAGCTCACGGTTTGATAGTAGAGCGTGGAGAGTGAGAAGGCGATATTCAGCCCCCACAGGATGGAGAACGACATCCAGCCGCGGCTTGATTCGCGAGCGACGGCGCCCATCACCGAGATACACGGAATATAGAGCAGGACGAAAATCAGATAGCTGTACGCCGCGGCGGCGCTGCCAAATTTGCTGCTCATCACGCCCATGGCGCCGGTTGCCATTTCGCCATCGCCCTTGCTGGCTTCAATCGGGTTCGCCAGCACGCTCAGGCTGAAGGTGCTTTTCAGGCTCTGCCAGGTTTCATCCGCCGCCGCCAGCAGCTCGTCGCCGAGGTGGAATTCCTGAGGATTAAAGGCTTCATTCTGAATGTTTTCGGCGGTGTAAAGCGTGTTTAACGTGCCGACGACCACCTCTTTGGCCATTGCGCCGGTAAACAGCCCGACGGTCGCCTGCCAGTTGTCTTCATGAATGCCAATCGGCTTAAACAGCGGGGTGATGACCCGGCTGACCGACGCCAGCGCCGAGTCGTTAATGTTATCCACCAGCCTGCCGTTGAGCGAGAAGCTGTTCAGCGCGCTGAGGAAGATGCTGACGATCACGATGACTTTACCCGCCCGCAGGACGAAGCCTTTCAGGCGCTGCCAGGTCTGGATGACCAGGCTTTTGATATGCGGTACGTGATATACCGGCAGCTCCATCACGAACGGTGAGGCTTCACCGCGCATAATGGTGTGCTTGAGCATCAGGCCGGTGAGGATTGCCATCACGATGCCGAGCAGGTACAGCGAGAAGACCGCCAGCGCGCCGTTTTGCCCGAAGAAGGCCGCGGCGAATACGGCAAAGATAGCCAGCCGCGCGCCGCAGGACATAAACGGCGCCATCATGATAGTCATCAGGCGCTCGCGGGGTGCATCCAGCGTACGCGCGCCCATCACCGACGGCACGTTGCAGCCGAAGCCGACAATCAGCGGCACGAAGGATTTCCCAGGCAGGCCCAGCGCCTGCATCAGGCGGTCCATTACGAACGCCGCGCGCGCCATATAGCCGGAGTCTTCGAGGAAGGAGAGGAACAGGTACATCATGCCGATTTGCGGCACCAGCGGCAGCACGGTGTTAATACCGCCGCCGATCCCCTGAGCGAGGAACACGGTCAGCCACTCCGGGAGATGCAGGGTATAGCCCAGCCACTGAATGCCGTGGATAAAGATAGCCACCGATCCGGCGTCGAATATCGGCTGCAGCGCGCCGCCGATGTTGATGGCCAGTAAAAACATCAGATACATGACGAACAGAAAAATGGGCAAGCCAAGCACCCGGTTGAGGATAATTTTATCCATCGCGGCGGTGAATCGGCTCGGCTCGGCGGTCAGCGTGTTGCTGACCGCATCGCAGATGGCGGCAATGCTCTGGTAGCGGGCATCGGCAATATGCAGCGCCGGATCGTCAATCTCTTTGCTCAGGTTCGCAAGGGCGGCATCGAGCCTATCGGCGGCGTTGCCGGCGTAGGCGCGGCTGTAGATATCGCCTTCCAGCATCTGCAGGCCGAGCCAGCAGCGCTGGCGCTGCGGAATGTCGCGGGACATGGCCTGCGCCAGTTTTTCCGCCTCGCGCAGCAGCGGCTGCGGATAGTGCACCAGCTCAATCGCGCTGTTTTCCTGATGACGATCGATAGCCATTTTCAGGGCTTCGATACCGCGGCCGCGGGTCGACACCAGCGGGATAACCGGGCAGCCAAGGCGCGCGGAGAGGGCGTCGACGTCGATGCGAATTTTCTGCTTCTCGGCGATATCCAGCATGTTCAGGGCAACGACGCAGGGGATCCCCAGCTCCAGCAGCTGGAGCGTCAGGTAGAGGTTGCGCTCAAGGTTTGACGCATCCACGACGTTAATCAGCAGGTCGGCGTCGCCGCTGAGAATATAGTGGCAGGCAATCTGCTCATCCAGCGAGGTTTGCGAGGAGATGGTGGTCAGCGAATAGGTACCGGGTAAATCAACCAGCGTGACCTGATTATCCGTGGTGGTAAAGGCTCCCTCTTTACGCTCAACGGTTACGCCGGCCCAGTTCCCCACGCGCTGGCGGGCGCCGGTGAGCTGATTAAATAACGTGGTCTTGCCGGAGTTAGGATTACCAATTAAACCAATGGTTAATTTTTTCATATTTCAGACTCTTGTTGCCGGGCCGGGCGTTATTGTGCAACCGCTTCCAGTTCTATTAGGTCGAGATCTTTTTTACGTAATACCAGGCTCACGCGCCGGGTTTCGATATGCACAGGATCGCCAAGCGGCGCCACGCGTACCACGTTAAAAGAGGAGCCAGGCAACATGCCAAGGGATAACAGTTTCTGCCGATAAGCCGGGCTTATATCGCGAGAGAAACCGGTAATTTTCCAAGCGCTATCAGGAGTGAATTGCATAGGGCCTACTTGTATATCGCTAACTGAACGAGAGTTTACCGTGCGCGCTGGGCGGCACCGGGGAGCATAGCCAACGAAGAAGAATAGATACTGCAAATAATGATAATGAGAATAGTTTTTATCATCAATACATAACGGACGAAATAATAGACTTTGCGCGGAAATTCGCTGTTTTATTGATATGACTCAAGGTCTGTGCGATAGGAGTAAATAAATAAAATATTACATTCTGACATTACTGTTTAATTGAGGTTTCATTGGTTAATGAAATGAATATTTAATAAATAGACTTGCGCTCGCCTTTATTAACAGATTATTGGAATTTATCGTGAAGCGTTTACGCAATATTGCTGCTTTGTCGGCGGGAGATTGCCCCCCGAAGCGGGGGGCAAAGAGGGGCTAGCGTTTTTTACCCATTGCTGCCGCCAGCGCGTCCATCATCGCGCTATTGCCGTTCGACTGGGCTTCACGGCCGCGCGGCTTCGCCGCTTTTGCCGGCGGACGATTACCCTGCGGGCGCTCGCCGCCGCCGCGGCGCGAGTTGCTCTCGCCTGGCTGCTCATCCAGGCGCATCGTCAGGGCAATACGCTTACGCTGCAGGTCAACTTCCATCACCTTAACCTGGACGATATCACCCGCTTTGACCACGGTATGCGGGTCTTCAACGAACTTGTTCGATAGCGATGATATGTGCACCAGGCCATCCTGGTGCACGCCGATATCGACAAACGCGCCAAAGTTGGTGACGTTGGTGACCGCCCCTTCCAGCACCATGCCCGGCAGCAGATCGTTCATGGTTTCTACGCCATCAGCGAACTTCGCGGTTTTGAATTCCGGACGCGGATCGCGGCCCGGTTTTTCCAGCTCTTTGATGATGTCGGTCACCGTCGGCACGCCGAATTTCTCATCGGTGAACTCGCTGGCCTTGAGGTTGCGTAGCTCGCTGCTGTTACCCATCAGCTCTTGTAGCGCCTGCTGAGTGGCGGCCAGAATCCGCTCAACGATCGGATAGGCTTCCGGGTGAACGGTGGAGGCATCCAGCGGGTTATCGCCGTGGTTGATGCGCAGGAAACCCGCGCACTGCTCAAAGGCTTTTGGACCGAGGCGGCTCACCTTCAGCAGCTGCTGGCGGTTCTGGAACTGACCGTTTTCATCGCGCCAGGCGACGATGTTCTGCGCCATCATGCGGGTCAGCCCGGCGACGCGGGTGAGCAGCGGCACGGAGGCGGTATTCAGGTCAACGCCGACGGCGTTTACGCAGTCCTCAACTACCGCATCCAGCTTGCGCGCCAGCTGGGACTGGCTAACATCGTGCTGGTACTGGCCGACGCCGATAGACTTTGGATCGATCTTCACCAGCTCGGCCAGCGGATCCTGCAGGCGGCGGGCGATAGAGACGGCGCCGCGCAGGGAAACGTCAAGGTCCGGGAACTCCAGCGCCGCCAGCTCGGAGGCCGAATAAACCGACGCCCCCGCTTCGCTGACGATCACCTTCTGCGCGGTGACCTTCGGGAACTGCTGCTGTACGTCGAGGAAGAAGCGTTCGGTTTCGCGCGATGCGGTGCCGTTACCGATAGCGACCAGCTCAACGTTGTGCTTTTGACAGAGCCCGGCGACCGCCACCGCGGCTTTAGCCGCCTGGCCGGTATGCGGATAGATGGTGTCGGTGGCGACCAGCTTGCCGGTCCCGTCAACGACCGCCACCTTCACGCCGGTACGCAGGCCAGGATCGAGGCCCATCGTCGCGCGCAGTCCCGCAGGCGCCGCCATCAGCAGGTCGTGCAGGTTGCGGGCAAAGACGTTAATGGCTTCATCTTCCGCGCGTTCGCGTACGGTGCCCATTAGCTCGGTTTCGAGATGCATCAGGACCTTGATGCGCCAGGTCCAGCTCACCACCCCTTTCCGCCAGCTATCGGCCGGCGCGCCGTTCAGGCGCAGGCCGAGATGGCTGATAATAATCTGCTCGCAGTGGCTCTCTTTCGGCGGCTCGTCGAACTGCGGATCGGCGTTCAGGGCCAGCTGCAGGATGCCTTCGTTGCGGCCGCGGAACATCGCCAGCGCGCGGTGAGAAGGCACGGTTGAAATCGGTTCGTGATGATCGAAGTAGTCGCGGAACTTCGCGCCTTCCTCTTCTTTCCCGCTGACCACGGTCGCGACCAGATGCGCGTTCTTCCACAGATAGTCGCGCACCTTTGCCAGCAGCCCGGCATCTTCAGCGAAGCGCTCCATCAGGATATAGCGCGCGCCGTCGAGGGCGGCCTTGGTATCCGCCACGCCGCCGTCGGCATTGATAAATTTGCCGGCTTCGGCTTCCGGATCGTGGGACGGCTCGTTCCACAGCAGATCCGCCAGCGGCTCCAGCCCGGCTTCGATCGCGATTTGCCCGCGGGTGCGGCGCTTTGGCTTATACGGCAGGTAGAGATCTTCGAGCTCGGTTTTGCTCAGGGTGGTGGTGATGGCTTTTTCCAGCGCATCGGTCAGTTTACCCTGCTCGCCGATCGATTTGAGGATCGACTGGCGGCGGTCTTCCAGTTCGCGCAGGTAGCCGAGGCGGGTTTCCAGATTACGCAGCTGCGTGTCATCCAGACCGCCGGTGACTTCTTTACGATAACGTGCAATAAACGGCACGGTGTTCCCTTCATCAAGCAGGCGAACGGCAGCTTCTACCTGTTCAGTCCTGGCCTGAAGTTCACCCGCAATAATGCGGCAGAGCGAATCATTCATCATGGCTTGGCTTCATCTACTGGATCAAAAAATCAGGGGATAGTTATACGGACTGGCACCGCAAAATGCCAGTCGCGGCGGAGGTCTCTCGGAATCTTCCGGGCAGAGATCCGCGAGCAAAGCGGCAAATAGAATCGCCCGATGGCACAAGGACCTATTTGACGTATTCAATGTCGTTAACGTACCAGCTGGCTTCGCCGGCGGGCGTCTGGACGGTAGCCAGGTCGCCGACCTCTTTTTTCAGCAGGGCGCGGGCCATGGGCGAGTCGATCGAGATATAGTCTTTGCGGCCGAAGATTTCATCGTAGCCGACGATGCGAAAGCGCTTGCTGTCGCCGCTGTCGTTTTCAATCTCGACCCACGCGCCGAAGAACACCTTGCCCTCCTGCTGCGGGGAGTAATCAACGATCTTCAGATGCTCAAGACATTTGCTCAAATAGCGTACCCGGCGGTCAATTTCGCGCAGGCGTTTTTTATTATACTGATAGTCGGCGTTTTCACTGCGGTCGCCGAGACTTGCCGCCCAGGTGACTTTTTTGGTGACTTCAGGACGCTCTTCGCGCCACAGGTAGTCCATCTCTTTTTTAAGTTTTTCATACCCTTCACGGGTGATCAGCGGCGTTTTCATTAATCGTTCTACCTTCTGACTGTCTGGTATTGCGCAGGGTTCTGTGCGGCTGCGCACAATTCGTAGCGCGTAATAATACCGACAGGATAAATAATGTGTCTTATGATTAAATGTATACTTAAGCTGCTGTTAAATATGCTTTGTAACAATTTAGCCTGGAATATATACCAGATTTAGCTGGTGGCCGGCACGGGCTTTTTTGAGAATACGCACTGACAATTGCAGTGAACCTTTGGGAGTATAAACAATGCAAGAGAATTATAAGATTCTGGTTGTCGATGACGACATGCGCCTGCGCGCGCTGCTCGAGCGTTATCTGACCGAGCAGGGCTTCCAGGTTCGAAGCGTAGCCAACGCTGAACAGATGGATCGCCTGTTGACCCGCGAGTCCTTCCACCTGATGGTGCTGGATTTAATGCTGCCTGGCGAAGATGGTCTGTCCATCTGCCGTCGCCTGCGTAGCCAGAGCAACCCGATGCCGATCATTATGGTGACGGCGAAAGGGGAAGAAGTTGACCGTATCGTTGGCCTCGAGATCGGCGCTGACGACTACATTCCCAAACCCTTCAACCCGCGCGAGCTGCTGGCGCGTATCCGCGCCGTGCTGCGCCGTCAGGCGAATGAGCTGCCGGGCGCTCCCTCGCAGGAAGAGGCGGTTATCGCTTTTGGTAAATTCAAGCTTAACCTCGGCACCCGCGAGATGTTCCGTGAAGATGAGCCTATGCCGCTGACCAGCGGTGAGTTTGCGGTGCTGAAGGCGCTGGTGAGCCACCCGCGCGAGCCGCTCTCCCGCGATAAGCTGATGAACCTTGCCCGCGGCCGCGAATACTCGGCGATGGAGCGCTCCATCGATGTGCAAATCTCCCGCCTGCGCCGCATGGTGGAAGAGGACCCGGCACATCCGCGCTATATCCAGACCGTGTGGGGCCTTGGCTACGTCTTCGTACCGGACGGCTCTAAGGCATGAAACGCGTGCGCTTTTCGCCGCGAAGTTCGTTTGCTCGCACCCTGCTGCTGATCGTCACCCTGCTGTTCGTCAGCCTGGTGACGACCTATCTGGTGGTGCTGAATTTCGCGATCCTGCCGAGTCTGCAGCAGTTTAATAAGGTTCTGGCCTACGAAGTCCGTATGCTGATGACCGATAAGCTGCAGCTCGAGGATGGCACCCAGCTGGTGGTGCCTCCGGCCTTTCGTCGCGAGATTTATCGGGAGCTGGGCATTTCGCTCTATTCCAATGAAGCGGCGGAAGATGCAGGTCTGCGCTGGGCGCAGCACTATGAGTTTTTAAGCCAGCAGATGGCGCACCAGCTCGGCGGGCCAACCGAAGTGCGGGTTGAGGTCAACAAAAGCTCGCCGGTGGTGTGGCTGAAAACCTGGCTCTCTCCGAATATCTGGGTGCGCGTCCCGCTGACGGAAATCCATCAGGGCGATTTCTCGCCGCTGTTCCGCTATACCCTGGCGATTATGCTGCTGGCGATTGGCGGCGCCTGGCTCTTTATCCGTATTCAGAACCGACCGCTGGTTGATCTTGAGCACGCGGCGCTGCAGGTTGGGCGGGGCATTATTCCGCCGCCGCTGCGGGAGTACGGGGCGTCCGAGGTTCGCTCGGTGACCCGCGCCTTCAACCATATGGCCGCGGGCGTTAAGCAGCTGGCTGACGATCGTACGCTGCTGATGGCCGGCGTTAGCCACGATCTGCGCACGCCGCTGACCCGCATTCGCCTGGCGACGGAGATGATGGCGGCAGAAGACGGTTACCTCGCCGAGTCGATCAATAAAGATATCGAAGAGTGCAACGCCATCATCGAGCAGTTTATTGACTATCTGCGTACCGGTCAGGAGATGCCGATGGAGCTGGCGGATCTGAACTCGGTGCTGGGTGAGGTTATCGCGGCGGAAAGCGGCTATGAGCGCGAAATTGCCACCGACCTGCAGGCCGGAGAGATCCCGCTGCGCATCCATCCTCTGTCCATCAAGCGCGCGCTGGCCAATATGGTGGTGAACGCCGCGCGCTACGGCAACGGCTGGATTAAGGTCAGCAGCGGAAGTGAAGCAAGCAGCGCGTGGTTCCAGGTCGAGGACGATGGTCCTGGCATCAAGCCGGAGCAGCGAGAGCACCTGTTCCAGCCGTTTGTGCGCGGCGATAGCGCCCGCAGCACCAGCGGTACCGGCCTGGGGCTGGCCATCGTGCAGCGTATTATCGATAACCATAACGGTCGGCTGGAGATAGGTTCCAGCGAGCGGGGTGGGCTGTTGATTCGCGCATGGCTGCCGATCCCCGTCCACCGCGCCCTCGCGCCGGCGAGACAGAACAAAGAGAGCTGATAGCGCGCTACGTCAGGCTGTCAGCCCGCGAAGCCGGGCAACGAGGCATAAAGATGAGGCATAAAAAAAGCCGGGCAAAGCCCGGCTTTTTCTTAACCCGCGTTCACGCTTAGCGCTTCGGCCCTGCGGCAACCAGCGCCGCGCCCGCCGGCGTATCGGTATATTTCTCGAAGTTTTCCACAAACAGCTTCGCCAGCTGCTCGGCCTTTTCCTGCCACTGCTCCGGCGAACCGTAGGTGTTGCGCGGATCGAGGATATGGGTATCCACGCCCGGCAGCTCGGTCGGGATCTGCAGGTCGAACATCGGCAGCGTAAAGGTTTCCGCGTCATCCAGCGAGCCGTTAAGGATCGCATCGATGATCGCGCGGGTATCTTTAATCGAAATACGCTTGCCGGTGCCGTTCCAGCCGGTGTTCACCAGGTAAGCCTGCGCGCCGGATGCCTGCATACGCTTGACCAGCACCTCCGCGTACTGCGTCGGGTGCAGCGACAGGAAGGCAGCGCCGAAGCAGGCGGAGAAGGTCGGCGTCGGTTCCGTCACGCCGCGCTCGGTTCCCGCGAGCTTGGCGGTAAAGCCGGAGAGGAAGTGGTACTGCGTCTGATCGGCGGTCAGGCGCGATACCGGCGGCAGTACGCCAAAGGCATCGGCCGTCAGGAAGATAACCTTGGTGGCGTGGCCCGCTTTCGATACCGGCTTAACAATATTTTCGATGTGATTGATCGGGTAGGAGACGCGGGTGTTCTCGGTCTTTGAGCCGTCATCAAAATCAATGGTGCCGTCCGGGCGAACGACGACGTTTTCCAGCAGCGCGTCGCGGCGAATGGCGTGGTAGATATCAGGCTCGGCGGCTTCGGAAAGCTTAATGGTCTTCGCGTAGCAGCCGCCTTCGAAGTTAAACACCCCGTCGTCGTCCCAGCCGTGTTCGTCATCGCCGATCAGGCGACGCTTTGGATCGGTGGAAAGGGTGGTTTTACCGGTGCCGGAGAGGCCGAAGAAGACGGCGACATCGCCTTTTTCACCGACGTTGGCCGAGCAGTGCATTGACGCGATGCCCTGCAGCGGCAGCAGGTAGTTCATGATCGAGAACATCCCTTTTTTCATTTCGCCGCCGTACCAGGTCCCGCCGATCAGCTGGATACGCTCGGTCAGGTTGAAGGCGACAAAGTTCTCTGAGTTCAGCCCCTGCTCCTGCCACTGTGGGTTGGTGCATTTCGCGCCGTTCATCACGATGAAATCCGGCTCAAATACCGCCAGCTCTTCATCCGTCGGGCGGATAAACATATTTTTGACGAAGTGCGCCTGCCAGGCCACCTCGGTAATAAAGCGTACGCTCAGGCGGGTGTCGGCATTGGCGCCGCAGAAGGCGTCAACGATAAACAGACGCTTGCCGGAGAGTTGATGGGTAACCAGTCCCTTCAGGTGCTGCCAGGTCTCCTGTGAGAGCGGCTTGTTGTCATTCTTGCCCTTACCCTTATCAGACCACCAGACGGTGTCACGGGTCGTATCGTCACGAACGATATATTTATCTTTCGGCGAACGGCCGGTGAAAATACCGGTATCGACAGCGATAGCACCAAGATTGGTTAATACGCCACGCTCATACCCTTCCAGATTGGGGTCGAGCTCCTCCTGATACAATGTGTCGTAGTCGGGATTGTGGACGATATCCTGGACGTCGTTGATACCATAAGCCTTGAGATCCTGCGGGGTTAAACCATTATTAACGCGCATGTCACTGCTCCTTAGCCAATATATACTGCTTTAAATTGTAGGGGTTATTGAGGGGTATAGACCGCGACCAGGCTCATAGATTTACGTATCTCGACAAACGCCTTGCTGACGGAAAACACGGTGACTCCTGTCACGAAACGGGTGGATTATCTCAGGAAATTGGCTATTGGTGGGGATAGATGTTTCTTAATGGTTAAAAAGTAATTAAAAAAACTGCCGAACTGTGAATGTAATCGCTTTCCTGAAAGAAAATTACGTAACCCTTTCAGTGGGAATCGATTCATCTCGCGCGTAAAAAACTTGACGCCAGGAGCGGCGGGGGTGAAAACCCCCGGCGAAGCGCCTGGCGGAGGGGACGATTAGTGAAGCTGGGGATCGGCCGGGGAAGCGTTATTGCGGATTTCAGCAATATCCATGGCGTTGAAGAGATAGTGATTGCCGCAGTAATCGCAGTGCATATCAATTTCGCCCTCGTCTGCCAGGATGCTATCAATTTCTTCATCCGGCAGGGTCTTCAGCGCGCCCGCACAGCGTTCGCGGGAGCAGGTACATTTGAACTCCACGTTCTGCGGATCGTAAACCGTGACCTCTTCTTCATGATACAGGCGCCACAGAACATCGTTAGCCGGCAGGGTGAAAAGCTCCTCGGCCTTGATGGTCTCCGTCAGGGTCGCCAGGTGCTCGAAATCTGCGGCCTGAGCGTCCTGCGCCGGCATCACCTGCAGCAGCATGCCGCCGGCCATCGGTTTTCCGTCATGTTCACCGGTGCGGATGATCAGGCGGGTCGGCAGCTGCTCCGAGCGCTGGAAGTAATCTTCCAGGCAGGCGGCCAGGGTTTCGCCTTCCAGGCCGACGACGCCCTGATAGCGCTCGCCCTCATCCGGGGAGATGGTAATGACCAGATAACCGTTACCCACCAGCGTTTTCAGATCGGCATCTTCCGGGATCTCGCCCTGGATGCGCGCGACGCCGCGCAGCTGCTGCTGGTTGGTGCCGTTAATTACCGCCAGAGAGAGGGGGCCGTCGCCCTGCAGCTGCACGGTAATATCGCCGGCAAACTTCAGCGTTGCGGTCAGCAGGCTGGTAGCTACCAGCAGCTCCGCCAGCACGGTTTTGACCGGCTGCGGGTAGCTATGGTTAGCCAGAATTTGTTCCAGCGTTTCTGAAACGGTAACCAGCTCGCCGCGCACGGCATAGTTTTCAAACAGGTAACGATGTAATTGATCGTGTTGAGTCATAATAGTCTCTCTTGCTGGCAACAGCGCTGCCTGGAGTTCAGGCCGTTATTCACTATCGCCGTGTTTAAATCTCATCAGGTCGCGGCGCTCTTTCTTGTCCGGACGTCTGTCGGGATGCGGCATGGTTAGCGCGTTCATTTTGCGCGCCAGCGCCATTTTTTCGCGTTTCTCGATGCTCTCTACCGTCTCTTCGTACAGCGCGACGGCTTCGCTGGCGGGCCGGCGCTGTTCAGTCATGCCTTTTACGACGACGGTGCGTTCGTCGTTGCCCTGGCGTAGCGTCAGGGTGGCGTCCAGCTCGACGATTTTTCCAGGCTTGCTGCGCTGTCCGTTATAGTGCACCTTGCCGCCTTCAATCATCTCGCGCGCCAGCGCACGGGTTTTATAGATGCGGGCTGCCCAAAGCCATTTGTCCAGCCTGATGGCGACGACGGGCTTCTCTTTCATGGCCTCTCCTTATTGCGTCAGCGAGGGGATCAGGCGCCGGTAATCATTCATGCCAGGATGGCGGGCGTAGCGCTTTTCCGCCAGCCCGGAATCAGGATTGGTCACCCCAAGACAGTAGCGAATGCCATACTGCGCTGCCGCATCGAGGATCGCCTCGTTGTCATCAACAAACAGCGTTTTATGCGCATCGAAGCCGGTTTCCTCAGCCACCGCACGCCACAGGCGCTGATCCTCTTTCGGATAACCAAATGTGTGGGTGGAAAGCAATAAATCAAGGTGTGCATCAAGACCGGTGTGCTTGAGCTTGACCGCCAGGTTGTGCGGATGGGCGTTGGTCAGCAGGATCCGCCGCTTGCCGCTGGCTTTGAGAGCGTCAAGGAACGGTACGGTATCTTCGCGCAGGGCGGCTTTTGGCCCCTGTTCGCTGGTCATCGCACGAATATCCAAATTCAGGCGCTCGCTCCAGTAGTCAAGACAGTACCAGTTTAGCGTATGCTGCACCGCGTGATACTCCTGGTGCATCGCTTCTCTGGCCTCCTGCAGGTTAAGGCCGCGGGCGGCGCCCCAGGTTTCCGGAACCAGCTTTTGCCAGAAATAGTTGTCGAAGGCGAGGTCGAGCAGGGTGCCATCCATATCCAGCAGAACGGTATCAACCTCCTGCCAGGCGATATCAAAGTGCATGGTGAGTCTCCAGCGAGGGGAAATGCGCGACAGGTTAACACACCCCGTCGCGCAAAGGATTACTCGTGATGTTCCGGCGAGGAGATGAGTACCGGGTTCAGGCAGCTTTCATAATACTTCTCAATTTCTTCCATTCGCTGGCGATGGCGCTGGTAGCGGCGGATCGCCAGCACGCCGTGCCAGGACATGCAGCCGAGCATCGCCAGCAGCAGCAGCGTCGTGCCGAGATAGCGCCACAGCCCTGAGCGATCGGGAATGCGGTGCAGATTGATATGCTGCGTGCCGTTGGCATCGGTATAGAGATTGGTGACGATGCCCTCGGCGTGGAAAGGCGTATGCATCAGCATTCCGGCCAGCCGCTGCAGCTCGCCCCACTGATCGTGGGCAGGGTAATCATACAGGCTGACGGTTGGCCACGGCTGGCTGACCAGATCGCTGCCCTCATCGCTGGCGATTAAAAAACCGCCGGGAGCCGGGCTGTTCAGCGCCTGCGCCGCGCGCGAGGTTTCGCGGATCACGAACGGCGCCGTGGAGGTGGTCACCAGGTTTTCCAGCGACTCGGCGCTGACCGGGCGTAGCAGCACGTTGATGCCGTCCAGTTTGCCCGAGCTGGCGCGTTTGGTCAGGGCATCCCAGCTGCGCGTATTGCCAAGGTTGACCAGCGCATTCTTCAGGCGCGTGCAGTCATCTTGCGCCGAGCACAGGCTATTGGTTTTGATAACGATATCGCCAAAATCATCCAGCAGCACCATTCCTGATTTCTGAATGGCCGAGCGCAGCGCCGGGCTAACGCGTGAATCATCGTCCGGGTCAGGATGCAGCTGGCGCTGGACGGACTGCATCAGCGCGGTGGCTTTGCCGACGATGTCGGACTCCGGCAGCGGCAGGGGAGGGGCATCGTTCCAGACGATTTGCGAGCAGTCAAACGGCATAAACGGCGAGTTCTCTTTTTTTGCCGTCCAGGTATCCGGAGTGTGGATATTGCACATGCCGGTGCCCTTCAGCCGCAGGGTATCGCCGATGCGGACCTGCGATTTCTCTAGCTGAGCAACGGTCGTCGCTTCGATGGTCTGCGCGCCCTTGAGCCACGAAAGCGTGAATTTAAACGGCATATTCAGCGGCACGCTGGCCCACAGCATCACCACCACCAGCAGGGCGCCGGCGGCGATAATGGCGCTGCGTAGCCAGTACTGGAGCGGGAAGTGCCTGACCTCATCGTGTAGCGACAGGAAGCGTCCCTGGCGCGCGACGTGACGGCTGAGGTAGATATCGACATCCGTTTGCTGGCCGAGATCCTGGGCAATCCAGGGCTGCCAGTGGCGGGGATAGATAAGGTCGATGATCCCCAGGGAGATATTATTGATGTGCTCCTGATCGTTTTCACCAAACAGACCCCAGCGTTTTGGCATTCCGCGCAGGCAGTGGATCTCCCGCAGGGAGTTTTTACGCGGCGGAGCATACATCCCCCACAGGCCAGCGAACAGCAGCAGGAGCCCGCCGCCGAGCAGCCAGGGAGTGAAAACGTAGGGGCTGATCAGGCTGAAGTAAAACAGCAGGAATGCGGCGACTATCAGCACCGCCTCGCGCAGACCGTCGGGGCGGCTAAGCGCATGCTCTTCGGCGGTCTCCTGGCGAATATTCAGCAGCTCTACCTGCTCACTCTCTTCACCGCGGATGGAGGCCTGGGTAGCCGACACCCTTTCAAGCGCGTAGCCGCGGGCCTCCTGCGGGTAGTCGCTGAGCGCGTGGCCGTTGAGGGCAATAACCAGCGGCAGGCTGTCGGTTGGGATCAGGTCGACGCTATTTTCGTCGTTGATGTGCTGTTCCCAAAACGGCGGAAGGTGAACCTCCACCGAATCAAGGAAGTAGCGCCATTTGTTCGGATCGTCGGTGGTGATGCCGTAGCGGGTGATGGCCCGGGTTACCGTAATAACGGTCTCGCTCTGCGCGTTCAGCGTCAGAGAGACCGGCGCAACGCTGGCACCGGTAGCCGGTATCTTCTGCGCCTGGCTGAGCCCCTCGAGATACTTTTCTACCGCCCGGCGCTCCTCGGCGGAGAGCTTGCGCGTAGCGGCATCGCTGAAGGCGTGCAGTAAAGGGAGGCGACGACGTCTGGCATGCGCGCGATACCACCACCCGATCAGCAGTGCGCAGAGCAGCAGTGCCGTGAAGAAAATCAGAAAGGTGCCCATGCCCATCCCATCATAGTTATTCTTTTCTTAGCGGTATCGTTGGCTGCCATTAACACTCAAAAGCCATCCTTCAGGATTATGTTACCTGCGATTATGGGTCTGGGAAGAGCGCGAAATCCTCGGGTACGCTGGGTACGCTTCGGTTTCTGCGCGCTATCCGCTCAGACTGCCGGCGACACTTACGCCCGACGGGAGAGGCTCGTCGCGTGAGCCTGCAGTTTGCTACCGGCAGATATTGTGTAAGTAAGGGAAAATTTATTGTGCGTTACAGCAGCATACAAGCTTATCAAAAACGTTAAAATGCAGGAATCGGTAAATTCTCAAATACATTTCAACCTATTGACTTTTTTATCTTTATGATTCTCTCATTGAGCGCTGATACGTTGCAACTATGTAAATTAGTGGCGAATTGAATTGCCGAAAGCGTGCTCCATATCGCACAATGACCTCTGTAATCACAGCATAGACCGATGACGATGAGCAAATCATTACAAAAACCCACCATTCTCAATGTTGAAACGGTAGCGCGTTCGCGTCTTTTTAACGTTGAAAGCGTGGATCTGGAATTCAGCAACGGCGTGCGCCGCGTTTATGAACGCATGCGGCCTTCTACGCGTGAAGCCGTGATGATTGTGCCGATTGTCGATGACCATATTATTCTGATTCGCGAATATGCGGTAGGAACGGAGTCCTACGAGTTAGGTTTCTCGAAAGGGCTGATCGATCCGGGTGAAAGCGTGCTGGAAGCGGCCAACCGCGAGCTGAAAGAAGAGGTTGGCTTCGGCGCGCAGAAGCTGACGTTTCTGAAAAAGCTGAGCATGGCGCCGTCCTACTTTTCCAGCAAAATGAATATCCTGGTTGCCGAAGATCTCTATCCTGAGTCGCTGCCGGGCGATGAGCCGGAACCTTTACCGCAGGTGCGCTGGCCGCTTTCCGAGCTAATGACGCTGCTGGACGAAGAAGATTTTAACGAAGCGCGCAACGTCAGCGCGCTGTTCCTGCTGCGCGAATGGCTGCAGGCGCAGGGGCGGCTGTAGGCCGAAGCGCGCCTCGAGGCGACGCGGGGCATCGCCCGTACGAATGGATGAAAAAGAAAAAGCGCCCGCAGGCGCTTTTTTTGTCAGAACAGCTCGTGGGTCTCTCCCCCACCGTCGGTGAGGGTCGTCCCCACTTCATGCACCGCCTGCTGGGTGGGCTGCGTGCCGTCGATAAAGTACTCCGCACGACTATTACCGCCGCTGGCCAGCTGGCCGGTGCTGCGATCGATATTCACCGTGACGATGCCAGACGGCGGCGTTAGCGGCTCTTCCGGCACGCCTTCAAGCACTCTCTTCATAAAGTCATCCCAGGCCGGCTGGGCGCTTTTTGCCCCGCCTTCGTAACCGGAGATCTGCTCTTTAATGGCGCCGGAAGCGGTTGTACGGCCCAGATCGCGTCGGTGGTCGTCAAAGCCAATCCATACTGACGTCACGACGCCTGGGCCATAGCCTGAGAACCACGCATCTTTCGAGCTGTTGGTGGTCCCCGTTTTGCCGCCGATATCGTGGCGCTGTAGATCGCGGCCGGCGCGCCAGCCGGTTCCCATCCAGCCCGGTTCGCCGAAGATGTTGCTGTTCAGCGCGCTTTTAATCAGGAAGGCCAGCGGCGTATTAATCACGTGCGGCGCGTACTCCGGCGCTCCGCTCTGGGCCACCAGGGCCTGGTTCGCCTGCTCAAGCTGCGGCTGCGGCGGCACCGCCGGGTTTTGCGGATCTTCAGAGGTCGCGACCTCTTCGACGTCTTTATTCTCCAGTACGTTGGACTTCGGCGTATCGCCGTAAATCACCGGGGAGTTGCACTGCGGGCAGGCAACTTTCGGCCGCTCTTCGAAGATGACGCCGCCCTGATCGTTTTCTATCTTGCTGATAAAGAACGGCGTAATCAGGAAACCGCCGTTAGCCATCACCGAGTAGCCGCGGGCAACCTGCAGCGGCGTAAACGAGGCAGAGCCCAGCGCCAGCGATTCGGTGTGCACGATATTCTGCGCCGGGAAGCCGAAGCGCTGCAGATATTCCGCCGCGTAATCAACGCCCATCGCGCGCATCGCGCGAACCATCACTACGTTTTTCGACTGTCCCAGCCCCTGACGCAGACGAATAGGGCCCGCGTACTGCGGCGGGGAGTTTTTCGGCTGCCAGTCAGAACCCGCGCCGGCATCCCAGCGGGAAATGGGCACATCGTTGAGCATGCTCGCCAGGGTTAGGCCTTTATCCATTGCCGCGGTGTAGAGGAACGGCTTAATGTTCGACCCCACCTGACGCAAGGCCTGAGTGGCGCGGTTAAACTTGCTCTGGTTAAAGTCGAAGCCGCCGACCAGCGCGATAATGGCGCCATTTTGCGGGTTAATGGAGACCAGCGCCGAGTTCACGTCCGGCACCTGCGACAGCCACCAGCTGCTGCCCACCTGGCGGACCCAGATCTGTTGTCCCGTCTGCACGACGTCGGTCACTTTGCGCGGCGTCGCGCCCTGCTGAGTATCGGAGATAAAGCGCCGGGCCCAGCGAACGCCCTCCATATTGAGCATCACCGAGGTGCCGTCGCCGAGCAGCGCAACGGCTTCCTGCGGATTAGCCGACGTCACGACCGCCGGAGAGAGCGGCCCGGAGCCGGGCTGATTTTTCAACGTGGCGATGATTTTCTTGCTGTCCCACGGGGTTTCGCCCACTTTCCACAGCACCGCTGACGGCCCGCGGTAGCCGTGGCGCATATCGTAGTCCAGCACGTTATTGCGTACCGCCTGCTGGGCGGACTGCTGGTTTTTACGGGTGATTGTGGTGTAGACGCGATAGCCGTCTTCATAGGCCTTTTCACCGTAGCGGTTAACCATCTCCTGGCGCACCATCTCGCTGAGGTACGGCGAGGAGAAGGCGATTTCCGGCGCATGGTATCGGGCATCGATCGCTTCCCCGCGCGCCTGGTCGTACTGAGGCTGCGTGATATAGCCTTCGCTCAGCATACGCGCCAGCACCACGTTGCGGCGGGCGGTCGCGCGGTCCAGCGAGTACAGCGGGTTAAAGGTCGACGGCGCCTTCGGCAGGCCGGCGATGACGGCCATTTCGCTCAGGCTGAGCTGCTCGACCGATTTACCAAAATAGACCTGCGCCGCGGCGCCAACGCCGTAGGCGCGATAGCCGAGGTAGATTTTATTGACGTACAGCTCAAGGATTTCATCTTTGCTCAGCAGCTGCTCGATGCGGATCGCGAGGAATGCCTCTTTGATCTTACGCATCAGCGTCTTCTCCGGGCTCAGGAAGAAGTTACGCGCCAGCTGCTGGGTGATGGTGCTGGCGCCCTGCGACGCATGGCCGGAGAACATGGCGATGCTGGCCGCACGGAAAATACCGACCGGGTCGACGCCATGATGCTCGTAAAAACGGCTGTCTTCGGTGGCAATAAACGCTTTGAGCAGCTCAGGCGGCATTTGTTGCAGGGTTACGGGAATACGGCGCTTCTCGCCATATTGCGCAATAAGCTCGCCATCCGCGCTGTAGACCTGCATCGGGATCTGCAGGCGCACATCCTTCAGGGTCGCGACGTCGGGGAGCTGTGGCTCAATATATTTATAAAGGCCAAAAATCGAGCCTGCACCCAGCAGAACGCAACAGACTGCAAGGATGAATAGATACTTTACGAACTTCACCGGAGATTTCCCATTTAGTTTTATTTGGGCAGTTTATAAACAAACGCGCGGTAGTATAAAGGCAAGCCTGGTGCATTGATAGAGCTCAACCGTAACGGCGGATAAGGAGATATCACCATGGCTTTCAGGAACTGGCGAATAGGGATGCACATCCAGCAGGATAAGATAGCGATCGTGGCGCTGCGGTTTGAGCGCTCCCGCTGGGCGCTGTGCCGCTGGTGGCATATCGCGCTGGCACCCGGCATCGTCCGGAATGGACAGGTGGCTGATGGCATGGCGCTGGCCGAGCGGCTGCGCGGCTGGCGACGAGAGCTGCCGCTACAGCATCAGGTGAGTATCGCGTTTCCGGCCAGCCGAACGCTGCAAAAAAGAGTCCCGTCACCCCAGCTCTCTCTGCGTGAAAGCGAGCAGGCGATGTGGGCAGCCAGCGCTATGGCCCAGCAGCTGGAAATGCCCGCCTCCTCATTATGCGTCGATTATAGCGCATCCTCGGTCGCCAACGAGTGGCGGGTGACTGCCGCTCAGCGGCTGGATATCGACGCCCTACGCCAGCTTGCCGCCCGGCTAAAGCTCAGGGTTAGCGCCATTGTCCCGGATGCCAGCGCGCTGAGCGCCTTTTTCCCCTGGCTACCGGCGGAACTATCAGGCCTTGCGTGGCACGATGAAATGCACTGGATATGGGCTTTGCCGGATAGCTGGGGCAGCTGCCCGCGGGCTGAAGTCGCCGCATTTGCTCAGCTCTCGGCGCGATTAAACGCCCGGCAGCTCGGGCTTTGTTCGACCCGGCCTGCCGACGAATGTCGCTTTGACCCGTGGAGCGTGATACATCGCCTGCAGCCTCCGCTCCCCTCCTGCGGCGACAGCTTCGCCGTGGCGCTGGGCCTCGCGCTGGGAGTGCACTGAGCGTGGCGCAGGCTATCAACCTTCTTCCCTGGCGAGCCGCGCGTCGGCGGCAGCGGCTGCGACTTTGGCTACTCTCCGCCGGCGGGCTGCTGCTGGGCCTGCTGCTGGCGCTGTCGGTTTCCCGGACGTCGCGCGAGGCTGACGACAGGCTCGAAGCGGTGAGATTAGCCGCCGAAAATCAGCTTTATGCGGCACTCCAGCAGCGTGAACGCCTGATGCAGGAGCAGCTCCAGCAGCATGAAAAGCAGCGCTTGCGCCACCAGCAGCGGGAGCTGACCCGAGCCTGGCAGCCGCGGCTGGGCAGGATTGCGTCGCTGATGCCGGAACAGGCCTGGCTGACCCGGCTGGAGTATCAGCAAAACACCCTGACCCTCAGCGGCCTGACCCTACGCCTGAACGCCCTATCGGCGCTGGAAACCGCGCTGACGACGGTCGATGGATTTCGGCCGGCCAGAACCGGTGAAACCCGGCGCGATACCGGTGGCCGCTGGCTGTTTAGTTTTTCCCTTGCAGGAGAACGCCTTTATGCGGGCACTTATTGAGCGCGGGAAGGCATCACTTTTCCCTCTGCGCGGCGGCTGGCTAACGCTGGCGATCGCCTTGCCGCTTACTCTCACCGCCGGTTTGTGGCTGATATCTCCGCCGCCGGCGCAGGAAAGCGTTCGCTCGGATCGTCTGCGCCAGCAGTGGCTGAAGCTGCTGCCGCTGCGGGTAGCCCTTGCCCGGGAGGCGGTCGCCGGGCCCGCGAGGCGGGTTTTTTCCCCGCTTCATCTGCCGGTCGATGGGGCGGCGCTAATTGCCTGGAAACCCGCAGGAAAAGGCGGGGAGATGGTGCTTGAGCTGCGCTGGCCGTCGGTACCGGCGCTGTTTTCCTGGCTGGCAGACTGCGGGATGCGGGTTGCAGCGTTTTCGCTACAGCCGCAGAAGCAGGTGCTGCGGCTGAGCCTGCAGCTGGAGGCCGAAGATGCGGAGTAAAGGGTGGCGCCTGGCGCTGCTGCTGTCTGTGCCTCTGCCGCTGGCCGGCGAGGCGCGTGACCCCTTCCAGCCGGCGGAAGATCGCTGTCAGGTGGCGGCGCTGACCCAGTGGCGCTACGGCGGGGCGATAGGCTCCCCGCAGCTGTGGATCGGTATCCTGCAGGACAGCGCGGGAAAGTGGCGTCGGGTGAGGGTAAACGACACCCTCGCGGCCGGCTGGAAGATAAGCCTGCTGACGGCGGAAAAAATCGAAATAGCGACGGGGCCGGGATGCGATCCTCTGCACTGGCGCTGGCTGCGTGAGGAGAAAAAAGATGCGATGGATAAGCCTGTTATTTCTGCTGCCGCTGGCGGCAGCGGCGGCCAAAAAAGAGCCGCCGATCTCTCTGGTGGTCGATGAGGCCCCGGTGGTTCAGGTGCTACAAACGCTGGCGGCGCTGCGGCAGCAGAATCTGGTGGTCGCTTCCGACGTGAGCGGGACGCTCTCGCTGCACCTGCACAACGTTCCCTGGCAGCAGGCGCTGAGGTCAGTCGTCGATAGCGCCGGGCTGGCGTTCAGCCAGCAGGGAACGATTCTGTACGTGCATACTTTGGCGTGGAAAAAAGCGCAGCAGGCGCAGCTTGAATCCGATCGCGCAAAGCGAAGACAGAATCTCCCCCTGCAGCGGCATAGCATCGTGCTGCGCTATGCCGATGCGGGCGAGCTGGCGAAGGACGGCGACAGGCTGCTCAGCCCGCGCGGTAGCCTGACCGTCGATAGGCGCACCAACCGGCTGCTGATTCGGGACGACGCTGAGCATCTGGCCGCGCTCAAGAGCTGGGCTCTGGAGATGGATCTCCCCGTCGGTCAGGTAGAGCTGGCGGCGCATATTGTCTCAATGAGTGAAACCAGCCTGCGCGAGCTGGGGGTTAAATGGAGCCTGGCTGAAGCCAGCAGTATGCCAGGTTCAGGCCAGTTTACTGGGCTGGGCAGCCAGCTGGCGGTAGGCGATGCCAGTACGCGCACGGGCTTTAATATCGGGCGCATCAACGGGCGCCTGCTGGCGCTGGAGCTGTCGGCGCTGGAGCGAAAGCAGCAGGTCGACATCATCGCCAGCCCGCGGCTGCTGGCTTCCCATATGCAGCCCGCCAGCATCAAGCAGGGGAGCGAAATACCCTATCAGGTTTCCCGTGGAGAGAACGGCGCAACGTCGGTCGAGTTCAAAGAGGCGGTGTTGGGAATGGAGGTGACGCCAACGGTGCTGCAGCAGAACCGTGTGCGCCTGAAGCTGCGAATCAGTGAAAATACGCCGGGTCAGGTGCTGCAGCAGGAAAATGGCGAGGTGCTGGCGATCGATAAGCAGGAAATTGAAACCCAGGTTGAGGTGAACAGCGGTGAAACCCTGGCGCTGGGAGGGATTTTTTCACAAAAAAACAAATCTGCCCGCGACAGTATTCCGCTACTCGGCGATATTCCTCTGCTGGGTCAGCTGTTTCGCCGGGACGGGAAAGATAATGAGCGACGCGAACTGGTTGTCTTCATTACCCCACGGATTCTGGCAGTGCATTAGGCGTTTTTCTTGCTAAACACGTTTCAGGTGTTTGACGTGAGGACGGATTTAGCATACAAGGGGTACCGATTTGAGAGTCGGGTTCGGCATCAATCCTCCCTTTTTGTCCGGTGATTTATTCTCATAATCGTTCAAGACGTATTGAGGCGGTAAGCAAGTTCACCCCCAGAAACATAGCTAGCTATGCACCTGGAGGCGAATAAGTGCAGCCAACGGTGAGGTAGTTTGAATAATGAAGCGTATATTCAGTTGCCAAACCTGCCGGAGTATTGAGATAATTTTTAGTCTGACTCTCGCTCTATTGCATATGAGGTTTCAGTTCATGTCCTGCCGCGCTGGGTATTCGCGAAGCGGGTTTATCATTAACGAATAGTCTTAGTAGTACCGAAAAAATGGCAGAGAAACGCAATATCTTTCTGGTTGGGCCTATGGGTGCCGGCAAAAGCACTATTGGGCGCCAGTTAGCCCAACAGCTCAACATGGAATTTTACGATTCCGATCAAGAGATTGAGAAACGCACCGGCGCTGACGTTGGCTGGGTCTTCGATGTTGAAGGCGAAGACGGCTTCCGCGATCGTGAAGAAAAAATCATCAATGAATTGACGGAAAAACAGGGAATTGTGCTGGCAACAGGCGGCGGCTCTGTAAAATCCCGTGAAACGCGTAACCGTCTCTCCGCCCGCGGCGTGGTGGTCTACCTGGAAACAACGATCGAAAAACAGCTTGCCCGTACGCAGCGCGATAAAAAGCGTCCTCTATTACAGGTTGAAGCGCCGCCTCGCGAAGTGCTTGAAGCGTTGGCAGACGAGCGCAACCCGCTGTATGAAGAGATTGCTGACGTCACTATTCGTACTGACGATCAGAGTGCGAAAGTGGTGGCAAACCAGATTATTCATATGCTGGAAAGCAATTGATTCTGGCTTAATAAAGTGCGTCAGAGTAAAAGCAACTGAGGTGGACGTCGCGTTATGGAGAGGCTTACTGTAACTCTCGGGGAACGTAGTTACCCGATTACCATCGCGGCTGGTTTGTTTAACGATCCAGCTTCCTTTCAGCCACTGCAATCAGGCGACCAGGTTATGCTGGTCACCAATGAAACGCTGGCGCCGCTTTATCTGGATAACGTTCGTTCCGTGCTGGAGCAGGCGGGTGTTAAGGTAGACAGTGTTATTTTACCCGACGGCGAGCAGTACAAAAGCCTGACGGTGATGGATACGGTCTTCACCGCTTTGTTGCAAAAACCGCACGGCCGTGACACCACACTGGTAGCACTTGGCGGCGGCGTGGTCGGTGATTTAACCGGCTTTGCTGCGGCTAGCTATCAGCGCGGTGTGCGTTTTATTCAGGTTCCAACCACCCTGCTGTCGCAGGTGGATTCTTCGGTCGGTGGTAAAACTGCCGTCAATCATCCTCTCGGTAAAAATATGATTGGTGCCTTCTGGCAGCCAGTTTCTGTCGTTGTCGATCTCAACTGTCTTAAGACGTTGCCGGCGCGCGAACTGTCTTCCGGCCTGGCTGAAGTCATTAAGTACGGCGTCATCCTTGACGGTGAATTCTTCGACTGGCTGGAAAACAACATCGATGCGCTGATGGCGCTGGATGAAAAAGCAATGGCGTACTGTATTCGCCGCTGCTGTGAGCTGAAAGCCGAAGTTGTTGCCGCCGACGAGCGTGAAACTGGGTTACGTGCTTTACTGAATCTTGGACATACTTTTGGTCATGCTATCGAGGCCGAAATGGGCTACGGTAACTGGCTGCACGGCGAGGCTGTCGCTGCCGGCATGGTCATGGCTGCGCGTACGTCCGAACGATTAGGGCAGTTCAGCGCACAGGATACGCAGCGTCTTATTACGCTGCTGCAGCGTGCGGGTCTGCCGGTCAGTGGGCCGCAGGAGATGACCGCGCAGGCGTATCTGCCCCACATGATGCGTGATAAAAAGGTGCTGGCAGGCGAAATGCGGCTGGTGCTACCGCTCGCTATAGGGAAAAGCGAAGTTCGCGGCGGAGTGTCGCACGATGTAGTTCTTGGCGCGATTGCTGATACTGAGCAGGCGCAACAATAAGAAGGTCTAGCCGCGTCCGCGCGGCGTTATCATTTCAGGTGACATGCAATAGTCGTGAGCATAAGCCTTTTAGTGGGGTGTTAAATGGATGAATTAAAACCAGAAGACGATTTGAAAGCCGATCGCAACGATCGTCGTGCTGGTCGTTCCCGTCAGTCTTCCGAGCGCGATAGCGATCCGCAGATCAATTTTGATGATGTCGATCTTGATGCGGACGAGAGCCGTCCGACGCGCGCCAGTAAAGCACGCCGTGAGCGCGATGAAGAAGAGTATGAAGAAGACCTGGAGTCTGAAGAAGACGAGGTCGAAGAGCAGCAGGTTGAGCGCCGTCCGCGTAAGCGTAAGAAAGCGCCAGCGAAGCCTGCCTCTCGCCAGTACATTATGATGGGGGTGGGGATCCTCGTGCTGCTGCTGCTGATTGTCGGCATCGGTTCTGCACTGAAGTCGCCATCTTCCTCGAACGAACAAGCGGCGACAGGTGAGAAGAGTATCAATCTGTCAGACGCGCAGGACAATAGCGCTCAGCCTGCCGCGCAGGACCAGACCGCGGGTAACGCCCAGCAGCAGGACGTTTCTCTGCCGCCAATTGCGTCTAACCCAACCCAGGGCCAGACTACCGCTGAGCCGCAGGGACAGCAGCGCGTCGAGGTTCAGGGCGATCTGAACAACGCGCTGACTCAGCAGCAGGGCCAGATTGACAGCGCCGTGGCAAGCTCGACGTTACCGACCGAACCTGCAACCGTCGCCCCGATGCGCAACGGTACGGCTCCGCGTCAGGCAACCACCGAGCGCCAGACGCAGACCGCCGCCGCACCGCGTCCGGCCGAGCGTAAGCACACGGTTATTGAGCCGAAGCCGATGGCTACCGCGAAAGCACCGGTTGAGTCGAAGCCGGCACAGCCGAAGCGTGTTGAAAGCATCGCCGCTGCGGCACCGGTGAAAACGCCTGCCGTCGCGCCAGCGAAGCCTGCCGCTACTGCCCAGGCTAAGCCGACTCCGGCCGCCGCGCCTGCTACAACCGCTACTGCTGCAGCGACCGCTGCTCCGGCGGCGACAGCGGCCGCTTCTGCGGGCAAAACTGCCGGTGACGTGAGCTCGATGAAAGCCGCTCCGTCCGGCAACTACACCCTGCAGCTCAGCTCTTCCTCCAACTACAACAATCTGAGTAGCTGGGCGAAGAAAGAGAAGCTGGATAAGTACGTCGTCTATGAGACTACCCGTAACGGTCAGCCCTGGTACGTGCTGGTCAGCGGCATTTATGCTTCGAAAGATGAAGCTAAACGCGCTGTAGCGACTCTGCCAGCGGACGTGCAGGCGAAAAACCCGTGGGCAAAACCGCTGCATCAGGTCCAGGCTGACCTGAAGTAAGCCGCGGCGTAGTCTTAAGCGCAGGGTGCTGTCGGAGCTTTCTCCACAGCCGGAGAATGTGTAATTATTTAGGCAGCATGAAAAAGAATCGCGCTTTTCTGAAATGGGCGGGGGGGAAATACCCCCTGCTTGACGATATAAAAAAACATTTGCCGCAGGGCGACTGTCTGATTGAGCCCTTTGTGGGCGCCGGGTCGGTATTTCTTAATACCGACTTTTCTCGTTATATCCTCGCGGACATCAACAGCGATCTGATTAGCCTTTACAACATCGTCAAATCGCAGACGGATGATTATGTTGCCGCGGCGCAGGAGATGTTTACGCCTGAGAATAACGTGGCGGAGAGATACTATCAGTTCCGTGCTGAATTCAATCAAAGCCAGGACCCGCTTCGTCGTGCGGTGCTGTTCCTGTATCTGAATCGCCATGGCTACAACGGTCTGTGTCGTTACAATCTGCGCGGTGAGTTCAACGTGCCTTTTGGCCGCTATAAGAAGCCCTATTTCCCCGAAGATGAACTGTATCATTTTGCGCAGAAGGCGCAGAATGCCTACTTCTACTGCGAGTCGTACGCCGACAGCATGGCGCGAGCCGACGGGACATCTGTGGTCTACTGCGACCCGCCGTACGCGCCTTTGTCTGCTACCGCGAACTTTACGGCGTACCATACGAGCAGCTTTAATTCCGAACAGCAGGCCCATCTGGCGCAGCTGGCGGAGAATCTGTTCGAGCAGCGGGTTCCGGTTCTGATTTCTAACCACGATACCGCGCTTACCCGCGAATGGTATCGTCTGGCTAAACTGCACGTCGTCAAAGTTCGACGCAGTATCAGCAGCAACGGTGGTACCCGAAAGAAGGTGGACGAGCTTCTTGCTCTTTACCGTCCGCCGAAGACTAAATAATTTTCAAGGAGATGCGGATGAAGCAGTATTTGATTGCCCCTTCGATTCTGTCGGCTGATTTTGCCCGTTTGGGTGAAGATACCGCCAAAGCGTTGGCTGCAGGTGCAGACGTTGTGCACTTTGACGTGATGGACAACCACTACGTGCCGAATCTGACTATCGGCCCAATGGTGCTGAAAGCGCTGCGCGGCTATGGCATCACCGCGCCTATCGACGTGCACCTGATGGTTAAGCCGGTCGACCGCATCATTCCTGATTTCGCCGCCGCGGGCGCCAGCATCATCACCTTCCATCCGGAGGCGTCAGAGCACGTCGATCGCAGCCTGCAGCTCATCAAAGAGCACGGCTGTAAGGCCGGCCTGGTATTCAACCCGGCAACCCCGCTGAGCTACCTTGATTACGTGATGGATAAGCTGGACGTGATCCTGCTGATGTCCGTCAACCCGGGATTCGGCGGCCAGTCTTTCATTCCGCAGACCCTCGACAAACTCCGTGAAGTTCGCCAGCGCATTGATGCCTCCGGCTACGATATTCGCCTCGAAGTCGACGGCGGCGTAAAAGTTAGCAATATCGCGGATATTGCGGCCGCAGGGGCGGATATGTTCGTTGCCGGCTCGGCCATTTTCGACCAGCCGGACTATAAAACAGTCATCGATCAAATGCGCAGTGAATTAGCGAAGGTTAGTCATGGATAAGTTACAGGCTATTCGCGGTATCGCGTTTGACCTCGACGGCACGCTGGTGGACAGCGCGCCGGGTCTGACGGCGGCCGTTGATAGCGCGCTCTACGCTTTAGAACTCCCGATGGCGGGAGAGGATCGCGTTGTCACCTGGATTGGCAACGGCGCGGACGTGCTGATGGAGCGCGCCCTTACCTGGGCACGCCAGGAGCGCGCGACGCTGCGCGCGGCCGGGGGGAAACCTTCCGCCGATCGCGACGATATCCCGCAGGCCGAGCAGCTGGCGCTGCTGCGCAAGCTGTTTGACCGCTACTATGCTGAAGCCGCGGAAGAGGGTAGCTTCCTGTTCCCGGCGGTTGCCGATACGCTGGGCGCTCTGCACGCTAAAGGGCTGCCGCTGGCGCTGGTCACCAACAAGCCGACGCCGTTCGTTGCGCCGATGCTGACCGCGCTGGATATCGCTAAATATTTTACCGTGGTTATCGGCGGCGACGATGTACAGAATAAGAAGCCGCATCCTGAACCGCTGCTGCTGGTTGCGGAAAAGCTGGGGCTGGCTCCCGCTGAGCTGCTGTTTGTCGGCGATTCGCGTAACGATATCATGGCGGCGAAAGCGGCCGGCTTTGGCTCGGTTGGCCTGACCTACGGCTACAACTACGGCGAGCCCATCGCGCTCAGCGAGCCGGATTACATCTTTGACCAATTTAACGAACTCTTACCCGCTCTCGGGTTACCGTCCAGTGAAACTCAGGAATTAAAAAATGACTAAGCCCATCGTTTTTAGTGGCGCACAGCCCTCAGGTGAATTGACCATTGGCAACTACATGGGTGCGCTGCGTCAGTGGGTGGGCATGCAGGATGATTTTCACTGCATCTACTGCATCGTGGATTTGCACGCCATCACCGCGCGTCAGGATCCTGAGAAACTGCGTAAGGCCACGCTGGATACGCTGGCGCTTTACCTGGCATGCGGTATCGATCCGGCGAAAAGCACCATCTTCGTTCAGTCGCACGTACCGGAGCATGCGCAGCTGGGCTGGGCGCTGAACTGCTACACCTATTTCGGTGAGCTGAGCCGCATGACCCAGTTCAAGGACAAGTCCGCGCGCTACTCGGAAAACATTAACGCCGGCCTGTTTGATTATCCGGTGCTGATGGCGGCCGACATCCTGCTTTATCAGACCAACCAGGTGCCGGTGGGCGAAGACCAGAAGCAGCACCTGGAGCTGAGCCGCGATATCGCGCAGCGCTTCAACGCAATCTACGGCGAAGTGTTCAAGGTTCCTGAGCCGTTTATTCCGAAATCTGGCGCGCGCGTCATGTCGCTGCTTGAGCCGACGAAAAAGATGTCCAAGTCGGACGACAACCGCAACAACGTGATTGGCCTGCTGGAAGACCCGAAATCGGTCGTCAAAAAGATCAAGCGTGCGGTTACGGATTCCGACGAGCCGCCGGTAGTGCGCTACGACCAGCAGAACAAAGCCGGCGTATCTAACCTGCTGGATATTCTCTCCGGCGTGACCGGCCAGAGCATTGCGGAGCTGGAGCAGCACTTCGACGGGAAAATGTACGGTCATCTGAAGGGCGAAGTAGCCGATGCGGTGTCCGGCATGCTGGTTGAGCTGCAGGAGCGCTATAACCGCTTCCGTAACGATGAAGCCTTCCTGAACCAGGTGATGAGAGACGGGGCGGATAAAGCCAGCGCTCGCGCTTCACAAACGCTGAAAGCAGTATACGAAGCGATTGGTTTTGTTGCGAAGCCGTAAGCGGCGGCGATAAATACCTCGCGCACAAAGCCGAAAAAAAGGGCGGGTTAATCCCGCCCTTTTGCTTTTTTTACCGTTGTCGCTACTCGCCCGTTCAGCACGATGCGGGCAGAGGCGCGGCGAATCTTAGTGGTTAGAGAACCAGTTGAGCCTGTCGCGCAGGCTCACCACGCGGCCGACGATAATCAGCGCCGGGCTCGCCATCTGCTGCGCCAGCACGTCCAGCCGATCCAGGGTGCCGGTCACCACCTTCTGGCTGACCGCCGTACCGTTTTCAACAATAGCCGCCGGCATATCTGCCGCCATGCCGTGGGCAATAAGCTTCTCTCTGATCGCTGACGCCTGGTTTAAGCCCATATAAAACACCAGCGTCTGCTTTTCTACCGCCAGGTTTTGCCAGTCCAGCTCTCCCCCGGTTTTCAGATGCCCGGTGACCAGACGTACTCCCTGCGCGAAGTCGCGGTGGGTCAGCGGAATACCGGAATAGGCGGAGCAGCCGGAGGCGGCGGTGATCCCCGGAACCACCGAGAAGGGAATACCGGCATTACACAGGGTTTCGAGCTCTTCGCCGCCGCGGCCGAAAATAAACGGATCGCCGCCCTTCAGACGCACGACGCGGCGGCCGTTCTGCGCTTCCCGCAGCAGGATCTGGTTAATCTCATCCTGCGGTACGCAGTGGTAGCCCGCCCGCTTGCCGACGAATACCCGGTCGGCGTCGCGGCGAACCAGATTCATAATATCGTCTGAGACCAGCCGATCGTAAACCACGACGTCCGCCTGCTGGATCTGCTGCAGCCCTTTCAGGGTCAGCAGACCGGCATCACCCGGTCCGGCGCCTACCAGCACGACTTCACCGCGGTGATCCAGCGGTTCGGTCAGCAGCTGCTCGGTGGTATCGGCTACGGCCTGCCGGTCTTCGTTGGCTAACGACTGCGCCAGGCGGTCGTTCATAAACAGCTTTTCCCAGAAGCGTCGACGCTCGGCCACCGTGGCAAACTGTTTTTTAACCCGCGCCCGCAGCTGGCCGGCATAGTGCGCCAGCTGGCCTAAATGCAGCGGCAGAACCGACTCCAGCTTTTCGCGCAGCAGCCGCGCCAGCACCGGCGACGTCCCGCCGGAGGAGACGGCGACCATCAGCGGCGAACGGTCGATAATCGAGGGCATAATAAAGCTGGCCTGCTGCGGCGAATCCACGACGTTGCAAAAGATGCGTCGCGCTTCCGCCGCCTGGCTGACCTGCTGGTTAACGTCGTTGTCGTCCGTCGCGGCGATCGCCAGCCAGCAGCAGTCGAGCAGTTCGGGATTAAAGCGGTCTTTTACCAGCGTCAGCATCTGCTCATCCGCCCACACCTGAAACTGTGGCGAGAATTCGAGGGCGTTAACCGTTAATTTGGCGCCAGCATCGAGCAGCAGCCGCGCCTTGCGTTCGGCAACATCCCCGCCGCCGACCAGCAGACAGTCGCGATCGCGCAACTGGCAAAAAATGGGTAAGTGATCCACGGAATATCCTCGCAGCAGGGCAATGAGAGATGGTGAGCCGTCGTAGCATAGCAGCGGAGGAGTGACAAAATATACGACTTTTCCGGTGCTTACCGCTTAGTGGGCATAAGCAGAATGTATGGTTCCCTCTGAGGACCAGAGGGAACCTCGGGGCGTCAGGCTTTAAGCTGAACCTTCCCGTCTTTTACCCGCGCGTCAAAATGGGCGATGGAGTGGCTCTCATCTTCCATACAAAAGCCGTCACGCAGACGGAAGCGCTGTTTTTTCAACGGGCTGGCAACCCACAGGTCGCCTTCGTGTTCGGCAATGATGCCGCGAGAAAGAACGCTGGCGTTGAAGAACGGATCGATGTTGCTGATCGCAAAAACCCGCTCGTCATGATAAGGGCGGAAGACGGCAACCTGCTGCTGGCCAAGCAGGGCGCAGACGCCGGTTGCCGGCAGGATTTCGTCAATCTTGCAGATGTTTATCCACTGGCTCATACGTTTTCCTCCACCAGAGTCACCGGAATACGCTCATACGGCGTAGCCGGGCGATGCTGTTCACGTTCCGGCACAACCTGAACGTTCGGGTCACGCTGGCTGCTGTTGATAAAGTGCCTGAAGCGGGTCTGCGCCGCCGGGCTGTTGACGGTTTCGGTCCACTCGCAGGCGAAGGCTGCACGCAGGCGGGCCAGCTCCTCTTCCAGGTGTTCGTTCAGACCAAGCTTATCGTCGATGATGACGCGCTTCAGATAATCGATCCCGCCTTCCATGTTATCCAGCCATGGCGCGGTACGCGTCAGCTTATCGGCGGTGCGGATGTAGAACATCATAAAGCGGTCGAGATACTTGAGCAGCGTTTCACGGTCAAGGTCGGCGGCCAGCAGATCCGCGTGGCGAGGCTTCATCCCGCCGTTGCCGCACACGTAGAGGTTCCAGCCTTTTTCGGTGGCGATGATGCCGACGTCTTTACCCTGCGCTTCCGCACATTCACGCGTGCAGCCGGAGACGCCAAACTTCATCTTATGCGGCGTACGGATGCCTTTATAGCGATTCTCCAGCTCGACGCCGAAGCCTACGCTGTCGCCCACGCCGTAGCGGCACCAGGTGCTGCCGACGCAGGTTTTGGCCATACGCAGGGCCTTGGCGTAGGCGTGGCCGGTTTCAAAGCCCGCTTCAATCAGCTGACGCCAGATTTCCGGCAGATCGTCTTTCTGAGCGCCAAACATGCCGATACGCTGCGAGCCGGTGATTTTGGTGTAGAGGTTATATTCGCGCGCGATGCGGCCGACTGCCACCAGCCCTTCCGGGGTGATTTCGCCGCCTGCGGAACGCGGGATAATCGAGTAGGTCCCGTCTTTCTGGATGTTGGCGAGGAAGTTATCGTTGGTCTCCTGCAGCGGCGTATGCTCAGGTTTGAGGATGTACTCATTCCAGCAGGAGGCCAGCAGTGAGCCAACGGTAGGTTTACATACTTCGCAGCCGTAGCCCTTGCCGTGTTTTTCCAGCAGCTCATCGAAGGTTTTGATGCCTTCGACGCGGATCAGGTGGAACAGCTCCTGGCGCGAGTAGGCGAAGTGCTCGCACAGGTTATGGTTAACTTCGATACCCTGTTTTGCCAGCTCGGCGTTCAGTACCTGGGTCACCAGCGGAATACAGCCGCCGCAGCCGGTACCGGCTTTGGTTTCAGCTTTCAGCGCGGCAACGGTATGGCAGCCCTTATTGATGGCGGAGATTAGCATGCCTTTGGTCACGTCGAAGCAGGAGCAGATTTGCGCGCTGTCCGGCAGCTTATCGACGCCAATAGAAGGCTTGCCGCTGCCGGCATGGGACGGCAGGATCAGCGCGTCCGGGTTTTCCGGCAGTTCGATGGCGTTGAGCACCAGCTGCAGCAGGTTGCCGTAGTCGCTGGTATCGCCGACCAGCACCGCGCCGAGCAGGGTTTTGTTATCCGCGCTGACGATCAGGCGCTTGTAGACTTCTTTGCTCTCATCGAGATAGACGTAGCTGCGTGCGCCAGGCGTGCGGCCGTGCGCATCGCCGATGCCGCCAACGTCAACGCCGAGCAGCTTCAGCTTGGCGCTGAGGTCGGCGCCGGTGAAGGCGTTGTCCGTACCGAGGATATGGTCGACGGTCACCTGGGCCATTTTGTAGCCCGGCGCGACCAGACCATAGACGCGGTTGTTCCAGCTGGCGCATTCGCCGATGGCGTAGATATCCGGATCGGAGGTCTGGCAGGTATCATTCACGACGATACCGCCGCGCTGTGCCACCGCCAGACCGCACTGGGTGGCGAGCTTGTCGCGCGGGCGGATACCAGTGGAGAACACGATGAAATCGACCTGCAGCTCGCTACCGTCGGCGAATTGCATGGTTTTCCGCGCTTCGGTGCCCTGCTGGACGATTTCTTTGGTATTTTTGCTGGTATGAACCTTCACGCCCATACTTTCGATTTTGCGCTTCAGCTGCTCGCCGCCCATATTATCAAGCTGCTCGGCCATCAGCATTGGCGCAAATTCGATAACGTGGGTTTCAACGCCGAGGTTTTTCAGCGCGCCTGCGGCTTCGAGGCCCAGCAGGCCGCCGCCGATGACGGCGCCGCGTTTGCTGCGACGGGCGCAGGATTCGATAGCGTTGAGATCTTCAATCGTACGGTAAACGAAGCAGTCCTGAGTTTCCGCGCCTTTAATCGGCGGGATCCACGGATAGGAGCCGGTTGCCATCACCAGTTTGTCGTAAAATACGGTGCGTCCCGCGCTGGAGTGAATGACCTTCTCCTGGCGGTTAATCGTAATCGCGCGCTCGCCGATAAGGACGTTAACGCCGTGCTTCTCGTAAAATCCTTCACGAACCAGCGAAAGTTCTTCCGCGGTATGATGGGAGAAGTAAGATGACAGGTGGACGCGGTCGTAAGCGATACGGGGTTCTTCGCAGAACACGGTAATGTCAAACTCTCCGGCAGGCGCCTTATCAAGAAGCTCTTCGATAAAGCGATGGCCAACCATGCCGTTACCGATAATAGCGATTCTGACTTTGCTCATTTTTGCCTCGATTTCTTTTCTAATACCGCCTACCTTAACGATTCAGCCGGTACACTTATTGATGCAAATCAAATTCAATCCCGCCTACCACTTAATGGGTATTATCATGATTTCTTTGGGTTTTTATAAGTTATGGAAAACTCAGGCTTTTCCTTTTTGTTGATTTTATGTACAAAAATGACAGGAGAACGCGGGGGCGAGCTGAGTGAAAATTAAGCAATGTTAACGGGAGCCATCAAGATGACAGCAGCACCACTTTGGTTGATTCAGAACGTGCGCCTGCCTGGCCGCGACGGGCTATGGCAGATAGCAATAGATAAAGGCTGTTTTGGCGATATTACCCCGATGGGCGACGCGCGCGGCGAGAGTCTTGAAGTGCTCAACGCCCGCGGTGGGCTGGCCATTCCGCCGTTTATTGAACCGCATATTCATCTGGATACGACGCAAACTGCCGGTGAGCCGAGCTGGAATCAATCCGGGACGCTGTTCGAGGGTATTGAGCGTTGGGCTGAGCGCAAGGCGCTGCTGAGCCATGAGGACGTCAAAGCCCGGGCGTGGAAAACCCTGAAGTGGCAAATTGCCAACGGCATACAGTTTGTGCGCACGCATGTCGATGTTTCAGACCCGACGCTGACCGCCTTAAAAGCGATGCTGGAAGTGAAGCAGGAGGTAGCTCCGTGGGTAGATTTGCAGATAGTCGCCTTCCCACAGGAGGGGATTTTATCCTACCCCAATGGGGAGGCCCTGCTGGAAGAGGCGCTGCGTCTCGGCGCCGACGTGGTGGGGGCTATTCCCCACTTTGAGTTTACCCGCGAGTACGGCGTTGAGTCCCTGCATATCGCCTTTCGCCTGGCGCAGAAGTATCAGCGTCCGCTGGATATCCACTGCGATGAAATCGATGATGAGCAGTCGCGCTTTGTCGAAACGGTCGCGGCCCTGGCGTTAAAAGAGGGGATTGGCCCGCGGGTTACGGCCAGCCATACCACCGCCATGCACTCCTATAATGGCGCCTACACCTCGCGGCTGTTTCGCCTGCTGAAGCTCTCGGGAATTAACTTTGTCGCCAACCCGCTGGTGAATATCCACCTGCAGGGGCGCTTCGACGATTACCCCAAGCGGCGCGGTATTACCCGGGTAAAAGAGCTGATGGCCGCAGGGATCAACGTGTGCTTTGGTCACGACGACGTTTTCGACCCGTGGTATCCGCTGGGCACCGGCAATATGCTGCAGGTACTGCATATGGGGCTGCACGTCTGTCAGCTGATGGGCTACCAGCAGATTAACGACGGCCTGAAGCTGATTACCGACAATAGCGCCCGCACCTTTGGTCTGAGCGACTACGGCATCAGCACGGGCAATACCGCCAACCTGATTATTCTGCCTGCGGAAAACGGTTTTGAAGCCGTGCGCTGTCAGGTGCCGGTACGCTGGTCGATTCGTCAGGGGCGGGTTATTGCCACCACGCAGCTGGCGCAGACCTGGATACAGACCGATAGAGGCGGGGAGGAGCTGTTCTTTACCCGCAATAGCCCCTCTGCGGATGCAAAGGGGCCAAAGAGCTAGCGTGGCTTAGTGTGACCCCGCCTGCGCGCCGTGCTGGCGGTGGCGGGAGACGAAGCCGAGGATAATGCACATCACGAATACCACGGCATAGAGGCCGTTAGCGGTTTGCAGCGCTGCCTGCGGGCCGCTGGCGGCAACGATAGGACCGGTGACCACGAAGGTCAGCATCGTCCCGATGGTGCCGCAGGTGAGCACAAAGTTAACCAGCTTCGGCGAGGAGACTTTGGTCTGCTGCGAACCCAGGGTAATCAGCGAGGTGTAGATAGCGCTGGAGAAGAAGCCAAGGGTCAGGATAAACCACGGCATATGCTCCGGCGAACCGTTAATAAACAGGTACATCAGCACCGTTGCCAGGCCCGCCAGAACGGTAAGAATGCGCTGCAGGTCGAAGAAACGCAGGATGAAGCTGAATGACCACATACCGATCATGTACGACATCCAGAAATCGCTCACCAGCTTACCCGCGTCGCCAAGGCTCATGCCCAGGCCCTTGGCATACTCCGGCACCCAGGAGATAAAGCCCAGCTGGCCAAGGATATAGCACAGCGCGGCGATGGACAGAAACAGTACGCCGATACCCCATTTCTCTTTGACGACCGGCTGACTGTCCTGCTGTGCTTTATGGCCCAGCACCGGGAATTCACAGCCGAAGGTCAGAACGAAGATGGCGACGTAAACCAGACCAATGCAGACATATACCCAGTACCACTCGATGCTGCGCGCCAGCAGATAGGCGGCAACCATCGGGAAAATCATTCCCGCCATGCTGAAGAAGGAGTCGGTAAATAGCAGGCGCGCGCCGCGCTGGCGGCCTTCATACATATGGGTTATCAGGAAGGTGCCGATCGACATGGTGATCCCGCTGACCAGACCGAGCACAAACATCGACGCGGAGAACAGCGTCAGGCTGTGGCCAAAGATCAGCCCGATTACCGCCAGTACCATCAGGATAAAGCCAAACCGCAGCTGCGTTTTCAGCGGTACGATTTCCATCAGCCAGGCGTTGAGGAAGATAGAGATCAGGATCCCGGCATTGAGGAAAGTGAAGGTGTTGCTCATACTCGAAACGGGCACATGGAAGTAATCGGCGATATTGCCCATCACCATCCCGGTGACGATCACTAGCGCCCCGGTCAGGGCGTAGGAGAAGAAGCTGATCCATGTGAGCTTGATACGATTGCTGTTAGTCATGACTGGCCTGTGAATAGAAATGTAAAGCGCGTTGACTCTGCGCCAGGGCGGACAGATTTTATTCGTTCGGGTGATGTAAGCAAACGTTTATTATGAAATGTAGATCTTTTTGCATAGATTAGTGTGATGCAGATCGCTTTTATAGATTTGGCCGAGCGAAGTGCGCCTCGTTACAACTGTTTCAGCTACGTAAAATTAGGTAAAAGGCTGGCCCAGGATGCAAAGGCTCTTTAGAATCAATGCACTTGCTTTTTTTCAGCTCCGTTAAGGAATCTCGATGCTCAAATCAACTCTGGCGGCGGTGGTTGCCGTTTTCGCTATTTCCGCTTTCTCCCCGGCTATGGCAGCAAAGGGCGATCCTCATGTCTTGCTGACGACTTCTGCGGGAAATATTGAGCTGGAGTTAAATAGCCAGAAAGCACCGATTTCCGTCGATAACTTCCTGAAGTACGTGAACAGCGGCTTCTACAACAACACCACTTTTCACCGCGTAATTCCTGGCTTTATGGTGCAGGGCGGCGGCTTCAGCGAGCAGATGCAGCAAAAGCAGCCGAACCCGCCAATCAAAAACGAAGCGGATAACGGCCTGCGTAACACCCGCGGCACCATCGCGATGGCGCGCACCGCCGATCAGGACAGCGCGACCAGCCAGTTCTTCATCAACATCGCCGACAACGCCTTCCTCGATCACGGACAGCGCGATTTTGGCTACGCGGTGTTTGGTAAAGTCGTCAAAGGAATGGACGTCGCCGACAAGATTTCCCAGGTCCAGACGCATAACGTTGGGCCGTACCAGAATGTACCGTCCAAACCCGTTGTGATCCTCTCCGCGAAGGTTCTGCCTTAAGCTCTCCCGCGCGCGGGCGGCCTACGCTCGCGCCGTTGTTTCCGCCTTTCTGCGTGACCCGAAATTGCTGCTTATACTTGTGGCACAGGGGACGACAAGAGAGGCGAGCATGCGTTCACTCACCGATAAGCAAAAATCCCGGCTCTGGGAACAGACTCGAAACGTGAATTTTCAGGCCAGCCGTCGGCTGGAAGGCGCCGCTGTACCTTTGGTGACGCTAAGCGCTGATGAAGCGCTGGCGCGCCTTGCTGAGCTGAGGGGGCGTCATGAGCAGTAAATTTGGCAATGACCGCGATCCCTATCTCTACCCCGTGCTCGACGTATTGCGCAATCTTCCCGGTATTCGCCAGGCCCGGCGGCTCGAGCAGGTCATGCTGGAGATAACCTCCCTACGCGCGGCAACGATTCCCCTGGGGCCGCGCGGGCGCGGGCTGCCCTATCTCTGCGCGATTCACCATCAGCTCTACCAGGATATTTTTGCCTGGGCCGGACGGTTCAGGGAAATTGATATCTATCAGGGAGATACGCCTTTTTGTCATTTCGCCTGGATTGAAAAAGAGGGCAACGCGCTGATGCGGGCTCTGGAAGAGGAGAGCTATCTGAGCGGCCTGGAGCGCAGCGCTTTTATTGCGCGCCTGAGCTGGTACTACGGTGAAATCAATGTGCTGCACCCTTTTCGCCTCGGCAGCGGGCTGGCGCAGCGTATTTTCTTTGAGCAGCTGGCTATTCATGCCGGCTTTATCCTCGACTGGCGCGATATCGATCCCGAGGCGTGGAGCCGGGCTAATCAGCTGGGGGCCATGGGCGATCCGCAGCCGCTGGAAGCGATCTTTGCCAAAGTGGTAAGCGAAGCGTGAGATTCTGAGTAGAATAGCCCGGTTTTGTTTTTTCCGGAGCCGCTATGATCCTGCTTATCGACAACTATGATTCTTTCACCTGGAATTTGTACCAGTATTTTTGCGAGCTGGGGGCTGAGGTGCTGGTTAAGCGCAACGATGAGCTGACGCTGGAGGAGATCGCGGTGCTGGCGCCGGAGAAAATCGTTATCTCACCAGGCCCCTGCACGCCGGATGAATCGGGGATTTCCCTGGCCGTTATCGGGCATTATGCCGGGAAGGTGCCGCTGCTGGGCGTGTGCCTGGGGCATCAGGCTATCGCCCAGGTCTTCGGGGCGACCATCGTCCGCGCCGCCAAAGTCATGCACGGAAAAACCTCCCCCATCAGCCACGACGGACGCGGCGTGTTTCAGGGGTTAAACAACCCCCTCACCGTGACCCGCTATCACTCCCTGGTCATTGACCCGGATACCCTGCCTGACTGCTTCGCAGTGACGGCCCGCAGCGAGAGCGGAGAGATTATGGCCATTCGCCATCGTGAGTGGGATCTCGAGGGGGTGCAGTTTCACCCGGAAAGCATCCTTAGCGAGCAGGGGCATCGGCTGCTGGCAAACTTCCTCAAGCGGTGATTTGTAGTTGCCATTGACTGATTTTTTATGCATATTTTGTGATTATAATATCACTATCATCATGGCATAACGAAGAAGGATGGCATCACATGGCAACTGAGCAACCGGCAATTACCCGCGCCACGTTCGATGAGGTTATTTTGCCGATTTATGCACCGGCAGAGTTTATTCCGGTAAAAGGTAAAGGTAGCCGCGTATGGGATCAGCAGGGCAAGGAGTACGTTGATTTTGCGGGCGGTATTGCCGTCACGGCGCTCGGTCATTGCCATCCGGCGCTGGTTGCAGCGCTGCATGAGCAGGGGGAAACGCTGTGGCACACCAGCAACGTTTTCACCAACGAACCGGCGCTGCGCCTGGGCCGCAAGCTGGTCGATGCTACCTTCGCCGATCGCGTGGTGTTTATGAACTCCGGCACCGAAGCCAACGAAACCGCATTCAAGCTGGCGCGTAACTACACGATCACCCGCCATAGTCCCTATAAAACCAAAATTATCGCCTTCCATAACGCTTTCCACGGCCGTTCGCTGTTTACGGTATCCGTTGGCGGACAGCCAAAATACTCTGATGGCTTCGGGCCAAAACCGGCGGATATCGTTCACGTGCCGTTCAACGACCTGCACGCGGTGAAGGCGGTAATGGACGATCACACCTGCGCGGTGGTGGTTGAGCCGATTCAGGGCGAAGGCGGCGTGATGGCCGCGACCCCGGAGTTCCTCAAAGGCCTGCGTGAACTGTGCGACCAGCACCAGGCGCTGCTGGTGTTTGATGAAGTGCAGTGCGGAATGGGGCGCACCGGCTCGCTGTTCGCCTATATGCATTACGGCGTGACGCCGGATATCCTGACCAGCGCGAAAGCGCTCGGCGGCGGTTTCCCGATTAGCGCCATGCTGACCACCCATGATATCGCCAGCGCGTTCCATGCCGGCTCCCACGGTTCGACCTACGGGGGAAATCCGCTCGCCTGCGCCGTCGCCGGCGCGGCGTTTGATTTGATTAATACGCCTGAGGTACTGGACGGCGTCAACGCGAAGCGCGAGCGCTTTGTGCAGCATCTGCAGCAGATTGACGCTCGCTTCGATCTGTTTAGCGATATTCGCGGTATGGGGCTGCTGATCGGCGCGGAGCTGAAGCCTCAGCATCACGGCCGGGCGCGTGATTTCCTGTATGCCGCGGCGGAGGCGGGCGTTATGGTGCTCAATGCCGGGCCTGACGTGATGCGCTTTGTGCCTTCGCTGGTCATTGACGATAGCGATATTGATGAAGGAATGGCGCGCTTCGCACAGGCGGTACAGCGCGTACTTAGCGCTTAGTTGCGCGTAGCCAGATGCCGTGATGCGGGCGCTGACGCCATGCCACCGATGAGATGGTGTGCATGGTGTTCAGATGATCGAGGATCCGCTGCAGGTGCTGCTCCATGGTGCTCAGCGGGCCGCGGGGCACGTCCGCATCCTGCGACTCCATGATATTCACCTCGCCGGCGCTACCCGGCCCGTCGGTATCCAGCCGCTGCTGGCAGCGCTGCAGCGCAATCTCACAGGATTCAAGATAGCGCCGGGCCAGATCCGGCGTCAGCATATTGTGCTCGCGGGCCAGCGTGGTCATGGCGTTGATATGCTCGACAATAAACTGGCTATGGGTGACCCACAGCTTCATATCGTCAAGGTATTGCGAGTTAAAGCCGGGCTCCTGCATCGCCTGATTCAGCGAGTTATACAGAGAGTTGTGCGCCTGGTTGACGCGCATCCGCCGATAGGCCAGCGCCGGCGCCTGGTGATCGTCGCTGAGAATGAGGCGGATGGCTTCCTGGTCTGCCTCCAGCGCGTCGTGGGCGTTTTTACGCAGCAGGCCGCTTTGCCACTGCGGCCACAGCCATACCATTCCGCCGAAGGCAATCAGGCACCCGATAAGCGTATCGATAAGCCTGGCGACAATAAACTGCTCGCCGTTGAGCGTCAGCAGCTGCAGGGTATAAACCGCCGTGACGGTAAAGCCCACCATCGCCCAGCCGTAGCTCTTGCGAATAATCAGATAGCTCAACAGCGTAATAATCAGCATCGCGGTCAGCGTATAGCCCTCCGGGACGTGGAAGTGCAGCGTCAGTCCGGCAATCACCAGGCCGGCAAGGGTCCCCGCCGCGCGGTGGACGATGCGGACCCGCGTCGCGCCGTAGCCGTTCTGGGTGACGAAAAGCACCGTCATCAGGATCCAGTAGGGTTTAGGCAGGTTTAGCGCGCTGCCCATCAGGCTCGCGGCGGTGAGCATCACGCAGATCCGGGCGGCGCTGCGTAAAGCTGGCGATTTATAAGAGAGATAGTTTTTCAGCGCAGGCAGCAGCGGCAGGCGCCGTTCCTTATCGGCCATCAGGTTACGCGGGTACAGCGGGCGCTGGGTGCGCAGCACCCGGGCAAGGCGGCTGAAGTGCCATGCGCAGAATTGCCCGACCGGGTTGTCGGGGTGCTGAGAGGCAATCTTCTCCAGGGCGCCGATCTGCTTATCCATGTTAAAGCGCTGCGGATAGCGGTGGTACAGGATGTCATCCGCCAGCACCCTTAGCCGGGCGGCGACGGTTTGCGCATTCCAGCGGATTACCGCTTCCGCGTGGCTGCGTTCAACCAGCTTCTGCACCTCTTCCGGCTGATGCAGGCTGACGGAAATATGCTCCTGCAGATCGAGGGCCACCTGAAACGCCCGCAGCAGGCGCTTATGGTCGTTACGCTGATTGGCCGCCAGCATATGCATCTGCTGGTAGCACTGGGTGATCAGGTCGACGACCTTTTGCTGACGGGTAAGCAGCGGAGGCAGCGAGGTTGCCGGGTCGATATGCTGGGTCAGCAGGCTGTATTTGGCTTCACAATAGTTGGCCAGCTCCCGGTAGAGCAGGCTGAGCGATTCGCGCAGCGGCTGCTCGCGCCACAGCCAAAACCAGAACCAGTTGAAAAGCCCGTACCACAGCGTGCCCAGCGCGTAGATCAGCAGCGGCTCCCAGACCGGCATATTGCCGGCGAGGCTCAGGGTAAAGATGGCGGCAATCAGCGAGGCGGGCAGCAGCCTCGCGTGCAGCGAGCTGATTTCTGCCGTGACGCCAAGGAGCAGGGTCAGGCCGCTGAGAATTAAAGGCAGCGGGATATCCTGCTGGAGAAGGAGCTGAACGATCAGGCTGCAGCCTGCAAAGAGCGAGCCGCCAATAATCAGGCGTTTAAAGAAGCGCTTATGCGGCGTATCAAGGCCGGCGACGTTGCAGCATGCGGGAACCAGCGAGAACAGCAGGCCCTGCTGCAGATGGCCGAGGAGAAGGCCAATTGCGACCGGCAAACACAGCACCAGCGTTTGCCGCAGTGCGTAGTTGACTTCCGGGTGGTAAATCAGCCTGCGCCACATAGAGGGAAAACAAAAACGGCGTATTGCGGGAGCAACACGCCGTTTTATCAGCTTAGCGCGTGCCGTAGACGACGATAGTTTTACCGTGTGCGGAGATCAGATTTTGATCTTCCAGCATCTTCAGAATACGGCCAACGGTTTCACGTGAACAGCCGACGATCTGACCGATTTCCTGACGGGTAATTTTGATTTGCATACCGTCCGGGTGGGTCATGGCGTCAGGCTGTTTTGCCAGGTTCAGCAACGTCTGGGCGATACGGCCGGTGACGTCGAGGAAGGCAAGGTTACCGACTTTCTCAGAGGTAACCTGCAGACGGCGGGCCATCTGCGACGAGAGACGCATCAGAATATCCGGGTTTACCTGGATCAGCTGACGGAATTTTTTATAGGAGATTTCGGCCACTTCACATGCGGTTTTCGCACGTACCCAGGCGCTACGCTCCTGGCCTTCTTCGAACAAGCCTAATTCACCGATGAAATCGCCCTGGTTGAGGTAAGAGAGAATCATCTCTTTGCCTTCTTCATCCTTGATGAGCACAGCCACAGAGCCTTTGACGATGTAGTACAACGTTTCTGCTTTTTCACCCTGGTGGATCAGCGTGCTTTTAGATGGGTACTTATGAATGTGGCAATGAGACAAGAACCATTCGAGGGTAGGGTCTGTTTGCGGTTTGCCAAGCACCATGCGCGGTTATCCTCTGTTATAAGCTATCTCCGGGTGCCGACACTACACGGCATCCGGGCATGCAATCGTATTGTTTCCCTATGCCTGGGAAGCTGGCTGGTGATTTTTCTTCAGCCTGTAATGTGAATTCCTCTGCATACATGCAGTACATCAATGTAATACTGTAGCATCCTGACTGTTTTAGCATAGCTTTTGCCGCGTGTCTCCTGGTGTCTCGCTTCAGCATGATGCAGGTCGCCTTCCGTTGCGAGATTTGTTATGTGCGCGTAATCTGTCAGGAAAATTGCAACCTTGGAGTTAAATTTTATGCAAGCTCGTGTGAAATGGGTGGAAGGGTTAACCTTCATCGGTGAGTCGGCCTCCGGCCACCAGATTTTGATGGACGGTAACTCCGGGGATAAAGCGCCGAGCCCGATGGAAATGGTGCTGATGGCCGCCGGCGGCTGTAGCGCCATCGACGTGGTCTCAATTTTGCAGAAAGGACGTCACGATGTGACCAACTGTGAGGTGAAGCTGACCTCAGAGCGTCGGGAAGAGGCGCCGCGCCTGTTTACCCACATCAACCTGCACTTTATCGTGACCGGCCGCGAGCTGAAGGATGCGGTCGTTTCGCGCGCGGTAGACCTGTCGGCGGAGAAATACTGCTCGGTGGCGCTGATGCTGCAAAAAGCGGTAAATATCACGCATTCGTACGAGGTTATCGAGGGCTAAGCCGAAAGGCCAGCCCGTCGCCCCGGTTTGCGTCGCGCAGCCGGGGTGTTTACCGGCTTAACCGATCTTTTTCCCCGCCATCAGCCGTTCAACCAGCGGCGCCATGATCAGCTCCATCGCCAGCCCCATTTTGCCGCCCGGTACCACCAGCGTATTGATATGTGAGATAAACGACCCTTGCAGCATCGCCAGCAGCCACGGGAAGTCGATATCCTGCAGGTTGCGGAAGTGGATCACCACAAAGCTTTCATCCAGCGAGGGAATACCTTTCGCGGCGAAGGGGTTCGACGTATCAACGGTGGGAACCCGCTGGAAGTTGATATGGGTACGCGAGAACTGCGGGGTGATGAAGTTAATATAATCTTCCATTGAGCGGACGACCGAATCCATCACCGCTTCGCGGGAGTGCCCGCGCTCGCTGGTATCGCGGATGAGCTTCTGGATCCACTCCAGGTTGACGATGGGTACGACGCCCACCAGCAGGTCGACATTGTGCGCCACGTTGTGCTGCGGGGTGACAACGCCGCCGTGCAGCCCTTCGTAAAACAGGACGTCGGTCGGCTCCGGCAGCGGCTGCCAGGGCGTGAAGGTGCCCGGTACCTGATTCCACGGCACGGCCTCGTCATAGGTATGCAGATATTTTCTCGACTGGCCGGTTCCGCTGCGTCCGTATTCGAGAAAGGTGTTTTCCAGCAGGCCGAAGTCGTTCGCTTCCGGACCAAAATAGCTGATGTGCTTCCCCTGATCCCGCGCTTTGCGGATCGCCATGTCCATTTCCGGGCGGGTATAGCGATGGAAGCTATCGCCCTCGACTTCGGCGGCACGCAGGTTCAGCTGGGCGAAGATTTTGCGAAAGGCGAGGCTGGTGGTGGTGGTTCCCGCGCCGCTGGAGCCCGTGACGGCAATCACCGGATGTTTGGCAGACATATCAACTCCCAGATTAAACGATGGTGTGGCGCCGCCTTAGCCGTGGAACTGCTTGCGGGGCATGATGTTGACCGTCTCGTGCAGCTCTGACCACACCAGTACGGCCTCTCCGCTTTTCAACTGCTGTTTTACATCGGCAACCTTATCGGCCAGCGAGCGTTCATGTTCACCATAATCGGTGCCTTCGCGCAACACAAAGGTTTCAATCAGGTTATCCAGCGTTTCGGGATCCAGATCCTGCCAGGGAATAATCATTTTTTTCCTTCCAGCCAGCGCGTTAGCCAGTCCGGGATCCGTCTTTCCAGCCACATCTCCGGCCTGCGCAGCGTGCCGCCGACAAACCCGACGTGCCCGCCCTGTTCGGTCAGCTGGTACTCGACGTTGGCCGGCAGCTGCTCCTGCGGCGGAATGGAATGATGGTCCATGAACGGATCGTCTTTCGCGTGAATGATCAGCGTGGGTTTCGTGATATCGCTCAGGCGCGGCATCGCGCTGCACTGGCGATAGTAGTCCAGCGCATCGGCAAAGCCGTGAATTTTGGCGGTGATGGTATCGTCAAACTCGCGAATGCGCCGCATGCCTTTGAGCTGGCGTAAATCAACCGGCAGTGAGCCCGGGTAGGCTTTCAGCTTGCGCGCGGCGTTCGCTTTTAACAGGTTAAGCAGATAGCGCTGGTAGACGCGGGAGAAGCCTTTATCCATATGGTAGCTACAGGCTTCCAGCATGAACGGAGCCGACACGATGACCGCCGCGTCGAGCGGGACGCTGTCGCCCTCGTTTGCCAGCAGGCAGCCGAGCATATTGCCGCCCAGCGAATAGCCGACGGCGGCGGTAGGCGCGGGACCAAATTCGCGCTGCAGCCAGCGCAGGAACCAGGTGCCGTCCTCCGTCTCTCCGGAGTGGTAGATGCGGTTATTACGGTTAGGCTCGCCGCTACAGCCGCGGAAATGCATCACCACGCCGAGCCAGCCGCGCTGCATTGCCGCGTGGATCAGACCGTGAGCGTAAGGGCTGTGCAGGCTTCCTTCCAGACCGTGAAAAACCACCAGCCGCGGCTTATGGCGGGCTGATTCGGGATCTTCGCTCCAGGCCAAATCGATAAAATCACCGTCGGGGAGTTCAAGGCGCTGCCAGTGTGGAGTAAAGCCCAGTTTGCGGCGGATCAGTCGCGGCAGCATGGTTTGCAGATGACGATTACCCACGCCGCGCATCGGGTGAAACTCGCGCGAGTCGTCTTCGGGGGGCGTCATTTCTGTAGGGGTGATTTCAACCATAGCACCAGAGCAATTAATAATCTTATAAACACTATACCGCGCATGCAGTGCGCAGGTTAGCCAATATGTGGTCTTGCGGCCAGTTGGTGGAGATTACGCGAAAAAGAGCGGGTGCTATAGGGCCTTTTGCGGCATGAAGAGTGGCCCCGAAAGCTCATTGCCAGTGAACCGTCGAGGCCGCGCGCTCGGCCCGCAGGGCTTAGCCTTCCTGCAGCATCTGCTCCAGCTGTTCCTGCGCCTCCAGCCAGGCCATTTCGCACTCTTCCAAACCTGATTTGGCGCTGGCCTGCTGCTGCAGGCAGGCGGTCAGATCCGCTTTGCGGGATGCGTCATACAGGCTGCTGTCGCCTAATTTCTCTTCCGCCTGCGCGAGCTGGGCGTTGAGCTTATCCATCTCTTTCTCAAGACGGGTAATCTCTTTGCGCAATGGCTGAGTCAGGGTGCGCAGCTCCGCTTCCCGGCGCTTCTGGTCCTTGCGGGACTGGGCGCTGTTGCCGTTATCTTTGATCGCGTCGGACGACTGGCTCTCCTGCCTTTGCGAGTCGCTCAGCCACTGCTGGTAATCTTCCAGATCGCCGTCGAACTGCTCAACCTTGCCGTCGTGGACCAGATAGAGATCGTCGGTGGTCGAACGGATCAGGTGGCGATCGTGCGAGACCACCACCAGCGCGCCTTCGAAATCAATCAGCGCTTCGGTTAAAGCCTGGCGCATATCGAGGTCAAGGTGGTTAGTCGGTTCATCGAGCAGCAGAAGATTAGGGCGCTGCCAGACGATCAGCGCCAGCACCAGGCGCGCTTTTTCGCCGCCGGAAAAGCGCTGGGTTGCTTCGTTGACCTTATCGCTCTGGAAACCGAAGCCGCCGAGATAGTCGCGCAGCTTCTGCTCCAGCTCCTGCGGCGCCAGACGAGCCAGGTGCTGCAGCGGCGATTCATCCGCCCGCAGAAACTCCAGCTGATGCTGAGCGAAGTAGCCCAGCTTAATCCCTTTTGCCAGCCCTACTTCGCCCTGCAGCGGCTGCAGCTCGCCGGCCAGCAGCTTGATGAGCGTCGATTTACCGGCGCCGTTGCGCCCCAGCAGGCCGATGCGCGAGCCGGGAACCAAATTCAGCTTGATCGAGTCGAGGATAATGCGTTCACCGTAGCCGGCGCTGACTTTTTCCATTTTCAGCAGCGGGTTGGGCAGGCTTTCCGGCGCGCGGAAGCTAAAGTGGAACGGGTTATCGACGTGGGCCGGGGCGATAAGCTCCATGCGCTCCAGCATTTTAATACGGCTCTGGGCCTGCTTCGCCTTGGTGGCCTTGGCGCGGAAGCGATCGATATAGCTTTGCAGATGGGCGACGCGCAGCTGCTGGCTTTCATACATCGACTGCTGCTGCGACAGACGGGTGGCGCGCTGTATTTCGAACGAGCTGTAGTTGCCGGTGTACTCGAACATATTTTGCTGTTCGATATGTATAATTTTATCGACGATAGGATCGAGAAAATCGCGATCGTGCGAGATAAGGATCAGCGTGCCGGTATAGCTTTTGAGCCACTTTTCCAGCCAGATCACCGCATCGAGATCGAGGTGGTTAGTCGGTTCATCCAGCAGCAGCAGGTCGGAGCGGCAAATCAGCGCCTGCGCCAGGTTGAGGCGCATGCGCCAGCCGCCGGAGAAGTCGCTCACCGGGCGCTCCAGCTGTTCGTTGCTGAAGCCCAGGCCGTGCAGCAGGCTCGAGGCGCGTGAGCGGATGGTCCAGGCGTCAATGGCGTCCAGCTTACCGTGTACCGTCGCAATGGCGTGACCGTCGTTGCGCTCGTTGGCCTGATTTAAATCAGCCTCGAGCTGGCGATATTCCCGATCGCCGTCAATAACATAATCAATGGCCGGCTGCGCCAGAGCAGGGGTTTCCTGATTAACCCACGCCAGCTGCCAGTTGCCCGGAAAGGTCATACTGCCGCCGTCGGCGCTAATCTCGTTTTTCAAAAGCGATAGCAGCGTGGATTTACCGCAGCCGTTTTTGCCCACCAGACCGACCTTTTGGCCAGGGTTGATGGTAGCGGTGGCGTTGTCCAGCAGGACGCGTACGCCGCGACGAATTTGTAACGAGGAGAAAACAATCATAAGGCGCCGTATGTTCAGACTATGTTAATTTGTCATTATGATAATGTAATGTGGTAGCAAATAGCTCCACCGGGCCGCAATGGTAGCCCAAAATGAAGACGATACACAAAGTCATTCTGGTTGCGTTGAGGCGCAGCCGTTGTTCAGGCCACTACAAGACGTTGGGAGGGGAATGATGTCTCAGACAGCGAAGGTTTTGCTGCTGTATGCCCACCCAGAATCTCAGGATTCCGTGGCCAACCGGGTTTTGCTTGAACCGGCCTTACAGCTGCCGAACGTTACCGTGCACGATCTTTACGCACACTATCCCGATTTTTTTATCGATATTGCCTGGGAGCAGGATCTCCTGCGTCAGCATGAGGTGATTGTTTTCCAGCATCCGCTCTATACGTGGAGCTGTCCGGCGCTGCTAAAAGAGTGGCTGGACAGAGTGCTGAGCCGCGGCTTTGCCAGCGGCGCCGGGGGAAATCAGCTGGCGGGAAAGTACTGGCGTAGCGTGATCACCACCGGCGAGCCGGAAAGCGCCTACCGTCGCGACGCTAACCGCTATCCAATGAACGATATTCTGCGTCCTTTCGAACTGACTGCCGGCATGTGCCGGATGCACTGGATGAGCCCGATTATTGTCTACTGGGCCCGCCGGCAATCGCCCGCCGATCTGAAAAGCCATGCGCGCGCCTATCGTGACTGGTTGGCCAACCCCATCGCGGCAGGAGGAGTAATAAATGGCGGGAGCTGATCTGCTTTTGGCTGGCGTGCTGTTTCTGTTCGCCGCCGTCGTCGCGGTACCGCTGGCCGCCCGGCTGGGCATTGGCGCGGTACTTGGCTATCTGCTCGCCGGGATCGCCATTGGCCCGTGGGGGCTGGGGTTCATCAGCGACGTCGATGAAATTCTTCATTTCTCCGAGCTGGGCGTGGTGTTCCTGATGTTTATCATCGGGCTCGAGCTCAACCCGTCGAAGCTCTGGCGCCTGAGAAGCTCCATCTTTGGCGTTGGCGCGGCCCAGGTTTTGTGCAGCGCGGCAATCCTCGGCGGCCTGCTGATGGTCACCGGATTCACGTGGCAGGCGGCGATTGTCGGCGGGATTGGCTTAGCGATGTCCTCTACGGCGATGGCGCTGCAGCTGATGCGCGAGAAGGGGATGAGCCGCAGTGAGTCCGGACAGCTGGGGTTCTCCGTTCTGCTGTTTCAGGACCTGGCGGTGATCCCCGCGCTGGCGCTGGTGCCGCTGCTGGCCGGCTCCGGCGACGATCGCTTTGATTGGGTGACGATAGGGATGAAGGTGCTGGCCTTTGCCGGCATGCTGATCGGCGGCCGCTTTTTGCTGCGGCCGGTGTTCCGCTTTATCGCTGCCTCCGGCGTGCGGGAGGTTTTTACCGCCGCGACGCTGCTGCTGGTGCTGGGTTCGGCGCTGTTTATGGATGCACTCGGCCTGTCGATGGCGCTGGGGACCTTTATCGCCGGGGTGCTGCTGGCAGAAAGCGAATATCGCCACGAGCTGGAAATCGCCATTGAGCCTTTTAAAGGTCTTCTGCTCGGCCTGTTTTTTATCTCCGTTGGCATGGCGCTAAATCTGGGCGTTCTCTACACCCATCTGCTGTGGGTTGCCGCGAGCGTCGCGGCGCTGGTGATGGTGAAAGCTCTCGTGCTGTACGTTCTGGCGCGGGTGTACGGCCTTCGCAGCTCGGAGCGGATGCAGTTTGCCGGAGTGCTGAGCCAGGGCGGGGAGTTTGCCTTCGTGCTGTTCTCGTTACCGGCTTCGCTGCGGCTGTTCGAAAATGATCAGATGGCGCTGCTGCTGGTCACGGTTACGCTGTCGATGATGACCACGCCGCTGCTGATGACCCTGATTGATTCCGTGCTCTCCCGACGCTTTAACCAGCCGGAGGAAGAGGACGAAGCGCCGTGGGTTGAGGATGATAAACCGCAGGTGATTATCGTCGGCTTCGGCCGCTTTGGTCAGGTTATTGGCCGTCTGCTGATGGCCAACAAGATGCGCATTACCGTGCTTGAGCGCGACATTAGCGCGGTGAACCTGATGCGTAAATATGGCTATAAGGTTTACTTCGGCGATGCGACGCAGCTGGAGCTGCTGCGCTCGGCGGGCGCGGAAGATGCGCAGTCAATCGTGATTACCTGCAACGAGCCGGAAGATACCATGAAGCTGGTTGAGATGTGCCAGCAGCATTTCCCGCATCTGCATATTCTGGCGCGAGCGCGGGGCCGCGTAGAGGCCCATGAGCTGCTGCAGGCTGGCGTGGCGCAGTTCTCGCGCGAAACCTTCTCCAGCGCGCTGGAGCTGGGGCGCAAGGCGCTGGTCAGCGTCGGAATGCATCCGCATCAGGCGCAGCGCGCGCAGCTGCACTTCCGTCGTCTGGATATGCGAATGCTGCGAGAGTTAATGCCGGTACATACTGATACTCTGCAGATATCGCGCGTGCGGGAAGCCCGGCGGGAGCTGGAGGAGATTTTTGAGCGTGAAATGCAGAAAGAGAGCAGACAGCTTGACGGCTGGGATGAGTTTGAATAAAGGGTAAATCATTATGGCAGTGCGTAAACGTTTTATCGCCGGGGCAAAATGCCCGGCGTGCCAGGCCCAGGATTCTCTGGCAATGTGGCGGGAAAATAATGTCGATATTGTTGAGTGTGTTAAGTGCGGACACCAGATGCGCGAGGCGGATAAAGAGGCCCGCGAGCACGTACGTAAAGACGAACAAGTGATCGGCATTTTTCATCCGGACTAGCGTTATCTGTCGCCTTTTTTTAAGCTAGAGGGTACACGGCTGCAGAATTCCGCTACAATCTGCGCCACTATTCTTCCCATGCTCAGGAGATATCATGAAAGTAGCAAAAGACCTGGTGGTCAGCCTGGCCTATCAGGTACGTACAGAAGACGGTGTGTTGGTTGATGAGTCTCCGGTAAGCGCGCCGCTGGACTACCTGCATGGTCACGGTTCCCTGATTTCCGGCCTGGAAACTGCGCTGGATGGTCATGAAGTGGGCGACAAATTTGACGTTGCTGTCGGCGCGAACGATGCGTACGGCCAGTACGACGAAAACCTGGTTCAGCGCGTTCCTAAAGACGTCTTCATGGGCGTTGATGAGCTGCAGGTTGGCATGCGTTTCCTGGCGGAAACCGATCAGGGTCCGGTACCGGTTGAAATTACCGAAGTTGACGACGAGCACGTAGTTGTTGACGGTAACCACATGCTGGCTGGCCAAAACCTGAAGTTCAACGTTGAAGTTGTGGCGATTCGTGAAGCGACGGCTGAAGAGCTGGAACACGGTCACGTGCACGGCGCGAATGGTCACGATCACGACCATGACCACGATCATGACGGATGCTGCGGTGGCCACGGTCACAGCCATGACCACGACCACGGTCACGAACATGGCAAAGGCGGCTGTGGCGGTAACGGCGGCTGCGGCTGTCACTAAGAGCTGTCGTCTTACAAGCCGCAGGCGCGTTGGCTAGCGCTGCTGGCGATAAAAAGCGGGGAAACCCGCTTTTTTTACGCCTTAATAATGTGGAGGCGGCGTCTCTTCAGACTGCGATGCGATATACGATGACTGCGTCGCCTTCAGCTTTTCTACCATCAGACGCATATGTTCACGCATCTTTGCCATTTCGATCTCATGGGCGGTAACGGTCTTGTTGAGGTCTTCAATGGTGATTTCCTGATACGCCAGCCGGCTTTCCAGCTCCGCCAGGCGAGTCTCCAGTTTGCTATCGTGCATGAGTAACCTCTTCTGTCTTATCTCGCGGGCGGATTCTACTGAATTTTCAGCATTCGTGCAGCATCGTAACGCCGGACAGGAAACTAATTCATACAAAAATAGTCTGAAAAGAGGCGATATTCAGGTACGTCCGTATGTAGATTTGTCCTGCAACGTTCTATAGTACATTTTTTGCTTTTTACGCTAACCCTGGGGTGAGATGCCCCGGCCCTGGAGAAATGGATGAAATCACTGTTTAAAGTAACGCTGCTGGCGACCACGATGGCCGTCGCGCTGAATGCACCGCTGACCTTTGCTGCGGATACCGCTGCAAAGACGGCACCTGCAACGGAAAGCAAATCGGCATTTAAAAATGACGATCAGAAATCTGCTTATGCGCTGGGTGCATCGCTGGGACGTTACATGGAAAACTCCCTGAAAGAACAAGAAAAACTGGGCATTAAACTGGATAAAGATCAGCTGATCGCTGGCGTGCAGGACGCATTTGCCGATAAGAGCAAACTCTCCGATCAGGAAATCGAACAGACTCTGCAAGCATTTGAAACTCGTGTGAAAACTGCTGCTCAGCAAAAAATGGAAAAAGATGCATCTGAGAACGATGCTAAAGGCAAAGCCTATCGCGACACCTTCGCTAAAGAGAAGGGCGTGAAAACCTCTAAATCTGGCCTGCTGTATAAAGTCGAGAAAGCCGGTACCGGTGACGCACCGAAGGACAGCGATACCGTGGTTGTGAACTACAAAGGGACGCTGATCGACGGTAAAGAGTTCGATAACTCCTACACCCGCGGTGAGCCGCTCTCTTTCCGTCTGGACGGCGTGATCCCGGGCTGGACTGAAGGCCTGAAGAACATTAAGAAAGGCGGTAAAATCCAGCTGGTTATCCCACCGGATCTGGCATACGGCAAAACCGGCGTTCCGGGTATCCCGGCTAACTCTACCCTGGTCTTCGACGTAGAGCTGCTGGATATCAAACCGGCTCCGAAAGCGGATGCGAAACCTGAAGCTGCCGCAGACGCAAAAGCGGATGCAGCGAGCGCAGACGCTAAGAAGTAATGGAATTGACGCCGCCGCCCTCAAAGGCGGCGGCTTTTTTATTTGGGGCAGATATAATTAAAACTGGAAAGTGCCTCAAGCGCTGTATTACTTTAGATAGCTTAATCTTATTAATGACGATGAGCCTGCCCTGACAAGCTACACCTCATCCTTCAAGCTGCCTCTGAGCTGGCTGCATTTGCTGACTCCAGCCTCTTACTGGATTCGGTCCTGGGTATCGATAAGAGATAACCTTGTCTCTTACAAGAGCCAGCCTTCGGCTGGTCAAATTCGCTGCTGACGAATTTGTCTCAGATTTGCCGCCTTGGCGTACCTTGAACGGTTTTGTGTAAAAAATGACAGGCTCCTGAAAAGGAGTGCTTTTTTTCATGTCCAGGTCGCTTTTAACCAACGAAACCAGCGAGCTTGACCTGCTGGATCAACGTCCTTTCGACCAGACCGACTTCGATATCCTAAAATCCTATGAAGCGGTGGTGGACGGGTTAGCGATGCTCATTGGTTCCCACTGTGAAATCGTGCTGCATTCTTTACAGGATCTGAAATGTTCCGCCATTCGCATCGCCAACGGTGAACATACCGGTCGTCAAATCGGCTCGCCAATCACTGACCTGGCGCTGCGTATGCTGCACGATATGACTGGAGCTGATAGCAGCGTTTCCAAATGCTATTTTACTCGCGCTAAAAGCGGAGTGCTGATGAAGTCGGTGACGATTGCGATACGCAACCGTGAGCACCGGGTTATCGGCCTTTTGTGCATTAACATGAACCTCGATGTCCCGTTCTCCCAGATCATGAGCACCTTTATTCCGCCGGAAACGCCGGAAGTGAACTCGCAGGTCAACTTTGCCTCATCGGTTGACGATCTGGTCGCGCAAACCCTCGAGTTTACGATTGAAGAAGTAAATGCCGATCGCAACGTTTCCAATAACGCCAAAAATCGTCAGATCGTCCTGAATCTTTACGAGAAAGGGATCTTTGATATCAAGGATGCTATTAACCAGGTTGCCGATCGCCTGAATATCTCGAAGCACACGGTGTATCTCTATATCCGCCAGTTCAAAAGCGGTGATTTCCAGGGTCTGGATAAGTAATGCGTTTTGCCATTACGGTGACGGGCCCGGCCTACGGTACGCAGCAGGCCAGCAGCGCCTGGCAGTTTGCGCAGGCCGTGCTGGAGGAGGGGCATGAGCTGATTTGCGTCTTTTTCTATCGCGAAGGCGTCTATAACGCGAATCACCTGACCGCTCCCGCCAACGATGAGTTTGACCTCGTGCGGGCATGGCAAAAATTACACGAAGCGCATGCTGTTTCGCTGCATATCTGCGTTGCGGCGGCGCTGAGACGCGGGGTGACGGACGAGCATGAGGCGCAGCAGCTTGGTTTGTCCGCGCATAATCTGCAACCCGGATTCACGCTCAGCGGCCTTGGGGCGCTGGCGGAAGCTGCATTAACCTGCGATCGGATGGTGCAGTTCTGATGAAACGCGTTGCCTTTGTTTTTTCCTCCGCGCCTCATGGCTCCGCGTCTGGCCGGGAAGGCCTGGATGCGCTGCTGGCTACCTCAGCGCTGACCGATGAGCTCGGCGTTTTCTTTATCGGCGACGGCGTGTTTCAGCTGCTGCCGGAGCAGCGGCCAGGGGCCATTCTGGCCCGCGACTATATCGCAACCTTTAAGCTCCTCTCTCTGTATGATATCGAACAGTGCTGGATGTGCGCCGCTTCTGCCCGCGAGCGCGGTCTGTCGCCCTCCACGCAGTGGGTCATAGACGGCGAGTGGCTGGAGCCAGAGGTGCTGCGTGCCCGGCTCGATGATTTCAACGTGATCCTGCGCTTCTGAGGCCACTATGCTCCACACTCTTAGCGTTTCCCCATGGCATACCGATCTGGCAGCGATGCTGCGTCTGGTAAAGGATGGCGACGATCTGCTGCTGCTTTCCGATGGCGTCATCGCGGCAGCCGCCGGCGGGCGCTACCTTGAAATCCTGCTTTCCGCCCCCATAACCATCCATGCGCTGCAGGATGATATTGAAGCCCGCGGCCTGACGGGGCAAATTGCGGGCAGTGTCATCAGGGTTGGCTATACTGATTTCGTCAGACTGGCGCTCAAACACCCTGGACAGTTGGCCTGGTAATGGCAGGATTGTTGTATATTTCTTGACACCTTTTCGGCACCGCCCTAGAATTCTGCGTCCTCATATTATCTGAGGCGATTTATTACATGTTTACGAAGCAAAAGCTAAAACCAGGAGCTATTTAATGGCAACAATTAACCAGCTGGTACGCAAACCACGCGCACGCAAAGTTGCAAAGAGCAACGTGCCTGCACTGGAAGCCTGCCCGCAGAAACGTGGCGTATGTACTCGCGTATATACTACCACTCCTAAAAAACCAAACTCCGCACTGCGTAAAGTATGCCGTGTGCGTTTGACCAACGGTTTTGAAGTGACTTCCTACATCGGTGGTGAAGGTCACAACCTGCAGGAACACTCCGTGATCCTGATCCGTGGCGGTCGTGTAAAAGACCTTCCGGGTGTTCGTTACCACACCGTTCGTGGTGCGCTTGACTGCTCCGGCGTTAAAGACCGTAAGCAATCTCGCTCCAAATATGGCGTGAAACGTCCTAAGGCTTAATGGTTCTCCGTTAAGTAAGGCCAAACTGTTTTACCTTAATGTCAAACTAAACTCTTAGAGTTTTGGACAATCCTGAATTAACAACGGAGTATTCCCATGCCACGTCGTCGCGTCATTGGTCAGCGTAAAATTCTTCCGGATCCTAAGTTCGGATCAGAACTGCTGGCAAAATTTGTAAATATCCTGATGGTAGATGGTAAAAAATCTACTGCAGAAGCTATCGTATACAGCGCGCTGGAGACCCTGGCTCAGCGTTCTGGTAAAAATGAACTGGAAGCTTTCGAAGTCGCTCTCGACAACGTTCGCCCGACTGTAGAAGTTAAGTCCCGCCGCGTTGGTGGTTCTACTTATCAGGTTCCAGTTGAAGTCCGTCCGGTTCGTCGTAATGCCCTGGCAATGCGTTGGATCGTTGAAGCTGCTCGTAAACGTGGTGATAAATCCATGGCTCTGCGTCTGGCGAACGAACTTTCTGATGCTGCAGACAACAAAGGTACTGCAGTTAAGAAACGTGAAGACGTACACCGCATGGCAGAAGCCAACAAGGCGTTCGCTCACTACCGTTGGTAATCCCTTCGGAGTCATAGTCACCAGACGGGCGCTTCAGGTAAGTCGCCCGTTTTGGATAACTTAACTGAACGCCTAAAGAAACAAACGAGGAATCAAATGGCTCGTAAAACACCCATTGAGCGCTACCGTAACATTGGTATCAGCGCTCATATCGACGCCGGTAAGACAACAACTACCGAACGTGTTCTGTTCTACACTGGTGTAAACCACAAAATCGGTGAAGTTCATGATGGCGCAGCCACCATGGACTGGATGGAGCAGGAGCAGGAACGTGGTATTACCATCACGTCCGCTGCGACTACCTGTTTCTGGTCAGGAATGGCTAAACAGTTCGAACCACACCACATCAACATCATCGACACCCCAGGGCACGTTGACTTCACTATCGAAGTAGAACGTTCCATGCGTGTTCTTGATGGTGCGGTAATGGTTTACTGTGCTGTTGGTGGTGTTCAGCCACAGTCTGAAACCGTATGGCGTCAGGCAAACAAATATAAAGTTCCACGTATCGCGTTCGTTAACAAAATGGACCGTATGGGTGCTAACTTCCTGAAAGTTGTTGATCAGATTGAAAAGCGTCTGGGCGCGAATCCGGTCCCTCTGCAGCTGGCTATCGGCGCAGAAGAGAAATTCACCGGTGTTGTTGACCTGGTGAAAATGAAAGCTATCAACTGGAACGAAGCCGATCAGGGCGTGACCTTCGAATACGAAGAGATCCCAGCTGATATGCAGGAACTGGCTGAAGAATGGCGCCAGAAACTGGTTGAAGCCGCTGCTGAAGGTTCTGACGAACTGATGGAGAAATTCTTTGGTGGCGAAGAGCTGACTGAAGAAGAGATCAAAACTTCTCTGCGTAAGCGCGTACTTAACAACGAAATTATCCTGGTTACCTGTGGTTCTGCATTCAAGAACAAAGGTGTTCAGGCGATGCTGGATGCGGTTGTTGAATACCTGCCAGCGCCGACTGATGTTACTGCGATTAACGGTATCCTGGACGACGGTAAAGACACTCCGGCAGTTCGTCACTCTGATGACAACGAGCCGTTTGCTGCGCTGGCGTTCAAAATTGCTACCGACCCGTTTGTTGGTAACCTGACCTTCTTCCGCGTTTACTCTGGCGTTGTTAACTCTGGCGACACCGTGTTCAACCCGGTGAAATCAGCACGTGAACGTCTGGGCCGTATCGTACAGATGCACGCCAACAAACGTGAAGAGATCAAAGAAGTTCGTGCGGGCGACATTGCTGCAGCGATTGGTCTGAAAGAAGTGACTACCGGTGACACCCTGTGTGACCAGGATAATGTGATTATCCTGGAGCGTATGGAGTTCCCGGAGCCGGTAATCTCGATCGCCGTTGAACCGAAAACCAAAGCTGACCAGGAAAAAATGGGTCTGGCTCTGGGCCGTCTGGCTAAAGAAGACCCGTCATTCCGCGTATGGACTGACGAAGAAACTAACCAGACTATTATCGCCGGTATGGGTGAGCTGCACCTCGACATCATCGTTGACCGTATGAAACGTGAATTCAACGTTGAAGCGAACGTCGGTAAACCTCAGGTTGCTTACCGCGAAGCGATTCGCTCTAAAGTTACCGATATCGAAGGTAAACATGCTAAGCAGTCTGGTGGTCGCGGTCAGTATGGTCACGTTGTGATCGACATGTACCCACTGGAGCCGGGCTCAAATCCGAAAGGATACGAGTTCATCAACGACATCAAAGGTGGTGTAATTCCTGGCGAATACATCCCTGCCGTTGATAAAGGTATTCAGGAACAGCTGAAAGCTGGTCCGCTGGCAGGTTACCCGGTAGTTGATCTCGGCGTGCGTCTGCACTTCGGTTCTTACCATGACGTTGACTCCTCCGAGCTGGCGTTTAAACTGGCCGCTTCTATTGCCTTCAAAGATGGCTTTAAGAAAGCGAAACCAGTTCTGCTTGAGCCGATCATGAAGGTTGAAGTAGAGACTCCGGAAGAGAACACTGGTGACGTCATCGGTGACCTTAGCCGTCGTCGTGGTATGCTGCGTGGTCAAGAATCCAACGTTACTGGCGTTGTGATTCACGCTGAAGTTCCGCTGTCTGAAATGTTCGGATATGCAACTCAGCTGCGTTCTCTGACCAAAGGTCGTGCTTCTTACTCCATGGAGTTCCTGAAGTATGATGACGCACCGAACAACGTTGCTCAGGCCGTAATCGAAGCCCGTGGTAAATAAGCCGTAGGGTTAAACCAAAATCCCGTGCTCTCTCCTGAAGGGGAGAGCGCTATAGTAAGGAATATAGCCGTGTCTAAAGAAAAATTTGAACGTACAAAACCGCACGTCAACGTCGGTACTATCGGCCACGTTGACCATGGTAAAACTACTCTGACCGCTGCAATCACTACCGTTCTGGCTAAAACCTACGGTGGTTCTGCTCGTGCATTCGACCAGATCGATAACGCACCGGAAGAAAAAGCTCGTGGTATCACCATCAACACTTCCCACGTTGAATATGACACCCCGACTCGCCACTACGCACACGTAGACTGCCCGGGCCACGCCGACTATGTTAAAAACATGATCACCGGTGCTGCTCAGATGGATGGCGCGATCCTGGTTGTTGCTGCGACTGACGGCCCGATGCCGCAGACTCGTGAGCACATCCTGCTGGGTCGTCAGGTAGGCGTTCCGTACATCATCGTGTTCCTGAACAAATGCGACATGGTTGATGACGAAGAGCTGCTGGAACTGGTAGAGATGGAAGTTCGTGAACTGCTGTCTCAGTACGATTTCCCGGGCGACGACACTCCGATCATCCGTGGTTCTGCTCTGAAAGCGCTGGAAGGCGATGCAGAGTGGGAAGCTAAGATCGTTGAACTGGCTGGCTACCTGGATTCTTACATCCCGGAACCAGAACGTGCTATCGACAAGCCGTTCCTGCTGCCTATCGAAGACGTATTCTCCATCTCCGGCCGTGGTACCGTTGTTACCGGTCGTGTAGAGCGCGGTATCGTTAAAGTTGGCGAAGAAGTTGAAATCGTTGGTATCAAAGACACCGCTAAGTCTACCTGTACCGGCGTTGAAATGTTCCGCAAACTGCTGGACGAAGGCCGTGCTGGTGAGAACGTTGGCGTTCTGCTGCGTGGTATCAAACGTGAAGAAATCGAACGTGGTCAGGTACTGGCTAAGCCGGGTTCTATCAAGCCGCACACCAAATTCGAATCTGAAGTTTACATCCTGTCCAAAGATGAAGGCGGCCGTCATACTCCGTTCTTCAAAGGCTACCGTCCGCAGTTCTACTTCCGTACAACTGACGTGACTGGCACCATCGAACTGCCGGAAGGCGTAGAGATGGTAATGCCGGGCGACAACATCAAAATGGTTGTTACCCTGATCCACCCGATCGCGATGGACGACGGTCTGCGTTTCGCAATCCGTGAAGGCGGTCGTACCGTTGGCGCGGGCGTTGTTGCTAAAGTTCTGAGCTAATCCTTTAGTTCTGAATTAAAAAGGGCGCTTCGGCGCCCTTTTTGCTGTCCGCCATTTAGACCCGCTAAGCGTGAGAAAGACTAATATAAAAAAGTGCCTTATCGGATCTATTATATAGAGAGACTATTGTAATCATAACTATTCTCATTTACACTTTGTGCATAAATTGAACGGGAGTGAATATGTACGTTTGTCTGTGTAATGGTGTAAACGATAAAAAAATTCGTCAGGCCGTGCGTCAATTTCACCCTCAATCTTTTCAGCAGTTGCGTAAGTTTATTCCCGTTGGAAATCAATGCGGTAAATGCGTCCGCGCCGCACGTGAGATCATGGAAGATGAATTAACACGCATGCCGGAATATAAAGAGATCGCCTGAGACCTCTGGCTTTTCTTTGACATCTATATAGTGCGAACTACGCTTCAATGAGTGGAAGCGGAGGGACTATATAATGAAAGGTGATGTCAAAGTCATAAGTTATCTCAATAAATTATTGGGAAATGAGCTTGTCGCAATAAATCAGTACTTTCTCCATGCCAGGATGTTCAAGAACTGGGGCCTGATGCGCCTCAACGATGTCGAATACCATGAATCCATTGATGAAATGAAGCACGCCGATAAATATATCGAGCGTATTTTGTTTCTTGAAGGACTGCCCAATCTGCAGGATCTCGGCAAGCTGGGTATCGGTGAAGACGTTGAGGAGATGCTGCAGTCCGATTTAAGGCTGGAGCTGGAAGGCGCCAAAGATTTACGCGAGGCTATCGCCTATGCCGACAGCGTCCACGACTATGTCAGTCGAGATATGCTGATTGAAATCCTTGCCGATGAGGAAGGCCATATTGACTGGCTGGAAACCGAGCTGGACCTGATCGGCAAAATTGGCCTGCAGAATTATCTCCAGTCACAGATTAAAGTTGCTGACTAAAAGCGTTTGCCATCCACAGTAGAAACCCGCTGCAGCTAAAAAAGGGCCAAACGGCAGCGGGTTGTTCATAACCTCCCGGCGATTCAAGATAACGATGCGCAGTAGCAGCGTGGCGCAGGCGATGAGCGTCGCCATGAATACCAGCTGCGGCAGCGACTGCCAGCCGTGCCAGGCGCCGAGAGCGGCAAGAAATTTCACGTCGCCATAGCCTAATCCCTCATATCCGCGAACCCCTCGGTAAACCCAGTAGACTAAAGCAAAGGCCAGATACCCCGCGATGGCACCCCAGACGGCATTTTCCAGGCCCGTCGGCATCAGACAAAGATAAAACAGCAGTCCAAGCCAGAGCAGGGGACAGGTCAAACGGTCGGGAAGCAGCCCATACCGCAGGTCGTGCCAGCAGAGCGCCAGAGAAAACCCGCAGTAGAAAAGCAGGAAGGGGAGTGTCATGTACATGCGATATCCCGACGGATGAGTTGTTTACGTCGATTCTGACCAGGCAAGGTATTAACGGCAAAGCGCGATGGCTGGCTTTACGCGCGGCAATCCACGCAGTTTGCTATTTTTCAGCCGGCAACAGAGCTTTCTCCAGCAGCCTCGCAAATATAAATGATGATTTTCTACGCAGCCCTTGTGTTGGGGCCGATTTTGCGTATAATGCGCGGGCCTGTCAAAATTGGCAGGCCGGTTCGATATGAACCCTGATAGAGCTTTTAGCTATCAAACAATGTTCCCAATCGGGGAACTATGTAAGAACGGTTACACTCTCCCATCAATCGTAATGGGTATGAGGAGTAATCATTTCGTCTATAAATAATTGGAGCTCTGGTCTCATGCAGAACCAAAGAATCCGTATCCGTCTTAAAGCGTTTGATCATCGTCTGATCGATCAATCAACCGCGGAAATCGTCGAGACTGCTAAGCGCACTGGTGCGCAGGTCCGTGGTCCGATCCCGCTGCCGACCCGCAAAGAGCGCTTTACCGTTCTGATCTCTCCGCACGTCAACAAAGATGCGCGCGATCAGTACGAGATTCGCACTCACAAGCGTCTGGTTGACATCGTTGAGCCAACTGAGAAAACCGTTGATGCTCTGATGCGTCTGGATCTGGCTGCCGGTGTAGACGTGCAGATCAGCCTGGGTTAATCAGGTCATCGAGCGATTGAGAGGTTGAAACAATGATTGGTTTAGTCGGTAAAAAAGTGGGTATGACCCGCATCTTCACTGAAGATGGCGTTTCTATCCCAGTAACCGTAATCGAAGTTGAAGCAAACCGTGTTGCACAGGTTAAAGACCTGGCTAACGACGGTTACCGCGCAATTCAGGTTACCACCGGTGCTAAAAAAGCTAACCGTGTAACCAAGCCGGAAGCTGGTCACTTCGCTAAAGCTGGCGTTGAAGCTGGCCGCGGCCTGTGGGAATTCCGTCTTGCTGACGGCGAAGAATTCACCGTAGGTCAGAGCATTAGCGTTGAACTGTTTGCTGACGTTAAAAAAGTTGACGTAACCGGTACCTCTAAAGGTAAAGGTTTTGCTGGTACCGTTAAGCGCTGGAACTTCCGTACCCAGGATGCTACGCACGGTAACTCCTTGTCTCACCGCGTTCCGGGTTCTATCGGTCAGAACCAGACTCCGGGCAAAGTGTTCAAAGGCAAGAAAATGGCAGGTCAGCTGGGCAACGAACGTGTCACTGTTCAGAGCCTGGACGTAGTACGTGTTGACGCTGAGCGCAACCTGCTGCTGGTTAAAGGCGCGGTCCCGGGTGCTACCGGTAGCGACCTGATCGTTAAACCAGCTGTGAAGGCGTAAGGGGATAGCAATGGAATTAGTATTGAAAGACGCGCAGAGCGCGCTGACTGTTTCCGAAACTACCTTCGGTCGTGATTTCAACGAAGCGCTGGTTCACCAGGTTGTAGTTGCTTATGCAGCTGGTGCTCGTCAGGGTACTCGTGCTCAGAAGACTCGTGCTGAAGTAACTGGTTCAGGCAAAAAGCCGTGGCGCCAGAAAGGTACCGGCCGTGCGCGTTCAGGTTCTATTAAGAGCCCGATCTGGCGTTCCGGTGGCGTAACCTTCGCTGCTCGCCCGCAGGACCACAGTCAAAAAGTTAACAAAAAGATGTACCGCGGCGCGCTGAAAAGCATTCTGTCCGAACTGGTACGTCAGGATCGTCTGATCGTTGTCGAGACGTTCTCTGTAGAAGCGCCTAAAACTAAGCTGCTGGCACAGAAACTGAAAGACATGGCTCTGGAAGATGTGCTGATCATCACCGGTGAGCTGGACGAGAACCTGTTCCTGGCTGCGCGCAACCTGCACAAGGTTGACGTACGCGATGCAACTGGTATCGACCCGGTTAGCCTGATCGCCTTCGACAAAGTCGTAATGACTGCTGATGCTGTTAAGCAAGTTGAGGAGATGCTGGCATGATTCGTGAAGAACGTCTGCTGAAGGTGCTGCGTGCACCGCACGTTTCTGAAAAAGCGTCTGCTGCGATGGAAAAAACAAACACCATCGTTCTCAAAGTTGCTAAAGACGCGACTAAAGCAGAAATCAAAGCTGCTGTGCAGAAACTGTTTGAAGTCGAAGTCGAAGTCGTTAACACCCTGGTAGTTAAAGGGAAAGTTAAACGTCACGGACAGCGTATCGGTCGTCGTAGCGACTGGAAAAAAGCTTACGTCACCCTGAAGGAAGGCCAGAATCTGGACTTCGTTGGCGGCGCTGAGTAAGTCGGAGGAGTAATACAATGGCAGTTGTTAAATGTAAACCGACATCTCCGGGTCGTCGCCACGTTGTTAAAGTGGTTAACCCTGAGCTGCACAAGGGCAAACCTTTTGCTCCGTTGCTGGAAAAAAACAGCAAATCCGGTGGTCGTAACAACAATGGCCGTATCACCACCCGTCATATCGGTGGTGGCCACAAGCAGGCTTACCGTATTGTTGACTTCAAACGCAACAAAGATGGTATCCCGGCAGTTGTTGAGCGTCTTGAGTACGATCCGAACCGTTCCGCGAACATCGCGCTGGTTCTGTACAAAGATGGCGAGCGCCGTTACATCCTGGCCCCTAAAGGCCTGAAAGCTGGCGACCAGATTCAGTCTGGCGTTGATGCTGCAATCAAAGCAGGCAACACCCTGCCGATGCGCAATATCCCGGTTGGTTCTACCGTTCATAACGTAGAAATGAAACCAGGTAAAGGCGGTCAGCTGGCACGTTCCGCTGGTACTTACGTTCAGATCGTTGCTCGTGACGGTGCTTATGTCACCCTGCGTCTGCGTTCTGGTGAAATGCGTAAAGTCGAAGCAGACTGCCGCGCTACTCTGGGCGAAGTTGGCAATGCTGAGCATATGCTGCGCGTTCTGGGTAAAGCAGGTGCTGCACGCTGGCGTGGTATTCGTCCTACCGTTCGCGGTACTGCGATGAACCCAGTCGACCACCCACATGGTGGTGGTGAAGGTCGTAACTTTGGTAAGCACCCGGTTTCCCCGTGGGGCCTGCAGACCAAAGGTAAGAAGACCCGCAGCAACAAGCGTACTGATAAATTCATCGTACGTCGCCGTAGCAAATAATTTTAGAGGATAAGCCATGCCACGTTCTCTCAAGAAAGGTCCTTTTATTGACCTGCACTTGCTGAAGAAGGTAGAGAAAGCGGTGGAAAGCGGAGACAAGAAGCCCCTGCGCACTTGGTCCCGTCGTTCAACGATCTTTCCTAACATGATCGGTTTGACCATCGCTGTCCATAATGGTCGTCAGCACGTTCCAGTATTTGTTTCCGACGAAATGGTTGGTCACAAACTGGGTGAATTCGCACCGACTCGTACTTATCGCGGCCATGCTGCTGATAAAAAAGCGAAGAAGAAATAAGGTAGGAGGAAGAGATGGAAACTTTAGCTCAACATCGCCATGCTCGTTCTTCTGCTCAGAAGGTTCGCCTTGTAGCTGACCTGATTCGCGGTAAGAAAGTGTCGCAGGCCCTGGATATTCTGACCTACACCAACAAGAAAGCTGCTGTACTGGTCAAGAAGGTACTGGAATCTGCCATTGCTAACGCTGAACACAACGATGGCGCTGACATTGACGATCTGAAAGTTACGAAAATTTTCGTAGACGAAGGCCCGAGCATGAAGCGCATTATGCCGCGTGCGAAAGGTCGTGCAGATCGCATCCTGAAGCGCACCAGCCACATCACTGTGGTTGTGTCCGATCGCTGAGACTCTGGAGACTAGCAATGGGTCAGAAAGTACATCCTAATGGTATTCGCCTGGGTATTGTCAAACCATGGAACTCTACCTGGTTCGCGAACACCAAAGAATTCGCTGACAACCTGGACAGCGATTTTAAAGTACGTCAGTTCCTGACTAAGGAACTGGCTAAAGCGTCCGTATCTCGTATCGTTATCGAGCGTCCGGCTAAGAGCATTCGTGTGACTATTCACACCGCTCGCCCGGGCATCGTTATCGGTAAGAAAGGCGAAGACGTAGAAAAACTGCGCAAGGTCGTAGCGGATATCGCTGGCGTTCCTGCACAGATCAACATCGCCGAAGTTCGTAAGCCAGAACTGGACGCTAAATTGGTTGCTGATAGCATCACTTCACAGCTGGAACGTCGCGTTATGTTCCGTCGTGCTATGAAGCGTGCTGTACAGAACGCAATGCGTCTGGGCGCTAAAGGTATCAAAGTTGAAGTTAGCGGCCGTCTGGGCGGCGCGGAAATCGCTCGTACCGAATGGTACCGTGAAGGTCGCGTACCGCTGCACACTCTGCGTGCTGACATCGACTACAACACCTCTGAAGCGCACACCACTTACGGTGTAATCGGCGTTAAGGTATGGATCTTCAAAGGCGAGATCCTGGGTGGTATGGCTGCTGTTGAACAACCGGAACCGGCTGCTCAACCTAAAAAGCAGCAGCGTAAAGGCCGTAAATAAGGAGCGTCGCTGATGTTACAACCAAAGCGTACAAAATTCCGTAAAGTGCACAAAGGCCGCAACCGTGGTCTGGCGCAGGGTACGGATGTTAGCTTCGGCACTTTCGGTCTGAAAGCTGTTGGCCGTGGTCGTCTGACTGCACGTCAGATCGAAGCAGCACGTCGTGCTATGACCCGTGCAGTTAAGCGTCAAGGTAAAATCTGGATCCGTGTTTTCCCGGACAAACCGATTACCGAGAAGCCGCTGGAAGTTCGTATGGGTAAAGGTAAAGGTAACGTGGAGTACTGGGTTGCCTTGATTCAGCCGGGTAAAGTCCTGTATGAAATGGACGGTGTTCCGGAAGAGCTGGCCCGTGAAGCCTTCGGCCTGGCAGCAGCGAAACTGCCTATCAAAACCACCTTTGTAACTAAGACGGTGATGTAATGAAAGCAAAAGAGCTGCGTGAAAAAAGCGTTGAAGAGCTGAACGCTGAGCTGCTGAACCTGCTGCGTGAGCAGTTCAACCTGCGTATGCAGGCTGCAAGTGGCCAGCTGCAACAGACTCATCTGCTGAAGCAAGTGCGTCGTGATGTTGCACGCGTTAAGACTTTACTGACTCAGAAGGCGGGTGCGTAATGACCGATAAAATCCGTACTCTGCAAGGTCGTGTAATTAGCAACAAAATGGAGAAATCCATCGTTGTTGCTATCGAACGTGTGGTGAAACACCCGGTATACGGTAAGTTCATCAAGCGTACGACCAAACTGCACGTACATGACGAGAACAACGAATGCGGTATCGGTGACGTGGTCGAAATCCACGAATGCCGTCCGCTGTCCAAGACTAAGTCCTGGACGCTGGTTCGCGTCGTAGAGAAAGCGGTTCTGTAATAGGGCCGTATTCTCAACGGATAAACGGCTCAGCGATGAGCCGTTTATTTTTTCTACCCATATCCGATTTCCGGTGTTATAATGCCGCGCCCTCGATATGGGGATATTTAACGGCTCGATTTTGGGTCTCAGTAGTAGTTGACATTAGCGGAGCACTAAAATGATCCAAGAACAGACTATGCTGAACGTCGCCGACAACTCCGGTGCACGTCGCGTAATGTGTATCAAGGTTCTGGGTGGCTCGCACCGTCGCTACGCAGGCGTAGGCGACATCATTAAGATCACCATCAAGGAAGCAATTCCGCGTGGTAAGGTCAAAAAAGGTGATGTGCTGAAGGCGGTAGTGGTGCGCACCAAGAAGGGTGTTCGTCGCCCGGACGGTTCTGTCATTCGCTTCGATGGTAATGCATGCGTTATTCTCAACAATAACAGCGAGCAGCCCATCGGTACGCGTATTTTTGGGCCGGTAACTCGTGAGCTTCGTACCGAGAAGTTCATGAAAATTATCTCTCTGGCACCAGAAGTACTCTAAGGAGCGAATCATGGCAGCGAAAATCCGTCGTGATGACGAAGTTATCGTGTTAACCGGTAAAGATAAAGGTAAACGCGGTAAAGTTAAGAATGTCTTGTCTTCCGGCAAGCTCATTGTTGAAGGTATCAACCTGGTTAAGAAACATCAGAAGCCGGTTCCGGCCCTGAACCAACCAGGTGGCATCGTTGAAAAAGAAGCTGCAATTCAGGTTTCTAACGTTGCACTCTTCAATGCGGCAACCGGCAAGGCTGACCGTGTAGGCTTTAGATTCGAAGACGGCAAAAAAGTCCGTTTCTTCAAGTCTAACAGCGAAACTATCAAGTAATTTGGAGTAGTACGATGGCGAAACTGCATGATTACTACAAAGACGAAGTAGTTGGTAAACTCATGACTGAGTTTAACTACAATTCTGTCATGCAAGTCCCTCGGGTCGAGAAGATCACCCTGAACATGGGTGTTGGTGAAGCGATCGCTGACAAGAAACTGCTGGATAACGCAGCAGCGGATCTGACAGCAATCTCCGGTCAAAAGCCGTTGATCACCAAAGCACGCAAATCAGTTGCAGGCTTCAAAATCCGTCAGGGCTATCCGATCGGCTGTAAAGTAACCCTGCGTGGCGAACGCATGTGGGAGTTCTTTGAGCGCCTGATCACTATTGCTGTACCGCGTATCCGTGACTTCCGTGGCCTGTCCGCTAAGTCATTCGATGGTCGTGGTAACTACAGCATGGGTGTCCGTGAGCAGATCATCTTCCCAGAAATCGACTACGATAAAGTCGACCGCGTTCGTGGTTTGGATATTACCATTACCACTACTGCGAAATCTGATGAAGAAGGCCGCGCTCTTCTGGCTGCCTTTGACTTCCCGTTCCGCAAGTAAGGTAGGGTTACTTAATGGCTAAGCAATCAATGAAAGCACGCGAAGTAAAGCGCGTGGCTTTAGCTGATAAATTCTTCGCTAAACGCGCTGAACTGAAAGCTATCATCTCTGATGTGAACGCAACCGACGAAGATCGTTGGAATGCTGTTCTCAAGCTGCAGACTCTGCCGCGTGATTCCAGCCCGTCTCGTCAGCGTAACCGCTGCCGTCAAACAGGTCGTCCGCATGGTTTCCTGCGGAAGTTCGGGTTGAGCCGTATTAAGGTCCGTGAAGCCGCTATGCGCGGTGAAATCCCGGGTCTGAAAAAGGCTAGCTGGTAATTGTCACCAATTGAATCACGGGAGTAAAGACAGATGAGCATGCAAGATCCGATCGCGGATATGCTGACCCGTATCCGTAACGGTCAGGCCGCGAATAAAGCTGCGGTCACCATGCCTTCCTCCAAGCTGAAAGTGGCAATTGCCAACGTGCTGAAGGAAGAAGGCTTTATTGAAGATTTTAAAGTTGAAGGCGACATCAAGCCGGAACTGGAACTGACTCTTAAGTATTTCCAGGGTATAGCTGTTGTAGAAAGCATTCAGCGTGTCAGCCGCCCAGGTCTGCGCATCTACAAACGTAAAGATGAGCTGCCTAAAGTTATGGCGGGTCTGGGTATCGCAGTTATTTCTACCTCTAAAGGTGTTATGACTGATCGTGCAGCGCGCCAAGCTGGTCTTGGTGGCGAAATTATCTGCTACGTAGCCTAATCGGAGGAAAAAATGTCTCGTGTTGCTAAAGCACCGGTCGTTGTTCCTGCCGGCGTTGATGTAAAAATCAACGGTCAGGTTATTACGATCAAAGGTAAGAATGGCGAGCTGACTCGTACTCTCAACGATGCTGTTGAAGTTAAACATGCAGATAATGCACTGACTTTCGGTCCGCGTGATGGTTTCGCAGACGGTTGGGCTCAGGCTGGTACCGCGCGTGCCCTGCTTAACTCAGTAGTTATCGGTGTTACCGAAGGCTTCACTAAAAAGCTTCAGCTGGTTGGTGTAGGTTATCGTGCAGCGGTTAAAGGGGATGTAGTAAACCTGGCTTTAGGTTTCTCTCATCCTGTTGAACACAAGCTGCCGGCCGGTATCACTGCAGAATGTCCGACTCAAACTGAAATCGTGCTGAAAGGCGCTGATAAGCAGGTGATCGGTCAGGTTGCAGCAGATCTGCGCGCCTACCGTCGTCCTGAGCCTTATAAAGGCAAGGGTGTTCGTTACGCCGACGAAGTCGTGCGTACCAAAGAGGCTAAGAAGAAGTAAGGTAACACTATGGATAAGAAATCTGCTCGTATCCGTCGTGCGACCCGCGCACGCCGCAAGCTCCAGGAGCTGGGTGCAACTCGCCTGGTGGTACATCGTACCCCGCGTCATATTTACGCACAGGTAATTGCACCGAACGGTTCTGAAGTTCTGGTAGCTGCTTCTACTGTAGAAAAAGCTATCGCTGAACAACTGAAGTACACCGGTAACAAAGACGCGGCTGCAGCTGTGGGTAAAGCTGTCGCTGAACGCGCTCTGGAAAAAGGCATCAAAGATGTTTCCTTTGACCGTTCCGGGTTCCAATATCATGGTCGTGTCCAGGCACTGGCAGATGCTGCCCGTGAAGCTGGCCTTCAGTTCTAAGGTAGAGGTGTAAGATGGCTCACATCGAAAAACAAGCTGGCGAACTGCAGGAAAAGCTGATCGCGGTTAACCGCGTATCTAAAACCGTTAAAGGTGGTCGTATTTTCTCCTTCACAGCTCTGACTGTAGTTGGTGACGGTAACGGTCGCGTAGGTTTTGGTTACGGTAAAGCGCGTGAAGTTCCAGCAGCGATCCAGAAAGCGATGGAAAAAGCCCGTCGCAATATGATTAACGTCGCGCTGAACCACGGCACCCTGCAGCACCCGGTTAAAGGTGTTCACACGGGTTCTCGTGTATTCATGCAGCCAGCTTCCGAAGGTACCGGTATCATCGCCGGTGGTGCAATGCGCGCCGTTCTGGAAGTTGCTGGAGTTCATAACGTTCTGGCCAAAGCATATGGTTCCACCAACCCGATTAACGTGGTTCGTGCAACTATTGATGGTCTGGAAAATATGAATTCTCCAGAAATGGTCGCTGCCAAGCGTGGTAAATCCGTTGAAGAAATTCTGGGGAAATAAACCATGGCAAAGACTATTAAAATTACTCAAACCCGCAGTGCAATCGGTCGTCTGCCGAAACACAAGGCAACGCTGCTTGGCCTGGGTCTGCGTCGTATTGGTCACACCGTAGAACGCGAGGATACTCCTGCTGTTCGTGGTATGGTCAACGCGGTTTCCTTTATGGTTAAAGTTGAGGAGTAAGAGATGCGTTTAAATACTCTGTCTCCGGCCGAAGGCTCTAAAAAGGCGGGTAAGCGCCTGGGTCGTGGTATCGGTTCTGGCCTCGGTAAGACCGGTGGTCGTGGTCACAAAGGTCAGAACTCTCGTTCTGGCGGTGGCGTACGTCGCGGTTTCGAGGGCGGTCAGATGCCTCTGTACCGTCGTCTGCCGAAATTCGGCTTCACTTCTCGTAAAGCAATGATCACTGCAGAGATTCGTCTCTCCGATCTGGCTCACGTAGAAGGCGATGTAGTCGACCTGAACACGCTGAAAGCAGCTAACATTATCGGTATTCAGATTGAGTTCGCGAAAGTGATTCTTTCTGGCGAGGTAGCTCGTCCGGTAACTGTTCGTGGCCTGCGCGTGACTAAAGGTGCTCGTGCTGCTATCGAAGCTGCTGGCGGTAAAATTGAGGAATAAGTAGCAGATGGCTAAGCAACCGGGATTAGATTTTCAAAGTGCCAAAGGTGGACTTGGCGAACTGAAACGCAGACTTTTGTTTGTTATCGGTGCGCTGATTGTATTCCGTATTGGTTCTTTTATTCCGATCCCTGGTATCGATGCCGCTGTACTTGCCAAACTGCTTGAGCAACAGCGAGGCACTATCATTGAAATGTTTAACATGTTCTCTGGTGGTGCCCTCAGCCGTGCTTCTATCTTTGCCCTGGGCATCATGCCGTATATTTCGGCATCGATCATTGTCCAACTGTTGACGGTTGTTTATCAGCCGTTAGCAGAGATGAAGAAAGAAGGGGAGTCTGGTCGTCGTAAGATCAGCCAGTACACCCGCTACGGTACTCTGGTGCTGGCGATATTCCAGTCGATCGGTATTGCTACCGGTCTACCGAATATGCCTGGTATGCAGGGCCTGGTGATGAATCCGGGCTTTGCATTCTATTTCACCGCTGTTGTAAGTCTGGTCACAGGAACTATGTTCCTGATGTGGCTCGGCGAACAGATTACTGAACGTGGTATCGGTAACGGTATCTCGATCATTATCTTCGCTGGTATCGTTGCGGGTCTCCCGCCGGCCATCGCCCATACTATCGAGCAAGCGCGTCAAGGCGACCTGCACTTCCTCCTGTTGCTATTGGTTGCAGTATTAGTGTTTGCCGTGACCTTCTTTGTTGTATTCGTTGAACGTGGTCAACGCCGCATTGTGGTGAACTACGCGAAGCGTCAACAGGGTCGTCGCGTCTATGCTGCACAGAGCACACATTTGCCGCTGAAAGTGAATATGGCGGGTGTAATCCCTGCAATCTTCGCTTCCAGTATTATTCTGTTCCCTGCGACCATCGCGTCATGGTTCGGGGGCGGTACCGGTTGGAACTGGCTGACAACAATTTCGCTGTATTTGCAGCCTGGGCAACCGCTTTATGTGTTACTCTATGCGTCTGCAATCATATTCTTCTGTTTCTTCTACACGGCTTTGGTTTTCAACCCGCGTGAAACAGCAGATAACCTGAAGAAGTCCGGTGCATTTGTACCAGGAATTCGTCCGGGAGAGCAAACGGCGAAGTATATCGATAAAGTAATGACTCGCCTGACTTTGGTCGGTGCACTGTATATTACCTTTATCTGCCTGATCCCGGAGTTCATGCGTGATGCAATGAAGGTGCCGTTCTACTTCGGTGGAACCTCGCTGCTAATTGTTGTCGTCGTGATTATGGACTTTATGGCTCAAGTGCAAACTCTGATGATGTCGAGTCAGTACGAGTCTGCATTGAAGAAGGCGAACCTGAAAGGCTACGGCCGATAACTGGTCGCCTGAGAAGTTACGGAGAGTAAAAATGAAAGTTCGTGCTTCCGTCAAGAAATTATGCCGTAACTGCAAAATCGTTAAGCGTGATGGTGTCATCCGTGTGATTTGCAGTGCCGAGCCAAAGCATAAACAGCGCCAAGGCTGATTTATTCGCATATTTTTCTTGCAAAGTTGGATTGAGCTGGCTAGATTAGCCAGCCAATCTTTTGTATGTCTGTGCGTTTCCATTTGAGTATCCTGAAAACGGGCTTTTCAGCATGGTGCGTACATATTAAATAGTAGGAGTGCATAGTGGCCCGTATAGCAGGCATTAACATTCCTGATCACAAACATACCGTAATCGCATTGACTGCTATTTTCGGTATCGGCAAGACCCGCTCTAAAGCCATCTGTGCTGACACGGGTATCGCTGAAAATGTTAAGATCAGTGAGCTGTCTGAAGAACAAATTGAAGTTCTGCGTGAAGCAGTAGGTAAATTTGTCGTTGAAGGTGATCTGCGCCGTGAAATCACCCTGAGCATCAAGCGTCTGATGGACCTTGGTTGCTATCGTGGTTTACGCCATCGTCGTGGTCTTCCGGTTCGCGGTCAGCGTACTAAGACCAACGCACGTACCCGTAAGGGTCCGCGTAAACCGATCAAGAAATAATCGGGGTGATTGAATAATGGCAAAGGCACCAGTTCGTGCACGTAAGCGTGTAAGAAAACAAGTCTCTGATGGCGTGGCTCATGTCCATGCGTCTTTTAACAACACCATCGTTACCATCACTGATCGTCAGGGTAACGCACTGGGTTGGGCAACAGCCGGTGGTTCCGGTTTCCGTGGTTCGCGTAAATCAACTCCGTTTGCAGCTCAGGTTGCAGCAGAGCGTTGCGCTGAAGCCGTAAAAGAATACGGCATCAAGAATCTGGAAGTTATGGTCAAAGGTCCGGGTCCGGGTCGCGAATCTACTATTCGTGCTCTGAACGCCGCTGGTTTCCGCATCACTAATATTACTGATGTGACTCCGATCCCTCATAACGGTTGTCGTCCGCCGAAAAAACGTCGCGTATAACGCGCTCGTTTCTAGGATTGTTGGAGAAAGAAAATGGCAAGATATTTGGGTCCTAAGCTCAAGCTGAGCCGTCGTGAGGGCACAGACCTGTTCCTTAAGTCTGGCGTTCGCGCGATCGATACCAAGTGTAAAATTGAACAAGCTCCTGGCCAGCACGGTGCGCGTAAACCGCGTCTGTCTGACTATGGTGTGCAGTTGCGTGAAAAGCAAAAAGTTCGCCGTATGTACGGTGTGCTGGAGCGTCAGTTCCGTAACTATTATAAAGAAGCAGCACGTCTGAAAGGCAACACCGGTGAAAACCTGTTGGCTCTGCTGGAAGGTCGTCTGGACAACGTTGTATACCGTATGGGCTTCGGCGCAACTCGTGCTGAATCACGTCAGCTGGTTAGCCACAAAGCTATCATGGTAAACGGTCGTGTTGTTAACATCGCTTCTTATCAGGTTAAAGCGAACGACGTCGTCAGCATTCGTGAGAAAGCGAAAAAGCAATCTCGCGTGAAAGCCGCTCTGGAGCTGGCTGAGCAGCGTGAAAAGCCAACCTGGCTGGAAGTTGATGCTGGCAAGATGGAAGGTACGTTCAAGCGTCAGCCGGAACGTTCTGATCTGTCTGCGGACATTAACGAACACCTGATCGTCGAGCTTTACTCCAAGTAAAGCTTAGTACCAAAGAGAGGACACAATGCAGGGTTCTGTGACAGAGTTTCTAAAACCGCGCCTGGTCGATATCGAGCAAGTGAGTTCGACGCACGCCAAGGTGACCCTTGAGCCTTTAGAGCGTGGCTTTGGCCATACTCTGGGTAACGCACTGCGCCGTATTCTGCTCTCATCGATGCCGGGTTGCGCGGTGACCGAGGTTGAGATTGATGGTGTACTTCATGAGTACAGCACCAAAGAAGGCGTTCAGGAAGATATCCTTGAAATCCTGCTCAACCTGAAAGGGCTGGCGGTGAGAGTTCAGGGTAAAGATGAAGTTATCCTTACTTTGAATAAATCTGGCATTGGCCCTGTGACCGCAGCCGACATCACCCATGATGGTGATGTCGAAATCGTCAAGCCGCAACATGTGATCTGCCACCTGACCGATGAGAACGCTGCTATTAGCATGCGTATCAAAGTTCAGCGCGGTCGTGGTTATGTGCCGGCTTCTGCCCGAATTCATTCGGAAGAAGATGAGCGCCCAATCGGCCGTCTGCTGGTCGACGCATGCTACAGCCCCGTAGAGCGTATTGCCTACAATGTTGAAGCAGCGCGTGTAGAACAGCGTACCGACCTGGACAAGCTGGTCATCGAAATGGAAACCAACGGCACAATCGATCCTGAAGAGGCGATTCGTCGTGCGGCAACCATCCTGGCAGAACAACTTGAAGCTTTCGTTGACTTACGTGATGTACGTCAGCCGGAAGTGAAAGAAGAGAAACCAGAATTCGATCCGATCCTGCTGCGCCCTGTTGACGATCTCGAATTGACTGTCCGCTCTGCTAACTGCCTGAAGGCAGAAGCTATCCACTATATCGGTGATCTGGTACAGCGTACCGAGGTTGAGTTGCTGAAAACGCCGAACCTGGGTAAAAAATCTCTTACTGAGATTAAAGACGTGCTGGCTTCACGTGGTCTGTCTCTGGGCATGCGCCTGGAAAACTGGCCACCGGCAAGCATTGCTGACGAGTAACCGGATCACAGGTTAAGGTTTTACTGAGAAGGATAAGGTCATGCGCCATCGTAAGAGTGGTCGTCAACTGAACCGCAACAGCAGCCATCGCCAGGCTATGTTCCGTAACATGGCTGGTTCGCTGGTTCGTCATGAAATCATCAAGACGACCCTGCCGAAAGCGAAAGAACTGCGTCGCGTAGTTGAGCCGCTGATTACTCTTGCCAAGACTGATAGCGTAGCTAATCGTCGTCTGGCATTCGCCCGTACTCGTGATAACGAGATCGTGGCAAAACTGTTTAACGAGCTGGGCCCGCGTTTCGCGAGCCGCGCCGGTGGTTACACTCGCATTCTGAAGTGTGGCTTCCGTGCAGGCGACAACGCGCCGATGGCATACATCGAGCTGGTTGATCGTGCTGAGCAGAAAGCAGAAGCTGCTGCAGAGTAATCTGTAGTAACGTAAAAAAACCCGCCTCGGCGGGTTTTTTTATATCCTCAACGTCTCTGCTTCATTACACTATTCTGTATTCTTTTTGTTCATCCCCGGAGCCGTATGATGTGGTTGCTGGATCAGTGGGCAGAACGCCATATCCTTGACGCACAAAATAAAGGTGATTTCGATAATCTTCCCGGCCGCGGTGAACCACTGACCCTGGATGACGATCTGCATGTGCCACCTGAGCTACGCGTCAGCTACCGTTTACTCAAGAACGCCGGCTGTTTACCTCCTGAACTGGAACATCGTAGAGAAGCCGTTGAGCTGGTTGATTTGCTTAACGTCGTTCGTCAGGATGACCCACAGCATGCCGAACTGAGTCGTAGGCTTGCTTTGCTCGAGCTAAAGCTACGCCAGGCCGGGCTCAACACAGATTTTCTGCGCGGTGAGTATTCTGCCAGGCTGCAAAACAAAATGAGTGAGGAGTAAGTATGTATCGTATCGGTGAGCTCGCGAAGCTGGCGGATGTCACACCCGACACCATTCGCTACTACGAAAAGCAGCAGATGATGGCCCACGATGTTCGTACTGAGGGAGGATTTCGCCTTTATACCGACAATGACCTTCAGCGGCTACGTTTTATCCGCTACGCGCGGCAGCTGGGCTTCACGCTCGAATCGATCCGCGAGCTGCTGTCGATCCGCATCGATCCTGAACACCATACCTGCCAGGAATCAAAAGGGATCGTACAGGCGCGCCTGAGCGAAGTTGAATCGCGTATTAAGGAATTACAGACGATGCGACGATCCTTACAGAGGCTTAACGATGCATGCTGCGGTAGCGCTCACAGCAGCGTCTACTGCTCCATTCTTGAAGCGCTTGAGCAGGGGGCCAGCAGCGGTAATGCAGGACGTTGATTTTTTGCGTGCGGAGATCTACACTCGCGTCGATCTCATTCACTATCAGGAGTTACTATGAGTCGCTATCAGCACACTAAAGGGCAAATAAAAGATAACGCCATCGAGGCACTGCTTCATGACCCGCTATTCAGGCAACGCGTTGAGAAAAACAAGAAAGGGAAAGGAAGCTATCAGCGAAAAGAAAAATATGCAGTACGGGGTGACCGGGAGGCCAGTGGCAAGAAAGTGAATCACTTTTTTACCACTGGCTTTCTGCTTTCTGTAGCCTGATTACGAGCGGTTGTTCTGCTCTTTTAACAGGTCACGAATTTCACTCAGCAGCACTTCTTCTTTAGTCGGGGCCGGCGGAGCTGCAGGGGCCTCTTCTTTTTTACGGTTCAGATTATTCATCAGTTTAATTGCCATAAAGATGGCAAACGCTACGATGACGAAGTCAAAAACGTTCTGAATAAACACGCCATAATGCATTACAACGGCCGGGATATCTCCCTGAGCATCGCGCAGCGTGACGGCAAAAGATTTAAAATCGATCCCACCAATAAGTAAGCCAAGCGGTGGCATAATAATATCGGCAACCAGCGACGATACAATTTTACCGAACGCTGCACCAATGATGACACCCACTGCCAGATCGACTACATTCCCGCGCATCGCGAAGTCGCGAAACTCTTTTAAAATACTCATTTCATTCTCCTTGAACCAGCTGACAGAGATAAGTTTATCAAATGTATTTCCATTTTCCATTATTGTTGAATAATTGCATAAAAATATTATCCATTGATAAACAAAGGTTAATGGATATGGGCGCGATACCGGCGCCCAAATAAATTACAGGAAGAAAGGACTTGGCTGGAACAGCCGTTCGACATCGGAGATAAATTTTTTGTCGGTCAGAAACATAATTACATGATCGCCCTGCTCAATACGTAAATTATTATTGGCGATCATCACGTCATTTCCGCGAACCACGGCGCCAATGATCGTCCCCGGGGGAAGCTTGATCTCATCGATCGATCGACCCACGACGCGCGAGGTGCTTTCATCTCCGTGGGCGACGGCTTCGATCGCTTCAGCTACGCCGCGGCGCAGGGAAGAGACGCCCACGATATCGGCTTTACGGACATGACTGAGCAGCGCGGAAATGGTCGCCTGCTGCGGGGAGATGGCGATATCGATAACGCTGCCCTGAACCAGATCGACGTAGGCTTTTCGCTGAATAAGCACCATGACCTTTTTGGCACCCATCCGCTTGGCCAGCATTGCGGACATGATGTTGGCTTCGTCATCATTGGTAACGGCAATGAAGAGGTCGACTTGATCGATATGCTCTTCTGCGAGGAGCTCCTGATCCGAGGCGTCACCATAAAAGACGATGGTGTTTTGGAGCTTTTCCGCCAGCTCGGCGGCGCGCTGCTGATCGCGTTCAATTAACTTGACGCTGTAGTCTTTTTCCAGCCGATGGGCCAGACCCGCACCGATATTTCCGCCGCCAACCAGCATGATGCGCTTGTAGGGTTTCTCCAGGCGCTGGAGCTCGCTCATCACGGCACGAATATGCTGGGATGCGGCAATAAAGAATACTTCATCACCGGCTTCAACAATGGTGGAACCCTGGGGACGAATAGGGCGATCGTGGCGGAAAATAGCCGCTACACGTGTGTCGATATGCGGCATGTGTTCACGCATTGTTGAGAGCGCGTTGCCGACCAACGGACCACCGTAGTAGGCTTTAACAACCGCCAGACTTACTTTCCCTTCGGCAAAGTTTACGACCTGCAGTGCGCCTGGATACTCAATCAGGCGATAAATATTGTCGATAACAAGCTGTTCCGGTGCGATCAAATGGTCAATCGGCACGGCTTCAGAGTGGAAAAGCTTATCGGCGTCACGCACGTAGTCCGGAGAACGAATACGGGCAATGCGATTAGGTGTATTAAACAGGGAATAGGCGACCTGGCAGGCCACCATATTGGTTTCATCAGAACTGGTGACGGCAACCAGCATGTCGGCATCATCCGCTCCAGCTTCGCGCAGTACGCGTGGATGAGAGCCATGCCCCTGAACAACACGCAGGTCAAACTTATCCTGCAGACTGCGCAGGCGGTCACCGTTGGTATCAACCAGGGTAATATCGTTGTTCTCTCCGACGAGGTTTTCCGCGAGAGTTCCGCCAACCTGTCCGGCGCCCAGAATAATAATCTTCATCAGCAGTGATCCATTATTTCCGATGTTTGATCAGCTTAGCGTAAAAGAACCCGTCACCCTCTTCCGCACCGGGCAGATTTTGCTGTCCTGGCTGCTCAGGTGTCCCGGTAATGCTAAGTTCTGCATCAGGCGTGCGCGCCAGGAATGCCGCAATTTGCTGGCTATTTTCTTCCGGAAGAATTGAGCAGGTCGCATAGACCAGGGTGCCGCCGGGTTTTAAATGCCCCCAGATGGCGTCAAGAATCTCAGCCTGAAGCTGCGCCAGCTCCGCGATATCGCGATCACGACGCAGCCATTTAATATCCGGATGACGGCGAATGACGCCAGTTGCCGAGCAGGGCGCATCAAGCAGAATACGATCGAATTTTTCATCATCGCACCACTGCGCTGGATATCTACCATCACCCTGTTTTACCTGGGCTTTCATTCCCAGACGCTTCAGGTTGTCATAGACACGGGACAGGCGTTGCTCATCGATATCGACAGCCATTACGCTGGCCTGCGGGGCGACTTCCAGGATATGGGTTGTTTTCCCGCCAGGCGCGGCGCAAAGGTCGAGGATCTTTTCGCCATTTTCCGGGGTCAGGTAGCGCATACAGCCTTGAGCTGAAGCATCCTGAACGGTGACCCAGCCTTGCTCAAAGCCGGGCAAGGCCTGTACAGGCGCCGGCGTCGCCAGACGAACGGCGTCCGGATAGTCGGGGTGAGGAAAACCCTGCATGCCTGCCTCTTCAAGGAGCGCCAGCCACTCATCGCGTGAGTGGTGATTGCGATTAACGCGTAGCCACATCGGCGGACGCTGGTTGTTGGCATCCGCAATGGCCTGCCACTGCTGTGGCCAGGCTTTTTGAATCCGTTTGATTAACCATGCGGGATGCAGGAAGCGGCTCTCGCTTTTGGCGAATTCGCCAAGCAATTCTTCCTGCTGACGCTGGAACTGGCGCAGTACGCCGTTGATCAGACCTTTGAGCTGCGGGCGTTTAATGGCTACCGCGCCCTCAACCGTTTCTGCCAGCGCCGCATGGGCGGGAATACGGGTGTGCAGCAGTTGATAAAAGCCGACCATAATTAAATAGTGAACGGTGCGCTGTTTTCCCGTCATCGGGCGAGCCATCAGCTTATTGATCAGCCATTCCATCTGACTGAGAGTACGCAGGAGACCAAAGCACAGCTCCTGCAGCAGCGCTTTATCTTTTTCACCGACTTTCTGCTGCAAAGGCGGCAGCACGTTGCTTAACGACTGGCCCTTCTCGACAACCTGTTCAACGGCCTGAGCCGCCAGACTACGTAAATTAAGATTTTTTTTCATAACCGTAAAAATAAAAAGGCCCGGTAGATCCGGGCTTTAGAAGGGACTACCGTCAGGAAAGACGGTTACCTGGGATAAACCACTCCCGGCGAGAATTTAGCAAATCCTGGGCGCTCATCGCTTTTTTACCTGCCGGCTGCAGGGATTCCAGATTCAGAATGCCATTGCCGGTTGCCACCTGAATACCCTGCTTGCTGGCAGCCACAATGGTGCCAGGCTCAGCGGTACTGGCTTCGGCAATGGCCGACGCCTGCCAAACCTTCACCGGCTGATCGTCAATTTCCAGCCAGCTCATCGGCCACGGATTGAAGGCGCGGATACAGCGTTCGAGCTGTTCGGCTGAAAGTGACCAGTCGATACGGGCTTCTTCTTTGCTGAGCTTCTCAGCGTAGGTGGCTAAGGCTTCATCCTGGACTTCTGGTTGAGTGGCTGCGTTAGCTAACTGGGTCAGCGTATCCAGCAGCCCCTGCGGGCCGAGGTTTGCAAGCTTGTCATACAGGCTGGCGCTGGTATCTTTTGCGGTTATTGGACAGGATAGCTTATACAACATATCGCCGGTATCGAGACCGACGTCCATCTGCATAATCGTTACGCCTGTTTCCGTATCGCCGGCCCATAATGAACGCTGAATAGGGGCGGCACCGCGCCAGCGAGGCAGCAGAGAACCGTGGACGTTAATGCAGCCAAGGCGCGGCATATCCAGAACCGCTTTGGGCAGAATCAGTCCGTAGGCGACAACCACCATAACATCGGCATTAAGCGAGGAGACCAGCTCCTGGTTTTCCTGTGGACGCAGGGATGCGGGCTGGAATACCGGCAAATTGTTGGCTTCAGCCAGAACTTTTACCGGGCTCGGCATAAGCTTTTTACCGCGGCCAGCGGGGCGATCGGGCTGAGTAAAAACGCCAACGATCTGGTGCTCAGACGACAACAGCGCGTCAAGATGACGCGCTGCAAAATCGGGTGTACCCGCAAAAATAATACGTAGTGATTGTGACACGTTAATCCTTGTCCTCAGGCACGCGTACGCAAACGATCCAGTTTTTCAACTTTCTGACGAATGCGCTGTTGTTTGAGCGGCGACAGATAATCGATGAACAGTTTGCCTACCAGATGATCCATTTCATGCTGAATACAGATAGCCAGCAGGCCGTCAGCATCCAGTTCGAACGGCTTGCCTTCACGATCCAGGGCACGGATTTTCACGGTTTCGGCACGTGGTACCAGCGCACGCTGTTCCGGAATGGACAGGCAGCCTTCTTCAATACCGGTTTCACCGTCTTTTTCCAGCAGCTCAGGGTTAATTAACACCAGCTGACCTTCACGGTTCTCCGACACATCAATAACAATAATGCGCTGATGGATATCAACCTGCGTTGCCGCCAGGCCAATACCCTCTTCCGCGTACATCGTCTCGAACATATCATCGACGATACGCTGAATTTCTGCATTGACTTCTTTTACCGGCTCGGCGACTTTGCGAAGGCGCTCGTCCGGAATATGTAACACTTGCAAAACTGCCATAAAGATCCAGAGTCGTATTCAGGAGTTGATAAGATTATTACCTCTATTCTAGACAAAACCCCTTCTAATTGACAGTCTCACTGTCCAATCGCAAGGATTGTTAAAGTCGCTTATGGCAGGGGAGTATGGATGGCGCCCGCAGAGATTTGGCTCCGCCTGATGAGGGTAAACGGTCTGTATGGTGAGACGATGGTGACCGTCGCTCGCCGGATAGGCACCGCGGCCGGGCTTGATAGTGAAGCTTTACGTCTCTGCGGCCTGAGCGTGGCGCAGGCGAGGCAATTTTTGACCTTTGGCCAGCGGGATATCGACGCCGCTCAGGAGTGGCTGGAACAGCCAGAGCACCATCTGCTCTCGGCCGACAGTCCTCTCTATCCACCGCAGCTGCGCGCAACCGCTGATTATCCCGGCGCGCTTTTGGTTAAAGGTGACCTCGCTATTTTGCAGAGCCGGCAGCTAGCGGTTGTCGGTAGCCGCGCGCACTCCTGGTACGGCGAACGCTGGGGGAGAGTGTTCAGCGAAGCCCTGGCGCGCTATGGCATCACGATTACCAGCGGGCTGGCGATTGGTATAGACGGCGTTGCCCATCGCGGCGCCCTTGCCGCGAATGGAAAAAGCATTGCGGTGCTCGGGAATGGGTTAGGGGATATTTACCCGCGTCGGCACGCCGCTTTAGCAAGGCAGATTGTCGATAGCGGAGGGGCGCTGCTGTCTGAGTTTCCTCTCGCCACACCGCCATTACCTGGGAATTTCCCTCGCCGTAACCGGATTATCAGCGGCTTAAGTATTGGGGTATTGGTTGTGGAGGCCGCATTGAGAAGCGGCTCGTTGGTTACCGTCCGCTGTGCACTTGAACAGGGAAGGGAGGTTTTTTCGCTGCCCGGGCCGATAGGCAGCCCAGGCTCAGAGGGCCCGCATTGGCTCATCAAGCAGGGCGCAGTCCCCGTTACGGCGCCCGAGGATATCGTCGAATACTGGCAGCATGAGCTGCTATGGCTGCGCGAGACGCCGTACTACATAAATAATTGCACGGATCGGCCACCCGTAGCATTGCCATTTCCTGAGCTCCTGGCTAACGTAGGAGATGAGGTAACACCTGTTGACGTTGTCGCTGAACGTGCCGGCCAATCTGTACCAGTGACCGTAGCTCAGCTACTTGAACTGGAGTTAGCAGGCTGGATCGCAGCTGTACCCGGCGGCTATGTCCGATTAAGGAGGGCAAGCCATGTTCGACGTACTCATGTATTTGTTTGAGACTTACATCCATAACGAAGCAGAAATGCGCGTAGACCAGGATAAGCTGACCCGGGATCTCACCGACGCCGGTTTTGAACGGGAAGATATTTATAACGCGCTGATGTGGCTCGAGAAACTGGCTGATTATCAGGAAGGCCTTGTCGCGCCCATGCAGCTGGCTTCTGACCCACTCTCTTTACGGATTTACACCGAAGAAGAGTGTCAGCGTCTGGATGCTAGTTGCCGAGGATTCTTATTATTCCTCGAGCAAATTCAGGTGTTGAACCTCGAAACGCGAGAAATGGTAATAGAACGCGTTCTGGCGCTGGATACGGCAGAGTTTGAACTGGAAGACCTTAAATGGGTGATCCTGATGGTGCTGTTTAATATTCCAGGCTGTGAAAATGCCTACCAGCAGATGGAAGAATTACTCTTCGAAGTAAATGAAGGTATGCTGCATTAATCTTTTTGCAGCAACGTCGAGTATTTATGACCAAATCAGCACTGTTTCAGGTGCGTAAAAATGAGCCCTGTCCACAGTGCGGGGCTGAACTGGTAATCCGCTCCGGGAAGCATGGACCGTTTCTTGGCTGTTCGCACTATCCGGACTGTAACTACGTCCGTCCCCTGAAAAGTCAGGCGGACGGACATATCGTTAAAGTGCTGGAGGGGCAGGAGTGTCCATCCTGCGGCGCCGTGATGGTGCTGCGTCAGGGACGCTTCGGTATGTTTATTGGTTGCAGCAGCTATCCGCAATGCCAGCATACTGAACTCATTGATAAGCCCGATGAGACGGCTATCGCGTGCCCGCAGTGTGGTCAGGGACATTTGGTTCAACGCCGCTCTCGTTTTGGCAAAACTTTTCACTCCTGCGATCGTTACCCCGATTGCCAGTTCGTCATTAACTTCAAACCGATAGCGGGCGAGTGTCCTGAATGCCACTATCCGCTATTAATCGAAAAGAAAACGGCGCAGGGCGTTAAATGCTTTTGTGCCAGTAAACAATGTGGAAAGCCGATATCGGCGGAACAAATCAGTGAATAATAACCTGCAATCAGAAACCGTCGCCCATGCAGTGGCGGTTCTGAATAACGAACACGTCATCGCCTATCCCACAGAAGCCGTTTTTGGCGTTGGCTGCGATCCCGACAGCGAAACGGCCGTCATGCGCCTGCTGGACCTCAAGCAGCGGCCGGTCGAGAAAGGCCTGATTCTTATCGCCGCCCGCTTTGAACAGCTACTTCCTTATATAGATGACTCTCAGCTTAGTGAGGCGCAGCTGGCGACAATTTTTAGCTGCTGGCCTGGACCGGTGACGTTCGTCTTCCCGGCGCGTAAAACAACTCCGCGCTGGTTGACCGGGCGTTTTGACTCTTTGGCGGTACGCGTTACCGATCACCCGCTGGTGGTTGAGCTATGTGAAGCCTATGGAAAACCGCTGGTCTCGACCAGTGCGAATTTATCCGGCCAGCCTCCCTGTCGCACCACGGCTGAAGTTCACGCCCAGTTTGGCGCCGATTTTCCGGTGGTTAATGGGTTAACCGGCGGTCGTCAGAATCCGTCTGAAATTCGCGACGCCCTGACGGGCGAACTCTTCCGCCAGGGGTAAGTGATGGAAAGCTACGCAGTCTTTGGAAATCCTATCGCTCACAGCAAATCGCCCGCTATCCATCAGCTTTTTGCGCAGCAGCTGCAGATTGCACACCCGTACGGACGTATTCTGGCGCCACGAGATGAATTTATCAGTACCCTGAATGCTTTCTTTAATGAAGGGGGGCGAGGCGCCAACGTTACCGTTCCGTTTAAAGAGGAAGCGTTCGCTCGCGCTGATGAGCTTACCGAGCGAGCGGCGCTGGCCGGGGCCGTGAATACCCTCAAACGTCTGGAAGATGGCCGTTTGCTGGGGGATAACACCGATGGCATTGGGCTATTGAGCGATCTGGAGCGGCTCGGTTTTATTAAACCTGGCTTTCGTGTCCTGCTTATCGGGGCGGGAGGCGCATCGCGCGGCGTGCTGTTACCGCTTCTGTCCCTCGATTGCGCCGTGACGATTGTCAATCGCACCAGCTCCCGCGCGCATGAACTGGCGGCGCTCTTTTCTCATACCGGCAGTATTCGTGCGCTGGAAATGGATACGCTGGCTGAACATGAGTTTGATCTCATCATTAATGCGACCTCCAGCGGTATTGGCGGGGAGGTCCCGGCGATACCCGCTGCGTTAATTAATACGCACGTTCATTGCTACGACATGTTTTATCAGCAGGGCAATACGCCGTTTCTGACCTGGTGCCAGCAGCATGGTGCAAAAAAATGTGCTGACGGTTTAGGTATGCTGGTGGCTCAGGCCGCCCATGCCGTATTACTCTGGCATGGCGTACTGCCAGACATTACTCCGGTGATTCAAACCCTGCATAAGGAATTGAATCCGTGAATCAGGCGATTCAGTTTCCTGATAGGGAGGAGTGGGATGCTGAAAAACAGTGCATTACATTCCCCGCGTTGGTTCATGGTATGCAGCTGACCTGCGCAATGGGAAGCGTAACGCTAGAAAAACGCTTTGGTGGAAAAGAGCCAGCGCAGTGGCTGGCTGCATTTCGCGAACATCGCTGGGATCTGGAAGAAGAAGCGGATGAGATGATCCGTGACCAGCAGGAAGACGTTCAGGGCTGGATTTGGTTTTCCTGATCCAGGTAATCGTTCTTCCATTTCACGTAGTTGTTTGCTGAATAGATCAGTCCCGCTATTTCCGCCTCCGTCAGGGGGCGGATTTGTTTCACCGGGTTGCCAAAGTAAAGATAGCCGCCTGCCAGCCGCTTATTCTGCGGTACCAGACTACCGGCACCAATCATGACGTCATCCTCTATTATTACACCATCCAGCAAAATTGAACCCATCCCCACCAGTACCCGATTACCGATAGTGCAGCCGTGTAGCATGACTTTATGGCCGATGGTGACATCTTCCCCAACGATCAGGGGATTACCCTGCGGGTTATAGGAGGATTTATGGGTGACATGCAGCACGCTACCGTCCTGGATATTGGTGCGAGGGCCGATTTGCACATAGTTAACGTCTCCGCGAATGGCAACCAGTGGCCAGATGCTGACATCATCAGCCATCCTGACATCGCCGATCGCTACGCTGGTGGCATCGATCATCACGCGCAGGCCTGTTTGTGGGAATAAATCTTTATAGGGACGTAAATTTGCGGACATGCTTACCTCGATAATTCAGGGTTGTGCGAAGACTTTGGTGGCTTTCTCTGCCGCCTGCAACCCTTTATTGTGGTAAAAACTGAGCAGATCGAACAATAACGCTGCGAAAAGGGCGAAAAAGCATCATCCGGAAAAAAAGATCGATAAAAGACTTGTGCAATAAAATGGGATCCCTATAATGCGCTCCCACTGACACGGCGGATGTGAATCACTTCACAGCAACTAGCCGGTTCGGTTGAAGAGAAAAATCCTGAATTAAAGGGTTGACTCTGAAAGAGGAAAGCGTAATATACGCCACCTCGCAACGGTGAGCGAAAGCCGCGTTGCACTGCTCTTTAACAATTTATCAGACAATCTGTGTGGGCACTCAAAGTGACATGGATTCTTAACGTCCTCGGACGAAAAATGAATACCAAGTCTCTGAGTGAACATACGTAATTCATTACGAAGTTTAATTCATGAGCATCAAACTTAAATTGAAGAGTTTGATCATGGCTCAGATTGAACGCTGGCGGCAGGCCTAACACATGCAAGTCGAGCGGTAGCACAGAGAGCTTGCTCTCGGGTGACGAGCGGCGGACGGGTGAGTAATGTCTGGGAAACTGCCTGATGGAGGGGGATAACTACTGGAAACGGTAGCTAATACCGCATAACGTCGCAAGACCAAAGTGGGGGACCTTCGGGCCTCATGCCATCAGATGTGCCCAGATGGGATTAGCTAGTAGGTGAGGTAATGGCTCACCTAGGCGACGATCCCTAGCTGGTCTGAGAGGATGACCAGCCACACTGGAACTGAGACACGGTCCAGACTCCTACGGGAGGCAGCAGTGGGGAATATTGCACAATGGGCGCAAGCCTGATGCAGCCATGCCGCGTGTATGAAGAAGGCCTTCGGGTTGTAAAGTACTTTCAGCGAGGAGGAAGGCGATAAGGTTAATAACCTTGTCGATTGACGTTACTCGCAGAAGAAGCACCGGCTAACTCCGTGCCAGCAGCCGCGGTAATACGGAGGGTGCAAGCGTTAATCGGAATTACTGGGCGTAAAGCGCACGCAGGCGGTCTGTCAAGTCGGATGTGAAATCCCCGGGCTCAACCTGGGAACTGCATCCGAAACTGGCAGGCTAGAGTCTTGTAGAGGGGGGTAGAATTCCAGGTGTAGCGGTGAAATGCGTAGAGATCTGGAGGAATACCGGTGGCGAAGGCGGCCCCCTGGACAAAGACTGACGCTCAGGTGCGAAAGCGTGGGGAGCAAACAGGATTAGATACCCTGGTAGTCCACGCTGTAAACGATGTCGACTTGGAGGTTGTTCCCTTGAGGAGTGGCTTCCGGAGCTAACGCGTTAAGTCGACCGCCTGGGGAGTACGGCCGCAAGGTTAAAACTCAAATGAATTGACGGGGGCCCGCACAAGCGGTGGAGCATGTGGTTTAATTCGATGCAACGCGAAGAACCTTACCTACTCTTGACATCCAGAGAACTTAGCAGAGATGCTTTGGTGCCTTCGGGAACTCTGAGACAGGTGCTGCATGGCTGTCGTCAGCTCGTGTTGTGAAATGTTGGGTTAAGTCCCGCAACGAGCGCAACCCTTATCCTTTGTTGCCAGCGGTTCGGCCGGGAACTCAAAGGAGACTGCCAGTGATAAACTGGAGGAAGGTGGGGATGACGTCAAGTCATCATGGCCCTTACGAGTAGGGCTACACACGTGCTACAATGGCATATACAAAGAGAAGCGACCTCGCGAGAGCAAGCGGACCTCATAAAGTATGTCGTAGTCCGGATCGGAGTCTGCAACTCGACTCCGTGAAGTCGGAATCGCTAGTAATCGTGGATCAGAATGCCACGGTGAATACGTTCCCGGGCCTTGTACACACCGCCCGTCACACCATGGGAGTGGGTTGCAAAAGAAGTAGGTAGCTTAACCTTCGGGAGGGCGCTTACCACTTTGTGATTCATGACTGGGGTGAAGTCGTAACAAGGTAACCGTAGGGGAACCTGCGGTTGGATCACCTCCTTACCTGAAGAACCTGCCTTTGTAGTGTCCACACAGATTGTCTGATGAATGATAAATTTCAAAATGTACTGTTAAGTGCATTGTGAAATTTTGCTCTTTAAAAATCTGGATCAAGCTGAAAATTGAAACGACACACTGTTTCCTTTCTCCGTAATAAGAAAGGAAAAACGGTGTGTTCGAGTCTCTCAAATTTTCACAACACGACCTGTTTTACGAAACAGCTTCGGGTTGTGAGGTTAAGCGACTAAGCGTACACGGTGGATGCCCTGGCAGTCAGAGGCGATGAAGGACGTGCTAATCTGCGATAAGCGTCGGTAAGGTGATATGAACCGTTATAACCGGCGATTTCCGAATGGGGAAACCCAGTGTGTTTCGACACACTATCGTTAAGTGAATACATAGCTTAACGAAGCGAACCGGGGGAACTGAAACATCTAAGTACCCCGAGGAAAAGAAATCAACCGAGATTCCCCCAGTAGCGGCGAGCGAACGGGGAGCAGCCCAGAACCTGAATCAGTTTGTGTGTTAGTGGAAGCGTCTGGAAAGTCGCAGGGTACAGGGTGATACTCCCGTACACTAAAATGCACATTCTGTGAGTTCGAAGAGTAGGGCGGGACACGTGGTATCCTGTCTGAATATGGGGGGACCATCCTCCAAGGCTAAATACTCCTGACTGACCGATAGTGAACCAGTACCGTGAGGGAAAGGCGAAAAGAACCCCGGCGAGGGGAGTGAAACAGAACCTGAAACCGTGTACGTACAAGCAGTGGGAGCCTGATTTGTCAGGTGACTGCGTACCTTTTGTATAATGGGTCAGCGACTTATATTCTGTAGCAAGGTTAACCGTATAGGGGAGCCGCAGGGAAACCGAGTCTTAACTGGGCGTTAAGTTGCAGGGTATAGACCCGAAACCCGGTGATCTAGCCATGGGCAGGTTGAAGGTTGGGTAACACTAACTGGAGGACCGAACCGACTAATGTTGAAAAATTAGCGGATGACTTGTGGCTGGGGGTGAAAGGCCAATCAAACCGGGAGATAGCTGGTTCTCCCCGAAAGCTATTTAGGTAGCGCCTCGTGAATTCATCTTCGGGGGTAGAGCACTGTTTCGGCTAGGGGGTCATCCCGACTTACCAACCCGATGCAAACTACGAATACCGAAGAATGTTATCACGGGAGACACACGGCGGGTGCTAACGTCCGTCGTGAAGAGGGAAACAACCCAGACCGCCAGCTAAGGTCCCAAAGTCATGGTTAAGTGGGAAACGATGTGGGAAGGCACAGACAGCCAGGATGTTGGCTTAGAAGCAGCCATCATTTAAAGAAAGCGTAATAGCTCACTGGTCGAGTCGGCCTGCGCGGAAGATGTAACGGGGCTAAACCATGCACCGAAGCTGCGGCAGCGACGCTTAGGCGTTGTTGGGTAGGGGAGCGTTCTGTAAGCCGTTGAAGGTGGCCTGTGAGGGTTGCTGGAGGTATCAGAAGTGCGAATGCTGACATAAGTAACGATAAAGCGGGTGAAAAGCCCGCTCGCCGGAAGACCAAGGGTTCCTGTCCAACGTTAATCGGGGCAGGGTGAGTCGACCCCTAAGGCGAGGCCGAAAGGCGTAGTCGATGGGAAACAGGTTAATATTCCTGTACTCGGTGTTACTGCGAAGGGGGGACGGAGAAGGCTATGTTAGCCGGGCGACGGTTGTCCCGGTTTAAGCATGTAGGCGGAGAGTTTAGGTAAATCCGGACTCTTGTTAACGCTGAGGTGTGACGACGAGGCACTACGGTGCTGAAGTAACAAATGCCCTGCTTCCAGGAAAAGCCTCTAAGCATCAGGTAACATCAAATCGTACCCCAAACCGACACAGGTGGTCAGGTAGAGAATACCAAGGCGCTTGAGAGAACTCGGGTGAAGGAACTAGGCAAAATGGTGCCGTAACTTCGGGAGAAGGCACGCTGATGGTAAGTGAAGCGACTTGCTCGTGGAGCTGAAATCAGTCGAAGATACCAGCTGGCTGCAACTGTTTATTAAAAACACAGCACTGTGCAAACACGAAAGTGGACGTATACGGTGTGACGCCTGCCCGGTGCCGGAAGGTTAATTGATGGGGTTATCCGTAAGGAGAAGCTCTTGATCGAAGCCCCGGTAAACGGCGGCCGTAACTATAACGGTCCTAAGGTAGCGAAATTCCTTGTCGGGTAAGTTCCGACCTGCACGAATGGCGTAATGATGGCCAGGCTGTCTCCACCCGAGACTCAGTGAAATTGAACTCGCTGTGAAGATGCAGTGTACCCGCGGCAAGACGGAAAGACCCCGTGAACCTTTACTATAGCTTGACACTGAACATTGAGCCTTGATGTGTAGGATAGGTGGGAGGCTTTGAAGCGTGGACGCCAGTCTGCGTGGAGCCAACCTTGAAATACCACCCTTTAATGTTTGATGTTCTAACGTAGACCCGTGATCCGGGTTGCGGACAGTGTCTGGTGGGTAGTTTGACTGGGGCGGTCTCCTCCCAAAGAGTAACGGAGGAGCACGAAGGTTAGCTAATCCTGGTCGGACATCAGGAGGTTAGTGCAATGGCATAAGCTAGCTTGACTGCGAGCGTGACGGCGCGAGCAGGTGCGAAAGCAGGTCATAGTGATCCGGTGGTTCTGAATGGAAGGGCCATCGCTCAACGGATAAAAGGTACTCCGGGGATAACAGGCTGATACCGCCCAAGAGTTCATATCGACGGCGGTGTTTGGCACCTCGATGTCGGCTCATCACATCCTGGGGCTGAAGTAGGTCCCAAGGGTACGGCTGTTCGCCGTTTAAAGTGGTACGCGAGCTGGGTTTAGAACGTCGTGAGACAGTTCGGTCCCTATCTGCCGTGGGCGCTGGAGAATTGAGGGGGGCTGCTCCTAGTACGAGAGGACCGGAGTGGACGCATCACTGGTGTTCGGGTTGTCATGCCAATGGCATTGCCCGGTAGCTAAATGCGGAAAAGATAAGTGCTGAAAGCATCTAAGCACGAAACTTGCCCCGAGATGAGTTCTCCCTGACTCCTTGAGAGTCCTGAAGGAACGTTGAAGACGACGACGTTGATAGGTCGGGTGTGTAAGCGTAGCGATACGTTGAGCTAACCGATACTAATGAACCGTGAGGCTTAACCTTACAACGCCAAAGCTGTTTGGTGTGGTGATTTGAGAGATTTTCAGCTGATACAGATTAACTGACAGGCCTTAAGGCGTGTTGGTAAACAGAATTTGCCTGGCGGCAACAGCGCGGTGGTCCCACCTGACTCCATGCCGAACTCAGAAGTGAAACGCCGTAGCGCCGATGGTAGTGTGGGGTCTCCCCATGTGAGAGTAGGGAACTGCCAGGCATCAAATTAGCAGTATGGCACTGACTTTCGAGGCAGTTTGCTATTCGACAGAGTAGCAGAACAAAAGCGAATGCTTTTGAACGTTGCGAAGCAACGGCCCGAAAATCATGTCCGGTACCAAATTAAGCGTGCTGATATGGCTCAGTTGGTAGAGCGCACCCTTGGTAAGGGTGAGGTCCCCAGTTCGACTCTGGGTATCAGCACCACTTTTTAAGTTAGAAACAGTATTTTAAAGAATTTGCCTGGCGACAACAGCGCGGTGGTCCCACCTGACCCCATGCCGAACTCAGAAGTGAAACGCCGTAGCGCCGATGGTAGTGTGGGGTCTCCCCATGTGAGAGTAGGGAATTGCCAGGCATCAAATAAAGCAGAAGGCCCAGTCGAAAGACTGGGCCTTTTTGCTTGTCTGCTATTTAATGACGCAGCTTAGCGATAAACGGCGGCCTAAGCTGCTGTAGAACGGTCTGGAATACCGGCGAGCGGCGCATTTTTGCTATCGTAGCGCGGTTTTTATCCCCTGCCGTCCACGAAAAAGGGCCCGGTCTCGCGACCAGGCCCTTTCTTATATCCGTTCCCTTACTGGAGAGTGAATCAAACCCAGTAGAACGGTAATGATTAACGGGTCAGCGCTACAATTCCCAGCGTTAATCCAGCCACTGCCGCCGCACCGCCGGCAATTGCCCCAGCCGTTTCCCAGTTATCCTGAGTCGTGCCTTTCATGCAGGTGTTGGTATGAACTAGCCTGCCTTCAGAATCGTAGACCGGCACGCAGGGAGAGTCATGCGCGCAGCCGGCGAGTAAAGTTGCCAGCAGCGTCACTAAAATAAATTTCTTCATGATATTACCTCTGAATAGTCCGTTTTACTGCATCGGGTGAGATACACGACGGAATAGCCTATTTTACCATCGCTGAAACAGAGGCCTGATAGAGGAAATTATCTCAATTTATGAGCTACGTAAATATCATGGAGATAAGCGGGGAATTGCGTAGAAAAGATGTAGAACAAAATAATGAAATAAAGACAGAGGCTGCCGATCTTATCATTATGGAATACAGTGAATTTAATCTAACCGGTTGATTAATATGAATGATGATAATGAAAAAGGCGCCAGCGTGGCGCCTTTGAGGAGGCGATGAGCTACTTCCCGCGTCGGGTAAAGCGGCCCCTTACCACCACGAAGAATACCGGTACGAAGAAGATTGCCAGCAGCGTAGCGGTTAACATCCCGCCCATCACGCCGGTGCCCACCGCATTTTGCGCCCCGCCTCCGGCACCATGGCTAATAACTAAAGGCAGCACCCCGAGAATAAAGGCTAATGTTGTCATGAGGATCGGACGCAGGCGCATACGCGATGCCTCGATAATTCCTCTACCTTCTTTACCCATAAGATCTTTAGCAAACTCGACGATCGGAATAGTATTTTTTGCCGATAAGCCAAGCGCGGTTAATAAGCCGACCTGGAAATCAACATCATTATTTAGCCCGTGAAACGATGCTGCCGGCAACGCTCCAGGAACCCCTAAGAATGACCAAGGTTACAGAGAGCGGGAGATACCCGCTTTCATAGCGCGCAGGCGCCTGGCTTCCGGAGAGCCGTTCCTGAGACGACATTCCAGTCCAGTCATAGCCAGTTCCGTTCGGCAGTCTGCCTCCATCAGGAGCATTGTATCCCCGGTAATTTTTACCCGGCGCGATGTGACGAACGAAGAGAGTGACGCCATTTCACCGCTGGCGCTACGCGCATACATATTGTTGATATTATCCGGCAGCGTACGGAAATACGCGCCAGCTGCTCCGGATGCAGCCGGACAGCTGATTACGCGCCTGGGTTAGCGCGCTGTGGCCGAGGTTGCCCTGATCGATAAGGTTAAAGTCAAAACTCGCCTACCGAGTTCGACAATGGCCGGCAGATTGAACGGTAAGACCATAGCGTCCTTCTTGCTGAAGGCGCCGGTAGGCACGTTGGATAATCGCCTTAACGCCGTTCTCTGCGTCGCTGCGTTCCTGCCACGGCTTGAGGCTGCGTAAGGCCATGAGCACCATCGCAGTGCCAACGAGGGTTGTCGTGGAAGGCTCTCTTCAACCATCACGCGCACGGCGTTTTCCACCGCTACTGTCGATGCTCTGCGTACCGAGTCGCCGGACGGCGAACTGGCTCAGAGGGAGTCAGCAGTCTGCTGCGGGAAGGGGGTAAACGCGAGGCAGTAAAAAAGGCGCTTCCCCATGCCGAAGAGCGCCTTTTATTCAAGCAATTAACTGACTAGTATCAGTTCATGCCGTATTTTTTCAATTTTTTACGCAGCGTACCGCGGTTGATGCCCATCATCAGAGCAGCACGGGTCTGGTTACCGCGGGTGTATTGCATCACCATGTCCAACAGGGGCTGTTCTACTTCAGCCAGTACCAGCTCATACAGGTCACTAACGTCCTGACCGTTCAGTTGAGCAAAATAGTTCTTCAGTGCCTGTTTAACCGAGTCACGCAGGGGCTTTTGAGTTACCTGATCCTGAGAGTTAACGGTAGAAACGGTCAGTACGTCAGAATTTACGCGTTGTTCGAACATAGTTCTGTCAGCTCTTTATTTCTGTTTACGCAAAATTTTCGAAGTATGCCTCCAACGCCTCCAGCTGATCGCTGGCATCCTCTATGGCGTTGAATGTGCGCCGAAACTGGTCATTTGGAGCGTGCTCCTGGAGATACCAGGAAACGTGTTTACGCGCAATTCGGTACCCTTTTGCCTGACCGTAAAAGTCATGCAATTCCCGAACGTGAGCGCAAAGCAAGCGCTTAACCTCTGCCAACGGCAGGGGGGGCAGCAGCTCTCCAGTGTCCAGATAATGCTGGATTTCCCGAAAGATCCAGGGTCTTCCCTGAGCTGCGCGGCCTATCATAAGGGCATCAGCCCCCGTATAGTCGAGCACAGCTCTGGCTTTAAGCGGGTCAGTAATGTCACCATTCGCGATAATCGGAATGGAAACTTTCTGCTTAACTGCCCGAATACTGTCGTATTCAGCGTCTCCGTTAAACAAACAGGCGCGCGTGCGTCCGTGAATAGTCAGAGCCTGAATGCCACACTCTTCAGCCAGTTGGGCAATTTCTACACAGTTACGGTGTTCCGGCTCCCAACCGGTGCGAATCTTGAGCGTCACGGGAACGTCCACTGCCTTGACGACCGCCGTCAGGATTAACTTCACCTGCTCGGGATGCTGCAAGAGGGCTGAACCTGCGAGCTTGCGATTCACCTTTTTCGCCGGGCACCCCATATTAATATCAATAATTTGGGCACCGCTTTCCACGTTAATACGGGCGGCTGCGGCCATCTCTTCCGGTACGCTACCGGCGATTTGCACGGTACGAATACCGGGCTCATCAACGTGCACCATCCGTAAACGGGACTTGTCGCTCTCCCAAACCTGCGGGTTGGAGGACATCATCTCGGAAACGGTTAAACCTGCTCCCATCTTATAGCACAGCGTCCTGAATGGTCTGTCAGTAATGCCAGCCATAGGTGCTGCGATCAGGCGATTTCTAAGCTGGTAGTGTCCGATGCGCATGAGTTAAGAAATGACCATACTGTGACTGCAAGGCGGCGTATATTACGCATTTTTTGCACGAGATGAAAGGCCAAACTTTGAGCAATCCCCTGTCACAGATCAATGAATCCAGGAGCAACGAAAATGCTATGGATAAATTATCATATTAATCATTGATTTAATGCGTAGTGGGTAATTTGTGTCCAATTATAAAATCGTAAAACTTATCTATTTTTCTTAGAAAAATGGGGTCATTGGCGGCATAAAACGCTGTTTTTGTAGCCAAAAAAGCGCTTCGTAATGCGATCTGGCTCCCATTTCTTGACGTCATTTGGCGGCTACTGGAAACAAAAATGCGGCCCGCAGGCCGCATTAGCGCTTACTTGCGCTGGCCGGTAATCCGGCACCACTCTTCTTTTTCAACCACCGGGTCGAGATTAAAGCGATCGGCGTAGGCTTCGCAGACGCCGTCAGCCTGGCTGGCAAGGATCCCGGAGAGGCCCAGCAGGCCGCCTGTAACGGGCAGGACGCTGATTAACGGAGCCAGCTCGCGTAATGGGCCGGCCAGAATGTTGGCGACCACGACGTCGGCGCTGAGAGCCTCTGGCTGATCCTGGGGTAAATAGAGCTCCAGACGATCCGAGACGCCGTTACGCTCGGCGTTATCGCGGCTGGCCTGAATCGCCTGCGGATCGATATCGATACCGATGGCCTTCGCCGCGCCGAGCTTCAGGGCAGCAATCGCCAGGATGCCGGAACCGCAGCCGAAATCTATAATCGTTTTACCCGCCAGATCCAGCCCATCGAGCCACTGCAGGCACAGGGAGGTCGTCGGGTGGGTACCGGTACCGAAGGCGAGGCCCGGATCGAGCATCACGTTCACCGCGTTGGCATCCGGCACTTCACGCCAGCTTGGGCAAATCCACAGCCGCTCGCCGAAGCGCATCGGGTGGAAGTTATCCATCCATTCGCGCTCCCAGTCTTTGTCTTCCAGCTGCTCGATTTTGTGCGCGAAGCCGGCGCCCAGAAGAGGATGCTGCTCAAGAATAGCTACGACTTCTTTCATGTCGCTCTCTGCGTCGAACAGGCCGGTCACGTCGGTGTCTCCCCACAGGCGGGTTTCCCCCGGCAGCGGTTCGAATACCGGCGTATCGTGGGTATCCTGGAAGGTGATAGAGACGGCACCGGCCTCCATCAGCGCATCGCTTAATTCTTCAGCGTGTGCGCCGGTCGTGTTCAGTTTCAGTTGGATCCATGGCATGGCAAAACTCTTTATTTATCAGTAGTCATAATAGGGGCTGGAGGGACGGGCTGACCGAAACGGTTGCCAATCACAAAAGCCAGCAAGCTTAACAGCAGCGAGGGCACAATCGGATGAAAGCCCAGGTACTGAATATTAAATGTCGCCAGCACGGCGTAGAGCACGCCGCCAACGAGCATGGCGCTGAGGGCGCCGGTCGCGTTAGCGCGCTCCCAGTACAGGCCCATCACCAGCGGCCATAAGAACACCGCTTCCAGGCCGCCGAAGGCCAGCAGGTTGAGCCAGATGATCATTTCAGGCGGCCGCCAGGCTGCCAGCATCATCAGGATCCCGATGACCAGGGTGGTGGCGGTGGAGATCCTCTTCAGCTTTTGCTCATTATGCCTTTTGGCAGGGCGAGCGCTGAGCCAAAGATCTTTAACGATCGTAGCCGATGCCTGCAATAAATGGGCGTTAACGTTCGACATGATCGCCGCCATTGGCGCCGCTAAAAACAGGCCCGCGGCCCACGGTGGAAGCACCTGGACCATCAGGGTTGGGATCACCCGATCGGGAACGGTCAGGTGCGGCAGAACCGCACGGCCCAGAGCGCCCGCGAGGTGCATGCCAAACATCAGCAGAGCGATGACCACGGTACCGATGATGATCCCCCGGTGAACGGCTTTGCTGTCTTTATAGGAAATGCAGCGTACGGCGGTATGCGGCAGGCCGATCACGCCGAAGCAGACCAGCACCCAAAACGAGGTCATAAAGGTCGGGGTTAGAATACCGTCTACGCCGTGCGGCGATACCAGCTGCGGATCGATCTTCTGTAAGGTATCAACGGCGTGATGCAGACCGCCCGCAGCGTGAACAACCCCAACCAGCAGCACGATAGTGCCAATCAGCATCACCAGGCCCTGCATGGTGTCATTGAGCACGCTGGCGCGAAAGCCGCCGAACGCGGTGTACAGGGCAATAGTGATGCCGAAGATCAGCAGGCCGTGCTCATATTTAATCCCAGCCGCGGTCTCCAGCAGGCGCGCGCCGCCGATAAACTGCACGGCGATCGCTCCGACGAAGGCAACCAGCAGGCTTATGCTGGCGATCCAGACGACGGCGCGGCTTTGGTAGCGAGCCTGCAGCATGTCGTTGAGGGTGATGGCGTTGTAGCGTCGCGCCAGAATGGCGAACTTCTTGCCGAGGATCCCCAGCGAAAGCCAGATCGTCGGCACCTGGATCATCGCCAGCAGCACCCAGCCGAGCCCGTACTTGTAGGCGGCCCCAGGCCCGCCGATAAATGAACTGGCGCTGATATAGGTTGCGGTGAGGGTCATGGCCAGCACGAAGCCGCCCATAGAACGGCTGCCGAGGAAATATTCGCTGAGAAAACTGCCGCTGCTGCGTTTGCGCATGGCGTAAAGCGACAGGCCGAAGACCACGAACAGATAGGCAATCAGGATAACGATGATTTCAAGCTGCATCGCTATCCTCCAGCGGGATGTCGCGGAATACAAAACGCACCATCGCCCAGCACAGCAGGATAAATACCAGCGGCACCAGCAGGCAGGCCATTTCGAACCAGTGCGGCAGCCCGGTGATGCCGATTGCGCTGTCCGGGAGATAGGCCGCAGCCAGCCAGGCGGCAAGATAGAGAAGGGTCAGCCACAGCGCCCAGCGCGCTTCTTTGTGGGCCTGAACAAAACGATTGTCCATTTTTTAGTCCCAGGAGGATGAAGAAAGCGGGGATTGTACCGCATGGCAAAGATGAGGGGAGAGAAAAAGAAAAAAGGCCGGATTATCCGGCCTTTTGCAGCGATACAGGATTATTTTTCCTGCATACCGAGCTTTTTCTCCAGATAGTGGATATTGGTCCCACCATGCTGGAAGTGCTCGTCGTTCATGATGCGAATCTGCAGATCGACGTTAGTTTTGATGCCGTCGATGATCAGCTCCTGCAGCGCATTTTTCATGCGTGAAATGGCTACATCACGGTTTTCGCCGTAGCAGATAAGCTTGCCGATCATTGAGTCATAGTACGGCGGCACGGTGTAGCCGGCGTAGATATGAGACTCCCAGCGAACGCCGAAACCGCCCGGCGCGTGGAAGCGGGTAATTTTACCCGGACTCGGCAGGAAGGTATTCGGGTCTTCGGCGTTAATACGGCATTCAACCGCATGGCCACGGACCTGAACTTCTTCCTGCTTGATAGACAGCGGTTGGCCTGCGGCAATGCGCAGCTGCTCTTTAATCAGATCCACGCCGGTGATCATTTCTGTTACCGGGTGTTCAACCTGAATACGGGTGTTCATTTCGATGAAGTAGAACTCGCCGTTTTCGAACAGGAACTCGAAGGTACCCGCCCCGCGATAGCCGATATCAACGCAGGCCTTGGAGCAGCGCTCGCCGATGTAGCGACGCAGTTCCGGAGTAATACCCGGCGCCGGCGCTTCTTCGACAACTTTCTGGTGACGACGCTGCATGGAGCAGTCGCGCTCGGCCAGATAGATAGCGTTACCCTGGCCGTCAGCCAGGACCTGGATCTCGATATGACGAGGATTCTCCAGGTATTTCTCCATATACACCATGTCGTTGCTGAAAGCGGCTTTCGCCTCAGCTTTGGTCATGGAGATGGACTGCGCCAGCTCGGCATCGCTGCGCACTACGCGCATGCCGCGGCCGCCGCCGCCGCCGGAGGCTTTGATGATAACCGGGTAGCCGATGCGTTTCGCATGGGCGCGGTTAGCGTCCATGTCGTCGCCCAGCGGGCCATCGGAGCCAGGAACGGTCGGCACGCCGGCTTTCTTCATGGCGGTAATCGCCGACACTTTGTCGCCCATCAGGCGAATAGTGTCAGCCTTCGGGCCGATGAAGATAAAGCCGGAACGTTCAACCTGCTCAGCAAAGTTGGCGTTTTCGGAAAGGAAGCCGTAGCCCGGGTGAATCGCCACCGCGCCGGTGATTTCAGCCGCGCTGATGATCGCCGGGATATTCAGGTAGCTCTTAATGGACGGAGCCGGGCCGATACAGACCGTCTCATCCGCTAACAATACGTGCTTTAAATCGCGATCCGCAGTGGAGTGCACAGCAACGGTCTTGATGCCCAGTTCTTTACAGGCACGCAGGATACGCAGTGCAATCTCGCCACGGTTGGCGATAACAATTTTATCCAGCATGTTCGCCTCGTTACTCGATGACTACCAGCGGCTCGTCAAATTCTACCGGTTGGCCGCTTTCGATCAGAATGGCTTTCACCACGCCGGCTTTGTCGGCTTCGATCTGGTTCATCATTTTCATTGCTTCGACGATGCACAGAGTGTCGCCCACGTTGACTTTCTGGCCGATTTCCACAAACGCTTTAGCGTCCGGGCTCGGGGTGCGGTAGAAAGTACCGACCATCGGGGAACGTACGATGTGACCACTGATTTCCGCTTTCGCCGGGGCTTCTGCCTGCGCGGCTGCCGGCGCTGCGGCAACAGGTGCCTGTGCCTGCATCATCGGAGCGGCATAAGCCTGCTGCATCACTGGATAACCGGTGTTCGGAGCCGAGCGGCTGATGCGCACAGACTCTTCACCTTCAGAAATTTCCAGTTCGTTGATGCCAGACTCTTCGACCAGCTCGATCAGTTTTTTAATCTTACGAATATCCATGAGTGGGTTCCGTACTCTTTGTTTAGTGTGATTGTGACAGGCGTTTTACCGCCGTCTGTAAAGCGTATGAATAACCGTCCGCCCCCAATCCACAGATAACGCCTGCGGCGATATCCGACAGATAAGAGTGATGACGGAATGGTTCGCGGGCATGTACGTTGCTCAGGTGGATCTCGATAAACGGGATGCTCACCGCAAGTAGCGCGTCGCGGATTGCCACGCTGGTGTGCGTAAACGCGGCCGGATTAATCAGGATATAGTCTACAGCGTCTTTAGCCTGATGAATTCGGTCGATTAACGCGTACTCCGCGTTTGATTGCAGGTGATCCAGCGCCACGTTCAGAGCCGCAGCTTCTGATTCCAGACGGTTAACAATCTCAGAAAGCTTGAGGGTGCCGTACTTCTCAGGCTCGCGTGTACCAAGCATGTTAAGGTTAGGTCCATTCAAAAGCAAAATGCGAAACTTGTCAGCCATTGTGCGGCTATCTCCTGCCATTCTCGGGTAAAAAACAAAATATACCTTCGAAACGCGCTTGTCACCTTTTCAGGGTGTAAAAACCCCTCCAGGAAAACCAAAGTCGCACATTATAACGATTTCGTAGCATTTGGCAGCTAAATACTGGTCTTATCAGGGAAGATTATCAACCGCTATCGTTAAATGAGTCGCGGTTGATAAAAGATCTGCGGGAAACTGCACATATCCGGGGATTAGCGCCACCACTGGCGGAACTTCTTGTAACGCCACGCCAAAAGCCCAACCGCCAGCCCGGCATATATCAACGGCTGTGGGGATAATATCTTCACGGACCATAAATAGTGGATGGGCGCAAGGATCGCCACCAGATAGACGAAGTTATGCAACGTTTGCCAGCGACGGCCTAATTTTCGCTGCAGCACCTGCGTCGAGGTGACCGCCAGCGCCAGCAGGGTAAGCCAGCTGATAAACCCCAGCGTCAGATAGGGCCGGCTCACCAGCTCAGAACCCAGCAGCGCCAGATTGTTAATCCCGAGTTCCAGCAGCGTGTAGCTGGTCAGATGCAGCGTCGCCCAGGCAAAGCACCACAGTCCCAGCAGGCGCCTGGTACGAATCAACAGCGGTTGTTTAGCGTAGCGCGCCAGCGGCGATACAAGCAAGGTTGCCAGCAGAAATTTAAGAGCCATCCTACCGGTAAAGTGTTGAATATCCTTTGCCGGGTCGGCGCTGAAATACCCCTGCTGCGCAGCCCAGAATAGCCAGAGAAAGGGAAGAAACCCGGCCAGATGGAGCATAACCTTAAGCCAGGTAATCTGTTTTACGTTCAGGCGCACTAGTAATTCTCCCGCAAATTCAGGCCCCGGTAGAGCGAAGCCACTTCGTCAGCATAGCCGTTGAACAGCAGCGTCGGCTGGCGCTTGACGTCCAGCACGCCTCCGGAACCGATAAAGCGCTCCGTTGCCTGCGACCAGCGGGGATGATCGACGTGCGGATTGACGTTGGCGTAAAAGCCGTATTCATCCGGTCCCGCCAGATTCCAGGTGGTCGGCGGCCGCTCGCGGGTGAGTTCGATACTGACAATCGACTTAATCCCTTTGAAGCCATACTTCCACGGGACAGTCAGGCGCACCGGCGCGCCGTTCTGCGGCGGCAGCGCCTTACCGTAGACGCCCACGCTCAGCAGGGTGAGGGGATGCATCGCCTCATCCAGACGCAGGCCTTCGACATAAGGATAGGCCAGGCCGCCGCCGATAAAGCGATCCTTCTGCCCTGGCATTTGGTCAGGAGCATAGATGGTTTTAAATGCCACGTAGCGGGCGCTGCTGGTGGGCTCAACCAGCGCCAGCAGCTTATGCAGCGGGAAGCCCACCCACGGCACCACCATCGACCAGGCTTCGACGCAGCGCATCCGGTAAATGCGCTCTTCGAGCGGAAAGCGGGTGGTCAGATCGTGATGATCGAGCGTCAGCGGTTTAGCCACTTCTCCGCCGATGGTCAGCGTCCACGGATCGGTTCGCAGGCTGCCCGCGTTGGCCGCCGGATCGGCTTTATCCAGACCAAATTCATAGAAGTTGTTGTAGCCGGATACCTTATCCTCCGGGGTGAGCGTCAGCGCGTTTTGCCATTCGGCAGGTTTGTCGAACGTCAGCGCTTTGCCCGCCGGCGCGGGAGGGCGGTCGTGACCTTTGAACCAGTCGAGAAGATCGGCTTTTGCCGTGGGGGAAAGGGAAAGTGCCGTTGTGGTAATCCCCAGCGTTTTCAAAACCTGGCGACGCTGCAGCATAAAAACGGATTCTGCCGTGACGTCGGCTTCCGTTAGCTTTTTGTGTTTCATGACATCCTCCGGCATGCTTTTTCCTAAGCATGACGGAGGCGGAGAGTTATCGCGAATATGTCACGAAAAATTGCATATTAGGCGATTTTCACCAGCGTCCGGCCCTGGATTTGGTTAGCCATAATCTTATCGGCAAAGGCCGGCGCTTCTTCGAGCGTAATTTCCGTGGCGCTTTGCGTGTAGAACGACTCAGGCAGATCGCCAACCAGCCGCTGCCAGGCTTGAGCCCGGCGCGCGGGCGGAGTCATTACCGAATCAACGCCCTGCAGGCGGACGTTACGCAAAATAAACGGCATCACCGTCGTCGGCAGAGCAAAGCCGCCGGCCAGGCCGCAGGCAGCCACGCAGCCGCCGTAGTTCATCTGTGCCAGTACTTTCGCCAGCACCTTATCGCCGACGGTATCGACCGCCCCGGCCCACAGCTGTTTCTCCAGAGGACGGGTTTCGGCAAACTCCTCACGCCCAACGATCCGCTGCGCGCCCAGCGTTTTCAGATAATCATGGGTGCTTTCGCGACCAGAAACGGCGACCACCTGGTAACCCAGGCGATGCAGCAGGGCGACCGCGGTGCTACCGACGCCGCCGCTGGCACCGGTGACCACAACCTCGCCATCCTGGGGACGAATTCCGGCATCTTCCAGCGCCATCACGCACAGCATGGCGGTGAAGCCGGCGGTACCGATGGCCATCGCTTTACGGCCGTCCAGCCCTTCAGGCATCGCAACCAGCCAGTCGCCTTTCACGCGCGCCTGCTCGGCCAGGCCGCCCCAGTGATTTTCGCCAACGCCCCATCCGGTGAGAAGCACCTGCTGGCCTGCATGGAAACGTGGATCTTCGCTGGTATGGACGATACCGGCAAAATCGATGCCAGGAATCATCGGAAAGTTGCGGATGATTTTTCCGCTGCCGGTGATCGCCAGCGCGTCTTTATAATTGAGGCTGGACCACTGAATATCGACGGTCACATCGCCCTGCGGAAGCCTGCTGGCGTCGATGGTTTGCACCGAAGAGATTGTTTTGCCATCCTGCTGTTCTAATATTAAAGCCTGCATATGCGGGTCCTTATTGGTACAAAGATTGGAAAAATTTTTCTGCGGACTATACTCGCTATCGGCATTATTACGCCGATACAGCGCAATAAATTGCCAGATACGTCAGCTTTGATAGTATGCCTCGCACTTTAAAAAGTTAGTGCTTACTTTGGGGAAAGCGCCAGTACCGGAGTCCGAATATTCATCGGGCAGTCATTCACACGCGGAGTTAACACAGGGATGCGATTAACGACGAAATTCTCAGCATTTGTCACGCTGCTTACCAGCCTGACTATCTTTGTCACGCTTATTGGCGCGTCGCTGAGTTTTTATAACGGTATTCAGCAAAAAGTGGAGAATCGCGTCCAGGCCGTAGCGACGGTGCTGGATAACCGCCTGATCTCTTCATCCTTTGCCCGACTTGAACCGCAGATGGATGAGCTGATGACGCCGGTCGACGTTGTGCAGGTTGATTTTCTGCTTAACGGCAAATCGGTGTACAGCCACTCGCGTAGCGACAGCTACCGCCCGCTGGGGAGTAATAACCAGTTTCGGGAGGTCATGGTCCCGTCGCTAAAGCACCCCGGCATGACCCTGCATCTGGTCTATATGGACCCGATGGTTAACTACTTCCGCTCGCTGCACATGACCGCACCGCTTTCCATCGCCATTGGCTTTATGGTGCTGATGGTCTTTTTTTCCGTTCGCTGGATCCGTCGTCAGCTGTCCGGGCAGGAGCTGCTGGAGCTGCGGGCGACGAGGATCCTTAACGGCGAGCGCGGGCCCCAGGTGCGCGGCTCGGTGCACGAGTGGCCGGTGAGCACCAGCAGCGCGCTGGATATGCTGCTATCCGAGCTGCAGTTTGCCAGCGATCAGCGAAGCCGTATGGATACGCTTATTCGCTCCTATGCCGCTCAGGACACCAAAACCGGCCTCAATAACCGCCTGTTCTTCGATAACCAGCTCGCCACGCTGCTGGAAGATCAGGAAAAAGTCGGCTCATATGGCATTGTGATGATGATCCGCCTGCCGGAGTTCGATTTGCTGCGCGATAACTGGGGCCGCGCCGCAGCGGAGGAGCATTACTTCACGCTCATCAACCTGCTTTCTACTTTTATTATGCGCTACCCCGGCGCGCTGCTGGCGCGCTATCACCGCAGCGATTTTGCCGTCCTGCTGCCGCACCGCACCCTCAAGGAGGCGGACAGCATCGCCGGGCTGCTGCTGAAGGCGATGGACGCGCTGCCGCCCACGCGCATTCTTGACCGCGATGACATGATGCATATCGGTATTTGCGCCTTCCGCAGCGGACAGACCACGGCTCAGGTGATGGAGCGCGCGGAAGCGGCAACGCGCAACGCGGTTCTGCAGGGGAGCAATAGCTGGTCGGTTTATGACGATTCGCTGCCGGAGAAAGGGCGCGGCAACGTGCGCTGGCGCACGTTGATTGAACAGATGCTAAGCCGCGGCGGGCCGCGGTTATATCAGAAGCCCGCGGTGAATCGCGACGGTCGCGTCCATCACCGTGAGCTGATGTCCCGCCTCTATGACGGTACGGAAGAGGTGATTGCGGCGGAATATATGCCGATGGTGCAGCAGTTTGGCCTGGCGGAAGAGTATGACCGCCTGCAGATCACGCGGCTGCTGCCATTTTTAGGCTTCTGGCCGGACGAAAACCTCGCTTTACAGGTGACCGTGGAGTCGCTGATCCGTCCTCGATTCCAGCGCTGGCTGCGCGATACTTTGATGCAGTGTGAAAAATCGCAACGTCAGCGCATTATTTTTGAACTTGCAGAGGCAGATGTTTGTCAATATATCGGCCGCCTGCAGCCGGTTATGCGGCTGGTTAACGCTTTAGGTATTCGAGTTGCCGTTGTTCAGGCCGGATTAACGCTGGTTGGAACCAGCTGGATCAAGCAGTTGGACGTTGAAGTCATCAAGCTACACCCTGGACTGTCGCGTAATATTGAAAAACGCAGTGAGAACCAGCTGCTGGTTCAGAGCCTGGTGGAGGCCTGCAAGGGTATGCCGGTCCAGGTTTTTGCAACCGGAGTACGCAGTCGTAGCGAGTGGCAGGTCCTGTCTCAATGCGGTGTTACCGGTGGCCAGGGGGAATTTTTTGCCGCCTCACAGCCACTTGACACAAATGTGAAAAAATATTCGCAAAGATACTCGGTTTGATCTGCCGTTTAGCGTTATTTCACGTAGAATAACGCGCGCCATAGTGAAGGGGGTGTGCTTGTCTACCTGCCGGATTATCGCAATGTAAATGCCAGTAAATGACCTTTGACAGGTTGCAAATTGAAGCGTGGAGCGCTGCTGAAGTTTTCAGCACTGAACGGAGCCGGAAAATTTGTAACGAAGGAAATGAACTGCACTAATTTTCACCGTAGCAGATGATTTTTGCGCCTTGTCGCTGCTGCGTGTGGTTGGTAAAGTAAGCGGATTTTGTTTTCCGCCCCAGCTTTCAGGATTATCCCTTAGTATGTTAAAAAAATTTCGTGGCATGTTTTCCAATGACCTGTCCATTGACCTGGGTACCGCGAATACCCTTATCTATGTAAAAGGACAAGGCATCGTATTGAATGAGCCTTCCGTTGTGGCCATTCGTCAGGATCGTGCCGGATCGCCGAAAAGCGTCGCCGCTGTCGGTCATGAAGCGAAGCAGATGCTCGGGCGTACGCCGGGCAACATCGCGGCGATTCGCCCGATGAAAGACGGCGTTATCGCCGACTTCTTTGTTACCGAAAAAATGCTGCAACACTTCATCAAACAGGTGCATAGCAACAGCTTCATGCGTCCGAGCCCGCGCGTTCTGGTGTGTGTACCGGTTGGTGCAACCCAGGTTGAACGTCGTGCTATCCGTGAATCCGCTCAGGGCGCTGGCGCCCGTGAAGTCTTCCTGATCGAAGAGCCGATGGCGGCTGCGATCGGCGCAGGCCTGCCGGTTTCTGAAGCAACCGGTTCGATGGTTGTGGATATCGGCGGCGGTACCACAGAAGTGGCGGTTATCTCCCTGAACGGCGTGGTTTACTCCTCTTCCGTGCGTATCGGCGGTGACCGTTTCGATGAAGCCGTGATTAATTATGTGCGTCGTAACTACGGCTCCCTGATCGGTGAAGCGACCGCAGAACGTATCAAGCATGAAATCGGCTCCGCTTATCCGGGCGATGAAGTGCGTGAAATCGAAGTGCGCGGTCGTAACCTGGCTGAAGGCGTTCCACGCGGCTTCACCCTGAACTCGAACGAAATTCTCGAAGCGCTGCAGGAGCCGCTGACCGGCATCGTTAGCGCGGTGATGGTTGCTCTCGAGCAGTGCCCGCCAGAGCTGGCTTCTGATATCTCCGAGCGCGGTATGGTCCTGACCGGCGGCGGTGCGCTGCTGCGTAACCTCGACCGCCTGCTGATGGAAGAGACAGGTATTCCTGTCGTAGTTGCAGAAGATCCACTGACTTGCGTCGCGCGTGGCGGCGGTAAAGCGCTGGAAATGATCGATATGCACGGCGGCGACTTGTTTAGCGAAGAGTAGTCAGCCGAAGGTCTGGGGTGGCTCAAGGGTTGCCCCTGGTCTTAACTGACACGAGAATACGCATAGCCTATGAAGCCAATTTTTAGCCGTGGCCCGTCGCTACAGATTCGCCTTATTCTGGCGGTTCTGGTGGCGCTTGGCGTGATTATCGCCGACAGCCGCCTGGGTACGTTCAGCCAGATCCGAACGTACATGGATACAGCCGTCAGTCCTTTCTACTTTATTTCTAACGGTCCTCGGGAATTGCTGGATAGCGTATCGCAAACGCTGGCCACCCGCGATCAGCTCGAACTGGAAAACCGCGCGCTGCGTCAGGAACTGCTGCTGAAAAACAGCGACCTGCTGATGCTGGGCCAGTACAAGCAGGAGAACGCGCGTCTGCGTGAACTGCTGGGCTCCCCGCTGCGCCAGGATGAGCAAAAAATGGTGACTCAGGTCATCTCAACGGTTAACGATCCCTACAGCGATCAGGTGGTTATCGATAAAGGCAGCGTCAGCGGCGTTTACGAAGGCCAGCCGGTTATCAGCGATAAGGGCGTTGTCGGTCAGGTTGTTGCCGTCGCGAAGATGACCAGCCGCGTGCTGCTTATCTGTGACGCCACCCATGCGCTGCCGATTCAGGTGCTGCGCAACGATATCCGCGTGATTGCCGCCGGTAATGGCTGCACTGACGATCTGCAGCTGGAGCATCTGCCGGCGAATACCGATATTCGCGTCGGCGACGTGCTGGTGACTTCAGGTCTTGGCGGCCGTTTCCCGGAAGGGTATCCGGTGGGCGTGGTCTCTTCGGTCAAGCTGGATACGCAGCGCGCGTATACCGTTATTCAGGCTCGCCCGACCGCGGGCCTGCAGCGTTTGCGCTATCTGCTGCTGCTGTGGGGGGCCGATCGTAACGGCTCCAACCCGATGACCCCGGAAGAGGTTCATCGCGTCGCGAATGAACGTCTGATGCAGATGATGCCGCAGGTTCTGCCCGCGCCGGATTCCGTCGGGCCACAAATGCCGGCTCCCGCAACCGGCCTGACGCCACCTGCTAAACCTCTGCCTGCAGGGGGGCAATAGTGGCAAGCTACCGTAGCCAGGGACGCTGGGTTATCTGGCTCTCGTTTCTTATTGCACTCTTGCTACAGATCATGCCCTGGCCGGCGGACATCAGCGTCTTCCGGCCAAACTGGGTGCTGCTTATCCTGCTGTACTGGATCCTCGCGTTACCGCATCGGGTGAACGTCGGCACGGGCTTCGTGATGGGCGCCGTTCTCGATCTCATCAGCGGCTCGACGCTGGGCGTTCGCGCGCTATCGTTAAGCATCATCGCTTATCTGGTCGCACTGAAATATCAGCTGTTCCGCAATCTGGCGCTCTGGCAGCAGGCGCTGGTGGTGATGATGCTCTCCCTCGCGGTGGACATCGTTGTTTTCTGGGCAGAGTTTTTAGTGATCAACGTCTCTTTCCGTCCGGAAGTGTTCTGGAGTAGTGTAGTAAACGGCGTGCTCTGGCCATGGCTATTCCTGCTGATGCGTAAAGTGCGTCAGCAATTTGCGGTGCAATAAGGTTGATATGACAACTCTGTATCTTGCTTCAGGTTCTCCACGTCGACAGGAGCTGTTGACTCAGATGGGGCTCTCCTTCGAGCGCGTGGTTCCCGGTATTGAGGAACGACGCCAGCCGCAGGAGAGCGCTCAGCATTACGTCACTCGCCTGGCGCGTGAAAAAGCGCAGGCCGGCGTTGCGCTGGCATCGCGCGATCTGCCGGTGCTGGGGGCGGATACCATTGTCATCCTTAACGGCGAGGTGCTGGAAAAGCCGCGCGATGCCGGGCATGCCGCAGAGATGCTGCGCATGCTTTCCGGGAAAACGCATCAGGTGATGACCGCGGTTGCCCTGGCGGATAAGCAGCAGGCGCTGGACTGTCTGGTGGTAACGGAGGTGACCTTCCGCCTGCTGAGCGAGCAGGATATCGCCGGCTACGTCGCCAGCGGCGAGCCTTTAGATAAAGCAGGTGCATACGGTATTCAAGGGCTGGGTGGCTGTTTTGTCAGGAAGATTAATGGCAGCTATCACGCCGTAGTCGGCTTACCGCTGGTAGAAACGTATGAGTTGCTGAGTAACTTTAACTCACTGCGTGAAGAAAAGGGATAAAGATGACGGCTGAATTATTAGTGAACGTAACGCCATCGGAAACGCGCGTCGCGTATATCGATGGCGGTATTCTGCAGGAAATTCACATTGAGCGCGAAGCGCGGCGCGGGATCGTAGGCAATATCTACAAAGGTCGTGTTAGTCGAGTGCTGCCGGGAATGCAGGCGGCTTTTGTAGATATTGGCCTGGATAAGGCCGCGTTTCTGCACGCTTCAGACATCATGCCGCACACCGAGTGCGTCGCCGGGGAAGAGCAAAAGCAGTTCACCGTGCGCGATATCTCCGAGCTGGTCCGTCAGGGCCAGGACCTGATGGTGCAGGTGGTGAAAGACCCCCTTGGCACCAAGGGCGCCCGTCTGACCACCGATATCACCATTCCTTCCCGCTATCTGGTGTTTATGCCAGGAGCCTCGCACGTTGGGGTTTCCCAGCGTATTGAGAGCGAAGCGGAGCGCGAGCGGCTGAAGAAGGTTGTCGCCGACTACTGTGATGAGCAGGGCGGATTTATCATCCGTACGGCGGCGGAAGGCGTACACGAGCAGGAAATGGCCGCCGATGCCGCCTACCTCAAGCGCGTCTGGACGAAGGTCATGGAGCGTAAGAAGCGCCAGCAGACCCGCTATCAGATGTACGGCGAGCTGGCGCTGGCACAGCGCGTGCTGCGCGATTTTGCCGACGCCCATCTTGACCGCATTCGCGTCGACTCCCGCCTGACCTACGAATCGCTGCTGGAGTTCACCGCCGAATATATGCCGGAGATGACCAGCAAGCTCGAGCACTACAGCGGCCGCCAGCCGATCTTCGATCTCTTTGACGTGGAGAACGAAATTCAGCGCGCGCTGGAGCGTAAAGTGGAGCTGAAGTCCGGCGGCTATCTGGTTATCGATCAGACCGAAGCGATGACCACCGTCGATATCAATACCGGGGCCTTCGTCGGCCACCGCAATCTTGACGATACCATCTTCAATACCAACATTGAGGCGACCCAGGCGATTGCCCGCCAGCTGCGGCTGCGCAACCTCGGCGGGATTATTATCATTGATTTCATTGATATGAATAATGAAGATCACCGCCGCCGGGTGCTGCATTCTCTGGAGCAGGCGCTGAATAAGGATCGGGTGAAAACCAGCATCAACGGCTTCTCCCAGCTTGGGCTGGTGGAGATGACCCGTAAGCGCACCCGCGAAAGCGTGGAGCACGTGCTGTGTAAGGACTGCCCGACCTGCCACGGTCGCGGCACGGTAAAATCGGTTGAAACGGTGTGTTATGAAATCATGCGCGAGATCGTCCGCGTACATCATGCCTACGACTCCGACCGTTTCCTGGTCTATGCTTCTCCTGCCGTCGCGGAAACCCTGAAAGGGGAAGAGTCCCACGCGCTGGCGGAAGTCGAAATCTTTGTCGGTAAACAGGTCAAAGTGCAAATTGAACCGCTCTATAATCAAGAGCAGTTTGATGTGGTAATGATGTAATCATCTGGTTTGCCCTCGTTCGGCCTGTCGGCCGCGGTGATGCGCCGGCCGGGCGGAACCCGTGAACGCAGCGCTGAGGGCAGATGAAGGATGAGGTGTAATAGTTTGACAAGGAGAGATGCGTGAGGCGACTGCCCGGGATATTACTGCTCACCGTGGCGACACTGATTGTTGTCATCGCACTGCTGGTGAGCGGTCTGCGTCTCGTGCTGCCGCAGCTGGACGCATGGCGCCCCCAGCTGCTGGAGAAAATCTCCGCGATCTCCGGCTCTCCGGTCGAGGCGTCCCGGCTGAGCGCCAGCTGGCAGAATTTTGGCCCCACGCTGGACGTCCGCGATGTGAAAGCCGGCCTCAAAGACGGCGGCGAGCTGTCGGTTAAACGCGTCACCCTCGCGCTGGACGTATGGCAAAGCCTGCTCCACATGCGCTGGCAGTTTCGCGATCTCACCTTCTGGCAGCTAAAAATCCACACCAACACGCCGATCCAGACCAACGATGGCGGCGAGAGCCTGAAAACCGACCACATCGGCGATCTGTTCCTGCGCCAGTTCGATCACTTTATTCTCCGCGACAGCCACCTGAGCTTCGTGACCCTCTCCGGCCAGCGCGCCGAACTGGCCGTTCCGCAGCTCACCTGGCTGAACGGTAAAAATCGCCATCGCGCGGAAGGCGAGCTGAGCCTTTCCAGCCTCAACGGCCAGCACGGGGTAATGAAGGTGCGGATGGATCTGCGCGATGAAAACGGCCTGCTGAACAAGGGTCGCGTATGGCTGCAGGCGGATGATATTGACGTTAAGCCGTGGCTGGGCCGCTGGATGCAGGACAATATCGCCCTGCAGAGCGCGCGTTTTAGCCTTGAAGGCTGGATGACTATCGACAAAGGCGATATCGCCGGCGGCGACGTATGGCTGAAAAAAGGCGGCGCCAGCTGGCAGGGCGATAATCAGCCCCATCGGCTGGTGGTGGATAACCTGACGGCGCACATCTCCCGCGATAAGCAGAGCTGGGGCTTCCGTATCCCCGATACGCGGATCTCTATTGACGGCAAGTCGTGGCCTCGCGGCGCGCTGGCGATGGCGTGGATCCCGGCGCAGGACGTTGGCGGGGACGGCCATTCGCGCAGCGACGAGCTGCGCATCCGCGCGAGCAACCTCGAGCTGAACGGCCTGACCGGGCTGCAGCCTTTTGCCGATAAGCTGGCGCCCGCGCTCGGCGAAATCTGGCGCACCACCCGGCCAAACGGCAAAATTAATCTTCTGGCGCTGGATATCCCGCTGCAGGCGGCGGAAAAATCGCGCTTTCAGGCCAGCTGGAGCGACTTTTCGTGGAAGCAGTGGAAGCTGCTGCCCGGCGCGGAGCACTTCTCCGGCAGCGTCGCCGGAAGCTTAGAGAACGGCTCCCTGCATGCCAGCATGACGCAGGCGAAAATGCCCTATGAAACGGTATTTCGCGCGCCGCTGGAAATCGCGCAGGGCGACGCGACCCTTAGCTGGGTAAAGAATGAAAAGGGCTTTATGCTCGACGGGCGCAATATTGACGTACAGGCGACCGGCGTGCGCGCCCGGGGCGGCTTCCGCTATTTACAGCCGCAGGGCGATGAACCCTGGCTGGGCATTCTGGCAGGGATCAGCACCAATGACGGCGGCCAGGCGTGGCGCTATTTCCCGGAAAACCTGATGGGCAAAGAGCTGGTGGATTACCTCAGCGGCGCGATTCAAGGCGGCCAGTCCACCGATGCGACGCTGGTTTACGGCGGCAACCCGCACCTGTTCCCCTATCTGCACAACGAGGGCCAGTTCGAGGTTTCCGTACCGCTGACCAACGCCACCTTCGCTTTCCAGCCGGACTGGCCGGCGCTGACCGGTCTGGACATCAACCTCGACTTTATCAACAACGGGCTGTGGATGAAGGCCGATAAGGTCATGCTCGGCAAGGTGGCCGCCAGCAACCTTGATGCGGCGATCCCTGACTATTCGCGGGAAAAGCTGCTGATCGATGCGGATATCAACGGTGCGGGCAAAGAGGTTGGCCCTTATTTCAAAGAGACGCCGCTCAAGGAGACGCTGGGCGCCGCGCTGGATGAGCTGCAGCTGGATGGTGGTGTGAGTGCTCGCTTACATCTCGACATTCCGCTGGACGGTGAGCTGACGACCGCCAAAGGCGACGTGAACCTCAACAATAACAGCCTGTTTATCAAGCCCATCGACGCGACGCTGAACAACCTGAGCGGTAAATTCAGCTTTGTTAACGGCAATCTGACAAGCGAGAACATGAGCGCCAGCTGGTTTAATCAGCCGCTGAATCTTAATTTCTCCACCACCGAGGGGCAGAAAGCCTTCCTGGTCGATGTGGGAATGAACGCCAGCTGGCAGCCTTCGCGGACCGGCCTGCTGCCGAAAGCTATCGATGAGGCGGTAAGCGGCAGCGTGCCGTGGGACGGTAAGGTGGCGATTGAGCTACCGTATCGCGGCAGCGCAAGCTATAGGGTCGATATTAACGGCGACCTGAAAAATGTGAGCAGTCGCTTACCTGCACCCGTAGACAAGCCAGCCGGCGAAGCGCTGCCGGTGAAAATTAACGTCGCAGGCGGGCTCAGCAGCTTTGATTTGACCGGCTCCATCGGCGCGAAAAACCATATCAACAGCCGCTGGCTGCTGAACCGCAAGCTGACGCTGGATCGGGCGATTTTAACCTCCGACAGCAAGGCCGTTTCTCAGCTCCCGGAGCAGGCTGGCGTAGAGCTCAACATGCCGCCGATGGACGGGGCGCAGTGGCTGGCCCTGTTCCAGGGCGGTGCGGCCAATGAAGTCAGCAGCAATATCATCTTCCCCGAGCGGGTGACCCTGCGGACGCCGTCGCTGACCTTTGCCGGGCAGAGCTGGAATAACGTCAGCCTTGTCTCCCGTCCGGAGGCCGGTGGTTCGAAGGTTGAAGCGCAGGGCCGCGAAATTAACGCTTCCCTGACCATGCGCCAAAACGCCCCGTGGCTGGCGGCCATTCGCTACCTCTATTACAACCCGACCGCCGCGCAGAAGAGCGATGCGGCGCCGGGCGGCAGCAATCCTTTTGCCGATAGCCGAATCGATTTCCGCGGCTGGCCGGATCTCCAGCTGCGCTGTGCGGAGTGCTGGCTGTGGGGGCAAAAATACGGGCGTATCGACGGCGACTTCGCGATTAGCGGCGATACGCTAACTCTCGCCAACGGGCTGGTGGATACCGGTTTCGGCCGTCTGACCTCCGATGGCGTGTGGGTCAATGCGGCAAGCGGCGTACGCACCTCGTTGAAAGGTAAGCTTCACGGCAGTAAAACCGACGCTTTCTTCGGCTTCTTCGGCGTCTCAACGCCGGTGAAAGGCTCGTCGTTTGACGTCGACTACGATCTGCACTGGCGCGCGCCGCCGTGGAAGCCGGACGTGGCCTCGCTCAACGGGGTGCTGAAAAGTCGTCTTGGCAAGGGCGAGTTTACCGACCTGAGCACCGGCCACGCCGGCCAGCTCCTGCGTCTGCTGAGCGTGGATGCGCTGCTGCGCAAACTGCGCTTCGACTTCAGTGACACCTTCAGCGAAGGGTTCTGGTTCGATTCGATCCGCAGTACCGCATGGATTAAAGATGGCGTGCTCAATACCGATGATACGCTGGTTGACGGCCTTGAAGCGGATATTGCGATGACGGGCTCGGTGGACCTCGTGCGCCGCCAGCTGGACCTGCAGGCGGTGGTGGCGCCGGAAATCTCGGCGACCGTCGGCGTGGCAACGGCGTTCGTGATTAACCCGATCGTCGGCGCCGCGGTGTTTGCCGCCAGCAAGGTGCTGGGGCCGCTGTGGAATAAGGTGTCTATTTTGCGCTATCGCATCACCGGTCCTATCGATCAGCCGCAAATCAATGAAGTGCTGCGCCAGGCGCGCAGCGACAAAAAGCAATGATTTGACGATTGCGGGGAATTATCGCACTCTCAATAGATAGCGTTCTATACCCGTTATATTTCAAACAGCAGATGCGTTGGCTACGCCTGTTCACCCCGGAGCTAAGCTGCCGGGGTTGGTCAGCTGCCGCCTTTCTGCAACCTGAACGATTATGGGCACCTATTTCCGCCTGACGGGCGGCAACAAACGAGTAGCAAACGATGAGTCTGAACCTGGTAAGTGAACAATTACTGTCGGCAAACGGCCTGAGCCATCAGGACCTTTTTGCCATTCTTGGCCAGCTGGCCGAGCGCCGTCTTGATTACGGCGATCTCTATTTTCAGTCGAGCTATCACGAATCCTGGGTTCTGGAAGACAGCATCATCAAAGATGGTTCGTATAATATCGACCAGGGCGTCGGCGTTCGCGCGGTAAGCGGCGAGAAGACCGGCTTCGCCTATGCTGACCAGATCAGCCTGCTGGCGCTGGAGCAAAGCGCGCAGGCGGCGCGTACCATCGTGCGCGACAGCGGCGACGGTAAGGTTCGCACTCTTGGCGCGGTGGAATATAGCCCGCTGTATGCCAGCATCGATCCGCTGCAAAGCATGAGCCGTGAAGAGAAGCTGGACATTCTGCGTCGCGTAGACAAAACGGCGCGGGCCGCCGATAAGCGCGTGCAGGAGGTTTCTGCCAGCCTCAGCGGCGTGTATGAACTGATTCTGGTTGCGGCGACCGACGGTACGCTGGCGGCGGACGTTCGACCGCTGGTCCGCCTTTCCGTCAGCGTGCTGGTGGAAGATGATGGCAAACGCGAGCGCGGCTCCAGCGGCGGCGGCGGACGTTTCGGCTACGACTATTTTCTCGCCAGCGAAGAGGGCGAAGTTCGCGCTGACGCCTGGGCAAGAGAAGCCGTGCGCATGGCGCTGGTTAATCTCTCCGCCGTGGCGGCCCCGGCCGGCATGCTGCCGGTGGTATTAGGCGCGGGCTGGCCTGGGGTGCTGCTGCATGAAGCGGTAGGCCACGGCCTGGAAGGCGACTTTAACCGTCGCGGGACGTCGGTGTTCAGCGGCCATATGGGCGAGCTGGTGGCGTCAGAACTCTGTACCGTGGTCGATGACGGCACCATTGCCGATCGCCGCGGTTCGCTGGCTGTCGATGACGAGGGCACGCCGGGTCAATACAACGTGTTGATCGAGAACGGTATCCTCAAAGGCTATATGCAGGACAAGCTCAACGCCCGCCTGATGGGCGTTGCGCCTACCGGTAACGGCCGTCGCGAGTCCTACGCGCATCTGCCGATGCCGCGTATGACCAACACCTACATGCTGGCGGGTAAATCGACGCCGCAGGAGATTATCGAATCGGTTGATTACGGTATCTTTGCGCCAAACTTCGGCGGCGGTCAGGTGGATATCACCTCCGGCAAGTTTGTCTTCTCCACCTCTGAAGCCTATCTGATTGAAAAAGGTAAGGTGACTAAGGCGGTGAAAGGGGCGACGCTTATCGGCTCCGGGATCGAAGCCATGCAGCAGATTTCCATGGTGGGGAACGATCTGAAGCTAGATAGCGGCGTTGGCGTTTGCGGTAAAGAGGGCCAGAGCGTGCCGGTTGGCGTCGGTCAGCCGACGCTGAAGGTCGATAAGCTCACCGTCGGCGGCACTGCCTGAGTATCCTCAATACGCCTTCGCATTCGTCGAAGGCGTAACCTTTCCCGTACTTATCCCGCCGCGCGTTATCGCCAGCGGCTAATGGTCGAGCCCGCGGCCGTGCATCCCCTGATAAATTTTCGCCACCTCGACAAAATACTCGGTCAGGTAGTTAATGCACACCTGGACCTTCAGCGGCAGCTTGTCTTTTTCGGTATAGAGCGCGTACACCGGGCGGGGATCCGACTGATAGCTTGGCAGCAGGATCTCGAGCTCCCCGCGGTTGATCTCTTCGATCGCCCACATGAGCGGAACGTAAGCGACGCCGACGCCGGCGGTCAGCCAGCGCACCAGGGTCATCGGATCGTTAGTGACGAAGCGCCCCTGCGGGATCAGCTTCGTCGAGATCCCTTCCGGCGCGATGATTTCGAATTCGTTATCCGGACGCACGCTGTATTCAAGCCAGGAGTGGCTGGCGAGATCCGCCGGCTTTTCCGGGGTCCCCGCCTGCTGCAGGTAGCTTTTTGCCGCGCAGAGCAGCATCGGCATCGACCCCAGACGACGCGAAAAGAGGCTGGAATCCTGCAGAGCGCCGACGCGAATAACCACGTCCAGGCCGTCGGCGATCAGGTCCGGCGCCGGGATCCCGGTGACCAAATTGACCGACAGCCCGGGGTACTCTTTGAGCATGCCTGCGGTAATGTGAGCGAGGACATTCTGTGCCATAGTTGAAGAGCAGCCGACGCGCAGGGTGCCGATTGGCGTGTTGTTAAACGCGTAAAGCTGCTCATGGACGTCCTGGACTTCATGCAGCATTCGGCGGCAGCCCTGGTAATAAATCTTCCCGGCTTCGGTTAAGGCAAGGCTGCGGGTACTGCGGTTAAGCAGCTTTACCTGCAGCTCATCTTCCAGCCTGGATACGGTTTGGCTGATTGAAGAAACGCTCATCTGGAGCTGGCGGGCCGCGGCGGTAAATGAACCCAGTTCAACCACTTTGGCAAAAACGGACATGCGTTTTAGTCGTTCCATTGTTCACTCTGACTTAAAAGTGATTTAGATCACATAATATAGATCATGCTGCAATTGTTACGTTACTATATTGTTAGCTACATAATAAATGCTTCACGCTTACCACCTGCACGCTTCTTATCAAGGTCATCATGAGTCTGTTTCCTGTCATCGTGATTTTCGGCTTGTCGTTTCCGCCGATCTTCTTTGAGCTGTTAATATCGCTGGCCATTTTCTGGCTGGTGCACCGACTGCTGGTTCCCACCGGCATCTATGACTTCGTCTGGCACCCTGCACTGTTTAATACCGCGTTATATTGCTGCCTTTTTTATCTGATATCGCGTTTGTTCGTTTGAGGTTGATGTGAAAACACTAACAAGAAATATCTTCCGTACCGCAATCACTGTGATACTGGTTATCCTGGCATTTGTCGCAATTTTTCGCGCGTGGGTCTACTACACCGCATCGCCGTGGACGCGCGATGCGCGCTTTAGCGCCGACATCGTGGCCATCGCACCCGACGTCTCGGGGCTGATTTCGCAGGTTAATATCAAGGATAACCAGCTGGTTAAGCAAGGTCAGGTTTTATTCGTGATCGACCAACCGCGCTACCAGAAGGCGCTTGAAGAGGCCGAGGCCGACGTCTCCTATTACCAAACTCTGGCCCAGGAAAAACGCGTTGAGGCCGGTCGTCGTAACCGGCTCGGCGTTCAGGCGATGTCCCGGGAGGAGATAGACCAGGCCAATAACGTCCTGCAGACGGTGGAACACCAGCTGGCAAAATCGGTGGCAAGCTGCGATCTGGCGAAGCTCGACCTGCAGCGGACGGTTATCCGCGCGCCGGCCGATGGCTGGGTGACCAACCTCAACGTCTACAGCGGTGAATTTATTACCCGCGGCTCTACGGCGGTGGCGCTGGTGAAACAGGATACCTTCTACGTGGTGGCCTACCTCGAAGAGACCAAGCTGGAAGGCGTACGTCCGGGCTTCCGGGCGGAAATCACCCCGCTGGGCAGCAGCAGCACGATCAAAGGGACGGTTGACAGTATTGCCGCCGGGGTGACGAACGCCAGCAGCAGCAGCGATGCAAAAGGCATGGCCTCCGTGGACTCGAACCTTGAGTGGGTGCGCCTGGCGCAGCGCGTACCGGTGCGTATTCGTCTCGATAAGCAGCAGGGCAATATTTGGCCGGCGGGAACCACCGCAACGGTGGTGATCACCGGGAAAGAGGACCGCGACGTCCGCCAGGCGAATTTCTTCCAGAAACTGGCCCTGCGCCTGCGTGAGTTTGGTTAATCGTCATGGGGATCTTCACTATTGCCCCCCGGCACCTCCGCTTTGCGATTAAGCTGGCGTGCGCGGTGGTGCTGGCACTCTTTGTTGGCTTCCACTTTCAGCTGGAAACGCCCCGCTGGGCGGTGCTGACGGCGGCAATCGTTGCCGCGGGCCCGGCGTTTGCGGCCGGGGGAGAGCCCTATTCTGGCGCCATTCGCTATCGCGGGATGCTGCGTATTGTCGGCACCTTTATCGGCTGTATTGCGGCGCTGGCCATTATCATCCTGATGATCCGCGCCCCGCTGCTGATGATGCTGGTGTGCTGCCTGTGGGCCGGATTCTGCACCTGGATCTCTTCGCTGGTGCGGGTTGAAAACTCCTACGCCTGGGGGCTTGCGGGCTATACCGCGCTGATCATTGTTATCACCATTCATACCGATCCGATGCTGGCGCCGCAGTTTGCCGTCGAGCGCTGCAGCGAGATCGTGGTCGGTATCGTCAGCGCCATTGTGGCGGACCTGCTGTTTTCGCCGCGGTCGATCAAAAAAGAGATCGACCTCGAGCTGGATAACCTGCTGGTCGAACACTATCGTCTGATGCAGCTCTGCGTGGCGCATGGCGACAGCGCAGTGGTGGATAAAGCCTGGGGAGCGCTGGTTCGCCGGACCAGCGCGCTGGAAGGCATGCGCGGAAACCTGATCATGGAGTCCTCGCGCTGGGCCAAGGTCAACCAGCGGCTGAAGGCGATTAATACTCTCTCCCTGACGCTGATCACCCAGGCCTGCGAGACCTACTTAATCCAGAACTCACGGCCGGAAATGGTGACGGATGATTACCGGGAGTTGTTCGCCGAGCCGGTTGAGAGCGTGCAGGACGTCCATCGCCAGCTGAAGAGAATGCGCCGCTTTCTGACCTGGAAAGGGGAGCATAATACGCCGGTCACGATCTATAGCTGGGTCGGCGCCGCGACGCGCTATCTGCTGTTAAAAAGAGGCGTGGTCAGCAATACCAAAATTAGCCGCATTGAAGATGAGGTGCTGCGGGGCGAAGTGGTCATCAAGGCCGAGTCGGCCGAGCGCCACCATGCGATGGTGAACTTCTGGCGCACCTCCATTTCCTGCATTCTCGGCACCTTGTTCTGGCTGTGGACCGGCTGGACCTCCGGCAGCGGGGCGATGGTGATGATCGCGGTAGTCACGGCGCTGGCGATGCGCCTGCCGAACCCGCGGATGGTGGCGCTGGACTTCCTTTACGGGATGCTGGCGGCGCTACCGCTGGGGGCGTTTTTCTTCCTCGTGATTATGCCCGCAACGCAGCAGAGCATGCTGCTGCTGTGCATTAGCCTGGCGGTGATGGCATTCTTCATCGGGATTGAAGTACAGAAGCGGCGGCTGGGTTCAATGGGGGCGTTGGCCGGTACCATTAATATCCTGGTGCTGGATAACCCGATGCAGTTCCAGTTCAGCCAGTTCCTTGACAGCGCGTTAGGCCAGATAGTTGGCTGTTTCCTCGCGCTGATGGTTATCCTGCTGGTGCGGGATAATTCGCGCGCGCGCACCGGGCGCGTGCTGCTCAATCAGTTTGTCTCGGCGGCGGTATCATCGCTCACCACCAATACCGCCAGGCGCAAAGAGAACCATCTCCCGGCCCTCTATCAACAGCTCTTCTTATTGCTGAACAAGTTCCCGGACGATATTGCCCGTTTCCGCCTGGCGTTGACGCTGATTATTGCTCACCAGCGCCTGCGCGATGCGCCGGTGCCGGTTAACGACGATCTGTCGGCATACCATCGCCAGCTGCGCCGCACTGCGGATCACGTTATCTCCGCAGGTAATGACGACAAGCGTCGACGCTACTTCTCCCGCCTGCTCGACGAGCTGGATATTTATCAGGAGAAGCTACGGCTCTGGGAAGCCTCGCCGCAGGTGACGGAGCCGGTCCGACGGCTGGTGGAGATGCTGCGCAAGTATCAGCATGTGCTGACAAATAGCTAAAGACTAAAAGCCGACGCCTGAAGCGTCGGTTTTTTTATCGCTATACTTATTCATCAACGGTACCCCTTCGATTGAGAAATATAAGGATGGTAAAACGACCGTCCGGCGGTATGGTATTTAGCGGGGAATAGCTGCGGGTATTAAGCGGGGGCGGGCGATGACGGTCTACACGTTTGATTTCGATGACATAGCGGAACAGCAGGATTTCTATCGCGAGTTTTCGCGCGTCTTTGAGCTGGGTCGGGAGAGAGTAAACAATCTGGATTCGCTCTGGGAAGCGACCACCGGCGGTCTGTTGCCGCTACCGCTGGAGATTGAGTTTATTCACTTGAGCGATAAGCAGCGACGGCGCTTTGGCGCGTTGATTCTGCTGTTTGATGAAGCGGAAGAAGAGCTGGAAGGGGAACTACGTTTTAATGCCAGACAGGCATAAAAAAGCCCCCGCCAGGCGGGGGCAAGTCGTCGGATAAGACGACGAGGGTTTATTTGTACAACTCAGCCGTAGCGTGCCAGCTGTCGCCGGTACGGGCTTCAATAATACGGTAGCTGCTGGCGCCTTCTTTAGCGGCTTTCGCCGCCAGTTCCTGGCGCATATCCATCGGTGCGCTGCCTACCTGCGAGACAGAAACGGTGCCCATGGACTGTAGGTTTTGAGCCTGTTCGGCGTTGACCTGCTGTACGGCGGCGCTTGCGCCGAAGGAGAGTACGGAAGCCAGGCCCAGGGATGCGATGATCATTGCAGTTTTCATAATTTTTACTCCAACCATGTTGATTGCAGCGGCGGGAGGTTTGCGATGTACCTGGGCCGCTGGAGATATTCTGTATTCAGTTAATAACCGACTGTTGTTAAAGCTTATTTATAAAGTTCTGCCGTTGCGTGCCAGTGGTCACCGGTGCGCGCTTCGATGATGCGATAGGAAGAAGCCCCTTCCTCCTGCGCTTTTTGGTTCAGCATTTGGTGCATATCCATCGGGGAAGCACTTACCGCGCCGACGGAAACGGTGCCGATTGACTGACGGCCTTGGGCCTGATCGCTGTTGATTGAATCAGCGGCGAAAGCGCCAAAAGAGAGAACGGACAGGATACTGAGTGCAGCTACGGTTGTTTTGATTTTCATGATGTTCACCTCGTCGAATCTTATTATTGAGGGCTCTTTGTTTCGTGACCCTCATCACAAAATCAAGTATACACTAATCACCAAAAATATTAATACCGTGCTAATTGTTTTGAGTGTAAATAATTACATAGAAATGTCTTTTTTATAACGTATAAGAATTAGAAATGTCATTTATTAGCCGCAGGTGCCAACTATTTCTAATAAAATCATATGGATGGATGTATTTGATATTTTGTGCGTTTTCGGTCCATTCATTCAGTAAAGGAATGTATAGGCGTGAAAAACCACACTAAATGTTAAAAAAATGCTGCATTTTTTGAAGTTCCCTCCGGCGGCAGCCAGAGGGTGAGGGAGAGGACTTAGAGTTCTTGCTCAAACAGGACCAGAATCGCGTCGTGCAGATCTTTGACGGTAAAGCCCCTGGCCGGGGTGGTAAAGATGGTGTCATCGCCGGCAATACTGCCGAGGATGCCTTCCGCTTTACCCAGGGAGTCGAGAAGACGCGCGATGAGCTGCGCCGCGCCTGGGCTGGTATGGATAACCACGACGGCGTCGTTATAGTCGATGTCCAGTACCAGGTTTTTCAGCGGGCTGGACGTCGTCGGAACGCCAAGCTCGGCAGGCAGACAGTAAACCATTTCCATTTTGGCATTGCGGGTGCGTACCGCGCCAAATTTTGTGAGCATGCGCGAGACTTTCGATTGATTGATATTATCGAAACCTTCTTCCTGCAGCGCCTGAACGATTTCACCTTGAGAGCTGAATTTTTCTTCTTTAAGCAGCAGTTTAAATGCTTTAACCAGTTCTTCTTGTTTTGCCGAACTTCGCATAAGTCACCCAGATTATGGTGGTAAAAACAACATCATTATGCATAATCATGAATTTTTATGCAAATAATCCGCAAGGGGATAAAGTAAATAATGTTATGAAGGGGGCATATTTTAGCAAATAACCCTGCTAAGGAACATGCCTTCATCACGGGGCGTAAATAGCTGTAAAAGTAAATTAAATGTTATGAGATTGGTGTTGTTTTGCCGAACAGGCTGGGTGTATTGTAACCACTAGTCGGTCCGGTACTACGCTTTGCTGGATGGCCAGTCTCAGGGATGAAAATGCGAAGCGGATGCATCGCTGCGCACCAGAACGCATTCTTCAACCATACTTATTGTAATTGTTCATCTTGTGAATTAAGGTCCAGGCGACGGAGTAACGAAAGACTATATTAACCATAATAAGGAGTTTAGGATGAAAGTTGCAGTCCTCGGCGCCGCTGGTGGAATCGGCCAGGCGCTTGCCCTACTACTTAAGACCCAACTGCCTTCAGGTTCAGAACTCTCGTTGTACGACATTGCCCCGGTAACCCCGGGCGTGGCGGTTGATCTTAGCCATATCCCTACCGATGTAAAAATCAAAGGTTTCTCCGGTGAAGACGCAACCCCGGCGCTCGAAGGCGCTGATGTGGTGTTGATTTCCGCTGGCGTTGCGCGCAAGCCAGGAATGGATCGCTCCGATTTATTTAACGTTAACGCCGGTATCGTGAAAAATCTGGTTCAGCAGATTGCCAAAACCAGCCCGCAGGCCTGCATCGGTATTATTACCAACCCGGTGAACACGACGGTGGCCATTGCGGCAGAAGTGCTGAAAAAAGCCGGCGTTTACGATAAGAACAAGCTGTTTGGCGTCACCACGCTGGACATTATCCGCTCTAATACCTTTGTTGCTGAGCTGAAAGGTAAATCCTCATCTGATGTCGAAGTGCCGGTGATTGGCGGCCACTCTGGCGTCACTATCCTGCCGTTACTGTCACAGATTGCTGGCGTAAGCTTCAGCGAACAAGAGGTGGCAGACCTGACGAAACGTATTCAAAACGCCGGCACCGAAGTCGTTGAGGCCAAAGCCGGTGGCGGATCGGCAACCCTCTCTATGGGTCAGGCGGCAGCGCGTTTCGGCCTCTCGCTGGTCCGCGCGATGCAGGGCGAGAAGGGCGTGGTGGAATGCGCCTATGTTGAAGGCGATGGCCAGTACGCGCGCTTCTTCTCACAGCCGCTGCTGTTGGGCAAAAATGGTGTAGAAGAGCGCCGCTCGATTGGCACGCTCAGCGCGTTTGAACAACAGGCGCTGGAAGGCATGCTCGATACGCTGAAGAAAGATATCGCTCTGGGCGAAGATTTCGTTAATAAATAAGATTGAGATATGAATAAAAAACCGGAGCAAACCCTGCTCCGGTTTTTTTATGGCAGCTAGTTGGTTGCCGGATATTCCTGCACGGCGATATGCAGCGTGATTTTCTTATCTTCGCGCATGATCACCACCGGAATTTCTGAACCCGGACGGATCTCAGCAACCTGATCCATAGTTTCGAGGGCGGAAACCGCGGGCTTGTCATTTACCGAGATGATCACGTCGTTAGCGCGGATCCCGGCCTGAGCCGCAGGACCGTCCGGCGCAACGTCGTTAACCACGATCCCCTGCAGCTGATCGATCCCGCCGCCCTGCGCGTGTAACGGCGCGATCTCACGGCCGCTAATGCCGATGTAGCCGCGGATCACGCGGCCGTCGCGGATCAGCTTATCCATGATCTTCGTTGCCAGCTGGAAGGGGATCGCAAAACCGATCCCTTCCGGCGTTTCGCCATCGTTGCTTTTATCAAATGACAGCGTGTTAATGCCCATCAGTTCGCCCAGCGAATTGACCAGCGCGCCGCCGGAGTTACCGTGGTTGATAGAGGCATCGGTTTGCAGGAAGTTTTGTCGACCCGTCGGGTTAAGGCCGATACGACCGGTGGCGCTGATAATCCCCTGGGTAATGGTTTGCCCGAGGTTATAAGGGTTACCAATCGCCAGAACCACATCGCCAATATGCGGCACGCGTTTCGGATTAATCGGGATAACCGGCAGACCGCCGTTGGCGTTGATTTTTAATACCGCCAGATCGGTGAGGGTATCCGAACCGACCAGCAGGGCTTCAAAGACGCGGCCGTCCTGCAGCGCGATGATGATCTGGTCAGCGTCGTTAATGACGTGCTTATTGGTCAGAATATACCCGCGCTGATCCATGATGACACCGGAACCAAGAGTCAGCTGATTGTGGCTGGTGCCGTTGAGGGCGCGGTTATAGACGTTAACCACCGCAGGCGCAGCACGGCGAACGGCAGGATTATAGCTGGCGGGCGATTCGTCCGCGCTATCGTACTGGGTCGTCGTCGACAGATGCCATTGACGCAGCGAGGGCATTGCGGCCAGCAGCAGTCCCCCGACGATCAAACCAATGAGTACTGAACGTAAAAGCTTTCCAGGCATGATGCAGGTATCGTTAATGAATGGACAGGCGCAGCATAACACGACTTACCGGCGTCGTCTTTCACGTTACCGGCGCGCAGGCTGCGTCCCGTCGCCCGATATTCCGGACATCGCGGCGATCGCCATGTCCGGATCTGAGCATTAGCGCAGCAGGAGATAAATGCTTTCGTTACCGCGCATCACGTTAAGTGCGATGACCGCCGGCTTACTCTCCAGCACCTTGCGCAGCTCGGCGATAGAGCTAATGCGCTCGCGGTTAAGGCCGATGATAATATCGTCTTTATGCAGGCCGACCTGTGCCGCAGGGCTGGCCTTATCGACGCTATCAACTACCACGCCTTTGGTGCCGTCCTTCATCTGGCCATCGCTCAACGATGCGCCCTGCAGGGCGGGTATAATCAGCTCGGCGCTGGCGCTGGAAGAGGTGCTCTTATCCAGGGTGACCTCAACATTCACCGGCTTACCGTCGCGCAGAAGCCCCAGCTTCACTTTGGTTCCCGGCTCGGTGGTGGCGATACGCGACCGCAGCTCGGCAAAGCTGTTGAGCGGCTTGTCGTTCATGCTGACAATCACGTCCCCGGATTTAATCCCCGCCTTCGCTGAACCGGAGTTCGGCAGCACTTCGCTGACGAAAGCGCCGCGCTGAACGTCGATGTTCATCGCCTTAGCGATATCGGCGCTCATTTCAGTACCTTTAATTCCCAGCAGGCCGCGTTTGATTTCGCCAAACTGAATCAGCTGCTGAGCGAGGGTTTTCGCCATGTTGCTGGGAATGGCGAAGCCGATGCCGACGCTGCCGCCGCCCGGTGCCAGAATCGCCGTATTGATACCAATAAGTTCGCCATTCAGGTTCAGCAGCGCGCCGCCGGAGTTACCGCGGTTAATAGAGGCATCGGTCTGAATGAAGTTCTCCAGCCCTTCCAGGTTCAGGCCGCTGCGGCCGAGGGCGGAGATGATGCCCGAGGTGGCGGTCTGCCCGAGGCCGAAGGGGTTACCGACGGCGACGGCGAAATCACCCACGCGCAGCTTATCGGAATCGGCGATGGCGATTTGCGTCAGATGGGTTGGTTTTAGCAGCTGCAGCAGGGCGATATCGCTTTGATCGTCGCTGCCGACCAGCTTCGCGTCAAACTCGCGGCCATCGTTGAGCTGGACGCTTATCTTTTGCGCCTGGCTGATGACGTGATTATTGGTCAGCACATAGCCTTTTTCGGCGTCGATGATAACGCCTGAGCCGAGCCCCTCAAAAGGCTGTGCCTGCTCCTGCGGCGCATTGTCGCCAAAGTATTTTTTCAGCTCTTCCGGCATGTTTTGCGCAGGAGAGGCGGTGCCTTCAACCTGGACGCTAACCACCGCAGGCAGCACTTTTTCCAGCATCGGCGCCAGGCTCGGCACTGCCCCCTGGCCCGGTACCTGCGTGGGTATCGACGCCGTAGCCGTAGGTACAACGGACAACGATAACCCGATGCTTAACGCTAACGCACTCAACAGCAAAGTCTGTTTCTTCATTAGATGCTGGCTCTCGTAACCTGAGGTGTGTGGAAAATCGTCCCGAATGGCCTGATGTTATTGAATTTTCGACCAGGTAACAACGTGGTCAATGTTTTAAATTGTAGCTGGGATGTAGGGGGGAAGACGGGCGCAAAGAGTGCGCCCGGAAAATATTTTTACGCTAACCACAGGATTAGTCGCGTTTTGCACCACCGCGCAGCAGGCCGGATGCGCCTTCAGAATAGTCGCGCGGCATCTGCACCGGCGCCTGATCGTTACCGGCTTCTGATTCCGCCAGGCGGTTGCGGAACGGATTGGCCTCCGCCATGGTATCCGGCAGCAGGCTGCTGGAGCTTTTTGCCATATGCTGGTACAGCTGGCGATAGTCATCGGCCATGTTATCCAGCAGTTCAGCGCTGCGCGCAAAATGGCTGACCAGCTCTTCACGATACTCTTCAAGCTCTGTTTTATTCTTTTCGAGTTCGAACTGCAGCGCCTGCTGTTGACGTAATTTGCGGTTGCCAAAACGCATGGCGACGGCACCGATGATGATACCGACAACTAGCCCAATTAGCGCATATTCCCAGGTCATGTACATCTCCCGTTGTTTTGTGGTTCCGTAGGGTGGCTATGAGGCTCTCCGCCTGCGCCCGATAGTGCCACTATAACCGCTAATTCCACAGAAGTGGAATCCTGGCGTATCATCGCGTAGTGTAGAACGGCCTTTTTTTCGACAATCGTGAGCTTTGACGTTACGATTTTCAAGGAATAACAATTAGATCATGCAAATCCTGTCCCCAACATCGCGTTACCTTTTAGCTCTTAAAGAGGGCTCTCATCAGCCCGACGACGTCCAGCAAGAAGCGGTAAGCCGCCTTGATACTATCTATCATGAACTGCAGGCAAAACCCGCGCCGACGCCGCAAAGCGGCGGCCTGCGGGCGAAATTCGGCAAACTGCTGGGCAAGCGTGAGCCAGCGCCTGAAACGGGCTCCGCCCGCGGCCTGTACATGTGGGGTGGCGTGGGGCGCGGTAAAACCTGGCTGATGGACCTCTTTTATCAGAGCCTGCCCGGCGAGCGTAAGCAGCGCCTGCACTTTCACCGCTTTATGCTGCGCGTCCATGAGGAGCTAATTGCCCTGCAGGGGCACAGCGACCCGCTGGAGATCCTTGCCGACCGCTTCAAGGCGGAAACCGATGTGCTGTGCTTTGATGAGTTTTTTGTTTCAGACATTACCGATGCCATGCTGCTGGGTGGGTTAATGAAGGCGCTGTTTGCGCGCGGCATCACGCTGGTAGCGACCTCTAATATTCCCCCGGACGATCTGTACCGTAACGGCCTGCAACGCGCCCGCTTCCTGCCGGCTATCGAGGCGATCAAGCAGCATTGCGATATCATGAACGTCGATGCGGGCATTGATTACCGTTTACGCACGCTCACTCAGGCCCACCTCTGGCTATCGCCGCTCAACGAGCAGACCCGGCAGCAGATGGATAAGCTGTGGCTGGCGCTGGCCGGCGCGAGGCGCGAGCAGACGCCGACGCTGGAGATCAACCACCGTCCTCTGCCCACGCTCGGCGTGGAGAACCAGACCCTGGCGGCGTCGTTCACGACGCTGTGCGTCGATGCGAGGAGCCAGCATGACTATATTGCGCTGTCTCGCCTGTTCCATACCGTTATGCTATTTGATGTTCCGGTTATGACGACGCAGCTGGAGAGCGAGGCGCGGCGCTTCATTGCGCTGGTTGATGAATTCTACGAGCGCCACGTTAAGCTGGCGGTCAGCGCGGCGGTGCCGCTGCACGAAATTTACCAGGGCGAACGCCTGAAGTTCGAGTTCCAGCGCTGCCTGTCTCGCCTGCAGGAGATGCAGAGCGAGGAGTATTTAAAGCGTCCTCATATGCCGTAACGCGTCTTTCTCCCTCTCCCGGCGGGAGAGGGCTGACGCAGATGCGCGAAGGCCCGCTCCGCTGGCGAAAAAACCCAATCCAAATCACATAAAGGGGTCGATCTTTACTCGTGACTTCTCTATAATCTTGCGACCCCACGTTACGAGAAGGTTTTTTTCCCAAAACTTTCTATGTGCCGGCATAGGCTATTCGAAGGGGTAGGTTTGCTGGACAATGTCGTGTGAACCTCAACTGACTAAACGTTTGGGTGTTCACCAACGTGTAACTTATTATTTGGGTAAGCTTTTAATGAAAACTTTTACAGCTAAACCAGAAACCGTAAAACGCGACTGGTATGTTGTTGACGCGACCGGTAAAACTCTGGGCCGTCTGGCTTCCGAACTGGCTCTGCGCCTGCGCGGCAAGCATAAAGCGGAATACACTCCGCACGTTGATACTGGTGATTACATCATCGTTCTGAACGCAGAAAAAGTTGCTGTAACCGGCAACAAGCGCGAAGACAAAATGTATTACCACCACACCGGCCACATCGGTGGTATCAAAGAAGCGACCTTTGAAGAGATGATTGCTCGCCGTCCTGAGCGTGTGATTGAAATCGCGGTTAAAGGCATGCTGCCAAAAGGCCCGCTGGGTCGTGCTATGTACCGTAAACTGAAAGTTTACGCTGGTAACGAGCACAACCACGCGGCACAGCAACCGCAAGTTCTTGACATCTAATCGGGATTATAGGCAATGGCTGAAAATCAATACTACGGCACTGGTCGCCGCAAAAGTTCCGCAGCTCGCGTTTTCATCAAACCGGGCAACGGCAAAATCGTTATCAACCAACGTTCTCTGGAACAGTACTTCGGTCGTGAAACTGCCCGCATGGTAGTTCGTCAGCCGCTGGAACTGGTCGACATGGTTGAGAAACTGGATCTGTACATCACCGTTAAAGGTGGTGGTATCTCTGGTCAGGCTGGTGCGATCCGTCACGGTATCACCCGCGCTCTGATGGAGTATGATGAGTCCCTGCGTGGCGAACTGCGTAAAGCTGGTTTCGTTACTCGTGATGCTCGTCAGGTTGAACGTAAGAAAGTCGGTCTGCGTAAAGCACGTCGTCGTCCTCAGTTCTCCAAACGTTAATTGTTTTCTGCTCACGCAGAACAATTTGCGAAAAAACCCGCTTCGGCGGGTTTTTTTATGGATAAAACGGTCGTTTTTCATGGCGAAGTCACCCATTCTTACCACTTTTTCAGCATTTCCAGAATCCCCTCACCACAACGTCGTCAAGATCTGGTAAACTATCATCCAATTTTCTGCCCAAATGCTGGTGATTGTTCGTTTTTTGTTTCTTTCATAAACGAGAATCTCTTCCCGCGAATGGGGTTTTTACATCTGGCTAGCCATGCGTGGCTGGTAGCAGTACAAAATTCTGAATATACCTGGAGGTTTTCATGGCTGTCGCTGCCAACAAACGTTCGGTAATGACGCTGTTTTCTGGTCCTACTGACATCTATAGCCACCAAGTCCGCATCGTGCTGGCAGAAAAAGGTGTTAGTTTTGAGATAGAACACGTGGAGAAGGATAACCCACCTCAGGATCTGATTGACCTCAACCCAAATCAAAGCGTACCGACGCTGGTGGATCGTGAGCTCACTCTGTGGGAATCCCGCATCATTATGGAATATCTGGATGAGCGTTTCCCACATCCGCCGTTAATGCCGGTTTATCCGGTGGCGCGTGGTGAAAGCCGTCTGTACATGCAACGTATCGAAAAAGACTGGTATTCGCTGATGAATACCATTCAGACCGGCACCGCCGCACAGGCTGATAACGCGCGTAAGCAGCTGCGTGAAGAGCTGCAGGCGATTGCGCCAGTCTTCACCCAGAAGCCTTATTTCCTGAGCGACGAGTTCAGCCTGGTAGACTGCTACCTTGCACCGCTGCTGTGGCGTTTACCGGTACTCGGCGTCGAAGTGATTGGTGCGGGTGCGAAGGAGCTCAAGGGCTATATGACTCGCGTATTTGAACGTGACTCCTTCCTGGCTTCCTTAACTGAACCCGAGCGTGAAATGCGACTCGGTCGAGGCTAACCGATGGATGTATCGCAGCTAACGCCGCGTCGCCCGTACCTGCTACGGGCGTTCTATGAGTGGCTGCTGGATAACCAGCTGACTCCGCATCTGGTCGTCGATGTCACTTTGCCGGACGTTATGGTTCCGATGGAGTATGCGCGCGACGGACAAATCGTTCTCAACATTGCTCCGCGTGCCGTCGGGAATCTGGAGCTGGCTAACGATGAAGTGCGCTTCAACGCCCGCTTTGGCGGCGTTCCGCGCAATGTCTCCGTACCGCTGGCTGCCGTACTGGCTATCTACGCGCGTGAAAACGGCGCAGGGACCATGTTCGAGCCGGAAACGGCTTACGATGAGGACGCCATCAGCCTGAATGATGACGAAGCATCGTTAAGCAACGAGAACGAAACGGTAATGTCAGTGATTGACGGCGATAAGCCGGATAATCACGAGGATGACCCTGATGATACGCCGCCGCCTCGCGGTGGGCGACCGGCGCTACGCGTCGTGAAGTAATCCTCCAGGCAGGGCCATCAGGCCCTGCTTTTTTTATATCATCCTGCGCCTGAATCCAGCGGTCTCACGCATCGTCAGCCGTCGTTATGCCCTGGCTGTCGTTAACTTCACCCGCCAGATGTTCCTATGATATGATGAATCTGCTGTCACATTTGTCACTCTTCGCTACCTATGGACACTATGAAAGCATCGGATACGCACGCTGAAAGTACTGCTGATAACGTCGGACGCTCGCTGCGTAGCCGGCCGCTGACGCGTAAAAAACTGTCCGAGATGGTCGAAGAAGAGCTGGAGCAAATGATTCGCCGGCGCGAGTTTGCCGAAGGCGAGCAGCTCCCCTCAGAGCGGGAGCTGATGACATTTTTCAACGTCGGCCGCCCGTCGGTACGTGAAGCGCTGGCGGCGCTAAAGCGTAAAGGTCTGGTGCAGATTAGCAACGGTGAACGAGCCCGCGTTTCGCGACCTTCTGCCGATACCATCATCGGAGAGCTCTCCGGTATGGCGAAAGATTTCCTCTCCCATCCCGGCGGAATCGCGCATTTCGAGCAGCTGCGTCTGTTTTTTGAATCCAGCCTGGTTCGCTACGCGGCTGAGCATGCCAGCGATGAACAGCTTGAAAAGCTGGTGCAGGCTCTTGAGATCAACAGCCAGTCGCTGGATGACAATACGCTGTTTATCCGTTCAGACGTTGAGTTCCACCGCGTGCTGGCGGAAATTCCCGGCAATCCGATTTTTATGGCCATTCACGTTGCGCTCCTGGACTGGCTCATCGCCGCGCGCCCTAAGGTCCCTGAAGGGGAACTTTATGAGCATAATAATTTAAGCTATCAACAGCATATCGATATCGTTGCCGCCATTCGGCGCCGCGATCCGGATGAAGCCGATCGCGCTCTGCAAACCCACCTCAACAGCGTCTCCGCCACCTGGCACGCCTTCGGCAAGAAAAAGAAGTCGCGTAAATCCGTCTAAGGATCCTCAGGATCGTTTAGTGAAGCAGATCGCATAATAAGCGTTTGGTATGAGGCTGCTGCTTATTCGTTCTGGTATAACAGGTATAAAGGTACATAGTTAATCACAACAAATAACGCGACGAGGTCTCTATGGCGGTGAATTTACGTGGGGTAATGGCGGCGCTGCTGACGCCGTTTGACGGGCAGCAAAAGCTGGATCAAGACAGCCTGCGGCGGCTGGTGCGTTTTAATCTCAATCAGGGGATCGACGGGCTCTACGTCGGCGGTTCTACCGGCGAGGCGTTCGTGCAGACCAGCGCTGAGCGCCAGCAGGTGCTGGAAATTGTGGCTGAAGAAGCGCAGGGGAAGATAACGCTGATTGCCCACGTCGGCTGCGTCAGCACTCTGGAAAGCCAGCAGCTTGCGCAGGCTGCCGAAGGTTACGGCTACGACGCGGTGTCCGCGGTGACGCCGTTCTACTATCCGTTCAGCTTTGAAGAACACTGCGCTCACTATCAGGCGATTATTGATTCTGCTAATGGCCTGCCGATGGTGGTCTATAACATCCCGGTGCTCAGCGGCGTGAAGCTGACGCTCGATCAGATAGGCACCCTGGTGATGCTCCCGGGCGTGGGCGCGCTGAAGCAGACTTCCGGCGATCTTTACCAGATGGAGCAAATCCGCCGGTCGCATCCGGATTTGGTACTGTACAACGGCTTTGACGAAATCTTTGCCTCCGGGCTGGTGGCCGGCGCAGACGGCGGGATCGGCAGCACCTACAACATTATGGGCTGGCGCTATAAGGGGATCGTTAAAGCGCTTCAGACCGGCGATATCGCACAGGCGCAGAGGCTGCAGGCTGAATGTAATAAGGTCATCGACCTGCTGATCAAAACCGGCGTATTCCGCGGGCTTAAAACCGTTCTTCACTATATGGACGTCGTTGCTGAACCGCTGTGCCGTAGGCCATTCGCGCCGGTCGATGAAAAATTCCTGCCGGAGCTTAAGGCGCTGGCGCAGCAGCTGCAGCAAGAGAGGCAGCATCTGGGTTGAGGATAGCCTCCGCGCTGTGAGAGTGGAGCAACGCCCGGAGAGCGGCAGCAGCGCTTCCGCCCGGGCGATAACATTGATATGCCAGATGGGTGATAGCGGCATCTGGCATGAGAAACCAAGCGTGGGTCTGACCCATCGCGGGAGAGTAAAATGAGCACAACGACCCAGAACATCCCGTGGTATCGCCATCTCAACCGGGCGCAGTGGCGGGCTTTCTCCGCCGCCTGGCTGGGGTATTTGCTTGATGGTTTTGATTTTGTATTAATAGCCCTGGTGTTGACGGAAATCCAGGGAGACTTTGGCCTGACCACCGTTGAGGCGGCGAGTCTTATCTCTGCGGCCTTCATCTCGCGCTGGTTTGGCGGGCTGATGCTCGGGGCGATGGGCGATCGCTATGGACGGCGGCTGGCGATGGTCAGCAGCATTATTCTTTTTTCGGTGGGCACCCTGGCCTGCGGCTTTGCGTCGGGCTACACCACCCTGTTTATCGCCCGGCTGGTGATCGGCATGGGGATGGCGGGGGAGTATGGTTCCAGCGCTACCTACGTTATTGAAAGCTGGCCTAAAAAGCTGCGCAATAAGGCCAGCGGATTTTTGATCTCCGGCTTCTCCGTGGGGGCCGTCGTTGCTGCACAGGTCTATAGCCTGGTGGTTCCCGTTTGGGGATGGCGAGCGCTATTTTTCATCGGTATCGTACCGATTGTTTTTGCGCTGTGGCTGCGAAAAAACATCCCGGAAGCGGAAGACTGGCAGCAGAAGCATGCCGGAAAAACGCCGGTGCTCACGATGGTCGATATTCTGTACTGCGGAAAACACCGGGTGATAAATATTTTCCTGACCCTCGCTGCGGCAACGGCGCTGTGGTTCTGCTTCGCGGGTGAGCTGCAAAATGCCGGAATAGTGGTGCTCCTGGGGCTGCTGTGCGCGGCTATATTTATCAGCTTTATGGTGCAAAGTAGCGGCAACCGCTGGCCGACCGGCGTAACGCTGATGGTCGTTGTGCTGTTTGCCTTCCTGTATTCATGGCCCATTCAGGCGCTTCTGCCAACCTATCTCAAGACGGATCTGGCGTACGATCATACTACCGTCGCACAGGTGCTGTTTTTTAGCGGCTTTGGCGCCGCGGTTGGCTGCTGCGTCGGCGGCTTTCTCGGCGACTGGCTGGGCACGCGAAAAGCCTATGTTTACAGCCTGCTTGCGTCACAGCTCCTCATTATTCCCGTCTTTGCTATCGGTGGCACAAACGTCTGGGTCCTTGGCCTGCTACTGTTTTTCCAGCAGATGCTGGGGCAGGGGATCTCCGGGATCCTGCCGAAGCTGATTGGCGGCTACTTCGATACCGACAAGCGTGCGGCCGGATTAGGTTTTACCTACAACGTGGGGGCGCTGGGCGGAGCGATTGCCCCGGTGCTTGGCGCCCTGATCGCGCAGCGAATGGATCTCGGCACGACCCTGGGATCGCTTTCCTTCGGCCTGACCTTCGTCGTGATCCTGCTGATTGGCCTGGATATGCCCTCCCGCGTTCAGCGCTGGATCCGTCCCGAAGCCTTGCGGACCCACGACGCGATTGACGGTCTGCCGTTCAGCGGCGCCGCGGCGTCGGGTGCGCGCAAACGTGGCCTAATGAAAATCCGCTAACCTGTGCCCGGCGGCATGCCGGGCGATTGTCTTTGCCAGGGAGTCATCATGTCTTTGCTTGAACTACTCGATACCCGCATCAGCGCCAACGGTGGATTAATTGTTTCCTGTCAGCCGGTTCCCGGCAGCCCGCTGGATACGCCGCCCATCGTTGCCGCTATGGCGCTCGCCGCTGAACGAGCCGGGGCGGTGGCGTTACGTATTGAAGGCGTGGAGAACCTCCGCGCGACCCGGGCTACGGTGACGATACCGATTATCGGCATCCTCAAACGCGACCTGACGGATTCGGCGGTGCGCATCACGCCGTTTCTCGAGGACGTGGACGCCCTGGCGCTGGCTGGGGCGGATATCATCGCCGTTGACGGCACCGACCGCCCGCGGCCGGTGCCGGTAGCGACGCTGCTGGCGAGGATCCATCAGCGTAATAAGCTGGCGATGACAGACTGCTCATCTCCTGAAGATGGCCTCTCCTGCCGGCGGCTGGGGGCGGAGATTATTGGTACCACGCTGTCGGGCTACACCGACGGGGAAACGCCGCAGGAGCCGGATCTCGCGCTGGTCCGCGCCCTGCACGCGGCGGGCTGTCGGGTGATTGCGGAAGGGCGCTACAACACGCCGGAGCAGGCAGGGGAGGCGATGCGTAGCGGCGCGTGGGCGGTTACCGTTGGCTCGGCGATTACCCGTCTGGAGCATATCTGTGAATGGTATAACGCGGCGCTGAAAAAGGCGGCACCATGAGCACGCTGGCGATAGATATCGGCGGGACGAAGCTGGCTGCGGGGCTGGTGGGCGATGAGCTTGCGCTGCTGGAGCGCCGTGAACTGCCCACTCCGGCCAGCCGAACGGCGGCGGCGCTAGCCGCTGCGTTAGAAGAGCTCGTTGCTCCGCTGGCCGCACGCGCAGAGCGTTTTGCCGTGGCCTCAACCGGTATCATCCGGCACGGCGCCTTAACCGCCATCAACCCGGCTAATCTTGGCGGCCTGGCGTATTTTCCTCTGGTTGAGTGTCTGTCCACGCTCACCGGGCTACCCGGCATCGCGCTCAACGATGCTCAGGCGGCGGCATGGGCGGAGTATCAGGCGCTGCCGGAGAAAGTGGGTGAGATGCTCTTCTTAACCGTGTCGACGGGGGTCGGCGGCGGAGTGGTTAGTCGCGGCAGGCTGCATACCGGAAGCGGCGGCCTGGCCGGGCATTGTGGCCATACGCTGGCGGATCCCAACGGCCCGCGCTGCGGCTGCGGGCGTACAGGCTGCGTGGAAGCGGTCGCCTCAGGGCGCGGTATTGCGGCAGCCGCAGAGGGCGAGCTGAGCGGGCTGGACGCGAAAGCTATCTTTAGCCGTGCGGCACAGGGGAACCCGCAGGCGGAGCGGCTTATCCGGCGCTCGGCACAAGCGCTGGCGCGGCTGATTGCCGACCTGAAAGCCGTTACCGACTGTCAGCTCGTGGTGGTTGGCGGCAGCGTAGGTCTTGCCGGCGGCTATCTGCTTCTGGTTAACGACTATCTGTTACAGGAACCCGCGGTCTATCATGTCCCGCTGCGGGAAGCTTACTACCGGCACGATGCGGGCCTGCTGGGCGCGGCATTATGGGGACAGGGAGATAACCAATGATTTTGGGCAATGTTCAGCAGCCATTCGCTGCCGGCCTTCCGCCGGCGCTGGCGCAGGCAATTCTTCTGGCGCAGGCTCACGACCTGCAAAGCATCGCGCCGGGGCGCTACGAGCTGCAGGGTGACAGCGTATTTATGAACGTGATGCGGTTCAGTAGCGGGGTGCCGGCAGAGAAAAAGGCGGAGCTGCATACGCGGTTTATTGATATCCAGATCCTGCTTGCGGGGGAAGAGCGGATATTTTTCGGCGTAGCGGGAGCCGCTCGCGAGTGCGAAGACGCGTACGATGAGGATGATTATCAGCTGTGTCGAAGCATTGACGGCGAACAGGTATTGACCCTGCAGGCCGGTATGTTTGCGGTATTCATGCCCGATGAACCGCATAAACTGGGCTGCATGGTGACGCAGGCCGCTGAGATTAAAAAGGTGGTGATCAAAGTTAGCGCCAGCCTGCTGGTGAAATAGAAAAAGCCCGATGGCGACAAACCATCGGGCTTTTTTTGGCGACCCGGATAAGCAGCTATCCGGGCCCTGGCGTTACACTTCCAGGTAGTTGAGGATCCCGTCAGCCGCTTTGCGACCTTCGGCAATCGCCGTCACCACCAGGTCAGAACCGCGCACGATATCGCCACCGGCGAAGATCTTCGGGTTGCTGGTCTGGAACGCGTTTTCGTTACCTTCAGGGGCAATAATACGCCCCTGTGAGTCGAGCTCAACGCTGTGTTTCGCCAGCCATTCCATGCTGTGCGGACGGAAGCCAAACGCCATAACTACCGCATCGACTGGAATGACGTGCTCGGAGCCGGCAACGATTTCGGCCCGACGGCGGCCCTTCGCATCCGGCTGGCCCATCTCGGTGCGCGCCATCTTCACGCCGCACACTTTACCGTTGGCATTCACCTCAACGCCCAGCGGCTGAACGTTGAACTGGAACTCCACGCCCTCTTCACGCGCGTTTTTGACTTCGCGTTTCGAGCCCGGCATGTTCTCTTCGTCACGGCGGTAGGCGCAGATAACGTGAGTAGCGCCCTGGCGGATAGAAGTACGCACGCAGTCCATTGCGGTGTCGCCACCGCCGAGAACCACGACGCGCTTGCCTTCCATGCTGACGTACGGCTCGTCCGGCGTTTCGCCAAAGCCCATCGTCTGCTTGGTGTTGGCGATCAGGAACGGCAGCGCATCATACACGCCGTTCGCATCTTCGTTTTCCAGCCCGCCGCGCATCGACTGATAGGTGCCGACGCCGAGGAACACTGCATCGTACTCTTTCAGCAGGTCGTCGAGCTGAACGTCGCGGCCCACTTCAACGTTGAGTTTGAACTCAATCCCCATGCCGGTGAAAATTTCCCGGCGGCGGGTCATGACCTCTTTTTCCAGCTTAAATGCCGGAATACCGAAGGTCAGCAGGCCGCCGATTTCCGGATGGCGGTCGAACACCACCGCCTTCACGCCGTTGCGGGTCAGGACGTCAGCACAGGCGAGGCCCGCCGGGCCCGCGCCAATGATGGCGACCGTTTTGCCGACCGGCTTGACGCCGGAAAGGTCGGGACGCCAGCCCATCTCGAACGCTTTATCGTTGATATAGCGCTCGATATTGCCGATGGTCACGGCGCCAAACTCATCGTTCAGCGTACAGGAACCTTCACACAGACGGTCCTGCGGGCACACGCGGCCGCACACTTCCGGCAGGGTGTTGGTTTGATGCGACAGCTCAGCCGCTTCAAAAATACGACCTTCATTGGCCAGCTTCAGCCAGTTAGGGATGTAGTTGTGAACCGGGCACTTCCATTCACAGTACGGGTTGCCGCAGGAGAGGCAGCGGTCTGCCTGCGCCTTAGCCTGGCCCTCTGAAAACGGCTCGTAAATCTCGACAAATTCAATTTTGCGGATCTTCAGCGGCTTCTTTGGCGGATCAACGCGCTGTAAGTCGATAAACTGGTATACGTTCTGGCTCATCTGAATTCCTTACTGCGCCTGCACACGCAGCTCTGCTGCGCTACGACTACGGTGACCCAACAGTGCTTTAACATCGCTGGACTTTGGTTTAACCAGCGCGAATTTCGCCGAGAAGGCCGGCCAGTTGGCCAGGATCTCTTCCCCGCGCGACGAGCCGGTCAGCTGCACGTGTTCGGTAATCAAACCGCGCAGATGCTCCTCGTGGATAGCCAGAGAGTCAACGTCCAGCATTTCCACCAGCTCAGGGTTCACGCGTTTGCGGAAGTCGCCGGCTTCATCCAGCACGTAGGCGAATCCGCCGGTCATCCCTGCGCCAAAGTTGACGCCGGTTTTACCGATCACGCAGACGATGCCGCCGGTCATATATTCGCAGCCGTTATCGCCAATGCCTTCAACGACGGTGATGGCACCGGAGTTACGCACCGCAAAACGTTCACCTGCACGACCCGCCGCGTACAGACGACCGCCGGTCGCGCCGTACAGGCAGGTATTGCCGATGATGCTCGCCTCGTGGCTGCGGAAGGCGGAGCCCACCGGAGGACGAATCGCGAGCAGGCCGCCGGCCATACCTTTACCGACGTAGTCGTTCGCATCACCGGTCAGGTGCAGCTCCACGCCGCCGGCGTTCCACACGCCGAAGCTCTGGCCCGCGGTACCGCTGAAGTGGGCGGTAATCGGGTCGGCAGCCAGCCCCTGGTCGCCGTGAGTCTGGGCAATATAGCCGGACAGCGAGGCGCCAACGGAGCGGTCGGTGTTGCGGATATCAAACCAGAACGTTTTGCTCTGCTTGCCGTCAACGAACGGTTTTGCCTGCTGCAGCAGCTGCGCGTTCAGCACGCCGTTATCAAACGGCGGGTTGTTCTCGGTGCAGTACAGCGCTTTGCCCGCATGCGGCTCGGCGGTTTCCAGCAGTTTTGACAGATCCAGCTTCTGCTGTTTCGCGGTAAAGCCGTCCAGCACCTTCAGCAGATCGGTGCGACCGATCAGATCCACCAGACGCTTCACGCCCAGCTGAGCCATCAGCTCGCGGGTTTCGCGGGCGATGAATTCAAAGTAGTTGGTCACTTTGAACGGCAGGCCGTGGTAGTGGTTCTTACGCAGTTTGTCATCCTGGGTTGCTACGCCGGTTGCGCAGTTGTTCAGGTGGCAAATACGCAGGTATTTACAGCCCAGCGCTACCATCGGACCGGTGCCGAAGCCGAAGCTTTCCGCGCCGAGGATCGCCGCTTTGATGATATCGAGGCCGGTTTTCAGGCCGCCATCTACCTGCAGGCGAATCTTATGCCGCAGGCCGTTGGCCACCAGCGCCTGCTGGGTTTCCACCAGGCCGAGCTCCCACGGACATCCCGCATATTTCACCGAGGAGAGCGGGCTGGCGCCGGTGCCGCCGTCATAGCCGGCGATAGTGATAAGGTCGGCATAGGCTTTCGCCACGCCGGTGGCAATGGTGCCAACGCCCGGCTCGGAGACCAGCTTCACGGAAATCATCGCTTTCGGATTGACCTGTTTCAGGTCAAAAATCAGCTGCGCCAGATCTTCGATCGAGTAAATATCGTGATGCGGCGGCGGTGAAATCAGCGTCACGCCCGGTACCGAGTAGCGCAGTTTGGCAATGTACGGGGTGACTTTATCACCCGGCAGCTGGCCACCTTCGCCCGGTTTGGCGCCCTGAGCGACTTTAATCTGAATAACGTCGGCGTTAACCAGGTAAGCCGGGGTGACGCCGAAGCGGCCGGAAGCAACCTGCTTGATGCGCGACACTTTGTTGGTGCCGTAGCGCGCCGGGTCTTCGCCGCCTTCGCCGGAGTTGGAGAAGCCGCCGATGCCGTTCATCGCTTCCGCCAGCGATTCATGCGCTTCCGGGCTTAATGCGCCGATAGACATGGCCGCGGTATCGAAGCGTTTGTACAGCTCTTTTGCCGACTCAACGTGGGCGATATCGATCGCTTCATCGCCAGGATTCAGCGCCAGCAGATCGCGCAGCGTAGCGGCCGGGCGCTCGTTGACCAGCTGAGAATACTGTTGGTAATCGCGGTATTCACCGCTCTGAACCGCCTGCTGCAGGGTGCGTACGACGTCCGGGTTATAGGCGTGATATTCGCCGCCGTGAACGTATTTCAGCAGACCACCCTGGTCCAGCGGTTTGCGGACCAGCCAGGCGCGTTTCGACAGATTCAGCAGGTCCTGCTGGAAGTCGTCGAAGCCTGCACCGCCGATGCGGCTGACTACGCCGAGGAAGCAGAGGTCGGAAACGTCGCGATGCAGGCCAACGGCTTCAAACAGCTTCGAGCAGCGATAGGAGGCGATGGTTGAAATACCCATCTTCGACATGATCTTGTAGAGGCCTTTGTTGATGCCGTTACGGTAGTTTAGCATCACCGTGCGGTAGTCTCTGTCGATGGCTTTGCTATCCACCAGTCTTGCCAGGGTTTCATAGGCCAGATAGGGGTAGATAGCCGTTGCGCCGAAGCCCAGCAGGACTGCGAAGTGGTGCGGGTCGCGGGCGCTGGCGGTTTCAACAATGATGTTGGCATCGCAGCGCAGGCTCTTATCGACCAGACGAGTCTGGATAGCACCGACCGCCATTGGCGCCGGTACCGGCAGGCGATCTTTCGCAATGTTGCGATCCGACAGCACCAGCAGCACGGTACCGTTGCGCACCATCTGCTCCGCTTTGTCGCACAGCGCCTTCACCGTCTCGGCCAGGGTTGTTTCCGCGGCGTTGAAGGTAATGTCCAGGGTATCGGCGCGATAGTGCTCCTCTTCCATGGTGGTCAGCTGTTTGAAATCAGAGTACAGCAGGATCGGCGATTTGAAGCTCAGGCGATGCGCCTGGCCTTCCGCTTCGCAGAAGACGTTCATTTCGCGGCCAATGCTGGTGGCCAGAGACATCACGTGCGCTTCACGCAGCGGGTCGATCGGCGGGTTGGTCACCTGCGCGAACTGCTGGCGGAAGTAGTCGTAAATAATACGCGGCTGGCTGGAGAGCACGGCAAACGGCGTGTCGTCGCCCATGGAGCCGACGGCTTCCTGGCCGTTCTCGCCCAGCACGCGCAGCACGGAATCCAGCTCTTCAGCGCTGTAGTTAAACTGTTTCTGATAGCTGGCGAGCGTATCGTCATCCAGCTGGCGGCTGCCAACGTCTTCGTCAGGCAGGTCTTCGAACGGTACCAGGCGACGAACGTTTTTCTCCATCCACTCTTTGTAAGGGTGGCGGCTTTTCAGGTCGTCGTCGGTCTCTGCTGAGTGCAGAATGCGGCCGCCGCGGGTATCGATAACCATCAGTTCGCCTGGACCAACGCGGCCTTTTTCAACCACTTCGTCAGGCTGATAATCCCAGATGCCCACTTCGGAGGCGCAGGTGATCAGCTTGTCTTTGGTGATGACGTAGCGCGCCGGACGCAGACCGTTACGGTCGAGGTTACAGGCAGCGTAGCGCCCATCGGACATGACGATGCCCGCCGGGCCGTCCCACGGCTCCATATGCATGGAGTTAAAGTCGAAGAACGCGCGCAGCTCCGGATCCATATCCGGGTTGTTCTGCCAGGCCGGCGGAACGAGCAGGCGCATGGCGCGAACGATATCCATCCCGCCTGCCAGCAGCAGTTCCAGCATGTTATCCATAGAGCTGGAGTCCGATCCCGTTTCGTTGACGAACGGTGCGGCATCGTGCAGATCGGGGATCAGCGGGGTCTGGAACTTATAGGTACGCGCGCGCGCCCACTGGCGGTTGCCGGTGATGGTGTTGATTTCGCCGTTGTGCGCCAGGTAGCGGAACGGCTGTGCCAGCGGCCAGCGCGGCACGGTGTTGGTGGAGAAGCGCTGGTGGAACAGGCAGATTGCCGACTCCAGACGCAGGTCCGCAAGGTCCAGGTAGAAGCGCGGCAAATCCGCCGGCATACACAGACCTTTATAGATATTCACCAGGTTCGACAGGCTGCAAACGTAAAAATCTTTATCATCCTGCAGGCGTTTTTCAAGGCGACGACGCGCGATGAACAGGCGACGTTCCATATCACGCGGGCGCCAGCCTGCCGGTGCGTTAACAAAAATTTGTTCAATACGGGGCAGCGAGGAGAGGGCGATTTCACCGAGAACCCCTTCGTTAGTTGGCACTTCGCGCCAGCCGACGATAGACAGGGTTTCACGTTGCAGTTCTTCTTCAACGATGCGGCGTGAGGCAGCAGCCAGTTCAGGATCTTTATTAAGGAACAGCATCCCAACGGCGTAATTTTTGGCTAAACGCCAGCCGCGTTCTTCCGCAACGATACGGAAGAAACGATCGGGTTTTTGCAGCAGCAAGCCACAACCGTCGCCGGTTTTACCGTCGGCGAGGATCGCGCCGCGGTGCTGCATTCGGGCCAGTGCGTGTATAGCGGTACGCACTACCTTGTGGCTAGGTTCGCCTTCTATGTGGGCGATCAGGCCGAAACCACAGTTATCCCTCTCAAGGGATTTATCGTACAACATATCAGTGAACCTCCCCAGGCTCTACGGGACACCCTCCGATACCGATTGCGCACGGGCACAGAAAGAGCATGGCGACGGGGTTTGCACCTCGCATTCGCCCTCTTTAAATCCTTTTCGCATCGGTACGCAAGTTTGAGGACTTGCTGTAAGAGGGAATCTCAATTACTGCATAAATATGATGAGCAGAGAGCTCATCCAGAAAGCTTCCAGCGGATTCCCAACTTATCGGGAATCCACACTTACGTCAAATGGCAATCTTATTTATACAAAAATGTGCTATGAGGTGTTTAATATTATGATTATTAAAGATATTAACGGGTTTTTAACGCTATTGAAACGTGCCGGAAAGCGTAATCTAGTGTGATCTGTCTCACTATATCGATAGCGTAACATTATCGATCTGTGCTGAAGTGTCTTTTTATTGCAGAATATTTAGCTGCTTATTGTCTCTGGGGCCAGAAATAACACTGTTTTTAACCCTGGCGAAGATAATGGCAAACCAGAGGCTAAGTATAAGGAAAAGTCATCATAGAAATCGTGAATGAAATTGCAGTTATATTGAGTGGTTATGCAATGAGGTGAGCGGTCACTCTGACGATTGATCCAGGTCATCGCCGTAGGTGACTAAAAATGGCAGGCTTGGCCCCTTTCTTCAGGCCGGTCTATCAGATTATGCAGTTACAAAAATTAGTCAATATGTTTGGTGGGGATCTTATGCGTCGCTATGGCGAAAAGGTTCATAAACTGACGCTGCATGGCGGATTTAGCTGCCCAAATCGTGATGGCACCCTTGGCCGGGGCGGCTGCACGTTCTGCAACGTGGCCTCTTTTGCCGACGAAGAGCAGCAGCACCGCTCGATTACCGAGCAGCTGGCGCTTCAGGCGCAGCGGGTGAACCGCGCGAAGCGCTATCTGGCCTATTTTCAGGCCTACACCAGCACCTTTGCCGAAGTGCAGGTGCTGCGCGCGATGTACCAGCAGGCGGTGAGCCAGGCCAATATTGTCGGGCTCTGCGTTGGCACCCGTCCGGACTGTGTCCCCGAAGCGGTGCTGGACCTGCTGTCGGAGTACCGGGAGCAGGGCTACGAAGTCTGGCTGGAGCTGGGGCTGCAAACGGCGCACGATAAAACGCTGCATCGCATTAACCGCGGCCACGATTTTGCCTGCTATCAGCGCACGACCCGGCTGGCGAGAGCGCGCGGGCTGAAGGTGTGCGCGCATTTGATTGTCGGGCTGCCGGGCGAAGGGCCGGGACACTGCCTGCAAACGCTGGAGCAGGTGGTCGGGACCGGCGTGGACGGCATCAAGCTGCATCCGCTGCATATCGTCACCGGCAGCACTATGGCGAAAGCCTGGCAGGCCGGGCGCCTTAACGGCATTGAGCTGGATGACTATACCGTCACCGCCGGAGAGATGATTCGACATACGCCGCCGGAGGTGATTTATCACCGAATCTCGGCCAGCGCCCGCCGTCCCACCCTGCTGGCGCCGCTGTGGTGCGAAAATCGCTGGACCGGGATGGTTGAACTGGACCGCTATCTGAACCAGCACGGCGTGCAGGGTTCGGCACTGGGACGCGCGTGGAGCCCGACCGCCGCATAGTCCGTGAATAGTGCAGCGTCGCGGATAGTTCAGCTGCGGCCCGCGCTGCGGCGGCCTGAAGTATGAAGAGGATCGGCATTTTTCGCACAACTTACGGCGCCTCGCTCAGAATTGGGTATTATTGTGCACAGTTGTGGCGAAGGAATCCCTTATGAAGCAAATTCGTATGCTGGCGCAGTACTATGTTGACCTGATGATGAAGCTGGGTCTGGTGCGTTTTTCCATGCTGTTAGCCCTGGCCCTGGTGGTGCTGGCGATTGTGGTGCAGATGGCCGTTACGATGGTGCTGCACGGCCAGGTTGAAAGCATCGATGTGATCCGCTCTATCTTCTTTGGCCTGCTGATTACCCCGTGGGCGGTCTACTTTCTGTCGGTGGTGGTTGAGCAGCTTGAGGAGTCGCGACAGCGCCTCTCGAGGCTGGTGGAGAAGCTGGAGGAGATGCGCGAGCGGGATCTGAAGCTCAACGTGCAGCTCAAAGACAACATCGCCCAGCTCAATCAGGAGATTGGCGAGCGCGAGAAGGCGGAAGCCGAGCGCGAAACCACGCTGGAACAGCTAAAAATTGAGATGAAGGAACGTGAAGAGACGCAGATTCAGCTCGAGCAGCAGTCCTCCTTCCTGCGCTCATTCCTCGACGCCTCGCCGGACCTTGTTTTCTATCGCAATGAAGATAAAGAGTTTTCCGGCTGTAACCGGGCGATGGAGCTGCTGACGGGTAAAAGCGAGAAGCAGCTTATTCACCTCAAGCCGCAGGATGTCTATAACGAGGAAGCGGCGGAGAAAGTGCTGGAAACGGATGAAAAGGTATTCCGACATAACGTCTCTCTGACCTATGAGCAGTGGCTGGATTACCCGGACGGGCGCAAAGCCTGCTTTGAAATCCGCAAGGTTCCCTACTACGATCGCGTCGGTAAACGCCGTGGCCTGATGGGCTTCGGTCGCGATATTACCGAACGTAAGCGCTATCAGGACGCTCTGGAGCGCGCCAGCCGCGATAAGACGACCTTTATCTCCACCATCAGCCACGAGCTGCGTACGCCGCTTAACGGCATCGTGGGCCTCAGCCGCATCCTGCTGGATACCGAACTTACCGGCGAGCAGGAAAAATACCTGAAAACGATCCACGTATCGGCGGTGACGTTGGGTAACATCTTCAACGATATTATCGATATGGATAAGATGGAGCGGCGTAAGGTCCAGCTCGATAATCAGCCGGTGGACTTCACCAGCTTCCTTGCCGACCTCGAAAACCTCTCCGGCCTGCAGGCGCAGCAGAAAGGGCTGCGCTTCGTGATGGATCCGACGCTGCCGCTGCCGCATAAGGTCGTCACCGACGGTACGCGCCTGCGGCAGATCCTGTGGAACCTCATCAGCAACGCGGTCAAATTTACCCCTCAGGGCGGCAACGTGACCGTCCGTATTCGCTACGATGAGGGCAATATTCTGCATTTTGAGGTCGAGGATTCCGGTATCGGTATTCCGCAGGCGGAGCAGGATAAAATCTTCGCCATGTACTATCAGGTTAAGGATAGCCACGGCGGGAAACCTGCCACCGGCACCGGAATTGGTCTGGCGGTGTCGCGCCGCCTGGCACGCAATATGGGCGGCGATATTAACGTCGCCAGCCAGCCGGGCCAGGGCGCAACCTTTACCTTAACGGTGCATGCGCCGGCGGTAGCGGAGGAGGTGGAAGACACGCTGGCGGAAGATGAAATGCCGCTCCCGGCGCTGAACGTGCTGCTGGTAGAGGATATTGAGCTTAACGTGATTGTCGCCCGCTCGGTGCTGGAAAAACTGGGCAATAGCGTTGATGTGGCGATGACCGGTAAAGCCGCGCTGGAGATGTTCGAACCCGGTGAATATGACCTGGTGCTGCTGGATATTCAGCTACCGGATATGACCGGCCTCGATATCTCACGCCACCTGAAGCAGCGCTTTGCCGCCGACGAGCTGCCGCCGCTGGTGGCGCTCACGGCCAACGTTCTGAAGGACAAAAAAGAGTACCTGAATGCCGGTATGGATGATGTGCTGAGTAAGCCGCTGTCGGTCCCGGCGCTCACCGCCATCATCAAAAAGTTCTGGGATTCGCCGGAAGATGACGAAGACGAGGCACCGGCCGTGGATGAGGCTAAATCGGCCTCGGTGCTGGATATTCCGATGCTGGAGCAGTATATCGAGCTGGTGGGGCCGAAGCTTATCAGCGACGGTCTGGCGGTTTTCGAGAAGATGATGCCGGGGTATCTGGCGGTGCTGGAGTCCAACCTTACCGCCCGCGACCAGAAAGGGATCGTCGATGAAGGCCATAAGATTAAGGGCGCCGCGGGCTCTATCGGCCTGCGCCACATTCAGCAGCTTGGACAGCAGATTCAGACGCCGGACCTGCCCGCGTGGTCAGATAACGTTGGTGAATGGGTTGAAGAGATGAAATCGGAGTGGCAGAACGATGTGGCGGTGCTGAAGGCGTGGGTTGCGGCGGCACATAAAAAATGACCCCGGATAAACCGGGGTGCGCGAACACTGCGCCAACACCAGGGAACCGGTCGTTGCGCCACAATTTTTAGAGATATTTTTTACACGGCGCAACCTGAGGATTTGGTTTGCTCGCTGATCAAGATAGCAAACCTTAAATTATTTGTTACATGAATCAGTCAAATATGTGAAGCAATACGGGTAAATCAAAATTTTTGACTGGTTTCAGCGAATTTGCACTAAGGAGCAGGGGTGATGAAAAAGATTGGCGTCGTATTAAGCGGCTGCGGTGTCTATGACGGCACCGAGATTCATGAGGCGGTTATTACGCTGCTGGCGATTGCTCGCGGCGGCGCCCAGGCGGTGTGCTTTGCCCCTGATAAGGCGCAAACGGATGTGATCAACCATCTGACCGGCGAGCTCCTGCCGGAAAGCCGCAACGTGCTGATTGAAGCCGCGCGCATCGCCCGCGGTGAGATCCAGCCTCTGTCCGACGCCCGGGCCGATGATCTGGATGCGCTGATTGTCCCCGGTGGATTTGGCGCCGCGAAAAACCTCAGCAGCTTCGCCTCCCGGGGCAGCGAATGCGTCGTCGACGGCGAGCTGAAGGCGCTGACGCAGGCTATGCATCGGGCCGGTAAACCGCTGGGCTTTATCTGCATCGCGCCGGCGCTGCTGCCAAAAATCTTACCCGCCCCGCTGCGGGTCACCATTGGCACCGATCTGGACACCGCCGAAGCGCTGGAGGATATGGGGGCCGAGCATGTGCCCTGTCCGGTCGATGACATTGTGGTGGATGAAGAGAATAAAGTCGTGACCACCCCGGCCTATATGCTGGCGCAAAATATCGCCGAAGCGGCGAGCGGGATTGAGAAGCTGGTGGCGCGCGTGCTGGTTCTCACGGCATGAAGACCCGCTTTTCGCCGCTGCGAACGGTAAAGCGTGGGCTGCTGCGGGTGCTGCTGGTGGCCGCCGCCTTCTGGGGCGGCGGCATTGCGCTGTTTAGCGTGCTGCCGGTGCCCTTTTCGGCGGTGATGCTGGAGCGGCAGGTCGGCGCCTGGCTGAGCGGCAATTTTCATTATGTCGCCCACTCTGATTGGGTGGGGATGGATGAGATATCGCCGTGGATGGGGCTGGCGGTGATGGCGGCTGAGGACCAAAAGTTCCCCGACCATTGGGGCTTTGACGTTCCGGCGATAGAAAAGGCGCTGGCGCACAATGAGCGTAACGAAAACCGCGTGCGCGGCGCCTCGACCCTGTCGCAGCAAACGGCCAAAAACCTGTTTTTATGGGATGGTCGCAGCTGGCTGCGTAAGGGGCTGGAGGCCGGTCTGACGGTCGGGATTGAAACGGTATGGAGTAAAAAACGCATCCTCACCGTTTATCTGAATATCGCCGAGTTTGGCGAGGGGACGTTTGGCGTTGAAGCCGCGTCGCAGCGCTACTTCCACAAGCCTGCGAGCAGGTTAACTCCGGCGGAAGCGGCCCTGCTGGCCGCCGTATTGCCTAATCCGATCCGCTTTCGTGCGGACGCGCCGTCGGGCTATGTCCGCAGTCGACAGGCGTGGATTTTACGCCAGATGCGTCAGCTCGGCGGGGAAGGGTTTATGCGGGAGAACAGGCTGTATTAATACGGTCGGTGGGTGTGTTACCCCGGTAAGCATCGAGCGACCGGGGGAATGACGCCGGCGCTAGTCTTCGTCAAAACCGGCGTTAAACAGCGCAATAACCGCGGCCAGCGCTTCGACTTCCTGCGGACCGCTGGCCTCAATTTCAATTTGCCGACCCTTCGCGGAGTCGAGCATCAGCAGAGCAATCACGCTATTGGCTTCCGCCTCCGTGCCCTCATCGTTGCGCAGCAGCACTTCGGCATCGAAATTTTGCATTAGCTCGAACAGCTTCATCGCCGGGCGCGCGTGCATGCCCAGCTTGTTAGTGATCTCAACGCTCTGCTTTACGGTCATGATTTGCGTTTTTCCAGCGTCCGGTGACGCGACTGCACGTTCTTACCGCGCGAGCGGAAGTAGTCAGCCAGTTGTTCGGCGATATAGACCGAACGATGTTTACCGCCGGTACAACCGATAGCGACCGTCAGATAGCTGCGGTTATTGGTCTCCAGCATGGGTAACCATAGCTCAAGATAGCTGCGGGTCTGATAAATAAAGTTGTGAACCTCGGTGTGCCGGTCGAGGAAGGCGGCAACGGGTTTATCGAGGCCGGTCATCGGGCGCAGCTTGGGATCCCAGTGCGGGTTAGGCAGGAAGCGCACGTCGAAGACGTAATCGGCATCGATCGGAATACCGTGCTTAAAGCCAAAGGATTCAAAGACCATGGTGAGCTCACGCTCGCGTTTGCCCAGCAGGCGCGTACGCAGCATTTCTGCCAGCTCGTGTACCGACATTTCGGAGGTGTCGACGATCAGGTCGGCGCGGGAGCGCAGCGGCTCCAGCAGCGCGCTCTCTTCGTCGATGGCGCTCTCAAGCGACAGGTTTTTGCTTGAAAGCGGATGCAGGCGACGCGTGTCGCTGTAGCGACGAATCAGCGTATTGCGATCGGCATCAAGGAACAGCAGCTGAGGAGAAAACGCCTCAGGCAGGCTCTTCATCGCCTGTTCAAAGATTTCTGGCGACTCCGGCATGTTGCGCACGTCAATGCTGACGGCGGCGGAAATGTTTCTGTCGGCCAGCGATCTCGCCAGCTCGGGCAGCAGCACTACCGGCAGGTTATCTACGCAGTAGAAGCCCATATCTTCCAGCGCCCGCAGGGCGACGGATTTCCCCGAACCTGAGCGGCCGCTGACGATCATCAGTACCATGTACCGTTTCTCCTCAGTACGATAAAGGGGAGGCTATCGCTCCCGTTATGCGTCATCGCTGCTTCCTGCTTCGGTGATAATCTCATATAGCTCTTCGTCGCTTTGCGCGGCGCGCAGGCGACGGCAAATCGTTTTATCCGCCAGCCGTTTTGCCACCAGCGACAGCGTATGCAGATGGGTTTTTGTCTGATCCGCCGGCACTAAAAGCGCAAACAGCAGGTCGACGGGCTGATTGTCGATTGCATCAAAGGCGATCGGCGTTTCCAGCTGCACAAAAACGCCAACGGCGCGCAGCGTATCCTCTTCAAGCTTGCCGTGCGGAATGGCGATGCCGTTGCCAATTCCGGTACTGCCCATTTTCTCACGGGTGAGGATCGCCTCGAATACCACCTGGGACGGCAGACCTAGCTGCTTTGCCGCCAGCTCGCTGATGATCTCCAGCGCGCGCTTTTTGCTCTGGCAGTGAACCTGGCTACGGGTACATTCCTGATTAAGGACATTACTCAGTTGTAGAGCTGAATCGTTGTTCATCATAATTTCACCTGAGCTCGCTCTCTGCCAGCTGCCGACAATAGCCAACGGCTGGCAGGGACGACCGCCCGGACAATTAGTGTTGTTTTAGTTTATCTTTATGTTTTGTTAACTGTCGTGCCAGCTTATCGATGAGACCATCGATAGCGGCATACATATCCTGCCCTTCCGCACTGGCATGGATTTCGCCACCGTTGACATGCAGATTGGCGTCCGCAATTTGCGTCACCTTCTCTACTTTTAACACAATGTAGACCTGATTGATCCTGTCGAAAAACTGCTCCAGTTTGCTGAACTTCGCGTTGACGAACTCGCGCAGGGCCGGGGTGATTTCGACGTTGTGTCCTGTAATGTTGAGCTGCATAGTGTCTTCCTTATCGGTTGGGTCACACCAGCTGTTTACGCTGGTTAGACGGCGGAATGGATAAAGACTCTCGGTACTTAGCGACGGTGCGGCGCGCCACCATGATACCCTGTTCAGACAGGATGGTGGTGAGCTTACTGTCACTCAACGGCTTCGCGGGGTTCTCCGCGGCGATTAACTTCTTCACCAGCGCGCGAATGGCGGTCGACGATGCCTCGCCTCCGCCTTCGGTATTCACGTGGCTGGAGAAGAAATACTTCAGTTCAAAAATACCGCGCGGGCTGTGCAGGTACTTTTGCGTGGTCACGCGTGAAATCGTCGATTCATGCATCTCGACGGCCTGAGCGATGTCCGCCAGCACCATCGGCTTCATAAACTCTTCGCCCTGTTCAAAGAAGGCCTGCTGCTGTTCGACGATGCAGCGGCTGACGCGCAGCAGCGTATCGTTGCGGCTTTCCAGGCTTTTTATCAGCCAGCGGGCTTCCTGCAGGTTGCTGCGGATAAACTGGCTATCGGCGTCGTTACGCGTGCTGTTGCCCATTGCGGCGTAGTGCTGGTTGATCTTCAGGCGCGGGATGCTGTCGGAATTCAGCTCTACGATCCAGCGATCGCTCACCTTACGCACCAGCACATCCGGGATCACGTATTCCGGTTCGCTGGTTTGGATCGACTGACCCGGGCGCGGATCTAACGACTGGATCAGATTAACCGCTTCTTTCAGAACGTCCTCTTTCAGCCGCGTGACGCGCATCAGGGAGCGAAAGTCGTGGTTGGCGAGCAGATCGAGATGATCGCTGATGATGAGCCGGGCCTCTTCCAGCCACGGCGTCTCTTTGGCAAACTGCGAAAGCTGAACCAGCAGACAGTCGCGCAGATCTTTTGCCGCGACGCCAACCGGGTCAAAGCGCTGGATGCGCTTCAGTACCGCTTCAACTTCTTCGAGGCCGATTTCGTCATCGTCAATGCTCTCAACGATATCCTCCACCCGCAGGGTGAGGTAGCCGGTATCATCAACGGCATCGACGATAGAGGTGGCGATAGCGCGGTCGGTATCGGTGAACGGCGTCAGCTGGACCTGCCACATCAGGTAATCCTGCAGGCTCTGGGTCGTTTCACCTTGATAGATAGGTAGCTCGTCATCCTGGTAATCGACGCCGTTGCCAGAAGGCGTGCCGGCGGTGTAGATCTCATCCCAGCTGGCGTCGAGCGGTAGCTCATCGGGCATATCTTTTTGCTCAAGGGCGTCCACGGTATCCAGAGACTCGCGGTCCTCAACTTCTTTCGTTTCTACCTCTTCATGAAGATCGGTTTGCTCAAGCAACGGATTACTCTCCAGCGCCTGCTGGAGTTCCTGCTGGAGTTCTAACGTGGACAGCTGCAGCAAACGAATGGCCTGCTGCAGTTGTGGCGTCATGGCAAGCTGTTGGCTTAGCCTTAATTGCAAACCTTGCTTCATATTCAGGGCTAATATCTCCGGCTAAAACGTCTGTAACCTCTACCCTATCAGAGTCTGAAGTCTTCCCCAAGATACACGCGCTTAACCTGCTCGTCTTCCAGGATTTGCTGCGGTGTACCGTGGGCGATCAGGTGGCCCTGGCTGACGATATACGCGCGTTCGCAGACGGCCAGCGTTTCCCTGACGTTATGGTCGGTGATCAGCACGCCAAGACCGCTGTCGCGCAGGTGCTCGATGATGCGTTTGATATCGATAACTGAAATGGGGTCAACGCCGGCAAACGGTTCATCCAGAAGGATAAATTTAGGGTTCGCGGCCAGCGCGCGGGCAATTTCAACGCGGCGACGTTCGCCGCCGGAAAGCGCCTGACCGAGGCTATCGCGCAGATGCTCGATATGGAACTCTTCCATCAGCTCTTTCGCGCGATCGTCACGCTGTTCGCTGCTCAGATCGTCACGAATCTGCAGTACCGCCATCAGGTTATCGTAGACGCTCAGGCGACGGAAAATTGAGGCTTCCTGCGGCAGGTAGCCAATGCCCCGGCGCGCGCGGGCGTGAAGCGGCAGCAGGCTGATATCTTCATCGTCGATGATAATATTACCGGCGTCACGCGGCACGATCCCGACGACCATGTAGAAGGTGGTGGTCTTGCCGGCGCCGTTTGGGCCGAGCAGGCCGACAATCTCACCGGAGTTGACGGTCAGACTGACGTCTTCCACCACGCGGCGGCCTTTATAAGCTTTGGCGAGATTCTTTGCAGTTAATGTTGCCATAACGAATTACTTACCTTTCTTTGGCTGATCGGTGCCTTTGTCCTGCAGCTGCGAAGGAACCAGCACCGTAGTCACGCGCCCGCCTTTGTTGCTGAACGCCTGCATTTTCTGCTCTTTCACCAGATAGGTGATCTTGTCGCCCTGGATATTGCTATCGATCTGTTCCAGATGCGCATTGCCGGTCAGGACGACGAAATCATTTTGCAGTTCATAATGCATTTTTGACGCGCGGCCTTTAACCGGCTTGCCGTTATCCTGCATCTGGAAGAAGGTTGCCGGATTACCGTATCCGTCGATCACCTCTTTACCCCTCTCGCCGCCGGGACGAGTGACCACGACCTTATCGGCATTGATCTTGATGGTGCCCTGGGTCACGACGACATTACCGGTAAAGGTGACAACATTGCCCTGCATATCCAGCGACTGCTGATCGGATTCGATATGAATCGGCTGATCGGTGTCGCCAGTCTTTGCCAGTGCCGGCAGGCTGGCGGCCAGTATGGCGCTGGCGAGCGCAATCTTAAGGCTGAGTTTGTTTGTTCTGAATTTCATAAGAGGTTCTAACCTTTTCAATCAGCTCGGCATTTTTGCTGCGCAGATTCCCGCGCATTTTTAGGCCACTGGAATTAAATGTTGTCCCGTACAACGTCACCATGTCATCGGAGGTAACATCCTGCGTCACCAGGTTTATCTGGGCGTTATCCGTCGTAATTTTGCGCAGTTGAGAGTCTGGGCTTAGCGCATTTACCTCAACGTGCCCATAAAGATACAGCATACGATCGTTGGTCAGCTTGGCTTTATCCGCTTTGATTGACCAGCTCGGGGCTTTGTTGGTATCAAAGGTGGTCATCACCGGCTGAGTGAACCACGACAGCTCCTGCGCAGAGAAATACGCGACATGCTCGGCGATAAGGCGATAGTTAAGCGCCCCTTCCGGGCTGTAAACGACGGTATCGGTATGCTCGCTGGTATAGGTTGGGTCATCAGGATTGACCTCCGGCTGAGCGGTATCGTCGGTACCCGCCAGGTTAAGGCCGATCAGGATCAGCGCGACCAGCGACAGTAAAATGATAACCCAACGTCTGGTTTTACTCATATTGATTGCCCTTTGGCCTCATCCAGCTTGCCCTGCGCCAATAGTAACAAATCGCAGACTTCGCGTACCGCTCCGCGCCCGCCGTTGATGCGGGTAACATAGTCTGCGCGTGGAAGCAGCAGCGGGTGCGCATCCGCCACGGCAACGCTTAAGCCTGTTTCTGCCATTACCGGCCAGTCGATCAGGTCGTCGCCAATATAGGCCACTTCGTCCGCACGGACGGCCAGCTTGCTCAATAAGTCACGGAAGGCCAGCAGCTTATCGGACTGCCCTTGATACAGATGCGTAATGCCTAACGTCTGACAGCGATCTTCTACCAGTTTAGCGTTTCGCCCGGTAATAATCGCCACTTCAATACCTGAAGTCAGCGCGCAGCGGATCCCGTAGCCATCGCGTACGTTGAACGCTTTCAGCTCTTCGCCGTTGTTGCCCATATAGATAAGACCGTCGGAAAGCACGCCGTCAACGTCGAGGATCAGTAAACGGATCTTCGCCGCGCGTTCGAGAAATTCAGGGCTTACCGGTCCGTAGCAGGTCGCTAGCGGAGCATCAGCATTATTCATTATTTTATCCTTACTTACACTACGCCTGCGCGCAGGAGATCGTGCATATGTACCACACCCAACAGACGGTCGCCATCGGCAACTAATACGCAGGTGATATGACGGGCTTGCATCAGGTTTAGCGCATCGACGGCCAGAATGCCGGGACGGATGCGAATCCCACCCGGCGTCATGACCTCGGCGATGCCGGCATTACGCATATCGACCCCGGAATCGAACACCCGGCGCAGGTCGCCGTCGGTGAAAATACCGATGATGTTCATGTCATCATCGCAGATAGCGGTCATGCCTAAATTTTTACGCGTGATTTCCAGCAGCGCGTCGCGCAGCGTGGCCTGCAGAGTCACGTGCGGGATTTCATCTCCGGTGTGCATGATATCATTGACCCGCAGCAGCAGCTTACGGCCCAGCGCGCCGCCGGGGTGGGAGAGCGCGAAATCTTCGGCGGTAAAGCCGCGAGCTTCCAGCAGCGCGACCGCCAGAGCATCGCCCATCACCAGCGCCGCGGTGGTGCTTGACGTCGGGGCAAGGCCAAGCGGACAGGCTTCTTTCAGCACCCTCACGCACAGGTGGATATCCGCCGCGCGCGCCATGCTGCTTTCCGGGCGGCTGGTCATGCAGATCAGCGGCACCCGCTGGCGCTTAAGCACCGGGATCAGCGCGAGCATTTCGTTCGATTCGCCGGAGTTCGACAGGGCGATAATAACGTCCTGCGGCGTGACCATGCCTAAATCGCCGTGGGCCGCCTCGCCGGGATGAACGAAGAACGACGGCGTACCGGTGCTGGCGAAGGTGGCTGCCATTTTGCGTCCGATATGGCCGGACTTACCCATCCCCATGACCACCACTTTGCCCGTGCAGCGGAAAATCGTTTCGCAGGCGCGCGTAAAATCTTCATTAATGTATTGATCGAGCTGAGCCAGACCTTCACGTTCAATTTCCAGGACCTCGCGGCCTGCCCGTTGAAAGTCAAAATCCGTTGGCAAATCTGTTTGCGACATAATGGTATCCCGATTCATTCACCAAAGAGCGGTGCTGCCCAGTACAGCATCGCCAACCAAACCACAAAACCGCCGACCAGCAGCGCCCCGGCAAGTCGGCTGGGCTGCCGTTTTCGGCGCCAGCACAGCAGGGCGAAAATTACGCTGACCAGCATCATGACGGCATAGTCGCGCGTAAACGCTTCGGGGGCGAAGGATCCCGGCGCGATCAGCGCCGGCAGCCCGAGAACCAGGACAATATTCAGGATATTGGCGCCAATGATATTCCCGATGGCGATATCATCTTCCCCTTTACGGGCACCAGCAATCGCCGTTGCCAGTTCCGGCAGGCTGGTGCCGATGGCGACCACCGTGAGGCCAACGGTCAGCTCGCTGATGGCGAAGTAGTTCGCCAGCACGGTGGCATTATCCACCACCATGCGGGTCGCCATCGGCATGACAATCATCGCCACCCCGAGCCACAGTAGGGCGACGGGGAGCGAACCTTCTCGCGGCAGCTCCGCTATCTGCTCCCGGGTCAGGCTATCGTTACCCTGACGCTCGGCGATGCGCGCTATTTTTACCGTGAACAGTAGCCATAGTATGGCTAACGCCAGTAAAAAAAGGCCGTCCATGCGCGAGAGCTGGCCGTCATAGAGGACAAAGCTCGCGAGCAGGCTGACCAGCAACATTAGCGGCAGTTCGCGGCGCAGGATATCAGAATGTACGGTAAATGGATGAAGTAAGGCTGCGAGGCCAAGAATTAACAGGATATTGGTGATGTTCGATCCGATCGCCGTCCCGATGGCCAGATCGGTCTGCCCGTGCAGGGAGGCGGCCGCAGAGACGATGATCTCGGGCAGGCTGGTGCCGATACTCACCACCGTCATGCCAATGATAAGCGGCGGGATCCCTATCATGCGGCACAGTATTGAAGCGGCGTAGACCAGACGATCGGCGCTGTAGACCACCAGCAGTAAACCAATTATTAACAGAGCCGTCGCTAAGAGCATCTAAAGTCCTTTCTTCAGGTATAATCGTCGCCTCGCTGATCGTCCGTACGCAGCGTAACGAATTCTTAATTTTGACTTTATGTTTGTCAAAAGTAAAACAAATGCCAGCTTTCGCTAACCCAGGCAGGTAAGATTCTGTAAAAATGTTGGGTTTATGGTGGAAGAAAGCACCATGCTTAGCCTGAGGGATGTTTTGTAAGGATGATTTTATGAGCCAAACTCTGGCGAATTTAGTCGAAGTACGCGGTATCAGCTTCTCTCGAGGCGATCGCGCGATCTTTGATGATATCTCGCTGTCGGTGCCGCGCGGTAAGATCACGGCGATCATGGGGCCATCGGGAATCGGTAAAACGACCCTGCTGCGCCTGATCGGCGGCCAGATCCCGCCGGACAGCGGCGAGATCCTGTTTGATGGCGAAAACGTGCCGCAGATGTCGCGTTCGCGCCTGTATACCGTACGTAAGCGTATGAGCATGCTGTTTCAGTCCGGCGCGCTGTTCACCGATATGAACGTCTTTAATAACGTCGCCTATCCGCTGCGTGAGCACACTCATCTGCCCGAAGCGCTGCTGCATACTACCGTGATGATGAAGCTTGAGGCCGTTGGCCTGCGCGGAGCGGCAATGCTGATGCCTTCTGAGCTATCCGGCGGCATGGCGCGCCGCGCGGCGCTGGCAAGAGCTATCGCGCTCGAACCGGATCTCATCATGTTCGACGAACCGTTCGTCGGCCAGGACCCCATCACCATGGGCGTGCTGGTTAAGCTGATTTCTGAACTCAACAGCACCCTGGGCGTTACGTGTATCGTGGTATCGCACGACGTACCGGAAGTGCTCAGTATTGCGGATTACGCCTATATTGTGGCCGATAAGAAAATCGTCGCCCACGGCAGCGCCCGGTCGCTGCGGGAAAATGCCGACCCTCGTGTTCGCCAGTTTATTGATGGTATCGCCGACGGCCCGGTGCCGTTCCGCTATCCGGCAGGCGACTATCAGCATGATTTATTAGGCATAGGGAGTTAAACGACTGATGCTGCTAAATATGCTGGCATCGCTCGGCCATCGGGGGATTAAAACCACCGCGGCTTTTGGGCGTGCCGGATTAATGCTTTTCAACGCCGTAGTGGGCAAGCCGGAGTTTCGCAAGCACGCGCCGCTGCTGGTGCGTCAGCTGTACAACGTTGGCGTGCTGTCGATGCTGATCATCATCGTGTCGGGGCTGTTTATCGGCATGGTGCTCGGCCTGCAGGGGTATCTGGTGTTAACCACCTACAGCGCAGAAACCAGTCTTGGTATGCTGGTGGCGCTGTCTCTGCTGCGCGAGCTGGGACCGGTGGTTGCCGCGCTGCTGTTTGCCGGGCGTGCCGGTTCGGCTCTGACAGCCGAAATAGGGCTGATGCGCGCGACCGAACAGCTCTCGAGCATGGAGATGATGGCCGTCGATCCGCTGCGTCGCGTGATATCACCGCGCTTCTGGGCCGGCGTCATCTCACTGCCGCTGCTGACGGTTATTTTTGTCGCGGTGGGGATCTGGGGCGGTTCGCTGGTTGGCGTTAACTGGAAAGGTATCGACAGCGGCTTCTTCTGGACCGCGATGCAAAACGCCGTCGACTGGCGAATGGATCTGGTTAACTGCCTGATTAAGAGTCTGGTTTTCGCCATTACGGTGACATGGGTAGCGTTATTTAACGGTTATGATGCTATCCCCACTTCCGCAGGGATTAGCCGGGCAACGACGCGCACCGTGGTGCATTCGTCGCTGGCGGTTCTGGGGCTGGATTTTGTGCTGACTGCGCTGATGTTTGGGAATTGAGTTCATGCAAACGAAAAAAAGTGAAATCTGGGTAGGCGTATTTTTACTGGTGGCGCTGCTGGCGGCGCTGTTTGTATGCCTGAAGGCCGCGAACGTGACCTCTCTGCGGACCGAGCCGACGTATCGTCTTTACGCGACGTTTGACAATATCGGTGGCCTGAAGGCGCGGTCGCCGGTACGCATTGGCGGCGTGGTCGTGGGCCGGGTGGCGGACATCACCCTCGATCCAAAAACCTACCTGCCGCGGGTAGCCATCGATATTGATGAGAGCTACAACCATATTCCTGACTCCAGCTCGCTGGCCATTCGTACTTCCGGCCTGCTGGGCGAGCAGTACCTGGCTCTGAACATGGGGTTTGAAGACCCGGAGCTGGGAACATCTATCCTTAAAGATGGTGGGACGATCCAGGACACGAAATCGGCCATGGTTCTGGAAGATCTGATTGGCCAGTTCCTTTACAACAGTAAAGGCAGCGACAATAAGAATTCTGGCGATGATCCGGCAGCCCAGGAAAGTCATACTGACGCAGCGCAGCCTGCCGCCACGACGCACTAACTCAGGAGAGACCCGATATGTTTAAACGCTTACTGATGATCGCCATGCTGGCGATTGCGCCATTGACCGCAGCGACCGCAGCGGATCAGTCCAATCCGTACAAGCTGATGGATGAAGCCGCGCAGAAAACCTTTGACCGCCTGAAAAACGAGCAGCCGAAGATTCAGGCTAACCCGAACTATCTGCGTGAAATCGTCGACCAGGAGCTGATGCCGTACGTGCAGGTGAAGTATGCCGGCGCGCTGGTGCTGGGCCGCTATTACAAAGATGCGACCCCGGCGCAGCGTGAGGCCTACTTTACCGCCTTCCGCGAGTATCTGAAGCAGGCGTACGGCCAGGCGCTGGCGATGTATCACGGTCAGACCTATCAAATCGCGCCGGAACAGCCGCTGGGCGATGCGACTATCGTTCCTATCCGCGTGACGATCCTCGATCCTAACGGTCGTCCGCCGGTGCGCCTGGACTTCCAGTGGCGTAAAAACACCCAGACCGGCAACTGGCAGGCCTACGATATGATTGCTGAAGGGGTGAGCATGATCACCACCAAGCAGAACGAGTGGAGCGATCTGCTGCGTACTAAAGGCGTCGATGGTCTGACCGCGCAGCTGAAATCAATCTCCGCCCAGCCGATTACCCTGGAACAGAAAAAATAATGAGCGGTCAGCTGAGCTGGACCCGCAGCGGCGAGCGCCTGGCACTGCAGGGTGAGCTGGACCAGGATCTGCTGGTCCCGCTCTGGGACGACCGCGCGCGGGCGACTGAAGGCGTATCAACTATCGACCTGAGCGCGGTAACCCGGGTCGATACCGCGGGCCTGGCGCTGCTGGTGCATTTCGTGGCGCTGATTCGTCGCCAGGGCAGGGAGGCACAGCTGATCGGCAAGAGCGATAATTTGCAAACGCTGATCGGTCTTTACAACCTTCCTGCCGATATGATCCCATAATTTTTCAGAGTGTTACCACTGGCGCTATCCGCAAAGCCTCATCAATATTTTCGATGGGGCTTTTTGCTTGTTTAAGACCGCGCCACTTTCCTCTAAGATGTTGGGCTATTTTCACTACCAGATAAAATTTGAACCCATGGAAAATCATGAAATTCAGACCGTGCTGATGAACGCACTCTCCCTCCAGGAAGTCCACGTCTCTGGCGATGGCAGTCACTTTCAGGTTATTGCTGTGGGCGAGCTGTTCGACGGCATGAGCCGCGTGAAGAAGCAGCAGACTATCTACGCCCCGCTGATGGAATATATTGCCGACAACCGCATCCATGCTCTGTCGATCAAGGCGTATACCCCGCAGGAGTGGGCCCGCGATCGCAAGCTAAATGGCTTTTAAGCTGTAGGGATGCTCCCTGCAGCGTATATGAATTCTTAACAGAGAACAGAATCAATGGATAAATTCCGTGTTCAGGGTCCGACTCGTCTCCAGGGCGAAGTCACCATCTCCGGTGCGAAAAACGCAGCCCTGCCGATCCTCTTTGCCGCACTGCTGGCAGAAGAGCCGATTGAGATCCAGAATGTACCGAAGCTGAAAGACATCGATACCACGATGAAACTGCTGAGCCAGCTCGGCGCCAAAGTTGAGCGTAACGGTTCGGTATGGATTGATGCGGGCCCGGTTGACGTCTTCTGTGCTCCGTACGATTTAGTCAAAACCATGCGCGCCTCTATCTGGGCGCTGGGGCCGCTGGTGGCGCGTTTTGGCCAGGGCCAGGTTTCACTGCCGGGTGGCTGTGCGATCGGCGCCCGTCCGGTTGACCTGCATATTACCGGCCTGGAGCAGCTGGGTGCTGAGATCAAGCTGGAAGAGGGCTACGTCAAGGCATCGGTCAATGGACGCCTCAAAGGCGCGCATATCGTTATGGATAAGGTCAGCGTTGGCGCGACCGTCACCATCATGAGCGCCGCGACGCTGGCAGAAGGCACCACCGTTATCGAAAACGCCGCGCGTGAGCCGGAAATCGTCGATACGGCCAACTTCCTCGTTGCGCTGGGCGCGAAAATTAAAGGCCAGGGTTCTGACCGCATTACTATTGAAGGCGTAGAGCGTCTGGGCGGCGGCGTATATCGCGTTCTGCCGGACCGCATCGAAACCGGGACCTTCCTGGTCGCGGCGGCAATCTCCGGCGGTAAAATTGTCTGCCGCAATGCGCAGCCTGATACCCTCGACGCCGTGCTGGCGAAGCTGCGTGACGCGGGTGCCGATATTGAGACCGGTGAAGACTGGATTAGCCTTGATATGCACGGCAATCGTCCTAAAGCCGTCAACGTACGTACCGCGCCGCACCCGGGATTCCCGACCGACATGCAGGCGCAGTTTACGCTGCTAAACCTGGTGGCTGAAGGCACCGGCGTGATTACCGAGACCATTTTCGAAAACCGCTTTATGCACATTCCGGAACTGATCCGTATGGGCGCACACGCGGAAATCGAAAGCAATACGGCGATCTGCCACGGCGTGGCCCAGCTGTCCGGTGCTCAGGTAATGGCAACCGACCTGCGCGCATCGGCAAGCCTGGTACTGGCGGGCTGTATTGCGGAAGGCACCACGATTGTCGATCGTATCTATCACATCGACCGCGGATACGAGCGGATTGAAGATAAGCTGCAGGCGCTGGGCGCGAATATCGAACGCGTCAAAGGCGAGTAAAGCTGCTATCGCAGCCCTCTGACGTTGGTCCGGGGGCTGCATCCTGTATTACCTCGACTCACTTCTCACTTTTCTTCTGGCGTATCATCTGCGTTCTGTCGATAAACCGATGGGTAATCGGGTCATGGTAGCGTGACGGCCAAATAGCCCATGGCGTGGTTCCCAGCGCGTTCGCAATAATCAGTTCGCCTTTGGGCCACGGCCGGGTTAGGGCATTGGCCAGGGTTGAGGAACTCAGACCGTTGCGTCGTGATTCCGCTGCCAGCGACGTGCCCTTTTTGCGTAATCCGGCGATAATATCGGCCGGGTGCCAATCGATGAACTTATCCATAAATTCTCCTGGTGATAAGGTTCCAGATCGCCCCAAGCGGACGACAGGGTCACTATACCCCTGGTTTATTAAAGTTCTAACAAGTTCCAGTAAATCGAACGAATATTCAGAATTCATCAAGGTTCAGTGGATGAAGGGGCGGGCTGGGGATTTTTTAGGAACTTTCCCGCGCGATGCGCGGGAAGGGTCGAAAGGGCGATTAGCGATCGCGCTGTACGGCGATGTGCGCCAGGCCGATGAGCGCTTCGCGCCACGGCGAGTCGGGTAAAACCTGAAGCGCAACAATCGCCTTATCGGCTTCTTCTTCCGCGCGCTTTTGGGTCCATTCCAGCGAACCGCAGGCGGCCATGGCCTCCAGAACGGCTGCCAGCAGGTGACGTCCGTTACCCTGTTCGATTGCGCCGCGGATCATGGCGGACTGCTCCGGAGTGCCGTGGCGCATCGCATGCAGCAGCGGCAGAGTAGGTTTACCCTCGTTCAGGTCATCGCCCACGTTTTTACCCAAACGGTCGCCGTCGGAGCTGTAGTCCAGCAAATCATCGATCAGCTGGAAAGCGGTGCCCAAATAGCGGCCGTAGTCCTGTAATGCCCGCTCCTGTTCTTCGGTGCAGCCAGCCAGGATCCCGGAACATTGCGCGGCGGCCTCGAACAGTCGGGCCGTTTTGCTGTAAATCACCCGCATGTAGTTTTCTTCGGTGATGTCCGGGTCGTTAACGTTCATGAGCTGCAGGACTTCGCCTTCGGCAATCACGTTAACGGCTTTCGACATGACCTCCAGCACCTTCAGCGAGCCGAGGCTGGTCATCATCTGGAAAGAGCGGGTATAGATAAAATCACCAACCAGCACGCTGGCTGCATTGCCGAAGGCCGCATTGGCCGTGGCTTTGCCACGACGCATATCCGACTCGTCAACGACATCATCATGAAGCAGGGTCGCGGTATGGATAAATTCGATCAGCGCGGCAATGGTGACGTGCGCATTCCCCTGATAACCGACGGCGCGCGCCGCGAGGACCGCAATCATCGGACGAATACGTTTACCGCCTCCGCTGACGATGTAATAGCCTAACTGATTGATAAGCTGAACATCTGAGTCGAGTTGCTCAAGGATTGTCGCATTGACACCCGCCATATCTTGCGCGGTTAACTCATTGATTTTTTCTAAATTCATCGCAAAAGCCGGGCCACATGTCCTGTTACCGCGAATCCAGGTGGGTTCACAGCAGGATTAAGATAGAATTAAAAGAAGATATGATTGTACTGAAAAAATGGCATAGATAAACGTTAGCGTGAAAGTTGTGTTTTTTTTCTGCGTTGAGCGACGATCGCTCTTGTCAAAGGCTCGCCTTTTGCGTAATATTCGCGCCCTATTGTGAATATTTATAGCGCACTCTAAATCACATTAAGAGGTGCGCGGAAGCGGAGTTTTATATGTACGCGGTTTTCCAAAGTGGTGGTAAACAACACCGAGTAAGCGAAGGTCAGACCATTCGCCTGGAAAAGCTGGACATCGCAACTGGCGAAGCTGTTGAGTTCGCTGAAGTGCTGATGGTCGCAAACGGTGAAGAAATCAAGATCGGCGTTCCTTTCGTTGAGGGCGGCGTAATCAAAGCTGAAGTTGTTGCTCACGGTCGTGGCGAGAAAGTTAAAATCGTTAAGTTTCGTCGTCGTAAACACTACCGTAAGCAGCAGGGCCATCGTCAGTGGTTCACTGATGTGAAAATTACTGGCATCAGCGCCTAAGACCTGAGGAGAGATTTAAATGGCACATAAAAAGGCTGGCGGCTCAACTCGTAACGGTCGCGACTCAGAAGCTAAACGCCTGGGCGTTAAGCGTTTCGGTGGCGAAACCGTTCTGGCGGGTAGCATCATCGTTCGTCAGCGTGGTACCAAATTCCACGCTGGTAGCAACGTAGGTTGCGGTCGTGACCACACTCTGTTTGCTAAAGCAGACGGTAAAGTGAAATTTGAAGTTAAAGGCCCGAACAACCGTAAATATATCAGCATCGTTGCTGAGTAAGGTTTTCGAGGTCCGGTAACGGATTAAAGCCCCGCAACGTGTTGCGGGGCTTTTTACATTAGAAGTCCGGAAAATTTTCCGCAGGTAAAACGGGCATGAAGCAGCAGGCCGGCATAGGTATTGTTTTGGCGCTCACCACCGCAATGTGCTGGGGTGCGCTGCCCATCGCAATGAAGCAGGTTCTGGAAGTGATGGAACCGCCAACGGTGGTGTTCTATCGCTTTTTAATGGCGAGTATTGGCCTCGGGGCGATCCTGGCGATTAAAGGCAAGCTGCCGCCGCTGCATCTTTTCCGCAAGCCTCGCTGGCTAATTTTACTGGCTATCGCGACGGGCGGTCTGTTCGGTAACTTCATTCTGTTCAGCTCGTCCTTGCAATATTTAAGCCCGACGGCCTCGCAGGTGATTGGCCAGCTGTCCCCGGTTGGCATGATGGTCGCCAGCGTCTTTATTCTCAAGGAGAAGATGCGCGGGACCCAGGTTATCGGTGCGATAATGCTGCTCTGCGGGCTGGTGATGTTCTTCAACACCAGCCTGATAGAGATTTTTACCCGCCTGACGGATTACACCTGGGGTGTGATTTTTGGCGTGGCTGCAGCGACGGTGTGGGTGAGCTACGGCGTCGCGCAAAAGGTGTTATTGCGTCGTCTGGCGTCACAGCAAATCCTGTTTTTGCTGTACACTTTATGTACGATTGCACTATTGCCGCTGGCAAAGCCGGGTGTGATATCCCAGCTAAGCGACTGGCAGCTGGCGTGCCTGATCTTTTGTGGTTTGAACACGCTGGTAGGTTATGGCGCACTCGCGGAAGCGATGGCGCGTTGGCAGGCAGCGCAGGTGAGCGCATTAATTACGCTAACCCCGCTGTTTACGCTGTTATTTTCAGATTTATTATCAATTGCCTGGCCCGATTTCTTCGTCAAACCGATGTTAAACCTGTTGGGTTATCTCGGTGCGTTTGTCGTGGTTGCGGGCGCGATGTTTTCCGCCATTGGTCATCGTCTTTGGGGACGCTGGCGTAAAAATGAAGCGGTTGTAGTAGTCCCCCGCTCAGGCGAATGATTTACGGAGAGTAAAATGAAGTTTGTTGATGAAGCAACGATCCTGGTCGTAGCAGGTGATGGCGGCAACGGTTGCGTGAGCTTCCGCCGTGAAAAATATATCCCAAGAGGCGGCCCTGACGGCGGCGACGGTGGTGATGGCGGTGACGTTTGGCTGGAAGCGGACGAGAACCTGAACACCCTGATTGACTACCGTTTTGAGAAAGCGTTCCGCGCTGAACGCGGGCAGAACGGGCAAAGCCGTGACTGTACCGGTAAGCGTGGTAAAGACGTCTCGGTGAAGGTGCCCGTAGGGACCCGTGTTATCGATCAGGGAACCGGCGAGACCATGGGCGATATGACCAAGCACGGTCAGCGCCTGATGGTCGCCAAAGGCGGCTGGCATGGCCTGGGTAACACCCGCTTCAAATCGTCCGTCAACCGTACCCCGCGTCAGAAAACGATGGGTACGCCGGGCGACAAGCGCGACCTGCAGCTTGAGCTGATGCTGCTGGCAGACGTTGGGATGCTGGGGATGCCGAACGCCGGTAAATCCACCTTCATTCGCGCCGTTTCTGCAGCGAAGCCGAAAGTTGCCGATTATCCGTTCACCACGCTGGTTCCTAGCCTCGGCGTTGTACGTATGGATAACGAGAAGAGCTTCGTCGTGGCGGATATTCCAGGGCTGATTGAAGGTGCCGCTGAAGGCGCAGGCCTTGGTATTCGCTTCCTCAAGCACCTTGAGCGCTGCCGCGTGCAGCTGCACCTCATCGATATTGAGCCGATCGACGGTTCCGATCCGGTCGAGAATGCGCGCATTATCATCGGCGAGCTGGAGAAATACAGCGAGAACCTGGCGTCGAAACCACGCTGGCTGGTCTTCAACAAGATCGACCTGATGGATAAAGCGCAGGCCGAAGAGAAGGCAAAAGCCATTGCCGAAGCGCTGGGCTGGGATGATAAGTTCTACCTGATTTCTGCGGCGAGCCAGCAGGGCGTGAAGGACCTGTGCTGGGACGTGATGACCTTTATCATCGAAAACCCAATCGTGCATGCGCAGGAAGATAAGCCGGCTGAGAAAGTCGAGTTCATGTGGGATGACTACCACCGCGAGCAGCTTGAAAGCGCTGAGATCGAAGTGGAAGACGACGAAGACTGGGATGACGACTGGGACGAAGACGACGAAGAAGGCGTTGAGTTCATCTACAAGCGTTAATTCTGGTTTGCACCGGTCCCCGCGGCGTCATGCTAAGCGGGGAACATCGCCGGGTAGAACGAAAGGGCCGCATCTGATGCGGCCCTTTTGTATTTAGTTGTTCTGGTACAAATCCTTATACAGCCGGCTTTCGAAGCGCACCAGCGGAATTCGACGGTTGCGCTGATCGGCTGGCGGTACCGCATAGCCTGACAGATACTGCACGAAAGCGATTTTCTGCCCGCTGGCACCGGTGATAAAGCCTGCCAGATTATAGACCCCCTGCAGGGAGCCGGTCTTCGCGGAAACCTTACCATCAACGCCCGCCTGATGCAGACCCGCACGGTACTGCAGCGACCCGTCATGACCGGCGAGCGGCAGCATCGAGATGAAGTTGAGCTCATTATCGTGCTGGGCAATATATTGCAGCACCTGCATCATCGTGGCGGGAGCAATCAGGTTGTGGCGCGACAGACCGGAACCGTCGGCAATAATCGTATTGCCCAGGTCGACGCCAGCCTGCTGACGCAGAATTTGGCGTACCGCATCGGAGCCCGCGCGCCAGGTGCCCGGCACGCCGAGACGCGCGTGACCAATGGTGCGGAATACGGTATCGGCAATCATGTTGTCTGATTTTTTCAGCATGATGCGCAGAAGGTCGTGCAGCGGCGCCGACTGGGTGGTCGCCAGCACGGTACCGGGATCGTTGGCCAGGGTTTGGCGTAGCAGGGTGCCGCTGTAGGTGATGCCGGCCTGGGTCAGTTCAGACTTAAGAATTACGCCGGCATAGCTGGCGCCGTCCTGAATGGCAAAGGCCAGCGGCAGCGGCTCGCTACGCTGCGGCAGACAGCCGGTCAGGGTGTAGCGGTTAAGATCGCCGGGCACCACGTCGAGCTCGCAGTACTGGGCTTCCGCAGAGCCGCGGGCCAGCGTGCGGACCTGGCTGAACATGGTGACCGGGTAATACGAGGCGACGCGAATAAATGCCAGGTCGCCGGGTTTCTGCGCGCTGTACAGCGAGATCGAGAAACAGTTGCGATCGACGATCGCCGCCGCCGGCGGGGCGCTAAAGCACTGCGTCATATCGTTCCACGGCCAGCCCGGCGCTTTGTCATGGCTGGCGAAGACCGAGGTATCGATCAGGACGTTCCCTTCGATCCGCTGGACGCCGGCCTTTTTGAGCGTGGCCACCATATTGCGAATATCCTGACGCCTGAGCGTAGGATCGCCGCCAAACCGGGCAATCAGGTCACCTTTCAGCACGCCGCCGTCGAGACTGCCTTTGGTTTCCAGGGTGGTGGTGAAACGGAAGTCTGGCCCCAGCTGGAGAAGGGCAGCCAGGGCGGTGATCACCTTCTGAGTACTGGCCGGTAGCGCCATTTGCTGGCTGTGAAAGTCTATCTCCGGCGTAGGGGAGCCAACCTTTTGCGCCATAAAGGCGAGGTTAGCACCCGCAGGAAGCTGGTTGATGTACTCGTCAATGTTCGCCGCCTGAGCGCTAAACGCAATGCCGGCAGTCAATCCGATGATAAATCTGGAAAATCGCATAATCTCGCGCTAACAACCTGAAACCGAGCCGTCATACTACGGTGCAACACCCTGTAAAGTAAACGATGACCCATAGTGAACTTCAGGGTAAAATACGTATCAAATTGAAAATTGCTGCTGACCTGGGGAATGTTTCCCGGGTTGGTTTTCTTTTTGCTCCTGTCCTGCTTTTTGCCAGGCAGGTTGCGGAACGGGGATATCCGTTCCATGAAGGAATGATAAAGAGGTATAACAAATGCAAGCTATTCCGATGACCTTACGTGGCGCTGAAAAACTACGCGAAGAGCTGGATTTTCTGAAATCCGTTCGTCGCCCTGAAATCATTGCAGCCATCGCCGACGCCCGTGAACATGGCGATCTCAAAGAGAACGCTGAGTACCATGCGGCCCGCGAACAGCAGGGTTTCTGTGAAGGTCGTATCAAAGATATTGAGGCCAAGCTGTCCAATGCGCAGGTTATCGATATCACCAAAATGCCGAATAACGGCCGCGTGATTTTTGGTTCGACGGTGAGCGTTCTCAACGTTGATACCGACGAAGAGCAGATTTATCGCATCGTCGGCGACGACGAAGCGGATTTTAAGCAGAATCTTATCTCCGTGAACTCGCCGATCGCTCGCGGGCTGATCGGTAAAGAGCAGGATGATGTGGTGACAATCCGCACGCCGGGTGGCGAGGTCGAATACGAAATTATCAAGGTTGAGTACCTTTAATTAGTATTTCCCGCTACGCTGTTGATGGATTGTAAAGAAAGGAAAAAGGCCGCATAGCGGCCTTTTATCAACGTCCAGAGCATGGCATTTTGCTCGTCTACCCGCAGAAATCCCTCGTTTTACACAAAGTTGTGTCGAGATTCAGGATATTCTTAGCGTGGCAGCGAGATTTTACGCTCTTTAGATGGGCGGTACAGTACCAGCGTTTTACCGATGACCTGTACGTTACAGGCGCCGGTTTCGCGTACGATAGCTTCCACGATCAGGGTTTTAGTCTCGCGGTCTTCCGAGGCGATTTTCACCTTGATGAGCTCATGGTGCGCTAGCGCTTGTTCGATCTCGGCCAGTACCCCTTCGGTCAAACCATTATTGCCAAGCATAACTACCGGCTTGAGCGGATGTGCCAGACCTTTCAGGTGCTGTTTTTGTTTAGTACTCAGATTCATCGTATTTTTTTGCTTACGTTGGGATTGAAAACGGTTCATTCTACCGCCATCTCCCATATATCGCCAAACTACAGTGTCGATTTTTACGTCGCAAAGTATGATGAACCCGAAATGGGAATGTTAAATGACAGGTAAAAAGCGTTCTGCCAGTTCCAGCCGCTGGCTTCAGGAACACTTTAGCGATAAATATGTTCTCCAGGCACAGAAAAAGGGGTTACGTTCCCGAGCCTGGTTTAAACTTGATGAAATACAGCAAAGTGACAAAATTTTTAAGCCGGGGATGACGGTTGTTGACCTCGGTGCTGCACCCGGAGGCTGGTCGCAATATGCGGTCACGCAGATCGGAAACAGCGGCCGCATCATCGCTTGCGATCTTTTACCGATGGATCCAATCGTTGGTGTGGACTTCCTTCAGGGCGACTTTCGTGATGAATTAGTCCTGAAAGCGTTACTTGAGCGCGTAGGTGACAGTAAAGTACAAGTTGTCATGTCCGATATGGCGCCAAACATGTGCGGAACACCGGCGGTGGACATCCCCCGGGCCATGTATTTGGTGGAACTGGCGCTTGGAATGGCTCGTGATGTATTAGCGCCAGGTGGTAGTTTTGTAGTTAAGGTGTTCCAGGGCGAAGGCTTCGATGAGTATCTAAGAGAAATTCGCTCCCTGTTTACGAAGGTCAAAGTTCGTAAGCCGGACTCTTCCCGTGCTCGTTCGCGTGAAGTGTACATTGTAGCGACCGGGCGAAAACCATAACCGGTAGATTTCAAACGAAAGTTTGAAAGAAACTGGATATAGAGTATCCTGACGCTGTTTTTAACACAGTTGTAATAAGAGGTTAATCCCTTGAGTGACATGGCGAAAAACCTAATACTCTGGCTGGTCATTGCCGTCGTGCTGATGTCAGTATTCCAGAGCTTTGGGCCCAGCGAGTCTAATGGCCGTAAGGTGGATTATTCAACCTTCCTGCAAGAGGTCAACCAGGACCAGGTTCGCGAAGCGCGTATCAACGGACGTGAGATCAACGTTACCAAGAAAGATAGTAACCGTTACACGACTTACATTCCGGTTAACGATCCGAAGCTGCTCGATAACCTGTTGACGAAAAACGTCAAAGTGGTTGGCGAACCGCCGGAAGAGCCGAGCCTGCTGGCTTCCATCTTCATTTCCTGGTTCCCGATGCTGTTGCTGATCGGCGTCTGGATCTTCTTTATGCGGCAAATGCAGGGCGGCGGCGGAAAGGGCGCGATGTCCTTCGGCAAAAGCAAAGCCCGTATGCTAACGGAAGACCAGATCAAAACCACTTTTGCTGATGTCGCGGGTTGCGATGAAGCGAAAGATGAAGTGGCCGAACTGGTGGAATATCTGCGTGAGCCGAGCCGTTTCCAGAAGCTGGGCGGTAAAATCCCGAAAGGCGTCCTGATGGTCGGCCCTCCGGGTACCGGTAAAACGCTGCTGGCGAAAGCGATCGCCGGTGAAGCGAAAGTGCCGTTCTTCACAATTTCCGGTTCTGACTTCGTAGAAATGTTCGTGGGTGTCGGCGCATCTCGCGTGCGTGACATGTTCGAACAGGCTAAGAAAGCGGCTCCGTGCATTATCTTCATCGATGAAATCGACGCCGTCGGTCGCCAGCGTGGCGCTGGTCTGGGCGGTGGTCACGATGAGCGTGAGCAGACGCTGAACCAGATGCTGGTTGAGATGGATGGTTTCGAAGGTAACGAAGGTATTATCGTTATCGCCGCAACAAACCGTCCGGACGTTCTGGACCCCGCGCTGCTGCGTCCGGGCCGCTTCGACCGTCAGGTTGTTGTTGGTCTGCCGGATGTTCGCGGTCGTGAGCAGATCCTGAAAGTTCACATGCGTCGCGTTCCGCTGTCGCCTGATATCGACGCGGCAATCATCGCGCGCGGTACCCCGGGCTTCTCCGGTGCTGACCTGGCGAACCTGGTGAACGAAGCCGCTCTGTTTGCTGCCCGTGGCAACAAGCGCGTGGTATCGATGGTTGAGTTCGAAAAGGCTAAAGACAAAATCATGATGGGTGCGGAACGCCGCTCCATGGTGATGACGGAAGCGCAGAAAGAGTCGACCGCTTATCACGAAGCAGGCCATGCGATTATTGGTCGCCTGGTGCCGGAACACGATCCGGTGCATAAGGTGACGATTATTCCGCGCGGCCGCGCTCTGGGCGTCACGTTCTTCCTGCCGGAAGGCGATGCAATCAGCGCCAGCCGTCAGAAGCTGGAAAGCCAGATTTCGACCCTGTACGGCGGTCGTCTTGCAGAAGAGATTATCTACGGCGTAGAGCATGTTTCTACCGGCGCGTCGAACGACATTAAAGTCGCGACCAACCTGGCACGCAACATGGTGACTCAGTGGGGCTTCTCCGACAAACTCGGTCCGCTGCTGTATGCGGAAGAAGAGGGTGAAGTATTCCTCGGACGCAGCGTAGCGAAAGCTAAGCATATGTCCGATGAGACCGCGCGCATTATTGACCAGGAAGTGAAATCACTGGTTGAGCGTAACTACAACCGCGCCCGTCAGATCCTTAACGACAATCTGGATATTCTGCACTCGATGAAAGATGCGCTCATGAAGTATGAGACCATCGATGCACCGCAGATTGATGACCTGATGGCACGTCGTGACGTTCGTCCGCCGGCTGGTTGGGAAGATCCTGGCGCCAACAATTCTGGCAATAACGGCACCCCGAGTGCGCCGCGTCCGGTCGACGAACCGCGTACGCCAAACCCGGGTAACACGATGTCAGAGCAGCTAGGCGACAAATAAGTTAGCCGCTGTTGATGTGGTTGTGCATATCTAAACCCTGGGGCGTCCGCTCTGGGGTTTTTCTTTTTATCTATCTCTCCTGATTCAGGGATCTCGCGATGAAACTTGTAGCCCAGGGCTCAACCCTCGATCTCACCCACCCGCACGTGATGGGTATCCTTAACGTTACGCCAGACTCCTTCTCCGACGGCGGGGCGCACAATTCGCTGGTAGACGCAGTGAAGCACGCCAATCTGATGATTAATGCCGGCGCGACTATCATTGATATCGGCGGCGAATCGACGCGTCCTGGGGCGCTGGATGTTAGCGTTGAGGAAGAGCTGGCGCGCGTGATCCCGGTTGTGGAAGCCATTGCTCAGCGCTTTGAGGTGTGGATTTCGGTCGATACGTCGAAGCCTGAAGTGATCCGTGAAGCCGCACAGGTAGGGGCGCATATCATCAACGATATCCGTTCGCTAACGGAGCCAGGCGCGCTGGAAGCGGCGGCAGAAACCGGTCTGCCGGTGTGCCTGATGCATATGCAAGGGCAGCCGAAAACCATGCAGGCTGCGCCGAAGTACGAAGACGTCTTCGCCGATGTGACCCGCTTTTTCACAGAGCATATTGTGCGCTGCGAGCGGGCTGGGATCGCAAAAGATAAATTGTTGCTCGACCCAGGATTCGGTTTCGGTAAAAATCTTTCCCATAATTATGAGCTGCTTGCTCGACTCGGTGAGTTCCATCATTTTGGTCTCCCGCTGTTGGTAGGCATGTCGCGTAAGTCGATGGTCGGCCAGTTACTGAACGTTGGGCCGACGGAGCGCCTCAGCGGTAGCCTGGCTTGCGCAGTAATTGCGGCGATGCAGGGCGCGCAGATAGTTCGCGTCCATGACGTCAAAGAAACGGTAGAAGCGCTGCGCGTGGTGGAAGCCACACTGGCCACAAAGGAAAATAAACGTTATGAGTAACCGTAAGTATTTTGGCACCGATGGTATCCGTGGCCGCGTTGGCGATGCGCCAATTACGCCGGAATTTGTGCTTAAACTGGGCTGGGCTGCAGGAAAAGTTCTCGCGCGTCACGGTTCGCGTAAAATCATTATCGGTAAAGATACCCGCATCTCCGGCTATATGCTGGAGTCGGCCCTCGAAGCGGGCCTGGCGGCAGCCGGTCTCTCCGCCTCATTCACTGGCCCAATGCCTACGCCGGCGGTGGCTTATCTGACCCGCGCTTTCCGCGCGGAGGCCGGGATCGTCATTTCAGCGTCGCATAACCCTTTCTACGACAACGGGATCAAGTTCTTCTCTATTGAGGGAACCAAGCTGCCGGATAACGTCGAAGAGGCTATTGAAGCCGAGATGGAGAAAGAGCTGACCTGCGTCGATTCCGCTGAACTAGGCAAAGCCAGCCGGATTGTTGATGCGGCCGGGCGCTACATCGAGTTCTGCAAAGGCACTTTCCCGAATGAGCTGAGCCTGAACGAGCTGAAGGTGGTTGTCGACTGCGCCCACGGCGCGACCTACCACATTGCGCCTAACGTCTTCCGCGAGCTCGGGGCACAGGTTATTGCCATGGGCTGTGAGCCCAACGGCCTTAATATCAACGAAGAGGTCGGAGCCACCGACGTGCGGGCCCTACAGGCTCGGGTGCTGGCGGAAAAGGCCGATTTGGGCATTGCCTACGACGGCGATGGTGACCGCGTCATTATGGTCGACCATGAAGGCAATAAGGTCGATGGCGACCAGATTCTCTACATCATTGCCCGCGAAGGCCTGCGTCAGGGTCAGCTGCGCGGCGGCGCCGTGGGCACGCTAATGAGTAATATGGGGCTGGAGCTGGCGCTCAAACAGCTGGGCATCCCGTTTGCTCGCGCAAAAGTGGGCGACCGCTATGTGCTGGAGAAAATGCAGGAGAAAGGCTGGCGCATTGGCGCCGAAAACTCCGGCCACGTTATCCTGCTGGATAAGACGACCACCGGAGACGGCATTGTTGCAAGCCTGCAGGTCGTTGCCGCGATGGTACGTAACCATATGAGCCTGCACGATCTGTGCAGCGGCATGAAGATGTTCCCGCAGATACTGGTCAACGTGCGCTTTACCGATAACAACAGCAACCCGCTCGAGCATGAGAGCGTAAAAGCGGTCGCCGCTGAGGTTGAGGCCGCATTAGGTAAACGTGGCCGGGTGCTGTTACGTAAATCCGGCACCGAGCCGCTGATTCGCGTGATGGTTGAAGGCGAGCACGAAGAGCAGGTGCACGAATTCGCTCACCGCATCGCTGATGCGGTTAAAAACGCATAGCTTGTGGCGCTAAGTGATTAAAAAGGCGGCGCTTGCCGCTTTTTTAATTGCCAGTAAACGGTTTTTTGCTGTTTTTTTCTGCAGTTGATACAATGCGTCGAAATTGCCCTTGCGAAGGTCATTCGCTTTGGTTAGTATTCACACCCGCTTCAGTGGGAAACGTTAATGCGTCCCGCTTTATTGGTCGAAGCAATTGGTATGCGGCGAATCCGCAAGGAACAGGTTGATTATGCAAGAAGCTCTTTTAGTTGTTTTCCTTATTGTGGCGATTGGCCTTGTTGGTCTGATCATGCTGCAGCAAGGTAAAGGCGCTGATATGGGAGCCTCGTTCGGAGCAGGCGCTTCCGGCACGTTGTTCGGTTCCAGCGGTTCTGGTAACTTCATGACCCGCATGACCGGTATCCTGGCTGCGTTGTTCTTCATCATTAGTTTGGTGCTGGGCAATATCAACAGCAACAAGACCAGTAAAGGAAGTGAGTGGGATAATCTGAGCGCGCCGAAATCCGAGCAGACTCAGCCAGCAGCGCCGGCGCAGCCGAGCAGCGATATCCCGCACTGATAAGTAGTATCTGTACCGAGGTGGTGGAATTGGTAGACACGCTACCTTGAGGTGGTAGTGCCCTAACGGGCTTGTGGGTTCGAGTCCCATCCTCGGTACCAATATTCCAAAAAAAAGACGCTGAAAAGCGTCTTTTTTTTGCCTTAAATCGACGGCTGTTTATTTATAAATAACTCTCCGCTGGCCTTGATCCCATCCAGGTCGCTAAAGTCGCGCTCATCTATTTATCAGAGGTGAGTAACGCAATGAAGCATTTCAGGCTGTTTATCCTTGCCGGCGTGCTGTGCTTGTCCGGATGTAGTACGACACCAGCGGCGGATCCGGTAGCGACTATTAATGCGCTGGCGGTACCGGTAATGCATAGCGACGTTCAGCCCACGGGACAAAACACTCAGTCAATTACCCGCTGCTTTCAGGATAACTCGGTGCTGATTGGCAGCCTTAGCCGGTCATTAAAAGACAACTATCTGCAGGATGTGGAGAGAAAGGATATCTTCGATAAGGATAGCGATGCCTATCACGTCTACAGCGCGCTCACCAGGCTCGAACAGATGTCGGCGATGAATGAGGTCTACCGCAAAGAAAATAATATTGCCGGGCTAGAAGAGATTAATAAGGTACTGAAGGCCGTTCCCCTGGCGACGTAAGTGAGGGATTGCCGTCCGGCAATCCCTGCTGATAACGATCAGAAGCGGAAGTTGAAGCCGGCGTAGGCGCCGTCGGCCAGCGTATTATCACGATGGCTGTCTTTGCCCGCCATATCCATATAGCGATAACCCGCTTCGATACTCAGCGACTTAATGACGTTTATTCGCACACCCGCGTTCGCTTCAACGTAGTCGTCTACGCCGCTGGACATGGAGTCCGGAGAGTAATAGGCCTCCCCGAAGAGAGTGAAGAAATCGCCGAGCGGTAATTGTGCCCCGCCGCCAAGCGCGATGGCGTACCCCTCATCGCTGTCCTGTGGATTCAGGTAGAGCGCTTTGCCCCCCATGGTCAGCAGAAACGGGCCGAGGTCAAAGTTATAGCCCATACCTAACCCTGCGATATCCCCATCGTTATTGCTATGCGCCCAGCTGCCGTTGAAGGTCATGCCCGGATCGTCTGCGTTAAAGCTGGCGGAAAGATGAGTAAACTCTTCCCCCGCCTCGCCGTGGAGGTTAACCGATGCACTAGCGGCGCCGCTGGCGCAGAGCGCCGCGACGAGCAGAACTGATTTTGACGTGAACATGCTCATTGTAAATTCCTTCAGGTAAAAAAATACCCGACACGAGCGTTCGGGCAAATAAGTAGCGTGTTTGGGTTCTAATCGCCGTTGGCCGCAGAGCTAAACGGCAGCCGTTATCGCGCCACGCAGAGCGACACGCTTGGCGTGAGTGCTGATGTGGGCAGCGGAGTCGGGTGAACAGCAGGGTTGGGTGCTGACGCGTTTGACCTCAGAGAATGCAGAGGCAAAAGCAGCCGGCACAGCGCGGGTATTTAATGCGAACGCTGGCGGAAGAGCTGTCTTCATTTCTGGGCCTGTTGTTTGGTTTTTAACGCACATTTTTCAGTGCGATAAATACAGACGCCCAGAATAAAATTATTTATCGCTTGCCGTTATCATTTGTTTGTTTAAATTTAAATTGCATCCAGCGCCCTGGCAGCCGGTTCAGCAATACATCAGCGATAAGCACAGGCACGGTTGCTTAGAATTTCTCAGGTAGCGTGTTCACGCTTTGCAAATAACCACCGCGGGCAAATTCAATATATCCGCCTTTTTTTAACGCTGACAGCACGTTCAGAATACTGCTGCGCGAAAGAAGGGTTCGGTCCTGAATATATTCCAGAATAGATACGCGTAGCCGCGTTTCATCAGGCATAAGAAGCATCTCCATCAGATGATTGCGGATGACCGAGTAGGTTCGCTGCTGCAGGACCAAATCGTCCCGATAAACCAGGTACGAGGTATGGTATGCGAGCAGGCTGGTGACCTCTTCCCACAGGCTGTGCTCCCGGAACAGCTGGATGGCGCGATCGCTATCGATACGTAAAACATCGGAAGGGATCTCCGCCCGTAGCCCGTGGCTCCGGCTAGGCTGGAGCATTTCCGCGACGCCAAAGAGATGCGGTTCATAGACGGTAACGATGAGTAATTTATCAGATGAACGGATAACTGACAGCTCGCCCTTTTTAAAAAGATAGAGCTGAGTTTTGCCTTTATAGTCGCTGGTCAGTCTTTTTCTCGCAATCACATTCATTGGCGTGGCGTAAGGTTCAAGCGTCTCCAGCAGGCGATCGATATCCCGCTGTGGTCTGACCGGGGGGTTTATATTCATTGGGGCCTCACATCGGAAAGGGCAAATCTATGCGGAAGATTATAGACAATAATTATTAGATACCGCGACCGGTAAAATTATGAGCCGCAGGTTTTAGGGGGCGCAATTCTGACGAAAGAAAAAAGCCGACGGATTAGCGTCGGCTGAAAGAGTAGATGAAAATAGATTATTTGTCTCTATTTTCCAAATTCTCAACCTGCGGCAGACCGGTGGTTGAAGACGCGGTGAGCAGGCCGGATTGTGCGTAACCGAACAGCTTATCGCGGGTATCGGTGATATCCAGATTACGCATGGTCAACTGGCCAATACGGTCTTCTGCGGAGAACATTGAATCTCCTTTCTCCATTGTCAGACGCTCTGCTTTATAGGTCAGATTGTCGGAGACGGTGTTCAGAATGGAGTAATCATTACCGCGACGCAGCTCCAGCGTCACCTCACCGGTAATCGCGCTCGCCACCCAACGCTGCAGCGCATCACGCAGCATCAGCGCCTGAGAGTCAAACCAGCGTCCCTGATACAGCAGGCGACCCAGCTGGCGCCCGTGGGCGTGGTACTGCTCAATGGTATCTTCGTTATGGATGCCGGTCAGCAGACGCTCATAGGCAATGTGCAGCAGCGCCATGCCCGGTGCTTCATAGATGCCGCGGCTTTTTGCTTCGATGATACGGTTTTCAATCTGGTCGCTCATGCCAAGCCCGTGGCGACCGCCGATGCGGTTTGCTTCCAGCATCAGCTCCACGTCATCGCTGAAGGTTTGGCCGTTGAGCGCGACCGGATGGCCCTGCTCAAAGCGAATGGTCACTTCTTCTGCCGGGATCTTCACGCTCTCATCCCAGAACTTAACCCCCATGATCGGGGTGACGATTTTGACGCTGGAGTTCAGGAATTCCAGGTCCTTCGCTTCGTGGGTTGCGCCCAGCATGTTGGAGTCAGTGGAGTAGGCTTTCTCAACGGACATTTTGTAGTCAAAACCGCAGGCAATCATAAACTCGGACATTTCCTGACGTCCACCAAGCTCATCGATAAAGTCGCTATCCAGCCACGGTTTGTAAATTTTCAGCTCAGCGTTGGTCAGCAGGCCGTAACGATAGAAGCGCTCAATATCGTTGCCTTTATAAGTACTGCCGTCACCCCAGATGTTAACGCCATCTTCTTTCATCGCGGCAACCAGCATGGTGCCGGTAACGGCACGACCGAGCGGGGTGGTGTTAAAATAGGTCAGGCCGCCGGTGGTGTTATGGAATGCGCCGCACTGGATAGCGGCAATGCCTTCGGCAACCAGCTGTTTACGGCAGTCGATCAGACGAGCGCCCTCGGCACCGTACTCTTTGGCGCGGCGAGGAATAGCATCGTAATCCTCTTCGTCCGGCTGGCCCAGGTTAGCGGTATAGGCGTAAGGTACCGCGCCTTTTTTACGCATCCACAGCAGGGCGGCGCTGGTATCCAGTCCACCAGAGAAAGCGATACCAATACGTTGACCAATCGGGAGATGCTTAAGAATCGTCGTCATAAAATAAAACCCTGCTAGATAGACTGTTGTGAGTTCGGTTTACCAGGTCCAGAACCTGTCCCATTTGACTATTCCGTTTGCCATTGAGGTTCAGGGTCATGCTTGAAAACCTTTATGTATAACCATACACGCCGGTCTTCTCGCGCTGTCCATGCCAAGGTGGCGTAAAAATCACGTCAAATGGGATATGTCCCTATTGCATGTTTATGCACTAATAGTGAGTTTTCATTTAATCATCTTTTATGGATGACAGGAAGTGATTCATTGTTTTTTTGCTAAAAAAGGGCGAAATGCCAGCATAAACGGTAACCGGGCAATGTGAAAAACATGTTGACAAAATATAGGGTTTATCAATACACTTTACCACGATTTTATGTCCCGTCCTCGGTACCAAATCCCAGCAGTATTTGCGTCTTTTACTCAATAAGAGTAAAATATGCCACGTTTCAGGCGCGGGGTGGAGCAGCCTGGTAGCTCGTCGGGCTCATAACCCGAAGGTCGTCGGTTCAAATCCGGCCCCCGCAACCACTTTCCCTTTGAGTACTTTTTCAAATATACTGTGAGGACCTGGTCCTTCGTAGCCGAATTTGAAAGAATTCTCCTGGAAGTGTTCCAGATCGCAGTTGCGATCGCAGGGTTCAGTTATCTAAAACCCCGATTTATCGGGGTTTTTTGTTATCTGACTTCAGAATAACTGGGCTATACGCCCTTTTTTTATGTCTTGGGGGTGGGTTTGTCCACATTAGAGCAAAAATTAACAGAGATGCTCACTGCGCCGGTTGAAGCGCTTGGCTTTGAGCTGGTCGGCATCGAATTCGTTCGTGGTCGCACTTCCACACTGCGCATCTATATTGATAGTGACAATGGCATCAATGTTGATGATTGTGCTGATGTAAGCCACCAGGTCAGTGCTGTCATGGACGTCGAAGATCCGATCACCGTTGCTTATAACCTGGAAGTGTCTTCACCTGGTCTCGATCGCCCGATGTTTACCGCCGAACACTATGCGCGTTTTTCCGGTGAAGAAGTTGCGCTGGTACTGCGTATGGCGGTGCAAAATCGCCGCAAATGGCAGGGCGTTATCAAAGCGGTAGACGGTGAAATGATCACGGTAACCGTCGAAGGCAAAGATGAAGTGTTCGCGCTGAGTAACATCCAGAAGGCGAACCTGGTTCCCCACTTTTAACAGTCTGGATTGAGGTGAAAGGCCCCGATGAACAAAGAAATTTTGGCTGTTGTTGAAGCCGTTTCCAACGAAAAATCGCTGCCGCGCGAAAAGATTTTCGAAGCGCTGGAAAGTGCTCTGGCAACGGCAACAAAGAAAAAATACGAGCAAGAGATCGACGTGCGTGTGAGCATCGATCGTCGTAGCGGTGATTTTGACACCTTCCGTCGCTGGCTGGTCGTTGAAGAAGTTACCCAGCCGACTCGCGAAATTACGCTTGAAGCGGCGCGTTACGAAGACGAAAGCATGAATCCTGGTGACTTTGTCGAAGACCAGATTGAATCCGTCACCTTCGACCGTATCACCACGCAAACGGCAAAACAGGTTATTGTACAGAAAGTACGTGAAGCCGAACGCGCAATGGTTGTCGATCAGTTCCGCGAGCACGAAGGTGAAATCATCACCGGCGTGGTGAAAAAAGTGAACCGCGATAACATCACTCTGGATCTGGGCAGCAATGCTGAAGCCGTGATCCTGCGTGAAGATATGCTGCCGCGTGAAAACTTCCGTCCAGGCGACCGTATTCGCGGCGTTCTGTACGCGGTACGTCCGGAAGCGCGCGGCGCTCAGCTGTTCGTTACCCGTTCTAAGCCGGAAATGCTGATCGAACTGTTCCGCATTGAGGTGCCGGAAATCGGTGAAGAAGTTCTCGAGATTAAAGCTGCCGCTCGCGATCCGGGTTCTCGTGCGAAAATCGCGGTGAAAACCAACGATAAGCGTATCGATCCGGTTGGCGCCTGTGTCGGCATGCGCGGTGCGCGCGTTCAGGCGGTTTCTACCGAACTGGGCGGCGAGCGTATCGATATCGTCCTGTGGGATGATAACCCGGCGCAGTTCGTGATTAACGCGATGGCTCCGGCTGACGTGGCGTCTATCGTGGTGGATGAAGACAAGCACACCATGGATATCGCCGTTGAAGCGGGCAATCTGGCGCAGGCGATCGGCCGTAACGGTCAGAACGTGCGTCTGGCATCGCAGCTGAGCGGCTGGGAACTCAACGTAATGACCGTTGATGACCTGCAGGCTAAGCACCAGGCTGAAGCCCATGCGGCGATCGATACTTTTACTAAGTATCTTGATATTGATGAAGATTTCGCCACGATGCTGGTTGAAGAAGGTTTCGCCACTCTGGAAGAACTGGCCTATGTGCCGGTGAAAGAACTGCTGGAAATCGACGGTCTGGATGAAGCCACCGTTGAAGCACTTCGTGAGCGTGCGAAAAATGCGCTGACCACGTTGGCGCTGGCTCAGGAAGAAAGCCTGGGAGACACCAAACCTGCCGATGATTTACTGAATCTGGAAGGTCTGGAACGTCTGATGGCTTTCAAACTGGCTGCCCGTGGCGTTTGTACGCTGGAAGATCTCGCCGAGCAGGGCATTGATGATCTGGCTGATATCGAAGGCTTGACCGACGAAAAAGCCGGAGAGCTCATCATGGCCGCCCGTAATATTTGTTGGTTCGGCGACGAAGCGTAATAAACTGTAGCAGGAAGGAACAGCATGACAGATGTGACCATTAAAGCGCTGGCCTCAGAGATTCAGACCTCTGTGGATCGCCTGATACAGCAATTTGCTGATGCAGGGATCCGCAAATCGGTCGATGACTCTGTGACCGCGCAAGAGAAGCAAACCTTGTTGACGCACCTGAACCGTGAACACGGCTCGGCGCCCGACAAGCTGACGCTGCAGCGCAAAACGCGCAGCACGTTAAATATTCCAGGTACCGGTGGAAAGAGCAAATCGGTACAAATCGAAGTCCGCAAGAAACGCACCTTTGTGAAACGCGATCCGCAAGAGGCAGAACGCCTTGCCGCGGAAGAGCAGGCGCAGCGTGAAGCGGAAGAGCAGGCCCATCGTGAAGCTGAAGAAACGGCTAAGCGAGAGGCGCAATTAAAAGCTGAACGTGAGGCCGCAGAACAAGCTAAACGTGAAGTCGCTGATAAAGCGAAACGTGAAGCTGCGGAAAAAGACAAAGTGAGCAATCAACAAACCGACGAAATGACAAAAAACGCCCAGGCTGAAAAGAGCCGCCGTGAAAACGAAGCTGCAGAGCTGAAGCGTAAATCGGAAGAAGAAGCACGTCGCAAGCTTGAAGAAGAAGCGCGCCGCGTGGCGGACGATGCACGCCGTATGGCCGCAGAAAACGAAAAGAACTGGACAGAAACCCCAGAAACGCCTGTTGAAGAAACCTCTGACTATCACGTGACCACGTCTCAGCATGCTCGTCAGGCAGAAGACGACAACGACCGTGAAGTTGAAGGCGGTCGTGGCCGTGGCCGTAACGCCAAAGCAGCACGTCCTCAGAAGAAAGGCAACAAGCACGCTGAATCCAAAGCCGATCGCGAAGAAGCCCGTGCGGCAGTACGCGGTGGTAAAGGCGGCAAGCGTAAAGGTTCTTCTCTGCAGCAGGGCTTCCAGAAGCCGGCTCAGGCCGTGAACCGTGACGTTATCATTGGCGAAACCATCACCGTTGGCGATCTGGCTAACAAGATGGCGGTCAAAGGCTCTCAGGTCATCAAAGCGATGATGAAGCTGGGCGCAATGGCGACCATCAACCAGGTCATCGACCAGGAAACCGCGCAGCTGGTTGCCGAAGAGATGGGCCACAAGGTTATCCTGCGTCGTGAGAACGAGCTGGAAGAAGCGGTAATGAGCGACCGTGATACCGGCGCTGCGGCAGAAGCCCGTGCACCGGTTGTGACCATCATGGGTCACGTTGACCACGGTAAAACCTCGCTGCTCGACTATATCCGTTCAACCAAAGTAGCGTCCGGCGAAGCGGGTGGTATTACCCAGCACATCGGTGCGTACCACGTTGAAACTGAAAACGGCATGATCACCTTCCTGGATACCCCGGGCCACGCCGCGTTCACCTCAATGCGTGCTCGTGGTGCTCAGGCAACGGATATCGTTGTTCTGGTTGTTGCCGCGGACGATGGCGTGATGCCGCAGACTATCGAAGCTATCCAGCATGCGAAAGCAGCGCAGGTGCCGGTGGTTGTTGCGGTCAACAAAATCGATAAGCCAGAAGCGGATATGGATCGCGTTAAAACCGAACTGTCTCAGTACGGCGTGATGCCGGAAGAGTGGGGCGGTGAGTCGCAGTTCATCCCTGTTTCTGCGAAAGCCGGTACCGGTATCGACGATCTGCTGAACGCCATCCTGCTGCAGGCTGAAGTTCTGGAGCTGAAGGCCGTTCGTAACGGTATGGCAAGCGGTGCGGTTATCGAATCCTTCCTGGATAAAGGTCGTGGTCCGGTTGCTACCGTTCTGGTACGTGAAGGTACTCTGAACAAGGGCGATATCGTTCTGTGTGGCTTCGAATACGGCCGCGTTCGTGCAATGCGTAACGAACTGGGTCAGGAAGTGCTGGAAGCAGGTCCGTCTATTCCGGTTGAGATCCTCGGCCTGTCCGGCGTTCCGGCAGCGGGTGATGAAGTGACCGTCGTTCGTGACGAGAAAAAAGCGCGTGAAGTTGCGCTCTATCGTCAGGGCAAATTCCGCGAAGTCAAACTGGCGCGTCAGCAGAAGTCTAAGCTTGAGAACATGTTCGCTAACATGACCGAAGGCGAAGTTCACGAAGTGAACGTAGTACTGAAAGCGGACGTTCAGGGCTCTGTGGAAGCAATCTCTGACTCTTTACTGAAGCTGTCTACCGACGAAGTCAAAGTGAAGATCATTGGTTCTGGCGTAGGTGGTATCACTGAAACCGACGCGACCCTGGCTGCGGCATCCAACGCTATCCTGGTTGGCTTCAACGTACGTGCTGATGCCTCTGCTCGTAAAGTGATTGAATCTGAAAGTCTGGATCTGCGCTACTACTCCGTCATCTATAACCTGATCGACGAAGTTAAAGCAGCAATGAGCGGCATGCTGTCTCCGGAACTGAAACAGCAGATCATTGGTCTGGCTGAAGTGCGTGATGTGTTCAAATCGCCGAAATTTGGCGCCATCGCGGGCTGTATGGTTACCGAAGGTACGATTAAGCGTCACAACCCAATCCGCGTACTGCGTGACAACGTGGTTATCTATGAAGGCGAGCTCGAATCCCTGCGCCGCTTCAAAGATGACGTTAACGAAGTCCGTAACGGCATGGAATGTGGTATCGGCGTTAAGAACTACAACGACGTTCGCGTTGGCGACATGATCGAAGTGTTCGAAATCATCGAGATCCAACGCACCATCGCGTAATCTTCGTCGACTGCTGGGCCGCAGCGCCTGTTGCTGCAGCCTAACATTGTCAGAAGATCGCTGAAGGTAAGCCGGGTTAGCGAAGCGCCACCCGGCAATAATTCTAAAAAGGGGCTTATAGCCCCTTTTTTGTCTTTATTCTGGAGAATTTATTATGGCGAAAGAATTTGGTCGCCCGCAGCGCGTAGCTCAGGAGATGCAAAAAGAGATTGCTATCATCCTGCAGCGCGAAATTAAAGATCCGCGCCTGGGCATGATGACTACCGTCTCAGGCGTAGAAATGTCCCGCGATCTGGCCTATGCCAAAGTGTTCGTGACGTTCCTGAACGACAAAGATGAAGCCGCTGTTAAGGCGGGTATTAAAGCGCTGCAGGAAGCATCCGGATTTATCCGCTCTCTGCTGGGTAAAGCGATGCGTCTGCGTATCGTGCCGGAACTGACCTTCTTCTACGACAACTCGCTGGTCGAAGGGATGCGCATGTCTAACCTGGTGACCAGCGTGGTGAAGCATGACGATGAGCGTCGTGTGAATCCGGACGACGTCAAGGAGGACTAATGAGTCGTCCTCGTCGTCGCGGCCGCGATGTGCACGGCGTGCTGTTGCTGGATAAACCCCAGGGGGCTTCCAGCAATGACGTACTGCAAAAAGTAAAACGTATTTATAACGCTAACCGGGCAGGGCACACCGGCGCGCTGGATCCGCTGGCAACCGGCATGCTGCCGATTTGCCTCGGAGAAGCGACCAAGTTTTCCCAGTACCTGCTCGATTCCGACAAGCGTTACCGCGTCATTGCCAAACTGGGTCAACGCACTGACACCTCTGATGCCGATGGTCAGGTTGTGGAAGAGCGCCCGCTGGCCTTTAGCGAGGCTCAGCTGGCCTCTGCGCTGGAAGGCTTTCGCGGCGAAACTCAGCAGGTGCCCTCCATGTATTCGGCGCTGAAGTACCAGGGTAAAAAGCTGTATGAGTATGCCCGCCAGGGGATTGACGTCCCGCGCGAAGCCCGGCCGATTACCGTCTACGAGCTGCTGTTTATTCGCCATGAAGGCGATGAGCTCGAGCTGGAAATCCACTGTTCAAAAGGGACCTATATTCGTACGATTATCGACGATTTAGGCGAAAAGCTAGGCTGCGGCGCGCACGTTATTTTCCTGCGCCGCCTGGCGGTCAGCAAGTATCCTGTTGAACGTATGGTGACGCTAGAACAGCTGCAGGCGCTGGTTGAACAGGCGCAAGAGCAGGATATTCCTGCCGCGCAGCTGCTCGACCCGCTGCTGATGCCGATGGACAGCCCGGCGTCGGATTATCCGTTGGTTAATATTCCCGAAACGTCGGCGGTATACTTTAAAAACGGTAATCCGGTCCGCACTTCTGGCGCGCCGAAGCAGGGTCTGGTTCGCGTAACGGAAGGTGAAGACGAGAAGTTTCTCGGCATGGGCGAGATTGATGACGAAGGCCGCGTGGCGCCGCGTCGTCTGGTCGTTGAATACCCTGTCTGAGGGCTGTTCTTGCGATAAAAGCTGGCTGCGAGTAGAATATCGCCGCCTGACGTCCGCAAAAATGTTTTAACATTTTCGGGCGTCGCATCAGGGGTTGCTGAATTAGAGATCGGCACCCTTTCTTTCTTTTAATTTTTGGAGTTCAAAATGTCTCTAAGCGTTGAAGCTAAAGCAAAAATCGTTTCTGAGTTTGGTCGTGGCGAAAACGACAGCGGTTCTACCGAAGTTCAGGTTGCACTGCTGACTGCCCAGATTAACCATCTGCAGGGTCACTTCTCCGAGCATAAAAAAGATCACCACAGCCGTCGTGGTCTGCTGCGCATGGTTTCCCAGCGTCGTAAACTGCTCGACTACCTGAAACGTAAAGATGTTGCACGTTACTCTTCGCTGATCGAGCGTCTGGGTCTGCGTCGCTAGTTCTGCGAGTTTCAGAAAAAGGGGCCTCAGGGCCCCTTTTTTCGACCAGGCGGCAGCAATTAGCTAAAAACTCATGTATTGTTGCTATTAATGATCTTCGTGCAGAGGTTCGCGCGGCTAATGAGAGGCTTCATCCGCAGGGGCGGGTAAAGGTTGTCATTAGTCGCGAGGATGCAGAAGATCGGGTCATCTGACGCTATATCCTCGATATAGCGTCACTTTTTGATAAAAGGATAGAATTTTGCTAAATCCGATCGTTCGTAAATTCCAGTACGGCCAACACACCGTAACCCTGGAAACCGGCATGATGGCCCGCCAGGCCACTGCTGCTGTCATGGTAAGCATGGATGACACCGCGGTATTCGTTACCGTTGTTGGCCAGAAGAAAGCGAAGCCAGGCCAGGACTTCTTCCCGCTGACCGTAAACTATCAAGAACGTACCTATGCAGCAGGTAAAATCCCGGGTGGTTTCTTCCGTCGTGAAGGCCGTCCAAGCGAAGGCGAAACCCTGATTGCGCGTCTGATTGACCGCCCGGTTCGTCCGCTGTTCCCGGAAGGTTTTGTTAACGAAGTTCAGGTTATTGCTACCGTTGTTTCCGTTAACCCGCAGGTTAACCCGGACATCGTTGCCATGATCGGTGCTTCCGCTGCGCTGTCCCTGTCCGGTATTCCGTTTAACGGTCCTATCGGCTCCGCGCGCGTTGGCTACATCAACGACCAGTACGTGCTGAACCCGACTCAGGATGAGCTGAAAGAAAGTAAGCTGGACCTGGTTGTTGCCGGTACCGAAGCTGCGGTCCTGATGGTTGAATCCGAAGCAGAACTGCTGAGCGAAGACCAGATGCTGGGCGCGGTGGTGTTCGGCCACGAGCAGCAGCAGATTGTTATTCAGACCATCAACGATCTGGTGAAAGAAGCGGGTAAACCGCGCTGGGAATGGCAGCCGGAAGTCGTAGACGCCGCGCTGAATGCCCGCGTTGCAGCCCTGGCTGAAGCTCGCCTGAGCGATGCTTACCGCATCACTGACAAACAAGAGCGCTATGCTCAGATTGGCGTGATCAAAGCTGAAACTATCGCCACGCTGACCGCTGAAGATGAAACCCTGGACGCTAACGAGCTGGGTGAAATTCTGCACGCTATCGAGAAAAATGCCGTTCGTAGCCGCGTACTGGCAGGCGAGCCGCGCATCGATGGCCGTGAAAAAGATATGATTCGTGGTCTGGACGTTCGTACCGGCGTACTGCCGCGTACCCACGGTTCTGCACTGTTCACCCGTGGCGAAACTCAGGCGCTGGTTACCGCGACCCTGGGCACCGCGCGTGACGCACAGAACATCGATGAGCTGATGGGCGACCGTACCGACTCCTTCCTGTTCCACTACAACTTCCCTCCGTACTCCGTAGGCGAGACCGGAATGGTAGGTTCACCGAAGCGTCGTGAAATTGGTCACGGTCGTCTGGCTAAGCGCGGCGTGCTGGCCGTGATGCCGACCACCGAAGAGTTCCCGTACACCGTTCGCGTGGTTTCTGAAATCACTGAATCTAACGGCTCTTCTTCCATGGCTTCCGTTTGCGGTGCCTCTCTGGCACTGATGGACGCCGGCGTGCCGATTAAAGCCTCCGTTGCGGGTATCGCGATGGGTCTGGTGAAAGAAGGCGACAACTATGTCGTTCTCTCCGATATTCTGGGCGACGAAGATCACCTGGGCGATATGGACTTCAAAGTTGCGGGTTCCCGCGACGGTATCTCTGCTCTGCAGATGGATATCAAAATTGAAGGTATCACCAAAGAGATCATGCAGGTTGCGCTGAATCAGGCTAAAGGTGCGCGTCTGCACATTCTGGGCGTCATGGAGCAGGCGATTAACGCGCCGCGCGGCGACATCTCCGAATTCGCACCGCGTATCCACACCATCAAGATCAGCCCGGACAAGATCAAAGACGTTATCGGTAAGGGCGGCTCCGTAATCCGTGCGCTGACTGAAGAGACCGGCACCACCATCGAAATCGAAGATGACGGTACCGTGAAAATCGCAGCGACCGATGGCGACAAAGCGCAGCACGCGATTCGTCGTATCGAAGAGATTACCGCTGAGATCGAAGTTGGCCGTATCTACAATGGTAAAGTGACCCGTATCGTTGACTTTGGCGCATTCGTTGCCATCGGTGGCGGTAAAGAAGGTCTGGTGCATATTTCTCAGATCGCCGACAAGCGCGTAGAGAAAGTCACCGATTACCTGCAGATGGGTCAGGAAGTGCCGGTTAAGGTTCTGGAAGTTGACCGTCAGGGCCGCGTCCGTCTGAGCATCAAAGAAGCAACTGAGCAGACTCAGCCTGTCAGCGCACCGGAAGCTCCGGTCGCAGAGCAGGGCGAGTAAGGTTGCCGTTTGCCCTCCGCGTTTGCGGAGGGCGTATTACGGGCAGGACGCCTTGTTTGCAGCCGGGGAACTGGACGTTCATCCAATCGTTGTCTTCGGGAGTGGGAAATGAAGCCTTTTTTGCGCTGGTGTTTCGTGGCGACAGCTCTCACGCTGGCAGGATGCAGCAGCTCTGCCTGGCGTAAGGACGCAGTCCTCGCGGTGCCATTGCAACCGACTTTGCAGCAAGAAGTGATTCTGGCGCGCATGGAACAAATTCTTGCCAGTCGGGCTTTAACCGATGATGAACGCGCACAGCTTTTATATGAGCGCGGAGTGTTGTATGATAGTCTCGGTCTGAGGGCACTAGCGCGAAACGATTTTTCACAAGCGCTGGCAATCCGACCTGATATGCCCGAAGTATTCAACTACTTAGGCATATATTTAACGCAGGCAGGCAATTTTGATGCTGCCTATGAAGCGTTTGATTCTGTACTTGAGCTTGATCCAACTTATAACTACGCGCACTTAAATCGCGGCATCGCCCTGTATTACGGGGGTCGTGCTAAGTTAGCGCAAGATGATCTGCTGGCGTTTTATCAAGACGATCCCAATGATCCTTTCCGTAGCCTGTGGCTTTATCTCGCTGAGCGCAAACTCGACGAGAAGCAGGCGCTTGAAGCACTGAAACAGCGCTTCGACAAATCGGACAAAGAGCAATGGGGATGGAACATTGTCGAGTTCTACCTTAACGATATCAGCGAAAAAACGCTGATGGATCGTTTGAAGGCAGACGCAACGGATAACACCTCGCTCGCTGAGCATCTCAGTGAAACCAACTTCTATTTAGGTAAGTACTACCTAAGTCTGGGGGACAAGGACAGCGCTACGGCACTGTTCAAACTGGCGGTCGCAAACAACGTTCACAACTACGTTGAGCACCGATACGCATTGTTGGAATTATCGCTCTTGGGCCAGGAGCAAGATGACCTGGCAGAATCGGACCAGCAATAGCTGACGAACAAACATCAGCCCAAATTTTTATTGCCATCACCTTCGCGGGTGAGGGCGTTGTTGTTCGTTAATACACCTACTTTGAGCCGGTTCACACTTTTCAATGAAAATTACTGTAAATTTTCACGTTGAGTTATGTAGACTGGCCGCCATTAATTTTGAGGCACACGTACTACATGGCTGAATTCGAAACCACTTTTGCAGATCTGGGCCTGAAGGCTCCTATCCTTGAAGCCCTTAACGATCTGGGTTACGAAAAACCATCTCCGATCCAGGCTGAATGCATTCCGCATCTGCTGGGCGGCCGCGATGTTCTGGGTATGGCCCAGACGGGTAGCGGTAAAACCGCAGCGTTCTCTTTACCGCTGCTGAACAATCTTGATCCTGAGCTCAAAGCACCGCAAATCCTGGTGCTGGCACCGACCCGCGAACTGGCGGTACAGGTTGCTGAAGCGATGACGGACTTCTCTAAACATATGCGCGGCGTAAACGTGGTAGCCCTTTACGGCGGCCAGCGTTATGACGTGCAGCTGCGTGCTCTGCGCCAGGGACCACAAATCGTTGTCGGTACCCCGGGTCGTCTGCTTGACCACCTGAAGCGCGGTACTCTGGATCTCTCTAAGCTGAGCGGTCTGGTGCTGGATGAAGCTGACGAAATGCTGCGCATGGGCTTCATCGAAGACGTAGAAACGATTATGGCTCAGATCCCGGAAGGTCATCAGACCGCTCTGTTCTCTGCCACTATGCCGGAAGCGATCCGCCGTATTACCCGCCGCTTTATGAAAGAGCCGCAGGAAGTGCGCATCCAGTCCAGCGTAACCACTCGCCCGGACATCAGCCAGAGCTACTGGACTGCTTACGGCATGCGTAAAAACGAAGCGCTGGTGCGTTTCCTGGAAGCGGAAGATTTTGATGCGGCGATTATCTTCGTTCGTACCAAAAATGCGACCCTGGAAGTGGCCGAAGCGCTGGAGCGTAGCGGCTATAACAGCGCCGCGCTGAACGGTGACATGAACCAGTCCCTGCGTGAGCAGACTCTGGAGCGTCTGAAAGATGGTCGTCTGGACATCCTGATTGCGACCGACGTTGCGGCCCGTGGCCTTGACGTTGAGCGTATCAGCCTGGTTGTTAACTACGACATCCCGATGGACTCCGAGTCTTACGTTCACCGTATCGGCCGTACCGGTCGTGCAGGTCGTGCAGGCCGTGCGCTGCTGTTCGTTGAGAACCGCGAACGCCGTCTGCTGCGTAACATCGAACGCACCATGAAGCTGACCATTCCGGAAGTAGAGCTGCCAAACGCAGAGCTGCTGGGCAAACGCCGTCTGGAAAAATTCGCCGCTAAAGTTCAGCAGCAGCTGGAAAGCAGCGATCTGGATCAGTACCGTGCTCTGCTGACGAACATCAAGCCGTCCGCTGAAGGCGAAGAGCTGGATATCGAAACTCTGGCCGCAGCACTGCTGAAAATGGCTCAGGGCGAACGTCCTCTGATCCTGCCGCCGGATGCGCCGATGCGTGCTAAACGCGAATTCCGCGATCGCGACGATCGTTTCGAACGTCGTAATGACCGTAACGATCGCAATGACCGTGGCCCGCGTGGCGACCGTCCTGAGCGTAGCGGTGAAGATCGTCCTAAACGCGAGCGTCGTGACGTTGGTGATATGGAACTGTATCGCATTGAAGTGGGCCGCGACGATGGTGTTGAAGTTCGTCACATTGTTGGCGCTATCGCTAACGAAGGCGACATCAGCAGCCGTTACATCGGTAACATCAAGCTGTTCGGTACCCACTCAACGATCGAGCTGCCGAAAGGCATGCCGGGCGAAGTGCTGCAGCACTTTACTCGTACCCGTATCCTGAACAAGCCGATGAACATGCAGCTGATGGGCGATGCCCAGCCGCGCCCTGAGCGTAGCGGTGGCGAGCGTCGTGGCGGCGGTGAACGTCGTGAAGGCGGCCGTGCTTTCGGCGGTGAACGTCGTGAAGGCGGTCGTGGTTTCGGCGGTGAACGTCGCGAAGGCGGTCGTGGTGATGGTCGTCGTTTCAGCGGCGAACGTCGTGAAGGCCAGGCACCTCGTCGTGAAGGTCATGCTCCGCGCCGTGATGATTCAGCGCCGCGTCGCGAAGATTCCGCCCCGCGTCGGGATGACTCTTCAAGCCGTCGTCGTTTCGGTGGCGATGCGTAATTAGCTTCCGCTAGCGTAAAGTAAATGATACAGCCCCGATCTTAACGATTGGGGCTTTTTTTATTTCAATTGTACTCGTGTACTGGTACAGTGCTGCACGCTAACGATGAGCAAAGTATTATTGACTGGAGATTACGCTAAATGGCGACACTAACCACTACGGCATCGCGCCCGTCCTTAATTGGCGGCGTGGTGATTATCGGCGGAACCATTATTGGCGCGGGCATGTTCTCGCTGCCGGTGGTCATGTCCGGCGCGTGGTTCTTCTGGTCGCTGGCGGCTCTGGTTTTCACCTGGTTCTGCATGCTGCATTCCGGGCTGATGATTCTGGAAGCCAACCTGAATTACCGCATTGGCTCCAGCTTCGATACCATCACCAAAGATCTGCTCGGCAGAGGCTGGAACCTGATTAACGGCGTGTCGATTGCCTTCGTGCTCTATATCCTCACCTACGCCTACATCTCGGCCAGCGGCTCAATATTGCACCATACCTTTTCCGAGATGTCGCTCAACGTTCCGGCGCGGGCGGCAGGATTGGGCTTTGCCCTGCTGGTGGCGTTTGTCGTGTGGCTGAGCACCAGGGCGGTAAGCCGCATGACGGCGATTATGCTGGGAGCGAAGGTCATTACGTTTTTCCTGACCTTCGGCAGCCTGCTGGGACACGTACAGCCGACGACGTTATTCAACGTTGCCGAGCAAAACGCATCCTATATGCCGTACCTGCTGATGACGCTGCCGTTTTGCCTGGCATCCTTCGGCTATCACGGCAACGTCCCCAGCCTGATGAAGTACTACGGTAAAGATCCGCGCACCATTACGCGCTGCCTGGTTTACGGCACGCTGCTGGCGCTGGGGCTGTACGTTATCTGGCTGCTGGTGACGATGGGCAATATCCCGCGCGCGGAGTTTGTCGGCATCGCGCAGAAGGGCGGTAACATTGATGTCCTGGTGCAGGCGCTGAGCGGCGTGCTGAACAGCCGCAGCCTGGATCTGCTGCTGGTGGTGTTCTCAAACTTTGCGGTAGCCAGCTCGTTCCTCGGCGTGACGCTGGGGCTGTTTGACTATCTGGCAGACCTGTTCGGTTTCGATGACTCCGCGCTGGGGCGCTTTAAGACCGCGCTCCTGACCTTCGTACCGCCGGTTATCGGTGGCCTACTGTGGCCGAACGGCTTCCTGTATGCCATCGGCTATGCGGGACTGGCGGCAACCATCTGGGCGGCAATCGTCCCGGCTCTGCTGGCTCGCGCATCGCGTAAGCGCTTCGGTAGCCCACAATTCCGCGTTTGGGGCGGAAAGCCGATGATTGCGCTGATTCTGCTATTCGGCGTCGGCAACGTTATCGTCCACTTCTTATCGAGCTTTAACGTTCTGCCGGTTTATCAATAACGACTTCGCTTCCCGGCCGGCATTACGCGCGGTCGGGAAGCGGGGCGGACGTTAACCCAACAGCTCCTCTTTCACCTGCATTGCCAGCTCAAACGAGTGCAGGCGCGCCTGATGATCGAAAATCTGGCCGTTAACCATCAGCTCATCGGCCTGAGTTTCGCGCAATATCGACTCCAGACCGTGACGGACCTTCGCCTTATCCCCGACCAGAGACATGCTCAACGCCTGCTGTACGCCGTATTGCTCGGAGGCAGACCACAGCTGATGCATATTCTCCACCGGCGGCGGCAGCTGGCCGGTTTCACCCCGGCGTAGCTTAGCGAAAGCCTGCTGCATTGAGGTAAACAGGAACTCCGCATCGCGGTTACTGTCGGCGGCAACAATATTGATGCACACCATCGCATACGGTTTCTCCAGCCGCGCCGAGGGTTTGAAATGCGTGCGGTACAGGTGCAGGGCCTGGAACAGCATGTCTGGTGCAAAGTGCGAAGCGAAGGCAAACGGCAGGCCGAGCTGCGCCGCCAGCTGGGCGCTGTAGAGGCTGGATCCAAGCAGCCATACCGGGATCTGCTCCCCGTAGCCGGGCACCGGGCGCACGTGCGGATTCGGGTCACGGGCATCGAACCAGTCAACCAGCTCCGCAACATCGCGCGGGAAGTTATCGACGTCACCGCTCATGTGGCGGCGCAGCGCGCGCATGGTGGGCTGATCGCTACCCGGGGCGCGGCCAAGACCGAGGTCGATGCGGCCAGGATAGAGGGTATTCAGCGTGCCAAACTGCTCGGCAATCACCAGCGGCGAGTGGTTGGGCAGCATCACGCCGCCGGAACCGAGGTGCAGAGTGCGGGTGTTGGCCGCCAGATAGCCGATAAGCACCGACGTCGCGGCGCTGGCAATACCGACCATATTGTGGTGCTCCGCCAGCCAGTAGCGGTGATAGCCGCGTTTTTCAGCCAGCTGCGCCAGGTCTAACGAATGGGAGAAGGCTTCTTTCGCCGAAGAACCTTGCGGGATCGGTGCCAGATCGAGCACCGAGAACGGAATAGATTTGTCAGTCATAAAGGCTCACTTTGCTACAGCATAGTCATCAGATTGAAGGTCTTCTTCCAGCCTGGCGCATCCGGGGCGCGCCGGCCAGAAAAGCTGCGGCTTCAATAGTGCATTAAAAAGTGACGATAGCTATTAACAAAGTGAGCGGTTTATCAGCTCTGTAGCTCCAGCCCGGCCAGCCGTTTCCAGTAGCCATTGCACTCGCTGTTGGCAGTGAGCGGCAGCGGCGAGGCGCCGTTTTCGTTTGCCCGGAAGGCATCGAGCGTGGCAAAGACGTTGTTATCCAGCGGCGACAGGCGAACCATATCGACCAGGCCGCGCATCGACGCCAGCTCGTTGCCGAGGTTATAGACGTATCCGCTCATGGTCTGAATGCCGTTGAGCACAAAGACCTGCTGGTTTTCCTGCGACAGCACGTCGCGGCCGTTGGGGTACTTGATGCAGCAGGTTTCGCACTCATCCTTCGGTTTGTCTTCCGAGCGGGCGGTAAAGCAGCGCGCGGAGTAGGCCAGCGGCAGGTGGCCATAGCTCAGCACTTCAACCTCGAACCGCTCGCGGATCCCCAGCTCTTCACACTGCGTCAGCAGGTTCATTAGCCAGTCGCGGGAAAGTTCGACCGGCATACACCAGCGCACCATTCCCTGCCTGAGCAGCAGGCGCAGGGTCACGGCGTTATAGCAGTTGAGCGCATGGCCGGCGACGAACGGCAGCTTGCGTTCAGCGCACATATTGACGACCCCCAGATCGCTGGCCTCAATCAAAAACTCACCGTTGTCGACGTAGCGTTTCAGCTCCCCCAGTTCAGAGGAGGCCTGCACCAGGGCGAGGGTAGAGAGGACCACCTGCTTGCCGCTGCTCGCCAGCATTCTTGCCATATCGATCCAGTCGCCGACTTTGGTCGCGCGGCGCTTGCTGCATACCGCTTCCCCGAGATAAATCGTCTCGGCGCTACAGCCTGCCGCCTGCTGGTAAAAATCTTCCAGCGTCTCTTTTGGCCAGTAGTACAGCACCGGCCCTAATGAATATTTCATCACGTTTCTCACTGCCATTTACGGTGATAGGCGCCAAGGGTGGTTTGCGTCCCCTCGGACATTGCGCCGAGAGTCTCCATCCATGCGGATTGTGGGACAAAATCCTGCGGGGAGGCCTTGCAGCGATCGATTGCCTGACGCCAGACCTTCGCTACCTGGGTGACGTAGGCCGGGCTACGCTGGCGGCCCTCAATTTTCACCGAGGTAATATTCGCCGCCATCAGCTCCGGCAGCAGCTCAAGAGTATTCAGGCTGGTGGGTTCTTCCAGCGCGTGATAGCGCTCGCCGTCGACCAGGTAGCGGCCTTTGCACAGGGTGGGGTAGCCGGCGTTCTCGCCGTCCTGATAGCGGTCAATCAGGACTTCATTAAGGCGCGACTCCAGGCCCTGCGGAGTCTGCTGCCAGCGAACAAAGCGCGCGGGCGAACAGGCGCCGACGGTATTCGGCGACTCGCCGGTCAGGTATGAGGAGAGATAGCAGCGGCCTTCCGCCATAATGCACAGGCTGCCGAAGGCGAAGACCTCCAGCGGAACAGGGGTGGCGCGCGCCAGCTGTTTGACCTGATGGATGGAGAGCACGCGCGGCAGCACCACGCGGGCGACGTCGAAATTGCGGTGATAGAAGCGCACCGCTTCTTCGTTGGTCGCAGACGCCTGAACCGAAACGTGACGCTCAATATGCGGATAGCGCTCGGCGGCATATTCCAGCATGGCGATATCGGCGAGGATCAGGGCATCGGCCCCCAGCTGGGCGGCCATATCCACCGCGCGCTGCCAGCGGGCGTAACCGTCCGGGTGGGCGAAGGTGTTGATCGCAATATGCAGCTTGCGGCGATGCTGATGGACGAAGCTGACGGCTTCCTGCAGCTTCTTTTCGGTGAAATTAAGACCGGCAAAGTGGCGGGCGTTGGTGTCATCTTTCAGCCCGATATACACGGCATCGGCACCGTTTTCGATGGCCGCCTTAAGCGCCGGGAGGTTGCCGGCTGGGCAGAGCAGCTCCATAATTTTTCCTGAAAAACGCGGCCTGTCGGCGACGCTGAATGGTTAACGAGCAGGGATTTTAGTTAACCTTCTGGTGACAATTTTTGATTTGAGGCAGTTAAAAGCGTATTGGTGGCGCCAATAATAGGTACCCGTCATGGTGATTTTGTTGATTTACGCCGCTATGTTGTTTATTTGATATGGCACAATAGCGGAACTGTCGCTTTCATGGAGTAAAGCTTGTGTTGGATAAATTGCGTTCCCGGCTGGTCCACTTTGGCCCGTCTTTGATGAGCGTGCCGGTTAAGCTGGCGCCTTTTGCCCTCAAGCGCCAGGTGCTGGAGCAGGTGCTCAGCTGGCAGTTTCGTCAGGCGCTGGCGGATGGAGAACTGGATTTTCTCGAAGGCCGCTGGTTAAGTATTAATGTGCGCGATATTGGCCTGCTGTGGTATACCTCAGTGAGCGAGGGTCGGCTGGTGGTTAGCCCGACGGCAGAAGCGGACGTCAGCTTTAGCGCTGATGCCAGCGATCTGCTGATGATCGCGGCGCGTAAGCAGGATCCGGATACGCTGTTCTTCCAGCGTCGGCTGGTTATCGAAGGCGATACCGAGCTGGGGCTGTACGTAAAAAACCTGATGGATGCCATTGAGCTGGAGCAGATGCCGAAAGCGCTGCGCATAATGCTGCTGCAACTGGCGGATTTTGTTGAAGCTGGCCTAAGCAGCCCGCGGAAACCTGAACAGACATCGGTAGGTGAGGCATGCTGATTCGAGTTGAAATTGGAATTGATGCACCGGGAATCGACGCGTTGCTGCGCCGAACCTTCGGCGGCGATGCCGAAGCGCAGCTGGTGCACGATTTACGGGAAGATGGCCTGATCACGCTAGGCGTGGTGGCAACGGACGATGAAGGTCAGGTGGTTGGCTATGTTGCCTTCAGTCCGGTCTCCGTTGAAGGCGAAGAGCTGCAGTGGGTTGGCATGGCGCCGCTGGCGGTAGAAGAAAGCTACCGCGGTCAGGGGATTGGCCGCCAGCTGGTCTATGAAGGGCTGGATTCGCTGAATGAATTTAGCTATGCCGCGGTCGTTACCCTCGGCGAGCCGGCGCTGTACGGCCGCCTGGGCTTTGAACCGGCCGCGCGTTTCGATCTGCGCTGCCGCTGGCCGGACACCTCTGAGGCATTTCAGGTACGCCCTCTGGCCGATGACGCGCTGCAAGGGGTCCACGGACTGGTCGAGTACAGCGACCACTTCAATCGCTTCTAAGGCTCTCCAGCAGGGCTTCAAACGTACCATCTCCGGCAACGAGGCGCTCCTTCTGGCGCTTCGTTAGCTGCTTGATGCGATACTCCAGCCTCAGCGCTAGTGAGTGTTCACCAACTTCCTGACTAAAGGCCAGCTGCAGCGCGCCTTTCCCGCGTAAAGCTTTCGCTCCTTTGCCATCCTGATGCTGACAAAAGCGGCGAGAGACGTCGGTGGTAATCCCGGTATAGAGGCGATTATCGGCGGTACGAATCAGATAGAGAAACCAGCGCACGGTCCAAAGGTCGGTATGTTAAGGTGTGTGCACCATAGCATACTGGAGAAAAAAGATGGATACGCTTGCCGCGATCGGCCGCTGGCTGGGCAAACAGCACGTCGTCACCTGGTGCGTCGCCAGCGAGGGTGAGCTCTGGTGTGCCAACGCTTTCTATATTTATGATCCTGAAAACGTGGCATTTTATCTCCTTAGCGACGAGAAAACTCGCCACGGTCAAATGACCGGCGAGCGCGCTAAGGTTGCCGGGACGGTAAACGGTCAGCCGAAAACCGTGGCGCTGATCCGCGGAGTTCAGTTTAAAGGCGAGATTCGCCGGCTTCACGGAGAAGAGGAGGCAGAGATGCGCCAGCGCTACGTGAGGCGCTTCCCGGTTGCCCGCGCGCTGCCGGCAGCGGTATGGGAAATCAGCCCCGACGAGCTCAAGTTTACCGACAATACCCTCGGCTTCGGCAAGAAGCTGTACTGGCAGCGCGAGGCTGCGAGAGAGTAATTCCCCCGGTAGACGTGCAATTCCTCCCTTTTCTTGCATACTTTTTCTCAAGCTATCCGCCGCCCGTCGCGGCGGAACCTCAGGAGAGATCATGAGCCAGGTGCTGATAACAGGCGCGACCGGTTTAGTCGGTGGGCACTTACTTCGAATGCTGGTGCGTGAGCCGACCGTTTCGGCGATAGCCGCGCCCACTCGCCGCCCGCTGGCGGATACGCAGGGTGTATTCAATCCCCATGACCCTCAGCTGAGCGATGCGCTGGCGCAGGTCGTTGACCCGATAGACACCGTCTTTTGCTGCCTGGGCACCACGCGACGCGAGGCGGGGAGCAAAGCGGCCTTTATCCATGCTGACTATACGCTGGTGGTGGATACGGCGCTGACCGGGCTGCGGCTGGGGGCGAAACATATGCTGGTCGTCAGCGCCATGGGCGCCGACCCGCATTCGCTGTTTTTCTACAATCGCGTCAAAGGGGAAATGGAGCAGGCGCTGCGCGCTCAGGCGTGGCGCAATCTGACCATCCTTCGCCCCTCTATGCTGCTGGGCGAGCGGGACAACAGGCGCGCCAATGAAGCGCTGCTGGCGCCGCTGTTCCGCCTGCTGCCGGGGAACTGGAAGTCTATCGACGCCCGCGACGTCGCACAGGCGATGCTCAGCGAAGCGCTCGCGCCCGCTCAGGAAGGCGTCACCGTTCTGCCATCGGCAAAACTGCGTGAAATCGCCGCCAGCGAGGCGTAGTATTCAGCGCTTCGCTGTATAACCACATTTCTTGCTGGGGAATGCTATGACTGGTCAGTCTTCATCTCAGGCGGCATCATCTTTTCAATGGTGGAAGCCCGCGCTCTTTTTCCTCGTTGTCATCGTCGGCCTGTGGTTTGTCAAATGGCAGCCCTATTACGGTAAGGCCTTCACCGCCGCAGAAACGCACAGCATTGGAAAATCTATTCTCGTCCAGGCCGATAGCAACCCGCTAAAAGCCGCGTGGGATTACGCGCTGGTCTACTTCCTGGCGGTCTGGAAAGCGGCGGTGCTGGGCGTGCTGCTGGGCTCGCTGATTCAGGTGCTGATCCCGCGCAACTGGCTGCTGCGCACGCTGGGGCAATCGCGTTTTCGCGGTACGCTGCTGGGGGCGATTTTCTCGCTGCCCGGCATGATGTGCACCTGCTGCGCCGCGCCGGTGGCGGCAGGCATGCGTAAACAGCAGGTGTCGATGGGCGGCGCGCTGGCGTTCTGGATGGGTAATCCTCTGCTGAACCCGGCGACGCTGGTGTTTATGGGATTTGTGCTCGGCTGGCAGTTTGCCTTGATTCGCCTGGTGGCCGGTCTCGCGACCGTGCTGGTGGTGGCGACGCTGGTACAAAAATGGGTGAAAGAGGCCGCGACTCAGCCGGCGGCGGTGCCCGACGTTTCCCCGCAAATTGCCGAGGGCGGTTTCTTTAGCCGCTGGCTGCGGGCGCTGTGGACGCTGTTCTGGAACACGATCCCGGTCTATATTCTGGCGGTGCTGGCGCTGGGCGCCGCGCGCGTCTGGCTGTTCCCGCACGCCGACGGCGCGATCGGTAACACCCTGTTCTGGGTCCTGGCGATGGCGATAGCCGGCTGCCTGTTCGTTATCCCGACGGCGGCGGAGATCCCTATCGTTCAGACCATGATGCTGGCGGGAATGGGCGTTGCGCCGGCGCTGGCTCTGCTGATCACTCTGCCTGCGGTCAGCGTACCGTCGCTGATTATGCTGCATAAGGCGTTTCCGGCGAAGGCCCTTTGGCTGACCGGCGGGCTGGTGGCGCTGTGCGGCGCGATTGTGGGCGGGCTGGCGTTACTGTGATGATTTTCCGGGCGACAACGCTGAGGGGGTGTCGCCCGGGATGCGGTGTTTACTTGAGGTAGGTAAACGCGGTTGTGACGCGAGAAACGCCGCTGACCCGGCTGGCGATGTCCGCCGCAGCGCGACCTTCGCGGTCGGTTACCAGCCCCATCAGGAACACTTCTCCGTTCTCGGTGGTCACCTTCACGTTCGATGATTTCACCTGGTCAGTGCCCAGCAGCTGGGAGCGAACCTTGGTGGTAATCCAGGTATCCGAAGAGGCGGTGCCGAGTCCGATCGGCTGACCCTGACGCACTTCGTTAAAGACTTCCGTGGTTCCTTCGACGCCCATCGCAATTTGCTTCGCGCGCGCGGAGAGATCGGCCACCGGAGATTGACCGGTCAGCAGGACTTTGCCCTGGTAGGCGGTGACGTTAATGCGGGCCTGCTTCTTAATTTGTTCATCTTTCGACAACGCGCTGTTGACGCGTAGCTCAAGCGTACTGTCATCGACCTGTGTGCCGACCGTACGCGGGTCCGTTGCGGCCTTGGTGCCGACTGCTGCCGTTCCGACGACTGCTGCGGCAACGCATCCCTGAAGCAGTAGCGCAGAAAGAAGGATGGCGAGGGGCGAGAGAGCCTTCATGTGTTCTCCTTATTCGTCCTGGTGTGGAAAAAGCGTGTTATCAATCAAATCGCACAGACAGTTGACGGTAAGCATATGCATTTCCTGAATACGCGCGCTGCGATGCGAGGGAATGCGAATCTCGACGTCCTGCTGACCCAGCAGGCCGGCCAGCTCGCCGCCGTCATAGCCGGTTAACGCAACGATGGTCATATCGCGAGTGACGGCCGCTTCGACGGCTTTCACGATATCCCGACTATTGCCGCGGGTGGAGATCGCCAGCAGTACATCACCAGCGTGCCCAAGCGCGCGCACCTGCTTGGCGTAAACCTCGTCATGCAGGCGATCGTTGGCTATTGCCGTTAAGACCACATTATCGGTATTTAGTGCAATGGCAGGTAAACCAGGGCGCTCCGTTTCGAAACGATTGATCATGCTGGCAGCAAAATGCTGTGCGTTGGCGGCAGAGGTGCCATTGCCACAACAGAGGATTTTGTTGCCGTTGAGGAGTGACTGCACGAGGGTCATCGCCGCGCGGGAGATGGCGTCCGGGAGTGCTTCCGCTGCTGCAATTTGGGTTTGAATGCTTTCAGTGAAGCAGGCTTTAATTCTATCGAGCACGGGATCCCTTAAATTCGTTTACGCTATTCGCCAAAGGCGTTTTTCAGCCATTGGATGTCGTTTCCGGTGAAGGCTACCACATCGAAACGGCAATCCACAGTATCAAAGCTCCCATTATGTCGGGAGAGCCACAGACGCGCGGCATGGAGGAGTCGTTGTTGCTTTTTCAGCGTGACGCTGGAGGCGGCATCGCCGTAGCCTGCGCTACGACGATAGCGCACTTCGACAAAGACGGTAACCGCCCCGTCGCGCATTATCAGGTCAATCTCGCCGCCCCGCTCGCGGGCGTTGGCGGCGATAAAACGCAGTCCCTGGCTTTCCAGCCAACGGCGGGCCTGGGCTTCCCAGGCGTCGCCGGTTCGTTTGGCTAGTTGGCTGAGACGATCTGTCCGCGCTGGTACTTGAGCCATGACAGTTTCCTGTTGATCACGCAGTCCTGCGTGGCCGTCAAATCGCCGGTGTTACCGTTCAGCTCAAATCCCGGCACCTGACGTATTTGCGAGAAATGGTTGGCCAGTGACCAGGCGTCGGCGCCCATCGCGTACAGGCGAGCCAGCGAGTAGTCGTTACGCACGGCGGACAGCGCCTGCTGCATCAGCGCCGGGTTGCTGCCGGCGAGCATTGGGATTTCGCTGTACTGCAGGCCGTCCATTTCCAGGCGGAAGTCCGGGCCAGCGGTGCCCTGAGCGCTGCGAGAGCTGGCGTACAGGGTCACGTTGCTTTGGCTGCCGTTGCGCAGGGCAATCATCGGTTTGATGTAGCCAATTTGTTCCGGCGTCGCGAGGATCCAGGCGGCATCGACGCTGCCGCCGCTGCTGACCGGCACGTCGCTCGGGCTACCCAGCGCGCTATCCTGAGCGGAAGGCAGGGTGGACACCGGGCTACCGGTCAACGAGATACCGCCGTTGACGCTGGACTTCAGCTCGGAGGTTGAGCCAATACGCTGCTGTAAAACCGTGCCGCCGCCAATCTTAAGCCACTCGTTGGCAAAGGCGCTGACCACGCGATCGCCCAGCGCTCCGCGCGGAACCAGCAGCAGCGGAGTCTGCTTGCCCTGATCGTGAATATGGCGTGCCGCATCGCGCGCTTCGTCTTCCGGGGAGAGGGCGAAATAGCAGATATTGGCGCGGTTCTCGACTTTTTCCGGCTGGTTCAGCGCGAGGACGTTCAGGGAGGTGTTGCTTTTAATGACCTCTTCGACGTTGTTTTTAAGCAACGGCCCGACGACGATGGTCGCGCCGTCCTGCTGCACCTGGGCCAGCAGCTGGCTCATCGGCTGGCTGGTGGTGTCATAGATTTTCAGTTCGGCAGCAGGGTTGGCCGGGGTTGAGGCAACCGTCTGGGCCTGCGGCGCCGTCACCGGAGGCTGAGCGGCGTCGGCAGGCGCATCGCTGGTGGCGGCTGGCGTTACCGCTGGCGTCGCGCTCTGTGCGGCCGCCGGAGCGGCGGTTGGCGCAGTGACTGGCTCTGCTGCCGGCGGCGTCGCCTGGTCCGCTGCCGGCGTCTGTACCGGCGCCTGCGCGGCGTTTGCCGCGGTGAGATCGCTGATTTCCGCCTGCGACGGGCTGACTACCTCGCCCCCGGCGGCGTTTGCCGCCTGCGCGACCTGCGCAGGCACCGCGCTTCCGGCAACCGCCGGAGCGCCGTTTTTCGCCGCCTCAAATCCCTGCTGTATCGTGCGGCCAAATACCGCCGCCTGGCCGTTTAACGGCAGCAGCAGGGCGATTTTATTGGTTGATGCCGGCTTATAATTTTGCATGTTCACCAGCGCCGTCGGCAGCATCTTCGCGCCTGGGTTCTGCGGATAGCGGGTCTGCCAGTCTTTCACTCCGGCTTTGAGCAGGGTCGGATCGTTACGATTATCAAACCACATGCGCTGCAGATCCAGCCAGCCCTGCAGGACGTTCTCGTCGGCATTGATAACCAGCGCGTTGGCCTGATCCTGGGTCATCGAGGTCAGCGCTTTCCAGGTCTCGTCGATATTCTTCTGCTGCTGTTTCGGCTGGCTTAGCAGCGGCTGCTGGGCGATAAGGGCGCGCAGCAGGGTAATCGACGGGCGTCCCTGGCTGGCATCGATTTGCGCCTGCCAGTAGCGGGGCTGCTGATTCGTCTCGAAGCTTGCCGGATCGAGCTTGCTCAGCAGCGCCTGAGCGCCCGGGAAATCGTTCTGAGCCAGCTTAACTTCGACCGCCAGCAGCGACTGCTCGCGGGCCTGCGTTTTGTTGAGGTTAGCCGGCAGCTGGTTGAACAGATCGATGGCCTGCTGCTTTTTGCCCTCCTGCAGCAGTGCACGAATGGCGAGTAATTGCCAGTTGGTCTTGCTATCATTCGCGCTTTGCTGCATTTGCTGCAGGTAGTAACTGGAGTTTGCCTGTGCCGTACCCTGTAAAAACGCCGTGCTTTGATCCGGGGTATGGGTGCCGCAGCCAGCGAAGATCAGAGCAGCCAGCAGTACGGGCAGACAACGCGCGGGTTTAGAACGAAGAAATGTTGACGGTACCATATGTATCCAGTGATATTTTTTTGGCTCAATGCTCAATATTAATTCGGCAATACGGACGAGACAATGAAACAACACGAATCAGCAGATAATTCTCAGGGGCAGCTCTATATCGTGCCCACGCCGATAGGTAATCTGTCTGATATCACGCAGCGTGCGCTGGAGGTGTTGCAAGCCGTTGATTTAATTGCTGCAGAAGATACCCGCCATACCGGTTTACTGCTCCAGCACTTTGGGATTAACGCCCGGTTATTTGCCCTTCACGACCATAACGAGCAGCAAAAAGCTGAAACACTTCTGGCAAAGCTGAAGGATGGGCAAAACATCGCCCTGGTCTCTGATGCGGGGACCCCGCTGATCAACGATCCCGGCTATCATCTGGTGCGCACCTGCCGCGAGGCCAATATCCGCGTCGTGCCGCTGCCGGGGCCGTGCGCGGCGATTGCCGCACTGAGCGCGGCGGGCCTGCCGTCGGACCGCTTCTGCTATGAAGGCTTTCTGCCGGCAAAATCGAAGGGACGCCGCGATACGCTGAGGGCGCTGGAAGAAGAGCCGCGGACGATTATTTTTTATGAGTCCACTCACCGCCTGCTGGAAAGCCTGGAAGATATCTGCACGGTGCTGGGAGAGTCCCGCTACGTGGTGCTGGCGCGCGAGCTGACGAAAACCTGGGAATCGATCCACGGCGCGCCGATTGGCGAGCTGGTGGCGTGGGTGAAGGAAGATGAGAACCGCCGTAAGGGCGAAATGGTGCTGATCGTCGAAGGGTTCAAGGCTCAGGAAGAGGCCCTGCCTGCGGACGCGCTGCGGACGCTGGCCCTGCTGCAGGCGGAGCTGCCGCTGAAAAAAGCCGCCGCGCTGGCCGCTGAAATTCACGGCGTGAAGAAAAACGCGCTGTATAAGCACGCGCTGGAGCAGCAGGGCGAGTAGTTTGCTCTGTACTCGATAAGCCGGGCAGGCGTGGCGCCGCCCGGCTGGTCTTACATTGCGCAGTACAAACAGGTTGCCTGCGGGTGTAGCCACAGGAACGATGCCGGAACGCGGGTTGATACTTTTCCTTCTCTGAACGCGGCGAACGCCTGCTGTTTTCCCTCACCGGCTACCAGCAGTAATACCTCTTTTGCCGCCAGAATATCCCTAAGACCCAAGGTTACCCCCTGCTCGACGGGAGCTGATGCCTGTTTCAGCATATCGTGCAGGCGGGTGCGCTCATCGAGATAGGTAATATGACAGGCGGGTTCCAGGAAGTCGTCCGGTTCGTTAAGTCCTAAATGACCGTTCTTACCTATCCCCAACAGGCAAAGGTCTAAACCGCCACACCGCGCAATCTGTTCAACAACCCGCTGGCATTCCCGTTCGTCAGCCTTATCGGAAGCAAACGAAATATAGCGATCGGGCGTGACGGCGAGCGGCAGAATAATTTGCTGCTGCAAAAACGCTTCGCAGGTTGCCGGGCTATCGGCCGATAGCCCAACCCATTCATCGAGCTTCACGAAGGTAACCTGACTGGTATCAGTTTTTTGTGCCTGCACCTTTTCAACAAACATTTGATAGGCCAGCAGCGGCGTAGCGCCCGTCGCCAGACAAATTACCGCGTCGGGCTTACGCTGAATGAGCGCCAGCAATCGCTCGCTGACCTCCTCGCTCAGCGCACGGTAATCGCTCAGCTCCTGAAAAGCTATCCTGCTCATTTACAAAATCCCCAGCGCGGAGCCCAGAATCGCCAGCACAAAGGTGACGGCAATCAGCAATACCGGATGCGCCTTTTTCACGCGCAGCAGGTAATACATCAGCAGGGTGTAGCCCATCGGTAAGATGTTTGGGAACACCTTGTCGAAAAAGTCCTGCTGCAGCGCAACGTTATGCGTGGCGTCGATGGCAAAGGTGGTGACGACGTTAATATGCACGTAGGACGCAATCAGACCGCCAATGACCGTGATCCCAAGTATCGTCGCCGAGCGGGCGATCATCTGCGAGTTTTCCCGCACTTTATCTATCGCTTTTATCCCCACAGAATAGCCGACATGCGTCCAGCCCACGCGCAGGAAGAAGATGGCAAGATAGACCGCGAAGAACAAAATAGGCCCCAGCAGGTTGCCCTGGCTGGCGAAGGAGGAGCAGATCCCGGCCATAATCGGCAACAGGGTGAACCAGAATATGGCGTCGCCGATGCCGGCGATAGGACCAAAAAGCGCGACTTTCAGCCCTTTTATCGTGCTGCGGTCTTCACCTTTCTCTTCCATTGAAATCAGCAGACCCATCAGGAAGCCGACCAGGTTAGGGTGCGTGTTAATGAACTCCAGATGATCCTTCATGGCGGCGCTGAGGCCTTCTTTGTCGCCTTTGTAGATCTTCTTCAGGATCGGCAGCATTGCCCACGTAAACCCACCGGCCTGCATACGCTCATAGTTGAAGCTGGCCTGAAGCAGAGAGGAACGAAACCCCAGGCGAGTAATGTCTTTTTTACTGATTTCAGATCCCATTGCTGTAATCCTCTGCATCGTTTTTCTGGGTTGCCGCCTGCGCCTGCGCGGCATTTTTAGCTTTGGCATTAAAGAATTCATAGACCGCAAACCCGGCGCCTAATACCGCAACCGGCAGCAGGTTACTGACCTGGATATAGCATACGAACAGGAAGCCGGCGATGAGGTAAGGAATGTACTGCGCCTTGAACATAACGCGCAGCAGGAGGCCAAAACCGACCGCAGGCAGTATGCCGCCAGCGACTTCAAAACCGTGCGTCAGCCAGGCCGGCATGGCTTTTACCAGCGCCTGCATCGCGCCCTGCGCAAGATAGGTGCAGAGAAAGGCGATAGCCGCATAGGAACAGGCGACAATGAGCGTTGTCGTCCAGTTAAGACGGGAAAACGCCGCCGTATTCGCCTCCTTCGCGCACTTATCGGCCTTTGACATAAAGAGTGAAAATGCCGAGTAGAAAAACAGAATGACGTACTGCATCAGCAGACTAAACGGCAGCCCTAAACCAATTGCGGTTTTCGCATCCACCCCGGTTGTCCAGGCGATGACGGTCGTCATTACGCCTGCCATAATGGGGTTTGGCGGCTGCACGCCTCCGGCAGGCGTCAGGCCGGCAAAAGCCAGCTCGGTGAGACCGCCGGTGATCAACCCGATATGGATGTCGCCAAGAATCGCACCGGTAAGAGTACAGACGATAATCGGACGAAAAAGGAACAGCGCTTCCAGCCAAAAATCTATCCCAAGAACAAAAACTAACGCGGCCAGGGATATTCCCTGAAGGAGTGTAATTTCGTGCATTTTGTTGCCTCGTAATGGTGACTTTCGCTATTAGAATATCGAGACACTGCAATTAATCAGGAATGCCCTCTTTCGCATCACCAGGAACATCCTGAATAAATAGATTAATACCGCTGCGCTTGATAAATCGCAGGTCGTCTAAATCACTATCATCGACATATACCTTGCTGCTGATCTGTTTTTTCCCCTCAGAGAAATGCATATTTCCTACGTTGACGTCTTTCAACGACAGGCCGCCTTCGATCAGCTTTCTGACGATGGCCGGAGTGCGGCAGATTAGAAAGATCTTCTGATGAGGGGCCGCCTTCGCAATGATCGCGATTGTTTTCTCGATTGAGAAAAAACGGATGCCGAAGCCATAGGTATCAGCGGTAATGCCCATCAGCTTTTGCTGTATATCGTCATTTGCGACTTCATCATCGACGACAATCAGTAAGTTAGCGCCAATGGTTGATGTCCACGTGACGCCAACCTGGCCATGTACCAGGCGGTTATCAATCCGGGTTAATAAAATATTTGGAGTACTCATATTAGTAATTCCTGCCGATATAGGCTGTGAGTTACGCGTTGTTGAAATAATATAATTATGTTTAATTTACGAAATGGATGGCGAACAGGTCACTAATTTATTCGCTGAACCGCAGACGTTGATTTTGCTTTTTACCACTTCTTTCATGGCATCCATACCGACACGCATGTAATAGCGTGGGTCATTGCCATCAGGATGTTCACCGAACCACTGTTTTACGGCGCCGGAAAACGCAATTTTCAGCTCGGTTGCCACATTGACTTTGCAGACCCCGAGCTCAATGGCGCGACGTACGTACTCGTCAGGGACATCGCTCGCGCCGTGCAGGACCAGGGGCACATCCACCACGTCGCGAATCTCCCCCAGACGGTGAAAATCAATTTTTGGCGTTTTGGTATAAAGTCCGTGAGCGGTGCCGATAGCCACCGCCAGGCTGTCAACGCCGGTCAGCTCGACAAAGCGTTTTGCTTCCTGCGGGTCGGTCAGAAACGCGCTTTCGGCGTCCACGCTCATGTCATCTTCCATGCCGCCCAGGCGACCGAGTTCGGCCTCTACGCTGCAATCATGCTGGTGGCAGAATTCGACGACTGATTTCACCAGCTTTACGTTCTCATCGAAGGGGAAGTGGCTGCCGTCGATCATGGCGCTACGCACGCCGGCGTTAACCTTGCGGCGGATATCGTCCAGCGATTCATGGTGATCGAGATGCAGCGCCAGCGGCATGTCGTAGGTGGTGGCGTAGGCGCTGCACAGGGCGTAGATCTCCTCCAGCGCGATATGCTTAAAGGTGCCCGGCGTGCCGGCGAGGATCACCGGCGATCGCATGGCGCTGCAGACTTCGAGGATCGCCTGGATCGTCTCGGCGTTATGAATGTTAAATGCCGGCACCGCATAGCCTTTTGCCTGGGCATCCAGAAGGAGATATTTAGTTGAAATAATGCTCATGATGCGATCCTCTTACGCCTGCCATGGATGAATAACAACGCCCTGTACCACGCGGTTAACCGTTCCGCTGGCGGATGGGGTGTCCGGAGTATTACCAACGCTGATGGACTGCGTGAGGGCGAATACCTGGGCATACATCAGGAAACAGAAAGCCAGCTCGACGTCGATAAACGTGCGGGAAGGCGGCAGCAGAATGTGCGGACCCGCTGCGATAACGGCATTTGATTCGTCGCTAATCGCCACCACGCGCATTGCCTGTTTATCGCGACGCAGCTCGGCCAGCAGGTCGAGGTCGTACTGGCGCGTGTAGGGATGGCTAGAGACAAATACCACCACCAGCGTTTCGTTATCCACCAGCGATTTCGGCCCGTGACGAAAGCCGGTTGGGGAGTCATAGAACGCCGCCAGCTTACCGGCGGTCAGCTCGAGGACCTTGAGGGCAGATTCGCGCGCCGCGCCCTGTAATCCGCCGCTGCCGAGATAGACGATCCGTCGCCACGGCTCATTGCCAAATACGCCGTTATTAAATTCGCCGAGCGACGTGAGGATCGTCTGACAGCGATCCGCCACGTCGCGGAAGGTTCTGCTGCCGATCGCCTCGGGCGCGAACACCGCAAGGCAGCTCGCCATCATGGTGGTAATACTGCTGGTCATTGCAAAGCCGCGGTCGTGCGTTTCCGCCGGCATCAGTAGCGCAAAGGCGTTGTCGCTGTTTACCGCGTTTTGATACAGGCTGCCGGATTCATTACAGGTAATCGACAGGTGGTAACAGTCCGGGACGAACTGATTGGCCAGCTCTACGGCGGCAACGCTCTCCGGGCTATTGCCAGAGCGGGCGAAGGAGACCAGCAGCAGCGGGTGTTCGGCGTTGAGGTAGTCCATCGGATTGGTGACCAGGTCGGTCGTTGGCACCGCGCTGATGTTTTTTCCGGTATGGCGCGCCAGCCAGGGCGCAACGATCTCGCCGATAAAGGCGGAGGTTCCTGCTCCCGTCAGAACGATCCGCAGGTCGTCTTTACGCAGCAATGGCGCAAGAAAGTCGTCGATCGCCGAACGGAGATTGTCGATGTTGGTGAGCGAGCGGATCCAGCAGGTGGGCTGTTGGCGGATTTCGGTTTCTGTCCAGGTGCCGGTCGCGGCGGAGGTAGCGGTATAGGTTTCAGGCATAACACAGTCCTTAGTCGTGTGAATTCCACATCAGACGCTGGCAAAATTGTCGCTATCTTTCGTTTCGTTTCACTTATTCATGTAATCAGCTAGATAAAATCTATAGGAAAGAAATCGAAACTTCAATCAAAGAAACAAGAAATAAAACGAAAACTGTGATCGGTAAACAATGAATACGTCTATCTATATGATTAATAAATTATTTTAATTAAATGACGTAGAGGATTACGTTATTTTAGAAAGAAAAAGAAAGGCCTTGCGCGACGAGGGTGAAGGCCAATATGACGCATAATGAAAGGGCTAAAGGGGGAGAGCCTGGCCCTGAATCCAGATTTGCTGAAGGTGTAGCCCGTCGTTTAGCGCAATAACGTTCGCGCATTTTCCCATGCGTAACGATCCAAGCCGATCGTCAATACCCAGCAGGCGGGCGGGGTGCAGCGAAGCCATATGAATGGCCTCTTCCGGCGCAGTCCCCGCCAGTTCGACCATGTTGCGAACGGCCGCATCAAGCGAGAGCGTACTGCCTGCGAGGCTACCGGAGGCCGTTCGTACGATACCGCCGCGCATTTCCACCGCTTCGCCGCAGAGCGAATAGCGGCCATCGGGCATACCGGCTGCCTGCATCGCATCTGTTATCAGGACCATGCGCTGCCCGGCGCAGCAGGAGCACAGACGCATGGCGGCGGGATGAACATGATGCCCGTCGGCAATAAGCTCCAGCCAAGCCTGCGGCATAGTTAACCCGGCACCGACCATGCCCGGCTCCCGGTGATGTAATCCGCTCATCCCGTTGTAGCAGTGCACCAGCCCGTCGGCTCCGGCAGCGAATGCGGCGCAGGTTTGTTCATAGGTGGCGGCGCTATGGCCCAGCATCACCCGCACGCCATGCCGTTTAAGATGATGAATTGCCGCTATTGCCCCCGGCTTTTCCGGCGCCAGCGCCACCACCCGCAGCGTTTGCCGCGAGCGGGCAATGAGCGTATCCAGCTCGGCGACGTCCAGCTCGCGGAACAGTTCAGGCGGATGGGCGCCTTTATTCTGCGGGGTGAAGTAGGGCCCTTCCAGGTAGCTGCCCAGCACCAGCGCGCCGGGACCACCGGAAAATACGCGCCGGGCGATGCGTTCCAGCGCGCCGTGGATGGCCGGCAGCGGCGCGGTGACGGTAGTTGGCAGCCAGGCGCCGACCCCCTCGCGCGTTTTATATATTGCCAACCGGTCGAGCGCGTCCGGCGCTTCGTCCATCACATCAATACCCGCGCCGCCGTGGACATGAATATCGATGTAAGCCGGGCAAAGGAGATCGGCGTCGCGAGCGGTTACGCCGGCGGGGACAGGCTCGACTGCGGTGATGACCCCTGCTTCAATACGCAGCTGATGATCGGCAAGCCAGCCCTGCTCGGTTAGCAGTCGTCTGGCGCGCAGAATCTGCGTCATATCCCTTCCTCTATCGGTTTGTCTTCGCGGCAGCGCGCGAGCTCGTCGACCAGGCTGGTTAATCCGCGGTGCCCGCACTCCAGCGCCTGCAGGCGAAAGGCTTCGCTGTTCAGGCCCTCTCGTTCCAGGACCATTTCCAGCAGCAGCTGCAGATTGGTGCCGGTTATCACTTCACTCCCTGGTTTTTGCATCGCCAGCGTTGAGGCCACGCGAAATGGCGTACCGCCCAGAAGGTCAGTGAGAAAAACGATATCATCTTCAGCGCCCAGCTGGCCTACCGCCTGCTCCAGCTGCGAGGTGAGCAGTGCGGTGGTTGAAGTCTCTGGAAAATCGATAGCGATAAACTGCGACTGCTCGCCCAGTATTTGTTTCATCGCCATTGCCATACCGCTGGCAAAACCGCCATGACCCGTCAAAATAATACCTAACATTGCATACCTCTTTGTATTTACAGGAAGTGGCAGAATTTACCCACTACGCCCAGGACGACGGTGAGCGCGATGAGGCGCAGCGGGCTCCAGCCGCGGCGTACCAGCCAGAACATGGCCAGGGTATAAACCAGCGGTAGAAACGCCGGCATCAGCTTATCGATAACATCCGTTTGCAGCTTCACCACCGCATCACCCGCGGTGATTTCCAGGGTGGTGCTGAGGCGAACATAGGTTGCCACCAGCGCGCCGATCACCGTCATCCCGACGATTGACGCCGCATGCCCGACCTTTTTGGTATTGGCTTTAATTAACGGTATCGCCGCCACGCCCATACGATAAGCGTAGTGTGCCAGGCCAAAGCGCAATCCGAGATGTACCACGTTAAACAGCACAATAAACACCATCGCGCCGAGAATAGAACCCTGCAGCGCAAGGCTGGCACCAATGCCGCCGCAAATCGGCAGCAGCGTCAGCCAGAACATCGCATCGCCAATCCCGCCGAGCGGGGCACCGACGGCGATTTTGGTGCTCTGAATGCTGTTGACGTCCTGCTTGGAGCGCTCCATCGCGAGGATAATGCCGATGACAAAGGTCACCAGGAACGGGTGGGTGTTGAAGAAGCCCATATGGCCTTTCATGGCACGTGCCAGGTCGCGCTCGTTGGTGTGGATCTTTTTCAGCGCCGGCAGCAGGCCATACAGCCAGCCTGACGCCTGCATACGTTCGTAGTTGAACGAGGCCTGCAGAAGCATGGAGCGCCAGGCGACGCGGTTAATATCTTTTTTCGTTAGCTCCGCACCGAGGGTCTGGTCTTCGTAGACGTTTTCATTCACGCCGGAAAGCAGCGTCCCTTCGGATGTGGAGACGCCTGGCAGAGTGGTTTGATTAGATGCCATCTTCGAATTCCTCTTTCTGTGCCGCCGGCGCAGCCGGTTCTGGAGATTTGCGCAGCAGGTCAATGAGCGCCATAGCCAGCGCCGCGGCGGCAATCGCCAGTACCGGTAGCTTCAGCCACGCTGCGGCCACAAAGCCGATGATAAAGTAGGGGATATAGACGTTTTTCATCATGATTTTCAGCAGCACGGCGAAGCCGATAGCCGGCATGATGCCGCCCGCCACGCCGAGGCCGTCAATCAGGCGCTCCGGTAGCACATCAATGGCGGTTTTCGCATGTTCCGCCCCGAAAAAGATAGGCAGGAAGGCGCAGAGAAAATAGAAGGTCCCTAACGCCAGCAGGGCCAGATAGTTCACCCGCTCAATACCCCTGGTATCGGCGTTTGCCGCCATGCGGTCGCAGCGGGACATCACGCCGGACATTACCGAGAACAGGAAGGTGATTCCCATCTGTACCGCGACGGCGAAGGGGACGGCGACGCCGACCGCGACATCAGGCTTCACGCCGGTGGTAATGGCAAAGGTGGTACCGACGATAGTACCGATAATCACGTTTGGCGGCTGGGCACCCGCCAGCGGGGCCAGCCCCATCCAGACCAGCTCCAGCGTGCCGCCGGTTAAAATACCGGTATGCAGATCGCCCAAAATCAGGCCCACCAGCGGGCCGAGGACCACCGGACGGTGCATATGGGTTAACCCGTTGAACATATCCAGGCCGGCAATAAAGGCAAGAATACCTAATGCAAAAGCCTGCAACAGACTGATTTCCATTATGAATCCCTCAGAGTAGTTTAAAGAGATCCAAAGCGGGTTCTGTTGGAACGCCCTGAACGAAGCATTCCACCCCGGCGGCCTTGAGGCCGTTAAACGCGGCAATATCGTTCGCGTCTACAGAAACCGTTTTGGCAATATGCTGTTTGCCATTGGCGTAGTGCATATTTCCTACGTTGATCCGCGTGACGGGAACCCCGCCCTCCACCAGCCTGAGGAAGTCAGCCGGTGTTTTACAGACCAGCAGAATTTTTTGCCTGTCGGCCGCGCGGTGGATATTTTCAATCACTTTTTGCAGCGACCAGAAGCGGACGGCGATCCCCTCCGCCAGCACCATCTCCATCAGATTTTGCTGTACCGAATCTTCAGCAACCTCATCGTTGGCCACCAGCACCAGGTTCGCTCCCGCAAAGCCGACCCACTGGACGCCCACCTGGCCGTGGATCAAACGTTCATCAATACGACTTAAGACAATGTTTGGCATCGCGTTTTCCTCTTCGTTGTTATGCGTTATGGGACGTAACGCCCTGACAGGCAGCGTGGTACTGCTGCAGTATGTCCTGAATATGGTCGATGATGAGCTCCCGCGGTGTTGCCTTGAGATCGCCCTCGCGAACTTTGATGTACTGCAACGGCATATACTGGCTGATGAGCGGCAGCGGAATCGGCCAGTCGGCAAGATTGCGCACCAGGCGTGCAAAGGCCTCATCGATCTGGCTGTCCGGCCAGTAGTAGCGGACGCGGTCGGAGTAGCTGTATCCGCGCGCCAGGCGCCGCGCATTGCCGTCACCGTGATAGTGGTTTTGCCAATATTCCGGGCGATCGAGCATGACGTTTTCCAGCACGTGACGCAGGCCGGAGCACGCTTTCGCGGGCAGGAGTTCTTCCTCCATCGCCGCCAGCGAGAACAGCGCTTCGCGCAGGGCGAAGGTGAGCGCTGGGCCGACTTTGAGAATGGCAAAGTGATCTTTCACCAGCTGACGAAGCGCCTGCGGCGTCTGATAGTCCGTGGAGTGGGCTTCAAATATCAGGGTGTCATAAGCTTCCACCATTGCGCTCAGCGCGACGGCTTCCTCCGGCTGATAGTCGATAACGTTGATATGATCGAATTCGACGCCGGGCTGAACCACCAGGCCGATAATGCGCGGCCAGATATGGCTCAGCCCCTGCTTTGCAAAGGCATGGCGATGCGCTTCCAGCGTCGTGCGCGCCGCATCAGGCGTGGTGACCTGCAGTTCGGTAAGCGTTTCATGGGCGCCGCCTGGGACGGGCACTTCGGTACCGATCGCGTAGACAAGGTCGGATTCGCCAAAGTGCTCACGACAGGTCTCTTCTGCAATCTTTGCCAGTCGGGCAGCGCGATCGGCGACGATCTCATCGGTTAACGGCAGCGGATCGCCCTCGCAGGACATGCTGCAATCGAGATGGATCTTCTTAAAGCCGGCGGCGACGTAGCTTTTAATGAGATCGTCGGCATTGGCCATCGCCTGCGCGGCGGGCAGGTTTTGCCAGCGATTAGGGCCGAGATGATCGCCGCCGAGGATCAGCTGCGACTGGGGAAAATCGAGCGAGCTGGCAAGCTGGCAGACGAAGCCGCGGAAGTCAGTGGGCGTCATACCGGTATAGCCACCGAACTGATCCACCTGATTGGAGGTGGCTTCGATCAGCAGCGGAGCCTGCTGGGCCCGGGCGTAACGAATGGACGCTTCGAGTACCAGTGGATGCGCGGAACAGACGGCATAAATCCCGCTTGTGCTCCCTCGTTTATGCTGTGCCACCATTTCTGTAAGATGTTTCACTTTCCTCTCCATTTCGGATGGTAATGACATTAATCTTTCGTTTTGTTTCATTTAATACTGCGTCATGGTGCTGTAAAAATAAAACGAAAGATAATAGTTTTCCGATCTGTTTCACAAAAGAAACATAATGAAAGGTTTCAGCGTCAAGGTATCTCCCCCTTAACCGCGTTGCGGGGCTTGCATTCCGCTAAAAGAAAGGTGTTAATAGGCAAATCGAAATGAAATGAAAGATTAGTTTAGGGAATGCTTATGAGTGGCACCGATTCTTCCATAGAGAAGCGCCTCGCCGGGACCAGCGAAAGGCGAGAGCAAATTATTCAGCGGTTGCGGCAGCAGGGAAGCGTGCAGGTTAACGATCTTTCCCTTTTGTTTGGTGTCTCCACGGTTACGATCCGCAACGATCTGGCGTTTCTGGAAAAGCAGGGCATTGCGGTTCGTGCCTACGGCGGGGCTCTGATTTGCGATAGCAGTACGCCGGGCGTGGAACCTTCTGTTGAGGATAAAAGCTCGCTGAATACCGCGGTAAAGCACAATATTGCCAAAGCGGCCGTTAAGCTGATTCAGCCGGGCCACCGCGTCATCCTTGACTCAGGCACCACCACGTATGAAATAGCTCGCCTGATGCGCCAGCATGCTGATGTGATTGTGATGACTAACGGCATGAACGTCGGCAATGCGTTACTGGAGGCGGAAGGAGTAGAGCTGCTGATGACCGGGGGCCATCTGCGCCGCCAGTCGCAGTCGTTTTATGGCGACCAGGCCGAGCAGTCTTTACAGAATTACCACTTCGATATGCTGTTTCTCGGCGTGGATGCTATCGATCTGGAACGTGGTGTCAGCACGCATAATGAGGATGAAGCCAGGCTCAACCGCCGGATGTGTGAAGTGGCGGAGCGTATTATTGTCGTGACGGACTCCAGCAAGTTCAACCGTTCCAGCCTGCATAAAATCATTGATACTCAGCGTATTGATATGATTATCGTCGATGAAGGCATCCCTGCAGAAAGCCTGGAAGCGCTACGTAAGCATGGAATAGATGTTATTTTAGTGAATGCCTGAAGCGTCATTCTGCAGCCCTCTCCTGAAGCAGAGAGGGCTGACCCTGCCGGGGATCAGGTTACCGGCGCCGGGTTAAACACCGCCAGCTGGTTATGCAGCCCCCACTGGTCTGAGAAGGTTTTCTTCCGGCCGCTGGCGACGTCAAGAATAAACTCAAACAGCTTCAGGCCCACGTCTTCGATAGTCTCTTCGCCGGTGGCGATAGTCCCGGCGTTAATATCCATCAGATCGTACCAGCGGTTCGCCAGCTCGGTGCGGGTTGCCATTTTAATGACCGGCACCGCGACGAGGCCGTACGGCGTACCGCGGCCGGTGGTGAACACCTGAACCGTAATGCCGGATGCGACCTGCTGGGTACCGCAAACAAAATCGCTGGCGGGCGTGGCGGCAAATATCAGCCCGCGCTTCGTCGGACGCTGGCCCGGCGATAGCACTTCGACAATTGCGCTTTTCCCCGACTTGGCGATAGAGCCCAGCGCCTTTTCCACCACGTTGGCGAGGCCGCCTTTTTTATTTCCCGGGGAGGGGTTGGCGCTGCGATCGGTTTGGCCGAGATCGAGATAGTTATCGTACCAGGCCATCTCTTCGAGCAGGCGTTTACCGACCTCCTCGTTCACCGCGCGTGGCGTGAGCAGATGAATGGCGTCACGGACTTCGGTGACTTCTGAGAACATCACCGTCGCGCCGCAGCGTACCAGCAGGTCGGAGGCATAGCCGACCGCCGGGTTGGCGGTGACGCCGGAAAACGCGTCGCTGCCGCCGCACTGCATGCCGACCACCAGCTCGGACGCCGGGCAGGTTTCGCGCTGGCGCTGGTTGAGCTTCGCCAGGTGACGCTCCGCAACCTGCAGAATATCGTCGACCATGGATTGAAAACCCACGTGATGCTCATCCTGCAGCCGCACGATGCTGGCGCTATCAACGGCAACGGGCTGAACATCTTCCGTCCCCTGCAGCAGGCGCTCCGGCTGCAGCTTTTCGCAGCCCAGGCCAACAACCATTACCTCGCCGCCAAAATTCGGGTTCAACGAGATATTGTGGATAGTGCGGATAGGCACCACGGCCGCCGGCGCGTTGATGGCGACGCCGCAGCCGTACAGGTGATTGAGTCCTACCACGCCATCGACGTTCGGATACTTCGGCAGCAGATCGCGTTCGATGATTTTGACCACGTAATCGACAACCCCGGCCACGCAGTGCACGCTGGTGGTGATGCCGAGCAGATTCTTGGTCCCGACGCTGCCGTCGGCATTGCGATAGCCTTCAAAGGTATAGCCTTCAAGCGCGGGCAGCGCCTGCGGGACTTTGGTCGCCAGCGGCAGGGTATTCAGCGGCGGTGCGCTGGGCAGCTCTACCGTGGACTCGTCAATCCAGCTGCCGCGCGCGATATCGCGGACGGCGTAACCGATGACTTCGCCATAGCGAATGATTTCGCCGTGAACCGGAATATCCACCAGCGCCACCTTATGGCCCTGAGGAATATGTTCAATCAGCTCCAGCCCGTCCGGGAAACGACTTCCCGCTTTCAGGCCATTATCATTGACAATAATTGCCACATTATCGGTGTCGTGTACTTTAATATAAAACGCGCTGGGCGATTGTTGTCTAATTTCGATCTCGGCCATTGTCCAGTATTCTCCAGCCAGGTGGGGATAATAAAATAATTAGCTCTATATAAAATATAATTGAGGATGTTCTCAGTATTGTGGAATTAGAATGTCAGGAGTTAGCGAGCAAAAATGTGACGGCGATCACTCATTATCGCGATAGCCGCGCCAGCAGCGGCATCAAAGCGTAAATATGTGCATTAGCGCCCATTATTATATGCATATGTGCAAAGTAATATTTATATAACCCTCATTAATTGTGCTTTTGCACAATGCGCGGCCGATGCCTGCTGTTTATACTGAATGACGATTTCATTACGCCAGACTGGCTATTTGATGTTTGTTTTTATTTAAAAGACATCTTTAGCATAACGCTTAAATAATAATAAAATAACTTCTCGAGTACCTGAGGTAAATAAAATGATACTTGATACGGTTGAAGGAACAAAAAAAGGTTTCCCCACCCGATATTTAATTTTACTAATAATCTTTATCGTCACCGCCGTGAACTATGCCGACCGCGCAACGCTCTCCATTGCCGGAACCGCAGTAGCAGAAGAGCTTCAGCTCAGCGCCGTATCGATGGGATACATTTTCTCCGCCTTTGGCTGGGCCTATTTGCTGATGCAAATCCCCGGCGGCTGGCTGCTCGATAAGTTTGGCTCGAAGAAAGTCTACACCTACAGCCTGTTCTTCTGGTCGCTGTTTACCTTCCTGCAGGGCTTTGTGGACGTCTTTCCCATCGCCTGGGCCGGGATTTCGATGTTTATTATGCGGTTTATGCTGGGCTTTTCTGAAGCGCCGTCATTTCCGGCTAACGCCCGCATCGTTGCGGCCTGGTTCCCGACCAAAGAGCGCGGTACCGCCTCCGCTATCTTTAACTCTGCGCAATATTTTTCCCTGGCGCTGTTCTCGCCTCTGCTCGGCTGGTTAACCTTCGCCTGGGGCTGGGAGCACGTGTTTACCGTGATGGGGGTCATCGGTTTTGTCCTCACCGGCCTGTGGGTAAAGCTGATTCATAACCCGACCGACCATCCGCGGATGTCAAAGGAGGAGCTGAAGTTCATCTCTGACAACGGCGCGGTGGTGGATATGGACCATAAAAAGCCCGGCGGCAATACCGCCAGCGGGCCGAAACTCCACTATATCAAGCAGCTGTTAACCAACCGCATGATGCTGGGCGTATTCTTCGGCCAATATTTTATCAACACCATCACCTGGTTCTTCCTCACCTGGTTCCCGATTTACCTGGTGCAGGAAAAGGGGATGTCGATTCTGAAAGTGGGGCTGGTGGCATCCATCCCGGCGCTGTGTGGTTTTGCCGGCGGCGTGCTGGGCGGCGTGTTCTCTGACTATCTGATTAAACGCGGCTTTTCTATCACGCTGGCCCGTAAGCTGCCTATCGTTCTCGGCATGCTGCTGGCTTCAACCATTATTCTGTGTAACTACACCGATAACACCGCGCTGGTGGTCATCCTGATGGCGCTGGCGTTCTTCGGCAAAGGCTTTGGCGCCCTCGGCTGGCCGGTCATTTCTGATACCGCACCGAAAGAGATTGTTGGTCTGTGCGGCGGGGTCTTCAACGTATTCGGTAACGTGGCCTCCATCGTTACTCCGCTGGTCATTGGTTATCTGGTCAGCGAGCTGCATTCATTTAACGCAGCGCTGGTGTTTGTCGGTTGTTCAGCTCTGATGGCGATGGTTTGCTACCTCTTCATTGTTGGCGACATCAAACGTATGGAACTGCAAAAATAATTCACGGTTAAGTGACAAGGTATAAGCGATGAATAACGATATCTTCCCGAACAAATTCAAGGCAGCGCTGGCTGCGCACCAGGTACAGATTGGCTGCTGGTCCGCGCTGGCAAGCCCCATTAGCACCGAAGTCTTAGGCCTTGCGGGCTTTGACTGGCTGGTGCTGGACGGCGAGCATGCGCCAAACGACATTACGACCTTTATCCCACAGCTGATGGCCCTGAAGGGCAGCGCCAGCGCCGCGGTTGTGCGGGTCCCGACCAACGAGCCGGTGATTATTAAGCGCCTGCTGGATATCGGTTTTTACAACTTCCTGATCCCGTTTGTGGAAAGCAAAGAAGAGGCGGTGAACGCGGTGGCCTCCACCCGCTATCCGCCGGAAGGTATCCGCGGGGTCTCCGTTTCTCACCGCGCCAACATGTTTGGCACCGTGCCGGACTACTTCGCGCAATCCAACAAAAACATCACCATCCTCGTACAGATTGAGAGCCAGCAGGGCGTAGATAACGTCGATGCCATCGCGGCAACCGAAGGCGTTGACGGCATTTTTGTCGGCCCAAGCGACCTGGCCGCGGCGTTGGGCCATCTCGGCAACGCCTCTCACCCTGACGTTCAGCGCGCGATTCAGCAGATTTTTGCGAGTGCGAGGAAGCACGGTAAGCCGAGCGGCATTCTGGCGCCGGTAGAGGCCGATGCGCGCCGCTATCTGGAATGGGGCGCCACCTTTGTTGCCGTCGGCAGCGACCTGGGCGCATTCCGCTCCGCCACGCAGAAGCTTGCGGATTCTTTTAAAAAATAACCCTCGGGATCAAAAGAGAGAGAACGTTATGACGATGAAAGTTGGTTTTATTGGCCTGGGCATCATGGGCAAGCCTATGAGCAAAAACTTGCTGAAAGCCGGTTACTCGCTGGTGGTTTCCGATCGTAATCCTGAAGCGGTTGCTGAAGTGATGGCTGCCGGGGCAGAAACGGCGGCTACGGCGAAGGCGATTGCCGAGCAATGCGATGTGATTATCACGATGCTGCCGAACTCCCCGCATGTGAAAGACGTAGCGTTGGGTGAAAACGGCATCATTGAAGGCGCGAAGCCGGGCACCGTACTGATTGATATGAGCTCCATCGCGCCGCTGGCCAGCCGCGAAATTAGCGAAGCGCTGAAGGCGAAGGGCGTGGATATGCTCGACGCGCCGGTAAGCGGCGGCGAGCCGAAGGCGATCGACGGCACGCTGTCGGTGATGGTCGGCGGCGATAAGATTATCTTCGATAAATACTACGACCTGATGAAGACGATGGCCGGCTCGGTCGTGCACACCGGCGAAGTGGGGGCAGGCAACGTGACGAAGCTCGCCAACCAGGTGATCGTCGCGCTGAATATTGCCGCGATGTCTGAAGCGCTGACTCTCGCCACCAAAGCGGGCGTCAATCCGGATCTGGTGTATCAGGCTATCCGCGGCGGCCTGGCGGGGAGCACCGTGCTGGATGCGAAGGCGCCGATGGTGATGGATCGTAACTTCAAACCAGGCTTTCGCATCGACCTGCATATTAAGGACCTGGCCAACGCGCTGGATACATCCCACGGCGTGGGCGCTCAGCTGCCGCTGACGGCGGCGGTGATGGAAATGATGCAGGCGCTGCGTGCCGATGGTCTGGGTACCGCCGACCACAGCGCGCTGGCATGCTATTACGAAAAACTGGCGAAAGTGGAAGTCACTCGCTAACAAGAAGGGCGTGAAACGCGCCCTGTAATTCTTGCCTTGCGCGGCACTGTCAGGCTACATAACTATGAAAATCGTAATCGCCCCAGACTCTTATAAAGAAAGCCTTTCTGCCATTGAGGTAGCTCAGGCAATAGAAAAAGGATTTCGGGAAATTTTCCCCGATGCGGAGTATGTTTCCGTCCCGGTTGCCGACGGTGGTGAAGGCACCGTTGAGGCCATGATTGCCGCCACGCAGGGTGCTGAATATACCGCTCTGGTTACCGGGCCGTTAGGTGAAAAGGTGAACGCCAGCTGGGGAATGTCCGGCGACGGTAAAACGGCGTTTATCGAGATGGCGGCCGCCAGCGGACTGGGCCTGGTTCCGCCGGCGCTGCGCAATCCGCTGCTGACGACATCGCGCGGGACCGGCGAGCTGATTCTCCAGGCGCTGGATCATGGGGCGAAAAATATCATCATCGGCATCGGTGGCAGCGCCACTAACGATGGCGGCGCTGGCATGGTGCAGGCGCTAGGGGCCAGCCTTCGCGATGCTAACGGCAGCGAGATTGGCAACGGCGGCGGGAGCCTCGCCAGCCTGAATGCCATCGATCTCCGCGGTCTGGACGCCCGGCTGCAGGAATGTGCCATCCGCGTAGCCTGCGACGTGACCAATCCGCTAACTGGCGATGTGGGCGCCTCGCGTATTTTTGGCCCGCAGAAGGGGGCGAGCGAAGCGATGATCCTCGAGCTGGATCGCAATCTTGAACACTATGCCGATGTGATAAAAAACGATTTGCGCGTGGACGTGAAACAGGTGGCGGGAGCCGGCGCCGCCGGAGGCATGGGGGCTGCGCTGATGGCGTTCCTCAATGCTGAACTGCGCAGCGGGATCGAGATTGTCACCCAGGCGCTGAATCTGGAAGAGCATATCCTCGACTGCTCGCTGGTGGTGACCGGCGAAGGGCGGCTTGATAGCCAGAGCATCCACGGCAAGGTGCCGGTCGGCGTGGCGAGCGTGGCGAAGAAGTACCATAAGCCGGTGATTGGCATTGCCGGTAGCCTGACCCGCGACGTTGGCGTGGTGCATCAGTTTGGCATCGACGCGGTATTCAGCGTGCTGACCAATATTACGACGCTGGAGGAGGCCTTTCGCGGGGCATCGGACAATATTTATCGCGCGTCGCGCAACATCGCCGCGACATTGCGGGCCGGGATGGCGATGGAGGGATGACAACCGGCGGCAAACCCTCTATACTTCGCGCCGAAGCTGACCAGACAGTCGCCGCTTCGTCGTCGTCCTCCTTCGGGGGGAGACGGGCGGAGGGGAGGAAAGTCCGGGCTCCATAGGGCAGGGTGCCAGGTAACGCCTGGGGGGGAAACCCACGACCAGTGCAACAGAGAGCAAACCGCCGATGGCCCGCGCAAGCGGGATCAGGTAAGGGTGAAAGGGTGCGGTAAGAGCGCACCGCGCGGCTGGTAACAGTTCGCGGCACGGTAAACTCCACCCGGAGCAAGGCCAAATAGGGGTTCATAAGGTACGGCCCGTACTGAACCCGGGTAGGCTGCTTGAGCCAGTGAGCGATTGCTGGCCTAGATGAATGACTGTCCACGACAGAACCCGGCTTATCGGTCAGCTTCAACTCTTCAGAAAACCCCGCCTCGGCGGGGTTTTTGCTTTCTGAACAAAGAATGAAGCAGAAAGAAAAGGATGGGACAGAAAGGGCGAATGACAGTCCACGACGCTCTTCATGAAAAGAACGCGGCTTAGCGGCCAGCTTCAACTCATTCGACAAAACCCCGCCTCGGCGGGGTTTTTGCTTTCTGAACAAAGAATGAAGCAGAAAGAAAAGGATGGGACAGAAAGGGCGAATGACAGTCCACGACGCTCTTCATGAAAAGAACGCGGCTTAGCGGCCAGCTTCAACTCATTCGACAAAACCCCGCCTCGGCGGGGTTTTTGCTTTCTGAACAAAGAATGAAGCAGAAAGAAAAGGATGGGACAGAAAGGGCGAATGACAGTCCACGACGCTCTTCATGAAAAGAACGCGGCTTAGCGGCCAGCTTCAACTCATTCGACAAAACCCCGCCTCGGCGGGGTTTTTGCTTTCTGCTGCCGGATATGGCTTATCAAAGCCGCACGGCGGAGGTAAAAATGGCCTGGTCAGGCGGGATAAAGCAGAGTCGGCCCCGGCTGGAGCCGATTTTTGGCATCAGGCGGCGTTTTCTTCATCCTGAAGTCGTATCTCCGCATCGGCGACGATAGCCTCCAGCTCGCTCAGCATCTCTTCGTAGCCAAAGCCGACGACGTTGGTTGTTTCCGGCAAGGTCGGCTGAATCGGCGATGCGGTCTTCTTCGGTTTCTTCTTACTCACTGATAAGCTCCATGACTCCCGTTTTTACACCGGTAAATCTATCAGTAAAGCGCGCAAAGGCGTATCGGCAACGAGGGTAATGTTAGCTTCATCACGAATAAAGGCGCCATCGCCGCAGGTCAGCGCCTGCTTTTCCTCTTCATGCGCGACGGCGTGCACGGTCCCGTGAATAGACTGCAGATAGGCGCGCGGTCCGTGAAGCTGCACGTTAATCCTCTCGCCTTTCGCCAGATCGAGATGATGGATCCAGACCTGCTGGCGTAGCTGCAAACTATCCTGCGCCCCGTCCGGTGAGGCCAGCAGCTGCTGCGGACCCTCGGTGATACTCATCTTCTGTACCAGCGGATTTTCGCGCTCCGGGCAGGCGTCCAGCCACAGCTGCATCCGCGTGAGCGAACAATCTTTACTCAGATTATGCTCGCTATAGCTGACGCCCGGCTGGGTCGAAATCAGCAGCGCTTCGCCGGCTTTGGCCTGCACGTGGTTGCCGTCACTATCGCGGTACTCCGCTTCCCCTTCCAGGATCAGATTCAGGATATCGACCTTCGGGTAGGTACGCGGCTGAAACGATGCGCCCGGTGCCAGAACTTCCTGGTTGAGCACGCGCAGGGAGGCGTAGCCTAACAGTTTAGGGTCGAAGTAGTGTCCAAAGGAAAAGGTGTAGCGGGCCTGCAGCCAGCCGAAATCTGCTTGTCCGCATTGTTTGGCTGTTCGGGTAGTAATCATTGTCTTGACCTCTCTTTACACTAAAACAATGGTAAAGGTATGGACGCTGTATTGTTAGCCAGATATTCTGCCCGGTATATTCAAATTTCCTGAACGAGAGTGCTATGGCCAGAGAGAGAGCATTAACGCTGGAAGCGTTGCGCGTAATGGATGCGATCGACCGGCGCGGGAGCTTTGCCGCCGCGGCTGACGAGCTCGGACGCGTCCCTTCTGCACTTAGCTACACGATGCAAAAACTGGAAGAGGAGCTGGACGTGGTGCTGTTTGACCGCTCCGGTCATCGAACAAAATTCACCAACGTCGGCCGCATGCTGCTGGAGCGCGGACGGGTCCTGCTGGAGGCGGCGGATAAGCTCACCACTGATGCCGAAGCGCTGTCCCGCGGTTGGGAAACCCATCTGACCATCGTCACCGAAGCGCTGGTGCCGACCAGCGACTTTTTCCCGCTGATTGAAAAGCTGGCGACCAAATCCAACACGCAGCTCTCGGTGATTACCGAAGTGCTCGCCGGCGCATGGGAGCGCCTGGAGCAGGGCCGGGCGGATATCGTCGTTGCGCCGGATATGCATTTTCGCTCTTCGTCGGAAATTAACTCGCGTAAGCTCTATTCGGTGCTGAACGTCTACGTTGCCGCGCCGAATCACCCTATTCATCAGGAGCCGGAGCCGCTTTCCGAAGTCACGCGGGTGAAGTATCGCGGCGTGGCGGTAGCGGATACCGCGCGTGAACGTCCGGTGCTGACGGTGCAGCTGCTCGACAAGCAGCCGCGTTTAACGGTCAGCACCATTGAAGATAAGCGCCAGGCGCTGCTGGCAGGGCTGGGAGTGGCGACCATGCCCTATCCGCTGGTGGAGCAGGATATCGCCGAAGGGCGCTTACGGGTTGTCAGCCCGGAATATACCAATGAGATTGACATTATTATGGCCTGGCGCCGCGATAGTATGGGCGAGGCCAAATCCTGGTGCCTGCGGGAAATTCCCAGACTGTTTACCGGGAAGTAAATCAGCGCTGCGCACCGCGCGAAGGCGGTGCGCATAATGAGCTATGAAAGGGGTTTTGGGTCGGGCCCGAAGCGGTTATTTCCGGGCGTTCCGCTTTGGCAATTGAAGACCAGAATCGCCAGCCAGCCGATGACCGGGATCAGCAGCAGTAGTAGCCACCACGCCGAACGGTCCGTGTCGTGCAAACGCCGAAACTGCACCGCCCACCATGGCAAAAAGATCAGCACGCCGTAAATCGTCGTCAGGATGCCTTCACCCCCCGCTCGCTGCCAGCCCAGCATTTTATCGATAACGCTGAGCACGCCGGTGAGGATGATATTGACCAGAATAAACATCCAGTACTCTTTACGACGGGCGCGACCGCCAAAGCCAATATAGTTTCTTATTACCTGTAGATACCAGTCCATGTCTATGCCTCGATTAGCCGTCAATCACTTGTTTTTAAAGCGATCGTAATAAGAATAGACGGGAATGAAAGGCGGGTAAATATCGCGGCTGTGAAATTTCAGGCGCCGCTGGGGGCGCCCGATATATCAGCGGAAAAGAAGGTCGCGGCCGTGCGGCTCGTTGAGATCCTGCTGCGGACCGACGGAGATAATTCCGGTCGGGTTGATGGTTTTATGGCTGCGATAGTAGTGGTTGCGAATATGGCCAAAATCGACGGTCTCGGCAATGCCCGGCATCTGATAGATATCGCGCAGGAAGCCGTACAAATTTGGGTAATCGCTGATGCGCCGCTGGTCACACTTAAAATGGGTGACATACACCGGATCGAAGCGCACGAGGGTGGTCCACAGACGAATATCGGCTTCGGTTAGCTGGCTGCCGGTCAGGTAACGGTGCTGGCCGAGGAGCTGCTCCAGGCGTTCCAGCGAAGCAAATACGCCATCAACGGCTTCATCATAAGCCTGCTGGCTGGTGGCGAACCCGGCTTTATAAACGCCGTTGTTCACGCTGTCGTAAATCCAGCCGTTCAGCTCATCGATGTTCTCGCGCAATGCAGGCGGGTAGTAATCGCCGGCGGTTGCCCCCAGCCCGTCGAAGGCGGTATTGAACATACGAATAATTTCAGCCGACTCGTTGCTGACGATAGTTTGCTGCTTTTTATCCCACAGGACCGGCACCGTCACTCTCCCGGTATATTGCGGGTCGGCATGCAGATAGAGCTGATAGAGAAACTGGTGCTGATACAGCGTATCGCCGGTGGCGTCCGGGAAGCTGCTATCGAACGTCCAGCCGTTCTCGAACATCAGGGGATTGACGACCGAGACGGAGATAAACGGCTCCAGGCCTTTTAGCTTGCGCAGAATCAGGGTGCGATGCGCCCAGGGGCAGGCGAGAGAAACGTACAGGTGATAGCGATCTTTTTCGGCAGCGAAGCCGCCATCGCCGCTCGGCCCGGGTGCGCCATCGGCGGTCAGCCAGTTGCGGAAGGCCGAAACGGAACGCTTGAATCGTCCTCCGGTGGATTTGGTGTCATACCAGGTATCGTGCCAGACGCCGTCGACTAATTGTCCCATTGTTTCCTCCTTCAGACTGTAGATAGCAAAAGCGAGGAGATATCTCCTCGCTTTTTGATTCAGTATAGTGTGCTTACCATTTTTTATTCAGCACGCGGTCGATGCTGAATGCGCCTGGACCGGTGATAGCCAGCAGCAGGAAGCCGCCTGCGATGGTCAGGTTTTTCATAAACATCAGCGAGTTCACGCCTTCAGCAAAGTTGCTGTGGAACAGGAACGCGGTCAGCAGGGTAAAACCGGCGGTGAACAGCGCGGTCGTACGGGTCAGGAAGCCGAACAGAATGGCCAGGCCGCCGCCGAACTCAAGCAGAATGGTTAACGGCAGTAATGCACCCGGGACGCCCATCGCTTCCATGTATTGCTGAGTGCCTGCATATCCGGTGATTTTTCCCCAGCCTGCGGTGATAAACAGGATTGGCATCAGGATACGTGCTACCAGTACACCAACATCTTCTAATTTTTTCATTTCTTACTCCAGAAAACCCAAAGGGCGGCGGTTTTGTTTTTTGGTGCAATCCTGCGTAGTTACGCGGGGTTGCTGTCGATGGAGTGAATATTAGCGAGACGTTGAGGGAATTGTTAGCAAGGAAAACTGTAGATCTTTATCAAGAATTCTGAGCAACTGCCCGGGAGACAGGCAAATAAAAGGACCGGTTAAGGTCCTGAGAACAAAGCAGGTGGGGAACTCAGCGCGGTGCGCCTTAGCGCGATGATTGCTGGCGCAGCAGGCCTCTGACCATGCGCCAGGTACTCCAGGCGCCGACGCCGCGCCGGGTCCAACGCAGAAGAAAGCGAGGATGGCGAACGGACCAGATGGCCATGATGCCGCTGCCGACCATCGCCCACGAGCGCAGGTTTTGCAGCGTCAGCCAGCTTCGGTCGAGCGGGGCGGTGGCCGCCAGCCAGTCGCGGCGGCCGGCGGTTAGATCCAGCCGCTGCTGCTGGATCTGGCGCAGCAGAAGCGTCTTGCGCCGCTCACGTTCCTGTTGACTGCTCACGATTAATCATCCTCCAGCAGCGCTCTGTCGTTAGCCAGCTCCGTGCGGGTATGACGCAGGAACGTCGAACGCCGGGCCTTGCGTAGCGTCCAGATACCGCCGATCAGCGAAGCGAGCAGCAGCACGGCGGTAGTGGCTATCATGACGTTCAGGCGATACTGCGGATCGACGGCCCAGATAATGAGCACCAGCAGGCTCATTAAGCCGAACGCGGCGAACAGCAGGGTCAGCCCCAGCATCAGGAACAGCTGGAAGAGGTTAGCCTTCTCTTCTTCCAGCTCCACGACCACCAGACGCAGACGCGTTTCCACCATTTCAACCAGCAGCGATACGATGCGCTGGCCGATGCCGAAAACGCTCTGACCCGGTCCTTGCGTGCGTTGAGAGTCCGCCATAATTAGCGACGCGTCAGCAGGACACCCAGCACCAGCCCAACGGCTGCGCCAATACCTACGCCGGTCCACGGATTTTCGCGAACGTACTCGTCGGCGCGCGCGGCGCTTTCACGGGTCTGCCTGACGATGGCATCGCCGGTTTCACCCAGGCGTACGCGGCTCTCTTTCAGCGCGCTTTCTGCTTTGCTACGCAGCTTGCCTATCTCTTCCTTCGATTTATCCGTGGAGGAGTTCAGCACTTCTTCCAGGGTATCAGCCAGAGTCTTCAGTTCTGCACGCAGGTCGTCTGCAACGTTATCTTTAGGCATCTTTCTCTCCTGTAGAGTGGTCCATATACATACTAGTACTCACGTGACTCAAGCGCTTTCAGCTCTTGCTGCGCTTCATCAAGCTTATGCTGGCGCTTGCTGATTTTCTCAGCATCGCCTTTCTGTTCGGCTTCGCGCAGATCGCGCTGACGCTCGTTAATCTCTTCCCGCTGTTTAGCGATTTTTTGCTGATGATCGGCTTTAAGCTTACTGTCGCTACAGTGGGCCTGAACTTCACGCAGCGCCTTATTGAGGCCATCAATACGGTTCTGATTGTGATGTTTCTCGGCATAGCTAATCTCCCGCTGGATATCCTGCTCTTTTTCCTGACAGGGGGAGATGGCAAAGGCGCTGGAGCTAAGCGAAGTTAAAACCAGGATCAAAGCGATGCGGTGTTTCATGGATGCTACCTTCCATTGTGTGAGGGCATATCCGTAGGATAGACCCGATCCAGTTGATTAACGTCAGCCCGGTGGCTCCCGCAGTCTTAAGCATAGTAAGGAAAACAGGAAATCACCAAACTGCGTGAAAATATTCAGAATTTTGGAAATTATCCAAACCTGTGTGGCGTATCGCGCAGGCGGGAGAGCCATGCTGTCGGGGTGTTATCTTCCTCCAGCAAAGCAATAATATAGCCGTGCGGCAGGGCGCGTCCCAGCACTTCTTTCGCCGCTATTCCCTGGGCGCTGGAATCAAATTTGATCAGCAGGCCATCTTTTTGCGGCGTGATGCTTTTAAAACGAATGCCGTTGGCATCAAGATGGTGCCAGACGGAAAAACCGTCCGGCATGCCAACATCCTGACTTACGGGGTGGATAGCGAGGGTGGCTTCCTGCTGTTGCGCCGCCAGCCACAGCCAGAACAGAGCGCACAGCAAAAGTGAACCGCCCAGCATCCAACCCAACTTACGCAGAGAAGGGCGTTTTTTAACCATCATCAGCCCCGACTTCTGTGTTTTTTCTTCCACATCACCACGAGCGAGCCGATTAAGCCAAATACCAGCAGCACCACCGGCAGCAGCATCAGGCAGGACATGAGCTGATCTTCATATTTCAGGAATACCGGCGTTTTGCCCAGCAGGTAGCCCAGAGAGGTCAGAATCAGTACCCACAGCAGGCCGCTCATCCAGTTAAAGAACTGGAAGCGCGCGTTGTTCAGCCCCGAGATGCCGGCAATCGTCGGCAGCAGGGTACGAACGAAAGCGATAAAGCGGCCAATCAGCAGTGCGGAAAGCCCGTGCTTATGGAACAGATGGTGCGCGCGCTGATGGTAGTGCGAGGGCAGATGCGAAAGCCAGTTCTGCACAATCCGCGTGTTGCCTAGCCAGCGGCCCTGAATATAGCTCAGCCAGCAGCCGAGGCTGGCGGCCGTTGTGAGCAGCAGCAGCGTTTCAGGGAAGCCCATTGCGCCCTTAGCAATCAGGACGCCAACCAAAACCAGCAGGCTATCGCCCGGTAAAAAAGCGGCCGGAAGCAGGCCGTTTTCGAGGAATAAAATCATAAATAAGACGAAATACAGCATGCCAATCATGGAGGGATTGGCGAGAGTTTCGTAATCCTGGCTCCATAGAGCATTTAACAATTGGGTTAATAGTTCCATTCACGATTCCTGGTACATCGGTTAACGGTACGTCTGAACGCAGTGTAAATATAGCGACATAGGTTGTTATTGGATTATGGTCGCTGCTGATGCGGTCTGAACGGATCCCTGTCTGGCATCATCTTCTTCAGGTCGTTCCAGGCTACTTTTGCGCGGAAAAACCAGCCCCACGTTGCCGGGTTTTTCTTTCTTTGCCCTCTGAACGCACCCTGAATTGTTTTGTGCATCAGATAAACATAAGCAAATGTGGGCTACAGAACGACGAAATGCATCTAATTGTAACAAAACCGCTGACTTTACGGCAGATAAATTGCAGTTTGTTGCTTGTTGATTTTGCTGATTGCGGCGGCGAGTGGCGAGTGTCTTTACACAGGCTGACACTATAGATGTTTGCTTACCTGGTCAGGATGGCGGGCAGACGCTGGGCGCCGGCCCGGAATGAGGATAATCGCTTATTTTACGCCATTGGCGGCGGTATCGAGGTGAACAACCGGATTTTCCGCAAACAGGTAGCGATCGGCGTTGAATTCAAAATCATCGCTGGTTTCGTTGAACAGCATCAGCTTGGTATTTTCCAGATGCTGCCACATCGCCAGCTTCGCGGCATGCGGATCTTTACGAATCAGCGCTTTAAGGATCTGGTCGTGATCGTCGCACCAGCTATCGACGGTGCGGGTGTCGATATGGTCGTGCAGCTTTTTCCAGTAGGGGTTGTGTACGCGCTGGGTCCACATTTTTTCGACAATTGCCGCAAGGGCGGAGTTCTGGGTCGCCAGCGCAACCTGAACGTGAAACTGGAGGTCCCACTCGGAATCGCGGAAGCACTTCTCTTTGCGCGCGTTCTCCTGGATCTCCATAAGCTTCATGATGTCCTGCTTGGTCACCTGGGTGGCGGCAAACTCGGCGATATTGCTCTCAATCAGCTGCCGGGCCTGCAGCAGCTCAAACGGGCCGTAGTTGGCGAACTCCAGGGTCTCGTCGATGGGCTGCTGGTGCTTCGGATGATTGGAGATAACGTGAATGCCCGAGCCTTTGCGCACTTCCACATAGCCTTCGACTTCCAGCATGATAATGGCTTCGCGAACCACGGTACGGCTAACGCTTTTCTCGTCGGCAATAAACCGCTCTGCGGGCAGCTTATCGCCCACCAGGTAGACACCCTGTTCAATACGTGCCTTCAACTCTGCGGCCAGCTGTTGATACAAACGACGTGGTTCTGTGATTTCCATATTCGCTCCCGGAAGATGGCGACAATATTGGATTTGTTATACCACTTTTACGCGCATCCCACCACTGTCAGGCATGAAAAAGCCGCCTTTATAGAGGCGGCTTCAGCGGGTCAATCTTGCGGTGCAGACGCTAGCTTTGCGTCACCGGTTTACTGGTTCTGAGCGGGGTGGGGTCGTCGTCGTCCGCAGATTTGTTCTTCAGTACGGTCCAGATGACGACGGCGCCCAGCAGGTCGAAGACCGCCAGCACGGCAAACAGCGGGCTAAAGCCGATGGTGTCCGCCAGCGCGCCGACCACCAGCGCAAACATGGTGCTCGCCATCCAGGCCGCCATACCGGTCAGGCCGTTAGCGGTCGCCACTTCATTACGACCGAAAACATCGGAAGAGAGCGTAATCAGCGCCCCGGACAGCGCCTGGTGAGCAAAGCCGCCGACGCACAGCAGGGCGATAGCCACGAACGGGCTGGTGAACAGGCCAATCATACCCGGGCCAATCATCAGGACGGCGCCCATGGTGACGACCATTTTACGCGAGACGATCAGGTTGACGCCAAACCAGCGCTGGAACAGCGGCGGCAGGTAGCCACCTACGATGCAGCCGAGGTCAGCGAACAGCATTGGCATCCATGCGAACATGGCGATCTCTTTCAGGTTAAAGCCATACACTTTAAACATGAACAGTGGGATCCACGCGTTGAAGGTCCCCCAGGCCGGCTCCGCAAGGAAGCGCGGCAGGGCGATACCCCAGAACTGACGGTTGCGCAGGATCTGCCACGGCGACATCTTCTTACCGTTGTTGGTCTGATGCTGAGACTCCTGGCCGCCGATGATATAGTCGCGCTCTTCGCTGGTTAATTTTTTCTGGTCACGCGGATGTTTATAGAACACCAGCCACGCCATTGCCCATGCGAAGCTCAGAACTCCGGAAATAATGAACGCCATCTGCCAGCTGTGCATCACAATCGCCCACACCACCAGCGGCGGCGCGATCATCGCCCCGATCGAGGAGCCAACGTTGAAGTAGCCAACGGCAATAGAGCGCTCCTTTGCCGGGAACCATTCAGAGCTGGCCTTCAGCCCTGCTGGGATCATGGCGGCCTCAGCGGCACCCACGGCGCCACGCGCCAGGGCTAATCCGCCCCAGCTGCCTGCCAGCGCCGTTGAGCCACAAAAAATAGCCCAGGCGATAGCGAAGAAGGCGTAGCCGATTTTGGTACCCAGAATATCCAGCACGTAGCCCGCAACAGGCTGCATAACGGTATAAGCAGCCGAGTAGGCCGCGATGATATAGGAATACTGTTGGGTGGAGATGTGTAACTCTTCCATCAGAGTTGGCGCAGCCGCAGCCACAGTGTTACGCGTCAGGTACCCCAGCACGGTGCCCAATGTCACCAGTGCGATCATATACCAACGTAACCCTTTAATTTTACGCATGTAAAACCTCATCGTTTATTTTATATCCGCAGCGTGTGCGGCCATCTTCAGTTCTGTAACAGAGATGAAGAGGGAGAACGGAGGGCTCAGGGTGGGAAACCCGTATGGCCCGAACCTTGCCATCAATCGTTATGTTTAATCCGGCATCCATACCGTTCAATCCGATGCCTGTTGTCATCGGTAATGCATTCCGTCGGTTCATATGTTTCGACGAAAGCAAGATAACTTGTCATACAACTTCAAAGGTTGAGTGCCGTCACAAAAGTGGGAAAGTTTATGGGGGTATTATTCTCTGCGAGCAAAGCCAGTACTGGCGCGGCCTGGCGAAGCTTTTACTCCTTTGGCGGTAATTTTTTTGTCAGCGTTTATTGATCTAACTCACGAAAAAGATTTCAGCCTCTGGAAATTGGTGTGATAACTTTGACAGCATGATAGTCAATCATCTGAAGGGCTCCCCAAAGGGGCGAAGAGGAAAAGAAAATGACACCGTTTATGACTGAAGATTTTCTGCTTGATACCGAATTTTCCCGCCGTCTGTACCATGACTACGCCAAAGATCAGCCGATTTTCGACTATCACTGCCACCTGCCTCCGCAGCAGATTGCCGAAAATTATCGTTTTAAAAATCTGTATGACATCTGGCTGAAAGGCGATCATTACAAATGGCGCGCGATGCGCACTAACGGCGTTGCTGAACGCCTGTGTACCGGCGATGCGTCGGATCGCGAGAAGTTTGCCGCCTGGGCCGCCACCGTGCCGCATACCATTGGCAACCCGTTATACCACTGGACGCATCTTGAGCTGCGTCGTCCTTTTGGTATTACAGGTAAGGTGCTGTCTCCGACTACCGCCGATGAGATCTGGGATCGGTGCAACGCGCTGCTGGCGGAGGAGCGTTTTTCTGCCCGCGGCATCATGCAGCAGATGAACGTGAAAATGGTCGGGACCACCGACGATCCGGTTGATTCGCTGGAACACCACGCGGCGGTGGCAAAAGACGCGAGCTTCACCACCAAAGTTCTGCCGAGCTGGCGTCCGGATAAGGCGTTTAATATCGAACAGGCGACCTTTGGTGACTACATGGCGACGCTGGGCGAAGTCTCCGATACCGATATTCGCCGCTTTGCCGACCTGCAGTCTGCGTTAACGAAGCGTCTCGATCACTTCGCGGCTCACGGCTGTAAAGTCTCTGACCACGCGCTGGACGTGGTGCTGTTTGCCGAAGCCAGCGAGGCCGAGCTGGATAGTATCCTCGCCCGCCGCCTGACCGGCGCCGTCCTGAGCGAGCGCGAGGTCGCGCAGTTCAAAACCGCCGTGCTGGTGTTCCTCGGCGCAGAGTACGCCCGCCGCGGCTGGGTCCAGCAGTACCACATCGGCGCGCTGCGTAACAATAACCAGCGTCAGTTCAAGCTGTTAGGGCCAGACGTTGGCTTCGACTCCATCAACGATCGGCCGATGGCGGAAGAGCTGTCGAAGCTGCTGAGCAAGCAGAATGAAGAGAACCTGCTGCCGAAAACCATCCTCTACTGCCTGAACCCGCGCGACAACGAAGTACTGGGCACCATGATCGGCAACTTCCAGGGCGAGGGGATGCCGGGCAAGATGCAGTTCGGCTCCGGCTGGTGGTTCAACGATCAGAAAGATGGCATGGAGCGCCAGATGACCCAGCTGGCTCAGCTTGGCCTGCTGAGCCGCTTCGTCGGCATGCTGACCGATAGCCGCAGCTTCCTGTCCTACACGCGTCATGAATATTTCCGCCGCATCCTGTGCCAGATGATCGGTCGCTGGGTCGAAGCGGGCGAAGCGCCGGCGGATATTCAGCTGCTGGGCGAGATGGTGCAAAACATCTGCTTTAACAATGCGCGTGATTACTTCGCCATTGAACTGAACTAAGACCAGAGGTCGGTTGATATGCAATACATTAAAATCCATTCGCAGGATAACGTCGCGGTGGCGTTGGCTGATATGGCGGCAGGCACGACGGTCACTATCGACGATGCGGTGGTGACGCTAAGCCAGGATATCGTCCGCGGGCACAAGTTCGCGCTATGCGGCATTGCGAAGGGAAAAAACGTCATTAAGTATGGTTTGCCTATTGGTCATGCGCTGGCGGATATCGCGCCAGGGGAGCATATTCACGCCCATAATACGCGGACCAACCTGAGCGACCTTGACGAGTATAGCTATCAACCGGATCTCGCCGAGCCGTCGGCGCAGCCCGCCGATCGCGAGGTGCAGATTTATCGTCGGGCTAACGGCGACGTCGGGGTGCGCAACGAGCTGTGGATCCTGCCGACCGTTGGCTGCGTCAACGGCATCGCGCGTCAGATCCAGAATCGCTTCCTGAAAGAGACCCAGGACGCGGAAGGCACCGACGGCGTTTTCCTCTTCAGCCATACCTACGGCTGCTCGCAGCTGGGGGATGACCATATCAACACCCGCACCATGCTGCAAAACATGGTGCGTCATCCCAACGCCGGCGCGGTGCTGGTGATTGGCCTCGGCTGTGAAAATAATCAGGTCGACGCCTTCCGGGAGACGCTGGGCGATTTCGACCCGCAGCGCGTGCGCTTTATGGTCTGCCAGGCCCAGGAAGATGAAGTGGAAGCGGGGATCGAACATCTCCATCAGCTTTATCAGGCGATGCGCGAAGACAAGCGCGAGCCGGGCAAGCTCAGCGAGCTGAAGTTTGGCCTCGAATGCGGCGGCTCGGACGGGCTGTCGGGGATCACCGCCAACCCGATGCTGGGGCGTTTTTCTGACTACCTGATTGCTAACGGCGGCACAACCGTACTCACGGAGGTGCCGGAAATGTTCGGCGCCGAGCGGCTGCTGATGAGCCACTGCCGCGATGAAGCGACCTTCGACAAGCTGGTTACCATGGTGAACGACTTTAAGCAGTACTTCATTGCGCACAACCAGCCCATTTACGAGAACCCGTCGCCGGGCAACAAGGCGGGCGGGATCACCACCCTCGAAGATAAGTCGCTGGGCTGCACGCAGAAAGCGGGCTCCAGCCAGGTGGTGGACGTCCTGCGCTACGGCGAGCGCCTGAAGGTGCACGGCCTGAATCTGCTGAGCGCCCCGGGCAACGATGCGGTGGCGACCAGCGCGCTGGCCGGCGCCGGCTGCCACATGGTGCTATTCAGCACCGGGCGCGGCACGCCTTACGGCGGCTTTGTGCCGACGGTAAAAATCGCCACCAACAGCGAGCTGGCGGCGAAAAAGAAACACTGGATTGACTTTGATGCCGGCCAGCTGATTCACGGTAAAGCCATGCCGCAGCTGCTGGAAGAGTTTGTCGACACAATCGCCGAGATTGCCAGCGGCAGGCAGACCTGCAACGAACGTAACGACTTCCGCGAGCTGGCGATCTTTAAAAGCGGCGTCACCCTCTAGTTTCCCCGTCGTTCTTCACGCCGCCGCGGCGTTGGCTCCGTTGAGCGGCCGGGAAGGTCTGAAATAAAGGGAAGGCGATGCAAAAACGGCGTATCAGATGATGATACGCCGTTTTGTTTTACAGGCCTTCACTGCCGCCGGGATTAGCCGCGCAGGGCGTTTTTCGCTAAACGCGCATCTTCCGCCTGGCATACCGCAGCGGTAAACATCACGTCGGTGGAGGAGTTAATGGCGGTTTCGCAGGAATCCTGCAGGACGCCGATAATAAAGCCGACGGCCACGACCTGCATGGCGATCTCGTTGGGAATACCGAACATGTTGCAGGCCAGCGGGATCAGCAGCAGCGAACCGCCCGCCACGCCGGAAGCGCCGCAGGCGCACAGCGAGGCGACGACGCTCAGCAGCAGCGCCGTGGGAAGGTCAACCGGAATGCCCAGCGTATTTACCGCCGCCAGCGTCAGCACGGTAATGGTGATGGCCGCCCCGGCCATGTTCACCGTTGCGCCCAGCGGAATGGAGACGGAATAGGTATCGCGGTCGAGATTCAGCTTTTCGCATAGCGACATATTCACCGGAATGTTGGCCGCCGAGCTGCGGGTAAAGAATGCCGTCACGCCGCTTTCGCGCAGGCACATCAGGACCAGCGGATAGGGATTCCTGCGGGTTTGCACAAAAACCAGCAGCGGGTTAACCACCAGCGCGACGACCGCCATGCAGCCAATCAGCACCAGCAGCAGCTGAGCGTAGCCCCACAGGGCGGAAAAACCGGTGGTTGCCAGCGTGGATGACACGAGCCCAAAAATACCGACTGGCGCAAAGCGGATCACCAGCCTGACGATAAAGGTCACCGCATCGGAGAAATCATTGACCAGGTTTTTGGTGCTCTGGTTACCGTGACGCAGGGCAAAGCCGAGGCCAACCGCCCACACCAGAATCCCGATATAGTTGGCGTTGATAAGGGCATGAACCGGGTTCGCCACAATGCTCATCAGCAGGCCGTGGATAACTTCGACGATACCTGAAGGCGGGGTGATATCCGTGGCCCCTGTTGTCAGCTGCAGCGTAGAAGGGAAGACAAAGCTGAACAGCACTGCGATCAGCGCGGCGCTAAAGGTGCCCAGCAGATAAAGGAATAAAATGGGGCGAATATTGGTCTTTTGCCCCTGCTGGTGGTTGGCGATAGAGGCCATTACCAGCATCAGAACCAGTACCGGCGCGACGGCTTTCAGCGCCCCGACGAACAGCGTACCCAGCAGGCCAACGGCGATGGCGGCAGGTTTTGACACCAGCGCCAGCAGCACGCCGAGAACCAGACCCAGTAAAATTTGTTTCACCAGGCTACCCTGGGACAGGCGCTTCAGCAGGCCCGATGGGGGAGTGTGAGTCGTCATGATTTATTCCTTCCAGTGATGTTGCTGTCCGTTCCGGGGCGTATTATTTGTTACGTTTATGTCCGGATGTAAGTAAATGTTTGCCTGGTTGAGTATACGGAAACAGTGCGAGGGAGGAAGCGTAAAATGCTGCTAATTGCGGCGAGATCTGATTTTTTAACTGTATTTTAACGGTTTTGTGACATTGGTAAAATAATGCGCGATGAAGGCGAAGGGCCGGGGGAAAAGGAGACTCCATCCGGCCCATGAGCGGCTTACTGCAGCCGCTTTTTCTTATCGTGCTGCTGGTTGACCCAGGCGTTAATCAGCAGCGTCAGCGCCAGAATCCCGCCTACCGTACCGAGCGAAACGCCGATCGGGATATGGTAGAAATCGACGATCAGCATCTTGATACCGATAAAGACCAGAATGATCGACAGGCCGTATTTCAGCATCGAGAAGCGTTCCGCCACGCCTGCCAGCAGAAAGTACATCGCGCGCAGGCCGAGGATCGCGAACAGGTTCGAGGTCAGGACGATAAACGGATCGGTGGTGACGGCGAAAATAGCCGGAATGCTATCGACGGCGAAAATGACGTCGCTTATCTCCACGAGGATCAGCACCAGCAGCAGCGGCGTGGCGAACAGCACGCCGTTTTGCCGGGTAAAGAAGTGCTCGCCCTCAATTTTGTCGGTCATCCGCAGGTGGCTGCGGATCCAGCGTACCAGCGGCTTATCGCCGATGCCGGAATCATCCTCTTTCGCCAGCGCCATCTTCACCCCGGTAAACAGCAGGAACGCGCCGAAGATATAGAGCAGCCACTCAAACTGGGAGATAAGCCAGCTGCCGGCGAAAATCATCACCGTACGCAGCACGATCGCCCCCAGAACTCCGTATACCAGCACCCGACGCTGTAGCGCAGGCGGGACGGCGAAGTAGCTAAACAGCATCAGCCAGACAAAGACGTTATCGACGGCCAGGGCTTTTTCGATCAGGTAGCCGGTGAGGAAGGCCAGCGCCTGCGGATCGGCGACCGCGCGCCCTTCGGTTTGTACCAGATACCACCAGAAAGCGGCGTTAAAGAGGAGGGAGAGCGTGACCCACAAAATTGACCAGCCCGCGGCCTGCTTCATGGTCATGCTATGCGCACCGCGACGTCCCTGAAGCAGCAGGTCGATAGCCAGCATGATCGCTACGACAACAGCGAATCCGCCCCATAACAACGGTGTGCCGACACTATTCATTACGATATTCCTTACATAAAAACAAAACGGCTGACGTCGGAAGACGGCAGCCGCTGCGTGTTTATGCATAGACCTCGCCTTCCGGCAAGGTCTCACTTACAACGGTAAAAGAACTCGCCCACAGGACGCGGCCTTTTACCGTTGCCCGGCGACCGGATGCGCTTTAACACGCATCGTAATGACGATCCACCGGCAAGGAAGTTACTCCCCTTTGCGCGTAACAAAGTATTACAAGTCATAAATGGCGTCAATGGTCGCTGACGGCACCTTACACTCTTTTACGCCGCAGGCTGGCTGTCCGCCGGGAAAACGACCCCGGTCTGACGGCGGATCTCGCTCAGCAGCTTCGCCGTAATGCGGCTAACCTCCAGACCCGGGTGAGTCACCTGATTGGCTTCAACCAGCCGGGCAAACTCTTCCGCTTCATACAGCATAGTATTGATATGCTGCGGCTGCGTCAGGTCCTGGGCTTTCCCGCCACGCGGAATGAAGCACACCTTCTGGCATTCGGAGATTTTCTCGATAACCAGCGCGCCGGCCTCCCCCTGGATTTCACTCGGCAGCGTCGAGTCGCTCACTTTCGAATGGTGCAGGGTGACGTCGAAATCAGGATAGCTCAGCACCACCGTGCCCTGGGCGTCGACGCCGCTCTCCAGCAGGCTGGCGCTGGCGTGGACGGCGCGCGGCTCGCCCCACAGCGCGACCGCCGAGGCCAGGCAGTAAAAGCCGATATCCATGATCGAGCCGTTAGAGAAGGCCGGATTGAAGGTGTTCGGGTTCTCGCCGTCGAGGTAGCGCTGATAGCGTGAAGAGTACTGGCAGTAGTTGATAAAGGCTTTATGCAGGCGGCCCACTTTGCTCAGCGACTGCTGCAGCAGCTGGAAGTTTGGCAGACTGGCGGTTTTAAAGGCTTCGAACAGCACCACCTGGTTTTCCTTCGCGGCGGCGATAGCGGCTTCGGCTTCGCGGATATTGGAGGCCAGCGGCTTTTCGCAAATCACGTGCTTTTTATGCGTCAAAAACAGATGCGTTTGCGGGAAGTGCAGGGAGTTCGGGCTGGCAATATACACCGCGTCAACGGCGTCGCTCTGCGCCAGATCGTCCAGCGAGGTGAACAGGTGTTCGACCGGATAATCTTTAGCGAAAGCCTGCGCCTGTTCAAGGCTGCGGGAGTAGATGGCGGTGAGCTTATACTTGCCGGTTTCATGGGCGGCATCGACAAACTGGCGGGTTATCCAGTTTGTGCCAACAACTGCGAAACGAATCATAAAGGTTGACGAACTCCGTGAAAGGGAACCTTTTGTCACTCTAGCATGCCATCATGACAAAACCAGTGCGCTACTGCGCAGAACGATTTAGCGAAAGGTGCGTTAGCCACAGGCGGGTATCGAACTCCAGCTGGTGATACTGCGGCTCCATATAGCAGCAGAGCTGATAGAAGGCTTTGTTGTGGTCCTTTTCCTTCAAATGCGCCAGCTCGTGAACCACAATCATCCGCAGAAAGGCTTCCGGCGCGTCGCGGAACACCGTCGCGACGCGAATTTCGGCCTTCGCCTTCAGCTTGCCGCCCTGCACGCGCGAAATGGCGGTATGCAGGCCGAGGGCGTTGTTCAGCACGTGGATCTTGCTGTCATACATCACTTTATTCACCGGCGCCGCGCCGCGCAAAAAGCGGGTTTTCAGATCCTGGGTATATTGATACAACGCCTTATCGCTGTTGACGTCGTGGCTCTGCGGATAGCGTTTTTCCAGCACCGCGCCAAGGCGCTGCTCGGCAATTAATGTGCGCACCTGGGAGAGTAAACTCTCCGGATAGCCCTGCAGGTAAGTTAGTTGACTCATCAAAGCCCCAAATAAAAAATAAAAAGGGTATACTCACGCACCCTTTTCAGGGATAACGCCAAAATTTTACCACTCAGGAGGGCCGATGAGCCACTTAGACAACGGTTTCCGTTCACTGACACTGAAACGTTTCCCGGAAACGGACGACGTTAACCCGCTGCTGGCGTGGGAAGCGGCGGATGAATACCTGCTGCAGCAGTTGGACGATACGGAGATTAACGGCCCGGTCCTGATTCTGAACGACACCTTCGGCGCCTTGAGCTGCGCGCTGGCCGAACATACGCCTTACAGCATCGGCGATTCGTACCTCACCGAGCTCGCCACCCGCGAGAACCTGCGCCATAACGATATTGCGGAATCCAGCGTTAAGTTTCTCGACAGCACCGCCGAATACCCGCAGGCGCCGGGCGTGGTGCTGATAAAAGTGCCGAAAACGATGGCGCTGCTGGAGCAGCAGCTGCGCGCGCTGCGCCTGGTGGTGACGCCGCAAACCCGCATTATCGCGGGAGCCAAGGCGCGGGATATCCATACCTCGACGCTGGAGCTGTTTGAAAAGGTGCTGGGCCCGACCACCACGACCCTGGCCTGGAAGAAAGCGCGCCTGATCAACTGCACCTTCAGCGCGCCCGCGCTGGCCGATGCGCCGGAGACCCTCAGCTGGAAGCTGGACGGCACCAACTGGACTATCCACAACCATGCGAACGTCTTCTCCCGCACCGGGCTGGATATTGGCGCGCGCTTCTTTATTGAGCATCTTCCTTCCAACCTCGAAGGCGAGATTGTCGATCTCGGCTGCGGCAACGGCGTGGTTGGCCTGACGCTGCTGGAGAAAAACCCGCAGGCCAGCGTGGTGTTCGTGGATGAATCGCCGATGGCCGTTGCCTCCAGCCGCCTGAACGTTGAAACCAACATGCCGGAAGCGCTGGACCGCTGCGAATTTATGATTAACAACGCGCTGTCGGGCGTGGAGCCTTTCCGCTTCAACGCCGTGCTGTGCAACCCGCCGTTCCACCAGAAGCATGCGCTGACGGATAATATCGCCTGGGAGATGTTCCACCACGCGCGCCGCTGCCTGAAGATCAACGGCGAGCTGTATATTGTGGCAAACCGTCACCTCGACTATTTCCATAAGCTGAAGAAAATTTTCGGCAACTGCACCACCATCGCCACTAACAATAAGTTCGTGGTATTGAAAGCGGTGAAGGCGCGCAGGCTGCGCTGATTGACGAACTTGCCAGCGGCGGTTGCCCGGACGGACGCAGCGCCGCCGGGCAAGCACGGCTAAATCTCCAGCGCCAGCCGGGTTCCCTGGGCAATCGCGCGGCGGGCATCGAGCTCCGTCGCCACGTCGCAGCCGCCTATCAGATGTACCGTTTTCCCCGCTGCCCGCAGCGGATCCGCCAGCTCGCGCTTCGGCTCCTGGCCGGCGCAGATAATCACCCGATCGACGCTGAACAACTGCGCTTCGCCGTCGATCGTCACGTGCAGCCCCTCATCGTCGATCTTCTGATAGCTTACCGACGGGATCATTTTCACGCCGCGAGCCAGCAGGGTGGCGCGGTGGATCCAGCCGGTGGTTTTGCCTAAGCCGTCGCCGGGCTTACCGGCTTTACGCTGAAGCATGACGATCCTGCGCGGGCTTTTCGGCTGCCGGGCGCCTTCCGCCCGCAGTCCGCCCGCGCTCTGCAGGCTGGTATCAATTCCCCACTCCTCGCAGAAGCCGGCAATATCCTGGCTGGTGGCGGGCCCCGGCTGGCTGAGGTACATCGCGGTATCAAAGCCGATGCCGCCGCAGCCGATAATCGCCACGCTATCGCCCACCGGCGCCTTATCGCGCAGCACGTCGAGATAGCTCAGCACCTTCGGATGCGTAATGCCGTCGATATCCGGCATCCGCGGGGCGATACCGGTGGCGAGGATCGTCTCGTCAAACGCCATCAGCCGATCGGCGTCGATCGGCGTATTCAGCCGCAGATCGACGCCGGTCAGATCCAGCATCCGCCGGTAGTAGCGCAGGGTTTCATAGAACTCCTCTTTGCCGGGGATCTGCTTGGCGATATTAAACTGGCCGCCGATCTCCTTTTGCGCGTCGAACAGCGTCACATGGTGCCCGCGCGAGGCGGCGTTGACGGCAAAGGCCAGCCCGGCGGGGCCCGCGCCAACCACCGCCAGCCGTTTCGGCGCGGCGGCGGGGATGACCGGCATCAGGGTTTCGTGGCAGGCGCGCGGGTTAACCAGACAGGAGGTCACTTTACCGACGAAGATCCGATCGAGGCAGGCCTGGTTGCAGCCGATGCAGGTATTGATCTCATCCGCCCGGCCGCTTTGCGCTTTCGTCAGGAATTCACCGTCGGCGAGGAAGGGGCGGGCCATCGATACCATATCGGCGTCGCCGCGGGCGAGGATCGCCTCCGCCACCTGCGGATCGTTAATTCTGTTGGTGGTAATGAGCGGAATCGACACCGCGCCTTTCAGCTTGCGGGTCACCCAGCTAAAGGCGCCGCGCGGCACCGGGGTGGCGATGGTCGGAATGCGCGCCTCGTGCCAGCCGATGCCGGTATTGATAATCGTCGCGCCCGCCGCCTCAACGGCTTTTGCCAGCGTAATCACTTCCGGCAGGGTGCTGCCATCGTGCACCAGATCGAGCATCGACAGGCGATAAATAATAATAAAGTCGTCACCCGCGCGCTGGCGCACGGCCCGCACGACCTCGACGGCGAAGCGCATGCGCTGAGCGTAGTCGCCGCCCCAGCCGTCGTCGCGGTGGTTGGTGCGCGCGGCGAGAAATTCGTTGATCAGGTAGCCTTCCGAGCCCATCACCTCGACGCCGTCGTAGCCCGCTTCCCGCGCCAGCTGGGCGCAGAGGGCAAAATCGTCGATCAGCTGCAGAATCTCGTCGTGGCTCAGGGCGTGCGGGGTAAAGCGGTTAATGGGGGCCTGCAGCGGCGAAGGGGCCACCAGCTGCGGCTGGTAGCTGTAGCGGCCGGTATGCAGGATCTGCAGGGCGATTTTGCCGCCTTCGCGGTGCACCGCGTCGGTAATGTGCCGGTGATGCGCAAGGTGGCTGGCGTCGTTGAGCACCGCGCCGCCGGCCATCGTAACGCCGGAGGCGGCAGGCGCCACGCCGCCGGTCACAATCAGCGCGACCCCGTGACGCGCGCGCTCGGCGTAAAAGGCCGCCAGCCGTTCCGCGCCGTCGGCGTGTTCCTCCAGCCCGGTATGCATGGAGCCCATCAGCACGCGGTTTTTAAGCTGGGTAAAGCCCAGGTCGAGCGGAGCGAATAACGACGGATAGTGGCTCATAATGGCTTCCAGTGACGAATATGTAACATTATTGTTATGTGGTCGGATGAGTTACTAATTTAGCCGTCGTGGGAAAAAAGGGAAAAGGGGAGTGCGGCGATTGTGATGGGATTCAAAGAATGATGCGCGGCGCCGCGCCATCGGCTCTCTGCGATGGCGCGGTAGCCGGTGGGTTACGTCCGCTGGCGAGGCGCTGTCGGAGAGAGCCCCGGCGCCTGCCACATGGAGGTGGTTAGTCCGCTGTCCACCAGTCCGAGCTGGTCGGCGTAGACCGACTGCCATTTGCTCATCATCTCCTGATAGAGCTCGCGGTGCGCCGGGTCAGGGGTAAACTCCCGATGCCAGCCCACCAGCTTTTCACCCGTCGCCGCCATATCGGCGTACAGCCCGGCGCCGGTCCCGGCGGCGATGGCGCAGCCGAGGGCGGTGGCCTCGCGCACCACCGGGACGCGCACCGGCAGGCCGGTGACGTCGCTGAGGATCTGGCTCCACAGCGCGCCTTTCGACCCGCCGCCGGCGAAGACCAGGCTATCGAAGGTGACCCCCGAGAAGCGGGAGATTTGCGCGAGATTGCAGGCGGAGACAATCGCCGCATTCTCTTCCAGCGCGCGGAACAGGGTCGCCTTATTGCACTTTTCCGGGTCGATGGAGAGGTTAATAAACGACGGCGCGGCGTGGTACCACTGCTTAAAATGCATCGCATCGGAGAAGATCGGCATCACTCCGTGGGAGCCGGCGGGCACCCGGCTGGCCATCTCCTCCAGCAGGGAGTAAGCGTCAACGCCGAGGCGCTCGGCCACCAGCTTCTCTTCGGCGCAGAAGGCGTCGCGGAACCAGCGCATGGTGAGGCCGGTAAAGAAGCTAATCGACTCCGCCTGGGCCATGCCGGGAATGACGTGGGGATTGACGCGAATATTCATCTCCGGGTCGGTACGCGGCTGCGGCAGGTTGACCACCTGCTGCCAGAAAGTGCCCCCCAGCACCGCGGTTTGCCCCGCGCGTACCACCCCGAGGCCGAGGCAGCCCAGCTGCACGTCGCCGCCGCCCATCACCACCGGCGTGCCCGCCCGCAGCCCGCACTGCTGCGCCGCGGCGTCGGTGACCGCTCCCAGCAGCGTGCCGGTCTCTTTCACCGGCGAGAGCATATCGGCGCGCAGCCCGGCCATATCCAGCAGCGCCGGACGCCAGTCGCGGCTGAAGAGATCGAGCATCCCGGTGGTGCCGGCGTTGGACGGGTCGACGGCCAGCTCGCCGGAGAGTTTTGCCGCCAGCCAGTCGCTGATCATGGTGACGGTGGCCGCCTGGCGATAGATATCCGGGCGATGGTGGGCCAGCCACAGCAGGCGCGGCATGGCGCTGAGCGCCAGGGTTTGGCCGGAAACCTCATACACTTCGGACTCAAAGCGGAAATCGTGGATCTCTTTGAGCTCCGCCACCTCGCGGCTGGCGCGCGCATCGACGTTGGCACAGGCCCAGATGGCCTCGCCGTTGCGGTCATATAAAACGATCCCTTCGCGCATCGAGCAGCAGGCGACGGACTGAATATCCGCCGCGCTGAGGTGAGCGGCGGCGAGCGCCTGGCGGATGCACTGGCAGGCCAGCTGCCAGTTGGTGATCAGGTCGAACTCCATCGAGCCGGGGACATTTTCCACGCTCAGGTGCTTCCATTCGGCCTGGCCGACCGCCACCTGGCGCCCCGCAAGATCGAAAACCACCGCCCGAATGCTGCCGGTCCCGGCATCTAACGCTAACAGGTAACTCATGACATGCGCCTCGCTGGTGTTGCGCGGCGCAGGGCCATCAGGAGGCCAGCGTGAGCACCGCGCGTGCTGTTGTCTCTTCCGTTACCAGGCCATTAATCCGCTTGCCGATCAGAGCCGCGTAAATCGCCTGCGCTTTTTCCGTTCCTCCGGCAACGCCGACGATAGTTGGCAGCTGCGCCAGCTCGTCGAGGGTCACGCCGAGCAGTTCCCGGTGAATTTCCAGCCCCTCAACCCGCCTGCCGTCGGCCTGCAGGAAATAACCCAAAATGTCGCCTATCGCTCCTTTGCGGGCGTACATCAGCTGTTCGCCTTCGCTGATATAGCCGGAGCGCAGGATGGTGGCGTCGCGGCGCTGGTCGATAGCCCCGATGCCCACCACCGCCGCATCCGCCGCGGTGGCGGCGAGGATCACGTCGCGCACGCTCGACTCCCGACGCAGGATCTCGGCGACGTCGGCGGAGGAGACCCGCAGCGGCGCCGGGATAATGCTGACGCTACAGGCGGCGTCCAGCTGGCCGATGCCGGTCATGTAGGGACCCACGCCGCCGGAAAGGGTCACCAGCCGTACCTGCTGAGAGCTGATAAAGCCGCTCAGATGCTGCAGGCAGCTCATGGTCGCTTCGCCGAAACCGACCGCCAGCAGCTGCCCCGGCGCCAGCACGCCCATCAGCGACTGCGCCGCGCCGATCCCCAGGCGGGTGTTCATCGGCGGGGTGTTCAGCGCCGGAAGCACGCGCGCAATCTTGAGGTCAAAACGCCGCTGCAGCTCGGTCTCCAGCGCCAGGCACCCTTCGTAGCGGGAGTTGATCTGCACGCGGATCACCCCGGACTGGCGGCCTTTCTCCAGCAGCCGGGAGATCTTCAGCCGCGGCAGCCCCAGGCGTTCACCAATGTCGTTCTGCGTCAGGCCGTCGTGGTAGTAGCACCAGGCCACCCGCGCCACCAGCTCTTCCTCGGCTAACGCCAGCCCGGCGTAGCGGCTCTCTTCCGTAATGCGTTTTTCGCTCATAAAGTGAACTCTTATAAAAATTTAGATCATATGTTCGCTATTGCACGGTCGGAAAATGTGAGCCGGCCGGCAAAACCGATCTTTGGCTGTTCGCTGGTTTTGTCCAAACGATCTAAAGCATAAAACTGTGATCCTCGCACGGTTGTAAATATAGTTCAGGGTCTACGCTTTTGAACATTATTAAATTAAAAAATCATTTGTTCAAACCGAGGCGTGATAATGAAGCCACTGCTTGAAGCCCGCCAAATCTGCAAACAGTTCTCCGGCATTAGCGTGCTGAAGGCGATTGATTTCACGTTATTTTCCGGCCAGGTACATGCCCTGATGGGCGGCAACGGCGCCGGGAAATCGACGCTAATGAAGATTGTCGCCGGCGTAGAAACCCCCGACAGCGGCGAACTGGCCCTAGGCGGCAGCACCTTTACGCGCCTGACCCCCGCGCTGGCCCATCAGCAGGGCGTCTATCTGGTGCCGCAGGAGCCGATGCTGTTCCCTAACCTGACGGTGCGGGAAAACATTCTGTTCCGCCTGCCGAAGCGCGCCGATAGCGCCGCGCAGCTGCAGGAAAAGCTGCAGCAGCTCAGCTGCCAGCTGAATCTCGACGCGGCGGCCAGCACCCTTGAGGTGGCGGATCAGCAAATGGTCGAGATCCTGCGCGGCCTGATGCGCAAAGCGCAGATCCTGATCCTCGACGAGCCCACCGCCTCCTTAACGCCGGGCGAAACGGCGCGTCTGTTTTGCCAGATCCGCGCGCTGCAGGATCTCGGCGTCGGCATCGTCTTTATCTCGCACAAGCTGCCGGAGATCCGCCAGATCGCCAGCCACGTCTCGGTGATTCGCGACGGCGCGGTGGTGCTGAGCGGGCATACCGCCGACTACAGCGACAATCAGCTGGTGAGCGCCATGACGCCCGCCGACCGGGAGCACGCCCTTAGCGATACGCAGAAGCTATGGCTGGCGCTGCCGGGCAACCGACGTACCCAGCCGCAGGACTTCCCGGTGCTGCGGGTGGAGGATCTCACCGGCGAGGGGTTTATCGATCTTAGCCTCGAGATCTACGCCGGGGAGATCGTCGGCCTCGCCGGGCTGGTGGGGTCCGGGCGCACCGAATTTGCCGAAACCCTTTACGGCCTGCGGCCGCCGCGCGCGGGGCGGGTCTGGCTGGAGAACCGCGATATCAGCGACGCCAGCACCCGGTCGCGGCTGGCCGCCGGGCTGGTCTATCTGCCGGAAGACCGCCAGGTTTCCGGGCTGTTTCTCGACGCGCCGGTGCGCTGGAACACGGTGATGTTTAACCAGCCGTCGCTGTGGCAGCAGAATAAACGCGAGGCGGCGGTGGTGGAGCGCTATCACCGGGCGCTGGGGATCAAATTTGCCGATAGCGACCAGCCGGTGCGCACCCTCTCCGGCGGTAACCAGCAGAAGGTGCTGCTGGCGCGCTGCCTTGAGGCCAACCCGCTGCTGCTGATCGTCGACGAGCCGACGCGCGGCGTGGACGTTTCCGCCCGCGCCGATATCTACCAGCTGCTGAAAAGCGTCGCCGCGCAGAACGTGGCGGTGCTGATGATCTCCAGCGATCTGGACGAGTTCGTTGGCCTGGCCGACCGGGTGCTGGTGATGCATCAGGGCCGACAGAGCGGCGAGCTGGCGCGCCGGGCGGTGACCGTTGAACGCATGATGACGCTGGCATTTGGAGGCGCGGCATGAAAACGTTATTGAAAAATCGCGAACTGAGCGCCTTTCTCGCCATCGTGGTGCTGTTTGCCGGGCTGGTGGCGCTCAACCCGGCCTACTTCAGCCTGCAGACCCTGGGCATGATCTTCGCCAGCTCGCAGATCCTCTGCCTGCTGGCGCTCGGGGCAACCCTGGTGATGCTGACCCGCAACATCGACGTTTCCGTCGGCTCCACCGTCGGCCTGAGCGCCATCGCGGTGGGCGTGGCGCTCAACGGCGGCTATGGCCTGACGGCGGCGATTGCGTTTGCGCTGGCGATTGGCGCCCTGGCGGGGGCCTTTAACGGCCTGCTGGTGGTGGGTCTGCGTATTCCGGCGATTGTCGCCACCCTTGGCACCCTCGGGCTGTATCGCGGGGTGATGCTGCTGTGGACCGGCGGCAAATGGATCGAAGGCCTGCCGGATAGCCTCAAGTCGCTCTCGGAACCGGCGTTTATCGGCGTCTCGCCGCTGGGCTGGCTGGTGCTGGCGCTGCTGCTGGCCGGGGCCTGGATGCTGTCGCGCACCGCCGCTGGCCGCGATTTCTACGCCGTCGGCGATAATCTCACCGCCGCGCGCCAGCTGGGCGTGGCGGTCAACCGCACGCGGATGATCGCTTTCACCCTTAACGGCATGCTGGCCGCCTGCGCCGGCGTCGTTTTTGCCGCCCAGATTGGCTTTGTGCCCAACCAGACCGGCAGCGGGCTGGAGATGAAGGCCATCGCCGCCTGCGTGCTCGGCGGTATTTCCCTGCTCGGCGGCACCGGGACGCTCATCGGCGCGTTTCTCGGCGCCTTCTTCCTTACTCAGATTGATACCGTGCTGGTGCTGCTCAGGCTCCCGGCGTGGTGGAATGACTTTATTGCCGGCCTGGTGCTGCTCGGCGTGCTGGTGCTCGACGGGCGGCTGCGCCAGGCGCTGAGCCGCCACCAGCGGGCGCTGAAATATGCCCGCTTTCAGCCCGGTAATAAGGGGGGAAAGGGCGTGGCCCCGTTCACAAAGCGTAAAAACAAAGAGGTGGCGTGATGAAGCTCAGCTGGGAAAGCGCGCTGCTGGCGCTGCTGGTGGTGGAAATTCTGCTGTTCGGGGCCATTAACCCGCGGATGCTGGATATTAATATGCTGCTGTTCAGCACCAGCGATTTTATCTGTATCGGCATTGTGGCCCTGCCGCTGACGCTGGTGATCGTTAGCGGCGGGATCGATATTTCGCTTGGCTCGACCATCGGCCTGTGCGCCATCGCGCTGGGGGTAATGATGCAGGCGGGCTGGCCGCTGGGGCTGGCCATTCCGCTCACCCTGGCGCTCGGCCTGCTGTGCGGGCTGATTAACGCGGCGCTGATCCACTACACCGGCATCAGCCCGCTGGTGATCACCCTCGGCACCCTCTACCTCTACGGCGGCGGGGCGCTGCTGCTCTCCGGCATGGCGGGCGCGACCGGCTATGAAGGGATCGGCGGCTTCCCAGACGCCTTCACCGCCTTCGCCAACCTGACCCTGTTGGGCCTGCCGCTGCCGCTGGTGCTGTTTATCGTCATCACCTTCTTCTTCTGGCTGCTGGCCCACCGCGGGCGCTTTGGCCGCCACCTGTTTCTGCTCGGGCAAAACCCGCGCGCCGCGCGCTATGCCGCGCTGTCGGTGAACGGCATGCCGTACGTGCTGTATGGCCTGGTGGGCGTGGCCTCGGCCATCGCCGCGCTGGTGATGGTCTCCTATTTTGGCTCGGCGCGATCGGACCTCGGCCGCGATCTGCTGATGCCGGCGCTGACCGCCGCGGTGCTTGGCGGGGCGAATATCTACGGCGGGTCAGGTTCCATTATCGGCACGGCGCTGGCGGCGCTGCTGGTGGGATATTTACAACAAGGTTTACAGATGGTCGGCATCCCCAACCAGGTGTCGAGCGCGCTGTCAGGGGCGCTGTTGGTTGTGGTGGTGATGGGGCGCTCGCTGAGCCTGCACCATGAATGGGTGCGAATGACCTGGCGACGCCTTTCTCGCGCATAAAACACTCGGAGCATAAACATACGATGAAAACCAAACGAATCCTGCAGATGAGCGCCCTGGCGCTGGCGCTGAGCGTGGCGACCGCCCAGGCCGCAGACCGCATTGCCTTTATTCCTAAGCTCGTCGGCGTGGGCTTCTTTACCAGCGGCGGCAACGGCGCCAAAGAGGCGGGCAAGGCGCTGGGGGTCGACGTGACCTACGACGGCCCGACCGAACCGAGCGTCTCCGGCCAGGTGCAGCTGATCAACAACTTCGTCAACCAGGGCTACAACGCGATTATCGTCTCCGCCGTGTCGCCGGACGGCCTGTGTCCGGCGCTCAAGCGCGCGATGCAGCGCGGCGTGAAGGTGCTGACCTGGGACTCCGATACCAAACCCGAATGCCGCAGCATCTATATCAACCAGGGCACCCCGCAGCAGCTCGGCGGCCTGCTGGTGGATATGGCCTCGAAGCAGGTAACCAAACCGGCCGCTAAGGTGGCGTTCTTCTACTCCAGCCCGACGGTGACCGACCAGAACCAGTGGGTCAAAGAGGCCAAAGCGAAGATTGCCAAAGAGCACCCGCAGTGGGAAGTGGTGACCACCCAGTTCGGCTATAACGACGCCACCAAATCGCTGCAAACCGCCGAGGGCATCTTAAAAGCCTACCCGGATCTCGACGCCATTATCGCCCCGGACGCCAACGCGCTCCCGGCGGCGGCGCAGGCGGCGGAGAACCTCAAGCGTCAGGGGGTGGCGATTGTTGGCTTTAGCACCCCGAACGTTATGCGCCCGTACGTCGAGCGCGGCACGGTGAAGGCTTTCGGCCTGTGGGATGTGGTTCAGCAGGGGAAAATTGCGGTTAACGTCGCCGATCGTCTGCTGAAAAAAGGCGATCTTAACGTTGGCGACAGCGTGGAGGTAAAAGATATCGGAACGCTGAAGGTCGAGCCAAACAGCGTCCAGGGCTATCAGTATGAGGCGAAAGGCAACGGCATCGTGCTGCTGCCGGAGCGCGTGGTGTTCACCAAAGAGAACATCAACAACTACGACTTCTGACGGGGGATGAAATGGCAGATTTAGACGATATCAAAGAGGGGAAAAACTTTGGCCTGGACCGACCGCAGCAGAACGCGCTCTACGGGCTGAAGGGCTGCGGATCGCTGGAGTGGGGGATGCAGTCCCGGCTGGCGCGCATCTTTAACCCGCAGAGCAACCGCACGGTGATGCTGGCTTTCGACCACGGCTATTTTCAGGGGCCGACCACCGGGCTGGAGCGGATCGATCTCTCCATCGCCCCGCTGTTTGCTGAGACCGACGTGCTGATGTGTACCCGCGGGATCCTAAGAAGCACGGTACCGGCGGCCACCAATAAGCCGGTGGTGCTGCGCGCCTCCGGCGGCAACTCGATCCTCAGCGAGCTTTCCAACGAGTGCGTGGCGGTGACGATGGAAGACGCGCTGCGCCTCAACGTCTGCGCGGTCGCGGCACAGGTCTATATCGGCAGCGAATACGAGCATCAGTCGATCGGCAATATTATTAAGCTGGTGGATGCCGGGAACCGTTACGGCATGCCGGTGCTGGCGGTTACCGGGGTCGGTAAAGAGATGACCCGCGACGCGCGCTATTTCTCACTGGCCAGCCGCATCGCCGCCGAGATGGGGGCGCAGTTCGTAAAAACCTATTTCGTTGAAGAGGGCTTTGAAAAAGTGACCGCCAGCTGCCCGGTGCCGATAGTGATCGCCGGCGGCAAAAAGCTGCCGGAGCAGGAGGCGCTGGAGATGTGCTGGCGGGCGATTGACCAGGGCGCGTCCGGCGTCGATATGGGGCGCAATATTTTCCAGTCCAGCGCGCCGCGCGCGATGCTGAGGGCGGTGAAGAAAGTGGTGCACGAGAATATGAGCGCCCGCGAGGCGTATCAGTTCTGGCAGGAGGAGAAGCAGGGGGAGCTGAAATGAACGTGACGCTGGTCGAAATCAATATCAAGCCGGAGCGGGTGCACGAGTTTCTCGACGTCTTTCGCGCGAACCATGAAGGGGCCCTGCAGGAGCCGGGCAACCTGCGCTTCGACGTCCTGCAGGACCCGGAGGTCAAGACGCGGTTCTTCATCTATGAGGCCTATAAGGATGACGAAGCCGTGCTGGCGCACAAAAAAACGCCGCACTACCTGGCCTGCGTCGAGAAGCTGGATGAGATGATGTCGCAGCCGCGGCAGAAGCGCAGCTTTGTGGGCCTGCTGCCGGAATAGCATCGGAAAGCTGAACGGCAGGCGTAAAAAAGCCCGGTGAATATCGCTTCCACCGGGCTTTTTGTTGGCTATCGTCAGGCTTCTTCCACTGAAACCCGCAGCTCGGCCAGCGCGTTCCGCGCCGCTTTCAGCACCAGATCGCACTGCTCAAGGGTCAGGGTCAGCGGCGGTTCGATGCGGATCGTCCTCGCGTTGTTCAGGGTGCCGGCCACCAGCACCCGCTGGCGGAACATCAGGCTGGCAAAGTCATAGCCGATTTCGTTATCCACGAACTCAATGGCCATCAGCATCCCTTTACCACGGACTTCGTTCACCAGCTCCGGATACTCGCGAGCCAGCAGGCGGAAGCCGTCCAGCAGCAGATCGCCTTTCTGTTCGGCCTGCGCCGGCAGATTCTCCGTCAGCAGAACGTTGATCGTCGCCAGCGCCGCGGCGCAGGCCAGCGGGTTACCGCCGAAGGTGGTGGTGTGCAGGAACGGATTATCGAACAGCACCGAGAACACCTCTTCGGTGGCAACCGTCGCGCCAATCGGCATCACGCCGCCGCCGAGCGCTTTGGCAAGACACAGAATGTCCGGATGAACGTTTTCATGCTCGCAGGCAAACATTTTGCCGGTGCGGCCCATGCCGGTCTGCACTTCGTCGAAGATCAGCAGCGCGCCAAACTCGTCGCACAGCTTACGGACCGCGGGGAGATAGCCCGGCGGCGGCAGGATCACCCCACCTTCGCCCTGGATCGGCTCAAGGATCACCGCTGCGACGTCATCGCCGGTTTTTTTACACTCGCTGAGCAGCGTGCGCATGGCGTTGATGTCGCCAAACGGCACGTGACGGAATCCCGGCAGCAGCGGCATAAAAGGCTTACGGAACGTCGATTTGGCGGTAGCGGACAGCGCGCCCAGCGATTTGCCGTGGAAAGCGCCGCTGGTGGCCACAAAGGTAAATTTGCCGCGCGGAGACTGATAGGCTTTAGCGAGCTTCAGCGCCGCTTCGACCGACTCGGTGCCGCTATTGGAAAAGAAGCTGTATTTCAGCTTGCCCGGCGTCAGGGCCGCCAGCGTTTTGGCGAGCATAGCCCGCAGCGGATCGAGCAGTTCCTGACTATGAAGAGGTTGCTTAGCGAGCTGGTGCTCTACGGCGGAAACAACGACTGGATTACGGTGCCCTACATTAAAAATTCCAAAGCCACCCAGGCAATCAATAAACTCTTGTCCCTGAGTGTCGACAAGCGTATTTAAACTTCCCGCCTGCCACTCTACGGCTCCGTAATCCCCGCCAGCGGTAACAGATTTTCGATACGCTAAAAACCCCGGATTCACGTGCTCTTTAAAGTACTCTCTGACCTCCTGGTTAAGTGCTTTCATCTCCTCATGATCGAGCGTTTGCTTCTCAATGAGATTCAGTGCGTGTGCGCTGCAGGCCAGAGCCGATGCGCTGGAAGGTAACCTGTTCAAAGTGGGCTCCTGGGATGGGCGTATCACATGATACTGAATTAAGTATTGCAGGGATTACGCCACTTCGGTGCAGGAGCTGAAAATCGGGATAAACGCAGCGTGAAAGCGCAATTGCGCAATATTTAATCTTCCGGCGATATTTTTGGCATACTTTACTCCTGAGCGGGCGCGGTATGCGCTCTGCGGGCTTAGCGCCGCGTGCTTCGCCGCGGTGCGCTTTGCCCAACGATGGGGCAGAGGAGAGCCGGCTGGCGGGCAGCGACGGCTTAATCGAGCTGGGAGATCTCCATCGCCGCGCGGTCGATAACGGCAATAATCTGCTTTAGCTGCGCTTCGCTGATGGCCTGCTGATTCACTTTCAAATCCAGCACGGCTTTAAAATTTTCCAGCGCCCGTTTCATCTGCGGATTTTTGCGCAGCTCGCAGCCGACCATCCGTGCCTGAAGACGCTCCCGAATGTCTACCAGGGACTGCTGGTTTTCCACGTGCAGGCGGCGGCCGTCTTCGCTAATCGAGATTTTTTTACGCCCGTTTTCCTCCTCAACGCCGATCAGCCCCTGATCCTGCAGAAGGTCGAGCGTGGGGTAGATAACGCCGGGGCTCGGGCTGTAGTTGCCCTGGGTCAGGGTCTCTATCTCTTTGATCAGCTCGTAGCCGTGGCTGGCGCTGCGGCTGAGGATATCGAGGATAACCAGCCGCAGCTCGCCGTGGCCGAAGAAGCGCTGGCGCCGCCCGCCGCCTCTGCGCCCGCCGCGTTCAGCGTGGTGCTCGCGCGAGTCGTGGTCCTCTTCATGATGATTTCGCATTGTTATCTCCTGTTGATTTTTGATATATCTAATTTATATCTAAATGTCTTATCGTGGCAATGATAATTATTGTGTGTAATTTAATTTATTGATAATTAATGTATTTATTTCATTTTTTGGATTTTTATGTCTTTTAGTCTGACTATATCAAAAAAGATCTTGCATTCTTTTTTGATGGCAATCATTATCATTTGCATCAAGTTTAGATATATCTATTTAACTTCAAGAAGGCCGCCGATGATGACAACAATGAAAAAAACGCAGTACCCGCAGCGCGTACAAAACGAGCTCCGTTTCCGCGAGCTCACCGTTCTGCGCGTGGAGCGTGTGAGCGCTGGCTTCCAGCGCATCGTGCTGGGAGGCGACGCGCTGGATGGTTTCGTTTCGCAGGGTTTTGATGACCACACCAAGCTCTTTTTCCCGCAGGAGGGCGCGACCTTTACGCCGCCGCAGGTGACGGATGAAGGCATTAACTGGGGCGAGGGCGTGCGCCCGGCGAGCCGCGACTACACGCCGCTGTACGATGCCGAACGCCACGAGCTGGCCTATGATTTCTTTATTCATGACGGCGGTATCGCCAGCCGCTGGGCGCTGGCGGCAAGCGTCGGCGATAAGCTGGTGATTGGCGGGCCGCGCGGTTCGCTGGTGGTGCCGGAAGACTACGCCTGGCAGCTGTACGTTGGCGATGAGTCAGGGATGCCCGCGCTGCTTCGTCGCCTGCAGGCATTAAGCCAGCTGCCGGTTCAACCGCAGGTTACGGCGATCGTCACCATTGGCGATGCGTCTTATAAAGACTATCTGGCGGAGTTTGACGGCTTCAATATCGAGTGGGTGGTGGGCCATAACCCCGCCGCGGTGGCCGAACGTCTGGCGCAGGTGAGCGTCCCGGCTGAGGATTACTTTATCTGGGTGACCGGCGAAGGCGCGGTGGTGAAATCGCTGCTTGAGCGCTTTAAAGGGGAAGAGATCGACCCGCAGCTGGTGCGCTCCCAGGCCTACTGGCACAGTAAATAAGCGGATGCTATGAAGTCCCGGGCCGCGGCTCGTCCTGTCCGGGCCGTATTGCCAAAATTCCCTGCTTTCCGGACATTCCCGCAGGCATCTGCGGGAATGTCCGGCTCGTTCTATTTCTCCGCCAGGGCCTTAAACACCATCGCCACCGCGTGAGCGCCCGGGTCCATATTGCCCAGCAGGCTGTCGCTGTTGAGATACGACGCGCGCCCGGCGTTGGCTTTGCTGGCGTGGAGGGTGCTTTCTGCGCCGGCCTGAGCTGCAGCGAACGCCGCCTGCAGGTTGTCGGGCGCGGCCAGCAGCGAGGCCAGCGCCGGCTGCAGCGCGTCAATCATGGTGCGATCGCCTTCGTCCGCCCCGCCGTAAAACTTCATCTGCGCCAGGCCGGCGTTCAGCGCTTCGGCGACGCCAGCGCCCTGTTCCAGCTTCTGCCCGGCGGCGGTAAAGAAAATAGACATCAGCACGCCGCTGGAGCCGCCCATCACCACGGTCAGGCGTTCGCCGATCAGCGCAAACAGGGTGGCTAGGTCGGCGAGCGGCAGCTGCTGGCGATGCAGCAGGTCAGCAACGTCGCGCGCGCCCGCGGCGAAGGTCGAGCCGGTGTCGCCGTCGCCGACTTTGGCATCCAGCGCGTTGAGGTGGGCCTCAAGGTCGGACAGCGTTGCGGTCACCGTTCCGACGTAGCCCGCCACGAGGCTATGGTCTGAAGGCTGGAACTCCACGCGGCTGCTGCGCAGCGAGCAGGGCATAACCCCGACGGCGCGCGGCTGGACCGGCTTCTGCCAGCTGGCAGTTTCCACCTCGGACAGCAGCGCTTTCTCAATGCTCTCTTCCAGCACGATCGCGGTAATCGAGAAGCCTTTCATGTCCAGGGCGGTGACCAGCGAAGCCGGGCCAATCAGCCAGTCAATACGCTGGTGGAGCGGCGTGTTCGCCAGCTCGCGGGTGAGGATCGCCATTTCCGCGACCGACACGCCGCCGAGATTATTGAGCATCACCGCCAGACGGCCGGTTTCCGGCAGGGCCGCGGTCAGCTTCTCCACCATCAGCCGCATAATCTGCGCGCTGTTCTGGGTGGCGATAACCGAAGCGCCGGGCTCGCCGTGAATGCCCATCCCCAGCTCCGCCTGTTCGGGATGGTGGCGCGGGGCCGTCCCGGCATCCTGCGGCAGGTGGCAGCTGGAGAGCGCGAGGCCGAGGCTGCGGGTGTTGTTCGCCGCGTACTGTGCCTCGCGCAGCACGGTCGCCAGGTTGTAGCCGCGTTCGGCGAAGTAGCCCGCCACCTTATGCACCAGGATGGTCCCGGCAATGCCGCGCGGATGCTTGTTATCCGGCAGCGAAATATCGTCGCCAACGATCAGCATCTCGACGCTGTAGCCCAGGCGACGCGCTTTCTCCGCCGCGAGGCCAAAGTTCAGGCGATCGCCGGTGTAGTTCTTGACGATCAGCAGGCAGCCCGCTTCGCCGGTGACGGCCTGGATCGCCGTCAGCACCGCATCGACGCTCGGTGAGGCAAAAATATCGCCGCAGACGGCGGCGGTGAGCATGCCTTTACCAATAAAGCCCACGTGGGCCGGCTCGTGGCCGGAGCCGCCGCCGGAGATCACCGCGACGTTGCTCTTATCCAGATCGCTGCGCACGACCACGCGGATCGCCGGATCGCTCTCCAGCCGCGCCAGGTTATTCCACGGGCTGGCGATAATCGCCCCTTCAATAACGTCGCTGACGAGGCTGGTGCGCTGATTAAAAAAGAATTGAGACATAACGGTTCCTGGAGGTTGAGCGAAAACAAAGTCCCCGGAGGCGGCGCCTCCGGCGTGAGGTCAGCGGGGCTACCCGCGGATAATGCGCCTTTCGGCGACATCAAGGGTGATGGCATCGCCGCTGCGCAGCGTTTTCAGCGTCTCACCCTGCTGGCACAGGCAGGCGATCCCGGCCTGGCGCGCGATGATTGCGCCGTGGGAGACGTCGCTGCCTTCCTGCAGGCAGATCCCCTTTACCTGCCGGGGATCGAGCTGCACCACGGTTGAGGGGAAGATATCATCGGCGATGACGATCACCGGTTCATTCACCGCCAGCGGCACCTCGCTGCGGCCCTGAAGATGGCGCAGCGTGCGGTGGAGAAGATCTTCGATATCAATATAGCGCGCCTGCAGATAGGCATCGCTCAGCTGGCGATACTGCTGGCTGAGATCGACCAGCACCTGATACCACGCCCACTCGGCGCAGCACTGCTCCTTGCTCAGGATGGCGCAGGCGGCGTCATAGAGGTCCGGGTCGTCGAGCAGGGTATGGTGACCGGAGAAAATGGCCGCGATATCGGCGGAATAGCGCTCCTCCGCCAGGCGGGTCAGGGCGTTGAGATCCGCCAGCGTCTGGTCAATGGCCTGCTTCAGGCGCCGCTGCTCTTTGGCGCTATTGGCGCTGTTTCGTCGCCGCGGCTCGGCATGCGGCAGGGGATAGAGCAGCGCCTTTCCCTGGACGCGCCCGGTGGAGGGGACGGCCGCCGCCGGGGCCGCGCCCGGCTGCTCGCCAAAGTTCTCCGCCGCCAGCGCCTGGAATGCGGCCAGCGCCGCCTCGGCGTCCGGCCCGCGGGCCAGCAGCCGGAGCCTGTCGTCGCGGCGCACCTGCAGCAGCGCGATTTTATTGATGCTGTCGGGCGCCACGCACTTGCCGCCTTTCTCCAGCAGCAGATCGGCGTTGAAGCCGGCCAGCGCCGCCACCAGGCGCGAGGCCGGGCGAACGTGCAGGCCGTTGTGGTTGCTAATCACCACCGAAACCGACCGCGCGTCGTCATCTCCGGCAAAGGGGATCGCCTCAGGGGCGGCCTGAGCGGGCGACGGTAACCCCAGCTGAACGCGCTTAGCCTCCAGCGCGTTCATGGCGTCCTCGATAACCTTGTCGATCGTTGACCCGGTCGCCGCGCTGACCGTTGCCGCCAGCGTACCTTCGACCAGCGGGGCCGCGCAGAGGCGAACCTTCGCGGCGATAGCGGGATCGAGAAGATCCAGCGCCGTCTCGGCGCTCAGCAGGGCGCTGCCGATATCCATCATCACCAGCACGTGATCGGCGTCGGCAACGGATTCAATGGCCTCCATCACCTTAATGGGATCGGTGCCGATCGGGCTCTCGGGATCGTCAATCCCGGCGGCTATCGCCAGCCGGCAGCCGTCGCCGATTAACATCTGCCGGGCCAGTTCTCCGACTCCTTCGCCCAGCCGGGCGCTATGAGAAACAATCACCAGGTTTACCATCGCTTTTTCCTTACTCTTTGGCTGCCGCAGCCAGCTCCTGAATCATAAACATCACCGAGGTCGCGCCCGGATCCTGATGCCCGATACTGCGCTCGCCGAGGTAGCTGGCGCGGCCTTTGCGGGCCTGCATGGTGATGGTGGAGCGGGTGGCGATCTCCGCCTGCTTGCAGGCGGCATCCAGTGCGGCCTGCATCGACAGATGCTGTTCGCTGGAGTGGCGCAGCGATTCAACGACCGGTAGCCAGACGTCGCACATCGTTTTATCCCCCGGCTCCGCCTTGCCGCGGTTGACCACGCCGTCCGCGCCTTCGCGCATCATCTGGTACAGCTCGTCGAGGCTGAGGCTCTGGTGCGCCTGGGTTACCTGGGCCGCGCGGATAAAGAAGGTGCCGAACAGCGGGCCGCTGGCGCCGCCGACGTTGGAAAGCAGCGTCATCCCGGTATTTTTAAGGATAAAACCGATGTCCTTATCGGCAATAGAAGGCAGCTTTTCCACCACCTTGCTGAAGCCGCGATGCATGTTCAGGCCGTGGTCAGCGTCGCCGATTTCTTTATCCAGCCCGGTAAGAAAATCCCGCTCTTTGGTAAAGATCTCGCCGCAGCGATAGAGCCAGTTAACGATCTGCGTTCTGTTCAGTGACATGTTGTGCTCCTTAATGGCCCCAGTTTAGCGCCGGGGTATGGACGGGGGCATCCCACAGGGCCAGCGTCTCGTCGTCGGCTTTCAGCAGGGTGATGGAAAAGCCCACCATATCCAGAGATGTGCAGTAGCTACCGATAAGGCTGCGGGCGATAGCGATCCCGCTCTCCTCGCAGCGTTCGGCGAGGCGGTTGTAGACGCCGTACAGTTCCGATAGCGGCGTGGCGCCGAGGTTATTGACCAGCGCGATAACGCGGTCGCCGCTCTGTAGCGCTTTTTTACTCTGCTGGACGTCCTGCCAGCTGCCTTTGGCCGGGTCCCACTGGCGCAGGGTGCGGCTGTAGGTACCGTTTTCCAGCAGGGTGGCGAACATTTCGTCCACGGTCTGGTCGAGGGAGCTGAAGGCGCGGCGGTCAATCCCCGGCTCGCCGTGGATGCCGACGCCGAACTCCATTTCATTATCCTGAAGCTCAAAAGAGGGCTGCCCGGCGGCCGGAACGGTGCAGGCCGCGAGGGCGACACCGATGGAGTGGCCGAGGTTGTTGAGCCTGCGGCCCAGCTCGGCGCAGGCTTCCAGCGAATCGCCGCGCTCGGCGGCGGCGCCCACCAGCTTTTCAACCAGCACGGTGTTGGCTACGCCCCGGCGACCGGCGGTATAGAGGCTGTCCTTCACCGCCACGTCATCATCGATAACCACGGTGGTGACCTTGACGCCGCTCTCATGCAGCAGCTCGGTGGCGGTTTCGAAATTCAAAATATCGCCGGTATAGTTTTTGATAATCAGCAGCACGCCTTCGCCGCCGTCGATATTCATCGCGCACTCAAACATTTTATCCGGCGTCGGCGAGGTGAAGATCTCCCCGGGACAGGCGCCGGAGAGCATGCCCTGGCCAATGTAGCCGCAGTGCATTGGCTCATGTCCGCTGCCGCCGCCGGAGAGCAGCGCCACCTTGCCGGCAACCGGCGCATCGGCGCGGGTGACGTACACCGGGTCCTGATGCAGCGTTAATTCGGGATGGGCCTTCGCCAGGCCCGCCAGCTGTTCGCTCAGGACATCTTCGACACGGTTAATCAGTTTTTTCATCTTTATGCTCCGTCGCAGTGGTTCGATGCCGCCTCTCTGCTGGCGGAGGCGGTCATCGTGTAGGGGTTCGCCAGCCGATAGGCGCTGTCCGGCGATGTAGTGATTCTGGCTGAGTTAGCGAAAAATAAAATCTGCCCGAAGAGGGTTTCATTCCGGAACGTGATTGCTGATAAATGTTCCGTAATGAAACGTTTATTGTGAAGAAAAAAGCAAAATGCGACCCAGAGCGGTTTTTTTCATACCGCCGCGAGGCGGATAAGCGGCGATGGCGAAGCGGGTTTTTAGTTTTTTTTCGCGGCCAGGGGCCGATTTCCCGGTGCGCTATGCTGCCTGCTGCGCAAATTTTCTCTGAACGGGCGGATCGGGATCGCAATCCCGGCGTTTCACCGTGATTAATGTTTCAATATGAAACGCAAAAATATTTTTGCTGTTCCATATCAGAACAAAAAGGCGAAATATTTTTTTGTTCTCCGCTCGCCCTACAGTGATTGCATCGCTCCGGCAGCACTCCCGTTTCCCTCATTAGTAGAAGGCTGAACGCAGCGGCGCCAGAGCTCATAGAGCTCATCATGTAAAAAAATGCACTTATTTGAGGATGAAAGGAATGCTAAAAGTTATTCAATCTCCAGCCAAATATCTCCAGGGACCTGATGCATCCACGCTGTTTGGCGAGTACGCCAAAAACCTGGCGGACAGCTTTTTCGTGATTGCCGACGACTTCGTCATGAAGCTGGCGGGAGACAAGGTGCTGAACGGCCTGCACAGCCACAACATCAGCTGCCATGCCGAGCGCTTTAACGGTGAATGCAGCCATGCGGAAATCAACCGCCTGATCGCGATTCTGCAGCAGCACGGCTGCCGCGGCGTGGTGGGGATTGGCGGCGGCAAGACCCTTGATACGGCGAAAGCCATCGGTTTTTACCAGAAGCTGCCGGTGGTGGTTATCCCCACCATCGCCTCGACCGATGCGCCAACCAGCGCGCTGTCGGTTATCTACAGCGAAGCGGGCGAGTTTGAAGAGTATCTGATCTACCCGAAAAACCCGGATATGGTGGTAATGGATACGGCGATTATCGCCAAAGCGCCGGTGCGCCTGCTGGTGGCCGGGATGGGCGACGCGCTCTCCACCTGGTTTGAAGCGAAGGCCTGTTTTGATGCCAGGGCAACCAGCATGGCGGGCGGGCAGTCCACGGCGGCGGCCTTGAGCCTGGCGCGCCTGTGCTATGATACGCTGCTGGCCGAGGGTGAAAAGGCGCGTCTTGCCGCCCAGGCGGGGGTGGTGACCGATGCCCTGGAACGCATCGTGGAAGCCAATACCTACCTCAGCGGTATCGGCTTTGAAAGCAGCGGCCTCGCCGGGGCGCACGCGATCCACAACGGCTTTACCATTCTGGAAGAGTGCCACCATCTGTACCACGGCGAAAAAGTGGCGTTTGGTACCCTGACCCAGCTGGTGCTGCAAAACAGCCCGCTGGAAGAGATTGAAACGGTGCTGAACTTCTGCCAGAAAGTGGGCCTGCCGGTGACCCTTGCGCAAATGGGCGTCAAGGAGGGCATTGAAGGGAAAATTGCGGCCGTGGCGCAGGCGACCTGCGCGCCGGGCGAAACCATCCACAATATGCCGTTCCCGGTTACCGCCAGCAGCGTCTACGCCGCGATTCTGACCGCCGACCTGCTGGGGCAGCAGTGGCTGGCGCGGTGATAGCGTGCCGGTAAGTCTCTTCTCTGGAGAGTAAAGAGACCTCTTCTCCCCTTCGGCAGCTTCTGCCGGAGGGGTTGTCGTTTTTAACACAGCGGAAACGGATATGACTGCGCAGACTCAGAGCTTTTCTTCGGTGATAACCCAGTCATGGCATCGTTGCAGCAAGTTTATGCAGCGGGAAACCTGGCAGGCGCCGCACCAGGCGCAGGGGCTGACGTTTGAATCCATCTGTCGGCGCAAAACCGCGCTGCTGACGATTGGCCAGGCCGCGCTGGAGGACGCCTGGGAGTTTATGGATAGCCGCCCCTGCGGGCTGTTTATCCTCGACGAGTCCGCCTGTATTCTCAGCCGCTGCGGCGATCCGCAAACCCTTGACCAGCTTGCTGAGCTGGGCTTTCGCGACGGCAGCTACTGCGCGGAAAGCATTATCGGCAGCTGCGCGCTCTCCCTGGCCTCGATGCTCGGACAGCCGGTGAAAACCGCCGGCGACAGCCACTTTAAGCAGGCGCTGCGGCCGTGGTCTTTCAGCTCGACGCCGGTGTTTGATAACCACGGCCGGCTGTTTGGCTCGATCTCGCTGTGCTGCCTGACGGAGCAGCAGGCGACGTCGGATTTATCGCTGACCCTCGCGATTGCCCGCGAGGTGGGCAACTCCCTGCTCACCGACAGCCTGCTGGCCGAGTCCAATCGGCACCTTAATCAGATGTACGGCCTGCTGGAAAGCATGGATGACGGGGTGATGGCGTGGAACGAGCAGGGGGTTCTGCAGTTTCTCAACGCGCGGGCCGCGACGCTGCTGCATCTCGATGTGCAGGCCAGCCAGGGACGCAATATTAACGAGCTGGTGACGCTGCCGGCGCTGCTGCGCCGGGCGATTAAGCACGCGCGCGGGCTGAATCATGTGGAAGTCACCTTCGAAAGCCAGCACCAGTTTGTCGATGCCGTGATCACGCTGAAGCCGATTGTCGAAGAGCAGGGCAACAGCTTTATTCTGCTGCTGCACCCGGTGGAACAGATGCGCCAGCTGATGACCAGCCAGCTGGGTAAGGTGAGCCACACTTTTGAGCAGATGTCGGCGGACGATCCGGAAACCCGGCGTCTGATTCATTTTGGTCGTCAGGCGGCGAGGGGCGCTTTTCCGGTGCTGCTGTGCGGGGAGGAGGGCGTCGGCAAAGAGCTGCTCAGCCAGGCCATCCATAATGAAAGCGAGCGGGCGGGCGGCCCCTATATTGCGGTGAACTGCCAGCTGTACGCCGACGGCGCGCTCGGGCAGGATTTTATGGGCAGCGCGCCGACCGACGACGAAAACGGCCGCCTGAGCCGGCTGGAGCTGGCCAACGGCGGCACCCTGTTTCTGGAAAAAATCGAGTATCTGGCGCCGGAGCTGCAGTCGGCGCTGCTGCAGGTCATTAAGCAGGGCGTATTAACCCGCCTCGACGCCCGGCGCCTGATCCCGGTGGACGTCAAGGTGATCGCGACGACCACCGTCGACCTCGCCAACCTGGTGGAGCAGAACCGCTTTAGCCGCCAGCTGTACTACGCGCTGCACTCGTTTGAGATCGTGATTCCCCCGCTGCGGGCGCGGCGCAACAGCATCACCTCGCTGGTGCATAACCGTCTGCGGAGCCTGGAAAAGCGCTTCTCGTCGCGCCTGAAGGTGGACGATGACGCCCTGGCGCAGCTGGTGAACTACTCCTGGCCGGGAAATGATTTTGAACTGAACAGCATTATTGAAAACGTCGCGATCAGCAGCGACAACGGGCACGTTCGCCTGAGCAATCTGCCGGAGTACCTGTTTACCGAACGTACCGGCACCGACACCTCCTCTTCGCTGCTCCCCGCCAGCCTGACGTTTAGCGCCATTGAAAAAGAGGCGATTATCCACGCCGCCCGCGTGACCAGCGGCCGGGTCCAGGAGATGTCGCAGCTGCTGAATATCGGGCGCACCACGCTGTGGCGCAAGATGAAGCAGTATGACATCGACGCCGGCCAGTTTAAGCGTAAACGTCTGGAGTAGGCGCCTATCCGCCGTTCGGCGGCAGGGCATCGGCGTCGTCACGGCACAGCCACTGCGTCCGGCGCTGCGCCAGCCCCGTCCGCTGCTGCGCCGTCGGGGGGCGCTCGCTGACGACGTAGTCAAAATCACCGACGTGGCCGTTGCGGCACAGCGCCGTGCGGCCAAACTTGGTGCTGTCGATCGCCAGCACCGTGACGTCCGCGCCGGCGGTTAACGCCCGCCGCGCCACCACTTCGTCATCGTTAAAATCGTACAGCTCGCCGGCGTCGCCGATGCCGCCGACGGAGACCACGCCAATATCCACCCGATAGCGGCTAAAGAACGCCAGGGCGTCGCCGCCGATAATATCCAGATCGCGCTTGCGGATACGTCCGCCGGCTATCGTCAGCGCGCAGTCTGGAAGCTGGCTGAGCGGCTGCGTGGCGTGCAGATTATTGGTGAAGACGGCGAGAGAAACGCTCTTCGGCAGGGCGTGCGCCACCATCTCCACCGTGGTGCCGGTGCCGAGGAAGCAGCTTTGCGCCCCGCAGAGCAGCCGCGCAACCTGCTCGCCAATCCAGCGTTTGCCGTTGATATTGACGATCTCCCGCTGCTGATAAGCGATGTTTTCGCGCGCGAAAGGCGCGACCAGGCCGTGGCGGCGCAGCAGCAGCCCCTGCGCCGTTAAGTCACGCAGATCGCTGCGTATGGTCTGCAGCGAGACGCCAAAGTGCCTGGAGAGCGCTTCAATGCTGATTTCGCCGCGTTCTGTCGCCAGCGCGACAATGGCGCTGCGACGGGTTTCCGGTGTCATATTCCCTTCCTGCCACGCTATTTTCGGCCATGCTAGCGCGGCAATGTGAAGCTATGACTACGAAAGAAGGTGGTCATATTTTTGTCAGATTCCCCTGTTTTAATCGTCGCAACGAAAACACCGGGGACGGAACGATGAATAAAAAAAACGCGCTGGCGGCGATGCTGCTAACCATCATGAGCGCATCGGCTTTTGCCAAATCGACGCTGACGCTCTATACCAGCCAGCCCAACGAAGACGCGCAGACTACCGTCAGCGCCTTTGAAAAAGCGCATCCCGATATTGAAGTGAAATGGATCCGTGACGGAACCACCAAGCTGACCGCCCGCCTGCAGGCCGAGCTCGCCGCCGGCGCCGCCGCGCCGGACGTGCTGCTGATCGCCGATAGCGTCACCATGGAGGCCCTGAAGCAGCAGAACTTACTGGCCGGCTATCGCTCGCCGCAGGCCGCCCGCTTTGACGCTCAGCTGTACGATAAAGACGGCTACTACTACGGCACTAAGCTGATCACCACCGGCATCGCCTGGAATACTAAAGCGCCGGTTAAACCCACCTCCTGGCTGGATCTCCTCAAGCCGGAGCTGAAGAACATGACCACGCTGCCCAGCCCGCTTTACTCCGGCGCGGCGCAGATCCATCAGGCGACGCTGATGAATGCACCCGACCTCGGCTGGCAATACTACGAGAAGCTAAAAGCGAACGGCGCGATGCCGCAAAGCGGCAACGGCGCGGTGATGAACGCCATCGCTTCCGGCAGTAAGGCCTACGGCGTGTTGGTGGACTACATGGCCATTCGCGAAAAGGCCAAGGGCGCGCCCATCGAATTTACCTTCCCGAAAGAGGGGGTCAGCATCGTCACCGAGCCGGTGGCGATGCTGAAGAACGCCAAAAACCCGCAGGCCGCGAAGGCGTTTATCGACTTCTTACTCTCGACGGAGGGGCAGAGGCTGGTGCTGCAGCAGGGCTACCTGCCGGCCGATGCTTCTCTGCCGGTGCCGAAGGGCTTCCCGCCGCGCGACAGCATTAAGCTGATGCCGTTCGACGCCGCCAAAGCGCTGGCCGATACCGAGGCGAACAAAAAGCGCTTTGCCGACCTGTTCGGCAGCCGTTAATAGATGAGCGATATGACCCTGCGGCAAAACGCCGGCGGCAGCTCCCTGAAGGGGCTGCTGTGGCTATTATTATGCCTCGTGGCGCTGGTCAGCCTGCTGCCCAGCCTGCGTCTGCTCATTGCGGCGCTGCTCGACTGGCGGCAGGGCAGCGACAGCAGCCTGTGGCGCGTGCTGAGCAACCCCGCGACCTGGACCGCGCTGTATAACAGCCTGTATACCAGCGGGCTGGGAACGCTGATCTCGCTGCTGCTTGGCAGCCTGTTCGCCTTTTGCCTGGCTTTGACCAATATCCGCTTTAAGCCGGTGTGGGTGTTCCTGTTTATGCTGCCGATGATGATCCCGCCGCAGGTCACCGCCCTGAGCTGGCTACAGCTCTTCGGGCCGAGCAGCATTCTGCTCAACAGCATCGGCCTGGCGCCGGGATTTGGCAGCGCTAATCCGCTCTACTCCGCCGAGGGCATCGCCCTGCTGCTCGGCATTCAGCATGCGCCGCTGGTGTTTCTGGCCCTGCGCACGCAGCTGCAGTGCCTGCCGAAGGAGCATATCGAAGCGGCCAGGCTCAACGGCGCCTCGCTGTGGCGGGTCTTTTTCGATATCGTGCTGCCGCTGTGCCGTACGGCGCTATGGGGCGGGGCGGCGATTGCCTTCGTTTCCGCCCTCGGCAACTTCGGTATTCCGGCGATGCTGGGGATCCCCATCTCTTTATTTGTGCTGCCGGTCTATATCTACCAGACGCTCTCCAGCTTCGGCCCGTCGATGCTCAACGAGGTGGCGGCGCTGTCGGTGCTGATGGGCGTGCTGGCGATCGGGATCGTTATCGTCCAGGGCCACATGCAGCGGCGCTACGCGCTGCCGCTGATCGGCATGGCGGGGCGTGGGCTGGGGTTCTCGCTGGGGAAATGGCGGCTGGCGACGGAGGCGCTGCTGGGCGTCGTGCTGTTCGCTATTCTGGTCGCGCCGCTGCTGGCGCTGATCGCCACCTCGCTGGTGCCGACGCTCGGCGTGCCGCTCAACGGCGAGACCCTGACCTTTGCCGCCTGGCGCGGCGTCGTTGACGCGCAGAGCGCCACCTGGCGGGCGCTGAGCAATAGCATGCTGCTCTCGATGTGCGCCGCGGCGGTGCTGATGCTGCTCAGCCTGCCGCTGGCGTGGCTGCTGGTGCGCCATCCTTCCCGGCCGCTGCGCTGGCTGCACAATCTTATCGATATTCCCTACACCCTGCCCGGCGTGGTGCTGGCGATTGCCTGCATTCTGCTGTTTGCCCGCCCTCTGCCGCTGCTGAATATCAGCCTCATCGGGACGCTGACGATTATCTTTTTCGCCTATCTTGCCCGTTTTCTCACCGTCTGCCTGAAGCCGGTACACAACAGCATGCTGCAGCTGGACCCGGCGATGGAGGAGGCCGCCAGCCTTGCCGGAGCGAACGTTTCGCAGCGCCTGCGCCACATCGTACTGCCGCTGATGGCGCCGGCGGCGTTTGCCGGCGCGCTGCTGGTGTTCCTCTCCGCCGTCAACGAGCTGACGGTATCGGCGCTGCTGTGGAGCGCCGGGAAAGAGACGCTGGGGGTGATGATTTTCAATCTTGATGAGAGCGGAGATAAGGTGCTGGCGTCGGCGGTGTCGGTACTGGTGGTGGCGCTGGTGGCGGTGGTGATGCTGCTGCTCAGCGCGCTCGGCAGATATTTACCCAAAGGAGTGATTCCATGGCAGAACTGAGGCTGGAGCGGCTCAGTAAAGTATTTGGCAACCAGACCGTGGTACGGGATCTCAATCTGACCATCCCGCAGGGCGCCTTCACCGCGCTGCTGGGGCCGAGCGGCTGCGGTAAAACCACCACGCTGCGCATTCTTGCCGGCCTTGAGCAGCTGAGCGACGGGCGTCTGCTGCTGAGCGATCGCCTGCTGGCGGATAGCGCCGTCCACCTGCCGCCGGAGCAGCGCGATATGGGGATGGTGTTTCAGTCCTACGCCCTGTGGCCGCACATGACCGTGGCGGAGAACGTCGGCTATCCGCTCAGGCTGCGTAAAGTTAACGGCGCCGCCCGGCAGAAGCGGGTGATGGAGGCGCTGGAGGTGGTCGAGCTCGGGGCCTATGCCGGGCGTTCGCCGCAGGAGCTGAGCGGCGGCCAGCGTCAGCGGGTGGCGCTGGCGCGCTGTCTGGTCTCCGAGCCGCAGGTGGTGCTGCTGGATGAGCCGCTGGCGAACCTCGATCGCCACCTGCGCGCGACGATGGAGCAGACGTTCCGGGAATTTCACCGCCGTACCGGCGCCACCTTTGTCTACGTGACGCACGACCAGGCGGAGGCGATGGCGCTGGCCAGCCACATCGCGGTGATGCATCAGGGCGCGCTCATGCAGTGGGGCGCGCCGCAGGAGCTTTATCAGCAGCCGCAAAACGCCTGGGTGGCGCGCTTTATCGGCAAGGGGCAGGTGCTGTCGCTGGCGATACCCGGCCAGCAGCGCCAGCTGGACTGCGCCCTGCTGCATGGGGGATTTTCCGCGGGCCAGCATGCGGCGGCGCAGCCGGTGCTGGTGCGCCCGGAACACGTGCAGCTCGCGGAGAGCGGACTGAGCGCGGAGGTGGAAAGCTGTATCTATCAGGGAGAGCGTTATTTAGTTGATTTGCGTCTGGCGGACGGGCAGCCGCTGAGCGCCTTCCACCACTCGCCGCTGCAGGCGCAGCAGAGCGTCCGCGTCCGGCTGATCCAGGGCTGGCGTCTGGAGGCGGCGTGAAGATAGACGTGATTAGCGGCCTGGGCCGCAAGGCTCCGGCGGCCATTTTGCTGAGCACGCCGCGCCAGCGCATCCTGCTGGATGCCGGCGGCGCGCTGGAGCCGGATGAGGCGCCGTGGCCGGTTCCGGCGGATATCGACGCCATTCTGCTCAGCCACGATCATGTGGATCATATTGCCGGGCTGAGCCGCCTGCCGGCGGAAATTCCCATCTACTGCAGCGCCGTCACCGCCCAGGCGCTGCCCGCGGGGCGCAACGTTCACCCGGTGGCGGTGCGCGGTCAGTTCTCCCTCGGCGAGATAACCGTCACTACCGGCAGCTGCGGCCACGCCTGGGGCGGGATGTGGTTCCATCTGAACGTGGCGGGCGGCCTGTTTTACAGCGGCGATATTAGTCTGGAATCCCTGCTGTTCCGCTTTGACGTTCCGCCGCCCGCGAGCCTGGCGCTGGTGGATGCCTCCTACGGTTTATACGATGTGCCGCAAAGCCGGCAGCGAGAAAAGCTGCGCGCGTACCTGTCGCAGCCGACCCTCTGCCCGGTGCCGCCTTCCGGACGCGCCGCCGAGCTGGCGCTGTTTATGGCCCGCGAGCGGCGGCCGAACGTCGCCATGGACGCCGCCTGCCTGAGCATGCTGGTGCAGATGGCGGAGCATGACGATGGCAGCCTGCAGCATGGCGTTGCCGCGGAGCTGCGGGCGCTGGCCGCGGCGCTTCCGGTGTTTTCGCCCCACGCGCCGCTGGTATTGGCCGCCGACCCCGACGGCATGAGCGGCATGGCGGGCGCGCTGCGGGCGCGGGAGGATTTTCAACATCGAACCCTGTTTACCGGCCACCTCAACCAGCTTGCGCGCCAGCAGCGGCTGGCAGGCGACGTTGATTTTTGCCGCTGGAACGTGCACCCCACCGTCAGCTGCCTGCAAACGCTGATCTCTCAGCTCTCCTGCCGCTACTTTATGCCGCTGTTTACCGCCATTGAGAGCCCGCTTCTGTGGCAGCAGGCGCTGGGCTGCCAAATCATGACTCATCCGACGATCGAGATGGAACTATGCCAATAATCTGTAAGCCTTTTGTCTTCGTTCGCCACGGCGAAACGGCCCTTAACCGGGATAAATTAATCGGCGGAAGCACGGACGTACCGCTCACCGAAGAGGGCGAGCTGCAGGCGCAGGAGGTTCGTCCGCTGCTGGGGCGCTATCGCTGGAACGGCGTCGCCGTCAGCCCGCTGCTGCGTGCGCGACAAACGGCCGAGCTGGCGCTCCCCGACGTGCCCTATACGGTGTTCGACGATCTGCGCGAGCGGGACTGGGGGGAGTTAGAGCGCCGGCCGTGGACGGAGCAGCCGCCGTATGAGGAGACGCCGCCGGGCGGCGAAAGCTGGGAAGCGTTTTGCCAGCGGGTGACCGGCGCGCTAAATACGATCCTGACGCAGTACGAGCGTCCGTTAATTATCGCCCATTCCGGCGTGTTTCGGGTGCTGCGCCGCTATGCGCTCGGTACGCCCTACGGCATCCGGCTCGGTAACGTGGTGCCGATGTGGATTTCCCCCGGACAGCAGCCTAACGAGTGGCGCATCGTCCCGCTGGAGGAAGCCGACGAGCGCTAAGCCCGCGCGGCGGGGATGCTGGCGGGATCGCCAGCATCCCCGCCGGAATCTCCGTCCCGCCAGCACCGCCTGAAAACGGAACCCACCGCTTTATCCGCCCAGCAGACCCGCAGCAGCGCTGAACAACAGGCCATGATGGCGGCCTCTCGCACCAGCCTGTCCAGGCGCAGGCGGCCGGCGCCAGCCTCCCTTTGAACGCTTCCGGCGCAGCGGCGGCTAAAAAGCTTATTGAAAATGAGAATCATTTATGTGATTTATAGTGGCTTTGATGCAGGCTCCTCAGGGAAAAGTTAATGTCCAATATTGAGCTGCAGGTGCTGTTTGAGCGTCATGCCCAGCCGCTGTTGGCGTATCTGAAAAGCCAGCTGCACGATGCGCAGCTGGCCGACGATTTGATGCAGGAGAGTTTTGCCCGCCTCTTCGAACACTATCCACAGGGAAAAATTCAGGACAGCGAATCCTATCTGTTCCGTACGGCGAGGAATCTGCTGTTCGATCATTACCGTCAGCTGCAGCGGCGGCAAACCATGGCATTCAGCGATGATGAGATGGCCCACTTTCCCAGCGACGATCCGGGCGCTGAACAGCGCGCGATTGACCAGCAGCAGGTTGAGCGGATTGTCGGCCAGCTGCTGAGCCTGCCGGAACGGACGCAGGCTATTTTTCGCCTCAGCCGGCTCGAAGGAGTGCCGCAGGCGGAGATTGCGACGCGGCTGGGCGTATCGCTCAGCACCGTAGAAAAACATCTGGCGCAGGCGCTGGCAACCCTGATGTGCGGAATACAGAAATAATGGCATTTTTTTTACGGGTTTTACCTGGTTCAAACGTCTTAATGATTAACCCGGATAGTCAGGAAGCAGTGAAATGAGTCAGTTGAGTGAGGCAATACGTCAGCAGGCCGCGCTATGGGCTGTGAAAATGGCCGAGCGGTCGCTGACCGACGATGAGGAGCGGGCGATGGCCGCGTGGCGGGAGGCGGATCCGCAGCACGCCGACGCGCTGATTCAGGCGCAGCAGCTGTGGCTTATGCTCGGGACGCTGCCGCGAGCGACGCCGACCGCCCGCGAAGCGGATGGGCCCTCTGCCACGGTGGTACCTTTGCCCGTCCCGCCGGCGGCGAGCGTTCGTCCCCGCTGGCGCTCCTGGGCGACGGCCGCCGTCGTGGTGCTGGCGTCCCTGCCGGTACTGTTGATGCTTCCCGACGCCTGGCTGCGCTGGCAGGCCGATTATTACACCGCCGCCGGCGAAATTCGCCAGGTGACGCTGCCGGACGGCAGCCGGGTCGATCTCGATAGCCGCAGCGCCATCGAGCTGCATTTCAACGCCGGGGAGCGGCGCGTTACGCTGCTGTCAGGCAACGCCTGGTTTACCGTCGCCCCGCTGAGCAGCCGCGAGACGCGGCCCTTTCGCGTAGAGGCGAACGGCGGCGTCACGCAGGCGCTAGGGACGCAGTTCAGCGTCGATCTTGACGGCAGCGGGGCGGACGTGGCGGTGCATGAGCACAGCGTGCGGGTCAGCTATAAAGGGCAATCGCTTGTGCTGGATGAGCAGCAGGGCGCGCGCTATGCCGATAATCGCCTGACGCGGCGGCCGGTTTCGCCGGCGCAGTTCGCCTGGCGGCGCGGCTGGCTGATTATCGACGGGCTGCCGGTAGGCGAGGCGGTGGCGCGGATAAATCGCTACCAGAGCCAGCGGGTTATCGTCGTCAATCCGGCGCTGAGAAAGCGGACCGTCAGCGGCGCCTTCGCGCTCAAGGAGCCTGAACGCGCCGTTGAAACCCTGCGCCAGACGCTGGGGGCGAAGCAGATGACGCTGCCGGGAATGACCCTTCTGTACTAGATTGTGCGGGCGTTTTTGTGGGCCCATTTTTATATTTTTACTTTTTCTAAAAAATTTTTACGGGTTTGTGTACGTCGTTCGTCTTTATTGTTGAATGAGATTGATTACCATTATCAACGATAATCGAGTACACACATGCACCCATTACAGCCCCAATTTTGCAAAAGCCGCCGTCGCCTTGCTTTTGCCATATCGCTGACGTTAGCGCTGACCGCGCCGGCGCTGAGCCAGGCCGCAGCGGCGGCAACGGAAGCGGTAAAACAGAACAAAACCTTCGCCATTCCCCCGCAATCTCTGCAAAGCGCGCTGCTGCGATTTGGCGAGCAGTCCGGCGTGCAGATTTTTTTTGAAGACAGTACGGTGCAGGGGATGAAGTCGCAGCCGCTGAACGGCACGATGCCGATCGCCGCCGCGCTGCGCCAGCTGATTGGCAACAACGCCGTGGCGCCGGAATTTACCGCCGACGGGCAGATTATTCTCCGCGCGCGGCGCGCCGATGAATCGCGCATCGGCGGGCCGGTAAGCGACGATACCTTAACCGTTACCGCCACCTTAAATTATTCTGCGGATGACTGGGTCTATGAACAGCCCCGCTCCGTCAGCGTTATCGACCGCAAGAAGATGGACGACCGGCCGGCGCGGCACGCGGCGGATATCCTCGAACAGACCGCCGGCGTTTACTCCAGCGTGAGCCAGCAGGATCCGGCCCTGTCGGTGAATATTCGCGGGATGCAGGACTACGGCCGCGTCAACATGAACATCGACGGGATGCGGCAGAATTTCCAGAAAAGCGGCCACGGCCAGCGTAACGGCACCATGTACATCGATCCGGAGCTGCTGAGCGGGGTCACCGTCGAAAAAGGCACCACCGGCGGCATGGGCAGCGCCGGCACGCTGGGCGGCATCGCCACTTTTAACACCCTCAACGCCAGCGACTTTATCTATGACGGCAAAGAGCTGGGCGGCAAGCTGCACGCCAGCACCGGCGATAACGGTACCCGCTTTATCGGCAGCGGCGCGCTGGCGTGGGGCAATGAAACGGGAGATATTCTGCTGGCCGCCAGCGAGCGCCACCTGGGCGACTACTGGCCGGGCAATAAAGGCGATATCGGCGACATCCGCGTCAACAACGACACCGGCAACTACGATCGCTATGCCAGCGCGTTAAAAAACAATCAGATTACCGACAGCCGCTACAAGATGCTGTCGCGGATGGCGAAGGTAGGCTGGAATCTGCCCTCTAACCAGCGCGTGCAGCTAAGCTATCTGCAAACCCAGGTGAGCTCGCCGACGGCCAGCACCCTGACCGCCGTCGGCGAAGGCGATGACCGGACGCTGGGCTGGAAGCAGAGCGGCTACGACGTGGTGATGGCGCGCAACGTCGCCCTCGACTACAGCCTCGCGCCCTACGATCGCGACTGGCTCGATCTGCACGCCAAGCTCTACTACGTCGATACCGACTCGAACAGCGATACTTACGGCAGCGGGACGACGGCGGATTACTGGACGCAAACCCGCCTGCGCACCTACGGCGCCCAGCTGCAAAACACCTCGCACTTCTCGCTGGCCCCGGCGCACGGGCTGAAGGCGAACTACGGCGCCGAGTTTTACTATGACAAAGCCACCAGCCGCTCAACGTCTGAGGATATGGAGGGCGTGACGCCCGGCGGAAACCGGTCGATATTCAGCCTGTTCTCGACGCTGACCTACGAGTACGACGACTGGCTGACGGTGGAGGGCGGGCTGCGCTATGACCGCTATCGCCTGCGCGGCACCACCGGCATGAACTATCCCGAAGCGACCTACACCATCGATAACCCCTGCACCTCGCGTCGTCTGAGCGGCTGCCTCATTTCCAGCTCTTACCATGAATGGCTGGTGGATCGCGAAGAGTCGCGCGTCTCGCCGACGCTGGCGCTGGCGGTGAAGCCGGGCGTCGACTGGCTGGAGCTGTATACCACCTACGGCCGCTCCTGGCGTCCGCCGGCGATTACCGAAACCCTGACCAGCGGCAGCGCCCACGGCGACTCCACGCAGTATCCCAACCCGTTCCTGCAGGCGGAACGCTCCCGCGCCTGGGAAGTGGGGGTGAACCTGCTGAAAGGCGGTCTGCTGCAGGAGGAGGATCGCCTGGCGGTCAAGGTGGCCTACTTCGATACCAAGGTGTCGAACTATATCAGCATGGCGATTAACCGCGAAAAGCCGGGCATCACCCAGCCGGGGCTGGGCAACACCGCGTACGTCAATAACCTCAACACCACCCGTTTCCGCGGGATCGAGTATCAGCTGAACTACGATGCGGGCTTTGTTTATACCGATTTCACCTACACACACATGATCGGTAAAAACGAGTTTTGCTCGCGTAAAGCGTGGCTGGGCGGGAAGCAGCAGGGCGCCGGCAGCGCCAATAACTGGTACTGGGAAGATAATGATGAGGCGAACAACTTCGTGACCTGCGACGGCGGCAGCCAGTTTAGCTCCGCCGCGTTTCTCCCCGGCGATCGCGGCTCGTTTACCCTCGGCGGTCGCGCCTTTGACCGCAAGCTCGACGCCGGCGTCACGGTGCGCTTTGCGCCGGGCTATCAGGATCACAGCGTGCCGACCAACTACCCCTATCTGGCCGACTGGCCGCGCTACACCCTGTTTGACCTTTACGCCAGCTATCGCGTGACCGACAACCTGACGCTGCGCGGCTCCGTGGAGAACGTCTCCAACCGCGCCTACGTGGTCAGTTACGGCGAAACCCTGGGCAACACCTTAGGCCGCGGACGCACCGTGCAGGGTGGCATCGAATACCGCTTTTAACCCCCGTATGACGCGGCGCAGTTCGGGCGTGCTCTGCACGTAAAAAGGCCGCGATATCTGTAATATCAGGAGACCAATATGGCATTTTCAGTGGATTACGACAGCTCTGTAGGCAGCTATAGCATTCATGATTATCTGGCTGAATGGTCAGCCACGTTTGGTGACGTTAACCATACCAACGGTAACGTGGACGATAGCAACTCCGGCGGCTTCTACGGCGGTGCGCTGTCCGGAAGCCAGTACGCTATCACCAGCACCGCGAACAACATCACCTCATTCGTGGCGGAAGGAAACCTAACCTATACCCTGTTTGCCGACCCGGCGCACACGCTGTACGGCTCCCTTGACGGCCTGTCGTTCGGCGATGGCCTGCAGGGCGGCAGCTCTTCGCCGTACAACATCCAGGCGCTGGACGTTAGCTTCAGCGGGCTCGGCCTGAGCAGCGCGCAGTCCGAAGGTCATGACGGCATCGTGCATGAGGTGGTGTATGGCCTGATGTCCGGCGATACCAGCGCGCTGGAAACGGCGCTGAACGGCATCCTTGACCAGTACAACCTGAGCATCGACTCGACCTTCGATCAGATCGCGGCGGTCGTGGGCACATCGGCAACCGCAGACCATACGGACCTGCTGGCGGCTTAACCCTTCCGTTTCCCCGCTGCGGCGGGGAAACGGTTCAGGCAGGAGAAAGAATGAGCGAAACTCAGGTGCCTCAGGCGGGACGGCAGGAGATTCTGGCGGCGCTCGCGACCTGCCGGCGCGGCTTCTGGTGCGTGGCGCTGTTCACCGCGGCGATCAATATCCTGATGCTCTCGCCGGCGCTGTATATGCTGCAGGTCTACGATCGCGTTCTGCCGTCCGGCAACCTTATGACGCTGACGATGCTGACCTTAATGATCGTCGGACTGCTGCTGTTTCTTGGCCTGATGGAGTGGGTGCGCAGCGGGCTGGTCATCCGCCTCGGCGCGCAGCTGGATATGCGTCTTAACGCGCGGGTTTTTGACGCCGCGTTCGGCACCAATCTGAAAACGGGCAACGTCCTGGCAGGCCAGGCGCTAAACGACCTCACCAGTTTACGCCAGTTCGCGACCGGCAGCGCGCTGTTCGCCTTTTTTGACGCCCCCTGGTTTCCCCTCTATCTGCTGGTGGTTTATCTGCTGCATCCGTGGCTTGGCGTTCTGGCGACCCTCGGCGCGGCGCTGCTGCTGGCGCTGGCCTGGCTCAATCTGCGCTTAAGCCAGCCGCTGCTGGAGCGGGCGGGAAAGGTAGCGCTCCACGCCAGCCAGCGGGCCAACGGCCAGCTGCGGCAGGCCGAAGCGATAGAAGCGATGGGGATGCTGCAAACTCTGCGTCAGCGCTGGCGCTGCCGGCACGCCGAGTTTTTACATTTACAAAGCCGCGGCAGCGAGAGAATGGCGCTGATCACCTCCCTGACGCGCACGCTGCGCCTGGCCCTGCAGTCGCTGATGCTCGGCTGCGGCGCGCTGCTGGCGGTCAACGGCGATATCACCTCCGGCATGATGATTGCCGGCTCTATCCTGATTGGCCGCGTGCTGGGGCCTATCGATCAGCTGCTCGGCAGCTGGAAGCAGTGGCTGGCGGCCCGCGAAGCCTGGCAGCGGCTGCAGGTGCTGCTGGCCGCGAATCCGCCGCAGCCCGAGCGTTTACCGCTGCCCGCGCCGCAGGGACATTTACGCGTTGAGCAGCTGACGATTACGGCGCCGGGAGGCCGTCAGCCGATATTGATGCAGCTGCAGTTTTCGCTGGCTGCCGGCACCGTTCTGGGGGTGATTGGCGCATCCGGTTCGGGTAAAACGCAGCTGATGAAGCAGCTGGTCGGCGTGCAGAAACCGCTATCCGGCAGCGTGCGGCTGGACGATGCTGAAATCCATCAGTGGGATAAAACGGCGCTGGGTCCGCATATCGGCTATCTGCCGCAGGATATCCAGCTGTTTGCCGGGACGCTGGCGGAAAATATTGCCCGCTTTGGCGAGGTGGATGCCGATAGCGTGGTGCTGGCCGCGCAGATGGCCGGCATCCACGCGCTGATTTTACGTCTGCCGCAGGGCTATGACACGGTGTTGGGCGAAGGCGGCAGCGGCCTGTCTGGCGGCCAGCGCCAGCGGGTGGCGCTGGCCCGCGCGCTTTACGGCCTACCGGCCCTGGTGGTGCTGGATGAGCCGAACGCCAACCTCGATAAAGAGGGCGAGGCGGCGCTGCAGCAGGCCATTTTGACTCTGAAAGAGAAAGGAAAAAGCGTGGTACTGGTGACGCATAAACCGGCGATTCTGGCGATTACCGATCGCCTGCTGGTGCTCTCCGGCGGCAGAATGCAGCACGAAGGCCCGAGCGCCGAAGTGCTGAAAAAGCTGCCGGGCATGGCCGGCGCGCCGACCTCCGGCGCGGTAACGCCGATCGGCGCGGGCCGGCACGGCGGTTTTAACGTGGGCTATACCGCGGTGTCGCCGCGGGTACGCGCTGAGGGGAAATGATGAGAGCGCTGACGCAGTCCGAGCAGCTGGCCTGGTATGAGGGATCGTTCAGCGAACGCGCCTATTTACGCTGGGGATTATGGCTGGTGATCGTCGGATTCGGCGGGTTTCTCTGCTGGGCCAGCTTCGCGCCGCTCGATCGCGGCGTGCCGGTCTCCGGCAGCGTGGTGGTGACGGGAAATCGTAAAGCGGTACAGCATCCCGGCGGCGGGGTGATTGCGCAGCTGCGCGTCCACGACGGCGAGAAGGTGCAGGCAGGCCAGGTGCTGGTGGTGATGAATACCGTGACCACGCAAACCCGACGCGACGCGCTGCAAAGCCAGCTGCGCAGCCTGCAGCTGCAGATGGCGCGCTGGACGGCGGAGCGAACGGGGGAGAGCGAGATCGTGCTGCTGCCCGAGCTGGCGGCGGTCAGGGAGGAACCGGAGGTGGTGGAACAGCTGGCGATTCAGCGTCAGCTCCTGGTTAACCGCCGCGCGGCCCTGCGCAGCGAGCTGGCGGCCATTGATGAAGGGGTGGCCGGTACCCAGGCGCTGCTCAGCGGGATGCAGTCTTTACTGAGCAGCAAGCAGCAGCAAAAGCGCCTGCTCAACGAGCAGCTCTCCGGCATACGCGGGCTGGCCGCGAAGGGCTACGTGGCGCGCAATCAGCTGCTGTCGATGGAGGGGGAGCTTGCCAGCGTGGAGGGGGAGATTTCACAAACCCACGGCAGCATCGGGCGGCTGCAGCGGCAGGCGATCGAGCTGCGGCTGCAGGCGCAGCAGCGTCGGGATGAGTACGCTAAAGAGGTCAATACCCAGCTGGCGGACGGCCAGGCGCAGATCGCCGCGCTGAAAAACCAGCTGGAGAAAGCGCAGGCCGATCTGCAGGATACGCAGATTAAGGCCCCGGTGGCGGGAACGGTGGTCGGCATGGCGGTATTTACCGAGGGCGGCGTTATTCAGGCCGGGCAGCAGCTGATGGAGATCGTGCCGGAGGATTCGCCGATGGAGGTTGAAGCCCGCGTGCCGGTCGAGCTGATCGATAAGGTGCATCAGGCCCTGCCGGTGGAGCTGCTATTTTCGGCCTTCGATCAGAGCACCACGCCGCGCGTGGCGGGGGAGGTCACGATGGTCGGCGCCGACCGCCTGGTCGATGAACAAACCGGGAAGCCCTACTACGCGCTCCGCGTTAAGGTCACGCAGGAGGGGATGGACAAGCTGCAGGGATTAACGATTCGACCCGGAATGCCGGTTGAAGGGTTTATCCGCACCGGCGAGCGTTCGCTGATGAACTATCTGCTGAAGCCGCTGACCGACCGCCTGCACCTGGCGCTGACCGAATCCTGACGAGCGCCCGCCGGCACCAGCCGCTGGCCGAACGGGTTGCAGGCGAGCGGGCAAATAAAAAGGACTTAGCCATTTTCATGGTTAAGTCCTTTTCTTGTCTGGTGGCCCCTGCTGGACTTGAACCAGCGACCAAGCGATTATGAGTCGCCTGCTCTAACCACTGAGCTAAGGGGCCGTGGCGAGGGATTATAAAGTAACTGGCAGATGCAATCCAGCCTAAAACGCGCGGCTGCTGTTTTTATAAACAACGCATTTTCAATCCTTTATAATTACCTTTTAGCTATTGAGCAGGGGATAAGATGATTAACGATATTCTGGCACCGAACCTGCGGGTGGTGTTCTGCGGGATCAATCCGGGAAAATCCTCCGCCCATACCGGCTTTCACTTCGCGCACGCGGGAAACCGCTTCTGGAAGGTGATTCACCAGGCGGGCTTCACCGACCGGCTGCTGAAGCCGGAAGAGGAGCTCCAGCTGCTCGACACCCGCTGCGGGATCACCATGCTGGTGGAGCGTCCGACGGTGCAGGCCAGCGAAGTAGCGCTGCAGGAGCTGCGCAGCGGGGGGCGAGAGCTGGTGCGGAAAATAGAGGAGTATCAGCCGCGGGCGCTGGCGGTTCTCGGCAAGCAGGCCTTTGAGAAGGCGTTTCAGGCGCGCAGCGTGAAGTGGGGCAGGCAGCAGGCGACCATCGGGGCGACCGAGCTGTGGGTGCTGCCGAATCCCAGCGGGCTGAATCGGGCGACGCTCGATAAGCTGGTGGAGGCGTATCGCGAGCTTGACGATGCGCTGGCGACGCGCGGGCTATAGCCTCGCGCCTGGGGGTAAACGCCGGGCAAAAAAAAGCTCCCCGCGGGGAGCTTTTTGCATTTACTGCCTGACGATTAATCGTCGAGGAAGCTACGCAGAACCTCAGAGCGGCTCGGATGGCGCAGCTTGCGCAGCGCTTTCGCTTCGATCTGACGAATACGTTCGCGGGTAACGTCGAACTGTTTACCCACTTCTTCCAGCGTGTGGTCGGTATTCATGTCGATACCGAAACGCATACGCAGGACCTTCGCTTCACGAGCGGTCAGGCCGGCCAGAACGTCGTGGGTGGCAGCGCGCAGGCTTTCCGTGGTGGCGGAATCCAGCGGCAGCTCGAGGGTGGTATCCTCGATGAAATCACCCAGATGCGAATCTTCATCGTCGCCGATCGGCGTTTCCATGGAGATCGGCTCTTTGGCGATTTTCAGCACCTTACGAATTTTATCTTCCGGCATCAGCATGCGCTCGGCCAGCTCTTCCGGCGTCGGCTCGCGGCCCATTTCCTGCAGCATCTGGCGAGAAATACGGTTGAGCTTGTTGATGGTCTCAATCATATGCACCGGAATACGGATGGTGCGCGCCTGATCCGCGATGGAGCGGGTGATCGCCTGACGGATCCACCAGGTTGCATAGGTGGAGAACTTGTAGCCGCGACGGTACTCGAACTTATCTACCGCCTTCATCAGGCCGATGTTACCTTCCTGAATCAGATCGAGGAACTGCAGGCCGCGGTTGGTGTATTTCTTGGCGATAGAAATAACCAGACGCAAGTTTGCTTCAACCATCTCTTTCTTCGCACGGCGGGCTTTCGCTTCACCGATGGACATACGACGGTTGATATCCTTAACCTGCTCGATGGTCAGGCCGGTTTCTTCTTCAATCTGCTGCAGCTTCATCAGGCCGCGCTGAACGTCTTCTTTGACGTCGTGCAGCTTTTCAGACCACGGTTTGTTCATGGCGACAGCCGCGTTGAACCAGGTTTCGCTGGTTTCATTGCCGGTGAACAGCGTGATGAAGTTTTTCTTCGGCATTTTGCACTGTTCGACGCACAGCTTCATGATGATGCGTTCCTGAGTACGCACTCTGTCCATCATGCTACGCATGCTGCCGACCAGGTAATCGAACTGTTTCGGTACCAGGCGGAACTGTTTAAAGACTTCAGACAGCTTGAGAATTTCTTCCTGTGCTGCGGCGTGGCTACGGCCTTTTGCTTTGATGGTATCGCGGGTCAGTTCGTATTGTGTACGCAGCTCACCGAATTTCTCGCGCGCCAGCTCTGGGTCGATGCTGTTGTCGTCATCGCTGCTGTCGTCGTCTTCTTCTTCTTCATCTTCTTCGTCGTCATCCATCTCTTCCTGAGACAGTTCGGAGCCGACGTGCGTGGCGGTTGGCGCCATGTCTTCTTCGGCGTTCGGATCGACGAATCCGGTGATCAGGTCAGACAGACGCGCTTCTTCAGCTTCAACGCGATCGTACTGTTCCAGCAGGTAGGTAATGGCTTCCGGATATTCGGCAACGGAGCACTGGACCTGGTTGATCCCGTCTTCGATGCGCTTAGCGATGTCAATTTCGCCTTCGCGGGTCAGCAGTTCCACGGTACCCATTTCGCGCATATACATGCGCACCGGGTCGGTCGTGCGTCCGATCTCTGATTCAACACTGGACAGAACCTGTGCAGCAGCTTCTTCTGCATCTTCGTCGGTGTTGTTGCTGTTTTCGGCCAGCAGCAGATCGTCGGCATCCGGTGCTTCTTCCATCACCTGAATGCCCATATCATTGATCATTTGGATGATGTCTTCGATCTGATCGGAGTCGACGATATCTTCCGGCAGATGGTCATTGACCTCGGCATAGGTCAGATAGCCTTGCTCCTTACCACGTTGGACAAGAAGCTTCAGCTGTGACTGCGGGTTTTGCTCCATAAGACGGTATCCACACTTAATTCGTTTGATTGGTGTTGGCAGACAAACTGCCAGCATTTAAAGCGAGGGCGTACTTATATTATTGCCGCTGCGCCTCAGCGCGGCTGTCGGGGGCTTCCCGAACGATATTCGGCACTTAAGCCGTGCAATTCATTTTTTTGCCAGCTCCTGGCTGATAGTCCAGAGCTCCCGGCGTTCCTCACTGCTTAAGCCGTGCGTGCGATCGCGAGCTATCAACTCTTCCTGTCGCAGTTCAAGCAGTGAATCAAACATATGGTTGAGCGAGTCGGTGAAGGTTTTTTCTGCGATATCTTTATCTGCTATATCGTCCCACATCGACAGTTTTTCAAGGGTGGCGGCCTCATTTGTGCCGCGATACTGCTCTAAAAGTTGTCCGGTGGTCAGACCTGGCTGAGACAGACAGGTGTTAACCAGTTCGCTGAATAAGCCCAGTCCCGGCATTCTACGCTGATCCAGGCCCGCTAAAGGCGGTACCAGCGGTGCCAGATCCGGATTTTGCACCAGCAGTCCTATCAGTATACGCATGGTCGTGCGTTTTAGCTGTGGAGCAGGGCGCGGTGCGCCATTTTCTGTCAGCTTTGGCATTAAACGTTCAAGCTGGGCGTCATCTAAAATCCCCAGCTTGTTACCCAACTCCTGGCGCAGATAGATGCGCAGCGTCTCACCCGGAACCTGCGTGATCAGCGGCAGCGCCAGCGTGCTGAGCTGCGCGCGCCCGTCCGGGGTGCTCAAATCAACCTGCGGCAGCAGGCTGTTAAATAAAAACGTGGAGAGCGGCTGAGCCTGCTCCATCCGCGCTTCAAACGCGGCCTTACCCTCTTTACGCACCAGCGTATCCGGGTCTTCGCCGTCGGGTAGAAACATAAAGCGCAGCTGGCGGCCGTCGGTCATATACGGCAGCGCCGTCTCCAGCGCTCGCCATGCTGCCTCGCGGCCCGCCCGGTCGCCGTCGTAACAGCAGATGACCTGATTGGTCGCCCGGAACAGCAGCTGAATATGGTCGGCTGTCGTCGAGGTGCCAAGGGACGCGACGGCATAGTTAATGTCGTACTGCGCCAGCGCTACGACGTCCATATAGCCTTCGACAACTAACAGGCGCGGCGGTTCGGCGTTGTTCTGCTGCGCTTCATACAGGCCGTACAGCTGACGACCTTTATGGAAAATATCGGTTTCCGGGGAGTTAAGGTATTTCGGCAGGGCATCACCCAGCACGCGACCACCAAAACCAATTACCCGGCCTCGCTTATCGCGGATCGGGAACATCACCCGTTCGCGGAAGCGGTCGTAACTGCGTCCCTTATCGTTAGTCACCAGCATGCCGGCGTCGATAAGCGACTGGCGGTTTTCTTGATTGCCGCCAAAACGTTTTAAAACGTTGTCCCAACCGGGTGGCGCGTAGCCAATCGCAAAGCGCGCAATGACCTCGCTGCTTAAACCACGCTTATCCAGATACTGGCGCGCGGGGTCGGCGGCGGGTTGCTGCAAAGACTGCTGATAAAACGCATTCAGACCATCCATCAGCTGATAGAGACTTTGCCGTTGATGGCGCTCAATCTGACTGGGTCCGTTGCCCGCTTCGTACGGTACTTCAAGGTTGTGCATGGCGGCCAGCTCTTCGACCGTCTCCACGAACTCGAGCTTGTCGTAGTTCATCAGGAAGTCGACGGCGTTGCCGTGCGCACCGCAGCCGAAGCAGTGGTAAAACTGTTTTTCACCGTTGACGGTAAAAGAGGGGGTTTTTTCGTTATGAAATGGACAGCACGCGTGGTAGTTCTTGCCCTGCTTTTTGAGCTTTACCCGCGCGTCGATAAGATCGACGATGTCGGTTCGCGCCAGCAGGTCATTGATAAATACGCGTGGGATTCGTCCAGCCATAGGCCCCGTAATTATACACCTTATCCAACAAGCTGCTTCAGCGCCGATGCGCCCCTGCCGCCGACGTCAGTCAGCTCCCGGGATTCGCTCTTATGCTGCTTTGGTGCATCCTGAAGGGGTGAGTGTATATGCTAATGCATAAACGAAAATAAGCCGCGCATTCCTTCCGGAAGCACGGCCTTACAACTTACAACTCAGCCTGAATTGAGGGCTGTAGCCCTCAACAGATTAGTACAGACGAGTGCGGCGTGCGTTTTCGCGAGCCAGTTTCTTCGCGTGACGTTTCACTGCAGAAGCTTTAGCGCGCTTACGTTCGGTAGTCGGTTTTTCATAGAACTCACGACGACGAACTTCCGCCAGAACACCTGCTTTTTCACAGGAACGCTTGAAGCGACGCAGAGCTACGTCGAACGGCTCGTTTTCACGTACTTTAATTACCGGCATGTGCCTCTCACCTTTGATTAATTCGGTTTGCTGCTGGCATCAGCGCCAGCTTATTTCAAAATGGTGCGGAATTTTACTGCAACTACTGCTGCTTTGTAAAGCACCTGCGCCCTTTTTGAAAGGACTTTTATAAGGGTGAGGAGTATACACGAGGGTTCTTCCTGGGGCGAACAAAGTTTTATGTCCGCTGCCCCGGAGTCCGTCCCGCGCCAGGCTTTTACCGCCGGCCCTGGCCGCGTATCCCTTGCGGGCCCCGGCCCTCGTCGCGCTGCTGCCTGCAATTCTTAGGGTATACATCAACCCGCATTGGTCCTAAACTGCGCGGTATTAGAGCGAGGTAAAACAAGACATGCGTGTACTGGGTATTGAAACATCCTGCGATGAAACCGGCATCGCCATTTACGACGATAAGCAAGGCCTGCTGGCCAACCAATTGTATAGTCAGGTGAAACTTCACGCTGACTACGGCGGCGTGGTGCCTGAGCTGGCTTCGCGCGATCACGTGCGTAAAACGGTGCCGCTGATCCAGGCGGCGCTGAAAGAGGCCGGACTGACGGCGAAAGATATCGATGCGGTTGCCTACACCGCCGGACCTGGGCTGGTCGGCGCGCTGCTGGTTGGCGCTACGGTGGGCCGTTCGCTGGCGTTCGCCTGGAACGTCCCGGCGATCCCGGTACACCATATGGAAGGGCATCTGCTGGCGCCGATGCTGGAAGATAATCCGCCGGACTATCCTTTTGTAGCGCTGCTGGTTTCCGGTGGCCATACCCAGCTGATTAGCGTGACCGGCATTGGCCAGTATGAGCTGCTGGGTGAATCGATAGACGATGCGGCAGGGGAAGCGTTCGATAAGACCGCGAAGCTGCTGGGGCTCGATTATCCCGGCGGCCCGATGCTCTCTAAAATGGCCGCCCAGGGGAGCGAAGGCCGTTTTGTCTTCCCGCGGCCGATGACCGATCGCCCGGGGCTGGATTTTAGCTTCTCCGGCCTGAAGACCTTTGCCGCCAACACCATCCGCAATAATGAGAATGACGACCAGACCCGGGCGGATATTGCGCGGGCGTTTGAAGATGCGGTGGTGGATACGCTGATGATTAAGTGCCGTCGGGCGCTGGATCAGACCGGCTTTAAGCGCCTGGTGATGGCGGGCGGCGTGAGCGCCAACCGCACGCTGCGCGCGAAGCTGGCCGAGATGATGCAAAAGCGCGGCGGGGAAGTGTTCTACGCCCGCCCCGAATTCTGTACCGACAACGGCGCGATGATCGCCTATGCCGGAATGGTGCGCCTGCGGACCGGCGCGAAGCCCGACCTCGGCGTCACCGTGCGCCCGCGCTGGCCGCTCGCCGAGCTGCCGGCGGCCTGATCCTGCTCACAGGCCGACCTCGCGTCGGCCTGACTTTTTGCGCTATTCCATACTCTTACACAGCGAGCAAATCGCCCCCTGATGTTTTGCCGAGTGCATCACGTCCGGACGCTCGTACTCTTCCCGGCAGGTCACGCAGCGATACACGGTGGTGGAGGCGTTCCCCTGCGCGTCGTAGCGCGGTTCGGCAATGCCGTCATCGTACCGTTTGATGTAGTAGCGCCCGCGGGTCAGGATGCCCATCAGCGGCGTCATCACCAGCGCTATAACCAGCGCAATCAGCGGCGAGAACGGGGCCAGGGTGGCGCCGAGCAGGCCGAAGAACGCGCAGATAGAGAGCCCGGCGGCGAGAGCAAAGGAAACCACCCCCACCGGGTTAACGTTATGGATCATCCCCCGACGATACTCCGGCTGGGCCGGCGCCAGCTTCAGCAGGCCTTTATTGACGGTAATATCGGTGGCGACCACCACAACCCAGGCAATGGCGAAGTTGGAGTAAAAGCCGAGGATCCACGACAGCGCGCTGAACATATCGCCTTCCATCAGCGCCAGCGCAATGGCGAGGTTGACGACAACAAAGACGATCCGCCCCGGATAGCTGCGGGTGGTGCGCGTCCAGGCGCTGGTCCAGGCCAGCGAGCCGGAGTAGGCGTTGGTGACGTTAATTTTAATCTGCGAGATAACCACCAGCACCACGGCCAGGGTCAGCGCCAGCCAGCCGGGCACCATGTTATCAAAGACGCTGACGAACTGCTGAACCGGCTCGGTGTTATGTACCGCCGGGAAGCGGGTCAGCAGGTAGAAGCCGAGGAAGGCGCCAATAATCTGTTTAATCGCCCCCAGCACCACCCAGCCCGGACCGGCGGAAAAGACCGCCAGCCACCAGCTTTTGCTATTCTCCGCCGTTTTCGGCGGCATAAAGCGCAGATAGTCAATCTGCTCGCCGATCTGCATGATCAGCGACAGGCAGACCCCGGCGCCCAGCATAATGGCGGTTAAATCCACGCGCGAGGCGTCGTTCTTGCCGGCAAAGTTCATAAAGCCATCCACCAGCTCCGGGTCTTTGGCGATAAGCCAGGCCACCGGCACGACCATCAGCACCAGCCACAGCGGCGTGGTCCAGACCTGCAGACGGGTCAGAGCCTTCATGCCGTAAACGACCAGCGGCAGCACCATCAGGGTGGCGATGAGGTAGCCCATCCACAGCGGGATCCCGAGGCCGACCAGCAGCCCCTGCGCCATAATCGAGCCCTCAAGGGCGAAGAAGATAAAGGTAAATCCGGCAAAAATGATGCTGGTAATGACCGAACCAAAATAGCCGAACCCGGCGCTGCGGGTGATTAAATCGAGGTCGATGTTATAGCGGGCGGCGGTGATCGCCAGCGGAATGCCGGTCAGGAAAATCACCAGCGCGGCCAGCAGAATTGAGTAAATGGCGTTGGTGGTGCCCCACGCCATGCCGATGCTGGCGCCGATAGAAAAGTCGGCCAGATAGGCAATGCCGCCCAGCGCGGTGACGGCGACGACGCCTGGCCCCCAGCGGCGAAAGCTCAGCGGAGCGTAGCGCAGGGTGTAATCTTCTAATGTTTCACGGGAGCCGGCTGTGCCGGTTTGCGCAGGTAGCTCAGTTTTTATATCCAGTGACGACATAGTCATTCCTTAATGGTCAGGTATGACTGTAATTAGCAAACCTTATGCCACTTCGTAGAGCAGGCGCCGCAGGGGCCGTGAGGGAGGGGAGGATAAAAAGAGGGCGTCGAATGCACCATCCGGGCGCGGGCGCGTCCGGATGGTGCACGGCCTAGCGGCGCAGCATGCCTTTGTCTTCGAGGAAGTCAATGATGCTCTGCAGGCCGTCGCCGCTTTTCAGGTTAGTAAAGGCCCACGGACGCTCGCCGCGCATCCGCATGGTGTCGCGCTCCATCACTTCCAGCGAGGCGCCCACATACGGTGCAAGGTCGGTTTTGTTGATCACCAGGAAGTCCGATTTGGTGATCCCCGGGCCGCCTTTGCGCGGGATTTTCTCCCCTTCCGCCACGTCGATAACGTAGATGGTCAGATCGGCCAGCTCGGGGCTAAAGGTCGCGCTGAGGTTATCGCCGCCGCTTTCGACGAAGATAAGTTCGAGGTTACCGAATTTTTCGCTCAGCGCTTCCACCGCCGCCAGGTTCATGGACGCGTCTTCGCGGATGGCGGTATGCGGACAGCCGCCGGTTTCGACGCCGACGATCCGTTCCGGCTCCAGCGCGCCGGCTTCGGTGAGGATGCGCTGATCTTCTTTGGTGTAGATATCGTTGGTGACGACGGCCAGCTGATACGTGTTGCGCATGGCTTTACACAGCGCTTCCAGCAGCGCGGTTTTCCCGGAACCGACCGGGCCGCCGACGCCCACGCGCAGCGGATGTTTGTAGTTGTTCATGCTTTCTCCTAAGAACGGAATAATCGGGAATACTGCGTTTCATGTCGGGCGGAGGCGATGGCGGTCAGCGGCGTGGAGGAGCCGATCGCCTCGTCCGGGGCGGCAAGCGCGCTGGCCATATCCGCCGCATAGCGATCGCACAGGCGGATGATCAGCTGCTGCGCCGCCTGTTGCCCAAAGGGCACCAGCTTAACGCCGGCCATCACCGCGCCCTCAATCCAGCTGTAGCCGAGGCTCAGCGCCAGGTCGGGGAGGCTAATTTGCCAGCGTACGCCAAGCCAGGCCATGCCGGCCAGCTGGCTTTGCTGGCACAGCGTCCGCCACTCTTTGGGACACTCCGGCTGCCAGTCGGCAAGCAGTCGGGTGAACGCCGCCCCGCGATTACGCTCCTCTTCGCGCAGCTCGCGGGTTTCCCTGCAGGCGAGCAGGTACGCCGCCCAGCGCTGCGCCTCAGGCAGGTTGCTATCTTCGCAGGCGCGATAGAGGCGGGCGAACAGCGGCAGGTCGACGGTAAAAAAACTCTGCTCCATCTGCTGCAGCTGCCAGCGCTCGAAGGCCGGAGTATCGGCCACCCAGCCCGCTTCTACCGCCCACTCCAGCCCCTGCGACCAGCTATAGCCGCCGACCGGCAGGTTGCTGCTGGCCAGCTGCATTAGCCGCAGGCGTTTTTCCGGCGACGGCATTCAGTGGCTGTGCTCATGATGGTCATCGTGGCTATGGCCATGATGATGCCCGTGTCCATGCCCGTGGCTCTCGCTGGCGTAGGCGCCGGCTTCCGGTTCGAACGGTAGGTGGGCGAAGCTCACCAGCAGACCGAACTGGCGCAGCATATCGTCCAGCACGTGGTCGTGGTGGTAGCGCAGCTCGCCGGGCATAATCTGCAGCGGAACGTGGCGGTTACCGAGGTGATAGCAGGCTTTCGCCAGCGTAAACGGGTCTTCGCAGCGCACGACGGAGACGCCCTCATCGGCGGCAATGACCGCGACAAACTCGCTGCCCTCTTCATTACTCAGGACGTCACCGCCCCGTAGCAGCAGACCGCGCGGCAGCAGCAGGCCCGCTTCGCGCCCGTCGTTAAGGGTGACTTTGATTCGGCTTTTTACCCGCACATCAATCGGCAGCGTGACGCTGGCCGTTGCCTGCGCCGGCGTCTCCACGCGTTGGGTCAGATACAGCATCCGGACTCCTTAAAACAGAAAGTAACGTTGCGCCATCGGCAGCACTTCTGCCGGTTCGCTGGTGATTAACTCCCCGTCAATGCGCACCTCGTAGGTTTGCGCATCAACGGTAATATTGGGCTGCAGGCCGTTATGGATCATGTCGGCCTTCTGCAGCGTTCGGCAGCCCTTCACCGTGGCCGTGGCGCTGTGCAGATTGAGGCGCTGCGCCACGCCGCTCTCTACCGCCGCCTGCGACAGGAAGGTCAGCCGACAGCGATGGCGGGCGCTGCCCAGCGCCCCGAACATCGGCCGATAGTGCACCGGCTGCGGGGTGGGAATCGAAGCGTTAATATCGCCCATCGGCGCGATGGCAATCATCCCGCCCTTCACCACGCACGCCGGCTTCACGCCGAAGAACGCCGGAGACCACAGCACCAGGTCCGCCATCTTGCCGGCCTCAATCGAGCCGACCTCGTGGGCGATACCGTGGGTCAGCGCCGGGTTAATGGTGTATTTCGCGATATAGCGCTTAACGCGAAAGTTATCGTTGTCGCCGCGCTCTTCCGCCAGCGGGCCGCGCTGAACCTTCATGCGGTGGGCGACCTGCCAGGTGCGCAGCACCACCTCGCCGACGCGGCCCATGGCCTGCGAATCGGAAGAGGTCAGCGAGAAGGCGCCGATATCGTGCAGGACGTCCTCGGCGGCGATGGTTTCCCGGCGAATGCGCGATTCGGCAAACGCCACGTCCTCCGCGATGTCCGGGTCGAGGTGATGGCAAACCATCAGCATATCGAGGTGTTCATCGATGGTATTGACGGTGTAGGGCAGCGTCGGGTTAGTCGAAGAGGGCAGAATATTGGGGTGCGCGCAGGCGGTAATAATATCCGGCGCGTGGCCGCCGCCGGCGCCTTCGGTATGGAAGGTGTGGATGGTACGACCGCCAATCGCCGCCAGGGTATCTTCGACAAAGCCGGACTCGTTGAGGGTATCGCTATGCAGCGCGACCTGAACGTCCATCTCATCGGCGACGGTCAGCGCGCAGTTGATAGCCGCGGGCGTCGCGCCCCAGTCCTCGTGGATTTTTAGGCCAATCACCCCTGCCGCCACCTGCTCGCGCAGCGCGTCAGGGTTGGAGCCGTTGCCTTTACCCAGCAGGCCGATGTTGACCGGCAGGCTATCCGCGGCCTGCAGCATTCGCGAGATATACCAAGGCCCGGGGGTGCAGGTGGTGGCGTGGGTGCCCGCCGCCGGTCCGGTGCCGCCGCCGACCATGGTGGTGACGCCGGAGACCAGCGCCTCTTCCGCCTGCTGCGGGCAGATCCAGTGGATGTGCGTATCGACGCCGCCGGCGGTGACTATCTTACCTTCGGCGGCAATGATTTCCGTCGCCGCGCCGATAGGGATGGTGACGTCAGGCTGGATATCCGGGTTGCCCGCTTTGCCAACGGCGAAGATGCGCCCCTCTTTGACGCCGATATCCGCCTTCACGATCCCCCAGTGATCGACGATCAGCGCGTTGGTCAGCACCAGATCGACGCACTCCGCTGAGAGCATTTGCCCCTGGCCCATGCCGTCGCGAATCACCTTTCCGCCGCCGAACTTCACCTCTTCGCCGTAGGTAGTGAGATCGTCCTCAACCTCGATCCACAGCTCGGTGTCCGCGAGGCGGACCTTATCGCCGGTGGTGGGGCCAAACATATCGGCATAGGCCTGGCGTGAAATATTACTCATCGGTTGCCTCCAGTTTTCCCATCACCGCCCCACGAAAGCCGTACACCGCGCGGGAGCCGGCAAGAGCAACCAGCTCCACTTCACGCTTTTGCCCGGGTTCAAAACGGACCGCGGTACCGGCGGCGATATTCAGGCGATAGCCCGTCGCCTGCTCGCGGTCGAACTTCAGCGCCGGATTCACTTCGGCGAAGTGATAGTGCGATCCCACCTGGATCGGCCGGTCACCGTGGTTTTCAACGATTATGCTGCGGGTCATGCGGCCAACGTTAAGGGCTATCTGGCCGGGCTTCACTTGGTACTCACCTGGGATCATCGCGAAACCTCAGATTATCGGATTGTGGACGGTGACCAGCTTCGAGCCGTCCGGGAAGGTGGCTTCGACCTGGATATCGGGGATCATTTCGGGCACGCCCTCCATCACCTGGCTGCGGCTCAGGACGTGGCGGCCCTCTTCCATCAGCGCCGCCACGCTATTGCCGTCGCGGGCGCCCTCCATAATAAAGGCGCTAATTAACGCCACCGCTTCCGGGTAGTTCAGCTTCAGCCCACGGGCCAGGCGGCGCTCCGCCACCAGCGCGGCGGTAAACAGCAGCAGCTTATCTTTCTCTCTGGGGGTCAGTTCCATAGCGTTCTCTTAGGTCAGCCAGATTCGGGGAGGAACCGGGGGTTTCCCGGTCAGATGCGGGCGCATAAACTGCCAGATATCGCGCATTGCCCGCTGGCACAGCAAATTATCATCACTTAAAAATCGGACCGTCAGCAGGCCGTCGGTCAGGCTGGCGCCGGCGTAGCTGGCAAGCCCGGCGAGCCGTTCGCGTACGCCGTCGAGCAGGGTCTCGTTGGCCGGATAGAACAGCAGCGTTCCTATCCACGGCCGCTGGGCGATGCAGGCCAGCTGGCCGTCGGCGAGGCACAGACGTTCTACCAGCAGCGGCGTCTCATCAACCCATACCTCCAGGCGGTTCGCGAGGGTGCCGTGGCTAAAGGTTTCGCCCATCACCGGGCGGCCGAGGCACAGCAGATCCCAGGCTAAAAGGGTGCTGGTGGCGCAAAGATGAAAGGTGGTCTGCAGATTAGCCCGCGCGCCGGGGAAAAAAATGGCGTCCTGCGGCAGCCATTCAAGAATAGCCTGCGGCGCGACGGTGAAGCGCTGGTGCAGATGCGCCTGCGCGCCGCTGCTGCGGTAAAACTTGCTGGCACCGGGCATGGTCATCAGCGCGTGGCTGCCGCCGTCGAGGGCGGCGGTAATCGTCAGCTCATCGCCGCCAACGATGCCGCCCGGCGGATGCAATAAATAGAGGTGGCAGGTTTCTTCTTCGGGATAAAAAGGGCGCTGGACGGTTAACGGGCCAACGTGACGGGAAGAGGTCAGGACCGTTTTATCGCCGATAGATTGAAAGCGGAGATCCAGCGTAGCCTGCCAGCCTTTTTTTGTCTGTGGTAACACGGTGCTGTGCAATGTTGCGCCCCTGCAAACTCAAGAAAAAACAGCAGCGATGAGTATTGATCGGCCGCAAAGCATCCCGATCATATGAAAAGCTTATGCTTATTATCCCCGTAAACCGCCGCCGGCTGCGGATAGGCTCCATCCCTGGACCTTCCCCCGCAGGCGGGATAGCTACATGTTGAACGGTTGAGGGGCGGTGGGTAAAAGGCGCTCAGCGCGAGCGCCCGGGGGTAACGCTATTTATCCTGATAATCCTCGGCGTCGATATCGTAGCCCGACGGTTCCCAGCGGATGGCCAGCAGCGACAGCAGGCCAATGAGCGGCGCCGCGGCGATAACCCAAAAGACGCGCGTATCCAGCGCCGCGACCAGCAGCGGGAAGAGGAACAGCGACAGCGTTGAGCTGCTGCGCATCAGGGTTTGGTTGAGGCCGACGCCAACGCCGCGCAGCGACGTTGGGTAGCTCAGCGAGGCAAAGGTCATGGTATGCGCGCCGGGGCCAAAGCCCTGGCCGAAGAGGAACAGCGCCAGCATGGCGACCGCGGCGATCCCTTCGGCGGCCCCTTCCGGGCGGCCAATCAGCGCCAGCCCCAGCAGCGCCGCCAGCTGGCAGCCGTATCCCGCCAGCGACATTTTCCATGCCCCAAGGCGCGGCACCAGGCGTACCGCCAGCAGCCCGCCGACGAAGGCGAAGAGCAGGTTCAGCGCCAGCGAGATCAGGATTGTGGTTAGCATCGACTGCACGAAGAAGCTGGAGATAATCACCGGCAGGCCGAAGGCGACGGCGTTATAGGCGAATGACGAGACCACCGAGAGCAGCGTCGCCAGGGTCGTACGCCGCAGGTAAACCCCCTGGAACAGGCGTAAATAGTTGCTCCACTGCGCTTTTTTCACCACCGGAGCCGGTTTATCCAGCGCGTCCTGCGCCACGTGGGCGTTGATATTGTACGCCTGGCGCAGAATCGAGGCCGCTTCACGCAGGTTGCCCTGATTGGCGGCCCAAACCGGCGACTCGCTCATATAGCGGCTGCGAATGGCGATAATCACCAGCGCGGGGATTGCGCCGAAGCCGAGGATCAGCCGCCACAGCCAGTCGCTGTGGCTTTCCGGCAGCGCGGCGTAGAAAAACAGCACCAGTAGGTACGAAACGCTGATGGCGGCGTACCAGGTCGGGCACCACATGGCCACGCTGGCGGCTTTGTTGCCTGGCCCTTTGAGTTTAGAAAATTCGCTCAGGAAGGCCATCGCCACCGGCAGGTCAATACCCACCCCGAGCCCCATGACAAATCGGGCGCCGGTGAGGACGTATTCGTTGGGCGCCAGCGCGCAGGCGATTGCGGCAACCACGAAGAACAGCATATCCGCCATAAAGACGCGGTAGCGGCCGATTTTATCCGTCAGATAGCCGCCCAGCAGCGCGCCGACGATGGCGCCGAAGGTGATGGCTGAGGCCACCATGCCGGTGCCGGCGGGCGTCAGGTTGAATTCACGGGTAATGTCCTTCAGGCCAAAGGCCAGGGAGCCGAGATCGTAGGCATCGAGAAAAATGCCGCCCAGCGCGATGCCCATGACGATGCGCGCGTTGTTGCGCCCGCTGCTGCCCTCGTTAATCAGGCGCGAAACGTCCGCCGCGCCGCGTATCCATTTAACTTCCCCGTCGGGCGCCCCTGCCGCTGCAATCGGCGCCGAATTGATTACGTCTGTCATATTATTGTTCTGTTGTGTCTTATCAGGAGATTCAGAGTAAACATCGCCGGGCGGGCAAATAAATCATTTTTGGTTATAAGACATAACTAAGTGATTGTTGCGAAAGGTTTATCTTTGAAGCGACAGCGCGGTGGAATGATTGGCTGTCAGGACGGGGAATCAAAAGATATTGTCGGGGAAAATCGTGCCCGGCGGCGCCGGGCGCGGCGGTTATTTCTGCTGCGGTTTTTTCCTGTTCTTCTTCAGCCGGGCCCAGATTTTGGTTTCCTGACGGCGCCACAGGCGCTGGATATTGTCATGATGGCGCAGGAGGATCAGGCAGGAGAGCATCGATACCGGAAAGGTGTACTGCGGCTTGAACCACCAGACGTAGAACGGCGCAATAAGCGCGCTGACGATGGCGCCGAGCGAAGAGTAGCCGCTGAGCAGAATGGTCAGTAGCCAGGTTCCGGCCATGACGCCGGTTAAATCCCAGCCGATGGGCGCAATGGCGCCGAAGGCGGTCGCAACGCCCTTGCCGCCGCGAAAATTGAAGAACACCGGCCAGATATGACCAATGCAGGCGGCGATCGCCACCAGGCCCAGCCAGAAAGGGGTCAGTCCGAGTGCCCATGCGCCCCAGACCGGCAGCATGCCTTTGAGCACGTCGAAGATAAGCACCGTTACGGCCGCTCCCTTGCCGCCAATCCGCAGGACGTTGGTCGCCCCGGGGTTGCCCGAGCCGCTATCGCGAGGGTCGGGCAGGCCGGCGAGGCGGCAAACCAGAATGGCGCTGGAAATTGAGCCGCAGAGGTAGGCAAGGATAACGAGTCCAGGCGCGATTGCACTCATCAGCTGTTCCATTTTGAAAGTGTCGTTTTATCCCCGTCATCCTTGGCGCGGCCGGTGCGTTGGCTCTCCTCGCGCGCCCGGATACATCGTGATGCTATGCTCCCGGAAGCTCGCTGCGCCGCCGCCTTCCTGCAACGCAAATTATTTAGGGGATGTCTTTGCATCTGTGGATAATACGCATAATTCGCCGGAAGTGGTATCCGGTTTAGCCAAAAAGCAGGCAGGTCGTGATGGATATTGTATTTATAGAGCAACTTTCGGTAATCACCACTATTGGTGTTTATGACTGGGAACAAACCATTGAACAGAAGCTGGTGTTCGATATCGAAATGGCGTGGGATAACCGCAAAGCGGCGTCCAGCGATGATGTGAGCGATTGCCTTAGCTATGCCGATATTAGCGAACTGGTTATCAACCACGTTGAAGGGGGCCGCTTTGCGCTGGTGGAGCGCGTCGCTGAAGAGATTGCCGATCTGCTGCTGGCAAAATTTTCCTCGCCGTGGGTGCGAATTAAAGTCAGCAAGCCGGGAGCGGTTGCCCGCGCGGCCAACGTCGGCGTCATCATTGAGCGTGGCCTTAATCTGAAACAAAACTTTTAAGGTCATATTGATTAAACAATTTGGGCTTATACAGGTCTTAGTGCCGGTCATCAGGTTATTTTATTTGCCATCTTCTCCTCGAACGGGGCTCGAATTCCTCGCGTACTCCGTGTACGCTCCGGAATTGACGCGCCGTCCGAGGCCTAGCTGGCTGCCCCAATGACGCCTGATGGCATGGCTCGTAGTGCCTGGTTTTTTCATTTTACTTTTAAAGGGTTTATTGGATGAGCGATATACACTCGCTGCTGGTGGCGGCAATATTGGGTGTGGTTGAGGGTTTGACAGAGTTTTTACCTGTTTCCAGTACTGGTCATATGATTATTGTTGGCCATCTGCTGGGGTTTGAAGGTGATACTGCAAATACATTTGAGGTGGTCATTCAGTTAGGTTCTATTCTTGCCGTTGTCGTGATGTTCTGGCGTCGTTTGTTTGGCCTGATCGGTATCCATTTCGGTAAACCACCTGCGCATGAAGGGCAGGGCAGCGGTCGCTTATCGCTTATCCATATTCTGTTAGGGATGATTCCGGCGGTGGTGCTGGGCCTGATATTCCACGACACCATTAAGTCGCTATTTAACCCGGTCAACGTGATGTACGCGCTGATTGTCGGCGGCGTGCTGCTGATTGCCGCTGAGGTGCTGAAGCCGAAGGAGCCGCGCGCGGTAGGCGTTGACGATATGACCTATCGTCAGGCGTTCGTGATTGGCTGCTTCCAGTGCCTGGCGCTGTGGCCGGGCTTTTCTCGCTCCGGCGCGACCATTTCCGGCGGTATGCTGATGGGCGTGAGCCGCTATGCGGCCTCTGAGTTCTCGTTCCTGCTGGCAGTGCCGATGATGATGGGCGCCACCGTGCTGGACGTTTATAAAAGCATCGGCTTCCTGAACGCCAGCGATATTCCGATGTTTGCCGTCGGCTTTATTATGGCGTTTATCGTGGCGCTGATTGCGATTAAAACCTTCCTGCAGCTGATTAAACGTATTTCGTTTATCCCGTTCGCAATCTACCGCTTTATCGTGGCGGCAGTTGTTTACGTGGTCTTCTTCTAAGACCCTGGCCCTCAGTCTTTTGGCTGAGGGCAGCGTTCTTCCTTCCACTGCGCGATGGCCGCAATACGCCGACGCGTCAGCTCCTCGCGAATCTCCGGCCCTTTAAACCCTTGTGCGACCACCTCTTTCGTCGATACCGACCGGGCGACATGCCACGCTTCAAGCAGCAGGCGCCCCTGGGGATAGTCGCAGGCCTCGAAGCCGGTTCGGCCGCGGACGTCGGCTTCGCTGGTGAGGGCAATTTTCTCCACCCGCTGCGGCTTGCGCCAGGCGTCGATGCTGTCGAACAGCTTGACCAGGGTTTTGGGCTGCAGAATCGGCAGGGTATGAATCAGATCGTGGAACTCGGCGACCAGCTTCGCCAGGTCGCGGATCTCATTCGGGACGCGCAGGCGGGCGCAAAGCTGCTCGACCAGCTTGACGCCGGCCGGCCCGTGGCCGTGATGACGGGGCCAGAGCGCTTTCGGCGTCAGCCCTTTGCCCAAATCGTGGCACAGGGTGGCGAAACGCACGTCGATTTCCGGCGACAGCATCGCCGCCATGCTCAGGGTCATGAGGGTATGCAGGCCGGTGTCGATTTCCGGATGCCATTTGGCCGGCGCGGGTACGCCGTACAGCGCCTCGATTTCCGGGAACAGCACGCCGAGCGCGCGGCAGTCGCGCAGGGTCTGGAAAAAGACCTGCGGATTGCGGGTGCCCAGCGCGCCCTCGGTCTCTTTCCATACCCGCTCCGGGGTCAGGTGCGCCAGCTCGCCGGCGTCGGCCATCGCGCGCATCAGCGCCATGGTGTCGTCCGCAATGCGAAAGCCGAGATGGGCGTAGCGGGCGGCAAAGCGCGCGACGCGCAGAACGCGCAGCGGATCTTCGCTAAAGGCCGGTGAAACGTGGCGCAGCAGGCGCTGGCGCAGATCGGACTGGCCGCCGTAGGGGTCGATAATCTGGCCGTCTGAGTCCTGGGCGAGGGCGTTAACCGTCAGGTCGCGGCGGAGCAAATCCTGTTCGAGGGTGACGTCGGGCGCGGCGTAGCAGGTGAAGCCGGTGTAGCCGGCGCCTGACTTACGCTCGGTTCGCGCCAGGGCGTACTCTTCCCGGCTTTGCGGGTGCAGGAACACGGGAAAATCGCGGCCTACCTGCTGGTAGCCCGCGTCAAGCAGCTCTGAGGGCGCGGCGCCCACCACCACCCAATCTCTGTCTTTGACCGGTAGTCCGAGTAATGCATCCCGGACGGCACCGCCGACCAAATAAATCTTCACGCCTGCTTCTCCCGCATCCACTTTGCGCTGGATGATACGTAAGTCTGGCAGAGAAGACGAATTAGTTCATCCACCGGTCTTTACGCTTGCGGCTCGGGATCAGGTGCGGCAGCACCAGACCAAGCAGCAGGCCGACGCCCAGCACGCCGCCGCCGTACATAAACCACTGCATGATGATGGTGCGCTGCTTATCATCAAGCTGCAGATTGGCGGCATTGACCTTTTTCTGCGCGACGACCAGCTCATTTTTCAGCTTCTGGTTCTCATCTTTCAGGGCGTTAATGGCGTTATCGCTCCCGGCGACCTTTTTCTGCATGTCCGCCGTGCGCTGGTTCCAGGTGGTGTCGATGTTATTTAGCTTGTCGGTCAGGGTCTTAACCTGATTTTCGAGATCCGGTACGCGGGTGCGCAGGCTGGGCTCGTTGCTCAGCTCTTTCAGCGGGATCCAGGCGGTGCGGCCGTTGCCGTCGCGGATCTGGGCATAGTTGGTGCTGTCGTTGGTTTGCAGCAGAGAGACCTGCTCCCCGGCATTAATGGTTCCCTGGAGGCGATAATTATCGCCAGGACCGGTGCGGACCCAGGTGTTCAGTTCATCAGAAACATAGCGTTTTTCTTCTGCATGAACCGCCGTAGCGGCGCTAAGCGCCAGCAAAGTTATCGTAATCAGGCGTAATTTAGGCATCAGGTCATCGTTTGGTCATAAAAAGTTGAACGATAGTAGTGGCATCACCATAGCGACGCAAAGTTTTCCGCCACAATCGGAAACATCCAGGAGGTGGCCCGGCAAATTGCGCATTGCATGGCGATTCGCCGCAAAATATTATCTACTGACAAGAAATATCGGCGTTAGTTCGCCGTATTTTCCCTGCAGAGCACAGAAGCGGAAGAATTCAGTTATGGCGCAAGAAATCGAATTAAAATTTATCGTCTCCGACAGCGGTGTGGAAACGCTGCGTCAGCACCTTAATACGCTCAATGCGCAGCATACGCCCGCAGGAAAGCTGCTCAATATTTACTATGAAACGGCGGATAACTGGCTGCGCCGTCACGATATGGGTCTGCGTATTCGCGGCGATCGCGGTCGCTACGAAATGACCCTGAAAATTGCCGGACGAGTGGTGGGTGGGCTGCATCAGCGCCCGGAGTACAACATCCCGCTGGAGAAACCGGAGCTGGCCATGAGCCTGCTGCCGGCGGAAGTCTGGCCGCAGGGCGAACTGCCTGCCGAGCTGGAGAACAGCGTACAGCCGCTCTTCAGCACTGATTTTGAACGTGAAAAATGGGTCGTCAGCGAAGGCGATAGCCAGATTGAGATCGCCCTCGATCGCGGCGAGGTAAAGGCCGGTGAGCATCAGGAAGCGATTTGTGAACTGGAGCTGGAGCTGCTGTCCGGCAATACCGCAGATGTCCTGACCCTCGCCCGTCGTCTGCTGGATACCGGCGCGCTGCGTCAGGGAAGCCTGAGCAAGGCGGCGCGAGGCTACCATCTGGCCCAGGGCAACGGCGAACGGCCGCCGATCGCGCTGGATATCCTGCCGACAGTCGCGAAGGCCAGCGTCGAGCAGGGAATGGAGGCGGCGCTGGAAAATGCCCTGGCCCACTGGCTCTATCATGATGAAGTCTTGAGCCGCGGCAACCCGGCGGCAAAAGGCGAAATTCTGCGCGCGATTGCCCGCCTGCGCCATACGCTGGCGCTGTTTGGCGGTATCGTGCCGCGTAAAGCCAGCGCGGCGCTGCGCGAGCAGCTGAGCGCAGCGGAAGCGGCGCTGTCTGAGGCCGAAAATGCGCAGGCGGCGCTGTTCAGCATCGCCGCAGTCAGCGCCAGGCTGACGCTGACGGAATGGCTGGTAAACCGCGGCTGGCGTGAGTTCCTCAACGAAAATGGGCAGAAGAAAATTGCCGGATCTTTTAAACGCTTTGCCGATATTCAGCTTTCGCGTGCGGCGGCAGAATTAAAAAATGCCTTCCTGCAGTCGCTGGGCGACGAGTATGAAGGTCAGCTTCCGCGGCTGGCGCGCGAGATCGACACTGTTCAGCTATTAGCCGGCGCTTACGCCGACGCCGCATCGCCGTGGCTGGAAAACTGGAAAGAGCTTCGCCGGGCCGTTGAGCACCGGGACAGCAGCGTCATTGAATATTTCCGTCGCCAGGCGCTGGCCGCGGAACCGTTCTGGCTGCATAGTGGAAAACGATAATTTCAGGCCAGGGAGACCCCTATAATGCCGCTTTCTTCGCAGTTACAGCAGCACTGGCAGACGGTTGTAGACCGGCTACCAGCGGATTTTCCATTACAAACGTTAAGTCCGCAGGCGCAGTCGGTTATGGCGTTCAGCGATTTCGTCGAGCAGAGCCTGGTCGCCCAGCCGCAGTGGCTGGCTGAGCTGGAGAGCTCGCCGCCGGAAGCGGATGAGTGGCGTCACTATGCCGACTGGCTGCAGGCGGCGCTGGCGGAGGTGAATGACGAAGCGGCGCTGATGTGCGAGCTGCGCCTGTTCCGCCGCCGGATTATGGTGCGCATCGCCTGGGCGCAGGCGCTGTCGCTGGTCAGCGAAGAGAGTAGTTTGCAGCAGCTTAGCGCGCTGGCGGAGACGCTGATTGTCGCCGCCCGGGACTGGCTATACGCCGCCTGCTGCCGGGAGTGGGGCACGCCCTGCAGCGCCGAAGGCAAGCCGCAGCCGCTGCTGATCCTCGGGATGGGTAAACTTGGCGGAGGAGAGCTTAACTTCTCCTCCGATATCGACCTGATTTTTGCCTGGCCGGAGCACGGCGCAACCCGCGGCGGGCGCCGCGAGCTGGATAACGCCCAGTTCTTTACCCGCCTCGGCCAGCGTTTAATTAAGGCCCTCGATCAGGCCACCCAGGACGGCTTTGTCTACCGCGTGGATATGCGCCTGCGCCCGTTTGGCGACAGCGGCCCGCTGGTGCTGAGCTTCGCCGCGCTGGAGGATTACTACCAGGAGCAGGGGCGAGACTGGGAGCGCTATGCGATGGTTAAGGCGCGGATCATGGGCGATAACGAAGGCATCTATGCCAGCGAGCTGCGCGCCATGCTGCGGCCGTTCGTCTTCCGTCGCTACATTGACTTCAGCGTGATCCAGTCGCTGCGTAATATGAAAGGGATGATTGCCCGCGAGGTTCGCCGCCGCGGGCTGAAGGACAATATCAAGCTCGGCGCCGGCGGGATCCGCGAAATTGAATTTATCGTCCAGGTCTTTCAGCTGATCCGCGGCGGCCGCGAGCCCGCGCTGCAGCTGCGGGCGCTGCTGCCAACCCTGGCGGCTATCGAGGAGCTGCATCTGCTGCCGGAAGGCGATGCTTCCCGGCTGCGCGAGGCCTACCTGTTTTTACGTCGTCTCGAAAACCTGCTGCAAAGCATCAACGATGAGCAGACGCAAACCCTGCCGCAGGATGAGCTCAACCGCGCTCGCCTGGCGTGGGGAATGCACGTTGCCGACTGGGCGACGCTGAGCGCGCAGCTGGAAGAGAAAATGGCCAGCGTCAGGCGGGTATTCAACGATCTGATTGGCGATGACGAAGCGCAGTCGCCGGATGAACAGCTTGCCGAGTACTGGCGCGAGCTGTGGCAGGACGCGCTGGAGGAGGATGACACCAGCCCGGCGCTGGCGCACCTCGATGATGCCGATCGGCGCAGCGTGCTGGCGCTGATCGCCGATTTCCGCAAAGAGCTCGACAGGCGCACCATTGGCCCGCGCGGACGGCAGGTGCTGGATCAGCTGATGCCGCATCTGCTCAGCGAAGTGTGCGCGCGTGCGGACGCGCCGCTGCCGCTGGCGCGCATTACGCCGCTGCTGACCGGTATCGTGACCCGCACGACCTATCTTGAGCTGCTCAGCGAGTACCCCGGCGCGCTCAAGCACCTGATCTCCCTGTGCGCCGCCTCGCCGATGGTCGCCAGCCAGCTGGCGCGCCACCCGCTGCTGCTGGACGAGCTGCTGGACCCGAATACGCTCTATCAGCCGACGGCGACCGACGCCTATCGCGATGAGCTGCGCCAGTATTTACTGCGCGTACCGGAAGAGGACGAAGAGCAGCAGCTGGAGGCACTGCGTCAGTTCAAGCAGGCGCAGCTGCTGCACATTGCCGCCGCGGATATCGCCGGCACGCTGCCGGTGATGAGAGTGAGCGATCACTTAACCTGGCTGGCCGAGGCGATGATCGATGCGGTTGTCCAGCAGGCGTGGATGCAGATGGTGGCGCGCTATGGCCAGCCGACGCACCTGCGCGACCGTCAGGGGCGCGGCTTTGCCGTCGTCGGCTACGGCAAGCTGGGCGGCTGGGAGCTGGGCTACAGCTCCGATTTGGATCTGGTATTCCTCCACGACTGCCCGCCGGAGGCCATGACCGACGGCGAACGCGAGATTGACGGCCGCCAGTTCTATCTGCGGCTGGCGCAGCGCATTATGCATCTCTTCAGCACCCGCACCTCTTCAGGGATCCTCTATGAAGTGGATGCCCGCCTGCGTCCGTCAGGCGCCGCGGGCATGCTGGTCACCACCACCGATTCCTTCGCCGACTATCAGCAAAATGAAGCCTGGACCTGGGAACATCAGGCGCTGGTCCGCGCGCGGGTGGTTTACGGCGATCCCGAGCTGCAGACCCGGTTTGATGAGATTCGCCGCGCTATCCTCACCCGCCAGCGCGAGGGGGCGACGCTGCAGACCGAGGTACGGGAAATGCGTGAAAAAATGCGCGCCCATCTTGGCAATAAGCAGCGCGATCGCTTTGATATCAAAGCTGATGCCGGCGGGATCACCGATATTGAATTTATCACCCAGTATCTGGTCTTACGCTATGCCCACGACAAGCCGAAGCTGACGCGCTGGTCCGATAATGTGCGCATTCTGGAGCTGCTGGCGCAGAACGACATTATGGATGAAGAAGAGGCTCGGGCGTTGACCCATGCTTACACCACGCTGCGCGATGCGCTGCACCATCTGGCGCTGCAGGAGCAGCCGGGCAACGTCGCGCCGGAGGCTTTTGCTCATGAACGTGAGCAGGTTAGCGCCAGCTGGCAGAAGTGGTTGATAGCTTAACTAAAAAACCGGGTGTGCTATTATCGCGCGCAAAGTTTGCATCTCGCAGGAGTGAGTAATGAAAGTAACGCTGCCGGAGTTTGAACGAGCAGGAGTGTTGGTGGTTGGCGATGTGATGCTGGACCGCTACTGGTATGGTCCCACCAGCCGTATTTCCCCTGAAGCCCCGGTGCCGGTGGTGAAAGTGGAAAATATCGAAGAGCGTCCCGGCGGCGCGGCAAACGTCGCGATGAATATCGCGTCGCTCGGTGCGACCTCGCGGCTGGTGGGCCTGACCGGGATTGACGATGCCGCCCGCGCGCTGAGTAAAGCGCTGGCCGACGTCAACGTGAAGTGCGACTTCGTTTCGGTGCCGACCCACCCGACCATCACCAAGCTGCGCGTGCTGTCGCGCAACCAGCAGCTGATCCGCCTCGATTTTGAAGAGGGCTTTTCCGGCGTCGATCCGCAGCCGATGCACGAACGTATTCAGCAGGCGCTGGGTTCTATCGGGGCGCTGGTCCTCTCTGACTATGCAAAAGGCGCTCTGGCCAGCGTGCAGACGATGATTAAGCTGGCGCGGGATGCGGGCGTCCCGGTGCTGATCGATCCGAAAGGCACCGAATTCGAGCGCTATCGCGGCGCCACCCTGCTGACCCCGAACCTCTCTGAGTTTGAAGCGGTGGCGGGGAAATGTAAGGACGAAGCGGAAATCGTTGAGCGCGGCCTGAAGATTATTGCTGATTTTGAACTGTCCGCGCTGCTGGTGACCCGCTCCGAGCAGGGCATGACGCTGCTGCAGCCGGGCAAACCGCCGCTGCATATGCCAACCCAGGCGCAGGAAGTGTATGACGTCACCGGCGCCGGCGATACGGTGATTGGCGTACTGGCGGCGACCCTCGCCTCAGGCAATACGCTGGAAGAGGCGTGCTATTTCGCCAACGCGGCGGCCGGCGTGGTCGTCGGCAAGCTGGGCACCTCAACCGTTTCACCGATCGAGCTGGAAAACGCGGTACGCGGGCGCGCTGAGACCGGTTTTGGCGTGATGAATGAAGAAGAGCTCAGGCAGGCGGTGGCCGCGGCGCGCAAGCGCGGCGAGAAAGTGGTGATGACCAACGGCGTGTTTGACATCCTGCACGCGGGCCACGTTTCGTATCTGGCAAACGCGCGCAAGCTGGGCGATCGCCTGATTGTGGCGGTCAACAGCGATGCGTCGACAAAACGTCTGAAAGGGGAGTCCCGTCCGGTGAACCCGCTTGAGCAGCGGATGATCGTCCTGGGCGCGCTGGAGGCCGTTGACTGGGTGGTCTCTTTCGAAGAGGACACGCCGCAGCGCCTGATCGCCGGGATCCTGCCGGATCTGCTGGTGAAAGGCGGTGACTATAAGCCAGAGCAGATTGCCGGGAGCGAAGAGGTCTGGGCAAACGGCGGCGAGGTGCTGGTGCTCAATTTTGAAGATGGCTGTTCGACCACCAACATTATCAAAAAGATCCAGAAAGATAGCGGGAAGTAATATTTCCCCGCCGAGCGGCGGCTCGACCATCGTCCCGGTAAGCATCGTGCGGCCGGGAGGGTAGTGAGAAAGCCGTACTTAAAGAGGCCTGCGATCGTCCGATCGCGGGCCTTTTTTATTTAATTGATGGCGTAAATGATTCAGCGCAATAATTGTTCTTGTTTTGCGCATTTTTCGCGCAAAAAAAGTTAACGTAAGGATAAATACTGAAGTCAGTAAAGCATATGACCACTCAGAACACCCACGGCTGAAGGAGTATGCGGATGAACCATAACGAACTGTATTCAATGAAGAATTTTGACTTTCTGGCGCTGAGCTTTGCCAGGATGCACGCGCAGGGCCACGTTGTCGATCTCGAGGCCATTGTCGGCAATATGGATGAGGATCATCGTGAATGGTTTTGCCAGCGGTATGCGCTCTACTGTCGTCAGGTTAGCCAGCCAGAGACGCCGGCGACAGAGCTGGAACACTGATACAACAACGGGCCTGATGGCCCGTTTTTTTACTGCTTCTCTTCGACGCTCGGCGCGGCCGTTCGGCTTTCCAGATCGCTGATGCGCTGTTCGAGTAACGCCAGCTTTTCGCGCGTGCGCAGCAGCACCTGAGTCTGCACGTCAAACTCTTCACGGCTGACCAGATCGAGGCGGGTCAGCTGCGACTGGAGCACCTGACGGATTTTTTTCTCCACGTCTTCCCCAAGGTCACGAAGGCCTTTCGGCATCGATTCATGGACCTGGCGGGCGATTTGTTCAATTTTTTTCGGGTCAATCATGGTGGTTTCCTGCTCTGGTCGATTTACCGTCCATTGTAGTGCGATCGGCGCCGCCTATAAACCAGAAATGTTTGAAGCTTATGCATTGCCGAGGATAATCAATAGCGTTATAGTTATCTCGCTTATTCTCAGGGCGGGGCGAAATTCCCCACCGGCGGTAAATCAACCATAGCGTTGAAAGCCCGCGAGCGCTTTTTGCGAAAGCAAAAAGGTCAGCAGATCCGGTGTAATTCCGGGGCCGACGGTTAGAGTCCGGATGGGAGAGAGTAACGGCTCAGTCGGATTGCGATCCGCTTGCGTTGACTTTTTTGCCGCTTAACCGGCACTCCTAAGACTGCCCTGATTCTGGTAACCATAATTTTAATGAGGTTTTTTTACCATGAATCAGACGCTCCTTTCCTCTTTTGGTACCGCTTTTGAACGTGTAGAACACGCGTTAAATGCACTGCGCGAAGGCCGCGGTGTGATGGTACTTGACGATGAAGACCGTGAAAATGAAGGCGATATGATTTTCGCCGCCGAAACCATGACCGTTGAGCAGATGGCGCTGACCATTCGCCACGGCAGCGGTATTGTTTGCCTGTGCCTGACCGATGAACGCCGCAAGCAGCTCGACCTGCCGATGATGGTGGAAAATAACACCAGCGCCTACGGTACCGGCTTCACCGTGACCATCGAAGCCGCAGAAGGCGTCACGACCGGCGTATCCGCTGCCGACCGCGTCACCACCGTGCGCGCCGCGATTGCCGATGGCGCAAAACCTTCTGACCTGAATCGTCCAGGCCACGTATTCCCGCTGCGCGCGCAGGCGGGCGGCGTGTTGACCCGCGGCGGCCACACCGAAGCCACTATCGATCTGGTAACTCTCGCAGGCTTCAAGCCGGCGGGGGTTCTGTGTGAGCTGACTAACGACGATGGCTCTATGGCCCGCGCGCCGCAGTGCATCGAATTTGCTCAGCAGCACAATATGGCCGTGGTCACCATCGAAGATCTGGTGGCCTATCGCCGCGAGCACGAGCGTAAAGCCAGCTAATCCGGCTTCGCTGTTCTCTAAAGCCCACTTAACCGTGGGCTTTGTTGTTTTTGGCGCTAGCCAATGCCCATCGCCTGCAGGGCCACGAGGCTAAATCCCATCACCGACATACCGCACAGCACGCCATAGCTTGGGTTGCTTTGCGGATCGATCTCTTTTGCCAGCGGCATGAGCTCATCAACCGACAGCGCCACCATAACCCCGGCGACGACGGCCATAATGGCGCCCATCACCACCGGCGACACCAGACTGCCGAGGATCAGCCAGGCCAGCAGGCCGCCGAGGATCTCGGCCATTCCGGAGAGTCCAGCCCAGAAAACCGCCTTGCGGCGCGAGCCCGTTGCAGCATACACCGGGCCGGCAACCGCCAGCCCTTCCGGAATGTTATGCAGTGCGACCGCCAGCGCGACGCCCATACCCAGCTCCAGGTTATTGCTGGCCGTCACAAAGGTGGCGATGCCCTCCGGGAAGTTGTGCAGGCTGATACCGAGGGTCAGCAGAATCGCGGCGCGGCGCAGATTGCGCGGGCGCGGGACGCCGGTCGACATCAGATCCTGCGGATGAGCGTGCGGCAGCATACGGTCCAGCGCAAAGTAGCCCAGCAGGCCGATAACAAACATGCCGTAACCGAGCAGCGCCGACATCCCCTCGGCGTTCAGCGCGGCGGGCAGCATCTCCATCAGTGAAATAAGCAGCATAATCCCGGCGGCGAAACCGAGAGAAAAACCCAGCAGACGGTTGGACGGTTTTTGGCCCAGTACGCCGAAAATCGCGCCGATAAAGGTCGCGCTACCGGCCAGCAGGGTCAATATGAGGGGGGATGACATCACTCAGCTCCTTTGATAATGATTATCATTCATAATATCCATCTTACCCGATGGCAGCGAGAGGGAAATGACGTCTTTACCGCGGCTTACATTCAAATTTTCTGATGATGATCATCATGCTTATCTGAGTTTATCCTGATGCAAAAACGCGTAATGTGAAGGCATCAAATCTCCTCTACTCAAGGATATCATCATGTCCCTTACCCGAATGCCAGCGTTGTTTTTAGGCCACGGCAGCCCGATGAACGTGCTGGAAGATAACATCTATACTCGCGCCTGGCGGCATCTGGGCGAAACGCTACCGCGTCCGCGGGCGATTGTGGTGGTCTCCGCACACTGGTTTACGCGCGGTACCGGCGTCACGGCGATGGAAGCTCCGAAAACGATCCACGATTTTGGCGGCTTCCCGCAGGCGCTGTACGATACGCACTATCCGGCTCCGGGCTCTCCTGAGCTGGCGCAGCGCCTGGTTGAGCTGCTGGCACCCGTGCCGGTGACGCTGGATAAAGAAGCCTGGGGCTTCGACCACGGCTCGTGGGGCGTGCTCATCAAAATGTATCCGGATGCCGATATTCCGATGGTGCAGCTGAGCATCGACAGCAGCAAGCCGGCGGCCTGGCATCTGGAGATGGGGCGCAGGCTGGCGGCGCTGCGCGATGAGGGCATTATGCTGATTGCGAGCGGTAACGTGGTGCATAACCTGCGCACGGCGCGCTGGCATGGCGAAAGCACGCCGTATCCCTGGGCGGAATCGTTCAACGAGTATGTGAAAACGAACCTGACCTGGAAAGGGCCGACGGAGCAGCATCCTCTGGTGAACTATCTGACGCACGAGGGCGGATCGCTCTCAAACCCGACGGCGGAACACTTCCTGCCGCTGCTGTACGTGCTGGGTGCCTGGGACGGTGAAGAGCCGATTTCCGTGCCGGTAGAAGGAATGGAAATGGGGTCGTTAAGCATGCTGTCAGTGCTGGTCGGCGCGTAGCGGGGAAATGGAGATGCCCCGGCAGGCGTAATGCCGCCGGGGCAGGAGACTACTCGACAAAAATGTGCGGATAGAAGCGTGAAAGATCCTGGGTGATCAGCGCCCGATCTTCGCGAACGCCGATCCCGGCTGGCTTATCGTTGATCAGCCAGCTGCCGATCAGCGTATAGCTATCGCCAAACTTCGGCAGCGGATAGAACTCCTGGACGATGGTACCTTCTTCACCGTACGGGCCTTCAACCGCTTCCACCACCTTGCCGTTTTCAACGATCGACACGTTTGCGCCTTCGCGGGAAAAAATCGGCTTGATGACGTACTTCTCCATTTCGGGATGCGCGTCTTCGCTGAACCAGGATGCCAGCAGGTTAGGGTGGTTCGGGAACATCTTCCACAGCAGCGGCAGCAGCGCTTTGTTGGAGATAATGCTCTTCCATGCCGGCTCAAGCCAGCGTACGCCGGCGTCTTCCAGCTTGGTAGAGAAGACCTCGCGCAGCATATACTCCCACGGATAAAGCTTGAACAGATTGCCGATGACCTGATCCTGAACGTCGGTAAACTGCCCCTTTTCGCCGAGGCCGATATCTTCGATATAGAGGAATTCGGTGGCGACGCCGGCTTCGGCCGCGCAGTCCTGCAGATACTGTACGGTACCGCGATCCTCTTCGGTATCGCGGCAGCACGCCATATGCAGCAGCTGGAAGCCAAACTGTTCCCGGAGCTCGGTAAAGCGCTCAATCAGCTTTTCCTGCAGGCTGTTGAACTGGTCGCTGCCTGCCGGCAGCTGGCCGGCGTTGAGCTGATCTTCCAGCCAAATCCACTGAAAGAACGCCGCCTCATACAACGAGGTTGGCGTATCGGCGTTGTTCTCCAGCAGCTTGGGCTCGCCAACGCCGTCCCACGCCAGATCGAGGCGCGAATAGAGCGACGGCTGGTTGGTTTTCCACGATTGACGCACGAAGCCCCAGGTGTGTTTGGGGATGCGGAATTTAGCCATCAGCTCATCGCTGCCGATCACGGTTTCTACCGCCTGCAGGCACATCTGATGCAGCTCGGCGGTAACGTCTTCCAGCTTCTCAACCTGCGCCAGGGTCAGCTTGTAATAGGCCTCTTCGCTCCAGTACGGCTCGCCGTACATGGTATGAAAGCTAAAGCCATATTCGCTCGCTTTTTCGCGCCAGTCCGGGCGCTCCGTGATGCTGATTCTTTCCATGAGTTTTAGCCGCCCATTGAGCGTTTAGATGAGGTGGTCCCTGCGGCGCTACGCTGCATGGCGGACTGTTTCGCCACCGACTCGCCGAAGCCGCCGCGGGTCACGGTGCTGGTGGTCGCAGGTTTCGGCGCCATGGCCGTCTTAGGTACGTTCATAGAACGACCCGGCTGCGCGGCGCCGTAGCTCTTGCCGCCGGCATCGGTGTACTGACCATAGGCCGGGCTGGCCGGGTTTTTCGAGCTGAACAGCGGCTGCTGCGCGCCCATGCCGCCGCCCATCATGCGGCCCATCATGTAGCCGGCCATCAGCGGCATCCAGAAGCTGCCGCTGCTTTGTGCCTGAGCCTGGTTTTCCGGCGCGACGCCTGCCTGAGCCGGCGTTTGCTGGCACTGGCCTTCACCGAACTCCGCCACGCAATCTTCACGGGTGGCGTATTTTGGCGCGGTACGTTCAGCTTCTTTGGTCGCGTTATTAAAGGCGGTGGTGCATTCTGCGCCTTTGCCAGGGTTGGCCGCAGAGCAGTCGTCGGCATTTTGATACAGAGAAACCGTCTCGTCGCTTTTTTCGCAGCCGGCGAGCATAAAGACGGCCGTCACGGCGAGCGCGACCGGCGTCAGATGGCGAGCGCTCCAGCTTTTGCGGAACGAGGCATGATTAATATTTTTTGTCCGTTTCATATTTGTCTTCCTGGACCCAGTGGTATGGCGGTTTGTTAACGCTCAGGATAGAGGATGAGTGGTGGAAAATGAAGCGACCAGGGGCGGAAAGGAGCGGAAAGGAGGAGATCTTTACGTTGCCTTACGTTTAACGCCCCGCTTAGCGGAATCTGCTAAGCGGGGCGCGGTGACGCAACGAAGGTTATTGGCGGAAAGGATTCGCGCCGCTGGTTTTCGTGGTATGAACGGCTGCCGGTTTAGCCGCTGGCGCCGCGCTGCTGGCGTAGCCGTCGGCGCTGGCGTCCTGCTGCGGGGTTTCCGGCGCAACGCTATCCGGTGAGGTGTCGACAGGTTTACCCAGCGTATTGTTCAGCGCAGTCAGATCCTGCTCGTTCAGCGTACCGAGCGCGGACTTGATGTTCAGCTGGTTAATCAGGTAGTTATAACGTGCGCTTGAGAGCTGCTGCTTGGCGTTATACAGCGTGGTTGTCGCATCCAGCACGTCAACGATGGTACGTGTACCAACGGAATAGCCGGCTTCCATCGCATCAAGGGAGCTCTGGGCAGAGACCACCGCCTGTTTGTAGGCGTTGATGCTGCTGATAGAGGCGTTGATGTTATTAAAGGAAGAGCGAACGGTCTGCACCACGGTGCGGTGCGAGCTTTCCAGCTGCTCGCTGGCGCCGACGAAGTTGTACTGCGCCTGTTTCACCTGCGAGTTAACCATCCCGCCCTGATACAGCGGCAGCGAGAAGCTCAGGCCAATAGTGTTCTGGCCGATGTCTCTGTCCGGAGTTGTACTTCTCGAACCGTTATATTTGGAATTGGATACGCTGGTAGACGCGTTTAAATCCAGCGTCGGCAGGTGGCCGTCCTGCGCCTGGCGAATCTGCTCACGCGCCAGATCCTGGTTCAGGCGAGCCTGCAGCAGCGACAGGTTGCGGTTTTCCGCTTCCTTCAGCAGCGCGTTCACCGTTTGCGGCTTGTTGGTTTTGAAGCCATCAACGTTCAGCGACGACAGCTGCGGATAGTAGTTGCCGGTCACCTGACGCAGCGCTTCAACCGCGTTGTCGAGGTTGTTACGCGCGGTGACTTCGTTGGCCAGCACGGAGTCGTACTGGGAACGGGCGTTCTGCACGTCGGTAATGGCAACCAGGCCGACGTTAAAACGCTGGGTGGTCTGATCCAACTGACGATAGATCGCCTGCTTCTGCGCTTCGGTATAGGAGAGCGTATCGATGGCGCTCAGCACGTTAAAGTAGGCCGTAGCGGTGTTCAGAATCAGCGTCTGCTGGTCGGTCTGATAGGTGACGTCCTGAATACCGGCCGCTTTTTCCTGCAGCGTCAACGCGCGCCATTTCGACATATCGAACAGCGTTTGTGTTAACTGCAGTGACCCGCTGGTGACGTTGGAATTCTGATTATTGGCGTCGCGATAGCCGTTGGTATAAGTATAATCTGCACCCAGACCGAGCTGAGGCAGTAACGGGCTACGTGCTTCGTTGATCTTTTCGAATGCAGCATCACGATCGGCTGCTGATTTACGCAGGTCAGGGTTGCTGATGCGCGCCTGCTGATAAACCTGCATCAGGTTTTCTGCCTGGCTTATGGCGCTGAAGCCAGTCAGGCCCAGGCCGATAAGGATGGGGAAAAATTTCTTCATTTGCATTCCTTGTTGTGAAGCATAAAGCGCTGCCCAAAAGCTAAATATATCTGCTGATTGTATAGAGTCTGTCGCCGTAAAAAGTTGGCGTTACGTGCCATCCGGCGGTAATTTGCACCAATCTAACATACGGACTGTAAAACGGTAGCCAAACGGCTTATAAATCCCTACTTTCGAATTCGCAGGACACCGACAATGAGCAAGCCCAACAAGCAGGGAATTACCTTCGCTAAAAACGATGTAGAAATTATTGCACGCGAAACGCTTTATCGTGGTTTTTTTTCGCTGGATTTATACCGCTTTCGCCACCGTCTGTTCAACGGCGGGATGAGCGGCGAAGTGACGCGCGAAATTTTTGAGCGCGGGCATGCCGCCGTCTTGCTACCCTTTGACCCGATACGTGATGAAGTTGTGCTGGTCGAGCAGATTCGCATTGCCGCCTATGATACCAGCGAGAGCCCGTGGCTGCTCGAAATGGTGGCCGGCATGATTGAAGAAGGCGAAACGCCTGAGGAGGTCGCCCGCCGTGAAGCGGTGGAAGAGGCGGGCCTTGAAGTCGGCCGGACAAAACCGGTGCTGAGCTATCTGGCCAGCCCCGGCGGCACCAGCGAGAGGCTGTCGATTCTGGTGGGGGAAGTCGATGCGACGACGGCAAAAGGCATCCACGGCCTGGCGGATGAAAATGAGGATATTCGGGTTCATGTGGTCAGCAGGGAGCAGGCTTATCAGTGGGTAGAAGAAGGGAAGATCGACAACGCAGCTTCTGTCATCGCGCTGCAATGGCTGCAGCTGCACTATCACAATTTACGTAATGAGTGGTCAAAATGAAGCGTTATACGCCTGACTTCCCTGAAATGATGCGCCTGTGTGAAACCAATTTTGCCCAGTTGCGCCGCCTGCTGCCTCGAACCGACGCAGTGGGCGATATGGCGGGCTACCAGGTGGGCAGTGCGCAGTACCGGCTAACTATCGTTGAGTCGACCCGCTACACTACACTGGTGTCGATTGAGCAAACGGCGCCGGCGGTGAGCTACTGGAGTTTACCGTCCATGACGGTACGCCTGTATCATGACGCGATGGTGGCCGAAGTGTGTTCGAGTCAGCAGATTTTTCGCTTCAAAGCGCGGTATGATTATCCTAATAAAAAGTTGCATCAACGCGACGAAAAGCATCAAATTAACCAGTTCTTAGCCGACTGGCTGAGATACTGTTTAGCACATGGAGCGATGGCGATTCCGGTTTGTTAGCGTCGTGAAACCTAAGGACACCATTTGGAAAGCCTGTTAAACCTTCCTTTGGCTGGTGAGGCCAGAGTCAGGATATTACAAATTACTGATACTCACCTGTTTGCTGAAAAACATGAAACGCTGTTAGGCATCAATACCTGGGAAAGCTATCAGGCCGTGCTGGATGCCATCCACGCCTCACAGCGCCAGTGCGATCTGATTGTCGCGACAGGCGATCTGGCACAGGACCACTCGGCCGCGGCCTATCAGCACTTCGCTGAGGGTATCGCGAGTTTTGCTGCGCCCTGCGTCTGGCTGCCGGGCAATCATGACTTTCAGCCGGCAATGTACAGCACGCTGCAGGAATCAGGCATTTCCTCCGCCAAGCGCGTTCTGCTCGGCGAACGCTGGCAAGTACTGCTGCTGGACAGCCAGGTATTCGGCGTTCCCCACGGTGAATTAAGCGATTTTCAGCTGGAGTGGCTTGAGCACAAGCTCGCGGCAGAGCCGGAACGCTATACGCTGCTGCTGCTGCATCATCATCCTCTCGCCTCGGGCTGCAGCTGGCTGGATCAGCATAGCCTGCGCAACGCCGCGGCGCTCGATCGCGCGCTGGCCGCCTTTCCTCGCGTCAGGCATCTGCTGTGCGGTCATATTCATCAGGAGCTGGATCTCAACTGGGGCGGGCGACGCATGATGGCCACGCCGTCAACCTGCGTGCAGTTTAAGCCGCACTGCGACAACTTCACGCTGGATACCGTTTCTCCCGGCTGGCGCTGGCTGGATCTGCATCCCGACGGCACCCTGACGACCGAAGTTTGCCGCCTTAGCGGCGTGAAATTTCACCCGGATATCGCTTCAGAAGGATACTGATGGCTACGCTCCTCTATCTGCACGGATTTAACAGCTCGCCGCGCTCGGCTAAAGCGACGGCGCTGAAGGCGTGGCTGGCGCAAAATTATCCTGAAATTAACATGGTGGTGCCGGAGCTGCCGGTTTACCCCGCTGAAGCGGCGGAGCTGCTGGAAGCGATCGTACTCGAGCACGGCGGGGAACCGCTGGGCGTTGTCGGCTCTTCGCTGGGAGGCTACTACGCAACCTGGCTATCGCAGTGTTTTATGCTGCCAACGGTGGTTGTAAACCCGGCCGTACGCCCGTTTGAGCTGCTGAACAATTTCCTCGGCCTCAATGAGAATCCGTACACGGGGCAGCAATATGTGCTAGAGTCTCGCCATATTTACGATCTCAAAGTCATGCAAATCGACCCGCTGGAATCGCCTGATTTACTCTGGCTGTTACAGCAAACGGGCGATGAAGTGCTGGATTATCGCCAGGCCGTTGGCTACTACGCCTCATGTCGGCAGACGGTAGAGGAGGGCGGCAATCATGCATTTGTCGGCTTTGAAGATCATTTCACTCAGATTATCGATTTTCTGGGCCTGCGCTAAGCATTCCTGGACTACCTACGAATACACACCATGACGCAATCTTCATACAACGCTGATGCCATTGAGGTACTCACCGGGCTAGAGCCGGTTCGCCGCCGCCCGGGAATGTACACCGACACGACACGTCCTAACCATCTTGGTCAGGAGGTTATTGATAACAGTGTGGATGAAGCACTGGGCGGCCACGCCAAACGCGTGGAAGTCATTCTTCATGCCGATCAATCGCTGGAAGTTATCGACGACGGGCGAGGAATGCCGGTCGATATCCATCCTGAAGAAGGGGTTCCGGCGGTTGAGCTGATCATGTGTCGGCTGCACGCCGGCGGCAAGTTTTCCGGTAAGAACTACCAGTTCTCCGGCGGCCTGCACGGGGTGGGTATTTCGGTGGTCAACGCCCTGTCGAAGCGCGTTGAGGTTAACGTACGCCGCGATGGCCAGGTCTACAGCATTGCGTTTGAGAACGGCGATAAGGTTGAAGAGCTGCACGTCACCGGCACCTGCGGCAAACGTAATACCGGTACCAGCGTCCACTTCTGGCCGGATGAAAGCTTCTTCGACAGCCCGCGCTTCTCCGTATCGCGCCTGACCCATTTGCTCAAAGCCAAAGCCGTACTGTGCCCCGGCGTGGAGATTGTCTTCCGTGACCTGGTGAACAACAGCGAGCAGCGCTGGTGCTATGAAGATGGCCTGACGGACTATCTGCGCGAAGCGGTGAACGGCCTGCCGCTGCTGCCGGAACAGCCGTTCGTCGGCAACTTCTCCGGTGAAACCGAAGCGGTCGACTGGGCGCTGCTGTGGCTGCCGGAAGGCGGCGAGCTGTTAACCGAAAGCTACGTCAACCTGATCCCGACCATGCAGGGCGGGACGCACGTTAACGGCCTGCGCCAGGGCCTGCTGGAGGCGATGCGTGAGTTCTGCGAATATCGCAATATTCTGCCGCGCGGCGTCAAGCTCTCGGCGGAGGATATCTGGGATCGCTGCGCCTACGTGCTGTCGGTAAAAATGCAGGATCCGCAGTTCGCCGGCCAGACCAAAGAGCGCCTCTCCTCGCGCCAGTGCGCGGCCTTCGTCTCCGGCGTGGTAAAAGACGCCTTCAGCCTGTGGCTGAACCAGAACGTCCAGGCCGCGGAGCTGCTGGCCGAAATGGCGATTTCCAGCGCCCAGCGCCGGATGCGCGCGGCCAAGAAGGTGGTGCGTAAGAAGCTGACCAGCGGCCCTGCGCTGCCGGGCAAGCTGGCGGACTGCACCGCCCAGGACCTCAACCGTACCGAGCTGTTCCTCGTGGAAGGGGACTCGGCGGGCGGGTCTGCCAAGCAGGCGCGCGACCGCGAGTATCAGGCGATCATGCCGCTGAAGGGCAAGATCCTCAATACCTGGGAGGTCTCTTCGGATGAAGTGCTGGCCTCGCAGGAGGTGCACGATATTTCAGTGGCGATCGGTATCGATCCGGATAGCGATGATTTGAGCCAGCTGCGCTACGGCAAGATCTGTATCCTCGCGGATGCGGACTCCGACGGCCTGCACATCGCCACGCTGCTCTGCGCGCTGTTCGTTAAGCACTTCCGCACGCTGGTCAAGCACGGACACGTCCACGTGGCGCTGCCGCCGCTGTACCGTATCGACCTCGGCAAAGAGGTTTACTACGCGCTGACGGAAGAAGAGAAAGCCGGGGTGCTTGAGCAGCTCAAGCGCAAGAAGGGTAAGCCGAACGTTCAGCGCTTTAAAGGGCTGGGCGAAATGAACCCGATGCAGCTGCGTGAAACCACGCTTGACCCCAATACCCGCCGTCTGGTTCAGCTGATTATCAGCGATGAGGACGAGCAGCAGACCAACGCGATGATGGATATGCTGTTAGCCAAGAAGCGCTCGGAAGATCGCCGCAACTGGCTGCAGGAAAAAGGCGATATGGCGGATATTGAAGCCTGATTCGGCTGGCCGGCCGGCAGCTGTAATCATACAAAAAAGGGAGCCAGCGGCTCCCTTTTTGCTGGCCGTCATAGCGCAGGCCAGCGGGTTTACTTATTGACTTAAACGCCCGGCTGCAGGATGCGAATGCTGACTTCCAGCACGTCGCCCTTCACCGCTTCGCCGTGGGCTTTCATATGCGGGGTTTGCAGGTGCGCTTCGAGATGCGCCACGCTTTCCCACAGCTCCACCATCACGATGGAATCGGGGGAGGTGCTCTGAAAGCTAACGCCTGCGGCGTGGTCGATCATCGGCGTATAGCCGTGGCAGCCCTCTTCCTGTAAAACCAGCGGAATCGTTTTGGCGAACTGATCGAGCACCGCCTGGCGATGGTGCTGGCCCGGGCGGGTGCGAATTTCTGCAATCACTGTCAACATGATGTACTCAACTCCTTCTGTTTATAGATCTTTAGTTAACCAAAAATCTGCGCCAGATGCTTGCGATATTCTGCGATGTAATGCGGAACATCAGGCATTTTAATCACGTCGTTGGCGATAAACGTCGGCAGGGCGGTCATGCCGAGGAACTGGTTGGCTTTGTGGAACGGCAGGTAAACGCCGTCAACGCCGACGCCGTGGAAGAACTGCTCTTCATCGGTAAAGGCGTCCATCGGGGCGTTCCAGGTCAGGGAGAGCATGTAGCGCTTGCCCTGAATTAAACCGCCTGAGCCATATTTTTTGCTGGCATCGGAGCGGGTGCGGCCGTCGCTGGCGTATAGCGAGCCGTGGCCTTCGGTGAAGACATCATCGATATACTTTTTCACGGTCCAGGGCGCGCCCATCCACCAGCCCGGCATTTGCCAGATGATGACGTCGGCCCAGAGGAAATTTTGTACTTCTGCTTTAACGTCGTATTCGCTTTCGGCGCGGACGATTTTAACATCATGCCCGGCGTCGCGCAGATAACCATCCGCGACCTCGGTCAGGGTGTCGTTCAGCTGGCCGTTAGAGTGAGCGAATTTCTTCGCTCCGTTGATAATCAGAATGTTGCTCATTTTTTATCCCTGGCGTTTCAATTTTGTCGATTATTTTACCCCGCAGGGCGAGGCGGTAAAATGAGCAAAATGTGCAAAGTCTTTTGCTTTTTTCGCAATAATCCCGCTACCAGCCGACCCGCGCTTCAAAGCCGCCGTCGGCAGCATTACCGAAGGTGACGGTCATGCCGTGCAGGGCGGCAATACGCCGGACGATAGACAGCCCCAGCCCGCTGCCCGGCTCATCCTGGCCGGGAGGGCGATAAAAGCGCTCGCCGAGACGTGCCAGCGCTTCGGGGCTGATACCTGGGCCGTTATCGCAAACGCGAAATCCGCGGGCGTCGAGGATGATATCCACCCGGCTTCCGCGCGGGCTGTAGCGCACGGCGTTATCCAGCAGGTTACGCACCAGCAGGCTAAGTAGCAGCGGCTGACCCACGCGCGTCACCCGTGCGGCGTGCGGATGCAGACGCAGCTCGATGCCCGCCTGCTGCGCCGGATGGTACATCTCCATCACCGCCGACTGCAGCAGCTCGTCGATGGCGACGCTATCCACGTCCTCGAGCGCGGCCAGGGAGTCGAGGCGCGACAGCGTCAGGAGCTGATCGACCAGCCGGGTAGCGCGATCGATCCCGACGTGCAGCTGCGCCAGCGCCTTTTCACGCCCCTGAGGGTCGTCCATCGACAGCTGGGCGACCTCGGTTTGCACCTTCAGCGCCGCCAGCGGGCTACGCAGCTCGTGGGCGGCGTCGGAGGTAAAGCGGCGCTCGCGGATCATGGCGTCGTGAGTTCGGGCAAACAGCTGATTCAGCGCATCGACCAGCGGACGGACTTCGCTGGGAATGCTGTCGACGTTAAGCGATTCCGCCGAATCCGGCGCGCGCAGGCGCAGGGTGCGGGCGAGCCGCTTCAGCGGCGCCAGCTCCCGGCTGAGCAGGACGATCAGCAGCAGGAACATCAGCGGCAGCGCCACCAGCCAGGGGGTGAGCTGCGAGGTGACGATATCCAGCGCCATCTCCCGGCGATAGTCCCACTCCTGGCCGACGACAATGCGGTAGCGGCCGTCGGCGGTGGTGAGCTGAAGAAAGCGCCACTCATCATCATCGTTACGCAGGTAGCCGTCGCTGAAGCCTTCTCGTCGGTTATCCCACGGAATATCCTGCCCGTTTTCGCTATCGTGCAGCACCATGTTGCCGTCGGTGGTGAAAATGGCGAAGGCCAGCGCGTCATCGTCAAGGTGGCCATGCCTGACCTTCTTTTTCGCCCGCACCTGCGGGGGAGAGGTATGCAGCTCAGCGAAATTCATCGCGCTCAGACGGCGGGCAAACAGCAGCTGCTGGGTATCAAACAGCTTATCCAGCTTGTGGGCGGTCTGCTGCCAGGCAATAAACGAGGCTATTCCCCATGCCAGGCTGGTGAGCAGGAAGAAAAGCAGCGTCAGGCGAACGCGCAGGCTTAGCCGACCCAGCCGCTTCATGCGTCCCCCAGGGTGTAGCCAATGCCGTGGACGGTGCGGATAAACTCGCTCCCGAGCTTGCGGCGCAGATGGTGTACGTGGACCTCCACGGCGTTGCTGGAGACATCGTCGTCCCAGCTATAGAGCTTTTCCTCAATGAGCTTGCGCGGCAGCACGCGCCCGGCGTTACGCATCAGCAGTTCGAGCAGGGCGAACTCTTTGGGCTTCAGCGCCAGCGGCTCCCCCGCCAGGGTGGCCGTCAGGCGGCCGGGGTCGAGGGTGACGTTTCCGTGGCGCAGCTCGCTGCTGCTCTGGCCGTGGGCGCGACGGATAAGCGCTTCGAGACGGGCGGCGACTTCGATAAGGGCGAAAGGCTTACACAGATAGTCATCGGCGCCGAGCCGAAGCCCCTCAACCCGCTGGCTGAGCGCATCGCGCGCGGTGAGGATCAGCACCGGCTCGTGGTGACCTTTATCGCGCCATTCGCGCAGGATATCGAGACCGTCGATGCCGGGCAGCGTCAGATCGAGGATGACCGCGTCATAGGGAGCGGCGTAGAGCGCGGCTTTTCCCTCTTCGCCACGCGTAAACCAGTCGATGCTGAAGCCCATTTTGCTCAGCCCGGCCTTGATGCCGTCGCCGATGAGTTTGTCGTCTTCCACCACTAAAATACGCATTGGCCTGCTCCTGTGGCTCGCGGATGTACGCGCAGTAAAACGCGTTGCGGCGCCCTCTGTACAGCAATAAAATTTCTTTTTTCCGCTTAAGAAGTTGTTAAGTTTTGCCAGGCCTAATGGTGACGATATCAACACAAAGGGAGAACACATCATGAAGAAAATCGCCGCAATTACCGCAATCGTTGCTTTAGTTTCTATGCCGGTACTGGCTGCCGAGCAGGGTGGTTTTTCCGGCCCTGGCGCCGCGCAAACCAGCCAGACAACCGCGAAAAAAGGCGGCTTTGTGGGCCCGAACGGCAGCGTGACGACGGTAGAGAATGCCAAATCCCTGCGTGACGACACCTGGGTGACCCTGCGCGGTAAAATTGTTGAGCGCATCTCCGACGATCTTTATAAATTCCAGGATGCCTCCGGGACGGTGAATGTCGATATTGACCACAAGCGCTGGAATGGCGTCACCGTGACCCCGAAGGATACGGTGGAAATTCAGGGTGAGGTCGATAAGGACTGGAACTCGGTGGAAATCGACGTGAAGCAGATAAGCAAAGTCGCCCCGTAAAGCCTCTGAGCGGGCCGCCGCCGCCGCTCCACGTAACAGAATCCTCAACCGGTCTAACGCCCTGTGACTCAGGGCGTTAGATAGGGTATTATCGCGGGTAGTTTTGCCGTCCGAACGGTCGGTACCCAGATTGAGGATTCACGATTAATGAGCGATATGGCAGAGCGCCTTGCGCTGCATGAATTTACGGAAAACGCCTACCTGAACTATTCCATGTACGTCATCATGGACAGGGCGTTGCCGTTCATTGGCGATGGCCTGAAACCGGTCCAGCGGCGCATCGTTTATGCGATGTCCGAGCTGGGTCTGAACGCCACCGCTAAATTCAAAAAATCCGCGCGCACCGTCGGCGACGTGCTGGGTAAATATCACCCGCACGGCGATAGCGCCTGCTATGAGGCGATGGTGCTGATGGCGCAGCCGTTCTCTTACCGCTACCCGCTGGTGGACGGTCAGGGCAACTGGGGCGCCCCGGACGATCCCAAATCCTTCGCCGCGATGCGTTATACCGAATCCCGCCTGTCAAAGTATGCGGAGCTGCTGCTGGGCGAGCTGGGTCAGGGAACCGTTGACTGGGTGCCTAACTTTGACGGTACGATGCAGGAGCCGAAAATGCTGCCTGCGCGTTTGCCGAATATTCTGCTCAACGGCACCACCGGTATCGCCGTGGGGATGGCCACCGATATTCCGCCGCACAACCTGCGCGAAGTGGCCAAAGCGGCCATCACCCTGATTGAAAAGCCGCAGACCTCGCTCGACGAACTGCTGGATATCGTTCACGGGCCGGACTACCCCACCGAAGCTGAAATCATTACCCCGCGCGCCGAGATCCGCAAAATCTATCAGAACGGTCGCGGTTCGGTTCGCATGCGTGCGGTGTGGAAAAAAGAGGACGGCGCGGTGGTGATTAGCGCCCTGCCGCATCAGGTTTCCGGCGCCCGCGTGCTGGAACAGATCGCCGCGCAGATGCGCAATAAAAAGCTGCCGATGGTTGACGATCTGCGCGACGAGTCGGATCACGAAAACCCGACCCGCCTAGTTATCGTCCCGCGCTCCAATCGCGTGGATATGGATCAGGTCATGAACCATCTGTTCGCGACCACCGATCTCGAAAAAAGCTACCGCATCAACCTGAATATGATTGGCCTGGACAACCGTCCGGCGGTCAAAAATCTGCTGGAGATCCTGACGGAGTGGCTCACCTTCCGTCGCGATACCGTCCGTCGCCGCCTGAACTATCGTCTGGAGAAGGTGCTCAAGCGCCTGCACATCCTCGAAGGTTTGCTGGTTGCGTTCCTCAACATCGATGAAGTTATCGAAATCATCCGCCACGAAGATGAGCCCAAGCCGGCGCTGATGTCGCGCTTTGGCATCAGCGAAACGCAGGCGGAAGCAATCCTCGAACTGAAGCTGCGCCATCTCGCCAAGCTGGAAGAGATGAAAATTCGCGGCGAGCAGGGCGAGCTGGAAAAAGAGCGCGATAGTCTGCAGGCTATTCTGGCGTCCGAGCGCAAGATGAATAACCTGCTGAAGAAAGAGCTGCAGGCCGACGCCGACGCGTTTGGCGACGACCGCCGTTCGCCGCTGCGCGAGCGTGAAGAAGCGAAGGCGATGAGCGAGCACGATATGCTGCCGTCTGAACCGGTGACGATTGTGCTGTCGCAAATGGGCTGGGTACGCAGCGCCAAAGGCCACGACATTGATGCTCAGGGGCTAAGCTACAAGGCGGGCGACAGCTGGAAGGCGTCGTCGAAGGGCAAGAGCAACCAGCCGGTGGTGTTTATTGATACCACCGGGCGCAGCTACGCCATCGATCCGATTACCCTGCCGTCGGCCCGCGGCCAGGGCGAGCCGATTACCGGCAAGCTCACGCTGCCGCCGGGCGCCAGCGTCGAACATATGCTGATGGAAGGCGACGACCAGAAGCTGCTGATGGCCTCCGACGCCGGCTACGGCTTTGTCTGCACCTTCAACGACCTCGTCGCGCGCAACCGCGCCGGTAAGGCGCTGATCTCGCTGCCGGACAATGCGCGGGTGATGCCGCCGCTGGTCATTGAGGACGAGTCCGACATGCTGCTGGCCATCACCTCTGCCGGGCGCATGCTGATGTTCCCGGTCAGCGATCTGCCGCAGCTGTCGAAAGGCAAAGGCAATAAAATCATCAATATTCCGTCTGCGGATGCCGCTTCCGGGCAGGATGGCCTGGCGCACCTGTTCGTGCTGCCGCCGCAGAGTACGCTGACGATCCACGTCGGCAAACGGAAGATCAAGCTGCGTCCGGAAGAGCTGCAAAAAGTCACCGGCGAGCGCGGTCGCCGCGGTTCGCTGATGCGCGGGCTGCAGAAAATCGATCGCGTGGACGTTGATTCGCCTCATCGCGCCTCGGCGGGCGATAGCGAAGAGTAATACGGGCACCCGCCTCCACAGGGAGGAGGGTGTTAACATTTGCCGCCAAATCGTTGTTTATTCGGCCGTTGCGATTAACAATAGACGCAAAATCATTCAAGATATGCCGGGGTAGTCAGTCGCTCCCGGCGTCTTCAACGGGCGAATAACGAATCTGTATCCTGATTAATACCAGCGGCGGTCCGCAAGGGCCGGACAGGGCAGCCTGCGCGCAAGCAGCCTGCGGTATAACGGGTATTATTCTCGGCGGTTTGGGTTTTAGAGGTAGCTATGCTATTTATTTTTCGACTAATTATCGTTGTTATTTACTGTATCTTTGTCTGCATATTTGGCTGTATTTACTGCTTGTTCAGCCCGCGTAACCCGAAACACGTGGCGACCTTTGGTCATCTTTTTGGTCGACTCTCTCCGGTATTCGGCCTGAAGGTGGAAACGCGCAAGCCCGCCGGTGCGGAAAGCTACGGCAACGCGATATACATCGCTAATCACCAGAACAACTATGATATGGTGACGGCGGCAAACATCGTGCAGCCGCCTACCGTCACCGTGGGTAAAAAGAGCCTGCTGTGGGTGCCGTTCTTTGGCCTGCTGTACTGGCTGACGGGAAACCTGCTGATCGACCGTAATAACCGGACCAAGGCGCACGGAACCATCGCCCAGGTGGTGGATACGTTTAAAAAACGCAAAATATCTTTTTGGATGTTCCCGGAAGGAACGCGCAGCCGCGGCCGCGGCCTGCTGCCGTTTAAAACCGGCGCTTTTCACGCGGCTATCGCCGCTGGCGTGCCGATTATTCCGGTATGCGTTTCTAATACATCGAATAAAATTAAGCTCAATCGCCTGAATAACGGCCTGGTGATTGTTGAAATGCTGCCGCCGGTTGATACCAGCGGGTTTGGTAAAGACGGCGTGCGCGCGCTGGCGAAACACTGCCGCGAGCTGATGGCAGCGAAGATTGAAGAGCTGGATCGCGAAGTGGCTGAACGTGAAGCCGCGGGTAAGCAATAAACAGGAAACGCTGCGGTAACGCGAGCCGGTGCTAGCGGGAAACGAATTCCCTTTCTGATTTGTCAGTATTTCATGGAGTTAATATGTCACTCAGTCGGCGTCAGTTTATTAAGGTTTCAGGCGTAGCGCTGTGCGCGGGCGCCGCGCCGCTGAACGCACATGCCGCCGGCCAACAGCCAGCACTGCCGGTTCCTCCGCTGCTCGAGTCCCGCCGCGGCCAGCCGCTGTTTTTAACCCTGCAGCGCGCGCACTGGTCATTTACGCCGGGCACCCGCGCGTCGGTGTGGGGCGTGAACGGCCGCTATCTTGGGCCGACGATTCGCGTCTGGAACGGCGATGACGTTAAGCTGATTTACAGCAACCGGCTGACTGAAAACGTCGCCATGACCATCCGCGGCCTGCAGGTTCCCGGCCCGCTGATCGGCGGCGCGGCGCGCATGATGTCGCCGAACGCCGACTGGGCGCCGGTGCTGCCTATCCGCCAGAGCGCCTCCACCCTGTGGTACCAGGCGAATACGCCAAACCATATGGCCCAGCAGGTCTACAACGGCCTGGCGGGGATGTGGCTGGTGGAGGACGAGATCAGCAAAAACCTTCCCATTCCTAACCACTACGGCGTGGATGATTTTCCGATCATTATTCAGGATAAGCGGCTGGATAACTTCGGTACGCCTGAATACAGCGAGCCGGGCAGCGGCGGCTTCGTCGGCGATACGCTGCTGGTGAATGGCGTACAGGGCCCGTACGTGGAGGTTTCACGCGGCTGGGTGCGTCTGCGCCTGCTGAACGCCTCTAACTCCCGCCGCTACCAGCTGCAAATGAGCGACGGTCGACTGCTGCACGTTATCTCCGGCGATCAGGGTTTTCTGCCGGCGCCGGTCTCGCTGAAGCAGCTCTCTCTGGCTCCCGGCGAGCGGCGTGAGATCCTGGTGGATATGACCAACGGCGATGAGGTGTCGATTACCTGCGGCGAGGCGGCGAGCATCGTCGATCGCATTCGCGGTTTCTTCGAGCCCTCGAGCATCCTGATTTCGACGCTGCTGTTAACCCTGCGCCCAACGGGCCTGCTGCCGCTGGTTACCGACAGCCTGCCGGTGCGCCTGCTGCCGACGGAGATTTTGACCGGGACGCCGATCCGCAGCCGCGACATCTCGCTCGGCGACGATCCGGGAATTAACGGCCAGCTCTGGGATCCGCAGCGCATTGATATTACCGCCCAGCAGGGCACCTGGGAGCGCTGGACGGTACGCGCCGACCGGCCACAGTCGTTCCATATCGAAGGGGTGATGTTCCAGGTGCGCAACGTCAACGGTTCCACGCCGTTCCCGGAAGACCGCGGCTGGAAAGATACCGTCTGGATCGACGGGCAGGTGGAGCTGCTGGTGTACTACACGCAGCCGTCGTGGTCGCATTTCCCGTTCCAGTTCCTTAGCCAGACCCTGGAGCTCGCCGACCGCGGCTCGATTGGCCAGATCCTGGTTAACCCGGCGCCGTAACGCCCGCAACCCTAACCGGACAACGGTTAGGGTATGAGAAAATCCCCCTTCATTTCCTGCGTCAATCCGGCTTATAATCGCCGCCCTTTGGTTATTTTTTTATCATTTTTTTCCCGGAAGCAATATGAGCGCAATATCCCTGATCCAACCGGATCGTGACCTATTTTCCTGGCCGCAGTACTGGGCCGCCTGTTTTGGCCCCGCGCCGTTTTTACCCATGTCACGCGAAGAGATGGATCAACTTGGCTGGGATAGCTGCGACATCATTCTGGTAACCGGCGATGCGTACGTCGATCACCCAAGCTTCGGCATGGCTATCTGCGGCCGCATGCTGGAGGCGCAGGGGTTCCGCGTTGGGATTATTTCCCAACCGGACTGGAACAATAAAGATGACTTTATGCGCCTCGGTAAACCGAACCTGTTCTTCGGCGTCACCGCCGGCAACATGGACTCGATGATCAACCGCTACACCGCCGACCGCAAGCTGCGCCATGACGACGCCTATACCGCAGGCAACGTCGCCGGCAAGCGTCCGGATCGCGCCACCCTGGTCTATACCCAGCGCTGCAAAGAGGCGTGGAAAGACGTCCCGGTTATTCTCGGCGGCATTGAGGCCAGCCTGCGTCGTACCGCGCACTATGACTACTGGTCCGATACCGTGCGCCGCTCGGTGCTGGTTGATTCCAAGGCCGATATGCTGATGTTCGGCAACGGTGAGCGCCCGCTGGTAGAAGTGGCGCACCGTCTGGCAGCAGGCGAGCCGATCGCCAGGATCCGCGACGTGCGCAACACCGCTATCATGGTGAAAGAAGCCCTGCCGGGCTGGAGCGGCGTCGACTCTACCCGTCTCGATACGCCGGGTAAAATCGATCCGATCCCGCATCCGTACGGCGAAGATCTGCCGTGCGCGGATAACAAAACCGTTGAGCCGGCAAAGCAGGAGGTGAAACAGGTCACCGTTCAGCCGCCACGCCCGAAGCCGTGGGAAAAAACCTACGTTCTGCTGCCGTCCTTTGAGAAGGTCAAAGGGGATAAGGTGCTGTACGCCCACGCGTCGCGCATTCTCCACCATGAAACCAACCCGGGCTGCGCGCGCGCGCTGATGCAAAAGCACGGCGAGCGCTATATTTGGGTTAATCCGCCGGCCATTCCGCTGTCGACGGAGGAGATGGACAGCGTGTTTGCACTGCCGTACAAGCGCGTTCCGCACCCGGCGTATGGCGATAGCCGCATCCCGGCATATGAGATGATCCGCTTCTCTATCAACATTATGCGCGGCTGCTTTGGCGGCTGTTCCTTCTGTTCGATAACCGAGCACGAAGGGCGCATTATCCAGAGCCGTTCCGAAGACTCGATCATTAACGAAATCGAAGCGATTCGCGACACGGTCCCGGGCTTCACCGGGGTCATTTCCGACCTCGGCGGCCCAACGGCCAATATGTATATGCTGCGCTGCAAGTCGCCGCGCGCGGAGCAGACCTGCCGTCGCCTGTCGTGCGTTTATCCGGACATCTGCCCGCATATGGATACCAACCACGAGCCGACGATTAATCTCTACCGCCGCGCCCGCGATCTGAAAGGTATCAAGAAAATCCTCATTGCCTCCGGCGTGCGTTACGACATTGCCGTTGAGGATCCGCGCTATATCAAAGAGCTGGCGACCCACCACGTGGGCGGCTACCTGAAGATTGCCCCTGAGCATACTGAGGAAGGCCCGCTGTCGAAGATGATGAAGCCGGGAATGGGCAGCTACGATCGCTTCAAAGAGCTGTTCGATAGCTACTCAAAACAGGCGGGTAAAGAGCAATATCTGATCCCGTACTTTATCTCCGCGCATCCGGGCACCCGCGATGAAGATATGGTGAACCTGGCGCTGTGGCTGAAGAAAAACCGTTTCCGTCTGGATCAGGTGCAGAACTTCTATCCGTCGCCGCTGGCTAACTCAACCACCATGTATTACACCGGCAAGAACCCGCTGGGCAAGATTGGCTATAAAAGCGAAGACGTGGTGGTACCAAAAGGGGATAAGCAGCGCCGCCTGCATAAAGCGCTGCTGCGCTACCACGATCCGGCAAACTGGGCCCTGATCCGCCAGGCATTGGAGGCGATGGGTAAAAAGCACCTGATCGGCTCACGCCGCGACTGCCTGGTGCCTGCGCCAACGCTGGACGAGATGCGTGAAGCGCGTCGCCAGAATCGCCATACCCGCCCGGCCTTGACTAAGCATACGCCTGTTGAGCATCAGCGGCAGACGCCGGCCAGCGGAGCGAAAAAACGCGTTCGCTCTGCGTCCCGCTAAAATGAAGTGCCCCGGCAGCGCAAGGCTGGCCGGGGAGATGGAATAAAGGGATGAGGCTGCCCGGAGCGGGCGGCCGCTGCGCCACCTTCCGGGATAACCGAAAAACCGCTCTGCGGTCAGGAAGAAAGGTTAGCCGCCAAACTGGTCAGGATCTGGCCCGAGGCGCTTGTTGATATCCAGCTTCGCCATTGCTCCCAGTTCGTCTTTATCAAGACGGAAGTCCCAGACGTTAAAGTTCTCCACGATACGCGAAGGGGTCACCGATTTAGGGATCACCACCAGGCCGTTATCGAGATGCCAGCGGATGACAATCTGCGCCGGCGTCTTGCCGTACTTATCGGCCAGCTCGCGGACGATTTTCTGATCGAATACGCCTTCGCCCCCCTGAGCCAGCGGGCTCCAGGATTCGGTCTGGATTTTGTGCGTCGCGTTCCAGGCGTGCAGCTGGCGCTGTTGCAGCAGGGGATGGAGTTCGACCTGATTAATCACCGGTACCACGCCGGTTTCATCAAGCAGCCGCTGCAGATGGTGGACCTGGAAATTACAGACGCCGATGCTTTTTGCCAGCCCCTGTTTTTGGAGCTCAATCATGCCCTTCCAGGCTTCAACAAAATGGTCGATCGCCGGAACCGGCCAGTGCATTAAATACAGATCGACGTAGTCGAGCTGCAGCTTGCTCAGGCTCTCCTGCAGGGCTTCATGCGGACGTTTTTGATCGTCGTTCCATAGCTTGGTGGTGATAAACAGCTCATCGCGAGGGACGCCAGCCTGGCTCAGCGCGCTGCCGACGCCGGCTTCGTTTTGGTACGCGGCGGCGGTGTCAAAAGAGCGATAACCGACTTCCAGCGCCTTGTGAATGGCGGAGACGACCTCCTCGTTGCCTGCTTTCCACACGCCGAGGCCCAGCTGTGGCATCAGGTTGCCGTCGTGCAGTTTTATCACGGTTGGATGTGTCATGCCTTCCTCCTGTTAATGAAACTTAGCGGGGTACATTTCGCTAAGGGGTAGCATTAAGTCTGGACGAAATAGCTAAAAACGGTAGTTAAACTCCTCTCCTTCGCATCCGATGACCCGAAGGAGAGGGCGTATCAGCAGGGGAGAATTAGCGTGCAGCCTCGTAAATACGGCGGCTGACGTCGAGAGTGATATCCTGGTTTTCACCGAGCTGAGTCATACCGTGCTCTTCCAGTTTAGCCAACAGCGCCGGGATGGAGCTACCGTCAAGACCGTAGCCGCTCAGGCGAGTCGGTACGCCGAGCTGCTCGAAGAAATTGCGCGTTGCGGCGATGGCCGCGTCGATACGCTCATCTTCAGAACCTTCGGTGATATTCCACACGCGGGCGGCGTACTGCAGCAGCTTAGCGCGTTTGGTATCGCGTTTTTCATTCCACAGCACCGGCAGAACGATGGCCAGGGTCTGGGCATGGTCAAGGCCGTGCATGGCGGTCAGCTCATGTCCCAGCATATGCGTTGCCCAGTCCTGCGGCACGCCTGCGCCGATCAGGCCGTTTAACGCCTGGGTCGCGGCCCACATAATGTTGGCGCGCACGTCGTAGTTTTCCGGCTCTTGCAGCGCTTTCGGGCCATCTTCAATCAGGGTCAGCAGAATGCCTTCGGCAAAGCGGTCCTGGATTTTGCCATCAACCGGGTAGGTCACGTACTGCTCAACGGTATGGACAAATGCGTCAACCACGCCGTTGGCAACCTGACGCGGCGGCAGGGTGTAGGTGTAGACCGGATCGAGGATCGCAAACACCGGCTGTACGTGGGAAGACATAAAGGCGCGCTTGTCGCCGGTGGTTTTACGTGAAACGACGGCACCTTTATTGGATTCGGAGCCGGTCGCCGGCAGCGTCAGCACGGAACCCATCGGGATGGCGCTTTTGACGTTTTGACCGTAGGTTTCGAGGATTTCCCACGGATCGACGCTTTCATCATAGTGCGCGGCGGCGGCGATAAACTTCGTCCCGTCGAGCACGGAGCCGCCGCCGACGGCCAGCAGGAAGGTGATCTGCTGTTCACGGGCAATTTTGACCGCGTTCATCAGCGTTTCGTAGGACGGATTCGGTTCAATACCGCCGAATTCCAGCACCTCAAAATCGCTCAGCGCGCTCAGGGCCTGATCCAGGACGCCGGTTTTTTTCACGCTGCCGCCGCCGTAGGTGACCAGAATGCGGGCCCCTGCCGGGATCTGATCGCGCAGGTTTTCGATGGCACCTTTACCAAACAGGATACGGGTTGGGGTATACAGATCGAAATTGTTCATTGCTCATCACCTCAATAAGAGAAAACTGCCGGCAGAGAAGATATCCCGGCCAGATGACGAACATTGTGGTCCCGTCATCCGTTCCCCTCAATGCACATTCCTGCCGATGTCTTGCCCATTTCTCCGTGGGGCTGGAGAAAAGGCAGCGGAGTGCGCACAATAGAGAGGTGGAAAAACGACTGGAGAGTCACCGTAAATGAAGCGTGCCCAGATATGTCAGCTGCTAACGGAAAAGGTTAACAAGCTGAAAGATAACGAAGAAAACCTCAGCGAGCTGCTGCCTGATATTCGGTTATTGTACGGCACGCAGCCGGGGACGCGCACGCCGGTGATGTACCAGCCGGGCATCGTTTTTCTCTTTTCCGGTCATAAAATTGGTTACATAAATGAACGGACTTTTCGTTACGACACCAACGAATATCTGCTGCTGACGGTGCCGCTGCCGTTTGAGTGTGAAACCTTCGCGACGCCGGAGGTTCCGCTGGCGGGGCTGCGGCTGAACGTGGATATTCTGCAGCTGCAGGAGCTGCTGATGGATATTGGCGAGGATGAGCGCTTCCAGCCGGCGGTGGCGTCGAGCGGGATTAACTCGGCGGCGCTCTCTGAGGAGATTTTGTGCGCCGCTGAACGGCTGCTGGACGTGATGGAGCGGCCGCTGGATGCGCGCATCCTGGGCAAGCAGATTATTCGCGAGATGCTCTACTACGTGCTGACCGGGCCGTGCGGCGGGGCGCTGCTGGCTCTGGTGAGTCGGCAAACGCACTTCAGCCTGATTAGCCGCGTCCTCAAGCGTATTGAAAGCCAGTACACCGAGAACCTGAGCGTCGATCAGCTGGCGGCGGAGGCCAACATGAGCGTCTCGGCGTTTCATCACAATTTCAAATCGGTCACCAGCACCTCGCCGCTGCAGTATCTGAAAAGCTATCGCCTGCATAAGGCGAGGATGCTGATGATCCACGACGGGATGAAGGCCAGCGCGGCGGCGATGCGCGTGGGCTACGAAAGCGCGTCGCAGTTCAGCCGGGAGTTTAAGCGCTATTTTGGCATGACGCCGGGCGAAGATGCGGCGCGGATCAGAACGATTCAGGGGATGTAACAGGAAACGCACGCTTCGGGAAGGCGCGCCGGCGTGAAGCCGGTTCCGGCCACAGCTGGTTTTATTTGTTTCCTGCCGCCGGCGACGCAAATTTCTTCCCTTTTTTAACCCCTGCGCTCTGTTTTTAACCTCTCTTTTGATTTTGGCCAACTCCCTGGTCGGTATATATCTGCTTATATAGCGAATGATTTTTGCCCAGCCGCTCGTCCGAGCCGGGGAATGTCATCGGCAGGCGCTTAGGCGCCGTAGTGCGCCAGCGTTTGGCGGATAACGCCATGCAACCGTTAATCAATTGACGCTATCAATACGCAGGGAAAATGGGATATGAAAATAACAAAGTGGATCGTTATCGCTCTGGCGGCGCTCGGTAGCCAGCTCGCTTTTGCCGCTGAGCTGCATCTGTACGCGGGGGCCGGACTGCGCGCCCCGGTCGATCAAATTGTCGCCAGATATGAAAAAGAGAGCGGCAATACGGTGCTCGTCGAGTATGGCGGCTCCGGCCAGATCCTGACGCGTTATCAGCTTACGCAGCAGGGCGATCTTTTCCTCCCCGGTTCGGCCGACTACGTCGAAAAACTCCGGCTGCAGGGGAAAGTGGAGGCCGCCTTCCCCCTCGTGCACCACACCCCGGTAATGGCCGTGCGCAAAGATAAGGCGGCGGGCATCGACTCCTATGCCGCGCTGGCCGATAGCTCGCTGAAAATTGGCATGGGCGATCCCCAAAGCATCGCGTTAGGCAAAAGCGGCGAGAAGCTGCTGGAGGCCACGGGATATGGCGAAGCGCTGCGTCAGAAGGTGGTGGTTCGCACCGCGACGATCAAACAGCTGGTGCTCTATTTGCTGAACGGCGACGTTGACGCCGCGGTTATCGGCAGAACGGATGCGGTCAAAAACCAGCAGCAGCTGGTTCTGCTGCCGGTGCCGGCGAATACGCCAGATGAGGTGGCAACGCTGGCGGTGCTGCGGACCAGTCAGCACCCCGAGGAGGCCCGTCAGCTGGCGAACGCTTTTACCTCCGCGCAGGGGATAAAAACGTTTACCGACCTCGGCTATCTGCCGCTGGCAAAGTAAACCAGGATGGCTAATCGTCAGGTGAGTTCTCTGGCCGGGCTGATGTTTGCGCCGCTCTGTCTGCTGCTGACGCTGGTTGTCGGCTCGCTGCTGTCGCTGGTATTCGAACTGGACTTTGCCACCCTCATGCAGGTCTTGCAGGAGCCGGAGCTGCACTTTGCCATCGCCATGTCGGTGGGCACCGCCTTACTCTCGCTTCTGTTGGCGCTGCTGATCGGGATACCTGCCGCGTGGGTGATGGCGAGAACCGCCTTCCGTGGGAAAGGTATTATCGACGCGCTGCTGGATATTCCGCTGGTGACGCCGCCGCTGATCGTCGGCATTGGGCTGCTGCTGCTGCTGGGTCAGCGCGGGCCGCTGAGCGGTATATTTCCGCAGCTCTCCGCGCTGCTCTTCTCTCCGCTGGGCGTGATTATCGCCCAGACCTACGTTGCCAGCGCGATAGTGGTTCGGGCGGCGAGCGCCGCGTTCTCATCGCTCGATCCGGCATTCATCGCCACGGCGCATAACCTTGGGCTGACGCCAGTCCGCACGCTGCTGCTGGTTGAAATCCCGCTGTGCTGGCCCTCCCTGCTGAGCGGCGGCGTGCTGGCGCTGGCCAGGGCGCTGGGGGAGTTTGGTGCGACCCTCATGCTGGCAGGGGCGATCCGCTTTAAAACGGAAACCCTGCCCATGGCGGTGTACCTGAATATTGCCAGCGGTGATTTTTCACTGGCGATCGGCTGCTCGCTGCTGCTGATTGCGCTGGCAGGGCTGCTGCTGGTGATTCTGCACCGGATCCAACGACTCTATAAAGAGAGAGAGTATGCTGCGCGTTGAAGATGTCACCACACGGATTTTGCAGGGGATAAGCTTCCGCGTGCCAGAGGGAAGCTGCGTGGCGATCGCCGGGCCGTCCGGGAGCGGCAAGACCACCATGCTGAACGCGATTGCCGGAGCGATCCCTTATCAGGGAACAATTTATCTTGCCGGCCAGCGCCTTGACGACCTGCCGCCCTGGCAAAGGCCGTGCCGCTATCTCAACCAGCGTCTTTACCTTTTTCCTTACCTGACAGTTCGCGGTAACCTCGCGCTGGCGCAGTACGCGGCGGGCCTTCCACGGCTCAAAAAGGAGCAGACGGATCTGCTGGAAGAGATGGGCATCGCTCACCTGGCGGAGCGCTATCCGCGGCAGATTTCCGGTGGGGAGCAGCAGCGGGCGGCGCTCTCGAGGGCGCTGATCTCCCGCCCCAGGCTGCTGCTGCTGGACGAGCCTTTCTCAAGTCTCGATCGCGGGACCCGTGTCCGGCTATGGGAAGTGGTGCGTTCCCTGCGGCGCCATGCGGTGACGGTGGTGCTGGTGACGCACGAGCCGGAAGAAGCGGCGGCGCTGGCGGACAGACAGCTGACGTTACTCAACGGCAGGCTGGTTTCCGAGGGGGGAGAATAAGGGAGGGCTCCTCCCTTATTGATGCTTTATTACGCGCTGCAGAACTTTTTCTTAATGACCACCACCAGCGTACCCAGCAGGCCGGCAACCAGCAGAGCGATAGGCAGGATCATCAGGCAGGTCATCACCTGATCTTCGTGGCGCTTGACGAAAGGGATCATGCTGAGCGCATATCCGAGCCCGGTGACCACGCCGACCCACAGCAGCGCGCTGAGCCAGTTGAAGAACTGGAAGCGGCGGTTGGAGAGCCCGGAAATACCGGCCATGGTTGGCAGCAGGGTGCGGACGAAGGCCAGGAAGCGTCCGGCCAGCAGGGCCAGCAGCCCGTGCTTATCGAACATGCAGGTCGCACGCTGATGATATTTTTGCGGTAGATGGGAAAGCCAGCCCTTAACGGTCTCGGTATTGCCGAGCCAGCGCCCCTGAATATAGCTCAGCCAGCAGCCGAGGCTGGCCGCCGCCGTCAGAATGGCGAGGGTGGGCACAAAGTCCATGACGCCTTTTGCAATCAGCGCGCCGGCGAGCAGCAGCAGGCTGTCCCCGGGTAAAAACGAGGCCGGCAGCAGACCGTTCTCGAGAAACAGGGTCGCGAACATGACCAGATATACAACGCCCACAACGTGAGGGTTCGCCAATGCGGCAAAATCATGTTGCCAGAGCGCGGCGACAATCTCTTGAATAACAACCATGGACTTTCCTAAGTGGTACCGTATTTTTGACTAGTGTACTCCTGAAGAGCCCCGAACACCTTGATCCCGGGCGCAACAAAAGCGGCCGCCTCTAGCAGAACGTCCGCAATTATTGCCACTGGCCGTCACTTTACACGATACGCGCGAAGCCCGCCGCTAAATCCGCCAGCAGATCGTCAACATTTTCTAAACCGATATGGACGCGAATCAGCGTGCCGCTGAAATCGACTTCCGCCTCGGGGCGGATGGCGGCGATGTGCTCCGGCTGGTTAGCCAGGATCAGCGATTCGAAACCGCCCCAGGAGTAGGCCATGCTGAACAGGCTGAAGTTGTCCAGATAAGCGGACAGCTCGGCGTCGTTCAGCCGCTTGTTGAGAATAAACGAGAACAGGCCGCTGCTGCCGGTAAAGTCGCGCTTCCAGAACTCATGTCCTTTGCTGCCCGGCAGCGCGGGATGGTTGACCCGCGCCACCTGCGGGTGCTGCGCCAGCCATTCGGCGATGCGCAGGCTGCTCTCGTGGTGCTGACGCAGGCGCACGCCGAGGGTGCGCAGGCCGCGGCTGGTCATATAGGCGGTATCCGCGTCGAGCATCTGCCCCATCAGATAGGCGTTCTCACGCAGCTGGTCCCAGCAGCGCGCGTTGGCAACCGCGGTGCCGACCATCGCATCGGAGTGGCCAATCAGGTATTTGGTGCCGGCCTGAATCGAGATATCGACGCCGAAATCCAGCGCCCTGAACAGCACGCCTGCCGCCCAGGTGTTGTCGATCATGATGATTGCCTCCGGGGCAACGCTGCGCACGGCCGCGACGATCGCCGGAACGTCGTGGACCTCCATGGTGATTGAACCCGGAGATTCGAGAAACACCACGCGGGTATTCGGCTGGACCAGACGGGCGATATCGGCGCCAATCAGCGGATCGAACCAGCCGGTGCTCACGCCGAGTCTGGCAAGCACTTTGGTACTAAAATCCTGGCTCGGCTCATAGGCGGTATTGGTCATCAGAACGTGGTCGCCCTGCTCAACAAACGCCAGAATCGTATTGGCCACCGCCGCCGCGCCGCAGGGGAACAGGGCGCAGCCGGCGCCGCCTTCCAGCTCGCACATGGCTTCCTGCAGCGAGAAGTGGGTCAGCGTGCCGCGGCGGCCGTAAAACAGCTCGCCCTTCGCCCGGTTGCGGGTGGCATGTTTCTTATCTTCGACGGTATCGAATACCAGCGATGAAGCGCGCTGAATCACGCTGTTTACCGATCCTAAGGTATATTTTTTACTGCGCCCGGCGTGGACCAGAGCGGTATCAAGATGTTTGTCAGCCATGTTTTTGCCTGTTTTTATACGTCTGGACGTCTAAACTAGCATGAATACCCGGACCTGTACCGGCTAACGACGGATACAGGCAAAAATTTTACCAAATCCCCCGGCGGCCGCTTTTTTACTGCGTAAGCGCAAGGAAAATAAACGTGATTTGCTGCACAGTGTAAATACTAATGAGAACCACTATCAATTCGATGCCGTTTTGATATTATTATGCTCAGATTTTGTGATTTACGTCCTGGAGACTCAGAGTGGGTAATAATTTGATGCAGGCGGATCTTTCCGTTTGGGGTATGTATCATCATGCCGATATTGTCGTTAAGGTCGTGATGATCGGCCTGATTCTGGCGTCGATAGTCACATGGGCTATCTTCTTCGGCAAGGGTGCGGAAATCCTCTCCAGCAAGCGCCGCCTCAAGCGCGAACAGCAGCTTCTCGGCGAAGCGCGTTCCCTCGATCAGGCCAGCGACATCGCCAACGCTTTCCATCCTAAAAGCCTCAGCACGCAGCTTATCAACGAAGCGCAGAACGAGCTTGAGCTGTCGGCAGGCGTCGAAGATAACGAAGGCATCAAAGAGCGTACCGGTTTCCGCCTTGAGCGCCGCGTGGCGTTTGTCGGTCGTTATATGGGCCGTGGAAACGGCTATCTGGCGACTATCGGAGCCATCTCCCCGTTCGTCGGCCTGTTTGGTACCGTCTGGGGCATCATGAACAGCTTTATCGGCATCGCCCAGACTCAGACCACCAACCTCGCGGTTGTCGCACCGGGCATCGCGGAAGCGCTGCTGGCAACGGCAATCGGCCTGTTTGCCGCTATCCCGGCGGTGGTTATCTATAACATCTTCGCCCGTATGATCGGCAGCTACAAAGCCACCCTCGGCGACGTCGCCGCCCAGGTATTGCTGCTGCAGAGCCGCGATCTGGACCTCAGCGCCAGCGGCACTGCGCCGGTGCGTACCGCGCAGAAATTACGAGTAGGTTGATGCTTTATGGCGATGCATTTTAACGAAAACCTCGATGATAACGGCGAAATGCACGATATTAACGTGACGCCGTTTATCGACGTCATGCTCGTGCTGCTGATTATCTTTATGGTGGCCGCCCCGCTGGCGACGGTTGATGTGAAGGTCAACCTGCCCGCCTCCTCCAGCCAGCCGCAGCCGCGTCCGGAAAAGCCGATCTATCTGTCGGTGAAGGCGGATAAAGCCATGTTCCTCGGCAACGATCCGGTCACCGAAGAGAACATGATCGGCGCGCTGGATACGCTGACTGAAGGTAAGAAAGACACCACCGTCTTCTTCCGCGCGGATAAAACCGTGGACTATGAGACGATGATGAAGGTCATGGATACCCTGCACCAGGCGGGTTATCTGAAGATTGGTCTGGTGGGCGAAGAGACCGTTAAAGCGCAGTAGCCCTCACCGACATCTCCCCAGGAGGCTGGCCTTGTGCCGGCCTTTTTTATTTCTGCCGATCCGCGGCGCTGACCGGATGTTGCAATCACGCTGGCGGCTTGCGATATAATGCCGATCGTTTTTTTTAACTTACAGGGTCTTATGGAACGCTTTCTGGAAAATGCCATGTACGCCTCACGCTGGCTGCTGGCACCGGTTTATTTTGGTCTCTCTCTGGGACTGGTGGCACTGTCGATAAAATTTTTTCAGGAGATCCTCCACATCCTGCCGCATATCTTCAGCGTGGGGGAGTCGGACCTGATCCTGACCCTGCTGTCGCTGGTGGATATGACGCTGGTCGGCGGCCTGCTGGTGATGGTGATGTTCTCGGGCTATGAAAACTTTGTCTCTCAGCTGGATATTAACGAGGGCAAAGAGAAGCTCAGCTGGCTGGGAAAAATGGATGCCACTTCGCTGAAAAACAAGGTTGCGGCCTCCATCGTTGCGATCTCCTCGATCCACCTGCTGCGGGTGTTTATGGATGCCAAAAACGTACCGGACAATAAGCTGATGTGGTACGTCATTATCCACCTGACCTTCGTGCTGTCGGCGTTTGTGATGGGCTATCTCGATCGCCTGACCAAAGTGAAGCACTAGCTCCTGTCTGCCCGGCCGCGTTTAGCCGCCGGGCCAGCGATTTACTTGTCCGACGAAGCCTGCCACAAATTTAGCTGACCATCCGCCACGTGCTGGTCGATCTGCGCCAGCTCTTCGGCGCTGAAGGTCAGGTTTTCCAGCGCCTTTACGTTCTCCTCCAGCTGCTGCGGACGGCTGGCGCCAATCAGTACCGAGGTCACCCGGCTATCCTTCAGCAGCCAGCTCAGCGCCATTTGCGCCATGCTCTGACCGCGGCCGTGCGCCATCTCCTGCAGCAGGCGCAGGCTTCGGACGTTTGGCTCGCTGAGCATCGTTTCCGTCAGGCCGCGATCCCGCTTCCCTTCATAGAACATTCGCGAACCTTCCGGGATCTGCTGGAGATACTTGCCGGTCAGCAGGCCCTGCGCCAGCGGCGTAAAGGCGATGCAGCCGACGCCGTTCTCCTCCAGCGTATCCAGCAGCCCGCTGCTATCGACCCAGCGGTTAAGCAGGTTATAGGAGGGCTGATGGATCAGCAGCGGAATTTTCCACTCGCGCAGGAGCGCCGCCATCTGCTGCGTGCGTTCCGGCGAATAGGAGGAGATGCCAACGTACAGCGCCTTGCCGCTCTGCACCGCCTGCGCCAGCGCTGCGGCGGTCTCCTCCATCGGCGTGTTCTCATCAACGCGATGAGAATAGAAAATATCGACGTAATCCAGCCCCATGCGCTGCAGGCTTTGGTCGAGGCTGGCCAGCAGATATTTACGCGAACTGCCGGAACCATAGGGCCCCGGCCACATGGAATATCCGGCTTTGGTCGAAACAATGAGTTCGTCGCGGTGGGCGGCAAACTCCTCGCGCAGCAGGCGGCCAAAGTTTTCCTCGGCGCTGCCGGGCGGCGGCCCGTAGTTATTGGCCAGGTCAAAATGGGTAATGCCCAAATCGAAGGCCTTGCGAAGCAGGGCGCGCTGGTCATCCAGCGCGTTACCGTGGCTAAAGTTGTGCCACAGGCCCAGCGACAGCGCGGGCAGCTGCAGGCCGCTTTTGCCGCAGTAGCGATACTGCATCCGATCGTAGCGACCAGGGTTAGCGAACCAGGACATGATCTCTCCTTTTTTATTTAAAACGACGTTCTACTTTAGACGCTAAGTCGCCGATGAGGCGTTTGCTGGATCACACTGCGCGAGATTTCTGGCGTCCCGGCGAGCTTATGCTTTGCTTAAAGGGCCTTCACTTACGGAGAACACGCGATGACGCGACTGACCGCCAAAGATTTCCCGCAGCAGCTGCTCGAGTACTACGACTACTATGCCCACGGCAAAATCAGCAAACGTGAGTTTCTCCAGCTGGCGGGGAAATATGCCGTCGGCGGAATGACCGCGCTGGCGCTGTTTAACCTGCTGAAACCCAACTATGCCCTGGCGGAGCAGGTGGCGTTTACCGACCCGGATATCCGCCCGGAGTATATTCACTATCCCTCTCCCGACGGGCATGGCGAAGTGCGCGCATACCTGGTGACGCCGACGAAGATAGCCGACAAAGCCGCGGCGGTGGTGGTGGTGCATGAGAACCGCGGCCTCAACCCCTATATTGAAGACGTTGCCCGGCGGGTGGCGAAGGCGGGCTATATCGCCCTGGCGCCGGACGGTCTGAGCTCCGTCGGCGGCTATCCCGGCAATGATGATGAGGGGCGAGAGCTGCAGCAGAAAGTCGATCCCGTGAAGCTGATGAACGACTTTTTTGCCGCGGTGGCGTTTATGGCGAAGCATCCGCAGGCGACGGGGAAAGTCGGCATCACCGGCTTTTGCTACGGCGGGGGCGTCAGCAACGCCGCCGCGGTGGCGATCCCGGAGCTGGCCTGCGCGGTGCCGTTCTACGGCCGGCAGCCGCCGCTCAACGAAGTCGCCAGGATTCAGGCGCCGCTGCTGCTGCACTACGCCGGCCTCGATAGCGGCATCAACCAGGGTTGGCCGGCCTATGAAGAGGCGCTGAAAGCGCAGCATAAGGTCTATGAGGCCTATATTTATCAGGGGGTTAATCACGGGTTTCATAATGACTCCACGCCGCGCTATGACCGGGAAGCGGCAGAGCTGGCGTGGCAGAGAACCCTGGCCTGGTTTGAGAAGTATTTGCGCTAGCGCGATCGGCTGAAATAGCGCTACCCCTTGCTTAAAAAATCGCTATATAATTTTGTATATAACGATTGAGGGGAACGCGATGGATAACCATTTTGGTAAAGGTTTAATGGCCGGTCTGCAGGCGGCTCAGGCCGACAGCGCCAGCGGTGCCGCAAATTTTTGTACCGACTATAAGCGCGGGTTTGTGCTCGGCTATTCTCAGCGGATGTTTGAAAAAACCGGCGACCGCCAGCTTAGCGCGTGGGAGGCCGGGATCCTGACCCGCCGCTACGGTCTGGACAGGAACATGATTATGGATTTCTTTAAGGAGGGGAGCTCCTGCACCGCGATGCGCTACTTTATGGCGGGATACCGCCTGGAGCGCTAATAGCCGAAGGCCGAAGCCTTCGGCTGGGATGGCCTTATGCCTGGCGCTTGTCTTCGGTTTGGCTATCGAAGTCGCTGGCGCTATGGCGCTCGTGGAGCTGCTCGTTTAGCGGGCCGTTGGTGCGGTTAACGATCCGCCCGCGCTGAACCGCCGGACGGCTGCCTACCTCCTGTGCCCAGCGCAGAACGTTTTTATAGCTGCCGGCGTCGAGGAATTCGGCGGCGTTATAGACGCCACCGAGCACCACGTTGCCGTACCACGGCCAGATAGCCATATCGGCGATGGTGTACTCTTCTCCGGCGACGTAGCGGTTGTCGGCGAGCCGCTTATCCAGCACGTCGAGCTGACGCTTGGCTTCCATGGTGAAGCGGTCGATGGCGTACTCGATTTTCACCGGCGCGTAGTTGAAGAAGTGGCCAAAGCCGCCGCCGAGGAACGGCGCCGCGCCCTGCAGCCAGAACAGCCAGTTCAGCGTTTCGGTGCGCCCGGCCGGATCTTTTGGCAGGAAGAAACCGAACTTCTCCGCGAGATAAAGCAGGATGCTGCCGGACTCAAACACGCGCGTTGGCGGGGTGGTTGAGCGATCGCTCAGCGCCGGGATTTTTGAGTTCGGGTTCACCGCAACGAAGCCGCTTGAGAACTGATCGCCTTCGCCGATCCGAATCAGCCAGGCATCATACTCCGCATCGCTCACGCCCAGCGCCAGCAGCTCTTCCAGCAGGATCGTCACCTTCTGGCCGTTAGGCGTTCCCAGGGAGTAAAGCTGAAGCGGATGCGAGCCGACCGGCAGCTCTTGCTCATGCGTTGCGCCGGAGACAGGACGGTTGATGTTGGCGAACGCGCCGCCGTTGTTCTGCTTCCATTCCCACACTTTCGGGGGTTGGTAGTTATTCTCTGACATGCTGGTCTGCCTTTGTAGTGAGGTGTTCAGGGAGTGTAGCAGGTGGCGTATTAAGGATTTAACAGTGTGAGGCTTATTCACCCGCTGGCGATATTCCCGGACGGCTTCCCCGGCCGCGTTACGCTCGCCGGGGCAGCGCCCTAAATCAGGCCATTATCCGCGCGGCCCAGACGCTGATATCGTCGCCGCTGCCGAGATCCGCCTGCACCAGCCCGTTGACCATAAAGGTCGGCGACACGTGGATACCGTTCTGGCGCGCATATTTGCTGTGCCATTTGATCTCCGCCTGCAGCTCAGGGCGGGCGAACGCCGCGGAAAGCAGAACGTGGCTGTAGCGCTCGATACGCTCAACGATTTGCTGCGGAGTGGCGTTCATATTCGGCCCGCTGCAGTGATCGGTAAATTCGAACTCTTCGCGATGGTCGGCCACGGCTTTTAGCACCTTATGCGCCTGCTCTCTGCCGTGCGGCAGGGTGGAGGCCGCCAGAATACAGCGCACGATGACCCCCGAGAACATGTGCCAGGGCTGGGACTGCAGGCGAACTTTGATGGTCACGTTATCCGCGCCAACCTCGTCGAGCAGGTCGTCGAGCTTATTGAATGCGCGTACCGAATAGGGGCAGGTTGGCTCCAGGAAAACCTCGAAGGTGCGCGGGCCATGTCCCCAGACCAGCGGTTGCGCTTGCAGATGCGGTTGTGTGCTCATAATCAACTCCTGACGTTAATTCGCGATTTGTTGTTATATCTCAGATAAACGATATCACTTTTGCCCTGCGGCGCAGGGTTATTTTCCGTAAGGGCACAATTCGCAAACCGAATGAGTGGTATCATTATTCCACCTCTGTCTGGTAAGTGCCTGCGGCAGGATAAGAAGAGGGAGTTTTGTTCCGCCAACTGCCCGGGCTGCATTAATTTGAGGTCAGGCTAATGAGCAAAGGATCGACAAGCAGTGATGCCCCTTTTGGTACATTGTTAGGCTACGCGCCGGGCGGCGTGGCAATTTATTCATCGAACTACAGCAGCTTAAATCCGCAAGACTATCCGGATGACGCCACGTTCCGCAGCTATATCAATAACGAGTATATGGGGCACAAATGGCAGTGCGTCGAGTTCGCGCGCCGCTTCCTGTTTCTCACCTACGGTTTCGTCTTCACCGACGTCGGCATGGCGTATGAAATCTTCTCCCTGCGCTTTCTGCGCGAAGTGGTTAACGACAACATTCTGCCGCTGCAGGCCTTTGCTAACGGCTCGCGTCGTCCGCCGATGGTGGGTTCCCTGCTGATCTGGCAGAAGGGCGGCGAGTTTAAGCATACCGGCCACGTGGCGGTGATTACGCAGCTGGTGGGTAATAAGGTCAGGATCGCCGAGCAAAACGTTATCCACACGCCGCTGCCGCAGGGCCAGCAGTGGACCCGTGAATTAACCCTCGACGTGAAGGACGGCATCTACACCCTCAAAGATACCTTTACGGACACTCAGATCCTCGGCTGGATGATCCAGACCGCCGATACCGAGCACAGCCTGGCGCAGCCGGTGCTGCCGGGCGAAGCGATGGCCATTCGTGGCGCGCGGCTGCCGAACAACGGGCAGTTTCGCGGCAAGTGGCTAAACGAGAAAGATACGCTGCAGAAAGCCTACGTTGACGCCAACGGCCACTTTATTAACGCCGACCCTTACCAGTATTTCACCATTACCGAAAGCGCTGAGCAGGAGCTGATCAAAGCAACCAACGAGCTGCATTTGATGTACCTGCACGCCACCGATAAGGTGATGAAAGACGACAGCCTGCTGGCGCTGTTCGATATCCCCAAAATTCTCTGGCCGCGTCTGCGCCTCTCATGGCAGCGGCGTCGCCACCATATGATTACCGGCCGCATGGATTTCTGCATGGACGAGCGCGGGCTGAAGGTCTATGAGTACAACGCCGACTCCGCCTCCTGCCATACCGAAGGTGGGCTGATCCTCGAACAGTGGCTGAAGCAGGGCTACTACGGCAGCGGGCATAACCCGGCGGAAGATCTGCTGGATGAGCTGGCGGGCGCGTGGAAGCACAGCCGGGCGCGGCCTTTTGTGCACATCATGCAGGATAAGGATCTGGAGGAGAACTACCACGCGCTGTTTATCCAACGTTCGCTCACCCAGGCCGGATTCGAGAGCAAAATCCTCTTTGGCCTCGATGAGCTGCGCTGGGATGCCGCCGGGCAGCTGATCGACGGTGACGGGCGGCTGGTTAACTGCGTCTGGAAAACCTGGGCATGGGAAACCGCCATCGAGCAGGTGCGCGAGGTCAGCGCCGACGAGTACGCCGCGGTGCCGATCCGCACCGGCCATCCGCAAAACGAGGTGCGGCTGATTGACGTCCTGCTGCGCCCCGAGGTGCTGGTATTCGAACCGCTGTGGACGGTGATCCCCGGCAACAAGGCGATTTTGCCGGTGCTGTGGTCGCTGTTCCCGAACCATCGCTATCTGCTGGATACCGATTTTGTCGTCAACGACGATCTGGCGAAAACCGGCTACGCGATTAAGCCCATCTCCGGGCGCTGCGGCAACAATATCGATCTGATAAGTCCCGACGACGAGGTGCTGGATAAGACCAGCGGGCAGTTTGTCGATCGCAAAAATATTTACCAGCAGCTGTGGTGCCTGCCGAAAGTGGATGGTAAATACATCCAGGTGTGCACTTTTACCGTTGGCGGCAACTACGGCGGCACCTGCCTGCGCGGCGATGATTCGCTGGTGGTCAAAAAAGAGAGCGATATTGAACCGCTAATTGTGCTGAAAGACAACGATAGACGATAGTTCCGCCTGCGCCGAATCGCAGGGGCCGCAAAATCCCCGGTAAGCGTAGCGCTGCCGGGGATTTTGGGTAAAAATTGGTACTAAATAGTTAACAAACCACAACAACAAGACAGACAAAAAAGGAAAATAATATGCACGATCGGCGACTCGCCGCCCGCGCGGGTGAACTCAAGCCCTCCGCCGTCCGCGAACTTCTCAAGCACAGTAAACTCCCCGGCGTTATCTCTCTGGGTGGTGGGATCCCGGCTCCGGAGCTGTTTGATACCGAAGGTCTGAATCTGGCGGTGCAGCAGGCGATGGGCGGGCGTTTCAACGATGCGTTCCAGTACGGATTGACCGAAGGCTATCCGCCGCTGCGTCAGGCCGTCAGCGAACTGTGTCGGGCGCGCGGCGTTGCCTGTCCGGCAAGCCATGTCTATATCACCTCCGGTTCCCAGCAGTCTTTGGATATCGTCGCGCGTACGCTGCTCGATCCGGGCGATGCGATCGTCGTCGAGCGCCCAACCTATCTGGCCGCGCTGCAGGTGTTCCAGCTGGCTCAGGCGAATATCCTCAGCGTCGATACCGATGACGACGGCATGCTGGTGGAACAGCTGGCGGACCTGCTGGAGACGACGAAGGTCAAGGCCGTGTACCTGGTGCCCACCTTCGGCAACCCGGGCGGAAAAACCCTCAGCGCCGATCGCCGCCGTCGGGTGGTTGAGCTGGCGAAGCAGCATGATTTCGTGATTATCGAAGACGATCCCTACGGCGAAATCAGCTTTACCGACGAAGTCCGCCGCCCGCTGTATCAGTACGCGCAGGAGCTCGGCTGTGAAGACCAGGTGGTCTACACCTCGACGTTCTCCAAGATCCTCGCCCCGGGCATGCGCATCGGCTGGATTGTGATGCCGGACTGGCTGGCGCAGCAGACGGTGATCGTCAAGCAGGCGGCGGATCTCCACACCAACATGCTGTCGCAGGTGATCACCGCGGAATACCTGGCGATGAACCGCCTGGAGAACCAGATAGCCCTGATCCGCGAAGACTATCGCAAGAAGTGCGTCGCCCTGGCCGATGCCCTGGAGAGCCAGCTTGGCGAGCATCTGGAGTTCAGCCGACCCAAAGGCGGCATGTTCCTGTGGGCCCGCTTCCGCTATCCGTTCGATACCATGCAATGGATGAAAAAGACCCTCGAAAACGGCGTGGTCTACGTGCCGGGCGAAGCGTTCTATAACGACAATCCGGATACCCGCACGCTGCGCCTCTCCTACTCAACGGTGTCGGAAGCGGGTCTGCTGACCGCCGTCGAACGCCTGGCGAAATCGCTGTAATTACCGCGCTTTCACTCCGCGTCGCGAGACGGCGCGGAGCCTTCACGCTTTCCACACAACGGCGAGTGACGGATCGTTGAAGCTGAGGGTATCGGGTGCTGCAGGAACAGCCCGTAGCGCTTCACGATGAGCGCACACGGGCATGTAAAATAAGAGAGGGGGGAGCTGCGCGCCGGAGGTTAATCCTGCTCGCTGATGCGATCGTCAAGCCAGATCAGCATTAATGAAGAGAGAAAAGCAACTGCCGCTGTGCCAATAAATAGCAACATAAGAAATACCTCAGAGGTTTTTAATTATTTTTCTAATTTTACCGGTGAGTGGGTGTTTTTGTCGGAGATGGTGATTTTGGTGGCGTGCTGGGATGTCGCGAGGGTGAAAAAATCATCGGCATCAATATCAAAGTTAAGAACTATTTCCTTATATTTCCCGCAGTTAATTAATTCTTTTGCTTCTTTCATACTACCGGCTGTAATAGTAGGCATCGTTTTATCTCGTTTGAAAAACTGACAAGCAAAATAAGAGCTTGTGCGTATCAGATCAACTACTTTTTATGGTAATAGCAGCCATCGCCAACGGTTATGCGGTCGAGTTTACTGATTTTTTGAAATATAATTTCTTTTTTTTCTTTTAGTGTAGCGTAACATTTTGCCAATCTCGCATCGTGCTGCGCAGATCATCGGCGTGGAGAGAATTATGACGAATTTGTTACATCGTCGGCGGCGCGAGAACGCCCGCGGGAGTGCGGGCGTTGGGTTTATCAGGCCGGCAGGCCTTCGACGAGGGGAATCATCGCTTCGGCAACGGGCAGGGTTTACAGCAGGCCGGCTTCCTTCGCCGTACGGTCGATAGCGCGTTTGGTCTTCTCGACCAGTTCGTCCAGCTCGCTACGTCCGGCGATCAGCGCCGGCGCCATGATCATCCGCCCCAGCGTCGAGCGAATAATGACCCCCTCTTCAAAACCGATGGTGCGGCAGCGCCAGGCCAGCTCGTTCTCATTGGCGAAGCGGCGGCGGGTGCTTTTATCTTCCGCGAACTGCAGGGCCGCGACGAGGCCCGTACCCTGAACTTCGCCGATCAGCGGGTGATTGTCGAACACCTCCCGCAGGGTTTTCTGCAGATACGGGCCGGTGTTATCGCGTACGTTGGTGACGTGGTTTTCGTCGCGCAGCGCCTTCAGGTTGGCAATCGCCACGGCGGCGGCAACGGGATGGCCGGAGTAGGTCAGACCGTGGGCGAAGACGCCGCCTTTCTCAACCAGCACTTCCGCCATGCGCTTGCTCAGCACCAGGCCGCCCATCGGCACGTACCCGGAGGTCAGCCCTTTGGCGATGGACAGCGTATCCGGCTCGAAGCCGAAGTACTGATGCGCGAACCACTCGCCGGTGCGGCCAAAGCCGCCAATGACCTCATCGGCGCACAGCAGGACGTCGTACTTCCGGCAAATGCGCTGGATCTCAGGCCAGTAGCTTTCCGGCGGGAAAATCATCCCGCCCGCGCCCTGGAACGGCTCGGCGATAAAACCGGCCACGTTTTCCGCGCCCAGCTCGAGTATTTTCTCCTCGAGCTGACCGGCGCAGCGCAGGCCAAACTCGTGCGGCGTCAGGCTGCCGCCGTGCATGTACCAGTAGGGCTCGTCGATATGGGCCACGTCGGGGATCATGCCGCCCATGGTGTGCATCGCCTTCATCCCGCCCAGCGCGGTGGCGGCGAGGGTTGAGCCGTGATAGCCGTTCCAGCGGCCAATCATCACCTTCTTCTGCGGCTTGTCGAGGATCTGCCAGTAGCGGCGAACGGTGCGGATCAGCACTTCGTTCGATTCAGACCCCGAGTTGGTGTAAATCGCGTGGCTGTAGTGCGGCGGCAGCAGGCTGAACAGCAGCTCGGAGAGCTCGATCACCGTTGGGTGGGTGGTGTGGAAGAACATATTGTAATAGGGCAGCTTAGCGAACTGCGCCGCCGCCGCATCCGCCAGATCCTGGCGGCTGTAGCCGAGCTGGGTGCACCACAGGCCGGACATGCCGTCGAGGTACTTGTTGCCGTCGTTATCCCAAAGGTACAGACCCTCCCCGCGAACCATCACGCGAGGCCCCTCGGCGTTCAGCGCCTTCTGGTCGAGAAAGGCGTGGATATGGTGTGCGGCATCGGCGCTCTGGTAGTCCGGGGTGCTGCGTTGCGGGTTATTCGGGGTAGTCATCTTCTCTCTCCTGTAAGCGGAATCTAAAAATGCGAAAGCTGCCGGGTGCTAGCGAAACTGGAACCAGGTCGTTTTGAGGCTGGTGAATTTGTCAAAGGCGTGCAGCGACAGGTCGCGGCCAAAGCCAGACTGCTTATTGCCGCCAAACGGCACGCTGACGTCCAGCGCGTCGACGGTATTCACCGAGACGGTCCCGGCGTTAAGCATTCCGGCAACGCGATGGGCGCGATGGAGATCGTCGGTCCACACCGAGGCGGCGAGGGCGTAGATGTGCTGATTGGCGAGGGTGACGGCCTGCTGCTCGTCGTCAAAAGGCATAACGGCAAGCACCGGGCCGAAAATCTCCTCCTGCCACAGGGAGGAGGCGGTATCCGCGGCTTCAATCAGCGTCGGTTCCACGTAGTTGGCGACGCCGTCGATCTCAATCTCGCGACCGCCAATGAGGACGCGGGCGCCGGTGCGCTCGGCGGCGCGAATGGCGCTCATCACCTTTTGCGCATGCGCCGCGCTGACCATGGCGCCCATTTTGGCTGCAGGCTCGAAGGGATGAGACGGCGCCCACGCCTGCATTTTTTCCTGCAGCTTAGCGATAAATTCGGCGTAAATCGTCCGCTCGACCAGCAGGCGAGAGTTAGCCGAGCAGACCTCGCCCTGGTTGAAGCAGATGCCGAAAGCCGCTTTTTCAGCGGCCAGATCGAGATCCTTGCAGTCGGCGAAGACGATATTGGCGCTTTTGCCGCCGCACTCCAGCCAGACCTGCTTGAGGTTGGACTGCGCGGAGTAGGCCATAAAGGCTTTGCCGACGGCGGTAGAACCGGTGAAGGTGATGGTATCGACGTCGTTATGCAGGCCTAAGGCGCTGCCGGCTTCGGTCCCCAGGCCAGTGACGACGTTCAGCACGCCCGCCGGGAGGCCCGCCTCAAGCGCCAGCTCCGCCAGACGCAGCGCTGAAAACGGCGAGTTCTCCGACGGCTTGAGGATCACGCTATTGCCGGCCGCCAGCGCCGGGCCGAGCTTCCACGAGGCGAGGTCGAGCGGGAAGTTCCACGGCACGATGGCCGCCACGACGCCAATCGCTTCGCGGGTGATGGTGGCGAGAGAGCCTTTCCTGGCGGGGGCCACCTCGTCGTAAATTTTATCCACGCTTTCGGCATACCACGAGAAAACGTGCGCCGCGCCGGGGACGTCGACGTTTAGCGCATCGTTGACCGGTTTGCCCATGCTGACGCTCTCCAGCAGCGCCAGCTCTTCGCGATGTTCGAGGATCAGCCCCGACAGCCGCAGCAGAACGGCCTTGCGCTCCTGCGCGGAGAGCCCTGACCAGATGCCTGAGTCAAAGGCCTTACGGGAGGACCGGACGGCGACAGCAATATCCTCTGCCTGAAGCGCCGTGACCTCGGCGAGCAGCGCGTTGGAGGCGGGGTTGATAACCGGGAAAACGCGGCGGCTTTGGGCGACGTAGGGCTGGCCATCGACGATGGCATGGCTGATAAAGCGCTGCTCCCGCAGCCTGCTGTGCCAAAAGTTTCTGTCGGTCATAAGCCTCTCCGTTATCGTGTTGCGTAATTGTTATTTATTTGTTGCCGTTAATTCATGATGCCGGAGGGGGGAGAAGTGAGAAAGGACTAAAAATCTAGGTAACCTCCATAAAAAACTTTGTTAGCCTGGCAGGGAGCCGCCGATGCGCGGATCCTGGCGATGACGCTTTGTGTGATGTGGCTCAAAAGAATTCACCATTAGTGATTTTAATGTCATGTAATTAAATCGTTTTTATTTTTAGTTCCGGTTTTTGACGGTCGATGGTTATGCTATTCGTAACAATATTTAATGTTCTTAGATTGGTCTGTAAGGAACTAAAAAAATATATCCGGCCTTTTTTAGCCGCCGCCCTAAAGCCGCCGCCTGTGACGGCGCCGTCGTTTTCTTTACGCCTCCATGTTAATTTTCTGTAAAAACCTGACCGATGTCGGATTGTTGATCTTTATTTGTCGGCGGGGTTGCGCCCGAGGGGGAGCATCGTTTAATCCTATTCAGCTCATCTCTTTGCCAACAAAAAATAAGGTATCGCATGCCCCATTTCACCCTGAAACAGCTCAAATACTTTGTTGCCGTTGTCGAAGCGGAGAGCATTGCCGAAGCCTCCCGGCAGCTCCATATCGCGCAGCCCTCTATCTCCATCGCGGTGAAAACCCTGGAAGATATGTTTGAGCAGCAGTTTTTTATTCGCCACCATGCGCAGGGGGTCTCCATGACCTCCAGCGGGCAGCGCTTCTATGAGAAAGCGAAGGAGCTGCTCCGGCTCTCGTACCAGTTCGAGCAAAACTCGAGGGCGGATAATGAGCTGGTGTCGGGGATTGTTTCTATCGGCTGTTTCGAGACCGCGGCGCCGCTCTACCTGCCGTCGCTGATCGCCGGGTTTAAGACCATTTATCCGGATATCACCATTAAAATTTACGATGGCGAGCAGCATGAAATTGCCCACGGTCTGCACCGCGGTCGCTTTGACCTGGCGTTTATGTACGATCTCGAGCTGGATGTCTCGATTCAGACCGAGAGCCTGAACGCGCCGCAAAAGCCCTACGCGCTGCTGCCGGCAAATCACCCGCTGGCGCAGCGGGCATCGGTCAAGCTGTCGGAACTGAGCCACCTGCCGATGGTGCTGCTGGACGTTGTCCCCAGCCGTAACTATTTCATCAGTATTTTCAAAGACAAAGGCTACAATCCTCAGGTGGCCTACAGTTCGCCGTCGATTGAGATGGTGCGCTGCATGGTCGGCCAGGGGCTGGGCTTTTCGGTTCTGGTGACCCGCCCGGTTTCTGATATCACCTACGATGGGCAGCAGGTGCGCTGCGTCGAGATTCAGGATGAGATGGCCAATTCGACGCTGGTGATGGCCCATCTGCGCAGCAGCGAGCCCACTAACCCCGCCAAGCTGTTTATGGAATATTGCCGCAACGCGGTGCTCAGCCCGCCGGAGCAGGTGGCGCGGGTGGCCTGACCGGAGTTTTATTCAGCTCAGAGACCCGCGCCCGTGCGGGTCTTTTTATATTTGGCGGCATATTTTCTGAATATAAAAAAACGATACTCTGCATATATTTTTTATATCCTCGCAGGCCGCCTCCCGCCGCATCGATAAATAAGCACTAAGCACAAAATTATCCGGCGAATAATTTACGCTAAAATCCGGTTTATCTTGTAGATTCAAGGCGCTGCACTCTGCATCACTATTTTATTCTCAGGTTCTAAATTTATAATAATTTACCTGTTTGTTACTGTTTATTAACCTCGGTCCTGCGCAGTGGTTTATTCCTGGCGATTGAACTCCATTCGAAGGACACATTTATGACCGTAGAAAAAACACAAATTGATACGCTGATTGTTGGCGGGGGTCAGGCCGGTATTGCCATGAGTGAGCATCTGACCCAGCAGGGGATCTCGCATCTGGTTATCGAGAAAAACCGCATCGCTGAGGCCTGGCGTACCGGGCGTTGGGATTCGCTGGTGGCGAACGGCCCGGCGTGGCACGACCGCTTCCCGGGAATGGAGTTTAAAGGCGGCCAGCCGGATAGCTTTATTCCCAAGGACGATGTGGCGCAGTACTTTGAAGATTACGTCAGGAAATTCTCCCTGCCGGTGCGTACCGGCGTGGAGGTAAAAAGCGCGGTTCGCAACAGCGGACGTCCCGGATTTACCGTTGAAACCACGGATGGGGTGATCGAAGCGCAGCGCATCGTTGCCGCGACCGGGCCGTTCCAGAAGCCGGTCATTCCGCCGATCGCGCCGAAAGAGGGCGACATTCATCAGATCCATTCCGCCAAATACTACAACCCTGAGCAGCTGCCCGCCGGCGCGGTGCTGGTGGTTGGCGCCGGCTCTTCCGGCGTGCAGATTGCCGATGAGCTCCAGCGCGCGGGCCGCGAGGTCTATCTCTCCGTCGGCGCCCACGACCGGCCGCCGCGCGCCTACCGCAACCGGGATTTCTGCTGGTGGCTGGGGGTGCTGGGCCTGTGGGATGCCCCCGCCAGCGAGCCGGGGAAAGAGCACGTCACCATCGCGGTGAGCGGCGCCCACGGCGGGCGGACGGTGGATTTTCGCGAGCTGGCGCAGCGCGGCATCACCCTGGTCGGGCTGACGAAGGCGTTTGAATCCGGCGTCGCCACCTTCCAGCCGGACCTGGGCGACAACATCCGCCGCGGCGATGAAAACTACCTCTCGCTGCTGGACGCCGCTGACGCCTACGTTGCGGCCAACGGCCTCGATTTGCCGCCGGAGCCCGCGGCGCGCGAATTCTTAGCCGACCCGGCGTGCATGACGTCGCCGATCCTCTCTCTGGACCTGGCGCAGGCCGGCGTAACGAGCATCATCTGGGCGACCGGCTACGCCGTGGACTACGGCTGGCTCAACGTTAACGCCTTTAACGCGCAGAATCGCCCTCAGCACCAGCGCGGCGTCTCCAGCGAACCGGGGGTCTATTTCCTCGGCCTGCCGTGGCTGTCGCGCCGGGGTTCGACCTTTATCTGGGGCGTTTGGCACGACGCGAAGCACATCGCCGACCATATCGCGACCCAGCGGAAATACAGCCAGTACCGGGATGCCGGTCAGCGCTGAACTGTAGCTCTTAATCAGGATAAAAATGATGCCGACACATACCCGTATTCGCATGTTTAACACCAAAGAGACCTATCCCAATCAGACCCTGGACAACGATTTGTGCCAGGCCGTACGCGCCGGTAACACCGTCTACGTCCGCGGCCAGGTGGGCACGGATTTTGAAGGCAATCTGGTGGGGCTGGGCGATCCGCAGGCTCAGGCCGAGCAGGCGATGAAAAACGTCAAGCAGCTGCTGGAAGAGGCCGGAAGCGACCTTTCGCATATTGTGAAAACCACCACCTATATTATCGACCCGCGCTATCGCGAGCCGGTCTATCAGGAAGTCGGCAAGTGGCTGAAGGGCGTGTTTCCCATCTCTACCGGGCTGGTTATCTCAGGCCTGGCGCAGCCGCAGTGGCTGATGGAAATTGACGTGATCGCCGTAATCCCCGATGGCTATGTGAAATAAGGAGCCACCATGACGTTTTCTATCGCGGCATTCTGCCCGGAAACCGGGCAGTTTGGCATCGCCATAAGCTCCTCCAGTATTGCCGTCGGCGCCCGCTGCCCGTGGCTGCTGGCGGGAGTCGGCGCGGTATCCAGCCAGAACATTACCCTGCCTGCCCTCGGTCAGCTAACGCTCTCCCAGCTGGAGCAGGGGCTGGCGCCGGAAAAGGCGTTGCGTAAGGCGCTGGCGGAGGATGATTTCAGCCGCTATCGGCAGATTATCGCCATCAACGCCAGCGGGGAAACGGCCTCGTTTAGCGGCGATAAAACTCTCGGCATCTATCACGTTGCCGAAGGGGTAAACTGCATCGCCGGCGGCAATATGCTCGCCAGCAGCGCGGTGGTTGAGGCGATGGCTGCCGAATTCCAGCAGGCCGAAGGGGAGATGGCGACGCGCCTGCTGGCCGCTCTCCAGGCGGGGCTGGCCCTCGGCGGCGAGGCCGGACCGGTGCACTCTGCGGCGGTAAAAGTCGTGGATGATTACTCCTGGCCGCTGGTTGACCTGCGGGTTGACTGGCACGAACAGGATCCGATTGGCGAGCTTACCGCGCTGTGGCTGGCGTATGAGCCGCAGATGCAGGCCTATATTACGCGCGCGCTCGACCCGCGGGAGGCCCCCAGTTACGGAGTACCGGGTGATGAATAGCGACCTGAAAAGGATCCTCGCGACGCTGCTGGCATTCGACACCACCAGCCGCGAATCGAATCTGCAGCTGATTAACTATATCGATGAGTATCTCCGCGGCTATGGCATTGCCACGCGGATTTTCTTTGATGAGGGAGGCAAAAAAGCCAACCTCTACGCCCGCTTTGGCCCCGAGGGGCCGGGAGGCGTGATGCTCTCGGGCCACACCGACGTGGTCCCGGTTGACGGGCTGCGCTGGACGGTGCCTCCGTTTGAACTCACCCTGCGCGACGACCTCTGCTACGGCCGCGGCAGCACCGATATGAAAGGCTTTATCGCCTGCGTGCTGGCCGCCGTTCCCGACTTCCTCTCCCAACCTTTACGCATGCCGCTGCATCTGGCCTTTTCCTACGATGAGGAGGTCGGCTGCCTTGGCGTACGCAGCCTGGTGGACCATCTTAAAGCCTCAAAGGACAAGCCGGCGCTGTGCATTATCGGCGAGCCCACCGAGATGCGTCCGGTCTACGGCCATAAGGGCAAGCTGGCTATGCGCTGTACGGTGCAGGGCAAGGCCTGCCATTCGGCCTACGCGCCCCGCGGCGTCAACGCCATCGAGTATGCGGCAAAGCTGATTAGCCGTTTAGGAACGCTCGGCGAAACGCTGGCGCAAACCCGGGATAGCCGCTTTGACCCGCCTTACAGCACGCTGCAGGTTGGGGTGATTCACGGCGGGGCGGCGCTCAATATCGTGCCGGAAAGCTGCCAGTTTGATTTTGAAATTCGCCATCTGCCGGACGTCTCGCTCGAGCCGACCCTCGCCGAGCTGCACGGCTACGCCGCAGGCGAGCTGCTGACGTCGATGCGGGCGGTGGCGCCGCAGGCGGATATTACCTTTAGCCCGCTCAGCCGCTATCCGGGGTTGCTCAGCGACCCGCAGTCGGAGTTTGCCGGCTGGCTGGCGCAGTGGGCGCAAAGCGAGGCGTTTTCCACCGTGGCCTTCGGTACCGAGGGCGGCCTGTTCGATGAAGCGGGCGTAGCCACGCTGATCTGCGGGCCCGGAAGTATGGATCAAGGGCATAAGGCGGATGAGTTTATTGCCCTCGCTCAGCTGGAGAAGTGCCTGACGATGCTGGGTAATCTGCGCCGCTGGATGGCGCAGGCTTAACGTTTACGCGCCGGTATTAAGGCGCGTTTTTTTGTCTCTCCCCCGACCTGCTCCTTTCCCACCTTCCTCCTGTTCCTGCTCTGCCCCGTGCCCTGCTTCGTCGCCGTCCAGAGATAAAAAAACTCCGGATGGTTAATCCGGAGTCAGCAATGCGTACTGATATTCCCGTCATCCCTCAAGCCGCATGGCCGGAGCCTTCGCCTGCCGCCTGCCTGAAGATCGACTTATTTAGGGGAAATAAAGCGAAGCGCTAAACTTTCTCTTTCACCAGGGCGATACTCTTCACCGCCTTGGCTTTAGAGAGGGAGTAATAGACCGGTGAGACCACCAGCAGACCAATAATCCATGATAAATCAGCCCCGCCAAATGCGGTTGCAATCGGGCCGGTATAAATCGCCGTCGACATAAACGGCACCTCAACTAATATCCCCAATAAATAGCAGAAGATGGCGGTAGCATTAAAGTAGCCATATATTCCACCGTCGCGCTTAAAGAAGGATTCGACATCGTATTCGCCGTGCGCAACCAGGTAATAATCCACCAGGTTAATTGCCGTCCACGGCACCAGGACATACAGCAGGACGGTAATAAAGTTGGTATAGATTAACAGGAAGTTTTCCTGGCCGTAGATCGCCAGCGCTATTTCGAGGAGCATGGTGAGGATAGCGGTAATTATCCTTGCGCGGGCCATCGGCGACCAGCCGTCAATAAAGGTCTGGCCCAGGGTCAGCGTACAGAGCACCCCGCAGTACAGCATCATCGAGTTTGTGGCGGCAATCCCCAGCGCCAGCACCACGATAACCACCGCGCCGAAGCCGCCGGTGAGGTCAATAATGCCTTGAATAATATCATCATTGCCAATACTGGTTGCCACCAGCACGCCGAGAACCATCGGCAGATAAGAGCCTAAGATGCAGCCAAAGTAGCTGGCGTAAAAGACGCTTTTGTCGTTGGTGCTGTAAGGCATATAGCGCGAGTAGTCAGAGACATAGGGCGCGTAGGCCAGCTGCCACAGCGCGGCAATCGAGACCGCGCCGAGGAACCCAACCTTGTTGAAACCGCCGCGATCGAGAAAATCGACCGGCAGCCCGTGGACAAAGACGATCCACAGAAAGGTTGCGGCCAGCACAATCCCGGATATCCACGACATAATTCTGGCGTAGGAGTGGATGATCTTATAGCCAAAAATAGTGGCAAACAGACTCAGGGCGCCGACGATAATAATCCCCACGTCGGAGTTCATCGGCTTATAGATGGCGTGCATGGACTGCCCGCCTAATACCAGGCTGGAGGCGGTAAAGCCGATATACATTAATACGACAATGGACACCACCAGCACCGAACCATAGGAGCCAAACTGGCCCTTGGTTTGCACCATCTGCGGTACGCCGAGCTTTGGACCCTGTGCGGAATGCAGGGCCATAAACAGGCCGCCGACCAGACTACCGATAAACAGCGCAATGACAGACCAGAAAAAAGAGAGATGGAAAATAGTGACCGACATCGCTCCGGTGATAACGGTTAATAGCATGATGTTAGAGCCAAACCAGATGGTAAACAGATCGCCCGGTTTGCCGTGTCGCATATTAAGAGGGATAGGTCTGATGGTATTGCTTTCGAGATTTTCAACGTTGACAGGTTGATGTTTAGTCATGGTGCTCTCTCATCACTGTGGGTCTATACCGTGAATGATTCGGGCAACAGCAGGCCGCTAGCTGAGCGAACGCAGCCAACAACGAAGTCGCCTGAAGCATCATGGGTATAAATCAGCGTTAGATTGATATTCCAATGAGGAGTACAGCTAATCTACTCATCATAACATTTCGTTTACTATTCTCACAATCTCGTATCATTTTTGAAATTATTAAAAATGTCGAACGTCGATATAAAAAAAGTGCTTTACCCGGGACCCGGGGCCTGATTGTGGTTAACGGTCGGCCATCTCCCGCTTATTTTTAGACGTTTATGCTGCTCCCCAGCTTGTTTTATATTTAACAATCTGGGCGGCTAATTTAAGTCAGATAATTCTGCGAGCCGGCGGATGCGGCGTGGAATGATTGAGGGTCGGCAATAAAAGCAAAGGCATATTTATTGTAGGGAATATGGCAGCCGCTTTAATTCGCCAGATAATGACGATAATTCCGAAAGATATTTAATATAATCTGAGACAAATCATAGGATTGCCTGTTACTGCCGGCAGCGGTTGCCTGCGGCGCGGAAATTAAATATGCGAAGTTGTTCACATTAAAATTCATTTATTCATAGTGTGCGATGGATCAATATTTAAAACACGCGGCGCCGGCGCTGAGCGGATTAACGGCGAAGAAATAGCCTCTGCAGAGATAAATAATAACCCGCCAGCGTGGCGGGTTATTAGCGACGGCGAATTATCAGTAGCCGACGGTGTATATCCGACCGCTCTGGACTCCCTCCACGCTGCGGCGGTACGCCTGGGCCACCGTCGCGGCCGGGACGCTGATAAAGCCCGGGAAGAACCCGTCATAGGCGGCGGCTGATTCGGTCAGCACCGTGGGGCTGATCAGGTTGATACGGATCCCGCGCGGCAGCTCGCAGGCCGCGGCGCGGACGAAGCCCTCCAGACCGGCGTTAACCGTCGTGGCATTAACGCCCTGGGCGATCGGCTCATGCGCCACGATGCCGCTGATAAGGGTGATGGAACCGCCGTCGTTCAAATAGTGCTGGCCGGTGAGCGCCAGGCGGATTTGCCCCAGCAGCTTGTCCTGAAGGCCCTGGTTGAAATTGTCGTCGGTCATGGTGGCCAGCGGGCCAAAGAACAGGCTTCCGCTCGCCGAGACAATCGCATCAACCCGGCCAATTTTCTCAAACAGCGCCTGGACGCTTTGCTGAGAGGTGATATCAACCTGATGGTCGCCCTGAGACCGACCGACGCGAATGACTTCATGCTGACGACTGAGCTCTGCGGTGACCGCGCGGCCTACGGTACCGCTGGCACCTATAACGACGATTTTCATGGCTGACTCCTGATAAGTTGTGAGCCTCTATTCTTTAATGAAATGGATATCGGATAAACTGGCAAAAAGTTAGATGATTACTAACCTGAGGTTCGCAATATGGATAAGCTGCGCGGAATGGAAACGTTTATCGCCGTGGTGGAGTACGGCAGTTTTACCGAGGCGGCATCGCACCTGGAGATGTCGGCGGTGATGGTGGGCAAATATATTGCCCTCATCGAACGCCGGCTGGCGACGCGCCTGCTTGAGCGCAACACCCGCCGCCAGAGCCTCACCGACGCCGGGCGGGTCTACTATGAAGAGGCGAAACGCGTTCTGGAGCAGGTCTCAATTGCCGAAAGCTCGGTGGAGCGACTGCGGCTGGCGCCCGCAGGGACGCTGCGCATCAGCGCGCCGACCTCATTTGGCGCCTGCGTCATGGCGCCGCTGACGGCCACCTTCTTACAGCAGTGGCCGGACGTGCGCGTGGAGCTCGATCTGACCAACCGGCTGGTCGATCTGGTGGATGAAGGGTTCGATCTGGCTGTCCGCATTGGCGACATTCACCAAACCGACCTGGTGGCGAAATATCTCTGCGCCTACCGGATGGTGATTTGCGCCGCCCCTGCCTATCTCAGCCGCCACGGCACGCCGCTCACGCCGGCCGACCTTGCTGGCCATCTCTGCCTCTCCCATACGGTGTGGACCGCGCGCAACGAGTGGAAGCTACCGGGCGTCACGCAAGAGGTGCGCTGGCGGCGCGATGCGATCCTCCGCTGCAACGACGGCTACGGCCTGCGGATGGCGGCCATCGCCGGAGCCGGCCTGCTGCTGCAGCCGGAAGTGCTGCTGGGGGAGGATCTTGCCAGCGGAAAACTGGTCCGCGTGCTTGAGACCTATACCCCCGAACCGCGCCCGGTGCATCTGCTCTGGCGTCAGGATCTTCGTCCGTTGCCGAAGCTGACCCGGTTTGTCGAGCACGCGCTGACCGAGGTCGGGCGCCATTTATGAACTATTATTATCTGGTCTGGTCTGATGAACGTTCTTCATAGATCACTTCTGCTAAAAGGAGATTGGTATGAGTTTATTGAGTTTTGTGAAAGAAGCGGGCGAGAAAATCTGGGATGCCGTTTCGGGCGGGGACAAAGAGAGCCAGGCCGATAAGCTGAAAAAGCATATCGATGGGCTTAATCTCCCCGGCGCGGATAAGGTCAGCATCACCGTGGCCGAAGACGGCACCGCGACGGTCACCGGCGACGTCGGATCGCAGGAAGATAAAGAGAAAATTATGGTGGCGGTGGGTAACGTCACCGGCATTGCCCAGGTCAGCGACAACGTGAGCGTCACGCAGAGCGGCGCCGAGAGCCGCTACTACACCGTGAAATCCGGCGACACGCTGAGCGCTATTTCTAAAACCGTGTACGGATCGGCGAATGACTATCAGCGGATCTTTGAAGCCAACAAGCCGATGTTAAAGCATCCCGACAAGATCTATCCGGGACAGGTGCTGATTATCCCGAATAAGTAAGGCGGGAAAATCGGCGTTATGCACGCTCTATTGTTACGGAGTCGGTAATGGGACTACTTGATCAAATTGGCGGTATGCTCGGCGGCCAGGCCGGTAAAGCGGAGCAGCTGCAGGCAATCATGGCCTGGATCCAGCAGCAGGGGGGCGTTCAGGGGATCCTCGAAAAATTCCGCAGCGGCGGCCTGGGTGAGATCGTTGAATCCTGGATCGGCCAGCAGGGCAATATTCCGGTTTCCAGTGACCAGGTCACCTCGGTGTTCGGATCGTCCGCGCTGCAGGAACTCGGGGCGAGGCTCGGGATCGACCCGCAGACCGCCTCGTCGCTTATCTCCGAGTATCTGCCGAAAATTGTCGATGGCTTATCTCCGCAGGGCGAAGCGCCTGCGCAGCAGGATCTGCTGTCTGAAGGCATGAACCTGCTTAAAGGCAAGCTGTTTAGCTAAGCGCGATGGCGCGCGGCCGGAATGCCAAAAGTCAAACCCGCCGACAGGCGGGTTTTTTGTTTATGCCCGCAGCGCCTGCTGCCAGTCGGCAATCAGATCCTGCGCGTCCTCAATGCCAACGGAGAGGCGAATGAGCTGGGGCGTAATGCCGTTTGCCAGCCGCTGCTCCAGAGGAATGGAAGCATGGGTCATGCTAAACGGCTGGCTGACCAGGCTCTCCACGCCGCCGAGGCTCTCCGCCAGCGTAAACAGGCGCAGCCTGCCGATAACCTGCTCGGCATAGCGATCGTCGCCTTTCACCACCAGCGAAATCATCCCGCCGGGCAGCGCCATCTGCTTACGCGCCAGCTGATGATGCGGGTGCGACGCCAGCCACGGGAACCACACCTTTTCCACCTGCGGCTGCTGCTCCAGCCATTCGGCGAGCGCCAGCGCGTTGCTGCTGTGGCGCTCCATACGCAGCGCGAGGGTGCGGATGCCGCGCAGCGTCAAAAAGCTGCTGAAGGGGTCGAGCACGCCGCCCACCGCGTTTTGCAGATACCCGAGCCGGTCCGCCAGCTCGGGGTTGTCGCCGACCACCGCGAGGCCAGCTACCACGTCGGAATGGCCGTTGAGATATTTTGTCGCCGAGTGCACGACGATATCAAACCCCAGTTCGAGAGGACGATGAATGGCCGGCGAGGCGAAGGTGTTATCGGTGACGCTGATCAGATTGTGCCGCCGGGCGATCGCCGCGATGGCGCCGAGGTCCGCCAGCTTGAGCAGCGGGTTGGTCGGCGTTTCAACCCAAATCATTCGCGTATCCGGCCGGATGGCCGCCTCAATCGCCGCCAGGTCGTCGGGTTTGACCCAGCTGACCCGCAGGCCGGCGCTGCGGCGGCGGACGTTTTCGATCAGCCGCCAGGTGCCGCCGTACACGTCGTCGACGGCCACCAGGTGGCTGTCTTTATCCAGCAGCTCAAGCACCGTGGAAATCGCCGCCAGCCCGGAAGCAAAGGCGTAGCCGCGGGAGCCGCTCTCCAGTTCGGCAATGGCCGTTTCCAGCGCGTGGCGGGTAGGGTTGCCGCTGCGCGAGTACTCATAGCCCGTATGCTGCCCGGGGGCCGGCTGTGCGAAGGTGGAGGTGGCATAAATGGGCGGCATCACGGCGCCGTGCGCATCGTTAAAGGTGCCGCCGTGTACGCTTAATGTATTTAAATTTTTCATGGACGATCCTTAGTGTTCAAGTCGGTTACGCCAGGTGGTCAGCACATCGCTGCGGGTGATCAGGCCGAGAAAACGATCGTTATCGGCGATGACGGCTACCAGGCCGCGATCGAAAATGGCTTTTAGCGCGCTTTCCGGCGCGCGTTTATCGAGGGTTTCGACGTTGCGGGTCATGGCCTCTCTGACCGGCAGCGCAAAGCGCTGGCTGTTGCCCTCGACGTGGCTAATCAAATCCCACTCATCGACGATGCCAACGACGCGGCCGTTTTCCAGCACCGGCAGCTGGGAGATGTCGTACAGGCGCATGCGCGCCAGGATGGCGGCCAGCGTGTCGTCCGGCGCGGCGGTGACGGTGGCGTCTTCGTCATGGCGCAGGGCGATAAAATCGGTTAAATCGCCGCGCGAGGGGCGGGTCAGCAGCCCCTGCTGGTGCATCCAGTCATCGTTGAACATTTTCGACAGGTACTTGTTGCCGCTGTCGCAGGCGAAGGTCACCACGCGTTTGGCGGTGGTCTGCGCCTGACAGTAGCGCAGGGCGGCGTGCAGCAGCGTGCCCGTTGAAGAGCCGGCAAGAATGCCCTCGGTCTGCAGCAGCGCCCGCGCCGTCGCAAACGCCTCCCGGTCGGTGACGCGATAGGCGGTATGCACGCCGTCGAGATGGGCCAGCGGCGGAACAAAGTCTTCGCCAATCCCTTCAACCAGCCACGATCCCGCCTCGCCGGAGCGGCCGGTTTCTACCCGATCGGCGAGGATCGATCCCGCCGGATCGGCAAGAATAAATTCCGTTTTCGGCGAGTGTTTGGCAAACCACGCCTGCAGCCCGCCGAGGGTTCCGCCGGAGCCGACGCCAACGACAATGGCGTCGATATCGCCGTCCAGCTGGGCGAAGATTTCTGGCGCGGTGGTGCTGATATGCGCCAGCGGATTGGCCTCGTTATTAAACTGATCGATATAGAACGCCCCCGGCGTCTCCTCCGCCAGGCGACGGGCGTAATCCTGATAGTAGGCCGGATGGCCTTTATTCACGTCGGAGCGGGTGAGCAGCACCGTTGCCCCCAGCGCCCGCAGATGGAATATCTTCTCGCGGCTCATTTTGTCGGGGACGACGAGGATCAGGCGGTAGTTCTTTTGCGCCGCAATGAGCGCCAGGCCGAGCCCGGTATTGCCGGCGGTGGCTTCAATAATCGTACCGCCGGGCTGCAGCTTACCGAGACGCTCGGCCTCGTTAATCATCGACAGCGCGACGCGATCCTTAATAGAACCGCCGGGGTTTTGGTTTTCCAGCTTGAGGAACAGGCTACAAGGGCCGGTTTCGAGCTTGTGCAGCTGGAGCAGGGGCGTGTGGCCGATAAGATCGCTAACAGAATGAAAGAGTGACATGACTATTTACCCATTCGTATCAAGATGACGAATGGTAGGTCTGTGAATTTGGCAAATTAAAGAATATTTAACCGTCCATAAGAGCAAAATGGAATATAAGATGCTGTTTGGCCATCCGGAGGGAAAGGTTGTTAGCCGCCTGGGTGTATTGATATCTGAAAAATAGCGTTTTTGGCGTAATTTCCAGCAATTAATGCCTTTTGGCGCCGACGCAAATGCATTTTTCAGCAAAGGATGGTTAAAAAAAACATAGCCGAAAATATCAGGATGGCGTGCGTGATTTACTTTGCCGATGCATAGCTGTTGGCTGAAAACAAATAACAAAGCCGGCTATTCAATACCGTTTTTGATAGATACGTCAGGGCCCAGGCGCATGATAACCTTTTATTCAACTAGAGCGATTTTCGATTACGTCCGGGCTTATTAATGAGGCGTCGGAAGAAAAGGTGAGATGTGCCTGAGTTTATATCACTAGCGATAAGTTCATTCTGGCCGATGCTGTATGCCGGGCTGGTTTTTACTATCCCCATTACGTTAATTTCGTTTGCCCTCGGCCTCGGGCTGGGGTTTACCGTGGCGCTTATCAGGCTGTACGGGCCGCGACCGCTGCGGCTGCTGGTGCGTTTCTACGTCTGGGTTATCCGCGGCACGCCGCTGTTGGTGCAGCTGTTTCTGATTTTTTACGCGCTGCCGGGTATCGGGATCACCCTCGACGCTTTTCCCGCCGCGGTGATCGGCTTTACGCTGAACGTCGGGGCCTTCACTTCCGAGGTTATCCGGGCGACGCTGCTTTCCGTGGCTAAGGGGCAGTGGGAGGCCGCGCACTCGATCGGCATGAACTGGTGGCAGTCGCTACGCCATATTATTTTGCCGCAGGCCGCGCGGGTGGCCGTGCCGCCGTTATCGAATACTTTTATTTCGCTGGTGAAAGATACCTCGCTGGCGTCGGTTATTACCGTACCGGAGCTATTTTTAGCGGCCCAGAGAATTGCCGCCGTGACCTATCAACCGTTAATTCTGTATACCGAAGCCGCCCTTATCTATTTATTAATCAGCTCGGTACTGTCGTATCTGCAATCGAGGCTCGAGGCCCGGTTAGAAAAAAACATCTCGGGCAAGGAGCATAATAATGATAACCCTGTCCGGGCTTGAGAAAAGTTTTGCCGGGCAAAAGGTCCTGCAGGATATTTCGTTAAATATTACCGAAGGGAGCGTTACCGCGCTTATTGGGCCATCGGGAAGCGGCAAAAGCACGCTATTACGCTGCATTAACCTGCTCGAGCTGCCGCAGGCCGGGAAATTAACTATTGGCCAGGAGAATATTACGTTCTCCGCCGATGCGGCGCCGAAGAGAAAGGATATCCGCCGTATATGCCAGCAAACCGGGATGGTTTTCCAGAGTTTTCAGCTGTTCCCTCATTTGACGGTACTTGAAAACATTATGACGGGGCTGATTGTGGTGCAGAAATGGCCCGTCGAACGGGCGAGGGCCCGCGCCGAGGCGCTGCTGGCGAAGGTGGGGCTGCTGCATAAGCGTCATGCCTGGCCGGCGATGCTGTCCGGCGGCCAGCAGCAGCGGGTGGCGATTGCCCGGGCGCTGGCGCCTTCACCCAAGGTTCTGCTCTGCGATGAGCCAACTTCAGCGCTGGATCCCGAGCTTTCGCTGGAGGTGATTGCGGTTTTGCGTCAGCTGGCACAGGAGGGGACCACCATGCTGATGGCGACGCACGATCTGCGCCTGGCCGCCAGTATCGCCAGCCAGGTGGTGTTTCTTGAGTCCGGGCAGATCGTTGAGAGCGGCAGCTCGCGGGATATTTTTACCCGCGCGAAGAAAACCCGGACCCAGCTTTTTATTTCCACATTAACCGAAACGTTTCCCGATTCCTGGGAAATTTAAAACAACAACACGGCATAGCAGATTAAGGAGTTAATGATGAAAGTACTGATGACGGCACTACTGGCTACCGCTATTCAGCTGGGCGTGGCGCATGCGGCGGTGGCGCAGGACGACCTCGCAAAGATTAAAACGGCCGGCGTGTTTAAGGTCGGCACCGAAGGGACCTTCCCCCCGTTTACCTACCACAATACCGCGGGGAAGCTGGTGGGTTTTGACGTTGATATCGCGCGTGAAATTGCCAAACGGATTGGCGTAAAGGCCGAGTTCGTTGAAGGTAAGTGGGATGGCCTGGTGGCCGGCCTGGACGCTAAGCGCTACGACGCGGTGATAAACCAGGTATCCATTACGCCCGAGAGAGAGGCGAAGTATGACTTCTCCGATCCCTACATTTCCCCGAAGGCCGTGCTGATCGTCAATGAGAAAAACGCCGATATTCATACCTTTGCCGATTTAAAAGGCAAGAAATCGGCGCATACTCTGACCAGTAACTACGCGCAGATTGCCCGAGAAAATGGCGCGGAGGTGGTGGGCACCGACGGCTTTGACCAGTCCATTGCGCTGGTGTCGCAGGGACGGGCGGATGCGACCATCAACAGCAACCTCTCATTCCTCGATTTCAAAAAGCATAAGCCCGACGCCCCGGTAAAAATTGTGGCCGAACGGGCCGATACCGAGCAGGAAGCGGTATTAATCCGTAAGGGGAATCCGGATCTGCGTCAGGCTATCAATACGGCGCTGGCGGGTATTAAATCCGACGGCACCTGGCAGCGGATCTCCAACGAGTATTTCGCCGCCGACGTGTCGAAATAAGAGGGCGCGGCGGCGTTACTGATAGGAAAAGGTAATGCTCGCGAGGGCGTTGGCGCTGCCCGGCACCAGCTCACCGGTGCGGACGTACTGCGCCTGGAACGGCAGCGACAGGATTTGGCTCGCCGTGGTGGTCTGGATAAAGAACTGGTTTGCGGTGCCCGCTGCGGAGCTGTCCGGCCCCATCATCAGCGGGCCGCTGCCGTTATAAAAGAACTGTACGCCGATGCCGGAGGCGGTGGAGTCGTTGGTCAGGGTTACCACGGAGGAGTCGTTGGTTGGCGTGGTCTGATCCGTCATTACCGCATACAGCGCTACCTGCTCGTCGCAGGTCAGGCTGACGCTAAACGAGCCCGACGGGGAGGTGCTGCCGACGCTGGGCAGCGTACGCATATCCGGCGCGCCGAGATCGATACTGGCGCTTTTGGTGCTCACCGTACAGCCGCTGGCCGTCACCGTTACGGTCGTCGGGTTGATGATCACCTGCGCCGTTTTGACCTCGTTATTATAGGCCGTCAGGATCGCGGCGCTGATGGCAGGGAGCTGGTACACGCCCGACTTCAGCGCGGTGTTGGTTTTAACGTACGTCAATTTTGCCGACCAGCCTAAATCAAAAGCCAGGCCGTTGGTGCCATCGGCGGGATAGCTTTGGGTCACGCCGGTTTGCAGCGGCACGTAGGTTGTGCCGCTAAAATCCTTCAGGCCGAGGATGTAGCCGATGCCGGGGATGCCGGTTTCAAAAACGCTATAGATTACGCCATCAACGTTGACGGATACTCCTGCCGACACGGCGCTGCTGCCGGGTTCGAGGGTCCCTTTGGTGCAGACGAACAGGTATCCACACCAGAACACCTGCTGCACGCTGGCCGTGGCGCTCCACGCTGAGCCGATAATATTTCCCGGCATAACGGAGTCCGCGGGGCCGGTGTAGGTCATCGACTGGGGCGAGAGCGTAATGTCGGATACCCAGTTGAGGGCCAAAACCTTCGCGCTGACGCACAGCCAGCAGGCAAGAAGTAAGAAACGCATTATTGATACTCCGTAGTCCAGGTGGCGATGGCGGAAACGTCTCCGGCGCTGACGGCGGCGCCGTTGGCCGCCAGCCGGGCATAAAATGTCATCTGCACGCGTTCATCTCCCGAGGTGCCGTAGGCCGTCGTTTGGGCCTCCAGCGGAATCAGCTCCCCGTCTTTATCGAGGATTTGCACCGCCACGCCGCTCGCTCCGCCGTCGTCCGTCTTAATCAGCTGCGGGTTGCGTTCATCCGGCGTGCCGCTAAAGCGGATTTTCACTCCGACAAAGGTCGGGCCGCACTCTTCCAGCGTTAGGGTGAAGGCCCGTTTGATATTGCTGACCGCCCCCGGCGCGCGAAACTGCTTTATGCCGATGGCGCCCAGCGGGACGGTTTGTTCTACTGAATCGGCGGAAACCACGCAGGTATTGCCGATCAGGTTTCCGGTAACGGAGACCAGCACGTCATAGCCGAGAGCCGGGGTGACGAGGGCCATAAGCAGGGCGATGCCTGATAGGCGGGCGGCTACTGACATCGTGCCTCCTGTGAATAAAGGCCCGTGCGGGCACTGTAATCCTGCGGGTTCAGGCGATATTTAACGACGCACCTTTTGTCGCTGCCCTGTCCCCAGACGGCGCTGAGCGTGCCTTCCGCCGGCAGGCCGGCGAGATAAAGGCTGCCACCGTCCCCCACGATGCCGCTGGCCTGCTCATCGGCGAGCGTGACGACGGTGCCAAACGGCAGCATCTCGTTGCGGTAGCCGATGGTGAACAGGGCCTTCGCGCCGCGGCGGGTGACGATGGTTGCGCGCACCAGCGCGCCATCGGTCGGCGTTTTGCTGACGATAGCGTTCTCCAGCTCAACGTCGTTTCCGGCGGTAGTGACGTCCAGCGCGACCTGGTTGACGCGATATGGCGTGGCGTAAGGAATGACGGCATAGCCGCGGCTATCGGTTTTGATGCCTTTGTGATTAAGCACCGCCACGCTACCGGCCCCCGGCGCCTTGACCAGGATGTTGGTATTCCCCAGCGGCTGGCTGAGGGTCAGGCCATCTTCATGCAGCACCGCGCCGCCGCTCATGCCGTAGCTGAGGTTACGGGAGTCGCTGGAGTAGCTGTAGCCGAGGCTGTAATCGCCCCGCTGGCCCTCATACTGCAGTGCGGCATCGCCGCCGTACCGCTGCTGCGCGCCGTAGCGCTGATTGACGTTATAGAACAGGCTCTCCTGTCCGGGGACGTAGCCGCTGACGCCCGCGCTACCGGTGGCCCCCGTTGAGTCCGCGCGGGTGGTGGTAAAACGCGCCCTGGTCGCCTGCTGCGGGTTGCCGAACGGCACGGATAGCGACATCGCCACGATGTTATCTTTATGGCTATCGTACAGGCTGGTGCTGCGCTGAACGCTCACGCCGACGGAGACGTTGCGAACCATCGCGTTCCACGCAAACTGGATGCTTTGCGTTCTGTTGGCGGTGCGCCAGTAGGTTTGCCGATCCCACGACAGCGAAAGCGAGCCAAAACTGCCCATTGGCTGCGACAGCAGCAGCTGATTTTTGGCCTTGCGCGACATATGCAGGTTATACAGGTTTTCATAGCTGGTGGTGACGGCGCCGTCTGCCCCGGTGACCTGCTTTGCCGTGCCGCCCGTCATTCCCTTGTAGGCGGTATCGCTGAGGGTATAGAACCCCTGCGTCGAGTAGCGCAGGGAGTAGAAGTTAAAGCGCGTGCCGATATCGTTCAGCAGCTTGCTGTAGCGCAGGCGCACGGAGTCCCCGGCGTAGGGTCGATCGTCGGCCAGCACGCTGCGCGCGTGGGTCACATCGACGGAATACGCGCCAAAGCGCCCGAGATTTTGTCCAATGCCCAGCGCGAGCCCGCTGTAGCGCTCTGCAAGCTGGGCGCCGCCGTAAAAGGTGAGGCCGTACTCCCAGCCGAAAAACAGCTCTCCCTGGGCAAACGTCGGGGTGTTCTGGCTGCCGACGGCGCGAAGCTTCCCGGCGCCGAGGGCGTATTTTATCTGCCCGCTGCGCACCAGGTTCGGCACGCTGGCAAACGGCACGGTATATTGCGTTTTGCTGCCGTCGCTCTCCTCAATCGTCACCTGCAAATCGCCGCCGGAGGAGGTGGGGTAGAGGTCTTTCAGCATGAACTCCCCGGCGGGGACGCTGGTTTGATAAATGGTGTTGCCGTTCTGCTGGACGGTAACGGTCGCGCTGCTGCGGGCGATGCCGCGAACCTCCGGCGCATAGCCGTTCAGGCTGGCAGGCAGCATATTATCATCGGTTTTCAGCGCGAGGCCGCGCAGGCCAACGGGGTCAAAAACCTGAGCGGAGGTGTAGGTTTCCCCTGCGTACGCCTGCGCTCCCAGGGCGGGGATATCCCGCTGCAGCCAGGTCTGGACGTGGCTAAGCGTATTCGCATCTTTGGTCCAGGTCGTGTAATCACGCAGCCGCCAGGCGCCCAGGTTTACGCCGCTGTTCAGGCTAACGAATAGCTGCCGGGCGCGGGTACGCCGATCGCCCCGGTACTCATTGTTGGCGCCGTTAACGACATAGTTCAGCCACGCGGCAGGGATCCCGGCCTCCCAGCTCTCAGGGCTGACGTAGCCACGCGGTAGATTCCGCATATAGCTCTGCGGCAGGCTGAGATTGAGCGTCAGCGTCTTCTGGTCGAAGTCAAAGCTGGCGCCGGGGAACGCGTGATGCAAAAAATAGCATTGCCGGGTCAGCGGCAGCAGCTCTTCCGCGGCCAGGCGGCTATCAATGCCCAGGGCGGCAATTTGCTGCGGCGTGACGCAGGGCTGGGCGTCCTCCTGGGCCGCATTTTTATCAACGCTGAATTTGACGTTTCCGGTGAAGGCGTAATTTTTATTGATATAAACGTTAATGTTGTATTCGCCCGGCGGTAAGGCGCTCCCGGCATTGACCCATGAGAGGTCGGCAATATTTCCACTTTCGCCGTTGAGGAACGCAGAGTTAAATTGCAAATCGTTCTCTGCGGCAGAGACATACCGAACGGCATGGCAGATCATCAGGGCACAGACGATTTTTGCTTTCACGCGATCGCACCTTTCTTATTTTATTTCCGGTTCAACGACAGGCTGACGGCAGGGGTCCATGCGCCGTAATCATTGATGGTCTGATAGCTAAAAGTACCTGCCTGACTGAACGATCCGCCCAGGGTGACGCTTGCTTTTGGCGGGACCATCGTCGGCTGCACCGGCTTGCCATCGACTTTTAGATTGACGGTGGTGAGGTAATAGGGCGTTGGGTTATTGAGCGTAATTTTGCCCGCACGGTAGTCGGCGGTTATTTTTTCCCAGCCCTCGCTGGCGCCGCTTTGCAGCCCCTCCGGACGGTAAAAAACTTTAATGCGGTTGGCCGAGGCAAACTGCAGTGAATTGCTGGCGGCGCTTTTGGACTGCTGCGGAATGGCTTTGACCGTAATCCAGTACAGCGTTTCCCGGTCCTGCGGCAGGGATTTACCGCTAAACATTATTTTCACTACGCTTTCGGTGGCCGGTTTTAAAACATACAGCGGCGGCGTAATGACGAAATCGTTGGAGCGCCGATTGTTCTCATCCTCGACCCATGACTGAATGAGGAATGAGGCGTCGGGATGCGTATTTCTGACCTGCAGCATCGACTGGTTGGTGCTGCCGAGGTAGACCATTCGCGTTGCGCCCAGCCCCACGCCGCCGGCGCAGGCTACGGATGACCACAGCGAGCCGAGCAGAAAAATCCATGTAAATGAGCGCATAGCGTCTCTCTCCTGAAGGTTGAGCCTGGCCCGGCAGCGCGGCCGGGCCAGAGGATTACGAATAGGTGACGGTGTAGGTGGCGACAGCGCTGGCATCGCCAGCCGTGGCGTTGCCCTGCGGGGAGTAGTATTTGGCGCTGAAGTTCAGGGTGTTCGAGCCGCTGCGCAGCTCGACGGGCGCGGCGGACTCGCCCAGCCTCACGACGTTGCCCTGTTCGTCATACAGGCGAATGGCGACGTTTTGCGCCGAAGCGCTGCTGCCGTTTGAGCCGACGGCCAGGCCATCGGCATCGGTGCTATCCGGGGTGCCGGTGAAGGTGACGGCAACCGTAGTCGCCGGGATCGGGTCTTCCTCGGTGCCGGCGGAGGTATCGGCGATTTCGCAATCTTCAAGGGTGATGGTGAAGGCTTTTGCCGTGTTGGCTTCACTGCCCGCCGCGGCCAGCGTGGCGGTACGAACTTCACCCAGGTCGACGTCAATATTGGCGCTGTTGGCGCTGATGGCGCAGGCCGAGGTCACGACGCTACCGCTGAAGTTTACGGTGCCGCCGCTGGCGGTGGCGGCCAGAGAGGAGCCCGCAGGCAGCAGCGCCGCAATGCCTAGCGCCAGCAGAGTTTTGTTATTTAAGTAAGCTTTCATTTTTCTGATTCCATAGTTTTATTATGACGAGATTGACCCTGAAGGCAGCAGCTCTAGCTGGTTAAAAACACCAGTAAATCTGTTTTATTCCTGAGTCCGAGTTTTCTTATTGCTGAGCTTTTTAACGCGCTGACGCGGCGGTATGAAAGCTTCTCTATTTCTGCGATATAACGTATATCCAGTCCATTTCTCAGTTTCTTCAATACCCTCCATTCCCCTGGTGTTAGCGAAAGTGCCATTGATTTCTTTTTGGGCTGAGCGTGGTTTTCCGCTATTTTTAATAAACAGGTTCGCCAGCGATAAAGTGGATCCTGTAGCGAAATATAGGCATCAATATCGCCGTGGACCCACAGTGATGAATTCACCGCTGCGGAATACATGTATATAAGCACCCGCGGATAGCTGGCTTTAATCGTTTTTATATACGCCAGGCAATCCATTCCGGTATGGTGTTTCTCTATCCCGGAGATAAAAATAACGTCAATTTGGGTCATTGCTAAAAGATCGTCAAGGTGCTGGTAATCATTTATCGATGTTGTTATTTGAATGTCAGCATACATTCCTTGCAATAAGGCGGTGATGCCACCGCGTGCGAAGCGATCTCCGCCGATTAACGCAACATTTAAATGCTGCTGTAGTTCAAGCTTATTCGCCATGTTATTCCCTCGATTTATAATAGTAAGGAGGTCAGCCTGTGTGCGTTTGACAGGTATCAACCTGTATTCCTGTATTTTCGAAGCAATTAAGCCTTTCACTTTGTAGAACTACTATACCTCGGGAGATGAGAAGGTAATCTCAATTAATCTTAAGTTATATTAATTGCAGAGCGCGCAGCCGTCCGGTGAGGGCGTTCGCCAATCGATATTGGCTTAACTGCGGACGAACTGTCCTCAATTCCCGGAGGCGGACGGTTTTTTTGTACTGCTTATTATTGCTTTTCCTCAATGCATCAGGCGCGCGTTGAGCCATGTGATGCCTTCTTCTTTTCTTTTCACATCAGCCTGTTGTTGGCGTTTTTTCTACTCCAGGTAAGGCGCCGTAGCGAACGGGCAGGGCGTGAGGAGAGGCCTGCGGGCAGGCATTTGTTCGCAGGTTGAGTGAAGATCAGAAGGACTTAGAGCCTATCCCATTAGGGCTATTTTACTTGCCATTTTGAACCTGGGCAGTGCTCGAAATCCTCACGTACTACGTGTACGCTCCGGTTTCTCCGCGCTGTCCGTGTTCAAACTGGCTTCGCCAATTATGCCTGGTGGGATAGGCTCTTAAGAAAAGATAAGATAAGGACGTTCGCACCCGTCGGGCGGCGGCTGAGAAAAGGATGAATAGCGGGGTTAGCGTTTATTGTACTTCAGTTAACCTGCAGAGCAATGACAGGAAAATAAGATATTTCGCCAGCGGTTGTGATATACAGCACCAAATTTATCGGCCATATTACCCCCTCAGAAAGGAGATGGATCCCTCTCTTCTCATCCATATGGTGATAAGACCCGGGCACTTCCGACATGCTTTCACCGGAGATTTTTCGCCGATTGTATGCACAAGCATTATATTATCAATGAAATGGTTGAGTTTCATCCCGTGGACGGCACGCTGCGCGATCTCAGCAATCCGGATCGCGTGGTGGTACTCAATTCACCGGCGGGGCGCTGCTTATTATTATTAATAGAGCGGGCCGGCACTATTGTGACTCAGCAGGAGTGCATGGATATCGTCTGGCAAAGGCGAGGGATGCTGGTTTCGCCTAATACCTATTATCAGAATATTTCGGTTCTACGCAAAGGGTTGAAAAAAATAGGATTCCAGAACGATCCGATCGTTACAATTCCACGTATTGGATTAACGCTGGCCAGCGAAACGACGATAACGATTAAAGAGGTTCCGCGGCCAGCGTCAGAGGAACATGAATATGAATATGAAACTGCGCGTGCGGATGAAGCGAGCGTTTCGCTGGCTGAACCTACAGCGCAGCCTACAATAGCGGTTTATTCACCGCGGCGTATGCGCTGGTGGGCGAAAGCATTATTGGTGGTTTTATTATTCAGCGGTGCAGGCGTGATTAATCACAGCTTTTCCCGGAGCAATTTTTTTATCGATGATTATTACTTTTTGAGCACGGTGGGAGCGTGCCGGGTTTATTTGGCAAATAGCATCCAGGCGCAGGATGAACGGGCGATGGCGCTGGCCTACGTTGGGCAATTTAAAGATGGCTGCGTCAACTATCCGTGGGTGTATATCGGCAGATACGCCCGGCTGCCTCGCGCCTCCGTCATTCGGTGCGATCGGTCGATGAAGGATCCAAACCGCTGCATTTCTGACTATTTTATTGAGGATCGCTAGCATGGCCCATCATCGTCAGGTGCTTTACCTGTCCTGCTTTTGCCTGCTGCTCGGCAGCGTGCTGGCGGGGTATTTTTTGTGGCGCCGCTATTATGTTGCGCCGTTTTCCTGTCGGGTGAGCTTTGTCCAGCATCATCAGGATACGACCCTCGTTCTGTGGATGAATTACATCGTGGACGGGAAGAGCGGTACGCTCAGCATCAACGGCCACGTGCAGGGGGAGCCGGGCAGAATCATTAACCGTAAAATATCGTTTTTGGTGACGCGCAGGGGCAGCGCCTACTACCTGATATCAGAGCACAATATTAAATTTCCGGACGATAGCGTGCCGGATAGCTGGCTGGAAAAATATGAGCCCCTGTTTTTCGTCTATCCGGCAAAAAACATCTATATGCGCATTCATGAACTGCAGAACGGTAGCTATCTCTTTATTTTGGGCTCGCTGCCGACCTATGTGTGCAGTAGCGCCGTGAGCCCGGCCGCGGAGCGGTAAGCAGCCAGCCGCGGGCCGGGCCTGAGCTTACCCCGCCAGCGCGTCCGTTCACGAACTCATCGTGGGACACGCGCTGTTATCCAAATTGCCGCATTATCGCCGGTCCGATACCGGCGCCGTTTGGAATTAATGTCTGAAAAAGAGATGCTTAATAGGGGGCGAACTGCCGGCAAGGCGAAATAATCCGTCCTCGGCGGCCGTTGAAAATAAAAGATGAGCTATATTGTTGGCACGCTCTTTACGCTACCGGTACTCGCTCCCCTTATATTGGAGATATCCGTATGAAATTATTACCCCTTATCGCCCTGGCTCCCCTGTTACTGCTTCCGGCAGGCGCATTTGCCTCCTCAGAGGCGGCGTGGAAAGAATTTGATAGGGCCATCCAGCGCGCCTGCCTGGCGCAGAGCGACCTGCCGCATAAGAAGGTCGTCGGGCCGCGCATCGATTTTAGTGATGACGTCGGCTACTCGGCGCTTATTATTTCCGGTAAAAGAGTCGATAAAGGCAAGGTGCAAACGGTGAAATCTCTCTGTCTGTATAACCGGCAAAAACAAACGGCCGCTCTTGCTGATATGCCATGAGTTGACGCTCCCCTGAAGGGCCGCCTCTCCTGCGGCGTTTGGGTCGACGCTCTGCCGGCTTCGGCCTGCGAGCGCCAGCCAAATTTAGGCGCAAATATAATTTTTTAATATTCTCTCATCGTATGTTTTTCAAGAAATACAAACAGTAGCGCTCCCGCCTCTCCCTGCCCGGCGAAAGTTATCACAAATTTGTGAACGTTTCGGGAGGATTTGATAAGAACTCCCCCTGTAAGTTGGCATCACTCCTTTTTCACAGAACGCGGGGCGATGATGTTAAACCGACGAAATTTCCTGCTGGGAGGCGGCGCAGTCGCGGCTGGCATCCTGGCGGCAGGGCGCTTCCCCTCTTTGTTTGCCGCGGATGGCACAGCGACCGCCGCCACGGCGGGGGCAAAGTTTGCCATAACCCATAGCCCGCAGGAGTGGCAGAAGCTCCTGACGCCCCGGCAGTATTACATCCTGCGGGAGGCGGGAACCGAGAGACCTTATTCCAGCCCGCTGAACGATGAACACCGGCGCGGCACTTTCGTCTGCGCCGGCTGCCGGCTGCCGCTTTTCTCCTCCGCCGCTAAATTTGACAGCCATACCGGCTGGCCCAGCTTCTGGCGACCGCTGGATGACGCGGTGGCAGAGAGCCGCGATAGCTCATTTGGCATGGTGCGCGACGAAATTCACTGCCGCCGCTGCGGGGGGCATCTGGGCCACCTGTTTAACGACGGCCCCGCGCCGACCGGACTGCGCTATTGCATGAATGGCGATGCGCTGCTGTTTAGACCGGAAAAAATATAGCCCCCACGGTCCACAATAAGGACGCTGATTATGCTGGTTATTTTTCTTGCTTATCTTGGGGGGCTGTTGACTATCGCCAGCCCCTGTATTTTACCCGTGCTGCCGTTTGTTTTCGCCCGTTCGGATCGGTCCTTTATGCGCACCGGTCTGCCGCTGCTGGCGGGAATGGCGATAACTTTTACCCTGTTCGCCACCCTGGCTGCCGTGGGCGGCGGCTGGGTGGTGGCGGCCAACCAGTACGGTCGTGACGCCGCACTGGTGCTGATGGCGCTATTTGGCATAACGCTGCTGTTTCCCCGGCTGGCGGATCGGATCATGCATCCGCTGGTTTCTGCCGGGAACACCCTGTCAAATCGGATTACCGCCGGTAAATCCTCCGGCGCCGGCAGCTCGTTTTTGCTGGGTATTGCCACCGGTTTGCTGTGGGCGCCGTGTGCCGGGCCGATCCTCGGTCTGGTGCTGACCGGCGCAGCGCTGCAGGGGGCGAACATCAACTCCACCCTGCTGCTGCTGGCTTATGCCGCCGGCGCGGCGACTTCGCTGGCGCTGGCGCTGCTGATTGGCGGTAAAGTCTTTGCCACCATGAAGCGCTCGCTGGGGGTTGGGGAGTGGATCCGCCGCGCGCTCGGCGTCGGGATGCTGATGGGCGTAGTGGCGATTGGCTTCGGGCTGGATACCGGCGTGCTGGCGCGGATTTCGACGGCATCAACCGGCGGTATTGAGCGGGCATTGATACAAAAGCTCTCTCCGGACAGCGGCAAAAATGCCGCGACGCCTGCGGCGACTCCCGCCAGCGCGGTAGCCAGTACGGCTGATAACGGTATTGCGTCTTTGCTGAGCGATGAGGGGCTGGCGCCGCCGCTGACCGGCGCCGTGCAGTGGCTGAACTCGCCGCCGCTGACCCCGGAAGCGCTGCGCGGCAAGGTCGTGCTGGTGGACTTCTGGACCTACTCTTGCATCAACTGCCTGCGTTCGCTGCCCTACGTTAAAGCCTGGGCGGAGAAGTACCGCGATCGGGGGCTGGTGGTGATTGGCGTGCACGCGCCGGAATTCGCCTTTGAAAGAGATACCAGCAACGTCGCGAAAGAAGCGAAAAAGCTGGGCGTCACGTATCCGATTGCGATCGATAACGACTACCGCATCTGGCGCGCCTTTAATAACCAGTACTGGCCGGCGCACTACTTTATCGATGCCAGCGGGCATATCCGCTATGAACACTTTGGTGAAGGCGATTATGACCGCTCCGAACGCGTGATTCAGGAGCTGCTGCGTCAGGCGGGGGCGAAAAATGTCGATACCAGCGTCAGTACGGTTTCAGCGACGGGCATCGAACAGGCCGCCAGCGGTCAGAGCAATATTTCTCCGGAAACCTACCTTGGCTATTCGCGCGGAGCCAACTTTGCCTCCGATAAGGTCAGCGAAGATCGGCCTGCTGATTACCATATTGCGGCTCTGCCCCTGGATTCATGGGGGCTGGAGGGGCGCTGGACGATTGGCGACGAGCACATCACGCTGAACGGCGGCACCGGCAGGATTGCCTATCAGTTCCACGCTCGCGACCTGCATCTGGTTCTGGGACCGGGCAAAGACGGCAAACCCGTCCGCTTCAAGGTGTTGGTTGACGGTCAGGCTCCCGGAAACATGCACGGTGTCGACGTGGCCGCCGACGGTAGCGGTACGGTGACGGAGCAGCGTTTGTATCAGCTAGTTCGTGGGTCCGATGGGGTGGCTGAACACACCTTCAGCATTGAGTTTAACGATCCGGACGTCAACGCCTACGCTTTCACATTTGGTTAATACAGGTGGCTATATGAAAAAAATGACCCGTTGTATCCGTGCCTTAGGCGCTTCGGCTCTGGTGGTTGGCGCGCTGGCGTTCCAGAACGTCGCCTGGTCCGAAGCTGAATCCGCGGTAGTTATTCCAGCGCCGCTGCAGGATGAGGCGCCTGCGTCGACGCGCCTGGAAACTGCCGTCCTTGCCGGCGGCTGTTTCTGGGGCGTACAGGGCGTTTTTCAGCACGTTAAGGGCGTCACTAACGTCACTTCCGGTTATGCCGGCGGCAAAGCCCGCACCGCCTATTACGATAGCGTGAGTACCGGTATGACCGGCCATGCCGAGTCGGTGCAGATTACGTTTGATCCGCAGCAGGTGACCTACGGCCAGCTGCTGCAGGTTTTCTTCTCGGTCGCGCATAACCCGACGGAGCTGAACCGCCAGGGGCCGGACTACGGTACGCAGTATCGCTCAGCGATATTCCCGATGAGCGATTCGCAGGAGAGGGTGGCGAAGGCCTATATTGCTCAGCTTAACGGCAGCCATCGTTTCAACGCGCCGCTGGTGACTCAGGTTGAAGAGCGCGCCAGCTTCTATCCGGCGGAGAAATATCATCAGAACTTCCTCAACGACAATCCGGACTATCCGTACATTGTTATCAACGACAAGCCCAAAGTTGAGCAGCTGAAAAAAAACTTCCCGGCGCTGTGGAATAGCGAACCGGTGCTGGTGAAGGGTTAATGACTCGCCGTCAGGGGGCGCGGTTTGCCCTACGGGGCGGCATTTTTTCCGGCCAGCAGCCGGCCGACATCAGGAGACGAGATATTTTACGACCGGCTGCTTATGTGGCGCTTTCGACCGCGGGGGAAAACTTATACCCCTTTCCCCAGACGGTTAGCAGGCGCTCCGGCTCCGCCGGGTTACGTTCAATCTTGATCCGCAGGCGGTTAATGTGCGTATTGACCGTATGCTCGTAGCCTTCATGCTGATAGCCCCAGACCTGGTTGAGCAGGCTCATGCGCGAGAAGACCTTGCCGGGGTTTTTAGCGAAAAAATAGAGCAGATCGAATTCGCGCGGCGTAAGTTCCACCGGTTTGCGGTCCAGATGCACTTCACGCGCGATCGGATCGATGACCAGGCCGGCAAAGCGCAGCACTCCGGCATCCATTCTCATGGCGGAGATCATCGCTTCCTGACGGCGAAACAGGGCCTTGATGCGGGCGACCAGCTCCAGCATCGAAAAGGGTTTTGCCAGATAGTCATCGGCCCCCAGCTCGAGGCCCAGCACGCGGTGTATTTCGCTGGAGCGGGCGCTGATAATAATGATGGGCGTATAGCGGGCCATATTACGCGCCCGACGGCAGATCTCCAGCCCATCGATGCCGGGGAGCATCAGGTCGAGGATCAGGGCATCCCAGCCGCCGTTTTCCAGCAGGGTGACGCCCTTATTACCGTCACCGGCGTGGGTAATGTCATAGCCTTCATCGCGCAGATGAAGGGCGAGAAGGTCGGCAATATCGGCGTCATCTTCGACGACCAGGATTTTTTTTGCGGTTACGCCTGTCATATTAAACCCCCCCGTTTTGCCGTCTATTCCTTCAGCTTACACAACTCCCTCTGCGGCGATCGAAATATCACATTTTATTTAAATTTACGTGAGGCTTTGGGGAACTGGTGTGGCGCATAGTCGGTGACGGTATCGCGGGTATATCGACAATCACTGAGGAAAACAGGATGAAAAAATTAGCTATTCTCGCACTGTCAGCCGTCTGTGCTATGGGTTTCGCGGCGGTGAGCTATGCGGCAGATTCGACGAGCGAAACGTCATCGACCACCATGATGAAAGCCGACCCTCATTCCGGCTCGATGATGAAGGCCGATAATCATTCCGCAACCATGATGATGAAGGCGGATAAACATCCAGGCACCATGATGAAGAAGGAGAAAAAGCACGGAGATGCGATGGCAATGAAAAAAAAGGATGAAGTAAAAAAATCTATGTAGCCAGCAGCGCTGGGGTGGCGTTTCGGTGAAAAGCACCCCGGCAGCGTTTTTTGCGGAAACGTCGCCCTTCCGCGCAGCCCAATTGCCTTGATGCGCAGCGCAATCAGTACAATAATCGCGCATACGGATGTTTCCTCCCTGAATACAGGCTGCCATGATCGTAAAAATCGTTTGTCTGAGTCTTCTTTGCATCATCCTGCTCTCGCTTGGTGCCAGCCTGGCCCAGGCGATGCACCAGCGGGAGCAGCGACCGCAGGAAGGCTGGTGGTCCGCCCGTCGTGACTCAGCGGGGCTGGCGCCCGATCCTCAGCAAAACGCCAGGCTGGCCATTGTGCAGGTCTACGCTGCGCCGACCTGGGGATGGAGAGGCGTGGTGGCGGTACACCCATGGATCATCTATAAACGCGCCGGCGAGACGGAATATAGCCGTTACGAAGTGATTAGCTGGGGAGGAGGGGAAAAGGTGCGTCGCAACCGCAACCCACCGGATGGCTACTGGTTCGGTGCGAAGCCCCGTTTGCTGGTGGAACACCGGGGGCAAGAGGCCGAAGCCATGATTCCGCAGATTGTCGCGGCCATTGCCTCTTATCCCTGGCCGAATACCTACCACGCCTGGCCGGGGCCCAACAGTAACACCTTTATTGCCCATATTGGGCGCGAGGTGCCTGCACTCAAGCTGGATATGCCCGCCAACGCGGTGGGGAAAGATTTTCGCTCGCTGCTGGATCCCATCGGCCTCCCGCCATCCGGACGCGGGGTACAGGTGTCGGTGCTGGGGATTGCCGGCGTTACGCTGGGAGCTGAAGAGGGATTTGAACTCAACCTGTTGGGGCTGAACGTGGGGCTGGATTTCACGCCGCTACGTGTACGTCTGCCGTTTATTGGCGGCCTTGGCGATGACAATTTTCGCAATGACCCTGCTAAATAACGCTAGTGTCCGCTATTGTTTATTTCACCTCTTGCCGGCAAGAAAGAGCAGTATTGGCATTTTTATTGTTATGTCATGACTTAAACATAATCGAACGCAGTTCGATGGAGAGTCCGGCTGCAGAAAAGCAAAAACCCGCCTTTTGGGCGGGTTCTCTGAATAGTGGTGCCCGGACTCGGGAACATTCAGTTATCTATTGAACTGTTTTTAATGGTATTTTTTTTCACAACCGCTTGTCAAGACCCGTTGTTTGACCCGTATTTTTGTTTGAATATCAAAATGCTGGGATAGCAGTGCGGTAAATTAGTCCAGTGAGTTCCTTAGGCTCGATTCTGTCGGATGCCTGTAAATCGTGGTGTGCCCATATGCTCCCCCTATGCTCAAACATCTGCATAAGCGTCAATACGGTCTGGATGTGACGCTTACCACCCTGCGAGCCGTACAGGGCTTTATCGATTCCATTTTTTCCCTGATGGGTGTGCCTCTTCGCTGCCCGGATTATGGCATAACGGCAGATATGAAAAGTGCCAGCCCATAAGGGCTGGCTATCCATTAAGTTACAGGGAAGTATTGAAAATCAGAGAAGATTAAATTTTTCCAGCGTGGTTTTGACCTCACGCCTGAGTGTTGGCTCATCCAGTTCGTAATTTTCACGATCTGAATCAGGATTAAAACAATCAGCAAGGCAGAATATTGTTGATGATGCTTCATCAATTTCTTTACCATCAATAGAAAGCGCTTTTGTATCTCTATCTTCTTTCCACATAAGCATATATGGTTCTGCAAAGTTTGTTGCGTCAATTTTTGATTCTACGAAATATTTAGCGAAATCAATTAGTATTTTACTCATCTTAATATTCCTTTTTCAATATAATTTCTATACTGCGGAGTGTCTTTGTCTAATTGGGCCTCTGTTGCTCCATGCTCTTTTAATGCCGGTTTTATCGCATCCAGATTACGATCAGTTGCCGCCCGCAGGTTGCGTGAATCAAGGTCAATTTGTGCCGGTGTATTACGCCCGCCGTAAGTTTCGCTGAGCTTCTGATGTACTTCTTTAGGGAGAACTATAGCAGCAAAATTTTCAGCCATTTCATCCACTAACTGTTTGCTGAGTCGCGGGTTATCACGCAATAACGCAGCGCGAACGGCCGCAGACGATGGCATATGGTCAGCCTTATATCTGCGCTGACGCGAACGGCCCCTGAAATTACTGTACAGGTCAACCTCCAGGAACTCCACCGGGGGTTTCGCCAGCATCACATAAATCGCTTCAACACCACTTCCGGTCGCATCGGGCTGCCAGTAGATGAAGTCCTGCAGCGGCGGAAGGTCCGCCGCCGGGAACGTGGTGGTGACGATACATCACCCTTTACTCGAAAGCGGGATGATTTATGTACTAAAAAAGAGAGGATTCAGAATTATGAACCCTCTCGACGTTGATTCAAATTTATTTAATTAGAGAAGCTTAAACTTTTCCAGTGTGGCTTTTACTTCTTTTCGTAAACCCTGCTCGTCGAGTTCATAATCTGCTTTATCAGCATCTGGATTAAATAATTCGGCAACCATAAATAGTTCTTCGCCGCAATTCAGAATGTTTTTTTCCTGTTCCTTCACACCATACAATTTTCGCCTTTCAATACATATATTTTCAGAAAATTGCAAAGCAGTAACTTCTGAAGTCAAAAAACTTTTTGCTAACTCAATCATTGCCATTTTGTTCATAAATCACCTGTTTCTAGATATATTCTGCCATTGTCAGCATCTGGGTTTATTTTCCATCCTGATATCGGAACCGCTGTTCCAGGTCCCGTTTGTATAGGCATTTCCCGTATGCAGAAATTCGTACCAGGCGTGCTGACCAGAATTATAAACATGCATTCCCATCAGGCTGTGTTTACCAAGGCGTTCATAATGGTAGAGCTCTGAATACAGGTTGCTGGCTGCCTGAATACCGGCGCTGGCCAGCCGGAATCCGTTCGCGGCTTTTGACACGATCTCGCCGTCGCTGACGAGGCGCTTGCGCAGTGTTGTGAGGGATTTGAGTTCGGTGATGTCGTCGTTTACACCGTTCAGTACCAGGGCGTTTGTCTTCTGTTCAGCCATTATGAGGTCCTTTTTTCGCTGGTCAGTGGGTTAATTTTTTATAAATACTGTATATATATACAGTATTTATTGCACTTTACTCCCGTACAGACATTCTGTCAACAGATGAGAGTCATTCGTATTTGTCATCCGGAGTATGGCGCTTTGCGGCACAGAAGTAGGAAAAGAGGGGGCGATCTCGCCCGATGGTTACCTGGAGATGAAAACTGGAGTTTTCACATGTATTTAAGAGCGTTCTCAGCGTCAATACTCACCCTGGTGCTACTTATAACAGCCTGTTCAAACCATACTCAAAAAACAAAAGTCAGGGTTATGCCCGGAAACGATAAATCAGCGGAAGTTGATGATCTTTTAGGTGACCTACGGTCTCCAACAGTTCCCCCGGAGCATTCAAAAATAGTCGTATATGCAGCACAAATACGGAATGCCATTGTTACCGAAATGTACGAACCCGATGCGTATAAAGGAAAAATCTGCTCTACCCCCTCACCAAAAGATGAGGGGACCTTCTTGACACAGTTTCGGGGCGTAGAATGTGACTTCTTAATGCGACAGAGCCCTTCAGACCCCACGGAGCCAAAAAGAGAGCCAGCAATAAATCTGCTGGCTCAATGTCAAACGGAGAAATTATTTAATGCCGTATTTTTTTTCAGTCACGAATTTTGGCTCTTTCCAGTTTGGACCTTTTTCTGGTAGAGGATTACCAGTTTTTTTCAACTTACCTTCTTTAAACAGTCGTTGGTGGGTTCTCAATAACTCACCATTAGAAATTACATCAAATTTATAATTTACATACATCCGATCGATAGTCGGGTAGGGTGTTCGCAAGGCGAAGTGCAAAAGAACGTCTTCTACGCTCTCGTTTTTATAAATACCTTCAAGGTCCAACATCATTTACCCTCCTCTGCTTTGCGATAAGCTTCATTTGCCTCTGGTGTATACAACGGCTGCTCTTTTTCATTTACCGGCGCCGGCCAGCCGGAATCCGTTGACTGATTTTGACACGATTTCGCCGTCGCTGACGAGGCGCTTGCGCAGTGTTGTGAGGGATTTGAGTTCGGTGATGTCGTCGTTTACGCCGTTCAGTACCAGGGCGTTTGTCTTCTGTTCAGCCATTGTGAGGTCCTTTTTCTGGTTGAGTGTAATAAATACTGTATATACATACAGTATTTATTTACCTTACTTCTCTCCAGCAGCCCTGTCAACAGATGAGACGCATTCGTATTTTTCAGTCGGGGAGTGCCGCTTTGCGGCACAGAAGGTGGGGTGAAAAAGTTAAAGAGGGCGCAGAAGTCAGTCCGCTGAAGCCCGGCGTAGCCGGCAGCTGTTTGATAGGTTCTGTCAATCCCCATCCCCGCCTTGATAAGCCACACCCGCGGATAACGCTTCGGGAGCTGCTGTGCGCGGTCGGAGTGTCAGTCGCAGTCGGGGCATATCTCCGCGTAAGCGGGCCGTAGGGCCGCTTACGAGCGTGTACCCAGAGCTCACCGCAGCACTGCCAGCTCCAGGCGTCTGATCACAGCGTCCGGCTGCCCGCAGATGATGAACGTCTAGTGGATCACAAGACCAGGATAGTCCGACGAGTTTTGATCATTCATCACCCCATGTTCACTGTTTAGTATTAATAGGGTTTAGGTGTGTCCTGAATTACTGATCCACAATAGCCGGGGGTTATTTGATATAACAGCCGGTCCTTGCTTATAAAAAATCTGTTCTCATGGCACCTGATATTGTCGTGCATAAATATAGGGCGCAACATATCCCTCCCGGCTGACTTCCAGATAATCAGACCACCACTGCATCATTTCGATTCTGGCTTCCAGATGTTCTGCCTTATGCACGTAAGCAGCCCGTACGCCGTTGCGCTCTTTGTGACTCATCTGCCCGCTCAATGGAGTCTTTTGACCAGCGCCCGGACTCGTTCAGGGCGCTACAGGCCATGATCCTGAAGCCGTGGCAGCATACTTCGGTTTTGGTGTCATAGCCCATCACGCGCAGCGCCTTGTTGATGGTATTTTCACTCAGCGGCTTGTCCAGTGTATGTGCGCCTGGAAAAACGAACACCGACTCACCGGAAATCACCTGAATCTGTTTCAGCAGGGCAACCGCCTGATGCGACAGAGGCACCAGATGTTCATCTTTCATTTTTGCACCGCGCTCTGAAAATCTCACGCCTTTTACGGCCTCACGCTTTGCAGGCACCGTCCAGATATGGGCCTTCAGGTTGAACTCATCCCAGCGGGCGAGGCGTAGCTCACTGGAACGCAGAAAGGCATGGAGATTGGGTCCTGGCGCCAGGCGGGTTGCTGAGCAGGGAAGAGCAGAGGCTGGACGCCAGCAGCTTACGCGCTGCATCGCGTTTTTCGAGGGCGTTAGCCAGCGTCACCTGCGGATAGGGACCAAAGGCCAGACGGTTTTCCTTACCGCCTAAGCGATAGCGGAAATACCATAACTTAGCGCCGTTGGCGGATATCGTCAGGTACAGGCCTTGTGAATCGGAAGGTTTGTAGGATTTTGCGAGATATTTGGCTGCGCGGATTTTACTGTCATTCAGGGCTATGTGAGGGTCTCCATCGTTCATCGAACTGAACGACCCGTAATCTGACCCAAAATTTTCCGGATACGAAGGGATAAATCAAAACGCATCGGGGAAGGCTTTTAATCTAACGTATTGAATTACATATACATAAAAATTCACAGGGAAGCATAAAAGAAGAATAATGGTGCCTGGACTCGGACTAACGCCGAAGGCGTTGAACGGCGAGCCTGTCGCGCCGGCCCCGCAGGGGTGAGCCGCTGGCGGCGAATAATCGAACGCAGTTCGATGGAGAGTCCGGCCGCAGAAAAGCAAAAACCCGCCTTTTGGGCGGGTTCTTTAAATAGTGGTGCCCGGACTCGGAATGGATTTTGTTTTGTAATTGCATTGATTAGAATGGTTTTTATCTTGTTCCATAAACGTTGAGGCCCCCATTAAGGCCCCCTTCTGCAAAGGGTCAAAATTTGATGGTTGAACAGGAACTTTTACATCCATCTGAATACTATTTGATGGCAAGGTATAGTGATCTACTACGGAATCGCAGTGAGCACCATCCATGTTTGAAAATGATACCATAATTTGGTTCCTTACTGTTTAGTGGGCAACGCCCCTGGATAGTGTTTCGCGATAATGTCGTTCAGCTTATCGACCAGCTCCGATCGCCTGAACGTGATATGGACAGTTCCCTTCTGAAAATACTTAATCACAGACATCTCATCCTCATAACGGGTGCTATGCCTGTTCTCATGGATATGGTCGCTTAACCGGCGCGTGACGTCGGCGCGATTGTCGGGGATGGCCTTCCCATCCAGCAGCATCAGCATGCGCTCAAGGTCCGTTAACCGGTCACGCTGCCAGCCCCAGTTCAGACCAAATCCCCACCGGTCATATTTGACAAGCCCCGTCACGATGATTTTCCCGCCAAACCTACAGGGGCTGTTTGTCTTAAAATTCCAGCTCAGACCTTTAAACACGTTAATCACACCTCGTTCAAACACCTCACCTTTATTCAGATGCAGTTGTTCGAATGTGTTGAGAATATTCTCTTCACTGATAGCCGGAATATCGTCTTTCTCCAGGCTGTTGTACCACTCGTCGCGGACCTGTGCGTCCATGAGCGCCAGCATTCCCGAGCGTTGCATCAGATCCCGCCATATACCACGATCGATATTGCGAGTAATGGCTTTCATGGCCGTATCAGTATCCTCCATCAGCCAGCAGTCGTAGCTGTATTGCCGCATTCCCTATTCATTCGCTTTACCACCGCCGATGCTGCGGGTCAGCGTCGAGATATCGTCAAGTTGTTGTATCAGCGTTTCAATCTGTGCAATCGCGAAATTACGTCCGGTGATGATGCGCTCAATACTGGTAGAACAAATCACATCGGTATGGCCGGTTAACACTTCAGGTTCGGTGAGGGTAAGATCTGACATTTTAATTTCCTTTATATAAAGCAAAGCGCCAGCCGGTAAGGGCTGGGGCTTATAGGTGTGTGGTGAGTATGGTTCGGTGGCTAACAGGTTCTGGTCTGTTGCAGAAGCTGAAGATGGCGGAGATTACGAACATCGTTTCGCGCCTGCTCAATCCAGGGCAACAGCACTGCTGAATCCGTCTTGTCTTCGTCGTTGTCGAAAATAATGCCGGTGTTGCAACTGATGTTGTCCTGCAGCCAGCCAATCAGAATGTTGAGAGCCACTTCGGTGGTTAATTCCGGCATGTAAAAACCTTGTGGTGATTGAGGTGGGGTTACCAGTCAAAGGTTGTAAAACTTGGTAGCACTTCGCCAAAGGCATCCAGATGAACAATGCCAGCGGCGTAGCGACGCATAAGCGTCACTAATAACCGACGGCAGGCTTTTGACAGACCGAGGCGTTTGAGGCGTAAGACCGGAAACGACCACGCGCCCAGGTGGAGCAGATAACCCGAGCCGGTATAACTAATCCATTCAGACTCGCCAAAGTCTTCATGCTGGTGTGAAAGGGTAAACAGCAGAGCATTGTCTTCCGCCGTGATATGTGCAGTGCTGCACTGAATGCCGTTCAGGCGGGCAACGGGCGGAATTGGATCTTCAACAATCAATTTCCCCGGTTCGTCAGCAACGAGAAGCGAATAACCGTTCTGGTTCACCACATTGATCAGGTCGGTCAGTTCAATACCGTCAATGTCTACGACGATCCGGCCCATGTTGAGGGCCAGTACGTTGATGGCATCGGCTTCCACCGTCAGGGACAGCTTCATGGTTGCACCTCACGGTATTTGCCGGTGGTGATGTCGGTAACGGCCCTGTAGCTATGACGGGTCATCAGCCCGGTGGCTTTGCGGGCGCGGAGAATATCGATACTGGTGAGAAGCGGCGACTGAGTTTCCGCGTTAAAACCGCGACGATCAGTGCGTACCAGGTCGTATTTCTCCACGATGAAATTCACCGCGTCGCACAGTGAGATACCGGCATCGATATGCTCTTGGATCACACCATCTTTGCCAAATGGCGTGTCGTTGAGCGTCAGACCGTAGTGACGGTCCAGCAGGTGACTCAGGAGGCGCTGCCAGATCGCCACGGGTGACGGGCGTGGCGAAACCTCCCGTTTCGGAGGAACAGGTTGTGTTTGCATAATGGAAACCTTTACTGGTGAGTTAAACGAAGGAAAACTGCCGGGAGGTTTATTCTGTTGTTGCAGGTGTCGGGTAAATTGCGAGATAGACGTACCCGTGCGAGCCGAGGCTGTCGGCCTCGCATATCAGCCCTTTTGCATACAGCGTGACGCAGTGCTGATGACGGGGATTCAGCTCACCGGAAAGCAGCATCAGCTCCAGTTGCTTCAGCAGTAGCGGGAATGCCTGGTCGAGATGGCGTAAATCCGCGTCGCTGAAGGTGCCGGTGATGCTGGCGCGGTCGTTCAGGTAATGCAGCCGGTTGCCCTCCTGCACCAGACGTGCGCCAAAACAGGGGGTGATATCGCGTTTAAGCCCCCACCAAGGGGCGGCGATATCGTGGTTTACAGGCGGTATTGTATTCGACAATTTTAGCCTTCCTTAAACGTGAATTAATTCAGCGTAACGCTGCGTAATACGACGTACGGGCCGTTGCGGTCCTGACGGTGTTCTGCGAAGACGGCGAGCACGCCGCTGATATCCTGCACTTCCCGACCTGCGTAGTGGCAGATGCTGCCGGACCATGTGTATTTGCCGGCACAGAAGCGAAACAACCGGGACTGCGGATGCTGGCGGTATATCGCCATCGCCTGGCGTTTGCTGATGATTTTCATCGTTATTCTCTCCTTAAAGCCACCCTCTCTCAGCAAACGAGACGATCTCCATGCCGCCCACCACCAGGTGATCAAGCAGTCGGATATCAACCAGCTCCAGCGCCTGCTGAATACGCGTAGTGACCTGACGATCTGCATTGCTGGGTTCGGCAAGGCCTGACGGGTGGCAATGCGCCACAATGACAGCGGCACAGTTATGCTTCAGACCGGCCTTAACCACCTCGCGGGGATGGACCTGCGTATGATTGATGGTGCCGGTGAAGAGCGTTTCGTGGGCTATCAGACGATGCTGGTTATCGAGGAAGAGTACAGTGAATACTTCACGCTCCAGTGAGGCGAGTTGCAGACGCAGCCAGTCACGAACGGCGGTGGTGGAGGTAAAGGAGGCGCCGGGCTCGCGTAACTGGCGTTCCAGCAGGGTCAGCGCACGTCGGATAGTGCGCTGTGCGGCGGGAGATATTCCCCCGCTGTCGGGGGGGCAAGGGGTTATATTCATTGGCTTTTCCTTTATGTTGACCCGTCCGGGATTGATGTGTTGTACAGTTTCACGGCAACGACGAACTCGTCGTGCTGGGATTCAAACCATGACCAGATAGGGAAGAGAGAGGTGCCCGTCAGAAAATGCAGGAAGAGTTCGTCGGTCACAACGTCTCCGTCCTCATCCCTGACCGTTATTTTCCCCAGCGCATCCCACAGGGTATTCAGGTGAGACAGTTCATACGACATGGCGGGATGCTCAGTCGATGATGTGCATGATGGCGCTGCATTCCGGGTGACTGAGCGCGTAATCCCGCAGGCGGTAGTAGTGCTCCGTCATGGCATCGCATTCGGTGCGCATGGCATGGTGGCTGTAAGTCATCAGACAGACGGCAATCCCCGCAGCGTCGGCACTGAGTTCACCGCCGTTGCCGTTCATAGTGTTGAACAGCGACCACGGTTCATTGTTCTCCGCTTCCGGGGCCATAAACGCACCACCGTTGCTGAGCGTATAAAAATTCCAGATACCGCCGTTGTAGTCGGCGCAGAAACGGTCCATCCACGCGAAGACCGTCGGCTCAAGGATTATCCACTGCGGTATGCTGCCGAAGTACTGCGGCCAAAAGCCGATGCGCTGCTCGTCCTGTACGAGGGTGGCGGTCAGCGCTGGCGCAGAACCGGCAGGTTGTGGCGGTAACGGAAGGGTATCGTGAAGGTTAATAATGTCGGTCATGTTAGTTTTTCCTTGTTTATTTATCGGGTTGGGGATGCTGGTTCAGCAGGAGTGACGGGCAGGACTGCGCATAGCCATCTTCATCGCACCGTGAGGGCCAGATGCTGTCAGATACAGACAGTCGGCACAGGCTGAGCTCGCCGGGACGGTAGCAAAGATGTCTGCACCAGGCGCAGAGGTCATCGTCGGAGATGGAACGGCAGCCGGACTGGTTTTGCAGGGAAACGGGCCAGACAGCCGTCAGACGGGTATTTGCAGGAATGTGCTGCATCAGCTCAGTGCCTGCTGCAGTTCTTCGGCCATCACCCAGAGCGCGCGGTTGAGTTTGATATCCCCGTCGATACCGTTAACCGCACGAGTGTGGGTACGTTTACCCTGTGCGGTGCGTCCGCTCAGCCCGCCTTTCAGCAACGATTCCTGAATGCGGTTATAAACGGTCCACAGGTCGTCCTGATGGTCCTCATACCGTCGCGGTGTCAGTATCTGCGCTGCGGTCACCGGCTGATATTCTTCACCAAAGCGGTATGTCAGTGCGGCGTTCGCCAGGGCATGTTGCGCGGGTGCTGGTAGTCGAAGTGACTGCATGGCCTCGCGCTTTTCTTCCACCCGATCAAAGACACCGAGCACTTCATAAGCCCCCTCAATCACTTTCCCGGCCACATCGCCACGATGCGGTACACGAATTTCACCGAACGACTGTCCGCAGACGAGCCCGTTGGTGCAGATGGCTCTGAACAGCCCCGGCAGCATCTGGTATGAGCTGCTACCATCGTGCGAGTTAAGCAAAATGATTTCGGGAACCTGCTGGCCGGTTATCTGACCGGTACGACGCAGGCGCAGCAGATGTTTGGTGTGCTCCCGGCGGTCAGGGTCGCGTACGCGTGACTGGCAGGCGAAGAAGGGTTCAAAGCCTTCGCGTTGAAGATTTTCGAGCAGAGTAATGGTGGGTATGTAAGCGTATTTTTCGCTCCTGGAACCGTGGCGATCTGCACTGAATACGCTGGGAACGACCTGCATCAGTTCTTCGCGGGTTAACGGACGATCGCGACGGATCTGGTTTGTCCGTCCAAAGCGGCTGGCTAGTCTCATGGTAAATTCCTTATTGTTGATTTAACGGCATAAACAAAACAGCCATGCTCCTGTGGGAGCATGGCTTTTTTGTGTGGTCGCTATTGGGTTAAGCTGTGGTGTGTCAGTGTTTGGGGATCCCGTGGCTGAGCAGATAGCGGTTAAGCCATTCCCCGGCACTGGCTTCAAAATTCCAGGCCCGCCAGATTAACGTCCCCTCGCTGTCGCGAATAACCAGCCGAAAGTGCGTACCCTGGTCATCTTCTATAGTGACGTTGTGGTAAAGCGTGACCACGGCTTCAGCCTGTCGGCGGGTGAATTGCCCTGGCGGTAACGACGTATCGTCAGTGACTTGCATATTCAGTTCCTGATGAATGGCATAAAACAAAATGCCCCGCTCAGTGAGCAGGGCATCAGTGGGTTAAGTGTGTGGCAATAAGCTGCAGTATCTGTTCCATGAGCGCTGTGATTAAGGCACCTGCGAGCAGGGTTGCCGCCTGTCTGGCGATGTAAATACTGTCTTCGTCATAGCCTTCTTCGCGGAAGTGGTCTTCCACAAACTGCTGCGCCCGGCTGCTGGCGCACCACGTCAGCACCTGACGCAGGGTGTTGAGCACGATTTTCAGTAATGTCATTGGGTCAAATCTCAGAGGGGGGATCCGGATGAATCTGGGGCACACAGGAATGCCCCGGCCGGATAATAAGAGGAGAGCTGCGTTACTGCGGTGACGGAGACTCCGGCGGCACAGGGGCCTGACCATGAATAATGCGGTGCTTCGCCAGTGCCTGCGGCATATCGTTGATGCAGTATGTAATGTAGAAGACGTTGAGCACCACGGTATAAAACGCATTCATCTTCAGGTCAAACCGGAAGGTGTTCAGCGCATAGTGTCGCAGTGCTGCTCTGGCCTTAAAGGCCCAGACGATGTACATCACGCCGCAGGTGAGCGACAGAATGCCGCTTAAGGCCAACAGTGTATCGCTGCCCGTGTAGTAGCCCGCCAGGTCCGGTGAGGCCATCACGCCGAACTGTCGTCCGAGCCCAAAACAGACGGCGAGCCAGATGATAAACAGATTGCCGCAAACCGGATATCCGGTGGTGTCGCTGATAATCTGCTGTTTTCGGTACAGCCACAGTAACGGCCAGATGCCGCAGGTGGCGACGGTGAGTAGAACAAAATGCAGGGTTGGCGTCGTCAGTCGCTGGCTGAGTGTCGAAATGTCGGTCATATCGTATTGTCCTTGATTGATTTTGCTGTAAACCGGGGATGCGCCGGGTTACCCGGCGGTCAGTGTCGTGCATTCGGGCATATCAGCCAGAACCTTGTGAACGTTTCCAGCCGAAGGGGTAAAGTGCCCCACCTGTTTGTCGTTGACGTAAATCTCAAACGACGTTGCTTTTCTGATGGCATCAATGAACGACAGCCAGGCGTTGTCGCCGTTACGCCAGCCCAGAGAGGACGGCAGGGGGAACGTCTGGTCATCCGTGACGACGGTGATGGCGGTTTTCTCATCCTGTGAATCGGCACCGCTGCCGTCAGGCAGGGTGAGCATGACGTGATGCTGCAGGATATTCTGGTCGTCAGGGTTGCCGGTGCAGTTCAGGTTCATCATCACGTTTTCCGGGCTGGTGATGATGTACTCGGTGACGCCCATACCGAAGCCACTGCTCCACATATTGGGGACCGCCTGTGCCGTGATGGCAAAGGTCAGTAATCCTGCTGACAGGATGGCGTGCATGAATCGCATGGTATTTTTCCTTCTCAGTCAAAAATGTTGTTGGGGGGCAGCCGTGTTACATGAGTTGTTTACCCACGACGATAAGTCCGGCCAGCCAGCCGATATACTGTGGGCCCACAAGCCAGAACAGACGGGCCTTGAGTAATCCGGTCATTCCTTCGCGGGTGTATACCGCATCCGGCATCAGCCATTGTCGAAGAGCAGCACCGACCGTCATACCGGCTCCGGGCCCAAGCGTCATCCAGAACAGATATTCCATTCCCTGACCAAAACTGCGTATCTCGCCGGTACTCCCGAACACGTTAAACAGCACGACCACAAGCGCGATGGCGAAGGCAATCGCGAAATATTTAATGACAAGCGCCATGTTCAGATTTCCTTATTTTCTGCACTGCTGAGCAGCGCTCAGCATGTTGTCCATGAAGCGCGGGGGGACATAACCGTATTGCTGGTTCATTTTCTCCAGCTCCCCGTGCGTATATTTCGTTTTGAGGTCATCCCGGATACATCCGCAGACGGCGGTAGTACCGCCGCCTGATTTGCATCCCCGGATAAACTCGCGTTCATTTTTGTCGCCACAGCCGCTCAGGGTTACGGCAGACAACATCAGGGTGAAGAGCAGCAGAGGGCCTTCGACAGGTTTCACGATTTGACTCCTTTGGGTCTGGATGGATGTTCAGGGTGTTGTTCCCTGAAGGTGTGAATGACATCACTGATAAAGCGAAAGTGGGGCAGTGCGCTGATAAATCCCTCTTCAGTAATGAGCGAACTGATTTCGCTCCGGCGACGGAAGGTTTGCTCTGAGAGTGAGGCCGAGATAATGTCTTCCAGCCGGAACACCCGAAGGCTCCCCCGGCAACAGACGACCAGATACCAGTGCTGATGCCGGTAAATCAGGCGGTAAGGCTCCTGCTCATCGTGACGGACACCGCCGACCAGCAGACTGACCACCCGGTGATGACAAATGGCTTCGGCCAGACGATGAAAACTGTCAGCCTGTGTCCATGCTGGCGGTAAGTCGTGCCAGATAAAGCAGGGTGAGGTGCCCGTTTCATTCATCAGCAGGTGCATCAGTTGCCGGTTCTGCGACGGGATAATGCGTGCGATACCGGTACTGCGGGCAAAGGAAACGGCCCCCGGAGAGTGATCACGCGTGGCGCTCTCACTGAGCCGATACGTGCCGTTCTCCCCGATAATGTCGAGGTGGACCAGCCGTTGATGTAAGTCACGACGCAGGGTGCGTATCGATACACCAAACTCACCGGACAGTGTCTGAAGGGTCAGCGTTTCTCCGGCCATTAACCGGCTGATAATGACCGACAATCTGACGGCCAGCCGGTCGTAGCGGGCCTCTTCATCGGGTCGTTGCATGGACGCTCCGTGTGCGATAAATAGGTTGATATTTCATGCGGTTATTATGCGGGCGGGGAGGGACACGTTATGTCCATCCCCCGTAATGGCGGAAAAGAAAAAGTAAAATTCATCTTTCAGTAAACAGGAGAATTAACAAAGGGTTAGTGCCAGGTAGCTGAAATGACGACAGCATGCTGACACGCCCTGTCATCAGTCGTGCCGTAGCGAGTACGGTCAGCGGCTCAGGCTTTGTGCAGGATGGGCTGACCCTTATTAACGTTACGGTGCACTGAAGATATGCTCGCACTGCGTGCAGCCGTATTCATCAAAGACGGTACCGTCCAGTTGTTCTCCGGCCAGAGAGCCTGCCACCGCACCAGCACAGGCGCCGGACAGAAAACCAATGAGGCCTCCGGCTATCGTACCGACAACCGGAATGACTGAACCTATCAGCGCACCGGTGGAGGCTCCTTCAAGCCCGGCAATGCCTCCGGCTGTTGCGCCAATGACCCCACCCGTCTTTTTACCCACATGGCGCAGTCGTATGTTTTGCGAACCGCAATTCGGACAATGCATTTCTTTCTCCCTTATTACTGGCAATAAATAGCCGCCTTCATGAGCTGGCGGACCGTGTATCAGAGAGACCTGGGTACCGGAACAGAAAGCATAGCTGTGACTTAGCGCGAGAAGCATACGCACGGGTATTTTGTGGGACAGTTGACCCGGGAGAAGGAATAACGACGGTAACAGGGTATCGGGACCCCGTTTGTTCTTACTGGACACATTAACCTCCGTGAGTGAAATAACAAAACGGCAGCACTTCTGCTGCCGTTCTCACACCGGTAATATAGGTCTGAAATTATTTTGAATGTCATTTCTGGTCTGTATTACTGCCTCCGCTCACCTTGTTTTTAGCGCAAAGCCCTCACTCACCACCACAGGTTTTTCGGTAATGGTCATTAATCAGCATTTCCAGCATATCACTGATGCGAACTCCGCTACGTTCTGCCATAAAGTCCAGTCGAGTTTTTGTTTCGTTCTTCAGGTACGTATTGAGTGCTTTTTTATCGGTACGGGACTGACGTAATTTTTGCTGGTTCCAGGCTTTATTCAGGTTCAGAAGGAATAAACGCTTTGTATCCGGTGCATCGTCCCATAAGTCGATCGCCGTGCGCAGGGCTAAATTGCGTTCAGAATGACTCAGGGGGGTAAACCAGGTACTCATTCCTGGCGTTGAAATATTTAATGAGAGCCCGATAGTGGGCGCATTTCTTTCTTCCTGAAGCGATTTGAGGCTGTTCCATGCCCACAGTACCGCGTCTTCTTCATTAGGTAACCATTTCAGCGGAGCTGGTTTGCTGTAAATATTTTTCCACTGGTCTTTCAGCCTGTCCATGACCTGGCGCTTGAGATGATTTACCGGTGGGGTCGGAATAATAATGTTGTCGAAAAAAGAGATGATAATATTAATTCTTTCCTGGTGGCTTGTCGGAGATACACTCAGATTCATTCGCTGATACCAGTTCTTTCCGAACTCTGCATTTGCTGGTTTGTCAATACCAAGTTCGTAGTCTCCGGCCTTGCAAATATACGCCCATAACCAGAATGTTGCCCGTTCATCCTGTTCTAGCCAGTCAAAACTTTCCAGCGGAAGGATGTTTTCATCACGGGCTGTTTCCATATCAGAAAAAAGTCTTGCCCGCTGTTCTGCATTCGGTATGAACTGATTAATCAGTTTGTTGAGTGCCTGTCGACAACTTTCTGCATCCTGGTGAGGAATGTCACGGGTGTTAATTATTTTATTAACACCCAGCCACCCGGCATAAAAAGCACAGACTCTCAGGTCACGGGTTTTTATAAGATGTTGTCTGCCATTGTCGTAATGTACAACCATTGTGGATACCTGTAATCGTAAACTACATAGTAGTGGTTATGGTGGTGATTGTTGTAGCTACACAGTATCACGATGATGGTTTTATCGTCACTTAAAAACACATCTGGTAGTCATCGTGAGGTTTTATTGTTGATTTATACTGGTTTTGACAAGGTTTTACCATGGTTTTAAAGTTGTCATTTTCTTTGTTTATCTCTCAGATGCTTCTCTGTTTACTGGATGAGTATCGTCTCAATAGGTTATCTTGTTCTCCTGCATGCTTTCGTTTTCATCCCCATCATGGTGCCTGGTTCGCTTCAGGGGGCATTTCTGGTATCAGGTCGGGCTGCCATGAGGTATTTCCATTTTGTTGCTCATAATCAGGATTGAGGGCTTCTGCGGGCAGTGATGATACGGGGTTAATTTGATTGAGGTTATTTGATATGACGTGGTGTCTATTTTCATGTTATTGAAAAAAGATAATTCCAGAGTAACTGATGCAGGCGTTTGTTGTAGGTAAGTGCTGTCTGGCGTGGTTATCTTCATAGCTATTGTTATGCCTGGCGTGTTGGATTGGTATTAATATATTAAAGAAGGGGTCTTATCATTTGTAACAGTAATCGATGATGTGTTATCAGTAAGTGGGTTATGCCTGGGAGGTATTATTATCTGAAGGTATTCACTAAGGGGATAGTACTATTGGATGGTATCCATTGAGCAATCATTGCCATCAGGTAAGAAATACACCATTCAATGTAGTCACAACCTGAATGTTTAGCACTCATTAAAAATCTATCATTAAGAAAACAGAATTGAATTGAGTCGATATTACCATTGACTAGTCCTCGTCAGGATAAAAGTGAAGATGATTAACATCAGTAATCTAATAATCATAACGACAGGGTGGTTACTGGTTAACAGTAACGTTTTGGGTGAATGGTCATGCCTGAAAATCAGCAGGTGAGTATCAATGGTTTATTACTGGTCTGCGTATTAGTGATGAGCGTTAAATGCTCAGTCAGTGAACTAACCTGTAGTAAGCCTGTCGGTATTGCTCTGTCTGCCTGATATTGACGCTTACAATACCTGTCAGTTACAGATACTACGGTGACCCGTTATCCCTGAAAGTTTTTTGATATGTGTAAACAAGGCCATTGGTAACGACTGTAAACGGGGCATTATCCGTGTTGGTGATAATAGTCATGATTGTATCGTAAACAGAATAACCCGATTGAGGTGACGTGGAATAGGGTGATTATCCTGGTAATCACCGCAAGCTATTTAATAAGTAATTGAGCGCTGTAGTGTCTTATACCGCCATAGCTTCCTGTGAGCCTGCATAAGCGCATTGAATAACACGATAGTGGAAATCTGTGGTTAGTATGAATATGGCGCTCCTGATGCGTTACAGGGCGTTTTAGCAGTAGTCCCGATAACGATTATTTATCGGGCTTATTGAACGGGGTAATAATATCATGACAGCAATGAGGGACTGGTACAGGGGCTCTTGCCCCGGGTATATACATCCCTCTGGGGTAATATTTGCTTTTCAGGGTAACCACAACCTATTTTGGGTCCAGGTCAATACAAGGGCATCGCAATCTTCAGCTGCTTCTGTAAGCCAGAATTGCAGCGACTTAACAGTTTCGATCTTCGCTACTGGCCTGACATTGCCGGGATCATTCGCTCACTGGGGATGGAAGAGGTGGAGGTAACATTCAGGGATGAAGCGACAGAGGCAATTATCAACGCCCGCAGACCTTCACAGACGGATTTCTTCAGAGCGTTATTCGATAACATCAGTAACCAAAAAACCGGGGATTACTACGCCTTGTCACGGAGTTTTAAACTCTCCGATACAGCACTGGCGACGATTTGTAATATCACCCGTGATTTGCCACCCGATGAACTCGTTGACGCCGCTTATGTCAAGCGTACCCGCCATCGTCTAACGGGAAGACTGTTTTTTCGCAGCCTTCGGGTCACCCGGCATTAGAACCGATTTCTGAGAGGCGATTACCCTTTACGCAATCATTCTGCCAGCCACGATATTTTACTGAAGCCAGCCGTCTCTGAGGGATCGACTGGCGGACTCGCTGAAGGCAATAAGTTTTTTTTAACAGCACCGGTAATGGTTATGAACGATAACCCACCGGAGTCCATTTTAATGAGTTACACATACGACCCTTACTGGCAGCAACGCATCGCTGATACCTTCAGTTGCGCTCTTAACGCTTACACCCGCTTACTGGCCCTGCGTGTTGACCTCCGTCTGCCGGATACGCCAGCGGCCACCGATGCTGCTGTTATCTCCCGCTTCACCGATTCCCTGAAAGCCCGGATTGATGCCCTTCAGACGCGTCAACGTCGCGAGGGCAAACGCGTCTGGCCGACCACGCTGCGTTTTATCTGGGCGCGGGAGTTTGGTGAAATCAAAGGGAAGAAGCATTACCACGCGGTGCTGTTGCTGAACCGCGATACGTGGTGCGGACCGGGAGATTACAAAGACCCGGATTCGCTTGCAGGTATGATTAAACAAGCGTGGTGCAGCGCCCTGAAGGTGGATGCACAGGCGCATGCCGTTCTGGCTCGTTTCCCGGCGAGTCCAGTCTCATGGTTGACACGTGGCGATGGTGCTCAACTGCAACAGGCCCTGTCGCAGGCGGCCTATTTAGCCAAGCTGGAGACCAAAATCACCGGTGACGGTGAGCGTAACTTCGGTTGCAGCCGTGGCTGAGCCAGACATATCTCGATTCATCAGGCCTGATTGTGCGGGCCGGGTAATTTTTTACAACGTTCCCCTATCCTCTGAGGAGAACCGGTAACCCCATGATTCAACCACCACCGGACGTCTCCCGATAGCCATATCCTCAGAGGGAGAAAAATACCATGACCACGTTGAATACGAATATTAATGCCAGCCCTGACACACTGCTTTCAGCTCAGGACCCGCTTATCGACATGACCTTTATCACCACGTTTACCGGGATGACCGACAAATGGTTTTACAAACTGATTGGCGACGGGTTGTTTCCGAAACCCATCAAGCTGGGGCGCAGCTCCCGCTGGCGCAGAAGCGAGGTGGAAGCCTGGATGCAGCAGCGTATTGCTGATTCCCGTGGCGTCTGAGCAGGGAGGATATCTGAATGGAAAAACGACGCCGCACTCAGCCACAGGCCATCCCGGTTCGCTGGACGTGTCCCCGTTGCCGGCGACAGTACTGTGGCGCCAGACCCTGTCCCGTTTGTTTCAGACCCACCGACGCACCTGCACAACCGTAACCTTTCTGTATTCCGGTGCCGACCACCAACCGTACCGACCCGCTAACGCATAACTGAACCGCCATTCACCCTGCCACGCTGCCCGTACCGGGACGGCTGACGCCTGCGTGTCGTCTGGCGGTAAGGAGAGTACCACTATGTATGCAAAATCGTTTATGGCTCTGGACGGCAACGGCCGTCTCACGGGAGCCATAACCGCGCAGACCGCGCCGTATGACCGCTACAGCTGCCATCTGTGTGCCAGTGCCCTGCAGTACCATCCTGAATACGACACCGAACGTCCGTGGTTTGAACATCATGCAGCAAAGCTTTCGGAGAACGGTCGACAGCACTGCCCGTATGTAAAGCCCGGGGTGAGGGAGACCCGCCATATCCGGCAACTGCAGTCTTATGTACCGGAAGCCCGTCCCCTGGTTTTCTACGCAGACTGGCACTGTCACGGCTGCGGCAGTGATTACCACGGTGAGCGCTACTGCCTCACCTGCCGGACGGGCGAGCACAGTGATGTGCGTGCTGATACCAACCGGATAGAGGAAGTGACGGCATGCGCATGCTGAAATGTTATCTGGCCAATGACCGCGAAGGCCACTTCGCGACAGCCGGGGAGGCCGTGAGTGCGCCGGGGCAGATATGGAGCTGCGCGTCCTGCGGCTGTCGACTGGTGCTCCATGCGGGGACATACGGGGAGCCGCCGTGGTTTGAACATGACCAGCAGAGCGTGGCCCGGCATGTGCTGATGGCCTGCGCCCACCTTGACCCGGAAGTGAAAACCGAAGCCCGGCACCGAAAGCTGCGCAGTCTCATCAACGGGCTGGAAGCGACGGTAATGGTGCTCTCCTGGTACTGCGTGTGGTGCGGCGACCATTACCAGGGCGTGAAGCACTGTCCCCGGTGTCTGACTGGTATCTACAGCATCGAAGAAGCGCACTGGCAGAGAAACTACTGCTGCAGTACCAGATAGTTCCCCGTCTTTATGAACCAGATACCGCCGTAGAGGCGGTGTCCTCCCTGATTTAACCTAAAGAGAGTCTGCATTATGAATCATTCTTACATACGGGCGTCTGATGCTGTCAGCGCGGATGCCGTCAGCACGCGTGCATTTCTGCAACAGGCCGTTGACCATTACCCGCGACTGGCGGCATTCAGCTTTACGCTGGCGCTACCGTATCGTGAAGCCATGAGCGAATACCGGTCATTGATTCTGCGTTTTCACTCTGAAGTCTGGCAGCGCACCGGCGAATATTCGCGCCAGCGTCAGCAGGCACGACATCGTTCACTCCCGACGCTGTTACGCTGGATATGGGAGACGGCCAGCGCACCGGAGTGCAAAATGGTGCTGCTGCTCAATCTCGATACGCTGGGTACAGGGCGAAACCTGCAACTGACCGACAGTGCGCCTCCGGGGCTTAACGCCATCATCGCCGACGCATGGCAAAAGGTGACCGGTACCGCCTGCACTGACGGTGTAACGAGTATGACGCAGATCATTATTAACCGCGTCGCTCAGGGAGTCTTCGCAACACCCTTTAACCAGCTTACCGTGCATGTTAAGGCCATGTCAGAGCCAATAGCAACGGCCAGAACGGGGATGATTTGTCCGTGAAAGTAATAGCTTCTCTAATTAATGGGGGAGTTATCCAGGTCTTCCCCGGTGTCTGCAGCGCCGATATAATCCCTGAATGAAAAAAGCTCACGATACCTTACCCCCGGAACAAACCGTCACAGCACTTGCGCATTTCGCCTGGTGCGCCCTTGTCGCCTTACGTACCGCTCAGCAGGATGGTCAGGCATTGTCGCCACTCAGCACGCATGCATTTATACTGCGCTGGTTAACGGTGGCGTATAAGCAAAAACGGTTTCCACGTGCAATCGCATCTGATATTGAGGGATTGCTGACGCTGGGGCGTAACAAAGGCCTTGCCGCCAGCTTATTCAGTCGTCTGGAATATCTGTGGTCTTCGTGCACCGGACCGGTGTCAGCGCAGTCGGATTTGTATCGGCTGACGTACGCAATTGAACAGCTTAAATCGCGGGGCTGGGTCAATGCAGCGGTGAGTGACAGGGACTGGGACAATGAAACGCTTCTGGCCCTGGAATACAGCGATGCGAATGCACTGCTGGTAAGGAAGTCGGCACTGACCTGCGGATTTTCGGATGGAGGGAAACTCGTTGCGCCGGTTGAGTTTCTTGTGAATGGCGACTTGTCAGCCTGTATGGCTGTTTTTGCGGCTCATACACTGTCGGCTGTCATGCTGGAGTCGAATCGGATCGTGTTACAACCTTGAGCAGTAAAACAACCGTTCTCAACCCGCAGCAAAGCTCATCACTGTCCACGTCTGTCTTTCTGTAAACCGAACGGGTGTTGTTCCTGGTCGCGCTAATGCACCGGCGGCTGAGATATTCATATCGCTGGTACAGGTATGAGATATGCGTAAAGTCCGGGCGTTGCAATTCCTTTAATCTGAAAAAAAATAAATAAGCCCGGTTTACGTGAATAATAAGAAATGATGGAAACCTGAAACTGTCGCCAGTTTTTCACATGCTCAGTCACGTCCAGCTTCTCAATTTCTGATAAAAGTACAAAATCAGATATTTCACGTGACTGGTGATATTTTGTACAAATATACACCCTAAGCCAAATTGATCATTTTCTGTACATCCTTATCCCGCGGGGCCTGAAGGGTTATGGTGTAAAATTTTTATAAATCAGAAAGATGATATTTTTTTTGTTAAAAGCCAGGAATGTAAATCTTTGTTACATTTTTTCATTTTCGATCTGGCAGGGAACGTTCCCAAACTCCAGCCATTGGGCCTTATCCGAAATTTTTCATTTCAGACAAATACCCAGAAAATACAGTGTCGACATGCTGGTGGATGGAATGCGCCCGCTTTTTTTGGTTCCGGGATTTTTATTTACGTCGGATGACGCGAACCGGAAAGTTGTTCTGGCTGGGTAATTTTTTCTTATTTATTTTTCACTGGCATTGACCGTTTCTATCACTCCATAGAACAGGGACAGCCATGTCTAATTCTTCCTTTCAGTCCGAAATCCCTAAAGCGCGTATTAATTTAAAACTTGATTTGCATACCGGTGGTGCGAGCAAGAAAACGGAGCTCCCCCTGAAATTGCTCGTGGCGGGCGACTTCAGTAATGGTCAGGAGTCTGCCCCTTGTCTGAGCGCAAAAAAGTTGATTTGAATAAAAATAATTGTGATTCTGTCATTTCTGAATATTCCCCAAAAGTCAATCTTACCGTTAAAAACACGCTTGCTGATGATGGCAGTGAAGACAACATCAGTCTGACCTTCCGGAGCATGAAGGACTACCAGCGTCGGTGAGACATCCGCGTCATACAACTCTTTGAACGCAGCCACTATCTCACGGGTGGTCATCCCTTTGGCGTACAGTGACAGGATTTGGTTATCCATCCCGGTGATCCGGGTCTGGTTTTTCTTCACCAGTTGGGGCTCGAAGGAGCCGTCACGATCGCACGGCGTACGCAGTTCCAGCGGGCCATCGCCGGTGGTAACGGTTTTTGTGAAATAGCCGTTGCGGGAGTTGGCACCCGGTTTAGACTGATGTTTACCGTAGCCGAGGTGATGGAGCATTTCGGCGTTGAGGCGGCGCTCAACGTTGATTTTTTTCAGCAGGCGATCGAACTGGTTGAGATCGTCAGGGGTTTTGAGATTTTTGGTCAGTTCGTTAGCCAGAGCCTACAACTGTTTTTCGTCCATAAAGTAACCTGCTTTTGATGTTGAATTGAACATATCAAAATCAGGCAATTACACAAACTTGTGTACAGGCTCCATACAGCTAACCCGGCCCGTCACATCGTAATGTCAACCCGTAATGCATAACATCATGCAGCGTTCCATTAATGAGTCGGGAATCATATTCAACCTTCTTGAATCGCCACGGGTAATCTAGACACTTCCGAGCCGTTGATGGACTGACCCCACCCCGGTAGACGATCCTGCCCTATAGTAACGAGCGCATGGCAGACATGTCCCCGTTCTGGATGCTAAATGTTCTGAACAGCGCCGAACTGGTACTGGGGCAGTATCAGCGCCTGCAGCACAGCCCGCCAAGTACTGTGGTTCCGACCTTAATGGGGGCCGCCAGCTGTCAGTAAAGGTCAGTGTCTGACCCCGGAGACACGCGGACAGCCAAGCACCTACCAATCATCTGCTGGTCCCGCGCTAGCAAATCAGCCAGTTGCGTAAAGAAATGCGGCATGTTGTGCCGCTGGTTCTGAATGGTCAGGTTGGCAGCGCGATGACGAATGACATGCTGCCGCAGGCGGCTATCCCGGGAGAAGGGGGAAGGTCTGGCGTGAGTCTTCAGCGGTGAGCTCAATTGCTGCATGGGTCACTACCTTCGCCATATCTTGAGCATACTACCGGAGTAGTCCAGCAACAAAGTGGCCGAACTACTTCCATGGAACGTGGTTCTTCCCGATAAATAATCGTCAATACGGCGCTCGTTTAACGCTTACACATTAAATATTAATTAAGCCTGATTGGATGTTTTTCATTTTTTTTAATTGGTGTGCTTGACCTTCCAGTAACATCAACCTTTAGCCTTGTAAGAAATTGCTACAGCGCCGTTTTCGGATGGGCCGGGGCTGCCTGTGGCGTATGAAAGGATCACTGTTATGAAAATGAAAATTGGGGTTCTGATTGTGTCGGCCGCAATCATCGCCACTGCCGGGATTGCGTTTGCCCGGGATAGTGGCGGCAACGATGAGCCGGCCGCAGCGGCCGCACCTATGGCTCCCCAGGTTCCCGTAGCCGAAGTGCTCTCGCGTCAGATAGTCCCTTCGGCAGAGTTTACCGGTTCATTGGCGGCCCCAAAAACCGTAGAGCTACGCCCACGCGTTGGCGGTACCATCGACGCTGTCAGCGTACCTGAAGGCAGCATGGTGCGTCAGGGGCAGCTGCTGTTCCAAATTGATCCTCGTCCATTCCAGGTGGCTCTTGACAGCGCGCAAGCACGACTCAAGCAGGCAGAAGCGCTGGCTATCCAGGCCAATCGCGATTTTGAACGAGTTGGTCGGCTGGTGAACAATGGCGCGGTATCCCGGAAAGATTACGATGACGCCGCTTCTACACGTCATGCTCGTCAGGCTGAGGTGCAGGCTGCAAAGGCCGAGGTTGCGGCGGCGAAACTGGACTTGTCTTATTCGCGCGTGGTGGCACCGATTACCGGCCGCGTGGATCGCATGCTGGTGACTGAGGGAAATCTGGTCAGCGGCGGTGGTACGGGATCTGCGACGCTATTGACAACGATTGTTTCCGTCAATCCGCTATACGCTTACTTTGATATTGACGAAGCGACGTTCCTTAATTCAGTCAGCAAGGCACGTCCTGACGCAGTTAACAAGGTGGAAGAGCGTTTACCCGTGCATGTTGGGCTGGCGACAGAAAAAGGTTTCCCGCATCAGGGAACGCTCGATTTTGTCGGGAATCAGATCGATCGTAGTACCGGTACTGTCAGGGTACGTGCCGTAATCCCTAACGACGATGGGAAACTGACGCCAGGTGCCTTTGCCCGCGTGCAGCTGGCCACCGGTGCGGCACATCAGGCGATTCTGATTGACGATCAGGCGATAGGGAGCGATCAGGGACGCAACTATGTCCTGGTGGTGGGTGCGGATAATAAGGCGCAGTATCGCCCGATTGAGCTGGGCGCGGTGGTTGATGGTTTGCGCGTGGTCAAGAGTGGCCTGAAAGCCGGTGAGAACATTATTATCAAGGGGCTGGTGCGTCCCGGTATGGCGGTGACGCCGCGTTTGACCCCGATGCAGGCTTCTGGCGCGTCGGTTAGCGAGGGGGAAAAAGCCGGCTCCGTTGAAGGGGGAGGCCAATAATGAAATTCCCACACTTCTTCATCCAGCGGCCTATTTTCGCGATTGTGTTATCGGTGTTTATGCTGATAGCTGGCGCTCTGGCTTTCTTTCAGCTTCCGCTGAGTGAATACCCATCGGTAACACCGCCTACCGTGCAGGTTTCGGCAAGCTACCCTGGTGCTAACCCTAAGGTGATTGCTGACACCGTTGCTGCTCCACTGGAACAGGCAATCAACGGGGTGGAAGGCATGTTGTACATGAGTTCCCAGATGTCTGCCGACGGTCGAATGGTCTTGACGATTTCATTCCGGCAGGGAACCGACCCCGATATTGCGCAGATTCAGGTGCAGAACCGGGTTTCTCGGGCCTTGCCGCGCTTGCCGACTGAGGTGCAGCAGATCGGTGTCGTGACGGAGAAAACGTCACCGGATATCCTCATGGTTGTGCATATATTTGCACAGGGCGATCGCTACGATCCGCTTTATGTTTCCAACTATGCCATGTTGAACGTGCGTGATGAGCTATCACGCTTGCCAGGTATTGCCAGCGTCACGCTTGGGGGCGAGGGTGAATACGCGATGCGCGTCTGGCTGGATCCGACCAAAGTCGCTTCCCGCGGTTTGACGGCCAGTGATGTGACCGCAGCAATTCGTGAGCAGAATGTCCAGGTCGCGGCCGGTTCTGTCGGTCAACAGCCGAACAGCTCCTCAGCCTTCGAAGTCAGTATCAATGCCCAGGGGCGTCTGACCACCGTTGAGCAGTTTGGCGATATCGTGATCAAAGCTGGCGCTGACGGGCAGGTTACCCGCCTGCGCGATGTTGCGCGTCTGGAATTGGGATCGGACAACTATTCCCTGCGCAGCCTGCTGGACGATAAAAATGCCGTGGGTATGCACATCGTTATGACGCCAGGCGCCAATGCGCTGGACGTCTCTGCCTCGGTTCGGGCGACGATGGCGAGGCTGCAGGCCAACTTCCCGGAAGGTATCGAATACCGTATCGCTTATGACCCGACAGTGTTTGTCAGCGCCTCGTTGAAATCAGTGGCAATGACGTTGCTGGAGGCGACGGTGTTGGTGGTACTGGTGGTGATGCTGTTCCTGCAAACCTGGCGGGCTTCGATCATCCCTCTGGTCGCGGTACCTATTTCGTTGGTCGGTACTTTCGCCCTCATGTATTTGTTCGGCTTTTCGCTCAACACGCTGTCGTTGTTTGGTCTGGTGTTATCGATTGGTATCGTTGTCGATGATGCCATTGTGGTGGTTGAAAACGTCGAACGGCATATTGCACAGGGCCGTTCTCCGAAAGAAGCGGCAAGAAGGGCCATGGACGAGGTGACTGGCCCTATTTTAGCCATTACTTCCGTTTTGGCTGCTGTGTTTATTCCTTCTGCGTTCCTGTCAGGATTGCAGGGGGAGTTCTATCGCCAGTTCGCGCTGACCATCGCCATTTCGACGATCTTGTCTGCGATCAACTCGTTGACGTTGTCGCCGGCGCTGGCATCGGTTCTGCTTAGACCCCATCAGGATATGGCGCAGGCCGACAGGTTGACGCGCATCATGGATCGCGTATTCGGTGGTTTCTTCCGTCGCTTTAACGCTTTCTTCGATAGATTGTCGAACAACTACGTTGGCGCAGTCCGCCGGGCCGTACGCGGCAGTATCATCGTGCTGGTGCTGTATGCCGGTTTCCTGGGCCTGACACTGTTGGGGTTCCAGCAGGTTCCTAACGGTTTTGTGCCCGCTCAGGACAAATACTATCTGGTTGGGATTGCTCAATTGCCTTCCGGCGCCTCGTTGGATCGCACGGAAGCCGTAGTGAAAGAGATGTCCCGAATTGCGCTGGCGGAACCTGGAGTGGAAAGCGTCGTGGCGTTTCCTGGGTTGTCGGTAAACGGCCCTAACATGCCTAACTCCGCATTGATGTTTACCATGCTGAAACCCTTCAGTGAACGTAAGGATCCTTCGCTGTCTGCCGAGGCTATTGCCGGTAGCCTGATGGGGAAATTTAGCCAGATACCTGACGGTTTTGTCGGGATCTTCCCGCCACCACCGGTACCGGGGCTGGGCAGCATGGGAGGATTTAAACTCCAGATCGAAGACCGGGCAGGGCTTGGCTTTGAAGAGCTGACCCGTGTTCAAGGGATGGTTATGGCGAAGGCCATGCAGGCTCCTGAACTGGCAGGGATGATGGCCAGTTTCCAGACCAACGCACCTCAGTTGCAGGTTGATATCGACCGCGTCAAAGCCAAGTCTCAGGGCGTCGCACTGACCGATATCTTTGATACGTTGCAGGTGAATCTGGGGTCGCTGTATGTAAATGACTTTAACCGCTTCGGTCGTACGTATCGGGTGATCACTCAGGCGGATGCGCAATTCCGTATGCAGCCTGAAGATATCGGGTTGCTTAAAGTGCGTAATGCCGCGGGTGACATGATCCCACTGGGAACGCTGGTGAACATTACCCGTACCTCTGGACCAGACCGTGTTATGCGTTACAACGGTTATCCGTCGGCGGATATTACCGGTGGCGCAGCGCCTGGCTACTCCTCCGGACAGGCAACGGCAGCTATTGAGAAGATCGTTAGTGAAACGCTGCCTGAGGGAATGACATACGAATGGACCGATCTGACTTACCAGGAGAAGCAGACTGGCAACTCGGCGCTGTATATCTTCCCGTTGGCGGTGTTCCTGGCGTTCCTGATCCTGGCCGCACAATACAACAGCTGGTCGCTGCCGTTTGCGGTGCTGTTAATTGCCCCAATGGCATTACTTTCCGCGATCGCCGGGGTTTGGCTATCGAATGGAGATAACAACATCTTCACGCAGATTGGTTTTGTGGTGCTGGTGGGACTGGCGGCGAAAAACGCAATCCTGATCGTCGAGTTCGCTCGCGCCAGAGAGAGTGAAGGCGTCGATCCTCTGGCTGCTGTGCTGGAGGCCGCTCGCCTGCGTCTGCGCCCGATACTGATGACCTCGTTGGCATTTATTGCGGGGGTTGTGCCTTTGGTGATCGCGAGCGGTGCCGGTGCGGAAATGCGTCATGCCATGGGGATTGCCGTGTTTGCCGGGATGCTGGGGGTGACGCTGTTCGGACTCTTGTTGACGCCAGTGTTCTATGTCGTGGTCCGTAAGCTGGTTATTCGCCGGGAAATCAAGCAGGCACAGCGGGCAATCAGTGATTCACGGCCATGACGGGCGGAGAGAGAATAATGAAAGCAGAGTATGAAATGAACCATCGTATTAATAAACTCTCGGTGCTGGCGATGGCGCTGGTATTGGCCGGTTGTACTATGGCGCCGGACTACGAACGGCCTTCTGCACCAACGAGCTCAAGCTATCCTTCGGGAGCGGCTTATGCTCAGGGAACAGTTTCAGCGGCTCAGACTGCCGTGGCTGATATCGGTTGGCGCGATTTCTATCGTGATCCGTTGTTGCAACAATTACTTGAGGTCGCGTTGGCAAACAACCGCGATCTGCGCAAGTCGGTGCTGGATGTTGAGGCCGCGCGGGCTCAGTACCGGATCCGTCGTGCCGATATGTTGCCAACACTGAATGTGGATGCGGGCGCTACCGTGCAGCGTCTGCCCGCAGATGTCAGCCCGAGTGGTACAACGCAGATAACGCGGAGTTATGACGTTAATGGTGCGGTGTCAGCCTGGGAGCTGGATTTGTGGGGACGGGTTCGTAGCCTCAGCGATCGGGCGCTGGCAACGTACCTGGCGTTGGATGAAACACGGATTGCGGCAAGGCTGAGCCTGCTCGCTGAGGTGACAAACGCTTATCTGACGTTGCGTGCGGATCAGGAGTTGCTGCAACTGGCTCACGATACGCTGAGCACGCAAAAGAGGACTTACGCATTGACCCAGGCGCTGTTTGATGCGGGTAATGCAACGCAAATTGATTTGCGGCGCGCAGAGATTGCGTTGCGTACTGCGGAAGTCAGTCAGGCTGCTTATACGAGGGTGGCGGCGCAGGATCGCAATGCACTGGTTTTGCTTTTAGGGCAGCCATTGACGGCCGAACTCTCGGCCAGCCTGGATAAGGCGAATACCTTGCCCGATGACATCATCCCTTCCGCGTTGCCGGCGGGCTTGCCGGCAGAATTGCTGGTGCGTCGTCCGGATGTCCGTGCGGCAGAGCAGCAACTGCGTGCGGCCAATGCCAATATCGGGGCCGCTCGCGCGGCATTTTTCCCGGCAATCAGTTTGACAGGATCGGCTGGTACGGCCAGTTCGAGTCTGGACGGGTTGTTCGAGCCGGGGTCAGCGGCCTGGAGTTTTGTTCCGCAAATCTCGTTGCCTATTTTCCGGGGAGGCGCTCTGCGCGCCAATCTGGACCTAGCCCAGGTACAAAAGCGCATCGAAATTGCGAATTACGAGAAGGCGATTCAGGTTGCCTTCCGCGAAGTGGCTGATGGCCTGGCGGGCAGACAAACCCTGGACGATCAATTCCGTTCAGAACAATTGTTGGTGCAGGCCAGCCAGGCTAACTATGAATTGGCCTCACAGCGCTTCCGGGCCGGTATTGACGATAATCTGGCGGAGCTTGACGCGCAACGAGCGCTGTTCAGTGCACAGCAAACTCTGGTTCAGACCCGACTGGCGCGAATGAGCAATTTGGTCAATTTGTATAAAGCGCTGGGGGGCGGATGGACAGAAAGCTCTCCGGCTAAGCCATAACTCTCCGGGCAGGTTAACGCCACTGTCTGGCGATAAGGTCGGCAATACGTGGGTGGAGGGATAAAACCGCCCGCGTATTGCATTGTCGTAGGGATAAGGGGTTACGGCGCGGCAACCACTTCTTTTACTGCGAGGACTGCTACGTCTTCGTCTTGTTGCCCGACAGCCGGCAGAAAGCACAACTGAACGGTTTACTTGAAATACTTTGGGGCAGTATATATCCCCACCTCAGGTGAAACGCTTAGTCAGAGAATATAAGCACGAAAATTTTTGGCGATAGGGCTTGACCTTACAACGGTGGCAAGTTCTATCATTGAAGTTACTACAACTAAATAGGATATATATATGCAATTACATCTAGAAAATATGACATGCGGCGGATGTGCCCGGACAGTGACTAAAGTGATTCAAAATATTGATCCTGAGGCAAGTATCATAACTGATCCACCGACTCGTAAGATCGAAGTGAAAACTTCTTTATCTACTGAACAAGTTGCTAATGCTTTACGTGAGGCAGGTTTTCCTCCGAGAGAGTAGTTAACTAAAAATGGTTACCTCCCCGCTGTGGTAACCATTTTTTATCATGTATCCTTACGGTTAGAAGTATTTCTGTTATTATTATGCACCATGGTGGGGTGTTTAGATGTCTTGAGTTGTAGTTTTGATTTAATATGTCTATTACTTAACTCACTAATTTTTTCTCTATGTTAAATGTATTGTGTTCAATATTTATGTGTGATTTACTAAATCATCGGTTTTTTCTTTTAAGGCCTCATTAATGTATCATGTGACGTCAAGTATTTGTGGAGGGAGTATTTGGTTTTTTTTAAATATATTAAGAACAGGGTGGTATGCCAAATTTATCATCATAAAAAGTAAGAAGAGCGAAGTATACGTAAACCAAACGCTGTAAGTTTAAGCATGCCATTTTTGTTCCATGCACTTCTTGATAGCTCCGGGTTTTCAGTCATCAGCCGATACCTCTTCCTGTATCAGGTTATTCAGAGATTCATGAGGCCGCTCGTTATTGTATTACCTCAGCCAGCATAATGTAATTCTCCCGTACCTCATTCTGAGTTCTAAATAGATTAAAATCCAGTATTTATGTCCGATAGCGGCGGTTAAACAGTTCTGCTTTGCATTAGTAACCCGCGTCCCCGGTAGGCGTTGATACGATATGCTTCCCGCAGAGAATGCACCGACTGGTATTTCTGTGCCGGCCTTAGAACTTTTGCTTCAGCATCTCCTGAAGCATCTCCTTGTCCACACTCAGGCCAGCCACCTGTTTCTTCAGTAGCTGATTTTCATCCTCCTGCTACCGCATGTGATTCAGTTCTGAATGAGAAATATCGCCTTATTCCTTACGGTATGTAATGGGATTGTCAGGGCATCGTACAATAGCGTGTTCGACAGCGTGATGAACTACTATCCAGAAGAGCTTGACCGTACGTTCGAGATAATTCTCGATAGCGTGGAGGCTCATATAAAGGTCTATGTGTCGGTCAAGAATCTTGATGCCAGTATGGCGGTAGAAGTACTCAATGAAGTAATATCAGCAAATATTATTGCTATCTAAAAATCAAAGAGACTGATATGTTAGTCTTAAAATAATAGTCAGTTAGAGACTCAACGGACGGAACAAACTAGCTGGCAGTTCGTACTATGCCCATACTATTATGGAATGACGATATTCAATTTATGTCAAATTTTTCAAGTATTCATTCGTCAATTCTGGTTAAGCTGGGATTCGGCCCATCTGACATGTGATGTCGTAGTTTTCCTGATATTTTCGTGGTCATTGTTTATGGGGGGGAGAAGAACCTCGGCGCAAAAGACTGTCGGTGCGGTCTTATTTAAGGTGCTAGGGTTTTCTTTCGCTATACATGATTTTATACTAGCGAGAATATAGATAAAGGATTTGGGAATGTAATGAATTTTAATGCTGTCCTCATATGCTATTATCCTGCGCTTATAATCCACTCCACTGAAAGTGTAATAGTACATGCTCCTGCTCGTAATCTTCCGGTGATATATCACTCAGGGCTTGAAGCCATTTCCAAGCCAGTAGATGACTCGCAAAACATCATCTGATATCAACATTCAAATATATGTTTCTGATAGTCCACTTTTCGGAGACTCTGCCAGTTCCTGGCGTGTCAGAATGTCCAGTTGATACCAGCAAAACCGCTGATATTGTCTCGCGCTGACACAACAGGACTGTCACTGGTTTTATCCGCAAGCCAGGCATATGAAGCGCCCAGTAGGGTGCCCCAGTGTTCATTAAACTGATGCTGCCAGCTCAGGGTAGTCTGCGTAGCATAAAATCCTGCGCTACGGTTGTATTCCCGGAAACCGGTTGTGCGGCTCTGGGCAGCATTAACGCCGTACCAGGTGTTAATGTACCGGGCGTCACCAAAAAGTGCCGCGCCCTGCAGGGCAACCGTATCTGTGTCGTTCTGCCAGGGCACGAGCGTCAGCGAGGCCTGGTACTGTACCCCCTGTGAATCCGTCAGCGGCAGAGTTGCACGGATTTCCGGGGTAAACCAGCTGTTCACCTGCCAGCCAACAGCAACCTGCGTGTTCAGTGCACCACGGATGTTTCCCATTCCTTTCAGTTTGTCAGAACCATCGCGCCACGATGAATTTTGATCGGCACGGCCAAAACTGTATCCGAACGCATTTTCAAAATAGAGGCCATTATCCGTCTGCAGGTCATAACCGATACCTTTTGTTGAGTCGAAGAAAAACGCGCCTTTACGGACCTGCAGGGAAGGCATCACTGTCCAGTGCTGCTTATCCGCGCCACTGTAGCGGGGGGCGTTTTCTCCCATTATCCCCACCGTCACTCCATCCTGATTGCCGCTGTCGGCAATAGCGGACCCGCAGGTCGCTGCCAGCAGGATCACTGTACACCCTGTTACAGACGAATACGTTGCCATCATATATCCCTCGTTTTATGTTTATGCATTACGGTAAGCTGTGACCCGCCCGGCCACCCGCAGTGGATTATGACGATGCTTTATCAAGACTCAGCGTGGAAACCATCAAGAAACCATCAAGGCAGAATGAATGAACACAAAACGTATTCTGATTATCGAGGACGACCGGGATGCGGCGAATGTGCTCGAAGCCTATCTTCGCCGTGAAAACTTCGGGGTCATACTGGCCCATGATGGAAAAGCAGGACTTGAAGCCGCCCTTACCCAGCATCCTGCACTTATTCTGCTTGATATCATGCTGCCGGGTATGACCGGAACAGAAATACTCAGCCGGCTGCGCCGCGAATCCGATGTTCCCGTGATAATGGTCACCGCAATGGGCGAGGCCCCGGACCGTATCGGGGCCTTACGCTTCGGTGCGGATGATTATGTCGTCAAACCTTATGATCCGGGTGAGGTCGTGGCCCGGGTGCAGGCGGTGTTACGGCGTGGGGCGGCAGCGCATGCTAGCGCTGAAAATTATCGCCGGGTGGGGGCCGTTGAACTCAACCGGGACACCATGTCAGTCGCTGTTATTCACGATGAAAACCGGGTGCACCTTGAGCTGACCCCCACCGAGTTTTCACTGCTGGACATGATGATGACCCGCCCCCGGAGCGTCTGTTCCCGTCAGACGCTGCTTGAACACTGCCTGCCGGAAAGTGATGCGCTGGAGAGGGTGGTTGATACACACATCTATAACCTACGCCGCAAACTGGAAAAAGCGGGGGTCAGCGGTGTGCTGACCAGCGTGAGAGGGATCGGTTACCGGTATCTGCAGCCATGAAAAAAAGAGAGTCCCGTTCATTATGGCGCTGGATTTGCGTCAGGGTGTTGTCGCTGGCGGCCGGCAGTGTCGTGCTTATCGCCCTGTGCATGTGGCTGCGTTTTGCCCTGCTGGATGCCTGGGTACAGCATCGGATGCCGGAGGCGGTACGACAGGAATTTCTGCATCTGCGGGAAAATCCCGATCTTAATCGCATCCGTTACCATGAAATTATTGATGACTGGTACGGACTGCAGTTCTCAGATCCGTCCATTGCGTCAACAGACTGGCTGACGCTGGGAGGGCTGGTCCTGTTTGTGACACCGCTGATAATTATGCTCGGTTTGCTGGCCGCCCGGCCTCTCGCCCGGCAGTTCGGTCTGCTGACGCGAGCCTCCGCAGCGATAGCGCAGGGGCGTTTTACCACTCGCTCAAAAATGGATGCAAGTGCGCCCTCTGAATTGATGTTGTTTACGCAGAACTTCAATACCATGGCCGAAAGACTTGAACGTTATGACCGGGAATTACGGGCATCTCATGTTGCAGCCGCGCATGAACTGCGCTCTCCACTGACGGCCGCGGTGGGCCGTCTACAGGGAATGATGGACGGCGTATTCCCGGCTGATAAAGCGCAGATGAATATGGTGATGAACCAGCTCCTGAGCCTCAGCCGTCTGATTGATGATTTGCACCTGCTCTCACTGGCTGATGCAGGGCAGCTTACGCTGAATAAACAACGCTTCTCACCCGCCGGATTACTGCAGGAAAAGATTGCCTGGCTACGGCCACAGGCTACCGCCGGGCATTTCGGTTACGACACGGATATCCCTCCGGGAGAATGTTGTGCGGACCCGCTGCGAATCGGACAGGTCTTTACCATTTTAATGGAGAACGCACTGCGTTACGCGACGGAAGGCGGGAAGCAAACGATACAGGGTTCCGTTCAGTCAGGCTACTGGACGTTCTCCTTCCGGGATTACGGCGCGGGCGTCGAACCGGATTTTCTGCCGGTGATGTTTGACCGGTTTACCCGTTCTGATGTTTCCCGTTCCCGTCATTCAGGAGGCAGTGGACTGGGTCTGTCGATTGCCAGAGCCATTTGTGAGTCTCACGGCGGAACGCTGACCGCCAGTATCCCGCAAGAGGGGAACGGACTCCTGTTTCGGGTGAAACTGCCCGTATGAGTTTTCTTTTTCACTTTTCTTGACCAAATCTTGATGGTTCGTCGAACGTATCTGGACACACCTGCGGTTTACTCATGGCAGCATTTTTTCCGGAGGCTGCCATGCCATCATATTCATTCATCCCCCTGATAGCGTCTTTGCTTTTCTGGCGACGGGGCTCAGCCCTGGTTTTCGCCCTCGCCCTGCAACTGACCGGCTGTGATAATGAGCCGGTATCCCGCCATGTCCCACCAAGACCGGTGATGACCACGGAGGTATCTGCCGGCAATCATGGCGGACAGACGCTGATGACCGGTGAAATATTGCCCCATGAAGAGACGATTATCGGCTTCCGTACCGATGGCCGGATGGTGAAACGACTCACGGATGTGGGGCAGTCAGTGGTTGCCGGGCAGGTACTGGCTGAACTGGATGATACCGATTTGCGTAATCAGTACCGCAGTGCTCAGGCGGCAGTACAGGAAGCCGAGGCAAGCGCCAGGCTTGCTGAGATAAACCTGCGACGCATGACGCTGCTTGCCCCGCAGGGTGCGGTTGCCCGGGTTCAGCTTGACGAGGCCCGCACAAACCGCGACACGGCAACAGCAAAACTGCAGAGCGCTCAGGCCGACCTGAGCAGTGCAGCGGACCGTCTGGGGTATGCGCGACTGCTCTCACCGGTTACCGGGGTGGTCACCACCGTCAGCGCCGGTCCGGGACAGGTAGTGACCACCGGACAGGAAATCCTGCGGGTGGCGCAGTCAGGGGCCCGTGATGCGGTCTTCAGCGTACCGGGGGCTCTGGCTGACACCCTGAAACAGCAGCAGACACTCACCCTGCGTATGGCGGATAACCCGTCGGTGTCGGTAACCGGAACGCTGCGTGACATCAGCCCGCAGGCCGACACACAGACCCGGACCTGGCGGGTACGCTATGACCTTGAGAATGCACCCGCGGTAATGGCTATGGGGGCGACGGTCACCGGGTCATTACCCCTGGGCGGCAGTGAAGTGTTTCAGGTACCGGCATCTGCCCTGACGAGGAAAGAACAGAAACCGGCAGTGTTCGTGGTGGACACCGGCAAAAATCGCCTGCGCCTGACACCCGTTGACATTGCGGCCTATATGACCGATTCGGTGCTCATCCGCAAAGGGCTGACAGCCGGTGAACAGGTGGTCACTGCCGGGGTCAGTCAGTTACGTGACGGGGAAAACGTGCTGACGGAGAACCAAAAATGAAAAATGTTATGCACGCTTCCGGCGGTTTTAATCTTTCTGCCTGGGCACTGGCCCACCGACAACTGGTGGCTTTTCTGATGCTGATGGTCACGGTGACAGGCGTCATGAGCTTTCTAAATCTGCCGCGCAGCGAAGATCCGGCGTTTACCATTAAGACCGCCGTGGTGTCGGCACAGTGGCCGGGCGCAACGGTAAAAGATACCGTCAGTTTCGTCACCGACACGCTGGAGAAGAAGCTCCAGGAAATCCCACATCTGGATTATATCGAGAGTTACACGCGTCCGGGCTCGTCGGTGATTTTTGTGAACCTGCGTGATGACACACCGCCGTCAGAGGTTGCGGGTATCTGGTATAGCGTGCGGAAAAAGATGGACGACATCCGGGCATCCCTGCCGGACGGCACCACCACCCCGGCCGTGGATGATGAATTCGATGATACATACGGCACAATTTATGGCTTCACGTCGGACGGCTTCACTCCCCGGCAGTTACGCGATACCGTCGATGATATCCGGACATCTCTGCTGGCTGTTCCGGGAACAGGGAAAGTTACGCTGCTGGGTGACAGCGAACAACAGGTGGTGATTGCTTTTGATCCACTGAAACTGTCGGGAATGGGACTCGATCTTCAGCAGGTGACGGCGGCTCTGCAGGCACAGAATGCCGTCACGCCCGCCGGACGTATCCGGACATCACAGGAAAATATGTCGGTGGAAGTCAGTGGCGCCTTCACATCCGTGGACAGCCTGCGGCAAATTGTGCTGCATACCGGAAACCGTTTTATCCCACTCACCGATTTGGCCACGGTCACACTGCAGCAGGCAGATCCGCCCTCACCGGAGTTTAGGGTTAACGGTAAACCAGCACTCGGGCTGGCGATTTCGATGGCTCGCGGTGGAAATATTGTTGATTTTGGTCGGGCGCTGAACGCGACGATGGACAGGATCCGCACGCATCTTCCTTACGGGATCAGTGTGGAGAAGGTGGCAGACCAGTCGGCCGTAGTCAGTGACGCGGTGGGAGGATTCGTCCAGGTGCTGGTTGAGGCCGTTATTATTGTGCTGGCCGTTTCTTTTGTTTCGCTGGGCAGCCGGGCAGGTCTGGTGGTCGCCGTGGCCATTCCGCTGGTGCTGGCCATGACATTTACCGGGATGGAACTGGCCGGAATAGGGCTACAGCGAATCTCCCTCGGTGCCCTGATCATTGCACTGGGACTGCTGGTTGATGATGCCATGATCACCGTAGAAGCCATGGTGTCGCGGCTTGAGGCTGGCGATGCCCTGAGTGTGGCCGCCACGCAGGTATTTCGTACCACCGCGTTCCCGATGCTGACGGGGACACTGGTGATGATTGCCGGATTTATACCGGTGGGATTTGCGGCATCGAGCGCAGGAGAATACTGCTACTCCCTGTTTGTGGTGGTACTGACAGCGCTGCTGAGCTCATGGCTGGTTGCGGTTCTTTTCTCGCCGCTTACCGGCGTCTGGTTACTGCCGGAACAGCATTCACATCAGTCACATAAGCACAGTTTCTTTCACCGTCATTATACCCGCCTGCTCGACCGGGTGATGCAGCACCGGCGCAAGACACTCGGTTGTGCCCTGGCGATACTGATATTGTCCGGGGGCGGAGCCCTGCTGATGCAGGGTGAGTTTTTCCCAGCGTCCGATCGCCCGGAGCTGCTGGTGAGCCTGACTCTGCCGCAGAATGTCAGCCAGGCACAGACGCACCGCGACGTCCTGAAGTTTGAAGCGAAGTTGCGCGATAATCCTGATATTGACCATTACTCAAGCTACATCGGTTCCGGCGCTGTGCGTTTTTATCTGCCGATGGATGTTCTGCTGCAGAAAGAGAACATTGCCCAGCTGGTCGTAGTGGCGAAAAATGAAGCGGCGAGAAACCGGCTGCAGAAACAGCTTGAGCAGATCCTGTCGAAAGATTTCAGTACGCTCACAACCCGGGTATCCACACTGGAGCTGGGCCCTCCGGTGGGCTGGCCGGTCAGATACCGGGTATCCGGGCCGGATAATACCCGTGTACGTGAACTGGCCACGCAACTGGCAGGGATGATTGCCCGCAATCCCGATACCCGGGGTGTCAATCTGACGTCCGGTGAACCGGAGCGGGTCATCCGTCTGCGGGTGGATCAGACGCAGGCGCGTGCCACCGGCATGACGTCTCAGTCACTGGCAGGAACGCTTGCCACGCTGTTTTCCGGAACCACCGTGACCACCCTGCGCGACCGTAACCGCCAGATTGATGTGGTGCTGCGGGGAAATGAAGCCTCACGACAAAACCCGGCGTTACTGAATGCTCTGATGCTGACATCATCGACCGGGAATAAAGTTCCCCTGGGACAGGTCGCCACGCCAGAATGGACGCTGGATGATCCGGTTATCTGGCGTCGGCAGCGGTTGCCGTTTATCACGGTTCAGTCGGATACCGCGCCCGGCGTTCGTGCAGAGACCGTGTCATCGGCACTCTCTCCGGTGGTTGCCGGTTTCCGGGAGAGTCTCCCGCCGGGTTACAGTGTGGAGGAAGGTGGAGTGGTTGTGGAATCGGAGAAAGGAAACAGCTCAGTGTATGCGGTATTGCCTGTCACGCTGATGGTGATGCTGTTACTGCTGATGATTCAGTTACAACGCTTTTCGTCGATGCTGCTGGCCCTGCTGATGGCACCGTTTGGTTTGCCTGGGATAGTTGTGGCTATGCTGCCTTTTGGCATACCGATGGGGTTTGTGGCGCTGCTGGGGATCATTGCACTGGCCGGGATGATCATCCGTAATGCCGTCATTCTTATTAGCGAAGTGGATGTGGGGATGAAAAATGGTTTCACTGCGGATGAGGCGATCAAAGTCGCCGCGCTGCACCGTTCACGCCCCATCATGCTGACCGCTTCGGCGGCCATTCTCGGGATGCTGCCGATTGCCCGGGATGTTTTCTGGGGACCGATGGCATTTGCCATTATTGGTGGGCTGCTTTCAGCCACACTGGCAACGCTGACACTACTGCCGGCAGCAATAAGTCTAATCTTTCACTGGAAACCGTATCCCTGACGAGTCCTGCCGTATCATCGCCTAGTGCTTCGACTAATGATTGCAACCCGCGGATATGGGGATGACCGTCGCTGCCGGTTGCGACTGCTAGGATCATGGCGCCGGACGCCGCCATGACCTGCTGGATCGTGGTGAACTCAGGAGGGGATTCGGCGTGTGAGACAGCGACTATCTGTGACCTCCGAATGAGGTGAATGGATGGTTCGTCGTTGTCTGAGCGCGCACTGGTTCAGTCGTCTTTCCCAGAACCACTTCAAGTACCAGCGCAATTTCGAGCATCCAGGGGATGGGACCCAGCAGACGTTTGAGGATAGCACGCACCTGGTCCGGAGGCTGTTCACGCACTTCGTTATAGCCACATTGACCCAGCCGGGTCTGCACCTCGGCTTCGGAAAGTCCCTTCACGATATTCTCAGGGAGCATCTCCATACACCCTTCTCCGGAAATACCTGACCCGGCAGGTCAGGTATGTTGTTATGGCGATAAAATGAAAATCTGCCGGAGACATGGCGCGGTTAAGTGTATGGCGCATATGCTTTTACAGCAGTGTCATCACAAAGAAACCAGTGGCAGTCATCAGAAGCGAGCCAGTTACGTGCGTCAGTACGGAAATGACAGCCCATGCATAATTGCCATTCTGAAGTAACACCACCACCTCAGCAGAAAAGGTGGAAAAGGTTGTCATACCGCCACATATGCCGGTGGTAATAAAAAACTTCCAGGCGGGATCAAGGTGAGGCTGCCGGACAAAAAAGGCCAGTGCCATACCGATGATAAATCCGCCAACCAGATTAACCACCAGGGTACCAGGTGGAAGATTGGGGAAAAGTGCATTGAGACGCATGGACAGTATCCAGCGGATCACACAGCCGATCGATCCGCCTATCACCACCGCGAATAATGATTTGTACATACCACCTCGCTGAAATCAGGGCACCATCAGACCGTCATTCAAGGGAATAACGTGCGGTGATGGCCCGTTTTTCATTCATTTCATACAGTACGGGGATTCCCGTCAGGACATGCAGATCGGGAACCTTATTTTCATCAATCTGCTCAATAAACATGGTCAGCGCACGCAGTGTATTAGCATGACTGACCAGCAACATGGTTTCGCCACTGGCGACGCGCAGGACAATGACGTGGTGCCAGTAAGGCAACAACCTTCGTTGCGTCATTTCCAGACTTTCTCCCCCCGGCAAATCCGTCAGGGACACATGACGATAACGTGCCTCACGATGAAGTGAAGCAGGTGCATCCGGCAACGGAGGGGAGATACCACGATAGCTCCTCCGCCAGTGATAAACGATTTTCTGGCCAATCTGTTGAGTGGCTTCATCTTTGTTCATTCCCTGAAGCGCACCGTAATGACGTTCATTTAACCGCCATGATTTGTCCACCGGTAACCACAATTGATTCAGCGCTTCCATTATCAGCCAGAGCGAATGAATTGCCCGGTTCAGAACGGATGTGCAGGCTCCATCTATGATTGTAGTGGCACACTGATTCCGGACCGTTTTATCAGGTTTGCTGCGCGCCGGGTTTCCTCCACTCCTTTCAGCATCAGCGGGACATTTTCCCATCCGGTAAAACGATTTTGCGATTCAACTAACTTTCGCCATGGCGGAGTAAAATAATTTTCCCCATAACAACTACCTGTCTGTCACCCACAACTGAACCGGAAGGACCTGAACCCGTTGAGTTGTTTGTACTGATTACCCGGATTTACCTGGACTCCGGTCAAGGAGGTGACGCATCAGAAGATGGGCACCGCTCCCGATGAACAGCGCGATTACAACGGCACTGGTATCATCCGGCAGTATATTAAAAAAGGCATCAGCGATCAGGAAAACCAGACAGTTTGCCTGGATCCCCGTTGCTGTTACAGTATGAGTATTTTTCCGTTCACAGAACCACCCTACCCCTTCCCGTATCTGAGCATACGGGAAGGGTGACGGAATCAGCGTTTTTTGAAGGCGGCTTTACCGGCGAAGATGGCGGCATCACCTAATTCATCTTCAATACGCATCAGTTGATTGTATTTCTCAATGCGCTCCCCACGGCTGGGTGCACCGGTTTTCAGGTGACCAGCCCGCAGGCCGACGGTCATATCTGCAATGAAGCTGTCCACGGTTTCCCCGCTCCGGTGCGAAATAAAGGTTCCCCAGTTGTTATCCTGACACAACTGGACGGCTTCGATGGTTTCACTCAGGGTGCCTATCTGGTTCAGTTTGATCAATGCGGCATTGGCCAGGTTTTCATCGATACCTCGCTGGATATATTTCACATTGGTCACAAAGATATCATCGCCAACCAGCTCAACTTTATCGCCGAGCGCGCGGTGCAGGAGCTGCCAGCCGGCCCAGTCGTCTTCCGCAAGGCCATCTTCAATCAGGACTATCGGGAAATCCTTCACCAGTTGCTCATAGTAGCGGGTCATTTCGTCGGCGCTGAGCCGGGTATTTTCGGTACGCAGGGTATATTTCCCATCGACGTAGAATTCACTGGAGGCCGGATCCATGCAAATAACGATATCTTCGCCTGGGCGGTATCCCGCCTTGCTAATTGCCTCCACGATAAGCTCCAGCGGCTGACGGTTTGAGGAAACGGCCGGTGCAAAACCGCCTTCATCGCCCACGCCGGCGGATAAACCTTTTTCCAGCAGGACCTGACGCAGGGCCTGGTAGACCTCACTGCCCCAGCGAATAGCTTCGCGTACGGAAGAGGCTCCCCATGGTGCAATCATAAACTCCTGAAAATCAGCGCCCTGCCAGCGGGCATGAACTCCGCCGTTAATGATATTCATACAGGGAACCGGCAGCAGATTCGCGCCGACGCCACCCAGATAGCGGTAGAGCGGGGTAGAGGATAGTTGTGCCGCCAGGCGGGATACTGCCAGCGATACGCCAAGGATCGCATTAGCACCCAGCCGGCCTTTGTTTTCTGTGCCATCAAGGGCAATCAGACAGTTGTCGATTTCTTTCTGGCGGCGTACATCGTAGCCCTGCAGGGCATCGTTAATTTCGGTATTGACGCACTGGACCGCATCCTGAACACCTTTACCGCCAAAACGTGTCTTGTCATCATCGCGATGCTCGATGGCTTCACGGGAGCCGGTGCTGGCACCGGAAGGAACGGAGGCACGGGCCATACTGCCCCCTACAGAAGTCACTTCAACCTCTACGGTCGGGTTACCGCGGGAATCCAGAATTTCTCTTGCGATGATACATTCAATTTCAAAGCTCATAAGTTTGACCTTCTTTTAAGGGGCTGGAATATGTTTAATCAGAACATCAACAGAAAGGTGATTGATGAATTCGAAAGAAAAGGAGGAAAAAACCCCGAACAGGCGGTTTTCATGCCCCAGCATGACCAGATCGATATCTTCATGCTGAACAACGGCCTCAACGTCCCGGAAACGATGGATGCTGACGATGGACCTGACGTTGATATCAATACTGCTGGACTCCACCAGACGGCTAAGCATTGCCTTTGCATCAATAACTTCGCGGGACTGACGGTCTTTGGTTAATGAGTCACTGGTATAATCCAGTTCCCTATAGTCAGCACTGAGATGCCCGACAGTAATACGGGTGCCCATCTCTTTTGCCAGACGTTCTGCCTGCTCAAGCAACAGCAGACCATCGGTTTCATTCTGTACAAGTAACAAGGCATGCCGGTAAATTTGCATAAATCACCTCTTATAAGAAGCGAAGCGGTTGGTCAGCCAGGGGAGGATTTCTTTTTTCCGGCTTGTCATGCCGGGCAGCGATACCTGGCGGGAGCCTGTCAGGCTGCTGTCTGAAAAAAGCAAAACGGAGTTCCGGCTGGTAATGTCTGTCACCATCAGGATCACCATGTCCAGCACGCTGTCCTTGCAGGTTTTATCCATTTCCTGCAGTAGCTCAGGCAACAGGGGAGTAATATCAGCCATGTCGCGGACCTCAATTTGTGACAACAACAGCGGCACATCATGGATCCGGTAATTTTTGGCGTCACGATTGAGTAAAACCGACGCGGATTGCCCGGTTATATCTGTTTTGGCTCGCAGCAGCCCTGTCACAAACTGGTCATAATCGATACCGGCGATTTCCCGCAAAACAGCCACGGATTCCTGATCCTGAGTGGTGGTGGTGGGACCCGTCAGCGCAACGGTATCACTGAGGATCGCCCCCATCAGCAACACAGCCTGAGCGGCAGTCAGCGGCATCGGAATGTCATGCATGAGAATTGAGAGAATTACTGTTCCGCAGCATCCTACCGCCCGCACCCAGACATCCGGTGGATTGCGGGTAACAAGGGTACCAATACGATGATGGTCAATGATGCCGATGACGTTGCTGTCCATCAGCGAAGACGGTCCCTGCTCTGCATCCGTAAAATCAACCAGCCATACGGTTTTATCTGTCAGATCGACGGTGAGTAAATCGGGTTGTGAAACACCCGCAGCGTTGAGGATATAACGGGTTTCCGGGGTGATATCCCCCAGGCGCCAGGGCGTTGCGGGACGACCGGTGTAATTAAGCCAGTCAGCCACAACCAGCGCGCTGCAAATAGCATCGCTGTCAGGATTTCGATGACCGAAGACATAAATCGGATTATCTCTTTGAAAAGAGAGAGATTCTGCGGTAAGCGGTAATGTGGTTTTATTTTGCATAGCTATACCTGACATACATGCCTATAAGAGGACAACTTCATCTGTATATCAGGCGCCATCATCCGGTGTTGAAAAACCGGCGGTTGGGAAAGGTGGAGCACCATCACCTTGTAAATCAATCTTATATGGGCCTTTGCATTAAATCAATATTTATTGTTGGCCCTCGGTTTCGTACACACAAGTACATCCTGTCCCGCCAAAAACGTTTACAATAGTGCGCCGAATGAAGCAATTTATACCTTCTTAATTATATTTATGATGAGTATTATCGCCGACGTATCCTGACTCAGCTTAACCGGAGAGAAGGTCGTAATGCAGTGGCTAGGGCAATCTGTTATGGCCAGCGTGGTGAGATCAGAAAACGTTACAGTGAGGGATTGCGTGTGAGGTCGCCAGCGGAACCAGATGCATCCCACTGGGGGACAGCCAGTCCGGCTATTTGCTCTGCGACCATCTCTTGCGTTAACTGGTCAGGTTCAGGGTAGTACAGTCCCGGGTTACTTATCTAGGACTGCAGTCATGCGGGCAAAGTTGTTCTGGTCAGCACTGGTGATGCGGTAGGACGAAGCACCGGATTCCTTGGCGATAGCGGCAATTTTCGCTTCCGCGTTGCTGAGTGTGTCAGCAGTAACACTGACTGACTGGGCGAAGCCAGAGAAAGAGACTACGGAGAGCATACTGGCAGCAACAAGCAGTTTGATATTTTTCATGGTCATATTCCTTGGGTTATCTGGTCATCTGGTGATACCGGCATCATCGCCGTCTCACCTGTTGATGTGCATTAAAAACCCTGTAGTAAATACAGGGTCAATAAGTTATTTTGTAAATTATTGTTGGCTGTGTTTTTTCGTTTTCATACAACCCAGCTCTTGAAAGAGCCTCACCGTGGCTGACGAGGCATGAGAAAATACGGCCGTAACAGACACCGCGAAACCGGGATTGCGCTGGGGAGATAGGTCGGTGCAGGGCCGTTAACTTACAGGATTAGTGAGGGTTTATGATGTTATGGCTACTGATTAAGTACGCGATCACCGCCGGAATGGTTGTTTTTATCTCTGAAGTTGCCAAGCGTAGTGATCGGCTTGGTGGTCTTGTCGCCGCGCTTCCCCTGGTTACTGTGCTTGTGCTCGTGTGGATGAAGCTGGAAGGACAGAGTCAGCAAAAAATAGCCAATCATGCGTGGTATACATTCTGGTATGTAGTGCCGACACTACCTATGTTTTTACTATTCCCTGTTTTCTGTCAGCGATTTGGCTTTTGGATCACGCTGGGTAGCTGCTGCGTCGTAACCGTCCTTATTTTCTTTTTGTGGGCCAGTGCGTTACGCCGTTTTGGCATAAATCTGATGTGATAATGTACGCTGTTGTGAAGCCAACTGCACTATTGCCGGAGGAAACACCGACTAACTCCGAACCATATCAGGCTTTTTAACAGGATAAGAGAGTTTTCAAGGGGGCCGGCTTCCTGCCGGAAGCGCGGTTCTTTCTGTCAAAGACAAATTCAGATGTTCTGGGGAGGTGCGGATATTACAACTATTATACTCGCTGTCTTTCCTTATTGATAATGTCACCCTGATTTCCCGGTTTTAAATGTCACTTTCTGCTGATTTCTGATGAAGAAAAAAGGGCAGTGAGCTCATTTTTTCAGGCTTGATTTGAAAAGAGAGGGTTCAGCCAGAACCGGATTGATGGCTCTGAGCTGAGCCTGAATCTGTGCCCGCCTTTTAGGCATACTCTGGCTGCGCCTTTCTTTTTCCTGCGGCTTCAAGCTCATCCTGTTTTTCCTTCGCCAGCTTCAGCACCGCGTCAAGCCTTTTGTTATCAACGATGCGCCCCTGACTGATGCAGTCCAGCTTATCGAACATCTGATATTTCAGTGTTCTGTTTCCATGGCGGAATTTGAGCGTACCGTCCGTATAATCAAAAGCGAGGATTTCTTCTCCGACTATGCGTGAGTTTTCGTCAGTGGGATCAACCAGATAAAGGATTTTTTCATACTGAAAAGTCAGTGCTTTTGAGAGCGTCCGAAGCGTCTGCCAGGCGAAAATGTCGTCCAGTTCCAGGTGGCTCTCTAGACCGTGCGGTGAAGGTTTTTCGGGTATTTTGCCAGTCTGGCAAAGCGGTGGTTGAAGTCGCTGATGAACGTTTCGATCCAGGCGTTGGCGGCATCAATGCAGGTGATATTCTCCAGGCACATCTCCTTAACCAGCCGCTCCTGCAGCGTCAGGTTGGCGCGCTTAACGCGGCCCTTGGCCTGAGAGCTGTTGGCACAGATACCCGCCAATAGTGGACACGCGACTAAGTGAGTAAACTCTCAACCAGAGGTAGCTCACATGACTAAATCAGTAACCGTCAGTAAAAAGCCGCGTAAACAGCACACTCCCGAATTCCGCCAGGAAGCTCTGAAGCTTGCTGAACGCATTGGCGTCGCTGCCGCTGCCCGCGAACTCAGTTTGTATGAATCGCAACTCTATGGCTGGCGAAAAAAACAACAGCAACAACTGACATCATCTGCACGCGAAAGCGAACTGGATGCTGAAAATGCCCGGCTTAAACGCCAGCTTGCGGAGCAGGCAGAGGAGCTGGCTATTCTCCAAAAGGCCGCGACATACTTCGCGAAGCTCCTGAAATGAAGTATGTTTTTATCGAAAAATATCAGGCTGAGTTCACCATCAAAGCCATGTGCCGGGTGCTGCGCGTGGCCCGTAGCGGCTGGTATGCCTGGTGCTCCCGGCGTCATCAGATAAACACGCGACAGCAGTTCCGTCTGGCCTGTGATGCCGCGGTTCTCAGAGCATTCACTGATGCAAAACAACGGTATGGTGCGCCACGGCTTGCGGATGAGCTCCCGGCCTACAACATCAAAACGATAGCTGGCAGCCTGCGTCGCCAGGGGCTTCGGGCAAAGGCAGCCCGCAAGTTCAGCCCGGTCAGTTATCGTGAGCATGGCTTGCCTGTGTCTGAGAACCTGCTGAAGCAGGACTTTTACGCCAGCGGCCCGAATCAGAAGTGGTCGGGAGACATCACCTACTTACGCACCGATGAAGGCTGGCTGTATCTGGCAGTGGTGATTGACCTGTGGTCGCGAGCTGTCATCGGCTGGTCAATGGCACCGCGAATGACGGCACAACTGACCTGCGATGCGTTGCAGATGGCGCTGTGGCGGCGTAAACGCCCGAAAAATGTCATTGTTCATACTGACCGTGGCAGCCAGTACTGTTCAGCGGACTATCAGGCGTTGCTGAAGCGGCATAATCTGCGCGGGAGCATGAGCGCGAAAGGCTGCTGTTACGACAATGCGTGTGTGGAAAGCTTCTTCCACTCGCTGAAAGTGGAATGCATCCACGGTGAACGCTTTATCAGCCGGGAAATGATGAGAACAACTGTATTTAATTATATTGAGTGCGATTACAATCGCTGGCGTCGCCACAGTGCCTGTGGTGGGCTCAGTCCTGAACAATTTGAAAACCAGAACCTTGCTTAGGGCCGTGTCCACATTACGTGGGTAGGATCAGTTCACACCAGGAAAACGATTAATGACTGGCGGCAGGATTATAACGAGTGCCGTCCACATTCATCGCTGGATTACCAGACTCCAGCTGAATTTCCAGCAGGCTGGCGAAACGGGAAATATGAAGAAAAACCAACCGACATTACTAATTGAAGGTTATATCTAATCCTGGGGTCAGTCCAGTTTATTTAGACAGTTTTGGCATTTCATGTCACGTGATTTAATGTCTGGGTATTTATTCTTTTGATCAGAGTAAAGCTAGAGTTGTTTGAAGGGAAGGGGATAGGAATGCGTGAGTTCCAGCCTCCAATTACCTGCAAAGACATATTTTGAAACCTATATAAATGGGGTAAGAAAAAATATCTTCAGTGTAAAACGATATAAAAATTGCCATATCTTATTGATTATGAGTGAATTTTATTGTTTAAGAAAAATTTCTCGATAAGTGGATGTTCAAGACAGTCAGCGCTATATAAAAAATACAATAAAAAGTATTGACCCTATAGTAGTTGCAGGGTTTTTAATGCTCATCAACAGGAAACGAGCAGTATGCTCTTATGATGAACATTAACTTTACTAGGGTTATCACTATGAAAAATATCAAACTTCTCGCAGCAGCTGGTTTTCTCTCTGTTGTCTCATTCTCTGGTATGGCGCAGACGGTCAGCGTAACTGCTTCCACTCTTGACAGTGCAGAAGCAAAAATTGCTGCTAAAGCAAAAGAAGCACAAACGTCATACAAAATTCTCTCTGCGTATACTGGTAATCGAGTGCATATGACCGCTAAATTAGGGGATTAATAGATAATCATTTTAGGGTATCTATAGGAATATATACCTTGATAAAATCTGCCACTATATACTAATTTTTAATGCTTGATATGCCACATGTTTTTTCCTTGAATAGACTTTAGCGGACTGCTGATAAAGAGTCCGTATTTTTTTAATGTAATACTAATAGTTAAGTATGGTTTTTTATCCGTGCAAATATTTTAGCTCCACGTCCTCTTTGTGGAGTTGCCCCCGCTAAAACGGACACGGTTAATTTATAGCTAGCAGCGAACTTCTGTATTCCCTTGGTGACTGCATTTTCAGCCCTTTATGGGGATGCCAGTTATTATAGTCTTCCATCCATTCCGTCAGTTTTCACATCACTGTCATGGCATCCGGCAGGTCATTAACATACACGTAGTCACGCTTGAACGTTTTAACGAACGATTCAGCCATCCCATTGCTCTCCGGACTGCGCACTGGCGTCGTACACACGATGAACCTGAGTGAGGTGGCGAACGTTCTTATTGAGTCCGCTATGTAGCAACAGCCATTATCGGTCAGCCACTCAACGGCATGTGGCAGGTAAAGCGTATTGCCAAAGCGCTTTTCCACACTCTCTGTCAGCAGATCCTGCACCATAACGCTGTTTATTCCACCTGTTGTCGCCGACCAGCAGATGGCTTCGCGATCACAGCAGTCAAGGCTGAACACTACCCGCACGACTTCCCGATTCAAGCAGCGGATTTCAACACCAGTGCGTATCCGGCTTGAGTGTCACGACGTTGCCGGTATGACTGTGCTCTGGCTTTCTATGGCCAGATTTTGCCAGCAACAGGTTATTCGCCTGCATGATCCGGTAAATGCGTTTGTGGTTAACCCGCCAGTTTTGTTCCTTCAGCGCACGATTGAGGTGTGCCGTCACGCGACGGTAGCCGTTTGTCGCCCGCTCGCTGCATATCTGGCGGATAAGCGGTAACAGTCGGGCGTCATCATCTTTGCTATAGCGGGCTGGCCGCTGCTGGCGCTTCTTTAGCAGCCGTTCATAAAGATTCGAACGCGATACGCAGAGCACTTCTGCTATTCGGATGAGGAGGTATCGTCCGGTGGCAGCAATGGCATGCGCGATATCAACTTTTTTGCCTAGGCTATCTCAAGCGCGTTCCTATGGATTTCGGCTTCCATCGTCTTGCGGCCCAGCATTTGTTCAAGCTGTTTGACTTTTTTCTCCAGCGCTTGGACCTCGGAGACACTGACGACCTCGTCGCCAGCGACGATCGCAGACTTTCCACCCTCGTTCATGAGCCGTTTCCACTTAAAAAGAAGACTGGGTGTGATGTCATATTGCCGGGCAACGAGTGAGACGGTGTAGCCGGGCTGCATGGCGAGCGCAACAAAACGGGCTTTCTCTTCAGGAGTATAACGACGGCGTTTTTGCTCGCCAGTGATCACTTCGATTCTTTGCACAGGACACTCCTTAAACATAGCTCTATGACTATGTCTTACTGGTGAGGTGTCCGGTTCAAACGGAGGCTATTACCCTTTGATATTTTCACTTTTTTGATTCATTCTCAATGCCGATGCTTGGTTAAATCAGAGAAGCGTTCATCATCAGCTATCAACCGGTGCTTTTACGATTTAAGGGGTTAAGACACCGCTCACTATTCTATTCCGTTAGCCTGACTCTGTGATTTCCCGAACATAGTTCAGTGTTCTGAACAGATAAAACCAGCATATTTCTGTCCGGAGCGTCAGACAAGATTGTCTGATAAAGGGGGAGCTGCTCCTTGCAGATTAGAGCATCTCTATGTTAGCAACGTCCGCTCCTGGCACGCATGAGACATTCAGAGCCATAACTGCTGGGGACAGCCTGGCAGTCCAGTTCTTCTGTTCGGTTTCACGACTACACGTCGCCATAATTCGCTATGATGAGAAAAACAGAATAGGATATCGAAGATGAAAACTGTCGAATTTTTGCTGTACACCCTCAAACCCGGTACTGGAAAAGACTTTCATAGAATAATGAAAGAAGTGAGTGTTCCACTTCACCGTTCAGTGGGAATGGATGTTATTTCTTATGGTATATCAGCACATGACGACGATGCTTACTATCTGATCAGGGCTTATAACAGCCTCTCTCACCTGAAAACTGCCCAGGACACCTTTTATGATAGCGAAGCATGGCGTCATGGTCCCCGGCAGGCCATTATCGATAGAATAAGCATCAGCGTTAAATCGGTACTGACTCTCACTGAGAGTGCCGTTGAGCATTTACGAACCCACTGACCCTATCGCTATACGTCATGGTAAAGCCGGGATAGACACACCAGCAAGACGTTACTGTTATTCAGTACATCAGAGATGAGGCTACCGCCTCACATGCTGAATGCGGGATGTTTGACCGGCATCTATGAGCGAAGAGCGGAAGTTCGCTTTCGGAAAACCTAATCCATGTGCCAGAGGGTCTCTGAAAGAGAATGGGGCGTTTAAGTGGGGTACTTACAAAAAATCAGCCTTAACGAATGGAAGGGACTTCCCCTGATTATGCGCCTGATTAACTCTTGTGCAATCATGGGGTACACATCGTCCCGGAGGAATTCGTTATGACTATCACGACTGTCGGTATCGATCTTGCTAAAAATGTGTTTGCTGTTCACGGTGTTGATCAAAATGGTAGAACTGTTCTGGTTAAGCCTAAAGTATCGCGTGCTGCACTTCCTGAGTTAATTGCAAGTTTGCCTCCCTGTGTTATCGGGATGGAAGCATGCTCCGGGGCTCACTACTGGGCAAGATTGTTTCGGCAGTATGGTCATGAGCCACGTCTGATGGCTGCTAAGTTTGTATCGCCTTATCGTATGGCCGGAAAATCAGGAAAAAATGATGCAGCTGATGCTCAGGCTATCTGTGAAGCTGTTCGTCGTCCGCATATGCGGTTCGTACCAGTGAAAGACGAAAGCCAGCAGGCCATGCAGTGTTTACATCGTACCCGTCAGGGTTTTATCGAAGAGAAAACAGCAACGTATAATCGTCTGCGAGGATTGATATCTGAATTCGGTGTCATCGCGCCACAAAGTGCTGATGCCCTGCGCCACATGGTTTCTGTGCAGAAGAGCTCTTTACCGCTTCAGGTTCAGCAATGTGTTGATGATTTGATGGAACACGTTGATCGCATTGAAGCTAACATCACTGAATATGACCGAATTTTGTCCCACATAGCCAAAACAGATCATCGCAGTCAGCGGCTGATGGAGCTAAAGGGCGTTGGTCCCACAACGGCCTGTGCACTGGTCGCCAGTATCGGTAATGCACATGATTTTAAAAATGGACGTCAACTGGCAGCCTGGCTGGGGCTGACGCCATCACAATACAGCAGCGGGGGAAAGTCGAAACTCGGCAGGATCACAAAAGCCGGTGATTCGTATCTGCGAACGCTTCTGGTTCAGGGGGCTCGTTCAGTGCTTATTGGCGCCGGGAAAAGGACTGACTCATTCAGCCGTTGGGTTTGTATGTTGGTTGAGCGCAGAGGGTACTGGCGGGCTGTTGTGGCCATCGCCGCCAAAAATGCGCGGCTGTGTTGGGCATCACTACATTACGGTGATGATTTCCGGCTGTACTCAGTCAACTAAAGCTCGAAGCTGTATAACCATCTGACCTGCAATTCGTTGATGATAAAGGGTTAGACCCCGTGAGGCCTATCTGGCTATTGTACAGGATATACGTATCCGCTTAACGAACAAGAACCTCACGCGCGTCTTTCATCAGGGCCCGAATCGATGACGATTCATCATGGCCGTTTATAGTACCGCAGTCTCTCCCCTTTATTTTTACTGAAGAGCAGACAGAAACCATAAATACCGGCTTTGACATGCCGGGGAAGTCCTTATAGTACAATAATTTTCGATATCCAAACTGACCCCATTAAGAGTTATCCAGCATGTATGTCTCTTCAATCAACGATTAGTACGGAGACTCATACTAAACTGGAAATAAATCTCATAATAGCGCTTAAGCCGGAATGACTAGCGCTGTCCGGCAAATAGTCGCGGATGATTCAAGATCCACTTAATAAGTGGATCTTGATAGCATCCTGTTAGTAAACCGCTTGTTTTATAAGTAAAATTCCTTTGGCGGGTGTGTAATATTCAGTAGGCTGGCCGGTTATTTCACGCAGCACCTCAGTGACAATACTATTGACCATTCCCGTCAGTTTAAGCAATTCGGCAAAAGTTTCATTCTTGTCAATTATCTTTCTGGTGCCATTTGGAACGTAGAGCAGCATTGCAGCATTAGGGTTCTGTGCAAGATAATTTAGCCATCTGTGAGTCTCTACAAGGACAGCCAGCTCGTAGTATTGGCTATGTCGGAGATTGTTACCATCTGCGTGGTACATCAGCGAGGCAATATCATAACTACTGAGTTCAATTTTAGTACCCTCAGCTTCACTATCCGCTTTTAGTGTCTTAAGAAAACGAATAGACTTACGCAATCCTCCATTACATTGATCGCATTTGTCTTTAATTCGTTTGATGTGGAGGAAAGGTAGGTTGTAGATACGTTGACGTGTGTTTTTATCTATAATAGTGACCCCACGTTGATCTACATCTTTAGTATGTTGGTACTCTTTGGTATCCCACCAGATGCTTGGCACCACATCCACTTCTCTCTGCAAAGACCCTCCCGTTATTCTCAAAGATTTGGCGTTGTTGTCATCAACATCTGCCGCAGGGAAAGTTGCTTTCAGGGCATCCCTAGCGGCATCCCTGAGTTCAAGGATGACATCCCCATCATTTTTGTTCGTAGGGGTGTAGCGGCCAATACCGTCGCTATCATAAATAAGCATCTGAGTGTCTATAATCAGCAGATCCACATCACTGAAACTTTTAATATGAATATCCAGTGGTACAGAGCCTTGGACACGAAACTCCAGATTAAGATCTAATTTCTTTACCAGTTGGTTCTCAATACGCTTGGCAGTTTCAAAAGAAATTTCGGTATAGCGGTTATCAACCGGTTGCATGGCACCTATAACATAGCGGGTTGCAGAATCTTGTTTTCCCCTGGTTTCCCAACTTTCATTTAAATCCAGGAAACCTTCTAGCAAAGCATAGTTTTCCAGTCCATCAATCCTCTGGTTACTGATTGACTCTCTGGCTACGTTTAATTGATCGAATGTCCCTTTACGACGAGACTTCATGCGTTCAATTCGCGCACTAAATGAATTAGACATTGTCGATCCTAGTGATTGTCATTGTTCCGTAAGTAGCCCGGCCTTGACCGTTAAAATAATGGCCTTCAGCAGATTTGAGTCCGTCGTCGAACCTGAACTCTGCGAATCCAACATGTGAAGTCAGGTGTTCTTCACCTGTCTTGGGTTGGTTGCGGTAGTTATAAAGCAGCTGGTAACCAATTCCCTCGTCATGAATGATGGAGGCTGTCACACTATCCGAATGCGATGATTGAGTTTTCAGATGAATTCTGACTTTGTCCCATGACTGGACAATTCTCAGCTCACCTTCCCAGGGTTTACCACCTTCAGATCGGGTATGGCCTTCAACATTCCAGCGGCCTGCAAGATTTGGCACACATAAAAATTTCCCGAGGTAGGTGTTATGCCAGAGATTTTTATCAAACCATGTATACAACCCCATGTAGATCCCACCGGCGCTAATAAGTGAAAAAACTGAGGCAGGTATGTGGCTGTTAATGTGAAAGTTTTTCAGCCATTCGATTAGTGTGAGTGCTAGTAAAATCAGAACGAACGATATAACTGAGGCAACAATGGCAATATATCGGCCGACTTTACTGCGGTTAAAACCGCAAATCACAATGTACTCGTGACTTTTCATGAAATGGCGTCCAAGTGAGATGAAAACTAAAAAAACTATATATAGGTAATTTTACTATATCAAACCCTAGATATGGATGGATTGACAGTTATTTCTCGGTATGGTTATCAGAACGAGTTTTAAGTAGATCTGGAAGAAGATACATCCAGATTTCAGTCAGATACCGCCATCGTCATGTCAGCAGGAACCGGATTGATTTCCTCGTTTCATAGCGGTCAGGCTTGCCTGAAAATGATACCTTCGCAGGGAATGTTGATTGAGCTGGGCGGTGTCATTTTTCTGTTTATAGGCGGATTACTTGCAACCCTTGGCTGGCAGTGGCCGTTTTTGCTTCATCTTTTTGCCTAGGTTCTTCTGGTTATGCAGCTGGCGTTTGTGCCGTAACAATTGTCCTCTGGGACAGAAAACATGAATGAAAACGCCGGAGAAAGCGAATCGGTGAGTGCGACTCGATTAGCGCCTGTGCTTTTTGCAGCCCTGCTGTCCATGATTTGCTTCTTCACCAGCATTATCATCATTCCGCAGGTGTTTAGCTGCATGGCTATTGGGGCAGCAGAAACCGGATACTTTCTGTCGTTTATCTCACTGGTCGCCGTCGGGGCTGCTGCGATGATGCCGCGCCTCATAGCGCGTTTACGTGAGTACGGAAATCTGTACACGGCGTTTAGCTGCTACGCTGCCGGACATTTCATATTTTCATTCGCTGATAATGTAGTGTTCTACATCGCTGGCGGGGTTTTAATGAGTTGTGGGTTTGGTCTGTCGGTGCCGCTTGTGAATCATATGACAGTCGAGCAGAGTCACGCTCGCGTCCGGGGACGTAACCTTGCCTGGCTTTCTATGGCTATATTCTCCGGCCAGTTTTTATCATCATTCATGGAAATCATCCTAGGAGATTCATCAGTCGTCTTCCGGGGGACCGCGACAATTGCGGTGGCGGTAATTGTCGCTCTCATGGTGATACACCGGAAACGTCGCTTTAAAACGGCATAACGTCTGTCAGTATCAGCAACGCCGACATTGCTGAGCCGGCTTAGTCTGGTGCGGGTACTGAGGGTGCAAATGTCCGCTCTTGGCACGAAGCGGACATACATCACAAGCGCCGTACATACGCTCTATAAAACAACTGCTCCGGCGCTGCGGTACCAAGGGCGAATCCCGGAGTGCTTTACTCAAAAATGAAACGGTGCTTATATGTTCTGGCTTCAGCTTAAATAATTAATCGGGCCTGCAATATACGGGGCCTGCTCAGTGTCTTTGCCGTAAAGGATTAGGTATGGAAATTGAAATTAATTGCTGTAATAACATCGATAAAGCAAATATAACTCTGGCAGAAAAAAAACTAAATATTAAATTTGCGCCTAACGGCACCGGAAAAAGCACCATTTCCCGCGCGATTCAGTGTACGGTAAACGGGGATGAACAGGGTCTCAGCGACCTGCTTCCGTTTAGATACCGTGGTTCTAATCCCGATGCAGTACAGCCTAGGGTAACTGGTGTCGATGGCCTGCAAAACGTCATGTGCTTTAATGAAAAATATGTCGATCAATTCACTTTTCAACCAGACGAGTTAGTAAGTAATAGTTTTGACATCTTCATCAAAAGTGAAGCGTATCACGAGACAGAACGCGAAATCGAAGCCATGGTCGTGGCCATACGGCAGCAGTTTGCTGATAACGTCGGGCTTGAAGAATTCATCACGCACCTGGGGGAACTCAGCGCCGCATTTAAGCTGAGTAGTACCGGGATTGCAAAAACGTCTACCGGTATGAAAGGCTTATCCGCTGGCAACAAGCTTCAGCACATTCCCGACGGTTTGGAATCTTATAAGCCGTACATCCAAAGTAAAAGCAGCGTAGAGTGGATCGAGTGGCAGACCCGGGGGTATGAGAAATTCTCCGCGCTATCCGACGGCTGCTGTCCGTTCTGTACTGGCGACTCCCGTGAAAAGGCCGAGCAGATTAGCCGCGTCAGCGCGGAGTATGATAAGGCTGTCATTAAAAACCTGATCGGCCTGATCGGCGTGCTAGATAAACTCGGCGAATATTTTTCAGAGCCTGCCCGTGCCCGCCTCGCTGATATTACAACCCTAAAAAGTGGGCTGGAAAAACAGCACGAAGAATATCTCGTGACAGTGAAGAAGCAGACAGACAGCCTGATAAATATGCTGAATACCCTTAAGACTCTTAACGGCTTTACGTTCAGCGCTTCAACCAACGTCAAGGCTGCACTGGAAGCCTGTCGCCTAGACGTGAAGTTTTTCCCGGAGCTGCAGTCGGATAAAACGGCCCGCACCGTAGCCAGTCTCAATACCTCTTTAGACGACCTGACGACGCAGGCCGGACGCCTGCAGGGTCAAATAAATAAGCAGCGTCAGGGCATGCAGAAGCTGATCCTCAAGCATAAAACCGATATCAATACCTTTCTGGCTTACGCAGGCTATCGTTATCAGGTGGATATCACTGGGGAAGGCGATAAATGTCGGCTGAAACTGCGCCACGAAGACTTTGAAGGCTACGTCAGCGGCGGCAGCCAGCATCTCAGCTACGGTGAACGCAACGCCTTTGCCATTGTTCTGTTTATGTATGAATGCTTAGCCAAGAAGCCAGGCCTGATCATTCTTGACGACCCGATTTCATCGTTTGATAAGAACAAGAAATTTGCCATCCTGGAGATGCTGTTTCGCCGCAATACCGGTGAGTGCCTGAAAAATGAAACGGTACTGATGCTGACTCACGATGTTGAGCCTATTATTGATACACTGAAGTCCGTCAGGAAGCTGTTCAGTAATCTGGTTACGGCCTCACACTTGCACTACAGCGCAGGCTGCATCACCGAGCAGCTCATCGGTGAAAGTGATATCCGCACTTTTGCTCAGATCTGCCAGTCTGTCACTGACTCTGATAGTGAAGACATCATCAAGTTGATCTATCTTCGCCGACATTATGAAATTATGGACGACCTCGGTGATGCCTATCAGGTGCTGTCAAACCTTTTTCATCACCGTGAAACGCCCATCGACACCCGTGAACCCGTTGTGCAGGGAGTGGGACATCCTGAAATGTCCGCAGAAAAAGTTGCCTTCGGCTGCCAGGCAATCGCCGATCGCATTCCCGGCTTTGACTACCAGGCCACTTTCGTTCAGCTCACCGACCCGGATCGTATACGTGCGCTTTATCTGCTCTGCCGTAATGGCTACGAGAAACTGCAGGTGTTCAGGTTGCTTCAGACCGGACTCGAGAACGCAGTAATACGTAAATTCATGAATGAGACCTACCACATTGAAAATGAATTTATCTGTCAGCTGGATCCTGCCCGGTTTGATCTCATTCCTGAATATGTCATCAGGGAGTGCGACGCGCTTATACTTCCTCCTCCACCGGCAAATGACGATGCGCTGGAAGAAATTGCCTGACCTGTCGGAGGCGCGAGTATATTAATGCGCTTCAGTTTTCAGTGCGGCTCCAGTCAGGGCCAATAACCACCAGCAGGCGATTACGGTCTGTTACCCGGACCGTTTTCCCCTACCGCAGCGACCTGATGAGCTTCCGGCCTCGCGGCTGGGCCTGACATTCAGAGTGCTGACTGTACCAAGGCAGCGCCACCTCAAGGGAGCAGGAAGGCGACAGGATACATGATCTTGCACGGTAATCGGATGCATTACGGTAAGCAATTCCATCACATGAAGATAAACAATGAACCATCCTGAAATTCACGTCAAAGACTGGATTGATGTGGGCAATCGTGAGTGTGTGGTGCAACGACTTCTTCCTCCAGTGTCTCCCGTCGGCGTCTGTATTGTTGTTCTGAATAAAACCAAACCGACCACCCGGATCGCTGGTTGGAAAGGTGAAAAGTGGTACTTCATGCCCAGCCATGACTTTGGTGGCTATGCAGATGAGTATGATCCCTGTGTACGTGAACTGAAACGGGGCCGTCGCTGACCCCACGAGGTAATGTAGTGCAACTGCGTTTAGGCCAGACTACACGTCACAACACAAGGGCTGCATTCTGATGTTGACCATAACGCATTGTGATGTAGCAATGTCCGCTTTTGGCACGAAGCAGACAAACTAGATTATCCGTGGCTATTCAATAAGCTTGCAAAGCAAGGTTTCTCCTTCATGAGGTGGCCTGCTCACTTCGCTTTATCTGGTGATAGTGAACCATCAGGTATTTATTACATACAAGGGAAGGGGGCAGGTTTCATTATTAAAAGGTTAATTATTAAGGTTTTAATAAATTAATGATGAAACAACTCACCAAAGTAATGAAAAACTAAGGTGAGTTGGAATTACACAAGCTCTACTTATCAAAATTCATTCGGGTTATTCTTCAGCTATGTGAAATACCATGTCCTGAAGAACATGACTTACATGGTGATCCATTATGCTATAAAATATGTACTTACCCTTTCTCTCTCCGCGAACAAGCCTTGCACTTCGTAACAACCTCAGATGATGACTGACCAGAGATTGTGATAACTGGAGCGACTCAGCAATGTCGCCTACAGAGACCGAACCACGCATACAGTAAAGCAGGATTCGTAGTCTTGACTGGTCCCCCAGTAGATGGAAAATCTCGGAAAGTTGCCCAATGTCGTTTTGCGAGAGCATTGATAGATCTGGCTCCGCGACATGATCTGTCGCGGAACAGTCTTGTATGTTGCCGCAATCTGATGTGCTGGACATTATGATTCTCCCTCCTAAATTGATAGTGCATCACCAGAGGCCTGATTAATGTTTGTGGCCTGGACTAGAATGGTTATGCTTTTTTCCGTGTTCGTGTTCGTGTTCGTGTTCGTGTTCGTTACGCAGTTTTGTCGGTGAAAGGCTGCATGTATTATCGTTTTGATCGTAATTCCAGTCGATTCCCACAGTTGCATGTTCTATTTTGAACTGCTCATAAAGTTCTTGTTTTACAAGCTTCACAACGTCTTTTACGTCCACATCTTCCTTGACTCTTACTTCCAGTGTTGCCATCGTCCGACCTGAGGTTATTTGCCAGACATGAATATGACTTACGGCTGCTAAGCCCTTAACAGAACTGATTAGTCTCTGTTCCACCTTGTCTGGGGAGGCATCTTCAGGCGCTCCTTCTAACAGGATGTGCAGCGATTTTGCTAATAATTTCCAGGCACTACGTAAAACCAGTGCTGCGACAAGAACGGAAAGTATTGGGTCAATCGGTGTCCAGCCCGTGTAGTAAATGACAATAGCGGCGACAATAGCGCCAACAGAACCCAATAGATCACCCATCACATGTAAAATAGCACCTTTGACATTAACATGATCGGTCTCACCACGGGTCATGATCCATAATACCAATATGTTGACCAACAATCCTGCAATGGCAACGATCAGCATTGGGCCTGCCAGTATAATTGGTGGAGCTTGTAACCTTTCCCATGCCTCATATGCAATCCACGCCACAATAGCGAAGAGTGTCAGGGCATTAAAGAATCCCGCGATGACTTCAAATCGCAAATATCCAAAGGTTCGTTTGCTATCAGCAGCTCGACGGCCAAAACGGAATGCCGCATAAGCCAGCGCCAAAGCTACTGCATCTGTAAGCATGTGGCCTGCATCTGCCAGCAATGCTAATGAGCCAGAAAGTATCCCTCCAACAGCTTCGACCACCATAAATGTGAATATCATGAGGAAGGAGATAAGGACTTTACGCTCGTTTGCACTGGTTACTGCTGGAGTATGGTCATGCTCGTGATCATGTGATTGTGACATAGGGCCTCAAGCGGTTGGTTATACATGATGCCTTCAATATAACATATGAATATGTGTTCATGTAAAGGGTTTTTATATCCATTCCTTCCACGGCATCGGCATGTTCAAAATAATGCGCTTGACCTTCCCACGATGGTAAGCCTTAAGGTTGTTCTTTATCTGACCATAACGATGAGAAATACATCATGAGCATTCAAAAAAAACAGCATTCTAATGATGGTGAAACTCAAGTCAGCTTGCCCATTGAGGGAATGACTTGTGCAAGCTGCGTTGGACGAGTTGAAGCCGCTCTGGCTAAGGTTGAAGGCGTACAAAACGTAAGCGTTAACCTTGCAACAGAGCGTGCAGATATCCGCCTAAATGCATTCGTTAATCGTATGGCGTTGGTTGAAGCAGTTGAAAAGGTTGGTTATGAGGTTCCTCAAGCTTCTGTAGAGTTATCAGTTCAGGGCATGACATGTGCATCATGCGTAGGGCGTGTCGAAAAATCGCTCCGAGCGGTTAAAGGTGTAAAAGAAGCCACTGTTAATTTAGCGACTGAAAGAGCTACTGTACGTGGAACCGCAGGAGTTGATGACCTCATAACTGCTATCGAAAAAATCGGTTATGAAGCCAGCCTGGTTGATAACCAAAGCCAGAATAATGATAGTGCCGCAGAAAAAAAAGATGCTGAAAAGGTTGCGTTGAAGAAAGATTTAGTTCTGGCGACCGTACTTGCGTTACCAGTATTTATTCTGGAAATGGGGTCGCATGTGATACCGGGAATGCATCAATGGATAATGGATACCATTGGGCTCCAGGAAAGCTGGTATCTCCAGTTTGTATTAACATTGCTGGTGTTGGCTATTCCGGGGCGGCGCTTTTACCTGAAAGGTATTCCCGCGTTATTAAGACTTGGCCCAGACATGAACTCTCTCGTCTCCGTCGGGACTCTCGCTGCATTCGGTTATTCAATGATTGCGACCTTTGCTCCAGGTCTTTTGCCTCAAGGTACCGTCAATGTGTATTACGAAGCTGCTGCGGTAATCGTCGCTCTTATTCTTTTAGGACGATTTATGGAGGCGCGAGCTAAAGGTCGAACGTCTGAGGCTATCAAGCGTTTGGTTGGATTGCAGGCCAAAGAGGCGCATGTGCTGCGTAACGGCATTGTCATCGATATTCCCATTAGTGATGTAGCCCTTGATGACATTATCGAAGTTCGACCAGGTGAGCGGATACCTGTTGATGGTGAGGTGAGTGAAGGAACAAGTTTTGTCGATGAATCGATGATAACGGGGGAGCCTATCCCCGTCGAGAAAGTTCCCGGAAGCTTAATGGTTGGCGGGACTGTTAACCAGAAAGGAGCATTGAGGTTGCGTGCAACAGCCGTTGGTGGCCAGACGATGTTGTCACAAATAATCAGAATGGTAGAGCAAGCCCAGGGCTCTAAACTACCTATACAAGCCGTGGTCGATAAGGTGACATTATGGTTTGTTCCTGTGGTGATGCTGGCAGCGTTGTTAACTTTCCTTGCCTGGTTAACATTTGGGCCATCACCGGCCCTGTCTTTCGCACTGGTTAATGCCGTGGCTGTATTGATCATTGCCTGCCCATGTGCAATGGGATTGGCTACCCCAACCTCTATCATGGTAGGTACTGGGCGTGGTGCAGAAATGGGGATCTTGTTCCGTAAGGGAGAAGCTCTGCAGTTGCTTAAAGATGCCAGGGTTGTCGCTGTAGACAAAACAGGTACTTTGACTGAAGGGCGCCCAGTAATGACAGACCTGGAGTTGGCCGAAGGGTTTGAGCTTGACTTAGTATTAGCAAAAGTTGCCGCTGTTGAATCACGTTCGGAACATCCTATTGCCCGCGCTATCGTTGAAGCTGCTCTAGGAAAAGAGATATCGCTGCCAGCGTTGACTGAGTTTGATTCAATTACTGGGATGGGCGTCAGGGCTACCGTAGACGGAGAGCGCGTAGAGGTCGGGGCCGATCGATTTATGCGTGAGTTAGGCTTGGATATCGAGTATTTTTCAAAGACTGCGATACGCCTTGGAAACGAAGGAAAATCGCCACTCTATGTTGCTATTGATGGACGTCTGGCTGCCATTATCGCAGTCGCTGACCCTATTAAATCAAGTACGCCGATTGCCATAAATGCATTGCACCAACTGGGGCTCAAAGTCGCAATGATTACCGGTGACAATGCCAATACAGCAAATGCGATTGCGAGACAGCTTGGTATTGATGAAGTGGTTGCCGAAGTGTTGCCAGAAGGGAAAGTTGAAGCAGTTCGTCGGTTGAAGGAGTCTTACGGTAAGGTCGCTTATGTTGGTGATGGCATTAATGATGCCCCAGCTTTAGCCGTGGCAGATATTGGGCTTGCAATTGGTACAGGTACCGATATAGCGGTGGAATCTGCTGATGTTGTCTTAATGTCCGGCAACCTACAGGGTGTGCCTAATGCTATTGGATTGTCTAAGGCAACCATAGGTAACATCAGGCAAAATCTTTTTTGGGCGTTTGGTTATAATGCCGCATTGATCCCTGTAGCAGCAGGCCTGCTGTACCCTGCCTATGGATTGCTGCTTTCACCAATCTTTGCTGCAGGCGCGATGGCGCTATCCAGTGTATTTGTCCTGGGCAACGCACTTCGTTTGCGTCGGTTCCAGCCTCCGCTGGCAGAAGACTCTGAGCACTAAGAAAAGGGGAGCTATGAACATTGGTAAAGCATCGAACGAATCAGGAATCTCCGCAAAGATGATTCGCTATTACGAGCAAATTGGTCTGATTCCTGCTACTGGCCGTACCGAAGCGGGCTACCGTGATTATGCACCCAATGATGTCCATCGTCTGATTTTTATCCGCAGTGCGCGCGATCTTGGTTTTTCTCTTGAAGAGATAGCCGATTTGCTCAAGTTATGGAATGACAAATCTCGCCAGAGCGCCGATGTTAAACGTCTGGCACAAGAGCATATGGATGATTTAGAGCGACGTATGGAAAATATGCGACGAATGGCAGATACACTCAGAGCTCTGATCAAAAGCTGTGCTGGGGATGAGCGAGTTGAATGCCCAATACTCCAGACATTAATGACCGCTGATGCTAAAAGCCATCCCGGTAAGAGAGAAGGGGCAGTGCAACGTCGTTCTCGTGGTAACGAAATGGAAAAAGCCTGACCCCTTATTTTAAGGGCATGATGGCGTAGCACAAAGCTGTATGGGCTTGTGTTACGCCATCAGTCTAATCAACTTATAAGCGCACACCACTAATGCACACCCCCCAAGTGGTCAGTTGGTACGGTTAAAGGAAGATCACCATTCTCTTCATCAGCAGTCAATTTCTGTACTATCCCGCATTCGTCCACGCTCCGGTCTGAGCTGCAATAGTTATTAAGTTCTTTGAGTTGTATTTCCAGGGCTATTAATTCTTTAATACGATGCTGAACATGAGTGAGATGGGCACTGATTATTGCATCAATGGGGCCACAGTCTTTACCGTGATTATTCATTGCCAGTAGCAATGCACGTATTTCCTCATGGGTCATATCAAGAGAGCGGCAGCGTCGGATAAATAATAACTTTTCCAGATGAGTATTGTTGTAACGGCGATAGTTATTTTCAATATCTCTTAATGGAGCCTGAAGTAATCCTTCTTTCTCATAGTACCGAATAGTTTCCACCGGACAATCCGCCTTACGGGCCAATTCACCAATTTTCATGCCTCCCCCCTTATGCGCTTGACCCTCTAGTTAGATTAGGGTCTTTAATCGTCAGTATAGTTAACAGATGAGGCAATGAAAATGAGTGGTGGTGTAAAAAATAGCAAAAACCCTGCAGGAGACGAAGCGGCTAGTTGCTGTGAAACGTTCAATTTAGGGACAGGACTCCGGGTTAAGAATACTGGTGAATCACATAAAGCAAATGATCATGCACATGATCAGCAGGCTCATAATCACAAGAAATGCAGTGATGATCATTCCCATGAAGGTCATAACCATGAAGGCCATAACCATGAAGGCCATAATCATGATGCCCATAGCCATGGCGGCGAAGGGCATTCGCATGATGAGCATAATCATAAGGGATGTAACCATGCTCATGCCGCGCAAGAGCATTCTCATGAAGGCCACGATCACGGCCATGAGGGGGATTGTTGCTCCGCTGCTCCAGAACAATTGAGTAGCCTAGGGGGCTCGCAGGTTGTGGCTGGTGGATTACGGACAGAAATTCGCATTATGCAGATGGATTGTCCTGTTGAAGAAAATCTTATCAAAAAGAAACTGGGTGGAATGAGCGCTGTTAAAGAGCTTGATTTCAACCTGATGCAGCGTGTTTTGACTGTAACCCATACACCGGATTCGCTTGAAGCTATCATGGCTGCAATTCGCTCGTTGGGATTCGCGCCAGAAGTCTCTGATAATACTAGCGGCAAGAAAAATACCCAGGAGAAAAAAAAGCCCTGGTGGCCATTAGCTCTTGCTGGCGTAGCTGCTCTTGCAGCCGAAGTGATGCACTGGGCTGATATGCCTGACTGGCTAGAAGCTGGGTTGGCTTTGATAGCAGTGCTTTCTTGTGGTCTGACAACCTACAAAAAAGGTTGGATTTCGATTCGCAATGGCAACTTGAATATCAATGCACTAATGAGTATTGCCGTTACTGGGGCTTTGGTCCTTGGGCAGTGGCCAGAAGCGGCGATGGTTATGGTGTTATTCACCATTGCCGAGCTGATAGAAGCCAAATCACTTGATAGAGCCAGAAATGCAATAGGTTCCCTGATGAACCTGACTCCTGAAACTGCAATGGTCCAACAAGCTGATGGAACATGGCAGGAAGTTGACGCCAGTAGCGTACAACCGGGCAGTATTGTCAGGGTAAAACCAGGTGAACGAATTGGTCTCGACGGAGAAATCGTCAAAGGCCAAACCACCATTAACCAAGCTCCAATTACAGGTGAAAGTATGCCTGTCGATAAAATTGCGGGCGATGCTGTATTTGCTGGAACAATAAATCAGTCAGGCTCTTTTGAATATAAAGTCACTGCAGCTGCAAATAATACAACCCTTGCTCGCATCATTCATGCCGTTGAGCAGGCGCAAGGCGCCAAAGCAGCTACACAACGTTTTGTTGACCGCTTTTCCCAGATTTATACCCCCGTCGTTATGGGTATTGCTGTTGCGGTTGCTGTATTGCCACCATTGTTTGGGGCAGGAACATGGCAGGAGTGGATCTATAAAGCTTTAGTTATGCTTGTCATTGCGTGTCCATGTGCCCTGGTTATTTCTACGCCAGTAACGATTGTTAGTGGACTTACTGCAGCTGCTCGCAAAGGGATTCTCATTAAAGGCGGTGTTTATCTTGAGCAGGGACGTAAGCTAAAAGCCCTTGCGCTGGATAAAACAGGAACTATTACCTATGGGAAACCAGTACAAACCGACGTAATGGTATTCAATGGGTGGAGCGAGCGTGAAGTTCGTACTACTGCAGCTAGTCTCGCTAGTTACTCTGATCACCCTGTTTCACTGGCAATTGTGAATGCTTCTGCTGATTTGAAAAAGCAGGATGTTGACAGCTTTGAAGCGATTGTTGGGCGAGGTGTGCATGGCGCGATTACAGGTAAGGATTTTTACCTTGGTAACCTGCGTTTGACTGAAGAACACTTTAATTGTCCATCAGAGATTAAAGCAACAGTACAAAGGCTGGAAAGCCAGGGTAAAACAGTTATTTTACTCAATGATGGTAAGCAAGTGCTTGGGTTGTTCGCTGTTGCTGATACTGTTAAAAACAGCAGCCGTGAAGCGATTGAACAACTTCATGAACTTGGCGTTAAAACTATTATGCTGACTGGTGATAACCCACATACAGCTAAAGCAATCGCATCTCAGGTTGGAATCGATGAGGCTCGAGGGAATCAATTGCCAGAAGATAAACATCGTGCAGTTGAAGAGCATTCACGGATTGGAATCACTGGGATGGTTGGTGATGGTATCAATGATGCACCGGCTCTGGCTGCAGCTGATATCGGTTTTGCTATGGGCGCAATGGGTACTGATACGGCGATTGAAACTGCAGATGTAGCCTTAATGGATGATGACCTGCGTAAAATCCCAGCCTTTGTAAAATTATCCCGACAAACGTACAGCTTACTCGTGCAAAATATCAGCCTCGCTCTAGGTATTAAAGCCGTATTCCTTGTACTCACGCTCATGGGAATGGGAACTATGTGGATGGCTGTATTTGCTGATGTTGGTGCCAGTCTTCTGGTTGTGGCAAATGGCCTGAGGTTATTACGAAAATAAAGAGTTGGGTCCCTGAGTTCTTCATGGATGACAGACTCAGAGACCGTATTCTGGTTTGAATATATTCATAGAATATGGTTTGGGGGGAGAGAATGGACACCAGGAAATATTCTGAAAGTGTTGTCAAAGATATTTTGCAGTGGGTTGAAAGTTCATTGAATACAACCTTGCCAGTAGAATTTATTGCTGAGAAGTCTGGGTATTCACGATGGCATTTTCAACGTTTGTTTAAACAGACGACCGGTGTTGCGCTGGGTGAATATGTTCGTGCTCGTCGATTATCATGTGCTGCGATTGATCTGAAATTGACTTCCAGAACAGTCCTAGACATTGCACTTCAGTATGGTTTTAATTCGCAACAAACTTTCACGAGAGCTTTTAAAAACAAGTTTCATCTTCCTCCCGGTCGGTACCGCAAGCAAGGGAATTGGAATTTATCAGCGCTGTGTCCATCTTTACTTTCAGATTATGAGGAGAGATATGCCAATGTTAGTTAATGACCCCGTATTAATTTCTATGATAGAAGATCTGACTGATAAGTATAATAAAATGCAGGATTTTTTAATCGATGATGAACCTTGTATTGATATCGTACGGTCGGTGTATGAGTTGGAGTGTACAGTTAGTGAATTCAAAAAAAGAATTATACTTCAACATATTTCCTATTGCCATTCAGATGAATGTGATGACCCTGACCTGCATGTCGCCTTAATTGACAATATAAAAAACATACTTGACTATCTTGAATAATTTTACAAGAAGGGCATTAGGCTTTCTTAAAACCATTTGTGTTTTGGATGAATAAATATTTTTAATTCACTGATTTCCGTATGGTCTCAACCATAAAGAATATGATGGTAACTAACCCGGGTCAGTCAGTGCGACTCATGCAAGATGCTTGATGTGTATATCGTATAAAATCTTGACCCTATATCAACTTCATGGTTTTTAATGGAACCAAGTCGAGAGTAGCGAGGACGATGAACAGAGCAATAGGGGGAATCATCAATGGAACCTTGTTGCGGACGTTCTGCCTAGTCGCTAGAGCAAACAGAGGTCTCCATGATCAAGCAAAAAACTATCAAGAATATTGTTGAATTAAACGGTATTGGCTTGCATAGCGGTAAAACCGTTAACATGAAAATCATGCCTGCTGGTGCCGATAGTGGCATACGGTTCCGTAGAACAGATGTAACTCCTGTTGTTGATATTCAGCTCCGTGCCGATCAGATTCATGACACTATGCTGGCAACAAGCATTATCAACCCTCAGGGAGTTCGAGTTTCAACAATCGAGCATTTCCTTTCTGCGGTGTCTAGCATGGGGCTTGATAACCTCTTGGTGGAGCTCGATGCTCCAGAACTTCCCATTCTCGATGGGAGTGCCAGAGGATTCATAGACTCAATAATGCACGCTGGTTTGATAGAGCAGTGTGCGCTAAAAAAATATCTTCTGATAAAAAAAACGGTTTCCGTAAAAGATGGCGACAAATGGGCTCTTTTGCATCCAGACTCAAAGTTCTCGATCGATTTTATGATTGATTTTAAGCATCCCTTGATTTCTGCTGAGACTAATAGATTAAATATTGAAGTGTCGAAAGAAAACTATATTAGCGAGATTGCTGATGCCAGAACTTTCGGATTTGTTCGTGATGTAGAACTTCTACAACAAAAAGGTCTTGGGTTAGGGGCAAGTTTGAACAATGCGATAGGGCTTGATGAATATAGCGTTCTGAATCCGGAAGGTCTGCGATTTAATAACGAACTTGTGCGACATAAAACACTGGATGCGATTGGAGACCTCTTTGTATCAGGCCATAATATTATTGGCGCCTACCATGCTTATAAGTCAGGGCATGCATTAAATAATAAGTTGATGCTTGCACTGTTGAATGATGTCGAATCATGGGAATTAGTGAGTGTTGGTGAATATAAAAATGATGCCACTAGAGAAACCATCCTTTCTAAACCCAAAGAAGAGTGTTTTGAGTCATTAAGTATGTGGTCATAAGGGATATGAGTATGTTCGTCACATCTGGTTTTTTACACAGCTTATCTTGATGATTTTTTTCTTGACCTTACCACCACGGGAAGGTCTAGGCTGGATATCGACTAAGGAAGGTGCGAATAAGCAGGTCATTTCTTCCCAAGCTGACTCGCTGATTAAAATTTCGCGGATCTGGGCCGATTTTTTTCCCGCAAACACATCGAATCAGCCTATTTAGGCTATTTTTTCCACCATTTCTGGCGTTATTTCCGGTTTTTACTGAGATCTCTCCCACTGACGTATCATTTGGTCCACCCGAAACAGGTTGGCCAGGGTGAATAACATCGCCAGTTGGTTATCGTTTTTCAGCAGCCCCTTGTATCTGGCTTTCACGAAGCCGAACTGCCGCTTGATGATGCGAAACGGGTGCTCCACCCTGGCACGGATGCTGGCTTTCATGTATTCGATGTTGATGGCCGTTTTGTTCTTGCGCGGATGCTGCTTCAAGGTTTTTACCCTGCCGGGACGCTCGGCGATCAGCCAGTCCACATCCACCTCGGCCAGCTCCTCGCGCTGTGGCGCTCCTTGGTAGCCGGCATCGGCTGAGACAAATTGCTCCTCTCCATGAAGCAGATTACCCAGCTGATTGAGGTCATGCTCGTTGGCCGCGGTGGTGACCAGGCTGTGGGTCAGGCCACTCTTGGCATCGACACCAATGTGGGCCTTCATGCCAAAGTGCCACTGATTGCCTTTCTTGGTCTGATGCATCTCCGGATCGCGTTGCTGCTCTTTGTTCTTGGTAGAGCTGGGTGCCTCAATGATGGTGGCATCCACCAAAGTGCCTTGGGTCATCATGACGCCTGCTTCGGCCAGCCAGCGATTGATGGTCTTGAACAATTGACGGGCCAGTTGATGCTGCTCGAGCAGGTGGCGGAAATTCATGATGGTGGTGCGATCCGGCAGGGCGCTATCCAGGGATAATCGGGCAAACAGGCGCATGGAGGCGATTTCGTACAGGGCATCTTCCATGGCACCGTCGCTCAGGTTGTACCAATGCTGCATGCAGTGAATACGCAGCATGGTCTCCAGCGGATAGGGCCGTCGGCCATTGCCCGCCTTGGGATAAAACGGCTCGATGACAGCGGTCATATTCTGCCATGGCAGAATCTGCTCCATGCGGGAGAGGAAAATCTCTTTTCGGGTCTGACGGCGCTTAGTGCTGAATTCACTATCGGCGAAGGTGAGTTGATGGCTCATGATGTCCCTCTGGGATGCGCTCCGGATGAATATGATGATCTCATATCAGGAACTTGTTCGCACCTTCCCTAAGTCTTGATGAGCCAAACGGTAACCGTATCACTACGTATGCAAGGTAAGAGTGTCAGAAACGACGTCATTTGAAACTGGATCTGATATTAACAGAATACATTTTGGGAGGTAAGGATGAACATTGGTGATGCTGCCCGGTTATCCGGAGTTTCCGCCAAAATGATCCGCTATTACGAAGAGGCGGGATTAATACCGGAAGTTGCAAGAACTGCAGCCGGGTATCGGATGTACAGCGATATTGATGTGTACAAATTGCATTTTATACGTCGATGTCGGGAGTTAGGTTTCTCTCTGGCGCAAACAGGAGAACTTCTCTGTCTTTGGGGTAACCATTCGCGCCAAAGCGCTGATGTGAAAAAATTAGTCGAGTCACACATCCGCGAGTTGACTGTAAAAATTCAAGAATTTCAGCGTATGGCATCAATACTTACAACGCTTTCTGATTGCTGTGCAGGGGATGATAAGCCTGAATGCCCTATTTTGCGTGCACTGTATCTTGCAGATGTTAACGGTTTGCAGGAATCAGATTCTGGCCCTGAAATTACTTAGCCGCTACCCATATATGACAGTAATTTCAACTGAAATTACGCCCACAAAACAAGATGATATTAACATTAATTGGGTTAGTAATTCTTGGGTGAAAAGAAAGCAATGTGGTTTTTAAAATATATTAACTGTTTTTAGTAGTGAGGTTTACAATGTCAGATATTATTCCCGGATATTGCACACTTTGCCGTTCGCGTTGCGGGACGTTGAATGAAGTAGCAAATGACCACCTGATCAAGGTACGGGCCAACCCTGAACATCCTAATGGTAAGGCCATGTGTATGAAGGGCAAAGCGGCACCTGAGCTGGTGGACAGCGCAAATAGAATTCTGTACCCGATGAAGAGAACCCATCCTAAAGGTGCCGAGAACCCGGGCTGGAAACGTATAAGTTGGGAAGAGGCTATGTCAACGATAGCCGGACAACTGGAAAAATTTAAACGAGAGAACGGAGCTGAATCTGTCGCTTTCGGTTTTACGAGCCCAAGCGGTACCCCCCTCAGCGATGCAATTGAATGGTTAGAGCGATTTGTTCGTATCTATGGCAGCCCAAACACCAGCTATGGAACTGAAATATGTAACTGGCATAAAGACGTTGCACATCGATGGACCTTTGGCTGCGGCATCCCTGTTGCTGACTATTCCCATGCCGATCTTATCCTTCTTTGGGGGCATAACCCCGCGAATACTTGGCTTGCCCAGGCTAGTGCGATTGGTACTGGTCGAAATAACGGTGCAAAACTGATCGTCGTGGATCCTCGCCCGACACCTTTAGCGAAAGAAGCAAATGCCTGGCTTGATGTCAATCCTGGAACTGACGGTGCATTAGCTTTGGGGTTAAGCCATCTCCTGGTAGAAAGAAACCTGTTTAATCATGAGTTTGTTCGAAACTGGACTAATGGTCCTTTGTTGGTTCGAAATGATAATGGTTATTTTCTTCGGGAAAAAGATATTAACCCACTTGCCATCAGTAATCGCTATACAGTTTGGGACGAACACAACCAGCAAGTCACATTTATCGATTCCGAGACTCGAACTGAAGAAACGCTGACGCCTACAGCTGCACTTGAGGGTAATGTTGAAGTTGCAATAGCTGATGGTGCAAAAATTTCCTGCCAAACGGCGTTTTCATCTTTTAAAGATATGTTGGCTAATTATGACCCAGAAAACGTAAGCCGTATCACCGGGGTATCTGTTGCATCAATTGAAGCCGCTGCGAGTTTGATTGCCGGGGCCAAGAAAATCGCCTACCACAGTTGGTCTGGAGTGGCACAACACACTAATGCCACCCAAACAGAACGTGCGATTGCGACACTGTATGCTTTAACCGGTTGTTTCGATCAGGAAGGATGTAATCGAATCTATGCCAGCCACCCGGTGAATGTGGTTAATTCACCGACACTGATGCCAAAATCACAATGGGATAAAGCATTAGGTCTTGAAGAAAGGCCTATCGGGCCGCCTTCACAAGGTTGGGTTCATTCTCAGGATATCTGGCATTCAGTATTAGAAGGTACACCCTATAAAATTCGCGGGTTAATTGGCTTTGGTGCCAACATATTACTTTCACAAAGTGATACTTCTCTCGGACAACAGGCGCTTGAGGCACTTGAGTTTTATGCCCATGTAGATTTGTTTGAAACGCCTACATCAAAGTATGCTGATATCCTTCTGCCAGTAAACACTGCCTGGGAGCGCGAAGGCCTAAGAACCGGGTTTGAAAGTAGTGCTGCTGCTCAGGACCACATTCAGTTGAGAAAAAAAATGGTCTCTCCGCGCGGTGAAAGCCGTTCCGACCTTGAGATTGTTTTCGATCTTGCATGCCGGTTAGGAATGAATGAAGCGTTCTTCGACGGCAATATTGAGGCAGCCTGGAATTATCAACTAGAACCATTAGGTTTGACTGTTGAGATGCTCAGAAATAAGCCAGAAGGTTACGATATCCCGCTTGAGCATAAAGTCAGAAAATATGCTTTCAGAGACCCAAATAGTGGATATCTGGCAGGTTTCAATACAGAAACAAAACGTGCAGAGTTTTACTCTGAGATCCTTCATCGCTATGGTTACAATCCTTTACCTGAGTATGTACAGCCGCAAGAATACCAGCGCAACGATCCTGATTATCCACTAATGCTGACATCCGTTAAAAGCGGATTCTTCTGTCATAGCCAACATCGAAGCCTGACTAGCCTACGAAAAAAAGCACCTTATCCAACGGTAGACATTTCGGCAGCTCTGGCTGACGAAGAAGGTATCAAGACGGGGGATTGGGTAGAAATTGAAACGAGAGCAGGTCTTGCTCGATTTAGAGCAAAAGTGGAAGCCAAACTCTCTCATGAAACTGTAATTGCTGAGTTTGGGTGGTGGCAGGCTTGTCCTGATTTTGGCAAACCTTCATACCCGGTTAAAGGTGAGTACAGTAGCAATTACAATAGCTTAATCAGCGGTGATAGCTATGATCCAGTCAGCGGTGCTTTACCTTTGCGTTCATTCCGCTGCCGCATTCGCCGCTTGAATGATTTTGAGCTGATAAGACGCCCCTGGGAAGGTCGTAAAACATTCAAAGTCATTGAACTGAAAAAAGAAGCAGATAATGTTACGACAGTTACCTTCCAATCGAATAGTGAAGGCTACTTACCTGATTATGAACCGGGCCAGCATATCACTGTTAGCTGTTGTCCGATGAGCGATTCTGAAGAGATCGTTACCCGGGCGTATTCGCTGACAGGCCCTGCGTTTGTTCATGACCGTAAAACCTATTCCATTTCTGTCCGTCATCAGAAAGCGACTGATGAGAAAGGTGAATATGTAGAAGGAATAATGTCATCCTACATAAACACGCATTTGCAGATAGGCAAGGATGTTGAACTTACGCCTCCTGGGGGGAATTTCATTGTCCCGCTCAATGCCGTCCAGCCTGTCGTAATATTTGCTGGCGGTATTGGAATTACTCCATTCATTTCCTATCTGGAGTCTATTAACCCCCAAGCGGAAGGTCCGGAAATCTGGCTTTTCTATGCTAATCAAAATAGTAGGCTACATGCGTTTAAGAAAAGAATTGCGGAGCTAAATGCGTCTATTGACAGGCTTAAAGTAATTAATATCTACAACCAGCCCCTCGACTGTGATATTCCAGGATTGGATTATGATAGAGCTGGTTATGTTGGTGCGGGAGATGTCGAGGCATATCTTATTGAGAATAATGCTCGTTATTACATGTGTGGTCCGCAGCCTATGATGGATGCGATATCCCGAGGGCTTCAGGAGAGAGGTGTACCTGCATTTGCTATTTTCTACGAGATATTTCGTTCTCCGACAAAAATAAATAATGATCCCTCATTACGTCATAAAGTAATTTTTGCAAAATCAGGAAGAGAAGAGATCTGGACCACGGATAAAGGTACTCTGCTGAATTTTGGAGAAAAACTTGGGATTAAAATGCCTAGTGGTTGTCGTGTTGGACAATGTGAAAGCTGTTCAACTAAGGTGATTGCCGGGAACGTGCAGCATCTGAATGGTGTGGAACCCTCTGATGAGGGTGCATGTTTGACATGCCAGTGCATTCCTGCCGGTGATATCACTATTGATGCCTGAGATAGGTATTAGCATCCTTTACATCAGGCCATTTTAGTGGTCTGATGTTATTCAATGGATAACGCTATGTTTTAAAGACATTTTTAATTATTTTGCGCCAATCCAACTCAATAACCGATTTAATGAATTATTTCAGTGCGATCTTCATGAATTTTTATCATCCTCCCCCTTACCTTCAAGTTACTGCAAGTCTTAGCCTGTAAGAAATTACTACAGTCACCAGTTTCGGATTGGCCGAGGAGTTTTAGTGAATGAAAGGCTTGCAATGATAAAATTGAAACTTCATTGTTTTTCTGCATCGAGCCTAAAAAAATGACCGGGTATCCCTGAGCACAAAACCAGCCATCCACTCGATACATACAGGAAACGCGTTGATAACCGCGCTGCCATGGATGCCATATTCTTCTTCCTCAGGACTGGTTGTCTGAACGCCACCGGGATATGTTCATCGAGTTCTGCACACCGGCGCTTTAAGGAGTGGCACGATTCAGGCATTTTTGAGCGCTTCTGGCAGAACGGTTTGCTTGCCTGCGAGCATCTGGACAGCATTGACTGGTCCTGGTTGTCGATGGACGGTTGTATGACCAAATCGCCGCTGTCAGGAACAAAAAACAGGTCGCAATCCTAAGGACAAAGGGAAACAAGGTGTAAAGCGCAGCCTGCTGACGGACGCCAGGGGGCTTCCTCTGTCGCTGGTCGTCGCAGCAGCGAACACGCACGACATCAAATTGGTTGCGGATACGCTCGATGCCCTTCAGGCGGGGCATCCGGGGGGAAACTCAGGCTCTGTCTGGACAAAGGTTACGAAGCTGGATGGCTGAAAACGTATCTGCAGAGTCGCCGTTACGAGCCACATATTCAGTCCCGTAAAGAGGAGTCTGACGCCAGTAAAAACAGGGACTTCAAAGCCCCTCTCTGGGGCGTTGAGAGGACTCATAGCTGGATGAATCGCTTTCGCCGGGTTCTGACCCGATGGAAAAAGAAGGCCGAAAATTACGAGGCTATGTTGCATTTTGCCTGTGGTCTTATCGTCTGGAATAAAGTCCTATTGAGATAGGCTCTTAGTTAATAGAATCCCGTTCATATGGTCTATCATATGCTGTATACAGATCGAGAGAGTACCACTTGCACTAAAATTTATTGTATTCCCAAAAGCATCAAGAGCGGTGACATTTATTTTCTCTGCACGGTATACAAAACGACTGGTTCCTGGTATAGAAAGACATTTTTCCTCAGTGATATTTTTTTCTTCCTTACTCTCAGCAATTACCGGATTAATTAATACTATTGGTTGCACCAGCGATTCAGGGACATCAATTACAGCAATCCTTTGGTGAACACCAACCTGGGTTGCTGTTAAACCTACACTGGATGTACCGTACATAGTGGTAATCATATCCTTAATAAATTGCCGGGTTATCGGTGAAATATGTTCGACGGGCATTGCAATGATCTTCAATTTGGGATCCGGATACTTTAAAACTGATAATAATGACATGCAAGGCTACTCTTTATTTAAATGGCAGTAAAAACGATATGTTTTAAGTCGGACCTGAGTGGAGAACCGGGACAGAAATAACTACCGGACTGACAGCCAGATATAAATCTTCTGCTGCCTGCGAACGTCATTCCGGTCTGTCCTGCTCAACAGCACAACAGACCGGAAACACTATATCAGAGAAGAGGAAGGGTATAACTGACTGTAACCCGGGTTTCATCCTGGTCACGCTGTCCAGCAGAGCCTTTTCTACTTGTGTCAGGCAGAGCGCTGCGCATTGTGGCATTTTTTACGGAGATGCCAAGTCCGTTAAGTATTCCCTCGGGGATAGTATAACTCAGGGCAATATCCCGTTCCCATTCCCCCTTTCGCCCATTCCCGGTATCAATATTATCGGCGTTCAGATAGAGGATACTTAGATTCAGCCCTTTGAGCCCTGCATCAGCAAAATTATAGGCGTACCGTGCCAGCCAGGTTCGCTCCCCCGCCCTGCTGAATTTTAGCAATTGTGCATCAGTAATTAACCAGGTGCTTGTTCCTTCTCCATCACCACGATTCAGATATGGAAAGTCACTTTTCCCCGTCAGCCACTGATAACCACTGCTCACACTGTGACCTCCAGAAGACCATGTCAACTGACCGCTATAAACATTGTTGTCCACTTCTCCCTTTGTGCGATTATTTCCGTAATAACCAGTACTTACATATCCGGCACTCCGTCCTGCAGCACTTCCGTTCTTTCCGTCTGCATCGCTGATGAATATACGAATATCTGATTTCAGGTTCCCGGAAACGATTTTCAGGTTATGTGCCAGTCCGATATAGTTTTGTCTGTAAAAATTATCCAGCTCACCGTAATAGTATGAGAGAGTCATGTCTTTCATAAGAGTATAGTCACCACCGGCGAAATAAAAACGATTACTGCTCCGTGAAGTGGGACCACTTCCATTGGCTCCGGCAATGGACATTCCGCGCATATCTGTGGAGTTACGTCCTTTTGTATGTGTGAGAACGCCGCCGGTCAGACTCAGATCGTCGATATCTGTTGATGATATTTGTCCTCCCTGATATGTCATGGGCAAAAGGCGGGCATCGTTGTATATAACGACGGGATTTTTGGGCTGAAGCGTTCCATAACGGAGTTCCGTATCAGATATTTTTGCCCTGCCGGTAACCCCCAGGCTACCGAACTGATGAACCGCTCTGCCATCATTGTCTAGCGGAAATACTGTACCGGGTTGCCGACCTGACGCCGGTGAGCCTGCTTTACCTCCTCCGTCAAGTCTGATGCCCAGTAGCCCCAGAGTGCTCAGTCCGAATCCCACTGGCCCTTCAGTATAACCTGAATCGTAATTGAGGATGAACCCCTGTCCCCATTCTTCCTGTTTACTGAACCCGTCCCCACTGCGATTATCTGTATTAATATAGAAATTGCGGAGTGTGAGATTGGCCTTACTGTCTTCAATAAAACCGGCTATCGCATTAGGGACTGTAACTCCTGGCATCAAAGCTACAGCAGATATTACGAGTGTAACTATTCTCATTCAGGTAATTCCTTTAGCTTGCCTGATATCAATATACGCGGTAACACGAAGGGAAAATGGCAGAAAATAATGAGGTATTTGTTTACCGCTGCACTAAGTACGAATCCAGTTCATATCAAAAACCATGAAGTGGCTACAGGGTCAAGACTTTTTTTTTCAGACTGACTGCTTATACCATGGATTGGCCCTATGCACCGTGTTTCTGCTGGTTGTAAGACAGGAGACTTCCGTTTAGACCGGCACTGTTTTCAGGGAGGGAATCAATCTGATGTATCAAGCGAATTGGGTTAATTGTAAGCGTCCAGCGAGACTTGCAACTACCCACAATTATATTAAGGTAATCATTATGATAATCAGCTAAATTACTTTCAGGGATGGTTGAATGATTAATCAGGAACAGACTTCGCTTTCATGGCTCGATGAGGAAATTAATTCTTCTGTCTTTAGCGATCGCCGCCGTGCCAGTCGTTTTAAAAGTCTCATGCAAAAACTCTGGCGGGGGATGGGCAACAGCCTCCCTTTTGCCTGCCAGGATAATGCAGCAACAAAAGCCGCTTACCGGTTCCTTTCCAGTGACAGGATTGATGAGCAGCACCTGCTGCAGGGACATTCCGAGGCTACCAGTCAAAGGATATATGCGCTGCAAGGTGAGAAGATTCTACTGCTTCAGGACACCACAACATTTGGCTACCACCGGGATAACCCTGATGCAGTAGGATTTGCAGGCAATCACACCTAATCAAGATGGGGAATGATGCAGGTGTCAATTGTGGGATCCTGATGCATTCGAGCCTGGCAGTGACGACATCAGGGCTCCCGCTGGGTCTGACCGCGGTGAAGTTCTGGACCCGAAAAAAATTCAAAGGCACTAACGCACTTAAAAGGAAAATTAATCCGACCGTTTTTTTACATCAGATCACTGGCTGACAGTCAAAGACGTGGCTCACGTCTTCATGGTTGACATAGTCTGTCCGGACAGAGATGTCCATATCCGAGCAAGTTTCCGGCAGGAACGAGGTTGCCATAGCTCCGGATGAGAGCATGCCAGTCAGAATCAGTACTGCAGTCACGCTAAATTTTTTCATCTGTATATTCCTCTTCATCAGATATCGCCGTTTCACCTGTTAATGTGTATTAAAAACCCTGTGGTTCATACAGGGTCAACACCCTTACGCTGTTTTTTCTGGTGGGATAAGGACAAAAAAAAAGGCTACCTGGGGGTAACCTGACTAAAACAGTCATCAAGGAAAACGGACAACAGGGATAGGGTTGTCCTGGAGGGTGTGTCCGCATGTGAGGTCGCCGGCGGAACCGGAGGTGACCCCCACTATAGTGGCAGTCAGTCCGGCAGTTCCCTCTGCGACCATCTCACGCGTTTACTGCTCAGGTTCAGGGTAATACCGTCCCGGATTACTTATCAAGTACTGCAGTCACGCGGGCAACGTTTTTCTGGTCTGCACTGGTGATGCGGTAGGACGAAGCACCGGATTCCTGGGCGATAGCGGCAATTTTCGCTTCCGCGTTGTTCAGGGTGTCAGCAGTAACGCTGACGGACTGGGCGAAGCCGGAGAAAGAAACTACGGAGAGCATACCGGCAGCAGCAAGCAGTTTGATGTTTTTCATGGTCATATTCCTTGGGTTATCTGGTCATCTGGTCATCTGGTGATACCGGCGTCATCGCCGTCTCACCTGTTGATGTGTATTAAAAACCCTGTAGTAAATACAGGGTCAACAAGTTATTTTGTAAATTATTGTCGGCTGTGTTTTTGTCGTTTTCATACAACCCAGCTCTTGAAAGAGCCTCACTGTGGCTGACGAGAAATGAGAAAATACGGCCGTAACAGACACCGCGAAACCGGGATTGCGCTGGGGAGATAGGTCGGTGCAGGGCAAGTTAACTTACAGGATTAGTGAGGGTTTATGATGTTACGGCTACTGATTAAGTACGCGTGCGTATTCTGGCGAAGTTGAACGGTTATTCCGGAGGAACGTGAACGCGTTATTCCCTAACGCGCCCTAACTTCTTTTTATTACACCGACCGTTCACTTTCAGTCAACCTGTGCCAGTCGTTTTCTCATCGACTCACCCTTCATTTCCAGCCGGTGGGAGTTATGCATCAGACGATCAAGGATCGCGTCTGCCAGCGTGTTATCGCCAACGCAGCCATACCACTCATCCGTTGGCAGCTGGCTTATCATCACCGTGGCGTTCTTTCCGTATCTGTCATCCATCAGTTCCAGCAGATCGTTACGCTGCGCTGGCAGCAACGGCTCAAGGCCCCAGTCATCCAGGATAAGCAGCTGCGTTTTTGACAGCTGAGCCAGCTGCTTTCGGTAACTACCGTCTGCGCGGCTGTGCGTCAGTTCAACCAGCAACCGGTTCAGTCTCCAGTACTGTACGCTGTAACCCTGCTGGCAGGCGTTGTTGCCAAGGGCGCAGCCCACATAGGTTTTGCCGCAACCGCAGGGGCCGGTTATCAGCAGGTTCTGCCCCCTGACCACCCATTCGTTCTGGCTTAGCTGAGCGATCCGAGAACGTTCCAGGTTTCTCGCTGGCTGGTAGTCGATGTCCTGGACCGAGGCTTCAAGCCTCAGGCGGGCTTTTTGTAGCAGACGTTTCTGTTTACGCTGATCCCTTTCGAGTGATTCGCGCGTGACCAGCAACGCCAGTCTTTCCCTGAAGGAGAGCTCTTCGTAAGTGCCGGGTTGCTCCATCTGTGAGGACAGCGCGGCCGCCATTCCCGTCAGTTTCATTTCTGTCAGCTGTTTCATCAGCGTATGTGGCATTATCGGATCCCTTGTTTCAGTGGAAGTGGCGTGGGCCACGGATGTTTTCATGTTCCTGAGGAAGCTCCCGGGACGGGTGCAGATCTTTGTCCGCCGGAACCAGGTCGCGGTTATTCTTCAGGATCGACTTTATCTGCTTCAGCCGGGTTAACCCCTCTGCATTGGCCAGCCGACAGCTGTTATTGACGCGCTCAGAAGGATATTCACGCGTCAGGCTCAGCAGCCCCAGACACAGGCGATAGGCCTGTTCCGGATGCGCTTTTTCAGCCAGACGCTCGCTGACCCACGTGAAGGTGTCGGAGCCCACACCGGCCGCCCAGCTTTTCAGCCGCTCTGGCGTCCACTGCTGATGATGACGATGGCGCTCCGGCATATGTTCTGCTGCCGTACTGTTGCCCGGATGAAGACGCCGCGGGTGACTGGCGATCATCTGCCCGTCAGACCAGACTTCAAGCAGGTTGTCGAAGGCATGAAGCTCCACCGTTTTACCGACGTGCTGATGGGGGACTGAGTAGTGATGCTGTTCATATTCCACGTGATAATCGATATTCACCTTCGCTTTTTTGATGTGCCGGTAGCGCCACTGCTGCACCGGTAATGGCCTGAGCACAGTTTTGTCCAGCCTTTCGAAGGCCTCACGGCGATTGCCCGGCAGTTTTTTGAAGGGACGTTCGTTGAGCCCGGTTACCAGCGTACGGATACAGTGGTTCAGCTCAGCAAGCGAGAAGAAGACCTGGTGACGGAGCCGGGCCAGGATCCAGCGTTCGACGATCTGAACGCCAACTTCCGCCTTCGGCTTGTCTCTGGGTTTTCTGGGGCGGGCAGGTATCACCGCAACCTGATAATGCTCAGCCAGCTGCTGATAGGAGGGATTCAGTTCGGGATCGTAACGACTGGCTTTGCTAACCCCGCTTTTCAGGTTATCCGGAACCAGGATTTCGGGGACTCCACCGAAGAACTCCAGCATCCTGACGTGGCTGAGAAGCCAGTCTGACAGCGACTGCGTATAGGTAGCCTCCGCGAAGGTGTAGTTTGATGCGCCCAGCACCGCCACGAAGATCTGGGCCTGCCGGCATTCACCCGTCTCAGGTGAGATAACCGACACTGTGGGTCCACAATAGTCGATAAAGCATTTTTCACCGGCAAGATGCTGCTGGCGCATGGAGCGTTTCTGTGACTGGCACCAGGTCTGGTAGCGGCAGCAGAACTGCGAGTAGCTGTACGCCCGAACCGGCATCCTCTGGCAGTATTCCTCCCACAGCAGGTGGCGGGTGACGCCTTTTTACGCAGCTCCATATGGATTTCAGCCCAGTCGGGATCCTCCAGCGCGCCAGGACGACTGTCAGACTCAGGATAAAGCAGACTGGCAAGTAGGGGCTCTGACATTCCTTCCGGAAGTGGCCAGGAGATCCCAGCGGCTTCAAGTCGTTTGAGCATTTTCTGGATGGCACCCGTGCTGACATCTGCGCACTGGCTTATCTGGCGGAAGGACAGGCCGACTTCAAAACGCAGCCTTAAAATTTCATGGATTTTATGCATTGCGATTCTCTTGTTTGGCATATATCACACCCTGGAATAAAAGGGATAGATATAGCATCAAAAATCAATGCGTTAAGAATGATTCTGGCAACGTGAACGGCAATTCCGGTCGGGTGAACACCGATTCTGGCAAAATGAACAGTGATTCTGGTCATGGTGCAAAATCGGGGTATTTTCCGCCGGAATACGCGTTCACGCAAAACCAGAAATAGCGTTCACGTTCCGCCAGAATACGCAACGCGATCACCGCCGGAATGTGTAAGCGTTAAACGAGCGCCGTATTGACGGTTATTTATCGGTAAGAACCACGTTCCATGGCAGCAGTTCCGCCACTTTGTTGCTGGGCCATTCCGGCAGTACGCTCAGGATATGGCGAAGGTAGGCCTCCGGATCGATACCATTGAGCCTGCATGTTCCGATAAGACCATACAGCAGGGCTCCGCGCTCACCGCCGTGGTCGCTGCCGAAGAAGATAAAATTCTTTTTCCCAAGACAGACGGCACGAAGGGCTCGTTCGGCTGTGTTGTTATCAGGCTCTGCCAGGCCATCATCACAGTAGTAGCACAGCGCATCCCACTGGTTCAGGGCATAAGCGAACGCTTCGCCCAGACGGGATTTTTTCGACAGAGTGGCGCTTTTCTCCACTAACCAGTCATGCAGGGATATCAGCAGCGGCTTACTTCGGGACTGCCTGGCTGCCAGCCGCTCAGTTGCAGGGAGGCCCCGTATTGCTTCTTCGATTGAACCGCCCCGGGAATCCTGGAGACTAAACTCTCAGTAAAAGGAGATCCCTGATGAAATCAAAATCAGCTAATCGTTACCCGCCGGAATTACGTGAGCGCGCTGTCAGAATGCTCATTGAGCATCTTGATGAATATGACTCTGAACCGGATGCTATCCGTGCCATATCGTCAAAAATTGGTTGTCATTACGATACCCTGAAAGGCTGGCTACGCCAGCACAGAAATGACTTACGCGGTGGTATCAGCCCCGTCAGGACTGGTGATGGCGAGCTGACCAGTAACGAACGTCAACGTTTAAAAGAGCTGGAGAGGGAAAACCGGGAGTTGCGTCGCAGCAATGATATTCTGCGTCAGGCATCAGCCTATTTTGCTCAGGCGGAGCTCGACCGCCACTGGAAAAAATAATGCCACTGCTCGAACGTCTGAGTGGTGCCCACGGGGTCGGGCCGGTATGCCGCGAGCTGGATATTGCCCCGTCGACATATTACTGGCATCAGCAACGTCAGCAATCGCCGGAAAAACACAGCCTGCGCTCGCAGCGTGATGCGCTTCTGAAGGTGCAGATACAGCGGGTGTACGACGATAACTATGGCGTCTATGGAGCCCGCAAGGTCTGGCGTCAGTTACAGCGGGAGGGCATCGGCGTGGCCAGATGTACAGTGGTACGGTTGATGAAACTGATGGGGCTCGCAGGCGTGCTCCAGGGCAAAAAAGTCCGCACCACAACCAGTCGCAGAGATACCGCAGCACAGGACAGGGTAAACCGCCAGTTCGTAGCGGAATGTCCCAACCAGCTTTGGTGTGCAGATTTTACCTACGTCATCACCTGGCAGGGCTTCGCCTATGTGGCGTTCATTATCGACGTGTTCGCTGGCGTCATCGTGGGCTGGCGGGTCTCATCATCGATGGAAACGTCGTTCGTCCTGGATGCGCTGGAACAGGCACTGTGGTCACGGCGACCTTCGGGCACCATCCATCACAGCGACAAAGGCTCTCAGTATGTCTCGCTGGCCTACACGCAGCGGTTGCAGGATGCAGAGCTGCTGGCTTCCACGGGGAGTACCGGTGACTCGTATGATAACGCGATGGCGGAGAGTATCAACGGTCTGTACAAAGCGGAGGTCATCCACCGTCAGGCCTGGAAGAAGCGCTCAGAAGTGGAACTGGCTACGCTGGCATGGGGGGACTGGTACAACAATCGTCGGTTGCTGGAACGACTTGGTCACATCCCTCCGATAGAGGCAGAAAAAGCGTATTACGCTTCCATCGGGAACAAGGTTCTGGCAGCCTGAACTTCCGAACTTAACTCTCTCCAGGAAAACCGGGGCGGTTCAGTATGAAAACGCCCTCCGGGTGGTTGCGCTGGGGCGCCGTAACTACATGTTCTTCGGCTCTGATGGTGGTGGTGACAGTGCGGCAGTGATGTACAGCCTGATCGGTAGCTGCAAACTTAACGGCATCGAGCCGGAAGCCTGGCTGCGCCATGTGATCAGCGTCATCAACACCTGGCCCGCCAACCGCGTGAAAGAACTGCTGCCCTGGAACGTCACCCTCTCTGTAAACTAATTTTTACCCCACGTCCTTCACGGTGCGCTTACGGTCAGGCGGAGTTAAGGTATTGTAGAAGTGTTGATTTCGGCGGGCTTAGAATGCAAAAACGGACCACCATGGAGGTCCGTTGATATGAATTTGGTGCAAGACTCGCAATCGAACCAAAGATGCGGGGATTTTCAAAACTCGTGCTTAATTTGGTAATTCTGACGGTAAAGGCCAGTCTTCTGGTACCAGGGCAGGGGGCTTGGTCCAGGGAAGCTCGGTTAAAGCATCCTGGAACCACTGGTCGCGAAGATTTGCGTGCTCTGTCACGATAAGCTGGAAGCCTGGGACTTCTTCTTGTGTAAACTTCAGCAGTAACGCAAACAGTCTACGTACTGCTGCTAAGTCAGCATCAGCTTCCGTTTTCTGAACAGTACCATCAGCTTCCTGGTAAATTTTTTCAGAAGGGAAATAAACTTGGGTAGGCTGATCAATTAAAAGAAACTGAGGAATGGGGCAATTGTTCTTTGAAGCAAAGAGATGAAGGGCTAACAAGGCAGACAGGTGATAAGCGAGATGATTTTCGCCACCGCCAGTTCGACTCATTGGTACCGGACGATCTGTACGATCAAAGATAATAGTCATTTGGCTTAGATCAAACCGTGCAGGGAGCCCCTGAAATTCTGCATCAAAAGCCTGGATGTAGCGTGTAATCTGTGACGAAATGTTATTCAGAATAGATATGAGTCTTTCATGGCTGCTATCAGCTCCAAATTTCCTTTGTAGGTCTTCGACTTTGAGCTTTAGACGACGATTTTCTGCTTCATATGTGGCCAGTTCTGAGTTAGGTACAAGGTCTTCAAGGAACAAACTTATACGACCAATTACTCTTGCCGCAGCATTATTGCGTGTGCCTAATTGCTCAATAACTTCGTTTGCCGCGATTGCCGCAGCAAGCTCCACTTCTTTGGCTCTTATCGAACTTACAATGGTCTGAACCTCATCTTCTAGTTCAGTAAGATAAACATCCATTTTAGGGCGTTGGCCAGCCACAATGCTCATTTCAGCGTCGAGAGTTGTTAGTTCGCTCAGGAGTGCTTTAGCAATTGGAGATTCCAGTGCTAAATTTGCTTCACAGAATGGCCATTGCCATTCACCAGTTTCCGGATTTTTCGGTAGAGCCTTGATAGAAGATAATCGGTCTTGCTGCTCTAAAACTTCGTTTTCAAAATTACCTGATTGCTTGGCATACATCCGAGCAGAATCAATTCGGGACTGGGTCTGACGTCTGTCTTGTCGTAAACCAGCAATTTCATTTTCAAGAATGGATATTCTATGTCCATCGTCTTCAGGTAGGGGGGACGGAATCCATTGCATTGCAGAACGCAAAACATCAATTACTTCGTCAGTTCCGATTCTCTCTTTGTCTTGTGTGATGATACCCACGGCTCTGGCTTCAGATAAAAGCCCAGAACCTTTTAGCAGTGATGTATCGATTGTATCGCGAGCTTGTTCAAGACGTTTGGCGTTGATTTTCAGATCTCGTTGTGCTGTTCGGAGTTTGGCCTCAAGTTCATAGCGATCATTTGATGAAATACCTAAAAGAATCGGTAATGTGTCGCGAATAGCTTGTGGCTGAAATGCCTCATTTTGTCGATAAAAAAGTTGATCTTTATTTGCTACAAGGCCCTGCTTTTGGAAAAGGTAATAAAAAGTATGCTTGATGTTTGCTTCAAAGCTTTCTCTGCTGTGCCCAATTGCCACGTCTGTACGGTTCTCGCGGATGCCAAGTAATCGTGACAACAGTGCGACTACAGAATCATCATCGGTGTTAACCGAGAGGTCTTTGAAATTTGGTGCGGTCAGTTCATTTCCTCGTCGCAGCATAACGGTGCCACAGCTTGTGGCTCCTGCATTTGGTGTTGGTTTCGCGATTAGTACTTGTTCCTGTGAAAATTGATAAATGACTGCGAACCATGACACTTTATCGCGAATAATACCTTCTGGTACGTTAAAAGTAGATCGACCCATACAGTATTCAATGATCTCAGAAAGAGCTGATTTACCGGTTGAGGAACGGCCAGTAATGACATTTAAACCATTAACCTTAAATTGCAGGTCCCGACGTTGGCCATCATGGCTGTAGACATGAATCGACTTAATTTTCATGGGCGTATTCCAAAGGTCGTGTACACCGTAACGCGATCTGCAATACGGGCAAATTCTTTTCCTATATAGCGCGCGACACGCTGGCATGAGATTGATTCTTCAGTCCCTATGACCGATTTGCGAACTTTATTAGGTATTGTTTTCAATCGGCCGTCTTGCGTTACGACAAAACATCCTCGTTCCATGAGCACTCCAAAAGCTTCAAGCGTAAATGGCAGCATATTATTGACGCGGTTAGCAAAATTAATGAGTAATTTGGGATTGTTTTCTATAGTTTTCAAAAGGTAGCGGCGAGGATTTTCAGCAAACACTTGGCGAGAATCTTTTTGCAGACATAATGGTAAAACTAAAAGAGCGAGAGAAAATGGCATGCCCTGTGAGTTTTCCTCTTCGTAGCTCTGCATTGCTCTGAATAGTACAACACCACAAAATGCAGGATTGAAAAGATTCCTTATCTCGAATGGACGCTGATCCCATTGCTTCATGCTTGGGCTCCCAACAATTGCCCAATTCTATTTAGGAAGTGGGGATGCCAGAAAATTTTGGGTAGTGGTCTACTGTTCGCAAGGATGTGAAATCCTCCTCGAACTACATAAGGCTCAGTCACTCGTTCTCGGATTCGCAATGAGTGAATATTACCACTTTCAAGATCGGCCCATTGATACAATGCTTTTCCCGCAGTAATAAGTACTTCGTCAGCTGAATTTTCATCTAATTCTTCAAAAACTACGTCTTTATAGCGACTCCATTCATCAACAAGGCGGTCTTCATAATCTTCCATCTCTCCTGTTACCAAAAGGTTTTCACGCGCCCATGAAGAACGCTGCTCAAATGCTCGGTAGTAGTCGAGAATAGCGTTTCGGATACGATTAGAGGAAACCCCTATTTCACGGAGTTGCACAACAAAGAGCCTGGGATCATTCATCGCATCGATTTCTCCAACGGGAATTTTTCCTCTGAACGTAATCGGCAGATTGTCCGATTTGTACTCTTCAGAAAATGCTGCAAGTTTGTCGGAAATCTCATAACCAAAAATCGCCTCTTTACGTTTCCCTGTTAGCAGATCGACTATCGTGTTATTCCACCACCCTTCAAGTCGTTCAAAAATAGCGTCTCGGTTATCGCGTCTAATGATACGCATGTGTTGATTTTTGATAATTGTTGGGAGGTCTTCAATGCGAGGCCCGCCATCAAATATGATTATCCGTGATAAGAAGTCATCTTTTTGCTCATCAGTCAGTTTATTGAACTCATCGGCTATTGCCGTGATCAGTTTTGACTTGCTTCTAGCCAGAGCTGTGTTGGTGAGTTGAGTTATTGATACTGAATTATCGTCTTTTGTTGGCGGTTCGACTAAGAAGTGTTGCAGGAACGAGGAGTTTGAGATAGATCCGGTCGTAAACAAAAAGAAACGAAGATTTGCTTCGGTTTTACCATCACGATTATAGCGGTCAAGCCAGATGCGGACTGACTTCCAAAAATCGGTAGACAGGTCGGTTAGAGTATCCCCATCCCCTTTGTGTTTGAGCGATGCCAGTGTTTTGACACCATCAAAACTAACGAAGTCTAGGTCATCATCTTTTTCGATCAAAACAGATGTATCTTCTGGCCACTGAAGAAGCTTAAGTAGCGCAAAACGAGGCTGATAGATATACCCTAAGCCCTGTTCACCAGCAGCGTATTGATCGCTAGATACTCCGGTCATTTTAAGTCCCTGCGTCGATTGCGCTTTCAGCTGTACGGAAAATGGCTCATGAAAGCAACAAGTTACCATCCAATGTTTGGTGGTACGTATCACATCATCGATATTAGCTTAAAACAATACCACTGTGTTTCCTGCGTGAATAGAAAAAGTAAGTACTTGAGAATGCTAAATGTGAAGTGAATAGCCTTCCGTGCCGAGGTTTATCGTGCTGATGAGGCACTTTGTAACCTGAATGGAAAACGGCGTTCGGTCATGTGAAGGTTTTTGTTGTAAAAACGCTTCTTAATAGGGGGACCTATATGGTCTTCCCCCGTATTGCAAGAACGCAGTGACAATGAAAGTAACAGGTTTGCTTTCGTATATTCGGCCTGTTGATGAAGCTACTGCTTCTGGCCTTGATGAAACATTCGCGCATATCGTCCTTAACGCTTACACGGCCTTGATTAATTCTGGCCAAGCCCCGATCCCAGGTTTTCGATATGCAGGTTTGACCTGTTTTTCATCGTTTCTGCTTTCTACGCAATGCTGGAGTTAACGGTATAAATTACCCTGTTTCAACTTCTTATTTCATGCTACCGAAACCCGGTAAACTTCATTACGAGTGATAATAACCCAGACAATACGAATTAACTTATTTGCCAGGGCGACGACTGCCCTGTTAAATCCTCGTTTCTCCCGGACCAGGTTAACCCATGAGCTAAGTTGATCCGTTTTGCCTGCGGATCTGAACAAAACAGCTCGGGCACCATGTATCAGCATTGATCTGACGTAGCTGTTTCCACATTTGGTGATCCCCAGAAGAACCTGTTGCCCCCCTGTGCTGAATTGTCGTGGAACCAACCCAAGAGCCGCTGAAGCATCCCGACCTCTTTTAAACTGTTTTCCATCACCCATCCAGCTTTTCACTGCCAGACTAACCAGTGGACCAAAACCCGGAATAGAAAGTAGGCGCTGGCATACTGAATCCCCGGCGGCATTTTTTCGCTGTCGGTTGTCATACCATATGAGTTCATCATCCAGAGCCGCCAGCCGCTGATATTGCCGTTGTAACAGTTCACGCATCTGGGGCGTAAATCCATTCTCTGCATCTTCAAGCAACTCGGGTAATTTACGTCGAAGCTCAGTTGCGCCTTTACGCAAAACAATACCATACTCTGCCATTAACCCTCTGATATGGTTGATTAACTGCGTTCTTTCTTCAGAAACAAGTCGTCGCATTTTTAAAAAGGTTTGTTCATCCTGCTGAGATAGCGTTTTTACCGGAACTGGGCGAATTGTTCCGTGCCAGCAGGCTTCGGCAATGGCCTGAGCATCGTTATAGTCGTTTTTCTGGCGACGCTGATAAGCCCTGACGTGCTGAGCGGGTAGCATCACAACATCATGCCCCGTCTTTTGAATTTCTCTGGCCCAGTGATGAGAAGCACCACATGCCTCCATGGCGACAATCATCCTGGACTGTGTCGTAAACCAGCCAATCAACTTTTCACGAGAGAGCTTAATCCTTCCACCAGGCTTCCCTTCCGGTGAAAGGCTGAAAAGATAAAAATTTGTTTTCGCAAGATCAATTCCAATAATGTTCAGCCTTGACATGGTTTCTCACCCTTTCAACGCTGATTGAATTACCACCATCATGACGGTATTGAGAGTCGCCGTGAAGGAGGGGGTAGACCATCTCATCGCTTACGTTGCTGATGAAGACATTACAAACATCGCGGTGTATTAATCAACGGGGATCAGGTCAACCCGCCTCAACAATGGCGAGTCACTGACCGTCAGGAGCCTTGCTGACGAATTTAGCATTTGCGAAAAAACAATACGGCGTGATCTGACCGAACGTCTTGCTTACCTGAACTTGCTCCGACAGGGAAAGCAGTACTGGATCGCTTCACGTTTAAGTCCATACAGCGCGGTAAATATGCCAGAAGGTTATAGAACAAACAAAAAATAAAAGAATTACGTTCCCCGCACCTTCAGGTGCGGGTGAACAACCACTAACTTTTTGTCGATGAACTGAGAAGATTGTCAATATAATCAGCGTACCACTGCATCATTTCTCGTCTTCCATCCAGATACTGTGCATGGTTATATGTGCCGCGAATGCTGTTTTTATCCACGTGAGCGAGCTGCATCTCGATCCAGACTGTATTAAACCCCTGCTCATGCAAAATGGTGCTCATAGTGTGGCGAAAGCCGTGTCCGGTAGCTTTACCATCGTAGCCGATACGTTTGATAACCATGTTGATACTGGCTTCACTCATCGGTTTGTTGATGTTGCAGCGCCCTGGAAACACGAGTTGATACTGACCGGTATAAGTGCGGAGTTCCAGCAGGATCGACAGAACCTGGTCTGACAAAGGCACCAGATGTTTGCGGCGCTTTTTCATCCGGCTTTCGGGGATTGTCCACAATGCATTCTCCAGATCAAACTCTTGCCATTCTGCAGCGCGAAGTTCAATCGTACGAACCCCCGTCAGTAGCAGCAGACTGGTTGCCATACGCGTAATGCAACTGCCATGGTAATTAGCCAGACTGGCAAGGAACGCGGGTAACTCGGATGCCTGTAGGTGAGGGAAGTGCTCGGTCTTTGGTGCGGTCAGAGTACCGGTCAGTTCCGCAGCTGGATTAATCGTCGCACGCCCTGTTGCTATGGCGTAACGGAAGATCTGATTGCAGTACTGCCGGACCTTACGTAATTTTTCCAGCGAACCGCGTTTTTCAATCAGCCGTAAAACTTCCAGCATCTCCAGAGGCAGGATCTCAGCGACAGGGCGTTTGCCCACATACGGGAAAATATCCTTCTCCAGCGCCTCCTGAACGCTTTCTGCGTAGCTTTCCGACCATGAGATACACTTATGCTTATGCCACTCCATGGCGAGTGCCCTGAAGGTATTTACGACGGATATTTTTTTGGCGAGTTTTTCGAGCTGCTTTTTCTCACTCGGATCGCCGCCATCAGCAATCACTTTTCTGGCTTCATCGCGTTTTACACGCGCGTCAGCCAGAGAGATTTCAGGATAAACACCGATAGATAACTTTTTCTCTTTACCGGCGATACGGTATTTCATACGCCAGTAGCGTTTTCCGGTGGTGGTTACCAGGAGAAAAAGGCCACGTTCGTCAGAGAGTTTATAGTCCTTCTCTTTAGGCTTGGCGGTCTCGACCTGCCGGGCTGTCAGTGCCATATGGGGGCCTCAATTTTCATTGAACACAAAGAGCCCCCTGAAAAGCCCCCGGATGCAACTTGATTTAGAGAGAATCGAGTTGAGGTCAGTGGAGTTCGTAATGTTGGAAAGTGGCGTATAGCAGTGATTATACTTGAGTTTTGTGATGTTTGGGAGACGTACATTGAAGTGAAAGTGGTGCCCGGACTCGGAATCGAACCAAGGACACGGGGATTTTCAATCCCCTGCTCTACCGACTGAGCTATCCGGGCAACGGGGCGCATTAAAACCGATTCGCCTCGCTGCGTCAACGAAATTTCATCAAATCAACGCAGGATGGACAATCTATCACCACATTGCATTAAAAGCACGCACCTTCAGGCGAAAAAGAGGCTCCAGGCAGCCGACAGCGGCATGGCCAGCACCAGCGCCGGCAGCATATTGACCACCGCAAACATCTTGATGCCGCAGATGCGCAGCCCGGTCGCCAGCAGCAGCATTCCGCCAACGGCGCTGAAATCAGCCATCATCATCGGGGTCGTCAAAGGCATAATTAATGCCGCGCAGGCCGCCAGGGTGAGCTGAATAGCCAGCATCGGGACGCTTATCGCCGCGACGGCAATGCCGAGAGAACAGGCAAAGATGGTGGCGGTGAAAAAGTCGAGGAACGCTTTGGCAATAAGAATGCTGGCGTCGCCGGTCATGCCTTCGCGCATCGCGCCGAAGACTCCGGTGCCGCTGGCGCAGAACAGCACGATAATCGCGACGTAGCTCTGTACAAAAGAGTCATGGGCGGCAACCCGCCGCTTGCCCTTGGGCGAAAATATCTGCTGGAGCTTGCCGACCAAAGCGTTGGTCCCTTTCTCCATATTGCACACTTCGCCAAGCAGGGCGCCCAGAAGGGTGGCGAGCACCATCACCGGCAGGTTGGCGCATTTAATCACTAATAAAATACCGATGCCCAAAGAGGCGAGGCCAAAAATAGAGGTCATCGCTGTGCGGATGCGCTCCGGCAATCTCTGGCTTAAAAGTGCGCCAATAATGCCGCCTAACAGCACCGCGCCGGCGTTAATAAAAGGTCCTGTAACCACAGTGTGCTCCCGTTAATTATCCCTAATAAGTGCATTATTATGAACCTGTCACGGCGTAAACGCTTGTGGATCCGTAGTGCGACTGCATATGCAATTGATCTTGCCTGGGTATGGCAAAGGTGACATTATTGCGCGAATTTTCTTCTCTTCAACTATGAGGCCGCCGGGATGATCGCATCACCAACGCATTGCCGCCGCGCGCGGATGCGCAAGCCGCCTCATCTTGCTACTCTTAGTCTCGATCCTCTTCCCCTCATGCGGTGAAGGCAGCGTATGCTCACTGCAGGACAACAGTAAAAGCGGACCCGGTCTGCTTTTACTGATGTCGGGCGGTCGGAGCTGGAATCCAGTCGGACCCTGACATTTCGTTGGACAAGGCGTGAACGCCTTGTCTGAGGCCTTTTACTCTCCGGAAACGGGTATTCGCGCTAATGAAATCAATGCACATTGCCGCCAGCTGCGAGCTGGTCCCCCATCTGTCCACCCACCGTCGCGTGGTCGCGCTGGACAGTACCGATTTTACCGATGTGGCGGCAGTCGTCATTACCGCAGCGGACAGCCGCAGCGGCATCCTCTCTCTGCTTAAGCGTAGCGGGTTTAACCTGCCGGTCTATCTGCTAAGCGACAGCGAAATGGCAAAGCCTGACGGCGTCGCGGCGGTGATGACCGGCAAAGAGCAGGAGTGGCTGGAGCTGGAAGCGGCCGCCTGCCGCTATGAAGACAACCTGCTGCCGCCGTTCTTTAATACCCTGACCCAGTACGTCGAGATGGACAACAGCACCTTTGCCTGTCCGGGACATCAGCACGGAGCGTTTTTTAAAAAACACCCCGCGGGCCGTCAGTTCTTTGACTTCTTTGGTGAGAACGTCTTCCGCGCCGATATGTGCAATGCCGACGTCAAGCTGGGTGACCTACTGATCCACGAAGGCTCCGCCAAGCACGCGCAGAAGTTCGCGGCGAAGGTGTTTAACGCCGACAAAACCTATTTCGTCCTTAACGGCACCTCGGCGGCGAACAAGGTGGTCAGCAACGCGCTGCTCACCCGCGGCGACCTGGTGCTGTTCGATCGTAATAACCACAAATCCAACCACCACGGCGCGCTGATTCAGGCCGGGGCCACGCCGGTCTATCTGGAGGCCTCGCGCAACCCGTTCGGCTTTATCGGCGGCATCGATGACCACTGCTTTGATGAAGGCTATCTGCGCAACCTGATCCGTGAAGTGGCGCCGGAAAAGGCCGATGCGCCGCGGCCGTTCCGCCTGGCGGTGATTCAGCTTGGCACCTACGACGGGACCGTCTACAACGCCCGTCAGGTGGTGGATAAAATTGGCAGCCTGTGCGACTACATCCTGTTTGATTCCGCGTGGGTCGGCTACGAGCAGTTTATTCCGATGATGGCCGACTGTTCGCCGCTGCTGCTCGATCTGACGCCGGAAGACCCGGGCATCTTTGTCACCCAGTCGGTGCACAAACAGCAGGCCGGTTTCTCGCAAACGTCACAGATCCACAAAAAGGATAACCACCTGCGCGGCCAGGCGCGATTCTGCCCGCACAAGCGGTTGAATAATGCCTTTATGCTGCACGCGTCAACCAGCCCGTTTTACCCGCTGTTTGCGGCGCTCGACGTGAATGCCAAAATTCATGAAGGCGAAAGCGGCCGCCGGCTGTGGGCAGAGTGCGTGGCGCTGGGTATCGAAGCGCGTAAGGCGATCCTCGCCAGCTGTAAGATGATTCAGCCCTTTGTTCCGCCGACGGTGGCCGGGCGTCCGTGGCAGGATCATCCGACCGAAGCCATCGCCCGCGAGCGGCGCTTCTTCAGCTTTGAGCCGGGCGCCAGCTGGCACGGCTTTGAGGGCTATGCGGGCGATCAGTACTTCGTTGATCCCTGCAAGCTGCTGCTGACCACGCCGGGCATCGACGCGCAAAGCGGCGAATATACCGACTTCGGGATCCCGGCGACGATTCTGGCGCACTACCTGCGCGAGAACGGCATTGTGCCCGAGAAGTGCGATCTGAACTCGATTCTGTTCCTGCTGACCCCGGCCGAGAGCGCTGAAAAAATGGCGCAGCTGGTGGCGATGCTGGCGCAGTTTGAACAGCATATCGAAGCCGATACCCCGCTGGCCGACGTGCTGCCGACCATCTTTAACAAGTATCCGGTGCGCTATCGTGATTACACTATCCGCGAGCTATGCCAGGAGATGCACGATCTGTACGTCAGTTTCGACGTTAAGGACCTGCAAAAAGAGATGTTCCGCAAGCGGAGCTTCCCGCGGGTAGTGATGAATCCGCAGGACGCGAACCGCGAGTTTATCCGCGGTAACGTTGACCTGGTGCGCCTGAGCGAGGCCGAAGGCCGCGTGGCGGCGGAGGGGGCGCTGCCTTATCCGCCGGGGGTGCTGTGCGTGGTGCCGGGCGAGGTGTGGGGCGGGGCGGTGCTGCGCTACTTCCTCGCGCTGGAGGAGGGCGTCAATATGCTGCCCGGCTTCTCGCCGGAGCTGCAGGGCGTCTACAGCGAAACGGATCCTGACGGCATCAAGAGGCTGTACGGCAACGTGCTGAAGGCATAAAAAAACGCCCCGGCGCGAGCGCGGGGCGTGGCGTTTTTTATCCCGGCAGGCGTCGCGCCGCCGGGCTGCTATCAGGCGCTCTGCTGGACGGCGGCAGGCTCTCTGACGTGCTTGTACTTAAACAGCGCGACGAAGGCGAAGGCCAGAACCAGCGAGTATCCGGCGAAGATCAACCATACCGGCTGCCAGTTGGTAATACCGTCGGTGGTATACATCTCCACCACTTTCCCGCTCACCACGCCGCCAAGAATACAGCCGAAGCCGTTGGTCATCATCAGGAACATCCCCTGGGCGCTGGCGCGAATTTCCGGCCTCACCTCTTTCTCGACAAACACCGAACCCGAGATGTTGAAGAAGTCGAAGGCGCAGCCGTAGACAATCATCGACAGAACCAGCAGCACGGTGCCGAACGGCGATGGGTCGCCGTAGGCGAACAGGCCGAAGCGCAGCATCCACGCCACGATACTGATCAGCATAACGTTCTTGATGCCGTAGCGGCTCAGGAAGAACGGGATGGTCAGAATAAACAGGGTTTCGGAGATCTGCGAAATCGACATCATGACCGACGCATGCTCGACGATAAAGCTGCCCGCGAACAGCGGGTTATTGTCGAAGCTGTGCAGGAAGGTATTACCGAACATGTTGGTGATCTGCAGCTCTGCGCCCAACAGCATGGAGAAGATAAAGAAGATCGCCATCCGTTTGTTTTTGAACAGGGCAAATGCGTCCAGGCCCAGCATGGTGCTCCAGCTCTGGTTTTTCTGCTGGTTAGAGACCGGGATATGCGGCAGCGTCAGGGTGAACAGCGCCAGCACGACGGAGAGCGTTGCGCCGATATAAAGCTGCATATGGCTCAGCTCGAAGCCGGCGAAGCTGACGGCCCACATCGCGATGATAAAACCGATGGTTCCCCAGATACGGATAGGCGGGAAATCGGCGACGATATCCATACCGGCGGATTTCAGACGATAGTAGGAAATGGTGTTAATCAGCCCCAGCGTTGGCATATAGGCCAGCGAGTTGAGGAGAATAACCAGGAACATCTCCCCCGGCGTGGTGACCTGAGCCGCCATAAACAGCGTCCCCGCCCCGACCAGATGACAAAGCGCATACACCCACTTGGCGCTGATCCACTTATCCGCCACGATGCCCAGCAGCGTGGGCATAAACACGGCGGCAATACCCAGAGAGCTGTATACGGCACCGATCGACGCTCCGTCAAACTTAAGCGTCACAAACATATAGGAGCCTAGCGTAGTCAGCCAACTACCCCACAGGCAGAACTGCAGAAACGACAATATTTTAAGCTGCAGCTTAAGGTTCATGTTATTTTCCTCACGAGTAAGCGGGGGAGCTGTTGTTATGGTTACATTCAGGACTACGATTTGATGAAATTCTATCAGCAAGCGCCATCATGTTTTGTTACCTTCCGCAAATAAATGCAATCCATATTAATTTGCAGATTAGATTGTGATGCAAATAACGTTTTCGTATGGCGGGCGGTGAAATGGCACGAGACGATCCCGGCTCTCGCGCGTGCCGAGAGCCGGGTAGAGGGCAAAGACCCTATTTGCGGCGGTAGGACTTCTGCGCCGTGTTGACTTTATACAGGTAGCGGCGGGATTCCCCTGAGGGGTGGCGGGTGGTGAGCGTCGTGTAGACGTCCCCCGGCGTCATGCTGTTAATGATATTGGCAGCCTGGACCTTATCGCTGGAGAAGACCCGCAGTACGCTCCCCGCGCCGCCGTTATAGGCGGTGATCACCGCGTAGCGCCGCGAGGTGGGGTTGTCGATACCGGCGAGATAGACGTTGTTCAACATCGCCAGATACGCGGTGCCGGTGTCGATATTATTGGCCGGATCGAACAGGAAGCTGCGGCTCGGCAGGCCCGATCTCCCCTGGGAGCGGAACACGTCTTTCCCGGCGCTGTGCTGGACGACCTGCATCAGGCCCAGCGCGTCGGCATGGCTGACGGCGTAAGGGTTGAAGGAGGATTCGGTCTGCATAATTGCCAGGATCAGCGACTCGTCAATGCCGTACTTCCGCGCCGACTGGCGCACCATACCGATATACTTATGCGCGCGCTTATCGAGGTGGTTCGGCACCAGGCTGATGGTGATGCTGTAAATCATCCGCAGGCCGTTGCTGCGGCTTTTCAGCCGGGTCTGCAGCAGATAGTCGGCGTAACGCGACGCGCGCCACTCCCAGCGAATCGGATCGCCGTGATTATCCACCACCTGGCCGTAGAGGAACGGCTCTTTCGAAATCTGGATATCGTCGGCGTCGGAGTAGAGGTCAATGGAGCCCGGATCGTCGCCCATCAGCAGCGTTTTGATGATGGTCTGACGAAGACGGCCGGTGGGATCGGTACCGGCGATAGTCTCGACGGTAATGGTACCCTCATCAAAGTTGATATGGCTACGGGTCTGATAACCGTCGGTATATTTAACGTAGTCTTTCGGCCCGGCGAGCAGGACTTCGTTATAACCCCAAATATTTTCGACGTTGTGGGCGAACTGGCCCATCAGGATATCGAAACCGTTGGTGTCCTTTACCCACGCTTCGTCATACCCGGCGCCCTTTTTATTCGAGCTGGAACACGAAACGAGCAAAGGCGCAATGAGCGCTAGCGCTAAATATTTTTTCATCATTCCGGGAGCGTGCGTTGTGTTGGTGGTGGTAAAAGCCGTCAGGCCCTTACCGTTTTTCCGGCGGCGTATAGCCTTCGATATGCACATCCTTCCCTTCAAACAGGAACTGAATCATCTCCTGCTCCAGCAGCTTGCGGTGCTCGACGTTCATCATGTTGAGCTTCTGCTCGTTGATCAGCATGGTCTGCTTGTGCTGCCACTGGGCCCAGGCTTCTTTGGAGATCTCGTTATAGATGCGTTTGCCGAGATCGCCCGGGTAGAGCTGGAAATCCTGGCCATCCGCTTCGCGCTGCAGGAAGGTACAAAAAATAGTTCTGCTCATGATTAATCCTCTTTAATTCGCCTGAACGCTATACCAGCGCCCCGGCCTTAAGCTGTTGCAACAGGCGTTCCACGGGAGCCGCCAGGCCGACCGACGGCGGCTGCGCTAAGTTATACCAGAGTGCGCCAGCTTCATCCATGCATGCGCCTGATGAGTGCACTGTAAGCCACATCGGCACAATATCCAGGTGGAAATGGCTGAAAGTGTGGCGAAACGCGGTCAGCTGCGTCAGATTATCGGCCTGAATCTGCCGCTGTGCCAGCCACTCGCGCAGTGCCTCTTCGTCTTCAAACTGCGGAAAACAGAATAATCCGCCCCACAGACCTACCGGCGGGCGTTGGGCGAGAAACACCTCTTCGCCGTGCTGCATCAGCAGAAAATAGCCGCTGCGTTGCGGAATGGTCTGCTTCGGTTTCCTGCCGGGATATTGAGTCCATGAATTATTGGCGTAGGCCTCGCAGCCGTTATTCAGCGGGCACAGCTCGCATTTAGGCTTCGAGCGGGTGCAGACGATCGCCCCGAGATCCATCATCGCCTGGTTAAAACGCTCGACCCCTTTGGCCGGCGTCACCTCTTCGCTAATCCCCCAAAGCTGCTTCTCTACCTCTTTTTTTCCCGGCCAGCCGCTTACCGCATAGCAGCGGGCCAGCACGCGCTTCACGTTGCCGTCGAGAATCGGAAAATGCTTACCCAGAGAGAGCGATAAAATGGCGCCCGCCGTCGAGCGTCCGACGCCGGGCAGGGCGGCCACTTCGTCAAAGGTCTGCGGGAACTCGCCGCCGTGCTGGCTGGCCACCTGCTGCGCCGCCTTATGTAAATTACGCGCCCGGGCGTAGTAGCCAAGGCCGGTCCACAGATGCAGGACTTCGTCCAGCGGGGCGTTGGCCAGATCGATAACCGTTGGGAAACGCGCCATAAAGCGTTCAAAATAAGGGATTACCGTTGCCACCTGCGTTTGTTGCAACATCACCTCGGAGAGCCATACTTTGTAGGGCGTTTTGCCGATTTGCCATGGCAGGGTTTTACGCCCGTATTTGTCGTACCACTCCAGCACCTGGGCTGAAAATTGCGCGGCGAGAAAAGTCAAAGCTGCAGCTCCGGAATTGCGATAACAGGGTGGCAGATTGCAGCACAAGGGCGAGAGGCTGTAAACCCTTGCATCCGTCGGGTAACTTTGGATAATGCCCGTTTTCCGCACACATTCACAAGCAGACCTAACCTTTATGAAAAACGACGTCATATCTCCGGAGTTCGATGAAAACGGCCGCCCTCTGCGCCGCATTCGTAGCTTCGTCCGCCGCCAGGGCCGCCTGACCAAAGGGCAACAGCACGCGTTGGATAATATCTGGCCGGTGATGGGCGTTGAGTTCACCGATGCGCCGCTTGATTTAGCTTCGCTGTTTGGCCGCGAGGCGCCGGTCACCTTAGAGATCGGTTTTGGCATGGGCTCCTCGCTGGTGGCGATGGCTAAGGCGAAACCGGAGCAGAATTTCCTCGGGATTGAAGTACACTCTCCGGGCGTCGGGGCGTGCCTTGCTTCCGCTGAGGAAGAGGGTGTACAAAACCTGCGCGTGATGTGTCACGATGCGGTCGAAGTGCTGCACACCATGATCGCGGATAACTCCCTTAATATGGTGCAGCTCTTTTTCCCGGACCCGTGGCACAAAGCGCGGCATAATAAGCGCCGCATCGTGCAGGCGCCGTTCGCTGAACTGGTTAAAAGCAAGCTCAAGCTCGGCGGCGTCTTCCATATGGCGACCGACTGGGAGCAGTATGCCGAGCATATGCTGGAAGTGATGTCGTCGCTCGACGGCTACCGCAACCGGTCGGAAAGCAACGACTATGTACCGCGCCCGGAATCGCGCCCGGTAACCAAATTTGAACAGCGTGGCCATCGTCTTGGCCACGGCGTATGGGACTTAATGTTCGAGAGGGTGAAATAATGGCAAAGAATCGTAGCCGTCGTCTGCGTAAGAAAATGCATATCGACGAGTTTCAGGAAGTGGGCTTCTCCGTCGCCTGGCGTTTCCCGGACGGGAGCAGCGAAGAGCATATCGACCAGACCGTGAACGACCTGATCAATGAAGTGATCGAGCCGAACAAGCTGGCGTTTGACGGCAGCGGCTACCTCTCCTGGGAAGGTCTGATCTGCCTGCAGGAAATCGGTAAATGCACTGAAGAGCACCAGGCCATTGTCCGCAAGTGGCTGGAAGAGCGTCAGCTTGCCGACGTGCGCACCAGCGAACTTTTTGACATCTGGTGGGACTAAGTTTGACGAGGGTCGGCAGTTGCCGACCCGTTTTGTCTGAAGGGAGCTTTATGATGCGCAAAACGCTGCTGGCGGTGGCGCTGTCCGTCACCGCTTTGACCGCGCATGCGGACTACCAGTGTAGCGTCACGCCGCGCGACGACGTGATCCTCAGCCCGCAGAAGGTGCAGGTGAAAGGGGAGAACGGCGATCTGGTGATTATGCCGGACGGCAGCCTTACCTGGAACGGAAAACAGTATTCCCTGAACGCGGCCCAGCGCGAGCAGGCTCAGGATTATCAGGCCGGCCTGCGCAGCAGCCTGCCGTGGATTGACGACGGCGCCCGCGCGCGGGTTGAAAAAGGCCGCAAGGCGCTGGATAAAATCATCACCGAACAGGTGGGAACCAGCAGCAGCATGCACGGTCGTCTGACCAAGCTGGACGCGCAGCTAAAAACGCAGATGAATCGTATTATTGAACGCCGCAGCGATGGGCTGACCTTCCACTATAAAGCGATCGATCAGGTCCGCGCCGACGGCCAGCAGCTGGTCAATCAGGCGATGGGCGGCATCCTGCAGGACAGCATTAACGAAATGGGCGCGAAGGCGGTTCTCAAGGGCGGCGGTAACCCGCTGCAGGGGATCCTCGGCAGCCTTGGCGGCCTGCAAACGGCGATTCAGGAAGAGTGGAAGAACCAGGAGGCGGATTTCCAGCAGTTTGGCAAAGACGTCTGCAGCCGGGTGGTTTCCCTTGAAGATAGCCGCAAGACGCTGGTGAGTTCACTGAAATAACCTATTCATTGCGCGGCCCGCAACGTCCGGACCGCGCAATACTCTCTTTAATCGTCCCGATTAGGCACGTCCGTGCGATACGCGCGAGCGGCGGGCCAGCGAGTCGATAATCACCGCAATCGCCAGCACGCAGCCGGTAATGATATAGCGCAGCGATGAGGGCAGATTCAGCAGCGTCAGACCGTTCGAAATCGACTGAATAACGATGATCCCCAGCAGCGCGGACCAGGCGCTGCCGCGCCCGCCAAACAGGCTGGTGCCGCCGATCACCGCCGCGGCGATGGCGTTGAGGTTAACGTCGCCGGTACCGGCCTGCTGGCTGGCTGAGGCCAGGCGTGAAGCCGCCAGAATCCCCCCGAACGTCGCCAGCGTCGCGCAGAGCACAAAGGCGCTGACGTAAATGGCCCTGACGTTAATCCCCGAACGACGCGCGGCCTCGCGGTTGCCGCCGACCGCAAACATCGAGCGTCCCCATTTTGTCCGCTTCAGCGCATAGTTGAGCACCATCGCCGCCGCGACAAACAGACCGAAAATCCACGGCACGCCGCGGCCCAGGTTGAGGTAGAAAACGGCGGCCTCAAAAATCACCGTCAGCAGCACCGCGCGCAGCAGCAGGGAGCTGACGGACTCGGCGGAGAGGTTAGCCTGCAGGCGGCGTACGCGAGTTTTCAGGCCAAACGTCAGCAGAGCCAGGCCGGGCAGAAGCGCCATGGTATGGGAGAACCAGCCCGGCATGACCATCAGCTGGCCGAAGCGAACCAGCGGCGAAGCGTAGGGCAGGTTGATGCTGCCGCTGGGGCCGAGAATGTACAGCTGCATCCCGAGCAGCGCCAGCAGGCCGGCGAGCGTCGCCACGAAGCTCGGCATCCCGACGCGGTTATAGAGCAGGGCGTATATCAGGCCGACGGCGATACCGCACAGCAGCGCGACGCCAATAGCCGCGGCGACCGGCCAGCCCGCGTTGACCCACAGGACGCCGACAATCGCCGAGGCCAGGCCGCTCATCGAGCCGACGGAAAGGTCGATTTCGCCCAGCATCAGCACGCAGACGATCCCCAGCGAGATAAAGCCTACGGTAGCGCAGTCAAAAAGCAGGTTAACCAGGTTATTCGGCGCAATAAACACCGGGTTGAGCCAGGTAAACACCAGGGAGATAACGATCAGCCCGGCAATCACCGGGGCGGTGCCGAGATCGCCGGTCTTGATACGGTTGATTTGCGCACGCACCACGCCGAACAGACCATCGTTGTGCTGGACGCGCTCATCGCTGCGATCCAGGGCCGGGCGGGATTCTGTCTTGCTGTTCATAAAATTAAATCACTCCCGAAGAACTTAACTGTGATTTACGTTCAACGCGGCGCGACACGGCGTTTTCCGTTGCGCCGGTAATGGCGGCGACCAGCTCCTGGTTGGTGGCGTCGGGGGTGAAGACCCCCTTATTGCGCCCGAGGCGCAGCACCACGATGCGATCGGCAACCGCCCGCACGTCTTCCATGTTATGGCTGATAATAATGACGCCGAGGCCGCGTTCGCGAACGCGCTCGATCAGGTTGAGCACTTCCGCCGTCTGGGCGACGCCGAGGGCGGCGGTCGGCTCATCCAGCATGATGATTTTTGGATTCATCAGCAGGGAGCGGGCAATGGCGACGGTTTGGCGCTGGCCGCCGGAGAGCGAGGCGATGGGTTCGCGCACCGACGGAATTCGGGCCGCCAGCTCCTGCAGCAGCGTCCACGCCCGCACCTCCATGGCGACCTCATCCAGCTGTAAAGGCGAGATCTCCTGGCCTAAAAACAGGTTGGCCACCACGTCCAGGTTTTCGCACAGGGCTAAATCCTGAAAAACCGTGGCGATGCCGTATTCCAGCGCTTTTCCCGGGCTATCAAGCGTGACGACCCTGCCGTCGAACTCAATGGTGCCGTCGGTGGGCTGATGCACGCCGGCGAGGATTTTGACCAGCGTAGATTTTCCCGCGCCGTTATCGCCCACCAGCGCCACTACTTCACCGGCGTGGACCTCCAGCTCGATATCCGCCAGGGCACACACGGCACCAAAGTGTTTAGAGACGTTGCTGAGCTTCAGGATCGGCTGCCCGGCCGGGGATATTTTCTCTTGTTCTTGCGACATGGAAGAGACCTCAACTATTGCGAAACTACGCCCGCCGTTGGATGACGGGCGCGTGGCAAAATTACTTTTCGATGCCTAACTTCTGGCAGGCTGCGGCGTATTCGCCGGTACAAACCTGAGCGTAGGTCTGGATCTTCTTATCGAAGATTTCCGCTTTAATATTTTTCGCGGTGATCACCGCCGGGGTGAAGAGCTGCGAAGGGGTGTTGTACAGGGTGGTGCTGGCCTGCGGCTTCTTACCCTGAATAAACTCAACGGCTACTTTTGCCGCCGCCGCCGCAACGATCTCAGACGGTTTGGAGATGGTGTTGTACTGGTCGCCGGCAATAATGAGCTGCAGTGCGGCGATGGTGGCATCATTGCCGGTGACCGGCGGTACCGGCTGTACGCCAGCGGCTTTGAAGGCGGCAATCGCCCCGCCGCCGGTGCCGTCGTTGGCGGCAACCACGCCTTTAATTTTGTCGCCAAAGCGGGTTATCTGCCCGGCAGCCCACTCCTGCGCTTTTGGCGGCGCCCATTCCGGCGTATCAAATTCTGCCAGGGTTTTGTAGCCCGACTCCTTCAGGCCGCGGTGGATACCGTCGCGGATCAGCCCCGCCGCCGCGTCGGTAGGGGAGCCGTTGATTTGCAGCACGCCGGCATCCTGCGGCACGCCGATCTCTTTCAGATGGCTGGTTAAGGATTTAGAGATGGCATAGCCAATCCCTTCGTTATCAAACGAGACGTAGAAATCTGCCGGTTTCGCCGGGATGGGGCGATCGTAGGCGATCACTTTGACATCCTGCGCCTGGGCGTTGGCGACCAGCGCAGCGGCGGCGGAAGAGTCCACCGGATCGAGAACGATGATTTTCGCGCCCTGGGCAATCACCGAGTTGAACTGCTGCTGCTGCAGGGTGGCGCTGGCGTTGGCGTTTTGATAAATGACCTTGCAGTCGGCGCACAGTTTGCTCATCTCCGCCTTGAAGCCGGGAAAATCATGCTGCTCGTAGCGCGTCGATGCCTGGTCGGGCATTAAAAAGGCGACCGTGGCGGATTCCGCTGCCTGTGCTGAAGCGGTAATGCCGGCGGATATTGTTGCAAGTGCGATAAAAACTTTACGGTAATTCATTGCCTTACCCTCTTTTTTATATGCTTGAGCCCGCCGGCATGGGCCGACGTCATAAAGACTTTTTTAATAAGAGTTACCAATAATTCACATGTAGGATACTTCGGTTTTACATTTGCTCAACCGATGAAGCAGGATTACCACCGTGCAAAAAAGGAGTCAAGAAATGGAAAAATATCGATGTGTATTTGTGATTGGCTGCAAAGATCTGAATAAAAAAGGAGCAGGCGCTTTGACCGAAGCGCGGAGGGAAAAACAACGGTGAGAAGAGGGGGCGTGCGGGAAAAAACGGGCGGCGAAGGGCCGCCCGGATGCTTAATCTTCGCTCAGGAACAGCTCCAGCAGCGAGTTTAAAAACAGCTTGCCGTGCTCGGTTATCTGCCAGCAGTGTGCGTCCTCAGCCAGGTAGCCCTGGGCGATGGCGGCGGCAATTTGCGGGCGAATCACGTTCTCATCAAGGCCGGTATAGCGGCTGAACTCGGCGCGCGGCGCGGCTTCCAGCAGGCGGAAACGGTTCATAAAGAACTCGAACGGCTTATCCGCCGCCTCGACGTCGTGCTGGCGCTCAAGGTAGCGGCCTTCCATGTAGCCGCGCGGATGGCGCGTTTTTGCCGTACGCAGAATGCGTCCGTCAGGGAACGTCACCTTACCGTGCGCCCCGCAGCCGATGCCGAGGTAGTCGCCAAAGCGCCAGTAGTTAAGATTGTGCTGGCACTGGTAGCCGGGTTTGGCGTAGGCGGAGGTTTCATACTGCTGATAGCCTGCTGCCGTCAGCAGCTGATGCCCCTGTTCAAAAATATCCCACAGCGCATCGTCATCCGGCAGCACCGGCGGACGGGAGCCGAACAGGGTATTTGGCTCAATCGTCAGCTGATACCACGACAGGTGCGGCGGGTTGAGCTCGATGGCCTGGCGCAGATCGTCCAGCGCTTCATCCAGCGACTGGTCCGGCAGGCCGTGCATCAGGTCAAGGTTGAAGCTGCGCAGGCCGAGGCCGGTGGCCAGGTGCGCCGCGCGTTTCGCCTCGTCAGGGCCGTGAATACGTCCCAGGCGCTGCAGCTTTGCCTCGCTAAAGCTTTGCACGCCGATGGAGATCCGGTTGACCCCCGCGCGCTGATACTCAACAAAGCGATCGGCTTCCACGGTGCCGGGATTGGCCTCCATGGTGATCTCGGCGTCGGCGGCCAGCGGCAGGCAGGCGCGAACGCCGTCGAGCAGCGTCTGCATCGCCGGCCCGGAGAGCAGGCTAGGCGTACCGCCACCGATAAAAATAGTCCTGACTTCACGGCCCTGGGCGTAGTGCGCGTCGGCCCGCAGATCGTTGAGCAGGTGCTGCACGTAGTCGTCGTGCGGCACCTCGCCCTTCAATGCGTGCGAGTTAAAATCGCAGTACGGGCACTTCTGCACGCACCACGGGATGTGAATATACAGGCTCAGAGGTGGCAAATTAGCCATTACGTAATGCTTCCAGTAACAGTTTCAGCGCGCGCCCGCGGTGGGATATCGCGCTTTTTTCTTCACGACTCAGCTCCGCCGCGGTTTTACCCTCAGACGGAACAAAGAAAATAGGATCGTAGCCAAAGCCGCCGCTGCCTGCCGCGCTGCGGGCAATCACGCCCGGCCAGCTACCGTGACAAACAATCGGCGTTGGGTCCGCGGCATGGCGCAGGTAGACCAGCACGCAGTGGAACTGCGCCTGGCGCTTATCGTCGGGAACGTCGCCCAGGGCGGCGAGCAGCTTTTCCAGGTTCTGCTGGTCGCTGGCGCCTTCGCCGGAGTAGCGCGCGGAGTAGATCCCCGGCGCGCCGCCGAGCGCATCGACCGCCAGGCCGGAGTCATCGGCAATCGCCGGCAGACCGGTAATCTCTGCGGCATGGCGCGCCTTCAGAATGGCGTTTTCGATAAAGGTCAGCCCGGTTTCTTCGGCGTTATCGACTCCCAGCTCGGTTTGAGCAACGATATTCAGACCAAAATCTTCCAGCAGCGAGGCCAGCTCGCGGACCTTTCCGGCATTGCCGGTGGCGAGAACAACTTTTTGCATGATTAATCCTGTATAGAGCCAGGCTCTTATTCTGTCAGCGCCGCGACCTGAGTCGGGATCTGTTGCGGGTTAATTATTTTTATCTGCTTGTGCCGGCCCAGTTCGCCTTTTTCAAGAAGCACCTGGCTTTTCGCGACGCGAAACTGTTTGGCGAGGAACTTAATCAGATGGGCGTTTGCCTGACCATCAACGGGCGGGGCGGTAATGGCGACTTTGAGCTCGTCGCCATGTAAACCAACGATGCTATCACGGCTGGCCTTGGGCTGAATATACAGCCGCAAAACCAGCCCGTCGGCGCAGGCTTCGACGGCACTCATAGCGCCATCCACAGCCCCGGAAGCAGCACGTTACCGGTTGCCTGAAGCAGTTCGGAAATGCCCATGTTAATCACGTACAGCAGCAGAACCAGCACCATCGGCGAGAAGTCGATCCCGCCCATTGACGGCAGCAGCTTGCGAATAGGGCGCAGCAGCGGGTCGGCGAGCTGCATCAGCACGTATTCAACCGGGCTGCGGCCCTGGCTTACCCAGCTCATAATCGCCATCAGCAGCAGCACCCAGAAAATCAGCAGGCCGATAGTCTTAATCAGGATCAGCAGCGCGGAAATCCAGATGATCGGCTGGAAGGTGACCACCATAAACAGCACGATGGCTTTGATGACGCAGAGAATAAAGGCCAGCAGCATCGAGGCGCTGTCGAGCGGCCCCAGGGCCGGGATAATACGGCGCAGCGGCCCAACGACAGGCTGGGTTGCCTTCACTACAAACTGCGAGAAGGGGTTGTAAAAGTCGCAGCGTGCCCACTGCATCCAGACGCGTAACAACATGATCATGGTGTAGAGTTCAATGACCGTTGAAAGCAGGAAAGTCAACGTCTTCATGGCGTTCCTCAGATTCCTTAATTTTTGCTGTAGTCGCGCGCACCGAAGATTGCGGTACCGATGCGCACCATAGTGCTTCCCGCCGCGATAGCGGCTTCCATATCATCCGACATTCCCAGAGACAGCGTATCGACCGCAGGGTAGTGCGCCTTCAGTCGCGCAAATGCTACCGCCATTTGTTGGGCGACGGCAAACTGCCTTACATACTCTGACTCAGGGGCCGGAATGGCCATTAATCCGCGCAGCTGCAGATGCGGCAGGGCATCGATCTCTGCCGCCAATGCATCCAGCTCCTCAGGTGGGATCCCTGATTTGCTTTGCTCGTCGCTGATATTAATTTGAATCAACACGTTAAGCGGCGGCAGATGCGCCGGACGCTGCTCGCTAAGGCGGGCGGCGATCTTCAGCCGGTCGACGGTGTGGCACCAGTCGAAATGCTCCGCCACCAGACGGCTTTTGTTGGACTGCAGCGGGCCAATAAAGTGCCACTGCAGATGGTGAGCCCCGGCATCCTGAAAATGGCGAATTTTTTCCACGCCTTCCTGAACGTAGTTTTCACCGAAAGCCACCTGACCAGCAGCCACCGCTTCTTCGATCGCGCTCGCAGGTTTGGTTTTACTGACTGCAAGCAACGTAACTTCTTCTGGCGAGCGGCCGCAGCGAGCGGCAGCGCCTGAGATTTTGTCCCGGACCTGTGCCAGGTTATGCGCAATATCGTTCATATTCCGAGGATGAGTTATGGAGCTGGAAGAAATAGTGGCCCTTAGTGTAAAGCATAACGTCTCCGATCTACACCTGTGCAATGCCTCGGCGCCGCGCTGGCGTCGTCAGGGGAGGCTGGAGCCCGCGCCCTTCACGTCGCCGGAGATCGGCAAAATACTCGCGCAGTGGCTCAATGACGATCAGCAGGCGCAGTGGCAGGCCAGCGGACAGGTTGATTTCGCGCTGGCGCTACCCGGCGGGCCGCGCCTTCGCGCCAGCGCATTCGCCCACACGCGCGGGCTGTCGCTGGCGCTGCGCCTGCTGCCGGAAGCCTGCCCGCGGCTTGATGAGCTCTGCGTTCCCGCCGCGATAGCCGAGCTGCTCAATGAAGAGAGCGGGCTGATCCTCGTGACCGGCGCCACCGGCAGCGGTAAATCGACCACCCTCGCGGCGATGGTCGGCTATCTCAATCAGCGCCTCGACGGCCATATCCTGACCCTTGAAGATCCGGTGGAGTTTGTCCATGGCAGCGAGCGCTGCCTGGTCCAGCAGCGTGAAATTGGCCGCCACGCGCCGTCGTTTGCGGCGGCGCTGCGGGTGGCGCTGCGCCAGGACCCGGACGTCATTCTGCTGGGCGAGCTGCGCGACAGCGAGACCATCCGCCTGGCGCTGACGGCGGCGGAGACCGGGCACCTGGTGATGGCCACGCTGCATACCCGCGGCGCGGCGCAGGCGGTTGAGCGCCTGGTTGACGTTTTTCCTGCCCAGGAAAAAGAGCAGGTTCGCGGCCAGCTGGCGGGAAGTTTATGCGCCGTACTGGCACAAAAATTATTACCGGATATATCTGGCGGTAGAGTTGCGCTATTCGAGCTTTTGGTAAATACCCCGGCGGTGGCTAATTTGATCCGTGAGGGTAAAACCCATCAGCTGCCCGGCGTTATGCAGACCGGACAGCAGAGCGGAATGCAGACTTTTACGCAAAGTTTTCAACAGCGTGTCTCCGCAGGTCGCCTGTAGCCGGAGGTTTTATATTCAGTCATCCTGCCAGTTTGTTGTTATCATAATGTTTTATTAATGTTCTTTGATATTGATTTTAAATATAGGCAAGCGTAAATAACTACGTCAAAATAATGAGTGTCTGGAATTGGCTTAGGCATTATCCTCGCAGAAATGGGAAAAAAATAAGATTATCTTTTGACACTTTTAATGAATTCACCTTATGCTGTTTGTGGGGATAGGATGATTCCCATGAAATATTTTTTTAATATGTAAATTTATTTCAGTTTATTAATGAATATGTGATTTTTTGTTTTTAATTCATTTAACCACTATGATGGTGGATGCTTGCTAAGGAGAGTTTTAAGTGATTAATTTATCAGGTAATTGTGCTCATTCTCGTCAGATTATCTTTATTACTCATCCCTCGATTCAGAGTCAGTCTTTTGTCAGCGGACTGGCGGAAACCCTATCGATCGCAGTAACTCTGCATAATATCAATAAGCCGCTGACGCAGCGCTTAGCGAAAGACTGTGTAATATTGTTTGATATTGCCGTGTCGAATAAAAAACTGAACGGCGTGTGGCGAGATATTATTCGATCGCACGCAGAGAGCCCGCGCCTGTTGATTATCAACAGCGCACAAAAGTATGAGCTCTATGAGATGGCGCAGTGGCCCGCGCTCTACGGCGTATTCCGCCATGACGATGACGTCTCGCGTTTAATTGAGGGCGTTAAGGCCGTGCTGAACGGCGAACAGACGGCTGAATTGAGCGTGATGCACCCGGCGATGTACGCTGCGAATCATGCATCGGAGCCGGCGGAAAGCTCGCCGCTGACGGAACGGGAATGTGAGATCTTAAACGAACTGCGCTGCGGTGCGACCAATATGGATATCGCCCGGGCGCTGTTCATTAGCGAGAATACGGTGCGCACTCATCTCTATAACGTCTTTCGCAAGCTGAGCGTGAAGAATCGTACCCAGGCGGTGAGCTGGGCTAACGAGCATCTCCGTCACTAGGTCGTCACGATGATGGCGCCGGCTCGGCGCCATCATGTCGGGGCTTAAAAACCCTGCTCGAAGTAGCTTTCCAGAATAACCACCGCCGAGGCGGAGTCGACGCTGCCTTTATTCAAGGCGCGAAACCCGCCGTGCTCGAAGAGCCCCGCGCGGGCCTCCACCGTGCTCAGACGCTCGTCATGCAGGGTTATCTTGACCCCAAAGCGGCCGTGAATTTTATTGGCGAAGTTGCGCGCGCGCGCGGTTAGCGGCTGCTCGGTGCCGTCCATATTCAGCGGCAGGCCGACGATAACGGCTTCAGGCTGCCACTCTTTCAGCAGCTTTTCGATAACGTTCCAGTCCGGCTTTCCGTCCTGTGCTTTGAGCGCAGGAAGCGGGCGGGCGGTGCCGGTAATGCGTTGCCCAATCGCAACGCCGATGCTTTTGGTGCCAAAATCAAAGCCCAGTAAGGTTCCACTCATTATGCGTGCCCCGCAACGCCGGGCATCGTCACAATATCGATCCCAATCAGTTTTGCCGCTTCACGCCAGCGATCGGCAATCGGCGTTTTAAACAAAATATTCTGATCCGCCGGGGCGGTGAGCCAGGCGTTATCGAGCAGCTCCTGCTCCAGCTGTCCCTTTTCCCAGGAGGCGTAGCCCAGCGCCACCAGAACGTTGCTCGGCTGCTTATCGGTACCGAGAGTTTCCAGTACGTCCCGCGACGTGGTGATCACGGTATTGTCGGAAATACGGATGCTGGAAGAGAAGTCAGAGGGCGGCGAGTGCAGAATAAAGCCGCGATCTTCCGCCAGCGGGCCGCCAAGCATGACCGGCTTATCGAGGCGAATATCGGGATTGCGCGGCTCAGCGACAATTTTCAGCTTCTCGAGGATCCCGTCAATCTGCAGATTTTCCAGCGGTTTGTTGACGATAATACCCATGGCACCGTCATCGTTGTACTCGCAGATATAAACCACGGAGCGGCGGAATATAGGGTCCTGAAGAGCAGGCATGGCAATCAAAAAGTGATGCTGTAAATTCATTGTCAGAGGTTCTGTTCCTGGTGGTTCAAAAAGCAGCACTCAGTATGCGGGCAAAGTGCCGCCCTGTCGATTCAACTTTATCTTTCACGCTACAGGTGCGTTGGCTTCCTCACTCGCCCCGGTCACATAGTAAACTATGCTCCCGGGCGCTCGCTGCGTCGCCGCCTTCCTGTAACCTGAAATCTTTCGTTGAATCAGTTTGGCTGATTATCGGTTCGAAAAGGGCGAAGAGTAAAAAGCGAAAGATAAAGGGTAAAAAGCGAAGAGCAAGGAGCAAAGTGCAAGAGAACAAAAGAACAAAAGAACAAAAGAACAAAAGAACAAAAGAGCAAAAGAGTAAAGGGGCGTTGGCCCCTTTACTCTTAAGCTTTCGTGGAAGCAAGCTGGCCGGTTGCGGATGCAACAAGGACGCTGCGTTTTCAACCGGCTCATCCATAAGCCGCGGATTACTTAGCGAGGCGCTTCTCGATGGCGTCCATCAGCATCCCGGTGATGGAGATCGGGAAGGCGGCCTCAATCTCGCGTACGCAGGTTGGGCTGGTGACGTTAATTTCCGTCAGGCGATCGCCGATGATATCCAGACCGACGAAAATCAGGCCCTTGGCCTTCAGCGTAGGGCCGACGCGGCGCGCAATCTCCCAATCGCTCTCGGTCAGCGGGCGGGCTTCGCCGCGACCGCCGGCGGCCAGGTTGCCGCGCGTCTCTCCGCCCTGCGGAATACGCGCCAGGCACCAGGGAACCGGCTCGCCGTCGACGACCAGCACGCGCTTATCACCGTCCTTGATGGCCGGCAGATAGTTCTGCGCCATGCAGTAGCGGCTGCCCAGATCGGTCAGCGTTTCCGCAATCACCGGCAGGTTAGGATCGCCCTCTTTCACGCGGAAAATAGAGGAACCGCCCATGCCGTCCAGCGGCTTGAGAATAATATCGCCGTGCTTTTCCCAGAAGGCTTTCAGCTGCGCCTTGTTGCGGGTGACCAGCGTTTCTGGCGTCAGGTCGGCAAACCAGGCGGTAAACAGCTTCTCGTTACAGTCGCGCAGGCTTTGCGGCTTGTTGACGATAAGCGTCCCCTTATCTTCCGCGCGCTCCAGAATATAGGTGGCATAAATGAACTCGGTATCGAACGGCGGATCCTTACGCATCAGAATCACGTCGAGATCCGCCAGCGGCAGATCCTGCTCACCGCTGAACTCGTACCACTTATCGTAATTCTGCTCTACGCTCAGCGTGCGCGTACGGGCGCGGGCTTCGCCGTTGATTAAGTACAGGTCGTTCATCTCCATATAATGGAGTTCGTAGCCACGACGCTGGGCTTCCAGCAGCATGGCGAAGCTGGTGTCTTTCTTGATGTTGATGGTTGCGATGGGGTCCATCACGATGCCGAGCTTGATCATTATTATTCTCCGTTAACGCTTCAACCTAAGTCGCCAAAACGCACCTGTAGCGCGGTAATGGCGGTTAGCGCAGTTGTCTCTGTACGCAGAACGCGCGGTCCCAACAGAATATCAGTAAACTGGTAACGAGCGGTCATCGCGATCTCTTCCGCTGACAGCCCCCCTTCAGGGCCAATCAGCAGACGAATGCGCTCGACCGGCAGCGGCAGCGTGTTGATGCTGGCGCTGGCGCGAGGATGCAGGTTCAGCTTCAGGCTATCATCCTGCTCCGCACACCAGGCCTCCAGCTGCATGGCCGGGCGAATCTCTGGCACCACGTTGCGGCCGCTCTGCTCGCAGGCGGCAATGGCGATTTTCTGCCACTGCTGGATCTTTTTCTGCAAGCGTTCGGCATCCAGTTTAACCCCGCAGCGCTCGGAAAACAGTGGCGTAATGAGGCTTACCCCAAGCTCGATCGATTTCTGGATGGTGAATTCCATCTTTTCGCCGCGCGACATGACCTGACCGAGGTGAATATGCAGCGGCGATTCGCGGTCGTCACGCTCGCTGCTGACGATCTCAACCGTCACGTTTTTCTTGCCCGCGTCGACGATTGTGGCTGCAAATACCTGATTACTACCGTCAAAAAGCTGAATGGCCTGGCCTTTACCCATTCGCAGTACGCGGCCAACGTGGTTCGCCGCGTCGTCGGAAAGGGCTATCTGGCTACCGACGATAATCGGCTCAGGGTGGTGGATGCGGGGAGTGCGCATGCTTGATATTCCGTTCTTCGCGCAGGCCCCCGGTTCCCCGCCGCGGCGGGAGAATAGCGGGACCTGCAAATTAACAATTGCCGCTAGTGTAGGTTAGCTCTTTTGCGCCTGGCAAGCCTGCTGGACGTAAGGATTGTGGTTGCCCTGAACTTTAGCGATACGCTCATCGCGTTCGCACTCCCAGCGGGTGACCGGGTAGGTCTTATTCCAGGCGGTAAACAGCTGGGTTTGCTGGCGGGAAAGGGTGAGCTGATAGCTATCGCGCATATAGAAGTAGGTCCGCGCAATCGCGCCGCGCGCGCGCGCCGGCGGCTCGGCGACCTTCTCTTTAAAATCGACCTTCATCGCGCACTGGCCGTACTGGCCCTCGCCGCCGTTCCACTGGCTGTACATATAGTTAGCGCGGTCGCCGTTGACTTCGCCAACCGCCGGCTGCAGGTTGTGCATATCGCTTTCCATCCTGCGGTATACCGGATCTTTGGCGCAGTTTTTACGCCCGCCGTCCTGCCAGCACTGGCGCTGGTGGCCAAACTGCCACGCCGGGACGACGTGCTCCCACTCGACGCGGCCGGCGCGGTTTTCGTTTTTACGCACCTTATAGCCGCAGGATTGTAGATTGATTACGCCTTTTTTACCCTGCCAGTCGATTTTGCAGCCGCAGTAGAAGTCGCCGGGGGCGTCGGCGTTAACCTTCACTCCGGCGGTTTTTGCCTGGGAAAAACTGTGGATCCCTTCGGCCATAGAGTGACCGCTAAAGGCCGCAGTCAAAAGCGCTGCGGCAAAAATATGAGTACGGGACATCGTGAACTCCGTGTCAAAACGAGCCCGCAACGTAGCGAATGCGATTGTCAGATGCAATCAGTCAGATCAGAAAATTTCCAGTTATAGCCGATATTTACGCTTCGGCGACCAGCAGATCGCCGCAGCGAACGCAGCGGTAGGTGGCTTCGCCGCGCGTCACGCGGTTGTGACGGCGAACGGTAAGCTGGTGCTGCTGGCACCGGCAGCGGTAGGGGAAGGTATTCTGCCGCACGGAGTCCAGTTCGAAGCGGTGGGTGCGGCGGGCCGGCACTTCCAGCACGTTTTCCATCATCCATTTCCACTCTTTGCCGTGCGGCGCCACGCGTCCAAAATGCTGCCACACCAGCAGGTGCGCCAGCTCGTGCGGCACGACCTCATCGATAAACGCCTGCTGGTTCTCCAGCAGCAGCACCGGGTTGAGGCGAATTTCATTCTTCTCCAGCCAGGCGGTGCCAGCGGAGGTTCCCCGCTGCTGATAGACCAGCGCGGGTTCCGGATAGCGGCGCTCAAGCTTGAGGTTCGCGAGGGCGAGTTTTTCCCGCAGGCTGCGCATTACGGCCTGCTGCGTAGCGATGGGAATTCGGGGCGTCTTCATAGCGCCAGAGGATAGTGCGGTGAGGAGAGGAGAGCAAGAAGAAGCTTCCTCCCGCGGGGGGAGGAAGCGCGGTGATGGCTAGTCGCGAGCGCCGATTTCACGCAGCGGACGGCCCTTCATCAGGTTACGTTCGATATGTTCCAGCGAAACGTTTTTGGTTTCCGGAATAAGCCACAGGGTCAGGAAGATGAACAGGATGTTCAGGCCGCCATAGACCCAGAAGGTGTTCGCGCTGCCCAGCGAGTTCAGCATGGTCAGGAAGGTCGCACCGACGATCATGTTGGCAATCCAGTTGGTAGCCGTGGAGCAGGTGATGCCGAAATCGCGGCCCTTCAGCGGCTGGATTTCTGAACACAGGACCCAGATCAGCGGGCCGGCGCTCATGGCGAAGCCGACGATAAACATCAGCAGCATCAGCACGGAGAAGTACTGCGCGGTCGTGGAGTGGATGCCGATATGCATCATGCTGCCCAGCACGCCCATGCCGACGGCCATGACGATAAAGCCGAGGATCAGCGTTGGCTTACGGCCCCAGCGGTCAACCAGGCCGATCGCGATAAAGGTCGCCAGCACGTTGGTCAGGCCGACGATGACCGTGCCCCACATCTGCTCGGTGGTGTTGGCGTAGCCCGCCAGCTCAAAAATCTTTGGCGCGTAGTACATGATGACGTTCATCCCGGTGAACTGCTGCATCACCTGCAGCAGAACCCCGAGGAACACCGCGCGGCGGAAGTTGCTGTTCTCTTTAAACAGCTCCCAGCCGGACTGTTTGACCTTCAGGCTTTCACGGATTTCATCGAGCTCACGTTTGGCTTCCGCGCTGGTATCACGCAGGCGCAGCAGCACGCGCTCAGCGTCGACAAAGCGGCGTTTTGCGGCAAACCAGCGCGGGCTGTCCGGCAGGAAGAAGACGCCAATCAGCAGCAGAACGGCCGGGATGATTATGACCCCGAGCATCCAGCGCCATGCGCCGCTGTAGCTAAACGCGGTATCCGACAGATAGGCGCCGAGAATACCGATGGTGATCATCAGCTGATACATCGAGATCATGCTGCCGCGAATTTTCTCCGGCGCAATTTCCGACAGGTACAGCGGGGCGGTGTAGGAAGCGACGCCTACCGCCAGGCCGAGCAGTACGCGGGAGATCAGCAGCACTTCAACGTTCGGCGCGGCGGCGGAGCACAGCGAGCCGGCAACGAACAGGATGGCGCCGATCATCAGGCTTTTCTTACGGCCCAGCTTGAAGGAGAGCCAGCCGCTGCCGACCGCACCGACCGCGGCGCCGAACATCATCGAGCTCACCACCCATTCCTGAGTGTGAGCGGTAATCTGAAACTCGTTGGCAATAAAGGGTAGGGCACCCGCAATGACGCCGATATCAAGGCCAAAAAGCAGGCCAGCCAGTGCGGCGAGGAAACAGACAAAGAACGTCATCGTTTTGTTCGAGCGCCCTTGTTTTTTGTTGTCAGGCATAACGCCCTCCAGTTGAGTTATTGATTCTGTCGCTGCTTAGAGTAGGGGAGTGCGTAGCAAAAAAATGTGATTGCAATCACGGCTGTGTAATCGCTTACACTAAGGTAAAGAAACGTAATCAATAAATATTTATATAAATCAATGTAGTATTTGAGTTTAGTCGACGCGACAAAAAGCACAAATCAGACTTACCTGAAACAGTATGTAACATTGTGACAGATTGCTTCATTAACGCTGAACCTGAGCTAACGAATGGCTGCCAATCTTATGTAATCGCTTTCATTATCTGGTGTTGCAGGAGCCGGTGGCGGCGGAGCACGGAGCGCAGTGGGGGGAAGAGGTAAAGAAAAAGGCCAGCACGAGGCTGGCCTTTGAAACGGTAAAGCGCGCGGTTATTTCAGGCCGGCAGCTTCGCGCAGCAGAGCGGCTTTGTCGGTTTTTTCCCATGGGAAATGTTCGCGACCAAAGTGACCGTATGCCGCGGTTTCTTTGTAGATTGGGTGCAGCAGATCCAGCATCTGGATCAGGCCGTACGGACGCAGGTCGAAGAATTCGCGCACCAGCAGCGTTAGCTGCTCGGTCGCAATTTTTTCGGTGCCGAAGGTTTCAACCATGATAGAGGTCGGTTCAGCCACGCCGATTGCGTAGGAAACCTGAATCTCACAGCGATCGGCCAGGCCTGCGGCAACGATATTTTTCGCCACATAGCGCGCTGCGTAAGCCGCGGAGCGGTCAACTTTAGACGGATCCTTACCGGAGAACGCGCCGCCGCCGTGGCGAGCCATGCCGCCGTAGGTATCAACGATGATTTTACGTCCGGTCAGGCCGCAGTCGCCCATCGGGCCGCCGATAACAAAGCGACCGGTCGGGTTGATAAAGAATTTGGTGGCGCTGCTCAGCCATTCGGTCGGCAGAACCGGCTTGATGATCTCTTCCATCACCGCTTCCTGCAGCGATTTCTGATCGATATCTTCCGCGTGCTGGGTCGACAGGACCACCGCGTCGATGCCGACGATTTTGCCGTCGTCATACTGGAAGGTCACCTGGCTCTTCGCATCCGGACGCAGCCACGGCAGCGTGCCGTTTTTACGCACTTCAGCCTGACGCTGCACCAGACGGTGAGCATAGGTGATCGGCGCCGGCATCAGCACGTCGGTCTCGTTAGTGGCATAGCCAAACATCAGGCCCTGGTCGCCCGCGCCCTGCTCGAGCGGATCGGCACGGTCAACGCCCTGGTTGATGTCCGGAGACTGCTTGCCGATTGCGCTCAGCACGGCGCAGGAGTTGGCATCAAAGCCCATATCGGAATGCACGTAGCCAATTTCACGAACCGTATTACGGGTGATCTCTTCGATATCAACCCATGCGCTGGTGGTGATTTCACCGCCAACCAAAACCATGCCGGTTTTGACGTAGGTCTCACACGCGACGCGGGCTTTCGGATCCTGTTCCAGGATCGCGTCAAGCACGGCATCGGAGATTTGGTCAGCAATTTTGTCTGGATGCCCTTCTGATACGGACTCGGACGTAAAGAGGTGTTTTGCCATGTTTTATTTTACCTGTGGAGTATTCGTATAGCTCATACTGTTGTGTGGATTAGCTTTGGTGGATGATTCTACCAAAGCCTGCAGGTAGTGACACGAGCAGTCTGAGTGTTAATCAGTATAGACGGATTAACTTCTGGACGGCTATTTTAGGTCAAATCTTAATCCCATTTCCAGACTTTTTTGATGCGCATCGCATTTATGCGCAATAGTCGGTGGAAATTTTTCCTGCCAGATGCGGCAACGCGCATATTTTTATTTTGCATTTTAGCCTGCTTCTCGGTATAAAACGCCGCGCACGGCTCATTATGACAGCGCACGAAGAGTACCTCGTGACGCCACTTCCAGCCGGGTTAAGCACTCTGTATTGACAGAATCCCGCAGCGGCCTTTGCGCCTGCTGCCAGATAGATAGCTTTGGCTTGTCGCTGGCCCGTTTCGGGGCAGTGTGGAGGTGATACCAGATAATGAACCCACGTTTTTCACCTGATTCGTCGCGTCGTTCCGTCGCGCGTCACTATCCCGCAATCTGCATCTCTTGCATGCACACCTGCCGATGTTCTACCCATCTCGGCGCTTCTCAGGATTCCAGGGCCGGAAGGTCGTCAGAAAACTGAACAAGGGCTCTCTTGCCGCTATTGCAAGGGTTTTCTCGTGGTTTCTCCGGACTGTCACACTACGTTCGGGTACGTGTTTTATTATCATATGAAGAAGAAACCGGTCGCGCAGCCGCAGCGCCAGCACTATCTGCTGGGGTTTAGGACTGTTCATGGGTTGTTATCGCGTCTTTGGACTGCGATAGTAGTTAACTGTCTTACACTTATGATTAAAAATTGAGGTTCGCTATGTCTGACGACATGTCTATGGTTTCGCCTTCGTCAGCAGGCGAACAGGGTGTACTACGTTCTATGCAGGAGGTGGCGATGAGCTCCCAGGAAGCTAGCAAAATGCTACGTACTTATAATATTGCCTGGTGGGGTAATAACTACTACGACGTCAACGAGCTGGGCCATATCAGCGTTTGCCCGGATCCTGACGTACCGCAAGCGCGCGTCGATCTTGCCGAATTAGTTAAAGCGCGTGAAGCGCAGGGGCAGCGCCTGCCTGCACTGTTTTGCTTCCCGCAGATCCTGCAGCATCGCCTGCGCTCGATTAACGCCGCCTTCAAGCGCGCGCGCGAGTCCTACGGCTATAACGGCGACTATTTCCTGGTCTACCCGATTAAGGTTAACCAGCATCGTCGCGTGATTGAGTCGCTGATCCACTCCGGCGAGCCGCTGGGCCTGGAAGCCGGTTCAAAGGCCGAACTGATGGCGGTGCTGGCGCACGCGGGCATGACCCGCAGCGTGATCGTCTGTAACGGCTATAAAGACCGTGAATATATCCGCCTGGCGCTGGTGGGCGAAAAGATGGGCCACAAGGTCTATCTGGTCATCGAAAAGATGTCGGAAATCGCCATCGTGCTGGAAGAGGCCGCACGCCTGAACGTGGTGCCGCGTCTTGGCGTCCGCGCGCGTTTAGCCTCGCAGGGCTCCGGTAAATGGCAGTCCTCCGGCGGCGAGAAATCCAAGTTCGGCCTCGCGGCGACGCAGGTTCTGCAGCTGGTTGAAATTCTGCGCGCGGCGGGGCATCTGGAAAGCCTGCAGCTGCTGCACTTCCACCTTGGCTCGCAGATGGCCAACATTCGCGATATCGCCACCGGCGTGCGCGAATCCTCGCGCTTTTACGTCGAGCTGCATAAGCTGGGCGTCAATATCCAGTGCTTTGACGTCGGCGGCGGCCTGGGCGTGGACTATGAGGGCACCCGCTCGCAGTCCGACTGCTCGGTGAACTACGGCCTCAACGAGTACGCGAACAACATCATCTGGGCGATCGGCGACGCCTGCGAAGAGAACGGCCTGCCGCACCCGACGGTGATTACCGAATCCGGGCGTGCGGTCACCGCGCACCATACCGTGCTGGTCTCCAACATCATCGGCGTTGAGCGTAACGAATACACCGAGGCGACCCCGCCTGCGGAAGATGCGGCGCGCCCGCTGCAGAGCATGTGGGAAACCTGGCTCGAGATGCACGAGACCGGCAACCGCCGCTCGCTGCGCGAATGGCTACACGATAGCCAGATGGACCTGCACGATATTCATATCGGCTACTCTTCCGGCACCTTCAACCTGCAGGAGCGCGCGTGGGCGGAGCAGCTGTATCTGAACATGTGTCACGAAGTGCAGAAACAGCTCGACCCGAGCAACCGCGCGCACCGGCCAATCATTGACGAGCTGCAGGAGCGGATGGCGGATAAAATTTACGTCAACTTCTCCCTGTTCCAGTCGATGCCGGACGCGTGGGGTATCGATCAGCTGTTCCCGGTGATGCCGCTGGAAGGGCTGAACATGGTGCCTGAGCGCCGCGCGGTGCTGCTGGATATCACCTGCGACTCCGACGGCGCTATCGATCACTACGTCGACGGAGATGGGATCGCCACCACCATGCCGATGCCGGAATACGATCCTGATAACCCGCCGATGCTGGGCTTCTTTATGGTTGGCGCCTACCAGGAGATCCTCGGCAACATGCACAACCTGTTCGGTGATACCGAAGCGGTTGACGTGTTCGTCTTCCCTGACGGCAGCGTTGAAGTTGAGCTCTCCGACGAAGGAGATACCGTGGCGGATATGCTGCAGTACGTGCAGCTGGATCCGAACACGCTGCTGACCCAGTTCCGCGATCAGGTGAAAAACTCCGGTCTCGACGAGGCGCTGCAGCAGCAGTTCCTCGAAGAGTTCGAAGCGGGCCTGTACGGCTACACTTATCTGGAAGACGAGTAACATGCTGCGCGCCCTCTCTTGTGAAGGAGGGGGCATCAGGTCGCACAAACGCGATACCGACTTGAACCCGCAGGCATTAACGGCGATAATTCGCCCAACAAGCAGTCACCCTATTCAAACCCTTCCTCGTCGGGCCTAACGACGCGGAGGGGTTTTTTTATGTGCATTTTTAACACTATCGCCTGTAAAAAGAGGTCACACCCATGAGCACTTTAGGTCATCAATACGATAATTCCCTGGTCTCTAACGCGTTTGGTTTTTTGCGTCTGCCGCTGAACTTCCAGCCGTACGACAGCGACGCCGACTGGGTGATCACCGGCGTTCCTTTTGATGCGGCAACCTCCGGCCGCGCGGGCGGGCGTCACGGTCCTGCCGCGATCCGTCAGGTTTCCACCAACCTTGCCTGGGAAGGCAACCGCTTCCCGTGGAACTTCGACATGCGCGAGCGTCTGAACGTTGTCGACTGCGGCGATCTGGTTTACGCCTTCGGCGACGCGCGCGACATGAGCGAACGTTTGCAGGCCCACGCTGAGAAGCTGCTGGCGGCCGGGAAACGTATGCTCTCCTTCGGCGGCGATCACTTCGTCACCCTGCCGCTGCTGCGCGCGCACGCTAAGCATTTCGGTAAAATGGCGCTGGTGCATTTCGATGCCCATACCGACACCTACGCCAACGGCTGCGAGTTCGATCACGGCACCATGTTCTACACCGCGCCGAACGAAGGCCTGATCGATCCGAACCATTCCGTACAGATCGGTATCCGCACCGAGTTCGACAAAGACAACGGCTTTACCGTGCTGGATGCGGGCCAGGTTAACGATCGCAGCGCTGACGACGTTATCGCTCAGATCAAACAGATCGTTGGCGATATGCCGGTCTATCTGACCTTCGACATTGACTGTCTGGATCCGGCGTTTGCGCCGGGCACCGGTACGCCGGTGATCGGTGGGCTGACCTCGGACCGCGCGATCAAGCTGGTGCGCGGCCTGAAGGATCTGAACATCGTTGGCATGGACGTGGTGGAAGTGGCTCCGGCCTACGATCAGTCCGAGATCACCGCCCTGGCGGCGGCGACCCTGGCGCTGGAAATGCTCTATATCCAGGCGGCGAAAAAGGGCGAATAAGCCCTAAGCGCTCACTGCTGCTGCGCGACGCATGCGCAGCAGCAGCACGCCTCCGGCAAGCAGGGTAACGACCTGTGACGCCACCAGTACCGAAAATCCTGAACTGACCGACCCGACCGACTTCATCACCAGCCCCATCAGCAGCGGGATAAACGCCGCGCAGATATTGCCGATACCGTTAATGATGCCGTAGGCGCTGCCAACCGCCTCCCTCGCCGCGTGATGCTGCACCACCGCCGGTATCGCCGCCCCCTGAAGCCCCCAAAAGATATTGGCCGACAGCATAAACAGCGCCAGCCACGCCGGCTGGTGGCTGAGCATCAGCGCCAGTATCGAGCAGGCCGTCAGAAGACCGCCGCTTATAAACAGCAGCGGAGCCTGCTCGGGGCGCATTTTATCGAGCAGCACGCCGCCAAGAAATTTTGAACCCAGGCTGAGCAGAAAGGGGATCGCCGCCAGAACGCCGGTGGCCTGTAGCGAGAAGTGATGCTCGTCGCGCAGCCACGCCGGCAGCCAGGCGCTGCTGCCCCACAGATAGCTGAGGGTGGCGATCTCGACCAGCAGGATCCAGCCGAGCAGCGGCGTACGCCAGGCCAGCTGAAACGTCTGCTTAAAGCCGGAGCGAGACCTTTGCGCCGCCGCGGCAGGAGCCGGCAGGAAGCGCCAGATCAGCCCGCCGCCGAGCAGCAGGTTCAGCGCGGCCAGGCTGTAGAAAGAGCCTTGCCACCCCTGATGCTCAATTAAAAAAGTGACCAGCGGGAAGCCCACCGCCAGCCCCAGCGAGACCCCGAGCGCGGTAACCGCGTTCGGTTTGCCGATCTCGCCGGCGGCGAAGCTGTCGCTGATAAAGCGCGTTTTAAGTGAAAATAGCGGCCCCTCCGCAATACCTAAAATAACGCGGGCGATCAGCATTCCGAACAGCGAGCCGAGCAGCGGAGAAACGGCGCACACCGCGGCCCAGATAGCGATGCTGATTAATAGCCCCTGCCGATAGTGCAGCCGGTTTTCAATGACCGGCGTTAAGAGTAGCGCCGACAGCCCATAGCCCACGAGAAAGCAGGTCATCAGCATTCCCTGTAACATTCTGTTTTCATTTAGCAGAAAGTGGGCCGCAAATTCGGGGTTAAGTATCATTACTGAGATATTTACCCGGTCAATATAAGAGATGATAATTAACAACAGTAGCGCGATTGTTCCCTGCCATCTTGCGGTCATGATTATTCTTTTCTCCCGGTCATTTATGAATCAAAGGCGCTATTTTTAAATAACGGTGATAGTCACGTATGTAAAATGATTCACAGGTGAAACTCATTGTTTTAAAAGATATTGATTGAAAAGTGTTTCACCAGTGAAACTCGATGTTTAGCCGGATTTATCATTTTTAATGATTGTATGGAAAAGAAGTCAATAGTCTTTTTCGAAAAGTTAAGCGCCTGCTTAATTTATTTTTATGCCCCCTTTTAAATATCACAATTTCATATTGCCGCAATTTTTCGTGATCGATTGCACACTTAGATAATTAAATCACGATCGGTTAACAAATCCTTCACATTGCCGCTTGACGAAAGATTGAACGCTTTTATATTGACCGTATTAAATAAGAAACAGAGTTTCATATATGAAACAAAGCCTGGAGGATCGTGATGAGCTGGATAGGCGTATGTGACGCAGAGCAGGTACAGGAAGATTTCCCTTATAGCGGCAATATCGACGGTAAAGAGATCGGCATTTATCTGATTGATGGCGAGTATTACGCGCTGGAGGACGTGTGTCCCCATGCCTACGCGCTGTTAAGCCAGGGCTTTGTGGAAGACGGCAAGGTTGAATGCCCGCTGCACGAAGCGGTATTCGATGTGAAAACCGGTCAGTGCCTGCACGGTCCGGGCGGTCGTAGCCTCAATCGTTACCCGGTGCGGGTATTCGACAATCAGATCCAGATTACTTTTATCGAGGAGAGCGTGGCATGAGCGAAACCCTGAACTTCAACCCGGCGCTGCCGGAAAGCCGCCAGTTTACGCCGCCCGCCGAGGGCGGAAACGGCAATATCCACCGGCCTGGCGACTACGCCAATCTTATCTGGCAGACCCGCAGCCGCGTTCCGGAGAGCTGGGAGCTGCAGCTTATCGCCACCCTTGAAGGGCTGTTTGAGCAGGGCGCAGAGAGCCTGACGCAGCTGGTGGACGGGCTGAACGACCTCCGGATGCACGACCAGCAGGGCGAACCGTGGAGCGAAGCCAGCTTTGAGGCTTTTTTGCAGGTAAACGGATACTGAGGACACAGCGATGACGACAACGGTACAAAACTATCTCGATAAAGGTTTACGCGGCCTGTGGTATCCGGTGCTGGCAAGCTGGGAGGTGCAGTCCGCGCCGGTGGGCATCACCCGCCTCGGCGAGCAGATCGTTATCTGGCGTAATAAAGACGGCCAGCTGCAGGCGCTGGAAGACCGCTGCCCGCACCGCGGCGCGCGCCTGTCGATGGGCTGGAACCTCGGCGACCGCATCGCCTGCTGGTATCACGGCGTGGAAGTGGCGGGAAACGGCGAAGTGAAAGATGTCCCGGCGGTCGACAAGTGTCCGCTGGTGGGCCAGCAGTGCGTGCGCAGCTATAGCGTTCAGGAAGCGCACGGGGCGATCTTCTTATGGTTTGGCGCCACGGCGAACCAGCAGCCGGAGGAGCTGAGCTTCCCGGAAGAGCTGGCTAACGGCGACAAATACAGCAACTTCCTCTGCACCGCCGCGTGGAAATGCAACTATCAGTACGCGCTGGAAAACGTCATGGACCCGATGCACGGTACCTATCTGCACTCCTCTTCGCACTCGATGGCGGAAGGGGAGCGTAAAGCGGACATGGTGCTGCAGCCGACCAAAACCGGCTTTATCTTTGAGAAGAAGGGGCAGAGCGGCGTCAACTTTGACTGGGTAGAGCTCGGCAATAGCGGCGCCTGCTGGATGCGCCTGTCGATCCCGTATCAGAAACGCTTTGGGCCAGGAGGCCACTTCTTTATCGTCGGCATGGTGGTGCCGGAAGATAACGACAACTGTCGGGTCTTTTTCTGGCGTATCCGCGGTGTGCAGGGCTGGCAGCGCGATATGTGGCGCTTCATGTACCGCAACCGCCTGGAAAAACTGCACTGGGAAGTGCTCGAGCAGGATCGCGTGGTGCTGGAGAGCCTGGCGCCGAACGCCCGCGACCACGAATATCTCTATCAGCACGACGTCGGGCTGTCGCGCCTGCGCCGCATGATGCAAAAAGCGGCCAAAGAGCAGCTGGCGGCGCGCGAAGAACAGCAGGGCGCCGCCTGATGAACGGGCTGCTGAACGGAAAACGTATCGTGGTGACCGGGGCCGCGCGCGGGCTGGGCTATCACTTCGCCAAAGCCTGCGCGGAGCAGGGGGCGAAGGTCGTGATGTGCGACATCCTCGAGGGCCAACTGGCCGAGAGCGCGCATGGGCTCAGTGAACAAGGTTTTGCCATCGAGTCTTACGCTATCGATCTGGCCGATCCGCGCTCAATCGCGCAGGCGTTTAGCGCGATTGGCGAACGAGGTCCTATTGACGGACTGGTGAATAACGCCGCGATGGCCACCGGCGTCGGCGGCAAAAATATGATCGATTACGATCCGGATCTGTGGGATCGGGTGATGTCGGTTAACGTCAAAGGCACCTGGCTGGTGACCCGGGCGGCGGTGCCGCTGCTGCGTGAAGGCAGCGGGATCGTTAACGTGGCGTCGGACACCGCGCTGTGGGGCGCGCCGCGTCTGATGGCCTACGTAGCCAGCAAAGGCGCGGTGATCGCCATGACCCGCTCAATGGCGCGGGAGCTCGGGGAGAAGCGCATTCGCATCAACGCTATCGCCCCGGGGCTGACCCGCGTTGAGGCCACCGAGTACGTTCCGGCTGAACGTCATCAGCTGTATGAGAACGGCCGGGCTCTGAGCGGCGCCCAGCAGCCGGAGGATGTTACCGGCAGCGTGGTGTGGCTGCTCAGCGAGCTGTCGCGGTTTATCACCGGACAGCTGATCCCGGTCAACGGCGGATTTGTTTTTAACTAAAGAGGCGAGGCGGTATGGCAAACGAGCGGGAAGTGAAGTACCTGGTGCCGGGCCTGGAGCGGGGGCTGGAGCTGCTGCTGGCGTTTGGCGAGCAGCATCGCGATCTGACCTTCGCCGAGCTGCATCGGCTGGTGGATATGCCGAAGGCGACCGCCTATCGCGTGGTGCAGACGCTGGAATATATGGGCTTTCTGGAGCGCAATCCGCGCACCAATACCTTTTCGCTCGGGATGAACGTCCTGCGTCTGGGCTTTGAATATATCGCCTCCCTGGATGTGGCGCAGGTCGGTCAGCCGGTGATTGAGCAGCTGCGCGATACCAGCCAGTGCAGCAGCCACCTGGCGATCCGCGACGGGCGGGACATCATCTACATCGCCCGCGTCAGCGCCGCCGGCTCGCGCATTAATCAGGTCAGCATCGGCACCCGGCTGCCGGTCCACTGCACTTCGCTTGGCCGCATGCTGCTGACCGATGTCTCCCGCCGCGAGTTCGAGCTGCTGTTCCCTGACGAGCGGCTGCCGGGCAATACGCCGGGGCAAATTCACGACCGTGAAGCGCTGTGGCAGATGGTGCAGCAGGATAAGGCGCGGGGCTTTGTGATCGGCGAGTCCTTCTACCGTCACGGGATCTCCTCCATCGTTTACCCGGTCTACGATCGCAGCGGACGGGTGGCGGCGGTGGTGAGTATCCTGGTGCCGTCGGATGAGATCCCGCAGGCCGATCGCGAGCGGCTGCAAAACGATGTCAGCATGGCGGCGGACAAAATTTCAGGCTTCCTCGGGCATTTAGCTCAGGCTATTTAAATCAATACGTTAACTGCAGGCGCTTGGCTGCGTCGGGCATGTTTTACGCCCAAATCCGGGCGACCGAACGGTAAAGAGGCAACGAACGATGAGTGTAACCGGAATTGAAAAGCTGGAATTTGGCGTCGACGACCTGACCCATAGCGCCAAATTTATGCGTGATTTTGGCCTGACGAGCGATGCCGGCGGCCGGGGTTTTACCACCCTGAGCGGCGCCCAGGTCATGCTCAACCCGATCAACAGCCCGGATCTGCCGCCCGCTTTTGAGGCGGGCAATACCCTGCGCCGGATGACCTGGGGCGTGGCGGACCGGGCGGCGCTGGAGGCGCTGCGGCCGAAGCTGGCGCAGCAGCCGGCCTTTCGCGAAGTGGACGGCGCCCTCGAGTGCCAGGATCCGAACGGCATGACGCTGCGGGTCCAGGTGAGCCAGCAGACGCCGGTTGAGCTGGACGTTGAGCCGATAAACCAGTGGGGCGACGTGCGGCGGATCGATACGCCGAGCCCGGTTTATGACCGCGCCCAGCCGATCAACATCGGCCACGTGGTGTTCTTCGTGGAGGAGCTGGCGGCGGTAGAGAGCTTTTACCGCGAAGTGCTCGGTTTCCAGGTGTCCGATCGCTATATCAACCGCGCGGTGTTCCTGCGCTGCGGCGTGCGCGGCGGGCATCACAATCTCTTCTTATTACAGCTGCCGACCCGCAGGCGCGGCCTTAACCACGTCGCCTTTACGGTGCGCGATATCCACGAAGTGATCGGCGGCGGGATCGCGATGAACAAAAGCCAGTGGAGCACCTTTATCGGCCCCGGCCGCCACCCGGTCTCTTCGGCCTATTTCTGGTACGTCAACAGCCCGACCGGCGGCGCGTTTGAGTACTACACCAACGACGACTATCTGACGGAAAACTGGCAGCCGCGCGAGCTGGAACACTCCCTGGTTTCCTTTACCGAGTGGGCGGTGGAGGGCGGTATCGACCACGACACCCGCCGCCAGCAGAAAAAGCCGGAGGCGGTATGACGGTGCGGATAGTGATTATCGGCGGCGGCCAGGCCGGCGGCTGGGCGGCAAAAACGCTGCGTGATGAAGGCTTCGACGGCGAGATCTGCATCATCGCCGAGGAGGAGTGGGATTTTTACGAGCGCCCACCGCTGTCGAAGGCGGCGCTGCTGGAGGCCGAACCGGCGCTGCCGCGTCTGTTTAGCGCAGAAGCTCAGCAGGCGCTGAACCTGAAGTGGTACCGCCCGCAGCGGGCGGAGGCCATCGATCGTGAGGCGAGAACCGTGCGCCTGAGCGGCGGCGAGCGGCTGACCTACGACCGCCTGCTGATCGCTACCGGCGGCCGCGCCCGCCTGCCCGGCGAGGCGTGGGCGCAGCATCCCCAGGTCTACACCCTGCGCCACTGGCAGGATGCCCGGCGCCTGAAGCAGCGCCTGGCGGCCAGCACCCGGCTGGCGATCGTCGGCGGCGGCTGGATTGGCCTCGAGATTGCCGCCTCGGCGCGCAAAAGCGGCGTCGAGGTCACGCTCTACGAACAGCAGCCGGCGCTGTGCATGCGCTCGGTAAGCGGCGAGGTGTCGCAGGAGCTGGAATGGCTGCACCGCGATCGGGGGGTCAACGTCCGCACGGGGTGCGGTGCGCTGGGCCTCGAAGATAGCGACGGCCTGCCGGTGATCCGCTGCGACGGCCGATGTCAGACCTTCGATGCGGTGGTGGTGGGGATCGGCGTCGATCTTAATCTGGAGCTGGCGCAGGAGGCGGGCCTGCCCGTCGATCGCGGGATCGTGGTCGATGCCCAGGGACGAACGGCCGATCCGGCTATTTTCGCCGCCGGCGACGTCGCCCGCCATCACCAGTACGGCCTGTGCATTCAGTCGTGGGCCTTTGCCCAGAATCAGGCGGTGGCGACCGCGAAGGCGATGCTCGATCCGCAGGCCGAGGGCTACGACGAAGCGCCGTGGCTGTGGTCGGATCAATACGCGCACAATATTCAGATCCTCGGTATTCCGCAGCCGGGAACCCGGACGGTGGTTCGCCGCGATCCCAAAGGGCCGCTGTTTTTCTCGATCGCTGGCGACGGCCGGCTCAGCCAGCTGGTGGCGTTTAACGATGCGCGCACCGTCAAGCTGGCGAAGCGCTGGATGGCGGCGGGGAGGGATCTTTCCGCCGTGCCGCTCGACGATCTGACCTTTTCGCTGATGTCATTGCGATAACACCCGCGCACCCTTAAGGGGGAGAGATGACCACATTAGAGACCAACACCGCGCCCTCCGTGGCGGGCGGTGAGGGCGTCCACGCGCCTGAAAAAGCGGTTCGCTGGGCCATTCCGCTGTCGTTACTGGCCTGCGTGCTGCTGGCATTCTTCGACAAAATCAGCATTGCGGCGCTGTTTTCCGATAGCCATTTTCAGCAGGCGATGGGCATCGATTTTGATACCACCCGCCTCGGCATCCTGATGAGCGCTTTTTTACTGAGCTACGGCTTCTCCTCGGTTCTGCTCAGCGGGCTGGGCGACCGCATCGCGCCGCTGCGTCTGCTCACCGGCATGATGGTGGTGTGGTGCGTATTAATGGTGATGATGGGATTCACCCACAGCTACAGCGCCATGATCGTGCTGCGCGTGCTGCTCGGCATCGCCGAGGGGCCGCTGTTTCCGCTGGCCTTTGCCATCGTGCGCCACACCTTCCCCCAGCGTCTGCAGGCGCGCGCCACCATGCTGTGGCTGCTCGGGACGCCGGTCGGCGCGGCCATCGGCTTCCCGCTCTCCATCTGGTTGCTCAGCACCTTCGGCTGGCAAAGCACCTTCTTTGCGATGGCGATGCTGACGGCGCCGGTGCTGATTTTTGTCCGTATCGGCCTGCGCGGCATCCAGCTGGAGGGCAAAACGTCCGCAGCCGCCAGCTCGCAGGAAGAGCGGCGTAGCGCCCGCCGGGAGCTGTTTGTCAGTCCGCACTTCTGGATGATCTGCGTCTTCAATATCGCTTTCCTGGCCTATCTGTGGGGCATCAACGGCTGGCTTCCCGGCTACCTGATTAAGGGCAAGGGTATCCACCTGGAGCACGCCGGCTGGCTGTCGTCGATGCCGTTTATCGCCATGCTGCTCGGCGAAATCATCGGGGCGTGGCTTTCAGACCGGGTGGATAAACGCGCGGCCGCCTGCTTTATCTCGCTGGCCGGAGCGGCGGTGGGTCTGGCGGCGGTGATGCACTTCACCACTCCGCTAACGGTTATCGCGGCGATGAGCTTTAGCACCTTCATGTGGGGAACCGGCGCCCCCAATATTTTTGCGCTGCTGGCGAAGGCGACCCATCCCCGGGTCAGCGCCACGGCGGGTGGGATTTTCAACGGGTTGGGAAACTTTGCCGGCGCCCTGTCGCCTGCGGTGATGGGCGCGCTTATCGCCTTCACCCACAGCATGGATTCCGGACTGATCTTTCTGGCGGTGATGGCGGTCGTAGGCTGTCTCCTGTTGCTGCCGCTGCTAAGACGTTACTGAGGAGAAGACGATGACAGATTCAAGCGTAACTGCAAAACAGGGCCTCAAGCCTGAGCACCTGACGATGGAAGAGTGGATTGAGTCGCGTATCGCGCGCTTTGAAGGACGCAAATATGACTGGAACGCGCTGAAGTTCCAGGCCGATTTCGACCCGAAATACCGCCGCGCCCAGATGCGCTACATCGGCACCGGCGCCACCGGCGTCGCCAACGACACCAATACCGTGGCGGCGGAGAACTTCACCTTCTCCACCATGGTGCTGCCGGCTAAGTGCGAAGGGCCGCTGCACCTGCACGATGACGTCGAAGAGGTGTTTTTCATGCTCAAGGGGCAGATAACCCTGATGGTTCAGGACGGCGACAGCTACACCGAAACCGTGCTGCGCGAGCGCGACCTGATCTCCGTCCCGGCGGGGATCTACCGCGGGCTGTTTAACCACGGCGAAGAGGAAGCGCTGATGTGCGTGATGCTCGGCACCCGCAAGCCGAATATCCCGACCTATCCGGAAGATCATCCTCTGTCAAAAGTGAAGCGCGGTTAAGGAGGCGGTATGACGGGTTTTCGTGAACAGGGGAGCGGCACGCCGCTGGTGCTGCTGCACGGTATCAGCTCCGGCGCGGCCTCCTGGCATAAGCAGATGGCGCTGCCCGGCTACCGCGTGCTGGCCTGGGATATGCCCGGTTATGGCGAAAGCCCTATGTTGTCGGCCGAGCGTGCGGATGCCGGCGACTATGCCGAGGCGCTGGCGCAGCTGCTCGACCTCGCCGGCGTTGAGCGGGCGGTGCTGGTGGGCCACTCGCTGGGCGCGCTGGTAGCCAGCGCCTTTGCGGCAAAGTACCCCGGGCGCGTTCTGCGCCTGGTGCTGGCCGATGCCGCGCAGGGCTACGGCCGGGCGGACGCCGCGCAGCGTGAAAAAATCTGGCTGGGCCGCCGGCAGCAGATGGCCGCCGGCGGCGAAGCGATGGCGCAGGGCCGGGCGGCGAAGCTGCTGCACCCCTGTAGCGATGAGGCCAACGTTGCCGTCGTTGCCGCCGGGATGCGCAGGCTGCGCGCCGAGGGCTACCTGGCCGCGGCGTGGATGCTGGCCCATGACGATATTCACCGCTGGCTTGGCGATTTTCGCGGCCGCTTTGAGGCGTGGTGCGGTGAGCAGGACGCCATTACCCAGCCGGAGCTGGTGCACGGCCTGGCGCTGCGCTACCGCATGCCGTACGTCGGCATCCCGCGAGCGGGGCACGCCAGCTATCTCGATAACGATACATTTTTCAATCAACAGCTTTTACGGGTAGGGGAAGAGGTGCGCGATGAATGCACAAATTGAGGGGCGCGTAGCGGTGGTCACCGGCGGGTCGTCAGGAATTGGCTTTGAAACGCTGCGCCTGCTGCTGGGGGAAGGGGCGAAGGTCGCCTTCTGCGGCCGCAATCCGGACCGGCTCGCCAGCGCCCATGCGGCGCTGCAAAACGAATATCCCGGCGCGGACGTCTTCTCTTACCGCTGCGACGTGCTGAAAGAAGACGAGGTGCAGGACTTTGCCGACGCGGTCGCGGCGCGCTTTGGCGGTGCCGACATGCTGATTAATAACGCCGGCCAGGGGTACGTGGCGCACTTCGCCGATACGCCGCGGGAGGCGTGGCTGCACGAGGCGGAGCTCAAGCTGTTCGGGGTGATTAACCCGGTGAAGGCCTTTCAGGCGCAGCTCGAGCGCTCGGATATCGCCTCGATCACCTGCGTGAACTCGCTGCTGGCGCTGCAGCCGGAGGAGCACATGATTGCCACCTCCGCGGCGCGCGCGGCGCTGCTCAACATGACCCTGACGCTGTCGAAGGACCTGGTTGCCAAAGGCATTCGGGTGAACTCCATTCTGCTCGGCATGGTGGAGTCTGGACAGTGGCAGCGGCGCTTTGAAAACCGCACGGACAGGAGCCAGAGCTGGCCCGAGTGGACGGCGGATATCGCCCGCAGGCGCGGTATCCCGATGGCGCGCCTCGGCAGGCCGAACGAGCCGGCGCAGGCGCTGCTGTTCCTCGCCTCGCCGCTGGCGTCGTTTACCACCGGTGCGGCGCTGGATGTCTCCGGCGGCTTTTGCCGTCATCTGTAAGGAGTTGAGATGAAAAAGATCATGCTCATCGGCTATGGCGCAATGGCGCAGGCGGTGATTGAACGGCTGCCGCCGCAGGTTGCCCTGGGCTGGGTGGTGGCGCGCGAGGCGCACCACGCGGCGATCCGCCAGCGCTTCGGCGATGCGGTAGCGGTGCTGGAGGACCCGCAGGCCTGTACGCAAACCCCGGATCTGGTGCTGGAGTGCGCCAGCCAGCAGGCGGTGGCGCAGTTTGGCGAAGCCATTCTCAGGCGCGGCTGGCATCTGGCGGTGATCTCCACCGGCGCGCTGGCGGATAGCGAGCTGGAAAAACGCCTCAACGGCGCCGGAGGCCGGCTAACCCTGCTTTCCGGCGCGGTGGCCGGTATTGACGGCCTGGCGGCAGCGAAAGAGGGCGGTCTTGAGCAGGTGACCTACCGGTCGCGCAAAAGCCCGGCCAGCTGGCGCGGCAGCTATGCGGAAATGCTCATCGACCTCAACGCGGTCAGTGAAGCAAAGATCTTTTTTGAAGGCAGCGCGCGCGAAGCGGCCCGCCTGTTTCCGGCGAACGCCAACGTTGCGGCAACCGTGGCGCTGGGCGGCATCGGGATGGACGATACCCGGGTACAGCTGATGGTCGATCCGATGACCCGGCGCAATACCCACACGCTGCACGTACAGGGCGCGTTTGGCGAGTTCCACCTGGAGCTCAGCGGACTGCCGCTCGCCAGCAACCCAAAAACCTCCACCCTGGCGGCACTGAGCGCGGTTCGCGCCTGCCGCGAACTGGCATAGCGCAAAGAGGCGACGATGGATGAGTTAAAGATTTTTATCGGCGGTCGCTGGCGCTACGGCGGCGGCAACCTGATGCACAGCCTGTTTCCGGCCGACGGCTCGGTCAACGCCACGCTGCATGCGGCAAGCCTTGACGATCTGCACGAGGCGATCGCGCTGGCCGAAAGCGCCTGGCGCCAGCCGGCGTGGCGCAGCATGCTGCCCCATCTACGGGCAAAGATCCTGCATAGGGCGGCGGATATTATCGAATCCCGCCTTGAGGAGCTGACGCGGATGCAGAGCCGCGACAACGGCAAGCCGCTGGCGGAGGCGCGAGGCCTGGTGATGAGCGCCGCGGGCAGCGCCCGCTACTTTGCCGCCGCCTGCGAGCTGCTGGAGGGCGAACTGCCGACCCCGCGGCAGGCGGATCTGCTGACGCTCAGCCGCTACGAGCCGCTGGGCGTGGTGGCGGCGATTACGCCGTGGAACTCGCCGATCGCCAGCGAGATGCAAAAAGTGGCCCCGGCGATCGCCGCCGGTAACGCGGTGATCCTCAAGCCGGCGGAGGCCACGCCGCTGATGGCGCTGGAGCTGGCGCGGATCTTCGAACAGGCCGGCCTGCCGGCGGGCCTGCTCAGCGTCCTGCCGGGGAAAGGATCGGTGATTGGCGACGCCCTGGCCCGCCACCCTCTGGTGCGCAAAATTTCGTTTACCGGCGGCACCAGCACCGGACGTCATCTGGCGCACGTGGCGGCGGAAAAGCTGATCCCGGCGTCGCTGGAGCTCGGCGGCAAATCTCCGACCATCGTGCTGGAAGATGCCGATATCGAGCAGGCGGCGCGCGGCATCTGCTACGGCATCTTTAGCTCCGGCGGCCAGGCCTGCATCGCCGGCTCGCGGCTGTTTGTGCATGAAAAAGTCTATCCGCAGCTGATGGCGCGCCTGCTGGAGCTGACCCGCGGGCTCAGAATCGGCCATCCGTTTAGCGCGGAGACCCACGTCGGACCGCTGATTAATGAAAAGCACCGCGACAGCGTGCTGGAGTACGTCGAGCTGGCGAAACGCGAAGGCGGCCGGGTGCTGTGCGGCGGCGAGATCCCGGCGGATCCGGCGCTGGCGACAGGCAGCTATTTTCAACCGACGATCGTTGAGGGGCTGACCAACGCGGCCCGCGCCTGCCGGGAGGAGATCTTCGGCCCGGTGCTGGTGGCGATGAGCTTCAGCGATGAAGATGCGCTGATCCAGCAGGCCAATGATTCGGTATACGGCCTGGCGGCGGGGATCTGGACGCGGGACAGCGGACGCGCCCTGCGCTTAAGCGATCGCCTGGAAGCCGGAACGGTGTGGATCAACACCTACAAGGTTTTCTCCATTTCGACCCCGTTTGGGGGCTTTAAAGAGAGCGGCCTGGGCCGCGAAAAAGGGATTCAGGGGCTAAAGGCCTGGATGCAACAAAAGAGCATTTATCTGGCGACGGGTAATAGCGTCAACCACTGGTGCGACTAAGAGAAGGGTGTGCAATGAGCGAAATGATAACCGTCGGCGAAGCCATCGCCAGAACGCTGGAGCAGTACAACGTTGAGGCTATTTACGGCGTCATCTCTATTCACAACCTGCCGATCGCCGATGCGGTAGGCCAGCGCGGAAAGATCCGCTTTGTTCCGGCGCGCGGTGAGGCCGGATCGGTCACTATGGCCGACGCCCACGGGCGCTTTTCCGGACTGGGCGTGGCGTTGACCAGCACCGGCGCGGGGGCCGGCAACGCGGTAGGGGCGCTGGTGGAGGCGATGAACGCCTGTACGCCGCTGCTGCACCTCACCGGTCAGGTGGAGAAAACCTGGCTCGATGCCGACACCGGCTTTATTCACGAAACCCGCGACCAGCTGACCTTCCTGAAGGCCAGCTCGAAGCGCGCGTACCGCATCAGCAACGCCAGCCAGGCGCTGGCTATCCTGCATAAGGCGATTCAGGAGGCGCAAACGCCGCCGTGCGGTCCGGTCTCGGTTGAAATCCCGATTGATATTCAGGGCGCGAAAATCCCGGCCTCGCTGGTGACCGCCGCGCTGAAAGCGGCCCCGGCGGCGAAGGCCGATAGCGCCACCGTCGATGCGCTGTGGGCGCAGCTCCGCCAGGCTAAACGACCGCTGCTGTGGCTGGGCGGCGGGGCTATCGGCAGCGCGGCGGCGGTGAAAAAGCTGGCCGATTCCGGGATGACGGTGATCTCCAGCACCCACGGCCGCGGCGTGCTGCCGGACGCGCACCGCGCCAGCCTGCGCGCCTTCCACAATTCGCCGTCCGTTGAAGCGCTGATGGCGCAGTGCGATTTTACCCTGGTGGCGGGCTCGCGCCTGCGCAGCAACGAAACCCGCTCCTGGACCCTCGAGCTGCCGTCGCCAAGGGTGCAGATTGATATCGACCCGGCGGCGGCCAGCCGTAACTATCTGATGGATAACACGCTGATTGCCGACTGTGCCAGCCTGCTGGCGGCGCTGGCGGAAAAAGCGCAGGGGCGTGAATGGGGTAATGTCCAGTGGGATGCGCAGGTCAAAGAGGCGGTCGCGCTGGCGGATAGCGGGCTGCGCGAGCAGTGCGGCGCCTACGCGCAGCTGAACGACGCCATCGCCCAGGCGCTGCCTGACGACGGGATCCTGGTGCGCGATATCACCGTTTCCGGCAGCCTGTGGGGGAGCCGCCTGTTCCGCGCCCACGGCCCGTTAATGAACATCCACTCGCTGGCCGGGGCCATTGGCATGGGCCTGCCGATGGCGATCGGCACGGCGATTGCTAACCCGCAGCGGAAGGTGGTCGGCCTCGTCGGCGACGGCGGGCTGAGCCTGAATCTGGGGGAGCTGGCGACGCTGGCGCAGGAAAAGGCTAACGTCACGCTGATTGTCATGAACGATGGCGGCTACGGCGTGATGCGCGGGATTCAGGATAAGTATTTCGGCGGGCGTCAGTATTACAACGAGCTGCATACTCCGGATTTCACGCTGCTGGCGCAGGCCATCGGCCTGCAGGCGTGGAGCGTTGAGCGGGCGGAGGATTTCCAGTCGGTGATGACCGAAGCGCTGGCGATGCCGGGGCCGTCGGTGGTGGAGGTCAAAATGGGGCAGATTGGCGCGCTGCGTTTTGCCGGGCCGCCGCAGAAAACGCTGTATTAAGCCGTTTTCCCCTCTCTGGCGCTGCAGAGAGGGGAACCGGGATTATTTAATTCCGTCGGCCTTCATGCGATCGCGGATGTGCTGAGCGCGCTCCTGGGATGCCGGGTGATCGTCAAACATTGAGCTCTGACGCCCGGCTTCCAGCTTGGCCAGCTTCTCGAAGCTGGTGGCCAGTCCTGACGGATTAATTCCGCGCTTACGCAGCAGATCGTAGGAGTAGTCGTCCGCTTCGGACTCCTGGCGCTGGGAGAACTGCGAGTTCACCAGCTTTTCGCCAAGATCGCCCAGCTGAGACTGGGACAGGCTGCCGACGATACCGCCCGCCGACGCGGCGGCGGCGCGAACGGCGTTGGTGCCGAGAGCCACCTGCATGCCTTTCTTCACGTGACCCAGCGCAACGTGGCCCATTTCGTGGCCGATAACCGCTTCCACTTCGTTATCGTTCATGATGTCCATCAGGCCGCTGTATACGCGGATGCAGCCGTTGGCCATCGCAAACGCGTTAACGTCTTTGGTTTCATACACTTTGTAGTTAACCGGCTGGCCGTTGATATTGTCTCCCAGCGCGGCGGCGATTTTATTCAGACGCTTGCTGTAGTCGCTGCCGGCGGGCGAAATAGTCGCCTTGCTATCCATCTCTTTACAGGCCTGGTCGCTGAGCGCTTTGACCTGCGCGTCGCTTAGAGAATAAGCCTGAAAAGCCTCGGCGCCGGAGCTGAGGAGGGCGTTGGAGTCCATGTTCTGACATCCGGTAAGCGTTGCTGCGATCCCAAGGGCAAGAATAGTTGAGCGAATTTTCATTTTTTATCTTCCACAATCTTACGATTTTTTGTCTGAAAAAGGCGACGGTAAGCATGTCGCATCCTGCACAAATTATAAAGAGTATTGCGAGTTACGGGCGAGAGGATTCCGGGGCAGCACAACCTGTTCCGGAGATTTCTTAAACCACAAAAGGATGCTCCATGTACATGTTTTGTCGCTTGGGTTACATTGTTGTCACTTTTTTCCGGCGTAGCCCAAAACGCGCTCTCGTCAAGTCGTTAAGGGTATGGCCTTCAACAGTCCGAACTGGAGTCAAAATGTCCTCACGTAAAGAGCTTGCTAACGCTATTCGTGCGCTGAGCATGGACGCGGTACAGAAAGCCAAATCCGGCCACCCGGGTGCCCCGATGGGTATGGCTGACATTGCCGAAGTCCTGTGGCGTGATTTCCTGAATCATAACCCGAACAACCCGGCCTGGGCCGATCGCGACCGTTTCGTGCTCTCCAACGGCCACGGCTCAATGCTGATTTACAGCCTGCTGCATCTCACCGGTTATGATCTGCCGATTGAAGAACTGAAAAACTTCCGTCAGCTGCACTCCAGAACCCCGGGCCACCCGGAAGTCGGCTACACCGCCGGCGTTGAAACCACCACCGGCCCGCTGGGCCAGGGGATTGCCAACGCGGTCGGCATGGCGATTGCTGAAAAAACCCTGGCGGCGCAGTTCAACCGTCCGGGCCACGATATCGTTGACCACTTCACCTACGCCTTCATGGGCGACGGCTGCATGATGGAAGGCATTTCTCACGAAGTGTGCTCCCTGGCCGGTACTCTGAAGCTGGGCAAGCTGGTGGCGTTCTATGACGACAACGGCATCTCCATCGACGGTCACGTTGAAGGCTGGTTCACCGACGATACCGCTAAACGTTTCGAAGCCTACGGCTGGCACGTGGTGCGCGGCGTTGACGGCCACGACGCCGACGCCATCAAGCGCGCGGTGGAAGAAGCGCGCGCGGTGACCGACAAGCCGTCCCTGCTGATGTGCAAAACCATCATCGGCTTCGGTTCGCCGAACAAAGCCGGTACCCACGACTCCCACGGCGCGCCGCTGGGCGACGCGGAAATCGCGCTGACCCGCGAGGCCCTGGGCTGGAAACACCCGGCGTTTGAAATCCCGTCTGACATCTACGCGCAGTGGGATGCCAAAGAAGCCGGTCAGGCGAAAGAAGCGGCGTGGAACGAGAAGTTTGCCGCCTACGCCAGCGCCTTCCCGCAGGAAGCCGCCGAGTATACCCGCCGTATGAAAGGCGAGATGCCGGCCGACTTCGGCGCGAAAGCGAACGAGTTCATTGCGAAGCTGCAGGCTAACCCGGCGAAAATCGCCAGCCGTAAAGCGTCGCAGAATGCGATTGAAGCCTTTGGCCCGCTGCTGCCTGAATTCCTCGGCGGCTCGGCTGATCTGGCGCCGTCGAACCTGACTATCTGGTCCGGTTCGAAAGCCATCAACGAAGACAGCGCCGGGAACTACATCCACTACGGCGTGCGTGAGTTCGGGATGACCGCGATTGCCAACGGTATCTCCCTGCACGGCGGTTTCCTGCCGTACACCTCCACCTTCCTGATGTTCGTGGAATATGCCCGTAACGCGGTGCGTATGGCGGCGCTGATGAAACAGCGTCAGGTGATGGTCTACACCCACGACTCCATCGGTCTGGGCGAAGACGGCCCGACGCACCAGCCGGTCGAGCAGGTGGCTTCCCTGCGCGTGACGCCGAACATGAGCACATGGCGTCCGTGCGACCAGGTGGAATCGGCGATTGCGTGGAAATACGGCGTGGAGCGTCACGACGGCCCGACGGCGCTGATCCTGTCGCGTCAGAACCTGGCGCAGCAGGAGCGTACGGAAGAGCAGCTGGCGAACGTTGCCCGCGGCGGCTACGTGCTGAAAGATTGCGCCGGCCAGCCGGAGCTGATCTTCATCGCCACGGGTTCAGAAGTTGAGCTGGCGGTTGCCGCGTGGGACCAGCTGTCTGCGGAAGGGGTGAAGGCGCGGGTGGTATCCATGCCGTCCACCGACGCGTTCGACAAGCAGGATGCGGCGTACCGTGAATCGGTGCTGCCGAAAGCGGTTTCGGCTCGCGTGGCGGTGGAAGCGGGTATCGCCGACTACTGGTTCAAATACGTGGGGCTGAACGGCGCCATCGTCGGCATGACCAGCTTCGGCGAGTCCGCGCCGGCTGAGCTGCTGTTCGAAGAGTTCGGCTTCACCGTTGAGAACGTGGTCGCTAAGGCGAAAGCGCTGCTGTAGTTCTGAGCAACGCGCTCCGCGACGGCATCAGAAGAATGAGCCGGGCTAACGCCCGGCTTTTTTGTTGCTGTTATTCCCGATGGCCGTCACGAGGCTGCATATTATTCCAGTGAAAATGTGATGTATGTCAGATTACGCGCTTCTCATACTGGACAAGCATTCCTTTTATTCCGCGTTTGGCTTATTCTAGCTGAAGCGTTTCAGTCGTCTAAATGTTCGACAATTAATCAATCAGTCGCAGTTTGCGACGGGTAAGGTTTCCCTCCGGGCGTTGCTGGATTACTCTGTCAGCCACCTCACATCAGGGATAACCTTGCAGGAGACCTATGACCATACGCATTGCGATTAATGGCTTCGGTCGCATAGGACGCAACGTGGTTCGTGCTTTATATGAATCCGGGCGTCGTGCGGAAATTACCGTGGTGGCAATCAACGAGCTGGCGGATGCTGCGGGCATTGCGCACTTATTGAAATATGACACCAGCCATGGGCGCTTTGCCTGGGACGTTCGCCAGGAGCGGGAGCAGCTTTACGTTGGCGATGACGTCATTCGCCTGCTGCACGAAGCTTCAATAGAGGCGCTACCCTGGCAAGAGCTGGCGGTGGATATCGTACTTGATTGTACCGGGGTTTACGGCAGCCGTGAGCATGGCGAAGCCCATCTTCAGGCTGGCGCGAAGAAGGTTATCTTTTCGCATCCCGGCGGTAACGATCTCGATGCCACCGTCGTGTTCGGCGTTAACCATGATGAGCTACGTGCAGAGCACCGTATTGTCTCCAACGCCTCCTGCACCACCAACTGCATTATTCCGGTCATTAAGCTGTTAGATGATGCCTACGGCATTGAGTCAGGGACGGTAACAACGATCCACTCCGCCATGCACGATCAGCAGGTTATAGACGCCTATCATCCGGATTTACGCCGTACGCGTGCGGCCAGTCAGTCAATTATTCCGGTTGATACTAAACTTGCGGCGGGGATCGCACGTATTTTCCCTCAGTTTAACGACCGTTTTGAAGCGATTGCGGTTCGCGTACCGACGATAAATGTGACGGCGATCGACCTGAGCGTGACGGTGAAAAAACCGGTAAAGGCTAGTGAAGTCAACCAGTTGCTGCAAAAAGCAGCGCAGGGAACATTTCATGGTATAGTTGACTATACGGAATTACCGTTAGTCTCGACAGATTTTAACCACGATCCGCACAGCGCCATCGTTGATGGCACCCAGACGCGGGTGAGTGGGGCGCATTTGATCAAAACGTTGGTCTGGTGCGATAACGAATGGGGCTTTGCTAACCGGATGCTCGACACGACGTTAGCGATGGCCGCTCAAGGTTTCAGGTAAAGTGCGTGAGCGCTTGCAAAACTTTATGAATCAACGAGAGGATTCACCATGTCTGTAATTAAGATGACCGATCTGGATCTGGCTGGTAAACGCGTTTTTATCCGTGCCGATCTGAACGTACCAGTTAAAGACGGTAAAGTAACCAGCGACGCGCGTATTCGTGCTTCTCTGCCGACCATTGAGCTGGCTCTGAAGCAGGGCGCTAAAGTGATGGTCACTTCTCACCTGGGTCGTCCGACCGAAGGCGAGTACAACGAAGAATTCTCTCTGCTGCCGGTTGTTAATTACCTGAAAGACAAGCTGTCCAACCCGGTTCGCCTGGTTAAAGATTACCTGGACGGCGTTGAAGTTGCCGCCGGTGAACTGGTTGTTCTGGAAAACGTTCGCTTCAACAAAGGCGAAAAGAAAGACGACGAAGCGCTGTCTAAAAAATACGCCGCGCTGTGCGACGTATTCGTTATGGATGCCTTCGGTACCGCCCACCGTGCCCAGGCTTCTACCCACGGTATCGGTAAATTTGCCGACGTAGCCTGCGCCGGTCCTCTGCTGGCTGAAGAGCTGGACGCGCTGGGTAAAGCGCTGAAAGAGCCGGCTCGCCCGATGGTTGCCATCGTCGGTGGTTCTAAAGTTTCCACTAAGCTGACCGTTCTGGACTCGCTGTCTAAAATCGCTGACCAGCTGATTGTCGGCGGCGGTATCGCCAACACCTTCGTCGCCGCTCAGGGTCACAACGTCGGCAAATCCCTGTACGAAGCTGACCTGGTTGACGAAGCCAAGCGCCTGCTGACGACCTGCGACATCCCGGTTCCGACCGACGTTCGCGTGGCGACTGAATTCTCCGAAACGGCGACCGCAACCCTGAAATCTGTTAACGACATCAAAGATGAAGAGCAGATTCTGGACCTCGGCGACGTTTCCGCGCAGAAGCTGGCTGATATCCTGAAAAACGCCAAAACCATTCTGTGGAACGGCCCGGTCGGCGTGTTTGAGTTCCCGAACTTCCGTAAAGGCACTGAAATCGTGGCTAACGCCATCGCCGACAGCGAAGCGTTCTCCATTGCAGGCGGCGGCGATACCCTGGCTGCAATTGACCTGTTTGGCATCTCGGACAAAATTTCCTACATCTCTACTGGCGGCGGCGCGTTCCTCGAATTCGTGGAAGGCAAAGTACTGCCAGCAGTAGCAATGCTCGAAGAGCGCGCTAAGAAGTAAGTTTGTACAGGCGGGTAACACCGCCTGTTTTTCAAATTCTATTCAATTGTCGCTCTAAATAATTCGCGCTGCCGGAAGGCAGCGACGCGGCGAACCCCGGCGGCTTACGCAAGTGAGCGGCGGCGGTAAGCGAGGAAAGCCAACGCACCGGCAGCACGAATTGTGACGAGCAGAAACGGCCGAAGATACAGGACTACGTAACATGTCTAAAATTTTTGATTTTGTAAAACCTGGCGTGATCACTGGTGATGACGTTCAGAAAGTGTTCCAGGTAGCTAAAGAGAATAACTTCGCACTGCCAGCGGTTAACTGTGTGGGTACTGACTCCATCAACGCCGTTCTGGAAGCAGCTGCAAAAGCTAAATCTCCGGTTATCGTTCAGTTCTCTAACGGCGGCGCGGCGTTCATCGCTGGCAAAGCGGTTAAAACCGACGTTCCTCAGGGTGCGGCAATTCTCGGTGCTATCTCCGGTGCACATCACGTTCACCAGATGGCTGAACACTACGGCGTGCCGGTTATTCTGCATACCGACCACTGCGCGAAGAAACTGCTGCCGTGGATCGACGGCCTGCTGGACGCCGGTGAAAAACACTTCGCCGCTCACGGCAAACCGCTGTTCTCTTCCCACATGATTGACCTGTCCGAAGAGTCCCTGCACGAAAACATCGAGATCTGCTCTAAGTATCTGGCGCGCATGGCCAAAATGGACATGACTCTGGAAATCGAACTGGGCTGCACCGGTGGCGAAGAAGACGGCGTGGACAACAGCCACATGGACGCTTCTGCGCTGTACACCCAGCCGGAAGACGTTGATTACGCGTACACTGAACTGAGCAAGATCAGCCCGCGTTTCACCATCGCTGCTTCCTTCGGTAACGTACACGGCGTGTACAAGCCGGGCAACGTGGTTCTGACCCCGACTATCCTGCGCGACTCTCAGGAATATGTTTCTAAGAAACATAACCTGCCGCACAACAGCCTGAACTTCGTCTTCCACGGCGGTTCCGGTTCTTCTGCTCAGGAAATCAAAGACTCCGTAAGCTACGGCGTGATCAAAATGAACATCGATACCGACACCCAATGGGCAACCTGGGACGGTATCCTGCAGTACTACAAAACTAACGAAGCTTACCTGCAGGGCCAGCTGGGCAACCCGAAAGGCGAAGACCAGCCGAACAAGAAATACTACGATCCGCGCGTATGGCTGCGCGCTGCTCAGACGTCCATGGTGACTCGTCTGGAGCAGGCATTTAAAGAGCTGAACGCGATCGACGTTCTGTAAGAAAATTCTGTTTCTTGCCCTGAAGCCCGCTTAACTGCGGGCTTTTTCGTTTCCAGGCGAAAGGATATACCGGGGGAAACTGTGATCGACTTGGCAAAACAGGCGCTTATTGTTTACCCTTAACCTACCTGCCGTTTTGCAGGCCTGGTTTTTTTATTTCCCGCCCGGGTATTTATAAGGAATGTTAAATGGAAGATTTGAACGTTGCCGATAGCATACACAACGCCAGCTCGTGGCTGGTGCGTAATCAGGAGCTGCTCCTGAGCTATGCCGTCAATATCGTCGCGGCGATCGCGATTATTATCGTCGGGATGATCGTGGCGCGCATGGTGTCGAACACGGTTAATCGTCTGATGCTGGCGCGTAAGATTGATGCCACCGTTGCCGATTTTCTTTCCGCGCTGGTGCGCTACGCCGTTATCGCCTTTACCCTGATTGCCGCCCTGGGCCGCGTCGGCGTGCAGACGGCGTCGGTGATTGCCGTACTCGGTGCCGCCGGTTTAGCCGTTGGTCTGGCGCTGCAGGGCTCGCTGTCTAACCTCGCCGCCGGCGTGCTGCTGGTGATGTTCCGCCCGTTCCGCGCGGGTGAATACGTCGATCTCGGCGGCGTGGCCGGTACCGTGCTGAACGTGCAGATTTTCTCCACCACCATGCGTACGGCCGATGGCAAAATCGTGGTGATCCCGAACGGTAAAATCATCGCCGGTAACATCATTAACTTTTCGCGTGAACCGGTTCGCCGCAACGAATTTATTATTGGCGTTGCCTACGATGCCGATATCGATAAGGTGAAGCAGCTGCTGACCAATATTATCGAATCAGACGATCGTATCCTGAAAGATCGTGAAAGGACCGTACGCCTGAATGAGCTGGGCGCGTCGTCGGTTAACTACGTGATCCGCGTCTGGAGCCAGAGCAGCGATCTGCAAAGCGTTTACTGGGATGTTCTGGAACGCATCAAGCGCGACTTTGATGCCAACGGTATCAGCTTCCCGTACCCGCAGATGGACGTGCACGTGATCCGTCCGCAGGAGCAGGCAGAGTAGTTCAGCGCCCGTAGTCGATAAAGGCCAGCGCCCGCTGGCCTTTAGCAGAACATCGTTATTAGCATCGCTTATTAATGATTAATATTATCAATTTCCTCTAATGATTTGTTCGCGCTATATTCACCTGCATTAACGACCTCATCGGAAAAACCACTATGTTATCGTATTACTTTCAGGGGCTTGCCCTGGGAGCGGCTATGATTTTGCCGCTTGGCCCGCAGAATGCGTTTGTGATGAATCAGGGGATTCGCCGCCAGTATCATCTGATGATCGCGCTGCTATGCGCGATTAGCGATCTGCTGCTGATCTGCGCCGGTATTTTTGGCGGCAGCGCGCTGCTGATGCAGTCGCCGTGGCTGCTGGCGCTGGTCACCTGGGGCGGCGTGGCCTTCCTGCTGTGGTACGGTTTCGGCGCGCTGAAAACGGCTTTTAGCGACAATCTGGAACTGGCGAGCGCGGAGGTGATGAAGCAGGGGCGGTGGAAAATTATTGTCACCATGCTGGCGGTCACCTGGCTGAATCCGCACGTTTACCTCGATACCTTCGTGGTGCTCGGCAGCCTGGGCGGGCAGCTGGCGGTTGAGCCGAAGCGCTGGTTTGCGCTCGGCACCATCAGCGCCTCGTTCCTGTGGTTCTTCGGCCTGGCCCTGCTGGCGGCCTGGCTGGCGCCGCGTTTGCGCACTGCCCGGGCGCAGCGGATCATTAACGTGCTGGTTGGCCTGGTGATGTGGCTGATCGCCGTCCAGCTGGCGAAAGACGGCTTTTTACACGTACAGGCGCTGCTCAACCAGGCTTAGTCCGATGGACTTTTCGCTTATACGCGTTAAGCTTGCTGGCATGCGTCCGTATATGGGCGACCAATGTAGATGGAGAAACGACAGTGAAGTTAAAGCTCATGGCCCTGGCGGCAGCAATCGGATTCAGCTCAATGGCAGCTCAGGCAAATGAATTGCCAAATGGCCCCCACATTGTGACCTCGGGTACCGCCAGCGTTGCTGCGGCGCCCGATATTGCGACCCTGGCAATTGAAGTCAACGTGGCCGCGAAAGACGCCGCATCGGCGAAAAAGCAGGCCGACGATCGCGTTGCGCAATACCTCTCTTTCCTGGAAAAGAACGGCATTGCCAAGAAGGATATCAACTCCGCGAACCTGCGCACCCAGCCTGACTATGATTACCAGAATGGCAAAAGCATCCTGAAAGGCTACCGTGCCGTGCGCACCGTCGAAGTGACGTTGCGCCAGCTGGACAAGCTTAACGGCCTGCTGGACGGCGCGCTGAAGGCCGGCCTGAACGAAGTTCGCTCGGTATCGCTGGGCGTTGCGCAACCGGATGCCTATAAAGATAAGGCGCGTAAGGCGGCGATCGATGACGCCGTGCACCAGGCGCAGGAGCTGGCTGCCGGCTTCCATAGCAAGCTGGGCCCGGTTTATAGCGTTCGCTACCACGTCTCGAACTATCAGCCGAGCCCGATGGTGCGCATGATGAAAGCCGCCGATGCCGCGCCGGTTTCCGCCCAGGAAACCTACGAGCAGGCGACAATTCAGTTTGACGATCAGGTGGATGTGGTCTTTGAGCTGCAGCCAACCCAGCCGGCTCAGCCGGCGGCGCCGGAGAAACCGGCCGCCGCGGCGCAGTAAGCCAGATGCAAAAAAAGCCCCTTCAGCTGAAGGGGCTTTTTTTATGTCCGAGGTTTAGTCCTGGCGCAGCACCTTGTGCCCGTAAGCAATCAGCGCATCGGTGACCCGGCGCATCATCCGGCTTTCCGGCGCGAAGCGATGCCAGTAGAGCATCCGGCGCTGGAACAGGCCCGGCGTCAAATCGATAAGCTCGCCGCTGTTCAGCTCTTTTTCGATCTGCAGATGCGGGATCATACAGCAGGTGGTGCCCTGACGGGCGAGCTGCACAAAGGCTTCCGATGAGTTAACGATATGGCAAGGCACGCTGCCCGGCGGCAGATCGAAGTTCTGCTGCAAGAACGCCTGATGCATGTCGTCGAGATGATCGAAGGCGACTACCGGCGCTTTGAGCAGCGCCGAGCGGGTTACGCCGTTGGGAAAATAGCGTTGCGCAAACTCTTTTGAAGCGACAAACAGGTAGTCCAGCGCCCCGAGCTGATCGACCAGGCAGCTTGGCAGCGCCTGCGGCTGGATACTGACCGCCCCGACCACCTCGCCGCGGCGCAGGCGCTCCTGGGTGCGGGTTTCGTCTTCCACCTGCAGATTCAGGCGAATAGGGGAGTCGGAAAGCACGCTGGAGAGCGCCGGCAGCAGCCAGGTCGCCAGGCTGTCGGCGTTCACCGCCAGCGACAGCAGCAGCGGCGTCGAGCCGGTTTGCTCATCGCCCAGCCACTCCTCTTCCAGCAGCTCAACCTGGCGCAGCAGGGCCAGCAGCTTCTGCCCCTGCTCGGTAGGACGCGGCGGTACGGTACGCACCAGCAGCGGCTGGCCGAACATGTTTTCCAGCTGTTTAATACGCTGAGAGACGGCGGACTGTGTAATGCATAGCTTCTGCGCGGCGCGCTCAAACCCACGTTCTCTTATCACCGCGTCCAGCGCTTGTAGTGTTCTGTAGTCCGGTCGTTTCATTGTTCTGGCGTACCCCCATAACTTTTCATTAACTTGCACTATGACATAAATTTCTTTTTGATGAAGACGAAAATAGTCTGCTCAGATGTGTGATCCCCGTCGCAGGGACAATAACACCCCCGATGTTCTATAATGCGCCTCAGGTATTCACATCTCGGACCATAATCATGACGCAAGATGAACTGAAAAAAGCAGTAGGCTGGGCGGCATTGCAGTATGTTCAGCCGGGCACCATCGTGGGTGTCGGCACCGGCTCCACGGCCGCGCATTTTATTGATGCGCTGGGCACAATGAAAGGGCAGATTGAGGGGGCCGTTTCCAGCTCCGATGCCTCCACCGAAAAGCTGAAGAGCCTGGGTATTCCGGTTTTCGATCTCAATAGCGTCGACCGTTTAGGTATTTACGTGGACGGTGCGGATGAGATCAACGGCCATATGCAGATGATTAAAGGCGGCGGCGCGGCGCTCACCCGCGAGAAGATTATCGCTTCGGTTGCGGACAAGTTTATCTGCATCGCCGACGCCTCCAAGCAGGTCGATATCCTCGGTAAATTCCCGCTGCCGGTAGAAGTTATTCCTATGGCCCGTAGCGCCGTGGCGCGTGAGCTGGTGAAGCTCGGCGGCCGTCCGGAGTACCGTCAGGGCGTGATTACCGATAACGGTAACGTTATCCTCGACGTTTTCGGCCTCGAGATCCTCGACGCGATCGCGCTGGAAAATGCCATTAACGGTATTCCTGGCGTCGTGACGGTGGGGCTGTTCGCCAACCGTGGCGCCGATGTCGCGCTGATCGGCACCGCCGATGGCGTTAAAACCATCGTAAAATAATCCGTTCGGAGGGAGCGAATCGCTCCCTCGCAAATATTTTTTCTCCAGGCTGAATTTGGTGACTTCTGTCACATTTATGCAACTAGCCTGAGTAACAATCTACCTTTCTTTCCCTTTCTGGTTTTTTGTCCTGCTATTTCCCTCTGTGTGATATTTCTTCAGGACGTCGACGCAAACGTTCATATTGCTGCGATAGTTTTTTTTGATATGTTGCTGGGATGAAGTGTCGTTCCACACGACATCAGATAAGACAAAAACAGGACGGGGAAATGGCTAAGGTATCACTGGAAAAAGACAAGATTAAGTTTCTGCTGGTTGAAGGTGTGCATCAAAAGGCGGTGGATAACCTCCGCGCTGCAGGCTATACCAACATTGAATTTCACAAAGGCGCGCTCGATAGCGAAGTGCTGAAAGCATCAATCCGTGATGCCCATTTCATTGGCCTGCGCTCCCGTACTCACCTGACGGAAGAAATTTTCGCTGCCGCAGAAAAGCTGGTCGCCGTTGGCTGCTTCTGCATCGGTACTAACCAGGTCGATCTGGACGCGGCGGCAAAACGCGGTATCCCGGTCTTTAACGCCCCGTTTTCTAACACCCGCTCCGTTGCCGAACTGGTCATTGGCGAGCTGCTGCTGATGCTGCGCGGCGTCCCTGAAGCGAACGCCAAAGCGCACCGCGGCGTGTGGAACAAACTGGCGGTCGGCAGCTTTGAAGCGCGCGGCAAAAAGCTCGGTATTATCGGCTACGGCCATATCGGCACGCAGCTGGGCATTCTGGCCGAATCGCTGGGGATGCACGTCTATTTCTATGATATTGAAAGTAAACTTACGCTTGGTAACGCCACCCAGGTGCAGCATCTCTCCGACCTGCTGAACATGAGCGACGTGGTGAGCCTGCACGTGCCGGAAAATGCCTCCACCAAAAATATGATGGGCGCGGAAGAGCTGGCGCTGATGAAGCCTGGCGCGCTGCTGATCAACGCCTCTCGCGGTACCGTGGTCGATATCCCGGCGCTCTGCGATGCGCTGGCGAGCAAGCACCTGGCGGGCGCGGCCATTGACGTCTTCCCGACCGAACCGGCCACCAACAGCGATCCGTTCACCTCGCCGCTGTGCGAGTTTGACAACGTGATCCTGACGCCGCATATCGGCGGCTCTACCCAGGAAGCGCAGGAAAATATCGGTCTGGAAGTGGCGGGCAAGCTGGCGAAGTACTCCGACAACGGCTCAACCCTTTCCGCGGTTAACTTCCCGGAAGTGTCGCTGCCGCTGCACGGCGGCCGCCGCCTGCTGCATATCCACGAAAACCGTCCCGGCGTGCTGACCGCCATCAACCAGATCTTTGCCGCTCAGAGCATCAACATCGCGGCGCAGTATCTACAAACCACCCCGCAGATGGGCTACGTGGTTATCGATATTGAAGCCGAAGAGGATGTAGCGCAGCAGGCGCTGCAGGCGATGAAGGCGATTCCGGGCACCATCCGCGCGCGTCTGTTGTTCTGATTCACATCGAGGATCCCTGCGGGGATCCCTTTAACCTATGCATAAATCGCTACTGAATACCGGCGTTCTCCTCCTGCTGCTGATCCTTGCATGGACGGGATGGGGGACTCACGATCGCCTGACGTGGCTGATGGAAGTGACTCCGGTCATTATTATCGTTCCGCTGCTGCTGGCGACGCGTTCGCGCTATCCGCTCACCCCGCTTCTGTACACGCTTATCTTCTTTCACGCCATCATTCTGATGGTCGGTGGGATGTATACCTACGCCAAAGTACCGATTGGTTTTGACGTGCAGGCGTGGCTGAACCTAAGCCGCAATCCGTACGATAAGCTCGGCCACTTTTTTCAGGGGCTGGTGCCGGCGCTGGCGGCGCGGGAAATTCTTATTCGCGGCGGCTACGTCCGCGGGCGCAAGATGCTGTCATTTCTGGTCTGCTGCATCGCGCTGGCCATCAGCGCGACCTACGAGCTGATTGAATGGTGGGCGGCGCTGGCGATGGGGCAGGGGGCGGACGATTTCCTCGGCACCCAGGGCGACCCGTGGGACACCCAGTCGGATATGTTCTGCGCGCTGCTGGGGGCCTTGGCGACTCTCTTCCTGCTAGGCGGCCGGCATAACCGGCAGCTGAAGACGCTCGGCTACCAATAACCTACGCCCACTGCCACAGCTTCGAGGGCGTGATCACCGCGGGCAGCGGGATATCCCACTGCTCCGTCGGCAGTAGGTCAACCTGCTGGCAATCGTGGGCGTAGCCGACGGGCTGCAGAGGATACTGGCGCCAGTTTTGCAGCGTCCTGTCGTAAAATCCCCCGCCCATTCCCAGACGCTGGCCGAGCGCATCGAAGGCCACCAGCGGCGTAATCAGCACGTCCAGCTGGGACAGCGGCAGCACGTCGCGCACGTCGAGCTTTGGCTGGTGAATTTTCAGGCGGTTTATCACCAGTTCGCTTTGCGGATGGTAGTGTAAAAACAGCAGGTTTCCCGGGCTGAAAGGGTGGAGCACGGGGAGATAGACGCGTTTTCCCGCCCGCCACAGCTGCTCAATCAGCGGTCCGGTATCCAGCTCGCCGTCGAAGGAAAGAAACAGCGCCACGGTTCGCGCGAGGGTCACCGGCGGATAGGCCATCATGCGGTTCGCACCCAGCGCGGCAAAACTGGCCTGCTGTTCAGGCGTCAGCGCGCGTCGAAGCTGGCGGATGTGCTGGCGAATCTGCTGTCGGATTGAGCGGGTATCAGAAATTTGGGTCATGAAAGATCGCCTGATCTGGCATTATCACGTCACGACGTGAGCCGGTTATGCATGTAGGCGTAGTGTAATACAGAGTAGGTGTAATGCTGAATCTGAAGTGGTGCGAAATGAAGCGCTAAAAGAAGGGAATCTCCGAGATGCCGCCGCAGGCTGTAACCCTTGAACCCTTGGTTCAAGGTGAATGCGTCGTCACAGTTTTAAGGCTTCTCGGACGAACCGAGCATGCTCACCAACCGTGGAGCGCCACATTCTTGTGGTATGAAATATCGGCTCAGGGGACTGGCCCGCTTGCAAACATCTCAGAGAAATTTTGTTCTTGCGATTACTCTAACACAGTTAATTGCAAAGTGTTATTCAAACTTTGGCCCGGTTCTTTCGCTTATGCGACCTTGCTCAAGCAACGCTTGTTCGATGGTCTGCTGAAGCATCCGAATACGCTGTTCCATACTGGAGGCGTAGTCGCGGGTTTTCGCTTTTTCCTGAGTTAACTCATAGCTGATGTTCAACGCGGCGATGAAGACCAGCTGCTCAGTATTTGTGACTCTAGTGCGTTCTTTTAAATCTTGCAACCGCTGATTCAGGTCGTCAGCTGCCTGACTCAAGGCATCCCTTTGTTCAGGCGGGCAATTCACGCGAAGTGAACGGCCAAAAATTTGGAGATCGACGGGTTGTGCAGACATGCCACCTTCCTGCTGATTGACTGCGCGGCCTTCACGCCCATACCCGGGGCTACGAAGGGGCGACACTATAGCTACCCTGATGCGAAGGTACAAGCCCTATTCTGGTTCACCAGGGTCCAAAGTGGTAGCATATCATGAATATTCCTCCCAACGATGACGAATGCGCATGTCTATACAGAACGAAATGCCTGGTTACAACGCCGTAGACCAGTTACTGAACCAACAGGGCGTGGGCTTAACCCCGGCCGAAATGCACGGTTTGATCAGCGGGATCCTGTGCGGCGGTAATAAAGACAGCAGCTGGCAGCCGCTGGTGCACGACCTGACGAACGAAGGTCTCGCATTCGGCCACGAGCTGGCGCAGTCTCTGCGCAACATGCATTCCGCAACCAGCGACTCGCTGGAAGACGATGGCTTTCTGTTCCAGCTCTATCTGCCGGAAGGGGAGAACGTGACCGTGTTTGAACGCGCCGATGCGCTGGCCGGTTGGGTTAACCACTTCCTGCTAGGCCTTGGTGTGACTCAGCCGAAGCTCGATAAGGTCAAAGATGAAACCGGCGAAGCCATCGACGATCTGCGCAACATTGCGCAGCTGGGCTACGACGAAGACGAAGACCAGGAAGAGCTGGAGATGTCGTTAGAAGAGATTATCGAGTACGTACGCGTTGCCGCGCTGCTGTGCCACGAAAACTTCTCGCGCCAGCAGCCAACCGCACCAGAAGTACGCAAGCCGACACTACACTAATTACGATTTGTTGAGGGGGCGTCATGACACAGCAGGAATTTCTTTCTCGTCGCCAGGCGCTGTTAGCGCAGATGCTGCCGGGCAGCGCGGCGCTTATTTTCGCCGCACCGGAAGCGGTACGCAGCGCAGATTCAGAATATCCCTACCGGCAGAACAGCGATTTTTGGTACTTCACCGGCTTCAATGAGCCTGAAGCCTTGCTGGTGCTGATTAAAAGCGACGAAACCCATAACCACAGCGTGCTGTTTAACCGCGTCCGCGATCTGACGGCAGAGATCTGGTTCGGCCGTCGCCTCGGGCAGGACGCCGCGCCCGCGAAGCTCGGCGTCGACCGCGCCCTGGCGTTCAGCGAAATTAACCAGCAGCTGTTCCAGCTGCTGAACGGCCTTGACGCCATCTATTTTGCGCAGGGCGAATATGCCTACGCCGATAAAATCGTCTTCACTGCGCTGGAGAAGCTGCGTAAGGGCTCGCGCCAGAACCTGCAGGCGCCAAATTCCGTCATCGACTGGCGGCCGATAGTGCATGAGATGCGCCTGTTCAAATCGCCAGAAGAGCTTGAGGTGCTGCGCCGCGCCGGAGAGATCTCCGCCCTGGCCCACACCCGGGCGATGGAAAAGTGCCAGCCGGGGATGTTCGAATACCAGCTGGAAGGCGAAATCCTCCACGAATTCAACCGCCACGGCGCCCGCTTCCCTTCCTATAACACCATCGTTGGCGGCGGTGACAACGGCTGCATTCTGCATTACACCGAAAACGAGTGCGAGCTGCGCGATGGCGATCTGGTGCTGATCGATGCCGGCTGCGAATACCGCGGCTATGCGGGCGATATCACGCGCACCTTCCCGGTGAACGGCAAATTTAGCCCGGCCCAGCGCGAGATTTATGACATTGTCCTCGAATCGCTGGAAACCGCGCTGACGCTCTACCGCCCTGGTACCTCTATTCAGGAGGTTAATCACGAAGTTGTGCGGATAATGATCGTTGGCCTGGTGCGCCTCGGCATCCTTAAAGGGGACGTTGAAGAGCTGCTCGCCAGTAATGCGCACCGCCCGTTCTTTATGCACGGCCTGAGCCACTGGCTGGGGCTGGACGTGCATGATGTCGGCCGCTACGACGCCGAGCGTTCGCGGGTTCTCGAGCCGGGCATGGTGCTGACCGTTGAGCCCGGCCTGTACATCGCCACCGATGCCGACGTGCCGTCGCAGTATCGCGGTATTGGTATCCGCATCGAAGACGATATTGTGATAACCGCTGACGGCAATGAAAATCTCACCGCCGGGGTGGTGAAACGCGCGGACGACATCGAAGCGCTGATGGCGGCGCAACGCTCATGAGCGTGCTGATCGTTGGCGGCGGAATGACCGGCGCGACCCTGGCCCTGGCTATCTCCCGGCTGACCGACGGCGCGCTGCCGGTCCATCTGGTGGAAGCGGCGGCGCCGGAATCATCGAAGCATCCAGGATTTGACGCCAGGGCGATTGCGCTGGCGGCAGGCACCTGCCAGCAGCTGGCGCGCGTCGGTATCTGGCAGGAGATCGCCGACTGCGCGACGCCGATCCAGCGCGTACACGTCAGCGACCGCGGCCACGCGGGGTTCGTCACGCTGGACGCTCAGGACTATGGCCTGGCGGCGCTGGGCCAGGTCGTCGAGCTGCACGACATCGGCCAGCGCCTGTTTGCGCAACTGCGCGAGGCGCCGGGTATTAGCCTGCACTGTCCGGCAAAAGTAGAGAACGTCAGCCGCTGGGAGGAGGGCGTCAGCATCACCCTGGACAGCGGCGAAACGATCGACGGCAGGCTGCTGGTGGCAGCGGACGGATCGCGCTCGACCATCGGCGCCCGCTGCGGTATCAGCTGGCAGCAGCAGCCCTACCAACAGCTGGCGATTATTGCCAACGTCAGCACCGCTTTGCCCCACGAGGGTCGCGCCTTTGAGCGGTTTACCGAGCACGGTCCCCTGGCGATGCTGCCGATGTCGCAGGGCCGCTGTTCGCTGGTGTGGTGCCACCCTCACTCCCGCTATGACGACGTCCTGAGCTGGTCGGACGAACGTTTTTGCCAAGAGCTGCAGCAGGCGTTTGGCTGGCGGCTGGGGCGGATTACCCACGCCGGGGCGCGCAGCGTTTATCCGCTGGCGTTAACCACCGCCAGCCGCGCCGTTTCCCATCGCCTGGCGCTGGTCGGCAACGCGGCGCAGACGCTGCATCCCATTGCCGGGCAGGGGTTTAACCTCGGCCTGCGCGATGTGATGAGCCTGGCTGAAATTGTGGCCGAGGCCGGTACCAGCGGGCGCGATCCCGGCGATTACGCCTTGCTTGAGCAGTATCAGGCGCGGAGAGCGGATGATAAGTCCGCGACTATCGGCGTGACCGATGGCCTGGTTCATCTGTTTGCCAACCGTTGGGCGCCGCTGGTTGCGGGGCGCAACCTCGGCCTGATGGCGATGGAATTATTTACTCCGGCGCGCGATGCGCTGGCGCAGCGTACCCTCGGTTGGGTCCCCCGTTAAGGAGTTGAACGTGCAAAGTGTTGATGTTGCCATTGTGGGCGGTGGCATGGTGGGGCTGGCGGTGGCCTGCGGATTGCAGGGCAGCGGGCTGCGCGTCGCCGTTCTTGAGCAGGCTGAGCCACAGCCGCTGAGCGCCGATGCGCGGCCAGCGCTGCGGGTCTCGGCGATTAACGCCGCCAGCGAGAAGCTCCTGAGCAAGCTTGACGTCTGGCCAGCCATTATCGCCCGCCGCGCCAGCTGCTATCACGGAATGGAAGTGTGGGATAAAGACAGCTTTGGCCACATCAGCTTCGATGACCAAAGCCTGGGCTTCAGCCACCTCGGACACATTATTGAAAACGCGGTCGTTCATCACGCGCTGTGGCAAAAGGCGCAGCGCTGCTCTGACGTCACGCTGCTGGCCCCGGCGCAGCTGCAGCAGGTCGCATGGGGGGAGAACGAGGCGTTTCTCAGCCTGCAGGACGGCAGCATGCTCACCGCCCGGCTGGTGGTCGGCGCCGACGGCGCCAACTCGTGGTTGCGCAACAAGGCCGATATTCCGCTGACCTTCTGGGACTATCGCCATCACGCGCTGGTGGCCACCATCCGCACCGCGGAGCCGCATCGGGCCATTGCGCGCCAGGCCTTCCACGGCGACGGTATCCTCGCCTTCCTGCCGCTCAGCGACCCGCACCTGTGCTCGATCGTCTGGTCGCTATCGCCGCAGGAAGCGGAGCAGATGCAGCAGGCGGACGAGGCGACGTTTAATCAGGCGCTGAATATCGCCTTCGATAACCGCCTTGGCCTGTGCCAGATTGAGAGCGAGCGAGAAGTTTTCCCACTGACCGGCCGCTACGCGCGGCAGTTTGCCGCCCATCGTCTGGCGCTGGTTGGCGATGCCGCCCACACCATCCACCCGCTGGCCGGGCAGGGGGTGAACCTGGGCTTTATGGATGCCGCAGAGCTTATCGATGAGCTCAGGCGCCTGCACGCTCAGGGCAAGGATATCGGCCAGCATCTGTACCTCCGCCGCTATGAGCGCAGCCGCAAGCACAGCGCCGCGCTGATGCTGGCGGGAATGCAGGGCTTTCGCGAAATGTTTGCCGGCAGCCATCCGGCGAAGAAGCTGTTGCGCGATATCGGCCTCAAGCTTGCCGATACGCTGCCGGGCGTCAAGCCGCAGCTGATTCGTCAGGCGATGGGGCTAAACGACCTTCCTGGCTGGTTACGTTAAGCTCGTCACACTTCTCTCACCCGGCCTCGCACCGGGTTTTCCCCTCTCATTTGAAATAATCTAATCTCACCCATTTTTTCGCATTAGTTTTATTAATGCCTCTCTTTTTTTGTTAAAGAAAATAGGCCCATTTTTTCGCATAAAATACCATCATGACCTGCTTTGTTCGGCGGTTATGTTAATTTTATGTGGCATTAATCGCTTTTTTCCAGTCAATAATTCTGTAGGGTTTTCGGCGAGTTTTGGTCATAAGCTAATGTGATGTCCTGATTTACCTTATGGTTTAGTGCCGGTTTCGGTGGTAAGTTCAGGCAAAAGATAACGTTTGCGTCGGCGCCAGCGAAGGGCCTCGACGCCGGATTTCGCGGGGCGAAATCGCCGCAAAAAAGTAGCTGGTTCCGTTTTATTCGACGAGGAAAAGATGGCTCAACAGACTCCGTTGTATGAACAACACACGCTGTGCGGTGCTCGCATGGTGGACTTCCATGGCTGGATGATGCCGCTGCATTACGGTTCCCAGATTGATGAACACCACGCGGTGCGCAGCGATGCCGGCATGTTCGACGTCTCGCACATGACCATCGTCGACTTCCACGGGAGCCGGGTGCGCGAGTTCCTGCGCTATCTGCTGGCTAACGATGTGGCGAAGCTCACCGTCCCGGGCAAAGCGCTATACAGCGGAATGCTGACCGCTTCGGCGGGCGTTATCGATGACCTGATTGTCTATTTCCTGACGGAAGACTATTTCCGCCTTGTTGTTAACTCCGCGACGCGCGAAAAAGACCTCGCCTGGATCGGCCAGCAGGCTGAACCCTATGGCCTGGAGATAACCGTGCGCGACGATCTGGCGCTGATCGCCGTCCAGGGCCCGCAGGCGAAAGAGAAGGCCGCCACCCTGTTTAGCGAGCAGCAGCGCCAGGCCGTTACCGGCATGAAGCCGTTCTTTGGCGTGCAGGCGGGGGATTTATTTATCGCCACCACCGGCTATACCGGCGAAGCGGGCTACGAGATTGCGCTGCCGAAAGAGCAGGCCGCCGATTTCTGGCGCAGCCTGCTGGACTCGGGCGTGAAGCCCTGCGGTCTCGGCGCTCGCGATACGCTGCGCCTGGAAGCCGGGATGAATCTGTACGGCCAGGAGATGGACGAAGGCGTCTCCCCGCTGGCGGCGAATATGGGCTGGACCATCGCCTGGGAACCTGCCGATCGCCGCTTTATCGGTCGCGAAGCGCTGGAGCTGCAGCGCGAAAAAGGCACCGAGCAGCTGGTTGGTCTGGTGATGACCGAGAAGGGCGTACTGCGCGGCGGTTTGCCGGTGCGCTTTACCGATGCTGACGGTAATCAGCAAGAGGGCATTATCACCAGCGGGACGTTCTCCCCGACGCTGGGCTACAGTATTGCACTGGCACGCGTGCCGGCGGGCATCGGTGAAACGGCTGTCGTACAAATCCGTAACCGCGAAATGCCGGTAAAAGTGACTAAACCCGTTTTTGTGCGTAACGGCAAAGCCGTTGCGTGATTCCCCCTTTTGGAGATGAATTGATGAGCAACGTACCAGCAGAACTGAAATACAGTAAAGAACATGAGTGGCTGCGCAAAGAGGCTGACGGCACCTATACCGTTGGCATCACCGAACACGCGCAGGAGCTGCTTGGCGATATGGTTTTCGTCGATCTGCCGGAAGTCGGCGCGGCGGTTGAAGCCGGCGATGACTGCGCCGTTGCGGAGTCGGTAAAAGCGGCCTCGGATATTTATGCCCCGATTAGCGGCGAGATCGTGGCGGTGAACGAAGAGCTGAACGACTCCCCGGAGCTGATTAACAGCGAACCGTACGCCGCTGGCTGGATTTTCAAAATCAAAGCCAGCGATGAAGCTCAGGTCGCGGCGCTGCTGGACGCGACGGCCTACGCCGCGCTGTTAGAAGACGAGTAGCTACGTCCATCCTTCACGCGACGGGCGCGTTAGCTTCCCGGCTAACCCGTCCGCTGGCGTCGCTGCCAGCCGCGTGAACGGTTTTGCGTAGAAAGGCCCGGTGAGCATGCGCGCTCAATCGGGCAAACCAGTCAGACAATTACGATTCACTGCACGTTTCAGGAACCATCGCTCATGACTCAGACTTTAGGTCAGCTTGAAAACCGCGGCGCCTTTATTGAACGTCACATCGGTCCGGATGCTCAGCAACAGCAGGAGATGCTGAATACCGTTGGCGCCGATTCGCTTAACGCCCTGATTGGCCAGATTGTGCCGCAGGATATTCAGCTGGCGACGCCGCCGCAGGTCGGCGATGCGACGACGGAGTTCGCCGCCCTCGCGGAGCTGAAGGCAATTGCCGGGCGTAACAAGCGCTTTAAGTCTTACATCGGCATGGGCTACACCGCCGTGCAGCTGCCGCCGGTTATTCAGCGCAATATGCTGGAAAACCCGGGCTGGTATACCGCGTATACCCCTTATCAGCCGGAAGTATCGCAGGGTCGCCTCGAATCGCTGCTCAACTTCCAGCAGGTTACGCTCGATCTGACCGGACTGGATATCGCCTCTGCCTCGCTGCTGGATGAAGCCACCGCCGGCGCGGAAGCGATGGCGATGGCGAAGCGCGTCAGCAAGCTCAAGAACGCGAACCGCTTCTTTGTGGCCGCCGACGTGCACCCGCAAACCCTGGACGTGGTCCGCACCCGCGCGGAAACCTTCGGCTTTGACGTCATCGTCGATGATGCGGACAAAGCGCTCGATCATCAGGACGTTTTCGGCGTGCTGCTGCAGCAGGTCGGTACGACCGGCGAAGTGCACGATTACTCAGGCCTGATTGCCGAGCTTAAAGCGCGCAAGGTCGTGGTGAGCGTGGCGGCCGACTTTATGACCCTGGTGCTGCTGACCGCGCCGGGCAAGCAGGGCGCCGATATCGTCTTCGGTTCCGCCCAGCGTTTCGGCGTGCCGATGGGCTACGGCGGCCCGCACGCGGCCTTCTTCGCGGCAAAAGATGAATTCAAACGCTCCATGCCCGGCCGTATTATCGGCGTATCGAAAGATGCCGCCGGCAACACCGCGCTGCGCATGGCGATGCAGACCCGCGAGCAGCATATCCGCCGCGAGAAAGCGAACTCCAATATTTGTACTTCCCAGGTGCTGCTGGCCAATATCGCCAGCCTGTACGCGGTCTTCCACGGACCCGCTGGCCTGAAGCGCATCGCCAGCCGCATCCATCGCCTGACGGATATTCTCGCCGACGGTCTGCAGAAGAAAGGGCTCAAGCTGCGCCACGCGCACTACTTTGACACCCTGTGCGTCGACGTTGCCGATAAAGCGGCGGTGCTGGCGCGCGCCGAGGCGCTGGAAATTAACCTGCGCAGCGACATTCACAACGCGGTCGGTATCACCCTCGATGAAGCGACCACCCGCGAAGACGTGCTGAACCTGTTCCGCGCGATCCTGGGCGAGGCGCACGGGCTGGATATCGATACCCTGGACAAAGACGTGGCGCTCGATAGCCGTTCGATCCCGGCCAGCATGCTGCGCGACGATGCGATCCTGACCCACCCGGTATTCAATCGCTACCACAGCGAAACCGAGATGATGCGCTACATGCACTCGCTGGAGCGTAAAGATCTGGCGCTGAATCAGGCGATGATCCCGCTGGGATCCTGCACCATGAAGCTCAACGCCGCGGCGGAAATGATCCCGATCACCTGGCCTGAGTTTGCCGAGCTGCACCCGTTCTGCCCGGCAGAGCAGGCGGAAGGTTATCATCAGATGATCGCCCAGCTCTCCGACTGGCTGGTGAAGCTGACCGGCTACGACGCCGTGTGCATGCAGCCGAACTCCGGCGCCCAGGGGGAATATGCGGGCCTGCTGGCTATCCGTCATTACCACGAGAGCCGCAATGAAGGCCATCGCGATATCTGCCTGATCCCAAGCTCGGCACACGGCACCAACCCGGCATCCGCGCAGATGGCAGGGATGCAGGTGGTGGTCGTGGCCTGCGATAAAAACGGCAACATCGATCTCGCCGATCTGCGCCTTAAGGCAGAGCAGGCGGGGGAAAACCTCTCCTGCATCATGGTGACCTACCCGTCGACGCACGGCGTGTATGAAGAGACCATCCGCGAAGTGTGCGAGATTGTGCATCAGTTCGGCGGCCAGGTTTACCTCGACGGCGCGAACATGAATGCGCAGGTGGGGATCACCTCTCCGGGCTTTATCGGCGCGGACGTGTCGCACCTTAACCTGCATAAAACCTTCTGCATTCCGCACGGCGGCGGCGGCCCTGGCATGGGCCCAATCGGCGTGAAGGCGCACCTGGCCCCGTTCGTTCCGGGCCACAGCGTGGTGCAAATTGAAGGCATGCTGACCCGTCAGGGCGCAGTTTCCGCGGCACCGTTCGGCAGCGCCTCTATTTTACCTATCAGCTGGATGTATATCCGCATGATGGGCGCGGAAGGGCTGAAGCAGGCCAGCCAGGTGGCTATCCTCAACGCTAACTACATCGCGACGCGCCTGAAAGAGGCTTTCCCGGTGCTCTATACCGGCCGCGACGGCCGCGTGGCGCACGAATGCATTCTGGATATTCGTCCGCTGAAGGAAGAGACCGGCATCAGCGAGCTGGACATCGCCAAGCGTCTGATCGACTTTGGTTTCCACGCGCCGACGATGTCCTTCCCGGTTGCCGGTACGCTGATGGTTGAGCCGACCGAATCGGAAAGCAAGGTTGAGCTGGACCGCTTTATCGAGGCGATGCTGGCGATCCGCGGCGAAATCGAGCGCGTGAAAGCGGGCGAGTGGCCGCTGGCGGATAACCCGCTGGTGAACGCGCCGCACACCCAGGGCGAGCTGGTTGCTGAGTGGAGCCATCCGTACACCCGCGAGCTGGCGGTGTTCCCGGCAGGCCTGGCGAATAAATACTGGCCGACGGTGAAGCGTCTGGACGATGTTTACGGCGACCGTAACCTGTTCTGCTCCTGCGTACCGATGAGCGAATATCAGTAATTAGCTGATTAGACTATCTTTTAAAGGCGCTGCGGCGCCTTTATTTTTTGGGAGAATGCGATGGCGGTGGCATTGATTAGCGGCGCGAGCCGCGGAATTGGCAGGGCGACGGCGCTGCTGCTGGCGCAGGAAGGCTATACCGTGGCGGTGAATTACCATCACAACGTGAGCGCGGCGACGGAAGTGGTGAATGAAATTATTGCCCGGGGCGGCAAGGCTATCGCGCTGCGCGCGGATATCAGCGACGAAGCGCAGGTGATGGCGATGTTTGCCGGCATCGACCGCCTTGGCGAACCCCTGAGCGCGCTGGTCAATAATGCCGGCATTTTGTTTACGCAGAGTTCTGTTGAAGACCTGACCGCCGAGCGGATTAATCGGGTGCTGAGCACCAACGTCACCGGCTACTTCCTCTGCTGTCGCGAGGCGGTAAAGAGAATGTCTCACAAGCACGGCGGGAAAGGCGGTGCGATTGTGAACGTCTCTTCCGCTGCATCGCGCCTGGGTGCGCCGTTCGAGTATGTCGATTATGCCGCTTCCAAAGGAGCGGTTGATACGCTGACGACGGGGCTGGCGCTTGAGGTGGCGGCGCAAGGGATTCGCGTCAACGGCGTGCGTCCGGGCCTGATTTATACCGAAATGCATGCGTCTGGCGGAGAGCCAGGACGAGTCGATCGCGTGAAGTCGATGCTGCCGATGCAGCGCGGCGGACAGCCGGAAGAGGTCGCCCAGGCGATCGCCTGGCTGTTGAGCGACAAAGCCTCCTACGTCACCGGCAGCTTCCTCGAGCTGGCCGGAGGAAAATAGCCTCCGGCCGGTGCGAAACCCCGGGCGGCGTCCTGCCCGGGTTCACGGAGCTATGACGCCAGCCACAGCCGCAGGCGCATCCCCCAGCCGCTGGTCCAGCCGGTGGTCACGGATTTCACCTCGCCGCGGGAAATCACCACCAGGGTGGGCGTCACCTGCACGTCCCACTGGCCTGAAAGCCGCCCGTCGGGATCGTTAACCGTCGGCAGCGCTATTTTTTTGCGCGCCAGCCACTTCTCCAGCGCCGGGTCATCGCCGGAGCGCAGCGCTACCGTCATCACGTTGCCGCCATCGGCAGCCAGCGCGGCGACGGACGGCGTGGTGTAGCGACAGATGCCGCACCACGTGGCCCAGACGTAGAGCAGCAGCGGGCGCTCCTCGCTCATAGCGCGCAGATCGACCGTCCGGCCGTCAACCGTCTGCAGCGGCGTGCTGGTAAAACTCTGCGGCAGCGCGGGTCGGCGCAGATAATCCATCCCGCCGATAGTCGCCGCCGCGAGCAGCAGCAGAATCATCAGTTCGCGCAGCCAGCGGCGCAGTTTACTGCTCATGGGATTGCGCCAGCTGCTCTTTCACCAGCCCCTCCAGGTCGGCATACGAAATGGCCCCCGCCACCATCTGGTCGCCAACGATGGTGGCCGGGGTCCCCTGAACGTTCAGCACCTGGGACAAAATCAGGTTCATCTTCAACGACTCCATCGTCTTATCATCCATCTGTACGCCATCGGTAGCGGTCTTCTGCCGGGCGGCGAGAATGCTGGCATCATCGTGATACCCCTTTTTCGCCATCAGCCGCTGGTGCAGCGCCCAGAATTTGTCCGGCTGTTGACGCCAGGTTGAAAGCGCGGCTTTGGCGGCGTTGACCGAGCTTTGTCCCTTAAACGGCAGCAGCTTGACGATCAGCAGGACGTCGGGATTATCGTGGACGATTTTTTCCAGCAGCGGATCGAACTGCTTGCAGTAGGGGCAGTTGTAGTCGGTAAACGACACGATGGTCAAACGCGGCTCTTTGGCCCCGATGCGCGGGCTATTGGGATCGTTAAACAGCAGGTTTGCCAGCTGAGCGTCGGAGGATGATTCAGCCTGCGGCGCCGGAGCGGCGGAGGCGAAAGCTGAAATACACAGCAACAGGAGGGCGGTAATCGTTCTCATCATTATTGTCCTTTGGCGGCGGAGAGCGCGGCGAGCAGTGCTTCACGATTTAACAGCGCGGGGAGTATCTGGCCCTGGGCTAAATCCGGTCCGTAAATTTGGTTGAAGGGGACTGCGGCGCTGCCGCGAGCGTTCAGAAAGCGGCTGATGGTTTCCGACGGCCGGCTCCAGTCGCCGCGCAGCGCCACCACGTCGGGCGCGGAGAGCGCGTCCTGCACATCATCCCGCAGCAGCACGTTGTATTTATTCGCTTTGCAGGTCACGCACCAGTCGGCGGTTACGTCGATAAAGACCCGCTTATGGTCAGCAAGGGCGGCGGTAATGGCCTGCTCGCAGAGCGGCTGCCACTTCACCCGATCACGCCGGGGCCCTTGACCGTCCTGCGGAAAAACGAAGGCGACCGCCGCCGCGACGGCCACGGCCAGCACGCCGGCACGCAGCGCCGTACGCCAGCGGTAGCGCCAGGCCGTCGCCATCAGCAGTACGACCGCTAAAATCACCGTCAGCGCGAGCACCGGCGTGCGGCCTGTGTGCACCGTCAGCAGGCTCATCAGCCACAGCGACGAGCCGAGCATCATCAGCCCGAGCGCGACCCGCACGGCGTTCATCCAGCGGCCGGGACGCGGCAGGCGCAGGGCCAGCCCGGGCCAGGCGGCAACCAGCAGCCACGGCAGGCTCATGCCTAATCCCATGGTGAAGAAGATGCCCCACAGCAGAGGCAGCGGCGCGACCAGCGCCACCGAAACCGCGGTGCCGAGAAAAGGCGCGGTGCACGGGGTTGCCAGCAGCGTGGCCAGCGCGCCCTGGGAGAAATGCCCCATCAGGCCGTTGCCGCCGCGGGTGGCGAGGAAGGTGCTGGCGCGAGAGGAGAGGCGGATCTCAAGCAGCCCCAGCAGGCTGGCGCTGAACAGGACCATCACCAGCGCCATGACGCCGATAAACCACGGATTCTGGAACTGGATCCCCCAGCCTAAGGCCTGATTACCGAGGCGCAGCAGCGTCATCATCAGCGCCAGGGCGAGGAAAGAGGTGACGATGCCGCTAACCGACGCGAGGAACTGCCGCCGTACCGCGCCGCGCTGGTGAACGTCGGTTTGCACCAGCGAGCCGAGCTTCATCGCCAGCACCGGCAGAACGCAGGGCATGACGTTGAGGATCAGCCCGCCGGCCAGCGCCATCAGCAGCGCCCACCACCACGACGTAGCGGGAGCCGGGGAGGCTGCGCCGATGACGAGCGCGCTCTCCTGCGCCTGGCCGCCGTCGGCCAGCACCAGAGAGAGGCGCTTATTGCGCAGGTCCGGCGCCGCCTCGCCCCAGCCGTCGGTCACCGGCAGCGTGGCGGTGAGGGTGTCGCCCTTGATGGTAAAGGTGGGCTTAGCGAAATCGACGTCATCCATGCTATCGATAAACAGGGAGGGCTGCTGCCAGCCGGCTTCACGAACGGCGGTCACCGTGAGCCTACCGCTGCTGTAGCCGGCGGAGAGGTGCGTCGTCAGCCCGTCGGGCAGCGGCAGCGTGCCCATCGCGCGGGCGTAATCGTAGCCAAAGTCGCTCCCCGCAGGGGCGGCCATATCCAGCGAAAAGGGATAGTCGGTCAGAATGCAGACGTTGCTGCAGGTGGAGAGCGTCAGCACGCCGCTCAGCGTCGCGGGGATCTGGCCGCGGATCGCCATCGGGAAGCTGACGCTGCCGTGATAGCCCTGGGTCGAAATACCGGCGACCTCAAAACGCTGCGGCACCGGCCAGCGCCAGCTCACCTCCAGCGGCTGATGCCAGGCGATGGCGGGCGCGATCCCGCCTTCACCCGGCGAGCGCCAGTAGGTTTTCCAGCCCTTTTCCAGAGCCACGTCCAGCAGCAGGCGGGTGGCGCCGCTGCCCTCGTTTTGCGCGCGCAGCCTGACGCTGGCGTGCTGATTATCGGCGGCGCGCAGCCAGCCGCTGTCGGCGGCCTGGCTTGCGGGCAGCCATAGCCAAAGCAGGCAGACCAGCAGTCGCCTGAATACCATAAGCATAAATTTTCTCCGTAAATGATTGATTAACCTGAACTGTCAGGGAAATTCTCATTCACGGAAGACGCATAGCCGCAGATGCACCCGTAGCCGGGGAGGGGAGATAACGCGGGGAGGCCACAGCCGCTCGATGCGCGGCGGCACCGCCGCCAGCACCGTCAGCAGGAGGGCGAAAGCGAACAGAGCCCCTTCAAACAGCACCGGCGGTGAGGCCAGCAGCGACTTTGCGCTCAGCTCGCAGGGGGTGACCGGCGCTTCGGCGCTGTCCGAACCCTGCTGGGCGGACTGCGTGACGGCGGCGGCGTTCATGACCAGCGCGTGCAGCCCCGCCATACGCTGCGCGGTGCATACCAGCACCACCAGACAGGCAAGGACTACAAGAAGAATGGCTTTTCGCTGTCGCTTAATCATGATCGCCTCAAATATTCACGTGGCCTATCTTAGCGGGCGAACGCGTTTTGGCAATGTGAAAGCTGTAAAGAAGTGTCCGGGCGGGGGATTCTTCCTCTCCCCGCCGAGGGGAGAGGAGAGGGCAGCAGGGTGAGAAATCAGAGGTTTTCGCCGTTGCTGGCAATCACTTCTTTATACCAGTCGAAGCTCTTTTTACGCGAACGGGACATATCGCCGGTGCCGTCATCGTGCTTATTGACGTAGATAAAGCCGTAGCGCTTGCTGTATTGGCCGGTGGTGAAGGAGACGCAATCGATGCAGCCCCACGGGGTGTAGCCCATCAGCTCGACGCCATCGTAAGTGACCGCTTTGATCATCTCTTCAACGTGGGCGCGCAGGTAGTCGATGCGGTAGTCGTCATTGATGCTGCCGTCTTCTTCGACTTTGTCATAGGCGCCAAAGCCGTTTTCTACGATGAACAGCGGTTTCTGATAGCGTTCGTACAGCTCGCACAGCGCGTAGCGCAGGCCCACCGGGTCAATCTGCCAGCCCCAGTCGGAAGCCTTAACGTGCGGGTTCGGTACGCTGCCTTCAAAGCCGGAAATGGCATCGCCGCTGCCGCCTTCGGCCTTTACGGCGTTGGTCATGTAGTAGCTGAAGCCGAGGTAGTCGCAGGTGCCTTCACGCAGGATCTGCTCGTCACCCTCTTCCATCCTGATGCTAAAGCCGCGTCGCTCCCACTCGTTCAGCACGTAGGTCGGGTAGTAGCCGCGCAGCTGCACGTCGGTGAAAACGTAGCGTTCACGCATCGACTCCTGAGCGAACATCACGTCTTCAGGTTTGCAGGAGAACGGGTAGAGGGCGACCATCGCCAGCATGCAGCCAACCTGCATCTCGGGGTTGATGCGTCGCGCCGCCTTCACCGCCAGCGCGCTGGCCACGAACTGGTGGTGCAGCACCTGGTACATGGTCTCTTCCGGGTTTTCATGCTCGGTATAGACCACGCCTGAGCAGCAGTAGCCGAACAGCGGCGCACGCCAGTTACGCTGGTTGTTGATCTCGTTAAAGGTCATCCAGTACTTCACTTTGTGCTTATAGCGCTCGAAGACCACTTCGGCAAAGCGCACGAAGAAATCGACGACTTTACGGTTCGTCCAGCCGCCGTACTGCTGCACGAGGTGCAGAGGCATTTCAAAGTGGGAGAGGGTGATAACCGGTTCGATGTTGTATTTCAGCAGCTCATCAAACATGTCGTCGTAGAATTTCAGCCCCTCTTCGTTCGGCTGAGCTTCGTCGCCGAGCGGGAAGATGCGGGTCCAGGCGATGGAGGTGCGGAAACATTTGAAGCCCATCTCGGCGAACAGCTTGATGTCTTCTTTGTAGCGGCCGTGGAAATCAATGGCTTCGTGGTTCGGGTAATATTTACCCGGCTCTACCTGGTGGGTAATCTCGCGCGGTACGCCGTGGGCACCGCCGGTCAGCACGTCGCAAATGCTCGGGCCTTTGCCGCCTTTATTCCAGCCGCCTTCCACCTGGTGCGCCGCGACCGCGCCGCCCCATAAAAAATCTTTCGCTAAAGGTATTTTTTTCATTGTTGCTAATCTCGTCTGATGTTTCGTTGTTTTCGAGTCTAGCAAAGGGCATATAAATGTCACGATATAACAATTTCCCGCTGCTGGAATATGTTACATCGAAAAAACAGGGTGTTATTTTCAGGCTATTTTACGGGCTAATTTACGCCCGAGGCTTTCAAGAATATAAATTACCGGGATTTGCGTCGTAATATCGTAGACGCCGCCGATGCGCGTTTGCGGTATGTGCCAGGAGAGGTTGAAATCAGCCAGCTTCGCCAGCCGCGAGTGTTCGTGGCTGGTTATCGACATCACCTTGCAGCGATGGAGGCTGAACTGGCCGGCAAAGCGCAGGATCTCTTCGGTTTCACCGGAAACGGAGAGGACGATCGCCAGCGCGTTGCGGGCCATATCGTTCGTCACCGGGAAATAGGGATCGTCGATATGATTACTGAATTTCCCGACGTTGGAGAAGAACCGTGCGCCATATTTCGCCAGCGCGCCGGAGGTTCCGGCACCGACGAAAATAATACGCTCCGAGGCGAGGATAATATCCACCGCGCGCTCGAGTAAGTCATCAAATTCATCGTTATTGACGCTTTTAAAAAAGCTCATTATTTCGCTGGCGCCGATATTTGCCTGTTGAGGCTGGTTCTGCTCGAGATATAATTTAAAGCGTACGCGAAACTCTGAGTATCCCTCACACTGCAGCTTGCGGCAGAAGCGCAGCACGGTGGTGGTGGAAACGCCGGCGGCTTCCGACAGCTCGCGGATGGTCATATACATCACTTTGTCACGATTCTTAATGACGTAGTGGTAGACCATCATCTCAAGATTATTGAGACTGGCAATAGCGGCGTGGGAGAACATACTCACGGTAATAACTCACAATTCAGAATGACCAGGACGGAATGATATCATGCAGCCGAATGACATAACCTTTTTTCAGCGCTTCCAGGACGATATCCTCAGCGGCCGCAAAACGATCACCATCCGCAACGCCGCGGAGTCGCATTTTAAGGCCGGCGACGTGCTGCGCGTCGGGCGCTATGAAGATGACGGCTATTTTTGCACGATTAGCGTGGTCGCGACCTCGACGGTAACCCTCGCCACGCTGAGCGAACGGCACGCGCAGCAGGAAAATATGACCCTTGCGCAGCTGCGGCAGGTCATCACGGAGATCTACCCGGACGAAGAGCAGTTTTATGTCATTGAATTCAAACTGCTTTGAAAAATAGTGAACGACTGTTAGGTGAAATTTAAATGTAACATTATGATTTTAAAATGCTTACAAATATTCATCGTTTTATTTTAGCTAACAGGTGTTCACTGGAATCATTCTCAGTTACCCTAGGTGGGCGTTGAAAGATTTCACGTTTTTGGAGTCAAATATGGTTCGCAAACCATTAATCACCCAGGGATATTCTCTGGCAGAGGAAATTGCCAACAGCATCAGTCACGGGATCGGGCTGGTGTTCGGTATCGTCGGCCTGGTGCTGCTGCTGGTGCAGGCGGTGAACGCTAACGCCGATGCCATGGCGATTACCAGCTACAGCCTCTACGGCGGCAGCATGATCCTGCTGTTCCTCGCCTCTACGCTCTATCACGCCGTTCCGCATCAGCGGGCTAAGCTATGGCTGAAAAAATTCGACCACTGCGCCATCTATCTGCTGATTGCGGGTACCTATACCCCTTTTCTGCTGGTGGGGCTCAACTCGCCGCTCGCGCGCGGCCTGATGATCGTTATCTGGAGCCTGGCGCTGCTGGGGATCCTATTTAAGCTGACCATCGCGCACCGCTTTAAAGTTCTGTCGCTGGTGACCTATCTGACGATGGGCTGGCTGTCGCTCATCGTGGTCTATCAGCTGGCGATTAAGCTGGCGGCTGGCGGGGTAACGCTGCTGGCGATCGGGGGGATTGTCTATTCGCTGGGGGTTATCTTCTACGTCTGCAAGCGGATACCGTACAACCACGCTATCTGGCACGGCTTCGTGCTCGGCGGCAGCGTTTGTCACTTCCTGGCGATCTATCTATACGTTGGGCAGGTTTAAATAACCGGCGCGCGACGATGGCCTGTCGCGCGGGTTAGCTGGCGTGGATAGCAGCGTCAGCGCCGCCTAAGGGCAGAGCGCTGCGCCATTATCCGCACGCGGAGAGCTACTCTTCTTCCAGCGAGTACGGCAGCGGGGCGATGCTTAACGTGCCGGCATCATCGCGAACGCGGAACACGCTGTCCGCCTCCATGTCGTTATTCATCACCACCTGTACCAGCAGGTGACCATCATCTAGCTGTACGGCGGCCAGCACGGTGCCGGTACGGCGCCAGTTCTCACCCATCTGCAGCTCAAGATCTTCCCCGGCCTGCGGAACGCGGCTGGCTTTCCCGGTCAGAGACCACAGCGCCCGCTTGTTGGCTCCGCGGAATTTTGCCCGTGCGACCATCTCCTGCCCGGTATAGCAGCCTTTTTTAAAGCTGATGCCGCCCAGCGCCTGCAGGTTGGTGGCCTGCGGCAGAAACTGCGCGCTGTTGGCGCTATCGATGACCGGTAAGCCGGCTTCAATATTCAGCGCCAGCCACTGCTGGCTGTTATTCAGCTGGGCATCGCTGCGCAGGGCTTCGGTCACCCGGGCGGCTGTTTCAGCGTCGGTCACCAGCAGGAAGCGCTCTGCCGGATGTTCAAACCACAGCAGGCTGGTCGCGCCGTCGGTTACTACCTGCTTGTCGGCATTTGGCAGCTCGCTGAACAGCGGTGCCAGCGCGGCGCGGGCCTGGAAGCCGGCGACGCCCAGCAGGACGAGTTCATCGTTCGCGGCGATGGTCACCTTAGAGAACACCGCGTATTTTTTCAGTTCGGTCAGCTGCGCGTCGCGCAGGCTGCGGCGCTCAATCCACGCGAAGCCGCCGTCGCGGCGAAACACGCGCAGGTTGCTCCACATTTTGCCCTTGGCGTCACAGTGCGCGGCCAGCAGGTGGCGATCGTCAGCCAGCGCGCTGACGTCAGCGGTGATCTGTCCCTGCAGATATTTCTCCGCATCCTGACCGGCGATTGTCGCCAGCGCCCAGTCGTCGAGGGTCATCAGCGTTAACGGCAGCCGCGCGGAAGAGGAGGGCTGACGTGGAGGAAAAGGTGTAAAAGCCATAGTCATGTCCTGAATAGCTTAACGCAGAGTGAATGACTAATGGTAAAAGAGCTATGGTGCAATGCAAGCGCTTTCGGCAGGCCATTTGTGCCCTAAGGGCGCAGACCGGCGAACGCAGGAAATGGATAAAACCATAATAAATTTATGGTTTTTTGTGGAATGCTGCTCGCGCTTCTCGATAATGCTGTAAAGTAAGTGCCAAAAACGGGTTAAACTAACCTATAGCCTAAATAATTCGAGTTGCAGGAAGGCGGCAAGTGAGCGAGTCCCCAGGAGCTTACTCGGGTAAGTGACTGGGGGGAACGAACGCGGCTAACGCACATGCAACTTGAAGTATGACGGGTATATCCCTTTACGCTGGAAGGATAACATGGACATTACTAACAAAGCCCGCATCCACTGGGCATGCCGCCGGGGTATGCGTGAACTCGACATCTCCATCATGCCGTTTTTCGAGTATGAGTACGATACGCTCAGCGATGAAGACAAGCAGCTGTTCATCCGGTTGTTAGAAAACGACGACCCGGATCTGTTCAACTGGTTGATGAACCACGGCGAACCCTCCGACGCGCAGCTGCAGCGGATGGTAAAATTAATCCAGACTCGGAATCGGGAACGTGGTCCTGTGGCAATCTGATTTACGCATTTCCTGGCGTTCGCAGTGGTTCTCGCTGTTGCTCCACGGCGTCGTGGCGGCCATCGTCCTGCTGATGCCCTGGCCGCTCAGCTACACCCCGTTATGGCTACTGCTGCTCTCTCTGGTGGTGTTTGACTGCGTACGCAGCCAGCGGCGGATCCACGCCTGCCAGGGAGAAATAAAGCTGCTGACCGATTCCCGACTGCGCTGGCAAAAAGCGGAGTGGGAGATCGTCGGCATGCCGTGGGTCATTAACAGCGGGATGCTGCTGCGTCTGCGCCATACGCAAACGCGTCGCAGCCAGCACCTGTGGGTGGCGGCTGATAGCATGGATGCGAAGGAGTGGCGCGATTTGCGTCGGCTGGTGCTGAACAAACCGGCGCAGGACTAAGAGCCTGGAGCGTCAGGCTCTAGCCCAAGCTCAGGCGAACTGTTCGGCCATCTCCCCAAGGATTTGCTCGCACCAGCTCTGGATACGATCGTCGCTTAGGTCATACTGGTTTGTTTCATCGAGCGCGAGGCCAACGAACAGTTGGCCATCGGCGACGATCGGCTTCCGGCTGGTGAACTCATAGCCTTCGGTCGGCCAGTAGCCGATAAACTTCACGCCCCGGGTTGCCAGCCTGTCGTGCAGCATGCCCAGCGCGTCGAGGAACCACTCGCCGTAGCCCAGCTGATCGCCCATGCCGTACAGCGCCACTATCTTATCCTGCAGATCCAGCGTCTCGAGCTGCGGCCAGATAGCCTCCCAGTCTTCCTGAATCTCGCCGAAATCCCAGGTCGGGATGCCGAGGATCAGCACGTCGTAGCCGGTCATCAGCTCAGGGGAGTCATCTTTCAGATTGTGCAAGGTCACTAATTCAGGACCGATAATATCGCGGATTTTCTCCGCAGCCATTTCGGTGTAGCAGGTACTGGAACCGTAAAAAAGGCCTATGTTCATGGCGTAAACATCTCAATTCATGCTGTGACTTTGCGGCTAGTCTACCAGAAAGGTGATGATACCCGTCATACTTCAGGCAGCCCGTTGCCGCCGTTTTTGTCCAGTCGTGCGGCTTATTTGGGTATACTGGGGACGATTTAACGAGCAAAGAGGCCGATGTGGAACAGGATCTGGCACAAATCGAGCAGTTTCTTGATGCCCTGTGGCTGGAGCGCAACCTGGCGGAAAATACGCTGAGCGCCTACCGCAGGGACCTGACGATGGTCGTGGAGTGGCTGCACCACCGCGGGCTGGCGCTTGGCAGCGTCAGCGGGGAGGATCTCCAGTCCCTGCTGGCCGAAAGGCAAACCGGCGGCTACAAGGCCACCAGCACCGCGCGGCTGCTGAGCGCGGTGCGCCGCTTTTTCCAGCATCTGTATCGGGAAAAAATCCGCACCGACGATCCCAGCGCGCTGCTGGCGTCGCCAAAGCTGCCGCAGCGCCTGCCGAAAGATCTCAGCGAAGCGCAGGTGGACCGCCTGCTGCAGGCGCCGCTGGTGGAGCAGCCTCTGGAGCTGCGCGACAAGGCGATGCTGGAGGTGCTGTATGCCACCGGCCTGCGCGTATCGGAGCTAGTGGGGCTGACGATGAGCGATATCAGCCTGCGTCAGGGCGTGCTGCGCGTGGTGGGTAAAGGCAACAAAGAGCGGCTGGTGCCGCTTGGCGAAGAGGCGGTGCTGTGGGTTGAGAACTATCTTGAGTACGGCCGCCCCTGGCTGCTGAACGGTGTCGCCTCCGATGTGCTCTTTCCCAGCCAGCGTGCGCAGCAAATGACCCGGCAGACGTTCTGGCATCGCATTAAGCACTACGCGGTGCTGGCGGGGATCGATAGCGCGAAGCTCTCCCCGCACGTTTTACGCCACGCGTTTGCGACGCATCTACTAAATCATGGCGCCGATCTGCGCGTGGTGCAGATGCTGTTAGGACACAGCGATCTCTCGACGACGCAGATTTACACCCACGTGGCGACCGAGCGTCTGAGACAACTTCATCAACAGCACCACCCGCGGGCGTGAGTGCTGAATAAAAAGGATTGAGTATGAAAAAAGGTTTACTGATGTTCACCCTGCTGGCGGCAACGCTCTCCGGCGCGGCGCACGCCGACAGCGCGACGATTAAGCAGTCGCTGGCCAAGCTGGGCGTGCAGAGCACCGACATTCAGCCTTCGCCGGTTAGCGGTATGAGCACCGTACTGACCGACGGCGGCGTGCTGTACGTGACCGACGACGGTAAGCACGTTATTCAGGGGCCGATGTACGACGTCAGCGGCGCCCAGCCGGTTAACGTCACTAACTCGCTGCTGGTGGGTAAGCTCAACGCGCTGGAAAAAGAGATGATCGTCTACAAGGCGCCGCAGGAAAAGCACGTCATTACCGTCTTTACCGACATCACCTGCGGCTACTGCCACAAGCTGCATGAAGAGATGAGCGACTACAACGCGCTGGGCATCACCGTGCGCTATCTGGCCTTCCCGCGCCAGGGGCTGCAGAGCCAGACCGAGCAGGATATGCAGGCCATCTGGTGCGCCAAAGATCGCAACAAAGCCCTGGATGATGCGATGGGCGGCAAAGGCGTACAGCCGGCCAGCTGCAACGTTGATATCAGCAAGCACTACACGCTCGGCGTGCAGTTCGGCGTCAACGGCACGCCGGCAATGGTATTGAGCAACGGCTACGTGCTGCCGGGCTATCAGGGACCGAAAGAGCTGAAAGCCTTCCTCGATGAGCATCAAAAACAAACCAGCGGTAAATAATTCGCGTGAAACAACAGACACAACTGCGCCGCCGTGAGGCGGTTGATGGTGCGGAGCTTCCCGCCGACCTTTCGCCGCTGCTGCAGCGGCTCTACGCGAGCCGCGGCGTACGCAGCGCGCAGGAACTGGAGCGCGGCGTTAAGGGCATGCTGCCGTGGGCGCAGCTCAACGGCATCGATAGAGCCGTGGAGATGCTCTACGACGCCTTCCAGCAGGATTTGCATATTGTAATCGTCGGCGATTTTGACGCCGATGGCGCTACCAGCACCGCCCTGAGCGTGCTGGCGCTGCGCGCGCTGGGCTACGGCAACGTCTCCTATCTGGTACCGAACCGTTTTGAAGATGGCTATGGTCTGAGCCCGGAAGTGGTCGATCAGGCCCACGCCCGCGGCGCGCAGATGATCATGACCGTCGACAACGGCATCTCTTCGCATAGCGGCGTCGATCGCGCGCACGATCTGGGGATCCCGGTGGTCGTCACCGATCACCACCTGCCGGGCGATACGCTGCCGGCGGCGGAGGCTATCGTCAACCCGAACCTGCGCGACTGCGGCTTCCCGTCAAAATCGCTGGCCGGAGTCGGGGTGGCGTTTTACCTGATGCTGGCGCTGCGCACCTTCCTGCGCGATAAAAACTGGTTCGAAACGCGGGGAATTGCCGCGCCTAACCTCGCGGAGCTGCTGGACCTGGTGGCGCTAGGAACGGTGGCCGACGTGGTGCCGCTGGATGCCAATAACCGCATCCTCACCTGGCAGGGGCTGAGCCGCATTCGGGCGGGCAAGTGCCGCCCGGGAATTAAGGCGTTGCTGGAGATTGCCAACCGCGACCCGCAGAAGCTGGCGGCCAGCGATCTCGGCTTTGCCCTTGGCCCGCGGCTGAACGCGGCGGGAAGGCTGGACGATATGTCGGTCGGCGTGGCGCTGCTGCTGTGCGATAACGCCGGCGAGGCACGGGTGCTGGCCAACGAGCTGAATGCCCTGAACCAGACGCGCAAAGAGATAGAGCAGGGGATGCAGGCGGAAGCGCTCACCCTGTGCCAGCAGCTTGAACGCAGCAGCGAAGCGCTGCCGGGCGGGCTGGCGATGTATCACCCGCAGTGGCATCAGGGCGTGGTCGGCATTCTGGCCTCACGCATTAAAGAGCGTTTTCACCGTCCGGTTATCGCCTTCGCGCCGACGGGAGACGGGCTGTTAAAAGGTTCCGGCCGCTCTATTCAGGGGCTGCACATGCGCGATGCGCTGGAGCGTCTCGACACGCTCAACCCGGGGCTGATCCTCAAGTTTGGCGGCCACGCAATGGCGGCAGGACTGTCGCTGGAAGAGGCTCGCTTCGAGGAGTTCCAGCAGCGCTTCGGCGAGTTGGTGACCGAGTGGCTGGATCCCGCGCTGCTGCAGGGGGAAGTGGTTTCCGATGGTCCGCTGGACGCTGGGGAGATGAGCATGGAGGTGGCGCAGATGCTGCGCGACGCCGGGCCGTGGGGGCAGATGTTCCCTGAGCCGCTGTTCGACGGCCGCTTCCGCCTGCTGCAGCAGCGTCTGGTGGGCGAGCGGCACCTCAAGGTGATGGTCGAGCCGGTTGGCGGCGGCCCGCTGCTGGACGGGATCGCCTTTAACGTCGATACCTCGATGTGGCCGGACAACGGCGTGCGCGAAGTGACCCTCGCCTATAAGCTCGATATCAACGAGTTTCGCGGCAACCGCAGCCTGCAGCTTATCATTGACCATCTTTGGCCGGTGTGACGAAAAAACCGGCAACAAAGAGGCCGCCTGAGGGCTGAAGTGGCTATAAAAGAGAGCGGGGATCCGGTACAATTCCGCTCTTATCACCGCATTTTGACCAATCCATTAAAAGAAAATCGATCATGTTTGAAATAAATCCGGTAAAAAACCGTATTCAGGACCTCACGGAGCGCTCCGACGTTCTCAGGGGGTATCTTTGACTATGATGCCAAGAAAGAGCGTCTGGAAGAAGTAAACGCCGAGCTGGAACAGCCGGACGTGTGGAACGAGCCCGAGCGCGCACAGGCGCTGGGCAAAGAGCGTTCTTCACTGGAAGCCATCGTTGACACCCTCGATCAGATGTCCCAGGGTCTGGAAGACGTTTCCGGCCTGCTGGAGCTGGCCGTTGAAGCCGAAGACGAAGAGACCTTCAACGAAGCCGTCGCCGAGCTGGATGTGCTCGACGAGAAGCTGGCTCAGCTTGAATTCCGCCGCATGTTCTCCGGCGAGTACGACAGCGCCGATTGCTACCTCGATATTCAGGCCGGCTCCGGCGGCACCGAAGCGCAGGACTGGGCCAGCATGCTGACGCGCATGTATCTGCGCTGGGCCGAAGCGCGTGGCTTTAAGACCGAAATTATCGAAGAGTCTGAAGGTGAAGTGGCGGGCATCAAGTCCGTGACCATCAAGATTATCGGCGATTACGCCTACGGCTGGCTGCGTACCGAAACCGGCGTCCACCGCCTGGTGCGTAAGAGCCCGTTCGACTCCGGCGGCCGTCGTCATACCTCCTTCAGCTCCGCGTTCGTTTACCCGGAAGTCGATGACGATATCGACATCGAGATCAACCCGGCGGACCTGCGTATTGACGTTTACCGTGCCTCCGGCGCGGGCGGTCAGCACGTTAACCGTACCGAATCCGCGGTGCGTATTACCCACATTCCAAGCGGGTTAGTGACGCAGTGCCAGAACGACCGTTCGCAGCACAAAAACAAAGACCAGGCCATGAAGCAGATGAAAGCCAAGCTTTATGAACTGGAGATGCAGAAGAAAAATGCCGAGAAACAGGCGATGGAAGATACCAAATCAGACATCGGCTGGGGCAGCCAGATCCGTTCTTACGTGCTGGATGATTCCCGCATTAAAGATCTGCGCACCGGGGTGGAAACCCGCAACACTCAGGCGGTGCTTGATGGCAGCCTGGATCAATTTATCGAAGCAAGTCTGAAAGCAGGGTTATGAGGAACCAACATGTCTGAACAACAAGCACAGGGCGCTGACGCGGCAATTGACCTTAATAATGAACTGAAAAGCCGTCGTGAAAAGCTGGCTGCACTGCGCGAGCAGGGTATCCCGTTCCCGAACGATTTCCGTCGTGACCATACCTCTGACCAACTGCACGCTGACTTCGATGCAAAAGAAAACGAAGAGCTGGAAGCGCTGAACGTTGAAGTCTCCGTGGCTGGCCGCATGATGACCCGTCGTATCATGGGTAAAGCCTCATTCGTCACCCTGCAGGACGTCGGCGGCCGCATTCAGCTGTACGTTGCGCGTGACGATCTGCCGGAAGGCGTCTACAACGAGCAGTTCAAGAAGTGGGACCTCGGCGATATCCTCGCGGCGCGCGGCAAGCTGTTCAAAACCAAAACCGGCGAGCTCTCTATTCACTGCACCGAGCTGCGTCTGCTGACCAAAGCCCTGCGCCCGCTGCCGGACAAGTTCCACGGCCTGCAGGATCAGGAAGCGCGCTATCGCCAGCGCTACCTGGATCTGATCTCCAACGACGAATCCCGCAACACCTTTAAAGTGCGCTCGCAGATCCTGGCCGGCATTCGCCAGTTCATGGTCGGTCGCGGCTTTATGGAAGTTGAAACCCCGATGATGCAGGTGATCCCAGGCGGCGCCTCCGCCCGTCCGTTCATCACCCATCACAACGCGCTGGATCTGGACATGTACCTGCGTATCGCGCCGGAGCTGTACCTCAAGCGTCTGGTTGTCGGTGGCTTCGAGCGCGTGTTCGAGATCAACCGTAACTTCCGTAACGAAGGCATCTCCGTCCGCCACAACCCAGAGTTCACCATGATGGAACTCTATATGGCGTATGCGGACTATAAGGACCTGATCGAGCTGACCGAATCCCTGTTCCGCACCCTGGCGCAGGATATTCTCGGCAACACCGCGGTGCCTTATGGCGATCAGACCTTTGACTTCGGCAAGCCGTTTGAAAAGCTGACCATGCGTGAGGCTATCAAGAAATACCGTCCGGAAACCGAGATGGCGGATCTCGATAACTTCGACTCTGCGAAAGCGATTGCTGCCGCCGTTGGCGTCAAGGTTGAGAAGAGCTGGGGTCTGGGCCGCGTTGTGACCGAGATCTTTGAAGAAGTGGCGGAAGCGCACCTGATTCAGCCGACCTTCATCACCGAGTACCCGGCTGAGGTTTCTCCGCTGGCGCGTCGTAACGACGACAACCCGGAAATCACCGACCGCTTTGAGTTCTTCATCGGCGGACGTGAAATCGGTAACGGCTTCAGCGAGCTGAACGATGCTGAAGATCAGGCGCAGCGCTTCCTCGACCAGGTGAACGCTAAGGCCGCCGGTGACGATGAAGCGATGTTCTACGACGAAGACTACGTGACCGCGCTGGAGCACGGCCTGCCGCCGACCGCTGGCCTGGGCATTGGTATCGACCGTATGGTGATGCTGTTTACCAACAGCCACACCATCCGCGACGTGATCCTGTTCCCGGCGATGCGCCCGGTTAAATAAGACCGACCGCGACCACCGCGAACGATAAAGCCCCGGCCTGCGTGCCGGGGTTTTTTTATGGCTGCCGCCGCGATCCTCTGCGATGGCCGCATGAGGAGGCGCTGGCGTACGGCAGGGCGGCCGTCATCAGCGCAGTGACGCGGCGTATTTCTGCAGCGCCGCGCCCGCATCCGTGGCCTCCAGCACCATCCACGGGCTGAAGGCCCACGGCGTTATTGCCAGCGCGTTGAGCAGGTCCCCCAGCTGGCACCATTGATAGTCCATGACCTCATCGCTATTCGGCCGCAGCGGGCCGGTGACGCGCGCGGCGTATACCGGGCAGACTTCGTTCTCGACGATGCCGTTGGGGGCCACGGCCCGGTAGCGGAACCGCGGGGCGATCGGCGCGATAGCGGTGATTTCAGCGCCGAGCTCAAAGCGGCTGCGCCGCGTGACGGCCTGCTCGAAGGTTTCGCCCTCCTGAGGGTGTCCGCAGACCGAATTAGTCCATACTCCCGGCCAGGCTTTCTTCTCCAGCGAACGCCGGGTGACCAGCAGCTGGCCCCGTTCGTCAAACAGCCAGCAGGAAAACGCGAGGTGCAGTGGGGTATCGAAGGTGTGGGCGGCATACTTTTCCAGCATGCCGGCAGGTTTATCCTGCTCGTCCAGCAAAATGACGTGTTCCCCGGTCATAACGACTCCTGAAAATAATAAATGACCCGGTACAAACCCGCCGGGCCATGTACTCAGGCCGTTAGGGTAGACTATTCGCGGACGAAAGGCATTACCAAAACAAGCCCAGGAGCCAGGAAGGCAGCGGCAGGGCGCGATATTGGCGGCTTTCAGCGGGGCGTTTAATCCTTAAGGATAAGAGGCGTATCGATTGGGGATCCGGCTATGGGCTGGTATGATATTCGTCCATTCTGACGAGGTGAGAGTTTGTGTTGAGTGCAGGACGCCTGATGAGAAAACGCTTTTATATCACGATGATGTTGGTTAGCAGCCTGGTGATTGCCGGATGCTCCAGTTCATCTGATTCTGGTTCCGCCTATACCGTTAAGCGCGGTGATACGCTGTACCGTATTTCCCGCACCACCGGCACCAGCGTTAAAGATTTGGCCCGGCTGAATAATCTTTCGCCGCCCTATACCATCGAAGTGGGACAGCGCCTGAAGCTGAGCAGCGCCTCGGGGACGAGCGGCGGCAAGAGCGCGAAGAAAAGCAGCGCGACCCGCACCGCCGCGGCTAAGCCGCCGGCCGCCCTGCCGCCGGTGTCGTGGCCGCCGGTGGGGCAGCGCTGCTGGCGCTGGCCGACCAGCGGTAAGGTCATCCTGCCTTACTCCTCAAACGATGGCGGCAATAAGGGGATTGATATCGCCGGTACGCGGGGCCAGCCGGTGTATGCGGCCGGAGCGGGGAAGGTGGTGTACGTCGGCAACCAGCTGCGCGGCTACGGTAATCTGATCATGATTAAGCACAGCGATGACTACATCAGCGCCTACGCGCATAACGATAAAATGATGGTCAACAACGGCCAGAACGTGAAGATAGGCCAGCAGATCGCCACGATGGGCAGCACCGATGCCGACTCCGTGCGCCTGCACTTCCAGATACGCTACCGGGCAACGGCCATCGATCCGCAGCGCTATTTGCCGCCGCAGGGCGGTAAGCCTAAGTGCTAACGGGTTATTTTATCAGCAGTTAGCATGGTTCAGTCTTGTCAGACGGTGCGTAAGGTCTATAATGACCCTCGCACCTCTTTGCGGGCGTAGTTCAATGGTAGAACGAGAGCTTCCCAAGCTCTATACGAGGGTTCGATTCCCTTCGCCCGCTCCAGTACTCTCCTCTTGTGACAAAACCTAGATAAAACTCATTTTTCTTTCAACAAGTTACATTAAATAAGTTGTCGCGATCGTTCTACCAATGAACGACGAAGTACCAACGGGGATTATACTGTTAGTTGTCACGGATAGTTACTATGGAAATGAGAATATAACTATCCGGCGGCGGCAGTTCCAACCTCACACCGCGATAGCAGGACGTGAAGGCAAAGCCTGATCCGGGAATTGATTCTCATCACCTTACAGTGAAGCGCATTTTTTGCCGATGTTCCCACATGCCACACGTCAAGATGATGTTACAGGGAATAAACAGGTTTATGGTGGCTTTGGTACTTGCACACCACATGCAAGCTCTCCCAGCAGTTCGGCCCCGCTCCTTCGGGTAGATGATCATCCTGATAAATTTCACTGTCTGACATACCCTGATGTAGTCGCCTAACGGCTCCGCGCGTTGTCTTACCACCAACGGACATTAGGTTTGCTATGCCTAAAAATCAGAAATTTCCCGGAAGAAATCTTTCTCCTCTCTGATTGCGTAGGAGTACGATAAGTAAGCAAACCAATAGGAACTATAAGGTTACTGATGGATACAGTAGAAGAGCTAAACGGAACGTACTTCTATGCGGGAAAATCGAATCTTACCGCCTCTGAACTGTTTTTTATGGTGTTTATTTTCAACACTGCTGATCAGTTCGGGATCAAAGATATTGCCGCCGCTTACGGCCTCTATGCCGGTATAAATGACCAGGCAACACGCACAAAACCGGGTACGGCTATCAAAGGTACATCCAAATTATCCAAAGCGATCCGTAAGACTTTCGCAAAGAGGTTCTTCCCGTGGGGGATAAAACTTCCTACGTGGATAGGTGGTTACACGCCTTGGACTGTAGAGCTTAGGATGGTGAGAAGTATAACAACGTGGGTAGGGCGAACTATTCCCTTAGTTGGCGAGGTTGTATTGTTGGCTGACGTGTCACAGATAGCTTACAACTCAGTTAAGGAATACAACACCATAGCGAGAGGCAACGATAAGTTATGGTAGATAACATTGAACAGCGTGTAATTGCTTTAATCACCAGACACAGCAGTTATTACCCGTTTAGGAAACAGAAGTATGACACATTCACGGCAGAATCAAGCATTCACTTTGATGTGCGATTAGATCAGGACGAAGTAGAAGAATTGAATGAAGATTTTGCAAAAGAGTTTGGCGTAGACATGTCTAATTTCCATCTTGAAGCCTACTACCCCGAAGTTAAGCATTCCTGGAATCCATTCAAGAAGCCTGATCCTGTAGATGTTCCTGATTTCACGATAGACATGTTTATTCAATCGGCTAAAGCCGGGAAATGGTTGTACGACTAATTGCAAGGAGCTTAATAAATGGCTGTACCTGTTCACCTAATTTTAAAAGATGATGGCGGATCGCAGATTATGGGATCTTGTGATGTTCACGGAAGGGATGGAAGTATAGAGCTACGCAGCTTGCAACATGGCGTGGTTATTCCTACAGATCCCCTTACTGGTAAAGTTACTGGTTCCCGTCAACACTGCTCTTTTAATTTCACCAAAGAGATCGATAGTTCATCACCTTACCTGTTTAAAGCCGTTGCAACAGGCCAAACACTTAAAAGTGCTGAATTTCAGTTCTACAGAATAAACTACAATGGACAGGAGGAAATTTACTACACGATCGCTTTGGAAAATGTGAAAGTGGTTAGCCATAGCCCACTGATGCACGACACCCGCAACGTAACTGGTACAGGACACATGGAAGATGTTTCCCTGAGTTATGAGAAAATCACTCATCTCTATAAAGATGGTAATATTCTTCACTCTGACGCGTGGAACGAGAAGAAACAAGCCTAACCACGAGTGTATTTAATCGACAATGGCGAGTAAACGAGCGGATGTCCGCCGCGGCTCAAAATTTGGCGACGCTCAAAATGTCTGGCGAAGACGATGACCTACGATTGTACCCGCAGCCCGCCTACGCTTTCCGGCGGCAGGTTTATCACTGTTTTCAAGCTGGTTTTAATGCTGTGAATGATCTCTTCGCGTGGGCCGTTGCGCCAGTCAGCGCTGGCGTAAAAAGAATCGAGAACCGTAGCCATGCTTTCAGGATTATCAAAGGCGCGCATCAGGTAGTAGCAATCCGGGTCATGTAGCGAGTTGCCAAATGACACGACATCGATCCCGTGTTGTTGGTGTAGGGGAACGCTGATGTCCTGCATGATGGCGTGAAAAGTGGCTCCGGTGCCTTTGCGTAGAATGTACTGCAGTATCTCGACGGTTTTCAAAGTGTTATCTCCGTGTCGCCTCTGAACTTCTCCTGGTTGATAGCAATAAAGTAAACCGGACTGGGCCACGAAGCTACTACTAATCAGACAGTTCAGTCATCCGTAAGCAGAAGCAGCAAGACCCCTCAGACGCACCGGGAAGCTCTCTGGCGAGCTTTCACTTTATCACGCAGTTAAAACTTTGGAGGCTGTTTACCTCTATAAGGAGAAGCCTGCCACCGCTGAAGTTTTTGAACGCAATGCCTGAAAGGGGGGATGGCAAACCCAGGACATTCACTTTCGGCGCGACAATTTTTCCAGTAGTTTTTGTCGTGTAGATTGGGGATTCTGGTGGTGCTAAGTTGCAACCTCAAGACAACAAGAACTTGGTTCCTGAGTTGTCTTCTTTTCTTAACTTATTGTTTTATATGTTTTATAAATCTCTTTAACACCATGGACAGAAAAGAAGATCGCGTATGGTGACAGATAGTGAAGTATTAGCGTTTTTCAGAGGAGAGTTATCTCTTGCAGTAACCTTTACTTTTAAGTCAATCCCAATTGAGTTTGATACGCCGTTACAAGGCTACGCCGAATGGGATGAATTACCTTATGCAATCGAGGATTTCGGGGAAAAATTTAACGTCGATGTATCGGCGATTAATTTTGATGCCTACTACCCGTGGGAAAGAGAATCTGTATACCGCAAATGGTTTAACAAAGAGCCGAACGGGCAAGTATCAAAGCCGCTAGCTGTACGAATGTTCGCAGAGTCAGCTAAAGCCGGACGCTGGTTATACGATTGATTACAAAAAGTTTTAAGAATGGCTGTACCTGTTCACCTAATTTTAAAAGATGATCGCTCAGGCGGTCACCGAACTCAATAATAAAACGGCTCATTGCCAACCGCCTGTTCTGGATCGACATACTCCATTTTTTGACGCATCCCGGCGCCATCATTGATGACGCCGCTCAGTAAGGGCCTGTGTCTGCGGCAGCTAAGGCCGCACCTTGAGACGGGTTTCTTTTGCGGTTTTGTTATTTTGCGCAAGATCGGTCAGGCAAATCAAATCGCCTTTGCGCATATTAAGAGGCACGGAGGAAGCCATGTGCGATAACAAAACCGATAGTTACGCCAGACGTTTTAAACGGGTCTTTGATTATATTGACCGCCATCTCGACGACGCGCTGTTACTGGAAAAACTCAGCGAAGTGGCTCACTTCTCGCCATTTCATTTCCATCGTCAGTTTTGCAGCTATTGTGGGATGCCCCCTGGTCGTTACATCCAGATGATGCGCTTAAAACGCGCCTCTTATCGGCTGGCTTTTAATCCGTTAGAGAAAATCACCGATATCGCGTTCGACGCCGGTTTTCAGCACTCTGAATCATTTAGTCGCGCTTTCAGACAAATGTTCGGTCTATCACCGACGCAATTTCGCCAGCAGCCTCCTTGGGTCGATTGGCATAAGCGCATATCCGAACCCTATAAAGCCAGGAGACAAACGATGCAAGGCCAGGTCAAGATCGTCAATTTTCCCGCGACATCAGTCGCCATGCTGACTCATTATGGGCAGCCGGAGCTCATAAACGAAACTGCCGCCCGCTTTATTGAATGGCGAAAAACCACGGGCTATTCGCCCGTTGCCAGCAGCCAGACGTACGGTCTTGCTCCGGACGATCCGGCTACAACGCCGTCGGATGAATTTGCGTTCCATATTTGCGGAACGGTAACCTCACCGATTGCCGAAGACAATCGCTTCGGGGTGGTTAATAGCGACATCCCCGCGGGTCGATGCGCGGTGCTGCGCCATCAGGGATCGCACGAGGCGTTAACCGGGCTGGCGCAGGCCCTGTATCGCGACTGGCTGCCCGGCAGCGGAGAAGAGCTGCGCGATTTCCCGCTCTTCTTTCACTACCACAACTTTGTGCATGAGGTGGCGGAACATGAATTGCTCACGGATATCTATTTGCCGCTGAAATAAGCCGATCCTGCTTACCGTCGCTGCAGGAGTGAGACTTTCCCGAGCAGCTCTCCCATCTTTCTTTTGACCGGGAGAGCTTCTTATCGGTTACCTTCCTCTTATCCCCGATTAAAGCGCGTTTTCGCCGCTTCCGTTACCGGAGTATAAAGTGAGATCAACGTGCCTTCAGGATCGCAAAACTGCGCCGTCCTGTTTCCCCAGGGTAAATCTTTCGGGGGATGAACCACTTCGACGTGCTCTTTTAAGCGATTAAATTCGGCATCGACATCTTCTACCCTGAACTCCAAAATTACCGAGCGATTAAGTGCGGGCTGGGCGCTGCCCTCTTTAAACAGCGCCACCGTCTCAACGCTACCTATGGCGATAACGGCTACCGGCGTGACGATTTCGGCAAAAACCGGGGCTAACCAGTCGGCCTTGCTGCGGGTCACTAATTCATAAAACTGCACAACGTCTTTGATGTTTTGCGCAATCAGGCGGACAGAGACAAATTTCATAGCGATGCTCCATTATGGCGGCGAATAGCGCGGCCTCTGAAAAATATCTTCACTCAGGTATGCTGACAGCGTGGTGGCAACAGGATGAAAAAATGCGGCGTGCAGACAGGTTGTTCCAGATTCTCCAGATACTCAGGCGTTCGACGCTTCCGGTCACCGCGGCGAAACTGGCCGAAGAGCTTGAAGTCTCAAAGCGAACCATTTATCGGGATATGGCGGATCTCGCCGGGCAAAGGGTGCCGGTAGAAGGGGAGGCGGGGGCTGGCTATATTTTAAGTTCAGACTACAACATGCCTCTTTTGATGTTTACGGCCGAGGAGCTGGAAGCCATCTTTCTTGGCGCGGAACTGGTGCGGAGCTTACCGGATGCGACGCTGGCGAATAACGCCAGCGACGTGCTGGCAAAAATCGCCTCGGTAGTTCCCGCGCGGCTGCTCGGTTGTTTATCTTATTCGGCAGTAGGGATAAAGCCGGATGAGTCTGACAGGTTCAAACCCGATACGCGGAATATACGCATCGCCATTCGGGAAGGAAAAAAGCTGTTGCTGGATTACTGCTCCAGCTCCGGTGACATCACTCAAAGAACCGTTTGGCCGGTGGTGTTGGGCTATGACCAGAACTGCTGTCTCCTTATTAGCTGGTGCGAGCTACGCGGCGGCTTTCGTCACTTCCGGGCTGAGCGCATACGCCAGGTGACGATATTGAATGAAGATATTGGCACCAGCAGGAGTGAGCTCAGGAACCGTTGGGAACGCTGGCGGGATAATGAGATGAGACAGCTCAATGCAGAGTAATGTACAGGCACCCTCGGCTATTCGAGGGTAGGAGGCTTACTCGCTGTCTGAAAAAATCAGGCCGACCTCCGTTTGCAAATATCTCTCATCCTTCCCGATAGGCCCGGGCGAAGGCTCTGCGGAGCCCTTTTCCCGGCTCATCTAAGTCCCGACGCACGCTATCTGCAGCCTCTCCGCTAGCTGTCCGCTTCTCCTCTGCCTGCCGCAATAGGGCCAACGTTCCCTGGCCCGTTCGCCTTTCTCCGCTCATTGCCGGTTACATCACAAAAACAATCGATCAATAAACGATCAATATCACGTTAATATTTCATCAACACATCTACCATTGGTATTACCACTACAGACCACTGGTGAGATCACATGGAAATCAGGCGTGAAAAGACAGAAACCGGCAGCGGCTACGACCGAGTTGTAAAATTTTTGCGGGATCAGCTACTCAACGGCGAACTGAAAGCCGGGGACAGCCTTCTGCCGGAGCGCGAGCTTTCGGCAAGGTTAGGCGTCAGTCGGCCGGTACTGCGCGAGGCGCTGCGGGCGCTCGCCATGGTCGGGGCGGTGGAGATCCGCCACGGCGTTGGTACCGTGATAACCAAACCTGATGTCTCCATTCTCGGTGAATTCTTTACTTTTGTACTTGCCCACCAGCCCAACGTGGTAGATGACGTCATGCAGGCACGAATCGCGATTGAGCGTCAGGCCGTTCGCTTAGCCTGTCGCCGCGCAACGCAAAGTGACTACGATCGCCTGGCCGCCTGTCTTGGTGAAATCATTGAGACCATCCGCACCCCGGAGCTCGGCGCCTTAGCGGATTTCAGGTTTCACGAAAGCATCGTCACCGCATCCGGTTCGCCCACGCTTATCAATATTTACCAGTCCATCAGCATGCTGATGCGCCGTTCACACCTTGACCGCCGCGAGCAGATCATTCAGGTCGAGGGTATTGAAGAGTTTCTCATTAACCATCACCGCGCCATTTTTTCCGCCATCGTCGAACGTGATGAAAATAAAGCCGATGAGTTACTTGGCCGCCACTTCGAGATTGGCTCAGATTTTCGCCGCCGCGCCACCATCCTCAAGGCCAGCAGCGGTTCATCGACCTTCACTACTCCGTAAAAGGAAAACAGCAGATGCAGATTGTGATTGGCAGTGACCACGCAGGATTTCACCTCAAGCAGGAGCTTAAGCAGTGGCTGCATCAGGCCGGATATCAGATTGACGATGTTGGCAGCCACGACCCCGAACCGGTTGATTTTCCGGATATCGCCCTGGCGTTATGCAGCAAGGTGCGCGGCAGCGCGGATCGGCGCGGCATTCTGGTCTGCGGCACCGGCGTCGGGGCGGTTATTGCCGCTAATAAAGTCAAAGGGATCCGCGCGGCGGTCTGCCACGACGTGCACTCCGCGCACCAGTCGGTGGAGCATGACGACGTCAACGTCATGTGCGTGGGGGCGCAAATTGTCGGGCCGTGGCTCGCTCGCGATCTGATTCTTGCCTTCCTCGAAGCGAAGTTTGTGCATGACGACGACTTTGTTCGTCGCGTCGCGAAGCTCGCTCAGCTGGAACAACTTAACTAACCATCAACCTGGAGCATAACGATGAGTAACAGCACTTCCGGCATTGTCGGGTTTATTGGACTTGGCGTCATGGGCCGCGAGATGGCGCGCAATCTGGCACAGGCGGGCTTTACCGTTCGCGCGTTTGATGTTGTCGCAGCGGCAGGCGATGCGCTACGCCCGTACGGCGTGGACGTCGTCAGCGATCTTTCCAGCGCTATCATTGATGCCGATATCGTCATCTCCATGCTGCCAGACACCCCGCAGGTTGAAGAGATAGTGCGCGGCGCCGGCGGACTGCTGAGCAACCCGCCGCGCGGGAAACTGTTTGTTGATATGAGCACTATCGCACCCGCCGCGACGCGCCAGCTAAGCGAATCGCTGGCAACCATTGGCGTCACGATGCTGGATGCGCCGGTTTCCGGTGGCCCGGTCGGCGCAAAAAACGGCAATCTGACGATCATGGTGGGCGGCAGCGCCGAGGGTTTTGCCCAGGCAACGCCTTATTTGCGCGCCATGGGCACCACGCTCAATCACGTTGGCGCATCCGGCGCGGGGCAGACGGTAAAGCTATGTAACCAGCTGATTTGTGGCATCAACATCCAGGCAATTTGCGAAGCGTTAGCGCTGGCGCGCGCCTGGGATATCAATCTTCCGCAGATGCGCGAGGTGCTGATGGGCGGGTCGGCGGCATCCTGGATGCTCGACAAACTGGGTGGCGCAATGATTGAGGGTGACGTCTCCGCAGGATTTCGCATCGACCTGATGATGAAGGATCTGCGTCTTGTGCTGGAGGCCGCGCAGAAGCATCCGGTCCCGCTCCCCGCCACCGCGCTGGTCGCCTCACAGTATCAAAACGCGCAGGCCTATGGCGAAGGTGCCAACGGCAATCAGGCGCTCTTTAAAGTTTATGACCGCCTGACCGGCCAGCAAAACAGCGTAACAAAATAACCGGGGTTGACCTTATGATGCTCGATTTCACAGCAATTCTCGCGCAGTGGCAGCTTCTGTGGAGCGGCGCGCTACTCACCGCCAAACTGGCTTTGGTGACGACGTTAACCGGTTTTCTGATAGGCACGCTGTGCGCAGCGGCGCGTCGTTCGGAGTCGGTTTGGTTGGCGCGCCTGACGGGCGTTTATGTCGAGTCGATTCGCAATACGCCTTTTCTGGTGCAGATCTTCCTGGTCTATTTTGGTCTCTCCAGTCTGGGCTTCTCATTCAGCGCTTTCACGGTTTCAGTCATTGCGCTCACCATCAACGTCGGGGCGTATACGGCGGAGATTATGCGCGCCGGCTTCGAGTCGATTCACAAAGGCCAGTGGGAAGCCGCCGAAACGCTGGGGCTGAACCGCTGGCAGCAATACTGGCACGTGGCGCTGCGCCCGGCGATTGAGCGCGTTTACCCCTCGCTCACCAGCCAGTTTATTTTGCTGATGCTGGCATCGTCGGTGACATCGCAAATTTCCGCGGAAGAGCTCACGGCAACGGCCAATTTTATCCAGTCAGAAACCTATCGCCCCTTTGAAACGTTCTTCATCGTGGCCTGTATTTACATCGCGCTATCGCTGCTGATGCGGGTGATATTCTGGCTATTTGGTCAGGTAATTTTCCCGCGCCGTCGCCGTCTCGGCACGTCGATTTAAGGAGAGCCGTTGATGAATATTTCGCTTAACTTTGCTCATCTGCAGTTTCTGCTTGATGGCGCGCTGTGGACGGTGATTTTGTCGCTCATGGCCTTCGGCGGCGGCGGTCTGGTGGGGTTTCTCATTGCGCTGGGACGCATTGCGCCAGTGAAGCCGCTGCGTCTTCTGGTTAGCGCGTGGGTGCAGCTGATTCAGGGCACGCCGCTGCTGATCATCATGTTTATGGTCTACTTCGGCCTGCCGCAACTCGGCTATTCGATTGCGCCTCTGCTGGCCGCCGGCATCTCTCTCACCATTTATGCCAGCGCCTATCTCGGTGAGATCTGGCGCGGCTGCATACAAGCGGTTCCGCGCGCCCAGTGGGAGGCGGCCGAATGCCTGGCGCTGTCGCGCACTCAGCGCATGTTCAAAGTGATTATGCCGCAGGCAATCAAGCTGGCAACGCCGCCTACCGTGGGATTCTCGGTGCAGATAATCAAAAACACCTCGCTGGCGTCGGTGGTGGGTTTTGTCGAGCTGGCGCGCGCTGGCCAGCTCATCAACAACTCGATTTTTCAGCCCTTCGTTATCTATCTGATCGTTGCCGGCATTTACTTCTGCCTGTGTTTTCCGGTTTCAGCGCTAAGCCGCCGGCTGGAGCGCGGAGCACCGCAGAAGCAGGCAAAGCGCCTGCAGGCCATGGCGGCACGCGTTAACCGAGGATAAGGATAAAGTTATGTCAATCATTACCTTAAGCAACGTACAGAAGAGTTTTGGTCAAAATTCAGTGCTGAAAGACGTCTCGTTTTCCGTGAATCAGGGCCAGGTCGTGGCGCTGATTGGCGCCAGCGGCTCGGGCAAAAGCACGGCGCTGCGCTGTATCGATCGGTTAGAAACCATCAACGGCGGCAGCATCGAAGTGTGCGGCTATAAAGTGGAGGATCCCAAAGTCGACCTGCGTAAGCTACGTCAGGACGTTGGCATTGTCTTTCAGAGCTACAACCTGTTTCCCCATCTCACCATTGAGCAGAACATTACGCTTGGTCCGGTGGCGGTGAAAAAAATGCCGAAGGCGGAAGCCAGAAGGCTGGCGCTCTCCGTTCTGGAGCAGGTCGGGCTCGCGGATAAAGTGGACAGCTACCCTGAGCAGCTCTCCGGCGGGCAGCAGCAGCGAGCTGCTATCGCCCGCTCTCTGGCGATGAAACCAAAAGTGATGCTTTTTGATGAAGTCACGTCGGCGCTGGATCCTAAATTAACCGGCGAAGTGCTGCGCGTGATTGAGCGGCTGGCGGGCAGCGGCATGACGATGATCATGGTGACGCACGAAATGAATTTCGCCCGCAAAATCGCCGATAAAGTGATCTTTATGCATCAGGGAAAAGTGCATGAAAGCGGTAGCGCCGCCATTTTGAAAGCGCCGGAAACCGAGGCCTTAAAGGAGTTTATTGCCAACGATCTGTAATTCACCCGATACCCTGTACCCATCCTCATCAGGAGAATAATAATGAAATACGCAAAATCGATTGCTCTACTCGCCGGCATGGTAACCGCGCTCATCGTCCAGCCGGCCTCGGCAAATGCGCTGGAAGATATCCAACAGCGCGGCGAGCTGCGCGTTGCCACCGATATGTCACTGCCGCCTTCAGGCATGCTCGATGCGGCGATGAAACCGGTCGGCTCCGATGTCGAAACCGCTGAACTGCTGGCGAAGGATTGGGGCTTAAAGCTGAAGTTTATTGAAACGACCGGACCGACGCGTATTCCGAACCTGCAAACCGGTAAGGCAGATATCGTCATTTCAACCCTATCCGTCACGCCGCAGCGTGCGCAGGTGATTGATTTTACCCGCGCCTATGCCGGGCTGCGCTCCGTTATTGCCGCGCCTGCCGCCACCAAAGTCAGCGACTGGGCCGATTTAAAAGGGCACGCCATCACCGTTACGCGCGGCACCACTCAGGACTCAATGCTGAGTCAGGATGCGATGAAAAAGGGCTATAGCATCCAGCGCTATGATGATGACGCAACCTTAGTCACCGCCGCCGTTAGCGGTCAGGCATATGCGGTCGCCACTTCCGCCACGCTGGTTAACCAGATTAAAAAACAGAATCCTAAATTAAGCTTTGAGCCCAAATTAACCCTAACCGTATTTGATTTAGCTATCGGGGTTAAAAAAGGTGAGCCCGAGTTGAAAGAAAAATTAAATGAATGGATTGTCACCAATCTTAAAAATGGAAAACTAAATGCCATTTACGAAAAATACCACGGTGAAGCTATCCCGGCGGAAATAATAAACCGTAAATAGCTTATCGCGTCCCTGCCGGCCCTTCGTTAAACAAGCCGGCTCTCCCCATCCTCAGAGGTTATTTTTTCCCACAGCGCGTCGCCGACGGGAGGATTTTGCTGAAAATAGTCCATCAGGAAATCGATGCATACCTTCAGCTTTGCCGAACCCGAAGTGCGGTTGGAGTAAACCGCCCAGATGTTGGCGCTCTGATGCCACGGCGGGAGGATTTGCACCAGCTCGCCGCTCGCCAGATAGCGCTGAACCTCCCACAGGGAGCGAAGAATAATCCCGTGGCCGTTAAGCGCCCAGCTTAGCACCACGCTGCCGCTGTTGGAGGAGAGCTGGCTGCCGATATGCAGCTGCGTGCTGTCGCGTCCGTTGGTGAGCGGCCAGACGCCGAACTGCGCGCTACGCTCCTGGATAACCAGACACTTGTGCTGCTTGAGATCGCTTATCTGAGCCGGCGTGCCGTGCCCGGCAAGATACTGCGGTGCGGCGCACAGCACCCGTCGATTGAGCGAGAGCCTGCGGGTAATGTAGAGATCTTTAATATCGTCGCCGACGTGGATCTCGAGATCCACCCCCTCTTCAATCAGGTCAACCACCCGGTCGGTCAGCGTGAGCTTAACGTTGAGCGCCGGGTAGCGCTCCGCCAGCGCGGAGAGCGCGTCCGCCATGTGCGTTGAACCGAACCCAAACGAGCAGCTAATGTGGATATTTCCCTCGATGGCGTCGCGCCACGCGGCAAGCCCCGCAACGAACTCGCCCATGCTGTCCAGGACGGAGATCGCGCCGCTCAGCGCCTTGTGCCCGTCGGCGGTGAGCCGGATAGCGCGGGCGCTGCGATGGAACAGGCGCATGCCGAGGCTTTTTTCAAGCAGGCCGATACGCTTGCTAACGTAGGAGGGCGATAGCCCAAGCTCGGCCGCCGCGTTGGCAAAGCTCTCCTTGCGCACCACGGTCAGAAAAACGTTCAGATCTTCAATAAGCGGCCACTGCGCCCGCTGCTTGTCATGAGTGCTCATGTGCGTGCCATCCGGAGAATAAAAAAGGAGGCCCGCTATCGAGCCTCGTGGGTGGCGCGGAGCCTTCAGGAAAGGAAGGGCATGATGACCCGGAGCATCTCTTCCGGGCACTCCTCCTGAGGGCTGTGTCCGCAAGGCATCGGCACGCCGCTCACGTTCAACGCCTTTTCCTGCCACGTTGATGTTACATCATAAAGCTGGCCTACGGTGCCTTTTGCGCCCCACAGGGCCAAAAGCGGGCTGCTGATACGCAGGTGCTTATCGGCCTCATCGTCCGCCAGGTCTATCGTGGCCGCCGCCCGGTAATCTTCGCAAACCGCGCGCAGCGTTTCCGGGTTCTGATAGCAGCGCAGATACTCGGCAAACACCTCCGGCTCCGTGGCGCCTGGCGTTTTCAACTGGCCGTTGATGTGCTTTTGCAGGAAGAAGGCCGGATCGGAGGCCACCAGTTTCTCCGGCAGCGGCGCGGGCTGGATCAGGAAGAACCACCAGAAATAGCGCGTGGCAAACGCCTTATCCGTACGCTCATACATGGTGGCCGTTGGCGCAATATCAATAAAGACGCTGCGCTTAACCTGCTGCGGATAGTCCAGCGCCAGGCGATGCCCGACGCGAGCGCCGCGATCGTGGCCAACGAAGGCGAATCCGTCGTTAAAGCCCAGGCGCGCCATCAGCAAAACGATGTCCTTTGCCATCTCGCGCTTGGAGTAGGCGCGGTGCTCGGGGTCGCTCGGCGGCTTGCTGCTGTCACCGTATCCCCGAATATCGGGCATGATGACGGTAAAGTGCCGGGCAAGCGTGGGGGCAATCTTGCGCCAGGTGACGTGGTTTTGCGGGTGTCCGTGCAGCATCAGCAGCGGCTCACCCTGGCCGCCAACCGCGGCGCGCAGGCGGATGCCGTTGCCCAGCTCAACGTCCAGCAGGCGAAAGCCGGGAATAAAGGCGGACTCGCCTTTATCCTTAATGCCTTCAGCGGTATCTATCATCATCAAGCTCCTTATGTTTTCTCCGCTCATGCCGGTCTCTCAACCGCCTGACGCGCCTCGCTTACCGTATTGCTCAGACGGCCAAGCCCCTCAATCTCCACCTCAATGCGGTCCCCCTGGCGTAAGAATAGCGGGGGAACGCGCTTTTTACCCACGCCGCCAGGCGATCCGGTAATGATCACATCTCCGGGCATCAGGCGGGTAAAAGCGCTGATGTAGCAAATAAGCTGGGCGATCTTATGTACCATATTGCGGGTGTTATCGTTCTGCACCATCTGCCCGTTCAGCCAGGTGTGGATGGCCAGCGCCTGCGGATCGACAATCTCATCCTGGGTGGTTAAGTAGGGGCCAAAAGAGCCGGTCTGCGGCCAGTTTTTACCGGCGGTATACCAGGTATGCTGCCAGTCGCGCACGGAGCCATCCATGTAGCAGCTGTAGCCTCCCACGTACTCCAGCGCCCGTTCGGCGCTCGCGTGAAAGCAGCTTTTACCGATAATCACCGCAAGCTCGCCCTCATAGTCAAACTCGGCGCTGGCCCCCGGTTTGAGCAGCGTGCCGTTGTGCCCGGTCTGCGAATCGGCAAAGCGAATAAACAGCGTGGGTTCGTTGTTCTTTTCGTCAAACTCAAGGCGCTTGTCGGCGTAGTTCATGCCCACGCAGATGATTTTGTTCGGATCTTCGATAACCGGAAGGTAGCTAATCTCCTCCAGCGCGTAGTCCGGCGGCTGCTGTTCGTAGGCGGCGGCCTCGGCCAGCGCTTCGCCGGCCAGCAGGGATTTGATGGTCGGATAACGTGCGCCTATCCGCATCCCCAGGTCGATAACGCCGTTTTCGCTCCAGATGCCGTAGCTTTTATCGCGGCCATTCTTGCCGCCATGATGCATAAAACTGATCAGTTTCATAATGTTCTGCTCACTCCTCAGAGTCGTTCTTTCGTTCTACGCCACAAGCCACGGGTGGGTGGTGAAGTAGCGCTCCTCAAAGTCACGTATCTCCTGCTGATACTGCAACGTGTAGCTAATCGCATCGTGGCCTTGCAGCAGCATCTGTTTTTTCAGTTCATCCACGGCAAAGGAGAAGCCCGTTTCCCCGGCCTGAATGCGCTGCTGCTGCAAATCAACGGTGATGTGATTACCTGCCGGATCGCCTGCCGCCCGGGCCAGCAGGTCGATATCCGCTGCTGAAAGCGTCAGGGTCAGCACGCCGTTGCGCTGGCAGTTGTCGTTAAAAATACCGGCGAAGCTGGTGCCGATAAGCGCCCGAATACCGAGCTGGCGTAGCCCCCAAACCGCGTGTTCGCGGCTGGAGCCGCAGCCAAAGTTAGGGCCAACGATCAGAAACGTCGCGCCGCGCCACTCGGGGCGGTTGAGAATAAAATCGGGGTTGGGCTCGCCGCTGGCTAACCATCGCTGGTCGTAAAAGGCGCCCTTATCCAGCCCGCTGCGATCGATGCCCTTAAGGAACTGCTTGGGCATGATGACGTCGGTATCAATGTTGGCCGCCATCATCGGTGCGGCGATGCCGGTAACGCTGTTGAAAGGTTCCATAGTCTATTGTTCCTGCTGCAAAAACTGGCGCACGTCGACCAGGTGACCGGCTACCGCGGCGGCGGCCACCATTGCCGGACTCATCAGATGGGTTCTTGCCCCCGCGCCCTGGCGACCGGCAAAGTTGCGGTTGGTGCTCGACGCGCAGCGATCGCCCGGCATCAGCACGTCCTCGTTCATCGCAAGGCACATTGAGCATCCGGACTGGCGCCACTCAAAGCCGGCGGCAATAAAGATTTTTGCCAGCCCTTCACGCTCGGCGCGGGCGCGTACCTGGGTTGAGCCCGGGACAATGATTCCCCTGACCCCCGGCGCAATTTTTCTATCGCGCAGCACCTGCGCGACGGCGCGTAGATCTTCTATACGTCCGTTGGTGCAGGAGCCGATAAAGGCGTGGGAGATAGGAATTCCGCTTATCGGCGTGCCGGGCTCAAGCCCCATGTAGGCCAGCGCCTGTTGCATGTCACGCCGCCTGGACGGGTCCTGCTCATCGGCAGGATTGGGAACGCGATCGGTAATGCAGCCGCCCTGGTCGGGGCTGGTCCCCCAGGTGACGCGCGGCGTCAGGTTTGCGCAATCAAGCGCCACTTCTTTATCAAAGACCGCGCCTTCGTCGCTGCGCAGCGTGCGCCAGTGGGCCAGCGCCTGCTGCCACATTTTGCCCTGCGGCACGCGCGGCGCGGGCCTGATGTAGGCAAATACCTTCTCGTCCGGCGCCATAAACGCGCCGCGCGCCCCCGCTTCAACCGCCATATTGCAGACGGTCATGCGCCCTTCGACGCTCAGCGCATCAATCGCTTCGCCGCAAAACTCGATTGCGTAGCCCGTCGCGCCATCGGCGCCGATTTGGGCGATAAGCAGCATGACGATATCTTTTGCCGTCGCGGCAAACGGCAGCTCGCCGTCCACCCGGACGCGCAGCGTTTTCAGCTTTTTATAGGCCAGCGTTTGCGTCGCCAGCATATGCTCAATTTCAGAGGTGCCAATGCCGAAGCCGAATGCGCCAAAAGCGCCGTAGGTCGTGGTGTGGCTGTCACCGGCGGCGATCACCATGCCCGGCAGCACCATTCCCTGTTCATGGGCGACAACGTGTTCGATACCCTGGCGCTCATCCATCACGCCAAAAAGCTCGAGGCCAAAATCCCGGCTGTTCGATTCAAAATAGCGAACCTGGAGCTCACCGCCCGGATCGGTCATCTCGGTGGTGCGTTCGGGGCGCGTCGGGTTAACGTGATCGACGTTAAGTAAAATACTTTTGGGCTGCCAGACCTGGCGCTTCGCTTCGCGTAACCCGCTGAACGCCTGCGGGCTGGTATACTCGTTCAAAATAGAGCGATCGATATAAAGCAGCACATTACCCTGTTGGTCTAATTGTCGAATAATATGTGCGTCGATTATTTTATCGTACAGCGTTTTAGGTTTCATGGTTGGATCACCTTGCTTATATACAGCAATAATAAAAGGCGTTGCTCACGTCAGCAGAATATTAGCAACCACAGAGAAAAAGCTTAAGTAAAAGCATGAAGTACAACCATGAGGCTAAAGGACACGAAACGTGTTTTATGTAATTTAATGATATTAATAACCTTTTTATCTCTGCGTGGTTGGCTTATGGGCTATTTGCAAAAGTGTGATCGCGATAGCTTGAAAAGTGACAAAAAATAATAATGCAAGAGTTAATTTTCAGTCCGCTGCGCACAAGATCATTGGAAATAAATAAGATGCACGATTCATAATTCAATCTATTACGCCTGGTGAGTATCGCGAGATAATAATTAATGTATAAATTCCATGGTTATTTGAATGGACTACCTGATGGTGCGCTAACGCTTTTTGGCAGAACGCGCGCAGCGCAGAAATTATCTAAAGAAATAATGTGAGGAATAAAAATGAAGCCAGCACCGAATAACATCGGACTTAGACATTATTTACCCATACTGCTCACGCTGCCGCTGGCCGGGCTGGCGGAGCTTGCCTCTCTGTACTCTATCCAGGCGCTGCTGCCCAAGCTGGCGGAGGTTTACCATATTCCGCTTAATCAGGTTGGCCTGATCCTTTCTGCTGAGGTCGGCTGTCTGGCCCTGGCGATGCTGTTTACCGGCAGCCTTTCCGATCGCTTTGGACGCAAGCAAACTATCGTCGTTTCACTGCTGTTAGGCGGCGTTTTGACGCTGATGTGCACTACCGTCAGCGCCTGGCCGGAGCTGGTGCTCTATCGCGCTCTGCTTGGCCTTGCCGTCAGCGGCATCACGGCGGCGGTCACCGTTTATATTTGCGAAGAGGTCTCTCCCGCTCTGGCGGGCGTCGTCACCGGCTATTTTATTTTTGGTAACTCGCTGGGCAGCATGTCCGGCAGGGTTTTCGCCACGCTGATGATGGAACAGGTTTCGCTGAACGTTATTTTCATGCTGTTTGGCGGCCTGCTGATCTTTATGGCGCTTTACGTCCTCTATTTCCTTCCGGCGTCGAAAAACTTTACCCCGAGCACCGCGCTAAACCTGACGCAGATGTTAAAAGGCGGCATTGAACATTTTAAAAACCGAAATATCTCCCTGGCCTACGTTATCGGTTTTATTCTCTTCGGCTCCTTTACCTCTATTTTTAACTTCGTCGCCTTCTATCTGCACCGCGAACCGTTCAATCTGTCATTTACCCATATCGGGCTGATCCCCGTAAGCTTCGCGCTAACCTTCTTCTCCGCGCCGACGACCGCCAGGCTGGCCGTGCGGTTCGGCGCCATGAATATGCTCAGCATGCTGCTGCTGGTGATGATTACCGGCGCGGCCATCAGCATTTTTGCCACTACCGCGGCGGTCTTTATTTTCGGGGTGGTTGTCCTCTCGGTGGCCTTCTTTACCTCGCACTCAACCATTCTCTCCTGGGTGAGCGGGCACGCCTCCCACGCTAAAGGACAGGCAACGGCATTTTATCTCTTCTGCTATTACGCGGGCGGCGCGGTGCTGGGCTACCTCAACGGCTTCGTCTTTGCCAAAGCGGGATGGAACGGGCTGGCGCTCGCCGTGATTTCCCTGCTGGCGATTGGGCTGCTGCTGAGCCGGATTCTGCATCGGCTGCCGAATAAGCAAAGAGCAGTGGAGGCGCGGGAGATGTTTAATATCGGGATCGACGCCGATCGTTAAGCACACCATCTGACCCGCCTCCGCGTTAAGTTCGGCGGCGGGCCGGATGTTTTATTGCGGCCCGTGCGTCGTAGAGCGCGCGACTCCCGGTCATTTCAGGCTTCTCTTCCAGATATTCAATCAAACGGCAGCCTGTCGGTTTAACATATTCAGCAGCTGCTCCACGGCGGTTATCTCTGCCGCCTGCATGGCGTAGCAGATGCCGACCCGGCGCAGCAGCGGATAGCCGGGCAGCTGGCGCGAGCTCAGCTCGCAGCGCGATTCAACCAGCGACCGGGGGGCGATCGCCAGCCCGAACCCCGCCTCTACCAGATCCAGCGCCAGGCTAAAGCTTCCGGCGTTGGCGCTGGGGGCGCCGGCCGAGGCGCCGTAAAACGGCAGGAATCGCTGATGGGAGTCGTGAGCCGGATACATCACCCACGGCTGGCTGCAGAGCTGTTCCGACGTCAGCTCCGCCAGCTGGCCCAGCGGGTGAGCGGCGGGGTAGGCCAGCACGTAGCGCTCTTCGAACAGCGGCATAAAAAGCTCATCCTCACAGCGCAGGCTTTCGCAGCCGAGGCGAATATCGCCCGTGCAGCCCGGATCGAGCGTGACCAGCGTGTCCGGCATCTCAAGGCGGATCTTCTGCAGCAGCGACTCGAGGCAGGGAGACGCGATATCCTGCTCAACGCCAATACTCAGCGGCAGCTTGTGCTGGCGCTTGCGAAAGCGGGTGCTTAGCGCGGCCATATCCTGGATCATCCGGCAGGCGTGAGGGTAGAGCGCCCTCGCGTCCTCGGTCACCTCCACCCCTCGCGGCTTGCGCACGAAAAGCCGCGTTCCCAGCTCCTCTTCCAGGGCCTTGATGGTGGCGGATAGCGCCGGCTGTGTCAGACTTAGCTGTTCGGCCGCGCGGGTAATATTTCGCTCTTCAAACACGCAGATGAAGGCGCCGAGCTGTCGTTTATCCATAGTTATTTTTTATGGCTGTGAGAAAAATAAACCATTTTTCACCATATCTATGCGGATTTAAAGTGGCGCCATCAATTTTATTTATGAGGTGACTCCATGAACGCTGCAGCAAAACCTTTAGTTGTGATTACCGGCGCAAGCTCCGGCATTGGCCTGGCGACCGCTAAACTGCTCTCAGAGCGCGGGCATGCGCTGTTACTGCTGGCCCGTCGCGTCGAGCGTATGACGGCGCTGAATCTGCCGAATGCCCTGTGCCGCGCGGTGGACGTCACCGACCGCCGGGCGGTCGCCGCGGCGATTGCCGAAGCGGAGCAGCAGTTTGGGCCGGTAGATGCGATGGTGAACAACGCCGGCGTGATGCTGCTGGGTAACATTGATCAGCAGGATCCCGATGAATGGGAGCAGATGCTGGACGTGAACGTCAAGGGCCTGCTGAACGGCGTTCACGCGGTCACCAAAGGGATGATTGAGCGCAAGGCCGGCACCATCATTAACATCAGCTCCATCGCCGGGCGTAAGACCTTCCCCAACCACGTGGTGTACGTCGGCACCAAGTTTGCCGTCCACGGCCTGTCGGAAAACCTGCGTGAAGAGCTGTCGCCGCACAACGTGCGGGTGGTGGTGATTGCGCCCGGCGCGGTCGAGACCGAGCTGCTGAGCCACACCTCCAGCGACGACATCAAGGCCGGTTACCAGGCGTGGAAGCAGGATATGGGCGGCAAAGTCCTCAGTCCGGAAGACGTCGCCCACGCTATCGCGTACGCCTACTCCCAGCCGCAGTACGTCTGCATTCGCGAAATTGTCCTCGCGGCAACCCGCCAGGGCGCGTAGCGGTTCCTGCTAAAAGAAGGGGGGATGACTCCTCCCTTCACCGCTCTTGCGATCCCCACACCAGCGCCATGCCTTCGCTCTCCGGGCGCACCAGCTTAAAGCCAAATTTTTTATACAGCTCGGGGACGTCGGCGACCAGGCTTACGTAGGCGCCCGCCGGCGCATGCAGCTCAAGCCAGGCCATCAGGTGCTCCATGATTTTTCGTCCCAACCCCTTTCCCTGATGCGCCGGATCGACGGCAATATCGACGATCTCGAAGTTAAGCGCGCCGTCGCCAACGATGCGCCCCATGCCGACAATCAGCCCGGAACGCTCCACGTATACGCCGTGGCAGCTGCGGGGCAGCGCGCGTTTAGCCGCCTCAAGAGGGCGGGGCGTTAAGCCGGAGATAACGCGCAGGCGACAAAAATCCTCTGCCGGAGGAACGGTTTCCACAATAGCGTAGGCTGCTGACATGTACCGATCTCGATAGTGGGCGTTCCCCTGTTTACCATCAACCACGCGTTCGCTCAACCGCTGCGCGCATCGCCGGCAAACGCCCGATCCGCCGGCAAAAATAGCGATGAATAAAAACGGGGCCAGGCGCGTTTACCGGTTATCGACACTGAGGATAACCCACTATGACGCGCACTGTTTCCGCTATCGCCTTCGGGCTCTTGATCGGCCCGGCGCCGCTGTACGCGATGCCGGTTAGCTACGGCATCAGCACGCCCGACACCGCAATTGGGCTCTCATGGCAGGCTTTCGGCGGCACCTCGCAGGCGCACCTTGCCGGCGTAACGGGGGAGCTGACGCTGGATACGGCTAATGACATGGACGATCGCCTGAGCGTCAACATCCCGGTCGCCACCCTCGCGGCGTCCAATAGCCTGCTGACCTGGCAAATGAAGGGCCGTCTCTTTTTCGATGCCGATCGCTATCCGGCGATCCGCTTTACCAGCAGCCGCGTGGTGGCGCTGGGGGGCGGACGCTTTCGGGTTTTCGGCTATCTCGGCGTCAAAAATATCCTGCGTCCGGTCATTCTCGAGGCGGCTCTCGAAGATCCGACGAACGGCCCCGTCGGCCGGGAGGTGCTGTCGCTGCATGCCACGACCGCCATCTCACGTGCGGCTTTTAATATGGACAGCCTGGCGGCGCTGGTGGGGGATACCGTCACCATTGATATCGCCATCGAGGCTAAAGTCCGGCATCGGGCCTAAACTCCCCCGCGCGCTATTCGCGCGGGAGGGCAGGGATTAACGGCCGGCGCGACCGGGCAGCATCCGGGACAGCACGCCATCGCGAAGCAGGTAGTGGTGGGCAAGCGCCGCCAGGGCGTGGGCGCAGGCGAGAATAATCAGCGCCCACGCCACGTTGTTGTGCCACTCCCCGAGGCTATGCCTGAGCGCGGGATCGATGCTTACCCAGCCGGAGAGATCGGGCCCGCCAAAAAAGCGGAACGGCTCCTGCTGCGCCCAGCGAAACAGAAAGCCCAGCGCGGCCTGGGAAAACAGCAACAGGTACAGCGTCCCGTGGACGGCGTGTGCGGCAAGCTTCGTCGGGCGCGAAAGGGGGGCGGGAGGCAGGGCGTAGCGCGGGGAGCGCTGGCTGATAATGCGCCACAGCAGGCGCACGACGATCGTCAGCGCCAGCACGATGCCGCACGAGATATGCAGGGCCTGCAGCTCTTTTCGCAACGGCGTACCGCGTTCCAGCCACGCCCAGATGTGGGCGCTGGAAAAGAGAAAGATGACGCAGGCGGCAGTGAGCCAGTGCAGCGTCAGCGTCAAGCCGTCATAGCGCTGGCGCCGGGCGGTGGGGGATAGTTGTGTCATAACAAGGGACTCCATCAGCGGTGTTGGTGATGGGTAAACGCGTCAGGGGGAGCATCTATTCGGAAAATTTTTTATCGGCCGATCGCCCGCAGCGGCCGGTTTATTGCAATTTTGTTACATTCGTTACATAACGGCGGCTGCGGCATTGCCTGCGCCGCGGTAACAGGCATCATAAAACGACCTTCCGCCAAGAGTATTGCATCATGATCAGAGTCGCCCTGGTGGATGACCATGTGGTCGTTCGCTCCGGTTTTGCCCAGCTATTAAATCTGGAAGACGATCTTATCGTGGCGGGGCAGTACAGCAGCGCCGCCGAGGCCTGGCCCGCGCTGATGCGCAGCGACATTGACGTTGCGGTGCTCGACGTCGCCATGCCCGACGAGAACGGCCTGAGCCTGCTCAAACGTCTGCGCCAGCGGCAGCCGGGGTTTCGCGCCATCATTCTCAGCATCTACGACACGCCGGCTTTTGTGCAGAGCGCCATCGACGCCGGCGCGAGTGGCTATCTGACCAAGCGCTGCGGCCCGGAGGAGCTGGTGCAGGCGGTACGTTCGGTGGGGATGGGCGGCCACTATCTGTGCGTTGATGCCCTCAAAGCGCTGCGCGGCGGCGAATCCTCGCCGAAAGCGCTCGACGTCCTGACCCCGCGCGAGCGGGAGATATTCGAGCTGCTGGTGAAAGGGGAGAGCGTGAAGGCGATCGCCTTCAGCCTGGCGCTGAGCCATAAAACCGTCCACGTGCACCGGGCTAACGTACTGGGCAAGCTGCAGTGCGGCAGCACCATTGAGCTGGTGCATTTCGCCCTCGATAATCAGCTGCTGACGGGCCATGGATGAAACGCGCCTCCCGTCATCTGGTCCTGATGCTGTTTATCACCCTGGCCTGGGGAAGCGGCTGGCTGATGCTGTGGACGCTCAGCTTTTATTTGACCCACAACGGCCAGCAGGCGGTGCTGTTTCTGCCGCAGGGCGTCTATCTGGCGCTGCTGATCCTGCTGCCGCGCCGCTTTTGGCTGGCGGTGGTCCTGCCGCCGCTGGCGGCGATCGCCTGGCTGCGCAGCGAACAGCTGCTGACCGGCTACGCGATCGCGATCGTTCCGCTGGTGGGCATGCTGTCGGCGTATATGGCGCAGCGTTTCTGGTATCGTTTCCCGCTCTACTGGCAGCGGCTGTCGCTGCTGATCGCCGCGGTCAGCGCCAACGCGCTGCTCCAGACCCTGGCCCTGATCGCCTTTTTGCAGAGCCCTGCGACGCTGCTCGGGCTGGCCTCGTTTACCGGCGGCGTGCTGCTGGCGCCGTTTGTCTATCTGATGTTCGAGTTTTTGCGCCAGCAGCATCGCTACCAGCTGCTGGGGCTGGATACCAGCAACCCGCCGCTGCGCGCCTCGCTGATTATCTGGTGCAGCCTGTTTTTTATCATCGGCATCGGCACCCAGATGGTGCTCTCCCCGGCGCTGGAGCGGCTGCTGCTGATCGTGGTGTTTTTGCCTAACGTGGTGATGGCGTGGAAGTTTGGCTGGCAGGGCGGGGTGCTGTCCGGCCTGCTCGGCAGCATGATGATCGCCATCGCGCGCCAGGTGGGCGGCGGCTTTACGGACCTGCTGGAGCTTGAGATTTTCCTCGCCACCCAGTCGCTGCTCGGGATCGGCCTGGGTATCGCCATCAGCCGCCAGCAGCACCTGGCGCTCAATCTCGATCGCTATCGCCGCCGGCTCGAGCAGGAGCTGCAGACCCGGCGCGAGCTGACGGAAAAGCTGATCCACACGGAGGAGGATACCCGCAAGCATCTCGCCCGCGAGCTGCATGATGAAATCGGGCAGAACATCACCGCCATTCAGATCCAGTCGCAGCTGGTCAAGCGGGCCGGCGGCACCGCCCTGGCGATTGAGGCTGCCGGGCAAATCAACGCCCTGGCTCAGCGCATTCACCACTCCACCCGCCAGATGCTGCGCCAGCTGCGCCCCCCGGCGCTGGACGAGCTGTCGCTCAGGGAGGCGCTGCACCATCTGGTGAAAGAGTTCGCCTTTGCCGAGCGCGGGATTAACTGCCGCTTTGACTACCGGCTGGCGGCCCCGCCGGCCAACGAAATCCTGGTCTTTACCCTCTACCGCCTGCTGCAGGAGCTGCTCAATAACGTCAGCAAGCACGCCGGCGCCAGCGAGGTGGCGATCCTGCTTTGCCAGCAGGGAGACGGCCTGTACCTCGAGGTGCGGGACAACGGCAGCGGCCTCGGCCCGCAGAACACGCCGGGCTTTGGCATGCAGGGCATCCGCGAGCGTGTCCACGCCCTCGGCGGGGAGCTGACCCTGGAATCACGCGGCGGCACGCGCGTAATTGTTAACCTGCCCACATTTTCGTCACAAACACTTCGCTAACCAGGAAAAAGTCTTAGCCGCACCGGACTTTCTCTCATTCATTTTGCCCCGCGCTTTTATATCGTCAGCCTAAACGGAGAACGCCATGCCCGCACTGTCTGCTGCACTGATCGCTCAACGCTACCGGACCCAGCGCCTGAGGCTGCTGCTGTGCATGGTCATTGGCTACGCCGCGTTCTACCTGACGCGCAAAAGCATCAACTACGTGCTGCCGGTTTTGCAGCTGGATATGGGGCTGAGCAAAAGCGACATCGGGCTGATCGGCTCGCTGTTCTATCTGAGCTACGGCCTGTCGAAATTTGCCGCCGGATTGTGGCATGACGGCCACGGACAGCGGGCGTTTATGGGGATTGGCCTGCTGGCGACCGGCGTGCTGAACGTACTGTTCGTGTTTAGCCACTCCCTGCCGGTGCTGCTGTTTATCTGGACGCTAAACGGCTTTTTCCAGGGATGGGGATGGCCGCCCTGCGCCCGGCTGCTCACCCACTGGTACTCGCGCAACGAACGCGGCTTTTGGTGGGGATGCTGGAACACCTCCATCAATATCGGCGGGGCGATAGTGCCGCTGATTTGCGCCTTCGCCGCCCACTTTTGGGGCTGGCGGGCGGCGATGCTGGCACCGGGGATCGTCAGCATCGTGCTCGGCATCTGGCTGACCACCCAGCTGCGGGGCACGCCGCAGGAGGAGGGGCTGCCGACGGTGGGCGAGTGGCGCAACGATCCGCTGGAGCTGCGCCAGGAGCTGCAGAGCCCGCCGATGGGGCTGTGGCAGATGCTGCGCACCACCATGCTGCAGAACCCGATGATCTGGCTGCTGGGCGCCTCGTACGTGCTGGTGTATCTGATCCGCATCGCGCTTAACGACTGGGGCAACATCTGGCTGGCGGAGAGCCACGGCGTCAACCTGCTGAGCGCCAACGCCACGGTCATGCTGTTTGAGGCCGGCGGCCTGCTCGGGGCGCTGTTCGCCGGCTGGGGATCGGACCTGCTGTTCAGCGGCCAGCGCGCGCCGATGCTCCTGCTGTTCACGCTGGGGCTCATGGTCTCGGTCGCCGCGCTGTGGCTGGCGCCGGTGCATCACTACGCGCTGCTGGCGATGTGCTTTTTCAGCGTCGGTTTTTTTGTCTTTGGTCCGCAGATGCTCATTGGCCTTGCCGCCGTCGAGTGCGGGCACAAGCAGGCGGCGGGGTCGATCAGCGGCTTTCTCGGCGTGTTTGCCTATCTGGGGGCCGCGCTCGCCGGCTGGCCGCTGTCGCAGGTCATTGAACGCTACGGCTGGTCGGGGATGTTCAGCTTGCTCTCGCTGGCCGCCGTACTGATGGGTTTATTACTGATGCCCCTGCTGATGTCGGGCGTCACCGTTTCACGCAATCACACAACATCCTGAAGGGCTGAATAATGAAAACAACGCTTCTCTCTACCCTCATTGCTTCCGGGCTCGCGCTCGCTGCCCTCACCGGTGCGGCGCAGGCAAAAGGCCGTCTGGTGGTCTACTGCAGCGCCACCAACGAAATGTGCGAAGCCGAAACCAAAGCGTTCGGCGACAAGTACGACGTTAAAACCTCGTTTATCCGCAACGGCTCCGGCAGTACCCTGGCGAAGGTGGACGCGGAGAAGAAAAACCCGCAGGCCGACGTCTGGTACGGCGGCACCCTCGATCCGCAGTCGCAGGCCGGTGAAATGGGGCTGCTGCAGCCGTATAAATCTCCGAACCTCGATCAGATCATGGAGAAATTCCGCGATCCGGCGAAGGTGAAAGGTAACCTCTCCTCGGCGGTTTACGTCGGGATCCTCGGCTTCGGCGTCAACACGCAGCGGCTGAAAGAGAAAAATCTGCCGGTGCCGAAATGCTGGAAGGATCTGACCAAAGCGGAATACAAGGGCGAGATCCAGATTGCCGATCCGCAGAGCTCGGGCACCGCCTACACCGCGCTGGCGACCTTCGTCCAGCTGTGGGGGGAAGATCAGGCGTTTGATTATCTGAAGCAGCTCAACGCCAACGTTTCCCAGTACACCAAATCCGGCATCGCCCCAGCGCGTAACGCCGCCCGCGGCGAAACGGCGATCGGCATCGGCTTCCTCCACGACTACTCGCTGGAAAAAGAGCAGGGCGCGCCGCTGGAGCTGATCTCCCCGTGCGAGGGCACCGGCTATGAGATTGGCGGCGTCAGCATTCTGAAAGGCGCGCGCAACGCGGATAACGCGAAGCTGTTCGTTGACTGGGTGCTGTCGAAGGATGCCCAGGAGCTGGCGTGGAAGAAGGGCAAATCCTATCAAATCCTCACTAATACCACGGCGGAGACCTCGCCAAACTCGCTGAAGCTCGATGACCTCAAGCTTATCAGCTATGACATGGATAAGTACGGCTCAACGGAAGTCCGCAAAGCGCTCATTAACAAATGGGTTGCCGACGTGAAGATGGGTAAATAAGCCCGCGACAAGTGGTTATCGCCCGGCGTTCCCGCCGGGCCAACAGCACCCGGAAAACTTATGTCACACACATTAGCTCTTCATCCCGCGAAAAAACGGGATGCGGTATTCCTGTGGGTTTTACTCGGCTGGCTGGCGTTTGCCCTGCTGCCGGGCTGGAGCCTGGATTATGGCCTGCTGGAGTCGACGCGCGACGAGATCCTCGCCGCCTACGGCTGGTCGCAGATCAACGTTAGCTGGCTGTGGTACCTGCTGCCGAGCCTGCTGCTGGTTCGCCCGCTGAGCGAAGCGCGCCGCGAACAGCGGGCCCGCCACTATTTTGACGCCGGCTGGGCGCTGCTGTGCATGGCCTTTATCGTCATCAGCGCCAGCGTAGAGGGCCGGGGTTTAGGCTATGCCGCCATCGTGCTGTTCGTGGCGCTGGGTGCCATCATGACCCTGGCGCTGACGCGCCTCGAGTGGCTGGGCGGCGATCGCTTTGTCATCGGCTCGCTGATTACCATCATCGCGCTGATCGGCATTTTTATCGTCTGGCCGAGCATCGCCATTTTTATCCCGATGTTCACCAACGCCGCCGGGGAGTTCGCGCCGCTGGCCTTCCTCAGCGTCCTCTCCCAGGCGCATATCGTGCAGGTCATTATCAACTCGATCCTGCTGTCGATTGCCGTCGGGATCGGCTGCACCTTCTTCGGCCTGGTGCTGGCGATTTACACCACCCGCATCGCGAAGCGCAGCGCTATCATCGGGCGCATCTTCTCGATTCTGCCGATCGTCACGCCGCCGTTCGTGGTGGGGCTTGGCGTGACGCTGATGATGGGGCGCTCCGGCTACGTGACCGAATTTATGGTGACCTGGTTCGGGCTGACCAACACCAACTGGCTGTACGGTTTTACCGGCATCTGGCTGGCGCAGGTGCTGGCCTTTACCCCGATGGCGTTTATGATCCTCGACGGCGCCATCAAGACCATTCACCCCTCGCTGGAGGAGGCGTCGTATACCCTGCGCGCCAGCCGCTGGCAAACCTTTAACGGCGTATTCGTCCCGCTGCTCAAGCCGGCGCTGGCGAACGCCTTCCTGATCGTTATCGTGCAGTCGCTGGCCGACTTCAGCAACCCGCTGGTGCTGGGCGGCAACTTCGACGTGCTGGCGACGCAGATCTACTTCTACATTACCGGCTCGCAGCTGGATTATCAGGCCGCCAGCACCCTTGGCGCATTCCTGCTGCTGTTCTCGCTGCTGGTGTTCTGCGTGCAGTATATGTGGATTGGCAAGCGCTCCTACGTGACCGTTTCCGGCAAGTCCTACCGCGGCGACGTGCAGCCGCTGCCGGCGATGCTGGTGCGGGGCGTGGTGGCCCTGCTGGCGATCTGGATTGCCTTCAACGCCCTGCTCTACGGCAGCATTTTCTACGGCAGCTTCACCGTCAACTGGGGCGTGGACTATACCCTGACGCTGGATAACTTTATTAAGCTGTTTGGCCAGGGAATGAGCGACGGCGCGTGGCCTTCGCTGCTCGATACCCTGCTGTATGCCGGGATTGCGGCGCCGATCACCGCCGGTTTTGGCCTGCTGATCGCCTGGGTCGTCGTGCGCCAGCAGTTCAGGGGCAAAAAGACCATCGAATTTACCACCATGCTGTGCTTCGCGGTTCCCGGCACCGTGGCGGGGGTGTCGTACATCCTGGCCTTCAACAGCGCGCCGGTTTACCTCACCGGCACGGCGGCGATTGTGATTATGTCGATGGTGATGCGCAACGTGCCGGTCGGCATTCGCGCGGGCATTGCCGGTCTCGGCCAGATCGATAAATCGCTGGATGAGGCCTCGTTGAGCCTGCGCGCCGGGAGCCTACGCACCATTACCCATATCCTGCTGCCGCTGCTGCGCCCGGCTATTTTGTCGGCGCTGATCTACAGCTTCGTGCGCGCCATTACCACCGTCAGCGCGATTGTTTTCCTCGTCACGCCGGATACCCGGGTGGCAACGGCCTACATTCTCAACCGGGTAGAAGACGGCGAATACGGCGTGGCGATCGCCTACGGCTCCATTCTGATAGTCGTGATGCTGGCGATTATTTTCCTCTTTGACTGGCTGATCGGCGAGGCGCGAATCTCCCGCTCAAAAGCCAAAAATCAGGCGTAATTCTATGACTCAAAAACATTTCGTTGAGCTGCGCAACGTCGGCAAGCGCTTTGGCGATAACACCGTTATCGAAACCATTAACCTTGCTATTCCGCAGGGGCAGATGGTGACGCTGCTCGGCCCGTCCGGCTGCGGGAAAACCACGGTGCTACGGCTGGTGGCCGGGCTGGAAAAGCCCACCAGCGGGCAGATTTTTATCGATGGCGAAGACGTTACCCACCGCTCCATCCAGCAGCGCGATATCTGCATGGTGTTCCAGTCCTACGCGCTGTTTCCCCATATGTCACTGGGGGAGAACGTCGGCTACGGCCTGAAGATGCTCGGCGTATCGCGCAGCGAGACAAAAGCGCGGGTGAAGGCGGCGCTGGCGATGGTCGACCTGGAGGGCTACGAGGATCGCTTTGTCGATCAGATCTCCGGCGGGCAGCAGCAGCGCGTGGCGCTGGCCAGGGCGCTGATCCTCAAGCCGAAGGTGCTGCTGTTCGACGAGCCGCTGAGCAACCTTGACGCCAACCTGCGCCGCAGCATGCGGGATAAGATCCGCGAGCTGCAAAAGCAGTTCAATATTACCTCGCTGTACGTCACCCACGATCAGAGCGAGGCCTTTGCGGTCTCCGATACGGTGCTGGTGATGAACAAAGGCAGCATCATGCAGATTGGCTCGCCGCAGGATCTGTATCGTCAGCCGGCTTCACGCTTTATGGCCAGCTTTATGGGCGACGCGAACCTGTTCCCGGCCAGCTTCAGCGCCGAGAGCGTGGAGATCCACGGCTATCGTCTGCCGCGTCCGCCGCACTTTACCGCCAGCGGAAGCGGCACCGTCGGCGTCCGCCCGGAGGCGATTACCCTCAGCCAGCAGGGGCTTGAGAGCCAGCGCTGCGTCATCCGCCACGTGGCCTATATGGGGCCGCAGTATGAGGCGATCGTTGAGTGGCACGGCCAGCAGATTTTGCTGCAAATCAACGCCACCCGCCTGCAGCCCGACGTCGGGGAGAGCTACTACCTGCAGATTCATCCCTACGGGATGTTTATGTTACAGGATGCCGCATAGGAGTCCGCCCCCTGCTTAGCCGCAGGGGGCCGCTGCCGTTTGACGACCGCGCAAAATCAAGAGCCCTGTTTATCCTCATTTCCCGCCGTAGACCCTGCCAACCCTACATTTATCCCGGTTTTAATCACGCTATCCCGCCGCCGCTGGCTATCCATTTATACTGAATGGATATTCATTAACGTTATGTTTATAAACAATAAAATTGTAGAAATTCCCGGCATGGCAATGTCAACAGTATTCACGGCCCAACCAACTTAAAATCTATAAAAGTAGACGTTTGTCGACTTTTCATCTAAAAAGTCTGGGTAAGGGGCTAGACAAAACCACCATCCGGTTATCAAATGGTTAAATAATATTAAATTTTAAGTAAATGATTGGCCAAATGAAAAAATGGTCAACGCGCTTTCCGCGATTTACAAGCGCTTCGGCGCACCTTATTGGGAGAAGTTATGCATTCCTCTGTTAATAAAAACGAAACTCGGACCTTCTTTGGTCACCCCTATCCGCTAGGGTCGCTGTTTTTTACCGAAATGTGGGAGCGATTCTCTTTTTACGGCATTCGCCCGCTTTTAATCCTGTTTATGGCCGCCACCGTCTATGACGGCGGCATGGGGCTGGCGCGCGAAAACGCGTCGGCGATCGTCGGCATCTTCGCCGGCAGCATGTACCTCGCGGCGCTGCCGGGCGGCTGGCTGGCGGACAACTGGCTGGGTCAGCAAAAGGCCGTCTGGTACGGCTCGATTCTGATTGCGCTCGGCCATCTGTCGATTGCCCTCTCTGCGTGGATGGGCGACACCCTGTTCTTTATCGGGCTGATGTTTATCGTGCTCGGTTCCGGCCTGTTTAAGACCTGTATCTCGGTGATGGTCGGCACGCTGTATAAGAAGGGCGACGCGCGCCGCGACGGCGGGTTCTCGCTGTTCTATATGGGCATCAACATGGGCTCGTTTATTGCCCCGCTGATCTCCGGGTGGCTTATCAAATCCCACGGCTGGCACTGGGGCTTTGGCATCGGCGGTATCGGGATGCTGGTAGCGCTGGTTATCTTCCGCCTGTTCGCCGTTCCGGCCATGAAGCGCTACGACAGCGAAGTGGGCCTCGACTCCACCTGGAACAGCCCGGTGGCGAAGAAAAACGGCGTCGGCGCCTGGCTGCTGGCGCTGGCGGTCGGGGTTGCGGCGGTGATTGTCCTGATTGCTCAGGGCGTTATCGTGATTAACCCCGTGGCGGTCGCCAGCACCCTGGTGTACGTCATTGCGGCGTCGGTGGCGCTGTACTTTATCTATCTGTTCGCCTTTGCCGGCCTGACCCGCAAAGAGCGCGCTCGCCTGCTGGTGTGCTTTATTCTGCTGGTCTCCGCCGCCTTCTTCTGGTCGGCCTTCGAGCAGAAGCCGACGTCGTTTAACCTGTTTGCCAACGACTACACCAACCGCACCATCGGCAGCTTCGAAATTCCGGCGGTATGGTTCCAGTCGATTAACGCCCTGTTTATCATTCTGCTGGCGCCGGTATTCAGCTGGGCATGGCCGGCGATGGCGCGTAAAAACGTCCGCCTGAGCAGCATCACCAAGTTCGTTATCGGCATTCTCTGCGCCGCCGGCGGCTTCGGTCTGATGATGCTGGCCGCTGAGAACGTGCTGAGCAGCGGCGGAGCGGGGGTATCGCCGCTGTGGCTGGTGGGCAGTATTCTGATGCTGACGCTGGGCGAGCTGTGCCTGAGCCCGATTGGCCTGGCGACCATGACCCTGCTGGCGCCGGAAAGAATGCGCGGTCAGATGATGGGGCTGTGGTTCTGCGCCAGCGCGCTGGGTAACCTGGCCGCCGGCCTGATTGGCGGTCACGTCAAGGCTGACCAACTGGATATGCTGCCGGATCTCTTCGCCCGCTGCTCGATTGCGCTGCTGATCTGCGCCGCCGTACTCTGCGTGCTGATCGTTCCTGTGCGCCGGATGCTGGAGAATACCCGCAGCAAAACCGCCGGGGAGCCGGCGGCTAACGCCTGAAGGTAAAAGAGCCCATATCCTGCAAACCGGCGCCTGATGCGCCGGTTTTTTTTCGTCTGTGAGCTACGCCTCCCGGCGCGTGCAGCGGTAAATGAGCGGTACGGCAAAGGCGTACAGCACCACCACCGACAGCCAGATGGCCCCGGGCCACCACGTCCTGAGGGCGAAATAGAGCGACGAAAAGGCCAGCGGCGCGACGATCGATGCCAGGCTGACGGTGGAGGCCAGTACTCCCTGCAGCTGCCCCTGCCGGTCGTCGTTGACCTGGCGGGTGGCCAGCGCCTGCAGGGCGGGCGTGCCGATCCCGCCGAGGGCGATCAGCGGCATCACCGCAAAGACGATCCAGCCCTGCTGGGCCAGCGACAGGATAATCAGCGCCGCGCTGGTGCTGGCGATGCCGCAGAGAATGGCCCCGCGCTCGCCGAGCCTGCGGGTTGCCGGGCCGGGCAGAAAGGCCTGCGCCAGCATCTGGCACACGCCGAACGCGCCCAGCGACAGGCCGACCCACAGCCCGTTCCAGTGAAACATATCCTGTCCCCACAGCGTCCAGCAGGTGCCGTAGACCTCCCCGGTGGCGCTTAAGAAGAAGAACACCAGCGCGATGGTGAGCAGCCCTTTGACTGAGAATAGCCAGCGCATGGGCCGGAGGGGATTGAGCTCGGCGAGCGCCATTTTGCGCTTCGCCGGCCGGCGCGACTCCTTCAGGGCCAGCAGCGCCAGCAGGAAATTCGCGCCGTTCAGCACCGCGGCGACGATGAACGGCAGGCGCAGGGCGTAATCGCCGAGCACGCCGCCGAGCACCGGGCCGATGATAAATCCCGCGCCGAAGGTGGCGTTGAACAGCCCGAAGCGGCCGGCACGCTTTTCCGCCGGCGTCACGTCCGTCAGCCACGCCATCGCCACCGAAAGGTTGGCGCTGGTGAGGCCGGCGATGGCTCGCCCGAGCAGCAGCGGCCACAGATGGCTGGAAAAGGCCATCAGCAGGTAGTTGATCGCCGCCCCGGCCAGCGAAATCAGCAGTATCGGGCGGCGGCCGAAGTTATCGCTGAGCGCGCCGAGCAGGGGCGCGAAAATAAACTGCATCAGGGCGTACAGCGCCGCCAGAATGCCGATGTAGGGGGCGATATCGCCGGTATGGACCACCTCTTTAAGCAGCTGCGGCAGCAGCGGAAAGATCAGCCCGATGCCGACGGCATCGAGCCAGATGGTGATAAAAATGACGCTTAGGGTTCTGTTCATGGTCGGCTCAACGCGGGGCGCTACGCATAGGGGGTATCCTGCGCGGCGGCGCGGGCGGCGTGAAAGCTGCGCTCGAGGAGCGCGAGAAAGCGCTCGCGTACGACGTCGGCGGGCTGCTCCTGCTGCAGGCGCAGCGCGTCGCCGTAGGCAATGCGCCAGCCGTTGAGCACGATGCTGGCGATCAGCTGCGCCAGCGGATCGTACGCCGGCCGCTGAAGGCGCGACGCGAGCATGGCGCCCAGCGCCCGGGTCAGAAGGGCAAACTGCTCAAGGGCGTAGGCCTGCAGCGACGGGCTGGCCTCAACGCCCTGCCAGAACGCCGCCACCCGACGATCCATTCTCACCAGCGGATGCTGCTGGCTCATCAGCTCCTCGGCCAGCGCTTCCAGCACCGCGACCGGCGCCCGCTGGGGATGCCGATCGAAGGCCTGCCGCAGCAGCTGGTGGACTTCGTCGATGCGATCGAAGTAGAGCTCCTCTTTACGCGGGAAATAGTTAAACACGGTCATTTTCGACACGCCGGCCGCGGCGGCAATATCGGCAATGGTGACGTTATCAAAACCGTGCTGAATAAACAGTTCGGTGGCGGTGTTGGAGAGCTGCTGGCGCGTAAGGCGCTTTTTCTGCTCGCGCAGCCCCTCGGCATGCTGATGGGTATTCACGTATTCGCTCCGTGGTGCTGATGTCGATAATTTTATGTCGGGTAAAATATTATGATCAATATAAAATTAAGTCCAGCGCTATGATGCATCACCGGAGGGCGTGCGGGTGAAGTGAAGCGAATGAAGTAAAAGGTTAAGCAGAAATTCAGCGGGAAATTAAGACGGCAAAAGGCGTGCGGACTGAAGGAAAGGGCGAGTCGAACCGAACCGCGCGCTGAACGCGGCCCGGCGTCAGGATTTAGCGGTAGACGATGCCGCCGTCGATCAGGATCGCCTGACCGGTAACGTAGTCAGAATCCGGGCCGGCGAGATAGGAGACCAGGCTTGCCACGTCGTCCGGCGTTTCGGCACGGCCCAGCGCGATGCCCTCCACGTATTTCTTGTAGGTTTCACCCACCGGCGCGCCGGTGATCTCGGAGAAACGCTTGTCGATCTCGGTCCACATGCCGGTACCGACAATCCCCGGACAGTAGGCGTTTACCGTGATGCCGCGGCTGGCGTACTCTTTGGCCGCCGCCTGGGTCAGCGCGCGGACGGCAAATTTGGTGGCGGAGTAGATCCCCAGCAGGGCGAACCCATCGTGCCCGGCAATGGAGCAGGCGTTGATGATTTTACCTTTTTGCTGACGGTCGATGAATTTTTTCGCCGCGGCCTGAATGCCCCACAGGGTGCCCTGGACGTTGATGCGCATGATGCGATCGACCTCTTCCGGGGTCACGTCGGCCAGCGCCTGCACCTGAGCAATCCCGGCGTTGTTCACGATAATATCGAAGCCGCCCAGCTGCTTCTCCGCTTCGTCAATCGCGGCGTAAACCTGCTCGCGGTCGGCGATATTGGCGACGAAGGTGGCCGCCTTGCGGCCCAGAGCCTCAACCTCAGCGGCGACGGCGGCAATCCCTTCCGGGTTGACGTCGACGAGCATCAGCGATGCGCCATCTTTCGCCAGACGTAAAGCAATCCCGCGGCCAATGCCCTGACCCGCGCCGGTGACCAACGCCACTTTATTTTCGATAGCCATTCTGTACTCACCTTGAGCTGATTAATAAACCACGGCTGCCCGATGCGCTGTGGGCCCGGTGCGGGAAGGGCGCAGCGGGCCAGGGGTGCATCAGCGGCAGAGAATGGCATTACTCTATAGCGGCGGATAGGCGTGGCCTACCCCCCAGCTGGGGGGGAAATGGGGCGCAGTGATGAAAAGCTGGAGCGCGCTCGGATATCGCAGCGATGCCTTGGTTCAACCGCCTCTCCTTGGGTACACTCGGGGAATGGACTGGCTGAAAAGGTAACGGCACGATGGAATTTTTGCCCGCAACGGATGACCCACTGAGTGAATGTGTTTCCGAAGAGCCTCTGGGCTTTACGCGCCAGCTGCCGCTTATCGCCACCCGCTTTACGCCGCCTCGCTCACCCGGTTCGCTGCAGCTGCGCGACCGCCTGCTGCGGCGCCTGGACGCCGCCACCGGCAGCGCGCTGACGCTGGTGTGCGCCCCGGCCGGGTTTGGCAAAACGACCCTGCTGGCCCAGTGGTACCACCATCGCCAGCAGCAGGGGGATGCCCTGGCCTGGCTGAGCATGGATGAAGACGACGGCCCCCCGGCGCTGTTTATGCGCTATCTTCAGGCGGCGCTGGCGCCCCTGTGGCAAGGGTGGAGCCCGGCCTTTCTCCGCCAGGCGGATGACGGCCCGGCGGCCGATCTCACGCTGTTTCTGGCGGAGCTGGTAAACCAGCTGCACCGCTGCCCGCACCCGCTGTATCTCATCATTGACGACTACCAGAATATCTCCCACCCGGCGATCCACGCCGGGCTCAGCTGGCTGCTTAACCACGCCCCGGCCGCTCTGCACCTGATTATCGGCAGCCGCTGCCAGCCGACTCTTTCGCTTGGCCGGCTGCAGATGCAGGATCAGCTGGTGGAGGTGGACGATAGCGAGCTGCGCTTTAACGTCGGCGAAGCCCGCGCCTATTTTTCCGCTGCGCCGGCGCCGGGGTTCAGCCAGCAGGAGATCCCCCGGCTGCTGGCCCTGACGGAGGGCTGGGTCGCGGGGATGAAAATGGCTACCTTATCCAGCGGCCCCGCGCACTCCCACCCGGCGGCGGGCGGGCTGAACGCCGGCTCGCGCTCAATTTCCCGCTATCTTGACGAAGTCATTTTTGCCCCCTTGCCCGCCGAGGTGCTCGACTTTCTCCTGCAAACGTCGGTGCTTAACCGCCTGCATCCGGCGCTGTGCGACGCCGTCACCGGCAAAGCTAACGGCGAGGCGATGCTGGCATGGATTGCGCAGCGCAACCTGTTTCTTTCCGCCCTCGACGAGGGCGGGCTGTGGTTTCGCTACCATCCGCTGATGCGCGACGCGCTGCTCTCTCGCCTGCAGCACGGCGGCGAGGGGGATATTCGCCGGCTGCACGAGCGCGCCGGCGCCTGGTTTGCCGGGCAGCAGCTGTGGGCGGAGGCGATCCGCCACGCCCTCGCCGCTGGTAAGGGCGGCGCCGGGCACGCGGAGGCCGGGGCGCAGTCGCTGGCGGAAGAGGGGGACATCGACACGATGGTGCGCTGGATCCGCTACCTGCCGGCGGATCCCGACCCTTCGCGGATCGATCTGCAGATTAACCTCGCCTGGGCGCTGGCGCACCGCTTTCGCTTTCAGGATGCCCGCCAGTTGCTGGACGCGCTCGAAACCCTGGCTGCGGCCAGCGGCGAAGCATTAGCCCACAGCTCGTGGGTCAAGCTGCGGGTGGTGCGGGCGATTTGCGAAGCCTTTGCCGAGAATATCCCGCAGAGCATTGCCATCGTCGAGCCGCTGCTGCGGGAGGTGCCCTGCGGCGACGTATGGGTCGATGGCCTGGTGTGCAACATTCTCAGCTACTGTCATCTCGCCAGCTCCCGGCCGCAGCAGGCCCTCGACGTGCAGCAGCGGGTATCGGGTACGCGCGAGGCCAGCCGCAACCTGTTCGTCGGCGTATACCGGGCCTTCGTCATGGCCCAGGGCTACCTGCGCCAGGGCAACCTGGCGGAGGCCGGGCGTCAGGCCAGCCGGGCGCTGGAGGCTGCGGAACGGCAGACCGGCGCCCGCTCCAGCAGCGGCGCGACGCTGGCACCGATCCTCGCCGAAATAGCCTGGGAGCAGGGGGAAACGCAGCGCATTGACGCGCTGCTGACGCTGCGTCTGGAGACCATCGATGATTTTTGCCCGCCGGACGGCTTTAGCCGCTGCTACATCGTGCTGGCGAGGCGGGCGCGCCTCGAGGCCCGCCCGGAGGACGCGGAGTCCCTGCTGCTGCACGCCGAAGGCCTGGCGGTCCAGCGCGGCTGGCTGCGGGCGCAGGCGCCGCTGCTGGCCGAGCGCCTCAGCCAACTGCTGCAGGACGGCGACACCTCCGCCGCCGAAGCGCTGCTCTCCCGGCTGCAGGCGCTAGCCAGCGACGCGGACAAAAGCGACGTGGCGCACGCCTCCCTGGCCCTAAGCCACAGCCGGGTGCTGATGGCGAAAGGGGAGGCGACGGCGGCGGCGCAGCGGCTCGATACGCTGGCGGCCGAGCAGGAGCGCTGCGGGGAGTGGCTGTTCGCCGTGCGCCTGCGGCTGCTGCAGGCCCGGGCCCTGTGGCAGGCGAATGCCCTGGAGCAGGCCGTGGCGGTCGGCGTTCCGGCGCTGCGGCGGGCAATACGCCAGAAGCTGCTGCGCAGCCTGCTGGACGGCGGCCCGGATCTGGCGTCGTTGCTGCAGCTGATCGCTAAACGCGGCGCGGCGGGGGCGGAGTTCAGCGCCGACCTGACGCAGCTGCTGGCGCAGTTTGCCGCCGCCGGGATCCCGCTCAGCGCCGGACGCGCCGCGCCGCCGGACGTACGCCTAACCGAGCGGGAGCGGCAAACCCTGCGCCTGATTGCCGAGGGCTACTCGAATAAGGGGATGGCGCGGGAGCTGGGGATTTCGGCGGAGACCGTCAAATGGCACCTCAAGCAGCTGTACGAAAAGCTGCAGGTCAGCGGCCGCATCCAGGCGCTCAACCAGGCGCGCGAGTGGCGGCTGCTAAGCTAGGCGCGCCGTCACTTCTGCGGGGCCGGGTTCGCCGCCCCGCCTTTATTGCTTCTGGTATTACTTCTCGCCAACTTCAGCCAGCGGGCTGCGATAGTCGCCGCCCAGCGCCTTGATCAGCGTAACGTCGGTGCTCAGGCGCTGGGCCTGGATATCCAGCAGCATCAGCCGCTGGGCGATGGCCGGCCGACGCGCTTCCTGGGCGGCGTAGTAGCTGATCAGCCCGCGCTGATAGTGCGCGCTGGCGCTGTGGGTAGTGGCCATGGCGGCGGTCACCTTCAGCTGCTGGAGCGCCACCTGCTGGTTGAGATCGTTGAGCTGGCTGGAGCTTATCGCCACGTCGCGAACGGCGTCGAGCACGGCCTGGTTGTACTGCTTGATCAGGATATTGCTGGCGGTGCGCACCGAGCGCAAGTTGGCGTTCAGGCGGCCGCCGTCGAAGATCGGCAGGTAGAGGCCGGGCAGCAGGTTAATCTGCTGGAACGATGATTTAAACAGATCCCCGACGCTCAGCGCGTTATATCCCCAGAAGGCCTTGATATCGAAGTGCGGGTAGAACGCCGCCTTCGCCGCATCGACCTGGCTTAGCGAGGCGGTGACGTAGCCGCGCAGCGCCTGCAGGTCCGGGCGGCGGGCCAGCAGCTCGAAGGAGAGCGAATCGGGAAGCGTCTCCTGCAGCGTCGGCAGCGGCACCGGGTGGATCTCCGGCATGCTGCGGGCGTCGGCGCCGATCAGCGCGCGCAGGGTTTCGCGATACTGGGTCAGGGTGCCTTTAGCGGTAATCGTCTGCTGCTGCGCCGCCAGCAGCTCGGCCTGGGCGTTGGCGATATCGACGCTATCCTCCACGCCCCGACGGGTGCGGTGCTCGTGCGCCTGCACCGACAGGCGGGCAATCTCTTCCAGCTGGTCGAGCAGCGCAATTTTCTGGAAGGTGGCCTGCATCGCGAAGTACAGCTGCGCCACGCTGCTGGCAAGATCCAGCTCGATACCGGCGGTTTCCGCCTGGCGCGCGTTCTTCTCGCCGATGGCCGCCGCGACGTGGGCGCGGTCGGCGCCCCAGAGATCGATATTCAGCGTGGCACCGACGCCTACCGTATTCAGGGTGTACCAGGGACCGTTTTTATCGACCGGCAGAGAGTAGGAGTAGGGCCAGGTGAACTGCTTATTGGTCACCCGCAGGCGGTTTTGCGCCGCTACCGCGGTGGCCTGCACGCCCATTGCCGACTGCGCCAGCTCTACCGTTGACTGCGATTGCGAAATGCGCAGCCGGGCGGCCTGCATGGTCGGGGAGTTTTGCAGGGCGCGGTTCACCAGCATGTTGAGCTGGGCGTCGTCATAGCCTTCCCACCATCTGGCCGTCGGCCAGCCGCTGTTCGCCAGATGAATCACCTGCGCGAGCTCCGCCTGCTGCGGGTTGACGATCCTGACTTGAGAAGGATCGTCCTGAATCAGCGCGCACCCGGCGAGCAGGAGGAAAGCGAGGGGTGAGTAGCGCAGGTAGCGTGCTGCGGTGTCCATTTTTCTCATGACTTATCTGCCTGTCGCGGAAGATCTGAAGGTGCGGACGACCACGTCGGTAACGTCGTCAGTAGCGTCGCCAGCGGCGGACCAAAGGGGTTGTTCGGATCCGGATGCAGCCCGCGGGGCGTCTCCGGCGCGGCCTGCTGGCGCTCGATATCCTCGGCGTAGGCCTGAAGCTGCGCGGCGCTGCGCGGGAGAAAATCATCCCCCGGCGCGGCGTACAGCCGGTAGCCTTCGCTTAAGCGCACGATCTCCTGGGCCTGGAGCCAGGTCGCTTTGACCGGCCAGGTTTTGGCCTCCGGATGCGGGTGGGCCCAGGCGTTGAGCGGCTCGGCCGCCACCCGATGCATCAGGGTTTCGGCGCCGTTCAGGGAGTGGAACAGGGGCACCAGCTTGACCTCATCATCCCCGGCGCGCAGGTAGCCGGCGATCTGCCGGTAGAGCCGCGCGAGGCGAGATTTTAGCTGCACGGCTTCGCTATCCGGCCACAGGTAGAGGTGGACGATCGAAGAGACCAGCACCCCGAGCAGGATGCCGATAACCCGATCGCGCAGCTCGGTGAGATTGGCCAGCGGCCCAAACCAGTTGAGGAAGGCCAGCGAAAAGGTAAAGCCAATCTGGATCCCGGCGTAGGCGATGCGCTCCGAGCCGGCGGCAATCCACGCCGACAGCGCCATCACCGGGAGAGTCATCCCCAGCAGCCCGACGATGGATTCGGTATGCGGCTGAACGTAGACGATCATCAGCAGCGCCAGCAGGGTGGCGAGCAGGGCGCCGCCGATGCGCAGCCAGGTCTTCTGCAGGGTCGCCCCTAGCCCCGGCTGGGCGACAATCACGCAGCTCAGCATAATAGTATGAATGCCCTGCCAGTCGGCGGCGGTATAGAAAACGTAGCACAGCAGGGTCGCCAGCAGCGTTTTGAGGGCGAAGTGCAGGTAGGCCGGATTGCTCCAGGCATCGGGCAGCAGCAGCGGGGCCTTTTCCTCTTCCCCGGCCGGCAGCGCAACCGCTTCGCCGCGGGCCAGCTTGTCCAGGGTGGCGGCCATCTCCTGGAGGATCACGCCGTTGGCGCTATCCCGGGCGACGATCTCCGGCCGCGCGGGCAGGGTGTCGGCGCGCAGGTTATCCGCCAATGCCGAGAGCGTGGCGGAGAGCTGCTGGCGCTCCGCGGGATGGTCATCTCCCGGCTGAAGTAGTGCGGCAAGGTGATAGCAATGAAGCGCGGCGGCCATCAGCGATTGCCACCCCTGCGGGTCGGCGGCAATTTCCGGACTGGAGCGGGTGGCCTGCTTACAGAGCGAGTTTAGCTGGGCAAAGTTTTCGGCGATCTCTTTAAACGTCGGCTGGTTTTTCAGCGGCCCCGGCTGAACGAGGAGCTGCGCAACCTGGCGCAGCAGGACGACGATCCGCGCCTTGAGCTGGTAGCCGGGAAACGCCTGCTGAAAACAGGCGTTCACCAGCAGGGTGACCACGATGGCGGTGTTAATGACCACCCACAGCCACAGCAGCAGGCGCACCAGGATCTCGCTCTGGCTGGTCATCGACGGGAAGGTTTGCGCGTAGATCACCACCAGCGCCACCACGAAGAAGGCCAGCCCCAGCTTGCCCAGCACCCGCATCAGGTAGATCGCGCCGAAAAACAGCAGCACTGAGGCCACCAGGCGGATCAGCGGATAATCATAGGTCCATTTGATGATCAGCAGCACGCAGCCCAGCGCCACGCTGACGGTGATAAAAAACACCACGCTCACCAGCTTGATCATCAGCACGTTGGGCTGGCTGACGTAAAACACCACGATCAGCGCGACGGCCAGAAAGGGGATCTGCAGCGTCATAAACAGGACGATCAGCACCGCGCAGCTCAGCGTCAGGCGCAGGGTATAGTTGGCCCGGCCCGGCACATCGCGGAGTTCCCGGTTCAGGAACGACCAGAAGTTCTGCATGCCGTCCCCTTACTGCGGCTGCAGCACGGCGCTGGCGGAGGCGCCCATGCGGAACAGTTCAGGGTCGGGATCTTTGACGGCGATCTTCACCGGGAAGCGCTGGGAAACGTGGACCCAGTTGATGCTCTTCTGGATGATCGGCAGGCCTTCAATCACGCTCCCGCCTTCGGGCAGCACCCCGGAGCCCACGGAATCCACCACCCCGGAGAAGGTTCTGTCGTGGTTGGTCATCACGGTAACCCGCGCCGGAACCCCCGGACGGACGTTTTTAAGATCGGTTTCGCGGAAGTTGGCGATCACGTACCAGCGGTCGTCATCCATTAGGGTAAACACCGGCTTGAGCGCCGAGGCGTACTGGCCGACGGTGGTTTTCAGCGCCACCACCACGCCGTTGAAGGGGGCGTGGACTTCGGTGAATTCAAGATGCAGCTCCGCCAGCGCAATCTGCGCCAGGATCCCCGCCCGCTGGGCAACCATCGCGTCTACGCCGGAGACGGCGGCGGAGGCCTGCTTCGCCTGCAGCAGCGTCGCCTGCAGCTCGGCGCGGGCGGCCTTTTCCGCGGTTCTTGCCTGGTCGAGATCTTCCTGCGAGGCAAAGCCCTGCGGCACCAGCGGCTCGAGGCGGGTGCGGGAAGAGGTGGTCTGCTTAACCAGCGCCCTGGCGCGTTCGACGGCGGCGGCCACCGACTGGGCGTTGTACTCCTGGGCCTTAACCGTGCGCTGGGTCAGCATGATTTGCGCATCCAGCGTCGTCAGCCGGGCTTTGGCGTCGTCGAGCATCGCCTGGTAGGGGCGCGGATCGATGCGGAACAGCAGATCGCCTTTTTTCACCCGCTGGTTGTCGCGGATCGGCATCTCGACGATCCGCCCGCTCACCTCCGGCACCACGTCAATGGTGTCGGTATAGACGTAGGCGTCGTTGGTGGCCGGCGAGGTCTGGAGCTGCCAGATAACCACAATAAGCGCCACGATCGCGGCGAGGACGAGGGCCAGCAGGGGCCACTTTTTCCGTAATACGCTTGGGCTGGAGTTTGTCATAGCGGCTTAGTTAACGAAGAAGAGGAACCACAGGATCGTGGCGAACAGGAACATCAGCGCCAGGTAGCTGAAGACCAGCGGCGAAAATCGCGGCTGCCAGCCCCGGCGAACGATCAGGATATGGCAGGGAATGAGTAAAAATACGCCGCCCAATAAACAGAAGAACCAGCCGGGAAATGCGGCGCCTAATACCGGGATCGCCGGTGATAAAGAGCAGCCGGAAATTAAAGGCGCGGTTAATAATAGTGCCGGCGGAGCCAGCTTCGCTATACGATTCAAGGGAGGATACCTGCGCGCTCATATCATTGTGAAATGAGTTTAATCGGCCTGAAGGGTAATTAAAAGCCGCCCGGCAGACTAAAAGCCTATATTCCTGGCGCCGGTTGAGCTTAGGTTTTACATAGTGGATGAATATAAACGCATTTATTTTGCATCAACCGCGGTAGCGGCCGAGAAAATAGGGGCAAAGGGTTTCTGCCGCTGCCCGTAGTCAGCGCCTCCCGCCAGGACTATGCTTAGGGTCTGAACAATAAAAACAATGGGGCAATGTCATGGATAAGGAACTACTGGACGCGGGGTTTCGCGCCTACAGGGGAGAGAAAATCGATGTCTACTTCAATACGGAAATCTGCCAGCACTCGGGGAATTGCGTACGCGGTAGCGCGAAGCTCTTCAATCTGAAACGTAAGCCGTGGATCGTGCCGGACGAGGTGGATGCCGCCACGGTCGTGCGCGTCATCGATACCTGCCCGAGCGGCGCCCTGAAGTATCGCCAAAAATAAGTGAGGACGTGATGGAAATACTGGAAGGCCACAACAAGTTTTACGTCAATGACGCCGAGGGCAATCAGGTCGCCGAAATTGTCTTTGTCCCCACCGGGGAGCATCTCAGCATTATTGAACATACCGACGTCGACGAGAGCCTGAAAGGGCAGGGCGTGGGTAAAAAGCTGGTGGCGAAGGTGGTGGAAAAAATGCGCGGCGAGCAGCGTAAAATTATCCCGCTATGTCCGTTTGCTAAACACGAGTTTGATAATACCCGCGAATACGATGATATCCGCGCCTGATATAAATGCGCCGGCTTTCGCCGGCGCTAAATTTTAGGGGATAACCGCAGACGCGCTTGCCGCATCCGGGATCTCTTTTCTGGCGCTTATTTCGTTGAGAAAGAGCTTAGCCAGAATTTTTTGCCGCGGCCGCGCGTCAATATTATTTCGGCTGCCTGTTTCCGGCTGTGCGCATAAAGTACCTCGCATCTTTGCTATCAGCGGGTGCCTTCATTTTCCAGCTTCTGCCGTTTGCGCAGATGCGGGAAAATGGTCATCCATATCGCCACCACCACCAGCGTGCCGATCCCGCCGAGCGCCGCGGCCGGTACCGCGCCCATCCACGCCGCCAGCAGGCCGGACTCAAACTCGCCGAGCTGGTTCGAGGTATTGATGAAGATGGCGTTCACCGCGTTCACCCGGCCGCGCATATCATCCGGCGTATCGAGCTGCACCAGCGCGCCGCGAATGACCATGCTCACCATATCGAATCCGCCGAGCGCGGCCAGCGCCAGCAGGGAGAGCCACAGCTTCGTCGAGAGCGCAAACAGCAGCGTCGCCAGGCCAAAGCCGGCCACCGAGGCGAACATGATCAGGCCCACGTTCTTCTCCAGCTTGTTGCGGCTGAGCCAGACGCCCACCAGCAGCGCGCCGACCGATGGCGCACCGCGCAGCATCCCCAGGCCCCAGGGGCCGGTGTGCAGAATATCCTGGGCGAAGATCGGCAGCAGCGCCGTCGCCCCGCCGAGGAGCACGGCAAACAGATCGAGCGAGATCACGCCCAGGACGTCTTTTCTCTCGCGGATAAAATGGACGCCGGCAAACAGGTTCTTGAGGTTCATCGGCAGGCGGGTTTGCGGCGGCCGCTCGTAGCGCAGCCGGCTCACCAGCACAATCGAGAACAGATAGAACAGGGCGGAGACGCCGTAGACCACTTCCGGACCGGCGACGTACAGCAGGCCGCCCAGGGTTGGGCCGATAATCACCGCCGCCTGTCCCCCGACGGAGCTGGCCGCCATCGCGCGGGCGAGGATCGGCGGCGGCACCAGCGCCGGCAGCATCGAGGTGATCGCCGGCCACTCCAGCGCTTTTGCCACTGAGATTAAGAAGACCAGCCCCCAAATCTCAATTTTGTCCGCCCAGTGCAGCAGCGTCAGCGCCACCAGCCCGAGCAGCGCCGCCCATTCGATGAATTGGCCTAGCAGCACGATGCGCCGGCGATCGAACTGATCCGCGAGGTGTCCGGCGGGCAGGGCCAGCAGCACTGAAGGGAGGAACTGCATCAGGCCGATCATCCCCAGCGCCATCGCGCTGTGGGTGATGGCGTAAATTTGCCAGCTAACGGCAACCGAAAACATCTGAAAGCCAAACGATGAACAGGTGCGCGCCAGCCAAAAGGTGACGAACGACCCGTGCCGCAGGAGAGAATCGTCCGCTGCGGATACCTGTGAACCCATAGTCTTATCCCATTCAAAGCCAATATTCCGGCCAGCATCTTTGTACCGGCCTGGTGAGGCGCCCGTAACGGGGGCTTCTTATCTTTTTTTGCACATTGCAGAGTGCGACATCCTGGCCGTTCGGGCAGTGGCGAGGCGTGCGCTGAGCATGCGATTAATTATCTTAAATGGGATTAAGTATGCGCGTCTAAGTATTCGCCGTCTTGCCCGGCGGCTCGGGCCTGGCGCGCCGGGTCAGCTCATCGATCAGCGCTCGCAGGGCGGGTGAAACGTGACGATGGCCGGAATAGTAGAGGCAGAGCCCGGGATACGCCGGACACCACTCCTCTAAAACCCGTTCAAGACGGCCGTCGCGCAATGCCTCCATGGCAAGGTGATCGGGTACAAAGGCGATCCCGATTCCATCGATCGCCGCCTCCACCATTATCGGCTGATCGCTCAACGTCAGCGGCCCCGTGACGTTAATCTTTTCAATGAATCCTTTATGTTCAAACTCCCAGCGATAGATCGCCCCGCTGTCAAAGCGAAAGCGTATGCAATCGTGGTGATAAAGATCCTGCGGAACGGCGGGGCGCCCGCGGCGCTTGAAATAATCGGGCGAGGCGATTGCGGCGAAGCGGACCGGCCCCATAAGCGAAATCGCCACCATATCCTTTGGCACCGCCTCGGCCAGGCGGATGCCGACATCGAAACCGTCGGCAACGATATCGCTGAGCCTGCCGTCGCTAACGATATCGAGGTGAATGCCGGGATAGCGCGCCAGAAAGCCGGCCAGGATGGGCTTCAGGACCAGGCGAATGGCGCCCTCGCTGGCGTTAATCCGCACCGTTCCAGCGGGCGTCTGGTCATGTGCATCGAGTTCCTGCAGCGCATCTCCAATCGCATCCATTGCCGGACGCAATTTGGCAACCAGGCGCTCTCCCGCCTCGGTCAGAGAGACGCTGCGCGTGGTCCGGTGAAAAAGCCGGACGTTCAGCCGCTTTTCAAGGACCTTGATCGAATGGCTGATTGCCGACGGCGTCATGTTCAGCTGGATCGCCGCCGCACGAAAGCTGCGGTTAACCGCGACGGCCAGAAAAGCGGTAAAGGCTGAAAAATCAGCGCCCTTCAATTGGTGAATGTCTTTCATCATCACATCAAAAATTGCGTGGATTGTTTTGATAATCCACGAACCATAGACTCGAAATAGCAGGAACTCAACATGCTTCGCTAACTTTGCGTTTCCCATTGACGGTAACCGCGCACCCGCCTGCTTCCCTCATTACGACAAGTGAAATAAGGATAACCAAATGAAAATGAAAGCGATTGTTATGACCGGTGCCAACCGACCGTGGGAAGTCCAGGAGCTCCCTGTTCCTAAGGTTGAGCCCGGGCAGGTGCTGGTAAAAGTGCATGCTTCAGGCATGTGCTACACCGACGTGTGGGCGACACAGGGGTATGGGGGCGACATTTACCCGCAAACGCCGGGTCATGAAGTTGTCGGGGAGGTTGTCGAAGTTGGGGCCGGGGTCCACACGCGCGTGGTGGGGGATCGCGTGGGAACCACCTGGGTGCAATCGTCCTGCGGCCGCTGTCCATACTGTCGTGAGAACCGGCCGTTGACGGGCCAGACGGCGATGAACTGCGTTCAGCCGCGTACCACCGGCTTTGCCGCGCAGGGAGGCCACGCGGAGTATATTACGATTGCGGCTGAAGGAACCGTGCTTCTGCCCGACGGGCTGGATTACGTTGATGCGGCGCCCATGATGTGCGCGGGCTATACCACCTGGAGCGGTTTACGCGATGCCGCGCCGCAGCCCCGTGAGAAGGTGGCGATTGTCGGCATCGGCGGGCTGGGGCATGTCGCGCTGCAGCTCTCCCGCGCCTGCGGGTTTGAAACTATTGCCGTTACCCATTCAGCGGATAAGCATGCGCTGGCCCGCCAGCTGGGGGCCGACCATGTGGTGGCGAATGGCAAAGCGCTGCGGGAAATGGGCGGCGCGGACGTGCTGCTGGTCACTACCAACCACTTCAACGCGGCTGAGGATGCGCTCACCGGGCTGCGGGCCGACGGCAGGGTGGTGCTTTGCGGGCTTGATTTTAACCGCCCGTTCTCGATCTCCTCCGAAGGCGTGCCGTTTCATATGATGCGCCAGCGCGTCATCGGCTCAACGCACGGCGGGCAGCACTATCTGAGTGAAGTGCTCGATCTGGCGGCACAAGGCAAAGTGAAGCCGATCGTGGAGACATTTTTGCTGGATCAGGCTGCGGAAGCCTACGAGCGCCTGGCCTCCGGCAAGATGCGCTTCCGGGGCGTCTTTACGCCCGCGCGGTAATAGGGGAGGAGCTGAAAAGGGGGCATTATTGCCCCCGCGGGCGGCCGCTCCGGGGCCGAGGTAGGGGAAACCTGTAAGGGGAATGGGGTAAGCGGGGCAGCGGATAGCAGGGCGGGTCACGGATTATGCCCGTATGCTATAGTTTTAGGCTTCTCGGTGAATGAGAAGGCGTTTAATCACTCCACCACGACAGGAAACGTAATTTGCCTCAACCCCCGGAACGGTCGATGCGTCGGACCGCATTTATTGCAGATACCGCAGCGCTGATCCTCTTCTTCACGACAACCGGCATTATTAACGAACGCGTGATAGCCGGTATGACCTGGGAACAGGTTCTCCACGCCCGCCTGCTGGGAGCGGCGCTGATGATTCCGGTCGCAAGGCCCTACGGCATCTGGCGGGATTGGCTGATGCGGCGTGCCGGCCCCGGTCGGGTGTCTCAGCTGCTCTGGGACAGCGCGGCCCTGGTCAGTTTTCAGGTGCCGATCTATGCGCTGATTATTGCCTTCAGCGGCGCCTCGGGAAGCGGGCTGGTGCGGGGTACTCTCGGCGCCGCGCTGATGATGCTTTGCCTGGGGCGGCCCTACGGCGCGTTTCTTAACTGGGTGCGTAAGTTATTCGGCCTGCCTCCCGGAGGCAGCAAGCCGATGTCGTTGAACAGCTGAGCGGGGCTGTGACCCGCGGTACCTTTAGAGTCCGGGCCACATGCCGCCATCAAGTCTTAAATTCGTTCCGGTAATGTAGCTTGCCCGGGGGCTGGCAAGAAATGTGACAGCATCGGCTATTTCCTCAAGCGTTCCCACGCGGCCTATCGGAACCTGGGCGAACATGGGAAGCACCGAGCGTTCAACTTCTTCCCATCGCGCATCGTCAGACAGGCCGACATTCTTAGCCGTTTGCCGGAAGGCTTTGTCCAGGCTGGGGCTATGAATGGTGCCGGGTGAAACGGTATTCACCGTGATGCCTTCTTGCGCAACCGCCTTTGACAGGGATGAGGTCATGGCAAGCATTCCGGCCTTCGCCGCAGCATAATCTGGCCGCTTGTCCGGCGGCATCAGCGCCGCCATGCTCGAAATATTAATGACTCTTCCCCACGCCTGAGCGCGCATCCCCGGAAGAAAATGGTTGATGACCCGCAGGGCGGAGAGGACGTTTTTATCATATCCCTCAGCCCATGTTTGCGGGCGGGTTGACGTCCACTCTTCAGTGGGTCCGGAACCACCGGCGTTGTTGACCAGAATATCTACCGTCTTCGGGAAGGAATTTACCCGATCGAAAAGAAGCCTGACATCGTCGTCACTCGTCAAATCACCGCTGACAAAGTAGGCCTGCCCGCCCTGATTTTTAATATCGTTCGCGACGCTTTCCGCTTTTGACCGATCGCGGCCGTGTATAATGACGGTAGCCCCTTCACCGACAAGCGCTCTGGCGATAGCCTCACCGATACCTTTGCTGCTGCCCGTTACCAGCGCGGTTTTACCTTTAAGCTTCAGGTCCATAGCTTTTCTCCTGTAACCCTATTGCAGCCCATTGGAAGACAAACCGATGAACGAATCAATTAGGCACCTAAAAGTGCCTGTAGAGTATGAAGAAAGAGAACGCTGTCTGGGGCCAGAGGGCTCCGTTGCCCACGTGACTCAGGTGGTTAAATTAATTTCCGCAAAATGGACGCTGCCGATCTTCTTCAGGCTCTGCGCCGAGCCCGGAATGCGCCACTCGCAGTTCTTAAAAAGCATGCCTGAAATATCCCATAAGGTGCTGACTCAGCATCTGCGCAAGCTGGAAAGCGACGGGCTCATCTTCAGGACCGATTTTGGCGAACAGCCCCCGCGCGTTGAATATGGCGTGACCGCTGCGGGGATGGCTCTACTGCCGGTGCTGATTTCGATGAGAGAGTTTTCGCGGCATTATCTTGAAAAGACGGACAATGTTTAGCGGGAAGGGGCGACTCAATCAGGTGCGTTGGCACGACATACCCGACGTATTCGTGCACACGATCGGTTTTTCTGCCCGGTTGGGATATGACGCCACCATTATCTACCCGGACGTTGTGAAACTCGGCCGCAATATAAACGTCGGGCATGTGCCGGATAGTTTTAAAAACGACGGGCTAATAGCGTTCAGGATAGCTAAGCCTGCGGAGCGCGTCTGTTACAAGAGCCCTCAGAGACCACCTTACCTATTGTAATTAATATTTATTTTAAGAATATTCTGACGCGGTTCTTTCCCGCAGAAAATCCCCTGCAATATATATTGATATAAGTTTTTCTCTTCCGCTGATACTCACGACTGTTTAGTCAGAAAGAATAAATGCACCAGCATTTTTTATGGAAATGGCCGTAAAAGATATTATCTTTGCACTATATATCAGGCTTATGTCGTTGTAATTAAGCCTATAAAATAAGAATTTATAGCGAGTTAATCTAGTATAAGGTTTTCATATCTATTCTGTGACGGCAACGACTTGTAGGGGGAGAGCAGTTTCTATACATTGTCCGATATACAGACTAACATGTCTGTATATCGGACAACTGTCGGGGAAAACAAAATGTTTAAATTCTTGAAAGCAGGGGTACTCGCTCTTGCCAGCGTGGGTCTGATCGCGTTGTTGTCAGGTCCGGCAATGGCGCAGGAATCATCGAAGCTGGATAAGGTGATCTCTAGTAAATCGTTGAGAGTAGGGATAATTCTCAGCCTACCTCCCTTTGGTATGAAGAATGCGGAAGGTGAGCCCGAAGGATTTGACGTCGATGTGGCGAAGCTGGCCGCCCAAAAGCTGGGGGTTAAACTCGAAATTGTCGATACCACCGCTTCCGACCGTATTCCAAACTTACGCACCGACAAGGTGGATATGGTTATTGGCCAATTTACGCGCAACTCGGAAAGAGCCAAGGTTGTCAGTTTTAGCGACCCTTATATTACTGCGGTCGTAATGGCCATTGCTGTACCGAAAGACAGCACCGTAAGCGGCGCGAAAGATCTCAGCGGCAAGCGTGTCGCGGTTATTAAGGGCACCACGCAGGATGCCGTTTTTACTGCCACCGTCCCCAACGCCGATATTCAACGTTTTGACAGCTCGGCGGCCGCTCTTCTGGCGCTTAAACAAGGGCAGGTTGATGCAATGATTGAAGATGGTAACTTCCTTAATTACCAGGCGAAAATGGATGGTAAAATTAAGGTCGTTATTGATTCTGCCTTTAAAAACCTCGTTGATTATAACAGCATTGGCGTCAAGCGCGGGGATCCGGACTGGTTAGCCTGGGTCAATACGTTTGTCTTTGAATTAAATACCAGCGGTAAAGGCCATGAGCTTTACCGGAAATGGTTTAATTCAGATATGCCAGCTCCACTTAATCCTCAGATTTAATACCTGCGTCTGATAAAGGCTCGGCGAAATGCCCTGCCTTTTTATGGAGGAATATCCAGTGTTTTTAGATTGGGGATCGATAACAGGTTTTTATAACTTGTTGCTACAGGGAGCATGGTTAACCCTGGTGATAACGTGTCTTGCATTTTTGCTGGCTATTGTTGTCGGTATCATTATTGCCGCAGGCAGAACGAGTACCGTTGCATCCGTGCGTTGGTTAGCCACCCTGTATGTGGAAGTTATACGTAATACTCCCGTGCTGCTGCAGATATTTATTGTTTTTTATGGCCTGTCCGGTCTTGGGCTACGTCTGCCGCCAATGGTTGCCGGTACGCTGGGGTTGGGCCTGAATGTGGGGGCCTATCTTGGCGAGATTTTTCGGGCAGGGGTCAGTGCAGTTCCTAAGGGCCATCGTGAAGCCGCTATCGCGCTGGCTTTGTCTCCCGGACAAACCTTGGCCAGGGTTGTCGCCCCGGTAGCGCTGCGGGCCATTTTCCCCGCGCTATCAAACATGTTTATTACTACCATCCTTGGTTCTTCATTACTTTCTGTTATTGCGGTTCCTGAGCTAACAGGGCAAACCAACGAGATAAGCGCGAATACTTTTCTGACTATTGAGGTTTATTCGTTTTCTACCGTGATTTATCTGGTACTAACGCTGGGGAGTTCGTTGGGATTACTGCTGCTCTCTCGCTGGTTGTTCCCAAAAAGATCGAGGGGTTAAATCATGGACTTTTCTTCTATATGGCTTTCTAAGTGGCTGCTGCTGGAAAGTTTTGAAACCACGCTTTTTCTTTCAGCGATCGCGATTGCCGTTGGCACACTTATTGGTACCTGCGTAAGCGTATTGCGGGCGCTCAATATCACTATTATCAATTTTTTCTTGCGCATATATATTGAGGTATTCCGCGGTACCCCGCTGTTGATGCAGCTTTTCTTCGTTTACTTCGGCTTGCCGATGCTGGGGATTCAGGTTGATAAGTTCTGGGCAGCATTCTGCGCCATATCGCTTTATACCGGCGCATATGTTGCCGAAGTTATGCGCTCTGGCATTGAGGCCGTACCCAAAGGCCAAATCGAAGCCGCTTCCGCGCTGGGGCTAAGCTTTGGGCAACGACTCTGGTACGTCGTCTGTCCGCAGGGTTTGCGGATAGCGCTGCCACCGCTGGTCGGCGTCTATGTTTCAGTAATAAAGGATACGTCGCTCGCAACCGTAATTGGTTATAACGAACTGATGCGTCGGGCAATGGAGCTATTACTCCAGTATGGTCGGCCACTCGAAGTCCTTATTACCGTTGGTTTCCTGTATTTCATCATCTGTTTCCCCATTTCTAAATTCAGCGAATGGCTTGAACGCCGACTTTCACGCTTCGGTGTGTAAATAGCGTATCTGAGGATTAGTCCATGTCACTTTTGACAATGAAGAATGTTTATAAACGTTTTGGCTCACTGAGCGTACTGAACGGAATCAACATGACCGTTGAAGCTGGACAGGTTTTGGCGATCGTCGGCCCCAGTGGTTCGGGAAAGAGCACGTTGCTTCGCGTGATCAACGGGCTGGAGTCTTTTGAATCCGGTGACATTACCGTTGATGGCATCTCAATGGCCAACAAAAAAGGATTACGCGATATACGCAAGCATGTCGGTATGGTGTTTCAGCAGTTCAACCTTTTTTCCCATCTTACCGTCGGTGGCAACGTCATGTTAGCGCAGAAACTGGCGCTCAAGCGTTCATCGAAAGAGGCGGAAGTCCGGGGAAGAGAGCTGCTGGCCAAAGTGGGCCTCGAACAAAAATGGGATGCTTACCCAAGCCAGCTTTCCGGAGGGCAGCAGCAAAGGGTTGCTATAGCCCGCGCGCTGGCCATGGACCCCCGAATTATGCTTTTTGATGAAGCAACATCTGCGCTCGATCCGGAGCTGGTTGGCGAAGTGTTAGGCGTTATGCGATCTCTGGCGGAAACGGGTATGACCATGCTGGTTGTCACGCACGAAATGAACTTTGCGCGGGACGTTGCCGATCGCGTGGTATTTATGGAAGAAGGTTGCATCCTGGCCGACGGCTCGCCTGACGATATCTTGCTTCGTCCGCAGGATGCGCGTATTCAACAATTTATGCGTCGTTTGTCGGAGCGTTAATCATGCTGGCTATCTGTGTTGACTGTGGAACTGCATCGGATGAGAGCGTGGGGTACTGCGGCTGCGGTGGCGTACGTATCGTGGCTGAATCTTTCCCTTATGAAGAAGCCAATACGTCACGCTGGCCCCAATCGGCGTTGATCTCCAGCCGAATTCCTGGCCTGAATAACGTTTTCTTTAAATACGAAAATGGTCCTTTAACGGGGTCATTCAAAGATCGGATCATGCGACTGGCCGTTGCTAATGCGCGCCTCACGCAGGCCAAAGGCGTGGTTGTGCCTTCAAGCGGTAATGCCGCGCTGGCGGCAGCGGCAGCGGGCGCAGGCGCTGGATTGCCGGTCTATGCCGTTGTCCCGAAAGGAACCGCGCCCGAGCGAATCACGCCAGTCGCAGCACGAGGTGCTGTGATTATCGAGGCAGGTAACGACCCCAGTGAAGCCTACAGGGCGGCGGATATTATCGCGGCAGAGTTTAACCTCTATCGTTTGTATTCGACTTTCGCCGCTCCTGTGGCTGAATGGGCCTGTCGTCCGATTGGCATCGAAGCGTCACGTCAGCTGGGAGCCGGCATCAATACCGTTGTTGCACCAATAAGCGCAGGGCCTGTATTGGTGGGGACCGGCCATGGGGTTGCCCAGCAAACCGGGAAATTGCCCGCTCTCGTTGCCGTTCAGGCACAAGGCTGTTGCCCGATAGTGCAGGCGTTCGACGAGCACAGAACGGAAGTGACGCCCTGGACAACCAGCGTGGATACTTCGGCTGTAGCCATTGCTGACAGGCTGAATGGATATCCTCAGGATGGTACATACACACTGCGCCTGCTGAGGGAATCCGGAGGCCTGGCGGCGGCCGTATCGGATGACGAGATGATGGCAGCACGGCAGGCGCTGCTGCAGTTCGATGGCATCGATGTCGAGCTGTCGTCAGCAGCCGGTGTCGCCTGGCTAATGCGCGCTCAGCTACGAACTTCTGAGCCTGTTCTGTGCATACTGACCGCTTCAGGTTTTAAACATACCTATCGTGGCGATATTTCCCGTGCGGAAATAACACCTGAACGCCAGGATATGGCTAAACATATTTGTGAATTTGTTTCGCAGCACGCTATCAGAGCGCGACTTGTTTGACGTCCGTTGCTAATTATTCAGTTTATCCGATTATATTTAATTGAAAGGAGTCCATTTATGGCCAAACGTTTAGTGGTAGGTTCCCGGATGAGTCAGGCCGTTGTTCATGGTGGGTTTGTCTATATTGCAGGCCAGACTGCGGATAATCGCAAAGCGTCCCTGGAAGAGCAGACATGTCAGGTACTTGATAAAATTGAAGCGCTAATGAAAGAGGCCGGGGGAAGTAAGTCAACGCTGATGAGCGTGGAGGTTTTCTTGCCAAATATAGTTGATTTTGATGCCATGAATAAGATTTATGATGCATGGATCGATCCGGCAAATCCGCCCTCCCGCGCCTGTATTGAAGCCCGACTTGCCGATTCTGACTTAAAAGTAGAGATGTCTGCCGTCGGTTTCATAGAATAAATCTGGCGAGAGCAGACGGCCGCAAAAAAGGTTATATTCGTAGGCGTTATCGCGCTGGTTTTCTGGCTTCGGCTGAATGCTCCAGAAATGCTGCATGCAATATTATGGGCGCTATTGATTATTTCCAGAGGATGGAGAGTATTGCTTTAGCCAAAAAATAAGTTTCTCAACGCTGCTCACAGACACAACGCAGGATGCATATGTGTCTGTGGTGCTACGCTCGTATTCCCGGAGGGCAATAAAGGGGCGTGGATCGGTATTTTTATATTGATAGTTAACCGATCTATTCATCATCCTGTTATCAGAATTGCCCCGTGCCGAGCCTTACAGAAATTGTACGGCTGCTGGCTTTCAGTAGCTCAATAAGTTCTTTTTTACGGTCATCATCCGTATTGACAGGTAATACAAAACAGACGGTTGCGACGGGTTGTCCCGATGTCTGGTGAAGAATGGGGGCCGCTACGCAGCAGGTTAGTTCATCCGTGAGCGCAGAGGTAATCGCATAGCCCTGGTCGTGCGCGGTTTGAATATCTTGCATAAAATCCGAGATGGGAATGATTTTCCCCGTGGGTAACTGAAAATCATCAGCCGGTATAAAGTTCATCACCTGCTCTTCGCTCATATTACCCAAAAGCACACGTCCTGATGCTGTCCAGGGAATTGGCACCAGAATCCCCGTTTCAGAGCTTATCCGGAAAAGACGGCTGCCCGGCTGCATATGTGCCACGGTATATTTGTTGCCAAATAACATGCAAAGCTGGGTCGTTTCTCCGGTTGTTTCCGCCAGACGAATAACCTCGTCTCGTCCGCTTCGCAGCAATGGCTGGGAAGCCAGATAGGCATCGGCATAAAAATACACCGCACTGCCAAAGAATACGCGTCCCTGATTATCTATGCTCTCCAGAATGCCGGCCTCGGTCAGCCGGCTGACAATCTCATAGAGCGTCGAGCGAGGAGCATTTAATTTACGTGCGATATCGCCGATGGCTGCGGGTTGCCTCGTTGTCCGGAAAAACTCCAGCACATCAACGACACGATCGATACCACGGGCTCTTACATTTCCGTTCTTCATGCGAATCCTTATCGCGAAACCGCTAATCTTACCCCGATATGGGCGCGAATGTTCTGGAGGTTATCGTGCTTTTGCCGCGGTATAGCCTGGTGGTGACGGTGTTTATAAGCAGGCCAACGGCGGCGTCAAGCGTAACGAATTCCAATATACCAGAATTGTGTACGCACTGACTAGCGCCGTGCCCGGAGGAAAAACGCCTGTTTTAGGAACGCAGAAAAAGAAAGGTATTAATGCGGTTATGGCAATAAATTCATTATATTGTTAGCTAGTGTGCATTAATTCTGACTAATTATTAGCATGGTTCTCTTCTGGCGCAGGTGGCGATAAAAATATGGGGTCTGTGGTGCGCGGTATAGCAGCGCTATCATTGTAACGATGCCGGAAGTATGGAGGCTGCCCTCAACGGGCCGGCCACTGGCCTGGATAAAGCTGTCGGTATTTTCCTCCAGAGAAAGATAAGAAGCTTTGCCAACTATGGGGCCGGGCCAGGGGACAGTTCTCACAATCATAATCGAGCCTCAGATATTGGTTTGTGGGTTATTAAACTGCGCCTGATGGCGCGGGTGGAGTCAAATCTTCTAGCCCCATTTGACGCAGGAAAGCCGCCTGCTTCTCGTGGTAAACAGCATCCACCGCTTCCGTACCTTTACGCTGGCCATCAATAACCGCGCGGAATGGACGTTGGCCGCGGGGGAGAGCCAGCACATCGACAGCGGCTTGACCTACCGCCGAGACATTCAATGCTCCTCCGTTGGCCGCATCAATCGCACTAAGCCGATCGCCCAGGCTCGCTATTCGATTCGGCAAATCTTTATACTGCTGCTCGATTGAGAGGTATTCGGGGGCATTGGAATGCTCGAAATGCTCGGTTCCCGACGTAAACGCACCCGGAACCAGGATGACGCTCTCAATGCCCATGGGGCGCACCTCCATACCCATGATCTCGGCTATCGCATCACCCGCAACTTTGCTGGCAATATAGGGGCCAAGGAAAGGTTCATGCAGGCGGGTAGTCGTACTACCCACGTACATCAGAAGACCGTATCCTTGCCGGCGCATTGCCGGTAAAACTGCGCGATTAACGCGCAGCCAGGAGAGGGCGTTAGTGTCGATAATACGCGCAAACTGTTGTACCGAGAACGCCTCGGCAATACCGGTCATCAACATCCCGGCATTGTTTACCACCACGTCGATTCGCCCTTTCCTTGCGAGAATTTGGTTGACCGCCGCCTGACAGGCAACCTCGGACAGAACGTCAAGCTCAACCACATCCAGTGAAAGGTTCTCCTCTTGCGCAAGTTCCAATAGCGCATCGGCACGTTCGCGATTCTTTTGCCGAATCTCACGCATGCTGGCGTAAACCTGATGACCTGCACGTGCAAGCGACAGGGCAATCGCGCGACCGATGCCAGAGCCGGCACCAGTCACCAGCACGACCTGCTGCGAGTTTTCTATTTCTTGTGTCATGGGGTAGCTCCTGCCTGGGTAATATCGAATGTCCGGGGGAGTTCGGGTTTAGCTGCGCGTCCTGATTAACACTTTCCCGCGCACGTGGCCTGTCGCTACTTTTTCCAGCGCAGCCCGAGCGTCTTCCAGCGGGAAAATCGTATCGGTCACAATCTGGAGATGGCCGGCCTGAAACTGATTGCTCGCTTCCGGAAGATAGGGCGTGGCGCTGGTGAAAAACACGGACTCGCCTGCCATCCCGTCTCTGCCTTGAATGTCGAACGCCACTAAGCTCACGATACGGCCGCCTTGACGCAGTACCGACCATGATTTTTCAAGCGTCTCTCCGCCTAAGGTGTCGAGGACAAGATCGATGTCGCGCAATGACGAGAAGTCTTGCGTGCGGTAGTCGATGACTTCGTCCGCTCCCAGGCTTTTCACCAGCTCGACGTTTGCACCCGAGGCGGTGCCGATCGCGTATGCGCCGGCCAGATGTGCTTGCTGAATTGCCATGCTGCCCACGCCACCCGCTGCGGCATGGATCAGCACGCGCTGTCCACGCTGCAGGCGGCCAACATCAAAGAGCGCCTGACGGGCCGTACCGAACGCGGTCGGGAGAGCGGCCGCCTGCTCGAAGCTCATGGCCGCTGGCATGATGCACAGGTCGGCAGCAGTCATGACAATGTGCTGCGCAATTGCGCCGCCGGAATCAGGCATGCTGCGACCAAACACGCGATTTCCCGGCTGCAGATGCGTGACCCGTGCACCGATGGCTTCGATGACGCCGCTAAAATCGGTGCCTGGTACGTAGGGAAAATCGATCGGGAAAACCTGTTGCAGGTAGCCTGCAATAATTTTTACGTCCAGCGGATTGATGCCTGTCGCCTCAATGCGAACCATAACCTCATCCGGCTGCAGATCGCGTACGCGTGCTTCGCCGATGCTGACGACATCCGGGCCGCCAAAACGCTTTATTAACGCTGCTTTCATGATGAACCTCGTCTTCAATACGATCAGGATTGAGTCGGGAACTGGCCGAGCTGAATGAACAGGCCGAACCAGTCCTCCATATGCCAGGTGGTGGTGACACGACCGTCGCTCAGCGTGTGAAATTCATGCAGTCGAAAACTTATCTTCTTGCCAGTCGGGGCGATGCCGAAAAATTCTCCCTGATGCGTACCGCCGATCTCTGCACGCACGCCGATCCGGCCGGGCACCTGAATCATGTCGTGGATGGCAATATGTACATCGGGAAAAGCCTCGCCGAAGCTGCGGATGATCGGCTTGATGCCTTCCGGCCCAGGGCCTTGATTCGGCGCAAGCGGGATGTCGTCCCACTGCGGCGCCAGTACGGTATCAACCAGGTCGGGATTCTTTTCGCTGAAGGCGCGATAGAGCGTTTCTACGGCCAGGCGCTCAATGCGCAGGCGTTCGGTGAGTTCAGGACTCTCTGTATTCATGGGTCACCTTGGTTGGGTTGCGGTTACGTGCGATTGCTTAAGAGTGACGAGAGTATCTGCTCGATGATAAAATCCGTCTAACAAATAAACGGTATAATGGATTATTTGATTTATGGATTTTCATGGCATTGATTTGAATCTGCTCGCCGCCTTTGACGCGCTGATGAGCGAATGTAATGTGACGCGAGCCGCCACCCGGGTTGGGGTGAGTCAACCAGCCATGAGCGCAGCCCTGTCCAGGCTACGAAAGCTGTTAGGCGATCCGTTGTTTTTGCGCAGCGCCGAAGGCCTGCTGCCGACGCCGCGCGCGCGCGAGTTGGCCGAGCCCATTTCGCAGGCATTGCGGCAGCTCGAAGCCACTCTGGTCAGGAAGCCGGATTTCGTTCCGGCGGAAGCAAAGCTGACGGTCAACCTGGGTCTGCCAGACTATCCGGCGTTCGTGGTGCTGCCCGCATTGTTAGAGGCGCTCGCAGAACAGGCGCCCGGTATTTCGGTCAATGTGCATGCCTTTAACGACCGTGACCATGCGGTGGACCTGCTCGATGCCGGAGCGATCGATGCTGCCATTGGCGTGCCGCCTACGCATTCCGATGGCCGCATCCTGACGCGGCCGATCCTGCGTGACGAATTCGTCACCATCATCGCAAGTAAGCATCCCGCAGCAAGACGCGGTATGAATATGAAGACCTATTTGTCACTTCCCCATGCGCTCGCCTCGCCGGAGGGTCAGCGACATGGTCTCGTGGATCAGGCACTGGCCCAGCTGGGCCAGCGGCGCACGCTCGCGCTAACGCTTCCTCACATGTTCGCCCTACCGGCCATCGTGGCCCGCACCGGTATGACGGCAACCGTCATGAAGCGGGTCGCGCTTCAATCTCCGGCTGGAAGACAGCTGGCCTTTTTCCCGCCGCCGGTTGCTTTGCCCGAGATCGTTTTTCATCTGATCTGGCATCGTCGAAGCGATGGCCACCAGGCGCAGAAGTGGCTGCGGACGCTGATCGAATCCATCGCGTTGGCGCTGTAGCTACCCGGCCAGTATTCGAGTTCGGACGGTAGCGTCAGCCTGCCATCGCCGCCATAAACACCAGAGAGGGTTTATGCATTTGCCTGTGCGTCAGCCAGGGCAGGAGGCCGTTTGGCATCGACAATGCTCCTGCTCTGCCACGCATAGAGTTTGCCGGGTTCATATTTTGAATATTTATTAGTAGGTTAGTCATGGATGAGGCAATGACTTTTTGTGGCAAATATGACGCAGGAGGGAAGGGGACTGAAGCCGTTGATGATCTGAGTTGAACGTAATATGACGGTCACCTATGCGCCAGAAGCGGACGTTATTCGTATCACATCAACTCAAGCAGAGACTCTCTGAGATAACCCTCCAGCAGAGATGCGCAAATTCGCGTTTCATATGACATCATGCCCGCCGGTGGATGGAGCAACCAGGCACTAAAAGGCGGGATCTGGTAGTGGTTTAAAAGGGGGATTAGCGCGCCCTTTTCAATTTCGTTTATGCAAACCGGAAATTGCAAAACACCAATGGCGTGTCCAGCTAATAAATAGGAGAGGACACTTCGCCAGTGCGTGGACTGAAATTTAACGTTGACGGGAACATTAATGAGTTGGGTTTCAGAGGTGAGCAATGGAATGCGATGACTGGCAAATACGCCAGAAACAGCGGCAAATGGATAATCAGCCAGCGCATCTGGAGAGTGCGGATAACCCATTTTAGCCAGCAAAGCAGGGGAGGCCAGTAACACTCTGCGTACGCTACCAAGTGGACGTGCGACAAAAAATCCTTCTGAGACCTCTCCTAGCCTCAATGATAAATCCACACCCTCAGTGACAGGATCGATGACACGGTCGTTAAAAATGACATCGACCTGCAGCCCCGGATGTTCGTTCTGAAGCTGTAACAGTGCAGGCATCAGTAAGCTTTCACCGGCAGAATAAGGCGCCGCAATACGGATTTTGCCTTGCAGCCCCTGATTTTCTTCATTCACAGAAAGAGCGTGCTCTGCCGCCTGAATCGCCGCTTTGCTTCTCTCATAAAACAAATTACCGCTCTGCGTCAGAGACATGCTCCGCGTGTTGCGCCTTAGCAAACGCGTACCAAGATGTGCTTCCAGTTTTTCTATTCTTTCACTGACGGCGGGTTGGCCAATGCCGAGATCGCGGGCTGCAGCCGACATGCTGCCCCGTTCAACCACCCTGATGAATATGCGCATTGCTGAGAAGAGATCCATTTAGCGATTATATTGGTTTTACCGATAAAAGTAATTCGATACAGGCATCTACTGTTCTTCTGCGAGATGATGAAAACTCAACGCTCAAATAAGAGTTAAGCAAAATATGAATCTATTTTGTTGATTTATTAGTGGAAGATAATTATGTCAGATATCAAACTTTTCATGTTCCAGTCAGGAACGCAGCATTGTAAATATCACCATATTCGGATGAATCAGGGAGTGGGAGAGAGTTATGAAATTCCGGTCCCTTGGTTCCTTCTGACACATTCGGATGGTTTTACCCTGATTGACGGTGGTCTGGCTGTCGAAGGATTGAAAGACCCCTGTGCCTATTGGGGAAGTGCTATAGAGCAGTTTAAACCGGTGATGTCAGAAGAGCAGGGCTGCCTGGAACAGCTTAAAAGGATTGGCGTCGCCCCAGAAGATATCCGCTACGTGGTACTGTCCCATTTGCACTCTGATCATACCGGCGCGATTGGTCGTTTCCCACATGCCACTCATGTGGTTCAGAGGCGAGAGTATGAATATGCCTTTGCTCCTGACTGGTTTACATCTGGAGCTTATTGCCGATTCGATTACGATCATCCTGAACTCAACTGGCTTTTTCTAAACGGGTTGTCTGAGGATAACTATGACCTTTACGGTGATGGCACGTTACAGTGCATTTTCACGCCAGGGCATTCACCCGGGCATCAATCTTTTCTTATCAGATTACCCAGCGGTACAAATTTTACGCTAGCGATTGACGCGGCTTACACCTTAGATCATTACCATGAGAGGGCGCTCCCTGGCCTGATGACGTCAGCCACTGATGTCGCTCAGTCTGTCCAAAAGCTACGCCAGCTTACCGAGCGATATAACGCGATATTAATACCCGGTCATGACCCTGAAGAATGGGAAAAAATCAGGCTTGCTCCAGCCTGGTACAGTTGAATCATTGCTCATTCATTCTTTAAAAACGGACCGATCGGAATGGCAAAACGTGACCTACTCTCCGTTTACTAACAGACGGCAATGCTAGCAATATCCGAGGCAACTCAATTTCCAACTTCCGCTCCTCGCTCTCAACTGACCAACAGCACTCACATCCGCTTCGTACCCGGAGCGGATGTGAGCAGCTATAATTGAACAAGGGTCAGGCCAGTATTGAATGCGGTATTAAGTCAGCGAACTCTCAATAACGAAAAAGTTCGCTGCACGCTCGTTGGAATGGGTGTCTGAACGGAACAAGGATATCTACAAATCAAAGACAGGCTTCGGAAACTGCGTAGCTATCCTCGAACATGCGAAAACGGGTAATAAGACCATCTTCAATGTGCATATCGAGTACAAACTCGGTTTCAATCAGCTTGTTCGTTTTTTTAACGCGTGATGCAAGCTCACCGATAGCCACTACATGCTTATCTTTGATAAGGATATCTTTGATTTCAAAATGTTCTGATGAAATCTGTGAGCGGATTTGCGCATAGAATTCTGCTACACCCTTTCTGCCGTGTTTGCGGCCAATCCAGGGGACTACCTGAGTATTCCCGGCGACCAGCCAGTCGACATTTTCACTAACCAATTCAGCTATTTCATTCACATCTTCTGCGGTGGCTATACGATGAAAAAAAGTTTCCGTTACTGCCTGCGGTGTTTGAATTGTCATAGCTTGCTAATCTCAGTCATCGTCGTTAAGGGGCTTTAGATTAATTGATTGTCTTAAAAATCACCTTATCCTGCAGTGCCGCTAAGTGATGTAATTGAGAGCAATTGGCAAGTGACTTATTCTTATAGCTGCATTCACAATACGGTCTGTCAGTTTATCAACCTGGCATGCTTTTACTTATATGCCAGTCATCAAAAAGAAGAGCATATAGCATGCTGGGAGGGGCGTCTTTGACATCATCTATATCTCTGATGTAGCTCAGGCCTGCCTTTTGCAGAACCTTTTGCGACGCCAGATGGTTTGCTCTTACAACAGCATTAACTTCTGCAAGTTTAATTACCTCAAACCCATACCTTACGGCATATTCAGCAAACTCCGTCGCCAGTCCTTTTCCCCATGCTTCAGTTGCAAACCGATACCCCAGATTATTGAACGGCTTATCGGCATAGCTGAGGATACTCAGCCCACCGAAGCCAATGATATCTTCAGGGCTGTCGAGAAGGGATATTGCCCAGTTACCAAAACCATTGGCGACCCAATGGTCTATCCATCGATGCAAAACCGCCTGCGCATGTTGAATATCTGGATAAGGTCCAGCCGGATTGAATTGGTTCGTGGCAGGGTCGCCATATATCCTGAATAGATCGGCTACATCTGATGCAACTACCGGTCTAAGACGTAAACGCCTGGTTTCAAGCTGCAAACTTACCTCCAGATTGCTGATTTCAACGTATTGGCTTCGATGGCGCCGCAGGTTGATTTAGGCACACTTCGGCTGCGAAGCCATCGCCTTGCTCGATTTCCGGTATGTCCGCCATACGCCAGGGGATAATAATGTTAGCTTTGGCGGAGTGACATCTGCAGCAACGTACAAAGTACCCGCGTACGACTCCCGTAGAATTAAACCGCCTGAGCCATCACCGATTTAAACTGCGCATGCCACATGTCGTAAAATTTTCCTCGTTGGCTCATTAGCGCGGTGAAGTCGCCATTTTCGATGACCTTTCCGGCAGACATCACGATAATCCGGTCGAATTCTTTGATGTTACCGAGCCTGTGCGTCACGGCGAGGACCGTCGTGTTGAGGGCGAGAATGTCATTAAATAGCCGATGCTCGGTTTCGGGATCGAGCGACGAAGAGAACTCATCAAAAATAAACAAACTGGCCTTTCGGTATAGTGCTCGCGCAATCGCCAGTCGTTGCCACTGCCCCGTGGAGAGCTCATCGCCGCCGAACTGCTTGCCCAGCCGGGTGTGCTGGTCATACGGGAACCCTACCTGTTTCAGCAATTCATCAACCGCGGGTGATGGGGTCTCAGCGTCGTAATGATTCAGGGCAATATTTTCGCCCACCGTGAACTCATATTTTCCGTAATCCTGGAACACGGTGGCGATCTGATTCCGATAGCTTTCAATATCCAGCCTGTCGATCGGCACGCCTGACACCGACACCGCCCCTTCACTGAAGGCGTACATGCGCAGAATCATTTTAACCAGCGTTGTTTTACCGCTGCCGTTATCGCCGAGAATGGCGACCTTCTCGCCGGGGGCAATTTCAAGGTTAACCCCATTCAGGGCGGGATGATTACGCCCCTCATACTGAAACCGGAGGTTTTGAATGCTGAGTGCAAAGGGCGTTTCGGCGGGTAGGGTAAGATGGCCGTTTTTCACCGGTTCGATCTTATCCGTCATAAACGAATGATAGTGAGTGAAAAAACTGCTCATGCTGACGAGATTTGAACCATAGTTGGCTATCTCGTCGAGGTGCGATTTCATCATCACAATAGACTGGAACACCATCACCAGCGCGCCCACGGCAATATCGCTGGTGCGCAAGTTGCTTAAAAACAGCGTTACTCCGCCGAACAGCATCGCCAGGCTCAGCACCATGGCTGGCACGGGCGCGATGAGCGCGCGGATGCGCTGTTTGTGCATCCGTGAGTAGGTATGGCGGGCAGATACGTTAAATTTATTCAGCAGATATTTTCCAAGGCCGTACAGCCGGATCTCCTGCAAAAAACTCTTGTCCATGCTAACGCCATATACGTAGCGCATCGCAATCGCATCTTTAGAGGTGAGGAATAAGTCCCGCACGTATCTCTGCTGAATACGTATATTGATAACGATCATCGGTATGGCGGAGAGCGCGCAAATCGCCGCTCCTGCTCCTGAATAGTTGAGCAGAACCAGCAGCAAACTGCCGGCCATGATGATTGCCCGGATGACGTAAATGATACAGATGATGAAATTAAGCGGCCGGTAGGCGGCTTCTTTTTTCAAATATTCCAGCTGCTCGTAACGCGCCTTGTTATCAAACAGGCTCAGGGAAAAGGAGTCATTCATGCGGCGCATGATCTTAGCGCTGAAGTAATTGGTTGAAATCTCCGTGACATCCCCCTGAACAAGATTGACCAGGGGCTGCATCAGCTGCATGCCAAGGAGCGAGACACACCAAACTGCGACGTTCAGCATCAGCTCGCCGTCGGTGGTTTGCGCTGCATGCAGCGTATTGATGATCTGGCCGGTCATAAAGACGTTGAGGGCCGGTATCAGTCCCTGAAGCAATACAACGGCGATGAGCGCGGTAATACGAAGGGGACATGAAGCAAAGACGTACCTGATAGCCAGCAGCACTGACGACCTCCCTTGTTGCAGCAGCCATGGATCGTGCGATGTGCGGATAATAATAGATGAGAATGGATGTCAATTGCATTAATGAGTTTGTTGGGCGGGGAAATGGGGTGCGAACAAGCACCTCTATCTCTCACCCGTAGCAGAAGCCATACGCCTCACTTGTGTCTATCCATGCCTGAAATAAATGCGCCGGTGAACACCGGCGCATTTATTTCAGGCTGATGAAGCAGTATCGCGTACCCCACAAACCGGGGTCAGTTTGCGCGATATTGGCTACTGACTAACGTCTTGTCGTCGTTAAATTTTAAAGTCAATGTTACCTCTTTGTCATAGTTTACCGGGGCAATGACATAGAGTGCCTTACCAGTGGTTTTAGAATGATAAACCCAGTCATTTTTAACGTTATAGTCCTCAGGTAGCGTCGGGCGGCCGAGCAGCAGCAGGACATCTCTTTTTGTCGTTTTACCGGGTATTAAGTTTTTACTCAGCTCTTTTTCTGAGAGTTTTTGTACACTCCCTTCATGCGTTCTGTCTATATGGCCGATACAACCTGAAATCAGCAGGGTTAAACATAAGGTCAATAAAGTGGTTATTTTATTCATTTATTCCCTTTGTCGATTATTCAGAATAAGTATAATTCGGATATTTTTCGACAGAGTCATCTACATAAATATTATTTTCAGCATCATATTTTAGATGGGTCGCATAAAGTACGCAGTAGCCACTTTTATCGCTTGTGGATAGTTTAAACTCGTACGTTTCTCCTTTCTGCGGAATAAAGGCGTAACCAACATCGCGGCATCCGTACAAAAATCTGAAGCCCACCCGGGTCGGGGTATTGGCATACACGGTTGTATCATAATATGTTTCTTTATATCTTGCGCTATCGCTTGAGGCTTTCGGGAAACCAAGGTCGTGAGTCGGTCGCAATATTACGATGCTTGTGTCATCAACCGCCCCTGGCTTTTTACCGTGCTGGCTGATGGTAAACCCGGGAGGGTTACCAATTAACCGAATTTTAGCAATATTGGTTTCCGATTCGGGTGGTGGCGTATAGGGCACCTTCCCCCAGTAGGATGCACATCCTGATAATAAGCCGGAACCTATAATAATAATGAATGAGTTGAGTGCTGCTTTCATAATAATCCTTTTATTAAAAATGAATCCTGGCGGCAATGATGCCGACACTTTCCATCGTCGCCTGTTGCTGATGGCGACCTGCTTCGCCTGCTAACAGCGGGAAAAACGATGGTTCATAACAAGAACCTAAGTCAGAAGCCGCTATCGCGGGAAAATAATGCCACCGCTGTACGATAAACCGTTGGCTACCGGGCTCGTAGTCTATCAAAAAATGACGGATTTATTATATTTTTCTTATTTATTAGTGGGTTGTTAGGGTTTCATGTAATGGGGATCCGTAATAGGATTCAAAAGGGAGAGAGGGGGGAAAGACCCCAACGAGTAGTTTTATGCCTTGTAGCAGCACAAATGAGCTTCGCGACTGGTGATGATCTCAGTTGTAAATATCCCGCTAAACCAGAGCATGCACTTTAGGGTATCTTTCGACAAACTAATCATGGCGTTGTAAGGCTAGCTTCGGCTTTTCGCTCGAAGCGGGCTCAGCACACTGCTCTGGCAGCTAAGTATCAGGAGCGGGCATTTCACACTTCTGCTTATGCGGCCAAAATCGGTATGCCATTACTCTTTATAGAATTATATCAATAGATAAGATAAAATTAAGACTAATTGGCGTGTCATTCGATTACATCGACTCACCGTTCAGTTAATGATGGACTCGGAAATTATAACTGCCAGGTTCATGTAAACAATACAGGTAAGGGATTATCAGATGCCATCTCGATACACATTCAACGATCTGCTCGGTTTACTTGTTTTTTCCCGGAAATATCACTTTATCCACGATGATCTGGACCGTCTGATCATTGCATGGGCTGAAGACCAAATCACTGTAGGAAATCATTCGGAGACTCTTTTAATTCTTGCATCTCTGGGGCTTGATAACCAACCTGAGCGGACCGAGGTTGAATTATATATGTCACGGTACATGGCAGAGCAGCGGATAGATCTACCACCGCTAAAAGAGGCTGCATTTGTCTGGATTAAGCTGTTTGTACGTCAACTTTCCCAGTGTGTATCCATTCATGATGCAGAACAGAAAATGTATTTTCTGGTGTGTCATTGGTTTGAACTTGACGTAAAGATTTTCACTGCGGTGGTCGATACTCTGAAATCGCTTTACTGGCATCTCTTTGATGAATGGGAGGGACCTGGCACAAGCGAAGCAGCAAGGATGGATGAGTCAGAATTCTTTGAGCTGATTCATCGTACGATCCTGCCTTATTCCCGTAAAATTGAGAACCCAGATTGGCTGGTGCTGCTCGTTCGATAATTATTCTCAGCATCCGTAAAAGAGTTCTTTCTGTGTGAATAATGATATCTACTTTGGATTCCTTTTCGCATTCTACTTAAGTATATCCAGTAAAAACATCATCGTTAACTCCAGGAGCCTGGAGACAAAAGTTAGCCTAACTGAATAACTGTGGCCTGCTCCCCGTAGATTAAGATACTACAATGTAAGTAATGTCTTGCGAACTTCTGCTTTTCGCTCATTGCTGCCCTTTAGTGTTGCCGTTCATCTCGTTGCCTGGACTCTGACTCGCCCCTGTGTCCAGGGTAAGGAAGGAGGTATTTGGCAGCCCGTCATTCTTGACGGAAAGCAGGGGATAGATACCATCAATACCGCTACTGATTGCAGAAAAACTGTGTGTCCTTATTAATAATGCAACGTACATGAAGTTATATTATTTCCTGAATCCACTTCGCAATAATCAAAACTGTCCATGTAATATATACTGTGTTTTTATTCAGTGCGATATAATGAAGGCAGAAAAATTTCGCTTGTCATAACGGAAGGATGGAATAGGTAGAAATATTATTAAAGAGCGCGGTAAGGAGGTGGTGGAACACCTTCTTACCGCTGACCACAGACAACTATCAAGGAGTTGAATATGGCTGAGCAGAATTTTAAGCCAGAAAGTGCTATTGCCAAAATAGATTCTGATGAATCAGAAACCAGTAGCGAAAATTGCGAGCTGCTACGTAAAAAATCCATTAAGCACTTGCAGAATAGATCCACTACGGAGTCATCACAACCGCTTAGCCGCACGGAGTTTTATGACCGTATGCGGCATGACTATATCCCGCTCCAGGGTGACTGGCTTTCGCAGGCCGGATTTACGCCGAGTATGCCGGTAAAAATCAGAGTAATGCCAGATTGCATTGTGATCACCGCCCAGAACAGCCGAGAGCTGTTCGGCTGTGCCGAAGGGTTAAGCGCGGCTCATTTCAGCAAGAAGAAAATGGACTTGTGGATCAAGACGTTCCCCGGTGCGCTTAACGATACCGGTGACCTGCCGGTCATCCGGCGGGAGAAGCCCCGCTATGATTGCCTGAAGCGAAGCCGTGACTGAATTTTAAAGTAAAATCCCGGCTCGGCGGCCGGGATTTTTGTGAGGATCAGTCCGGATCTGAAGGAGGCTTTTTACGAGAGTTAAATTTATCTATCAGATTAAAAACTATTGTGGCCAGTGTAATCGCAGAGCCAGCTATACACCCAAACACAACTATCCTTTCCACATGGTAAACAGGAAAAAAGAAGTATCCTTTTGTTAGATAAATAAATAATGCCCCCCCACCTATAAGCAAGAAGCCAAATACAATGCAAAAGACACATGAATATATGAATAACTTAATATAAGGAATCATTCCTTTATCTCCTTTTGCCTTTCGGAAGAAGGCTGGCTGCCATTTACTGCATCTTTTACATATCCACCCAAAATTTCACTACCGAAGGAACCTGTCGCATCAAATATAAAACCAGGGATTTCTTTTCCTGATACTGAACTCACAAACCCTGGAGCTAACTCACCAAACTTCCCGCCGGCCCAGGAACCTATAGCGGCCCCTCCAATAGAACCAACATCCGGACCATCGGTAAAGAAAGCACCTCCTGCAGCAATTCCGACATTTTGTCCGACAGTTCTTCCTGGTGCGAGCATACCTGTAATGCCTGCACTGACACTGCCCTTCCAGTCCCAGTTTTTGTTTTCATTGCCCGGTTGACTCAGGTCGAACCACTGGTAGCTTCCGTTGGCTATCTCTGCAATAACTCCGCCACCTACAACTTTACCAACCGACGCCGCAGGCCCTAAATACGCGGCTCCCGCAATCAGTACCCCATCCTTATAGCCATCCACAATCACTTTTGTGATGTTAGCACCTTCAGGCAGGTCACCTTTAGCCAGTTTATCCAGTCCAGCCTGTGTCTGCTCCGGCGTCAGGTTTTTATCTACTGCATATTGATTCCAGGAAGCTGCTGCAGCGCCATAGTCATTCAGCCCGGATGGCAGGCTGAACATATCATTGTTCTCTGATGTGTTCTTACCAGCCTGGCCGCCTGCCACTGCACCGCTTGTATCTCCCCCGGCGAGCCCGCCCGCCAGACCGCTTGCCAGCGTGCTTAGCGCAGACACCGTTTGTTTTTGTGTTTCGCTCAGTTTGCTGAAATCATCTGTACCATATAGCGCTTTCGCTATCACTGATGTTCCGATAGCCGCCGTTGCGGCACCCGCAGCGCCTGCTGCTGCACTGTTTCCCTGTAATTCAGCCGCAACCCCGGCCATGACGGCATGAGCCATTACCCGGCTGGTTTCATTCGGTGAGTATTGCTTAATAACCTCCGCCACATACGGCGCCGCGCCGCCGGCCAGTGCCGCCTTCAGGTCGCTGCCCGCCAGGCCCTGCACGGCGGCGGTCGCCGCCTGAATCGCCTGCTGGACGCTGCTGCCGGTTCCCCATTGCTGCTGCGCAGCCTTATAGCCGTCGGTGGCGGCCAGCTGAGCGTTATATTGCTCCCAGGCCTCCTTGCTGGCGCCTTTTTCCGGCTCGTTGATCTTGTCCTTCGCCAGCTCGGCCTTGCCTGCGTTGATGGCGTTAATCTGTCCCTCGGTGCGCGCAATATCCGCCACCTGGTTGCCAATCTCGCCGATCAGCTGGGTCTGCTGCAGGCGCTGCTGCTCCTTCTCCTTATCAAATATCGGCGACAGGGTCTGGTTGGCATGCTCCACGTCGCGGCTGAGGTTCGCCACGTCCTGCTGTTGTTTATCCTTATCCCGTACGATGATGTCGCCATCGCTCACCGCCGCGTGGGTGGTGCTGCTGTCGTGGCCTTCGTTGTTCCCGCCGGTCAGCAAGCCGTTGGCCATGTTCCCCGCAAACTGGCTGCCGATGCTGCCGCCGCTGCTGAACCCGACGCTCTGGTGCTCGGTTTTAAAATCGGCGCGGTTGTCGATATCGCCCCAGCCCAGCGTGCCGGTGTCGAGGCGGTTTTTATCTGCGGTGGCAGTGCTGCCAATCACCGCGCCATCCAGCTGCGTATGCTCGCCGACGGTGATGTCATAGCCGCCTTTGCCGGCAAAGATGCCCGTCTGCTCCACCACGGAATCGTAGTTGCTGTGCATCTTGTCCTTGCTGAGGTTGACGCTGGCGGAGCCGCTCATGGAGCCGAAGGTGAAGCTGCCCCCGGCGCTGGCGTTCTGCTGTCTGGAGTCGTAGCGGTCGCTGTCCTGCTCAGAGGTGAGGGTCAGGTTGCGGCCGATATCGGCGATAACCGTGTCGCCGCTGATCTGGGCACCGGTGAGGGAGGTGTCGCGTCCGCTGTTGAGGATGAGATTATTGCCAGCATCGACGGTGGTTTCGCTGTGGGTGGTGCCGTTGCCGCTTTCGCTGCCTTTGCCCTTGTTGACGCTGGCGGAGACGCTGATCCCCCAGCCGCCTGATCCGACCCCAATCCCGACGCCGACCGTGCCGCCTTTGCTTTCGTTTTTGCCTTCAAGCAGCGAGGTGTTTTCAGCAGAGATCAGGTTCAGGTCGCGGCTGGCGGAGAGGGCCACGTCGTTGCCTGCCTTCAGCTGGCTGCCGACCGCGTTCAGGTCGCCTTCGCGGGCGGTGATGCTGAGGTCGCGCCCCGCCGTCAGGCTGCTGCCCTGGGCGGTGGTCTGCTCGCTGCGCTGGGTTGATTTCGACGACTGGCTGCCGTAAGAGAGGCTGACGCCAACGGTATTGTTGTTGGCCGGATCGTTGCCCTGCGCCGCATCCAGACGGGCGGCCTGGCCGGCCTGCACGCCGGAGAGGGCCGCCTTCACCCCCTGCAGGGCCTGCAGGCGGCTGCTGCCCGCAGATTTGGCGTCCTGGGTGGCCTGCACCACGCTGTTGAGGGCGCTGCCCGCCGCGCCGGAGAGGGCCAGGGTCAGGCCGGAGGTTTTCTGTTCGACCACGTGGGTCTGCTGACTCTGGTTTTCGGCGGCGGTAATGGCGACGTTTTTGCCGCTCAGGGCCATGTCCTGACCGGCGATCAGATCGGCGCCGTTGACCGTCAGGCTGTCGCCCGCGCGCAGGGTCAGGTCGCCGTTCACGCTGCCGACGGTGCTTCCCGCCCGGGTAACATCCGCCCCGGTATCGGTGGTTTTAACGCTTTGGGTGCCGTAGCTGAAGCCGATCCCGCCGGAGCTCATCAGCCCTGATTTTTTCTCCTGCTTCAGGTGCTGCTCGCTGTTGTACTCATCCTGGGTATCGATCCGCAGGTCGTTGCCCGCCCGCAGGGCCACGTCGCCGCTGCCGGCCACGCTGCTGCCGCGCACGGTGAGGTCGTTGCCGGCGGTGATGCTGACGCTGTCGCCGTTCAGCTCGCTGCCCTGGGCCGTCTGCCGCGACACGCTGTCCTCGGTGCGGGTGGTGGTTTTGGACAGCCAGCCGCTGCTGCCGGTGACCTTGTGGCGCTCGTCCAGCGTCTGGCTGTTTTCGCCCGCCGCGAGGGTGAGGTTATTACCCGCCCCGAGGTTCAGCGCCGCGCCGGAGGAGAGGAGGGCGCCGCGGGCGCTGAGGTCGTTTCCGGCGCTGAGGGTGACGCTGCCTTTGCCGGTCACTTCGCTGCCGGTGCTGCTGCTCTGGCTCTGGCTGAGGGCGTTGTTGGCATCCCACACCAGATTATCGTGCCAGGCGGTGGTGACGTCGTTGAGCTGGATATCGCGCCCGGCGACCAGCTGGACTTCGCCGCGTTCGCCGCTGGCGACCACCTGCGCGCCGCTGAGGGTGATATCGCGGCCGGAGTGCAGCGTCAGCCTGCCGTCATCACCCTGAACGTAAATGCCGGAGACGCTGTCGAGGGTGGTGCGGCTGAAGCGGTTATCGCCGCTGACGCTCCGGGCGTCGGCGAGGGTGGTGGTGGCGTTGATGTCCCGTCCGGCCACCGCCTGCAGGCTGCTGTCGCCCTGTATGATGCCGCCGATGTTATTGATATCGTTGCGGGCGCTCAGGCGCACGTCGTCGCCGGTCAGGGTGCCCGCCCGGTTGGTGATATTGTCGGCGTCAAGCTGCAGGACGCGGCGGCCGTTAAGGGTGCCGCTGTTGAAGAGGTCGCCGTTGAGCCTGATGCTGACGTTATTCCCGGCGAGCAGCGCGCCGGAGCCGTCGATGTCGCCCGGTTTCACTTTGGCGTAGACCTGCGGCACCAGCACGCTCTGCAGCGAGCCGTCCGGCATCTTCACCGTGGTGTTCACCAGCCAGACGATATCCCCGGTCAGCAGCGCCATCTGCTCGGGGGTCAGCGCCACGCCGCTCTTCAGCGCGTACTGCTTCCCGAAGGTAATGCCCTGATCCATCAAGGCTTTAAACTGCTCTTCGTCGCTGGTGTAGCCGTCAAGGTAGCGCTGGCCGGTCAGGGCGATCACCTGCTCGCGGATCAGCCGCTGCTCGTAGTAGCCGTCTCCCAGCCGTTTCAGCGTCGTGTCGCCGTTGCCGGCCAGCGCCTGCTGCATGTAGTCGCTGCCGAGCCACTGCTTCTGGTTGGTGAAGCGCGGATCGGTCTCCACCAGATACGGCACGTCGGCGGCCGGGTTGACCGTAAACAAGCTGTTATCCGGCAGGGTGGTGTTCGGGCCGACGATGCGAATCGCCCCTTCCGCGGGCGTGACCTCAAACTGCTGGCCCGCCGGAGGCGTGACCGGCTCGCCGGGCGAAACGGTGTGCTGACCGGCGACGGCGCCCGCCACGCCGATCGCCGCCGCCGTGCCCTGCGGGGTCAGCGGCGCGAGGGTGAGCGGCGTGCCCTCGACGCTGCCGCCGCTGATAAGCTGCCCCGGCTTCAGGGAAATGCTCTGAATTTCGCTCGGCGGCGTCCAGGCGGTACGGTCGCGGCCCTGCTCGTCGCCCCCTTTGTGGCGAATGCGGTAGTAGTGGGTGGCGGTACCGACGTCGGTGGTCCGCCGCTCGCCCGTTACGTCGTCATTTTTCACCTCCCGCAGGCCGGCGATCGCCAGGGTGCCGCCGGCGATGACCTGGCTCTTATCGTTCAGCAGGCGGTCGCCGGTGAGCGTTATATTGCCGCCGGCGAGGATCTTCGCCGGGTCGGATTCGAGGATCCGCGTCTCTTCCACCGTGCGGGTATAGTCGAACTGGTTGAAGCTATCGTTATTGCTGCCGGTGTCGTCCGGAGTATTCAGATTGCGCAGGCCGTCGGCGGAGTTACCGTCGACAAATACGCCGTCGTCCGCGGCGTTCCAGCGGTTGGGGGAGCCGGTGTGCTGATATTCGGTTACCTGCTCCTGAGCAACGGTGACGATCCCGGTGGTGAAGCGATCGTTGATGTTGTTGATCTGTCCGGCAGCGATCGCCATATCCCCGGCGGATTCGATCGTCGCGCTGTGGTTATCGATCGTTCCCGCCCGGCCGATCGCGGCGCCGTTATCCCCCAGCGCGCCGCCAATCAGCAGATCGCCGCCGCTGTAGATCAGCCCGTGATCCCGGTTATTCAGGGTCTGCACCCCGAGGTCGACGCGCTCGCGCCCGGCAAGGGTCGCCGCCGTGCCGTTTTCCGCCAGGTTGTTGAAGGTGACGGCATTGACGCCAACGGCGTTGCCGTAGATGCGCCCGCTGCCGCTGTTGGTGAGGGTTCCGGCGTTAATCCGCGTATAGCCGCCGTCGATCAGCCCGGTGTTGAACAGCATGTCGCTGACGTTAAGCGTGTTTTGCCCGGCGTTAATTTCGCCGCTGGCCTCGTTGTTCAGGTTGCGGCCGGTGAGATCGAGCCTGCTGCCCGCCAGCAGCTTACCGCCGTTGGTGATATCCCCCGCGGAGATAAGCGTGAAGCTGCCGTTGGCCACCATCGTCCCGCTGTTAGTCAGCGACTGGCGGCTGTTCAGGGACATGTCGCCGAGCGACAGCAGCTGGCCGCCGCCGTCGAGGCTTTCCGCGTCGATGCGCAGCATCTCGCCGGCTTTCACCGTGCCGTCCTGGTTAAGCAGCGCCAGTCCGTCGCCGCGGATATCCACCGTTCCGGAGGCCGCCAGCCCGCCCTGGCGGTTGTCTAGCTCGCCGTCGTTGCGTACCGTCAGCGATTTATCGGCCAGGATCATCCCGCTCTGGTTATCGATCGTCTCGGTAGCGAGGGCGATGTTCTGCGCCTCCAGCCCCTGATTGTCGCCGAGGGTATTGTGGTTGATAAGCCTGGCGGCCGTGAGCGTTAGCGTCGCGCCGCTGCGCATCAGCCCGGAAATATTGTCCACGATACCGCGGGCGCTATCGATCAGCAGGTCGCCGACGCTCTGGATCTCTCCCCCGCCGTTGTGCAGGTGCCGGCTGCGCAGGGTGGCGGCTGCGCTGCTGATGATGCTGCCGCTGCGGTTGCTGATATCGTCGGCGGCGAGCGTCAGGCCCTCGCCGCTCTGGATCAAGCCGCCGCTATCGTTGACCAGCTGCCCACCGCTAACGCTCAGCGTCCGCTGCGCCGCCAGCTGGCCGCCCTGGTTGTCCAGCCGGTCGGCGTGGAGCAGGGCATCCGCGTTGCTGAACAGGGTGCCCTGGCGGTTGTCGAGGCTGGTGACGCCAACGTCGAGCGCGCCGCCCGCGCCGACGATCCCCCGGGCGTTGTCCAGCGTGCCGCCGCGCAGCGTCATCGCGCCCAGCGCCTTCAGGCTGCCCTCGTGGTTCAGGAAGGAGCCGAAGCTGGCGTTCAGGGCCTGCTCCGCGGCGAACTGACCGGCACGGTTATCAACAGCGCCCCCTTTGAAGGTGAGCGTCCCGCCGCTGGCGAGGTAGCCGGACTGGTTATTGAGCGCGCCGCTATAAATAGCCAGCGCGCTGTGCGAATACAGCGATCCGGACTGGTTGTTGAAGGTGCCGTCGGCGAGCGCCAGCGTGGCCCGGTCGGCGACGATAACGCCCTGCTGGTTATCCAGCCCGGCGGCGCTGATGGTCTGGGTTTTGGCCGCTTCGATGCGGCCATTATTGTTGCCGATCGCCCGCGCGCTGCGGATCTCGCCGCTGCCGGTGGCGGCGGAGATCAGCCCTTCGCTATTGTTGAGATCCCCGGCGTCGATCCGGGTATTTCCCGCCGCGGCGAGGGTGCCTTTACGGTTATCCAGGGTTGTCCGGGTCTGCGCCGTCAGGCTGCCGCCCTGCGCCGCCAGCACTTTCCCGCCCTGGTTATCGACGGCGCGCGCCGCGAGCTGAATATCGCCGTTGGCGGCAATTTCACCTTCCCGGTTATCGATATCGCCCGGCAGATTCACCGCCAGGGCGCCGCCGCCGGTCTGCACCAGCTTGCCTTTGTGGTTCGAAAGATGCTGCGCGGAGAGGGTTATTGCGTTGGCGCTGAGCGTGCCGCCGTCGTTGTTGAGCGTTTGGCCGCTGCGCAGGGTCAGATCCCGGGCGTTGACCCCGGCGTTTTGCGTCAGCAGGTGGCCCGCGCCGCTGTCCAGCTCGACCCGCTGGCCCTGGGTCTGGCTGCCGCTGATGTCCACCCCCTGGCCGCTGGCGCGCAGGTTCCCGCCGGCCAGCGTCTGGCCGTGGACGCTCAGCTGGCCGTCGGCGTGCAGCCGCAGGTCGCCGCTCTCCGCCAGCTTGCCGTCATTTTGTACTCCGGCGGCCAGCACGCTGCCGCGGCTGCCGGTGAGGCTGGCCGCCTGAATGTCCACGTTCTGGCCGGCGGTCAGCGCGCCGCCGTTGCTGAACTCGCCGGCGGTGCGGACGGTGGCGTTTTCGCTGGCGCGCAGCGTGCCGCTGTTTTCAATGCGGCCGTCGGCGGTCAGGTTCACGCTCCCGGCCTGGGCGCCGATGGCCCCGGCGTTGCGCACCCCGACGCCGCTCTCGGTGCCGACCATGCGGATTTTACCCGCGTACATGCCGCCGAGGCTGGCGACATCCACCGCCAGCTGCGGGCGGGTTGCCGGATCGTCGCCGGTTTTTTCGATGCGCTGGTGGGCGGCATCCACCCGGTTGCGCCCGGTGGTGACCCGCAGATCTTTGGCCCACAGCCCGGCGTTAACCTTTACCGAACGGGCGATAATATCGGTGTAATCGGCCCCCGAGCTCTCCATCCCGGCGCCTTCGATGGTCACTTCGCCGCGTTCGACCTGATAGCCGGTGAGATTGCCGTTGTTAATCTGCGCCTGGCCGGTTGTCAGGGTGGCGCGGTTGGCGTTGATAAAGCCGCAGCCGTTACAGGTAATGCCGGACGGGTTGGCGATCACCACCTGGGCCTTTTTCCCGGCCACTTCTATCATCCCGTTTAGCCGGCTGGGGTCGCGCGAATTCACCTCGTTCAGAATGACCTTCGCTTCGCCTTTCGCCAGCCAGGGGTTCCCCGCCACCATGCCGCCCAGCTGGGTCTGCACGTTTTTATGCGAGTTATTGAGGATCGCCCCCTGCTGGTTGACGTCGAACTGGCTGTAGGTGTTGCGCGATACCCCGGCGGGCGACGGGGTCTGAATATTGACCTGCGGCGTGCCGTTGGCGCTCGGCATCACCGTCGGCTGCTGGTTTTTCGGCGCGCCGGCGTCGGCGACAATATTGGCCTGTGCCGGGTGAATCACCCCCATCGCCAGCCACAGGCTGAAGCTGATGGCGCTGATTTTACCGTGTAGCCGGCGCGGAAGGCTGCCCGGCGCGGAAGAACGTGCGGAGCCGGCGCGGCCGGAGCGGGCGATGTCCGCCACCACCATCAGCATGCCGCGCGCTTTGTTGAACACAATACGGTAGAGGTTCTTATTCATGGTTTAGTCCTTTAAACGCTTCCGGCAGGTTGACGGCGAGCGGGTGGGTCAGCCGCCAGAGCCTGGCCTGTTCGCGGCTGACGCGGCGGCCGTGGAACATCACCACCCGCTTGCCGCGCTGCTCGCCGCGGTGATAGAGCGCGCGAACGCAGTGGTCGGCAAAGACCTCCTGGCGCATCAGGGCGTTCATGGCGGCGGTATGGCCGAACGGCGCGATCCAGTCGCAAAACCACATCCGGTCGCCGCTGTCCCAGTCCGCCTCGCGCATCTCAATCGCCGGACGGGTGAGGTAGCGGGCTTCCGATTCCCGGTTAAGCCACGCCCAGCTGAGAAAAAACACCGGCCGCTCGTTTTGGATAACCAGCACATACTGACGGCGCTTGATAATCGGCAGCAGCAGGGTGGGCAGGGCGTGCAGCGGGGCGTCGCGGTGCATCGGCGAATGCATCCATAGCCAGACGCTGGCCCCCAGCACTTCGGCCTCGTTGTCGGTACCGCCGAAGATCAGCGGCGCCTTAATCTCGTATTGTCCAGTGCGCATCACCAGCTCCAGTTCAGGTTGAAGCCAAGAGTGACGGCGCTGGTGTGGAACCCATCCGGCTTCGAGAATGTCGTTCCGGCGAACAGGTCATAGCCGGTATTGAAGGCGCTGCCGCGAAGGCCGATAACGCCGCCCGCCAGGTGCTGGCCGATAAGGTAATCAGCGCTATAGCCGCCGACTTCACCGTAGTCCGCGCCGAGATAGAGCTCCTGGCTCTCCAGCGGGGTGCGCCAGGCCAGATCGTTGCGGATGTACCAGCCGTGGCTGGCGCTAAGGGTGCGCTCGCCGTCGAATCCGCGTACCGTCCAGCGGTTGCCAATAGCGAACTGATCCTGCGGCGTCAGCGGGGTGTTGCTGATCTGGCGTAGATACTGCACGTTGTAGCGGAAATTCTGGCTCCCGAGGGTAAAGGGCAGGTCGAGCTGGGCGTTGAGCTGGGTGATTTTGCTCAGCGCGGTGGCATCGCCGACGTACTCTTCCGGCGCGGGGCGTGCGCCAAACCAGCGGGTGCCGCGCTGGTAGCTGGCGCCGAGATCGAGGGTGGCCTGGCCGATATAGTGGCGATGCTGCAGCCCCACGCGCCAGGCTGCCGTCTGGCGACGCTGGACGCCGACTTCGGTATCGTCGATGAAGTTGCGGGTTTCGCGGGCCAGCACGTCGTAGGTGAAGGTCGTTTTCTGCGTCCCGCTGCGGTGCAGAACCCGGCTGAGCTGCACGTCGAGATTTTTACTTTTGCCGCTGTAGCGATAGTCGCCGTTCAGCCCGGCCACCGTCTGGTGATAGTCGTAGTCGCTGCCGGTGACCCCCAGCATCCAGTAGCCGTAGGGCACGGAGTAGTGGGCAATGTAGTTGCGGCTGCTCTTGCCGCCGCTATCGTCCAGATCGTGGCTGGCGGAGAGGTAGAGCAAGTCGCTGAGCGAGAAGGGGTTATCCAGCGACAGCGTTACGCCGCCCTGATAGCGACCGGTGGCTTCGGTGCCCGAGTCGTCCAGCGAGAGCCCCAGACGCCACATCTTCGCCTGCTTACGCGTAATGACGATATCGCTCTCGCCGGGATTGTCGCCGGGGACAATTTCCATACTCGCCTCGACGGTAGGCAGACGCTGGAGATTTTCCAGCCCCTGTTCGATATCGCGCAGGTCGAGCAAATTGCCCTCATGGGCCGGAAAGGCGCTATACAGCCGGATATAGTCGTCGCTCTGCGGCGTCAGCCGCACGTGGCGCACGTAGCCCGGCACAATAGCCAGCTTCAGGGTGCCACTTTTCAAATCCTGGGAGGGCGCCAGCACACGGGTGGTGATCCAGCCGCCGTCGACCAGCCGGTTTTGCAGGGTGCTCATCAGCAGGTTAATCCCTTTCCCTCCGAGACAGCGCCCCTGCGCCTGGTCGGCGATGCGCTGCAGCGGCAGCCAGCGGGGGAGCGCCTGCTGGCCGCTCAGCGCCACGCGGTGGATGGGAAAGCAGGGCGTTTCCGGCGGGAAGGGAATGCGGCCGAAGCCGGAAGCGGGCTCGGAGAGGCGCACGTCGGGCGTCGGCGGGGTCAGCTGCTGCTCCAGCGCCTTCTGACGCTGCTGCTGAATGATAAACTGATCGTCCGGGCCTGCGGCGCGGGCCGGCAGGAGAAAAAACAGGCCTATCGCTGAGGCGATCGCCCGGCAAAGAATGGCTTTGCGGTTCATTGGCATCCTTGCAATGTGAAAATGGACAAAATGTGAGTTTGTGTAAAATTGTTCAATTTTTGTCAAGGAAAGGGAACCTGGCATATTCCGAAAAAAGCGTGCGTCCCCGTTGAGACGCAGAGGGGAAAAGAGAGGGAGATTGACATAAACTGCCGTGTTTTCAGCAGGAAGCGCGTTCTATCCGGCCGCGGGTGCGGCGCAGCGTCCCGGCGAAAAGCGTTGAATAATATCCTCGAGGTTTTCGCGACTGACCGGGGGCGAGATCAGATAGCCCTGAAACCTGTCGATCCCCAGCGCCTTCAGCATATTCAGCTTTTCCAGGCTATCCACCCCCTCGGCAACGCAGCGGCTTCCGGTCAGTTGGCAGTAGTAGATCAGGCTTTTTACCAGCGCCAGCGCGTGGGCGTCGTGCTGGAAATCATTCACGATGCTCATGTCCAGCTTGTACTCGCTAAAGCGCACCGCGCGGACCGGAAACATCACGCTGCTTTGTGAAAAGCAGTCGTCGAGCATAATGCGAAAGCCCTGCTGCTGTAATTTCACGATATTGCTGCCGATCTTCCCCTGGCGGTTGAGATCGACGGTTTCGGCAAATTCCAGTACCAGCCTCTCCGCCCAGCATGGTTCAAGCAGCTGCTGGCGGGCCGCCTCCATCATCCGCATGAGGTTGTCATGCCCGGCGATAAGCGGCGGGACGTTCACCGAGAAGTAGTACTCCCCGCGATGCTGGTTGATCCCCTGAACCGCTTCCCGCAGCGCAAAGGCCGTCAGCAGCAGCCAGGCATATTCCGCGCGCACCAGCGGCAGAAACTCGCCGGGCAGCAGCACGCTGCCGCTGCGCCGCCAGCGCGACAGCACCTCGATACCCTTGAGCATCAGCCTGCCATCGGTAATGGGCTGGAATACCGGAAACACCTGTCGACAGTGGATCGCGTGCACGAACTCGCGCTCAAACGCCGAAAGCGTGGCGAAAGCCTGCGCTTTGTGCCCTTTTGCCTGGCCTCCGGGGAAGCGGGTGGCCAGATGCGGATGATGTTCCACCATCTTTTTTAGTCCTGACAGTCTCTGGTTATAGAGGGTTTTATGGCTCACGCCCCGCAGCTCGGCCTGGCGAGTGATGCTGTATCCGCGCAGCCAGTCCAGCGCGGCGTTGAACTCGGGCTTGCTCAGGCCCGTCGGGGGAATGCCGCGCGCGGCCGCCTCCTCACAGGCCAGCGTCTCCAGCGAAGGGTAGTCCGGCGCAGGCTGGCCCAGCAGCGAGGCCAGCTGCCGGCAGGGCAGGTCGGAGGCGACGGTTTTGACGGCGGCAAGGCGGCGGCGGTTGCCTACCAGGTGCAGGAGCGTTTGCCACAGCCAGCCGGCGGGGCTGCGGCTGAGGATCAGCACCGGCAGCGCGTCGGCGCTGCGGTCGAGCAGCAGCGCCGCCTGGCGCAGGGTGAACAGCAGCCAGAAGGGGTCGTCGGGCAGAAACACCACGATCCGCCGGAAGGTCGCCGGGTCGGGCAGCGACGGCGCGTCATGGGCCTGAGGGGATAAAAACGTCGGCCGCCGCCCGCCCGCGCCGATCAGCGAAGAGAGCCCCTCCGCCGCCATCGAACAGGGCGAGAGTATGCACTCCCCCGCCGGGGCGGGCGGCGGGACCGGCGCCCTACTGGTAGACAAACGTCACCCCAATAATCGACTGCACGTTGCCGGCGGTGACCTGTCCGCTGGTGCGCGCGTACTCGGCCGTCAGCCCAAGGCTCACCGGCGACGTGCCGACCGTGCCCAGCGATACCGGGCTGTTGGCGGACACCGCCGTACCGCCGCGGGTCAGCTGCACGCCGATCCCCTGCGCCGGCGAGGCGGAGGCGGTATTGGTGAAAATGGCGTTGCCGGAGCCGGTGGTGGTGCCCGACAGGTAGTAGCCCAGCGTCTGGTTCTGCGCGCAGTGCACCGTCAGCGGCACCGCCATCGAGCCGGGATAGTCCGGCAGGGTCACCGTCACGTCGCGGGCGGAGACGTCGCAGCCGCCGGTCGGCACCACCACGTCGTTATTGGCATAAATGTTCCAGACGAACTGGTAGGAATCGCTGTTGTAGTTGTTGGTCTGATGGAGGATCAGCACGGCGATCAGCGAGCCGGAGGTAATGGCGATCCCGCCGGCGGTGCTGACCGGCGTCAGGTAGAGCACGGTTGGCCACGGCTTATCGGTGGTCGAGTCGTAAATCACCCGCGAGGTTTCCGTGGTGGTCGGGAACGGATAGGAGCTGCCGTTGTACTTTACGGTACCGGAGAAGCTCGACAGCACGCCGCCGTAGGCGGAGCCGCGCTGCAGGGTCACGTAGTCGGTGATGGTCTGCGGATAGTCGTTATGGCAGAAAATCTGCGTCGAGAGGTCGACCACCAGGTTTTGCCCGACGCTCACCGCGGGAGAGAGATTCACGTAGACGTTGGCGCTGCCGCCGCCGATGGGGATCGTTTGTCCGCTGGCGGTTTTACAGGCGAAGGACCAGGCGTTGATCGACCAGCCCATCATCGCCAGCGCGGCCAGCAGGGTGACTATTTTTTTCATAAACGTACTCTCCTGATTCAGGCGTAGGTGTAGGTGACGTTAATCACCGCCTGAATGGTTCCCTGGGTGGCGCCGCCGTTCACCGTCAGCGCCCTGACCTGCAGCGGGAAACGGGCGGACTGGGTGGCGTCATCGACCTGCACCGATTGAGTGGCGCCGTTGTTCAGCGTGGTGCCGCCGCTGTCCTGCAGCTCGAGCTGGATATTGCCGGCGGTGCCCTGGTTTTTGTAATAGCCGGTGCCGTCCGCGGTGCCGCTGAAGGTGGCGACCACCCGCGAGGTGCCAATCGGGCAGTTGCTTAAATCGAGCGCCATGCTGTGCCACGCCGAAGCGGCCCCAGCCGAGACCAGGCTGAAGGTGTAGAGATCGCCGAGTTCGACGGTGGCGTTGGTGGTCGACACCGTGCACGGTTTGGCCACCACCTTGCCGTTCACGGTGATGGTGACGTCGGCGGCCTGTAGCGAGGAGGCGGCCATGAGCAGCGCGCCGGCTACCAGCCAGCCTGGGGGAGTCCATTTCATCTCAGCCTCCGGTTACTGAAATTCCAGCGTAAAGGTCGCTGTGGCGTTAACGTGCCCGGCGGTGACCGGGACCTGGGTCGCCATCAGGCGGGCGTAAAAGTTCAGAATATTGGTCTGCCCCGGGGTCAGGGTGGTCCAGGCTATCGCCGAGGAGGCGGCATTCAGCGGCAGCATCGCCTGCTGCGTATCGAGGATCTGCACCCCCATCCCCGCCGCGGCCGACGCGCCGCTGTCCAGCTTTAACAGGCCGGTGTTGAGGCTATCCGCCACCCCGGTGAAGCCCACCTTTACCGCGGTAACCGAACTGCCGCAGGGCGACAGGACGATGCGAAACGGCACCGCGGGCGTGGTGGCGCCGACGGTATGAAACTGTTTGGCGGCGTTATCCAGCAGGTCGACGGTAAAATCCTTTGATTCTCCCGCCACCGCGCAGGCGTTATCCCGCACGTAGCCGCTGATGGAGATGGTGCTGTCGGCGGCGCACGCGTTGGCGACGGCAAGCGACAGCACGGCCAGCAGCAAATAGAGCGATTTTGTCATCATGATCCTTTCCTTAGCGGCACACCGCGGAGAGCTGGCTAAGCGACTGCTGCTGGCTCTCCGGCGGCAGGCGATACTCGGCCACGCAGCCGGCATCCGGCCCGTCTCCCCACTTCACCTGCACCCGGCCAGCCAGCGGCATCCCGCTCAGGTAGACCTGGCCGTTATCGGCGACAATGCTGCCGCTCTGATTGCTCGCCGAGGTCACCATGGCGCCGAACGGCACCGGCTTGCCGTTGCGGGTGAGGGTCATCAGCAATTTCATCCCGACGTGGGCCTTAAAGTCGGCGCGCACGATCGCGCCATGGGTGGGCACCACGCTGACCACGGCGTCGTCAAGATCGACGTTGTCGGCGAGGGTGTTGGTATCCAGCGCCACCCGGTTCTCCCGGTACTCGGTGGCGTAAGGCAGCACCGCGTAGCCGCGCCAGTCGGTGCGCACGCCGGTCTGATTCTCCACCTTCACCTTCTCCGCTCCGGGCGCTTTGATAAGCACCACCGTGTCGTTCAGCGGCTGGCTTAAGGTCACGCCGTTGGCGTGGGCCAGCACGCCGCCGCTGACGCCGTAGTAGAGCTGCTTAAAGCCGTCGCTGCGGCTGTAGCCGATGTTGGCGTTGCCGTAGCCGCCGCGGTAGTTCAGGGCGGTATAGCCCGTGCCGCCGCTGCTGCCAGCGCCGCCTCCGGCGTAGCCGGTCTGCACGCTGTAGCTGAGGTTGTTATCCTCCAGCAGCGTGCCGTAGAGCCCGGCGAGGTTGGTCATCCGGCCGTCGAGGTCGTGCGACATGCTGTAGCTGGCGCTGGCGTGGCGCCACGCTGATTTGCTGTCCGATCGCAGCCAGTGGCTGAACGGAATGTTGACGTTGACCGCCAGCATCTGGTCGCGCCCCTGCTGCCAGGCGTTTTTGGTCAGGCTGTAGCTCAGCGTCCAGTTGATATCGTCCACCGCGGCGTTGAGCCCGGCCTGCAGCTGCTGGTCCGCCTTGCCGGTTGACCAGTAGGTCTGATGGCTGCCGCTCATATAGAGCGTGGCGGTGCGCCCCAGCTGCTGGGTGACGCTGGCCTGCACCCGCCCGCGCTTGCTGTAGGCAAGGTTGTAGTAGTCGGTGAATTTGGGCTTCACCTGGATAACGCCGTCCTGGGTCTCGACGTCGTAGCCGCTCATCCGGCTATAGGTGGTATCGGCAAAGCTGTAGTAGCCCCGCGTGGAGTAGCGGTAGCCGACCAGCTGAATATTGGTGCCGATTTCGTTAAGCGATTTGTTATAGAGAAAACGCAGCGACTGCCCCTGATGGTTGCTGTCGTCCGGCAGGGTGGCGTTTGCCTGAGTCACGTCCAGCGACACGGCGCCGAACTCGCCCATGTTTTTGCCGACGCCGAGGTTAAAGGCGCGGTAGCGGTCGGCCAGCTGGGAGCCGCCGTACAGCGTCCAGCCCGCCGGCAGGCCGTGGAGCAGCGTTCCCTGGAAGAATTTCGGCTTCTCCTGCTGGTCGTTGCCGCTGCGGTATTCCCCCGCCGTCAGGGCGAAGCGCGAATGGCCCTCGCGCTGCAGCACCGGCACCGTTGACCACGGCACGGTGAAGACCTGGCGGGTGCCGTCGGTCTCTTTGATGGTGACCTGCAGATCGCCGCCGTTACCTGCGGCATAGAGATCGTTGATGGTGAACGGCCCCGGCGGCACCGTGCTTTGATAAATTTCGTAGCCGTTTTGCCTGATCGAGACCTGCGCCGTTCCCCGGGCAATCCCGTGAATGACCGGGGCGAAGCCTTTCTGGCTGTCCGGCAGCATATTGTCGTCAGAGGCCAGCTGGGCGCCGCGGAAGTTGATGCCGTCGAACACGTCGCCGTTGGTGTAGCTGTCGCCGAGCGTCAGGCGCGAGCGCAGGGGGGTAATGTCCCGCTCCAGCCAGCTGTTGACGTGCTGCCACTTATTTTCGTTGCTCGATGAACCGCCGCCGCTGCTGTAGCTCCAGGTGGTGTTATCGCGCAGGCGCCAGGCGCCGAGGTTGAGGCCGCTTTGTAGATTAAGGTAGGCATAGTTGCTGCTGCCGCCAATATCGTTGTGCACGTTGTTGCCGGTGAAGTTGTAGTTCAGCAGCCCGGCGTTAATTCCGTCATCCCAGAGCTCAGGGGGAATATAGCCGCGCGCGCGGTTGCCCATAAAGGCCTGGGGAACGGTCAGGTACAGGCGCTGCTGGCCGACGTCGAAGCGGCTGGTGGACTCTTTGATCATGGCGGCGAGGGGGACGCAGGCGTCGGCGTCCAGCGCCTCCATTCCCGCCACGGCGGGCGTGTTAACGCCCATGCTCGCCAGCTGCCCACGGGTCAGGCAGGGCGCGAGGCGATGATCCTCCTCCCCGGCCTTAAAGGTCACGTCGCGGGTGGTCATAAAGCCGTTGTTCAGGTAGATATCGACCCGATAGGTGCCGGGCGGCACCTCCTGTCCCTTCTCGAAGTTCGAGAGGTCCGCCACCGCCGCCGGATCGTCGGCTAAAAAACGCGGGTTAAAATAGAGCTCCGCCCGCGCGGAAAAGGCCAGGGTGGCCAGCGCAAGCAGCAGCGGGAACTGCACCTGCGGCCCCGAAAAACGCGGGGCATGACGCCGGGTGCGGGGAGAAACCAAACGGTTCGGTCCATATTTCAGATGTGACATAATCCCTCCGGTCCGAAGTCGCCCGGCTGTCAGTTCTTATTATATTTCAGGGGATAACGCTGGTTTCCCCGTAGCTATTGCGCGACGCCCTTCATCCGCGGGGTCAGCGCGCCGTAGTCGTTAATCGTCCGCCAGGAGATCTCGCTGCCGGCGCCCGGCGGTAGCTTCACCGAGGCTTCGCCCATTGGCGGAACCAGCGCGTTTTCCAGCACCCGGGTTCCGGCGTTGAGTTCGGTCACCGTCAGGTAGTAGGGAGTAGGGTTAATCAGCGTGAGGGTGTTCGCGCTGCGGCGAAAGCGCAGCTTCTCCGTCGCCTGGTCCGGCGAGAGCGCCAGCTTAGCCGGGCGATAGTAGAGCTTGATGCGGCTGATAATCGCCAGCTGCAGGGTATTGTCGCTGAGCTTCGATTTATCCATCGACGGGATCGCCTTAACGTTCATCCAGAACAGGCTTTCGCGATCCTGCGGCAGCTGATTGTTGGTGGCGTCAATGATCCGCAGGGTGTTCTCTTTTTTACCCTGCATGGCGAACAGCGGCGGGGTGATCACAAACCGTCCGTCCTTCTGACCGTCGGCATTTTCTACCCACGACTGAATCAGATAGGTGCTGTTGTCATCGTTATTGGTTACCGCCAGCTGGACCTGCTTTTGCCCGGCAGGATAGATAACCCGGGTGGCTCCCAGCGCCACGCCCGCATCGGCGGCGGTGCTAAACCCGGCGGTGGCGATCATCAACAATCCCGCCACCAGGCTTTGCGTCATCCCCAGTCTCTTTCTCACGTTTTCCCCTTTTATACTCACCGTTGATTCCCGTATCCGGTATGCCTGCTGGCTGGTTACTGATAGGTCAAAGCAAACCAGGCCTGAGCGTTCGCGGCTCCGCCGGTCACCTGACGTCCGGTCGCCCGATATTTGGCGACAAAATGTAGCGTGGTTGGTCCGGTATACAGCCGTGACCAGGCCGCCGGTGGGCTATTGAGCGGGATCGGATGGTCCTCGCCGTCAAACAGCGCCACGCCGACGCCGGTTGCGATGCCGGGGCCTTCGCCCACCGAGAGCACGTCCGGATTTTTGCCGTCAGCAACGCCGTGAAAGGTCACTCCCACCCGCTGGCTGACCGCGGTGCTGCAATCCTGCAGATGGATAGCGAAAGGAACGGGGTTAGTATCTTCGCCAACTGAATGAAACCGATTGCTGCTGATTTGCCCCATCTCGACCGTTAGCTGACGATCTCCCGCTTCCACGCGGCAGGATTCGGCGATGATCACGCCCTGGAAACGCATGCTGCCGCCGGGCAGGGTGACGTTCCACTGGTTACCGGCCAGCGCCAGCGGCGGCAGCAAAACGATCAGCAGACCTGATTTCATTCCTTGCATCGTGATTACCCCAGTCCTGTATGGATAACGGGCCATCCTGGCCCGACGAGCATCCGTGCCTGATGGTGAATTACTCGTACTGAACTTTGAAGGTCGCGTCGGCGTTAGCGGTACCGGCAGTTGCTGCGCCGGTCGCGTAGTAGCGAGCCTGGAACGGAATGATGTTGGTGCCATCGTTCAGCGTGGTGGCAGCACCGAAGGTTGCGCCGTCGAGCGCCAGCGCGGTGCCGGTGCTGTCGAGGATCTGGACGCCAACGTTAGTTGCGCCGCCGGCTGCAGAGTTTTGCAGCGCCAGTACGGTGGTGTTGGTGCTATCGACCGCGGTGCCGGAGAAGGCCACGGAGGCTTTAGTCGCAACGGTCGTATCGCAGTCGTCCAGCTGGATGTTGAAACCAACGGCGGAGCTGGTGCTGCCCGCGGTAGCGAGCTTGGCTGAACGCACCTGGCCCAGCTGTACGGTTTGATCGATAGAGCCGGCGTCTACTGCACAGGCTGCGTTGACCACTTCCCCTTTAAAATGCACTGTCCCGCCGTTTACCGTGGTGGTATCGGCCAAAGCCGCCGCGGAGCTCAGGGACAGGGCTGACAGAACAACGATTGCCAGTGTTTTGATTTTCATGTTGTTTTCCTTTAAACAATGTCGATATTACGAACCGAAATTGGCAGTCTTTGTGCCTTCCAGGCATTCCATATGTCAGCCGAATGGTCCGACTGCCGGCTGTGCTCAGTTTTTGCCCCAACGATGAGTCAATTGGGGCCATTTTGACTCGTTGGGTTAAAGTGCTGAAATGCGGGGTGTTAAGGCGTAATATTGAACTTAAAGTTCTTTAGTTATATTTTTTTTTGGTTTTTTATGCTGGATTTTTATTTTTAGTAGCGTAAACGGAGTGGCTGAGTCAGCGGAGAGGACAAGGCGAGGTTACGAATCGGATGGAAATGAAAGTAAATAAATGTCGGAGTAAAAAGTGATTTTTAATCAATTAGATATTTATTATTTTTGGAAATATATGCACTTGCCAGTTGCAAAAGATTACAAAACATTTTTATGATATAAACAGTTTGGCCCCAATTGACCTGTTCATTCACGAAATTTATCTTATTTATCAAAGTAATAATTTATTTATCCTGCTCAGGGATATTTTTATCCAGCAAATTATTTCTTTCCCATAGTCCGGCAAAACGCGCCGCGTTGCTGGCGGTATAGCGTACCGTATGGCGAATATTGCGATGTCCCAGATAATCCTGAATCAAACGCGTATCTGTCCCTCTTTCGGCGAGCTCGTAGCCGCAGGCGTGGCGCAGCATATGCGGATGGGTGTGGGTGGCGGTTCCGGCCTCTTCGCCGGCGCTGCGGATAATACGATACGCCTGCTGGCGCGAGAGCTGGGTGCCGCGGCGGGAGATAAAAATAGCGTCGGTGCTTTGCGCGGCCTTCCAGCCGGCGCGGACCCGGGTCCAGCGCTCAATGGCCTCCAGCTCGTCAAAGCGCAGCGGGTGGACGGTGGAAAATCCGTTCTTCAGCCGGCGGACGTTGATGCGCCCCTCGCTGAGGTCAAGATCGCGGTAGTGCAGGTTGAGTAATTCACTGATGCGCATGCCGTGGCGAAACGCCAGCAGGATAAGACAATAATCACGTTCGCCGGTGGGCCCGTGGCGAACGGCCAGCATCATAGCCTGAACTTCTTTGCCGGTAAGAAAACGACGTCGATTCACAATACATTGCTCCTGTATTTTATTTACACCAAGGCCTCAGCCTGAAAAAACGTTCAGGCTGATGAAAAAATAATCCACGATGTTAAAACCGTATTATATGAAGGTATTTAAGTTCAAATAGGCGATCACATTACATTTACACATAGCGAAAATAGCGCCACGCGATAATTCTTATTTTTATGGATTTTATTCAATACCACAATAGCGTCCCCGGCAATCGTTGCCAGGTTCATAAAATCAAACGGGAAAAAGCTATGGCTGGCGATATTATAGATGAAAAAATAATGCGCAAGCGTTTAAAACGCGTGCGCCAGGCTATTTTATTTTCCCGCGTAGCCCCCGCCAGCGCCCGCGCAATGTCCTGAGTTTCCGGGCTCTTCGGGGCCAGCGTAGCGAATAAACTCAGCGACTATCGCGCCGGCGCGGCGGTGGTTTCGCGCCGCTGGAATCCAACGGATGGCAATAATTTCGCCCGGTTATAAATAGCCAATGGATATCCGGAATATATCCAGGGATATCGCGATTTGCTTGTTTATTGCTGAAATAAGAACTTGCGGGAACATTAATCGCAATTAACGCATGGTTAATCTTTATTAATGTTTCCCGCGGCGGCGGCGCACAACAACGCCCTCCGTGGCGTTGGCTGAGATTACTGGATAAGGCTAACGCGCTGCTTCTCTTTGGCGTTGTCCCAGATACCGTAAAAACGCCCGGCGTTACTGGCGGTGTACCAGACGGTATGGCGGATATTACGATGTCCGAGATAGTCCTGGATTAATCGCGTATCGATTCCCATGTTGGCTAACGCAAATCCACAGGAGTGGCGGAGCATGTGCGGATGTATTTCCAGCGACAGTCCGGCATGGTCTCCGGATGACGAAATAATTTGGTAAAACTGCTGGCGCGAAAGGGGATTACCTTTACGTGACAAAAATAGCCATTCGCTGTCGCTATCGGGATAGCTGCTACGGATCTCCAGCCAGTTTTTTAATGCCTGAATCTCTTTATTCAGTAACGGGTGGGTAGTAGAAAATCCTTTTTTCAGACGATGAATATAAATACATTTTGAACGGAGGTCGATATCGGATATTTGCAGACGGCATATTTCACTGGCGCGCAGGCCGTGAATAAAACACAATAAGGTCAGGCAGTAGTTACGCGCGGCGTGCGCTCCCGTATTGGCTGCTTTCAACAGCGACTCTATTTCGGCTTGAGTCAGGAAGTTCCTTTTTTTGATATCGGTATTGTTTTTCATTATCATCCCTTTTAATTGCAGGCATACATTACGTTCTGGCCATCGTCAGCAGGCCAGGTTTTACATCCGACTGTAATGTTTAATCGTTAATTTTACCTTTCGCTGTACTTTTAGGGCGCAGGGAAAGTATTCCAGCATATATTTCTGCCGGGTCAGGTCATTACGTTTGAGATAATGAATGAAGCAAAAAGTATCTCCGCGTTCGGGGCGCGATGGCTTCATAAAGAGTGACGGATGGTGTTTTTATCTCTTTGAAAAAATACGTTTTTCCTGGTGGTTTCAGCGTCCGCTTCATCCTGCTTTTCTCCTGATTATGCGCGCCATAAATATAGAGGCATAGGCTATGGGCCCGGGGCTCTCCTGACTCATAGTACTGTAATAATTAAACTCCCGGCGGGCGTGCCATCATTCCATGACGGAGAGTTCAGGCTGCGTACCGCAGATGAATATTGCGTAAATGTTCCGCAGCTTGCGAAGAACGATATCCGCGCCGGATAGCATTGACTGCATCACTACAACAGCGCCTAAACCATACTGCAAATTTCAGGTGGAGAATAGTAATAATAAGTAAAGCGATATGTGTGACACCGGCGGTCAATTATTTACGCCGGTGAGGAGGAAACTCCCCCGGCGTTGCTGAGCCAGTCGCTCATCTTGTTTACGGTTTGTTTGGAATTTTTTGGAGTTATCTGGAGTGGTTTGGGCCCGCTGTTTTACGCCTGAATAAGCGAGCTGGTTTTATCGGGTTTTTGCGGTGACGATTATTCACGCCTGAAACGCGTTTTTTTGATCCGTTTCGCCGGGTATTTCATGATGCGAGAAGCACCCCGGGAGGCTGGCGGAAATAGCGCTGGCCGCTGCGCGATAAATTTACGCCGCGGCCTCAGGGATTAAACGCTCGGGGCAATATTGCTCCTTTTCCACCCGCGCAGAACGATTATTTTAGCTGCTCGTAGAATAAGATCAGGGCAATTATCACCATGATCATGCCGGAAATGACGCTGACTCTTTGTGCCGCCTGGGGGCGAGCGCCTAATACCGTTTTCGAGCCGTAGCCGACCAGCAAATAGATAACCGTGCAGGTTATCAGGTGCAGGCAGCCCAGCGCCGACATCTGCATTGCCACCGACCAGCTGCCGTGCGGATCGGTAAACTGCGGCAGCAGGGCGAGGAACAAAAGAAAGACTTTTGGATTCAGGCCGCTAATGCAAAGGCCTTTTATTGCCCAGCCCTGCCAGCTATCCGTCCGCCGCTCGGCGGCCGACGGCGCCGACGGATGGCGTAAAATGCCGATACCGAGCCACAGCAGATAGCCCGCACCCAGCAGCGTGATGGCCGACAGCGCCAGCGGATGCCCGGCGATCAGCACCCCAACCCCGGCGACCACCACGAGGGTGGCCAGCAGATGCCCGGACATCAGTCCGGCCACGGCAGGAACCACCCGTCGCCCGTCGATCCCGGCGCTGATGGCGTAGGCCCAGTCGGCTCCCGGCGTGACGATCAGCAGAAAAGAGACCAGCCAGAAGCTCGCGATAAAACTCATTTCCATAGCGGGCTCTCCCCACCGTGGTTGGATCCATTGTGCATGGCGATTGCGCTCAAACTCTTGCGAAAAGTTACCCGCAAGAATATCGGGAATGATGCGCAATGAGCTTTCAATGTTATGCTTAAAACTCCCTTTAAAAGTGAAAATCTTCCAAATGGACAGCATAGATCGAAAAATTCTTGCCGAGCTGCAGGCCGACGGCCGGCTCTCGATAACTGAACTGGCGGAGCGGGTCAATCTCAGCCTCTCGCCGTGCCATCGGCGGCTGCGCGCGCTGGAGCAGGACGGGACCATCGCCGGCTATCGCGCCAGCCTCGATCCGGTAAAAATGGGCTTTAACTTTACGGCGATCGTCTTTGCCACCTTAAAAGAGGGGGACAGGCGAGCGGTGAGCGCCTTTGAAGAGGCGGTCGAAGAGATCCCGCAGATCGTGCTGGCGCAGCGCCTGTTCGGCGATCCGGATTATTTGATGCACGTGGTGACCCGCGATCTGCCGGCGTTTCAGAAACTGTATGATGACAAGCTCTCCGCGATGCCCGGCGTTCAGCACCTGCGATCGACCCTGGTGATGAAAACCGTGGTGCAGGATCGTCCTTTTCCGCTGGAGAGCCTGAACTCGTCGCGATAGCGCCGTTGCAGCCGCGATGAGTCAGAGGAGAGGGGGATGCTGCGAAGAGATCAACGGGCGCGCGGTTGCGCCCGTCGGGCGGGGCTTAGCCTACCACTTCTCGTTGCGCGCATCGTGGCGGCCGTCGCGACGGTTCTCGCGCTTATCCTGGCGGCAGCCGGCGTTGCTTTTGTTGTCGTCTCTTACGCACTGCTGTTTGGTCTCTCGCCCGTCCTGGCGCGAGTCCTGGCGGATATCGCGCGCGTCCTGGCGGTTATCGCTGCGGTAGGTTGCGTGGGCGGAGAGCGCGGGCAGCAGCAGCGCGGCGGTGACCAGAGAGAGAATGATTTTTTTCATAAACTAGCCTTTCAAATAAAAAAACAAACCGACATATGAATAATATTTAACCGCTATTGTGGCCGGGGAATATTTTTTCGCTGTCGTAAAAAGTGCTTTATTATCAAATGGTTTGTTTAAAATTAAATTTGAACGGACCCTCAGGGGGCGAAGGTGGCGTCAACGGCCGCTAAGCCTGTGACGCCGAACGAGAATTTCGCTATGCCGTCTGCTGCTGGCGGCGCGCGCCGGGCTGGCGGATGCTCATCAGGGCCAGCAGCGCCAGCAGGGCAAAGGTGAGCAGCATCAGAGCGATCGGCACGTAGCTGTCCCACGTCATCAGGAAGGCGACCGCCAGCATCGGGCTAATGCCGCCGGAGATCACCGCGCCGATTTCATGGCCCAGCGCCAGGCCGGTATAGCGCACCTCCACCGGAAAGAGCTCCACCATCATGCACGGCTGGGCGGCGATCATCGCCCCGTGGCAGACCGGCAGCGCCAGCAGCATCGCCAGCAGGATCGCCGGGAAGCTGTGCATTTGCAGCAGCCAGAAGAAGGGGAAGGCCACCAGCGCCATCCCGATCACGCCGGCATAGTAGACTTTTTTGCGCCCGATGCGGTCCGACAGCCAGCCCCAGCCGAGGATGGTGGCGATCTCCACCGCCATGGCGATGGTGACGGCGGCAATGGTCTGGCTGGTATCGATGCCGATATGTTTGCAGTAGACCACCGAGAAGGTGAAAAAGATGTAGACCGCGCCGTTCTCCGCCAGCCGCAGGCCGATGGCCTGTAAAATGGCTTTCGGGTGATGCTTAAAGGCGGCCAGCACCGGCAGAGGCTGCTCCGCCGGCTGCGCTTTACGGGCAACGAACTCGGCGTTTTCCTCGATGTTGCGCCGGATATAGACCCCAACGAGGAAAATAAACAGGCTCAGCAGGAACGGAATACGCCATGCCCAGGCCAGCACGTCCTCCTGGGGCAGCAGCTGTACCAGGTAGAAGGCGAGGGAAGAGAGCACAAAGCCGCCGGAAACCCCCACCTGGCTCCAGGCGGTGTAGTAGCCCTTCTGGCTTTCCGGCGCGTTCTCGCTCAGCATCAGCACGCCGCCGCCCCATTCCCCACCGGAAGCCACGCCCTGCACGAAGCGCAGGCTGATCAGGGCAATCGGCGCCAGAATGCCGATATGCTCGTAGGTTGGCAGCAGGCCGATCAGAAAGGTGCTCGCGCCCATCAGCGTCAGGGTGATAATCAGGGTCATTTTTCGGCTGTACTTATCGCCCAGATGCCCGAAGGCGATGCCGCCCAGCGGTCGGGCGATAAAGCCGATGGCAAAGCCGGATAGCGCCAGAAACGCGCCGAGCAAAGGATCGTCGGTTGCCGGAAAGAACAGCGGGCCGAAAACCAGCGCCGCCGCCGTACCGTAGAGAAAGAAATCGTACCACTCCAGTGAGTTACCGAGAAAAGAGCCAATAATCAGTTTGCGCATTGATTGCGGCTTGCCTGGCGTCATATCGTTCGCAGCTCCGGACATTGCGTGAACTCCACTACAGGTGAAAGTGAGCGCCAACGAGCGGGCGCCGGGTAAACGTCGCGATGGGCTTTTTTTTAGTTATGGTGCAGCCTGGCTGAGGGCCTCGGCGCTAAGGGTATGAAATCGGCGGTTAAACCACACCAGGCCGTCGCCGGGCTGGTCCTGGCGAATCTGCCGGACCTCGCAGTAAAACACGCTGTGGCTGCCGACCTCATGGCTGGCGCTAATCGCGCAGTCGACGCTGGCGACGGCGGAGGCCAGCGCCGGCGAGCCGGTTTCCAGCGCCAGCCACTGCTCGTGCTGAAAACGCTCCTCCGAACGCAGCTGGCTGTTGGCGAAGATTGCGGAAAGCGCCTGGTGCCGTGCGGAGAGCACGTTGACGCACAGAACGCCGTTCTCTTTGAATTTGCTATGGGCGAAGGAGGAGCGGTTCATGCACACCAGCAGGGTGGGCGGAGAATCGGTGACGCTGCAGACGGCGGAGGCGGTAAAGCCAAAGCGTCCCGCCGGGCCGTCGGTGGTGATAATGGTAATAGCGCTGCCCAGCTGCGCCATGGCGTTACGGAAATCAGATGTCAGGTTCATAGCGGTATCCGTTATTTCAGTTTGACGTATTCGAAGCCTTCGATAACCAGACGCGGGCTTTTGGCCCGCGAGCAGCACAGCAGGATCTGGTCATTATCTTCGCGTTCTTCAGCGGTTAAATACTCGTCGCGGTGATCCGGCACGCCGCCGCAGACGTTGGCGAGGCAGGTGCCGCAGACCCCCTGCTCGCAGGAGACTTTGACCTTAATCCCCGCCTCTTGCAGGGCGGCGACGATGGTCTGCTCCTCGGCGACGCTGACGGTGAGGCCCAGCTCCGGCACCTCGACCTCAAAGCGCTCGCCGCCGGTTTCGACTTCGCGGTTGAAATACTCCTGATGCAGCTGCCCGGCGCTAAACCCGCAGCCCCGCGCGGCATCGGCTATCCACGTCATAAAGCCTTCCGGACCGCAGACGTAGAGGTGTCCCGCCCGATGGTGCCCGGCCAGCACCTCGACGGGACGCACCTTGTGCCCCTCATCGCTGATATGTAGCCGGACGTGGGCGCTGAAATGGCAGTCCGCCAGCTCGTGCAGAAACGCCATGCTCTCCCGGCTGTGGCCGCAGTAGTGGATCTCAAAGGATTTCCCGGCGCGGAACAGCGTATCCGCCATCGCCAGCATGGGGGTGATGCCGATCCCGCCGCCGATCAGCAGGCTGTGTTCGGCCTCCATATCGAGCGCAAACAGGTTGCGCGGCGGGCTAATGGCCACCGTCTCACCCACCGCCAGCCGATGGGCGGCCAGCGACCCGCCGCGCGATGCCCGATCCTTGAGGATCCCCAGGCGGTACTGCTGCGGGTGATGGGCGCTGCCGCACAGCGAGTACTGACGCACCACCCCGTCGCCGAGGTGAAGGTCGATATGCGCCCCGGCGCTAAACGACGGCAGGGCGGCCCCGTCGACGGAGGCCAGCGTCAGCACCGCGACGTCGGTGCCCTGCATTTCGCGTTCTGCGACGCGGACGATCAGTGTTTCAGCCATCTGTCTTCTCCCCCCTCGCGGGGCCTAGCGCATGTAAATGCCGCCGTTGATGTCCCAGGTCGCCCCGGTAATAAAGGTGGCGGACGGGGCCGCCAGCAGCTCGACCGCGCGGGCCACCAGCAGCGGATCGCCGAGGCGCTTCATCGGGATCATCTCCAGCAGCGCCGGCATTTTGTCGGCCCCTACCGCGGCGTGCACCGAGGGGAGATCCAGCGGGCCGGGAGCGATGGCATTAACGCTAACCCCGTCGGCGCTCAGGGCGCGGGCGAAGACTTTGGTCAGGGTCAAAATGCCGCCCTTCGAGGCCGCGTAGTGGGCGCCGGAGGCGGTGCCGCCGTTTTGCCCGGCGAGGGAGGCGAGGTTGATAATGCTGCCCCTTTTGCGCTGGCTAAAGTAGCGGCCGAGGATCTGGCAGCCGAGGAAGGTGCCGCGCAGGTTGGTGCTTGTCACCCTGTCGAACTCCTCCACCGAGATCTCCATGATCGGCGTGGTTAGGGTGAGCGCGGCGTTATTCACCAGCACGTCCAGTTCGCCAAAGCGAGTGCCAATCTGCTCCAGCGCGGCGCTGAACTGCGCGGGCTGGCGAATATCCAGCGCCAGCGGCAGCAGACGCTCTTCGCCGCTGTCAATCTCCTGCGCGCTAACGCGCGCGGCCTCGAGGCTGAGATCCGCCATGGCGACCTGATAGCCCTGCTGCCACAGGTGGCGGCTGATGATCTGGCCGAGGCCGCTGGCGGCGCCGGTCACGAGTACGCTTCGTTTCATAGGGACCTCACAGGATGTAGCCAATGCTGTGCAGGAAGTCGTCACCGTTAATCAGGCGGACCACCTTTTGCGCGATCAGGAACGTCTCGCCCTGCGGCTTAAGGACGTAGCTCAGGTCGGCAACATAGTGCTGTTCGTTGCCTTTGCGGTATTCATAGAGGAACTGGGCGCAGCGGATCTCCACGCGCTCCTCGTCGGCGGATAGCAGACGATGGCGGCCGGTCATGCGGACGGTGCGCGCCCGCGGCGTGGTGGAGATAGACTCCCCGCTGTACAGGCGGTTCACGCGCTTTTCGCGCATGGCCTGGTTGTCGTAGGCGTAGTTCAGGGTGTTGGCAAAGTCGGTAGCCTGCTGGTCGACGGGAATGATATACATCCCCTGCGGCTGCCAAAGCGTCAGCCACTCGCGGAATTCGCCCTGGTCGAGGAGGTCCGCTTCGAGATTAATAAAGTGAACGGCGGCGTTGAGGATCGGCTGTGGGTTCATTTTTGCCCCCTGTTCTCTGCGGTCATGTGGCGTTTCCACTGCTGATAGGCGGCACGCATGCCGGTTTCGGCGCTGACGTCGCCGCGCAGGCCGTCGGCGGTGCGGGTTTCTCCCGGCAGGCCGCGGTTAAGCATGATCCACAGATCGCCGCCGGCGCCGCCGCCGCGCTGCACGCGTTCCCAGGCTTCGGAGTCATCCGGCGTGCCGAAGCCCATCGGTCCCTGGAAGTGCTCATGCATCCGCAGGCGGGCCTGGTTAGCGATAGCCGGGCCGCCCTTCATGGTCAGCACCACGTGGTGAATTTCAGTTTCTTCAACCGACAGCGGCTGCAGCACGCGGAAGAAGGCCATTGAGCAGGCGACGTTGGGGAACAGGTTGAGGTTGAAGCCGCTGCCGCCGACCGCGCGGACGATCCGCCGGACCTGCTGCTCTTCATGCCCCTCGTCGCGCAGCCCCTGCGCCAGCTCGAGGAAGCGCTCGGGGATCGGCGCCTCGAGATTTTCGTCGAGATCGATAAGCTCAGGGATCATCACCATCACGCTGTGGCCGTTGCCGAGATCCTCGACGAAACCTTTGCCATCGACGAAGTTGAGCATCTCTTCCGTTTGCTTATCGACCGAGCTGAGGAACGACTTGTGCACGATGGGGAAGTGGTAGCCGTCGGTGGTGTTTTCCAGCTGGATTTTCCAGTTGCCCGGAAAGCGGAAGCGGTGGGCGGTGGTAGCCTGCAGCGGGTAGCCGGCGCCCTGTTTCATAAACAGATCCATCCACTTCATCGCCGGGCCGAGGAAGTCGGTCAGCGGCTCTATCTGCTGGTTGAAGCTGGCGAAGATCATGCCGGCGTAGCTCTCCGTGCGCAGGCGGACCATCCCAAGCTGGTCCTTTTCGAGGGTGTCGCCGTAGCTTTCCGGATGCGGAACGCCGCGCAGGGCACCGTCCAGACCGTAGCCCCAGCCGTGGTACGGGCAGGTAAAGCCGTTGGTTTTGCCGCTGCGGTGTTCGCAGACGGTGGCGGCGCGGTGGCGGCAGCGGTTAAGCAGGACGTTAATCCCGCCTTTGCGATCGCGCACCACGATAACCGGCTGGGTGCCGACCATGGCGGACTTAAAGCTTCCCGCGTCGGGGACTTCGCTTTCATGGGCCACCCACACCCAGGTGCGGTTAAAGATCTTTTCAATCTCGAGGGCAAAGATGTCGCTGGAGGTGTACAGCGAGGTATGCACGCGGTCTGACTGCACCAGCGCGCCCAGCGCGGCCGGGCAGTCACCGGGCAGGAGGTTCTTAACAGGGATCGTTTCGGGTATCGACATTGCTCAATCTCCAGGCGTTATTGTTGTGCTTCTCTGGCGGGTACGGGCAGATCGGCGGGCGAGTGCCAGCCGTCAACCGGGCGGCTGAACAGGTTTCGGGTGGTGAAATGCGCGATCAGCCAGCGCCCATCCGTTTTTTTAAAGCGAATCACCAGCTCGGCGCTGTTTAAATGCGAGCCGCCGGCGCGAAAGGTGGAAGCCTGCAGCATTTTCCAGCGTCCGCTGGCGCTATTCTCGGCGTCAATATCGATATATTCCGCGGTCAGGTAGTGGACGTTAATTGCGAAGTGGGAGGGCTCGCTAATATAGCGCGCCATCATTTCGGCTATTTCCTGACGTCCGCAATAGCGCCCCAGCTTGCTTTGATATAAATCGCCAACGCCTTCCCAAACCGCCTCTTCGCTAAATAAGTCGGCGATCTGCCTGGCAATATCCGGATGGCTCAGGTCATCGCATAAATGCATATATTGACTGATGAGTTTGCGGATTTGGTCGGCGGCTTCGAGCTTATTCAGCCGCTGCAGCAGGGTATTTATATTATTCATCGGCTAGGCCTGGATAATCAGTTCTCGCCCGGTACGGGCTTCGACTTTGCAATATTTCCACAGCCGGTCCGGGCCGCCGCCGACCTGCACGCTGCGAAACAGATTGCAGGCGGCGCTAACGGCCTCGAAATCCCGCGCGTCGGCCAGCACGTAGGTGGTCCACGGCCAGCCGGTTGAGGGCCCGACCATCGTCCGGTCATCATCCATATTGCCGATAACCGTGACGCCGTCGACGTTGGCGATGCCGTTCATCATTTCGCCGAAGGCGGCCCATACCTGCTTGCCCACCTCCGGGGTTGCGTCAAAAAAGTTCTGGTTTACGCCGATGCAGAATAAAACGCGGATCATGGTGAGTCTCCTTATAGGGTTACAGGTAGCCGGGCAGCGGCGGGTGGCCGAAGAACATGTTGCCGGCATTGATATAGGTCAGCTCGCCCATAAAGGCGTGCTGGGTGATGACCATCGAGTCGCGGGCGTAGCGCTGCAGCGGGCTGCGCATGGCGATCCCCGGCATCCCGGCCAGCTTCAGCGCGCGGGTGGTGACCGAGGAGGAGACGCGGGTAATATGCGTGGAGGAGAGGCGCAGCGCGTTGATGGCCGCTTCGCCGGGCTCATCGCCGCGCAGGATGGCCTGCCAGACGTCGTCAATGGCGTCGTAGAACCAGCAGCGCGCCGAGCGCAGCTCCGCCTCGCAGTGGGCGATTTCCATCTGCGCAAACTGGCGGTCGGCGAGGCAGGGCGCGCCGGTAACCGAGCTTTGCCGCTCGGCGATGGCGTAGACTTCGCTCAGCGCGGCGCGGGCGATCCCCAGCGCGACGACGGACAGCACCTGGGTGGCCAGCGACAGCACCGGGTAGCGGTACAGCGCCCCGTCGAGATTGAGCGCGCCGCCGCGGATAAAGGTCCACTCCGCCGGGACAAAGGCGTCGCTGAGGATCACGTCATGGCTGCCGGTGCCCGCCAGGCCGACGCTATTCCACACCGGGTCGATGGTGAAGCGGTCCGCGGGCAGCACCGCAATGCGCGGCAGCGGGCGGGCCGACCCGTCGTCCGGAAGGATGCCGACGCCAATCAGCTCCGCCCCGGTACAGCCGCTGGCGAAGCTCCAGCGGCCGCTGACGCGAAAGCCGTCGTCGAGGGTGGCGGCCTTCTGCGGTGGAAAAATGCCGCCGGCAAAGACCACGTCCGGGCCGCGGCGGTAGATCTCATCGAGGGTAGCGAGCGGCAGGCCGCCGAGATAAAACGGGTTCATGCCGAAGCTGGCGACCCAGCCGGCGGAGCCGTCGGCGGTGGCGATGGTTTCCACCAGCTGGCAGAATTCCGCCGGCGATATTTCGTCGCCGCCGTAGCGTTTTGGCACCAGCGCGCGGTAAACGCCAATCTTTTTAAAGCGCGAAATAATATCGTGGGAGATATATTTCTGCTGTTCAAATTCCTCGCTGCGCTTTTTTAAATCGCCGAGAAGTTCGCTTAATTCACTATTCGTGGCGTGCAGCGTCTTTTCCGCACGTGATATTGCAGATGAATGTAACATGCGACTTTGCCTCTTCCAGTTAAAGAGAATAAACTTTTATATCCGCCGTTATTCGGCTATCCCCGCCGCTGGCTGAATAAGCTCCGGGGATCCTTTTGGACTATTATTATATTTTGCCTGGGGTCTGAATTTTATTTCAGTTTTGCCAGCAGCGATTCGGCAAAGCTGAGTAAAGCGAACTCTCTATTTTTCCCGCCGACTATCTGCAGGGCGACAGGGCGCTGGCCTATTTCGCCAACCGGCAGGGTCAGCGCCGGATGGCCGCTTAAATTAAACGGGCGCACCAGCCGGGTCAGGTTGACCACCCTGAGCGGATCGGCCGCCTCTTGCAGGGTGGGCGGCAGCGCCGGCAGGGTCGGCAGTAAGATAAACGGCGTCCTGGCCAGCTGCGCGTCGACGGCGCGGGTGAACGCCGCCCGCACCTGCTCGGCCGCCTGCCGCTGAGCCGGGCTAATATCCGCCCCGGCGCGGATGCGCAGCGCAACGTCCGCCGCCAGCTCCGGGGCATCAACGATGGCGTGAAACGCCTGCCAGTTTTCCTGGCTGATGATCGTCAGCCCGGCCTCGTGCGCCTCGCTGAATCCCGCCAGGGTCACCGCCGACGGCGCTACGCCCGCCTGCGCCAGACGCGCGAGGATCAGCCGGTCAATCTCCGCGCTGGCGAGGCCGGAGATAAAGCCGGCCTCGCCGCGCCGTGCCGGGAACTGCGCCGCCGTTTCCCCCAGCGCCTTCTCAAGAGCCGAACGCAGGGTGGCGACCTCCCGGGCGAAGAAGCCGACGCAGTCCAGCGAGCTGTGGGCAGGGATAACCCCTTCGCGGCTCACGCGTCCCCACGTTGGCTTCAGGCCGACCACGCCGCAGCAGGCGGCGGGCATCCGCACCGAGCCGCCGGTGTCGGTGCCGAGAGCAAAATCGACCTCGCCTGCGGCGACCACGGTGGCCGATCCGCTGGACGACCCGCCGGGGATCAGCGCCGGGTAGTGCGGGTTAAGCGGTGTCCCGCTCCACGCATTAATGCCGGTAACGCCAAAAGCCAGCTCGTGGAGCGTGGTTTTGCCCAGCAGGCGACAGCCGTTCTCCAGCAGCCGCTGAATCACCGCGGCGTGCCTGCTCGCCGGCAGGGCGGCCTGCATCACCGGGCTGCCGGCGCGGGTTGGGTGGCCGGCGATATCAAGCGTATCTTTGGCCGCAAACGTCAGCTCCCCGGCGCCCAGCGTAAAGCGAGAGATAAACCCGGAACGAGATTCGGTAATACCCGTGCAATGTTGCTTAGCCATGGTTCACGTTCCCGTTTAGCGATAACCTGAAATGCGTCGGCTGTATGAAAAATACACCGCGCTGGACCTGAGGTAATCTTGTCATTAAAACTTGAAACTTCAAGTAATTTGTAACGTACTTTTCACATCGTTTTTAGCTATAAGAACATTGTATAAACAAAAAATATTTTTTAATACATTGATTTTTATTGGAATTAAATTGCGGTTATATTTTATTCTCTTGATGCGGGTCACAAAATAAAGCGCAAAATATAAGTTAAAAAAATGATAAAAAAGCGTGCGAAAAACGAGGGGTAAGGCGGGCAGGCGATAATAGCCATTGGCTTAGAGTGGTTATTGTCGCCGCGTCGGAAAGGGAATTAATCGTCGAGGTTGTGCAGAAGCAGGGAGAGCACGTGGTTCATTTTCTTCTCCTGCGCCGGGGTAATCCCTTTGAACGCTTTGGTGAAGACCTTTTTGCTCAGGATCTGCGCCTGCGCCACCTTGGCCTCGCCGGCGGGGGTGAGCTCCGCTTCGGTGACGCGCCCGTCGCTGGCGCTGACGTGGGTGGTCAGCAGACCATCGTCGCGCAGGCGGCCGACAATTTTGGTGACGGTGGGCATTTTGCTGACGGCGTATTCAGTGATGCGGGAGATGCTGGCCCGGTGGTACTGATGAACCAGCATCAGCACCCGAAAGCGCGAGAGGTCGATGTCGATTTTTTTTAATTCGACTTCCATCTGCTGGGTATACTTTGCATAGACGTTGACCACCCAGAAGAAGGGAAACTCTTCTTTATGGAAGCGGCTTTCGTGGCTGTCTGGTCGCTCGGAAGCGGTATTGTGTTCCACAAGCATCTCCTTGCCTGACGACGATATATTGGGGCAGATGTTATGCGTATTTAGCGGGTATTGCAAAACGCAATATCCCCGTTATTCAGCGCGCTGGCGGAGGAAGAGCCTCTCCCGCCGGGCGGAAAATTCAGATTCACTCGATGGCGAAAAATGATGACAACTCGCATTCTCGCGCGCGACTGGCGCCTGCTGGCGCTGGGTCTGCCCGCGCTGGCGTTACTGTGGTGCGGCTGGGGGCTCCATGCGCACTGGGGCGCGTTTATTCAGTGGTGCCTGGCAACGCAAATCACGCTCCACCGCTATCTGGTGATGTATCTTTTGCAGCTCAACAACCACCAGTACAGCGGCGGCGTATGGCTGCTCGGCGGGGCGTTCCTCTACGGCGTGCTGCATGCCGTGGGGCCGGGGCACGGAAAATTTATCGTGACCACCTATCTCAGCACCAATAAGGAGAGCCTGCTGGCGGCGCGGGTGGTGCCGTTTCTCGGCAGCCTGATGCAGGGCGCATGCGCCATCCTGTTCGTGTTTATTCTGGCGATAGGGCTCAATCTTGCCTCCGGCGATCTCAGCACCAGCCGCTGGTACGTTGAAAAAATCAGCGCGCTGATGGTCGGTGCCTTCGGCGTATTTATTATCTATCAAACGCTTAAAAGCCTGCGGCCGCGAAAGATAGCGATCGGTTCGCTGACGCCATTGCATGACCATAGCCCAAACTGCGGCTGCGGCCACCACGGCGTCGGGCGCGGGCTGGCGCAGGTGGACTGGAAAACCCGGCTCGGGGTGGTGCTGGCCATCGGCGCGAGGCCCTGCAGCGGGGCGATTATGATCCTGCTGTTTGCCAACGCCCTGGGGATCGTCAGCTGGGGAATTGCCGCGGTGATGGCCATGTCGCTGGGGACGGCTCTGTCGATCCTCGGCCTGTCGCTGGCGGTGCGCTACGCCCGCGAACGGGCGGTCGGCCTGTTTGCCGGCAGCGGCGGGCGCCTCAGGCTGCTGGTTCCGGCGGTGAAGATTGCCGGCGGCATCATCCTGATTCTGTTTGCCTGCGTGCTGTTCCTGACGGTGATCCCGATCAGCGCCAACGGCGACTATATCGCCGCCGGCTGCTAGTCCTCTTCCAGCAGGCGCATCAGCCCCGCCAGCGCGTCGTTCAGCCGCTGGCGCTGCTCCGCAGTGAGTCCCGCCAGCAGCTGGCGTTCGTTCTCGACGTGCGTTTCAACCGCGCGATCGATGCGTTCTCGCCCTTCCGGGGTCAGGGCCACCAGCATGCTCCGCGCATCCTGCGGATTCGCCAGCCGGCATATGAACCCCCGTTTCTCCAGCGCCTTCAGGCGGTGGGTCATGGTGCCGGAGGTGATCATCAGCGTCGAAAAAAGCTGGGTCGGCGAGAGGGTAAACGGCTCTCCCGCCCGGCGCAGGGTCGCCAGCATGTCAAATTCCCAGCGCACCAGATCGTGGCGGATAAACGCCGCCTCGACGCGCGGTTCCAGCAGCATGGCGCAGCGCTTCAGGCGGCCAATCGGCCCCATCGGGCTACAGTCAAGATCGGGACGCTCCCGCTTCCACTGTTCAAGAATGCGGTCTACGGCGTCTGTTTGCGGTGATTTGTCCATTTGTGCCTGGTTACCTTGATATCAAGATATCTATCGATACATACTTGGCTGACTAATTTACCTTGATGTGAAGATAAAATCATGACCTTTCTCTCGCGTTCGCCCATTTTTGACCTGCTGTTGACTGCCCTGGCCCCGGCCATCTGGGGGACGACCTATATTGTGACCTCGCAGCTATTGCCGGCGGACAGGCCGTTTATCGCGGCGCTGCTGCGGGTGCTTCCGGCGGGGATCGCCCTGTTAATCTGGTGCCGCCGCTTTCCTCTGCGCAGCGAGTGGTGGAAGCTGGTGGTCACCGGGATCCTCAATATTGGCGCCTTCCAGGCGCTGCTGTTTATTGCCGCCTATCGCTTGCCCGGCGGGCTGGCGGCGGTGATCGGCGCCATTCAGCCGCTGCTGGTGATGCTGCTGGCCTGGTCCGTGGACAGGCAGCGATCGCCGTGGATGGCGGTTGCCTCGGCCTGTACCGGCGTTATCGGCATGGCGCTGCTGCTGCTCTCGCCGCAGACGGTGCTGGATCCGCTGGGCATCGGCGCGGCGTTTTTAGGGGCGGTCAGCATGGCGCTGGGAACCTGGCTCTCCCGACGCTGGGCGATATCGCTGCCGGTGGTGGCGCTGACGGGCTGGCAGCTGCTGATTGGCGGTGTGGTGCTGGCGCCGATTGCGCTGCTGGTCGATCCTCCTTTACAGCAGGTGACCCTGACCCAGGCGGCGGGCTATCTGTGGCTATGCGTTGCGGGGGCGATGCTGGCGTACGGTCTGTGGTTCCGCGGGATTAGCCGCCTCTCGCCGGTGGCGGTCTCGGCGCTGAGCCTGCTCAGCCCGGTGACCGCGGTGCTGCTGGGCTGGATTATTCTCGGGCAGAAGATTCAGGGGCTGGCGCTGGTGGGGCTGGTCGTGGTGCTGCTCAGCGTGCTGTCTATTCAGCGCGCGCTAACAAAAAAGGCCCCATAAAGGGGCCCGACATTGCTGCATGGTTATTGCGCGGCGGGAGCCAAACGGGCCGCCTTCAGGCGGCCGGTCCGGCAGCTCCCTCTGCAACCATTCTCTTATTTGGACAGCTCGGCGGTCATATGAACCTGGTTACCGGTGTAGGCTTCGGTAATGTGGTAAGACGCGCCCTGATCTTTAGCGATGGTGGCGATTTTCGCTTCCGCGCTGTCCAGAGTATCTGCGGTCACGCTGACCGGGTGCTGAGCGAAGCTAGCAAAAGAAACCAGGGACAGCATACCGGCGGCGGCAAGTAATTTTACGTTTTTCATGGTGTTTTTCCTTTTAACTTTACAGGTGGAAAGCGCTGCGCTTTCGATGGGTTTATAATAAGCCTGCTAACTATAACGCGCGTTGCAAAAAGTGCGATTTAGATCACACTTTTGTGCCATTAAGATGACGATCGGGTGACGTTTCAATGTCGATTAATCAATAAAAACAGCTTGTTGGCGAAGATGGCTGAGATTTATTGCTGCGGAAAAAAAGACGCCGACGGCGCGGAGATTTTTTTTCCTGAGGGCTTTGGCTATTGTTTTGGTGAATGTATTGGCTGTTTTTTAACCAATTCGGCGCGGGCAATACTTCGTCCGTTGACGAAGCATCTGCGGGGCGGGGGGCATAGAGTGGCGGCACCGCTGAATAAATAAGGATGACACAATGATTGCCGTACTCTTTGAAGCCGAGGTGGCGCCGGAAGGCCAGGCGCGCTATCTGGCGCTGGCGGCGGAGCTTAAGCCGCTGCTCAGCACCATCGATGGTTTTATCAGCATTGAGCGTTTTCAGAGCCTGACGACGCCGGGGAAGATCCTGTCGCTTTCCTGGTGGCGCGACGAGCAGGCGGTGCTGGCGTGGAAAAATAACCTCGCCCACCGGGAGGCTCAGCGGGAGGGAAAAGAGAGTATCTTTGCCGACTATCAGATTCGCATTACCCGGCTGATGCGCGAATACGGCGCGGAAAGAGGCGAGGATCGCGGTCATGTATGATATTTATGTGATTCTGCCCAATCGGCCGGGCGCGCTGGCGCTGCTGGGGCAGACCCTCGGCAACGGCGGCGTGGGCCTGGAGGGCGGCGGCGTTTTCACCGTCGACGACCGGTGCCACGCCCATTTTTTGGTGGCCGACGGCGAGCGCGCCAGAGCGGCGCTGGAGCAGGCCGGGATCCCGGTGGCGGCGGTCACTCAGCCGCTTATTCGCCGCCTCAAGCAGGAACAGCCCGGAGAGCTGGGCGCCATCGCCCGCGCGCTGGCCGCGCAGGGGGTCAATATTTTGACCCAGTACAGCGACCATGCGAATCGCCTGATTCTGGTTACCGATAATTTCCCGCTGGCGCAGGAGGCGACGCGCCGCTGGGCCACTCACGCGTGAGGCCATATGCTCAAACCTGCCGCAGTTATTACCGATGATGGGTCGTTGGCCGTCGCCGTGGCGGCCATCGCTTCCGCCATGGCCGACAGTTCGCGGGTGAAAATGCTCTGCGCCCTGATGGACGGCCGGGCCTGGACGGCGACGGAGCTGGCTACGGCGGCGGACATTTCCGCCTCTACCGCCAGCGCGCACCTGAGCCGCCTGGTGAACGGCCGGCTGCTGGTATACCTGGCGCAGGGGCGGCACCGCTACTACCGGCTGGCGGGGGCGGACGTCGCCGGCCTGGTGGAGAATATGATGACCATGGCCGGGAAGGGCGCGCTGACGCTAACCACCCGAACGCCGGTTAATTTACGCCACGCAAGGACCTGCTACGATCATCTCGCCGGCGAGCTGGCGGTGGCCATTTATCAATTTTTACTGCGCGAGGCCTGGATTACGCCCGACGGTTCGGCGGTAACGCCTGCGGGGGAAGCACACTTTTGCCGTCTGGGGATTGCCTTAACCGGCGATGGCCGACGCAAAGCGTGCTGCGCCTGCCTGGACTGGAGCGAAAGGCGCTTTCACGCCGGGGGGATCGTCGGCGCCGCACTCCTGCAGCATGGTCAGCAGCAGGGCTGGTTTGTGCTGACGCCGGGCTTTCGCGAGGTTTCCGTCAGCGCGGAAGGAAAGCGCGCCCTGGCCCGGCACTTCCAGCTGCCGCTGTAGGACCGCAGGGCGTCGGGCCCGGCCGCCAGCCCAAATCGGCGGCTGAACGTTTTTTATTGGACTGCCCGGCGCTATTCCCGTGACCTTATCCTCGCTATTATTCAGATTGTTCCCGATGGTCATCAAATAGCAATATTTGTCATGATATTTACCTCCACAGATATATCCCTTGCGCCTTATCCCTTCTGAAGTAAATAACTTAATTATCGTTTGTGGTTATTGTTTGACAATAATTGATAGGCGATAGCTATCGTCAGCGTGATGTAACAAGTTATAAGCAAATGTATATTTATCAGCGAAAAATAGCATTCTTTGACGCCGACAGCATTATCGAATTCATTATTTGAATTCGCGTCCTGACGCCTTAAATATTGCGGCTTCCGGTCAGTCGAAGTTTCTATTCACAGTTGCAGCGGTGGGCATCGCATAACGCTTCTTATCGTCTGCAGATTTACTGTTGGTTTATTGATACAAAACTCACTCTGACAAGGAAATGGCAATGAAAAAGGTTCTTCTCTCTGCAGCAATGGCAACGGCATTTTTCGGTATGGCAGCGGCAAATGCGGCTGATACCACTGTTGGTGGTGGCCAGGTTAATTTCTTCGGTAAAGTTACCGACGTATCTTGTACTGTTTCCGTAAACGGTCAGGGCAGCGATGCTAACGTTTACCTCTCTCCGGTAACCTTAACTGAAGTGAAAGCGGCGGGTGCAGACACCTACCTGAAACCGAAATCTTTCACCATTGACGTATCTGATTGCCAGGCTGCCGACGGCACCAAACAAGACGACGTGTCTAAACTGGGCGTGAACTGGACCGGCGGTAACCTGCTGGCTGGCGCTGCTGGCAAACAGGTTGGCTACCTGGCTAACACCGAAGCTGCCGGTGCACAAAACATCCAGCTGGTTCTGTCTACAGACGATGCCACTACTCTGAACAACAAAATCATCCCGGGCGACAGCACTCAGCCTAAAGCAACTGGCGATGCTTCTGCCGTTCAGGATGGCGCGCGCTTCACCTACTTCGTTGGCTATGCTACCAGCACCCCGGCTACCGTAACTACCGGCGTGGTTAACAGCTACGCGACTTACGAAATTACCTACCAGTAATTATCGTCTGAAAATAAACCGCCTTAATTGAGGCGGTTATATGCATTGATAAAGCGGCAGCCGCTGCCGCTTATTTTTCCCGTCTGAGGTCAGCATGAAGCGTATTGCCCTTTGTTTCTGTTTCATTTTTAGTTTTGCGGCCCACGCCAATAATATTATTGTTAACGGCACCCGCTTTATTTATCCCGGAAATGAAAAAGAAATAACGGTACAGCTTTCGAATACCGCCGATCGCCCGGCGCTGGCGCAGGCCTGGCTGGATAACGGCAACGCCGACGCCACGCCGGATACGATTACTACGCCATTTATTATTACTCCGCCAATATCCCGCGTGGATGCTAAAAGCGGGCAGACCTTACGTATTAAGCTTGGCAGCAGCGCCGGGCTTGCCAAAGATAAAGAGACGCTGTGGTGGCTTAATCTGCTGGAAATACCGCCGGTAGAGGCTAATCAAAAAAATGAAGGACAGAATATCCTGCAGCTGGCGATTCGTTCGCGCTTTAAGTTTATCTACCGCCCGACCGGACTGGGCAATCGCGACGCTGCGCCGGAGAAATTAGCGCTTTCGGCCAGCGGCAGCAGCCTGTCGGTCAGCAACCCTACGCCATTTTATCTCACCGTAAGCCGTATTTCCCGCGACGGCGGCAAGGCCCTGAACGGCAAAACGGTGATGCTCGCTCCACAGTCCAGTCAGACCGTAGCCCTCTCTTCTGCCGTGAGCAGAGGCGAGACCCTGACGATTAATAACATCAATGACTATGGCGCAGATGTGGCAGTGAAAGTAGCCGTTAAATAAGGGACACTATCATGAAGCAGAGGACCATCTGCCCGGGAAGGTTAAGTTCGGCGATCGCTATGGCGCTGCTCTGCTTTCCGCCATTTTCCAGCGGACAGGAAAGCCCGGGAACGGTATACCAGTTTAACGACGGTTTTATCGTTGGCAGCCGAGAAAAGGTCGATCTGTCACGCTTCTCCGCCAGCGCCATCTCTGAGGGCACCTATTCCCTCGACGTCTATACCAACAGCGAGTGGAAAGGGCGCTACGAGCTGCAGGTCACCCGCGATAAAGACGGCAACATGGGGATCTGCTACACCAAAGAGATGCTTGAACGCTACGGCATTGCCGCGGAAAAGCTCAACCCCCAGCTGGGGAAGCAGGAAGGCTACTGCGGGCGTCTGAAAGAGTGGCGTAACGAAGAAAACGTTAAAGACAACCTGATTCAGTCCTCCCTGCGGCTGGAAATTTCCGTGCCGCAAATCTACGAAGATCAGCGCCTGAAAAACTATGTCAGCCCGGAGTTCTGGGATAAAGGCATTGCGGCGCTGAACCTCGGCTGGATGGCCAACACCTGGACCAGCCACACCTCGGGGAATAACGGCTCCGATAACAGCAGCGCCTATCTGGGGCTTAACGCCGGTCTCTCCTGGGACGGCTGGCTGCTCAAGCACGTCGGTAACCTGAACTGGCAGCAGCAGCAGGGCAAAGCGCACTGGAACAGCAACCAGACCTATCTCCAGCGGCCGATCCCGCAGATCAACTCGATCGTCAGCGGCGGGCAGATTTTTACCAACGGCGAATTCTTCGACACCATTGGCCTGCGCGGGGTCAACCTGGCGACCGATGACAACATGTTCCCTGACGGAATGCGCTCCTACGCGCCGGAAATTCGCGGCGTGGCGCAGAGCAACGCCCTGGTAACGGTGCGTCAGGGCAGCAACATTATCTATCAGACCTCGGTACCGCCGGGCCCGTTTACCCTGCAGGACGTCTACCCCTCCGGCTACGGTAACGACCTTGAAGTTTCGGTCAAAGAGGCCGACGGTTCGGTGCAGGTGTTTAGCGTTCCCTATGCCTCGGTGGCGCAGCTGCTGCGTCCGGGGATGACCCGCTATGCGCTGTCGGCCGGTAAGGTCGATGACAGCGGGCTGCGGAATAAGCCGATGCTCTACCAGGCGACCTGGCAGCACGGCCTGAATAACGTTTTTACCGGCTATACCGGCGTCACGGGCTTTGACGATTACCAGGCGTTCCTGCTGGGGACCGGGATGAATACCGGCATCGGCGCGCTGTCGTTAGATATCACCCAGTCCCGGCTGAAGAGCGACACCCTCGACGAGAGCGGCCAGAGCTACCGCGCCACCTTTAACCGCATGTTTACCGATACCCAGACCAGCATCGTGCTGGCGGCCTATCGCTACTCCACCAAAGGCTACTACAACCTGAACGACGCGCTGTACGCCGTCGACCAGGAGAAGAACCGCAACAGCAGCTACACCCTGTGGCGGCAGAAAAACGGCATGACCTTCACCGTTAACCAGAACCTGCCGGACGGCTGGGGCGGCTTTTATCTCAGCGGCCGGATCTCCGATTACTGGAACCGTTCGGGTACCGAGAAGCAGTATCAGCTCAGCTACAACAATATGTTCGGCCGCCTCTCGTGGTCCGCCAGCGCGCAGCGCGTTTATACGCCGGACAGCTCCGGCCACAATCGCGACGATCGCATCTCGCTTAACTTCAGCTATCCGCTGTGGTTTGGCGAGAACCGCACCGCCAACCTGACGTCGAATACCTCGTTTAATAACTCGCGCTTTAGCAGTTCGCAGATCGGCATCAACGGTTCGCTGGATAGCGAGAACAACCTCAACTACGGCGTCTCGACCACCACCGCCACCGGCGGCCAGCACGATGTCGCGCTGAACGGAAGCTATCGCACGCCGTGGACCACGCTGAACGGCAGCTATAGCCAGGGCGAGGGGTATCGCCAGAGCGGCCTCGGCGCCAGCGGGACGCTGATCGCCCATCGCCACGGCGTGGTGTTCTCGCCGGAAAGCGGCAGCACGATGGCGCTTATCGAAGCGAAAGATGCCGCAGGCGCGATGCTGCCTGGCTCGCCGGGTACCCGCGTCGACGGCAACGGCTACGCCATCCTGCCGTATCTGCGCCCGTACCGGATTAACTCCATCGAGATCGATCCGAAGGGCAGCCATGACGATATCGCCTTCGATCGTACCGTGGCCCAGGTGGTGCCGTGGGAAGGCAGCGTCGTGAAGGTGTCGTTTGGCACCACGGTGCAGAACAACGTGACGATTATGGCACGCCAGGCGAATAGCCAGCCGCTGCCGTTCGCGGCCAGCATTTTCGACCCAAGCGGCAAAGAGATTGGCGTTGTCGGCCAGGGCAGCATGATGTTTATCAGTGACGCCAGCGTTCAGCACGCGACCGTTAAGTGGAGCGGCGGACAGTGCACGGTGGAACTGGGCAAGGCAAAATCAAAGGAAAGGGTATGTCGCTGAGTAAACAACTGACGCTTTTTATTGGCCTGATGGCGCTGGGGACCACCTCCGCCTGGGCCGCCTGCTCGCGGCTGTCGCAGCCGACGGTGAACCTGGATATGGTCGTCGGCAGGGTTGTGGTTCCACCCGATCTGCCGGTGGGCTCGGTGATTGTCTCCCGGGACTGGACGATGAGCGCGCCGGGCGGGGCCAGCTACAGCTGTACGGCCGGCACCAACCGCTTTGCGGCGAAGATCGTCTCTACCGGTTCGACCGATCTGGGGAATAAGGTCTACTCCACCAACGTGCCCGGTATCGGCATGCGCTTTAGCCGCGGCGGCGCGACGGTGAACATCACCTATCCCGACGTTTTCTCATCCACCATCAACCGGACCACCAACTACTCGCTGGAAGGCTCCCGCTTTACGCTGGAGATTATTAAAACCGCCGCGACTACCGGCAGCGGTACTCTGGCGGCGGGGAAATATACCTCCTACGACTGGGAGCGGGGCAACAACCCGATTCTGGAAACCTACCTCAGCGCCAATGCGATTACCGTGGTCTCGCCGTCCTGTACGGTACTCAGCGGTAAGAATATGAACGTTGACGTCGGGACCATTAAGCGCAGCGATCTGAACGGCGTCGGCACTTACGCCGGCGGCAAAAATTTTAATATTGAGCTTCAGTGCAGCGGCGGGCTAAGCACCACCGGCTATGCCAATATTGAAGCCTCTTTCTCCGGTACCCTTGCGACCGGCACGCCCCTCACCCGTGGCGCGTTGCTGAATGAAAAAGCGGGCAGCGCGATGGCCAAAGGGATTGGGATTCAGGTGCTGAAAGGCGGCGTACCGGTTGAGTTCAATAAGAATTACAACGTCGGGACCTTAAGTAACCAGGAAACGCGCTACATCACGATACCTTTCCTTGCGCGTTTTTATCAGTACGCGGCGGCCACCAGCACCGGCGAGGTTGAGTCTCACATGATCTTTAACCTGACGTACGATTAATTCGGGAGGCGGGTATGAAGGAAAATGGATATAAGAACGGCGGCAAACGACTTGCCGGCCTGCTGGCGATGAGCGGCCTTCTTGTTGCCTCTTCCGCCGCGGGTTTTATGACCAACTACGATAACGGGCGCGTGGATTTTGCCGGCCGGGTAACGGATATCTCCTGCAGCGTGGCGCTTAACGGCGGCCATAATGCCGGCAGCGGCAGCGTCTGGCTGGCACCGGTGAGCCTGGCGGAGGTGCACGATCGCGGGGCCGGGGCCTTTATGAAAGCGCAGCCTTTTACCCTGGAGCTGTCGAACTGCCAGCTGCGCCATGACGGCGGCGCGGCGGACCAAAGCGAAGTCCGTTCGGTGAACGTTCGCTGGATCGACGGATTTATGGTCAATACCGTCAACAATGAAAATGCGGGCTATCTGGCGAATACGCTGCCGGACGGCGCGCGTAACATCTATCTGGCGCTGTCGACCAATGACAACAATACGCTGGATAAGAGCAATAAAATTGTCCCTGCAGACCCGCTGCAAAACCGGGTGCAGATTAAAGAAAAAGCGGTAGATGGCGGCGTATTTACCTATTATATCGGTTACGTCTCGCCGGCGCCGGAAAAAGCCACCTCCGGCCCGATGACCAGCTGGGCAACCTGGGAGCTGGTATATAATTAAGGGCCTGCGCGACGGGAAGCAAAAGCGCACTTTTCGCTAAGTTAATGACCTTGTGAAAACGAAAAAAATGCCGGCGAGCCCGGCATTTTTTAAATCACTTTATCTTCTTCGACCAGCTGTTCAATGCTGACTTCTTTCCAGTAGTGGCCCTGAATGGCGAACCACGACATTCCCTGCAACCACTTTTTATGCGCCTCGCTCTCAACGCCTTCGATAATAACGTTATGGTTATTATGGGAAAGGAATGTCACCAGCGCATCCATTAGCGGGCGTCCGGACTCTTTTTTCATTAAGTGCCAGAAAAAGTTTTTATCAATTTTTACATAATCGAAATGATATCCGCGAATGGCGTTAATGCCCGCATTGCCCGCGCCAAAATCATCCAGCCAGAGGGTGCTGGTTTGCGTACTTTGCCAGGCGCTAAGTGCATTATTAAGCAGGTTATTGGAATTTTCCGTCACTTCAAAATGCACGCAGCCGAGGCGCTCGATATAGGCATCGATCTGCGGCTGGCGTATTATGCTGAGGATATGGTCGTCAACGTTGATGGTGGCAGAGATATTATTTTTAATAAACCATGCCTTATGCTTCTCAATCAGCGCCAGCTGCTCCATGAAAATACTTTCGCGCAGCGTTTTGTTGGCGTGGCGGAAGAAAAATTCGGGCGCCACGGGAATATGATCGAAGCGGCTCAGGCATTCAACGGCAACCAGCTGGTCCTGCGGCGAGAACATTTTCTGAAAAACATAACGAACAGAGATATCGCCACGTGATAAATTGTGATCTGAAAATATATTAGCGTTCATTTTCTCGTGTCGGAAATTTAGCAAGCGTGCACTGCAGGGTAGGATTATTATAAGTGACCTTCATGCCGTTGTGAATTTTTATTAAAAGCAAGTGACCAATTGATGACAGTATTTTGATTGGTCACTCGCTTTTTTTCAGAACCGGGTAAAAAAATCCTCTAGCACTGATACATGTTGACTATTTTTTTATTCATAATCCGCGAACTGCCCATGCCGAGCTTCTTCATGATGTGAATTCGATGGCTGTGTACCGTTTTATGGTCAATGTTAAGCACCGCGGCGATTCGCTTGTTGTTATAGCTGGCCATAATCAGCTCCAGCACCTGAATCTCTCTGACCGAGAGCTTTTTTTGCGTTAACAGAAACCGGTAATCCGTGGCGGAGGTCGGCACTTTTGTGATGTCGTAGAAATCGCTAAGTGATGATTTTTCAGTTAAAATTATCAGATTCTCCAGGAAGATAAGCTCCCGACACAGCCCGGCGATATCGCTCCTGACGATCAGCACCAGCCGGACGCAGCGCGCCAGGCAGAAGCGCAGTTTGTTAAGTAGATGCACCGTGTCAGCAGCAGAAATATCCTTATGAATGACGTTGAAAATAACGATTTTAGCCTGAGGGAGCGCCTCCCCCTGCATGATATTCTGATAGCTTGAGGTGGTAATGTTTTTATCGTTATCAATCATGTAACGCTGTATTGATTGACCGATGAGGTTATCATCGGTGTATAGCAATATACTCTCCAAGGGCTCAGACTCTCTTTTTTCTTTTCGCTTCCAGAATCAAATCAAGCATCATTTTCTCAATTTTTCTCTTATCATCGTGGTGCCGGAACTTAAATTGACAAGAAACCTGATGATAGCTTTCCCCCTGTTCGTCATCCTCATCGAGGGTCACCAACACGACGTTTTTAACCACCAGATCGACGGTGATTTCCCCATATTCGGCGGCTGATATAATCGAATTTTTGAGGATTGAATTGTGGGTGAGAAATTTAAGATTCGGGTTTTTGGCCATCAACGCGCAGCCGCCATCTGAAATGTCTTTAATTTCAAACATGTAATTCTCACCATTCTTATGGCGGCCATGACAAAAAAAATCATGCTTATGCTGTAGTCGAAACCGCGGGTCGCGCCGCCTTTGGACCACCTGAATACATTCAGGCAAGGTAAATGAGACTTTATTACTTTTAGCGCTGCCGCTCCCCGAATGTTTCTTTAGCGTTGAACAGAACTCTATCTTCCCTGAATCGCTATGCAGAACAAATTTGAACTTGTGCCCCGGAGGGATCCTGCTGTGGGTGACGATGTGAAATTCTGAAAAATCAACACGCGCCAGCTGCGTAATGAAGTTTTTGTTATTATAGAAAATCTCTATCTCAGACTGCTTTCTGAGTTCCTCCCTGAAAATAGCAATGATCTCATACTTACTGGTCTTTATTGTTCCCTCTGTCATGTGAAGTCCTTGTTAATTTTTATATTGTGTGTGTGGATTTTTTTTTATAGCAATGACAACATTCTGATTGTGTTAATCAGATGTTTTAATGAGCGTTTGATGTTATTAGCTATCTTTTGGGCTAAATTGATTTGTATAAACGTCGAATTGGCAGTTGTTTTTCCTGTAATTAAGAGTTCAAAACATGAAGATAGATACAAACGAGCGCGGCCTCCAATAAGGAGGCCGGTCTAAATAGTATAAAATGATGCTTTGTATAGGGTTACTTGCGAAAGGACGGCTGGGGCAAATACCCATTTGTGGGATCTATAGTGCCAGCAGCGTTGAGTTAATTCCAGGCAAATATTAGCGGCAGAATCCCCCCCTGTCGCCATGCGCTTAGACGCGCCGGGGAGAGGGGGAGCGGCTCAGACTTTGAGGTTATCTAAGGTGCTGAGCGCAGAGGCGGGAAGAGTTAAGGTGGCGGCGGCAAGGTTTTCTTCAAGATGCTGGAGCGATGAGGTCCCGGGGATAAGCAGGATATTGGCTGAACGCTGCAGCAGCCAGGCGAGGGCGACCTGCATTGGCGTCGCCGCAAGTTCGGCGGCAATATCGTTCAGCTCCTGCGCCTGAAGCGGCGTAAAGCCCCCAAGCGGGAAGAAGGGAACGTAGGCAATATTCTGCGCGGCCAGCGCGTCAATGAGCTCGTCGTCCTGGCGATTGGCGACGTTATATTGGTTCTGCACGCAGGCAACCGGCGTCATCTTTTGCGCGTCAGCGACCTGCGTGGCGGTAACATTACTGAGCCCAATGTGGCGGATTAGCCCTCGCTCCTTTAGCTCAAGCAGCGTCGTTAGCGGGCCCTCCAGCGATCCTTCGGCCGGGCCGTGGGGGCTCAGCATGCTGCGCAGGTTGACGACCTCCAGCACGTCGAGATTGAGGTTGCGCAGATTATCCTCAACCGCCTGGGTCAACTCCGCCGGCGACATGGCCGGGAGCCAGTTCCCTTTTTCATCGCGGCGGGCGCTGACTTTAGTCACGATACAGAGATCGTCAGAATAGGGATGCAGCGCCTTGCGGATCAGCTGGTTGGTGATATGCGGACCGTAAAAATCCGAGGTATCGATATGGTTGACCCCCGCGTCCACCGCCGCCTGCAGTACGCGAACGGCGTTTTCAGGATCGGCTGGCGGACCGAATACGCCGGGGCCTGCCAGCTGCATTGCCCCGTATCCCAGGCGATAAACCTGACGGTCGCCTAAGGTGCCGGTTCCGGATAGCCGTACGTTGGACATGGAAACTCCCCCTGATAATGTGCAAGTTCTAAGTGTAAACCGGTCAGGGGATTTGCAGCGGCGGGAATATTAGCAGAACGTGCGGCAACGGCGGTGGCCGTTGCCGCAGGGGGAGGATTAGCTAAAGAACATCACCGACACGCACAGCAGGCCGACGATCAGGGTGATGAAATTACCCGGCGATCGGTACGGCTTGAGGGCTGGGATGATGTACGTCGATAGGGTCGGCATGATGAACAGGATCATGGCGATCAGCGGTCCGCTGATGGCGTATATCATCGAGATGGCGTTGGGGTTAATAAAGCACACCGCGAAGGTCAGCGCCGAAACCAGCAGGATCGACATCGCGCGGTTAAAGGCGCGGCTTTTGCGAATTCCCATCTGCCCCAGCGAGGTTTTCACGATTTCGCTGGCGCCCTCAATCACCCCGAAGTAGGTCCCGAGGAAGGATTTTGACATCGCCACTACCGCCACGACGATCCCGGTTACCGCCAGCCAGGCCGGGGAGCCGGGCATCATCGACAGCGCGGAGAGGATGGTGACGCCTTCATCACGCGCGCTTTCAATATAGGTAGCCGGTATCGCCAGCAGGCAGCTAACGACAAAAAACAGCACGCTGGCGCAGATGATGGTGTAGGCCACTTTCATGATTTTTTTGCATTTACCCATCGCCTGCTCGCCGTATTTCTCCTGCTGGTCGATAGCAAAAGTTGAAATAATCGGCGTATGGCTAAAAGCGAAAACCATCACGGGTATTGAGATCCAGACCTGGTGGAGCGTATGCGAGTTCAGCTGCATCTGGCTGGTGAGGTGCTCGGGCTGCCAGTCGCCAATCAGGTAGATAGAGAGGAACAGGAAGCAGGCGATCAGCGGGAACACCAGAAAACCCATTACCTTGATGGTGATGTGACGACCCATCAGGAAGATCAGGTTCAGCACCAGCACCACGGCGAGGCTGAGCAGCGCGCGGACGCCGGCGGTGATCGGCATATGTCGCGCCAGCTGTTCGGCGAGAGAGTTGGTGATCGCCACGGCGTAAATCAGGACCACCACGAAAAAGGCGAGGAAGTAGAGTCCGGTGATCAGATTCCCGACCTTCTTGCCGTAATAGTGGTTGACCGCGCCGGTGATGCCAGCGCCGGGCGCAACCTTAGCGGAGAGGATAAACTGGCTCAGCGCCCTGTGAGGCCAGTAGGTTAACGGCCATGCGACCAGCGCGGTGATGAGCAGAACAACGGCGCCGGCGGACCCTAGCTGGATCGGCAAAAACAGAGTGCCAGCGCCTACGGCAGTGCCATATAAGGCAAAACTCCAGAGAGTTTCTTCTTTAGACCAAATTTTAGACATTGTGTGAATTTATCAACCGTAAAACCAAAAAAAAGGAGTGTAATTTACCACATCTGCGTTTTGGTCGTGGCGATAGTTTTAGATGGCGGGCAGCAGCGAGGATCGCCGGGAACTTCCCCGGCGCTCCGCCTGCGTTTAGCTACGCGTAGGGATCTGCGTTTGACGGTACCTCAGTACCCGCACGCGCAGCGTATCCCAGGCCCAGTTGAACAGCATGGTGTAGGGCAGGAAGAACAGCATAAAGCCGATTTCCAGCATAAACGCCTGCATCAGCGAGACGCCGAGGAGCAGCGCGACGGCGGTGACGCCGATAATGATAAATCCGCTCTCAAAACCGATGGCGTGCAGGGCGCGAACCTTCAGGGTTCTTATCACGCGGGAAACCGGCCAGATACGGTCAAAGAGCGCGTTATAAATCAGGTTCCAGACCATCGCCAGGCTGGCGAGCAGAATGCTCAGGCCGCCCATTTCGACCACCGAGCGCTGCATCAGCCATGCCGCGGTGGGGGCGAGGATCAGCGTGGCGAGGCCCTCAAAGCTGACCGCGTGAATAATACGTTCCGTCAGCGACTTACGCTGCAGGTTGCTCTGTTGCATGGTGTTTACCTCCGGGTAAAGCCGTCGTTCACAGCCGTTTATTAGCGATGCAGGCTGAACGCGTTGTCAGAAATTACTCCGCATTTTATGGATAAATATGATAAACAAAAGATAGTATCCATCGATAAAGTAGATAGTTCATGCGCTATTCTCCCGAAGCTCTTACCGCGTTTGTCGAAGCCGTGGCCTGCGGCTCGTTTTCTGCCGCCGCGCGCCGCCTGCGCAAAAGCCAGTCCACCGTCAGCACCGCTATCTCAAACCTCGAAGCCGACCTCGGGGTGACGCTGTTCGATCGTACCGCCCGCCAGCCGGTGCTGACGCCGCAGGGCGAGCAGGTGCTGGGCTACGTGAAGGCGATTCTGGCGGCAAGCGACCGGCTCGATGAGCTGGCTATTTCTCTCTCCGGCGAAACGGAGGCCCGGCTCACCTTTGTGCTCTCCGATACGCTGCATCCCGATGTCCTTGAAGATCTGCTGGAGCAGTTCGACCGCCGCTTTCCGCATACCGAATTTGAGTGCCTGATCGGCGAGGATGAGGACGTTGTCGACCTGCTGCAAAAGGAGCGCGCGCAGGTGGGGCTGATTGAGGCCAGGGATAGCTATCCTCCGGAAATCGGCTGTACGCGCCTGCCGCTACAGACCGCGATGGCGATTTACGTGGCGCCCCGGCATCCGCTGGCGGCGCAGGAGAGGGTCGTCTGGGATGAGCTGCACAGCTGGCGCGAGCTGCGGCTGAGCACCTATCTGGAAAGCAGGGCCGACCCTGCTCAGGGACAGGTGTGGTCGGCACCCAACTATCTGCTGCTGCTCAGCATGGCGGTGCAGGGGCTGGGCTGGTGCATTTTGCCCTGCGCGCTGGTTGAGGAGTTTGCCGGCGTCGGAACGCTGGTACCGCTCGACATTGCGGGCTGGCCGCGGATGATATCCGTAGATTTATTATGGAATAAGCGGGCGCCGCCGGGAGAGGCGGGGAGCTGGCTGCGCCAGCATTTGCAGCGCCAGGGGCAGTAAAATCGCCGCAAATCTTTGTGATTTACCTCACTTTTTTTAAACATTTGCGAAATTTTTTGATAACAATTCTCTACTATGTTGTTGTTTCTTTGCACAGAGGCAGGCAGAGGTAGAGGATGAAAGATGTCGTGATCGTCGGCGCGCTGCGGACGCCTATTGGCTGCTTCCAGGGGACGCTATCGCGCCACTCGGCGGTGGAGCTGGGGAGTCTGGTGGTTAAGGCTTTGGTCGAGCGCGCCGGAATCGATCCCCACGCTATTGATGAAGTGATCCTCGGGCAGGTTTTAACCGCCGGCACCGGGCAGAACCCTGCGCGCCAGTCGGCGATCCGCGGCGGGCTGCCGAACACCGTTTCGGCGATCACCATTAACGACGTCTGCGGTTCCGGGCTGAAGGCGCTGCATCTCGCTACGCAGGCTATTCAGTGCGGCGAGGCGGACGTGGTGATTGCCGGCGGCCAGGAGAATATGAGCCGCGCGCCGCACGTGTTGACCGACAGCCGCACCGGGGCCCAGCTGGGAAACAGCCAGCTGATCGACAGCCTGGTTCACGACGGCCTGTGGGACGCGTTCAATGATTACCATATGGGCGTGACGGCGGAAAACCTGGCGCGGGAGTACGGCATCAGCCGCGAGCTGCAGGACGCCTGGGCGCTGAGCTCGCAGCACAAGGCGCGGCGGGCGATCGACTCCGGCCGCTTTCGCGACGAGATTGTCCCGGTAATGACCGAGCAGAACGGCGCGCCGCGGCGGGTGGATACCGATGAGCAGCCGCGGGTTGACGCCAGCGCCGAAGGCCTGGCCTGTCTGCCGCCGACCTTCGACCGCCTGGGTTCGGTGACCGCGGGCAATGCCTCAACCATTAATGACGGCGCGGCGGCGGTGATGATGATGAGCGAGACGAAGGCGCTGGAGCTTGGCCTGCCGATCCTCGCGCGGATCCGCGCGTTCGCAAGCGTTGGCGTCGATCCGGCGCTAATGGGAATTGCGCCGGTACATGCGACCCGCCGCTGTCTGGAAAGAGCGGGCTGGCGGCTGGACGAGGTTGACCTTATTGAAGCCAACGAGGCGTTTGCCGCGCAGGCTATTTCGGTGGGCAGGGTGCTGGAGTGGGACGAGCGGCGGGTCAACGTCAACGGCGGCGCCATTGCCCTCGGCCACCCTATCGGCGCCTCCGGCTGCCGCATTTTAGTTTCGCTGGTCCATGAAATGATCAAACGGGACGCCCGTAAAGGGCTGGCCACGCTGTGCATCGGCGGCGGCCAGGGCGTCGCGCTGGCGGTGGAACGAGAGTAGCGGCCAAAAAAGCGTTTCCCCTTCTTAGCCTCCTGTCATCAGGGGGCTTTTTTATTTGTGCTAAGCATGATTTCCGCGATAGATCTCAGCAAAAAGGGCGAATAACGGCCCTATTTGTTGAGCTTTGTCACGTCTTTATGTGCCATGTTTTTTGAAACAAATAATTACGATCTCGATCACTAAAACATCATCTCTTAAAAAATAAAATGCAGTTTCATAAAATAGAAACATAATTTTAATTTTGAGGGGTACCCTATGTTTGCACGATCTCTGGCCCTTGCTGCTCTCTGCGCCGCGTCTTTTTCTGCTTCGGCCGTCACGGTGGATTTGCGTCATGAATTCATCGACGGCGGTAAAACCGATAAAACCAACGCCGACCGCGTCTCCGTGTCGCACCGGTTCGCCAACGGCTTTGGTTTCTCCGTCGAGGCAAAGTGGAAGTCAGGAGGGGATAACACCGATCAGCCTTATTCAGACTTTGTGGGCAACGGGCATGAAGAAACCATCAGCTGGCAGTGGAAGGCGAACAAGAATTTCTCCGTCACGCCGGGCTTCAATATTGAAAGTAACGACAGCCGCTCAATCTATAAGCCGAACCTGCGCGTGCAGTACAGCTTCGATAACGGTTTCTACGTTGCTGCCCGCTACCGTTACGACTACACCCGCTACCCGGCAAGCGCGGGCAAAGAGGACGATAAAGTTAACCGCGGCGATGCGTGGGCGGGCTTCGTGCTGGGCGACTGGCGTACCGAGCTGAACTACGTTTATGCCCGCAGTAGCGAAGGCGTAAACCGTAATGACAATAAACCCTACTCCCAGGAATATAACGTCAAGCTGGCCTATAAGCTGGATAAGAACTGGGCGCCCTACGGCGAGGTGGGTAACGTTGGCGTTAACGACCGCAGCGACCGCCAGACCCGCTTCCGCGTAGGCGTGGCGTACACCTTCTGATATAAACAACAGCCTCATCGTTTACCCCGGCGCAGTTAGCCGGGGTTTTGCCGTTAATCAGCCGCCATCCTCCGTTGATTATGACGCGCGAGGGCGTACTCTTCGCTGCTCCCGAGCGCCTGAATGTGGCCGGCTGCGGGCCAAAAAAAAGCCCTCCAAAAGGAGGGCAAGGCCAGTTACAGAAGTACTCAATCAAACTCAGGTTACAACAGGTTATGCCTGCAGCATCTCGCGCTGCTCGGGGATCTTCGCGATATAGATAGCCGGTTTACCGTCCTTATCGGAGCTAAACAGGATCGCGCTATCGTCCGGCGTAAAGGAGGGGTGCGGATGGGTCACCTGGCGGCTGTTGGCGATGGTTGCCCACGACGTATCGTGGCGCGCAACGCGGAAGAAGGCTCGCTTCGCCACGTCGAAAACGTACAGATAGGGGTCGTTATCGATGGTATAGCCGCTGGTATCCTTCACGTCTACCGGGGTGCCGGAACCGTCGCCCACCAGCAGCGTGCCGTCAAAATTACTCATCAGATGCGAACAGGCGGGCATCTGCATCAGCGCTTCGTTCATGCCGCTATCCGGGTTAAAGCGGTAAACGGTGCGTCCCTGCTGGCCCTTCAGGTAGGAGACGTACATCAGCGCCGAGCCGTCCGGCACCCAGAACTCGTGGGTGCAGCTTTCGCCCTCGGCATGCTCTTTGACTTTACGTACGCTGCTGCCGTCTTCATTCACCATCCACATGCGGGCATCAACCAGATCGTGCGGGCCTTCGTGGCAGAAGGCGACGGTGTTGTCATCAAACGGCCGATAAATAGGATGGCCCAGCCAGTTTTTCTCTTCATGGATGGTGCGGCTTTCACCGGTTTGCAAATCGACGCCCAGCAGGCGGCAGCGCGGGCCCTTATGGAAGAAGTCGTGGAAGGTCTGCCAGTCGTTGAGCGGCGTCCAGTCGCTTTTGGCGATCTCAATGCCGACCAGCTTGCTGCAGTCGCTGTTAGCGACCCAGGTTCCGTAGCCCACCCACTCGTCGGCAACGCGATAGACTTCGCGCTCCTGCAGGGTGGTGAGGTTAACTTCCAGCAGCGTGCGGTCGTTTTTAACGTAATAGAGGGAGGTATCGTCCGGCGAGAGGAAGCCGCCGAAGGTGTTGTCGCCGGCTCCTTCGGTGAGCTGGACGGCTTCGGCCGCGGCGATATCCAGCAGGTAGTAGTTCCAGTGCCCGTCGAATTCACCGGCGAACAGCAGGTGGCTACCGTCGTTGAAAAAGCATTTCTGATAGAAATAGTTACGATGGCAGGTCACTTCCGGAGGGGTTAAGCGGGTGACCTCTGCCCCGGTATCGGGATCGCGGCTGACTTCATAGTTGAGTTTTACCCGCATGCCTTTAGCCATGATGTGCTCCTTTTCCTTCCTGCGCTGCCGCCTCCCTGAGGGGCGTGTGAGCAGATGAGTTTGATTTAAAAGATAGGTGTTAATTTATCAAAACATCGTTTCATTATTTGTGATGGCGAGCGCAGTTCGCAATAACTTCCTGCTCTGGATCGCACTTTTTTGCCTCCAGGCAGCGGCATGAGGAGGGAACTTTGTTTTTATGCCGACTTTCTGCGATCTGATGATGATTTTCTAAGTTTCTATAATGCTTTGTATTTAAATGAATTTCATTCTTTATTGTTTCAGGTCGGGTCAGCGCTTCGTGATCTGATTTGCATTTTTACCATTTGCTTCGCTAAAAATTGAAACGATGTTTTAATAATAATTGAAAATGACCTTGCCCGGAGATAAGATGGGTCCACTTGCAAAACGGAACTCTGTTTTATTTTTATGATGGGCCAGCCCCAGAGAGTTCTTCTAACCATAATGGCCAGCGCAAACAGCCGGTCGAACCTATAGAACCTCGCCTGTGTAGTACGGGCTATCTGAAAGATAAAGGAACCAGGTATGATACTCGATACATTCTCTCTCCAGGGTAAAGTGGCCGTTGTGACCGGATGTGACACCGGGCTGGGCCAGGGCATGGCGGTAGGGCTGGCGGAAGCGGGCTGCGATATTGTCGGTATCAATATCGTTGAGCCAACGGAGACGATTGAGCGCGTCACCGCGCTGGGCCGTCGTTTTCTCAGCCTGACCGCCGACCTGCGCCAGATTGAGGGGATCCCGCAGCTGCTGGAGCGCGCCGTCGCTGAATTTGGCCATATCGATATTCTGGTCAACAACGCCGGCCTGATCCGCCGTCAGGATGCCCTTGAGTTCAGCGAAAAGGACTGGGATGACGTGATGGATCTGAATATCAAGAGCGTGTTCTTTATGTCTCAGGCGGCAGCGAAGCACTTCATTGCCCAGGGCAACGGCGGCAAAATCATCAACATTGCCTCCATGCTCTCTTTCCAGGGCGGTATTCGCGTGCCTTCCTACACCGCCTCAAAAAGCGGCGTGATGGGCGTGACCCGCCTGCTGGCGAACGAGTGGGCGCAGCACAACATCAACGTTAACGCTATCGCGCCGGGCTATATGGCGACCAACAATACCCAGCAGCTGCGCGCCGACGAGCAGCGCAGTGCCGAAATTCTTGAGCGTATTCCGGCGGGCCGCTGGGGTTTGCCGAGCGATTTGATGGGGCCGGTGGTGTTCCTCTCCTCCAGCGCGTCCGACTACATCAACGGCTATACCGTGGCGGTGGACGGCGGCTGGCTGGCGCGCTAATTTCCCGCTTTGCCGAATAAAAAACCTGCCACAGACGGCAGGTTTTTTTATGAGTGAACATTAATTGTCCATATCGATAAATGAAAATAATCCATATCAATTGGTTATAGAGTGGCGATTAATCGCATGAATATTGGGTTTTTATCTGCGGGTGATAAGTTTTCGCATCGCTATGAAAGTTGAATGTCCATCACAAAACGATGGCTAGTAGCTAATTAGTCCATATCTTTGGCATCTCCACCCTGACACATTGTCCCGCCGATCCCGTACTTTCTCATCACGTCTTACTATGTTCTGGCAGGGAAAAATGACCTCAATTAATAATGACTCTACGTTAATGCCGCGTACGCAGCGCGATACCCGGCGCATGAACCAGTTTGTCTCCATTGCCGCCGCGGTGGCCGGGCTCCTGTTTGGCCTCGATATCGGGGTGATTGCCGGGGCGTTGCCCTTTATTACCGATCATTTTGCCTTATCCAGCCGCCTGCAGGAGTGGGTGGTGAGCAGCATGATGCTGGGCGCCGCCGTCGGCGCGTTGTTCAACGGCTGGCTCTCTTTCCGCCTCGGGCGTAAATACAGCCTGATGGTCGGGGCGATACTGTTTGTTGCCGGATCCATCGGCTCCGCCTTTGCCAACAGCGTGGAGGTCCTGCTGCTGGCGAGGGTTCTCCTTGGCGTTGCCGTCGGGATCGCCTCCTACACCGCGCCGCTTTATCTCTCTGAAATGGCAAGTGAAAATGTCCGCGGTAAGATGATAAGCATGTATCAGCTGATGGTGACGCTGGGTATCGTGATGGCGTTTTTATCCGATACGGCGTTTAGCTACAGCGGCAACTGGCGCGCCATGCTGGGAGTGCTGGCGCTGCCTGCGGTCCTGCTGATTATTCTGGTCGTGTTCCTGCCCAACAGCCCGCGCTGGCTGGCGGAGAAGGGGCGGCACGTCGAGGCGGAAGAGGTGCTGCGCATGCTGCGCGATACCTCGGAAAAAGCCCGGGACGAGCTCAATGAAATTCGCGAAAGCCTGAAGCTCAAGCAGGGCGGCTGGGCGCTGTTTAAGATCAACCGCAACGTCCGTCGGGCGGTGTTCCTCGGCATGCTGCTGCAGGCGATGCAGCAGTTCACCGGGATGAATATCATCATGTACTACGCGCCGCGTATTTTTAAAATGGCGGGCTTCACCACCACCGAGCAGCAGATGATGGCGACCCTCGTCGTCGGCCTGACCTTTATGTTTGCCACCTTTATTGCGGTGTTTACCGTGGATAAAGCCGGGCGTAAACCGGCGCTGAAAATCGGCTTTAGCGTGATGGCGCTGGGCACGCTGGTGCTCGGCTACTGCCTGATGCAGTTTGATAACGGCACCGCCTCCAGCGGCCTGTCCTGGCTTTCCGTCGGCATGACCATGATGTGTATTGCCGGCTACGCGATGAGCGCCGCCCCGGTGGTGTGGATCCTGTGCTCGGAAATTCAGCCGCTGAAGTGCCGCGACTTCGGCATCACCTGTTCCACCACCACCAACTGGGTGTCGAATATGATTATCGGCGCGACCTTCCTGACGCTGCTCGACGCGATCGGCGCCGCCGGCACCTTCTGGCTCTATACCGCGCTCAACGTCGCCTTTATCGGGGTGACCTTCTGGCTGATCCCGGAAACCAAAAACGTCACCCTTGAGCACATCGAGCGCAACCTGATGTCCGGCAAGAAGCTGCGCGATATTGGCAACTGATTACAGCGACTCCCTCGGCAGCCAGGGGCTGGCAACCCGCACCGTATCCCGATGGCTGTCGCCGTTAATAATATGCAGGGCGCTCAGGCGCCCTATTTCATAATGCGGAAGCTGCACCGTTGAGAGCGGCGGTAAAAACAGATCGCCAATGCCGACCATATTATCGTAACCGACCACCGCCACGTCCTGCGGAATGCGCAGGCCCTGCGCCAGCAGCGTCTGATAAACCATAAAAGCGATGCGATCGTTACCGCAAATCACCGAGTCGAACTGCGGCTTACCCGCGCGAATGTTTGCCAGCAGCATCGCCGGGATGTCGCGATAGTGCTCATCGCCATACTCCATATAGCCGTGTTCGAGCGTATGCGGATCGAGACCCGCTTCCCGACAGGCGCGCTCCAGCCCCTGGCGCCGGCGCACGGTCGCCAGATGCTTCGCCGGCAGATGCAGGCACAGCGGACGGCGATAGCCTGCCGCCAGCAGGGCCTGCACCGCCGCATACTGACCCTGCTCGTCGTCCGGAATATAGCTGGCCACCGGGTCGTGGAGGCTTTCGCAGTTGGCCAGCACGCAGGGGAGGGTCAGCAGCTTGGCCGGGAGCGGCACCTGGCGCAGCCCCATGGTGGTGTAGATAATCCCGTCCGGCCGGTGGGAGAGCAGCAGGTCGACGATGGTGTCCGGGCTATCGTCGGAGAACATGTTGACCACGAAGCTGTTCCAGCCGTGCGCCCGCGCGGTTTCTTCGATTGAGAGCGTAATTTCCACCGAGAAGGGGGTGGTGACGGTATCCAGCGCCAGAACTCCGATGGTGTTTGGCGTGGCGTGGGCGCCGCGTATTTTTTTGGCGGAGAGATCGGGGACGTAGTTGGTCTGTTCAATGGCGGCCTGAACGCGAGCCAGAGTCTCTGGCTTCAGGCGCTCCGGGCTATTCAGCGCCCGTGAGACCGTCATCAGAGAGACGTTTGCCAGTTTTGCCACATCTTTCAAGGATGCCATATTTACTACTCCAACGCTGTCGCCAGGCAACAGGCTATATAACTAAGTCGCTGATGTAAAAGGATCATGTGCGATATTCTATCGCAGGATGCGCCGCAGCGATGGCGAGGAATATTTGATCGCGATCGCATCTCTATTATGTTAACGTTAACTTATGTGATTAACATCATGTATCTCAGCAAAAGGGCATGAGTTTTAGGTTTTGTTAACGTTACCATCTGCGCATTACTCCAACAGAGAACGTCATGATGAAAGCACATCACTCTCACAGCTATCCGATACTCAGCGCCTTACTGTTCTTCTTTTTCGTGACCTGGTCTTCGTCCGGCTCTTTGCTCTCTATCTGGCTCCATCAGGAGGTCGGCCTGAAGGCGGGGGATACCGGCATCATCTACGCGGTTCTCTCCGTTTCAGCGCTGTTTGCCCAAATTTGCTACGGCTTTATTCAGGATAAGCTCGGCCTGCGTAAAAACCTGCTCTGGTATATCACCGCGCTGCTGATCCTCTCCGGGCCGGCCTATCTGCTGTTTGGCTACCTGCTGGGCATTAACATTTTTCTCGGCAGTATTTTTGGCGGGATCTACATCGGCCTGACCTTCAACGGCGGTATCGGCGTGCTCGAGTCCTACACCGAGCGCGTGGCGCGCCAGAGCCAGTTTGAGTTCGGCAAAGCGCGGATGTGGGGATCGCTGGGCTGGGCGGTGGCGACCTTTTTTGCCGGCCTGCTGTTTAACATCAACCCGAAGCTGAACTTTGCCGTCGCCAGCTGCTCCGGCCTGGTATTCTTCGTCCTGCTGGCGCGGCTGCGGGTCTCCTCTGCGCCGCAGGCGATGGAGGAAGCGGTGGCGGGCGGCAAGGTGACGCTGGAGGACGCGCTGCGTCTGCTCACCCTGCGCCGCTTCTGGGCGCTGGTGTTTTTCGTCGTCGGCACCTGTATTTACGGCGTCTACGACCAGCAGTTCCCGGTCTACTTCTCCTCGCAGTTCGCCACCCTGCAGGAGGGCAACGCCATGTACGGCTACCTGAACTCTTTCCAGGTGTTTCTTGAGGCGGCGGGGATGTTCTGCGCGCCCTGGCTGGTTAACCGCATTGGCGCGAAAAATGGCCTGATTTTCGCCGGTATGGTGATGGCGCTGCGGATGGTGGCCTCCGGGCTGGTAGAGGGGCCGCTGCTCATCTCTATCACCAAGCTGCTGCACGCGGTGGAGCTGCCGATCCTGCTGGTATCTATCTTTAAATACAACAGCTTAAACTTTGATAAGCGCCTCTCATCGACGCTCTATCTGGTGGGCTTTGCCTGCACCAGCTCGGTTATTGCTACCGTGCTGTCGCCGCTGGCGGGCTATAGCTACGAGATATACGGCTTTGCCCGGTCCTATTTGATTATGGGCCTGCTGGTGTTCTTCACCACCTTTATCTCCATCTTCTTGCTGCGCTCGGCTAAGTCACCATCCGACCCGCTGATGCCGCAACCTTCCGTTATTTGAATGACAAGAGTGAAGACTATGACCTACTCAATTAGCAACGCCGAACAGGAACTGCAGGCGAAAAGCGATGCGCTGAACCTGCGCTGGTACCCGCGCTACCATCTTGCCGCCCGCGCGGGCTGGATCAACGATCCTAACGGCCTGGTGTGGTTCGACGGCTGGTATCACGCCTTTTACCAGCACCATCCCTACTCGACGCAGTGGGGGCCGATGCACTGGGGTCATGCGCGCAGTAAAGATTTGGTGCACTGGGAGCATCTGCCGGTGGCGCTGGCGCCGGAAGGCTCGGAGGATAAGGACGGCTGCTTCTCCGGCTCCGCGGTGGTCGACGGCGATACGCTGGCGCTGATTTATACCGGGCATAAATTCCACGGTGACCCGAACGATGAGGCCAACCTGTATCAGGTGCAGTGCCTGGCGACCAGCCGCGACGGCATCCACTTTGAGCGCCAGGGGGTCGTCCTCGATACCCCGCCGGGGCTGCACCATTTCCGCGATCCTAAGGTGTGGCGCGAGGGCGATAGCTGGTACATGATCGTCGGCGCGCGCCTCGGCGACGTCGGCCAGGTGCGCCTCTACCGTTCGGCCGACCTGCGCCAGTGGCAGGACGCGGGCGTGCTTGATGAGGCGGAAAAAGAGATGGGCTATATGTGGGAGTGCCCGGACTTTTTTGCCCTCAACGACAGGCGCGTGCTGATGTTTTCTCCGCAGGGCATGGCGGCGCAGGGCTATCAGAATCGGAACCTGTTCCAAAGTGGCTATCTGCTCGGCGACTGGCAGCCGGGCGGCACCTTTGTGCGCGAAGGCGAGTTTGTGGAGATGGACAGCGGGCATGATTTTTATGCGCCGCAGAGCTTCCTGACGCCGGACGGTCGGCGGATCGTTATCGGCTGGCTGGATATGTGGGAGTCGCCGCTGCCGGAGCAGCAGGACGGCTGGGCGGGGATGCTCTCGCTGCCGCGCGAGCTGAGCCTGAGCGCCGACAGCCGGCTGCAGATGCGTCCGGCGAAAGAGGTCGAAAGCCTGCGCGGAGCGTGGTTCCCGTGGCCGGTAAGCACCTTGAAAAATCAGCAGACCATGCTGGTGGAAAACTGCGAGGCGATGGAGGTTATCCTGCACTGGGATAGCGCCAGCTGCAGCGCTGAGCAGTATGGCCTCAGCTTCGGCGACGGCCTGCGGGTCTACGTTGACGCGCAGATGCAGCGCCTGGTGCTGGAGCGTCACTATCCGCAGCATGGCCTGTGCGGCGCGCGCAGCGTGCCGTTAACCGCCGGGGCGCCGCTCAGGCTACGGATATTTTTCGACAGCTCTTCCGTCGAGGTCTTCGTTAACGAGGGCGAAGCCTGCCTCAGCAGCCGTATTTATCCGGATGCCGCTCGCCGTGAATTAACCTTATTTGCGTGGAGCGGATCGGCCAGCTTATCTGAGGCCGGGGCCTGGCAGCTCGAATAATATCGTTACCGTTTTATTATGCCGTTAATAACCCGTCTGCGACGATGGGCGGGTTATTATTGTCATCATCGTCGTGCTTTACCTGTATACCCGTCATACTTCAGGCTGCATACGCGCTGGCTGCACTCTCACCCTGGTCACTTACTTTAGTAAGCGCCTGGGAACTCGCTCTCTTGCCGCCTTGATGCCGCTCGAATTATTTAGGGTATAAATAAAGATTTCATTTAATTAAATAATAAAAGGGTTTACCGATGAATAAAATCTGGGTCGGGTGCTTTCTGACGTCTTTATTTACCCCTCTGGCTAATGCGCAGGAACCATTAACACTCGAAGAACGGCTGGCGCAAATGGAGCAGCGACTGCAGGAGACCGAGCAGCGGGCAACCAGCGCCGAGGCGGAGATTCGGGCGCTAAAGCGTCAGGAGACGCCGGCGGTAGCGGCCAGCAACGCGGCGGCTAAACCCGCGCTGCAGGTCAATGATTATGGCGAATTAAAGTTTTATGGCGACGTTGAGTTTAATATGGATGGCGCCAGCCGTACCGGTAGCCTGACCTCGGTGAGGACCACTGCGAATAAAAGCTGGGCGCCGGGGGAAAAAGAGCGCTGGGATATTAACGGACGTATTCTTCTCGGCTTTGATGGCCTGCGGAAAGGGGCCGATGGCAAGTATGCCGGCTTCAGCGTACAGCCGCTGGCGGATATTAATGGCAAGATGAATCTGGACGATGCGGCCTTTTTCTTTGGCCAGCAGGATGACTGGAAAATTAAAATTGGGCGCTTTGAAGCCTACGATATGTTCCCGCTAAATCAGGATACCTTTATTGAATATTCCGGCAATACGGCGAACGATCTTTACAGCGACGGCTACGGCTATATCTATATGATGAAAGAGGGGCGCGGACGCAGCAGCAGCGGCGGCAACTTCCTGCTGAGCAAAAATCTCGGCAGCTGGTACTTCGAGGTGAATACGCTGGTGGAGGACGGCAGCACGCTCTTCGTCGATCGCAACTATCACGGCAACGCGCTGGATAACCAGAAAAACGTCGCCTACGTGCGTCCGGTAGTGGCGTGGCAATCCGGCGCGTGGTCGGTGGCGGCGGCGATGGAGAGTAACCTCGTCAATAATGCCTACGGCTATCAGGACCCGCGCGGCCGCTGGGTCGACCAGTCGAGCCGTACCGGCTACGGCATGACCATGAGCTGGAACACGCTGAAGGCCGACCCGCAGGATGGCGCGGTGGTGAATCTGAGTACCGCCTATCTCGACGCCACGGATGAGCAGGACTTCAGCGCCGGCATCAACGCGCTATGGCATCGCGTGGAGCTGGGCTATATCTATGCGCATAACAAAATCGACCAGTTTAATCTGGCGGGCGTGAGCGCAGAATGCGACAACGAGTGCGCGGTACTCGCCCCGGGGCGCTATGACATCCACACGCTGCACGCCTCGTGGCTGCTGCCGAATATCATGGATATGGCGAATTTTAACATTTACCTCGGCGCCTACGCCTCGTGGCTGGATTCATCGGCGGAGAAAAGCGCGGGATCGGACGAACGCTACGGCGCTCGCGTGCGCTTCAAATACTTCTTCTGAGGGGAAAAAGCCGCCGGTCCCGGCATCCCGCGGGGCGGTTTGCCTTTCATGACGGGCTGGTGGCAAAAAATCCCCCGCAGCGGGAGCCGCGGGGAGGTTTGGCAGGGCTGAATTAGCGCATGGCGCGCTTGAGAATGCGGTCCGACTGACGCTGGAAGTCCGCCGCCGTCTCTTCTACGGATTTCTGCCCGTAATCGATGTACTGCAGGGAGGTGCCGAACTGGGCTACGATCTGCGGGTCGTCGAAGTAGGGCGACACGGAGAGTTTCGCCGGCAGGGACTGCGCCAGCTTCAGCCCGGAAACCGCCGGATCGTCGGCCTTGATCGTGCCGTCTTCGGTCAGGTACTGCACCGCCACCTTACTCAGCGGCACGCCGCGCTCGAGTCCTAAGGTATCGACCCCGGCTTTGCTGTTCAGCAGGAAGTTAATCACCTTCGCCGCCGCTTCCGGGTTTTTCGTTGATTTACCGATCGAGAGCATCTGCGCGGGCTTAAAGAACAGGCCGGCGTCGGTGGCGCCCGGCAGCATCGGGTATTCCCCCAGCTCCAGCTTCGCCGGCGGCTTCAGGTTGTCGGAGTATTTGTTGATGGTGGAGTTCCACATGTAGGTCCCCGCCCACTCGCCCTGGATCCACGGCTTCATCTCGTACATATTGCTTTTGCCAAACGAGGCGTAGTATTTGGTGTCCGGCATGACGTGGCTGTCGATAAGCTTTTTATACATCTGGAAAAACTCGACCCACTGCTCTTTGCTGTAGGAGAATTTCTTGGTTTTATCGTCGATAGCCGGCTGGTTGTACTTCTGAATCATATAGGAGTTCAGCAGCGCCAGGGTGTCCTGGTGCTCCAGCACCACCGGGTAGTACTGCTTGCCGAGCTTGCTTTCAAAGGCTTTGCCCGCCGCCATCAGCTCATCCCAGGTTTTTGGGTAGGCAACGCCGGCTTTTTTCCAGGTTTCGTCGTTAAAGTAGAACACGCGGGCGGTCACGGAAATGGGAATGCCGTTGAGCTTGCCGTTCACGGTGGTGGACTGCAGCTCCTTCGCGTCAAACTGGCTGAGATCGATGACGTCCTTCATCTTATTCAGGTCGTAAAAGCCGTCGCCGTTTTTCGAGAAAATAGGCAGCCAGTTCCAGTTGGTCTGCATCACGTCAGGCTCGGTGCCGCCGGCGATTTGCGTGGTCAGGCGCGAGAGGTGGCCGTCCCAGCCGGTGTATTCCGCTTTGACGTTAATATCCGGGTTCTGCTTATGAAATTCTTCCAGCGCTTTCAGGGTCACCTGATGGCGGCCGTTGCCGCCCCACCAGGACATGCGCAGGTCGACATCCTGTGCCAGAGAAGGTAGCGCGGTCAGGCCCAGAGTGGCGGAGATTGCGGCGCTTAAGAGCACTTTTTTCATTTTAATACTCCAGTGATTACAGAGAGATGTTCTGTTCGGTCGCCGCATCAAAGAGGTGGCATTTGTTGAGATCGAACTGGTAATAGACCTTACGATGCAGCCCTTTTTCGATCATCGGCCTCGCTTCGTCGGAAGGGACGCGGGCGGTCAGCTCATAATCGGCAACCTTCATATAGACAAAGAACTCGTGGCCCATATTTTCCACGCGCACCATCTCACCGGAACCGCAGCCTTCGGCGAACGGCTGGTCTGAGATAGAGACGAACTCCGGGCGCACGCCGTAGAACAGCGGCTGGTCCTTATAGCCTTCGGCTTTGCTCTGCAGGGTATCGTTGAGGGGCAGCAGATCGTCACCGACGTGCATATGCAGGCGGCCGTCGCGCTCAACCAGCTTGCAGGGACGGATGTTCATCTCCGGCGCGCCGATAAAGCCCGCGACAAACATATTTTTTGGCTTGTGGTACAGATTGTCCGGGGTATCAACCTGCATGATGTGGCCCAGCTTCATCACGCAGATACGGTCGCCCATGGTCATGGCTTCGGTCTGATCGTGGGTGACGTAGACGGTGGTCGCCGGTTTGCCGGATTTCTTCAGCTGCTTGTGCAGATCGGAGATACGAATACGCATCGAGGCGCGCAGCTTGGCGTCGAGGTTAGAGAGCGGCTCATCGAACAGAAATACGTCCGGTTTCTTAACGATCGCCCGGCCAACCGCCACGCGCTGGGCCTGGCCGCCGGAGAGCTGGCGCGGCAGGCGGTCGAGCAGCTCTTCCAGCTCGAGGATTTTTGCCGCTTCGTTAACCTGGCTTTCAATCTGATCCTTTGGCAGCTTGCTCAGCTTGAGGCCAAAGGCGAGGTTTTCGCGCACCGTCATATGCGGATAGAGCGCGTAGTTCTGGAACACCATCGCAATCCCGCGCGCTTTTGGCGCGAGGTTGTTAACGATTTTCTCCCCGATGCGCACTTCGCCGCCGCTGATGGTTTCGAGACCCGCCAGCATGCGCAGGGTGGTGGATTTGGCGCAGCCGGATGGCCCGACAATCACCATAAACTCCCCGTCAGCGATTTTCAGGTCGATAGCATGTACCGCTTTGAAGCCGTTGGAGTAGACCTTTTCCAGTTTTTTGAAAATAACTTCAGCCATGATATTTCCCTCTTAACCTTTAATTCCGCTGCTGGTGACGCCCTGTACGAAGTAGCGTTGAGCCAGGAAGAATACGATGATGGATGGCAGAATGGAGATGCTCGCCATTGCCAGAATTTCGTTCCACGGAGCGCCTTCCGTGACGTCGATGGACATTTTCAGCGCCAGCGCGATCGGATACTTATCGACGCTATAGACGTAAATCAGCGGACCAATAAAGTCGTTCATTGACCACATAAACTGGAACAGCGCGACCGAGATAATCGCCGGTTTTAAAATCGGCACCACCACGTACCACAGCACCTGGAAGGAGTTGCAGCCGTCAATCTGCGCCGCCTCTTCCATATCGCGCGGCACGCCGCGCAGGAACTGAATCAGCATGAAGACGAAGAACCCCTGGGTGGCGAAGGCCAGCGGCAGGTACAGCGGCAGATAGCTGTTCAGCATCCCCATTTCGCGGAACATCAGGTACTGCGGGATGAGCAGTACGGTGCTCGGCAGCAGCATGGTGGTGATGAGGGTGGCGAACCAGAATTTCTTCCACGGGATCTCGAAGCGGGCAAAGCCGTAGGCCACGATGGTGGAGGAGATAATGGTCAGGATCACCTTCGGAATCACGTACTTGAAGGTATTCAGCATGTAGTGGCCGAAGTTGTATTCCGTCCCGGTCTTCCAGCCGTTGATAAACCCGTCCCAGGTCGCGTGAGCGGGCCACAGGCTGAGGGTGGTGAAGATCTCGTGGTTTGGTTTGAACGACGCCGAGAACATCCACACCAGCGGATAGAGCATCAGCAGGCCAACGAACAGCAGGATCACATAGCGGATGCTGGCGTTCATTTTTTCCCGCCGCAGCGTTCTGGCAACCTCGCGCTCTGCGATGTCCCGGGCCGCGGAAATTTGTTGGATATCAGCCATTTTTGCCTCCCTTATCGGCGGAGTAGAACACCCAATATTTCGAAGACTTAAAGGCAATGGCGGCAAACACCGCGACGACCAGGAACAGCACCCATGCCAGAGCCGCGCCGTAGCCCATATCGAAGTACTTAAAGGCGGTGTCGTAGATATAGAGTGAGAACAGATAGGTGGAGTAGGTTGGGCCGCCGCCGGTTATCACGTACGGTCCGGTAAACTCCTGGAATGCCTGGGTGGTTTGCATAATGAAGTTGAAGAAGATCACTGGCGTAATCAGCGGCACCGTCACCTTCATAAACATCTGCCACTTCGAGGCGCCGTCGATCATCGCCGCTTCGTACTGCGATTGCGGAACGTTCTGCAGCGCCGCGAGGAAAATCACCATTGCCGAACCGAACTGCCAGACGCGCAGCAGGGTCACCGACATCAGCGCCAGCGACGGCTCGCCGAGCCAGTTAACCGGGTCGAAGCCCAGCACGCCGATAAAGCTGTTCAGCAGGCCGTCGATAGCGAACAGCGCGCGCCACAGTACGGCGATGGCGACGGAGCTGCCGAGAATCGACGGAATGTAATAGGCGGTACGGAAGAAACCGATGCCGCGTAGCTTAAAGTTGAGAACAAACGCGATGCCCAGCGCAAAGGCCAGCTTCAGCGGAATGGTTAAAAAGACATAGGCGAAGGTGACGCCCATGGACTTCCAGAAGAGAGAATCTTCGGTCAGCATGTAGCGATAGTTTTCAATGCCGTTAAATACCGGCGGACTCATCAAGTCGTACTCAGTGAAACTGAGGAAGAAAGATGAAACAAAGGGAAAGGCGGTAAAGATTATCAGCCCGATGATATAGGGCGATATCCATGCCAATCCCAGCAGCTTGTTTTCATTCATACATACCTACCTGGCTTACGAGTTTGTAAAACGGATTCGGTTTATACCCGGTGTACTTCACGCTGTGTGCGCTATCCGCGCTGAAAAGCAGCCGGAAAAGTTAATCTGTTGCTGGTATCTGTGCTGGCGCTTCCTTCCTTGTTGAACCCTGTTTTTGTCATGGTTTGTCACCCGCAGCTCCCTGCTGAGCGTGCACCGGTTCGGCTTTGCTATGCCCGGCGCCTTTAATTTTATAAAACGCCGTTTTAAATTTATTTTATTGCGATTTATTACAGAGTCATTCGATTCATAGTGGAAATGTGATCGGAGTCGAAACGATGTTTCAAAAAATGAGATGGCGGGCGTTTTGTAAGGCTGGTAAGGGCTGGGGAGAGGTGCCGGAAAGGTGATCTGGCGCAGATGTGCGGTATTTTATTGCCCGGCTAATGATTGCCTTTGTACATATTTTTTAACAAATAATAATGGACGTGTGGGGGCGCGGTGGCAGGAGAGGGGGGCATGCCCGCTCTTCCGCTACCGCGCCCGGGGAAGATTAGTTTTGCAGAAAATCCTGACGAACGGGCGTAAAGGTATCCAGCAGGGTTCCCGCCTTCAGGCACACGCAGCCGTGCATAATATGCGGCTGCTTGTAGAGCGTGTCGCCGGCGCTGACCACGCGTTTCTCATCACCGATGGTGAATTCGAACTCACCTGAAAGCACGTAGGTCAGCTGCTCGTGGGGGTGGTTATGCATCGGACCAATGGCGCCGACGTCAAAGTTAACCTCAACCGCCATCATTTTGCCGCCGTGCGCCAGAATGCGTCGGGTCACGCCGTTGCCCAGATCGTCGAGCGTGGTCTCTTTATGAAAAATAAACATCCGCGGGTCCTGTTGTTAAGTGAAACAATGTTTCATTTAATTTATCGCACAATTTTCTAAAAAGAAACGATCGGCGAGAGAAGTGGAAAGCCGATCACAAGTTTGCTTCACCGGGGGAAACCATAAAAGGAGCGAATAATGAAAACGATTGGCCTGCTGGTGCCCGTAGAAAGCAGCCCGCTGCCGGTATTTGATACCGCGGCCATTCACGCCGCGGACGCGGTGGAGTTTATGCTTTCTTAAGCACCCTATCGAGCGGGCGCTGGATCTGCGCCAGGCTGTGCTGCAAGTGGTGAATAAAGGCGTCGACCAGCGCCGAACCGGGGCGGTGCAGCGGGCGGATCATGCTGACGGTAAAGGGCACATCGATGCTGAAGCGGCGCACCGCGACGCCGCTTTCGGCATAGTCGAGGGCGGTGAGCGGATTAACCACCGAGATGCCGACGCCCGCGCGCACCATCGCGCAAATCGACGCGGCGCTGTGCGTTTCGACCACCATTCGCCGCTTGACCTGATGTTCAAGGAACAGGGCGTCAAGCAGCTGGCGATAGCTGTCGGTCCGCGACAGGCTGATGTAGTTTTCAGCGTGGAAATCGGCGGGAGTCAGAACCTGCTTCGCGGCGAGCGGATGGTCCTGCGGCAGGACGCAGACCTCATTCAGCGTCAGCAGCGGCGTGCGCTCGGTGCCGGCGGGCGTATGCAGGGTTTCGGTCAGGCCAAGATCGTGGCGCTGGGCGGAGAGCCACTCCTCCAGCAGGGGCGACTCCTGGGGAACAATCTGCAGGCTGACCTCCGGGTAGCGCGCCAGAAACGGCTGCAGCAGCAGCGGTAAAAAGGACTGGGAAAATACCGGCAGGCACACCACCGACAGCTCGCCCTGGCGAAACTCGCGCAGGCTTTCCGCCGCGCTGACGATCCTGTCCAGCCCGTACCACGACCGCTGCACCTCTTCAAACAGCCGCAGCCCCTGGACCGTGGGCTGCAAGCGGCCGCGAGCGCGCTCAAAAAGCTTCAGTCCCAGCACCTTTTCAAAGCGCGCCAGCTCCCGGCTGACCGTCGGCTGGGAAGTATGCAGCATGCGGGCGGCCTCGGTCAGATTACCGGTGGTCATCACCGCGTGGAAGATTTCGATATGACGCAAATTGACGGCGGGCATGGCAGCTCTCGGGTGGCATCAGGTGTCCATATCATTTTTGCATAGACTCACGATAAAACGATATTTTTTATTCCCTTCGGGCTATGGCGTAATCATAAAAAACACGCACAACGCAGACAACGCCGGAGTTCACCATGCCACGCTCGCTTTACGCCACCGATACCGACCTGACCGCAGATAACCTGCTGCGCCTGCCCGCCGAGTTTGGCTGCCCGGTATGGGTCTACGACGCGCAGATTATTCGCCGCCAGATTGCCCAGCTCAGCAAGTTTGACGTGGTGCGCTTTGCGCAGAAGGCGTGTTCGAATATTCATATCCTGCGCCTGATGCGCGAGCAGGGCGTGAAGGTGGATTCCGTCTCCCTCGGCGAGATTGAGCGCGCGCTGGCGGCGGGCTACGATCCGCAGCAGCATCCGGAAGATATTGTCTTTACCGCCGATCTGATCGACGACGCAACGCTGGAGCGGGTGAAGGAGCTGCAGATCCCGGTGAACGCCGGATCGGTGGATATGCTGAGCCAGCTGGGCGAAGTCTCGCCGGGCCATCGCGTGTGGCTGCGGGTCAATCCGGGGTTCGGTCACGGCCATAGCCAGAAAACCAACACCGGCGGCGAAAACAGCAAGCACGGTATCTGGTATAGCCACCTGCCGGCGGCGCTGGAGGTGATGCGTCGCTATCAGCTGCAGCTGGTGGGGATTCACATGCACATTGGCTCAGGGGTGGATTATGCTCACCTCGAGCAGGTGTGCGGCGCGATGGTGCGCCAGGTGATCGAGTTTGGTCAGGATCTGCAGGCGATCTCCGCCGGCGGCGGCCTGTCGATCCCGTATCGCGAAGGCGAAGAGGCGATCGATACCGATCACTATTACGGCCTGTGGAACGCCGCCCGCGAGCAGGTGGCGAAGCATCTTGGCCATCCGGTGAAGCTGGAGATCGAGCCGGGTCGCTTCCTGGTGGCGGAATCCGGCGTGCTGGTCTCCCAGGTGCGCAGCGTGAAGGAGATGGGCAGCCGTCACTTTGTGCTGATTGACGCCGGTTTTAACGACCTGATGCGTCCGTCGATGTACGGCAGCTACCACCACATCAGCGCCCTGGCGGCGGACGGCCGCGATCTTAGCGCGGCGCCGATGATTGAAACCGTGGTCGCCGGACCGCTGTGCGAATCCGGGGATGTCTTTACCCAGCAGGAAGGGGGGAAGGTGGAAACGCGCCTGCTGCCTGACGTGGCGCCGGGCGATTACCTGGTGCTGCACGATACCGGCGCCTACGGTGCGTCGATGTCCTCAAACTACAACAGCCGACCGCTGCTGCCGGAAGTGCTGTTCGATAACGGCAGCGCGCGGCTGATTCGCCGCCGCCAGACCATTCAGGAGCTGCTGGTCTTAGAGCAAATCTGATCTAAAACCAGGGACCCGTCGTGACCGACTCGCGCAGCACCAGCGTGCCGGTAAACGGCGGGATCGTTTCGATCGGCTGATGGTTGGCAAGCTTGATCGCCTGATCGATGGCGGTGGTGATCATATTGTCGATGGGCAGATAGACCGTCGACAGGCCCGGCTCCAGCCACTTCGCGCTGGGGGCGTCATCAAAACCAAATAGCGAAACGTCCTGCGGGATCCGCAGCCCGGCCTGATGCAGCGCTTTTGAGGCGCCGAGCGCCATATCGTCGTTGCAGGAAAAAAGCGCGCTGAACGGCGTTTTTTCCTCCAGCAGCTCCCGGCACAGCTCGTAGCCGCGGGTCATCGTCGAATCGCCGTATTTTACTCTTCCCTCATCCCACGCAATGCCATTTTTTTTCAGCGCCTTACGGTAGCCCTGCAGGCGGGCCTTGCCCGTTGGCGTGTGCATGGGGACCGTCAGGCAGGCGATCTCGCGGTGGCCCTGGGCAATCAGATAGTTCACCGCCTGGAATGCGGCATCCTCCTGCTCGAAGAAAACGCAGCGCTCGCGCGCGAGGCTGACGTCGCGGTTAATCACCACCAGCGGCATCTCGATGGAGTCGATAAGCGACATGATCTTCTTTTCGCTCATATGACGGGTATAGAGGATGATGGCGTCGCACTGGCGATCGGCAAGCATCTGCACCGCTTCTTCTTCGCGCTCCGGCGCATCGTGGCCGTCGGTGACAATCAGCTGCTTTCCCCAGGCTTCGGTCTGGCGCGAGGCCTGCTGCAGCAGACGGCCAAAGTAGAAGCCGTCGAAGGTGGAAACCACCAGTCCGATGCTGTTACTCGTGCGGTTGGCCAGCGAACGGGCGAGAAAGTTCGGCCGATACCCCAGCTCCTCCATCGCTTTGAATACCTGCTGACGGGTACTCTCTTTTACCTGACCTGTGCCGTTCAACACGCGGGAAACCGTCGCTTTAGAGACGCCTGCGCGAATTGAGACATCCAGCATTGTAGCCATTCATCGATTCCTGATATCACGTGGTGTTTTGCAGTTTATCACAGACATTCAGGGGGATATGACCTCTACGCCGCGCAAAGAACTATCGGGATCACGCTTTTTGCAGGAACTGCGCTGCGGTGAAAGCGATGCCGCTAATGCGGTATGCCAATATGGCAAGGCTATAAAATTTGGAATGCCAAATCGGGCGTTGAGATCTCAATCACAGAACTTTTTGCCGCCAGTGACTATTTTTTGGTATGCCAAAAGGTGTTCGGCTGTACACCTGGCGCGCAAAAAGCCCTTAAACCTGAGGTATCCTCTATGGCATTGCAGGAAAAACTGATCGACTCACTGGGGAGTTTCGCCACGAAATTCAACAGCTACCGCTACATCATGGCGATAAAATCCGCCTTTATTACCCTGATGCCGGTGATCATCGTTGGCGCCTTTTCGGTGCTGATCTCAAATATGGTGCTGGATCCGAAGAACGGACTGGCCAGCTTTCAGTCGCTGTCGTTTCTCGCCGCGCTCAAGCCGATTACCAGCGCGATAAACTATGCGACCCTCAACTTCCTCAATATTGGCGCCGTTTTTCTGATCGGCATCGAGCTGGGGCGCATTAACGGTATCAAGAGCCTGTTCCCCGGCCTGCTGGCGGTCATTTGCTTTATCTGCGTCACCCCAACCACCGTCGAGATGATGGTTGACGGCCAGATGCACGTGGTCAAAGACGTGCTGCTGCGCCAGTTCTCGGACACCCGCAGCCTGTTCCTCGGCATGTTTATCGCCATTCTGTCGGTCGAGATTTACTGCTGGCTGGAGACGCGCAAGGGGCTGAAGATAAAGATGCCGGATACCGTGCCGCCGAACGTGGCGGCGTCGTTTTCGGCGCTGATCCCGGCGATTTTTACCACCACCGCCATCGCCACCTTTGGCTTTATTTTCCATCAGCTGACCGGCATGTATCTGTATGACGCGGTCTACCTGGTGGTGCAGCAGCCGCTGGAGCGCGTGGTGCAAAGCCTGCCGGGGATCCTGCTGCTGATGTTCGTCGCCCAGCTGTTCTGGGTTATCGGTATTCACGGCAATCAGATGATCAAACCGATCCGCGAGCCGCTGCTGCTGGGGGCGATTACCGTCAATATGAGCGCCTTTGAGCAGGGAAAAGAGGTGCCGAACATCATCACCATGCCGTTCTGGGACGTCTATATGAGCATCGGCGGCTCGGGGCTGACCATCGGCCTGCTGATTGCGGTAATGATCGCCAGCAAGCGTAAAGAGATGAAAGAGATCGCCAAGCTGTCGATCGGCCCGGGGCTGTTCAATATTAACGAACCGGTGATTTTCGGTATGCCGATCATGCTCAATCCGATCCTCGCGATCCCCTTTATCATCACGCCGCTGGTGACCGGCAGCATCGGCTACTTCGCCACCGCGGCCGGATTTGCCGGAAAAGCGGTGGTGATGGTGCCCTGGACCACGCCGCCGCTGATTAACGCCTGGCTCTCTACCGCCGGTTCGATGGGGGCGGTGGTGACCCAGCTGGTTTGTATCATCACCGCGGTACTGATTTACCTGCCGTTTGTGAAGATTGCCTCCCGCCGTCTGGAAACCGCGCAGCGGCAGGCGGAAAACGCGCAAATAACCGATAACGCCTGAGGATATGATGAGTACAAAAAGGATTGCGATTCCCGACGATTTTATCCTTGGCGCGGCGGCCTCCGCCTGGCAGACCGAGGGCTGGAGCGGCAAGAAAGAGGGGCAGGACTCCTGGCCCGATCTCTGGTACAAACGCGACCGCCACGTCTGGCATAACGGCTACGGCCCGGCGGTGGCCACCGATTTTATCAACCGCTTTCGCGAGGACGTCCAGCTGATGAAGCTGGCGGGGCTGACCCACTACCGCACCTCAATCAACTGGTCGCGCTTTCTGACCGACTATGAAAACGTCACGGTTGATGAGGAGTATGCGGCCTACTATGACCAGCTGTTCGACGAGCTGCTGGCGAACGGCATCGAGCCGATGATCTGCCTTGAACACTACGAGCTGCCGGGCTACCTGCTGGAGCAGTACGGCGGCTGGGCGGCCAAAAAGGTCGTCGAGCTGTTCGTCCGCTACGCGGAGAAGGTGTTCGCCCGCTATCACCACAAGGTCACGCGCTGGTTTACCTTCAATGAACCGATTGTCGTGCAAACCCGCGTCTACCTTGACGCGCTGCGCTGGCCCTACGAGCAGAATACCGGCACGTGGATGCAGTGGAACCACCATAAGGTGCTGGCGACGGCGAAGGTGGTCAGGCTGTTTCGCGACAAGGGCTATCGCGGAACGGTAGGCTGCATTCTGAACCCGGAAGTGACCTACCCGCGCTCAGCGGCGGCTCACGACGTGCGCGCCGCCGAAGTTTACGATCTGTTCTATAACCGCATCTTCCTCGACCCGCTGGTCCACGGCGAATACCCGCCAGCGCTGTTTGCGCTGCTGGCGCAGCACGACGTCTCCTGGGACTACAGCGCCGAAGAGCTGGCGATTATCCGCGACAATACCGTGGATGAGCTGGGCATTAACCTCTACTACCCGCACCGGGTGAAGGCGCCGTCGCGCGCCTGGCACCCGCAGACGCCGTTCCATCCGACCTGGTATTACGAACCCTTCGAGCTGCCCGGGCGGCGAATGAACGCCTCCCGCGGCTGGGAAATCTATCCGCGTATCGTTTTTGATATGGCGATGCGGATTAAAAATGATTACCGCAATATTCCGTGGTTTATCGCCGAAAGCGGCATGGGCGTCGAAAACGAAGGCCAGTTTCGCAACGGCGAAGGCACCATTGTCGATGAGTACCGCATTCGCTTTATCAGCGAGCATCTCTGGCAGACGCTGCTCGCGCGGGAGGCGGGTGCCAACTGTCACGGCTACATGCTGTGGGCGTTTACCGACAACGTGTCGCCGATGAACGCCTTTAAAAATCGCTACGGGCTGATTGAAATCGATCTGCAGAACGGCCGGGCGCGGCGACCAAAGGCTTCCGCCGGCTGGTTTCGCACGCTGCGCGAAAGCCGCGAGCTGACGCTGGATATCGACGATGAGTTGCGCTAGCCCGGCGTAAATTTTGCTAAGATAGCGCCGATATGGATTCACTCGCAGATAAGGCACAGGTGATATTGTGGAGAAGGCTATCATTCCGCCGGAAAAGAAACCCTACCAGGAAATTGGCGATGATTTGCGCGCCCAGATTGCGCAGGGGCGTTATCCCATCGGGTCGCGGCTGCCGCCGGAACGCAATATCGCCGAAACCTACGGCGTCAGCCGCACCATCGTCCGCGAAGCCCTGCTGATGCTGGAGCTGCAGGGCACGGTCGATATTCGCCAGGGCTCGGGGGTTTACGTGATGCGCATTCCCCACGAGGATGATAGCGAGGAAGAGCAGATGCTGAGCAGCGACGTCGGTCCGTTTGAGATCCTGCAGGCCCGCCAGCTGCTGGAGAGCAACATTGCCGCCTTTGCGGCGAAAATGGCGACGCGCGCCGATATCGACAACCTTAAGCGCATTATCGAGCAGGAGCAGCGGGCGATTGCCGGCAACGACGCCTCTCAGGATAACGCGCGGATGTTTCACCTGGTGCTGGCCGGGGCGACGCAAAACCAGATGCTGCTGGCAACGGTGGAGCGTATCTGGCTGCAGATGGACAGCAGCCCGCTCTGGCAGCAGTTTAACGCGCATATCGCCAGCCGCGCCTATCGCCTGAAGTGGCTCGGTGAACGGCAGGCGATTCTCGCCGCGCTGCGCCGTCGCGACGTGATGGGCGCCTGGCAGGCGATGTGGCAGCACCTGGAAAATGTTAAAAACAGCCTGCTGGAGCTGTCGGACGAAGACGCACCGGACTTCGACGGCTACCTGTTTGAGTCGGTGCCGATTTTTCAGGGAAAGCCGGTATGACCATCCTGCCTCTTTACGCCGCGCCGCAGCACGCGCCGCAGGTAGCGGAGTGGCTGTGGCAGGCCTTTGGCGGCGAGACGCTGCCGCGGGCGTTTTTTGCCAGCATCGTCGCCCACAGCCAGACGCCGGGGGCGCTGCCGCTGACCTTTATTGCCGTTGAGGGCGAGCTTCTGCTGGGAACGGTGGGGCTCTGGCGCTGCGATCTGATCAGCCGTCAGGACCTGTTTCCGTGGATGGCGGCGCTGTACGTCGCCGAAGCGGCGCGCGGGCAGGGGCTGGCGGGAAAACTACAGCGGCACGTTATCGACTATGCCCGCCTGAGCGGCTATCCGCAGCTGCATCTCTACTCCGCCTGCCGGGATTTTTACGAGCGCTTCGGCTGGCGCTATATCGGCGAGGGCCTCGATTATCCGGCCACCGCCGTGCACCTCTACCGCTACGACCTGTCGTTATCCGACGGGGCGATCACCGAGTGACGGCGAACCAGCGTCGGGCTGAACAGGTGGGTGATTTCCGGAGGCGGGAGCCTGTCCGCCAGCGCTAGCGCCAGTTCCGCCGCCTGGGTTGCCATGGTGACAATCGGGTAGCGCACCGTGGTCAGCCGCGGGCGAACGTAGCGGGATATCAGCACGTCATCAAAGCCAATCAGCGAAATCTCACGCGGCACGTCGATGCCGTTATCGTTCAGCACCCCCATCGCGCCTGCGGCCATTGAGTCGTTGTAGCTGGCAACGGCGGTAAAATTCCTGCCGCGTCCCAGCAGTTCGGTCATCGCCTGTTCGCCGCCGCTTTCATCCGGCTCGGCAAACGTCACCAGCCGATCGTTAATGGCAATGCCGCTCTCTTTGAGCGCGTCGTAGTAGCCCTGCAGACGATCTTCGGCATCTGAAATCGCATGGTTGGAGCACAGATAGCCGATACGGGTATGGCCCTGCTGGATCAGATGGCGGGTCGCCAGCCAGGCGCCGTAGCGGTCGTCCAGCGCCACGCAGCGCTGCTCGAAGCCGGACAATATGCGGTTGATAAGCACCATGCCGGGAATTTGCTTCATCAGCCCGGCGAGTTCGTCATCGGGGATCATTTTTGCGTGCACCACCAGCGCCGCGCAGCGGTGGCGGATGAGCTGTTCAATCGCCTGGCGCTCTTTTTGGATGCTGTGGTAGCCGTTGCCAATCAGCAAAAAGTTGCCGGTATTGTAGGCGACCTGCTCGACGGCTTTGACCATGGCGCCGAAAAAGGGGTCGGATACGTCGCCCACCACCAGGCCGACGGTTTCCGTTGACTGCTGCGCCAGCGCGCGGGCGTTGGCGTTCGGGTGGTAGTTCAGCGCTTCCATCGCCGTGCTGACCGACTGGCGGGAAGCCTCGCTGGCTTTCGGGGAGTTGTTGATAACGCGGGATACGGTAGCGACGGACACTCCAGCGAGTCGGGCTACATCCTTAATTGTCGCCATACCTGACCTTTTATAGGGTAAGCGTTTACATTGAGGTTATGTTACGGGAAAGCTCGGCAGATTCAAGGATAAGGACTAACGGGTTAACGCAAATGTGATGCAGGTTTGCCTTGCTGATGACAAAGTTACACACAGCCGGCGCGGCGAATGAAACGGCAGGAGGTAAATTCACACCTTTGGTTACACTTTGCGATTAGCTGTTGCGAATGTTCGCTGGTTTCTCCGTTCACTGCGTTGATATTCTGCTTGTCCCAGAGGTATTGATAGGTGGAGTCGACTTCACGTTGACCACTTTAATTACACCAGCCTGCGCAGATGCGCAGGTTTTTTTTTGCCCGCGGCAAACCGGCGCCGGCAGGCGGGCGTCAGCGGGGCGTTATTCATTCGATCTGTTCCGAGGCGTGTTCCGTCCACGGCTGTTCCGTACGCCCCGATGATGTTCTCTGCGGCCAGCCCGTCCTCAAACATCGGCAGTTTTCGCGCCTCTATCCGCCGCTGTTACAGTTAGCGAAAATGGTAATAACTGGTTGCACTTAGGCTCATTCCCTTGCGTTTTACCGCTGGCGTCGCGGGGCCAAAAAAACGGACAATCAGGATCCCAGAGGTATTGATAGGTGAGTTTCTTAAGTACGCTTTTCGTACTGATTATCTTGCACCGGCCTGCGCAGATGCGCAGGTTTTTTTTATCCTGAAAATTCTCCCCCACACTGCTTTCAACCGCCTTCTCGTGTAACCTTCAATGACTTAATAACCGGTCAGATGGAGTTGTTATGCTTTTGGCATTTTTCAGGCTGCTGTTCAAAGGAATGTACCGGGTCAGGTTGACCGGTGACACGCAGGCTCTGCATGGCAAAAAGGTCCTCATTACCCCGAACCACGTCTCCTTCCTTGACGGGGTCCTGCTGGCGCTGTTTCTTCCCGTTCGCCCGGTCTTTGCGGTGTACTCCTCCATCAGCCAGCGCTGGTTTATGCGCGCGCTGTCGCCGATTATCGACTTTGTTCCCCTCGACCCGACCAAACCGATGTCGATTAAGCACCTCGTGCGCCTGATCGAGCAGGGGCGGCCGGTGGTTATCTTCCCGGAAGGGCGCATCTCGGTGAGCGGATCGCTGATGAAAATCTACGATGGGGCCGCGTTCGTTGCCGCGAAGTCGCAGGCCACCATTGTTCCGCTGCGTATCGAAGGCGCCGAGCTGACGCCGTTCAGCCGCCTGAAAGGGCTGGTCAGACGCCGCCCGTTCCCGCGCATCCGCCTCCACCTGCTGCCGCCGACGCATCTGCCGATGCCGGAAGCGCCGCGGGCCCGCGATCGCCGCAAAATTGCCGGCGAAATGCTGCATCAGATAATGATGGAAGCGCGGATGGCGGTGCGTCCGCGGGAAACGCTGTATGAGTCTCTGCTGGCGGCGCAGGACCGTTTCGGCGCGCGGAAAAACTGCGTCGAAGATATTAACTTCCAGCCGGATACCTACCGCAAGCTGCTGACCAAAACGCTGTTTGTCGCGCGAATTCTGGAAAAATACAGCGCGCAGGGCGAAAAAATCGGCCTGATGCTGCCGAACGCCGGGATCAGCGCGGCGGTGATTTTTGGCGCGATTGCGCGCGGGCGTATTCCGGCGATGATGAACTATACCGCCGGGGTAAAAGGTCTGAGCAGCGCGATTACCGCCGCTGAAATCAAAACCGTGTTCACCTCCCGCACCTTCCTCGATAAGGGCAAGCTCTGGCACCTGCCGGAGCAGCTGACCCAGGTGCGCTGGGTATTTCTTGAGGATTTAAAAGGCGACGTCACCGCCGCCGATAAGCTGTGGATCTTCAGCCATCTGCTGATGCCGAAGCTGGCGCAGGTCAGACAGCAGCCGGAAGATGCGGCGATCGTGCTCTTCACCTCCGGTTCGGAAGGCCACCCGAAGGGCGTGGTGCATAGCCACAAGAGCATCCTTGCCAACGTCGAGCAGATTAAAACCATCGCCGATTTTACCGCCAACGACCGCTTTATGTCGGCGCTGCCGCTGTTCCACTCCTTTGGCCTGACGGTCGGCCTGTTCACGCCGCTGTTTACCGGAGCGGAAGTGTTCCTCTACCCGAGCCCGCTGCACTACCGCGTGGTGCCGGAGCTGGTGTATGACCGCAACTGCACGGTGCTGTTCGGCACCTCAACGTTCCTCGGGAACTATGCTCGCTTTGCCAACCCCTATGATTTTTATCGTCTACGCTACGTGGTAGCCGGAGCGGAAAAACTTCAGGACAGTACTAAGCAGCTGTGGCAGGACAAATTTGGCCTGCGCATCCTCGAAGGCTATGGCGTAACCGAGTGCGCGCCGGTGGTGTCGATTAACGTCCCGATGGCGGCGAAGGTGGGCACCGTTGGGCGGATCCTGCCGGGAATGGACGCGCGCCTGCTGGCGATGCCGGGCATTGAACAGGGCGGTCGTCTGCAGCTGAAAGGGCCGAACATTATGAACGGCTATCTGCGGGTGGAAAACCCGGGCGTGCTGGAAGCGCCTGGGGCGGAAAACCAGCATGGCGAAATAGAGAGCGGCTGGTACGACACCGGGGATATCGTCGCCTTTGACGAGCAGGGATACGTGCGTATTCAGGGGCGCGCGAAGCGCTTTGCTAAAATTGCCGGCGAGATGGTGTCGCTGGAGATGGTGGAGCAGATGGCGCTGGCGGTCTCCCCCGAGCGGATGCACGGGACGGCCATCAGGCAGGATGCCAGCAAAGGCGAGGCCTTAGTGCTTTTCACCACCGATAATGAACTGAATCGCGAAAAGCTGCTGCGCTACGCCCGTGAGCACGGCGTGCCGGAGCTGGCGGTTCCGCGCGACATTCGCTGGCTGAAGCAGCTGCCGGTTCTCGGCAGCGGCAAGCCGGACTTTGTCACCCTTAAAAGTATGGTTGAAGAGACGGAACATTCTGATGAGTGAGTCAGTACACACTAACAGTTCGCTGTACTCGAAGGGGATGGTGGCGGTTATCTGCGCCCAGTTTTTGTCGGCATTTGGCGATAACGCGCTGCTGTTTGCGACCCTCGCGCTGATGAAGCAGAAGTTCTACCCGGAGTGGAGTCAGCCGGTGATGCAGATGCTGTTTGTGGGCGCTTACATTCTCTTTGCGCCATTTGTCGGGCAGTTTGCCGACAGCTTCGCCAAGGGGCGGGTGATGATGGTCGCCAACGGCATGAAGCTGGTTGGCGCCGGCTGTATCTGCTTTGGCGTAAATCCGTTTCTCGGCTACACCCTGGTCGGGATCGGCGCGGCCGCCTACTCCCCGGCGAAATACGGTATTCTCGGCGAGCTGACCACCGGCGATAAGCTGGTGAAGGCCAACGGCCTGATGGAGTCCTCAACCATCGCCGCGATCCTGCTGGGCTCGATGGCGGGCGGTATCCTCGCGGACTGGCACGTGCTGGCGGCGCTGGCCCTCTGCGCGCTGGTCTACGGCGGCGCGGTGGTGGCGAACCTGTGGATCCCTAAGCTGCCGGCGGCCCGTCCCGGACAATCCTGGCGCTTTACGCCGATGACCCACAGCTTCTTCAGCGCCTGTAAAACGCTGTGGCGCAACGGGGAGACGCGCTTTTCGCTGGTGGGAACCAGCCTGTTCTGGGGCGCCGGCGTAACGCTGCGCTTCCTGCTGGTGCTGTGGGTACCGGTGGCGCTGGGGATTTCTAATAACGCTATGCCAACCTATCTGAATGCGATGGTGGCGGTGGGGATCGTGCTGGGCGCGGGCGCGGCGGCTAAGCTGGTGACGCTGCAAACGGTCTCCCGCTGCATGCCTGCCGGGATTCTGATTGGCGTCGCGGTGATCTTCTTTACCCTTCAGCATGCGCTTCTGCCGGCGTTTGGCCTGCTGCTGCTGCTCGGCGTGTTTGGCGGCTTCTTTATCGTGCCGCTTAACGCCCTGCTGCAGGAGCGTGGGAAGCATACCGTCGGTGCGGGCAACGCGATAGCGGTGCAGAACCTCGGCGAAAACGTCGCCATGCTGCTGATGCTGGGATTCTACTCGATGGCGGTCAAGGCGGGCATACCGGTGGTTGGCATCGGGGTGGTCTTTGGTGCGGTGTTCGCGCTGGCTATCGCCGCCCTGTGGCTTTGGGGACGGCGGCGCTAGCGAGTCCTGCGCTTAGACGGGCTACGGCGTTGTCCCTGCCGTAGCCCGGAGAGGCCGCTTACGGCGCCGGATAGGTATAAACCCGGTGCACCGCTTCAATCTCCGCCAGCACCTCTTCGCTGAGCTCAAGATGCAGGCTTTCAACGTTGGTCTTCAGCTGTTCCAGCGAAGTGGCGCCGAGCAGCGTGCTGGCGACAAACGGCTGGCGGCGCACGAAGGCCAGCGCCATTTGGGCCGGATCGAGGTTATGCCGTTTTGCGATATCGACGTATGCCGCGACCGCCAGCTGCGTCTGCTCGCCGCTGTAGCGCGTAAAGCGGCTGAACAGCGTGTTGCGCGCCCCGGCCGGCTTCGCGCCGTTGAGATACTTCCCGGTCAGCGTACCGAACGCCAGGCAGGAGTAAGCCAGCAGCTCCACGCCTTCATACTGACTCACTTCCGACAGCGCAACCTCATAGCTGCGGTTCACCAGGCTATACGGGTTCTGGATGGTAACGATGCGCGGCAGGTCGTGCTTATCCGCAAGGTGTAGATAGCGCATCACGCCAAACGCCGTCTCGTTGGAGACGCCGATGTAGCGGATTTTTCCGGCGCGCTGGAATTCGGTTAGCGCTTCCAGGGTGTCCAGCAGGGTGACCACCGGCGCGGAGTCGGTCCAGGTGTAGCCCAGCTTGCCGAAGCAGTTGGTCGGGCGCTGCGGCCAGTGAACCTGGTAGAGATCGAGATAATCGGTCTGCAGACGCTTCAGGCTATCGTGCAGCGCGTCGCGGATATTTTTGCGATCCAGGACGTGGTTCGGGCGGATGCTGCTGTCGTTGTTACGCGCAGGGCCGCTGACTTTGGAGGCGATAACCAGCTTTTCGCGGCTGCCATGTTTCGCCAGCCAGTTGCCGACGTAGGTTTCCGTCAGCCCCTGAGTTTCCGGGCGCGGCGGGACGGGATACATTTCAGCAACGTCAATCAGGTTGATGCCCTGGCTGACAGCGTAGTCGAGCTGTTGGTGAGCGTCGGCCTCGCTATTCTGTTCACCAAAGGTCATAGTGCCCAGCCCCAGCGTGCTGATTTCGAGAGAACTGTGTGGGATACGGTGATACTGCATAGCCGGCTTCCTTTTTTATCGACAAGGTCAGGCTTTCCCCGACAAAGGAGTATCAAAATGGCAGAGGGGAGGAAAAAGAGGAAGTAAAAAGATCAAAAAAGCCGGGCTGGTGGGGTCCGCAGGCTGCTGCAGCGGACGTATCAGGTTTACCCGACTCTTTTCTCAATACCGTGATTTGTTGCAGAGGACGCGTTGCCAGGCGATTGCCGGCAGACGGTTAGCCGCGGCAATCTTTAGCGCTTAATAATTTGTGAAACGTCGTCACGATTGATCTGCATTTTATTACCCTGCTGATCTTCGTAGCTGATTAGACCGGTATCGTCGTCAACCGCCGGCTTGCCGTCGGTCAAAATCATGCGTCCGTCTTTTGTCGCCATAACGTAATCGCTGCTGCAACCTGAAACCGAGAAGGCCAGTCCTACGGCGGAAATCAACACTGCCCATTTTTTCATCGTTAACACCTCTACTTGATGGTCGCACCTCACACCAGTGTATTAATAGCCTGATTTGTGAGACATAAAAAGCAGTAAAGTCTTAAAAAAGATTGCAGCCCAGGTTTGGGCTGCATTTTTGCGGGCTACAGCGGATTTTTTTTATTACGCAGCAGGTTGAGGCTTTCGACGGCAATCGAGAAGAACATCGCAAAGTAGATGTAGCCTTTCGGGATATGGATACCGAAGCTTTCGAGCATCAGGGTGAAGCCAACCAGAATCAAAAACGCCAGCGCCAGCATTTTCACCGACGGATGGCGGTCAACAAAGTCGCCAATCGAGCGGGCGGCAAACATCATCACCAGCACCGCGATAACCACCGCGGCCATCATGATGAACAGATGGTCCGAGAGCCCAACGGCGGTGATCACCGAATCGAGGCTGAAAATGATATCCAGCAGCATAATCTGCACGATGGCGCCCATAAACGAGTGGACGTTGGTCTTCGGCCCTTCCTCTTCGCCCTCGATCGATTCGTGGATCTCTTTGCTGGCCTTCCAGATAAGGAACAGCCCGCCGAGCAGCAGGATCAGATCGCGGAAGGAGATATCGTGGCCGAACGCGCTAAATAGCGGGTTGGTCAGCTTAACGACCCAGGCGATGGAGGCCAGTAGCCCAAGACGCATCAGCATTGCGCCCATCAACCCGATGCGTCGCGCGTGGGCGCGCTGGGCGGTGGGCAGTTTGGCAACAACCAGAGAGAGAAAAATAATATTATCGATCCCGAGTACGATTTCCAGCAGCGTCAGCGTACCCAGCGCCAGCCAGGCGTTAGGATCGGTTATCCATGCAAATAACATTGTTCAAAGTCCTGCAAAAAAGAAAGTCGCAATTATATGCAACCCGGAGGGCAGAACAAAAAATTAATCGTGGGTAAGCAGAAAATGACGGGCCAGCAGGGCGGCGGTAAAGTTTTTCTTCAGGTAGAAACCGCGTGGCAGGGTGAGGATCGGTTCGCCGTGCGCGCCGATAGCCTCGGTTAAGGCTTTACTGTTGGCGGCTTTCGGGCGCAGCTGCAGCACTTCGCCGTGGCGGGCGGTAATGCGTTCGACCTGGCCCAGCACGATCAGATCCATTAACTCTTCCCAGTCCATCCGCAGCTGACGATCCTCCTCTTCGCTGGGGGTCCAAAGCAGCGGCGCCCCGACCCGACGCTGGGCGAGCGGGATCGCGCGATCGCCCTCTACCGGCACCCACAGCACGCGCTTGAGCTTATGGCGAACGTGGCTGCTCTCCCAGGTGACGCCGCTGTTGCCGGTGAGCGGAGCGACGCAGACAAAGGTGGTTTCCAGCGGCCGTCCCTGAGCGTCTACGGGGATCGTTTTCAGCTCGACGCCCAGCGCGGCGAAATCCTGCTCGGGCTTACTTCCGGCGCTGGCGCCCAGCCAAATCTCCAGCAGGATGCCCGTCCAGCCTTTATCGCGCTTCAGATCGCGCGGAATCGGAATCCCCGCCAGCGCGGCCAGCTCGCCCAGCGAATAGCCGGCCAGCCGCTGGGCCTGGGCTAAAAGCTGCTGTTGAGTTTGCGGCGGTGCAAGCAGGGGCGAAAGGGCTGGCATAAGATGAAACCTCTGGTTAAAAAATAAGCGCTATTTTTGTGCGTTGTGGATAGAGTTTACCTTTTCCTGGGTAAGTATGACAATTTGATGATTCATATGACTTTTTTTTTACTTTTTTGCCGTTAAAAAAATTACCGCGGCGGGTTTTCCAGAACTGGTCACTGGCAATGAACAGGATCTTACACCATGTTATCCACAGAAAAGTGGGATAACTGGGGAAAAGCCTCACTACTGTTTCCATTTACAGCCTTGACGTGCGACGAAAATCGAATTTTTAGACAAAATATGCCCGATGAGCTCGCGTAATCTGTGGATAAAACCGACATTGTTCGATCTTTCATCAGTTCCAGGATCGCATGTGTGATGATCATCACGTTATGCTGTAATTTATGAAAATAATGCATTATAACTTAATGAATATAATGCCATTATTAAATATGTCTACGGGTAAGCGCTTCGGACTACTCCGGGTTTTCCCTGGGTAATTCCATACTTCTTCACAACTCTATCCACAGAAAAAGTGAATAAAATAGCGCTGAGATAGCTAACGCTGTTTATAACTCTGCTGATAACTGTGAGTTATTCAAATGTTATTCGTGAGCCCTGTGGCAACAGAGTGGTTTACCGTTTCCGGCGAGTGTGAAACAATCGTTCACATTGAAGATTATTTTGAGGTAGTCCGGTGATTGATGACGATGGCTACCGCCCAAATGTCGGTATTGTAATCTGTAATCGCCAGGGCCAGGTTATGTGGGCCAGGCGCTATGGCCAGCACTCGTGGCAGTTCCCGCAAGGGGGCATTAATCCAGGAGAATCAGCCGAGCAGGCAATGTATCGGGAATTGTTTGAAGAGGTTGGGCTAAGTCGTAAAGATGTCCGCATTCTGGCCTCTACCCGTAACTGGTTGCGTTACAAATTGCCTAAACGTTTGGTGCGTTGGGATACGAAGCCGGTTTGTATCGGCCAGAAACAGAAGTGGTTTCTTCTGCAGTTGATCGGCAGCGATGCGGAAGTCAATATGCAAACCAGCAGCACGCCCGAGTTCGACGGCTGGCGCTGGGTAAGCTACTGGTATCCGGTTCGTCAGGTGGTATCGTTTAAGCGCGACGTTTACCGCCGGGTGATGAAAGAGTTCGCCAGCGTCACCATGTCGCTGGCCGAAACCGCACCTAAGCCGCAAAGCGCGCCTGCATATCGACGTAAAAGAGGTTAAGCCACGCACATTATGCTCACTCGGTTACGAGAAATCGTCGAGAAGGTCGCGAGTGCGCCGCGTTTAAACGAGGCGCTGGATATCCTGGTCACGGATATCTGTAAAGCGATGGAAACGGAAGTCTGCTCGGTTTATCTGGCCGACCACGACAGACGCTGCTATTACCTGATGGCGACTCGCGGGCTGAAAAAACCTCGCGGGCGCACCGTTGCGCTCGCTTTTGACGAAGGCCTCGTCGGCCTCGTCGGGCGCCTTGCGGAGCCCATCAACCTTGCCGATGCGCATAAACACCCCAGCTTTAAATACATTCCGGCCGTAAAAGAGGACCGCTTCCGCGCTTTTCTTGGCGTGCCGATTATCCAGCGCCGGCAGCTGCTGGGCGTGCTGGTGGTGCAGCAGCGCGAGCTGCGTCAGTTTGATGAAAGCGAGGAGTCCTTCCTCGTAACCCTGGCGACGCAAATGGCCGCCATTCTCTCCCAGTCGCAGCTGACCGCGCTATTTGGCCAGTATCGCCAGACGCGGATCCGCGCGCTGCCCGCCTCATCGGGGGTGGCAATCGCCGAAGGCTGGATGGACGTCAGCCTGCCGCTGATGGAGCAGGTGTACGAAGCCTCGACGCTGGACACCGCTTCCGAACGCGAGCGCCTGACCGGCGCGCTGGAAGAGGCGGCCAGCGAGTTTCGTCGCTACAGCAAGCGCTACGCCGCCGGGGCGCAAAAAGAGACGTCGGCTATCTTCGACCTCTATTCCCACCTGCTCTCCGACGCGCGCCTGCGCCGCGAACTCTTTGCGGAAGTCGACAAAGGGGCCGTCGCCGAATGGGCGGTGAAAAAAATTATCGAGAAGTTCGCCGAGCAGTTTGCGGCGCTCAGCGACGGCTATCTTAAAGAGCGGGCCGGCGATCTGCGCACGCTCGGCCAGCGGCTGCTGTTTCATCTTGACGACACCACCCAGGGGCCAAACACCTGGCCGGAGCGCATCGTTCTGGTTGCCGACGAGCTCTCGGCGACGACGCTGGCGGAGGTCCCTCAGGACAGGCTGGTAGGCGTTGTCGTGCGCGACGGGGCGGCAAACTCACATGCCGCCATCATGGTGCGCGCGCTGGGGATCCCGACGGTGATGGGGGCCGATATTCAGCCTTCACTGCTGCATGGTCGCACTCTGGTGGTGGACGGCTACCGCGGCGAGCTGCTGGTCGACCCGGAGCCGGCGCTGCTAAAAGAGTATCAGCGCCTGATCAGCGAAGAGAACGAGCTCAGCCGCCTGGCGGAAGACGATCTTGAGCGCGCCTCAGAGCTGAAAAGCGGCGAGCGGGTGAAGGTCATGCTGAACGCCGGCCTGAGCCTCGGCCATGAAGAGAAACTCGGCGGCTTTATTGACGGTATCGGCCTGTACCGCACCGAAATTCCCTTTATGCTGCAGAGCGGCTTTCCGTCAGAAGAGGAGCAGGTTGCCCAGTATCAGGGCATGCTGCAGATGTTTAACGAGAAGCCGGTTACGCTGCGCACCCTCGACATCGGCGCCGACAAGCAGCTGCCCTATATGCCGATCAGCGAAGAGAATCCGTGCCTCGGCTGGCGCGGGATCCGCATCACGCTCGATCAGCCGGAGATCTTCCTTATTCAGGTGCGGGCGATGCTGCGCGCGAATGCCGCCACCGGCAACCTCAGCATTTTGCTGCCGATGATCACCAGCCTCGATGAGGTCGACGAGGCGCGCCGTTTGATCGACCGCGCCAGCCGCGAAGTTGAAGAGATGATTGGCTACGCCATTCCGCGCCCGCGCATCGGCGTGATGCTGGAAGTGCCGTCGATGGTCTTCATGCTGGCGCAGCTCGCCAGCCGCGTCGATTTTATCTCCGTCGGCACCAATGACCTGACGCAGTACATCCTCGCCGTCGATCGCAACAATACCCGGGTGGCGAATATGTACGACAGCCTGCATCCTGCGGTGCTGCGGGCGCTGGCGATGATTGCCCGCGACGCCGAACGTTTCGGCATCGACCTGCGGCTTTGTGGCGAAATGGCCGGAGATCCAATGTGCGTCACCATTCTGATTGGCCTTGGCTATCGCCACCTGTCGATGAACGGCCGGTCGGTAGCAAGGGTCAAATACCTGCTGCGCCGCATTGACATCGAAGAGGCCCAGGAGCTTTCACGGCGTAGCCTGGAGGCGCAGATGACGACGGAGGTTCGCCATCAGGTGGCGGCCTTTATGGAGCGTCGAGGGCTGGGCGGCCTGATCCGCGGCGGCCGCTAGTTCTGCCATAGCGCCTGCGCCGCTGTTCGGCCATTCCCGGCCCGAAGGGGCGCCGCGCGCCGCCTGCCGGGAATGCTCCGCCGCTTATTCGCATTCGTATACATATCTTTTACATGCCCGGCGCGGATCGCGCCTGGCGCTTATGCTATCATTCGCAACCTTTGGAGCGCCCGTTTTCTGCGAGTGCGCAAGATCACCGCTGTCCACTTCCAGCGGAATAACAAGTCTTTATGGTGACAGATGAATAGTGGCTACCTGCATTTTCCGGAGTTTGATCCGGTAATATTTTCCGTTGGGCCAGTCGCCCTTCACTGGTACGGCATGATGTACCTGGTCGGGTTTGTTTTTGCGATGTGGTTAGCCACCCGTCGGGCCAATCGTCCTGGCAGCGGCTGGACTAAAAACGAAGTTGAAAACCTGCTGTATGCCGGGTTCCTCGGGGTCTTCCTCGGCGGGCGTATTGGCTACGTCCTGTTCTACAACCTGCCGGTGTTTTTGCAGGATCCGCTCTATCTGTTCCGGGTCTGGGACGGCGGGATGTCGTTCCACGGCGGCCTGATCGGGGTGATTCTGGTGATGATCATCTTCGCCAAACGCACTAAGCGCACCTTCTTCCAGGTTGCTGATTTCATTGCGCCGCTGATCCCGTTTGGCCTCGGCGCCGGTCGTCTGGGCAACTTCATTAACGGCGAGCTGTGGGGCCGCGTCGATCCGAGCTTCCACTACACGATGATCTTCCCCGGCTCGCGGGCGGAAGATATGGCGCTGCTGCCTTCGCACCCGGAGTGGCAATCGCTGTTCGACACCTACGGAGCCCTGCCGCGACACGCCTCGCAGCTGTACGAGCTGGCGCTGGAAGGTATCGTGCTGTTCCTGATCCTGAACCTGTTTATCCGCAAACCGCGCCCGACCGGCTCGGTCTCAGGCCTGTTCCTGATCGGCTACGGTCTGTTCCGTATCATCGTTGAATTCTTCCGCCAGCCGGATCAGCAGTTCACCGGCGAATGGGTCCAGTACATCAGCATGGGGCAGATTCTTTCGATTCCAATGGTGCTTGCGGGTATCATTATGATGGTCTGGGCGTACCGCCGTCGTCCGCAGCAACAAACTTCTTGAGGAACCATGAAACAGTATCTTGATTTGATGCAGAAAGTGCTCGCCGAGGGCACGCAAAAAAATGACCGCACCGGTACCGGCACGATTTCCATTTTCGGCCATCAGATGCGTTTTAACCTGCAGGAAGGATTCCCGCTGGTGACGACCAAGCGCTGTCATTTACGCTCCATCATCCATGAACTGCTGTGGTTCCTGCAGGGTGACACCAACGTGGCCTATCTGCACGAAAACAACGTCACCATCTGGGATGAATGGGCGGATGAAAATGGCGATCTGGGGCCGGTATACGGCAAACAGTGGCGCTCCTGGCCTGCGCCGGACGGCCGCCATATCGACCAGATTAGCACCGTGATGGAACAGCTGAAAAACGACCCGGACTCGCGCCGAATCATCGTTTCGGCGTGGAACGTCGGCGAACTGGATAAAATGGCGCTGGCGCCGTGCCACGCGTTCTTCCAGTTCTACGTCGCGGACGGCAAGCTCTCCTGTCAGCTCTATCAGCGCTCCTGCGACGTGTTCCTCGGCCTGCCGTTCAACATCGCCAGCTACGCGCTGCTGGTGCATATGGTGGCGCAGCAGTGTGACCTGGAAGTGGGTGATTTTGTCTGGACCGGTGGGGATACGCACCTCTACAGCAACCACCTTGAGCAGACCGATCTGCAGCTGAGCCGCGAGCCGCGTCCGCTGCCGAAGCTGGTGATTAAGCGCAAACCGGCGTCGATTTTTGACTACCGCTTTGAAGACTTTGACATCGAAGGCTACGATCCGCACCCGGGAATTAAAGCGCCGGTGGCAATTTAATTCTGCGGCTATCTCGCGGTAAGCCGGGCCGACGCCCGGCGCATCCATGCCGGTCAGTTACCCCTGACCGGCATTTTTTTTGCCCTCGGCCGCGATAATCAAGGCTGAGCGGAGCGGCTCTTAACTGTCCGCTATGACGCGCGTTGCGTTCCTGATTTCTCGGGGCGGCCGTCGCCGCTGAACGCCGCTTTTGCTCGCCTGCTTCCTGATTTTCTGCAACCTCCTGCAAATATCCCGATACGCTTCGACGCGCTGCGCTAACCGCGGATTTGCCTCTCGTACCCGAGGCGGATCATACCCATACTCGCTCTATGAACAGACAACGTGGCTATACCCTGATTGAAACCCTGGCGACGCTGGCGCTGGTGATGATTCTCGGCGCCAGCGGGACGTTCGGCTGGAAGAGCTGGCAGCAGCAGCAGCGCCTGTGGCAAACCGCCGTTCAGGTCCGCGACTATCTGGTGCTGCTGCGCGATGACGCCAACTGGCACAACCGCGATCGGCTGCTGAGCGTTGGGCAGGCGGAGCTGGGCTGGTGCCTGAGCGCCACTGATACCCCGGCCGACTGCGAGGCGCAGGGGCCCTTTACGCTGCGCCCGCAGTGGCCAGAAGTCTCGCTGGCTAACATCACGCCGGGCCTGGGTTTTTACGGCCTGCGCAACAGCGCCTGGGCCGGGCATATCCGTCTGCAAAGCGCCGGCGATGGCTGGAATATCATTGTCTCTAACTGGGGGCGCATCCGCCTTTGTCGCGGGATGGAGACGGCATCATGTCTGTAGGCGCGCGAGGATTCTCGCTGCCGGAGACGCTGATTGCGATGGCCATTGGCTCCGTTTTGCTCCTCGGAACCGCGCGCTTTCTGCCCGCGCTGCAGCGGCAGGTGCTGAAGCAGACGCAGCAGCAGGCCCTCGATAACGAGCTCTGGCAGCGGCTGTACGCGGTCGCGAAGCACCTGCAGCGCGCCGGCTACTGTCGCGGCAGCTGCGTTGGGCAGCCGCTGCAGATTGCCGGCAGCGGCGATTGCGTCATTGTCCGCTGGGACAGCGCGAGCGACGGCGTCTGGAATACCTCGCCGGAGGCGATGTCCGATGCCACGGGGTTTCGGTTACGCAATGGCGCGCTCGAAACGCGGCGCGGCGCGACCAGCTGCGGCGAGCAAGGCTGGGAGCGCATGACCAACCCCAGCGCCATCGAGGTGACCCGCTTTCAGGTTAAGCGCCTCGATATTACCGGCTTCGCCCCGGAGCTTAGCATCGTGCTGGCCGCGCGTTCGGCGCGGGATCCCCGCATCGCGGCGCAGGCGGAATACAGCGTAACGGGGTACAACCTGTGAACCGCCAGCGCGGGCTTTCTTCGCTGCTGATGGTGCTGCTCCTGCTGGCGCTGGGCAGTCTGCTGCTGCAGGGGCTCAACCAGCAGCAGCGCTCGCTGCTGGCGCAAACCGCCGGCGAAACCCGGGCGCTGCGCGATACCGCTGGCGCGCATTCGGCCCTGCAGTGGGGGAAAACGCTAACCTGGTCAGCGCAGGAGGCGCAGGCGTGTCGACGGTCGGGCGCCGAAGGCTGGCACGTCTGTCTGCGGGTATTTAGCGATGCGTCGGCGCTGCTGATCGCCGCCAGCGGCCGCGTGCTGCTGTGGCAGTCTGGCCGGGTGGAACAGGGAAGCGTGCGCTTCTCGCCCCACGGCTGGAGCGATTTTTGCCCGCTGAAGGAGCTGAGCCTATGTCAGATACCCTGAACCGCCAGCGGGGCTTTAGCCTGCCGGAAACGATCCTCGCAACGGCGCTGCTGGTGATGGTTATTACCGCCCTTAGCGGCTACCAGCGGGGGCTGGCCGGCGGCTTTATTCAGCTAAACCAGTATCGCCAGCTGTGGCGAGACGCGTGGCGCTATGGGCAGCTCAAGCCGCCAGAATCCCCGGCAGGCGGGAGCGTCACCCGCCTGCAGACATCGACAGCAAGATGTGTCAGCATCAGGGTAACGATCACCATGCCGCTGGAAAAGCGGGTACAGATGACCCGGCTGCACTGCCCGGTCAGCCAGTAGTCAGGAGCGAATATGTTAAGGGTGTACCACTCAAACCGTCTGGACGTACTTGAAGCGCTGATGGAGTTTATCGTCGAGCGCCAGCGTCTGGACGACCCTTTCAAGCCGGAGATGGTGCTGGTGCAAAGTACCGGCATGGCGCAATGGCTGCAGATGACGCTGGCAAAACGCTTCGGTATTGCCGCCAACATCGAGTTTCCTCTCCCGGCGAGCTTTATCTGGGATATGTTTGTGCGCGTGCTCTCCGATATCCCCGGCGAAAGCGCGTTTAGCAAACAGAGCATGAGCTGGAAGCTGATGACCCTGCTGCCGCAGCGCCTGGATGACGACGCCTTCACCCTGCTGCGCCACTACCTCAGCGACGACAGCGACAAGCGTAAGCTATTTCAGCTGGCCGCCAGGGTGGCGGATCTCTACGACCAGTATCTGGTCTATCGTCCGGAATGGCTGATGCGCTGGGAAGCCGACGAGCGCGTTGACGGCCTAGGAGACGCCCAGCAGTGGCAGGCGCCGCTGTGGAAAGCGTTAGTCGAGCATACCGCCGAGCTGGGGCAGCAGCAGTGGCACCGCGCCAACCTGTATCAGCGGTTTATCAGCGCGCTTGAGGCCGCGGATGAGCCGCCGGCCGGGCTGCCGTCGCGGGTCTTTATATGCGGCATCTCGGCGCTGCCGCCGGTCTACCTGCAGGCGCTGCAGGCGCTCGGCAAACACGTTGATGTTTATGTCCTTTTCACCAACCCGTGCCGCTACTACTGGGGGGATATCAAAGATCCCGCTTTTCTGGCTAAGCTGATGTCGCGCCAGCGCCGTCACCATCGCGAGCCGCGAGAGCTGCCGCTATTTCGCGATGCAGAGCAGGCTCCTGGCTTGTTTAACGACGACGGCGAGCAGGATGTCGGCAACCCGCTGCTGGCCTCCTGGGGCAAGCTGGGACGGGACTACATCTACCTGCTGGCCGGCCTGGAGCGTTATGAAGAGCTGGACGCATTCGTGGATATCGCCCCGGATAACCTGCTGCATAACCTGCAGTCTGACATCCTCGAGCTGCGCAACGCGGCGGTGGCCGGGCGTACGGCGCAAGAGTTTGCCCATAGCCGCAGCAAGCGCATGCTGGCCCCGAACGATCGCAGCCTCAGCATCCACGTTTGCCATAGCCCGCAGCGCGAGGTGGAAGTGCTGCATGACCGGCTGCTGGCGATGCTGGAGGAGAACCCCGACCTCACGCCGCGCGACATTATCGTGATGGTGGCGGATATCGACAGCTACAGCCCCTACATACAGGCGGTGTTCGGTGCCGCCAGCGGCGAGCGCTGGCTGCCGTGGGCCATCTCGGACCGCCGCGCCCGCGAATCGCACCCGGCGCTGCAGGCCTTCATTACGCTCCTTTCCCTGCCCGACAGCCGCTTTGCCAGCGAAGACGTGCTGGCTCTGCTGGATGTTCCGGTGCTGGCGGCACGATTTAATATTGATGAAGAAGGGCTGCGCTACCTGCGTCAGTGGGTCAACGAATCCGGCGTGCGCTGGGGCATGGATGACGATAACGTGCGCGAGCTGGATCTCCCCGCCACCGGGCAGCACACCTGGCGCTTTGGCCTGACGCGGATGCTGCTGGGCTACGCGATGGACAGCAGCCAGGGCGAATGGCAGTCGGTGCTGCCGTACGATGAGTCCAGCGGGCTGATTGCCGAACTGGTGGGCAACCTGGCGTCGCTGCTGATGCAGCTCAACCTCTGGCGGCGCGGCCTGGCGCAGGAGCGCCCGCTGGCGGAGTGGCTGCCGGTTTGTCGCGATCTGCTCGACGACTTCTTCCTGCCCGATAGCGAAACGGAAGCCGCGCTGGCGCTGATTGAACAGCAGTGGCAGGCGGCGATCGGCGAAGGCGTCCAGGCGCAGTATGCGCAGACGGTGCCGCTCTCTTTACTGCGCGATGAGCTGGCGCAGCGCCTCGATCAGCAGCGCATCAGCCAGCGTTTCCTCGCCGGGCCGGTCAACATCTGTACCCTGATGCCAATGCGCTCTATTCCGTTCAAAGTCGTCTGTCTGCTGGGGATGAATGACGGCGTTTATCCCCGCGCCCTGGCGCCGCTAGGCTTTGACTTAATGAGCCAGAAGCCGCAGCGCGGCGACCGCAGCCGCCGCGATGATGACCGCTACCTGTTCCTGGAAGCGCTGATGTCGGCCGAGCAGAAGCTCTATATCAGCTATATCGGCCGTTCAATCCAGGACAACAGCGAACGCTATTCGTCGGTGCTGGTACAGGAGCTGGCGGATTATATCGGCCAGAGCCACTGCCTGGCGGGCGATGAGGAGCTGGACTGCGACGCCAGCGAGCGGCGGGTCAAAGCGCATATTACCCATCTGCATAGCCGCATGCCCTTCGATACGGCCAACTTCCGCGACGACGAAGATCAAAGCTACGCCCGGGAGTGGCTGGCCGCCGCCAGCCAGCAGGGGGAGGCGCACGGCGACTTTATCCAGCCGCTGCCGGCGGCGGAAATCGAAAGCCTGCCGTTTGAGCAGCTGCTGCGCTTCTGGCAGCACCCGGTTCGCGCCTTCTTCCAGCAGCGGCTGCGGGTCAACTTCCGCTCCGAGGAGAGCGAGATCCCGGACGATGAGCCGTTCACCCTCGAAGGGCTGAGCCGCTACCAGCTCAACCAGCAGCTGCTGAATACGCTCATTGAACAGCAGGATGCCTCGGTGATGTACCGCCGCTTCCGCGCGGCGGGCGAGCTGCCCTACGGCGCCTTCGGCGAACTGGCCTGGGAGACCCAGCGCCAGGAGATGCAGAATCTCGCGGAACGGGTGATCGCCAGCCGCCAGCCGGGACAAAGCATGGAAATCGATCTGCAATGTAACGGCGTCAACATTACCGGATGGCTGCAGCAGGTACAATCTGACGGTCTGCTGCGCTGGCGGCCTTCGCTGCTCAGCGTGGCGCAGGGAATGCAACTTTGGCTGGAGCACCTTGTCTACTGTGCTGGCGGCGGAACCGGCACCAGCCGTCTGCTGGTGCGCAAGGAAGGCGAATGGCGTTTCCCGCCGCTGGCGCAGGAGCAGGCGAAGGCCTATCTTGATGAGCTGGTTGACGGCTATCTGCAGGGCATGTCAAAACCGCTGCTGCTGCTACCTGAAAGCGCGGGGGCATGGCTAAAAGCCTGTTATGACGCTGAAAAGGATGTCATGTTAATGGATGACGAGACGCAGCAAAAAGCGCGCAGCAAGTTTGTGCAGGCGTACGAAGGCAATATGGTGATTAGCGGTGAGGGTAGCGATGTCTGGTACCAGCGCCTGTGGCGCACCCTTGAGCCTGCGTACTATGACGAAATCATTGCTCAGGCGCAGCGTTATCTGTTGCCGGTATTTCGTTTCCATCAGTCCGAATAAAATTGTAATAGTATAAAAATTGCGCAGGTGACGGCTCTTCAATTATCATGCGCAACGAATCACGGACTGATGTTTTATCAACGCTGGCTCTGTACAGCGAAAAGTTTGTTAATGATGAGGTCCGTGAATGCCCCGTAGTTTATGGTTCAAGGTTATTGTAGTGCTGGCTGCCCTTTGGGCGCCGTTAAGTCAGGCAGATAGCGGATGGCAGCCCGTTCAGGAAACCATCCGCAAAAGCGAAAAAGATCCGCGTCAGTATCAGGCGATTCACCTCGATAACGGCATGATCGTTCTGCTGGTCTCCGATCCGCAGGCGGTAAAATCACTCTCGGCGCTGGTGGTGCCGGTGGGATCGCTGCAGGACCCGGAAGCGCATCAGGGCCTGGCGCACTTCCTCGAGCACATGACGTTAATGGGCTCGAAGAACTATCCGCAGCCCGACAGCCTCGCAGAGTTCCTGAAAATGCACGGCGGCAGCCACAACGCCAGCACCGCGCCGTATCGCACCGCCTTCTATCTGGAAGTCGAGAACGACGCGCTGGATGGGGCGGTCGATCGCCTCGCGGATGCCATTGCCTCTCCGCTGCTGGATAAAAAATATGCCGATCGTGAGCGTAATGCGGTCAACGCCGAGCTGACCATGGCGCGGACCCGTGACGGGATGCGCATGGCTCAGGTGAGCGCCGAAACCATAAACCCGGCGCATCCGGCGGCGCATTTTTCCGGCGGTAACCTTGAAACGCTGAGCGACAAGCCGGGAAAACCGGTGCTTGATGCGCTGCATACCTTCCGCGACAGCTGGTACTCCGCTAACCTGATGAAGGCGGTCATTTACAGCAATAAGCCGCTGCCGGAGCTGGCGAGCATTGCCGCCAAAACCTACGGCCGGGTGCCGAATCATAATATCGACCGGCCGGTAATTACCGTTCCGGTGGTGACCGATGCGCAAAAGGGCATCATCATCCACTACGTGCCGGCGATGCCTCGCAAGGTGCTGCGCGTTGAATTCCGTATCGATAACAACAGCGAGCAGTTCCGCAGCAAGACCGACGAGCTGGTGACCTATATGATCGGCAACCGCAGTCCGGGGACATTATCTGACTGGCTGCAGCAGCAGGGGCTGGTGGAAGGTATCCGCGCGGACTCCGATCCGGTTGTGAACGGCAACAGCGGGGTGCTGGCCATTTCCGCAACCCTGACCGATAAGGGCCTGGCGCATCGCGACGAGGTTGCTGCGGCCATCTTCAGCTACCTCAACCTGCTGCGTACCCAGGGCATCGATAAGCGCTATTTCGACGAGCTGGCGCATGTCCTGGCGCTCGACTTCCGCTATCCCTCAATCAACCGCGATATGGACTACGTTGAATGGCTGGCGGACACCATGATCCGCGTGCCGGTTGAGCATACTCTCGACGTGGTGAACATTGCCGATCGCTACGATCCGCAGGCGATTAAAGACCGCCTGGCGATGATGACCCCGCAAAACGCGCGCGTGTGGTACATCAGCCCGCAGGAGCCGCATAATAAAACGGCCTATTTCGTCAATGCGCCGTATCAGGTCGATAAAATCAGCCCGCAGACCTTCGCCGACTGGCAGCAGAAAGCCAGCGCGATTGACCTTAAGCTGCCGACGCTGAACCCCTATATTCCTGACGATTTTACGCTGATCAAAAGCGATAAAGCCTATCCGCACCCGCAGCTGATCGTCGATGAGCCGACCCTGCGGGTGGTCTACGCCCCGAGCCAGTACTTCGCCAGCGAGCCTAAGGCCGACGTGTCGCTGGTGCTGCGTAATCCGCAGGCCATGGACAGTGCCCGCAGCCAGGTGATGTTTGCGCTGAATGACTACCTGGCGGGGATTGCCCTCGACCAGCTCAGCAACCAGGCCGCGGTGGGAGGCATCACTTTCTCTACCGGCGCCAACAACGGGCTGATGGTCAACGCCAACGGCTACACCCAGCGGCTGCCGCAGCTGTTCACCGCGCTGCTGGACGGCTACTTCAGCTACGCCCCGACCGAGGAGCAGCTGGAACAGGCGAAATCCTGGTACGCGCAGATGATGGACTCGGCGGATAAAGGCAAAGCGTACGATCAGGCGATTATGCCGGCCCAGATGGTGTCGCAGGTGCCTTACTTCCAGCGTGAAGAGCGCCGGGCGCTGCTGCCGTCAATCACCCTCAAAGAGGTTCTGGCCTACCGTGACAACCTGAAAGCGAAAGGGCGTCCGGAGCTGCTGGTGATTGGCAACCTGACCGCCGGGCAATCCACCGATATGGCTCGCCAGATCCAGCAACAGCTGGGGTCAGACGGCAACGAATGGTGCCGGAATAAAGACGTGCTGGTGAACAGCAGGCAGCTGGCTATTTTTGAAAAAACCGGCAGCAGCACCGACTCGGCGCTGGCTGCGGTCTTTGCGCCGCCCAATATCGATGAGTACAGCAGCTCCGCCGCCAGCTCCCTACTGGGCCAAATTATCCAGCCGTGGTTCTATAACCAGCTGCGTACTGAAGAACAGCTGGGCTATGCGGTGTTCGCGTTTTCGATGAACGTCGGTCGCCAGTGGGGCGTTGGCTTCCTGCTGCAAAGCAGCGATAAGCAGCCCGCCTTCCTGTGGCAGCGTTTCCAGGCCTTCTTCCCGACGGCGGAGGCAAAGCTGAGGGCGATGACCCCGGAAGAGTTTGCGCAAATTCAGCAGGCGACGATTGCCCAGATGATGCAGGCGCCGCAAACGCTGGGCGGTGAAGCCTCGCAGCTGAGCAAAGATTTCGATCGCGGTAATATGCGCTTCGATTCACGTGATAAAGTAGTGGCTCAGATTAAACTGCTGACGCCGCAAAAGCTTGCCGACTTCTTCCATCAGACGGTGGTGGATCCGCAGGGCATGGCGATATTATCCCAGGTATCCGGTAGCCAGAATGGTAAAACGGATTACGCCCTGCCGCAGGGCGGCAAAGTCTGGGAAAACGTCAGCGCATTGCAGAAATCCTTACCCCTGATGCGAGAGAATGAATGACCGAAACCGCCGAGCCTCTTGACCCCCTGCGCTTGCCCCTGACGGGCGAGCGCCTGATAGAAGCCTCTGCGGGCACCGGAAAAACCTTTACCATCGCGGCGCTGTACCTCCGGCTGCTGCTGGGGCTGGGCGGAGAATCCGCCTTTCCGCGGCCGGTGAGCGTGGAGGAGCTGCTGGTGGTTACCTTCACCGAGGCGGCGACCGAGGAGCTGCGCGGCCGTATCCGCAGCAACATCCACGGGCTGCGCATCGCCTGCCTGCGCGAAACGGCCTCCGACCCTCTCTACGCCGCGCTGCTGGCGGAAATCCCGGACAAAAACCAGGCCGCACAAACGCTGATGCTGGCGGAGCGGCAGATGGACGAAGCGGCGGTGTTCACCATCCACGGCTTCTGCCAGCGCATGCTCAGCCTCAACGCGTTTGAGTCCGGCATGCTCTTTGAACAGCAGCTGATCGAGGACGAATCCCGGCTCCGCTATCAGGCCTGCGCCGATTTCTGGCGCCGCCACTGCTACCCGCTCCCGCGCGAAATAGCCGCGGTTATCCACGAAGCCTGGAAAGGCCCGCGCGACCTGCTGAAATCCCTCGACCGCTGGCTGCAGGGCGAAGCCCCGCAGCTTAAATCCCCGCCAGCGCAGGAGGAGACGCTGGCCGAACGCCATCAGCAAATCATCGAACGCATTGACGCGGTGAAGCGGCAGTGGCGGGAGCAGGTGGGCGAGATTGAAAGCGTGCTGGAAAACTCCGGCCTCGACCGGCGCAAATTCAACCGCGGTAACCAGGGGAAGTGGATAGAGAAAGTCAGCCTCTGGGCGCAGGAAGAGACCCTGAGCTACCGGCTGCCGGAGGCGCTGGAGAAATTCTCCCAGCCGTTCCTTCACGAACGTACCAAAGCGGATGGCGAACCGCCGGTTCACCCGCTGTTTAGCGCGATTGAGGCGCTGCTCTCTGCGCCGCTGACCCTGACGGATCTGGTGATCGCCCGGGCAATGGTGGAGATCCGCGAAGCGGTGGCGCGGGAAAAACGTCGCCGCGGCGAGCTCGGTTTTGATGACATGCTCAGCCGCCTCGACGATGCGCTACGCAGCGAAAGCGGCGAAGCGCTGGCCAGCGCGATCCGGCAGCGTTTTCCGGTAGCGATGATCGATGAGTTCCAGGATACCGACCCGCAGCAGTACCGCATTTTTCGCCGCATCTGGCGGCGGCAGCCGGAGACGGCGCTGCTGCTTATCGGCGACCCCAAACAGGCCATTTACGCCTTTCGCGGCGCGGATATCTTTACCTATATGAAGGCGCGCGGCGACGTTGCCGCGCACTACACGCTGGATACCAACTGGCGCTCCGCTCCGGGAATGGTGGAGAGCGTCAATCGCCTGTTCAGCCTCAGCGATAATCCGTTTATGTTCCGCGAAATCCCGTTCCTGCCGGTAAAGCCGGCGCCGAAAAACCAGCATCTGCGCTTCACCGTTGACGACGATGCGGTTCCGGCTATGAACATCTGGCTGATGCCGGGCGAAGCGGTGGGCGCGGGGGATTATCAAGCCTTTATGGCCCAGCTCTGCGCTGCGCAGATCCGCGACTGGCTTAGCGCCGGCCAGCAGGGGCGGGCGCTGCTGTGGCGCGACGATCGCGCCCGGCCGGTGCAGGCTTCCGATATCACGGTGCTGGTGCGTAATCGCCAGGAGGCATCGCTGATCCGCGATGCGCTACAGGCGCTGGCCATTCCGTCGGTCTATCTCTCCAACCGCGATAGCGTATTTGAAACGCCGGAAGCGCAGGAGCTGCTGTGGGTACTCCAGGCGGCGCTGGCGCCCGAACGTGAAAACACGCTGCGCAGCGCGCTGGCGACCTCGATTTTCGGCCTGAACGCCCTCGATATTGAAAACCTCAACAAGGATGAGCGCGCGTGGGATGCGCTGGTGGAAGAGTTTAGCGACTACCGCCACATCTGGCGTCAGCGCGGGGTGATGCCGATGCTAAGAGCGCTGATGACCGCCCGACATATTGCCGAAAACCTGCTGGTGACGAGCGGCGGCGAGCGGCGCTTAACCGATATCCTGCATATCAGTGAACTGCTGCAGGAAGCGGCCAACCAGCTGGAGAGCGAGCATGCGTTAGTGCGTTGGCTGACGCAGCGCATCGCCGAGCCGGACAGCAATGCCTCCAGCCAGCAGATGCGCCTGGAAAGCGACAAGCATCTGGTGCAGATCGTCACCGTACATAAATCGAAAGGGCTGGAATACCCGCTGGTGTGGCTGCCGTTTATCGCCCGCTTCCGCAAGCAGGATCAGGCGTTTTATCACGATCGCGACTCCTTTGCGGCGGTGCTCGACCTTGAGCAGAATGAGGGGAGCCTCGAGCTGGCGGAGGCGGAGCGTCTGGCGGAAGATTTACGCCTGCTGTACGTGGCCCTGACGCGAGCGGTCTGGCACTGCAGTCTCGGCGTGGCGCCGCTCAGCACCCGACGCAGCGACAAGCCGGGCGACAGCGATTTTCACCACAGCGCCCTGGGGCGCCTTCTGCAGGGAGGCGAAGCGATGGACGCCGCGGGGCTGACGGCCCGCCTGCAGGCGTTCTGCTGCGCGGATATTGCGCTGCAAACCCCCGGCGTTGCCGATCGGCAGCCCTGGCAGGCGCCGCAGGAGGCGCTGCCGCCGCTGTCGGCGCGGATGCTGGGACGTTCGATCGTTGATGACTGGCGGGTCACCAGCTACTCCGGGCTACAGCAGCATGGCCACAGCCCGGCGCAGGATTTACTGCCCCGTCTTGACGTTGACGCCGCCGGCGTGGGGGAGGTGGCGGAGGAGCCGCAGCTCACCCCGCATCAGTTCCCGCGTGGGGCGTCGCCGGGGACATTTTTGCACGGCCTGTTTGAAGACCTCGACTTTACCCAACCGGTCCCCGCCGACTGGATGGCGGAAAAGCTGCGGTCCGGCGGATTTGCCGAGCACTGGACGCCGGTGCTGACCCAATGGCTGGATGATGTGCTGCGCACGCCGCTACCGGGCGCCGATATCGCGCTGAATCAGCTCGCGGCGGCGGACAAGCAGGTTGAGATGGCGTTTTATTTACCCATTGAGGCCCCGCTGGACGCGCGGCGCCTGGATGCGCTGGCTCGCCGCTACGACCCGCTTTCGGCGCAGTGCCCGGAGCTTGATTTCCGTCAGGTTCGCGGAATGCTGAAAGGGTTTATTGACCTCGTGTTTCGGCATAACGGCCGCTACTACCTGCTGGATTACAAATCCAACTGGCTGGGGGACGATCGCGAAGCCTACACCCGGCAGGCAATGGCGCAGGCGATGTGCACGCACCGCTATGATTTACAGTACCAGCTCTACGGCCTGGCGCTGCACCGCTATTTACGCCATCGCGTTGCTGACTACGACTATGAGCGCCATTTTGGTGGCGTCATTTATCTCTTTTTACGCGGAATGGACGGGCAGGACGGAGGGCAGGGGATATTTACCACGCGCCCTGAGCGTCCGCTGATTGACGGCCTGGACGCCCTGTTTGCCGGCGAAGTTCAGGAGATCGCTTCATGACCATGGATGAGCTGCTGCTTGAGGCAGCAAACCAGCGTTTATTACGTCCGCTTGACGTCCAGTTTGCGCTGATGGTCGCCCGGGATGCACACCCGGCGGTGAAGCTGGCGGCGGCGGTGCTGAGCCGCGACGCCGGCGAAGGGCACGTTTGCCTGCCGCTCTCGCGCCTTGCCGCTGACGACGTGCTGAGCGGAAAGGTCGCCGCTCTGCGCGAGCAGCTGCTGGCGAAGGCCGGCGCGCCTGATGACTGGTCGGCGCTGCTGCTCTCTTCAGCGGCGGTGAGCCGCGGGGAGCGTCCGACGCCAATGATCCTCTGCGGCGAACGGCTTTACCTTAACCGCATGTGGCGCAACGAGCTGACCGTCGCGCGCTTTTTTAACGAAGCCAATCAGGTGCTGAGCGTGGATGAAACGCGCCTGGCGTCGACGCTGGATGCGCTCTTCCCCGCCGGGGACGATATTGACTGGCAGAAGGTGGCGGCGGCGGTGGCGCTGACCCGGCGGATTTCGGTTATTTCCGGCGGTCCAGGCACCGGTAAAACGACTACCGTCGCCAGGCTGCTGGCGGCGTTGATCCAGACGACGGATACGCCCCGCTGCCGCATCCGCCTGGCGGCGCCCACCGGCAAAGCCGCGGCGCGCCTGACCGAGTCGCTGGGCAGCGCGCTGCGCCAGCTGCCGCTGACGGATGAGCAGAAGGCGCTGCTGCCGACGGAGGCCAGCACCCTGCACCGCCTGCTGGGCGCGCAGCCGGGCAGCCAGCGTATGCGCTATCACGCCGGCAACCCGCTGCACCTCGACGTGCTGGTGGTGGATGAAGCTTCGATGATTGACCTGCCGATGATGGCTCGCCTGATTGACGCCCTGCCGGCGCACGGTCGGGTGATTTTTCTCGGCGACCGCGATCAGCTGGCGTCGGTGGAGGCCGGTGCGGTGCTGGGGGATATTTGCGCCTGGGTGAGTGCGGGCTATACCGCCGAGCGCGCGGCGCAGCTAAAGCGGCTGACCGGCCTGCCGGTGCCTGCCGGCGAGGGCGAGGCGGCGGGCGCTCTGCGCGACAGCCTGTGCCTGCTGCAAAAAAGCTATCGTTTTGGCAGCCACTCCGGCATCGGTAGCCTGGCCCGGGCGGTGAACGCCGGCGATCGGCACGGGGTCAAGACGACCCTGCGCCAGCCGTTCGACGACATCGTGCTGCGCCCGCTAAGCACCACCGAGGAGTATGAGGCGATGCTGACGCAGGCGCAGGCCGGCTACGATCGCTATCTCCGGCTGCTGCGTGAGCGGGCGGATCCGGAGGCGGCGATCGCCGCTTTCGGCGAGTTCCGGCTACTGTGCGCCCTGCGCGAGGGGCCCTACGGCATCAGCGGGCTGAACGAACAGCTGGAGCTGATGCTCAATCGTAAGCGGGCTATTGCGCTGCCGCGGCATTCGCGCTGGTATGAAGGCCGGCCGGTGATGATCTCGCGCAACGATAGCGCGCTGGGGCTGTTTAACGGGGATATTGGCATTGCGCTGGAAAGGGGAGACGGGCTTCGCGTCTGGTTCCCGATGCCGGATGGCAGCATTAAGTCGGTGCAGCCCAGCCGCCTGCCGGATCACGATACCGCCTGGGCGATGACGGTGCATAAATCCCAGGGCTCGGAGTTTGACCACGCGGCCCTGATTTTGCCTTCCCGCAGCGTGCCGCTGGTGACGCGTGAGCTGGTGTATACCGCGATAACCCGCGCCAAACGGCAGCTGTCGATTTACGCCGATGAGCAGGTGCTGACTCAGGCTATCGCGGCGCGCACCGAACGGCGCAGCGGGCTGGCGGACATCTTCGCCAGCGGCGGGTAGCCTCGGCGTTCAAGCCGCTTCCCCTTTGCCAGCCTGCGCTACGCCTGGCCGGCGAAGGGGAGCGCTCGCTCAGCCAAGGTCGGCCATCATCACCTTGGAGCGGCGCTGATAGTTGTACATCTCTTTCTTACTTTCCGGCAGCAGGTCGATATCCACCGGCGTAAAGCCGCGCTCCTGGAACCAGTGAATGCTGCGGGTGGTCAGCACGAACAGTTTGCTTAGCCCCATCTGTTTTGCCTGGGTCGCGATGCGGTTCAGCAGGACTTCCCCGCGCGATGAGCTGCGGTAGTCCGGATGGACCGCCACGCAGGCCATTTCACCGATTTTCTCTTCCGGGAACGGATAGAGCGCGGCGCAGGCAATTGTCGTGTTATCGCGCTGAATGATGGTGAATTTATCTATTTCCATCTCCAGCTGCTCGCGGGAGCGGCGCACCAGAATTCCCTGCTGCTCCAGCGGGCTTATCAGCTCAAGAATACCGCCAATATCGTTGATGGTGGCGCGGCGGATCTGCTCGGCGCTCTCCATGACGATCTGGGTCCCGATACCGTCGCGTGAGAACAGCTCTTGCAGCAGAGCGCCATCTTCCTGGTAGCTGATCAGGTGGCAGCGACGCACGCCGCTGCGGCAGGCTTTCACCGCGCCGCGCAGGAAACGCACGGTACCGGAGTTGTAGTCCTCTTCCGCTTCCAGCTCTTCAACCCGCGCCTGGGCTTCGTTCGGGAACAGCTCGGGAACGATCTCGCCCTCCTGGCTGTATACCCCTTGCGAAGAGCAGAAGCCGATCATTTTTTCCGCTTTCAGCTTGATGGCCAGCTGGGTGGCAATCTCTTCGGAAGTCAGGTTAAAGCTTTCGCCGGTGACCGATACCGCAACCGGGCCCATCAGCACGATGGCGCCGTTATCAAGCTGGCGGTGGATCGCTTCTTCATCGATACGACGAATGCGCCCGCTGTGGCAATAATCGACGCCATCATCAACGCCAAGCGGTTGGGCAATAATGAAATTGCCGCTCACGACGTTGATGTGGGCGCCCTGCAGCGGGGTGTTGTTGAGGCTCATCGACAGGCGCGCGGTAATTTCCAGCTGCAGCATGCCGGCGGCCTGTTTAACCAGTTCGAGGGTTTTGGCGTCAGTCACGCGCGTTTGCTTATGGTAAAGCGGCTCGTGATGATGCTCGGCCAGGTTGGCGTCTATCTGAGGACGCGCCCCATAGACCACCACCAGGCGAATGCCCAGGCTATGTAACAGCCCAATGTCATTGACTATGCTGGAGAAATTTTCATGCTCGATGGCTTCGCCGCCCAGCATGATGACAAAGGTTTTTCCCCGATGGGCGTTAATATAGGGAACTGAATGGCGGAATCCTTCTACCAGTTCGGTGCGACGTTCCTTCACCATGACCACAACCCTCAATGCATGATTATTCGTAATAAGTGTATTTTTATTCTGTTTTGCGCGTAAACGCAAGCCAAAATTTGTCACGAATATGCGAAAGAACTGTGACTTAACGCGTGCTACCAAAGATTGTTTACCCTTTTATTGATGACAGGTTATACGGCTTTCGTTAAAGTTTCTGGTCAATCTGTTTGTTTTGGATACGAATGCGTTTTTATTGCTTGGGAGTGGCATGCCGGGATACAAGTCAGGATTAAGCCGTCGCCGTTTTTTACAGGGGGCGAGCGCGATGTGGTTAATGAGCGTCAGTCCGGTTGGTTTAGCTGCCGTTGCACAGGTCGTCGCGGTGCGCGTCTGGCCGTCGTCAACCTATACGCGCGTGACGGTGGAATCCAACCATGTGCTGAAATATCGGCAGTTTGCGTTGAGCAATCCGGAGCGGCTGGTGGTCGATCTGGAAGGGGTTAACCTTAATTCCGTGCTGAAGGGCATGGGAACCAGCATTCGCGACGACGATCCCTATATTAAGTCCGCCCGCGTCGGCCAGTTCGATCCGCAGACGGTGCGCATGGTGTTTGAGCTCAAGCAGGACGTGAAACCGCAGCTCTTTGCCCTCGCGCCGGTTGCCGGCTTTAAAGAGCGTCTGGTGATGGATCTCTATCCGTCTACGGCGACCGACGTGCAGGATCCGCTGCTGGCGCTGCTGGAGGATTACAATAAGGGCGATCTCGATCGTCAGGTGCCGCCGGCAGAAAGCGGGCCGAAGCCGGGTAAGGCCGGACGCGACAGGCCGATTGTGATTATGCTCGACCCGGGACACGGCGGGGAAGACTCCGGTGCGGTTGGCAAATACCACACCCGCGAGAAAGACGTGGTGCTGCAGATCGCCCGTCGGCTGCGGGCGCTGATCGAAAAAGAGGGGAATATGAAGGCCTATATGACCCGCAATGAAGATGTCTTTATTCCCCTGAAGGTGCGCGTCGCCAAGGCGCAAAAGCAGCGTGCCGACCTGTTCGTCTCGATTCATGCCGATGCCTTTACCAGCCGCCAGCCGCGCGGCTCGTCGGTATTTGCGCTCTCAACCAAAGGCGCTACCAGCACCGCGGCTAAATACCTGGCGCAAACCCAGAACGCCTCCGACCTGGTGGGGGGCGTCAGCAAGAGCGGCGACCGCTACGTCGACCATACGATGTTCGACATGGTGCAGTCGCTGACCATCTCCGATAGCCTGAAGTTTGGCAAAGCGGTGCTGCAAAAAATGGGCAGGGTTAACGATCTGCATAAGAACCAGGTCGAGCAGGCGGGCTTCGCGGTGCTGAAGGCGCCGGATATTCCGTCGATCCTGGTCGAAACCGCGTTTATCAGCAACGTGGCGGAGGAGCGGAAGCTGAAAACGGCGGCCTTCCAGCAGCAGGTTGCCGAGTCGATACTGGCGGGGATTAAGGCCTACTTCGCCGATGGCGCAACCCTGGCAAGGCTCGGCTGATAAAAGGAGCGGAAGATGGCCCTGTTAAAGAGCGCCCACGGCGGCAATACGCGGGAGGCGGCGGCGCTGCTGGGCGTTCAGCCCGCGCAGCTGCTCGATTTTAGCGCCAATATTAATCCGCTGGGCATGCCTGAAAGCCTCAAACGCGCCCTGATCGCTAATCTTGACCGCGCGGAGCGCTATCCCGACGTGGACTATCAGCAGCTGCACGAGGCCCTGGCGGAACATCACCATATTCCCGCCTCGTGGATCGTGGCGGGGAATGGCGAAACCGAATCTATTTTCACCGTCGTAAGCGGCCTGAAGCCGCGTCAGGCGATGATTGTGGTGCCCGGTTTTGCCGAATATCGCCGCGCGCTGAGCGCGGTGGATTGTGCGATCCGCGAGTTCGCGCTGCGTGAAGAGGACGGCTGGCAGCTGACCGAGGCCCTTCTCACGGCCCTGACGCCGGACCTCGACTGCCTGTTCCTCTGTACGCCCAACAACCCAACCGGACTGCTGCCGGAGAGCCAGCTGCTGGCGGCGATTGCCGCGCGCTGCAAGGCGCTAGACATCGCGCTGATCCTCGATGAGGCCTTTATCGATTTCATTCCCGACCAGCCGGGGTTTATTCCTCTGCTGCGCGATAACCCACATATTTGGGTACTGCGCTCGCTGACCAAGTTCTATGCCATCCCCGGCCTGCGGCTGGGCTATCTGGTCAACGGCGATGAACGCGCCGTCGCCAGGATGCGCGAGCGGCAGATGCCGTGGTCAATAAACGCGTTTGCCGCGCTGGCAGGGGAAATTATTCTGCAGGATAGCGCCTACCAGCAGAAGACCTGGCGCTGGCTGGCGGAAGAAGGCCGACGTTTTTACCAGCAGCTCCGCCAGCTTCCCGGCCTGACGGTCTATCCGGGCCAGGCAAACTATCTGTTTCTGCGCGCCGATATACCGGGTATCGACCTGCAGTATGCCCTGCTGCAGCAGCATATTTTGATTCGCAGCTGCGCCAACTACCCCGGCCTCGGGGCGGGCTATTTCCGCGTGGCGATCCGCAGCGCGGAAGAGAATCAGCGGCTGCTTGCGGCGCTGGCGAAGATCCTGCCCGTCGGCGTCTGACTTCGCAAGCCGCCGGCGCATCGGTGTGGCATAATGCCGTTCCTTATTGCGCGAACGGCAGAGCTTCAGGATGCTTTCGCGATATCAACCAACGGGTGCCAGCGACGGGAGCCAAAATTCCCCGCCGCTGCGATGCTGACGCTAAGCCAGAAATTCTCCTGTTGGTTATCACCAACAACCTCGGTGGTAAGTAGGGTGCTCAGAGGCGTACCGGCGAAAGCATACCGCTGCTGCACCTTTGCCCTCCGACCACCCTGAACAGGAACCGGGTATGGCGGCAAGACTCCATTCATCTATTCCCGTACGCCGGCAGGCATCTTCGAGGCCCGCGCGATGACGCTACTTGCCTGGTGCGTTGCCTGGCTCCTCGATCTCATCATCGGCGACCCCCCGCGCTGGCCCCACCCGGTACGCTGGATTGGCCATCTCATTACCGCCACGCAACGCGTCGTCAGGCGCTACTGCCGCAGCGACAGGACGCTACGCATCGGCGGAGGGCTGATGTGGCTGGCGGTGGTAGGGCTGACGTGGGGCGTTTCCTGGGGCGTACTGACGCTGGCGGAAAGCATCCATCCCTGGCTTGGCTGGGTGATTGAGGTGTGGATGATTTTTACGCTGCTGGCCGGCCGCTGCCTGGCGACCTCCGCCCGCGACGTTGAGCGTCCGCTGCGCGAGGGTGACCTGGCGCAGAGCCGCGAGAAGCTCTCGTGGATCGTCGGGCGGGACACGTCTCAGCTCCAGCCGGAGCAGATTAACCGCGCGGTGGTGGAGACGGTGGCGGAGAACACCGTCGACGGCATTATTGCCCCGCTCTTCTTCCTGCTGATCGGCGGCGCGCCGCTGGCTATGGCCTACAAAGCCGTGAATACCCTCGATTCAATGGTGGGCTACAAGCACGAAAAGTATCGCGCCATTGGCATGGTCAGCGCCCGCCTTGACGATGTCGCCAACCTTATTCCCGCTCGTCTGAGCTGGCTGCTGCTGAGTATGGCGGCCTTCTTATGCCGCAACGATGGTCCCAGAGCGGTACGTATCGGCTGGCGCGATCGCTATAACCACAGCAGCCCCAACTGCGGATGGTCAGAAGCCAGCGTGGCCGGCGCGCTGGGGATTCGGCTGGGCGGTCCAAACAACTATTTTGGCCAGCGGGTAGAAAAGCCGTGGATTGGCGACGACGTGCGCGATATTTCAGTCGACGACATCCCCCGCACGATCCGGCTGATGTGGGTGGCATCAACCCTGGCGCTGGCGCTGTTTATGCTGGCGCGCTATCTGCTGGCCGGCGCGGCGTAAAGCGAAAGGTGAGTGTTAATGCGAAGGCGACAGAACGCGATAAAGGAGGCCTTATGACGCGGGCAATCATGTTGCAAGGTACGGCATCCGACGTGGGAAAAAGCGTGCTGGTGGCGGGACTGTGCAGAATTTTTTACCAGGACGGCCTGCGCACGGCGCCGTTTAAATCACAGAACATGGCGCTGAACTCGGGCATCACCGCCGATGGCAAAGAGATGGGACGGGCGCAGATCTTTCAGGCCGAAGCGGCGGGCATCGCGCCGGACGTGCGCATGAACCCGATACTGTTAAAGCCGACCAGCGATCTCAACGCGCAGGTGGTGCTGATGGGAAAAGTGGCGACCCATATGGACGCGGTGAGCTACCACGAGTACAAGCCGCGCCTGCGCGAGCAGATCCTTGAGGTTTACCGCAGCCTGGCGCAGGAGTATGACGTGCTGGTACTGGAGGGCGCCGGCAGCCCGGCGGAGATCAACCTGCGCGATCGCGATATCGTCAACATGGGCATGGCGGAGATGGCGCAGTGTCCGGTGATCCTCGTTGCCGACATCGACAGGGGCGGCGTGTTTGCCGCCATCTACGGGACGCTGGCGCTGCTTGAGGAGCAGGAGCGCGCCAGGGTGAAAGGGGTGATCATCAATAAGTTCCGCGGCGATGTGGCGCTGCTGTACTCGGGCATCGAACAGATTGAAGCTTTGACCGGCGTTCCGGTGCTGGGCGTGCTGCCGTGGCTGGAGGTCGATCTGGAAGATGAAGATAGCGTGGCGCTGCAGAAGGGAAAATACCTGAGCACCGCGCAGCGGGAGATTGAGATTGCGGTGGTTCAGCTGCCGCATACGTCCAACTTCACCGATTTCAACGCGCTGGCGGCGCAGCCGGACGTCCGCGTGCGCTACGTCCGTCATCCCCAGGATCTGACGACGAGTGACCTGGTGATCCTGCCCGGCAGCAAAAATACGCTGGGCGATCTGCAGTGGCTGCGCGAAAGCGGGATGGAGCAGGGCGTGCTGCAGGCGCATCAGCAGGGGATCCCGGTGCTGGGGATTTGCGGCGGCTACCAGATGCTTGGTGAGACCATCTTCGATGACGTGGAGTCCGGGCTGGGCATGTTACCCGGCCTGGGGCTGCTCAATACCGTGACGCAGTTTGCCCGCCATAAAACCACGACGCTGGTTGAGGCGACGATGGCGGCCGCGCTTCCGGGCTGGCTGGCGGGCGCCTCCGCGCTGCGCGTGCGCGGCTACGAAATTCATATGGGCGAAACGACCCGGCAAGGCGACTGCCGGCCGCTGCTGCAGCTGGAAAAAGAGGGGCGGCCGGTGGCGGACGGGGCGATGACGGACGACGGGCTGGCGTTTGGTACCTACCTGCACGGCCTGTTCGACAGCGATGAGTTCACCCGCGCGCTGGTCAACGGCCTGCGTCTGCGCAAAGGTCTGGCGGCGCTGGATAGCACCCTCCACTACGCGCAGTACAAATCGCAGCAGTTCGATATTCTGGCGGATGCAATGCGTCAACATATTGATATTGAAAAAATTTACCACATTATGCAGCAGCATCAGGAGCCATCATGCTGATTCTGGTCACCGGCGGCGCGCGCAGCGGGAAAAGCCGTCACGCCGAAGCGCTGATCGCCGGCTCAGCGCAGGTTTTGTATCTCGCCACCTCGCAGATTTTTGATGAGGAGATGGCCGCAAGGATCCAGCATCACCGCGATAGCCGACCGGCGCACTGGCGCACCGTCGAGCGCTGGCAGCATCTTGATAAGCTGATTACCCCGCACGGCGATCCCAACGAAGCTATTTTGCTGGAGTGTATCACCACCATGGTGACCAATCTGCTGTTTGCCTGCGGCGGCGACAGCGATCCCGATGGCTGGGATTATGCGGCCATGGAGCGGACGATCGACGACGAGATCCATTCGCTGATCGCCGCCTGCCAGCGCTCCGCGGCGAAGATCGTGGTGGTCACCAACGAAGTGGGAATGGGGATTGTCCCCGAGAATCGCCTTGCGCGGCATTTTCGCGATATCGCCGGTCGGGTTAACCAGCGCCTGGCGGCGGCTGCAGATGAGGTCTGGCTGGTGGTATCAGGTATTGGAGTCAAAATAAAATGATCAAACTATTCTGGGCAACGCTCTCTTTTCTCAGCCGTTTACCGGTACCGGAGTGCTGGTCGCAGGGGCTGGATATTGACCGCTACGTTCGCGGCATTGTCACCTTTCCCGTGGTCGGCGCGCTGCTGGGCTTGCTGAGCGGCCTGGTATTTCTCGCCGTGCAGGCGTGGTGCGGCATCCCGCTGGCGGCGCTGTTTGCCGTACTGGCGCTGGCGCTGCTCACCGGCGGCTTCCACCTCGACGGACTGGCCGATACCTGCGACGGGGTGTTTTCCGCCCGCCGTCGTGAACGGATGCTGGAGATTATGCGCGACAGCCGGCTGGGAACCCACGGCGGGCTGGCGCTGATTTTTGTGCTGCTGGCGAAGGTGCTGGTGGTCAGCGAGCTGGCGCTGCGTGGCACGCCGATGCTGGCGGCGCTGGCGGCAGCCTGCGCGGCAGGGCGGGGAGCCAGCGTGCTGCTGATGTACCGCCAGCGCTATGCGCGGGAAGAGGGGCTGGGCAACGTGTTCATCGGCAAGGTGAGCGGGCGACAAACCTGCGTAACCCTGGGGCTCGCGGTTATTCTCGCGGCGGTGCTGCTGCCTGGCATGAGCGGAGTGGCGGCGCTGGCGGTCAGCGCAGCGGCGATTTTCATTCTCGGCCAGCTCTTAAAGCGCACCCTCGGTGGGCAAACCGGCGATACGCTGGGGGCGGCTATTGAGCTCGGCGAGCTGGTCTTCCTGCTGGCGCTGCTGTGAGCCGCGCTGCGCCATGGCTGCACGCGGCGATGGCGCAGCTGGCAATGAGGCCGGATCTGAGTATTGGCGCGAAGAAAGGTCGTTCGGGGCCGTGAACCGGCGGGCTGAAGCTATCGTGCAGGAAGCGCAGAAACAAAAAAACACCCGGAAGGGTGTTTATTGTGTTGGTTGCGGGGGCCGGATTTGAACCGACGACCTTCGGGTTATGAGCCCGACGAGCTACCAGGCTGCTCCACCCCGCGTCCGTTTTTACTCTTCATCGAGTAAACTTTGCATCAGATTTTAATTGGTTGCGGGGGCCGGATTTGAACCGACGACCTTCGGGTTATGAGCCCGACGAGCTACCAGGCTGCTCCACCCCGCGTCCGTCTTTACTCTTCCATCGAGTAAAGCTTACTTCTCTGATTTTAATTGGTTGCGGGGGCCGGATTTGAACCGACGACCTTCGGGTTATGAGCCCGACGAGCTACCAGGCTGCTCCACCCCGCGTCCGTGGATGCGCACTATACTCTGCTAACGTTTTGATGCAACCCTTTTTCAGCTAAATCGATAATTTTGTAATGAATGGTGTAGAAAGAACCGTTTTTAGCGCGTTTTTTAGCCGATTTTGTATTTGTGCTGCTTTAGCGCATTTCAATAGCCCTGGCGGTTTGTTATCTTCCCTCATCACGAACCGGTACTAAGCGGCAAAAGAAGAGATACCATGAAAGGATGTTGGGCAAAGTATGTGGCAACCGGAGCAATACTGGCGATGCTCGCCGGCTGCTCCTCGAAACCGACCGATCGCGGTCAGCAGTATAATGAAGGAAAGCTCACCCAGCCGTTTTCACTGGTTAACCAGCCTGATGCGGTCGGCACGCCGATTAACGCGGGCGACTTCTCCGAACAGGTCAGGCAGATCCGCAGCGCCTCTCCGCGCCTCTATAATAGCCAGAGCAACGTCTATAACTCCCTGCAGCAGTGGCTAAGCGCCGGCGGCGATACCCGCACGCTGAGCCAGTACGGGATTGACGCCTGGCAGATGCAGGGCGCCGATAGCTACGGCAACGTGCAGTTTACCGGCTACTACACCCCGGTGGTGCAGGCGCGCCACACCCGCCAGGGTGAGTTCCAGTATCCTATTTACCGCATGCCGCCGAAGCGCGGCAAGCTTCCGTCCCGCGCCAGCATCTACGCCGGCGGGCTGAGCGACAGCTATATTCTGGCTTACAGTAATTCGCTGATGGACAACTTCATTATGGATGTCCAGGGCAGCGGCTATATCGATTTTGGCGACGGCTCGCCGCTGAACTTCTTCAGCTATGCCGGGAAGAACGGCTGGTCGTATCGCAGCATCGGCAAGGTGCTTATCGATCGCGGTGAAGTGAAGAGAGAAGATATGTCGATGCAGGCGATCCGCGAATGGGGCGAAACCCATAGCGAAGCCGAAGTGCGCGCGCTGCTCGAAGAGAACCCGTCCTTTGTCTTCTTTAAACCGCAATCCTTCGCCCCGGTGAAAGGCGCCAGCGCGGTGCCGCTGATTGGCCGCGCGTCGGTCGCCTCTGACCGCAGCATTATCCCGCCGGGAACCACCCTGCTGGCGGAAGTCCCGCTGCTGGATAATAAAGGCAAGTTTAACGGTCAGTACGAGCTGCGCCTGATGGTTGCGCTGGATGTCGGCGGCGCGATTAAAGGCCAGCACTTCGATATCTATCAGGGTATCGGCGCGGATGCCGGGCATCGCGCGGGCTGGTATAACCATTATGGCCGCGTTTGGGTGCTGAAAAACGCCCCAGGCACGGGCAACGTCTTTAGCGGCTAACGCTCCTTTCTCCGCTTCCCCGACGGCACGCGCGCGTCGGGGAAGCGGCTATTTTATTCTGAGGTTATATGTCTGTTGTAATTAGCGACGCCTGGCGCCAGCGTTTTGGCGGGACGGCGCGTTTGTATGGTGAAAAAGCGCTGCAGTGTTTTGCCGATGCGCACGTCTGCGTCGTGGGCATCGGCGGCGTCGGCTCCTGGGCTGCAGAAGCGCTGGCAAGAACCGGGATTGGCGCCATTACCCTTATCGATATGGACGACGTCTGCGTCACCAACACCAACCGGCAGATTCATGCCCTGGGCGGCAACGTCGGGCTGGCGAAAGCCGAGGTGATGGCGGAGCGTATCCGGCTGATTAACCCTGAATGTCAGGTGACGGTGATTGACGATTTCGTGACGCCGGAGAACGTGGCCGAATATATGGGCGCGGGCTTCAGCTACGTGATTGACGCTATCGATAGCGTGCGGCCGAAGGCGGCGTTAATTGCGTACTGCCGTCGCTATAAGGTGCCGCTGGTGACCACCGGCGGCGCGGGCGGGCAAATTGACCCGACGCAGATTCAGGTGGCTGACCTGGCGAAAACCATCCAGGACCCGCTGGCGGCGAAGCTGCGCGAGCGCCTGAAGGGCCAGTTCGGGGTGGTCAAAAACAGTAAGGGCAAGCTCGGCATCGACTGCGTGTTCTCGACCGAGGCGCTGGTTTATCCCCAGGCTGACGGCAGCGTATGCGCGATGAAAAGCAGCGCGGAAGGCCCCAAACGGATGGACTGCGCGTCGGGCTTTGGCGCGGCAACGATGGTTACCGCCACCTTTGGCTTTGTCGCCGTATCCCATGCGCTGAAGAAGATGCTGGCGAAAGCCGGGCGTCAGGGCTAAGCGCCGTTCTTATTGCAGGTTAAGCCTCGCGGGCCGCGGCGAGCACCGCTGCGCCCAGCGCGGCGAGGCCCTGGCCGCGAGAGGCGCTCAGCTGCGCGCGCAGCCCCAGCTCGTCGAACAGCGCCAGCGGATCGTGGTCCAGCAGCTCGGCGGCGCTTTTCCCCTCAACGGCGGTCAGCAGCACGGCCAGCAGGCCGCGAACGATCCGCCCCTCGCTGTCGCCGAAGAAATGCAGCCGACCGTCGCGCAGGGTATGCCCCAGCCAGACGCGGTTTTCACAGCCGGCAATCTCCGTCGTGCGGGCTTTCGCCTCGTCCGCCAGCGGCGGCAGCTTTTTGCCTAACAGGATCAGCTGGCGGTACTTATCTTCCCACTGGTTCAGCGGTGCGAAGGTTTGCCGCAGCATCGCTTCAGTGATGGCGGTGCCAAACGGATGGTTCTGCGGGTTGGGAGTCGTCATTAGTCCACCAAAATTTCCAGAGCGCGGTCAACGGCATGCACCAGCGCGTAAACGTCATCCTGGGTATTATAAGGCGCAAACGAGGCGCGCAGGGTGCCGCTGACGCCAAGCGCCGCCAGCAGCGGCTGGGCGCAGTGCTGCCCGGCGCGAAGCGCGATGCCGGACTCCGCCAGCAGCGTCACCATATCGCCGTGGTGAACGCCGGCGAAATCAAACGCCAGCAGGCTTGAGCTTTGGCTGCGGAAGGAGCGGAAGCCCGGACGTTTCGCCAGCTCATCTTCAGCCAGCGTCGCCAGGCTGCGGCTCCAGCTTTCAGCCTGGGCGATATCGGTCTCCTGCAGCCACTCCAGCGTCGCGCTCAGGCCAATGACCCCGGCGACGTTTGGCGTGCCAGCCTCCAGCCGATAGGGGACGGGCTGGGTTTTAAACCCGTCGAAGGTGACTTCGGTAATCATTTTACCGCCGCCGAGCCACGGCGACATGGCGTTCAGCAGTTCGCTTTTACCGTACAGCGCGCCAATCCCCGTCGGGCCGTACAGCTTATGGCCTGAGAAGGCGTAAAAGTCGATATCCAGATTCTGGACGTCGGCCGGGAAATGCACCGCGCCCTGGGCGCCGTCGACCATCACCACCATTCCGGCTTCATGCGCGAGGCGGATCGCCAGCGCCAGGTCCGGGCAGCCGCCGGTTACGTTCGACATCTGGCCAATGGCCAGCACCCGGCTACGCGGCGTAATAAGAGAGGGAAGGCTCGCGACGTCAGGCAGGCGATCGGCGCCGATGGGCAGCTTCACCACCCGGGCGCCGGTCTGCTCCGCCACCATCAGCCAGGGAACCAGATTGGCGTGATGCTCCGCTTCGCTGACGATGATTTCGTCGCCGGGCCGCAGGCGCGGGCGAACGTAGCTTTGCGCCACCATGTTAATGGCCTCGGTGGTGCCGCGGGTCCAGACGATATCTTTGCCCGAAGGCGCGTTTAGCAGCGCCGCGACGCGCTCGCGGGCGTCTTCATAACGTTCGGTCAGACGCCGGGCGGCGGCAAACTGGCTGCGGTGCACGTTGCCGGCGCTGAGGCGATAGAACCGATCGCTGGCCTCGATGGTGGCCAGCGGCTTTAGCGCCGTCGCCGCGCTGTCAAGGTAAACGCCGGCATCGGCCAGAGCCGGAAACTGCGCGCGAAACTGAGCGGGATTGAATGCGTTCATGGAGCTCCTCGTTGCAATCCGACGATCGTCGCGCAATTTATCCGTCAGGGCAAGGCTGACAAGCACCGGATAAGGAAGAGAGGGGAAATTCAGGGCAAAAAAAAGCACCGCGCGTTGCGGTGCTACATTAAATCACTATGGACAGACAGGGTAAATGTACAGGAAGTGAAAAGGGGGTAGCTTAGCCACCATGGTCCGCAAAGACAGACCAATTGCAAACACAACAACACAACATCACAACCGTAAGCCAAAAGCTTGTTGGAACACGCATTCCAAAAAAAGCTCTTCGTTCCGGCTCAGGAAGTGCGGCCACTATAGGTATTTGCTGGTAGAACCTCAACGGACAAATTATAATGGCTCAGATAAAAAAAACTAATAGGTTAAACGTTGTTTCCTGTTTGTTAAATTGCCTTAACATCTAAGCCAGAATAACCATGTCAAAGCGATTACCACCTCTGAATGCATTACGTGTTTTTGATGCAGCCGCACGTCATTTAAGCTTCACTCGCGCAGCCGATGAGCTTTTTGTGACCCAGGCCGCAGTAAGTCACCAAATCAAGTCACTAGAGGACTTTCTTGGGCTGAAGTTGTTTCGGCGGCGCAATCGATCGCTGCTGCTGACGGAAGAGGGCCAGAGCTATTTTCAGGATATTAAAGATATTTTTTCGCAGCTGACGGAGGCGACGCGTAAACTGCAGGCGCGAAGCGCAAAAGGGGCGTTAACGGTCAGCCTGTTGCCCAGTTTTGCGATTCAGTGGCTGGTCCCGCGCCTTTCAAGCTTTAACTCAGCTTATCCGGGAATCGACGTCAGAATCCAGGCGGTGGACCGTCAGGAGGACAAGCTGGCGGATGACGTTGACGTGGCGATTTTCTACGGCCGCGGCAACTGGCCGGGGCTGCGCGTCGAAAAACTGTACGCCGAGTATCTGCTGCCGGTGTGCTCGCCGGTGCTGCTGACCGGTGACAAAGCGTTGAAAACGCCTGCGGATCTGGCGCAACATACGCTATTGCACGATGCTTCCCGTCGCGACTGGCAAACTTATACCCGCCAGCTGGGTCTAAGCCATATTAACGTCCAGCAGGGGCCGATTTTCAGCCACAGCGCAATGGTGCTGCAGGCGGCCATTCACGGACAGGGGGTCGCGCTCGCCAATAACGTGATGTCCCAGTCCGAAATTGAAGCCGGCCGCCTGGTCTGTCCGTTTAATGATGTTCTGGTCAGTAAAAATGCCTTTTATCTGGTTTGTCATGACAGTCAGGCTGAACTGGGTAAAATAGCCGCCTTCCGGCAGTGGATACTGGCGAAAGCGGCAAGTGAACAAGAAAAATTTCGCTTTCGTTACGAACAATAAATGATTGTAGGGTAATAACATGACCAGCCGTTTTATGCTGATATTCGCCGCGATAAGCGGTTTTATCTTTGTTGCTCTGGGCGCCTTCGGCGCGCACGTGTTAAGCCGGTCGCTGGGCGTTGCGGAAATGGGCTGGATCCATACCGGCCTTGAGTACCAGGCCTTCCATACGCTGGCCATTTTTGGCCTGGCGGTGGCGATGCAGCGCCGCATCAGCATCTGGTTTTACTGGAGCAGCGTCTTTATGGCGCTGGGTACCGTTTTGTTCAGCGGCAGCCTTTACTGCCTGGCGCTGTCGCATTTACGCCTGTGGGCGTTCGTTACGCCGGTGGGAGGCGTCAGCTTCCTCGCCGGCTGGGTTTTAATGTTAATTGGTGCAATTCGTCTGAAACGTAAGGGCGTTGTTCATGAATAAGGTTGTCCTCTATTGTCGCCCCGGGTTTGAGAAGGAGTGCGCAGCAGAAATTACCGATAAGGCATCCCGCCTTGAGGTGTTTGGTTTTGCCCGCGTTAAAGATAACGCCGGGTACGTGGTTTTTGAATGCTATCAGATGGAAGATGGCGACAAGCTGGCGCGCGAGCTGCCGTTCAGCTCGCTGGTTTTTGCTCGCCAGATGTTTGTGGTGGGCGAGCTGCTGCGCGACCTGCCGCCGGAAGATCGCATCACGCCGATTGTCGGCATGCTGCAGGGCGTGGTGGAGAAGGGCGGCGACCTGCGGGTGGAAGTGGCCGATACCAATGAAAGCAAAGAGCTGATGAAGTTCTGCCGTAAGTTTACGGTTCCGCTGCGCGCGGCCCTGCGTGAAGCGGGCGTGCTGACCAGCTACGAAACCACGAAGCGTCCGGTGGTGCACGTGTTCTTTATCGCCCCGGGCTGCTGCTATACCGGCTACTCCTACTCCAACAACAACTCTCCGTTCTATATGGGGATCCCGCGGCTTAAATTCCCTGCCGATGCGCCGAGCCGCTCTACGCTGAAGCTGGAGGAGGCGTTCCACGTCTTTATCCCGGCTGATGAGTGGGACGAGCGCCTGGGCAACGGCATGTATGCGGTGGATCTTGGCGCCTGTCCCGGCGGCTGGACCTATCAGCTGGTGAAGCGCAACATGTGGGTTTCGTCGGTCGATAACGGCCCGATGGCGCAGAGCCTGATGGATACCGGACAGGTGACCTGGCTGCGCGAAGACGGCTTCCGCTACCGTCCGACCCGTAACAACATCTCGTGGATGGTGTGCGACATGGTGGAAAAGCCGGCTAAGGTCGCGGCGCTGATGGCGCAGTGGCTGGTCAACGGCTGGTGCCGCGAGACTATTTTCAACCTGAAGCTGCCGATGAAAAAGCGCTATGAAGAGCTGTCGCGCAATCTGGCCTACATCCAGGAGCAGCTGGATGAGCACGGCATTAACGCGCAGATTCAGGCGCGCCAGCTGTATCACGATCGTGAAGAAGTGACCGTTCATATTCGCCGCCTGTGGGCTGCGGTTGGCGGTCGTCGCGACGAACGCTAATTTGGCGTCGTATCCCGGGTAGCGGCACCGCTATCCGGGCTCTCTTCTCCCTTCTCCTGCCGGCTATTTCGCCGCGATTGGCTCATCAGAAATGATGTGCGTCACGTCATCGAGATGGCCAATGCTGGCCTCGCCCGAGCGATTAAACTTACTCTTATCGATCAGCAGTAAAGACTGCGCCGCGCGCTTGAGCAACAGGGATTTGAACTCGGCGTTAACCGTATTTGAATCCCAAAGCGCGCCGTTGCTATCGATGCCTTCGCAGGAAAAAACGAACAGATCGATCTCCAGGGACCTGAGCTGCGGGATAAGCGAAGCGCTCACGTAGCAGCCGTATTTACGCTGCAGGGTGCCGCCGGAGCAGGTGAGCTGGATGTGCTCGCGCTTGCTGAGCTCCTGGCAGATGGGCTGGCTGTTGGTAAACACGTGAAGGTTGACGTCGGGGAGCTGACGGGCCAGATACCAGCAGGTGGAGCTGGCATCGAGGGCGATAACCATCCCTTCTTCTATCCAGGCAAGGGCCTCGCGGGCGATATCGGCTTTGTGGGCATAGTGGCTTTTGAGGCGGATATGAAACGGATCGCCGCTGTCCTGGCTCTGTCGGTGGATGATCTTGACGCGTCCGTGGTTACGCAGCACTTTGCCCTGCGACTGCAGTTCGCTGAGGTCGCGACGAATCGTCTCTTTACTGACCGCGAGCTGCAGCGATAGGGCTTCAGTCGTCAGGCTGCTATGGTTGATCAGCAGGTCTATGATCGCCTGCTGGCGTGCCGCTTTCATTTTCTCTCACCCTGTCAGTCAATAAACGCCCGCATCAGGCGGGCGCTCCGGCATGAGATTACGGCGTTACTCCTTTTTTTAAAAGAATATTCCCGTACTTGGCGCGCTCCCCTGTGATAACGATCGCAAAGGCTTTTTGCGCCCGCTCGTAGAACGCAAAGCGATCGATGCGGGTGATTTCCGGACAGGGCGACTCCCGGGAGAGCGCATCGCGATAGCGTTGCTCAACGCCGGGATCGAGCGCGTCGCCCGCTACCGCCGCCATCATCACCAGCGGCGGCGCGTAGCCGTCGAGTTCAAACAGCGGCGCGATCGCCTGCAGGAGGTCGCTGACCTGCAGGCCGTCGGCGCGAATGACCTGCGGCCCCATACTGTGGGCCGGGAAGTGGGCGTCGGAAAAAATAATTTCATCCCCGTGGCCCATCTCGGCCAGGATCTTCAGCAGCTCGGGGGAGATGAGTGGCGAGATCGTTTTTAGCATGTCATACCTCATCTATCAGTTCAGGTTCGGTTTGTGGATAAAAGTAGCGGTACCGGTAGCGCACTTCGGCTCTGGCCTGCTCCGGGCTGGCAAACTCGCCGGCGCCAAACCAGCCGTACATCGCCGCGCCGGCAACGGTGGTTTCCGCGTCATCGAGGACCTTAACCGGCATATCGAGCGCGTTGGCTTTAATTTGATTCCACAGCGCGTTGCGGCTGCCGCCGCCCACCAGCAGGAGCTCGCGGGCCTTAAAACCGCCGATTTTCTCCAGGGTGCGCAGGTGGCTCTGCAGCTGGGCGGTTAAGCCCTCCAGCGCGGCGCGATAAAAATGGCCGCGGGTGGTATTCAGCGTTACGCCCTGCCAGCCCGCGTCCCGGCAGGCCAGCAGATCGCAGCGCATCTTCACGCCTTCGGCGCCGGCGGGAATGAGGCGCGCTTCCTCAATCAGCGTTTGCCACGGCGTCTCCGGCGTCCACAGCAGCTGGCGCACCCACTCCAGCACGCCGGACGCCAGCCACTGCATCCCGGGGTTGGTCAGTCCGGGCCGGCTGTCCAGCTCGCAGGTTGAGCCGGGGTACTGACTCAGCAGCGGGGTATTAACCTCGGCGCTGCGCACCATCAGAATTTCCCAGGTGCCGGAGGAGAGCACCGGTTCGTCCTGCTGCGCACCGGCGCCAAACAGCGCAAACTGCGTATCGTGCCCGGCGGAGAATACCGGTATCCCCGCGGGGAGCTGCAGCAGCGCGGCGGCATCGGGCTGGAGGGTGCCGATCTTCTCTCCCGCTTCCACCAGCGTAGGGAACAGCCGGCGCGGGATCCCCGCGGCCTGCAGGATCTCGGGGCTAAACTCCCGCCGGTGAATATCCAGCATCTGGCCGGTACCCGCCATAGTGATATCGGTGGTGAATTCGCCGGTTAAGCGGTGGTTGATAAGCGATGAGATAAACAGCCAGGCATGCGCCTTTTCCAGCAGCTGCGGGTGGTTCTCTTTCAGCCACACCAGCTTATATAAGGTATTGAAGCTGAAGGCCCCGACGCCGGAGATTTCCTGCAGCCGCTGCGCCGGCATTATTCGACCGATGTCGTGCATCACCGCTGCGGTGCGCGGGCATTTCCAGCTGATCGTCGGGTAGAGCAGGGCGCCGCGCTCATCGACCAGCGCGCCGTCCACGCCAAAGGTGGTGACCGTAATACCGCGAATGCGGCAGGCGGCGAGCTCCGCCGCGAGCGTCTGACAGCAGCTGGCGAAGCGCTGCAGGATCGCTTCCAGAGACCACTGGTGCCACGCGCCGTTTTCCGCAGCGGCATCGCTGGCGTTGGGGGTCGATGCGCGGGCGACAATCTTCCCCTGCCGATCGACAGCGATGGCCCGGACGTTGGTTGCCCCGCAGTCGAGGACCAGAATAACCTCTTGTTTCATCATTGCTCCTGAAACAAAAAAAGCCCTTTCGCGATGAAAGGGCGGAAACGTATTAACGTTTGTACAGCGGGCCATAGTTCTGGCAGGCGCGGTAGTCCTGACCTTCAGTATCCATACCGTGCGCAGACCAGGTTGAAGGGCGATAGATTTTCGCCTCTTCCACGTTATGCATGCAGACCGGAATACGCAGCATGGAGGCGAGGGTGATAAAGTCCGCGCCGACGTGGCCAATGGTCAGCACGCCGTGGTTTGCCCCCCAGTTCGCCATCACCGAATAGACATCGGAGAACGGGCCCTTGCCGGTCAGACGCGGCGCAAACCAGGTGGTTGGCCAGGTGGAGTTGGTGCGAGCGTCCAGCTGGTCGTGCATCTCTTTCGGCAGCTCGACGCTCCAGCCTTCGGCGATTTGCAGGACCGGCCCGAGGCCTTTAATGATGTTCACCCGGGTCATGGTAAAGGGGACGCCGCCTTCGGTGAGGAAGCGCGAGGAGAAGCCGCCGCCGCGGAAATACTCGTGGATCGCCGGGCACCACTCGGTGGCCGCGAGGCAGGCGTCGGCCTCCTGCTGCGAGATTTCCCAGTGCGGTTTCATGGTCGGATTGCCCTCGGCATCGCGCTGTTTACAGGAGCCGTCCAGCGCCGCGGAACCGGAGTTGATCAGGTGGATAATGCCGTGTTCCGCCAGCCCGGTAAGCGGCTGGCCCGTCACCCGTTCGACCGCATCCGGCGACCAGTAGGTCCGGACGTCGGCAAATACCTGGGCGGTGCCGGTGAGCTGATGGCCCAGCAGCATTGCCACCCCGTTAAGGCTGTCATTTTCGGTCGCGACAACCAGCGGCTCGCGCACCCCGTTCCAGTCAAACGAGCTGTTCAGCAGCGCCTCGGCGGTATCGCCGTTCGGGTATTGATCGGTCCAGTGGCGCTGGCCCTGAAAACCGGCGGCAATGGCGTTATAGCCCAGCGACTCTTCTACCAGACCCTTCTCCGCCAGCTTCGCGTTGCCCTGCATCATGTCGCGGATACAGATCGCCATCAGCAGGCTCTCTTTCAGGACCGCCCGGCTCTGCTCGGCATTGCGTTTGTACTGCCGGGCGTTCTGGTCCTCGCCGTAGCGGAAGTTTTTATCCGCCCACGCAAGCGCCATTTCCAGCTCCACCTCATCATAGATTTTCTGGTCGATGCGCCGACGCAGCTCGGTCATATCGACCGCCTGCACCTTCATGCCTAGCCAGGATTCGAAGAAGTTATGATCGACGATGGAGCCGGCAATCCCCATGGATACGCCGCCGACGGAGAGATAGCTTTTGCCCTTCATGGCGGCAACCGCCAGCCCGGCGCGGGCGAAGCGCAGCAGCTTTTCTTCGACGTCCGCTGGGATCGAGCTGTCGTCCGCGTCCTGAACGTCGTGACCATAGATCGAGAAGGCCGGAATACCTTTCTGGCTGTGGGCGGCCAGCGCGGCGGCGAGATAGACCGCTCCCGGGCGCTCGGTGCCGTTAAAGCCCCAGATGGCTTTCGGGCGCATCGGGTCCATATCGATGGTTTCGCTGCCGTAGCACCAGCAGGGGGTGACGGTAATGGTCACGCCGACGTTGTGGCGGCTAAATTTCTCTTCGCAGGCCGCCGACTCCGCCATACCGGCGATGCAGGTATCCGCAATGACGCACTCGATCTGCGCGCCGCAGGCGTGGCGAAGCTTCTCGCCGATCAGCGCGGCGGTGGCCTGCGCCATATTCATGGTTTGCTCTTCCAGCGATTCGCGTACGCCCATGCGACGTCCGTCAATGACCGGGCGAATGCCTATTTTCGGTAAGCTGATTTTTTTCATTCCAGACTCCTCACGTTATGCGGAAAATGTTCAGTTTGTTGCCGTTTGTGAACGGAAACGGGCAAAAATAAAGATGATGGCGAAGCACAGCGTCGGGACCAGTTCGGCGGTCGGAATATTGCCCGCCGCATCGCTGACAAATCCCATTACCGGCGTGACGATCCCGCCGCCGATAATGGTCATGACGATAAACGACGAACCGTATTTGGTGTCCTGCCCCAGATTTTTGATCCCCAGAGAGAAAATGGTCGGGTACTGAATCGACATAAACGCGCTGCACAGGGTTAGCGCCAGCAGGCCGATATGCCCGCCGCTGAGCGCGGAAATCAGGCACAGCGCCATCGACAGCAGGGCGTAGGCGGCGAGCACTTTATGCGGGGCAAAGCGGCTGATGAGCCAGGTGCCGCTAAAGCGGCCGATGAAGAAGCAGACCATAGTGCCGGTCAGGTAGTTCGCGGCGAAGCCGGGCGTCATGCCGGGGATCTCTTCGATAGCATAGCGAATCAAATAGCTCCAGCAGGCCGTTTGCGCGCCAACGTAGCAGAACTGCGCCAGAACCGCCCAGCGCCAGTGGCGAATGCGCACCAGCCTGGCGAAGGAGGCGGTCAAAGAGCTCTGTTCGCTATCAACGTGGTCGTCGCTTTGCAGAGAAGGAAATTTTGTCAGCGCGATCAGTACGGCAACCAGCAGCACGATTGCCACGATAATCATGTACGGCGTCTGAACCGATAGCACCAGGCTGTGCTTATAGGCGCTGAGCTGATCGGGCGCCATTTTATCGAGCACTTCCTGCGATTGATGCGGCACGTTAGACAAAATAAGACTTTGCCCAAAGACGACGGCAATAATGGCGCCAAAGGAGTTAAAAGTTTGCGCCAGGTTGAGGCGGAAATGCCCGCCGCTTTCCGGGCCAAGGACCGTAACGAAAGGGTTGGCGGCGGTTTCAAGACATCCCAGGCCGGCGGCAATAATAAAAAGACCAATCAGAAATAAAGTGTAATTCATTATTTCCGCTGCCGGCCAGAATAGGGCCGCGCCGAGAGCGTAGAGAAATAGCCCGGTAATTATTCCGGCCTTATAGCTGAGCTTTTTCATCAGGATCCCGGCGGGGACCGGAATGACGAAATAGCCGAAATAAAAGGCTGATTGAATCAGCCCGGCCTGAAAGTTGGTTAAGGTAAAAGCCTGCTGGAACTGCGGCAGTAAAATATCATTTAAGTTATTGGCAACGGCCCACAGGAAAAATAGTGAGCACAGCAGGGCGAATGGAATTATATAGCGCTTACTCTGTCCGACATCTATCGCACGAAAACTCTGCGTTTGTATTGTTGTGTTTCCCATAGCATCCTCATCAGTTCAGAAGCGTGTCCAGCATCTTTAGCATGCGGCTGGTCACTCTCTCCAGCCGGTAAAGTAAGGTGAGTTCCGGTTAAGCGGCGGTGAATAAAATGCTCTCGTGAATGAACTCATGAACTCATTTTCAAATAAACAACGTCTTTTAATATGATGGCGGTCACATTTGGCCCGGAGACAATGGCTTTATGTGATTGGCATCACTTTAATTTATCTAAAACAATGACCGTTTGAGATTATTTAATTTAAAAGCCACAGCGGCGCTGCCCGATTTAATTTATTGCGGCGCAAACGGGCAATTGTTAAAGACAGAGAGAAATGCCCGTTTAAAAAAAGAAAAATAATAACGGGCAGTTTTCTTTGGGGAAAATAATCGGTTCTTTATTTATTCGCGGGGATTAATTGATGGCGGTCACATAATACGCTGATGGCAATTCCATTCTGGTTATTCAATATGATGATGGTAAGCAAATATCCGATTAATTCGACAGAGCCGGGATGATGTTACGTGAGGATTCTGTTGGTCCGTTTTGAAACGCTGAGAGAGGTAAATAATGGAACGAAATACGCTGGCGCGGCAGATTATTGATACCTGCCTGGAAATGACCCGGCTGGGGCTGAATCAGGGGACCGCAGGCAACGTGAGCGTGCGCTATGAAGGCGGCATGCTGATTACGCCGACGGGCATCCCCTACGAAAAGCTCACCGAATCCCACATCGTCTGGATTGACGCCAGCGGCCAGCATGAGCAGGGCAAGCTGCCGTCAAGCGAGTGGCGCTTTCATATGGCGGCCTACCAGACCCGCCCCGACGCGCAGGCGGTGGTGCATAACCACGCGGTTCACTGTACCGCGGTGTCGATCCTTAACCGGCCCATCCCGGCGATCCACTACATGATTGCCGCCGCCGGCGGCAACTCCATCCCCTGCGCACCCTACGCCACCTTCGGCACGCGCGAGCTCTCTGAATACGTGGCCGTCGCGCTAAAAAACCGCAAGGCGACCCTGCTGCAGCATCACGGGCTGATTGCCTGTGAAGAGAATCTGGAAAAAGCGCTGTGGCTGGCGCATGAGGTGGAGGTGCTGGCCCAGCTGTACCTCAGCACGCTGGCGATTATCGATCCGGTGCCGGTACTGGATGACGAAGCGATAGCCATCGTGCTGGAAAAATTCAAAACCTATGGGCTACGTATCGAAGAGTGATCCCGCACGACAAACAGGAGACGGGCAATGGCGAACAGAATGATTTTGAACGAAACGGCGTGGTTTGGCCGAGGGGCGATAGCGGCATTATCCGACGAAGTGAAGCGTCGCGGCTATCGTAAGGCGCTGATTGTCACCGATAAGACGCTGGTTCAGTGCGGCGCGGTTAGCCGGGTGACGGAGAGCATGGATGCCGCCGGCCTGGCGTGGGAGATCTTTTCCGCCGTGATCCCCAACCCGACGATTGCGGTGGTGCAGGAGGGGCTGCGCGTCTTCAGGCAGAGCGGGGCGGACTACCTGATCGCCATCGGCGGCGGCTCGCCGCAGGATACCTGTAAGGCGGTGGGGATCATCAGCGCTAACCCCGAATTTGCCGACGTGCGTAGCCTGGAAGGGCTGTCGCCAACCCGCGCGCCGAGCGTGCCGATAATGGCTATTCCGACCACCGCCGGAACCGCGGCGGAGGTGACGATCAACTACGTGATCACCGATGAGGAAAAGCGGCGTAAATTTGTCTGCGTCGATCCGCACGATATTCCCCAGGTGGCGTTTATTGATGCCGACATGATGGACGGGATGCCGCCGGCGCTGAAGGCCGCCACCGGCGCTGACGCGCTGACCCACGCCATTGAGGGCTACACGACGCGGGCGGCCTGGGCGTTAACCGACGCCCTGCACCTGAAGGCGATAGAGATTATCGCCGGCGCGCTGCGCGGCTCGGTGGCGGGCGAGAGCCGGTCCGGCGAGGCGATGGCGCTGGGGCAGTATATTGCCGGAATGGGTTTTTCCAACGTCGGCCTCGGGCTGGTGCACGGCATGGCGCATCCTTTAGGCGCGTTTTACAACACGCCGCACGGCGTGGCCAACGCCATTCTGCTGCCTCACGTGATGCGCTACAACGCCGCCTACTGTGGAGGCAAGTTTGCCGATATCGCCCGGGCGATGGGCGAGAAAGTTGAAGGCAGAAGCGAAGAGGAGGTACGCCAGGCGGCGGTAGAGGCGGTGTGTAAGCTCAATCGCGACGTGGGGATCCCGCCGCATCTGCGCGATGTCGGGGTGCGTAAAGAGGATATTCCGGCGCTGGCGCAGGCGGCGCTGGATGACGTTTGCACCGGAGGTAACCCGCGGGAAGCCAGCCTGGCGGAGATTATCGAGCTCTACCATAGCGCCTGGTAAACGCTGCCGCTGCCGGAGTGTCAAGGGCGATGCTGGCTATCGCCCTTTCCGGCTAAACGGCGGCTATACCAGCTATACCGACTATGCCAGCGACACCGACTACGCCGTCAGCCGCAGCTGCTGCAGATTGCCGTCGAGCTGTAAATCGGTCTGCAGGCGGGCGATTTCACGACAGGTGAACGCCATCTCTTTATGCTCTTCCAGCTTCTTGCGCCACTTCTCCGCGACCTCGTCGAGACGGGCGTAAATCCCCTCCAGATCGGTAAACTCGGTTAACAGCTGGACGGCGCTTTTGGGGCCGATACCCGCCACGCCCGGTACCTTCGAGCTGCTAATGCCCGCCAGCCCCCAGTAATCAGGCAGCTGCTGCGGGGTCACGCCAAACTCGTTGGCAATAAAAGGGGCGTCCAGCCAGCGCTTCTGGAAGTAGTCGCGGATGCGAACCGTGGGCGAAAGCAGCTGGCAGTAGCCTTTATCGGTGGAGACGATGGTGGCCTGGTGCCCGGCCTGGGCGACCTTCATCGCCAGGGTGGCGGCGAGATCGTCGGCTTCGCTGCCCGCCAGGGCCCAGCAGCGTATTCCGCGCTGCTCAAACGCCGCGCGGATCGCGGGCATTTCGGCCTCCAGCGTCTCCGGCATCGGCGCGCGGCCGGCCTTATATTCCGCCAGGCGCTGGTGCCGCCAGCTGTGGGCGCGATCTTCATCATCAAATACCGCCACCGCGTGCGTTGGCTGACTATGGACGATCAGCTGCTCCAGCGCGTGCAGGCAGGTGTCAACGCAGGGTGAACCCTGCACCGCGTGAATGCGGCGAATCAGATTGAGCGCGTCGACGATTAACAGATGAACGGCCACAGGTCTCTCCTTATCATTTATGCCGGCAGATGAGCGGTCCGCCGGCCTGGTCGGGCGCCGTGCCCGAGCCGTGTTCTCATAAATGTAAGGGTATCATTGCCGTGCGGAGGAGGCTATCGGCACGGGGATAATCGGGAACGCGCCTCGTAAAGCGGCCTAATCCGCGTGCAGCAGCAGGCCCAGGTCGCTATGGGCCGCTTCCCCGTACCAAACGGCTTCGCGCACGGAAACCGGTTTGCTGATAAGTCCGAGGGCATAAAAGCGGTCGGCGATGGTCTGCTGGGCGCGGATGACCTTCAGATCCATCATCCGCGGGCGATGGCTGCGCCGCGCGAGGGCGAGGGCCAGCGAATCGACGTTAATGCCTAATTCGGCGGCAAGCAGCCCGGCGGCCTCTTCGCGCCGGCTATCGATAAACTGCCCGGTTTGCGTCAGCTCGTGCAGCAGACGCTGCATGATGTCGCCGTTGTGATTGACGTAATCGCGGCGCGAAAGATAGAACTGATGGTTGTGCACCCGCCCCTCGCCGCTGGCGACCACCCGCAGCTCCCCGGTATGTTCGGCGTCGCTGAGCAGCGGGTCCCACATCATCCACGCGTCTACCGCCAGATAATCGCTGGCGGTGAGAGGGTACTTCGGCGGGATGTAGACCACCTTCACGTCGTTGAGGCCCAGCCCGGCCTCTTCCAGAATCTGCAGCAGCAGCCAGTGCACGTTTGAGCCCTTATTCAGCGCAATACGCTTGCCGCGCAGATCGCCGAGCGTGCGGATCTCGCTATGCTGCGGCACCACCATCGCCACGCTTTGCGGCGCCGGCGGCTCCCACGCGACGTACACCAGCTCGGCGCTGCTGGCCTGGGCAAAGACCGGCGGCGCTTCGCCGGTGGTGCCGAAATCGATCTCATTGCAGGCGAGGGCGTGCAGCAGCTGCGGCCCGGCCGGAAACTCGCTCCACAGCACGCTGACGCCGAGGCTGGAGAAGGCGCTTTCGAGGCTCTGTCGGGCCTTTAAAATGCCGAGGTTGCCGAAGCGCTGATAGCCGATGCGCAGCTCGCGGTCGACGGGCGCGGTTTCGGCCAGCCGGCGCGACGCCGACTCTACCCGGCGGCGGCTCTTAATCACGCCAATATTGGCCAGCTGCGTACGCAGGGTGTGGCGGCTTATCCCCAGCAGGGCGGCGGCCTGGCTTTGATTGTCGTCGCAGTGGGCCATAGCGCCGCGGATCAGCGCGCCGGTCATGCGCTCCCACAGCGCGTCGCCGGGCTGGGCGAGCTGCTGGTGGATAAAGTCGTCCAGCTCAAGATCCGTTGCCGTCAGCGGCGCGGCGTGCAGCGTGGTCAGGCGCAGCTGGGCCGGCGTAATCTCCTCTTCCCTGCTGAGCAGGACCGCGTTATGCAGCGTGTTTTCAAGCTCGCGGATATTGCCGGGCCACGGGTAGTCCATCAGCCGGTCCAGCGCCTCCGGCGCCAGATAGCGGGTCGGGCGTCCCAGCCGGCGGGCGTAGAGCGACAGGAAATGGTTGGCCAGCAGGGGAATATCCTGGCGGCGCTGGCGCAGCGGCGGCAGCGGGACGATGGCGATATTCAGGCGGTAGTAGAGGTCTTCACGGAAGCGGCGTTCGCGGATCGCCTGCGCCAAATCCACGTGGGTAGCGGCAATCACCCGCACGTTGACTTTAATCGCCTTGCGCGAGCCGACGCGGGTAATCTCGCGCTCCTGCAGCACGCGCAGCAGCTTCACCTGCAGCGGCAGGCTTAATTCGCCAATCTCATCGAGCAGCAGCGTGCCGCCCTCGGCGGCCTCAAACCAGCCGGGATGGCTCTGCACCGCGCCGGTAAACGCCCCTTTCTCGTGACCGAAGAGCTCCGCCTCCGCCAGGCTCTCGGTGAGCGCGCCGCAGTTTACGGCGAGAAAAGGCTGCTGGCGGCGGCTGCTGTGGTGATGCAGGTAGCGGGCGACCACCTCTTTACCGGTGCCGGTTTCACCGACGATCAGCACGGTGGCCTCGGTGGGCGCCAGTTTATCCAACAGGTTCTGAAAGGCCTTTGATGCCGGGTCGATCAGCACCGGGGTATCGGCCGGGGGGTCAGGATTGAGCATGGTAGTCCTCCGCTAAATAACGCCTTGAACTTATCCTCTGTCGGCGGCGATAAACACGGGCAAACCCTGTGGTTTTGTTGCAAAAGCGGCAGCATCGTCCCATCCGCTGACGCATTTGCAACAGCCAGGCGGGAACTGTATTTCATTAATCATTTGATTTTATTGACTTAAATTTCATTGTCGCATTGGCACGATTATCGCTAACACTCATATAACCAAATTTAAACAACTCTTCGATGAATATCGAATATGGTTATATAGGGAATGGATAATGACGCAGAAAGCTAGCGATAAGATCAACGTGTTTTGGTTCTTACCCACCCACGGCGACGGCCGCTATCTGGGCACCACCGAAGGCGGACGCCCCGTTGATTTAGCGTATTTACAGCAGGTTGCGCTGGCCGCCGACAGCCTCGGCTACTACGGCGTGCTGATCCCCACCGGTAAAAGCTGCGAAGACTCCTGGCTGGTCGCCGCGGCGCTGGCGCCGTTAACCCGCCGCCTGCGCTATCTGGTGGCGGTACGCCCGGGGCTGCAGCCGCCGACGCTGGCGGCGCGCATGGCGGCGACCCTTGACCGCCTGTCGGAGGGCCGGCTGCTGATCAACGTGGTCACCGGCGGCGATCCGGTAGAGAACAAGGGCGACGGAATTTTCCTCGACCATAGCCAGCGCTATCAGGTGACCCGCGAGTTTCTGGACGTTTACTCGCGCCTGCTGAAAGGCGAGAAGGTGGATTATCACGGCGAGCATATTCAGGTTGAAGGGGCGGAAGTGCTCTTTCCGCCGGTGCAGGAAAACGGCCCGCCGCTCTACTTCGGCGGCTCTTCGGAGGAGGCCATTGACGTCGCCGCTGAGCAAATCGATAGCTATCTGACCTGGGGCGAGCCGCCGGAGCTGGTGGCGGAGAAGCTGGCCATCGTGCGCGAGCGCGCCGCCGCCCGCGGCCGCACCCTGGAGTACGGCATTCGCCTGCACGTCATCGTCCGCGAAACGGAAGAAGAGGCGTGGGCCGCCGCTGACCGCCTGATTGCCCATCTGGATGATGACACCATCGCCCAGGCGCAGAAGATCTTTGCCCGCATGGATTCCGCAGGCCAGGCGCGAATGAGCGCCCTGCATAACGGCTCCCGCGACAACCTGCGCATCGCCCCAAACCTGTGGGCGGGCGTTGGCCTCGTGCGCGGCGGGGCGGGTACGGCGCTGGTCGGCAGCCCGCAGCAGGTCGCGGACCGCATTCGCGAATATCAGGCCCTCGGCATCACCAACTTTATCTTCTCCGGCTACCCGCATCTCGAAGAGGCCCACCGCTTTGCCGACCTGGTCATGCCGCTGCTGCCGCTTGCCGGCAGCGCCCAGCCCAAAGCGCGCAGCGTGAATACCGGCCCGTTTGGCGAAACCATCGGCGGCGATAAGCGGCCGGTTAAACAGGTCAGCGCCAGCTGAGCGGGAGGTGGATATGCATTTCTGCCTCCAGAGGGGGATTGCCGATGAGCGCTGAACCGCAGGTGGTCATTATCGGCGGCGGGTTCAGCGGCGCCGCCGTGGCGATTGAGCTGCTGCGCCTGGCCCCGCACGGGCTGCGGGTGACGCTGCTGGAGCCGCGCGCCGTGCCCGGCGCGGGGGTGGCCTACTCCACCGCCGAGCCCTCCCATCGCATCAACGTCCCCGCCGCGCGGATGCAGCTGGCGGGCGAGGAGGAGGGCGCTTTCGACCGCTGGTATCGCGGCCAGCCGGCGTTCGCCGACGACCCGCAGGCGCGGCGCGAGGACGGGGCGCTCTACCCGCAGCGCGGCCAGTTTGGCCGCTACGTCAGCCAGCGTTTTGCCGATGCGCTGCGGGCGAGCGACGGACGGCTGGTGCACCTGCGGGAAGAGGCGTTGAGCTATGGCCCGCGCGGCGTCACTACCGCCGGCGGCCGGCTGCTGAAAAGCGATCTGCTGATCCTCGCGGTGAGCCATCCGCCGCCGGCGCTGCCGCGCCTGGCGGTCCCGTTTCGAGACCATCCGGCGCTGATTGCCAACCCGTGGCGTGCGGACGCGCTTGCCGACGTGGCGCCGGATGCGCGGGTGGCGGTGATGGGCACCGGGCTGACCATGGCCGACACCATCGCCACCCTGGCGCGGCTCGGGCATCGCGGCCCGGTGACGGCATTTTCGCGCCACGGCCTGCTGCCCCGCGGGAACATCAGCGGCGCCGCCGAGCCGTGGCCCGGCGACTATCGCCAGGGCACGCTGCGCCAGCGGCTGCGGCGGGTGCGGGAAGATATCCGTCACGCCGCCGAACAGGGCCAGCCCTGGCAGGTGGTGCTGGACGCGGTGCGTAACCAGGGGCAGAGCATCTGGCAGGGGCTGAGCCTGGCCGACCGCCAGCGCTTTCTGCGCCACCTGCGCAGCTACTGGGATGTGCATCGCTACCGCATCGCCCCGCAGGTCGCCGATGTGCTTAGCCAGCGGCAGCGCGACGGCAGCCTGAAGGTGCAGGCGGCAAGGCTGACGGCGCTGGAGGGCGATGCCGGCCGGCTGACCCTGACCCTGAGTCCGCGCCACGGCGAGCCGCAATCGCTGACCGTCGATCGCCTGATTCTGACCACCGGCCCCGCGCACGGCGGCCTGATCGACAGCCAGCCGCTGCTGCGCGACCTGGCGCGGGAGGGGCTGATCCGCGCCGACGCGCTGGGGCTCGGGCTCGACGTCGATTCGCGCTCCCGGGCGATTGGCCGCGAGGGCGCGGTGACGCCAAAGGTACTGATTTCCGGCCCGGCGGCCCGCGGACGTTTTGGCGAGCTGATGGGTCTGCCGCAGGTCGCCGACCATGCCGCCGCGGTCGCCGCCGAAGCGCTGGCGACGCTGGGGATCGAGAGTTCTTTCGTTATTCATGATTAAGCGTGCGCCCCTCGATCGGGACGCACCGTGGAGAAGTGCTATGTCATCACAACGCGAAATTCGTCTTAATGCTTTTGATATGAACTGCGTCGGCCACCAGTCGCCGGGGCTGTGGACCCATCCGCGCGATCGCTCATGGCAGTACAAGGATCTGGACTACTGGGTTGACCTCGCGCGTCTGCTGGAGCGCGGTAAGTTCGACGGCCTGTTTATTGCCGACGTGCTGGGCATCTACGACGTGCTGAACGGCAACGGCGATGCCGCCATTCGCCAGGCGACGCAGGTGCCGGTGAACGATCCGCTGGCGCTGATTACCCCGATGGCGCTGGTGACGGAGCACCTCGGCTTTGGCCTGACCGCATCGCTGTCGTTTGAGCATCCGTATCCGTTTGCCCGCCGCCTGTCGACCCTTGACCATCTGACCAAAGGCCGGGTGGGCTGGAATATCGTGACCTCATACCTGGAAAGCGGGGCGCGCAACATTGGTCATCAGGCGCAGACCGATCACGATGCGCGCTACGACTACGCCGACGAGTATCTCGACGTGGTCTATAAGCTGCTGGAAGGCAGCTGGGAAGACGGGGCGGTGCTGCGCGATCGCGAACGGGGGATCTTCAGCGATCCGCAGAAAATCCATCCGATCAACCACCAGGGCAACTTCTTCTCGGTTCCGGGGATCCACCTCTGCGAACCCTCGCCGCAGCGCACTCCGGTCCTCTATCAGGCCGGGGCGTCGAGCCGCGGGAAGCAGTTTGCCGCCGGGCACGCCGAGTGCGTGTTTGTCGCCGCGCCGTCAAAAACGCTGCTTAAAAAGACCGTGGCCGACATTCGCCGCCGCGCCGCGGAGGCCGGACGCGATCCGCGCAGCATCCTGATTTTTAACCTGCAAACGGTGATCGTCGGCGAAACCGACCGCGAGGCGCAGGCCAAATGGCAGGAGTATAAATCCTACGTCAGCTACGAGGGGGCGCTGGCGCTGATCTCCGGCTGGACCGGGATCGACTTCGGCCAGTACCAGCCGGATCAGGTGCTGAAATATCTGCATACCAACGCCATTCAGTCGGCGGTCGAGGCCTTTTCCACCGCCGATCCGGACCGTCAGTGGACGGTGCAGGCGCTGGCCGACTGGGTGGGGATTGGCGGCTTCGGCCCGCTGATCGTCGGCAGCGCGGAAACCGTGGCCGACGAGCTGCAGTCGTGGGTCGAGGAGACCGATGTCGATGGTTTTAACCTTGCCTACGCCGTCACCCACGAAACCTTCCGCGATGTGGTGGATCTGCTTATTCCCGAGCTGCAAAAGCGCGGCGTCTTCAAGCAGGAGTACCGCGAAGGCACGCTGCGCGAAAAACTGTTCGGCGCCGGGCCGCGCCTGGTGGCCCCGCATCCGGGGGCCAGCTACCGGCGCGGCGTGCGCATCGACGCCGGGGCGGGGGAGAAGGTGACATGATTGAGATAGACGACCTGCATAAAAGCTACCGCACGGCGGGGGGGCGGGTCAGCGAGGTGCTGAAAGGGCTGTCGCTGCGGGTGCCGACCGGCTCCATCACCGCGGTGGTGGGGCCAAGCGGCGCGGGTAAATCGACCCTTGCGCGCTGCATCAGCCTGCTGGAGCGCCCCGACAGCGGCAGCATCCGGGTTAACGGCAACGACCTGTCGCTGCTCAGCGGCGAGGCGCTGCGCCGCGAGCGGCGGGCGATCGGCACCGTTTTCCAGTCCTCGGCGCTGCTGAACCGCAAAACGGCCTGGCAAAATATCGCCCTGCCGCTGGAGTACCTCGGGGTGGTGGAGCGGGATGTTAAAGCCCGGGTCGGCGAACTGCTGGAAAGCGTCGGCCTGAGCGATAAAGCGGACGCCTGGCCGGCCCAGCTCTCCGGCGGCCAGCGCCAGCGCATCGGCATCGCCCGCGCCCTGGCGCTGCGTCCTTCGGTGCTGCTGGCGGACGAGGCCACCTCCGGGCTGGACCCGCAGGCCACCGCCGCGGTGCTCAATTTGCTTAAACGCCTGCGCGATGAGTATCGCCTGGCGATCGTGCTGATTACCCACGAGATGGACGCGGTACGCGCGGCGGCGGATGCGGTCGCTGAAATTCGCGACGGCGCGATCCTTCAGTTCGGCGAGGTGAAAGAGCTGCTGGCGCGCCCGGATTCTCTGCTGGGCCAGCAGCTGCTGCCGCTCTCTCCGGTGGCGGCCCATAGCGATCTGCTGCTGCGCCTGAGCTACCGCTGGGATGTGCCGGTGGCCACCGACTGGATCAGCCGCCTGAGCCAGCAGTTTGCGCTGCAGATCGACCTGCTCGGCGGCCACGTTGAGGTGATCAACGGCCGGCTGGCGGGGCGGCTGCAGGCGGGGGTGCGCTTTCAGGGCGAGCGTCTGTCGGCGGCGCGGATGCTGGCGCTGCTGGCGCAGCTTGGTATCGCGGCGGAGGTGCTTGACGGCGCGCCGGAACTCAAGGAGGCGGTATGAAACCTTCGGTAATCAGCCAGGATACCCCCTGGAGCGAGATCCATACGCTGCTGCTGCCCGCCTACGGCGAAACCTGGCTGATGGTGGCTATTGTGATGCTGTTTGTGGTGACCCTCAGCGGAGCGGTCGGCGTGGTGCTATTCAACGCTTCGTCGCGGGGCCTGTTCCCGCACGCCGCGCTGTACCGGGTGCTGAACTGGGTGGTGAATATGGGGCGCTCCCTGCCGTTTCTGGTGCTGATGGCGGCGATTATTCCCTTCACCTTCTGGCTCACCGGGACAACGATCGGTATTCCTGCCGCCGTGGTGCCGATGATCGCCGCCGGAGTGCCGTTTTTCGGCCGGCTGGTGGAAAACGCGCTGCGCGAGCTGCCGGCGGAGGTCACCGCCGTGGGGATCGTCTGCGGCGGCTCGCGCTGGCAGATTATCCGCAGCGCCCAGCTGAGCGAAGCCCTGCCCGCGCTGGTGGCGGCGGTGACGCTCAACCTGGTGTCGATGATCGAATATTCCGCCATTGCCGGCACCATCGGCGCGGGAGGGATCGGCTATCTGGCGGTGGTGTACGGCTACCAGCGCTTCGACAATCACATCATGATCGCCACCATTATCGCGCTGATCGCCACTATCCAGCTGATTCAATTTTTCGGTGACCGTCTGGTCAACAAACTTCGCCACACGCAGGGGATCTCTTCATGACAACAGAACAGTTTGAGTTACGTAAGGCCCGCCGCTGGCCGTGGCTGGCGGCGCTGGTAGTGATTGTGGCGCTGGCCGTCGCCTTCTGGTGGTGGCGGGGAGAGGCCCGGTCGCAGCAGGTGGTGTTCGGCACCACCCTGAAAATTCACTATGAACCGGCGATGGCCGGTGAACAGCGGATCATTGAGTACATCGGCGAGCATATTGCGCCGGATTACGGCCTGAAGCTGGAGGCGGTGGGGGTGCAGGATCCGGTGCAGGCGGATCGCGCGGTGGCGCAGGGGGAGTACGCCGGAACCATCTATCAGCATCAGTGGTGGCTGAAGCAGGTGGTGGACGCTAACGGCTTCGCGCTTTCCACCACGGTGCCGGTGTTCCAGTGGGCCTTTGGCATTTACTCCGATCGCTATAAATCGGTTAAGGATCTGCCGAGCGGGGCGACGATCGTGGTGCCGGATGATGGCGCCAACCAGGGGCAGGCGCTGTGGCTGCTGCAGCGTATCGGCCTGATTACGCTCGACCCGGCGGTGGAGCCGCGCACGGCGAAGCTGAAGAATATCGTCGGTAACCCGCATCAGTTTAATTTCAAAGAGCTGGATCTGTTAACCATGCCGCGGGCGCTCAATTCGGTGGATGCGGCAATCGGCTATGTCTCGCAGTTTGATGCCGGAAAAGTATCGCGTGACAGAGGCATTTTATTCCCGCCGGCGCCGCGCACCTTCGCTTCGCAATTGGTCATCGGGACGCCTTATTTATCGCAGGAGAATATCGTCAAATTAAAACAGGCGTTTTCCGACCCGCGGATCCAGAGCTGGCTGAAAACCACCGACGATCCGCTGGTGAAAGACGTGCTGGTGCCGGTTTCCGCCGAATAATCTGTGCCGCTGAGCGATCTCGCAGGACGGGCGAAAGCTCGTCCTGATTTTGCCGTTTTATTCAATTAACTTATTGAATATATTGATTTTTATATGCGTATTTGTTGGTTCCACTTTATCAGCGGTCGGCCTATAACTGCGATCGTCTGCACAACATAATAAGGTGAAAACATGAGTACGCTGTCTGTTGATAATCCCGGTGTGGCCTCCGCGCCGGTGAGTAGCGTCGGGGACGTGGCGCGGCTAATTAATTCGGGCAAGGATCGGGCTAAATATGCGCGGATGATTGTCTTCCTCGCTCTCGGCGGCGTCTTCCTTGACGCCTATGATTTAACCACGCTCTCCTACGGTATCGACGACGTGGTGCGTGAATTCCAGCTCTCGCCGCTGCTGACCGGCCTGGTCACCTCATCCATTATGGTCGGCACCATTTTTGGCAACCTGATCGGCGGCTGGCTGACGGATAAATATGGCCGCTATTCGGTGTTTATGGCCGATATGCTGTTTTTTGTCGTCTCGGCTATTGCCGCGGGGCTGGCGCCCAACGTCTGGGTGCTGATCGGCGCCCGTTTCCTGATGGGCATCGGCGTCGGTATCGATCTGCCGGTCGCCATGTCCTACCTCGCTGAATTCTCCCGTTTTACCGGCAAAGGCAACAAGGCCTCGCGCCTCGCCGCCTGGTGCCCGATGTGGTACGCCGCCTCGACGGTCTGTTTTCTGATTATCTTCGGCCTCTATTTTCTGCTGCCAAAGGAGCATCTCGACTGGCTGTGGCGCGCCTCGCTGCTGTTTGGCGCGGTTCCGGCGCTGCTGATTATCGCCGTGCGCAGAAAATTTATGAATGAATCGCCGCTGTGGGCGGCAAACCAGGGAGACCTGGCCTCGGCGGTGCGCATTCTGCGCGACTCTTACGGCATTGCCGCCCATGAAGCGCCGGCTGAACGCCCCGCGCCGCCGCCGAAGGTGAGCTTCCGCGTGCTGTTTGAAAAGCCGTACCGCGAGCGCACCATCGTTGCCGGGGTGATGAATATCTGTATCTCCTTTGAGTACACCGCCATCGCCTTTTTCCTGCCGTCGATCCTCGCGCAGTTTCTCGGGGCCGGCGTGTTTGAAACCATCTCCGCTTCGCTGGGGCTGAACGCGCTATTTGCCTTTACCGGCGGTCTGCTGGGAATGCATCTGGCGTGGAAATATCCGTCGCGCCACGTGGCGATTGCCGGCTTCGCGCTGCAGTTTATCGCCCTGATTGTGCTTGCTCTGGTGGGCCAGCCGCAGGCCACCGTCGGCGTGGTGCTGGCGATTGCGATGCTTGGGCTGTGGCTGTTTGCCGAGGGCTTTGGCCCCGGCGCGCAGCTGATGATCTATCCGGCGCTCTCCTATCCAACCTCGATTCGCGCCACCGGCGTCGGCTTCAGCCGGGCGCTCTCCGGGATCGGCAGCGCGCTGGCGCTGTTCGTGCTGCCGCTGCTGCAGGCCTCCCTCGGCACGCAAATGTTCTGGGTGGTATCGCTGGCCGCCCTGATTCCGATCTTCTTCCTGCTTGCGGTTCGCCACGAGCCGACGCGTCACGACATTGACGACAGCCACCATTAAGGAACAGATGATGACACTACTTTCTACCGGTACCGATTACGAACAGCTGGCGGCGGCCTTTCGGCCGATTTTCTCACGCATTGCGCAAGGGGCGGCCAGCCGCGAGCAGCAGCGTATTCTGCCCGAGGAGCCGATTCGCTGGCTGAAGGAGGCGGGATTCGGCACGCTGCGCATTCCGCGGGAAAAGGGCGGCTGGGGCGCGTCGTTGCCGCAGCTGATTGCCCTGCTGATTGAGCTGGCCGAGGCTGATTCAAACCTGCCGCAGGCGCTGCGCGCTCATTTTGCCTTTGTTGAGGACCGTCTGAATCAGCCCGATTCTGCGCAGCGCGATCGCTGGTTCCAGCGTTTTCGCGACGGGGAGCTGGTGGGCAGCGGCTGGACCGAAACGGGGGCGGTGAAGCTTGGGGAGGTGAATACTCAGGTGACGCCGGACGAGCGCGGCTGGCGGCTCAGCGGCGAGAAGTTTTACAGCACCGGGACGCTGTACGCCGACTGGATTGACGTCTTTGCCCGCCGCAGCGACAACGGCGGCGACGTGATAGCGCTGGTCAGTACCAGGCAAAGCGGGGTGGAGCGAGAGGACGACTGGGACGGCTTTGGCCAGCGTCTGACCGGCAGCGGCACCACCCGCTTCCGGCAGGCGCAGGTTGAGCAGGAACATGTCTACGATTTTGCCGAGCGCTTTCGCTACCAGACCGCCTTCTATCAGCATATCTTACTGGCGACGCTGGCGGGTATCGGCCTTGCGGTAGAACGCGATGCCGCCGAAGGGGTGAAAAAACGCTCCCGTATGTACAGCCACGGCAATGCCGCCGTGCCGCGCGACGATCCTCAGGTGCTGCAGGTGGTCGGGCAAATCAGCAGCTGGGCGTGGGCGACCCGCGCGGCGGTGCTGCAGGCGGCGGAGTCTTTACAGCAGGCCTATATCGTTCACGCCAGCGGCGACGAGGCGCTGATTGAGCAGCGTAATCGTCTGGCGGAGGTTGAAGCGGCGCAGGCGCAGGTGATTGCCAGCGACTGGATACCGCGCGCGGCGACCGAGCTGTTTAACGCCCTCGGCGCGTCGGACACCCGGGTAGGCAAAGCGCTCGATCGCCACTGGCGCAACGCGCGCACGGTGGCGTCGCATAATCCGGTTATCTATAAAGCGCGCAATATCGGCAACTGGCTGGTCAACGGCGAAGCGCCGACCTTTATCTGGCAGATAGGCAACGGCGAGAAAACGCAGGGGTAAGGAGGGAGGCGACGGGGAAAACCGTCGCCGTTAATCACTATTTATCCTGCGACCAGGTGGCGCTGCGCACGTCCACTTTGACCGGCAGCAGGCCAACGCGGGTGAAGGTATCCGCCAGCGCCTGCTGTTCGTTATAGACCGCAGGCGTCATGCGTTCGGCGCCGTAGGGCAGGCGGGCGAGCGCTTTCAGCCAGATAGCCTTATCCAGCACGGTTGAGGTCGCCAAAATCCCGGCGGCGTCGTCCTGATGAGCGTTAGCCCAGTCGCTGAGCTGGCGTAACTCATCCACCACCTGTTTTGCCGTATCCGGGTGGTTTTCGGCAAATTTGCGGCTGGCGAGATAGAAGGTGTAGTGCGGCACCAGCCCTTCAGCGTTGCGGATCTGCCGCGCCCTGGCGTTGGTTTCGACTTCGGCAAGGTACGGGTCCCAGATAACCCAGGCATCAATGGCGCCGCGCTGGAAGGCGGCGCGGGCATCGGCCGGAGGCAGATAGACCGGCGTGATATCTTTATAGCTCAGTCCGGCTTTTTCCAGCGCGGCCACCAGCAGGTAGTTGACGTCAGAGCCTTTATTCAGCCCCACGCGCTTGCCTTTCAGGTCGGCCACGTTGTGGAGCGTCGAGTTTTCCGGCACCACGATGGCTTCGGTTTTGGGGTTCGCCGGGGAGTGGGCGAGATAAACCAGATCCGCCCGCGCCGCCTGAGCGAATGCCGGCGGAGCGTCGCCGGTGGCCGCCAGGTCGATGCTGCCGACGTTTAGCCCTTCCAGCATCTGCGGACCGGCAGGAAACTCTATCCAGCGCACGGCGATGCCCTGTTTTTTGAAGGTCTCATCGAGGGTTCCGCGATATTTCAGCAGGGCGAAAATATTGGCTTTTTGATAGCCGATGTTAACGGTTTCCGGCGCCTGTGCCAGCGCGGAAGCAGAGAGGCCGAGCACCAGCGGCAGCAGGGCCAGATGGAACCTTTTGGACATGATTTGTTCTCCTGTAGCGGTTAACCGTAAGGTAACAAATTGCCCTTATAACCAATAAATAACTAAATCTTAGTCTATATAACAAAAGTGGCGGTTGGCGCGGCGGGGAGTGCGGGAGAGTGCCCGGCAGGCGCGGCTGCCGGGCTGGAGAGGGCTTAATCGCAGGTCACGATTTTCATCGCCAGGCCACCGCGCGACGTTTCACGGTACTTGGCGTTCATATCCTTGCCGGTTTCGTACATCGTCTCGATAACCTTATCGAGGCACACGCGCGGTTCGCTGGTGCGGCGCAGCGCCATCCGGGCGGCGTTGACGGCCTTCACCGAGGCGATGGCGTTACGCTCGATGCACGGCACCTGAACCTGGCCGGCAACCGGGTCGCAGGTCAGGCCCAGGTTGTGCTCCATACCGATTTCCGCGGCGATGCACACCTGGCCCGGGCTGCCGCCCAGCAGCTCGGTTAAGCCGGCCGCCGCCATCGAACAGGCCACGCCGACCTCGCCCTGGCAGCCCACTTCGGCGCCGGAAATCGAGGCGTTCATCTTATACAGCGAGCCAATTGCGCTGGTCACCAGCAGGTAGCGCGCCAGCGAGTTGGCGTTGACCTTGCGGATAAACTTATCGTAGTAGGCCAGTACCGCCGGCACGATCCCGCAGGCGCCGTTGGTCGGCGCGGTGACCACGCGGCCGCCGGCGGCGTTCTCTTCGTTCACCGCCAGGGCGAACATATTAATCCAGTCAACGACCGCCATCGGATCGCTGTTGGTATTGTCCTGGCTGACCAGCATCCGGCGTAACGCGGCGGCGCGGCGCGGGACCCGCAGCTTGCCCGGCAGAACCCCTTCGGTGCTGATGCCGCGCTCAATACCGCCGCTCATCACGTCCCAGACGGCGGCAAAGTGCTGCTCCAGCTCTTCTTTGCTGTGCAGCGCCAGCTCGTTTTGCATCATCAGGCCGGAAAGCGAGAGCCCGCTTTCGCGGCAGTGCCGCTGTAAATCAGCCGCATTTTGGTAGGGATAAGGCACGGCAACCGGCGCGTCGTTGCTCTGGCCGAAGTGCTGTTCGTCGACGATAAAACCGCCGCCGATGGAGTAGTAGGTCTGGCTATAGAGTACCTTGTCGCCGCCGAGGGCGGTAATGCGCATGCCGTTTTCATGCAGCGACAGGTTGTCGGCATGGAAATTCATGCAGCGGTCAACCGGGAAGTCGACCTCCCGCTGGCCGTTTGCCAGCATCAGGCGCCCGTGGGTGTTGACGTCCTGAATAAACGCCGGAATGGCGTCAATGTCGACGCTATCGGGCATGTTGCCCGCCAGACCCATAATAATCGCAATGTCGGTATGGTGGCCTTTGCCGGTCAGGGAAAGGGAGCCGTATACGTCGACGATGACGGTGGTGACGTCGGCAAGCAGCCCGCGTGCGATAAGGTCGTCGGTGAATTGTTTGCCCGCTTTCATTGGCCCCACGGTGTGGGAGCTGGAAGGGCCAATGCCGATTTTAAAGATATCGAATACGCTGATCATGATGCACATCCAGAGCTGTCGGAAAGCGCGCCGCCGGCAGGCGGCGCGAGGGGGAGATTAGCTGAACAGGGAGTAGAAAATAGCGGAGATAGCAATCAGGCCCATAAGCACCACGAAGACGTTGCTGACGTGGCCGCTGTATTTGCGCATCGCCGGGACTTTCTGAATCGCGTACATCGGCATCAGGAACAGAATCATCGCGATAATCGGGCCGCCGAGGGTTTCGATCATGCCGAGAATGCTCGGGTTCAGCGTCGCCACAATCCAGGTGGTGACCAGCATGAACAGCGCGGTGATTTTGTTCAGCTTATTGATTTCGATGGATTTACCTTTGCCGCGCAGGGATTTAATCACCATGCCGTTAAAGCCTTCACGGGCGCCAAGATAGTGGCCGAGGAAGGATTTGGTGATGGCAATCATCGCAATGATCGGCGCCATCCAGGCAATCAGCGGGGCGTTAAAGTGGTTCGCCAGGTAAGAGAGAATCGAGATGTTCTGATCTTTTGCCGCCGCCAGGTCCGTCGGGGAGAGGCTCAGCACGCAGCTGAAGACGAAGAACATAACGGTAATCACCATCATGATGTGCGCGCGGGCGAGGATGCTGGAGCATTTTTTCTCAGCGCCCTGGCCGTACTCTTCACGCTTCGCCACGGCGAAGGAGGAGATGATCGGTGAGTGGTTAAAGGAGAAGACCATGACCGGAATCGCCAGCCACAGGGTCATCCACAGGCCGTTGCCGGTAGAAGTTGCGCTGCTCAGGGAGAGGGTTTCCAGCGCCGCGCCGTTCCACTCTGGGATTAGATACAGCGCCAGAATCATCAGGGCGACCACGAACGGGAACACCAGTACGCTCATCGCTTTCACAATCATCTGCTCGCCGAAGCGCACGATGGTCATCATGCCGACGATCAGGATCAGCGAGAGAATCGCGCGCGGCGGCGGCGTCATCTGCAGCTGGTGCAGCATAAAGCTCTCGACGGTATTGGTAATCGCAACGCTATACACCAGCAGAATCGGGTAGATAGCGAAGAAGTAGAGCAGGGTAATCAGCTTACCTGCGCCCACGCCAAAGTGTTCTTCTACGACTTCGGTGATGTCTTCCCCCGGATTCTTACCGGAAAGCACAAAACGGGTCATTCCGCGGTGGGCAAAGAACGTCATCGGGAAAGCCAGAATAGCCATGATGATCAGCGGGATCAGACCGCCGACGCCGGCGTTGATCGGCAGGAACAGAACGCCTGCGCCGATAGCCGTGCCGTACAGGCCCAGCATCCACATGGTATCGGTTTTGCGCCATCCGCTGCGGGTTTCGCCCGAAACGATAGTGCTGGTTTGCGTGGTTTCCATCTGTATCTCCTGGAGGAAGCAACAAAAAATAATAAATAAAATCAATTAAGTAATATTAAATTCGTTTGTTTACGGTTTTTTCGTGATTTTCTCCGTAACAAGTGGGGCGGAAAGATACATTCATATTGGAAATCTATCAGTGATCGCGATCTCAATTGCAATAATCCACTTTCAGGGTGGGTATTTTTAGTCCAACAGTCTGTTTCTGATGTTCAGCCAGATATTTGTGGCGCGAAGGCTATCATTCGCAGCATATGCGATAAAAGCATGGCGGCGTAATAACGAGGTTTTTGCTGTAAAAATGGGATGTTCTCGATGTTTTAGCTCTCAAATATCTTTTTTGTGGTGATATTTGTTGCTGTTTTTGGAAAGGCAAACGATTGGCTTTGCAAAAAGCTACAAAACATTCACAAAGAAAATAGATTTCTGACAGGGCGCGCGGCGAAGTCGGTGGGTAGGCAGATTATCGTGCTGGAGAACGGGAGAACGGGAGAACGGGAGAACGGGAGAACGGGAGAACGGGAGCGGAGGGGCGCTGGGATACAGGAAAACGGGAGTGCGGGTTGGATTACCCGGGCAGGGCGTTAGCCGCCGCCCGGGAGGGTCAGAACAGGGTTCAGGAGCCTATTTCATAGCAAGGGATGTAGGCGCTGCCGCCCGGCAGCTTCATGCGGTGCTGGGCGACAAAGCCCTGCAGCAGATCGTCCATCCGGCGCATGATCTCCGCATCGCCGTGCAGCTTATAAGGGCCGAATTTTTCAATCGCCTGGATGCCGACCTCTTTGACGTTCCCGGCGACGATCCCGGAGAAGGCGCGGCGCAGATCCGCAGCCAGCACCTCTACCGGCTGGTCCGGGTAGAGCTTGAGGTTGGCCATGTTTTCGTGCGTCGGATCGAACGGCATCTGCAGGTCCGGCGAAATACGAATCGACCAGTTAAAGCTGTAGGCGTCGTCGGTTTCCCGGCGGCTCTCTTTGACCAGCGGCATCGCTTTCTTCAGCTGACGCGCCACTTCGCTGGCGTCGTCAATGATAATCTTGTAGTGGCGACGCGCCGATTCGCCCATGGTGTGGACGATGAACTCATCCAGCACGCGGAAATAGTTCTCGCTCTCTTTTGGTCCGGTGAGGATCAGCGGCAGCACCTGCGCCTTGTTGTCCGGGTGCATCAGAATTCCCAGCAGATAGAGCAGCTCTTCCGCCGTACCCACCCCGCCCGGGAAGATAATGATACCGTGGGCGATGCGCACGAAGGCCTCAAGACGCTTTTCGATATCCGGCATGATGATCAGCTCGTTCACCAGCGGGTTCGGCGGCTCGGCGGCAATAATCGAAGGTTCGGTCATGCCGATAAAGCGGCTGTCTTTGTAGCGCTGCTGGGCATGGCCAACCGCGGCGCCTTTCATCGGTGCTTCCATCGCGCCAGGGCCGCAGCCGGTGCAGATATTCAGCTCGCGCAGGCCGAGCTGGGTCCCGACGCGGCGGGCGTAGAGATATTCGGTCTCATTAATCGAGTGGCCGCCCCAGCAGACGATCATATTGGGCGCTTCGCCGACGTGCAGGGCGCGGGCGTTACGCAGAATCGAGAATACCAGGTTGGTGATATGCACCGAACTTTCGAGGTCGAGGTTCGGCAGACGAACGGTATTATGAATCTGCCCGTAAACGAACAGGATGTCGCGCAGCACGGCAAACAGGTTGGCCTGCAGGGAACGGATAATACGCCCGTCAACGAACGCCTCTTCCGGCGGGTTGATCAGTTCCAGCTTCACGCCGCGTTCGCGACGCAGCACGTTAATATCGAAGTTTTCAAAACGAGACAGCAGCTCTTTGCTGTTATCGGTCAGGCTCCCCGAGTTGAGCACGGCAAGCGAACAGTTACGAAAGAGTTGATACAGGTCGCTGCTGGCGGTGCGTTTAAGCATATCCACTTCCAGCTGTGACAGCATATCCATTGAACCAAGCGGGCTAACATGTGTAATCAAGTGAACTCCTTAACAGGACGATTATCGTCTTCCTGTGATTACAATAGCCCTGCCTGCGGCGTTTTCACAACCTTGCGTACGCGTGAAGGCACGCAAAGTTGTGAAAATTCTTTGCTACTGGCGCGCCAGACGAGCGATAGCCGGAACAAAGTCCGCGTTGCTGCGCCACGGGTTGATGTCGAGGCCGCCGCGGCGGGTGTAGCGGGCGTAGACGGAGAGCGACTGCGGCCGGCAGAAGCGCAGGAGGTCGTTGAAGATCCGCTCGACGCACTGCTCGTGAAACTCGTTGTGATGACGGAACGAGACCAGGTAGCGCAGCAGCTTTTCGCGATCGATTTTTGGCCCGCGATACTGGATTTGCACCGAGCCCCAGTCCGGCTGGTGGGTGATCAGGCAGTTCGATTTCAGCAGATGGCTCACCAGCGTCTCTTCGACGATTTGGTCGCCGGCGGCGTCCAGCAGGTAGTCGGTGCTGAATTCATAGTTATCAACTTCGATATCCTGATCGTCGATGCAGGTGCCGTGCAGATGGGCCACCGGCTGGCCTTCGAGTTCGTCGAGTCGATAGAGCGCAACCGTCACCTCACCCTGCGCGCAGGCGCTAAGGTCGCGCGTCAGGGTCGCCTGCACCTCCTGCCAGTCGGCAAAGCGGGTCTGGTTGAAGCTGTTGAGATAGAGCTTAAAGCTCTTCGACTCCACCAGGTTCACGCTGGTATCGCTCAGCTCGACGTGGCCCACCGCCACCTGCGGCAGACCTTTTGCGTTCAGCCAGGAGAGCTCGTACAGCGTCCAGATATCGCCGCCGTGGAAGGGCAGGCTATCGGCGTGCAGGCCCAGCGGATCGCGGTTCAGGCTGCGCGGCACGCCCTGCAGCAGGGATGCGTCGTAGGTATCACGGTAATCGGTTGATTTACCGAGCGTCAGGCCAGCGAGGGCCTGATGATTCTCATAAGAAGACATGTTTCACCATAGTAAAGCGGGTACACTATTCGCTAAGTGTATCCTGGCTAACGTGAAGAGAGAAACCGGTGGACAATCAGACCGCAGAAGCGCTGCAAGCATTTACCCAACGTTATTGCGACGCCTGGCAGCAGCAGCGCGCAAGCCTGCCGCGCAGCGAAGAGCTTTACGGCATCCCGTCGCCCTGCATCAGCGCGACGGACGGCGACGCCGTTTTCTGGCAGCCGCAGCCCTTTTCTCTCCCCGCCAATATCAGCGCGGTTGAAAGGGCCTTCGATATTGTGGTACAACCGCCGGCTCATAGTTTTTATACCACCCAGTTTGCCGGCGATATGCAGGCGCGCTTTGCCGGTGAAACGATGACCCTGCTGCAGGCCTGGAGCCCGGATGACTTCCAGCGCATGCAGGAAAATCTGATTGGCCATCTGGTGGTGCAAAAACGCCTGAAGCTGTCGCCGACGCTGTTTATCGCCACGCTGGACAGCGAGCTGGACGTTATCTCCGTTTGTAACGTCAGCGGTGAAGTCCTCAAAGAGACTCTCGGCACGCGCAGGCGTACGACCCTTTCTGCCTCCCTGGCGAGTTTTCTTAACCAGCTCGATCCGGTTCTGTAATCCATTATGCCTGCCCGTTTGTGAGAGATCTCTTACAAGACCTGTAAGAGATCGTCATCATTTAAGTCATTTTTCAACTATTTAATTTTTAAAAAATCATTTTAATTCAGTTAATTAGGTTTTGTATCGTCTTTTTTAGTGGTGACTAATCTTAAGAGATTGTCGTATGAAGGGTTGTAAGACGAGGCGGAATCAGTGATCCTATGTACGTCGACAGGAAGTCGCGAAATGAAGTGAACATCAGGATGATGACGCTTCTGCAGGACCCGCCGGGAAGGCGTAGCAAGGACAGGCTTCAGGATGAAGCACAGGATAACGCAGGATGGCGTAAAGGACACCTCCAGGATGGAGAACGTGAGCCGCTCATGATGAACGGTGGATCAGGAAGATCGGGATAGACTTAAGGACAGGTAATTTCACATCGGGGTGGTGTGAAAGCAGGACGCACTGGTTTATGGATGAACATGGTCAGGAGACCTCAGGAAAAGTTTTCACGGACGAGCAGGGAGCACCAATGTAGCCGGATTGCTGCGAAACGAACCGGGAGCACTGTTTATACAGTGCTCCCTTTTTTTATTTCTCTTCTGAATTTGCTATTCTGCGCCGGTTTACAACACATCGAGGTTTCCCCATGACTCTTCACCTCAGCGTGCGCGAGCGCCTGCACGCGATTGAAGCGCTGCTGCGCGAAACGCAGTACTGGCAGGAAAGCGCGCCGCAAAGCAGCGCCTTTGCCAGCGACAGCCCGTTCTGCATGGATACCATGGAGCCGCTGGAGTGGCTGCAGTGGGTGCTGATCCCGCGTATGCATCAGCTGCTGGACGCTGAGCAGCCGCTGCCGCAGAGTTTTGCCGTCGCCCCTTATTATGAGATGGCCCTTGATGCCGCCCACCCGCTGCGCGATCGCGTGCTGGCGGAGCTGCTGCTGCTGGATACCCTTTTTGCGAGCGACGACGCCTGATGCTGGAAATTATTTATCAGGATGAGTGGCTGGTGGCGGTCAATAAGCCCTCCGGCTGGCTGGTCCACCGCAGCTGGCTGGATCGCGATGAGAAAGTGGTGGTCATGCAAACGGTGCGCGATCAGATTGGCCAGCACGTCTTTACCGCCCATCGGCTCGACAGACCGACCTCCGGCGTGCTGCTGATGGGGCTATCAAGCGAGGCGGGAAGGCGGCTGTCGCAGCAGTTTGAGCAGCACCAGATGCAAAAACGCTACCACGCCATTGCCCGCGGCTGGCTCACCGAAGAGGCGCTGCTCGATTATCCGCTGGTTGAAGAGCTGGATAAAATAGCCGATAAGTTCGCGCGCGAAGATAAAGGCCCGCAGCCGGCGGTGACCCACTATCGGGGCCTGGCGACGGTAGAGATGCCGGTCGCCACCGGACGCTATCCGACGACGCGCTATAGCCTGGTTGAGCTGGAGCCTAAAACGGGACGTAAGCATCAGCTGCGCCGCCATCTGTCACACCTGCGCCACCCGATTATCGGCGACAGCAAGCACGGCGATCTGCGCCAGAACCGCAGCGCGGTGGAAAACTTTGCCTGCGACCGCCTGATGCTGCACGCCAGCCAGCTCTCGTTAACCCATCCGTTTACCGGCGAGCCGCTGGTCATTCGCGCCAGCCTGGACGACGTGTGGATGCGGGCGCTGTCGCAGTTTGGCTGGCGAGGCCTTCTGCCGCTAAATGAAAGGGTTGAGTTTGCAGACGACAGCGGTCAGGATGAACGGATTGAGGTCAATCCAGGGAGATAAAGATGGCAGAAGTCGGGATTTTTGTCGGTACGATGTACGGTAACGCGCTGCTGGTCGCTGAAGAAGCTGAAGCCATTTTGAGCGGCCTTGGCCACAAGGCGAAGGTGTTCGAAGACCCGGAGGTTCAGGACTGGGAACCCTACAGCGGCAAATACGTTCTGGTCGTGACGTCAACGACCGGACAGGGCGATCTGCCGGATAGCATCGTCCCGCTGTACGAAGGCATTAAGGATATGTACCAGCCGCACCTGCGCTACGGAATCATTGCGCTCGGCGACAGCACCTACGCTAACTTCTGCGGCGGCGGCAAGACCTTTGATGCGCTGCTGCAGGAGCAGGGCGCAAAGCGCGTCGGCGACATGCTGACGATCGACGCCAGCGAAGACCCGGAGCCTGAAGGCGTGTCCAACCCGTGGGTTGAACAGTGGGCGACCCTGCTCGAATAGGCGGGTGAAAAGTGACGCTCTCTCCCTACGCAGAGGGCGTCCCTTCTGAAGGCCAGCGCCGGATAAACGCCCAACGGGATCGTACCCGCGCTCGCCCGGCAGGGGTTCAGGCATCTGCCTAAAAACCACTCGCCGAAAGCGGTTTTTTCCGCCTGTTTTCACCGGGTCAAGAGAGACATTTCACACTCCTGCCGTTTGCACCGTCGCCGGCAGCGCTAACCGGCGGTTGCTTTTCATTTCCGTGAACTACCCCCCATCTGATTAGGCATAAGCCATAAATCGATTTCAGCACGTCCCGCAAAGCTGTGTATGTGCACGGTGAGCCGGCCATGTCCTCTTTTTATACTTTTCCTGCCAGTTTGAAAAAGCAAAATGCCAGATAAAACGAAAACACTAACACGTCATTCTGATTACCCTACAGGTTGTGCTGTTCAGAATGAACGTAGCTAATTGCTATGATTCAGGAGTGCAACAATGAGTACATTAAGTCAGGCGGCGAGCGGCGCGGAAAAACGCACCAACGCCCGCTACTGGATAGTGGTGATGCTGTTTATCGTCACCTCTTTTAACTACGGCGACCGCGCGACGCTGTCGATTGCCGGCTCGGAAATGGCCAAAGATATTGGCCTCGACGCGGTGGGCATGGGCTACGTTTTCTCAGCGTTCTCATGGGCCTACGTGATTGGTCAGATCCCAGGCGGTTGGCTGCTCGATCGCTTTGGTTCAAAACGGGTCTATTTTTGGTCGATCTTCATTTGGTCGATGTTTACCCTCCTGCAGGGCTTCGTCGATATCTTTAGCGGTTTTGGCATCATCGTCGCGCTGTTTACCCTGCGATTCCTCGTCGGCTTAGCGGAAGCGCCATCCTTCCCCGGCAACAGCCGCATCGTCGCGGCCTGGTTCCCGGCGCAGGAGAGGGGCACCGCGGTCTCTATTTTTAACTCCGCCCAGTACTTTGCCACCGTTATCTTCGCGCCGATCATGGGCTGGCTGACCCACGAAGTCGGCTGGTCGCACGTCTTCTTCTTTATGGGAGGACTGGGGATTGTGATTAGCTTCGTGTGGCTGAAAGTGATCCACGAGCCGAATCAGCACCCGGGCGTCAACAAGAAAGAGCTGGAGTACATTGCCGAAGGAGGCGCGCTGATCAATATGGATCAGAAGAAAAGCGCGCAGAAAGTTCCATTCAGTGAAAAATGGGGACAGATCAAACAGCTGATCGGATCGCGGATGATGGTCGGGATCTACATTGGCCAGTACTGCATTAACGCGCTGACCTACTTCTTTATCACCTGGTTCCCGGTTTACCTGGTGCAGGCGCGCGGTATGTCGATTCTGAAAGCCGGGTTTGTCGCCTCCGTTCCGGCCATCTGCGGTTTTGTCGGCGGCGTGCTGGGCGGCATTATCTCCGACTGGCTGATGCGCCGCACCGGCTCGCTGAATATTGCCCGCAAAACCCCCATCGTGCTCGGCATGCTGCTGTCGATGGTGATGGTGTTCTGTAACTACGTTAACGCGGAATGGATGATTATCGGCTTTATGGCGATGGCCTTCTTCGGCAAGGGCATCGGCGCGCTGGGCTGGGCGGTGATGGCGGATACCGCCCCGAAAGAGATAAGCGGTCTCTCCGGCGGTCTGTTCAACATGTTCGGCAATATCTCCGGTATCGTCACGCCGATTGCCATCGGCTACATCGTCGGGACGACGGGCTCGTTCAACGGGGCGCTGATTTATGTCGGGATACATGCGCTGGTGGCGGTGCTGAGCTACCTGGTGCTGGTGGGGGATATTAAACGCATAGAACTGAAACCTGTAGGGGAGCGCTAACGATGAATACTCAATCGACTCCGATCGTCACCGACATGAAGGTGATCCCGGTTGCCGGGCATGACAGTATGCTGCTGAATATTGGCGGCGCGCACGGCGCCTGGTTTACCCGCAATATTGTGGTACTCACCGACAGCGCGGGCAACACCGGTATCGGCGAGGCCCCCGGCGGCGAGGTTATCTATCAGACGCTGGTAGACGCTATTCCGCAGGTGCTGGGGCAGGAAATTGCGCGCCTGAACAAGGTGGTTCAGCAGGTGCATAAAGGCAATCAGGCTGCGGATTTCGACACGTTCGGTAAAGGCGCCTGGACCTTCGAACTGCGGGTTAACGCGGTGGCGGCGCTGGAGGCTGCGCTGCTGGATCTGCTGGGCAAAGCGCTGAATGTTCCGGTGTGCGAACTGCTGGGGCCGGGCAAACAGCGCGACGCGGTCACCGTTCTGGGCTATCTCTTCTATATCGGCGATCGCAATAAAACGGATCTGCCGTACCTGGAGACCACCCCTGGCCAGCACGACTGGTACCACCTGCGGCATCAGGAGGCGCTGAGCGGCGAAGCGGTGGTCCGCCTCGCCGAAGCCGCTCAGGATCGCTACGGCTTTAAAGATTTCAAGCTTAAGGGCGGCGTGCTGCCGGGCGAGCAGGAGATTGACACCGCTCGCGCGCTGAAAAAACGCTTCCCGGATGCGCGTATTACCGTCGATCCGAACGGCGCCTGGCTGCTTGATGAAGCCATTGAACTCTGCAAAGGCCTGCAGGACGTGCTGACCTACGCCGAAGATCCCTGCGGCGCCGAACAGGGATTTTCCGGTCGCGAAGTGATGGCGGAATTCCGCCGCGCCACCGGGCTGCCGGTAGCAACCAATATGATTGCCACTAACTGGCGTGAAATGGGGCACGCGGTGATGCTCAACGCGGTGGATATCCCGCTCGCCGATCCGCACTTCTGGACCTTGTCCGGCGCGGTGCGGGTCGCGCAGCTGTGCGATGACTGGGGGCTGACGTGGGGCTGCCACTCAAATAACCACTTCGATATTTCACTGGCCATGTTTACCCACGTCGGTGCGGCGGCGCCGGGCAATCCGACCGCCATCGATACCCACTGGATTTGGCAGGAGGGCGACTGCCGCCTGACCAAAAATCCGCTGCAGATTGAAAACGGCAGGATTGCCGTACCGGACGCGCCGGGTCTGGGCGTCGAACTGGACTGGGAGCAGGTGCAAAAGGCGCACGAGGCCTATAAGAGGCTGCCCGGAGGGGCGCGTAATGACGCCGCCCCAATGCAGTACCTGATCCCAGGTTGGAAATTTGACCGCAAACGTCCCGTTTTCGGCCGCGATTAATTAGAAAAGGATTCAATCATGACGACGCAATTCTCAACGCCGGTAGTCACTTCTATGCAGGTTATCCCGGTGGCCGGTCACGACAGCATGCTGATGAACCTCAGCGGCGCGCACGCGCCGTACTTCACCCGCAATATCGTGATTATTAAAGATAACTCGGGTCACACCGGGGTGGGCGAAATTCCTGGCGGAGAGAAAATTCGCCAGACCCTGGAGGATGCCGCGGCGCTGGTTGTCGGCAAAACGCTCGGCGAATACAAAAACGTGCTGGGCGCCGTTCGCCAGCAGTTTGCCGACCGCGATGCCGGCGGCCGCGGTTTGCAAACCTTTGACCTGCGTACCACTATTCATGTAGTGACCGGGATTGAAGCGGCGCTGCTGGATCTGCTTGGGCAGCACCTTGGGGTGAACGTGGCTTCGCTGCTGGGCGACGGGCAGCAGCGCAGCGAAGTGGAAATGCTTGGCTATCTGTTCTTCGTCGGCAACCGCCAGGCCACGCCGCTGGCCTACCAGAGCCAGACGGATGAGAAGTGCGACTGGTACCGGCTGCGCCACGAAGAGGCCATGACCCCGGACGCCGTCGTGCGCCTGGCGGAAGCGGCCTACGAAAAGTATGGCTTCAACGATTTCAAACTCAAAGGCGGCGTGCTGGCCGGCGAGGAGGAGGCCGAGTCCATCGTCGCGCTGGCGAAGCGCTTCCCGCAGGCGCGGGTGACGCTTGACCCGAACGGCGCCTGGCTGCTCGACGAAGCCATCGCCATTGGTAAACAGCTGAAAGGGGTGCTGGCCTACGCGGAAGATCCGTGCGGGGCCGAGCAGGGCTACTCCGGCCGTGAGGTGATGGCTGAATTCCGCCGCGCGACCGGTCTGCCGACGGCGACCAATATGATTGCCACCGACTGGCGGCAGATGGGACACACCCTGTCGCTGCAGTCGGTTGATATCCCGCTGGCCGATCCGCACTTCTGGACCATGCAGGGATCGGTGCGCGTTGCCCAGATGTGCCATGAGTTTGGCCTGACCTGGGGTTCGCACTCCAATAACCATTTTGATATCTCGCTGGCGATGTTCACCCACGTCGCGGCGGCGGCGCCGGGCAGGATCACCGCCATTGATACCCACTGGATCTGGCAGGAAGGGAACCAGCGTTTGACCCGACAACCTTTTGAGATCAAAGGTGGTATGGTGCAGGTACCCTCGACGCCAGGCCTTGGCGTAGAGCTCGACATGGACCGCGTTATGCTGGCCAATGAGCTGTATAAAAAGCACGGCCTGGGCGCTCGCGACGATGCGATGGCGATGCAGTACCTGATCCCAGAGTGGACGTTTAATAACAAGCGCCCGTGCATGGTGCGCTAAGGACAAACCGGCTCCTGCGGGGGCCGGTCGCTTTTTGCTATCTGGCTTGTGTTCATGTTAAGGACAGCTTATGAAAATAGTCATTGCACCAGATTCATACAAGGAGAGCCTGAGCGCGCTGGACGTAGCGACCGCGATAGAGCAGGGGTTCAGGGAGATTTATCCCGATGCAGAATACCTCAAGCTACCGGTCGCCGACGGCGGGGAGGGGACCGTCGAAGCGATGGTCGCCGCCACTCAGGGGCATCTGGTGCGGGCTGTCGTCACCGGCCCTCTCGGCGAGCCGGTGAACGCTTTTTACGGCCTTTCCGGCGACGAACGCTGCGCCTATATCGAAATGGCGGCGGCCAGCGGCCTGGAAAGCGTACCGCCGGCGCGCCGCAATCCGCTGCTCACCACCAGCTGGGGGACCGGGGAGCTGATCCGCCACGCGCTGGATAGCGGCGTGAAGCAAATTATTATCGGTATCGGCGGCAGCGCCACTAACGACGGCGGCGCCGGGATGGTGCAGGCGCTGGGCGCAAAGCTGCTGACAAAAGATAACCGGCAGATATCGGCCGGCGGCGCGGCGCTGGAGCAGCTGGCGAAGATTGACCTCAGCGAGCTGGATCAACGGCTGGTGGATTGCCGCATCGAGGTGGCCTGCGACGTGACCAACCCGCTCACCGGCCCGGAAGGCGCGACGGCGGTATTTGGCCCGCAGAAAGGGGCGACGGAGGAGATGATCGCCCGCCTCGATCGCGCGCTGACGCATTTCGCACAAATTATTCATCGCGATCTCGGCATTGATGTCCTGCACCTTGAGGGCGGCGGTGCGGCGGGCGGAATGGGCGCCGCGCTCTACGCGTTTTGCGGGGCGAAGCTGCGCCCGGGGATTGAGATTGTGACCGACGCCCTGCACCTCGCTGAGCGGGTGGCGGACGCTGACCTGGTTATCACCGGCGAAGGGCGCATTGACAGCCAGACTATCCACGGCAAGGTGCCGGTTGGGGTGGCTAAGGTGGCAAAAAGCTACAACATCCCGGTGATTGGCATTGCCGGTAGCCTGACTGCGGACGTGGGCGTTGTACATCAGCACGGGCTGGATGCGGTTTTCAGCGTGCTCTATTCGGTCTGCACCCTCGAAGAGGCGCTGGAAAATGCCGCCGATAACGTGCGCATGACGGCGCGCAACGTGGCGGCGATACTGAAAATGGGGCAAAAGCTGTAGCCGCGCTCTGCGGGCCCGGGCCGCTGCCCGGGCCCGCAGAGCTGCCGGGGCTAGATGCCCATTAGCTTGCAGGCTTCCCGCGTGACGTTATCCATCTCATCCAGCAGTTCCAGAAGCTCGGGCTCCAGATCTTCGGCGGCGGTTCCCGCGCGCAGCTGGCTCTCGATAGTCTGACACAGCTTCTTCAGCCGCGGCACGCCGCTGTAGCTGCAGCTTCCGTGAAGCTTATGAATTAAATCCAGCAGCCCTTCCGGCTCCTCGCCCACCAGCTGCTCTTCAACCTTGTTACGCACCTCTGGCATAAAGGCGATCAGCATCTGCAGCATCTCCCGCGCCAGGTCCGGCTTCATCGCCGCCTGCCGCAGCGCCAGCTGCCAGCTGAGGGTAACGTTATGATCGACCGGGGGTTCAACCACTTCGGCCGCCAGCGGGGTGGCGGCGTGCATCCCCGGCTGATAGCGCAGCAGCAGGCTGTGCAGCTTGTCCTCTTCAATCGGTTTTGCCAGGTAATCGTTCATGCCGGCGCTCAGCAGCTTCTCTTTCTGTCCCTCCAGGGCGTGGGCCGTGACCGCGATGACCGGCGTTTGCTGATGGTGAGGGAGGTGGCGGATGAGCTCGCAGGCGCGAATGCCGTCCATGTCCGGCATCTGAATATCCATCAGCACCAGATCCAGCTGCATCTGCTTGGCCAGTTCAACGGAGCGCTGGCCGCTCTCGCAGAGCGTAACGTTCTGGACCAGGTCTTCCAGCAGCACGCCGATAAGCTTCAGGTTGGCCGGATTATCGTCAACCGCCATCACCGTCATCGGCAGCTTGCTGCTGTCCGTATGCGTCAGCATCACCGCGGGCTGTGTCCGACAGGAGGCCGTCAGCGCAGGCAGGAGCCGGGTTGAGGTCAGCGGTTTAAGCAGGCAGGCGGCCACGCCCTCGCGCTTCAGCGCTTCGGCGTTGATCTGCGCGTGGCAGGGGAGCGCGAGAAGTAAATTATCGGCCATCGAACAGGCTTTGGTGAGCTTATCCTTTTGCTGGTTAAGGTCGCGCATGGAAACCGGAATGCCGGCCAGCAGAATATCGTAATGCGCCTCCGGCAGAGCGGAAAACGTCGGGCTATATACCACTTCCAGCGGCGTATTGGCCAGCAGCTCCATCGTGCACTGGGCCGCCGCGGCGTTGGCTTCGATATAGGCCAGCGTTTTCCCCCGCAGGCAGTCGGTCAGCGGGCTGTCGGGAATGGCGTTCGGGTTAAGGTCGAGGCTGATATGGAACCAGAAGGTCGAGCCGCGATTAGGCTGGCTGTGGAAGGAGATATCGCCCCCCATCTCCTTCACCAGCCGCTGGGTAATGACCAGCCCCAGCCCGGTGCCGCCGTGGCGGCGAGAAATGCTGGCATCGGCCTGGCGGAAAGCCTGGAACAGCCGCGACTGGTCGCGCTCCGGAATGCCGATCCCGGTATCGTGAATTTGGATCTCGATCTGCACCCGGGAGTTGCTGATGGCGCGCTGCTCCACCAGCACGTCGATATTCCCGTGCTCGGTGAACTTGATGGCGTTGCCCACCAGGTTGGTGATGATCTGCTGCAGGCGCAGCGGGTCGCCGATAATATTATCCGGCACGTCATTTTTGATATTGAGCGTCAGCTCCAGCCCTTTATCGTGCGCCGAGTGCGCCAGCAGGGTCACCACCTCATCCAGCGCATTGCGCAGCAGGAACGGGATGCTCTCGAGAATAAGCTTCCCGGCCTCCAGTTTGGAGAAGTCGAGCACGTCGTTGATGATCGCCAGCAGGTTGTTGGCGGAGCGCTCGATAGTGGTCAGATGATCGCGCTGGGTGGTGTTTAAATCGGTTTTCAGCGTCAGGCGGGTAAAGCCAATCACGCCGTTCAGCGGCGTACGCAGCTCGTGGGACATATTGGCGAGGAACTCTGACTTGATACGCGCGGCTTCCTGAGCGCGTTTTTTCGCCAGATCCAGCTCCACGTTTTGGATCTCCATCTGCTCGAGGGTTTCGCGCAGATCGGACGTCGCCTGATCGATATTGTGCTGCATCTCTTCATGGTAGGCCGCCAGCGACATCGCCATGGAGTTGATGCCGTTCTTCAGCATATCCAGCTCGCCGAGCATAAAACCTTCGACGCGGCTATCCAGCTGCCCGCGGCGAATGCGGTCAACGGTATTCACCATATTGCGGATCGGCCCGGTGACGTCCCGCATCAGCCGCCAGCCGAAAATCAGCGCAATCCCGATACAAAACAGCATCATCACGCTGGAGATAAAAATCTCTTTGTACTGCTGCAGGCGTACCGATTTCAGATCCAGCTCGAGGGCCACGTAGCCCAGCATATTGCCGGGCATTTTGGCATCGGTCACCGGCGACTCATCGGGCGAATAGCTCTCCGAGATGATAGGGGTACGCAAAATCATCACGTCGCCTTTGCGGGTCACGCTGAGCTGGCGGGGGAACTTTGCCCCTTTTTCCAGCCGCAGCTCGCTGGGGTTAAGCTGAAAATTGGACGTCACAAAGAGCTTATTTTGCGAATCATAGATCGAAATTGCGCGCACAATATCCGAGTGGCGGCGGTGCAGGACGCTTATCAGCTGCCCGATAGATTCGCGGTTTTGCAGATTCATGCCATATTCACTGGAGACCGCCAGCGGCTCGATAATACTGGCTCCGGCGTCTTCCAGCTGCCGCTGCAGGTCGTGATAGCGATGCGCGACGAAGAAAATACTGAGCAGCAAACCAATAAGTACGGTGGGTGCCAGAATAAGAATCATCATGCGAGCACGTAGGCTGTAGTTGGTCATGCGGTTCCGTTATGGGAGAATAAGAGTCAGTATATTTGATTGAGACAAATCTCTACGATGGCGCAATTCTACTCTGCAAAACGGCGTGTGACGACGCGCCAGATCATAACCGTTACAGTCAATGACCTCGATCCCTTTGGTCAGGGCGTTGCGCGTCACCAGGGAAAAGCGCTGTTTGTTCGCGGCCTGCTGCCGCAGGAGCAGGCCGAGGTCGTGCTGGTTGACGAGAAAAAACAGTACGCGCACGCCACGGTAAAACGCCGCCTCAACGACAGCCCGCAGCGCCAGACGCCGCGCTGCCCGCATTTTGGCGTCTGCGGCGGCTGCCAGCAGCAGCATGCCAGCGTTGAGCTGCAGCAGCAAAGCAAACGCGCCGCGCTCGGTCGCCTGATGAAACGCGATGTCGATGAGATTATAGCCGCTTCGCCGTGGGGCTATCGTCGACGCGCGCGCCTGAGCTTGAATTATCAGCCAAAGACCCAACAATTACGCATGGGCTTTCGCCAGGCCAGCTCCAGCGACGTTGTCGAAGTGGTGCGGTGCCCCGTTTTGGTGCCCACTCTTGAGGCGTTGCTGCCGGCGGTACGCGAATGTCTGAGCAGCCTGAAATCCGTGCGCCAGCTGGGCCACGTTGAGCTGGTGCAGGCCGATAACGGGCCGCTGATGGTATTGCGTCACACCGCAGCGCTGCCCGCCGGCGATAAAGAAAAACTGGAACGATTTTCGCAATCTCACGGTCTTTCCCTGTACCTCGCGCCGCAAAGCGAGATACTTGAACATATTAGCGGCGAAGCGCCATGGTATACGTCAGACGGACTACGCTTAGTGTTCAGTCCGCGCGACTTTATTCAGGTTAACGATGGCGTTAATCAGCTGATGGTGCGCACGGCCCTCGAGTGGCTGGATATTCAGCCGCAGGACCGGGTGCTGGATCTGTTCTGCGGAATGGGCAATTTTACCCTACCGCTGGCGCAGCGCGCCGCGCAGGTTGTGGGCGTTGAGGGCGTACCCGCTCTGGTGGAAAAGGGGCGCGAGAACGCCGCGCTTAACCATCTGCATAACGTCACATTCTTCCATGAGAATCTGGAAGAGGACGTCACGCGCCAGGCCTGGGCGAAGCGCGGCTTTGATAAAATCCTGCTCGACCCGGCAAGAGCCGGCGCGGCGGGCGTGATGCAGCATATTATAAAACTGGCCCCGCAGCGCGTAGTCTATGTCTCCTGCAACCCGGCGACGCTGGCGCGCGATAGCGAACTGCTTTTAGCGGCGGGGTATGAAATCCAACGCCTGGCGATGCTGGATATGTTCCCGCATACCGGGCATCTGGAATCAATGGTGCTGTTTGAGCACAAGCTTGCACAAAATCATACGAATCGCATCGAGGCGGCAGTAGAGTAAATCCTCAGCGGCCCGCTTAGCCCAGAAACTGAGGTGAGCGACAGGCGCCGACGCGACACGATTTGCAGGATGACGTGTAAAAGTTGAGGCTTGCCGACTTCGGCAGGCCAGGTCCCTTAAGGAGAGGACAATGGTTGCGGTAAGAAGTGCACATCTAAATAAAGCTGGTGAATTTGACCCGAATAAATGGATCGCGAGTCTGGGAATTTCCAGCCAGCAATCGTGTGAACGCTTAGCCGAAACCTGGGACTATTGTCGCGAGCAAACGCAGGGGCATCCGCGTGCGGATATCCTGCTATGGCGCGGCGTGGAGATGGTAGAAATCCTCTCCACATTGAGCATGGATATCGATACGCTGCGGGCGGCGATGCTGTTCCCGCTGGCGGACGGTGAGGTCGTCAGCGAAGAGGTGATGCAGGAGAGCGTCGGTAAATCGGTGGTGACCCTGATCCACGGCGTACGCGATATGGCGGCCATCCGCCAGCTCAAGGCCACCCATACCGACTCCGTCTCCTCAGAACAGGTGGACAACATTCGCCGCATGCTGCTGGCGATGGTCGACGATTTCCGCTGCGTGGTTATCAAGCTCGCCGAACGTATCGCCCACCTGCGGGAAGTCAAAGACGAGCCTGAAGATGAGCGTGTGCTGGCGGCAAAAGAGTGCACCAATATCTACGCCCCGCTGGCCAACCGCTTAGGTATCGGCCAGCTGAAGTGGGAGCTGGAGGATTACTGCTTCCGCTACCTGCATCCGGACGAATATAAGCGCATTGCGAAGCTGCTGCACGAGCGGCGAATCGACCGCGAACACTACATTGACGAATTCGTCGGCCACCTGCGCTCAGAAATGAAAACGGAAGGCGTTAAGGCCGAAGTGTACGGCCGGCCGAAGCATATCTACAGCATCTGGCGCAAAATGCAGAAAAAACATCTCACCTTTGATGAGCTGTTTGACGTGCGGGCGGTGCGTATTGTCGCCGAGCGCCTGCAGGACTGCTACGCCGCGTTGGGGATAGTCCACACCCACTATCGTCATCTGCCGGATGAGTTCGATGACTACGTCGCTAACCCAAAACCGAACGGCTACCAGTCTATTCATACCGTGGTGCTCGGTCCCGGCGGCAAAACGGTAGAAATTCAAATTCGTACTCGCCAGATGCATGAGGATGCCGAGCTGGGCGTCGCCGCACACTGGAAGTACAAAGAGGGCGCCGGCGCGGCGGTGGGCGGCGGCCGCGGTTACGAAGATCGTATCGCCTGGCTGCGTAAGCTGATCGCCTGGCAGGAAGAGATGGCGGATTCTGGCGAAATGCTGGATGAAGTGCGTAGCCAGGTCTTTGACGACCGGGTTTACGTCTTTACGCCGAAAGGCGACGTCGTCGATTTACCCGCCGGCTCGACGCCGCTCGATTTCGCCTACCACATCCACAGCGACGTCGGGCATCGCTGCATCGGGGCGAAAATCAGCGGACGCATTGTGCCGTTTACCTATCAGCTGCAGATGGGCGATCAGATTGAAATCATCACCCAGAAGCAGCCCAATCCAAGCCGCGACTGGCTGAATCCGAACCTCGGCTACGTTACCACCAGCCGCGGGCGCTCGAAAATTCACGCCTGGTTCCGCAAGCAGGATCGCGACAAAAACATTATTGCCGGGCGGCAGATCCTTGACGATGAGCTTGAGCATCTCGGCATCACCCTCAAGGATGCAGAAAAGCATCTGCTGCCGCGCTACAACTTCAACGAGCTGGATGAGCTGCTGGCGGCCATCGGCGGCGGCGATATTCGCCTTAACCAGATGGTCAACTTCCTGCAGGCGCAGTTCAATAAGCCGAGCGCGGCCGAGCAGGATGCGGCGGCGCTGAAGCAGCTGCAGCAGAAGAGCTGGGCGCCGCAGAATCGCAGCAAAGACAACGGTCGGGTGGTTGTGGAAGGCGTCGGCAACCTGATGCACCACATCGCACGCTGCTGTCAGCCGATCCCCGGCGATGAGATCGTCGGCTTTATCACCCAGGGGCGCGGGATCTCGGTGCACCGGGCGGACTGCGATCAGTTGGCGGAGCTGCAGTCGCACGCGCCGGAGCGGATCGTTGATGCGGTCTGGGGAGAGAGCTATTCGGCGGGCTACTCGCTGGTGGTGCGGGTGGTCGCCAACGATCGTAGCGGGCTGCTGCGCGATATCACCACCATCCTCGCCAACGAGAAGGTCAACGTGCTGGGCGTTGCCAGCCGCAGCGATACCAAACAGCAGCTGGCCACCATCGATATGAATATCGAAATCTATAACCTGCAGGTGCTGGGCCGCGTGCTCGGCAAGCTGAATCAGGTGCCGGACGTTATTGATGCCCGCCGTCTGCACGGCGGCTAATTTCTCTCCCTTTCATCACCAACCTCTCCCGGCAGGGAGAGGTTGCCTCTGGCTCGGCCCCGGCGCTGCCGGCATCGGGCTGCGGCTCTCTGACTAAACGGGGTGGGTGAGGGGAAATACGCGTAATTTTGCAAGGAATCACCATGACTCAAATCGACCGCCTGCTCGGCATTATGCAACGCCTGCGCGACCCGGAAACCGGCTGCCCGTGGGACAAAGAGCAGACCTTTGCCACCATTGCCCCCTATACCCTCGAAGAAACCTACGAAGTGCTGGACGCTATCGCCCGCGAAGATTTTGACGATCTGCGCGGCGAGCTGGGCGACCTGCTGTTCCAGGTGGTGTTCTACGCCCAGATGGCGCAGGAAGAGGGGCGCTTTGCCTTTGACGACGTTTGCGCGGCTATCAGCGACAAGCTGGAGCGCCGCCATCCGCATATCTTCGGCGATGCCAGCGCCGGTACCAGCAGCGAAGTGCTGGCGCGCTGGGAAGAGATAAAAAGCGCCGAGCGGGCGGAAAAATCCCAACACTCCGCGCTGGATGATATTCCGCACAGCCTGCCGGCGCTGATGCGCGCGCATAAAATACAGAAGCGCTGCTCGGGAGTGGGCTTTGACTGGACCTCGCTCGGCCCGGTGCTGGACAAGGTGCACGAGGAGATCGATGAGGTGATGCACGAAGTGCAGCAGGCGGTGGTAGATGAAGCTAAACTGGAGGAGGAAGTCGGCGACCTGCTGTTTGCGACGGTGAATTTATCCCGTCATTTAGGCGTCAAAGCTGAGGTTGCGCTGCAAAAAGCCAACCTGAAATTTGAGCGTCGCTTCCGCGAAGTTGAGCGCATTGTGAGCGCGCGCGGGCTGGAGATGACCGGCGTGGACCTCGATACCATGGAAGAAGTGTGGCAAGAGGTAAAGCGGCAGGAAACTGATCTCTAACGAGTTTTCGTGATCAAGCGCTATTTGTGTGATTTTTTAAATGACAAGCGCTTGATTTGCGTCAAAAACATTTACCCAAAAGGGGCTATTTTCTCACTCCCTATGTTTGTCATGACCTGGAAAGGAGACGGAGTAATGAAAGTTTGTGGCGCTCGTCGTGTTCGGGTATACTACTTTCCCGTCCTGGTTATTCCATCGTTTCACCCTAACTTCTCAGGTTCAGCATGACAACGAACTATATTTTTGTGACCGGCGGGGTCGTATCCTCTCTGGGTAAAGGCATTGCCGCAGCATCCCTCGCAGCTATTCTCGAGGCCCGTGGGCTTAACGTGACCATGATGAAACTGGATCCGTACATCAACGTCGATCCGGGTACCATGAGTCCTATCCAACACGGGGAAGTGTTCGTTACTGAAGACGGCGCTGAAACCGACCTGGACCTGGGCCATTACGAGCGTTTCATCCGCACCAAAATGAGTCGCCGCAATAACTTCACTACGGGTCGTATTTACTCCGACGTCCTGCGCAAAGAGCGCCGTGGTGATTACCTGGGCGCAACCGTACAGGTTATTCCGCACATTACGAATGCGATTAAAGAGCGCGTGCTTGCCGGTGGTGAAGGTCACGACGTGGTGCTGGTTGAAATCGGCGGTACCGTCGGTGATATCGAATCCCTGCCGTTCCTCGAAGCTATCCGTCAGATGGCGGTAGAAATTGGCCGCGAGCATACCCTGTTTATGCATTTGACCCTGGTGCCGTACATGGCAGCAGCCGGTGAAGTCAAAACCAAACCGACTCAGCACTCCGTAAAAGAGCTGCTTTCTATCGGTATTCAGCCAGATATCCTGATCTGCCGCTCCGATCGGGCGGTCCCGGCGAACGAACGTGCTAAAATTGCATTGTTCTGTAACGTCCCGGAAAAGGCCGTTATTTCTCTGAAAGATGTCGATTCCATTTATAAAATTCCGGGCCTGTTGAAATCTCAGGGCCTGGACGATTATATTTGTAAACGATTCAGCTTGAACTGTCCGGAAGCAAACCTGGCCGAATGGGAACAGGTTATCTACGAAGAAGCTAACCCGGCAGGCGAAGTCACCATCGGTATGGTCGGTAAGTACATTGAGCTGCCGGATGCCTACAAATCGGTGATTGAAGCGCTGAAACACGGCGGTCTGAAAAATCGCGTGACCGTTAACATCAAGCTGATTGATTCGCAGGATGTGGAAACGCGCGGCGTCGAAATTCTGAAGAATTTAGATGCTATCCTGATCCCGGGCGGCTTCGGCTACCGCGGCGTTGAAGGTAAGATTGCCACCGCGCGCTTTGCGCGTGAAAACAATATTCCATATCTGGGTATCTGCCTGGGTATGCAGGTTGCGCTGATTGAGTTCGCGCGCAACGTAGCGGGGATGGAGAACGCCAACTCCACGGAATTTGTGCCAGACTGTAAGTTCCCGGTTGTGGCGCTGATTACCGAATGGCGTGATGAAGAAGGCAACGTCGAAGTTCGTACCGAGAGAAGCGATCTCGGTGGCACCATGCGCCTGGGCGCGCAGCAGTGCCAGCTGGACGAAGATAGCCTGGTACGCCAGCTGTACGGCGAGCCGACAATCACCGAGCGCCATCGTCACCGTTATGAAGTCAACAACATGTTGTTGAAACCTATTGAAAATGCGGGCCTGCGCGTTGCGGGCCGTTCCGGGGACGATCAGTTGGTCGAGATCATCGAGGTGCCGAACCATCCGTGGTTTGTTGCCTGCCAGTTCCACCCGGAGTTTACTTCTACGCCGCGTGATGGTCATCCGCTGTTCGCTGGTTTTGTGAAAGCGGCAAGCGAGTACCAGAAGCGTCAGGCGAAGTAAAAGAGTTAGAACGGCAATGCACCCATCCGGGTGCATTGTTTGTCTGGAGTTTTAGTTTAACTTGTACTGAGGAAAATCTAATGTCCAAAATCGTTAAAGTCATCGGTCGTGAAATCATCGACTCCCGTGGTAACCCGACTGTTGAAGCCGAAGTACACCTGGAAGGTGGTTTCGTTGGTATGGCAGCAGCTCCGTCAGGTGCTTCTACTGGTTCCCGCGAAGCGCTGGAACTGCGCGATGGCGACAAATCCCGTTTCATGGGCAAAGGCGTACTGAAAGCTGTTGGCGCGGTTAACGGCCCGATCGCTCAGGCAATCCTTGGCAAAGACGCCAAAGACCAGGCTGGCATCGACAAGATCATGATCGATCTGGACGGTACTGAAAACAAATCTAACTTCGGTGCGAACGCAATCCTGGCCGTGTCCCTGGCGAACGCCAAGGCAGCAGCAGCTGCTAAAGGTCAGCCGCTGTTCGAACACATTGCTGAGCTGAACGGTACTCCGGGCAAATACTCCATGCCGGTTCCGATGATGAACATCATCAACGGCGGCGAGCACGCGGACAACAACGTCGACATCCAGGAATTTATGATTCAGCCGGTTGGCGCTAAATCCCTGAAAGAAGCCGTACGTATGGGTTCTGAAGTGTTCCATAACCTGGCTAAAGTTCTGAAAGCTAAAGGCATGAACACTGCAGTGGGTGACGAAGGCGGCTACGCGCCGAACCTGGGCTCTAACGCTGAAGCTCTGGCAGTTATCGCTGAAGCGGTTAAAGCTGCTGGCTACGAGCTGGGCACCGACATCACTCTGGCGATGGACTGCGCGGCTTCTGAATTCTACAAAGACGGTAAATACGTTCTGGCCGGCGAAGGCAACAAAGCGTTCACCTCTGAAGAGTTCACTCACTTCCTGGAAGACCTGACCAAACAGTACCCGATCGTCTCTATCGAAGACGGTCTGGACGAATCTGACTGGGACGGCTTTGCATACCAGACTAAAGTTCTGGGCGACAAAATCCAGCTGGTTGGTGACGATCTGTTCGTAACCAACACCAAGATCCTGAAAGAAGGTATCGACAAAGGCATCGTTAACTCCATCCTGATCAAATTCAACCAGATCGGTTCTCTGACCGAAACTCTGGCTGCGATCAAAATGGCGAAAGACGCTGGCTACACTGCCGTTATCTCTCACCGTTCAGGCGAAACTGAAGATGCTACCATCGCTGACCTGGCTGTTGGTACCGCTGCAGGCCAGATCAAAACCGGTTCTATGAGCCGTTCTGATCGCGTTGCTAAATACAACCAGCTGATTCGTATCGAAGAAGCACTGGGCGAAAAAGCACCGTACAACGGTCGTAAAGAGATCAAAGGTCAGGCATAAGCCGGTCTTTATCTGATATAAAAATGCCAGTCTGCGGACTGGCATTTTTTTGTCCGCAGACCGGCGATTATTTAAAGTCGACGGCCATCTGCTGCGGAATAGAAAGCCCGCGGGTCGTTTGCACGCAGCGGTCAATGTAATCGGTAAAGCGCGGCGGTTTAGGCATCCCCATACTCAGCAGCTTATCGTTACTGAAGCGGACGTTAAGCGTGGCGAACGCGCCGTACAGGCGCATGGCTTTGAGCATCAGGCGCTCATTGCACGGACCAAAGATATCTTTTAGCTCACGGCGCATCTTAACCAGCGTTTCGTAGCTCACCTGGGCATAGCTATCGCCAACCGGCAGACGCTCCAGCGCTGAGGCCATCGCGCTGTCAATCTCGGCAAACCTGACGCTATTTTCTTCCCCCGCCGAGATATGCACCACTTCTCCACGAGCCAGCGGGCTGTCGAGCAGCATCAGCAGCGCGTCGGCACAGTAATCAACGGGAATAACGTCAATTCTGTCCTCCATCGAACACATGAACTTTTGCAGCATCAGGCCCATGCTGAATACCCAGAAGATGCTGCTGGAGGGCTGGCAGCCGTGATGGGTATGGCCGACGACGATAGAAGGGCGGGCGATAGTCAGCGGAAGCGTCGGGCACGCCTGCTGCATCAGCCGCTCGATGGTCGATTTAGAATGCGTGTACTCGACAAGATGTTCGGCGCGCTCGCGGAATTCGGCGCTTTCCGCAACCAGAGAATCAGGTTCCGGCGAGCACGACATTGCCGTGCCAACGTGCAGGAAGCGCTGCAGCCCGGAGACCTCGGCCATGCGTTGGGCAAAGCGGAGCGTCCCCTCAACGTTGACTTTCCAGATCAGCGGATTGTTGCCGAACGAGGCGACGGCGGCGCAGTTGAGCACGTGGGTGACGCCGTCGAGGCGCGGATCGGCAAGGAATTCTTCAGGATTCGCCAAATCACCCAGCAGGATGTGCCGGGCGCTCAGCGTCGCCAGCGCCTCCTCGGCGATATTGAATTTACGCAGATTGTCTTTAACCCGGGCAAGCGCTGCTTCACCATTATTGGCACGAACTAAAAGCAGCAGATTAACCTCGTTTTTTTGATTGAGGATATTCTCTAAAACTGCTCCACCCAGAAATCCGGTAACGCCTGTTATTAATAATGTCTTCATGAATACAGTCTCATCATGGTTAGTGAAGTGGATTCTAGGCGGGCTAAACTAAACGGTGGGTAAATGGCAAATGGGCCATTTAGGCCAATCCTTAAGACGGTATTAAGGTTATGAACGGGCGCGGATTGGATTCGACATCAGGCTATTTATAAAGATTCGATCTTTCATGTATCAGTTTGTACATTGCTGATTTTGTTTGTTATTTTATTTATTATTCAGGTTTTTATATTTTTCATTAATGTCATAATTAAAATTTTTTGTTACATCAAAGACGGGGATCTAAAAAATAAAATGAATTATTACCGGGCGGCGGATAGATTTATAAACTGGCGGCGTGAAGAGGAACAATAGCCGCGGTTTGACCCTCCGATGTCTGGCCTGCGGGCCGAGGGGAGTGAAGCGCGCGCCATCGCAGCTGAGGACAAGACCTGGGCGTGCAAATCTGCGATAATGATCGTTTAGAACCTAAACAGAGATGATTATGCAGTACCCGATTAACGAGATGTTCCAGACCTTGCAAGGCGAGGGTTACTTTACCGGCGTGCCCGCCATTTTTATTCGCCTGCAGGGATGCCCGGTTGGTTGCGCCTGGTGCGATACCAAACATACCTGGGACAAACTTGCCGATCGGGAAGTGTCGCTGTTTAGCATTCTGGCGAAAACCAAAGAGAGCGACAAATGGGGCCCGGCCAGCGGCGAAGATCTGCTGGCGATCATTGGCCGTCAGGGGTGGACCGCTCGTCACGTGGTGATCACCGGCGGTGAGCCCTGCATCCACGATCTCACCCCGCTGACGACCCTGCTTGAGCATAACGGCTTCAGCTGTCAGATTGAAACCAGCGGTACCCATGAGGTGCGCTGCAGCCCGCGGGCCTGGGTGACGGTTTCCCCTAAGGTCAACATGCGTGGCGGTTACGACGTGCTGTCGCAGGCGCTGCTGCGGGCGGATGAAATCAAACATCCGGTGGGGCGCGTGCGCGATATCGAAGCGCTGGATGAACTGCTGGAAACGCTCACCGACGACAAGCCGCGGATTATTGCTCTGCAGCCCATCAGCCAAAAAGAGGATGCGACGCGTCTCTGTATCGAGACCTGCATCGCCCGCAACTGGCGGCTGTCGATGCAAACGCACAAGTATCTGAATATTGCCTGATCAATCGCCGGGTAGCTACGTACTACCCGGCGCGTCCGTTACGCGTTCGACCAGCTTTGAATCGCGTCAACGTTTTCCAGGCTACCGTGGGTGACCGCATACGACTTTTTCAAAATCGTATCCGTATACGTGGTTAACTCCCTGAAGATCCCCTTATTTAATGCCTCATACCGGCTGGCATTCTTCTCTATCGGCATAAAGGTATCTTTTACCCGCACCATATTTGCCACCGCTGCCGCGTAGGAGGGGTACAAACCCAATCCCACCGCGGCGTTGATTGCCGCCCCGAGGCTGGCACAGCCGTTAATCGCGTTGCGCCTGGCCGGCAGGTTAAATACGTCGGCGAAGATCTGCATAAAGAGGTCGCTGTTCGAACCGCCGCCGGTAATGATGATATGTTTAGCGAAGTGGTTAATTTCATTGCACATATTGTCGTAGTTATTTTTCAGCGTCAGCGCAACGCTCTCCAGAATGGAGCGATAAATCCACGCGTAATCCATGCTGGAATCGAAACCGATCATGATCCCGCGCTTATAGGGCTCCCAGGGGTTCGTTAACCAGTCCAGTACGGTCATTAAACCGTTGCAGCCCGGCGGCACCGCTGCGGCCTTTTTATTTAACAGATCTTCCGGCGATAGGCCCTGGGCCCCGGCGTCCTTAATCAAAGATTCGCCCAGCATGTCCCGCAGCCAGCTCACCGTCCACATTCCTTTGCGAATACCGTACCCCTCATAGAGCAGCGTCTCGGGAATGGAGGACATAATCGGCCAGTAGGCGACGGGATCTTTCGGCAGCGCTTTACCGTTCATCATCAGGGCGATATAGGTGCCCAATGAGATAACCGCCGTTTCATCATCCAGCAGCCCTGCGCCGAGCGCCTCAACCGGCTTATCGCTGGTGGTGCAGATAACGGGCAATCCTGCCGGGAAGCCGGTTGCGCGGGCCGCCTGGCCGGTGAGATGACCCAGAATCGTGCCGGGCATCTGCACGTCGAATAGCATCCGGCGCGGAATATTAAACTGCTTAACGACCTCGTCGTTGTCGCTCCACCCCCAGGTTTTATAATCCACCGGCCACTGACCAAAGTAGTTGGCGATATTGTCCTTAAACTCGCCGGTTAAGCGGTGCGATAGATAGCCGGAAAATGAGGTGACCCAGGCCACGTCGGGATTTGTGTGCTCATAAGGCCGGGTGACGCGGGCGTCCTGCCAGCTAATCAGCGGTTCCGCGGGCGTACCGTCGGCTTTAAGGAGCGCGCGGCAGCAGCGGATGGAGCCGAGACCGATGCCGACGATATCCTCTTTCTCGCCGGTAAACCGGCTCATCAGATCCTTCCCGGCGAGGCAAAGCGAGGTCCACAAATCATCATCAGGATGCTCCGCCGTATCGGCGTCCGGGGTGTGCATGGGCTGCAGCAGGCCCTTTCCCTCGCACACCACGTTTCCCTGCAGGTCGTACATCACGACCTTGGTACTCTGGCTCCCGCCATCGATTCCAATGATGTATTTCTTCGACATTATTATTCTCCTTTAATTTTCACCCTCACTCGCCGGCAGTCTCTGCGGCAAGCGATGCCTCGCGTGCTGTCGCGGCGTCGGTGCGGCGTATTTTTCGAAACAGCAAAAAGGTAAAGAGGATCACCATACACAGCGCGGCCAGGCCCATCAGCCACATATTGCGGTAGGCGTCTGCGGCGGGGAGAGTGTCCTGCCAGTGGCCGACGATCGGATAGACAAAAACGTCGGGCAGGAAGCCGATGACCGAGCAGATACCGACGGTTGTTCCCATAATATAGCCCGGGGTCCTCGCTTCGCCGGGGCAGGCCCAATAGAGCCCGCGCGAAGCGTAGCAGGTGAAGCCCAGCAGCAGAATCAGGCCGATCCCCATTGCGACGGACTGCGGATTTGAATTGGTGGCTAACAGCGCTATAAGCGCCAGAACCCCCACGACCGACAGCAGCTGAATGACGCGGGTCGGGGATTTGACTCTGCTGTAGGTGGTAATAATGCCGCCCAGCGGGCCGCAAATCGCGCGGAAGATTTTGTTGATGACGATCCCCATATAGCTCGCGGCTACCAGCGACATACCGTACATTTCCGTCAGGTAGTTGGTGGAGTAGCTGAGGATGGCGTAGATGGTAAAGACGCCAAAGATGACCATGCTGCAGTACCAGGTGGTGCTGATGCGCAGGACCGCGAGGATATCGCTTAGCTGAAACGCTTTTTTCTCTTCCTGCGCCGCGCCGCCGCGCTGAGGCGCGTCGCTGACGAAGAACCAGCACAATATCCCCAGCAGGATGTAAACCACGCTGTAAATCAGGATAACGACCTTCAGGCTGTTGCTATCGTCGGGCGCGAAGCGGGAAAATGCCCACATGGTAAACACCGCCAGCGACATAACGCCAACGCCGCGCAGACCCTCCATCCAGCCCATGATTTTCCCCTGCTCGCTATGATCGCCGAGCAGCGAGGCGGCCTTAATTGAAACGGACCACAGCATCAGAATGGTGGTGATGGCAAAGGCGACCTGAATACAAAGCATGGCCCACAGCGGCGGATAGGTTGCCATTATTAAACCGAGCAGGCCGGTCACGATCATCGCTGAAGTAATCATTTTGCGGTGCGAGAATTTATCGGCAATAACCCCACTGGGAGCATAGAGAATAATGGCGGTAATACCAAAGGTGCTCATAATTAAGCCGATTTCGGTATTGCTAAATCCCATGAATTTTGCCATTGGGATTTGATAGATATAGCGTAAATAGGCAAGGTCAAAGCTGACTCCGCCGCTAAAGCTAATAATGGCAAGCGTTATCCAACGGCGATATGAATTCTGTTGCATATCGTGATCTCATTTTGAATAGACGAAAAAAAGAGAAAAGTAAACCGCCTTTGCAGGTGGATTACTTTTCTCTGGTCTCTAGTAATTGCGATTAGGAATAACATGCCGGCGTGGGCTTTAGTGTGAGAATAATCACGCTTCGTAGTTTTACGCATAATTTATGCGTGAAATATTTATCTGTGATTGCGATCACATTAGGTGTCCGGACGCTGTGCTAAAAATTTAGCTCAGTTACCAGAGACAATGAGAAAGGTAGCTTCCCTCTCGTGGGGGAAGTTACCTTTCTTTTTTTTTGCCTAAAGGAATTTGGAGTCAACTATGTCAATCGAATCTCTTAACGCGTTCTCAATGGATTTCTTCTCTCTGAAAGGTAAAACGGCAATTGTCACCGGCGGCAATAGCGGGCTGGGTCAGGCCTTTGCCATGGCGCTGGCGAAAGCCGGCGCGAATCTGTTTATCCCAAGCGTCGTCAAGGACAACGGAGAGACAAAAGAAATCATTGAAAAACAGGGCGTTGAAGTTGAGTTTATGCTGGTGGATATTACCGCCAAAGGCGCGCCGCAGCGGATCGTCGCCGCCTGCTGTGAGCGCTTCGGCACGGTGGATATCCTGGTCAACAATGCCGGAATTTGTAAGCTGAATAAGGTGCTGGACTTCGGGCGGGCGGACTGGGATCCGATGATCGATGTTAACCTGACGGCGCCGTTCGAGCTCAGCCACGAAGCGGCAAAAATTATGATCCCGCAAAACAGCGGCAAAATTATTAATATCTGCTCGTTATTTTCTTACCTCGGCGGTCAGTGGTCACCGGCTTATTCGGCAACTAAGCACGCGCTTGCCGGTTTCACTAAAGCATATTGCGACGAGCTAGGTCAGTATAATATTCAGGTCAACGGCATCGCCCCTGGCTATTATGCTACCGATATTACGCTGGCTACCCGCAGCAATCCGGAAACCAATCAGCGCGTGCTGGACCATATTCCGGCAAACCGCTGGGGTGATACTCAGGATCTCATGGGGGCAGCCGTATTTTTAGCCAGTCAGGCATCCAATTATGTTAACGGCCATCTGCTGGTGGTCGATGGCGGTTATCTGGTGCGTTAATTTTCAATCGGTGGTTTCTGTATTTTTATTTATTGTCTTACGTAATATTACTCAATATGCATCGAGGCTGAAATAAAACAATTCCCCGTAAACATCGCACCCGATGTCATTGGGGTTTATGCCGGCCGTTAATAAAGAAGCAGCTTGCGTGATGCCGCGTCTATTCCGAATTAATTATCAGGAAGGTATTACTATGTCTTTATCCCGTGAAGCGATTGTTGACCAGTTAAAAGAAATCGTCGGTTCCGATCGCGTGATCACCGATGAAACCGTTTTAAAGCGCAACAGTATTGACCGCTTTCGTAAATATGCCGATATCCACGGCGTCTTTACGCTGCCGCTGCCCGCCGCGGTCGTCAAGCTAGGCTCCACCGAACAGGTTTCAAGCGTGCTGTCCTTTATGAACCAGCATAAGATCAACGGGGTTCCGCGTACCGGCGCCTCGGCGACCGAAGGCGGCCTCGAAACCGTCGTGGAAAATTCCGTGGTGCTGGACGGCGCCGGGATGAACCAAATCCTGAACATTGATATCGAAAATATGCAGGCAACCGCGCAGTGCGGCGTGCCGCTGGAAATTCTCGAAAACGCGCTGCGGGCAAAAGGCTACACCACCGGGCACTCGCCGCAGTCCAAGCCGCTGGCGCAGATGGGGGGTCTGGTGGCAACCCGCAGCATCGGCCAGTTTTCCACGCTCTACGGGGCGATCGAAGATATGGTGGTCGGGCTGGAGGCCGTGCTGCCCGACGGCACCGTCACCCGCATCAAAAACGTTCCGCGCCGCGCCGCCGGGCCGGATATTCGCCATATCATCATCGGCAACGAAGGTGCGCTGTGCTATATCACCGAAGTGACGGTGAAAATCTTCAGGTTCACGCCGGAAAATAACCTGTTCTACGGCTACGTGCTGGACGATATGAAGGTGGGCTTCAGCATCCTGCGCGAGGTCATGGTGGAAGGCTATCGTCCGTCGATCGCCCGCCTGTACGATGCCGAGGATGGCACCCAGCACTTTACCCATTTTGCCGATGGCAAATGCGTGCTGATCTTTATGGCCGAAGGCAATCCGCTGATAGCGAAAGCCACCGGCGAAGGGATTGCGCAGGTCGTTGCGCGCTATCCGCAGTGCCGGCGTGTAGACAGCAAGCTGATTGAAACCTGGTTTAACCATCTCAACTGGGGCCCGGAAAAGGTGGCCGCCGAACGCGTGCAGATCCTCAAAACCGGCAACATGGGCTTTACCACCGAGGTATCGGGCTGCTGGAGCTGCATCAATGAGATCTACGAAAGCGTTCTCAACCGCATCCGCACCGAGTTCCCGCACGCCGACGACATCACCATGCTGGGCGGCCACTCTTCTCATAGCTATATGAACGGCACCAACATGTACTTCGTCTACGACTACAACGTGGTGGACTGCAAGCCGGAGGAGGAGATTGATAAGTACCACAACCCGCTCAACAAGATCATTTGCGAAGAGACCATTCGCCTCGGCGGCTCGATGGTGCATCACCACGGGATTGGTAAACACCGCGTTCACTGGAGCAAGCTGGAGCACGGCAGCGCGTGGCCGCTGCTGGAAGGGCTGAAGAAGCAGTTTGATCCAAACGGTATCATGAATACCGGGACGATTTACCCGATTGAAAAATAAGAGCGATAGCCAAAATAATTCGGCTCGCCTGCGGGTCCTTAAAGCGCCCATCCCCTGGAGCAACGATTGCGATGTGACAGGAGAAAGCAAACGCAGCAGGCGGCTTGAAGTATGAGGGCTATATACGGCTTCTCAACCGGGAAGCCGTTTTTGCCGGACCATGAAGGGGGAGAAATGAACGCTTCACCGGTGCGAATGGACGACCTGCCGCTTAACGGCTTTCACTGCCGTATTGCCGCACTAACCTTTGGCGCGCATCTGGTTGACGGCTACGTCCTCGGCGTCATCGGTTACGCCATTATCCAGCTGACTCCCGCCATGCGCCTGACGCCTTTTATGGCCGGGATGATCGGCGGGGCGGCGCTGCTTGGCCTGTTTATCGGCAGCCTGATCCTCGGGTGGGTCTCGGATCATATTGGCCGGCAGAAGATTTTCAACCTCAGCTTTGTCCTGATTACCGTCGCCTCTTTTCTACAGTTTTTTGCCACCACGCCTGAACAGCTCATTGGCCTGCGGATCCTCATAGGCATTGGCCTGGGCGGGGATTACTCCGTGGGCCATACGCTGCTCGCCGAATTCGCGCCGCGCCGACATAGAGGCATTCTGCTCGGCGCGTTTAGCGTGGTGTGGACCATCGGTTACGTTCTGGCAAGCCTCGCCGGGCACCATTTTATTAGCGAAAACCCGGAGGCCTGGCGCTGGCTGCTGGCCTCGTCCGCGCTGCCGGCCCTGCTCATCACGCTGCTGCGCTGGGGGACGCCGGAGTCTCCGCGCTGGCTGTTGCGCCAGGGCCGCTTCGCCGAGGCCCATGCCGTGGTGCGCCGCTGTTTCGGCCCGCACGTGCTGCTCGGCGATGAGGTGGTGGCGGCAACCAATAAACGCATCGGAACGCTATTTTCACCGCGCTACTGGCGGCGAACGGCGTTTAACAGCATCTTCTTCGTCTGCCTGGTGATCCCGTGGTTCGTTATCTATACCTGGCTGCCCACCATCGCGGAAACCATCGGTCTTGAAGATGCGCTCACCGCCAGCCTGCTGCTGAATGCGCTGCTGATCGTTGGCGCGCTGCTGGGCCTGGTATTAACCCATCTGCTGGCCCACCGTCATTTTCTGCTCGGCAGCTTTCTGCTGCTGGCGGCGACGCTAATCGTTATGGCCTGCCTGCCGGCGGGCAGCCACTGGACGCTGCTGCTTTTTATCTTATTCAGCACCACGATTTCGGCGGTCAGCAACCTGGTGGGGATTTTACCGGCGGAAAGCTTTCCGACGGATATCCGCTCGCTGGGCGTTGGCTTCGCAACCGCCATGAGCCGGCTTGGCGCCGCCATCAGCACCGGCCTGCTGCCCTGGACCCTGGCGCAGTGGGGGATGACGGTTACCCTTTTGCTATTGGCCGGCGTACTGCTGATCGGCTTTGTGGTGACCTGGCTGTGGGCCCCGGAAACCAAAGCGCTGCCGCTGGCCGCTGCCGGAAGCGGCGATAAAAGACAAGGAGGAGCGAATGAACGTTCTGTTGGCGTTTAAGCCGGAGCCGGACGCCGGCATGCTGGCGGAAAAGGACTGGCAGGCCGCCGCGCTGGATACCCGCGGGCCGGATGTTTCACTATTGCGCAGCGCCATCGGCGCCGATGAGCAGGCCGCCGCCGCGCTGCTGCTGGCTCAGCGCAATGCGGGCTGCGAGATGACCCTGAGCGCATTAAGCATTGGCGACGAGCGCGCGCTGCACTGGCTGCGCTACTTTGCCGCGCTGGGCTTTGATCAGCGGGTGCTGCTGGAGACGGCAGCGGATCTGCGCTTTGCGCCCTCGTTTATCGCCGGACAGATTGCCGGCTGGCAGCGCAGCCGCGGCGGGGAGCTGATCGTGACCGGCTGTCAGAGCAGCGAGGGGCAAAATGGCCAGACGCCGTTTCTGCTGGCGGAAATGCTCGGCTGGCCCTGTTTCACCCAGGTTGAACGCTTTACGCTCGAACCGCCTTTTGTCGTTGTCGAGCAGCGCACGGACGCCGGCATCCGCCGCTGCCGGGTGCGGCTACCGGCGGTGATTGCCGTCAGGCAGTGCGGCGAAGTGGCGCTCCCGGTACCCGGCATGCGCCAGCGCCTGGCGGCGGCAAAGGCGGACATCGTGCGCCAGGCGGCGACCGCTGAGGCGACGCCTGACGTTCAGTGCCTGCGCCTGATGCGCCCGGCTCCGCGGCGCGCGGCCGTTATCGTTGAAGGCGCGACGGCGCAGGAGAAAGCCAGGACGCTGTGGGAGAACTATTTATGCCAGAGGATGCGGCCATGAAGATGGCGATAGTGATGGCGGCCGGCGACAGCGCCGCGATAGGCGGGTGGCTGGCGGCAAACGATCTTGCTGCGGCGGATCTCGAGCGCTGGACGCCAGACGCCGGGGCGGAGGTTGCCGGGCAGCTTCTGGATGCGCTGGTCGCTCAGTGGCGGCAGACGCCGGTGGATATAGTGCTGTTCCCGGCGGGCGCGCTGGCCGATGAGCTGGCCACGCGGCTGGCCTGGCGCCTGCGGGGATGCAGCGTGTGCCAGGTGCAATCGCTGAACGCGGCGGAAGGCTGGGTGACGAAGCCTCATTGGGGCAACGCGCTGACGGCCACGCTGGAGGTGAGCACCCGGCCGCTGTGCCTCTCCCTGGTGCGCCAGCCCGGGGGGAAGGCGGACGGGGATTTCCCTTGCGGCCTGCCGGAGCGCCGTATCGTCTCCGCGGCGCAGCCCGAGTGGCTGACGGAGATTGAGCGCGTAGAGCGCGCGGGCGCGCACCCTTTAGCCACGGCGGAGCGGGTGCTGGTTGTCGGGCAGGGCGGAGAGGAGGCCGATGCGGGAAGCATCGCGGCGCTTGCGCAAAAACTGGGCGCGGAAGCGGGCTACAGCCGCGCGCGGGTGATGAACGGCGGTCATGACGCCGATCGCCTGGTGGGGATATCCGGCCATCTTCTGGCCCCGGATATCTGCATTGTGGCGGGCGCATCGGGGGCGGCGGCGCTGATGGCGGGAGTGCGCGACAGCCGGTTTATCGTGGCGATTAATCATGACGCCAGCGCGCCGGTATTTTCTCAAGCGGACGTCGGCATCGTGGATGACTGGCTACCGGTGCTTGAAGCACTGGCAGCCAGCGCGCACGATTAATTAAGCTGTTTCGCTAATTTCCAGACGCCGGTGTTGGTGGTCGACAGGGCCGCCACGCCGGCTTTCATCGCATTACGCGCATCCTCTTCGTCGCAGACCAGGCCGCCGGCAATCAGCGGCTGGTGAATCTTCTCCGTCACCCATCCCAGCACTTTTGGCATACAGCCCGGCAGGATTTCAATACAGTCCGGGTTGGACTGCGCCACCTGCTTGTCGATATTGTGAAAGGAAATGGAGTCGACGATAAACAGGCGATGAATGCAGAAAAAGCCTTCCGCCCTGGCCGCTTTTAGCATCGGCGCTTTGGTACTGATGATGCCGTCCGCTTCGGTCACCAGCTTCAAAAACTGAATCACCACCTCTTTATTCGACGCCCCCTCCAGCAGGTCTACATGAATAAATGCGTATTTCCCGGCGTTTTTGATTTTCTTTACGATGTTGCTGATGGTGCAGATATTGCCGTACAGCACGGAAATAAACTGGCACTCGGAATCGATGGCTAACTGCAGGCTGGCGTTATCTTTGACGGCCGCGATGACCGGATTTTGTCGTAGCAGGTGTAACAGAGGCATGGTGTGTCCTTCGTATTTTTCTCGTCATCATTCAGGCTGCGAATGCGCTAGCCTTCCTGCAGCCTGAATTATTTAGCGCCGTTTTATTAGCCAAAACGGAATGTAATACCAAATCCAGAGTCAGGATAGCGCCATTCTTTCAGCGTTGCCTCATCGCATAATAGCCGGCAGGTGCCGCACTCCAGGCATCCCCGGTAGTCGACCTGCACGCCGCCTTCCGCCGTTCGCGAAAAAAGCCCGGCGGGACAGGAGGCAATGAGCCGTTCGACGACTTCCCGGTCGGGCGCAGCCGTCGGGACAATATGCGGGTCGGCGGCGGGGCGCCAGACGTTACGTGCTACAGACATCGTAAGCTCCGGACAAGATCGCCTGCCAGATGACGCAGGCCGTGACGGCGAAGATGACGCCAGACTATCTGACGCAGCGGCGGGACGGGGCCTTCGCCCTGCTGCCAGAGTTCGCGGGAGATATCGTCCATCAGCGCGGGCCAGCGGCGATACCAGCCGGGGCGCTGCAGCAGCGCGGGAACGTGCCGGTAACGCTGGAGCACCTCCCACAGCAGGCTGCGCTCGATCTCCTGATGGTATTGCGCAAACAGATTTTGCGGCGCGTCGTGCCGGCAGGCGTGGATTAACGTTTGCGCCGCCGCCTGGGCGCCGATTAAGGCCATGTCCATTCCGCGCACGGTGAAGCCGGTATTGACGCAGGTGCGCAGCGCGTCGCCGACCAGCAGCCAGCCATCCCCGGCATACCGCGCCGGCATGCCGTGCAGGCCGCCTTCAGGTACCAGATGCGCGCCGTATTCCAGCGTTTCGCTGCCCTGCAGCAGAGGGCGCAGGGCCGGGTGCGATTTAAGCCGGTCCAGCAGCCCGGAGGCAGGCGTCGCCCCTTTTCCCAGCGAGGAGAGCGGGCAGACGATACCGAATGAGAGCGTCTCCTGATTGGTATAAAGGAACGCGCCGCCGGGTAAATCGCCGCAGACTCCGCCGGTGAATATCATGGCGGAGCCCTCGTTGCCCTCGAGGCGGAAACGATCTTCCAGCGTCTTGCGCTCCATCGCCAGCACCGCTTTGATCCCCAGCGCCATGGCGGTTGGGGACGGGCGCGGGAGTAAACCGTGACGCTCCGCCAGCTCGCTGTTGGCCCCTTCCGCCAGCACCACGTAGCGAGCGCGCAGCGTTTCGTTGTCGCAAATGACCCCGCAAACCCGGCCGTTTTCACGATGCAGCGCCGTGACCGTCGTACCGGTAATGCACTGGACGCCTTCGCCTTCGGCCTGGCTAACCAGCCACGGATCGAAACGGGCGCGCAGTAAACTCCAGGAGTCGCCGCCGGGCTGCAGGCTGGAATAGGTTGTGGCGCCATAGTCGGTCAGCAGGGTCAGGTTTTCCTGGGTGATACGGCGTTCAAGCGGGGCGGATTGTTGAAAATGAGGGAGAAGTTCGGCGAGAGCGCGGCAATACAGGCGCCCGCCGGAGAGATTTTTGCTGCCGGGAAGTTCGCCGCGTTCGAGCAGCAGGACCGAAAGTCCTGCCCGCGCGCAGCGTAGAGCACAGGCGGTGCCGGCTATCCCTGCACCGATGATAATAATATCAAAATCGTCAGCCATATTGCGCCCCAGATACCGAGAACGTCTAGGCTAACATGGCGTTATCTAAGGAATATTGACCATCGACACAAAGGCTTTAATCACTCGCCGCGATAGATGCAGCCCGCCGTGCAGGTCTCTTTAATCATCACCGCGCTCAGCAGCGGTACAACGGGCTTAACCTGTTGCCAAATCCAGCGCGACAGCACTTCGCTGGTCGGGTTTTCCAGCCCTGGAATATCGTTCAGATAGTAGTGATCCAGGCGATCGTAGGTCGGCTTAAAGGCGGCCTTCAGCTCGGAAAAATCCATGATCCAACCCGTATGCGGATCGACTTCGCCGGTAATCTCCAGACGCACCATAAAAGAGTGACCGTGCAGGCGACCGCACTTATGACCTTCCGGTACGTGGGGCAGGCGGTGGGCGGCTTCGAAGATAAAATCTTTAAACAGGGTGGTGGACATCTTTTACTCTCAATAAGACAAAAAAACCGCCGTAGGGTACCGGAAAGCACATTTTTTAGCATTAACTAAAACGGCCCTGAGCGGAAAATCGCCACATTCACCGAACTGGCGCATATTATCTCTTTATATTTCATGTGGTTATTTAATCGATTTTGTTGTTAATAACTATAGGTAAAACAGGTTAGTCCATTTGGTTATTTGTTATTTCCATCCCTTATTTAATTGTTACTATCTGCGCCGTTAACCTTACATTCTCTTCTGTTTTTGCCGCGCTGACAGGGTGCGAATAACAGCTTTGCTTACTGGAACATAACGACGCATGACGACACAGGTCCCACCTTCCAATTTGCTCCCGCTCAACCCGGAGCAAATGGCGCGCCTGCAGGCGGCCACGACAGACTTCACTCCGACCCAGCTTGCCTGGGTTTCCGGCTATTTTTGGGGCGTGCTGAATCAGCATCCCGGCGCGGTGGCTGCCGCTCCGGCCCCGGCTGCGGAAGTCCCGAGCATTACGCTGCTTTCCGCCTCGCAAACCGGCAACGCCCGCCGCGTGGCAGAAGCGCTGCGTGACGACCTTCAGGCAGCGCAGCTGAACGTCAAGCTGGTTAACGCAGGCGACTATAAATTCAAACAAATAGCCTCCGAAAAACTGCTGATCGTCGTGACCTCAACCCAGGGCGAAGGTGAGCCGCCGGAAGAAGCCGTCGCGCTGCATAAATTCCTGCTCTCGAAAAAAGCGCCGAAGCTCGAAGGCACCGCCTTTGCGGTCTTTGGCCTGGGCGATACCTCCTACGAATTCTTCTGCCAGTCGGGTAAAGACTTCGACAGCAGGCTGGCCGAGCTGGGCGGGGAGCGCCTGCTCGATCGCGTTGACTCCGACGTTGAATATCAGGGCGCCGCGGCGGAATGGCGCACCCGCGTGGTCGAGGTGCTGAAAGCCCGCGCCCCGGCGGCGACGCCGGCTCAGCTGGCGACAAGCGGCGCGGTCAATGACATTCACACCAGCCCCTATACCAAAGAAGCGCCGCTGACCGCGACGCTTTCGGTAAACCAAAAAATTACCGGTCGCGATTCGGGAAAAGACGTGCGCCACGTTGAAATCGATCTTGGCGACTCCGGCCTGCGCTATCAGCCCGGCGATGCGCTGGGCGTCTGGTATCAGAACGATCCGGCGCTGGTCAACGAGCTGGCCGAACTGCTGTGGCTGAAGGGCGACGAGCCGGTTAGCGTAGACGGCAAGACGCTGCCGCTGGCCGAAGCGCTGACGTGGCACTTTGAGCTGACGGTGAACACCGCCAACATCGTGGAGAACTATGCCACCCTAACGCGCAGCGAAACGCTGCTGCCGCTGGTGGGCGATAAAGCGCAGCTGCAGCACTACGCCGCTACCACGCCGATCGTCGATATGGTGCGCTTCTCTCCGGCGCAGCTGGATGCCCAGGCGCTGATTGACCTGCTGCGCCCGCTCACGCCGCGCCTGTACTCGATTGCCTCGTCGCAGGCGGAAACGGAAAACGAAGTTCACGTGACCGTCGGCGTTGTGCGCTATGAGATCGAAGGCCGCGCGCGCGCCGGCGGCGCTTCCAGCTTCCTTGCCGATCGCGTGGAAGAAGATGGCGAAGTCCGCGTCTTTATCGAACACAATGATAACTTCCGCCTGCCTGCTAATCCGCAGACGCCGGTCATCATGATTGGCCCGGGTACCGGCATTGCGCCATTCCGCGCATTTATGCAGCAGCGCGCGGCGGAAGGCGCCGAGGGCAAGAACTGGCTGTTCTTCGGCAACCCGCACTTTACGGAAGATTTCCTTTACCAGGTTGAATGGCAAAGCTACGTCAAAGAGGGCGTACTGAGCCGCATCGATCTGGCCTGGTCCCGCGATCAACAACAAAAAGTCTACGTTCAGGACAAGCTGCGCGAGCAGGGGGCCGAACTGTGGCGCTGGATTAATGACGGCGCCCATATTTATGTCTGCGGCGACGCCAATCGCATGGCGAAAGACGTTGAGCGGACGCTGCTGGAAGTGATTGCCGAATTTGGCGCGATGGACGCCGAAGCGGCGGACGAATTTTTAAGTGAGCTGCGCGTTGAGCGCCGTTATCAGCGAGATGTCTACTAATGAGCGAAAAACATCCAGGACCGCTGGTGGTCGAAGGTAAACTGACCGACGCCGAGCGTATGAAGGTAGAGAGCAACTACCTGCGCGGCACCATCGCAGAAGACTTAAACGACCCCCTCACCGGCGGCTTTAGGGGCGATAACTTCCTGCTGATCCGCTTTCACGGCATGTATCAGCAGGATGACCGCGACATCCGCGCCGAACGCGCGGCGCAGAAGCTGGAGCCGCGTCACGCGATGCTGCTCCGCTGCCGCCTGCCGGGCGGGGTGATCACCACCAAACAGTGGCAGGCGATTGATAAGTTTGCCGCCGATAACACCATCTACGGCAGCATTCGTCTGACCAACCGTCAGACCTTCCAGTTCCACGGCATTCTGAAGAAGAACGTCAAGCCGGTGCACCAGATGCTGCACTCGGTGGGGCTGGACGCGCTGGCGACGGCCAACGATATGAACCGTAACGTGCTGTGCACCTCTAACCCGAACGAGTCTCAGCTGCATGCTGAAGCCTACGAGTGGGCGAAAAAGATCTCCGAGCACCTGCTGCCGCGCACCCGCGCCTACGCCGAGATCTGGCTCGATCAGAAGAAGGTGGCCACCACCGACGAAGAGCCGATCCTTGGCCAGACCTATCTGCCGCGTAAGTTCAAAACCACCGTGGTTATTCCGCCGCAGAACGATATCGATCTGCACGCCAACGACATGAACTTCGTGGCGATTGCCGAAAACGGCAAGCTGGTGGGCTTTAACCTGCTGGTGGGCGGCGGTCTGTCCATTGAGCACGGCAACAAGAAAACCTACGCGCGCACCGCCAGCGAATTCGGCTACCTGCCGCTTGAGCACACTTTGGCCGTGGCGGAAGCGGTGGTCACGACCCAGCGCGACTGGGGCAACCGTACCGACCGCAAAAATGCAAAAACGAAATACACCCTGGAACGCGTCGGCGTTGAGACCTTTAAAGCCGAAGTTGAGCGCCGCGCCGGCATTAAGTTTGAGCCGATCCGCGCCTACGAGTTTACCGGTCGCGGCGATCGGATTGGCTGGGTGAAAGGTATCGACAATAACTGGTACCTGACGCTGTTTATTGAAAACGGCCGTATCCTTGATTATCCGGGGCGTCCGCTGAAAACGGGTCTGCTGAAGATTGCTAAGATCCATAAAGGCGAGTTCCGTATTACGGCGAACCAAAACCTGATTATTGCCGGCGTGCCGGAAGATCAGAAGGCGAAGATCGAGAAGCTGGCTCGCGACCACGGGCTGATGAATAGCGTCACCCCGCAGCGTGAAAACTCGATGGCCTGCGTCTCTTTCCCGACCTGCCCGCTGGCGATGGCCGAAGCAGAGCGCTTCCTGCCGTCATTTATTGATAAGGTGGACGGCGTGATGAGCAAGTACGGCGTGGGCGAGGAGCATATCGTCACCCGCGTGACCGGCTGCCCGAACGGCTGCGGCCGCGCCCTGCTGGCGGAGGTTGGCCTGATCGGTAAAGCGCCGGGCCGTTACAACCTGCACCTTGGCGGCAACCGCAGCGGAACGCGCATTCCGCGCATGTATCGCGAAAATATTACCGAGTCGGAAATTCTCGATTCGATAGACGAACTGGTCGGGCGCTGGGCGAAAGAGCGCGAAGCGGGTGAAGGCTTCGGCGACTTTACGGTGCGTGCGGGTATCGTGCGCCCGGTGCTCGATCCAGCCCGTGATTTCTGGGAATAAAGGTCTTTATCCACGCCTGACTATCCCCTCTCCGTTGACGGGAAGGGGATAAGGTGAAGGGAAAATAACGAGGTAACTATGTCCGTACTCGATCTCAACGCGCTAAATGAACTGCCGAAAGTTGAACGCGTACTGCAGCTGGCAGAAACCAACGCGCAGCTGGAGAAGCTCAGCGCCGAAGAACGCGTGGCGTGGGCGCTGGAAAACCTGCCCGGCGACTACGCGCTCTCCTCAAGCTTTGGTATTCAGGCGGCGGTTAGCCTGCATCTGGTTAACCAGATCCGTCCGGATATTCCGGTGATCCTTACCGATACCGGCTACCTGTTCCCGGAAACCTATCAGTTTATTGATGAGCTTACCGATAAGCTGCAGCTGAATCTGAAGGTTTATCGGGCGCAGACCAGCCCGGCCTGGCAGGAAGCCCGCTACGGCAAGCTGTGGGAGCAGGGCGTTGAGGGCATTGAGAAATACAATGACATCAACAAGGTTGAGCCGATGAACCGCGCCCTGCAGGAGCTGAACACCCGTACCTGGTTTGCCGGCCTGCGCCGCGAACAGTCCGGTAGCCGGGCAACGCTGCCGGTGCTGGCGATTCAGCGCGGGGTATTTAAGGTGCTGCCGATTATCGACTGGGATAACCGCACCGTTTATCAGTACCTGCAGAAGCACGGCCTGAAATACCATCCGCTGTGGGATCAGGGTTACCTTTCAGTGGGGGATACCCACACTACCCGCAAATGGGAGCCGGGGATGGCGGAAGAAGAGACGCGCTTCTTCGGCCTGAAGCGCGAGTGCGGACTGCACGAGGGTTAGGTCTCGATCGCCTTTGTTTTAAAGACGTTTGCTTTAAACACACTGAGTTTTAAAAAAAGCCCTCGTGCTTCACGCTGAGGGCTTTTTCGTGCAACCCGCAGCAGCAAGCGCCAGCTAGCCGCGCTTATCGGCCTTCGCCAGCTCTTTCACCAGCGGCAGCATCACCTTGATGACGTCGCGGCTGCGCCGCTCGATGCGGCCGGGGAGCGCTTTGTCGATATGCTGCTGATTATCCAGCTGCACGTTGTGCCAGCTTGAGCCGTCAGGGAAGGCGGGGGATTTTGCACGCTGCTGGAAGCCATCTTTCTTACCGAGCGACCAGTTGGTAGCCTCCACCGACAGCACCGGGATCCCGGCGCTATCAAAAACGCTGGCGTCGTTACAGCAGCCGGTGCCCTGCGGATAGTCGCGGTTCAGCCCCGGGTTGCTGAAGGCGGCAACGCCTTTGCTACGCGCGATGGCCAGCGCCCGGTCGCGGGTCAGCTTGCGAATCGCCGCCGGCGTGCTGCGGCCGCTATTAAAATAGAGCTTGTCGCCGACCACCAGATTATCGAGGTTGATCACCAGCAGGGTGTTTTTCTTCTCCGCATCGCTCATCCGCTGCAGCAGATTCTGCGCCCCGAGGCGCCCCTCCTCTTCACCGCTGGACGCGATAAAGCGAATGCCGTAGTGGGTAGGCACGTTCTTGAGACGCTCGGCCAGCTCCAGCATCACGCCAAGGCCAAGGGCGTTGTCGTCGATCCCCTGCAGGGTCAGGCCGCCGAGGTTCTTTTCCACGTCGCTATCGCTCATCGGGGCGTAGGTATCAAGGTGCGCCATGATGATGATCTGCTGGCGCGCCTTGCCCTCGTGGGCGGCAATCACCGTGCTGCCGGTGACGTTTTGCCAGTTCTGCCGCTGGTTTTTGGTGGTGTAGATATAGCGGGTATGAAAGCTGCGAATATCGCTCTGGTAGCCCATCTGCGCGAACTGCTGACGCAGGTAGTCCGCCGACAGCATCTCTGCTGGCGATCCGGTCATTCTTCCGGGGAAAACGGTGGCGATATGGCGAGCCTGCGTATTGGCGGTTTCGCCCATAGCGCTATAAGCCGGGGCGGAGAAGACAAAACCTGCGCCAAGCGCCAGTGGAAGCAGGCGGCGGCACAACGCGGAAAACATATGAGGGTCCTTACGGGAACATAACAATTTGACCCGCTTAGTATGAAACTGTGACCGAGGTTAAACAATTTCATTTGCTCTTAAATAGCGGAAAAGTCGCATGTTAAGCACTTTTTGATCTTAGCTTTCCCAGGTCGTTATTCCTTTGAGTAACAACTCATTCCATTTCGTAATTTCATTTGCTCTAAGTGGCACCCTATAGTCGCACTATGACTGATTGTAAGTGAGCTGTTGCATCGTGGACTATTTGCCCTTATTTGCCGAATTAAAAGCGCGGCCGGTGCTGGTTATCGGCGGCGGTGAGATTGCCGCGCGCAAGATAATGTTTCTGCGTCGGGCGGGGGCGAAGGTGCAGGTTGTGGCCGCTGCGCTGTCCGATGAGCTTGCTGAACAGGTCGAACGCCAGGAGATCGCGTGGCGCGCGCAGGAGTTTCAGGAACAGCAGATCGACGACGTTTTCCTGGTGATTGCCGCCACCGAAGACGACGCGCTGAACCAGCGGGTTTCCGCCGCGGCGAACGCCCGCTTTCGCCTGGTTAACGTGGTGGATAACCAGTCGCTTTGCTCGGTGGTCTTCCCCTCCATTGTCGATCGCTCCCCGCTGCTGGTGGCGATCTTTTCCGGCGGATCGGCGCCGGTACTGTCGCGGCTGATCCGCGAAAAAATTGAAGCCCTGCTGCCGACCAACCTCGGACGCGTTGCCGAAGCGGCAAGCTACTGGCGGCATCATATTAAAACGCATCTCACCACCACCGCGGCGCGACGTCGTTTCTGGGAGCGCGTTTTCAACGGCCGCTTTGCCAGCCTGATGATTGCCGGAAATAAAGCCGCTGCGGATAAGGCGCTGGAGGATGAGCTTCATCAGCCGGAAAAGCGGTCGGGTGAAATCATCCTTGTCGGTGCCGGGCCGGGTGATGCCGGACTCCTTACCCTGCGCGGTCTGCAGGCGGTGCAGCGGGCGGACGTGGTGTTTTACGACCATCTGGTGACGCCGGAGATCCGCGAGCTGGTACGCCGTGATGCGGAGATGATCTGCGTCGGTAAACGCGCCGGAGAGTATTCAGTACCGCAGCATGAGACGAATCGGATGCTGGTCGAGGCGGCGAAAGAGGGCAAAACGGTGGTGCGCCTGAAGGGCGGCGATCCGTTTATTTTCGGCCGCGGCGGCGAGGAGCTGCAGGCGGCAGAGGCGGCGGGGATCTCCTTTCAGGTTGTTCCCGGCGTGACCGCAGCGGCGGGCGCGACGGCGTACGCCGGGATCCCGCTGACCCACCGCGATTACGCGCAGAGCGTGACCTTCGTCACCGGCCACTACAAGGCGGATAGCGCGGCGCTCGACTGGGCGCTGCTGGCGCAGAGCCGGCAAACGCTGGCTATCTACATGGGCACGATGAAGGCGGCAGAAATTAGCGCGCAGCTGATCGCGCACGGACGCGACAGAAACACGCCGGTGGCGGTTATCTCCCGCGGCACGCGCGCCGATCAGCAAACGACGACCGGCACGTTAGAACAACTGGAACACCTGGCGAAAGATGCCCCAATGCCGGCACTGCTGGTGGTGGGTGAAGTGGTGCAGCTCCATCAGCAGCTCGCCTGGTTTCAACACACAACGAACGCAGAGGGCTTTGACTCTTCTGTGGTCAATCTGGCTTAGGCCCGGTGCAACAGGCCTTATAAGGAACGGTAATGGACCAAAAACGACTCACTCACCTGCGACAACTGGAGGCGGAAAGCATCCATATCATTCGCGAGGTGGCCGCCGAATTCTCCAATCCGGTGATGATGTACTCCATCGGTAAAGATTCCAGCGTGATGCTGCACCTGGCGCGTAAAGCGTTTTATCCGGGAACCCTGCCGTTCCCGCTGCTGCACGTGGATACCGGCTGGAAATTCCGTGAGATGTACGAGTTCCGTGACCGTACCGCGAAGGCCTACGGCTGCGAGCTGCTGGTGCACAAAAACCCGGAAGGGGTGGCGATGGGCATTAACCCGTTTGTCCACGGCAGCGCCAAGCATACCGATATCATGAAGACCGAAGGCCTCAAGCAGGCGCTGAACAAATACGGCTTCGACGCCGCGTTCGGCGGCGCCCGCCGCGATGAAGAGAAGTCTCGCGCCAAAGAGCGCATCTACTCGTTCCGCGACCGCTTCCACCGCTGGGATCCGAAAAACCAGCGCCCTGAACTGTGGCACAACTACAACGGCCAGATTAACAAAGGCGAAAGCATCCGCGTGTTCCCGCTCTCTAACTGGACCGAGCTGGATATCTGGCAGTACATCTATCTGGAAAATATCGAAATCGTGCCGCTGTACCTGGCGGCAGAGCGCCCGGTTCTCGAGCGTGACGGCATGCTGATGATGATCGATGACGACCGCATCGACCTGCAGCCGGGCGAGGTTATCAAACAGCAGATGGTGCGTTTTCGTACCCTCGGCTGCTGGCCGCTGACCGGCGCGGTGGAGTCCAACGCGCAAACGCTGCCGGAAATTATTGAAGAGATGCTGGTCTCCACGACCAGCGAACGTCAGGGTCGCATGATTGACCGCGACCAGGCAGGCTCGATGGAGCTGAAGAAACGTCAGGGGTATTTCTAAGGAGCCGCCATGAATACGACAATTGCACAACAAATTGCTGATGAAGGCGGCGTTGAAGCCTACCTGCACGCGCAGCAGAATAAAAGCCTGCTGCGTTTCCTGACCTGCGGCAGCGTTGATGACGGCAAAAGCACGCTGATTGGCCGCCTGCTGCACGATACCCGCCAGATCTATGAAGATCAGCTCTCATCGCTGCACAACGATAGCAAGCGTCACGGAACCCAGGGCGAGAAGCTGGATCTGGCCCTGCTGGTGGATGGCCTGCAGGCGGAACGCGAGCAGGGCATCACCATCGACGTGGCCTACCGCTATTTCTCTACCGAAAAGCGCAAGTTTATTATTGCCGATACGCCGGGGCACGAGCAGTACACCCGCAATATGGCGACCGGCGCCTCGACCTGCGATCTGGCGATCCTGCTGATTGACGCGCGCAAAGGCGTGCTGGATCAGACCCGTCGTCACAGCTTTATTTCGACGCTGCTGGGGATTAAAAACCTGGTGGTGGCGGTGAATAAAATGGACCTCGTGGCGTTCAGCGAAGAGCGATTCAATCAGATTCGCGAAGAGTATCTGACCTTTGCCGAACAGCTGCCTGGCGACCTCGATATTCGCTTCGTGCCGCTTTCCGCGCTGGAAGGGGATAACGTTGCCAGCCAGAGCGACAAGATGGGCTGGTACAGCGGCCCGACGCTGCTGGAAGTGCTGGAAACCGTAGAGATCCATCGTCAGGTCGAAAGCCAGCCGCTGCGTTTCCCGGTGCAGTTTGTTAACCGTCCAAACCTCGATTTCCGCGGCTTCTCCGGCACCGTAGCCTCCGGCACCGTGGCGGTCGGCCAGCGTCTGAAGGTGCTGCCTTCGGGCGTGGAATCCAGCGTGGCGCGCATCGTGACCTTTGACGGCGACCTGCTGGAAGCCGGCGCCGGGGAAGCGATCACCATCGTGCTGAAGGATGAGATTGATATCAGCCGCGGCGACCTGCTGGTCGATGCGCAGGTATCCCTGCCGGCCGTGCAGAGCGCCAGCATTGACGTGGTGTGGATGGCTGAACAGGCGCTCTCTCCGGGCCAGAGCTTTGATATCAAAATTGCCGGCAAGAAAACCCGCGCCCGCGTGGACGGCATTCGCTACCAGGTTGATATTAACAATCTGACCCAGCGGGAAGTGGAATCGCTGCCGCTTAACGGCATCGGCCTCGTGGATTTGACCTTTGACGAGCCGCTGGTGCTGGACAAATACCAGAACAACCCGGTGACCGGGGGGCTTATTTTTATCGACCGCCTGTCGAACGTGACCGTCGGCGCCGGCATGGTGCGCGAACCGCAGGAGCACGCTCAGGCGTCCGCTTCGTCGTTCAGCGCGTTCGAGCTGGAGCTCAACCAGCTTATCCGTAAGCATTTCCCGCACTGGGACGCTCGCGATCTGCTGGGAGGCAAGTAATGGCGCAGCATGACGAAAACGTCGTCTGGCACGCCCATCCGGTCACTCAGCAGCAGCGCGAGCAGCGCCACGGCCATCGCGGCGTGGTGCTGTGGTTTACCGGGCTCTCCGGTTCCGGTAAATCGACCGTTGCCGGCGCGCTGGAGGAGGCGCTCCAGCAAGCCGGCGTCAGCACCTATCTGCTGGACGGCGATAACGTTCGCCACGGCCTGTGCAGCGATTTGGGCTTTAGCGACGACGATCGCAAAGAGAACATCCGCCGCGTGGGTGAAGTGGCTAAGCTGATGGTTGAGGCCGGACTGGTGGTCCTGACGGCCTTTATCTCCCCGCACCGCGCCGAACGGCAGACGGTGCGCGAGCGGCTGGGGGAAGGGCGCTTTATCGAAGTGTTCGTCGATACGCCGCTGGCCATCTGCGAGGCGCGAGATCCGAAAGGGCTGTACAAGAAGGCGCGCGCCGGCGAATTACGCAATTTCACCGGGATTGACTCCGTGTATGAAGCGCCGGAAAAGGCGGAAATTCATCTGGATGGTGAACAATTGGTAACAAATTTGGTGCACCAACTATTAGACCTGCTCAGACAGCGAGATATTATCAGATCCTGAAACGGTGGCGGCACTGAGATGCTGGTCGCCCGGTGAACAGGATTCGATATGCGTAATACCCAGAACCTCAGTATGATTCGTTCAGAACCACCTCCGGTGGCGAATGACGAGACCACCTGGTCTTTGTCAGGCGCCGCCGTGGGATTTATCTCATGGCTGCTGGCGCTGGGTATCCCCTTTCTCATCTATGGCAGCAATACGCTGTTTTTTCTTCTCTACACCTGGCCGTTCTTCCTTGCACTGATGCCGGTTGCCGTGGTGGTCGGTATTGCGCTGCATTCGTTGTTGAATGGCAAACTCCTCTACAGCTCATGCGCGACGATTTTAACCATCGGACTGATGTTCGGCCTGCTGTTCCTCTGGCTGCTGGGATAGTCTTTTTGGCGTATGAATCAAGCCTGGGTATCGACGACAAAAATGTGGTACAGTCCCCGCGTTACGCGGCATCGTCCGCGCGTCGGAGTAAAACGCTCGGGCGAGTTATCGGATGATGATGCCGTTTTTCAGGGGGCAGGATGGGTAAATTAACGCTGCTATTATTGGCTTTGCTGGTCTGGCTACAGTACTCGCTGTGGTTCGGTAAAAATGGTCTGCATGACTATAGTCGGGTTAATGACGATGTCTCCGCTCAGCAGGACACTAACGGTAAACTAAAAGCGCGCAACGATCAGCTGTTTGCGGAAATCGATGACCTCAACGGCGGTCAGGAAGCTATCGAAGAACGCGCGCGCAACGAGCTAAGTATGACCCGCCCGGGTGAAACGTTTTATCGTCTGGTCCCGGATGCGTCTAAGCGCAATCAGGGTTCGGCGCAGAATAATCGATAAATAAGCCCAGGATTACGACATGGCAGCCACTTTTCCGGGCGTTTGCGCCGTGGTGCCGGCGGCCGGTTTTGGCCGTCGTATGCAAACGGAATGCCCGAAACAATATCTCTCAATCGGTAACAAAACGATTCTCGAACACGCGGTCGCCGCGCTGCTGACCAACGCCTGCGTCCAGCGCGTGGTGATTGCCGTCAGCCCCGGCGATGTCCGCTTTAGCCAGCTGCCGCTGGCCTCCCATCCGCAGATTACCGTCGTTGACGGCGGCAGCGAACGCGCCGACTCCGTGCTTGCTGGCCTGCAGGCGCTGCCCGATGCGCAGTGGGTGCTGGTGCATGACGCCGCGCGCCCGTGCCTGCATCAGGACGATCTCACCCGCCTGCTGGCGCTGCGCGAAACCAGCCGCGTTGGCGGCATCCTGGCGGCACCGGTCCGCGATACCATGAAGCGCGCTGAACCCGGCAAGGTCGCCATTGCCCATACCGTCGATCGCAACGACCTGTGGCATGCGCTGACGCCGCAGTTTTTCCCGCGTGAATTACTCTTTAACTGCCTGACGCGTGCGCTCAACGAAGGCGCAACCATCACCGACGAAGCGTCGGCGCTGGAGTACTGCGGCTTCCATCCCGAACTGGTAGCCGGACGCGCTGATAATATTAAAGTGACGCGCCCGGAAGACCTGGCGCTGGCAGAATTTTACCTTACCCGTTCCCGACACCAGGAGAAGGCTTAATGCGAATTGGACATGGTTTTGACGTACACGCTTTTGGCGGTGAAGGCCCAATCATTATTGGCGGGGTGCGCGTTCCTTACGAGAAGGGGCTGCTGGCCCACTCCGATGGCGACGTTGCGCTGCATGCGCTGACCGATGCCCTGCTGGGCGCGGCGGCGCTGGGGGACATCGGTAAGCTGTTCCCGGACACCGATCCTGCCTTCAAAGGCGCCGACAGCCGCGCGCTGCTGCGCGAAGCCTGGCGCCGGATTCAGGCGAAAGGCTATACCCTCGGCAACGTTGACGTCACCATCATTGCCCAGGCGCCGAAAATGCTGCCGCATATTCCGCAGATGCGCGTTTTCATCGCCGAAGATCTTGGCTGCCATATGGACGACGTCAACGTGAAGGCGACGACCACCGAAAAGCTCGGCTTTACCGGGCGCGGCGAAGGCATTGCCTGTGAAGCGGTGGCGCTGCTGCGTAAGGCGGCGCAATGATCGCCTTCAACGAACTCACCTGGCTGCACGGAAAACCGCAGGGGCAGGGGCTGCTGAAAGCCAGCCCGGAAGACTTCGTGGTGGTAGAAGACCTCGGCTTTGAGCCCGACGGCGAAGGCGAGCACGTGCTGGTGCGGATCCTCAAAAAGGAGTGCAACACGCGCTTTGTCGCGGACGCGCTGGCAAAATTCCTTAAAATCCATGCCCGGGAAGTCAGCTTTGCCGGGCAGAAGGACAAGCACGCGGTAACCGAACAGTGGCTCTGCGCCCGGGTGCCGGGTAAAGAGATGCCCGACCTCAGCAAGTTTCAGCTCGAGGGCTGCCAGGTGCTGGAGTACGCGCGCCATAAGCGCAAGCTGCGCCTTGGGGCGCTGAAGGGCAATCAGTTCACCCTGATCCTGCGCGAAGTTAGCCACCGCGATGATGTCGAGCAGCGCCTGCAGGCCATCGCCGGCGGCGGCGTGCCGAACTATTTTGGTGCCCAGCGCTTTGGGATTGGCGGCAGCAACCTGCTGGGCGCGCTGCGCTGGGCGGAGAGCGGAGCCCCGGTGCGCGATCGAAATAAACGCAGTTTTTGGCTCTCGGCGGCGCGTAGCGGCTTGTTTAATCAGCAGGTCAGTATTAGATTAAAAAAAACAGAATTTAATCAGGTTGTTGATGGCGATGCGCTACAATTAGCGGGGCGCGGCAGCTGGTTTGTCGCTGCGCCTGAAGAGCTGGCGGAACTGCAGGGGCGGGTTAATAACCGCGAGCTGCTGATTACCGCTGCGCTGCCGGGTAGCGGCGACTGGGGCAGCCAACGCGATGCGCTGGCCGCCGAGCAGGCGGCGGTGGCCGAAGAGACGCAGCTTCAGGCGCTGCTGGTGCGTGAAAAAGTAGAGGCGGCACGCCGGGCGATGCTGCTCTATCCGCAGCAGATGCGCTGGAACTGGTGGGATGACGTCACCGTTGAACTGCGTTTCTGGCTGCCAGCGGGCAGCTTCGCCACCAGCGTGGTAAGGGAACTTATCAATACAACGGGTGACTATGCGAATATTGCTGAGTAACGATGACGGGATTCATGCGCCGGGCATTCAGACCCTGGCGAAGGCCTTACGGGAATTCGCTGAGGTCCAGGTTGTCGCACCCGATCGTAACCGCAGCGGCGCATCGAACTCCCTGACGCTGGAGTCTTCACTACGTACCTTCACCTTTGACAATGGCGATATCGCCGTCCAGATGGGCACGCCCACGGACTGCGTCTATCTCGGCGTTAACGCCCTGATGCGCCCTCGTCCGGATATCGTGGTCTCCGGTATTAACGCCGGGCCGAATCTTGGCGATGACGTTATCTACTCCGGTACCGTTGCCGCGGCGATGGAGGGTCGTCACCTTGGCTTTCCGGCGCTGGCCGTTTCGCTAAACGGCCATCAGCATTACGCCACCGCGGCGGCCATCACCTGCACCATTCTGCGCGCGCTCAGCCGCGAGCCGCTGCGCACCGGGCGCATTCTCAATATCAACGTCCCCGATCTGCCCCTTGAGCAGATTAAAGGCATCCGCGTGACCCGCTGCGGCAGCCGCCATCCGGCCGATCAGGTTATCCCGCAAAAAGATCCGCGCGGCAATACCCTGTACTGGATTGGCCCGCCGGGCGAGAAGCACGATGCCGGGCCCGATACCGACTTTGCGGCGGTAGATGAAGGCTACGTTTCGGTGACGCCGCTGCACGTTGATTTAACCGCCCACCAGGCCCATGAAGTGGTCACCGACTGGCTCGATCGCGTCGGAGTAGACAGCCAATGGTAAGCAAACGTGTTGAAAGCCTGCTGAATCAGCTCCGCACTCAGGGCATCGTTGACGAGCGCGTGCTCGAAGCGATTTCGCTGGTACCGCGGGAAAAGTTTGTCGATGAGGCCTTCGAACATAAGGCGTGGGAAAACACCGCGCTGCCGATTGGCCAGGGGCAAACCATTTCGCAGCCCTACATGGTGGCGCGGATGACGGAGCTTCTGACGCTGACGCCGGAGTCGCGGGTGCTGGAAATTGGCACCGGCTCGGGCTATCAGACGGCGATCCTGGCGCAGCTGGTGCATCACGTCTGTTCGGTCGAGCGAATTAAGAGCCTGCAGTGGCAGGCGAGGCGTCGCCTTAAACAACTTGATTTACATAATGTTTCAACCCGTCACGGCGATGGATGGCAGGGTTGGAAGGCGCGAGCACCTTTTGATGCGATTATCGTCACCGCCGCGCCGCCGGAAATTCCGCCGGCCCTGCTGGCGCAGCTGGATGAAGGTGGCGTGCTGGTTTTACCGGTAGGTGAAGAGCATCAGTTTCTGAAACGGATCCGTCGTCGCGGCAATGAGTTTGTCATTGATACCGTCGAAGCCGTTCGCTTCGTTCCCCTGGTACAAGGGGAGCTGGCGTGAGACCCGGATTATTCCAGGTTTTTTTTGCCTGATTTTAGGCGTAGGGTGGACACATTTTCAGTGTCCTGGCCGGGCGTTTCCCGGTAAGCAAGATATTGGTAGTTAACCTATTCCTGGGGGATAAATGAGCGCGGGAAGCCCAAAATTTACCTTAAGCCGTATTGCGGCACTATCGCTGGTTTCACTCTGGCTGGCAGGCTGTTCGAATACGAATAATCCGCCTGCGCCGGTCAGTTCGGCGGGAGGAGCCTCCTCCTCCGGAACCAGCTCCGGGATGCTGATTACCCCGCCGGCGAAAACGGGCGTTACCGCCGTGCCTCAGGTGCAGCCGGTTCAGAGCCAGCCGACCCAAATTCAGCCGATGGCCCAGCAGCCGGTAGCCCAGCAGCCGGTGCAGACCATGAACGGCAAGATCGTTTATAACCGCAAATATGGCGATATTCCGAAAGGCAGCTATACCGGCGGCAGCAGCTACACCGTCAAACGCGGCGACACGCTGTTCTATATTGCCTGGGTGACCGGCAACGATTTCCGCGACCTTGCTGAGCGCAATAATATCCCGGCACCGTACGGCCTGAACGTCGGCCAGACGCTGCAGGTCGGCAACTCCGCGGGCCAGCCAATCACCGGCGATAACGCCGTTGCTCAGGCCAGCGCTCGGGCCAGCGGAGGTGCGACGGCGGCCGCACATCCTGCACAAAAATCAACCGCAGTGGTTGCGTCACAACCAACTATTACGTATTCTGAATCCTCAGGTGAACAGAATGCTAATAAGATGTTGCCGAACAATAAGCCAGCAACGACGGTCGTTGCGCCGGTTACGGCTCCAGCTATTAGCAGCAACCAACCGACTGCAAGCAGCACGTCAACCAGTTCGCCGATCTCTTCATGGCGCTGGCCGACTGATGGCAAGGTTATCGAGAACTTTAGCGGCGCCGAGGGCGGTAATAAAGGCATCGACATTGCAGGCAGTAAAGGACAGGCTATCGTCGCGACCGCTGATGGACGCGTCGTCTATGCCGGTAACGCACTGCGCGGTTACGGTAATCTTATTATCATCAAACACAACGATGATTACCTGAGTGCCTACGCTCATAACGATACCATGCTGGTCCGGGAGCAACAGGAAATTAAAGCGGGGCAGAAAATCGCTACCATGGGTAGCACCGGAACCAGCTCGACAAGATTACATTTTGAAATTCGTTACAAGGGGAAATCCGTCAACCCGCTGCAGTATTTACCGCAGCGATAATTTGGCGAAGTACGCATAAGCATAACGTCAGTTAAAAGGCGCCGGGGCGGTGAACGCCGCTCTGCATTGGGGCTAAAAAGCTGTCCTGGCGACGTTTGAATGATATTTAGCGAAGGTGCTTTGCTCAGGGATCACGGGTAGGAGCCATCTTTATGAGTCAGAATACGCTGAAAGTTCATGATTTAAATGAAGACGCGGAATTTGATGAGAACGGAGTTGAGGTTTTCGACGAGAAAGCCTTAGTAGAAGAGGAACCCAGTGATAGCGATCTGGCCGAGGAGGATCTCCTGTCGCAAGGCGCAACGCAACGCGTGCTTGATGCGACACAGCTCTATCTTGGTGAGATTGGTTATTCCCCGCTGCTGACGGCTGAAGAAGAGGTCTACTTCGCCCGACGCGCGTTGCGTGGTGATGTCGCTTCACGCCGCCGGATGATAGAAAGTAACCTGCGTCTGGTGGTAAAAATTGCCCGTCGTTATAGCAATCGTGGTCTGGCGCTGCTGGATCTGATTGAAGAGGGCAACCTGGGGCTGATCCGCGCGGTTGAAAAGTTTGACCCGGAACGTGGGTTCCGTTTTTCAACTTATGCAACCTGGTGGATTCGTCAAACGATTGAACGGGCGATTATGAACCAAACCCGTACCATTCGTTTACCTATCCATATTGTGAAAGAGCTGAACGTTTATCTGCGTACCGCGCGCGAGTTGTCCCATAAGCTGGACCACGAGCCGAGTGCGGAAGAGATTGCCGAGCAGCTGGATAAGCCGGTTGATGACGTTAGCCGTATGCTGCGTCTGAACGAGCGCATCACCTCGGTGGATACGCCGCTGGGCGGTGATTCGGAAAAAGCGCTGCTGGATATTCTGGCCGATGAAAAAGATAACGGCCCGGAAGACACCACGCAGGACGATGATATGAAACAAAGCATCGTCAAATGGCTGTTCGAACTGAACGCCAAGCAGCGTGAAGTCCTGGCGCGTCGTTTTGGCCTGCTGGGCTATGAAGCCGCTACGCTTGAAGATGTAGGTCGTGAAATTGGCCTGACCCGCGAACGCGTGCGTCAGATCCAGGTTGAAGGCCTGCGCCGCCTGCGGGAAATCCTGCAGGGTCAGGGGCTGAACATCGAAGCGCTATTCCGCGAATAAGACATTTTTCTTAAAAAAGGCCCGATCCTTCGATTGGGCCTTTTCTTTTTCTGGCCTGCCTTGCTCTACCCCTGCCAGGTCTCCTGCAGGTGGCGCCACAAAATCCGCTCATCCTCCTGCCTGAACACCACCGTTGACCAGCGCACCGTCGGCGCCTGTCCGGGAAGGGTCTGCGTTTCCCGATAGAGAACCGCCGCGCCGTCGTGCCAGCGGGCAAGCTCCGTAAGGCTATCAATGGCGATGGTCAGGCCCGCGCGGCTGCCGCCGGCCTGCTGGAAAAAATCGCTGACCGTTGGCTGGTCCATACGGGCGCCGCCGGTGGTGAGCAGCGTAAAATCCGGGGTAAAACGGGCCATTAACGCCTCCGCGCTTCCTTCCTTGCGGCCTAACCACCTTTCAATAACTACGTGGGCATTAAGAACTTCCTCAAAATATGCGCTCATTTCTTCTCCATTTTGCTATGCAGGCGCAGGATCAGCGCCCGGTTGTCGAATCGCAGGCAGCTCAGCAGGGGGATAAGGGTTACCCCGGCTGCGGTAATAAACACCCCGCGCCACGCCAGCGCGGCGGGGTAGTAGTGGAGCAGGACGCTGAGCAGCGTCGCCAGCAGCGCCGCGCCGGCTAAAAAGCTGAGCTGGCGGTTGATATTCCACAGCGCGCTGGCGTCCGGCAGGTGATGATTGGCGATATTCAAAAAGGCGCTGCTTTGTGCCGTACTGCTGCACAGGCTGCCGCCCGCGCCCATCAGGGTGAAGGCGCTTATCAGGGCGACCGCCGGGGTCTGCGGGCCTACGCCGATCAGCAGCAGGATCCCCGCTGCCTGAAGCAGGCATCCGCTGATAATAAACGGCCGGGGGCCGAAGCGATTGTAGTATCTGCCGGTCAGCGTTATCGCCACAAACGATGCCAGCGACCACGGCAGCATCAGCGATCCGACGGCGGAGGGCGACATGCCGGTGAGGGTCTGCAGGTAAAACAGGCCGACCACGTTGATGCCAATAAACGTGCCGGGGACGCAGAGATAAATCAGCATCGCGAAGCGCAGCAGCGGGTCGGCCAGCAGCGGCAGGTGTAAAAAGCGTCTCGGACGCGTCGCCTTCGCCTCTTTTTCAAGCCAGCAGGCGGCCAGGATAAGCGTCAGAAAGGCGGCGGGCAGGCTGGCAAAGAAAACCCATCGCCAGCTGAAGGTCTGCACCAGCAGCCCGCCAAGCGCCGGAGAGCAGGCGGGAGCCAGCAGCCCGACCAGCATCACCGCGGCGGAGAGCTTTGCCCGCTCGTGGCTCTGAAAGTACTGCCAGGTCATCGCCTGACCAACGGGAATTAATAGCCCGCCGCCCATCCCCTGCAGCGCGCGCCAGAAAACCAGCGCGCTCAGCGACTCCGCTATTCCGGATCCCAGCGCCGCCGCGCTGAACAGCAGCAGCGACAGCAGAAAAACGCGGCGGGTGCCAAACCGCTGCGCAAGCCAGGCGCTGAAGGGGATCACCAGCGTGAGCCCGGCAATATAGCCGTTGCTGACCCAGGTGAGTTCCCCCACGGAGGCGTTAAGCGCCCGGCTCATGTCGGGAAAGGCAACGCTGGCGATGAACATATTGATTAAGTCGAGAAAAAAACCGAGCAGAAAAACGGTGGCAACCTTGCTGCGATACGTCATGGCGATCTCCGGTAAAGAAGGTCGCTACTCTAAACCCCTGCGTCGGGGGGATAAACGCGGCGAAGCGGGATATACTGTCTGATAATTTTTGACAATAAGCTGAATTAGCATGCTGAATCTGCAACGTATGGCGATGTTTGTGGCGGTGGTGGACTGCGGAAGTTTTACCGCGGCGGCGGTCGCCCTGGCCCAGACCAAGGCGGTGGTGAGCTTTAACGTGCGGCAGCTGGAGAGCGAGCTTGGCGTGACGCTGCTTTTACGCTCCACGCGGCGGCTGACCCTGACGGACGCGGGGACGGTGTTCTATCAGCGCGGCGTCGGGCTGCTGAAGGCGGCGGAAAATCTCCAGGATGAGGTGCGGGCCAGCCACGCCGGGTTGAGCGGCGAGCTGCGCATCACCACCACTCCGGAGTACGGGACGCGGGCGATCGTTCCCGCCCTGGCCGAATTTAGCCAGCTGCATCCGGCGCTGCGCGTGCGCCACGTTTCATCCTCGCACCACGCCGATTTAATCTCCGAACGCTTTGATGTCGCCATTCGTCTCGGGACGCTGGCGGACTCGCGCTACCGCGCGGCGCTGATCTCGCGTTTCGCGATCCTGCCCGTTGCCGCACCCGCGTGGCTGGCGCAGCATCCGCTGACAACCCTTGAAGAGCTGGCCCAGGCCGAGTGGATTATTCACGAGCGTCTGCAAACCCCGCTGCGCTGGCAGCTCAGCGGTCGGGATCGCAAGGCTATCGACTTTGAAATTAAAAAGCCCCCGCGCCTGTCGGCGGATAGCGCCAGTGCGCTAATGGCCTTCGCCCTGGCAGGCAGCGGCGTGGCGCTGCTGCCGGAGTGGCTGGTGGCCTCAGCGCTGGCTCAGGGGCGTTTGGTTCATCTGCTGCCGGAGCTCAGCTTTCCGCCGCAGGGAGTCTATGCGGTCTACCCGGACGCGCGGCACGTGCCGACCCGGGTGCGGGCGTTTATCGATTTTTTACGTCAGCGGGCGGGGTAACATACCGGTTTCTGCGGCCATTTCTGCGGTTCACTCCCGGGCGAAGCATTGCCGCCCGGGAGTGACGTTCAGAGGATAAGAGGATTACGCCAGGCTTTTAAGCCGATAGATCCACTCCAGCGCCTGACGCGGCGTCAGCGTATCGGGGTCAAGATGCTCCAGCGCTTCGAGAGCCGGGGAGGTCTCTTCCGGAGCCGACAGCAGCGACATCTGCGTACCGTCAACCTGGGTCGCCGCGGCGTTGGGCGAAATGCTCTCGAGCTCGCGCAGCTTCTGCCGCGCGCGCTTGATCACCTCTTTCGGCACCCCCGCCAGCGCTGCGACCGCCAGGCCGTAGCTTTTGCTCGCCGCGCCGTCCTGAACGCTGTGCATAAAGGCGATGGTGTCGCCGTGCTCCAGCGCGTCCAGATGGACGTTAGCCACTCCTTCCATTTTCTCCGGCAGCTGGGTGAGCTCGAAGTAGTGGGTGGCAAACAGGGTCAGCGCTTTTATCTTATTCGCCAGGCTCTCGGCGCAGGCCCACGCCAGCGACAGGCCGTCGTAGGTTGAGGTGCCGCGGCCAATTTCGTCCATCAGCACCAGGCTGTGCTCGGTGGCGTTATGCAGAATATTGGCGGTTTCGGTCATCTCGACCATAAAGGTTGAGCGGCCGCTTGCCAGATCGTCCGCCGCGCCGACGCGGGTGAAGATGCGGTCGATAGGGCCGATGTCGACCTTTTGCGCCGGAACGTAGCTGCCGATCCAGGCCAGCAGCGCAATCAGCGCGGTCTGGCGCATATAGGTACTTTTACCGCCCATATTCGGACCGGTAATAATCAGCATCCGCCGCTGCGGCGACAGGGTGAGCGGGTTGGCGATAAACGGCTCTTTTAGCACCTGCTCTACCACCGGATGGCGGCCTTCGACAATGCGGATGCCCGGCTTATCGCTAAAGGTCGGGCAGCAGTAGTTAAGGGTTTCGGCCCGTTCGGCGAGGTTAATCAGCACGTCCAGCTCCGCCAGCGCGCTCGCGCTCTGCAGCAGGTCGGCAAGATGCGGCAACAGCATATCAAACAGGCGGTCGTAGAGCTGTTTCTCCAGCGCCAGCGCCTTGCCCTTCGAGGTCAGCACCTTATCTTCATACTCCTTGAGCTCAGGAATAATGTAGCGCTCGGCGTTTTTTAGCGTCTGGCGACGCACGTAGTGAATCGGCGCGTGCTGGCTCTGGCCGCGGCTGATCTGGATGTAGTAGCCGTGGACCGCGTTGTAGCCCACTTTAAGCGTATCCAGCCCCAGCCGTTCGCGTTCGCGAACCTCCAGCTTATCGAGATAGTCCGTGGCGCCATCGGCCAGCGCACGCCACTCGTCGAGCTCTTCGTTATAGCCCGGGGCAATCACGCCGCCGTCGCGCACCAGCACCGGAGGCGCGTCGATAATGGCCTTTTCCAGCAGCTCGCGCAGCTCGGCGAACTCGCCCATTTTATCGCGCAGCTGCTGCACCGGGGCGCAGGGGACGTCGGCCAGCATGTCGCGCAGCGCCGGCAGCTGCTGGAAGGCGTGACGCATGCGGGCTAAATCGCGCGGCCGCGCGGTGCGCAGCGCCAGGCGCGCCAGAATACGTTCGAGATCGCCGACCTGACGCAGCACCGGCTGCAGTTCGCTGTAGCGCTCCTGCAGGGCGCCGATGGTCTGCTGGCGCTCGATCAGCACCTCGCTGTTGCGGATTGGCATATGCAGCCAGCGCTTAAGCATCCGGCTGCCCATCGGGGTGACGGTGCAGTCGAGTACCGAGGCGAGGGTATTGTCGGTGCCGCCGGCCAGGTTCTGGGTGATCTCGAGGTTACGGCGGGTGGCGGCATCCATAATGATGCTGTCCTGCTCGCGCTCCATGGTAATCGAGCGGATATGCGGCAGGGAGGTGCGCTGGGTATCCTTGACGTACTGCAGCAGGCAGCCCGCCGCGCACAGGCCGCGCGGGGCGTTTTCGACCCCGAAGCCCACCAGGTCGCGGGTGCCAAACTGTAAATTCAGCTGCTGGCGCGCGGTGTCTATTTCAAATTCCCACAGCGGACGGCGGCGCAGGCCGCGGCGGCCTTCAATCAGCGCCGCTTCGGCAAAATCTTCGGCATACAGCAGCTCTGCCGGGTTGGTGCGCTGCAGCTCCGCCGCCATGGTTTCGCGATCCGCCGGCTCGCTGAGGCGAAAACGCCCGGAGCTGATATCCAGCGTCGCATAGCCGAAGCCCTTGCTGTCCTGCCAGATGGCGGCCAGCAGATTATCCTGACGCTCCTGCAGCAGCGCTTCATCGCTGATGGTGCCGGGCGTGACGATGCGCACGACCTTCCGTTCGACCGGTCCTTTGGTGGTGGCCGGATCGCCAATCTGTTCGCAAATCGCCACCGACTCGCCCTGATTCACCAGCTTCGCGAGGTAGTTTTCCACCGCATGGTGCGGGATCCCGGCCATCGGGATCGGCTCGCCCGCCGAGGCGCCGCGTTTGGTCAGCGAGATATCAAGCAGCTGCGAGGCGCGTTTAGCGTCGTCATAGAACAGCTCGTAAAAGTCGCCCATGCGGTAGAACAGCAGGATCTCCGGATGCTGCGCTTTCAGCTTCAGATACTGCTGCATCATCGGGGTGTGGGCGTCGAGATTGTCGATTGTACTCATAGAAAGTTATCCAGCTCCCTGGGTTTTAATGGGTTGCGATCTTTTTTGTTTTCGTTGGTATCACATGGGAGAGACATCATAACGGAGATACGACTTTCAGGGAAAGTGACGAAACAAGATGTAGCGATCCGCGTTCCAGTTGCTAAAGCGGGTAGCGCGGACGAGCGCGCTACCCACGGCGGAATTATGGCGCCAGATAGACCTGGGGGATCGGGTGATCGGGGTGCTGGCCGGTGCGCACGTCGGCGCCGTACCAGCGGCTGATGATCGGCTGCTGTATCACCTCATGCGGCGTGCCTTCCGCCACCAGCTTTCCCTGATGCATCAGCAGGATATGGTCGGCCCACAGCGCGGCGAGGTTAAGATCGTGCAGCACGATGCAGACGTGCAGCAGGCCGCTGCGGGTCAGCCGTTTCAGCAGGCGCAGCAGGTGCTGCTGATAGTAAAGATCCAGCGCCGAGGTCGGCTCATCAAGAAACAGCCAGCCCTGCGGAGCGTCGTCGTGCCACAGCTGGGCGAGACAGCGGGCCAGCTGCACCCGCTGCTGCTCGCCGCCGGAGAGCGAAGGGTAGCGCCTGCCGGCCAGATGGTCGCAGCCGGTCTCCGCCATCACCCTGCGGACCGCCTGGAGGTCCGGGGTTTTGCCCCACGGGGAGCGTCCCATAGCGATCACCGTCTCAACGGGCCAGTCGGCGTGAAGCTGGGTACGCTGCAGCATCACCGCCCGACGGCGGGAGAGCGCCTCCGGCGTCCAGCTTTCCAGCGGTCGGCCCTCTACGCGCCGTTCGCCGCTGTCCGGGGTTAAAAAGCCGGTCAGCAGGCGGAGCAGAGTCGATTTGCCCGCGCCGTTCGGGCCAATCAGCGCCGTCATTCCGGCCGCGCTCAGCTGGAGAGAAATGTCGTCAATCAGCAGGCGTTGGCCGACGCGCAGCGACAGCGAGCGGGCGATATAGCTGTTATCCATTGATCGTCCTTTGCTGGCGGAAAATAAGCCATAAAAACCACGGGGCGCCGAGCATGCTGGTCAGCAGGCCGACCGGCATTTCGGCGGGCGCGGCGACGGTGCGGGCGAGGGTATCGGCGAGGAGCAGTAAAATCGCGCCGGCGAGCAGCGAGCCGGGGACCAGGCCGCGATGGTCCGGCCCCAGCCACATCCGCATCAGATGCGGAACCACCAGGCCAATAAAGCCGATCACTCCGCTGATGGCGACCGATGCCGCCACCAGCAGCGCGCTGCACAGCAGCAGAAGCCGCTGCAGCGCCCGGACGTTGACCCCGAGATAGTGCGCTTCCTCATCGCCAAGCTGCAGCAGATTGAGGCGCGATGCCATCAGCCATACCGCCGCTGACGCCGGGACCATCAGCGTGGCCGCCACCAGCAGCGTAGACCACTCCGCCTGGCCGAGGCTGCCCATCCCCCACAGGGAGAGCTGGCGCAGTTGGGTATCGTTGCTTATCCACGCCAGCGCGCCCACCAGCGCGCTGCACAGCGCGTTGATGGCAATCCCCACCAGCAGCAGGCGCGACAGCGAGCCGTCGCCGGCCCGGCTGAGGATAAAAATCACCACCATCACCGCCATGCTGCCGATAAAGGCCGCCAGCATCGGCGCATACAGCGCCACCAGTACCGGCACCGACAGCGGCAGCACCAGCCAGCAGGCCACCGCCAGCGCCGCGCCGCTGCTGATCCCCAGCAGGCCCGGGTCGGCGAGCGGGTTGCGAAACAGCCCCTGCATCACGCAGCCGGAGAGCGCCAGCGCGGCGCCGACCAGCAGCGCCAGCAGCACGCGGGGCAGACGGATCGTCAGCCAGATATGGCGCAGCACCTCATCTCCTGACGGCCACAGGCTGGCGAGCGGCAGACGCATCGCCCCGAGGGTGGTGGCGAACAGCGTCAGCCCAGCCAGCAGCAACAGCATTAGCCACAGAGTACGGGCGGGAGCGGCACGCATCAGGGCAGCTGCTCCGCTTTTTGCCGCAGCGTGATGACCGCCTGCGGCGTGCGTGGGCCAAACCCGAGCAGCGCCATATCGTCAATCACCAGCACCTGCTTATGGCGGCCCGCCGGGGTTTGCGCCAGGCCGGGGAGTTTCCACAGTCCCGCTTCGCCCCCCATGCCCTTAAGCCCGTCGGCGGAGATGACCACCAGGTCCGGCAGGCTGGCGACCACGCCCTCCTGGGACATGCTGCGGTAGTGGTCGAAGCCCTGCATCGCGTTCTGCAGGCCGGCGGCGCGGATCGCGCCATCGGCCGCCGTCTGCTTCCCGGCAACCAGCGTGTTCATCCCGCCGTGGCTGAGAATAAACAGCACCCGCTTGTTAAGGGGCTGGGTGGGGATCTGCGCGATCTGCTGGTGCAGCTTCTGCAGCAGCGCATCGCCCTGTTCCTGTTTGCCTAAGGCATCGGCAATCGTGGCGACCTTTTTATCAATTGACGCCAGGCTGTAGCCCCCCGGTACGTCAATAACCTTCACGCTGCTTTCCTGCACCTTTTTTAGCACCAGCGAAGGCTGGGCCTGGGCGCTGGCCAGCACGAGGGTCGGACGCAGCGAGAGGATCCCTTCGGCGTTGAGCTGGCGCAGATAGCCCACGTCCGGCAGCGACTGCGCCTCGGCGGGCCAGGTGCTGGTGCTGTCCTTGGCGACCAGCTGCTGCTGGGCATTGAGAGCGTAAACCACTTCGGTGACGTCGCCGCCGAGAGAGATGATGCGTTCGGCGGCGGCGCTGGCAAACAGCGGCAAGACCGTCAGCAGTACGAGCCAGCGTTTCATGCGGTCTGTCCTTCCGTCGTCAGACGGTCAACCTGGCTGCGCCACTGCTCCTGCTCCGGGTGGCCTTCGCTGCGCTGGCCGAAGAGCTGGGCGATCTGCGTGCCGTCTTTGGCGAACAGCTCGACGCTGGTAACGTGACCGTCAGCGGTCGGCTTGCGGGTCACCCAAACCTCGTCAACGCTGTCTTCGCGCAGGTGCAGCGTAAAGGTGCTGTTGAAAATATTGAGCCAGCCGCGCATCGGCAGCAGCTTTTCGATCGCGCCGGTAAAAATTTGCACGCAGCCGCGGTTGCCGACGAAAATCATAATTTCGTTGCCCTCTTCGCGGACGGTGCCCAGCAGGCGCGGCAGGGCATCGTTTTCAATGCGGCAGGCGAGGTCGTCGCTCACCGCCCGGAAAGCCTGCTGGCGCGACAGGTTATGCTTTCTCAGCAGGACGAAGAACTGGTGCACGTCGGTCATCGCGCGCCACTCGCTCTCCAGCGCGGCGCCGTCGACGGTATCTGCATATTTTGCTGCCTCGACCGGACGGATCGCCAGCGGCGTCGGCGCGTTCTGGGTGTGCTCAGCAATCAGCGCGTCCCAGGCGGCCATATCGGTTTGTTCGGTGGCGTAGACCTTCAGCAGCGCGTCGCCGTGATGATCGAAGAACTGAATGCTCTGGCGATCGTTGTCGGTCAGGTGGAACGCGCTGGCCCACTGGCTGAGAAACAGGCGCAGGTCGAGAGCCCGCGGGTTGAGCACCAGCCCGGCGTGGCCGTTGAGGTGCTGGTGGGTAAATTCGCCGACCTGCTCGTGGACCGCGTATTCGTTGCGGCAGATACACTTCGTTTCGCCGACGGCTTCCAGCGCGGCCAGGATAGCGCGCGCGTCGTCCTGCAGGCGCACGGCATCGTAGCCGAGGCGGGCTTCGGTCAGTTCGGCTTCGCTAATCCCCATTTCGGCGGCGATATCGCGGGCGTATTTGGCGGAGGATTGCGCTTTAGTGGTCAGATAGCGCTGCCACAGCGGGGCAGGTTGATGTTGAGCGTCTCGCATAATTCACATCCTTCTCTACGATGAGTATCCCCGGCACGATGGCCGGGGGCAGGTTTCTTATTATTGGATCTATCAAAAATCGACGTTCACGCCCAGCTGCCAGGTACGGCCAGGCATCGTCGCCAGCGCTTTGTCATTGGCATCCTGGTTGGTCGATGTCTCGATATTACGGCTACTCAGGTAATCCCAGTATTTACGATCGGTAATGTTGTAAACCCCGCCGTTCAGGCGCACGTTCTTCGCCACCTGCCAGTAAGCGGTCCAGTCGAGCATGCCGTAGCCAGGCACGCGCATATATTCGCTGGTGGAATCGGTGATCGCCGAGCCGGTGTTGGTATAGCTTTCGCGGTTGGTGGTGCTGGCGCGTTTACCCTTAACAAAGGTCGCGGTCAGCGCGGTACCGTACACTTTTGCCGGGTCGTCCCAGGCCACGCCGACGATAGCCTTCATTGGCGCGACGCTATCGAGGTCGACGTACTTGTCGCCGTTATAGCTGGACTTCGATTTCCCTTCGCTATAGCCGTAGGCAAGGGTGGCGCTCAGGCCGTTAACCTCTTCAAACCAGGTGCCAAAGTTAAATTTGGCGCTGATTTCGCCGCCGTAGATATAGGCCTTATCGCGGTTTTCCGCCTGATAAATGGTATAGATATTCGACGGTACGTTGGTGAATTGGTCCGGGTTGCCGGAGCGCGTGTAGCGGCTATAGGCGATAAAGTTTTTATAGCTGTTGTAGAACAGCGCGGTACGCATGGTGATGCCTTCCGTCACCTCGCCCTTCATCCCCCACTCGAAGTTATCGCTGGTTTCGGTTTTCAGATCGGTATTGCCGATCAGCGCGTACTGCGCCCGTCCGGCATAGCTGGAGCCGAGGTTCCATGAGCCGTACAGCTGGCTGGCGTTCGGGAACTGCGCGCCGCGCTGGTACTGCAGGTAGGTCATCAGGCGCGGAGTCATATCGTACTGCAGGGTCAGCGACGGCAGCGCCTGGGTATCGGAGTTCTTACCGTACAGCGTCGAGACGGCGGAGCCGGTCAGCACGCTGCTGTTGGTGGTCAGATCCGAGAGGTTCTCAGGTTTGGTCGATTGGTGCACTACGCGAATGCCCGGGATCACGGCGAAGTTATGGCTGTCGAGATCGAAGTTAATCTTATCCTGCACGAAGCCGGCGATGACGTAGCCGCGGCTATCCGCTTCCGGCTGCATGATCGCGCTGTAGACGCTCGGTACCGGCGACTGGCTGAACGGACGCTGGGTTTTGGTGGTGCTGGCGTTGAGGCCACCGCTCAGGTCATGACGGCCCACGGATTTGGCCAGCGCGGTCTGGAACCCCCAGGTGTCGGTGTCAAAGTTCGAGTTCACGGTCTCCATGGAGAGGGCGGTGCTATCCGGCATCCAGGTCCAGTCGTGGGCCTCGGTATGCTGGTAGTAGACCTTAGTCGACACGCTATCGATATAGTCGTTCATCGGCGTCCAGTCGTCTTTCAGGCTCAGCCCCCAGCGGCGCGTCTGGCTGGTCTGGTTGGCGGTACCGATAACGCTGCCGCCGCTGGAGTCCCAGGCGTCGTAGTGCGTATGGTTGGTTTTATGGTAGTAATCAAAGGTGCCGGTCAGCTTATGCTCTTCATTTGGCTGCCAGATCCCGGAGGTCATGAAGGCGTCGGAGTGCCAGTTAGCCGGATATGAATCGACGGTTCCGCTGTTATTTTCCGTTTCCTGGCCGTCGCGACGGCTGTAGACGAAGATCCCGCGCAGGGTCTCGTCGCCGCCGGCGATGGTGACGCCGTTGTGCCAGCTGCGGTCGGCGGAGTCGTAGCCGCTCTGGTAGCCGAAGGCGCTGGTTTTGCCAGGACGCAGGTAGTCATCGGCAGATTTCGGACGGAAAGAGACGTTACCGCCGATGGAGCTGTTGGCCGTTTCGCTGGAGGTGGCGCCGGACTGAATATTGATGCTGCCGTACATGTACGGGTCAATGTAGTCGCGGCCGATGCCGAAGGTGTTGAGGCCCGCTCGGCTGACGTAACTGCGTCCGGTGGCGTTTGGCTGGGCGATGCCGTCGACGTCGATCCCGACGCGGTTGCTCTCCATGCCGCGAATGTTGTAGCCGGTGTAGCCGCCGCGGTCGAAGCCGCTTTTACCGTTGCCCGAACCGCCGCTGGCGCCGGTGGCGCCAATCAGCGGCTCATAGCGCATGATGGAGCCAAAATCTTTCGCGCCTTTATCCTGCAGATCCTGAGCGCTAATGGTGTGTTCGCTGCCTGCTTTCAGCTCGGGCGCGGGTGCGGTCACGGTCATCAGCTCCGAACTATCATCGGATGATGCATCGCTGGTGAGATTTTTATTGGTGCTGTCAGCCGCCCCGGCGGAGGTCTGATAAATTGCTGCGAGCAAAGAAGTCACCAGCAGGCTTTTTTTAAACCATGCTGTTGATTGAGTGGATTTGTACATAGTAGCCACGCCTTGATAATTATTAGTATCGGCTCACGCGTTACTTCCAGATTTGTCGATTCACCCCGTTATTTCCCTGCGCTGGCGAATTCATTCCCTGTAATTTTGCGAATACTAATGATAAGTATTACCATTTGCAACTAATTCATTATATCTCCACATTTTATTCATAAAGTTGCTTACAATTCGGCTTAACGATTAACGAACCTGATCATTCGGGTGGAAACTATTGAGGATAACAATGACTAAGCGCGCCATTACCATCACCTACTGCTCCCAGTGCAACTGGATGCTGCGTGCCAGCTGGATGGCGCAGGAGCTGCTGCACACCTTCAGCACCGACATCGGCTCGGTCACGCTGGTTCCGGGAACCGGGGGAATATTCACCATCACCGTAGACGATGTGCAAATCTGGGATCGCAAACAGGACGACGGTTTCCCCGATGCGGCGGAGCTTAAGCGTCGGGTACGCGACGTCTGCTTCCCGGAAAAACCGCTGGGGCACGTGGATAAGCCGGCCTAATCCTCAGGGAGTAACCGGCTGCACCGCGCCGCCTTAAGGTGTATTATAGGTGCATCTTTGTTGCCGGGGGCAGGCTATGGCGGGTAAACGTATCGATCGCGAAAAAGAGACCATCAGCAGGATGATTTCGCTCTATCGGCGCCGCTGCCCGGAGGCTACAGGCGACGCGGAGCACTATCAGGCGCTCAATGCCTATGCCGACAAGCGGCTGGATAAATGCGTGTTTGGTGAAGAAAAGCCGGCCTGCAAGCAGTGCCCGGTGCACTGCTATCAGCCGGCAAAACGCGAAGAGATGAAGCAGATCATGCGCTGGGCGGGGCCGCGAATGCTCTGGCGCCACCCGATATTAACCATTCGTCATCTGATTGATGACCGGCGCCCGGTACCCGAGCTGCCGGAAAAATACCGGCCAAAAAAATAGCCGGCGCTTTTCCGGGCCCTGGCGCTATCCGCGGCCCTCGACCTCTGCGGAGTCGGCCTGCGTCCGGCTATCGCGCATCGAAGTATAAACGAACGTAATGATGAACAGCGCGGTGAACAGCACCACGATGGTGGGTGCCGGGGCGCTATCGAGATAAAACGACAGCCAAACGCCGCCCAGCGAACAGCTCACGGCGAGCGCCACCGCCAGCAGCAGCGCGCTGATAAAGCGCCGCGTCAGCAGCAGCGCGATAGCGCCCGGCGCTATCAGCAGCGAAATCGACAGAATAATCCCCACCGCTTTCAGCGTCGCGACGATCGTCAGCGCAATCATACACAGCAGCCCGTAGTGCAGCAGCCCGCAGCGTAAACCGCTGGCCTTGGCCTGATGCGGGTCGAAGGCGTGCAGCAGAAAATCGCGCCACTTCAGCCCAATAATCAGCGCAATAGCCAAGGCGATCAGAGACGTTTGCGCGATATCGCTCGCGGAGATGCCCAGCATATCGCCGAACAGAATATGGTCGAGATGAATCTCGGACTGAATGGCGACGTATAGCACCAGTCCTGCACCAAACATGCCGGAAAAGACGATCCCCATGATCGTGTCGCGCTTGATGCGGCTATTGTCATCAAGATAGCCGGTGGCAATGGCGCAGAACAGCCCGGCAATAAAGGCGCCGATGGCGAATGGAATGCCGACGATGTACGCCACCACCACCCCCGGAAACACCGCGTGGCTCATGGCATCGCCCATCAGCGCCCAGCCTTTAAGCACCAAAAACACCGACAGCAGGGCGCAGGGGACGGCAACGATAGCCGCCACCAGCATGGCGTTAATCATAAAAGAGAACTGGAAGGGTTCGAGCAGAGCGGTCAGCATGAGGCCTCCCTGGCGCGACGGCGGCTGGCAAGCAGGCCGTGCTTTGGCGCGAAGATAAATGCCGCCAGAAACAGCAGCGTTTGGGCCACCACGATAATGCCGCCGGTGGCGCCGTCCAGATAGTAGCTCAGCCAGGCGCCGAAGAAGCTGGTCAGGCTGCCGATGGCGACGGCAATCGCCAGCAGGCGCGGAAAGCGGTCGGTGAGCAGCCAGGCGGTGGCGCCGGGGGTGACCACCAGGCAAATCACCAGAAACGCGCCCACGGTTTGCAGCGCCGCAACGGTACAGGCCGCCAGCAGGGTGAAGAACAGCAGCTTGAGTCCGGTGGTGTTCAGGCCGATGGAGCGAGCGTGGCTTTCATCGAAAAAGGTCACCATCAGATCTTTCCATTTCAGCAGCAGGATGATTATCGAAATAAAGCCAATCGCCGCCAGCTGGATAATATCCTCCGGGGCAATCGCCAGAATATTGCCAAGGATAATGGTCTGAATATTTACCGAGGTCGGGTTGAGCGACACCATAAACAGCCCGATACCGAAGAAGGAGGAGAAAATCAGCCCGATAATGGCATCCTCCTTGAGCTTTGAGCGCTGGTTGAGAAACAGCATGCTGCCCGCCGCCAGCCCGCCGGAGAGAAAGGCGCCCAGCGCAAAGGGCAGGCCGAGCATATAGGCTCCCGCCACGCCGGGGACGATCGAGTGGGAAAGGGCATCGCCAATCAGCGACCAGCCTTTAAGCATCAGGTAGCACGAGAGAAATGCGCACACGCCGCCGACCAGCGCGGAGACCCACATCGCGTTCAGCATATACTGATAGCCAAACGGCTCGATCAGCCAGTTCATCCTTCGCCTCCCGTCGCCCGGCGGCTGATAAACGGCCGTTCATCGTCGGTAATGATGCGATCCTCGCCGCCTTTCAGCACCACGTGGCGCAGCACGCCGCTAAAGGCAAGCTCCAGATTCTCGGCGGTAAAGGTGGTCTCGGTCGGGCCGCTCGCGAGAACGGTGCCTTTGACCATCACGGTGTAGTCGCAAAACTCGCTGACCGAACCGAGATTGTGGGTTGAGACCAGCATGGTGCAGCCTTCATCGCGCAGCTCCCGCAGCAGGGCGATGATCCGCGCTTCGGTCTGCACGTCGACGCCGGTAAAGGGTTCATCCAGCAGGATCACCTTGCCCTGCTGGGCGATGGCTCTGGCAAGGAATACGCGCTTCTTCTGCCCGCCGGAGAGTTCGCCGATCTGCCGCTGGCGGTATTCGCTCATCCCTACGCGCGCCAGCGCCGCGTCAACGATCTCGTGGTCGCGAGCCTTTGCCCGCCGCAGCCAGCCCATATGGCCGTAGCGTCCCATCATCACTACGTCCTCCACCAGCACCGGGAACGACCAGTCGACCTCTTCGGACTGTGGGACGTAGGCCACCAGATTTTGCCGCAGCGCCTGGTTGACCGGCCGGCCGAGAATCGCAATCTCGCCGCGCGCCAGGCGCACGAAGCCCATCAGCGCTTTAAACAGGGTCGATTTCCCCGAGCCGTTGACGCCAACCAGCGCGGCAATCGAACCCTGCGGGATGCTGAAGGAGGCATCCCGCAGCGCGGTATGGCCGTTGCGGTAGGTTACGCTGACCCGATCGATGACCAGCCCCACCGTCCCTGCGCTCATGGCTGTTTCCTCAGGCCATCATTGATGCCCTGGACGATGGTTTGCGTGGTCACCCGCAGCAGATCGAGATAGGTCGGTACCGGGCCGTCGGCGGTGCTCAGGGAGTCAACGTAGAGCACGCCGCCGTAGTGGGCGCCGGCTTCGCGCGCGACCTGGCGCGCCGGCTTATCGGAGATGGTGCTTTCGCTGAAGATGGTCGGGATATGCTCTTTTTTCATGGTGTCGATGGTTTTACGCACCTGCTGCGGCGTGCCCTGCTGGTCGGCGTTAATCGGCCATAAATAGCGCTCCTGCAGGCCGTTATCGCGGGCGAGGTAGGAGAATGCGCCTTCGCTGGTGACCAGCCAGCGCTTATCCTCCGGCAGTTTCGCCAGCTGCGCTTTCAGCGGCGCCATGGTCTGGCGGATTTTTTCCTTGTAGGCCTCAGCGTTGCGGCGATAGACGTCGGCGTTGTCCGGATCGTATTTCACCAGCGCGTCGCGGATGTTATCGACGTAGATTAAGGCGTTGTCCGCCGACATCCACGCATGCGGGTTGGGCTTGCCGTTATAGGGGCCGTCGCTGATGCCCATCGGCTGAATACCGTTGCTGACCACCACTTCCGGCACGCCGTTTAAATGCTGGTAGAAGCGGGCGAACCACAGTTCGAGATTCAGACCGTTGGCGAGAATGAGCTGCGCTCCCTGGGCGCGCTTGATATCACCGGGCGTGGGCTGATACTCATGGATCTCGGCCCCCGGTTTGGTAATTGAACTCACCTCGGCGGCATCGCCGGCCACGTTCTGCGCCATATCGGCGATCACCGTAAAGGTGGTGATGACCTTAAATTTATCTTTCGCCTGCGCGGGGGCGACGGCGAGGATCGCCAGAGTAGCGGCAAACATCAGGTGTTTCAGCGGTGGCAGGTGCAGCATAGGTTCCCTCACAACGTTGCGATTAATTAATCATCATTTATAGCCTGTGCTATGTTATATAGCACAAGCTATTGCTAAATGAAAATGATTATTATTTAGGTGATAGGGTAATAATGAGCGTGGGAAGGATAGATCGGTGCAGCGCCGCCGATTAGCGGGCGTTCTTAATGAATAACGCCGCTTCACGCAACGTAGAGTGAAGCGGCGCTTTGAGTCTGACTCAGGCGCGGGTTGCGAGGAGGATCGCCGATGCTTTGATCAGCGCAATCACGCGGCTGCCCTGCGCGAGCTTCATTTCCTGCTGGCTTTCGTTGGTGACGACAGCGACAATCTCAAAACCCGCATCGGTTTTAATATGTACGGTGTCGTTGACCGCGCCTTCCGTTACGCGGGTCACGCTGCCGGCAAACTGGTTGCGTGCGGAGAACTTCAGGCCGCAGTCTTCGGTCGCGAGGGTGACCCACGGCGCTTTAATTAGCGCAATGGCCTCTTTTCCTGCGACCAGGCCCAGCGCTTCCTTGCTGCTGTGGGTGACAATTGCCACCAGCTTTGCGCCGCCCGCGAGGGTTAATTCAACCTCATCGTTAACTGCGCCCGTGGCTACCGCGCTGACCGTGCCGGTGAGCTGATTACGTGCTGATACCGCCATAGAATCTCCTTGTACCTGGTTGAGTGCGTGTCGGACCTATACTAGCTCATCTTTGGTAATGCCCAATCTTTTCATCCGCGACAGCAGGGTCGTGCGCTTTAGGCCAAGACGCTGGGCGGCGCCTTTGGGGCCGGCAACCACGCCGTTGCTCTCTTTCAGCACGCGGACGATAAGCTGATACTCGTCTTCGCCCTCCTGCGGCAGAATTTCTGCCGCCATCGGTTCTGGATCGCAGTTCAGCTCGGGCATGGATAGCTGCAGCACGCTGCCGCGGGTCAGCAGCACCGCGCGCTCAATGACGTTTTCCAGCTCGCGGACGTTGCCCGGCCACTCCATGCGGCTTAGGGTGCGCAGGGTTTCAGCCGGAATGCTGTCGATATTGCGCCCAAGACGGCGGGCAATTTTAAAGGTGAAGGCTTTGACCAGCAGCGGAATATCATCCGGACGTTCGCGCAGCGGCGGGATATGGATCGGGAAAACGTTGAGCCGGTAGTAGAGATCGCTGCGGAACTCGCGATCGGCGACCATCTGCTTGAGATCGCGGTTGGTCGCGGCGATCAGCCGCACGTCGGTGCGGATCAGCTTATTGCTGCCGAGGCGCTCAAACTCCTGCTCCTGCAGCACGCGCAGCAGCTTCGGCTGGAGCTCAACCGGCATATCGCCGACCTCATCGAGAAACAGCGAGCTTTTGTCCGCCAGCTCAAAACGACCGATACGCTGGGCGCTGGCGCCGGTAAAGGCCCCGCGCTCGTGGCCGAAGAGGTCGCTTTCCAGCAGCCCGGCGGGCATCGCCGCGCAGTTCATTTTCACCATTCGCCGGGCGTTGCGGCCGCTGAGGTTATGGATCGCGCGGGCAATCAGCTCTTTACCGGTGCCGGTTTCGCCGAGGATCAGCACGGTGCTGTCGCTGTGCGCCACCATTTCGACCTGCTTGAGCACGCTGTGCATCGCTTCGCTGCGGCCGATTATCTCGCCAAACTCGCTCTCGACGTTGTTCAACTGCTCGGTCAGCGCGAGGTTCTCATCAACCAGCCGCTCTTTCAGGCGCTGGATCTCGCGATACGCCAGCGCGTTATCGACGGCGATTGATACGCGCTCGGCAATCTGGCGCAGCAGCTTGAGGTTGGTGGTGGTGAAGACCTTCTCATCGCACTGCGCCAGCTTCAGGACCCCAAGCAGGGTATTGCCGGACATCAGCGGCAGCAGGCACAGGGTCTGAATCTGGTTACCCCACATCTCGAAGAGCATTTTTTCGTACGGCGCCAGGGAGTCGTGTTCGTGCAAATTGAGCAGCAGCATCTCTTTGCTTTTAAACACCCGCTCGGTCAGCGTTCCGGCCTCGTTGACCTCGCTTTGGTCGTGCACCGGATGGCTGGCGTCGAGGTAGTGGGTCGAGTAGATATTCAGCTTGCCTTTGCGGCCGCTGCGCAGCACCACGCTAATGGCGTCGATGCGGAAATAGCGGTGGATCTCTTTGGCGACCTCGCTGACCAGCTCATCGATATCCAGCCGGGAGAGCACGGCGTTGGTGATGGCAACCAGAATGCGGAAGTTATCGCGCTCGTGGCACAGCAGATCGTAATCAACGTTATTGCTGACCCGGCTCTGGATCTGCTCGGTGACCACGGCGACGATCTGCGTGAAGGTGTGCAGGCGCTGATACTCTTTTTCCGTCCACGGACGGGCATCGTTGCGGATAAACTCGCAGCCGCCGAAGATGCGGCCTTCTGCCGCCAGCGGCAGCAGGCAGTAATGGCCGAACGACGGGTAGAGGCTGCTATCGGCCAGCTGCGGCCAGGCTTCGACAAAGGTGGCGCGGTCGCAGTGCAGCGCGTCGGGGCGCGAGAGCAGGCGCCGCACCGGCCCGTGGGCCAGCACGGTTTCATCTTCGTAGCTCACCGGCAGGCCCGCTTCGTCGCAGGCGTATCTGGCCGCGCGGTGGTTGCCGGCGTTCCAGAGAATAATAGCGGCGCGATCCGCCAGCGCAGATTGCCGGACCAGACGCGTCAGCGTTTCGCTCAGCGCGGCCAGATCGGGCTGCTGTAATAAAACACGGGTGATGTCGAACAGACCCTGCTGCCCGAAATCGCCCAACGGTGTATACGACATTGCTTACGTCCAAAAAGCGCCGACAAAGCAGCGCATAAGAAAGTGATGACATAAATATACCCGTCATACTTCAAGTTGCATTTGCGTGGGTTGCGTTCAGTCACCTGAATCACTTACCTGAGTAAGCTCATCGGGATCCCCTCGCTTGCCGCCTTCCTGCAACTCGAATTATTTAGGATGTAATAGTATGTTAATAAAGCATTTTTGCGCCAGTCGGGCGCTTTCCGCCGCAACGCTACCCCGGAGGCCAGAGGCGACTAGCAAATTCGCGGCAGCGGCTCGGCGTGAGGAAGATCGAGGGTGCGTTTCACGCCGTACAGGCCGACGGACCGCACGCCGCTGCGCTCAACCACTTCGCCGACTATCGCCGCGCGGCGGCCGAGCGGGTGCGCCCGCAGCCGGGTCAGCGCCGCTTCCGCCGCATCGCGAGCGACGGCGATAACCAGCTTGCCTTCATTGGCAAAGTTGAGGGCATCGAGCCCAAGCAGTTCGCAAACGCCGCGTACGGTATCGTTGACCGGCAGCTCTCGTTCGTGCAGCTCAATCCCGCAGCCGCTGGCCGCGGCAAATTCATGGGCCACCGCGTTAACGCCGCCGCGGGTGGCATCGCGCAGCGCTTTCACGCCGGGAAGGTCGCGCAGCGTCTGAATCAGCGGCGTTAATACCGCACAGTCGCTGGAGAGCGCGCCGTCCAGCCCGAGCCCTTCGCGCAAATTCAGAATGGTGGCCCCGTGATCTCCCAGCGTGCCGCTGACCAGCAGCACGTCGCCGGGCGTAATCTGCCGTGCTCCCCAGCGGATCTCGGGAGGAATCGCGCCAATCCCGGCGGTATTGATAAACAGCTTATCCGCCGCCCCGCGCGGCACGACTTTGGTATCACCGGTGACGATAGCGATATCCGCCGCCTGAGCGGTCTGCGCCATGCTGTTCACCACCTTCTCAAGGGTGGCTATCTCCAGCCCCTCTTCGAGGATAAAACCGCATGAGAGGTAGCGCGGCAGAGCGCCGCTTACCGCCACGTCGTTAGCGGTGCCGCATACCGCCAGCTTGCCGATATCGCCGCCGGGAAAAAACAGCGGATCGATAACGTAGCCGTCGGTGGAGAAGGCGAGGCGATCCCCCTGGGCGGCAAGCTGCGCCAGGTCAAGCCGCGCCTGATCCTCCTGCTCCGCCAGCCACGGATTGGCGAAGGCCTGCATAAACAGGGAGGCGATCAGCTGCTGCATCGCCTGACCGCCGCTACCGTGGGCTAACTGGATGCTTTTCATGCTTCGTTTTCCTGACTGCGATATTGATACCAGGCGGCGCAGGCGCCTTCTGATGAGACCATCAGCGCGCCGAACGCGCTTTGCGGATTACAGACCTGCCCGAATAACGGGCACTGATGCGGTTTGCAGCGGCCGGTCAGCACCTCGCCGCAGCGGGCTCGCGGGTCGTCACAAACGCGCTGGGGCGCCGGGCGAAAATGGGCTTCGGCGTCGAAACGCTGATACTCAGGCGTCAGCCCTACGCCGGAATCGCTGATGACCCCAAGCCCGCGCCATTCGCTGTCGCCGGAGAGACAGAACACGTCGGCAATCGCCTGCTGCGCCAGCGGATTACCTGCATCGGGTACCACGCGACGATACTGGTTCTCGACCCGGCTGCACCGCGCTATTGTCTGCTCAACCAGCATCACCGCGCCTTGCAGTAGATCAAGAGGTTCGAATCCAGCAACCACTAAAGGCCGGCGGTAGTCGCTGGCGATAAACCCATAGGCTTCGGTACCAATGACCATGCTGACGTGACCGGGGGCGAGGAAGGCGTCGATACCGTTGTCCGGAGTATCGAGCAGGCTGCGCAGGGTCGGGAGCAGGGTAATGTGCTGGCAGAAAAAGAAGAAGTTATCGACGCCGCGGTCGCGCGCCTGGCGTAGGGTCAGCGCGGTGGCGGGCATGGTCGTTTCAAAGCCCAGCCCGAAGAACACCACCTCGCGGTCGGGGTTTTGCTGCGCCAGCTTCAGGGCATCGACCGGCGAATAGACGATGCGCACGTCGGCTCCGCGCGATTTTGCCTGCAGCAAGGAGCCGTTTTTCCCCGGTACGCGCATCGCGTCGCCGAAGGTGCAGAAAATGACGCCCGGGCGGCCGGCAATTTCAATGCAGGCGTCAATGCGGCCCATCGGCAGGACGCAGACCGGGCACCCGGGGCCGTGGATAAATTCAATATTTTCCGGCAGCAGCTGGTCGAGGCCGAATTTAAAGATGGCGTGGGTATGACCGCCGCAAACCTCCATAATCCGCAGCGGACGGGCGGCGGTATGCGGTAGCAGGCGAGCGCGCTCCCGCAGGCGATCCACCAGCTGCAGCACCTGCTCCGGCGCGCGGTATTCATCAACGAAACGCATTATCGCTCCTCGCCGAACAGCAGGGCGCCGACGTCCGGCTCGACCTCAAACATATTTTGCAGCGCCGCGAGGGTATCGCGGGCTTCGGCTTCATTAATGATGCTCATGGCGAAGCCGACGTGCACCAGCACCCACTGGCCGAGCCGCGGCCGGCCCTGCTCATCGACGGCGCCCACCAGCGTTAAGTCGACCTCGCGCTGGATGCCGCAGATCTCGACCCTGGCCTGGTTGCCTTCAATGGCGCAAATTTGTCCCGGGACGCCTATGCACATTGCTGCGCCTCCAGCCAGTTAAGCCACTGCTCCATGCCCTCTCCGCTGGTGGCGGAAAGCAGGATGATTTCAATATCAGGGTTTACCTCCCGCGCGCAGGCGAGGCACTGCTCAACGTCAAAATTGAGGTACGGCAGGAGATCGATTTTGTTCAGCAGCATCAGGCTGGCGGCGGCGAACATATGCGGGTACTTCAGGGGCTTGTCTTCACCTTCGGTCACCGACAGGACCGCGACCTTGTGCCGCTCGCCGAGATCGAAGCCCGCCGGGCATACCAGGTTGCCGACGTTTTCAATAAACAGGATGCCGCTATCGGCAAGTTCCAGGCGTGGGGCGGCCTCGGCGATCATCTGCGCGTCGAGGTGACAGCCCTTGCCGGTGTTGACCTGAATGGCCGGCGTGCCGGTGGCGCGGATGCGCGCCGCATCGTTGACCGTTTGCTGGTCGCCTTCAATCACCGCGCAGGCGGTTTTCGCCTTCAGGCGCAGCAGGGTTTCGGTCAGCAGGGTGGTTTTGCCGGACCCGGGGCTGGAGACCAGGTTCAGCACCAGCTGGCCTTTGGCCGCAAAGCGGGCGCGGTTGCGGGCGGCCAGACGGTTGTTCTTCTCCAGCACGTCAATTTCAACGTCCAGCATTTTACGCTGGCTAATGCCCGGCGCATGGGTACCCGCCTCGCCGTGGCCGTAGTGCAGGTCGCCCTCAGCGGAGCGGCTGGGGATAAAGCCGTCGGTTTTGACGCCGGTAATGGTCATCGGCCGGCGCGTAGCCGGCGCGAAGGGGGCGCTGCGAAACGCCGAGTGGGGGTTACGTTCGTCACCTTCTATATAAAGGTTGCCTTCTCCACAGCCGCAGGTGGTACACATAATTTTACTCCTGGTCTATCCCGTCATACTGCGCGTTGTTTCTCTGCTGGCGGCGCTCGCGCGCCTGCCGCCGCGATCCCAGGCGCACTATGCGGGGATCACTTCTATTCTCTGAATCTGTAAGCCATCGTCCGCCACGATCTGCAGCCTGTCGCTCTGGCACTGCGGGCAGCGCCGCACGTGCTGAGAGATCAGGCGCACGTACTGCTGGCAGGACTCACACCAGCATTCGGCCTGCTGTTCGGCGATATGCAGCTCGCAGCCTTCGGCCAGCGTGCCGCGGCACACCAGTTCAAAGCAGAAGGTCAGCGCGCTGGCCTCCACGCAGGAAAAGGCCCCGACCTTGAGCCACACGCCGGTGACCCGACGCGCGCCGGCCTGCTGCGCCTGCTGTTCAATAATTTCCAACGCCCGCTGGCTAAGCGTGATTTCGTGCATGGTGGCCTCCACATCGCCGCAATGGGCCATATATGCAATAACGATGCCAGGGCATCGGTACTGTCGGAGAAACTGTCGATGACGATGGCCTGATGACGTCGTCGACATGTCGCTGAAGGCCCCGGCCTTTATTAATTTCAATAAATATCAATAAGATAAAATTTGGCATAGAAAATGCTAGTGCAGTGCATCTCATGCAACCGGGAGATCCGAGATGACTATTTGGGAAATAAGTGAAAAGGCGGACTACATCGCCGATCGTCACCGCCAGCATCAGGAGCAGTGGCATACCTACTGCAACTCGTTGGTTCAGGGCATCACCTTGTCGAAGGCGCGCCTGCATCATGCGATGAGCTGCGCGCCGGACAAAGAGCTGTGCTTCGTGCTGTTCGGCCACTTTCAGGTTTTTGTCGCGCTGGCGGAAGGCTTTAACAACCACACCATCGAATACTACGTACAAAGCAAAAATGGCGAAGATAAGCGCTTGATCGCGCAGGCGACGCTGGCTTCTGACGGCACCATCGACGGGCGCATCAGCAACCGCTCCCGCGAGCAGGTGCTGGAGCATTATCTGGCGATCGTGGCGACCGTATACGACCGCCTGTACGACGCCATGGAACAGGACCAGCCGGTGGATTTAAGCCATCTGCAGCTGGACGACTAAGCGCAAGGTGTCGACGGGTGTCGAAAATGACATCTGCACCACCTGATTTCGTCAAAAATGACTTTCACCCGAGGAAGACCCGGTGAACCGTTTTGTAATTGCTGACTCCACCGTCTGTATCGGCTGCCGCACCTGCGAAGCCGCATGCGCTGAGACGCATCGCCAGCAGGGCCTGCAGGCGATGCCGCGACTGCAGGTCATGCGTAATGAAAAAGAATCCGCGCCGCAGATGTGCCACCACTGCGAAGACGCCCCCTGCGCCGCAGTATGCCCGGTTAACGCGATTAACCGCATCGACGGCGCGGTCCAGCTAAACGAAAGCCTGTGCGTAAGCTGCAAGCTGTGCGGCATCGCCTGCCCGTTTGGCGCGATCGAATTTTCCGGCAGCCGGCCGTTGGATATTCCGGCAAATGCGAATACGCCGATGGCGCCCGCCGCGCCGCCCGCGCCCGCCCGCGTCAGCTCGCTGCTCGACTGGGTACCGGGCGTACGCGCCATCGCGGTGAAATGCGATCTGTGCCATTTCGATGAGCAGGGACCTGCCTGCGTGCGTACCTGCCCGACAAAAGCGCTGCTGCTGGTTGATATCCGCGACATCGCCCTGGCCAGCAGGCGTAAGCGCGAGCTGACTTTTAACACCGACCTCGGCGATTTGTCGCTGTTTCAGGCGCAACAAGGGGGCGTGAAGTGAACATTATCTCTTTAGTCAATCAGGCGGTGGTTTGGTACGCCGTCAGCGCCGTGCTGGCGCTGCTCTTTAGCCTGAGAAAACCGCTAAGCGGCGCGATCGCCGGGATCGGCGGGGCGGTTGCCAGCGCGATGCTGATCGTCGCCGGGATGGTGACGCTGCTGATGCCGGGTCGGGTGAGCACCGGCGTGCTGCAGATGATCTCGCTGCCCGTGCGGGTTAGCGGGGTTAACGCCCTGTGGCTGCTGGCCATCGGCCTCTCGGCATTACCGATTTCGCTATTTAATATCTCCTGGCACCGCCATCCGCAGGTAAAAGCTAACGGTCTGCTGGTCAACCTGCTGCTGGCGGCCGCCACCTGCGCCGTCGTGACGACCAGCTTTGGCAGCCTGGTGGTGATGGCGGAAATTATGGCCCTGTGCGGAGCCTTCCTTACCGGCTGCGCCCAGTCCGGCAAACTGTGGTTTGCGCTGGGCCGCTTCGGCACGCTGCTGCTGGCGTGGAGCTGCTGGCTGGTGTGGTCGTTTTACGGCACGCTCGATCTGACGCAGATTAGCCTGCTGGCCGCCGGAGCCCCGCAGCAGATGCTGCTGTGGCTCCCGGCGCTGGTCGGTTTTGCGCTGCTGGCGGGGATTATTCCGCTGCACGGCTGGGCGCCGCAGGCCCATGCCGGCGCCGGCGCGCCGGCCGCCGCGCTGTTCTCCACGGTGGTGATGAAGGTTGGCCTGTTCGGCATCCTGACGGTCTCCCTTGCCGGCGGCGTACCGCCGCTGTGGTGGGGCGTACTGCTGCTGGTGCTGGGGATGATCACCGCGTTTATCGGCGGGCTCTACGCGCTGATGGAGCACAATATCCAGCGCCTGCTGGCGTACCACACTCTGGAAAATATCGGCATCATCCTGCTGGGCCTCGGCGCGTTTGTCACCGGCGTGGCCCTCGATAACGCCAGCCTGATGGTGCTGGGATTTATCGGCGGGATGTATCACCTGATCAACCACAGTCTGTTTAAAACCACGCTGTTCCTTGGCGCCGGGGCGGTGTGGTTCCGCACCGGCCATCGCGATATCGAAAAGCTGGGCGGTATCGGCAAAAGAATGCCGCTGATTTCGCTCTCTATGCTGGTTGGCCTGATGGCTATGGCGGCGCTGCCGCCGCTGAACGGCTTTGCCGGCGAGTGGGTTATCTATCAGTCGTTCTTTAGGCTCAGCACCGGCGAGGCGTTTATCGGCCGCCTGCTCGGGCCGCTGCTGGCGGTAGGCCTGGCGATTACCGGCGCCCTGGCGGTGATGTGCATGGCTAAAGTCTACGGCGTCACCTTCCTCGGCGCGCCGCGGAGCCAGCAGGCGGAAAACGCCACCAGCGCCCCGTGGCTGATGACCTTCAGCGTGGTGTTTTCCGCGCTCTGCTGCGTGATTGGCGGCGTGGCAGCTCCGTGGCTTCTGCCGCTGGTGAGCGGCGTGGTCCCGGCCCAGGCTCAGGTATCGAGCGTGGTGTCGCAGCCGCTGATTGCCATTCTGCTGATCGCCTGTCCGCTGCTGCCGCTGCTGCTGATGATTTTCTACAAAGGCGACCGCCTGCCCGCGCGCTCCCGCGGCGCGGCCTGGGTCTGCGGCTACGACCATGAAAAATCGATGGTAGTGACCGCCCACGGCTTCGCGATGCCGGTCAAAGAGGCCTTTGCTCCGCTGCTCAAACTGCGCCACTGGCTGAACCCGGTACGCCTGATCCCCGGCTGGCAGAACGGCTCCGCGCCCGCGCTGCTGCGCAGCGTTGCGCTGATTGAGCTGGCGGTGCTGGTCGTTATTGTCATTTCACGAGGAGCCTGAAAATGAGCGTATTCGTTGCATTGTTGCAGGCGCTGGCGCTGTTTGCCGCCGCGCCGCTGCTGTCCGGCATCACCCGCGTCGCCCGCGCCCGTCTGCATAACCGCCGCGGGCCGGGCGTGCTGCAGGAGTATCGGGACATTATCAAGCTGCTGGGGCGCCAGAGTATCGGCCCCGACGCCTCCGGCTGGGTATTCCGCCTGATGCCGTACGTGATGGTCGGCGTGATGCTGACCATCGCCACCGCGCTGCCGGTGGTTACCGTTGACTCGCCGATGGCGGGGCTGGGCGACCTGATTACGCTGATCTATCTCTTCGCCATCGCCCGCTTCTTCTTTGCGATCGCCGGTCTGGATACCGGCAGCCCGTTTACCGCCATCGGCGCCAGCCGCGAAGCGATGCTCGGCGTGCTGGTTGAGCCGATTCTGCTGCTGGGACTGTGGGTGGCGGCGCAGGTTGCCGGCTCGACCCATATCAGCAGCATCACCGACACCATCTACCACTGGCCCGCCGCGCGCAGCATTCCGCTGATCCTCGCGCTGGCCGCCTGCGCTTTTGCCACCTTTATCGAAATGGGCAAGCTGCCGTTCGACCTCGCGGAGGCGGAGCAGGAGCTGCAGGAGGGGCCGCTGACCGAATACAGCGGCAGCGGTTTCGCGGTGCTGAAATGGGGGATTAGCCTCAAGCAGCTGGTGGTCCTGCAGATGTTTGTCGGCGTGTTTATGCCGTGGGGGCAGATGACCAGCTTTAGCGTCGGTGGGCTGCTGCTGGCGCTGGTGGTCGCCGTCGTCAAGCTGGTGGCCGGCGTCCTGATTATTGCCCTGTTTGAAAACAGCATGGCGCGCCTGCGCTTTTGTGCCACGTCCCGCGTTACCTGGGCCGGTTTTGGCTTTGCCTTTTTAGCCTTCGTCTCCTTGCTGGCGGCGTGATTTAAGAGAGTTTTATATATGAACGAAGAAAAACCGGGTCAACGCTATCTCGCCGCGCTGCATCAGACCTTCCCGGGCGTGGTGCTGGACGAGGCCTGGCAGACCAACGATCAGCTCACCGTCACGGTGAAGATCAACTATCTCCCGGAAGTGGTGGAGTTTCTCTACTACCAGCAGGGCGGCTGGCTGTCGGTGCTGTTCGGTAACGACGAACGCAAGCTCAACGGCCACTATGCCGTTTACTACGTGCTGTCGATGGAGCAGGGGACGAAGTGCTGGATAACCGTGCGCGTGGAAGTGGACGCCAATAAGCCGGAATATCCGTCGGTGACGCCGCGGGTGCCCGCTGCGGTATGGGGCGAGCGCGAAGTGCGCGATATGTACGGCCTGCTGCCGGTTGGCCTGCCGGATGAGCGCCGTCTGGTGCTGCCGGACGACTGGCCGGACGAACTCTATCCGCTGCGCAAAGACAGCATGGATTACCGTCAGCGTCCGGCGCCGACCACCGATGCGGAAACCTACGAGTTCATTAACGAGCTGGGCAGTAAGAAAAACAACGTGGTGCCGATTGGCCCGCTGCACGTCACCTCCGATGAACCCGGCCATTTCCGCCTGTTCGTTGACGGGGAGAATATTATCGACGCCGACTACCGTCTGTTCTACGTCCATCGCGGGATGGAGAAACTGGCGGAAACCCGGATGGGCTACAACGAAGTGACCTTCCTCTCCGATCGGGTGTGCGGCATCTGCGGCTTTGCCCACAGCACCGCCTATACCACCTCCGTAGAAAACGCGATGGGCATCGTGGTGCCGGAACGCGCGCAGATGATCCGCGCCATTCTGCTGGAGGTGGAGCGTCTGCATTCGCATCTGCTCAACCTCGGCCTCGCCTGCCACTTTACCGGCTTTGACTCCGGCTTCATGCAGTTCTTCCGCGTGCGCGAGACGTCGATGAAGATGGCGGAGATCCTCACCGGGGCGCGTAAAACCTACGGCCTGAACCTGATTGGCGGCATCCGTCGCGACCTGCTGAAAGAGGATATGATCCAGACCCGCCAGCTGGCGCAGCAGATGCGCCGCGACGTGCAGGAGCTGGTGGAGATGCTGCTCAGCACGCCGAACATGGCGCAGCGTACCGTCGGCATTGGCCGTCTCGATCCGCAAATCGCCCGCGACTTCAGCAACGTTGGCCCGATGGTGCGCGCCAGCGGCCACGCGCGCGATACCCGCGCCGACCATCCGTTTGTCGGCTACGGCCTGCTGCCGATGGAAGTGCACAGCGAGCAGGGCTGCGACGTGATTTCGCGCCTGAAGGTGCGCATCAACGAGGTCTACACCGCGCTAAATATGATCGACTTCGGCCTCGACAATCTGCCGGGCGGCCCGCTGATGGTGGACGGCTTCACCTATATTCCTCATCGTTTTGCGCTGGGCTTCTCGGAAGCGCCGCGCGGGGATGATATCCACTGGAGCATGACCGGTGACAATCAGAAGCTCTACCGCTGGCGCTGCCGGGCGGCGACCTACGCCAACTGGCCGACCCTGCGCTATATGCTGCGCGGCAATACCGTTTCCGATGCGCCGCTGATTATCGGCAGCCTCGATCCCTGCTACTCCTGTACCGACCGAATGACCGTGGTCGACGTGCGGAAGAAGAAAAGCAAAGTGGTGCCGTACAAAGAGCTGGAGCGCTACAGCATCGAGCGTAAAAACTCGCCGCTGAAATAAGGAGCCGCCATGTTTACCTTTATTAAAAAAGTTATTAATACCGGCACCGCGACGCACGCCTATCCGCTGGAGCCGATGCCGGTGGATAAAAACTTCCGCGGCAAGCCGGAACACACTCCCCAGCAGTGCATCGGCTGCGCGGCCTGCGTTAATGCCTGCCCGTCGAATGCCCTGACGGTGGAGACTGACCTCGCCGCTAACCAGCTGGCGTGGCAGTTCAACCTCGGGCGCTGCATCTTTTGCGGCCGCTGCGAAGAGGTGTGCCCGACGGCGGCGATTAAGCTCTCGCAGGAGTACGAGCTGGCGGTGTGGAAGAAAGAGGATTTCCTCCAGCAGTCGCGCTTTGATATGTGCCACTGCCGGGCGTGCGCGCGTCCCTTCGCCGTGCAGAAAGAGATCGATTACGCCATCGCGCTGCTGGAGCACAACGGCGATACCCGCGCCGGGATGCGCCGCGAAAGCTTCGAAACCTGCCCCGAGTGCAAGCGCCAGAAGTGTCTGGTGCCGTCCGATCGTATTGAACTGACTCGCCATATGAGAGAGGCCAGCTGATGAGTAATTTACTGGGCCCGCGCGATGAAAACGGTATTCCTGTGCCGATGACGGTAGACGAGTCTATCGCCAGCATGAAGGCATCGCTGCTGAAGAATATTAAGCGTTCCGCCTACGTGTACCGCGTGGACTGCGGCGGCTGCAACGGCTGCGAGATTGAGATTTTCGCCACGCTTTCGCCGCTGTTTGACGCCGAACGCTTTGGAATAAAGGTCGTTCCGTCGCCGCGTCACGCCGATATCCTGCTGTTCACCGGGGCGGTGACCCGCGCCATGCGCTCACCGGCGCTGCGCGCCTGGCACTCCGCGCCGGACCCGAAAATCTGTATCTCCTACGGCGCCTGCGGCAACAGCGGCGGCATCTTCCACGATCTGTACTGCGTATGGGGCGGCACCGATAAAATTGTGCCGGTCGACGTTTATATTCCCGGCTGCCCGCCGACGCCAGCCGCGACGCTGTACGGTTTTGCGATGGCGCTGGGCCTGCTGGAGCAGAAAATTCATGCCCGTCTGCCGGGCGAGCAGGATGATAAGGCGGCGGAAATTCTGCATCCGAATATGGTCCAGCCGCTGCGGGTGCGCGTCGACCGCGAAGCGCGCCGCCTGGCGGGCTATCGCTACGGTCGGCAGATTGCCGATGACTATATGCGCCTGCTCGGTCAGGGCGACAGCCAGGTCGTGCGCTGGCTGGAGGCGGAAAAAGATCCGCGTCTGACCGAGATCGTTACCCATCTCAATCAGGTGGTTGAGGAGGCGCGCATCCGATGAGTGAAACGGTGGTGTTCAGCCAGCTGAGCCGTAAATTTATTGATGAGAACGACGCCACGCCTGACCAGGCGCAGCAGGTTGTCTATTACAGCCTGGCGATTGGTCACCATCTTGGGGTTATCGACTGTCTGGAAACGGCGCTGAGCTGTCCGTGGGACCAGTACCTGGCGTGGATTGCGACCCTTGAAGCGGGCAGCACCGCCCGGCGTAAAATGGAAGGCGTGCCGAAATATGGCGAAATCGTTATCGACAGCAATCACGTGACGATGCTGGCCAACGCCTTTGATAACGCGCAGGTTGCGCAGACGCCGCAGCAGCAGGCGTGGAGCAGGCTGATGCTCAGCATGCTGCATGATATTCACCAGGAAAGCGCCATCTATCTGATGGTGAGGAGACTCCGTGACTGACGTTTTACTCTGCGTGGGCAACAGCATGATGGGCGACGACGGCGCGGGTCCGCTGCTGGCGGAAACGTGCGCGGCAAACCCGACGGGCCGCTGGGTGGTCATTGACGGCGGCAGCGCCCCGGAAAACGACATCGTCGCGATCCGCGAGCTGCGCCCCGATCGCCTGCTGATCGTCGACGCGACCGACATGGGGCTCAGTCCCGGCGCGATCCGCATCGTCGATCCTGACGATATCGCCGAAATGTTTATGATGACCACCCACAATATGCCGCTCAACTATCTGATCGATCAGCTGAAAGAGGACGTCGGCGAGGTGATTTTCTTAGGCATTCAGCCGGATATCGTCGGCTTCTACTATCCGATGACCCAGCCGATTAAAGACGCGGTGGCCGAGGTTTACCGGCGGCTGAACGGCTGGCAGGGCCTCGGCGGGTTTGCTCCGCTGGAAGCGGTGGCGGAGTGAGGTTTCCCCGGAGAGGCGTCAGCGCCGCTATCCGGGGATTGCCGTTACGCCAGGTCTTCGCCGTTGCTGGCAATGACCTTTTTATACCACCAGAACGACTTCTTGCGCTTACGGTCGAGAGTGCCGTTGCCGGCGTCATCGCGGTCAACGTAGATGAAGCCGTAGCGTTTGCTCATCTCGCCGGTGGAGGCGGCCACCAGGTCAATGCAGCCCCAGCTGGTATAGCCCATCACCGGAATACCGTCTTCGATAGCGTCGCCCATCGCTTTGATGTGCTCGCGCAGATAGCTGATGCGATAGTCGTCGTTAATCTCGCCGTTGGCGTCGATTTCGTCCCGCGCCCCGAGGCCGTTTTCCACGAGGAACAGCGGCTTCTGGTAGCGGTCATACATCATATTCATGGTGATGCGCAGGCCGAGGGGGTCGATTCCCCAGCCCCATTCGCTGGCCTGAATATGCGGATTTTTTAACGACTTCACGATATTGGCCGCGTTGGTGTTGCTGGCGTTCATCTCCGCCGAGGCGCAGCGCGAGGCGTAGTAGCTGAAGGAGACAAAATCGACGGTGTTGCGCAGGATCTCGTCGTCGCCCGGCTGTTTGACAATCGTCACGCCCTTCTCGCGGAGCACCCGCGCCGCCCATACCGGCCAGGCGCCGCGCGCCTGCACGTCGATGAAGAGCAGGTTTTCGCGATCTTTTTCCAGCGCCATCCACACATCTTCCGGCTTGCAGGAGTAAGGATAGAAGTTGCCGCCCGCCAGCATGCAGCCAACCTGATTTTGCGCGTTCACCTCGTGGGCGATTTTGGTCACCTGGGCGCTGGCAATCAGCTCATGGTGCGCGGCCTGGTACTTCACCTGCTCCTGATTCTCGCCCTCTTCGAACGCCAGGCCGGCGCCGGAGTAGGGACTATGGAGCATGATGTTGATTTCGTTAAAGGTCAGCCAGTATTTCACCAGCCCGTCAAAGGCTTCAAAGCAGGTGCGGGCGTAGTGGGTAAAGAATCCCACCATTTTGCGATTGCGCCAGGAGCCGTATTCGGTCACCAGATGCATCGGCACGTCGAAGTGGCACAGGGTCACCAGCGGCTCGATATTGTGTTTTTTACACTCTTCAAACAGCGAACGGTAGAAGGCGATCCCCTGCACATTCGGCTCCTGCTCGTCGCCGTTCGGGAACAGGCGGCTCCAGGAGATGGAAGTGCGAAATACGCTAAAGCCCATCTCCGCCATCAGGGAGATGTCTTCTTTATAGCGATGATAAAAGTCTATCGCTTCATGGCTTGGGTAGAACTCATCGTCACGCAGCTGAAAGCGTTTTTCCAGCCCCAGCTTGACCGGCAGGCGCCTGGCGCCGTGGGGAAGGGTATCGACGGTGGTCAGCCCTTTGCCGCCCTCCAGATATGCCCCTTCAGCCTGGTTGGCGGCCAGTGCGCCGCCCCATAAAAATCCGTGTGGAAAAGTCGCCATGCGTTACCTCTGTGTCAAAAATTATGTTCAGGCGTGCGATGCTTTGGCCGTCGCCTGGCGCTGTCGGGCATCGGCGGCGGCATTTTCCACCGGGATATCCTCAAAGCCGAGCAGCAGGGTCAGAACAAACGACAGCACCACCGCCAGCGCCATTACGCCGAAGACCCAGACGAGAGTCATGGGATTCGCCGGATCGAAGAACTGGACGCTGGTAAACAGGCCCGGCGCCGCCATGGAGTGGCTGGCAAGCCCGGCGATGCCGGCGACCGCGCCGCAGATAAAGCCGCTGATCAGGCTGGCGATCAGCGGGCGCTTGAGCCGTATCGCGACCCCGTACAGCGCCGGTTCGGAGATCCCGGCGAGAATAGCCGACGCGGCCGCCGCCAGCGCCGTCTGGCGCAGCTCCGGGTTTTTCGTTTTCCACGCCACCGCCAGCGAAGAGCCGCCCAGCGACAGGTTGGCGCCGATTTCCGACGGCATCACCATGCCCTCTTTGCCGGTTTCGGCAATGGTCTGAATGATCGTCGGCGTAAAGACGCGGTGCATCCCGGTCATCACCAGCAGCGGCCACAGGGCGCCCATAATCGCCACCGATAGCCAGCCCAGATAGTGATGAATGGTGTACACCAGCGTCGAGATGGCGCTACCGATCCAGATCCCGAGCGGGCCGATCAGCAGAATGGCCAGCGGCGCGGCGATCAGCACGATCAGCATCGGCTTGAGGAAGTTTTTCGTCACCGCCGGAGTGATTCTGTCGACCCAGCGCTCGATATAAGAGAGGCACCAGGTCATCACCAGCGCCGGGATCACGGTGTAGGTATATTTCACCGCGGTGACCGGAATAAAGGCGAACTCGACGTGCTCGCCCTGAGCGGCTTTGGCCATCAGCTCAATAAAGCTCGGATGCACCAGCACCCCGGCGAGGGCAATCGCCAGCGACATATTGGTTTTGAATTTTACCGCCGCAGAGGCGGCGACCATCAGCGGCAGGAAGAAGAATGCGCCGTCGCCGATCGTTGTCAGAATGGTGAGCGTCGGCGCGCCTTTCGCCAGGAGGCCGCTCATCTCGAGGATCATCGCCAGCAGCTTGACCATCGATCCGCCGATAATCGCCGGGATCAGCGGCGACATGGTGCCGATCAGCGCATCGAGGATCCCGGCGCCAACTCGCCTGAAGGTCAGCGGCGGTTTGCCCACGGGCTCCGCCGGGCGCATATCGCCCGGCAGCAGGCCAACGACTTCGCGATAGGCCTGGGAGACGGTATTGCCGACGATCACCTGGCACTGGTTATCGCTCCGCACGACGCCAAGTACGCCTTTCAGCCCTTTTAGGGTCGCGCTATCCACCTGCTCGTTGTCTTTGACCACGAAACGAAGGCGGGTCATGCAGTGGGTGACGGCGGTGACGTTTTCAACGCCGCCAATCGTCGAGACGATCTGCTGTGCCAGGGCTGCATAATTTTTAGACATCGGATTTTATCCTGTTTATCAATGGGGTACTGGCTTTTCACCGCGCCGTAAAGCTGCGTGGCGTCGTGCATATGTAGGAAACCGGTTCCACAAAATCATGATGAGTTTCATCGATTCATACAAGATCTAAAAAAATCAGTTTTCAAATTTGTGATTTTGATCGCTTTGTCGCGAAGAGGGAAAACAGGCCGTCAGCAACGTGAAGGCTGTAAAACGGCAGGGCGTGCAGTACACTGCGAGCATCTTTTGCAACAGGAAGAACAACATGGCAACGATGCTGGAGGTCGCTAAGCGCGCAGGGGTGTCGAAGGCGACGGTTTCGCGGGTGCTATCGGGCAACGGCTACGTCAGCCAGGAGACGAAAGATCGCGTGTTCCAGGCCGTTGCTGAAAGCGGCTACCGGCCGAATCTGCTGGCGCGCAACCTGGCCACCAAAAAGAGCCAGACCCTGGGGCTGGTCGTCACCAATACCCTCTATCACGGGGTTTACTTCAGCGAGCTGCTGTTTCAGGTGGCGCGGATGACCGAAGACAAGGGGCGTCAGCTGATTCTGGCCGACGGCAAGCACAGCGCCGACGAAGAGCGCGAGGCGATTCAGTACCTGCTAGACCTGCGCTGCGACGCGATTATTATTTACCCGCGCTTTCTTAGCGTCGATGAAATGGACGAGATCGTCGAGCAGCACGACCGGCCAATCATGGTGCTTAACCGCCGCCTGCGGCGCAACGCCAGCCACTGCGTCTGGTCCGATCAAAAAGCCTCGGCCTTTGCCGCGGTACAGCAGCTCATCGCCCGCGGCCACCGTGAGATTGCGTTTATCACCGGCTCGCTGGATTCACCTACCGGCATCGAACGTCTCGCCGGCTACAAAGATGCGCTGGCTCAGCACGACATTCCGCTCAATGAAGGGCTGATCGTTAAGGGAAAATGGACGCCGGAAACCGGTGCGGCCGGGGTTGAGACGTTGCGCCAGCGCAACGCCGGCTACAGCGCGCTGGTGGCGAGCAACGACGATATGGCGATTGGCGCGATGAAGCAGCTGCATCTGCACGGCGTGAAGGTGCCGGAGCAGGTCTCGGTGATTGGCTTCGATGATATCGTGCTGGCGCCCTATATGATCCCGGCGCTTTCCAGCGTCAAAATCCCGGTGACGGAGATGATCAAAGAGAGCATTAACCGGCTGATTTTCATGCTCGACGGCGGTGATTTAAAATTCCAGCAAACGTTCCCCGGCGAGCTGATTGAGCGCGATTCTCTTGGCGCAGGCCCCGGCGCCTGAGATCGTCACCTGTCATCGTCAGATGTGACGATGACAGAAATCACCCGATTAATTACCTTTACTATCAATTAGATAATAATTGGAACGTATTATGCATACTCCGGCGCGTAACCTTCTTACTGCTGGAGAAATGGATGAACCGTTTCATTATTGCCGACGCGAGCAAATGCATCGGCTGTCGTACCTGCGAAGTGGCCTGCGTGGTCTCTCATCAGGCCAATCAGGACTGCGCCGCGCTGACGCCAAAATCCTTTTTACCGCGTATCCATGTCATCAAGGGTGTCAACGTGTCGACGGCCACCGCCTGTCGTCAGTGTGAAGACGCGCCCTGCGCTAACGTCTGCCCGAACGGGGCCATCAGCCGCGATAAGGGCTTTGTCCACGTGATGCAGGAGCGCTGCATCGGCTGCAAAACCTGCGTGGTAGCCTGCCCGTATGGGGCGATGGAGGTGGTGGTGCGTCCGGTGATCCGCCATAGCGGCGCGGGCCTGAACGTGACGGCGGAAAAGGCCGAAGCCAATAAATGCGACCTTTGCCATCATCGCGAAGAGGGGCCCGCCTGTATGGACGCCTGCCCGACGCACGCGCTTATCTGCGTTGACCGCAATAAGCTTGAGCAGATGAACATTGAAAAACGTCGCCGTACGGCGCTGGCCTGGTAGGGCGATAGCGGCATGAACGGGGTGGAAATCCGCATCCGCGGTAAGGTGCAGGGGGTGGGATTTCGCCCCTTCGTCTGGCAGCTGGCGCAGCGCCTGGGACTCTTCGGCGACGTGTGCAACGACGGCGACGGCGTGCTGGTTCGCCTGCTGGGCGACGAGGCGGAGTTTGTCGCCGCGCTGGCCCGCCGCTGCCCGCCGCTGGCGCGTATCGATAGCGCGCAGGCCTCACCCTTTGCCTGGGAAGCCCTGCCGGAGGCGTTCACCATCCGCCGGAGCGGAGGCGGAACCATGCGCACGCAGATCGTTCCCGATGCTGCCACCTGTCCGGCGTGCCTGGCGGAAATGAACGATCCGCGGGAGCGCCGCTACCGCTATCCGTTTATCAACTGCACCCACTGCGGACCGCGCTTTACCATTATTCGCGCCATGCCCTACGACCGCCCGTTTACCGCGATGGCGCCGTTCCCGCTGTGCCCGTCCTGCGAAGCCGAATACCGCAATCCGGCCGACAGGCGCTTTCATGCCCAGCCGGTGGCCTGCGAATCGTGCGGGCCACGGCTTGAGTGGCGCTGCGGGGAGGAAAGATGCTACGGCGAGGCGGCGCTGCGGGCGGCAACAGACCGGCTTGCTGCCGGGCAGATTGTGGCGATTAAAGGGCTTGGCGGCTTCCATCTCGCCTGCGACGCCGGGAACCCACGCGCCGTGGCGATCCTGCGCCAGCGCAAGCATCGCCCGGCTAAGCCGCTGGCGGTGATGCTGCCGACGGCGGAGGGACTGCCGGCCGAGGCGCTGGCGCTGCTGTCGTCGCCCGCTGCGCCGGTGGTGCTGGTGGATAAAACGCGGATCGACGGCCTGTGCGACGATATCGCGCCGGGGCTGGCGGAGGCGGGCGTCATGCTGGCGTCGAACCCGCTCCAGCACCTGGTGCTGCAGGCGCTGGCGCGCCCGGTGGTGATGACTTCGGGCAATCTCAGCGGGCGCCCTCCGGCGCTGACTAACGAGCGGGCGCTGGCGGATTTGGCCGGGATTGCCGACGGATTTTTGCTGCATAACCGCGATATCGTGCAGAGGATGGATGATTCCGTGGTGCGGCAGAGCGGGGAGATGCTACGCCGTTCGCGCGGCTACGTGCCGGATGCGCTGCCGCTGCCGCCGGGGTTTCACGACGTCCCGCCGCTGCTGTGCCTCGGGGCGGATATGAAAAATACCTTCTGCCTGGCGCGCGGCGATGAAGCGGTGCTGAGCCAGCATTTTGGCGACCTCGGCGATGAGGGCGTGGAGGCGCAGTGGCGCGAGGCTCTGCGCCTGATGCAGGAGATTTACGCCTTCACCCCGCAGGGGATCGTGACCGATGCGCATCCGGGCTATCGTTCGACGCGGTGGGCGGCGTCGATGGCGCTGCCGATCGAGCGGGTGCTGCATCACCACGCCCATGCCGCCGCCTGTCTGGCGGAGCACGGCTGGCCGCTGGACGGCGGGGACGTCATCGCCCTGGTGCTGGACGGCATCGGCATGGGGGAGGGCGGCGCGCTGTGGGGCGGCGAATGCCTGCGGGTGAATTACCGCCAGTGTGAACATCTGGCGGGCCTGCCGGCGGTGGCGCTCCCCGGCGGCGATCTGGCGGCGCGCCAGCCGTGGCGCAACCTGCTGGCCCACTGTCTGGCCTTTGTGCCGGACTGGCAAAACTATCCTGAAACCAAGGTTCTGCTCCGGCAGGCGTGGCCGCTGGTCGCCCGCGCCGTCGAGCGGGAAATTAACGCGCCGAAAGCCACCTCCTGCGGGCGGCTGTTCGATGCCGTGGCCTGCGCGCTGGGCTGCGCGCCGACCACGCTGAGCTACGAAGGGGAAGCGGCCTGCCGGCTGGAGGCGCTGGCGGCGACCTGCGCCGGTATCGATCATCCGGTTAGCCTGCCGTGGCGCGACGGTCGGCTGGATCTCGCCACCTTCTGGCGCCGGTGGCTAGGCTGGCAGGCGCAGCCGGCGCACAAGGCCTGGGCCTTTCACGACGCGCTGGCCCGCGGTCTGTCGGCAATGGCGCGCGACCATGCCGTCAGGCGCGGCATCTCTACGCTGGTGTTTAGCGGCGGGGTGCTGCACAACCGGCTGCTGGTTTGCCGATTGACGTTTTATCTGGCGGATTTTACTCTGCTGTTTCCGCATCAGCTGCCTGCCGGTGATGGAGCGATAGCGTTTGGTCAGGCGGCGGTCGCCGCCGCCCGCCGGCAGGCCCACAGGATTCCATCATGATAGTGACGATTTTACGCCAGCAGCCGCGCGCCGCGGCGCTGGTGCTGGGGCTTATTGTGGCCAACCTGGTCGCCTGGGTCTGGGCGTGGCAGGCCTTTGGCGACAGCGGCGCGCTGATGGCCGCCAGCCTGCTGGCCTGGGGATACGGCCTGCGCCATGCGGTCGATGCCGATCATATTGCGGCGATTGATAGCGTGACGCGCAAGATGATGCAGCAGGGGCGGCGCCCGTTCGGCGTTGGCGCCTGGTTCTCGCTGGGGCACTCGTCGATTGTGGTGCTGGCCTCCGCCGCCATTGCCGCCACCGCGACGGCGTTCGGTCAGCAAATGAGCTGGTTTCACGATACCGGCAGCGCGATCGGCACCGCCGTTTCGGCGCTGTTTCTGCTGCTGATGGCCTTTATCAATCTGCTTATTCTGCGCAGCGTCTGGCGCAGCTTTCAGGCGTGGAAACGGGGGGAGAAGGTGAGCGATGAGGCGGCGACGGGAGGCGGGATGATGAGCTGGCTGTTCGGCAAAACCTTCCGCCTGATTAGCCACAGCTGGCAGATGTACCTGGTCGGCTTTCTGTTTGGCCTCGGTTTTGATACCGCGACCGAGATTGGCGTGCTGGGCATCTCCGCCGCCAGCGCCTCAAGCGGCATCTCTATCTGGTCGATTATGGTCTTCCCGGCGCTGTTTGCCAGCGGCATGGCGCTGGTGGATACCCTCGATAACGTGCTGATGGTCGGCGCCTACGGCTGGGCGTTCAGCAAGCCGCAGCGCAAGCTCTATTACAATATGACCATTACCGGGACTTCGGTGGTGGTGGCGCTGTTTATCGGCGGCATGGAGGCGCTGGGCCTGCTGATGGATAAATTTGCGCTCAGCGGCGGGCCGTGGCGCTGGGTGGGGGCGCTGAACGATAATCTTGGCAACGCCGGCTTCGTGGTTATCGGGCTGTTTGTCGCCTGCTGGGTGCTGTCGGTGATTAACTATCGCTGGCGCGGATACGATAATCTGGCGCAGTAGGTCGGGGATCTCGTCCCGGCTTGCGCATTATTCACCAGAGTCGGGAAACGCAGCGCTGGCTGACGCATAGCCCGAAGTTCGGGTTATTTATCAGCCGGTCTATTCGCCAATCATGTTGAACGCCTGTGGCAGGCATGACATGACGCTATCACCCGAAACCATCAGTGTCGCTCAATGTGACAACGGTTGAAAAAGGTTCGCCGCTTTATGAAAACGGTCAGTCCATTCCCCGGTGGTCAATACGGTCTGGCAAAAGTTTAGCGCTATCAGGCGCAGCTATTTAGGTGAGCGCAAAGCCCGTAAATTACCCCCCTTCAGATCCTGATTGGTCTTTATAACAACCCCGGCCGCCTGAGCCGGGATTTTACCTTAAGGGTCAGTCACGGCTTCGCTTCAGGCAATCATAGCCGGGCTTCTCCCGCCGGATGACCGGCAGGTCACCGGTATCGTTCAGCGCACCGGGAAACGTCTTGATCCACAAGTCCATTTTCTTCTTGCTGAAATGAGCCGCGCTTAGCCCTTCGGCACAACCGAACAGCTCCCGGCTGTTCTGGGCGGTGATCACAATGCAATCTGGCATCACTCTGATTTTTACCGGCATACCCGGCGTAAATCCGGCCTGCGAAAGCCAGTCCCCCTCGAGCGGGATATAGTCATGCCGCATACGGTCATAAAACTCCGTCCGGCTAAGCGGTTGCGGTGACTCCGCTGTGGATTTATTCTGCAAGTGCTTAACGGATTTTTTACGTTCCAGCTCGCAATTTTTACCACTCGTTTCTGATTCATCAGAATCTATTTTGGCAATAGCACTTTCTGGCTTAAAATTCTGCTCAGCCATATTCAACTCCTTGATAGTTGTCTGTGGTTAGCGGTGTGGAGGTGCTGGTAACACTTTCATACCGCGCTCTTTAAAAATCTTCCTGCTTATTCCATCCTTCCGTTATGACAGGTGAGGGGTTATCTGGGTTTATTTATTGTACTGTACTGAATAAAAACACAGTATATATTTCATGGGCAGTATTGATTATTGCGAAGGGGATTCAGGAAAGAATATAAAATCATGCAACGTTGCATTATTAATAGGAGTACACGGTTCTTTTGCCACGGGTAGCGGCATTGAGGGTATCTATCCCATGCCTTCTGTCAAGAATGGCGGGCTGATGAATACTTCCTTCCACCCTGGATACTGGGGCGAGTCAGATGGTAACGCTAAAGGGCAGCTATGAGTGAGGTGCGGACGTTCGCAGTTGCTTTCATTACTGAGGGGGTATTACTACCATCGTAATGTGTTGTTCAACTGGGAATATGCCAAAGCAATTGATTTTCACCTAAATGTATATAACTATTCTAAATGTTATTAAACGCTATTTTTAATATGTATATAAGGACAGACTATGGGTGATAAGTTTTCTCAAACTACAGTTACACAGTTAGCAAAGCGTGCGGGTTACATATGTAGTAACCCTAAATGTAATAGAATGACAATTGGACCTAGTAAAAATGTAGATGATTCCATTATTGCAGGTATAGCGTCACATATTCGAGCAGGTAGCGAAGGTGGGCCACGATATGACGCTAACCAAACTTCTCAACAACGGAAAAGTATCACTAATGGACTTTGGCTTTGTGGCACGTGTTCTTATATGATTGATAAAAATAATGGAGCCGATTATTCAGTCTCTCAATTGGAAGACTGGAAGAAACTTCATGAGGGAATGATTAAAGATGCACTTGAGGGTTCAAAGAGAATAATCTTTAGAATGCTACAGAGCACTCCTGGGGATTACCGTGCAGTTGAAGAAATTGTGACTATCCTTTCTGATAAAGGAATGCTTTTACTTCCTTATGACATGGAAAATCCTGAATACGTCTTACGCTCAGTAGAGGCGATGCGCAGAGATCTTGTAATTTTGGCAAGAGATTTAGATGCAAACTCGAAAGTGAAGATTATTACTGAATCTATGGCTAAGGCATGTCGTTCTTACATGAACCAAACATCCGTAAATAATGAGTTTATGAAAATAAATACTGCACTTGGAGCGTTCAGGAAGATTATTGGATTAAATCTAGGTGAGCTTTTAGATGTCTATGAAGTAGATCCAGTGAATGAAGAGTTGCTTAGTATTATTCCCAAGTTTTACACAAGCTAAGAATAGTAGATAGAAGCCCTTAGGGGCTTCAGATGGTATTTTAAAAATATTTAACGGTCACACTTACCCTTCTACTATATGAAATAATTGATTATTAACACGACATCAAAACACTTTTCTTTTACTACATTGTAAATTTTCACTCTCCTAATCAAGAGATTCTTATGCTTTGCTGGTGCGTTTTTGACACTGAGCGGACAAACTAGCGGAGCTGAGGGGAGACTGTGAGCGAAGAGCTGAAGTTTACATATCTGTCAAAGTGGCCAACTATTTCTATTCACTCAAGTTGTTGGTGGCTAGTCAGAGCTATGGGCAAACATTGCCGATGGTTACACAGTTGGCTGGTAATTAGAGGCTAGCTGGCTGATTTTTGTGATAATAGGAATAAATACAATATTTAACCAACTGATTTAAATGTGAATTTCCTGATTTCAAATTAAAGATACTTCCAAAAATATCCCCAAGCAGCTTACATTATAAAAAGAAGTCATAAAAGTTTAAACATTCAGCCATTAAAAATTAAATTCAACTTAAGGTTTGCGGTCAGAGAGACCATAATTTTGTCTCTCTGTAAGTAATTATTAAAATTCAACGGCCATGACACTTTTTATACTTTATTCCGCTTCCACAAGGACAGACTTCATTTCGGCCAACTTTACGGAAGGCTTCCTGTTTTATTGAAGCCATTATAAAATTTGAATCAGAACCTCTAGATTTCATTAATCGTTCAGAATCTTCGAAGATGTGAGAATTTTCATCAGTTTTCTCTTGAGGCACGAAAACGTTAATACCAAGTGCTTTGATGTATTTCCCTTCAGAATCTACTTCAACCATAACAAAATTATGCTTGGCACCTGCTTTAATATTCAGAGCCATAGCACTTGCTTTATCATTAATTTTTCCCCAGTTCATTTCATTCTCGGTATTTTGTATCCAAACAAACAAAGATTCGTCATCATTACCAATCAAAAAATAGCGTGCAGGATGTTTATCTAAACTATTACCTAGTTTCTGAAGCATCCTTGCGAGGATTGATCGCGTTTGTGCATCGTAGTTTCTAATGTGGCTGTCTACTGCAAGCCATCCCGGAGCACGAGTTGAATCAAGCGCTTCCAACAATTCTGTGACTTCCTTTGGAAAATCCTGTGTAGGTAACGGTTTGGTGTCCCAATCAAGCCCTTCAAAACTCGTATCAACGATACCACTCATACCATCCCAGAGAAGCATACTGCCTTTTTCTTTTTCCAGTTTTTCAATGCTATCCAAATCAAAGCGATTCTTAGTTATATATGAACCCAAGTGGTCAAATTCATCATAAAGAAATGCCTTGCTAACATTTGCGATCGCCTGCCTCACCTCCATGTAATGCAAAAATGCTCCAGGAGAAGGCAGAAAACGCTTCAGGACAAACAAATCGTCAATCGACATTGACACAAATCCATATTTATCAAGTAGAGGTTTGATTTGTGGTAATTGCTTGCAGAAAGATGAAAATGGAGAGAATGATTCAACAGTCAATCCGATAGGTAACATTACTCTATAATTCGAAGCTTTAACTCTACCACACTCTTTATGCTTACCATTTACTAACTGATAAATAATGACTTCATCTGCTGAGTTCAAATAGTTAAAGAACCGCTCACATTGTTTGTATGCTTTGATTACTAAATCCTGTACCGATTGGGCGTGTCGTTTGAAATCTGTAGCAGGTGAAGCAATCGTTGCTGCCGCACCAGCTTTAGCCTCTATAAGAAAAAGCACATCATCCATTAGTATTAATGTGTCATTTTCAGACCATTGATTTGTCTCTGGATCCTTATAATAGATCTCTTGATAAACATTAGCGGTAGGGAATTGTGCTCTCAAAATGTCATAGAATGCACCTTCACTCATTGTTTTCTGACGCTCTTCAAATTCCTTTTTATATTCAGGCTTTCGCTGCAAAAGATTATGTAGAAGAGCCCGATATCCAGCATCACGCATGAAGCACGGATCTACGGCATAATACCCGGCATCAAGTTTTATCAGAGGTTTTTTCCTTGCAGGAAGAGTTCTATAAGGAGTTCCAGAAAAATCACCTGCGGCAAAAAAATCCGTATCTTCCCCTCGTTCATAGGCCAAATCCGCTAGTAATTTGTCAGGTAAATTAGTATGAAGACTAACGTTGGTAATACCACCCCGGAACATATCACTAGCAGCTTGGCTAACAGATTTTAATTTTTCTCCGTTCTCATCCCTCCATGAATCCATAACCTGTTCTATAGTTTTTTTTTGTTGCGAAGCAATTTCTTGTACTGCTATAAATTGCTTCATCATTTCTTCTAAAGCATTTGTATGGCCTGTACGAATAGCATTGGCCATGGATTGAATGCCGTGAGCTATAACACTTCCACTTACCCCGTAGACTTCTTTTAAAACATCATCATGCACCGAAAGCACGTATCTATAAAATTCTTCTTCTAAAACTTGATAGCGGTTTCCTCTAAGCATTACCCATGCTGTTTTTGCATGAAACTCTATAGTCGACGTATCAGGCCCAAAAAAGCTATCTTTTGCTTCAAGTGAAGATGTTATCGCGTATTTCATAGCCTCATCACGTAACTCTCTACTCAGGCTAAACAAATAACTACATTTTTTCTCATCAAAACTCATTTCTTTAGGAGCAATGTCCGTCGCGAGCACGGCGTGCACATACTCAAGAAGGAATTGATTATCGATGAGAAAATCTTTGGTGCCAGAAGTATTTTTATCCTGACTATCTGAAGCCGCATCCTTCATGAACTGAGCATATATATATCCGATTAGGTCTTCAGGCGGCATACTTACAATAATAGCTCGCATTTCACATGCTAATATTTCCATTTTCTTCAGGAGTTTAACACCTGACTCTGCAACTTTTTTTTTACTTTCTGCAAACATTATGGGCATTCCCTCTCTATATAAGAAGATAACTGAATTCTACTACCATTTCACATATGCAACCCTGTGTGAGATCTAACTACAATAAGTTTTATTTTTTTAAGAACCAATAAACAGTGGATTACATGCTAAAAAAGAAAACATTAAATCCTCCACCAAGCTAAACACTTTACTGTTTTTTATCCACCACCGTTGTCAATTTTCAAAAATGCAGCCCCAATATCATCTGTATAATATTGAATTATTTTGGTCACTACAACATGATCGAGAGTGGGCTCAAGAGATAATAAAGTGGTGGTTATCTGCATTAAACTAATTGCAGTAGCATGGGCAGGATCAGTCATACCAGCATCACTATGGCCAACCAATAATATATCTTCAGACGAATGAGAAAGACCGAGTCTGTTTCTCATTGCTTTGGAACCAGTGTGTATATTTTGACTTGCCCACTTGTAATAGGGACGCATATGTTCTAATTGAACATCTTTTTCTATTGCACCGAAGCCTAATTTATTATGATGAGGAAAAATATAGGAGGCCCATCCATAATTATCTGAAAATTTCTTGCCGTATTTTTGTATTAATGAATCCAACTGCGCTTTACACCTATCAATATCTTCATTTTTAGGCCCCTTCGCTTGAAGTCTATGTTCATATTTTTTATGCTCAACCATCCCATGATAAGAATCTACTACATCATGGAGATAAAAACGCTTGGCGCATTCCTCACCATGTTTTGAAATAAACATAGCAGTTACATTGACTTCATGTAGGGCTCTCCATCTAGCATGTGCAGCATCTGCGAATCCGTGTTTCATAAGACATAGTATTTCTTGAGAAATCTGACAGGCTCTTGCGTGGTGTCTAACAACTATATCAAAGATTAAATTGTTATTTAAAGCAGCCTTTGGTCTGTAAAAATTATTGAATTCGGAACCAGATTCCGTGCATATAACTATCAATGTCTCTAACAAATCAAACCCCTCAGCCCATTTCACGAGATTTTTGTCCACGAAATCCTTCGAAAACGCATGATTTCTATTTAATATTTCTTCTGTTGACCCAATTAAAGAAGACCTAATAAGACCTGCCACTTGAGGTATTATATTATTTATCTTTCCTTCTAGATCGAAGTCATCTATTAATTCTGGCTGTGCCTCTAACAGTTCACCTATATTTTTTAAAAACATATTATGAAAAATTTCCATTTTGCACCAAATTTATATAAACAATTATGTTTAAATGAAAAAGATCACACAGTCTATCAAGAAAAAGTCATGACAATCATGCCTTGTAACCATAAATACGACCAAAAAAAATAATATCAAAAATCATCATGATTTTTACAAAGAATAAAATTGTACATCTGGTTTGTAAAAACTAACAGACTGAAGTCTGTAACTTAGAGGGCGTACAGTCAAGAATCCTAGCTGACGGAGATAGTGGGCGACAACTTTTGATAACTCACTACCTTCACCACCTTACTGACCTGTTCGCGGTTGATTAACGCATCGTTATGTAGCAATGTCCGCCCTTGACACTCATGTCACCTACACAACGGCACCCACCGAGGCCCACCTGGACCGTAAAATGTGTCTGTCCAGCTGTACCTGCCTGCGGCGTCTATCTCAGCAATACCTGAATCAGCTGAACGACGATATACACCGTCGCTGCCGCTTGTACTGCCCGGAACCCCCATCTGAGATAGCGCCATTGATGGCGTTCCCTGGCATCAGCGGCTTCAATAGCGGGGTCAGCGGTTTTTCTTTTCCTGGTCCGGAATTCATCGATGACCCACAGGATGAAAATAAAGATGATGAGGGTTTTCTGAAGAATGGGATTATCCACAAAGAGGGACTCCGGCCTACTCGCTGATAAAGGCAGAATAGATGAACCTCCTTCACGTAGCCACCACTAAATATAGGGGTAAAACTAATTCTCGTCCTGAAGGATTTTGCAGTGATTCTGTCCGTGGCAGGGCTGGCATCCAGGCGAGCGTAAGTCTGAGGGTACTCTTAATCTTTCACACACGTCTTTTGGCGTTAGCCCATTCACTTTGCGAAACCAGGCAGCAATGGACGCAATTGGTTGAACATTGTTACCAGATAAACATTTCTCATAATAAGCGGGCCGCAGTCGTCGTTGGTTCTGACACACCCTACGGGCTGTTAAACCAGGATTACAGTGATGAGAAAACAGCTTTTAAGCTGTTAAAGGAGGCTCGGATAATAAGCTGGTCTGGCTGAAGGCGCTCTGATAAACAAGCCGATAGCCCGAAGGGAAGCAGTGGCGCAGATAGCATCCTGGCCGTATACGATGGTGATGGTGTTGAGAGAGGGGCCGGATATACGAACGCAATATACCCCCGTTACACAACTGAAAAGATGGGTTGTATAACAGGGGTATCCATACGCGGGCAAGGCGTTGACGTCGCGACCCGGGAAAGCGCTTAGCTCACCAGCTGCTTCAGCAGCGCAAAGGCCTCTTTCATCCGGTCTTCGCTGACCACAAAGGCGCGCAGTCGGTTTTCCGCATCCATGCCTTTGGCTACCAGGCCGTCGTTGGCGGCCACGATATTCCACGTCAGGTCTTCGCGCCGCGTATCTCCGGCCAGATGCAGCGGGAGATCCGGGGTTTTCACCTTCACCAGCATCGGCGGCAGCTTCAGCTCGCCCGGCTGCTCCAGCAGATTTTTGCTCAGGCACATGGCGCTGAGCAAAATAGGCTGCAGGAACGGCAGCACCATGCCGTTAATTTCGGCGCAGTCGCCGAGGGCGAAGATTGCCGGATGGCTGCTGCGCAGGCGGCTATCGACCACCACGCCGCGGTTAATTTCAAGGCCTGCGCGACGCGCCAGGGCGGTTTCCGGGCGCAGGCCGGCGGCGGCAACCACCGCGTCAACGGTCACGCTGCGCTGACGATCGACGCTTACGCGGATGCCGTCAGCGGTTTGCTCCAGCCCTTCGAGCTGGGTTTTCAGCATCAGGTGCACGCCCATGTCGGTTAACCGATGCTGCAGGCGGCTGCTGGCTTCCGGCGGCATCAGCGTCGACAGCACGCTGGCGGAATTGTCGACCACCGTCACCGCTTTGCCGGCGCGGCAGAAATCCATCGCCAGCTCGCAGCCGATCAGCCCGCCGCCGACGATCAGCACGCGCCGCGCGTCGTGGAGCCGGGTTTGGGCGGCGCCGTATTCCCGCTGGCTGTTGAGGGTGAGCATCAGCTCGCGGCCCGGCACCGGCGGAATAAACGGCGCGGCGCCGGTCGCCAGCACCAGCTTGTCGTAGCGCCACTCGCGATCCTGGCTTTTGACCACTTTGCCCTCGGCGTCGATATCGCTCACCCGGACGTGGGGGAACAGGCGCAGATTATACTGCTCGGCAAACTCCCCGGCGGTTTGCAGGGTCAGATCCTCGGCGCTCTGACCGCGGCTGATGACGTGGCTGAGATCCGGTTTGTTGTACTCATCCATGCTGTCGGCGGCGATCAGCGTCAGCGGGATCTGCGGGTCCTGCTTACGAATATTTTTTACCAGCTGGCGGGCCGCGAAGCCCGAGCCGATGATGACGATGCCATCGCTCATACTGCCTCCGTTGCCAGAACGTCAAAGACATCTTTGCCGAGAGAGCACTCCGGGCACAGGAAGTTATCCGGCACGTCGCTCCACGGGGTGCCAGGCTGGACGTCCTGGTTCGGTTCGCCTTTCGCCGGATCGTAGATCCACTGGCACACGCTGCACTGCATTGACGGGCCGAGGTCGGCTGCAGCGGCGGTGGCGCAGGCGCAATCGCTCTGCTCAGCCGACGCTTTTTTATCGGCGCTGGCCGGCAGCGGGGAGAGGGCCCACTGGCGGGCGATTTCGCGGCCGTGCTCGCGGCAAATTTCCAGCGCATCCAGATCCGGGCGCCATTTCGCCTTCAGGCTCAGGGACATTTCAAAGCCGGCGTCCTGCAGGCGGGTAGAGAGGCGGTCAACCGCGCCGCCGCTCCAGCCGTGGGAGCCAAAGGCGCTGGCGTGTTTATTGCGAAAACGCAGGCCGGTCATCTCCTCCACCAGGCCGGCGATTTTCGGCATCATGACGTTGTTCATGGTCGAGGTGCCCACCAGCACGCCTTTTGAGCGGAAGACGTTGGTGAGAATTTCGTTTTTGTCGCTGCGGGCAACGTTAAAGATTTTTACCGCCACGCGCGGGTCGATGTCGGTGATGCCCTGAGCGATAGCGTCGGCCATCATGCGGGTGTTGTTGGACATGGTGTCGTAGAAAATGGTGATGCGGTCTTCCTGATAATCCGCCGCCCATTTCAGGTACAGCTCGACGATTTGCGTCGGGTTGTCGCGCCACACCACGCCGTGGGAGGTGGCGATCATATCCACCGGCAGGTTGAATCCGAGGATCTCGGTAATTTTCGGCGTCACCAGGCGGCTGAACGGCGTCAGGATATTGGCGTAGTAGCGCTGGCACTGTTCGAAGAGCTCGGTCTGATCCACTTCGTCGTTGAACAGGTGTTCGTCGCAGTAGTGCTGGCCGAAGGCGTCGTTGCTGAACAGCACCGCGTCGCCGGTCATATAGGTCATCATGCTGTCCGGCCAGTGTAGCATCGGGGTTTCCACGAAGATCAGCTGCTTACCGTTGCCGAGATCGAGGCTGTCGCCGGTTTTCACCACGTTGAAGTTCCACTCCGGGTGATGGTGGTGCCCGGTGATGGAGTCGATGGCGTTGGCGGTGCAGTAAATCGGGGTGTCCGGGATCGAGTTCATCAGCTCGGTCAGCGCCCCGGCGTGGTCCTCTTCCGCATGGTTAATCACGATGTAGTCGATATCGGCGAGGTCGATTTCGCTGCGCAGGTTCTGTACGAACTCGCGGCTGAATTTATGATCCACGGTATCGATCAGGACGTTCTTTTCTTCGCGGATGAGATAGCTGTTGTAGCTGCTGCCGCGCAGCGTTTTATATTCAGTTCCGTGGAAATCACGCACTTCCCAGTCGCGTTGGCCAACCCAATGAATGTTATTTTTAACCAGAATAGACATAGCAACCTCAATTAATTCAGCGTTTTCAAAATAAGATGTTTTGCTTATATCAAGCTGCGTGCCAACTTTTTAATATATTGATTTTGTTTGATTTATTATTTTTTACTAAAAGCGTTGATGTCAAAATGACAATGGTTAAAATAGTCGTTATGACTATTGTGATTGTCAAAATGACAGTGAGGCAGCGATGAGCTTTTCCGTAGAGGCGCTGGCGAAAATCGCCATTGATTTGCAAAGCGATATCGGCCATGCCGACCGCTTCCCGCGCCTGATTACCACCCTGCGGCAGATCCTCGGCTGCGATGCCTCGGCGCTGCTGCGCTATGAGGCGCATCAGTTTGTGCCGCTGGCCATCGACGGCCTCGCCCAGGACGTGCTGGGGCGGCGCTTTTCCCTCGAAGGGCATCCGCGCCTGGAGGCGATCGCCCGCGCCGGCGACGTGGTGCGCTTCCCGGCGGATAGCGACCTGCCGGACCCGTATGACGGGCTGATCCCCGGCCAGGAAAGCCTCAAGGTTCACGCCTGCGTTGGGCTGCCGCTGTTTGCCGGGCAGACGCTGATCGGCGCGCTGACCCTCGACGGCATGGACGCCGACCGCTTTGACAGCTTCAGCGATGAGGAGCTGCGGCTGATTGCCGCGCTGGTGGCGGGGGCGCTCAACAATGCGCTGCTGATCGCCCGCCTGGAGAACCAGAACGTGTTGCCGGAGCCGAGCGCGAGCTACCCGGCCGCCGACCGCCAGGAGATTATTGGCCTTTCGGCACCGATGCTGCAGCTGAAAAAGGAGATTGATATCGTCGCGGCATCGGATCTCAACGTGCTGATAGACGGTGAAACCGGCACCGGCAAGGAGCTGGTGGCGAAAGCCGTGCATCAGGGCTCGCCGCGCGCCGCCAATCCGCTGGTCTATCTTAACTGCGCGGCGCTGCCGGAAAGCGTGGCCGAGAGCGAGCTGTTTGGTCACGTCAAAGGGGCGTTTACCGGGGCTATCAGCAACCGCAGCGGCAAGTTTGAAATGGCCGATAACGGCACGCTGTTCCTCGATGAGATTGGCGAGCTGTCGCTGGCGCTGCAGGCGAAGCTGCTGCGCGTGCTGCAGTATGGCGACATTCAGCGCGTCGGGGACGATCGCAGCCTGCGGGTGGACGTGCGGGTGCTGGCGGCTACCAACCGCGACCTGCGCCAGGAGGTGGTCGAAGGGCGCTTTCGCGCCGATCTCTATCACCGGCTGAGCGTCTTTCCGCTGTCGGTGCCGGCGCTGCGCGAGCGGGATCAGGACGTGGTGCTGCTGGCGGGCTATTTCTGCGAGCAGTGCCGCCTGCGGATGGGGCTGGGGCAGGTGGTGTTAAGCAACGCCGCGCGGGCAAGGCTGGGCGCCTGGCCGTGGCCCGGCAACGTTCGCGAGCTGGAGCATGCGATTCATCGCGCGGTGGTGCTGGCGCGGGCGACCCAGGCGGGGGATGAAATCGTGCTGGAACCGCAGCACTTTCAGTTTGCCGGCGACGCACCGAACCTGCCGAGCGCCGCGCCGCCGGCGCCGACGCAGGCGCTAAACCTGCGCGAGGCGACGGAGTCATTCCAGCGCGAGGCGATCGCCCGGGCGCTGGCGGAGAATAACCGCAGCTGGGCGGCGGCGGCCCGCGCGCTGGAGCTGGACGTCGCCAACCTGCATCGGCTGGCGAAGCGTCTGGGGCTTAAAGAATCCCGGCCTGATAAAAGTTCTGCAGGTTAATCGCGCCGACCAGCTGGCCGCGCTCATCCACTACCGGGGCGGCGCTGATTTTGTGCTTCATCAGGCGCTCTTTGGCTTCAACCGCGCGGCTCTCGGCCTGCAGCGTCACGCCGCTGCGGGTCATCGCCCGGCTGACGGTATCCTCAAGGGTGCCGCCGCCCACCAGCCAGCGGCGCAGGTCGCCGTCGGTGAATACGCCCTCGACGCGGTTTTGCGCATCGCATACCGCCACCAGGCCGAGCCCGGTGCGGCTGAGTTCAAGCATGGCGGCCATCACGCTGGCGGTGACGTCAACGCGCGGCACCTCCTCGTCGCGACGCATCAGATGGTGGACTTTATTCAGCAGCCGCGCGCCGAGCGCGCCGGCCGGATGCGAGCGGGCAAAATCTTCTTCATTGAAGCCGCGGGCCTGCATCACCGCCATCGCCAGCGCGTCGCCGAGCATCAGCGTGTTGACGGTGCTGGAGGTCGGGGCGAGGTGCATCGGACAGGCTTCGCGCTCTACGGCAATATCCAGCACCGCCCTGGACGCCAGCGCCAGCGGGGATTTCGATTTACCGGTCATCGCCAGCAGGGGAATCGATTTTTCTTCCAGCCGGGGCACGATCAGGTCGAGTTCCTTCGCCCCGCCGGAATAAGAGATAAAGAGCATCACGTCGCGGCCGTCGAGCATCCCCAGATCGCCGTGCAGCGCCTCCGCCGGGTGGACAAAAAACGCCGGCGTGCCGGTGCTGGCAAAGGTGGCGGCCAGCTTTTTGCCGATATGACCTGATTTACCGATGCCGGAAACAATCAGTTTACCCTCGCAGTGGATGATGGTTTCCGCCGCGCGGATGAAGTCGTCGCCCAGGCGTTCAGGCAGGCGGCTCGCCTCCTGGAGCTCCAGCAGCAGGGTCTGGCGTCCGGCTTCTAACAGAAAGTTACTCATGATCTTCTCCAGTAATAATCACTTTGATGCCTTGCTCTTCCAGCGCCCGCTGGAACGTCGGGTCGATACCGGCATCGGTAATCAGCATATCCACGCTTTCAAGGCCGCAGACGATGTTTGGGCTCTTACGGCCAAACTTCGATGAGTCGGCCATCAGGATCACTTCCCTGGCGGCATTGCACATCGCTTTGCTGACGGTATAAACCTCGTTGAAGGTGGTAACGCCGGCGTTCAGATCGATGCCGTCGGTACCCATAAACAGCTTATCGAAGCTGAACTGCTCGAAGGCATTCTCCGCCAGCTGCCCGTGAAAGGAAGCTGATTTTTTGCGAAAGGTGCCGCCGGGCATCAGAATCGTTTGTTCATTGTCGAGCTCAGAGAGGGCGTTAACGATATGCAGGCTGTTGGTCATTACCGTGATGTTATTGAAGCGGCTGAGCAGGGGCACCATCTGTAGCACCGTACTGCCGGCATCGAGGATGATCGAGTCGCCATCGTGAATAAAGCGCACGGCGGCTTCGGCGATGCGCGCTTTCTTCGCGGTATTGATCAGCGTCTTATGATCGATAGGCGGGTCGCTTTCGTCTTTATTCAACACCACTCCGCCGTAGGTGCGAATGACGGTTCCGGCATGTTCGAGGGTCACCAGATCCTTGCGGATCGTCGTGCCGGTGGTATCGAAGTGTTGCGCCAGCTCTTCGACCGAGCATTTACCCTGCGACTGCAGATGCTCAAGAATAGCGGCCTGTCGCTGACGTGGTTTCATAGCGGTTACATCCTGCGTTTAAAGTTTCGATATGATAATTTCGCAAGATATTTACTTTTACAACGAAATTATACATGTTTCGGTTTAAGCGCTAATGATAGTGCATTCCGACAGAGCGGATCATGGGGAAAGATCATATCCGGCTGCAATTCCTGCAAAAGTTTGCCGTCAAGCGCCGGGATTTTTTGCGGACGCGCGAAGACGGTCAGGCCCTTCATCAGCAGCGTGCCGCTGATGCGGTCGTGTTCATCAACCGCAATGGCGACGATGGCCCGCGGCTTGAAGCGGCCCGCTGAGCGTCCCACGCCGACGCGGCCCTGCTGACAGAGTTTATCGAACTCGCGGTTAAAGCGGCGGATCTGCCAGCCGCCGAAGGCGAGCTGGGCGATCCAGGCGATGGCGGCGACGGTGATTAATGCGCTAACCATAAAATCTCCTTAAGGCGTGGCGTCGGGAAGAACCCGGATCGCGGCGCGACCCGGGAACCGGCGGTTAAAACATCACCTGCCCGCCGGTGACGTTGATGGACTGCCCGGTGCAGTAAGAGGCCTGCGGGCTGGCGTAAAACATCAGTACGTTGAGCACGTCCTGATAATCGCAGCCGCGCTTCAGCGGAACCTTGTCGACGTAGTACTGCTCGACCTGATCTTCGGCAATACCCAGCTTGTGGGCATACTGCGGCAGCAGAGACTGGAACATCGGCGACTTCAGCAGGTTGCCGAGCATCAGCGCGTGCACGGTAATACCGTACTCCGCCAGATCCAGCGCCAGCGACTGGGTCAGCCCCACGCCGCCAAACTTCGCCGCGCTGTAGCCGGAATTATGCTTGCTGCCCACTTTGCCGGATTTGGAGTTGATCTGAATGATGCGTCCCTGAATGCCGTCGCGGATCATCAGCCGTGAAAACTCGCGGGCGCAGAGGAAGTAGCCCACCAGATTGACCTGCAGCGAGCGGTCGAAGTCGCCCAACGCAAAATCGCTGATAAAGGCCGCTTTGGCGATCCCGGCACTGTAAACCAGCAGGTCCACGCGGGCGAATATCTCGTCCACGCCGCGGGCGAGCGCGACGACGCTGGCCTCGCTGGTCGCATCGGCGCCAAAACCGTACGCCGTCCCTTCGCCATACTCGGCGTTAATCGCCTGCGCCACGCGGGTGGCCTTATCGCTTTGAATATCAACCACCGCCACGCGATATCCTTGCGCGGCGAGGCCACGACACAGAAACTCACCTAAGGTTTGTCCTCCGCCGATGACAACAGCAACCTGACTCATAGTTCTCTCCTTACAGCTTAAGCAAAAAATTTCAGTACACAGCCGGGGGCGATTGCCTCCGGTACCGGGCCGGCCACGTGAACCGTCCCCGGAAACTCCGCCACGCGGTGGCCGTCGAAACGCAGCGTGATATGGCCCAGTTCGCGCAGATTCTGTTCCGCCACGTCGCCCACCGCAGTGACCGGGTAGCGCCGATCGCCCAGCTGGAGCTCCGCCCCCGGCGCCAGCGAGCCGACGAGCTCGCCGTGGTTGTGAATAAAGCAGTACTCTTCGATATCCGCCGACGCGCCCTCGCGGAAGGTAATCAGCATCCGATCCTCAAGCGCCATCGTCGCGCTGGCGCCGATATGCGTAATGGTGGTCTGGTAAATCACGGTCATCTTCAGGAACCTCTTATTGGTAAATAAATCCGGAAACGAACCAGGCGATTAGCACCGTTGGCGCGCCGGTCAGGAAGCGGCTGACCAGCACCGAAGGCACCCCGACGCGCACCGTCTCCTGACGGGCTTCGGCGAGCGACAGGCCGACCGGGATAAAGTCGCAGGCCGCCTGGGCGTTAATCGCAAACAGGGCGGGGAGGGCGAGATGCGGCGGAATATTACCGAGGCCAATCTGCACGCCGATCAGCACGCCGATAACCTGGGCGATAACCGCGCCAGGGCCGAGGAACGGCGACAGCAGCGGGAAGGAGCAGATCAGCGCCAGCGTCACCAGCCCCAGCGGATGGCTGGCGAGCGGCGCCAGGCCGTGGGCAATCCAGTCGCCAATGCCCGAGGCCATGATGATGCCGATCAGCGCCGAGACGAAGGCCATAAACGGCAGGATCGTTTTCAGCACCGTGTCGATGGTGTCGCGCCCGGCCTGGAACAGCACCGCCACGACGGAGCCCATTCCCATACCGACCCTGGCCAGCAGGCCGTCGCTCTGCTCGGTGATTTTTTTACTGGCATCGTAATCGCGACCCGCGGGCTGAAGCGGGGCCGGTTCGTCGGCGCCGGCATCGGCGACGGGGTGGATATTCTCTTCCTTAACGCCTGAGACGTAGATGTCCTCAAGGATATATTGCGCCAGCGGCCCGGACTTGCCGGTGGCGTGGATATTGATGGTCGGAATACGCCGCTTCGGGTAGATGCCGCAGCGCAGGGTGCCGCCGCAGTCAATAATCGCCACGCCGATCTCAGCTTCCGGCGGTTCCCCCTCTTTAAAGCCGTCCACGGCCTGCCAGCCGGTGAGCCGGGCGATCTTGTCGACGATGGCCGGGCGGGTTCCGGCGGTGATATAGACTATTTTTTTGCCTTCGACGGCGTCCAGCTCAAGCGGGCCGCCCCAGCCGCTGGCCCCTTTTTCAATACGAATACGCGTCATGATGCAGCTCCGGACAGATGCACTTTTTGTGCAAGCTGGATGGCCATTTTTTTCTCAAAAATGGAGGTTGTCAGATCGGTCACCCAGCCGCGGAAGAAGTTGGTCACCAGGCCAACCAGCAGATAGCTCACCGCCAGCGGCCCCAGCGGCAGGCCGAGGGTGGTTAAGCCGTTGGCGATCCCGAGATAGACAAACAGCTCGCCGGGGTTGATATGGGGAAACAGGCCGTTCATGGAGTGGCAGCTGTAGGAGGCCGCCGCGTAGTAGCTGGGCTTGTACTTCTCGGGCATAAAGCGCCCCAGGCTCAGGGTCATCGGGTTACAGAAAACGAACGTTCCGATACAGGGCAGCAGCAGGTAGCGGGAGACGGGATTCCCGGCGCAGCGCTGCGCCAGCTTTTCGATCCGCTGCTGGCCGATAAAGTTGATCAGCGCGTTCATGATAACCAGCAGACTGATCAGCAGAGGGAGGATCCCGGTAACCATACCGGTAAAGACCTCGCCCCCCTTCTGAAACAGGCCGATAAACCATTCGGCGCCGTGGGTAATAACTTCAATCATCATTCTCTCCTTTATAGCGTTATTTTTCTTGCTAACTGGCAGCTGATTTTAATCATTTTGAAAGGTTTAAAAGTGTTAAATTGATCGCAAAATGAAAGATAAATATTTTAATTTGAAAGTTTATTGCCGAGGGGATGAAAATCTCACCCTGCAAATTGGCCGGGAAGAGGAGCTTCGGGCGGGGAGAGAGGTGGGACCGGCAGGACTATTTTGTCCGCGAATAGATTGCCGCTTCCTTGTTGACGGCCGCATGCTTTACCATAATTACCCTTTGCCGAATTTGTTAAATGGAAGCCCCATGTTGAAGCGTCGCTATCTGGCACTACTCCCGCTGTGCGTACTCCTCGCTGCCTGTAGCAGCAAACCTAAAGCCACCGCAGCAACGGAGACCACGGGAGGATCCGGTGGCTTCCTGCTGGAGCCGCAGCATAACGTTATGAATATGGGGGGAGATTTCGCCAACAATCCTGCTGCGGAGCAGTTCATCGACAAAATGGTGAGCAAGCACGGATTTGACCGGCAGCAGCTGCACGAAATTCTCTCCCAGGCTAAGCGTCTGGATTACGTCCTGCGCCTGATGGACCGCCAGGCGCCGAGCGGACTGCCGCCGTCCGGGCCGAACGGCGCGTGGCTGCGCTACAAAAAACAGTTCATCACCCCGGATAATGTGCAAAACGGCGTGGCGTTCTGGAATCAGTATCAGGATGCGCTGAACCGCGCCTGGCAGGTCTACGGCGTACCGCCGGAAATCATTGTCGGTATTATTGGCGTGGAAACCCGCTGGGGGCGCGTGATGGGGAAAACCCGCATTCTTGACGCCCTGGCGACGCTCTCCTTCAGCTATCCGCGACGCGCTGAGTACTTCTCCGGCGAGCTGGAAACCTTCCTGCTGATGGCGCGTAGCGAAAGCGACGATCCGCTGAACCTTAAAGGCTCCTTCGCCGGCGCCATGGGCTACGGCCAGTTTATGCCCTCCTCGTACCGCCAGTATGCGGTGGATTTCAACGGCGACGGGCATATCAACCTGTGGGACCCGGTGGATGCGATCGGCAGCGTGGCCAACTACTTCAAGCAGCACGGCTGGGTGAGCGGCGATCTGGTCGCGGTACCGGCAATGGGTCAGGCCCCGGGTCTGGAGAACGGCTTTAAGACCAATTACAGCGTATCGCAGCTGACGGCGGCCGGCCTGACGCCAACGCAGCCGCTGGGTAACCATCAGCAGGCGAGCCTGCTGCGCCTCGATATTGGTACCGGCTACCAGTACTGGTACGGGCTGCCGAACTTCTACACCATCACCCGCTATAACCACAGCACCCACTACGCGATGGCCGTCTGGCAGCTCGGCCTGGCCGTTTCTCAGGCCCGCGGACAGTAAGCCTGCCCCGAGACTTCCCTCTGCCCGGAGGGGAGTCTGTTACATTTTGCAGCATTTCCCTTCGTTGACGCTGATTTACATTATTCCGCCGATCCAATAGTGTTATGTTATAACATATTGACTGAGGCAAAGATGTTCACTTCTCTTTTTTCAAGCTCCGCCGCGCTGCGCGTGGGCTTCGCCTGCGTCCTGCTGGCGCTGCTGTGGCTGGCGACATGGTGGGCGGTAACCTTGCCATGATTGAACTGGAAAACCTGGTTGCCGGGTATGACGAGCTGGCGATTACCCCGGCGCTGAGCGGCGTTATCGCCGCGGGCAGCCTGATGGCTATTGTCGGTCTGAACGGCTGCGGTAAATCGACTTTATTAAAAACGCTGGCCGGGTTTATTCCCCCGGTGAGCGGCCGCCTGCACTGGCGCGCGTCGCGCCCGGTTATCGGCTGGCTGGCGCAGCGGCATTCGCTGGAATCACAGTTTCCCCTCGTGGTTCGGGACGTGGTGAGCCAGGGCGCCTGGCCGCAGGTCTCGCTTCTGAGCGGACTGCGCGGTGAGCTTCGCCGGCGCATTGACGCGGCGCTGGATCGCGTCGGCCTGGCGTCAATGGCGAAAACGCCGATTGAAGCGCTTTCCGGCGGGCAGTTTCAACGCATGCTGTTTGCCAGGGTGATGGTCCAGCAGGCTCCGCTGGTGATGCTCGATGAACCCTTTACCGGGATCGATGAGTCGACCAGCCGCGAGCTGATGACGCTGATCCTTGAGATGCACCGGCAGGGACAGACCGTGCTGGCGGTGCTGCACGATAATCAGCGCGTCGCCGAATATTTCCCGGAAACCCTGCTGCTGGAGCCGAGGAATGCCCGCTGGGGCGAGACCGGCGATGTGCTTCCCGCCTTCGATTCCGCGAGGCTGGCATGATCTGGCACACCTTCTTTCAACCTTTTATCGAATTCGGCTTTATGCGCCGGGCGCTGGTGGTGTGCCTGGCGCTCTCGCTGAGCACCACCATGCTCGGGGTTTTCCTGCTGCTGCGACGCATGAGCCTGATGGGCGATGCCCTGTCGCATGCGATTTTGCCCGGCGTCGCGGTGGGCTATCTGCTTAACGGCATGTCGCTGCTGGCGATGTCGGTGGGCGGTTTTATCGCCGGCATTGCGGTAGCGCTGGTGGCGGGGTGGGTCAGCCGCCGCACGCCGCTTAAAGAAGATGCCAGCTTCGCCGGGTTTTATCTGGGCTCGCTGGCGCTGGGGGTGACGCTGGTTTCGCTGCGTGGCTCCAGCGTCGATCTGCTGCATTTGCTGTTTGGTTCGATTCTGGCGGTGGATAACGACGCGGCGCTGTTCGTCGCCGGGGTTGCCAGCCTGACGCTGATTTGCATCGCGCTGCTCTATCGCGGGCTGGTGAGCGAGGCCTTTGACAGCGCGTGGCTGCAGGTGAATAACCGCCGGCTGCCCGCGCTACTGCACGGCCTGTTTCTGGCGCTGCTGGTGCTGAACCTGGTGGCGGGTTTTCAGGTGCTGGGCACCCTGATGGCGGTGGGGGTGATGATGCTCCCGGCGGTGGCCGCCTGCTGCTGGGCGCGAACGCTGCCCGCCATCCTGCTGCTGGCGGCGCTGATCGGCAGCGCCTGCGCCTGGATGGGGCTCAGCCTGTCGTGGGCGGCGAATTTGCCCGCCGGCCCCGCCATCGTGCTGACCGCCAGCGGGATCTTTTTTATTTCGGTGTTTTTTGGCACGCGCAGCCGGCTGGTGGTCGGCTGGCGCAAATTAATGGGGTAAGGAAAATATGATGAAACGTACCGGGGTAGTTTTAGCGCTGGCGCTGGGCCTGGCGGCGCAGGGGGCGATGGCGAAAACGCTCAACGTGGTCAGCAGCTTTTCGGTGCTGGGCGATATCGTGCAGCAGGTTGGCGGCGAGCATGTTCATGTCGATACGCTGGTTGGTCCCGACGGCGACCCGCACACCTTTGAGCCATCGCCGCAGGACAGCGCTTTACTCAGCAAGGCCGACGTGGTGGTGGTTAATGGCCTCGGGCTGGAGGGGTGGGTCGATCGGCTGATTAAAGCATCGGGATTCAAAGGCGAGCTGGTGGTGGCATCGACGGGCGTAAAAACGCATACCCTCGATGAGGACGGGAAAACGGTGACCGATCCGCACGCCTGGAACAGCGCCGCCAACGGCGCGCTTTACGCGCAAAATATCCTCAGCGGGCTGGTCAAAGCCGACCCTGAGGATAAAGCGGCGCTTGAGGTCTCCGGCAAGCGCTATATCGGCCAGCTCAACGAGATTCACGGCTGGGCGAAGAACCAGTTCAGCGCCATTCCGCAGGCGAAACGTAAGGTTTTGACCAGCCATGACGCGTTTGGCTACTTTGGGCGCGCCTACGGGGTGACCTTCCTTGCGCCGCAGGGGCTGTCATCGGAAAGCGAAGCCAGCGCCGCGCAGGTTGCGGCGCTGATTAAACAGATTAAAGCCGATAACGTGCACACCTGGTTTATGGAAAACCAGCTCGACCCGCGGCTGGTGAAGCAGATTGCCAACGCGACGGGCGCGCAGCCGGGCGGCGAGCTCTATCCGGAGGCGTTGTCAAAACCGGGCGGCGTGGCGGACAGCTACGTGAAAATGATGCGTCATAACGTCGAGCTGATTTCCGGCAGCATGAAGTAAAGCACTATTTTACGGTCCCGGCCCTCGGGACCGTCCTTTTTCGGAAGCCCCCTCGTAAATTCATCTCCCGATCCCCACATCTGTGCTGAAAGTGCTATCTTTGATGGCCTCTTTATCTGGCTTAAACGGGGCGACGATGACAGATTCGGAATTAATGCAGCTGAGTGAGCGGGTTGGGCAGGCGCTGAAGGCGCAGGGCGCGACGGTGAGCACGGCTGAATCCTGTACCGGCGGCTGGATTGCTAAAGTGCTTACCGATATCGCCGGCAGCTCGGCGTGGTTTGAGCGCGGTTTTGTCACCTACAGCAATGAAGCTAAATCACAGATGATTGGCGTCAGCGAAGCGACGTTAGCTGAGCACGGCGCGGTGAGCGAACCGGTGGTGGTGGAGATGGCTGTTGGCGCACTGCGCGCCGCGCGCGCCACCTACGCGATCTCGGTGAGCGGCATTGCCGGGCCGGATGGCGGCAGCGCAGAAAAGCCCGTCGGAACGGTGTGGTTTGGCGTCGCCTGCGCCAACGGGCAGGGGATCACGCAGCGCGAATGTTTCGCCGGAGACCGTGAGTCGGTGCGCCGTCAGGCCACGGCCTACGCCCTGCAGCTCCTCTGGCAACAATTTCTACAAAACACTTGATACTGTATGAGCATACAGTATAATTGCCTCAACAGAACAGAATTCACTACCCGGTTCCACCCGGCATGACAGGAGTAATAATGGCTATCGACGAAAACAAACAGAAAGCGTTGGCGGCAGCACTGGGCCAGATCGAAAAACAGTTCGGTAAAGGCTCCATCATGCGCCTGGGTGAAGACCGTTCCATGGACGTGGAAACTATCTCCACCGGCTCGCTTTCACTGGATATCGCCCTGGGCGCCGGCGGTCTGCCAATGGGCCGTATCGTCGAGATCTACGGGCCAGAATCTTCCGGTAAAACGACGCTGACTCTGCAGGTTATCGCCGCCGCGCAGCGTGAAGGTAAAACCTGTGCCTTTATCGATGCAGAGCACGCGCTGGATCCGGTGTATGCCCGCAAGCTGGGCGTAGATATCGACAACCTGCTGTGTTCTCAGCCGGATACCGGCGAACAGGCGCTTGAGATCTGTGACGCGCTGGCGCGCTCTGGCGCGGTAGACGTGCTGGTGGTCGACTCCGTTGCGGCGCTGACGCCGAAAGCGGAAATCGAAGGCGAGATCGGCGACTCTCACATGGGCCTCGCGGCGCGTATGATGAGCCAGGCAATGCGTAAGCTGGCCGGTAACCTGAAGCAGTCCAACACGCTGCTGATCTTCATCAACCAGATCCGTATGAAAATCGGCGTGATGTTCGGTAACCCGGAAACCACCACCGGCGGTAACGCGCTGAAATTCTACGCCTCCGTGCGTCTGGATATCCGCCGTATCGGTGCGGTAAAAGATGGCGATAACGTCATTGGCAGCGAAACCCGCGTGAAGGTCGTGAAGAACAAAATCGCCGCGCCGTTCAAGCAGGCGGAGTTCCAGATCCTTTACGGCGAAGGCATCAACTTCTTCGGCGAGCTGGTCGATCTGGGCGTGAAAGAGAAGCTGATTGAAAAAGCGGGCGCCTGGTACAGCTATAACGGCGACAAAATTGGTCAGGGTAAAGCGAACGCTATCTCCTGGCTGAAAGAGAACCCGGCTGCGGCGAAAGAGATCGAGAAGAAAGTTCGTGAGCTGCTGCTGAACAACCAGGACTCCACGCCGGACTTCGCGGTTGACGGTAAAAGCGAAGAAGCAAGCGAACAGGATTTCTGATACCTTCAGGTAATGGTCTCCTGAATAGTTCAGGTTGCAGGGCTGGCAGGGCCAGCGTGCATGCGATTTGAAATAAGACGGGAAAACAAGGGGCTGCTTATGCGGCCCTTTTGCTTTTTGATTATCGAGGTGCTCGTGACTGAATCTTCATCCCGCCGTTCCGGCTACGCCCGCCTGCTGGATCGCGCGATTCGTATTCTGGCAATGCGCGACCATAGCGAACAGGAGCTGCGGCGCAAGCTGGCCGCGCCGGTCATGGGGAAAAATGGCCCCGAGGCGCTGGACGTTACGCCGGAAGAGGTCGATCGCGTTGTGGGCTGGTGCATCGAAAACCGCTACCTCGATGACCAGCGCTTTGTCCGCCAGTTTATTGCCAGCCGGAGCCGCAAAGGCTACGGTCCGGCGCGCATCCGCCAGGAGCTGAACCAGAAAGGTATCGCCCGCGAAGAGAGCGAGCGCGCAATGCGCGAGTGCGAAATCGACTGGGCGCTGCTGGCGAAAGAGCAGGCGCAGAGAAAGTATGGCGATCCGCTCCCCACCGTATTTGCAGAAAAAGTTAAAATACAGCGCTTTTTGCTGTACCGCGGCTACTTAATGGAAGATATCCAGGAAATCTGGCGAAATTTTGCAGATTGACCCATCGGGGATTTTACTTCCCCGTAAAGAAAACTTATCTTATTCCCACTTTATTCCGTCCGGCCGCTGGCTGTTTAAAAGGCAATCAGCGCCCAGGACGATTATTCCTTATACACAAAATCATTCACGCCGCATCAAGGCGGCAACGGAGTGAGTCCCTGGGGCGTACGCAGGTACGTGACGGAGGTGAACGCGCGCAGCCAGCGTCGAGGCGGCGTGAAGGATGAAGTGTATAGCTTGATTTCAGGATAATTATGAGCAAGAGCACTGCTGAGATCCGTCAGGCGTTTCTCGATTTTTTCCATAGTAAGGGACATCAGGTAGTTGCCAGCAGCTCCCTGGTGCCGCACAACGACCCGACCCTGCTGTTTACCAACGCCGGGATGAACCAGTTCAAGGATGTGTTCCTTGGCCTCGACAAGCGTAATTATTCCCGTGCGACCACCTCGCAGCGCTGCGTTCGTGCGGGTGGCAAACACAACGATCTGGAAAACGTCGGCTATACCGCGCGCCACCACACCTTCTTTGAAATGCTGGGCAACTTCAGCTTCGGCGACTACTTTAAGCAGGATGCCATCAAGTACGCATGGGAGCTGTTAACAGGCGAAAGCTGGTTCGCTCTGCCGAAAGAAAAGCTGTGGGTAACCGTTTACGAAACCGATGACGAAGCTTTCGACATCTGGGCCAACGAGGTTGGCGTTCCGCGTGAGCGCATTATTCGCATTGGCGACAATAAAGGCGGCGCGTTTGCCTCCGATAACTTCTGGCAGATGGGCGATACCGGCCCTTGTGGCCCGTGCACCGAAATCTTCTTTGACCACGGCGACCACATCTGGGGCGGCCCTCCGGGAAGCGCGGAAGAGGACGGCGATCGCTACATTGAGATCTGGAACATCGTCTTCATGCAGTTTAACCGCCAGGCCGACGGTACCATGGAGCCGCTGCCGAAGCCGTCCGTTGATACCGGTATGGGCCTTGAGCGTATCGCCGCCGTTCTGCAGCACGTGAACTCCAACTATGATATCGACCTGTTCCGTCAACTGATCGAGAGCGTGGCAAAAGTGACCGGCGCCACCGATCTGACCAACAAGTCGCTGCGCGTGATTGCCGATCATATTCGCTCCTGTGCGTTTCTGATCGCTGATGGCGTGATCCCGTCGAATGAGAACCGCGGCTACGTGCTGCGTCGTATCATTCGTCGTGCCGTCCGCCACGGCAATATGGTCGGTGCAAAGGATACCTTCTTCTGGAAGCTGGTTGCGCCGCTGATTGAGGTCATGGGCTCCGCTGGCGAAGAGCTGAAGCAGCAGCAGGCTCAGGTTGAGCAGGTTCTGAAAACGGAAGAAGAGCAGTTTGCCCGCACTCTGGAACGCGGCCTGGCGCTGCTGGACGAAGAGCTGGCTAAGCTGAAAGGCGACACCCTGGACGGCGAAACGGCCTTCCGTCTGTACGATACCTACGGCTTCCCGGTTGACCTGACTGCGGACGTGTGCCGCGAGCGCAATATCAAAGTTGACGAAGCGGGCTTCGAAGCGGCAATGGAAGAGCAGCGCCGTCGCGCGCGTGAGTCCAGCGGTTTCGGCGCCGACTACAACGCGATGATTCGCGTTGAGGGCGCTTCTGAGTTTAAAGGCTACGATAGCCTGGAGCTGAACGGCAAGGTCACCGCGCTGTTCATCGACGGCAAAGCGGTTGATACCGTCAGCGCCGGTCAGGAAGCGGTTGTTATTCTGGATCAGACGCCGTTCTATGCCGAGTCCGGCGGCCAGGTCGGCGATAAGGGCGAGCTGAAAGGCGCGGGCTTCTCGTTCACCGTCAGCGATGCGCAGAAGTACGGCCAGGCGATTGGTCATATCGGTAAAGTGGCCGGCGGTACCCTGAAAGTGGGGGACGCGGTGCAGGCCGATGTCGATCGCGCTCGCCGCCAGCGTATCCGTCTGAACCACTCCGCGACCCACCTGATGCATGCCGCGCTGCGCCAGGTTCTCGGTACGCACGTGGCTCAGAAAGGCTCTCTGGTAAATGACAAGGCGCTGCGCTTTGACTTCTCGCATTTTGAAGCGATGAAGCCGGAAGAGATCCGCGCGGTTGAAGATTTGGTCAATGCGCAAATTCGCCGCAACCTGCCTATCGAAACCAACATCATGGATATCGATGCGGCTCGCGAATCTGGCGCCATGGCGCTGTTCGGCGAGAAGTATGATGATCGCGTTCGCGTCCTGAAAATGGGTGATTTCTCCACCGAGCTGTGCGGCGGGACTCACGCTGCGCGGACCGGCGATATCGGCCTGTTCCGCATCACCTCCGAATCCGGGACCGCCGCGGGCGTGCGCCGTATTGAGGCGGTGACCGGTGAGGGCGCGATTGCGAGCCTGCATTCCCAAAGCGATCTGCTGGGCGATATCGCACAGCTGCTGAAGGGCGATAGCCATAACCTCGGCGACAAGGTACGCTCCGCGCTGGAACGTACCCGCCAGCTGGAAAAAGAGCTGCAGCAGCTGAAAGAGCAGGCGGCAGCGCAGGAGAGCGCAAACCTCTCCAGCAAAGCGGAAGAGATTAACGGCGTTAAGCTGCTGGTCAGCGAGCTGGTCGGCGTTGAGCCAAAAATGCTGCGTACCATGGTTGACGATCTGAAGAACCAGCTGGGTTCAACGGTTGTAGTGTTAGCCACGGTTGCGGATGGTAAGGTTTCTCTGATTGCCGGTGTGTCTAAGGATGTGACAGATCGCGTGAAGGCAGGGGAGCTGGTTGGTATGGTCGCTCAGCAGGTGGGCGGTAAAGGGGGCGGTCGTCCGGATATGGCTCAGGCCGGTGGTACCGATGCGTCTGCTCTCCCTGCTGCGTTAGCCAGTGTGAAAGGCTGGGTAAGCGCAAAACTGTAATAACTATAAACGCATAGGTGCCGTGATCTTCGGATTACGGTATCTTGCAAGAGAAGCACTGATAACGATAAAGTCGGGTTGAAGTTGTGTATATCGGCTAAACTTAGGTTTAACAGAATGTGATGCCATGACTGCGGTACGCCGTGAGGCGTTTGTCATCGCTTACTTTTTGGCGTTATATGATGGATAATGCCGGGATACGAGAGACCCGACTCTTTTAATCTTTCAAGGAGCAAAGAATGCTGATTCTGACTCGTCGAGTTGGTGAGACCCTCATGATTGGAGATGAGGTCACTGTGACAGTTTTAGGGGTTAAGGGTAACCAGGTACGTATTGGCGTTAATGCCCCTAAAGAAGTCTCCGTGCATCGTGAAGAGATCTACCAGCGTATCCAGGCTGAAAAATCCCAGCAGTCCAGTTACTAAGGTTTTCGCGCCTCGCGATTTCGTGAGGCGCATCCCATCGCCAGCCGATTTATCTCTCTTTTCTACTCCCGACGCCTCTCTTTTCCGTTACTTGTCCATCGTCCGTTGCGTTTATCTTTTGCTTTTAGCTGGTCCTAACCCCTGAATTTCTGTTGATTAAACGCTCTTTTTGCCGTTTTTGCAGGCTGATTGCGCGGTAAGTGTGCAAACGGAAAAAGGTCTCGAAAAATTGTTTGACTTATAAGTACCAGAAAGTAATATGTGCGCCATCGCAGCGACGAAGAGCAGAAACAAGTTCTTCGAAGCACTCGAAAGAGGCGTGTGGTGAGGTGGCCGAGAGGCTGAAGGCGCTCCCCTGCTAAGGGAGTATGCGGTCAAAAGCTGCATCCGGGGTTCGAATCCCCGCCTCACCGCCATTTTGCATCCGTAGCTCAGCTGGATAGAGTACTCGGCTACGAACCGAGCGGTCGGAGGTTCGAATCCTCCCGGATGCACCATCTTCTCTGAGATAACAGCAATCCTGTTGTTTCATGGTCTGCGAGATAGCCGCAAGCACCAGGGAAGATAACGCTGCATCAGCAGCGGCCCGTAGGGCGAGCACAGTGAGTCATCCTCCCGGATGCACCATCTTGTGAAGCGTGGCAATGGTTAATTTGCGGCGCTTGCTGGTAGTAAAGAAGTTCTCCCTGATGCATCCGTAGCTCAGCTGGATAGAGTACTCGGCTACGAACCGAGCGGTCGGAGGTTCGAATCCTCCCGGATGCACCATCTTCTTCGAGATAACAGCACTTTTGTTGTTTCATGGTCTGCGAGATAATCGCCAGTGCCAGGGAAGTTAACGTAGTAAAGAAGTTCTCCCTGATGCATCCGTAGCTCAGCTGGATAGAGTACTCGGCTACGAACCGAGCGGTCGGAGGTTCGAATCCTCCCGGATGCACCATCTTCTTCGAGATAACAGCTATTCTGTTGTTTCATGGTCTGCGAGATAATCGCCAGTACCAGGGAGGATAACGTCGCATAAGCGACGGCCCGTAGGGCGAACCCAGTGAGTCATCCTCCCGGATGCACCATCTTCTCCGAGATAACAGCCATTCTGTTGTTTCAAGGTCTGCGAGATAGTCGCCAGCGCCAGGGAAGTTAACGTAGTAAAGAAGTTCCCCCTGATGCATCCGTAGCTCAGCTGGATAGAGTACTCGGCTACGAACCGAGCGGTCGGAGGTTCGAATCCTCCCGGATGCACCATCTTCTTCGAGATAACAGCTATTCTGTTGTTTCAAGGTCTGCGAGATAATCGCCAGTACCAGGGAGGATAACGTCGCATAAGCGACGGCCCGTAGGGCGAACCCAGTGAGTCATCCTCCCGGATGCACCATCTTCTCCTGAACTAATCCCAACATTATTGCTTCATGGTCTGCGAAAAAACCTCCAACACCAGGGAGGATAACGTCGCATAAGCGACGGCCCGTAGGGCGAACCCAGTGAGTCATCCTCCCGGATGCACCATCTTCTCCTGAACTAATCCCAACATTATTGCTTCATGGTCTGCGAAAAAACCTCCAACACCAGGGAGGATAACGTCGCATAAGCGACGGCCCGCAGGGCGAACCCAGTGAGTCACCCTCTCGGATGCACCATCTTCTCCGAGATAACAGCAATCCTGTTGCCTCATGGTCTGCGAGACAATCGGCAGCATCATCTCCTCCCGGTTAGCCAATTTTCTTACCCAAAAAACCTCTTAGCCGCTGTCTTTTAGCTGTTTCTGCACGCTCTTGCGCACTTTTTAATATTGGCAAGTTGCTCTTTCCACTATAATTTACCCCTGTATATCGACCTGATTCGGGTGAGATGAGTGCAAGGAGAGAAATCCATGAAATGGTTCAAAGCAATACCTGCCTTTTGCGCGACGCTTCTGGTTGCCGTATCTCTGGCTGGCTGTGCCGGATCGGCCACGAAGGAAAGTACCGGCGGCTATATCGACGACACCGTCGTGACCACCAAAGTCAAAACCGCGCTGTTTAACGAAAAAGAGATTAAATCCACTGAAATTAGCGTGCAGACCTTCAAAGGCCGCGTTCAGCTGAGCGGCTTTGTTTCGTCGCAGAAGGATGCTAATCGCGCCGTAGAGGTGACCCGCAGAGTGCAGGGCGTTCGTTTGGTTGAGAATGATTTGAAAATCAAATAAGCCGGTGCACCGCTATGATAAAGGCGCCCCGTGGCGCCTTTGCTGCTTTTGCCCCCGCCTCCGCCCGCGACAATATGCGCCTTTTGCGATAAAGTAATCTTTCCCTAACCGGTTTGTGAGAACACGATGTACGAACGCTACGCAGGACTTATCTTTGATATGGATGGCACTATCCTTGATACCGAGCCGACGCATCGTAAGGCCTGGCACGAGGTTCTGGGTCGTTGCGGAATGCGTTTCGACGAGCAGGCGATGGTCGCGCTCAACGGTTCTCCGACCTGGCGTATTGCCCAGGTGATTATCGAAATGAACCAGGCGGATTTAGACCCCCATCGCCTGGCTTTGGAGAAAACCAACGCCGTCAAGGCGATGCTGCTGGATAGCGTGCGCCCCTTACCGCTGATTGAGGTGGTAAAAGAGTGGCACGGCCGCCGGCCGATGTCGGTTGGCACCGGCAGCGAAAGCGCCGTTGCGGAGGCTCTGCTGGCCCATCTCGGCCTGCGTCACTACTTCTCAGCGGTGATTGCCGCCGATCACGTCACCAACCACAAGCCTGCTCCCGATACCTTCCTGCTGTGCGCCGAGCGCATGGGCGTTGCGCCGGAAAAATGCGTGGTGTTTGAAGACGCTGACTTTGGTCTGCAGGCCGCACGGCGCGCGGGGATGGATGCTGTCGACGTTCGGCTGCTGTGAGCGACGCGCTATCGCTGATATCGCTGTTTGCCAGTAGCTTTCTCAGCGCCACGCTGCTTCCCGGTAACTCGGAAGTTGTGCTGGTTGCTATGCTGCTTACGGGAGCGAGCCAACCGTGGGCGCTGGTATTAATAGCAACAATCGGCAATAGCCTTGGAGGGGTAACTAACGTTATTCTGGGGCGCCTGTTTCCGCTGCGCAAAACGTCGCGCTGGCAGGAGAGGGCATCCGGCTGGCTAAAGCGCTACGGCGCGGTCACATTATTATTAAGCTGGACGCCGGTGATCGGCGATTTGCTGTGTTTACTGGCGGGATGGATGCGCATTTCCTGGGGACCAGTGCTCTTTTTTTTATGCCTTGGTAAAGCGCTACGCTATATCGTCATTGCGCTGGTCACGCTTCAGGGCATGACATGGTGGCACTAATTGTGGAGCTGAGGCACTCCCGGCAGGCGGTAACAATAACCTTTGCTGGAATAACCTGGATGGTCACCATTACAATTATGCTTATTCAAATGATTTCGACAGGCGGGAGGTCAAATTGATCCCGGACGTATCACAGGCGCTGGCCTGGCTGGAAAAAAATCCGCAGGCGCTAAAGGGCATTCATCGCGGCCTTGAGCGCGAAACGCTGCGCGTTAACGCCGATGGCTCGCTGGCCACTACCGGCCATCCTCAGGCATTGGGTTCGGCGCTGACCCATAAATGGATTACCACCGATTTCGCTGAAGCTTTGCTGGAGTTTATTACGCCGGTTGATGGCGATATTCAGCACATGCTGACTTTTATGCGCGATGTTCATCGCTATACCGCCCGCCATATCGGCGATGAGCGGATGTGGCCGCTGAGCATGCCCTGCTATATTGCTCCGGGCCAGGACATCGAACTGGCGCAGTACGGCACCTCGAATATTGGCCGTCTGAAAACGCTGTACCGAGAAGGGCTGAAAAACCGCTACGGCGCGCTGATGCAAACCATCTCCGGCGTGCACTATAACTTCTCTCTGCCGATGGCGTTCTGGCAGGCGAAGTGCGGCGTTGAGGACGAGGAAAGCGGGAAAGAGGCCATTTCGGCGGGCTATTTCCGCTCAATCCGCAACTACTACCGCTTTGGCTGGGTGATCCCGTATCTGTTCGGCGCTTCCCCGGCGATTTGCTCCTCTTTCCTGCAGGGGAAACCGACCACGCTGCCGTTTGAGAAAGCGGAAAACGGCATGTATTACCTGCCGTACGCAACCTCCCTGCGCCTGAGCGACCTCGGCTATACCAATAAGTCGCAAAGCAATCTCGGAATTACGTTTAACGATCTGCAGGAGTATGTGGCAGGATTGAAGCGGGCGATTAAAACCCCGTCGCAGGAGTATGCGGAAATTGGCCTAGAGAAAGACGGCAAGTACCTGCAAATTAACAGTAATATTCTGCAGATTGAAAACGAGCTCTATGCGCCAATCCGCCCGAAACGCGTGACCCGCAGCGGCGAGACGCCGTCTGACGCGCTGCTGCGCGGCGGAATCGAATATATCGAAGTTCGTTCACTGGATATCAACCCGTTCTCGCCGATTGGCGTTGACGAGCAGCAGGTGCGCTTCCTCGATCTGTTTATGGTCTGGTGCGTGCTGGCCGATGCGCCAGAAATGAGCAGCGACGAGCTGCTGTGTACGCGCACTAACTGGAATCGGGTGATTCTTGAAGGGCGTAAGCCGGGCCTGACGCTGGGAATTGGCTGCGAAAGCGCGCAGTTCCCGCTGGCTAAGGTGGGTAAAGACCTGTTCCGTGATTTGCGCCGCGTTGCGCAGATTCTGGACGGCATTCACGGCGGCGACGCCTATCAGCAGGTGTGCGATGAGCTGGTTGCCAGCTTCGACGATCCGGAATTAACTTTCTCGGCGCGCATTCTGCGTTCTATGCTTGAAGAAGGGATTGGCGGCACCGGTAAGGAGCTGGCCGATCGGTATCGTACGATGCTGCGGGAAGAGCCGCTGGAGATTTTACGCGAAGAGGATTTCATTACCGAGCGTGAAGCGTCAGCCGTGCGTCAGCAGAAGGTAGAAGCGGAAGATAGCGAACCGTTTAGCGCTCTGTTAGCGAGACACGCGTAGCAAAAAGCGGTACAAAAGAAAAAGGCCACATCAATGTGGCCAAACTTTCATCTCTGATTCAGGGATGATGATGATAATAAATGCGCGTCTTTCACATACTCAGACTAGCGGGTGTAAAAAGAGTTCATTTTATTTTAAAAAAAATCACTATCGGAGGTGAAGAATGCCGTTGTTAGATAGTTTCACAGTCGACCATACCCGAATGGAAGCCCCTGCGGTGCGCGTCGCGAAGAAAATGAACACGCCGCACGGCGATGAAATTACCGTTTTCGATCTGCGTTTTTGCATACCGAATCAGGAAGTGATGCCGGAAAGAGGCATTCACACGCTTGAGCACCTGTTCGCGGGCTTTATGCGCGACCATCTCAACGGTAAGGGTGTGGAAATTATCGATATCTCTCCGATGGGCTGCCGCACGGGCTTCTATATGAGCCTGATCGGTACGCCGGACGAGCAGCGCGTAGCGGATGCCTGGAAAGCGGCAATGGCCGACGTGCTGAAGGTAAAAGAGCAGAGCCAGATCCCTGAGCTCAACGTTTACCAGTGCGGTACCTACACCATGCACTCGCTGGAAGAAGCTCAGGACATCGCGCGTCATATTCTTGAGCGCGACGTACGCATCAACAGCAATGACGAGCTGGCGCTGCCGAAAGAAACGCTGCAAGAACTGCATATCTAGTTCTTCTGCCACGGCCCGGCGATAGCGTCGGGCCGATATCCTCACGCCGCGATGTCGACGACTTCCCGCTTCTCCTTTCAGCATCGCTCCCTGGTGCCCTTTGCCCATGATTACGCCCATGGCGATAGCGAGCCGTGGCATCAGCACGACTGCGTCCAGCTGCTGCATATCCTGAGCGGCGTGGTGCGGGTTGAGACGCCGGCTGGCTACTGGGTCGTCCCGCCGGGGCGCGGCGTTTGGCTGCCGGCGGGTACGCCCCACGCGCTGCGGATCACCGGCGCAGTTGCGGCGCGCACGCTGTTTATCGATCCCCTTGCCCGCGCCGATCTGCCGTCATCGTGCCAGATCGTGCAGATCTCCCCGCTGCTGCGCGAGCTGATCGTCACCTCGCTGACGCTGGCCGAACGCTACGATCCCGGCAGCCGCGACGAGCGCGTCTATGAATTAATTCTTGATGAGATCCGCGGCATGGCCGTGCTGCCCTTTGGCCTGATCGAACCGCAAAGCGAGGCGCTGCGCCGGCTATGTCAAAAGGTCCGCGAAACGCCGGGCGACGCCTGGAGCTGCGTCCAGGCGGCAAAAGAGAGCAATATGAGCGAGCGGACGCTCAACCGCCACTTCCAGCAGCAGACAACGCTGACCTGGAGCGAATGGGTGCGCCGGGCGAAACTAATGGAAGCGCTGGTGCGCCTGGCGCAGGGGCAGTCTGTCCTGCGGGTGGCGCTGGACCTTGGCTACGGCAGCCACAGCGCCTTCAGCGCCATGTTCCGCCGGGTGATGGGGATGGCCCCCAGCGATTACTTCCGCTCGCCGTAGCGATCGCCGCCGCTGAGCGCATTGCACAGCGCCTGCAGCGAGGCGCGGGCGACATCGTTATCGATCCCGACCCCCCAGCGGCTGTCGCCATTCGGGAAGACACAGCGGATATAGGCCACCGAACGGCTGTCGCTGCGCTCGCCGAGGGTATGCTCGTGATAATCCTTAATCACAAACTGTTGCTTAAGCAGCGCGCTCAGCCCGCTTGCCGCGGCAGAGAGCAGCCCGTTGCCGTTCCCCTGCAGCCTGCGGCTCTCTCCGCAGGCCCTGAGCGTCGCCTGCAGCGAGAGCTGGCCGTCCTGCTGGCTGTCGCTTTTATAATCCAGCAGCGCCAGCGGCGGTGCCGCCACCAGGCCGTAGCGCTCGCGGAACAGCTGCCACAGGGCGTTTTGCGTCATCTCCTTGCCGTGGCTATCGGTTTCGCGCTGCACGTGCAGGCTGAAATCCTGCTGCAGCATGCGGGGCAGCTTTAAGCCGTGATTCTGCTCAATCAGCCATGCGCTGCCGCTCTTACCCGACTGGCTGTTGACGCGGATAACCGCCTCATAGCTGCAGCCAATATCCTGCGGGTCGACGGGCAGGTAGGGCATCTGCCAAACTTCACCGGGCCGGCGGGCGTCGAAACCTTTCTTAATCGCATCCTGATGCGAGCCGGAAAATGCGGTATAGGCGAGGCTTCCCGCCCACGGATGGCGCGGGTGAACCGGCAGCTGGTTGCAGCTCTCGACAATCTCCACGACCCGCTTCATCTCCGGGAAGGTGAGCTGAGGATCGACGCCCTGGCTGTAGAGATTCATGGCGAGGGTGACCAGACAGACGTTGCCGGTGCGCTCGCCGTTACCAAACAGGCAGCCTTCAACGCGATCGGCGCCGGCCATCACCGCCAGCTCGGCGCTGGCAACGCCGGTTCCGCGGTCGTTATGCGGGTGGACGCTGATGCAGACGTCGGCGCGTCGCGAGAAGTGACGGCAAAAATACTCAATTTGATCGGCATAGACGTTGGGGGTGTTGACCTCCACGGTGGCGGGCAGGTTGATGATCATCGGGCGTTCGGCGCAGGGCTGCCAGATGTCCGCCACCGCTTCGCAGATCTCCAGCGCAAACTCAGGTTCGGTAAAGCAGAAGGTTTCCGGCGAATACTCATACTGCCAGCGCGTTTGCGGCTGCCGTTCGCACTGCTGGCGGATCAGCCGGGTGGCGCGGGTCGCCAGCTCAACCACCTGCGCTTTTTCCATACCGAAGACCAGCCGGCGAAACAGCGGCGCGGTGGCGTTATACAGATGCACGGTGGCGCTGTGGGCGTCGCGCAGCGATTCGAAGGTGCGCAGGATTAAATCCTCCCGCGCCTGGGTCAGCACCTGAATGGTGACGTCCTCGGGGATACGCTGCTCCTCAATCAGCTGGCGAACGAAGTTGAAATCAGTCTGCGATGCGGACGGGAAGGCGACTTCAATCTCTTTGAATCCACACTCCAGCAGCAGGTTCCAGAACTGCAGCTTGCGCGCGCCGTCCATCGGCTCCGCCAGCGCCTGGTTGCCGTCGCGCAGGTCGGTAGAGAGCCAGCGCGGCGCGTGGGCAATTTGCCGGTCCGGCCAGCGGCGGTCGGGCAAGGATATCACCGGCGAGGGGCGATACTTTTGGTGAGGATTTTTCAGCATGATGAGCTCCTTGAGTTGGATCTCTATCCTGCACGACAAGGAGAGCGGGGCGCTTTAGCGCAGTGGACAGAAGCTAGCGCAAACTGGACAGGCAGGCGTTTTTATCGGCCAATAAAAAAGGGATCCGCAGATCCCTTAGTATTAACGCTAGTGCGCACCGCCTCCGCCGCCGCCCGCGCTGAACGGCGGTCGGGCAAACCACACCAGGCCTAACAGCAGGATAAAGATCCCCGCCGAGACCCAGAATATTTCGTTGGCGGAAATAATCAGCCCCTGGTTGGTTATCTGCTGGGCTATCCAGCCGGACGCCTGCTGCTGGGTCATCCCCAGCCCCTGCAGCTGGTCATACATCTGCTGGGCGTTAGGGTTGTAGGGCGTGACCGACTCGGTGAGCTGCGCGTGGTGCAGCGCCTCGCGGTTGGTCCACATGGTGGTGGTTATCGAGGTCCCGATAGAGCCCGCCAGCGTACGGGTGAAGTTCGACAGGCTCGAGGCCGCCGCCAGCCGCTCCGCCGGCAGGCCGGACAGGGTGATGGTGGTCAGCGGCATAAAGAAGCAGGCCACCGCGAAGCCCTGGATAAACTGCGGCCATGCCGAGGCGCCGAAGTCCATCCCCGGTTCGAAGGTCCATGCGCGCCAGTAGAAGCACACCGCATACATGATAAAGCTGAAGGTCACCAGCCGACGCATATCGAGCTTATGGGCAAAGCGGCCGATGATCGGCGAGAGAATGACCGGGATCACCCCCACCGGCGCCGACGCCAGACCCGCCCAGGTCGCGGTGTAGCCATAGACCTCCTGCAGCAGCTGCGGCAGCAGAACGATAGCGCCGAAGTAGAGCATATAGGCGAGGCTGATGCACAGGCAGCCGATGGTGAAGTTTCGCGACTTAAATAGCGAAAGGTCGACTATCGGGTTCTCATCGGTAAGCTCCCAGACGATAAGGAAGCTGATGGCCACCACCGCCACCACCGTCAGGACGATAATCTCCGTGGAGGCGAACCAGTCCAGCTCCTTACCGCGATCGAGCATCACCTGCAGGCTGCCGATGCCAACCACCAGCAGCGCCAGCCCGACGCCGTCGATGCGCCTCTGCTCGGTGCGGGTTTCCCGGCTGCGCAGGGTTTGCAGCGTCATGATCACCACCGCAACGCCGATCGGGACGTTGATAAAGAATATCCAGCCCCAGTGGTAGTTGTCGCTGATATAGCCGCCGAGGATCGGCCCGCAGATGGGCGCCACGATCACCGTCATCGACCACAGCGCCAGGGCGATGGAGCGTTTTGCCGGCGGGTAGTTGTTGAGCAGCAGGCTCTGCGATAGCGGGATCAGCGGACCGGCGACGATCCCCTGAATCACGCGGAAGAAAATCAGCATCGTCAGGCTGTTGGACATGCCGCAGGCCCAGGAGGCGATGGCAAATGCCACCGTCGACCACAGGAACAGCTTCACTTCACCCACGCGTTTTGCCAGCCAGCCGGTTATCGGAATGGAGATGGCGTTGGCCACCCCAAACGAGGTAATCACCCAGGTGCCCTGGCTCAGGGACGAGCCAAGGTTACCGGCGATGGTTGGGATAGCCACGTTGGCGATAGTGGAGTCCAGCACCTGCATGAAGGTCGCAAGCGACAGCGCGATGGTCATGATGACCAGCTGCGCGCCCTCCAGCGGTTTTTGCTGTTGCATTACGCTCACCCCGAATTATCCGGCGTTAGCCTGGATGATGCCGTCGATCAGTTTATTCACCGGCTCAAGGGCGATTTCGCGGGCATTGCTTTCATAAGCCGGGTCTTTACGCGTCTGGTTAGCCAGCACCTCGCCGTCGCGGTTGGTGGTATCCACCTCAACCAGCGTGGAGAGGCCAATACGCAGCGGGTGCGCCGCCAGCTGCTTCTCATCGAGCTCGATACGCACCGGCAGACGCTGGACGACTTTAATCCAGTTCCCGGTGGCGTTCTGCGCCGGCAGCAGGGAGAAGGCGCTGCCGGTCCCCATATCCAGCCCTACGACCTTACCGGTGTATTTCACCTCGTCGCCGTAGATATCGCTGATTACGGTGGCCGGCTGGCCGATGCGCATATGCGCCAGCTGGGTCTCTTTAAAGTTGGCGTCGACCCACAGATTGGTTGCCGGCACGACCGCCATCAGCGGGGTGGTCGGGCTTATCTGCGCGCCGGGCTGCACCGCACGACGGGAAACGTAGCCGCTAATCGGGCTGACGATCTGCGTACGCTGCAGGGCCAGCCAGGCGTTACGGACGTCGGTGGCCGCCTGCAGAACGGCAGGCTGCTGCTCGAGGCGGGTCCCCAGAACGATGGCCTGGTTGGCGTTAAACTGCTGCACCGCCACGTCGAGCTCGGCCTGGGCACTGGCGACGGTATCACGAGCGTGCTGGAGCTCCTCGCGGCCGATCAGGTTAGCGGCGCCCAGAGGAATGCGGCGGTTGAGGTCGGTTTGCGCCTGCGAGAGCGCGGTTTTTTTGACGTCGATATTGGCCTGCAGCTGCTTGCTGTTGATCATCGACTGACGGGTTTGACGCACGCTGGCGGCCAGCTGGGTCTGCGCTTTCTCAAACGCCTGCTGGGCATCAGTCCGGTCGAGGGTGACCAGAGGATCGCCTTTCTGCACAAAATCGGTGTTGTCGGCCCAGACTTTCGTCACGCTGCCGGACACCTGCGCCATGATTTGAACCTGATTCCCTGCCACATAGGCGTCATCGGTCTCTTCATAATGACGCAGTACCAAAAACCAATAAATCCCGTATGCCACGGCAACAATAATAAAGAGCAATGTCAGCAGCAGAAGGGCACCCTTGCGCTTCCCTTTCTTGCTGCCCGGTTGCTGCGGGATTTGGCTCTCCGCATTTGCGCTCATGTTATTCTCCACGATCTTATTATTTCACATCGGCTGGGCCGACCTGTTTATCAGAAAGGCCAGCAGAAGATCTGCTGGCCTGGTCTGTTTTTCCTTGTCAATTCAGAAAGATTTCGAGCGGTGCTACGCCTGGCGCAGCGACTCCGCAAGCACGCCGTTTTCTTCCATCTGGTCAAGACGACCAAGCAGTTTACGGGTGATGTGCTCGAGCTGATCTTTTTCGCTGGTGCTTAAAGAAGACCAGAGCTGATGCAGGCAGTTATGCTGCGGAGGCAGAACCTCGCGCAAAAACTGATGACCTTTATCGGTAAGCTGCAGATGCAGACAGCGGCGATCGTTATCGCTTTCACGGCGTTCAATCCAGCCGCGTTTTTCCAGCTCGTCGGCAATGCGGGTGGCGTTGGTACGTGACGACCCCAGGGCGCAGCTCAGCTCGGAGGGCTGAATGCTGTGGTTTTCCTGAGATTCCAGGGTGATTAGCGCCATAAATAATGTCTCGTTAATTCCCTGCGCTTTCAGCATTTTATTGCGATTTTCCAGTAGCTTACCTTGCATGTGCATGCAGAGGCGAGTTAACAGAATCTCCTGGAAAGGGAAATCTTCGTGACGGCTGGCGCGGAATTTGAGCATTTGCTCAATGGGAGTAAACGAACTATCCATTTGGGTATGACCTCATTAATTACAGCCGATATAATAACTATTGTGACAAATAAATCAAATGAATTATTGACTACAATTGATACGTTAAACCTCTAGCCAGGAATAAAATCTCTTTGCCGGTTCGTAGGTTAGCGCACATGCGTGACGGGAGATAGTGAGGCGGCAGGAGCGGAGGTGGTTTTGTGGAATAGCGAAAGAGAAGCGGTGCCCGGGCAGGGCGCAGAAGGCGAAACCCGGGAACCTCCGGCGGCGTGATGCGCGCCGGAGCTGCATGGCAATCTGACGAAGGCGGATTATTTCTGCGCCGCCAGCGCCTCTTTCAGCCAGCCGTCAAACTGCTGCTGGTGGGCTTTGATCCAGCCGTCAACGTGGCCCTGGATATCCGCTTCTGAAGCGTGACCTTCGTGCATCATCGCATTCTCGGCGTTAATGTCGGCAATCGGCAGCTTCATGATGCTGAACAGCTTCGCCGCCGCCGGGTTTTTCTCGGCCCAGGCTTTGTTGGCCACAATGTGCATGGTGCTCACCGGGAAGCCGTAGTTGGCGCCGTTAGCCAGTTTGGTATCGATGTTCTTCTGCACGCCCGGCAGGGAGGAGAACGGTACCTGCAGCCAGACCACGTCTTTACCCGGCTTCAGCACGTCGCTGACCCAGTACGGCGTCCAGGTGTAATAAATCACCGGCTTGCCTTCTTTATAGCGAGCGATGGTATCGGCCATCATCGCGGCATAGTTACCCTGGTTGTGCACCACGGTGTTGCTCAGGCCATAGGCATCAAGCTGGTGGTTAATCACCGCTTCACAGCCCCAGCCCGGCGTACAGCCGGTGAGATCGGCCTTACCGTCGCCGTTGGTATCAAACAGTTTGGCGATTTTCGGGTCTTTCAGCTGATCGATAGATTTAATGTGATACTGCTCGGCGGTTTTCTTATCAATCAGGTAGCCCTGCGCCGCGCCGTTCACAAAAACGCCTTCGCGGTAGAAGCTCTTGTCCCCGCCTGCCGCGGCGTACATGTCGTCATGCAGCGGCTGCCAGTTAACGGCGGTAAAGGTGGCGTCGCCGGAGGCGAGCGAGGTGTAGCCGACGTTGTAGTCAACTTCGCTCGGCTTATCGACGGTGTAGCCCAGCTTCTCCAGCGCGCGGCTGACCAGCAGGGTCTGGAAGGTCTCTTCGGTGATGGTGCTCTGAATCGGTTTGACGGTGATGCCTTTACCCGGCAGGTCGGCGGCAACGGCGCCGGTAGAAAGGAGAGCGGTGAACGCTGTGGCAAGAATCGCTGTATGTCGCATCGTTGTTCCTCATAAATAAGAAAGGATGACTGCTGGCCCGGCAGGCGCAATGCCGCCGGGCGATGAGATGATTATTTACTGAAGGGACGGGTGATTAGCCCCAGCGGGCCGGTGGTGTACCAGCGGCGGCTGCCGCGGCTGCGCGAATCGCGCCCAACGGCCTGAGTCAGGCGGTCAAGAATGATGGCGAGGATAACAATCCCGACGCCGCCGACGCTTGCCAGGCCCATATCCAGGCGGCCGATCCCGCGCAGCACCATCTGGCCGAGGCCGCCGACGGCGATCATCGAGGCGATAACCACCATCGACAGCGCCAGCATCAGCGTCTGGTTGACCCCGGCCATAATGGTCGGCATCGCCAGCGGCAGCTGAACTTTAAACAGCAGCTGGCGCGGGCTGGCGCCGAAGGAGCGCGAGGCTTCAATCAGATCCGCCGGCACCTGGTTAATACCCAGAATGGTCAGACGCACGATGGGCGGCAGGGCAAAGATAATGGTCACCACCACGCCTGGAACGTTACCAATCCCGAACAGCATAACGATGGGCACCAGGTAGACGAACGCCGGCGTGGTCTGCATGGCATCGAGCAGCGGGCGAATAATTTTGGCCGCGCGCGGGCTGCGCGCCAGCCAGATCCCCAGCGGCAGGCCGATCAGCATACAGAACAGCAGGGCGGTCAGCACCAGCGCCAGGGTGACCATCGCCTGCGACCAGGCGCCGATAGCGCCGATGGCCACCAGCGAGATCAGCGTGGCGACGCCCATGCCGACGCTGGAGATCTGCCAGGCGATCAGGGCGAATATCACAATCGCCACCGGCGCGGGCATCCCTAACAGCAACTGCTGGAAGGCGCTGAGTATGTAGTCAACCGGCACGCGGATCCCCTGGAACAGCGGGCGGAAGTGCATCACTATCCAGTCGATACCGTGCGTCACCCAGCTGTCGAGCGGGATCAGCGTTTTATGGAACGGGTCCATAATGTTGAAATGTTCCGGCTGCGGCGCCGGGGCGCTGGTCAGCCAGTCGGCACCGCCGCCATCGGCCGGCGCGGCGGCCGGCGTGCCCCAGGCATCGGCAGATTGTGCGGCGCTATCCGCCGCCGGTGCGGTATCCCACGGGTTAGATTGATCAGCCATTGTTTGCCCCCTCGCGATCTAAAGCCTGCAGCAGCATTCGTTTAGAAATGATGCCGATATACTGTTGCCCTTCATCCACAACCGGCACCGCGCACGGTGCCTGGCCTACGTGGGAGAGCAGGTCGCTCAGCGACGTTTGCGCATCCACCGCCAGCGGGGAGTCGAGTAACGCCGCGTCAATTCCCTGACCTTCGCTCAGCGCGGATTTCAGCGAATCAATGGAGACAATGCCGACAAACTTATTACCGCGCTCAATCACATAGCCATATTCGCGGTCTTCATCCTGGAGTAATTTCAGCGCCGAACGGGGGCCAAAGCCCGGCGTTTTACGAATTAAGCCTACCGGGCTACGGCGGGCAATATCCTTGGCGCTGAATACCTGGCTAATATCGACGCCGCGGAAGAAGGTTTTCACATAATCATTGGCCGGATTATTGAGGATTTCATCCGGAGTACCAACCTGAATAACTTCGCCATTTTGCATGATGGCAATCCGGTCACCGATGCGCATGGCTTCATCAAGATCGTGGGAAATAAAGACCACGGTGCGCTGATGTTTGGCCTGTAATTTGGTCAGCTCATCCTGCATTTCGGTGCGAATTAAGGGATCGAGGGCCGAGAAGGCTTCATCCATTAACAGAATATCGGGGTCAATCGCCAGCGCGCGGGCGAGGCCGACGCGTTGACGCATCCCGCCGGAGAGTTCATCCGGATAAGCGTGAGCGTAGTTTTCCAGACCGACCTGGCGCAGCGCCTCCAGCGCTTTCTCCTGGCGCTGCTGGGCGGACATGCCCGCCAGCTCCATGCCGAAGGCGGCGTTGTCCAGCACGGTCATGTGCGGCATGAGCGCAAATGATTGAAAAACCATTGCGATCTTTTTTCTGCGCACCTCGCGCAGCTCGGATTCTGAAATTTTGGCGATATCGACGCCGTCAATCAGCACCTGTCCGCGGGTGGGTTCAATCAGGCGATTGAGAAGGCGAACCATGGTGGATTTTCCCGATCCGGAAAGCCCCATGATGACGAATATCTCGCCTTCTTCAATGGTCAGACTGGCGTCTTTTACGCCAAGTGAAAGCCCCGTTTTTTCCAGCAGTTGTTCTTTAGTAAATCCTTTTTCAATATATTTGAACGCTCGCTGCGGATGCTCGCCAAATATCTTATAGAGATTCTTTATTTCTAATTTAATTGCCATGCAATAGAGAGTTTCCCGTTATTTGTATTATGTCGATATAGTACCTGGTGGAGATATTTACCTGTTTACACCCTAACATACTCAGATTCTGTGACAACCCTCAATGTCCGCGGCGGGAGGATATGGCGCGGCAGCAATGCCGCGCATTCCCCGTGATATAAGGGCTGAGCGTTGATTTCGCACCGGTAATATTTTTAATATTCTCCTGGTAATTATTGGCAAAACTGCGGAGTTTGGGCTGAATATGACAGGAAGATTTCGCGAGAATAGCAGAACGGATAATGGTGTGATGAATAGAAATAATGTGAAATAGATCACCAGGAATCGAGTGAATATATTCCTGGTGAAAGTAAGGTTAAAAGTCCCAGTCGGCGTCGGCGGTTTCTTCCGTTTTACCCATCACGTAGGACGATCCTGAGCCAGAGAAAAAGTCGTGGTTTTCATCGGCGTTTGGCGAGAGCGCGGCGAGGATCGCCGGATTGACCGCGGCCATTTCCGCCGGGAACAGCGCCTCATAGCCCAGGTTCATCAGCGCCTTGTTGGCGTTGTAGCACAGGAAGGCCGTGACCTCCTCAGCCCAGCCGCTTTCGGCGTACAGCTGCTGGGTGTAGGCCAGCTCGTTATCGTAGAGATCCATCAGCAGGTCGAGGGCGAAATTCTTCAGCTCCTCCCGCTTTTCGGCGCTGACTTTTTCCAGCCCCTTTTGATATTTGTAGCCGATGTAATAGCCGTGCACCGCCTCGTCGCGGATGATCAGGCGAATCAGATCGGCGGTGTTGGTCAGCTTGCCGCGGCTGGAGAAGTACATCGGCAGCCAGAATCCGGAATAGAAGAGGAAGGATTCGAGGAAGACGCTGGCGATTTTCTTCTTCAGCGGCTCGTCCGCCCGGTAATACTCCAGCATCAGCTCGGCTTTGCGCTGAAGCGGGGCGTTCTCTTCGCTCCAGGCGTAGGCGGCGTCGACGTCCCTGGTCTGGCACAGGGTGGAGAAAATCGAGCTGTAGGAGCGGGCGTGCACCGCCTCCATAAAGCTGATATTCGACATCACCGCCTCCTCGTGCGGGGTGAGGGCGTCGTTCATCAGCGCCGGCGCGCCGGCGGTATTCTGAATGGTATCGAGCAGCGTCAGGCCGGTGAAAACGCGGATGGTCAGCTGCTGCTCCATCGGGCTGAGGGCCTGCCACGCGGGGATATCGTTGGACAGCGGCACCTTCTCCGGCAGCCAGAAGTTGCTGGTCAGGCGGTTCCACACCTCCAGGTCCTTGTCGTCCTGAATCTTATTCCAGTTAATGGCGCTAATGCGCGATAGATGGGTCATCGGGTTCTCCTTACAGCGCGCAGGACACGCAGCCCTCAATTTCAGTACCTTCCAGCGCCAGCTGGCGCAGGCGGATGTAGTAGAGCGTCTTAATGCCTTTTTTCCACGCGTAAATTTGCGCCCGGTTGATATCGCGGGTGGTGGCGGTATCGGGGAAAAAGAGCGTTAAAGAGAGCCCCTGATCGACATGTCGCGTGGCCTCGGCGTAGGTGTCGATAATTTTTTGCGGGCCAATCTCATACGCGTCCTGGTACAGGGCCAGGTTGTCGTTGGTCATAAACGGGGCCGGATAGTAAACCCGCCCGGTCTTGCCCTCTTTGCGGATCTCTATCTTCGAGACGATCGGATGGATGCTCGAGGTCGCGTGGTTGATATAGGAGATCGAGCCGGTGGGCGGCACCGCCTGCAGATTGCGGTTATAGATCCCGTAACGCATCACGTCCTCGCGCAGCTGCTGCCACATTTGGCGATCGGGCAGGGCAATACCGGCGCGGGCGAACAGCTCGCGGACTTTCGTCGTTTTCGGCTGCCAGTCGCCCTGCAGATACTGCTGGAAATACTCCCCGCTGGCGTAGCGCGATTGCGAGAAGCCGGCGAAACGCTGGCCGCGCTCGCGCGCCATCAGCATCGAGGTGTGCAGCGCATGCCAGGTCACGGTGTAAAAATAGAGGTTGGTGAAGTCCAGCCCCTCCGGGCTGCCGTAGGCGATGCCCTCCCGCGCCAGATAGCCGTGCAGATTCATCTGCCCCAGCCCGATGGCGTGAGAGGCCGCGTTACCCGCCGCCACCGAAGGCACCGAACGAATGTCGCTCATATCGGATACCGCCGTCAGGCCGCGAATGGCGACTTCAACCGTGCGGGCAAAGTCGGGCGAATCCATGGTATGGGCGATATTTAACGAGCCGAGATTGCAGGAGATATCCTGGCCGACGCTGGCGTAATCGAGGTTTTCGTCAAAGGTCGAGGGGGTGTTGACCTGCAAAATTTCCGAGCACAGGTTGCTCATGTTGACCCGTCCGGCAATCGGGTTGGCGCGGTTGACGGTATCTTCAAACATGATGTACGGATAGCCGGACTCAAACTGAATCTCCGCCAGCCGCTGGAACAGATCGCGGGCGCGGATCCAGCGCTTGCTGACCTGCTCGTCGGCGACCAGCTGCGGGTACATCTCGCTGACGGCGATATCGCCAAACGCTTTACCGTACAGCCGCTCGACGTCGTAGGGCGAGAACAGCGCCATCTGCGCGTCGTCTTTCGCCAGCTGGAAGGTGACGTCCGGGATAACGACGCCGAGCGACAGGGTTTTGATGCGGATTTTCTCATCGGCGTTTTCGCGCTTGGTGTCGAGGAAGCGCAGGATATCCGGATGATGCGCGTGCAGATAGACCGCCCCGGCGCCCTGGCGCGCGCCGAGCTGGTTGGCGTAGGAGAAGGCATCTTCCAGCATTTTCATCACCGGGATCACCCCCGAGGACTGGTTCTCGATGCGCTTAATCGGCGCCCCGGCTTCGCGCAGGTTCGACAGCAAAAACGCCACGCCGCCGCCGCGCTTTGAGAGCTGCAGCGCCGAGTTCACCGCCCGGCCAATCGACTCCATGTTGTCTTCGATACGCAGCAGGAAGCAGGAAACCAGCTCCCCGCGCTGCTGCTTGCCGGCGTTAAGGAAGGTGGGGGTCGCCGGTTGGAAGCGCCCGCTCAGGATCTCATCGGTCAGCTGGCGGGCCAGGGTTTCGTCGCCCTGCGCCAGGCTCAGCGCCACCATGCAGGTGCGATCGGCGAAATGTTCAAGGTAGCGTTTGCCGTCGAAGGTTTTCAGCGTATAGCTGGTGTAGAACTTCCAGGCGCCGAGAAAGGTCTGGAAGCGAAAATTATGGCGCTCGGCGTGGGCAAAGAGCGCCAGCACAAAGCTGCGGTCGTAGCTCTCCAGCACGCCGGCGTCGTAGTAGCCTTCGGCCACCAGCCACTCCAGCTTATCGTTCTGGCTGGCGAAAGAGACGGTGTTAGCCTCGACGTGGGTTGCCATAAAGGCGTCCACCGCCTGGCGGTCCTTGTCAAACGGGATCCGCCCGCTGCTGTCGTACAGATTCAGCATGGCGTTGAGGGCGTGGAAATCCGGCGCCTCTATGGTTAGACGTTCTGCGGTTGTTGTTGCCAAAATTCGCTTACTCCTTTACGCACGTTGTCGACATCTTGTGGGGTGCCCATCAGCTCAAAGCGATAGAGGTACGGCACGCTGCATTTCTGCGCGACAACGTCGCCGGCCCGGCCGTAGGCGTCGCCAAAGTTGCGGTTGCCTGCGGCGATGACGCCACGAATTAACTGACGATTGTGGGGATCGTTTAAAAAGCGGATCGCCTGGCGCGGCACGGCGCCTGCGGTTCCGCCGCCGCCGTAGCTGGGGACGATGAGGATATAGGGTTCGTCTACCTGGATCCGCTCCCGCTCGTTAAGCGGAATGCGCACCGCGGGCAGCCCCAGACGCTGGACGAACCGATGCGTATTTTCGGAGCTGCTGGAGAAGTAGACGATGAGGCTCATGCGCTCGCCGCCGCGACGGGACGCAGGCGATTAATCATATCCGGACGGAAGCCGGACCAGCGGGTCTCGCCGGCAATCACCACCGGCAGCTGGCGAAAGCCCTGCTCGCGCAGCATCTCTGCGGCGTCGGGATGGTGCTCGATGTTGACCATCTCGAAGGCAAACCCGCGGCTCTCCATGGCGCGCTTGGTCGCATGGCACTGAACGCAGTCATTTTTAGTGTAAATAGTAATGCGCATGATTCGTATTTCCATTTAAGATAACAGAACGGCGCCAAAAAGCGCAGCGGTTGGTATCGGTTAACTGTTCAGGAAATACTAGATGTAGTTGTCAAAAAGTTCAACCACGCAATATATAGCGTTTTAAAATAAGAAAAACCCCCAGGGAGCGATCCCGTGAGGGCGGGGGCGGTCGGGCGTAAAACTACAGGCGCATGCTGACGGCAAGGCGATTAAAGGCGTTCATCAGGCTGATGGCGAAGGTTAAATCGCTTATTTGACGCGGGCTAAAATGATCCAGCAGCGGCAGATAAACCTCATCTTCCGCATGGCTGCTGGCGATGTGGGTTACCGATTCGGCCCACGCCAGCGCTGCGCGCTCCGCGGCATCAAAGTGGGCGCTTACCCGCCAGCCGGCCAGCGCGTCGAGGCGGCCCTGGGCGACGCCGGATTTTCTCAGCGCTTTACTGTGCATCTCGAGGCAGAAGGCGCAGCCGTTTATCTGCGAAACGCGCAGGTAAACCAGCTCCAGCAGCGTGCCGTCGAGCGCGCTTTTTTCCAGCGCAACTTTCGCCTGTACCAGCGCGTTATAGACTTCCGGACTCAGTTCGTTATAGGGCTGACGCAGTGTGTTCATTTTTCTCTCCACATGAAGAGCTATCCCTTAGGCTGCACGGGATCCCGCGGCGGGCCCGGGCGGACGTCAACGGCGACGTCGGGCGAGATAGTCTCTAAGACGGCAGCCAAAATAGCACTATAATGGACTGCAAAAGATAGCCATATTTTAATGAAAAAAGCAGACCATAATGGAAGCCAAAAAAGCGCCACACTATCAGCGTATCGCCCGGCAGCTGAAATCCGCCATTGAGCGCGGCGAGCTGCCGCCGGGCAGCCGTCTGCCCGCCAGCCGGGTCTACGCTCAGGAGCTCGGCGTATCCCGGGCAACGGTGGAAAATGCCTGGGGTGAGCTGGTGGCTCAGGGATGGCTTGAGCGGCGTGGCCAGGCGGGAACCTTCGTCAGCGAGCGCCTCAGCCCGCAGCAGGCGGCGCCGACGCGTCTGGCGGCCGGCAGCGAGCCGACAGCGCCCCTGCCGTTTAAAATGGGCCTGCCGGCGCTGGATCTTTTCCCGCGCGGCCTGTGGGCGCGGGTGATGGGCCGACGGCTGCGCACGCAAACCCGTTTCGATCTGGCGCCGGGAGAGCCCTGCGGTGAACCGATCCTTCGCCGGGCGATTGTCGATTATCTCCGCCTCTCGCGCAGCATTGAGTGCCAGCCGGAGCAGGTGCTGGTGACCGGCAGCTATGCCGCATCGATGACGCTGATCCTGCGCACCCTGGCGCGGCCCGGGCAGGCCATGTGGATGGAAGACCCCGGCTTTCCGCTGATCCGTCCGGTGGTCACGGGGCAAAATGTGGTCATTAATCCGGTCCCGGTCGATGATGAAGGAATGGATGTAGCGCACGCGCTGCGCTGCTTTCCAAAGGCGCACTTCGCGCTGCTGACGCCCGCTCACCAAAGCCCGACCGGCGTTGCGCTCTCGCTTGAGAGGCGCAGGCAGCTGCTGGCCTGGGCGGCGCAAAACGACGGCTGGATTATCGAAGATGATTACGATAGCGAATTTCGCTATCGGGGCAAGCCGCTGCCGCCGCTGAAAAGCCTCGATGCCCCGCAGCGCGTGATCTACTGCGGAACGTTCAGCAAATCACTCTTTCCCGCGCTGCGCGCCGCGTGGCTGGTGGTTCCCCCGCCGCAGGTTGCCGCATTTCGTCGCCAGGCGGAGCTGATGAGCTGCAGCGTTCCGACGCTGTGGCAGCAGACGCTGGCCGATTTTATTCAGGAAGGTCATTTCTGGCGCCATCTGAAAAAAATGCGCGCCAGCTACGCCCTGCGCCGTCAGTGGCTGGAGTCGGCGCTGGCGGCCGCCGGCTTTGCGGTGGTTCCGCAGCTGGGCGGCATTCAGCTGGTGATTGCGACGCGCGGCGACGACCGGCTGCTGGCGCGGCGGGCAAGAGAGGCCGGGCTGGACGTTCAGGCGCTGAGCGACTGGCGGATGCAGAGCCGCGGTGAGGGAGGGCTGCTGGTGAGTTTTACCAATCTGACCTCCCCGGAGATGGCCGCTGATCTCGTGCGCCAGCTCGGGCAGGCCGTACGCGGCGGTGAGAAATAAAAAACCCCTGCATACCGACGGCATACAGGGGTTGACGCGTATTTGTTATCTTCGTCGTACGTTTATATTATCGACGTAAATTCAGCAATACGCCAATAAATAGCCCAACGGCGGCGGCGGCGCCGACGCTCTGCCAGGGTTTGTCACGCACGTAGGTATCGGCGCAGCCGGCGGCGTCACGCGCGGCCTGCTGTACGCGGTTGTTACCGTTAATGCGTGCGCGGGTCTCTTTCAGCAATGCCTGCGCCTTTTTGCGCGCAGCGTCCGCTTCGTCTTTTGCATCGCTGCCCCAGGATTTCAGCACTTCTTCCAGCGTATCCGCTAATTGGCTGACATCGTTATGAATATCCTCAGCGCTTTCATCTACATTGTTGCGATTCACACGGTTGGCCATTGATTTCTCCCTTAATATCATCGATACCCGCCATACTTGAGGTTGTGCCTACGCTGCTGTCGTATTGCAACCAGAATTATTTAGGGTAGAGCAATTAAGTGTAGGACAAGATTTTGAATTATGCTTTAAATCGTGGTTTCTGGAATTTTCCGAAAGCCCTGCCAATCAAGAATAAGGTAAGGTAAATGTGCGGTAAAAGATAACGAGGAATGAGTATGTATTTAAGACCCGATGAGGTGGCGCGTGTTCTTGAAAAAGCCGGCTTCACCATGGATGTTGTGACGCAAAAAGCGTACGGCTATCGCCGTGGCGATAATTATGTTTATGTGAACCGCGAAGCGCGCATGGGGCGTACCGCTTTAATTATTCATCCGGCGCTGAAAGAGCGCAGCAATACGCTGGCGGACCCCGCTTCGGATATCAAGACCTGCGATCATTACGAGCAGTTCCCGCTCTATTTAGCCGGTGATGCGCAGCAGCATTATGGTATTCCACACGGATTCAGCTCACGTATTGCGCTTGAGCGCTTTCTGAGTGGCTTATTTGGCGAAGCGCAGCCGACGATGTCCCATAGTTGACCCACAGTTAACCGGCGGATTTGCGCATTAACGTGCGGGCAAATTGCCGCTGGGGGATGATAACAAGGAAGTGGATGCAGTGAGCGACTGGCGCGGGCCAGTCGCTGGTTGGTCATCGGCTCAGGCTTTGGCCTGGCGGTAGGCGCTGACGCGGAACAGGCGGCGGCAGTAATCAAGAAAGTAGCCATACGCCGCGCCCATCAGCATTGAAACGACGATATTCGAACTCACCGCCGCGGCAATCTGATGCCAGTCGGCACCCACCACAAACAGAATCGCGACGTACACCGGCGACTGGAAGGTCACATAGGCGACAACGTCGGCAACATTCTTCATCCAGCCCGAGGGGCTGATATGGCGCGCCAGGCGCATCGCGCGGTCGCGGTAAAAACCGTAGGGCACCGCAATAATAATGTTTACCGGAATAGCGACCAGACGTGACGATAACGACTGCTCAAAAGTCATTCCGGAGAGGAAAATCTCGATCATCATGTTTACGACGGTGCAGTACACGACCATCGCAAAGGTGTCTGCTACCGCATGACGCAAGCGGGACTGCGCAGAGAACATCGGTATGCTCCTCGAAAATAAAGTCTGTTACGCCAAAAAATGCGCGCTGTTATAGCGTTTTTGGGCTGCCTGTAATGATGTGAGTAGGTTATATCTCTGGCTTGAAGGTGGCAACTAGCTGCAAATTTTTATTTAATGGCTTTTTGTCTATAAAATACTCTGTGGAAGGCTGTTCGCTGAGCGTTTCGTTAGTTTTATGCTGGATATCATTTTTATTGTTAATTATCAATGTGTTGGTGTTGTTATGGTTGTGTTGCGGAAAAGATAATGCCGATGGGGGACTCCTTAGTCAGCGCGATCTTCGCAGAGAAGCGTGACGCTCATCACTTTTAGATTTATTTGGCGTATAATGGCGTATAACTCAGCATAATATACTGTTATGGTTATTTTTTTTCATTCGTCTTTAATGAATGCTTATGCAGGCACCGGTCAACGTAGCGCGCTTCGCCGCTGGCGATATTATGCTAAGGCTTTACGCATCCCCGCTATATGCGCATGACGGAGCAGGCGTGCGGCTCAGGGATATTCCTGTTGCGCATCGACGCGCCCTGAAGAGTAATGTCAGCGGGCGGTTTGCCGTTACGCTAATCTGAATAACTCGCAGCGGCTGGCGCTATATTGAACCCGGCCCGTAAAAGCCTGCCGCCTGGGTTGTGTATAAATGAATTCACAACAGGGTTATCTTTCTATATTTATACGGGGATATTAAAGGTGGTAATAAATAATCTCAGATATTAATATGGCTACGTAATTTTGTTTTATTTATTATCCGGAGTTTTTTGAAAATTTATGTCTTTAATGTTACAGAAACTGAATAATATCCGCTCGCTGCGGGCCATGACGCGTGAATTCTCCATTGAGGCTCTTGACGATATGCTGGAAAAGCTCAGGATCGTCACTGAAGAAAAACGTACCCGGCAGCAGGCTGACCATGCGCAGAGAGCTGAATATCAGGAAAAAATTAGCACCTGGCTGGAGCTGATGATGGCCGATGGCATTACGCCTGATGAGCTGCTGGGCCAGAAGACCTCGCCGGGAACGAAAGCGCGGCGGCCGCGCCCGGCAAAATATCGTTTTATCGATTTTAACGGTCTGGAAAAAACCTGGACCGGCCAGGGTCGTATGCCGAAGCCGATCGCCCGGGCCATCTCCGCGGGTAAAACTCTCGAGAGCTTCCTGATTTAATATTTATCCCGCAGCAGCAGGCTCTCTGCGGCAGGGGAAATAACGGTGGGGTGACCCACCGTAAATATCAGCAAACGCCGAAATCGCCGTCTTCGGTATAGGGCGTAACGTCGACCGCTTTGAGGGTAAATTTCTCGCCCTGCTCGTTGCTGGCCTGCACGGCGACAATTTGATCGTCGTTGACGGCCACCACTTTAAGCTTTGGACCGCCCGTTCGCGGCTGTACCAGATCGCCAGGTGAATACATTCTCTCTCTCCTCTGTATGAATAATCCGACGCCTCATCCTGCTACCTGCCGTGACCCTGCGTCGCGATTGCGGATATTAACCATAGCTCAGCCGAACGGCATGCGACAACTGACCTGAGGGGGTAGATATCAGCGTCGGTTCCACGGCATCACCGCCAGCAGCCGCGCCATGCCGCAAAAGCCGGTGATACCGGCGAAGGTCAGCCCGGCGCCAACCAATGCGCTCAGCAGGAAAAAGCCGCTGCCGAAGCCGTATCCCAGCACCACGCCGAGAAGTATTAGCCCGCCGGCGGCGATCTGCACCTGACGCATCAGCGGCAGCGGCTGCGATTTATCTTCTGCGACCGGCAGGCCCGCCGCCTTCCAGGCCTGAATGCCGCCGGCCAGCAGCCTGACCTGCGCCGGAGCGGCGGCCGCCAGCAGGCGAATGGCGTTGTTTTGCGTCCGCGAGCCGGCCTGGCAGTGGAAAATAATCGTCTCATCGGCGGTGGCGTGCAGCGTCGCACCGCCGTTCAGGGCGCTGAGCGGGACCAGCTCGGCGTCGGGAATGTGCTCGCGGGCATACTCATCGGCGTCGCGGATATCAATTAATCTGGCGCCCCGGGCGATTTGCGTCCGGGCTTCTTCGGGAGAAAGGGCGGTGATAGTCATGACGGCTCCTTAAGGGCAATAGATGGCCTTCAGCGTGGCGATAATCTGCTGTACGGCAGGATCGGTGATGAAGTAATGGACGCGCTGCGCCTCGCGCCTGCTGTCGATGAGGCCTTCGTCGCGCATACGCGCCAGATGCTGTGAGGTGGCGGAGGGGCTCAGGCCGGTGATCCGCGCCAGCTCGCCGGCGCTGGCGTGCGGCGCGTCGCAAAGCATGCACAGAATCATCAGCCTGTTGGGGTTGCTCATTGCTTTTAACAGGGCCGCGGCTTCCCCGGCGCTGACCTGCAGCTCTTGTGGCGTGTTCATCTCTTTATTTTAGTATTGTCTAAATTTAGCTTATTCTAAAATAAAGGGGCGCATGATGCCAGCGCGGATGGCGGTATGTTGCGTCGTTGGCGGGGCGCGGGGCCCCGCAGAGGATTAATTTCGTCCCGACCGCGCGGCCCGGCGATAGAGCGTGCTGCGCGCCACGCCCAGCGCCTGCGCCGCCTTACTGACGTTACCGTTGTAGGTGGTCAGGGTATCGGCAATCAGCTGGCTATCGTGCTGCTGCAGCCCGCGCGGCGCGGCGGGTGCCGGCGCTGCCCGGTACTCTGCGGGCAAATCGTCAACCTCGAGGCGGGCACCGTCGTCGGCCAGCGCCAGCAGGACCTTCATCAGGCTTTGCAGCTGGCGCACGTTGCCCGGCCAGGGCTGGCGGGCGAGGTTGTCCAGCAGCTCCGGCGACAGCTGCACCCGACGCTGCCCCGCGCCGAGCGCCTGCCATAGCCGCTGGATAAACGCCGGCAGCGCCGGCCAGCCGCGCAGCGGCGGAATGGCGAGGGCAAATTCCCGCAGGCGATAGAACAGATCCTCGCGAAACTCACCGTCGGCGACGCGCTGGGCCAGATTACGGTGGGTCGCGCAGATCACCGCGAAGTTAACCGGGGTGCTTTGGCTGGCGCCGAGCGGAGTGACCTCTTTTTCCTGCAGCACCCGCAGCAGCCGCGTCTGCAGCAGCATCGGCATATCGCCAATCTCATCCAGGAACAGCACGCCGCCGTCGGCCTCGCGGATTTTACCGATATAGCCGTTTTTACTGGCGCCGGTGAAGGCCCCCGGCTGATAGCCAAAGAGCTCTGACTCAATCAGCGATTCGGGAATGGCGGCGCAGTTGATGGCCACAAACTTACCGCTGCGCCAGCGGCTATGCTGGTGCAGGGTACGGCTGACGTACTCTTTCCCACACCCCGTTTCACCTTCAATACACAGCGCGATGCCGGCGTTGAGCAGGCGCACCATTTTTTCCCCTTCGCGCGGTCCGGCGAAGGGAAGGTCGACGGCGGGCGGGGCCGACACCGCCACGGCGCTGCGGGTGGGGGCGCGTAGCCGGTAGTAATAGCCCTGCCGGCGCACGGTGAGCGGCAGCGGAACGCTGACCGCGGTTTGCGTCAGCAGCGGAAAGAGCTGCTGGAAGGTGATGTGGCCCAGCTGCTCGCTGCCGAGCCCCAGCTCGCGCATCGCCAGCCGGTTGCCGGCGGTGAGAACGTTATCGGAAAAGACCAGCAGCAGCTCCTCAACGCTGTCGAGCTTCTGCGGCTGCGAGTGCAGGCTCATCAGCCACTGCTGCGGGTGCAGGCTCTGTTTTACCCATAAATACTCGATCTGTTTAGCCGCCTCTTTCACCCATCCCAGGGTATGCGGATGGGGGAAATGCGCCGGCCCGGAAATATCCAGCACGCCGGCAATTTGCCCATCAGGGCTCTGAATGGGGATGGCCGCGCAGTAGAGATCCTGGTTGCTGGTAAGAAAATGCTGGCGGCCGTCAATTTCGCAGCTGTCGTCAATCGCCAGCGCGGTGCCGATGGCGTTAGTCCCGCGGCCGCTCTCGCTCCATAAATTTCCCGGCGCGAGGGCAAAGCTCTGCGCCTTCTGCATGGCGTGCATATTGCCGAAGGTTTGCAGCACCAGGCCGCTGGCATCGGAGAGGATCACCACCGACTGCAGGTCGGCGACTTTACGCGACAGGGCGCCAACCACCGGCTGCGTGAGCTGCTGCAGCCCGCTATGGCTGGCCAGCAGATCCGCCAGCTCGCCGGAGCGCAGGCGCGGGAAGTCATCCGTCGTGGGCTGCAGGCCATACAGCTGGCTGCGAAACCACGAATCGCTGAGCAGCGGATTAGCTGTTTCCTCCGGGGCGAGGGTAAACGGGTTTCCTTGCACGGAGCACCTCATGGTCGGCTGAGTTATGTTGCAACATTGTAGCTTTACGGTTTCTTATGTGTTGCGATTTGCGACACAGAAGCAAACATCGCTGCCGCAGAATGTGAGACGTCGACCAGGGGTGAAAGTTAATTGGCTGATTTTATTTGCTATTTTAAAGTGCGATAAAACTGGCATAACCCCTGCAATAGCCTTGCTGCAGCAGGCAACAGCAAAAAACCAATACGCCGCTGCGCCTCAACCCTACAAGAAGGAGATTGCAATGCGTTATGCTCATCCTGGCACCCCGGGCGCGTTAGTGACACTTAAATCCGCCTACGGCAACTATATTGACGGCAAGTTTGTCGAGCCGCTCGGCGGCGAATTCTTTATGAATACCTCCCCCGTGGACGGGAGCGACATTGCGCAATTTCCCCGCTCCGATGCCAAAGATATCGATTTTGCCCTCGATGCCGCGCACCGCGCCGCAGAGGCATGGGGAAAAACGTCGGTCCAGCAGCGCTCTAATCTGCTGCTGGAGGTTGCCGATCGCATCCAGAAAAACCTCGAGTACCTGGCGGTAGCGGAGAGCTGGGATAACGGGAAGCCGATTCGCGAAACCCTCAACGCCGATCTGCCGCTGGCGGTCGATCACTTCCGCTATTTTGCCGGCTGCCTGCGCGCGCAGGAGGGCAGCACCGCCGAGATCGACGAAACCACCGTGGCCTATCACTTCCACGAGCCGCTGGGCGTGGTAGGGCAGATCATCCCGTGGAACTTCCCGCTGCTGATGGCGGCGTGGAAGCTGGCGCCGGCGCTGGCGGCAGGCAACTGCGTGGTGCTCAAGCCGGCAGAGCAGACGCCGCTCAGCATTACGCTGCTGATGGAAATTATCGGCGATATCTTCCCGCCGGGCGTGCTGAACGTGGTGCAGGGATTCGGCAAGGAGGCCGGCGAAGCGCTGGCGACCAGCAAGCGGATCGCGAAAATCGCCTTCACCGGCTCGACGCCGGTAGGCCGACATATTATGGCCTGCGCCGCGGAGAATATTATTCCCTGCACCGTTGAGCTCGGCGGCAAGTCGCCAAACATCTACTTTGCCGACGTGATGGACGGCGAAGACGAGTTTATTGAGAAGGCGGTGGAGGGGCTGGTGCTGGGCTTCTTCAACCAGGGCGAAGTCTGCACCTGCCCATCGCGGGCGCTTATTCATGAATCGATCTACGAGCCGTTTATGGAGCGGGTGATGGCGAAAGTGGCGCAGATTCGCCGCGGCGACCCGTTTGATACCGATACGATGATCGGCGCCCAGGCCTCGCGCCAGCAGTTCGACAAGATCCTGTCGTACATTAAAATTGCCCGCGACGAAGGCGGCCAGATCCTCACCGGCGGCGAGCGCGCCAGCATCACCGCGGAGCTGGATAACGGTTACTATATTCAGCCCACCCTGATCAAGGGGCGCAACGATATGCGCAGCTTCCAGGAGGAGATTTTCGGCCCGGTCATTGGCATCACCACCTTTAAAGATGAAGCGGAAGCGCTGGCGATTGCCAATGAGACCCAGTTTGGCCTCGGGGCCGGCGTCTGGACGCGCGATACTAACCTGGCCTATCGCATGGGGCGCGGGATTAAAGCCGGCCGCGTGTGGACAAACTGCTACCACGTCTACCCGGCCCACGCGGCGTTTGGCGGCTACAAGCAGTCCGGCGTCGGGCGCGAAACCCACAAAATGGCGCTGAACGCCTACCAGCAGACGAAAAACCTGCTGGTGAGCTACGGTACCGCGCCGTTAGGACTGTTTTAACTGAATATCTGCCGCGCCGCCCTGTGACCGGCAGATAAAAACCGCCACCTTGTGTTCAGGTGGCGGTTTTTTTTAGTTTACGCCGCTGCAGGCAAGGCTTTCCGCCTTCCAGCAGCGGGCGGCGCTGCCGTTGGCCAGCGGGCGCAGCGGCTGCGGCTTTTCACAGCCGGCGCTGGCGAAGGGGCAGCGCTCGCGAAAATAGCAGCCCTCCGGCAGATGCCGGTTGCCGGGCAGCTCGGTGTTGCGCGGGGCGTCACCCAGCGGCATGCCAATGCGCGGCACCGAATCCATCAGCAGACGGGTATAGGGATGAGACGGCGCGTCGAGGACCCGGCGCGCTTCGCCCATCTCGACGATTTGCCCGAGATACATCACCGCCACGCGGTCGCTCATATGACGCACCACCGAGACGTTATGCGAGATCAGCACGAAGGTCAGGTTCTGCTGTTTTTGCAGCTCAACCAGCAGATTGAGGATCTGCGCCTGCACCGAAATATCCAGCGCCGAGGTGGGCTCATCCAGCACGATAATATCCGGCTTCGCCGACAGCGCGCGGGCGATCGCAATGCGCTGGCGCTGGCCGCCGGAAAAGGCGTGCGGCAGGCGGTCGAGATACTCCGGACGTAGCCCAACCTGCAGCGCCAGCCGCTCGGCGAGCGCGCGCCGCGCCTTCTCGCCGGGCCGGGACTGGATCCACACCGGCTCGGTGATGGTCCGCCAGACGGGCAGGCGCGGATCCAGCGAGGAGAGCGGATCCTGGAAGACCATCTGCATGCTGCCGGCGTCGCGCCCGGTGGCGGAGTCCCCACCGCGATCGAAGCGGCCGGAAGAGGGTTTGAGCATGCCCATCAGCAGCCTGGCGAGGGTGCTTTTGCCGCAGCCGGATTCGCCAACGATACCCAGGGTTTCGCCGCGATAGGCCGTCATATCGAGGCCGTTTAGCGCATAGACGCGCTCGACGACCTTACCGCGCCAGTTCTTGCGTGCCGGAAAGTTAAGATGAACATCGCTCAGCGTTAATAGTCTGTCAGACATGGGCGTTCTCCCGTTGCGGATACCAGCAGGCCGCCTGCTGTTCGGTGTGTTCTATCGGTCGCAGCAGCGGGACCGTCCCGCAGCCCTCGCCGGCGGCGAAGCAGCGTTCGCGAAAGGCGCAGCCCCCCGGCAGGCGCGCGAGGTTGGGCACCGTGCCGGGAATCGATTGCAGCAGCGATCGTGGCTCGCCGTTATCCGGGGCGCTGTTCAGCAGGCCAACGGAGTAGGGATGCAGCGGATGATGCAGCACCTGCGGGGTCGAACCGCTTTCGATAACCGCCCCGGCGTACATCACGTACAGCCGATCGCAGACCTGGGAAACCACCGCCATATCGTGGCTGATAAACAGCACCGCGGTTCCCGTGGCCTGTGCCTTCTGTTTTAGCAGGCGCAGAACCTGGCGCTGGACGGTCACGTCCAGGGCGGTGGTCGGCTCATCGGCAATCAGCAGATCGGGCTCGCAGGAGAAGGCGATGGCGATCATCACCCGCTGGCGCATCCCGCCGGAGAGCTCAAACGGGTAGCGCTCCATCACCCGCTGCGGGTCGGCGATCTGCATATCCGCCAGCAGCGCCGCCGCCCTGGCGCGCGCCTCGCGGGCGGAGAGCGGACGGTGCTGGCGGATAACGTCCACCATCTGCTTGCCAATCCGCCGCGTCGGGTTCAGGGCGGTCATCGGCTCCTGGAAAATCATCGCCACCCTGCGGCCGCGAATAGCGCGCATCTCTTTTTCCGTTGCGCCGAGGATATCGTTACCCATCAGGGTCACCTGACCGCTGTGGATCTGATAGCTCTCCGGCGGCAGCAGGCGCATCGCCAGCATTGCGGTAACGGATTTCCCCGAACCCGACTCGCCTACCACGCCAACGATTTCGCCGCGGTCGATATGCAGGGAAACGGCGTTCAGGACGTGCACCGCGCCCTGATAGACGGGGAAGCTTAAGCGGACGTTATCGATAGTTAAAACCCGATTATTCATTAGCTGCGTCCTCCGGACTTCGGATCCAGTAAGTCCTGAATCCCGTCACCAAACAGATTAAAACCGACGGCGGTGATCAGGATGGCGGCGCCGGGGAAGGCGCAGTACCACCACTGGTCGAGAACATAGTTGCGACCGTTGGCCACCATCGCCCCCCATTCGGCGGTGGGCTGTTGGGCGCCGAGGCCGATAAAGCCTAACGTCGCCGCCATCAGAATAGCGCTGCCGATATCCAGCGAAGCCTGCACCACCAGCGGCGGCAGCGCATTGCGCAGGATATGCCAGCTAATCAGGTGCCAGCGGGAGGCGCCGAAGGTGACGGAGGCCTCCACGAAGCTGTGCTGGCGCACCACCAGCGTTTGCCCGCGCGCCAGGCGCACGTAAAAGGGGATCCGCACGATAGCGATCGCCAGCATGGCGTTGAACAGGCTGGGGCCTAACGCCGCGGCCAGCGCCATCGTCAGCACCAGCGAAGGGATCGACAGCATGATATCCATCAGCCGCATGATCAGCGCGTCGCTGCGTCCGCCCAGCACGCCGGAGAGGCAGCCCAGCAGCGAGCCGCCGATCCCGGCGATCAGCACCACCGCCAGCCCGGCGGCGATCGACTGCTGGCTGCCGATCAGCACCCGGCTGAACAGATCCCGGCCCACTTCGTCGGTGCCAAACCAGTGGATCGCCGACGGCGCCTGCAGGCGGGCGGTGAGATCGATGGCGTTAGGATCGTGCGGCACCAGCCAGGGGGAGAAGATCATCAGGAACAGCATGATCAGCATAATGCCGCCGCCGATCAGCGTCAGCGGGCTTTTACGTACCAGCCACAGGCGGCGTTTCCACGCGTGGCTGCGGCTGATTTTCACGCCGACGCCGGGGCTTTCCTGGGTCATCATCACTTAGCTTTCTCCCCGACCCATACGCGGGTCTATCCACAAATAGAGCAGGTCAACGAGCAGGTTGACCAGCACGTAGGCAAACGACACCACCACGGCGAACCCCATCACCGCCGGGAAATCGAGCGCCTGAATGGAGGAGACCACGTAGGCGCCCATCCCGGGCCAGGCGAAGACGGTTTCGGTCAGCACCGCGCCGTACAGCAGGTCCCCCAGCGCCAGCCCGAGCACGGTGACCGAGGGGATCAGCGCATTGGGCAGCGCGTAGCGCATCACGATGGTCCACTTCGGCAGGCCGCTGGCCAGCGCGGTGCGGATGTAATCTTCGCTGAGCTGCTCCAGCATCGCCGAGCGAATCTGGCGGGCAACAATTCCCAGGTGGACGAAAGCCAGGGTGGTGGCCGGCAGAATCAGATGCTGAAGGGCGTTAAAGAACACCTCGAGGTTGCCTTCCAGCAGCGAGTCGATCAGGTAGAAACCGGTCACGTGGGTCGGCGGGTCAAACCAGTCGTCAAGTCGTCCGCTGCCCGGCAGCCAGTTCAGCTTGCCGTAAAACAGAACGATCACCCCCAGCCCCAGCCAGAACGCCGGGGTGGAAATCCCGGTCAGCGCCATCAGGCGCACCAGATGATCGGTCCAGCGGTTGCGGTACACCGCCGAGAGCACGCCGAGCGGAATGCCGACCACCAGGGCGATAAACAGCGCGCATATCGCCAGCTCCAGCGTTGCGGGGAAAAAGGTTTTCAGATCCTCTAGCACCGGGCGCCCGGTACGGATAGAGGTGCCGAGGTCGCCGTGCAGCAGGGCGTTGACGTAGTGCAAAAACTGCTGCCAGAGCGGTAAATCCAGCCCCAGCTGCTGGCGAATATGGCGCACGATCTCGTCGCTCGCGCGATCGCCCGCCAGCAGCCGCGCCGGGTCGCCGGGAATAAGGTGCGAAATAATAAAGGTGATCGCGCATACGCCGGCGACGACGAGGATCAGCCCCCAGCTGCGTTGTCGTAGTAAACCCCAGAAACTCATCATGACGTCCTCTGCCGGGCCGATGGCTGCCCGGCATCACAAGGTTAAGGTGCGGCCCGCTATTTGTGCATCTCGGCAATATTGAAGATCTGCTCGAGCATCGGGTTAAAGACGAAGCCTTTGACCTCTTTGTTCATCGCCACCTGATAGTTTTTCTGGAACAGATAGACGTAGGCGGCCTCATCGATCACCGTTTTCTGCGCCGCCTGATAATCCGCGGTTCGCTGCGCCTGATCGGCGGTGGAGACCGCCTTCTTGAGCAGGGCGTCAACCTGCGGGTTCTCGTAGAATGAACGGTTGCCCGGGAGCCCTTTCTTATCCGACTCAAACCAGTAGTTCATGAACATATAGGGGTCGGCGAAATCCGGGCTCCAGTTGCCGATGGCGATGTCGTAATCCCCTTTGCCAATCCGCTCGCGCATGGTGGCGTTAGCCAGCTTTTCGAGCTTCACCGGGATACCGAGCGCCTGCAGGTTCGCCTGGGTGGAGAGGGCGATAGGCTCCCAGTTAGGGTCATTATCGGAGTAGAGGAACGACAGGGTTTTGGGCTTATCCGCCACTTTTTCCAGCGCGGCTTTGGCTTTGTCCATATCGAGGGAGTACTGCATAGCGCTGGCGTCATAGCCCCACATGCCGTCCGGGATCGGGCCGCGCATCTGCTTGCCGTTGCCGCCGAGAATGCCGTTGACCATCCCTTTATAGTCGGTGGCCCAGGAGACGGCGCGGCGGAGATCGACCTGATTCATCGGCGCCTTGCCGTTGTTGAGGTACAGGTAGGTGACGCGCAGCGCCGGATAGTCATACACCGCAACCTTATCCTCTTTTTTCAGCGCCGCGAACTGGTCTACCGGCAGCGCGTCGGCAATATCCAGATCGCCCTTGGTCAGCTGCAGGCGGCGGGCGGAGCTTTCGCCGATAATCTTCACCGTGACCCGCTTAAAGACCGGCTTAATGCCGGCGTAGTGCGGGTTGGGCACCAGCACCAGCTGCTGGCCTTTCTGCCAGCGCTGCAGCATATAGGCGCCGGAGCCGGCGGTGTGCTCCGCCAGCCAGCCGCGGGCGTCGTCGGCGGCGTTGGCCTTCAGCACCGCCGGGTTGACGATCGACGCGCCGTCGTTGGCGAGGGTGTGCAGGAACGGGGCGAATGGCTCCGGCAGGGTGAAGCGGACCGTGGTGGGATCGACGGCATCAATTTTCAACCCGCTCGGGAAGGCTTCCGAAGGACCTTGCTTAATGCGCATCAGGCGTTCGAACGAGAGCTTGACCGCCTCGGCGGTCACCGGCGAGCCGTCATCAAACTGCATGCTTTTGTGCAGCGTAAAGGTCCAGGTTTTACCGTCATCGGAGACCTGCCAGCTCTCCGCCAGCTCGCCCTCGACGTCCGTCGAACCTTTCCCGTCATCGGTTTTGTATTTCACCAGCCGCTGATAGGCCGGGTAGGTGACCGTCCAGTCGTTGTTATCGATGGTCACGGCCGGATCGAGAGTCTGCGGGTCGGCGGCTTTACCGATCACCAGCATATCTTTGGGGACCGCGGCATAGGCCGGCGCAACGGCGGCGGCCAGCGCGACGGCCAGCAGCAGCGGACGAAAACCGGTTAAGGGGGTACGAATCATTTTCATGGAATTACTCCGTCAGTCTTAGCGGGAGCCAGGCAGGCAAAAACATCATCAAGGAGCGGATAACCGGCCGCGTCCGGTAGTTCGAAATGCCACCATTCCGTGGAAATACCCTTAAAGCCGCCGCCAAACATCACGGCGTTCAGCAGCAGGCGGTTACGCTGAGCGGCGGGGGGAACCGCCGGGTGGTAAGGGTGAGAGAGATCGTCCATCTCGTCGAAGGCGGTGCCCATATCCAGCGGCTGGCCGTTTTCGTCGATTAATGTCACATCAATAGCGGTACCGCGGCTGTGGTTCGACCCCAGCGCAATCGGCACCACATAGTCCTGGTTCGGACAGGCGTTCCACAGCAGCTGCTGAGCCTGCTGCGGACGATAGGCATCGAGAACCTGCAGATGCAGGCCCGCCAGGCGGGCGATGCTCAGAGACTTCTCCAGCGCCGCCGCCGCGTCCGGGTGCAGCAGGCAGCGGGCTTCGGCATAGATAGGCTGGCCGGTAATGTTATCGGCGCTGGCGTACTTGAGATCGATAGCCAGCGCCGGAAACCGCGCGCGGATATCGACCAGGGTGACTTGCTGATTCATCTGTTATTTCCTGTCCTGGAGCCTGGCGAGCAGGCGCTTATTCACGTTCAAATTGACCAAACTCCTGCTGCAGCGCCCGGTTCTCGGCCAGCCGCTGCGACAGCGACGGGCCGAGCCGCTCGACCACCGCCGAGAGCAGCAGGTTGAAAAGGCAGCCGATCGGCGCGAGCGAATCCCAAAAGTGGCCGGTATCGGTTTTGACCTGCAGCAGATCGAGCGGATAGTCGCGGGCCCACGGGCACCAGATATCGGTCACCAGCGCGGTGGCGATGCGCCGCTCTGCGGCCACCCGGCAGAACTGGCGGGCGGTGCTGGAGTAGGCGCGGGTATCGGTGATCACCACGTAGGGATGCTCATATTCGGAGTTCAGCGCCTCCAGCCAGCTGCCGGAGCTGCCGTCGGCGTAGGTCACCCGCGGGCGCAGATATTCGAGGTGGCTAAAAAAAGTGTTGGCAAGACCGCGCGTGGACTGAATGCCGATCACAATCACCGCGTCGGCTCGCGCAATCCGCTCGCTGATGCGGGCGAAGGTCTCCTCCTGCGCCAGCTGGTAGACGTAGCGGATAGCGTCGAGCTCCATCTGCAGCGACAGGCTGGCGCGGTCGGGCTGCGCCTGCTGCTGCGCCCAGGAGTCGAGGCGATCGATGACGCCCCAGTGTCTATAGGGCACCGGCGCGCGATCCTTCAGGCTGTTTTTAACATCATCGAGGTTGCGGTAGCCCAGCTTGCGCAGGTAGCGTCCGACGGTGATCCCGCTGGTGCCGGTTGCCTGGGCAATGCTGTCCGCGGTCTCAAAGGGGATATGCTGACGATGGCTCAGCAGCCAGCTGCCGATGCGCTTCTCGCTAGGCGTCAGCTGGCTGAAGGTCGCTTCAATGGTGCGAAACAGCTCGTCGCTACTCTCGTTCATCCTCACTCCCGGTGATATTGGGTTCTCATAAATCATTGCGCTGTTACTCAGATAACAAAGCACGATGCATGCCATCTATTACGGAACACCGTCGTTTGCGGTATGACGGGGAAAAGAGTGGAGGCAGGCGAACTATGAGCGTAGATTTTCAGCAAAATATGCACAAAGAAGGTGCAACATTTCCTGGTTGTGCATCACAAAAAGAAAACATATGGTTAACAAAGCTGTCATTAATGCCCGCGAACGAATAGAGAAAAACGGCGGGCAACGGGCGCGCACAATTAACATAACTGACTAATTAATAAGGATGATGGTATGAAGGTTAAGGTTTGTATTGCCCTGGCGCTGGCGAGCATTGCCTGCAGCAGCCTGGCACGTGATATGCAAACAATTCAGCAAAGCGGCGAGCTGAAGGTCGGCGTGCCGGGAGATTACGCCCCGCTGGCGTTTCAGAACGGCGTCGGCGAGCTGCTCGGCTATGACGTTGATATGGCCAAAGATCTTGGCGAGAAGCTGGGGCTTAAGGTGACGTTCGTGCAGACCAGCTGGCCGACGCTGTCGGGCGATCTGCAGGCCGATAAGTTTGATATCGCCATGGGCGGCGTCACCGAGACGCCGGAGCGGGCGAAAGATTTCGCCCTCAGCCATCCGGTGGTTGCCAACGGCAAAATTGCCCTCGCCAGCTGCATGGCGGCGCCGGCGCTGGGGAGCCTCGAAAAAATCGATCGGCCGAACGTGAAGGTGATTGTGAACCCCGGCGGTACCAACCAAAGCTACGTCGATGCGCATATTAAACATGCGCAGATCATCCGGGTGAAAAACAACGTCGATAACCTTGAAGCGCTGCGGCAGAAAACCGCCGACATGATGGTGACCGACCTGATTGAGGGCATCTATTACCAGAACAAAGAGCCCGGGGTCTTTTGCGTCGCCAACGAGCAGCCCTTCCCGGGAACCGCCAGCTTTAAGGTCTACATGATGAAAAAGGATAATCAGCCGCTGCTGGAGAAGGTCAACCGCTGGCTGGATAGCCAGGATAAAAATGTGCTCAAGCAGAAGTGGAAAATTCACGAATAGGCGGTGGCGATTGTCTCGTTGCCGGGTAAAGTGGCTGTTTACACGCTGCGCAGCGAAACCGGATAACGAGAATTGATGAACGCTGAGATAACCCTGCCCGTCAGGCAACAGAACAACAATATCATCCGCCTGGCGACCGCCCAGGCGCTGGCGGGGGCCAACTCGGTGGTCTTTTACGCCACCGGGGCGATTGTCGGCAACGCCATTGCCCCGGATCGCGCCCTTGCCACGCTGCCGATCGCCATTTTCGTCCTTGGGATGGCGGCCTGCATTTTACCCTTTGGCTTTCTTGCCAGAAAGCGCGGGCGCCAGGCGGTATTTATGCTGGGCACCGGCGCCGGGGTTCTGACCGGCCTGCTGGCCGCTCTGGCGGTGGTGACCGGCTCCTTCTGGCTCTTCTGCGTGGCGGCATTTTTGGGCGGCGCCTACGCGGCGGTGGCGGTCTCGTTTCGCTTTGCCGCCACCGACGGCGTCGGCGTCGAGCGCCGCGCCCGGGCGCTGTCGCTGGTGATGGGCGGCGGCGTGGCCGCCGGGGTGATTGGCCCGATGCTGGTGACCGGGACGATGAACCTGTGGCCGGCGCATACCTTCGCCATGACCTTTCTTGCCCAGGGCGCGGTGGCGGCGGTGTCGGCGCTGGTGCTGCTGGGGGTCAAGTCCGCAGAGCCGGTAGCCCAGGCGAAGAGCGGCGGCCGTCCGCTCGGGGAGATCGTGCGCCAGCCGGGGTTTGCCCGCACGGTATTCAGCGGGGCGGTGGCCTATATGGTGATGAACTTCCTGATGACCGCCGCGCCGCTCTCCATGCACCTGCACGGGATTTCACAGCAGGCGTCGAACCTCGGCATTCAGTGGCACGTGGTGGCGATGTACGGTCCCGGCTTTTTTACCGGCAGGCTTATCGCCCGCTTCGGCGCCGGGCGCATTAACGCGGCGGGGCTGGCGCTTCTCGCGCTGTCGGTGCTGGTTGGGCTGGCCGGCACCGAGGTAATGCACTACTGGGTATCGCTCATTCTGCTGGGCATCGGCTGGAACTTCGGCTTCACCGGCGCCTCGACGCAGATTATGGATTTCCATCGTCCGGAAGAGAAAACCCAGGTGCAGTCGCTGAACGACTTTATCGTCTTCGGCGTGATGATGGTGGGGGCCTTCGCCTCCGGCGCGCTAATGAACCTTTTCGGCTGGAACGCCGTACTCTGGGGCTCGCTGGTTCCGGTGATGGCGGCGCTGCTGTTCGGCGCGCGCGCCAGGCGCCAGCCCTGAGGCACCTATACGATCCGCCCCGACTCCAGCTTGATGATGCGGTCCGCGAGGTGGAAGTAGCGATCGTCGTGGGTGATGGCGACGATGGTTTTGCCCTCGGCCTTCAGCATCGGCAGGAGCTCAAGATAAAATACCGCCTTAAACTCCGGGTCCTGATCGGCCGCCCACTCGTCGAACAGGTACAGCGGGCGCTCCTCAAGCCACGCCTGCAGCAGCGCCAGCCGCTTGCGCTGCCCCTGCGACAGGGCGGTGGTTGAGAAGCGTCCCCCGGCAAAGCGGACCTTGTGCTGCAGCTTCAGGAGCCGCAGCAGATGGTTAACCTGCTCCGCCGTGCGCTCGTGGACAAACGCCACGTCGTCGAAGAGGAAAAAGTCGTTAAATACCGCCGAGAATAGCTGACGATACCCCTCCTGCTGGTCGCCGGCGACGGCGCGGCCGTTAAGCACGATCGCGCCGCTATCCGGCGGATAGAGCCCCACCAGCAGGTTGGCGAGGGTAGTTTTACCGCTGCCGTTGCCGCCGACGATAAACACCAGCTCCCCCGGGGTGAAGCGCATATCGAGCGGGCCGAGGGTGAAGCTTTCCCCGTCTTCCCCCCGGTATTGATAGCGAATGGCTTCCAGCGCCAGGGAGCGAAAAGGCTCCGCGGGCAGGGGGCGCTGCGGCTGCTCCGGCGGCAGATCCTCGCGCAGCTGCTGCACCCGCTGCAGCGCGACCCTGGCGCTGGCGAGGGTCGGCAGCGACGACAGCACGCCCTCCACCGGCACAATCATATACAGAAATATCATCACGTAGCCGGTGATGGTCGCCGGCTCCAGCGTCAGCAGGTCGCGCAGGCCGAACAGCACCAGGCCGATAAAGGCGAAGAACAAAATGCTGCCCCAGCTGGTGGCGAGCCCGTACAGCACGTAGCCGCGGGTGCGCTGCTGGCGCACGGCCTCGATGTTATCGGCCAGCTCGCCGGCGACGAAGCGGCGGCGACGGTCGGCGTTAAGCCGATATTCGCGTCCGCCGTCGAACAGCTTTTTGCACTGCTGAATCAGGGTATCCTCCCGCAGCCGCGACTGGCGCAGCAGCCCCATCGCCCGGCCGTGCGCGGCGCGGTAGCCGAGGCTGCCGAGGGCGATGGCCGCCAGCGCCAGCCCGAGAACGCTGACGGAGAGGGTGGCGAGATAAATCAGGCAGCCGGCGATCACCGCGCCGTAGATGAACAGGTTGGGCAGGCTGACGAAAAACACCACCAGGGTGTCGAGGTCCTGGGTGAGCACCGATATCGTTTTGCTCATCCCGGACTTCTCCAGCTGCAGCCAGCGGGTTTCGCTGACCTGGCGGGTCAGCTCGCCGCGCAGGCGGGCCTTCACCTTCTGGCCGAGGTACATAAAGGTGGTCTGCGAGATGACGCGGGTGGCCAGCATCAGCAGCGCCAGCAGCGCAAACTGGACGCCGGGCCCGAGCCAGCGGTCGGTCTGCGGCAGCGTCAGGCTGTGGTTAATCATCGCCAGCAGCGAAGCGTTGCTAAAGCCGCTAATCAGCCCGGCGACCACCGCCAGCAGCAGCCAGCCGCCGACCATTCGAAACAAAACCAACAACACCGACATGTGAAATTCCTTATTCATTACTCACAACGCGTTATGCGAATTAACGATGGGCCCCGGGGCGGATCAGCGGCCAGACCAGCAGCGGAACGCCGATAAGCGATGCCACCAGCCCAACCGGCAGCTGGCGCGGATAGAGCGCGTTGCGCCCCAGCCAGTCGGCGACCGTCATAATGACCGCCGACAGCAGCGCCGCGGCGTACAGCTGCGCCAGCGGCCCCCTGACGCCGAGCCGGCGCGCCAGATGCGGCCCCAGCAGGCCAATAAACGACACCGGGCCCACCAGCAGGGTCGCCAGCCCGGTCATCACCGCCGCCAGCGCCAGCACGCCCAGCCGGGCGCGGGGCAGGGAAACGCCCAGCGAGCCGGCGACGCCGCCCAGCGGCAGCAGCACCAGCCAACGGCGAAACAGCGGTGCCAGCGCCAGCAGGAGCAGGGTGGCGATAAACAGCGCCTGCGCCAGCGGGGCGCTGATGTAGTAGGTGCTGCCGGTCATCAGCGGCAGCAGCACCGCGCTGGCGGCAAGGTTATTGAGCATCACGATGCTCACCGCCGCCTGACAAAGGGCGTTCAGCGCCAGACCGTTGAGCAATACCCGCTGCGGATTAAAGGCGCTGCGGCGGCTGTTCCACATCGTCAGCAGCAGGCTGATAAGCGCTCCGGCGAGGCTGCTGAGCAGCAAAAAAGCGCTGCCCTGGGCGGGAAACAGCAGAATATAGGCCGTCACCCCCATCGCCGCGCCGCCGCCGATGCCCAGCACTTCCGGGCTGGCCAGCGGGTTGCCGCTGACCCGCTGCATCAGGACTCCCGCTGCGGCCAGCAGGGCGCCGGCGCTGATGGCCGCCAGCAGCCGGGGGATCCGCAGCGGCAGCAGCTGCGCCAGCTCGCCGCGGGTCGCCCAGTGCCAGTGGCTTATTCCGTGGCCGAGGAACAGCGAAATCACGACGGCCGCCGCCAGGGTCAGGGCCGCCGCCCACGGGATCCAGCGACCGGCGGGCTGCGCCGGAGCCAGCGGCGGCGGGGAGGTATCAATCCCGTGCTGGCGGGCGTGGCGCGCCAGCAGGATCAGCAGCGGCCCGCCGGTTAGCGCGGTCAGCATCCCCACCGGCAGCAGCTGGCCGTTGAACAGAGAAACCTTTGACACGCAGAGGTCGGTAAACCACAGCAGGCCGGCGCCGGTCAGCGCGCTGTGCAGCATCAGCTGGCGCGACGTGCGGGCGCCGCCAAAGCGCGCAAGGTGCGGCGCGGCGAGGCCGAGAAAGCCAATCACCCCGACGGCGTTGATAATCAGCGCGCTCATCGCCAGCGCCAGCGCGACCGCGGCGCCGCGAATGCGCAGCGGCGAGGCGCCGAGGCCGCTGACCATCGTTTCCGGCAGCTGCAGCAGCTCCAGCGGGCGCAGCAGCAGGGCCAGCAGGAGTGCGCAGAGCGCCAGCCACGGCAGCAGCGCCAGCAGCAGATGACCATCTTCCTGCGCCAGCGAGCCGCCGCCCCACATCAGGACGGTCAGCAGAAAGCGGTCGTTGACGATCGCGATCAGCATCGTCAGCGCCCCGCACCACAGGTTGATCATCATGCCGGCCTGAATCATCACCAGCGGGGAGAGACGCTGGCGCCAGCTCAGGAGCAGTACCAGCAGCAGCGCCGCCAGCTCGCCGCCGATAATCACCGCCATTCGCGGCCCGCCGGTCAGCGCCGGCAGCCACAGCGACGCCAGCCCCATCGCCAGGGTCGCGCCTGAGGTCAGGCCGAGGGTCATCGGCTCCGCCAGCGGATTGCGCAGCGCGCGCTGCATCAGCCAGCCGCACAGCCCGAGCGTTGCGCCGCTGACGATGGCCATTCCCTGGCGCGGAAGCCACATGCCGTGCAGGATAATTGCCTGCGGCCGCGCGTTTTGCGCGCTGAATAGCGCATGAAATCCGCCCTGATGCAGCACGTCGCTGACCGCCAGCAGCAGGGAAGTCAGCCACAGCGCGGCGATAACGCCCCACGACAGGCGCCGGGAAAAGGGTTCAGGCATCGCGCCACCCCGCCATCAGCTGGCTGAAAATATCGGCAAAGCGCCCGGCGGTTACGAGCGCCCCGGCGTCGCTGATGGGCTGCTCGATCAGCCCGATCGGGTAGCGTGAGGTCAGAGGCAGGCGCTGCCAGAGCGGGCTTTGCCGCCAGCGGGCCACCGCGTCGCGCCGATCTTCGGCCACCAGCAGGATCAGCCGCGCGTCGAGGGTGGCGATGCGGGTTAGCTCCATCAGCACGCTGCCCTCTGCTCCGCCGCCGCCGGGCCAGCCGTTGCGCATGCCGCAGGCTGCCAGCACGTCGCCCGGCAGGCTGCCGCCGGTATAGAGCTGCAGGTGCAGGGCGTCGACCGGGGTGGCGAATATCACCGGCTGGCGCAGGGTTTGCGCGCAGCCGCGGGCGCGGGCGATTTGCTGATGCAGGCGGGCGAGCAGGCTCTGTGCCTGCGCCCGGCGCTGCAGCGTGGCGCCGAGCCGGCGCGTGGAGTCGATAAACGCGCTCAGCCCGTGGGCGGGAAGGGTCAGGGTAGGGGCGATTTTTTCCAGCGCTGGCTTGAGCAGGGCGTGCTGGGGGGTAATCACGATGGCGTCCGGCTTCAACGCGTAGAGCGTTTCCAGATTGGGTTGAAACAGCAGCCCCAGGTCCTGCACCGTCTGCGGCAGGGCGGGGGTGGGGATCAGCTTGCGATACCACGCCGGCGCCGAAACGCCGGCCGGCGTCACGCCGAGGGCGAGGATCGTCTCCGCCAGCCCCCAGTCCAGCACCGCCAGCCGTTGCGGCACCGGCGTACCGCTGGCCCACGACAGGGCGGGGGCCAGCAGGGCGGCAGTTAACAACCTGCGTCGTGAAAGCATGGTTACCACTTGTAGTTCAGGGTGGCGACCAGCTGACGTTTCATCGCATATTCGCAGCCGTTATCCTGGCAGGAGGCGAGATAGGTTTTGTTGGTCAGGTTGGCGGCGTTAAGCGCCACGCCCCACTCGCGCCACTGGTAGCCCAATCGCGCATCGTACACCGTGGCGGCCGGGACCTTCAGGCTGTTATCGGTGGTGGCGTAGCTGCTGCCGACGTAGCGCACGCCGCCGCCGATGGAGAAGCCGTCCAGCGGGCCGCTGAGCGCATATTGCGTCCACAGCTTAGCGCTGTTGCGGGCAATCCCCACCGGATGCTTGCCTTCGCTGCCGTCGTTGGCGCTGATCACCTGCGGATCGGTTAAGGCCCAGGAGGCCAGCACCGACCAGGACGGGGTGATGTTGATCTTCCCGTCCAGCTCGATCCCCCGGGAGCGGATCTCGCCGGTTTGCACGCTGTAGTTGGCGTGATCGGGGTCCGGAGTGGCGACGTTGGTTTCGCGCAGGTTAAACAGCGCGAGGGTAAACAGGGCGTCGAGGCCGACCGGATCGTACTTCAGGCCAATCTCCGACTGCTTACCTTCGGTGGGCTTAAAGGCGCGGCCGTAGAAATCGCTGCTGCTGCTCGGCACGAACGACGTGGAGTAGCTGACGTAGGGCGCGAGGCCGTTATCGAAGTGGTAGAGCAGCCCGGCGCGTCCGGTGGTAGCGTAGTCGTTACGCTCGCTGCGGGCGTCGGTAAGCAGGTCGGTGCTTTTGGTTTTCGCCGCGTCGTAGCGCCCGGCGAGGTTGAGGATCCAGCGATTCCACTCCAGCTGATCCTGCAGATAGAGGCCGGTCTGATCCATCGTCGAGTGGGTGCTGCTGTCGAACGGCGGCTTTTCCACCGGGGTGCTGTAATCCGGATCGCGATAGTTGATCGGGCTGGCGTCGCCGTAGCCGGACTGGCTGCGCACCGAGCTGTGCATCCGGTCAATGCCGGCCAGCAGGGTGTGCTTCAGCGGGCCGGTTTGCAGATGGAACTCCGCCTGGTTATCCACCGCGAAGTTGACCATCGTCTCCTTCAGGTTCATCGAATAGCGGTCGATCAGCGGCGCGTCGGCGTGCACGCCCCACGGATAGACCATCAGGTAGTCGCCGGTGCTGCTGATATAGCGCAGGTTCTGGCGGAAGGTGACCGTATCGTTAAAGTCGTGGCGGAACTGGTAGCCGATGCTGCCCTGCTTGCGCTCGTACTTATCGAAGCCGGGCTGACCGCCGTAGAAGCTGGAGGAGATCTGGCCGTTCGGGTTATGCGTCAGCGTGCCGGAGACCGGCATCTGGTTGTAGAAGCCGCTGTCCGGGTCCTTGCGCAGCTGCGCCAGGAGCGTCAGGCTGGTGCGGTCGCTCGGCTGCCAGGTTAGCGACGGAGCGATGGCATAGTGCTGATAGCGGGTGTGATCGACCTGGGTTTCGGTATCGAAAAAGGTGCCCGCGACGCGGCCCAGCAGGGTTTTATCATCGTTCAGCGGGCCGGTGGCGTCGAAGCCGGTACCAAACTGGCTGTGGTTGCCGGTGGTGACGTACACCTCGCCGCCGGGCTCGGCCTGCGGGGTCTTGCTGACCATGTTGACGATCCCGCCGGGGTTAGCCTGGCCGTAGAGCACCGAGGCCGGGCCCTTGACGACCTCAATGCGCGACAGCAGGAACGGGTCCCACGCCGGCCGGCTCCACCAGGCTTCGCGCGGCAGGCGCAGGCCGTCGAGATACTCGTCGGCCTCAAATCCGCGCACCATAATGGTGTCGAAACGGGTATCCGGTCCGGAGCTTTCCGACGAGACGCCGGAGACGTAGCGCAGCGCTTCCGGGATCGTTTTCGCCGCCTGGGCTTCAATTTGCGCCTGGGTGACGACCGCAATACTCTGCGCGGTGCGGCTAATCAGCTGGCTGGATTTGCTGGCCGCCGTCGCGCTATGGGTGACGATGTTGCTTTCGTCATCCTGCCCCTGGGCGTCGGGAGCGGCGGTGACCACCATCGTCTGTTCTTTTGTGCTATCCTGCCCGTTATCCGCAGTAAAGGCCTGCCCGCTGTATCCTGCGATGATCGTACATGCCAGTACTTTCAACGGATTATCCCTGAAAAACTTGCCAGGCTGTCTCATATCATTTCCGACTGTTTTTAGAATTGGATGGAAATGATAATTATTCAACTATAAAAGAGAAGCCCGTCCGTGGCAGAATAGCGCCATTGGTCACCTGGATGTCGCCATTCGGACAAAAGTTGTCTCTAAACGCAGCAGTACGCACAAATGGTGAGAATCAGACAAAGGGCAGGTGAAGATGATAACCCAGCACGCGATCGAAGGGCTGCGCCAGCTGAAGTACACCCCGGGCAGCGAAGAGCCGGTTCATCAACATGAACAGGGGCAGCTGATCTACGCCCTGCGCGGCGTGGCGAAAATTGTTACCCCTCAGCATATCTGGCTGCTGTCGCCGGGGCGCGCCGTCTGGCTGCCCGGCGGCATGCCGCACGGCCTGCAGGCGGTTGACCACGTGGTCACGCAAAATCTCTACTTAACGCCCCCGGCGTCCCGACGGTTCGGCGACCGCTGCCGCGGCCTGTCCGCCACGCCGCTGCTGCACGCGCTTATCGCCGCCGGTCTTGAAGAGGGGCTGGCGGCGGAGCGGCAGGCGCTGGTTTACGCCCTGCTGAGCGATGAGCTTGCGCGCCTCTCTGCCTGCGCCCTGTGCCACGTGACGCTGCCCAGCGACCGCCGGGTGCGTCAGGTGTGCGATACGCTATGCCGCGAGCTCGATCATGCGGCGACCCTGGCCTGGTGGGGGCAAAAGGTGGGGGCCAGCGAGCGAACCCTGGCGCGGCTGTTTCGCGAAGAGACGCAGCTGAGCTTTTCCGAATGGCGCCAGCAGATCCGCCTGCTGGAGGCGGTGTGTAATCTTGCCCGCGGGGTGGCGGTGAGCACCCTGGCAAACGAGCTGGGCTACGCCAGCGCCAGCGCCTTTATCGCCATGTTTCGCAAAAAGCTGGGCGTTTCGCCCCAGCGCTATATCCAGGCCACCGGCGTGAAGGGGTAAAAAGCCGAATAACTAAATGTTATTTATTATCAATGTGTTATTTGTTTAACGGCGTTCTGTGTGTACTCAGTGTGTAAAATTACACATCGATCACAATTCTTAACCCGCCGTCATGATTTAATCCTCTCAACCAAAATGGAGAGGAATACTCATGAAACACATGATGATTTGTTGTGGCGCTGGCGTAGCAACCAGCACCGTTGCCTTAAATAAGCTGCAGGATTTCCTGAAAAAAGAAAACCTCCTCGCTAAGGTGCGTATTACCCAGGGCACCGTGGCGGAAGCGAAAACGCGCGATGACGTTGATTTTATCGTTTCGACTTCACCGGTTGCGCTTTCCGTTCCGGTAATTAACGCTCTGCCGCTGTTGACCGGCATGGGCACCGATAAAGTTTTCAGCAGCGTGAAAGAATTAATTCTCGCCGAGGGTTAAGCCATGTTTATTGTTGATTATATCGTGGGCCTGGGCGCCTCGGTAATGATGCCGCTGATATTTATGATCCTCGGACTGATATTACGCCTGTCGCTCAGCAAAGCCCTTAAAGCTGGTTTAATGGTGGGGATTGGTTTTATCGGCTTAAGCATTACCGTTAACCTGATGATCGACTCCCTGACGCCGGTCAGCCACGCGCTGGTGGAGCGCTTCGGCCTGAACCTCACCGTGCTGGACGTGGGCTGGCCCGCGGCGGCGGCGGTGGCCATGGGGACACGGGTTGGCGCGCTGGTCATTCCGGTGTGCGTGGCCATTAACGTGCTGATGCTGTACAGCAAAACCACCCGGGTGCTGAACGTCGATATCTGGAACCTGTGGCACCACGCGTTTACCGGTTCGCTGGTCACCATTATTACCGATAGCCTCTGGCTGGGTATTTTTGCGGCCGCGATTAACTGTATTATCACGATGGTTATTGCCGATCGAACCAGCGGCGATGTTGAGAAATACCTGAACCTGCCGTCTATTTCGGTCCCGCATGGTTTCTCCGCCTCATTTGTTCCGGCGGCATGGCTGGTGAACGCCATTGTCGATCGTATCCCGGTTATTCGCGATATTAAAATTGATACCGAGGTGATTCAGAAAAGGCTCTCTATTCTCGGCGATCCGGCGTCGCTTGGCGCAATTATCGGGGCGCTGCTGGGTATTATTGCCGGTATCGAAGTGAAGGCCATATTACAAACGGCGATTACCATGGCGGCGGTGATGACCATTATTCCGCGCATGGCCAAAATGCTGATGGAAGGGGTTTACCCGATCAGCGAGCGTATTCAGGAGATTGCCCAGTCGCGCGCCGGCTCCTTTGGTAAAATTGCTATCGGCCTCGATTCGGCGGTCAGCGTCGGCCATCCGGTGACGCTGTCGGTGTCGATGCTGATGATCCCGGTGATGCTGGTGCTGGCAGCGATTATTCCGGGCAACCAGTTCCTGCCCTTCGCTTCGTTAACCGGCCTGCCGTTTGCCTTTGTGCTGGTTACCGCGGTATGCCGGGGCGATATGTTCCGTACGCTGCTTACCGGCCTGCTGACGCTCAGCCTGGCGCTGCTGATAGGCACCAACCTGGCGCCGATTGTCACCAGCACGGCGGTGAGCACCGGCTTCTCCCTGCCGCAGGGCACCACCAGCATCAGCAGCGTCGACTACGCCGGAGCCATGCTGCCGTGGGCCATCATTCAAAGCTTCCATCTAAAAGAGATTGGGGTCGGCATTTTAACCCTGTGCACCCTCGCCCTGGTGCTGTGGAACCGGCGCAAGCTGGCGCAGGAAAACGAGCAGTTAGCTGAAGCAAATGCGGAGGTGGGCAAATGATGTTTAGCGCACAGCGGGTGGTGAAGTTCACCGAGGCCGTCAGCCGGACGGACCTGCTGACCCGCCTGGCGGCAGGCCTGCAGGCGGACGGCCTGGTCAAGCCGAGCTTTAGCGAAGGAGTGCTGGAGCGGGAAAAGGTCTATCCGACGGGAATTTTTATGGAGACCCACAGCGTCGCCATCCCGCATACCGAGTTTGAACACGTCAACCGCACCGGTTTTGCCATCGGCATCAACCTCGCGGGCGTCGAGTTCCAGCGTACCGATGAGCCCGAGGAGGCGGTAGTTCCGCAGATCGTGGTGATGATGGCAATTGATAAAACCTGCGAAAAGGTGGCAATTATTCAATCCTTGTTCGCCCTGCTGGCCGATAGCGATCGCGTTAACGAAATCGTTAAAATGGCGCCAGAGGAGATTGCAAAAGTGTTCACCGATGCCATCGTCACGCAGTAAGATAAAATGATGGGCTCAATACGGTGATGCCGGAAGCGAAGAGGGACAAGATGTTACGAATCAGCGACGTCATAGAGTTAGCGATGGTGAGTCGTAAAACTATCTATAACGCGATCAACAGCGGCCGGCTGAAGTACCAGCTGGTCAACGTTGATAATCGTCAGGTTCGTATGTTTTTCGAAGAGGACGTCTTCGAAGCGTTCCCCAAAACCAGCCGGGGTACCACTCAGGAACAGGAAGTGCAGGCGCTGCGAGAGGAGGTGGCCTCCCTCAAGTTTGCGCTGGCGGAGCTGCAAAAAGCGGTCAACGCCATGGATCCTGAGGGTAAGTACGAAATGACCAGCGTAAAAGAGTCGTCAAAAACGCCCGACCGCTAGCCGGCGGACGGGCGTCGCGTCATCAGACGATATCGTCCACCACGCCGCCGTCAACGCGCAGCGCCGCACCCGAGGTCGCCGAGGCCTGGGTCGAGCAGACGTACACCACCATATTCGCCACCTCTTCCACCGACGCCGCGCGCTGAATCACCGACGCGGGGCGATGGGCCATGACAAACTCTTTCGCCAGCTGCTCCAGCGGTTTCCCGGTCCTGGCGACTTCCTCTTTCATCATGTCGGCAAAGCCGTCGGAAAGGGTGGGGCCCGGCAGCACGCTGTTGACGGTGACGCCGCTGCCGGCGACATATTTCGCCAGCCCGCGCGCCAGCGACAGCTGGGCGGTTTTGGTCACCCCGTAGTGAATCATGTCCGCCGGAATGTTGCGCGCCGATTCCGAAGAGATAAATACCACCCGTCCCCAGCCTTTTTGCACCATCCCCGGCAGCAGGGCGCGCGCCAGGCGCACGCCGGACATCACGTTGGTCTGCCAGTAGTTTTGCCAGGTTTCGTCATCGGTTGCATAGAAATCCTGCGGGCCATAGATGCCGGCGTTGTTGACCAGAATATCGATGCCAACCAGCGCCTGCAGCAGCTGATTCACGCCCTGGGCATTGCTCAGGTCGGCGACCGCCGGACGCGCGCTGGCGCCCGGAACTTCGTTTTGCAAACGGGCGATGGCCTCGTTAACGCTGCGCTCGCTGCGTCCGTTAATCACCACCTCCGCGCCGCTCTCCGCCAGCCCTTTGGCGATGGCAAAGCCGATCCCCGCGGTTGATGCGGTCACTAGCGCGACCTTCCCCGATAAATCAATCTTCATAACCCTGGCCTTATTGTGTAAGCAACGGACCATTAAGCGTAGCAGCTGATGTCGGCGCAGGGCGGGGAGAGAGGTTGCAAGGTGTTAATAGCCCGTTTGCTTATCGACCAGATTTTTCAGCGGCAGCGCCTGCTGCTGGCGCTGAATATTTTCCAGCAGCTGGCGGGCGATCACCTGCGCCGGGGCGATGGAGGCGATATGCGGGGTGATGACCACCTGCGGATGCGACCACAGCGGATCGGCGTCCGGCAGCGGTTCGACCGGGAAGACGTCCAGCAGCGCGCCCGCCAGCCGGCCGCTGTCCAGCGCCTGCAGCACGTCGAGATTCACCATATGCTCGCCGCGCCCGCAGTTGATCAGCACCGCTCCGGCCGGGAGCTGGTCGAGCAGAGGCTGCGCGAGGATGCCGCGGGTCTGCTCGGTGAGCGGCAGCACGTTGATCAGCGCGTCCAGTTCGCCCAGGAAATCAGCGGCCTGCGCATCGCCGTGGTAGCAGCGCACGCCCGCCAGGCGCTTTTCGCTTCGCGCCCAGCCGGAGACGCGGTACCCCAGCCCGGCAAGACGGGTGGCGATGTAGCCGCCGATTTCACCGAGCCCCATCACCCCGACGCGAAAATCGCCGGCGGCCCGCTGCGGGTAGGCCTGCCACACCCGCTCGCGCTGATGCGCCAGCGCGCGGTCAAAGTGGCGCTGAAACCACAGCACGCCCCACAGCGCGTATTCGAACATCCCGTGACGAAAATCTTCATCCACCACCCGGCATAGCGGAACCTGGCTGGCGAACACCTCTGCGGGAAGATGGTCGACCCCGGCCGAAGCGGCCTGGATAAGCTTTAGCTCCGGCGAGCGGGCCAGCAGCTGAGGGTCGGGAAACCAGCAGCTGGCATACTCCGCGCGACCTGCCGCCGGATGGTCGGGCAGGACCGCCGTCACGTGGGGAAAAAGGCGCAGCGCGTCGCAAATCTCGCGGGCGTAGTTTGGGTCATTGCAGTCGACAACGATAGTCAGGTTCGGCATAGGCATTACTCTTTATAAGCGGTGTCGAGGCGGTTAAGGCGGCGCAGCCACGCCTGCCAGACCTGCTGGCGCTCGTGCTCCACGCCCATCAGCTGTTCGCAGGCGTGCTGGCTCAGGTGCGCCGGGATGAGGTGAATCGGGCTGAGCGGGGCGAGCTGGGCGGCGGCCAGCTGAATTTCGCAGGCGCGGTTGAGGTAGTACATGATGTAAAACGCATCGGCGACGGTGCGCCCGACCGACAGCAGCCCGTGGCTCTGCAAAATCATGGCGATATTATCCCCGAGCGAGCGCTGAATACGCTCGCGTTCGTCGAGGTCAAACGCCACCCCTTCATACGGGTGATAGCCGACGCGCTGATAAAACTCGGTGCTGATCTGGTTAAGCTGCAGCAGACCGTCCTGGCAGGCGGCGACCGCCATCCCCGGCAGCGTATGGGTGTGGATCACGCAGTGGGCATCCTCCCGCGCCATATGCACCGCGCTGTGGATGGTAAAACCGGCCGAGTTCGCCGGGGCGTGACCCTCCACCACCTTGCCCTGCATATCGACGACAATCAGATTGCTGGCGGTCACCTCGTCGAACATCATGCCGAACGGGTTAATCAGAAACCGCGGTTCACCGTCGCCCGGCAGGCGCACGGAAAAGTGGGTATAGAGCGTATCTTCCCAGCCAAACAGCGCCGCCAGGCGGTAGGCGGCGGCCAGATCCTGGCGCAGTTCACGTTCAGTAGCCATTTATTGTACTCCCATAAATTCACGGATGCGGGTCAGTGTCGGATCGCTGGCGCCGTCGCGGATGCGCCGGGGCGGCACATTGCTCACCACCACGCCGTTCTCCATCATCACCACCCGGTCGGAAATGGATAACGCGAAGTCCATCTCATGGGTGACGATCAGCATCGTCATCCCTTCGCGGGCGAGAGACTGAATCACCTTCAGCACCTCACCAACCAGCTCCGGGTCGAGCGCCGAGGTGGGTTCGTCAAACAGCATGATGTCCGGTTTCAAGGCCAGCGCCCTGGCGATGGCAACGCGCTGCTGCTGGCCGCCGGAGAGCTGCCAGGGGTATTTTTCTCCATGGGCCAGCAGCCCGACGCGATCCAGCAGGTAGAGGGCCTGCTCCTTTGCCACGCGGCGATCGGCGAGCTTGTGATACAGCGGGGCCAGCATCACGTTGTCGAGCACCGTGCGGTGAGGAAAGAGGTTGAAGCTCTGGAAAACCATGCCGATGCGGCGTACGCCGGCGCGCATCTGCGGCTTATCGACGATCGCTGCGCCTTTCAGGTAATCTTCGCCGTAGAGAATAATTTCCCCGCCATCGATGCTTTCCAGGGCGTTGATGGTGCGGATCAGGGTGGTTTTGCCCGACCCGGACGGCCCGATAATGCTGATGACCTCGCCGTTATCGACCTTCAGATCGATGCCTTTCAGCACCTGATGCTGGCCCCAGGATTTTGCGATCGCCCGCAGATCGAGAGCCGGCGGACTGCCGCTGGCGGGTTCGGCTTTCGCCGCCTGCGGCGGCGCTTTCAGGCTCTGGCGCAGGGTCTCGCATTCGGCGTCGTTGAAGGTTTGCGGGCGCTTTTGCTGAATATCAAGCCGGTTTTCCAGCGCCCGGAACAGCCAGGTAAACAGCGTTACCACCATTACGTAGTACACCGCCACCGCCAGCAGCGTCTCCATCACGAGGAAGTTCTGCGCGTAGAGGCGCTGGCCGGTGAGCAGCAGTTCCGGTAGCGAGATCACCGATAAAATCGAGCTGAGCTTAATGATGGTGATGTATTCATTGATCATCGTCGGCAGCGAGATGCGAAACGCCTGCGGGATAATAATCAGGCGCTGAATGCCGATAAAGCTGAAGCTTAAGGCGTGGCCGGCTTCGCTTTGTCCCTTCGCCACCGAGATTAAACCGCCGCGATGAATCTCAGCCATATAGGCCGCCTCGGTGACGGTCATCGAGACCAGGCCGGCAATAAACGGCACCCCGAGCAGCGGCTGGGTGGCCGGAAACAGCTGCGGCAGGTTATAGACAAACACCAGCAGCACCATTAGCGGCACGCTGCGGAAAAACCAAATATAGAGTTCGACGGGAACCTTCAGCCAGCGCGGGCCGGAGAGCTTCGCGCAGGCTAAAAGAAAACCTAATACCAGGCCAATAAACCACGACAATGAACTGACGACGATGACGGTAACGCACGCCTGCCAGAATGCCCCAATGCTAAATAACGAGAAAAAGTATCCCCAATCGAACTCCATACCGACTCCTGTTGCGCATTGGCGTGATCGTATTTAATCGATGCGTTCTAAGTTGTATTTCTTGATGATGGCGTCATATTTGCCGTTGGCTTTTAAGGTGGCTAACGTCGATTTAATCGCCTCCACCAGTTCGCTATTGCCTTTGCTGACGTAAATCCCCAGCGGCAGGGGGTAGACCAGCCGCGTGGAGCTAATCGCCAGCCGTCCGCGGCTCTTATCGACAAGAATTTGCGCCGCCGGAGCGATCTCTAACTGCGCGCTAATATTTTTCGATATCAGGGCCTGGGAGACTTCCGGCGCGGTCGGGAACTCCTGAATGCTGATGGCCGGTTTGCCGTTTTTCAGGCAGTACTCGTCGGAGTGATTTTTCAGGCTGGCGACCCAGCTGGTGCCCTGCTGCAGCCCCACCTTGACGCCGCACAGGTCGTCTTCCGTTTTCGGCTGAATCTCGCCGCTCTTGAGGGCGATAATTGACGCGCCGGAGAGGGCGTAAGGCACCGCGTCGGCCTGTTTAAGGCGCTCCGGCGTGATGTACATTCCGGAGATCACCGCGTCGTATTTCTTGCCAATCCCTAAGATCAGGCTGGTGAATTTGGTATCGATCAGCTGCGGTTTGGCCTTCAGCTGCTCGGCAATCAGCGCGGCGAATTCCGGGTCGAGGCCGACGATGTTGTTATTGCTGTCGTAAGATTCAAACGGCGGATAGGTCACCTCCATCCCGACCTTAAAGACGCCGTCCGTCAGCAGCTCTGCGGCCTGGGTCAGCGGAGAAAAGCAGGCGGCGACGGCAATGCCCACCGCCACACGGCGCGAGAGCTTATGGAGCGTTTTTTTCATCATGTATCCTCACGGGTTAGTAACGGTTTTTTGCTGGGCTTGTTTTTTCAGATGACCAAAGGTGTTGGTGCCTCGGGCGCGTTCCGGGAGCTGCAGCTCGCCTTTGTTGACCTTCTCGCGCAGGTAGCGATAGGTCTGCAGCGCCTGGCTCCACATATGCTCGCCAATGCTCAGTTCCTGATAGTCGCTGGCCTCTCCGGCGGTTAAAAAGTTGGGCAGCGGGCGGATCAGGGTGTGGTAATCGCAGGCGAAGAACAGCGGGAAGGAGTAGCGCTCCTGCGGCACCTTGCGGACACGGTGGGCTGTAGCAACAAACGTGCCAGCGCTTAGCACTTCCAGCATGTCGCCGATATTGATCACGAAAGCCTCTTCTCCGGCGGCGCTCTTCGCCGGCGGCGCGTCGATCCAGGCGCTATCTTCATTCAGCACCTCAAGGCCCGGCTGGTCGGCGAGCAGCAGTGTGAAGCACTCGTAATCGGTGTGTGCACCAATACCGGGAACGTCTTCGGCGCTGGCGTCAAAGGGGTAGTGGATCAGGCGCAGCTTCGACGGCGGGCAGGTCACCATCGCCTTGAAATAGCCCTCCGGCAGGCCAAGGGCGAGGGCGAAGGCGTCAAACAGGCGATGGCCGAGGGCAAATACCGCTTCATAGTAGGCCAGCACCCGGGACTGAAACTCGGGCAGCTGCGGCCACTCGTTGGCGCCAATCAGCGGCGTGCCGGCCAGCACAAACGGGTGGTCATCCGCGGCCTGAAAGCCAATATCAAACGCTTCTTTGTGGTCCGGTTTACCGGAGCCGTAGATCTCTTCCCCTTCCGGGACGTAGCCTTTGTGGCTGCGGGAGTGGCCGATGTAGTACTGCATCTTTTGATCCATCGGCAGGGCGAAGAGCCGTTTGGCCGCCGTGCGGATCCCGGCGATCAGCTCAGGGGCAATGCCGTGGCCGGTGATGTAGAAAAAGCCGACTTCCCGCGCCGCTTTGCCGATGGCGTCGGCGACGGCCTGGCGCTTTGCCAGACTGTCGCTGGCCAGATCGCTGATATCGATGGTCGGTAACTCGGTGAAAGAACTTTTTGCGACGTTCATGGCTGCGGATCCTTTTCGGTTAGCGATAAAAACTCGGCAAAATGCTGCTGTTCATGTTCCGCCATCCACGCATTCAGCGACCACAGATCGGCCACCGGGACGTTGGTGAACGGCAGGTGGTGCAGATAGCCGTCAGGGCCAAACTCGGGCGTCAACGTGGTTTGCTGATACCCGCGCCGGCGCTGCGACTGCCAGACCTGCTGCCAGAAGCGCTGCTGAAACTGCAGCGCGGCCTGATATTCCGGCGCCGCCGGGTGCGGCACCTGCGGCCCCTGGTCGTAGCCGGCGCGGGCCTGGACGTGGTGCACGCGGTCGATAAAGGCGCTGAAATCATCGCAGGGGTCATCCAGCAGACGCTCGCTCACCACCAGCCAGTGGCTGATATCGGCGGTAAAGCGCAGCTGCGGCAGCTGCTGGATAATTTCCAGGGTCAGCCACGGGCTATACAGCGAGGTGGCGCGATGGGTTTCAAAGCTGCAGATCAGTTCGCTGGCGGCGGCCAGCTCGTGGGCCCGGCCGAGAAAATCCACCTGCTGCGCCAGCGGCCAGCGGTCGTTGCCGGCCAGCAGATTGACAAAGCGCGGATTCAGCGTCTTTGCCTCGGCAAAGCGGCTTTTTAAGCGCTCCAGATGCTGGAGCGGCGTTTCGGCCTGCGCCGGGATCACGCCGCCGCCGCTGAAGACGATGGCGATATACTCCAGTTCGGACTCCTGCAGGCGCCGGGCCAGCGTCTGCCGCTCGTCGGCGCTTAGCGGGACCCGCGCCTCGATGCCGCAGCAGCCGACGCTTTTTAGCTCGCTGAGGGTTTGTTGCCACGGGGTCGTCACGCCCCAGAGGGTGCGAAAAACCTTGAGCTGCAGGGTGGGCTGGGCGGTTGGCTGCATTCTGAATCTCCTATGGATATTTCACGCCCGGCAGGACGCAGAGCATTTCATACAGCAGGTTGGCCGCCAGCTGGGAGGTGTTGCCGCTGACATCGTAGGGCGGGGAGACCTCAACCAGGTCGCAGCCAATCAGGTCCAGGCCGCGGCAGCCGCGGACGATCTCCAGCGCCTGAATGGAGGTCAGGCCGCCGACTTCCGGCGTGCCGGTGCCGGGCGCCCAGATGGGGTCGAGGCTGTCGATATCGAAGCTGAGATAGACCGGGCCATCGCCCATCTGCTGGCGAACCTCCGCCATTAGCGGCGCCAGCGACCGGTGCCAGCACTGCTCCGCCTGCACCAGACGAAAGCCCTGGTCGACGCCCCACTGGAAGTCGCCGGCGGCGTAGCCCTGGGCGCGCTGGCCAATCTGTACCACCCGTTTGAGATCCAGCAGCCCCTCTTCGACGGCGCGGCGGAAGGTGGTGCCGTGGGCGATTTTCTCGCCGAACATCTCATCGTTGGTGTCGGTGTGGGCATCAACGTGAATCAGCCCCACCGGGCCGTGCTTTTTGGTCAGGGCGCGCAGGATCGGCAGGGTGATGGTGTGGTCTCCCCCGAGGGTCAGCGGGATGAGCGGGAAACTATTTAAAGCGGTGTAGTAATCCTCGATGATCTGCACCGATTTGAGCAGGCTGTAGGTATTTATCGGCACGTCGCCGATATCGGCCACCGACAGCGACTCAAAAGGCGCCGCGCCGGTTGCCATGTTGTAGGGGCGAATCATCACCGATTCGGCGCGGATATAGCGCGGCCCGTAGCGGGTACCGGAGCGCTGGGAGGTGCCGATATCCAGCGGGATGCCAACGAAAGCCGCATCAAGCCCCTGTAAATCTTCGATAAAAGGCAGGCGCATCATCGTTGCGCGGCCGCCGAAACGCGGCATCTCGTTGCCACCCTGCGGTTGATGAAAGACGTTATCCATTTCAGCTCCTGAATCTGACACACAAATGCTCGATAAGGTGATAGTGCGAAAGATGTGCTGGACTTTAAATCGTCTGCTGTAAATACTTAGTTCATTTAATGGTGAACTAATCATGCTCAACGACGGCAGCCTTAACATTCGCCAACTGCAGATTTTTGAGGCGGTGGCCCGCCTTGAAAGCTACGGTAGAGCCCAGCAGGAGCTGGGGATTTCCGTGTCGGCGATCAGCAACGCGATGTCTCAGCTGGAAGGCCAGCTGGGGTTTAGCCTGTGCCAGCGCGGGCGCGGCGGCTTTGCGCTGACCGAGAAAGGGCAGCAGTTTTTACAGCAGGCGATTCGGGTGCTAAGCGAGCTGAACGAGCTGGAACGCCAGTCGGCGCTGCTGAAGGGCGAGCACAGCGGCACGATTTGCATCTCGACGCTCGACTCGATTGAAACCGAAACCGCGCTGTCGCTGCCGGTGGTGCTGCGCAGCTTCAGCGATAAGTTTCCCCACGTGCATATCAAACTGATTATCCGCACTCCGGCGGAGCAGCTGAACGGCGTGCTCAACAACCATATCGATCTGGCTATCGGCAGCTACAACTCCCAGGTGCATAACATCATCAGTGAGCCGCTCTATCGCGAGCAGCACTGGCTCTACTGCAGCGACCTGCACCCGATGTTCTTCAGCCGCCAGCTCGATAAAGAGCACATCAGCCAGTGCCCGCTGGTGACCCGCAGCTACTGGAATACCAGCGATCTGCGGCGGCGCGGTTTCAGTAAAGGCAGCGCCACCGTGGAGACGGTCGATGCGCAGCTGCTGCTGATCCTGTCGGGGAAATATATCGGCTATCTCCCGGAACACTACGCCTGGCCGTGGATCAAGGAGAACCGGCTGCGGGTGCTGCTGCCCAACGAGTTCGGCTTCCAGTCGCCGTTCTCGGCGATTTGCAAACGCGGGCGCAGCAACGAGCCCTATCTGAAAGAGTTTCGTAATTTACTCAAGAAGAATACCGTCGCCAGGCCGAAGTGGAACTACTAGAGGCCGCCGGGTCATTGCGGCACCGCGCTATCAGGCGCTGGCCGCGGCCGAAGTGCGGGCGAGGTAGCGAAAATAGCAGTAGTAGCCGATCGATGCCGTCAGGCACAGCATGTAGCCAAACGACTCGCTGCCCTCTTCGACGGCGTTTTTCACCGCCCGGGCGTAATCTTCCGCCAGGATGGCGAACCACAGGCCGTGCATGCCGAACAGGCGCGAGAAGACCAGCACCGCCAGCAGCCCGCTGAGCATCATCCCGTAGTATGGCGTGCGGGTATACTGCGCCAGCTGCGCAAGGGTTTGACGGTAATGGATGAGCGGATAAATAAGCGTACACAGCGTGGAGAGCAGGGCAAACCAGACCCAGCTGCCGTGGGAGAGCAGATCGAAGACCGCGTCCAGCTCGCGGATCAGCATCGCGAGGAAAAATCCGCCGACGAGAAGATTGCAGGAGCGCAGCAGCGCATATCTCTTTGCCAGGCAGAAGTGGATCAGCACGATTGCCGCCAGCACCAGCTCCTGCATGATTTCGGTAAGCGAGATTTCCGCAATGTTGTTATCGAATACCCGTACGTCAATCCATAGACAGAGTACCGCGACGGCGGAGGCGAAGGCCGCGCCAAGGAAAAAGAGAAGGCTTCTGAGTACAGACATTGGCACCACGTTATATATTGAAAAACAATATGGTAAGTGCCGTATTTATAACTTCCTCTTCACTTCGTGCGCCTTTGCCGCCGTTTTTTAACCTATTGAGCTTTTTCCGCCCAGGGCGGGCGGTGATGGCGGCCGTCACTGGCCTAACAGCGCCTTGTACTGGTCGGTAAACTGCGGGGCATTCCACGCGCCGTCAAAAAGGGTATAGGTGATATAGCCCCTGTTCAGCCAGCCGGAGTCAGTGTCGTCAAGCGTGGGCGCGAGCGCCGCCGGGTTGAGGGTCTGCTTCGCCTTGCCGTCGGCCGTCAGCTCATAGCCGATCTGCGGCGTCGGGAACGCTTCGTTATCGACGTAGCGCACGCCTTTGATCTCGGCTTTTGCCAGCGGCGGATAGTTAATGCTCAGCCCGGACCCTTTGGGTAAGACGGGCGCGCCCGGGGTTCGTTTGGCGCTGAGGGTATCGACTACGCCGACGACGTAATCAACCGACTCCGGCCAGTATTGATGCGTGGCCGGCCAGCCGTTTTTCATCTCCTCATCGCTAAAGATATAGCCGATGCTGGCGGCTATCGCCGGGATGCCGTAGCGCACGGCGCGGGCGGCGGCGCTGACGGTACCGGAATTGACCTGCGCCATGCCGGTGTTGGGGCCGTCGTTCACGCCGGAGATAACCAGGTCCGGCGGCGCGTCCTTCAGCAGGCCATTAAGCCCAAAGTCAACGGCGTCCGCCGGGGTGCCGGGGAAGCAGTAGCGCCTGTCGGCGACCTTTTGTACGTCGAAGATCTTGCCGGGTTTAAAGGTGATGGCGGAACCTATGCCGCTTTGGTTGGTGGCGGGGGCGACCATCCAGACGTCGTAGCCTTTGGCTGCCAGTTTGTCCTGCAGCGAGGTGCTGCCCGGCGAGGCGCAGCCGTCGTCGTTGACGATCAGTATTTTCAGCGCGGGCCGGGCCGCCCCGGCGGCGAAGGCGACGGCGGAGAGCAGCGCGGCGGTGAGGATGATTTTTTTCACTTTGGATCCTTATGTTGATAGAAGGGCTGAATCGGACGCAAAAAAAAACCTAAGACTCCTGCCTGCAGCGCTGCTGCGACAAGTATCTTAGGTTTTGCCTGCGTTCAGTAACAATCCCGGATAGCCACGAAAATACGCCAGGCTGCGGCCATCGTCCAGGCAAAGACTATTTTTTGTGAGCGGCTTCAATAAATAAAGCTGTTATTAATGATGTTCGCCGCAGGGGGTTTTCTGCGCAGGTTATGTTTCTGTATGGGGCTTATTAGTCGATGTATGAATATTGGATTAAATATATTGCGTTAAGCCTGCTGGATATGCGTGCGATCACATTTATTAATTTGCCCCATAAAAGAGAGTGGCGTTACTCCGCATTGATGATATTGTCGCCATAATTGGATTGTTACTGTGTATACAGGCAAAACCTACGTCAGATAGCGAAAACGGTGGTTATCACTTTCGTTATTGAGCGTGGGTTTTTTGTTTTTATTACAGGTGTGAATAACGCAAGGATATAACATGAAAAAATGGCTGTTAGCTTTAGTCGTGGTGACCAGCAGCGTAGCCTGGTCTGCGGAAAATAAAACGCCGGTCGCCGATAGCGATACGGTAAATATCTATTTTGCCCGTCATGGGAAAACGCTGCTTAATACCTTTGACCGCGTTCAGGGATGGGCCGACTCCCCGCTGACCGAGGATGGACGGCGGGTGGCGCGCTATTTAGGTGCCGGGCTTAAGGGGATTAAATTCGACAGTTTCTACACCAGCGATGCCGGGCGGCAGCGCGAAACGATGGCGGTTATTATGGCGCAGGCGGGGATCGCCGACTCTCGGCCGACCGAGCTGGCGGGCCTTCGCGAAGCGTTCTTCGGCGGGTTCGAGGGCGGCCTGAATCGGGATATGGCCGCCGCGGGAGCCCGTCAGCTGGGGCTGGCCGACGCGGCGGCGCTGTACCGGGAGATGAAGGCCGGAACGCTGTCGGTGCGCGATAGCCAGAACGCGCTTGCCAGCGCCGACCCCAGGAGGATGACGGAGAGCTACGACCAGGTGAAGCAGCGCGTTCAGGCGGCGCTGGCGACCATGCTTGCGCAGGCGAAAGCCGACGGCGATAAAAATATTCTGGCGATTTCATCCGGTACGGCGATGCAGATAATGATCTCCGATCTCACCGACGACCCGGCGAAAAATAAGCCGTTAGCCAACGCGGCGGTGGTCAAAATCAGCTATCACAACGGCCGCTATCGGGTAGATGAGATCGGCTCGTTAAAATACGTTGAGGCAGGAAAGCAGGCGCTCGGCGAAAAATAAAATAACGCTTACTGCACTCTTTTTGGGCCGCATGTTATGAAGGAAATCATTTGATATTACCGGGAAGAGAAGGAAATAAACGGGAATCCGCGGGATTACTGGCTTCGCCCTGTTTAGGCATTTGATACCAGTCAAAGAGAAAGTGAGCCGAACGGCAAAACTTTTGATACTTCTACAAACGCGCCTTTAAAAGGCAAAGTATTACGTTCAAAATCAATTCTAACATACTTCAAGAATCAAGACCGGCAAACAATCGGTGTAGGTCTCGGAAACAACATCCAATGATTAACCGGCCTTCTTGCTGGCTTCAGACTGGCTAGGTTCGGCTACATCCTCACTAAGCGCAGATGCCCCTTTTTTCTCTTCGAAAATGGCGAGCATGCGATCCTTATCTTGATCGCCATATCTCAACAACTTGATATTTTTTTCGTCAAGGAGATAGAGAACTGTTTCCACCCCTTTTCTTCCTAAAACCTCAGTAAGACCTCTCCTCTCATCTTCAGTCAGAAAAGAAAGCATAGCTATGAGCTTATCTAACTCAGTAGTCTTATTGGCTTTTTCTTGGCTCTTTGGTGGTTCTCCCTCTCCAGTTGTTAACCATTCCAGCGAAACACCTTCCACCTCTGCGATTTTGATGAGTTGACTCTGGCGCGGAGTTGGTTCTATGTCCTGTCTCCGATAATAATTCTTCAGCGTATTGACGTTGATCCCCCAAGCCCTTGCTGCTGCGCTACGTGATGGATATCTTTCGACAAGCTTGAAGATTCGCTCGATTACAGGTTCTTTGCTTTGTGTAGGAAAAACACTATTTAGTTCTTTTTTCATTCCACGTTTCTTTATTTATAAGGCATTGATAAATAAGGTGATAAATAAACACACCATAAATAACCCAAAAACACCTTGATCTGGTTCTTTTGGTGTCTTAGAGTTTATCCATACGGATACCCGCGCAGTTATCCGCGCGGATAACTTTTTAGGATAGAGGAATCATGAGCCGAAATGAAGATCTGAATGCTGACTGGCATCCCGAGACCATAAAAGCCGAAATCCACAAACGTGGTTTGTCCCTCCGGACGCTCTCCCTTCAGGCTGGTTACAGCAAGGATTCCCTGAAGAGTGTGTTGCGTACTCCCTGTAAGCCTTATCAGCAGATCGTCGCTGATGCTCTGGGTGTTTCCCCCGAAATAATCTGGCCAAGTCGTTACAGAACCAGTAGCTACGTCAATAAGGCGGTCTGAGTATGTTCTATGTTGCTAAGGAATTAGTTGGCATACCAGGCCTGCCAAAAACAGCAAAAGGTATCAGAGAGGCGCTTTGCCGGTTGTCCGCTGGTTCAGAAGAGCTTGTTCGTAAACGCACTGGAAGCAAAGCCTTTGAATATCATATTGACTGCCTTCCTGAGGCAGCTCAGAAAGCGCTACGTGCTCGTCAGATAAAAGAACTGATGAACGGTTCACCTAAAGAGCAGCCTGTCGTTTCTGCTACCGCATCGGCTACGCCACGTGCCAAAGGTGCCGAGGAGAGCAAAATCACGGTGTACCGCAAATGCCCGGCGCTGATGGAACAGAAGCTGAACGGTCTGACAGCGGCACAGCGCAAGACTGCTGATGCGCGTATAGCTCTGGTCGTTGAAGTGCTGCGTCTGGGTGAACTGCCGGGTTATAGCCGCGCAAAAGCTATCCGGGAAATTGTGCGTCAGGCTCAGAGTGGCGAACTGCCTGAGCGACTGGCCGCTGCCGTCTCTCTGGCTAACGCCAAAAAAGGCGCGTCACGGTCGCTGAGTGAAATATCACTCAAGCGCTGGGTGGCTGATTTCAATAAAACCCGCTCTGCCGCTGAACGTCTTCTTTTGCTTGCTCCGGGTAAACGTCAGGTCGTTAAGCCTGAAGAAATCAGATGGTTGCCAGAGTTCCTGAGTTTTTATCGTCGCCCTGACGGTCGCGGTATTCAGGAAGCCTACGATGATTTTGCAGCTGAATGGGCTGAGCGTTACCAGGATAATTCGATGATGGCCGCAGCCATCCCTTCTTACGATCAGGTGTGCTATGCCATGAATAAATTACCCGTTGTTGTTAAGCAGAAAGGCCGCATCACAGGTAGCGAGTTCCGTCAGTATGAGGGCTTTGTTCGCCGTGACTGGGAGTCATTACCGGTTAATTACGTCTGGATTGGTGACGGCCACGGCATGAAGATGAAGGTCGCCCATCCTGACCACGGCAACCCGTTCTCCCCAGAGGTGACGTTTATCCTGGATGGCAGCTGCCGCTACATTGTTGGGTGGAGCCTGGCGCTGTCTGAAACCGTGATAGCCGTTGCGGATGCGTTGCGTCACGGGATTAAAAATCACGGTAAACCGTTCCTGTACTACTCCGATAACGGCGGTGGCGAGACCAACAATACCTTTGATGCGGAACTGACCGGTATTCTGCCCCGTCTCGGTATCGATCACCGTCTGGGTATCCCTGAGAACCCGCAAGGGCGCGGTATTATCGAACGTCTAAACCGCTCTCTGGCCATGCGTATTTCACGCCAGTTCGCCACCTATTACGGCACCGGCGCAGACCGTAGCACTGTTCGTCGTATGACAAAAGCGCTGCAGTCCGCGACGAATGCGGCCAATAAGGGTAAAGAGCTGACAGTAAAGCAGCAGCAGACTATGCGTGATCTGCCCTCATGGGAATCGCTGATTGAGCACATCGAGGCGGGTGTGGAGTGGTACAACAACCGCCCGCATGAGTCCCTGCCACTTCGCGGTGACGGTGAGCACTTCACCCCGGCGCAGTTCCGGCGCTACAAGCTGGAAAAAGAAGCGACAGAAATAGAATGGCTGTCGGATCTGGAACTGCGTGAAATGTTCATGCCGCAGATAGAGCGTACCGTCAATCGGTGTGAGGTCCGTTTATTCAATAACCTGTATTACTCTGCTGAGCTGAACAACGAGCACGGTAATAAAGTGCTGGTTAATTACGATATTCACGATGCAACAAAGGTCGTTATTCGTCGTCTGGATGGTTCCTTTATTTGTGAGGCTGTCTGGGATGGTAATAAACAGCAGGCATTCCCGGTCACTGCCGAATATCACCAACGTCAGCAACGCATCAAAGGGATGCGCCAACGCGGCGAGGAGAAAGTCCGTCTGGCCGAGGCAGAGAACGTCCACACCCTGCCAGCTCCGGCAGAGCAGGAATGGCTGCACGGCAACGTCTATCGCCCCTCTCGTGGTGCTGCACCTGTAGCGCTGGCGGAAATGGAGGAAGAAGAATACAGCGAGGATGAGTATCTGAATAACTCGCTGGATATGCTGGAATCAAATAAACGTAAAAACGCTATTTAAGGCCGTTTAAATACCCTTCAAATAATGGAGAGAATTATGTCTGAGGTGAATATTTCCGATATTCGCGAGGTTCTGCGCAACCTTGTTGATGGTAACCGATTTACTTTTGCTCAGGTTGCCCGTGAAACCGGCTTATCAACCGGTGTGGTCAGCGGCTTCATGAACAATAAATATGCCGGTGATAACGACCGCGTCGAGAAAGCTCTGCAGCGCTGGGTCAATAAACAGCATTCTGCTGCAGAACTGCCGGAGCCCCCGCGCTTTATTGAGACCCCGACCGTCAAACAGATCTGGACAGCCTTTCGCTATGCCCACCTGACGGAGTGCATCGGCGTGGTCTGCGGCAACCCCGGCGTAGGTAAGTCAGAGGCGGCACGTGAATATCGCCGCAGTAACGATAACGTCTGGCTGATAACGATCACCCCGTCCTGCGCCAGTGTGCTGGAGTGCCTGACCGAACTGGCCTATGAGCTGGGGATGAATGATGCGCCGCGCCGTAAGGGGCCACTGGCCCGCGCCCTGCGACGCCGTCTTGATGGTACTCAGGGCCTTGTCATTATTGATGAAGCTGACCATCTGGGCGCGGAAACGCTCGAAGAGCTTCGCCTGCTGCAGGAGGCCACCCGCGTCGGGCTGGTGCTGATGGGTAACCACCGCGTCTACAGCAACATGACCGGCGGTAACCGCACCGTCGAGTTCGCCCGCCTGTTCTCACGTATTGCCAAACGTGTGGCGATTAACAAGACCAAAAAGGCGGATGTGGAAGCGATTGCTGATGCCTGGCATATCGACGGTGAAAAAGAGCGTGAACTGCTTCAGAAGATTGCGCAGAAACCCGGCGCACTGCGCATCCTCAGTCATTCCCTGCGGCTTGCAGCGATGACGGCTCACGGCGCAGGTCAGGCTGTCAGCGAGAGCTACATCCTCAAGGCGCTGCGCGATCTGGATCTGGATGTTGATGTTTCGACGTTATTAAGGGGTTAACACCATGATTACTGAACGTATTGCTGAACATGTTGGTATGGCCACCGCTGCGCAGGCATGGCTGCAGGCGCGCGGTAGTCGTGTTACGGAGATGCGGGTGTGGATGCGCCGCCCGTGTCTGGAAATCACCTGTCCGCCGACTGAACTGGTGAACAGGGCTAATCATCTGATTGAACGCTGCCCCACCGGGACCCGCTCCGTGTGGATGGCCACTCTCGAAGGTTGTCATGTTATCTGGAGGTAGTTATGCAAAAGCGCCGTAAGTGGACCAAGTCCGAAATTCAGTTTGTCTGTGAGAATGCCGGGAAAATGACGGCAGCGGAGATGGGCGAGAAACTTAACCGCACCCGTCAGGCCATTCAGTCTTAGGCTAACCGCTGGGGCTTGTCCGTTCTGGTTAAACCATCGGATGATCATGATATCTACCTTTGCCGTGAGCTTTATAAAGAGGGCCTGACCATTCCTGTTATTGCCGAAAAAATGGAATTAAGTCGCCGTGTTGTTTCGAATATTGTTTATTCAGATTGCTATTAATTCAGTGAGGACTTTATGAATACTGCAAATACCATCCCGGACGGTTACCGGATTAACGCTCAGGGTCATTTAGTTCCTGAGTCACAGATTAAACCGCTGGATAAGCTGCGTGATGAGCTGGTTATCAGCGTTGTTGAAGCTGGCCGTCTGCAGCGTCAGTCGCTGGTCGAGTTCAAGCTTGGATCTATGGCAAAAGTCGATGATTTTGTTGACCTGTCAGCAGCAGAGTTTGGCGTCGAATATGGCGGCGCTAAGGGTAACGTCACGTTACCCAGTTTTGATGGCCGCTATAAGTTGGTTCGTGCCGTGGGCGAGCATCGTATCTTTGATGAACGCATCCAGGCGGCAAAAAAGCTGATTGATGACTGCATTCATGAATGGTCTGCCGGGGCTGACGAAAAGATTATGGCGATGGTCGATCATGCCTTTCGCGTCAACAAACAGGGCCGGATTGATATCAATCAGGTGCTCAGCCTGCGTTCACTGAATATTGACGATGCCAAATGGAATGAAGCAATGGACGCTGTGGCCGATGCTATTCAGGTCACAGGAACCAGTCAGTACCTGCGTTTATATGAGCGTCAGGATAATGGCACTTATAAGCAGATATCGCTGGATTTAGCCAAACTCTGAATATTCGTTAATTAACTTTTTTTAATTTCCGGCGTCAGCGCCGTGGGGTTGCTCACGCCGAAATCCAGTAAGGGCATATTATGAATTCGAAAACAAAAGGTATTTTTGAGGCTGCATTCGCCAAATGGGGATTTGAATCTCAGGTGCTGGTGCTTTCCGAAGAAGCCAGCGAATTATCAGCTGCCTGCTCGCGTTTTCTTAACCATAAAACCGACAGCAGCAAAGTGGCCGAAGAAGCAGCAGATGTCGAGATCATGATTGAGCAACTGCGTCATAACGGGATGGGCCCGATGATTGACCATGAAAAGAACCGCAAGATGGCGCGTCTGGCTCAGGTCGTTGGTGTTGAGTCACAACCTGTCAGCCCCTTTGGTCCGTCCGTTATGGGGCTTCTGGAGGAAGCGACCGAACAGATGGGGCTGGCAGAAACCCTCTATCGCGACACCAAAACCAGCAATCGCTATGCCGCCGCCCGCGCTCGTATGGCCGTCAGTCTGCTGATGCAGGCTGCTCAGAAGATGATGCGCGAGCAGCAGTATGCCGAACGTATGCAGGCGGAGGTGAAATAAGATGGTGATAGATGAGCGTACTTACCTGCGGGCCTGCCTGATCGCCGGTGGCCGCAAAGAACAGGAAGTTGATGCAGAACTGGAGGAAATCTTCGGACCTGGACTGTTCGATTCAGAGCAGTTCAAGGAACTGTCCCTCAGTATGCGTCGGGATATCCTGGAAAGAACATCCCTGCCAGAAGTGGTTGAGGGGTTGAACCGGATTATTTCCGGCGCAAGTCATAGCGGGGAGTATCTGGCCGCAGCGATAGCAGCCAGTGCACTGGTCAATCTGATTACTTCCACACAGAAAGAGCGAGATGAAAATGTCTGATACCAATAAATACTCTGTAATTGAACTTGATGATGCACTTCACCAGCACGGGATGCTTGAGCGAATTCGCCTTATCGTCAATACAGGCATTGAAAAAGGCTGGTCCGTCACTGATGTCATGAACGTTATTAAACGTGAAATATCGGTCATTGAAGCCGAAGTTAATTACCTGAATAAAAAAGCCCAGGATGAGTTAGTTCATCGTGAGCTTGGCGTGGATGGTCAGGCCATCATTCTGAAACCAGATTATGATAAGGCGTTATTACTTGCCTACTGCATCAGGTCTGGACGTCCATAGTTTATTGAAGAGAGTGTCCAGATATGCTTCAGCGTCATTACCAATACTCTCATCTTTGTATGAGTCACGTAATTGATACGCAGCGCGAGTCCTGGCGATGATGTCGTTAGCATCATGCATATCGATAACTCCTTTTTCAACGAGCTTAAGCATGATATTGCCTGCGAGCAAAAAACCAGCGATATCAAAGTTATTATCATTAGGGGCATTGGACATAAAAGTTCCTTTTCTCATAACAATTGTGGCGGTGTTGCAGCACCGCCATTCTTCGAAGGTACGAGCATGAGCCGCACATCCATGATTAAGGTAATCCATATCGCGAGGCGTGATCTACACCTTGACGATGACACTTACCGCTCCCTGCTGGGGGCGGTAGTTCCCGGCAAGTCGAGCTGTCGCGAGATGACCATCATTGAGCTGCAGAATGTTATCCAGGCGCTGGAGGCTAAGGGGTTCAAAAGCAAACCCCTGCGCCGCTCTAAGCGCCGCATGTCTGCCCCGTCAGATGTGAGTCTGAAAATCCGCGCAATATGGAAAACGATGTTTAACGAGGGTTTTATCCAGGATGGTAGTGATATTGCGCTCGACCATTTTGTCCAGCGCCAGACTCGCATCCGTAATGGCGGTGCTGGCGTATCCAGCCTTGAGTGGTTACGAGCCGACGCCGAGGACAACCTGCTAGAGAGCCTGAAGCAATGGCATATCCGGGAGATGAAAAAAGCCATGCTGGCACACCATGCCCGACTCCCCGAAAACCCGGTCACCGGTGACGAAAGCCGGGACTATGACACAATCTGCAGCGCTTACGCTGTCGCAGCCAGAAGGTGGAAAAAATGAGTGACGATCTCTTTGGTGACGTACAGGACGACAGCATTCTGGACCATATTGATGATGAGATGGAGAGTTCCCGCTTTCCGTCGTTGTTGGCAGAACTGAATGCTTTATTGCGTAAGGAGCTTGAGCGCCTTGGCTATGACCCGCGCCACTCCATTGAACTGGTCGCAGCCATCAGCAGTAAAATCGGTGGGATGCAGATTTATTTTCCTCGCGGTCAAGTGCTGGAACAGCTCATCAGGGATATGCGCATCTGGCGTGATTTCAAGGGGAATAACATTCCAGAGCTGGTTGAACGCTACCAGGTCACCTACAAAACAGTGTATAAAGCTATCAGGCGTATGCGCAGGCTGGAACTAAGTAAACGTCAGTATTCTCTGGACATGGAGTGATAACAATGATTGGTGGTGTTTTTATAAATTTAGTGATTGTTGTATGTTGCTTCTGGGTGTTTTTTGATGCAGCAAACAATCATATTGGAATGCATACTGTTAAAGACGGTGTTAACAAAGGGTACAGAAGCGGTTTGTCTCCTATCGTTTGGGGTGCTAGTTCTTTATTCATTTTTCCATTCTTTATCTATTTATACAGGAGAAAAGCACTGCTTTCTATTGCTAAGGAATACCCTGTACAAACGGATAAAAGCACTGGCTTTATAATTGTTTTTTTGATTGTATCTGCGGTGATGATTTACTCATTCAAAGATTTTCTATTTATCTAGTCGAATCAAACTTAAAGGAAGCCGGTTAATCCGGCTTTTTTTATGCCTGCCACAAAATGAGAAGGAACCCACATTTACCTTCTTCCTTGTAAAAGGTGCAGGCATGACAACAGCATTCTCCCCCGCGTTTTTACACGCACTCTCTTTCATTCGCGCCCGCGAAGGTGGTTACGTTAATGACCCCACCGACAAAGGCGGCAAAACCAAATACGGTATTTCCGATAAGCGCGACGGTCTTGCCGATGGCAAAACCGACGTCGATGGCGACGGCAAGCCCGATACCCGAATTAAGGACCTGACCGAAGAACAGGCCGGGCAGATTTATTTCCGCGATTACTGGTATCCAGCTTACTGCACCGACTGGCCGGACGGCATCTCGCTTTTTGTCTTTGATTCCGCCGTACAACACAATCCTAAAAAAGCGGTCCAGCTCCTGCAGGATGCGGTCGGCGTCACCGCTGATGGCATTATCGGCCCAAAAACCCGCACCGCAGTAGCCTCTGCAGATGCCGAATGGCTCCTGACTCGCTGCTTCCTGCGCCGCTCCCGCTATTACGCCGACATCATCAAATCAAATGCCTCTCAGGGTAAGTACCTCAATGGCTGGTTTAACCGACTGGATTTACTGGCGAACGCCTGTCAGGAGGTCATTGGCGGTCAGGTCTCGGTTCCCCGGAGCTGAGCATGGGTAAAGGCTGGGATTCATCGTTACGTGCGGGGCGGCGCGATCGCCTCCGTCAGGAGGTGCTTCACCGGGTTGCCGGTGGCCCTCCACCCGTTCCACGCGATTACAAAGGCTGCGACGGTACTCATGCCAGTTATTACCGCAGGGGCTGGGACTCCGTCGATACACGAGACATCGTCTGGCAGTGCCAGCGATATAAGGAAAAGCATAATGTTTAAATTAAATACCGACGGGCTGATTCAGGCCTTGATCCGGGTATTTCAGTCCGGCTGGTCTGTGGTCGCTCTCGTCGGGTTATCGCTGCTGGTCAGTTGTTTCTATGGCCGTCAGGCATTTGTTGTCTGGTGGCTGACGTTCTCCGGTGCCCTGTTAATAGCGGCAAGTATCTGGCTCGGCAACCTGCCTTATCGTTTACGCCAGCCTGACCGCCCGGCCCGAAAGTGGGTACGTTGTGTCTCGTGGCTGATCTGGGCTTTCGGCGCTTTTCTGCTGGCCTTTTCCCCCGTCTTTGCAACCAGTCCGGTCGTCATGCTGCTTAACCCTCTCGCCGGTCTGACCGTGGTCATTCTGTATGCCTGGCTGGTTCGTAAGGAGGTAATAAATTGGATCCTGTAACGCTTTCCACTATTGCCTCCGTCCTGCTGAAGGCCGGACCTTCTCTGGTTCGTACCGTCGGCGGCTGGTTCGGCAGCGACAGTACCACGGCGAAAGCCGCTGATTCGGTGGCCAGCATTGTCGAGACTGTCAACGGTGCGATTAATCCCGCCGACCAGCAGCGCGTGCTGGAGCAGAAGCTGGCGCAGCTGCCGCCCGAGCAGCTAGTCCAGTTGGAGGGCCTCAAGGTACAGCTGCAGCAGTTCCAGCTGGAGCGGGACAAGGCGCAGATGGCCGACCAGCAGGCCGCGCACCACGAACAGCAGGAAACCATCCGCAACGGCGACAACGCCACGGACGAATATGTCCGCCAGACCCGCCCGCTGATGGCCCGCTTATCCCTCTACAGCAGCATTGCTTACGTGATGATCATGTCTCTGGGCCAGCAGGCTGGTGCGGTGGCAGGTGCCTTTGGTCATGCGTTTTCCATGCCTGCACCGGACTGGGATATTTCGCTGATGCTGGCGACCCCGGCGCTGGGTTATCTGGGTTTCAGGACGCTGGACGGGTTCGCCCGGTACAGCAAATCCAGCAAACACAAGGTCATGGTGGGTAAATGACGAGAGCATTTGATCGCGCCAGCGACCTTGAAATGGAAGAGCGCGAACGGGCTTTAAACAACCATTTAAACCGGGTTAAAGAGCTGCCGGAGAATTACGGATTTTGTAACGACTGCGGTGCGGCTATTCCCGTAGCCCGACTTCAGGCGCTGCCGTATGTCGCGACCTGTTTCACCTGTCAGTCCATCAGAGATATCAGGGGGGCGCATGGGCTGGGAAATTATTAAGGGAAACTGGGCGATCATCTGGGCGTTGTTTATGTCTGCCGTGAACGTCATTCAGCTCCTCCTGGCCAAAACCTATGTCAAACGCGAGGAACTGGAGCTGATGCGCACCCGACTGCAGAGCATTGAGAACACTATCGCCGGGCTACCTAGTCAGAAAGACCTGCACCAGCTGCAGCTGGAAATGAGTAATTTGCGGGGTGACCTCCGCGAACTGGGCCCGGCGATACGCCAGGTGAAACATGTCAGCGACCTGCTTCTGGAAAATGAGCTGAAGGAAAAATAAGAGGTGACTATGCGTGACATTCTCGACCAGGACCAGCGCCTGGTTATTCTGCGATCCCTTGTCGAATGCGGCGACAGTGCCAACGAGTCGATTCTGCAGACCTGCCTGCAGACGTATGGCCATCGCGCTTCCCGCGATACGGTGCGCACGCATCTGGCGTGGCTGCGTGAGCAGGGTCTGGTCAGTCTGACGGATGTTTCCGGCTGTTATGTGGCAGAAATCACCGGTCGCGGTGACGACGTCGCCAGCGGTCTGGCCACGGTTCCGGGGGTGAAAAAGCCCCGCGCGAGGGGGTAATCATGGCGAAGAAAAAACCGTTACCTGCTGCAGCGCGTAGTGCCATCAGACGGCTCGCTGCCGCGTTTGTCTGCGCTGAACTTGAGCTGCAGGTTGTGGCGAAGTTCGTCGAAGAAAAAACGGGCAAGCCCTATGACCGCAACGCTTCTGACAGTTATCTCAATTCGTTTCTGAATTCCGATCCAGAAGTCCGCCGTGTGTGGGAACTGATGCAGAAAGATATTGTATCCACCCGCAAAGACTTTGCCGACCGGCTGGGGAGAGACCGTGACTGCTGAACAACGCCCGACCCGTGGTCGCCCCTCCAAAATCGATCTGCTGCCGGATGGCGTTCGCGACCAGCTGCACCAGATGCTGCGCGAGAAACGTCATACACAGGAAGAGATCCGCGAGGCCATCAACGAACTCATCGACGGCCACAACCTGCCGGAAGACATGAAGCTCAGCCGTACGGGCCTGAACCGTTACGCCAGCCGTATGGAAGAGTTCGGGGCCAAAATTCGCGCCTCCCGCGAAATGGCCGAAATCTGGGCCGCGAAGCTGGGTTCTGCGCCGACGTCTGACGTCGGCAAATTGTTGATGGAGTTTGTGAAAACGCTGGCATTCGAAACGTCGATGTCACTCGCTGAAGAAGAGGGCCCGGTTGAGCCGAAGGCTCTTGGTCAGCTCGCGCTGGTTGCCCAGCGTCTGGAAGCGGCAGCGATGGCCAGCCACAAACGTGAGAAAGAAATCCGCCGGGTATTCGCCGAAGAAGCCGCCGCGCAGGCGGAGAAAATCACTAAAAGCGCCGGTCTGTCTGCGGAAACCGCCGCTGATATCCGTCGCCAGATTCTGGGGATTGCATGATGGCCGGGCCTCTGTCAGCACAGGAACAGTTACGTAATCAGTCCGCCAGTGCCATTCTGGCGGGCGAGTTCGACGCGGATCAGGTGTTGCTGCCTTATCAGCGCCGGTGGATTGCGGACACGTCCCAGCTCAAGATTGCCGAGAAATCCCGCCGTACCGGTCTGACGTGGGCGGAAGCCGCCGAGGCCGCGCTCAGCGGGTCAATGTCGCCGGAAGCCGGGGGAACCGACACCTTCTATGTCGGCACCACCAAAGACATGGCGCGTGAGTTTATTGACGCCTGCGCCATGTGGGCGAAGGCATATAACCTCGCGGCCTCCGCGATTGGCGAGGAAGCGCTGGAGGATGACGACAAGGACATTCTGGTTTACGTCATCAACTTTGCCAGCGGCTTCAAAATCAAGGCGCTGTCGTCCAACCCCTCTAACCTGCGCGGTATGCAGGGTAATGTCATCATCGACGAAGCGGCATTCCAGAAAGACCTTGCTGCCGTGCTGAAAGCGGCGCTGGCACTGACTATGTGGGGTTCAAAGGTCCGTTTGATCTCCACTCACAACGGCATTGAAAACCTGTTCAATACCATCATCACCGACAGCCGCGCGGGCAAGAAACGTTATTCCGTTCACCGTATTGATATTGAGCTGGCCATCAGCGAGGGGCTGTATCGTCGTATCTGCCAGGTGACGAAAAAGCCGTGGTCACCCGATGCCGAGACGGAGTGGCTGGCGAACCTCCTGAGCGATACTGCCACCGAAGAAGATGCCCGCGAGGAATACTACTGCGAGCCGAAGAACGGCGGCGGCACCTATCTGGCCCGCTCCATCCGTGAGCGAGCTGCGCGGGGCACCGGTCCCGTTCTGCGCTTCACCGGCACGGCTGCGTTCAATGCCATGCCGGAAATTATCCGTGCGCTGGATATGCAGGAATGGCTGGATAAGGTGGTACTGCCCGTGCTGAACACGCTCCCGCAAAACCTTCGCCACTGCCTCGGCGAGGACTTTGCGCGGTCTGGCCACCTGACGGTCTTTGCGCCGATGACCGTCAACGACGACACCACACGTACCGTACCGTTCCTTGTTGAGCTGGCCAACGTTCCCTATAAGCAGCAGGAGCAGGCGCTGTTCTTTATCTGCGACAGGCTACCGCGCCGCGACGGTGTCAAGCTCGATGGCCGTGGGAACGGTAACTACCTGGCCGAACAGGCGGCGGAGAAGTACGGCGCAGAGGTGGAGGTGGTCATGCCTTCCGTCGCCCACTACCGCGAGAACATGCCGCGCTTCAAGGCGGCGTTTGAGGATGATGAACTGGTGTTGCCTAAACACGAGGACGTTATCAGCGACCTCGGACAGATTGTCGTTCAGCGTGGGGTGCCAGGAATTGATGACCGGGAGAATACCGGCAGCGATGGCCACAAGCGTCACGGCGACAGCGCGTATGCGATCTTCCTCGCCTTTCTCGCCAGCAAAGAAGACTGCCAGCGCTACGAACTGCACCGTCTCAACAAACCACAACAGCAGCGCAACAGCGACAGTCGCCGTCAGTTGCGCATTACCCGTGGCCTTAAAAATCAGCGAGGACTGCTCTGATGGCAAAGAAAAAGAAGCGTACCGCCCGTAATCTTATGAATACCCAGACGGGCGAGCGGGTGGCGGTTGATGCCGTAAAAATGACTCAGCCAGAAGCCCGCGCCGGGAGCGTCAGCGTCCGGCGACCCTCTCCGGGTATCAGCGTGGCGAGTACCTTATCCCCGGCCAGACTGGCCGGGGTGTTACGTAATGTGACCGAAGGCAATGCCAGCGACTACTTCATCCTCGCCGAAGAGATGGAAGAACGCGACCTGCACTATTCCAGTGTGTTACGTACCCGCAAGCTGACCGTCGCCGGTATCCCTCCGGCAGTGGAAGCGGCAAGTGACGATGAGCATGATGTGATGCTGGCCGATGCTGTTCGCGATCTTGTCGAGCAGCCGCAAATCCCTGAACTACTGTTCGATCTGCTTGATGGTCTGGGTAAAGGCGTGGGTGTCTGCGAAATCCTCTGGGATACAGCGGAAGTCTGGAAGCCGCGCGACTATGAATGGGTTGACCCTCGTTTCCTCAAACCTGACCGCGAGACCCAGCGCCAGTTTCGTCTGCTGACCGATGAACAGCCGGTTGATGGTATCCCGCTGACGCCGGGTAAATATGTCATTCACTTCCCCCGCCTCAAGTCCGGCCTGCCGCTGCGTAATGGTCTGGCCCGTCTGGTCGCGGTGATGTATATGCTCAAGTCCTTTACCGTCCGTGACTGGTGGGCGTTTGCCGAGAAGTTTGGCATACCCATCGTCGTCGGTAAGTACGGGAATAATGCCACCGATGAACAGATTAAGACCCTCATCGATGCGATCGCCTCCATTGCATCGGATGCAGGCTGCGCCATCCCGCAAAGTATGCAGCTGGAAATGCAGGAAACTGCCAGCCGCAACGGAGGCGGCGCACTCTTCAAAGAGATGGCCGAGTGGTGCGACGCCCAGACCAGTAAGGCCGTACTGGGGCAGACCATGACCACCGACGACGGCAGCTCGCGATCTCAGGCCGACGTGCATGACCGGGTGCGCATGGATATTGCCCGCTGGGATGCCCGTCAACTGGAGAACACTCTAAATGAGTTTCTGGTACGCCCGTTTATCCAGTTCAACTATGGGCCGCAGGAAAAGTACCCGCGTGTGAAGCTGACTATCAGCGAACCGGAGGACCTCAAAGCCTTTGTCGATGCGCTTATCCCCCTGGTCGATCGTGGTCTGCGGGTGCAGGAATCGGAGGTGCGGGACAGGTTCGGTCTGGCTGAGCCGGAGAACGGCGCGACGGTACTCTCACCGTCCAATAGCTTCTCCGCCTTCAGCCCTGCACCGGCACTCAACCGTGCGCAACTGGCGCTTAACCGTTCGCAGGACGATGAGATTGACGTGATGGCCAGCGAGGCGCTGGCGGACTGGGAGCAAACCGGCGATGCGTTCACCAGTCCGGTGCTGCAGCTGGCGAAAGACGTCTGGAGCTTTGAGGAGTTTCTGGCGCGTCTGCCGGACCTGCAGAAGACGCTGGAGCCTGCCGCATTCGTCGAGCAGTTGGCGATGCTGAGCTTTAAGGCGCGGACGCTGGGAGATGCGAACGATGGCTAAGGCCCCCGATATTATCCCCAAAGAGGCGCTGGCCTGGCTGAAGTCGAAAAAGCTGGCGCCGGGCTTCGATTACCGTGATGTGTGGCGGCAGGAGCACAGCATCGGTTTCACCGTGGCGAAGATGACGCAGCTCGACCTGCTCTCTGACGTCAAAGCATTGGTCGAAGACGCAATGGCCAGCGGCCAGTCGTTCTCCGAGTTCCGTGAGGTGCTGAAGCCCCTGCTGGTGAAGCGTGGATGGTGGGGTCAGCAGCTGATGGATGACCCGCTGACAGGTGAGACGAAGCCGGTACAGCTCGGCAGCGATCGTCGTCTGCGCACTATCTACGATACCAACATGCGCACTGCCCGCAGCGCCGGTCAGTGGGACCGCATCCAGCGCACTAAGCGCGCGATGCCCTATCTGCTCTATACGCTGGGCCCGTCACGCGAGCACCGCGCCGAGCACCTGAAATGGGCGGACCTCTGCCTGCCCGTTGACGACCCGTTCTGGCAGACTCACATCGGTCCCAACGGCTGGGGCTGTAAATGCGGGGTTCGCCAGGTCAGTAAATACGAGTACGATCAACTGCAGAAAAATGGCGTCCCGCGCAACGTGCAGCAGCTCGACGACAACGGCCAGCCTACCGGTCACGTTATCCGACAGACTGTACCGGTCCGTACCGAAGCCCCGCCAGTCAAACGGGTGAAGTGGGTTAACAAGCGCACCGGCGAAGAAGAGATGGTGCCGGAGGGGATTGATCCGGGCTGGGACTACAATCCGGGCACGCGCCGACAGGCTGAGCTTGAGCGCCAACTGGCCGCGAAGCAAAGCGCCTTCGACAGTGATAACTAACCGAGGCGGTAATCCGCCTCAAACGCGCTCAGGGACTTTACCGGCATTTGTGGTACGATGATTCTCTGAAAAATTCTTAAACGCGCCACGGCGTTTTTGAACGGGGTTTAAACGCGGTTCCCCGCTACGTTTCCCGAACATCTTCTTAATAAGCATGGAAGCCGGTAAATCCGGTTTCCTCTCGTTTTTCTCCGACACTGTCCGTCAGTTACCTTTAACGACGGACAGCACCATGTCAAAGCCTGCAACACAACTCGAATTTCTGGCCCTGTGCTTCGAGCTTCCCGACCTGTCGGATGTCAGCACACCGCTGCCGGAATGGTTGCCGATGATCCCTGCGGGCACCTTCACCGGACGTGATGGTCGCTCCTGGGTTAACGACAATCCGCAGGCGTTCATTGCCACGTCTTTCCGTTACCCGACGCTGCCGTTTGATGCTGAGCATTCCACCGAGCTGCTTGGTCCTAAAGGTGAAGAAGCTCCGGCCTATGCCTGGATTGATGCCATGCGCGTCAACGCCGACGGCAGCATTGATGGTCATATCGAGTGGACGCCTGACGGCGAAGCGCTCGTTCGCGGTAAGAAGTACCGCTATTACAGCCCGGCTTTCCGTCATTTCCCTACCGGTCAGGTCTCGCATCTTTCCAGCGCTGGCCTGACAAACAAACCCAACCTGTATTTACCCGCACTTAACTCGGAGAACACCATGCCTGTACCTGTGCAGATTGCCACGGCTCTGGGGCTGGCTGAGACCGCGTCGGTTGACGATGCCGTATCAGCGATCCAGACCATCAAAAACAGTGAATCGATCGCGCTGAACCGTGCTCAAAACCCGGACCTGTCGAAGTTTATTCCGCAGGAAACGTACCAGTTGGCGCTGAACCGCGCTCAGACAGCGGAAGAACGCCTGAAGACGCTGGATGAGAAAACGGCTACCACGCTGGTTGACGATGCCGTGACCGCCGGGAAAGTCGCGCCCGCTAACCGCGATATGTATCTGGCCCTTTGCCGCAGTGAAGAAGGCCGTCAGCAGTTTGCCGAGTTCGTGAAAACCGCGCAGCCGCTGGTCAATCAGGACCCGTCAAAAGGCAAAGAGAACAAGGGTCAGCAGACCACGCTTAACGAAACTGAGCTGGCGATGTGCCGAAGCATGGGTATCTCGCAGGAAGAGTTTCTCGCCGCTAAACCGAAACAGGAGCAATAACAATGCCAGCACCGTCAGCTGAAATTCTGCACGCGCTCACCACGTCCCTGAGTGCGGCCTTTACCAAAGGTCTTGCGGGCGTCAAGCCGCAGTACCTGCGCATCGCTACTGAAGTGCCGAGCGGCTCTGCGTCCAATACGTATGGCTGGCTCTCGGATCTGCCGACTATCAAAGAGTGGGTCAGCGCCCGCCAGTTCGCGCAGTTGTCTCAGTACGGCTACACCATCGCCAACAAGACCTGGGAAAACTCGATCAAGGTCAAGCGTGAAAACATCGAAGACGACCAGATTGGTCAGTACAGCGTGATTGCGCAGGCATTCGGTCAGCAGGTCGCCGAGTTCCCGGACACGCTGAGCTTCCCGCTGCTGGTTGCTGGTTTCAGCACCCTGTGCTTTGACGGCCAGAACTTCTTTGATACCGACCATCCGATGGCGGGCGGCACCTACAGCAACGTTGTGGGCGATATCGCGACCGACACCGGCGAGCCGTGGTTCCTGATTGATGAGAGCCAGGTACTCAAGCCGATCCTTTATCAGAACCGCCGTCCCTTCAATTTCCAGGCACTGGATGACCTCAGCAGTGACCACACCTTCAAGAACAATGAGTTCCTGTATGGCGTGGATGGCCGCTGCAACGTGGGATTTGGCTTCTGGCAAACCGCCTGCGGGTCCCGCGCACCGCTGACTGTCGCTAACTATGAGGCAGCGGTGAAGGTGCTGCAGGGCATGAAGCGTGATTCCGGTAACCCTCTGGGTATCCGTCCGACCACACTGGTCGTCGGTCCGAACAACCGCGCAGCCGCGAAGAAGATCATCGACGCGATGCTGGTCGATGGCGGTAACTCCAACATCTATTACAAGGATGTGGAAATCGTCGACAGCCCGTTCATCACCACCCCGGCGTAATCGTCAGTCTCCGTTTTAATACCGTTACAGCGGGCTTTAAACCCGCTGTGACCCACCTTTAAAGAGGATGGAACAGTGAGTGGAACGAAAGAAAAAACAACGGGTAAGCAAAGCGCTAAAGGTCGCGCTGGCAAGGTTTCAGCGCAGGAAGTGGCACAGGCTGATGCATCTGACCTGCCGGGAGCTGAACGGTCAGTCACATTGCCAGGGCATTACGTTGCGGTGGGTGCGTCCCCCGTCAGCGTGACGTCTGCCAATGCTGGCATTACCGCTGCGCCAACTTTTCCTTCAGCTGACTGGCTTAACGGCGTTCAGGGTGAGTTAAGCGCTGTCCTGGAGGCTGCGGGTCAGGCCAGCACTGTCGCTCAAACGGTGCCAGCAACCGACGACATCGAGGTACTGGAGGTTCGCGCCCGGTCTGGGCGTGGGTTTTGGCGCTGCGGTCGCTTCTGGCCGCGCGAGCCCGTCCATGTGTTTGTCAGCGACGATCCCGATGGCGATAACGAGGCCAATGCGCTGGAGGGTGATGTGGTGGTGGAATCTTTCATCAGCCACGAAACCGCACAGCGCCTGAAGGCTGAGTCTCATCTGGTGGTGGCGGTAGTGCCGGTTCTGCAGGTGGCGGAGAAAGACTGATGGGAATTTACGTTACCCGTGATGACCTGCTGGCTGCGGACGGGTCGCTGGTCTGGACGATGGCCATCGACAAAGCGACTAACCAGCTCGACGAGACGAAGATAGCCACGGCCATCGAGGATGCCGACGCGGAGATCAACTCGTTTCTGTCAAAGCGCTATCAGCTGCCGCTGAACATCACCACCGTTCCGCGACCGCTGCACCGGGTAGCCGTATCCATCGCCATTTACTGGCTGTCCGAGCGTGACAATCAGATCACCGACCTGATTCAGAAGCGCTACGACAGTGCCGTCCAGACCCTGAAGGAGATGTCGAACGGCACCCGCGACCTCGGCCTGCCGACCGACACACCAGCCCCGGAGACCGATAACGGCAGGATGATTGTTGTCAGCGATAACAAACGCCTGTTCACCCGCAACAACCTCAAAGGGGTGCTGTGATGGGGATTTCGGTTGAGGTTATCGGCGCTGAGAAGCTGCAGCAGATGCGCATGGCCATCGAGAAACTGTCCGACAGTTCGCTGCAGCAGGAGCTGCTGGAGAGCATCGGGGCTGTCGTGGAATCGCAGACCCGCCGCCGCATCAGCAACGAGAAAACCTCACCGGCTGGCGAGCGCTGGGAGGAATGGTCTGAGGGTTACCGTAAGACCCGCAGCGGCAATCAGAGCCTGCTGCAGGGCAACGGCGATCTGCTCGACAGCATCCAGTACATCGTCGAGCGTGGCCGCGTTCGCGTGGGTTCGCCGCTCAGCTACAGCGGCGTCCACCAGGACGGTTTTGCAGGCAGTGTCCCGGTCAGCGCCCATAAGCGTCTCATTCATCAGGCGTTTGGCCGGGCGCTGAAGCATCCGGTCTGGCAGACCGTCGGCTCCCATAATCGCATGATGGATATTCCACAGCGCGAGTATCTCGGGCTGTCCACCGCAAACAGTGATGAGCTGATGCACGTCATCGGCGACTTCTGGAAAGAGGTATTACCGTGAGTAATGAACGTCCGTCCCTGCTGACCACCGGCTCCACGGTCTCCGCCGCTGAGAACATCGTGGCGTGGCTGAAGCCGGAGCTGCTGAACGAACCTCAGCAAAACAAACCTGACCGCGTCAGCGTTATCGAGCGCCATATCGGCCAGTTCAGCACCCCGGCAGAGGTCAAAACCTACCTGACGGATCGTGATGGCTGCATCCGTCTGGCCGCGCTGCGCGTGCGCAATGTCCGCGCTCAGGCTGGCGGTACTGTCGGCGATATCACCTGGGCGGCATACGTCATGGCCACCGATGCATGGGGCTATACGCGCGATACCCGCTGCGAGGTGCTGGTCGGAAAGCTGGTGCGCCGTATTGTCCAGCGCGGAGCCGCTAACGGCATGAAGGCCGAGCGTCTGGCCACCTCTGTCAGCGCCGACAATATCTATTCCGGCGGGCTTAACGATCTGGGTCTGACCATGTGGGCCGTGACGTGGGAGCAGGAGTTTCGCCTGGATGATGAAATTGACCTTGCCACCCTCCCGGACTTCCTGCGACTGGGAGCCACGCTGCAGGTCGGCGATGGCACCGCCCCGATTGAAGGCGTTATTAACGTAAGAGAGCCATAACGATGAAGAAACATATTAAGCCCGCCCGCGCGGGACTGCAGGTGCGTAAAGCCGATGGCCAGCGCCTGAATCCCGAAGGGGAAGAACTGCCAGTAAGTGCGTGGTGGCTGCGTCGCGAAGCCGAAGGTGATGTTGTTATCACCGGTATTGAGGCTGAATCCGTAACTGAACCGGCGGAAGCCCGCCAGACCCGAACCGTAAAGGAGAAGTGATATGTCGTCACTGGGTAATATTCCTGCTGATATCCGCGTCCCGCTGGTGTACATCGATATCGATAATTCTCAGGCGCTCGACAGCGCCCCGGCGCAGTCGCGCAAAATTATCGTCATTGGCCAGCAGAGTGCGACCGGCACTGCAGCCGTTTTGACGCAAAACCGCATCACCAGCGACGGCACCGCTGACCAGCTCTACGGCAAAGGCTCCATGCTGGCCGGAATGCTCAAGATCCTGCGTAAGGCCAACAGCTATACCGAAGTGTGGGCGATGGGCCTGGCTGATATCGCTGCCGGTGCTGCTGCAAAATCAGAGCTGACTGTCACCGGCCCGGCCTCCGCTGCAGGTACGCTGGCCCTGTTGGTGAACGGAGTCTCGGTGCAGGTGGGCGTCAGTGCTGACGATACCGCCGACACTATCGCGACAGCCATTATCGCCGCCGTGAACAAACTCCCGGACACACAGGTCATCGCCGCGCTGAAAGCCGCATCAACAACGTCAGTCACCCTGACCTCCAACTGGAAAGGCGTGACCGGCAATGCGATGGACGTTCGTCTCAACTACTACACCGGCGAGCAGACACCGGCAGGCGTTGCCGTGACTGTGACTGCGTTCACCGGCGGCACCGGCACCCCGGATATTGCGGCTGTCGTCGCGGCGCTGGGCGATGACTGGTACACCGATATCGTGTTCCCGTTCAACGATACGCAGAGCCTGAACACCATCCGGGATGAGCTGCTGGAACGCTGGGGACCGCTCAAGATGATTGAGGCGCAGCTGTGGACCGCATTCCGGGGCACCCATGCCGAAAGCGGCACCTTTGGCGAAACCCGCAATGACTGGCTGATTTCCTGCATCGGGACCAACATAGCCCCGCAACCGCACTGGCTGTGGGCGGCATCCTACGGCGGCATCGCCTCCTACTATCTGGCCAACGACCCGGCCCGTCCGCTGCAGACGCTGGTGCTGCCTGGCATCCTGCCGCCGGTGAAAACGGTGCGCTGGGATATGCCGGAGCGCAACCTGCTGCTGCATGACGGCATCGCCACCCATTACGTGGACGCCAGCGACAACGTCTGCATCGAGCGTGAAATCACGATGTACCGCGTCAACCAGTACGGCGATACCGATACCTCGTACCTCGACGTGCAGTCACCGGCGACGCTGGGGCGTATCCGCTACGTCATCAAAAACCGCTTCACCAACCGCTACCCGCGTCACAAGCTGGCCGAGGATGATGTGCTCGACCTGCTGGATCCGGGTCAGCCGGTGATGACACCGAAGATTGCCCGCGCCGAGCTGCTGGATATCGCGCTGACTGAGCTGATCCCGGCAGGTCTGGTTGAGGACTTCGACGACTACAAAGACACGCTGGATGTGTATCTCGACGGCGACGATAAAAACCGCCTGAACTTCATCTGCCACCCGAACCTTGTCAACCAGCTGCGTGTGCTGGCCGGTCTCGTCCAGTACAAACTTTAAGGAGCATTTATGAGCATTCTGGGTATAGCGGCCATTCGCGCTAACGGCCGTGAAATCAAAAGCACGGGAAAATCCACCCTCAATCCGGGGGGCTATGCCCGTACCCAGCATATGGGGGGCGGCAAAGTCTGGGGGTACTCCCGCAAGATGGCGGGTCCCTCGATCCAGATGACCCTCGCTGCGGCGGAGGATATGGACGTTGTCGAAATCAGTAGCTGGGAGAACGTGACCATCATGTTTGAGGGTGATAACGGCCTGACTTACATGATGACTGGCGCGGCGACTGCTGAACCGGCCACGCTGGATGAAGATGCAGGCACTATCAGCGCTAACTTTATCGGCACCAAACTGGTGAAGGTGTAAGTCATGGCTGAGATGAAAATCACCTTAAAACACGGTTACATCGCCGGTAAAGGCACTGATGATGAGATCCGCTATAAAGAAGTCACCTTCCGCGAGCTGACGTCAAAAGACGTTATCGACGCCCAGCTGGAGGCGGAACGCGTGGTCATCGGGGAGAACGGCAAGGCCGTGGCGTACTGCTCTGAGGTGCTGATGGGTTTGGGGATGCTGCGTCGACAGATTGCCTCGGTAGGCGAGATTCCGGGGCCATTGTCGCTGAAGCAAATCTACGCCTTTCACCCGGAAGACCTGGAATTACTCAGCAGTAAGGCCGCTGCAGTTGATGACCTGCTTTCGGAGACCGCGTCGCGGGGGCGATCTGGTGCCGCTGGCGACGGCGCTCAGTAACCTTATCGTCAATTTGTCCCAACGTTTTGATATGTCCTACCTGCAGCAGTTGCCTCTCCGGCAGCTGCTGCGCCTGACAGAGCAGCTGAGGAAGCAACATGGCAAACCGCCTCACCACTGAAATACTCATTAATCTGGCAGGCAACCTGACAGCCAAAGCCCGTCAGTATGGAGCTAACATGTCCGAGTTCGCCCGCACCAATCAGCGGGCGATGTCGGTTGTTAAAGCGACATCAGCTGCTGCAGGTCGCGGCCTTGATGCGCTGGGAAATCGATACACCACTATGATTGCAGGGTTTGCCGGTGGTGCAATATTGCGGGAGTTCGCAACAACTGACAGAGCGTTGACTGAACTCGGGATTGCAGCTGGGAAAACACGTGAGGAGATGCGACAGATTTTTTCTGACACCCAGGATGCGGCTATTAAATTCCGTGTGGACGATGCTGAAGTGATGAAGGCTTTGGCAAACGTAAATAAAATGACTGGCGACCTGGATTTTGGTGTCAAAAATAAGGAGATGATGGCAGCGTCAATAGCAGCATCCGGCTCTGATGGCGATTCTATCGGTGGATTGTTTGCAACTTTTCAGAAATTCAAAACTAAATCTGACCAGGAAAATCTTCTGGCAATGGATTTTCTAAATCAATTGGGTAAAGAAGGAGGCTTTGAATTAAAGGATTTTGCGCAAAGTGGTACTAAAATTTTCTCGGCCTACGCAGGGACTGGAAGAACCGGGCCGGAAGCGCTCAAGGAAATGGGTGCGGTAATGGAATCAGCAATGGATGCGGTGGGTGACAGAGATCTGGCGGCTACAGCATCTTTTAACTTACTCAACGATCTACGTAATCCCAAAATCGCCAAAATTCTGGAAGCCAGCGGTGTAAAGCTGCGTGATAAAAGCGGAGGAATGCTGGCTATTAATGAGATTGTTAAAAATATCGCGCAACTTTCAGGTAAAGATGGGCCTAAACGTCAGGACGAACGTCTGGCAAAAGCAGGACTTACCGATTACAGCCGGTTGGTTATTTCCAGCGTCACCACAGGTAAAGGTGCAGAAAACTTTGCCCGTTACAACGCTGTAGTGGCAGACGGTTCAGGCATTATGGCGGATGCTAAATATGCAGCTCAGGACTTCACTTCCGCCATGACCAGCCTGAACGTTACGTGGAAGAAATTCGCGAACAGCAATCTTGCAAAACCAGTACAGGAACTGGCCGACGCTATTAACTCCGTTGACCAGGAAACCGTCCAGCACTGGCTGGAGATTGGTAAAAATATCGCCATCGCAGTCGGGGGGGTTATTGCAGCCCGCAAAGCGTTTCAATTTGGTAAAGGTGTCTGGGATGTGCTGAATCCAAATAAGGGCAAGGGTATACCAAATGGTGTCTCTGATGTGTTCGGTTCCGGTGTAATGCCAGTTTATGTGACCAACTGGCCAGCAGGTGGGCTGGGCGGAACAGGTGAAGATAAGGTTAACGATCTTCTTGATACTGCCGCCGACCTTCCTGGTTGGCCTGGAATGCTTGCCCGAGGCGGGTTAATTGCCAGTAAGTTGATGGGGTTAACTGATATGGACCCTTTTTCGGACGAGGGTCGCGAAGAACTCCTTAAAAGGGTTCAGCAGAACAATGAGCGTTCAACGATGTGGGAGGATATCAAAAACTTTTTCACGTCTCCCTCGTCGTCACCTGCGGGTTACCAAGACCCGTCGCCGTGGGCTTCAATGCAGCCCCAGAACCAGTCTGGCTACCCGTTCCTGCCCCAGCAGCTGAAAGGCAGTATCGAGGTTTCTGTTAAAGATGATCGGGTTCAGGTGACCAGCGTCAAGGTCAATGCCCCCGGCGTTACCATGAGTGCGTCCAGTGGTGTTCGCAACATGGAGCAGCAGTAATGGCCACTAAATGGGAAGACCTCCGCGATGCCTCGTTCCGGGGCGCTCCTTTCTTTTTCCGCGACGTCGAGGGGACTGGCGGTCGCCGCGCTATCCCTCACGCTTACCCCAAAAAAGAGGTGGGCTGGACGGAAGACCACGGCGCGGTACTGACTCAGCAGCAGATTAACGCGATCCTGCTCGGCAGTGACTACATCGACCAGATGAACCGCCTGCTGGCCGCACTCAATACCGCCGGTCCCGGCGAGCTGGTGCATCCGTGGTTTGGTGTGCAGAAGGTTCAGGCAGGCCGCGTCACACATCGCCTTTCCACCGAGGAAGGTGGGATTGCCTACGTATCCTTTGAGGTGTATGAAGCTGGCGAGCAGCTGTTTCCGTCCGGCACCGAAGACACCAGCGCCACCACGCTCAGCGCGGCGGACAAGGTCAAGGAAGCGCTGGCCAGCGGCGATTATTTTGCAGCACTCGATGGCGTCGGCAGCATGGTGGACACCCTGCTGGAGGATATGGAGGGCTTTGTCACCAGCCTGCCGACTCTGCCGGATGCACTCAGTGAGTGGATGGACCGCCTCAATCGGTTTAAGGACCTCGCCGGCATTGTGGCCGCCGCTCCGGGTGAAATGATCCGCGATATCACCGGCCTCATCAGCGATATGAAGGACCTGGTCTCTGAGCCGCCGTTCGCCCTGCGGGTCTATGACCAGCTGCGCGACAAATGGGAAGGCGACCGGGCCGCGCAGTCTGCGACCAAATCCCTTGTCGATAACATCAGCGTGAACACCGATACCGGTTTTGCCAGTAGCGTCACCCCGGCATCGACGCCGGAGACCACGGCGGCGATGGAGACCAATATCGTTGACTTCCGGCGGCTGGTCATTATCTCCACGCTGGTCGCTCAGGCTGAAGCGGTGGCCACCGCGACCTTCGAGACCGGCCAGGATGCACAGAACACCGGCGACCAGCTGGCTGAGCGTCTCGGCGAGACCGCAGCGGAAGCTGTCGAAAGCGGCCTCCGAGAGCTGTGGCGCTCCCTTCGCGAGCTGCGGTTCGCTGTGGTCAATGACGTGCGTATCCGCAGTATCCAACTGCCGGAGCTGCGCCGCGTCACGCCTGCCCGGACTGTACCGGTGATGTTGCTGGCCTACCGCGAGACCGGCGACGCTGAGAACCGGGATGAGCTGGTGACCCGCAACCGCCTGCGTTATCCCGCCTTTATTACGCCTTCACAGACGATTGAGATCATCAGCAATGACTGAAGAGTTAACCCTGAACGTTGACGGCAAGGTCTGGGGCGGCTGGACGGATATGACCATCAACCGCTCGCTGGAGTCCGTGGCGGGCGAGTTTGATCTGACCGTCACCGCCCGCTGGTCTGCTGCCGCGCCGCGCTCCATCAAGCCCGGCCAGTCCTGCACGGTCTCCATCGGCAGCGACCGCGTCATGACCGGCTACATCGACGACTTCATTCCCAGCTATGACTCGGAGAATGTCTCCCTGCGCGTCATGGGGCGCGACAAGACCGGCGATCTGGTGGACAGCTCGGTGGTCGATAAGTCCGGCCAGTGGAAAGGCCTGAAGCTGGAGAAACTGGCCGCCACCATCTGCAAGCCCTACGGCATCGAGGTGGTTAACGAGACCGATACCGGCGATAGCTTTGGCAGCATCACCCTGGAACAGGGTGAAACCGGCTTTGAACTGCTCGACCGTCTGGCCAAACAGCGCGGCGTTCTGGTGACCTCAGACGCTTACGGGCGGCTGGTCATCACCCGCGCCTCCACCCAACGGGCCGGAGTGTCGCTCACCCTCGGCGACAATATTCTGGCCGCCCGCGGCCGCTTCAGCTGGCGTGAGCGTGCCAGCCAGTACATCGTCAAAGGCTCTGCCAGTGCGGGCGGTGCGACGTGGGACGACCAGCCGGTAAAGATGGTCGGCGGACGCCAGACGGTGGTCAGTGACCCGGAGATCACCCGCTATCGTCCGAAGATTCTGGTCAATGAGGACAGCCTGACGGTCGGTGGGGCCAGCGCCCGTGGGGAGTGGCATAAGGCTTACGTGTTGGGCGAATCCAACACCACCGAAATCACTGTGGCGGGCTGGCGTGAAAACGGTGCTACCGGGCCGCTGTGGGATACTAACCGACTGGTGCCGGTGACCGATGAAATCCAGCAACTCGACGTTACCTGGCTGATTAAATCCGTGTCATTTATGGAAAGTGACAGCGGCCGTCTGACTGTACTGACACTGGCACCTCCTGAGTCGCTGGATATGCCCTCGCAGAAGGCGAAGAAAAAAGGCAAAAAAACATCCGTGGGGGTCACGTGGGACTGAAAGAAGCGAATTTCGGGCGTTCCTTTGCTGAGCTGGGCCGCCGCCTGCGCCTGATGGTGGACCGTGCGCTGGTACGCATCGTGACGGATAGCCTCGGTCGGCAGAACCTGCAGGTGCAGTCGCTGGCCGATGAGACCAATGACGACGTCGAGCGCTTCCAGAACTATGGCTTTACCAGCGTCCCGCCTGCGGGCTCCGAGGCGATTGTCGTTGCTGTCGGTGGCCGTCGCGGCGGGATGGTGGCCATCGCCGTCGAGGATAAAGGGAGTCGCCCCCGTAGCGGCGAAGAAGGTGACGTTGTTATTTATCATCAGGAAGGCCATATTATTCGTCTGAAAAAGAATGGCGTGATTGAAATAACAGGGAAGACGGTAAATGTGGTTGCCGAAGAAAGCTGTGACATTATCGGTAAACAGATAAATATCACCGGCCCCACTTCTTTCAGTGAAGATATTCAGGTTCAGGGGAAAAGTTTCCTTGACCATATTCATAAGGATGGTGACGGTGAAAACACGACTAAACCCTTATGACCATCAGAATAAACTGGCACCTGCCCGCTGGCGGCGATATCGAGATTGAACACAATGGCCTTTCGTTTGACGAGGGCCTTGTTTCTTTGGTGTATATCTGCCTGTTTACTGATGCGCGGGCAGATACCAGCGACGAAATACCCGACGGCACCGATGACCGTCGCGGCTGGTGCGGTAATTCCTTCAGCGATTTTGAATGGGGCTCAAAGCTCTGGCTGATTGACCGTGAAAAGCTGACCGAAGAGGTCAGACTCCGGGCGGAGAATTACGCCCGTCTGGCCATGCAGCCTTTATTACGTTACGGCTATGCGCGAAATGCGCAGGTGATTGCCACTATTCCCCGTATTAACTGGCTGGCATTAACCATTATTCTCACCCGCCCGGATAAAACCGAGTTAACCGTCGAAATAAAGAAACGCTGGGAGGCGGTAGAAAATGGCTACATTTAATGTCCCGACGCTCCGCCAGCTTATTCGTGCCGGTATTCAGGATTTAGAGATTGAACTCGACCAGGAATTACCGATTGTCGGCGTTGAACGCGCGTTAAATACTGCTTTCAGTGGCGCTTTACGCGACGTCTACGATTATCAGACGTGGATAAAAAACCAGATAATCCCGTCAGAGCAGTCCGCCGACGAAACCATTATTGATACCGCCCGCTACGAGGGAGTGATACGTAAGGCCGCATCCTATGCCAGCGGCCCGGTCACCTTCACCGGCACAAAGCCGCTGGTGCTCGATACCGAAATGCAGACGCAGGACGGCGTACGCTACCACGTCACCGCCACCAGTGACCCGTCAGCGGGCAAAATCACCGTCACCGTGCAGGCTGACGAGACGGGCCTCAGCGGCAATCTGACGGCGGGCGACGTCCTGACTCTGATTTCCCCGGTGGCCGGAGTGAACAGTGATGGCGTGGTGGCGGATGCGGGTATTTCCGGCGGTGCGGACGTCGAGTCTGTGGCCGAACTGCTGACCCGCCTGCTGTACCGCAAACGTAACCCGCCCACCGGCGGCGCTCTGCATGATTACGTTATCTGGGCCACCGAACTGCCGGGCATCAGCCGGGCATGGGCCTTTGACTGCTGGCACGGGCTGGGTACGGTCGGCCTTGCATGGGTCTACGACCAGCGCACTGACATTATCCCGACCGGGACCGACCGCGAAGCAATGCAGGCGTACCTGTTCCGCCATCAGGACCCGGCGACCGGGACGTACGTCGGCAAGCCCGGCGGTATCGAGGTCTGGCCCATCCCGCTGACGCTTAAGCCGGTACCGCTGACCATCCGCGTTATCCCCGACACTGCGGCCATTCGTTCTGCGGTCACCCTGAGCCTGCAGGCGCTGTTCCGTTCGGTCTCGCCGGGCGACACGCTGCTGCTCTCCGCTATCCGCACGGCCATCGGCTCCTCGACGGGCGTCACCGACTACGAGCTGGACCTCACCACCAATCAGGCCAGCGAGAACTATGAGCTGCTGACGCTGGGGGCAATCACATGGCGCATCGTGTAGAAGACTGGCAGGACGTCCTGCAGCAGCTGATGCCGCGCGGTAAAGCGTGGCCTCGCGACCAGACGGCGGCGCTGACGTCACTGCTCCGGGGCTTCAGCTCCCGCCTGCAGCTGGCGGAGGCGAACGCGGATTTGCTGGTCACCGAGATGCGCCCGGAGACCACTGACCTGCTGCTGGCTGACTGGGAGGACTATCTCGGTCTGCCGGACTGCAACGCCATCCCGGACGGCTTCGACCGCCGTCGTGATGCCGTGGTGGAGAAGTATCACCGCAAGGGCGGACTGGCCACCTGGCAGATTGAGCAGGCCGTGCAGGATGCGCTGGGCTTCACTATTCAGGTGACCGAAATCCTGCCGCACCACGTCATGCGCGACATCATGTATCCGATTTATTCGCATAAATACCGCTACCTGCTGCAGGTGACGGTCACGGATATGCCGATGATCCGCTTTCGCAGTATCAGCAACGTCCTGACGCCGTTAATCAGTCTGCAGGCGCAGATACTGGAATGTTTTTTACGTCGTTACCGGCTCGCCGGGCACGATTATGATTTTCTTTACGAGGTTTAATTATGTATCACCTGGATAATGCCTCTTCCGTTCCTGATATGCCCGCCATTAAGCCGGTATTATTTACCGAGCGCCGCTGGTTTACCGAAGGCGGCGACGGTATTCAGCCGAGTTATCCGGGCGCTGACTGGTTTAATGCCATTCAGACGGAAATGCTGAACGTGCTGGCGCTGGCAAATATCACGCCGGATAAAACGCAGCTGGATCAGTTTGCGCAGGCCATCCGTATTTTCTCCTCGGACTATATGCTGCCGCCGGGTATTCCGTTTGCGTGGCCGGGGGCGACAGCGCCGACCGGCTTTATGCTGATGCTGGGTCAGAGCTTCGATAAAACAGCGTATCCGCGCCTTGCTGTGGCGTATCCTTCCGGTGTTCTGCCGGACATGCGCGGCCAGACCATCAAGTTTTTGCCTGCCTCCGGGCGTACACTGCTGTCCTTAGAAGCCGATGGCGTGAAGCTTCACGCCCACGATGCGACGATCAACAGTACCGACCTCGGCACGAAACAGACGAGCGACGATAACGAGCACTTTCACCAGGGCGGAATGCTCGCACCGGGTGACGTGTGGGATGATAATTATGTTGTCGGCTCAGACAACGACTCCCGTCGTACCCGTAACAACACCAGTACCGCCCCGGCTCACCATCACACGGTCTACATCGGTCCACATGCGCACACGGCCACGGTGGCCAGCACCGGGAATACCGAAAATACCGTCAAGAATATCGCCTTTAACGCCATCGTGAGGTTAGCGTAATGTCATTTGAATTCTCTCAGAGCCCGCAGGCCATCTGGCTTTATCAGTACGATGTCGATGGTGTTTATATCGGCTCCGTTTTTATGACTATTCCGGCAGGTACGGGCCTGCCCGTTAATACAACGCATATTCCCTGTGAGCCGGGTAAAGGCCAGACCGGCATATTTAAAAATGACGTATGGGAATATGTGGACGATATTCGCGGGACCCGTTACTGGAATATTCACGGCACCGGATTTGTTATTTCCGCGCTGAGTGAATCTCTTCCTGAATGGGCCGTTACCACTGAACCACCGATCGTTGATGCCGGTTACGTTCTGCTGTTCACCAATGGCCAGTGGTCACAGGTTGAAGATAAGACCGGTCAGCTTTATTACGAGAGCAACGGGACGAAGCACGTCGTTTCTGACGCGTGGTTCACCCTGCCGGAGGGCTGCACGTTCGTGGCCCCGCCAGAGGTCAAACCGACGTTCGTCACCCGCTGGAATGGCACAGAATGGATTTACCTCAAAGACCTGCGCGGCCAGCTTGCCTGGAATACCGAAACCCGCGAGACGATCACCATTCTTGAAGTGGGTCCTGTTCCTGACGGCTACACACTCAAAATGCCGGGCCAGTTTGATGAGTGGGATGGCTCAGCCTGGGTGAAAAATGAAGAGGCCGAGCGGGCTTACCTTATCGCTCAGGCTGACCGCCAGAAGGCTAAGCTGCTGTCTGCTGCATCCGAGCAGATCTCACTGCTGAGCTACGCCGTCAGCAGTGGTCAGGCCACCGACGATGAAGCCGCTCAGCTTGCCAGGTGGGAAGAGTACCGTCTCGCTGTGAGTCGGGTAGATACCACTGCAACCGATATCATCTGGCCAGAGAAGCCGTAAGGAGCCGCTATGTATCATCTCGACAATACCAGCGGCGTCCCGGAGATGCCGGAGCCGAAAGAACAACAATCCATGACCCCACGTTGGTTTGGTGAAAGTCAGGAGCAAGGCGGGATAAGCTGGCCGGGCGCAGACTGGTTTAACGTGGTACAGGCCGAATTACTGAACCTGCTGGCGGCAGCAGGTATCGAGCCTGAAAAGCACGCCTATGACCAGTTATCTAAAGCGATCCCCGTACTGGGCGATGCAGTAATACGTAAAGACCTTAACGAGAGCGGTGATGGCTTTGGGGCCTGGCTGGTCAGAGCAAACGAGAAATTCAGCGTCCACGAAGTTCTCGGTCGCATGAAGACCCTGGCAGATAAAAATGCTCCCCTCCCATATCTTGGCTACGATCCGACAAACGACGCTGAACTGTACGATGAGATGGGCTCTGCGGCAGACCGTAAATTACTGCTTCATGGTGGGCTGCATATTGCTGGCCTTTGCGGTAATGGTATTCGACGAAATGCGGGCCTTTTTTCTGTTCGCGCAGGGCAGCCCGTTCCGGGTCAGGGCTTTAATATCCCGTTAATGGGGGTGGCGAGCGCACAGGAGCTGCGCGCATATGATATTTATGAATCGGTGCCGGTTTACCTGGATAACACCAGCCCGGAACGGCAGAGCTATCACAATGTCGCCAGCGCAAATTATACCGCCACAACGGCGCAGATTGACCCCGTTGTCTATGCCATGACGCTCGCAAAATTAGAGGTGGGTTACTATATCAGAACGATGCATGCACCGTATTGCATCGGTCTGGTTCAGGATGTTAATGCGGTCACCGGTATTATTACTGTCGATATGTGGGCCGACTCTAAAACATCAACAACCACACCGGCGAGCGGAGTGGGTCTTTATACGGAATACATCACCAAAATTTACGTAGCGAACCTCAACCTTTTTGTTACCGAAAACTCTGATATCACCAATGCTACCGGTATCGAGATGGGGCTCTCGTCGAAAAAGGCCGTAACGGGCAGTATCGTGGGTTACGATACCGTGACCCTGCCGAACTCCACCCAGAACATCACAGCGGCGTATTTTGCAAGAAGCTCCAACCTGAACGGTTTCGGATTTACCTACGGTTTCAGGGCTCAGGATTCGCAGATTAACTTTCACTCTGCCAGCACGGAACTGTACGGGCGCACGCCTAGAATTGGCTTCAGTGAAAACTCTGATGCAATCGTTGGCTCCCGCTTTGGTACAAAAAATATCTATTCCATGCTCTGGAGTTCCAGTGACGATTTAACTGATGTAACCCTGGCTAACTCAACTATGGCTATTGGGCCAAACGGTCAGAATTACAGGAGGTTTAATCGCACATTAATCATTTCTGCCGATGTGTCCCTTAGTGGATGGTATCCGGATATATGGGTAACCGCTGCAGGAGTGACTATCACAATGCCTCCGGCGGCATCTCATCGTGTCGGACATGGTTATGAGATGGTATTAGTCAGTCCAGGGACATATAAAATAACCGGTGATGTAAACGTTAACGGGAATACGCCTTATACATTTACCACCACCATCGCCAGAAAAACGATTAAGGTCAAATTCGATGGTTCAACATGGCAGGTATTTGACCATGTATCGTAAGGGGGAATTATGCCGACATTCACCTATGAAATAACAGGTGATTTACTTAATGGAATTTACACAAATGAATACGGACTGCCCTTCCAGTCACAGGTAAAACCGTCAGATTACGATTCTGAACTGATGGCAGCAGCAGCTGCGCAGGCACTGGGCGAGCAATACAGCGAACAATATGAGGATACGATGAATGACAAACAAGACTGAACAACAGCCGGCAGAACAAAAATCGCCTGACCGCAACCTACAGCTTGAGCTCTGTGTTGCCAGAATGGAAGCCTGCGTCGTGCGTAATGAGCTTTTTGAAGCAACATCTCAGCTCCTGAAATACCAGATGCAGGACAACAAGCAGCTTTATGAAAATCTCCGCAAGATTCACGCGGAGCTGGCCCCTCAGGCAGGAGCCGCACCGGGGGCGGAGGTTCCGCAGGGTGAACCAGGGCAGCCTGACCCGCTGCGCAAATTCACCCGCGAGCAGGCTGTAATCATTGCGGGCTACACTGGTGCTGCGGTCTGTAAGCCCCATGAGCTGAGGAATGATGTGGGCGCACGCAAAGGAGTAAAAATCACCAATGCAGCCATGAAAAAGCTGACTCGCTCACATCTGGAAGACATGTACAAAGCTGACTTCCTGATGTTGTGTCCGGTGAGATTTCCCCGGTCAGAAACCAGGCTTACCCCAGAGCAGGCCATCATCGTTGCCGGCTATACGGGAAAAATGCTGGGGGATATGAATACATTTCTGGCTGACCTTGAGAAGCGGATGGGGCGCAAAATCGTCGCTTCTGAAATATCAGAGATTGGCCAGGATAAAATCAGCGACTTATATCGCGACGACTTACTGGTGCTGGCACCTTAAGCCCTTCGTGTTGGCCACGGACTGGCCTCAGTCGGTTTTTATACCCTCAGCTAAAGCCGATGTATTCGGTATCAAAAATCTTTCTTAAATGGCAGTGTCGTACGTATCAAATCTTTTTTAAATCAGTATCAAATTTTTTCGCGCGCTATACGCATCTCATTATTACCCGCCGTTGGTAAGGATGCGGTTCGGCCCGACTCTGGGGGATACTATGAATCTGACTCACGTTACCGCAGCGCTTATCGCCCTTAGCGCTTCGACAGCCGCCTGGGGCGGTAATAATAATGAAGCTAAGCAGCCTTCTTCGCTAATGAACGACATTGTTAGTGAGCCTTTTTTCCACGATTCGCACATGACCTTATCGTTAAAAAACTACTGGAAATATCTTAAGGAAGAGAACGCCAATCCTAAGCGTGTGCATAATGCGTGGGGGCAGGGGATCGCCGTGGATTATCAGTCGGGTTATTTTAACGATATATTCGGCGCCGATATTATCTATTATGGCGCCGTTAAGCTGGGCGCCAGCGATTACTTTAACTCTCGCGGCGTGCTCTACAATAACGGTCCCGGTAATAGTAAAAATAATGCCGAAGGCTTCTCTAAATTTGGCCAGCGTAATCTTAAGCTGAAGTACCGCGTCGCGGATATGCAGCTTAACGCCCGCTGGGGCTGGCAGGTGCTGAAAAACTATGGCGTCATCTCGACCTCGACGCGGCTGTCGCCGACCACCTACTCCGGCTGGAGCGGTGCTCTGAGCTATGGCGACCTGACGCTGCGCGGCGCGTACGTGGAAAACTCGATGGATCGCAATTCGCCGGACAAGAAGCATTTCCAGACCAACGCCGGGCGCGAAATTAACCACCTGGCCAGCGGCGAGCTGCTGTGGAAAGGCCGCTATCTGGATCTGCAGTATGGCTATGGCGAAAGCGATAACTATCTGCGCCGCCACCTGCTGTTTGCCAATCTCAGACCGATAGCGCCGCTGAATATCGGCATGCAGATATACGCGACCCGCGCGCTTGATGAGTATCGCGCGATGCCCGCGAACAGGCGCGACTTCGATGATAGCGCCCGCCATTTCGCCCTTGATGCCAGCTGGAAAGCGCAGCGCTGGAGCAGCAGGTGGGGCATCGGCTATACCGAGGCTAAAAAAGCAAACGAGGTGGGTTTCTACCCGCGGCATATGAGCAAAAACTCGCGCGGCACGTTTATCTCAATGGCCTATGCGGGCGATGACTACATGCGCGACCGGGAGCTGATACTGGCGAATATCTCTGACTACCAGCTGACTCCGCAGCTGGCGATCGGCCTGGCCGGCAATATTGCCCAGTTTAGCTACCGGGGCAATCACGTGCGCAGCGGTGAAATTAGCGCCTTCAGCCGCTGGATTCCTTCCGACCCGCGCTTTAAGAATCTGACGGTATGGCTGATGTTTGGTCCGGGCTGGTCGTACAAAAGCAGCGGAAAAACGCCGGTGCTGACCGACGGCCGCTACACCCGAACCTACACCCTGGCCTCAGAAGCGATCGTTGAATACCGCTTCCGCCTGTTCTGATTAACTGAGGGGGCAATTTGTCGGGCTAAAAATCAGCCCGGCGGATTACTGGCTCATGCTTAAAATCGTGCGAATGTTGCGGGCGCTGGTGGCGATGATGTCGACGGCCCCGGTGCGCAGGGCGCCCATAATTGCCATTGCTTTGGTATTTTCAGACGCAATCGCAATCACGCAGGGGATCTGCTTGAGCTCTTCAACGCTCAGGCCAATCACCCGGTTGTCCATCACCGTGTTGACGTGCTCGCCGCGGGAGTTGAAGAAGTCGTAACCGGCTACGTCGCCGATAACGCCCTGGTTAATGCTGGCGTCGTTGATCTCCTGCGGCGTGAACCAGCCCAGCTTCACCATGTAGCTCTCTTCGTTCATATCGCCGATGCCAACCAGGGCAATATCGGCCTTGCGCGCGCGGTCGAGCGTCTCTTTGATGGTGCCGTTCTGCAGCAGCAGCTCTTTTAGCTGCATATTTTCGACGTAGGCCGGCGCGTACAGCGACTCGCTGCTGCCGCCAAATTTTTTCGCCAGCAGACGGCTGATATGATCGGCGTTGATGATATCACCCGGCCGATGGGTGCCGCCGATGCCGCAAATAAAGCGACAGTCGCGCGCCTGGATGGTGCCGGAGAATTCCGCGACCGCCGCCACGTTGCGACCCTGACCCACCGCCACCACCACGTTATCTTTCAGCATATTGTTGAGGTGGCTGGAGACCAGGGTGGCAACCTGGCGACGCTGCTCCTCTTCATCGTTATGGTCGAGGGCGATCAGCGCGCGGGTGATGGGGAAACGATCTTTGAGCTGCTTCTCCAGCTGGGTGCTGAAGATCGGGTGGTAGCGGACGTTGATCTCGACGATCCCTTCTTCTTTTGCCCGTTTTAGCAGACGTCCGACCTTAATACGCGAGAAGCCAAATTTGTTGGCAATCTCTTCCTGCGTTATTTCATCACAGTAGTAGGCTACGGCAATCTCGGTGAGTAGCTCATACTCCTGGGACGCGCTCGATTTTTCCATTCGGCTGCTTTCTCCACGCGATAGATTAATGTTTAGGGGGTGAACATTTGCTGAAAGTATATCAGAAACGTTTTTACCTCAAGCAGGGTAAGCGCGACGGTTCTCTGCAAACCCCGTCGCGCTTCGGGAAGGGCGGCTAGCTCTCCGGGCGGTCGGCCGCTATCTGCTGCGCTTCGGCAAGAATTGACGCAAAGTCCTCGGGCCGGTGGGCAAAACGGCCGAGGAAAATGCCGTCAACGTCGGGCCACAGGCGGCTGAGCAGGCCGGGGCCCGCGCTTCCGCCGTAGATAACCTGAAGCTGCGGGCCGTAATTTTGCTGCAAATGCGCGCGCAGCTCCCGGCAGACGTGGCGGATATAGTCGTCGCTGGCGGGCTTTGGCGCGCCGATGGCCCACTGCGGCTCCCAGGCAAAAATCGTCGGCGGCAGCGCGCCGTCTCCGCGGTGTGCCAGCAGCGCCTGTACCTGGCCGATGGCGTAAGCGGCGGCCTCTTCGGCGCTCATCTGCTGGTCTTCACCAATACAAACGACCGGCGTGAGATGCGTGGCGTAGGCCATATCGATCTTCTGGTTGATGACGTCGGTGCTTTCGCCGAAGTGGCGCCGCCGTTCGGCATGGCCCAGCTCGACGTAGCGGCAGCCCATCTCCTGCAGCATGGCGGCGCTGCTCTCGCCGGTCCAGGCGCCGGGCGGGGCGGCGCAGATGTTCTGCGCTCCCGTGGCCATCGCCGTTCCTTCAAAGCAGCGCAGCGCCGCGGCGACCGCCGGCATCGCCGGGAAGGTAAACAGCTGCAGCCGCGCCGTCAGCTCTGCCGGCTGCTGGCGCAGCAGATCGGCAACCTGCTGGCACCACGCCTGGGTTTGGCCATAGCCAAAATAGGTTTTATGGCTGGTGCCGACGATGGGGCTTAGGGGCATACGTTCTCCCGATGTTCTTCAGTTTCAGGGTTGTCGCTCATGCAGGCGCCTACCGCGGCGATGATCATCGCCAGCGAGACCGCGCCGGCGTCCGGCGTGCCGAGGCTGCGTTCCGCCAGCGGGCGGGCGCGGCCGATTTTTGGCAGCAGCTGGGCGGTATCCTGCGCGCTCTGGCGGGCGACGCGCTCGGCTTTGTTCCAGGCCTCTGCGAGAGAGAGACCCTCGTCCGTTGCCGCGCTCAGCGCCTGGCTAAACGGCAGCAGCACGTCGACCAGGGTTTTATCGCCGGGTTTGGCTTTGCCAAAATGCATCACCCCGGCGTTGGCCTGGGAGATGGCCAGCGCCACCCGCGCGGCGTCAGGCTTTTCCTGATTGCCGATGGTGATGCCCAGCGTATTGAGGATCACGCCCCAGATGGCACCAGAGGTGCCGCCGGCCTCGTCTGCCCAGGCGTCAGCGGCGAATTGTAGCAGGGTACCGGCTCCGGCACCCCGTTCCAGCACCTTTTTCGCCGCGCTGCGGGCGGCTACGACGCCGCGCTCCATACCGATGCCGTGGTCGCCGTCGCCGGCGATCGCGTCGATACGACCAAACTCTTCGGCGTTATCAATCACCGTTTGCGCGACGGCGTCAATCATCCCCATCACCTTGACGGCGACCTCTTTCGATTCCGCGCTGCCCTGGGGAATGGTGACCTCGCCGCTCTGCGCCAGCTGCTGCGGATCGAGGGGAACGTGCGGCAGAACGGAGCCGCGGCTAAAGGCCGGAGCGGTGGCGGGGGCAAGCCACAGGGCCTCCAGCTCGTCATCAAACCAGACGAAGGTCATCGACATTCCAGCCATATCAAAGCTGGTGACAAACTCGCCAATCTGGATATCGGTCACTTCGACGCCGGCTTCCTGCAGCAGCGGCTGCACGTCGTGCCAGAACACGAACAGCTCTTCATACTTCACCGAGCCGAGACCGTTAATAATGACGCCCAGGCGCGCGCCTTTAGTCTGCGCGATCGCCTGCGGACGCTCTTCCAGCAGAGTGCGGGTGAGCATCTGCGCCAGTTCGTTCGACGATACGGTGTCCAGTTCGCTAATGCCCGGTTCGCCGTGGATCCCCATACCAAAGCCCATCTTCCCTTCCGGAATGGTAAACAGCGGGTGCTCGGCGCCGGGGAAGGTGCAGCCGCTGAAGGCCAGGCCTAGCGAGCGCGTTTGCTCGTTGGCGCGACGGGAGATAGCCAGCACCTCGGCCAGCGAATCGCCGCGCTCTGCGGCGGCGGCGGCGGCTTTAAACACCACCAGATCGCCGGCTACGCCGCGGCGCTTCTCTTTTTCAGCCAGCGGTGCGCTGGAGATATCGTCGGTGATAGCCATGGTTTCACAGGGGATCCCTTCGGCGCGCAGCCGTTCGCAGGCGAGGCCGAAATGCAGCACGTCGCCGGCGTAGTTGCCGAACATCAGCAGCACGCCGCCGCCGTTGTTGGCCGCCCGCGCGACGGAGCAGATTTGCTGCGCGGAAGGGGAGGCGAAAAGGTTGCCCATGGCCGCGCCGTGGGCCAGGCCCTGGCCCACCAGCCCGGCGAAGGCGGGGTAGTGCCCGGATCCGCCGCCGACCACGATAGCCACGCCGCCCGGCCGGCTTTGGGTGTTGCGCACGACCCCGCCGGGAACCTGGCGCACCATTGACGCGTGCGCGCTGACGAAGCCCGCCACCATTTCTTTTGCAAAGTCTGACGGTCGGTTAAAAATCCAGCTCATTTTGTCTTCTCCAGATGATTTGTATTTAGTTTCCCAGCCGCCAGTTTCTGGCTATTTGTACCATCACAAATGAACGCTATCAGATCACATGATTCAATCAAATGTTCAGTAGGTGGATATGTGATCGCGGTCGTGATTTGCTTAATAAAGCTATTTTTTGTGCGATTCCCCCTTTTTTAGCCGTCGTTTTCTTGCTAAACCTTATTACATACGAACAACTAGTGAACTTTAGTTCAGTTAAGCGGCCGGGAATTCCAGCCTGAATCCATCACACGAGCGGCTTCTGAACATAAGTTTGATACTAACGCTGTCATTGATGAGGTAAGAAAAATGTTGAAAGTCGCAATCGGTGCGGATGATGCTGCGACCGGACTGAAAAATCTGGTAAAGGAACATCTTCAGCAGCGGGACATCGAGGTCGTTGATTTCAGCCACGACGTGGCGGGAAATGAGCAGATCTACCCGGATATCGCCTTTAACCTGGCTTCGGCTATCCGCCAGGGCACCTTTGAGCGCGGGCTGCTGTTTTGCGGCACCGGCATCGGGATGGCGATTGTGGCGAATAAGGTACCCGGCATTCGCGCCGCGCAGTGTCATGACGTTTACTCGGCCGATCGCGCCCGCAAAAGCAATAATGCACAAATTATGACCCTCGGGGCGCGGGTGGTGGGCAGCGAGCTGGCGCTGATGCTGGTCGATACCTGGCTTGCCGCCGAGTTTGAAGCCGGGCGCTCCGGGCCGAAGGTGCAGCGTATCGATTACTACGAAACGCTGGTTCACCCGGACGGTGCGGCCCGCGCTGAAGAATAAAGGAGTCATCACGATGACCATTCTGGAAAAACTGAAAGAAGTGACCACCGTCGTTGCGGACAGCGGCGATATCACCGCTATCCGTGAATACCATCCGCAGGATGCCACGACCAACCCGTCGCTGATCCTGAAGGCCGCCGCGCAGCCGCTCTACCGGCCGCTGATCGAGCAGGCTATCGCCTGGGCCTGCGAGCAGGGCGGCACGGCGCAAACGCGGCTGATTAACGCCGGCGATAAGCTGGCGGTAAATATTGGCCTCGAGCTGCTGGGCCAGGTGCCGGGCAAGGTGTCGACGGAGGTGGACGCCCGCCTCTCTTACGACCGCGGGCTGTGCGTGGCAAAAGCGCGCAAGCTGATCCGCCTGTACGAGCAGGCCGGAATCGACCGCTCCCGCGTGCTGATCAAGCTGGCGGCGACGTGGCAGGGGATTAAGGCGGCGGAGGAGCTGGAGCGCGAAGGCATTCACTGCAACCTGACGCTGCTCTTTTCGTTTGCCCAGGCGCGCGCCTGCGCCGAAGCGGGAGTGTGGCTGATTTCACCCTTCGTCGGGCGAATTTACGACTGGTATCGCGAACGTAATCTGCTGGAAGACGACGTGGCGGAGAACGATCCGGGCGTGGTCTCGGTGCGCAATATTTACGATTACTATAAGAAGCACCGCTACCCGACGGTGATCATGGGCGCAAGCTTCCGTAAAACGGCGCAGGTGATGGCGCTGGCCGGCTGCGATCGCCTGACCATCGCCCCCGCGCTGCTGGAGGAGCTCAGCCGAATGGAGGGCGATCTTCGCGTTGCGCTGGTGCCTCCGCAGGCCGGCGAGGTGCCGCCGTCGCCGCTGACCGAGTCCGAGTTCTACTGGCTGCACAATCAGGACCCGATGGCGGTTGATAAGCTGGCGGAGGGCATTCGCCTGTTTGCCCAGGACCAGCAAAAGCTGGAGACGATGCTCAGCGAGCTGCTGGAAAAACAGGAGGCGGACGATGTCATCGCGTAAAGAGCTGGCGAACGCTATTCGTGCGCTGAGCATGGACGCGGTACAGAAAGCCAAATCTGGCCACCCGGGTGCCCCGATGGGTATGGCTGACATTGCCGAAGTCCTGTGGCGTGATTTCCTGAATCATAACCCGAACAACCCGGCCTGGGCCGATCGCGACCGTTTCGTGCTCTCCAACGGCCACGGCTCAATGCTGATTTACAGCCTGCTGCATCTCACCGGTTATGATCTGCCGATTGAAGAACTGAAAAACTTCCGTCAGCTGCACTCCAGAACCCCGGGCCACCCGGAAGTCGGCTACACCGCCGGCGTTGAAACCACCACCGGCCCGCTGGGCCAGGGGATTGCCAACGCGGTCGGCATGGCGATTGCTGAAAAAACCCTGGCGGCGCAGTTCAACCGTCCGGGCCACGATATCGTTGACCACTTCACCTACGCCTTCATGGGCGACGGCTGCATGATGGAAGGCATTTCTCACGAAGTGTGCTCCCTGGCCGGTACTCTGAAGCTGGGCAAGCTGGTGGCGTTCTATGACGACAACGGCATCTCCATCGACGGTCACGTTGAAGGCTGGTTCACCGACGATACCGCTAAACGTTTCGAAGCCTACGGCTGGCACGTGGTGCGCGGCGTTGACGGCCACGACGCCGACGCCATCAAGCGCGCGGTGGAAGAAGCGCGCGCGGTGACCGACAAGCCGTCCCTGCTGATGTGCAAAACCATCATCGGCTTCGGTTCGCCGAACAAAGCCGGTACCCACGACTCCCACGGCGCGCCGCTGGGCGACGCGGAAATCGCGCTGACCCGCGAGGCCCTGGGCTGGAAACACCCGGCGTTTGAAATCCCGTCTGACATCTACGCGCAGTGGGATGCGAAAGAAGCCGGCCAGGCAAAAGAAGCGGCGTGGAACGAGAAGTTTGCCGCCTACGCCAGCGCCTTCCCGCAGGAAGCCGCCGAGTATACCCGCCGTATGAAAGGCGAGATGCCGGCCGACTTCGACGCGAAAGCGAACGAGTTCATTGCGAAGCTGCAGGCTAACCCGGCGAAAATCGCCAGCCGTAAAGCGTCGCAGAATGCGATTGAAGCCTTTGGCCCGCTGCTGCCTGAATTCCTCGGCGGCTCAGCTGACCTGGCGCCGTCGAACCTGACTATCTGGTCCGGTTCGAAAGCCATCAACGAAGACACCGCCGGGAACTACATCCACTACGGCGTGCGCGAGTTCGGGATGACCGCGATTGCCAACGGTATCTCCCTGCACGGCGGCTTCCTGCCGTACACCTCCACCTTCCTGATGTTCGTGGAGTACGCGCGTAACGCGGTACGTATGGCGGCGCTGATGAAGCAGCGCCAGGTGATGGTCTACACCCACGACTCCATCGGTCTGGGCGAAGACGGCCCGACGCACCAGCCGGTCGAGCAGGTGGCTTCCCTGCGCGTGACGCCGAATATGAGCACATGGCGTCCGTGCGACCAGGTGGAATCGGCGATTGCGTGGAAATACGGCGTGGAGCGTCACGACGGCCCGACGGCGCTGATCCTGTCGCGTCAGAACCTGGCGCAGCAGGAACGTACGGAAGAGCAGCTGGCGAACGTTGCCCGCGGCGGCTACGTGCTGAAAGATTGCGCCGGCCAGCCGGAGCTGATCTTCATCGCCACGGGTTCAGAAGTTGAGCTGGCGGTTGCCGCGTGGGACCAGCTGTCTGCGGAAGGGGTGAAGGCGCGGGTGGTATCCATGCCGTCCACCGACGCGTTCGACAAGCAGGATGCGGCGTACCGTGAATCGGTGCTGCCGAAAGCGGTTTCGGCTCGCGTGGCGGTGGAAGCGGGTATCGCCGACTACTGGTTCAAATACGTGGGGCTGAACGGCGCCATCGTCGGCATGACCAGCTTCGGCGAGTCCGCGCCGGCTGAGCTGCTGTTCGAAGAGTTCGGTTTCACCGTTGAGAACGTGGTCGCTAAGGCGAAAGCGCTGCTGGCGTAGGTTCGGGTCTGCTATCACCGGGGTGTTTGATAAACGCGGGGCTGGCTTATCGGCTATTCTGGCAACAACAACGCTGGCAGCTCTGCAACATAAAGGAAGGGATCGTCATGAGTAAACTTGTGATTGGCGTAAATACCGCGATGTTCGACGGCCTTGATACCGACGTCGCCTTTAGCACCATTAAAAAAGCCGGGTTTCATTACGTTGAGCTGGCCTATAACCAGGGCTACGTTGGCGATATGCCGCCCGAGCTCTTTGGCGCGGAAAACGCGGCGCATATTCGCGAGCTGCTGGAAAAACACCAGCTGGGTACGCATTCGCTGGGGGCGACGATGAATATGGGCGCCGCGGATGCCGTGGAGCAGTTCAGCCAGCGTATCCGCTTTGCCAGCATGATTGGCGCAAAATGGATCAACGTCTGCGTCGGCAGAAGCGCCGATCGCGCGCGTATTATCGATAACCTGCGCGAGCTGGCGGCGGTTGCCACCGAGCACGGCTGCACGATCTGTCTGGAAAACGGCGGCGATCCGAATTATGACGTCTTCCGCCTGGCCGACGACGGCTTTGCGCTGCTGGAGGCTATCGATAGTCCGGCGGTGGCCTTCAACGTTGATGCCGGCAATATTGTTTCGCTGTGCCCGGACGTCGATCCGGTTGCGGCGGCGATCGCCATGCTGCCGGGGGCTCAGCACTGCCACCTGAAGGATCTGCAGGTCCGCGACGGGGAGGTGCACTTCACGCCGATGGGCTACGGCCAGCTGAACTATGTGCCAATGCTGAAAGAGCTGGAGGCGCGCGCGATTCCCTGTAGCCTGGAGATTCCGCTGCGCATGCATCGCCAGCGCGACAGCTATCCGCTGCGAGGGGATTCACCTATCGATCCGGCGTATAGCCTCGAGGTGCTGATCCAGTCCCGGCAGATGCTGGAAAAATGGTTGGGCTACCCTGTCGGCGCCTGAGAAATAAAAATGCGCCGCCGCTGAAATTCCAGGTAAGGGGTATAAGCCGCTGGCGCAATTTATTTTATTTTTAACTCCACAGTTTATTCTTATTTATCGATGAGAATGAACTTAACGTCATGGCCGGTATTTTTATCCGGGATTATAAAAATGATTATAAGCACATTTCCATGTTCTGTGATTAAGGTCGCACACGGTTTTTGACGTATATGTTGTTATGTCTGTAACATAAGTTCATCAATCGCTCTTTTGTTCATCTTAAGAAAAAAGAGTAACTAATGTTCACCGGGTACTTAACGCTCATAGATTAATTTCGTTTTATTTTTTTAACGACTTTTAACATCGAAGGTTAATTATGTCTGACTCTACACTCACTCCATTACCAAATACAAAGAAACCCACTAACTACCGCTGGGTTATCTTTGCCACGATGTTCTTCTTATTAGCCGTTAACCTGATGGATCGTATTACCTTATCGATCGGGATGCCGTATATAAAAGAAGAGTTCGATCTTTCACCGACCACTCAGGGTTTGATTCTTAGCAGCTTCTTCTGGTCCTATGCTCTGCTGCAGGTGCCGGGAGGCTGGCTGCTCGACCGCTACGGCCCGCGTAAAGTGATCACCGGCGCGCTGTTTGGCTGGGGGTTCTTCCAGGCCATTATCGGCCTGGCGAGCGGCGGAATTAGCCTGATCCTTTCCCGTATCGGTTTAGGGGTCATGGAAGCGCCGGTTTCACCCAGCGGCGCGAAGCTGAGCTCAACCTGGCTGACGCAATCTGAAAGGGGCCGCGGGGCGGTTATCATGGACTCCGGCAGCCCGCTTGGCGTGGCGATCGGCGGGATTATCGTGGCCCATTTAATCGTGCTGCTGGACTCATGGCGCGTCACCTTCGTGGTGGTCGGCCTCTTCACCATGCTGCTGGGCTTTGTGGCATGGCGAATTCTGCGCGACCGCCCGTCTGAACACCCGAAAGTAGACCCGCAGGAGGTGGCGTATATTGCCGCCGGCAACGTCAGCAGCGCGACCGGTGAGGAGAATACCGCGCCGACTAAGGGGCTGGGGATCAGCTGGTTTACGATGGCGGCGATCATGATTGGCCGCGCCTCATGGGGCATGGTGTACTGGGGACTGCTGACCTGGGGACCGAGCTATCTGGCGCAGGCGCAGGGTCTGCAGCTGGCCTCTATCGGTAACTCAACGTTTATCATCTTTATCATGGGGACGCTGGGATGCCTGTTTAGCGGCTTCTTCGTCGACTTCCTGGTGAAAAAAGGCGTCAGCCATAACGTCTCGCTGAAAAGCCTGCTCTCTATCTCCGGTATCGTCGGGCTGAGCGTGCTGTACGCGCTGTCGACAGTGACCGATCCGGACCTCGCCGTTGGCCTGCTCTCCGTCGCCGCCTTCTTCATGATGTTCGGCAGCCTCTACTGGAGCTTCCCGGCCATTCTGGCGCCGAAAGACCGCGTAGGTCTGGTTGGCGGGCTGATGAATATGGCTAACAGCTGCGCCGGGATTCTGGTGCCGATTCTGGTGGGCGTTATTTTACAGGCCACCGGGAGCTTTGAAAGCGTGCTGGTCTATTTCGCCGTCTGCGCCGGGTTCTACACCGTTGGAACGCTGTGCATTAACTTCAATAAATTACCGCTGAAAAACGGCCAGCTCTCGTACCAGAAATAAATAGCCGCAGGATTATGTGGCCGAATCACTATTAAATACAGGATGCTGATATGTCAGTTATATTACGAGTGGATAAAGTACCGCAGGTGTTAGCGGATGAGTTAGCGCTCGCCCACACGTTGTATGAATACAGTAAATTGTCCGCTGAACAATTGCATGCCATTGCCGGGGAAGTCCAGGTCATATTAGCCAGCGGGGAGTCGAAGGTTGAAGCTGCGCTGATTAATCAATTGCCACAATTAAAACTAATCGCCGTATTTGGCGTCGGCTATGACGGCGTGGATATTCGCGCCGCTGCGCAAAAAGGCGTCCAGGTGACCAATACGCCGGATATTTTGACCGATGACGTTGCCGACCTTGGGATCGCCCTGATGCTGAACGTATCAAGGCGCATTACCGGCGCGCAGAAGTTTATTGAGCGCGGTGGCTGGCAGTCCGGCGCCTACCCGCAGTCAACCAAAGTCAGCGGCGGGCGGCTGGGCATCGTGGGCTTCGGCCGCATTGGCCGGGCGGTCGCTAAAAGGGCGCAGGGCTTTGCGATGCGCATTGCCTGCTTCGATCGCAATCCCGTGGAAAGCAGCGAGGTGACCTACTATCCCGATTTGCTGGAGCTGGCGAAAAATAGCGATGTGCTGATGGTATGCGCCAGCGCGGGGAAGGAGAGCCAGAAGCTGATTAATCACGACGTGCTCGCCGCCCTTGGGCCGCAGGGGATTTTAATCAACATTGCCCGCGGCAGCGTGGTGGATGAGGAGGCGCTGGCGGAGGCTCTCACCCTCGGTACCATCGGCGGTGCGGGTCTGGACGTTTTCGCCAACGAGCCCCAGGTTCCGCAGGCGCTGTTGAACCGTGATGACGTGGTGGTGACGCCGCATATCGGCAGCGCCACCCGCGCAACCCGTGCGGCGATGGCGCAGCTGGTTATCGATAATATTACGGCGTTTTATGCCGGCAAGCCGCTGCTGACGCCGGTCCGATTGGCGTGACGTCAGCCTAATGCCTGCGGGCGCAATGGGGTTAATAAAAAGGGGCCTTTATGGCCCCTTTGCTATTCAGGTGTTGCTATTCAGGTATTGCTATTCAGGCGTCGCTATCAGCGCTGCGCCTCGCGCCAGGCGCTCTGCAGAAACTCGCGGCACTGGCGTTCGTTATCCCACAGGTCGTCCTGCTCGGTGGTGCGCATTTCGACGGCAAGGGAGATAGGGCCGAGCTCCTTCGGCAGCGCAAGGCTCATTGCGGTGCGGATGATGTGCGCCGCTGACGCGGTGGTGAGGAACCCCGGTTCGCCAAACTTCATATGATAATCACCGTAGCCCTCGGCCTGCGGGTCGAGGATGGCGTTTGCCAGATGCAGCTGCGAAATCAGCGGCGCGGCGAGCGTCAGCGATTCCGCCAGATCTTCCTGATTCAGCGAGACGTGGGCGCTGTCCCAGGCGAGATAGAGCTTCGGACAGTCGGGGCGCAGCGCTTTCATCCACTCCACGGTCTCGTCCGTTGGGCCAATCAGCTGGCATTTATGCGCAAAGCGGTCGAGCGGCTCCACCTGTAAAAGCATGTTGTCATACTGGCCAACGACTTCGCCAATGCGTACCAGCGCTTCGCCAAACCCCTTTTTAGCCTCTTCCCGGCGCGCGTCGCCGGGATCGCCGCCGCTCACCAGCGACAGCTTGCTGGTGCCGCATTCGGCCGCCAGGTGCACCAGCTCGCAGGCGCGACGGATGGATTTCTCCCGCAGCTCCGGGTCGAGGCTGCTGAGGTTGAGATGATCCTTGAGCAGTTCGAAGGTCAGCCACTGGGTGACGTTCAGGCGCTGCCGTTCGGCGAGATGGCGAATGTTCGCCGCTATCTCCGGGCGATGGATAATGCCGGTTTCAAATCCCCGGTAATAGCCGATGTCGGCGATTTTGTGGATGACCTGTAAAACGGCGTTTTCATCGCCGGCCAGCGGGAAGAAAAGTTCGGCGATGTGCGCCGAAGGATACAATTCGGTCGTTGCTGTCATATCACTGCCTCCTCAAAGAGCGGGGGTTAAGGTGTGGGCTAAGCGGTTACGCCAGGTGCAGGAAGCGCTTTATTGGCTGTGAACATTTTAATGGTATCTGAACATATGAACAAACATAGAACAGGCGTAATGTCATAACCTTGACGCCGATCGCACTTTGCTTTAAACGACGCTTATGCGCATATTGCTATTGATTATAATGAGGATAATGTTTCGCAATCATGGGCAAGGCAGGCGCGTTGGCGGCGAGGTTCGGCGAGATAAGCAGCATTCAGGCGTTACTATACTGTTCAAAAGTATGCAGGGAGCGGAAAGGGAAGGCGTATCTTAGGGGCGGTATTTAATCTGCGGTGTTGTCAGGGATTTTGCGGCGGGTGGATTGCCGCCGGCATTGTAGGGCCAGACGGACCCTGTTGCCGGGCCCGCCTGCGAGGAGATGCGCGGCTAAGCGCCTGTCTGCCCCTTAGCCTGGGCTGCCGTGCGGCAGCGCAAAGGCCTACAACTATTCGTCGTCGCGTTCTTTGGCGGCGCGCTGGCGGTCGTAGAACTCATCTTCCGCGGCGATGATTTCATCCATCAGCGAGTCCATATCGACCGCGTGGACCTCTTCAACAAAGAGGCCGGTTAGCGGCGTTTCCGGCGTTAATTTTCCGTCTTCGTACAGCATCCAGATCTCTTTCGCATAGCGCGTCTTCAGGAGCTGCGGGGCGAACTGGCCGTAGTAGGCGGTGATGTTATTCACGTCGCGTTCGAACATGGACTGCGCGTGGTTGTTTGCCGCGGCATCTACCGCCTGCGGCAGGTCGATAATCACCGGCCCTTGCGCATCGAGCAGGACGTTGAACTCCGACAAATCACCGTGAACAAGACCGGCGCACAGCATGCGCACGATATTGCGGATCATGGTCGCGAAGTCGGCAACGGCTTCCTCTTCCGTCAGGGCGACATCGCTCAGGCGCGGGGCCACCGCGCCCTCGGCGTCAGTGATAAGCTCCATCAATAATACGCCGTCAATGCAGATATAGGGCTGAGGTACGCGAACCCCGGCGTTAGCCAGGCGGAACAGGGCGTCGACCTCGGCCATTTGCCAGGTTTCCTCCTGCTGCTTGCGGCCGAACTTTGAGCCTTTTTGCATCGCGCGGTTATTGCGCGAGTTGCGGACCTTACGCCCTTCCTGATACTGCACGGCCTGCTTAAAGCTGCGCTGTGCCGCCTCTTTGTAGACTTTGGCGCACTGGATCTTATCACCGCATAAAACAGTGTAAACGTCGGCTTCTTTACCGCTTTTCAGCCGCTGAAGCACTTCGTCTATCAGGCCGTCATCGACCAGAGGTTGGATTCTGTTTGGGATTTTCATGCGGCTTTATACCTTATTTCAGACGCTTTTCGTACTGATAATACGGGACAGTCATCGTGTTCCCTCCTGGTCAAAATCATGACATTGCTCAGTAAGTGCGATGTTTTTGCAATGGGTCACAAGGTTAACTGGAATCAGGGAAATTGTCCCGCAGGAATGCAGGTACAAAATGGCTGCAGGGCATACGCGGTGGGGCTCTTAGGGTTTCATCTCATGCCGTCGGCCCTCTCCGATGGCGGATTTCGGGCGGGCTGGCGCAGCGAAGCGGCCCTGACGGCGCCGAGCGGTTGCGGTAAAGCCAGAAAAAACAACGGGCCTTAACAAATGGTCATACTTCACTCCGGCGAATAGCACATAAAGTGCAACAATTATTCTTGCACTTAATTTAGCGCCTCCCTACAATCGCCGCGATAGTGTACTCGTAATTGATACATATTTTGTGGCGATGAGCGACACAAATGGCCTTCAGCCAGCCCGAACAAAGGAAGTGGCGCTGCGTCCCCCGCGGCGTCTTGTTCGGCGGCAACAACAACCAGCGGAATAAAAATAATGAGCCTGCAAAAACCTTGGGTTAACTTTCATCGGCGTTTATTGGGGACGGCGCTGCTCGCGGCGCTGCTTGCCGGATGTGATAACGGCATTGCGCAAAATGCCGCGCCGCAGGCGCCTGCCGTCAGCGCCGCCGACGTCGTGGTTAAGCCCGTCAGCCAGTGGGACAGCTTCAACGGCCGCATCGAAGCGGTAGAGAGCGTCCAGCTGCGCCCGCGCGTCTCCGGCTATATCGACAAGGTGAACTACACCGACGGCCAGGAAGTGAAAAAGGGCGAGGTGCTGTTCACCATCGACGACAGAACCTACCGCGCCGCGCTCGAGCAGGCGCAGGCGGAGCTCTCGCGCAGCAAAACCCAGGCCAGCCTGGCGCGCAGCGAAGCCGGCCGTACCGACAAGCTGGTGAACACCAACGTGGTCTCCCGCGAAGAGTGGGAGCAGCGGCGCTCGGCCGCCGTCCAGGCGCAGGCCGATATGCGGGCGGCGCAGGCGGCGGTTGACGCGGCGCAGCTGAACCTTGATTTTACCAAAGTGACCGCGCCTATCGACGGCCGCGCCAGCCGCGCGCTGATCACCAGCGGCAACCTCGTTACCGCGGGCGACAGCGCCAGCGTGCTCACCACCCTGGTGTCGCAGAAGACGGTGTACGTCTACTTTGACGTGGATGAATCAACCTATCTTCACTATCAAAACCTTGCCCGCAGCGGGCAGGGGGCGTCCAGCAGCCATCTGGCCCTGCCGGTAGAAATTGGCCTGGTCGGAGAGGAGGGCTATCCCCACCAGGGCAAAGTGGATTTCCTCGACAATCAGCTCACGCCGAGTACCGGCACGATCCGCATGCGCGCGGTGCTGGATAACGCCCAGCGCCTGTTTACGCCGGGACTCTTCGCCCGCGTGCGCCTGCCGGGCAGCGCCGAGTTCAACGCCATGCTGATTGACGACAAGGCGGTATTAACCGATCAGGATCGCAAATACGTTTATATCGTTGATAAAGATGGTAAAGCGCAGCGTCGTGATATCACGCCTGGCCGCCTGGCGGCGGGCCTGCGCATCGTGCAGCAGGGGCTCAACCCCGGCGATAAAGTCATCGTAGACGGCTTACAAAAAGTGTTTATGCCGGGCATGCCGGTTAACGCGAAAACCGTGGCCATGACCGCCAGCACCGCCCTTAACTGATCCCTTACCAGAGAATCCGTCGTATGGACTTTTCCCGCTTTTTTATCGACAGGCCGATTTTTGCCGCGGTGCTGTCGATTTTGATTTTCGTCACCGGGCTGATCGCGATTCCGCTGCTGCCGGTCAGCGAATATCCTGACGTCGTGCCGCCGAGCGTGCAGGTGCGCGCGGAGTATCCGGGCGCCAACCCGAAGGTTATCGCGGAAACCGTGGCGACGCCGCTGGAGGAAGCGATCAACGGCGTTGAAAACATGATGTACATGAAATCCGTGGCCGGCTCCGACGGCGTGCTGGTGACCACCGTGACCTTCCGCCCGGGTACCGATCCCGACCAGGCGCAGGTTCAGGTGCAAAACCGGGTATCGCAGGCCGAAGCCCGCCTGCCTGAGGACGTTCGCCGCCTCGGGATCACCACCCAGAAGCAGTCCCCCACGCTCACCCTGGTGGTGCATCTGTTCTCGCCGAATGGCAAGTACGATTCGCTCTATATGCGCAACTACGCCACGCTGAAGGTCAAAGATGAGCTGGCGCGCCTGCCGGGCGTCGGCCAGATTCAGATTTTTGGCTCCGGCGAGTACGCGATGCGCGTCTGGCTGGACCCTAATAAGGTGGCGGCGCGCGGCCTGACCGCCTCTGACGTCGTTGCGGCGATGCAGGAGCAAAACGTGCAGGTTTCCGCCGGCCAGCTCGGCGCCGAGCCGCTGCCGAAAGAGAGCGATTTCCTGATCTCGATTAACGCCCAGGGGCGCCTGCATACCGAGGAGGAGTTCGGCAATATCATCCTCAAAACGGCCCAGGACGGATCGGTGGTGCGCCTGCACGACGTGGCGCGCGTTGAGATGGGCTCCGGCAGCTACGCCCTGCGCTCGCAGCTGAATAATAAAGACGCGGTCGGGATTGGTATCTTCCAGTCGCCGGGGGCGAACGCCATCGACCTCTCTAACGCCGTGCGCGCCAAGATGAGCGAGCTGTCGACGCGCTTCCCGGAGGATATGAAGTGGGCGGCGCCGTACGACCCAACGGTATTCGTGCGCGACTCCATCCGCGCGGTGGTGCAAACCCTGCTGGAAGCGGTGGTGCTGGTGGTGCTGGTGGTGATTCTGTTCCTGCAAACCTGGCGCGCGTCGATCATCCCGCTGATTGCCGTGCCGGTGTCGGTGGTGGGGACCTTCAGCATTCTCTATCTGCTTGGCTTCTCGCTGAATACCCTGAGCCTGTTCGGGCTGGTGCTCGCCATCGGGATCGTGGTGGATGACGCCATCGTGGTGGTGGAGAACGTCGAGCGTAATATTGAAGAGGGGCTGGCGCCGCTGCAGGCGGCGCACCAGGCGATGCGCGAGGTGTCCGGGCCGATTATTGCTATCGCCCTGGTGCTGTGCGCGGTATTCGTGCCGATGGCCTTCCTCTCCGGCGTAACCGGGCAGTTCTACAAGCAGTTTGCGGTGACCATCGCGATTTCGACGGTGATCTCGGCGATTAACTCGCTGACGCTCTCCCCGGCGCTGGCGGCGCTGCTGCTCAAGCCGCACGGCGCGCCGAAGGATATGCCGACCCGGCTTATCGACCGGCTGTTCGGCTGGCTGTTCCGGCCGTTTAACCGCTTCTTCAACCGCAGCTCTAACGGCTATCAGGGGCTGGTGGCGAAAACCCTTGGCCGCCGCGGCTCGGTGTTCGTGGTTTATCTCCTGCTGCTTTGCGCCGCCGGCGTGATGTTTAAAGCCGTGCCCGGCGGATTTATTCCGACCCAGGATAAGCTGTACCTGATTGGCGGCGTGAAGATGCCGGAAGGCGCTTCGCTGGCGCGAACCGATGCGATGATCCGCAAAATGAGCGAAATCGGCATGAACACCGAAGGCGTGGATTATGCGGTGGCGTTCCCGGGGCTCAACGCGCTGCAGTTTACCAATACGCCGAACACCGGGACGGTCTTCTTCGGCCTGAAGCCGTTCGATCAGCGTACGCACACCGCGGCGGAAATTAACGCCGAGATTAACGCGAAGATCGCGCAGCTGCAGCAGGGGTTCGGCTTCTCGATCCTGCCGCCGCCGATTCTGGGGCTGGGCCAGGGTTCCGGCTACTCGCTCTATATTCAGGACCGGGCCGGGCTGGGCTACGGCGCGCTGCAAACCGCGGTTAACACCATGTCGGGTGCGATTATGCAGACGCCGGGAATGCACTTCCCGATCTCCACCTATCAGGCCAACGTTCCGCAGCTGGATGTGCAGGTAGATCGCGATAAGGCCAAGGCCCAGGGCGTGTCGCTGACCGACCTGTTCGGGACGCTACAGACCTATCTGGGATCGTCCTACGTGAACGATTTCAACCAGTTTGGCCGCACCTGGCGCGTGATGGCCCAGGCCGACGGGCCGTTCCGCGACAGCGTGGAGGATATCGGTAATCTGCGCACCCGCAACAGCCAGGGCGAGATGGTGCCGATTGGCAGCATGGTGAATATCACTACCACCTACGGGCCTGACCCGGTGATCCGCTACAACGGCTACCCGGCGGCGGACCTGATCGGCGATGCCGATCCCCGCGTGCTGTCGTCCGCGCAGGCGATGACGACGCTGGCCGGGATGTCTAAGCAGGTGCTGCCGAACGGGATGAATATTGAATGGACGGATCTCAGCTACCAGCAGGCCACTCAGGGCAATACGGCTATGATCGTCTTCCCGGTCGCGGTGCTGCTGGCGTTCCTGGTGCTGGCGGCGCTGTATGAGAGCTGGACGCTGCCGCTGGCGGTGATCCTGATCGTCCCGATGACCCTGCTCTCGGCGCTGTTCGGCGTCTGGCTAACCGGCGGGGATAATAACGTGTTCGTGCAGGTGGGGCTGGTGGTGCTGATGGGGCTGGCCTGTAAGAACGCCATCCTGATCGTCGAGTTCGCCCGCGAGCTGGAGATGCAGGGGAAAGGGATCGTCGAGGCCGCGCTGGAGGCCTGCCGCCTGCGTCTGCGCCCGATTGTGATGACCTCGATTGCCTTTATCGCCGGGACCATTCCGCTGATTCTGGGCCACGGTGCGGGGGCGGAGGTTCGCGGCGTCACCGGGATCACGGTGTTCTCCGGGATGCTGGGGGTGACGCTGTTCGGTCTGTTCCTGACGCCGGTGTTCTACGTCACGCTGCGTAAGTTCGTGGCGCGCGGCAAGCCGGCAGAGGAAGTTCAGCCCTCCTGACGCTGTGAGCAGCCTTTGGAGCATAAAAAAACCGCCTTCAGTGAAGGCGGTTTTTTACTATTTAAGGGGGCCGGAGCGGCGGATTTAGTGCGCTTTTTTGGCGATATCGTCTGCTTCGAACAGCGGCAGGCAGCCGCTGATATCGCCTTTTTTGACCTTTTCCAGCGCGCTCGCCACGGTATGGTGGGCCAGCACGTTCAGCGATGCCTGCTCGGCTTCGTCGGCGATGGACTTGAAGTACCAGCAGGCGTTGGCGCTGACCACGCAGCGGGCCGGGACGTCAGGACGCGAAGCCCACAGCTTTTTGTCTTCAATAACGGAGACGTAGATATCGCGCAGGGTGATTTTATCAGCCGGGCGGCCGAGGTGGATGGAGCCGTTGCGCCCCAGCGTCGAGACGATAATGCCGTCGCGCGTGAGGGGGACCATCAGTTTACGGATAAAGCTCGGATTGGCTTCCAGGCCATAGGCGAGGATCGCGCTGGTCGAACGTTCACCCAACTGCTCCGCCATCGCTACGCTGAGAACCATCTGCAAAGCTGTCGGGAAGCGGTAATCTAGCATTTCATCTTCCTGGGTCGCGGTGAATATTATTCTTTTTGGCACCGCAGAGGTGAGTGATCAATAAGCACAATATAACAAATAAGGCGACTTTTTAGAAGGAATCCCCGTCGGGGAGGGCACGTAAAGTCCATTTTCACCGTGGGCCTTTAGCGGGTGGGGGGCTGGCGAGGGGCATTGGGTTCGCGGCTACGTCTAAGCGATTCGGATTCAGTCGCGTTCATGCCGCGGGGTAGCGTCTTAGCGGCAGCGCGTCGTTACAGAACTCTGTAGCCATCCGCGATATCTACGTGGAACCACGCTTCAATCTTTATAAAAAGTACGGCCGTCCGGTGTCGCCAAAAACCATCGCTCAGAGGGTGAAATAACACCTACGCGCAGTAAGTACCGGTTCGCCTCAGAAAAGCTGAATTTATGCATTTTCTGCGTCGGGGCGTCGACGGCGCTGAGAGCGACCTCTTTCATCGGATGACTCTGGTAATCACCGATGGAGACGATTGGTGGGCTGGTAGAGTCGGAGTTGGTTATTTAATCTATTGATTTTATTGAATATATAATTACCGGGGAACATTATTCCCCGGCCCAGGGGATTATTGTTTTGTCTTTTCCAGTGCTTCCCATAACCCCATCAGATAAGTAACACCTAATGCGCGGTCGTAAAGGCCATAGCCCGGACGCCCGGTTTCACCCCAGATAAAGCGACCATGATCCGGGCGAATATAGCCGTCGAAGCCGTTATCATGCAGAGCCTGCATCACACGATACATATCCAGAGAACCATACTGTGAAGGATGAGCAGATTCGTAGAAATCTTTATCCTTAATCAGTTTGATATTACGGACATGAGCAAAATGGAGACGCTTACGACGGGTAAATTCTGCCAGAATCTCATACACATTATTATCGGGATCTTCAGCAATCGATCCGGTACATAGAGTAATACCATTGGCGGGTGAATCAACCGCATCGCAAATCATTGCCAGATCGGCATGGTTTTTCACAACGCGCGGTAGCCCAAAAATAGAGTACGGTGGATCGTCCGGGTGGATTGCCATTTTCACACCCACTTCTTCGCAAACCGGAATAATTTCACGTAGGAAATAAAACAGATTTTCACGCAGCTTGTCATCATCAACGCCGCCGTAACGGGAAAATAATTCTTGTACTTTTGCCAGACGCTCTGGTTCCCATCCTGGTAAGGCGAAACCGTTAGAATTATCCAGGACTTCTTTCACCACCTCTTCCAGCGTTTTATCAATACCATGCTTTTCGAAAGCCATAGTCAATGAACCATCTGGAAGGACATAGTTCATGTCGGTTTTCATCCAGTCAAAGACGGGCATGAAGTTATAGCAGATAACTTTTACGCCAAAACCGGCCAGATTACGGATGGTTTGTTTGTAGTTTTCAATATAGCGGTCACGCTCTGGAGTACCGATTTTGATGTCATCATGTATGTTGACGCTTTCAATGACTTCCATCGTCAGGCCCGCAGCATGCGCCTGCTCCACCAGCGCCTTAATTTTATCAACCGGCCAGACTTCTCCAGGTGCAACGTCATACAGAGCACCTACCACACCTTCCACTCCAGGCACCTGTCGAATATATTCCAGAGGGATTTTATCTTCCTCTGGCCCAAACCATCGCATTGTCATCTGCATTCTTACATCCGCCTTTACCGTTGCATTTTCGCTTTTTGAATTAGTACCATACTAGTATCAAAAAGCATATTCAGTAATTTTCCTGAGATCAACCCTCCGTTACAAAAATAAGTTTCAGCCCTCTGTCCGTGTCACTCTGTAATGCTCTGCTTGGAACACTCAAACCGGAAATAGAGCTTCCGTTATGTGTTGTTTTTTTGTGAATTAAGTAAATAAGGAGAACCTTATGTAACAATATGGCATGAAATTCACACTGAAATGATCGGAATAAATACATTTCATGATGGTTTTAACGAATGGAAATAAGATCTAAATAATATGAATCAAGTCACAATTTGTTTATTTATACTTGTATGGTAGTAGACTGCTGAGCCGGGAGAGGTTTAATGTTTATGCCATCAACCCTGCGTTAGAGACCTGTTCTTGCCAACAAGACGGTGTTTAGCCTACGACAAATGCTTTCGTGGAGAATGTATGCCGCTAATAAATAATAGTTTTATGATCAATAGCATAACGGGTGAAAAACTCTATTCTGAACTGGCTAAAACGTTACCCATTATTGATTATCATTGCCACCTTGATGCAAAGGCTATCTGGGAAAATAAACCATTTGCTGATATCAGCCAGCTATGGCTGGAAGGCGATCATTACAAATGGCGTGCGATGCGTGCGAATGGTATTCCTGAACGGAAAATTACCGGTGATGCCTGTGCAGAAGAAAAATTCGAAGCCTGGGCGCAAACCGTTGAAGCCAGTTTTGGCAACCCGCTCTACCACTGGACCCATCTCGAGCTTAAACATTACTTTGATATCGACGACACGCTAAATAGCAAAAACTGGCGTGAAATTATGCAGCGTTGTAATGAACAATTACACGGGAGTGATTTTTTACCTCAAGCATTAATCCGTCGTTCAAATGTTGAAGCGCTGTGCACCACCGATGGCCCGCTCGACGATCTGCACTTCCATCTGCAACTGGCAGCAAACCATGACTTTTCCACCCTCGTTTTGCCAACCTTCCGCCCGGATGAACTGTTCGATACAGATCCGGAGCGCTTCCTGACCTTTGTCTCACGACTGGCTCAAAAAACCGAAACGCCGATCGTGTCGCTGGAACAGTTCCTGGCAGCTCTGGAATCACGCATCGATTTCTTCCACAGCGCAGGCTGCCGTATTTCCGATCACGGGCCGCTGGCGGTACGTTATTGCCACATTGATGCAACCGCGCAGGCTGTACTATTCCAACGCCGACTGGCCGGTGAAGCGCTGGCCGAAGATGAACTCCAGGCGTGGGATAGCCTTATTTTTGTTGCCCTCGCCAGGATGTATAAGCAGCGTGACTGGGCGATGCAGATTCACTTTGGTGCGATCCGCAACAACAACACAGCAATGTTCCACAAGGTGGGCATCAACTGCGGTTTTGATTCAATTGGCGATCAGACGCATCTTGCGGAAAGCCTGAATGCCCTGCTCAACGCCATGTCTGAAACCGACGGTTTGCCAAAAACCATCCTCTATAACCTTAACGCCACCTACAACGATGTGGTTGCGTCTACCATCGCCAATTTCCAGAGTGGTGAAGAGGGCGTGAAATCCCCGCTGCAATTTGGTTCCGGCTGGTGGTTTAACGATACCCGTCGCGGCATGGTCAACCAGCTTAACGCGCTGGCCGATCAGGGTTTACTGGCCAACTTTATTGGCATGCTCACCGATTCCCGCAGCTTCGTATCCTATACCCGTCACGATTACTTCCGCCGGATCCTCTGCGATCTGCTTGGCGGTTGGGTAGAAAAAGGCGAAGTCCCGAATGACGAAGAGATCCTTGCCACGATGATCCGTGGCATCTGTGTAGACAACGCACGTCGTTATTTCCGTTTTGCTCAGGCCTGATACAGGGATAAACCATGTCGCTTAAAAAGAGAAAAGTCACCATTCCTGTCAGTATCGGCTACGGTCTGACAGATATTATGGGTGGCGGAGCCTTTACCGTTATCGGTGCATGGCTGCTTTTTTACTACACCACATTTGTGGGTCTGTCACCGATTGAAGCCGCTTCAATCGTCGCTATCGCCCGTATTGTCGATGCTATCGTCAGCCTGTTTATGGGCAGCTTTACGGATCATTTCTATAAAAATAAACTGGGTAAGAAATTTGGTCGTCGCCGCTTCTTCCTGTTGATCGGTGCACCGCTGATGCTGGTTTACATCATGCTGTGGCTGAACGGGATGAATTTTTGGTTCTATCTTGCGGTTTATCTGGCCTTTGAGGTTATCGCCGCAATGGTACTGATCCCGTGGGAAACGCTGCCTTCCGAGATGACCAAAGACTTCAACGAGCGAACTAAACTGTCCACCTGCCGCATGTTCCTGTCGGCGTCCGGAACGTTCCTTGCGACCTTTATTCCGGGCCTGTTGATTGGCTGGCTGGGCGAAAACAATGCCGATGCTTATCTGATCAACGGTGTGGTGTTTGCCGTGATGTTCACCGTCTGCGTATTTATCTCCTGGAAAGTGACCTGGGAACGTGAGCTAACGCCGGAAATGCTGGCGGAGATTGAGCAAGAGCCACAGGTAAAAACTACCGCTGAGAAACTGGCCGCCTTTGGCAATCTGTTTAAGGAGTATGCCTCAACGCTGAAGGTTCGCGCGTTCCGTAAACACCTGGCAATCTATCTTTTCTCCTTTACCGCCAAGGACGTTTACAACACCGTTTTCGTATTTTTCTGCGTCTACTGCCTGAATGTTTCCTCCTCACTGGCGGGTACGCTGCTGTCGATGAGTATTGTCGGGCTGCCGGTCACACTGGCGGCAGGGATGGCGATCATTAAATACGGCCCGTCCCGTCTTTATGTCTTCGCTTACACTCTGATGATGCTGTGTCTCGGCGGGTTCTTCCTGGTCTATCAGTTCCCGACAGACAATAAGGTGATGCTGCTGGTGATCCTCGCCGGGATCTATCAGGTAGGTCGCTGCGTCCTGGAGTTTACCCCGTGGAACGTATTCCCGTTTATCCCGGATATCGACGAAATGATTACGCGTCAGCGTCGCGAAGGGCTGTTTGCTGCGGTAATGACCTTCTCTCGTAAGACAACGGTCGCGATTGCTACCTTTGCGGTGGGCCTGCTTCTGCAAAGTGGCGGTTTCGTGAAAGGGAGCCAGGTTCAGCCGCAGGAAGCCATCGACACCATCGCCATGCTGCTATTCGTGGGCACTGCCGCGCTGCTGATGATCGCCCTGTGGCAGGCGCTGACCTTCCATCTGAACAAGCGCACGCACAAGATTTTTGTCGATGAAATTGAGCGCCTCAAAGCAAATGGCCATAAGCAAAATGTGACGCCAGAGGCCCGACATGTGGTGGAAGATCTTACCGGTTATTCCTATGACGAACTGTGGAATCCGGCACCGGCTCAGCACGTAAAGTCGAATAACCCAGGCTCCGTGTTAAACGAATAACCCTCATCGGCAGCAGATCGTAATCCGCCTGCTGTCGACCCTCTTTTTATTTAGCGAGTAGAACATGCAAAATACGCTTTTAACGGCAAACGCCACCGTTCCAGCCTGGGATCGCGACAAACTGGTTTCGCGTATCGTTCATCTGGGATTTGGCGCTTTTCATCGCGCACATCAGGCGGTTTACGCCGATATTCTGGCTGCGGAACATGGCAGTGACTGGGGCTACACCGAAGTTAATCTGATTGGTGGCGAGCAGCAGATTGCCGATCTGAATAACCAGCATCATCTCTTCACGGTTGCAGAAATGTCGGCAGACGCCTGGACTGCCCGCGTGGTTGGCGTGGTTAAACGTGCGCTTCATGCGCAGGTGGACGGTCTGGAGACGGTGCTGGCAGCCATGTGCGAGCCGCAGGTAGCCATTGTCTCAATGACGATCACCGAAAAAGGCTATTGTCATTCGCCCGCTACGGGTCAGTTAATGCTGGATCACCCGTTTATTAGCGCCGATCTGCAAAACCCGCATCAGCCAAAATCCGCACCGGGTGTCATTGTGGAAGCCCTGGCGCGCCGTAAAGCGGCCGGTCTGCCACCCTTTACCGTCATGTCCTGCGACAATATGCCGGAAAACGGGCACGTCACACGTAACGTTATTGGTACTTATGCCCGCGCGCTTGATGCGGAGCTGGCGGCCTGGATTGAACAAAACGTGACATTCCCTTCCACGATGGTAGATCGTATCGTACCGGCCATTACCCCGGATACGCTGGACAAGATTGAACAGATCACCGGCGTGCGCGATCCGGCAGGCGTAGCCTGTGAACCTTTCCGCCAGTGGGTAATTGAAGATAACTTTGTGGCAGGCCGCCCGGAGTGGGAAAAAGCAGGCGCCGAATTGGTTTCCGACGTGCTTCCATTTGAAGAGATGAAGCTGCGCATGCTGAACGGTAGCCACTCTTTCCTGGCGTACCTGGGCTATCTGGCGGGCTATCAGCACATCAATGAATGCATGGATGATGAGAACTTCCGCCTTGCCGCACACGCGCTGATGTTGAACGAGCAGGCTCCAACGCTGAACGTTAAAGGCGTCGATTTGACACGCTATGCTGATCTGCTGATTGAGCGCTACAGCAACACGGGGCTGCGTCACCGTACCTGGCAGATCGCGATGGATGGTAGCCAGAAACTTCCGCAGCGTATGCTGGATTCCGTTCGCTGGCACCTGGCGCACCACAGTCGTTTCGATCTGCTGGCGATGGGCATTGCGGGCTGGATGCGCTATGTCGGCGGCGTAGATGAACGAGGAAACAGTATTGACGTTAGCGACCCACTGCTTCCTGTGCTTAGAGAGGCGGTATCCCGCAGTGAGCAAGGCGAAGCTCGCGTGAAAGCACTCCTTGGCATTGAGGCTATTTTTGGCAAAGAATTGCCGCATGTAGCAGAGTTTGTCGGGCAAATCACCCAGGCCTATTTATCGTTACTGGAAAACGGGGCGAAAAACACAGTCGCTCAATGCATAGTTACTAAATAATATCATGCAGATACAGGCCTGCGGTTTCGCGCTGGTTTGATCAGGAGGAGGAGGCCGATGCCTCCTCTTTTTTTGCCAGACGTACTGAGTGCCGATGAGTTTTTATGATTACCCATACAAATATCTACAGGTAATTTTTGAACCATATTTGACTAGTTTAATACACTGGGTACATGGGTCATCAGCTCTTCGTTTGTCAGTGGACGGTCGCGGCGAATTTGGTTAATCCGCCCGCAGGGGCTGGCTAATTTTATTATGAATACTCCTTTGTGGTTTACGGCATAAATGCAGACAGGCCGCAATTCCGGTAAGAAGTGCGGCCTGTCTGCATGGATGTGTTAATTGTTAGGGTAAGAGAAAAATGTTCCGTCGTTGAAGGGCGTAGCATCTAACTCATGGTACGCAAGACATTAGACCTTGAACGCCAGAAGCGGCGTTCAAGGTCTAATGGCTGATTTCTTGGCAAATTACTACCTGGCTATTTGCATCTCTGAGGCTGTCACTCCGTCATCATCATACTGCTGGTAATCGGTATCTTTAGGTTTGGCGGCTTTGATTTCCGTATCGGTTAACGGCTTGGTTTTTCTTGCCATGGGGGTCTCCATGCGTTAAGCCCAACGAAAATAATAGAGCTTTTCGTTAGGCCTATCAATGGGCCTAAAAGGTTCGGATTTAATTAGCTCTCTTCGGACTTTGCGGGACAAATTGAGGGCACAAAAAAGCCCGCAGGGCTTGCGCCGTGCGGGCTCTTAGGACTTCATCGGATGACTCTGGTAATCACCGATGGAGAATTTTGGTGGGCTGGCGGAGTCTGAATAATTCACGTAACTATATGTTATTAGTTGGCTTTAACCAATTCAGCTTTCTTTGGTATACCTAAGCGTATACCAATGGCGATTTGTTGCAGCGCTTCCTGTGATTAAGAGAACCTGTTTTTGGATAGATCACATCAAGAAAAAACTTTTTTTTAGAAAAACTGTTCACACTGTTCACTGTGCATTTTTATTTATAAAATTCATGATATTACGTGGTGAATGGTTGGTGAACAGTGAACACTTTACTGTTCATTTTACTGGCTCACAGAGGATTACCATACGAATCCTTAAGGACTTGCGGTCATTTTCGCCATTCTCTTGTTCCACTAATGTTAGACATCACATCGTCGAAGTTGAATCTTGGATCTGTATCTGGATTAAATTGGCCATTTTTACTTTCATAAATGAAATTTTGACAATCACAATTGCTGTCACTTTCGCCGCAGTCCATGCATTCAGCATTACAGTAATCTATCATCCTATCAATGGCATCCCAGGGTTCATAATCGTAGTCGAAATGTCCATAACCACTACTGCCATAAATTCTTCCATTTATGAAGTCGTCAATGTCACTAATATTTCTTAACTGGCAGTTGAAAATATTTGATATAGGTCTAAGGACTACCCTCGCATAATCAAATTTGTATAGTGGCATTTCAAAGAAAACCTTACCATTATCAGCTTTAAGACTGTGAAAAGATAAATCTCCATATTTTTCTATAAGTCCCTTATATCTTTTTTTATCCAGTTCAACATGCTTGAATGAGTTGTTAATCGCATCCAAAAGAGAAAACTTATTGCTAATGTGCTTACTCCCATCCACTTCATATCGTTCATCGAAGCTTTTAATAAAATTAGCTCTGGTTATTTCAGTTTTCTTATTTGCAATAAATAACATGTAATCAACAACATGGGCCAAGATTGCGTTAAATGAAAATACATGATGTAGCTTCAGTGTATTGTTGTTTAGTATTGTGAAAAACTCTTCAGATGCTGGGGTTAAAACATCATCCAAATAAGAAAGGAGATAACTTGCATCTTTTTCATCGGAGCTGCCTGTGTATAGTCCCGTTGCGTTTCCTTGATGATTGAGATTTATCATTAATAACCGCCAGTAAGTTCTATTAATCTGGGAAAATTAACCGTGATAAATGAAGTATAGCGACTTCCTTCATTGCTATGCAATCATATGATTGTTTCATTACATTGAATCAATTCTCACTCAGAGCTGTATCTTAAATTGTGCATAATGTCTGGACTGAGAGTGCAAAAAAAGACCGGCGATTGCCGGTCAGAGTAGGTTATTTCGCTATGGGTTCATCACATTTCGGCAGCCAGTCGGCGTTGCTTTCCTCTCTTAGCGCGAGATTGGTTTGTATGCCCTGATTTTTTCGGCGCTTCTCATAACTCAGCCCGTACTCTTTCAACATGGCTGGCAGCCCCTTACCGAACATGGTGAGGCTGAGTGTATTCCTGTAGCCGTGGGCTTCCATATACGCCAGATAGGCATGATACAGATACAGGCGCGGCTGACGGGGAATGATGTTGGCATTGCCAATATACATCCCCTCAGGCTCCGGCAGGGCTTCCAGATAGCCGCAAAAATCAAACGTCGGGTCAGCATCGCGCTTGATGCTGAGAGCCTCGTCGGAGTTCTGCTGCGACTGGAGCAGAGCGCGGGCGCTCATCGGGTCGCTGAACTGCTGCATTAACTGGCGGACAATCACGGCCAGCTCGCGGGCGATTTTATCCCTGAGCTGCGGGTCGCGCTCCTCCGGGGCTATCTGCTCCGGGAAGTGGATAATCACCCGGCGGCGTGACACGCCGCCGCTGCGGTCGGTGAAGCGCATCGGGTTATTGTTCACGGCCAGAATCACCGCCGGAATGTGCGTCGAGTAGGGATTCTGGTATTTCGGGTCAACGGAGACCGCATCGCCGCCGGTAATGGCCTTAAGTCCGGCACCGTCACCGCTCCATTTCTCCTGGTCTGGCAGACGAATAAGTGAGAAGCCTATCAGGGAGGCACGCTTGCGCGGGTCTTCCAGCGTGTCGATGTCCGCTGACGTGGCGTTATCCTCTCCGGCCAGCATCGTGGCGATTTCGGCGAGAATACTTTTCCCGCTGCCGCCCGGCCCGGTGACTTCGAGAAAGAGCTGCCAGTCATAGCGGTTCGCCAGCACCATAAACAGCGCGGCCAGAATCACGTTACGTTTTGTCGGGTTGCCACTGGCCGCCCGGTCGAGCCAGCGCCAGAAGTTAGGCGCATGGGTTTCCAGCGTTTCGCCCTCCACCGGCGGTGTAAAATCCACGTCGCACAGGGTGCGCAGCCAGTGCGATTTGCTGTGCGGGCTGAACAGGCCGCTTTGGGTATCGAGTACCCCGTTGCGAAAACCAATCAGACGGCGTGCCGGTGCCTCCTGCTGGGGAATAATCAGTTTCAGGGTTTCCACCACCGACGCAATTCTCCCCGATGAGAACGGGGCGCGCAGGCGCTGGAACAGCCCGGCCACATCGCGGGCAAAATCAGACGGCGTTATCACCTTCCAGATGCCGTTTTCATACCGGGACAGAAGCTGGCCGTTGGCATCCACGGCCAGCGCTTCGCCGTAATGCTCATGCACCCGCACCGCCTTATCACTGGCGCCCATGGCGGTAAATTCCGCCTCGCTCATGGTGTCGAAGGGGCTTTGTGCCGCTGGCCGGATGACGGCATAAATGGCTTTCCTTGTGGCGTCCTCCCCCTTCAGCATCATCGCATCATTCCAGTCACCAAATACCGGCGGCAGGGCGACAATGCCCTCACAGGCCTGAGCGGCTGCGGTGGCTTTGTTCTGGCCGGTGCCGTTCAGGTCACGGTCAGCGGCGAGGATAATCTGACAGGCCGGGTGCTTGCTGCGGGCCAGGCTCGCCAGAGAAAGAAGGTTCACGGACGACAGCGCCACCATGACGGTTTCGCCGGTCAGGTGATGCACGGTAAGGGCGGTCGCATAACCCTCCGCTATCCACAGGCGTTTCCCGGCCTGTTTCTGCCCGTCGATGAGATGGCATGCCCCTTTGACCTGCCCGCCCTTCAGGGTGCGCTTGAGCCCCTCAGCATTAATAAGCTGGAGGTTAACCAGCGCGCCAGTCCCGTCATACAGCGGCACCACCACATCACCGGCGCGGTAGGCCACGCCGCCGGTTTTGTGCGACGTGGTCAGCGTCAGACACTCACGACCGGCAAAGCCCTTGCGGGTCAGGTAGGCGTTGCCGGTGGCCGGGCGCGTTTTCTCCAGCAGTCTGACGGCCAGCGCGGCCGCTGCTTTACGGTCGGCCTCCGTTCCGGCGTCTGCGGCTGCAATCACCTCCGGGGCCACCGGCGGCAGATTCCCGGTGACGGCGTTCACCTTCCCGGCAGCCTCGGATGCCGATATGCCGAACACCTTCTCAACCAGTTTCAGGCCGTCACCGGCGCCGCACTGGTTACAGAACCATGTGCCGCGCCCCTCTTTATCGTCAAAGCGGAACCGGTCAGCGCCGCCACACACCGGGCAGGCCTGATGGCGGTTTTTTATCACCTTCATTCCCAGCGCCGGGAGAATGCGCGGCCAGTGGCCGCACGCCTGTTTTACGGTGTCCGTTACGTTCATTTTCATGGTTTTCTCCCTCAGTGCAGTACAGGCGATGTGATATGGCGGGCGCAGAGCTCATCCATCACGGCGAGCCCGAGGAAGGACAGCGACGGGGCGGCTTTCAGCGGCCCGGCCTGCATCAAATCTTCCAGTAATGCACAGGCAATCAGACGGCCTTTTTCCTCGCCGTGCTGGCGCAGGTAGAACCCCTCCAGCTCGGCAGCGATGGCGCTTTCCAGCGCGTCGAGGGTGAGGTGAGGATAGCGGTGCTGACGTTCGCACAGGGTCAGCCAGGCACAGGCCACGGCGCGGCGATACAGGGCGGCACGCAATACGGGCGGCAGAGGCGTTTTCATACGTTGCCCTCCCCGGTGAACCAGCGGTGATTACAGCGCTCGACCACGCCGTCGAGCTGGGCGGTCATCAGGTAAATCACGGAGGTGAGCTGTAACTGCTGAGTCGGGTCACGACGCAGCGAGGTGCAGTCCTGCACCTGCATCAGCTCGCCGACGAACTGGCCGACATTACGCAGGTGCTCCAGGCATTCGAGGTCTTTGACGGTGATAGCGGGCTGTTTCATGCGCGCACCTCCGCCACCGGCAGACGACCGGCAAACGAGAGGACGTAATCGCGGACGAGGGAAAGGCGTGCGGCGTGTTCATCCCCGGCGACGGCGCGGAGCATACAGATACGGGGTTGACGGTCTGCGCGGCGAACGGCGGCAAACACAAAGACAAACTGCGGGTGTGACGGGGTGAGGGTCGTAGCCATAGGGGCAACCTCCTTGAAGTAGCGGTTATCGCCACCACCGGAGTTCTCACGCTCGGGTGGTAGCCCAGACGGGGGTGAGAAACCGGCCTTCAAGGGAACCGGCCAGCCCGAAGGCTGCCCCGCCTGAGCCACCATTACGCAGATACAGCAACGGCTTAAGAACCGATGCGTAAACAACAGGTGCACATAGGCATAGACACAAAAAAAGACGCATGGCGCGTCTGGTGTCGCCTTGAAGTAACTCGGGTTCTCACGCCCGGCTGCCGATTTTGCGACAGCGGCAAAACTATACCTGGAAACGGCGAAGGGAAGCAAGCCAGAAAAAGGGGCTTTTTGCAGAACGGGCATCATCATGCGTCATAGCCCCGGTTGCGTTCGGCGATACGGTCTGCCATCCACCCGGTGATTTCCGACTGCGCCCACGCCACGTTTTTTCCGCCAAGCGAGATTTGTTTCGGGAAAGCCTCCCGGCTGATGAGGTCGTAAATCGTGGAGCGGGACAGCCCGCACAGATGCATCACTTCGGGCAGACGAATAAAGCGTTCCTGAACGGTGTCAGAGACCGGCATCAGCGGCGCGGCAAGGGCAGAAGACGGGGAAGAAAAAGCGGTGTGCATCGGGCTACCTCATAAAGTCCATACAGTGCCGGTCGTGTCCGTCCGGCCTCGGGTAGCTCTCTATTTTGTGAATATTTTCCCCGAGGGCAACAAGTCATTTTGCAGCGAAATACCACACAACAAACTGTTAACAAGCAAATGGCAAACAGTGGCAATCCCTGACAATCGTTGGCAATCCCTGATAATTCTTTGGCAAACCGATGATTACTTTTATCTATATAAATTTATTTTTTAATCTCTAAAAAATCTAAGCAAGCAGAGCATCGTAAAAACAGAAAGGTGAACAGTGGTGAACAGTGGGTGAACAGTCAATCCCTCAACTGTTCACCCTTTATCTTACTGTATTACTTATATTTTATCTTATGGTGAACAGTGGTGAATAGTTAATAGTAAAAAAACAAACGGTGAGTAGGCTTTTCCTGAGACCTTTCTCTGGCAAGCCGGGTTTTAAAGTCCTGTTTGTGCCAGAACTGCCACAACTGTAACAGGTCGTGTTGTTGTGTGTGCCCCGGCAGAATCACCTCAAGTTGAAACCACGAGGAAATCTGCCATGACCGACACCCCCTTTATTCCTGATTACCTGAAACCGGCGCTGGAGCGACTGGCCGCAGCCAGAACGGCACATCTTGAACAGGCCCGCCGGATGGAGGACACCCTGACGGCCATTACCCGCGCGGAGGAGCAGAAAGCAGAGCTGGAGCAGGACAACGGCAGCGACACCCGCACATGGCGCGCCGCTTTCCGTGCCGGGGGTGCCATGCTGACCGATGAGCTGAAAAGCGGCCATATCGAACGCGTGGCCCGCCGGGAGCTGGCGCAGGAATGTGACAATCTGACCGAAGTGCTGGCCTTTGAGCGTGACCAGTTAAAAGTCGCCTGCAACAGCACCGCGCGTGCATTCCGCCAGGCGCATCATGCTGTACTGTCTGAATATGCGAAGGAAGAACTCGACCGCGCGCTGAATGACACCCTCGGGCCACTGGTCCGGGCGATGGTGCTGAAAGCGGATGTGATGGCAAACCCGCTCGCCAACACCATCGGCCATCAGGGGTACATCGAGCCGGAGAAAGAGGTCATGCATCAGGTGGTGACCTTCCTGACCAGGAAAGTGAGCGCCTTCTCCGTCACGCCAGCCGATGAGCCGGTGCTCTCCCTGACCGGCTTCCCGGCCGTCGCGCTTGCGCATATGGACCACGACGCCGCCAGCACGCCCGGCGAGCGTAAGGTCTGGCAGGAGAAAATGCGTCAGCGCGAGGCTGACCTGAAAGCGCGGGGGTTGCTGCCATGATGCACTGTCCGTTCTGCAAAAAGTCGGCGCATGCCCGCACCTCCCGCTATCTGTCGGAGAACGTCAAACAGCGCTATCACCAGTGCACCAATATTGAGTGCTCGGCGACGTTCCGCACCACTGAAGCCATCGACGAGGTTATCCGGCCCCAGGCGGAGAAAACGCCGCCTGTCGCGGAGCCGGTCACACCCCCGGCACCCCGTAAAGTGCAGGGCTGCTACAGCTCGCCATACCGTCATTAATCAGGGGAGAACTGACCATGACCACCCTTACGCTACAGCAGGCCTTTGAAGCCTGTCAGAAGAACGAAACCGACTGGCTGAACCGTAAAGCCGAACTCGTGACCGCAGAGCAGGAATACCGCGAGCAGGTGCTGGCCGGGGATGAGCGTATACCGGGCAGAATGCAGACACTGCGCGACATTATCGATGTCAAAAAATGGGAGATAAATCAGGCCGCCGGGCGCTATATCCGCTCCCATGAAGCGGTACAGCGCATCAGTATCCGCAACCGGCTGAATGACTTTATGCAGGCGCACGGGACAGAGCTCGCCGCCACGCTTGCCCCGGAGCTGATGGGACTCAGTCAGCAGCCCGCACTCCTGACCGGCCATGCGCTCGACCGTTCGGCACATTACCTGCGCAAAGCGCTGTCCGTGTGGCTGAGTACCGGTGAAGAAATTAATTATGCCGCAGAAGACAGCGATATTTTAACGGCCATCGGATTCAGGCCTGACGCGGCTTCGCGGGTGGATAATCAGGAAAAATACACCCCCGCACAGAGTCTGATTTATGCCCGCCGGCGCGCGGAACTGGCCAGTAAGTAGCCCCCGCAAAAATCCCCGAAAATACCGCTATTTTCCCGAATTAAGCCATGCATCCACAGGGTGCATGGTTTTGCATGCGCTTTCCCGTCCCGTCACTCCCTTCGCAGCCCTGTCCCGGCGCGGCCTGAGCCCCCCGATGCACCTGCATGAAAACCGACCCACGAAGCGGGCAGGCGTGGCGGGGAGAGCATTGCGCGCTCATGATTGTTTAATGTAAGCTATAAATTCCTTAACAAAAAAGATATTACGAGGCTATAAATGTCCACTGAGTATGGCGAAATTGCGAATGATGAAACTTGGTTTGATGATTATGCAGATGAGTTGGATCAATTCCAAATTTCAGAATATGATATAACTTCTACTCCCAATGATTTTAATGTAATGACATTGCATAGTTTTATTGAATCTGGTGCGGTAAAAATACCAGGTTTTCAAAGGAACTTTGTATGGGACATGGCCCGGTCATCTAAATTGATTGAATCCCTTATTTTAGGGTTGCCGGTTCCTCAGCTATTTTTATATGAGCAAGCAAGGAATAGTTTTTTAGTTATTGATGGGCAGCAAAGGCTCATGTCTATTTATTATTTCATTAAAAAACGTTTTCCTAAGAAAGAGATGAGGGTTCAGCTAAGAGAGATTTTTGATAAGGAGGGGCAAATACCTGAAGAGATTCTTCATGATGACACCTATTTCCAAAACTTCAATTTAAAATTACAAGAGAAGGTGCCTGGGGTTAAAAATATATTTAAAGGGCTGAATTATTCAACTCTTGGTGAATATAAAACGCAGTTTGATCTTCGTCCGCTTCGGAATATAATTGTGAAGCAAAATACTCCAGATGGAGATGATTCATCTATGTATGAAATCTTCAATAGATTGAATACTGGGGGGATTAACTTAAGGCCACAGGAAATCAGAACGAGCATGTATCATTCTGATTTTTACGCAATGCTTTATAAGATTAATATTCATCCTGGGACAAGACGGATTCTTGCTACTACTGAACCTGACTTACATGTAAAAGATGTAGAGATTATTCTCCGCGGATTTGCAATGTTGATTGATTTCGATAACTATATTCCTTCCATGGTTAAGTTTTTAAATCAGTTTTCTAAAAAGAGTAAGACAAATACTAAAGAAAAAAATGAATATTTGCAGGATTTATATTTGAGTTTTATTGATAGCTGTTCTGAACTTCCTGATGATGCGTTTGTTAATAAAAGCAATAAAAGGTTTAATATTGCTCTCTATGAGGCAGTGTTTACCGCTGCATGTGAGCCTTCATTTTTAAAACATGAGTTGATTCGTGGAAAAATACAATGTGAAAGTATTGAGCTAATTAAGTCGAATTCGGATTTTACAGCAGCAGCTAACGAGGGTACGACAAAGGTTGCCAATGTTGAGCTAAGAATTTCTATCGCTAAGCGTGATTTAGTTATTGTATAAGAGAGTCGCAATGTCAACGAACATAGTAGAAAGACTACATGCAGAGTTTGGCGAGCTAACCCGTATACTAAGTGAGTCAGGGGAGATATCGCTGCTAAACGTAGCTGAGGATAATTTCAGAAAATCATTATTATTAGCTGCAGCTAGTTACTTCGAAAAAAGAATGACCGAAAATGTGTTGCAATTTGCGTATGAAATAGCTGGTGAAAATCATATTCTCGCAGCGCTCATACAGCAAAAAGCAATAAATAGACAATATCATACATGGTTTAACTGGGAGCAGACGTCCGCAAACTCCTTTTTTTCATTGTTTGGTGGTTCTTTTTCTACGATCGCCAAAGAAGAGGTACGTAGAAACTCTACATTGGAAGTATCTATACGTGCTTTTTTATCGTTAGGTTCAGAAAGGAATAGACTTGTCCATCAGGACTATGGAAATTTCACCTTAGAGAAAACCACTGAGGAAATATTTTCACTTTTCAATAATTCATTGTTTTTTGTTAATTGGATTCCGCAATTTTTACGTGATAACTGCAGATGTTGAATATTAAAAGCAAGGCCATTTAAGATCAGGCCTTGCTTTTGACTATATATTCCCCCCACCAGTTCATTAGGTTTATTCTCTGGAATATATAATTTGAGCGGTTATAAGCTCTGCGCACTTCGTTTTTATCAGCATGTGCTAATGCTGACTCGATAACGTCCGCATTCATTCCAGCTTCATTCATTGCAGTACTTGCGATAGAGCGGAGGCCATGAGCAACTAATTTCCCACCATAACCAATACGCTTAAGTGCGGCATTAGCAGTCTGACTATTCATTGGCTGTTTCGGGTTATTTCTGCTGGGAAAAACATGTTCACGGTGAGCGCTGATTGGTTTCATCACTTCCAGAATATCTAACGCTTGAGGAGATAGTGGGACTATGTGCTCACGCTTAGCTTTCATCCGTTCGGCAGGAATTGTCCAGAGCTTTGCATCAAGATCGATCTCTGCCCACCGGGTACTGGAAGCCTCAGAAGGACGCACAAGCGTCAGGAGTTGCCATTCAATTAAACAGCGAGTCGAAACAGAAAGATTCGACATCACCAGAGAACGCATGAGTTTTGGCAATTCTTCTGGCCGTAGTGTCGGCATGTTTTGCTTTTTAGGCTTCTCAAAGGCCATTCCAATACCTGATGCTGGATTTGCATCAATCAGGCCAGTGTTTACGGCATAAATCATTATCTCGTTAATGCGCTGTACCAGTCGACGTACAGTCTCAAGCGCCCCACGAGCTTTGATTGGCTCAAGAGCTTCAACTAGTGTCCGGGCTTTGATTTGCTGAACTGGGATCTCACCGATGGTAGGGAATACATCTTTTTCCAGTGAGCGCCAAATGTCTTTTGCGTACTCAGGGGTAACGCTTTTGCTTTTGAGCTGGAACCAGTTAGCGGCGACCGTTGAAAAAATACTGTCTAGTGCGATTTGCTGCTGTTCCTCTGCAACTTCAGCTTGAATTTGCGGGTCGATTCCGTTGGCTAATAAGGCAAGGTAATCCGCTCTTAAACCTCGGGCATCAGCAAGCGAAAGGGCAGGGAAGGCACCAAGCCCCATCATTGTTCGCTGCTTTGTTGCCGGACGTTGATAACGGAAACGCCAGAGCTTTTTCCCGCTGGTTTTTACGATCAGGAAAAGCCCATCGCCATCATGCAGCGTTAGATCCTTCTCTAACGCCTTAGCGCGCAGAACTTCGGTGTTGGTCAGGGGGCGTGTTGTCCGTGCCACTGTGGCCGCTCCTTCATGAATTGGTATACGCTTTTAGGTATACATCCTACCGTATACCTAAACGTATACCAATAATCATCGGATTTAGCCGGATGTTCTCGGACAACGACAGACACAAAAAAGCCCGCAGGGCTTGTGCCATGCGGGCTTTCTGTACTTCACCGGACGTATCCGGATCATTATTTGGTGGAGCTGGCGGGAGTTGAACCCGCGTCCGAAATTCCTACATCCTCGGCACTACATGCTTAGTCAGTCTTTACATTCGCCTGGCACCTGCGGACAGACACGCCACTACCAGACTAGCCTGATTAGTTTTAACGCTTCAACCCCAGGCAGGGTATTCACGCGATCTCTTTTGGGTTTGACCTCTCTTTGATCCCCGTCTTAAGAGCGGAAGCTAGGGAGAGAGGGCTCAGAGCAGGTTATTAAGCTGCTAAAGCGTAGTTTTCGTCGTTTGCGACTATTTTTTTGCGGCTTTTTACGAGGCCAACCGCCCCTCGGCATGCACCTTGGGTTTCGCGAATCCCGTCGAATCCAGAATCAGCCCCAATGTGTTAGGACAAGTATAGCAGATTTATGAACAGGCTTACCAGCCCCCGTGCGGTGGTTTATGGCGCCAGGTTGGGCAAAAAAGCAGCATCAACAACGATATAGCACAAGGGCCAGCTTAGCTGGCCCTTAGAGGAGGAGATTAGCGTCCGGCGTGTTTCATAATGCGCGCTTTATCGACCGCCCATTCGCGGTCTTTCAGATCGGTACGCTTGTCGTGCTGTTTCTTACCTTTCGCTACGCCGATTTTGACTTTGCACCAGGCGTTTTTCCAGTACAGCGACAGGGCAACGACGGTATAACCTTCCCGGTTAATACGACCGTACAGCGCATCGAGCTCGCGCTGATTCAGCAGCAGCTTACGGGTGCGCGTCGGGTCGCAGACGTAGTGGGTCGAAGCCACGGCCATTGGCGTAAAGTTGGCACCAAACAGATAGGCTTCGCCGTCCTTCAGGATCACGTAGCTATCGCCGATGTTGGCTTTGCCGGCGCGCAGAGATTTGACTTCCCACCCTTGCAGGGCAAGACCCGCCTCGTATTCATCTTCGATAAAGTATTCATGACGGGCGCGTTTATTCAGCGCAATGGTGGCTGATCCAGGTTTGTGTGCTTTTTTCTTAGTCATAGTGTCCTGAAGTCATCGCTTATCTTATACATAGTTACCTCAATCCATCCTGCGAGGTGTAACGCGTTATCTTAGCACGAGTTGTGGCACAGCGTTTTTTTTAGCAGCAGATAAATGATATTATTTGCGCCGTGTTTAAATGTGGAACTTGCTATGCCTCAGATTAGCCGTACCGCGCTGGTGCCGTTCAGCGTGGAGCAGATGTATCAACTCGTAAACGATGTGAAGTCCTACCCTGATTTTTTGCCAGGCTGCACCGGTAGCCGCGTGCTGGAGTCCGGACCGACGCAGATGATGGCGGCGGTTGATGTGTCCAAGGCAGGGATTAGCAAGACTTTCACAACGCGAAATACGCTAACCAGCAACCAGAGCATCCTGATGAGTCTGGTCGATGGCCCGTTTAAATCGCTTATTGGCGGCTGGCGGTTTATTCCGCTGAGCCCGGAGGCGTGCAAAATCGAATTCCACCTCGATTTTGAGTTCACCAATAAGCTGATTGAAATGGCGTTTGGCCGCATCTTTAAAGAGCTGGCGCTCAATATGGTGCAGGCGTTTACCACCCGGGCGAAAGAGGTTTATCGTGTCGGCTAAAATCGTCGTTGAAGTCGCCTATGCCTTGCCGGAAAAGCAGTATTTGCAAAGCGTAAAGCTGGAGGAGGGGGCGACCGTCGAACAGGCGATTATTGCCAGCGGGCTTCTGGCGCTACGCGACGATATCGACCTTGCGAAAAACAAGCTGGGAATTTATAGCCGCCCGGCTAAGCTGCACGATGAGGTTCATGATGGCGATCGGGTGGAGATTTACCGGCCGCTGATTGCAGACCCGAAAGAGCTGCGGCGCCAGCGGGCAGAAAAAAAGAACGACGAGAAGTAGTGTCGGTTGGCATAAAAAAAGCGCTCAATGAGCGCTTTTTGCGTTTCCGGAGCGGTATGACTACTGCCGCGGTCCGCGCATTAGTCTTTGGTCAGAGCCGGTTTGTTATCAATGTTGGTTAACACACCGCTGCTGTTAAAGGTCAGAGTGAGGGTCTGCTGGGTAATTTTTTCATGCCCAGGCTGCTGACGGAAAACGTAGAACCAGGTGTTAGTGCCAAACGGATCCGACATCATTGGGGTACCCAGAGCATAAGCAACCTGCTGTTGCGTCATGCCGACACGAATTTTTGCTACATCGTTAGGTGCCAGATAGTTACCCTGGTTGATGTCAGGACGGTAAACCACTCGTTCCAGAGTGGAACAGCCTGCGGTCAACATAAGAAGAACCGCTGCGGCAGCAGTCAGCGTTTTACAGCGCATAGTGATTTTATTCCTTTTCGGGCCCGAGCAGTACGTGGCTCATCTGTAATATGCCGATAATAATAGACCTTTGCCCAGTTGGAAACCTTCGACTGCAGGTCTTGCGGCAATTTGCTGTTCACTATGACTCTGCGGAAATCAAAAAGTTTACGCCGCGAGCAACTCTTTCGCGTTCGCCAGCGTGTTGCGCGTGACTTCGCTCCCGCCCAGCAGGCGAGCCAGCTCCTGCAGACGCGCGCGTTTATCCAGCGGATGCATGTGAGTTTCGGTCATCTCACCGTCGGTCTCTTTGCAGACGATAAAGTGATGGTGACCGCAGCCAGCCACCTGCGGCAGGTGGGTGACGCACATTACCTGAGTCGATTCTCCCAGCTGGCGCAGCAGCTTGCCGACCACGGCGGCCGTTGGGCCGCTGATGCCGACATCAACCTCATCGAAAATCAGCGCCGGCGTTTCCATCTTCCGTGCGGTAATGACCTGAATCGCCAGCGCAATACGGGATAGCTCGCCGCCGGAGGCGACTTTAGCGATAGGCTGCAGCGGCTGGCCGGGGTTGGTGGTCACGCGAAACTCGATGCGATCCGCGCCTTCGGCGGTCAGATGACGCTCATCAAAGGCGATATCGATAGCAAAGACCCCGTGAGGCATGGAAAGTGAGTGCATACTTTCAGTGATCAGTCGGGTCAGCTCATCGGCGCTGCGCTGACGCGCGGCGTGCAGCTGGCGGGCCGTTTCCAGCGCCAGCTGGTGATGCTCAACCACCGTCTGGCTGAGCGACTCCAGAGAGCCCGCGCTGTCGTCCAGCAGGCGCTGCTCTTCTAACAGCGCCTGATAGAACGCAGGCAGTTCTTCCGGCGTAATTTGATGCTTGCGCGCGAGGGAAATCTGCCGCGAGATGCGCTGCTCCAGTTCGAACAGGCGGTTCGGGTCGAGATCCAGGCGGTCGTTGTAATGGCGCAGCTCGTCGGTTGCCTCGCTAAGCTGAATTGAGGCTTCCTCCAGCATATCCAGCACGCTTGAGAGCTTGTCGTCCATGCCGACCAGCCCGCCCACCAGCTGCTTAGCGGCGTAGAGCTGGCTCTGCAGGTTCGCCTCTTCGCCGTCCGCCATCACCGTCAGCGCATGCTGGCAGGTGCTCAGCAGCTGGCCGCTGTTGGCAAGGCGCCTGTACTCTTCGTCGATTTGTTCGAATTCACCCTGCTGAGGGCAGAACTCGTTCAGCTCTTTTAGCTGATACTGCAGCAGGTCGGCGCGGGCGGCGCGTTCCTGGCTCTGCTGCTGATGCTGCGCCAGCTCGCGGCAGCTCTGGTGCCACTGGCGATAATGCCCGGCCATGAGCTGAGTAAGCGCGTACTCACCGGTATAACCATCGAGCAGCGTTTTTTGATGTTCTGGCTTGGTTAGCAGCTGGTGCGCGTGCTGGCCGTGGATCTGGATAAGCAGCTGGCCGAGCTCGCGAAGCTGGGAGAGAGGAACGGCGGTACCGTTAATGAAGCCGCGCGAGCGGCCGTCGGTGCTGATGACGCGGCGAAGTAAACACTCACGTCCGCTTTCCAGCTGGTTCTCTTCCAGCCAGCGCTGCGCTGCGGGCGTATCCTTTAGCGCGAAGCGAGCGCACAGGTCCGCGCGGCTGGCGCCTCTTCGCACCATGTCTGCTTCCGCTCTGCCGCCAAGGCACAGGCCAAGCGCATCGATGGCTATCGATTTCCCCGCACCGGTTTCCCCGGTGATGGCGGTCATGCCGCTGTGGAAATCGATCTCCAGTTCACGAACGATAGCAAAATTACTGATGGTGAGTTGCGCCAACATAGCTGCCTTCCTGTATGAAAAACCATTACTGTGTTTTCGTACAGTATAGACTGGTTTTTTATCCAGTAAAGAGGCAGCTTATAAAATCAGAATAATTTTTTCGACCAGCCGAGCTTGGTGCTCAATGTATTGAAATAGCTGTAATCTTTCGGGTGAATAAGATTCAGGTGGTAGTCGCAGCGGTGGATTAAGACATCTTCGCCGTCCTGAATCGGCAGGGCTATCTGGCTGTCGCAGCTGATCTCAAGGTCGCTGCAGCGCTGGGAGAAGCGCAGGCGAATGGTGCTGTCGCCGTTAATAACCAGCGGGCGGGCCGAAAGCGTATGCGGGAACATCGGCACCAGGGTGATGGCATCGAGTGAAGGCGTCAGAATAGGGCCACCGGCGGAGAGCGAATAGGCGGTGGAGCCCGTCGGGGTGGAGATAATCAGGCCGTCGGAGCGCTGGGAGAAGGCAAAAACCTCGTCGATATAGACCTCGAACTCGATCATGTGCGCGACCTTGCCCGGATGCAGAACCACTTCATTAATCGCCGTGCTAATGCGCTTCTGGCAATCCTGCTGGCAGACCTGGGCCTCCAGCAGAAAGCGTTTTTCGGCGATATAGTGGCCTTCAAGCACGTCGGCAAGCTGCTGCAGCGCGTTATCCGGGTCGAGGTCGGTCAGGAAACCAAGATTGCCGCGGTTGATGCCGATGACCTGAATATCGTACCGCGCCAGGGTGCGCGCGGCGCCGAGCATGTTGCCATCACCGCCAACGACGACCGCCAGATCCGCCTGCTGGCCAATTTCCGCCAGCGTTCCCGTTTTGACGTTGCTAAGCTGTAGCTCATGGGCGATCTGTTGTTCAACCAGAACTTCATAGCCTTTGCTGCACAGCCAGCGCCAGAGCATTTCATGTGTGGTCAGCGCGGTCGGGTGACGAGGGTGCCCCACAATGCCTATACACTTGAAATGGTTCTTCATGTTCTGGATGTCCTTGCGTTAAATGAATGATGACAATCTGACTGCTTCCCTTGAAACCCGGAAACTGATCCCCATAATAAGCGAAGTTAGCGAGATGAATGCGAAAAAAACGCGGAGAAATTCATGAGTAGTAAAGAACAGAAAACGCCTGACGGGCAAGCCCCGGAAGAAATTATCACGGAACAGCACGACAACGTTGAGGCGGTTGAGCCTGAGGTTTCTGCTGACCAGGTGGATCCGCGCGATGAAAAAATTGCGAATCTGGAAGCGCAGCTGGTTGAAGCCCAGACTCGTGAACGCGAAGGTGTCCTGCGCGTAAAAGCGGAAATGGAAAACCTGCGTCGTCGCACCGAGCTTGACGTGGAAAAGGCGCATAAATTCGCTCTGGAGAAGTTCGTTAACGAACTGCTGCCGGTGATCGATAGCCTGGACCGCGCGCTGGAAGTGGCCGATAAAGCTAATCCGGATATGGCTTCTATGGTTGAAGGTATTGAGCTGACGCTGAAATCGATGCTGGACGTTGTCCATAAATTCGGCGTGGAAGTGATTGCCGAGACCAACGTGCCGCTGGATCCTAACGTCCACCAGGCCATCGCGATGGTTGAGTCTGAAGACGTGGCGGCGGGCAACGTGCTGGGCGTGATGCAAAAAGGCTACACCCTGAACGGTCGTACTATTCGCGCAGCGATGGTGACCGTGGCGAAGGCGAAGTAATTCGCTGTAAAACGGCCGCCTGCGGGTGGCCGTTTTTTTATGCTTTATTTCCCTGAGCTGGCGCCGCTTTGGCGGCAAAAAAACGGCGAACCGAGGTTCACCGCTTCACTGAGTTAATGCCCGATTATTCCGCCGCGCTTTCACGAATAGGCTTCACCGGCATCACCTTCACCTGCTTAATCATATTGTCCTGAACGTCGAGAATATCGATATCGTACTGCTCGATGCGCACGCGGGTGCCGGGAACGGGGATCTCTTCCAGCGCTTCGAGAATAATGCCGTTAATCGTTCGGGCTTCGTCTTCCGGCAGGTGCCAGTTAAACGCCTTATTGATTTCGCGAACGTTGGCGCTGCCGTCAATAATCACCGAGCCGTCGTTGAGCGGGGTCACTTCCTCCGCCAGGGTGGGTGACATCGAGGTCGTAAAGTCGCCGACAATCTCTTCCAGAATATCTTCAACGGTCACCAGGCCCTGGATATCGCCATACTCATCGACTACCAGCCCCACCTTCTTCTTATTGCGCTGAAACTTCACCAGCTGCGTGCTCAGCGGCGTGCCTTCCGGCACGAAGTAAATCTCGTCCGCGGCGCGGAGCATCACCTCTTTGGTGAACTCCTTTTTCTCGGTCATCAGGCGGTAGGCCTCCCTGACGCGCAGCATGCTGATTGCGTCATCCAGCGAACCGCGGTAGAGCACAATGCGGCCGTGCGGCGAGTGGGTGAGCTGGCGGACGATAGACTTCCAGTCATCGTTAATATCGATGCCGATAATCTCATTACGCGGAACCATAATGTCGTCCACGCTGACCTTCTCGAGGTCCAGCACCGACAGCAGCATGTCTTGATTGCGGCGGGAGATTTGCGTGCGCGATTCATTCACGATGGTGCGCAGCTCGTCTTTGCTCAGCGCCCCGCTGATAATGATATCGGTCTTGATGCCCATCATTCGCATCAGAAGGCGGGTGATGGTGTTCAGCAGCCACACCAGCGGCATCATCAGCACCTGCAGCGGCGCCAGCAGGAAGCTGCTCGGATAGGCGACCTTCTCCGGATACAGCGCGGCGATAGTCTTGGGCAGGACCTCGGCAAAGACCAGCACCACGAAGGTCAGAACACCGGTGGCGATCGCCACCCCGGCATCGCCGTACAGGCGCATACCCACGATAGTCCCCAGCGCAGAGGCGAGGATATTAACCAGATTGTTGCCGATCAGCACCAGGCTGATTAGGCGATCGGGTTTGCGCAGCAGCTTTTCGACGCGCTTCGCCTGGCGGTTACCCTGTTTCGCCATATGACGCAGGCGGTAGCGGTTCAGCGTCATCATGCCGGTCTCAGAACCGGAGAAATAGGCTGAGATGATCACCATGATAATCAACGTCACGATTAGCGTGGTGGTAGAGATGTGTTCCAGGAGGGACTCCTTAAAGCCTGTCCCACCGGGCGATTACCGGCCCGAGCCGCCAGAGCCTGGAGCCTTCGCGTACTGAGGGTACGCGGGGGGTCGGCGCTAACGGCGTTCAGATGACCTGTTGTAATGCTGCCCGGTGGAGTTGCTCGTAGTCTGGATTTAGCTAATAAACTGCTGAAGGACGCGGCTGCCAAAATAAGCCAGCGTCAGTAGGCCTGCGCCGGTGACGTTAAACCAGACGACCCGGCGACCGCGCCAGCCTTCATGGTAGTGTCCCCATAGCAGGACGATATAAACGAACCACGCCACGATCGACAGCACGGCTTTATCAATGTTTTCCGTGCTGAACAGGTTATGCATGTAGAACAGCCCGGTGCACAGCGTCAGCGTCAGCAGCACCACGCCGACCTGGGTGATATGAAACATTTTACGCTCAATGCTCATCAGCGGCGGCATTTCGTGACTAAAAGCCAGCTTTTTGTTTTTCAGCTGGTAGTCAATCCAGGCCAGCTGCAGGGCATACAGGGCGGCAATGATCAGCGTCGCGTAAGAGAAGAGCGACAGGCCAATATGTACCAGCATGCCCGGGGTTGTTTCCAGGTGCGTGATGTATTCGTTTGGAACGAAGGTGGCGAAGGCCAGATTAATCAGCGCAAAAGCGTAGACGATGGGCAGCAGCAGCCAGCCTCGATTGCGCGACGCGACGATGGTCATCACCGTACAGATCATCAGGCTGACCAGCGAGCCGACGTTGAGCAAGCTGAGATTTTGCCCGCTATCGCCGCCGGGGAAAATGCGTGACTCCAGCGCAAAAGCATGACAAATCAGCGCAATAGTTGCTGAAAGTATCGCCATCCGCCGCCAGCTGCTGTTCTTTTGCAGTAGGCCGGGGACGATCAGCGCCAGGCTGACGGAATAGGCGACAAGCGCGAGTAGAGCAAAAACAGGCATATGGGCGTCGACTGTTGACTAAATAAGAAAGAGAAGCAGTATAGCGTTACGCGACGTCTGCTCCAACCGTTGCATCACATCCCGGTACATGTCGTGTTATACTGCCGCAAATTTGTATTTGTGGTGTCGCTGCGGCGACCGACAGTTTCCACCTCAGGCGAGAGACAATGTTTGATAATTTAACCGATCGTTTGTCGCGTTCGCTGCGCAACATCAGCGGCCGCGGACGCCTTACCGAAGACAACATTAAAGAAACCCTGCGCGAAGTGCGCATGGCGCTGCTCGAGGCGGACGTCGCGCTGCCCGTCGTGCGTGATTTCATCAGCCGCGTAAAAGAGAGCGCGGTGGGTCATGAAGTTAACAAAAGCCTGACGCCGGGCCAGGAATTCGTCAAGATCGTGCGCAACGAGCTGGTTGCGGCGATGGGCGAAGAGAACCAGGCGCTGGACTTAGCCGCTCAGCCGCCGGCCGTAGTGCTGATGGCGGGCCTGCAGGGCGCCGGTAAAACCACCAGCGTCGCGAAGCTGGGTAAATTCCTCCGTGAGAAGCACAAGAAGAAAGTGCTGGTTGTCTCCGCGGACGTTTATCGCCCGGCGGCGATTAAACAGCTGGAAACGCTGGCCGAGCAGGTGAGCGTTGATTTCTTCCCGTCCGACGTCGGCCAGAAGCCGATCGACATCGTAAACGCCGCGCTGAAAGAAGCGAAGCTGAAGTTCTACGACGTGCTGCTGGTGGATACCGCCGGTCGTCTGCACGTTGACGAAGCGATGATGGACGAAATCAAGCAGGTTCACGCTGCCCTTAACCCGGTAGAGACCCTGTTTGTCGTTGATGCGATGACCGGCCAGGATGCGGCGAACACGGCGAAAGCGTTTAATGAAGCGCTGCCGCTGACCGGCGTTGTGCTGACTAAAGTGGACGGCGACGCCCGCGGCGGTGCGGCCCTGTCGATTCGTCATATCACCGGTAAGCCGATTAAATTCCTCGGCGTCGGCGAAAAAACCGAAGCCCTGGAGCCGTTCCATCCGGATCGTATTGCCTCCCGTATCCTCGGCATGGGCGACGTGCTGTCGCTGATCGAAGATATCGAGAGCAAGGTTGACCGCGCGCAGGCCGAAAAGCTGGCCTCCAAGCTGAAGAAGGGCGATGGCTTTGACCTCACCGACTTCCTCGAGCAGCTGCGTCAGATGAAGAACATGGGCGGCATGGCCAGCCTGATGGGCAAGCTGCCGGGCATGGGGCAGATCCCGGACAACGTTAAGTCGCAGATGGACGATAAAGTGCTGGTGCGGATGGAAGCCATCATCAACTCGATGACGCTGAAAGAGCGCGCCAAGCCTGAGATCATCAAAGGTTCGCGCAAGCGCCGCATCGCCGCGGGCTGCGGGATGCAGGTGCAGGACGTTAACCGTCTGCTCAAGCAGTTCGACGATATGCAGCGCATGATGAAGAAGATGAAGTCGAAAGGCGGCATGATGAAGATGATGCGCGGCATGAAAGGCATGATGCCGCCGGGCTTCCCCGGTCGTTAATACGCGTCATCATTCAAGCCGCTGATGCGTTGGCTGCGTTCGCTCACCCCGGTCACGTACTTGTGTACGCTCCCGGGGATTTACTCGCTTGCCGCCTGCCTGCAACTCGAATTATTTAGCGTATTGCAGTTTTGAATTGATTTTTTCACAGAAATCAGTAAAATTTTCGAGCTTTTAATATGACACCCGGGCCCCGTTCCTCGATGGGGCCCGGTTGTTCTATTCACACAAGAGGATGTTATGGTAACTATTCGTTTAGCTCGTCACGGCGCTAAAAAGCGTCCGTTCTACCAGGTTGTTGTCACCGACAGCCGTAATGCACGCAACGGTCGCTTCATCGAGCGCGTTGGTTTCTTCAACCCGATCGCTTCCGCGAAAGAAGAAGAAACTCGTCTGGATCTGGATCGTATCGCTCACTGGGTTGGCCAGGGCGCTACCGTTTCCGATCGCGTAGCTACGCTGATCAAAGCAGCGAACAAAGCAGCTTAATCTGTCACGGTGGTCATGATGAGCAAGCAACACACCGCACAAGCACCTGTTGATCCGATCGTATTGGGCAAAATGGGTTCTTCCTACGGTATCCGTGGTTGGCTCAGAGTGTTTTCCTCCACCGAAGACGCCGAAAGCATTTTTGACTATCAGCCCTGGTTAATCCAGAAGGCGGGTCAGTGGCAGGTTGTTGAGCTGGAAAGCTGGCGCCACCACAATCAGGATATCGTCATCAAGCTGAAGGGCATTGACGATCGCGATGCTGCGAATCTGCTGACTAATTGCGAAATTATCGTGGATTCCTCGCAGCTGCCGAAGCTCGGAGAGGGCGACTATTACTGGAAAGACCTGATGGGCTGCCAGGTAGTCACCACCGAAGGCTATGGCCTGGGTAAAGTCATCGATATGATGGAAACCGGGTCAAATGACGTTCTCGTCATTAAGGCAAACCTGAAAGATGCGTTTGGCATCAAGGAGCGGCTGGTTCCGTTCCTCGATGGGCAGGTTATCAAGAAAGTCGATCTCGCTACTCGTACAATCGAAGTAGATTGGGATCCTGGTTTTTAAATTCTCCGGATAAACGGTAAAAGACGGCGCTATGTGGATTGGCATAATTAGCCTGTTTCCTGAAATGTTCCGCGCAATTACCGATTACGGGGTAACTGGCCGGGCAGTAAAAAATGGCCTGCTGAGCATCCAGAGCTGGAGTCCTCGCGACTTCGCGCATGACCGGCACCGTACCGTGGACGATCGTCCTTACGGCGGCGGACCGGGGATGTTAATGATGGTGCAACCCTTGCGGGACGCCATCCATACAGCAAAAGCCGCGGCAGGTGAAGGCGCTAAGGTGATATATCTGTCGCCTCAGGGACGCAAGCTTGATCAAGCGGGCGTCAGCGAACTGGCAACGAATCAGAAGCTGATTTTGGTGTGCGGTCGCTACGAAGGGATAGACGAGCGCGTAATTCAGACCGAAATTGATGAAGAATGGTCAATCGGCGATTACGTACTCAGCGGTGGTGAGTTACCAGCAATGACGCTGATTGATTCCGTTTCCCGGTTCATTCCGGGGGTTCTGGGTCATGAAGCTTCGGCAACGGAAGATTCCTTTGCCGATGGTTTGCTGGACTGCCCACACTATACCCGCCCTGAAGTGTTAGAAGAGATGGAGGTACCGCCAGTATTGCTGTCGGGAAACCATGCTGAGATACGTCGCTGGCGTTTGAAACAGTCGCTGGGCCGCACCTGGCTTAGAAGACCTGAACTTTTGGAAAACCTGGCTCTGACTGAAGAGCAAGCAAAGTTGCTGGCGCAGTTCAAAACTGAACACGCACAACAGCAGCATAAACATGATGGGATGGCGTAAGCCCCCAATATCAGTTTACCCAGGATAAGAGATTAAATTATGAGCAACATTATTAAGCAAATTGAACAAGAACAGATGAAGCAGGACGTACCTTCCTTCCGCCCGGGTGATTCCGTGGAAGTGAAAGTATGGGTTGTTGAAGGTTCCAAAAAACGTCTGCAGGCATTCGAGGGCGTGGTTATCGCTATTCGTAACCGCGGTCTGCACTCTGCATTCACTGTTCGTAAAATTTCCAACGGCGAAGGCGTTGAGCGTGTCTTCCAGACTCACTCTCCGGTAGTTGACAGCATTGCTGTTAAACGTCGTGGTGCTGTACGTAAAGCTAAACTGTACTACCTGCGTGAGCGTACCGGTAAGTCTGCTCGTATCAAAGAGCGTCTGAACTAAGAACGCATCTCACGCGACATCCAAAGCGTGTTATAGAACAAGGGGTTAGCGTAATGCTGACCCCTTTTTTTGTTTCAGTGTCCACAGAGTGTCACGTAGATAGAGTTATCGTTAGCTTTACTTACCACTACTATCTACAACTGTTTGTTTCGTACATTTGGGTTACACTGAAATTTCTTCAATGTGCGTATTAAGGATAAAAGGATGCTTTCCCACTCTTTTGAAGATCTTGCACAGGCCTTCCGGGTTTTATTAGAGTCTAATTGGTCTCTGCAGCGCTTGTTGGCTATTGATCGTGCTGAAGCAATTGGCAATTTAGAGTCGGGCCTGAACACACAACTCAATGCTTTTCATAATTTGTATGACAATATGCAAAGTAATGGGTTAGCGCCTGATTGGTATTTGAAACCAGAATTGTTAATGATGCTTGTTATTAGAAATGCTCGGCATCATAACAAGGCAAACCGTATAAGAAGTATTTATAATTTTCACCGCCAGGCCACGAGTGATCCTACACAGCAAAAAAACTATTTTTATGTGAATTTTCCTGCGCCTCCAGAAGAAGAAGGTGGGGGTTACTTTGAGGTTCCTATTTCATGGGGCGATATTGATGAGATGCTCTCTCTACCGCGTCAAGAATCTCGACTTCGGCCAGAGGCTAAAGAACGTATCCGTAATTATTTAGATGCTGATTCATTTGAAGCTAAAGCAAGCCAACTAGGGTTTGCAAAAGAAGATATATTTATAAATTATGTGCCGTTATCGATGTGTGCTGGAATCGTACTTTACCCTTTCATCAAAGATAATATTTCGTTGAACGAGGATTCGGTTGAAGCTAGAAGTTTTTTATCACTTTTTAAAACAACACATCCTGCTTTAACAAGACAGCACATCTGTAAGCCGATAGCTTTTTTATTACCAATTTAGAATATGTAAGACAAGGTCTGTAACTCAGGCCTTCATCCTAAAGCCAGAGTTGCTGTTGCTTGTTTGTGGACGGGTGAGGAGGCATGGTGGACTGACCCCACCACCGTAGACAAATTCTGTCCTCACGACGAGGCCTGTTCAAAGGCCTCCGGACTGACGCCGCCGAGATGACTGTGGCGCCGGGACCGATTATAGAAGACTTCAATGTAATCGAAGATATCGGCCCGGGCCAGATCCCGGGTTTTATAGATGTGTTTTCTGATCCTTTCTTTTTTCAGTGAACTGAAGAACGATTCGGCCACCGCGTTGACGCTCCTATGTCAAGAGCGGGCGATTGGCATAGCCGAGGTCCGATAAAATCAATGGATACAGTTCTCGGACGATATAGCGTTTTAGGCATCTCAGGATCTCCTTAGTCGATAGTCCTTCACCAGTTCGTCTGTCAACATAGATTCTGGTGCGCAGATCACTACGCATACGCACAAGAGCGATTGTCCACAGAGCATTGTTTGCTTCACGTGAGCCGCCGCGGTTTAATCTGTGTCTGACTGTTTTTCCTGATGATGCTGGTAACGGATTTACGCCACAAAGTGATGCCAGTGCCGCTTCATTTTTTAAGCGTTCAGGATTATCACCTGCAACGGCCAGCAGTGTGGCAGCCGTCTGTGGTCCAACACCAAACTGGCTACGAAGGTTACCGGCATATTTGCGGGTCAGTTTATCCAGTGATTCGTCCAGTTCATTCAGCTCTTCAGTCAGAGCCATCCATCGTTTTGCAAGGCTTCGAAGCGTGCTACACAGGGCTATACGCAATGGAGAGACCTCTGTTACTTCGCTGTTAATGCAGGCGGCTACGCAGTCGTGTGGTTTAGATTTCCAGAGCTTGTCACGAACATCCTGCGGGGCACTGACCAGCAACGCGCGAAGCTGGTTAATCGCCTGCGTGCGGGCTTTTACTGCACTACGTCGGGCAACGCTAATAATCCGAAGAGCTTCACACGCACCGGACTGCATTTTTGGTATGGCCTTACTGCCTCCTGACAGTACTGTGCGTGCTGCATTCTCTGCATCCAGTGGATCTGACTTCCCTTTAAGGCGTCGTGTAGAGCGGTCTGGCCGATTAACTTCAACAACATAAACACCATTTTTAATGAGAAAACGTGTTAACGCAGCACCATAAGTCCCGGTTCCTTCGACGTCTGCTCGTTCGAGCCCCCCAAAAGACTTAGCCCAATCAAAGAGTTCCAGATAACCAGTTTGAGTTGTTTGAATAATGCGAGTACCAAGCAGTTTACCTGCCTGACTGATAACAGCACCGATATGAATATCAAGATGGGTATCAACCCCCAGGATAACGGTTTCAGAAGATTGAATGTCATTTTGCATGGTTTGCCTCCATATTACTGGTAGCACAACCATCCCCATTGCAGGACAGGACACTCGGGATGCAGTACAAAGCTCCTATCAGGTCACAAACGCTGGGCCCGGCTATGCCCGGGAAATACCAGAAGCGGACGACAGGTCAACACAAAGGCATCTGAGCCAATCCCAGCACGGGTCAGTCCGATCCGGTATTTGAAAGTATATTAGAACGAGTATCCCAACAGTTGCCACGCCGGCTCATACTGGGCGCCAGGTTATTGGCCCGACAGAAGCGCTGCCAGTCGTCGCTGCCGTACTGGCTGCCCTGGTCTGAGTGCACGACAACCTCGCCGTCCGGTTTACGTCGCCAGACCGCCATCATCAGCGCATCCAGTGCCAGTTCGCGTGAGAGGGTGGGTTTCATCGACCAGCCCACCACGTTACGGGCAAAGAGGTCGATAACCACCGCCAGATACAACCATCCCTGCCAGGTCCGGATATAAGTGATGTCGGTGACCCAGACCTGATTGGCCCGGACAACGGTAAACTGCCGCTGCACGCGATTAGGGGCTACCACTGAAGGTCGTGTAAGTATCCCGCATAATCGTGCCATTCATATTTAGAGATCATCCGGCATAATCAATCTGCCAACGAAGGAGATCGCTATGCGTAAAGCCCGTTTTACTGAGCATCAGATCATCGCTGTGATTAAGTCGGTTGAAGCCGGACGAACCGTTAAAGATGTCTGCCGGGAGGCCGGTATCTCTGAAGCCACCTACTATAACTGGAAGTCCAGATACGGTGGCATGGAAGCTTCTGATATTAAAAAAATCAAGGATCTTGAAGACGAGAACCGCCGTCTCAAACAGATGTTTGCCGACCTTAGCCTGGAGAACCGGGCGCTGAAAGACGTTATCGAAAAAAAACTTTAAAACCAGCCTTTAAGCGTGAGCTGGTCACTCATCTGATAACGACATTTGGGCTCAGTATCCGTCAGGCCTGCCGGAGTCTCAATCTGAGCAGAACGGTTTACCATTACCGCCCGGATACCACACGTGATGAGCCCGTTATTGCCGCATTGCAGGCGGTGACAGAACGATACCCACGATATGGTTTTCCGAAGCTTTACCAGGTTCTGCGACGGCAGGGATATCCGTGGAATCACAAAAGGCTCCACCGTATTTACTGTCTACTGAAACTGAATTTTCGCCGTAAGGGCAAACAACGGCTGCCGGTACGCAATCCCTCACCACTGGCCACGCCGGAAGCGCTGAACCAGAGCTGGTCTGTCGATTTTATGCATGATGCGCTGGCCTGTGGCCGTCGTTTTCGCACGTTCAATGTCGTTGATGACTTTAACCGTGAGGCGTTGTCGATTGAAATAGATCTGAATCTGCCAGCTCCGCGAGTGGTCCGTGTACTCGACAGGATCGCGGCAAACCGCGGTTATCCGGTCATGCTGCGCATGGATAATGGTCCGGAATTTATCTCTCTGGCGCTGGCTGAATGGGCAGAGAAGCATGCAGTAAAGCTGGAGTTTATCCAGCCGGGTAAGCCGACACAGAACGCTTTCATTGAGCGTTTTAACAGGACATACCGCACAGAAATACTCGATTTTTATCTGTTCAGAACGCTGAATGAAGTACGTGAAATCACGGAAAAATGGTTATCAGAATATAACTGTGAATGTCCGCATGAATCGCTGAACAATATGACACCGGAGGAATACCGACAGCACCATTATCTGGCCGGGAACTCAAAAAATGCATGGAACTAAAACGGGTCTATTTACAAAACGCCCAGCCGGTCAGAAACTTCGGCGACGGAATAACCGCGTTCCGTTATCTGACGGACGGCTTCTTCCTTAAATTCAGGTGTAAATCGTGGTGTGCCCATACGCTCCTCCTATGCTCAAACTATAGGGCAGGATCGTCTACCGGGGCTGGGTCAGTCCAAACTATAGGGCAGGATCGTCTACCGGGGCGGGGTCAGTCCAACTATAGGGCAGGATCGTCTACCGGGGTGGGGTCAGTCCAGAGTACCCGACAGGGTGCGCGAGGTTTCCCCCTCCCCGAGAAACTGATACGCCGGTGGCTTGCCGATGTGGTCGTTTGACGCCCAGCCATACTCTTTCGAATACTGCATCGATTGATACGGCAGGGTCCGCCGTTCAAACACAAAAAAGCCCAGCACCATTAGCATGCTTTCTCTCCCCTTAATCGTTTCTCATACTTGATAGCTGGCGCGCACGTTTTTCACGTTCGACTTTTTCGACGGCGACGCGAAACTGGTGGTCGAGGTCACTCCCCGGCGAGGAGTAGAGGATGACACCTATTGGTATATGCAATCCGATTCGTAGCCGCACCAGTTTGCTCCGGGTACGGTGTTTCACTTGCTCGAACCCGATATTAACCAGGAGGTGTACTGCCTGCCGGAGTATCTGAGCGTACTCAATTCTGCCTGGCTGAATGAGTACGCGACGCTGTTTAGTCGCAAGTATTATCAGAATGGGGCGCCCGCTGGGTATATCATGTACGTCACTGATGCAGCTCAAAGTAGCACCGACGTCGAAGCACTGCGCAAGGCAATGCGCGATTCAAAGGGGCTTGGGAATTTTAAGAATCTTTTTTTCTATACCCCGAACGGCAAAGCTGACGGCATTAAAATTGTGCCGTTGAGTGAAGTCGCGACGAAGGATGATTTTTTTAACATCAAGAAGGTGAGTGCGGAAGACCTGATGAGCGCACATCGTGTACCTCCTCAGATGATGGGGATGATGCCTAATAATACTGGTGGGTTTGGTGATGTGGTGAAGGTTGCAGAAGTGTTCGTACGAAATGAGTTGTTACTGTTGCAAGAAAGGATGATGGAAATTAATATGTGGGTAGGCTTCCCAGTCATTAAGTTTAGGACTTATAGTCTTTGAGGGCTGCACGTACTAGGTATGAGTGAATGTCAAAGACGATGTATAAGTTCTGCGTTTAAAATATTAACATTCAGCAGTGTGTTTAAATTGAATTGGAGGCGTTTGATGAAGATATTATCAATTGAAGTTGGGAATCTTTTTGGGATATTTAACCATAGAATCTCGCTAATGAGTGAAAGTAACATCACTATTGTTATTGGTGAGAATGGGTTAGGCAAAACAATAATATTGGAAGCAATTGATTCTTTTTTTAATAAGAGGTTTAATTATTTTAAAAGTATAGAGTTTGATTTTTTCACTATAACATTTGATAATGATGAGTTTTGGAGGATAGATAAAAAAGTAGAAAGTGGCAATATTTATCTCAATGTGAATAAATTTGATCAAAATATAAAGAAAAAACCTGAGCTTGGTTCAAGGGCAAAGAATAATGCAGCCAACAAGACTGCAAAGATAAAGATTGATGAAAATGTATCACCTCGAAAAAGAGCAGCATTTGAAAGGAAGCGTATCGAAGAACTTGAGTTAATTAATTATCTAAATCATGAGAAAAACAGAGATTATGAGAGTGTTCAACTTGAAATGGAATTAATGAATCTGCGTCGGCTTGAGTTGAAGTATGGTAAGCACTTAGGTTTTTTCAACTCAAGTGAAAGTGATGACAGTCAACCGAAATGGTTTACGGATGCTCTGGAGAAAATAAATGTTAGATTAATAGAGACTCAGCGAATAATTACTGCAAAAGAAATAGGTGGGGATTCCTATGTTAATAGCGTTCAAAAGTGTTCGGCAGAGCTTTTAAAAATGATTACAGATGCTGTTAAATTATCATCTGATATTACCTCAGGTTTAGATAGTACTTATCCAAATAGATTAATTAATAAATTAAAACAAGGAACAAAAGATACATTTGAAGAGCTGAATATTGCACTCAAAACTCTTGACGATAGAAGAAAGGTACTTTCGTCCGTAGGGTTGGGTGTAGACACTAAAGATTCTGATATTTTGCAGATTGATGATACACAATCTGATTTAATTAAACTGTTGAAGCTTTATATTGACGATAGTCACGAAAAAATAAAGCCTTTCGATGAATTATCGATCAAGCTTAAATTATTTCAAGATATTATCAATAAGAGGTTTAAACATAAAATACTACAAATAAATAGAGTTAGTGGGCTTAATTTTAAGTCTACAGTCAAAAAAGACAAAAAAAATAATTTAGAGGCAATCCCCGCTTCTAAATTATCTTCTGGTGAACAGAATGAGTTAATACTATTCTATAAGTTAATCTTCAATTCTCATAAAGGCGACATGATACTTATAGATGAACCAGAATTATCACTTCATATTTCATGGCAAAATGAGTTCATCGCTGATCTAAAAGAAGTGACTGAAATTAATGATGTCACCGTTATAATAGCAACGCATTCACCTGACATCATAAATGATAATTGGGGGTTGAAGGTTGAGTTAAGAGGTGTTGAGTGATGGAGCAAGATATTAAACCTGCAAGAATAGCAAACTCCATCATGCAGGACACAAGATTTACCGGGCATTATGTGCTTGTTGAAGGTGCTCAGGATATAAAAATATTCAAGTCATTCTTTCTCAATGATATAGCTGTGCTAAAAGTAATGCACGGAAAGCATAATATGCGAGAGGTTTATGAAATATTATTTAAAAGAGGATTTGATAAAATGATTGGCATTCGAGATGCTGATTTTCTTAGAATTCCTAATAATGAGAAATTCTCAGTTGATTATGCGTTGCCTATTTTTCCTACAGATTATCATGATGCAGAAGGAATGGTTTTTAATAGCCCGGCGTTAATGGATTTCATAGAAAGTGTAACGTCATCCGAAAAATTGAAAGTATTTGAAGCTAAAAATGGGTCTATTATAGATTTGGCTTATAATTTAGTTTATCCGTTAGCTTGCCTTAGGTTAGCAAACAAAAAAAACGATTTGGGGCTCTCTTTTAAGCCAAAAGAAAAAGACGGGAATAGATTAAAGTTTAAAAAATTTATATGTGAGAGTAATATTAAATATCTTGGCGATGATCTTTTGGTGAATACTGTTTGGGAGTTCTCTCAAAACAGGGGGCGAGATATTCCTTCCAGAGATGATATGAAGAGATTTATGAATGAAATAATTGATTTGAAAAATGATATAAAAGAAATGGCTAATGGACACGATCTTGCAGAGGCTTTATTCATAATCTGTAAAAAGGGGCTTGGAAGCCAAAGTAAACTGTTGGTTGATGCAGGTTGTATTGAAGATTTGCTATTTTTAGCATATGAGACAAATTATTTTAAAGGAACAGAGTTGTTCGAGCATATAAATGAATGGGAAAATAAAAATGGTCTTAGATTAGTTATATGAAATGAGTTCAATTGATTTTAATAATCATACTATTATGACCGCTTTCTAATTGACCCTGTATATTTTTGCAGGGTTAATTATTTTTCTATTCAAAATGAGCCTGATTGTTTAAATAGTAATGTCAGTTCAATACTGGCGCGCAATGCTTTCCCCCCCACGCCTGCCCGATTTATGGGGCGTTTTTAATGCAACTGCCACAATCCTCTCGCCCCGTACGTGGTGGCCGGTGAGGGGAGCGTAGGGCGATCAAAAGAACATGCGGATCCATGCACCTGATAGATGCGTGGCTAAATTAATTGAATATTCTTGATCCGGGGAGGATTTTCTAGCGCCTCGCGGAGCGAGTTGTTCAACCCTGTCAGCGCAAACAGCGAGTCTTCGCGCCAACAAGGTTTACAGGGGTTAAGCGGTGTTGAGTATCACATCTGCTAAATGCTACTCGACCTCATAAAAGACATTTTCCTCTGGTTCGCAGTTTTCGCTGTGCGCCAGGTCAGCAATGAGATTGAGCGCGAGCTTGATATCTAATGGTTTGCAGTTCGCGATCAACGAGACCCTCGCGACGAATTGCACACATGCCCATTTTTGTTGCGTTCGGCTGAGTTGCTCGCCAACCATGAATTCCCTCCCAAAGGATTCTCTGTGTATTTGTACAGTATTATGTTTATATTGAAAATGTGAAGTAAAAGGTCGTGTTTATTTTTGATTATGTACATGATATATATGAAAATTATTGTTTACTTTTGCCTCATTTTTTGCGAGAGCGTCGACGCGTCTAAGAATTATATCTGCTTTTACACCGTAAGATGGGCTTGCAGAGAATAGTTCGCCTTTAGCCGTTCCTCGACGCCAGTGGCCGTTAATGACGCTAGTTCCACCGGCAGGTGCAAAGCTTTACCCCGGCTGATGGTCATGCCAGTGGTCAGATGTACATCCTCGGTTATCCTCTCTATTGCTTCATTCTGTTCAGTTCTACCGTGAGTAAATTTTCGATTTTGAACTGGCTTTTTAGACTGGCCCCATAGATCACCAGACACTTCGCCTCCCTTAAAATAAGAGATAGTCTTAGAACTATGTTTAACACCAGTCAGAATAATAAGATGGTTGAAGTGTTATCAGGACCTGAACGGCGTCGGCGTCGTACACCGCAGGAAAAAATTGCCATTATTCAGCAGACTATGGAACCTGGCATGACCGTGTCTCATGTCGCTCGCCTGCATGGCATCAATGCTAACCAGATCTTTAAATGGCGAAAACAGTATGAAGAAGGCTCGCTGACTGCTGTAACCGCCGGTGAGGAAGTGGTCCCGTTCTCTGAACTGGCTGCCGCCAATAAGCAGATCCGTGAGCTTCAGCGTCTTCTGGGTAAAAAGACAATGGAAGCTGAAATACTGAAAGAGGCTGTGGAGTTCGGCGGGGCAAAAAAATGGATTGCGTATGCGCCCTTGTTGCCCGGGGACGACGAGTAACCGATGTCTGCCGGAGTATTGGTGTGTCGCGTGCGCAACTGAACATCAGGATTCACCGACTGCCTGGCTGGCAGGATCGCAGGCGGCAGCCCCGTTCTGACGATAGCGCGGTGTTATCCCGGATAAACACGGCGGTGGCTGACCTACCGACGTATGGTTATCGCCGCGTGTGGGCGCTGCTGCGACGGGAGTCAGAGCGGGATGGTCTGTCTGTGGTTAATGCGAAGCGGGTGTATCGCATTATGAAAGCTCACCATCTGCTTCTTGAACGTAAGCCTGCTGATAACGATCGTAAGCGGGCCCATAAAGGACGCGTAGCGGTGGCAGAGAGTAACCGGCGCTGGTGCTCAGATGGCTTCGAGTTCCGCTGTGATAATGGTGAAAAATTGCGGGTGACCTTCGCGCAGGACTGCTGCGACAGGGAGATCATTGACTGGGCAGCAAGCACCGGAGGCTATGACAAAGAAACGGTGCAGGATGTCATGTTGGGAGCGGTGGAAAAACGCTTCGGAAGACAGTTGCCCATAGAGTCGCTGGAATGGCTGACGGATAACGGTTCAGCCTACAGAGCGCATGAAACAAGGGCATTCGCCCGGATGCTGGGACTGGAACCCTGCACAACAGCAGTCCGTAGTCCGGAAAGCAACGGCATTGCAGAAAGCTTCTTGAAAACGATAAAACGGGATTACATCGGCATCATGCCAAAACCGGACAGCCAGGCAGCGGTGATGAACCCGGCGGTAGCGTTCAGTCATTACAACGAACATCATCCGCACAGCGCACTGGGATATCGCTCCCCACGGGAATATATACGCAGAAAGTTATCGCAACCGTATGGACTGACCCCACCCCGGTAGACGGTCCTGCCCTATAGTTGAACTTAGACCATCGGCGAATACAAAAATTTTTAAAACCCGAGATGGGGGCAGTTTGGGGTGCTGAAAACCTTTCCGAGACAGAACTTATTGAAGGGCAAAGAGTTACTGGAGTGCAAGTTGTGTTGGTATGGAAGAGTTACTTTTAGAAGGGCAATTAGTGCTAGTGAATGTTTTTTAAGGCCTTTATGGTGTCCATATGCTGCCCACGCAGCATGTTTTTGACCGCATTTGGCTGCACCAGTGATTCATATAACTAACTGTTTATAATAAAAAATGTATATTTATCAATATGGTTGGTTAAAAGCGTCTTAACTGATAAGCGTTTCACGCTGCATCCTAAGCGTGTTATAAAACAAGGGGTTAGCCATGTGCTGACCCCTTTTTTATTGGCGATGGCGGCAAATTGGCGGCAGAGAATTACCTAATGGCGATGGGCATAAAAAAACCTGCTTTCGCAGGTCTTTTTTTACAGCCATAGCTGATGCTGGGCGTAACGTGTCGGATGTGGTGGGGCCGGGTCAATTTCTCCAGGTTTAACAATAAATCTAGCAAGCGTTTCGTGAGTAACAAAGGTGCATCCGCAGTTTATATTTTGACACTGATGATATCTCTCTTTTGTCTCTGTGCTTAGATATCGACTTGACCGAGCGTGCGCAGCATCTTGACATAATGGACAGTGCATCATTTTTTAATCCCCCCAGGCGTTAATGAGCATAATAGTCTTGTGATTTGCAAATGCAAATTAAAGTTGATTTTGCAATCTATTCGGTTGACTCGTATTCAACATCCGTAAGCCTCACCTCAAGCTCTAGGCTCGTCGTGAATCCATTATTGCTCAGAGAGTGCATAACCTTAGTAATTGTCCACGATTGCTCGTCTATGACGCGCTTAAAGCCCGCAACCTGTACCGGCGTCTCAGGGTAAAGGTCTGCTCGCCCCGTCGCCAGCCTGATAGAAAACTCAGCAACCCCACGTTGCAGTTTGTCCCATTTGGCCTGGGCGGCTCGCATGGCCTGCGCTTTGGTTGAAAAAATTGTCGTTAGGGCAAACACGTTTTCATCCTCACCGACCATGTATTCACCCTCCCTGGCTTCCGGCGTCTTCACCGTTTTTTTCTTCGTTACCGGTTTGGCTTTGGGGTGCTGTAGCGCGCGTAAATGCTGCTCTTTGGGTTTGCGTTTTAACGCAACCTTTTGCTTTTGTGGTTTTGGGTCTTTGGTGTGCAACCATTTTGCCGTAACGCCGGTATATGCCCCACGGTCAGCAATGGAAAACTGATGGCGGTCGCCATCACTGCGGGTGATCGTGACCTGCGGAATGGCCTTTCCGCTGGCTGTAACCCCGCGACCGGCTTTGAGTAACAGCAACTTTCCCGCTTTTACCGAAACCTCACCGCCGTTTCGCTCGGCGAGCCGTGTCAAAAATTTGGCGTCCGATTCCTGTGACTGGTCGATATGCGGAATTTTTATCCCGGCCAGCTCCGGTATAACGCTCGGCGTCAGTTTGTTACGTGTCGCTATCGCTGCCACGATCTCGCCGAGCGTCTTGTCATGCCAGGACTCTTCCCGACGTGAGTTCAGCGTCCCCCGAAAATCGGCGCTACGGGCGCGGATTGTCACCGTGTCCGGCGCGCCATGATGTTCAACCTCATCGACGGTAAAACTTCCCTTACCAATCAACGCAAAGCCTTTCCACCCGAGGTAAAGCGTCAGTACGGCACCGCGTAACGGCAGCTCGACCAGCCCGTCAGCATCATCAAGCTCAATGTCGAGCTGGTCAGCTTCGAATCCGCGATTGTCTGTCATGGTCAGGCTCATCAACCGATTACTGATGTTGCCGGTAATATCTTTGCTGTCGAGCATCAGCATAAAATCGGGCGTCAGTACGCCACCCGCATTCAGATTCAGCATATCGAGCATCAGCTAATCCCCACCATGCCAGCCACTGACGAGGCCATATTTCCCGCCTTGCCAATCAGTGATTTTGCCTGTTCGCCGATATCGCCATACAGCGCCGCAAGGGATTCATCCACGCGGGTGAGCGTCAGCGTAAAATCAATTTTGCGCGGCGTTCCGTCAGCAAAAAACAGGCTTCCTGTCTCGCTGATATTATTGATGACGTACATACCGTAAATTGTGCCGGTGCCATCCAGTAACGGCCAGGCGCGCCCCTGGTCAGCCATCAGGCGGATAGCCGTCATCGTCAGCTTTCCGCCGGTGAGCTCCGGGTAAAGCGTCCCGGCCAGGGTGATTTTCTCCTCACCCGGCCCTAAAAACTGAAACGAATCCCGTTTCCCGACGCGTGAATTTGACGGCCATCGATATTCGGCATCGCGTTGTAGCGTCTGGTGGGGCAGCGTCTGACGCATAAAAACAAACATTCCAAGAGCAAGCATCATAATCCGCCTCCTTAATCGTGCATCATGCTGGCGCGGGCTTTGGCTCGCTTGTCGCGTTCATATTTTTCTAACGCGTCCTGCAACTGATTTCCGAGTTGACCGCCCGGTGCGCCACCCGGCATGTTGATTTGATAGGTTGGGCTGCTCTGGTCAATGTAGTTACGACCGACGGGAGCCGTAACAGGCTGATAAGCCTGATACCCGCCAAGTGAGCTTGTCGCCGGGATATAGCCACCGCCCTGACCAACCGACTGCGCTTTTGATGTTTCTGCATCAACGCTGCTCGACTCCTTTTTCACAAGGCCGAGCTTTTCGAGAATGACATCGAGGCCACCGCGCAGCTTATTGAAAATATTCAGAGGCAACATCAGTGCATCGGCCAGAGCCTGACCGAAAACGATACCAACATTTTTGCAGCTATCGAGCGTCTCCTGCGTGGCCTTGACTGGCGCAATCAGGTCTTTAAACCACTGCCAGACTTTGTGCAATTTCTCGCCGAGGCCGTCAAAAATGGGGGCCAGTGGAGCGAACATTTCCCCGACCGGTGCAAAGGCGCTGATGATGCCTTCAATCACCCCCGAGAAAAATGCGCTGATAGGTTCCCAATATTTACGGATAAGCAGCGCCCCGGCCACAATCGCCGCACCGACGGCCACAATCGGCCATGTGATCGCACCGAGCGCGGTCGCAATGGCACTACCAGCGACAGTAAAGACGGTACCCATCACGCCAGCGGCAGCAATAATGGCGTTAATCCCCATGACAACCGGCCACGCTACGAGACCAATGCCGCCGATAATGCCAATCAGAGCCAGTGCGCCACCGGCAATGATGCCAATAGTTTCCGCTAACTCCTTGTTGTTTTTGATCCAGTCATCGAGCTTTAACACGTATCGCGTTGCTGTCTGAGTGAGCTGACGCAACGAGCTATCTTGCTGGTCGTAGAGGTCAGTACCCACAGCCTCATAAGCAGACTGAAACTCTTTGAAGTCACCGCCGAGGTTATCCTGCATAACCTTGACCAACTCCTCGGTTTTACCATCTGAGGCCTTTATCGTAGCGGTGAGTTTATCGAGCTTTCCACTGGCTGCCGCCGCCATCAGTACACTGGCAGACTTCATTGCCTCCTCGCCGAATATCGTTTTAACGTATTCTGCTTTCTGACCAGTGCCGAGCTTGTTCCGCTCAAAGCTGGCCTGCATTTCTTTCAGAATGGTAAATAACGGGCGCGTATTGCCTTTTCTATCGGAGGTTTTGACACCCAGCTCCTTGAGGGCATCGTATGCCTTGCCTGTTGGCGCCTGTAATCTCGTAATAACAGCCGCACCGCCGGTACCAGCCATTGACCCCCTGATGTTGTTATCATGAAGTGTGCCAGTAATCGCCGCGGCTTGCTCAAGACTCACCCCGGCATTTTTCGCCACAGGGGCAAGGTAACTTAATGAGTCACTCAACCCCTGAAAATCAGCGGTGGTTTTGTTCATCGTGGCTGAAAGAACATCACCAATATGCGCGGCCGCGTCATTAGAGAGCTGAAAAGCGGCTTTTGTCCCCATTAGCAGCTGCGCGTTTTCCTCCATTGTTTTTCTGTTCGAAAGTGACAGATTCAATGTTACTGGCGTCATGGCTGCTATAGCTGCGGCATCACCGCCACCTTTCGCGATAATAATCTGCGCACTGGCGGCATCATCAGCAGAGGCGGCAGTATTGTCGCCGAGCTGTCGGGCCTGTTTTTTCAAAGCCGTCATTTCTGCGGAATCTTTCGCCACGCCGAGTACTGCCTGCAACTCAGAATTTTTTAATGCGAAATCATAGCCCGGCACCATCAGCTTAACCCCGGCCATTGTTCCCGCTGTCGCGATACCAACCCCGGCAGCACCCGCACCGGCCATTTTACCGGCCATCTCTTTACCGGCCTGATATCGCTGCTTAACCGCGTTGAGCTTTGCCTGTTGCGCGCTGACGCGCGCCAGTGCTTCACGCTGGCGATTGAGCTGCGTCGTCGTTTCGCTGATGCTGGTTTTTAACCGACGCTCGTCTGCCGCCAGGGTGCGGGTATTAATTCCTGCCTGGCTGAGTTCCTGCCGCTGGCGCTGTACGGCCTGCCGCAAGCTGTTGTGTTTTTGCTGGAGCGCGGCGGCACTTTTTCGGGCGGCATCCATTGCCTGCGCCTGCGCGCGCGTCGGCTGTTCCGTATTTCTAAACTGGATCGCCAGTGCGGCGGCTTCCTGTTTCGCTTTCTTCAGCTCCTGACCGGTAACGGCAAGTTGCGCACTGGCCTTGCGAAACCCGTCAATGCGGGATGCCTGGCCGTTCAGTTCACGCAGTGATTTTTGAGTGTCCCGGATATCACCAGACAGCGTTTTGCTCGCTGTCTGGATGGATTTAAACGGGCGGGTCGCCTGGTCAACAGCCTTGAGTAATACCTGCAATTTAACGTCGTTACTCATTCGTGTTTCCGCTTCGCTGTAGCGCTTTTTCGCGCCAGGTGGTGAGCTCGGTCAGGCTCATGGGATATAACTCTGATGGCGGCCAGTGAAAAATCACCGCGATATCCGCCATCAGGTCATCGACCGACATGTCTTTCGGGAAATTTAATCCGCCAAATTCGGAGACAAAAAACCGATCACCTTTGTTGCCAGCGCCATCAAATCGGGTAAATCCATCATGACGACATCCGACTCGGTGAGTGACGGGCTGGTCATACGCGGCAGCACTTTAATCAGGGCATCCACTTCAGAGCGGGCGACGTCCGCCAGGCTAACGCCGCGCAGGGTTCCGGCGTTGGGCTTCATCAGGGTGATTTTTTCGATGACCTGCTCGCCGCGTTTGATGGGGTTTTCAAGGGTGACGATGTTTTCTTTGCTCATGAGTTTCTCGCTGTTTACGGATTCGGGGTTAACCGGCCAGACGTGCTGGCCGGGAAAAAATTACAGGCCGATATTGCGGCGGTGCTGGTCGAGTCGGTCGACGCCGTTCACCTTCTCAATCATGTTGAGGACGTCGATTTCTACCAGCTCTTTACCGTTCATGGTCAGCTTGTAGTACGTACAGACCAGCGATAATTTGCTGCTGGTATCCTCGCCCTGTTTGCTCTCGCCGTTATCGACTTCCTTCACCTTGAAACGGGTCTCAACTTCCACCGCCACGGTTTCACCGGTATCGTCCCGCTGGTAAGAGCCTGCATAGCGCAGTAGCGTCCCGGTACCGACGGCACCATAAAGCGACCAGATCGCATCATCAGGGAAGCCGCCGAGGGAAATCTCCATCGCCAGCGCGTCATCGTCGAGGCCGAAATCGACAGGGGCCGAGCCTGACATCCCGCCGCCCCGGTAGTTTTCCAGCTTACGGGTCAGCTTTGGCAGGGTGACGGACTCGATAACGCCGAGATAGCTGACGCCATCCAGAAACGTGTTCAGGTATTTGAGCTTGCGCGGCATTGCCATTGGTCAGGGCTCCTTAATTGCTGTTAACCGATGACACCAGATTCGCCAGGTATTTATCGGTAATGCGCTGGCGTAGTGTCAGGTTTTCGAGAGGGGGAACCGGCGTATAGTCGTAATCGATATACAGTTTCCCGGCTTTGAGGGTCGCCGCGTCGTTGGCCGATTCATCAAACCAGCAGGTCGCATCAACGATGTATCCCGCCGTTTTCATCTCGCGGAATTTCGCATTGATACCCGCAACGATGTCTTTAATCAGCGTGGCAGTGATCGGCTTGTCGACCGCCCACATGTGACCAGCGGCCATTGTGTCGGCGATAACCTGCGCGGTGCGGGTGTAGTTCTCAAACAGGAACAGCGGGTCATCGGAGCAGCAGCGGTTACCCCAAAAGCGGAAACCGTCTTTGCGAATGAGCGTGGTGACGCCAGCCTCGTTAAGCAGGTCGGCATCGGTGCCGGATTCCTGCAAATCCCAGAAGACCGACGCGCTGATGCCGGTGACGCCATTTACGCCAACGTTTGACAGGGTTTTATGCCAGCCGGTGTCCTGGTCGATTTTGGCGCGCAGGCCCAGCGCGCGGGCGGTCGCCCAGGCTGTTTCGGTCGCGTTCGCCGTGGTATCCCATGCCAGAAAATCCGGCCAGATAACCATCAGCTCACGTTGGCTGAAATTCTCACGATAGAGCATCGCCTCGGAAATGTTCTGGCAATCCCAGGCGCTGATATAGCCAAATGCGCGGAGCTTCTGACAAATCGGCGCGAGCGCGGTCGCCACTTCGAGGGAATCGAGGCCTGGCACACCGAGGATGCGCGGTTTAACGCCGGTAACAGCCTCCGCCGTGAGCAGCGCTTTCAGCCCGGTGTAATGGCCGCTTTCGTCGGTGCCGCCGATGATGTTGGAAATAGTCTGCGCTTCGGCGTCGTCGCCGGTACCTTCGGCAACGCGCACAACGACAATGACCGGTTTCGACTGGTCGGCGATTGCCTGGAGGGATGCGGCCAGGGTACCTTTTGTACCCGCTTTGGCAATGGCGCTTTGCACGCTGGTAATCAGTACGGGCTTATTGAGTGGGAAGGTGGCGGCATCGGCATCGCTGGCCGTACAGACCATGCCGATAATCGCCGTTGATACGGTGGAAATGACGCGGGTTCCGTCGTTAATCTCGACAACCTGGACGCCGTGATGAAAATCGCTCATCCGTTTAACTCCGTGGTTAAGGGTGAGCATTATTTTCAATCGTGGGAGAGGGGGTGACGAGTCATCCCCGCTGTAACAGGGACAGTACAACAGGAATGACCGTCACAGGGTCAGGCGACGCGGCTCCAGCACATCAGCAGGGTGTGCGCTTCCACCACGCTGAACGAATTGCCTTCGCCGAGGTTGGCGGTTTTACCGGTGGTCGTGTGTTTGTGCGGCGGTACCGTGACTTTGTGCTCGTGCTCTCCGGCGTCATCGGTCACGCCCAGCTCTTTCGGGTTAAAGAGCTGCCGCACATCACCGCCAATTTCCCACGGATCATCTTTACCGGCCACACCACCATGATTGTGAATACCGCCGCGCGTGGTCGTCAGCGTCTGCTCGGACTGCTCGCTGGTCTCGCCACTCACGTCAATCTGCACGGCTGGCAGGTTAGCCCGCTGGAGCGTCACGGTATCGCTGCCGCCGGTCGTACCGACGTTCGAGCCGTCCGCTTTGCCGACGCGGATCGTTTTATTTTCGCCGGTGTAAACCCATTGCGACCAGGGCCACTTTTCATTGGGATCCAGGTTCTGATTAAAAAAACGCGTGGTGCCGACGGGGTTATCCAGCTCCCACGCACCCCGGATAGCTTCCGCAATGGCCGCTTTTACCGCCGCCGGGGTAGCGGCTCGCTTGTCGCTGTCGCTGTCGGTGGCATTGCTGAGCTGCGTAAAGCCTTTTTCCTTCAGCGTGGCATCCGGGTGATTGCGGGATTCTGCATGCTCGCTTAGCTGGTTATCGGTATAATCCTTTGCATCATTTCCGGCCTGAATCACCGCTTCAATCGTCGCCACGACCACGCCCGGGTCGGTCAGCAGCTCCATGGCTTCCGTACTGCTGACTGCAATACGCATCCTGATAATGCTGAATCGCCCCGAGCCTTCGCTTAACAACGGCTTGTAGGTTTCGGGGATATTCGCCACCGCCAGGCAAACACCGTCATCATCAAACAATGCCGCCTCACGCAGGGTAAAACCGCCGACCTCCGGGGGCATTATCATTTCCGCTTCGATAATATTTTTCGCGTCGCCGGTCTCTTTCAGGCTGTTCAGCGTGGTGCGGAAAAGCTCATTCACGAGTCCTGACTGATCGTCATCAGGTCGTCTTAGCGTGCCATTGCTGTCGCCAACCGCCATATTCGTGATAGCGACTTTTACGCCGCTGACGACTGCCCCGGCAATTTTCTGAAGTCCGGCAGCAGTGACCAGAGAGATGTATTTTTTTTCGCTCACCGGATACTCCTCATTTATGCGCTGACGCTGTCGCTTTCATCCAGGTTGACAACTGAAGGTCTTAATTTTTCAATGTCATCTTTATACAGCTCACTGATGGCCTTCTGCCCCATTTTAATCAGGCCTTTCTCGTCCAGTTCGTGCCCTGTTCTTTTTTCGATATCGGCTGTCAGTAACGCCATATCGCAGAGCATAAATCCGGTATAACCGGAAATAATGACCGCCTGCTCCCTCGTCAGCGCCATTACCCCGCTGTTAACGGCTTCAACTTCCTGTTGTTCGATTGGTGATTCTTTCCCGGCCTCCGGGCCGTAGAGATTCACGTATTCCGCATTCAGTGAAGAATACTTACCCCAGTTTTTCTCAAGGTTTAATTCCGCATTCAACGACGAAAGCTGGTAAATACTTTCGTTAGCCATGCACAATTCAATTTCAAGCTCTAACTCACGTTTAGTTTTCATCATCCTTTAGTCCTGCTGGTTAATCAGTGATTTTTTCTGCTGCTCTTCGCGGTACTGTTCGCCGTTCTGTTTTGCCAGCAGGCTTGCAGCGCTCATCGCTTCTATTTCTGAGGCAAAACTGGAAAGAAGCGCCTCTCCCTGATATTCGCCCCCGTCATCGTCCTGATAAAAGGCCGTCACATTATTTCCCGTGATTTCATACGTTACAGAAGACATAAATACCTCCTCAGAATATTTCCCAGTTGCTCCCGTCAAAACTGATTTCAACTATTTTCCTGTCCGATGTGATTTCCAGCTTATAACTCACATACCCGTTAACCAGACAATCACCGTTATTCGAGGCGATGTAATATGTCCCCTTGCTCAGAAATTTTAATTTGTACCAGTGCCCGTTCAGGTGGTACGACGCAGGCGGCATGGTCAGCGTGATATCGGTCTTACTTATTGTGACAACCGGGTAGTACACGCTCAGGTTGGCATTTGCATTAAGAACAATATGGCGGTCAAATTTCCGGTAATTGCTGCCCAGCGGCCCGACAATCATGGGGGAGTTTTCCGGCGTCACATCGGTAACATCCGTAACCTTACTGTAGAGAACGGAAAAGGCGTTCTTTCCGGCGAATCGCAGGCCACAAACCGCCGTGGACGTTTCGTAAAATCCGGCACGGGTGGTTTTCACGCCATCAGCGGAAACAAAGTTCATGATGGCGCCTTCCGCCCGGTAAGCGTTGATCCAGCCTTTTTTATTCCCCGTTGCCTGTGCTCCGGCGCTACGAACCAGCACGCCCGCCGTCAGGTCATAGGTGGACTGCGCCAGCGTCACCACATCCAGACCATTCACAGATCCGGTGTAGTCCTTTTGCGCGCTGGCGCCAAACTCACCGATAACGGCGTTGTTGGCGTACGAGTTCGCCGTCAAAAACGCGTTGATGTTGAGAGGGTAAATTTTGGTAATGGGATGAACTTCAAACCCACAGGTAGAAGGCGGAGTAAGATTCGTTGCGGCAGGCGTCGCCCACTTATCCACCGTGACAACACCGCTGACTTTATCCACCGCTTTAACCAGACCGTAATACTTCACCGGGTGCAAAGTACGGATGACATTGCCACTCCGGATACCGGCCAGCGTGGCGGCATAGACCGTCGCGTCCAGCGTGACCGTATCCGCGCTGTAAACTGCACCACCGGCACTGTCAGTGCTGCCCACCGTCTGCCATGACTCCAGCGCCGGGGCGGTGGCGTCCGCGTAAAACGGGACGCATTCAATTTGCCCGTACCGGGCAAGATCATAAGCATCCGACACGCCCATAACCGGCACATTGAAACCGCCACCGAGCAGGGGCTGACCACCGCGAAGACTCAGCATCACACCATTGCGCCTGATGCCATTCGCTGAACGGGCAATATGGATGCCGCCATTCAGCATAATGTCCTGGTCATCCTGCCGGGCCATTTCATCATAAAGCGCGGCGTCGGTTTCGGGGTCATACCCCAGATAGGGCCGCGCTTTCCCTTTGTCCGCAACGGTGCGCATACGGGACAGGACGTCGTAGACCGTGCTACTGCGGTAGCCTGATGATTTCGCCCCCTCCGGGGAGGCCATTTCCTGACGAATAGCCGCATCTGAACTGTACGCCCAGGCACCGGCACCCACACCGCCGGTGTTATAGGGTGACGAACCCGCAGGAACAGTCTTCGGGAAATACCCCGTCCAGACCAGGCGGTAAAGACCGTAAATAATCTCATCGCGCGCGGAGTTCAGTGTTGCCCCGGCACTAAATGTGCTGCGCGCATCCACCTTGCCGGAAACATCTTCGCTGAAGTTATCCTGCTGCTCTTTCAGGAACGCCGTCCGGTTAACGAGTTGCTTTAGCGGGCGGTTGGCCGCACCGTCCTGACCGCCTTCCACGCGCTCCGAGCGTGAAATAAGATTAACTGCATCCCATGATGGTAATTCGCTGATATTTGCCATTGCTATTCACCTAATAACTAAAATTGCCATCGTGGAAGACCTGGCCGTTATAAGTCACATTCTCTTCCGGCTGATAATCTTCCGGGTACACCGTAATAATTTCGCCGCTGCATATAGCTGCCCCCATAAATACCGCGCCGCTGGTTGGAGTGGAGATGCTCATTGTCTCCAGATGGCGACTGACGGGCTTTGCATCCGCAATGAGGCGATTGAGTTCATCCAGTATTTTGCTGGTCAACCCCTTTTCATTCACATCAACCTCAAGGCGGAATGTGCCTGCCGGCCCATCGACTTCCCACCATTCCTCAATCGACATGAAATAGCCCAGTTTTTCCACCACACGACGAATGGCCGATACTGTGCCTTTACGCTGATGCAGCCAGAATGACTCATCAATGACACTGCGTTTTTCCTGTTCGCTCCATCCTTCATCCCAACTGTCAACGGAAAACGCCCAGGCCAGATACGGCAGGAATTTCACCGGACATTTCCACGGATCCCACAAATCACGCAGCGGGACAGATAAATCACTGATGACGGCACACGCTTCTGATGCCCTCTGTTCCAGCACCGACGACCCGGTCGCTATCAACGAATTATTCATCAGAGCCCCCGATCACAACGCTGGTTTCGGTGCAGTACGCAGCCTGGGTTTTATCGAGTACCACGTCGGCCAGCGGTTCGCGCAGTTCGACACGCTGGACGCCCTGCACATGCAGCGCGGCATAGAGGGCAGACATACGAATATCGCGGCCGAGGCGGCGCTGCTCAGTGATATAGGCGGTTAACTGCGCTTTGGCGGCGGCAAGAATTGGCTCAGTTGCCGGGCCAGGATAGACATACAGCACGGCATCGACCGCATAACTGACAATCTCTGCCGAGACGACTTTCAGGCGGTCAGCAACCGGGCGTACGCTCTCATCATTCAGCGCGGTACTGACGGCCAGCAATAAATCATCCGAGGCCGTGCCATCACCTTCCCGAGACAGTACCGCGATAGTGACCTCTGCCGGGGCAGGGCTGTTAGCCGAGGCATCCGCAACGCGGCCATCGGCGCTCAGGGCGTGAAACTCATAGGCACCGGTCGGCCCGGCAACGCTCATTCCCTCAAATGCGGCCGGTACGCGCTGGCGCAAATCGCTGTCGGATTCCATGACCGCTTCCACCGGCGGGATTTGGGTATCGTCTTCGGGGGTAATGACCAGGCGCTCAACGTTATTATTTGCCGCGAGCTGGTCAAGGTCGTTTTTGATGGCATAGGCCACCATTCCGGCTTTTGCTGCCTCGTTAATGCGCTGGCGTAAAATCACCTCCCGGTAGGCGTTCTCTTCCAGATATTTCACCAGTGGCTCTGACTCCAGCGTCAGCGCCCTGGCGACCGCCTCCTGCTCATCTTCCGGGTAGAGCGAAACCAGAGTGGCCTTGCGTTCGGCGAGGATGGTTTCAAAATCCAGCGTTTCCACCACATCAGGCGCGGGGAGCTGGCTCAGGTCGATAACTGCCATAGGTTCAACTCACAGGGATGGTTAAGGAAAGGCTCTCGCCGGTATCGGTGATTTGGCCGGTCACGTCGACGACCATCTGCCCGTCAAACTTCCGCGCGGTAGTGATGCCGGTCAGCCTGACGCGCGGCTCCCACTTCAGGATCGCCATGTAGCACGCCGCCATAATTTGCAGCTCAAGCGCCGGGGTCTGAGGCTGGTCAATCATCTGCGACAACAGCGAGCCGTATTCACGACGCATGACGCGGGAGCCGACAGGCGTGCGCAGAATATCCCCGATGCTCTGGCTGATATGGTCAACGTCTGAAATGCTTTCACCGGTTGTGCGGTTCATGCCGAGATAACGCGCTGTCATAGTGGTTCCCCCGTCTGTCCACCGCTGTCGCCAGGGTGTTTATGGGTGTGGAGCACCTTGCCGTTAGAAGAGAATGAGCCGCCGCTGTGCTCGATATCACCGGACATCTTGCCGCCTTGCTTCACCTCCAGCGTGCCGGTCGTCAGCTTGTTGGTGCAGACCACCTCCGGCGTATCGAGGGTGACACGGGTCGAGGCTTTTACCAGCACCACCGGCACGCTGACGGCAACCGAATCGGATGCGGTCACATCGGCAGTTTTAATGCCGGTGACGGTCAGCGCGCCGGTTTCCGGCTCATAACTCATAACGGCACCGTCGGGAAACTCAACGTGCCAGGCATCCGCCGAGGCAGACGGCGCGGGGCTGTCGTCGGAATAAATACCCGGCAGCACAAAAGCGGTATCGAGCTCACCGCCCACGGCCAGAATCATCACCTGCTCACCAACAGAGGGAGCCCACCAGGTGCGCGAGCGCCCGGCCCGGTGCGTCAGCCACTGGAGCCAGTCGGTATAAATGCCGCCGGTCTGTATGCGACAGCGCCCGGCGTCGAGGTCAGTTTCGACGACGATGCCGGTGCGGATCATGTTGCGTATCGCGCGGGCGAGTTCCTGGATAGATGCGAGAGTATTCATAGGGGAAAGGATGCCGCCGGGGTGTTCCGGCGGCAATCTGCTGGCGTTTTGCCCTGGCTGGCACAACGTTAATCGGCGAGGTAGTCGATAATGACGCTTTCCACAAGTTGCCGGTCGTCTTCGGTAAAGCCAAATAGCTGGCGCTGTGGGTACTCGACGGCGGCACTTTTGGGGGATGGTTTATCCTTGAGCCCAAGCTGATGCACGCGGGCGATGCGCTGCACTTTCCCGGTAAATTCCACCACCGCCGCGCTGTCGTTACCGGTCGCTTTCATATAGCGGTTGGTTCGCAGTTTCGCGAACATCTCGCGCTTAATACGGCCTTTCTTTGCCCTGACGGGCTGGCGCTTACGCGGGGCAAATGGCGAACCGTCCGGGGCTTTCTGCGATTTAATGCGCTGCTGTTGCCGCTGGCGCAGTTTCTTCGCAATGTCGACGGTCATCCGACGCCGCCCGGCAGGAGAAAGGGCCGCTATCAACCCGGCGAGCTTGTCCTCAAAGGGTTTGAAGTCATTCATCCCATTTACTCACCAGTTCGCCATTACTCCACATCTCAACAGGGCGCGTCACCGGCTCCGGCGGTGGCGGTTCCGGGATGTTCTCAACGTACATTGCGCCGTCGACCTCGTTGACCAGCGTGCGCTCGGTCAGCAACAGGCTGATACTGACATCAAGGCTGCTGTCGTTATTAATGTCAGCGTACCAGGCAAATCCTTTTTTTCTCCCCTCGTCGGTTGTCATGATGTCCGGCTGATTGACCCGCAGCCAGGCCATAATCGGCACAAACAGCAGGTCAATATCGTCGGTAAAATCCGTGACCACGATGTTAAGCGTGTACCGCTTTTCAAACGACAGGGAGCGCGCCAGCGTCGCCGTATTGTTGCCATCGTCCAGGCGAAGGCGAAGCATATCGGGGTTGGTACGCAGCACCGGCACCGCATCAGTTAAGGCTTTTCGCAGACTGTTGGGCTTTTGCATCGATTTCATCCTGGCATTGTTTAACCGTATCGACCTGGATTGCGCAGCTTTTCAGGGCGTTTTCGAGCTGGCGTATATCCGCACTCAGGTCGCCATTAGTCAGCGGGTCGCTGCCCGGCATCGGGCAGGGGCTGACCTTCGGGCAGGCGTTGTAAACAATCACCGGCGGCGGCGTTGGTGCAGGCTGTGCGCTGGTGCAACCGGCGCACAGCATCAGGTAAATCAGCGCGATACCAGCGGCGAAACGCTTCATTTTCATTGAGTAACCTCGTGATGGTTTGTTCACGCCTGAAGGCCAGCAGATTAGCGGCGGTGAGCTTATCCCGCATGGCAACCTGCGCCAGCTCTTTGCGCTGCGACTGCTCTGCGGCAACGTTGAGCTGATTTTTCAGCATGGTGATCGTGGTTTTCTGCGTACCGGCGACCCGGTTCGCGCGTTCAAAAGAGGCGCGCAAATTGCTGTTATCGTGTCGCATCCACAGCAGACCCGCGCAGGCCAGCGCCAGCAGGATAATGACTATTTTCATGCGGATACCCCTCCGGCATTGCGCCACACGGCGACCAGCCTGTCGAGGCTGTGCTCGCGCTGACCGTACCCGGCCCCCGGCAATGAAGCCCAGATATTGCGACAACGGGAAATGGCGCGTTCAATTCGCCCCTGCTGCAAGTCTTCCAGCGCGCCGCGCTCACGAATCAGCTGAATGGCGAGTCTGTCCTGTGATGCCGGGCTGAAATCCGGCAAAGCGAGCTGCTTTTTGTAATGCGGCCAGAACAGATAAAGCTGCTGGTAACGCCCGGATGCCGTGGATTTTTCCCCGCGACGATTGAAGACCTTCGCCGGGCGCCCACCGGCAAACGGGTGATCGCGATAGTCGGTAAAAATTTCCGGCCTGCCATCGATACCGGTGACAATGACGTCGTACCCGTTGTTTCTGGTCAGCGGGTGCGTCGCCGTACCCTCTGAAAACGCCAGCGTGTCGAGGAATGCCGCGACGTTGGGGTGTGTCTTAATGACCGCCATCGCTTTCCCCTTTTTTAATCCTGCGCTGAATCGCAATTTCCACTGCCTGATAACCGGCGATACCCAGCATGGAGCCAAATCCGCACACGGCAGCGGGTGGCAGATCGGGAAACTGCACCAGTGCCACCCCGGCCACCATCGAGACAAAGCCGCCCAGCAGCATACGGCCAATAAAAAGCCGGGCGGTGATGGGCTCGCCACCGGCCAGCACTTTCCCGACGACAATCAGCACGCCGATCAAAAACAGTGACAGGACGCTTTTTTCACCTTCCGTCATGTGTTTACTCCCACAGATTAATTGTTTCAGTTACGGGGGATGACTGGACGTCGGGCAGTTCGACCACCGTGCCGTGTGGCAGCACTGCGCCGAGCTCGGCCAGCCCCGGATTTGCGGCGAGCACCGACTCGAATACCCCCTCAGTGCGCCCGTAATACCGGGCGCAAATCATGTCGAGCGTGTCGCCCTGTTGCGCGATGGCCTGCATCAGATTTGGCTCACGATGCAGCGGGGTTTGTCCTGGACGCGTGATACGGCCCAGCGCATGTCCCGCCACAGCTCGTCGACAGTGGTATCGATGCTGTCGGCTTTCTTGTCGCCTCTGGCGCTGGCATCCACACCGCGATAACGCTCATAGACCGTGGCGGTCGCCATTGAGGTGACGGCGCGCAGGTAATAGAAAACGCGCACGCTTTCGCCGTCGAGATCGTCAGCCGGCACGTCGGCCAGCTTGCTAAAACCCCCGGCAATCTGCTGTTCCCGCCACAAAAAAAGCTCGGCATTGGTTTCGGCGATGCCGGTTTTGATGGCCTCACGCAGCCGGGCCGGGGCGACGGTTTGCTCAAGGCGCATCCCTTCACGCACGCGTTTCGGGTCGATGTCAGGAAAGAAAAACGTATTTTTTATCACCGGCTCATCGCTGGCAGGCGGCGGGATGACCACCACGCCATCCGGCTGCGGCTCATCGTTCTTTTTAATAATCAGCGTCGTCATGACTACCTCTGAATAGGTGGGCGGTGGACGCCGGTCTCAGGTCGGGTAAATCACCCTCATCGACCGGCGTGCCGCCCTGGCGCGGGGCGCATTCTGTTAACCGGCGGTCTTTTTCGGGCGGCCACGTTTAGCCGGTGCCGTGGTTTTCACGGCGCGCGGCGCTCTTACAGGGGCTTTAACGACCGTTGCCGGTTTGGGCTTCAGCTCACGCTCAAGCCGTTCAATGTCTTTTTTAACGCCTGCCTGACAATCGAGCTGCATCGCTCGCTTGAGGTGGGCCAGCGCGTCGGCGGGCTGTTTGTTGTCCCGCAGCACCTGGCCGGTGATTTTGTGCAGCTTTGCGCGCACTTCGTCCGGCATATCGGCGGCGGCGGTCAGCGCCAGCGTGTCGAGCAACTGGCTGATGACGACCGGTTCACCGGCGGCATGGGCTCGCATGGCGGCGAGTGCCACCTCTTCGGTAAACATGTACTGCGGCGGGCGGCGGTGTTTGCCTGGCATGGTCAGACCGTACTTAAACGCGTAGCGGGCAATATCCATCGCGCCGCCGATATCGCCGACATCGAGACGCCACAGCATGACGGTCATCACGATGTCATCCTGCGCACCTTTGCCCTGTTCCAGCACGCCACTGACCCACGGCAGATAGAACGGCAGCAGCTCGCGCTTTTTCGTGGCTTTCAGCTCTTTACCAAAGATGGCTTTTAACGTGCGTTGGTCTGCGGCCAGCTTAACCAGCATCTGCTCGTAGGCAGTGGCATGCCGCAGCGGGTTGTTTTCCCGCTGCGCGGTTTCAATGGCCGAGACCCGCATCATGTGACGCTGTGCGGGGCTCGTCATCGGTTAGCCCTCCGGTTGCGCGGCAGAGAAATCGCCCAGCTTGATATTTTCAATGAAGCACCCGGCGGCGTAGGTTTCGACCACGTAATCGATGTTCATCGATTCATAGTTTTCCACCTGGTCGAGTTTCGGGTTTTCGATGATGGATCGGCGGTGACTTTCGTCCATGAAATAAATGGACAGGTTATCGAGACGCGTCACCATAATCGCGTTCGCCGGGAAGTACGGCACACGGACGGCGGGCAGGTTGCCGATGCGTTTCTGGCTGATGATGATGTCAGCCGCGAGCGCTTCGCTGTTCGGCTGGTCTTTGTTGACGATCGGGAAATATTTGTCGGCCAGCAGCTTACGACCCACAATCGCGACGAGCTCCGAATCTTCCTGATAAATCTCGTCAATCAGGTTGTCGGTGGCATCCATAACCAGCGCATCGAGGTTAACGTAATCGCCGTTTTTACCCACGCGGATAACAGCGGAAACGACATTCCCTTCCTCGTCGACGATTTTGCTCATCACGCGGGTCGCCGCTTCATTGCGGTATTTCTGCGGCCAGCCGACGGCGACGTCCTGCAACATCGGATGAGCGGCGCGGTCAGAGGTTTCGGCGCGCTCAACGCCGTTGAACCCGGCCATGATGAAATCGAGCGCCTGCCGCTGGATGATGGCATCGCGAATACGGCGCTGGAAGTCCTGGAAGCGCGCCCACAAATCCAGCTTTTTATATTTGAAGTGGAAGTCAAAGTTGACCTGATCGCACTCGTATTTTTTGGACTCCAACGCGGTAAAGTCGGCTGTTTTACGCTCCTTGCCGCTGTTGGTGTCCGTGGTGCTGGCGATGGTGCCATTGACGCCGACGCCAATTTTTTCACCCTTCAGCTCATCCACCGGCACGATATTAATTTTCTGCAAAAAGGCCGATGACATCTGCACGTTGTTCATCATGGTTTGCGTGACGGACGGCTCGACGTTGAATTTTTTACTCACGTCGTCCGTGCCGATGCCGTTCAGCTCGGCAACGCGGGACAGGTAGGCATTGAATTTAAAACGGGTTTCCTGACGCATAGTCTTTCCTGTTTGGTTAAATCGGGTTGTCTGACCGGGCAATCCTGTCGCCCGGCGATAAATTCACGACCGTTTAGCAGTCGGTCAGCAGCTCATCGCCACCGCCACCGGTGGAGAGCTTGCGGCGTGGCTGCGTGGTGCTTTCGGTTTTATCCAGCGACGTTTTTAACTGGCTGAATGCCTGGCTGGTCTGGTCGGCCTTCGTGGTGACGTCCTGTTTCAGGGTCGCAAAGGCATTTTCCAGCTTGGCAAGACGTTGCTCATTGGCGGTGAGGTTGTCCTGCACATGTTCACTGACGGTCGTCACGGCCTCATGCACATCCTGAAAACGGGCGTCATCGCTGGCCTGTTTGCGGCTGAAAATCGCTTTCACTTTGTCGCTCAGGGCGGTAAAGACATTTTCCGCCTGGTCTTCAAACTCCAGCTCGGCGAGGGTGGCGACGGAAATCAGGTTTCCCGGCTCGGCTTTGAAGCGGTTGAGGGGGTTAAATTTGGCACCCCGGCAAAATTCGAGGTATTCGGTGCCGAGACTGGCCGGGTCATCAGTCACCGCCAGGCCGACCAGGTAGCATTTGCCGCTATTGGCGAAATTCGGCTGAATTTCCATTGAGGTGTAGACCTTCTGCAATTTTTTATTCATTGCGATCAGGTCATCGGTCGGGGTGATTTTGGCGAACAGCGCCAGCTTGCCTTTCAGTACCGAATCGTCGTCAATCTTTTCAGATTTCAGCTCAACCACATCGCCATAACGGCTGAACGGGCCATCTGGCAGGATGCCTTTCAGGTGTTCGAGGTTAATGCGGCAACCGTAGACGCGGGGGTCAAAGGTCTCGGCCATTTCCTGAATATCCGTCGCGCTGATAACGCGGCCGTCACAGGTATCGCCTTCGACGCCGATGCGAAACCATTTTGAAACTTTTTTTGCCATTGTCAGGAGTCCTGATATCGGGTTAACGGGTCGGGGTTAGTTTCCCGACGTCGCCGCCCACCCGCCATCTGTCCCGGATGGCTTATCCCTCACACAACAGCACCTTAGCGATTCGCATCACCCGTTTCTTTAGCCTTGCCCTGTATCAATCACGGCGAGGCATCCATGACCATCACCACCGACACCACTTTGTTAAACGACCCGCGACGCCAGGCGGCTTTGCTGTACTGGCAGGGGTTTTCCGTGCCGCAGATTGCCGAAATGTTGCAGACCAAACGCCCGACGGTGCAGAGCTGGAAACAGCGCGACCAGTGGGATGAAACCGCACCGCTTAACCGGGTAGAAAGCACTTTAGAGGCCCGGCTGATTCAGCTCTATGCAAAGCCCAACCTGACGCCCCACGATTTCAAGGTCGCGGATTTTCTGGGACGGCAGATGGAACGCTTTGCGCGCATTAATCGCTATGGTCAGACCGGAAACGAGGTTGACCTTAATCCCAACGTAGCCAACCGCAACAAAGGCGATCGCAAAAAGCCGACAAAGAACTTTTTCAGTGACGAGGCTATCGAGAAACTGGAAGAGATTTTTTTCGCGGAGTCTTTCGAGTATCAGCTCCGCTGGCACCGCGCCGGGCTTGAGCACCGTATTCGCGACATTCTGAAATCGCGCCAGATTGGGGCGACGTTCTACTTTTCCCGTGAGGCGCTGCTGCACGCGCTGAAAACCGGCCATAACCAGATTTTTCTGTCAGCGAGTAAGACGCAGGCGTATGTATTCCGCGAGTACATCATCCAGTTTGCCCGACTGGTCGATGTTGACCTGACCGGCGACCCGATTGTCATCGGCAACAACGGCGCAAAGCTGATTTTTCTCGGCACCAACTCAAACACCGCGCAGAGCCATAACGGCGACCTGTATGTCGATGAGATATTCTGGATCCCCAACTTCCAGAAACTGCGCAAAGTGTCATCGGGCATGGCCTCACAAAGCCACCTGCGCAGCACCTACTTTTCGACACCTTCCACCCTGGCGCACGGCGCTTACCCGTTCTGGTCTGGGGAATTATTCAACCGTGGCCGCGCCCGCGCCAGCGAGCGGGTCGACATCGATATCAGTCATGACGCGCTCGCTGCTGGCGTGGCGTGTCCTGACGGCCAGTGGCGGCAGATTGTCACCATTGAGGATGCGCTCTCCGGGGGATGTACGCTGTTCAATCTGGAGCAACTCCAGCGCGAAAACAGCGTCGACGACTTCCGCAATCTGTTTATGTGCGAGTTCGTTGACGACAAGGCGTCGGTGTTCCCGTTCGAGGATTTGCAACGCTGCATGGTCGACAGTCTGGAAGAATGGGAAGACTTTGCGCCGTTCGCCGACAACCCGTTCGGCTCCCGCCCGGTGTGGGTGGGATACGACCCGTCGCACAGCGGCGACAGCGCCGGGTGTGTGGTGCTCGCGCCGCCGGTTGTCGCCGGGGGCAAGTTCCGCATTCTGGAGCGTCACCAGTGGAAAGGCATGGACTTTGCGACGCAGGCCGAATCCATTCGCCAGCTCACCGAAAAATACAACGTCGAGTACATCGGTATCGATGCGACCGGCCTCGGTATTGGCGTCTTCCAGCTGGTTCGCTCGTTTTATCCCGCCGCCCGCGATATCCGCTACACGCCGGAAATGAAAACCGCAATGGTGCTGAAAGCAAAAGACGTTATCCGCCGTGGCTGTCTCGAATATGACGTCAGCGCCACCGACATCACCACCTCGTTTATGGCAATCCGCAAGACCATGACCAGCAGCGGGCGCAGCGCCACCTATGAGGCCAGCCGCACCGAGGAGGCCAGTCACGCGGACGTCGCCTGGGCGACCATGCACGCGCTGTTAAATGAACCGCTGACCGCTGGCAGCGGCCAGGCTACATCTTCCATTCTGGAGTTCAACTGATGCGATATGAATTTTCTGGCCTGCAAGCCGCTACCTTAAAAATCCTGCTGGCCGATATTGGTTTTGAATATCAACGCCGCTGGTTTATTTCACAAAAACGGGTACGCCACATTACCAAAACTCGACAATGTGGCGCTGACTGGTATTTCTCACTGGAAGCACTGATTGACGCCATCGAGACCGGGCGCAGCCAGTATTTCATAGCCCCAGGTGAAGGTAACTCACTGTCAAATAACCGCCAATGGATGGTTCACTTTGCCCGACTGGCTGGCGTCAACATTGCCCCTGATGACTCAGCCATCCGGCTGACAAACGGTGCTGAAATACAGTTTATTGGCGAGCAACACACCCTTGCCGCGTGTAACGGTAACGCTTACGTCAGTGAATACGCCTGGGCTGATAAACCGGCCAATATGTTCAAAGTGGCGAAGGGTATTTCAGCCCATAAAAACTGCCGATTTACGGCTTATACCTCACCCTCGCCAAGTGATGAGGCTTACGCGCTTTGGTCTTCTGAAAAACCAGATAACCAGCAGCGACTGTCTGCATATTCAGCGCTTCAACAAGGCTGCACTATTTTGAATCTGCCAGACATTGAGGCCGAATTTTCAAAAGAGGATTTTAACATGCTTTTTTCGGCTATCTGGCCGCAGGAAAATAGCGAGGTAGCCAAGTGAGCAAGCAGAACAAACGTCAGCGCGGCCAGCAAAACCGCACTCGCAACATGAAAGACACCGCCCCCAAAAAAGTGGAGGCGTTTACTTTTGGTGAACCGAGCGCCGTGCTCGACCGCCGCGATATTCTGGATTACGTGGAATGCGTCAATAACGGCCGCTGGTTCGAACCGCCGGTCAGCTTTAACGGGCTGGCGAAAAGCCTGCGCGCCGCCGTTCATCACAGCTCGCCGATTTACGTTAAGCGCAACATTCTGGCCTCAACGTTTATTCCGCACCCGCTACTGTCACAACAGGACTTCAGCCGCTTCGCGCTTGATTTTCTGGTGTTTGGCAACGCGTTTTTAGAGCTCCGAAAGAGTGTCACTGGTCGCCCGCTGAAGCTGGAAGCATCACCGGCAAAATATACACGGCGTGGTATTGAGGATGATGTCTACTGGTGGGTGCCGTCATTCGACCAGCCGCACCCGTTCGCGCCGGGATCCGTATTCCACCTGCTGGAGCCAGACATCAACCAGGAGCTGTACGGCATGCCGGAATATCTAAGCGCGCTAAACTCCGCCTGGCTGAATGAAGCGGCGACGCTGTTCCGTCGCAAGTATTACCAGAACGGGGCGCATGCGGGTTACATCATGTATGTGACGGACGCCGCACAAAGCGGTACCGATGTTGAGGCGCTGCGCGATGCGATGCGCAGCTCGAAGGGGCTAGGCAACTTCAAAAATCTGTTTTTCTACGCACCGCACGGAAAACCGGACGGCATAAAAATTGTGCCGCTCAGTGAGGTGGCAACTAAAGACGATTTCTTCAATATCAAAAAAGTCAGCGCCGCCGACCTGCTCGACGCTCATCGCATCCCGTTCCAGCTGATGGGCGGCAAGCCGGAAAACGTCGGTTCGCTCGGTGACATCGAGAAGGTGGCAAAGGTATTTGTCCGTAACGAGCTCATCCCGCTACAAGACCGGATGCGCGAGGTCAACGCGTGGGCCGGTCAGGAGGTGATCCGGTTCAAAAGTTACACCCTCGACACCGAAAGTGACTGATTTCCGCCGCCTCCGGGCGGCGTTTCCTTACCCCCACGCCTGACCGCCTCAGAAGCCCGCCACGCCATCGGACATCTCCGCACCACCCACCGCTCCCATCGCGAACCCGCGCGGCATAGCGACGCGCTCAGGCTGCGAAAATAAATGAGCAAAAGTACGCTGGCGCGCAGTGCTTTCCCCGCCTCGCCTGCCCGCTTCGTGGGTCGGATTTAATGCAACTGCAACAGGTCATAGGATCCGCGCCAGCTCTGGCGGCGATCGTCAAATTATGATGAAAAGCCTGCATGCAGATTGATGCACTTAATGCATGCACGACTAAGAAACGGAAAAATCGCGGGGAAATGGCATAAAAAAACCGGCATTCAGGTTGCCGGTTAGGGGCGCTACTGTGAAGTTACTGGCCGCGTAATGTGCCAATGATACTGTTGAGACACGCGCTGGTAACAATCAGCAGAAAAACAGTTGTCCACGGATTTTCATAAATGGGAGATAACATATTGATAAAGATCCTTTTATTTTTGCATTCTGATGTGATTCAGTAGGTCTTTAATGACCTTGCCTAGCTCTGCGCTGCTTGCCTGTTCGACCAGCTTATCGGTATAGCTGTCGACCTCTCGTGAACTAAGGTCATTGTTCTGCGCCATACAGGTAATGTGCTTCGACCAGCGCTTAACCCACTTATCCTCACTAGAAATGGAATTTTGCATGTCTAAAAACCTCGATTTATTTAACCAACAGACGGCGGAAATCTTTGCGGTGCTATGGGAGAACTTTCCCGTTCCGCAAGTCATCACCTACGAAAAATTTAACGCAGCACTACCCGATGACTACTTTAACCAACTTAACTCACCGGAAATGAAAGCAATAAATCAATTGCGTAGTGTGGTTGAAGGTACATTCACTTTTCTTGGTGAAAATGGATACATCCAGTATGAAACCGACCATCAAACGTATTTTATGGATGTGCGCCTGACCGAGAAAGCACTGGCTGTGCTCAATAAAAAGCCCGATTCGCTTGGGAGCAGCGAAACGATGGGGGATAAAATTATCAGCGCGGTGAAAGAGGGAACTCCGGGGGTTATTGCCGGGGCGGTGACGAATCTGCTTACTCTCGGGGTTAATCTAGTAACCAGCTAACGCCTCGCAAAGCGAGTTGTTCAACCGAGATGGCCCAAAAATCGAGTTTTTGCGCCATCGCGGTTAGCATGTTTAACGCCAGCTCTCGTCTTCCCAAACTTCCTGAAGGATACCGTCTAACGCTTCACGGTCTGACTCCTTATCGAAACCAAGTAGTTCGACGCCAGTTACAGACCCTTTCTTAACAGTAACCCGTGTGGTTGGAAAAGCACATCTCACCTTACGTGTTAATTCATTCTGGAAAGCATCGACTATCTGCTGACCTATTTTTTGTTCTTTATCCAGCGTGATATTGATTCTCATAATCTATTCAGCCTTATAGAAAACTTCTTCTTCTTCTTCTGGTTCTTTATTTTCACTGTTTGCAAGGTCAGCAATGAGAGACAGGGCGAGCTTGAGTTCTGACGGTTTGCAGTTTGCAATCAGAGACACTTCGGCGATGAATTGCACACAAGCCCATTTTTTCTGTCTTTGGCTGAAATATTCATCAACCATGAAATCCCTCCCACAAGTATCACTGTATATTCATACAGTATCACGTATGAGCAAGGGATTAAAAGAAAAATTATCAATCGTGATTGGTCTGTATGTTAATGAAATCGATGAATATTAAATGTCATCTCTGGTGCTGCTTTGCTGCTAACTCCGCGACTCGATTTAGGATTTGTCTGGCCTGCGCCCGGCGTGACGGTGCTGCCGGGAAAATTTCACCGGCTGATGAACCACGGCACCATTTGCCGTTTATGCAACTTTTTCCACCGGCCATCAGGTGCAGGGCCTCACCCCGGCTGATGGTTTCTCCGGTCGTGAGCTGAATCGCGTCTATTGTTCTGTCAATGGCTACGCTTTGTTTATCCGTCCCGTGGACAAAATCACGCCTGGTGACCCGTTTTTTGTCCCTGAGTCTGGCCGTTAGCTTCCGCCTTTCACTTCGACTCAACGGTTTGGATAAATCCAGCTCCGGCGGATCGCTTTCGCTTCCCGTACAGTTATTGACAGAACTCCGAGAGGGCGCAGGAGCGCCCTGAAGGTCAACGGCCAAATCAACGGCACGCTTCGGTACAATTTTCCACTGCGTTAGCCGGGTTAAAATCGGGGCATCAGCGCCGACGGCGGAATCGTACACGCCACGAATACAGATAGTTTCCTCACCATACTGGTTAAACTCGGCACGAGGCTCATACAGCGTGCGCACCTGCAAATCATCACGACGCACAAACGGGCCACCTTGCGCATTAACATAACCAGCCCAATCACCGGCGTCGGCGGCATCATGAACGGCGGCAAACTCAACGCTCAGGCCGTGCGCGGTCTCGGTATCAGCGAGACGACGTAACTCACGGTAGACCGTCACCGGTGCGCCACCGATAAACTGAAACTGACGGATGTGCCAGCGCGCGGCCCAGGCAGAAACGGCAGGTGCGGTCTCTTTCAACAGTTCGCCGCTTTCGTCGTCGAGCTCGCCATCAAGTGCATAACCGTCGATATTTTTGGAAATGTATTTAGCGACATAGCCGGTAGCGCTGCCCTTTTCCGGGTCGATGGCCTCGGCATGAAAGCGTGCTTTTTTAGCTTTATCGCTTCTCAGTTCGTGGTGGTCTTCCTCCCACGCATAATCACGGATGATGTGGCGCACGCGCTCGACATCTTCCGGCAGCATGAACATAAGCATGTGCCAGTGCGGGGTTCCATCGTGGTGGGGTTCTGCTACGCGGATCCCGAAAATACGAATCTCTTCACGGTGCAGCTTCGCTCGGATACGCGCCCATAAGCCAGTAAGATAGCTTTGTGTATCTGCCGGGCTGGCTCCATTCCATTTGCTGTTACGGTAGCCCGCTTTGGTGGTGGCGTGGTATTTAGACGGCGCGGTCAGGGTGTAAAACTCCCCGACATAACCGAGTTCATTGCAGATATTTTCAAACCCACGGATGCGGGTCATCAGCTCGCAGCGGCGTATCGCAGGGTTAGCGACCGAACCGTCATATTTTTCTATCAGGCTGATGCGGTTGCCGTCTTCGTCTTCGAGATCCAGCCCTTTGAGAAACTCACGCGTGCGGCGCTTCTGCTCGCGCCAGTCGGTCACGCAGTTTTTACTCGCGTAGGCGTGCTTTTTCTTGCTGACGTTGCCGACTGCAATTTGTAGATGTTCGCGCCATGCCGACGCGACACGACGCAGACGATTACGCCACCATGACTCAGTAAACATACGGATTACTGCGGGGGCGATATCATCTTTGTTGAAGTATTTATTTGCCACGCGCTCCCAATGGGGAGGGGTGACATTAAATTGCAGAGAAATAAAACCAGCGTGCATGTACCAGGTGTACAGCGTTTTGAGCTCACCAAAACCTGAGTCATCAATATTTGCCAGCTCAGAACGAATGAAATTAGCAATGTCACCGGCCAGCAGGTCAACATCGGCGCGCGACATATCAGGGAGTCGGTTATATCTGGCGACCAGATTAACCATACGTGACGCCAGATATTGCATGAGTCGGGTGTCAAAATGACCACCGAAAACAGCAGTTGATACATTGCTGTTGATACCCACGCACTCGTATTTTTTTGCGACCAGTTCAAGACGTGGCAATGCCTTTTTACAGAAGCTGATTAAAAAGGCATTGGCTCGCTGACTGCCCTGATTTTGCTCCAGCACCGCAGCGGTGCGATAGACGTCAAAGCGCACGTACTCAGGTTGAAGTGAGAGGGCTTTACGCGCACGCAGCAAAGCCGCAATCATTCGATCGCGGCGATACTCTTCATCATAGGTAAGGTATGGGCTGGCTATTGCCGACCGTGGAGCATTCCACGGATAAGCGTAAGAAATCCCCACGCTCACCCCTTCACTGAACCGGACTGGTCATATTCCCATACACCATCTGGGGAAACTAAAGCGCCCCGTGACATACCTGTTTGAGGGTCACGGAAAACCGCCAGCCCAATAGGGTGTAGAATTTCTTTATTAATACGGATGATAAGACCGCGTTCGCTTAATTCATTCCACGATATCCAGTTACAACCTCCAATTTTTTCGCTTTGTTCCATGACGTTAAATACATCGCCACATAGTGCGCCGATGCGCTTAATCTCTGCGGCCATTTCCTCAATTGAGGTGATGGTCGACTGCTGGATATGATGATGAATCATCCCGGAAATAAGCTGATTAATTTTCGGGAAATATCCAATAGTGTCGAGCCATTCCTCGCCAGCTTTTTTCCCGGATTTAGCGACTTTCTTTTCATTCAGGATGAATTGATATTGGTCGCTGGTAATTATCCATTTGTCGCCGATTTCGATGCGGAGGCTCATGCTGCACCACCTTTCAACATGGCGGCGCGGCAGGCTTCCCAGATTGTTTGAGCATTTGCACCGCAGTCTACGAAACCGCCGCATTCCTGATAGATGACCATATAAACACTGTGCGGTATTTTCTTCGGCACTACCGGCGCTGACTGCATGCTACCAACGAGTCGAGTTATTTCCGCTTCCAGGCGCGAACCTAATACAGTTTCAGTGCAATGCTCTGCCCATTCATTGTTTTCTAATAGCCCAATTATGTTGCGCACATCGTCATCGACACCGGTTTGTACGCGCTTCTTAGCAATCATTTTAATCGCTGTTTCCGCACTTTCCCTGCTCATAAAGTCCATAAGCGCATCGCAGGTCCCATCCTCGTTACGGCGGTACACGGTCCAGAATTGTGCGGCAATATCGTCAACCGCAGTGCAGTCGCCATCCTCATCACGAACACCTGAAATAAAAAGCGCAGAAACTACCGGCGCACGGTCTGCATCATCCTTACGGCGCTCTTGTAGTTCGCATAACGCAACGCGAGTTAGCGCGAGCGGCAGCGATTTCTCATTGAGAGATATTGCTGCAATTAATTCAGATAAGGCACTGTCTTTTAACTGGTTTGTTGGTTTTCTGTTGTTCATACCGCACTTCCGTTGTAGTGTTTGCCTTTCAGCTCTGCGATTTCTTTACAGGTAACGCAAAGCGCAACGCCCTGGATAGCAATGCGGCGTTCCTCCGGGATTGGTGCTTCACATTCTTCGCAGGTAAAACGAGAAGGCGCAGCGATATGGCTGCGCGCGTTGTTGATAAGTCGCTCGCGTTCTGCCTGCTCGCGCTGCTGTGCGATATCCATTGAGTCGGCCATTAGTGCAGCTCCTGAGATTCGTTTTCGTAGCGGGTGGCTTCCCGGCGCAACAGTTCAGCCGCTTCTATGGCGCTCATACCTTTGTTAGCGATATGAGTTGCCAGCGCCTCAAGGCGGATGGAAACAGCGAGAGCGCGACCTTTACGCTCTTCACGTTTTGCAATACCGATAACCTCAAGAAGCAGGTCGGTATTTTCTTTAGGTTCTAAAGTTTGTTTATGCATTCTTAATCTCCTGATTTGGGGCAATAAGAAGCCCGGCGGGTTTACGCCATTAATTACGGGTTTATTTAATTAGCTAAAAAACATTCATGGATGGAAATATGCCGTGGCAAAATCCCACCCCAACGGGAAATTTTATTCATTGACGCAATAATCAGCTTGCGGCGATCCATATCAAAATACTCATATGGTTTACCGACTTCATCAGAGCGAAACGCGCCCGGATTATTTCGGTTAGCAAGCGTTAAAACCACAAACTTAAAATCTTCATCAAGCTTATTGAAATTACGTAGCGCCTTATTTTCTGTTGCCTTCAGTTTTTGATGAAACCGTGCGAAACACTCTTCGCCGGTCATGGTCTTCGGTTGCTCAGTAGTACAATCAGCATTGCTAAAAAGCTTGCTCGCCTGGGTGTCATGAGCTGAAATTCTTTCGTTCATTTTGCCCCCATTAATGCATTCAAAAGCCGCTTAACCGCAGAGACTTTTTTTGCTGTTAAGCCGTTCAACAATTCGGACTGAGAGCTGCAAGGGTGCCAGCGCTGGCCGTCGCTACCCATTATCCAGCCGTGCCCGTAGTGCATGGATGGGCTACGTTTTTTGAGCAGAGAGGCGAATGACGGTTCGTTAGTCAACATAGCCACCTCAAATCAAACCGAATGACGCGCCGATGCCGCTGACGGTATCGACGACACTCGTCATTGCCGGGTTAGCCTGGAGCCGGGCCTGCAACGCCATTGCCGACAGGGACAGCATTCGAATACCCGCGTTTACGCTCGCAATCATGTTTTGCTTATGGGCCGGGGTAAGGCGGTCGCCTGAAACGGCACCGCTCGCCAGTTCGCCGAGTTCACTCATGGCGCGCATGACATACGATTGCAGTTTTTCTTTTGCCAGCTCGTTGACCGGCACGCATGGCAGACAATGGATCTGCGCCAAAAACCCATCGACGAGGGTCGAATCTTCGGTCAGGTCTGTCAGCGTCCAGATTTCGCGCGGCGTTAACTGGTGCGGCTGTTCCGGGTTGAGTTTGTTGTAAAGCGTATGCGGCTTGATACCGGCTTTATCCGCCAGCTCTTTCACGTTATGCGTTGCCGAGAATTTTCTGCATGCATCATCAAAGTGTGCATGTGACGAAACACGAAAATCTAACATGCTGTAACTCCCTTTAACTTGCAAAATCAAACTCAGTTGAACGCGGTTTTGTGATTTTCGATGTAACGGCAGTCGATAGCCTGTTGAGTTAACTTGTCGCGCCAGGCTTTCACATTGATGAGAACTCGGCCTCGTTTACTGGCTTCCTCTTTGCTAGAAAAATCTTTAGTGGGAGCCTTTAGAAGAATGCCCTTATCAATCCATTGCCACACCAGACGGTCACTCACACCGCGCGCGGCGGCAAAGTCTTCAACGGTCATGGTGTCGGACATAGCCGAGCGGATCATCGTTTCCACTGCTGGTAGCATTGCGCTAACGATGGCGTTCAACTGCTCAGGGTTTAATAGCAAAGTTTGGATTTGCGAGTCATTAATGGTGTGAGGCATGGTTGATTTTGCATCTGACATATCGCATCATCTCCGGTTGGTTGTAGTGAATTGCATTGACGTGCATCGTGGTTGATAAACGTCACTTTAATTCGCGTTATTTAACTTTGCAATGGCAAAAATTAATTTTTGGCGGCTTCGTATGGCGAAATTTGGTGATGGTGCAGCTCCGGCAATAGAAAGAATCCTTTCTGCTTATGGACTTAGCTCTCAGAAGGAGCTTGGTGAAAAACTCGGTATTTATGCCAACAACATCAGCAGTTGGCTTGCTAGGGATAGCGTTCCCGGGAACGTTTTTGTGGAGTGTGCTCTAGAAACAGGGGTCGACATTGAGTGGTTGGTGACTGGTAAGTTTGCAAAATCGAAATCCGTCAGCAGCAAAATCCAGCTAAAAGGGAAACCTCTTTACGAAGAGATAATGTCCAGCGGCGGCAAAACGGTTCTGAGACGTATACTTGACGCTTATGGCTTTCGGCAGCAAAAAGAACTTGGTGATTTGCTCGATATCCCTTCTGGCACTATCAGCACTTGGATCCGGCGTGATTTTTTTCCTGGCGATGTTGTGGTTACATGTGCTCTTGATACCGGCGTTTCTTTGGAATGGCTGGCAACTGGAAAGGGCGAAATGTGGGAAAACCGCGAAGATGCAACTTATCAAAAGTCATCAGTAAAAAAATATCGCCTTGAGGCTGGTGAGCTAAAACCTGCTGGCTTATGGTTGGCTGACCCATCATTACTCACCGATAACCATGAGTCGTTGATGCTTATCGAGGGCATAGGATCGTCATGGCTAGTAGACAGTTCAACCTCAACTATTGGAAATGGGCGATGGCTTATTGGTATTGATGGGGCATTAGATGTATTTGATGTTATTCGACTGCCCGGTAGCAAAGTCAGACTCTCCAACAAATCGGCCTCATTTGAATGTGGCCTATCAGATATCACGCCATCAGGCGCGATTGTTTTAACATTAGAAAAACACTTATAAGGACATTATGAAACGTTCATTTTTCGCAGTAGCTTTATTTGCCTCTTTTTCGGCATTAGCTCAGCCATCAAATTTAGCAGTATTAAAAAAGTCTCTGAATGATATGCAACCACTAACAATTAAAGAGAACAATCGGGTTATTACTGTTGCGCTCGATGCTGCGAGTATTACCCCTGAAATTTACGATACTGCCATTTATGGTGTTTGCTACCCGGTATGGTTACATAAAGAAAACACCTCTTATCTAAAAAATACGAAAGAGATTCGTATTTTGAATAAGTTCAACTTCATGGGCTATAGCTTGGAAAATCCCAGAGCCACTTGTGATAAAGCCGGGGCAGAACAGCCGAAAGAATCCAAAGTCACAATCATGGCTAATACCCATCTCGTAACGAACAAAGACCCTCAGTAAACATAAACTCTCGGCCTCGGTGCTGCTATGACAATCAGTAAACAAAAAAACGGTAAATGGTTATGTGAGCTTTACCCAAATGGTCGAGAAGGTCGCCGTATACGTCGGCAATTCAACACTAAAGGCGAGGCCGAGGCATTCGAGCTATATACAAAAACCGAGAGCGCGGATAAACCGTGGCTGGGTAAGAAAGAGGATCGCAGGAAGCTAAGCGAGATAATCCAACTTTGGCACAATTTACACGGGCAGGCGTTAGTCGCCAGTAAGTCGCGACTGGCAAAGTTGCAAATCGTTTGTAACGGGCTTGGCGACCCTATCGCATCCCGTCTTACTGCTAAAGATTGGGCTCACTACCGTGACCGCCGACTACGGGGAGAAATTGATAATGGTTATCATAAAGACCCGTCGAAATGGGTTGCGAAGCCAATAACCGTCAACCGAGAGCAACAGTACCTTGAGGCGGTTTTCAACGAATTGAAAAGGTTAGGGGAATGGAGTTTACCTAACCCTCTTGATGGCGTCCGCGTATTCAAGGAAGCCGAGAAAGAAATGTCCTGGCTGACTCTTGAACAGATTCCACAACTTTTATCGGCTTGCCATAAATATGGTCATGAAGACCTTACGACAATCGCGAAAGTTTGCCTGGCCACTGGTGCGCGCTGGGGGGAAGCTCAACGGCTTACACGGCCGCAGCTTTCACCGTATAAATTGACCTTCACAAAGACGAAGGGCAAAAAGAATCGCACCGTGCCGATACCGAAGTGGCTATATGAGGAACTTTCTACGAGGCAGGGGAGAATGTTTAAGCCCTGCTATCAGGAGTTCAAGAAAATGCTGGCGCTTACGGATATCGAGTTGACCGAAGGACAAAAGACACATGTTCTGCGTCACACCTTCGGTGCGCATTTTATGATGAACGGCGGTAACATCCTTGTACTGCAAAAGATACTCGGCCACGCCAACATTCGTGAAACAATGAAGTATGCGCACTTTGCTCCCGACCACTTGGAACAGGCCGTCACTCTAAATCCATTATCATTATCTATTGGCGACAAATTGGCGGCGGAGGTTTCATAACACTGCAACTCACTGCACTTAAAATTGCTTTAACTAATTGTTTTTAATGATAAGTGTATGTTGTTAGTATGCTTATACTAGGAGCGTCTTAACTAAGATTCGCTTTCGCGACATCCTGATAAAAAGGGCTGGCCTGATAGGCTGGCCCTTTTTTTATCTTTGTTTTAACTATCTTGATGTAAATCATTTACAATATCGCCCTCACGATGGAGGGGCGGTGGCCGGCAATATTTATCGACAGTCAGCACATAAACGGCGGGCCGCATGGCTGGCGCTGTTTTCGATCCTGCTGATCGTCGTCGCACCGCTGATCTCTATCTCATTGCAAAAAGATCCGATGGGCGCGATGCCCGGGATGCACCACGCGATGATGATGGCGGACACGCCTCACGCCATGGAAATGCCGCACGGCATGGCGATGTCCCATTCCGCTGCGCAGACGTCTGCGCCTTCGCATACCCTGCCGGCCGACCACGCCGAGGCCTGCGGCTACTGCGTGCTGCTAGCCCACGTGCCGGGCCTGCTGCTGGCGCTGGCGCTGCTTATTACCTTCATCCTGCGTCGGCTGCGTCTCTTTACGGCCCGTCCGGTGCAGAAGCATTGGCACTTCTTCCCCTGGCTCTATCCCGATACCCGCGCGCCGCCGCGGCAGTCCGCTTTTTCCTGTTGATAAAAAATAATGTGCGCACTGCGCAACGTTCTCTTTTTGCTTTCGGAAAGGAAAAGTATGACTACCTGCACCTCGCGCGCGGCATGGCTGAACCTGCTGCGACGTCTTCATTTTTATATTGGCCTGTTTATCGGGCCGTTCATCTTCGTGGCCGCGCTAACCGGTACGCTGTACGTGGCCACGCCGCAGCTGGAAAACTGGCTATATCACGACGCGCTGAGCGCGACACCCGGCGGGGAGAAGCAGCCGCTGAGCGCCCAAATAGTGGCCGCGGAGGCGCTAACTCAGGGAAATCTTCGCCTGCAGGCGGTGCGCCCGGCGATGGTCGCCGGCGAGACCACGCGGGTGATGTTCGCCGACCCGCAGCTGGGAGAGTCAGAATCCCGGGCGCTGTTTATCGATCCGGTAACCTTGCAGGTTAAAGGCGATATGACGGTCTATGGCACCAGCGGTATTTTGCCCCTGCGCCAGTGGATTGATTATGCGCACAGGTCCCTGCTGGCAGGAAATATCGGGCGGCTGTATAGCGAACTGGCGGCATCCTGGATGTGGGTTGCCGCGCTGGGGGGCATTGCGCTATGGGCCATGACCCGGCCCCGCCGGCGGATCAATAACCGCCAGCAAAATACGCGCCGGCTGCATGCTTCCCTCGGCTGGGTGCTGCTGGCGGGCATGCTGCTGTTCTCCGCGACCGGCTTAACCTGGTCGCAGTGGGCCGGGGATAATGTCGATAAGATGCGCGCCGCATTCGGCTGGCTGACGCCGCAGGTCAACGCCCGGCTGCACGCCGCGATGCCGATGGCTCATGATGCCCATGCTGAGCATCATATGGGCAATATGGCGATGCCCGAAACGATGCCGCCGCTGAAGGGCGAGCAGTTTGACCAGGTGCTGACGCTCGCGCGTAGCGCAGGTCTCGATGCCAGCAAGCTTGAGATTCGCCCTCCCAAAGGGGCGGGGTTCGCCTGGACGGTGAACGAAATAGACCGAAGCTGGCCGACCCGGGTGGATGCGGTAGCGATTGACGGTGAGCGGATGCAGGTTGTTGATCGTACGCGCTTTGCCGATTTCCCGCTGATGGCGAAACTCACCCGCTGGGGCGTCGATTTCCACATGGGGATCCTCTTTGGCCTGGCGAATCAGCTGCTGCTGATCGCCTTTGGCGCGGCGCTGTGCGTGATGATAGTCGTTGGGTATCGCTTATGGTGGCTTCGCCGTCCGCCGAAGGCGGCGTTTAATCCGGCAGGTACGCTGGTGCAGGCCTGGCTTAATCTGGCATGGCCCGCCCGTACGCTCACGCTGGTGATGGCCTTCCTGCTGGGGCTGGCGCTGCCGCTGATGGGCGCCAGCCTGCTGCTGTGCATTGCTGTGGACTATCTGCGCTGGCGTGCGGCCAGCGCTGTGACGCTCGCCAGTTCAGTAGACTAAGGGAGTTAAGGCGTGCTGATAACCACCGTCACCCGGCGGTTTTCGGCACGACCTTTTGCCGTATCGTTGCTGGCAATCGGATATTTTTTACCTAACCCGCGGGTCGTTAAATTGCCGCGCGGGATGCTGGCACCCTCCGCCCAGGCGTCAGCGACGCTGTTTGCGCGTTTCAGCGACAGCATCTCGTTGTAGCCATCTTCGCCATAGTTATCCGTATGACCATCTAAACGACTGTGCGTAATCCCGGTTGAGGCAAGGCGGGAAGCCATGCTGTGAATTTGCTGCTGGCTTTCGGGACGCAGGCGGTAGTCATTTTTATCAAACAGAATGGTGTCAGAGATGCCCAGGGACCAGTCGCCGTTACTTTCCGTAAAGCCGTAGGACTTCATCGCCGCAACCTGCTGCGGAGAGAATTTTCCTTGCGGAGCCTGGCAGCCGGTGAGAAAAACCGCGGCCAGCAGAGCGGGAGCAAAATATTTCCTGAGCATGATGATTCCTTTTATTTTTGTACCTGCTGCAAACGCTGATGTTTCATCCGATACATATTTTGATCGGCAAACTCTTGCAGATTTTCGGCAGAAGTATGCTCCCACGCCAGCGCGTAACCAATGCTGAGCGACAGGGTAGCGGTGTGGCCGTTGTGCAGATTAAACGGCTGGAGAAACTGTGCCGAGAGTAAGGCGCACTGTGCCTGGACTTCAGCTTCGGTGTGGACATTGCGCAGCAGAATGGCAAATTCGTCGCCGCCTAACCGCCATGCCTGATGGTGGGTACCGGCAAACGCCATCAGCCGGCTGGCCACTTCGATTAAGACCTTATCGCCCGTCGCGTGCCCCCAGTTATCGTTGATGAGCTTGAAGTTGTCGCCATCAAGGAATAAGAGCGCGGAGCTGCGGTGGGTGACGTCGTCATTCATCAGTTTGCCGATGACGTTACGAAACGCCGCGCGGTTGGCAAGCCCGGTCAGCGGATCGTGCAGAGAGCTGCGCAGAAGCTGGGCGTTTTTGGCCTGCAGCTGCCGCTGCCAGTCCTCCATCTCGCCGAGCAGGCTATTAAAGTCCTGGGCGAAAATATGAAACTCTTCAATGTGTTCTTCGGGAACGCGACGCGAGAAGTGGCGGTTTTCCCGGATATCGTGCACCACTTCGGTAATGCTCTGCAGCGCGGTAACGATGCCGCGGTGCAGGGAGTGGGTCAGCAGCAGGGCGATAAAGGACGCCAGCAGGATGCTGCCGGTCAGGACGATAATGGAAATGCCGAGGAAGTGGCTTATCAGCCGATCCAGCGCCGTCAGGCGAAGCTCGCCGATCGTTTTCCCTTCATGCCAGATGGGCTGCACGGTGGGCTGTGGGAAAAGCCACCTGCTGATAAGGCCGCTGAGTTTTTCCTGGCTTACCAGATCGTGGTTATGCCAGAGGGCAAAATGCTTTTTCTGGCTATCAAGCACCAGCGCTTCGGAAAACTGTCCCTGCTTCCCCAGCGTCGCCAGCGTATCTTCTGCCGCCGCGCTATCGCCAAAGACCAGCGCTGCTTCGAGGCTGCGGCTCATTGTGGCGGCCGTTAGTTCGAGATTCTTCTGCGCGTATTGTTTCAGCGTGAATACGGAGGCGGTGCTGAGCAGCAGCCAGACCAGAGTCATCGATATGATTACGCTTATCATGCTGATACGGCGTAGCGCTCTTTTGAAGGTGGGGCGCGGGCCCTGAGGATAATCCTTATTCATGTGCGTTTTTCCGGGCAAGCATCAGTACATCTGGATTGACCCGCACACCGCTGTGCGTCAGGACATCAAGATTAACGGAGAATTTGACCCTGTCGTCATTGATGATCAGGCAAAAAGCACTGCCAATAGCGCATTCGGTATTCTGTTCCGCGATAAGTAATAGGGGCCTTGGCCGGTATTTAGAGGTGAATTCGGACTGCTGTGACGGCGATTCGCTACCAAAATAAAAACCATCACAAACCGTATTCAACGCTTCCTCTGTGCTGTGAACAACCACCGGCTGGTAGGGCAAAGCTTCAGGCGATTGCTGGGTCAGACTTTGGGTGTAGCGTGACGTAGAGAAAATACACAGCCTGGGCGGGGCGGAGAGTTCTGGCCAGCGGGTGTACGTCACGATCCCTGAAACAATGGCTCGCACATTTGCAGACGACCCGGCGGCAAAAGCGGGATAGATCACGATGAATAACAAAGACATCAAAAAAAGACGGTGAAACTGTTTCATTAACGGATCCGTCTGGTTCGTCATGGTACGTGAATTGCAGCGCGCTGTTGCCCGGCCGAAGAATAGCATTGTTGGTGAAAATCGTCATTAGCCACGGTCTTTGCCATGGGTTAATTTTGGCCAGGATTTTTCGTAAAGAAAAGGTGGCCCAACGGATAATTTTTGGGCGGTCGTTGCGGGTGGTGTTAATTTAAGTTTACGTTTTATGGCGGATAAAGGGCCATTTATTTTGCATGTGTAAAGTAAAATTTACGGAATATGGATTGAAATCTTTACTTTGTGTGGTATCGTTACGTTCTCCTCAGTGAGGAAAACACTATCGCAAACGAGCTACCCAGGATCGCAATCATGCAAAAAGACGCGCTGAATAACGTACATATTACCGACGAACAGGTTTTGATCACTCCGGATCAGCTGAAGGCTGAATTCCCGCTGAGCCTTGAACAAGAAGCGCAGATTGCGCAGTCCCGTCAGACTATCTCTGACATTATTGCCGGCCGCGATCCGCGCCTGCTGGTGGTCTGCGGTCCTTGCTCAATTCACGATCCGGAAGCGGCAATCGAGTACGCTCATCGTTTTAAAGCACTTGCCGAAGAGGTCAGCGATAGCCTCTACCTGGTAATGCGCGTCTATTTTGAAAAACCCCGTACCACCGTCGGTTGGAAAGGGCTGATTAACGATCCGCACATGGATGGCTCGTTTGACGTTGAAGGCGGTCTGAAGATTGCGCGCCGGCTGCTGGTCGAGCTGGTCAATATGGGGCTGCCGCTGGCCACTGAAGCGCTGGATCCTAACAGCCCGCAGTACCTCGGCGATCTGTTCAGCTGGTCGGCGATCGGCGCACGTACCACTGAGTCCCAGACGCACCGCGAAATGGCATCCGGCCTCTCAATGCCGGTCGGCTTTAAAAACGGTACCGACGGCAGCCTGGCGACGGCGATCAACGCCATGCGCGCCGCGGCGATGCCGCACCGCTTTGTCGGGATTAACCAGGCCGGCCAGGTCTGCCTGCTGCAAACCCAGGGCAACCCGGATGGTCACGTCATTCTGCGCGGCGGTAAAGCGCCGAACTACGGCCCGGCAGATGTCGAGCAGTGCGAAAAAGAGATGACTCAGGCGGGACTGAAGCCGTCGCTGATGGTAGATTGCAGTCATGGTAACTCCAATAAAGACTACCGCCGTCAGCCAGCGGTGGCAGAATCCGTCGTCGCGCAGATCAAGGATGGCAATCGTTCCATTATTGGCCTGATGATTGAGAGTAATATCCACGAAGGCAACCAGTCCTCTGAGCAGCCGCGTTGTGATATGAAATACGGCGTATCCGTCACCGATGCTTGCATCAGCTGGGAAACCACCGATGCGTTGCTCCGCGAACTTGATAAGGATCTGCGCGGCCATCTGGCGGCTCGTCTGGCGTAAGAGGATAGTATGGTTGCTGAACTGACCGCGTTGCGCGATCAAATTGATGAAGTTGATAAGGCGCTGCTGAGCCTGCTGGCTAAGCGCCTGGAGCTGGTGGCGGAAGTGGGAGAGGTCAAGAGCAAATACGGCCTGCCCATTTACGTCCCGGAGCGGGAGGCGGCGATGCTGGCCTCCCGCCGCGAAGAGGCGGCCGCGCTCGGCGTGCCGCCGGATCTGATTGAAGACGTGCTGCGCCGCGTGATGCGCGAGTCCTATTCCAGCGAAAACGACAAAGGTTTTAAAACCCTCTGTCCGAACCTGCGGCCGGTGGTGATTGTCGGCGGCGGCGGGCAGATGGGGCGCCTGTTCGAGAAGATGCTGACGCTTTCAGGCTACCGGGTACGTATTCTGGAGAAAGAAGACTGGCCGCGGGCGACGGAGATTGTTGCCGACGCCGGGATGGTGATCGTCAGCGTCCCTATTCATACCACGGCTGAAACGATTGCCCGGCTGCCTTCGCTGCCGGCGGACTGCATTTTGGTTGACCTGGCATCAATTAAAGCGGAGCCGCTGCAGGCGATGCTGGCGGCGCATAATGGCCCGGTGCTGGGCTTACATCCGATGTTCGGTCCGGACAGCGGTAGCCTCGCCAAGCAGGTTGTGGTCTACTGCGACGGCCGCCAGCCGGAAGCCTATCTGTGGTTCCTTGAGCAAATTCAGGTTTGGGGCGCCCGTCTGCATCGCATCAGCGCCGTTGAGCACGATCAGAACATGGCCTTTATTCAGGCTCTGCGCCACTTTGCGACCTTTGCCTATGGCCTGCACCTGGCGGAAGAGAATGTTCGTCTGGAGCAGCTGCTGGCGCTGTCGTCACCGATTTACCGCCTTGAACTGGCGATGGTGGGCCGGCTGTTCGCCCAGGATCCGCAGCTCTACGCCGACATCATTATGTCGTCGGAGAGTAACCTGGCATTGATTAAGCGCTACTACCAGCGTTTTGGCGAGGCGATTGGCCTGCTGGAGCAGGGAGATAAGCAGGCGTTTATCGACAGCTTCCGCAAAGTTGAGCACTGGTTTGGCGATTATGCCCAGCGCTTCCAGAGCGAAAGCCGTACGCTGCTGCGCCAGGCGAATGATAATCGGCAGTAGCTGAAAACCGTATATAATCAAAGCCAGAGGGGCAACCCGCTGGCTTTTTTTATAGGGATGAAAACGATGGCTGAACCACAACCGCTGTTTGATTACGCCGGACACCTGCCGGAATGCCCGACCTGGAATGAGGCTGAGCAAGCTCTATACTGGGCCGATATTATGGCGGGCGAAATTCACCGTTACGAGATGCACAGCGGTGAACATCAGGTCCTGCAGTTTCCTGAAGAGGTCGGCTGCTTTGCGCTGCGCGAGAAGGGCGGCTTTATCGTGGCGCTGCGCAGCGCTATCTGGTTAACCGATGCGCGCGGCCTGCTGCGTCGCAAAATCTGCGATAACCCAAGCAACCCGCAGCTGGCCCGTTTTAACGACGGCGGGACCGATCGCGACGGGCGCTTTTATGCCGGCACCTTCTGGGCGCCGGGAGATTATAACGGCGCGCTTCTGGTGCGTATTGACAGCGATCTTACCCCGCGGGTCATCCAGTGCGATATCCACGGCGCTAACGGCCTCGCCTTTAGCGAGGACCGGCGCTGGATGTATACCTCCGATACGCCGAATGCCGTTATCTACCGTACGCCGCTGGATGAGCAGGGCGAGCCGGGCAGGCGTGAGGTTTTCCGGCGCTTTCAGCCGGGGGAAGGTATTCCTGACGGTGCGGCTATCGATGTCGAAGGGTGCTACTGGAGCGCGATGTTTGACGGCTGGCGTATAGCCCGCTTCTCGCCGACCGGCGAACAGCTGGAAGAGTACCGTCTGCCGGTACGCTGCCCGACGATGGTCTGTTTTGGCGGGGCAGATATGCGTACGCTGTTTATCACCACCACCCGGGAAAACATGGCTGGGGATGAAGTGGCGAAATATCCGCTCTCCGGCGCGATCTTCACCCTGCCGGTTGCGGTGGCAGGGATGAAGAAGCGGGCGTTTATCGAGCGTTAGATGGGCTCGACGGGCACCACGTTTTCGCCTGGATAGCAGCCCAGTACCTTCATTGAGCGGGTGATCTCCGCCAGCTCCTTGAGCGCCTTGCGCATGGGGATGGATTCCAGGTTGGCCTGGATATCCAGATAAAACATCTCTTCCCACGGGTTGCCGTAGATTGGGCGCGACTCCAGCTTGGTCATGATCAGGTTGTGGTTGCGCAGTACCAGCAGCGCTTCTACCAGCGCACCCGCCTGCTGGCCGGTCGCTATGAGCAGGGTGGTTTTTGCCGGAACCTGATCGGAGACGTTCACCGCCTTGCGCGCCAGTACCAGGAAGCGGGTGATATTTTGCGTCTGGTTGGCCTCACAGTGTTCAAGCACCTGCAGTCCGTACAGCGCACCGCCGGCTTCGCTGCCCAGCGCCGCGATGGTTGGCGATTTGGCCTGCGCGACTTTCTCCATTGCCGCCGAGGTACTTTCGGTGTATTCGATTTTCCAGTGCGGATAGCGGCTCAGATACTGGCTACACTGCTGGAACGGCTGAGGATGGCTGTAGACGGTAGTAATTTGCTGCGGATCGGTAGAGGCGGCAACCAGGACGCAGTGATCGATAGGGATCGTCAGTTCACCAACGATCGACAGGGTGGTGTGCTGCAGCAGATCGTAGACGTCGTTGATCCCGCCGGAGCTGGTGTTTTCGATCGGCACTACCGCGTAGTCAGCCTGGCCGGTTTCAACCTGGTCGAAGATATCCGCAAACTTGGCGCAGCCGCTTTCGATAAACTGTTCGAAATGGCGGGCCGCATATTGCCGCGCGGCAAGGTGCGAATATGACCCTTTTGGCCCCAGAAAAGCGACGCGCGCTGAATGCGGGTTGATCTTATTCAGGTGCTGCTGCAGCAGGGTTTGCTGGGTGAGCACGGAATCCTCAATGATCAGCTGGAACAGGCGGGTGATGTAGTGCGCGTCCAGATGGTGAGCTTTGCCCAGGGTCATCAGGCGCTCCAGCAGGTCACGCTCGCGGTCGATATCGCGTACCGGGCGATGCGATGCCAGCTTGGCCTTGCCGACTTCGACAGCCAGCCCGCGACGCTCTGCCAGCAGCGCGAGCAGCTTCTCATCCAGGGCGCTTATCTTATCGCGCAGGGCCAGTAATGGATTTTCCTCGGTCATATGTGTTGCCTTTCTTGTTATTGGTTTAGATACCCTAAATCGTTCGAGCCACCGACAGCGCGCGTGCAGCCTGAAAAATAGCGGGCATAAATAAAAAAGGCCTCCCTGGTGGGAGGCCTTGTAGTTCGTCTTCGCATTCTTTATCACACGACGAATTGCCTCCCAATTAGGGGAAGGTAAAAAAGAATGCGAAGAAGAACGGCAGTAGTTTCAAGATAAATTCCTTTAATCAGCTGGGATTACAGTACCCGGACTGTTTTCATCCTGTCAATAAAAAACGCGCCCGAAGGCGCGTGGCGTTACACAATATTAAGTTAAGGACAGTAAAGTTCAGGATTACTCTTCTTCTTCCACAAAGCCTGCCTCTTTCACCGATGTTGCGGCGCGGCGGGCTTCCCCTTTGTGTTGCACTTTGTTCAGCTGCCGTTCCAGCTTGTTGATTAATTCGTTGATCGCGGCGTACATATCTTCACTTCGCGCGCTGGCAACCAGGTGACCGTTTGGCGTATTGATGGTTGCGTCAGCGACAAAACCTTGCGGCTCCTTGGAGAGAATGATGTGCGGGTTGATTAAGTGGGTTTGCCATTTATCCAATTTGGCGAGACGGTCTGCGACATGCTGGCGAATAGCCGGAGTAATTTCCATTTGTTTACTGGTAATGTTCATTGTCATAAATTTTACCTCTTGTCTTTCCCGTCTTGGTGAACTCAGCATACCTCGCCCAATGTCAAAATGCGTGATATAAATCACATTTTAATGTCACTTTTTGTCAACGAATGCAATTTGTGAGGCAGGACAGGAACGGGGGAGATTTTACTTGTCGAACGCGGGAAAGAGCGTCATATTTGATGGGATGACTTGACGCTAAAACGCTTCAGCGTATAGCTCTGATGAATAAAAAAACGGCAGCCCCAGGGCTGCCGTTTTGCTTACCTCAAAAGCGATCAGGTGTTTTTGCCGTTAGCCGCGATAATTTTGGCCACCTTGTCTGCCTGTGCGTTCATTTGCATCTGGCGATAGGCGTTTTCCATTTTCGGCAATGCGTCGCGGGTAGCCTGCGCATCCGGATAGCTACGCAGCATGCCGTCAACGCGGTTTACGACGGCAACCCACGCGCCGCGGTCGGTATAGTAATCAACCACCGACAGTTCGTACTTAGCCAGACGATCCTTCAGGAACACCATACGTTTGTAGGCGTCGGTCGAATACTGGCTGTTCGGATAGCCGCGCACCAGCTTCGAGAAGTCATTGAAGGCATCGCGTGCGTGCTGGGGGTCGCGATCGGAGCGATCGACCCCGAAGAATCCTTGCAGCGCACTATCATCCAGAGCCATATTTGTCAGACCACGCATATAAATGACGTAATCAATGTTAGGATGGGTCGGGTTCAGACGAACAAAGCGGTCGATGGCCGCCTGAGCTAACGGCAGATCGGCATTTTTGTAGTACGCATAAATCAGGTCCAGCTGTACCTGTTGGGAATAAGGGCCGAACGGATAGCGATTATCCAACGCTTCCAGTTGCGTTATTGCCTGTTTCCAGTTACCGTCCTGCAGTTTTTGCTGGGCAGTCGCGTAGATTTCATTCGGCGGATTATCAGGCACCTCTTCCTTTGAGCCGGAGCAACCCACCAAAGCCAGGCTCAGTGTGGCAGCTGCCACCAGGTATTTCATGCGCGTCATGACGTTTTGACTTCCTCAAAATGTTTATGCGGGAGAATCTCTGTTCCTGCTCCCGATTAAGACCAGCTACAATAGCACACTATATTATACGGCAAAGCCGTAAAACCCAACGTTAAACGAAGAAGCTGTATATGGCACAACGAGTACAACTCACCGCAACGGTGTCCGAAAATCAACTCGGGCAACGCTTAGATCAGGCTTTGGCCGAAATGTTCCCGGATTATTCGCGTTCGCGCATAAAAGAATGGATCCTTGACCAGCGAGTGCTGGTAAACGGCGCTGTCAGCGACAAGCCGAAAGAGAAAGTTTTAGGGGGAGAAAGCGTCTCTATCGATGTTGAAATCGAAGAAGATGTGCGCTTCGAACCGCAGGATATTCCGCTCAATATCGTCTACGAGGATGACGACATCCTCGTGATCAATAAGCCGCGCGGCCTGGTCGTCCATCCGGGGGCGGGCAATCCTGACGGTACTGTGCTGAATGCGCTGCTGCACTACTATCCGGCGATTGCCGATGTTCCGCGTGCGGGCATTGTCCACCGCCTGGATAAAGACACCACCGGCCTGATGGTTGTGGCGAAAACCATCCCGGCGCAAACGCGTCTGGTGGAGTCGCTGCAGCTGCGCGAAATTACCCGCGAATACGAAGCGGTAGCGATTGGTCACATGACGTCTGGCGGTACGGTAGAAGAACCGATTAGTCGTCACCCGACCAAGCGTACGCATATGGCGGTGCACCCGATGGGTAAACCGGCGGTAACGCATTACCGCATTATGGAGCATTTCCGTATTCATACGCGCCTGCGCCTGCGTCTGGAAACCGGCCGTACTCACCAGATCCGCGTACACATGGCGCATATCACCCATCCGCTGGTTGGCGATCAGGTATACGGCGGCCGTCCACGTCCGCCGAAAGGGGCGTCAGAGGAGTTCATTACCGCACTGCGCCAGTTCGATCGTCAGGCTCTGCACGCCACCATGCTGCGTCTGTATCACCCGGTTAGCGGTATTGAGATGGAATGGCATGCGCCGATCCCTCAGGATATGGTTGTGCTGATCGATGCCATGCGCGCCGATTATGAAGAGCATAAGGATCGTATTGACTGGCTATGACTAAACTGATTGTACCGCAGTGGCCAATGCCGGAAAGCGTGGCGGCCTGTAGCTCCACGCGCGTTGGCGGCGTCAGCCTGCCTCCGTATGGCTCGCTTAATCTGGGCGCCCATTGCGGAGACAATCTGCCGGACGTTGAGGAAAACCGCCGGCGGATGTTTGCCGCAGGCGGGCTCCCCGCGTATCCGGTGTGGCTCGAACAGGTTCACGGTACGGCGGTGCTGAAACTCGACGGCGGGCCGTATGCGTCAAAACGCGCGGATGCGTCATACTGTAATACGCCGGGCACCGTTTGCGCCGTGATGACCGCTGACTGCCTGCCGGTGCTTTTTTGCAACCGTGCCGGTACCGAAGTGGCGGCGGCCCACGCGGGCTGGCGCGGACTATGCGACGGTGTGCTGGAGGAAACGGTCGCCTGCTTCGCTGATAAGCCGGATAATATTCTGGCGTGGCTCGGGCCGGCTATCGGTCCCGAGGCTTTTGAAGTCGGCGCGGAAGTTCGCGAAGCCTTTATGAGTAAAGACGCGAAGGCCGACAGCGCTTTTCGTCCGGTCGGTGAGAAATACTTTGCCGATATCTATCAGCTGGCTCGTCAGCGCCTGGCCAACGTTGGCGTGGAGCAAATCTTCGGCGGCGATCGCTGTACGCTAAGCGAAAAGGACGATTTTTTCTCTTATCGCCGTGATAAGACGACGGGTCGTATGGCTAGTTTTATCTGGCTGATATAACCTGGTGCATCAAGACGGTCCGGAAGGCAGACTTATTTTTCGCATAGTTCAGGTCTTTAACCTTGAATAATTGAGGGATGACCTCATTTAATCTCCAGTAGCAAATTTGACCTGTTATGGGAGGAGTTATGCGTCTGGACCGTCTTACCAATAAATTCCAGCTTGCTCTTGCCGATGCCCAGTCGCTCGCGCTAGGGCACGACAACCAATTCATCGAACCTCTTCATCTAATGAGCGCCTTGCTTAATCAGGAAGGGGGATCTGTACGTCCTTTATTAACTTCTGCGGGCATTAACGCCGGCGAGTTAAGCACCAGTATTACTCAGGCCTTGAGCCGTTTACCGCAGGTGGAAGGCACCGGCGGCGACGTGCAGCCGTCCCAGGATCTGGTGCGTATTCTGAACCTTTGCGACAAGCTGGCGCAAAAGCGGAAGGATAACTTTATTTCGTCGGAACTGTTCGTTCTGGCGGCGCTTGAATCACGCGGTACGCTAACCGATCTGTTGAAATCTGCCGGTGCAACAACCGCCAATGTGACTCAGGCGATTGAACAAATGCGTGGAGGTGAAAGCGTGAACGATCAGGGTGCCGAAGACCAACGTCAGGCATTGAAAAAATTTACCGTCGATCTGACCGAGCGTGCTGAACAGGGCAAGCTGGATCCGGTTATCGGTCGTGATGAAGAGATTCGCCGTACTATTCAGGTACTGCAGCGGCGCACTAAAAACAACCCGGTGCTTATCGGTGAACCTGGCGTCGGTAAAACGGCTATCGTCGAAGGGCTGGCGCAGCGTATCGTCAACGGCGAAGTACCGGAAGGGCTAAAAGGCCGGCGGGTACTGGCGCTGGATATGGGCGCGCTGGTGGCAGGTGCTAAGTATCGCGGCGAGTTTGAAGAGCGTCTGAAAGGCGTGCTGAACGATCTCTCGAAGCAGGAAGGCAACGTCATTCTGTTTATCGATGAGCTGCATACCATGGTGGGCGCGGGTAAAGCGGACGGCGCGATGGATGCAGGTAATATGCTGAAGCCCGCGCTGGCACGTGGTGAACTGCACTGCGTCGGTGCGACTACCCTCGATGAGTATCGGCAATATATTGAAAAAGATGCGGCCCTGGAGCGGCGTTTCCAGAAAGTCTTCGTGGCCGAACCTTCGGTGGAAGACACCATTGCGATTCTGCGCGGCTTAAAAGAGCGCTATGAGCTGCATCACCATGTGCAGATCACCGATCCGGCGATCGTCGCGGCCGCAACTCTGTCGCATCGCTACATTGCCGACCGCCAGCTGCCGGATAAAGCGATTGACCTGATCGATGAAGCCGCTTCCAGCATTCGTATGCAGATTGACTCGAAGCCGGAAGAGCTTGACCGACTCGATAGGCGTATTATTCAGCTCAAGCTGGAGCAGCAGGCGCTGAAGAAAGAAGCCGATGAGGCAAGCCTGAAGCGTCTGGATATGCTGAATGAAGAGCTGGCGGATAAAGAGCGTCAGTATTCCGTATTAGAAGAGGAGTGGAAGGCGGAAAAAGCGTCCCTCTCCGGAACTCAGACGATTAAAGCCGAGCTGGAACAGGCAAAAATTGCCATCGAGCAGGCGCGACGCGTTGGCGACCTGGCCCGGATGTCAGAGCTGCAGTACGGCAAAATCCCGGAGCTGGAAAAACAGCTGGCAGCGGCCACGCAGTCTGAAGGTAAAACGATGCGTCTGTTGCGTAATAAAGTAACGGATGCGGAAATTGCTGAAGTTCTGGCGCGCTGGACCGGCATTCCGGTCGCGCGAATGATGGAAGGCGAGCGTGAAAAGCTGCTGCGCATGGAGCAGGAACTGCACAGTCGGGTGATTGGTCAGAACGAGGCGGTTGAAGCGGTCTCTAACGCTATTCGCCGTAGCCGTGCCGGCTTGTCCGACCCTAACCGTCCTATCGGCTCGTTCCTGTTCCTTGGGCCGACCGGTGTCGGTAAAACCGAACTGTGTAAAACGCTGGCGAACTTCATGTTCGATAGCGATGACGCGATGGTGCGTATCGATATGTCCGAGTTTATGGAGAAACACTCCGTCTCGCGGCTGGTGGGTGCGCCTCCGGGATACGTCGGTTATGAAGAGGGCGGCTATCTGACGGAAGCCGTACGCCGTCGTCCTTATTCGGTGATTTTGCTGGATGAGGTCGAAAAAGCGCATCCTGACGTGTTCAACATTCTGCTGCAGGTGCTGGATGATGGGCGCTTGACGGACGGACAGGGGAGAACGGTCGATTTCCGTAATACGGTAGTCATTATGACCTCTAACCTCGGCTCCGATCTGATTCAGGAGCGGTTCGGTGAGCTGGATTATAGTCATATGAAAGATGTGATTATGGGCGTTGTTAGCCAAAGCTTCCGTCCGGAATTCATCAACCGTATAGATGAGGTTGTGGTATTCCACCCGCTGGGTGAAAAACATATTGCCTCTATTGCACAGATTCAGCTGCAGCGTCTGTATAAACGTCTGGAAGAGCGTGGCTATGAAGTGCGCATGTCCGATGAGGCGCTGAAGCTGCTCAGCGCGAACGGTTACGATCCGGTGTACGGGGCGCGGCCGTTAAAACGAGCCATCCAGCAGCAGATCGAAAACCCGCTGGCGCAGCAAATCCTTTCCGGCGAACTTATTCCCGGTAAAGAAGTGCAACTGGTGGTGAAAGATGACCGGATAGTGGCAGTGCAGTAAATCACAAAACGACAAAAACGGGCCCGACGGGCTCGTTTTTGTTTAAAAACCAGGCAAGAATTAAAGCCTGAACGTGATTTTGTGTGAAAAGTAACCGATTGAATTGTTTTTTTGAATTTATACTTGTCACCTCAGAATTACCGCCTATAATGCGCCTCCACTGACACGGAACAACGGCCAACACGCCGCCGGGTCAGAAGGCTTCAGCGCTGAATATCAGCCGCGAAAGCCGACAGAGAAAAGCAAAATAAACGCTTGACTCTGAATGAGGAAAACGTAATATACGGGACCTCGCGACAGAGCGCTAAAGCGCGTCGCAACTGCTCTTTAACAATTTATCAGACAATCTGTGTGGGCACTCAAAGTGACATGGATTCTTAACGTCCTCGGACGAAAAATGAATACCAAGTCTCTGAGTGAACATACGTAATTCATTACGAAGTTTAATTCACGAGCATCAAACTTAAATTGAAGAGTTTGATCATGGCTCAGATTGAACGCTGGCGGCAGGCCTAACACATGCAAGTCGAGCGGTAGCACAGAGAGCTTGCTCTCGGGTGACGAGCGGCGGACGGGTGAGTAATGTCTGGGAAACTGCCTGATGGAGGGGGATAACTACTGGAAACGGTAGCTAATACCGCATAACGTCGCAAGACCAAAGTGGGGGACCTTCGGGCCTCATGCCATCAGATGTGCCCAGATGGGATTAGCTAGTAGGTGAGGTAATGGCTCACCTAGGCGACGATCCCTAGCTGGTCTGAGAGGATGACCAGCCACACTGGAACTGAGACACGGTCCAGACTCCTACGGGAGGCAGCAGTGGGGAATATTGCACAATGGGCGCAAGCCTGATGCAGCCATGCCGCGTGTATGAAGAAGGCCTTCGGGTTGTAAAGTACTTTCAGCGAGGAGGAAGGCGATAAGGTTAATAACCTTGTCGATTGACGTTACTCGCAGAAGAAGCACCGGCTAACTCCGTGCCAGCAGCCGCGGTAATACGGAGGGTGCAAGCGTTAATCGGAATTACTGGGCGTAAAGCGCACGCAGGCGGTCTGTCAAGTCGGATGTGAAATCCCCGGGCTCAACCTGGGAACTGCATCCGAAACTGGCAGGCTAGAGTCTTGTAGAGGGGGGTAGAATTCCAGGTGTAGCGGTGAAATGCGTAGAGATCTGGAGGAATACCGGTGGCGAAGGCGGCCCCCTGGACAAAGACTGACGCTCAGGTGCGAAAGCGTGGGGAGCAAACAGGATTAGATACCCTGGTAGTCCACGCTGTAAACGATGTCGACTTGGAGGTTGTTCCCTTGAGGAGTGGCTTCCGGAGCTAACGCGTTAAGTCGACCGCCTGGGGAGTACGGCCGCAAGGTTAAAACTCAAATGAATTGACGGGGGCCCGCACAAGCGGTGGAGCATGTGGTTTAATTCGATGCAACGCGAAGAACCTTACCTACTCTTGACATCCAGAGAACTTAGCAGAGATGCTTTGGTGCCTTCGGGAACTCTGAGACAGGTGCTGCATGGCTGTCGTCAGCTCGTGTTGTGAAATGTTGGGTTAAGTCCCGCAACGAGCGCAACCCTTATCCTTTGTTGCCAGCGGTTCGGCCGGGAACTCAAAGGAGACTGCCAGTGATAAACTGGAGGAAGGTGGGGATGACGTCAAGTCATCATGGCCCTTACGAGTAGGGCTACACACGTGCTACAATGGCATATACAAAGAGAAGCGACCTCGCGAGAGCAAGCGGACCTCATAAAGTATGTCGTAGTCCGGATCGGAGTCTGCAACTCGACTCCGTGAAGTCGGAATCGCTAGTAATCGTGGATCAGAATGCCACGGTGAATACGTTCCCGGGCCTTGTACACACCGCCCGTCACACCATGGGAGTGGGTTGCAAAAGAAGTAGGTAGCTTAACCTTCGGGAGGGCGCTTACCACTTTGTGATTCATGACTGGGGTGAAGTCGTAACAAGGTAACCGTAGGGGAACCTGCGGTTGGATCACCTCCTTACCTGAAGAACCTGCCTTTGTAGTGCTCACACAGATTGTCTGATGAAAAGTAAATAGCAAGGCGTCTTGCGATTGAGACTTCAGTGTCCCCTTCGTCTAGAGGCCCAGGACACCGCCCTTTCACGGCGGTAACAGGGGTTCGAATCCCCTAGGGGACGCCACTTGCTGGTTTGTGAGTGAAAGTCGCCGACCTCCATATCTCAAAACTAACTCAGTGAGTTATGTTTGAGATATTTGCTCTTTAAAAATCTGGATCAAGCTGAAAATTGAAACGACACACTGTTTCCTTTCTCCGTAATAAGAAAGGAAAAGCGGTGTGTTCGAGTCTCTCAAATTTTCACAACACGACTGTTTTACGAAACAGCTTCGGGTTGTGAGGTTAAGCGACTAAGCGTACACGGTGGATGCCCTGGCAGTCAGAGGCGATGAAGGACGTGCTAATCTGCGATAAGCGTCGGTAAGGTGATATGAACCGTTATAACCGGCGATTTCCGAATGGGGAAACCCAGTGTGTTTCGACACACTATCGTTAAGTGAATACATAGCTTAACGAAGCGAACCGGGGGAACTGAAACATCTAAGTACCCCGAGGAAAAGAAATCAACCGAGATTCCCCCAGTAGCGGCGAGCGAACGGGGAGCAGCCCAGAACCTGAATCAGTTTGTGTGTTAGTGGAAGCGTCTGGAAAGTCGCAGGGTACAGGGTGATACTCCCGTACACTAAAATGCACATTCTGTGAGTTCGAAGAGTAGGGCGGGACACGTGGTATCCTGTCTGAATATGGGGGGACCATCCTCCAAGGCTAAATACTCCTGACTGACCGATAGTGAACCAGTACCGTGAGGGAAAGGCGAAAAGAACCCCGGCGAGGGGAGTGAAACAGAACCTGAAACCGTGTACGTACAAGCAGTGGGAGCCTGATTTGTCAGGTGACTGCGTACCTTTTGTATAATGGGTCAGCGACTTATATTCTGTAGCAAGGTTAACCGTATAGGGGAGCCGCAGGGAAACCGAGTCTTAACTGGGCGTTAAGTTGCAGGGTATAGACCCGAAACCCGGTGATCTAGCCATGGGCAGGTTGAAGGTTGGGTAACACTAACTGGAGGACCGAACCGACTAATGTTGAAAAATTAGCGGATGACTTGTGGCTGGGGGTGAAAGGCCAATCAAACCGGGAGATAGCTGGTTCTCCCCGAAAGCTATTTAGGTAGCGCCTCGTGAATTCATCTTCGGGGGTAGAGCACTGTTTCGGCTAGGGGGTCATCCCGACTTACCAACCCGATGCAAACTACGAATACCGAAGAATGTTATCACGGGAGACACACGGCGGGTGCTAACGTCCGTCGTGAAGAGGGAAACAACCCAGACCGCCAGCTAAGGTCCCAAAGTCATGGTTAAGTGGGAAACGATGTGGGAAGGCACAGACAGCCAGGATGTTGGCTTAGAAGCAGCCATCATTTAAAGAAAGCGTAATAGCTCACTGGTCGAGTCGGCCTGCGCGGAAGATGTAACGGGGCTAAACCATGCACCGAAGCTGCGGCAGCGACGCTTAGGCGTTGTTGGGTAGGGGAGCGTTCTGTAAGCCGTTGAAGGTGGCCTGTGAGGGTTGCTGGAGGTATCAGAAGTGCGAATGCTGACATAAGTAACGATAAAGCGGGTGAAAAGCCCGCTCGCCGGAAGACCAAGGGTTCCTGTCCAACGTTAATCGGGGCAGGGTGAGTCGACCCCTAAGGCGAGGCCGAAAGGCGTAGTCGATGGGAAACAGGTTAATATTCCTGTACTCGGTGTTACTGCGAAGGGGGGACGGAGAAGGCTATGTTAGCCGGGCGACGGTTGTCCCGGTTTAAGCATGTAGGCGGAGAGTTTAGGTAAATCCGGACTCTTGTTAACGCTGAGGTGTGACGACGAGGCACTACGGTGCTGAAGTAACAAATGCCCTGCTTCCAGGAAAAGCCTCTAAGCATCAGGTAACATCAAATCGTACCCCAAACCGACACAGGTGGTCAGGTAGAGAATACCAAGGCGCTTGAGAGAACTCGGGTGAAGGAACTAGGCAAAATGGTGCCGTAACTTCGGGAGAAGGCACGCTGATGGTAAGTGAAGCGACTTGCTCGTGGAGCTGAAATCAGTCGAAGATACCAGCTGGCTGCAACTGTTTATTAAAAACACAGCACTGTGCAAACACGAAAGTGGACGTATACGGTGTGACGCCTGCCCGGTGCCGGAAGGTTAATTGATGGGGTTATCCGTAAGGAGAAGCTCTTGATCGAAGCCCCGGTAAACGGCGGCCGTAACTATAACGGTCCTAAGGTAGCGAAATTCCTTGTCGGGTAAGTTCCGACCTGCACGAATGGCGTAATGATGGCCAGGCTGTCTCCACCCGAGACTCAGTGAAATTGAACTCGCTGTGAAGATGCAGTGTACCCGCGGCAAGACGGAAAGACCCCGTGAACCTTTACTATAGCTTGACACTGAACATTGAGCCTTGATGTGTAGGATAGGTGGGAGGCTTTGAAGCGTGGACGCCAGTCTGCGTGGAGCCAACCTTGAAATACCACCCTTTAATGTTTGATGTTCTAACGTAGACCCGTGATCCGGGTTGCGGACAGTGTCTGGTGGGTAGTTTGACTGGGGCGGTCTCCTCCCAAAGAGTAACGGAGGAGCACGAAGGTTAGCTAATCCTGGTCGGACATCAGGAGGTTAGTGCAATGGCATAAGCTAGCTTGACTGCGAGCGTGACGGCGCGAGCAGGTGCGAAAGCAGGTCATAGTGATCCGGTGGTTCTGAATGGAAGGGCCATCGCTCAACGGATAAAAGGTACTCCGGGGATAACAGGCTGATACCGCCCAAGAGTTCATATCGACGGCGGTGTTTGGCACCTCGATGTCGGCTCATCACATCCTGGGGCTGAAGTAGGTCCCAAGGGTACGGCTGTTCGCCGTTTAAAGTGGTACGCGAGCTGGGTTTAGAACGTCGTGAGACAGTTCGGTCCCTATCTGCCGTGGGCGCTGGAGAATTGAGGGGGGCTGCTCCTAGTACGAGAGGACCGGAGTGGACGCATCACTGGTGTTCGGGTTGTCATGCCAATGGCATTGCCCGGTAGCTAAATGCGGAAAAGATAAGTGCTGAAAGCATCTAAGCACGAAACTTGCCCCGAGATGAGTTCTCCCTGACTCCTTGAGAGTCCTGAAGGAACGTTGAAGACGACGACGTTGATAGGTCGGGTGTGTAAGCGTAGCGATACGTTGAGCTAACCGATACTAATGAACCGTGAGGCTTAACCTTACAACGCCAAAGCTGTTTGGTGTGGTGAATTTGAGAGATTTTCAGCTGATACAGATTAACTGACAGGCCTTAAGGCGTGTTGGTAAACAGAATTTGCCTGGCGGCAACAGCGCGGTGGTCCCACCTGACCCCATGCCGAACTCAGAAGTGAAACGCCGTAGCGCCGATGGTAGTGTGGGGTCTCCCCATGTGAGAGTAGGGAACTGCCAGGCATCAAACAAACAGAAAAACCTCATGCGAAAGCATGGGGTTTTTTTGTTGTCTGACGTTTGTCGGTAAGCGCTCTCCTGAGTAGGACAAATTCGTCGGGAACGAATTTGCACAGTACGCCGTGCTGCCCGGAGGGTGGCGGGCAGGAGGCCCGGCATACAACGGCCAGGCATCAAACAAACAGAAAAACCTCATGCGAAAGCATGGGGTTTTTTTGTTGTCTGCGGTTCATGAAAAGCGGCCGGACGCCGCCCGGATCGGGCGCTGGGCGATCTCATCTGCTGATGAGTTGCAACATAAAAGCCTACTGTCGCCGCCTCACCCCCATATTTCACTCTATCCCCGCTCCTGCTTTATCGTTCATTCCGAATACCCGCATGGCGAAAATAAATGTGAGATAAATCACATATAAAAATATAACAATTATATAACATTTGTTTTACTAATTGATTTGTCTAAGTGACGTGGTACGCCCGACGAGACAGATTGCAGTCTTTGCTGGAGCAGAATGACAATGGTAGAAAGCAGTATTAACGAACGGGGATCGCTGAAACACGCTGATACCCGCCGTCGCATATGGGCGATTGTTGGAGCATCCTCGGGGAATTTGGTCGAATGGTTTGATTTTTATGTCTACTCATTCTGCTCTCTCTATTTTGCGCATATCTTCTTCCCCTCAGGAAACACCACCACCCAGCTACTACAAACCGCAGGCGTATTCGCCGCCGGCTTTCTGATGCGCCCAATTGGCGGATGGCTGTTTGGCCGTATTGCCGATCGCCGTGGCCGCAAAACCTCGATGCTTATCTCGGTGTGCATGATGTGCATGGGCTCGCTGGTTATTGCCTGCCTGCCGGGCTACGCGACGATCGGCACATGGGCCCCCGTACTCCTGCTGCTGGCCCGTCTTTTCCAGGGGATCTCAGTCGGCGGTGAATACGGGACCAGTGCAACCTACATGAGTGAGGTTGCCGTTGAGGGGAAGAAAGGCTTCTACGCATCCTTCCAGTACGTAACGCTTATCGGCGGGCAGCTGCTGGCGGTCCTGGTGGTGGTGGCGCTGCAGCAGGTTCTCAGCGATGAACAGCTGCACGCCTGGGGATGGCGCATTCCTTTTGCGCTGGGAGCCGTACTGGCGGTAGTGGCGCTATGGCTCCGACGTCAGCTGGATGAAACTTCGCAGCAGGAGACCCGGGCGCTGAAAGAAGCAGGATCCTTTAAAGGATTGTGGCGCAATCGCCGGGCATTCATGATGGTGCTGGGCTTTACCGCCGCCGGCTCGCTAAGCTTTTATACCTTTACGACCTACATGCAGAAATACCTGGTCAATACGGCAGGAATGAGCGCCAGTACGGCCAGCATGATTATGACCGCTGCCCTGTTTTTCTATATGCTGGCTCAGCCGCTATTTGGTGCGCTATCGGACAGGATTGGCCGGCGAACCTCAATGCTCTGTTTCGGCGTACTCGTGACCCTCTTTACGGTACCGATTCTGAGCGCATTGCAAAATGTCACTTCACCGTATGCAGCATTCGCGCTGGTTATGTGCGCCTTACTGATCGTCAGTTTCTATACCTCGATCAGCGGTATTTTGAAGGCGGAGATGTTCCCGGCTCAGGTACGTGCACTGGGCGTGGGGTTATCCTACGCGGTCGCTAATGCGCTGTTCGGTGGCTCGGCTGAATATGTCGCATTGCTGTTAAAATCAGTCGGAGCAGAACACGCGTTTTACTGGTATGTCACCGTCATGGGAGCGTTAGCTTTCTTCGTCTCCCTGATGCTGCACCGTAAGGGCAAGGGATTACGCCTGTAGATATTACTGATGCGCCAGCTGCCACACCGCGTAACCGGTTGTGGCGCCGGCCACGTCCCAGGCAAAATCTTTCCAGCTCCAGCCGCTCCCCGCCGGGCGGCTATCCCACAGCTCCTTCGATGCGCCCAGGCTTACCGAAAACATAAAGCCGATGGCGGCGCTGCGATCGCGGCTGTAACCCTGGTGCTGCGCGTATTCGTTACCCGCTGCGGAGAGCATGGCTGAGGCGAGAAAGTGCTGGGCCTTATCCTGGCCGCGCCATGAATCATTGGCCATATGGCTACAGCCGCTCAGCAGCAGAGGAGCGATGATGATGACTTTACGCATAACGATCCCATAAAAAAGCCCCGGCGAAGCGGGGCTGAAATTCAGAGAATACGGCTGATAAGCCGGTCGATACGGATGCGCCTCAGGCGGCGAATCAGCTTACGCACTTTTACCGGATACTCGGCGATGCTTTGCAGGTCGCGATAGTGTTTAACCACCGTCGTATGCTGGCGAATCAGATGCAGCTCTTTTTCACGCATCGCGCCAAGCTGGTGCTGCGGATCGTGGATAAGAATGGCGTTTTCCAGATCGAGGCGCCAGGCGCGCGGATTAAGATTATTGCCGGTCAGCAGCATCCATTCGTCATCAACCCACATGCCTTTCAGGTGATAGCTGTTATCGTCATCCTTCCACAAACGGACAATCAGCTGATCGGTGTTGACATAGTACTGTAGCCGGCTCAGGAAGCGGCGCAGGTTGATCTCATACAGATAGGGGAGCGCGCCGATAATCTTAAACGGCTGATCTTCAGGAATATAAAAGTCGTTCGCCGTCTTATCGCCGACGATAATTTCTACCGTCTTCCCGCTACGCAGCAGCTGGATGATATTACGCACCAGCAGAGCCGGAAGGTTAAAGTACGGCGTACAGATAGTCAGCTTCCGTTCCGCGCAGGGCATCAGATGGAAGATGGTTTTGTTGAGCAGGCTTGATTTACCGAGGCCGACCAGCGGCGTTACCGACAGACGATCGTTTTCCGCATCGCCGACATAATGATAGCCGCTATCCCGAAGTTCCTGGCGATACTGACGGATATCATTTTTAATTTCCGGGCTTTTTGGGCGATCGGGTCTGTCGAGGCGGTTCACGCCGCGGCCTTCGACCAGATTATGCTCGACCCAGTCGAACATCACGTCGGCCATTTTGCCGTTGCGAATGCACTGATAGCGGTCATAGCGATACTTATCGTGCTGATGAAGATAAACATCGTTCAGGCTGGCGCCGCTGTAGAGCACGCAGTCATCAACGATGAAACCTTTAAAATGCAGTACGCCGAGGGCTTCGCGGGTATTCACCGGCACGCCGTAAACCGGGATATCAACGCCAGGATTTTCCTGCGCCATGCGGCAGTACCAGTCGGCGTTGGTGTTGGCTGCCGCAGCGCCAATGCGCCCGCGCTGGGCGCGGTGCCAGTCAACCAGGATACGAACATCTAATTCTGGACGCTGGCGTTTGGCGTCATAGAGGGCCTGCAGAATTCCTTTGCCGCCATCATCTTGCTCCAGATAGAGCGCAATAATGCAAATACGCTGGGTGGCGTGAGCTATCTTTGCCAGTAACGCTTGCCGAAAATCTGCGGGAGCGTAAAAGAACTCGATATCATCAACTGACTGAGAAAGCTTAGGGAGTTGGGCAAGGTGTTGTTGATGTTTATTGCGCTTAAATTTTGACAACATCACAGTGCGTTTCTTCTCTGTTTATTGAAGGGTCTTCTGTACCATGCAGACGACGTAAGCGGGCAATAATAACATTACTACCCGCTAAAGTGGTCAACAATTGCGGTCGTCAGTTTATGATTGTTGCGCTGGAAATTGCAGGGACAAGCTGACAATCCCGTCTTCCAGCTGAATATCCACCTTAAAGCCAAGCTTCCTGGCAAGCGCAATCATGCCCCTGTTATTGGGCATTGTGATCCCGTTTAACCGCTGCAGGCCGTGGCTTTGCGTATAGGTAATTAGCTTTTCCATCAGCCGGCGGCCTAAACCTAAACCCTTCAGATCAGAGCGGACCAGGACGGCGAATTCCGCATCAATGTTGTCGGGATCGGAAATCGCGCGCGTAACGCCGAGGATCTCATCTCCCTCTGCGCTCGCGCGTACCGCAACAAAGGCCATTTCTCGATCGTAGTCGATCTGCGTCATATTGGCTAAATCATCGTGAGTAAATTCATTGATCTCGCTGAAGTAGCGGTAATAGAGATCTTCTTTGGTCACCTGAGCGATAAAGGCCAGCAGCTGCGGTTCATCTTCGGGCAATATTGGGCGGAACAGGCAGCGTTCACCATTTTTCAACACCACCCACTCCTCCTGCTGCTGGGGATAAGGGCGTATCGCCAGCCGGCTTTCGCTATCGCCGGTGAACGGGGCAAGGCCTAGCGTCACGTCGAGGGCGGTAAACTCGTTGCCGGACGCCAGCAGAGGGTGGATGTCCAGCCGCTGGATCTCCGGGCAGTCGACGATAAGGTTCGACACCTGAACCAGCAGCTGGCTTAAGCCGGAGATATCCAGCGGGCGCAGGGCGCTACGGCCACGGATCTTTTTGCTTTTGATCGCCTGGATCACCAGATAGCGGGCCAGATTCATATTGAGCGGCGGCAGGGCGACGGCGGCCTGATCTTCCGCGCGCCATTCGACGCCGCCTTCACCCAGCATAATCAGCGGGCCGAAAACCGGATCCTGTTCAACGACTACCCTCAGCTCCTGCGCTCCGGCGCGATTCGCCATGCTCTGTACCAGCAGGCCATGAATGCGCGCCTGCGGCCAGGTCATTTTGACCCGGTCAAAAATAGCATCCGCCGCCTGCTGTACTTCGGCGGCGGTACGCAGATAGAGCATTACGCCCTGAACTTCTGACTTGTGCGGAATATCCGGGGAACGCAGCTTCAGCGCGACCGGGTAGCCAATTTGTTCGGCGATGTGCACCGCCTCGGCGCTGTCGGCGGCAATCCACGTCGGCAGTGTATGGATGCCATAGGCGCGCAGCACGGGGCTGACTTCGTGGGTATCTAAGGTACTTGCGCCTTCGGTGATGGCCCGCTGCAGCAGCGTATGGGCTTCTGCAGTGTTGGCCGTCACCGTATCCGAAAGCACCGGCGTTTCACGCAGCTGCTTCTGGTTACGTCGGTACTCCACCATATGCATAAAGGCGGTGATGGTGCCTTCCGGCGTACGGTAGGTTGGCAGACCCGCATCGCTGAACAGGCGTCGGGCTTCCTGAGACGAATATTCGCCGCACCAGTTCGTCAGCACCGTAACGTACCTGCCGCGCGGATGGTGTTTTAAGGCGTCAATCAGCGCCAGCGCGCTTTCGGTTCCCGGCGCGGCCGCGCTCGGAGAGTGAATGACCAGCAGGGCATCATAATCCTGGCTATCCAGCAGCACGTTGAGCGCCTTGAGATAGTGCTCGCTGCTGGCATCGTCGCGCAGATCCAGCGGGTTAGCGATGTCGATACTTCCCGGCAGCGCCTGCCGCAGCCTGTCGCCGGTCTCATCGCTTAGCGACGCGAGCTTGCCGTTGCGCAGCCAAAGTTCGTCCAGCGCCAGCGCCGCAGGGGCCGCGCCGTTGCTGACTATCATTAATTTCTCGCCCCGCAGCGGGCGCATATGGCTCAGCGTCTCGACGGCGGAGAAGAGCTCATGGGTATCCTGCACCCGCAGCAGGCCCGCGCGCTGAATCGCGGCGTCCCAGGCCGGGTCCATGCCCGAGTTAACGTGCAGCAGCTTTTGCGCCGCCGGGCTGCGCCCGCTTTTAATCACCAGGATCGGCTTATTGCGCGATGCGCTTCGGGCCGCGGAAACAAAGCGGCGAGCGTCGCTGAGGTGTTCGAGATAGAGCAGAATGGCGCTGGTTTTGCTATCACGGGCGAGGAAGTCGAGCAGATCGTCAACGTCAATATCCAGGCTGTCGCCCAGCGCAATAAAGTATGAGAAGCCCATCTCGCGCTGCTGCGCCCAGTCAAGAATAGTATTCGACACCGCCGCGGACTGGGAGATAAACGCCAGCTTGCCCCGGCGAATCGGCACCGGTGAAAAGCTGGCATTCAGCCCTTGCCAGGGCGCCAGCAGCCCGAGACTGTTTGGGCCCAGCAGCCGCATCTGATAGCGGGCGGCACGCTCGAGCAGCGCCGGATACTGCTCCGGCGGCGAGGAGAGGATAATGCAGGTTTTGCAGCCCTTTTGCCCCAGCGCCTCAAGTAGCTCAAGGTTTCGCCGGGCGTTGGTGCAGAGTACGGCAAGATCGGGAGTAAACGGCAGGCTATCGATAGTCGGCCAGGCCAGCACGCCCTGAACGGCTTTCCATGCCGGAGTGACCGGCAGGACCGGGCCGTTAAAGCCGCCGGCCAGCAGGTTGCGCATCATCAGATAACCGGCACGCTGTGGTTTCATTGACGCGCCAATGACGGCGATCGATTTTGGCCGCAATAGTGCTTCCAGGCCTCGTTGGCTCATACCGGTCTCCTTTGATCCCCAGTGACCGGATGATTTTAAACGCTTTCCGCCTCTTGTGCTGTGATACTGCCCTTATGCTGCGTCTTTCCTGCCAGGTAGCGGCTTCTGAACAGGCTAAAGTGATCGCCGAGCGCGCCCGCGGCGCTTGTGTCTCCGGCGAGATCCAGCAGGGCAATGGCCACTTCCGCCGTACAATACTGTCCCTCCGCGTGGGCCTCTCTCAGGCGATAGGTCGAAACACGCGAAAGATCGACGGAAATGACCGGCAGCGCGTCAAGCCAGGGGCTTTTACGGAACATTTTTCGCGCTTCGGTCCAGGTGCCGTCGAGCATGATAAATAGCGGCGGCTTACCCGCAGGCGGCGAGCTCAGCACCTCGCGCTCCGTTCCGGCATACGACGCCGGGAAAACGACCATTGGCTGGTAGTCAGGATCGGCGACCAGATCGAGCAGCGCCTGCGGCGGCTCGGTTCGTGACCACTGAAATGCCTCGGTGTCCGGCAGGATATCCGCGATAAGGCGCCCGGTATTGCTTGGCTTCATCGGCTCAGTATCGAACATCACCAGGCAAAAACGGCTGGCCGCCGCCGCGGGAGCGAGGGTTGCGCACAGGCACTGCTTCAAAGGCAGCAAACAGCGCTGGCAGCGGTGGACTCGATTACCGCGAGCAAGAAAAGGTCGGGTCGCGCGCGCGAGGCGTTCGGCACGCAGGCGAAGAACGGCGTTATCAATCATGGGGGGTCGCTAAAAGAAAACGCTATTGTCGCAGAGGAGAAAACGGGGCACAAGCGCGCCCCGTCAGGTTTACTGCTGGTTGGCCTCGTTAAGCCAGCTGTCGAACGGCGCCTTAGGTACCGCCCCGTTCAGCATGTCGATGACTTCGCCGTTTTTAAACATCATAATGGTCGGAATGCTGCGAATGCGAAAACGCGCGCTTAGCTCACGTTCAGCTTCGGTATTGACCTTCACGAAGCGCATTTGGCCGCTGCGTTCCTCCGCAACGTCTTCAAAGATCGGGGCGAAATTACGGCAGGGTCCGCACCACGGGGCCCAGAAATCGACAACAACCGGCAGATCGTCCTTCAGCAGTTTATCCAGCATTGCCCCGGTCGCGTTGATGACGTCGCCGTCAAAAAGATCGTGGCCGCAGCGCCCGCACTTAGCGCCATCGGCGCTACGATCGTCGGGGATGCGGTTCAGAGCCTGACAACTGGCACAAACGGTATTCATAACTAACCTCTGGTTATGGGTTGCAGCGCGGCACGTGGCCGATTTGTATCTGTAATGTTACATATTATCGATTAGGTACCGTTAAACAACAATGCGTTTTGTTCGATGAATACGATAGACCCTATCTTTTAAACGAAATAATGGCGAAGCGGTGATACATCGGGTAATCTGCGCGCTTCGCGCAGCGCAGGTGGAGAAAATTGATGAGCGACGAACTGAAAAATAAAAGCGGCAAGGTCAAAGTGATGTATGTCCGCAGTGATGATGATTCTGACAGACGCACCCATAACCCGCGTACCGGGAAAGGGGGAGGGCGCCCAGGAAAATCTCGTGTTGACGGCCGTAGCCGCCCTGCCCGCGATGAAAGAAACAGCCGCGGCGACGACCGCAAACGTGACGATCGTAAACGCGATGATTTCGATCGCGATGGGGGCTCCCCGTGGCGTACCGTTTCACGTGCACCGAATGATGACGCCGTAGCCAAGCCGGATCACGGCGGGATCAGCGGTAAAAGCTTTATCGATCCGGAAGTGCTGCGCCGTCAGCGTGCGGAAGAGACCCGCGTGTATGGCGAAAATGCCTGCCAGGCGCTTTTCCAGAGCCGTCCGGACGCTATCGTTCGCGCCTGGTTCGTGCAGAGCGTCACCCCGCGCTTCAAAGAAGCCCTGCGCTGGATGGCGGCCAACCGTAAAGCCTATCACGTGGTTGACGAAGCCGAGCTGGCGAAAGCATCCGGCACCGAGCACCACGGCGGGGTTTGCTTCCTGATTAAGAAACGTAACGGGACTTCCGTTGCGCAGTGGGTCGCTAAGGCCGATGCAGAAGATTGCGTCCTGGCGCTTGAAGACGTCGGTAACCCGCACAATCTTGGCGCCATCATGCGCAGCTGCGCCCACTTCGGCGTGAAGGGCGTGGTGGTTCAGGATGCCGGCATGCTGGAATCCGGTGCGGCCATTCGTACCGCAGAGGGCGGCGCCGAGCACGTAGAGCCGATTACCGGCGATAGCTTCCTCGACACGCTGGAGCAGTTCCGCGCGGCGGGCTATGCGATTGTGTCTACCTCCAGCCACAACGGAACGCCGCTCTACAAAGCCGAGCTGCCGAAGAAAATGGTGCTGGCGTTAGGCCAGGAGCGCGATGGTCTGTCCGATGCGGCGATCTCCAGCGCGGATCTGAACGTGGCTATCGAAGGCACCGGCAACGTCGAAAGCCTGAACGTCTCCGTCGCGACCGGCGTTCTGCTGGCCGAATGGTGGCGCCAGAACAAGGCCTGATGCCTGACCTGTCTGAAAAAATGCCAGCGTAATGCTGGCATTTTTGTATTTGCGCTTAGCGTAACGGGCGAGTAACCCGATTACTTCCCGGCGGCCGGTAAGGTCGGCATCCAGTCGATCGGCGCTTCGCCGCGTTCGGCCAGCCACTGGTTGGCCTGGACAAAATGGTTGCTGCCGAAAAAGCCCCGGTGGGCGGAGAGCGGAGATGGATGCGGCGCCTTCAGTACGCAGTGGCGCTGGCGGTCGATGATGGCACCTTTCTTCTGCGCGTGCGCGCCCCACAGCAAAAACACCACCCCTTCCCGATGCTCGTTGATCAGCGAAATAACCTTATCGGTAAAGGTTTCCCAGCCAAGGCTGGCATGAGAATGCGCCTGCCCCGCGCGTACCGTTAATACCGTATTGAGCAGCAGCACGCCCTGGCGCGCCCAGCTCTCAAGATAACCATGCGCGGGACGGCTGAAGCCAGGGATGGTTCCCTCCAGCTCTTTATACATATTCAACAGCGACGGCGGAGTTTGGATCCCCGGCAGTACGGAAAAGGCCAGGCCGTGCGCCTGTCCCGGCCCGTGATAGGGATCCTGCCCGAGGATAACCACTTTTACATCCCCGATCTCGGTATAGCGAAAGGCGTTGAAAATATCTTTTTGCGGCGGGTAAATCGTAATGCCCGACTGGCGCTCTTCGGCGACGGTCTTCAGGGTATTCACAAAATAGGGCTGTTGCTTCTCTTCCGCCAGCACGTCGTGCCAGGTCAGTGGGGTGGTCATCATGCTCTCCTGCAAAGTGGTATCGCTATAGCTTAACTGCTTCTTTCTGCATAACAAAATCGCTGCCGCTTTGCTGACGTTTTGTCTGCAAAAATAGTTGAAAATTTACAAAATTATTTGGCATTGGCTATGGCGTAACTTGATGTAAAACAATAATATCCCTTCATACCCACTTTTAATTAGTGGTTTTTGTTGATTTGGGTCAATGAATACCGTGTGTTCGGCTGATATATATACACTCATACAACAATGGTTTTACCAATTGGCCATGAACGGGCCAACAGAACGAATAAATATTGCCTAAGGGAGGCATCACATGATTACAGGTATCCAAATTACTAAAGCTGCAAATGACGACCTGCTGAACTCTTTCTGGCTGCTGGATAGCGAAAAGGGTGAAGCGCGCTGCCTGTGTGCAAAAGGTGGTTTTGCTGAAGATGACGTGGTTGCGGTGAATAAGCTCGGCGAAATCGAATACCGTGAGATCCCGCTCGACGTTAAACCGGAAGTGCGCGTTGAAGGCGGCCAGCACCTGAACGTTAACGTCTTGCGCCGTGAAACTCTGATGGATGCGGTTGAACATCCGGAGAAATACCCGCAGCTGACCATCCGCGTATCCGGCTATGCGGTACGTTTTAACTCTCTGACTCCAGAGCAGCAGCGCGACGTCATCGCGCGTACTTTCACTGAAAGTCTGTAAGCGTTAGTAAAAACCCCCGGTTCAATCGAGCCGGGGGTTTTTTATTATCTCAGGCTAGCGTTCCTGCCTTACCAGCAGCGTGGTGAGGGTGAACGACAATACGATGGCGATTGCCACGCCCGACAGCGCAAAGATAAAGTAGGGGCCGATGTAAGCCGGCAGGCTAAAAATGCTCGACAGAATGTAGCCATACAGCCGTACGCCGAAGAAAGCGATAAAGGCCGAGGCCAGCGAGCTGGCAACGGTGGCCGCGACGAACGCTTTTTTATAGCGCGTTAAGACGCCAAACAGCGCGGGCTCGGTGATCCCAAGCAGCGCGGAAATTGCCGCAGACAGCGTAACCGTGCGCTGCTGGCGGTCTTTACTCACGCGCCAGATAGCAAAGGTCGCGCCCGCTATCGACATGTTGGCCATAAACATCATCGGCATCAGCATGTCGTAACCGCGATCGCTGAAGTTTTGCAGGGCAATGGGCGTCATGGCGTGATGCATCCCGGTGAGGATCGCGACCGGACGGATTGCCCCCACCACCAGTCCGGCAAAACTCGCGGAGATGCCGAACAGACCTTCAATAAACCACGCCAGCGCTTTGCCAAGCCAAATGCCAACCGGACCAATAATCACCAGCGCCGCCAGGGCACCGATAAACAGCGCCAGCGTCGGCGTGAAAACGGTTTTCAGCACCTCGGGCATAATGCGATCGACCCAGGAGTGGATATATTTCAGCGCCAGCACGGAAAAAATAACCGGGATTACGCTGGAGGCGTAGTTGAATACGGGGATCGGGACAGCGTTTAGCAGCCACAGCGCGGAAGCCGCTCCATCGTGATGGGCCGCCAGCGCCTTCGCGGCGTCAATCAGAGTCGGGTACATCAGGCAGGCGGCAACGGCGACGGCCAGATACTCGTTGGTCTTAAAAATCTTTGCCGCCGAGACGGCAAGGAAAAAGGGCAGGAAATAGAATACGCCGCTGGCGATAAGGTCGATGATCATCACGGTATCGCTATTTTGCGGTACCGCTTTCAGCGCGATCAGTCCGGCCAGCAGGCCTTTTATCATCCCGGCTCCGGCAATGGCCGGCACGATTGGGCCAAAAACGCCCGACACGGTATCCATAAACAGCGATACCAGCCCCTTGCGCTGGTGGGGTTTTTCCGCAGCCTCGCCGCCGACGGGACCTAATGCCGCGAGCAGGCGTTCATACCAGCTATTGACCTTCGGCCCGATGATGATTTGAAACTGATCGCTCTGCAGCTGCGCGCCGAGCACGCCGGGTAGTTTCTTAATCTCTTCTTTTTCTACTTTGTTATCATCAACTAAATCAAAGCGTAATCGGGTCATACAGTGCCAGACGTTATTAATATTTTCTTTTCCGCCAATCAGAAAAATAATTCTGCTGATTGCATCTTGCGTCTCCATACCGGCTCCTGGATTAAGGTGTGGTGCTGTTTGCGTCGTGAAATGGTAAATAAGCCAAACTATAAAAACAAACCAATAAAATATGATTTCAGTCACAAATTACCGTGATTAAGGTAATTTAGAGCGGTTTATGTCTAAATTGGTCCGTTTTTTAATGAAATTAAATCCGTTTTTCAGACCAAAATTTTATTAAATAAAAAGGTTTACCTTGTCTAATAAATAGGGCGAAGATAATTGGCATCATCTTTTATTTTTGCCGCAGGGAGCCTTGCCGTGAACGCTACGCTAATTACTGATATTGAGTGTTTTATCACCCGCCCCGATCGTCATAACCTGGTCACGGTACGCGTTACCACCGACAAAGGCACCGTGGGCCACGGCTGCGCGACTTTCCAGCAGCGTCCGCTGGCGGTCAAAACGATGGTTGATGAATACCTTAAGCCGCTGCTGCTTGGCCGTGATGCCAACAATATCGAAGACCTCTGGCAGATGATGAACGTCAACGCCTACTGGCGAAACGGGCCGGTAATGAATAACGCGATCGCCGGCGTTGATATGGCGCTATGGGATATCAAAGCCCAGCTGGCGGGAATGCCGCTGTATCAGCTCTTTGGTGGCAAATCGCGTGACGCTATCCCGGCTTACACCCACGCCAGCGGCGAGACGCCGGAAGCGCTGTTTATCGCCGTTGAGCGTCTGCTGGAGGAGGGCTATCGCCACATCCGCTGCCAGCTCGGTTTTTACGGCGGCACTGCGCAGGCGATGCACACGCCGGAGAACCCGACGCCGGGCGCCTATTACGACCAGGATGAGTACATCAGGAATACGGTAGAGATGTTCCGGCTGCTGCGAGCGCGCTACGGACACCGTTTTCATATCCTCCATGACGTCCACGAACGGCTCTTCCCGCAGCAGGCGCTGCAGCTGGCGAAGCAGCTCGAGCCCTACCAGCCGTGGTTTATTGAGGATATTTTAGCGCCGCAGCAGAGCGCATGGCTGGCGCAGATCCGTCAGCAAAGCGCAATTCCGCTCGCGATGGGGGAGCTGTTTAATAATCCGGCTGAATGGCATGACCTGATTGTTAACAGGCAGATCGATTTTATCCGCTGCCATATTTCCCAGATAGGCGGGATTACGCCGGCCCTGAAGCTGGCGGTTCTCTGTCAGGCCTTCGGCGTGCGCGTGGCGTGGCACGGGCCAGGCGATATGACGCCGATTGGGGTTGCGGTCAATACCCACCTGAATATCCACCTCAGCAATGCCGCAATCCAGGAGTTTATACCGCGTTCTGACGCGACCGATGCGGTATTCCCCGGCGCGCCGGTTGTCAAAAACGGATTTATCTATCCCCCTACGGCGGCGGGGATTGGCGTCGGTTTTAATCAGCAGCTGGCGCAGGCATATCCGGTGGTCTATCGTCCGCACGAATGGACGCAGAGCCGCCTGCCTGACGGCACGATCCATACGCCATAGCTAGTCCGAGGGGGCCTGGCGGAAGGTTAAGTTGTCGCGGTTATGCGGAATAACGTAGGTACAGGAGTAGTTGATATCGATGATATCGCTGATTTCATACACCTGCCCGCCGTCGAGGATCCCCCGATTGTTAATATGCATGGCCGGGATACCCTTTTTACAACCCAGCAGGGCGGCCTGCTCCCGGCTGACGCTCACCGCCTGATAGGTGGTGAGTAAATGCGAAATTTGATAGCCCTTGGCCAGCACATACTGCTGCAGGGATTTCTCGATAACCTCCCGGCTAAGATCGGCAAAGGCGGCGGCCGGCATACGCGAAATCTCAATCTGCAGCGCCACGTTATCGACGAAGCGCAGGCGGCAAAATTGCCAGATAAAATCCTCATCCGTAATGCCAAAAATCTGCTGCTCCTCGCGGTCGGGGCGCTTTTTATGCAGGCTGATTGTCCGATAGCGCATCCGATCGAAGCGCTTTTCGGTGATGGAGTTATAGACCAGCGGATTGTTGCTCATCCGCTCGTTTATCCAGATCCCCGAGCCCTGCACGATGCGTATGACGCCGATGTCGGCGAGTTTTTCCAGCGCCTGGCGGATAGTAAACCGCGAGACGCCATACTCCTCCGCCAGCCGGCGTTCAGGCGGGAGCTTGCGGGGGCCGGGGTCATTGTGCTGGTAGATTTTGCTGAGCAGATCCTGGGTGACGAAATCTTTTTTTTTCATAATGATGAATTCCTGACTCACCGGCTCAAGGGAGCGCGCCCGATACCACTCCCCGCGGCGCTGTCACCGCGGGCGTAAATGCAGAAACGCCGGGATATCCCGGCGCTCTTTTTACTTCTTAGCTCGACTGCTGCGGCGTATCGCTGCCGCTCGGCTTACGACGCTTGCCGACATTTTTAGCATCGCGGTGACGTTTCTTCACGCGCGGCTTTTCTTGTTCCTCTTTTTTCTTCTCTGCGCGCTTGGCCAGCACCTTCTTCGACGGCTTGCCGGTTTGCTTCTCGCTCGGCGCGCGGGTTGAAGGGCGCAGTCCGTCGATAACGCGCGCCTTCAGCGGCTCGTCGATGTAGCGACCGATTTTGCCCAGCAGCAGGTGGTCATGTGCCTCAACCAGAGAAATCGCCACGCCTTTCTTCCCGGCACGACCGGTACGGCCGATACGGTGCAGGTAGGTATCCGCGGTGCGCGGCATGTCGAAGTTGAAGACGTGGCTCACATCCGGGATATCGATCCCGCGCGCGGCAACGTCGGTAGCAATCAGCACGTTCATGCGGCCATCGGTCATGCGCTTAATCGCTTCGTTACGCTTGGCCTGAACCATTTCACCTTCCAGCCAGCAGGTGTTGATACCGGCTTCACGCAGCCAGGATGCCAGCTCATGAACGCGCTCGCGCTTGCGCACAAAGACGATAGAGCGGGTGGCGTCCGGCTGTTGCAGCAGGTTTATCAGCAGAGCGGTTTTATGCTTAACGTCATCGGCGCGGTAGTACCACTGATGGATTTTCTTCCGCTCGCGGGTGGAAGGGGATGCGGACACCTCCACCGGCTCTTCCAGCAGACGCTCGGCAAAATCTTTGATGGCATCGCCTTCGAGGGTCGCGGAGAACAGCATGGTCTGCTTACGCCAGCGGGTTTCGCCGGCAATATGTTCGATATCCTGCGCGAAGCCCAAATCCAGCATCCGATCCGCTTCATCGAGGATCAGCGTTTCTACGGCGCGGCAGTCGAAGTTCTCTTCTTTAATATACTGCAGCAGGCGGCCGGTGGTGGCGACCACGATATCCTGGTTTTCGCTGAACACTTCCGCGTGGTTCATGTACGCAACGCCGCCGGTGATGGTGGCGATATCGAGATGCGTGTGCGCCGCCAGCTCGCGCGCATGGTCAGCAACCTGCATCGCCAGCTCGCGGGTTGGCGTCAGGATCAGAATACGCGGAGGCCCTGACTTCTTGCGCGGGAAATCAAGCAGGTGCTGCAACGCTGGCAGCAGATACGCCGCTGTTTTACCGGTGCCGGTCGGGGCTGAACCGAGAATATCACGGCCATCGAGCGCAGGCGGAATAGCGGCGGCCTGAATGGCTGTCGGGCGTGTGAAACCTTTTTCCTGGAGGGCTTCCAGCAGGTTTTCGTCGAGTTCAAGTTCGGAAAAAGTCGTTACAGTCATTATCTACCTCTGAGTGGACCGACGATTATAGACGTTACGCGCGCAATGTTCATCTGTTTGTAAGGCTATCTGTTCTCCGGTATTGTGCATAGCCTCAAGCTCAGGAGTTTTTGCCCGCAAGGTTGTCAGGATGTCTCAGTCGAAGTTTGCGCTGCCGCGCAATGGTTTTACGTTTAAACAATTCTTTGTCGCTCACGACCGCTGCGCAATGAAAGTGGGTACCGACGGTATTCTGCTCGGCGCGTGGGCGCCGATTGCTCAGGTTAAGCACGTGCTGGATATCGGTACTGGCAGCGGCCTGTTGGCCCTGATGCTGGCTCAGCGTACCGGGGAGCAGGTGGCGCTGGATGCGGTTGAACTGGATGAAGAGGCGGCAGAACAGGCGCGGGAAAACGCCGTTGCTTCTCCATGGCCCGCCCGCATCCAGGTGCATCAAGCCGATATTCAGCAGTGGCAGCCGCCGCAAACCCGACGCTATGAGCTGATTGTCAGCAATCCGCCTTTTTTTGCCGAAGGCGTGCCCTGCGCAACATCCCAGCGCGAACAGGCGCGATATACGACCACGCTCGATCACGTGACGCTATTAAGCTGTGCCGCTGAGTGTATCACAGAGGAGGGATTTTTCTGCGTGGTGCTGCCGGTGGATATTGGCGACGCGTTTGCCCGGCGCGCGCAAACGATGGGGTGGCATCTGCGTTTACGCACCGACGTGGCGGAAACGGAAATGCGTGCGCCTCATCGGGTGCTCCTTGCCTTCTCGCCGACGGCGGGGGAGTGCTTCAGCGACAGGCTGATTATCCGTGGGCCAGAGCAGCAATACTCCGAGGGGTTTACCGCGCTGACCCAGGATTTTTATCTCTTTATGTGAGCGTCCGGCACGAGAACCGACGGCCCGCTCTCCGGCAGCAGATCCGGGTAATCCAGCGTATAGTGCAGGCCGCGGCTCTCTTTGCGCAGCATCGCGCAGCGGACAATCAGCTCGGCAACCTGCACCAGGTTACGCAGCTCCAGCAGGTTGTTGGAGACGCGGAAGCGGGCATAGTATTCGTCGAGCTCCTGCTGCAGCATGGTTATGCGCCGCAGGGCGCGCTCCAGGCGACGGGTTGTGCGTACAATCCCGACGTAGTCCCACATCAGCAGGCGCAGCTCGTGCCAGTTATGCTGGATAACGACCAGCTCATCGGGGATTTCAACCTGGCTCTCGTCCCAGGCCGGTAGGTTGGTAACCGCCTGAGCCTGCGGCATGATGCGCCGAATATCTTCGGCGGCCGACCAGCCGTAGACCAGGCATTCGAGCAGCGAGTTGGAGGCCATGCGGTTGGCGCCGTGGAGTCCGGTGTAGCTGACTTCGCCGATAGCATACAGCCCCTCGACATCGGTCCGCCCGTTATCGTCTACCATCACCCCGCCGCAGGTGTAATGCGCCGCCGGCACGATCGGCACCGGCTCTTTCGTCAGGTCGATACCGAGACCGAGCAGCTTCTCGTAGATCATCGGGAAGTGCTGACGAATAAAGGCTTCGGGCTTATGGCTGATATCCAGATACATGCAGTCAACGCCGAGACGCTTCATCTCATGATCGATGGCGCGGGCGACGACGTCGCGCGGAGCCAGCTCGCCGCGGGCGTCAAAATCGGGCATAAAGCGTAAACCGTCCGGACGCTTCAGATGGGCGCCTTCGCCGCGCAGCGCTTCGGTCAGCAGGAAATTGCGTGCCTGCGGATGGTACAGCGCGGTAGGGTGGAACTGATTGAACTCCAGGTTGGCGACGCGACAGCCCGCACGCCAGGCCATCGCAATGCCGTCGCCGGAGGAGACGTCCGGGTTGGTGGTGTATTGATACACCTTGGCCGCCCCGCCGGTTGCCAGAACAACGGCTTTTGCTCCCCAGGTCTCAACCTTTTCTTTATTACGGTTCCAGATCCACGCCCCGACGACCCGACGATCGCCGGGAAGGCCAATCTTGTCAGAAATAATCAGATCGACAGCATTGCTGCGTTCGAGCACGCGGATATTGGGGTGTGAAAGCGCCTGGCTGACCAGGGTGGTTTCCACCGCTTTACCGGTGGCATCGGCGGCGTGGAGAATGCGGCGATGGCTGTGGCCGCCTTCACGCGTCAGGTGATAGCTCTCCTCGCCGTTGGCCTGGACCTGGGTGTCGAACAGCACGCCCTGATCGATAAGCCACTGCACGCAGGGTTTGGCGTTGCTCGCCACGAAGGAGACGGCGTGACGATCGCACAGGCCCGCTCCGGCGATCAGCGTATCCTCCACGTGAGATTCGATGCTGTCCGTTTCATCAAAGACGGCGGCAATGCCGCCCTGCGCATAAAGGGTGGAGCCTTCGCTGATCGGGCCTTTGCTCAGTACGGTGACCGAACTGTGCTCCGCTAAACGCAAGGCAAGCGACAAACCGGCAGCGCCGCTGCCAATAATCAATACATCACAGGAGAACTCAGGAGTTGTATTCATGGCCTTTGTTTAATTTACTAAACACAATTGAGCCACAATAGCACCAGGTCGTGACGAATCGTACATTTTTTTTACCGTTGGTTGCAGCAACTAAACATACTGCGCTAAAGCGGCGGGGGAGAAATGAAAGAAAATATTTGCGAAGCAGATCGTTAGCTTCAGATTTTATAGTGAAATATAAACCGTGTTACGTTACCCTTCTCGCGGACCTTACGCTTTTTCCTCATCATCTTACCTGCGCTGAGTAACGGGACATATAATGAGAGATAACAAATCGTCCGCCGTTGCCAGACAAAAATCAAAGGCGTAACGGAACTTTATTGTTTTCAGGTACTCCAACGGTTGCTTGCTCATAATGCAGTGATTGGGTAGTGCTTTGAAGACTCATGGGAATTAGGTTTGGGGAGACATTACCTCGGATGAGCGAGCAGTTAACGGATCAGGTCCTCGTCGAACGGGTCCAGAAAGGAGATCAGAAAGCGTTTAACCTGCTGGTGGTGCGCTATCAGCATAAGGTCGCGAGCCTGGTCTCCCGCTACGTGCCGCAGGGCGATATCCCGGACGTTGTTCAGGAGTCGTTCGTAAAAGCATGGCGTGCGCTGGATTCTTTCCGGGGAGATAGTGCTTTTTATACCTGGTTATATCGTATCGCCGTAAACACGGCGAAGAATTATCTGGTTGCTCAGGGTCGTCGCCCGCCGTCCAGCGATGTTGATGCCAATGAGGCTGAAAACTTTGAAAGCGGCGGGGCGCTGAAAGAAATTTCGAACCCTGAGAACTTAATGTTGTCAGAAGAACTGAGACAAATAGTTTTTCGTACCATTGAATCGCTCCCGGAAGATTTACGCATGGCAATTACGTTGCGGGAGCTTGATGGCTTAAGCTATGAAGAGATAGCCGCTATCATGGATTGTCCGGTAGGGACGGTACGTTCGCGTATATTCCGGGCACGAGAAGCTATTGATAATAAAGTTCAACCGCTAATCAGGCGTTGACGATAGCGGAATACTGAAAAGGGTATCAGGCATGCAGAAAGAAAAACTTTCGGCCTTAATGGATGGTGAAACGCTGGATAACGAACTGCTTAATGAGCTGAGCGGTTCTTCTGAAATGCAAAAGACCTGGGAGAGCTACCATCTCATCCGCGATTCGCTGCGAGGCGACACCGCCGAGATGCTCCACTTTGATATCTCAGCTCGCGTGATGGCCGCCATCGAAAACGAGCCCGTTCGCCAGACGGTGCCGCTTATTCCCGAATCTCAGCCGGCACCGCACCAGTGGCGTCAGATGCCTTTCTGGCAGAAAGTGCGCCCGTGGGCCAGCTCGCTTACGCAGATGGGCGTCGCCGCGTGCGTATCTCTTGCTGTTATCGTCGGCGTCCAGCAGTATAATGGGCAAACCGAATCATCTCAGCAGCCTGAAGCACCGGTGTTTAATACCATGCCGATGATGGGTAAAGCGAGTCCGGTGAGCCTGGGCGTACCGGCAGATGCTTCCGCAGGAACCGGTCAACAGGTGCAGGTCCAGGAGCAGCGTCGTCGTATTAACGCCATGCTGCAGGACTATGAATTACAGCGTCGCCTGCATGCCGAACAGCTTCAGTTTGGTCAAGCCCAGACTCAGCAGGCCGCCGTTCAGGTACCGGGTTATCAAACTTTAGGAACGCAATCGCAGTAATGAAGCAACTTTGGTGTGCCATGTCGCTCATGGCAGGCAGCCTGTTCTTCTCTGTCAACGCCTCGGCTGATACCTCTTCCGGGGCGTTGTTGCAGCAAATGAACCTGGCTAGCCAGTCCCTCAATTATGAGCTGTCCTTTGTCAGTATCAACAAACAGGGCGTTGAGTCGCTGCGTTATCGTCACGCGCGGCTGAACAATCAACCTCTCGCTCAGCTTTTGCAGCTCGATGGTCCCCGTCGTGAGGTTGTGCTGCGCGGTAATGAAATCAGCTACTTCGAGCCAGGGCTCGATCCGTTCACCCTGAACGGTGACTACATCGTTGATTCCCTGCCTTCACTGGCCTATACCGATTTCAAACGCCTGGCGTCCTACTACGACTTCATCTCCGTGGGACGTACGCGTATTGCCGATCGCCTGTGCGAAGTGATCCGCGTGGTGGCGAGAGACGGAACGCGCTATAGCTATATCGTTTGGCTCGATGCGGAAACCCGGCTGCCGATGCGGGTTGATTTGCTCGATCGCGATGGCGAAACCCTGGAGCAGTTCCGGGTTGTGTCCTTTAGCGTTGGCGATAAGGTAAGCAGCAGCATGGAGACCCTGGCGAAGGCTAATTTGCCTCCGCAGCTGTCGGTGCCGGAAGGCGGCGATAAAGCTAACTTCAACTGGGCGCCGGCCTGGCTACCGCAGGGCGTCTCCGAGATATCCAGCAGCCAGCGCCGTCTGCCAACCTTCGACGGGCCGGTTGAATCTCGCCTCTATTCGGACGGGCTGTTTAGCTTCTCGATCAACATTAATCGCGCAACGGCGAATAGCAGCGATCAGCTGCTACGCACCGGGCGTCGTACCGTGAGTACCACGGTACGCGACAGCGCGGAGATAACCGTGGTGGGCGAACTGCCGCCGCAAACGGCTAAGCGCATTGCCGACAGCATCAAATTCAAGGCCGTACAATGATTAAAGAGTGGGCGACCGTCGTTTCCTGGCACAACGGGATGGCGCAGGTACACTGCGATGTCAAAGCGTCCTGCAGCAGCTGCGCCTCGCGCGCCGGCTGCGGTAGCCGGGTGCTGAATAAGCTGGGGCCGCAGACCAGCCACACTATCAGCGTGCCAAGCGCACAGCCGCTGAGCGCCGGGCAAAAAGTGGAGCTCGGCATCGCGGAAAGCAGCCTGTTAGGCTCCGCATTGTTAGTGTATATGGCGCCGCTGGTCGGGCTGTTTGTGATGGCATCTCTCTTCCAGGTGCTGTTCTCTAATGATTTTGCCTCCCTCTGCGGCGCGATACTTGGCGGCGTTGGCGGGTTCCTGGTCGCGCGCGGGCTCTCCCCCGGCCTGGCCGCTCGTCAGTCGTGGCAGCCGATCATCATTAGCGTGGGTTTAGCGCCCGATCTAGTGCGTATTGAAACACCCTCTTCAGAAGCAGGTCAGTGATTCCACTGGCCTTTATTTTTTATTTACCGCTCCCGTAAGATCCCGCCATTTACTCCGGCTATGCTAGCTGTAAGAGCATTTCCTGGTTTCAAGGATGTAGTGTAGAATGCGGCGTTTTCGGATTAAAAAACGTCAGGCACAGAACAGTGGCCTCATGATACGCGTAAGGCATAATTAACTCTAAATATGAAGAATATACGTAACTTTTCAATCATCGCCCACATCGACCACGGTAAGTCTACGTTGTCTGACCGTATCATCCAGATTTGCGGTGGCCTTTCCGATCGTGAAATGGAAGCCCAGGTACTGGATTCCATGGATCTTGAGCGTGAGCGCGGCATTACCATTAAGGCGCAGAGCGTCACCCTGGATTATAAGGCCACCAACGGTGAGACCTACCAGCTGAACTTTATCGACACTCCGGGACACGTCGACTTCTCCTATGAAGTTTCGCGCTCTCTGGCCGCCTGCGAAGGCGCGCTGCTGGTTGTCGATGCCGGTCAAGGGGTTGAAGCCCAGACGCTGGCTAACTGCTATACCGCGATGGAAATGGACCTGGAAGTTGTGCCGGTCCTCAACAAAATCGACCTGCCTGCGGCCGATCCGGAACGCGTAGCGGAAGAAATTGAAGATATCGTCGGTATCGACGCCACCGACGCGGTGCGCTGCTCGGCGAAGACCGGCGTAGGCGTCCCGGACGTGCTGGAACGACTGGTGCGCGACATTCCGCCGCCGGAAGGTGACCCGGACGCCCCGCTGCAGGCGCTGATCATCGACTCCTGGTTCGACAACTACCTCGGCGTCGTCTCGCTGGTGCGTATTAAAAACGGCACCATGCGCAAGGGCGACAAGATTAAGGTCATCAGTACCGGACAGGTTTATAACGCCGATCGCCTCGGTATCTTTACGCCGAAGCAGGTCGATCGTACCGAGCTGAAGTGCGGCGAAGTTGGCTGGCTGGTGTGCGCGATTAAAGACATCCTCGGCGCGCCGGTGGGCGATACCCTGACCACTTCCCGTAACCCGGCTGACAAAGCGCTGCCTGGTTTCAAAAAGGTCAAACCGCAGGTATACGCAGGCCTGTTCCCGGTTAGCTCTGACGATTACGAAAGCTTCCGCGATGCGCTGGGCAAACTGAGCCTCAACGACGCCTCTCTGTTCTATGAACCAGAAAGCTCGACGGCGCTGGGCTTTGGCTTCCGCTGCGGCTTCCTTGGCCTGCTGCACATGGAGATCATCCAGGAGCGTCTTGAGCGCGAATACGATCTGGACCTGATTACCACGGCGCCAACGGTGGTCTATGAAGTCGAGACGACCGCGAAAGAGGTTATCTACGTCGACAGCCCGTCCAAGCTGCCGCCGCTGAATAACATTTACGAGCTGCGCGAGCCTATTGCCGAGTGCCATATGCTGCTGCCGCAGGAGTTCCTCGGCAACGTCATCACCCTTTGCATCGAGAAGCGCGGCGTGCAGACCAACATGGTTTACCACGGCAAACAGGTTGCGCTGACCTATGAGATCCCGATGGCGGAAGTGGTCCTCGACTTCTTCGACCGGCTGAAGTCAACGTCTCGTGGCTACGCGTCGCTGGACTACAACTTCAAGCGCTTCCAGGCATCCAACATGGTGCGCGTCGATGTGCTGATCAACAGCGAGCGCGTTGATGCGCTGGCGCTGATTACCCACAACGATAACGCTCCGTACCGCGGCCGCGAGCTGGTAGAGAAGATGAAAGAGCTGATCCCGCGTCAGCAGTTCGATATCGCTATTCAGGCGGCAATCGGCAACCACATCATCGCCCGTGCTACCGTTAAGCAGCTGCGTAAAAACGTCCTCGCGAAATGCTATGGCGGCGACGTGAGCCGTAAGAAGAAGCTGCTGCAGAAGCAGAAAGACGGTAAGAAGCGCATGAAGCAAGTGGGCAACGTTGAGCTGCCGCAGGAAGCGTTCCTCGCCATTCTGCACGTGGGTAAAGACGGAAAATAACCATTAAGGAGTTGGCATGGCGAACATGTTTGCCCTGATCCTGGTGATCGCAACCCTGGTAACGGGGCTTTTATGGTGTCTGGATAAGTTTATCTTCGCACCGAAGCGTCGCGCAGGTCAGGCCGCAGCCCAGGAAGCGACCGCTGAAGGCCTGGATAAAACAACGCTGAAGAAGGTCGGCCCGAAACCGGGCTGGCTGGAAACCGGGGCCTCGGTATTTCCGGTGCTGGCGATCGTGCTGGTGGTGCGTTCGTTTATTTACGAACCCTTCCAGATCCCGTCAGGCTCAATGATGCCGACGCTGCTGATCGGCGATTTTATTCTGGTAGAGAAGTTTGCTTACGGGATTAAAGATCCTATCTATCAGAAAACGCTGATCGAAACCGGGCATCCGAAGCGTGGCGATATCGTGGTGTTTAAATACCCGGAAGATCCGCGCCTCGACTACATCAAGCGCGCGGTGGGTTTACCGGGTGATAAAGTCACCTACGATCCGTTGGCTAAGCAGGTCACTATCCAGCCGGGATGCAGTTCCGGACAGGCGTGCGGCAACGCGCTGCCGGTCACTTACTCTAACGTTGAGCCGAGCGATTTCGTCCAGACCTTCTCTCGCAGCAACGGCGGTGAAGCGACCAGCGGATTCTGGCAGCTGCCGAAGGGCGAGAGCAAGGCGGACGGCATCCGTCTGACCGAACGCAAAGAGACGTTGGGTGACGTTACCCACCGCATTCTGACCGTGCCGATTGCCCAGGATCAGGTGGGGATGTACTACCATCAGTCCGGTCTGCCGCTGGCGACCTGGATTGTGCCGCCGGGCCACTATTTCATGATGGGCGACAACCGCGATAATAGCGCGGATAGCCGCTACTGGGGCTTTGTGCCGGAAGCCAACCTGGTGGGTAAAGCCACGGCTATCTGGATGAGCTTCGAAAAACAGGAAGGCGAGTGGCCAACCGGCGTGCGTTTATCGCGCATCGGCAGCATCCACTAATTTCCCTGCCCGATTCACGCTGCCGCTGCAATATCGGCAGCGTGAATTATTTAATATTTAAATCCATCCAAACTAACGACATCCCCTGTCGTTGCGTATAGAATATCCCCCCGAAGTTTTGGTTGTCTCTCGTAAGAGTGACACTGCACACGAAACCGCGTTGGTTGTTTATTCTCTCAATAATTTGGGTTGCAGAAAGGCGACAAGCAAGCGCGCATGCAACGTGAAGTTGGCGAGAATGCTCAGGTCGGTTTCGTGTGCTGCATTTTTGACGCATTCATCTATTGGTAACGCATGAACCCCATCGTAATTAATCGGCTTCAACGGAAGCTGGGCTACACTTTTAATCATCAGGAGCTGTTGCAACAGGCATTAACTCACCGCAGTGCCAGCAGCAAACACAATGAGCGCCTGGAATTCTTAGGTGACTCTATTTTGAGTTTTGTGATCGCGAATGCGCTCTACCATCGTTTCCCTCGGGTTGACGAAGGCGATATGAGCCGCATGCGCGCGACGCTGGTACGAGGCAACACGCTGGCGGAAATCGCTCGCGAATTCGAGCTGGGTGAGTGCCTGCGTCTGGGGCCGGGTGAATTGAAAAGCGGTGGCTTCCGTCGTGAATCGATTCTGGCAGATACCGTCGAAGCGTTAATTGGCGGGGTCTTCCTCGACAGCGATATTCAGAATATCGAACGTCTGATCCTCTCCTGGTACCAAACTCGTCTGGACGAAATTAGCCCGGGCGATAAGCAAAAAGATCCGAAGACCCGCCTGCAGGAGTATCTGCAGGGTCGCCACCTGCCGCTGCCATCGTATTTGGTCGTTCAGGTGCGCGGGGAAGCACACGATCAGGAATTTACTATCCACTGCCAGGTTAGCGGCCTGAGTGAACCGGTGGTCGGCACGGGTTCCAGCCGTCGCAAGGCGGAGCAGGCTGCCGCCGAACAGGCGCTGAAAAAGCTGGAGCTGGAATGAGCGAAGAAAAAAGTTATTGCGGGTTTGTTGCCATCGTTGGCCGCCCGAACGTGGGTAAATCCACGCTGTTGAACAAACTGCTTGGGCAGAAGATCTCGATTACTTCTCGTAAAGCGCAGACCACCCGTCACCGCATCGTCGGCATCCATACCGAAGGGCCGTATCAGGCAATCTACGTTGATACCCCGGGCCTGCATATGGAAGAGAAGCGGGCGATCAACCGCCTGATGAACAAAGCGGCGAGCAGCTCGATTGGCGACGTTGAGCTGGTGATCTTCGTTGTTGAAGGCACCCGCTGGACCGCGGACGACGAAATGGTGCTGGGCAAGCTGCGCGACGCCAGAGCGCCGGTTATTCTTGCGGTGAACAAAGTCGATAACGTGCAGGAGAAGGCCGATCTGCTGCCGCACCTGCAGTTCCTGGCAAGCCAGATGAACTTCCTCGATATCGTGCCGATTTCCGCGGAAACCGGAACTAACGTCGATACCATCGCCGGGATCGTGCGCAAGCATCTGCCGGAAGCGATTCATCACTTCCCGGAAGATTACATTACCGATCGCTCCCAGCGCTTTATGGCTTCTGAAATCATCCGTGAGAAGCTGATGCGCTTCCTCGGGGCCGAGCTGCCGTACTCCGTAACGGTAGAGATCGAGCGTTTCCAGACCAACGAACGCGGCGGTTATGATATTAACGGCCTGATCCTGGTTGAGCGCGAAGGTCAGAAGAAGATGGTTATTGGCAACAAAGGCGCCAAAATCAAAACCATCGGTATTGAAGCGCGTAAAGACATGCAGGATATGTTCGAAGCGCCGGTTCACCTCGAACTGTGGGTGAAGGTCAAATCCGGCTGGGCCGACGACGAGCGCGCGCTGCGCAGCCTCGGTTACGTTGACGATCTCTGAGTTTGCTACTCCATGGCTTTCGAGGTGCAGGCAGGCGGCAAGACCGCGAGTCTCCGGGAGCTTACTGGCGTAAGCGACCGGGGGGACTGGACGCAGCCGGCGCGCCGGCAACCTGAAAGACGACGAGTATGATGGAAGGCTGGCAGCGCGCTTTCGTCCTGCATAGCCGCCCGTGGAGCGAAACCAGCCTGATGCTGGACGTCTTCACGGAAGAGTCGGGCCGCGTGCGCCTCGTTGCTAAAGGCGCGCGTTCCAAACGCTCCAGCCTCAAAGGCGCTCTCCAACCTTTTACCCCCTTACTGCTCCGCTTTGGCGGCCGAGGCGAAGTCAAAACGCTGCGCAGCGCCGAGGCCGTTTCGCTGGCGCTACCGCTCAGCGGGATAACGCTCTACAGCGGCCTCTACGTTAACGAGCTGCTCTCCCGGGTGCTCGAGCACGAAACCCGCTTCTCTGAACTCTTTTTCGACTACCTGCACTGCCTCCAGGCGCTCGCCGGCGCGAGCGGTACGCCGGAGCCGGCTTTACGCCGCTTCGAGCTGGCCCTGCTCGGGCATCTGGGCTACGGCGTCGATTTCCTGCACTGCGCCGGCAGCGGCGAAGCGGTCTCCGATACCATGACCTATCGCTACCGCGAAGAAAAAGGCTTTATCGCCAGCCTGGTTATTGATAACAACAGCTTTACCGGGCACCATTTGAAGGCGCTGGCTAACCGTGAATTCCCGGATAGCGATGCCTTACGTGCTGCCAAACGCTTTACCCGTATCGCCCTGAAGCCGTATCTTGGCGGCAAACCGCTAAAGAGCCGGGAGCTGTTTCGCCAGTTTATTCCCGCCAGAGCGGCGCGAGCAGATAAAACAAATAATGAACAATGAGGATTGTCATGGCTGAATTACTGTTAGGGGTCAACATTGACCATATCGCTACGCTACGTAACGCTCGCGGCACCGCATACCCGGACCCGGTACAGGCCGCGTTTATCGCCGAGCAGGCCGGCGCCGACGGTATCACCGTGCATCTGCGCGAAGACCGCCGCCATATCACCGACCGCGACGTGCGCGTCCTGCGCCAGACGCTGGATACCCGCATGAACCTCGAAATGGCGGTGACCGAAGAGATGCTGGCGATCGCCTGCGAAACCAAACCGCATTTCTGCTGCCTGGTGCCGGAAAAGCGTCAGGAAGTGACCACCGAAGGCGGCCTGGACGTGGCCGGCCAGCGCGAAAAAATGCGCGACGCCTGCCAGCGCCTTGCCGATGCCGGCATTCTGGTTTCGCTGTTCATTGATGCCGATTTTGCGCAAATTAAGGCGGCGGCGGAAGTGGGCGCGCCCTATATCGAAATTCATACCGGCTGCTACGCGGATGCCGAAAGCGACGCGCAGCAGGCCAAAGAGCTCGAGCGCATTGCCAAAGCGGCCACCTACGCCGCCAGCCTTGGCCTGAAGGTCAATGCCGGCCACGGTCTGACCTACCACAACGTCAAGGCCATCGCCCGACTGCCGGAAATGCATGAGCTGAATATTGGCCACGCGATTATCGGTCGCGCGGTGATGAGCGGCCTGAAGGAAGCGGTTGCTGAAATGAAGCGCCTGATGCAGGAAGCCCGTCCTTAATGGCTATTCTCGGGCTGGGCACGGATATCGTTGAAATTGCCCGCATTGAAGCGGTGATCGCCCGCAGCGGCGATCGCCTTGCCCGCCGCGTTTTAAGCGATAGCGAGTGGGCAATCTGGGAGCAGCACCAGCAGCCGGTGCGTTTTCTGGCCAAGCGCTTTGCGGTGAAAGAGGCGGCGGCAAAAGCGCTAGGTACCGGGATTCGTAACGGTTTGGCTTTTAACCAGTTTGAGGTTTACAACGATGAGCTGGGTAAACCGAAGCTGCGCCTGTGGGGCGAGGCGAAGAATCTGGCGGAGCGTCTGGGAGTCAGCGCGGTTCACGTCACGCTGGCCGATGAGCGCCATTACGCCTGCGCAACGGTCATTATCGAAAGCTAGATTTTATCCGCGTGGTGCATCAGCACAAACTTATCCCACAGCTGCTCTTCGTTCTCGAGGTGCGCCGGATCTTTGAGGATCGTATTGGGGATCGGGCACACTTTTTGACAGGTGGGCGTTTCGTAATGACCCACGCATTCCGTGCAGCGATCGCTGTTAATTTCATAAATGCTATCACCCATCGAAATGGCCTCGTTCGGACATTCCGGTTCGCACATATCGCAGTTGATGCATTTTTTGGTAATTAACAGCGCCATCAGGTAATTCTCAGAAACAACACAAACAGGGCGGGCATTATACGCCCATTTTCTGCTCACACCAGCTTTTTCACCAGCGCCTCGCTGTGGCGAATACGGTCCGGCGCATGCTCAAGATCCTGCTGGACCAGCGCCATAAACAGCAGGTCCGTCAGCATCATCTGCGCGCTGGTCGAGGAGATCGCCGCGCTGCGCGTCGCCTGCTCTTCGGCAATGGTGTACAGGCACTGGGAGGCCTGCTGCTGCAGCGCGTTGGGGCTGAAGCCGGTGATCGCCAGGATCCGACAGCCAACGCGCAGGGCTTCTGCCGCCGCCATGTTGATTTCCCGCCGCTCGCCGGAGTAGGAGATAGCGAGCAGCAGATCGTCTGGCGACATCGCCTGGACGGTGGCCAGCAGGGCGTGCATATCCTGCTCGGCGACGGCGTTGACGCCAATCTTCATCAGCTTCCAGCTGAAGTTGCGCGCCACCAGGCCCGAGGCGCCGATGCCGGTAATAATGACCCGACGGGCGGTGCGCAGCAGCGCAACGGCCTCCAGCAGCTTCTCTTCGCTGTTCACGTCCAGCGAGGCGTGCATCGCCGCCACGTTATCCTTAATCAGCTTTTCGCCCACCAGACGCAGCGGATCGTCGCCGAGGATCTGGTTATGCACCGGTACCGACTGCGGGTCGGGCGCGCTGGCCAGCGCTTCGCTCAGCGCCAGCTTCAGGGCCGGGAAACCTTTGAAGCCCATCTTCTGAGCGAATTTCACCACGCTCGACTGGCTGACGCCCGCTTCACCCGCCAGCTGCTGCGAGCTCAGGTGCCGGGTCTGGTCCGGCTCGGCGAGGATAAAATCAGCCAGCTTCTTATCGCTTGCCGCCAGCGACGGATAGCGCTGGCGAATGCGGATTAAACAGTTCATAGGTTTTCCTGAGGACAGCCTTCACCCTCTGCTGAAAGAATTTTGTATTCGATTATAAGAGGATTATGGCGAATTAAAAATTCTGGCGCTGAGATTTATTAATCAACGACCTTAACCTAAATTCAACGCCCGCAGATGTTTTTAATATTAAGGGTGCAAGGCTGGTAAGCTAGCGGGCAGCCGGAATGACGAAAAGAAGAGGTTGAGTTTGAATAGCGCTATGCGTCGGGTGGTCTTTTTTGATCTTGATGGAACCCTGCATCAGCAGGATATGTTTGGCAGCTTCATACGCTACGTTCTGCGTCATCAGCCTTTGAATCTGCTGCCGGTACTGCTTTTGCTGCCGGTTATCCTCGGCGGACTGCTGGTCAACGGCAGGGCGGCGCGCTGGCCGATGAGCCTGCTGCTGTGGGCCTCCACCTGCGGGCGCAGCGAGGCGAAGCTCAAGCGTCTTGAGGCGAACTTTGTCCGCTGGTTTCGCCAGCACGTGACGGCGTTCCCGGTGGTGCATGCCCGGCTAACGGGCTATTTGACCAGCACCGATGCCGACGTCTGGCTGATTACCGGTTCACCGCAGTCGCTGGTGGAGCAGGTCTATTTTGATACGCCCTGGCTACCGAGAGTGAACCTCATCGCCAGCAGAATGGCGCGCCGCTACGGCGGCTGGGTCCTGACTCTGCGCTGCCTGGGGCATGAAAAAGTGGTGCAGCTGGAGCAACAAATTGGCGCGCCGCTGCGGCTGTATAGCGGCTACAGCGACAGCGAGCAGGATAATCCGCTGCTCTGCTTTTGCCAGCACCGCTGGCGGGTGACGCCGCAGGGCGATCTGCATCAGCTAGAGTGATAGTGTCTAATGCGCGGCCGGCATGTATAATGCGCCCCGCTTTTGCACAGGAGTCCCGCTTTGTCTGACCATGAACGCAATGATGAATACTGGATGCGTCACGCTTTGACGCTGGCTAAACGCGCCTGGGAAGAGGGCGAGGTGCCGGTGGGCGCCGTGCTGGTACACAATAACCAGGTCATCGGCGAGGGCTGGAATCGTCCGATCGGCCGTCACGATCCGACCGCGCACGCTGAGATCATGGCCATCCGCCAGGGCGGGCTGGTGCTGCAAAACTACCGCCTGATTGACGCTACGCTGTACGTGACGCTCGAGCCCTGCGTGATGTGCGCCGGGGCGATGGTGCATAGCCGCATCTCGCGGCTGGTATTTGGCGCCCGGGATGCGAAAACCGGCGCCGCCGGATCGCTTATCGACGTGCTGCACCATCCGGGGATGAACCATCGGGTTGAGATCGCTGAAGGCGTTCTCGCCGAGTCATGTTCGGCCATGCTGAGCGATTTTTTCCGCTGGCGGCGGGAAGAGAAAAAGGCGCTGAAAAAGGCGCATCAGGCGGGCGAGGGCTAGTGGCTCATCCCGGGGATTTTGAACCTGGCGTTATCGACCAGCGCTTCGGTGCGGAATTTGAAAAACGGTAGCGCCTGCTCTTCCTTTTTATCTACCTCATCCGGCATAACCGCCGGATAGTCACCGGCCATCGCCAGCGCCTGCTGGTCCTTCCTCTCCTTCTCGGACAGATAGCCGACCAGGCTAATGTGGTATTTGCGAATGTTCTCGACGTAAGCGTAGGCTTCATGGCCCCGCGCGTAGCCGTATTTCAGCCTGCTATAGTAGGATTTTTGGCTGAGCAGCGGCAGGCGCTGCTTCACGTCTGCCCAGCTGTTAGGATTCCCTTGCTGTTTTTTCGTCAGGGCGATGGCGTCGAGAATATGCGCGTAGCCCATATTGTACGCCGCCAGCGCAAACCAGATCCGCTCATCTTTGGGGACCGAATCCGGAACCTTGTTCATCATATCCTGCAGATAGCGCATGCCGCCGTTGACGCTCTGCTCGGCATCGGTGCGGTCGGTTAATCCCAGGCTCTGAGCGGTGTTTCTGGTGAGCATCATCATCCCGCGAACCCCGGTCGGTGAGGTGGCCTGCGGATCCCAGTGCGACTCCTGCCAGGCAATCGCTGCCAGCAGGCGCCAGTCGATCTGGCGGGCGTACTTTTCAAACATCGGCTGCAGGTCCGGCAGGACATTCTCTACCGCCCGCAGGAAGGTGCGCGTATCGACATAATCGAAATCGTTGCCGTGCCCGAGATACTTCTCTTCCAGCCGCGCCAGGGTGCCGTCTTCATTAATGTTGTTGAAGAAATCGAGCATCGCCGCCGAGAGCGAGTTGTCTTCGCCCTTCACGCTAAACCAGGTCACCGGCTGCTCATCGCTGATATCCAGCGCGACCGCCAGCTCAGGATGAACGCGCTGAAACAGGCTGACCGCCACGGAATCGGCGATGGTGTAGCTCAGATCGCCATCGATCACCGCCTGCATTAGCGCCGTGGTGCCGCGCTTTTCATCGACGCGCCAGCCGAGATCGGGGTACTTGCTCTCCTTCAGGCTCTGCAGGTCGTTAATGGCGACGTGGCCCGGCGCGATAGCCAGCTGGTCGGCATTGAGAGTAGCAAGGGTGCGCGGGCGGGGGCTGCCGACCCGGTAGACCAGCTGCTGCGATACGGAGTAGTAGCTCGGTCCCGGCTGATAGTTCTTCACCCGCTCGGAGTTGTAGACCAGCCCGGCGCCGAGCATGTCGGCCTTCCCGCTGTCCAGATCGTCAAACAGCTGGCTGATATTCTGCCGAACGGTGATCTTCAGCTTTACGCCGAGGTAGTCGGCGAACTGCTGCGCCAGCTCGTAATCAAGACCGTAGGTTTTGTCATTGATGGTCGCAAAGGTCATCGGCGAATTGAGGGTGCTGATGCGCAGCTCCCCGCGCGACATAATTCCCGCCACGCGGTTCTCTGGTTTTCCCGACCACGGGATCGACGGCCACAGGGCAGCCGCCAGCAATAAGGTAACAATGCCGATGAGCAGATAATTAATCTTTAGTTTTTTCAGATAGTTAATCTTCTGCAGCTCTGTGTTCCTCAGCAGACTATGACCGGAAAAAGTAAAAGGTTGTCGGTGAATGAGCGGCATTTTGCTTAAGAATGCGCCAGTTGGCAACTTATTCGCGATAGAGGTCACATTTAATGATAAACGCGGCGAATGATTTTATTTCCACGCAAACGGTTTCGTCAGGGCGCAGGATTCACTATAATAGCGCCCGTTTCCCCCCTGGCTCATATTGAAAGCTTCGAAGACGAGAGACTTATGATGGAAATTTTGCGTGGTTCACCTGCACTGTCGGCATTTCGTATCAATAAACTGCTGGCACGTTTCCAGGCGGCCAACATCCCGGTAAGCACAATATATGCAGAGTATGTTCATTTTGCCGACCTGAACGCCCCGCTCGGCGGCGAGGATCGCGAGAGGCTGGCACGACTGCTCAAGTATGGCCCAAGCTTAAGTAGCCATACCCCAACCGGTAAATTACTGCTCGTCACCCCCCGCCCTGGCACCATCTCCCCCTGGTCTTCTAAAGCTACCGATATCGCCCATAACTGCGGCCTGGCACAGGTTGTGCGCCTTGAGCGCGGCGTAGCCTACTACGTTGAAGCCGGCACGCTGAGCGCAGAGCAGTGGGCCGTTGTTGCAGACGAGCTGCACGACCGAATGATGGAAAGCGTATTCGACGCGCTGGAAGAGGGCGCGAAGCTGTTCGCTCAGCATCAGCCTAAGCCGGTCACCAGCGTCGATCTGCTGGGCCAGGGCCGTCAGGCGCTAATTGACGCCAACCTCCGTCTGGGGCTGGCGCTGGCGGACGACGAAATCGACTACCTGCAGGATGCTTTCAAAACGCTGGGCCGTAACCCGAACGATATCGAACTCTATATGTTCGCGCAGGCTAACTCCGAGCACTGCCGCCACAAGATTTTTAACGCCGACTGGGTCATCGACGGCGAGCAGCAGCCGAAGTCGCTGTTTAAGATGATCAAAAATACCTTTGAGAAGACCCCGGACTACGTTCTGTCCGCTTACAAAGACAACGCCGCGGTCATGGAAGGTTCAGAGGTTGGGCGCTTCTTCGCCAGCCATCAGGACGGGGTTTATGACTACCATCAGGAAGCGGCGCATATCCTGATGAAGGTAGAAACGCACAACCACCCGACGGCGATTTCTCCGTGGCCGGGCGCAGCGACCGGTTCCGGCGGTGAGATTCGCGATGAAGGCGCAACCGGACGCGGGGCAAAACCCAAAGCGGGCCTGGTCGGGTTCTCGGTCTCTAACCTGCGCATCCCGGGCTTTGAGCAGCCGTGGGAAGAGGACTTTGGCAAACCGGACCGCATCGTGACCGCGCTGGATATCATGACCGACGGCCCGCTGGGCGGCGCGGCGTTTAACAACGAATTTGGTCGTCCGGCGCTGAACGGCTACTTCCGCACCTATGAAGAAAAGGTTACCAGCCACAACGGCGAAGAGCTGCGCGGCTACCACAAGCCGATCATGCTGGCTGGCGGCATCGGCAACATTCGCGCCGATCATGTCCAGAAAGGCGAAATTATCGTTGGGGCGAAGCTTATCGTGCTCGGCGGCCCGGCGATGAACATTGGCCTCGGCGGCGGTGCGGCCTCGTCTATGGCATCCGGCCAGTCTGATGCGGACCTCGATTTCGCCTCCGTCCAGCGCGACAACCCGGAAATGGAGCGCCGCTGTCAGGAGGTCATTGACCGCTGCTGGCAGCTGGGCGACGGCAACCCGATTCTGTTTATCCATGACGTCGGCGCGGGCGGCCTTTCGAACGCCATGCCGGAGCTGGTGAGCGACGGCGGCCGCGGCGGTAAATTCCAGCTGCGCGATATCCTCAGCGACGAGCCGGGCATGAGCCCGCTGGAAATCTGGTGTAACGAATCCCAGGAACGCTACGTATTGGCAGTGGCGCCGGACCAGCTGCCGCTGTTCGACGAGCTGTGCCGCCGCGAGCGCGCGCCTTACGCCGTGATTGGTGACGCCACCGAAGAGCTGCATCTGAATATGAGCGACAGCCATTTCAACGACCAGCCGATCGATCTGCCGCTGGACGTGCTGCTGGGCAAAACGCCGAAAATGACCCGCGACGTGCAGACCCTGAAGGCCAAAGGCGAAGCGCTGAATCGCCAGGGAATAACCGTTGCCGACGCGGTAAATCGCGTTCTGCACCTGCCGGCTGTGGCGGAAAAAACCTTCCTCGTCACCATCGGCGACCGCACCGTTACCGGCATGGTGGCGCGCGATCAGATGGTTGGCCCATGGCAGATCCCGGTGGCGAACTGCGCGGTTACCACCGCCAGCCTCGATAGCTACTACGGCGAAGCAATGGCCCTTGGCGAACGTTCGCCGGTGGCATTACTCGATTTCGCGGCCTCCGCCCGCCTGGCGGTCGGGGAAGCGCTGACCAACGTGGCGGCAACGCAAATTGGTGCGCTGAATCGCGTGAAGCTTTCGGCAAACTGGATGGCAGCGGCCGGACACCCGGGCGAAGATGCCGGTCTGTACGAAGCGGTGAAAGCGGTTGGCGAAGAGCTGTGCCCGGCTCTGGGCCTGACTATCCCGGTCGGCAAAGATTCAATGTCGATGAAAACCCGCTGGCAGGAAGGCAGCGAGCAGCGCGAGATGACCTCTCCGCTGTCGCTGGTGATCACCGCCTTTGCCCGCGTGGAAGACGTGCGCCGCACCGTGACGCCGCAGCTCTTGACCGAAGACAATGCCCTGCTGCTGATTGATTTAGGCAACGGCCGCAACGCGCTGGGCGCGACCGCGCTGGCGCAGGTTTATCGCCAGCTGGGCGATACCCCGGCGGACGTTCGTGACGTCGCGCAGCTGAAAGGCTTCTGGGATGCAATGCAGGCGCTGGTGGCTGAACGCAAGCTGCTGGCATACCACGACCGTTCCGACGGCGGCCTGCTGGTGACGCTGGCCGAGATGGCCTTCACCGGCCACTGCGGCGTGGATGTGGATATCGCTGCGCTGGGCGACGATAGCCTGGCGGCGCTGTTCAACGAAGAGCTCGGGGCGGTTATTCAGGTTCGCGCCGCGGATCGCGAGGCGGTTGAAGCGCTGCTGGCCTCCCACGGTCTGGCGGATTGCACCCACTACCTGGGTCAGGCAACGGCGAGCGATCGCTTCGTCATCACCGCCGACGGCAGCCCGGTATTCAGCGAAAGCCGTTCTACGCTGCGTATGTGGTGGGCAGAAACCACCTGGCAGATGCAGCGTCTGCGCGATAACCCCGAGTGTGCCGATAGCGAGCACGCCGCGAAAAGCAACGATAGCGATCCTGGCCTCAACGTTAAGCTCTCTTTCGATATCAACGAAGATATTGCCGCGCCGTACATTGCGACCGGCGCGCGTCCGAAGGTGGCGGTACTGCGCGAGCAGGGCGTTAACTCGCACGTTGAGATGGCCGCGGCCTTCCATCGCGCGGGCTTTGATGCCGTTGACGTGCATATGAGCGACCTGCTTGCGGGCCGTACCGGCCTTGCCGACTTCCAGGCGCTGGTGGCCTGCGGCGGCTTCTCCTACGGCGACGTGCTGGGGGCGGGCGAAGGCTGGGCGAAATCGATTCTGTTCAACGACCGCGTGCGCGATGAGTTTGCGACCTTCTTCCATCGTCCGCAGACCCTGGCGCTGGGCGTGTGTAACGGCTGTCAGATGATGTCCAACCTGCGGGAGCTGATCCCGGGAAGCGACCTGTGGCCGCGTTTCGTACGTAACTATTCTGACCGCTTTGAGGCGCGCTTCAGCCTGGTTGAAGTGACGCAAAGCCCGTCTCTGCTGCTGCAGGGAATGGTCGGCTCAATGATGCCTATCGCCGTGTCTCACGGTGAAGGGCAGGTGGAGGTTCGCGACGGCGCGCATCTGGCGCAGCTTGAGAGCAAAGGCCTGGTCGCGCTGCGTTTCGTTGATAACTTCGGTAAAGTGACCGAAAGCTACCCGGCGAACCCGAACGGTTCGCCGAACGGGATTACCGCCGTTACCAGCGAAAGCGGCCGCGCCACCATCATGATGCCGCACCCTGAGCGCGTCTTCCGCAGCGTGGCAAACTCCTGGCACCCGGAAAACTGGGGCGAGGACAGCCCGTGGATGCGTATTTTCCGCAACGCGCGTAAGCAGCTGGGCTAAACCGAGCCCTGGCTGATGCTCTAAAAGGCCTCCCGCGAAAGCGGGGGGCCTTTTTGTTTGTGATGGCTATCGCTGCAGGGTGTCGGGATTTACCGACAAACGCCGGGGAGGGGTGTCTCTAAAAGGAGACATTTAACTACCTGATTTTAAAGGTGGTTGCTAAGTCAGTGTTTAAGTGTTGCTAAATGGCGACACAGTGGCTAAAAAACAGACCTCACCGTCGAGGGTTTGAAATATAGAAAACCATTTATATTTCATTGTGTTAATAAAATGTTTTGTAATGTGGCATAGAACGTGCATAATAATATGCAGTGGCTCATTCACCTTCTTATGTCAGCCCCTTCGGGACGCGCTACATAAACTTCGAATGACGCACAACAAGGTGCCTGCCGTCCAACTCCTGATAATAGCTCTGCTTTATCAGCCATCGGGCGAAACGTCGAGTTAGGCACCGCCTTATTTCTTAATAAAGCCAGGCAAATGCCTGGCTTTATTATGTCTGCGGTATGGCAAGCCGTCGGCGCGCGGGGATAATGATCCGCGCCGTTGACGGGAAATGCCCCGGCCCGTCTCCCTTCGTGCGGCAGATCTGCTGATTGCACCTGTTACTCTGCGGCGTCCTCGGTTAGCATCGTCTTAAGCGAATGTTTGAGGCTATATACTTGAAGCGACTCTCCCTTTTCCCCCGATCGTTGCGCCAGCTGGTGACGCTCTCCTTTGTGCTGATCCTGCTACCGCTGCTGGTTCTGGCCTGGCAGGCGTGGCAGAGCCTGAACGCTCTCAGCGCCCAGGCCGCGCACATCAACCGCACCACCCTGGTTGACGCCCGGCGCAGCGAGGCGATGGTTAACGCTTCGCTGGAAATGGAGCGCAGCTACCGCCAGTACTGCGTGCTGGACGATCCGACGCTGGCGAAGGTTTATCAAAATCAGCGCCAGCGCTACAGCGAAATGCTGGACGCGCACGCCGGCGTGCTGCCGGATGAGAAAATTTGGCAGGCCCTGAGCCAGGATTTGAGCGACCTGGCGCAGCTGAGGTGCAAAAACAGCAGTCCCGACGCGAAGTCGGCAGAGAGCCTGGAAGCCTTCGCTACGGCCAACAGCGTGATGGTGCAGGCCACCCGAACGGTTGTTTATTCGCGCGGGCAGCAGCTGCAGCAGGAGATCGCCGAACGCGGGCAGTTCTTCGGCTGGCAGGCGCTGGTGCTGTTCCTGCTGAGCCTGGCGCTGGTGCTGCTGTTTACCCGCATGATCATCGGCCCGGTAAAAGGGATTGAGAAGATGATTAACCGGCTGGGGGAGGGGAAGTCGCTGGATAACGCGGCGCTGTTCACCGGGCCACGCGAGCTGCGCTCGGTCGGCGAACGCATTATCTGGCTGAGCGAGCGCCTGGCCTGGCTGGAGTCGCAGCGGCATCAGTTTTTGCGCCATCTCTCCCATGAGCTGAAAACGCCCTTAGCCAGCATGCGCGAAGGTACGGAGCTGCTTGCCGACCGCGTTGCCGGGCCTTTGACCGCCGAGCAGCAGGAGATTGTCGAGATCCTCGACGCCAGCAGCCGCAACCTGCAAAAGCTGATTGAACAGCTGCTTGATTACAACCGCAAACAGGCCGACGGCCCGGTGGCGCGCGAGACCGTTAACCTCGCGGAGCTGGTCGAAAGCGTTGTTTCTGCCCACAGCCTGCCGGCAAGAGCTAAACTGATGCGCACGGATCTCAGCCTGGAGGCCCGATTCTGCCAGGCGGAGCCGGATTTGCTGGCGAGCGTGCTGGATAATCTCTACTCCAATGCGGTGCACTATGGTGCTGAATCCGGTAACATTCATATTCATAGCTACCGGCACGGCGAGCAGGTGCGCATCGACGTAAGCAACAGCGGCGAGCCGATACCGCCAGTGGAAAGAAAAATGATTTTTGAGCCCTTTTATCAGGGAAGTCACCAGCGTAAAGGGGCGGTAAAAGGCAGCGGCCTCGGGCTAAGCATTGCTCGGGACTGCGTTCGACAAATGCAGGGCGAGCTAAGCCTGGTCGACGATCTACCCGGGCTTATCTGTTTTCGCATCACGCTTCCCGCCGCCGAGCCGGGAAAAATCAACACATGAATCAACAATGGGTGACTATGTCCCACTTTTTCGCATGGTTTCGTCCCGTCAAGGTCTGGGTGCTGACCGGCATTTCCTGCCTGGCGCTGGCCGGATGTTCCACGGCTTTATCACCGCACGCGGCAGGCGACAAGGCGCAGCCCGAGCTGCCGCAGCACCAGGTGGCGGATTTCCTCTCGGTTGAGTGCGCGGATATCTGGTCCCTGAGCGGGGATATCAGCGATAAAAATCCGCTCTACTGGCTGCGCGGAATTGACTGCGCCGATCGCCTTTCTCCGGCGCAGGCGCGGGCGGAAGCCCGGCTTCACGATGACGACCGCTGGCAGGATGCGTTTAAGCGCGGCATTTTGCTGGCGGACGCCAAAATTACCCCCGACGAGCGGCGCGAGCTGGTTTCTCGCCTGGACACCTTCAGCTCGCAAATAGCCGTCCAGGTGCGCCCGCTTTACCAGCTCTGGCGCGACGGCCAGAGCCGACAGCTGCAGCTGGTGGACGAACGCTCCCGCTACGCGAAGCTACAGCAGACCAGCGATGCCGAACTCGACGCGCTGCGCCAGCAGGAGCAGCAGCTGCGCGGCGAGCTGGAGCTCACCACGCGTAAGCTGGAAAATCTCACCGATATCGAGCGTCAGCTCTCCACCCGCAAGCCGGGCGGCAATTTTAATTCTGACGTCGGGCACGGCGGCGAAAAAATCCTGGAGGCCACGCATGACGAGCCGTAAACCCGCGCGCCTGCTGCTGGTGGACGATGATCCAGGGCTGCTGAAGCTGCTGGGGATGCGCCTTGTCAGCGAAGGATACAGCGTGACCACTGCCGAAAGCGGCCCGGAGGCGCTGCGCGTGCTGGGGCGCGACAAGGTCGACCTGGTGGTCAGCGATTTACGCATGGATGAAATGGACGGCCTGCAGCTGTTTGCCGAAATCCAGAAGGTGCAGCCGGGAATGCCGGTGATTATTCTCACCGCCCACGGCTCGATTCCGGAGGCGGTGGCCGCGACCCAGCAGGGGGTGTTCAGCTTCCTGACTAAGCCGGTAGACAAAGACGCCCTGTACAAAGCCATTGATGACGCGCTGGAGCACAGCGCGCCGACGACGGACGAGCGCTGGCGTCAGGCGATTGTGACCCGTAGCCCGCTGATGCAGCGTCTGCTGGAGCAGGCGGGCATGGTGGCGCAGTCGGACGTCAGCGTGCTGATTAACGGCCAGAGCGGCACCGGCAAAGAGATCGTCGCCCAGGCGATTCATAACGCCAGCCCGCGCCACGCTAAGCCGTTTGTCGCCATTAACTGCGGCGCCCTGCCGGAACAGCTGCTGGAGTCGGAGCTGTTTGGCCACGCCCGCGGCGCCTTTACCGGCGCGGTCAGCAATCGGGAAGGGCTGTTCCAGGCTGCCGAAGGGGGCACGCTGTTCCTCGATGAGATCGGCGATATGCCGGTGGCCCTGCAGGTAAAACTGCTGCGCGTCCTGCAGGAGCGCAAGGTCCGCCCGCTGGGTAGCAACCGCGATATTGACATCGACGTGCGGATCGTCTCCGCCACCCACCGCGACCTGCCTAAGGCGATGGCCCGCGGCGAGTTCCGCGAAGATCTGTTTTATCGCCTGAACGTGGTGAACCTCAAGATCCCGCCTCTCGCCGATCGCACCGAGGATATCCCGCTTCTTGCCAACCATCTGCTGCGGCAGTCGGCCGACCGGCACAAGCCGTTTGTCCGCGCCTTCTCGACCGATGCGATGAAGCGGCTGATGGCCGCCAAATGGCCGGGCAACGTGCGTCAACTGGTGAACGTGATTGAGCAGTGCGTGGCGCTGACCTCATCGCCGGTGATCAGCGACGCGCTGGTGGAGCAGGCGCTGGAAGGCGAAAATACCGCGCTGCCGACCTTCGTTGAGGCGCGTAACCAGTTTGAGCTGAACTACCTGCGCAAGCTGCTGCAAATAACCAAAGGCAACGTGACGCACGCGGCCAGAATGGCCGGACGCAACCGCACCGAATTTTATAAACTGCTGTCGCGCCACGAGCTCGACGCCAACGACTTTAAAGAGTAGCTCCGCGGCATAGCGCAAGTTATGATACGGTAAGCAACCGGTTACGCGACTAAGACAGGAACACCATGAAAAAGATTGATGCGATTATTAAACCTTTCAAGCTGGATGACGTGCGTGAAGCGCTGGCGGAAGTCGGCATCACCGGGATGACGGTAACGGAAGTGAAGGGTTTTGGCCGTCAGAAGGGCCATACCGAGCTGTACCGCGGTGCGGAGTATATGGTGGATTTTCTGCCAAAAGTGAAAATCGAAATCGTGGTCACGGATGATATCGTCGATACCTGCGTCGATACCATTATCCGCACGGCGCAGACCGGTAAAATCGGCGATGGCAAAATCTTTGTCTTTGACGTGGCGCGCGTGATCCGTATCCGTACCGGCGAAGAAGACGACGAAGCGATTTAAGTTTTAACCCTCTCCCCGGCGGGGAGAGGGGCATCAGTTACAGCACCTTGTGCGGGCCAAAGCATTCGTAATGAATGCGCTCGCTATTGACCCCAAGCGCCACCAGCTGCTTTGCAGCATGCTGCATAAAGGCCACCGGGCCGCAGAGGTAGAACTGCATCTGCGGGTCGCGCAGGCTCTCGGCCTGAGCGGTCAAATCCATCAAACCTTCGCTATTAAAACGCGCCGCCTGACGGTCCTCTTCACCTGGGCTGCGATACCAGACGTGAGACGCAAACTTAGGCAGGGCCGCGCCCAGCGCGCTGACCTCATCGGCAAAGGCGTGAACCTCACCGTTTTCCGCCGCGTGGAACCAGTTAACCTGCGCCGGATGGCGCGCTTTTGCCAGCGAATCCAGCATTGCCAGCATTGGCGTCTGGCCGACGCCGCCGGAGAGCAGCGTTACCGGGGTTTGGGCATCAACGGTAAGGAAGAAGTCACCCGCCGGCGCTGCCAGGTGGACAACGTCCCCTTCGCTTGACGCATTGTGCAGCCAGTTAGATACCTGGCCGCCGCTCTCGCGCTTCACGGCGATACGATAGCCTTTGCCATCCGCCTTACGCGTCAGGGAGTACTGGCGAATCTCCTGATATTCAAACCCTTCTGGCTTCAGCCAGACGGCCAGGTACTGGCCCGGCTGATAGTCGGCAACCGGCTGGCCGTCCACCGGCTCCATTTCGAAGCTGGTGATCAGCGCGCTGCGCGGGGTTTTCTTCACGATGCGGAAGGCGCGGGTTCCTTCCCAGCCGCCGGTCTTGCTGGCGCTATCCTGATAGATTTCGGCTTCGCGATTGATAAAGACGTTAGCCAGCACGCCGTAGGCTTTGCCCCACGCATCAAGGACTTCCTGGCCCGGGCTGAACATTTCATCCAGCGTCGCCAGCAGGTGGCCGCCGACGATATTGTACTGCTCCGGACGGATCTGGAAGCTGGTATGCTTCTGCGCGATTTTCTCTACCGCCGGCAGCAGGGCCGCCAGGTTATCGATATTGCTCGCGTAGGCAGCAATAGCGTTAAACAGCGCTTCACGCTGATCGCCGTTGCGCTGGTTGCTCATATTGAAGATTTCTTTGAGTTCGGGGTTATGAGCAAACATGCGATCGTAGAAGTGGGCGGTCAGCTTAGGACCCGTTTCGACCAGCAGGGGAATGGTGGCTTTGACCGTAGCGATGGTTTGAGCGTCGAGCATAGCAGCTTCCTTTAGTGTTATCTTAATGATGCATTTTAAATGCATCTTATATAAATAACCCTGCAATGTAAATGGTTCTTTAACACTCCGCATTAAAACAGTTACAACCTGAAGAATTTGCATCACAAACCTGAAAAGAAATCCGTTGATAATCGTAGAGGCGTTATTGCTCAAAGCCTTGTGTCATGCGGAGCCAAACGTTTGCGTAAAATCGTTTGTCAAGACCTGTTATCACCGAACGATTCAGTTATACTGTGGGCCGTCGCCCAAAAAGGCCCCCATTTAGAGCTGTAATTTATTGTTAGCTGAGCAGGAGATGCGGATGTTAAAGCGTGAAATGAACATTGCCGATTATGATGCCGAACTGTGGCAGGCTATGGAGCAGGAAAAAGTACGTCAGGAAGAGCACATCGAACTGATCGCCTCCGAGAACTACACCAGCCCGCGCGTGATGCAGGCTCAGGGTTCTCAGCTGACCAACAAATATGCCGAAGGCTATCCGGGCAAGCGCTACTACGGCGGCTGCGAATACGTGGATGTCGTCGAGCAGCTGGCTATCGATCGCGCAAAAGAGCTGTTTGGCGCCGATTACGCCAACGTGCAGCCGCACTCCGGTTCTCAGGCTAACTTCGCGGTTTACACCGCTCTGCTGCAGCCGGGCGATACCGTTCTCGGCATGAACCTCGCGCAGGGTGGCCACCTGACTCACGGCTCCCCGGTTAACTTCTCCGGCAAGCTCTACAACATCATCCCTTACGGTATTGATGAGTCCGGTAAAATTGACTACGAAGACATGGCGAAGCAGGCGCAGACCCACAAGCCGAAGATGATCATCGGCGGCTTCTCTGCCTATTCCGGCGTCGTTGACTGGGCAAAAATGCGTGAAATCGCCGACAGCATCGGCGCTTACCTGTTCGTTGATATGGCCCACGTCGCCGGCCTGATCGCCGCTGACGTCTATCCGAACCCGGTTCCGCACGCTCACGTTGTGACCACCACGACCCATAAAACCCTGGCGGGTCCGCGCGGCGGCCTGATCCTGGCGAAAGGCGGTAGCGAAGAGCTGTACAAAAAGCTGAACTCTGCCGTCTTCCCAAGCGCCCAGGGCGGCCCGCTGATGCACGTTATCGCTGCAAAAGCCGTGGCGCTGAAAGAAGCGATGGAGCCTGAGTTCAAGGTCTACCAGCAGCAGGTCGCTAAGAATGCTAAAGCGATGGTGGAAGTGTTCCTGAACCGCGGCTACAAAGTGGTCTCCGGCGGTACTGAAAACCACCTGTTCCTGCTGGATCTGGTTGATAAGAACCTGACCGGTAAAGAAGCTGACGCCGCCCTGGGCCGCGCCAACATCACCGTGAACAAAAACAGTGTGCCGAACGATCCGAAGAGCCCGTTTGTGACTTCCGGTATCCGTATCGGTTCTCCGGCCGTGACTCGCCGCGGTTTCAAAGAAGCGGAAGTGAAAGAGCTGGCCGGCTGGATGTGTGACATTCTGGACAATATTAATGACGAAGCGGTAACCGAGCGCGTTAAAGGTAAAGTTCTGGATATCTGCGCCCGCTTCCCGGTTTACGCATAACGCTTAGCTGTTGAAAGCGAATAAAAGGCCGCGAATGCGGCCTTTTTTACGTCCGTTGCCCGATGACTAACGGCGGTCGAGGGAGATGGCGCCCGGGCCGACTATCGCCAGCAGCAGGAAGGCGCCGGCAATGCTGACGTTTTTATAGAAGTTAATCATATTTGGCATTACCGCATCGCCGGACATATCCCAGTAGTGGTGGCCAATAACCGCCGTACCCAGCGTATAAAAAATAAAAATAACCGCCAGCGGACGCGTGAAGAAGCCGAGAATAATCAGGATCGCTGCCGGAACCTCCATCACGATAGCAATAATGGCCGCCAGCGTCGGCAGCGGCGCGCCGGATGACGCCATATACTGCACGGTGCCGCTAAACCCCATCAGCTTTGGGTAGCCAAAGATGATAAACAGCAGCACGACGGCAATTCGTGCAATCAGGAGCAGTACGTGGCGCGAGGAACCAAAATCAAAATAGCGTAATGCGTTCATAACCAGCACCTTATGAAAGACGTGTTCTTTAAACGTAATACACAATTTTGCTCCCCGCCACGAATTGAGACCGGCGTCTAAATTTTCTCCAGCGCCTCCTCCACGTACAGATAGCCAATACCCAGCAGCTGCTGCGGGCGGGTGAGCCGACCGAAGCTAATTTGGGTAGCATGCGCGCGCGGAGCGTCGCCGTGGTCAAAGGGGTTGAAGCTGGTTTGTTTAACAATGGTGTTGAGCCACTGCTCGCCAAAAGCGCAGCTGCGGCCATAGAGCCATATCTGATTAATATTGAGCAGATTGAGGAAGTTATACAGGCTCAGGCCAATGGCGTTGGCGGAGCGTTCAACCCAGGCGCGGATATGCACGTCGCCCCGTTCCCAGGCCGCAATAAGCGACTCGGTGGTGAGTTTTTCGGGGGAGGGCTGCACCTCCGGCTGGGTTTTTAGCCACACCCGAGCCTGCTTTTTCAGCGCGCTGAGCGAGGCGATGGTTTCCAGACAGCCATAGCGTCCGCAGTCGCAGGCCGTGCCGTCAGGATTGACGATCGTATGGCCAATCTGGCCGCTGCCGTAGAGGCTTCCGCGGTAGATCTGATCGTTAATAACAAACGATGAACCAATACCGTAATCGACGTTGATCACGCAAAAATCCTGCGGCGCAGCGCTGTTCTGCCATTTTTCGGCCAGCGCCAGCATGGCGCAGTCATTATCGACCCTGACCTGAACGCCGAGCTCCTCCTCAAGTAAATATTTGAGTTCGACAGGCGTTTTCCAGCGCGCCTGCGGCATGGTTTGCGAAACGCCGGTTACCGGATCTACCTGCCCGTGAACACCCAGCGCGACGTTGATTTTATGCTGCGGATAGCGGCGGTGGACGCGGCGCCAGCAGTCGATAATCGCTACCAGTAAAGCCTGAGGCGTCGGCGCATCGATACGAATATGCTGGTGCGCGTCGACGGCCAGCAGGCGAGCGTCGGCGAGCTGGTACTCAATGCTGGTGGGGGTGATATTCATACATAGCGTCCAGGCGCCGTGCAGCGGGATCTGAAAGCTACCGCTATTGACGCCCCGATTGCTCATTTTTTCTGCAGAATGGCTGATGAGGCCTTCGCCGAGCAGCTCGTCGAGTATGTTGCTCACCGCCGGAATGGAAAGCCCGCTGAGCTGAGCGAGCTGCGATTTGCTGAGCTGCTTTTCCCGCCACAAACAGGCCAGAAAGATTGATTTGTTGGCCTGCCTGACCCGAACGTTGTTGAATCCGGTTAGCTGCATACACTTAACTCCCTTAACTATATTGCGTGAGCATTGCGCATTTTAACCGCTAATCAAGATTATAAACTCGCCTCCATCAGGTTTTTACTTAATTAATTTTAGTGGAGAGCGCTATGCACGGTTCGGTTAAGGTCTGGCAGGAAACGATTACACTCCCGACTTGGACGACGGGAGCGGAGGATCCTAACCCGATGTTCCTCGAAAAGCGGGTCTATCAGGGTTCCTCCGGCAGCGTGTACCCCTATGGCGTGGTTGATACCTTAACCGGCGAGCGGGAGATGCGCGACTATCGGGCGGTGTGGATGGAGAATGATTTCATTCGCGTCATGCTGCTGCCGGAGCTCGGCGGCCGCATCCATCGCGCCTACGATAAAGTTAAGCAGCGTGATTTCGTCTACTACAACGAAGTGGTGAAACCGGCGCTGGTCGGCCTGCTCGGGCCGTGGATATCCGGCGGGATCGAGTTTAACTGGCCGCAGCACCATCGTCCGACAACCTTTATGCCCGTTGATTTTACCATCCAGCAGGGGGAGGGCGGCGTGCAAACCGTATGGATGGGCGAAGCCGAGCCCATGCGCGGGCTGCAGGTCATGGCCGGTTTTACCCTTTACCCCGACCGCGCGCTGATTGAAATTACCGGCAAGGTCTTTAACGGCAACGCCACGCCGCGCCACTTCTTATGGTGGGCCAACCCGGCTGTGAAGGGCGGAGATGCCCACCAGAGCGTGTTCCCACCTGACGTTACCGCCGTGTTCGATCACGGCAAGCGCGACGTTTCTGCCTTCCCCATCGCCACCGGCACCTACTATAAAGTGGACTACAGCGCGGGCGTGGATATCTCCCGCTATAAGAATGTCCCGGTGCCGACCTCCTACATGGCAGAGAAATCAGCATATGATTTTGTCGGTGCCTACCATCACGACGAACGAGGCGGACTGCTGCACGTCGCCGATCACCATATCTCGCCGGGTAAAAAGCAGTGGAGCTGGGGCTATGGTGATTTCGGCCAGGCCTGGGATCGCAATCTGACCGACGCTAATGGTCCCTATATCGAGCTGATGACCGGCGTCTTTACCGATAACCAGCCCGATTTCACCTGGCTTGCGCCCTATGAAGAGAAAATTTTTGTCCAAAACTTCCTGCCGTATAGCGAGCTGGGAATGGTGCAAAATGCGAATACCCGCCTGGCGCTAAAGCTGGTTCGTGAAGATGAGCAGCTGCGGCTGGGAGTCTATGCGATTGCGCCGCTGGAAAATATCGTGCTGGAGCTGAGCGCGGATAATCAGCCGCTCTATGAAACCCAGCTAACCCTGCTGCCGGGTGAAAGCTGGCAGCACGCGCTACCCGAGAATGGCGCTTCGCGCTTGACCCTGCGGGCGAAAAGCGCCGAGGGCGAGCCGCTGCTGCATTATCAGGAGCATCTCGCCCAGCAGACCCCGCTACCGGAGCCAGCAACCGCTCCGGCGCTGCCGGACGAGATCGACAATGGCGATGAGCTCTATTTCATTGGCCAGCATCTTGAGCAGTATAACCACGCCAGCCGCTACGCCGGAGACTACTACCGTCGGGCCATTGCGATTGATCCTGAGGATTACCGAAATAACGTCGCTCTTGGCACCCTGGCGCTCAACGGCGCCGACTGGCCGCTGGCGGAGCAGTGCGCCCGCGCCGCGCTGCGGCGCGCCCATCGGCTGAATAAAAATCCGCGCGACGGCGAGGCCAGCATGCTTCTCGCCAGCGCCCTGGAAAGGCAGGGGGATGAAGCCAGCGCCTGGGATAGCTATTACAAAGCCTCATGGAGCGGCGGCAGCCGCGATGCGGCCTACTGGTCGCTGGCCCGGCTGGCGATGAAGCGCGGCGAGGTTGCCGATGCGCTGGAAAAAGTCGACATCAGCCTGCAATTCAATGCCACCAACCACCTCGCGATGGGCCTGAAGGCGCTGGCGCTGGCGAAATTAGGGCGCGGCGATGAGGCGCAGGATTATATCGACCGATGCCTCGGGCAGTATCCGCTGAGCTACCCGCTGCACTGCGTGCGCTGGATGATTGGCCAGGATCGCGAATCCCGGGAAAACCTGCTGCGCGTCACCGGCCGCAGAGGCGCCAATGCCAGCCTGCTGGCGGGATGGCTGCTCTCTATCGGACAGCCGTCGTCTGCACAGGCGCTGCTGGCGCTACTGGATTCTCAGGAGGCGCTGCCGATGCTGTGGCGCGCCGCGCTATGCGAAGATGCAGACGAGCGCCAGCAGTTCATCGCCTCGGCGCAGCGCTGTCACGCCCTGCGGGTTCGCTTCCCCAACACGCTGGATGAAGTCTGGATGCTGCAACGGCTGGAAGAGAGCGCGTTTGCCCGCTATCTGCTGGGCTGCTTCTGGTATAGCAAGCGCCGCTACGAGGATGCCGTAAGCTGCTGGCGTGACGTGCTGGCAAAAGACCCAGACTACGCGCCGGCCCATCGCCTGCTTGGCGTCTACGCGTGGAATAAGCGGCAGGATCTTCCCCAGGCGCTGGCCAGCCTGCAGCGAGCGGTGGACATTGAACCGCAGAATGCGCGCTTTCTCTTCGAGCTCGACTATCTCAACAAGCTGACCGGGGCGCCGGTTGGCGATCGATTACGCGATCTGCAGGCGCATCGCGCCGTGGTGCTGAAGCGGGACGATCTCACCGCCGAGTTGCTCAGCCTGTGGAACAGCAGCGGGCGCTATGCCGAGGCCGCAGATATTCTCCGTACGCGAAAATTCCATCCCTGGGAGGGCGGGGAGGGCAAGGTGACGGGGCAATATCTGCTTAACCAGCTGCACGTTGCCTTACAGGCGATTGAGGGCCGGGCGTACTCTGCGGCGACCCAGCGGCTGGAGGAGGCGCTGCGCTATCCCCTAAACCTCGGGGAGGGAAGGCTTCCGGGGCAGACGGATAACGATATCTGGTATTTGCTGGCCCACTGCGCCGCACAAGCGGGAGAGACCCAGCGCGCCGCAGCCTGTTACCAGCGCGCGAGCCTGGGGGGATCGTCGCTGGATGCCGGTCGCTACTACAACGATCAGCCCGCCGACTATCTCTTCTGGCAGGGAATGGCGCTGCGCAAGAGCGGCGACGTGCAGCAGGCGGACCGCCATTTCCACAATTTCATCGACTGGGCCCGACGCCATCGTGACGACGTCCCGGACGCTGATTTCTTCGCCGTCTCGCTGCCTGACCTGGTGGTGCTTGACGTCCCGGCGGCAGCGCAGCATCGGCAGCACTGCCTGTTTATTGAGGCGCTGGGATATCTGGGTCTGGGGAATGTGGCTGACTACCGGCGAGCGATTCAGCAACTGCTGGCCGTCAACCCCGCCCATGATAAGGCGCATCTGATCGACCACGCCCTGCAAAGCGGCATTTTTTCCTGAACCTCAACCGGCGGGCTCGCGCCCGCCAACCCTACTGTTCCCTGCGTTTCCCTGAAAGAGGAATCCTTATGAATAACGCGCAGACACAACTGAAAATGGGCTACGTCTGGACGATCTGTCTGGTTGCCGCCTGCGGTGGTTTACTGTTTGGCTATGACTGGGTGGTGATCGGCGGCGCGAAGCCGTTTTATGAAGCCTATTTTTCCATTACCGACCCGGCGCAGTCCGGCTGGGCGATGAGTTCAGCGCTGGTTGGCTGCGTTTTCGGAGCGCTGGCTTCCGGATGGTGCGCGGATAAGTTTGGCCGCAAAATTCCGCTCATCATCGCCGCGGCGCTGTTTACGCTCTCGGCCTGGGGCACGGCGCTCGCCGGCAGCTTCGATCTGTTCGTGGCGTGGCGTATCGTTGGCGGCCTGGGGATCGGGCTGGCTTCTGCGCTAAGCCCAATGTATATCGCCGAGATAAGTCCCGCCGCGCAGCGCGGACGCTTTGTGGCGGTGAATCAGCTGACTATCGTTATTGGCGTTCTGGCGGCGCAGCTGGTTAACCTGGCGATCGCGAAGCCGGTGGCCAGTAGCGCTACGCTGGCAGAGATCAGCGCCAGCTGGAACGGACAGGTTGGCTGGCGCTGGATGTTTGGTTCCGGCGTCGTGCCCGCGCTGGCGTTCCTGGTCCTGATGTTTTTCGTTCCCGAGTCGCCGCGCTGGCTGGTCCGCGTGGGGAAAAGCCAGCGTGCGCACCAGATGCTAATGCGCATCGGCAATCAGCGCTACGCCGATGAAACCATCAGGGATATCGAGCAAACCCTCAGCAAAGACACGCAAAAAGTCTCCTGGTCCGCGCTGTGGCAGCCCAAAGTTCGCCCGATCATTGTGATGGGTATGGTACTGGCAATGTTCCAGCAGTGGTGCGGTATTAACGTTATTTTCAACTACGCGCAGGAGATTTTCGCCTCCGCCGGATTTGACATTAACAGCACGCTGAAATCGATCGTGGCGACCGGGCTTATCAACCTGATCTTTACCATCGCCGCGCTTCCGCTGGTCGACAGGATTGGTCGCCGCAGGCTGATGCTGCTCGGCGCCGCCGGGCTGACCATCATCTATGCGCTGATCGCTGCGGCCTATGGTCTGGGGATCCTGGGATTACCGGTACTGATTCTGGTGCTGGCGGCGATCGCTATTTACGCGCTGACGCTGGCGCCGGTGACCTGGGTTCTGTTATCGGAAATTTTCCCTAACCGCGTGCGCGGGCTGGCGATGTCGCTGGGTACGCTGGCGCTGTGGGTGGCCTGCTTCCTGTTAACCTATACCTTCCCGCTGCTGAATGCCGGGCTGGGCGCGTCGGGCAGCTTCCTGCTGTACGGGGTTATATGCGCGGCGGGGTATCTGTACATTCTGCGCAACGTTCCGGAAACTAAAGGCGTTACGCTGGAAGCGCTGGAAGAGCAGCTGGCGCAGCGTCATGCCGGCAGGCAGGCGTTGAAACAGGAGCAGACGCGCTAATGGCGGACGGCTTCATTCTGGAAAACGCGCATCTACAGATGCGCGTCGATCCGCAGGGCGGTAAGGTGCAAAGTCTGTTCTCCCGCCGGCATCAAACCCCGGTATTGCATGAAAATCCTGCCGGCGGCCTGTTCCCGATGGTGCCGCTGGCAAACCGGGTGGCCGGCAACCGCTTCTCCTTTCGGGGGCGCGAAATCATCCTGCCTAATCATCAGGCTGACGCGCGTTTTTTTCTCCACGGCGACGGCTGGTTGAGCGAGTGGGAGGTCATCGAACGCTGCGCAGAACGCTGCGTACTGGAGCTGCATAGCCGCCACTCCTGCGGATTCGACTATCGCGCACAGATCCGCTACGAGCTACGGCAGGGGGAGCTTCTCGCCTCCCTGACCGTTACCCACTGCGGCGACGAGCCGATGCTTTACGGCGGCGGCTTTCACCCCTTTTTTGCCTTCGACAGGCTAAGCCGGATGCAGTTTTTGGCGAGCGGCCACTGGCCAGAGGGCGAGTTGCACTTGCCGCTTAGCTGGCGCGGTGAGCTGCCGGAGGGCGGCGATTTCACGCAGTCTGCCTGTGGAGAGGATCGCTGGCTGAACGTCTGCTATTCCGGCTGGAACGGCACGGCCGTCATCCAACGAGAAGTGATGTCCGTCACAATTTCATCGCAAACTCCATGGCTTATGCTGTTCCGTATGTCGGGTGAACCGTTTGTCTGCCTTGAGCCGCAAAGCCATCCTGTAAACGCGCACAACGTGGACGGGCAGCCTGGTCTGGTGGTATTAGGCCCGGAGGATAGGGTTTCATGGTCGCTGAAAATTGCGGTTAAATAGGCCTGATTCAGCGGGTTATACCTAAATCCCCGGCTTGCGCCCGCCGGGGTTTGTCGCCAGACTGTCGCCTCCATTCGGGAGGAAATCATGGTCTTGCACTCCACGCGCTGGCTGGCGCTTAGTTACTTTACCTACTTCTTTAGCTACGGCATCTTTCTGCCGTTCTGGAGCGTCTGGCTGGCAGGCGCGGGGCTGACGCCGGAAACGATCGGTATGCTGCTCGGTGCCGGGCTGGTGGCGCGTTTTCTCGGCAGCCTGCTGATTGCGCCGCGGGTAAGCGATCCCTCCCGGCTCATTTCCGCCCTGCGGGTGCTGGCGCTGCTGGCCCTGCTGTTTGTCCTTGGCTTTTGGGCCGATAGCCGCGTCGCCTGGCTGATGGTGGTGATGGTCGGCTTCAATCTGTTTTTCTCTCCGCTGGTACCGCTGACCGATGCGCTGGCGAATACCTGGCAAAAGCAGATAACCATGGACTACGGGCGCGTGCGTCTGTGGGGATCGGTGGCGTTTGTGATCGGCTCCGCGCTGACCGGCAAGCTGGTCAGCCTGTTTGATTATCGGGCGATCCTGGTGCTGCTAAGCCTCGGCATCGCCTCCATGCTGCTGGGCATGCTGCTTACACCCTCGGTGATGCCGCAGGGGGAAGTTCGCCACCAGCAGGCGGCCGGGCTCCCGGCATGGCTGAAGCTGGTGCGCCAAAGCTGGCGCTTCCTCGCCTGCGTCTGCCTGCTGCAGGGCGCCCATGCCGCCTACTATGGCTTCAGCGCGATTTACTGGCAGGAGGCGGGCTATTCCGCTTCGGCGATCGGCTATCTGTGGTCGCTGGGGGTGGTCGCGGAGGTGGTTATCTTTGCGCTGAGCAAAAAAGCCTTTAGCCGCTTCAGCGCGCGGGATCTGCTGCTGCTCTCCGCCGTTTGCGGGCTGGTTCGCTGGACGCTGATGGGCTGGACCACCGAGCTGCCGTGGCTCATCGTCGCGCAGATCCTGCACTGCGGCACCTTTACGGTATGTCACCTGGCGGCGATGCGCTATATTTCGGCGCGTCAGGGCGGGGAGGTGATTCGTCTGCAGGCGGTCTACTCCGCGGTGGCGATGGGGGGCAGCATTGCGGTAATGACGGTATTTGCCGGCTTCCTCTACCAGCACCTGCACCAGGGCGTGTTCTGGGTGATGGCGCTGGTTGCCCTGCCGGCGCTGGTGCTGAGGCCGAAGGCGGTATCCTAGTCCTCAAGCATTTGACAAATATGCTGCCGCTGGTGATCGCTGAACATCTCCTCAGCGTGAAACAGCGGCGGTGAAAACAGCGGCAGCGCCGTAGCATAAGGGGTCACCACCAGCGCCACGCCCTTCGGTGCGCCCTCCTTTTGAAAGGCGTGAACGTTCTGATATTTGATATTGAGCGGCAGCAGGGTCAGCTCGCGCAGCTGCAGCTCAAGCGCCTGCTCGAGGTCGGGATTGTCGTGGGTCAGCAGCACCACCTGCTTCTCGTGCAGCTCGCTTTTCTGCATCAGCCATGCGCCAAAAATCACCGCAATCAGCCCCACTTCCTCCTGATTAAAGCGAACCCGGTAGGCGCTCTCAAACTCCTCCAGCGCCGTTTTTGTGGTGCGCATCAGGCGCGGATAGAGGCGGCTCATCTCCTCCGGCAGCGCATTATCGATACCGATCGCGAACACGCTGCGGTTTAGCGCCTGGGAGAGATGAATATAGAGCTGATCGCTCAGCCCCCGATCGTCGCTAAACGGCCGGCCGGATAGATCCTGGAAACGGTGGATCAGCCCGGAGATAGCCAGGTGCAGGCGGCGGTCCTGCTGGTGGCCATCGCGGATAGGATCGGGCGTTTTGAGCAGCATGAATAGCAGGGTCAGAAACAGCTGCTCGCCCGCGTGCGGCGCGGTAGCGACCCGACGCTGCCAGTGGCGGATAATCTCAGCGGCAAGTATCGACTCCGCCGCCTCCTGGGTCCAGCGCTGCTGATCTTCGGTAAAGGTCGGCGTCTGCCCGAGATGATGCTGAAGCAGGCAGTACTGCAGATAGAGGCGCAGGAAGTGAATATCCCGACAGTCAAACTGGCGGTTAAGCGTCCGGGCGCAGCGGTTGACCAGCGCCTGCAGATTGGTGTCGTCATATAAGGTGCGCGCAACGCCCTGCAGTTTAAGCTGCGTTTTTAATGCCGGGGTAAAATGGTGGCGGATAAAATGCGGACACAGGCGCAGCGCCCGGCGTAAGCCGTGCAGCAGGCACAGGCGTTGATCGATTGCGGCGCCTTCAATCCGATAGCTGCCGTCCACCTGCGACGCGAGGGTCAAGCGGTGGTAACGCTGAATGTCACGTTCCGTCTCCGCGATATCCTGCCGGGCCGTCGCCTCGTCAACAAGGTTGATCGCGCTAAGCCGCTCGGGGGTGACCGGCTGCCCGGGCAGATAAAACATCAGCAGGACCTGGTTACGGCGCTGTGGACTGGAAAGCGCAGATGGTGGTTCAATCACGGTCATCATCTGATAAGTTCCAGTTAGGGTTTTCGCTAAGAATAGCCAATGGATGAACAGAGAGCAGGGCAGGCTGGCGTCTTTACGTCAGGATTGCTGGATAAGTTCACAGAATTTTTCACGTGAGGAACGGATGAAGAGAGTGAAACAATGCACCGGTGCGGCATTTTTCATGGTTTTATCATTTAGCGTGCTGGCGCATCCGCATAGCTTTATCAGCCTGCGGACGGAGGTGGTCGCCGATAACGGACAGCTCACCGGTTTCAAAATGCGCTGGACGATGGATGAGATCACCTCCTCAGACCTGCTTTACGATGCCGGCAGCGCAAAGCCGGGAGATGAAGTATGGAAAAAGCTGGCGGCGGAGGTGATGGCGAACGTCCTTGGGCAGCACTACTTCAGCGAGCTTTGGCATAACGGCCAGCACGTGAAGTTTGATAATCGCCCCGACGGCTACGGTCTGGAGCGCGACGGACACCAGGCGGTGCTGACCTTCACTCTGCCGCTGGCTAAACCGCTGCCCCTGGCGGGACAAACCCTGACGCTTTCGACCTTCGACCCGACCTATTACGTCGATATGTTCTATGACAAGCCGGGCGACGTCACCCTACCTGCGGCGCTGCGCGCGGGATGCAAGGTGACGGTGGTGACGCCAAAGCCGAATGATAAAATGACGGCTTTTGCGCAGTCGCTCGATAAAGCCGATGCGCCGCCGGAAGATATGGCGCTCGGAACCTATTTTGCTCAGAAGGTGACGCTGACATGTCAGTAGTATTCTCAACCCCCTCCCGGGCTTCCCGCCTGCGCCAGCTGTGGCCGCTGGCGCTGTTTTTAGCGCTGGCAGCGGGCGCCGGCGTCTGGCTCTGGCAGGCCTGGCCAGAAGTGATGCTGCAAAGCACTATCTGGCAGCGGGCGCTCAATTTTGAACTCAGCGGCCTGCTGAAAGCGGTGGCGGAAAATCCGCGAGCGGCCGGGCTTTCGCTGCTGGCGTTTAGCTTTATCTACGGCGTCCTGCACGCCCTGGGGCCGGGGCACGGCAAGATTGTGATTACCACCTGGCTGGCGACGCATCCCGCGAAGCTCCGCTCGAGCATTGCGCTGACGCTGGCCGCCTCTCTCCTGCAGGGCGCGGTGGCGATTGTGCTGGTGGTGGTGGTGCTGACCCTGCTGCAGCTGCCCGCAAGGCAGCTTCATCTCAGCAGCTTCTGGCTGGAGAAGGGGAGCTATCTGCTGGTCGGCGCGCTGGGCCTGCTGCTGTGCTGGCGGGCGCTGAAAAAGCTGCGCGGGCAGCTGCGTCGGCCAACGTTTACCGCCTTTACGCCCCATCACGTTCATCATGAGCACTGCGGCTGCGGGCATCAGCATATGCCGGCGCCGGAACAGCTGCAAAGCGGCGATGACTGGCGCGCGCGGCTGGCCATCGTTTTGTCGATGGGCATGCGTCCCTGCTCAGGGGCGATCATGGTCCTGCTGTTTAGTAAGGTGATTGGCGTATTTGGCTGGGGGATGGCGGCGGCGCTGGCAATGGCGGCGGGAACCTCGCTGACTATCAGCGGGCTGGCGCTGCTGGTGCACGGCTTTCGTCAGCTGGCCGTTAAGCTTAGCGCGAATAAAACGCCGCCTCTTTGGCAGCAGATTGGCTGGTCGACTTTGGCGCTGTCCGGCGGCGTCGTTTTAGTGGCGGCGGCGGTGGTGATGTGGAGCAGTGCGGTGCCGGGCGGCGGCGGACTGCGGCCGTTTTGAGCGATACTCTCACCCCGGGCGGGCCGGGGTGAGGTGAGAGAGATTAACGCTTCAGCGCTTCGCTCAGCTCTTCGCGCATGTTGGCCAGCATGGCTTTAACAACGCGCGGGTTGCCGGCAACGATATTGCCGCTGTACAGGTGGTTATGGCCACCGGTGAAGTCGCAAACGATAGCGCCCGCTTCACGAGCAATCAGCTCGCCAGCAGCGAAATCCCACGGCTTCAGCGCGATCTCGAAGTAGCCATCAACGCGGCCGGCGGCAACGTAGGCCAGATCCAGGGCTGCGGAACCGGTGCGGCGGAAGTCAGCGCATTCGGTAAACATTTTGCCCAGAATATTCATGTAGGTGGTGGCGTGCTGTTTCGCTTTGAACGGGAAACCGGTGGCGATAATCGTACCATCCAGATCGCGAGCGCTGCTGCCGCGCAGACGATAGCCGTTCAGCTGAGCGCCCTGGCCGCGGGTTGCGGTGAAGAGTTCGTTGCGCATTGGATCGTAAACCACGGCGACTTCGGTACGGCCTTTAATGCGTACGGCGATGGATACGGAGAAGTGCGGCAGACGTTTTACGAAGTTGGTGGTGCCATCCAGTGGATCGATAACCCATTGAACATCCTGATCTTCACCTGCGTGCTCACCGCTTTCTTCGGTGATAATGGTGTGCTGCGGGTAAGATTTGCGAATCGTTTCAATAATCAGCGCTTCGGCTGCCTTATCGACGTTAGTCACAAAATCATTGCTGCCTTTCTGGCTGGTTTCTACGGAGTCTGGCGTTTCGTAGTGCTTGGCAATTAAATTACCCGCCTTGCGCGCTGCGCGCACGGCGATATTCAGCATCGGATGCATCGGTCTCTCTCACTGGATGTTAAAGAACGGGAAAAAACGGCGCACATAGTAACAGTGAAATCTGCTTATGTCTTCGTTTTATGATAGCATGCGTGAATAATCTTTAGCCGAAGAACACTAATGCTGCAAAATATTCGAATCGTACTGGTAGAAACTTCACACACTGGCAATATGGGCTCCGTGGCCCGGGCAATGAAAACCATGGGCCTGACAAACCTGTGGCTGGTTAATCCGCTGGTTAAGCCTGACTCTCAGGCTATCGCCCTGGCGGCCGGCGCCAGCGACGTTATCGGCAATGCGCATATCGTCGATACGCTGGATGAAGCCCTGGCCGGATGCAGCCTGGTGGTCGGTACCAGCGCCCGTTCGCGTACTTTGCCGTGGCCAATGCTCGACCCGCGCGAGTGCGGCCTGAAGAGCGTTTCAGAAGGCCAGCACGCCCCGGTGGCGCTGGTCTTTGGCCGGGAGCGCGTCGGTTTGACCAACGACGAGCTGCAGAAATGCCATTACCACGTCGCGATTGCCGCCAACCCGGAGTATAGCTCGCTGAACCTGGCGATGGCGGTGCAGGTCATCGCTTATGAGGTGCGGATGGCATGGCTGGCGACTCAGGAGCAGGAGCAGGAGCAGGTCGAACAGCAGGAAGAGGCGCCGTATCCGCTGGTGGATGATTTAGAGCGCTTTTACGGCCATCTCGAGCAGACGCTGCTGGCGACCGGCTTTATTCGTGCCAGCCATCCTGGGCAGGTGATGAACAAGCTGCGCCGTCTGTTTACCCGCGCGCGCCCGGAAAGCCAGGAGCTGAATATCCTGCGCGGAATGCTGGCGTCGATTGAGCAGCAGCACAAGAACAAAGAGTAAATCGGCCTCTTTGCGGCGCATCAAGGCCGCAGAGGACGCGCTGAGTCGTTGAACCGGTCGCCCTGAGAGCCGCAGTACGGCCGGGAATATGGGCGTCAGGACGCAAGGGCACAGATAGCCAAATACCTGACTAAAACAGTCAAGTAAATAGTTGACCAAATTACTCGGGAATGTCAGACTTGGCCCTGCTATGCAATACCCATATTAATAAAAAGCCCGGGCAGGGGCGAGTTTGAGGTTAAGTAAGACATGAGACTGACATCTAAAGGGCGTTATGCTGTGACCGCGATGCTGGACGTCGCGCTCAACTCTGAATCGGGCCCGGTTCCGTTAGCTGATATTTCTGAGCGTCAGGGGATTTCGCTTTCCTATCTGGAACAGCTGTTTTCCCGCCTGCGTAAAAATGGTCTGGTATCGAGCGTTCGCGGTCCAGGCGGCGGTTATTTATTAGGTAAAGAAGCCGGTAGCATCGCCGTTGGTGAAGTTATCAGCGCGGTTGATGAGTCCGTTGACGCCACCCGTTGTCAGGGTAAAGGCGGCTGCCAGGGCGGCGATAAATGCCTGACCCACGCGCTGTGGCGCGACCTGAGCGAGCGCCTGACCAGCTTCCTGAACAACATCACGCTGGGCGAACTGGTGAACAACCAGGAAATCCTCGATGTTTCAGGCCGTCAGCACAGCCATGAATCCCAGCGTAATACCCGCACTCAGGACGCTATCGACGTCAAACTGCGTGCGTAGTACTCGTTCTGTTTCAGCTTGCGGCCCGTTCGCCGCAGGGTGAAACGTTCAGGGTAACAATTATAAAAGATTTTCGAATCAGGCCGGGATGTTGCGACATCCCGTATACCCGGTCGTACATCAAGCCGGCCGCCTGGTTCCTTGCATTGAGTGATGTACGGAGTTAAAGAGCAATGAAATTACCGATTTATCTCGATTACTCCGCAACAACGCCGGTGGACCCGCGTGTTGCCGAGAAAATGATGCAGTTTCTGACCCTGGACGGGACCTTTGGTAACCCGGCCTCTCGTTCACACCGTTTTGGCTGGCAGGCTGAAGAGGCGGTTGATATCGCCCGTAATCAGATTGCCGAGCTGGTCGGTGCCGACCCGCGCGAAATCGTCTTTACCTCAGGCGCAACGGAATCCGACAACCTGGCGATCAAAGGTGCAGCCAACTTTTATCAGAAAAAAGGCAAGCACATTATCACCAGCAAAACCGAGCACAAAGCCGTGCTGGACACCTGTCGTCAGCTGGAGCGTGAAGGCTTCGAGATAACCTACCTTGCGCCTCAGCGCAACGGGATTATCGATCTGAAAGAGCTGGAAGCGGCCATGCGTGATGACACCATCCTGGTCTCCATCATGCACGTGAACAACGAAATCGGCGTGGTGCAGGACATCGCTACCATCGGCGAAATGTGCCGCGCGCGCGGTATCATTTATCACGTAGACGCCACCCAGAGCGTGGGCAAACTGCCTATCGACCTGAGCCAGCTGAAAGTTGACCTGATGTCCTTCTCCGGTCACAAAATTTATGGCCCGAAAGGCATTGGCGCGCTGTACGTCCGTCGCAAACCGCGTATTCGTATTGAAGCGCAGATGCACGGCGGCGGTCACGAGCGCGGCATGCGTTCAGGCACTCTGCCTGTCCACCAGATCGTCGGTATGGGTGAAGCTTACCGTATCGCGAAAGAAGAGATGGAAACCGAGATGGCGCGCCTGCGCGGTCTGCGTAACCGTCTGTGGGAAGGCGTAAAAGATATGGAAGAGGTTTACCTCAACGGTGACCTCGCGCAGGGCGCGCCGAACATTCTCAACGTCAGCTTCAACTATGTTGAAGGCGAATCGCTGATTATGGCACTGAAAGACCTGGCCGTTTCCTCCGGTTCCGCCTGTACCTCGGCGAGCCTCGAGCCATCCTACGTGCTCCGCGCGCTGGGCATGACTGATGAACTGGCACACAGTTCTATCCGTTTCTCTTTAGGTCGTTTTACTACCGAAGAAGAGATTGACTACACCATCAACCTGGTTCGCAACTCCATTGGTCGTCTGCGCGATCTTTCTCCGCTGTGGGAAATGTTCAAGCAGGGCGTGGATCTGAACAGCATTGAATGGTCACATCATTAATCGGTAGGCATTAAGGAGAATTAATCATGGCATACAGCGAAAAAGTTATCGATCATTACGAGAATCCGCGCAACGTCGGCTCTTTTGACAACAGCGACGACTCCGTCGGTAGCGGCATGGTCGGCGCGCCGGCGTGCGGCGACGTTATGAAGCTGCAGATCAAAGTCAACAATGAAGGTATCATTGAAGACGCGCGCTTCAAGACCTACGGCTGCGGTTCCGCTATCGCCTCCAGCTCCCTCGTCACCGAGTGGGTGAAGGGCAAGTCTCTGGACGAAGCTCAGGCTATCAAGAACACCGATATCGCCGATGAACTCGAGCTGCCGCCGGTAAAAATCCACTGCTCTATCCTGGCGGAAGACGCGATTAAAGCCGCGATTGCGGATTACAAAAGCAAACGTGAAGCGAAATAATTAAGAGGTTATTGTATGTCGATTACTCTTAGCGACAGCGCAGCGTCGCGAGTGAATACCTTCCTGGCCAACCGCGGCAAAGGCTTTGGCCTGCGCTTAGGCGTTCGCACCTCCGGCTGTTCAGGTATGGCCTACGTGCTGGAATTTGTTGACGAGCCGGCGGCAGAAGACACCGTGTTTGAAGATAAAGGCGTCAAGGTAGTGATCGACGGCAAAAGCCTGCAGTTCCTCGACGGCACTCAGCTGGACTTTGTTAAAGAAGGCCTGAATGAAGGGTTTAAGTTTACCAACCCGAACATCAAAGATGAGTGCGGCTGCGGCGAAAGCTTCAACGTGTAATCTGCACTATATCCGCTGAATTTCGGCGCAGCATCGCGGCGGCAGGCGGGCGTTTCCCGACAGTAGGCGAACGCCGCCGGTTAAGATGCGACCTGAGAGGCGCGGATATATAACCCCACAGCGGAGTACCGTGCGTGGGGTTTGCTTTATCTCGTTAACCCTGAGGTTACTATGGACTATTTTGCCCTCTTCGGGTTACCGGTCAGTTATACCCTTTCGCAAGAACAGCTGGCTGTCCGGTACCAGGATTTACAGCGCCAGTATCACCCCGACCGGTTCGCCAGCGCCAGCGCCGCCGAACAGCTCGCCTCCGTGCAGCACTCCGCGACGATCAATCAGGCATGGCAAACGCTGCGTCATCCGCTGACCCGCGCCGAATACATCCTTTCGCTTCACGGCTTCGATTTAGCCAGCGAACAGCACACCGTGCGCGACACCGCGTTCCTGATGGAGCAGCTGGAGCTGCGCGAAGAGCTGGATGAGATCGAAAAATCGCAGGACGAAGCGCGTTTGACCGCATTTATTCAGCGCGTGAAGGGGATGTACGACGTTCGTCAGCGGCAGGTCGTTGAGCAGTTAGACAGTGAAGCGTGGGAGAGCGCGGCGGATACCGTGCGTAAGCTGCGTTTTCTCGATAAACTTCAGAATGTTGCAGAACAACTCGAAGAAAAGTTTTTTTCACTCTAACCTGTTAGGGTCGCTATGCAGCCAACGTAGCTGCAACACAGATTATGACGAGTAAATTAATATTCGGAAGCAATTATGGCCTTATTACAAATTAGTGAGCCTGGCCTGAGTGCCGCGCCGCACCAGCGTCGTCTGGCGGCGGGTATTGACCTGGGTACCACCAATTCACTGGTCGCCACCGTGCGTAGCGGCCAGGCCGAAACTCTGCCCGATCGCCAGGGACGCTACCTGCTGCCTTCGGTGGTGAACTACCAGCCCTCGGGCCTCAGCGTCGGCTATGATGCCCGACAGAATGCGGCGCTGGATCCGGTTAACACCATCAGCTCGGTAAAGCGCATGATGGGGCGCTCGCTGGTCGATATTCAGACCCGCTACCCGCATCTGCCTTATCAGCTGCAGGCCAGCGAAAACGGCCTGCCGATGATTCAAACCGCCGGCGGCCTGCTTAATCCGGTCCGCGTTTCCGCCGATATCCTCAAGGCGCTGGCCGCCCGCGCCACGGAAGCCCTTGCCGGTGACCTCGACGGCGTGGTGATTACCGTCCCGGCCTACTTCGACGATGCGCAGCGCCAGGGCACTAAAGACGCCGCGCGTCTGGCCGGCCTGCACGTGCTGCGCCTGCTGAACGAACCGACGGCGGCGGCGATAGCCTACGGCCTCGACTCCGGTCAGGAAGGGGTTATCGCGGTCTACGATCTCGGCGGCGGCACCTTTGATATTTCCGTGCTGCGCCTCAGCCGCGGCGTTTTCGAAGTTCTGGCCACCGGCGGCGACTCCGCGCTCGGCGGCGATGATTTTGACCATCTGCTGGCGGACTACCTGCGCGAGCAGGCGGGCCTTAGCGATCGCAGCGATAACCGCCTGCAGCGCGAGCTGCTGGACGCGGCTATTGCGGCCAAAATTGCCCTCAGCGCGGCGGAAACCGCCCGCGTTGACGTCGGCGGCTGGCAGGGCGAAATCACCCGTAGCCACTTTAATGAGCTGATTGCTCCGCTGGTTAAGCGTACTCGGCTGGCCTGTCGTCGCGCGTTGAAGGACGCCGGCGTGAGCGCGGAAGAGGTGCTGGAAGTGGTGATGGTGGGCGGCTCAACCCGCGTGCCGCTGGTGCGCGAGCGCGTCGGCGAGTTTTTTGGCCGTACCCCGCTGACCACCATTGACCCGGATAAAGTTGTCGCCATCGGCGCCGCCATTCAGGCCGATATTCTGGTCGGCAACAAGCCGGACAGCGAGCTGCTGCTGCTCGACGTTATCCCGCTCTCTTTGGGGCTGGAAACGATGGGCGGCCTGGTGGAGAAAGTGATCCCGCGCAATACCACCATTCCGGTGGCCCGCGCCCAGGAGTTCACCACCTTTAAAGACGGTCAGACGGCGATGTCCATCCACGTCATGCAGGGCGAGCGCGAGCTGGTGCAGGACTGCCGTTCGCTGGCGCGTTTTGCGCTGCGCGGTATCCCGGCAATGCCGGCGGGCGGGGCGCATATTCGCGTCACCTTCCAGGTCGATGCCGACGGGCTGCTGAGCGTCACCGCTATGGAGAAATCGACCGCGGTCGAAGCGTCCATTCAGGTGAAGCCCTCCTACGGCCTGAGCGACAGCGAAATCGCCACCATGATCAAAGATTCGATGAGCCACGCCGAGCAGGACGTCAAGGCGCGAATGCTGGCCGAGCAAAAAGTCGAAGCCGCACGCGTTCTGGAAAGCCTGGAAAGCGCGCTGGCCAGCGATGCCGCGCTGTTAAGCGCCGCAGAACGTCAGGCTATCGATGACGCAACGGCGCAGCTGCGCGCGGTGGCGGCAGGCGATGACGCCGATGCAATAAAAGAAGCCATTAAAAATACAGACACACAAACCCAGGAATTTGCCGCACGCCGCATGGACCAGTCGGTCCGTACCGCGCTGAAAGGCCAATCCGTGGACGAGGTTTAATATGCCAAAGATTGTTTTTCTACCCCATCAGGACCTGTGCCCGGATGGCGTAGTTGTGGAAGCTAAAATCGGTGAGACCATTCTTGATGCCGCGCTGCGTAGCGGTATTGAGATTGAACACGCCTGTGAAAAATCCTGCGCCTGCACCACCTGCCACTGCATCGTGCGTGAAGGTTTTGACTCGCTGGCCGAAAGTACCGAAGATGAAGACGATATGCTGGATAAGGCCTGGGGGCTGGAACCCGACAGCCGTCTGAGCTGCCAGGCGCGCGTGACCGCCGACGATCTGGTCGTCGAAATTCCGCGCTACACCATCAACCACGCACGCGAGCATTGATATGGCACTGAAATGGACCGACAGTCGCGAAATTGGCGAAGCGCTGTATGACGCCTTCCCGGATCTCGACCCGAAAACCGTTCGCTTCACCGATTTGCATCAGTGGATTTGCGAGCTGGAAGAGTTTAATGACGATCCAAACGCATCCAATGAAAAAATTCTGGAGGCAATTCTGCTAGTCTGGTTAGACGAAGCAGAATAATTTTCGCGTCATGTTCCACGTTGCAGATGCGTTGGCCGCGTTCGCTCACCCCAGTCACATAGTTATCTATGCTCCAGGGGATTTGCTTACTTGCCGCCTTCCTGCAACGCGAATCATTTAGCGGAAAAATTTTAACGGGCTGCCATAGGGTGGCCCGTTTGCTAATAAGGATGAATAAAATGACCGAAGCCATGAAGATTACGCTGACGACCCAACCCGCCGACGCACGCTGGGGAGAAAAAGCGGCTTACAGCATTAACAACGACGGCATCACCTTGCATCTGAACGGTAAAGACGACCTGGGCCTGATTCAGCGCGCGGCGCGTAAAGTTGACGGCATGGGCATCAGGCACGTTGCGCTCGACGGCGAGGGCTGGAATACCGACCGCGCGTGGGCATTCTGGGCGGGCTATAAAGGGCCGAAAGGCAGCCGTCAGGTTGAGTGGCCGGCGCTGGATGACGCGCAAAAGCGCGAGCTGGATAGCCGTCTGGCCATTATTGACTGGGTGCGCGACACCATTAACGCCCCGGCGGAAGAGCTCGGTCCGGAGCAGCTGGCCCAGCGCGCGGTCGATCTGCTGTGCGGCGTTGGCTGCGACAACGTGACCTACCGCATCACCAAAGGTGAAGACCTGCGCGAGCAGAACTATCTTGGTCTGCACACCGTCGGACGCGGCTCCGAGCGCCCGCCGGTCCTGCTGGCGCTGGACTACAACCCAACCGGCGATAAAGATGCGCCGGTCTACGCCTGCCTGGTGGGGAAAGGCATCACCTTCGATTCCGGCGGCTACAGCATCAAGCAGAGCGCGTTTATGGATTCGATGAAGTCCGACATGGGCGGCGCGGCAACGGTGACCGGGGCGCTGGCGTTTGCGATCGCCCGCGGCCTGAATAAGCGCGTGAAGCTCTATCTGTGCTGCGCCGACAACCTGATTAGCGGCAACGCCTTCAAGCTGGGCGATATCATTCGCTACCGTAACGGTAAAACCGTAGAAATCATGAACACCGACGCCGAAGGCCGTCTGGTGCTGGCGGATGGCCTGATCGATGCCTCTGCGCAGAAGCCGGAGCTGATTATCGACGCGGCGACGCTGACCGGTGCGGCGAAAACCGCCCTGGGCAACGACTACCACGCGCTGTTCAGCTTCGACGACGCGCTGGCGTCTCGCCTGCTGGCGAGCGCGCAGGCGGAAAACGAAGCCTTCTGGCGTCTGCCGCTGGCGGAATTCCATCGCGGCCAGCTGCCGTCGAACTTCGCCGAGCTGAACAACACCGGCAGCGCCGCCTATCCGGCGGGTGCGAGCACGGCGGCAGGGTTCCTCTCCCATTTCGTTGAGAACTATCATCAGGGCTGGCTGCACATCGACTGCTCCGCGACCTACCGTAAATCCGCCGTTGAGCAGTGGTCAGCCGGCGCGACGGGGCTCGGCGTGCGTACGATTGCCAATCTGTTAACCGCAGAGTAAAAAATGGCGGGGCGCTGGCGCCCCGGATTGTGTCACCCCGGCCCGCGTCCACGGCCGGGGGATTTCTGATTCTGATGTTGTGAGAGCCATGTCCGAAACTAAAAATGAATTAGAAACGCTGCTGGAAAAGGCGGCGATTGAGCCAGGCCATCGCCCGGCTTTTTTCCGTACGCTGCTGGAGTCCACCGTCTGGGTGCCCGGCGCGGCGGCGGAAGGTGAACAGGTTGTCGAAGAGAGTGCCGTAGACCTGCAGCACTGGGAAAAAGACGATGGCGCCTCGGTCATTCCCTTTTTTACCTCGCTGGAGGCGCTGCAGCAGGCGGTCGAAGACGAGCAGGCTTTTGTGGCGATGCCGGCGCGTACGCTGATGGCGATGACCCTGGGCGAGACGCTGTTCCTCAATGCCAAACTGCCGGCCGGAAAAGAGTTTACACCGAACGAAATCAAGCATCTGCTGGGTGAAGATGGCGGTCCTCTGAGCGCGCAAACCGTGCTGGAAGGCGGGCAGCCTCTGCTGCTGTCTGAGGTGGCCGAGCCGCCGGCGCAGATGGTGGATTCGCTGACCACGCTCTTTAAATCCCTGAAAACCGTGAAGCGCGCGTTTCTGTGCTCGATTAAGGACAGCGCCGACGCGCCGGCGAATCTGCTTATCGGCATTGAGGCCGAGGGGGATATTGAAGAGGTCATCCAGGCGACCGGCAGCGTGGCAACCGACACGCAGCCCGGCGATGAGCCGATCGATATTTGTCAGGTCGTGGAAGGGGAGAAGGGCATCAGCCACTTTATGATTGCCCATATCGCGCCCTTCTATGAAAAGCGCTGGGGCAGCTTCCTGCGCGATTTCAAGCAGAACCGCATTATCTGATGACGGCGGGGCGTGAACCCCGCCGCTATTTTTATTGCGCCGGCTCTATCGGCAGATCCGGGCGGGCGCCCCATTCGCTCCACGAACCGTCATACAGGCTGACGCCGTTAACGCCCAGGGTTGTCAGCGCCAGCACCACCACCGCCGCCGTGACGCCGGACCCGCAGCTGGCGATAATCGGCCGCTCGAAGTCCACGCCCTGGCGCAGGAAAATATCGTTCAGCTCGTCGATAGTTTTCAGCTCGCCGTTAATCACCAGCTCGGTCCACGGAACGTTCAGCGCCCCGGGAATATGCCCCCGGCGCAGTCCCGGGCGCGGCTCGTCAACGAGACCGTTAAAGCGCCCGGCCGGACGCGCGTCGACGATCTGGGCCGATCCTTCATGACTCACCAGCAGCACGTCGGTCAGCCGCTTAACCACCAGCGGATCGAAGCGGCCGTCGAATTCGCCCTCCGGCAGCTGCGGCTCGTCCTGCTCCAGCGGCAGCTCATCGCGCCGCCAGCCGGCCAGGCCGCCGGCGAGAATAGAGACGTTTTCGACCCCGAAGGTCCGCAGCATCCACCAGGCGCGCGGCGCCGAGAAGAGGTTGCCCTCATCGTAAACCACCAGATGCTTATCGCTGCTCACGCCAAGCTCGCGCATCGCCACGGCGAAGGCTTCCGCGCGCGGCATCATATGCGGCAGCGGGCTGGTGCGATCGGAAAGCGCTTCAATATCGAAAAATACGGCGTTGGGAATATGACCCGCGCGATATTCGGCGTGCAAATCGCGATCTTCCTGCCCTGGCGGCGCCATTCGGGCATCGATAATCTGGATTTCCGGGTCATCAATATGTTCCGCTAACCAGTCGGCGGCGACAAAAAACGAAGTGGACATGGCTATCTCCGTGTCATCAACAATAGATAGATTGTTGATGTTTTTGCCCTTACCGACAAGGCATTTTCACGTAATACATATCGTAATGTGATATGTCCCCGGCGCAGGCCGGGGGAGAAACGATCAGAAGCGGTTTTGATGCAGATAGCGCCAGGCGTACTGGGCGTACAGCCCGGCGCCGGTTTTCATCACCTGCTCATCGATATTGAAGCATCCGTGATGGTGGGCGTAGTCGCTCCCTTTCTCTTTATTGCCGGAGCCGAGCAGGGCAAAACAGCCGGGAATGTCCTGCATATAAAAGCTGAAATCCTCTCCGCCGGTCGTTGGCTTTTCGCTGAATAGCACGTCGTCGCCGAAGGCCTCGCGGATCACCGATTGCGCCAGCCGTGCGCTGCGTTCTTCGTTAATTACCGGCAGCGTGCCGTAGCAGTAGTCGACGTCAACGGTGGCACCATACATCGCCGCGGTATGCTGCGCATAGCGCGCTATTGCGGCCTCCAGGCGCTGGCGGGTTTCGATGCTGAAACAGCGCACGGTGCCGTCAAGAACGGCATTTTCGGCAATCACGTTGAACCGGGTGCCGACATCCATTCGGCCGATAGAGACCACCGCGGATTCCAGCGGCGAAGTTTCACGCGCCACGATAGCCTGCAAATTCATCACGAAGGCGGAGGCGACGACCGCCGCATCGATGCAGGCCTCCGGCATTGAACCGTGACCGCCGCGACCGCGAAAAGTGACTTTGAGTAAATCCGCGGAGGCAAACGACGACCCCACGTTGCAGGAGATTTTACCGGCAGGCGAGCCGGACCAGATGTGCATGCCAAAAATGTTGTCGACGCTATCGAGCGCGCCCTGGTCGATCATGGCTTTCGCTCCCTCGGCAATCTCCTCGGCGGGCTGAAAAATTAAACGCACGTTACCGGCCATCTGCTCGCGAACCTCGTACAGCGCGCGGGCGGCGGTGAGCAGCATTGCGGTATGGGAATCATGCCCGCAGGCGTGCATTTTCCCGGCGATTTGCGATTTATAGCTGAGCCGATCGTTGAGCTCCTGCACCGGCAGCGCATCCATATCGGCGCGCAGAGCGACCGTCTTGCCCGGCCTGCCGCCGGTGATGTCTGCAATGACGCCTGTCGGAACGGTACGACGGCAGGCGATGCCGATGCTCTCCAGTTCCACCACGACGCGCTCCGTCGTTCGCCGTTCCTCCCACGGCAGCTCCGGGTGGGCGTGTAGATCGCGGCGAAAGGCGATTGTCGCCTGCTCTTCTCTGGCAATAATGGCGGTAATAGCGGGGTTAATCATAAACGGACTCCATAAGTAGGTAGAAAATGAAAGTGTTCAGCCGACAACCGGCGTCAGATAGCCCACCAGTATTCCGGCGAGGATGACGGAAACAATCGTCACGGAGATAAACCCGCCGACCAGCATTGGCCCCAGCATGTGCTGAGTCAGCATCTGGCGTTCTTTTTCATCCTGGGTGAGGGAATTAATGGCTTCGTTGGTAATGATGTAATCCGCCGGAAAGCCGTACAGCGCGGTCAGGGAGATGGCGAACGACATGGCGCCGCTGACGCCGAGCGCTTTCCCTACGGCCCAGGAAACGATAAACATGCCGATAACCGCCGTGGCGATGAGCACCGCCATCGGATAAAGCAGGCGCAGCAGCATATCCGGAGTGGCTTTGTTCAGGGTATCAAAGATAAACAGCATCAATGCCATTACGGCAAAGCCGAATCCGTTCGCTTTTTGCAGCGTATGTTTTTCAAGAAAGCCCAATGAAGTAAAGACCACGCCAAAAAACAGGCACAGTACGAACGGGCTGATGCTGACGATGGGTTTTGCCAGCTCGGAGACAAACCAGGCCAGGCAGCCCACCACCGCCAGGCGCAGGAATTTAAAATAGGTACTGTTGTAGCTGGTGGGGATGCGGCTAAACAGACGCGGCATCATTTCTTCACCACAGGCGAGGAGGGTCCGTTCATCTTCAGCGCTATCAGGATGATATTCGCCGCTGCGGTAGCGCATAAGCAACGCTTTTCCTTCGCGTTGCAGCATGATGGCGGTGAGGGGATAGCCGGCGAATCCCTGCATCACGTAAATCAGAATCGCCAGCACCGACAGATCCACCAGCCCGGCGTTGCTTGCGCCTTGCGACATAATCAATGATGAAACGATCCCGCCGACCAGCGGCGGGATGGTAACCAGCGCGGTGTTGTGGTCAAACAGCAGCAGGCTCACCACGAAGACGGCCACCGTTATACCGGCGATCCCCGCAAGCGCAACGACCACCGTTTTCCACTGGCGCATGAGCTCCTTCAGCGACAGCAGGGTCCCCATATTGGTAATCAGCAGATACATCAGCATGATGGCGATGGGCGCGGTGATCCCCGCCCGGCTGATAATATCCGCCGGGAAAAATGTCCAGTACCCGCCCAGAAACAGCGCTGCACAAACAAAGACGGAAGGGACCCAGGCTTTTGTCCGGGTCGAAATAACATCGCCTGTATAAAGAATGAAAAGAATAATTAAAAGAGCGCTCATTTGTGACATAAATAATTCCCATATTATTTATTTTATATGTCAATACGGAACGGATGACTGTTGTGCCGTTATTGATTCCGCAGAACGGACGGTCAGTGCTACCACCAGAAGTGTTTTAGCCGACGTGGGCATTAACATATACCGTAAATTATGCGCCTGGCCGGGCAGCGGCAGTGAAGCCCTTTCGCCATCTGAAGATGAGAATGGACGGCCGCCGCTAAGGTAAGGACGGCACGAAATATTACGGTATAGCGTTCAAGTATGAGAAAACAGGCGTGTTGTCAATTTATAGGTGGGAGTTAATGTTAATTTCAGAATTAAGCCGGGAGGAAGTATGCGCTTTCACATTATAATTAAGGTTGTGTATTATCAGTCTCTCTTATTTTTAATTGCGCTCTGCGGCATGTTTTATATTCATTGCGCGAAGTTTGTTGTAATCTTTCTCGCTGCCCGGACGCAAATACGCCGTCGTTATTATTCTCATCTGCCGGTTAAAACCTATCGCTGAAATTATATCATCGGCAAAATCAGGCCGTCGACGCGCTGCGGATATTATAAGCAACTGGTAAATCCGCGGTTGACGCATAATAATATGTTCACTACAGATATCAGGCCGTTGGGCCGAGGGGTTAAAGGATGAAACCATTTCGTTTAGCGACGCTATCTCTGGCGCTGCTTACCGCGCTTTCACTTGCCGGCTGCGACGACGGCGGCAAAACTCAGACCGCTGCGCCAGCCGCATCTTCTTCTGCGGATAAGCAGAGCGCGGCGAAGCCGGACGCCGCCCAGCTCGCTAAGCTGGCGGAGAAAAGTAAAGGCAAGGCGCTGACGCTGCTCGACGCCTCGGAGGTCCAGCTGGACGGGGCGGCGACGCTGGTCCTGACCTTCTCCATTCCGCTGCAGCCGGATCAGGATTTCTCCCGCAGCGTACACCTCGTCGATAAAAAAAGCGGGAAGGTTGACGGCGCCTGGGAGCTGGCGCCGAATCTGAAAGAGCTGCGCCTGCGCCATCTTGAGCCGAAACGCGACCTGATTGTCTCCGTTGACCCTACGCTGACCGCGCTGAATACCGCGACCTTCGGCACCTCTTTTGAAAAAAACATCGCCACCCGCGACGTCGCCCCCAGCATCGGCTTTGCCAGCCGGGGCTCGCTGCTGCCGGGCAAAGTGGTGGCCGGGCTGCCGGTGATGGCCCTGAACGTCGATAACGTCGACGTTAACTTCTTTCGCATCAAGCCCGAATCGCTGTCCGCCTTCGTCAGCCAGTGGGAGTACCGGAATTCGCTAAGCAACTGGGAGTCCGACGAGCTGCTGAAAATGGCCGACCTGGTCTACAGCGGGCGTTTTGACCTCAACCCGGCGCGCAATACGCGGGAAAAACTGCTGCTGCCGCTGGCGGATATCAAACCGCTGCAGCAGCCGGGCGTCTACGTGGCGGTGATGAACCAGGCGGGCCACTATAGCTACAGCAACGCCGCGACGCTGTTTACGCTCAGCAATATCGGCGTCTCGGCGCATCGGTACCACAACCGGCTGGACGTCTTCACCCAAAGCCTCGAAAACGGCGCCGCGCAGTCCGGTATCGAGGTTCAGCTGCTCAATGCCCAAGGACAGACGCTGGCGCAGGCCAAAAGCGACGGCCAGGGCCACGTGACGCTGCAAACCGATAAAGAGGCCGCGCTGCTGCTGGCGCGCAAAGAGGGGCAAACCACCCTGCTGGATCTCAAGCTGCCCGCGCTGGATCTGGCGGAGTTCGCCATTGCCGGAGCCCCCGGCTTTAGCAAGCAGTTCTTTATGTTTGGCCCTCGGGATCTCTACCGCCCTGGGGAGACGGTGATCCTCAACGCGCTGCTGCGCGACGGCGACGGCAGGCCGCTGGCCGAGCAGCCGGTGAAGCTCGAGGTGGTTCAGCCGGACGGCCAGGTGATTAGCTCCCGGATGAGCCAGCCGGTGAACGGCCTGTATCAGTTTACCTGGCCGCTTGACGCCGGCGCGCCGACCGGCATGTGGCATATCCGCGCCAGCACCGGCGACAATCAGCCGCGCGAGTGGGACTTCCACGTTGAAGACTTCATGCCCGAGCGGATGGCGCTGAACCTGAGCGCGCAGAAAGCCGCCGTGGCGCCGGATGCCGACGTGACCTTTGCCGTCGCCGGGGCCTATTTATACGGCGCGCCCGCCAGCGGCAACCAGCTGCAGGGGAAACTGTTCCTGCGCCCGCTGCGCGATGCGGTCGCCGCCCTGCCGGGCTTCCAGTTTGGCGATATTGCCGAGGAGAACCTCTCCCGCAGCCTTGATGAAGTGCAGATGACGCTGGACGAAAAAGGCCACGGGGAAGTGACCACCGCCAGCCAGTGGCAGGATAGCCATTCGCCGCTGCAGGTGATTTTGCAGGCCAGCCTGCTGGAGTCCGGCGGTCGTCCGGTGACCCGCACCGTGCAGCAGGCTATCTGGCCTGCCGATGCCCTGCCGGGCATCCGTCCTGAATTCACCCTCAAAGACGTATATGACTACCGCACCGACAGCACGGTGAAGCAGCCGGTGGTGGATGAAAACAGCACCGCCGGGTTTGAGATTGTCTATGCCGATGCCGCCGGAGACAAAAAAGCGGTCTCCGGACTGCAGGTGCGCCTCATTCGCGAACGCCGCGACTACTACTGGAACTGGTCGGATAGCGAAGGCTGGCAGTCGCAGTTCGACCAGAAAGATCTGCAGGAGGGCGAAGAGTCGCTGGATCTGCAGGCCGGGCAAACGGCGAAGGTCAGCTTCCCGGTGGAGTGGGGCTCTTACCGGCTGGAGGTGGAGGACCCGGAGGGCGCGGTCAGCAGCGTGCGCTTCTGGGCCGGCTACAGCTGGCAGGATAACAGCGACGGCGCGGGGGCCGCGCGTCCTGACCGGGTCACCATGAAGCTGGATAAACCGGCCTACAGGCCCGGCGACACCATTAAGCTGCATATCGCCGCGCCGGCGGCAGGCAAAGGCTATGCGATGGTTGAGTCCAGCGAAGGCCCGCTGTGGTGGCAGGAAATTGACGTTCCGGCCGCGGGGATGGATCTGTCGATCCCGGTCGATAAAGCCTGGAACCGCCATGACCTCTACCTCAGTACGCTGGTGATTCGCCCCGGCGACAAATCGCGCTCCGCGACGCCGAAACGGGCGGTGGGGCTGCTGCATCTGCCGCTCGGCGATGAAAACCGCCGACTGACCCTGGCGCTGGATGCGCCGGAAAAAATGCGTCCCAACCGGCCGCTGACGGTAAAAGTGAAAGCCAGCGTCAAAGAGGGCGAGACGCCGAAGCAGGTGAATGTCCTGCTCTCGGCCGTTGATAGCGGCGTGCTGAACATTACCGACTACGCGACGCCGGACCCGTGGAACGCCTTTTTTGGCCAGAAGCGCTACGGGGCGGATATTTACGATATCTACGGCCAGGTGATTGAGGGCCAGGGACGGCTGGCGAGCCTGCGCTTCGGCGGCGACGGCGACGAGCTCAAGCGCGGCGGTAAGCCGCCGGTCAATCACGTGACGATCGTTGCCCAGCAGGCCCAGCCGGTGGCGCTCGATGACAAGGGCGAAGGCACCGTGACGCTGCCGATCGGTGATTTTAACGGCGAGCTGCGGGTGATGGCCCAGGCGTGGACCGCCGATGATTTTGGCAGCAGTGAAGACAAAGTGGTGGTCGCCGCGCCGGTGATTGCCGAGCTGAATACGCCGCGCTTCCTCGCCAGCGGCGATACCACGCGCCTGGCGCTGGATCTCAGCAACCTGACCGACAGGCCGCAAACCCTGAACGTCGCGCTGAGCGCCGGCGGCCTGCTGCAGCTTGCGCAGCCGGAAATCGCGCCGGTTCAGCTGGCGCCGGGCGCGCGCCGCACCCTGTTTGTGCCGGTGAGCGCTAAAGAGGGGTTTGGCGACGGCCAGCTCAGCGCGACCATCAGCGGCCTGAACCTGCCGGGGGAGACCTTCGCCCCGATGCAGAAGCAGTGGAAAATTGGCGTCCGTCCGGCCTTCCCGGCGCGGACGGTTAACGCTGGCGCGGTGCTGCAGCCTGGCGAAAGCTGGCAGGCGCCGGCGGAGCAAACGCTCGGCTTCTCGCCGGCGACCCTGCAGGGGCAGCTGGTGTTCAGCGGCAAGCCGCCGCTCAATCTGGCCCGCTATATTCGCGAGCTGAAAGCCTATCCTTACGGCTGCCTGGAACAGACCGCCAGCGGATTGTTCCCGTCGCTCTACACCAGCGCGGCGCAGCTGAAAACGCTGGGTATTACCGGCGACAGCGATGAAAAACGCCGCGCGGCGGTGGATATCGGCATTGCGCGCCTGCTGCAAATGCAGCGCGACGACGGCGGCTTTGCGCTATGGGATAAAAACGGTCCGGAGGAGTACTGGCTCACCGCCTACGCCATGGACTTCCTGGTGCGCGCGGGCGAGCAGGGCTACAGCGTGCCGGCCAACGCTATTAATAACGGCAACCAGCGCCTGCTGCGCTATCTGCAGGAGCCGGGGCTGATGACCGTTCGCTACAGCGACGACGCGCCGGCCAGCCGCTTTGCCGCCCAGGCCTACGCTGCTCTGGTGCTGTCTCGTCAGCAAAAGGCGCCCCTTGGCGCGCTGCGTGAAATCTGGACCCGCCATGACCAGGCGCGTTCCGGCCTGCCGCTGCTGCAGCTTGGCATTGCGCTGAAGGCGATGGGCGACGCGCCGCGCGGCGAGCAGGCGCTGAAGCTGGCGATGACCACGCCGCGTCAGGACCGGGATCGCTGGCTGGGCGATTACGGCAGCGCGCTGCGCGATGATGCCCTGAAGCTGGCCCTGCTGGAGGAGAATAAGCTGCTGCCGGAGGCGCAAAACGCGCTGCTGAGCAGCCTGGCCGACGAGGCCTACGGCCAGCGCTGGCTCTCTACTCAGGAGACCAACGCCCTGTTCCTTGCCGGCCGCACGCTGCAGGATCTTCCCGGCAGCTGGCAGGCGCAAACCTCGCTGCAGGCGCAGCCGCTGGCGGCGGATAAAGCGCAGACCCGCAACCTGACCGGCGACCAGCTGGCGGCGCTGCAGGTCAGCAATACCGGCAGCCAGCCGCTCTGGCTGCGTCTTGACAGCAGCGGCTATCCGCTTAGCGCCCCGCAGCCTGCGGGCAACGTGCTGGGTATTGAACGGCAGATCTTCGACACCCGCGGGCAGCAAAAATCGCTGAGCTCGCTGCGCAGCGGCGAGCTGGTGCTGGTGAAGCTGGAAATTACCGCGACGCGTAACGTGCCGGATGCGCTGGTCGTCGATCTGCTGCCTGCCGGGCTTGAGCTGGAAAACCAGAACCTGGCAAACAGCAGCGCCAGCCTGCAGGAGAACGGCGAGGCGGTGCAGAACCTGCTCAATCAGATGCAGCAGGCGGATATTCAGCATATCGAATTCCGCGACGATCGCTTTGTCGCCGCGGTAGCGGTAAACGAAGGGCAGCCGGTGACGCTGGTTTACCTGGCGCGGGCGGTAACGCCCGGGACCTATCAGGTGCCGCAGCCGCAGGTGGAGTCGATGTACGTTCCGCAGTGGCGGGCAACCGGCACGGCCAGCGGTCCGCTGAACGTTACCCCGTAAATGCGGCGGTTGGTGAAGATAAGGCGCCGCTGGCGATGGCTGGCGGCGACGCCGTTTCTGCTGTGGCTGGCGCTGCTGGCGGCGGATCGCCTGTGGCCCCTGCCGCTGCACGAGGTGGCTCCGGCCCGGGTGGTGGTGGCGCAGGACGGTACGCCGCTGTGGCGCTTTGCCGATAAGCAGGGCGTCTGGCGCTATCCGGTGACCCTCGATGACGTGTCGCCGCGCTATCTGCAGGCCCTGATCCAGTATGAGGACCGCTGGTTCTGGGATCACCCCGGCGTAAATCCGCTGGCCATTGCCCGCGCGGCCTGGCAGGACTTCACCTCCGGGCGCGTCATCTCAGGCGGCAGCACGCTGACCATGCAGGTTGCGCGGCTGCTCGACCCTCATCCCCGAACCTTCGGCGGCAAGCTGCGCCAGCTGTGGCGCGCGCTGCAGCTGGAGTGGCATCTGTCGAAAAGCGAGATCCTGACCCTGTACCTCAACCGCGCCCCGTTCGGCGGCACGCTGCAGGGGATCGGCGCCGCCAGCTGGGCTTACCTCGGGAAACCGCCGGCCCGGCTCAGCTACGGTGAAGCGGCCCTGCTGGCGGTGCTGCCGCAGGCGCCGAGCCGCCTGCGTCCGGATCGCTGGCCGCAGCGGGCTCAGGCGGCGCGCGATAAAGTGCTGGCGCGTATGCAAACCCAGGGCGTGTGGTCGGAGAAGACGGTGCACGAGGCCGTGGAAGAGCCGGTATGGCTGTTCCCCCGGCAGATGCCGCAGCTGGCGCCGCTTTTTTCCCGGCGGATGCTGGCCAGCAGCGGCGAAGACAAGGTGGTGACGACCCTCGATGCCGGTCTGCAGCGCCAGCTGGAGGATTTAGCCCTTAACTGGAAATCGCGCCTGCCGCCGCGCAGCTCGCTGGCGATCGTCGTCGTCGATCATACCGATATGCGCGTTCGGGGCTGGGTCGGATCGGCGGATATTAGCGACGACAGCCGCTTCGGGCACATCGATATGGTGTCGGCGATCCGCTCTCCGGGCTCCGTGTTGAAACCGTTTGTCTACGGCATGGCGCTCGACGAGGGGCTGATTCATCCGGCCTCTCTACTGCAGGACGTCCCGCGGCGGTTCAGCGATTATCGGCCCGGTAACTTTGACAGCGGCTTTCATGGCCCGGTCAGCGCCAGCGACGCGCTGGTGCGCTCTCTGAACCTGCCGGCCGTGCAGGTGCTGGAAGCCTACGGGCCAAAACGGTTTGCCGCCACGCTGCGCAACGCCGGCCTGCCGCTGATGCTGCCGGCGGGCGCCGAGCCCAATCTGTCGCTGATCCTTGGCGGCGCCGGAGCCCGGCTGGCGGATATCGTGGCGGCGTATAGCGCGTTTGCCCGTCACGGCAGGGCGGGTCGGCTGCGGATGACGCCGGAGGCGCCGCTGGTGGAGCGGCCGCTGCTGTCGCCAGGGGCGGCGTGGATAGTGCGGCGCATCCTGGCCGGTGAATCCCAGCCGGTACCCGACGATTCGCTGGTTCAGGTGGTGCCGCTGGCGTGGAAAACCGGCACCAGCTACGGCTATCGCGACGCCTGGGCGATTGGCGTTAACGCCCGCTATCTTATCGGGATCTGGACCGGACGGCCTGACGGAACGCCGGTAGTTGGGCAGTTTGGCTTCGCCAGCGCGGTACCGCTGCTCAATCAGGTCAACAATATGCTGCTGGCGCGGCCGACGACCGGCCGCGACGGGCTGCCCGCCGATCCGCGCCCGTCGTCGGTGAGGGCCGCCACTATCTGCTGGCCCGGCGGGCAGAGCCTGCCGGCGGGAGACGCCAACTGTCGACGTCGGCTGGCCACCTGGCTGCTCGACGATAGCCAGCCGCCAACGCTGCTGCTGCCGGGCCAGGAGGGCGTGCGCGGTATCCGTTTCCCGGTATGGGTAGATAAGCAAGGGCTGCGGGTGGCGGCGGATTGTCCGGGGGCGATGGAGAAAAACGTCGACGTCTGGCCGCTGCCGCTGGAGCCGTGGCTGCCGGCAAACGAACGCCGGCGGGCGAGACTGGGCCCGGCATCGGCACAGTGTCCTCCGCCGCAGGCCGCCGATGCCGCGCCGCTGGTGCTTTCCGGCATTCGCGATGGCGCGGTCATTAAACGTTTACCCGGCGCGGCGCGGGTGGTGGTGCCGCTGCAGACCACCGGCGGATCGGGGCGACGCTGGTGGTTCCTCAACGGCGAGCCGCTGGACGCGACGGGGGTCGGTGCGAGCCTGACGCTGGAGCGGTTGGATAGCTATCAGCTGGTGGTGATGGATGAGGCGGGGCAGGTTGCGGCGGCGAACTTCACTCTGCAATAAGTCGGAGAGATAAGGCCCTGCGGTTTGTGTTGCTAAAACTCGTCTTATTTTAACAAAATGTTACCTTCATCCATAGGCAGCGCCTGAGTTGCTCTTTATAATGCGCGCCAGGCCATACGATCGTATGCCCAACAACATAAAATTTTATTAGAGGTAATCATGGCTATTGAACGTACTTTTTCCATCATTAAACCAAACGCGGTGGCAAAAAACGTTATTGGCGGCATCTTTGCTCGCTTCGAAGCTGCAGGGTTCAAAATCGTTGGCACCAAAATGCTGCACCTGACCGTTGAGCAGGCTCGCGGTTTCTACGCCGAGCACGAAGGTCGCCCGTTCTTTGACGGTCTGGTTGAGTTCATGACTTCCGGCCCGATCGTGGTATCCGTTCTGGAAAGCGAAAATGCCGTGCAGCGTCACCGTGACCTGCTGGGCGCAACTAACCCGGACAACGCGCTGGCCGGCACCCTGCGTGCAGACTACGCTGACAGCTTCACCGAGAACGGCACCCACGGTTCTGACTCCGTTGAGTCTGCTGCCCGCGAAATCGCGTTCTTCTTCGCCGAAGGCGAGGTTTGCCCGCGTACCCGTTAATCCTCGTCGTCTTTTCGACCGTCGCGGCGTTGGCTGCGCGCGTTCACCCCGGTCACATAGCTATCTATGCTCCCGGGGATTTACTTGCTTGCCGCCTTGCGACACTCGAAAAGCCATAGAGGATTGAGTGCGCAGCAACAGATTTTTTCATCATTGCCGCGTGCAAACGTGGTATTGATACACCAGACTTTGTACAATGCAGCGCCCCTGGACGAGCACTCGTTCATTGGGGCGCTTCTTTTTTTCAACCCACCTGGGGCCATAACGTGTAACAACGAGGCCGGAATAGATTATGTCTGAACATATTGTCACGCCTGATAACGCCGCTCTGACGGTGCCGAACAAAGATGCCAAAATTAACCTGCTGGATCTGAATCGTCAGCAGCTGCGCGAGTTTTTCAAAAACATGGGCGAGAAGCCCTTCCGCGCCGATCAGGTGATGAAATGGATGTATCACTACTGCAGCGATGACTTTGATGATATGACCGATATCAACAAGGTCCTGCGCAATAAGCTGAAGGAAGTCGCGGAAATTCGCGCGCCGGAAGTCGTCGAGGAGCAGCGCTCCAGCGATGGCACGATCAAATGGGCGATTGCCGTCGGCGATCAGCGCGTTGAAACGGTATATATCCCGGAGGACGATCGCGCGACTCTGTGCGTCTCCTCTCAGGTTGGCTGTGCGTTAGAGTGTAAATTCTGTTCGACGGCGCAGCAGGGCTTTAACCGCAACCTGCGGGTATCAGAAATTATCGGCCAGGTTTGGCGCGCGGCGAAAATCGTCGGCGCGGCAAAAATTACCGGCCAGCGTCCGATCACCAACGTGGTCATGATGGGGATGGGCGAGCCGCTGCTGAACCTGACCAACGTCGTGCCGGCGATGGAAATTATGCTCGACGACTTTGGTTTTGGTCTCTCCAAGCGTCGCGTAACGCTCTCCACTTCCGGCGTTGTCCCGGCGCTGGATAAGCTCGGCGATATGATAGACGTCGCGCTTGCCATCTCTCTGCACGCGCCGAACGATACGATCCGCGATGAGATCGTGCCGATCAACAAAAAGTACAACATCGAGACCTTCCTGAACTCGGTGCGCGGCTATATTTCCAAGTCCAACGCCAACCAGGGCCGGGTGACGATCGAATACGTGATGCTCGATCACGTCAACGACGGCACCGAGCATGCGCACGAGCTGGCGGAGCTGCTGAAGGATACGCCGTGCAAGATCAACCTGATCCCCTGGAACCCGTTCCCGGGCGCGCCGTATGGCCGTAGCTCCAACAGCCGCATCGACCGTTTCTCCAAGGTGCTGATGGATTATGGCTTCACCACCATCGTGCGTAAAACGCGCGGCGACGATATCGACGCCGCCTGCGGACAGCTTGCCGGTGACGTTATCGACCGTACCAAACGTACGCTGCGCAAGCGTATGCAGGGCGAAACGATTGACGTGAAAGCGATCTGACAAATGCGCAGCGCGCAATATTTCACGCGCGCTGCATCATTATGTTTCCCCGGCAGGCGAACCAGGCTGATTCGGCCAATAATTACGGTGCGTTTTTGTCGACTTTGAGGCAGTATGTAGCGGCACAACAACCGCTTAGCATTCAATATTGATAAGTATCTGTGATAGTTCGCCATACGGACTTATACTGTTTGTTTGACGCTTTGCAGATGTTTCGCGGCGCGGGGTTTACCGGCGCTGAACTTTAAATTTCACGTACCAGTAGTTGTCGAATGAATACTGAAGCCACTCAAGATCATCAAGAAGCAAACACTACGGGCACGCGTCTGCGCAATGCCCGCGAACAACTCGGACTCAGCCAGCAAGCGGTGGCTGAGCGCTTATGCCTGAAGGTTTCCACGGTTCGTGATATCGAAGACGACAAGGCGCCAGCCGACCTCGCTTCAACCTTCCTGCGCGGCTACATCCGCTCCTATGCGCGTCTGGTGCATATTCCGGAAGAAGAGCTGCTGCCGATGATGGCAAAACAGGCGCCTATTCGCGCGGCGAAAGTTGCGCCGATGCAGAGCTTCTCTCTGGGCAAACGCCGTAAAAAGCGCGACGGCTGGCTGATGAGCTTCACCTGGCTGGTGCTGTTTGTGGTGATTGGCCTGAGCGGCGCCTGGTGGTGGCAAGACCATAAGGCGCAGCAGGAAGAGATTACCACGATGGCCGACCAGTCAACCGCCGAGCTGAATGCGGGCGACAGCGGCAGCCAGAGCATTCCCTTAGATAACGGTGCCGATAACACGGCGCCGGACGTAGCGAACAGCGCGCCTGTGGATACCTCAGCCGCGCCGGCTCCGGCGCCAGCGGCGTCCGTACCGACGCCGGCTAATAACAGCGCCGTCGTTGCTCCGTCTCAGGCGCAGGTCGATACCGCTGCAGGCGCTGCGGTTCCGGCCTCTCCGCTGCCAACCGATCAGGCGAACGTGACCGCAGCCGCTGCGGCTCAGGATCTGGTCCTGAACTTCTCTGCCGACTGCTGGCTGGAAGTGAGCGATGCAACCGGCAAGAAGCTGTTCAGCGGTTTGCAACGTAAAGGCGGTAACCTGAACTTAAGCGGCCAGGCACCTTATAAGCTGAAAATCGGTGCGCCGGCTGCGGTACAGATTCAGTATCTGGGTAAACCAGTCGATTTGAGTCGTTTTATCAGAACTAACCAGGTTGCGCGTCTGACCCTTAATGCCGAAACATCACCGGCGCAGTAATAGACGGGTAACGCGGGAGATTTTTCATGCATAACCAGGCTCCGATTCAACGTAGAAAATCGAAACGAATTTACGTTGGGAATGTGCCGATTGGCGATGGCGCCCCCATCGCCGTCCAGTCGATGACCAATACGCGCACCACCGATGTGGCCGCGACCGTAAATCAAATCAAAGCCCTTGAGCGCGTTGGCGCGGATATTGTCCGCGTCTCCGTTCCGACGATGGATGCGGCGGAAGCGTTCAGGCTCATCAAACAGCAGGTCAACGTACCGCTGGTTGCCGATATCCACTTTGACTACCGTATCGCCCTGAAAGTGGCGGAGTACGGGGTGGATTGTCTGCGTATTAACCCGGGAAACATCGGCAACGAAGAGCGTATTCGCATGGTTGTTGACTGCGCCCGCGATAAAAATATTCCTATCCGCATCGGCGTTAACGCCGGGTCGCTGGAAAAAGATCTGCAGGAAAAGTACGGCGAGCCGACGCCGCAGGCGCTGCTGGAATCCGCCATGCGCCACGTCGATCATCTCGATCGTCTGAACTTCGACCAGTTCAAGGTCAGCGTCAAGGCGTCGGATGTGTTCCTCGCGGTGGAATCCTATCGTCTGCTGGCGAAGCAGATCGATCAGCCTCTGCATCTTGGGATCACCGAAGCCGGCGGCGCCCGTAGCGGCGCGGTAAAATCGGCGATCGGCCTCGGCCTGCTGCTTAACGAAGGGATCGGCGACACGCTGCGCGTTTCGCTGGCGGCGGATCCGATTGAAGAGATCAAGGTTGGGTTCGATATCCTGAAGTCTCTGCGCATTCGCGCCCGCGGGATCAACTTCATCGCCTGCCCGACCTGTTCGCGTCAGGAGTTTGACGTGATCGGGACCGTCAACGCGCTGGAACAGCGGCTGGAAGATATCATTACCCCGATGGATATTTCGATCATCGGCTGCGTGGTGAATGGCCCAGGCGAAGCGCTGGTTTCGACGCTCGGCGTCACCGGCGGCAATAAGAAGAGCGGCCTGTACGAAGACGGCGTGCGTAGAGACCGGCTGGATAACGACGATATGATCGATCAGCTGGAAGCGCGTATCCGTGCGAAAGCCTCGATGCTTGATGAAGCGCGCCGTATTGACGTCCAGCAGGTTGAAGAGAAATAATCCGGGGCAGCGTAAGACTTCCCGTGTATGATTGGACCCGCGGGCGCAACGCGCCGGGGTTCATTTTTGTATATATATAAAGAGAATAAACGTGGCAAAGAACATTCAAGCCATCCGTGGCATGAACGATTATCTGCCGGGCGAGACCGCTCTCTGGCAGCGCATTGAAGGCTCACTGAAACAGGTGCTCGGCAGCTACGGTTACAGCGAAATTCGGTTGCCGATTGTAGAGCAGACCCCGTTATTCAAGCGCGCGATCGGCGAAGTGACCGACGTGGTTGAAAAAGAGATGTACACCTTTGAGGACCGCAACGGCGATAGCCTGACGCTGCGTCCGGAAGGGACTGCGGGCTGCGTACGTGCCGGCATCGAGCATGGTCTTCTGTACAATCAAGAACAGCGTCTGTGGTACGTCGGTCCGATGTTCCGCCATGAGCGTCCGCAGAAGGGCCGCTATCGCCAGTTCCATCAGATGGGGGTTGAAGTCTTTGGTCTGCAGGGACCGGATATTGACGCCGAGCTGATTATGCTCACCGCCCGCTGGTGGCGTGAGCTGGGTATCTCTGAGCACGTTGCGCTGGAGCTGAACTCCATCGGTTCGCTGGAAGCGCGCGCCAGCTATCGCGATGCGCTGGTCGCCTATCTTGAGCAGTTTAAAGATAAGCTCGACGAAGACTGCAAACGCCGCATGTACACCAATCCGCTGCGCGTTCTGGACTCTAAGAATCCGGAAGTGCAGGCGTTGCTGAACGATGCGCCGGCGCTGGGCGACTACCTGGATGAAGAGTCCAAACAGCACTTTGCCGGCCTGTGCGCGCTGCTGGACGACGCGGGCATCGCCTATACCGTCAACCAGCGCCTGGTGCGCGGGCTCGATTACTATAACCGCACCGTGTTTGAGTGGGTAACCACCAGCCTCGGCTCGCAGGGAACCGTCTGCGCAGGCGGCCGCTATGACGGTCTGGTCGAGCAGCTGGGCGGGCGCGCAACGCCGGGAGTCGGCTTTGCGATGGGGCTGGAACGTCTTGTTTTACTGGTCCAGGCCGTTAATCCGGAATTTAAAGCCGATCCTGTTGTCGATATATACCTGGTAGCCTCCGGAACCGATACCCAGTCCGCAGCGATGCGTCTGGCTGAGCGGGTTCGCGATGAGCTGCCCGGCGTTAAGCTGATGACCAACCACGGCGGCGGCAACTTTAAGAAACAGTTCGGCCGTGCTGATAAGTGGGGCGCTCGCATTGCTCTGGTGGTTGGTGAATCAGAAATTGCTGACGGAAACGTGGTAGTGAAGGATTTACGCTCAGGTGAGCAAACTACCGTAACGCAGGATAGCGTTGCCGCGCATTTGCGCACACTTCTGGGTTAATCTCCCGGGAATCATTAGTCAGGAGAAGGACTGCGTGGAAACGTATAACAACGAAAACGATCAGGTCGATGCGCTCAAGCGTTTCTTTGCCGAAAATGGCAAAGCGCTGGCCGTTGGGGTGATTTTAGGGATTGGAGCGCTGGTTGGCTGGCGCTACTGGAGCTCTCATCAGCAGGATACGGCCAGAGACTCCTCTTTAGCCTATGAGAATGCTATTTCCGCGCTTAAATCGGACAAGCCCGAGGCGCTGAATTCGGCGCAGAAGTTCGCCGCTGACAGCAAAAATGCCTACGGGGCGTTTGCCTCCCTGGAGCTGGCGCAGCGCTTTGTTGACAAAAACGATCTGCAGAGCGCTGAAAAGCAGCTCCAGCAGGGATTAGCCGCCGCCCCGGATGATAATCTGAAGTCGGTTATCAACATGCGTCTTGCTCGCGTGCAGCTGCAGCTGAAAAATCCTGATGCGGCGCTGAAGACCCTTGAGGGGATCAAAGGCGAAGGCTGGACCGCGATTGTTGCCGATCTTCGCGGTGAGATTCTGCTGGATAAAGGCGACAAGCAGGGCGCTCGCGCGGCGTGGGAAGCGGGCGTGAAAAGCGATGCTTCACCGGCGCTCAGCGAAATGATGCGTATGAAAATAAATAATTTGTCCATCTGAGAGGGACTCGATGCAATTGCGTAAATTACTTTTGCCAGGGCTGCTTTCCGTTACCTTATTGAGCGGTTGTTCGTTGTTTAACAGCGAAGAAGATGTGGTGAAAATGTCGCCACTGCCGACGGTGGAAAATCAGTTTACGCCGTCCACGTCCTGGAGCACCTCAGTTGGCGATGGTATCGGCGAATTTTACTCTAACCTCCATCCGGCCTTTGCCGACGGCGTCGTGTACGCGGCCGACCGTAAAGGCACCGTTAAAGCGCTGGGCGCTGACGACGGGAAAGAGGTTTGGTCGGTGAACCTGGCCGAAAAAGACGGCTGGTTCTCCCGCGCGCCTGCGCTGCTCTCCGGCGGCGTCACCGTCTCCGGCGGCCACGTCTATATCGGCAGTGAAAAAGCGCAGCTGTTTGCCCTGAATACCAGCGATGGTACCGTGGCATGGCAGACTCGCGTGGCGGGTGAAGCGATTTCTCGTCCGGTGGTCAGCGACGGCATGGTGCTGGTGCACACCAGCAACGGCCAGCTGCAGGCGCTGAACGAAGCCGACGGCGCGGTGAAGTGGACCGTCAACCTGGATATGCCGGCGCTTTCTCTGCGCGGTGAATCCGCACCGGCGACCGCTTACGGCGCGGCCATCGTTGGCGGCGATAACGGTCGCGTTAGCGCGGTACTGATGCAGCAGGGTCAGATCATCTGGCAGCAGCGCATCTCTCAGGCCACTGGCCCGACTGAAATCGATCGCCTGAACGACGTTGATACTACTCCGGTTATCGTCAACGGCGTGGTGTATACGCTCGCTTACAACGGCAACCTGACCGCGCTGGATCTGCGCAGCGGCCAGATCATGTGGAAACGCGAGCTTGGCTCGGTGAACGACTTTATCGTTGACGGCAATCGTATCTACCTGGTCGATCAGAACGATCGCCTGCTGGCGTTGACCACCGAAGGCGGCGTGACGCTGTGGACGCAAAGCGATTTACTGCATCGCCTGCTGACCGCTCCGGTGTTGTATAATGGAAATCTGGTCGTCGGCGATAGCGAAGGCTACATGCACTGGGTGAACCCGGAAGATGGGCACTTTGTGGCTCAGCAGAAGGTTGACAGCTCCGGCTTCCGTACCGACCCCATCGTGGCTGACGGTCGCCTGCTCATCCAGGCAACGGACGGTACGCTGTACTCGATTACGCGTTAAGTTGCGCGGTAGTCAGGATTGAGAAACGGCCCCTGGTATACAGGGGCCGTTTTCCTGTTTTTAAAAGCGTCTTGAAAAACGACGCTGCATAGTGATTTGTATGAGGCATTTAACATGATACCTGTGGTCGCGCTTGTCGGGCGCCCTAACGTTGGAAAATCCACGCTCTTCAACCGCCTGACCCGCACTCGTGATGCGCTGGTCGCGGATTTTCCGGGGCTGACTCGTGACCGTAAGTACGGTCGTGCTGAAGTAGAAGGACGTGAATTTATCTGTATCGATACCGGCGGTATCGATGGCACGGAAGACGGCGTTGAAACACGCATGGCTGAACAATCGCTGCTGGCGATTGAAGAAGCGGACGTGGTGCTGTTTATGGTTGATGCGCGCGCCGGCCTGATGCCTGCAGATACGGCGATCGCCAAGCACCTCCGCTCTCGTGAGAAGCCAACCTTCCTGGTGGCGAACAAAACTGACGGCATCGATGCCGACCAGGCCATTGCCGACTTCTGGACGCTGGGCCTCGGTGACATCCACCCGATCGCCGCCTCGCACGGTCGCGGCGTGACCAGCCTGCTGGAGCACGTGCTGCTGCCGTGGGCGGAAGAGATCGACCCGTCGGAAGAAGTTGACGAAGACGCCGCCTACTGGGCGCAGTTTGAAGCCGAGCAGAACGGCGAATTGCCGGAAGAGCCGGAGGATGACTTTAATCCCCAGGACCTGCCGATTAAGCTGGCTATCGTTGGTCGTCCAAACGTCGGTAAGTCAACGCTGACTAACCGTATTCTCGGTGAAGATCGCGTCGTGGTCTACGACATGCCGGGCACCACCCGCGACAGCATTTACATTCCGATGCAGCGCGATGAGCGCGAATATGTGCTGATTGATACCGCGGGCGTACGTAAGCGCGGTAAAATTACCGATGTTGTAGAAAAGTTCTCGGTTATCAAAACGCTGCAGGCGATTGAAGACGCCAACGTGGTGCTGCTGGTTATCGATGCGCGGGAAGGTATTTCCGATCAGGATCTCTCCCTGCTGGGCTTTATCCTCAACAGCGGCCGCTCGCTGGTGATCGTCGTCAACAAGTGGGATGGCCTGAGCCAGGAAGTCAGAGAGCAGGTGAAAGAGACCCTTGATTTCCGTCTGGGCTTTATCGATTTCGCCCGCGTACACTTTATCTCTGCCCTGCACGGCAGCGGCGTCGGCAACCTGTTTGAATCGGTACGCGAAGCCTATGACAGCGCCACCCGTCGCGTGAGCACGGCGATGCTGACCCGCATTATGACCATGGCAGCGGAAGATCATCAGCCGCCGCTGGTACGCGGCCGTCGCGTGAAGCTGAAATATGCCCACGCCGGTGGTTATAACCCGCCGATCGTGGTGATCCACGGCAACCAGGTCAAAGACCTGCCGGACTCCTACAAACGCTATCTGATGAACTACTTCCGCAAATCGCTGGAAGTTATGGGTACGCCGATCCGTATCCAGTTCAAAGAGGGCGAGAACCCGTTTGCCAACAAACGCAATACCCTGACGCCGAACCAGATGCGTAAGCGTAAGCGCTTGATTAAGCACATCAAGAAAGGAAAGTAAGAGATAAACCCGCCGCTGGCGGGTTTTTTTATTGCCGCAGAGCGCAGCATTCACCGCGCAATCTGCCCGGCGTTCCGCCATAATTCCCTTATTATTTCAGCGGATTACTTTGTGCTAACGGGAGTGGGGAACGATGCAGGCAGGATTTATTGGGCTGGGCGCGGTGGTGGAGACGGCCTGGCTGCCGGCGCTGAAAAATCTGGCGCTACCGCTGGCGGCGTGCTGGGGTTTTGATAGCGATCCTCAGCGGATGCCGGAGGGCGTCAGCCGCTGCGGCTCGCTGGCCGCGCTGCTGGCAAAGCCGCTGGACATCCTGTTTATTACCACCGCCTCACTGCAGCATCTTCCGGTGCTGGAAGCGGCGCTCGCCTCCTCCTGCCCGCGAATTGTGGTGGAAAAGCCGATCGTCGCGACCCTGCAGCAGATTGCGCATCTACGCGCGCTGCTGCGCGCGCCGGAAAACGCCCGCCGGGTGCTGGCGCTGGACCACTGGATGGCGCGCGACGGTGCGCTAAAGCTGGCGCTGGGCCAACTGGATGCCCGCTGGCAGCCGGAGAGCGGGGGGCAGGTCGACCTTCCGCTGCTCTCTTCGCCGCAGGATATTGCGCGTATTGACGGTTTTCTCCAGGAGCCCAGCGGGTTTGACGAGCGGGGCGACCCGGTGGCGCTGAATTTTGCTACCGGCAGGCCGGATACGCGCCGGCTGCGGCATCCCGACGGGGTGATCCTTGATATTGGCACCCACGTGCTGGCGATGCTGCGGGAAACGATCCGCTCCTGCGGCGGCGACGACCGAATCCACCTTCGGGTTCGGCAGGCGAAAGATCGTCTGGGCCAGGCGATTGCCCCCGGCGATACGCAAACTGCGGAAGGGGAGGCGCATCTGCAGGGGGAGCTGAGTGGAGTCCCGCTCAATATCTGGCTCAACAAGTATGCCGGTCCTGCGGGAGGGCAGAAGGGCATGCGGATAGCGCTGCGCGACGGGCGGACGATCAATCTTGACCGCCGTGAGAATAGCGAAGTGGTTGAGCTCGTTGCCGGCGAGCAGGTGCAGCGCTGGCGGCGGGCCGGTGCGATCTACGAGCACTGCCTGGGGGAACATATTCTCGGCGAGGGCAGCCTGTTTGTGCGCGCACCCGATGAGGTCGCGCGGCTGACCCGGCGGCGCATCGACGAGGTGGCGCTGCTGCTGCAGCTTCAGCAGCAAATACGCGGGCCGCACTGAATGGGTATCGTGCTAAGCTGAGCTGACTAAAACATCGTAAGGAATGACTATGCAACCTGAGCAACCTGATTGCCCTCTCTGCCACGCGCCGCTGGAGGTGCAGGCCGGCAGCGCGCGCTGCGCGAGCTGCGAAAAAGAGTTTACTCTGCAGGCCCGCTGCCCGGATTGCCACCAACCGCTGGAGGTCTTAAAAGCCTGCGGAGCGATCGATTATTTTTGCCAGCACGGGCACGGGTTGATTTCGAAGAAGCGCGTTGAGTTCGCGCTGCCTGACCAGGCGTAGCTATTTCTTCTTAGCGCGCGCTTTTTTGACCGGCGCGATCGCCTTCACTTCGCTTTCGACCCAGCCGTCGTTTAAGCGGGTGGTCAGCAGATCGCCCGCCTTCACCTGCTTCGTTTGCTTCAGGACGCTGCCGTCGCTGGCGGAGGTGACGCTATAGCCGCGGGCGAGGGTCGCCAGCGGGCTGACGGCTTCGAGATGGGTTACCGTATTGCCGAAACGCTCGCGCTGTTCGCTCAGTCGCGCGCGGATGCTCTCGGCGAGACGATACTCCAGCTGCTGGATACGCGACTGGCCGCGATGAATACGCGGCTGCGGATTGTGCGCGTTCAGGCGCTGAAGGGCGCGCTGCTGGCGCTGATCGGCGCGCTTCATCTGCGTATCAAGCGCCAGACGCATCCGCTGGCGCAGCCGCTCAAGCGCCGTCTGCTGGCGCACTAAGCGCAGCTGCGGATGCTGCTGCTGCAGGCGGTGGAAAAGCTGGGTAAACCGGCGATGGCGGTTAGCGAGGAAGTAGTCCATCGCCATTTCCAGACGCTGCTGCCCGGACTGCAGCTGGCGCAGCAGCTCCTGCTGGTTGCGGCTGACGATCTCGGCCGCCGCAGAGGGCGTAGGCGCCCGCAGGTCGGCGACAAAATCGGCAATCGTCACGTCGGTTTCATGGCCGACGGCGCTGACGACCGGAATGCGGCTGGCAAAAATCGCCCGTGCCACCCGCTCATCGTTAAAGCTCCACAGATCTTCCAGCGAACCGCCGCCGCGGCCGACGATCAGCACGTCGCACTCCCGGCGCTGGTTGGCTAACGCGATGGCGCGTACGATCTGCCCCGGCGCGTCATCACCCTGCACTGCCGTCGGATAAATAATCACCGGCAGAGAGGGATCGCGGCGTTTGAGGACCTGCAAAATATCGTGCAGCGCGGCGCCGGTTTTAGAGGTAATGACCCCCACGCAGTGGGCCGGGGAGGGGAGCGGCTGCTTGTGCTGCTGGTCGAACAGACCTTCTGCCGCCAGCTGCGCTTTCAGCTGTTCGTACTTCTGCTGCAGCAGCCCTTCACCGGCGGGCTGCATGCTTTCGACGATGATCTGATAGTCGCCGCGCGGCTCGTAGAGCGTGATATTGGCGCGCACCAGCACCTGCTGCCCGTGCTGCGGGCGGAAGGTGACGCGGCGGTTGCTGTTGCGGAACATCGCACAGCGCACCTGGGCGTTATCGTCTTTTAAGGTGAAGTACCAGTGACCGGAAGAGGGCTGGCTGAAATTAGAGATCTCGCCGCTGATCCAAACCTGGCCCATTTCCTGTTCCAGCAGCAGGCGAACCGTCTGGTTTAGGCGGCTGACCGTAAAAATTGCGGGGGATTGAGATGGTAACATGTGAGCAAGATCAAACTTTAAATCAGCAGGTTAATCAGTCGATAGTAACCTGCCGGGAGGCGATAGCAAGTATTATTTGCAAAAAAGGGTAGATGCAATCGGTTACGCTCTGTATAATGCCACGGCAATATTTATCCACCCTGGTCGAGATATTGCCCATGCTACGTATCGCTAAAGAAGCTCTGACGTTTGACGACGTTCTCCTCGTTCCCGCTCATTCTACCGTTCTGCCGAATACCGCCGATCTCAGCACTCAGCTGACGAAAACAATTCGTCTGAATATTCCTATGCTCTCTGCGGCTATGGATACCGTGACGGAAGCGCGTCTGGCAATTGCCCTCGCACAGGAAGGCGGCATCGGCTTTATTCATAAAAACATGTCCATCGAGCGCCAGGCGGAAGAAGTTCGCCGCGTGAAGAAACATGAGTCCGGCGTGGTGTCTGACCCGCAGACCGTACTGCCAACCACCACCCTTCGCGAAGTGAAAGAGCTGACCGCGCGCAACGGTTTCGCCGGCTATCCGGTGGTTACCGAAGATAACGAGCTGGTCGGGATCATCACCGGCCGCGACGTGCGCTTCGTTACCGACATGAACCAGGCCGTTAGCGTTTATATGACTCCGAAAGAGCGTCTGGTGACCGTGCGTGAAGGCGAAACCCGCGAAGTCGTGTTTGCTAAAATGCACGAGAAGCGCGTTGAGAAAGCGCTGGTAGTGGACGAGAGCTTCCACCTGATCGGCATGATTACCGTTAAAGATTTCCAGAAAGCAGAACGTAAACCGAACGCCTGTAAAGATGAGCACGGTCGTTTGCGCGTAGGCGCGGCGGTTGGCGCCGGTGCCGGTAACGAAGATCGCGTTGATGCGCTGGTTGCCGCAGGCGTTGACGTTCTGCTGATCGACTCCTCCCACGGCCACTCTGAAGGCGTTCTGCAGCGCATTCGCGAAACGCGGGCAAAATATCCGAACCTGCAAATCATCGGCGGCAACGTGGCGACCGGCGCCGGCGCACGCGCGCTGGCTGAAGCCGGCGTGAGCGCGGTGAAGGTCGGGATTGGTCCTGGCTCTATCTGCACCACGCGTATCGTTACCGGCGTAGGCGTTCCGCAGATTACCGCCGTTTCTGACGCGGTCGAAGCGCTGGAAGGCACCGGGATCCCGGTTATCGCCGACGGCGGCATCCGCTTCTCCGGCGATATCGCGAAAGCGATTGCCGCGGGCGCTGCTGCGGTAATGGTGGGCTCGATGCTGGCGGGTACCGAAGAGTCCCCGGGCGAAATTGAGCTTTACCAGGGCCGTTCATACAAATCCTACCGCGGTATGGGCTCCCTGGGCGCGATGTCCAAAGGTTCCTCCGACCGCTACTTCCAGAGCGATAACGCGGCTGACAAACTGGTACCGGAAGGTATCGAAGGCCGCGTAGCCTACAAAGGCCGCCTGAAAGAGATCATTCACCAGCAGATGGGCGGCCTGCGTTCCTGTATGGGTCTGACCGGCTGTGGTACCATCGACACCCTGCGTACCAAAGCGGAATTCGTGCGTATCAGCGGTGCAGGCATCCAGGAAAGCCACGTTCACGACGTGACGATCACCAAGGAATCCCCGAACTACCGCATGGGCTCCTGATTTTCATCGCCCGGCCATGCGCCGGGCGATTTTATTTAATTGCTACTGCTCTGGAATAAACGTCAATGACGGACAACATTCATAAACATCGCATTCTTATCCTCGACTTCGGTTCTCAGTACACTCAGCTGGTTGCGCGTCGCGTACGTGAATTAGGCGTTTACTGCGAACTGTGGGCCTGGGACGTGACTGAAGCTCAGATCCGTGAATTCAACCCAAGCGGCATCATTCTTTCCGGCGGCCCGGAAAGCACCACTGAAGATAACAGCCCGCGCGCGCCGGAATACGTTTTCGAAGCCGGCGTGCCGGTCTTTGGCGTGTGCTACGGCATGCAGACCATGGCAATGCAGCTGGGCGGCCACGTTGAGGCTTCCAGCGAGCGTGAGTTCGGCTACGCGCAGGTTGAAGTACAAACCGACAGCGCGCTGATCCGCGGGATTGAAGATTCGCTCAGCGCCGACGGCAAGCCTCTGCTCGACGTCTGGATGAGCCATGGCGATAAAGTGACCGCCATCCCGTCTGACTTCGTGACCGTTGCCAGCACCGAGACCTGTCCGTTCGCCATTATGGCTAACGAAGAAAAACGCTTCTACGGCGTGCAGTTCCACCCGGAAGTGACCCACACCCGCCAGGGCCTGCGTATGCTGGACCGCTTCGTGCGCGATATCTGCCAGTGTGAAGCGCTGTGGACGCCGGCTAAGATTATTGATGATGCCATTGAGCGCATCCGTCAGCAGGTTGGCGACGACAAAGTGATCCTCGGCCTGTCCGGCGGCGTCGACTCTTCCGTTACCGCTATGCTGCTGCATCGGGCGATTGGCAAAAACCTGACCTGCGTGTTCGTTGATAACGGCCTGCTGCGCCTGAACGAAGCCGAGCAGGTGATGGACATGTTTGGCGACCGCTTCGGCCTGAACATCATCCACGTTTCCGCGGAAGATCGTTTCCTCGCCGCGCTGGCCGGTGAGAACGACCCGGAAGCGAAACGTAAAATTATCGGCCGCGTGTTCGTTGAGCTATTTGACGAAGAAGCGCTGAAGCTGGAAGACGTGAAGTGGCTGGCGCAGGGGACTATCTACCCTGACGTGATCGAGTCCGCGGCCTCCGCGACCGGTAAAGCGCACGTTATCAAATCTCACCACAACGTGGGCGGCCTGCCGAAAGAGATGAAGATGGGCCTCGTTGAACCGCTGAAAGAGCTGTTCAAAGACGAAGTGCGTAAAATCGGCCTCGAGCTGGGCCTGCCGTACGACATGCTGTACCGTCACCCGTTCCCGGGTCCGGGCCTCGGCGTACGCGTGCTGGGCGAAGTGAAGAAAGAGTACTGCGACCTGCTGCGTCGCGCGGACGCTATCTTCATCGAAGAGCTGCACAAAGCCGACCTGTACAACAAGGTTAGCCAGGCGTTCACCGTGTTCCTGCCGGTTCGTTCCGTCGGCGTGATGGGCGATGGCCGTAAATACGACTGGGTTGTTTCCCTGCGTGCGGTAGAAACCATCGACTTTATGACCGCCCACTGGGCGCACCTGCCGTACGACTTCCTCGGCCGCGTCTCCAACCGCATCATCAACGAAGTGAACGGTATTTCCCGCGTAGTCTATGACATCAGCGGCAAGCCGCCGGCGACGATCGAGTGGGAATGATTTACAGCTAGTTCATAGCTAATCATATCTACTCAAATACTTCCCTAACCCTCTGTAATTGCAGAGGGTTTTTCTTTATATCACACCAAATCTATTCACTCTATCTCACTTTTTTAGCCGGTATATGTGACGGTATTACCTGAAAGGTATATTCTCATACCGTCAAAAACATATCCGCGTTATGGGTGAAAAGTGCTTACCGATACCAAATTAAAAAACCTCAAGCCTCAGGACAAACTCTACAAGGTTTCAGATCGTGACGGTCTGTATGTTGCGGTGCTCACATCAGGCAGCATCTCGTTTCGCTACGACTACCGGATCAACGGGCGCCGGGAAACGCTGGTCATTGGGCAGTATGGCCGTGACGGTATATCCCTGGCCGAAGCGCGCGAGGAACTCACTACCGCTAAAAAGCTGCTGAAGTCAGGCCAGTCGCCTGCTGCGGCCAAGCGTGACGGTATCAGGAAGATCGCCGGCGCGGAGACGTTCGCGGTACATACCGACAGCTACATGAAGCATGCCGTTCTGGCTGAGAGCACCAGAGCAATGAAGCGGGCCGTGATCGACAGGGATATTCTCCCGGCCCTCGGAAACAAAATGATGGTCGAGATTACCACGCGGATGATACGCGACCTGTGCGACAGGATAGTTGAGCGCGGCGGCCGGGCGACGGCGATTCAGGTCAGAGAGATAATCAGCAGCGTATATCGGTACGCCAATGACCGCGGGCATGGACTGTTTAATCCGGCGGCAGATATAAAGCCCAGCGCTATCGCTACGTTTAAACCGCGTGACCGCTGCCTGCAGCCGGAAGAAATCGGCGTACTGTTCCGCACTATCGATACCGTCAGCACGTTACCCACGCTGAAGTTGGCCGTTAAGCTGATACTGATCACTATGGTCAGGAAAAGTGAGTTCACACAGGCGATCTGGAAGGAGGTAGATTTCAGTAAAGGCACCTGGACGATACCAGCCGAAAGAATGAAGGGAAGCCGGTCACACGTTATCTATCTGCCGCAGCAGGCCCAGGATTTGATGGTCGGCCTGCAGATGTGCGCCGGCGGCAGTGATTATCTGCTTCCCGGGCGTTACAGCACCAGTAAGCCGCTATCGAATGCGGCTCTTAACTCAGTTATCGATCGCTCAGTCGCCGCCGCAGCTGATGCAGGAGAGAGCCTGCAACCGCTCACAGTGCATGACCTGCGCCGCACAGCGAGCACGCTGCTGCATGAAGCAGGTTTCCCATCAGACTGGATAGAAAAGGCGCTGGCGCATGAGCAGAAGGGCGTACGTGCGGTTTACAACAAGGCCGAGTATTCCCGCCAGCGCGCCTACATGCTGCAGCAGTGGGCGGATATGATAGATGCGTGGATAGCAGGTGAGCATTACGATCTGGTGCCGTTCTCCCCATCGGAGTTTGAGAGATGGATGGAAGGAAAATAAAGCCGCCGTCAGGCGGCTCATCTTTGTGCATTTTTGATAGATGGGCATGCCAGCCTGTCATCATGCGTTTTGTGGCAATAATCGCATATCCTAAGATGCTCATAGGCATGGTTCAGCACGATGACCGATTGATTCGGCTGTAGCGCTACGCCGTTCTCAAACAAATCTTGCAGAAACTGAACCATCGCATTTGCCGAATCCCGTTGCTCTCGATAGCGTTCGGACTCCCGCTGCAGCCGGAGAATTTCTCCGTTCCGTTGGTTAATAACCGCTCGGGCCTCTTCGAGTTGGCGTATCAGGGATGCCTCTTCTGAAATATTCACGCAGCCTCCGTTCTGACAACCGGAATTGCGCAGCCCGGCAGGAGCTCGACCGCCGACGATGCGCACTGGTTACCCCATACGTCGAATCCATGCGACGACTGGCGGGCGAAGAGCTCAATGCGCGGCACGTCACCCAGCAGTTGCACCAGTTTTTCTCGCACAATATCCGGTTTGCGTGAATGCTCCAGTCGCGGCGCGGTAAACGACTGGACGATGCCGGCATTAAGCCGGGGAGGCAGGTTACCTTTCACAGCAAAAAGGCAATCCTCGCTGTTCGCCCGGGTCATATGCCCCATACCCAGCACCAATTTATCCGTCTGCCGGCGGCCGCACTTATGCCACGTAAAACCTTTCATTGTCATCAGTCGAAAGCCCCACGACTCCATCACCTTTAGCGCCTCGACCGGCTGGGTCGGCACCCACCACATTGCCAGCAGGCAGTTATCTGCAGCCAGTTCCCACACCGGCAGTCGGCAGATATCCAGGTAATTCATCACTGGATATTTGAACCCGGCGCCGCGGTTCCCGTCGGCGGCCTTGTCGCGAAAGACCCAAGGAGGATCGGCATAAATCAGGGTGTATTTAGTCATAAACCACCCCTGATTTTGCGCAGATACCGGCGTAATCGCCGCGGCGCAGGCCATTACCGTGACCAATACACTGATCTCTGCGCACTGCGATGCGAGCGCGCTCCACTTCACCCATTGCAACATCCATGCATTCAAGCCAAAGACGCGCCGCCAGGCGGTACTGTCCTTTGTTTTCCCGATCTATAGCTCGTTGTTCGACTTCCAGAGCCGCCGGCGTAACGGCTATTACCTTTGATGCTCTGCGCTGCGGAGCGTACTGCGCGTGATATTTTTCAGCCCGGTTCATCTTATCCAACCCTCTCGAAATATGACCGCCAGCAGAAACAGCCAGGCGGATATGGCGGCCAGGCACCAATACCAACCTGACCACCTGGCCCAGTGGCGCGCCATCGCCGTCATGCGGCATTACTCACCGGTCGATACTGGCGCTGATCGACGGGCGGCTTTTTTCCGCCGAACTCTTCCGGGCTGGCCGCGCGCCGCTCGTCTAGCCACTTCTCCACTTCTTCCTGAGTCCAGACGCAGCGCTTATCTGTGATGTACCAACGCTTCGGGAATTCCCCGTTTTTCTCCATGCGATCGATAGTGCTCATCGATAACGGCACCACCGACAGCAGTTTTTTTCTACCTAATGCACCTTTCATAGATACCTCTCGTGTTACGGTGCGGCGCCGGGCGCCGCGGTGGTGATTACATCGGGACTTCGGTCAATTCATCGCGGCGGATGTTATAAACGTCGGTAGCCATTTCGAGCCATTTATCCGAGAGCGCATCGCATGCCCCCGGGCGTTTTTTACCGTCCGGCCAGGTCCCGCCGTTAAAGATGAGATCCAGTGTTTCCACGCTTTCCGCGTTGCCGGCGGCATCGGTAAAACTGGCAAGCATCTCTTCCTGCGACCGCGTAGCGTGCTTCTCTTCCTGCGGCTTTTCAGGCTTCGCATTGATCAGGCTGTTCATGCCTGCCGCAGTGCTGGCCGGCGGCGTGATGTCGCGTTCAACGCGCGGCGCGGTTTCCTGCAGCTCATCAGGGGTGTAAACGCCGAGAATTACGTCAGGGCAATACAGGCGGGCCCAGCGCTTAACACCCAGATATGCCAGTTGTTGCTTTGGATCGCTTCCCCATAAAGTTGAGTTACGAACCTGGGCCTGGGTAAGTAATAGGTCCAGTACACGAGGCTCACTTTCGCCTTTCAGAGTTGCCCAGACCTTTACCCCGCAACCTTTTTCATCCGTTGCTGACCATCCAGCTGCCAGATACTTTTTCCCTTTGTCGTTTGTTTTTTCGATGAACTTTCCGATCACATTTTCCCATGGCCCGAACCATTCAAAGTGAACGCGATCCTTTGTTGGAGCCATTGCGGTAATGGCTGCGTTTACCAGTTGCGCTTCGTAACCCAGCGCGCCGTTAATGACGTGAGTTTTTTGCGCTACAGCGAAGGGATTCATCCCCCACTGTGCAGCCTGCATTGCTACTGCCATACAGTCAGCAGGCTTTCCTGTAAGATGCGCCGGTACCGTAACCCGGCTCTGAGCCATCAACTCAGCAAAGCGCACTAACTGGTTGATGCCTTCCGGACTGAAGATTGCCGCGGCGGTGCCTACGGTTGCGCCTGGCTGCGATGTGATTGCGATGTCGTTGCTCATACGTACAGATCCTGTTTGCGTGCCCACTCAGGGCGTTTAATAATTTCTACGCCGCCCCATTCATCGGTAAGGCGGCACTGGTGATAGGTATTCAGATCCCGGCGGAACAACACCATTCCGGTATCAACATCTGGCGCGTCCAGTTCGAACACGCGTACCGGGTAGCGGCCGCAGTCGATGCTTTCGCTGACTGCCAGGAAAAAGAACCCATGCACTTCACCGGTAACTTTTTGCGCGCCTTCGCAGTACATAGCGTTCTGCACGTGGTACCGAAATTCCTCGATGTGCCGGGCGAATCGATCCATGTCGGCGATTTTCTTCACGTCGACGATCACGTTGTGCTCGTTGAGCCATTTATCCGGGCGGATGCGGCACAGTTCGCCGGTCTCGTCGTCGGTCCAGTACATTGACGTTTCACAGTGGCCTGGCGCCTCCAGCATCCATCTCGCCGCCGGGTGTGCCATTGCGCTATCGCGCATCAACTGAAGTTTCCTACCCTGTTCAGCGTCCATCACCGTCATGCCCATGCCAGCGACGTCATTAAGAAATGCAATTTCATCCTCTTTTCCGGCGGTGGTGCGGCGATTGAACTGTGGAGCCACGATGAATCGCTTATCGAATTCTTCCGGCTCCAGAAGCAGGCAGTGCAGGGCGGTTCCCATATCCAGCGCGGACTTTTTCTCTTCGTCCTCTGGCGCCGCCTTAATCCACTTCAGCAGGGCTGGATTTTTAGCCAGCAGGTCGAGCTGCGACTTACTCACGCCGTCGCCGGCGTGGTAATCCTCGTTGCTGATGTCGTGATAGATGCCTGGATTCATGCCGCTGTCCTCGCGCTGTCGATCCTGTCGGCCAGGTCCAGGCGGGCGACGATACCGGTCAGCTCGCGCTGGAATGTCGACATGACCTCTTCGAACTCGCAGCTTTCGCGCGCTGCATCCAGGATCTCTTTACGGACGCCGGCGCGCAGCAGTGCTCGCTCGAACGTCTCATCCAGGTCGGCGCCGCTGACTGCATCAATCAGCTCAACGTGGCGGTCGTACAAATTCGACGACATCTGGTAATCACCGCCGAACTGAGCGACGATTTTTTTCAGGTTGTTGAATTGCTGAATGTTCATAACCACCTCAGTATTTGATGGTTGTCGCCGGAACTTTCCCGCGAGCGATAGCGACGACACAGGCTTTTGCCCAGTCATCAGGGATCCCCTGGTCGATAAGAGCCTGAACCGCTGCTGCATTGATGCTGCGGCGATGCTCAACATCAGTAGCGCGGCGCGCTTCTTCTTCTGCAATGCGCTTTTGCTCAGCCAGGCGGGTTGACTCTTTCTCTTCGGCTTCACGGCGGATGCGGTCGGCTTCTTCCTGGGCTTTCTGAGCTTCAGCCTGCTGCCTTTCGGTGGTTTCAGCAGAAACAAGCAACTGCTTTATTTGCTGAATAGCTTGCTGCTTGGCGTTTTCAGCAGCACTAATCAGCGATCCAAATCTTTCATCAATAGGCCAAGCCTCTGTTTCAGCCAAAGTGTCTTTAATGCATTTAATTGTTCCGCCCTGGCGAACGCCTAAGCGTCCTGAATGCGCTATAATCACCTGCTGTTGAATTCCACTAATTTCACTCAGCGCATCTTGATGCTGCTGACGTTCGCGCTGAACTTGCTCTTCCGTATCACGCCTGGCTTGGTCTGCCGCTTCCCGGCGGATAGTCTCTTCACGCTCAAGACGTGATTTTTCTTCTGCCTCTTTACGAAGGCGTTCCAGTTCGGCGGCTTCATGCTCGCGTTTTTGTGCTAACGCCAAAGATACTTCTAACTGCTGAATGGTCGAGTCTTTAGCAACTCCAGCCTCTGCTGCGCGTTCCTGCCAACTGTCATCCAGCACCACGGATTTAGCCTCCTGAATGCGCGCCTTAATATCAGAGGATGGTAGGTAGTTTCCGGTAGCGTCGATCACTTCAGCCAGTGCGCGCAATCCAACAAGACGCTGTTGCAGTGCTTCGGTGCGTGCCTTTTCCGTGTCTTCCCACTCGGTAAGAGGGCGGCGAACTTCATCACGCATCTGATCGCATTCGGTTACGAATCGGCGCAGCTCGGCTTCAACCACCTTTGGCTGCTCTTTCAGGCGCTTCAGGTAATCACGGCCTGGCTTTTCAACCGCTGTTTTGCTCCGAGATACCTGCGCCGCCAGAGACGCGATACGGGCTCGGCCTTTTGCGGTACTCAGGTCAGGAACCTCGTTAACGCCTTCTCGAATCTGCTCAAGAAACTTATCCAGCCCGTTTTCAACGTAAATGCTTGGCGCCATGTCCGGCGCGATTTCGATGATTGCTAATTCACTCACTTGCTCACCCCCATACCCATTTCCGTTTTCACCGCCAATTTATTGACGTATGCCCAGTCGAACGCCTCATGCAGTGAGCGAAACTTCCAACTCATCAGCCCGCATGCGGTGACGCAGTACCAACCGTTGATGATCTGCCACTGCATAATCGTTACCTTTTCTTGTTACCGATGGGGTAATAATTATTCATATAAGATTTGGTGTCAATAGATATGACATTGAAAAATTACCCGTGAGGTAATAGGTGGGGCAATAAAAAAGCCGCGCAATGGCGGCTTAATTACTGAATTGTAAGGTGTTTGTTACTTATTCTTGCTGTGCTGTTCCACCACGAAATCAATGAAACTTTCGATCTTCTCTTTCTCGCCCTGCGGTAACAATGCGAAGCGCTCATGGTCATATTTAATCGCAGCCCGGCCATCCTGGGGGATCAGCAGCTCATAGGCTTTGCGCCCGAATGCCGTCGCAATCGCCTCGAGGTGCGCAACGTTGGCGGATACCTCATTGCGTAGAATGCGGTTAATGGTCGGCTGACTAACGCCGCAGGCATCCGCCAGGCGCTGCTGAGATGAAAGCTCCTGGCTGTTCCGCATCCACTGCTTGAGGTTGTACACGACGAGCTCGCGGACATCGCCAAAGGCAACATCATCTTCAGCTGCTTCAAGAGTGGAAAGTTTGTGATCGACGTCGAGCCAGTTTGTCTGGTGCCGGGCCGCCTGCTCAATTTTGCGCGCAGAGGCATCGCCGATAGGTTTTTTACCATTCACCCAGCGGTTAACCAGGTTGGACTGAATTTCCATACGCTCAGACAAACGCGACTGGACTCCACCGAACTCGGTATTGATTACGTCCTGGAGATTTTCGCGACGAATGTCATGGATGCTTTTCATGTCAGGTAAAAATTTCTCTCTTTGTGAATAAGTTAGTCATTAAATTTAAAGCGATTTTACCTCACAGGTAAATGAACCTCAAAGGTAACAATACTTGCTTTTTGTTACCTTTTGGGTGAATATTGATTATCTGAAATGAATATCAGGCAATAGTTATGAGCGAAGAAATTAAGTTCGATTTCAAACAGCACTGGCTTGATCTGACTCCGGACGAACGCATCGCATTCGCAACTGACGCCGGGACGACGAGCCACTACATTCAGACGCACCTGACCGGTAAGCGTAAAATGCCAGGTAAGCGTTTGATGGATGGGCTTTTTAAAGCCTGTAAGTCCCGTCAGTGGATTAAAAATAAAACAGAACTGGCTGTATTTTTCTACTCCTGAATCCCTCCTATTTATCTCCTCTGCCGCCGTCTGGCGGCTAAAGCATATCTATTCACACCTCAATGGTAACAATTATTCATTTGTGGTTGATCTTTTTGTGTCTTGGTGCAAAATTACCAAAGATAAACGCCAAAGAGGGCAGCCAATGAAACGAATTACCCAACGAGAGGCTCTTGATTTTGGCCTCACTCGCTTCTACACCGGCAAAAAATGCATTCATGGACATGACAGCGAGCGCTACACGCTCAGCGGTCAGTGCGTCCAGTGCAACCACGAACGCGCCCGGCGCCAGGCTCAACTGCGCTCGGAAAAATTAAAAGCTACACGAAAGGCCCGGGAGGCAGCATGAAAGAACGCGGAATGATTTTTAACGCTGAGATGGTGCGGGCGCTCTTGGATGGTCGGAAGACGCAGACGCGGCGGATCATAAAAAATCAGCGGGAAGGTGGAAGTTGGAGCGTCCAGCTAGCAAAGAATCCTTGCATCCCCAGGCATACCCACGACTGGTGGTTGCCGAATGCGACACAGCCCTATTCTGCTTTAATTTGCCCGTTCGGTGCAATCGGAGAGCGCATCTGGGTGCGCGAGACGTGGGCTCGCTACAACATCGACCAGCGCAGCCAAGATATGGCATACCGCGCAACAACGCCAGAGGACTGGCCGGATGGCGGGCGGTGGAGACCATCCATCCACATGCCGCGCTGGGCCAGCCGCATTCTGCTTGAAATCACCGACGTGCGTGTCGAGCGGTTGAACTCTATCAGCGAAGAGGATGCTCAAGCTGAAGGCATGGAGCTTACCGGGTGGCGGCCGACATACTCTGACCCGGATAGTGGCGGAGAGGTTTGGACACCATATGACAACTTCGCACAGTTATGGGAATCCATCTACGGCGAGGAAAGCTGGAAAGCCAACAACTGGGTTTGGGTGATCGAATTTAAGGTAGTCAATTGCGGAGGTGATTGATGGCCGGTGACTGGATCAAGATGCGCGCGGACCTGCATACGCATCCGAAAGTTGTCCGTATGGCGTCCGCATTGAAAGCGGACAGACTTCGGATAGTTGGCGGACTACATTCCGCATGGTGTCTTTTTGATGTCCATTCTGTTGACGGATTTCTTGACGGTTACAGCGCGGAAACTCTCGACGACATGATCGGATTTCCTGGATTCTCCCGGGCGATGATGTCAGTTGGATGGCTTGAAGAAGATGGCGAAAGCCTTGTCATGCCTCGCTTTGACGCCCATAACGGGCAGTCTGCAAAGCGCCGGGCGCAGGATGCTGACAGGAAAAGAAACGTCCGCAAAACGTCCGCACCGGAAGCGGACAAAATGCGGACCAGAGAAGAGAAGAGAAGAGAAGATATAAAAGATATAGATCCCCCTAATCCCCCGCGGGAAAGAAAAAAGGTGAAACAGTACCCGTACCCTGAACAACTGAACGCGGCAGCCTGGGAAGAGTGGAAAGCCTACCGGCGGGAATGCAGGTTCAAAGCGTACGCGCCGACAGAGCGAAGCGAGGGGGCGGCAATAACCGAGCTGATTAATCTTTCAGGCGGAAATCATGAGAGGCAGATGCAGATCGTGAAGCAGTGCATGGCGAAAGGGTGGCGAGGGCTGTACGAACTGAAGGATGGCGCCGGAAGGCGGGACGTGAACGCGACTTCCCAGCCAGACGACCAGATCCCGCCAGGATTCAGGGGGTGATCACCAGTCAGATCCGGAGTGGCATTTTTTTTGCCTTTCAGTATTACCAAAAAGGTAACAAAATATGCTCATTTCTATTGAATTTAATTCGTATGTGTATTTTAATTACCTGAGAGGTAAATTATGCGTAAGTCACTTCAGGCCCTGGGGAGGCTGAAAACCGGGCAGATGAACAAGACCGAGGCGGCTTACTGCCAGCACCTTGAGCTGCGCAAGCGCTACGGGGAAATCGCCTGGTACCGGTTCGAAGGCATCAAGCTGCGGCTGGCGGACAACTGTTTCCTGACTGTCGATTTTGCCGTGATGTTGGCTGATGGGCGGCTGGTGATGGTGGACGTTAAGGGCAGTAAGGCGGTCTTTACTGACGATGCGAGAGTCAAGATGAAGGTTGCGGAAGACAGCTATCCGTTCGTCTTTCAGGTTGCTTATCCAAAACCAAAAAAGCTCGGCGGTGGTTGGGAGGTTGAGGAGCTATGAGCGCGAAGACCAATGCTGCTGGATTGATTGTATCCGGTGACAAAAATCCGAACTGGAAAGGCGGGAAAATCGAAAAGGTTTGCGCCGTATGTGGCAAGCAATACCTGGTTAAGCGGGTCAATTCTTCCTCGCGTTTTTGCTCGCTTCAGTGCGTTGGCATCTCACAGAGAGGAAAGACGGTTAACCGAGAGCCACAGCGGGAAACGAAATCATGCTGCGTTTGCGGATCTCCGTTCTCTGTTTTCAGAAGCCATGCGAAGCGCATGAAGTGTTGCTCTAAGTCGTGCTCCAACGCAATGAGATCATCTCTGATGAAGGGCGACGGTAACCCTAATTGGTCTGGTGGATTATCACGCTTGCCATATCCATGGGACTTCAGAGAAACGAGCAAGAAGGTGATCGAGCGTGATGGGTTTGTCTGTCAGAACCCTGGGTGTGATGGAGCTGACGAAAGGCTAACCACACATCACATCAATTACGACAAACAAGACTGCCGACAGCAGAACCTGATTTGCCTTTGCTCCAGTTGTAACTCAAAGGCCAACTTCGGGCGCAGTGAATGGCAAAAGTTCTATGAGTCGCTGATGTCGGAAAGAGTTCTAAATCGACGATCTGCATAGATATCAATTTAATAAATAAGTTAAACGGGTAAGCGGGGGTAAGTATGGATTTCGATTTCGTGAATTACAGCCGGCGGTCTCTGCTGCTGTTCGTGACAGTGGCAAACATCATTGGGTGGATAGTGATTTCTCCTGTCCTGTATGCGCTTTATCTGGCGATCAAATGGGTGATGGCATGAGCGAATTAACAGCAGCACTGGCGACTATCGAGAAGTGCCGGGAGATTACTGGCTGTCCGGCTGGCGTAGACCTGCAGGACCATCTGCGGCAGCTGGCTGCGGAGAATGTGGGGCTGAAGGCTGCAATTAGTGCAGTAAACAGGACAGCGGAAGAGTGTGAGCTTAACGGCGACGAATTGAAATATGTTGTCGAGCCGTCAGAGTTTGAGGCGTTGACTGATTTGCTGGACGAAACCCCCGCCACCGATCGCATCTATGCCGGGATTAAGGCTGATGGGGTGGAGATGTTCGCGCTGATGTTTGCTGAGGAGGCGATCAAAGACGACACCATCGCAGGCAGCTGGAAAGCCAAAGCAAGCAGAGCGGCATCTGAATACGCAGAATTGCTGCGCCAGGGAGCATCAGAATGAGCGACAACCAAAAAACGCTGAACTACGACCCAGCAGACCCGGACAAGATGAAGCTCCCGGCTGGCAACACTTGCGGTAACTGCCGCCATCTCCGGCGCTGCAAGGCCATGTTTGGACACACCGAAACTGACACCTATTGCGATTGGTCGCCATCCCGCTTTGTAGTGGAATCGACTTCAATTTTGCTGCGCGAGAGGGCCAAATGAGCAACCAGCTAAAACCATGCCCGTTCTGTGGGAGCAGGGACGTTGAGGCCTTCGCACAGGACGAAGACGATTGCGAGTACCGTTCTGCGATTGTTCGCTGCCACTCATGCGGCGCGCAATCCGCACAGATGGTAGGTAGCACCAAAATTGAAATGGCTATTCGAGCCTGGAATAAGCGCGTGGAGTCCAAGCATGACAACTGATATCACCGAACTGGCGCCGGCCATGAAAGCGGCAGCAGAAAAAGCGACCGCGCTTAACCTGGATACAGCTCAGGAAGTCCGAGATGAAGACGGATACCTTGAGTGCCCGGTTTGCGGTGGCGAAGGTAGCGTTGATGCTGAGCGCGATTATTGCAACATCGACGGTGTTGCGCTGGGAATTCAGTTTTATGGCATCGGGGAGCATCACGGGCTTGCTGAACAGTATTTCCGCATAGCAACGCCCGCCAACATCCTCGCGCTGGTAGAGACGCTGGAGAAGGCGCAGGCCATCAACGCAGCAGCCGAAAAACTGGTCCGCTGCAAAGGCCGCTATCACAGCGAGCAGAACTATCGCGCACTGGCGGCGCTGTTTGGCGTGAATACACCAGACCTGCCGCCGCTGGATGGGGAGTCCCGCACCGTCACTGTGAAGCCTGATGAGGTCCGGGAAGAAGGCAATCAATTTTTGGTTGTACGCCATCCGGGTAAGGTGCCAGTTATCAAACACCCGGTAGGTCAGCTTGAGAATTATCTCATTCAGATTCTGAAGGCCGATCCGTTGGCAACCATCGACATTGTGACTCACCGCTACTACGGCGCCGGCGGTCAGTTTGTGGAGGATGCTGACGAATATCTGCATGAGATGGGCATCAAGTGGGAGGCTGAGTGATGGCTAACCTTCAGCTTGCAGTTAACGGTGAGTATTTCGATGCAATGAAGCGAGGCGAGAAAACAGAAGAGTACCGCCTGGTTAATCCGTATTGGGGGCGCCGAATCTTTGGGCGCGATTATGACCGCCTGATTATAACGCGGGGCTACCCGCGAGCAGACGACCACGACCGCCGCATTGATATCCCGTATGACGGATTCGAAATCAAAACCATCACACACAAACATTTCGGCGACCAGCCTGTGAAGGTATTCGCCATCAAGGTGAATATAGATGGAGCCAACCAATGACCAGCAAATTAACCAGAGAGCAGGCGACTGATAAAGAAATTCAGATGCTCATCGATAGCCACGAAAATGGCACCGCAATGTTTCTGCGAGTTGATGCGTATTATCTGATGGCTAAAGAGCTACAGGAACGCCGCAAGGCTGCAATGGACAGCGAGCCGGTGGGAACACTCAGTGTTAGAGCAATGAGCTACAGTGGCAAGAAATTCGGCACTCAGTTTGGCTTTGTGCATAGTGATGCCGCGATGAAGGTTCCTGAGGGAGATTACCCGCTCTATCGCCACGCGCAGCCAGCGCCGGTAGTGCTGGAGGGGTTGAATCCTGAAACTGCCGATTTAGTTTTGCGGTTCGCAAGCGCACTGGCTGATAAGTTGTACAAGGCCGAGCAGAAGTATGGCCGCTCAACAGACTGGATGAAAAGCGATTGGTATGACGACTGCCTGCAATCACTCTGGGAACATATCGAAAAAGGTGACCCGAGAGACGTAGCAGCTTACTGCGCTTTCATGTGGCATCACGGGTGGGTAACAGCCGACTATGACCGTAATGTGCAGAACGCCTGCCGCGCCGCCATGCTGCAGGAGAACCCAAAAAGTGCAGGAGAATCGAATAACTGCAGGAGTAACGGAAATATGCAGGACCTGAAGGCTGGGAACTCTCCGGCGCATTCTGGACTCCACCCGGAGCAAAGCAGCGGTTCTCCGGCGCAAGACGTTGTTTATCCAGCGCCAAGCCCAATTGACCACGGATATCGACCAGATTGCGAATGCTCAGGGTGCAAAGCTACAGCCAGAATCTGCGCTGAGTTGGCTGGCAACTCTCCGGTAATTCCGGATGCCATCCGCGACGCTCTACTCAAAGCACTGTCCGCGATGGAATTCATGGGTGATACGCTGAATAACCTCGATGCTGTTTGCGCTGAGGATGCTGAATTTGTGGCGCCGGCCTTCGAAGCCGTTCGCCGCGTTCTCGCAGCCGCCCCGCAGGAGGCAAAGTGATGCTCACAATCGAAGAAATTAGCAAGCGTGCAGCACTGCTTAAGTGGAAGCGTCAGTTTGGCCCATTCGAGAAATGCCCGGTTTGTTACGGCCTGCTGCGTTCCTGCGAGCTCTGCCACGGACACGGCAAGGTAATTCAGGAGGATATCGACTCCTCGAACAACCCATTCGCAAAGATGAAGCGGGAGGCTAAAAGGTGAGTAAATCCCCCGCAGAACGCAAAGCCGCGCAGCGCGCGCGGCAGTCCGCCGCCGGTGAGCGCAAGCTTGAGCTGGTGTTTGACGGGCAGGAACAGGAGATGCTGGCGCGGAACTGCGCCGCCCGGCGCCCGGGTCGTGCGCCGTATGAAATGGCTGAGTACATCGCGTTGCTTATCCGTCAGGATGATGCGCGGGTTCGTGGCAAGATCAAATCGATCAGCAAGCGCCGATGCGGGAAGTGCGGCGATCAACTTCCAGTGACATCATGTCCGTGCGCTGGTGATTCTCAATGTTGGGCCACTCTTGGGTGGCATGAAACAAAATTGACGGTGTGACATGTCACGATTGCAAACCATCTCCTCATGAATTACTGTAATTATATACAGTATTTATGAGGTGCGGATCATGGGTGGCAAGGACCTGAATTATACAGTCGTTTACCGCGGGGATTTTATCGAAAGCGTGCCAGATGGCCGGTGGATGATGATTCAGCGCGGAAAGGAGTACGGCGGAGGTTACTGGTTTGGCAAGGCGTACAGCGGTTGCTTCTGGCTGGAGTTTGAAAAACCAATGGGGCTATCTGATTGCGTGGAGTATGTCGTTCTGTACAACCAGTTATCAGGAAGCGGGCGCGACTTCGAAGAAGAATTTAAACTGTTTTGACAGTGGCCGCCGACTATGGCGGCTTTGTTTTGCGTGATAGTATTACCACATCGGTAATAAAATCTCGGAGTATTACCATGCCAAAGGACCCCAAACGCAAATCTACGCAGTACAAGCCTCTTACAGCGATGCAGGAGGCTTACGCGCAGGAATACACCAAGTGCCCTGAAAATCAGACTCAGGCGGCGATTAACGCAGGATTTTCGCATAAGACGGCCCACGTCAAAGCCAGCGTGATGATGCGCGATGAGCGCATTCAGAAACGAATAGCTGAACTGATGGAAGAGCGCAACAAGCGCCTGCGCGTCAGCGCTGACTATGTGCTGCTGCGCCTGGTGGAAATCGACCAGATGGATGTGATCGACATTCTCGATGATGAGGGGGGACTAAAGCCGGTCAGCCAGTGGCCTAAGGTGTGGCGTACATCACTCAGCGCAATGGATATCAACAGAATCCGCATGGCAGGCAAGGATGGCGACGATGATATCGAGTCAACGCTGCAAAAAGTTAAATGGCCGGACAAGGTGAAGAACCTCGAGCTGATTGGTAAGCACGTCGACGTCATGGCGTTCAAAGAGCGCATGGAAGTTAACGTGAACGTCACTATCGCCGACCGCATGGCCGCCGCGCGGCGCCGCGTCAAAGAACAGGCTGGTGGTGAAGAATGACAGCCGCAGCCATGTCACCGGAAGAACAACTGATCGACGACATTGCCAGTTTCACTCATGACCCGCTGGGCTATGCGCATTACGCGTTCCCGTGGGGGGAGGATGGCACAGAGCTGGCGCATGCATCAGGTCCGCGTAAATGGCAGGCTGATGGCTTCAGAGAGATAGGAGATCACCTGCAAAACCCCGCTACTCGTTATCAGCCAATCATGATAGCCCGTGCATCCGGGCACGGCATAGGCAAATCCGCGTTCATCTCAATTCTTATCAACTGGGGCATGTCCACCTGCGAGGATTGCAAGGTGGTGGTGACCGCCAACACCGACAACCAGCTGCGCACGAAGACCTGGCCGGAAATCATCAAATGGTCGAATCTGGCTATCACGAAAGACTGGTTCACCTGCACCGCAACCGCGATGTACAGCAACGATCAGGGCCACGATAAACGCTGGCGCGCTGACGCTATCCCCTGGTCTGAGCACAACACAGAAGCGTTCGCCGGGCTGCACAACGAGCGCAAGCGTATCATCGTCGTATTCGACGAAGCATCCAACATTGCAGATCTGGTGTGGGAGGTTGCCGAGGGGGCGCTGACGGACGAGGATACAGAGATTATCTGGGTGGCATTCGGTAACCCGACGCGTAACACAGGGCGTTTCCGTGAGTGTTTCCGCAAATACAAACACCGCTGGAAGTGCGCGCAGATTGATTCCCGCACCGTGGAAGGCACCAATAAGCAGCAGCTGCAGAAGTGGGTGGACGACTACGGCGAGGATAGCGACTTCGTGAAGGTCCGCGTTCGCGGGATATTCCCGGATGCGTCGGAGCTGCAGTTCATCCCTACCGGACTGACCGACGAAGCCATGAAGCGCATTGTGACAGAAGCGCAGGTTTCACACGCCCCGCGCATTATCGGCGTCGACCCGGCGTACTCCGGCGCGGATGACGCGGTGATCTACTTCCGCCAGGGGCTGCACAGCAAAGTGCTCTGGACCGGCAATAAGACCACCGACGACCTGATAATGGCGAAGCGCATCGCCGACTTTGAGGACCAGTACCAGGCCGACGCCGTGTTTATCGACTTCGGCTACGGTACCGGCCTGAAGTCCATCGGCGACGGCTGGGGTCGTACCTGGCAACTTGTGCCGTTTGGAGGGGCATCGTCTGATCCGCAGATGCTGAACAAGCGCGGCGAGATGTTCAACTCCTGCAAAACGTGGCTGAAGCTCGGCGGTGCGCTGGACGACCAGGAGACGTCTGACGACCTGTCAGCGGCAGAGTACAAGGTGAGAGTGGACGGTAAGATAGTCATGGAGCCGAAGGAAGATATCAAAGAACGGCTGGGCCGGTCGCCTGGCAAGGGCGATGCTCTGCTTCTTACGTTCGCATACCCGGTGACGAAGCGCTCAGATTTCCCGATGGCGGGCGGCAAGCAGCCTAACGTGATCAGCGATTACGACCCGTGGGCGTAAAAAAGCCCGCGCATCGGCGGGCTGATTGTGACATGTAACTATATCAACAATCGCTATCAGGTCTCGCCACGGCACGGCATGCCCACATACAGGCTTCCTGCATTTTGGTACGGGCGATTGCCAGACAGCGCATAGCTTCATCAATCTCCCGAGCCTGCTCAACACTTAACATTGCCGGGCCATTACGGACAGCCAACAATTCACCTCGCTCTGTATCAAGCAGACTACAAAAATGCCGGCTGACACCTTTGAGGCGGTTCATCCGCTCAATGTCGCCAGCGGTTAATGTGCGGTAGCCTTTTACCATGCTGCCGTCTTGTGGTTTCGCTTCGCTCATAATCTCACCTTAAAAAAATGCCCGGCGAACAGGGCGAAATAGGGATGATGGAAAGTGCCATCCTTGGCTGGGTGTTGCGGGGTTTACAGCATGAAGTCATCGTAATGGCGTCCTGCTGTAAAAAGGGCGGTGGTCAGAAAGGGAATAACTGCCACCGCCAAGCTACACACAGCAATTAACTCTGGTACTGCATCACGGTCCTAAGGCGTGATTGGGTTGTGGTGGTGGTGCCTCCACCTGCCGGATTTAGCCATAGCCGGCGACGTTACACTGCCCGGAAACGCATTCATTGAACGGGTTGGCTCGCCGCGTGCGCATAGCCGCAATTACCACAACGGAAAGAGCACTGCGGCCGGCGTTCACCGTATTCGGGCAGTCACTGACCTACACCCTAAATGCTCTTACCTGTTGTGTGCTGACCTTACAGCCAGCGCGGTTGGAATGAAGACGCGTAACGAATTTTCACCAACTAGGCGGGATCACCATGAAAGAGCCGCCTCTTTAGCCTTTCATGCTCCCCATCTTTCCGGGTAGTCAATGACTTCAGTCGATCATACGACCTTCGGTTATCGCTCCGTCGTCAGCGCCACTGTCCAGGACATTTATTAGGACCGTCTCCAAGTGGTAACTCTTCCAGTCCCGATAAACACCCTGCGAGATGCTTATCGTGAATGGATTCCATCCTCGTCTCTTCCGAGGTGTCACACCGTATCGCCAGGATGGTGAATCCCTTGTCCGTGCATACAGAACACTGGCTTGCACATTCCGGCTACCCGCTCGGGGAAAAGGAACCTCAAGGAACCCCGCCGGACCGCTGCGCCGCATGTGCCATACGGCGGTTGTCTTAACAACTGGAAGCGCACTCCGCCATTTGGATTAACGACAAAGCCACCAATGAGGTGAAATGGAATGCGCTTGCATGTTGTCATTACCAATAAGGTAATAATTGCATCTGATTAAGTCAATGCACTACGCGAAATAATTCATATGTGGTTAAATTGGTAATAATTTAAGCGCTATGGAGTTCCGCATCATGTGCATCAGCAAACCTAACGTGAGTTCTCCGCAGGTCCAGGCTGCACCGCAGACGTCTGATTCTGCCGTACAGAATACGGCTGATGACGATCGCCGCCGGCGGGCTGCAGCTGGCGGGCAGAAGTCAACAATCCTGACATCCAGTCAGGGCGTAACCCAGCCATCCAGCGGCTCGCAGGGCAAAACCCTGCTCGGGGCTTAATCTATGGCTGAGCTCTCTCCAAAGCAGCACTACCTCAAGCACCTGGGACAGCTCAAAAAAGAGCGCACCAGCTTTGAGGAACACTGGCGCGAACTGGCGGACTTTATCGATCCGCGCAGCACGCGCTTTCTGACGACGGAGAGAAACAACGGCAGCAAACGCAATACCCGTATCGTTGACCCGACCGCATCCAAAGCGGCCCGTACGCTGCAATCTGGCATGCTTTCAGGTATCACCAGCCCGACGCGCCCGTGGTTCAAACTGGCAACGCCGGATCCGGAGATGATGCAGTATGGCCCGGTTAAGCGCTGGCTGGATGTCGTCATGACCCGCATGAACGACGTCATGAACCGGTCCAACGTCTACCAGTCACTGCCGATTATCTACCGTCACCTGGGTGTTTTCGGTACGGCGGCAATGGTTGTACTGGAAGATGACGAGGATGTTATCCGCACGCACCCGTTGCCGATCGGCAGTTACTACCTGTCGAATTCCGCCCGTCTGTCGGTCGATACCACCTATCGCGTTTTCTCCATGACCGCCCGCCAGATTGCGATGCAGTTTGGCCTCGAAAACGTCAGTAATGCCGTGCGCAGCGCCTGGGACAGCGCGAACTACGAAGCGTGGTTTGACGTCGTTCACCTGACTGAGCCTAACCTGAACCGCGATACGGGCAAGCTGAATGCGCGTAATAAGGCTTTCAAATCGGCTTACTTCGAGCTCGCGGGCGACGGCGACAGGATGCTCAGCGAGTCCGGCTACGATGAATCGCCGATCCTGTCCCCGCGCTGGGAGATAAACGGCGAGGACGTTTACGGCAGCAACTGCCCAGGCATGATGGCCCTCGGCACCGGGAAGGCCCTGCAACTGGAGCAAATCCGCAAGGCTAACGCCATCGATAAGATGGTGAATCCGCCAATGGTTGCGCCGGCAAGCCTGAAAAACAAACTGCTCAATCTCACCCCCGGCGGCGTGACGTACGTCGATGAGATCGACAACAGCAAACTGGTTCGCCCGGCCTACGCAGTCAGCCCGCAGTTGAACGACATGCTGGCGATGATCGCCGACGACCGCCAGATGATTGAGGCCTGCTTCTTCTCCGACCTATTCAACATGTTCAGCACCATCAACACCCGCAGCATGCCGGTTGAAGCCGTGGCATCGATGCAGGATGAGAAACTTCTGCAGCTCGGGCCTGTGCTGGAACGCCTGAATGATGAGTTCCTGGATCCGTTTGTTGACCGCACCTTCAACATCATGGCCCGCCGCAACCTGTTCCCGGAACCGCCGGAGGAACTGCAGGGCGCGCCGCTGAAAGTCGAATACGTGTCCATTCTCGCCCAGGCACAGAAGTCTATCGGCATCAACAGCGTGGAGCGCTTCGTCGGCTTCGTCGGCAATCTGGCACAGGCCAATCCCAACGCGCTCGACAAGCTCAATGTGGATCAGGCGATCGACAGTTACGGCGACATGCTCGGCGTCCCGGCGACGATTGTTAACTCGGCTGATGAGGTGCAGGCCGCCCGCGATCAGCGTGCGCAGCAGGAACAACAACAGCAGATGATGGCTATGGCGCAGCAGGCTGGCGCAACCGCCAAGACCCTGAGCGATACCAACACCGCAGACCCTAGCCTGCTCAAAACCCTTTCTGATGCTGCACAGCAGCAGGCGGTGGCGCAATGACTGAATACCTGAGCGCAGAGGAACAGGAAGCGCTGGCAGCAGAGGCGGCCAAAAAGCAGAGGCTGCGCCGCGATAACGAGCTCAACGACCTGCGCCTTATCTGCGATACAGAGCACGGCCGCCGCTTTATCTGGCGTCTACTGGAGCAGGCTGGCGTGTGGCGCTCCACCTATACCGGCGAGGCGCTCTCAGCAGCGTTCGCTGAAGGAAAACGTAACACAGGGCTGATGGTCTTCTCTGACGTGATGGAGGCATGCCCTGATCAGTATCTGGTAATGGCTAACGAGGCCAAAGGGGAAGACGAAAATGGCTGATCAAATACAGCGGGTTAAGCGACTCAGCGGCCCAAATCAGGTTGTTGAGGTCATCAGCGGCGGGGGGATCACCACAATTCCGACCCCGACAACCACAGTACGTGGTGGCGTCCTGGTCGGCGCATCCGTGGCGGCTGCAGCTGCAGCAACAGCCACCGCTGACACCGCGTCAACGGCTACGGATGTTGCCGGCCTGCTGGCTGACCACAATGACCTGGTCTCGAAATATAACGCGCTGCTCACCGATGCCGCCGCGCTGCGCACCACGCTGAATGCTGTTCTTACTCAGCTGAAAGCAAAAACAATTCCTGCATAGGTGACGAGATGAATTTATTTGAACGCCTGATGTATCCCCGCTTGTGCAATGAGCAGCCTGGTGATGGCGGCGCGGCACCTGCTGCATCTGAACCATCACCGAGCCCGGAGCCGGCCGAACAAGCACAGGAGCCGGCGGCAGAAGCGCCACCTGCAGATCCTGAAAAACCGGAGCCATCTGGCGACAAGCCAGAGCAGGGATCCGATAAAGACAAAAAGCCCGAAACTCAGGCGCCTGAGAAATACAAGCTTACGGCACCTGAAGGCACTGAGCTTGATTCGAAAGCCGTTGAGCTCTTCGAACCGGTAGCCCGCGAGCTGGACCTGACGAATGAGCAGGCGCAGAAGCTGGCCGGACTGTGGCCGCAACTGCAGGAACAAATGCAGCAGCGCCAGGCGGAATCCTGGGGGGCTCAGGTAGAGCAGTGGGCCGCAGATACCAAAGCCGATAAAGAGATCGGTGGTGACAAATTAACGGCATCGGTAGGCCATGCGCAAAAAGCGCTGGATACCTTCGCCTCTAAAGAGTTCCGCGAGTTTCTGGATACCACCGGGATGGGCAACCATCCGGAGATGGTCCGGGCATTCGCAAAGGTAGGCAAGTTGATGAGCGAGGATTCGTTTGTCATGGCCCACAGTAGTGACGGTCAGCGTAGTGCGGCCGAAGTGCTTTATGGCAAATAAGAGAGGGTATAACCATGGCTGTTAAAGGCTTAACTGCGCTGACGCTGGCTGACTGGGGTAAGCGCATCGATCTGAACGGTAAAATCGACAAGATTACCGAACTTCTTTCCCAGACTAACCCGATCCTGCAGGACATGCTGATTGTGGAAGGCAACCTGCCTACCGGGCACCGTACGACCATCCGCTCTGGTCTGCCGTCTGCTACTTGGCGTTTGCTGAACTACGGCGTGCAGCCGAGCAAATCGACCACTGTGCAGGTTACCGACGGTATCGGCATGCTGGAAACCTATGCGGAGATCGATAAATCTCTCGCTGACCTCAACGGGAATACTGCTGAATTCCGCCTTTCCGAAGACCGCGCCTTTATTGAAGCACTGAACCAACAGATGGCTCAGACCCTGTTCTACGGTGATTCCAGCGTCAACCCGCAGCAGTTTATGGGGCTCTCATCCCGCTACTCCAGCCTGAGCGCTGGCAATGCTCAGAACATTATCGATGCCGGCGGCACTGGCACCGATAACACGTCTATCTGGCTGGTTGTGTGGGGTGAAAACACCGTCCACGGCATTTTCCCGAAAGGGCAGAAAGCAGGCCTGCAGATGACCGACAAAGGCCAGGTAACTCTGGATGATGCGACCGGCGGTCACTATGAAGGCTATCGCACCCACTATAAGTGGGATAACGGTTTGAGCCTGCGTGACTGGCGCTATGTCGTCCGCATCGCAAACATCGATATCAGCGATCTGGAAGACGCCTCCGCTGCAGCGAATATCGCCAAATTGCTGGTGAAAGCACTGCACCGCATTCCTAACCGCGGTATGGGTCGCCCGGTGTTCTATATGAACCGCACCGTAGCCCAGGCGCTCGATACCCAGGCGCTGGAGAAATCCTCGCTGGCTATCAGCGTTAAAGAGACCGAGGGCGAATGGTGGACCAGTTTCCGCGGCGTGCCGATTCGCGAAACTGATGCGCTGCTCGAAACCGAAGCTCGCGTCGTTTAACCCCTGACTATAACCAGCGGCCCGGCAACGGGCTGCTAACTGGAGAGAGAATTATGATCCTCGACAAGCTGTTGATGTTCTCCGAAGCGCAGGCGGTTACGGCTACTGCTGCTTCTACCGACGTGATCGACCTCGGTCCGATTGACGGCACTCGCCGTGATATTGGCGTCGGTTACCCCCTGGAATTCTGGGCCCTGGTTAACACCGCTGCCACCGCTGCTGGCGCCGCAACCGTCAACGTTCAGTTGCAGACCAGCCCGGATAACAGCACCTGGACCACTATCTATGATAGCGGCGCGCTGGCGCTGGCGGCGCTGACCGCGGGTAAACGTGTCGTGTCGGCTAAGGTTCCGCAGGGTGTGCTGCGCTATCTGCGCGTCAACTACTCCGTAGCAACCGGCCCGCTGACTGCTGGCGCGTTCACCTCCGGTATTAACCTGGATGTTGATGCAAATACGCCGTATCCGATCCGCTCCAAAGTGACCGGCTAAGGTGGTGGACATGTCAGGTGAAAAAGCTAAATACCGCGTCCTGCGCCTGTCGCATATTCACAATAACCTATGGCCGGAAGGTGCCGAGGTTGAATATGACGGCGAGCCAGGCACGGCGCTTGAGCCTCTGAACGATGCGGCCGTTGAGGCTAAAGAAAAGGCAAAAGCGGGGGGCTCTACCGTTAAAGCCAATAAGCCTCTGAACGATGCGGGGGCTGATGATGATCTGGATAAACTCCGCGAAGAGTATGAACTGCTCTTTAACGAGAAGCCTCATCACAACACCAAAGCCGATACGCTCCGCGAGAAAATCGCAGAGAAGCGAAAAGATTTAGGCGTCTGAGCCTCGGAATAAAACAAGGGGCTTCGGCCCCTTTCTTGTAGGAGTGTTCTATGGAAATGGTCAATCTCAAAACAGGCACTGATAGCTACCAGGATGAAAGCGGCGAGACGAAAACTCGCGATGAATATCCCTGGGGGCTTTGCATCACTCTGAATAACGACACGCTGAACAAGCTGAAAGCTCAGCCGCAGAATGTCGGGACAGAAGTGATGATTACTGCTAAAGCGGTGATTAAAGGCATCTCTGCCCGTGAAGGCGATGATGGCACTTTCCGCAGCGCGGATCTGCAAATCACCGATATGGCGCTGGCCCCGATTTCAGGTGAAGCACCGAAGACGACGGCCCAGACTCTGTACGGTGAAGGGGGCGAATAATGGCCTCAGTGATCAATATCTGCAACATCGCGCTGGCGCGTATCGGCAATAGCCGGACGATGAACAGCCTCACCGAAAAGACCAAAGAGGCATATACCTGCAACCTGTTTTATGAGCCGCTGCGCGATGCAGTGCTGGCGGACAACGACTGGAACTTTGCTATGTCCCGGGTGCTGCTGGCAGACCTGGGCGACCCGGCGCCGGGCTGGTTGTTCCGCTACCAGTACCCGACGGATTGCGCTCGCATATCTGCTATTCTGCCGCGGGGATACTTCGGGCCTCATCACGCGCTGCGGCATAAGCCGATTTTCGAAGTAGGCAGCAATGAAGACGTGACGTCTCGGGTGATCCACGCCAACGAGTCGCAGGCCATGCTGCTGTATGTTCGCAGTATCACCGATCCGATGATGTTTGATGCCCTGTTTGCCGATGCGTTGTCTTGGCGCCTGGCGGCTGAAATAGCGATGCCGATTTCCTCTAATGCCAGTCTCGGGCAGCAGGCGATGGCCAACTACCAGCAGGTGCTGGCGGCGGCAATGCAGCGCTCCCTTGATGAGTCGCATGAACCAGAGCAGCCTATGTCTGATCTCGCCAGCGTGAGGATCTGCTGATATGGCCTATTCACTGATTCAGCCATCACTCGCTGGCGGCGAGATTTCACCATCCCTGTACGGACGTGTCGATCTGGAAAAGTACCAGACATCCCTGCGCCGCTGCCGCAACTTCATTGTGCGACAGTTCGGCGGCCTGGATAACCGCCCGGGGTTCCGGTATCTCGGCAGTGCCAAATATGCCGACCGCACAGCGCGGCTGATCCCGTTTCAGTTCAGTGTGTCGCAGACGTATGCGCTGGAGTTGGGCGATTACTATTTCCGGGTCTGGTCGAATGGCGCGCTGGTAACCGATGATGGCGGCAGCCCGATCGAGGTGGCGACCCCCTGGCCGATCGCTATCGTGTCTGAACTGAAATTCACGCAGTCAGCTGACGTGATGACCGTTTGCCACAATAACTACCCGCCGATGGAGATCCGCCGCTACGGTCAGGCAGACTGGAGAACCGCAACGGTAAGCACCACAAGCGGCCCGTTCCAGGATATCAACACGGATGACGATGTCACCGTCTACGCCAGCGCCAGAACCGGCACGGTGACGCTGACGGCATCCAGCAGCATATTCAAAAGTTGGCACGTCGGGAAACTGTTCTACATGGAGCAGAAAGCCGTAGACAGCGTAGGACGCTGGGAGACCGACAAAGATATCAGCGTGGGAGATGAATGCCGCTACCAGGAGAACTACTATCGCTGCGTTGATGGCGGCGCTAACGGCACCACCGGCACTGTGGCGCCGACGCACACCACGGGCGATTCGTGGGATGGATGGGGATACGGCGGACGCAACGGCGTACTTTGGCGTTATCTTCACAGTGGCTTCGGTGTCTGCCGTATCACTGCTGTAGCTCCTGATGGGCTGACGGCTACCGCCGACGTTGTGCCCCGCCAGGACGGGGAAATAGAACTTCCCGCTCAGGTGGTCACCAGCACTTTCGCCACATACAAATGGGCTCATTTTGCCTGGAATGATAACGACGGCTACCCAGGCACCGTAACCTACTACCAGCAGCGGCTTATTTTCGCCGGCAGCACCGGTTTCCCGCAAACAATCTGGTGCAGCCGCACCGGCGATTATCACAATTTCTACCGCTCTAACCCGAAAGTTGACGATGACGCGATCACCTACAACTACGCTGGCCGCCAGCTGAACAAAATTCTGCACCTGCTCGATGTCGGGCAGTTGATCGTGCTGACCAGCGGTGGGGAGTTTAAAGTCACCGGCGACAGTAACGGAAACATCACCGGCACCGGCGGTTTTGCGATGTCCGGTCAGTCATTCAACGGCAGCAGCGACCTGGCGCCGATTAACGTCGGCAGCGTGGCGCTGTACGTCCAGCAGAAGGGATCCATCATCCGGGACCTGTTCTATTCCTTCGACCAGGATAGTTTCCAGTCCAGTGACCTTACGCTCCTGGCGAACCATCTTTTCAACGGATACACAATTACAGACTGGGCGCTGTCCGTGCAGCCGTTCAGCGTTGCCTGGTGCGCCAGGAGCGACGGCCTGTTGATGGGGCTCACCTATTTGCGGGAACAGCAGGTGTATGCCTGGCATCCGCACCCGCTGACGAATGGCTATGTCGAGTCGCTCTGCAGCATCAGCGAGGGTCAGGAGGATGCGGTTTACGCGCTGATCCGCCGCACGGTTAACGGCGCCACGGTTCGCTACATAGAGCGGCTGGCTACCAGGCAGTTTACCGACCAGGCCGATGCGTTCTTTGTTGATTCTGGCTTGTCGTACGACGGCGGAAACACCGACGCATCACGCACGATGACGATCGGCAGCGCCGGCGGCTGGACGTATCATGATGAAATGACCCTGACCTGCAGCGCGGCGTATTTTGATTCCTCCAGCCTCGACTACCAGATCCACATTCCGTACACCGAGGACGGCACCAGCAAATCCATGCGGCTGGATATCACCGAAGTGGTTTCGTCGACAGTTGCGAAGGTGCTGGTTAACCGTGATGTGCCGGCGGCGCTTCACGGCACTGAGCAAGCTACCTGGTCGGTTGCGCCGAAGGTGATCTCCGGGCTTTCTCATCTGGAGGGACAGACCGTTAGCATTCTGGCAGATGGAAACGTTGAGCCGCAACAGGCTGTTGCTGGCGGCTCTGTGACGCTTGAGAATCATTCCTCTGTGGTGCATGTCGGCCTGCCGCTGTCTGCGCTGATCGAAACTCTGGACGTGAACGTAGCGAGCCAGGCTACGCTGCTGGACAAGACCAAGCTGATTAACCAACTCTGCGTGATGATAAACCATGGCCGCTCGGTAACGGCGGGAACCGATGAGGATCACCTGCTGGAGTATCCGCAACGTGAATGGGAGTTCTACGACGATCCGGTCGGTCTGCGCACCGGCATCATCGATATGAATCTCGATGCAGACTGGTCGCGTAATGGTCGGGTGGTTATCAGGCATGATGACCCGCTGCCGTTGGGCGTGCTCGCCATTATCCCACGCGTGACGGTAGGGGGCTGATATGCGCAAGGTTGAGATAGTTCCGGTGACCGAAGAGCATATTGCCGCCATGCTGCCCCATGTCCGCCAGGCTGATCGGGACGAGTTTATAGCGGCGGCCGGGATGCAGCCTGCGGAAGTCATCGTGCGCGCCATGAAATCGGCTTCAGTTTCAGCTGCAGGACTGATTAACGGTCAGGTGGTCACCATATTCGGCATCAGCCCGGCATCAATTATCACCGGCCGCGGCATCCCGTGGCTGGTAAGTACCGACCTGATGGAGCAGCAGCCTGTTACTTTCCTTCGCCATTGCCGCCCGGTTCTGCGTGACATGTCACAAGGGTATCGCTTCCTCGAAAATTACGTTGATGCGCGCAACCACGCGGCTAAAGCCTGGCTTCACTGGTTGGGTTTTCGCCTCGAGGATCCCGCTCCGTATGGCCTGATGGGCTTGCCTTTTCATCGATTCACAATGGAGAACAAAAATGTGTGAGCCGACCTCTGCAGTTTTAGCTGTGACTGCTATCGCTGGTGCTCTTAGCGCTTACAGCCAGGTTCAGACCGGCAAGGCTAACGCCGCCATCGCAAACGCCAATGCCGACGCGCAGGAGCAGGCCGGGCGTGACGCAGTTAACACCGGCAACGACCAGGCGTACCAGCAGCGTATGCAGGCGAAGCAGGTGGCGGGGAAACAGACTGTTGCTCTGGCGTCCGGCGGCGCCGACCTTACCAGCGGTAACGCCCTGGATCTGACCACAGAGACTGCGCAATTCGGGCAACTTGATGCACTGACGACGATCAATAACGCCCAGCGGCAGGCAGCAGGTCTGCAGTTCCAGGCGGGAGTTAGTCGGGCTCAGGGGAAGCTCGACAGGCAGAGCGCAAATCTCGGTGCGGCCACAACATTGCTGAACTCTGTTTCTCAGGGATATAGCGCCTACAAGACAACTGGTGGCACATGGTCGCCATTTGCTAAAAAATAAGAGGGTAGACTATGCCAACCGTTCCGCAGTATCAGCGCCATAGCCAGACGCAGGCAGCCCCGGTAATGACCGCAAATCTACGCGTGCCGGAGAACCCCCTCGTACAGGGTATCCAGCAAGCCGCCGGTACCGCCGTTAACCTAATAGCGGAAGAAAAGCGCAAGGCTGATGTGGCGCTAAGTCAGGATGCGCTGCTGCAACTTAATGAATTTGGTGATGACCAGATTAACAACCCTCAGAACGGGCTGATCACCAAGCAGGGTAAAGCTGCGCTGGGCCAGGGCGACGTGGTCATGCAGAACATGCAGCAGAAGGCACAGGACCTGCTCGGTACCCTGCCGGATGGTGAAGCGCGTCAGCAACTGGCGCTACAGTTCCGGCAATCGCTGCAGTCCTACCAGAACCAGGCGCGCCGCTATGAGGTGAACCAGTTTCAGCAGTTCCAGGATCAGCAGTTTGCCGCTATCAAGCAGAACGTTGTTACGCAGTCTCAGGGATTGTACGGCGACAATGCAGCGTTCGTTAACACAGTGAAGATGGGTTTCGACTCGATTGATCAGTATGCTGCAGCGCACGGATGGAGCCAGGAGCAAATCGTTGCCGAGCGCGAAAAGTTGAAAGAGCAGGCGGCAGACGGTGCATTAAGCACGGCGGCATCCCAGAAATACCAGCAGTTTATGCAACAGAATGGCGAGCCGGGTGATAATGACGGGGCGCCGCGCGTAGTCGCTCACGGTAACTCGTCAGATGCCCGCGGCGTTCGCAATAACAACCCTGGCAACATTGAAGCCGGTTCTAACTCCTGGGATGGCCAGGCTGGCAGTGATGGCCGCTTTGCTAAATTTGTCACCCCTGAACATGGGATCCGCGCGCTGGGCAAAAACCTGCTGGCGTACCAGCGACAAGGTTACGACACAGTTAGCGAGATCGTTAATCGCTGGGCGCCAGCCAGTGACGGGAATAACACGCAGGCTTATATCGCGGCCCTTTGTAAGCAGTTGAGTGTCAATCCTGATGATCAGCTCAACATGAGTGACATCAACACGCTGCGGCAACTTTGCTCCGGGATCATCAAGCATGAAAACGGCAAACAGCCATACAGCGAAGAGCAACTGAATACTGGCGTGTCGGCAGCACTCGGGTTAAACACTCTCGAATCGGCAAAGCGGTATTCAGGCAATGCTGCATTCGATGCTGCAAGCCCGCAGCAGCAGGCGGCCTATCTGCGCCAGTCCAATGAGCTGCGCAATCAGGCCCGTACGCAGTTCAAGGCCCAACTGGTTGACCGCGTGCAGGATGCATCAGCTGCATACCTGAAGGGGATCCAGTTTGATAGCCCGCCATCACAGGGCGACTTCATCAACGCATACGGCTATCGCGAGGGCTCTCAGCGCTTCAGTGATTTCGAAAACCTACGCGTCGCTGGGCAATATATCGGCTCTTTCCGCACAATGCCTACAGCATCCATTCAGCAGTACGTTGGCGATCTGAAAAATCAGGTTGGTAACGGCGAGGGGCTGTCCGGGCGTGCTGCAGCGTACGACCATGTGCAGGCCGCAGCTGATCGAATTATCAGCCAGCGTAAATCCGACCCGTACCAGGCGGCGGTGGACATTGGCGCCTTCAAGCCAATCAGCAACGGGACGCCGGAAACTATCGCTGCTGAGGTTAAAAACCGCTTTGCAGCGCAAGACCAGTTAAAGGCCATTGGCATCACCGCGCCGCTGCTGTCTAAGCAGGAGACGCAGGGGATCACCGATGCCGTGCGTAGCACCACCGACGTTAACCAGGCTGTTAATCTTCTTCAGCAGTTTGGCAGGACTTTGCCGCCGCAGGCATTGCGAAGCGTGTCATCTTCTATTGCACCCGGCAGCCCAGGAACCGCATACGCAGCGCTGCTGCTTGGCCAGCAGGATAACCAGTACGACAACCGCAGCGGCATCATCCCATACAGCCAGTTCGTATCCTACAAGCCGACGCTTGATAAATATGATGTCGCTAAAACGGTGCTGGCCGGTGATCAGATGCTGAATCCCACTAAAGCGATGAAGGATGCGGGGATCGGCGCGGTCAGCATTCCTTCAGATGAAAAGCTCAAAACCTACTTCGACAAAGAGGTCGGCAACGCCTTTTCCTACAGCGCGCAGGCGCGGCAGGTGGCGTGGGGTAATTTCCGGTCAGCATACGCGGCACTTGCCTATCAGTCCGGCGATGCATCTAAAACTAATACGGTCTCTCCCGACAGTGATATTGCAGAGAAAGCCGCGCAATATGCTACTGGTGGCGTGTACAAAGGGCTGAATGGCAGTGATGTAGTGATGCCATTCGGTATGGATAAGACCACCTTCCGGGACAGGTACACGGCCGCAGGGCGAGAGGCAATGACGCAGGCGGGATTAAACCCTTCATCGTTGGAAAACTTTAAGGCGGTCAATGTCGGCAATAACCAGTATCGCCTCGTCAACGGCAGCGGCCGCTGGGCGACAGATCCGCGGACTAACCAGCCGGTCACTGTGAGGGTTGAATAATGTCAGACCTTTTTTCTCTGGTCCCGGAGGGCCAGGTATGGCTGGATGATCAGGCACAGGAAAAACCTTCACGCCCTGAAGACTTCGAACCGTCAGCATTTCAGGGTGGCGCGTCGGCATTTTTCCGCGGCGCCGGAGAGGGTACTTTGGGCCTGGCTCAGTCTGCCGTAGGATTCAGTAAGCGACTGATCAGTGACCCGGCATTTACCGACAATGTCGCACCTACCATCAACATCTTCCGCGTCATGTTCCCGGATGCCGACAAAGCGCTGAATGAGTCATATGACGATTTCGGTAAGCAACTGAGCAGCGCCAGGGAATACATCAAGCCCGAGGCCGGAAGTCAGGGCATGGCCGCCCAGGTCATTCACGGGTTGGGCCAGTTTGCGCCGGCGATCGGGGCTTCAGTTATTGGCGGCCCGGTGGTCGGCGCAGCGACGGCGGCGGGAAGCACTTACGAGCAGGCCTATCAGGATGCTCGAGCAAAGGGTGTTGATGAACAGACCGCGCGCGCCGTTGCCGCAGAGCAGAGCGGATTTAACGCGGTGGGGATGGGGTTACCGGCGGCGGTCGGCGGTGGGCTGGCGACGCGGTTACTGTCTGGAGTAGGTATCAATACGGCATTCGGTGGCTTAAACCGCTTTGCCGTCGGTGAGACGCTGGAAGAGAACGGCTATGCAGATATGGCTAAGCAGTACCGTGTGTTTGACGGTCAGGCCATCCTGATCGATTCCGTGCTCGGCGCGGCATTCGGTGGGGCGCATCACTTCGCAGCGCGCGGTAACTCCGTTGACGCCAGGGCCGATGCGCCGCCGACAATTGATGACGGAACTACGCCGCTGCCGGATACCACGGTAACAGCAGAAACGGCACCTCCTGACCAGGCGGAAGTTGCACCTGCGCAGGAATCTGGTGTTGTGCCTGATGCTGATGCTGATGCTGATGCCAGTGCGCCAGGTGCGACGTATGATTCACGGCTGGCAGAATTGCAGCAACTGGCCGGGCAGGTTTTATCTCGTGGTGACCGTAAAGCTCTCACCGACGAGATACATCGGGCAGAGTATGAAATTGCACGGATAGGAGAACAGCGCCAGGCACTGCGTGACCAACGCGCGGGGAACAGCAGCAGCCGCCGCATTCGTAATCGTGAACTGACAGTGCTCGAGCAGAGAGAGCAGGAAATTCAGAGCAGGATTGATCCCAGCAGGCAGGCACTTGCAGACAGCACACCCGGCGGCCGGTTCTACGATGCGCGCTCTGATCTGTCCAGACTGGAGCAAGGCATTATCCCGGAGAGTATGCGCGGACTGATCCCGGAATCATCAACCAGGCCCAGCGATATCGATGCGGCGCATTCCCTGAATGAAGGGCTGCATTATGATATTGAGTCCGCGCCGGTTCTGCACGGTAGCGAAGCCAGCATTAACAGCCACGTTGCGGCGATGGATGAGGCCGCAAGGCAATTGATGGCCGGGCAGCCGGTGAATGTCGGTATGCAGGCGCGCGGGCTTGATGGCGTTGTGCGTCCTGATCTGCTCGTCGATGCATCAGAGCAGCGCGCAGCGATGGAACAGGTATATCGTGAAAACGGAATACCGGTAACCATGGTAGATGCTGGCAGTGAATCGCCGGCGAGAATGACCGACAATAGCGCCTTTACCGGGAAAGAAGACAGTTCACAGGTCAGCGTGGATCCCGATACGGGAGAAACTATTTCCTCAGGTAGCTACGACCTGATGGCGGCGCGCGATCTTGCCGGCGTTGAGCCGGATATCACCGTCGCTCATCCTGACACTGGGCAGCCGGTGAAGCTTTCAGAACTGCTCGCCGATCTGGACAACCAGATCGCCACCGTTAAAAACGAATCCCGCGCCTACTCTGTGGCCGCTTCCTGCTTCCTGAGGAATCCGTGATGAAACAAGCCTGTATTGATGCCGTAGCCAATACGCTGGGGCGCCAGCCGAAAGCGGACGAAATTAAAAATATCGAAGACCGCATTAAAGATGCCGTGCGCGTCATCGCGCGCCGCAACGCCAGGGAAGGGAAGACCGGCATCCCTGACCCGGAAACCTACCGCCAGGCGGCAGAACTTGCCGCTGCGCAGGCTGTGCATGCGGTATTCAAAAAACGCCAGCGCGTGGCGCAGAATGCCATTGCGATCGCCAAAGTTCGCGAGACGCTGAGTAACGCCATACCAGAGAATGAGCAGACTCCGATAGCGCTTCAGCAGTTTGTTTTTTCCGGGCGCCGCGGGCGTGACGGACAACAGGACATTAATGTTGTCTCCGCAGAAGAGATGGCTACCGGCGCTTACCAGGACTGGACGCGGCAACTTTCCGCAGAACTGACAGCCGCCGGCGACGATGTACAGAAATTTTTTTACCAGAGTCAGGCGCTCGGGGAGCAGCGTCTACGCAATTATTTTCCGTTTGACCGGGAAGCGTCACGTTCTGGACAGTTGCAGATCCTGAAAGAGATTTACGGCGAAGATACCGGCAACCCGGCGGCGAAAAAAATCGCTAAGGTCTGGGGCGATGTCACTGGTCGGGCCCGGCAGGAAATGAATGATTCCGGGTTTGATATAGGCCTGCGTGATGACTGGCACCTGCCATACGTTGATGATGCCGAGCTTATCCGCGCCGCCGGGCGTGATGAGTGGCTTTCATCTCTTCCGCTGAATGAGCGCGCTGCTGCAATCGTTGCTGGCCGACAGCCCCCGCAGGACTTCGCGCGGCAGGCCTGGGTTGATGACGTATGGAACACGCAAGACCGATCGCAGTATGTGAATCTCGACGGCAGCCCGATGAACGATATCGAGTATCGCCAGGCGCTGGAAGCCATCTACGAAACCAAAGTGACGGAAGGGGCCAACAAGATTGACCCAGGATCCTTTATGGGAAGCGGTGGCATAAAGAACCGCGGATCACAGAGCAGGGTGATGTCGTTCAAGGATGCACAGTCGCATTTTGCGTACATGGAGAGATACACCCAGCAGCCGGTAGTAGGTGTTATGATGTCGCACCTGCAATCTTCGTCACGGGATCTCGGCGTTGTAAAGGCGTTTGGTCCAGACTCGGCCAACAACTTCAAGCTGCTGATGGACCAGATTTATCAACGTGCGACGTCTACCGCCGGCGGCGGCCATGATGTCGGGACGATGAATGATCAGCGTCAACTGGTAGAGCGGATGTTTAACTCTATGGCCGGTCTGAACGGGGTTGCATCGTCAAGCGTTTTTTCCTCTGCTGTCGGTGGCCTGCGTAACCTGATGACTTCGGCAATGCTCGGTACCAGCGTGTTCACCGCCGCCAGTGATCAGGCCATCATGCGCGCCAATGCGCAGGCGCTGGGCTTCGACCGCAACGGGATGCGGCTATCGGCCAATACTCTGCGCAATCTCTTTAACGGCGATGCGAAACGCGCCAATGCTGAGCTCGGTCTGCTGGTTGATGCGCATGCCGCTGTGGTATCGAAGATGGGAGGCTTTGACCTTTCCCGCGGCATCACTGGCTGGTTCGCAGAGAAGACACTCAAATGGTCCGGGCTGATCGCAATGGACCGGGCAAACAAGGCCTCTTTCGGCCTGCTGATGTTTAAAAATATCGGCGAGCTATCCCGTAAATATAAATCCCTGGATGCGCTGACCGGTAGTGATCGTGCGGTGCTGGCTAACAAAGGCTGGACGCCGGAAGACTGGGCCATAATGAACGCCGCCGAGCTGCGGCCGCTGACACCTAACGGCCATAAGGGGATGACGCCCGACGCGATCTATGATGTTCCCGATGAGGCTATCCGCAATATCCTGGCTGACAGAATAGAACAGGTTCGCGCCGGTAGCGATCAGGCGTTGGCGGCGCTGGGCGATATGACCGATGCTAAACGTCAGACGCTGAAAGAGGCCTTTGACGCCGAAGTTGAGCAGACGGTAAGCCGTATGGTGCGCAACGCCCGTGCTGACGCGGCACAGCATCTCCTGGGGATAACCCACGGTGAGATGACCAGCGCTGTCACGACGGCAACCGGGCTGGATACGTTTGCTCGTGATACTTCCGGCGATCTCCTGAAAAGCTTTATGCTCTTCAAAACAACGCCAATGGCCGGCATGCGGCAACTGGTAACCCGCGCGCAGGATCTAGAAACGTTGCCGGCTGTAAAATATCTGGCGTCCTATATTGCCGGTACCACTGTGGCGGGGATGTTCGCCAACCAGATGAACGCGCTGCTGTCTGGAAATGACCCTCTGGATATGACAAAGCCGCAGACGTGGCTGCAAGCGTTGCTTAAGGGCGGATCATTCGGTATTTACGGCGACTTTCTATTCCAGGACCATACGCAGTATGGCTCCAGCATCGCCGGTATCGTCGGCGGCCCTGTGCTTGGGTTTGCCGAGCAGCTTTCAAAAACGATACTGACGAACTCGCAGAAAGCGATGGCCGGAGAAGATACCACTTTCACAGCTGATGCATTAAAAACCGCCAGGATGATTACGCCGTTTGCCAACCTGTGGTATACAAAAGCGATAACCAATCACCTGATCCTGCAGCAACTTCAGGAGATGGCAAACCCTGGGTATAACGCCCGCGTGCGCGACCGCGCGATGCGCGAGTTCAATACAACGAGCTGGTGGGAGCCTGGCGAAGAAGCGCCACGGAGAGCTCCGGATTTAGGTAAGGCGGTGGGTGAATGAAATCTATAGAAAAAATAGAAATGCTTTCAGGAATGTTATATTCCGCGGAACGTAATAAAAAAATAGCAGGATGGGCTTCTGTTACTTTTTTAGTGGTTTCTATCGGTGATGTTATTTTCCGATACTTATATCAAAGTTCGGCGCTCTTTGAAGGGATTATAGTTGGATGCGCTATAGGCTGTTGGGGTATGAGTTTAGAACATGCATCGGAAATAAAGAGAATGCTTGATAAGCATTGCTACCAAGAGTTTGGTAAAGATTTTGAATCTTCAGTCGATAAAATCGCAGAAATAAGGGATGAAAACTATAAAAGGTCTTTAATATGAATAAGATTATACTTCTTGCGATTGCACTTGCTGTATCTGGTTGCCAAAGTGCTGCTAAGTTCAAAGAAAACATGGCATCTTGGAAAGGACAATCCATTGATGCCATGATTGAAAACTGGGGATATCCTAATGGTGAGCTAACTTCTCCTGACGGCAACAGGGTTTACGTCTATTCCAAGTCTGGATTTTTAACTATCCCGGAGACAACCACATATAACACAAATGCATATTCGGTAGGGAATAGTGTACATGCAACAACAAATGCATATACAACAGGTGGTTACTCTGTTGACCTTGCATGCACTGTTTTTGTAGAGTTCGGGGCAGACAAAATAATAAAAAACATTAGTTGGCGTGGTAATAATTGCGTTTCATAATTTTTAATAAGGCCGCTGCGGCGGCCTTTATCATTTCAGTTGCTGCTTCAACTGCAGGGCGCAGTAGTCGAGGTGGGTTTGCAGGTCCCGCATAGAAACCTGCGAGCTCGTCACGTAGTTGACCAGCGCAACCAGTTCGGCGGCCGCGCCGCCGACGTCGTGCCCGTCCGCTTCAAGCTCTCTTAAAAGGTCCATAAGTTTTGACCTCTCAACCAGAGATCGGACGCCCGCCGGCGTGTGAATTCTCTCCGTGAACCCATCTTCGAGTGGATGATGGTACTGCTGCGGCATTAAGAAAACTCCTGAAATAACTGTATATATATACATATAGCAAAACAAAAGACGCATTTCCAGTGCTGTTTTATTTACCATTAAGGTAATAATAGCGAGGTGATGTCTATGTTTTATTCATATATGGTTTGATGGGTAATAGAATGTCTCTAATGCACGCGCGCCAGCGCTGACCACTGGAGCAAACTATGACAGTTTCAACGCAGGTAAGCCGTAACGAGTACACCGGGAACGGCGCCACCACGCAGTACGATTTCACGTTCCGCATAATGGACAAGAGCGATCTCTTTGTTCAAACGCTCGACACATCAGAAAACATCACGACGCTGACGCTTGACGTTGACTACAGCGTTACCGGCGTCAACCGCTATCCTGGCGGTAAGATTGTACTCAATACTCCGTTGCCTGACGGCTATAAAATCTCTCTCGAACGTAGCGTTCCGGCAACTCAGGAAACCAGCATTCGCAATCAGGGCGGTTTCTTCCCGGAGATCCACGAAGATGCATTCGATAAGTTGACGATGCTGGTACAGCAGATCGATGGATGGTGGTCTGGTCTTGCCCTTAAAAAACCCTCATGGCTGGCGAATTACTACGACGCGCAGAATAACAGAATTCGAAACCTACGTGACCCGTCACAGGCGCAGGATGCGGCAACGAAAAATTACGTGGATGTTGAAGTTGCGCAAGAGGCTGCCGAGCGTCAGGCTGCTGACGATAATCTTCAGTCTCAAATAAGCGTTAATCTGCAACGCACTTTACGCGTACCAGAAAGCAGCATACCTGTATTGTCGCCTGTCTCAGCCAGACGAGATTCAATCTTTGGCTGGGATAGTCAGGGCAGGCAGATACCGGTATTTTCTATGACGGATACCGCAGACCTCGCCATTAAACTTGCCTCAGATGAAGAGGGGCTTGGCGGCGATCTCGTAGCTGATACATCATATTTTTCTGTAAGAGATGTCCTTTCCCGGATGAGGACGCTTGCTGATGTTGGGGCCCCCTTGCCATATCTCGGCTATGACTCAATAAATGATGCCGCTCTTTATAATGCGATGGGGGAAGCCTCAGACCGGCATTTATTACTAAACGGTGGGCTGCATATTGCTGGCCTTTGCGGTAATGGTATTCGACGAAATGCGGGCCTTTTTTCTGTTCGCGCAGGGCAGCCCGTTCCGGGTCAGGGCTTTAATATCCCGTTAATGGGGGTGGCGAGCGCACAGGAGCTGCGCGCATATGATATTTATGAATCGGTGCCGGTTTACCTGGATAACACCAGCCCGGAACGGCAGAGCTATCACAATGTCGCCAGCGCAAATTATACCGCCACAACGGCGCAGATTGACCCCGTTGTCTATGCCATGACGCTCGCAAAATTAGAGGTGGGTTACTATATCAGAACGATGCATGCACCGTATTGCATCGGTCTGGTTCAGGATGTTAATGCGGTCACCGGTATTATTACTGTCGATATGTGGGCCGACTCTAAAACATCAACAACCACACCGGCGAGCGGAGTGGGTCTTTATACGGAATACATCACCAAAATTTACGTAGCGAACCTCAACCTTTTTGTTACCGAAAACTCTGATATCACCAATGCTACCGGTATCGAGATGGGGCTCTCGTCGAAAAAGGCCGTAACGGGCAGTATCGTGGGTTACGATACCGTGACCCTGCCGAACTCCACCCAGAACATCACAGCGGCGTATTTTGCAAGAAGCTCCAACCTGAACGGTTTCGGATTTACCTACGGTTTCAGGGCTCAGGATTCGCAGATTAACTTTCACTCTGCCAGCACGGAACTGTACGGGCGCACGCCTAGAATTGGCTTCAGTGAAAACTCTGATGCAATCGTTGGCTCCCGCTTTGGTACAAAAAATATCTATTCCATGCTCTGGAGTTCCAGTGACGATTTAACTGATGTAACCCTGGCTAACTCAACTATGGCTATTGGGCCAAACGGTCAGAATTACAGGAGGTTTAATCGCACATTAATCATTTCTGCCGATGTGTCCCTTAGTGGATGGTATCCGGATATATGGGTAACCGCTGCAGGAGTGACTATCACAATGCCTCCGGCGGCATCTCATCGTGTCGGACATGGTTATGAGATGGTATTAGTCAGTCCAGGGACATATAAAATAACCGGTGATGTAAACGTTAACGGGAATACGCCTTATACATTTACCACCACCATCGCCAGAAAAACGATTAAGGTCAAATTCGATGGTTCAACATGGCAGGTATTTGACCATGTATCGTAAGGGGGAATTATGCCGACATTCACCTATGAAATAACAGGTGATTTACTTAATGGAATTTACACAAATGAATACGGACTGCCCTTCCAGTCACAGGTAAAACCGTCAGATTACGATTCTGAACTGATGGCAGCAGCAGCTGCGCAGGCACTGGGCGAGCAATACAGCGAACAATATGAGGATACGATGAATGACAAACAAGACTGAACAACAGCCGGCAGAACAAAAATCGCCTGACCGCAACCTACAGCTTGAGCTCTGTGTTGCCAGAATGGAAGCCTGCGTCGTGCGTAATGAGCTTTTTGAAGCAACATCTCAGCTCCTGAAATACCAGATGCAGGACAACAAGCAGCTTTATGAAAATCTCCGCAAGATTCACGCGGAGCTGGCCCCTCAGGCAGGAGCCGCACCGGGGGCGGAGGTTCCGCAGGGTGAACCAGGGCAGCCTGACCCGCTGCGCAAATTCACCCGCGAGCAGGCTGTAATCATTGCGGGCTACACTGGTGCTGCGGTCTGTAAGCCCCATGAGCTGAGGAATGATGTGGGCGCACGCAAAGGAGTAAAAATCACCAATGCAGCCATGAAAAAGCTGACTCGCTCACATCTGGAAGACATGTATAAAGCTGACTTTCAGCTCCTGTGCCCGGTAAAAAATCCGGGGGCGAAAACCATACTAACCCCAGAGCAGGCCGTCATCGTTACAGGCTATACGGGCAAACTTCTGGGGGATGTAGGTAAGTTCTATCCCGACCTTGAAAAACGCCTTGGCCGTAAAATCGTTAATTCTGAACTGCCGTCAATCGGACAGGAGAAGATAAGCGGATTATACAGAGCAGATTTTTTCAATTTGCTATAGATTTCCGGCAATAGATGTAATGAATGACTAACAGATAAACCACATTGATTATTACCGTTTATTCATATTTGGTTTATTGTGTATGATGAGCTTACCAACTTCATGAGGTTCATCATGCACAGTAAACGGTGGTCATCATGTCAGGAACGCTAACCGCTGATACAATAAATCAGGGGCTTAGCTACGGCGCGCTGGCGGCTGTTGTCGCCGGAGTCCCGCCAGAAGTGGCGTTAGGTTCACTGGCCGGGGCGGTAATATTTGTTACCTCTGCGATCGAGTACCCTATCAGGCGCCGCGTTCTTCTGTCCCTTCTCAGCTTTCTCTGCGGTCTTCTCTTCTACAAGCCAACGGCATCCATCCTCATCGGTATGGCCAGTCTGTTCCCCACAATAACGCAGGACTCATTCGAGCGCGGGATCGTGTATTCCGCTGGCGCATTTGTCGCGTCAATCGTCTCTGTCCGGGTTGGCATCTGGCTGTATCACCGTTCTGATAATCCGCGCGATTTAATCCCGGGAGGAAAAGACGATGACAGGCCATGATCTGCTGCTTATTGCTAACGCCATTATCTGCGGAGGTATCGCTCTTCGGGTGATGCTTTTCCAGCGCAACGGATCACGGCACCGCCGGTGGGGAGGATGGATAGCCTACTTCCTCATTGTGTCTGCTGCCAGTATTCCGGTCCGTGCGGCATATTCATTTTTCTATCACTTCCCCATGACTGCCGATTTATCAGAGGTGGTTATCAATGCTGTCATGTTCGCCGCAGTGCTGAAAACCCGCGGCAACGTCGTACAAATTTTCAAAATATCGAGGTCCCAACATGGACATTAACCAGTTTCAGAAAGCCGCGGGCGTCAGTCTGGCGCTGGCCACGCGCTGGCATCCGCATATCGTTGCAGCCATGAAAGAGTTTGGCATCAGCAAGCCTGAAGATCAGGCGATGTTCATCGCCCAGGTAGGGCATGAAAGCGCCGGGTTCAGCAGCCTGGTGGAGAACTTCAACTACAGCGTCGCCGGGCTGGCGGGATTTGTGCGCGCCGGGCGGCTGACTCAGGACCAGGCGAACTCGCTCGGCCGCCGGCAGGGTGAACCATCATTGCCACTGGCGCGGCAGCGGGCGATCGCCAACCTGGTGTACAACAAGCGGAACGGTAATAAAGGTCCTGGCGATGGCTATAACTTCCGTGGCCGCGGTCTTATCCAGATCACAGGGCTGACTAATTACCTCAACTGCGGTACCGGCCTGAAGGTTGATCTGGTGACACAGCCTGAACTGCTGGCGCAGGACGATTACGCGGCGCGCAGCGCGGCATGGTTCTACGTGACGAATGGCTGCCTGAAATATACCGGCGACATCGCCCGGGTGACGCGCATTATCAATGGTGGGTCAAACGGTATCGATGACCGCCAGGCGCGCTTCCTGACAGCTAAGAAGGCGCTGTCGGTATGATCTCGGCATTCGTGAAATCATACTGGAAACAGATCGCCAGCGCCGCGGTTGCTGTTGTTGTCGTGGTCTGCATCATTATTGCCTGGAATATGCATGGCGATGCGCGCTACAGCGCCGGGCAGGACGCTGCAAACCAGAGCTGGCAAATCAAATGGTCTGAACGTGACAAGTCCGATGCGCTGGCGCAGGCATTCCGGAATGACGTTGAGCGCGAGAAAGAACATAACCGGCAGGCTGCCGCAGATGAGGAACAAACCAATGGTGAGAAAGCTCTGGCAAAAGCTCAGGCTGATGCCGATAATGCTCAGCGTGCTGCTGACGGCCTGCAGCAGCAGCTCGCATATCTCCAGCACCAACTCGGGCGAAGTGAAACCAGCAGGCTTTCCGCAACTGCCGCCCTCGGCCAGGCAAGGGGAGAGGCCGCCGTACTGCTTGCCCAGTTGCTCAGCAAATCTGACAAGGCAGCGGGAGAGTATGCAGCAGCAGCTGACAGAGCTTACGAGTCCGGGAAAACCTGCGAGCGCACCTACGACGCGGTGACTTCTGAGCGTGGTATTTCACATGGTACAGTTTCCCGGTGACGGTATATAAAACGGTACGTGAAAGACGGATCCGTTAAAATATGTTTCCAGTCAATTGGTTATGAATGCCGTAAATAATCGAGTGGGAATGATTTAACGTCCGGCAACCGCCCGCACGTAAAAGCCGTAACATCTCTAAGCCCGCGTCACTGCGGGCTTTTCTGTTTTTGTACCCTGCCTTTCCCGGCGTTCATATCGCCGGTGGCAACGGCTATCCCTTCCGCGCGCTACGCATTCCCGGGCGTTTCTCAACGTCCGGATCGGCCAGCAGCCGCGCGTAGGCTTCGCTCTCTACCGCGACCAGCGCGATGCGGCTCTCCCGGTTGTGATGCAGACCATAGCCGTGTTTTTTCACCAGGGGAGAAGCGCGCAGGCAGGCCTGCGGCCTGGCGAAGAACGCTTCGGCCGTCACCGGGCCTTTGCGATCGTTCTCGACCGCGAGAAGCAGTTCATCTGACGTCATGGCGTATGGCGCGGCTGAAAGCCTGGCGAACTGCCGTTCGGCGATCGTGCCCTCCTTCGTTGGCGGCGTTGCCACCGCCACCGGGCAATCATCCGATACGACGATCAGCGTATTCCGGTAATTGGTGCTGTGCATGGTCATATCCCGCTTAATCCGTTAGCCCAATTTATCGTCGGAGACTCGTTGGCTCCAAATCTGCTGCGTCCCTGAAGTATAGAAAATCCGCCGCCGGCGGCAAATCCGGGCTCCGCGGGCTGTGGAATATGGGCTATCGCTCGGGAATGGCGTGCAACAGGCCGGCGTTAGTTGAACGGCCGATCGCCGAGCGGATCGGGGTTATCCTGTTCCCCATCCTGCAAAAGCGCAGGCGGGGGCGGGGCTACCGAGCGCGCATATCGGGCGGGAGGCATACCGACATAGCGGGTGAACGCGATGCTAAAGCTGCTTGCCGACCGATAACCCACCTGAACGGCCAGCCGATCGATACTCAGTTTTCGGCTCCGCAATAGCTGCTTCGCCAGCGCCATGCGCCAGGCCAGTAAATACTCCATCGGCGGCAGGCCGACGATGCGGCTGAATCTGGCAAAGAAGGCCGAGCGGGAGAGGGCGGCTTTGGTGGCCAGCTCGGCAACCGTCCAGGAGTATTCAGGTTGAGTATGCATACAGCGCAGCGCGATCGCGAGACGCTCGTCAGCCAGGCCGCGTCCCAGGCCTGGAACGGATGTGGTCTCTGTGCCGGATCGCAAGACCTCGATCAGCAGCACCTCAAGAAGTCGCTCCAGCACGAGCTCTTTTGCCGACCGCCGCTCTCGCGTTTCTTCGTCGATCAGCTGTATCAGCGTGGTCAGCCGGGGACGATCGCGTACCACAACCACGTCCGGCAGCAGCGAGACCAGCAGCGCCGCATCCGACGCGGCGAAGCTGCAGTGGCCGATGAGCATGCGCAGATCGGCAGCACCCTGCTGGCGCCCAACGCGAAAATGTCCCTCGGTGATCCGCACGGGCGAAGTGAAGGGCATATCGTCCGGCGCATCGAGGCTGCCGTTGACCAGATCCTGCATTGCCGGGGCTAGAATAAAGTCGCCCGCATGGAGGATGAATGGTTGGTTCCTGTCGAAGGTGACGCGGCAGCTGCCTTCAAGAATCACGCAATACAGGGGCTCGCCTGTCGCCTCACGATGGATCCGCCACGAGCCGGCGCACTCCACCAGCTTGGAAAAACGGGCGGCAGGCTGCAGCAGCGTAACGATCTGGGCAAGCGGATCGGGAGTCATGAACGAGACTCTCTCTAAAGTAATGACGACTGTAAGCTATATTACGTCCAATTTTTGGCGACTACTATAAGAGCGTCAACGTTTAATGGAGATGCTTATGCCTACGATATTGATTACCGGTTGTTCATCCGGCTTCGGCCTGGAAACCGCGAAGCTGTTCCTTGCCAGGGGTTGGGAGGTGATTGCCACGATGCGTACGCCGACCGAAGAGGTGCTCCCGTCCTCTGAACGGCTGCGGGTGCTGGCGCTGGATATCACCGATCCGACCAGCATCGCGCAGGCGCTGGCGGCGGCGGGACCCGTCGACGTCCTGGTCAACAATGCCGGTTTCGGCGCGCCGGCGCCGGTTGAGCTTACCGCTGCGGAAACCGTCCATGCCCTGTTTCAGACGAACACCATTGGCACGTTGGCAATGGTTCAGGCCTTCGTGCCGCAAATGCGCCAGCGCCGGGCCGGCGCGATCATTAACGTGACGTCTACGGTAACGGTCAAAGCATTGCCGATCGTCGGGATTTACCGGGCAAGCAAGGCGGCCGTCAATGCCTTCACCGAGTCCCTGGCGGTGGAGATGGCGCCCTTCGGCGTCCGCGTACATATCGTTTTGCCCGGTCGTTCGCCTGAAACCCGCTTCGGCGATAATGCTCGTCCCCACGTGCGCGGCATGGAGGATCCGGACTACGCTCCGATGCTGCAGCAGTTTATCAAAAGCGTCCTGGAGGACCCGGGCCCGGTGACTCATGCCGGCGATGTGGCAGAAGCGATCTGGCGGGCCGCGACCGACGCCTCCGCGCCGCTGCTTATTCCCGCTGGCGCCGATGCCGAGCTTTGGATGGCTGAAGCCGGCCGCCAGGCGCAATCGCACGCTTTTCAACCATGAGGGCAGATGCCGCTTTCCTGCCGCGCTGACCCTCAGGCGAAAAGTATTCCGCTGCGGTTGCGGCGGATAATTTCGGCGAAATATCGATAAACCCGCATGCGAACGGCACCTGACTCAACGGGTGCCGTTCGCATGCGGGTTTTTTATTGTGGGCGGGCCGGGCGACAGCCGTTGCCTTTCGCCGGGAAGCGGGTATTGGGGTCAATCGATAAAAAAGCTGCGCGAGCGGGAATAAAATTCAACGCCCGTACGTCTGCATGATGACGGCTCACTGCGGGCCTTTCTCTGACCTCTTCAGGAGTGGACCATGTTAAGAATCAAACTGCTTGTCCCTGCTACTGCTTTACTGGCTCTGGTATCGGCTTACAGCTTTGCGGCGCCAAAAGATGATGCTCAGGCCCATTTTGCGGCGATTGCCGCAGGCAACGTGACGGAGATCATGAAGCATTATGATAGCCGGGCGCATCTCGAGTGGGTCGGCGGCCCGCTGGACGGGGCGTATAGTACGCCGCAGGCGATTGGCGGCGTGTGGAAAAAATTCACCACCGCTCAGGGGACGATGAAGCTAAGCGTGGCCTCGGTTGAAGAAGCCGCCAACCCGAAAGGCACAACCGTCACGGCGAACGTCCTGTTTGAAGGGAAAATGCCGGTGAAGGTGCGCTATGTCCTGACCTGGCGTAACGGTAAAATCGTGGACGAAATCTGGCAGGTTGCGCCGTCGCTGAACGTCAGCGCGTCCTACTGACGCGATCCTCGTGCGTCAGTCCCACGATAACCGGCTGTTACCCTGGCTTCCGCGCCTGCGCCGCTACGCGCAGGCGTTGACGCATAACCGGGATGATGCTGACGATTTGGTCCAGGATACCCTTGAGCGGGCCTGGGCGAAATCGGCGCACTGGCCCCTTATTCTTGATATGCGCGCCTGGCTATTCAGCATTATGCACAACCTCTATATCGATGGCGTACGGCGCCCGCGGGTGCCGGTAAGCGAGATGGCAGAGCATGACGCCAGCGTCGAAGCACATCACGATAAGCAGCTGACGCTGATGGATCTTCAGGCGGCGCTGCGCCATCTGCCGCCGGAGCAAAAAGAGGTGGTTCTGCTGGTGGCGTTGGAGGATATGGCCTACGCCGATATTGCGCATATCCTTAACATCCCTGTCGGCACCGTTATGTCCCGTCTTTCACGCGGCCGCGAGCGTCTGCGGCTGTTAATGGAAGGGCCGCGTAACTCAGTCCGCGTGACGCGGGTGAAATAATTCTCAGCACCGGAGCCGCCAATGCCTATCACTGATGACGATCTTCACGCCTGGCTTGATGGTGAACTGAGCCATGAACGGATGCAGCAGGTCGCAAGCTACCTGGCAGCCCACCCCGATGAAGCGCAAAGAGTTGCGGCATGGCGGGCGCAGAATGAGGCGCTCCGCGCGCTCTACGATCCCATTCTCGATGACTCGCCGCCGCCGCGCCTGCTGCGCGCCGTGCTACAGCCTCAGCCTGCGCAACGTTCGCCACGCAGGCTGCTGCCCATCGCCGCATGCGTGGCGCTGGCGCTTGTCAGCGGCATCACCGGCTGGGCGCTACGCGCTATTTCGGCTTCGCCGGATATCGTCTGGCAACATCCGGCGCAGCCATTACCGGCTGCCGTTCCGACGGCAGGATTTGTACAACGCGCCGCCGTTGCCCACGCAGTCTATGCCGTGGATGAGCGCCGTCCGGTAGAAATTGACGCCGCACACGAAGCGCAGCTGGTGAAATGGCTGTCAAAACGCATGGGAGCGCCGATGAATCCGCCGCATTTACAGGCGGTGGGCTATAGCCTCGAAGGGGGGCGCCTGCTGCCCGGCGGCAGCGGGCCGGTGGCGCAGTTTATGTATCAGGACCGCAACGGCAAAAAATTGACCCTGTATGTCTCTGATGAAAGAACCGCGCATCGCACGGAGCCGCAGGGGAGCACGGCTTTTCAGTTTGCCCGGCAGGGAAATATCAGCGTGTTTTACTGGATCGATCGCGGTTTTGGCTATGCGCTATCCGCGGAGGAAGACAAAGCGGAGCTGGCGCGGGTATCGAATGAGGTATGGCGGCAGTTAACGGATGATCGCAGGGAGAAATAGCTGGCGCTGCTTGCGGCGATAAAAAAGCCAGATTCACGGCGTGAATCTGGCTAACGGTACGGACGGGGAAAGGATTAGCGCACCTGGACCTGTACCGGTTTGCCGTGCTGCTCGGCGGTGCCTTTCACAATCACCAGGTAGCGGCGTTCATCGGCGTGGCGGCTATCAACCACCTGGCGGATAGGGCCAACGGCGTTGACGATTGCCGCCCCGGCCGGGTTAGTCATAAACTGCGCCAGCGGTTCCAGCTGGCCTTTACCTTCCGCATCCGGCGAGAGCGCCAGCAGATAGGCCTGCTTCGGTTCGAGGCCGGTGGCCGACGCCTGCAGGACCTGGGTCAGCCCCTGATCGAACAGCGACAGCGTCGTTGCCGGCTGCGCTCCTGGGGCGGCATTCACGTTTTTCAGCGCCAGATGCGCTGCTTTGCCGGCGAGGCCGAGAGGAACCAGATTCTGCTTGCCGTCGCCCTGCGGTACGGCATTGGGCACATACACCACCGCCTGCGGCGCCTGGCCGATAGGAACGGTGGCAATGACTTTATTCGTCAGCGTATCAATGGCGGTCAGCGCGTCGGCGTTTTCCAGACCGACATAGACGCGGCTACCGTCGCCTGATGGCCAGACGCCGTGCGGCAGGTTGCCCACCGCAATGGTGGCGACCTGGCTGAAGTCATCGGTACGATACACGTTCACCTTATTCAGGCCGCCGATGGTGACGTAGGCAAAGGTCCCTTTGGCGTTATGCACAATGTTGACGTGGTTGGTAATCGGGCCGCTGTCGATGGTTTTAAGCAGGCTAAACGGCGGATGCGCATCGAACACCTGCACTTTGCCAACGTCTTTTAAGGTGAACCATACCTGCTTGCCGTCCGGGGTCGCCGCAATATTCGGGCAGAACGGGCTGGCCTGCTGAATGCTGCCGACAATTTTATGCTGCTTAACATCCACCACCACGGTTTGCGGGTTGAAAGAGGAGCAGACATAGCCGTACTGACCATCCGGGGAGAAAATCTGCATCCCCGGGCCGCCGGGGACCTTAATCCGCGTTTTCTCTTCGCCGCTGGCGCCGTCCAGCACGGCAACATAATCTTCACCGCGTACGGTCACCCAGATTTCTTTGCCGTCCGGGGTAAAGAAGGCCTCGTGTGGCGAACGCCCGACGTAGGTCACGTGCTTCACCGCGTTGGTTGCGGTATCAATCAGGCTGACGGAGTTCGAGCCAATGGAGACCACGGCAAGCGTCTTGCCATCCGGAGAGAAGCCTAAACCATGCACGAGCACCTGGCCTTTGTACAGCGGGCTGAGGTTGGCGGGCTGCGCATCGCCCAGTTTAATCACCCCGAGCAGGGTGTTGCTGGCCGGATCGGTGACCGATACGGTATTGGAGAACTGTTCTGCGGCATAAACGCGGTCGCGATGACTCACGCCGATATCTGCCGCAGAGGCCGCATAGGGCGCTTGCCCTGCCGAGGCGAATGAGGACGCCAGCGCCACCGTCGCCGCCAGCGCCGAGCGTACGAATCTTCTTGTCATAATGGGTATCCCTTTAACTGTCGAGTATTATCGTGACCACGCAAGGTGGCTTATTTCCCCTGCGGAGCAGCAGGCGCGGATTCAGATTGGATTTGATCGGGTGCGGGTACAGCAGGAGGAAGCGGTTTGCCCAGCGCCTGGTACATGGCGACGATCTCTTGCTGCTGGGTGACAATGATTTCCTGGGCAATGCGTTTTAGCTGTTCGTTTTTGCCGTAACGCAGTTCGGCCACGGCCATATCCATCGCGCCCTGGTGGTGGGGCGTCATCATGGCAACGAAGTCCTCGTCGATGTTGCCCGTCGGCTCAATCGCCATTTTCGCCATCATGGTATCCATCGCCTGCGCATTCTCTTTCCAGAACCCCTGTTCCTGCGTAAGCGCGGTAGCGTCAGCGGCGTGATGTTCATGAGCGCCTGCGCTCTGGCTCAGTAGCAGCAGGCCGTTAGCAATAAGGAAATAGCGAACAATACGGTTCATAGCACAGCCTTTAGCGAATCAATCAGGACCGGATGGGCCTGTCATGGCGCCTATATAAGCAAAGCGATGTATCAGGACTGTTTCTTACCGTGGTGGATTTTGTATTTTTATGTAGCGGGATGACGGAATGTTTCTGGCAAAACGACCCAGCGGACCTGATGGCGACAGGCTGCGGCCTGAAAACGGCCCCCGCGCTGGATACAGTACGGTACAAAGCCCGACACTTTTGCGTAACAACTGCGATAAACTGGCCGCCGTGAGATCATGCCTGAGAAGAGGAAGTGCGCCGTGGAACATGTCGATCATATTTTGATTGTCGATGACGATCGTGAAATTCGTAGCCTGATAGCCGATTACCTCAAAAAAAACGGTCTGCGTACCACCGAGGCCGCGGATGGGCGGCAAATGCGCAGCTTCCTGGAAACCACGCCGGTCGACCTGATTGTCCTCGACGTGATGATGCCGGGTGACGATGGCCTGACCCTGTGCCGTGAGCTACGCAGCAGCAAGCATAAAGGCACGCCGGTACTGATGTTAACGGCGCGCAGTGAAGACACTGACCGTATCATTGGCCTTGAAATGGGCGCGGATGATTATCTGGTCAAACCCTTTGTCGCCCGTGAACTGCTGGCGCGAATCAAAGCGGTGCTGCGGCGCACGCGGATGATGCCGCCGAATCTGGTGATCTCTGAAGCCGCGCGCATTCTGGCGTTTGGCGACTGGGAGCTGGACACCACCTCGCGCAACCTGATCGATAAAGAGGGGGTGATGGTGGCGCTAAGCGGGGCGGAGTATCGTTTGCTGCGGGTTTTCGTGGACCATCCGCAGCGCGTATTAAATCGCGATCAGCTGCTGAATCTCACCCAGGGCCGCGATGCCGAGTTGTTCGAACGCTCGATTGATTTACTGGTAAGCCGCTTGCGCCAGCGCCTCAACGACGTCGCCCGCGAACCTTCTTATATTAAAACGGTGCGCAGCGAAGGCTACGTCTTCGCCATGCCCGTGGAGCTGCGCGAGGCCAGAGAGTGAAACGCCTGACACAATGGTGGCCCAAACGTCTGGCATCGCGCCTGATGCTGATTTTGCTGCTGGGTTTGCTGCTGGCGAATGGTTTAACGCTGGGGCTGCTGTTGCTGGAGCGTTCTCAGAGCACGAAGGCGATGATGATGGACAACCTGGAGTATGACGTTGCCACCAGCATCGCTATCCTTGACCGTCTGCCGGTGGCGGAGCGTGCCGCGTGGACCGCGCGCCTCGATCGCAGTAACCATCACTATCTTTTACACGCCAGCCCGTCGGGCAAGACTGTACAGAGCAAACGCCTGCAGGATACGGCGGCAGCCCTGACCCGGGTGTTAGGCGGGCGCTATCCGCTGAGCTTTAGCGTGGATCCGGTGAGCCCCGGGCAGATGATGGCGCATCTGCGCCTGAGCGATGGCAGCCCATTAACCATCGATCTGCGGCCGCGCAATATGCCGTTCGCCCGCTGGCTGCCGATTGTACTGATCGGGCAGTTTATTCTGCTGCTGGGTTCTGCCTGGCTGGCGGTGCGCAGCGCGGTACGTCCGCTGACGGTGCTGACCCGCGCGGCCGAAACGCTGCATCCCGATCCGGGCGAAACCGTACAGATGTCGGAAGAGGGACCGGTTGAGGTGCGTAACGCCGCGCGGGCTTTTAATGCCATGCAGGAGCGTATTACGACTTACCTGAAAGAGCGCATGCAGATCCTGGCGGCGATCTCTCACGATTTACAAACGCCAATCACCCGCATTCGGCTGCGCTCAGAAATGATGGATGATACCGAAATCAAGTCCCGACTTTTACAGGATCTCGAGGAGATGACGCTGCTGGTGCGCGAAGGGGTGGCCTACGCGCGTACCAGCGAAAGCAGCAGCGAAAAGCCCTGCCGCATTCAGCCGCACGCCTTTATCGATAGTCTGGTGTGCGATTATCAGGATACCGGTCAGAAGGTGGTATTACGGGGGAAATTAAATGGCTCGCTAAGCACCAAACCCCACGCGCTGCGGCGAACGCTGAGTAATCTGATCGATAATGCGCTCAAGTTCGCCGGCAGCGCGGAGGTGGCGGTGAGCCAGGACGCTGACGCCATCACCATTGAGGTTCTCGATCGCGGTCCGGGGATTCCGCCGGCGGAGATGTATGCGGTGATGCAGCCGTTTTATCGGGTGGAAAATTCGCGCAATCGCGCCACCGGCGGCACCGGGCTGGGCTTAGCGATTGCCCAGCAGCTGGTGGCCTCGCTGGGCGGGGAATTGACGCTCGCTAATCGTCGGCAGGGCGGATTGCGGGTGACGGTGACCCTGCCGGGCAGCGGGCGCTGAAATGTATCGCAGTGTATATAAAGGCGCGATAGCGAAACCCCGGTACACTTTCACCTTATTGTCGATATGTTACCGATACATTGCAGTGGTGTAATTCAGTCATCGGGCAGCGAAACGTTTTAACGCTCTCTGCCCCTGGTTAATTACACTTATTGAGGTGACATATGAAAAACGTAAAAATGATTCTGGCCGCACTGATCCTTGGTTCTGTTTCCGCATCCAGCTTTGCGGCGATGGAAACCACCATGCCGCAGGGGATGACCCGTATCGGTACGATTTCTGACAGCAGCGGAGCGACCACGCTTTCAGAACTGGACGCTAATCTGGCGGCAAAAGCGCAGGCCGCAGGGGCCAGCAGCTACCGAATTGTGGCCGCCGGCGGGAATAATGTTTTCTTCGGCACCGCCGATATTTATAAGTAAGCGTGCCTTGCCTGTCGCGCAATGCGAAATAAGGATATCCGCATTGCGTCTGCTTTTTCCTTACCCTTCTTTGCCTCCGACCCGGAGGCTTTTTTACCCGCGCTACGATTATCCCGCCTTAAGGCGGGTTTTTTTATGCCGGCGACGAGGGAATTAGCGGGATGCGGAGGGCCACGTCGCCAGCGCGTGCTCGACCAGGGCGTCAAGCATCTGCCTGCTGGCCCCGGCTTTGGCCTGCACGGCCATCCCCTGAGATAGCGTCATGACGAAGGCAGCCAGGGTGGTGCTGTCCGCGGAAGGCGGCAAATCGCCTTCGCGGCGTGCCCGCTCCAGGCGGTCGTTCAGCGCCTGCTGGGTCGCGCTGCGGCGGCGAATCAGCTCGCGGCGAATGGGTTCTGCATCATCGGAGCAGGCCAGCGCACCGTTGATGCCCAGGCAGCCCGGATGGTCGGCACTTGCCGTCTGGACGCTGACCGATTCTCTCAGGATCCGCGCCACGACCTCGCGGGACGTCGGTTCATCCAGCGCCTCGCGCATAAAGCCCATGTACGCGGCGTCGTAGAGATCGAGGGCCCTGAGGAAGATTTTTTCCTTGTTGCCGAATGCCGCATAGAGGCCGGGGCGGGCTACGCCGGTGGCTTGCGTGAGATCTTCAAGGGAGGCCCCTTCGTATCCTTTCTGCCAGAAGACAGAGAGCGCCGCCTCCAGCGCCTCATTTTCGTTGAACTGTCTGTGACGTCCCATTGCTTTTCACCTGCATATTTCAATACCGACCAGTATAAATCGCTTGACACCTCAGCGGCAAATACAATACCGTTCGATATCATATCGATCGGTATTGTATTTGAGGAATATCATCATGACGAATACCCACGCTCTGCTTCACGATAAGGTCGCGCTGGTGACCGGCGGCGCGCGCGGACTCGGGCTGGAGATTGTTCACCAGCTTGCTGCGCTCGACGCCCACGTTATTATTGGCGCCCGCGATGAGCGCAAAGCCCGACAGGTGGCAAACGAGCTGCGTGGCCAGGGAGGCAAAGCATCGGCGCTCAGGCTCGACGTTACCCGCGAAGCGGATCGACAGGCGGCCTGCGCGGAGATCGACAGGGCTTATGGCAGGCTCGATATTCTGATTAACAACGCCGGTATTCTGCTGGACAGTCCCGACGGCGGCACGCCGGCGACCCGCCCGCCGAGCGAGGCGTCAGCGGACGCGGTGCGTGACACATTTGAGGCCAACTTCTTCGCTCCCGTTTTCCTGACGCAGGCTCTGCTGCCGCTGCTGAGACGCTCGACGGCGGGACGCGTCGTCAACGTATCGAGCATCCGCGGGTCGCTTGCCCATTTATCCGATCCGCATTCGCCGGTCTATCCGATTCGCGCGCTGGGGTACGACACGTCCAAAGCCGCGCTCAACGCCTTCACCATTCTGATTGCGGAAGAGCTGCGCGGGACACCAATCAAAATTAACGCCGTTCATCCCGGCTGGCTGCAAACCAGCATGGGCGGCGAACGCGCGGACATGAGCGTCGCAAGCGGCGCTCGTACCGTCATCCGCTATGCCTGCATCGGGGCAGAGGGGCCAACGGGCGGCTTTTTCTTCCAGGACCAGCGGCTGCCGTGGTGAGGCGGAATTTCCCTTTCAACCCAACCTACTGAGGAATTTGCAATGAATAAAAAACTTGCAGGAAAAGTCGCGCTCATCACCGGCGGTTCGCGCGGTCTCGGCGCGGCGATCGCTGACGTTCTGGCCGGTCAGGGGGCGGATATCGCCATCACCTACGTTGCTTCCGCCGACAAGGCGCATGCCGTCGTGGAAAAACTCATCGCGAAAGGCGTACGCGCCGTTGCTATCCGGGCCGATCAGGGGGAGCCGTCCGCCGCGGAACCCCTGGTGCGTGAGGTCGTGGAGAAGCTTGGTCAACTCGATATTCTCGTCAATAACGCGGCCGTCGCGTGGCAGGGGAAAACGATCGATGCCCCCGATATTGACAACGCGGCGATGGATCGACAGTGGGTTATTAATACGATGGGCGTCATCGCCAACATCCGTGCGGCGGTGCGGGTTCTGCCGGACGGCGGGAGGATTATTTCGGTCGGCTCCGGCCTTGGCACGCGCATAGGTTTCCCCGGTACCACCGATTATGCCGCCAGTAAAGCGGCGATTGTGGGCTACAGCAAGGGCGCGGCGCGCGATCTGGGGGCGCGTAATATCACCGTCAACGTGGTGCAGGCGGGCATCATGGACACCGACATGGCGGCCGGCGCGCGGGATAACCTGCCGCCGGTGGTGATGGCATCTCACGCTATTCAGCGCTACGCGACCGTTGCGGAGGTCGCCGCGACGATTGCTTTCCTGGCCGGGCCGGATGCCGGTTTCATCACCGGCTCGGTGATTGACGTCAACGGTGGCTTCACGGCCTGATTCAGACGCGCTCGCTCACCGTCTCCGGCGGGAACTGACGCTGGTGCCGGGCAATCGCCAGCGTCAGCGCGGTGACGACCAGCGCGAGCAGCGCAGACACCGCTAAACCACCCTCGATGCCCAGGCGCTGGTTAAGCCAGGCGTAGGCAAACGGCGAGGCGGCCGCCAGCAGCTGGGCGGGGATCAGCAAAACTCCGGTGCGCCGGGCGTAATCCTGTGCGGCAAACAGCTGCAGCGGCAGCGTGGCCTTGAAGACCGTGGTTAAGCCATTAATCGCGCCATATCCCAACACAAACCCGGCGGCGGCCCATGCGAAATTGGGGCCGCTCAGGCCGAGCGCAAAGCACAGCGGCATCAGCAGGGTCGTGAGCAGCGTGAGCTTTAGCGGCGTTAATGCGGAGCCGGAAGCCACTTCCAGAAAGCGGGCGCCGGTTTGTCCGACTCCCCAGAGCATGCCTGCCGCCACCGGCAGGCCGTAGCTGGCGATAAACTCGGGCAGATGGGTCGAGGTTCCGTTAGAGACAAAGGTCACCAGCGCGATCAGCGCCGCATACAGCAGGCCAACGCGTCGGTCGTGGCGCGAGGCCGGCGGGCGCGCTTTGCGCTGCGGCGGCCTCGGCAGCCGGATATTCGGCATTTTGCACAGCAGCAGCGCGCTGAGCACGCCGAACAGCGCGTAGACCAGCAGCGCGTGACGCCAGCCGATCGTCGTCAGCAGCCAGGCGCCAAGCGGCCAGAAAACGGCGGAGGCCAGGCCACCCGCCAGCGTCACCCGCGAGATAGCCACTCTTGCACCTTGTCCGTAAAGGTTGACCAGCGCGGCGAACAGCGCGTCATACAGCGCCAGGCGCATACCGATGCCGGTCAGCAGCCAGGCGCTAAACCAGACCGGCAGAGTATGGGCGTTCGCCATTATTAAGCATCCGCTGGCGATTATCAGCGTCCCGAACATCACCACGCGCTGACCGCCGAGGCGGGCCAGCAGGCGGGCAACGAAGGGCGAGACCATCGCCATCATCAGCATCGCAAAGGTCAGGCCGAGATAGATTTGCGCCGCGGACCAGCCGGTATCCCGGGCGATGGCCCGGGCGAAGGTGCCGGGCATATAAAAGGAAATGCCCCAGTTGATTAGCTGGCTGCATCCGGCGGCAAAGGTGAGCAGGGCGGGGGCTGAGGGCGATTTTGCGATTGCTTTCATGGTCTTCTGTTCAGTGATACGGTTGTCGACAGCATATCCCGCGGGCTATTGTGCTGGCAGACCCGTCCGTTTATGACCCTTATAAGAGAAACTTTGCGATGATGACGCTGAATCTGGCAAACCTGGCGACCTTCCGGCTGGTGGTGCTGCGGGGGAGCTTTTCCGCCGCCGCCGACGCACTGGGGCTATCGCAACCGGCCGTCAGCCTGCAGGTGCGCCAGCTGGAGCAGTTTCTCCAGACCCGGCTGGTAGAGCGCACCGGGCGAGGCGTGAAGGCGACGGCGGCCGGCCTGGCGCTGCTGGCCCACGGCGAACATATCGAGCAGGCGGTCAGCGCGGCGCTGCGGTCGGTCGGCGAGTTTAGCCATGAGGTCAGCGGTGCGATTGCCCTCGGTACCGGGGCGACGGCCTGTATTCATCTTTTACCCCCGGTCCTGCAGCAGCTGCGCGAGGGCCACCCGCTGTTGACGGTGGGCGTGACCACCGGCAATACGCTCGATATTGTCCGGGCGGTGGAAGAAAATCGGCTCGATCTTGGGCTGGTGACGCTGCCGGCGAACGGGCGTTGCCTGGCGGTCACCCCGATTCTCGATGAGGAGTTTGTGTTTATTTTTGCCAGCGACGGCCTGCCGCCGCCGCGGCTTACGCCGGACGTTCTGCAGGCTCTGCCTCTGATTGCCTTTGAGGCAGGAAGCGGCACCCGGGCGCTGATTGACGGCTGGTTTCATGCCGCAGGCCTGACGATTGCGCCGGTGATGCAGCTGGGGAGTATCGAGGCGATCAAGCGCATGGTGCGCGCCGGGCTGGGCTACAGCATTGTTCCGCGTATGGCGGTGGACGACGCCGAGGATCGTCGCGGGCTAAGCGTTCACTCGTTGACGCCATACCTTCATCGCCGGCTTGGCGTGGTGATGCGTCAGGATAAAATCCTCAGTAAAGGGATCGCCGAAATGTTGCGCCTGCTGCGGCAACTCGGAAGCTGAACGGACATCGGATACGGCGAACGGCTGGCGACGACGAGGCTATTCTCGGGTCGGCGTGACAACCGGAGCGGTGGTTTGCTGCGACTCTTTTTTGTCCTGATGATGGTACCAGGCACCGATAGAGGAGTAGACGAAACGTCCAAAGAAAAAGATAAAGCTGATAAGCAGTACGATACGGGTCATGCGACGGTTAAATCGATGTCGTTTACGCATACTGGGTGCCTGACTCACAAAAGGTTCCTTAAAGTATACCCATAACATGGGCGTTAGGCGTATTAAGGCACAGGAAAGGGGCGGGGTCAATTGATGAGGATGTAAAAGTGCCTTAGCCAAAGCATTACTTAATGTTATATAACATAATCATTGCATTTACATGGTTTCTTTTTCCTGCGGCCATTGGCAAAAAAATAAGCTTTATTAATATTAGCTAAATGATTTCTTGATTTATATCAACAGTCTGTTTTCGTTGGTAACTAGAATCTCCAGCCAGTTCCGCGTCATTATTCCCTACGCGGTTGAGATGGTTGGGTTGGATGCCTGCCTGAATATACCCTGTTGGAGTTTGGGTTATCCGTAGAGCATCTATGAGCATAATTAATCTGTACAGACAATATCGGGACAAGTGGTGGGCGCTGCCGCTGGTGTTACCCACACTCTTACTTCCCCTGGCGAGATGGACAAATACCTACGCTGAGCTGAACGGTAATGAGGTGTCTCTTTACTATTTACCGCTGGCGCTGGTCTTGAGCCTGATGCTGTTTTTTGGCTGGGACGCGCTGCCCGGCATTATCATCGGGCTGTGGTGCACGGTGGCCCGTGATATGGCTCCGGAAGAGGCGGTCGGCGTTATCTTCCACTTTCTGATCCCGGTGGTATTGTGCTGGGGCGGCTACCGTATTTTTGTCCCGCGCAGGCAGCAGATCTCGCACGGTAACGTCGGCCTGATGCCGCAGAGGCTGTTCTGGCAAATGCTGCTGCCGTCGGCGATATTCCTCGTGCTTTCCCAGTTTGCCGAGTACCTTGGCCTGCATCCTCGCGCCACGGGCCTGATCGGCATTGCCCCCTTTAGTTTACGATCGCTAATCACTTTCCAGGCGCTGATGGTCGGGTGTTTAACCGGCGTACCGCTGTGCTATTTCCTGCTGCGCATTATTCGTAATCCATTACATATACGCGGATTTATTTCGCAAATTCGCCTGCAAATTGATCCCAAAATAAAGCGGATGGAGTTTGTTTTCTGGGCGCTCACGCTGTTAATGTTATTAGTACTATTATTAATACCCTTGAGTAATACCAGTACGATATTTAGCACAAATTATACATTATCATTACTTATGCCGGTGATGCTGTGGGGAGCGATGCGCTTTGGCTATCGCTTTATCGCGATGGTCTGGACGCCGGTATTAATTCTTATTATCCATTTTCATTACCGCTATTTGCCGTTGTCGATGGGCTACAATAATCAGCTGGCTATCACCTCATCCAGCTACCTGGTGTCCTCATTTATTATTGCCTATATGGCCATGCTGGCGACACAGCAGCGGCTGATCCACGCGCGCGTGCGGCGAATGGCGTTTCTCGACCCGGTGGTGCATATGCCGAATTTACGCGCCCTAAGTCGGGCCCTCGAAAGCTCGCCGTGGTCGGTGCTGTGCTTTTTGCGCATCCCTGAGCTGGAGCTGCTGGGGCGGCACTATGGGGTGATGCTGCGCATTCAGTACAAGCAAAATCTGGCGGAACACCTTAGCGCCTTGCTGCAGCCGAATGAGGCCGTTCACCACCTCTCGGGCCACGACCTGGTTATCCGTATGAACTGCGACGATCACAAGGCGCGAATCGACGCGCTGGATAAGCACCTGAAGCAGTTTCGCTTTGTCTGGGACGGGATGCCGCTGCAGCCTGCGGTGGGCCTGAGCTACTGCAGCGTGCGCTCGCCGGTGAAGCATCTGTATTTGCTCTTAGGCGAGCTGAATACCATTGCTGACATGTCGTTAACCAGCGGTCACCCGGAAAATATGCAGCGTCGGGGCGCGATCCACGTCCAGCATGGGCTAAAGGATAAGGTGGCGATGATGAATCAGATCCTGCAGGCGCTGGATCTGGACCGCTTTCGCCTGATGGTGCAGCCGATAGTCGGGATCCGCGGCGATAGCTACCATGAAGTGCTGTTGAGGATGCTGGGCGAGAATGGCGAAATCATCAATCCGGATAGCTTCCTCCCGGTAGCCCACGAGTTTGGCCTCGCTTCGCGGATCGATCTGTGGGTGCTGGAAAATACGCTCTCCTTTATGAACCAGCATCGGCACACTCTTCCGGGCCTGCGGCTGGCGGTGAATCTGTCGCCGGTATCGGTGAGCCGCAGCCAGTTCCCGCAGGAGGTGGAGCAGCGGCTGGCGCACTACGGGGTTGAGCCCTGGCAGCTGATATTCGAACTGACCGAAAATCACTCGTTGACCAATCCGGAGCAGGCGCGACAAACGCTGGCCCATTTACAGGCGCTGGGCTGCCGCGTGGCGATCGATGATTTCGGTACCGGCTATGCCAGCTATGCGCGGCTGAAAAGCCTCAACGTCGACCTGCTGAAAATTGACGGCAGCTTTATTCGTAATCTGGTCACCAGCAGCCTCGACTATCAGGTGGTGGCCTCGATTTGCCATCTGGCGCGGATGAAGAATATGCAGGTCGTGGCGGAGTATGTCGAAACGGCGGAGATTCGTCAGGCGGTGATATCGCTGGGTATCGACTATATGCAGGGGTATGAGATTGGCGAGCCCGTGCCGCTGGAGACGCTGGCTAACGTGGCCGTACCGGCGACGGCTTGACTGCTGAAAAGTGGCCGGACGCGGAGCGCCCGGCCAGCCTGCTAGCTATCAGGCTCTTCTTCGGCAATTTTCAGCAGCCAGTCAGGCACGCCTTCCCAGTACTGCTGCTCTTTTTCCAGATCGAGCAGCACCAGCGCATTTTGGCTAAACCAGTCGTGCGGAAACACCAGCGTCCAGTGGTTGGCTTCGGTCTTCAGCGTCAGCGTCGGCGGCGTTGTCGTCGCCTGGCGCTGGTTGTTCAGCAGAATGCCGAGGCGCAAGAGCTGAATAAGCGGCAGGAACTGCTTTTTCTTAAACAGCGTAAAGCGCGGCAAATCGTCGAGCTTGATGGCCTTGCGATGATAGCGCACCAGCGTGGCCATCAGCATCTGCTGCTCCTGATTGAAGCCGGGCAAATCGCTGTTCTGCAGAATATACGCCGAGTGGCGATGCATACCGCTATGGTTAATATTCAGCCCCACTTCGTGCAGCATGACCGCCCATTTCAGCAGCGCCGAGAGGTTCGGGTTATCCAGCTTAGGGTTCTGATCCTGCCACTGCTCAAAGATATGGGTGGTGGTTTCCAGCACCCGACGCGCCTGTTCGCGGTCGATATTGTACTGGTTTGCCAGGCTTTGCGCGGTGCGGCTGCGGATATCCTGATGGCGGAAGCGCCCCTCCATCTCGTACAGCACGCCTTCGCGCAGCGCCCCGTCCGACAGGCGCAGTTCTTTGATGGCCAGCGCATCGAACACGCCGCACAGAATAGCCAGCCCCGGAGCAAATACCGCCTTGCGCTCTTCAGAGAGGCCCGGCAGGCTAAGCGAGTCGAAGTTTTTATACTTCAGCAGCTCGGCGACCAGCATTTCAAGGCGTTCAGGCGTGATAAAACCGTCCTTCTCGCCCATGGCGATCAGCACTTCCTGAGCGGCCTTAATGGTCCCGGAAGCGCCCAGCGCCACGGTCCAGCCCTGGATGCGGAACTGCCATGCCAGGGTTTCCAGCTTTTGCACCGCCGACAGGCGCGCGCGCTGGAAATTCTCTTTGTTGATGATGCCGCCCGGGAAGTAAATCTGCGAGAAGCTGACGCAGCCCATTCTGCGGCTTTCGACCAGACGCGGCTCGAAATCCTCGCCGATGACCAGTTCGGTTGAGCCGCCGCCGATATCAATGACCAGCTTGCGGCCGCGCTCGGGCTGAGTATGTTCGACGCCCATAAAAATCAGGCGCGCCTCTTCATTACCGGAGATTATCTCAATCGGATAGGGGATAACCTGCTCCGCGCGCTTGAGAAACTCGGCCGCGTTCGTCGCCTGGCGTAGCGTATGCGTCCCAACGATGCAGACGCTGGCGGGCGCAAAGCCCTGCAGGCGTTCGGCAAACAGCGACAGGCAGCTAAGCCCGCGCGCAATCGCCTCTTCGCTGAGCACGGAGTTTTCATCCAGACCATCGGCCAGATGAACCCGCTGTTTAAGGCGACCGATGATCTGCATTGCCCCGTCGACGACACGGGCGATCACCATATGAAAACTGTTTGAACCAAGGTCGACCGCAGCAAACTCCTGGGGCCGAGGGGCTTTTTCGTTTATAGGCATAGGTTAATCGGGCTGTTCGAGTGATTTGAGATAGTCATAGATCGCCATCTGAGCGCGAACTTTACGGCGGTTGCCGCGCGGCACGTAGCTATTACTCAGTTCTTTATCAAGATAGCGTGCTTTCACCGTGTCGTTGAACAAGATGTCAAAAATATCCAGCACCCGCTGTTTCAGGCGCGGGTCCAGCAGCGGCGCGGCGACTTCGATACGGTAGTCGATATTGCGCGTCATCCAGTCAGCGGAAGAGAGCCAGACCTGCTTATCACCGCCGTTTTCAAAGACATAGACGCGGTCGTGCTCAAGGAAGCGGTCGACGATGCTGGTAACGCGAATGTTGTCGCTAATCCCCTCAAGACCTGGGATCAGGGAGCACATGCCGCGGATTAGCAGGTTAACGGCAACGCCGGAGCTGGAGGCCGCGTAGAGGCGGTCAACCAGGCCCTTATCGACCAGGTTGTTCAGCTTAAGGGTGATCCCGGAAGGCTGGCCGTTCTGGGCGTTAGCAATTTCGCGATCGATCATCTCATACAGCAGGCGGCGCGAGTTCTGCGGCGAAACCAGCAGATAGTCAAAGCTAACCGGACGGTATGGGTTTTCGATAAAGTTGAACACGCGACGAACTTCATTGGTAATTCGCGCATCCGCGGTGATCAGGGAGTAGTCGGTATACAGGCGCGCGGTTTTTTCGTTGAAGTTACCGGTGCCGATATGGGCGTAGCGCACAACCTCGTCGCCCTCTTTACGCGAAATCAGGAACAGCTTGGCGTGGATCTTCAGCCCAGGGGCGGAGAAGATAACGTGCACGCCGGCCTCGGTCAGGCGCTTCGCCCAATGAATGTTGGCCTCTTCGTCAAAACGCGCCTGCAGCTCGACCACCACGGTGACTTTTTTACCGTTGTGGGCGGCGTGGATCATGGAGTCAATGATCCGCGAGTCTTTGGCGACGCGGTAAATATTGATTTTTATCGCCAGCACGCTGGGGTCGAAGGAGGCCTGGCGCAGCAGCTCCAGCACGTGCTCAAAGGTGTGGTACGGGTAGTAGAGCAGCACGTCGCGTTCGCGAATGGCGTCGAAACCGTTGCGGAACTTATCAAACCAGGTGTGGCGCAGGCGCGGCAGCGGCTTGTTGACCAGGTTGGCTTTGCCGACGTTCGGGAAGCCGATAAAGTCTTTAAAGTTGTGGTAACGGCCGCCCGGCAGCATCGAGTCATAGCGTGAAATCGAGAACATGGCCCGCAGCATTTCGACCATGGTGTCCGGCATATCGCGCTGATAAACAAAGCGCACCGGCTCGGCGGTGAGGCGCTGTTTCAGGCTGGAGGACATCAGCTCCATCAGGCTCGATTCCATCTCGTGCACCAGATCGTATTCGGCGTCACGGGTCATTTTCATCGAGTAGGCGTTCAGCGCATCGTAATCGAAGAAGCCTTTAAAGATATCATCCAGGCAGTAGCGCAGAATGTTATCGAGCAGGATCATTGGCTTGCGGCGGCGCGGGGCTTCCGGCGGCAGGTTAACAAAGCGCGGAACCTTATCTGACGGAATTTCCAGCAGGGCGTAGTTAATGGTGTCGCCGCGAATGATTTCCACCGCCAGATAGGTGTAATCATCCTTCAAAAACTGGATCAGGTCCGTTTCGCGGTTAATCAAAATAGGGGTGATATGCTGGCGCAGGTACTGCTTAAAGTAGTTGCGCAGCCAGGACTGCTGGTTGACCGACAGCTGGCGTTCGTTAATCAGGAAGATCTGATTGCGCGCCATCTCCAGCAGCAGCTCATTGTAGAGGCTGTCAAACTCCTGGTCGGCCTTCAGCACCCGGGCCTGGATTTTACCTAATAAGTGGCGAGAATGGGCGGTACTACCTTGCTCTTCACTGATGATGATGCGGCGCTTGAGTTCAGCGAAGCGCACTTTATAAAATTCATCGAGGTTGTTGGAGTAAATGCCCAAAAAACGCATGCGCTCAATCAGCGGGTTGCTCTTATCTGCCGCTTCCTGAAGTACGCGTTCATTAAAGGATAACCAGCTGAGTTCTTTCTCGATGTATAGCTTTTCCTGGCCCATTACAACTCACACTCCGGTTGATTGATGTTGCTTTTTCATTATGGCGAGCTTTGCCATTGAATGTCCAACTATGTCAAAGAAGTATGACAGTTTTCTTTCAACGCGCTGCGAAGAAAAGGCGGTCGCTTTCCTTTGCTCATTCTGTGTGCAAAAAACGCTGATTCTGATGCTTGCTGCCGTACGCCGGACGCAAAAAGACATCCGTCGCCCGGTCTTCTGGCGCAGCTAAGCGGTGGCCGCGGTGGCAAAAAAAACGCCTCTGACGGATGTGAGAGGCGCTATCTATTACTCTTCTGCCGCATATCCCTGCGGCGGCAGAGGCGCATCGTCAAGCCAGGCCTGACCGCCCTCCATGCGCAGACGACCGTCAACAAACCAGCTGACGACGAGCGGGTAAATGGCGTGTTCCTGAGCCTGCACGCGGGCGGTAACGTCATCTTCGCTATCGCCGGCGAAAACCGGAACTTTGGCCTGCAGAATAACCGGGCCGCCGTCTAGCTCATCGGTGACGAAATGCACCGAGGTTCCGTGCTCCTCATCGCCGTTTTCCAGTACCTGGCGATGGGTATGCAGCCCGGGATATTTAGGCAGCAGGGAAGGGTGGATATTCAGCAGCCGCCCCTGATAGTGGGCAACAAATGCCGGACTCAGAATGCGCATGTAGCCCGCAAGCACCACCACATCCGGCGCGTAGGCGTCGATCTCGTGCATCAGCTCGCGATCGAACGCTTCACGATTGGCGAACTGGCTGGCGGTGAGCGCATGGGTCGGAATACCGGCCTCACGCGCGCGTTCAAGGCCGAAAGCATCGGCCTTGTTGCTAAATACCGCTCGCAGGGTGCCGCCGATCTGTTTCCGCGCGCAGGCGTCAATCATTGCCTGCAGGTTACTGCCGCTACCGGAAATCAGCACCACGATGTTTTTCATTCAATGACCACACGCTGTTCGGAATCAGAGGCTTTGATATAGCCTATTTTCCACGCGTTTTCACCTTTTTCGTTCAGCAGAGCGATGGCGTTATCGACGGCTTCCGGCGGCAGCGCGATGACCATGCCGACGCCGCAGTTGAAGGTCCGATACATTTCGTGGCTGCTGACGTTGCCGGCAGTTTGCAGCCATTTGAAGACTTCCGGCCACTGCCAGGAGGATTCGTCGATCGCTGCCTGGGTGTTATCCGGCAGAACGCGCGGGATATTTTCCCAGAAGCCGCCGCCGGTCAGGTGAGCAATAGCGTGAACTTCAACGTTAGCGATCAGGTCCAGCACCGATTTGACGTAGATGCGGGTCGGCGCCAGCAGATGGTCGGCTAGTGACGCACCGTTCAGGTCGGTGGTCTGCGGGTCGACGCCGCTGACTTCAATAATTTTACGCACCAGCGAGTAGCCGTTGGAGTGCGGGCCGCTGGAGCCCAGTGCGATCAGCACGTCGCCGTCGGCAACTTTGCTGCCGTCGATAATTTCTGATTTTTCTACAACCCCGACGCAGAAGCCCGCGACGTCATAATCATCGCCATGGTACATGCCGGGCATTTCTGCCGTTTCGCCGCCAACCAGCGCGCAGCCTGACTGCAGGCAGCCTTCGGCGATCCCGCTGATGACGCTGGCCGCCGTGTCGACGTCCAGTTTGCCGGTCGCATAGTAGTCGAGGAAGAAGAGCGGCTCAGCGCCCTGAACCACAAGGTCGTTTACGCACATGGCCACCAGGTCGATACCGATAGTGTCGTGACGCTTGAGGTCCATTGCCAGACGCAGCTTGGTGCCGACGCCGTCAGTGCCGGAGACCAGTACCGGCTCGCGGTATTTCTGCGGCAATGCGCACAGTGCGCCGAATCCGCCCAGTCCACCCATCACTTCCGGGCGGCGGGTTTTCTTCACCACACCCTTAATACGGTCGACGAGCGCGTTGCCTGCATCAATATCTACGCCGGCATCTTTATAGCTGAGAGAGGTTTTATCGGTCACTGCGAAGTCTCCACACATTTGCGGTAGCAAGAAAAATCGGCGCAATTCTAACAGGGATAGCAAACGTTTGCGAGCCTGCTTTACAGTCGGCGTTAAACGGCGGTGAGATGGACAAATTTGATACTGTTCACGAAAATGAAACCGGGTACATTCTTGTGCTTGCCTCGGCGCGCCAGAATGATCATCATGCCACTGAAACCGGTTTCTCTTTTTATTTAAGCGAGCCGAACGACGGTATCAAGAGGATTCAGGAGGGGGGGAAGGATGGTAATTGCCGCATTTGATATTGGTGGCACGGCGCTAAAAATGGGCACGATGACCAGCACCGGCGAGCTGCTGGAGAAGGGAAAACAGCCTATTCGCGACAGCGACGGCGAGCAAATTTTGCAGGCCATGCTGGCGTGGATTGCCGCGCACCCGGAGTGTGAAGGGGTGGCGATCAGCGCGCCCGGCTACGTTAATCCGCACACCGGCTATATCGAAATGGGCGGTGCTATCCGCAGATTCGATAATTTTGCTATCAAAACCTGGCTTGAACAACGTACCCGACTTCCCGTCGCCATTGAAAACGACGCTAACTGCGTGCTGCTGGCCGAGCGCTGGCAGGGCAAAGCCGCCAATATAAGTGATTTTCTGGTTCTGACGATTGGCACCGGAATCGGCGGGGCTATCTTCTGTAATGACCGGCTGGTGCACGGCGCGAGCTTTCGCGCCGGCGAATTTGGCTATATGCAGACCCAGCGCCCGGGCACCCGCGACGTTCGTCGCTACTCAATGAATGAGAACTGTACCCTGCGCGTCTTGCGCCAGCGCTACGCCGCGCATTTCGGGAAAACGCTGGAAGAGGTGACCGGGGAAGAGATATTCGATCGTTACGACAGGGGCGATGCGACCTGTCATCGGCTGGTGGCCGAATTCTTTAACGGCCTTGGCACCGGCCTTTATAACCTCGTCAACGTGTTCGATCCGCAGACTATCCTCATCGGCGGCGGCATCGTGGAACGTCCGGGCTTTTTGCCGCTGCTGCGTGAACATCTGGCCTGGTTTGGCATTGCAGACTATATCGACACCGTTAGCCACGGCAACGACGCCGGGCTGATTGGCGCCGTTTACCATTTCAATCAGCAATACCGGTCGCCGACTGGCGATCGCTCATAAGGAAGAGAACATGTCTGGATTTAAAGAAGGTTTTCTGTGGGGCGGCGCGGTTGCGGCGCATCAGCTGGAAGGTGGTTGGCAGGAGGGCGGCAAGGGCGCGAGCGTTGCCGACGTGATGACCGCAGGCGCCCACGGCGTGGCGCGTGAAATTACCGACGGCGTGGTGGCGGGTAAAAATTACCCTAACCATGAGGCGATTGATTTTTATCATCGCTATAAAGATGACATTCAGCTGTTTGCGGAAATGGGCTTCAAATGCTTCCGTACCTCTATTGCCTGGACGCGTATTTTCCCGCTGGGCGACGAGCAGGAGCCGAATGAAGCCGGGCTGCAGTTCTATGACGATCTGTTCGACGAGTGCCTGAAGCACGGGATTGAGCCGGTTATTACGCTCTCCCACTTCGAGATGCCTTATCACCTCGTGCGCGAATACGGCGGCTGGCGTAACCGTAAGCTGATTGATTTCTTCGTGCGCTTTGCGCAGGTGGTGTTTAAGCGCTATCAGCATAAGGTGAAGTACTGGATGACCTTTAACGAGATCAACAACCAGGCAAACTTCCACGAAGACTTTGCGCCGTTCACCAACTCGGGGCTGAAGTTCCTGCCGGGTGAGGATCGCGAGCCGGTGATGTATCAGGCCGCGCACTACGAGCTGGTTGCCAGCGCCCTGGCGGTGAAAGCCGCGCGGGAGATTAACCCGGCGCTGCAGGTCGGCTGCATGATTGCGATGTGCCCCATTTACCCGCTCTCCTGCGCGCCTGACGATATGATGATGGCGATGAACGCCATGCACCGCCGCTACTGGTTCACCGACGTTCACGTGCGCGGTAAGTACCCTCAGCACCTGCTTAACTACTTCGAGCGCCGCGACTTTGCGCTGGATATCACCGACGAAGATCGCGTGGCGTTGAGCGAAGGCTGCGTCGACTATATTGGCTTCAGCTACTATATGTCGTTCGCCACCAAGGCCACCGAAGATAATCCGCAGCTGGATTATGATGAGACGAAAAGCCTGGTCTCCAACCCGTACGTGCAGAAATCGGACTGGGGCTGGCAGATTGACCCGGTTGGGCTGCGCTACTCCCTGAACTGGTTCTGGGATCATTACCAGCTGCCGCTGTTTATTGTTGAAAACGGCTTTGGCGCTATCGACGTGCGCGAAGCTGACGGCACGGTAGACGACCAGTACCGCATCGACTATCTCTCCGCCCATATCGCCGAAATGAAAAAAGCGGTGGTGGAAGACGGCGTTGACCTGATGGGCTATACCCCGTGGGGCTGTATCGACCTCGTCTCTGCCGGAACCGGCGAGATGAAAAAGCGTTACGGCTTTATCTACGTCGATAAAGACAACGAAGGGAACGGCACCCTGGCCCGCAGCCGCAAGAAATCTTTTGCATGGTATCAGCAGGTTATCGGCAGTAACGGCGAAACCCTCTAAACCGCCCGAAAGCCCCGTGAAACCCCGCCTGCGCGGGGTTTTTTTATTTTGATTTATACTGGCTCAGGCAGCGCAAAGCATTTTGGTTGATCCCGGTCAAACATATCGGCTATGGCGCAAATGGGAAAAAGCGGTATAATCCCGCGATTTTTTTTGTGGCTGCCCCTCAGAGGAGAAAGAGAATGAAGATTGTGGAAGTGAAACACCCACTCGTCAAACACAAGCTGGGCCTGATGCGCGAGCACGACATCAGCACCAAACGCTTCCGTGAACTCGCCTCAGAGGTTGGTAGCTTACTAACTTATGAAGCCACCGCCGACCTGGCGACCGAAAGGGTCACCATCGAAGGCTGGAATGGCCCGGTTGAAGTTGAGCAGATCAAAGGTAAGAAAATTACCGTCGTGCCTATTCTGCGCGCCGGCCTCGGCATGATGGAAGGCGTTCTGGAACACGTCCCGAGCGCGCGCATCAGCGTCGTTGGCATCTACCGTGATGAAGAAACCCTCGAGCCGGTACCTTACTTCCAGAAGCTGGTCTCCAATATCGACGAACGTATGGCGCTGGTGGTTGACCCGATGCTGGCAACCGGCGGTTCGATGATCGCCACTATCGACCTGCTGAAAAAAGCGGGCTGCTCAAGCATCAAGGTGCTGGTGCTGGTTGCCGCTCCGGAAGGGATTGCCGCGCTGGAGAAAGCGCACCCGGACGTCGAGATGTACACCGCGTCCATTGACCAGGGCCTCAACGAGCACGGATATATTATTCCCGGGCTCGGCGACGCCGGCGATAAGATTTTTGGTACCAAATAATTGCAGCATTAATAAGAAGCCGACTTTAAGAGTCGGCTTTTTTTTGAATAAAACACGCCAACAGCAACTAATAACGACACTCAGAGGAAAACACTATGACGCGCCGCGCAATCGGGGTGAGTGAAAGACCGCCGCTTTTACAGACAATCCCGCTAAGTTTGCAACATCTGTTCGCTATGTTTGGCGCAACGGTGTTGGTGCCAGTCCTGTTTCACATCAACCCGGCTACCGTTCTGCTGTTTAACGGTATCGGCACGCTGCTGTACCTGTTTATCTGTAAGGGCAAAATCCCGGCCTATCTGGGGTCGAGCTTTGCGTTTATCTCCCCGGTTTTGCTGCTGCTGCCGCTGGGCTATGAGGTCGCGCTGGGCGGCTTTATTATGTGCGGCGTGCTGTTCTGCATCGTCTCCTTTATTGTTAAAAAGGCCGGCACCGGCTGGCTGGACGTGATGTTCCCGCCGGCGGCCATGGGGGCTATCGTCGCGGTGATCGGCCTTGAGCTGGCCGGCGTCGCGGCGAATATGGCCGGCCTGCTGCCCGCTGACGGGCAGTCTCCCGATAGCAAAACCATTATTATCTCGATGGTGACGCTGGCGGTGACTGTCTTCGGTTCGGTGCTGTTCCGCGGTTTCATGGCCATCATCCCGATTCTTATCGGCGTGCTGGTGGGCTACGCGCTCTCCTTCGTGATGGGCGTTGTCGATACCACTCCCATCGCCGAGGCGCACTGGTTTGCGCTGCCGACCTTCTACACCCCGCGCTTTGAGTGGTTTGCGATTTTCACCATCCTGCCCGCCGCGCTGGTGGTGATTGCCGAACACGTCGGGCACCTGGTGGTGACGGCGAATATTGTTAAAAAGGATCTGATTCGCGATCCCGGCCTGCACCGCTCGATGTTTGCCAACGGCCTGTCGACGATGATCTCCGGCTTCTTTGGCTCGACGCCCAATACCACCTACGGTGAAAACATCGGCGTGATGGCGATTACCCGCGTCTACAGTACCTGGGTTATCGGCGGGGCGGCGATTATCGCCATTCTGCTCTCCTGCGTCGGCAAGCTGGCGGCGGCGATCCAGATCATTCCGCTGCCGGTAATGGGCGGCGTATCGCTGCTGCTGTACGGGGTGATCGGCGCATCGGGTATCCGCGTGCTGATTGAATCTAAGGTCGATTACAACAAGGCGCAGAACCTTATTCTGACCTCGGTGATTTTGATCATTGGCGTCAGCGGCGCGAAGGTGCACATCGGCGCGGCGGAGCTCAAAGGCATGGCGCTGGCCACGATCGTTGGCGTTGCCCTTAGCCTGATCTTCAAATTAATTAGCGTCCTGCGTCCGGAAGAGGTGGTTCTGGACGCGGCTGATGCGGCTGATGACGCCGAGGCAAAACGCTGATCCTCCTGCCGGGCGGCGATCCCGCCCGGTTCTCTCACGGCAGACTTCGTGATAAACTCTCCGCGTTTTTCTGTCAGTCTATGATGAGGTCCATCTGAACGCACCGGCACAGCTCTCCTTGCCACTGTACCTTCCTGACGATGAAACTTTTGCGAGTTTTTGGCCGGGTGGTAATCCTTCTCTTCTCGCTGCCTTACAGAACGTTCTGCGGCAGGAGCATAGCGGGTACATCTATATCTGGTCGCGTGAAGGCGCGGGGCGCAGTCACCTGCTACATGCCGCCTGTGCGGAGCTTTCCCAGCGCGGCGATGCGGTGGGCTACGTGCCGCTGGATAAGCGTACGTGGTTTGTTCCGGAAGTGCTGGAGGGGATGGAACAGCTTTCGCTGGTTTGTATCGATAATATCGAATGCGCGGCCGGCGACGAGCCGTGGGAGATGGCGATCTTCAACCTTTACAACCGCATCCTGGAGTCGGGTAAAACCCGCCTGCTGATCACCGGCGATAGCCCTCCGCGCCAGCTTAATCTTGGCCTCGCGGATTTGGCATCGCGCCTCGACTGGGGACAAATCTACAAGCTGCAGCCGTTGTCCGATGAAGACAAGCTGCAGGCGCTGCAGCTGCGCGCGCGGCTGCGCGGGTTTGAGATGCCGGAAGACGTCTGCCGCTTCCTGCTCAAGCGCCTCGATCGCGAAATGCGCTCGCTGTTTATGACGCTCGATCAGCTCGATCGCGCTTCTATTACCGCCCAACGCAAGCTGACCATTCCCTTCGTTAAAGAGATCCTCAAGCTCTAGCGAGCCGTTGGGATCGGCGCCATCATGACGATGGCGCATCCTGCTTAATTCACGATATCCAGCACCTGTTCCGGCGGTCGGCCGATCCGCGCCTCGCCGTGGCTGACGACGATAGGGCGTTCAATCAGCTTCGGGTTGTCGACCATCGCCTGAATCAGCGCATCTTCGCTGAGCTGAGGATCGGCAAGTTCCAGTGACTTATACAGATCTTCCTTCTGGCGCATCAGCTCGCGGGCGCTCACCATACCCAGCATTTTCAGCAGCTGGCGCAGCGTCGCCGCATCCGGCGGCGTCTCCAGATAGAGCACCACTTCAGGGTCGATACCGTTAGCCTTCAGCAGGCTCAGGGTGTCGCGGCTCTTGGAGCAGCGAGGGTTATGGTAGATTTTTACCGCGTCAGACATGGGGTCTCCTTACATTTTTTGATATGGGCGGAAGCGTTCCTGCAGCTGGCGCAGCTGATCGATGCGCGCATCGTAGCGGGCCTGCTGCAGGCTGCCCAACTTCACCTGTGAACTGGCGCTGCTGAGCAGCGAAATAGACTGTGCAAGCTGGCCGACCAGCGCCATACCTTCCGCACGGGCCGCCAGCTCCTGATCGCGATTGCCGAGGGCCGCTTCCGCCTGCGCCAGCAGGTCCCAGCCGTTGCCATCGTCTTTATTATTGAAGGTGTAGCGGTTAAGGATATTCGCCGCCTCTGCCGGCTGTCCGCCCTGCAGGTAAGCGTTGGCGAGGTTCAGCTGCAGTACCGGGTTGGTGCGGATTTCGCGGGCGTTTTTCAGGCGGTTAATCGCATCGGCCGTTTTCTTCTGGCCAAGGTCAATATCGGTTGCCAGATCGAGATACCAGGCATTTTGCGGATCGGCGCTCAGCAGGGGCTGCAGGGTTTTACGCGCCAGATCGTAGCTATTGCTGCCCATCGCCAGCAGGGCGCGACCGTACTGCGCGGCGTGCTGCTCGCGGATATTGCCTTTCGCCCATGCGTTCAGCAAATCGTCGCCGAGCTTGTTGTCTCCGTTGTTATACATTCCCAGCGTTCGCGCCTTGGCCATATAAAAATCGGCCGACGATTGCACCACCACCGGACGCATCTGATTCGCGCGGTTGCGGGCGTCGGACAGGCGGCTTTCCGGCAGCGGGTGGGTGAGCAGCATTTCCGGCGGCCGGGTGGAGTAGCGCGACTGGTCAAGCAGCTTGCTCATAAACGCCGGCATGGCCTGCGGATCGAACCCGGAGCGCTGTAGCACCTGAATCCCGATGCGGTCGGCCTCTTCTTCATTCTGGCGGGTAAAGCTGATTAATCCCTGCTGGGTGCCGGCCAGCGTGCCGGTGAGCGCGGCCATACCGGCCTGCGGGCTGGCCATCGCCAGCAGAATCGAGCCCAGCGCGCCGACCCAGGTCAGCGGGGCGTTGCGCTTTTGGTCTTCCATTGCGCGCGCGAGGTGGCGCTGGGTGACGTGCGAAATTTCGTGCGCCATGACCGACGCCAGCTCGCTCTCCGTATCCGAGTAGCGGAACAGGGCCGAGTGCAGCACGACGTTGCCGCCAAAGAAGGCGAAGGCGTTAATCTGGTCGTTGTTAATCAGGTAGAAGTGGAAGGGCGTTCGCACCGAGTTGGCGTGCGCAACCAGGCGCATACCTAATCCGTTAATGTACTGCACCAGCAGCGGGTCGTTGATCAGCGGAGCGCTGCCGCGGAGCTGGCGAACGTAGTAATCCCCCATCTGCATTTCCTGACCGATGGAAAGCGTGCTTCCTGCAGAGGTCCCCATATCCGGCAGGGTATCTGCGGAGTCAGCAAAAGCAGGTAAAATCGAACCCAGCGTCAGCGACGCTATCACGGTTGCCACCAGCGTTTTCTTTAACTGCCTGAACATAACCTCTGTCCTGTGTATGTGGGTGTGCCAGTTTGACCGGTAGGGCGGCGTAATGTTCCATTTCCGCGCGTCCTGCGAGTTTAGCTGTCGTTGACGCCGTTGAAAATATGATCTTGCTGCGGGAGGTCATGTTTGTGGTTTTGCTAATAAAAAGCGAAGTCTTTTTTGTGACATTTAGATACACTTCCTCGGGTTGTTGCGGTTTTGCGCTTCAGGGAAGGGTTTATGCTTGAGATGTTAATACAGTGGTACCGCCGTCGGTTCAGCGATCCGGAGGCGATAGCGCTGCTGGTTATTTTGCTGGCTGGGTTCGGCATTATGTTCTTTTTCAGCGGTCTGCTGGCGCCGCTGCTGGTGGCTATCGTGCTGGCCTATCTGCTGGAGTGGCCGACCGTCCGGCTTGAGCGCGTGGGGCTGTCTCGTACCTGGGCGACGTCGTTCGTTCTGATACTGTTTGTCGGTATTTTGCTGCTGATGGCCTTCGTGGTGATGCCCGTCGCCTGGCAGCAGGGTATCTATCTGATCCGCGATATGCCGGGCATGCTGAATAAGCTCTCCGATTTTGCCGCCACCGTGCCGCGCCGCTATCCGGCGCTGATGGACGCCGGGATCATCGACGCGATGGCGGACAATATGCGCAACCGCATGCTGACCGTCGGCGATTCGGTGGTGAAGTACTCCCTGGCCTCGCTGGTGGGCCTGTTGACGCTGGCGGTCTATCTGGTGCTGGTGCCGCTGATGGTTTTCTTCCTCCTGAAAGATAAAGAGCAGATGCTCAACGCCGTACGCCGCGTGCTGCCGCGTAACCGCGGGCTGGCAGGGCAGGTGTGGAAGGAGATGAATCAGCAAATCACCAACTACATTCGCGGTAAGGTGCTGGAGATGATCGTCGTCGGCGTAGCGACGTGGATCGGCTTTATCCTCTTCGGGCTCAACTATTCGCTGCTGCTGGCGGTGCTGGTCGGCTTCTCGGTGCTGATCCCCTACATTGGCGCCTTTGTGGTCACCATTCCGGTGGTGGGCGTGGCGCTGTTTCAGTTCGGCGCGGGCACCGAGTTCTGGAGCCTGTTTGCGGTATACCTCATTATTCAAGGGCTGGACGGTAACCTGCTGGTGCCGGTGCTGTTCTCGGAAGCGGTTAACCTGCATCCGCTGGTGATTATTCTGTCGGTGGTTATCTTTGGCGGGCTGTGGGGATTCTGGGGCGTATTCTTTGCTATCCCGCTGGCGACGTTAATCAAGGCGGTGGTGCACGCCTGGCCGGACGGACTGGTGGTTGAAGAGGATAAATAGCGCGACGGCTTGACGAACCAGGGGCTAAAACGGACGCCGGGGCGGTGAAATGCTCCGGCGTCCTGCGTTCGATAAAACGTTAGCCGTTTTCTTTCAGCCAGTTCAGCACCACGTCGTGGTGATTGCTGGTTTTGAAGTTATCAAACACGTGTTCAACTTTGCCATCTGTATCAATCAGGAAACTAATACGGTGAATACCGTCGTAGGTTTTCCCCATAAACGATTTTTCGCCCCAGATACCAAACTGCTCGCAGACCTGATGGTTTTCATCAGACAGCAGCGTGAAGTTCAGCAGCTCTTTTTCGGCGAAACGGGAGAGTTTTTCTGGTTTATCCGTACTGATGCCCAGTACCTCAACGCCCGCTTTTTTTAAGTCATCCATATTATCGCGCAGGCCGCAGGCCTGGACGGTACAACCCGGGGTCATGGCTTTCGGGTAAAAATAAACCAGAACACGCTGTCCCTGGAAGTCGGTCAAATTTACTTCCTCGCCGTCCTGGTCTGGTAAGCTAAATTTCGGTGCAATATCACCGGCTTTCAGTGGATTCATTACTCAAACTCCATCCTGTTCATCATGCTGTGAATAATTAACGATGTTAATACTGCCTTGTGCATTGAGTTCTGTACATAGGGCTTTGAACGCTTGTTCGATATTTGATGCATTTTGCGTAGCGGGACTGTGCGCCGTTATCTGGATGAACAGTTGGGCTGAATCGTCATCACTGCCGATCTGGGTACGAGAAACCAGCTCGGCGATATTCATATTCCACGCGTCAAACAGGGCGGTGAAGCGCTCGATAATATGCGGCGAGTCCGGTACCTCAACCTGGACCCAGACCGTATTTGGCATGGCCTGAGGCGGGCGAGCGGTCGTCCGTTTCATCACGATCAGCAGATCCAGCTCGGCACCTTTCAGCGGTAGAGTCGATTCAATCAGGTTAATCGCGTTCCACGTACCAGAAAGCAGCATGATAAACGTAAATTCGTCACCGAGCATGGCCAGCCGGCTGTCTTCGATATTACAGCCGCAGCTGCTGACGTGGCGGGTGATCGTATTCACGATGCCGGGACGGTCAGCGCCCAAAGCGGTAATAACCAGATAGTGTTGTAATGAGGCGGTCAAACCTGTTCTTCCTTTAAAAAGGTGAGGTAACATTAGGAAAGCATAAAAAAAACCGGCATACAACATCCCTGAAGGCATCGGGTCTCTTGCTTTTATTACGGCACCAAACGTAACATTGAGAATCTTGTTGCACTTCTGCTCTGAGGATGGCCCATGTTCACGGGAAGTATTGTAGCGCTTGTCACGCCGATGGATGAAAACGGTAACGTCTGCCGGACAAGCCTGAAAAAACTGATTGATTACCATGTCGCCAGCGGAACCTCGGCGATCGTTTCGGTAGGGACTACCGGTGAGTCCGCAACGTTGAGCCATGAAGAGCATGGCGACGTTGTGATGATGACGCTTGAGCTGGCCGACGGGCGTATCCCCGTTATTGCAGGCACCGGTGCAAATGCAACCGCAGAGGCGATCAGCCTGACCCAGCGCTTCAACGACAGCGGCATCGTTGGCTGTCTGACGGTAACCCCTTATTACAACCGTCCGACCCAGGAAGGCCTGTTCCAACACTTTAAAGCCATCGCAGAACACACCGACCTGCCGCAAATCCTGTATAATGTGCCGTCCCGTACCGGTTGCGATATGCTGCCGGAAACCGTCGGTCGTCTGGCGGAAGTAAAAAATATTATCGGTATTAAGGAAGCGACGGGGAACTTAAGTCGCGTTCATCAGATCAAAGAGCTGGTTTCAGACGACTTTATTCTGCTGAGCGGCGATGATGCCACCGGAATGGACTTTATGCAGCTGAGCGGTCATGGCGTGATTTCCGTTACCGCAAACGCTGCGGCTCGTGAAATGGCGGATATGTGCCGACTGGCTCTGGCCGGTCAATTTGCCGAAGCGCGGGCGATTAACCAGCGTCTGATGCCATTGCATACAAAATTATTTGTCGAACCCAACCCTATCCCTGTGAAATGGGCATGCAAGGCGTTGGGTCTTGTGGCGACCGATACGCTGCGCCTGCCGATGACGCCGATTACCGAAGACGGTAAGAAGGCGGTAACCGCAGCGCTGAAGCATGCCGGTTTGCTGTAAAGTTTAGGGAGATTTGATGGCTTACTCAGTACAGAAGTCGCGCCTGGCGAAGGTTGCGGGTGTTTCATTGGTCCTGCTTCTTGCGGCCTGTAGTTCGGATTCGCGCTACAAGCGTCAGGTTGGCGGTGATGAGGTTTACCTGCAAGCTACGCCGCTTAGCGAGCTTCACGCGCCTGCGGGGATGATCCTGCCGGTTCAGGTTGGCGATTATAATATTCCGGTTGCGACCAGCGCCGGCGCGGTGGGTAAAGCTCTGGACATTCGTCCACCGGCCCAGCCTTTGGCCCTGGTAAACGGCGCACGCACTCAGTTTAATGGTGACACTTCGACGCTGATGGTGGAGAACGGCCGCAGCGGTTCGCTGTGGGCGCAGGTCACCAGCATCCTGCAGTCAAAAAACTACGTCATCACCAAACGTGACGATGCCAGCCAGACGCTGAACACCGACTGGGTGGAGTGGAATCGCCTCGATGAAGACCAGCAGTACCGTGGTCGCTATCAAATCTCAGTTAAACCGCAGGGCTATCAGCAGGCGGTGGTGGTGAAGCTGGTTAACCTCGAGCAGGCCGGGAAACCGGTATCCGATCCGGCATCGCTGCAGCGCTACAGCACCTCTATGCTGAACGTCATTTCCGAAGGTCTGGACATGAACGCCACCAGCGCGCAGAACGCGGCGCAGAAAAACGCCGGCGCGACCTTCGACGTGCAGAGCGCTGCCGACGATACCGGTCTGCCGATGCTGGTTGTCCGCGCACCGTTTAACCTCGTGTGGCAGCGTCTGCCGGGCGCGCTGGAAAAAGCGGGCATGAAGGTGACCGACAGCACGCGTTCTCAGGGCAGCATGGCGCTGACCTACAAGCCGCTGTCTGACAGCAGCTGGCAGGAGCTGGGTGCCCACGATCCGCAGCTGGTTTCAGGTGACTACAAGCTGCAGGTCGGCGACCTTGATAACCGCAGCAGCCTGCAGTTCATCGACCCGAAAGGTCATACGCTGACCCAGTCGCAGAACGACGCGCTGGTTGCCGTATTCCAGGCCGCATTCGGTAAGTAATAAACAGGGCTGGAGCAATCCAGCCCTTTTTTCTGTATAGTGACGCAAACGTGTGCGTCAGCACAGAAACGCCTTTTTTATCGTCTATATCTTCACTGGAGTGACAAAGATGAACAAGCAAGCTGAGTTGTATCGTGGTAAAGCGAAAACCGTTTACAGCACCGAGAACCCGGACCTGCTGATACTCGAGTTCCGTAACGATACTTCAGCAGGGGATGGCGCGCGCATCGAACAGTTCGACCGTAAGGGGATGGTGAATAACAAGTTCAACCATTTCATTATGAGCAAGCTGGAAGAAGCCGGCATTCCGACCCAGATGGAAGCGCTACTTTCTGACACCGAGTGTCTGGTGAAAAAGCTGGAGATGGTTCCGGTTGAGTGCGTAGTCCGCAACCGTGCGGCCGGCTCTCTGGTTAAGCGTCTGGGCATCGAAGAAGGTATTGAGCTGAATCCGCCGCTGTTTGACCTGTTCCTGAAAAATGATGCGATGCACGACCCGATGGTCAACGAGTCCTACTGCGAAACCTTCGGCTGGGTGAATAAAAAGAATCTGGCCCGCATGCAGGAGCTGACCTTCAAAGCGAACGACGTGCTGAAAAAGCTGTTTGACGACGCGGGCCTGATCCTCGTTGACTTCAAGCTGGAGTTTGGTCTGTTTAACGGCGAAGTGGTGCTGGGCGACGAGTTCTCGCCGGACGGCAGCCGTCTGTGGGATAAAAATACCCTCGACAAAATGGACAAAGACCGCTTCCGTCAGAGCCTCGGCGGCCTGATCGAGGCCTACGAAGAAGTGGCCCATCGTCTTGGCGTTAAGCTCGACTAATCCTCCTTTCGCCAGAAGGTAGCTCTATCTTCTGGCGCTCTTCTTGTTGTTTCCAGTGGTAATCCTGCGCCGAACCGCCTACGATCTCTCATATTCGAGAACTTGATGAATTGAGGTGCCTATGCGCTGGCAAGGGCGTCGCGAAAGCGACAATGTAGAAGATCGACGTAATGATTCCGGTTCCCCCCTCGGCGGCGGCGGTGGTGGTTTCCGTCTTCCCAGCGGGAAAGGCGGTATCGTTCTGCTGATTATCGTGCTGGTTGCCGGCTATTACGGCGTGGATTTGACCGGCATGCTGACCGGAGAGCCGGTTTCACAGCAGCAAACCACCACTCAACGCTCCATCAGCCCGCAGGAAGAGCAGGCCGCGAAGTTCACTAAGGTGATCCTTGCGGATACCGAAGACACCTGGGGCGCCATCTTCCAAAAAATGGGCCGTCAGTACCCGCAGCCGAAGCTGGTGCTCTATCGCGGCGCGACGCGGACCGGCTGCGGTACCGGCCAGTCGGTGATGGGGCCGTTCTACTGCCCGGCCGATAGCACGGTCTACATCGACCTCTCGTTCTACGATGAGATGAAAAGCAAGCTCGGCGCGGACGGAGATTTTGCTCAGGCCTACGTGATTGCGCACGAGGTTGGGCATCACGTGCAGAAGCTGCTGGGCATTGAATCCAAAGTGCGCCAGCTGCAGCAGAACGCGTCGCAGGCTGAAGTTAACCGCCTGTCGGTGAAAATGGAGCTGCAGGCCGACTGTTTTGCCGGCGTCTGGGGCCACAGCATGCAGAATCAGGACGTGATGGAAACCGGGGATCTGCAGGAGGCGCTGAATGCCGCAGAGGCTATTGGTGACGACCGCCTCCAGCAGCAAAGCCAGGGGCGGGTTGTCCCGGACAGCTTTACCCACGGCACTTCGCAGCAGCGCTATACCTGGTTTAAACGCGGTTTTGACAGCGGAGATCCGGCGCAGTGCAATACGTTTGGTAATGCGCTCTGACCGCTACCGTAGATGGACGAAATCCTTAACCTGACGGCCCGGATGGCGCAGCAGGGCATTCGTCGCCTGCTGGTGCTCAGCGGCGACGAAGCGTGGTGCCTGCAGCAGGCGCTGGCGCTGCGTGAACGGCTGGCCGGGGACGGTCTGTGGATCTCCCCCCAGCCGATGCCGGCGCCCTCGGGTTCTCCCGGCGCCCTGAAGTCTCTGCTCGGACGCGAATACCAGCACGCTTTCTTTGACGCCCGCAGCGGCTTCGACGTGGCGGCGTTTGCCGCCCTTTGCGGCACGCTGCGCGCCGGAAGCTGGCTGGTGCTGCTGACCCCTCCTTTTGCACGCTGGCCGACGCAGCCGGACGCGGATTCGCTGCGCTGGAGCGATGCCCCGGACCCTATCCCAACCCCCAACTTTGTGCAGCGCTTTTGCCGGCGGATCGCAGCGGCTAAAGAGGCGCTGGTCTGGCGGCAGGGTGAGGCGCCGCGCCTGCCGGATGCCGCGCCTCGGCCCCTGTGGCATCCCGCTGACGGCCGCCCGCAGGCGGAACAGGCGGCTATCCTTGCCGAGCTGGCCGCTCTCCCTCCCGGTATTGCCGCGGTGACCGCCGAACGCGGGCGGGGGAAATCGGCGCTGGCGGGGATGCTGATCCGACAGCTGGGAGGCGATGCGATCGTGACCGCGCCCGCCCGCGGCGCCACGGACGTTATCGCCGCGTTTGCCGGGGAAGATTTTCGCTTTATAGCCCCCGACGCGCTGCTGGCGTCCGAGGTTAACGCCTCGTGGCTGATCGTTGACGAAGCAGCCGCCATTCCCGGGCCGCTGCTGCGTCGGCTGGTGGCGCGCTTCCCGCGCACGCTGCTGACCACTACCGTGCAGGGATATGAAGGGACCGGCCGCGGCTTTCTGCTTAAGTTTTGCGCAGGCTTCGCACAGCTGCGCCAGTTTAGCCTCTCTGCGCCCGTTCGCTGGGCGCCGGGCTGCCCGCTGGAGGCGCTGGTGAGCGAGCTGCTGCTGTTTGGGGATGAGGCCTTTAGGCATCCACCGCTGGGTCAGGTGACGCTGGAAACGGTATATCAGGCCAGCTGGCAGCGGCAGCCGGCCCTGCCGGAGGCGATGTATCAGCTCCTTTCCGGCGCCCACTATCGCACCTCCCCGCTGGATCTCCGCCGGATGATGGACGCTCCCGGGCAGCGGTTTATCTGCGCGCGCGCCGGGAGCCACGTTGCCGGGGCGCTGTGGCAGGTGGAGGAGGGCGGTCTTACCCCGGCCCTCAGTCAGGCGGTGTGGGCGGGATACCGCCGCCCGCGCGGCAATCTGGTGGCCCAGTCGCTGGCGGCGCACGGCGGCACTCCGCTGGCCGCTACGCTGGTGGCGCGACGAATTGGCCGCATTGCCGTGCATCCGTCGCGCCAGCGCGAAGGGTTAGGCCAGGCGCTGGTGGCGAAGGCCGTGGCCGAGGCGCAGGGGCTTGATTACCTCTCGGTGAGCTTCGGCTATACCGCCGAGCTCTGGCGCTTCTGGCAGCGCTGCGGTTTTACCCTGGTGCGTCTCGGTACCCACCGTGAAGCGAGCAGCGGCTGCTATACGGCGATGGCGCTGTATCCGTTAACGCCTGCGGGCCACCGCTTACGCCAGCAGGAGCTGGCGCGGCTGCAGCGCGACGAGTACTGGCTGCGCGAATGGCGGGAAGAGGCGCTGCCGCTGCCGGTTGTCGAGGCTGCTATGCTGACGGAAGAGGACTGGCTCGAGGCCGCCGGATTCGCCTTTGCCCACCGCCCGCTGCAGGCGACGATTGGCTGTCTGAACCGCCTGCTGCTGCGGGTCGATCTGGCGCTTCCGGCCCTGCGCGCCCGCCTGCGGCAGCAGGATGAGGGCGAGCTTTGCGCTTCGCTGCGGCTGGCCGGGCGTAAAGCTTTGCTGGCAAGGCTACGCGAGGAGGCGGGGCAGGCGCTGTTGAACCTGGACGCGGCCCGCGCCGATGCGCTGCGCCAGCGGGTTGAGCAACTGCAATTTTTTTAACTAACTCATTCAGTTAAATGTCATGGTCATATTTTATCTGCGGCGTAAACTGCCCGCGTAGACTAAGGAGAAAGCCATGAAACACGATCACTTTATTGTTCAAAGCCCCGTGACACCTGCCCAACAGCTGCTGTTGCTGTTTCATGGCGTCGGTGATAATCCGGTTTCAATGGGGCAAATCGGCAGCCTGTTCGCGCCGCAGTTTCCGGATGCGTTAATCGTCAGCATCGGCGGCGCCGAGCCGTGCGGCCCGGCTCCCGGCCGTCAGTGGTTCTCCGTGCAGGGGGTGACCGAGGACAACCGGCAGGCGCGCATTGACGCCATCATGCCGACCTTTATTGAGACGGTGCGCTACTGGCAGAAGCAGAGCGGCGTTTCCGCACTGGCAACGGCGCTGATTGGCTTCTCGCAGGGGGCGATTATGTCGCTGGAAAGCATCAAGGCCGAACCGGGGCTGGCCTCGCGGGTTATCGCCTTTAACGGACGATACGCCACGCTGCCGCGGTCGGCGACCACGGCGACTACCGTGCACCTGATCCACGGCGGCGAGGATCGGGTTATCGATCTGGCGTGGGCCGTCTCCGCCCAGGAGGCGCTGGTGCAGGCCGGCGGCGACGTGACGCTGGATATCGTTGAGGATTTGGGGCACGCGATCGACGATCGCAGCATGCAGTTTGCGCTCGAACGCCTGCGCTATACAGTGCCGAAGCACTATTTTGACGAAGCGTTAAGCGGCAGCACGCCGAAAGATGACGATATTATCGAACTGCTGTAATCAGGCGGTATCCTGCCCGGATAAGGCGCATAGCGCCGCTATCCGGGAGATTCCCCGGCGACGTGACGTTCACCGGGGAGAGGGCATAGATCCTACTTCTTCGACTGGTCGTTCTTCGGCCAGTCGTCGTCATCATCCCACTTATCGTTGCAGTCACGATGAGGGGGAAGGTCCGGCTTGTTGGCGAGAAATTTTTTGTGGTCGACGCGATTAAGGTCCTTAATCACGTTAATCATGACGCCCACCAAAAAAACTAACACCAGAACCCACCAGTATTTACTTAGCCATTCCATGCTGCTTCCTCTTTTATACCCGTCATCGTTCAGGGCATCTGTCGATGTTGTCAGGCGACCAGTTGTTCCATGATCCGTTGATACATCCGCGCCAGCAGCTGCAGGTCGGCAGCGTTCACGCACTCGTTAATTTTGTGGATCGTGGCATTCACCGGTCCCAGCTCAACCACCTGTGCGCCCATGCGAGCGATAAACCGCCCGTCGGAGGTGCCGCCGTTGGTCAACAGCTGCGGCTTGATCTCATTATAGTGCTCAATGGCATTCACCACCGCTTCAACCAGCTTACCGCGGCCGGTCAGGAACGGCTGGCCGGAGAGCCACCAGTCAAGGGAGTAGCGCAGCTGATATTTTTCCAGCAGCGCGACAACCCGGGCTTTGATCATCTCGTCGGTCAGCTCGGTGCTGAAGCGGAAGTTGAACTGCACGAACATGTCGCCCGGAATCACATTATTGCTGCCGGTGCCTGCCTTGACGTTGGCAATCTGCATGCTGGTCGGCGGGAAGAATTCGTTGCCTTTATCCCATTCGATTCCCACCAGTTCGGTGAGCATCGGCGCGGCGCGGTGCACCGGGTTATCCGCCAGATGGGGATAGGCGACGTGGCCCTGCACGCCGTGGATGGTTAAATTGCAGGTTAACGAGCCGCGGCGGCCGTTCTTCACCACGTCCCCGACCACTTCGGTGCTGGAGGGTTCGCCCACCAGGCAATAGTCGAGGCGCTCCTTGCGGGCCATCAGGGCTTCGACGACTTTCACCGTGCCGTTGTGGGCGCTGGCTTCTTCATCGGAGGTGATCAAAAAGGCCAGCCGACCTTTATGGTTCGGATACTGGGCGACGAAGCGCTCGGCGGCCACTACCATCGCCGCCAGCGAGCCCTTCATGTCCGCCGCGCCGCGGCCAAACAGCATGCCGTCGCGAATAGTCGGTTCAAACGGTGGGTTAATCCACCGGTCGGCGTCGCCCGCCGGGACAACGTCGGTATGACCGGCGAAGGCCAGGGTTTCACCGCGTCCGCGCCAGGCCCAGAAATTTTGGGTATCGCCGAAATCCATCGGTTCAACGGTAAAACCAATCGCCCGCAGACGTTCAATCATTAACGCCTGACATCCCGCATCATCGGGGCTGAGGGAAGGGCGGCGAATAAGCTGCTGAGCCAGCTCAATGACCGGGCAAGACATAGACTATACCTCGTTAACAAGCTTCTTATAAGTGAGTTCACTGAAGCCCAGCAGCATAGGCTGACCGGGCGCGCAGAGCAATGGGCGTTTGATGATTGCCGGCATTTCGAGCATCAGCCCGGCGGCGGCATCGGCGTTATCGATGCGGGCGCGAACCGATTCATCCAGCTTACGCCAGGTGGTGCCGCGGGTGTTGAGCAGGGCTTCCCAACCCAGTTCAGCAATAAACGTATCTAATAATTCACGCTCCAGCCCATCGACGCGATAATCATGGAAGCGGTATTCAATCTGGTTAGCTTCCAGCCAGCGGCGGGCCTTTTTAACGGTGTCGCAGTTTTTTATCCCGTACATGGTCAGCATAATGAAACCTTTTTCATTCAATTAAGCGCGGAACGCAGATTTTTCCGAATATACTCGCGACGCACCCGGCGGCCTGTCCGTTAGCATCCTGAAACTTGAGTTATTTCGGGGATATATAAGCCGATAGGGAATAATACGTTAATCGGTTTAATAAATGTAATTTTTTGCCGGGAATATATAACCATGCTTATATGTTGGTTAAATATTCATCTCTTGCCACAGGATTGTGACGGCGCTCGCGTGCTGAAATCCTGGTCCTTTCTGCCGTAGACGGTCAACCCATAAGAACGAGCCTAATGTTGCAAAATGTTGCTGTCTATCACATTAAATTGACGGTGGCAGGGCCATAGTAACGGCAAATCAGCGATAGCTATCCTGACAGTGGCCATCAGGCAATCAAAGCAATAGGGGCAGGCGACTTCCCATTACTGATGAATTTACATAAAATCACCCATAATAATAAGAGAGGCTATTATGATTGATCATGAACTAGGGAACTGGAAAGATTTTATCGAAGGCATGCTTCGTAAATAAATTCCGCAATGTGAGCAGGGTAATCTGACTGCGAAAATAACGCTGCAGTGGATCTGAACACATAAAAAAGGCGACCCCTGTGGTCGCCTTTTTTGTTATTCCATCGCCACGAGAGATCCTCGCGATGGACGCAGGTTATTGCGGCCGCTCTTTCAGCGGGAAGCGGCGACGCACCAGCACAAAGAACAGCGGTACGAAGAAAATAGCGAGAATGGTGGCGGAGATCATGCCGCCCATCACCCCGGTACCGACCGCGTGCTGGCTACCCGAACCCGCGCCGGTGCTGGTCGCCATCGGCAGCACGCCGAAAATAAAGGCCAGCGAGGTCATCAGAATCGGCCGCAGGCGCTGACGGCAGGCCGAAAGCGTCGCAACCAGCAGATCCTCGCCTTTTTCATTGAGCTCGTTGGCAAACTCGACGATCAGGATGGCGTTCTTTGCCGACAGGCCGATAACCGTCAGCAGCCCGACCTGGAAGTAAACATCGTTCTCAAGACCGCGCATCCAGGTTGCCAGCAGGGCGCCGATGACTCCCAGCGGCACCACCAGCATCACGGAGAACGGAACCGACCAGCTCTCATACAGCGCCGCCAGGCACAGGAAGACCACCAGCAGGGAGATCGCGTACAGCGCCGGGGCCTGGGCGCCGGATAAGCGCTCCTGGTAGGACATCGCCGTCCACTCGAGGCCGAAGCCGTTCGGCAGCTGCTGCGCCAGCTCTTCCATAATCGTCATCGCCGTACCGGTACTGACGCCCGGTGCGGCTTCGCCGACGATTTCGACCGCCGAGTAGCCGTTATAGCGTTCCAGGCGCGGCGAGCCGGTTTCCCAGCGCGAGCTGGCAAAGGCCGAGAAGGGAACCATCGTGCCGCTGCTGTTGCGCACGTACCACTGATTGATGTCGTCCGGCAGCATGCGATATTTTGCCGCCGCCTGGACGTAGACTTTTTTCACGCGGCCGCGATCCATAAAGTCGTTCACGTAGCTCGAGCCCCAGGCGGTTTGCAGCGTATCGTTGATGTCATCTATCGATATCCCCAGCGCCTGCGCCTTGCGCTGATCGATATCCACCTGCAGCTGCGGGCTATCGTCAAGGCCGTTGTGGCGCACGCGGGTCAGCTGAGGATTGTTGGCGGCCAGCTCCAGCAGGGAGTCGCGGGCGGCCATCAGCGCGTCGTGGCCGTTGCCGGCGTGGTCCTCAAGCTCCATATCGAAGCCGGCGGAGCTGCCCAGCCCGCTGATGGCCGGAGGGCTGCTGGCAAAGACGCGCGCCTCTTTAATCTTGTTAAAGGCTTTGGTTGCCCGTTCGATAATGGCAAAGGCGGAGCCGCTGGTGGGGTCCCTCTGGTCCCAGTCCTTCAGGCGTACGAACATTCGCGCCACGTTCTGGCCGTTGCCGCCCGGGCCGGAGCCGATGGTGGCGAACACCGATTCGACGTTGGTCTTCTCGTTCTTAAGGAAGTAGTCTTCGGCCTCCTGCACCACCTTCAGCGTCTGCTGCTGCGTAGAGCCGGCGGGCAGCTGCACCGAGGTGGTGAACATCCCGCGATCTTCCTGCGGCAGGAACGAGGTCGGCAGGTGCATAAACAGGAACACCATCCCTCCCAGCAGCAGGACGTAGATCATTATCCAGCGCAGCGAACGGTGCAGAATTTTCCCGACCGATGATTCGTAGCGGCTGGCGTTGCGGTCAAACATGCGGTTAAACCAGCCAAAGAAGCCTTTCTGACCGTGCAGTTCGCCTTTCTGAATCGGCTTGAGCAGGGTGGCGCACAGCGCCGGGGTGAGGATCATCGCCACCAGAACCGACAGCACCATCGCGGACACAATGGTGATTGAGAACTGACGGTAAATGGCGCCGGTGGTGCCGCCGAAGAAGGCCATCGGGATAAACACCGCCGACAGCACCATGGCGATACCCACCAGCGCGCCCTGGATTTGACCCATCGATTTGCGGGTCGCCTCCCGGGGCGAAAGTCCCTCCTCGCTCATGATACGTTCGACGTTCTCCACCACCACGATGGCGTCATCCACCAGCAGGCCGATCGCCAGCACCATGGCAAACATCGTCAGGGTGTTGATGCTGTAGCCGCAGGTATAGAGCACCGCGAAGGTGCCCATTAAGACGACCGGGACGGCAATGGTCGGGATCAGGGTGGCGCGGAAGTTTTGCAGGAACAGGTACATCACCAGGAACACCAGGGCGATCGCTTCAATCAGCGTTTTCACCACGTCGGTAATCGACGCCTTAACGAACGAGGTGGTCTCGTAGGCGATTTTATACTCCAGGCCGTGGGGGAAATATTGAGAAAGCTCGTTCAGGCGAGTGATGACCCGCTCGGCGGTGGCCATTTCGTTGGCGCCGGAGGCGAGCTTAATACCCAGCCCTGATGCCGCCTGGCGGTTATAGCGGCTGAGGTAATCGTACTTTTCGGCCCCCATCTCAACGCTGGCAACGTCGCCGAGCGTCACTTCCGAGCCATCCTGATTAACGCGCAGCGTAATATCGCGGAACTGATCCGGCGTCTGCAGCAGCGACTGGGCGTTGATGGTGGCGTTAAGCGCCTGCTTATCAACCGACGGCGTGCCGCCCAGCTGGCCTACGGCAATCTGGGCGTTCTGCGATTCGATGGCGTCGGTGACGTCTTTCGCCGTCATCTGGTAGCTGTTGAGCTTCGCCGGATCGAGCCAGATACGCATTGAGTACTGGGAGCCATAGGCATCGATATCGCCGACGCCGTTGACGCGGCTTAGGGGGTCCTGGACGTTACTGGCGACGTAGTCGGCAATATCCTGCTTGTCCATGCTGCCGTCGGTGGAGACAAAAGCGAGGGTCAGAATGTTGGTATCACCGGTCTTACGCACCGTGACGCCCTGATTCTGCACCGCCTGCGGCAGCTTACGCATCGCCGACTGCAGCTGGTTTTGCACCTGCTGCACCGCTTCATCGGGGTCGGTTCCGGCGGTAAAGCTCAGGGTGACCGTCGCCTGGCCGGTGGCGCTGCTCTGAGATGACATGTACATCAGGTTATCGAGGCCGGTCATATTCTGCTCGATAACCTGGGTGACGGTATTCTCCAGCGTTTGCGCGGAGGCGCCGGGGTAGTTGGCGGTGATCCTCACGTTCGGCGGCGCCAGCTCGGGATATTGCTCAACGGGAAGCGATAAAATCGCGAGCGTTCCGGTCAGGCATAAAAGAATAGCCAGTACCCACGCAAAAATGGGGCGATCGATAAAGAAATTCGCCATCAGAATTAGGACCTCATTTTGTACATTTTTTGTTATTGCACAGCTTGTGACACTCTAGCGGTAAGCCTGCAGGCAATCGTGGAGAAATTAAGGAGATAGTGTAATTTATCGTGTGCCTTTTACGGCATGGTAAAGAAGTGTCCTGCCCCTTTACTGAAGGTCGCTTCATGGCGTTACCCTTTCGCAATTGCTGCCGGAAGTAAACATGTTTTATCGCTTTTATGCCGGGCCTGAGCCTCTGTTAAGTAAGTAAAACATCATTTCATTTAAGTCAAAAAAATTGATCCAAAACGGATTATCGCCAGATAAGCGCTATCCTGGGCAAATGAACATTGTTTCCGTCCCACCTTGTCGGGTAATTAATAGCTATGCTAACCGCATGGTTATTTACCGGGAAGACGGAAGGATGCCATGAACCACTTTATTTTGAGCGATAGTCACAAATGCATCGGATGCCGGGCCTGCGAAGTGGCCTGCGTCATGGCGCATAACGATGAGCAGCACGTCCTGACCGAACGGCGTTTTTTGCCACGGATTGTGCTCATCAAAGGCGAGCAAAAATGTAACCCCATAACGTGTCACCATTGTGAAGGCGCGCCCTGCGCCCGCAGCTGTCCGAACGGCGCGATAAGTCGGGTTGACGGTAGCGTACAGGTGCGCCAGGAAAAATGTATCGGCTGTAAATCCTGCATGGTGGCCTGCCCGTTTGGGGTAATGCAAATCGTGCTTACGCCGCTGGCGGCGGGAAAAGTAAAGGCCACCGCGCACAAGTGCGATCTGTGTCGAGAGCGCGAAGCGGGTCCGGCCTGCGTGCAAAACTGTCCGGCTCAGGCGCTGCAGCTGGCCGATGAAGAGACGCTGCTCGGCCTGGCGAAACGACGACGCCTGCGGGCGGCCCGCATGGAGGCGCAGCCGTGGCACAGCCATCCTGCAGACCTCATGCCGGCAGAGCGTAATGAGAAGGTCGAGCAGATGGCGGCAACGCCGCCGCGCGCGGAGGCCGAGAGGCTCGCGCCGGCGCTGCGTAAAACGCATTTTTCTGAAATCTACCTGCCGCTTTCTGCGGCCCACGCGCAGCAGGAGGCTCAGCGCTGCCTGAAGTGCGGCGAGCACAGCATCTGCGAATGGACCTGCCCGCTGCACAACCACATCCCGCAGTGGATTGAAAAGGTTAAGGCCGGGGATATCGCCGCCGCCGTTGAGCTTTCCCACCAGACCAACTGCCTGCCGGAAATCACCGGCCGCGTCTGTCCGCAGGATCGCCTGTGCGAGGGGGCCTGCACGCTGCATGATGAACATGGTGCGGTCACCATCGGCAATATCGAACGCTATATTTCGGACCAGGCGCTGGCGGGCGGCTGGCGGCCGGATCTGTCGCGGGTGGTTGCCAGCGGCAAAAAGGTGGCGATTGTCGGCGCCGGCCCGGCCGGCCTCGCCTGCGCGGACCTGCTGGTACGTAACGGCGTGCAGCCGGTGGTGTTTGACCGGCACCCGGAAATCGGCGGCCTGCTCACCTTCGGTATTCCCGCCTTTAAGCTGGACAAATCGCTGCTCTCCCGGCGGCGGGAGATCTTTAGCGCAATGGGCGTGCGCTTTGAGCTGAACTGCGAGGTGGGCAAAGATCTTCCCCTCAACGCGCTGCTGGACGACTACGACGCGGTGTTTATCGGCGCCGGGACCTATCGCTCGATGAAGGCTGATTTGCCGAATGAGGAGGCTCCCGGGGTGTACGACGCGCTGCCGTTTCTGATTGCCAACACTAAGCAGGTGATGGGGCTGAGCGAGCTGGCGACGGAGCCCTATATCGATACCCACGGGCTGGAGGTGGTGGTGCTGGGCGGCGGCGATACGGCGATGGACTGCGTGCGCACCGCGCTGCGTCAGGGCGCGAAGCGGGTCACCTGCGCCTATCGCCGGGACGAGGCCAATATGCCGGGGTCGAAAAAAGAGGTCAAAAATGCCCGCGAAGAGGGGGCGGTATTTGAATTCAACGTTCAGCCGGTGACCCTGGAGCTGGATGCTAACGGCCGGGTCAACGGGGTGCGCTTCCTGCGAACCCGGCTCGGCGAACCGGACGCGCAGGGGCGCCGCGTGCCGTCGCCGATTGCGGGCAGCGAATTCGTGATGCCGGCGGATGCGGTGATTATGGCCTTTGGCTTTCACCCGCACGGCATGCCGTGGCTGGAGTCCGTCGGCGTGCAGCTGGACGGCCGCGGGCGGATCCGAGCGCACGTTGAAAGCCGCTACCGCTATCAGACCAGCCATCCGCAGATTTTCGCCGGCGGGGATGCGGTTCGCGGAGCCGACCTGGTGGTGACGGCGATGGCGGAGGGCCGCCATGCCGCGCGGGGGATCGTCGATTTCCTCGGTCTAAAATCGATTCCGCCCTGCTAACGACAAAGCGCGATCCGCGGCGTAGTATGACTGCGTCATTCTCTGCTGCGGGGCCGTATGCCACTCAATATCAACGTCATTAAAGATAAAATCCTCTCTGAAAACTGGTTCGTTTTGCGCAACATGACCTACGAGCTGACGCGCGGCGACGGCAGCGTGGTGCGACACAAGCGCGAGGTTTACGATCGCGGCAACGGCGCAACGGTTCTGCTCTACAACCGGCGCAAGCAAAGCGTGGTGCTGGTGCGCCAGTTCCGCGTCGCCACCTGGGTGAACGGTAACGAAGACGGCATGCTCATCGAGACCTGCGCCGGGCTGCTGGATAACGACGAGCCGGAAGCCTGCATTCGCAAAGAGGCGATCGAGGAGACCGGCTACGAGGTGGGTGAGGTTCGCAAGCTGTTCGAACTGTATATGTCTCCCGGCGGCGTCACCGAGCTTATCCATTTCTTTATCGCCGAATACAGCGATGCTCAGCGCAAAAACGGCGGCGGCGGGGTGGATGATGAGGAGATTGAGGTCCTGGAGCTGCCATTCAGCCAGGCGCTTGCGATGGTGGCCGGCGGCGAGATCCGCGACGGAAAAGCGGTTATCCTGCTGCAATATTTGCACGCTTCGGGGCTGATGGCCGGGGATCTCTGATAAATCCGATTGAGTAAAGGCGTATCGCTGGGGAAGATAGCGGCTGTTTTTCGCGCTATCTTCCGGGGTTGTACCACGCATGTTTTATCGGCTTATCTTGATTCTGCTTTTCGGCCTGTTCCCCGCCTCGCGGACGTGGGCGGTGCCGGTGCAGCAGACGTTCAGCGACTGGCTGGTGACCTGTAATAATCAAAACTTCTGCGTAACCCGCAACGTCGGGCTGCACTATGGCCTGGTGATGACCCTCAGCCGCAGCGCCGGTGCGGCAACCGATGCCAGCCTGCGCATTGAGCTGGGCGGGGTCGGTAATCCGGTCGCGGCGCTGGCACCGATCGGCCCTCGTCTGCTGCTGGACGGTAAACCTCTGGCGCTGGTGGATAAGCGCTGGCAGGTTGCCGACAAGCTGCTTAAAACCGGCGATAGTGCCACCATCGACGCTTTTCTCCAGCAGGTGCAGGAAGGACAGGCGATAAGCCTGGTGGACGGCCTGCAGACCATTTCTTTGCAGGGCCTGAAGGCGGCGCTGCTGTTTATCGACAGCCGCCAGAAGCGGGTCGGCAGCGAAACGGCGTGGATTGGCAAAGGCGAAGAGCCGCCGCTCAGCGTCCCGCCGGCGCCGGCGCTGCGCACGGTGGCGAAAGTCGACGTATCGCAATCGCCGCTGAGCCGCGATGAGCTGAATGACCTCATGGACTATGGCAACGAGCGCATGAGCAACAGCGCATGCTCGCTGGATCCCTCCCTGCGGGAAGTGCGGGTTACCGCGCTGACCGATGAGAAGGTATTGCTGATGTTCAGCTGCGAAGCGGGGGCCTACAACACCGTATGGCTGGCGTGGTTGATTTCGCGCCAGCAGCCGTACGTCGCGCGTCCGCTGCGCCTGACCCTGCCTTTCCAGCCGCCCGGCGGCGCAGGGCGCGAAATTGAGCTGATGAATGCCAGCATCGACGAACAGCGCCACGAGCTGGTGACCCTTGAGAAGGGGCGCGGCCCGGGGGATTGCGGCACCCAGACCCGCTGGCGGTATGACGGCCAGCGGTTTAGCCTGGTGCGCTTTGCTCAGCAGCCGCAGTGCGATAACTGGCAGAGGCCAGACGCCTGGCCTACGCTGTGGATCACCCGTTAAGCAGCCCTTCAGCGGTGCTGACGATATTTTCGACGGTAAAGCCAAAGAACGGGAACAGTTTATCCGCCGGCGCCGATTCGCCGTAGCTTCTCATGCCGACAATGGCCCCCTTCAGGCCGACGTATTTATACCAGTAGTCGGCAATCCCGGCCTCAACGGCAATGCGGGCGCTGACGTCAGACGGCAGCACGGATTCCCGGTATGCCTCATCCTGGGCATCAAACACGTCGGTTGACGGCAGCGACACCACCCGCACGTTGACCCCTTTCGCCAGCAGCTTCGCCGCCGCCAGGGCGGTGATCTCTATCTCCGAGCCGGTGGCTATCAGGATCAGATCCGGCTTGCCTCCGGCATCTTTCAGCACGTAGCCGCCGCGCGCAATATCGTCCACCTGCTGCGGCGTGCGCGCCATCTGCGCCAGGTTCTGGCGCGACAGGATCAGCGCGGTTGGGCCGGTCTGCCGCTCGATGGCCGCCCGCCAGGCGACTGCGGTTTCTACCTGATCGCAGGGGCGCCAGGTGCTGAAGTTGGGCGTCAGCCGCAGGCTGGCCAGCTGCTCAACCGCCTGGTGAGTGGGGCCATCCTCCCCCAAACCAATGGAGTCATGGGTGTAAACCATGATCTGCCTGGCCTTCATCAGCGCGGCCATGCGCGCCGCGTTGCGGGCGTATTCCACGAACATCAGGAAGGTTGAGGTGTAGGGAATGAATCCGCCGTGCAGGGCAATGCCGTTGGCGATGGCGGTCATGCCAAACTCGCGGACGCCGTAGTGGATATAGTTGCCGGCAGGATCGTCCTTAATAGAGGTCGATCCGGACCAGATGGTCAGGTTGCTGGGCGCCAGATCCGCCGAGCCGCCGAGCAGCTCCGGCAGCGCGGGCCCGTAGGCGTTAAGCGCATTCTGTGAGGCCTTGCGGCTGGCGATTTTTTCCGGGCTGGCCTGCAGCTTCGCGATATAGCCGCGGACGATCTCGCTCCAGCTTTCAGGCAGATCGCCGCTCATCCGCCGCGTAAGTTCGTCCGCCAGCTCTGGGTACGCCTGTCGATAGGCGGCGAATTTGTCGTTCCACGCGCGTTCTGCTTTTTCACCGCGCGGCCGGGCATCCCACTTTTGATAGATCTCTTTTGGGATCTCGAACGGCGGATATTTCCAGCCCAGCTTCTCGCGGGCTAAGGCGACCTCTTTTTCCCCGAGCGCCGCGCCGTGCGCCTCTTCGGAGCCGGCTTTATTGGGGGAGCCGAAGCCGATGACGGTGCGGCAGATAATCAGCGACGGCTTATCTTTGACGCTTTGCGCCTCGCGAATTGCCTGCTCAATCGCCTGCGGGTCGTGGCCGTCGATATCGCCGATCACGTGCCAGCGATAGGCCCTGAAGCGTTCGGCGGTATCGTCGGTGAACCAACCCTCAACGTGGCCGTCGATAGAGATGCCGTTATGGTCATAGAAGCCGATAAGCTTGCCCAGCCCGAGGGTTCCCGCCAGCGAGCTGGCCTCGTGCGAAACCCCCTCCATCAGGCAGCCGTCGCCCATAAAAATCCAGGTGTGGTGATCGACTATCTCATGTCCCGGGCGGTTGAACTGCGCCGCCAGCGTGCGTTCCGCAATCGCCATCCCGACCGCGTTCGCCAGGCCCTGACCGAGCGGGCCGGTGGTGGTCTCTACGCCTGGGGTGTAGCCATGCTCCGGGTGGCCGGGGGTTTTAGAGTGCAGCTGGCGGAAGTTTTTGAGCTCTTCCATCGGCAGGTCGTAGCCGGTCAGATGCAGGAGGCTGTAGAGCAGCATCGAGGCGTGGCCGTTGGACAGCACAAAGCGGTCGCGATCGTACCAGTGCGGGTTCTCCGGGTTGTGCTGGAGGAAGTCATTCCACAGGACTTCGGCGATATCCGCCATGCCCATCGGGGCGCCGGGATGGCCGGAATTGGCTTTCTGAACTGCGTCCATGCTGAGGGCGCGAATCGCGTTGGCAAGTTCTCTTCGGGACATAATGTACTCCTGAAACAATATGTTGCATGAGTTTTTTGTGATGAATGGTAGCGGAAGTTTTAGGGTGAATAACTAAAAAGCATAGCAGACAGGGCTATCATTGCCTGCGAAACTAGGTTACAAAAATGTTATAAATCGATAACAAATATACCTTTGTGATGGCGAGAGTTTGGCGGTGTTCAAAGTTTGGAAAGCCGTCAGGCGAGATACTATGCCCCACCTTGGGTGGACATCAGGATAGACATTGCCCGTCACCCCCTACGATCGATACGTGAAAGGAACAATAAAATGGATGAGCAGTTGAAACAAAGCGCCCTCGACTTCCATGAATTTCCCGTCCCTGGAAAAATTCAGGTTGTGCCGACCAAACCCCTCGCGACGCAGCGCGACCTCGCGCTGGCCTACTCGCCGGGCGTAGCTGCGCCTTGCCTGGAGATCGAAAAAGACCCGCTGGCCGCCTATAAATACACCGCGCGCGGCAACCTGGTTGCGGTCGTCTCCAACGGTACCGCGGTGCTCGGCCTCGGCAATATCGGCGCGCTCGCCGGCAAGCCGGTGATGGAAGGTAAGGGCGTTTTATTTAAGAAGTTCGCCGGCATTGACGTGTTTGATATTGAAGTTGACGAGCTGGACCCGGATAAGTTTATCAACGTGGTGGCCGCGCTGGAGCCAACCTTTGGCGGTATCAACCTGGAAGATATCAAGGCGCCCGAGTGTTTCTACATTGAGCAGAAGCTGCGCGAGCGCATGAATATCCCGGTATTCCATGACGATCAGCACGGTACGGCCATTATCAGCACCGCCGCCATTCTCAACGGCCTGCGGGTGGTTGAGAAAAACCTCTCCGACGTGCGGATGGTGGTTTCCGGGGCGGGCGCCGCGGCTATCGCCTGTATGAACCTGCTGGTGGTGCTGGGCATGCAGAAACACAACATTGTGGTCTGCGACTCCAAGGGGGTGATTTATAAAGAGCGTGAGCCAAACATGGCGGAGACCAAGGCGGCCTACGCGGTGGACGACGACGGCAAGCGCACCCTCGACGACGTGATCGACGGGGCGGATATTTTCCTCGGCTGCTCCGGCCCGAAAGTGCTGACGCCTGAGATGGTGAAAAAAATGGCCCGCGCGCCGCTGATCCTCGCGCTGGCTAACCCGGAACCGGAAATCCTGCCGCCGCTGGCGAAGCAGGTCCGCGAAGACGCGATTATCTGCACCGGCCGCTCTGACTATCCGAACCAGGTTAACAACGTGCTGTGCTTCCCGTTTATCTTCCGCGGCGCGCTGGACGTCGGCGCCACGGCGATTAACGAAGAGATGAAGCTGGCGGCAGTACACGCGATTGCTGAACTGGCGCACGCCGAGCAGAGTGAAGTGGTGGCCTCCACCTACGGCGATCAGGATCTGAGCTTCGGGCCGGAATACATCATCCCGAAACCGTTCGATCCGCGGCTGATCGTGAAGATCGCGCCGGCGGTGGCGAAGGCGGCGATGGACTCCGGAGTGGCGACGCGCCCGATTGCCGACTTTGATGCCTACATCGAGAAACTCAGCGAGTTCGTTTACAAAACCAACCTGTTTATGAAGCCGATTTTCTCCCAGGCGCGCAAAGAGCCGAAGCGCGTGGTGCTGGCAGAAGGGGAGGAGACGCGGGTTCTGCACGCGACTCAGGAGCTGGTCTCTCTGGGGCTGGCGAAGCCGATTCTGGTAGGACGCCCGAGCGTTATCGAAATGCGCATTCAGAAGCTCGGCCTGCAGATTAAACCCGGGGTTGATTTTGAGATCGTCAACAATGAATCCGATCCGCGCTTTAAGGAGTACTGGAGCGAATACTATCAGCTGATGAAACGCAGCGGCGTCACCCAGGAGCAGGCGCAGCGGGCGGTTATCAGCAATACCACGGTGATTGGCGCGATCATGGTCCATCGCGGCGAGGCGGATGCGATGATCTGCGGCACCATCGGTGATTACCATGAGCACTACGCCGTGATTCAGCCGCTGTTTGGCTATCGCGACGGCGTGAACACGGCGGGGGCGATGAACGCGCTGCTGCTGCCGAGCGGCAACACCTTCATTGCCGATACCTACGTCAACCATGACCCGACGCCGGAGCAGCTGGCCGAAATCGCCCTGATGGCGGCGGAGAGCGTGCGCCGCTTCGGTATCGAACCGCGCGTTGCGCTGCTGTCGCACTCTAACTTCGGCTCCGCCAACTGCCCGTCGGCGAGCAAAATGCGCAAGACCCTCGAGCTGGTGAAGGCGAGCGCGCCGGATCTGATGATCGATGGCGAAATGCACGGCGATGCCGCGCTGGTCGAAAGTATTCGTCACGATCGGATGCCGGACAGCCCGCTGAAAGGGGCGGCCAACATTCTGGTGATGCCGAATATGGAAGCCGCGCGCATTAGCTACAACCTGCTGCGGGTCTCGAGCTCGGAAGGGGTGACCGTTGGGCCGGTGCTGATGGGGGTGGCAAAACCGGTGCATATTCTGACGCCGATTGCCTCCGTTCGCCGCATCGTCAATATGGTGGCGCTGGCGGTTGTGGAAGCGCAAACTCAGCCGCTGTGATCGACAAAGCCCCATTCGGGGCTTTGTTTTATATCCACTCTTTGACTTTGATGAAGTCACTCAGGGCAGCCTCCGGGCTGCCTTCCTGCGGCTGGTAGTCATACTCCCAGCGCACCAGCGGCGGCATCGACATCAGAATCGACTCCGTGCGTCCGCCGGTCTGCAGACCAAACAGCGTTCCGCGATCCCATACCAGGTTGAACTCAACGTAGCGCCCGCGGCGATAGAGCTGAAACTGACGCTCCCGCTCGCCGTACGGCATCGCTTTGCGCCGCTCAACGATCGGCAGATAGGCGTCGGTGTAGCCGTTGCCCACCGCCTGCATAAAGCGGAAGCAGTGGTCGAAGTCCGGGGTATTTAAATCGTCGAAGAACAGGCCGCCGATGCCGCGCTGCTCGTTGCGGTGCCTGAGGAAGAAGTAGTCATCGCACCACTTTTTGTAGCGCGGATAGACCGCTTCGCCAAACGGCTGGCACAGGTCGCGCGCGGTGCGGTGCCAGTGAACGGCATCCTCGTCAAAGCCGTAAAAAGGGGTCAGGTCAAACCCGCCGCCAAACCACCACACCGGGTCCGCACCGGGCTTTTCGGCGATGAAAAAGCGCACGTTGGCGTGGCTGGTCGGCACGTAGGGACTGCGCGGGTGAACCACCAGCGAAACGCCCAGCGCTTCAAAGCTGCGGCCGGCCAGCTCCGGGCGATGAGCCGTGGCCGAAGCCGGCATGGCGTCGCCGTGAACGTGAGAAAAGTTGACCCCGGCCTGCTCAAAGATAGCGCCTTCACGCAGCACCCGGCTTCGCCCGCCGCCTCCGCCTTCGCGCTGCCAGCTATCTTCGATAAACGGCTGGCCGTCGAGGGCGCTAAGCTGCCGGCAGATAGCGTCCTGCAGCTGGAGGAGATAGCGTTTAACCTGTTGCACGTCGGGCTTCATTTACGTCTCTTTGAGTGGGCTTTTTGGTTATCGAACCAGTGGAAGTAGCTGATGATGCCGGAGGCAATCGCGCTGGCGATTTTCTGCCGAAACGCGGTGGTACCTAACAGCTTTTCCTCGCCCGGATTGGTAATAAATGAGGTCTCGACCAGCACCGACGGAATCGACGGCGACTTCAGCACGACGAAGGCCGCCTGTTCGGTGTTGCGGCTGTGCAGCTTATGCACCGGCTTAATATTTTTCAGGATATGTGAGCCCAGCGTCAGGCTGTTTTTAATGGTGTCCGTCTGGACCAGATCGAACAGCACCTGCTGTAGCAGATGGTCTTTCGCGGTGGTCTTTTTCCCCGCCACCTCATCGGCGCGGTTTTCGCGATCGGAGAGGTATTTCGCCATCGCGCTACTGGCGCCGCGGTTGGAGAGGGCAAATACGGACGCCCCGGCGGCGCTGGGGTTAGTAAAGCCGTCGGCGTGAATAGACATAAACAGATCCGCACCGTGCTGGTGGGCAATTTCCACGCGGTCGTACAGCGGAATAAAGGTATCGCCAGTGCGCGTCAGGCGCGCGTCGATGCCGTTACTGCGCAGAATGCTGCGTACGGTTTTGGCAATCGCCAGCACGACGTGTTTCTCTTTGGAGCCGTTATGGCCGATAGCGCCGGTATCAATACCGCCGTGTCCCGGGTCGAGCATCACGACGCGCTTCGCGCCCGCTTTTTTGGCGGCCGGCTTACTGTGCCCGTTGGAAGTCGTCAGCGGCTGTTCTTTTGCGCTGGCCTGCGAGGCAATCCCGCTAAGGGTTACGGCAGCCAGCCCGGCTTTCAGCACCTGGCGGCGCGAAGCAAGTATTTTTAATGGTTTAAAAGTGCTCATTCGGCCTGAATTACAAACAAGTGGTACCCAATGTTATATCGTATCGTGTTTTTCGTTACGACCTTTCGTAATAAGAATTGTTTTACTTTTCATTTCAATACGTGACAAGGTCATATTATGTCATTTTTTGAGGTTAATTTCGCCTGATATTGGCTATCGGGCGTAATCACGCCATAATCACTTTTTTTATGCCTAAAAGATGGGGAATACCATGGAGATACGCGTTTTTCGCCAGCAGGATTTTGAAGAGGTGATAACTCTCTGGGAGCGCTGCGAGCTTCTGCGCCCGTGGAATGACCCGGAAATGGACATCGAGCGTAAGGTTAATCACGATGTTAGCCTGTTTCTGGTTGCCGAGGTTAACGGTGAGGTCGTTGGCACGGTAATGGGCGGCTACGACGGTCATCGCGGTTCGGCCTACTATCTCGGCGTTCATCCGGAGTATCGCGGACGCGGCATCGCCAACGCGCTGCTTAACCGGCTGGAAAAAAAGCTCACCGCCCGCGGCTGCCCAAAAATTAATATCATGATCCGCGAAGACAACGAGGTCGTGCAGGGCATGTATGAACGGCTTGGCTACGAATATGCGGACGTGCTCAGCCTGGGTAAGCGTTTGATTGAAGATGAAGAATACTGAGCTCATCCCCGCCGATTTTGATGCGCACGGCCGGCTAAGGCTGCCGTTTCTTTTCTGGTGCGTCCTGCTGCTGCAGGCGCGAACCTGGGTGCTGTTTATTATGGCCGGGGCGTCGCGGCAGCAGGGCGATGCGCTGCTGAATCTGTTCTACCCCGATCATGACAACTTCTGGCTTGGGCTGCTGCCCGGAATACCGGCGGTGCTGGCGTTTATCGTCAGCGGCCAGCGGCAGCGCTTTCCCCGCTTCTGGCCGCTGATACGCTGGCTGCTGGTGCTCTCTCAGGCGCTGCTGCTTATCTGGCAGCCGCTGCTGTGGCTGGGCGGCGAGTCGCCTTCGGCCCTGACCATCGGCCTGCTGGTGGCGGATATTTATGCGCTGTGGTGGCTGCTGAGCAGCCGTCGGCTGAGAGCCTGTTTCCAGGAAGAGCAGGTTTAACGGCACTTTTTGCCGATCCCGCACTCCAACAGGCGTCAAATTAACAGGAAAGGACGATCTCATGAAATCGCTACGTTTACTTCTTTGCGCGCTCCCGCTGGCGTTAACCGGCTGCTCGACGATGAGCGCGGTTAACTGGTCCGGGGCCCTGCCGTGGAACTGGTTTGGTTCCTCCATGGAGGTCACCGAGCAGGGGGTGGGTAATCTGACGGCCGCTACGCCTCTGAATGAACAGGCCATCAGCGACGCGCTCGGCGGCGGCTACCGCCTGCGCAGCGGCATGAAAACCGCCAACGGCAATATCGTGCGCTACTTTGAGGCGCTGAAGGACGACAGGGTGGTGATGACGATTAACGGCGAGAACGGCACCATCAGCCGCATCGACGTGCGCGACAGCGAAATCAAAACCGAGAGCGGCGTGCAGGTAGGGACTCCGTTCAGCGAGCTGTACAGCAAAGCGTTCGGCAACTGTCAGAAGGCCAGCAGCGACAACGGTGCGGTGGTCGAGTGTCAGGCGCAGGGCAGCCAGCATATCAGCTACGCCTTCACCGGCCACTGGAGCGGCCCGGAAGAGCTGATGCCTTCAGACGATACGCTGAAAAACTGGAAAATCGGTAAAATCACCTGGCGCCGCTAATTTGATCTGGAGAGACACGACGGCGGCAAAAAACGCGTACAATAGTCGCGTTTAAGCGCCACAGCGTTGTGGTTGTCTCATTTCAGGAGGAGCGATGTCTCAGGTTCAGAGCGGCATTTTGCCGGAACATTGCCGTGCGGCGATTTGGATTGAAGCCAATGTAAAAGGGGACGTTAACGCCCTGCGTGAAGCCAGCAAAAACTTTATCGATAAGTTAGCCACCTTTCAGGCTAAATTCCCGGACGCGCAGCTGGGGGCGGCTATTGCCTTTGGCAATAACGTCTGGCGCGAGCTGAGCGGCGGCGTGGGTGCCGAAGAGCTAAAAGAGTTTCCCGTTTACGGAAAAGGCCTGGCGCCATCGACTCAGTACGATCTGCTGATTCATATCCTGTCCGCTCGTCATGAAGTGAACTTCTCCGTCGCCCAGGCGGCGATGGCGGCGTTTGGCGGCATCGTTGAGGTCAAAGAGGAAGTCCACGGCTTCCGCTGGATCGAAGAGCGTGACCTCAGCGGCTTTGTCGACGGTACCGAAAACCCGGCCGGCGAAGAGACGCGTCGCGAGGTGGCGATTATCAAAGATGGCGTCGATGCGGGCGGGAGCTACGTCTTCGTTCAGCGCTGGGAGCACAACCTCAAGCAGCTAAACCGCATGAGCGTTCCCGATCAGGAGATGATGTTTGGCCGGACCAAAGAGGCCAATGAAGAGATTGACGGCGACGATCGTCCGGAGACCTCGCATCTCAGCCGCGTTGATCTGAAAGAGGACGGCAAGGGGCTGAAAATTCTGCGCCAGAGCCTGCCGTACGGTACCGCCAGCGGCACGCACGGCCTCTATTTCTGCGCCTACTGCGCCCGTATCCATAATATTGAACAGCAGCTGCTGAGCATGTTTGGTGATACCGACGGCAAGCGCGACGCCATGCTGCGCTTTACCAAACCGGTGACCGGCGGCTACTATTTCGCGCCGTCCGTCGAGCGTATTCTGGCGCTGTAGGTCTTCCTGCGCCATCGCCCTCTCCCCCGCGGGGAGGGCTGCTATCAGCGCCTGCCTCTCTCTAACGTTGCCGCTGGCCGCGGTTTTCAAACTCCTTATTCTCTTTTCTACTTCCAAATCGCCAAACGGTATATAAAACCGTTACTCCTTTGGTACTCGTTATAAATATTATGACCATATGAAAGTCATCAATCTTATAAGGGTGCGCAATGGCCGTTAAATCACTGAACAAAGGATACCTGGCGCTGGCTGCTTCTGTGCTGCTGGTTGCGCAGGCTCAGGCGACTGAATTGCTGAACAGTTCCTACGATGTTTCTCGCGAGCTGTTTGCCGCCCTTAACCCGCCGTTTGAACAGCAGTGGGCGAAAGATAACGCCGGCGATAAGCTGACGATTAAGCAGTCCCACGCCGGCTCGTCAAAGCAGGCGCTGGCGATCCTGCAGGGCTTAAAAGCCGACGTGGTGACCTATAACCAGGTGACCGACGTGCAGGTCCTGCATGACAAAGGCAACCTGATCCCGGCCGACTGGCAAAGCCGCCTGCCGAACAACAGCTCGCCGTTCTACTCGACGATGGGCTTCCTGGTGCGCAAAGGGAACCCGAAAAACATCCATGACTGGAACGATCTCGTCCGTTCCGACGTGAAGCTTATCTTCCCGAACCCGAAAACATCGGGCAACGCGCGCTACACCTATTTAGCCGCATGGGGCGCAGCGGATAAAGCCGACGGCGGCGATAAAGCCAAAACCGAGCAGTTCATGACCCAGTTCCTGAAGAATGTCGAAGTGTTTGATACCGGCGGCCGCGGCGCGACCACCACCTTTGCGGAACGCGGGCTGGGCGATGTGCTGATTAGCTTCGAATCGGAAGTGAACAACATCCGCAAGCAGTATGAAGCGCAGGGGTTTGAGGTGGTGGTGCCGAAAACCAATATTCTTGCCGAATTCCCGGTGGCGTGGGTGGATAAAAACGTCAAAGCCAACGGTACGGAGAAGGCGGCAAAAGCCTACCTGAACTGGCTCTACGGCCCGCAGGCGCAGACGATCATCACCGACTACTACTATCGCGTGAACAATCCGCAGGTGATGGAAACTCTGAAGGATAAGTTCCCGCAGACCGAACTGTTCCGCGTCGAGGATAAGTTTGGCTCCTGGCCGGAGGTCATGAAAACCCACTTTGCCAGCGGCGGTGAGCTGGACAAACTGTTGGCGGCGGGGCGTAAGTAATGTTTGCTGTTGCCTCTAAGCGCGTGCTGCCGGGCTTTACCCTGAGCCTCGGCACCAGCCTGCTGTTTGTCTGTTTAATTCTGCTGCTTCCTCTGAGCGCGCTGGTGATGCAGCTGGCGCAGATGAGCTGGGGACAGTACTGGGATGTTGTTACCAACCCGCAGGTGGTTGCCGCGTATAAGGTGACGCTGCTGTCGGCCTTTGTGGCCTCTATTTTTAACGGCGTGTTTGGCCTGCTGATGGCGTGGATCCTGACGCGCTACCGCTTTCCCGGCCGCACGCTGCTCGATGCGCTGATCGATCTGCCCTTTGCGCTGCCGACGGCGGTAGCGGGCCTGACCCTGGCGTCGCTGTTTTCGGTCAACGGCTTTTACGGCGAGTGGCTGGCGCAGTTTGATATCAAGGTTACCTATACCTGGCTGGGTATCGCGGTGGCGATGGCTTTTACCAGCATTCCGTTCGTGGTGCGTACCGTCCAGCCGGTGCTGGAAGAGCTGGGTCCTGAATACGAAGAGGCCGCGGAGACGCTGGGCGCCACGCGTCTGCAGAGCTTCCGCAAAGTCGTGCTTCCGGAACTCTCTCCGGCGCTGCTGGCCGGCGTTGCCCTGTCATTTACCCGCAGCCTGGGTGAGTTTGGAGCGGTTATCTTTATCGCCGGAAATATCGCGTGGAAGACGGAAGTCACCTCGCTGATGATTTTTGTGCGTCTGCAGGAGTTTGACTACCCGGCGGCGAGCGCGATTGCCTCGGTGATCCTGGCCGCCTCGCTGCTGCTGCTGTTTTCCATCAACACCCTGCAAAGTCGCTTTGGTCGACGTGTGGTAGGTCACTAATGGCGGAAGTTACTCAATTGAAGCGTTACGACACGCCCCGCATCAACTGGGGAAAATGGTTTCTGATTGGTACCGGGATGCTGGTTTCCGCCTTCATTCTTATCGTGCCGATGGTTTACATCTTCGTTCAGGCCTTTAGTAAAGGCCTGATGCCGGTCCTGCAAAACCTCGCCGACCCGGATATGCTGCACGCGATCTGGCTGACGGTGATGATTGCGCTGATTACGGTCCCGGTGAACCTGGTGTTCGGTACGCTGCTGGCCTGGCTGGTGACGCGATTTACCTTCCCCGGCCGCCAGCTTCTGCTGACGCTGCTGGATATCCCTTTTGCCGTTTCGCCGGTGGTGGCGGGGCTGGTCTATCTGCTGTTTTACGGCTCTAACGGCCCGCTTGGCGGCTGGCTGGATGAGCATAACCTGCAAATTATGTTTGCCTGGCCGGGCATGGTGCTGGCGACTATCTTCGTGACCTGTCCGTTTGTGGTGCGCGAGCTGGTGCCGGTGATGATGAGCCAGGGCAGCAACGAAGATGAGGCGGCGATTCTGCTCGGCGCGTCGGGCTGGCAGATGTTCCGTCGGGTGACGCTGCCCAATATTCGCTGGGCGCTGCTGTACGGCGTGGTGCTGACCAACGCGCGCGCCATCGGCGAGTTTGGCGCGGTGTCGGTGGTCTCCGGGTCAATTCGCGGCGAGACGCTGTCGCTGCCGCTGCAAATTGAGCTGCTGGAGCAGGATTACAATACCGTGGGTTCATTTACCGCCGCAGCCCTGCTGACGTTAATGGCTATTTTGACCCTGTTTTTGAAAAGTTTAGTGCAGTGGCGTTTGGCCAATCAGGAAAAACGCGCGCAGCTGGAGGGAAATCATGAGCATTGAGATTGCCAATATTAAGAAATCTTTTGGTCGCACCCAGGTGCTGAATGATATCTCGCTGGATATCCCTTCCGGACAGATGGTCGCGCTGCTGGGGCCGTCAGGCTCCGGGAAAACGACGCTGCTGCGCATTATTGCCGGCCTGGAGAATCAGTCCAGCGGCCATATTCGCTTTCACGGAACCGACGTGAGCCGCGTGCACGCCCGCGATCGTAAAGTGGGCTTTGTGTTCCAGCACTACGCGCTGTTCCGCCATATGACGGTATTCGACAATATCGCCTTTGGCCTGACGGTGCTGCCGCGCCGCGAACGGCCGAACGCCGCCGGGATCAAGGCTAAGGTGACGAAGCTGCTGGAAATGGTGCAGCTGGCGCACCTTGCCGATCGCTATCCGGCGCAGCTCTCCGGCGGTCAGAAACAGCGCGTGGCCCTTGCGCGCGCGCTGGCCGTTGAGCCGCAGATTCTGCTGCTTGATGAGCCCTTCGGCGCGCTGGATGCCCAGGTGCGTAAAGAGCTCCGCCGCTGGCTGCGTCAGCTGCATGAAGAGCTGAAGTTTACCAGCGTGTTTGTGACCCACGATCAGGAAGAGGCGATGGAAGTTGCCGATCGCGTGGTGGTCATGAGCCAGGGCAGCATCGAGCAGGCCGACGCCCCGGAACGGGTCTGGCGCGAACCTTCTACCCGCTTCGTGCTGGAGTTTATGGGCGAAGTTAACCGCCTGAAGGGGACCATCCGCGGCGGCCAGTTCCACGTTGGCGCCCACCGCTGGCCGTTGGGCTATACCCCGGCGTATCAGGGGCCGGTCGATCTGTTCCTGCGTCCGTGGGAGGTCGATATCAGCCGCCGTACCAGCCTTGATTCACCGCTGCCGGTACAGGTGCTGGAAGCCAGCCCGAAAGGCCACTACACCCAATTAGTCGTGCAGCCGCTCGGGTGGTATGACGAGCCGCTGACCGTGGTCCTGCCCGGCGATGACGCGCCGTATCGCGGCGAACGTCTGTTTGTCGGCTTGCAAAACGCGCGCCTGTACAACGGCAAAGAGCGCATCGAGCCGCGCGAGGAGCTTGCTCTGGCAGAATCTGCCTGATAGCTTAACCCTCAGTTTATCGTCGTTCAGGCGACGGCAAGGATTAGGTAGCCCGGATGCAACGCCATCCGGGGACGTTTGCAGGCCGGGTAAACTCAGACCCCGGCCTTTTTATTGGGTAAAAACCGTGAATACATTAGAACAAACCATCGGCAATACTCCTCTGGTTAAACTCCAGCGCCTGGGGCCGGACAACGGCAGCGAAATCTGGGTCAAACTGGAAGGCAATAACCCGGCGGGTTCCGTTAAGGACCGCGCCGCGCTTTCGATGATCGTCGAGGCGGAAAAACGTGGCGAAATCGCGCCCGGCGACGTGCTGATTGAAGCGACCAGCGGCAATACCGGCATCGCGCTGGCGATGATTGCGGCGCTGAAAGGCTATCAGATGAAGCTGCTGATGCCCGATAATATGAGCCAGGAGCGCCGCGCCGCCATGCGGGCATACGGCGCCGAGCTGATTTTGGTCACTAAAGAGCAGGGAATGGAAGGCGCGCGCGACCTCGCCGCCGAGATGGCGCAGCGTGGCGAAGGCAGGCTGCTGGATCAGTTCAATAACCCCGATAACCCCTACGCGCACTACACCACCACCGGGCCGGAAATTTGGCAGCAGACCGAGGGGCGCATCAGCCATTTTGTCTCCAGCATGGGGACGACCGGTACGATTACCGGCGTTTCACGCTTCCTGCGCGAGCAGAATAAGCCGGTGAGTATTGTCGGCCTGCAGCCGGAGGAGGGGAGCAGCATCCCGGGCATCCGCCGCTGGCCGGCGGAGTATATGCCGGGCATTTTTAACGCCTCGCTGGTGGACGCGGTACTGGATATTCATCAGCAGGATGCGGAAAACACCATGCGCATGCTGGCTATCCGGGAAGGCATTTTTTGCGGCGTAAGCTCCGGCGGTGCGGTGGCCGGCGCGCTGCGTATTGCCCGGGAAAATCCCGGGGCGGTGGTGGTGGCGATCGTCTGCGATCGCGGCGATCGCTACCTCTCCACCGGCGTGTTTGGCGAAGAGCACTTTGCCCAGGGCGCGGGTATTTAAACCGGCGGCTGGTCCAGCAGGTCGGTGCCGTAGGAGTTATCAACGCTGCAGAGCCAGCGATCGTTCTGCAGCTGGAAAACGTAGGTCGCGCGGCGAGTGACCTGCGTTGAACCACCCTCCGCGGTGGGGATATCCAGCCGCGTTTCCATTATCACCAGCGCATTCCCCGCGCCTTCAATAATCTCCATTTTTCCCTGGGTGACGACCAGCCGATGCTGAAAATAGTCGGCAATCGCGACGAAAGCCTTGCGGATATTCTCTTTGCCCCTGACCACCATTCCCGGCTTAACGACCAGCACGGCGTCTTCCGCGTAGTAAGCCATTAAGGTGGCGTAGTCTTCCTGCGAGATAGCCCGGTCGCAGGCTTCGATGGCCGCTTTCAGCTGCGGGTTTGACATGATATTGACTCCGGTTTGTGTGGGGAAAGCGCGTGATAGAGATCCCCGGCCAGCCGGTCAATCTCATCGGGAGTGAGGGCGGCGAGCGAGAGCCGTAATCCATACGACGGCGCGCGAATGCCAAAGGGCTCGCCTTCGCGCACCAGCCAACCGGCGCGGGCCAGGCGTAGCGCAAGCGGCTGGCTCGGTGCCGACAGCGGAAGCCAAAAGTTCAGGCCATCGCCGGGGCCAGGGTTATCGATACCGCGACGGGTAAGGGCGCTGGCCAGCCTTTCATTACGCTGGCGGTAGGCGCGGCGGGCTGCCGTCAGGGAGGCGGTAAACGAACTATCATTCAGACAGGCCAGCACCAGGTCCTGCAGCAGATGGCTGACCCACTGGCTACCGGAGTTGAGGCGCAGCCTCAGCGCCGCTGAGGTGGTGGGATCGCTGGCGACAACCGCCAGCCGCAAGTCGGGCCCCAGCGCCTTCGACATCGAGCGGATCAGCGCCCAGCGCCGGGTCTCCTCGGGCAGAGGAGAGTGCCACAGCGTGGAGGAGAGCAGCGCAAAATGGTCGTCGAGAATGATCAGCACCTGCGGGTAGCGGGCCAGGATTTCGCGGATCGCTGCCGCCCGCGCCTCGCTCAGGCTGCAGCCGGTGGGATTGTGTGCGCGCGGGGTGATAATGACCGCCCGGGCGCCCTGGCGTAACGCCTCCTCCAGCGCGGTGGGCTGCATGCCTTCGCTATCGACCGGCACCGGACAGGCGTTAAAACCGGCATAGCGCAGCATGTTGATGCTGCTGAGAAAGCAGGGGTCTTCCACCGCCACCCGATCGCCGGGCAGCAGCAGCGCGCACAGGAGCCGCTCCAGGGCGTCAATCGCGCCGCTGGTGAGGTTGATTTCGCTCTCAGCTCTCACGTCTTTTTGCACCCAGTCGTGCGCCCAGCGGGCCAGCTTCGGGTCGACGGCGGCGCTGCCGTACAGGCGCGGAGCCGGGCTGAGGCCAGGAAGATAGCGGGTGAGGTCGGGGAGACGCTGTGGGTCGGGGTTGCCGCCGGAAATGTCGTTCAGCGCGGAGCCCTGGGCGCTGCCTTCGAGCACCATTGGTGCGCCGGGGGCTCTGATTGCCGTACCGTTGCGCCCCTGGCTTACGGCCAGGCCGGAGGTCACCAGGCGCTTATAGGCCGCGGCGACGGTATTGCGGTTAACGGCAAGTCTGGTAGCCAGCTCGCGAACCGGAGGCAGCATGTCGCCGGGTTGTAACGTTCCGCTCTGCACCAGATGACGGATGTTATCGAAGATATCATTGGCGGTTTTTCCGGCGAACATTATTGACCTATGACAAAATGAATTTTAGCATAAGACGAATAATAATCAGGGTATAACCCGCTGTCCAGCGGGGGGAGACGGGATGGGCCAGCAAGACGAAATACAATCGGTGCTCTTCAATGACAAAAGCCGGGCGCTGCAGGTCGATATCGTTGCCGTGCAGTCGCAGGTCGTTTACGGCAGCGTGGGCAACAGCATCGCGGTGCCGGCAATCGAACAGCACGGCCTGCGGGTCATGGCGGTGCCGACGGTACTGTTCAGCAATACGCCGCACTATGATACGTACTACGGCGGGGTGATCCCGGAAGAGTGGTTCGTTGGCTATCTGCGCGCGCTGGAAGAGCGCGATGCGCTACGCGAGCTGCGGGCGGTTACCGCGGGCTATATGGGGAGCGCGGTGCAGATTGAGCGTCTGGCGCAGTGGCTGATGCGGATCCGCGATAGCCATCCTGAGCTGTGTATTCTGGTCGATCCGGTGATCGGCGACGTTGACAGCGGCATTTACGTTAAGGCCGAAATCCCGGAGGCCTACCGTCGCCACCTGCTGCCGCTGGCCCAGGGGATCACGCCTAACCTCTTTGAGCTGGAAACGCTCAGCGGTATGTCCTGCCGCAGCCAGCAGGAGGCGGTGAGCGCCGCGCGTAGCCTGCTGTCCGAAACGCTGAAATGGGTGGTTATCACCAGCGCGCCGGGCCTCGATAGCGCCACCATGAATGTGCTGGTAGTGACGGCAGAGTCGGTGGAGGTGGTTATCCATCCGCGGGTAGAAACGGATCTGAAGGGCACGGGAGACCTTTTCTGCGCCGAGCTGATCAGCGGTTTAGTGAGCGGACAGGCGCTAGGTGACGCCACGCGCGCAGCGGCGCAGCGGGTGCTGGCGGTGATGACCTGGACCGCGGAGCACGGTAGCGATGAGCTGATCCTGCCAGCGCCGGGAAGAGGGTAACGGCCGGATTCGGCGATGTTGAGATAAAAAAAATGGCGCCAGAAGGCGCCATTTTTCTGCGGCAAGAATTACTTCTTGATGCGAATAACCGGAGTTTCACCCACGGTCACGCTACCGGACAGTTTGATCAGCTCTTTGATCTCGTCCATATTGGAGATAACAACCGGAGTCAGGGTAGACTTGGCTTTCTCTTCCAGCAGCGGCAGGTCAAATTCGATAACCGGGTCACCGATTTTCACGCGCTGGCCTTCTTCAGCAATACGCTTGAAGCCTTCGCCTTTCAGCTCAACGGTATCAATACCGAAGTGAACGAACAGCTCGATGCCGCTATCGGATTCGATAGAGAACGCATGGTTGGTTTCAAAGATTTTACCGATGGTGCCGTCTACCGGCGCAACCATTTTGTTGCCGGTAGGCTTGATGGCGATGCCATCACCCACAATTTTTTCTGCAAAAACCACATCCGGCACGTCTTCGATGTTAACGATCTCGCCAGAGAGCGGAGCAATAATCTCAATAGTTCCGGTGTCTTTTTTGTCATCAGAAACCAGAGATTTCAATTTATCGAACAAACCCATGATCTTCTCCTAAGCAGTAATTTGGGCCGCGCATCTTATGGATTAGCAGATTGTTTTTTCTTCAATGAACTTGTTAACCAGCGTCATTAACTCGTCCGTTGTCGGTTGAGCAAGAGCCTGCTCTGCTAATACTTTCGCATCTTCGAAGTTCGTGTTACGAATAATCTTCTTGATGCGCGGGATGGAAATGGCGCTCATAGAGAATTCGTCCAGCCCCATACCCAGCAACAGAAGTGTAGCACGTTCATCGCCCGCAAGCTCACCACACATGCCGGTCCATTTGCCTTCAGCGTGAGAAGCATCAATAACTTGCTTAATCAGCGTCAGGACGGATGGTGACATTGGCTGGTAAAGATGTGAAATCATATCATTACCACGGTCAACTGCCAGAGTATACTGCGTTAAATCATTGGTTCCGATACTAAAGAAATCTACTTCCTTCGCTAAGTGACGGGCAATCGTGGCAGCGGCCGGTGTTTCAACCATCACGCCAACTTCGATTGTTTCGTCAAATGCTTTACCTTCGTCACGCAGTTCCTGCTTATAGATTTCAATCTCTTTCTTCAGCGCACGCACTTCTTCAACGGAGATGATCATCGGGAACATGATGCGCAGCTTACCGAAAGCAGAGGCACGCAGGATGGCGCGAACCTGGTCACGCAGGATCTCTTTACGATCCATCGCGATACGCACGGCACGCCAGCCGAGGAACGGGTTCTCTTCTTTCGGGAAGTTCATGTACGGCAGCTCTTTATCGCCGCCGATATCCATGGTGCGAACGATAACGGCCTGAGAGCCGCACGCTTCAGCTACCGCTTTGTAGGCGGCGAACTGTTCTTCTTCAGTCGGCAGCGCGTCGCGGTCCATGAACAGGAATTCGGTACGGTACAGGCCTACGCCTTCCGCGCCGTTACGTTCAGCGCCGTCGATATCGCGAACGGTACCGATGTTGGCGCACACTTCAACCTGATGGCCGTCGAGCGTGATGGCCGGCAGATCTTTCAGCTTCGCCAGCTCGGCTTTCTCTTCAGCGACCTGAGCCTGCAGATCGCGCAGCTCTTCAATTTGTTCGTTGCTTGGGTTAACCAGCACCTGGTTGTTGACCGCGTCAAGAACCAGATAGTCGCCGTTTTTCACCTGCGTGGTTACGCTACCGGTGCCGACAATTGCCGGCAGCTCAAGGGAGCGCGCCATGATGGAGGTGTGGGAAGTACGGCCGCCCGCGTCGGTGATAAAGCCCAGCACCTTGTTCAGGTTCAGCTGTGCAGTTTCTGACGGGGTAAGATCGGCGGCAACCAGAATGACTTCATCCTGAATCGCGCTCAGATCGATGATAGCCAGGCCGAGGATGTTACGCAGCAGGCGCTTACCAATATCGCGTACGTCAGCCGCACGCTCTTTCAGGTATTCATCATCCAGCTCTTCCAGAGCGATAGCCTGGCCTTCGATAATTTCATTAGCTGCCGCGTCGGCAGTCATGTGCTTATCTTTAATCAGGGCTATGATTTCCTGCTCAAGCTCCTCATCTTCCAGCAGCATGATGTGCCCTTCGAAGATGGCTTCTTTTTCTTCACCGAAAGTTTCACCAGCTTTGGTTTTGATGACCTCCAGCTGGGCGGAGGCCTTGGTGCGGCCACTCAGGAAACGTTCAATTTCCTGCTCAACCTTATCGGCAGAAATTTTCTTCCGGTCGATGACAATTTCGTCTTCTTTCAGCAGGAGAGCCTTACCGAAAGCGATACCCGGGGATGCTAAAATGCCTGAAATCATAACCCTACCTTACTTGTGACTGATATTAAAAAGAACCCGTGAACTTATTCGAGTTCAGCCATCAGTTTTACCAGATGCTCAACTGCTTTCTGCTCATCTTCGCCTTCAGCGGAGATGGTGACTACGGTACCCTGAGTCAGACCCAGAGTTTGCAGTTTGAACAGGCTTTTGGCGCTGGCGCTTTTGCCGTTGGAGGTAACAGTGATCTCAGAAGTAAAGCCTTTAGCTTCTTTAACAAACTGAGCAGCAGGGCGGGTGTGCAGACCGTTCGGAGCGGTAATGGTAACTTCTTGCTGGAACATTATATTTCCCCAACTTATAGGTTTAGTGTTGTGGACCTAAAGTCTAGCCTAACGGCCAGGCTTTAGCCTGTATTGTTAGCGCCGGCGTTACGTGTCTGGCTAAGGTGTCGGCAGCGGTGAACCGCTGTGAGGACCATCTGGCCGTTGACGTCTGGCACGTCATTAAACATTATGCCGCGAAAGGAAGACTTGAACCAAATCATAAAATCGATTCAGCTTATGGAAATCCAATTCTGAATAATTTCGCGCATCAAAATAAATGTGCTGGTTAAATACCAGACCCTACGCGGTGAATCAATGCCAGGAGGGGTAAAACTTTGACGTATGCCACAAAAAAGCACCTAAAAAGGTGCTTTTTTACACGATACTTACAAGCTGGCATCACTGTTGCAGTTCTTTCTCGGTGAAGAGATCGGCAAACAGGGCTGTGCTTAAATAACGCTCACCAGAAGAAGGTAGGATAACCACTATATTCTTATTGGTAAAGGCCTCATCTTCCTGCAACTTGAGGGCTGCGGCAACGGCAGCGCCGGAGGAGATACCGGCGAGGATACCTTCTTCGTCCATCAGGCGACGGGCGGTCGAGATAGCCTCTTCGTTGGTGATGGCCACGACTTTATCGACCAGCTTCAGATCGAGGTTGCCTGGAATAAAGCCAGCGCCGATCCCCTGAATTTTGTGCGGGCCTGGCTTGAGCTCCTGGCCCGCCAGCGCCTGAGCGATCACCGGTGAATCGGTCGGCTCGACCGCAACGGTAATCAGATCTTTTTTGCCCTTGGTGCCTTTAATGTAGCGACTTACGCCGGTCAGCGTACCGCCGGTGCCGACGCCGGAGATAAAGACGTCAACCTGACCATCGGTATCTTCCCAGATTTCCGGGCCGGTGGTCTTTTCATGGATTTCCGGGTTTGCCGGGTTGCTGAACTGCTGCAGCAGCAGATATTTTTCCGGGTTGCTGGCAACGATTTCTTCGGCTTTTTGAATCGCCCCTTTCATGCCTTTCGCGCCTTCGGTCAGTACCAGGTTGGCACCCAGCGCTTTCAGCAGCTTACGGCGTTCGATGCTCATGGTTTCCGGCATGGTCAGCGTCAGCTTGTAGCCGCGGGCTGCGGCGACGTAGGCGAGGGCGATACCGGTGTTGCCGCTGGTCGGTTCTACCAGCTCAACGCCCGCTTTCAATACTCCGCGTTTTTCAGCATCCCAAATCATATTGGCACCGATACGGCATTTAACGCTAAAGCTCGGGTTGCGAGATTCAACCTTTGCCAGGATGCGTCCGTTACCGATTCGGTTCAGTCGGACTAGCGGCGTATGACCGATAGTCAGGGAGTTATCTTCAAAAATCTTACTCATGGCCCGTCCTTAACTGTATGAAATTTGGGAGTACGGCTTCAGCATACCCGCTTAAAGAATATGCGGAAGTAAGGATTTAGCATATCTATATTCGTAAGGGAAATAATGGCAAGCCAGAAGGAATAAGGCGCGGCATAAGCCGTCGCCCGGTAGCGCTGAAAATGAGGGGCCGAGAAGTCGCGATTTTTGGCCCATCCATGGACCTGGCTCATCCGTCAGGGCCTATTTCCACATCGCATGTTTATCGCGATAGCAGTCCACCCACATCGCCGTTGCGCCGCAAATGGCCACCGGCAGGATAACGAGGTTGAGGACCGGGATCATGGTGAACAGGCTGGTCAGCGCGCCAAACTGCATGTTGGTGATTTTGCGCGTACGCAGCGCCTCACGCATGGTTTTAAACGGTACCTTGTGGTTATCAAACGGGTAGTCGCAGTACTGAATGGCCAGCATCCACGCGCTGAACAGGAACCACAGCACCGGCGCCACGGTCTGGCCGATGCCTGGAATGAAGTACAGGATCAGCAGGATGATGGCGCGCGGCAGATACCAGGAAAACTTTTGCCACTCACGCTTCATGATGCGCGGAACATCTTTCATGATGCCGAATACGCCGACGTCGGGAGGCGTTGCGCCGGTTAGGCGCGCCTCCAGCTGCTCTGCCAGCAGGCCGCTAAAGGGGGCGGCAATCCAGTTGGCAATGGTGGAGAAAAAGTAGCCGAAGACCAGCAGAATCGAGATGACCATGACCGGCCACAGCAGATAGTTGAGCCAGTTCAGCCATTCCGGCACGTGGCTCATCAGCGAGGGGATCCAGCTATCAAGGCGCGTGAACAGCCACCAGAAGGCGCCGCCCATCAGGATAATATTGACTAATAAAGGCAGAAATACGAAACGACGAATTCCCGGCAGCCCGATCAGTTTCCAGCCCTGCGAAAAATAGTAAACGCCGCTACGCGGGGAAGTGGTGGATGTTGAAACCATGGTCAGGCGATGCTCCTTTTTTGGCATTCAGGCTGAATGCCCGCTTATTTTATCGGGTTGCCGGACAATAACCAGTTAGGAAATGTTCGAAAAAGCAGCAAAAAGCACGATTTAGTTCATCTTTATGTAGTGAAAGCGGTAGACCCACTTGCACTCGGCGTAATCGACAAATACTCTTAGTAAGTAAATGTTTGCCGTGGTGGCAAGGTGTTAGAACAACAGAGAATATAATGATGCAGGATTTGCGTCTGATATTAATCATTGTTGGCGCGATCGCCATAATCGCTTTACTGGTACACGGTTTCTGGACCAGCCGTAAAGAACGTTCCTCGATGTTTCGCGATCGCCCACTAAAACGTATGAAGTCTCGCGATGACGAAGAGTCTGAAAGCGATGGCTTCGATGACGATGTTGAAGGCGTAGGTGAAGTTCGCGTTCATCGGGTTAATCACGCCCCAAATGGTCACAATGGGGAGCAAGAGGCACCTCGTCAGACGCCGCAACACCAGTATCAGCCGCCTTACGAACGTCAGGTGCAGCCGCCCGTGCGCGCGGAAGAACTCGTTCGCCAGCCGCAGCCTGCCCATCACCAGCCGCAGGCCCCGCAGCCGCAAACCAGCGCGCCTCAGCATCAGCCGGTACCGCAGCCCGTGCCGCAGCAGCCAGTGCAGCATCAGCCCGTAGCGCAGGCGCCACAGCAGCCGGTAGCGCAGAGCGCACCGCAGCCTGCTCCGGTCCAGCCAGCCGCCGCCGCACCGACTCAGCCAGCGCCTGAACCGGCGATTGCGGAACCCGCGCCGGCAGCCCCTCAGCCAAAAGAGCGTAAAGAGACGGTCATCGTGATGAACGTGTCTGCGCATCAGGGCTCGCAGATCAACGGTGAGGTGTTGATCAACAGCATCCAGCAGGCGGGCTTCAAATTTGGCGATATGAATATCTTCCATCGTCATCTCAGCCCGGACGGCAGCGGCCAGGTCCTGTTCAGCCTCGCGAATATGGTGAAACCCGGTACCTTCAACCCGGACAGCATGGCGGATATGACGACGCCTGGGGTCACTATCTTTATGCAGGTGCCGTCCTTCGGCGACGAGCTGCAAAACTTTAAGCTGATGCTGCAGTCTGCACAGTACATCGCTGACGAAGTCGGTGGCGTGGTGTTAGACGATCAGCGTCGGATGATGACTCCGCAGAAAATGCGGGAATATCAAGACCGTATTCGTGAAGTGAAAGAGGCTAACGCCTGATTCACTGACCTGCGTTTCGTCTCCCAATCCTGAACCCCCGCCCGTCGGGGGTTTTTTATCATTGATGGTGCGATATGGAACCGATCGAACAAAAACTGACTGAACTGCGAACCACGCTTCGCCATCATGAATATCTGTACCACGTTATGGATACCCCTGAAGTTCCCGATGCGGAATATGACCGGCTGATGCGCGAACTGCGCGAGCTGGAAGCCGAGCATCCCGAACTCATCGTCTCCGACTCGCCGACTCAGCGCGTGGGCGCGGCTCCTCTGGCCTCCTTTAGCCAGATTCGCCATGAAGTACCGATGCTTTCGCTGGATAACGTCTTTGACGAAGAGAGCTTCCTCGCGTTTAACAAGCGCGTTCAGGACCGGCTGAAAAGCAGCGACGATCTGGTCTACTGCTGTGAGCTGAAGCTGGACGGATTGGCGGTGAGTATTCTGTACGAAAACGGCGTGCTGGTGCAGGCGGCAACGCGCGGCGACGGCACCACCGGCGAGGATATTACCTCTAATGTGCGGACGATTCGCGCGATCCCGCTGAAGCTGCGCGGTGACAATATTCCTGCGCGCCTGGAAGTGCGCGGCGAGGTGTTCCTGCCGCAGGCCGGGTTCGAAAAAATTAACGACGAGGCGCGTCGCAGCGGCGGCAAGGTCTTTGCTAACCCGCGCAATGCGGCTGCAGGTTCCCTGCGCCAGCTCGACCCGCGGATCACAGCGAAGCGACCGCTTACTTTCTTCTGCTACGGCGTGGGGGTGCTGGAAGGCGGCGAGCTGCCGGCGAGTCACTCCGGACGTCTGCAGCAGTTTAAGGCCTGGGGATTGCCGGTTAGCGAGCGCGTAACGCTCTGCCGCACTCCAGAGGAAGTACTTACTTACTATCGTAAGGTTGAGGAGGACCGCCCGACGTTAGGTTTTGATATCGACGGCGTGGTCATCAAAGTGGATTCTCTGGCGCTTCAGGAGCAGCTCGGCTTTGTTGCCCGCGCCCCGCGCTGGGCCGTCGCCTTTAAGTTTCCCGCTCAGGAGCAGATGACCTTCGTGCGCGACGTGGAGTTCCAGGTTGGCCGTACCGGAGCAATCACGCCGGTGGCGCGCCTCGAGCCGGTCCATGTTGCCGGCGTGCTGGTGAGTAACGCCACGCTGCATAACGCCGATGAAATTGAACGCCTGGGTCTGCGAATCGGCGATAAGGTGGTGATCCGCCGCGCCGGGGACGTTATTCCTCAGGTGGTTAACGTCGTGCTCTCCGAACGTCCGGAAGATACGCGTGAAATCCTCTTCCCGACCCACTGCCCGGTATGTCATTCAGACGTTGAGCGCGTGGAAGGCGAAGTGGTGACGCGCTGTACCGGCGGATTAATTTGCGGCGCGCAGCGTAAAGAGGCCTTAAAGCACTTCGTTTCCCGTCGTGCGTTAGACGTTGAGGGCATGGGCGACAAGATAATCGACCAGCTGGTTGAGAAAGAGTACGTGCATACGCCGGCCGACCTGTTCCGCTTAAGCCCGGGTAAGCTCACCGGTCTTGAGCGCATGGGGCCAAAGTCGGCGCAAAACGTGGTCAATTCGCTGGAAAAATCGAAAGAAACGACCTTTGCCCGCTTCCTGTACGCGCTTGGCATTCGTGAGGTCGGCGAAGCAACGGCCGCGGGGCTGGCGGCGCATTTTGCGACGATTGAGGCGCTCGAGCAGGCATCCATTGACGATCTGCAGAAGGTGCCGGACGTCGGCATTGTGGTGGCTACCCACGTGCGTAATTTCTTTGCTGAAGAGAGCAACCGTGAGGTTATCGCCCAGCTGCGCGCGGAGGGCGTCCGCTGGCCCGCGCCGGTGGTGGTCAATGCCGAAGAGATCGATAGCCCGTTTGCCGGCAAAACCGTGGTCCTGACCGGCAGCCTGAGCCTGCTGTCCCGTGATGATGCCAAAGCGCGGCTGGTGGCGCTGGGGGCGAAAGTCGCGGGCAGCGTATCGAAGAAAACCGATCTGGTGATTGCCGGGGAAGCGGCGGGGTCGAAGCTGGCTAAAGCGCAGGAGCTGGGGATTGCGGTGATCGATGAAGCCGAAATGCTGCGGCTGTTGGGAGATTAACGTGGATAAGGAACGGCTTATCGAGATTGCCAATACGGAAATGCCGTTTGGCAAATATAAAGGCCGTCGTTTGATTGACGTGCCTGAAGAGTATTTGCTGTGGTTTGCCCGTAAGGAGCAGTTTCCCGCCGGGCATCTTGGCGAGCTGATGGCGTTAACCTTATTGATTAAAACCGAAGGGCTGACCCAGCTGGTTCAGCCCCTCAAGCAGCCGCGTTAAGCCTCTGGCGCGCTGGCGCTTTCACGTGCCAGCCGCTCTTCCGCCTGTCGTTTATAGCGTCGTGCCAGCACGGCGCACACCATCAGCTGGATCTGATGGAAAATCATCAGCGGCAGCACCATGATCCCCAGAATCGAGGTTGGAAAGAGAATATTGGCCATCGGGATCCCGTTTGCCAGGCTCTTTTTCGATCCGCAGAAGACAATGGTAATTTCATCCGCTTTATTGAAGCCGCATTTGCGCGCCACAAAGATGTTAATGGCGATAACGATGGCCAGCAGCACGATGCTGACGGCGACGATGAAAAGCAGCGAGCCTGGACCGACTTTATGCCAGATACCGTTCACCACCGCCTCACTAAACGCCGAGTAGACCACCAGCAGGATAGAGGTCTGGTCGGTTTTTGAAATCCATTTTTTATGCCGCGCCACCCACGCGCCAATCCATGGACGGGACAGATGACCGAGGACGAACGGCAGCAGAAGCTGCAGCATAATCTTGCCGACCTGCTCCAGGCTGCCGCCGGCGCCGTGCAGATTCATCAGTAGCCCGACCAGCAGCGGTGAAATGAAAATTCCCAGCAGGCTCGATGCCGAGGCCGAACATACGGCCGCCGCTACGTTTCCGCCAGCCAGCGAAGTGAAGGCGATCGCTGACTGTACGGTAGCGGGCAGAATGCAGAGATAAATAAAGCCGGTATAGAGCGCTGGATCGACGTTTATCGGCGCCCACCACGCAAACAGCACCCCCAAAACGGGGAAGACGATAAAGGTGCTGCACATCACCCACAGATGCAAACGCCAGTGGCCGCCGCCGGAGATAATCGCCTCGCGGGAGAGCTTTGCGCCGTGCATAAAGAACAGCAGGGCAATGGCCGCGGTGGTGAGGTGCTCAAAGAAGGGGACAAATTCGCCGCGCGCCGGGAAAAAGGAGGCCAGCAGGACGACGGTAACCAGGGTAAGGGTAAATGGGTCAAGAATGCGGAAAAATTTCATAATCGCTCCTGAAAATCGATTTCGCTATTGTGCTTTTTTTAGTTTGAGAAATAAAATTGATTTATTGCATCTATTCATGAATAAAAAAGATGAATTATTCGCTGCGTCAGTTAAAGGTATTTGTCACCGTCGCCAGGGCGAGAAGCTTTAGCCGGGCAGGGGAGATGATTGGGCTCAGCCAGTCGGCGGTGAGCCATAGCGTCAAGGAGCTGGAGCATCAGACCGGCGTGCGGCTGCTCGACAGAACCACCCGGGAGGTGGTGCTGACGGAGGCGGGGCATCAGCTGGCGGGTCGGCTTGAGCGGCTGCTGGACGAGCTGAACAGTACGCTGCGCGACGCCGGACGCGTGGGCCAGCAGCTGACGGGAACCGTGCGGGTTGCCGCCAGCCAGACGATTTCCGCTCACCTCATCCCCCAGTGTATTGCTCACAGCAATCAGCGTTACCCGGAGATTGATTTTGTGCTCCACGATCGCCCTCAGCAGTGGGTTCTGGAGAGCATTCGCCAGGGAGAGGTAGATTTTGGCATTGTTATCGATCCCGGCGCCGCGACGGATTTGCAGTGTGAGACGGTCCTGTCGGAACCGTTTTTGCTTTTATGCCGGGAGGACCATCCTTTTGCCGAAAGGGCATCGGTAAGCTGGCAGGATCTTCAGCACCAGCGGCTGGTATTGCAGGACTATGCCTCCGGCAGCCGGCCGCTGATTGATGCCGCGCTGGCGCGCTTTGGCATTGATGCCAATATTGTGCAGGAGATTGGGCATCCGGCGACGCTGTTTCCGATGGTGGAGTCAGGAATTGGTATCAGCATCCTACCGGCGCTGGCGCTACCGCTGCCTCAGGGCAGCCATTTGCGGGTCAAGCGGCTAACCCCGGTTGTTGAGCGTCAGCTGATGCTGGCGCAGCGTAAGAAGCGCTCGCTCTCAACCGCCGCCCAGGCGCTGTGGGAGGTGGTGCGTGAAGAGGGGAATATGCTGACTGCGGGCAGAGCTGACGATCCGCTGTATCAGCGGTGAGGCGTGAGTCCGTGGAGGCGGGCGTGGTATTCAGAAACGAAAAAGCGGGTGTGAAGGATATGAGTGGTGGGTCGTGCAGGATATCACTCGTCTCATCCTGAGACTCGCCCTGCGGGTCGCCACAGGTGGCGATGCAAAATCGTTCCCGACGATTTTGTCGAACCTGCTGCAGGTTCTCATCCTGCACGGTTAAGCACGGTGTGCAGAAACGAAAAAAGCGCCAAAAGGCGCTTTTTTCTAAATATGGTGGGTCGTGCAGGATTCGAACCTGCGACCAATTGATTAAAAGTCAACTGCTCTACCAACTGAGCTAACGACCCGAAGTGGTGGGTGATGACGGGATCGAACCGCCGACCCCCTCCTTGTAAGGGAGGTGCTCTCCCAGCTGAGCTAATCACCCACTTCGGTACTTCATTTTATTGCAAGAAATCCAGCTGGCGAGAAAGTGGTGGGTGATGACGGGATCGAACCGCCGACCCCCTCCTTGTAAGGGAGGTGCTCTCCCAGCTGAGCTAATCACCCACTTCTCAATTTCTTGCTACACGGCGGAGACTACGTAAAGTAGTTGGTGGGTGATGACGGGTTCGAACCGCCGACCCCCTCCTTGTAAGGGAGGTGCTCTCCCAGCTGAGCTAATCACCCCCGCTGTGTGGAGTCGCATTATAGGGAGAGTTGAAAATGAGTCAACGCCTTTTCTAAATAATTTGTTTGTTCGTCGTAAAATTAAACAAAACGATCGCGAAAGCATCCGCGGCGCATGATTTATAAACAAAAATGGCAAAGCGTGACGTTCAGACGGGAACTACATTGAGGAATCAGCCTACGGTGTTAGAATATTCACCCATAAATACCAACGGACTCTGCCGGTTGTCGGCATCTTTATTAAACGTAAGGCCATTTCATGAAAATCAAAACTCGCTTCGCGCCCAGCCCGACAGGCTATCTGCACGTTGGCGGCGCGCGTACTGCTCTCTACTCCTGGCTTTTTGCCCGCAACAACAACGGTGAGTTTGTACTGCGTATTGAAGACACCGATCTCGAGCGCTCCACGCCGGAAGCAATCGAAGCCATTATGGATGGGATGAACTGGCTGAATCTGGAGTGGGACGAAGGTCCGTATTTCCAGACTAAACGTTTTGACCGCTACAACGCCGTTATTGATGAAATGCTGGAAGCGGGCACGGCCTATAAATGCTACTGCTCTAAAGAGCGCCTCGACGCGCTGCGCGAAGAGCAGATGGCAAACGGCGAGAAACCTCGCTACGACGGTCGCTGCCGCCATGGTCACGAGCATCATGCGGACAACGAACCGTGTGTGGTGCGTTTTGCCAACCCGCAGGACGGTTCCGTTATTTTTGACGATCAGATCCGCGGACCGATTGAGTTCAGTAACCAGGAGCTGGACGATCTGATCATTCGCCGTACCGACGGTTCTCCGACCTATAACTTCTGCGTTGTCGTGGATGACTGGGATATGGCGATCACGCACGTGATCCGTGGTGAAGACCATATCAACAACACCCCGCGTCAGATCAACATCCTTAAAGCATTGAACGCGCCGGTGCCGGTCTATGCGCACGTTTCGATGATCAACGGCGATGACGGTAAAAAGCTCTCTAAGCGCCACGGTGCGGTGAGCGTGATGCAGTACCGCGACGATGGCTACCTGCCTGAAGCGCTGCTGAACTACCTGGTACGCCTGGGCTGGTCCAGCGGCGATCAGGAGATCTTCACCCGTGAAGAGATGATTAAGCTCTTCTCCCTCGGCGCGGTCAGCAAATCCGCCAGCGCGTTTAACACCGAAAAGCTGCAGTGGCTGAACCATCACTACATTAACTCCCTGGCGCCGGAGTATGTGGCAACGCATCTGCAGTGGCATATCGAGCAGGAAAATATCGATACCCGTAACGGCCCGCAGCTGGCTGAGTTGGTGAAGCTGCTCGGCGAGCGTTGCAAAACGCTGAAGGAGATGGCGGCGAGCTGCCGTTACTTCTATGAAGAGTTTGCCGAGTTTGACGCCGACGCGGCGAAAAAACACCTGCGCCCTGTTGCGCGTCAGCCGCTGGAAGTCGTACGCGATAAGCTGGCTGCGGTGACCGACTGGACGGCTGAAAACGTTCACCACGCCATTCAGGCGACGGCGGATGAGCTGGAAGTTGGGATGGGTAAAGTTGGGATGCCGCTGCGCGTTGCGGTAACCGGCGCCGGGCAATCTCCGGCCCTCGACGTGACCGTGCATGCGATTGGTAAATCCCGCAGCGTAGAACGCATCAATAAAGCGCTGGCGTTTATTGCTGAACGCGAAAGCCAGCAGGCCTGAGCATCATAAGCTACGCATAACGGCAGGGACTCCTGCCGTTGTTTACTCTTTTGACCGCTCGCCGCTAATTCCCAAGCGCGATAAAAATCCGCTGATACCCTCCCTTGCAAGAAAGTCCCGCAAATGCTGCTGTTCTTCCGGCGTCATGAGATGAAGCGTCTCGGCAATTTGTCGCCAGATAGCTCCGGCATCGTTAATAAAGTAGTGGCCTGGCGGTTCTGCCAGCTGATAATCGGCAATCAGGTGCCGCAGCGCGGGAATATTCGTCAGAAAATCGAGCACCGGCCTGTCGATAACGATGAGACGGGCGCGCCCACCTTTGACGCCGGGAATGGCCTCCGTACGCCACTTTTGCTCTCTGACCCAGCGGTTGATCGTTTGTCTGGCAAGGCCGAGACATTCCGCAAGTTCTGCCGGGGTCATCTTATCTTTTAATTTCATCATCATGTTACTGGTCGCGAATGTCCAGGCGCTGGAGTAAACCGGTGATACCTTCACGCAGCAGAAGCGACATCAGCTTTTTCTGTTCGCCGGGGGTCATCTCTTTGCTCAGCGTAAGCAGCAGCGGTTCAAGGTCGTTTTCTACGGTGGCGTAGGAGGGCGGCGTTTCAGCCACGCGCTGTGCGCTGCGAATAAAATCGCGCACCTGCTCGTTGACGTGTACGAGGCGGGCTTTGCCTCCCTGCACGCCGGGCCGGGGGGATGTTTGCCATCCTTCTTTGCGTACCCATTTATTGATTGTCTGCCGGCTGAAGCCGGTGAGATGGGCGATTTCTTCAGGTGTCATTCGTTCCTTGAGCATACTATTTCCTGAGTAAAAATGTGGGAATTAGTTGTTCATGTTATAGCATCCTTTTAGATGAAAGAGTGACATGTTTAACTTCTCCCTGCGATAAGCTTCGCAATGTCAGCTATTTGCCTGCTTTTTCAGCGATCAAATTCAGAGGGGTGATTTTGCCGTTGACACCTGACGAAGGAATTCATATTATGCCGCCCGTCAACACGACACGTTTTACGTTACGGGGCTATAGCTCAGCTGGGAGAGCGCTTGCATGGCATGCAAGAGGTCAGCGGTTCGATCCCGCTTAGCTCCACCAAATCCTGTTCCCATCAGGTTTGGTTGTAAAACGTACTGTTGGGGCTATAGCTCAGCTGGGAGAGCGCTTGCATGGCATGCAAGAGGTCAGCGGTTCGATCCCGCTTAGCTCCACCAAATTCGAAACCCTCGCTACGGCGGGGGTTTTTTGTTTTCTCCTCCGCTAATGTAAAGCACTTTGTGCTTACGTCAGAAAATCTCCTGCCAGTAGAATGAAGTGTAATTTAAGAATTTTCCCTGGCTTATTACCTTGCCTGCCATAATTAACCAACATAGTATTTATATATTAAATATAATTCCGGCGCGGGACCTTTAATTAACAATAATGATAGGCAAATTTAACATTAATATCAGAAGATCTTTACTCGCGCTGATCGTTTGTTTAATTACGATTCCATTAGCCAGGTTTATTTCACCTCAGGCATTGATTGACGGCAACCAAATTTTCCTCGCCTGGCTACCGCTAAGTATGATGTACGCGGTCATCTTTATATTTGGCCGCTATGCGGTCGGTCCGCTGATTATCGCTTTTGCTATCACTAACGTCTGGGTAATCCCTCTGACGATACCGCAGGCAGCAATTTTATTATTCTGTCAGCTATTCTCGGTGCTGGCGTCGTGCGCCGTTGTCCGCATGCTGCTCGGCAAGACGTGGCGCAGTGGGTTAACCGCAAAGCGGATGGGCATCAGAATCTTTTGGGGCGGATTTTTTGCCCCCATATTAATGAAAGTCACCATGTATCTGGCGGGGGCGTTTTTTTCTTTCCCTCTGGTTATATCGAGTTATTTCAAAGGTATGCCGGCAATTTATACCATTATTGATATTCAGAGTTTGATTTGCGCGGCGTTAATTTTTACGACCTTCTTTTATTATCCGTTGCGGATGATTATCAATCCGCGTTTTGCCCGCACATTCTGGCTTCATCATTGTCAACCGTGGCTTACGCGCGAGCGTCGGGTATTTACGCTGTACTGGTTTATGACGCTCGCAGCAATATTGGTAGTGCTCTGCGCGCCTTATGATTCTGTTTTTATCGCCGGTTATTTAGTGCCACTTATTTTTATCCTTTATTTTATTGGTATTAGCCGGCTGGGTCATGCGCTGATCCGTATTTCATGGTCCGTTTCAGCATTCTTGCTGGTTGCCTATAATCAAAATTTCCTGCAGGGCGTCAAAACCGAGTACGCATTATCATTCGTGCTCTCGGTGCTCATCTCGTTCACCATCTGCTTGTTTTATATGCTGGATATTTACGCTCAGAACGAGCGAATCAAGCTCAGATGGCGGGATCAGGCGCAGGAGGACCCGCTGACCGGATTGCCTAATCTGCGCGCGCTGGAGTGCCATTTACGCCGCAATCCTGAGGTCGCCGTCAGCAGCCTGCGAATTGATAACCTGGACTTCCTCAGCCGCCATTACGGCATGATGATGCGCGTGCACTGCAAGCGGCAGGTAGCCGGTAAGGTGCAGCCGCTGCTGGGGGCGGGGGATAAAATATTTCAGCTACCCGGCAGCGAGCTGCTGCTGGTGCTGTGTGGGCCGGAACCTGAGGCGAGGCTAGGCCACATCGTGGCGATACTTAACCACAATAAATTTAGCTGGAATAACCAGACGCTGGATCTGGAGTTCGGCGCATCGTGGGGCCGGCACCATGGCGTCGAGGCGGAGCTTCACCCGATGCTGGGCCAGCTGAGCTGGCTTTCGGAGCAGGCCTGCGCGACGCGGCGGGTGCTGGCACTGGACGCGACGCAGGGGCAGGTTTCCGATCAAACCAGCGAGCAGGTGCTGATGCTGACCCGGGTGAAGCAGGCGCTCAGCAAACGCGATCTCGTGCTGTATGCCCAGCCGATCCAGAACGCAGCGGGGGAGGGCTATTACGAAGTGCTTACGCGGATGCAGTGCGGAGAAACCGTTATTACGCCGGACCGCTTTATTCCGCTCATCGTGCAGTTCAACCTGAGCCAGCGTTTCGACATGCTGGTACTGGAAACGTTGTTCAGCACCCTGCATCGTCATCCGGGCCAGCACTTCTCCGTTAATCTGCTGCCCTACACGCTGATGCAGCGCGATAGCGCGGCGCAGATTATTGCGTTGTTCAGGCGCTACCACCTCCAGGCCGAAGCGATCACCATCGAAATTACCGAAGAGCAGGCATTCTGCGATGAGCAAACCAGCCTGCACAACATCCAGCAGCTGCGGGATTTTGGCTGCGCCATTGCTATCGATGACTTCGGTACCGGCTATGCGAACTATGAGCGCTTGAAGCGGCTCCAGGCGGATATCGTGAAGATTGACGGCTGCTTCGTGCGCGACGTGGAGACCGATCCTCTGGATGCGATCATTATTAAATCCATTATCGAGATGGCGAGGGTGAAAAATCTGACGGTTGTGGCGGAGTACGTGGAAACGGAAGAGCAGAGGGCGCGGCTGCTGGCGCTTGGCGTCGACTATTTGCAGGGCTACCTGATCGGCAAGCCCCGGCCGCTTCAGGAATTACAGGCGTAAAAAAGCCGGGACCAGCCCGGCTTTTGCACAACCTAAAGAAATTACAGTACCAGCGCGGCGATAGACGCTGAGAGCACGCTCACCAGGGTTGAGCCGTAAACCAGCTTCAGGCCAAAGCGGGAAACAACGTTACCCTGCTCTTCGTTCAGGCCTTTAATCGCCCCGGCAATAATCCCGATTGAGGAGAAGTTGGCGAAGGAGACCAGGAAGATGGAGATAATGCCTTCCGCACGCGGAGAGAGCGTGCTGGCAATTTTCTGCAGATCCATCATCGCAACGAATTCGTTTGAAACCAGTTTAGTCGCCATGATACTGCCGACCTGCAGCGCTTCACCTGCCGGTACGCCCATCACCCATGCAACCGGGTAGAAGATGTAGCCGAGGATACCCTGGAAGGAGATGCTGTAACCGAACCAGCCGGTAACGGTCGCGAACAGGGCGTTCAGCGCAGAGATTAACGCGATGAAACCAATCAGCATCGCCGCAACGATAATCGCCACTTTAAAGCCTGCCAGGATGTACTCACCCAGCATTTCAAAGAAGCTCTGACCTTCATGCAGGTTCGACATCTGCAGATTTTCTTCGCTTTCATCAACGCGGTAAGGGTTAATCAGCGACAGTACGATAAAGGTGCTGAACATGTTAAGAACCAGCGCCGCAACGACGTACTTCGGCTGCAGCATGGTCATGTACGCGCCGACGATAGACATGGAAACGGTGGACATCGCGGTAGCCGCCATGGTGTACATGCGGTTACGCGACATTTTGCCGAGGATATCTTTATAGGCGATAAAGTTTTCCGACTGGCCCAGAATCAGCGAGCTGACGGCGTTGAATGATTCCAGCTTACCCATGCCGTTGATTTTGGACAGCACGGTACCGATCGCGCGAATGACGATAGGCAGGATGCGGATATGCTGCAAAATACCGATCAGCGCAGAGATGAAGACGATTGGGCACAGAACCTTGAGGAAGAAGAAGGCGAGGCCTTTATCGTTCATATTGCCGAAGACGAAGTTGGTCCCTTCATTAGCAAAGCCGAGAAGTTTTTCGAACATCTCGGAGAATCCTTTCACGAAGCCCAGACCGATATCGGAGTTCAGGAAGAACCAGGCCAGCAGGACTTCAATGACTAGCAATTGAATAACATAACGAATACGAATCTGCTTACGGTTGTGGCTGACCAAAAGGGCCAAAATAGCCACCACGACGATCGCGAGAATAAAGTGCAGGACGCGGTCCATATTTGCTCCAAATATGAGGCAGGTTAAATTTCTGTGCACATTCTATGTAACAAGCCCAAAGAAAACGAGATCAAATCCACACTATTGCAAGGAACTGTGACTAATCACCAAAATAGTGATCGAACATACATTTTTGTTATGTTGCGTAAAGGTTTTAAAAGTTGCTTAGTTGTACTAATCTGATGACCAGGCGGGATGGGCTCCATCACTGCCACCTTTTCGTTGTTAGCCGCTATCGTTCCCCCCTATCAAAGCAATAATTATCGCCGTTACAAATGAACTTGATAATCATTCGCATTTTGGTAGCATTAAACATAGCAAAGGCTATATTTCTGAGGCAGAAAATGACAAGTAGTCGCGTTGAGAATAGCAGCGGTCGCGCAGCGCGCAAGATGAAGCTCGCTTTGATGGGGCCTGCCTTTATTGCTGCCATCGGGTATATCGATCCCGGTAACTTTGCGACCAATATCCAGGCGGGCGCCAGCTTCGGCTACCAGCTGCTGTGGGTGGTGGTGTGGGCAAACCTGATGGCGATGCTGATTCAGGTGCTGTCGGCAAAGCTGGGAATTGCGACGGGTAAAAATCTCGCGGAGCAGATCCGCGACCACTATCCGCGCCCGGTAGTGTGGTTCTATTGGGTGCAGGCGGAAATTATCGCCATGGCGACGGACCTGGCCGAGTTTATCGGCGCGGCGATCGGCTTTAAGCTGCTGCTTGGCGTCTCTTTACTGCAGGGCGCCGTGCTGACCGGTATCGCCACGTTTTTGATTTTGATGCTACAGCGTCGCGGGCAAAAGCCGCTGGAGAAGGTCATTGGCGGGTTGCTGCTGTTCGTTGCCGGCGCCTATATCGTGGAGCTGATTTTCTCCCAGCCGGCGCTGGCGCCGTTGGCGAAAGGGATGATTATCCCGAGCCTGCCTAACGGAGAAGCGGTGTTCCTGGCGGCCGGGGTGCTGGGGGCCACCATTATGCCTCACGTCATCTATCTACACTCGTCGCTGACCCAGAACCTGCATGACGGCACGCGCAAAGAGCGCTATAACGCCACCCGCTGGGATGTAGCGATTGCCATGACCATCGCCGGCTTTGTTAACCTGGCGATGATGGCCACCGCTGCCGCCGCGTTTCACTTTAACGGTCATACCGGCGTCGCCGATCTTGATGCCGCCTACCTGACGCTGGAGCCGCTGCTGAGCCACGCCGCGGCAACCATATTCGGCCTCAGCCTGGTGGCTGCCGGGCTGTCGTCGACGGTGGTAGGGACCCTGGCGGGCCAGGTGGTGATGCAGGGGTTTATTCGCTTTCATATCCCGCTGTGGTTTCGCCGGGCGATTACCATGCTGCCGTCGTTTATCGTCATCATGATGGGGCTCGATCCGACCCGTATCTTAGTGATGAGCCAGGTGCTACTGAGCTTTGGTATTGCGCTGGCGCTGGTGCCGCTGCTGATTTTTACCAGTAATCCGAAGCTGATGGGCGATCTGGTGAATACGGCATGGATTAAGCGAACCGGCTGGGTCATCGTGGCGATTGTGGTTGCGCTGAACGGCTGGCTGCTGGTGGGAACGGTGCTGGGATTATAAGCGGGTAATCAAACGGGGGAGCTGCAAGGCTCCCCCGTTTGATTAAACTGATTGCAGGACATTCAGTGATGGCCGTGACCGTGTCCGCGACCTCCCGGTCCACGCCCCCAGCCGCCGCGACGGTCGTCGCGATCGTTCCAGCCCTCACGGTAGCCGCGTTCATAAGCTTTGCGCTTATCCCAGCCGCGGTGACGGCCGTTGTCATGATGCCGCCAGCGGTTGTCGCGCCATTCGTAGTTACGACGCCAGTAATCACGGTCGCGCCAGCCGCCACCGTCCCAGTAATTACCGTAATTGTCGCGATCGCCTATTTGTAATTTTACAGATGGCAGCAGGGTGATTTCCCCGGCGTTAGCAACTAATGGCGCTGAGGCCAGCAGCACGGCAGCCAGTATCAGTGACCTGAACATACTCTTCTCCTTCACGATCGAGCCTTGCGGCTTGTGAACGTGATATTACGAGGCGGTGAAGCCCCGCAGCATTGGATGAACTCCTAAATCGCGGATAAGAGCACTTTTTGCTAAAGTGACTTTTTTGCTAAAGTAACTTTTTGTTTACGCCGCCAGAATCACGTCTATTTTCGCGCACTCATCAGGGCTGAAGTGGCGGTTGGCGAGCATCCCGACGGCATCGTCAAGCTGGGCCGTTTTGCTGGCCCCGATCAGCACCGAGGTCACTTTTTCCCCGCGAAGCACCCAGGCCAGCGCCATCTGCGATAGCTTCTGTCCGCGCGCCTGCGCCAGGGCGTCCAGCTGACGGACTTTCTCCAGTTTTTCTGCCGTCAGCTGATCCGCCTGCAGGAAGCGGCTGCCGCTGGCGGCCCGGGAATCTGCCGGGATACCGTGTAAATAGCGGTCGGTCAGCTGGCCGCCGGCCAGCGGTGAAAACGCAATGCTTCCGACCCCCTCGGCCTGCAGGAAATCCAGCAGCCCGTCTTCAACCCAGCGCTCTAACATGGAGTATTTTGGCTGATGAATAATGCACGGCGTGCCGAGATCGTTGAGAATGCTAACCGCTTCCGTCGCCTGGGCGAGGGGGTAGTTGGATAGCCCGACGTAAAGCGCTTTACCCTGACGCACGATATGGTCCAGCGCGCGCATGGTTTCCAGCAGCGGAGTCTCGGGATCGGGGCGGTGATGATAGAAGATATCGACGTATTCCAGCCCCATCCGTTTCAGGCTCTGATCGAGGCTGGCAATCAGATACTTGCGCGACCCCCAGTCGCCGTAAGGCCCGTCCCACATGGTGTAACCGGCCTTGCTGGAGATAATCAGCTCATCGCGATAAGGTAAAAAATCCTCCCGCAGGATGCGGCCGAAATTGCTCTCAGCGGAACCCGGCGGCGGCCCGTAGTTGTTGGCCAGATCGAAGTGCGTAATGCCGAGATCGAAGGCGTGACGCAGCAGCTGGCGGCTGGTTTCTACTCGCGTTTCGTCACCAAAGTTATGCCAAAGGCCGAGAGAAACTGCCGGCAGCTTTAGCCCGCTCTGGCCGCATCGGCGGAACTCCATTGTCTCATATCGCGTCGCATTTGCCTGGTAAACCATACTTCCTCCGCAGATAAAACAGCTTGTGTATACGTTTACACTAAAGAATGTTCAGCCCGGAGTACACACCCCAAAGTCGTAAATTTTGCTTTCCACCTCATATATTCGACACAATCTGGACAGTTCGATCGCTTATTCAATACTCAAATTACCTGCACGGGATGAGGAGTATGGCTATGCAACCGACTTACACGATTGGCGATTATCTGCTGGATCGCCTTGTAGATTGCGGCATAGACCGCTTGTTTGGCGTACCGGGAGATTACAACCTGCAGTTCCTCGATCGTGTGATTGCGCATGAGGCGCTGGGATGGGTCGGCTGCGCGAACGAACTGAACGCCGCCTATGCGGCCGACGGCTATGCGCGTATTAAGGGCGCCGGCGCGCTGCTGACGACCTACGGCGTTGGCGAGCTGAGCGCGCTTAACGGCGTGGCGGGCAGCTATGCCGAACACGTCCCGGTTCTGCATATCGTGGGCGCCCCCTGCAGCGGCGCCCAGCAGCGGGGGGAGCTGCTGCACCACACGCTGGGGGACGGCGACTTTACCCATTTTGCGCGCATGAGCGAGCAGATTACCTGCACTCAGGCCACCCTGACGGCGGGCAACGCCTGCCATGAAATCGATCGCGTCTTCAGCGAAATGCTGGCCCACCATCGTCCCGGCTATTTAATGCTGCCCGCCGACGTCGCAAGGGCCAGCGCCACGCCGCCCGCGCGTCGTCTGGTGATTGAGGGTCCGCCGGCGGACGAGAATCAGCTGGCCGGCTTTCAGGAGTATGCGGGACAGCTGCTGCGGGGCAGCCGGCGGGTATCGCTGCTGGCGGATTTTCTCGCCCAGCGCTATGGCCTACAGGAAACGCTAAGAACCTGGGTCGAAAAAACGCCGATCGCTCACGCCACCATGCTGATGGGCAAGGGGCTCTTTGACGAGCAGAATCCCGGTTTTGTCGGGACCTACAGCGGCATCGCCAGCGCACCCCAAACCCGCGAGACCATTGAAAACGCCGATACCATTATCTGCGTAGGCACGCGCTTTACCGACACCATTACCGCCGGATTTACCCAGCATTTACCGCCCGAGCGCACCATTGAGATCCAGCCGTTCGCCGTCAGGGTAGGGGAGCGCTGGTTTAGTCGGATCCCGATGGATCAGGCGCTGGCGGTCCTGATCGGGCTCTCCGCCAGCCTGGCGGCGGAGTGGACGCTGCCGCCGGTCTCGCTGCCGGAGGTTGGCGGCGCTACCGGCGGCACGCTGACGCAAAAAAGCTTCTGGAGCACCGTACAGGAGCAGCTGAGGCCGGGGGATATTATTCTCGCCGATCAGGGAACCGCGGCATTCGGCGTCGCGGCGCTGAGGCTGCCCTCGGATGCGACGCTGCTGGTTCAGCCGCTGTGGGGGTCGATAGGCTTTACGCTGCCGGCGGCCTACGGCGCGCAGACCGCCGCGCCGGATCGAAGGGTGGTATTGATTATCGGCGATGGCGCAGCGCAGCTCACGATCCAGGAGATGGGCTCGATGCTGCGCGACAAGCAGCGGCCGCTCATACTGCTGCTTAACAACGAAGGCTATACGGTTGAGCGGGCGATCCACGGGCCGGAGCAGCGCTATAACGATATCGCCCTCTGGGACTGGAACCGCCTGCCGGAGGCGTTTGCCCCCGACGTTCCTTCGCGCTGCTGGCGCGTGACGCGCACCGCGGAGCTGAAGGAGGCGATGAACGACAGCCTGGCCTCCGACCGGCTGACGCTGGTCGAGGTGATGCTGCCAAAAATGGATATCCCCGACTTTTTGCGGGCGGTGACCGAGGCTCTTGAGGAGCGCAACAGCCGCCTTTAGTCGGGGCGTCGTTTAATCATCATCAGCGGCTTCCCGGCCAGCAGCAGCCAGGCCGGGAGCATCACCATGCACAGCAGCGGCAGCAGCGTGGTGTCCGGCACCACGACGGCGGCCATAAACAGGCTCAGCCAGCCGTCACGGGTGACCACCAGCGTCATTCCGAGAATCGCGCAGGAAACCGTAATCGCCGCCGGGACGGCGTCAACGTGCGCATGCAGCATCAGGCCCAGCGCCACGCCGACGAAGACCGCCGGGAAAATTCGCCCGCCGCGAAAGCCGCTGGCGGCAGCGATCGTCAGCGCCGCCAGCTTCACCAGCGCAATCAGCATAAAGTCGCCGCCGCTCAGGGTCTGGCTGAACGCCATTTGCTGCATCTCATCCAGCCCTTTAAACAGGGTGATATGCCCGCCGACGGTTCCGAGAATGCCGAGCAGCAAACCGCCGATCCCGAGCGTTAAAACGGGGCTTTTCAGGCGGTGCATCAGCGCATGCAGGCGCGGCAAGCACCAGACGGCAACCATGCCTACGGCAATCGCGATCAGCGTGACCACCGCGCCGCTAAAGATATCCACCAGCTGCATCTGCGGATAGTGCGGGATCGGTAGCGAGAAGTGGGGGTTGAAGAACAGGCTGGTTGTCAGGGCGCCGGCCGCCGCCGCCAGCAGCGGGGCAAAAAGGCGGTCCCACAGCGGGACGTCGTTGCTGCCGTTAAGGGTTTGCGAAAAGATCAGCGCGGCGGCAACCGGCGTGCCAAACAGGGCGCCGATAGTCCCGGAGGCGGCGAGGATCGTCCAGTCAAGCGAGCTGACGCGGGGAAAGAGGCGCGAACCGATGGCCACCGCCAGGGCGATATTGACCACCATGATGGGGTGTTCTGGCCCAAGGCTGACGCCGCCCGCGAGGCCTAAAATGAGCGCGGCAATCAGCCCCGGCAGGGCGCTGGTGCTGACCGGCGCGCCGACCAGCGATTCAGCCGCCGGGTCGGGCCCGGCGTGGCCTGGGCTAAAGCGGATAACCAGACCGACGGCAATGCCGGTGAGCGTCAGAATGGCAATGGTCCAGAGATGCCCGCCGGCGTTAAGGCCGAGGCTCAGCGGCAAAACGCTCCAGAGGATATTCTGCAGGACGCTCGCAACCTTCATCGTCACAATCAATACCAGGCTGGACGCAATCCCGATGATAACCGCCGGGACCGATAGCAACAGCATTGTTCTGGCGCGCGGATGCAGCATGAAAATTTCCTTTTGCAGGTTGCGGAGCACTACTTTGCCTTCGCGCCAGGAGAGCGTCGATGCAAATGGTGCTGAAACGATAAACTTAAGGCTATGCCTGACGATCGCAGCGGCGCGGGATAAACCATTTTGCACAGATTACAGCCTAAATGTGATATAGGTCGCTAAACTGTGGGCGCTTATACGTTGGTCGTTGTTGTTAGGGCATCATGAATTTACAGTGTGCCAAAAGAATCATTTTGACTTTAGTGGAGCCGTAACGGAATGACAAAATTTGCTTTAGTAGGGGATGTCGGCGGAACCAATGCCCGACTGGCATTATGTGATATGGCGAACGGGGAGATCTCCCGCGCCAAAACCTATTCCGGGCTCGATTATCCCAGTCTCGAAGCCGTCGTTCGCGTCTATCTCGACGAGCACAGCGTCGACGTCGAGGACGGCTGCATTGCTATTGCCTGCCCGATCACCGGCGACTGGGTGGCGATGACCAACCATACCTGGGCGTTTTCCATCGCCGAAATGAAAAGCAACCTCGGGTTCGCCCATCTGGAAATCATCAACGATTTCACGGCGGTATCGATGGCGATTCCGATGCTAAAAGCCGAGCACCTGATTCAGTTTGGCGGCACGGCGCCGGTAGAGGGGAAACCTATCGCCGTCTATGGCGCGGGGACCGGCCTCGGCGTGGCGCATCTGGTCCACGTTGATAAACGCTGGGTCAGCCTGCCGGGCGAGGGCGGCCACGTCGACTTCGCGCCGAACAGCGAAGAAGAGGGCATTATTCTGGAAGAGCTGCGCGCCGAGCTGGGACACGTTTCCGCCGAACGCGTGCTCTCAGGCCCGGGTCTGGTATACCTCTATCGCGCGATAGTGAAATCTGATGGTCGTTTACCGGAAAATCTGCAGCCGAAAGACGTGACCGAACGCGCGCTTGCTGACTCCTGCACCGACTGCCGCCGCGCGCTGTCGCTGTTCTGCGTGATCATGGGCCGTTTTGGCGGCAACCTGGCGCTGACGCTGGCGACCTTTGGCGGCGTGTATATTGCGGGCGGTATCGTGCCGCGCTTCCTCGAATTCTTTAAGGCGTCCGGCTTCCGCGGCGGTTTTGAAGATAAAGGGCGCTTTAAAGCCTTCGTGCAGGATATTCCGGTGTACCTGATTGTCCATGACAATCCGGGGCTGCTGGGGTCCGGCGCGCATTTACGCCAGACGCTCGGCCAAATCCTCTAAACCACGCCTCCGGGCCCTCGGGCCCGGATAAGCGCCGGCTACAGGTGCATCAGCTGGCGGAACTCTTTGACCTTGCTGCGGCTCACCGGCACCTGAAACTCCAGATCCCGCAGCCGCAGAACGTAGGTGTTATTAAACCACGGCTCAATTTCGCGAATTTTGTTCAGATTGACGCAGTAGGAGCGGTGGCATCGGAAGAAGTGCGCTGGCGGCAGTTTGGCGCAAAACTCCGTGATGTTCATCGGCATCACGAACGACTCCCGCCGGGTATAGACAAACGTCATTTTTTCATGCGCTTCCGCGTAGTAGATATCGTGAATGCTGGTGACGATAATCCGCTCGTCTTTGATCAGATTGATGGTGTCGTTTTCCCGCTGCGGGTTCGGCGCCGCGCTGGCGCTGGCCGCCGGAAGCTGCTGCTGTTGCCAGGCGCTGCTTAGCTTCTGCAGCATGTTGATAATGCGTGATTCCTGATAGGGCTTGAGGATGTAATCGAACGCCTCCAGCTCAAATGCCTCTACGGCGTGCTCTTTCCAGGCGGTGATAAACACAATAAACGGCTTGTGGGCAAACTGGCTGATGTTCTGCGCCAGCAGAACGCCGTCCAGCGAGGGGATGTTGATGTCGAGAAAAATGGCATCGACCCTGTTGTGCTGCAGAAACTTCAGCACGTCCAGCCCGTCGTCAAAGGTACCGACAATCTCCATCTGGCTGTGGGTGTTAATCAGCCAGGTCAGCTCCTGTTGCGCCGGGAACTCGTCCTCAACGATGATGACTTTCATTTTTTCTCCGCTCATGGCAGCAGCGACACCGGCGTAGGCTGAGGGGCGTTGCGGTTGGGCACGTAGAAGGTGATCTCCGTACCCGGGGTCATGCGCCGGATATGCAGCCCTTCACCGTACAGCAGTTTGACCCGATGGTGAACGTTGAGCAGGCCGATTTTATTCCCCGGCATTTCATCGGCCTCCACCCGGGCGACGACGGCCGGATCGATGCCGTTGCCGGTATCACGGACGCTAATCCGTACCCGGTTCCCACACTCGTTGATGCCAATCGTGACCACGCCTTTTCCCTTGCAGGGCTGGATCCCGTGAACAATCGCATTTTCTACCAGCGGCTGGATCAGCAGGCTGGGAATGACGCAGCTGACTTCATCATCGATATCATAGATAACGGTGAGCTTGTCGCCGAAGCGCGCCTGTTCAATGGCAATGTAGTCCTTGATTTGGTACAGCTCCCTTTTAATATCAATCTGCTCGTCGTCTTTTAATTCAATGTTATAGCGTAAATAGCGCGATAAATTAAAAATAAGCTGACGCGCGGTATCCGGATTCATGCGAATCGATGACGAAATGGCGTTGAGCGCGTTGAAGAGAAAGTGCGGATTGATTTTACTCTGCAGCGCGCGCAGCTCGGCCCTGTTGGCCATTTCCCGCAGCTGCTCCGCGCGGGAGACCTCCAGCTGGGTGGAGATAATTTGCGACAGGCCTATCGCCATCTCCTGCAGCGACGAAGTGATGCGGTGCGCGTGGCAGTAGTAGATTTTCAGCGTCCCGGTGACGACGCCTTTTTCCCGCAATGGGATCACCAGCATCGAGTGAATTTCCGGAGTTCTGTACGCCTCATCGTTGTTCTTGATGATAATTTTTCCACTCTCAATCGCCTGGCGAGTGGTGGGGCTAATGGCGTTGTCGCGGTCGTGATAGTTGCCCTCGCCAAAGCCAACGTAGGCCAGCACCCGATCGGTGGTGGTGATCGCCACCGCATCGGCGTTGATATCACGGCGGATAATGTCGCAGACCTGGCGGAGCGACTCGCTGTTAACGTGGCGAAACAGCGGCAGCGTTTTGTTGGCAATATCCAGCGCCAGCTTGGCCTGGCGCGCGGCGCTGGCCTCTTTTTCTCCCTCGACGCTCTGCACCAGCAGGACGATAAAACCGATACTGACGCTGCCGAGGATCATCGGAATACCGATTTTCGAGACGATATCGAGGCCCAGTGAAAAGGAGGGCGCCCACAGCACCACGAGGATCATGGTCAGCGTTTCGCAGAGCATCCCGGCGAGGATCCCGGCCTTCCAGCGCTGGGCCTTGGGCACCCTGCGGCCGATCAGTCCGGACAATAGCCCGGCGATGATGCTGGTGATAAAGCAGGGGATGGCGGTAACGCCGTCGATATCGATCAGGTAGCGGTGCACCCCGGCAATGACGCCAACGATGGCGCCGACCCACGGGCCAAACAGGATACCGCCGGACATCACTGCGATGATGCGCACGTTGACCAGCGAACCCTCCACCGGTACGCCTGACCAGGTACTGAACAGGGCAAACAGGGAGAAGATGGCGGTGACGGCCAGCAGCTCCTTCGGCGTATGGGCAGATTTATGCAGCAGTTCGCGAAACAGCCGCAGGCGGATGAGGAAAAAAAGACAAATTAGCATCAGTGCCGCGCGGTCAAAAACTGCGAGCAGCATGGTGAATATTTCGTGCATGGAGGCGCCGTGTCATTCGCGGGAAAACGCTATGATAAAAAACCTCGCCCCAGAAGGCCAGCCGCAGACAATAATAGGGAACAGGCACACTTTTAAAAGGGGATCTTCAGCAAAAGGCGGGCGGCCGCGAAGGCGAGAGTCCTGCGGCTAAAATCAGGTAATATAAAAGATATTAAGATGTTACTTTCAACGATCGTATTGGCTAAATCCGGATCCGCCGCTGCCGTATTTACTGGAACGAGTACCCGTTTTTTGTGCCAGATTTTATTTTTTCTCTGCCCTCTCGACAGCGTGAATTTTTTCGGGTTATTTTCTTAACGTGTCGCAACAGCGGCAGCGTCGCTCGGACGGTCCGGGCGCTCACGTTAATCCGAGGAATCTATGGCTGAATTCAGTCCTGAACGCCGCTTTACGCGTATCGATCGTCTCCCCCCGTACGTTTTTAACATTACCGCTGAACTGAAAATGGCTGCGCGTCGGCGCGGCGAAGATATTATCGATTTCAGCATGGGCAACCCGGACGGCGCGACGCCGCCGCATATCGTTGAAAAACTGTGCACCGTTGCCCAACGCCCGGATACCCACGGCTACTCGACCTCTCGCGGCATTCCACGCCTGCGCCGGGCTATCTCGCGCTGGTATCAGGATCGCTATAACGTCGAGATTGACCCGGAATCGGAAGCCATTGTGACTATCGGCTCGAAAGAGGGGCTGGCGCATCTGATGCTGGCGACGCTGGATCACGGGGACACGGTGCTGGTGCCTAATCCCAGCTACCCTATTCATATTTACGGCGCGGTGATTGCCGGCGCCCAGGTGCGTTCGGTGCCGCTGGTGGAAGGCGTTGATTTCTTCAACGAGCTGGAACGCGCGATCCGCGAAAGCTATCCGAAGCCGAAGATGATGATCCTTGGCTTCCCTTCTAACCCGACCGCGCAGTGCGTCGAGTTGGAGTTCTTTGAAAAAGTGGTGGCGCTGGCCAAGCGCTACGACGTGCTGGTGGTGCATGACCTGGCCTATGCCGACATTGTCTATGACGGCTGGAAGGCGCCTTCCATTATGGAAGTACCCGGCGCGCGCGACGTGGCGGTTGAGTTCTTCACGCTGTCGAAAAGCTACAATATGGCCGGCTGGCGCATCGGCTTTATGGTCGGCAACAAAACGCTGGTCAACGCGCTGGCGCGAATTAAAAGCTACCACGATTACGGCACCTTCACTCCGCTGCAGGTGGCGGCCATCGCCGCCCTGGAAGGCGATCAGCAGTGCGTGCGCGATATTGCGGAGCAGTACAAGCGCCGTCGCGATGTGCTGGTTAAGGGGCTGCACGAAGCGGGCTGGATGGTGGAGTGCCCGAAAGCGTCCATGTACGTGTGGGCAAAGATCCCTGAGCACTATGCGGCGATGGGATCGCTGGAGTTCGCCAAAAAGCTGCTTCAGGATGCCAAAGTGTGCGTATCGCCGGGCATCGGCTTTGGCGACTACGGCGACACCCACGTGCGCTTCGCCCTGATTGAAAACCGCGATCGCATCCGTCAGGCTATTCGCGGCATAAAATCGATGTTCCGCGCCGACGGACTGCTTCCTGCCGCGGGCAAGACGGCGGGCGAAGGCCAGGAATAAGTGCGGGAATAAAAACAGGAATAAAGAAAGGGAGCCGCCGGCTCCCTTTCTTTTAACTCTTCACGCTGCTTAGATCATCAGGGCAAAGGTGCCGGCCCAAACGATGACCATAAAAGACACGCCCATAAAAAAGTATTTCACGTCTCATTACTCCGCATTCTCGGCGAAACGCCAAACGAATTTTGTTTTCATTGTTTTCCATGAACTGTCGCAGGAAAAACCAGAGGCTTCTGACGGCTGCGGCGGTTCGGAATTACAGGCTGTAACTGCTCCAGCTGGCGCTAATGTACGCCTAAAAAATGGGGGAAACAAGAGGCATTTTTTTATTAATTTTTAGTTACTTACGAGTGTCGTGATTCGGCGACACATTAATTTCACTCGGTAATAAATACGATTCTGGCGAAGGCAATTGGCGGCGATAGTTTTAACGCGGGTAGCGGTTTGATTTTTGGCTTTTTTCTCTGCGGAAGGGCGCGAAAGCGGCCCTTCCGCACCTGACGTTATCGCGCCCGATCGCCAGTCGGCGGCGTTTTTCGCCACTCCTGCGGGTAGCGTGCCGGCACAAAACGCAGCGTTATCACCATCAGGAGCGCCACGCAGACGGCGTGAAAGGCCCAGTCCAGCACGTAATTCCCGCTCAGGCTGCGCAGCAGGCCCGATAGCCATGGCGAGAGGCCGGCGACGATAAAGCCAATTCCCTGCATAAAGGCCACCAGCCGTCCGGCAATCGCCGGATGTCGGGAGTGGTCGAGCGCCAGCACCAGGCACAGCGGAAAGGCGCCGCCTAAACCAACCCCGCAGCTTATCGCCCACAGCTGCGGCAGGTACAGCGGCAGCCAGATAAACCCGCAGAAGCCAATCAGCTGCAGCAGCAGCGTCAGCATCAGCAATTTGCGCCGATCCTCATGCCGGGCCAGCATCGGCAGCAGCAGGGCGCCGGCGGTTTGGCCCAGCGTCATCACGGCCAGCAGGGTGCCGCTAAGCTGCGCGCTGTAGCCTGACTGCATGTAGTAGGGCGGCAGCCAGGCGATCAGGCTGGCGTAGCCGCCGTTAATGAGGCCGAAGTACAGCCCGAGCGTCCAGGCGCGACGGCGGCGGAAAATAGCGGTTTCCGGCGTCGCTGAGGCGAAAGGCGCTTCCCGCGCGGGCGCGCGGTTAACGGACCACCAGCCGAGGATCGCCAGCACCGCGGGCAGCGTCCACCAGGCCAGGGCGTGGTACCAGACGGCGCTGCGCTGCGCCAGCCACGGCGTCAAGGCTGCACCGAGACCGCCGCCGCCCATCAGCGCCGCTGACCATAGCCCCATCACCTGGGGCGTATGCTGCGGGAAGCGGCGTTTTATCACTCGCGGGATCGTCGCCTGAATAATACCGATGCCGATCCCCCCGAGCAGGGCGCTGCTCAGCAGCAGCCCGCTGCGCGGAGCGAGCTCGCGAAGCAGCGCGCCGGCGGCGATTGCCAGCAGGCTCAGCGCGATCCCCCGGTTTTCGCTGAGGCGCCGGTCAATCCACGGGCTGGCCAGCGCCAGCGCGCCCATCGCGACGACCGGGATGGCGGTGAGTAGCGAAACGAGGGTAAAGCTCATACCGCTGGCCTGCTGCAGCTGAGGAAGCAGGGGGCCGATTGAGGTCAGCAGGGGGCGCATATTGATGCCGACGAGGACCAGTACCAGCAGCATTAGCCGGCCGCGCGCCGCGTGGCTCATAGCGACCCGCCTGCCCGCTGCGGATGCGGGCCAGGGCGGCCGACGGACGCATGCTGAACAACGTTAACCTCGATGGGCATAAAGGCTCCTGCAAATAGGGACGCGGCGCGCGGGGAAAGCGCCGGGATTAAAGGTGCCGACAGGTTACGTATCTTATTCCATAAGTTAAAAGACTTATTTATGATGAGTTCAATTTGAATTACTTATGGATACCGGCATGCTGCTGCGTCATCTCACCTGTTTTCTGGCGGTTGCCGAACATCGCGGCTTTACGCGCGCCGCCACGGCGCTCCATATCTCGCAGCCGGCGCTATCGCAGCAGATCCGCCAGCTCGAAGAGACGCTGGGGGCCCAGCTTTTTGACCGCAGCGCGCGCAGCATCCGCTTAACGGATGCCGGGGAGGTGTGGCTGATCTATGCGCGCCGGGCGCTGCAGGATTTAGCCGAGGGAAAGCGCGCCATCCACGACGTGGAGGACCTTCAGCGAGGGACGCTGCGGGTGGCGATGATGCCGACCTTTACGACCTATTTTATGGGGCCGCTGGTGGGCTCTTTTTATCAGCGCTACCCCAATATCTCGCTGACCCTGCGCGAAATGGATCAGGATCGAATGGAAGCCCTGCTGCGCAACGATGAGCTGGATCTCGGTATTGCCTTTGACGGTGGCGGCTCGCGAGATATCTTGTCCTGCCCTTTGCTGACGGAAACGCTGGCGCTGGTGGTGGGCCGCCACCATCCGCTGGCGGTGCAGCGGCGGGTGGAGCGGGAAGCGCTGAGCCAGGAGTCGCTGATCTTGCTTAGCGGAGAGTTTGCGACCCGGGAGCGGATCGATCGCTATTGCCGCCGGTACGGGATTGAGCCGCAGGTTCGGATGGAGGCGAACTCGATTAGCGCGGTACTGACCGTTATCCAGCGTACGCCGCTATCGACCCTGCTTCCGGCTGCCGTTGTGCGGGAGCGCGACGATCTGGTGGCCATTGAGCTAACGCCGGCGCTGCTGGAAAGAACGGCCTGCCTGCTGCAGCATAAGGATTCCTGGCAGAGCGCGGCCGCACGGGCGTTTAGCGCCATGGCGCTGGAGGTGGCCGCAGGGCTGAACGCTGAAGGAGAGGGGCGGTAGCGGGGGCTTACCAGGTGTAGCCGACGGCGAGAATACCGTACAGCTCGCCGCTGTGCTGGACGATAGGGCTGTCGGCGATGTCCTTATCGTAGAGCTCGTAGTTAGCCGCGAACATCCCAACCCAGTGGGGGCTAAAGCGGTAGCTGGTGACAATGGCCGCCATCGGCGAAACGGTTGTGCCGGTGTCCCACTGTTGGCGCTGGTCGGTAGCTTCCGCGGACGAGACGCCGCCAAAATAGTAGTTCGCCATATTTTTACTGCGGATCATCAGCCCCATCCCCGGCATGATCAGCAGATTGTTTTTGATGATGGGGAAGTCGGCCCATAAAAGCAGCTCCTGCCCGTCGCTGCGACCGGTGACGTCGGAGCTAATGCGTGCGCTGAGCAGCGCATACGGGGCGATCAGCGTCGCGCCGATCCCCGCTTCAAACTCACCCTTGCGCTTTTCCATTCCGCTGAACGCATCGCTATCGCTGGGATCTAAATTACCAAAACGCCAGCGGCCGTAGCCGTAGGCCGCCACCGTGTCATCGATATGAAAATAGTAGCGGGCGCGATCGCCAAGGTAGATAAAGCGGTCGCCAAAATAGAGCCCGCCGGGGATCAGGTGCGTATCGTTATCCTGCTTTTCGTAGCGCGCGGTGCCGCTGATGGCGGCGGCACCCAGCACGAACCCTTTGGGTACCGGACTATTGGGGTTATTTGCCGAGAAAATATCGATAGAGCCCAGATCAACCTCGGCGCTGGCATAGGTGCAAGATAAACATAACGTGCAAAGTACGGCGACCGGGCTGAGATAGGGTTTCATCCATATTCCAAAAATGGCTAGCGGCGGTGAAATGAACGCAGAAAAGCGTTTTTTGAATATATACCAGGTTGGGCGGGTACGCGGGTTGGTTTTTGTTTTTTCTTAATTTTTCACGAAGTACGCTGCGGTAAGGACGCCGCCTGCCGTGTGTCGGCTGAAGGCGTCTTGTCTGAGGAGCCGGCGTTTCTAGAAGGTAAAAGCGCCGTCGCCAACCTGCGCCTGGCGGTACCACGCCATCAGCTCTGCGGTGCCCGCGTCGCCTTCAGCCGGCGCCCAGGAGACATAATCCTCGGCCGCCACCGGCCGATAGCCGCCGTGTTTCACTTCGAAAATAATCCCGCCGGGATCTAACGAGAGCACCGCATGCCAGGTCCCGGCATCCATCTCCAGCGCCGCGCACTCTTCCCCTAAAATCACCCGGCGGGTGACGTAGCCCTGGTCATCAAAATTCAATACCAAAAAGCGTCCGCTAAGCGGTAGCAGCAGCTCAAAGGTGTGCGGGTGGCGGTGGGGGCGAACGTAGGTTCCGGGCTCCATCGCAACGGCTAAACGCTGTACCGGATCGCTTAATTGTGGGTGAAAGTTACGGTGCGCGCGCAGGCGCGGTGAATTCGCCGCCGCTTCGCGCTGTTGTTGCATATCGCTGAGGGTAATTTGCTTCATTTATCCGCCTGGCATCAGGTCTGAAAACGGGAGACTCGGGCCTTATCGTCAGAAAGGCCGGCTGCCGCATTGTACGCGCTAAACCCTGGGCTGTCGGGCTAAATTTGTCGCCCCGCCGGCGGTTTGCAGGTAGAGAGCTTTGCCCTTACCGCCGCGCGGCGTCCTCCTGCGCGGACTCTCTTAGCCAGGCGCTGAACATATCCGCCAGCGCATCAGAGAAGCGGCTAATTTCTTCGGCCGTGCGCGGGCTGGATGAGAAACCGCTGCCCACCGAGCTTAGCGTTGTCGTCAACAGCTCGCAGGCCAGCTGCTGCCTGGCCGCCGAGGCGTCGGGAAGGACTTCCTCAATAAAGTGGCGATAGACGCTATCGGCCGCGGTTCTATTTTCTGTGGCCTCGGGCGCGTCGCGATAGAGCGGGGCGGCGTCGTTGAGCGCCTGGCGCAGTCCCGCCTCTTCGCACTCCGACTGGATAAAGGCGTGCACCAGGGTGCGTAATCGGTCGAGCGGAGGACGATCGGCGTTACCGAGGATCCCGCTGAGCATGGTCGTTGTCTGCTGCCATTCATCGCTTTGTAAGCGAAACAGAATCGCCGCTTTGTTGGGAAAATACTGATATACCGACCCGACGCTCACTCCTGCCTTTTCAGCCACCCTCGCGGTGGTAAAGCGCACCGCCCCCTCTTTTTCTAAAACCTGAAGCGCGGCCTGAATAATCGCCGATACCAGCTCGGTTGAACGGGCCTGTTTTGGCTTTTTCCTCAATGAAATCAACTTGATTTTAGCAGGCGACATGGCGCTTCTCTCCCGAGTCAGAACGCGAATAGTTAATGTGAATAATTGATCGTATTCTTTAAAAGGTGACGAATCATTCGCATTTTATGCCGCAGGCGTAAACCACACAACTTTTGAAGGATTTATTATGTCAACCACGCTGACATCCGCGCCGCTGGCGGCATTACTAGAACGCCTGTTTAAACAGGCAAACGGGGCCGCAAGCGCGGCGTTCTCCAGCATTCCTCGCGCCGACCGCGAGCGGATGATGACCAGCAAAACCGAATATCGCGAGCTTTATGGTCATCTGAAGGATCTTTGGCTCCCCGTCGCCGCGGAGACCGGGACGTTGCTCTATATGCTGGCTCGCAGCATTCGGGCGCAGCATATTGTAGAGTTTGGGACCTCGTTTGGTATTTCCGCGCTCCATCTGGCCGCCGCGCTAAAGGATAACGGCGGTGGCCTGCTGATAACCAGCGAGTTTGAGCCGAATAAGGTGCTGCGGGCCCGCGAGCACCTGAAAGAGGCCGGGCTTGATGCCCTGGTCGATGTTCGCGAAGGCGATGCGCTGCAAACTCTGGCGCAGAATCTGCCGGAGACCATCGATATGGTGCTGCTGGACGGCGCCAAAGCGCTGTATCCGGAGATTTTGGCGCTCCTCGAAAGCCGTCTGCGCCCCGGCGCGCTAATCATCGCCGATAATGCCGACTACAGCGCCGAATATCTGGAATACGTGCGCAATCCGCAACACGGTTACCTGTCCGTGCCCTTTGCGGATGACGTTGAGCTCTCGCTGCGCACGAGATGAAAAAGAGCCCGCAACAGGGCACAAGAGCCGAAGGGGAGGACGCCCTTCGGCCCGCTATTTATCCCCGCATTGAATGAATTCACTTATGACTGAACAACAAAATCAAACTTCTGCGGCGTTGACTGACGCCGTACCGCAGGCCAGGTCCGTGTTCCTGACCTTATTGCCGATTGTGATATCGGTTTATATTGGTTTCCTGATTATTGGCATGCAGTTGCCGGTATTACCGCTGCACCTGCACGGTACGCTGGGGCAGAGTACGCTGGTGGTGGGGCTGGTCATCGGATCGCAGTTCGTGGCCGCGCTGCTTTCGCGCTCCTGGGCCGGCAACTTTGCCGATATACACGGCGCGAAACGCGCGATGGTTATCGGCCTGCTGGTGACGGCCGGGTCCGGGATCCTGTATCTGCTCTCGCTGCTGTTTACGACCAGCCCCGGCGTTAGCGTGTGGATCCTGCTGGCCGGACGCATCGTGCTGGCGCTGGGCGAAAGCCTGCTGGTGACCGGCGCGATGGGCTGGGGTATAGGGCTGGTGGGCCCGCGAAACGCCGGGAAAGTGATGTCCTGGAACGGGATTGCGATGTACGGTGCCTACGCGTCAGGCGCTCCGCTCGGGGTGGCCTTTAACGCCTGGGGCGGCTTCTTTGGCCTGTCGCTTGCCGTGCTGATGGTCCCCTTTATTGCTCTGCTGGCCATTGCCAGAGTCCGCGGCGTTGCCCCGCTGGCGACGGAGAAAACCTCGTTCTATACCGTCCTTAGCGCCGTCTGGAAGCCGGGATTAGGCCTCGCCCTGTGCAGCGTCGGCTTCGGCGTTATCGAAGCGTTTATCGCGCTGCTGTTTACCGCCCATCGCTGGGGTAACGCGTCGCTGGCTTTTACCGCTTTCGGCCTGGCCTTTATTGCCGCGCGGATTGCCTTCGGTCATCTGCCCGACAGGCTGGGCGGCGCAAGGGTTGCGCTGATCTGCGTGGTGATTGAGGCCGTGGGTCAGCTGTTTATCTGGCGAGCAGATACGGCCTCCCTGGCCTACCTTGGTGCGGCGCTTACCGGCTTTGGCTACTCGCTGGCTTTTCCCGGATTTGGCGTGGAAGCCGTACGCCGTGCTCCTCCGCAAACCCGCAGTCTGGCAATGGGGGCGTACGTTGCTTTCCTTGATGTTTCTTTAGGGGTAACCGCTCCGCTGGCCGGCGCCCTGGCGGGCAAATGGGGCATTAACGCCGTCTATCTGGCGAGCGCGGCTGCCGTTGCGCTCTCCGCCGCCGTCGCGCTGGCGCTGCTGAACAGAGGCACAAACCGTGCGGGCTGAGCGGCTCTACGCGTTGATTCTAGACCGATGACCAGGCTCTGTTCTGCAGGACCACCCGATAGCCATCGTCATCGGCAAAGGTCCGCCCGCTCACGTCCCAGTACGGATTAAACGAGCTCACCGGGGTAAACCCGGCCAGCTCCATTTTTGCGCACGCCCTTTGCCACTCATCCCGTTCGGGGTAGTACAGCACCAACAAGTCTTCCGCCGTCTGCGCAGGGCGGACCGGGTGATGATGACAGAGGGTCAATTCGATATGCCAGGGTAAATCTTTACGGCCCAGCATGATCCCGCTGAAGCCGTCGTGATCCGCGAAATCGGCAATTTTTTGTAAACCTAAGCCCTCGGCATACATCCTGAATGCGTGCTCAAGGCGGGTGACGGGGCGGGCAATGCGCAGGTGGGTAAAAGACACCATAAGCTCCTGTAACGGTTGTTGCGTGCACGATGTCGTTAGTATACGCGGCACCGGGCCTGGTGCATCGCCAGCCTGCAGCCAGGGGCGTTCAAAAGAACCCTTGCCAAACATCTCTGCGCCATTCCAGCACAAGATGTGCCAATACCAGGCGGCAAAGCGCCGATGCTCTGCCGGCCGTTTGCCGGCACAATTTCATCCGGGCAGCAATGGCGAAAAGCCAGCGGGTTTGTTGCCTTAAGTGCTGCAAAACGTACGCCGTCGAGTCGATCGAAATAAGTTTGCACAATGAACTCCATCATTCAGGGCACGAAAGGTCAATAGCTGCGGCTATCCTCTATTTTTCATCATCGGTTGATCAATTACGTTATTTCATTCGCAGATTAAGAGATTGCTCAAATGTGAGCAATATCGCAAAAAGTTGAGTCATGTATTCCCTCCGCTGACGGTCATGTAGAATTCAGCTTTCGGAGGGAGCTGATCAGCGCTGAAATAAAATGCTGGTTTTGTCGAGTACATGCGTCCTGCCCGGACATTGGGGGATACCAGGGCCATATTTTTGTTGCGTGGATTAAGAAACCCTGCGTTTTAATGATCACAAAAGTAAAAAAACGTAACTAATTAATATAAAAACGCAATAGATTCTCCGCGGTTATCTGTGTCAAAAAGTGCTTCACATTTACAAAAACAATCGGAGACCTGATTAGAATGCGTAAAGACATAATTCCAAGTCGGCATGATGAGTACCACAAATTAACGCGGGGTGAGCGCATTGGTTATGGAATGGGGGATTTTGCGCAAAACCTCGTCTTTGGTACAATTGGCGGTTTTCTCGCTCTACACATGCTGACGGTAAATACCATCAGCACCGCAACGGCCGGGTTTATATTTCTTTTTGTCCGCATAGTTAACGTTTTTTGGGATCCGATGGTCGGGACCTACGTTGACAGAAGAAGCTCCAGTGCTGGCAAATATCGCCCCTGGCTTTTAAGAGCGGGTATTCCGCTCGTTATTCTTGCCGCATTGCTGTTTGCTCCTATTCCTGGCGTCCGGGGTTCCGTTCCTTTTGCCTTTATTATTTATTTGGCACTGGATTTAGTCTATTCAGTGGTGAATATTCCTTATGGTTCTCTTAACGCGTCATTGACACGCGATCCTGAGTCCATTGATAAACTGACCAGTACCCGAATGATGTTGGCAAACAGTGCTAACCTGCTTGTCTATACCCTGTTCCCGATGTTTGTACAAATTGCTTCACCCAAAGATCGAAGCCTCAAGGATACCGGTTTTTTTGGCTTTGAACTCAATATGGGGAACTATACCGATCCATCCGCGAATTACGCGTGGTTTGGCGTGTACTCAGTTTATATGGTGCTAGGCGCAGCGGCACTTTTCTTCTGTTATAAATTTACCAAAGAGCGCGTGGTCGCGACGGCAGAACAAACGGCCAACGTAAAAACGACCGATCTATTTCTTGAACTGAAAAACAACCGGCCGCTTGTCATTCTGGGGCTGTTTTTCATGCTGGCCTTTACCTTTATGTTCTTCATGAATACGGTGAACGGTTTCTTCAATCAGTTTGTTGTCGGCCATTCAGAATGGATGGGGGCAGTTGGTCTTGTTGCCTCAATTCCGGGTATTGTCTTCCCTATTTTTTGGCCCAAACTCAAGAAGTTTTTTGGCAAAAAAGGGTTCTTCCATCTTTTCCTTGCCATGTTTATTGTGGGTGAATTGTTGACTTACGTTTGGTCACGAGAAGGCATGCATGATGCCCTGTGGCTCGCCTACATCGCCACGTTCATTAAACAATGGGGCTTAACCTCGGCTACGGGCTTTATGTGGGCGCTGGTCCCTGAAGTGATTGCCTATGGCGAATTGAAATCAGGCAAGCGCAATGCGGCGATTATTAATGCGATCATGGGCCTTTTCTTCAAGATTGGGTTTACTATTGGCGGCGCTATTCCACTGTGGTTACTGGCTGCGTATGGCTTTAGCGAAACCGGTGCTCAACAAAGTGCCAATGCTATCGATGGAATTATTATGACAGCGGTTTGGATCCCGATTGCTTTATCCGTTGTTTCGATGATTGTCATTCAACTCTATCCTATCTCAGATAAAAACGTCACAGAGATCAACCGTCAGCTTGATGAGGTACGGGTATAGTTAAAGTTTGAATTAAATTGCAAAAATTTAAATTAGAGAATTATATAAAGGAAGATTGCTATGACTCTTATTCAAAACCCTGTGTTACCTGGATTTAATGCGGACCCCAGTATTATCCGTGTAGATGACACCTACTATATCGCAAACTCTACATTTGAGTGGTTCCCTGGCGTGCGTTTACATGAGTCAAAGGACCTGCAGCACTGGGATCTTCTCCCCAGCCCCTTGTCCACAACCGCGCTGTTAGATATGAAAGGTAACCCTTCATCAGGTGGCATCTGGGCTCCGGCGCTTTCTCATGCTGATGGCAAATTCTGGCTAGTGTATACGGATGTGAAAATCACGGAAGGTGCCTTTAAAGATATGACCAACTATCTGACCACCGCTACGGATATTCGTGGTCCATGGTCAGATCCTATCAAACTCAATGGCGTTGGCTTCGATGCTTCACTGTTCCATGACGATGACGGGCGTAAATATATCGTTCAGCAAACCTGGGACCATCGAGAATATCATCACCCCTTCGATGGCATTACGTTGACTGAGCTTGATACCCGGACATTAAAGTTAAAACCGGAAACAGCGCGAACCCTCTATCGCGGCACGGCCGTTGCGCTTGTCGAGGGGCCACACCTCTACAAACTGAACGGATATTACTATCTTTTCGCCGCTCAGGGAGGGACCGTATTCACCCATCAGGAGGTTGTCGCGCGTTCTAAGACCTTAGATGCCCACAGTTTTACCACGGCACCGGGAGAAGTTTTCCTAACCAACGTCGATACGCCGGACTGCTACATCCAGAAGCAGGGCCACGGCTCTTTGGTTTCAACGCCTGCTGGCGAATGGTATTACGCTTCGCTCTGCGCGCGTCCGTGGAATCGTCCAGGCGAGTCTGTCTACGATCCTCGCGGCTGGTCAACGCTGGGCAGAGAAACGTCGATCCAAAAAGTGTACTGGGATGAAGAGGGCTGGCCGCGCGTTGAAGGCGGCCACGGTGGAAAAACGTTTGTTGAAGGTCCAGAGGATGCCATTTACACCGAAAGCGCAACAGATCACAGTCAGCATGATGCGTTTACCACGTCGACCCTCGATCGCAACTGGAATACGCTCCGCGTTCCGTTCACCAAAAAAATGGGTACCACAGGCGATGGCAAACTGACGTTGATTGGTCAGGGTTCTTTAGCGAATACCCATGACCTGTCGCTTATTGCCCGACGTTGGCAAGCCTTCTATTTTGATGCCCAGGTTAAGGTCAAATTTAATCCATTCAGCTATCAACAAATGGCGGGGTTAACGAATTTCTATAACGATCGTCACTGGAGCTTTGTGTTCATCACCTGGAATGAAATTAATGGCTCAGTCATCGAAATAGGTGAAAATAATCGCGGAAAATACACCTCTTATTTAAAAGATGATGCCATCAAGATCCCCGAAGGTACCGAGTATGTCTGGTTCCGCACCAAAGTTCGCAAACAAACGTACAGCTATGAATATAGCTTTGATGGGATCAGCTTCACTCAAATTCCGGTCACGCTGGATGCCGCAATACTTTCAGATGATTATGTCCTGCAAAGCTATGGTGGGTTCTTTACCGGAGCATTCGTTGGCCTGGCGGCAGTCGACTACTCTGGCTATGAGGTCAGCGCAGATTTTTATGATTTTGCTTATCAGGAGCTCGGTGATTCGTTAACGGCTACTGGCGATTATGGCTGGGACGCAGGGGAATTACGCTCTAATTAAATAATAAACGAAATACCCGCTTACTGTCGTGAAGAAAGGGGGGCCGCTGATGAGCGCTGCCCGCCTTACGTTAGCGCGCGATAGAGAATGCCAGAGATTTGCTGTGGGATGCCGATGGCGCACTGCGGTAGACTCGGCAGAGCGGCAAGGCTGTAGGCGAAATACGGCAGTCTATGACCTCGACCGTGGTGCAGATGTCGGGCCGCCATCATTTTTGTTCGTGCGTGGATTATTGCAACAGACTATTCATCGATATCCATGCTGATATTTAATTATATCGAATAGGGAGAAGCCTATTACCCGATTTATTTAACTGTACCTCTGCGCAAATAAAAATAAAATCAGCTTGTTTTGGTGGTATCTTTTCAACTTACCCCAGAACGGGATGGTTATTGTCTGAAAATATAATTAATTAATTTGAGATAACCATGAAAAATATAAAAAAGCTGCCATTAGTCATGGCGGTTATTGCCGCGCTGTGCCCGCTTTCCTCTGTCATGGCACAAGAATTTACGCAGGAACAAATCGACGCCATTGTGGCGAAAGCCGTGGATAAAGCGCTGGCCGACCGTCAGGCCAAAATCGATGCTGCCGCCGATAAAAAGGTGGACGTCATCACCAACCCGCAGACCACCGCAGCCTCACCGGATATGGCTATTCCATTCGGCCTGAAGTTTAGCGGCTACGCCCGCTACGGCGCCCAGTTCCAGACCGGTGACCAGAAGTTCGTCGGCGTCGACGGCTCCTACAACGGCGCGTCGGCAATCGGCCGTCTCGGCAACGAAGGCAACGGCGGCGAATTCCAGATCACCAAAGCCTTTAAGAGCAGCCAGGGCGCTATCTGGGATATTAACGTTATGTTCGACCACTGGAGCGACGAAGTTAACCTGAAAAAGGCCTACGTCGGCGTCACTAACGTCCTCGAATCAAACCCCAACGCCTATATCTGGGCCGGTCGCGACTTCCACCAGCGTCCGCAGCAGGGGATCAACGACTACTTCTGGATGAACCACGACGGCCAGGGCGCCGGGGTGAAAAACTTTGATATCGGCGGCGTGCAGTTTGACGTGGCGGGGGTCTCACAGGTTGAGTCCTGCAGCCCGGAGGTGATGGCCGATGAGTCCAACCCGTCGCGCATCACCTGTACCGGCGGCTCGGGCACCGGCGATGACGGCCACTACGCGCTGACGTCAAAAATCCACAATATCAAGGCTGGCCCAATCGACGTTGAGGTGTACGCCAACTACGGCTTTGATTCAAAAGCGGTGGATAACGACGCGCAGCTCGATGCCTGGCAGGGCGGCCTGGTGCTGAGCCATACCAACGACGGCGGCGTGAACAAGGTTATCCTGCGCTATTCCGATAACGCGGATAACAGCGTCTATAACAAAACCGACGATCTGACCGCCATCTACGCCAGCTTTGAGGGCAGCCACAAGTTTACCCGACAGGCGCAGGTGGAGTATCTGCTGGCCTTCCATGACTACGACAACGGCAAGGACAATACCGATAACCGTAAAAACTACGGCGCGATTATCCGTCCGATGTATTTCTGGAACGACGTGCATTCAACCTGGCTGGAAGCCGGCTATCAGCGCGTTGACTACGATCGGGGCGGGGATAACCACGGCTGGAAGCTGACGCTGTCGCAGAACATCGCGATTGGTATGGGGCCTGAGTTCCGGCCGATGCTGCGCTTCTACGTCACCGGCGGCCAGGTGGATAATAAACATACCGCTAAGGTCAACGGCACCAGCAGCGACCAGCTGGATTCTCTGAACGTCGGCGGCATGTTCGAGGCGTGGTTCTAAGTTAGTTTGAGTATCCTGTGCCAGGACCTGAATGGAGTAGTTGCATACGGCTGAGTGACCTGCAGGGATGAGCGTTCCTGTCGGTCACTGCCGCCTGGCGGAAGAGGGATGAGACTTCCTGAGTGTAATGTGCGAGTTTGCATAAAACCTCAGGAAGTTCTGCCGCTGTAAGGGCTGTAAGGAAGGGATACAGGCTATTACTCCGCGCGCGAGTCACCCTGACACCGTAGCTGCGCGAGCATAGCCAGGCTGAAGGCCACGGTTAAGTGCTGATTGTCGGGAATGATCTTAAAACGGAGTCGGACACAGGAAGACATGGATCTGCATGCTCTGGCTGAATGGGACCGCAGACAGCGGAAATGGCGTTATGCACAGACAGAAGTGCAGATACGGATGAAAGTAAAAAAGTAAGGGTAGAGTGATGGCGGTTGGACATTTTTTGTTTCAGGACGATAAGACAAGCTGCGGTGGGACGATCACAGAAGGAATGCCCGATCACATGCATTTTGGGAGATTGCAGGCCTGCGAGGAGCACTGCGTAACCTGTGGTAAGCATCCCGGCCTTTTTAAAATCATGGGGGGTTTACCTGACGATTTTATTCATGGCCGCCGTATTGCCGGTACGCTGCACAGCAGAAGCACCTGCCCGCGCCGGGCTGAGTTTATTCCATCGATATATACCGACACATATGAATTTACTCCCCAATAGAGCAAAGGCGGCAATAACCCAAGGATAACCCTGTCAATGTCGGACTATCGGTATTCGCAGCGAGGCCGTACTTCTGAGCGTGCCGCGGCCGTTACCACACAATCAATACAACAACTGGCGCACCATTTACTGGGATGCCGTGAACACAAAAATGGAAAGGTCGGGAATATGGCTGTATCCCCCGTGACTTCCGCTAAGGAGGGTGAGGCATGAGGCGATTCCTCTTGCTGTTTAAGAAACCGGAAATTGTATTCTGGCTTTTGGCGTTAATCACGATGGTCGGCAGTATTGTTGTGGCGGGCATCGTTTACTGGCAGCCTGAAAGGCTACAACTCATCAGGCATACTTCTGCCTGGTATGCTTGGTTGAGTGGTACTGTGGCAGCCAGCATTGCTCTGGCCTTAGTTGGAATCTTTCTGCTCTTTGGTGCTCGCGCTGATGGTAAGCGTAGTTTCAGCATAGAACTGCAATGTGCGCAGGGTGATGATGTTAAGGTGTCACCAAACGAAGATGCGGCCCCCGTATCTACTGCTATGACGATCAGTCAACAAATTCGCACTCACCTTCGCCGTCGATATACCTTCTTCTGGCACCACAAAGTCCGTATATTGTTGGTTACCGGACTTGAAACGCTGGCGTTTAACGACACGACAGTGCGCCATTTGCTGATGAGATCACGCTGAACTGGATTAATGAAAAAGTACTCGCTGATATGTCCGGCTGGCGCGATGAGCCGGTCAGTGCCACCAGCATGGCTGACAACGATATCCAGGGGCTTGAACCGGAAGCGCTGGAGAAAGCCGACAGCGAAGGTCTGGATGCCACGCTCCACTGGCTGCATACACGCCCGAGTACCGACGCCATAAAAGACAAATGGCTACTGCGCCCGCCGATGGCCCGCGTGGCCGAGCAGAAAGTTTTGGGGGCTTGCCGGAGGTTGAACAGGATCGGTTTGCCAAACGTCTGTTGATTCGCGCTGAATCGGGTAGACGTTACACCCAGGGTTAAGCGCTTTTTGCCGGCCATCAGGGGATTTTATCGAATTCGGTAGGTATCAGGAGAGCTCAAAATGGTGTCCCCTGCAGGAATCGAACCTGCAACTAGCCCTTAGGAGGGGCTCGTTATATCCATTTAACTAAGGGGACGAAGCGGCGGGATTATAGCGTTTTTTTCCTTACAGGTTAAGCCGCTATCGGCTGACTGCTTAATCTATCGCCACTTAGCGCGTTTTTTTAGCTTTAGCCCGCGCTTTTTTCTCATTACTGATGTCGTTACGGATCTGGGCATGGCTGAGCAGGGCGAAAATAAACGTCCCGCCGCAAATATTGCCAGCCAGCGTCGGCAGGGCGAATGGCCAGATAAACTCCTGCCACCGCAGCGAGCCGTTGAAGACCAGATAAAATATTTCGACGCTGCCGACCACAATATGGGTGGTATCGGCGAGTGCAATAAGCCAGGTCATCATAATTATGACCACGATCTTTGCCGCACCGGCGGCGGGGAACATCCACACCATCGTTGCTACCAGCCAGCCGGAAATAATCGCGTTGGCAAACATTTCGCCCGGCGTGTTTTGCATTACCTTCAGGCTGATTTTCTCAAAGGCGTCGCGGGTCGCCGGGTCAAATATTGGCATGACATCAAAGGCCCATGCGGCGATTGCCGTGCCGATGAGGTTGCCCGCCAGCACGATGCCCCACAGACGTAATAACAGGCCGAGGTTACCGAGGGTGGGTTTATGCATGATTGGCAGCACGGCGGTCACGGTATTCTCGGTAAACAGCTGCTGGCGGGCCATGATAACGATGATAAAACCGAAGGTGTAGCCGAGGTTTTCCAGCAGGTACCCGCCCGCTACGTCGGTAAGATGCACGTGAAAAATGCCTTTTGCTACCAGCGAGGCGCCCATCGACAGGCCCGCAGCGACCGCTGACCAAAGCAGAGCCATGCCGTCGCGCTCAAGCTCCTTCTGCCCCTCCTGGCGGATCTCCTCATGCGTGGCCATGGCGCGAGAGGGCAGACGATCCTCATCCACCTCTATTTCCTCGCCCTGCTGTTTCTCGTCGCTCTCAACCTCTATCTCTTCTTTACCGCTGCGGCGATCGGGCGATTCCGGGTATGGAGTCATGCCGTTTCCCTCAATGATTTTTCATTATCATAAGCGTAGAGATATTTTTCGCGGACGGTGCTGGTGAACATCCTATTTTTTGTGCAATGGCAAGAATAGCAATACGAATATTGCAAAATATGTATAGAATCAGGACGCAACAATTATACCAAAGAGGGCTATGCTGAAAGCAGGCACCAGAGTGCACCTTGCTTCGGGCGATATCTTCATGGAGGCTGCAGTCCCCGGATGACCCACAGCGATAGCCAAAATTAACAGGGAGACACACCTATGAATTATCGCCTGTCGGCGCTTGCGCTCGGCGCCACACTGCTGGTGGGATGTGCCAGTTCCAGCCCTGGCGATTCGCCACAGGGGCGTTCAGACCCGCTTGAAGGGTTTAACCGTACGATGTTCAACTTCAACTTTAACGTGGTGGACCCGTACGTTCTGCGTCCGGTAGCCGTGGCATGGCGTGACTATGTCCCGCAGACGGCGCGTAATGGGCTGAGTAACTTTACCAGCAACCTTGAAGAACCGGCGGTGATGGCCAACTACTTCCTGCAGGGCGATCCCTATAAAGGTATGGTGCACTTTACCCGCTTCTTCCTTAACACTATTCTCGGGATGGGCGGCCTGATTGACGTCGCCGGGATGGCGAACCCGCAGCTGCAGCGCGTCGAGCCGCATCGCTTTGGTAGCACTCTGGGTCACTACGGCGTTGGCTACGGCCCGTACGTGCAGCTGCCGTTCTACGGAAGCTTTACGCTGCGTGATGAAGGCGGTGATATGGCCGATGGACTCTATCCGGTGCTCTCCTGGCTGACCTGGCCGATGTCTATCGGTAAGTGGGCGGTTGAAGGGGTCGAGACCCGAGCCCAGCTGCTGGACTCCGATGGCCTGCTGCGCCAGTCTTCAGATCCGTATATCCTGGTGCGTGAAGCTTACTTCCAGCGCCATGACTTTATCGCCAACGGCGGTAAGCTCACGCCGGCAGATAATCCGAATGCCCAGGCGATTGAGGGCGATCTGAAAGATATCGACTCGCAGTAATCGGGTGATATAAATAAAAAGGGTGAACATGATGTTCACCCTTTTTTTATGCCGGCAGCTCGTCAGAAGCGGTAGTTGAAGTTCGCGCCGTACAGCCAGGCCTTACCTTCAGAACGGAAGGTGTAAGGACCTTCTTTGATCTCTACGTGCTGGCCGTGCATGTAGGAGACGCCCACGTCTACGGATGCATCTTTATTGAAGGCGTAGGTGGTACCCGCGCTCAGCCACAGACGGTCCTGATCCGGAATGGAGATGGAGCGGTTAGAGGCTGGAACCGGGCTATCATCAAAGGCGATACCGCTACGGAAGGTCCAGTTATCGTCGTAGTAATAGGTGGTACCCAGCGCGATACGGTAGGCGTCCTTAAAGCTCTCGTCTTTATAGAACAGCGTCTCGCCGTTGTTGCCGGTCGCTTTCAGCTCCTGGAACTGGCTCCAGCTGGTATAGGTCAGGCTATAGTGAACCGCCCACTGCGGTGCGACGCGGTTATAGCCGGACAGCTCCCACATTTCAGGCAGGTTCAGGGTCAGAGAACCATCGGTAGTCTGACCGTTGGTCCCCGCCGGAAGGCCGAAATTACCGAGGATTTGGTTGTACGCTGACGGCAGGCTGCTTTTGTAATTACCGTCAAAGTCGATTTTCACTTCAGAACGGTAGGTGAAGCCATAGCGGTTATTCTTATCAAGTTCATAAAGAATACCGGCGTTCCAGCCGAAGCCCCAGGCGTTACCGTTCAGGTGCGCAATCTGCGTATCCGCAGGGATTTGCGATACCGGGCCCGCCAGCTGCGGCGGCAGGGCGCCGGAACCAGCAACGATCTGCCCCAGATCGCCCGCGTAGCGCTCGATCTTGGCCTTCGCATACACCGCGTCAAACCCTAAGCCAAAGCTCCAGTGACTGTCCAGGCGATAGGCGCCGCTCAGGTTGAAGTTGGCGGTGGTTAAATCGGTTTTCCCCCCCATGCTGCCGGCGGCGTAATCGTCCGCGTACTCGGTAGCCAGACCGTAGTTAGAGGTAATCGATGCCCCCCAGCCAAACTGATCGTTAATCGGCGACACGAAGTGGAAGTTAGGTACCCATGCGGTTGGCGCAATATTATTGGCGTTCAGGCTTTTGCCCGTTGGCGACTTGCCCGAGATGTTGACATCGGGATCGACAAATACCGCGCCCATAGACATCGTTGGGCGATCGAACATCATAATCAATGCTGGGTTACGGCTGGCATTGCCCGCATCGTCAGCAATTGCGCCTTCACCGGAATAGGCGCGACCCAGGCCTGATGAAGAGAATTCGTTTAACTGAAAGCCTGCTGACCAGGCCTGTGTGGAAACAAGTGCTACAGCCACTGCGAGGGCAGATTGGGTAAAGCGGGTTTTCTGGCTCATGCCCATAACCTCATTGAGTTATTTTTATTCAAACTATGTTACATGCCGTAACAGAAGCGCGAAGTGTAGGGTCTGCTTTACGACAGAGAAATCAGACCAGTGCGCTGAGTATAGGTCTGACCAGATGATATGTTGCAAGTTTGTTTATGGAATTTTTCAATTGTGATACGAAAAAAGCGATCCAGCCGGCAAATTTGCCTTCGCCCAGGGGGGCTGATTCGGGTAATTCTTGTTTTGGATCATTTTTAAGTGTGATTTCGGTCACTTAGCGCCGTTGTCATCATTAACGACTGGAGGCACTCCTCGCCCGGGCGTAAAATAAGCCTATTAATTGTCTGGCACCTTGCGTGCATATACAGAGGAAATCTACGATGAGTAAAGTTAGTGCAGATGAAACCCCGGTTTGCTGCTGTATGGATGTTGGCACCATTATGGACAACACCGATTGCACCGCCTCTTACAGCCGTGTGTTTGCCAACCGCGCTGAAGCCGACGAAACCCTGGCGGCGTTGAGCGAAAGAGCCCGCGGCGTGGAATCCGATCCGTGCAAAATTACCCCGACCTTTACCGAGGTTGAAGGCGGCGTGCAGCTGGATATCGATTTTGTATTCTGCTGCGAAGCGGAAACCCTGATTTTCCAGCTCGGCCTGCGTTAATTCCGTTCTGACGCCCCCTTTCTGCGGGGCGTCATCTTCTCCTTTCAATGTGTTTTGGCTCCCACTTTTTTGCTTCTCCGATTGGCTTAATGTAAAAAATTAGTTAAAACTGTTATCAGGTCAGACCACTTGGTTTTATCGGTTAACAGGGGAGAGTTATGAGTCAGGCACTACCGCTTGTCACCCGTCAGGGCGATCGCATAGCCATCGTCAGCGGTTTACGTACTCCGTTTGCCCGTCAGGCAACGGTATTTCACGGCGTTCCCGCGATTGATTTGGGAAAAATGGTCATCAGTGAAATGCTGGCTCGCAGCGATATTCCCCCGCAGATTATTGAACAGCTGGTCTTTGGCCAGGTGGTGCAGATGCCGGAAGCGCCGAATATTGCGCGCGAGATCGTGCTCGGCACCGGCATGAGCGTGCACACCGATGCCTATAGCGTCAGCCGCGCCTGCGCGACCAGCTTTCAGGCCGTCGCCAACGTCGCCGAAAGCCTGATGGCCGGAACGATCCGCGCGGGCATTGCCGGCGGCGCCGACTCCTCATCGGTGCTGCCTATCGGCGTAAGTAAAAAGCTGGCCCGCACGCTGGTGGATGCCAATAAGGCGCGCACCCTCGGCCAGCGGCTGAAGCTCTTTTCCCGCCTGCGCCTGCGCGATCTTTTACCGGTACCGCCCGCCGTCGCCGAATACTCGACCGGGCTGCGGATGGGCGACACCGCCGAGCAGATGGCAAAAAGCTGGGGCATCAGCCGTGAACAGCAGGATACGCTGGCGCTTCGCTCACACCAGCTGGCGGCCAAAGCCTGGGAGGAGGGAAAGCTTTCAGCTGAAGTGATGACCGCCTACGCGCCGCCGTTCCGCGAGCCTGTAGAAAGCGATAACAATATTCGTAAGAATTCTACCCTTGCTGATTACCAAAAGTTACGTCCGGCCTTCGATCGCAAGCACGGCACGGTCACCGCGGCCAACAGTACGCCGTTAACCGACGGCGCCGCGGCGGTGATAATGATGACGGAATCCCGGGCGAAAGAGCTGGGATTAACCCCGCTGGGCTATCTGCGCAGCTACGCCTTCACCGCCATCGGCGTTCAGCAGGACATGCTGCTGGGGCCGGCGTGGTCAACGCCTCTGGCGCTGGAAAGGGCGGGGCTAACCCTCGCCGATTTAACCCTTATCGATATGCATGAGGCTTTTGCCGCGCAAACGCTGGCCAACCTGAAGTGTCTGGCAAGCGATCGTTTTGCCCGCGAAGTGCTTGGCCGCTCGCAGGCCACTGGCGAAGTGGATGACAGCAAGTTTAACGTCCTCGGCGGCTCCATTGCCTACGGCCATCCTTTTGCGGCGACCGGCGCGAGGATGATCACGCAAACGCTGCACGAGCTGCGGCGCAGAGGGGGCGGGTTTGGTCTGGTCACTGCCTGTGCGGCGGGCGGTTTAGGCGCCGCCATGATTCTGGAGGTGGAGTAATGACTCCTGCATCGGCGTTTACTCTCGATATTCGTCCGGACAACGTGGCGGTAATTACCATCGATACGCCCGGCGAAAAAATGAATACCCTGAAGGCCGAATTTGGCAGCCAGGTTCGGGCTATCATCCGCCAGGTCCGCGATAATAAATCCCTGCGCGGCGTAGTGATTATTTCTGCTAAACCGGACAACTTCATCGCCGGGGCGGATATCAATATGATTGCCCGCTGTACCAGCGCGGAAGAAGCGGAGGCGCTGGCTCGTCAGGGGCAGCAAATCATGGCCGAGCTCCACGGGCTGACAATTCCGGCAATCGCCGCTATCCACGGCGCCTGCCTTGGCGGGGGCCTTGAGCTGGCGCTGGCCTGCCACGGGCGAGTCTGTAGCGATGATGATAAAACTCGCCTTGGTCTTCCTGAGGTGCAGCTGGGTTTGCTGCCGGGTTCCGGCGGCACGCAGCGGCTGCCGCGGTTGATTGGCGTCAGCAGCGCGCTGGAGATGATCCTCACCGGCAAACAGCTGCGCGCCAGACAGGCGCTTAAGGCCGGGCTGGTGGACGATGTGGTACCGCAGGCTATTTTACTGCAAACGGCGGTGGAGCTGGCGCTGAAAGGGCGTCCGGCAAGCCGCAATATGCCAATGCGCGAGCGCGTTCTTGCCGGCCCGCTAGGGCGTAATCTGCTGTTTCGCCTGGTGGCGAAAAAGACGCAGCAGAAGACCCAGGGCAACTATCCCGCCGCGAGAAAAATTCTGCAGGTCATTGAGAACGGGCTGGCTCATGGCTGCAGCAGCGGCTACGCCGAGGAGGCGAAAGCCTTCGGCGAGCTGGCGATGACGCCGCAATCGCAGGCGCTGCGCGCTATTTTCTTTGCCAGCACCGAGCTGAAAAAAGATCGCGGCGCCGAGGCTGAAGCCGGGCCTTTAAACAGCGTCGCCGTTCTCGGCGGCGGTCTGATGGGCGGGGGAATAGCTTACGTTACCGCCAGCAAAGGCGGATTGCCGGTGCGAATCAAGGATATTCAGGCCAGCGGGATTAACCATGCGTTGAAGTACAGCTGGGCGCTGCTGGACAAGCAGGTACGCCGTCGCTACATGCGCGCCAGCGAGCGCGACCGCCAGCTGGCCCTTATCTCCGGGACCACGGATTATCAAGGGTTTGCCCACCGCGACGTGGTGATTGAAGCCGTATTCGAGGACTTAGCGCTTAAACAGCGCATGGTTGCCGAAATAGAACAACATTGCGGCCCGGAGACGATCTTTGCCTCCAATACGTCGTCGCTGCCGATCGCCGGGATCGCGGCGCAGGCCAGCAGGCCTCAGCGGGTGATCGGCCTGCACTATTTCAGCCCGGTTGAAAAAATGCCGCTGGTGGAGGTTATCCCGCACCAGCATACGGACCCTCAGGCCGTCGCCACGGTGGTCCGGCTGGCAAAAATGCAGGGCAAAACGCCGATCGTGGTGGCGGATAAAGCCGGCTTCTACGTCAACCGCATTCTCGCCCCCTACATTAACGAGGCGATGCGTTTACTGATGGAAGGTGAGCCCGTTGAGCATATCGATAACGCACTGGTTAAATTCGGTTTTCCCGTAGGGCCTATCCAGCTGCTTGATGAAGTGGGTATCGACACCGGCACCAAAATTATTCCCGTTCTGGAATCGGCGTGGGGAGAACGTTTTAGCCCACCTGCAAATATCATTAATGCGATCTTGAATGACGATCGCAAAGGCAGAAAAAATAGCCGCGGTTTCTATCTTTATGAGAAAAAAGGGCGTACAAGCAAAAAACGACCCGATGCGGCAATTTATTCGCTACTGGGGATTTCTGCCCCGCAGGCGCGACTGTCGGCGCAGCAGGTGGCGGAACGCTGCGTGATGATGATGCTCAATGAAGCGGCGCGCTGCTTCGATGAGCGGGTTATTCGCAGCGCCCGCGATGGCGATATCGGCGCCGTGTTTGGTATAGGCTTCCCGCCGTTTCTTGGCGGCCCGTTCCGCTATATGGATACATTCGGGGCGGGTGAAGTGGTTGCAATTTTGCAGCGTCTGGCCGCTCAGTACGGCCCGCGTTTTACGCCATGTGAAAATTTATTGCGCATGGCCGAGCAGGGGGCGACGTTTTGGCCCGCTGGCGAACGGACGACCTAAGTTCTGGTCAAAGAAGATAAATCCGACGATGAATGACGCTGTCGATTGGCTGTTTTGTCAACAATCATTGACTATACTTACGCCACTGAGGTAAAAAACAGCGTTTCATTCGTTGGATGGATCAGGCACAATGCCCGGCCACTGAGTCGACTGCGTATTACCTTCGCGGGCAAGACTACGGTGCTTCTGGTTAACAAAAGCGGTGCAATATGCAAGTTTTTATCATGCGTCACGGCGACGCTGCCCTCGATGCAGCCAGTGACTCGGTTCGTCCATTAACCGCATGCGGTTGTGATGAGTCTCGTCAGATGGCAACCTGGCTGAAAGGCCAGAAAGTGGATATTGAGCGGGTTCTTGTGAGTCCTTATCTGCGTGCAGAACAGACGCTGGATATCGTAAGAGAGTGCATGAACCTGCCGAAGAACGTCGACGTCATGCCGGAGCTGACGCCGTGCGGCGACGTTGGCCTGGTCAACGCCTATCTTCAGGCGCTGGCGAATGAGGGGGTGGCAACGGCGCTGGTCGTTTCTCACCTGCCGCTGGTGGGGTACCTCGTCTCAGAGCTCTGCCCGGGAGAGACTCCCCCGATGTTCACGACCTCGGCCATTGCCTGCGTGACGCTCGATGCCAACGGCAAGGGCGAATTCAACTGGCAGATGAGCCCCTGCAACCTGAAGATGGCGAAAGCTATCTAATCTCCCCCCGGAGCCGACGTATTACGGAAGCTCCGGCGGTTGCCACTCTTCAATCTCAATCAGCACCAGCAGTGCGGCGTCTCCGCCGTACTCTTTTGGCGCCTGATGGAAGGCCATAATATGCGGATGCTGCGCCAGCCATAATGGCGTTTGCTGCTTCAGAATATGCTTTCCGTGGCCGTGCATCACGCAGGCGCAGAATACGTGTTCCCGGCGGCATGCGGCAATCAGCGCGCCCAGCTCCTGCTTTGCCTGCTGCTGGGTTAAACCGTGCAGGTCAAGAAACAGCTCGGGCGAATAGTCTCCGCGGCGCAGCTTTTTCAACTCAAAGTGGCTCACGTCCGAACGGACGTATTTTACCGACCCCTCGGTATTCAGCAGCGGCTGAAACTCATCCGAAAAGTAGTGGCTGTTGTCGGCCTGCTCCTGAAGCAGACGCTTCGGCGGCACTTCGGTTATTTTCTTGCGCAGCGGGCGGTGAACGATAGTGTCCTGCTTAATCTTACGCGTGCCGGTCATGAGCTGACGGAACAGCGTCTGATCCTCCACGCTAAGCGATGTTTTCTTTTTCATTGCCCACTCTCATCTTTTCTTTGCGCTAGTTTACCCGACCCGGAGTAGATCCGGGCAAGCAAAACGTACTTTTCCCCCTCAGCCTGACGTAAGAATGCTGATTTATCGCCGTCTTCGTGGCAAACTAGCCGCCGAATTTACAGTAGAGCGTGTCCTGGAGGATGGCGTGGATAAAATTTTTGTTGATGAAGCAGTCAATGAGCTGCAGACCATTCAGGACATGCTGCGCTGGGCGGTAAGCCGCTTCAGCGCGGCGAATATCTGGTACGGTCACGGCACCGACAACCCGTGGGACGAAGCGGTGCAGCTGGTACTGCCTTCGCTGTACCTGCCGCTGGACATCCCGGAAGACATGCGCATTGCGCGCCTGACCTCCAGTGAAAAGCACCGCATCGTTGAGCGCGTGATTCGCCGCGTCAACGAGCGCATTCCTGTCGCCTATCTGACCAACAAAGCCTGGTTCTGCGGCCATGAGTTTTACGTCGATGAACGCGTGCTGGTGCCGCGCTCGCCGATTGGCGAGCTTATCGAAAACCAGTTTGCCGGACTGATCGACCATCAGCCGCAGCATATCCTCGATATGTGCACCGGCAGCGGCTGTATCGCCATCGCCTGCGCCTATGCTTTCCCGCAAGCGGAAGTCGACGCGGTGGATATCTCCCCTGACGCGCTGGCCGTCGCCGAACAAAACGTGGAAGAGCACGGGCTTATCCATCAGGTTACGCCGATTCGCTCCGATCTGTTCCGCGATCTGCCGAAGGTGCAGTATGACCTGATCGTCACCAACCCGCCGTACGTCGACGAAGAAGATATGTCCGATCTGCCGGGCGAATATCGCCATGAGCCGGTGCTCGGGCTGGCTTCAGGCAGCGACGGTCTGAAGTTAACCCGCCGCATCCTCGCCTGCGCCCCGGATTACCTCAACGATGACGGCATTCTGATTTGTGAAGTTGGTAACAGCATGGTACATCTGATTGAACAGTATCCGGATGTCCCGTTCACCTGGCTTGAGTTCGATAACGGCGGAGACGGCGTGTTTATGCTGACCAAACCGCAGCTGATCGCCGCCCGGGTGCATTTCGGTATTTATAAAGACTAAAAGTAAAAACAACACGCAAACATGACGGAGCCGTGATGGCAGGAAATACAATTGGACAACTCTTTCGCGTAACCACTTTCGGCGAGTCGCACGGCCTGGCGCTGGGCTGCATCGTCGACGGCGTACCTCCGGGCATCCCGCTGACCGAAGCCGATCTGCAGCACGACCTGGATCGCCGCCGTCCCGGCACCTCGCGCTATACCACCCAGCGTCGCGAACCGGACCAGGTTAAGATCCTCTCCGGCGTATTCGAGGGCGTCACCACCGGCACCAGCATTGGCCTGCTGATTGAGAATACCGACCAGCGTTCGCAGGACTACGGCGCGATCAAAGACGTTTTTCGTCCCGGCCACGCGGATTACACCTACGAGCAGAAATACGGCCTGCGCGATTATCGCGGCGGTGGACGCTCGTCGGCGCGCGAGACCGCGATGCGCGTTGCGGCAGGGGCGATCGCCAAGAAGTTCCTCGCGGAGAAGTTTGGCATCGTCATCCGCGGCTGCCTGACCCAGATGGGAGATATCCCGCTGGCCATTAAAGACTGGGAGCAGGTTGAACAGAACCCGTTCTTCTGTCCCGATCCGGATAAAATTGAAGCGCTTGATGAGCTGATGCGCGGCCTGAAAAAAGAGGGCGACTCGATTGGCGCAAAAATCACCGTCGTGGCCGATGGCGTGCCTCCGGGACTCGGTGAGCCGGTATTCGACCGCCTGGATGCCGACATTGCCCACGCGCTGATGAGCATCAATGCGGTGAAAGGCGTTGAGATTGGCGACGGCTTTGAGGTGGTTAAGCTGCGCGGCAGCGAAAACCGCGATGAGATAACCAAAGCCGGTTTCCAGAGCAACCATGCGGGCGGCGTGCTCGGCGGGATCAGCAGCGGTCAGCAGATTGTCGCGCATATTGCGCTGAAGCCGACCTCCAGCATCACCGTTCCGGGGCATACCATTAACCGCTTTGGCGAAGAAGTCGAGATGATCACCAAAGGGCGGCACGATCCGTGCGTGGGGATCCGCGCGGTGCCGATCGCGGAAGCGATGCTGGCGATCGTGTTAATGGATCACTTTATGCGTCAACGCGCGCAAAACGGCGACGTGACGACATCAATTCCACGCTGGTAATCGATGAAAAAAACCGTTATCGCTCTGCTGGCGCTCGTGGCCAGCTCTGCCTGCTCTGCGGCAACGCCGTGGCAAAAAATCACCCAGCCGATAGGCGGCAGCGCGCAGTCTATCGGCGCTTTTGCTAACGGCTGTATTGTGGGAGCCCAGGCGCTGCCGCTGAACTCGGTAAACTACCAGGTGATGCGTACCGACCAGCGCCGCTATTTCGGCCACCCCGATCTTGTCCGGTTTATCCAGCGCCTGAGCAATCAGGTGCATAGCCGGGGAATGGGGACGATGCTGATTGGCGATATGGGCATGCCCGCCGGCGGGCGTTTTAACGGCGGCCACGCCAGCCATCAGAGCGGCCTGGATGTCGATATTTTCCTCCAGCTGCCGCAGACGCGCTGGAGCCCGGCGCAGCTGCTGAAGCCGCAGGCGCTGGACCTGGTCTCCGGCGACGGCAAGCGCGTTGTCCCGGCGCGCTGGAGCCCGCAAATTAGCCAGCTGATCAAGATGGCGGCGCAAGATAGCGAGGTCACGCGCATCTTCGTTAACCCGGCGATCAAACAGCAGCTCTGCCTCGATGCCGGAAGCGATCGCGACTGGCTGCATAAGGTTCGCCCGTGGTTCCAGCACCGTGCGCATATGCACGTTCGTCTGCGCTGTCCTGCCGGAAGCCTGGAGTGCGAAGAGCAGGCGCCGCCGCCTGCCGGCGACGGCTGCGGTGCAGAGCTACAAAGCTGGTTCGAACCCCCGAAACCCGGATCAACCCCTCCTGTGAAGAAGACGCCGCCTCCGCTGCCGCCTTCCTGCCAGGCGCTACTGGATGAGCACGTTCTTTAATGGATAGTTTTATCGACCTGTTTATGGTTTCGCCCACGGTGCTGGTAGTGCTTTTCTTCGTCGCTATTCTCGCCGGATTTATCGATTCTCTGGCCGGCGGCGGCGGGCTGTTGACCGTCCCGGCGCTGATGGCTGCGGGGCTTCCTCCGGCGCAGGCGCTGGCGACCAACAAGCTGCAGGCCTGCGGCGGCTCGCTCTCCGCGTCGCTCTACTTTATCCGCCGCAAGGTGGTGAACCTCGCCGATCAGAAGCTTAATATTGTGATGACCTTTATCGGCTCCACCGGCGGTGCGCTGCTGGTACAGCACGTGCAGTCCGATATCCTCAGGCAGATTTTGCCGATCCTGATTATCGGGATTGGCCTCTATTTTCTGCTGATGCCAAAATTAGGCGAGGCCGATCGCCAGCGTCGCTTGTACGGCCTGCCGTTCGCGCTTATCGCCGGCGGCTGCGTGGGTTTCTATGACGGCTTCTTCGGCCCGGGTGCCGGCTCGTTCTACGCCCTGGCCTTTGTCACCCTGGCGGGGTTTAACCTTGCAAAATCAACCGCTCATGCGAAGGTGCTCAACGCGACCTCCAACCTTGGCGGCCTGCTGCTGTTTATTATTGGCGGTAAAGTGATTTGGGCGACCGGATTCGTGATGATGGCGGGGCAGTTTATCGGCGCCCGCGCCGGCTCACGGCTGGTATTGAGCAAAGGGCAATCGCTGATTCGACCGATGATCGTGGTCGTGTCCGCAGTGATGAGTGCGAAACTTCTTTATGACAGCCACGGGGCGGAAATCCTGCAGTGGCTGGGAATGAATTAATGCAACAGCAACACCATTATGAGCAGCTGATCGCTATTTTTGACGGCTGCTTCGCCGGCGATTTTAATACCCGTCTGATTAAAGGCGATGACGAACCGATCTATCTTCCGGCTGATAACGACGTACCTTTTAACCGTATCGTCTTTGCCCACGGCTTTTATGCCAGCGGCCTGCACGAAATTTCGCACTGGTGTATTGCCGGGAAAGCGCGTCGTGAGCAGGTTGATTTCGGCTACTGGTACTGCCCGGACGGTCGGGATGCGATGACGCAGAGCCAGTTTGAAGACGTCGAGGTGAAGCCCCAGGCGTTTGAGTGGCTGTTTTGCGTGGCGGCGGGCTTCCCGTTTAACGTCAGCTGCGACAACCTGGAAGGGGACGTCGAGCCCGATCGTATTGCCTTTCAGCGGCGGGTCCATGCCCAGGTCATGAGCTATCTGCAGCAGGGGATCCCGGAACGTCCGGAACGATTTATTCAGGCATTACAAAAATATTATCAAACGCCGCCACTGACGGCAGAACAATTTCCGTGGCCGGAAGACCTGCACTAAGGCCACGCTTTACACTAGAAGAGGAAAGACAATGCTCGCGGAGTTTGAATCACGCATTCTGGCGCTAATCGACGAAATGGTAGACCACGCCAGCGATGATGAACTGTTTGCCGGCGGCTATCTGCGTGGCCACCTGACGCTGGCGGTAGCCGAGCTGGAAGGCGGAGACGATCACTCGCCGCAGGCGATCAGTGACCGGGTGACTCGTAGCCTGGAAAAAGCGATCGGCGCGGGAGAGCTTTCGCCGCCGGACCAGATCCTCGTTCAGGATATGTGGAATAAATTGTATCAGCAGGCAAAACGCTAAATAGCCTGCTCGATAGCCCTGGCCGCGCGTTGCGAGGTCGGGGAATAGCCCGGAGAGTGCCATCCGGGCTACCTCAACGGATTATTTCACCGCTTTTCCCTTCAGCAGTTTTCTTACCCATAGCCGATTAGGATTGAGCGCCGCCAGCGTTTCGCGATCCATTGGCAGCGGTTCACCGCTCATCTGTGCCGCCAGAATTTCCGCCGTTAACGGCGCGGAGCACAGCCCGCGCGATCCCAGTGCCCCAAGAAGATAAAGATTACTATGCACCGGCGCAGAGGGCGCATCCTCCTTCTGCCCGGCAAGCTGAGCGTACCGGGCAAGCGTAGCCTCATAGTCCGGCACGTTGCCGACCATCGGTAAATGGTCGCGGGTGGCGCAGCGCACGCCGCAGCGGGCCTCGTTGGCGCTGGTATCGACCTCCTGGGCCCACTGCGCATCGGGGAAGCAGTCTACCAGGCGCTGACGGTTCTGCCGCTGGTCCTCGGCGCTGAACGCCGTTTCCGTCTGCCCGCGATGATAGCTGGCTCCGATACAGTGCTGCTGGTTCCGCGGGTTTTGCGGCGTCAGGTAGCCGTCATAGCACAGCACCTGGCGCAGCTGAGAAAGCCCCGGCGTCGTCGGGATATGGCTAACCTGGCCGCCCACCGGATAGGCCGGCAGCTGCGCGGTTTGGCTGAAGGTTGTCAGCTGATGGCCGTTCGCCAGTACCACCACCGCATGCTGCTGGCTCTGGTTCAGCTGCCAGCCGTCGTCTCCGGCGGTGAGCGTCTCCACCTTAAAGCCATAGCGCGCGTGCAACCCTCGGGTCGCCGCCAGCGCGAGGAGTTCGGCCGTCAGCTGCTGCGGGCAGAGCCAGCCTCCTGCGGGATAGGCAATCCCGCCGCAGCCGGTCTCGACGCCGGTCGCCTGCGCCACCGCTTCGGCGCTAACGGCGGCGGCAATTTCCGCCGGTAGATTGAGCTCAAGCATCTGGGCGATTTTTTGCCCGCTTTTCTCATCCCAGGCGAGCTGCGTCACGCCGCACCACTGGTGGTCGAAGGTGACCGGCAGCGCATCGTAAACCCTGCGCGCGAAGGTAAATGCGGCGGGGAAGAAGCGGGTCAGGGCCGGGTCGTGCTGGCTGAGCAAAGGATACAGGGCTCCCTGACGGTTGCCGGATGCGCCTTTGGCGGGGGCATCGTCGGCGCAATAGAGCGTCACTTGCCAGCCGCGGCGCAGCAGCGCGAGCGACAGCAGGGCGCTGGCAATCCCGCCGCCGATAATCGCCACCTCGCGTTTTTCGCTGGCGGTGCGGGCAAACCACGGCGCGCGCGCGGGCAGGTTCAGCTCGTGGCTCATCTCGCCGATCAGCATCTCTCGCTTGCGGCCAAAACCTTTATGCTTGTGCATGGTAAAGCCGGCTTCCTGCAGGCCGCGACGCACGAAGCCTGCGGAGGTGAAGGTCGCCAGGGTTCCGCCCGGTTTTGCCAGCCGGGCCATGGCCGCGAAGAGCTCTGGCGTCCACATATCCGGGTTTTTTGCCGGTGCAAACCCGTCGAGAAACCAGGCATCGACCTGCTGGTTGAGGGAGTCATCAAGCTCAAGGGTCAGCTCGTTGATATCGCCGAACCATAAATCGAGGGTCACGCGTCCGTCGTCAAGCAGCAGCCGGTGGCAGCCGGCAACGGGCAGCGGCCACTGGGCCTGCAGCTGCTCCGCCCACGGCGCCAGCTCCGGCCAGTGCCGGTGGGAGAGGGCCAGATCGGCGGCGGTGAGCGGAAATTTTTCAAAACTGATGAAATGTAATCTTTGCAGGGTAGCTTCGGGGTAGTCACGGTGAAAAACGTCGAACGCCTGCCACAGCGTAAGGAAGTTGAGGCCGGTGCCGAATCCGCTCTCCGCCACCACAAACAGCGGCTGGGAATGAACAGGAAAGCGTTCACCGAGGCTGTTGCCGCCGAGAAAAACGTAGCGGGTCTCTTCCAGACCGTTGTCATTGGAAAAGTACACGTCGCCGAAATCTCGGGAAACAGGTGTACCCTCAGCGTTGAATTCCAGGTTGGCAGGTTGTATGGCGTTTTGTTTCACGTAAGTTACTCGAATCTCAAGGCGTAGAACGATCTTAACGATGTGTGCCGGGAGGCGCAAATTTATACACAAAATGGCTGATCGGACTTGTTCGGCGTACAAGTGTACGCTATTGTGCGACTCGAAACTTAAAATAGTGCGACTTACAGAGGTATTGAATGAAACGTGCAGTTATTACTGGCTTGGGCATCGTTTCCAGCATCGGTAACAACCAGCAGGAAGTCCTGGCATCTCTGCGTGAAGGACGTTCAGGGATCACTTTCTCTCAGGAATTTCAAGATTCAGGTATGCGCAGCCACGTATGGGGCAACGTTAAGCTGGATACCACCGGTCTGATCGACCGTAAAGTGGTTCGCTTTATGAACGATGCCTCCATCTACGCCTATCTCTCAATGCAGCAGGCCGTAGAGGACGCTGGATTGAAAGAAGAAGTTTATCAAAATAACCCGCGCGTCGGTCTGATCGCCGGTTCCGGCGGCTCTTCAAAATACCAGGTGTTTGGCGCAGATGCGATGCGTAGCCCGCGCGGCCTGAAGGCCGTTGGCCCGTACGTGGTGACCAAAGCGATGGCCTCTGCCGTTTCTGCCTGCCTGGCCACGCCGTTTAAAATCCACGGCGTCAACTACTCTATCAGCTCCGCCTGTGCGACTTCCGCACACTGTATCGGCAATGCCGTAGAGCAGATTCAGCTGGGTAAACAGGATATCGTTTTTGCCGGCGGCGGCGAAGAGCTGTGCTGGGAAATGGCCTGCGAATTCGACGCAATGGGCGCGCTGTCCACCAAATACAACGAAACTCCGGACAAAGCGTCCCGTACCTATGATACGCACCGCGACGGTTTCGTTATCGCTGGCGGCGGCGGTATGGTTGTGGTTGAAGAGCTGGAGCACGCTCTGGCACGCGGCGCACACATCTATGCGGAAATCGTCGGCTACGGCGCAACGTCCGACGGCGCCGACATGGTTGCCCCGTCTGGTGAAGGCGCAGTCCGCTGCATGCACATGGCGATGCAGGGCGTTGACACCCCGATTGATTACCTGAACTCCCACGGTACCTCAACGCCGGTTGGCGACGTGAAAGAGCTGGGCGCAATCCGTGAAGTCTTCGGCGATAACAGCCCGGCAATCTCCGCAACGAAAGCGATGACCGGCCACTCGCTGGGTGCCGCTGGCGTACAGGAAGCGATCTACTCTCTGCTGATGCTGGAACACGGCTTTATCGCCCCAAGCATCAACATCGACGAGATGGACGAGCAGGCCGCAGGCCTGAACATCGTGACTAAGCCGACCGAACGTGCGCTGACCACCGTGATGTCCAACAGCTTCGGTTTTGGCGGCACCAACGCCACCCTGGTGATGCGCAAACACGACGCATAGTCAGTCAGTAATTGAAAAGGGAGCCAGCAGGCTCCCTTTTTTGCATTATTGAGAGAGCCTGGCGCAGGGAGGCACACTCACCTCGTCTTACTCTGCGAACTGGAGTAAAGCATGTCCGCAGCGACAAAAACAACGAATCCCTCTTCGGCGAATATTTCGCTATTTCGCATTACGTTTTCCGTCTTTCTGACCTACATGACCGTTGGCCTTCCGCTGCCGGTGATCCCTCTTTTTGTGCACCACGAGCTCGGTTTTGGCAACACGATGGTTGGCATCGCCGTTGGAATACAGTTTCTGGCGACGGTTCTGACGCGAGGCTACGCCGGTCGCCTCGCCGACCAGTACGGGGCGAAACGCTCGGTGCTGCAGGGGATGCTCGCCTGCGCGCTGGCCGGCGCCGCGTGGCTGCTGGCGGCGCTCCTGCCGGTATCGATTGTAGCGAAATTTGCGCTGCTGGTGCTGGGCCGGCTAATCCTTGGCTTTGGCGAAAGCCAGCTGCTAACCGGTAACCTGAGCTGGGGGCTGGGCCTCGTCGGGCCGACGCGCTCGGGGAAAGTCATGTCATGGAACGGAATGGCCATCTACGGATCGCTGGCGGCCGGCGCCCCGCTGGGGCTGCTGATCTACACGCAGTACGGCGTTGCGGTGCTGGCCTGCGTCACCATGGCGCTGCCGCTCCTTGCCCTCGCCATTAACGGCACGGTCTGCAAGGTTCCGGCGCACGGCGGCGAGCGTCCGTCGCTGTGGAGCGTTGTCGGTATGATCTGGCGTCCGGGGATTGGCCTTGGCCTGCAGGGCGTCGGATTTGCGGTGATTGGTACCTTCGTCTCGCTCTATTTTGCCAGCAACGGCTGGGCGATGGCCGGCTTTACGTTGACCGCTTTTGGCGGCGCCTTCGTGCTGATGCGCATCCTGTTTGGCTGGATGCCCGATCGCTTCGGCGGGGTGAAGGTGGCGACGGTCTCGCTGCTGATTGAGGCCGCTGGCCTGACGCTGCTGTGGCTGGCGCCGGATGCCTGGACCGCCTTAGCCGGCGCCGCGCTGACCGGCTGCGGCTGCTCGCTTATCTTCCCGTCGCTGGGCGTGGAGGTGGTGAAGCGCGTTCCGCCACAGGTGCGGGGCACCGCGCTGGGGGGCTATGCGGCGTTCCAGGATATTTCATACGGTATTAGCGGTCCGCTTGCCGGGCTGCTGGCGACGTCTCTGGGCTACTCGTCCGTCTTCCTGGCGGCGGCGGTCTGCGCCGCGCTGGGTATCGTCGTCACCCTGGTATCACTACGCAAGTAGGCCTATGGCTCGGCCCTCGGTGAGTGAGGGCCGGCCGCCTTGCGCGGAAGATAGTACTTCACCTGAAACTCAAACATGTTTGTATAGAGGATCGAGTAGTCGATAGGCTGGTGCTGTTCGTCTATCGCCTGGGTCTGCATGCGGATGATGGGATCTTTGGTGCTGATATGTAACAGTTTAGCCAGCTCGGGGGAGGGGAGAATGGGGACAATCGATTCGTAGCATCCGTCTATTCTCACCCCGCAGTCATTTTCAATGTAGGCAAACTTCGATTTTTTCATATGGGCAATCGTCAGGTCCGGAAAGCGCGTTGCCGAAAGCCAGGTCTCTTCTAATTGCATCGCAATATTGTCGATAAAGCGCAGTCTTTTAGCATAATAGACGGGTTCTCCGTGCTGCAGCTGCAGGCCTTTAGCTATTTCCTCTGATGCCGGCTGTAATTCAAATTTGAGAATTTGGCTGGAGGGGGTTTTACCTTCATTACGGGCGATTTCAGTAAAACTGTCTAAATGGGTAACGGAAGCCTGAAAATGTTTATTTCGGATCCACGTTCCGGATCCATGACGGCGCTCAATTAAGCCGTCCTCCTCCAGCGTTTTTAGCGCCTTACGCAGCGTATTGCGTGAAACATTATAAAATTCTGCCAATTCCTTTTCTGCTGGCAGAAGATCTCCGACGCTATAGGCTGGACTATTAATTTTGTTCTTCAGTAAATTAACTACATTTTTATAGACCACTTTTGCACCTCTTAAATCCCTTTATAAACATCATGTTGTCATCACTGTGCGATGAAGTTACGTCAACACGTTCATTTATTTCTTTGCTTTTGAACAACTTTTACATTGCTAACTGTGATCAAAACTGCGGATAAGAAAATTAACAATTATTACAGTGCTCGTCAATTGAGCTTCTTGAACAGGAAAAGGTAAGGGATATGAAAAATATATTGTTAGTGTGTGCCGCCGGGATGTCCACCAGTATGCTGGTAAAACGAATGCAGGATCGCGCTGGGGCGGTTGGTATTGCCGCTAATATCAATGCGCTGGCTATTTCTGAGGCCAAGGAAAAAATCAAAAAAAATGAGGTTGACGTTGTGCTGTTAGGGCCTCAGGTGCGCTTTCAGAAAAATGAAATAGAGGAAATCGCGCAAGGAAGAATACCGGTAGCGGTCATCGATATGAAAAGCTACGGGCAAATGGATGGCCACGCCGTTTTAGATAATGCCCTGCAGCTGCTGGCAGGCAAGTAATTACGCTAAAATTGCTCGGCCCCGCAGGTCGGGTATTGATTTTCAGCACGCCGGATGTGAATGCCTTCATCAATGATTCGCTAGTGAACGTTAATTATTAGAAAAGGGTTAATCATGAGTTTTATGGATAGCTTTGAACGGGGTATGGAGAAAATTTTGGTGCCGGTGGCCATCAAATTAAACTCTCAGATCCACGTCTCAGCAATTCGGGATGCATTTATTTTATCGTTCCCGATCGTTATGGCCAGCTCGCTAATTATTCTTATTAATTTCGCGATACTTTCACCCGATGGCTTTATCGCCAGTATTTTACATCTGGGAACGCTCTTTCCGAATTTGGCCGACGCACAGCAAATTTTCACCCCGGTAATGAACGGCTCGGTCAACATTATGGCGATACTGATTACCTTTCTTGTCGCGCGTAATATCGCAATAAGCTACCAGCAGGACGATCTGCTGTGCGGGCTGACGGCGATCGGCGCCTTTTTTGTGGTCTATACGCCGTACGTTATCATCGATGGGCAGGCCTATCTGACAACAAAATATCTCGGGCCGCAGGGGCTGTTTGTGGCGATTATTGTCGCCATTATCTCCAGCGAAGTATTTTGTCGCCTGGCGCGCAATCCGAAAGTGACGATTAGTATGCCAGCCGCGGTGCCGCCGGCGGTGGCGCGTTCATTCAAGGTGCTGCTGCCTATCTTCTTCGTGATGATCTCTTTTTCGATTATCAACTACCTGTTAACCCGCATTTCGCCAAACGGTCTTAACGATCTGATCTATACCCTGATCCAGGCGCCGCTAAAGGACATGGGCACCAATATCGTCACCGTTCTGGTGCTCGGGCTGGTGGCGAACTTCCTGTGGGTGCTGGGGATCCACGGTCCGAATACGGTAGCGGCAATTCGTGAAACTATCTTCTCGGAAGCGAACCTGGAAAACCTCTCCTGGGCCGCCTCACACGGCAGTACGTGGGGAGCGCCGTATCCGATTACGTGGACCGGCATCAATGATGCGTTCGCTAACTGCGGCGGTTCCGGTATGACGCTGGGCCTGCTGATCGCGATTTTTATTGCCTCCCGGCGTAAGGATTATCGCGATCTGGCGAAGATGGCTTTTGTTCCCGGGCTGTTTAATATTAACGAACCGGTCATGTTTGGCTTACCGATTGTGCTGAACCCGATTTTGGTTATTCCATTTATCTTCGTGCCTTTTATTAATTCGCTCATTGGCTACTTCTTTATCAGCATGGAGTTTATTCCGCCAATCGCCTACGCGGTTCCGTGGACCACGCCGGGCCCGCTGATCGCCTTCTTTGGCACCGGCGGAAACTGGCTGGCGCTGTTTGTTGGGATCCTGTGCCTGGCCGTATCAACGTTGATTTACTTACCGTTTGTCATTGCGTCAAATAAAGTGAATACCGCCGCTGCGGCACAGTAGCGCGCCCCCCTCTGGCTTTACCTGCCTTCGGCCTCATGGCTGAAGGCAAATTATAAAAATATAAAAGGTACCCTATGTATTCAAGTAAATTGAAGGTTAGCTTATTGTCTTTATCCGTTCTGCTGGCTATTTCGTCAAGCAATACGGTGGCGGCTAAATTAACGATTGAACAGCGTCTTGAATTGCTGGAATCAGAGCTGTCGGCGAATAAAAAAGAATTACAGAAAACGCAATCGCAGCTCTCGACGTATAAAGATAAAGTGGCCGTGCTGCAGAAAAGTATTAAAGAGAATGAACAGCGCAAGGTCACGGCCGGCTACCCAACGGCGGCCTCGCCGGTGGCTGAAAATATCGTCAATGAAAATAACGAAGTCGGTGAAAAATCGGCACCGGCGCAGGTGAAGGCGACGCAGCAGGTGGCGGTTATCAATACCGATGGCAAGAAGGCCAGAGTGGAGAGTATTACCATGAAGGATCTCAGCAAATTCGTTAAGGACGATATTGGCTTCAGCTATCAGGGATATCTGCGCTCGGGGTGGGGAACGTCTAACCACGGCTCGTCCCAAACCTATGCCGCCGGCTCTCTGGGCCGCTTTGGTAATGAGATGAGCGGCTGGTTTGACCTGACCCTCAATCAGCGGGTCTATAGCCAGGACGGCAAAACGGCTAACGCCGTGGTGACCTTCGATGGCAACGTGGGCGAGCAGTATAACGACGCATGGTTTGGCGATACCAATAACGAAAATATCCTCCAGTTCAGCGATATCTTCCTGACGACGAAGGGCTTCCTGCCGTTTGCGCCGGAGGCTGATTTCTGGGTAGGGAAGCATAAATTGCCCGAATATGAAATTCAGATGCTTGACTGGAAATCGCTGACTACCGATGTTGCCGCGGGTCTTGGGATCCAGAACTGGACGCTGGGCGTTGGCCAGCTGGACGCCTCGCTCAGCCGCAATGACGTGGATGTCTATTCGCGCGACTTCTCCCGGACCACCCAAATGAATACTAACTCTGCCGATCTGCGCTATCGCAACATCCCGCTGTGGGAGAAGGGCTCGCTGTCGTTAATGGGGAAATATGCCTTTGCCAATAAGAGTGACGAGCAGAAGGAAAATGAGGATAACAGCGGCTACTTCAAGCTGAAAGACACCTGGATGGTGACCGGTATTGTACGCCAGGAGCTGGAGCGTAAAGGCTTCAATGAGTTTACGCTCCAGGTGGCAAATAACTCTTACGCCAGCAGTTTCTCGAACTTCTCCGGCGCCAGCAACTCAATGGCGCATGGCCGCTACTATTATGGCGACCACAGCAACGGGGTAGCCTTACGTCTGATTTCGCAGGGGGAAACGTACCTCGCCGATCGGATTATTATGGCGAATGCGCTGGTCTGGTCGCACGGCAACGATATCTATAGCTACGAAAGCGGCGCGCACAGCGACTTTGACAGCCTCCGGGCGGTCATCCGTCCGGCCTGGATTTGGGATACCTGGAACCAGAGCGGGGTGGAGCTGGGCTGGTTTGCGCAGAAAAATAAAACTCAGCAGGGCAAGGACTTGAAAGAGTCGGCGTATAAAACGACGCTCTACCATGCGCTAAAAGTGGGGCCAAGCCTGTTGGGATCGCGTCCGGAAATTCGCTTCTACGGCACCTATATCAACATTCTCGATAATGAGCTGTCGCAATACCGCTTTAACGACAACAGCAAGGATGAGTTTATGCTGGGCGTGCAGGCCGAGGTCTGGTGGTAACCGTCCCCTGACCAGAGTAACGCCCGTCTCGTGCGGGCGTTACCGTAACGGTGATATTAGCCGCCCCGTTTCTCTGGCGGCAGGCGCTACGCAACCATCAGCCATATCAGCGCCAGCGCGGCCAGCGCCAGCAGGATAAGCCACGGCTTTTTGAGCCGTGCGGAGAGCGGGGTAACCTCCGTTTGCAGCGAGGGGATCGCCAGGGTTTCCTGGGCGCGCGCCACCCGCAGCACGAAAACTTTGTTTAACAGCGTCAGTATCTGGCTGGAGCTCAGCGCCGACTGCGGCGTCACGTGCCAGCTGTTGCGGGCAAAATCGGCGATCTTCTGCCACTCCTGCGCTTCCAGCGGCTGCTTCAGCGCGGCCTGCAGCGAGTTGAGCGTCGGGCTGGCCTGGGTGCTTAGCGTTTGCCGCGCCTGAAGCCAGTAGGAGAGCGGGGTAAAATGCGTTGCCGGGATCAGCTCGCCGGTTTTCACGCCGCACAGCTCCAGCATCGATTGCCAGATAAGCTTGCCGGGCTCGCCGGTTGCGGCGGCAAGGCGGGTCACCAGCTGATTCAGCGTGTTGTGTTCCGCCGGCAGCAGCGGGCGCAGCGTAGGCTGACGCTGTTGGGGCGACGGAATCGACAGCCGGCCGTTTTGCAGCAGCTGCAGCACGTTCTCAAGCTGCTGCTGGGTCAGCGCGTGTAGCGTAGTTTGGCCATAATTCTGGCGAATATAATCGCTTACCGCCTGACGATTGTTGCCCTGGCTCAGCAGCTCGCCGAGCTGCGCCAGAGTCTGACGGTGGCGATGGTTTTGCTGCGCAACGGTCAGGCGCTGGTTCAGGTGACTTTCGGCGGCGGCAAAGTGGCATGCCAGCAGCGGCGCATCGCCTTTCAGTCCCAGATCGTGCTTGATTCCGGCCCACACTTCCGCGTTCTGCTGCGATGTTAGCGCCACCAGGCGGGTGATCAGTCGCTCGAGAACGGTGCGTTGTTGGGTGGTCAGCGAAAGCTCCCCGGCGACGGGCGCACCGGAGGGAGCCGTCCCCGGAGGGCGATCGGACATACCTGAAACGGGTTGTGTCATGATTAATCCTTTCCGTATTACTGTACTGAGGCCCGGTGATGATGTTCCTGGCGGCGAGATTATGGCACACTTCCCCGGTTTACTCTCGTTCTCAGACAGGTACTGAACCGTGAAAATCCTCGTTGATGAAAATATGCCCTATGCCCGTGAGCTTTTTAGCCGTTTGGGCGAGGTGAGGGCGGTCCCCGGCCGCCCAATTCCGGCTGAAGCGCTGACCGATGCCGACGCGCTGATGGTCCGCTCCGTCACTAAAGTCAATGAAGCGCTGCTTGCCGGTAAGGCTATTCAGTTCGTCGGCACCGCGACCGCGGGCACCGATCATGTCGATCAGGCGTGGCTCCAGCAGGCGGGGATCGGTTTTTCCGCCGCGCCGGGCTGCAACGCTATTGCGGTAGTTGAGTATGTTTTCTCGGCGCTGCTGATGCTGGCCGAGCGCGATGGCTTTGCGCTGACCGATCGTACCGTCGGGATCGTGGGGGTGGGCAACGTCGGCGGACGGCTGCAAAAACGTCTTGAAGCGCTGGGGATTAAAACGCTGCTTTGCGATCCGCCGCGCGCGGATCGCGGTGATGAGGGCGATTTCCGCAGCCTCGACGAGCTGGTTCAGCAGGCCGATGTGCTGACGTTCCACACGCCTTTATATAAAGAAGGGCAGTACAAGACGCTGCACCTCGCGGATGAGGCGCTGATTAGCCGTCTGAAGCCGGAAACGGTGTTAATTAACGCCTGCCGTGGCCCGGTGGTGGATAACGGCGCGCTGCTGAAGCGCCTGCAGGCCGGGCAGCCGCTGAGCGTGGTGCTGGACGTCTGGGAGCCGGAGCCGGATCTTAACCTTGAGCTGCTGGATCGCGTGGATATCGGTACCGCGCATATCGCGGGCTATACCCTTGAAGGGAAAGCGCGCGGGACGACCCAGGTGTTTGAAGCCTACAGCGCGTTTATCGGCCATCCGCAGCAGGTTGCGCTGGATACCCTGCTGCCGGCGCCGGAGTTTGGCCGTATCACCCTCCACGGCGCGCTCGATCAGGCAACCCTGAAAAGGCTGGTCCATTTGGTGTATGATGTGCGCCGCGACGATGCGCCGCTGCGAAAAGTGGCCGGTGCTGCGGGTGAATTTGACAAGCTGCGCAAAAATTACCAGGAACGCCGTGAATGGTCTTCGCTGTACGTACAGTGCAGCGATGAGCAGGCGGCGACGCTGTTGCGGCAGCTCGGCTTTAATGCCATACATCATCCTGTTCGTTAATATCTTCTTAATGACCCTGTTGGATACTCCTGCAGGGTCGCTTTTTTCCGGAGTAAACCACCATGTCTGAAGGCTGGAATATTGCCATACTGGGCGCAACGGGCGCCGTCGGCGAAGCCCTGCTCGAAACCCTTGCTGAACGTCAGTTCCCGGTGGGTGATATTTACGCCCTGGCGCGTAACGAAAGCGCGGGCGAACATCTGCGCTTCAACGGTAAGTCGGTCATCGTACAGGACGCCGCGGAGTTTGACTGGACCCAGGCCCAGCTGGCCTTTTTCGCCGCCGGCGTCGAAGCTACGGCGGCCTACGTTGATGAGGCGACTAACGCTGGCTGTCTGGTTATCGACCTCAGCGGCCTGTTCGCGCTGGAGCCGGACGTCCCGCTGGTCGTGCCGGACGTCAACCCATTTGTGCTCGCCGATTACCGCAATCGTAACGTTATTGCCGTGGCCAACAGCCTCACCAGCCAGCTGCTGGCCGCGCTGAAGCCGCTGATTGACGAAGGCGGCCTGTCGCGTATTCAGGTCACCAGTCTGCTCTCCGTTTCCGCCCACGGTAAAAAAGCCGTCAGCGCGCTGGCAGGCCAGAGCGCTAAGCTGCTCAACGGCATGCCGATTGATGAAGATGATTACTTTGGCCGTCAGCTGGCGTTCAATATGCTGCCGCTGCTGCCCGATCGCGAAGGCAGCGTGCTGGAAGAGCGACGCATCGTCGACGAAGTGCGGAAGATCCTCCAGGACGAAGGGCTGATGATCTCCGCAAGCGTGGTCCAGTCGCCGGTATTCTACGGCCATGCGCAGATGGTTAATTTCGAAGCCATGCGTCCGCTGGCCGCAGAAGAGGCGCGCGATGCCTTTGCGCGCGGGGAAGATATCGAGCTGTCCGAAGCGCGCGAGTTCCCGACCCAGGTTGGCGACGCCTCCGGCACCACCCAGCTCTCCGTCGGATGCGTGCGTAACGATTACGGGATGCCGGAGCAGGTTCAGTTCTGGTCCGTTGCCGACAACGTCCGCTTCGGCGGCGCGCTGATGGCGGTCAAAACCGCCGAGAGGCTGGTGCAGGAGTATTTTTACTAATGTCTGAGCTGGAGCAGCTGCCGGTCTATAAAATCGCGCTGGGCATCGAGTACGACGGCAGTAAATATTACGGCTGGCAGCGGCAGAACGAAGTACGCAGCGTGCAGGAGAAGCTGGAAAAGGCGCTCTCGCAGGTGGCGAATGAACCGATTAACGTCTTTTGCGCGGGCCGCACCGACGCCGGCGTTCACGGCACCGGCCAGGTGGTGCATTTTGAAACGCGTGCGCTGCGTAAAGACGCGGCCTGGACGCTGGGCGTGAATGCGAATCTGCCTGGTGACATTGCCGTGCGTTGGGTGAAACATGTGCCGGACGCGTTCCACGCGCGCTTCAGCGCAACGGCGCGCCGCTACCGTTACGTTATCTATAACCACCGGCTGCGCCCGGGGGTATTAAGCCAGGGAGTGACCCATTATCACCAGCCCCTGGATGCCGAGCGGATGCAGCGCGCGGCGCAGTGCCTGCTGGGTGAGAATGATTTTACCTCGTTCCGTGCGCTGCAGTGCCAGTCGCGTACGCCCTGGCGCAACATGAAGCACATTAGCGTCACGCGTTACGGCGCATATGTGGTGGTCGATATCAAAGCAAACGCCTTTGTACATCATATGGTAAGGAACATTGTCGGCAGCCTGATGGAAGTAGGGGCCGGTAACCAGCCAGAGAGCTGGATTGCAGAACTTCTGGCGGCAAAAGACAGGAAGCTGGCCGCCGCGACGGCCAAAGCCGAGGGATTGTATCTGGTGTCGGTTGATTATCCGGCCCATTTCGATCTGCCGGTGATGCCGATGGGCCCGCTGTTTCTGGCGGACTGACGTATACGCCTCATCCTTCAGGCTGCCGCGCTGCCGGCCGCGCTGGTTTCCCCGGACTCGCCTCTTGAGGTGGGCCCGGGAGCTACCGTTCGGCCGCCTGGCTGCGCCGTGAAGGATTTTACGTATTGCTATTAAGGACTCAAACGGTATGGACCTGATTCGCTTTTTAATTGATTTCATCCTGCATATAGATGTACACCTGGCCGAACTGGTTGCCGAGTACGGTATCTGGGTTTATGCCATTCTGTTTTTGATTTTGTTTTGCGAAACGGGTCTGGTGGTGACACCGTTCCTGCCGGGAGATTCGCTGCTGTTTGTTGCCGGGGCGCTGTCTGCGCTGCCGACTAACGATCTGAATGTGCATTTGATGGTGGTGCTGATGGTTATCGCGGCGATTGTCGGCGATGCCCTGAACTACACGATCGGCCGGCTGTTCGGGGAAAAGCTCTTCAGTAATCCTGACTCAAAAATCTTCCGCCGCAGCTATCTGGACAAGACCCACGCGTTCTACGAGCGTCACGGCGGCAAAACCATTATCCTCGCTCGCTTCGTACCAATTGTCAGAACCTTTGCGCCATTTGTGGCGGGAATGGGCCACATGTCCTATCGTCATTTTGCGGCCTATAACGTGGTTGGCGCGCTGCTGTGGGTGCTGCTGTTCACCTACGCAGGCTACCTGTTTGGCGATTTACCGATCGTCCAGGAAAACCTGAAGCTGCTGATTGTGGCGATTATTCTCCTGTCCGTGCTGCCGGGAGTGATTGAAATCATTCGCCACAAGCGCGCGGCGGCGAAGCAGTCAAAATAATCACCGTAGCCTAATCTTCTTCGGGCGGAGCGCCGCCGCCCGAAGAGTGAAGTGTGAGCGGTACGACCACTTTTTTATCCCATGTGACGGGATGTTATGATTTAATGTGCAACATTCATGGTCTGTAAGGGTCAAAAATGGCATTATGCGCCCCTTACGACAAAACTGGCATCGACCAGGTTCAGGCAGAAAGGTTATCAATGAGCTGGATTGAACGAATTAAAAGCAATATAACTCCCACCCGCAAGGCAAGCATTCCTGAGGGTGTATGGACCAAGTGCGACAGTTGCGGTCAGGTATTGTACCGCGCAGAACTGGAGCGCAACCTGGAGGTTTGCCCTAAGTGCGATCACCATATGCGTATGTCGGCGCGTAATCGCCTGCATAGCCTGTTGGACGAAGGTTCCCTCGTGGAGCTGGGAAGCGAGCTCGAGCCGAAAGATGTGCTGAAGTTCCGCGATTCGAAAAAATACAAAGACCGCCTGGCGTCGGCTCAAAAAGAGACCGGCGAGAAAGATGCGCTGGTGGTCATGAAGGGCACCCTGTACGACATGCCGGTTGTCGCCGTTGCTTTTGAATTCGCCTTTATGGGCGGTTCGATGGGCTCGGTGGTGGGCGCGCGCTTCGTACGTGCCGTTGAGCAGGCGTTGGAAGACAACTGCCCGCTGGTTTGCTTCTCAGCGTCCGGCGGCGCGCGTATGCAGGAAGCGCTGATGTCGCTGATGCAGATGGCGAAAACGTCAGCCGCGCTGGCGAAAATGCAGGAGCGCGGTTTACCCTATATCTCGGTGCTGACCGACCCGACGATGGGCGGCGTATCGGCGAGCTTTGCGATGCTCGGCGATCTCAACATCGCGGAACCGAAAGCGCTGATCGGCTTTGCCGGTCCCCGCGTTATCGAGCAAACCGTACGCGAAAAGCTGCCGCCAGGATTCCAGCGCAGCGAGTTCCTGATTGAAAAAGGGGCGATCGACATGATCGTACGTCGCCCTGAAATGCGCCTGAAGCTGGCCAGTATTCTGGCGAAGCTGATGAATCTCCCGGCACCGTGCCCGGAGGTTCCTCATGAAGGCGACGCGGTACCGCCGGTACCGGATCAGGAACCAGAGGCCTGATAATGCAGAGGGCAGGCCTGACGGTGCTGCCCTTTTTTTATATTCAAATAGCTACGCGACATCATCCTGACCTGACCGCTTCGCGGCACGCTGAAGGATGAGCGTATTTACCGTTAACTCTTGCGGACATCATGGAAAAAGAACCTATTCCTCAGGCCACGTCGCCCCTGGCTACGTGGCTTTCTTATCTGGAGCATCTGCACAGCAAAACTATCGATCTCGGGCTGACGCGCGTGAACGAGGTTGCCGGGCGGATGGCGGTAGTGAAACCTGCGCCGTTCGTCTTTACGGTGGCGGGAACCAACGGTAAGGGGACCACCTGCCGTACGCTGGAGTCGGTGCTGATGGCGGCGGGCTATAGGGTCGGCGTCTACAGTTCCCCGCATCTGGTGCGCTACACCGAACGCGTTCGCGTGCAGGGAGAGGAGCTGCCGGAAGCGGCGCATACCGCCTCTTTCGCCGAAATCGAAGCCGCGCGCGGTGAAATCTCCCTGAGCTATTTTGAGTTCGGTACGCTCTCCGCGCTGTGGCTGTTTAAGCAGGCGCAGCTGGATGTCGTTATCCTTGAGGTCGGGCTCGGCGGTCGCCTTGATGCGACAAATATTGTTGATGCCGACGTGGCGGTGGTGACCAGCATTGCGCTCGATCATACCGACTGGCTGGGGCCGGATCGCGAAAGCATCGGCCGCGAAAAGGCCGGTATTTTCCGCTCAGGCCGGCCGGCTATCGTCGGTGAGCCGGATATGCCTCATACCATTGCCGACGTTGCGGCGGAAAAAGGCGCGGTGCTGCGGCGTCGCGGCGTCGACTGGCGCTACGAGAGCGGCGAGCAGGGGTGGGATTTCAGCGACGAGCAGGGGACGCTGGCGGGACTGCCGCTGCCTCAGGTACCCATGCCGAATGCGGCTACGGCGCTGGCCGCGCTGCGCGCCAGCGGGCTGGCGGTGAACGAACGGGCGATTCGCGACGGCATTAGGCAGGCGATGCTGCCCGGGCGTTTCCAGATAATTGGCGAAACGCCGCGCGTGATCCTCGACGTTGCCCATAATCCGCACGCGGCGGCCTATCTGGCCGGGCGTCTCAAAAGCCTGCCGAAAACGGGGCGCGTGCTGGCGGTTATTGGTATGCTGCATGATAAGGATATTGCCGGTACGCTGGCAAACCTGATGGCTGAGGTTGATTGCTGGTACTGCGCGCCGCTGGAAGGGCCGCGTGGAGCAACAGCGGAGCAGCTGCTGGAGCATTTGCGTACGGGTAGAGCCTGCGCAGACGTCGCTCAAGCATGGCATACGGCCATGGCCGATGCCGGACCTGAAGATACGGTGCTGGTGTGTGGCTCATTCCACACGGTAGCGCACGTAATGGAAGAAATAGACGCGGGGAGAATCGGTGGCGAGTAAGTTTCAGAACCGTTTAGTCGGGACGATTGTGCTGGTGGCGCTGGGGGTTATTATCCTCCCAGGACTGCTTGACGGTCAGAAAAAACACTATCAGGATGAGTTTGCGGCGATCCCGCTGGTGCCAAAGCCGGGCGATCGCGATGAGCCTGATATGCTACCGGCGGCAACGCAGGCCTTGCCTGCCCAGCCTCCGGAAGGGGCGGCAGAAGAGGTGAGGGCCGGAAATGCGGCGGCGCCGTCGCTGGATCCGTCGCGCATCCCGGTAAACAATAACAGCTTCGACGATGTCCAGGAGCCGGTTGTCGCGCCGAAGCCGCAGCCGAAACCTCAGGCCCAGCCGAAGCCGCAACCTCAGCCGCAGCCGGTCGAGAAGCCGCAGCAGCAGCCGCAGCAGCAAACTGTCGCCCAGACGCCGGCGCCGAAGCCAGCTGAAATTCCTGCGCCGACCGGCAGAGCCTACGTGGTGCAGCTGGGCGCGTTGAAGAACGCGGACAAGGTCAACGAAATCGTCGGTAAGCTGCGTTCCTCCGGGTTCAAGGTTTACACGTCGCCTTCAACGCCGGTGCAGGGGAAAATCACCCGCATTCTGGTTGGTCCTGATGCGTCGAAAGATAAGCTGAAAGGCCAGCTTGGCGATCTGCAGCAGCTGTCGGGTCTGAGCGGCGTGGTGATGGGATACACGCCAAACTAGCCTTGCTATTCAGTCTGATAGCGTTGAGAGCGCCGAGGCTTGTGCTGGGCAAGGAGGCATTCTTCCTTGTGCGGTCAGAACGGTGGGCCGTCGGGCCCGCCACCCTGCTTGCTGTCGGCGAGCGAAGGGGCTGAATCCCTTACCTGACGCGCCCTGCAGAGGCGAAAGGCAGCATGGCGTTGAATGTTTTTTCAGCGCCATTTTTATTTCTGTAGGGCACGGAAATCCCTACGCAAACGTTTTCTTTTTCTGTTAGAATGCGCCCCGAACCGGACGACAGGGCGTAAAATCGTAGGATGTATATGGTCTGGATTGATTACGCCATTATTGCGGTGATTGGTTTTTCCTGTCTGGTAAGCCTGATCCGCGGCTTTGTTCGTGAAGCGTTATCGCTGGTAACCTGGGGATGTGCTTTCTTTGTTGCCAGTCATTACTACACTTACCTGGCTGTCTGGTTCACGGGCTTTGAAGACGAAATGGTCCGCAATGGGATTGCTATCGCGATACTGTTTATCGCAACGCTTATCGTCGGCGCTATCGTTAACTACGTGATTAGCGCACTGGTAGAGAAAACCGGCCTGTCGGGTACCGACAGGGTGTTAGGGATCTGCTTCGGCGCCCTCCGTGGCGTGCTGATTGTCTCGGCGATCCTGTTCTTTCTCGATAGTTTTACCGGTATGGCGAAGAGCGAAGACTGGCAAAAGTCGGAGCTTATCCCGCAGTTCAGTTTCGTTATCAGATGGTTTTTTGACTATCTGCAGAGCTCGTCAAGTTTCTTGCCCAAAGCATAAGCGTTGGGATGTAGCTGAACGAGGAAAAGACGTATGTGCGGTATTGTCGGTATCGCCGGTGTTATGCCGGTCAACCAGTCGATTTATGACGCGTTAACGGTGCTTCAGCATCGTGGCCAGGATGCCGCAGGCATCATCACCATTGATGCAAATAATTGCTTCCGCTTGCGTAAGGCAAACGGGCTGGTGAGCGATATTTTTGAGGCTCGCCACATGCAGCGTATGCAGGGCAACATGGGGATCGGCCACGTCCGTTACCCTACGGCTGGCAGCTCCAGCGCCTCCGAGGCTCAGCCTTTCTACGTTAACTCGCCGTATGGCATTACGTTGGCGCATAACGGTAACCTGACCAACGCGCACGAGCTGCGTAAAAAGCTGTTTGAAGAAAAACGCCGCCACATCAACACCACCTCCGATTCTGAAATTCTGCTCAATATTTTCGCCAGCGAGCTGGATAACTTCCGTCATTATCCGCTGGAAGCCGACAATATCTTTGCGGCAATTGCGGCGACCAATCGGCAGATTCGCGGCGCTTATGCCTGCGTGGCGATGATTATCGGCCACGGTATGGTGGCGTTTCGCGATCCGAACGGTATTCGCCCGCTGGTGCTGGGCAAGCGCGATATTGGCGACGGCCGTACCGAGTACATGGTGGCCTCCGAAAGCGTGGCGCTGGATACGCTGGGCTTTGAGTTCCTGCGCGACGTTGCGCCGGGTGAAGCGGTGTACATCACCGAAAAAGGCCAGCTGTTTACCCGCCAGTGTGCGGAGAACCCGGTCAGCAACCCGTGCCTCTTTGAGTACGTCTATTTTGCCCGTCCGGACTCCTTCATCGATAAGATCTCCGTCTACAGCGCGCGCGTGAATATGGGGACCAAGCTGGGCGAGAAGATCGCCCGCGAATGGGAAGATCTGGACATTGACGTGGTCATCCCGATTCCGGAAACCTCCTGCGACATCGCGCTGGAAATAGCCCGTATTCTCGACAAGCCTTATCGTCAGGGCTTCGTCAAAAACCGCTACGTCGGCCGTACTTTTATCATGCCGGGCCAGCAGCTGCGTCGTAAATCAGTACGTCGTAAGCTCAACGCTAACCGCGCCGAGTTCCGTGATAAAAACGTCCTGCTGGTCGATGATTCCATCGTTCGCGGCACCACCTCGGAACAGATTATCGAGATGGCGCGCGAAGCGGGTGCGAAGAAGGTCTACCTGGCCTCCGCTGCGCCGGAGATTCGCTTCCCGAACGTCTACGGCATCGATATGCCGACGGCCACGGAGCTGATCGCCCACGGTCGTGAAGTTGACGAAATTCGGCAGATCATCGGCGCTGACGGCCTAATCTTCCAGGATCTGAACGATCTGATCGACGCCGTGCGGGCTGAGAATCCGGATATTCAGCAGTTTGAGTGTTCGGTATTTAACGGCGTGTACGTCACTAAGGACGTCGATCAGCAGTACCTGGATTATCTCGACTCCCTGCGTAACGACGATGCCAAAGCGGTGCAGCGTCAGAACGAAGTGGAAAACTTAGAGATGCATAACGAAGGCTAAACCACGCCTTTGTCGTTAAAGCCCGCCGTCGTCAGACTGCGGGCTTTTTGTTTTTCAGGCCCCGGTTAGCGAGCCACCGGACTTGCGTCCGGTGCTATAATCCGGCAAAGTCTGCGACTCTAAGCAGAAGGGGCAACCATCGTGAAACGACTTATCATTGGAATTTCTGGCGCCAGCGGTGCCGTTTACGGCGTGCGGCTGCTCCAGATATTGCGTGATGTCGCGGATGTTGAAACCCATCTGATCATGAGCCAGGCGGCGCGGCAGACCCTGGCGCTGGAGACCGACTACTCCCTGCGTGAAGTTCAGGGGCTGGCCGACGTCGTCCACGATGCCCGCGATATTGCCGCCAGCATCTCTTCCGGCTCGTTTAAAACCGCCGGGATGGTGATACTCCCCTGCTCGATGAAAACGCTTTCAGGGATTGTTCATAGCTATACCGATGGTCTGCTGACCCGCGCGGCGGACGTGGTGCTGAAAGAGCGTCGTCCGCTGGTGCTTTGCGTGCGCGAAACGCCGTTCCACCTCGGACACCTGCGTCTGCTGGTCCAGGCGGCGGAAATGGGCGCGGTTATCATGCCCCCGGTTCCGGCCTTCTATCATCGTCCGCAAACTCTGGACGACGTGATCAACCAGACGGTCAATCGCGTTATCGATCAGTTCGATATTACGCTGCCGCAGGACCTGTTTGCCCGCTGGCAGGGGGCCTGATCGCGCGCTAAAATAGTGCGCTTTATGATTCTTTGCGCCCCTATGGTGCAATTTTGTCGCCCCGATCAAATCCTCAACATTTAATTTGTTTTTTTGCGTTTCGACGCTGCGGTTTCTCCGTTAATACTGGTATCTTCCCTTTCAAGACAATTCTGCAACTTTATATTAACAAATTTAACGCTGTTTCCAGCACGCACTGAGAAAATGGCACAAAAACTGCAGTATACGTCGGCACTACACATAACTAACAACGCACCGCATAACAACATCACGACACTTAAGGGTATTGTATGAAGAAGACGATTCTGGCCCTCTCTTTAATTATGGGAATTAGCAGTGCTTCCAGCGTCTTTGCAGCTCTGCCGCAAAGCATCCGCATCGGTACCGATGCCACCTACGCGCCATTCTCCTCTAAGGACGCCAAAGGTGATTTCGTCGGCTTTGACATCGATTTGGGTAACGAACTCTGTTCGCGTATCAAGGTAAAATGTACCTGGGTAGGGAGTGATTTTGATTCACTGATCCCATCGCTGAAGGCGAAGAAAATTGACGCCATCATCTCTTCATTATCGATTACCGAAAAACGTCAGCAGGAGATAGCCTTCTCTGACAAGCTGTATGCCGCAGACTCCCGTCTGATTGCGCCGAAAGGTTCCACCATCCAGCCGACCCTGGAGTCGCTGAAGGGCAAGCACGTCGGCGTACTGCAGGGCTCTACTCAGGAGTCTTACGGTAACGAACGCTGGCGCAGCAAAGGCGTTGATGTGGTGGCCTATCAGAACCAGGACCTGATCTACTCTGACCTCGCCGCCGGTCGCCTCGACGCCGCGCTGCAGGATGAAGTGGCCGCCAGCGAAGGGTTCCTCAAACAGCCTGCCGGCAAAGATTTCGCGTTTGCCGGTCCTTCCGTAAAAGACAAACAGTTCTTCGGTGATGGCACCGGCATTGGCCTGCGCAAGACGGACGGCGAGCTGAAAGCCGCCTTCGACAAAGCGTTGGGTGAAATGCGTAAAGACGGCACCTACGACAAGATGGCGAAGAAGTACTTCGACTTTAACGTTTACGGTGACTAAGCATGCCGCGGGCCCGGTATACCGGGCCCTTTAGCGTGGCGATAGCTATCAATGCCCCTTATTGGTGCATTCGTCGTGTCGGCGTTTCATTTTGGTGCAAAAAATGCATAGTTAAGCGTTTCTGATGCGAAAAAATTTGCTCCCCGGCGCAGAATGTTTTGCCATATCGGGGAGAAAAGTGGCACGATAACTGGCTTAAGTACTTCTAATAAACCCATTAGAATGACAGTTTGTTGAGGATAGTTATGAAAAAACTGGCGTTGTCTCTTTCCTTAGCGCTGGCCCTTTCCAGCGTTTCCACGGTATTCGCAGCAATTCCGCAAAAGGTTCGTATCGGTACAGATCCCACTTATGCCCCGTTTGAATCGAAAAATGCGCAGGGTGAGTTGATTGGTTTTGACATCGATCTGGCCAAAGAGCTGTGTAAGCGCATCAATACGCAATGTACCTTCATTGAAAACCCGCTGGATGCGCTGATCCCATCTTTAAAAGCGAAGAAAATCGATGCGATTATGTCTTCGCTTTCTATTACTGAAAAACGCCAGCAGGAAATTGCCTTCACCGACAAACTTTATGCCGCCGATTCCCGCCTGGTGGTGAAAAAGGGCAGCGATATCACGCCGGATCTGACTCGCCTGAAGGGCAAGCGTATCGGCGTGCTGCAGGGCACAACCCAGGAAACTTACGGCAACGAACACTGGGCGCCAAAAGGGATTGAGATTGTCTCCTATCAGGGTCAGGACAATATCTATTCCGACCTGACCGCCGGCCGCATTGACGCTGCGTTCCAGGATGAAGTGGCTGCAAGTGAAGGCTTCCTCAAGCAGCCGGTAGGTAAAGACTATCAGTTCGGCGGCCCGTCCATTAAGGACGAGAAGCTGTTTGGCGTCGGCACCGGCATGGGCCTGCGTAAAGAGGACAACGAGCTGCGCGAAGCGCTGAACAAAGCCTTCGCTGAAATGCGCAAAGATGGCACCTACGACAAGCTGGCGAAAAAATATTTCGATTTTAACGTGTACGGCGACTAACCATCACGCGTACGCCACCGCGCGTATTTTAGCGCGCGGTGGTCGATGATAGACAGGGCAGACAGCATGCTGTACGGGTTTTCACAGGTAATATTGCAGGGCGCTCTTGTCACGCTGGAGCTGGCCCTTAGTTCGGTTGTGCTGGCGGTCCTGATTGGTCTGGCCGGCGCCGGCGCGAAGCTATCGAGCAATCGACCGCTGGCGCTGGTATTTGAAGGCTACACCACCTTAATTCGCGGCGTGCCGGATCTGGTGCTGATGCTGCTGATTTTCTACGGGCTGCAGATCGCGCTAAACACGCTCACCGATGCGCTGGGGATGTCGCAGTTTGATATCGACCCGATGATTGCAGGCATCATCACGCTGGGCTTTATCTACGGCGCGTACTTTACGGAAACCTTCCGTGGCGCTTTCCTCGCGGTACCGAAAGGACATATCGAAGCGGCGACCGCCTTTGGTTTCAGCGGCGGGCAGACGTTTCGGCGCATTCTGTTCCCGGCGATGATGCGCTATGCGCTGCCGGGGATCGGCAACAACTGGCAGGTTATCCTGAAAGCTACGGCGCTGGTTTCGCTGCTGGGGCTGGAGGATGTGGTGAAAGCGACGCAGCTGGCGGGAAAAAGCACCTGGCAGCCGTTCTATTTTGCCATCGTCTGCGGCCTGATTTATCTCGTATTTACAACGATTTCCAATGGTGTGCTGCTGCTGCTTGAACGCCGTTATACCGTGGGCGTGAAGAGGGCTGACCTGTGATTGAGATTATTCAGGAGTACTGGAAATCCCTGCTGTGGACCGACGGCTACCGCTTTACCGGCGTCGCCATCACCCTGTGGCTGTTAATCTCCTCGGTGGTGATGGGCGGCGTGCTGGCGATTTTTCTCGCCATCGGGCGCGTCTCCAGCAATAAGTACATTCAGTTTCCGATCTGGCTTTTTACCTATATTTTCCGCGGTACGCCGCTCTACGTGCAGCTGCTGGTGTTTTACTCCGGTATGTACACGCTGGAAATTGTCAAAGGCACCGAGCTGCTGAACGCCTTTTTCCGCAGCGGCCTGAACTGTACGGTGCTGGCGCTGACGCTGAATACCTGCGCCTATACGACGGAGATTTTTGCCGGGGCGATTCGTTCGGTCCCCGCCGGAGAGATAGAGGCGGCGCGGGCGTATGGTTTTTCATCGGCCAAACTGTATCGCTGCATTATTCTACCCTCCGCGCTGCGCATCGCGCTGCCGGCATACAGTAATGAAGTGATTCTGATGCTGCACTCCACCGCGCTGGCTTTTACCGCCACGGTGCCGGATCTGCTGAAAATTGCCCGTGATATTAACTCAGCGACCTATCAGCCGTTTACCGCCTTCGGCATTGCCGCGGTGCTGTACTTAATTATCTCGTATGTGCTGATTAGCCTGTTCCGCAAGGCGGAAAAGCGCTGGCTGCAGCATATAAAACCTTCTTCGACGCACTGAGAACGCCATGTCCGAAAATAAATTAAACGTTATCGATCTCCATAAACGTTACGGCGAGCATGAGGTGCTGAAAGGTGTCTCGATGCGGGCAGAAGCCGGGGACGTTATCAGCATCATCGGCTCATCGGGTTCCGGTAAAAGTACCTTTTTGCGCTGCATTAACTTCCTTGAGAAACCGAGCGAAGGCACGATCGTTGTTAGCGGGCAGAATATTGGCCTGGTGCGCGATAAGGATGGTCAGCTCAAGGTTGCGGATAAAAACCAGCTGCGCCTGCTGCGCACCCGTCTGACGATGGTATTCCAGCATTTCAATCTGTGGAGCCACATGACGGTGCTGGAAAACGTCATGGAAGCGCCCATTCAGGTGCTGGGGCTGAGCAAGCAGGAAGCGCGGGTGCGGGCCGAGAAGTACCTGGCGAAAGTCGGTATTGACGAGCGTCAGCAGGTCAAATATCCGGTGCATCTCTCCGGCGGTCAGCAGCAGCGCGTTTCCATTGCGCGCGCGCTGGCGATGGAGCCTGAAGTCCTTCTGTTCGACGAACCGACCTCCGCGCTTGACCCTGAGCTGGTGGGGGAAGTGCTGCGCATTATGCAGCAGCTCGCGGAAGAGGGGAAAACGATGGTGGTGGTGACCCACGAAATGGGCTTCGCCCGCCACGTTTCCTCGCACGTTATTTTCCTCCATCAGGGGAAAATTGAAGAGGAAGGCCATCCTGATGAGCTTTTCGGTAATCCGAAGAGCCCGCGTCTGCAGCAGTTCCTCAAGGGTTCGTTGAAGTAAATTTCACGTTCTCCCCGGCGGGGTTAACCCTGCCGGGACAGGATCGGCGCTCCAGGCGATAGATCCAGTCATCGTAGTCAACGCCGTCCAGATGCCAGGCCTTCTCGAGGATCTGGATCCGCCGGAAACCGTGCTTTTCCAGCAGCCGCGAAGAACCTGAATTATCCCCGATGACCCACGCATTAATCGCGTTAACGCCGAGCCGGGCAAATCCATAGCGGCAAACCTCCTCCAGCGCTTCGCTGGCATAGCCATGACCCTGAGCCTCAGGCAGCAGGGCGTAGCCGACGTCGGCTTCGTGCGGATTTTTACTGCTGATGCGCAGGCCGATGTCGCCAAGGGCCTTGCCGCAGCCATCGCGAAGTACGAATACGCCGGATGCTTCGCGCCGCGCATCGAAGACGTTTCGCAGCGCCTCCTCGTCAAGGATCGGCCCCATAAAGCGCATCACCTGAGGGTCGCTGCGCAGGCGCAGGAAAAAAGGCCAGTCGGATTCGGTGAACGGAGAGAGCAGCAGGCGCGAGGTGGTTAGCGTAATCATAAGCGGGCCATGACGGGGGATCGTCCGTTAACCTTAACACCAGAAAGTCCCGGATAACACGATCCTGTCCCGATCGTTGCGGCGGTTACCCGGCGGTTGGAGAGGCTGGCTGCGGCTTGTCGAGCCCGTGAAAATAGTGCATCACGGTTTCGCTCTGCTGAGAGGCCCGCAGCTGCAGGGCCAGATTCAGGCTGTCGAGGACCTCCGCGTGTACCACCAGCGGTGAGTCTGCCGCAATTCTTGCTTCCGCGACCAGCCAGCTGACAATGGTTTTCCAGCGCCACAGCGGCGAGTTGCCTTTTACGCGCTGTACGGGGCCGGGGAATTTGCCGGAGCCGCGCGCCCCGTCTTTCAGCAGGGCAACGGCCTGTCGTGAAAGACCGGTGAGTTCGGCGATATCGCTGAGGCCCACCAGCGTGGCGTCAACGGACTCGACCCGGGCGTTCAGCTTCGATGCGGATTCGATGTTATCGATGGCAGACAGAATCGCCCGTTCGAGCGATTTGCTGTCGCGATCGAACTCCAGATACACCGCCGTTCCGTAAAAACAAACCAGCGCGTCGGCACAGCCGGCGAGATACAGCGCGTCCTCGAGATCTGGCGTGTGGGCGCTAACGCCTGATAGCGTCAGGGTAAAGTTATAGAGGGTCATAGTTTGCGATCCTTATGATTAAACCAGGCCGTCGACGTTGAGCGACAGCGGTCGACCATCCTGATAATTTGCCTCGCGTGGTTCTCGGGAACGGCAGGAGTAGACCAGATGCTCATCATGTGTTCGCGATGATTGGCCGTACCGCACATGAGCCGTCCGAAACAGTGCGCGCTTTTCCCGCCAGCAATAAAAATCCACCCCCGGGCGCGAGCATAGTCGATGGCTGCCCTGATGTGCTTATCCGGATGTTCCTTCATCAATGTGTCCTCTGATACTGAACGTTGTGTTGACGATTGTCAACATTGTTGTGCTGAAAAAACAAACACCGGGACGTTATGACAGAGAGCAGGAAAGGACGCTGGAACGAGCTTCACGGCGATAAATGAACGGCGGCGGGAGATTGGATTACTGCGAGAGAGCTTCCACGGGCGGCAGGCGAGCAGGAGAGTCCGGGAGAGCGGTAAATCTCCCGGGATTAAATTGGGTTAGCCAAGGACGTCTTTTAACGCTTCTTCTAAATCGTACCAGCGAAAGCCAAAGCCCGCGGCTTCCAGGCGCTTTGGCAACGCGCGCTGGCCGCCGAGCACCAGAACCGAAGACTCACCCATAAGCAGGCGTATTGCCGCCGCCGGGACGCGAAAAATGGCCGGGCGATTTAGCGCGTGGCCAAGCGCGTGGGCGAACTGTTCGTTGCGTACCGGATAAGGCGAAACCATGTTAAAGGGGCCGCGCAGGTCGTTATCCAACAGCCACAGAATAGCGTTAACCATATCGTCGATGTGGATCCACGCCAGATACTGCCTGCCGCTGCCGATAGGGCCACCAAGGCCGAGCTTAAAGGCAGGGGTCATTTTGGCAAGGATACCGCCTCTCGATGCCAGCACAACGCCGGTTCGCAGCAGGCAGACTCGGGTGCGGTCGCTTTGCGCTTCGCAGGCCAGCTGTTCCCAGCGGGCGCAGAGTTTGTGGGTGAACTCATTGTGCGGGGGCTCTTCTTCGGTGACAACAACCTCCCCCAGGTCGCCATAATAACCTGCCGCAGAGCCGCTAATCAGCACCGCAGGCGGGGTGTCGCTGGCGTTGATGAGCGCGACCAGCTTTTGCGTAATATCCCAGCGGCTGTGGCACAGGCGCTGCTTTTGCTCCGCGGTCCAGCGCTTGTCGGCGATAGGCTCGCCCGCCAGATTGATAACGGCGTCAATGTCGTTGAGGTGCTGGTGATTGTCAAAGCCGCGCCACAGCGTGACGCGGGGATCGAGCCGGGCACGGGCTTTTTCCGGGCTGCGCGTGGATACCGTTACGTTATGCCCCAGCTCAAGCAGCCGGGGGATGAGATGCCGACCAATCAGACCGGTACCGCCGGTAAGCAGAATCTTCATAGCGCCTCCCTAAGAAGCCTACCGCCGCCAGCTCATGGTCATGGATACCGAGTCGGCGTAGCGGAGTGCATAAAGTTTATCGATCTCAACTTCAGCATAAGTGACCCAGTGATGTTCGCATGCGATATCGAGCACATCCTGAGTTAATTTTTCCAGTAAGGAGAAGCGGTTATTCTCAATATGGCTGATGATGCGCTTGGTGATGGTGCGGTAATTCAGCGCATCGTTGATATCTTCGCTGTTGCGGGATTGATCCGCCGGGTAGTGGATGGCGACGTTGACCACCACATCCTGACGGTTAGCGATCTCTTCCTCTTTAATACCAATAAAAGTACGCAAGCGTAGGTTCTTTATACGAATAATGGCGTCTGGCTGAGACATTGCAGGCTTCCTTCGTGTTGTCATTTCCGCAATCATACATGAAAGCAGGTCGTGCGAGCAGGGGGTTAATATTGTTGAATTTTCAGCAACGCCTGGGCGGTTGCGGGGCGCTGGCGAATACGCTCGAACCAGTTATGCACCGCCGGGAAGTTTGCCAGATCGATACGCTGGCGCTGATGCGCGCTAATCCACGGCCAGCAGGCGATATCGGCAATGCTGTAGCGCTCGCCGCCGAGCCACGGGCTGACCTCCAGACGCCGGTTGAGTACGCTATATAGCCGCTGCGTTTCCACCTGATAGCGCTCAATGGCATAGGGAACCGTCTGCGGTGCCGAATGGTTGAAGTGCTGATTTTGCCCCAGCATCGGCCCCAGTCCGCCCACCTGCCAGAACAGCCACTGCAGCGTAACGTGGCGCTCGCGCAGCTCGCCGCTCAGCAGCTTTGCCGATTTCTCGGCGAGGTAGAGCAGAATGGCCCCGGATTCGAACAGGCTCAGCGGCGCTCCGCCGTCAGCGGGAACGTGGTCAACTATCGCCGGGATTTTATTGTTGGGTGAAAGGCTGAGAAACTGCGGGCGGAACTGTTCGCCCTTGTTGATATCGACCCGAATCAGCCGATAGGCCAGCTCAGCCTCTTCGAGGAACAGGACGATTTTTTGGCCGTTTGGGGTGGGTGCGTAGTAAAGATCGATCATGATGTCTCCCGCCGTCGTGGGTCGCCAGTTTTCGAGTATAGGTGACCTGACGTATTACGGGAGCACAGGGGGGAAATTCAGCGCGCTGCGGTGGAAGGAGCCCGCATTTCGCGCACCAGGGCGATAAACGCCTGCAGCCCCGGCGGGATATGGCGACGGCCAGGGTAGTAGAGGGAGAGGCCGCCAAAAGAAGGGCACCAGTCGTCCATCACGCTGATGAGCCTGCCGCCGGCAAGATCGTCCTGGATAAACCAGTCAGAAATAAACGCCAGCCCGATCCCCGCCAGCGCCGCGCGGTGAATGGCCTGCATCTCGCTAAGAATAATGCGTGGCGGGACGTTAAGCGCCATTTTTTGCCCATCCCGCTCGAGCTCCCAGCGATAAATGCCGCCGTGCGACATACGCATGCCAATCCCCTGATGATGCATAAGATCGTCCGGACCTAGCGGAACGCCGTGCCGGGCAAAATAGTCCGGGGTGCCGACGATCAGCATCCGCGCGTCGGGCGTCAGGGCGACGGCAATCATGTCCTGCGGCAGCGACTCCGCCAGGCGGATCCCCGCGTCGTAGCCTTCGGCAACGATATCCACCAGCCGGGATTCGGTGGTGATATCCAGGCGCATGGATGGATAGCGCTTGAGGAAGGTCTCGAAAATATCAAACAGCAGGGCAACGCTTTCGCGCGGCGCGTTGATCCGCAGCGTCCCGCTCGGCATTTCAGGCCGGGTGGCGACCTCCTCCGAGGCGCGCTGGATTTCGGCTACGGCGGGCGCTATCCGCTCAACGTACCGCTGTCCGGCTTCGGTCAACGCGACGCTGCGGGTCGTACGATTGAACAGGCGCACGTTCAGGCGGGCCTCCAGTCCGGCAACGGCGTTGCTGACGGCGGTCGCCGACATACCCAGCTCCCGGGCCGCTGCCCGAAAGCTTTGCCGGTGCGCGACGGCGAGGAGGACTTCGAGTTCGGTAATACCGCTACGCTGCATAATTATCCCGATTTTCGTAACAGACTGTATTGATTATACCCGCTTATCGCGGCAATACGACGCTCCTATACTCCCGGATATCCAACAAGATGGGAAAATCATTATGCTGAACATCGACCAAATTTATATCAACGGCCAGTTTGTCACGCCGCACGGTAGCGAAGAGTTTGCGCTGTTTAATCCGACGACCGAAGAGGCGATTGGCCGGGTCCGACTGGCTGACGAACGGGACGCGGAGCGGGCAATTGCTGCGGCAAAGGCGGCATTTCCGGCGTGGTCGCGGACGACGAAAGAGGAGCGCCTGGCAGTGCTGGAACGCATGTATCTTGCCGTTCAGGCGCGGGAGGCCGACCTGCTGGAAGCGATTGTCACGGAATACGGCGCACCGGCTTCTCGCTCGCAGTGGATGGCGGCGTGGCCGGCGCAAACCATCAGGCAGGCGATGGTCACGCTGGAGCGTTTTGAGTTCGTTGAGCAGGCCGGCCGCGCCCGGGTGGTGATGACGCCGGTCGGCGTCGCGGGATTGATTACGCCGTGGAACAGCGATGCCGGTTTTATCTGTAGCAAGCTGGCGACGGCGATGGCGGCGGGCTGTACGGCGGTGATTAAGCCGAGCGAGATGAGCGCCTGGCAGACGCAAATTATTAGCGAGGCGCTGCACGCGGCCGGGATCCCGGCGGGCGTATTTAATATCGTCACCGGGCGCGGCGAGGTTGTGGGGGATGTGATTAACCATCACCCCGATATCGCAAAAATTTCGTTTACCGGCTCCACCGCTGTAGGCAAACATATTATCGAAAGCGGGGCGCAAACGCTCAAGCGCGTGACGCTGGAGCTGGGGGGCAAGTCGCCCACCGTGATTCTTGATGATGCGGATATCGAGCAGGCGGTTCCTTTGGCGCTGGCGGCCGGGTTTATGAACAGCGGGCAGGCGTGCGTTGCCGGCACGCGTATTTTGGTCCCCGCCCGGCGCCAGGCCGAGTTTGAGCAGGCTATCGTACAGGCCGTGGAAGCCGACTATACGTCTGGCGACCCGCGCGATCCGCGGACCGCGATAGGCCCGATGGTCAGCCATAAGCAGTGGCTGCGGGTGCAGGATTATATCCGCCTTGGCCAGCAGGAGGGCGCCCGGGTGCTGACGGGAGGCGTTGGCCGGCCGCAGGGCATGGAAAAAGGCTGGTGCGTTAAGCCGACGGTGTTCAGCGATGTGCATAATCAGATGCGTATTGCGCGGGAAGAGATTTTTGGCCCGGTGCTGGTCATTATTCCTTATCAGGACGAGGCTGAAGCGATTGCGATCGCTAACGACACCGCGTACGGACTGAGCGCGCTGGTATTATGCGGCGATCGCCAGCGCGGGACGGAGGTGGCGCTGGCGATTGAGTCCGGGCGCGTGCTGGTCAATACCCTCGAACATGAGCCGCAGGCGCCGTTTGGCGGGTTCAAGCAATCCGGGGTGGGGCGTGAAATGGGGAGATGGGGAATGCAGGCCTATCTGGAGCCGAAAACGCTGCTCGTTGGCTAGTGCAAAATCCTCATGGTGCGGTAAGTGACATCCCTCAGAAGACAGGATATGTTGCTTTATCGCCCCATTATTAATTGAGGATGCCATGAGCCAGCCGGTCATTACCCTGTGGTCCGATTCCGATTTTTTCTCTCCGTACGTGATGTCAGTCTACGTTTCCCTGCAGGAGAAGAGCCTGCCTTTTACGCTTAAAACCGTCAATCTGGATAGCGGCGAACACCTGCAGGCGGGCTGGAAGGGATACTCCGCCACCCGGCGCGTGCCGCTGCTGGAGGTTGACGATTTCTCCCTCAGCGAATCGTCTGCGATCGGCGAATATCTTGACGAGCGCTTTGCGCCGCCGGAGTGGGAGCGGCTCTATCCCCACGATCTGCAAAAGAGGGCCCGCGCCCGCCAGGTTCAGGCCTGGCTGCGCAGCGATCTGCTGCCCATTCGCGAAGAGCGCTCTACCGACGTTATCTTCGCCGGACAAAAGAAACCGGCCCTTAGCGCGGCGGGGCGCAGAAGCGCGGAAAAACTATTCGAGACCGCTTCCGGGCTGCTGGCCCACGGCGGCACCAATCTGTTCGGCGAATGGTCAATTGCCGATACCGATCTCGCGCTTATGCTCAACCGGCTGGTGCTTAACGGCGATGAGGTGCCGGAGCGGCTGGCTGATTACGCCTCCTTCCAGTGGCAGCGGGCGTCCGTTCAGCGCTATGCCGCACTGTCGGCTAAACGCGCCGGCTGATTCGCCTTCGCGGTTCCGCTATCATGGGGCATCGTAATGCGTGGAGATGAAAAAATGCGGCTGATGTTTGCATCGGATATTCATGGCTCTTTGCCCGCCGCCGAGCGCGTGCTGGAACGGTTTGCGCAGAGCGGGGCGCAGTGGCTGATTATTCTGGGTGACGTGCTCAACCACGGGCCGCGTAACGCTCTCCCTGAGGGCTACGCGCCGGCAGAAGTTGCCGGGAAGCTCAATGGCGCTGCGGCGCGCATTATTGCCGTACGCGGCAACTGCGACAGCGAAGTCGATCAGATGCTGCTGGACTTTCCCATCACCGCACCCTGGCAGCAGGTTCTGACTGAACGCTGTCGGCTGTTTCTGACTCACGGGCATCTGTACAGCCCCGAAAAATTGCCGTCGCTCTGCGCTGGCGATGTCCTGGTTTATGGTCATACTCATATTCCGGTAGCCGAGAAGCGCGGCGATATTTTTCTCTTTAACCCCGGTTCCGTGAGCATCCCCAAAGGGGGATTTCCCGCCAGCTATGGCCTCCTTGAAGGGGATCGACTGCAGGTTTTAGCTCTCGATGATCATCAGGTTATTGCAGAGGTGGCAATTAACCCGTAATTTACCCCCAACCGTAAAGACGCGCCGCAAGAGCGCTTTAAAAAGTAAGGTTTCCTGATGGCGGAACAGAACGATTTGGCAAGCACAGAATGGGTAGATATCGTTAATGAAAACAATGAGGTGATTGCGCAATCCAGCCGCGAGCAAATGCGCGCGCAGTGCCTGCGCCATCGTGCAACCTACATTGTCGTTCATGATGGGATGGGCAAAATTCTGGTGCAGCGTCGTACCGAGATAAAAGATTTTCAGCCGGGCATGCTGGATGCTACCGCCGGTGGCGTGGTGCAGGCCGACGAGCAGCTGCTGGATTCAGCGCGTCGCGAGGCCGAAGAGGAGCTGGGCATTGCCGGCGTACCCTTTGCCGACCACGGCCAGTTCTACTACGAAGATAAGCACTGCCGCGTCTGGGGAAGCCTGTTTAGCTGCGTGTCGCATGGCCCCTTTGCTTTGCAGGAAGAGGAGGTCAGCGAAGTGTGCTGGCTGACGCCGGAAGAGATCACCGCCCGCTGCGATGAGTTCACCCCGGATTCGTTAAAAGCGCTGGCGCTGTGGATGACCCGCAATGCCAACAACGAGTCGGCAAAACCGGAAAAGCAGGAAGAGGCCGAGTAGCCACCTAGCAGCTATCCCGCAGGCATAAACTGGAGACGATGGGTTTTCTGCCGCTCCAGTTTCCTTCATTAAGGCGCTCCAGAAGCGCGCGTCCAGCTTCAATACCAATCTTGTGATGCGGTACCGCCATCGTGGTTAGCGGCGGCTGGCAGACCCGGCTGACATCGCTATCGCCGAAGCCGACGACCGCCAAATCGTCCGGGACTTTAATACGCCGACGCTGGCATTCGTACAGCGCGCCGCACGCCAGCTCGTCGGAGACGCAGACCAGCGCATCCAGCTCCGGCCACGCCAGCAAAAATTCCGGTAGCTGCGAAGCGCCGGTGGAGAAACTGGGGGGAAGCGCGGCGTTAATCACCCTATTCGGCGACATATGGTGGCGCAGCATCGCTTTGTACCACCCCTGCAGATGCTGCTGAAAAATCCACTGCTCCTGGTTGGCGCACAGCAGGCCGATATTCTGATAGCCGCGATGAATGAGCATTTCGGTGAGCTCGAACATGGCGGCAACGTTATCAATGCCGATATTCATGTCAATCGGGTCGGCGCGCATGGCGCCCATCTCCATCACCGGAATCGACGCGTTATTCAGCCAGTGGCGGACGGTATCGCTATGTTCAACGCTGAGCAGAATGGCGGCCGCAATGTTCGATGCCAGCAGCGTTTCCAGCAGCGTCTCTTCCTGTTCAAGACGATGCTGCGACTCCGCCAGCATAATCTGATAACCCGCCGGCTGCAGCACCTGCTGAAGCCCGGCAAACATCGCGGAGCAGCCCGCTTCGGCAAGATTTGGCACCACCATGGCTATCGTTCTTGAGGAGGCGGAAGCCAGCGCGCTGGCGGCCAGATTGGGCATATATCCCAGCTCCTGCACCGCGGCTTCGATTTTTTCACGAAGCTTGTCGGAAACCTGCTCCGGCGTGCGCAGCGCACGCGAGACGGTCATCGTGCCCACGCCGGCAAGCTGGGCAACATCGGCGATCGTCACCTTACCGGTACTACGCCGTTTTCGGGTTAGAGACATACACATTCCTGCTGAACAGACGCTTTTCATTAGCATCCATCACTTTACGTTTCAGGGAGTATACGCCTTAAATCCACATTTTTGCTGCGTTTTCATATGATGATTGCGAATTGATAGCGCTATCACAATTTTGAATGTTATCTGTTGGTAGCGCTATCTTTGTGATCGCCGTCGCAGCTAACTGCTGTGCGCTTGAATAAAGTTTGCCCATATTTTGCTAAAAGACGGGGGAGATAAAATGCTCAGTAAATGGATCTTTGATGCCACTATCACGCTCCGACAGAGCGTAGAAGAGTGGCCTCAGGCTCTTGAGGTTTGTGCCAGGCCGCTGCTCGAGGCCGGCGTTATTGCGCCAGAGTACGTGACCGCGATTGTGGAACAACATGCGAAGCTGGGACCCTACTATGTGCTGGCGCCGGGGCTGGCAATGCCGCATGCGCGGCCGGAAGAGGGGGCCAGAGGCCTCGGCCTTTCGCTGCTGAAGCTGGAGCAGGGCGTGTCGTTTGGTTCAGAAGAGTTCGACCCGGTCGATATTATTATTATGCTGGCGGCACCCGACAAGCATAGTCATATCGAGATGATTTCCGCGCTGGCTGAATTATTTTCCAGCGACGAAGATATGGAGCAATTACATCAGGCGAAAACCCTGGAGGAAATTAAAACGATAATCGCGCGATTCTGATCTTATTCATAACCTGATTTATAACCCATTACGCCCGGCGTGATGCGGACCAACTGTACCCAAAAAAGGTGATAACAATGAAAATTATGGCGATTTGTGGTTCTGGCCTGGGCAGTAGTTTTATGGTTGAAATGAATATTAAAAAGGTGCTTAAAAAGCTCGAAATAGAAGCGGAAGTTGAACACTCCGACCTCTCATCGGCAACGCCGGGAGCGGCAGATTTATTCGTGATGGCTAAAGACATCGCCGCCAGCGCCAGCGTGCCGGAAAGCCAGCTGGTGGTGATTACCAACATCATCGACATCAATGAACTCGAAGCGCAGCTGCGCGCGTGGTTCGCCAAACAATAACTATTTGTAGCGAGGCGGATATGTTTATCCTGGAAACGCTGAATTTTGTTGTTGATATTCTGAAAGTGCCCTCGGTGCTGGTGGGGTTAATTGCGCTGATCGGCCTGGTGGCACAAAAAAAATCATTTTCTGACGTCGTCAAAGGAACGATTAAAACCATTCTTGGCTTTATTGTTTTGGGCGGTGGGGCGACGGTATTAGTCGGCTCGCTGAATCCGCTGGGAGGCATGTTTGAACACGCCTTTAATATTCAGGGAATTATTCCAAATAACGAGGCGATTGTTTCTATTGCTCTCGAAAAATACGGCGCGTCAACCGCGCTGATTATGGCCTTTGGGATGGTCGCGAATATTATCGTCGCCCGCTTTACGCGGCTGAAGTATATCTTCCTGACCGGGCATCATACCTTCTATATGGCCTGTATGATCGGCGTGATCCTCACCGTGGCGGGCTTCGAAGGCGTGGGGCTGGTGTTTACCGGCTCGCTGATCTTAGGCCTGGTGATGGCGTTCTTCCCGGCGCTGGCGCAGCGCTATATGAAGCGAATTACCGGAACCGATGATATTGCCTTCGGCCACTTCGGTACCCTGGGCTACGTGCTTTCGGGCTGGATTGGCAGCGTCTGCGGAAAAGGCTCCCGCTCCACCGAAGAGATGAATCTGCCGAAGAACCTCAGCTTCCTGCGCGACAGCTCCATCTCTATCTCCCTGACGATGATGATTATCTACCTGATCATGGCCGTGAGCGCGGGACGCGAGTATGTGGAAAGCACCTTCAGCGGCGGCCAGAACTATCTGGTCTACGCCATCATCATGGCGATTACCTTCGCCGCCGGGGTGTTTATCATCCTGCAAGGGGTGCGCCTGATCCTCGCGGAAATCGTGCCGGCGTTTACCGGCTTCTCAGAAAAACTGGTGCCGAACGCGCGTCCAGCGCTGGACTGCCCGGTGGTTTACCCGTATGCGCCCAACGCGGTGCTGATCGGCTTCCTGTTCAGCTTCCTCGGTGGTCTGGTGGGGCTGTTCCTGCTCGGACAAATGAATCTGGTGCTGATTCTACCTGGCGTCGTGCCGCACTTTTTCACCGGCGCGACGGCGGGAGTTTTCGGCAACGCCACCGGCGGCCGTCGGGGGGCGATGATCGGCGCATTTGCCAACGGCCTGCTGATCACCTTCCTGCCGGTGCTGCTGCTGCCGGTTCTGGGGGCGATTGGTTTTGCCAATACCACCTTCTCTGACGCCGACTTCGGCGCAATCGGCATCGTGCTTGGCAACCTGGCGCGCTACCTGTCGCCGTTTGCGATTACGGGTCTTGTTGTGGCGCTGTTCGCTCTGCTGGTTGCGTACAACGTCTTCGCGAAGAAGAAATCTGCGGGCAATGGCGCGCAGGAGAATACCGGAGCCAAATCATGAATGTGCAAGAAGTGACCCAACTGGCGCGCGACATTCGCGTCGCCACGCTTAAATCGCTGACCAATCTGGGTTTTGGCCACTACGGCGGCAGCATGTCGGTGGTCGAAACGCTGGCGGTGCTGTACGGCGCGGTGATGAAAATCGACCCCGCCGACCCGGACTGGCCGGAGCGCGACTACTTTGTGCTGTCAAAAGGCCATGCCGGCCCGGCGCTGTACAGCACCTTAGCCATCAAGGGCTATTTCCCGATGGAAGAGCTCAGCACGCTTAACCATAACGGTACCCGTCTGCCAAGCCACCCGGACCGCCTGAAAACGCGGGGAGTCGATGCGACGACCGGCTCGCTGGGGCAGGGGATTTCCATCGCCGGCGGCATGGCGCTCTCGCATAAGCTGGCCGGGCGTCCGAATCGGGTATTCTGCATTGTCGGCGACGGCGAGCTCAACGAGGGGCAGTGCTGGGAGGCGTTTCAGTTTATCGCCCACCATCGCCTGAATAACCTGACGGTGTTTGTTGACTGGAACAAGCTGCAGCTTGACGGCACGCTCGACGAAATTATCCGCGCCTTCAACCTCGAGGAGAAGTTCCGCGCCTTCGGTTTTGACGCCATCACCGTGAAGGGGGACGATATCGTCGGGCTGCTGGAGGCGGTACGGCCCGTGCCGGCCGCCGACGCCCGTCCGCGGGTGGTGATCCTCGACAGCATTAAGGGGCAGGGCGTGCCGTATCTCGAGCAGCTCAGCAACTCCCATCACCTGCGCCTGACGGATGAGATGACTGCGGCGCTGAACGAGACGATTCGTCAACTGGAGGCCGCACATGATTAACGTCGCACCCGCAGGACAAAAAGACGCCGTGGAAATGCGTAAAGTGTACGCCGGATTTGTTGCCCGGCAGATTGAGGCCGGGAGTGACATTATCGCCCTCGAAGCCGATCTGATGAGCTCGATGGCAATGGACGGCGTGGCGCGGGATTATCCTCAGCACGTGATCAATTGCGGCATTATGGAGGCCAACGTTATCGGGACCGCCGCCGGCCTGTCGCTGACCGGACGCCTGCCGTTTGTTCATACCTTTACCGCGTTTGCCAGCCGCCGCTGCTTCGACCAGCTGTTTATGGCGCTGGATTATCAGCGTAACAACGTCAAGGTCATTGCCTCCGACGCCGGCGTTACCGCCTGCCATAACGGCGGCACCCATATGTCGTTTGAAGATATGGGGATCGTTCGCGGCCTGGCGCACTCGGTGGTGCTGGAGGTCACCGATGCGGTGATGTTCGACGATATCCTGCGTCAGCTGATGACGCTCAACGGTTTCTACTGGGTGCGCACCATCCGCAAGCAGGCGCCGAGCGTCTACGCCCCGGGTTCAACGTTTACCATCGGCAAGGGCAACGTGCTGCGGGAAGGCGAAGATATTACCCTGATTGCCAACGGCATTATGGTGGCCGAGGCGCTGGAGGCGGCGCGACAGCTTGAGCAGGAGGGCGTTAGCGCGGCAGTAATCGATATGTTTACCCTCAAGCCTATCGACCGCATGCTGGTGAAAAATTATGCCGAGAAAACCGGGCGCATCGTGACCTGCGAAAACCACAGTATTCACAACGGGCTGGGATCGGCCGTGGCCGAGGTGCTGGTGGAAACCTGTCCGGTGCCGATGCGCCGCGTGGGGGTGAAGGAGCGCTATGGTCAGGTCGGTACCCAGGATTTCCTGCAGAAGGAGTATGGCCTGACGGCCCATGACATAGTGTCGGCGGCGAGAGAGCTGCTGTAAATAAAAAAGGCGACCACGCGGTCGCCTTTGTTTTTACCGACCGGCGCAGGCGCCGGCGGAGAGTATTACTGCTGCTGCTGAGACGACTGAATCGCGGTCAGCGCGATGGTGTAGACGATATCGTCTACCAGCGCGCCGCGGGACAGGTCGTTCACCGGCTTACGCATACCCTGCAGCATCGGCCCGATGGAGATCAGGTCGGCAGAACGCTGTACGGCTTTGTAAGTGGTGTTACCGGTGTTCAGATCCGGGAAGATGAACACGGTGGCACGGCCGGCAACCGGAGAGTTCGGCGCCTTGGATTTTGCCACGTCAGCCATCACGGCGGCGTCGTACTGCAGCGGGCCGTCGATCATCAGGTCAGGACGTTTTTCCTGCGCCAGACGCGTCGCTTCACGCACTTTTTCGACGTCGCTACCGGCGCCGGAGGTGCCGGTGGAGTAGGAGAGCATCGCCACGCGCGGTTCAATGCCAAAGGCAATTGCGGAGTCCGCAGACTGAATCGCGATCTCTGCCAGCTGTTCTGCGGTTGGGTCCGGGTTAATCGCGCAGTCGCCGTACACGTACACCTGTTCCGGCAGCAGCATGAAGAACACGGAGGATACCAGAGAGCTGCCCGGCGCCGTTTTGATCAGCTGCAGCGGCGGACGAATGGTGTTGGCGGTGGTGTGTACCGCGCCGGACACCAGGCCGTCGACTTCGTCCTGTTCCAGCATCAGGGTGCCGAGAACCACGTTGTCTTCCAGCTGCTCGCGAGCAACCGCTTCGGTCATGCCCTTGCTCTTACGCAGTTCGACCAGGCGAGCCACGTAGCTTTCGCGAACCACTTCCGGATCGACGATTTCGATACCAGAACCCAGCTCTACGCCCTGAGCGGCGGCAACGCGGTTGATCTCATCCGGGTTACCCAGCAGCACGCAGGTTGCGATACCGCGTTCAGCACAGATTGCCGCGGCTTTAACGGTACGCGGCTCGTCGCCTTCCGGCAGAACGACGCGTTTGCCCGCTTTGCGCGCCAGCTCGGTGAGCTGGTAGCGGAAGGCCGGCGGAGAGAGGCGACGGCTGCGCTCGGAGGTCGCAGTCAGGGACTCGATCCAGTCGGCGTTGATGTAGCTTGCCACGTATTCCTGAACTTTCTCGATGCGCTCGTGATCGTCAACCGGAACTTCCAGGTTGAAGCTCTGCAGGCTCAGAGAGGTCTGCCAGGTGTTGGTGTTAACCATGAATACCGGCAGGCCGGTAGCAAACGCGCGTTCGCACAGCTTGCTCACGCGGGCGTCCATTTCGTAGGCGCCGGTCAGCAGCAGCGCGCCGATTTCTACGCCGTTCATCGCCGCCAGGCAGGCTGCAACCAGCACGTCAGGACGATCGGCGGAGGTCACCAGCAGTGAACCTGCGCGGAAGTGTTCCAGCATGTGCGGAATGCTGCGCGCACAGAAGGTAACAGATTTCACGCGGCGGGTATTGATGTCGCCTTCATTGATGATGGTGGCATTCAGGTGGTGCGCCATATCGATTGCGCGGGTGGCAATCAGATCGAAGCTCCACGGCACCGCGCCGAGGATCGGCAGCGCGCTGCCGTTCTGCAGCTGAGCCGGATCGATCTTGACCACTTTCGCTTTCGAAGAGTCATCGAAAATTTCAGACAGGTCGGGACGGGTGCGTCCCTGCTCGTCAACCGGCGCGTTCAGCTTGTTGACGATAACACCGGTAATGTTGGTGTTCTTCGCGCCGCCGAAGCTGTTGCGGGTCAGTTCGATACGCTCGTTCAGCTGTTCCTGGGTGTCGGTGCCCTGAGACATCACGAAGACGATTTCAGCGTTCAGGGTTTTGGCGATTTCGAAGTTCAGCGACTGGGCAAACTGGTGTTTACGCGTCGGAACCAGGCCTTCTACCAGCACGACTTCAGCATCCTGAGTGCTTGCGTGATAGTTAGCAATGATCTCTTCCATCAGCACGTCTTTCTGGTTGCTGGACAGCAGCGACTCGACGTGGCTCATCTTCAGCGGCTCTGCGGCCGGAAGGTTGGAATTCGCGCGCACGATGGCGGTCGTCTGGTCAGGCGCATCGCCGCCAGCACGCGGTTGCGCGATAGGTTTAAAGACGCTCAGGCGAACGCCTTTACGTTCCATAGCACGGATTACACCGAGGCTGACGCTGGTCAGGCCTACGCTGGTTCCGGTAGGGATTAGCATGATTATACGGGACACGATATATCCTCTTTCGTTACCGCCAGTATCAGGCGGGATACAAAAACTGCACCCCCCAGCTTTCCGTCATACTTCAAGCTGCATACGCGTTGGCTTTTGCCCTTGCGGGCCGCCGCGACGACGGATTTGTCGCTCACCCCGGTCACGTACTTCTCTTACGCTCCCGGGGATTTGCTGCGTCGCCGCTTTCCTGCAACTCGAATTATTGAGGGTTATCGCTGGCGGTGTGCAATCAGGCGGTCAGACGGTTGGCGTCTTGCGCGATAACCAGCTCTTCGTTGGTCGGGATGACCAGTGCAGGGCGGGTACCTTCTTTGTTGATGAAGCCGGACTTGCCGAAACGGGCTGCCAGGTTGCGTTCATGGTCAACATCGAAGCCCAGTACGCCCAGTTTGCCCAGAGACAGTTCACGCACCATCGCCGCGTTTTCACCGATGCCGCCGGTGAAGATAACCGCGTCCAGACGACCGTCCATCAGCGCGGTGTAGGAGCCGATGTACTTCGCCAGGCGGTGGCAGTAAACGTCCATTGCGCGCTTAGCGTCTGCTTTATCCGCGTAGTTGTCTTCAACATAACGACAGTCGCTGGTGACTTCAGTCAGGCCGAGCAGGCCGGACTCTTTGGTCAGCATTTTGTTGATAGCATCAACGCTCATGCCCAGGGAGTCGTGCAGATGGAAGATGATTGCCGGGTCGATATCGCCTGAACGGGTACCCATGACCAGGCCTTCCAGCGGGGTCAGACCCATAGAGGTATCAACGCACTGGCCGTTACGGATAGCGGAAACGGAACCACCGTTGCCCAGATGGCAGGTGATGATGTTCAGCTCTTCAACCGGTTTGTTCAGGACTTTTGCTGCTTCCTGAGTCACGTAGAAGTGGCTGGTGCCGTGGGCGCCATAGCGACGGACGCCGTGCTCTTTGTAGAGGCTGTACGGCAGGGCGTAGAGGTAAGACTCTTCCGGCATGGTCTGATGGAACGCGGTGTCGAACACGGCAACGTTCTTGTTTTTCAGGTGCGGGAAGGATTTCAGCGCTTCAGCAATACCGATCAGATGCGCCGGGTTGTGCAGCGGTGCGAAAGAGGCGGAATCTTTGATGCCCTGAATGACGGAATCGTCAATCACCACGGAAGTGGTGTATTTCTCACCACCGTGAACGATACGATGGCCAATTGCGGTCAGCTGAGCAGACAGTTCTGGTTTTTGTGCCAGAATAGTGTTAACGATAAAGTTAAGCGCTTCACTGTGAGCGGCGCCAGCGCCTAAATCTGCTTCTTGTTTGCTGCCATCCATTTTCCATTTGATACGCGCTTCAGGAAGATGGAAACATTCGGCTAAACCGGACAGATATTCGTCACCGTTGAGAGCATCAATGATAGCAAATTTCAGTGAGGAACTACCGCAGTTCAGAACCAGTACTAGCTTACTCGACATGGAAGTACCTTTTATGATACGTGGCTAAAAAAACGTCATAGAGTCACAAAGCGTAGCGCAGGATGACATCGACATTTATGATTAACATCATGCCTTGTTCTGTTTCCGGGCACGATGAGATAAGTACATTTGATTTTATGCCATTTTGGATAATTTTCAGACAATGGCAGAATATGCGATAATTTGACTAACCTGGTAAAAGGGTCTATCGCCCTTTCAGGTGGGCACAGGATACCTGATTGCCGCACCCATTGCCAAAATGTTTTGAACGTTGTCATGCACAGTTGGTGTTTTGCACGAATATTTTAAGATTTATATGTAAAGTTGAGGTACAGCCATGTCGACACCCGAGAATCGTCCCGTTAGCTTTTTCAGCTTGTTTCGCCGCGGGCAGCATTACACAAAGACCTGGCCTTTAGATAAACGCCTCGCCCCGGTGTTTATTGAAAACCGCATTATTCGCGCCACCCGCTACGCGATTCGTATCATGCCGCCGGTCGCCGTCTTTACGCTGTGCTGGCAAATTGCCCTCGGCGGCCAGCTGGGTCCCGCGGTCGCCACGGCGCTGTTTGCGTTGAGTCTGCCCATGCAGGGACTGTGGTGGCTGGGTAAACGTTCGGTGACGCCGCTGCCGCCGTCAGTATTGAACTGGTTTTATGAAGTTCGCGGCAAGCTGCAGGAGGCGGGACAGGCGCTGGCGCCGGTTGACGGTAAGCCGGATTACCAGGCTTTAGCTGACACGCTTAAGCGCGCCTTCAAACAACTGGATAAAACTTTCCTTGATGATTTGTAATTCCCTAAGGAAAACGCATATAAAAGAAGGCGCATGATTAATGCGCCTTCTTTTTTCACGTCGTAAAGTGCCACAGGAGTCAAAAAATGGAAATGACCAATGCGCAGCGCCTGATTTTATCCAATCAGTACAAGATGATGACGATGCTCGACCCGGACAACGCTGAGCGCTATCGCCGTCTGCAGACCATCATTGAGCGTGGCTACGGGCTGCAGATGCGCGAACTGGACCGCGAATTCGGCGAGCTGACCGAGGAAACCTGCCGTACCGTCATCGATATCATGGAAATGTATCATGCGATGCACGTCTCCTGGACTAACCTCAAGGACGGCAGCGAAATCGACGAGCGCCGGGTGACCTTCCTGGGGTTCGACGTGGCCACCGAAGCGCGCCTCCTTGGCTACGTGCGCTTTATCGTCAACGTCGAGGGGCGCTATAGCCACTTTGACGCCGGCACTCACGGCTTCAATTCGCAAACGCCGATGTGGGAAAAATATCAGCGTATGCTCGCCGCCTGGCACTCATGCCCGCGCCAGTACCATTTGAGCAGCAACGAAATTAATCAAATTATCAACGCCTGATGGAGGTTTCCGTGCAGTGTAAAGGTTTTCTGTTCGATCTTGACGGGACGTTAGTCGATTCTTTGCCGGTGGTGGAACGCTCGTGGTGTATGTGGGCGGATCGTTTCGGCATCCCGCATGATGAAGTGCTGAACTTTATCCACGGCAAGCAGGCGATAACCTCTCTACGCCATTTTTTACCCGGGCGTAGCGAAGAGGAGATTCAGGCGGAATTCCGCTACCTCGAAGCGGTAGAGGCGCAGGATACCGACGGCATTACAGCGCTGCCGGGGGCGGTTGCGCTGCTGACTCAGCTGGATAGTGCAGGCATCCCGTGGGCTATCGTCACCTCCGGTTCGGTGCCCGTCGCCCACGCGCGCCATCGCGCGGGGGGCCTGCCCGATGCTAAAATTTTCGTCACGGCGGAGCGGGTTAAGCACGGCAAGCCGGCGCCTGATGCCTATCTGCTCGGGGCCGAGCTGCTGGGGCTGGCGCCGCAGGCGTGTGCGGTGGTTGAGGACGCGCCGGCGGGATTGCTTTCCGGGTTAAGCGCCGGATGCCGTACGATTGCCGTTAACGTGCCTGCCGACGCGCCGCGTCTAGATGAAGCAGACTTTGTGCTGACCAGCCTCGAAGAGCTGGAGATTGTCCGGCAGCCGGACGGCAACGTTAGCGTTACGCTTAAAGCATAATCTCATGATTTAGCCCCGCGCTGGCGGGGCTTTTTTGTGCCACAATTTCGACTCCATCTTCAGACAAGGATAAGTTGTGAACGGTGAACTGATTTGGGTGCTGTCTCTTCTTGCCGTTGCGGTCGTGCTTTTTGCCACCGGAAAAGTGCGCATGGATGCTATCGCGCTGCTGGTGATCGTCGCCTTCGTTCTCAGCGATACGCTGACTCTCAGCGAAGCGTTTTCCGGTTTTAGCGATCCGAACGTTATTCTTATCGCCGCGCTGTTTATCATCGGTGACGGCCTCGTGCGCACCGGCGTCGCAAGCAAAGTCGGCAGCTGGCTGGTGAAGGTAGCGGGCAGCAGCGAAACAAAAATGCTGATCTACCTGATGCTGACCGTCGCCGGGCTGGGCGCGTTTATGAGCTCCACCGGGGTGGTGGCTATTTTTATTCCGGTGGTGCTGAGCGTTTCTGCACGCATGAATACCTCCCCGTCGCGCCTGATGATGCCGCTGAGCTTTGCCGGGCTTATCAGCGGGATGATGACCCTGGTGGCCACGCCGCCTAACCTCGTAGTCAACAGCGAGCTGATACGCGAAGGGCTGCAGGGCTTTAGCTTCTTTAGCGTGACGCCCATTGGCCTGGTTGTTTTGGTGCTGGGCGTTTTCTACATGCTGGCGGTTCGCTTTATGCTGAAAGGCGACGAGAGCGAGCTGACGCGCGACGGGCGTAAGAGAAGCACCTTTCGCGATTTAATCAAAGAGTACCATTTAACCGGCAGGGCGCGTCGCCTGGCGATCCGCCCCGGCTCACCGATGATTGGCCAGCGCCTCGACGATCTTAAGCTGCGCGAGCGCTACTGCGCTAACGTGATCGGCGTGGAGCGCTGGCGCCGTTTTCGGCGGGTGATTGTGAACGTTAACGGGGTATCCGAGTTCCGCGCCCGCGACGTCCTGCTGATTGACATGTCGGCATCGGACGTCGATTTACGCCAGTTCTGCGGGGAGCAAATGCTTGAGCCGATGGTGCTGCGCGGGGAGTATTTCTCCGACCAGGCGCTGGATGTTGGCATGGCGGAGGTGACGCTGATCCCCGACTCGGAGCTTATCGGCAAAACGGTGCGTGAAATCGCCTTCCGCACCCGCTTTGGTCTCAATATTGTCGGCCTGAAGCGGGACGGTAAAGCCCTCGATGGCGCAGTGGTCGATGAGTCCCTGCAGCTTGGGGATATCATGCTGGTGGTCGGCAACTGGCGGCAGATTGCCCTGCTGGCGAAGCGCGGGCGTGATTTCGTTGTGTTAAATATGCCGATCGAGGTTAACGATGCCTCACCGGCCCACAGCCAGGCGCCGCACGCTATTTTCTGCCTGGTGCTGATGGTGGCCCTGATGCTCACCGATGAAATTCCCAACCCCATTGCCGCCATTATCTCCTGCCTTTTGATGGGGAAGTTTCGCTGCATCAACGCCGAGAGCGCCTATAAGGCGATTCACTGGCCGAGCATTATTCTGATCGTCGGGATGATGCCCTTTGCGCTGGCGCTGCAGAAAACCGGCGGCGTGGATTTAGTGGTTCAGGGACTGATGGACGTTGCCGGCAGCAAAGGGCCCTATTTAATGCTGGGCTGCCTGTTTGTGATGTGCGCGGCCATTGGCTTGTTTATTTCAAACACCGCAACGGCGGTGCTGATGGCGCCGATTGCGCTGGCGGCGGCGAACTCAATGGGCGTGTCGCCTTACCCCTTTGCTATGGTGGTGGCGATGGCGGCTTCGGCGGCGTTTATGACTCCGGTATCTTCACCGGTTAACACCCTGGTACTGGGTCCCGGTAAATACTCGTTCAGCGATTTTGTGAAGATCGGCGTGCCTTTTACCGTGCTGGTGATGGTGGTTTGCGTGCTGCTGATCCCGGTTCTGTTCCCGTTCTGAGCCCGGTTTCCTCATGGCCCGGCCGTCGGCCGGGCTGGCGTCGATTTTACAGCGGGGAGTCCTGGCTGATTTCATCCAGAGAGAGATGAAAGCTCGGGACAAACACCTGCATAAAATAATCCATTTCATCGCTGCGGCGGGATTCCAGCGTTTTCTCGAGCCGGCCTTTGGCCAGTAAAAATTCGTTATTTCCGGCCGACAGCTCTTCGAGGCATTTCAGATAGGCGCAGAGCGCATCGGCCTGCTTGACGATTGATTTTTCCTCTTCGCTGTAGCTGTGTTCATCAATCAGCGGCGCAAAAATATCGCGCAGTTCGTCGGGGACCATATCGATCAGCTTCTGCTGGGCAATTTTCTCAATGGCCTTATATTCCTGGGCGATCTGCGAGTTGAAATATTTTACCGGTGTCGGCAGATCGCCGGTTAAAACTTCCGACGCATCATGGTACATCGCCAGTAGCGCAATGCGCTCGGCGTTAACGTTGCCCGCAAACTTACGATTCTTAATTGCCGCCAGCGCATGGGCGACCATGGCGACCTGCAGACTATGCTCGGACACGTTTTCGGTGCGCACGTTGCGCATCAGCGGCCAGCGGTTAATCAGCTTCAGGCGGGAGAGGTGGGCAAAGAAATGACTCTGACTCATAAGGACCCTTAATCAGTGACGACATCGGGTTCCATTGTGCGCAGGGATTGCCGCCGGATGCAAATACCGGCGGCGGGTTCGACTTATCAGAGCTGGTGATAGCCGGAGAGGAAGCGGCCGAAACGTGAAATGGCCATTTCCAGATCGTCTTCGCGAGGCAGGGTCACGATACGCACGTGATCCGGCCAGGGCCAGTTAAAGGCGGTACCCTGTACCAGCAGCACTTTCTCCTGCAGCAGGAAGTCGAGCACCATCTTCTGATCGTCGTGAATGTTAAAGCGCTTAGCATCGATTTTCGGGAACATATAGAGCGCGCCTTTCGGCTTCACGCAGGAGACGCCCGGGATCTCGTTAATCAGCTCCCAGGCGCGGTTACGCTGCTCATACAGGCGCCCGCCGGGAACAATAAACTCGCTAATGCTTTGATAGCCACCAAGGGCCGTCTGAATGGCATGCTGCGCCGGAACGTTGGCGCACAGGCGCATGGAGGCCAGCATTTCCAGGCCTTCGATATAGCCCTTAGCGTGTTTTTTCGGTCCGTTCAACACCATCCAGCCCTGGCGGAAGCCGGCGACGCGATAGGTTTTTGACAGGCCGTTAAAGGTAATCGTCAGCAGATCGGGAGCCAGCGCGGCGATCGAGTGGTGCTGGGCTTCGTCGTACAGGATCTTGTCGTAGATTTCATCAGCAAAGATGATCAGATTATGCTGACGAGCAATTTCGACGATCTCCAGCAGCAGCTCTTTTGAATAGACCGCGCCGGTCGGGTTGTTCGGGTTAATAATCACGATCCCGCGGGTGCGTGGGGTGATTTTTGCGCGAATATCGTCGAGATCCGGGAACCAGTCGGCGGACTCATCGCAAAGATAGTGCACTGCTTTACCGCTGGAGAGCGATACCGCCGCCGTCCACAGGGGATAATCCGGCGCCGGGACCAGCATTTCGTCACCGCTGTTCAGCAGCGCCTGCATGGCCTGGACAATCAGTTCCGATACGCCGTTGCCGATATAAATATCTTCAACCGTCACGTCGCGCATGCCGCGGGCCTGATAGTGCTGCATGATAGCTTTGCGTGCCGAGTAGAGGCCCTTAGAGTCGCAGTAGCCCTGGGCGGTCGGTAAATTACGAATGACGTCAACGAGGATTTCATCCGGGGCATCGAAGCCAAACGGCGCCGGGTTGCCGATGTTCAGCTTGAGGACTTTATTGCCTTCTTCTTCAAGGCGCTTCGCTTCTTTGAGAACCGGGCCGCGGATGTCGTAACAGACGTTGTCTAACTTGCTGGATTTTTCGATAGGGGACATGAATCTTTGCCTTTTTAGCTGTTATCGCCACTCCCTGCCGTGGAAGTCAGCTCGGAACAATGTACTCTTCATCCCCGCTGTTTTGAAGGGTTAGCAGGAGAAGATTTTGCTAATGTCCTTTTTTTAGGGTAATCGATTTATCTGTTGATTGGCTTTAGCGTTTATAGAATATGCCTGTAAGTCGTATTTTATTGGTCAGATATTGTGGTTTTATCGCCATATGATGAGCGTTTATCTGGTTTGAGGCGGTGGGGAGGTCCTGCGCTGATACTTTTTTGCTCACAAAAAAGCGCTATGCTTTTAACTAACCGGGGAAGACTGTAGCGGTAATGTTAAATATACTTAATAAAAACATTTAAGAGATTAATGAGTCTTATTTTTTGGCAATGAATAATCCTGGTTTTGTTAATTTAATTAAAGTCCTGAAAAAATGTTTAAAATTATCTTTAATAATACTGATTTGCCCTTATAAATAAGGCTGTTTTCGGTTAGGATGTCGTTGTTAATATCAAATAAACCCCGAAAATAATGCGGGTTTTCTTATTAATATATTGTTATTGCAGGCTTTTTGTTTGTCGTTCAGCAAGCTTTTGCGCAGGCAGACTGCGTATTGACGTGCAGGGCTGCGCTGTAGATGGCTTTTTTGAATCAGATCACATAAAGCGGCTCGCCGTAATTAGAAAAAGCTTAGGCGTACGAACAAAATATGACTCAGAGGTTCCGCACAATTGACGCGGACGAGTACTTTCAAATGCAATAACGTTCTTCCAGCTGTCGCCCGTTTCCTTTTTGCGGATGACACGAGGCTCAAGGAATAGCCGGAAACCTGGAGCACAGCATCAACAAGGCAGGTCAGCGATAGCTACCTGTGAGTGAAGCAACATGATAAATGCAAATCGTCCAATACTAAATCTCGACCTCGATCTGCTGAGAACGTTTGTTGCCGTTGCCGATTTGAGTACGTTTGCTGCCGCCGCTACGGCGGTACGCCGTACCCAGTCTGCGGTGAGCCAGCAGATGCAGCGGCTGGAGCAGCTGGTCGGAAAAGAGCTCTTTGCCCGCCACGGGCGCAATAAGCTATTAACTGAGCAGGGCATTCAGCTGCTCGGCTATGCGCGTAAAATTCTGCGCTTTAACGATGAAGCCTGCATGTCGTTGATGTTTAGCAGCCTGCAGGGGACGTTGACTATCGGCGCCACCGACGAAACGGCGGATACCATTTTGCCGTTTTTGCTTAATCGGATTGGCAGCTTCTACCCGAGGCTGACCCTCGAAATTAAGGTTCTCAACCATACCGAGGTAGTTGAGAGGCTGGCAGACGGCGCGATAGATCTCGCGTTGACCACCCATCAGTCTGACAGCTTTGAAATGCTGACGCTGCGCACGTCGCCAACCCTGTGGTACTGCGCGGCGGACTACGTGCTGCCGCACGAGGCGTCGGTACCGCTGATCCTGCTTGAGGGGCCCGGGCCCTTTCGGGATGATATTACCTCGGCGCTCAATAGCGCGAAGACGCCGTGGCATTTGGCCCACTCGGCATCCTCACTGGCGGGCGTTAAAGCGGCGGTGAAAGCCGGACTTGGCGTGACGGCGCGGCCGGTTGAGATGATGAGCCCCGAGCTGCGGGTGGTTGGCAAGAGCGACGGCCTGCCGGGATTACCGGATACTCGCTACGTTTTGAGCTGCGATCCGCAGAGCGTGAGCGAACTGGCGCAGGCCATCTTTCAGTCGCTGAGCCAGGACCATAACCCCTGGTCGTCGGACCCGCTCTTTACCCCCGAAGGGGGAGGCCATACCCTCATCTCCTGAGGGGGATTTAAGCCACATTGATCACAAAAAGCTGGTAACAAAATGTAAATGCAAAAAAGAGCCGCTGAGGTGAGAATTAGACCCTGCGGTTCTTTTTTTTCTTATTTTACAGTGGTTTTTAATATATTGTTGTTTTATTGTTATGAATATCAGTTGGTTAGCGACAATCCGACCGACACTTCTCTACTTTTCCCTGCACTTTCAATAGTTCATGCTAATGTTAAAAAACCGGCCAGTTTGTTGCTGTTTTTTTGGTTTAATTAACAAAAGCGTGTCACAGATCAAGAAAATACCCCTCCTTAGGGGGAGGAATCGAGGCTAAATCCTGTCAAAATAGACGGGTAATTATGATTTACAATGGAAACGGACACGATTCAACAACACTAAATCCAATTGGTATGCAAGGTTATTTCGCATAAAAGGGCATTTAATGTTAATGAAAAAAACCTAATGTAAATTAATGTTGTTAAAACTTTTGTTGAAGTTGACAAAAGGTTAAAGAAAGGGGTAAAAAGCCAGCGCATATGGCCTTCTACGATAAGTAGGGACGCTTTTTTGCAAGGTTATTTTTTTTATTCCTCCCCGTGAAACGCTGTGGCGTTCATCTGCCAGTAAGAGCAGAGGGTTTAGCGCTACACTTTTTTGGTTAAGCAATGCGTATGTCAACATCCACTGAAGTCATCGCTCATCATTGGGCATTCGCTATATTTCTCATCATTGCCATCGGCCTGTGCTGCCTGATGCTTGTCGGGGGCTGGTACCTCGGCGGTCGCGCGCGCGCGCGAAGCAAAAACACGCCGTTTGAATCGGGGATCGACTCCGTTGGTTCGGCTCGCTTACGTCTTTCTGCGAAGTTTTATCTGGTTGCCATGTTCTTCGTTATCTTCGACGTGGAAGCCCTGTATCTCTACGCATGGTCGACCTCTATCCGTGAAAGCGGTTGGGTTGGCTTTGTGGAAGCCGCAATTTTCATTTTAGTGCTACTGGCTGGTCTGGTTTATCTCGTTCGTATCGGCGCACTGGACTGGACGCCTGCGCGTTCCCGTCGCACGTTGGTTAACTCAGAAACAGACAGTCCCACTAACCGTCATATGCAGTAAAAGCGAGGCAATAAGATGGATTATACGCTCACCCGCATAGATCCTAACGGTGAGAACGACCGTTACCCCCTGCAAAAACAGGAGATCGTAACTGACCCCCTGGAGCAAGAAGTCAACAAAAGCGTGTATATGGGGAAACTCGAACACGCGCTGCATGACATGGTGAACTGGGGCCGTAAGAACTCAATCTGGCCCTATAACTTCGGCCTTTCTTGCTGCTACGTAGAAATGGTGACGTCATTCACTGCGGTGCATGACGTCGCGCGTTTTGGCGCAGAAGTTCTGCGTGCCTCTCCTCGTCAGGCTGACCTGATGGTGGTCGCGGGCACCTGCTTCACCAAGATGGCACCGGTTATTCAGCGTCTTTACGATCAGATGCTGGAGCCGAAATGGGTTATTTCCATGGGGGCGTGTGCCAACTCCGGCGGTATGTACGATATTTATTCTGTCGTGCAGGGCGTAGATAAATTTATTCCGGTTGATGTTTACATCCCGGGCTGTCCGCCGCGTCCGGAAGCTTATATGCAGGCGCTGATGCTGCTGCAGGAATCCATTGGTAAAGAGCGCCGTCCTCTCTCGTGGGTGGTTGGCGATCAGGGCGTTTATCGCGCCAACATGCAGTCGGAACGTGAGCGTAAACGCGGCGAACGCATTGCAGTGACCAATCTGCGGACTCCGGACGAGATTTAATTTGCGCCTGCGGGCGGCGGCAAAATACTTCGCAAATCAATCTACAACAGCGCGAAGCGTCGCCCGGCAGTCACCACGGACCTTTTGCAATGGTGAACAATATGACCGATTTAAACGCGCATGACGCCGCACCAGCCTGGCAAACCCGCGATCACCTTGATGACCCGGTGATCGGCGAACTGCGCAATCGTTTTGGCCCGGATGCCTTTACCGTTCAGCCAACTCGTACCGGCGTACCGGTAGTTTGGGTGAAGCGCGAGCAGCTGCTCGAGGTGGCCGATTTCCTGAAGAGATTGCCAAAACCTTACATCATGCTGTTCGATCTGCACGGCATGGACGAACGTCTGCGCACCCACCGTGACGGGCTACCCGCCGCGGATTTCTCCGTTTTCTATCACCTGATTTCTATTGAACGCAATCGCGATATCATGCTCAAGGTAGCATTATCCGAAAACGATCTGCGCGTTCCGACATTGACCAAACTGTTCCCTAACGCCAACTGGTATGAGCGTGAAACGTGGGAAATGTTTGGCATCGATATCGAAGGCCACCCGCACCTGACGCGCATCATGATGCCGCCGACCTGGGAAGGCCACCCGCTGCGTAAAGACTATCCGGCACGCGCCACCGAATTCGACCCGTTTGAGCTGACGAAAGCGAAACAGGATCTGGAAATGGAAGCGCTGACCTTCAAGCCGGAAGAGTGGGGCATGAAGCGCGGGACCGAAAATGAGGACTTTATGTTCCTTAACCTCGGCCCGAACCACCCCTCCGCGCACGGTGCTTTCCGTATCGTTCTGCAGCTGGATGGCGAAGAGATCGTCGACTGCGTTCCGGATATCGGCTACCACCACCGCGGCGCCGAAAAGATGGGCGAGCGCCAGTCGTGGCACAGCTACATTCCTTACACCGACCGTATCGAATATCTCGGCGGCTGCGTCAATGAGATGCCGTACGTGCTGGCGGTAGAAAAGCTGGCGGGTATTACCGTGCCGGATCGCGTCAACGTGATTCGCGTGATGCTCTCCGAGCTGTTCCGCATCAACAGCCACCTGCTGTATATCTCCACCTTTATTCAGGACGTTGGCGCCATGACGCCGGTGTTCTTTGCCTTTACCGATCGCCAGAAAATCTACGATCTGGTAGAAGCCATCACCGGTTTCCGTATGCACCCTGCGTGGTTCCGCATCGGCGGCGTCGCGCATGACCTGCCGCGCGGCTGGGATCGCCTGCTGCGTGAATTCCTTGAGTGGATGCCAAAGCGTCTGGATTCCTACGAAAAGGCCGCGCTGCGTAACAGCATTCTGATTGGCCGTTCGAAAGGGGTGGCCGCTTACAATGCGAAAGAAGCGCTGGAGTGGGGCACCACTGGTGCTGGCCTGCGCGCCACCGGCATTGGCTTCGACGTGCGTAAATGGCGTCCGTATTCAGGCTATGAGAACTTCGACTTTGAAATCCCGACCGGCGGCGGCATCTCCGACTGCTACACCCGCGTGATGTTAAAAGTCGAAGAGCTGCGCCAGAGCCTGCGCATCCTTCAGCAGTGTCTCGATAATATGCCGGAAGGGCCGTTCAAGGCGGATCACCCGCTGACTACGCCGCCGCCGAAAGAGCGCACGCTGCAGCATATCGAAACCCTGATCACCCACTTCCTGCAGGTTTCCTGGGGTCCGGTCATGCCGGCCAACGAATCCTTCCAGATGGTTGAAGCGACGAAGGGTATTAACAGTTACTACCTGACCAGTGACGGCAGCACCATGAGCTATCGCACCCGTATCCGCACGCCGAGCTATGCGCACCTGCAGCAGATTCCGGCGGCGATTCGCGGCAGCCTGGTATCCGATCTTATCGTATATCTGGGTAGTATCGATTTTGTTATGTCAGACGTGGACCGCTAATTATGCACGAAAATCAACAACCACAAACCGAGGCTTTTGAGCTGAGTGCGGCAGAACGTGAGGCAATTGAGCACGAGAAGCACCACTACGAAGACCCGCGTGCGGCGTCCATCGAAGCGCTGAAGATCGTTCAGAAACAGCGTGGCTGGGTGCCGGATGGCGCGATCTATGCGATCGCCGACGTGCTGGAGATCCCGGCAAGCGATGTCGAAGGCGTTGCCACCTTCTACAGCCAGATCTTCCGTCAGCCGGTTGGCCGTCACGTTATTCGCTACTGCGACAGCGTGGTGTGTCACATCACCGGCTATCAGGGGATTCAGGCAGCACTTGAGCAAAAGCTGAATATCAAGCCGGGTCAGACAACGTTTGATGGCCGCTTTACCCTGTTACCGACCTGCTGTCTGGGTAACTGTGATAAAGGCCCAAGCATGATGATTGATGAAGACACCCACAGTCATCTGACGCCGGAAGGAATTCCTGATTTGCTGGAGCGGTATAAATGAAAAACGTTATCCGAACTCCCGAAACGCATCCGCTAACCTGGCGCCTGCGCGATGACAAACAGCCGGTATGGCTGGATGAGTATCAGAGCAAAAACGGCTACGAGGGCGCCCGTAAGGCGCTGCTGGGCCTGGCGCCGGATGAGATCGTCAACCAGGTGAAAGACGCCGGCCTGAAAGGGCGCGGCGGCGCGGGCTTCTCCACCGGTCTGAAGTGGAGCCTGATGCCGAAAGACGAATCCATGAACATCCGTTACCTGCTGTGTAACGCCGATGAGATGGAGCCGGGCACCTATAAAGACCGCCTGCTGATGGAGCAGCTGCCGCACCTGCTGGTGGAAGGCATGCTGATCTCCGCGTTTGCGCTGAAAGCGTACCGCGGCTACATCTTCCTGCGCGGCGAATATATTGAAGCGGCGGTTCATTTACGCCGCGCCATTGCCGAAGCGACCGAAGCTGGCCTGCTGGGCAAAAACATTCTCGGCACCGGTTTCGATTTCGAACTGTTCGTGCACACCGGGGCAGGGCGCTACATCTGCGGCGAAGAGACCGCGCTGATTAACTCCCTCGAAGGTCGTCGCGCCAACCCGCGCTCCAAGCCGCCGTTCCCGGCGAGCTCCGGCGTGTGGGGTAAGCCGACCTGCGTCAACAACGTTGAAACCCTGTGTAACGTCCCGGCCATTCTGGCCAACGGCGTCGAATGGTACCAGAACATCTCTAAGAGCAAAGATGCGGGTACCAAGCTGATGGGCTTCTCCGGTCGAGTGAAGAACCCGGGCCTGTGGGAGCTGCCGTTCGGCACCACCGCGCGTGAAATCCTCGAAGATTATGCCGGCGGTATGCGCGATGGCCTGAAGTTTAAAGCCTGGCAGCCGGGTGGCGCGGGTACTGACTTCCTGACCGAAGCGCATCTCGATCTGCCGATGGAGTTCGAAAGTATTGGCAAGGCGGGCAGCCGTCTGGGGACGTCGCTGGCGATGGCCGTTGACCACGAGATCAATATGGTATCGCTGGTGCGTAACCTTGAAGAGTTCTTCGCCCGCGAGTCCTGCGGCTGGTGTACGCCCTGTCGCGACGGCCTGCCGTGGAGCGTGAAGATCCTGCGCGCCCTTGAGCGCGGCGAAGGCCAGCCGGGTGATATCGAGACACTTGAGCAACTGTGTCGATTCCTTGGGCCGGGTAAAACCTTCTGCGCGCATGCGCCAGGCGCGGTCGAACCGCTGCAAAGCGCCATTAAATATTTCCGCGACGAATTCGAAGCAGGCATTAAGCAGCAGTTCAGTAATACCCATGCAATCAACGGGATTCAGCCGAACCTGCTTAAGACGCGCTGGTGATTCCCACCGACTCATTCAGCTGCTTCAAGGCGGCAGCCGGGTGAGGAAGTGGTAACGATTTTTTTAATTTGGAAGCATGCTAATGGCTACGATTCATGTAGACGGCAAAGAATACGAGGTCAACGGAGCGGACAACCTGCTAGAGGCTTGTCTCTCTCTCGGTCTTGATATTCCATACTTTTGCTGGCATCCGGCGCTCGGCAGCGTCGGCGCTTGCCGCCAGTGTGCGGTGAAGCAATATCAAAACGCGGAAGACACGCGTGGTCGCCTGGTGATGTCCTGTATGACACCGGCATCGGACGGCACTTTTATTTCCATTGACGACGGCGAAGCGAAGCAGTTCCGCGAAAGCGTGGTTGAGTGGCTGATGACCAACCACCCGCACGACTGTCCGGTCTGCGAAGAGGGCGGTAACTGCCACCTGCAGGATATGACCGTGATGACCGGTCATAGCTTCCGTCGCTACCGCTTTACCAAGCGCACCCACCGCAATCAGGATCTGGGGCCGTTCATCTCGCACGAAATGAACCGCTGCATCGCCTGCTACCGCTGCGTACGCTACTACAAAGACTATGCTGACGGCACCGATCTGGGCGTTTATGGCGCTCACGACAACGTCTACTTTGGTCGCCCGGAAGACGGCGTGCTGGAGAGCGAATTCTCCGGCAACCTGGTTGAAGTCTGCCCGACCGGCGTATTCACCGATAAAACGCACTCCGAGCGCTACAACCGTAAATGGGACATGCAGTTTGCGCCAAGCATCTGCCAGCAGTGCTCCATTGGTTGTAACATCAGCCCGGGTGAGCGTTACGGCGAGCTGCGTCGTATCGAAAACCGCTATAACGGCACCGTCAACCGCTACTTCCTCTGTGACCGCGGTCGTTTCGGCTACGGCTACGTGAACCTGAAAGACCGTCCGCGTCAGCCGGTTCAGCGCCGCGGCGACGATCTGATCGCCCTCAACGCCGAGCAGGCCATGCAGGGCGCGGCGGATATTCTGCGCCAGTCGAAAAAAGCGATCGGCATCGGCTCCCCGCGCGCCAGCCTCGAAAGCAACTTTGCGCTGCGCGAGCTGGTCGGCGCCGAGAACTTCTATACCGGCATCGCTAAAGCCGAGCAGGAACGTCTGCAGATGATGCTGACGGTGCTGCGCGACGGCGGTATTCATACCCCGGCGCTGCGCGACATTGAATCCTACGATGCGGTACTGGTGCTGGGTGAAGATCTTACCCAAACCGGCGCCCGCATTGCGCTGGCCGTACGCCAGGCGGTGAAAGGTAAAGCGCGTGAAATGGCCGCGGCGCAGAAAGTCGCCGACTGGCAGATTGCCGCGATCCTTAATATCGGCCAGCGTGCGAAGCATCCGCTGTTTGTCACCAATATCGACGACACCCGTCTGGACGACGTCGCCGCGTGGACCTACCGCGCGCCGGTTGAAGATCAGGCGCGGCTGGGCTTTGCCATTGCGCATGCGCTGGATGAAACCTCGCCGGCGGTGGAAGGCCTGAGCAAAGATCTGCAGGGCAAAATTGACGTGATCGTCCAGGCGCTGGCCGGGGCGAAGAAACCGCTGATCGTCTCCGGAACCAACGCCGGCAGCATCGAGATTATTCAGGCCGCGGCGAACGTCGCTAAGGCGCTGAAAGGTCGCGGCGCAGACGTCGGCGTGACTATGGTTGCCCGCGCGGTGAACAGCGTCGGTCTGGGGATGATCGGCGGCGGTTCGCTGGAAGAGGCGTTGAGCGAGCTGGAAACCGGCGCCGCCGATGCGGTTATCGTGCTGGAAAACGATCTGCATCGTCACGCTTCCGCCGCGCGCGTAGACGCTGCGCTGGCCAAAGCGCCGCTGGTGATGGTCGTTGACCATCAGCGCACGGCGATCATGGAAAAAGCGCATCTGGTGCTCTCTGCGGCAAGCTTCGCCGAAAGCGACGGCACGGTGGTCAACAACGAAGGCCGCGCCCAGCGTTTCTTCCAGGTTTATGACCCGGCCTACTACGATGCGAATACCGTGATGCTGGAGAGCTGGCGCTGGCTGCATTCGCTGCACAGCACCGTCGACAACCGCCAGGTTGACTGGACGCAGCTGGACCACGTCATTGACGCGGTGGTGGCTAAGCTGCCGCAGCTGGCAGGCATTAAAGATGCAGCGCCGGACGCGAGCTTCCGCATTCGCGGTCAGAAGCTGGCCCGTGAACCGCATCGTTACAGCGGCCGCACGGCGATGCGCGCCAATATCAGCGTGCATGAACCGCGCCAGCCGCAGGACAAAGACACCATGTTTGCCTTCTCGATGGAAGGGAACAACCAGCCGTCCGCTCCGCGTTCGCAAATTCCGTTTGCGTGGGCGCCGGGCTGGAACTCCCCGCAGGCGTGGAACAAATTCCAGGATGAAGTGGGCGGTAAGCTGCGCCACGGCGATCCGGGCGTGCGCCTGATTGAGGCTTCCGCCGAGGGCCTGGATTACTTCACCGCGGTGCCGGAAAGCTTCCAGGCCGAAGAAGGGAAATGGCGGATTGCGCCGTACTACCATCTGTTCGGCAGCGACGAGCTTTCACAGCGCTCGCCGGTGTTCCAGAGCCGCATGCCGCAGCCGTATCTCAAGCTTAACCCGGAAGATGCCGCGAAGCTTGGCGTCAACGCGGGGGCGATGGTCTCCTTCAGCGTTGAGGGTCATCTGCTCAGCCTGCCGCTGATTATCTCTGCGGGCCTGACGGCAGGGCAGGTTGGCCTACCGATGGGCATGCCTGGCATTGCGCCGGTTCTGACCGGAGCGCGTATTGATACTCTGCAGGAGGCAAAAGCATGAGTTGGTTAACTCCGGATCTCATCGACATTCTGTTAAGCATCCTGAAGGCGGTGGTCATTCTGCTGGTGGTTGTCACCTGTGGCGCATTCATGAGCTTCGGCGAACGTCGCCTGCTGGGTTTGTTCCAGAACCGCTATGGACCTAACCGCGTCGGCTGGGGCGGTTCGCTGCAGCTGGTTGCCGACATGATCAAAATGTTCTTTAAAGAGGACTGGGTTCCGCGCTTTACCGATCGCGTGATCTTTACTCTGGCACCGGTTATCGCCTTTACCTCGCTGCTGCTGGCCTTCGCTATCGTGCCGGTCAGCCCGTCGTGGGTGGTGGCCGACCTGAACATCGGCATCCTGTTCTTCCTGATGATGGCAGGCCTGGCGGTCTACGCGGTGCTGTTTGCCGGCTGGTCGAGTAATAACAAATACTCGCTGCTGGGCGCGATGCGCGCTTCCGCGCAGACGCTGAGCTACGAAGTGTTCCTCGGCCTCTCCCTGATGGGCGTGGTGGCGCAGGCGGGATCGTTCAATATGGGCGATATCGTCAACAACCAGGCGCATCTGTGGAACGTTATCCCGCAGTTCTTTGGCTTTGTTACCTTTGCGATTGCGGGCGTGGCCGTGTGTCACCGTCACCCGTTTGACCAACCGGAAGCCGAGCAGGAGCTGGCCGATGGCTACCACATTGAATATTCCGGCATGAAGTTCGGCCTGTTCTTCGTCGGTGAATATATCGGGATTGTCACCGTATCGGCGCTGATCGTGACGCTGTTCTTCGGCGGCTGGAATGGCCCATGGTTACCTCCGTTCATCTGGTTCGCGCTGAAAACCGCGTTCTTCATGATGATGTTCATTTTGATCCGCGCATCATTACCGCGTCCACGCTATGACCAGGTAATGTCCTTTGGCTGGAAGGTATGCCTGCCATTAACGCTGATCAACTTGTTGGTAACGGCGGCTGTCATTCTCTGGCAGGCGCAATAAGGGGTGAATTGACCATGACCTTAAAAGAATTATTGGTGGGGTTCGGCACCCAGGTCCGCAGTATCTGCATGATCGGGATGCACGCCTTCGCCAAACGTGAAACCCAGATGTACCCGGAAGAGCCGGTATATCTGCCGCCGCGCTATCGTGGCCGCATCGTGCTGACGCGCGATCCGGACGGCGAAGAGCGCTGCGTTGCCTGTAACCTGTGTGCGGTAGCGTGTCCGGTAGGCTGTATCTCTTTGCAAAAAGCAGAGACCAAAGACGGCCGCTGGTACCCGGAGTTTTTCCGCATCAACTTCTCACGCTGCATTTTCTGCGGTCTGTGCGAAGAAGCGTGCCCAACCACGGCGATTCAGTTGACCCCGGACTTCGAACTGGGTGAATACAAGCGTCAGGATCTGGTGTACGAAAAAGAGGATCTGCTGATTTCCGGTCCGGGCAAATACCCGGAATATAACTTCTACCGGATGGCGGGTATGGCAATCGACGGCAAAGATAAGGGCGAAGCAGAGAACGAAGCTAAGCCTATCGACGTCAAGAGCCTGTTACCGTAAGGAGAGGGCAATGGAATTCGCTTTTTATATCTGTGGCCTTATCGCCATCCTCGCAACCCTGCGGGTGATCACCCACACCAATCCGGTGCACGCGCTGCTGTACCTGATTATTTCGCTGTTAGCGATTGCTGGCGTGTTCTTTTCGCTGGGTGCGTACTTCGCCGGGGCGCTGGAGATCATCGTCTACGCCGGGGCCATCATGGTGCTGTTCGTCTTCGTGGTGATGATGCTTAACCTTGGCGGCAGCGAAATTGAGCAGGAGCGTAAGTGGCTGCAGCCGGGGATCTGGATCGGCCCGGCCATCCTCTCCGCGGTGCTGCTGGTGGTTATCGTTTATGCCATCCTCGGTCTTAACGATCAGGGCATTGAAGGCAATGCGATAAGCGCGAAAGAAGTCGGTATTGCGCTGTTTGGCCCGTACGTACTGGCGGTGGAGCTGGCCTCCATGCTGCTGCTGGCCGGTCTGGTTGTTGCCTTCCATATCGGCCGCGAAGAGCGCGTCGGTGAGGTGCTGAGCAACCGCCAGAACGATAGCGACAAAAGAAAAACGGAGGAGCACGCATGATCCCCTTAACACATGGACTGATCCTCGCCGCGATCCTGTTTGTTCTCGGTCTGACGGGTCTGGTGATTCGCCGCAATCTGCTGTTTATGCTGATTAGCCTGGAGATCATGATCAACGCCGCGGCGTTGGCCTTCGTGGTTGCCGGAAGCTACTGGGGTCAGGCCGATGGTCAGATAATGTATATTCTCGCGATCAGCCTTGCGGCTGCGGAAGCGAGTATCGGTCTGGCGCTGCTGCTGCAGCTCCATCGTCGCCGCCAGAACCTGAACATCGATTCAGTAAGTGAGTTGCGTGGATGAACATGCTTTCCTTAACCATTCTTTTGCCATTGATTGGCTTTGTGCTGCTGGCCTTTTCCCGCGGGCGCTGGTCGGAAAACCTCTCCGCCACCGTGGGGATGGGGTCGGTAGGCCTGGCCGCGCTGGTTACGGCCTTCGTTGGGATGGACTTCTTTGCTAACGGCAGGCAGGCGATCAGCGTTCCGCTGTGGACGTGGATGTCGGTGGGCGATTTCAACATCGGCTTTAACCTGGTGCTGGACGGTCTCTCCCTGACCATGCTCTCCGTGGTTACCGGCGTCGGTTTCCTGATCCACATGTTCGCCTCCTGGTACATGCGCGGGGAAGAGGGCTACTCCCGCTTCTTCGCCTACACCAACCTGTTTATCGCCAGCATGGTGGTTCTGGTGCTTGCCGATAACCTGCTGCTGATGTACCTCGGCTGGGAAGGCGTGGGCCTGTGCTCCTATCTGCTGATCGGTTTCTACTATACCGATCCGAAGAACGGCGCCGCGGCGATGAAAGCGTTTGTGGTGACCCGCGTCGGCGACGTGTTCCTCGCCTTCGCGCTGTTCATTCTCTACAACGAGCTGGGGACCCTGAACTTCCGCGAAATGGTCGAGCTGGCACCCGCGCACTTCGCGGCCGGCAACAACATGCTGACGTGGGCGACCCTGATGCTGCTGGGCGGCGCGGTGGGTAAATCTGCCCAGCTGCCGCTGCAGACCTGGCTTGCGGACGCGATGGCCGGCCCGACGCCGGTCTCCGCGCTGATCCACGCCGCGACGATGGTTACCGCGGGCGTCTACCTGATAGCCCGTACCCACGGCCTGTTCCTGATGACGCCGGAAATTCTGCATCTGGTGGGTATCGTTGGTGCGGTGACGCTGGTGCTGGCAGGTTTCGCCGCGCTGGTGCAGACCGATATCAAACGCGTGCTGGCCTACTCGACGATGAGTCAGATTGGCTACATGTTCCTGGCGCTGGGCGTTCAGGCATGGGACGCGGCGATTTTCCATCTGATGACCCACGCGTTCTTTAAAGCGCTGCTGTTCCTGTCGTCTGGTTCGGTGATCCTCGCCTGCCATCACGAGCAGAACATCTTCAAAATGGGCGGCCTGCGTAAATCGATTCCTCTGGTGTACGTCTGCTTCCTGGTGGGGGGCGCGGCGCTGTCCGCACTGCCGCTCATCACCGCAGGCTTCTTCAGTAAGGATGAGATCCTCGCCGGCGCGATGGCTAACGGTCATATCAACCTGATGGTTGCCGGTCTGGTCGGCGCGTTTATGACCTCGCTGTACACCTTCCGCATGATCTTCATCGTGTTCCACGGCAAAGAGCAGATTCACGCTCACGCGGGCAAGGGGATTACCCATCACCTGCCGCTGATTGTTCTGCTGGTTCTGTCGACCTTCGTTGGCGCGCTGATTGTTCCGCCGCTGCAGGGCGTACTGCCGCAGACCACCGAGCTTGAGCACGGTCGCGTGATGACGCTGGAAATCGTCTCCGGGATCGTGGCTATCGCCGGTATCCTGATCGCCGCATGGCTGTGGCTGGGTAAACGCACGCTGGTGACCTCCATTGCCAATAGCGCCCCTGGCCGCCTGCTCGGCACCTGGTGGTACAACGCCTGGGGCTTCGACTGGCTGTACGACAAGGTGTTCGTGAAGCCGTTCCTCGGCGTGGCGTGGCTGCTGAAAAGCGATCCGCTGAACTCGATGATGAACATTCCGGCTATCCTCTCCCGCTTTGCAGGTAAAGGCCTGCTGCTAAGCGAGAACGGTTATTTACGCTGGTATGTCGCGTCAATGAGCATCGGTGCGGTTGTCGTGCTGGCGCTGCTGATGGTACTGCGTTGAGTTTGTTGGCTGGGTGAGCGACTGCCGGATGGCGCTGCGCTTATCCGGCCGACAAACCCTAAAAGAATTTTAGAATTCGTTGAAAATCTGTTCCTGAGGTACAGGCGTCATCGGCGAAGTCAGACCGAAGACCGCCAGCGCAGAGCAACCGCAGCGTACGAAAGTGCGCGAGGATGATTCGCGAAGCTCACCCCTACGGGGCCGTCCTTACGGACGTTCAAAACGCGATGCGTTTTGTGCGAGCACTGGCAGGATTCGGGCTGGCGAGCGAGATAGCCTGATCAGGAGTAAATATAAGGGACATACTCAGCTATGTTATTACCCTGGTTAATACTAATCCCCTTTATCGGCGGGTTCCTGTGCTGGCAGACCGAACGCTTTGGCGTGAAGATGCCGCGCTGGATTGCGCTGATTACCATGGGACTGACGCTGGTTCTCTCACTGCAGCTGTGGCTGCAGGGCGGCTATTCTCTGACACAGTCTGCGGGTATTCCCCAGTGGCAGTCTGAATTTGTCATGCCGTGGATCCCTCGCTTCGGTATTAGCATTCATCTGGCAATCGACGGTCTGTCGCTGCTGATGGTGGTGCTGACCGGCCTGCTCGGCGTACTGGCGGTACTCTGTTCATGGCGCGAGATCGAAAAGTATCAGGGCTTCTTCCACCTCAACCTGATGTGGATCCTGGGTGGCGTCATCGGCGTGTTCCTTGCCATCGACATGTTCCTGTTCTTCTTCTTCTGGGAGATGATGCTGGTGCCGATGTACTTCCTGATCGCGCTCTGGGGCCATAAGGCTTCCGACGGTAAAACGCGTATCACGGCGGCCACCAAGTTCTTCATCTATACCCAGGCGAGCGGGCTGGTGATGCTGATTGCCATCCTGGCGCTGGCGTTCGTGCACTTCAACGCCACCGGCGTGTGGACCTTCAACTATGAAGATCTGCTGAAGACGCCGATGTCCCACGGCGTGGAATACGTGCTGATGCTGGGCTTCTTCATCGCCTTCGCGGTGAAAATGCCGGTAGTACCGCTGCACGGCTGGCTGCCGGACGCGCACTCCCAGGCGCCGACCGCCGGTTCCGTTGACCTCGCGGGGATCCTGCTGAAAACCGCGGCCTACGGTCTGCTGCGTTTTGCGCTGCCGCTGTTCCCGAACGCCTCCGCCGAATTTGCGCCCATCGCTATGTGGCTGGGTATCATCGGTATTTTCTACGGCGCGTGGATGGCCTTCTGCCAGTACGATATCAAACGCCTGATTGCCTACACCTCCGTTTCTCATATGGGCTTCGTGCTGATTGCCATCTATACCGGCAGCCAGCTGGCCTATCAGGGTGCGGTGATTCAGATGATTGCGCACGGCCTCTCCGCTGCCGGTCTGTTTATCCTTTGCGGCCAGCTTTACGAGCGCCTGCACACGCGTGATATGCGCCAGATGGGCGGCCTGTGGAGCAAAATTAAGTGGCTGCCGGCCCTGTCGATGTTCTTCGCCGTGGCGACCCTCGGGATGCCGGGTACCGGTAACTTTGTCGGTGAGTTCATGATCCTGTTCGGCAGCTATAAAGTGGTGCCGGTGATTACCGTGATCTCCACCTTTGGTCTGGTGTTCGCTTCCGTCTACTCGCTGGCGATGCTGCATCGTGCCTACTTCGGTAAAGCGAAGAGCGAGATTGCGGCGAAAGAGCTGCCGGGAATGTCGCTGCGCGAGCTGTCGATTGTTCTGCTGCTGGTGGTTCTGCTGGTGCTGCTGGGCTTCTTCCCGCAGCCGATTCTGGACACCTCACATGCTGCGATGAGCAACATTCAGCAGTGGTTTGTTAATTCTGTTTCTACTACAAGGCCGTAATTCGCCATGACAATAACTCCACAACAACTGATCGCACTGCTACCGCTGCTGATCGTCGGCTTGACGGTGGTGGTTGTGATGCTCTCCATTGCGTGGCGACGCAATCATTTCCTTAATGCCACGCTGTCGGTTCTCGGGCTTAACGCCGCGCTGATATCGCTTTGGTTTGTCGGTCAGAACGGCGCGATGGACGTTACGCCGCTGATCCGCGTTGACGGCTACGCCATGCTCTACACCGGGCTGGTGCTGCTGGCGAGCCTGGCGACCTGTACTTTTGCCTATCCGTGGCTTGAGGGTTACAAGGACAATAAAGAAGAGTTCTACCTGCTGGTGCTCATCGCCGCGCTGGGTGGCATTCTGCTGGCGGGAGCAAACCATCTGGCGGCGCTGTTCCTCGGTATCGAATTGATTTCGCTGCCGCTGTTCGGCCTCATCGGCTACGCTTTCCGCCAGAAACGGTCTCTGGAAGCCAGTATCAAATACACCATCCTCTCCGCCGCAGCCTCTTCTTTCCTGCTGTTCGGTATGGCGCTGGTGTACGCGAACTCCGGCAATCTCTCCTTCCTGGCCCTCGGTAAGAGCCTGGCGGATAACACCCTGCACGAGCCGCTGCTGCTGGCGGGTCTGGGGCTGATGATTGTCGGTCTGGGCTTTAAGCTGTCGCTGGTGCCGTTCCACCTGTGGACGCCGGACGTTTATCAGGGCGCGCCGGCGCCGGTATCAACCTTCCTGGCCACCGCCAGCAAGATTGCTATCTTCGGCGTGGTGATGCGTCTGTTCCTGTATATGCCGGTAGGCAACAGCGAAGCGGTGCGCATCGTGCTGGGCCTGATAGCCTTTGCGTCCATCATCTTCGGTAACCTGATGGCGCTGAGCCAGACCAACATCAAACGCCTGCTCGGCTACTCCTCGATCTCGCATCTCGGCTATCTGCTGGTGGCGCTGATCGCCCTGCAGAGCGGCGAAATGTCGATGGAAGCCGTCGGCGTCTATCTGGCCGGCTACCTGTTCAGCAGCCTCGGCGCCTTCGGCGTGGTGAGCCTGATGTCCAGCCCGTACCGCGGCCCGGATGCCGACTCGCTGTACTCCTATCGCGGCCTGTTCTGGCACCGTCCGATTCTGTCTGCGGTGATGACGGTGATGATGCTGTCGCTGGCCGGTATTCCGATGACGCTGGGCTTCATCGGTAAGTTCTACGTGCTGGCGGTCGGCGTGCACGCGCACCTGTGGTGGCTGGTTGCCGCCGTGGTGGTGGGTTCGGCGATTGGTCTTTACTACTACCTGCGCGTCGCGGTGAGTCTCTATCTGAGCGCGCCGGAGAAACTGAACCGCGATGCGCCGTCTAACTGGCAGTACAGCGCCGGCGGTATCGTAGTGCTGATCTCGGCTCTGCTGGTGCTGGTACTCGGCGTCTGGCCGCAGCCGCTGATTAGCATCGTACAGCTGGCAACGCCGCTGATGTAAAGCGGCTACGGCTGCAAAAAAACCGCCGGTCTGCGATCGGCGGTTTTTTTATGCGCGTCGTTAAGCCGGGCCAGCCCGTTTAGCGGATGGGATAGACCATAAAATCCTCCGCCAGCAGGGTCTGCGGGAAGATCTCCCTGCACTCCGCCAGCAGGCGCTGACAGCCCTGCAGGTCGTAGCGCGAGCTGAAATGGGTGGCGATAAAGGTGCCGACCCCGGCATCGCGCGCCAGCGCCGCCGCCTGCTGGCTGGAGGAGTGCCCGCGAGCGTTCGCCTTCTCGGCCATCGCCTGTTCCAGGGTGGTCTCATGAATCATGACGTCCACGCCGCGCGCCAGCTCAAGCGCCGCCGCACAGGGCGCCGTATCGCCAAAGATGGCCAGCTTTTTCCCCGGCGTCGTCGGGCCAAGATAGCGCCGGCCGTCGACGATGCGCCCGTCGGCAAGCTCGACGCTTAGCCCCTGTTTGAGCTGCTGAAACAGCGGCCCGGAGGGAACGCCGTCGGCGATAAGACGGGCCGCGTCCAGGGTGCCGGGCTTGTCGTGCTCTTCAATGCGGTAGCCGTAGCACTCCACCGGATGGTTTAGCGGCCAGGCCGTGACCCGATACCCGGCGTCGTCCAGAATAAGGCCGGGGCCAACTTCGACAATATCCAGCGGATAATCGGTCCACGAGCCGCTGAGGCGCAGCGCCACTTCGACAAACTCCCGCAGCCCTTTTGGCCCGTAGAGGGTCAGCGGCAGCGAGTTACCCTGCATTGAGCGGCTGCACAGCAGGCCGGGGAGGCCAAACAGATGGTCGCCGTGAAGATGGGTAATAAAAATTTTATTCAGCTTGCCGGGGTGCAGGGCGGTATGCAGAAACTGATGCTGGGTGCCTTCTCCGCAGTCGAACAGCCAGACCTCCGCCGCCGTTGGCTGTTGCAAATTCAGCACGATAGACGTCATATTACGCGTACGGGTCGGCACGCCAGCGGATGTCCCCAAAAAAGTTAATTCCATCGTCCTGTGTCCTTAGGGCGTGAGTCAAAAAACAGAGTATACCCGTCATCCCTCAGGTTGCGCGCGCGTTGGCTGAGCTTGCCGCCTTCATGCCGCCGGAATGATGCAGGGCCCACTTCAATAAAGGAATAATAGATGATGATATGGCAGGATCTCCACCATAGCGAGCTGACCGTCCCGCAGCTCTATGCGCTGCTAAAGCTGCGCTGTGAAGTCTTTGTCGTCGAGCAAAACTGTCCCTACCAGGACGTTGACGGCGACGATCTGAGCGGTGAAAACCGTCATCTTCTCGGCTGGCGCGGCGATGAGCTGGTGGCCTATGCGCGGATCCTGAAAAGCGCAGAGGATTTTGAACCGGTGGTGATTGGCCGGGTTATCGTCAGCCCGGCGGTGCGGGGTGAGAAGCTCGGCTATCAGCTAATGGAAAATGCGCTCGCCAGCTGCGCCCGCCAATGGCCGCAGAAAGCTATCTACCTCGGCGCTCAGGCGCATTTACAGCGCTTCTACGCCAGCTTCGGCTTCCAGGCGGTGACCGACGTTTACGACGAAGACGGGATCGCGCATATCGGCATGGCCCGCGAGGCCGCAGCGGACCCGCTCCTGCCCAGGTAGCCGCAGGCTATCACGACTTCCTGAATGACGGGCAGGCAGCCAAAGGCCACTCCCTCATCGTGGGTACTGCTATTTCTTGCCAGGACCCCGTATAATGTGGGGTTTTTATCCTGTGGAGGTTTGCGTGCTGTCTGTTTCCGCTGCGCTGGAAAGCTTACGCGGCTGCCTGAACGATGAGTTCCCCGCATCGCCCGGCACGCGAATTTTCGATGTTTCGTTTCCTCTCCAGGACGCGTTTGATCCCCTGCTGTGGTGCGGGCACCAGCCTCAGTGGCCGCAGTTTTACTGGCAGCAGCGCAGCGGCGACGAAGAGCTTGCCGCGCTCGGGGCGGTGAAAAGGTTCTCTTCGCTGGCCGAAGCGCAGCGTTTTTTACAGCATCAGCAGCATCAGGACCTGCGTATTTGCGGCCTGAATGCGTTCAGTCCGCAGGTCGGGGCGCTGGTGCTGCCGCGGCTGGAGTGGCGTCGGGTTGGGGGAACGGCGTCGCTGCGGCTGGTGCTGTGTAGCGACGCTTCGCTGCGCGAAGATGCTCATGCGGCGCGCGAGTTTCTGCACTCCTTGACGGCGGAGCAGGCGCGGCCCGCGGCGATACCTGAGCTACTCAGCGAACGGCACGTCCCGGAATACCCGCGCTGGCGTGAGCTTATCCTGCAGGCTACCCGGGCCATTGCGGCCGCAGAGATGGAAAAAGTTGTCCTGGCGCGCGCCACGGACCTGCGCTTTGCCGCTCCCTTATATGCCTGGTCGATTGTGGCCGCCAGCCGCCGCAGCAACTTTAACTGCTTCCACTTCCTGATGGCCTTTAACCCGCAGCAGGCGTTTTTCGGCTCAACGCCGGAGCGGCTGTGGCGTCGGCGCGGAACGCTGCTGCGTACCGAGGCGCTGGCGGGTACCGTCGCCGGCCATGCTGACGATCGCCGGGCGCGGGCGCTGGCCGACTGGTTAATGCAGGACGATAAAAACCAGCGGGAGAACATGCTGGTGGTGGAGGATATTTGCCAGCGCATGCAGGATGAAGTGCAGATGCTGGAGGTGCTGCCGCCGCAGGTGGTACGCCTGCGTAACGTGCAGCATCTGCGGCGCTGCATCTGGACGGCGCTAAACGCACCCGACGATACCCGCTGCCTGCACCAGCTGCAGCCTACGGCGGCGGTCGCCGGGCTGCCGCGGCGGGCGGCGCTGGACTTTATCACTCAGAATGAACCCTTTATCCGCGAATGGTACGCCGGTTCCGCCGGCTATCTGTCGCTGGCACAAAGCGAATTCTGCGTGGCGCTACGCTCGGCGAAGGTGGAGAACGACACCCTCAGGCTCTACGCCGGCGCCGGGATTGTCAGCGGTTCCGATCCTGAGCAAGAGTGGCAGGAAATTGAAAATAAAGCGGCGGGGCTGCGTTCGTTGCTGCTGAGAAAAATGTAGATAAACGACGCATATCAATACTCCATCACTTTGTATTACCTATACTTAGCCTCAATATTTGATATCGGACAATTTCATGTCAGTAAGCGCATTTAACCGACGCTGGGCGGCGGTGATCCTTGAAGCATTAACCCGCCACGGCGTGCAGCATATTTGCATTGCGCCGGGGTCGCGCTCGACGCCCTTAACGCTGGCAGCCGCGGAAAACCGCGCATTGATTCCCCATACTCATTTTGACGAACGCGGGCTTGGCCACCTGGCGCTGGGGCTGGCGAAGGCCAGCCGGCAGCCGGTGGCGGTCATCGTCACCTCCGGTACCGCCACGGCCAATCTCTATCCGGCGCTGATTGAAGCCGGGCTGACCGGCGAAAAGCTGATTCTGCTTACCGCTGACCGGCCACCGGAGCTTATCGACTGCGGCGCCAACCAGGCTATCCGCCAGCCGGGCATGTTCTCATCGCACCCGTCCGAAACCCTCTCTTTGCCGCGTCCGTCGCAGGATATTCCCGCGCGCTGGCTGGTTTCAACCATCGACCAGGCGCTGGGCGCGCTGCATTCCGGCGGCGTACATATTAACTGCCCGTTTGCCGAGCCGCTGTATGGCGATATGGACGATACCGGCGTGAGCTGGCAGCAGCAGCTCGGGGAGTGGTGGCAGAGCGATACGCCCTGGCTGCGTCAGTCGCTGCATCTCGGTAGCGAAAAGCAGCGCGACTGGTTTTTCTGGCGACAAAAGCGCGGCGTGGTGATCGCCGGGCGCATGAGCGCCGCCGAAGGCGTACAGGCCGCCGCGTGGGCGAAAATGCTCGGCTGGCCGCTGATTGGCGACGTGCTTTCGCAAACCGGGCAGCCGCTGCCCTGCGCCGATTTATGGCTGGGTAACGGTAAAGCGGTCAGCGAGCTGGAGCAGGCGCAAATCGTCGTTCAGCTGGGCAGCAGCCTGACCGGAAAACGCCTTCTGCAGTGGCAGGCGACCTGCGAGCCCGAGGAGTACTGGCTGGTCGATAATTTACCCGGCCGTTTAGATCCGGCCCAGCACCGCGGCCGCCGTCTGGTCTGCCCGGTGGGGGAGTGGCTTGAGCTGCATCCGGCGGAAAAACGCCAGCCCTGGGCAACGACGCTGCCGGTTCTCGCGCAGCAGGCCTGGCAGGCGACGGTGGAAAGCAGCGAGCGCTTCGGCGAGGCCCAGCTCGCCCACCGCATTCATCGCTATCTGCCGGATCAGGGGCAGCTATTCGTGGGCAATAGTCTGGTGGTGCGCTTAATTGACGCGCTCTCGCAGCTGCCGGCGGGATATCCGGTCTACAGCAACCGCGGCGCCAGCGGCATTGACGGCCTGCTGGCAACCGCCGCCGGCGTGCAGCGGGCCAGCGCCCGCCCTCTGCTGGCGATCGTGGGCGATCTTTCTGCGCTCTACGATCTGAATTCGCTGGCGCTGCTGCGCCATGCCTCGGCGCCGCTGGTGCTGATTATTGTCAACAACAACGGCGGGCAGATCTTCTCTCTGCTGCCGACGCCGCAGGAAGAAAGGCGCCAGTTTTATTTAATGCCGCAGGATGTCAACTTCGGGCACGCCGCGGCGATGTTCGATCTCGACTACCACCGCCCGGGCTGCTGGGACGAGCTGGAGACGGCGCTGTCCGGCGCGTGGCGGAGCCCTGGCGCAACCGTGATTGAGCTGGCGGTGAACGAAACCGACGGCACCCATACTTTGCAGCAGCTGCTGGCGAGGGTGAGTCGTCTATGAGCCTGCACGCCGAGTGCGAGCGCGGCCAGGCCAATCAACCCTGGCTGATTTTTTTACACGGTTTTTCGGGCGACAGTCGCGAATGGCAGCCGGTCGGGGAGGCGTTTAGCGCCCGTTCGCGGCTCTATATCGACCTGCCCGGTCACGGCGGTTCCCGCGATATTCAGGTCGGTGATTTTGCCGATGTCTGCCGGCTACTGCAGGAGACGCTGGATAGTTACAGCATCCTTAACTACTGGCTGATTGGCTACTCCCTCGGCGGCCGCATCGCGATGGCCTTTGCCTGCCAGCCGCGCGACGGTCTGTGCGGGCTGGTCGTGGAGGGCGGTCATCCGGGGCTCGTTGACGATAGCGAGCGCCTGCAGCGTCGGCGCAGCGATGCGGCCTGGGCCGAACGCTTTCGTCACGAACCGCTGCCCCAGGTCTTTGCAGACTGGTACCAGCAGCCGGTTTTCGCCTCACTGGATGCGCTGCAGCGGGCGGACTTAATCGCGCTACGCAGCCGCAACCATGGCGCCAATCTGGCCGCCATGCTGGAGGCGACGTCGCTGGCGGTGCAGCCCGATCTGCGCCCGGCGCTGCGCGCCTGCCGCTTTCCTTTTCACTATCTTTGCGGCGCGCGCGATGACAAATTCCGCGCGATAGCCAGAGATCTCGCCGCGACGATACACGTTATTCATCATGCCGGGCACAACGCACATCGGGAAAATCCCGCCGCGGTAACCGCCTGCCTGGCGCAGTTTTTAGCAAGTTAACTAAAGGACATTCTATGATCTCTCTTGATGAAGCCATGCTCTACGCCCCCGTTGAATGGCACGATTGTTCCGAAGGCTATACCGATATTCGTTACCAAAAATCGACGGACGGTATTGCTAAAATCACCATTAACCGCCCGCAGGTGCGTAATGCATTCCGTCCGCTGACCGTAAAAGAGATGATTCAGGCGCTGGCGGATGCCCGCTATGACGACAATATTGGCGTCATTATCCTGACCGGTGAAGGGGACCTGGCGTTCTGCGCCGGCGGCGACCAGAAGGTGCGCGGCGACTACGGCGGCTATCAGGACGATTCCGGCGTGCATCACCTGAACGTGCTCGATTTCCAGCGTCAGATCCGCACCTGTCCGAAACCGATCGTCGCGATGGTCGCCGGCTACTCCATCGGCGGTGGCCACGTGCTGCATATGATGTGCGACCTGACGATCGCCGCGGAAAACGCCATCTTTGGTCAGACGGGTCCCAAAGTCGGCTCCTTCGACGGCGGCTGGGGCGCAGCCTATATGGCCCGCATCGTTGGCCAGAAAAAAGCGCGTGAAATTTGGTTCCTGTGCCGCCAGTACGATGCGCAGCAGGCGCTGGATATGGGGCTGGTTAACACCGTCGTCCCGCTGGCCGATCTGGAAAAAGAGACCGTTCGCTGGTGTCGCGAAATGCTGCAAAACAGCCCAATGGCTCTGCGCTGCCTGAAGGCGGCGCTGAATGCCGACTGCGATGGTCAGGCGGGTCTGCAGGAGCTGGCGGGTAATGCCACCATGCTGTTCTACATGACCGAAGAGGGCCAGGAAGGGCGCAACGCATTTAATCAGAAGCGTCAGCCGGACTTCAGCAAATTTAAACGGAATCCGTAATGCGCCGGGCGCAGGTTTACCGCTGGCAGATACCGATGGACGCGGGCGTGGTTCTGCGCGAGCGGCGGTTAAAAACCCGTGACGGGCTGTTCGTCCATCTCCTGGAGGGCGAGCGCGAAGGCTGGGGAGAGGTTTCTCCTCTGCCGGGCTTTAGCGAAGAAACCCTGGAAGAGGCGCAGGCTGCGCTGCTGGCGTGGGCGACGGCCTGGCGTCAGGGACAGGATCATCCTTTTCCTGCGCAGCCCTGCGCGGCGTTCGGGATCAGCTGCGCGCTGGCCGAGCTGAATGAGCAGCTGCCGCAGGCGGCAGATTATCGCGCCGCGCCGCTGTGCACCGGCGATCCGGACGAGCTGTTTGCCAGGCTCGCGGCGATGCCGGGCGAGAAGGTCGCCAAGGTTAAGGTGGGCCTGTATGAGGCCGTACGCGACGGCATGGTCGTAAATCTGCTGCTGGAGGCTATCCCCGAGCTGCGGCTGCGTCTGGACGCCAACCGCGCCTGGACGCCGCTCAAGGCGCAGCAGTTCGCAAAATACGTGGATCCGCAGTATCGCGATCGCATCGCTTTCCTTGAGGAGCCGTGCAAAACCCGGGCTGATTCCCGCGCTTTTGCCCAGGAAAACGGTATTACCATTGCCTGGGATGAGAGCCTGCGTGAAGCCGATTTTTGCCTGCAGGCCGAGGCGGGAGTTGGGGCGGTGGTGATTAAGCCAACCCTTACCGGTAGCCTGCAAAAAGTGCAGGAGCAGGTTGTCGCCGCCCACGCTCTGGGGCTGACGGCGGTCATCAGCTCCTCGATTGAGTCGAGCCTTGGGCTGACGCAGCTGGCGCGTATTGCGGCCTGGCTGACGCCGCAGACCGTTCCGGGCCTCGATACGCTGACGCTGATGCAGTCCCAGCTGGTGCGTCCGTGGCCTGAAAGCACGCTGCCGTGCCTGTCAACGGATGCGCTGGAGCCGCTGCTGTGATCTTTCGTGACTGGCCGTGGCGCCACTGGCGTCAGCGGCGGGGCGAGGCGTTTGCTCTGCGGCTGAACGACGATAGCCTGACCTGGCAGCAGCTGTGCGAGCGGGTCGATGCGCTGACGGCGGGGTTCGTAGCTCAGGGCGTAGGTGAAGGCGATGGCGTTATTCTGCGGGCCCACAACCAGCCGGCGGCGCTGCTGGCGTGGCTGGCGCTGCTGCAGTGCGGCGCCAGGGTGCTGCCGCTTAATCCGCAGCTGCCGTCGGCAATGCTGGAGCAGCTGCTGCCGTCCCTCGATGTGCACCATCTGCTGGCGCTTAGCGGCGAGGATAATGCCGCCCTCGGCTATTCGCCGCTGGCTATGCGCACCGAAGCCGGAGAACGCAGCCTGGCCTGGAGCGAAGATCGTCTGGCGTCGATGACGCTGACCTCGGGTTCTACCGGGCTGCCGAAGGCCGCGGTGCATACTTTCCGCGCTCATCTTGCCAGCGCCCAGGGAGTGCTGGCGATGATCCCGCTGGCCACCGACGACGACTGGCTGCTTTCCCTGCCGCTGTTTCACGTCTCGGGGCAGGGAATTCTCTGGCGCTGGCTGCTGGCCGGATCGCGACTGACGGTGCGGGAAAAGCGGCCGTTAGAACAGGCTCTGCAGGGCTGCAGCCACGCGTCGCTGGTGCCAACGCAGCTGTGGCGGCTGCTCAACGGCGATGCGCAGGTATCGCTGAAGGCCGTTCTTCTGGGCGGGGCGGCGATCCCCGTCGAACTGACCGGGCAGGCCCGGGAGAAAGGTATTCGCAGCTGGTGCGGATACGGCCTGACCGAATTTGCCTCGACGGTGTGTGCCAAAGAGGCCGACGGCGAGGCGGATGTTGGACAGCCGTTGCCCGAGCGGGAGCTGAAAATTGTCGACGGCGAGGTTTGGCTGCGCGGGGCCTGCATGGCGGCGGGCTACTGGCGCGACGGCGGGCTGGTGCCGCTGGTTAACGAGCAGGGCTGGTTTGCCACGCGCGATCGCGGCGAGCTGCGTAACGGTAGGCTGACCATCCTTGGGCGTCTGGATAATCTCTTTTTCAGCGGCGGTGAGGGGATCCAGCCGGAAGAGGTTGAGCGGGTGATTATGGCTCATCCGCAGGTCCGCCAGGCGTTCATCGTGCCCCTGGATGATGCCGAGTTTGGCCAGCGTCCGGTGGCGGTGGTAGAAGGCGATGAACGGTGCGACATGGCGGGTTTAGCGGCCTGGGTCGAGAATAAGCTGGCGCGCTTTCAGCAGCCGGTACGCTGGCTGGCGCTGCCCGAGGCGCTGAAAACCGGCGGCATAAAGATTTCGCGTCGGGCGTTACGCGAGTGGGTCAACGCGCATCGGGACGATGGCGCTTAGAGCGGCGGATAACTATCGCCAGTGAATCTTTGAATCATCTTTTGATGAAGGGATTGAATACGTTTTTATGATTGCAGTGATGCCGCTAATGCTCATCAGGGCGAACTTTCATCGGCAAAATTCGCGGTAGCGCATTGCCCGGGCTAAGTTATTCTCAGCCCGGGCAATGCGGAATCTGCTTTCTGGCTGGGGGTTAAAAATCAGAGCAGCCCTTTCAGCGATAACGTCTTTCTCGTGGCGACGTTCAGATCGTAGCGCGGCAAATCCTCGACGCTGACCCACGCATAATCCTGAAACTCTTCGTTAATGGTGACTTCTCGGTTGGCGCTGACGCAATCGAAAATCAGATAGATCATGTAGATCTCCTCCTGCCGGCCGTCGCTATAGGTTTTGACCCGCACGTCGTCGCTGAAGGTCCAGGGCGTAATGCTCGTCAGCCGCAGGGCTTCACCCAGCTCTTCGCGAATTTCACGCCTCAGGGCGTCCTCAATGCGCTCGCCAGGCTCCACGCCGCCGCCTGAAAGCGCCCACTGGCCGGGAAAAACGCCGCGATCGTCGGCCATCCTGCAGAGCAGATAGTGCCCTTCATGTTGAATCAGCGGGCAGACAATAGTCCTTTGGCGCATGGTATCTCCTTTGGATGAACGGTTAGCAAAGCATCTGGCTGCCAGTTTGCGAGCCGCCTCGGTAAACCGCAAGCGAAAACGCGAGCCCGGCGTTGGCGGTGGTAGGGTGGGGTGAAATGACGGACAGGAGGTCAGCATGAGCCGGGCGACAGCGCACTTCCCGCATGATGCCGTGTTTAAGAGCCTGCTGTCGGACCGGGCGACGGCGGCGGATTTTTTACTGATTCATCTGCCGGAAAATTTACGCGAGCTGTGCGACATGCAGACCCTGCATCTGGAGTCCGGCAGCTTTATTGACGACGATTTACGGGCAAGCCACTCGGATATTCTCTATTCCGTGCAGACCCGGACTGGCGAAGGGTATATCTATCTGCTGATTGAGCATCAAAGCTCTGCGGATCGGCATATGGCTTTTCGTTTAATGCGCTACGCCGTGGCGGCGATGCAGCGTCATCTCGATAAAGGCCTGCAGCAGCTGCCGCTGGTGATCCCGCTGCTTTTCTATCACGGTAAGGCGAGCCCCTGGCCGCACTCGATGCGCTGGCTGGACGGATTTTCACAGCCAGAGATAGCCGAAAAGCTCTATAGTCAGCCCTTCCCGCTGGTGGATGTGACGACTATCCCGGATAGCGAGCTCCTGCAGCATCGACGCGTGGCCATGCTGGAACTGCTGCAAAAACATATTCGACAGCGGGATCTGATGGAGCTTCAGGCACAGGTAGTCAGCTTATTAGCGCTGGGATACACTAGCGAAAGACAGCTGCAGACGCTGTTGCACTATATACTCCAGGCGGGGAGTACCGCCGATCCCGTGGCATTTCTGCGTCAGCTGGCGCAAAGCGTGCCGCTACAGCCGCATAAGGAGGCGCTCATGAATATTGCTCAGTTCCTGGAAGACCGCGGTCGTCAGGAAGGAATGCAGCAGGGAAGGCAGCAAGGGCTTGAAGCAGGGCTGGAGGCAGGAATAGAAAAAGGCCGACAGGAAGGTGAACAAAAGGCCGCCGAGCGTATTGCGCTGGCGATGATCGACAGCGGACTTGAATTGCCTCTGGTCGCCGAGCTGACCGGCCTGTCCCTGCAGTGCCTGGCGCAGCTTAAGCACTAGTGCATAATTCTCACAACGCGGCGGCCGGATGGCTGCCGCTTTTTTTACGCCGCTATTTTTTGCCGATGCCCGGCGCCGACGCCCGACGATGCGCCACGACGGCGCGCAGAACGCCTCTTTTTACCAGACATCTTCCCCTCGCCAGCGCTGATGGCGGCGCAGCGACCGGCCAAATCCTATGTTCCGGTAGCAACTGCTTACAATCCCAACAATAAAGGTCGTTTTAGGACATTGATTCCTCAGCATTCGGCAGTACAATTCTGCGGTTTTTGGGACATCTTTGATTCTTGATTTCTGGATAGAGTAAAAAATGAAAAAATGCATATTAATCGGCCTTGCCGGGCTGGCGTTGGTCTCCACGGCGGCAAACGCTATCAGCGTCACCGGGCAGGCCGGTGAGCACTACACCAACCTTGGCGCGGGTTTTGGTACCGAATCAAGCGGACTGGCGGTAACCGGCAACTGGCTGCACAGCGATAACGACGGCGACGCGGCAGGTTTAGGGCTGGGTTTAAACATTCCTCTGGGGCCATTCCTGGCAACGGTGGGTGGCAAAGGAGTATATACCAATCCGAAAAGCGGTGATGAAGGGTATGCGGCAGCGGTCGGCGGCGGCCTGCAGTGGAAAATTGGCGACAGCTTCCGCCTGTTCGGCGAATACTACTATTCACCGGACTCCCTCTCCAGCGGTATCCAGAGCTATCAGGAAGCTAACGCCGGCGCGAGCTGGACGGTTATGCGTCCTCTGAGCATTGAAGCCGGCTATCGCTATCTGAACCTGGCAGGTAAAGACGGTAACAAAGATAATACCATTGCCGATGGCCCGTACGTCGGCGTCAGCGCCAGCTTCTGATCCCCGGGCGCGGTATCATGCCGCGCCGATTTCCTGTCTACCCAGCCCGCACCTTTGCGTTATAGTATTTCCACTTATCAGGCTGGAGTTCACAATGTTAAACGTGGAAATGCTGTCCACCGGCGACGAAGTGCTGCATGGGCAAATCGTCGATACCAATGCCGCGTGGCTGGCGGATTTCTTTTTTAATCAGGGATTGCCCTTAACGCGTCGCAACACCGTTGGTGACGATCTTGATTCTCTGATCGCTATTTTACGCGAGCGCAGCGAGCATGCGGACGTGCTGATCGTCAACGGCGGTCTGGGGCCTACCAGCGACGATCTCAGCGCGCTGGCCGCGGCAACCGCTAAAGGCGAGTCGTTAATTCTGCACGCCGGATGGCTGGAGACGATGACGCGTTTCTTTGCCGAACGCGGACGACCGATGGCGGAAAGCAACCGCAAGCAGGCGGAAATTCCCGCCAGCGCGGAGATGATCGACAACCCGGTGGGCACCGCCTGCGGTTTTGCCGTTCAGCTCAACCGCTGTCTGATGTTTTTTACCCCCGGCGTGCCGTCGGAATTTAAGGTGATGGTTGAGCAGGAGATTTTACCCCGCCTGCGCGAACGCTTCCTGCTGTCTGCGCCGCCGCTGTGCCTGCGCCTGACCACCTTTGGTCGTTCAGAAAGCGACCTGGCGCAAAGCCTCAACCCGCTGCCGCTGCCGCCTGGCGTGGTGATGGGCTACCGTTCTTCGATGCCAATTATTGAGCTGAAACTCACCGGCCCCGCTGAACAGCGCGACGCGATGCTGGCGCTGTGGCCAGAAGTGCAAAAAGTGGCCGGCGAGAACCTGATTTTTGAAGGTACCGAAGGGCTGCCTGCGCAGATTGCGCGCCGCCTGCAGGAGCGGCAGCTGAGCCTGACCCTCAGCGAGCAGTTTACCAGCGGCCTGCTGTCGCTCCAGCTCTCCCGCGCCAATGCTCCGCTGCTGGCGAGCGAAGTGGTTCCCGCCCAGGAGGAGACGCTGGCGCAGTCGGCCCGCTGGACGTCAGAGCGGCGGGTGAAGCATTTTGCCGGCCTGGCGCTGGCGGTCTGCGGCCAGGAAGCAGATTACCTGAACTTCGTGCTCTCCACTCCGGAAGGCACCCACGCGCTGCGGGTTAAGCTCAGCGTCACCCGCTACAGCCTGCAGGTTCGCCAGGAGGTTTGCGCGATGATGGCCCTGAATATGCTGCGCCGCTGGCTGAACGGCCAGCCGGTAGCCGGCGATCACGGCTGGATTAACGTGGTCGAAACGCTGTCGATTTAAGCCGCCAATCGCGCCGGGAACCCTCCCGGTGCGTTTTCAGTCCAGCCCGCTGTACTTATTTTTAAATATTCTGTGCGCTATCCTCCATTTATACGCTGCGAAATGTCCACCCTGCTGGAATAACGCCGCTCATCCTGACCTGCAGCGGATTATTGAGCAGAGCATTCGCCGCATTCGCGCGGCGGGCAAAGCGGCCGGCTTCCTTGCCGTCGATCCGAAAATGGCGCAAAAAAGCCTTGAGTGGGGCGCTAATTTTGTCGCCGTTGGCGTAGATACTCAGCTCTATACCGACGCGTTGGATAGCCGGCTGGCGATGTTTAGGCCCGGCGCGCGGCGGGAGGAAGAAAAGGGGAGCTACTGACCCCCCCCCCCGTAATCAACACGCAGAGGTTCAGGCCAGCGCCTGCGCCAGCAGGGTGATGGGATGTTCACAGCGCTTGCTGGTGGACATCTCAATCTGCCATTTGCAGGTTTCACAATCGGTCACCACCATATCGGCGCCGCTCTCCTCAATCTGGCGGAAGAGCGGCGCGCCGATGGCCTGCGAAGAAGCGTAGTTCTCCGATTTAAACCCGTAGGTACCGGCGATGCCGCAGCATTGCGAATCAAGGACCTCCAGCCGCAGCCCGGGAATTTGCCGCAGCAGTTCGAGGGTATAGAGCGACCAGCCCATTTTCTCCATATGACAGGGAGTGTGGTAGACCACCTTCAGCGGCAGCGGTTTTAGCGCCAGGGTTCGCCCGCCGTCAAGCTGGCGCCAGATCCAGCGCGTCGCCAGCTCAACCCTGTCGCGCACGTCGCTGTTGTCCACATCCAGCACGTGCGGATACTCATCGCGCAGGGTGAAGGTGCAGGTGGAGGAGGTGGCGATGGTCGGCAGCGCGCTTTCGCGCATGGCGGCGACGTTGCTCAGCGCCTGCCTGCGGGCTTTGGCAAAAAAGCCGTTGGCAATCAGCGGCACGCCGCAGCATTTTTCTTTCGACAGTAGCTGTACCCCGGTGCCCATGGCGTTCAGCACGCGGATAAGATCCTTACCTAACTGGGGATGGTTGTAGTTGACGTAGCAGCCGTGAAAGAACGCGACCTGATCGCTAAACTGCGCCTGCTGGGCGGCGAGCTGGCGGTATGCCCGGCGGAACGTGCCGAAACCGTATTTTGGCAGCGTCCGACGATGATCTATCCTGAGCGCCGTATCGAGCAGCCGGCGCACCGGCTGTAGTCCCGTGACGGCGTTGACCAGCGGCGCAAACGGCGTAGAAAGGGTGCCCATCAGATCCGTATGGCTCAGCACCGCATCGCGTAGGCTGGGCTTCTGCTGGCCGTACTGCGCCCGCGCCCGCTGGATAATATCGCCGATTTTAACGTCAGAGGGGCAGGCGACCTCGCAGCGCTTGCAGTTTATGCAGTACTTCAGCGCCTCGTCATACAGCGCGCCGTCTTTTAGCCGCAGCCGCTCGCCGTCGGGTCCCGCCTGCTTAGGGCCGGGATAGCGCGGATTAACCCGGCTGACCGGGCAGGCGGTGGTGCAAACCGTGCATTTGATGCAGCTCTCAAAGCGGGTATCGTTCATCGTTCGCCTCCGGCAAGGTCGTTGATCTGTTTGGCGACGTGCAGCGCGGTGACCGCGCAAACGCCGCCGCCGCATCCCAGCTGAATAGCGTCAAAGCCGCCAAGCAGAGAACCGGCGGCAAACAGGTTGTTGAGCGGCCGCCCCTGCAGCAGCGGACGCAGCATCGCATCCGTTTTAAGGCCGAAGCGCTGCCAGGGCTGCGAGTCGAAGAAATCCCGCTGATACCAGCTCTCGCGCGGCATGCTCTGCTGTAGGTCGAGGCCCAGAATCGGCTCGCGCACGCCATCGCGCCCGGCGATCAGGCCGTTGCTGAAGAAGCTGCCGCTGGCCAGGACGGTAAAGCGTGGCCGCAGCGGGATATCGCCATGGTTACGCGTCCATACCCTGTTGACCGTTCCATCCTGATGGCTGATTTTCATCACCTCATCTCCGGCCAGCCAGGTTCCTCCGCCGCGAATAAAGCGGCGCTGGAGCTGGCTATGCAGGCGCATTCCCGGAACCGAAGGGGGCAGAGTTGGCAGCAGGCGCAGCGGGCAGGGCAGTCGCTCCTGTAGCCACAGATACAGGTGGTTATCGCTAAGACCAAAGCAGGCGGGCAGGATCAGCAGATCGTGCTCGCGCGCCAGCGGAAGCAGCGCGGCCAGCAGCGCCGGCCAGTGGCGCTCGTCATCCAGCATTCTGGCGATATTGGCGGCGCGAAATTCGCTCGGACTCTCGCGCAGGACGTCCAGCAGCGGTAAGTCGATTTCCGCCGCGCTGGCGTTCATCCCGTGTTGATTAAGCGACGCGGCGGCGAGGTGCGGCTGGAAGTCGGCAAAGCCGCCGATCCCGACCAGGCAGGGGCGCAGGGCGGTTAACGGATAAACGGGAACTTCCTGCGGGGAGAGCCACGCGGCGCGCAGGGTGCCGAGCGGCGTAATGCGCAGATGCGGCCGGTCGGCATCGCCCTGCATCACAATGCCGCTGGCGGCCAGCAGCGCCTGGGTTTGCGCCGCGTAGTCCATGACGCGCTGTACGCCGATCCTCGCGTAGGGATGCTCCGGAGCCTGGCCTGCCAGCCGGGAGAGACCCTGGGCAACCTCGGTCACCTTTTCGCCGTCGGGCAGCTCGGATAGCAGGTCCAGCGAGGCGGAGGAGAAATGCAGCGCGCTTTGACCGCGGCTGACGATCGCGCTGCGCAAACCATATTGATTCAGGCTCAGCCCGCAAAGTAGCCCGGTGAGCCCGCCGCCGATAATCGCGCAATCAAATTTCATCCTGCTGCTCCTTTTGCAAACCGCACAGCCCGAGATAGACCCAGCGGGTGAATTCACTTTCGCGCAGCGCATCGCCCCATGCTACGGGCTGTACGCCTTTCCAGCGTTCGTTTAAAAACTCGGAAAGCTGGGTCAGCGATTGGGCCGGCGTGGCGACATTGAAGCGCTGCAGTAGCCCGGCGGCGCGGCAGGCGCACAGCTCGCCCTGGCAGGTTCCCATCCCGATTCGGGTGCGACGGCGTAAATCGAGCAGGTTATTGACCGCTAAATTTTCTACCGCGTACTGCACTTCCCCCGCCGTAACCGCTTCGCACTCGCAGACCAGGCTGCGATGCTGGCGGCTATCGCCAAGCCAGGCGGGCGTGCGGTCGCCGTGGCGGTACACGGCCGATCCCCGCAGCGGCGCGGGCAGAGAGATGATTTTTTGCAGCGTTGTTTCGACCGGCTCGCGGGAACCTGGTAAAGGCGCGTCGGCGGTGGTGCAGGGGACGGTGTTGCCGAGCTTGCGGCAAACGGCGTCCGTCGCCCATTCCGCCATCAGGCGGTAGGTCATCAGCTTGCCGCCGGTAATGGTGATAAATCCGGCCATCCCGTCGCGTTCGGCATGATCCAGCAGCACAATGCCGCGGCTGACGCTACGCCCGCTGGGGTCGTTATCGCTGGCCACCAGCGGCCGCACGCCGGAGTAGGCGCGCAGCACCCGGGTGCGGGCCATGACGGGGGTCAGCTTCTCGCCTTCGCGCAGCAGGGTATCGACTTCCGCGGCGGTGACCCGATTATCGTCAATTTCATCGTAGGGAATATGCACCGAGGTGGTGCCAATCAGGGAGATGGTATCCCCGGGAACCAGAATATCCGCATCGGCAGGCTTGCGGCAGCGGTTGATAACGTGGCGGTTAATGCGATGGTCGAGGATCAGCAGCGATCCTTTAGCCGGAAACATCGCAATGCGCAGATCGGCATATTCCGCGATCCGCTGTCCCCAGATCCCGGCGGCATTGACCACCACGCTGGCGCGCAGCGTGCGGCTTTCGCGGCGCTTATGGTCATAGCACTGTACGCCGTGGACCCGATCGCCGCTGCGCAGCAGGCCGGTGATTTCGCACCCGGTGAGGATGGTGGCGCCGTGTTCGCGGGCGTCCAGCATATTGGCCGCGCTCAGACGGAACGGATCGACCGTGCCGTCGGGTACCTGAACGGCGCCGAGAAGCGCGGGATTGACGGTAGGCTCAATGCGCAGCGCCTCGGCGGGCGACAGCTGACGGGTCTCAATTCCGGCCTGATGGCAGGCGTGAATAAAGGTTTGCTGCCAGGCGAGGTCGTCTTCGGGAAGGGTGATAAACAGCCCGTTAGTGGGTTCCACGCAGTGACGGGCGATGCGGCGCAGGATGCGGTTTTCGCTGATGCATTCGCGCGCCGATTCGCCGTCGGTCACCGCGTAGCGGGCGCCGCTGTGCAGCAGCCCGTGATTGCGTCCGGTCGCCCCGGTGGCGATATCGTGGCGTTCTACCAGGGTTACGCGCAGCCCGCGGAGCGCGCAGTCGCGGGCGATCCCTGCTCCGGTTGCGCCGCCGCCAATGACAATGACATCACACTCATCGCTCTCGGCCATCTCTCTATCCCTCTACTTTCGTTTTACGCCATTTAGCCACACAAATAGTGTGTATTGTTTGATTTCGAGCATATTCGCGCGTTTATCGAGCATGGAATGTGATTTCATGCTCACAATAGAATGTTTTGTCATATTTTTGTAACAAAGCGTGCGATATTTCACAGTATCGTCTGCGAGGTTTCCCTACCATCGCGCCATATCAGAAGTGGGTGATTAAATTAGGTTTTTTTTTACCTGTACCCATAAAAGCAAATGGCAACGGAGGCTGCTATGTTAAGTATTTTCAAACCCGCGGCGCATAAAGCGCGTTTACCCGCGGCGGAAATTGACCCGCACTATCGTCGATTACGCTGGCAGATTTTTATCGGTATTTTCTTTGGCTATGCCGCCTACTATCTGGTGCGCAAGAACTTTGCGTTAGCCATGCCTTACCTGGTGGAGCAGGGATTCTCTCGCGGCGATCTCGGCTTTGCGCTGTCCGGGATCTCCATCGCCTATGGCTTTTCAAAATTCATTATGGGCTCGGTATCCGATCGCTCGAATCCGCGCATTTTTCTGCCGGCGGGGCTGATCCTGGCGGCGCTGGTCATGCTGGTGATGGGCTTTGTGCCCTGGGCGACCTCCAGCATCATGGTTATGTTTGTGCTGCTGTTCCTCTGCGGCTGGTTCCAGGGGATGGGCTGGCCGCCCTGCGGGCGCACGATGGTGCACTGGTGGTCGCAGAAGGAGCGTGGGGGCATCGTTTCGGTATGGAACTGCGCGCATAACGTTGGCGGTGGGATCCCGCCGCTGCTGTTCCTGCTCGGGATGGCGTGGTTCAACGACTGGCACGCGGCGCTGTATATGCCGGCTTTCGGCGCAATTTTGCTGGCGATATTTGCCTTTGCCATGATGCGCGATACCCCGCAGTCCTGCGGCCTGCCGCCGATTGAAGAGTATAAGAACGACTATCCGGATGATTACAGCGAGCAGCACGAGCAGGAGCTCACCGCCCGGCAGATCTTCCAGCAGTATATTCTGCCAAACCGGCTGCTGTGGTATATCGCCATCGCCAACGTCTTTGTCTACCTGCTGCGCTACGGCATTCTCGACTGGTCGCCAACCTACCTGAAAGAGGTGAAACACTTTGCGCTGGATAAATCCTCCTGGGCCTACTTCCTCTACGAATATGCGGGGATCCCCGGAACGCTGATTTGCGGCTGGATGTCGGATAAGGTGTTCAGAGGCAACCGTGGGGCGACCGGGGTCTTCTTTATGACGCTGGTGACCATCGCTACCGTCGTTTACTGGCTTAACCCGCCGGGTAATCCGGGCGTTGATATGGCCTGCATGATCGTTATCGGCTTCCTGATTTACGGTCCGGTGATGCTGATTGGCCTGCATGCTCTCGAGCTGGCGCCGAAAAAGGCCGCCGGTACCGCGGCGGGCTTTACCGGGCTGTTTGGTTATCTGGGAGGCTCCGTTGCCGCCAGCGCCATCGTCGGCTACACCGTCGACTTCTTCGGCTGGGACGGCGGATTTATGGTGATGATTGGCGGCAGCGTGCTGGCGGTGCTGCTGCTAATTGTGGTGATGGTGGGCGAAAAGCGTCATCACCAGCAGCTGAAACAGTCCTGAGGAATGAGCATGAAAACGGTAATAACGACCCTGATGACCGGGATGCTGCTGGCAGGCTCCACGCTGAGCTTTGCCGCTCAGGCAGGGGATAAGATAGTCATTGCCCACCGTGGCGCCAGCGGCTATCTGCCGGAGCATACGCTGCCGGCGAAGGCGATGGCCTATGCCCAGGGAGCCGATTATCTCGAGCAGGACCTGGTGATGACCAAAGACGATCGGCTGGTGGTCCTGCACGACCACTATCTCGATCGGGTCACCGACGTGGCGGAGAGATTTCCGCAGCGCGCGCGTCAGGATGGCCGCTTCTACGCGATCGACTTCACCCTGGCGGAGATAAAAACGCTGAAGTTCAGCGAAGGGTTTGAACCCAAAAACGGTAAGAACGTCCAGACCTTCCCGGGGCGCTTCCCGATGGGAAAAGCGGATTTTCGTATTCATACCTTTGAAGAGGAGATTGAGTTCGTTCAGGGGCTGAACCACTCCACCGGGAAAAATATCGGTATCTACCCGGAAATTAAAGCGCCGTGGTTCCACCATCAGGAAGGCAAGGATATCGCCACCAGCGTCCTGCAGGTGCTGAAGAAGTATGGCTACACCAGCAAGCAGGATAAGGTGTACCTGCAGTGTTTTGATGCCAACGAGCTCAGGCGCATCAAGAACGAGCTGGAGCCGAAGATGGGGATGAACCTGAATCTGGTGCAGCTGATCGCCTACAGCGACTGGAATGAAACCCAGCAGCGCCAGGCGGATGGCAAATGGGTTAACTACAGCTATGACTGGATGTTTAAGCCCGGCGCGATGGGGCAGATTGCCCAATACGCCGACGGTATCGGCCCGGACTACCACATGCTGGTGGCGGCGAACGCCAGGCCGGGCCAGGTGGCGCTGACCGATATGGTGAAAGAGGCGCACCGCCAGCATCTGGTGGTTCACCCCTATACCGTCCGCGCTGACCAGCTGCCGGATTACGCCACCAACGTGAACCAGCTGTTCGACCTGCTGTATAACAAGGCTGGCGTCGATGGATTGTTCAGCGACTTCCCGGATAAGGCGGTGCAGTTTCTGCAGCAAGAGGGGGAACGCCGCTAGCCCGCGGCGTGAATGGTAGACCTGTCCGCGCCGCGAATGGCAAACCTGTCCGCGCCGGCCGGCGCGGATGGGATGTTGCCAGGCAGCTACATCTCGATTTCAATATCGCTTTTTGCCCGGCAGCAGCAGGGCAAAATCTCTCCCGGCTGAATAAACGCCAGCGGCTCGGTCAGCCAGTCAACCTGGCCGGACACCAGCCGCGTGCGGCAGGAGCCGCAATAACCTTCGCGGCACTGATACTCCACGTCGATATTATGCGACTCCAGGGCATCGAGCAGGCAGCGGTGCTCATCCTGACACTCAAGATGAGTGTCAGAAATTTTCAAAAAAATGCGTTTCATCAGAGCTGGAAGTTGCTCAGGTCGTCGGCATCGACTTCGGCATCGATCTGCCCCACCAGGTAAGAGCTGACTTCCACTTCCTGCGGCGCAACCTGCACGTTATCGGATACCAGCCAGGTATTGATCCACGGGATTGGGTTAGAGCGGGTCTGGAACGGCAGATCGAGGCCAACCGCCTGCATGCGGATATTGGTGATGTATTCGACGTACTGGCAGAGAATGTCGCGGTTCAGGCCAATCATTGAACCATCGCGGAACAGATAATCCGCCCACTCTTTCTCCTGCTGAGCCGCCAGCACGAACAGGTCATAGCACTGCTGCCTGCACTCTTCGGCAATTTCGGCCATTTCCGGATCGTCGACGCCGGAACGCAGCAGGTTCAGCATATGCTGGGTGCCGGTAAGGTGCAGCGCTTCGTCGCGAGCGATCAGGCGGATAATTTTAGCGTTACCTTCCATCAGCTTACGCTCGGCGAAGGCGAAGGAGCAGGCGAAGCTGACGTAGAAGCGAATCGCTTCCAGCGCGTTAACGCTCATCAGGCACAGGTACAGTTTCTTTTTCAGCTCGCGCAGGTTCACGGTGACGGTTTTACCGTTAACGCTATGGGTGCCTTCGCCCAGCAGATGCCAGTAGCTGGTCAGCTCAATGAGCTCATCGTAGTAGCTGGAGATCCCTTCCGCGCGCTTCTGAATCTGCTCGTTGGTGACGATATCATCGAAGACCATCGCCGGATCGTTGACGATGTTGCGGATGATATGGGTGTAGGAGCGCGAGTGAATGGTTTCAGAAAACGCCCAGGTCTCTACCCAGGTTTCCAGCTCAGGAATCGAAATCAGCGGCAGCAGCGCGACGTTCGGGCTGCGGCCCTGGATGGAGTCCAGCAGGGTCTGGTACTTCAGGTTGCTGATGAAGATATGCTTTTCGTGATCCGGCAGCGCCTGATAATCGATACGATCGCGGGAAACGTCAACTTCCTCCGGGCGCCAGAAGAAGGAGAGCTGCTTTTCGATAAGCTTTTCGAAGATGTCATATTTTTGCTGATCGTAACGGGCAACGTTAACCGGCTGGCCAAAAAACATCGGCTCAAGCAGCTGATCGTTTTTGGTCTGAGAAAAGGTGGTATATGCCATTAAATGTGCGTCCTGTGATGTTATTGCCCCTCGCTCCGGCCCTACAGACGGGGCCGGGCTTTGATGTTCCCTCGCCATGGAGCGAGGGGGGCGTTATCAGATCTTACAAGCGCCGCTTTCGCAGCCGTCGTCCTGGATGGATGGCGCCAAATCGTCCTGCGCATCTTCCGCGCCATCACGGGTGTTGTGATAGTACAGAGTTTTTACGCCAAATTTATAGGCATTGAGCAGGTCTTTGAGCAGCTGCTGCATCGGCACTTTTCCGGACGGGAAGCGCGTCGGGTCGTAGTTGGTGTTGGCCGAAATCGACTGATCGATAAACTTCTGCATAATGCCGACCAGCTGCAGGTAGCCATCGTTGCTCGGCATTTCCCACAGCAGCTCGTAGCCGTTCTGCAGCTTTTCGTAATCCGGAACTACCTGGCGCAGAATGCCGTCTTTCGAAGCCTTGATGCTCACATGGCCGCGCGGCGGTTCAATACCGTTGGTGGCGTTAGAGATCTGCGAAGAGGTCTCTGAAGGCATCAGCGCGGAGAGGGTCGAGTTACGCAGGCCGTGGGCTTTGATCGACTCGCGCAGCTGCTCCCAGTCGTAGTGCAGCGATTCGCTAACGATAGCGTCGAGATCCTTTTTATAGGTATCGATCGGCAGAACGCCTTTGGCATAGGTGGTTTCGTTGAACCACGGGCAGGCGCCCTGTTCGATGGCCAGCTCGTTGGAGGCCTTCAGCAGGTAGTACTGGATAGCTTCAAAGGTTTTGTGCGTCAGGTTGTTGGCGCTGCCGTCGGAGTAGCGTTTGCCGTGTTTTGCCAGATAGTAGGCAAAGTTAATCACGCCGATACCCAGCGTACGACGGCCCATCGCGCCGCGTTTCGCCGCCAGAATCGGGTAGTCCTGGTAGTCGAGCAGCGCATCCAGCGCGCGAACCGCCAGCACCGCCAGATCTTCCAGCTCGTCCAGGCTCTCAATCACGCCGAGGTTGAACGCTGACAGGGTACACAGCGCGATTTCGCCGTTTTCATCGTTGACGTCATCCAGCGGCTTGGTCGGCAGGGCGATTTCCAGGCACAGGTTGGACTGACGAACGGGCGCGATAACCGGGTCGAACGGGCTGTGGGTGTTGCAGTGGTCAACGTTCTGGATGTAGATACGGCCGGTAGAGGCGCGCTCTTGCATCATCAGAGAGAACAGCTCAACCGCTTTGATCCGCTGCTTGCGGATGCTGTCGTCTTTTTCGTACAGGGTGTAGAGACGCTCAAACTCGTCCTGATCGGCGAAGAAGGCGTCATACAGGCCCGGGACGTCGGACGGGCTGAACAGGGTGATATCTTCACCTTTCAGCAGGCGGGTGTACATCAGCTTGTTGATCTGTACGCCGTAGTCCATGTGACGAACGCGGTTCGCTTCGGTGCCGCGGTTGTTTTTCAGCACCAGCAGGGTTTCAACTTCCAGATGCCACATCGGATAGAAAAGGGTGGCAGCACCGCCGCGCACGCCGCCCTGTGAACAGGACTTCACCGCAGTCTGGAAGTGCTTATAGAACGGGATGCAGCCGGTGTGGAAGGCTTCACCGCCGCGAATCGGGCTACCGAGCGCACGGATGCGGCCGGCGTTAATGCCGATGCCGGCGCGCTGGGAGACGTATTTCACAATCGCGCTGGAGGTGGCGTTGATGGAGTCGAGGCTGTCGCCGCACTCAATCAGTACGCAGGAGCTGAACTGGCGGGTTGGCGTACGCACCCCGGACATGATCGGCGTCGGCAGCGAAATCTTGAAGGTAGACACCGCGTCATAGAAGCGCTTGACGTAGTCCAGACGGGTCTCGCGCGGGTAGTTCGAGAACAGGCAGGCGGCGACCAGAATGTAGAGGAACTGGGCGCTTTCATAAATTTCGCCGGTCACGCGGTTCTGCACCAGATACTTACCTTCCAGCTGCTTAACAGCCGCATAGGAGAAGCTCATATCGCGATCGTGCACGATGAACGAATCCATCTGCTTGAACTCTTCTTCCGTGTAGTCTTCCAGCAGATGAGTATCGTATTTACCCTTGTTGACCATCTTTGTGACGTGATCGAACAGCGCCGGCGGCTCGAACTGGCCGTAGGCCTTTTTACGCAGATGGAAAATCGCCAGACGCGCGGCGAGATACTGGTAATCCGGAGCATCGCGGGAGATAAGATCCGCCGCGGCCTTGATGATAGTTTCGTGAATATCGGCAGTTTTGATGCCGTCGTAGAACTGAATGTGGGAACGCAATTCTACCTGAGAAATCGAAACGTTATTCAGTCCTTCTGCCGCCCAATCCAGTACGCGATGGATTTTGTCGAGATTAATACGCTCGGTTGTACCGTCGCGCTTTGTCACCAGCAGACTCTGATTCATGTGGATTATACCTGTCCGTGAAAGAAAATATCCCCCGCTTATCCACAGAGAGCCGTTGTGACTAACTCTGTGGATAAATACTATATGTAGGGGGTTGTAGATAAAAAGAACGCTATATGGTGAGTATTCTAGTAAGGATTCTTTTGAGTACAAGAGTTGATTTTGACGTTAAATTGAGGTTGCGGAAGCGTAATAATAGCCGGGCCCACGTCGCATAAGGCCTGGCGAAGATGTCAATAAACTCAAAAATAAAAATGAAAATTTGATCGAGTGCTGATTTCTTCAGCGCCAGGAAAAATTACGCGGCTTGATGCCGCGCAATCATCATATGAAAAACTGCTGACGTTATGCGTTTTTCGCCGTTGTATGCAACATATAATTAACATCTACCCCCGGAGCCAGCTTGAAGGTATTGGTTAGCGGATTGAAATGGAGGCCGGTAATATGCTGCTCTTTCAGATTTGTCTGATCTACCCAGCCGATCAGCTCGGACGGCTTGATAAACTTCTTCGCGTCATGGGTCCCCTTGGGCACCATCTTCAGTACGTATTCGGCGCCGACTACCGCCATCAGCCACGCTTTGCCGTTGCGGTTGATGGTTGAGAAGAAGACCTGGCCTCCGGGCTTAACCAGCCGCGCGCAGGCGTGGACGACGGACTGCGGGTCGGGAACGTGCTCCAGCATCTCCATGCAGGTCACCACGTCGTACTGCTGCGCATGCTTCAGCGCGTGCTCTTCGACGGTCTCCTGGACATACTCAACCTGAACGCCGCTTTCCAGCGCGTGCAGCTTCGCCACCTGCAGCGGTTCAAAGCCCATATCCAGCCCGGTCACCGTTGCGCCTTCCCGCGCCATGCTCTCCGCAAGAATGCCGCCGCCGCAGCCGACGTCGAGCACTTTTTTGCCGAACAGGCCGCCGGAGCGCTGCGCAATATAGCCCAGCCGTAGCGGGTTGATGCGATGCAGTGGTTTGAACTCGCCCTCTAAATCCCACCAGCGCGAGGCGACGGCTTCAAATTTAGCGATTTCATTATGATCAACGTTGTGGGCCACCGACGGTTTTTCGGCATTCATGGGCGCTTTTACTCCTTTTCAGTTCAGACCTGCGAGTATATCAGCAGACCGCCATGAATAAACCGTCTATACCCGTCGCCTTTCGCACCGCCTCTTCGTTGGCCGCACGCGCTCACCCGAATCTGAGCCCATCGGGACTCCCGCGTTTGCCGCCTTGGCGCGGTACGAAATTCATTGGGTATAGGTTTACCGGTATCACCGCGGCTGTGTTATAATTTGCGACCTTTGAATCCGGGATACAGTAGAGGGATAGCGGTTAGATGAGCGACCTTGCGAGAGAAATTACACCGGTCAACATTGAGGAAGAGCTGAAGAGCTCGTATCTGGATTATGCGATGTCGGTCATTGTTGGCCGTGCGCTGCCGGATGTCCGAGATGGACTAAAACCGGTACACCGTCGCGTACTTTACGCCATGAACGTATTGGGCAATGACTGGAACAAAGCCTATAAAAAATCCGCCCGTGTCGTTGGTGACGTAATCGGTAAATATCACCCTCACGGTGATACCGCCGTTTATGACACCATTGTCCGTATGGCGCAGCCATTCTCCTTGCGTTATATGCTGGTCGATGGCCAGGGTAACTTCGGTTCTGTCGATGGCGACTCCGCCGCAGCGATGCGTTATACGGAAATCCGTATGTCGAAAATCGCCCACGAGCTGATGGCCGACCTCGAAAAAGAGACGGTTGATTTCGTTGATAACTATGACGGCACGGAGCGAATCCCTGACGTCATGCCAACAAAAATCCCCAACCTGCTGGTAAACGGTTCGTCCGGTATTGCCGTCGGGATGGCGACCAACATTCCGCCACACAACCTGACGGAAGTGATTAACGGCTGCCTGGCCTATATCGACGATGAGGACATCTCCGTCGAAGGCCTGATGGAACACATCCCAGGCCCGGACTTCCCGACCGCCGCCATCATTAATGGCCGTCGCGGCATCGAGGAAGCCTACCGTACCGGCCGTGGCAAAATTTATATTCGCGCCCGCGCTGAGGTAGAAACCGACGCGAAAACCGGCCGTGAAACCATCATCGTGCATGAAATTCCTTATCAGGTGAACAAGGCTCGCCTGATCGAGAAAATGGCCGAGCTGGTGAAAGAGAAGCGTCTGGAAGGGATCAGCGCGCTGCGCGATGAGTCTGACAAAGACGGCATGCGCATCGTGATTGAGATCAAGCGTGATGCGGTGGGTGAAGTGGTTCTTAACAACCTCTACTCGCTGACTCAGCTGCAGACCTCTTTCGGCATCAACATGGTTGCGCTGCACCACGGCCAGCCGAAGATCATGAACCTGAAAGATATTCTTTCCGCGTTCGTGCGTCACCGCCGTGAAGTGGTCACCCGTCGTACTATTTTCGAGCTGCGTAAAGCCCGCGACCGTGCGCACATCCTTGAAGCCCTGGCGATTGCGCTGGCAAACATCGACCCGATCATCGAGCTTATCCGCCGTGCGCCAACGCCTGCGGAAGCGAAAGCCGGGCTGGTTGCCAGAGCGTGGGATCTGGGCAACGTGTCGGCGATGCTGGAACGCGCCGGTGATGATGCCGCGCGTCCGGAGTGGCTGGAGCCAGAGTTCGGCGTGCGTGACGGTCAATACTATCTGACCGAACAGCAGGCCCAGGCGATTCTGGATCTGCGTCTGCAGAAGCTGACCGGCCTTGAGCATGAAAAACTGCTCGACGAATACAAAGAGCTGCTCGAACAGATTGCTGAACTGCTGCATATCCTCGGCAGCGCCGACCGTCTGATGGAAGTGATTCGTGAAGAACTGGAAGCGATGCGCGAACAGTTCGGCGACCAGCGTCGCACCGAAATCACCGCCAACACCGCTGATATCAACATCGAAGATCTGATCAACCAGGAAGATGTGGTGGTCACCCTGTCTCACCAGGGCTATGTGAAGTATCAGCCGCTGACCGACTACGAGGCGCAGCGTCGCGGTGGTAAAGGTAAATCGGCCGCACGTATTAAAGAAGAAGACTTTATCGACCGCCTGCTGGTGGCCAACACCCACGATACGATCCTGCTGTTCTCCAGCCGCGGTCGTCTCTACTGGATGAAGGTTTATCAGCTGCCGGAAGCCAGCCGCGGCGCGCGTGGACGTCCAATCGTCAACCTGCTGCCGCTGGAAGCCAATGAACGTATCACCGCCATCCTGCCGGTACGCGAGTACGAAGAGGGCGTGAACGTCTTTATGGCGACCGCGAGCGGTACCGTTAAGAAAACGGCGCTGACCGAATTTAGCCGTCCGCGTTCAGCCGGCATTATCGCCGTGAATCTGAACGAAGGCGACGAGCTGATCGGCGTTGATCTGACGAACGGCGAAGACGAAGCGATGCTGTTCTCTGCTGCCGGTAAAGTAGTGCGCTTTAAAGAGAGCGCAGTACGTGCCATGGGCCGTACCGCGACCGGCGTACGCGGTATCAAGCTGGCGGGTGAAGATAAAGTTGTCTCCCTGATCATTCCGCGCGGCGAAGGTGCGATCCTCACCGTGACCCAGAACGGCTACGGCAAGCGTACTGCTGCGGATGAGTATCCGACCAAGTCCCGCGCCACTCAGGGCGTTATCTCGATCAAAGTGACCGAGCGTAACGGCTCCGTGGTGGGGGCGGTACAGGTGGACGATTGCGATCAGATCATGATGATCACCGATGCGGGCACCCTGGTGCGTACTCGCGTATCGGAAGTGAGCATCGTGGGTCGTAACACTCAGGGCGTGATCCTTATCCGTACTGCGGAAGATGAAAACGTGGTCGGCCTGCAGCGCGTTGCTGAACCGGTTGATGACGAAGAGCTGGATGCCATCGACGGCAGCGTGGCGGAAGGCGATGACGATATCGCGCCGGAAACCGACGCTGAAGCTGATGATGACATCGCCGAAGATGATGAATAATCTGCGGTAATGTTGCGAAAAGGGCCGGGAATATCCCGGCCCTTTTTATTTGCCCGGCGCGGGTGATCCAGAGAGTATAACGTTGCGGCAAAACGTGTTTACCGCTACCTTAACCCCATTCTGTTGAGTCCCTGACGGCCGAGCATCGCCACATTGAAATATCTTGCTTCTTTTCATACCACGCTAAAAGTTTCACGCTACCTGTTCCGGGCGCTGGCGGTCCTGCTGTGGATGCTGATTGCTTTCGTCTCGGTGTTTTACATTGTTAACGCGCTGCATGACCGGGAGTCGGAGATCCGCCAGGAGTTTAACCTCAACGCCGATCAGGCGCAGCGCTATATCCAGCGCACGGCGGACGTCATTAAAGAGCTGAAGTATGTTGCCGGCAATCGGCCGGGCGGCGGCCGTGAAGGCAACGCGCCGCCGGCGCAAAATGGCGACATCGCGGTTCCGGACTTCGAACCGCTCTATCCGGATTCAGATTGCGGGGCAATGAGCGGTACCTGGCGCAATTCGCTGCAGTCTCTGGCATGGTTTATGCGCTACTGGCGCGACAATTTCTCCGCGGCTTACGATCTCAACCGTATCTTTTTAATTGGCAGCGATAACCTGTGCATGGCGAACTTTGGCCTGCGCGAGATGCCGCTCGAACGAGACCAGGCGCTGAAGGTGCTGCACCAGCGTATTGAGCAGTATCGCGACGCCCCGCAAAGCGAACGCGGCAGCAATCTGTTCTGGATTAGCCAGGGCGTGCGTCCCGGCGTCGGCTACTTCTACGCGCTGACGCCGGTGTATATGGCCAACCGCCTGCAGGCGATGCTCGGCGTCGAGCAAACGATTCGCATGGAGAGCTTCTTCACGCCGGGCAGCCTGCCGATGAACGTCACGATCCTTGACGACAACGGCCAGCCGCTTATCTCCCTCGCCGGGCCGGACGCTAAAATCAAGGGCGAGGCCCGCTGGATGCAGGAACGGATCTGGTTCGGCTACACTTCCGGCTTCCGCGAGCTGGCCATGAAGAAGAGCCTGCCGCCATCCTCCCTGAGCATCGTCTATTCGGTATCGGTAGACCAGGTCCTCGAGCGCATCCGGATGCTGATCCTCAATGCAATAGTGCTCAATATTCTGACCGGGGTGATGCTTTTCGCCCTCGCGCGAATGTACGAGCGGCGGATCTTTATCCCGGCGGAAAATGACGCCCAGCGCCTCGAGGAGCACGAGCAGTTTAACCGTAAGATTGTCGCCTCGGCACCGGTGGGGATCTGTATTCTGCGCACCCTCGACGGCACCAATATTCTGAGTAACGAACTGGCGCATAACTACCTCAATATGCTGACCCATGAGGACCGGCAGAGGCTGACGCAGATTATTTGCGGCCAGCAGGTCAATTTTGTCGATGTGCTGACCAGCAATAATACCAATCTGCAAATCAGCTTCGTTCACTCGCGCTACCGTAACGAAAACGTGGCCATCTGCGTGCTGGTTGACGTCAGCGCCCGCGTCAAAATGGAAGAGTCGCTGCAGGAGATGGCGCAGGCCGCAGAGCAGGCCAGCCAGTCGAAATCGATGTTCCTTGCGACGGTGAGCCACGAGCTGCGCACCCCGCTGTACGGAATTATCGGCAACCTCGATCTGCTGCAAACCAAGGAGCTGCCGAAGGGCGTCGATCGTCTGGTCACGGCGATGAACAACTCGTCCAGCCTGCTGCTGAAGATCATCAGCGATATTCTGGATTTCTCGAAAATTGAGTCCGAGCAGCTGAAAATCGAGCCGAGCGAGTTCTCGCCGCGCGAGGTGATGAACCACATCTCGGCGAACTATCTGCCGCTGGTGGTGCGCAAGCAGCTCGGGCTGTACTGCTTTATTGAGCCCGACGTTCCGCAGCTGATGTCCGGCGATCCGATGCGCCTGCAGCAGGTCATTTCTAACCTGTTGAGCAACGCCATCAAATTTACCGATACCGGCTGCATCGTCCTGCACGTTCAGTGCGCCGGCGACTATCTGCAAATCAGCGTGCGCGATACCGGGGAAGGGATCCCGGCCAAAGAGGTGGTGCGCCTGTTTGACCCGTTCTTCCAGGTCGGCACCGGCGTTCAGCGCAACTTCCAGGGAACAGGCCTCGGACTGGCGATTTGCGAGAAGCTCATCAGCATGATGGACGGCGATATTGCCGTGGAAACCGAGCCCGGGATGGGCAGCCGTTTTACCATCCGCATTCCGCTGTACGGCGTGCAAAACGGTGCGCCGCTGCTTGCCGATGGCCTGGTGGAAAAATGCTGCTGGCTCTCCATTCACAACACCGCCCTGACGATGTTTATCACCTCGCTGCTGAATCACCATGGGGTTAAGGTGAAAAGCTATGCCGTCGAGGCGCCGGGAGCGGAGGATATTTTGCTCACCGATGATGAGTCCTGTACCGGCTGGTCAGGGGCCGCGGTCGTTATTTTCTGCCGTCGGCATATCGGCATTCCGCAGGAGCGCGCGCCGGGAGAGTGGCTGCATAGCGTCACGACGCCGCATGAGCTGCTGCCTCTGCTGGGGCGTATCCTGCACGTTGATGTGGCCAGCGCCGAACACGGCCCGGCGCTCTCGGCGCCGGAAACGCAGACGGCCAATCACGATGACATGATGATTCTGGTGGTGGACGATCATCCGATCAACCGCCGCCTGCTGGCCGACCAGCTCGGATCGCTGGGCTATCAGTGCGTGACGGCGAACGACGGGGTTGATGCGCTGGGTGTCCTGAGCAAGCAGCATATTGATATCGTGCTGAGCGACGTCAACATGCCGAATATGGACGGCTATCGCCTGACGCAGCGTATTCGCGAGCTGGGAATGACGCTGCCGGTTATCGGGGTGACCGCCAACGCGCTGGCGGAAGAGAAGCAGCGCTGCCTTGAGTCGGGTATGGACAGCTGTCTTTCTAAACCGGTGACGCTGGATATTATCAAGCAAACTTTGACGCTGTACGCCGCACGGGTGCGTAAGAGCAGGCAATAGGGCGGAGATCTCTGGGGGCGGGCTGCTATGGCGGGTCGTTGCTCCGGATACGGCGCATGATGGTCGCGCCGTATCCGGGAAGGTGAGCGTTACTCTTTGTCGGTTGCGCTCAGTGAAACGGAAGAGAGGTAGTTCAGCAGGGCAATGTCGTTTTCTACGCCGAGCTTCATCATGGCCGATTTTTTCTGGCTACTGATGGTTTTGATGCTGCGATTGAGCTTTCTGGCAATCTCGGTCACCAGGAAACCTTCGGCAAACAGGCGGAGCACTTCGCTCTCTTTCGGCGACAGGCGCTTATCGCCATAGCCGCTGGCGCTGATTTTTTCCAGCAGACGTGAAACGCTTTCCGGCGTAAATTTTTTGCCTTTCTGCAGCGCCGCCAGCGCCTTCGGCAGATCGGTCGGCGCGCCCTGTTTCAGCACGATCCCTTCGATATCCAGATCCAGCACCGCGCTGAGGATCGCCGGGTTATTGTTCATGGTCAGAACAATGATCGACAGATCCGGGAAATGGCGCTTGATGTACTTGATCAGCGTGATCCCGTCGCCGTATTTGTCGCCTGGCATGGACAGGTCGGTAATCAGAACATGGGCGTCTAATTTCGGCAGATTATTGATAAGTGCTGTGGAGTCTTCAAACTCGCCGACAACGTTAACCCACTCAATTTGCTCGAGTGACTTACGAATACCGAACAGTACGATCGGATGGTCATCGGCAATAATTACGTTCATAGTATTCATGTATTAGGCTACCTTGCTACAGCAAGCTCTTGACGTAAACGTCAATGTCGCTGATGTATTTTTCTATGCTTTGCGCATCTTTTTCACGAATCAGATGCTCAAGCGTTTCACATAACTGTTTGCCGGGTATCAGGTTAAGCATAGCAAACGCCCCTTTGAGGCGATGCGCAGTCTGGGCCAGCGCAGCTAAATCGCTTGTTGCCAGCTCAGTATACAGTCTCTTAACATCATCCGGAACCGTATCGGCAAACAGCGCATAATAGCCGCTGGCGTGCAGTTCGGCGTTGCTCCCGCTTCCCGGAGGAGAAGGTTGCACGTTTTCTTCCGCCAGCTGCTGTTCAATCAGTTGCAGAATCGCTTCCTGCATGGCCGTGCTGATATTGAAATTGACGCACAGTTGGCCTGGACCTATTTTTCGTATTCCGACCTCATCATCGCTTAAAAGCAAGCCAGAAGCAGTAAGATTAGACGGATTATCCGTTAAAAAGAGATCGTATTCTTGACTTGTCAGCCTCTCATCCGGCGTGATGCAGCTCGCTCCCCAGCTTTCAAGCTGACGCACGACAATCTTTCGGACCTCATTAGCCGTAATATCAAGCAATACCACCACGTCATCCAGCAGATGTTCGCCGGAGTCGCTCTCTTCTTCACTGGCCGGCATTTTGAGGTGCAGGGAGTAGCGGGTGCCCAGAGATTCGCGTGCTTTGATATTCATCTGGCCTCCGAGCTTGCGCGTCAGGCGATCGCAGAGCCAGAAGGTGAGCGCATTGGCCTTACCGTACAGATCGGCCTGGGTATCGTTAAGGAACGGGAAGTGCATATTATCGATTTCGTTTGCCGAAACGCCGTTGCCGGTATCGATAATGCGGAAGGTCAGACGATCGTCCGCAGAGTCGTCCTTGCTCACCTCGAGGGTGATTTTACCGATCTGCGTGGTGGTGACCGAGTACTGAATGAGCAGCAGCAGCGTGCGGCGCAGCGCGTCGCGGTCGCCGTAGCGTTGCTCATTCGCCGCCAGGGCGTTGTTAATCAGCAGCTGCAGGCCTTTGCGCTTAATCACGGGCAGCACTTCCGGCACCACTTCATCGATCAGCTCCTGAATCGAGAACCGATCCGGCGTGCTCTTCCAGCTATCGCTTTCCAGCAGGTTTGCCAGCTGAATTTCGTCAACCAGCTGCACCAGCTCATCCGCGTGCTGCGCCAGCCTGCGGCTTTCGGCAATGCCGAGCGCGGCCGCTTCTTCCGCCAGGCTGCGGGCGGGCTGCTTCAGCGCGGCGCCAATATGCTGCATAAACGCGGTGCGGCCCTGCTGGTTTTTCTCGTACAGGCGCTGGGCCTGCTTGAGCTTTTTACTCACCAGTACTTCCCGATCCTGATCGCGGATGATGAAGATCTGCGTGCGCGGCGCGACCTGGCTGCGGTACTGGCGAATCTCATACAGTTCGTTGTTCACCGTAGCCTGAATCACGCCCTGATGCTGATCCGCCATGTTGGTAATATTTTGCAGGTTGAGGTGCGGCAGCAGATGATCGGCGATGGGGTTGCTGATAATCGTGCGGTTAGCTTCTAAATCGTGAACCAGCAGCCCCAGCGGCAGCAGCGAGACAATCTCTTCATTTACTGCCCGCAGCGTACGATGCTCGCCGCTGGCGGCAGAGGAGACGCTCGTCCCGGTCTGACGGCTGCGGCCGCTGTAGTGGCGAAAGGTCGTGAAGCCAAACAGGGTCAGCGCCAGCAGGCCGATAATCAGCAGGAGCGGCAGCAGCACGTTCTGCAGCGACTCAATCATCAGGGTGCTGAATGGCACCACCCAGATCAGGCGCATCCCGGTGGTATTAATGGCGGTGATGATTTCAATCCGCGTGCCGTTGAAGTTGATGCTGACGTTATCAGACTCTTCTTTATCCGGATTGCCGGTCGCGTTCTGTGACGGGTCAGGCTCAAGCCGGAAGCTGTCCAGGGTCATGCCCGGCGGGATCAAATCGTTAATCGGCAGGTCGAAAGCGACCACGGTGGCCAGATGACCCGGCTGGTTGAAGGTGGTCCGCAGGGTGAAGTAGTGGCCGTTTTGCCATGAAAGCTGGCGCAGCGACGAGAAGGTTTCTCTTTCGTCGAGCGTGTTAGCCTGCAGCAGCATTTCCGCGCGGCGGGACTCCACCACGTTGCTAATCGTCGACTCTTTAAAGCTGGAAGAAAGGTCTTTCAGCGGCAGAGTCGAGACCAGAATCAGGCTGTTATCCAGCCCGTTGAGGTAGTACATCGACCAGGGAATGGTCTCTGCGCCCCACAGAATATCGAGATAGTTGGAAATTTTTTGCGTCATTTCCAGCGTTGAGCTGTCATGAGAGCCAAAAATCAGCGCCTCGGTCTTACGCCGCGGCTTTTCCAGATAATAGACATCCTGCTTTAACCGCGTTTCCTGTAAACCCTCGCCGGCGGCGCTGGAAGAGGTGGCGGCAATATTGTCGTAAATTTGCCAGGTGGCATAGCGCCAGGCATCGATGCGCTTGTGCAGCGCATGGCTCACGTCGACAACCTGATAGCTTTTTTCTTTTAACCAGGCGTTGACCGCGCTTTGCAGCGTCACGCTCATCGTCGCCAGCAGGACGATGACCATTAAAATGAAGAAACGGGTGATGCTGCCAGGCATCAGGGTGAATTTTTTCTGGGTCATCGTGTAGCAGTGCGACTCATCAATGTTTGTAAGCAGGATGTTGCACCAAGGTAGCTGGTAGCAGAGTGAATTCGCTAAGCAGTATAAAGGCTAATTTATCAAATCCATACTACAGAATGGCCTTCGGCGCTTTTTTGCTTTGGGATTTATCTTAAAGGAGCATTGACAATAAAAATGTACAGCGGGATTGATTCTGTACAGTTATTTGCCGATTGCCTGCAGGAAATAGCACGAAATAACAAGAAATTACCCGGATAAGGACTTCCTGATGCGCGGAGTGTTTGATTAATAACCGTTATTTTTATCGCGGCTAGCACGGGTATAATTAAAGTTATGTAAAGAAGGGTAAAAAAAACCGGATGCGAAGCATCCGGTCGAAATAGGGGTAAACAGACATTCAGAACTGAATGACGGTAATAAATAAAGTTAATGATGATAGCGGGAGTTATTCTAGTCGCAGGTGACCATTTTGTTTTGTCATTCAGTGCTATACCTGGCGTGTTGTGTAACTATCTGATGATAATTGGAAAAAAATATTTTCTTGATTATTGGTGCTTATTTTACGATTTCTCATCGTTGCGAAAAGTTCCCTTGAATTTACAAACTGAAACATCTTGTGCGCATTTTGAAACACCTTAGAAGTTTTCGTATCATATTCTTGTTGGATTATTCTGCATTTTACAGCACAATGAATATAGCCGACTGATTAGAAGGGTAATCAGTAAGCAGTGGCATAATAAAAGGCATATAACAAACAGAGGGTTAATAACATGAAAGTTAAAGTACTGTCCCTCCTGGTACCGGCTCTGCTGGTAGCAGGCGCAGCAAATGCGGCTGAAATTTATAACAAAGATGGCAACAAATTAGACCTGTACGGCAAAATCGACGGTCTGCACTATTTCTCTGACGACAAGAGCGCTGACGGCGACCAGACCTACATGCGTCTTGGCGTGAAAGGCGAAACCCAGATCAACGACCAGCTGACCGGTTACGGCCAGTGGGAATACAACGTTCAGGCGAACAACACTGAAAGCTCCAGCGATCAGGCATGGACTCGTCTGGCATTCGCCGGTCTGAAATTCGGCGACGCGGGCTCTTTCGACTACGGTCGTAACTACGGCGTTGTTTACGACGTAACTTCCTGGACCGACGTTCTGCCGGAATTCGGCGGCGACACCTACGGTTCTGACAACTTCCTGCAGTCCCGTGCTAACGGCGTTGCAACCTACCGTAACTCTGACTTCTTCGGTCTGGTTGACGGCCTGAACTTTGCTCTGCAGTATCAGGGTAAAAACGGCAGCGTCAGCGGCGAAGGCGCGACCAACAACGGTCGTGGCGCTCTGAAACAGAACGGTGATGGTTTCGGTACTTCCGTAACTTATGATATCTGGGACGGCATCAGCGCTGGTTTCGCGTACGGTCACTCTAAACGTACCGACGATCAGAATGCTGCGGGCCTGCGTGGCGACGGCAAATATGCTGAAACCTACACCGGCGGTCTGAAATACGACGCGAACAACATCTACCTGGCAACTCAGTACACCCAGACCTACAACGCGACTCGTTTTAGCGGCAATGGTGATGTTGATTCCGTTAGCGGCTATGCAAACAAAGCGCAGAACTTCGAAGTGGTTGCACAGTACCAGTTCGACTTCGGTCTGCGTCCGTCCGTGGCTTACCTGCAGTCTAAAGGTAAGGACATCGAAGGTTTCGGCGACCAGGATATCCTGAAATATGTTGACGTGGGCGCGACCTACTACTTCAACAAAAACATGTCCACCTACGTTGATTACAAAATCAACCTGCTGGACGACAACGATTTCACCCGTCGTGCCGGTATCTCTACCGACGATATCGTCGCTCTGGGTCTGGTTTACCAGTTCTAAGCACGCTGAAGTCACGAAAAAGGCGCCTCTGGCGCCTTTTTTTATGCCTCGTTTAAGGTGGCTGGTGTACTCTTGCTGCCTTAGCAAGAGGAACCGATTTTATGGATATCACTTTTTTCCGCGCCGCGCTGCTCGGCGTTTGCGTACTCCTTTCCGGCTGTGATTCAGCCACCTCACCTGCAGCTCAAAAAAGTGCCGCGACCGTGCTGGATGGCAAAACGATGGGCACATTCTGGCGGGTCAGCGTCATTAACGTTGATCAAGCGAAAGCCCAGGCGCTGCGGCAGAAAATAGAGTCCCAGCTGGACGCCGACGATCGCCTGCTTTCCACCTGGAAAAACGATTCAGCATTGATGCAATTTAACCACGCCACCTCCACAGAGCCGTGGCCGGTTAGCGAAGCGATGGCCGATATCGTCACCATGTCCCTGCGCATTGGCGCGAAAACGCACGGCGCGATGGATGTTACCGTCGGGCCTTTGGTCAATCTCTGGGGCTTTGGCCCGGATAAGCAGCCGGTAAAAACGCCGGATCCTCAGCAGATCGCGGCGGCAAAAGCGCGGACGGGGCTGCAGCATCTGACGGTGATTAACCGCGCGGATCGCCAGTATTTACGGAAGGATATTGCGGATCTGTATGTCGATCTTTCGACAGTGGGTGAGGGCTATGCCGCCGATCATCTGGCGCGTCTGATGGAGCAGGAGGGCATTTCTCGCTATCTGGTTTCCGTCGGCGGCGCGCTGGTTAGCCGAGGGATGAACGCCGACGGGCAGCCGTGGCGGGTGGCGATCCAAAAGCCGACCGATCGTGAAAACGCCGTCCAGGCCATCGTCGATATTAACGGCCACGGAATCAGCACCTCCGGCAGCTACCGCAACTATTACGAGCTGGATGGCAAACGGATCTCGCACGTGATCGATCCGCAAACCGGCAGGCCGATCGATCATAAGCTGGTCTCGGTGACGGTGATTGCGCCGACGGCGCTGGAAGCAGACGGCTGGGATACCGGGCTGATGGTCCTCGGCCCGCAAAAGGCGCAGGAGGTGGTGAGAGAGCAGGGGCTGGCCGTCTATATGATCGTCAAAGAGGGGGAGGGTTTTAAAACCTGGATGTCGCCGCAGTTCCGTACCTTCCTGGTTGGCGAAAAGAATTAAACAGCAAGATTTCGGGTTTTATTCGGCGGGCGATGAATCAGACTGGCTATACACTTAAAGCAGGAGCCGATGATGAAACCGATTATTGCTGATACCGATGACCGCCGCTGGCAGGCGGTATGCGATCGTGATGCCCGCGCCGACGGTCAGTTTGTGTTTGCCGTGCTGACCACCGGCGTTTGCTGCCGTCCCTCCTGCCGCTCGCGGCGGGCGCTGCGGGAAAACGTCCGTTTTTACCCTGATGTGGCGGCCGCCATCGCCGACGGATTTCGCCCCTGCAAGCGCTGTCAGCCGGACAAAAGCGATCCGCAGCGGCAGAAGGCCGAGAAAGTTGCCAGAGCCTGCCGCCTGCTTGAGCAGGAAGCGCCCATCACCCTTGAGGCGCTGGCCCATGAGCTGGCGGTCAGCCCGTACCACTTCCACCGTTTATTTAAATCCGTCACCGGCATGACGCCGAAGGCCTGGCAGCAGGCGTGGCGCGCGCGGCGTTTACGGGACGCCCTGGCGCAAGGGGAAAAAGTGACCCCGGCGGTGCTGGCCGCAGGCTTTCCCGACGGCAGCAGCTACTATCGTCAGGCCGACGCCGTGCTTGGCATGACCGCCAGCCAGTTTCGCCGCGGCGGCGATGAAACCGATATCGTCTACACGCTCGGCGACTGCGCGATTGGCCGCTGCCTGGTGGCGCAAAGCGAGCGCGGAGTGTGCGCCGTATTGCCCGGAGAGGGCGACGCGCCGCTGGACGAGCTGCGCCGCCTGTTTCCCCGCGCCCGGCTTCTACCCGGCGACGCGCATTTTTCCGCGCGGGTGGCGCAGATTTTTGCCCACATCGACGATAGCCGCCAGACCATAGATCTGCCGTTGGATATTCGCGGCACCGCCTTTCAGCAGAGGGTCTGGCAGGCCCTGCGCCAGATCCCGGCGGGCGAAACGCGCAGCTACCGCCAGGTTGCCGAAAGTATCGGCCAGCCGTCCGCCGTCCGGGCGGTAGCGGGGGCCTGCGCGGCCAACCGGCTGGCTATCGTCATTCCGTGCCACCGGGTGGTACGCGAAGGCGGGGCGCTGTCCGGCTATCGCTGGGGAACCGCCCGCAAAGCTCAGCTGCTGGCCCGGGAAGCACAAACCGAGGAGTCGTAATGCTCGATCTTTTTGCCGATACGCCCCCCTGGCAGGAACCGCTGGCACCCGGGGCCGTCATTCTGCGGCGCTTCGCCCGCCAGAACGCCCCGGCTCTGCTGCAGGCGCTGCTGGGCGTTGCCGACGTTTCGCCGTTTCGCCAGATGGTCACGCCCGGCGGCTACACCATGTCGGTGGCGATGACTAACTGCGGGCCGCTGGGCTGGACGACCAATATGCACGGCTATCTGTATGCTCCCGGCGATCCGCTAACGGGGCGGGACTGGCCGCCGATGCCGCCGATATTCTCCGAGCTGGCCGCGCAGGCGGCGCTTGCCTGCGGCTACGCGGGCTTTGTGCCCGACGCCTGCTTGATCAACCGCTATCAGCCCGGGGCGAAGCTCTCGCTGCATCAGGATAAGGATGAGCGCGATCTGCGTGCGCCGATCGTTTCCGTATCGCTGGGTCTGCCGGCGGTGTTCCAGTTTGGCGGCCTGCAGCGCAGCGATCCGCTGCGCAGAGTGCTGCTGGAGCACGGGGACGTGGTGGTCTGGGGCGGCGAGTCGCGGCTGTTTTATCACGGTATTCAGCCGCTGAAAGAGGGCGACCATGCGGACACCGGCGCCTGCCGTTACAACCTCACCTTTCGGCTGGCAGGCGATAAAGAATAAAAATAAGAATTATTCTTGATGTCATCGGCGAGCAGTTTACACTGCTGGCTGTTTTGCTTGCCCGGATTGCTGTTATGGAACTTCTTCTTCTTGTTTGGCGCCAGTATCGCTGGCCGTTTATTTCCGTCATTGCCCTGAGCCTGCTCAGCGCGGCGCTGGGGATCGGGCTTATTGCCTTTATCAATCAGCGGCTGATGACCGTTGTTGATACCTCGCTGACGGTGCTGCCGGAGTTTCTCGGCCTGCTGCTGCTGCTGATGGCGGTGACGCTGGGCTCACAGCTGGCGCTGACGACCCTTGGGCACCATTTTGTTTTCCGCCTGCGCGGGGAGTTCATTAAGCGCATCCTCGACACCCAAATCGAGCAGGTTGAGAAGATCGGCAGCGCCTCGCTGCTTGCCGGCTTAACCAGCGACGTACGCAACATTACCATCGCCTTTGTGCGCCTGCCCGAACTGGTGCAGGGCATTATCCTGACCTTTGGTTCCGCCGCCTATCTGGCGTGGCTGTCGGGAAAAATGATGATGGTGACCGCGCTGTGGATGGCGATAACCATCTGGGGCGGATTTATGCTGGTATCACGCGTTTATAAGCATATGGCAACGCTGCGGGAGACCGAAGACAAGCTATACCACGACTATCAGACGGTGCTGGAAGGGCGCAAAGAGCTGACGCTCAATCGCGAGCGCGCCGAATACGTGTTTAATCATCTCTATCTGCCGGACGCACGCGAGTATCGTCGCCATATTATCCGGGCTGATACCTTCCACCTCAGCGCGGTAAACTGGTCGAACATTATGATGCTCGGCGCCATTGGCCTGGTGTTCTGGATGGCCAACGGCCTCGGCTGGGCGAATACCGCCGTGGCGGCGACCTACTCTTTGACCCTGTTGTTCCTGCGCACGCCGCTGCTTTCCGCCGTGGGCGCGCTGCCGACGCTGCTCAGCGCCCAGGTTGCCTTCAATAAGCTGCACAAATTCTCCCTGGCGCCGTACCGTGCCGAATTCCCGCAGCCGCAGGCGCACCCGCACTGGCAAACCCTGGAGCTGCGCGACGTCTGCTTCCATTACCCGGACAACAGCTTCGCCGTCGGGCCTGTCAATATGACCCTGAAACGCGGCGAGCTGGTGTTCCTTATCGGCGGCAACGGCAGCGGCAAGTCGACGCTGGCGATGCTGCTGACCGGGCTGTATCAGCCGGCTTCCGGTCAGATCCTGCTGGACGGCGAGGCGCTGGCGGTAGACCGGCCGGAAGACTATCGTAAGCTCTTCTCGGCGGTATTTACCGACGTCTGGCTGTTTGACCAGCTGCTGGGGCCGGAGGGAAAAGCGGCCGATCCTGCGCGGGTGAGCCAGTGGATGGAGTACCTGAAAATGACGCATAAGCTGCGGCTGGATAACGGCAGGATCCTCGATCTGAAGCTCTCCAAGGGGCAGAAAAAGCGCGTGGCGCTGCTGCTGGCCCTGGCTGAAGATCGCGATATCATCCTGCTTGATGAGTGGGCGGCGGATCAGGATCCGCACTTCCGCCGCGAGTTTTATCAGGTGCTGCTGCCGCTGATGCAGCAGATGGGTAAAACTATTTTCGCTATCAGCCACGACGATCACTATTTTCAGCATGCCGATCGCCTGCTGGAGATGCGCGCCGGCCAGCTGGCGGAGCTGACGGGCCTGGAGCGCGAGCTGGCGACCCGCGATGCGGTCTCCCGCACCGCCTGAAAGCCGCGCCTGCCGACCCACGGCGGGCGCTATTGTTGATTTTTCCGCCGGACGAACCCGCCGGCGGTTATTATTTCCCCCTCCTCGCGCTATGCTTAGGGCACCTGGCCTGCTGGTCGGCCAACTATTCTCACAAGGATTGCCTGACCGATGTCCGTTTTGCATAAAAAAAGCGCCAGATTGCGCGACGAAGAGCGCGCCCGCCTCATTTGGCTGCTGAGCACTGATAAAGCCGTTACCTCCTCGCTGTTGGGCAAATTAACGCTGGCTGAACGCTATGACGACGGCACCCTTGCCGACGATCTGGCGGAAGTGGAAGTGTTGGTTTCCCACCTGCCGCCGCCGGATCTTGCCGATGCCCTCGAGGCGCTGCCTTACGACGCGCGTAACGCGCTGTGGCGGCTGGTTGCCGGCGATAAACGCGGTGAAGTGCTGCTTGAGGCGTCGGAAAGCGTCTGGGGCGACCTCATCGATAAGATGAGCGATCGTGAGCTGCTGTTTACGCTGCAAAATCTGGATATTGATGAGCAGGTCTATATCCTGCAGCATCTGCCGCAAGACCTGACCGCACGCCTGCTGGCGGAGATGCCGGCAGAGAGGCGCGCGCGTATCCGTCAGATGATGCGCTACGCCGACAATACCGTCGGCGCGATCATGGAGTTTGAGGTGATCACCGTTCGCCCGGAGGCGACGCTCGCCGCGGTGCAGCGCTATCTGCGGCGGTTAGGCAAAATGCCGGAAAACACCGATAAGCTGTTTGTCACCACCCGCAACAAGCTGCTGCTTGGCGAGCTGGAGCTGCAGACCATCCTGCTCAACGATGCGCAGAAGCGGGTAGGAGAAGTCATGGAAGGCGATCCTGTGACCTTTCAGCCGCACGAAGAGGCGGAGAAGGTCGCGCGCACCTTTGAACGTGACAACCTGCTGAGCGCCGCGGTGATTGATGCCGACGGCAAGCTGATGGGGCGCCTGACCATCGACGAAATCGTGGACGTGGTGTATGAAGAGACCGATAACGATTTACGTCGAATGGGGGGGCTGAGCAACGATGACGACGTTTTCGCCCCGGTGAGCAAAGCGGTGAAAACGCGCTGGGCGTGGCTGGCGGTCAACCTGTGCACCGCGTTTATCGCCTCGCGGGTAATCGACGGCTTTGAGCATACGATTTCGCAGCTGGTGGCGCTGGCGTCGCTGATGCCGATCGTCGCCGGGATCGGCGGTAACACCGGAAACCAAACCATCACCATGATCGTACGGGCGATGGCGCTGCAGCACATTCAGCCGGGAAGCTTCTCGTTCCTGATCCTGCGCGAAATGGGGGTTGCGGTGATTAACGGCCTGGTGTGGGGCGGGATTATGGGCGCCGTAACCTGGTGGCTCTACAGCGATCCGCAGCTCGGCGCCGTGATGACGCTGGCGATGATGCTCAACCTGCTGATGGCGGCGATGATGGGGGTGATTATCCCGATGGTGATGGTGAAGCTGGGACGCGACCCGGCGGTCGGCTCCAGCGTGATGATCACCGCCATCACCGATACCGGCGGCTTCTTTATTTTTCTCGGTCTGGCGACGATTTTCCTGATGTAGTCGACGGCCTGCCGCGCAGCCTGCGCGGGATCAGCGCCATCGCCACCAGGCCTGCCAGAACGCCAATAGCCAGATTGCTGGTGCCTACCGTTGCGGCAACGGTCACCAGCATGACCAGCGTTTCCGGCCACGGATTACGCTTCAGCTCGGCCGGACGAAGGCTGTGCCAGCTGAAGGTTTTGGCCGCCACAATGACCATCACTCCGGCCAGTACCGCCATCGGAATTTTTGCCATTACTTCGCTCAGCACGGTGACCAGCAGCAGCAGCACCGCGCCGGCGGCGAGGGTGGAGACGCGGCTGCGGCCTTTACCCATTTCAACGTTAACAATGGTCTGACCAATCATTGCGCAGCCGGCGATGCCGCCGTAGAGTCCGGCAAGAATATTGGCGATGCCCAGCCCGGCGCTCTCGCGCGCTTTGCTGGACGGGGTCTGGGTCAGGTCATCGACTAATTTGGCGGTCAGCAGCGACTCCATCAGGCCGACAAAGGCAATGCTCAGGGCGCAGGGCCAGATAATTTGCAGGGTGTCGAGATTGAGCGGCACCAGCAGGGCGGTGAACCCAGGAAGCCCGCCGCTCATTGAGCCCTCATCGCCGACGGTAGGCAGCAGCTGCCCGGTGGTGACGGTAAACAGGGTTAACACCACGATGGCAATCAGCGGCGCGGGGATCGCTTTAATATAGCGCGGCGCCCAGAGGACAATCAGCAGCGTCAGGACGAACAGGCCGAGGATCAGCGGCTGCTTGCTCCAAAAATGGGGAACCTGGGCGAAAAAGATCAGAATCCCCAGCGCGTTGACGAAGCCGGTCATCACCGCCTGCGGTATAAACCGCATCAGCCGCGCCATGCCGCCCAAACCAAACAAAATTTGAATAATACCGGCCAAAATGACGGCGGGCAGGATGTAGCCGACGCCGTGTTGATGCACCATCGGCCCAATCACCAGCGCCACCGACCCGGCGGCGGCGGTAACCATTGCGGGCCTGCCGCCGAGTACCGACATCGCAAGGCACAGCACAACGGACGCAATCAGGCTGACCTTGGGGTCAACGCCGGCAATCACTGAAAAGGAGATAACCTCCGGAATCAGAGCCAGAGCGGTCAGAACGCCTGCCAGAGCCTCTCGTGTGAACAGCGATGGTGAACGAAGTACGTGGCGAATGGCGCCTGTTGAAGCGGACGTAGCGTGGTCTGGAGCCTGAGGCATAGGAAGTTCGCAGGTTAGTTTAAGCCGGGACGAGTAAGCCTGAGCTTGCGTGCGGTCTGTCACAAAACGGAGGATGATAGCGCGGTCGCGCCGCTTATACCAGTACAAAATGTGATTTGTGGTACACATTTATTAAACATTTTTATAACAGATCTCAAAACTCAACTTAAATTTTAAACAATATTTAAATTTTTTATCTTCAGTGTTACTTTGATTCCTGATAATCGTGTCACCTGCGCTAAATAAAAAAAGCGAGTAAAGTAAGGCTCAAATTCGATGAAGAAAAAGATGGCCGTACCCAGCTCACCGGCGGTTGGTTCAAATACACCTCGGACCAACACCCGCCATGAGCAAGAGACGGATGTACTGTTGATTGGCGGCGGCATCATGAGCGCCACGTTGGGAACCTGGCTGCAGGAACTGGAGCCGGATTGGTCTATTACCATGGTCGAGCAGATGTCCAGCGTTGCTGAGGAGAGCTCGAACGGCTGGAATAACGCGGGTACCGGGCATGCGGCGCTGATGGAGCTGAACTATACGCCCCAGACCGCCAGCGGGATCAACATCGACAAAGCGGTCGATATCAACGAATCCTTCCATATCTCTCGTCAATTTTGGGCCCACCAGGTCACGCGCGGCATTCTGAGTAAGCCGAAATCATTTATCAACAGCGTACCGCACATGAGCTTTGTGTGGGGCGAAGATAACGTCAACTTCCTGCGCGCGCGCTACGCCGCTCTGCAGCAAAGCGAACTGTTCCGCGGTATTCGCTATTCCGAAGATCATCAGCAAATTAAAGAGTGGGCGCCGCTGGTGATGGAAGGGCGCGATCCGCAGCAAAAGGTTGCCGCGACCCGTACCGAGGTCGGCACAGACGTCAACTACGGCGAAATTACCCGCCAGCTGATTGCCGGCCTGCAGACCCACGCTAACTTCTCCTTACAGCTTGGCACCGTTGTGCGTCGCTTCAAGCGCAACGCCGATAAGAGCTGGACGGTCACTCTGGCGGACGCGAATAACCGTCGCCAGAAGCGGGTCATTAAAGCCAAATTTATCTTTATCGGTGCCGGCGGCGCGGCGCTGACGCTGCTGCAGGAAACCGGTATTCCCCAGGCTAAAGAGTACGCGGGCTTCCCGGTTGGCGGCCAGTTCCTGGTGTGTGAAAATCCGGAAGTCGTTAACCACCATCTGGCAAAAGTCTACGGTCAGGCCGAAGTTGGGGCGCCGCCGATGTCGGTGCCGCATATTGATACGCGTATTATTGACGGTAAGCGGGTGGTGCTATTTGGGCCGTTTGCAACCTTCTCCACCCGTTTCCTGAAAAACGGCTCTTTGTGGGATCTTCTGGCATCGACCAATACCTCAAATATTCTGCCGATGCTCAACGTCGGTCTGGATAATTTCGATCTGGTGAAATACCTGATTAGCCAGGTGATGCAGAAAGATAAAGATCGCCACGAGGCGCTGCGCGAATACTATCCGGAAGCGAATAAAGGCGACTGGCGCCTGTGGCAGGCCGGCCAGCGTGTGCAGATCATTAAGCGCAACGGTAAGAAGGGCGTGCTGCGTCTGGGAACCGAAGTGGTCAGCGATGATGACGGTACCGTTGCGGCGCTGCTGGGCGCATCGCCCGGCGCCTCGACCGCCGCGCCGATTATGCTGCAGCTGATGGAAACGGTCTTTAAGGATAAGGTAAATTCAGCCGCCTGGCAGGCGAAGCTGAAAGAGATCGTTCCCTCCTACGGCCTGCGTCTCGACGGCAATTCCGCGGCGATTGAGCAGGCGCTGGCGTGGACCAGCGAGGTTCTGCAGCTGCGCTATGAGCCGGTTTCAGTCGCGGATAAAGCCCCTCAGGCAGAGCTGAAACCGCTGACGGATAGCAAACCGATAGCGGATATCGCGCTGTAGAAGGCAAAACCGGCGGCCCTGGCCGCCGGTTTCTTATTGCCCGCGGTTAGCGCTCGACGGCATTACCGATAGTTTCGTCTGCTCGCCAGATTCGGTACTTCACCTGTACGTTATCCGGCGTGTAAACCACCACCGGCAGCCTGCTGTTGTAGCGCAGCATGCCGGCGTCACCCAGCCCTGCGGTGACAAACTTCTCCACCTTCTTCCCGTCCGGGCAGGCCATCATGGTCGAAACCGGCGACGTCACTTTATCAAAGACGAAATAGTCGTAGCCCCAGCCTTCGAGGGTTTTGCTTTCCAGCTGACCCCCCAGGCGATGGCGGTTGCAGTCGACTTCCAGCGTCTGGCCAATCAGCAGCTCAACTTTATAGGCCGATTCGTCCTGCTGCGGCGGCAGCTGGATCACCTGACGCTTCATGCCTTTCTCCGCTTTCGGATAGGGCGCAATCTTTTCCAGAGGCTGTTCGGCGGCCAGTGCGCTGGTGGAGACACAGGCAACGGTCAGCAGGGAAACAGCAAACGTAGCGATTTTTTTCACGATCGATCATCCTTTGTTATCGTTCTTCAACGCTAAAAGGCTATCACTGTTTGCGCTATTAGTAAGAGTTATTTACCAATATTTGCATATAAAATAGCGTGATATGCTGTTTTATTGTTGTGGTGTATAGGAATTTACTGAAAGTAATCTTAACTAAAGAACTATTGTCCACTGAATTGTATAGGTTTATCGCACCATGCTTTTCTTCGCGAAACCAGCATTGATAATCATCAATGAAAAACTTAATTTTCGCATGAAATTATTTCAGTCGCGCCGCGTAATATTCACCGCTTAGAATGATTCACCAGGGAAATTAATTGAAACGGAATTGTTATTAAAATTAGATTATTTATATGAGTGATGATAGATGAAAGTGAATAAAGCCATGTTGGCCGCGGTACTGGGGATGACGGCAGCCTTAGCGGGCTGTACCTCCGAGGCGCAGCGTTTAGCCAGCTGTGAAGCCAAAGGCGTATCGAAAGATACCTGTTATTTAGCTGAGCAAAATAAACAAGCTGCCCTTAACGCCGCCTATGAGAAACAGGCGATGGAGAACGCTGCCAGCGCCGTACAGCACGCACAAGGCGCTAAGGGTAACGTAAAGCACTTTGCGGGGATGGAGATCAAGTCCACCGGTACCGGGATTACCGTTGACGGTAAACCGGCTGCGGTGATTGAGAAGGAGCCTAAGGCAACGGTCTACCAGCAGGGGCTGTACAATTTTATTGTTTATACCAACGGCAAGATTGCGGTGACTGAAAACGGCACTTTCAAAGGCTACGCAAAATAAGAGTATGGCTCGCGCCGCGAACACCAGGAGGGGCAGGCGGCTCCTCCTGGTTTTTGTCAGCCGCCGCCTAAGGCAGCTGACGTCGCGCCGCTAACGGCTTACTCGTCGCGGGGTAGCTTGCCTTCCTCGATAAACTCTTCATCAATTTCATCGGTATTACCGGCGTGTTCGCGGCCTGAGAGCAGATTCCAGCAGGCGATAAACAGCGCGGCGATCAGCGGACCGATCACAAAGCCGTTAATACCGTAAATCTCCATTCCTCCGAGGGTGGCGATCAGAATCATGTAGTCCGGCATTTTAGTATCTTTACCCACCAGCAGCGGACGCAGGATGTTGTCCACCAGCCCGATAACGATCACGAAGAAGCCGACGACAAACGCCCCTTGCCATAGCTGATCGGTGGCGAAGAGGAAGATGGCCGCGGGAACCCAGACGATGGCTGAACCTACCGCCGGGATCAGCGACAGAAACGCCATGATCGCGCCCCACAAAATGCTGCCGTCAATTCCGGCAACGTAGAAGGCAATTCCGCCCAGGATGCCCTGGACCAGAGCGACGGCGACGGTACCCTTCACGGTTGCCCTGGCGACGGCGGCAAATTTGGCAAACAGGTGCTGCTTAACGTAATTCGACAGCGGCAGGGATTCGAGGATCAGCAGCACCAGATACGGGCCATCCTTGAGCAGGAAAAACAGCAGATACAGCATGACGCCAAAGCTAATGGTAAAGCCGAAAGTCCCTTTACCAATCAGAAATGCGCTGCCAGCCAGGTACTGGCCTCCTTTCAGCGCCGCGTCTGAGAGCTGTTTCTGAATCTGCTCGGCGCTGTCGAGATTATGCTCAGAGAGGAAGCTTCTGACCCACTCCGGGAGATGGGCAAACAGGCTCGCCACTACCGACGGAAACTGGGTGTCATTGTGCTCAAGCTTGGTGTAAACCACGTTCAGCTCAAGCGCCAGCGAGGAGATAATAATCGCCAGCGGAGTGAAGACAATCAGGCAGATAATCGCCACGGTGAGCAGTGAGGCCAGGCCATTACGTTCACCAAGCTTAGCGCGGATCTTGTTCTTCACCGGATTGAAGATCACGGCCAGAATCGCCGCCCACAGAATGGCTGAGTAATAGGGAGAAAGAACATCAAAAAAGGCAAGGCTGACTATCAGCAGAATCAGGATAAAAAATCCCTTGGTAATTCCATTAACTCTCATATTTATCTTCCTGGCGTATGACTGATACAGTCGAATGATAGAAGCTATTCCTCGATTTACAATCAGCGCTATCGCAGTTTATTTTGCGGCGCGGCTCAAGAGCGGCGCCGCGGGCAGGTTTGCGTCACCTTTTGGGCACAAAGAACCGATGAGGGGATATTTTATAGGTTCTGATACGCAGGAATAGCGAGTAAGCGTGGGGTTATTGTCCGGGCCCACTCGTTAACGCCCCGGCGAAAAACAGGCATAAAAAAACCAGCCTTAAAAGGCTGGTTTCTCAGGGATTTTTGGTCGGCACGAGAGGATTTGAACCTCCGACCCCCGACACCCCATGACGGTGCGCTACCAGGCTGCGCTACGTGCCGACGCGTGGCGGTAATATTACCCGTTCTCCTGGCGAATGCAAGCGGGGAACGACCAATTGATTCATAATTAATCAATCAGTTAGCGATAAAGCGCTTTTCATCCGTCAGGATCTGCAGCAGCAGGCTGAGCTGCGGTTTGCGATTGTCGATCTTCTTACCGTCGCTATTCCAGGTGCTGTAGGTTCCGTTGTGGTTCAACACTACGGTGACCTCCGGTGAGGTGACCGCCAGCGTATCGCCGTTCGCCGCGGTGACCCAGCCGCGGCGGCGCGCAGGGCTAAACAGGTCCTCACCCTGCGAATACTCGTTCGCCGGGGTAGAGACGTGCAGCAGGCGCTGCATCAGCGTGGTCATCACGTCTTTGTTATCGGTCAGCGTCGCGATATTCTGCGCCGGAACGCCCGGCCAGTGAATCACCAGCGGAACCTGCAGCTGATCTCTCGACCAGTCAAACTTGCCGTGCTGAGGATTAAGCGGCATGCCGTGACCGGCGGTGACGATAACCACCGTGTTATCCAGCTTGCCCGCCTCGCGAAGAGCGCTGAGCACCCGGCCAATCTGCGTATCGACCTCGCCCGCCGCGCGGCTATAGCGGCGCACGAAGTTCTGCTGCTGGCCGTCGTCAAGCGAGGTGCCGTTGAGCGAAATCCACGAGAACCAGCGGTTTTCATCCTGAGCGTAGCGATTCAGCCAGCCAATCCACTGATTTGCCGTCTGCTCATCGCTTTGGGTTTTGGCGACCGGCAGCGAGAAGTCGGACAGCAGCGCCTGGCGATAGAGCGGGCTGCTGAAGCCGTCGGAAGAGAACAGGCCCAGCTGATAGCCCTGCTGGTTGAGTGCGGTAATCAGCGCGGCCGGAATACGGGCCGACAGCACGCCGTCCATATAGCCTGGTGAAATGCCGTAGAACAGGCCAAAAATACCGTTATCGGTGCTGTTGCCTGAGCTCATATGCTGGGTAAAGTTGACGCTATCTTTGGCGAAGCCGGCAAGCTCCGGCATGTTCTTCTCGAAACGCGAGTAGTTCAGGTTATCAACGGTAATCAGCAGCACGTTATAGCCGGCGCCGAGGTCGCGATAGCGCAGATCGCTCAGCGGATACTGTACTGAGACGGCTTCCGGAGCGCCTTGCTCCACCAGGCGACGCTGGTAATCCTGCGCGTCCAGCAGGCCGTGTTTCTCAAGGAAGCGGCGCGCGGTCATCGGATAGGAGAGCGGCAGGTTCGCCCGCTGCATGGTAATCGGACGATAGAAATTAGCATCCGCCCAGATATAGATCAGGTGGCTGCTGATAAAAGAGATAAAGAAAAGCCAGGCGACGGGGCGCGCGTAGTGGCGGCGGCGCGTCAGGCTGCGCAGCTTCTGCCAGCTCCAGGTCGCAAAGAGCATTTCCAGCAGGAAGATAATCGGCACGCTGATAAACATCAGCTGCCAGTCCCGCGCCATCTCGTTCTGATCCGGGTTAATAACCAGTTCCCAGACGATAGGGTTAAGATGCAGGTGGAAGCGGGTGAAAACTTCGCTATCAATCAGCAGCAGCGTCATTCCTGCGGTGGCCAAAATGACCGACAGGAAGCGCATAAGCCGCTGTGATATCACGACAAAGGTTAGCGGAAAGAGGATCAGTACGTAGCTGGTAAAGACCAGGAAACTGAAGTGACCAACGAGGCTGACGTACGAAAAAATGCGTCCGCCCAGCGTCGTTGGCCAGTCGGCGACAAAAAGATAGCGGCTGCCGAGCACCATAGCCAACAACATGTTGAACAGGGCGAACCAGTGCCCCCAGCTGACCATCTGGGAGACTTTTTCTCGGTAGGGCTGACGAAGAGTCACCATATAAAGTTGTTGGTTATCCTTAGTGCGCCGGGTCGTCGTTGATTGAGGACTGCAGAGCCTGGGCAAAAGAACGGGCGATCGCCTGACGCTGCGCCGGCGCGACGCTACTATTGATCAGGTTGGTCACCATATTGCCTAGCACCATCAGTGAAAGGTCAACGGGGGCTTTGTGTGTTTCCAGCACGTTGGTCAGCTCGCTGAGCAGCTGTTCGACGTGTTCATCACTATAGCGGGATAATTGCGGCATAAAAGTCAAAATCTGTTTGTTCGTGAAAGGGCAACATATTACCGTAGCAGCAGCTTTTTTTCCGCATTTTTTCGCCACGGCGCAAAAGCGCGCAGGATCGCGAGTCTCCGCTAGCCGAAGAGTCACGCGCCGGTTGCGTCGCCGTCCCGGCGGTGGTTGAATACCGCCCGGTCTAAAAGGAGAGTTTAACATGAGTCTGGATATCGACCAGATTGCCCTGCATCAGTTAATTAAACGTGATGAACAAAACCTTGAGCTGGTGCTGCGCGATTCGCTGCTGGAGCCTAATGCGACGGTCGTGGAGATGATGGCCGAGCTGCATCGTGTCTACAGCGCAAAAAACAAGGCCTATGGCCTGTTTAATGAAGAGAGCGAGCTGGCCCAGGCGCTGCGCCTGCAGCGCAAAGGTGAAGAAGATTTTCTGCCGTTCAGCCGCGCGGCGACCGGTCGTCTGCGCGACGAGCTGGCGAAGTATCCCTTCGCAGAAGGCGGGATCGTTCTGTTTTGCCAGTATCGCTATCTGGCGGTTGAGTATCTGCTGGTGGCGGTGCTGAACAACCTGAGCAGCATGCGCGTCAACGAAGAGCTGGATATCAGCTCCACCCACTACCTGGACATCAATCATGCTGATATCGTGGCGCGCATTGATTTAACCGAGTGGGAGACGAACCCGGAATCGACCCGCTATCTGACCTTCCTGAAGGGCCGGGTAGGGCGCAAAGTCGCCGATTTCTTTATGGATTTCCTCGGTGCCAGCGAAGGGCTGAACGCCAAAGCGCAGAACCGCGGCCTGCTGCAGGCGGTGGATGATTTTGCCGCCGACGCGCAGCTGGATAAGTCCGAGCGGCAGAACGTGCGTCAGCAGGTTTACGCCTACTGCAGCGAGCAGCTGCAGGCCGGAGAAGAGATCGAGCTTGAATCGCTCTCTAAAGAGCTGGCGGGCGTGAGCGAGAAGAGCTTCCAGGAGTTTACCGCTGAACAGGGATATGAGCTGGAAGAGAGTTTCCCGGCGGATCGCAGTACTCTGCGGCAGCTCACCAAGTTTGCCGGCAGCGGCGGCGGGCTGACGATCAACTTTGATGCCATGCTGCTCGGCGAGCGCGTGTTCTGGGACCCGGCGACGGATACCTTGACCATCAAAGGCACGCCGCCGAATCTGCGCGATCAGCTCCAGCGCCGGACTTCCGGCGGAAGCTGAAACCAATCCCCTCGGCCGCAGGCCGGGGGGATTTCTCTCCCTTACTGCGCGTCGGCGCGGATCGTTTCAATGCCGCATTGTGCCAGCCGCGCCTGCAGCATCTCATCCACCGGGCTATCCACCACCAGCGTAGCGGCAAGGCTCAGCTCGCCGATGGCAAAAGCCGACGCCGAATTCAGCTTCTCCTGCGAGGCCATCACGATGGTTTCCGCCGCCCGCGCGGCCAGCGCCCGCTTAATGCCCGCTTCTTCATAGTCCCCGGTGGTGAAACCCGCATGATGATGTACGCCGGTGACGCCCATAAAAAACAGATCGGCGTTGATCCGCGCAATGCCTTCCAGCGCCGCGGCGCCGACGGCGACCAGCGAATGTTTAAACAGGCGGCCACCGATCAGGATCACCTCAATCAGCGGCCGATCGACCAGCGCGACGGCAATGCCGGGGCTGTGGGTCACGATGGTGCAGGCCAAATCGGCGGGCAGAAACTTCACCATCTCGGTGGTGGTGGTCCCGCCGTCAACGATAACCACCTGGCCCGGATGAATAAGCGCCGCCGCCCGGCGGGCAATCGCCTGTTTTGAATCGATTTGCACGCTTCTGCGCGTTGCTATCGGGGCAACGGCGGCCGACGCCGGCAGCGCGCCGCCGTGAACCCGCTGCAGCTTCCCTTCCGCCGCCAGCTCGCGTAAGTCGCGACGAATGGAGTCCTCCGAGACGCCAAAGCGCTGGCTGAGCTCCCCCGACATGACCTGTTTCTCGGCGCTAAGAATCTGCAAAATGAGCTGCTTTCGTTGGCTGGCGAGCATGTGGTTTCCTTCATGTTTGATCTTGTTTGTGCATGATTGTGCATGATTGTGCATGTTATGGTGCCTTCTGTCACCTGGTAAGGAGCAAAACATGCACATTGACGCACCATACGTTCGCAATATCCGCGAAACGCTGCTATCCGATAACTGGTATACGCTCAAAACATATACCTTTGAGCTGCTGCGGCGGGACGGGCGCTGGCAGGAGCAGAGCCGCGAAGCCTACGACCGCGGAAACGGTGCCGTTATTCTTCTCTACAGCCGAGAGAAAAAAACCGTGGTTCTCATCCGCCAGTTTCGCTTTCCGGTCTGGATTAACGGCCACGACGGATTTTTAATTGAGGCCGCCGCCGGGCTTTTGGATAACGCCTCCCCGGAAGAGCGAATTATCGCCGAAGCGCAGGAGGAGACGGGCTTTCGGGTGACCCGCATTGAGCGCGTTTTTACGGCCTATATGAGCCCCGGTTCGGTCACGGAAAAGCTGTACTTTTTTATTGCCGAATATTCGGCTGACGACCGGCAAAGTAGCGGCGGCGGGCTGGCGGAAGAGGGGGAAGATATCGAAGTGCTGGAGTGGCCGCTGGAGCAGGCGCTGCAGGCTATCCGCGACGGCGAGATCGTGGATGCCAAAACCATTATGCTGCTGCAGCACCTGGCGCTCAATTCAGACTCGCTCTTTGCCGCAGAACGGGCAAAGAGCGACACGGTCTAGCGCAGCTGGCGGGCGATAGCGCTGTACATCAGCGCGACCTCCAGCGGCTGGGCGCTAAACGAAGGCTCCGCCTGCGGCCAGGTTGACCACTGGACGATAACCAGATGCTCAGCGCGATTGACCATAATCACCTGGCCATATATGCCGAGCGCCCACAGGGAATCCTTCAGCCCCTGCTGAGCCGTAGGTTCGACGTTTTTGGCATTGGCCGGAATGGCGTTATTCCACCACTGGAATCCGTAAATTCCGTCCGGGTGCGCCGCGGAGACCGAGTTCTGCGCCTGAGTCCAGGCGGAGGCCATATCGAACCAGCCGTCAGGCACCAGCGATTTGCCGTTGGCCAGGCGTCCGTCGCGGGCGACAAACTCACCGAAGCGTCCCCAGTCTTCAAGCGTGGCGTTGAAGCCGTGGGCGCCGACATCGTGCTTGCCTTGCTGATAGGCATGCCACACGCCATCCTGGGCCATGCCGCCAGGCCGCCATAGCGTTTGCTCCAGCCAGGCGGCAAGCGACATGCCGGTTGCTCGCTCCACGATATCCCCCAGCAGCCACGCCCCGCCGGAGGAGTAGGACCACTGCTCCCCGGCCGGATGCGCGCGTTTCAGGGAGGCGACGATCTTACGTACGCAGTCGTAGGCCCCCGGATGCGCCTCGCACTGGGTCAGCCGCGCGAAGTGGGACTGCGGATTGGTGTAGTCTTCATTCCACTCTACGCCGGAGGTATGCTGGATAAGCTGCTTCAGGGTGACGCCGTCCCAGGCGCTGCCCTTCAGCTCCGGTTAATAATCGGTAATCAGATCATCCAAAGAGTGGATTTTCCCCTGCTGGATGGCGATACCGACCAGCGTGGAGACCACCGCTTTGCCCACCGAGCGCGACGTCCACAGCGTGGTATCGGTGTTGCCGGCGCCGAGGTACTTATAGGCAATTTTACCCTCTTTCAGTACCAGGAAACCGGTGACGTCCTGGCGCTTCAGGTAGTCCCGCAGGTTCCAGGTGTGGCCGTTTAGCGTATAGCTGACGTTGGTCAGCGGCTTATCCGCCTGCTGGAGCGCAGCGGAGGCGCCGTGGTGAAAGACGTCCCCGGCATAGTTACGATAGTCGTTACGAAAACCAATTACCCGATCGGTCCGATCCCAGGTGAGCATCTCTTTAGCCGCCGGCAGCGTTTTATCAAACGGCGTCGGGCAGGTATCGAGCAGCACGCCGCCGCACTCCTGCTGCGGCTGGGCCTGCGCCAGCGCGGCGCCGGGTAGGGCGGTAAGCATCAGCGCCAGCGCCAGCGGTTTGATCGTTTTTATACTTGTCATCAGAAATTCCTTGTTAGCCATTACAACCCGATGCGCAGTATATAAATCGTCGGCCGCAGGCTAAAATCAGCCGATGGGGGATTTTCCCCCGCAAGGATGGGATGGTATGAAAACGCTGCAGTACTCTTTTGCGCAAATTGAGGCTTTTGACACCGTCGCCGAAACGGGCTCGCTGTCGCGGGCGGCGATTCGCCTCGGCAAAGATCGCACCACGCTACGCGATCTGCTGGATTATCTGGAAGATGCGCTGGGCTACGCGCTATTCCTGCGCCACGGACGCAGCCTCGCGTTAACCGCGGAGGGGGAGCAGCTTTTTCGCCAGGCGCACCTGCTGCTGCGTCAGGCGCAGGCCTTTGAATCCTTTGCCCGGACGCTGCCGGGCACGGCCTGGCAGGAGCTGAGGGTGGCGTACGATCCTTTCGTGCCGCGTGGCTTTCTCTGTGCGCTGGCCGATAATCTTGCGCAGCGCCAGCTGCGGATGAGCTGCTGGAGCGCATCGCGTCGCGAAGCCGAGCAGGCGCTGGCCGACGGCCATGCCGACCTGGCGCTATGCCAGGCCAATAACCGCACCCTTGGCAGCGAGATGGAGTGGCGCGCGCTGGGGACCGTTGAGCTGGGATTTTATGCCGCAGAGCGGCTGTTTGCCGGCTATGCGAGGCCGCTGACGCTGCTGAACCTGGCGCTGGTGCCGCAGCTGGTGATGCATCGCCGCTCTGACGATCAGATTGCCCGCCGGCTGCAGATCTCCGGCCATACGCAGTATATGAATGAAATCACGCTGCTGCGTCACGCCATGCAGCAAGGGCAGGGCTGGGGATTTTTGGCCGATCACCTTCAGGCGCAGCGCTGGGATGGGGTGAGTAAAATCGACACCGAGGTCGGCAGTCAGGGGCTGAACGTCACGATGGTGATGCTCTGGCAGCCGGGCATGAACAAACACCAGGATCTGAAGACGGTTATCGATTTAGCGCCGGCTCTGTGGGCGCAAAGCACATAACAAAACGCCCCGGACCTTGCGGACCGGGGCGTTTCATACAACAACTGCTATCGGCTATTAAGCGCGAACGAAGTCGATGTGAGACAGTTTTGGCTTGAACGGGTGACGCTGAACAGCCTGAACCTTAACTTTCTCTTCTTTGCCATCGATAACGATGGTCAGAACTTCACCGTAGAACTCAGCTTTACCCTGAATGTTCCACAGTTTGTCCTGGTCCAGCTCAATTGCTACCGGAGTAGCTTCGCCGCCATAAATGATGGCCGGGAATTTATTAGCTGCACGCAGGCGGCGGCTCGCACCCTTACCCTGCTCTTTACGTACTTCTGCGTCGATAGTAAACATTGATGTCTCTCTATATTTAAATCCTGCTACAGGCGACCCAGCAGCAGGCAGATGATCTGCTTTGCGAATGCAAAAGCGGGCGGCATTATAGCCGCCAGAGGTTTTTACGGCAATCAAAACCTCAGCCTTAATGCCGATTAACGCAGTTCGTTGGCCCGGCGGAAGCGTCCCTGGTAGTCGAACATTTTCTCCCGCACCTGCCAGTATTGCCCCTTCATGCGGGCGACGACAAAGTCCGGATGGCGCAGCAGCCCCCGCTGAGCAAGGATATCGGCGGCGGTTATCCAGCGCAGCGGCACGCCGGGCGTGCGGGTGTGCGGGCGAATAAACAGCTGTTCAAACGCGGTGCGCTGGGCGGGCGTCTGCAGGCGGAAGCGCTCGCTGACGTCGGCGCCGTCTTCATCGTAATAGGTAATTTTCAGCCACGGGCCTTTGTCGTCGGCACCGTGCTGCAGATCCATGCCGCTACAGCGCAGCACCAGCGCGTCTTTAAGCTTCAGCGCCGCCTTCAGCATATCATCGGGATCGACGAGGATCGTGTCGCACTCGCGGCAGCGGCGGGCGGCGATATCGTTCTCCGCATTACACTGCGGGCAGTTCTTAAAGCGAAAACGAAAGTCACACTGCTCGCGATGGCCCTCATCATCCTCAAACCAGCCCTGACAGCGGCGGCCAAAATGTTCGATCAGCGTCCCGTCGGCGGTGGTTTTGCCCCAGAAGGTATTGGCAAAACCGCAGGCCGGGCAGAAGACCTGCACCGGCACGTTGTCGCTCTTGCCTTTCGGCGTCCCGACTTCGGGCGCGTAGAGGTCGTGCGGGTTGCCGGCGTAGTCGAGGATCAGGCAGTCGGTTTTTCCCGGCGCCAGGCGCAGGCCGCGACCGACGATCTGCTGGTAGAGGCTGACCGACTCGGTCGGGCGCAGAATGGCGATGAGATCGACATGCGGGGCGTCAAAGCCGGTGGTCAGCACCGCCACGTTGACCAGATAGCGGTATTGCTGGGCTTTAAACGATTCAATAATGCGGTCGCGCTGCGGGCCCGGCGTTTCGCCGGTAATCAGTTCGGCCTCGCCTGCGGGCAGCAGACCGGTGATTTCCCGCGCGTGCTCCACCGTGGAGGCGAAAATCATCACCCCTTTTCGCGTCTGGGCAAACTCAACAATCTGGCTGACGATATGCGGCGTAATGCGCTGCTGTTTTTTCAGCTCGTGATTGAGGTCGGCCTCGCTGAACAGGCCGTTGCTCTGCGCCTGAAGGCGGCTGAAATCGTACTGCACTACCGGCATATCGAGCCGCTCCGGCGGCGTCAGATAGCCGTGTTTAATCATGTAGCGCAGCGGCAGTTCATAGATGCAGTCGCGAAACAGCGCCTTCTCGTCGCCGCGCACCATACCATGATAATGGAACTGATAGATCCAGCCCTTGCCGAGGCGAAACGGCGTGGCGGTGAGCCCAAGCAGGCGCAGCTGCGGATTGACCTGCCGCAGGTGGGCGATGATTTGCTGGTACTGACTATCGTCGTCATCGCTGATGCGGTGGCACTCATCGACGATCAGCAGCGAAAACTCCCCCTGGAACTGCTCAAGGTTGCGGGCAACCGACTGTACGCTGCCGAAAACCACCTTACCGTGGCTCTCTTTGCGCTTCAGCCCGGCGGCAAAAATATCGGCTTCCAGGCCAAGGGCAAGATATTTAGCGTGGTTTTGCGCCACCAGCTCTTTGACGTGCGCCAGAACCAGCACGCGGCCGCGGGCCAGACGCGCCAGTTCGGCAATGACCAGGCTTTTGCCGGCCCCGGTCGGCAGGACGATAGCGGCGGGCTCATGGTGGCGACGAAACCAGGCTAAGGTGGCATCGACCGCCTCTTTTTGGTAGGGGCGTAGTGTAAAATTCATGGCTTCACAGGCGTTAATTAACTCGCAAATAGTATGCCACGAATCTTTTCCCTTGAGTGGCGTTAAGAGCCCGTTATACTAGCCAATGAATTTCTTCTTTTTCGGGCGCTTGCCCGCTCCAGCATTATTACAGGCTAAAAAAATCTCATGCGACTTGATAAGTTTATCGCTCAGCAACTTGGCGTCAGCAGGGCTATTGCCGGACGTGAAATACGCAGCAGCCGCGTTCTGGTGGATGGTGAAATCGTGAAAGATGCTTCGTTCAAGCTTCAGCCGGAGCATGACGTTGAGTATGACGGCAATACGCTTACCCAGCAGAACGGCCCGCGCTACTTTATGCTTAACAAGCCGCAGGGTTACGTCTGTTCTACCGACGATCCGGATCACCCGACGGTGCTCTATTTTCTTGACGTGCCGGTGGCGCACAAGCTGCATGCCGCAGGGCGTCTGGATATCGACACCACCGGCCTGGTGCTGATGACCGACGACGGGCAGTGGTCGCACCGTATAACCTCTCCGCGCCACCACTGCGAAAAAACCTATCTGGTGACGCTGGAAAACCCGGTAGCTGAAAACACCGCGGAGCAGTTCGCGCAGGGCGTTCAGCTGCACAATGAAAAAGAGCTGACCCGGCCGGCGGTTCTCGAAGTGATTACCCCGACGGAAGTCCGGCTGACCATCAGCGAAGGGCGCTACCATCAGGTTAAGCGGATGTTTGCCGCCGTGGGCAACCACGTTGTCGGCCTGCATCGTGAACGAATCGGCGCGATCGCCATGGACGACTCTCTGGCGCCCGGCGAGTATCGCCCGCTGACGGAAGAAGAGATTGCCAGCGTTGGCGTTCAGCATGCGCGGAGTAAAACGTGACGGCAAAGCAGAATTCTTCCCTGGGGATTGTGTTTATTCTTGGCCTGCTGGCCATGCTCATGCCGCTGTCGATCGATATGTATCTCCCGGCGCTGCCGGTGATCTCGGCGCAGTTTAACGTGCCGGACGGCAGCGCGCAGATGACGCTCAGTACCTATATTCTGGGCTTTGCCTTTGGCCAGCTGCTGTACGGCCCGATGGCCGACAGCATCGGCCGTAAGCCGGTTATCCTCGGGGGGACGCTGATTTTTGCCGCCGCCGCGGTGGCCTGCGCGCTGTCGCAGAGCATCGAAATGCTGATCGCCATGCGCTTCTTCCACGGCCTCGCGGCGGCGGCGGCGAGCGTGGTGATTAACGCCCTGATGCGCGATATTTATCCGAAAGAAGAGTTTTCGCGGATGATGTCGTTCGTGATGCTGGTCACCACCATCGCTCCGCTGGTCGCGCCGATGGTGGGCGGGGCGGTGCTGGTGTGGTTCAGCTGGCATGCGATATTCTGGATCCTTGCGGTGGCGGCGCTGCTGGCTTCGGCAATGATCGCGTTCTTCATTAGCGAGACCCTGCCGCCGGAGCGGCGGCAGAAGTTCCACATTCGCACGACCCTCGGCAACTTTGCCACCCTGTTCCGCCACAAGCGCGTGCTGAGCTATATGCTGGCGAGCGGCTTCAGCTTTGCCGGGATGTTCTCATTTCTGAGCGCCGGTCCGTTTGTTTACATCAAGATTAACCACGTTTCCCCGCAGCACTTCGGCTACTACTTTGCGCTGAACGTGGCCTTCCTGTTCGTCATGACCATGATTAACAGCCGCTTTGTCCGGCGGGTTGGGGCGCTGAATATGTTCCGCGCCGGGCTGTGGATCCAGTTCGCAATGGCCGTGTGGATGGTAGTCTGCGCGCTGTTTGATGTCGGCTTCTGGGCGCTGGTGTTCGGCGTGGCCGCGTTTATCGGCTGCGTGTCGATGGTCTCCTCGAACGCGATGGCGGTCATTCTTGATGAGTTCCCGCATATGGCCGGGACGGCCTCTTCGCTGGCGGGAACCTTCCGCTTCGGCATCGGCGCGATTGTCGGGGCGCTGCTGTCGATGGCAACCTTCACCACCGCCTGGCCGATGCTGATCTCTATCGCTTTCTGCGCCAGCAGCTCCATTCTCTTCTACCTCTACGCCAGCCGGCGGCGAAAAGTCGCGCTTTGAATCGCATTTAAGGGGGCTAATTCAGCCCCTTTTTTGATGCATATCAACCGCGGCGGGCTTCGTTATTCTGCTATTTGTTTCTTTTATGTAAAATCAATTAGTGTAAAAAGTCGCAATGTTGCGATAAAAAAGTTGTTTTGGATCACAGAAACGGGTACATATAGCCCCGATCGGTTCCGCAGCGAAACTATAAAGTTCTGGATAATAAGCGGTTAACCCCGGCGCCGCGTCGGTGTAAACGTTTTCCACGCTGATACAGGACTAGTTGTCAACAATGTGTTAATATTGATGTAAATTTATTGTGAAGCATTTTGCTTCCGGGGAAAACCAGGTGAATACACAGCAACTCTCTATCGTACACCGACTGCCGCAAAGCTATCGCTGGCTGGCCGGTTTTGCGGGTTCAAGAGTTGAACCGATTCCGCAAAACGGCGCGCAGAGCGAAAATAGCCTCGTGGCGCTGAAGTTACTCAGCCCGGACGGCGAGAAAGCGTGGCCGGTTATGCATAAGCTTAGCCAGGCGCTCAGCGACATCGAAGTCGACTGCTCCATCGTTGAGTGTGAAGGGGAGCCGTGCCTGTTTGTCAACATGCAGGACGAGTTCGCCGCCACCTGTCGGCTGAAAAATTTCGGCGTAGCCATTGCCGAGCCCTTCTCCGGCAACAACCCGTTCTGACCGTCAGCCCAGCGCCAGCAGCTGGCGGGTATACTCCTGCTGCGGAGCGGTAAATACGCGCTCGCACTCTCCCTGTTCGACCACCTCTCCTTGCCGCAGCACCATCACCTGATGGCATAGCGTCCGCACGACGCGCAGATCGTGGCTGATAAAAATATAGGCCAGCTGGTGCTTTTGCTGTAAAGCTTTCAGCAGGGCTAAGATTTGCGCCTGTACGGTCTTATCCAGCGACGAGGTCGGCTCATCCAGGACGATAAGCTGAGGCTTAACGATCAGCGCCCGGGCGATGGCAATACGCTGCCGCTGGCCGCCGGAAAACTCGGCCGGGTAGCGCAGGCGCGTTTGCGCATCCAGCCCCACCTCCTGCATCACCTGAATAACCGCCCGTTCACGCTCGGTGGGGGTGAGCGTCGGCTGGTGGACGCGCAGCCCCTCCTCAATAATCTGTAAAACGTTTAGCCGCGGGTTCAGCGACGAGTTTGGATCCTGAAACACGACCTGCATCCGGCGGCGTAGCGGCAGCATCTGCCGACGGCTGCGGCCCTGCAGCGTCTGGCCATCAAAGGCAATAATCCCTTCCGAGGCAATCAGGCGCAGCAGCGCCAGCCCGGTGGTGCTTTTGCCGGAACCCGATTCGCCCACCAGTCCCAGAGTTTCCCCCGCGCGTAGCTGAAAGCTCAGGGCGTTCACCACCCGATTATGCTCAACCACCCGGCGCAGAAGTCCCCGACGAACCGGGAAGGCGACGCTGAGCCCGCTCGCCGCGAGCAGCAGCGGCGCATCGGGCGCCAGCGGAACCGGCAGTCCCGCCGGTTCGCTATCCAGCAGGCGGCGGGTATAGGGATGCTGAGGGGCCGAGAAAAGGGCGCGACAGCCGTTCTGCTCGACGCAGCGCCCGTTTTGCATCACCGCCACGCGGTCGGCGAGCTGGCGGACGATGCTCAGGTTATGGGTGATAAACAGCAGCCCCATGTTCAGCTCCTGCTTCAGCTCCCGCAGCAGCTGCAGAATTTGCGCCTGCACCGAGACGTCCAGCGCGGTGGTCGGCTCGTCGGCAATCAGCAGCTCCGGGCGGGTGAGCAGGGCCATGGCGATCATCACCCGCTGGCGTTCGCCGCCGGAGAGCTGATGCGGATAGTCCGCCAGCCGGCGAGGGGCCTGGCGAATGCCGACGCGCTCCAGGCAGTCGAGAATCTCTCCCCGGGCGGCTTCTTTGCGCATTCCGCGATGCAGAGAGAGCACTTCATAGAGCTGCTTTTCCAGGGTGTGCAGCGGATTGAGTGACACCATCGGCTCCTGAAAAATCATCGCAATACGGTTGCCGCGCACCCCGCGCAGGGTTCGCTCATCGGCATGCAGCAGCGACTGGCCGTGAAAGCGGATATCGCCGCTGGGGTAGCTTACCGGCGGCGAGGGGAGCAGGCGCAGCACCGACAGCGCGGAAACGCTCTTGCCGGAGCCGGATTCGCCCACCAGCGCCAGGGTTTCCCCCGCCGCAATGTGCAGCGACAGTTCGCTGACGACGGTCTGGGTTTCGCCCTGCTGGCGAAAGGCGATGGAGAGATTGTCGATTTCTAACAGAGGCTGCGCCATCTTATACCGCCTTACTCGGGTCGAAGGCGTCGCGAACCGCTTCACCAATGAAAATTAAAAGCGTTAACAGTACCGCGACGGACAAAAAGGCGGCGATCCCCAGCCACGGCGCCTGCAGGTTGTTTTTCCCCTGCAGCAGCAGCTCGCCAAGCGAAGGCGAGCCCAGAGGCAGGCCGAAGCCCAGAAAATCCAGCGAAGTCAGAGTGGTAATCGAGCTGCAGAGAATAAACGGCAGGAAGGTGAGGGTGGCGACCATCGCGTTGGGCAGCATATGGCGCAGGATAATGCTGCGGTCGTTAACCCCCAGCGCCTGCGCCGCGCGGATATAGTCGTAGTTACGGGTGCGCAGGAACTCGGCGCGCACCACGCCCACCAGCGTCATCCAGCCGAAGAGGACGGTAATCGCCAGCAGCCACCAGAAGCCGGGCTGCACGACGCTGGAGAGGAGAATAATCAAAAACAGCGTCGGCATTCCCGACCACACTTCAATAAAGCGCTGCCCCCAGAGGTCGATTTTGCCGCCGTAGTATCCCTGGATGGCGCCCGCCAGCACGCCGAGAACGCTGGAAAAGAGGGTTAGCAGCAGGCCGAACAGAATGGAGATCCGCGTTCCGTAGAGGATCCGCGCCAGCACGTCGCCGCCGTTGGCGTCGGTGCCCAGCCAGTTCTGCGATGACGGCGGCGAGGGGAAGGGGGATTGGGTGGCAAAGTTGATGGTCGTCGCCCCGAAGCGCACCGGCGCCCACAGCACCCAGCCGTGAGCCTCGAGCTGCTTCTGCAGCCACGGATCCTGATAGTCGGCGGCGGTGGCAAAGTCGCCGCCGAAGGTCTTCTCGCTATACTCTTTTAAGAGCGGAACGTACAGGCTGCCGCGGTACTGCACCAGCAGCGGGCGGTCGTTGGCGATCAGCTCCGCGCCGAGGCTGCAGACGAAGAAGATTAAAAATAGCCAAAGCGACCAGTAGCCGCGGCGGTTGTGGCGAAAACGCGCCCAGCGGGCCTGGTTGACGGGACTCAAAAATGACATCAGCGGCCCTCAAAATCGATACGCGGGTCGACCAGCGTGTAGCAAATATCGCTGACGATATTAAGCAGCAGGCCAATCAGCGTAAAAATATACAACGTGCCAAACATCACCGGATAGTCGCGCGAAACCGTCGCCTCATAGCCCAGCAGCCCGAGGCCGTTGAGGGAGAACATCACCTCGATCAGCAGCGAACCGGTAAAGAACATGCTGATAAACATCGCCGGGAAACCGGCTATAACCAGCAGCATGGCGTTGCGGAACACGTGGCGCCACAAAATCTGCTTTTCACTTACCCCTTTGGCGCGGGCGGTGACCACGTACTGCTTGCGGATCTCATCCAGAAAGCTGTTTTTGGTCAGCATGGTGAGCGCCGCAAAGCCGCCAATCACCGTCGCCAGCACCGGCAGCGTGATGTGCCAGAGGTAGTCGAGGATCTTCTGATACCACGGCAGGCTGTCGAAATTAGCCGAGACCAGCCCGCGCAGCGGGAACAGGTCGAAATAGCTGCCTCCGGCGAAAATAACGATCAGCAGAATCGCGAACAGGAATGCCGGGATCGCGTAGCCGATGATAATCAGCGTGCTGCTCCAGATATCAAAATGGCTGCCGTTGCTGACGGCTTTACGGATCCCGAGCGGGATCGACACCAGGTAGATAATCAGCGTGCTCCACAGGCCGAGGCTAATGGAGACCGGCATACTGTTTTTGATCAGCTGCAGCACCGAGGCGCTGCGAAACAGGCTGTCGCCAAAATCAAAGCGCAGGTAGTCGCCGAGCATTTTTAGGTAGCGCTCGTGGAGGGGCTTATCAAAGCCGTAGCGATGGGTTATCTCGGCGATGACCTCCGGGTCGAGGCCGCGCCCGCCGCGATAGTGGCCCTCGCTGACGTTGCTAACGCCGGTGCGCGCGTGGCTGGCGGCCATTCCGCTGTCGCCCGCGCCGGGCATCGCGCCGTGATTGCCGAACTCAACGGCGGCAATGGCCTGATCGACCGGGCCGCCGGGGGCAATCTGAACGATAAAAAAGTTGATCGTAACGATCGCCCACAGGGTGGGGATAATCAGCAGCAGTCGGCGGATCAGGTATGCGCCCATCGTCGTTCCTCAGCGTCTGTCCGCGGGCAGTTTTGCCGCTTTGTTAACGTCATACCACCAGCTGTCAAAGCCGGAGGAGTATACCGGCCGCGTTGGCGGGAACGAGAACTTGTCCCAGCGGGCCGTTCTGTCCTGCGCCATATACCACATCGGCAGCATGTAGTAGTTCCAGGTGAGCACCCGGTCCAGCGCGCGGCCTAAGGGCAGCAGCTTCTGCTTATTGCCCTGCCAGCGAATAATCTGCGCGATAAGGCGATCCACGACCGGGCTTTGTACCCCCGGCGCGTTGTAGCTGGAGTGAATATAGGCCGAGTCCCAGGAGATCTGCAGGTCGGTACCGGGCCACGGCGTCGCGCGCCAGACCACCGGCATCATATCGTAATCCCGGCTGCGGCGGCGATTGCTGTACTGGGAATTATCAACCTGGCGAATATCCATGGTGATGCCGAGACGCAGCAGGTTGTGCTGAAAGGGCAGCACCCAGCGATCGTTACCGCCGGCGGGCAGCAGCAGCTCAAAACGCAGCGGCTTCCCGCTCTTGCCGTTCACCCGGCGCTGGTTTTTCAACACCCACCCGGCCCGGTTGAGCAGGTCGTCCGCCTTCAGCAGATTCGCCCGATCGAAACCGCCGCCGTCGGATTGCGGCGGCTGATAGAGCGCGGTGAAGACCTCGGGCGGCAAATCTTTTTTCATCGGCGTCAGCAGGGCTAGCTCATCGGCATCGGGCGCCGCGCGGGCCGCGTACTCGGTATTCTGGAAATAGCTGTTGGCGCGGCTGTAGGCGTTGTAAAACAGCGCCTTGTTCATCCATTCAAAATCGAAGGCGAGGGTAATGGCCTCGCGCACCTGACGATCGGCAAAAACCGGGCGCTGAATATTGAAGGCCAGCCATTGGGTATCCTGCGCCGAGGTATTCTGATACTCATCCTTCACGATGTAGCCGCGCGTAAAGTTGCGCCCTACGTAGCGGGTGGCCCAGTTTTTGGCCATCGTCTCTTCCCGCCGGTCTACCGCGCCGGCCTTAAAGGCCTCAAAGGCGACGTTATCGTCGAGATAGTAGTCGTAGCGGAGCGTATCGAAGTTCCAGCGCCCGCGGTTGACCGCAAGATTGGCCGCCCAGTAGGTTTTAACGCGCGAGTAAACGATGTACTGACCCATCCGCCAGTCGGTAATGCGATAGGGGCCGCTGGCCAGCGGCGGGGTGGAGAGCGGATCGCTGAGCTTATGGTCGCGCCAGAATTTTTCCGGCATCACCGGCAGGGTGAACAGGCTGAGCATGTTCTCTTTGCCCGCCTGGCCTAACTCAATGCGCACGGTGAGCGGGGCGATGGCCTTGACGCTTGTGCCTTTGTAGTACAGGCGAAACTGCGGGACGCCTTCGGTCATAAACTTCTGGAAGGTAAAAGCGACGTCGCTGGCGCGGATCGGCGTGCCGTCATGAAAGCGGGCCTGCGGATTGAGGGTGACCTCCACCCACGAAAAGTCATCGGCGTAGCGCGCCCCGTCGGCAATCAGCGGATAGTAGCTGCCCGCTTCGTCGTCGGAGGTGGTGAACAGCGTATCGTACAGGGCATCGGTACGCACGCCGGGGTTGCCGCGCAGCGCATAGCGGTTGAAGTTGTCGAAGGTGCCAATGGAGGCGAGCGTGATGCCGCCGCCTTTTGGCGCCGTCGGGTCGGCGTAGGCGAAATGACTAAAGCCGTCAGGATATTTCGGCTCGCCGATAATGGCGAAGCTGTGGCTTTCTTTCACGGCCTGCGCCTGACCGTTAAGGCTAATAAAGGTAACTAATATCAGGCAAATACGCGCGAACATGGCCAGGTTATTATCCTCTGTTAGCAGGCCCTGAGCGGGCCCGTCCATAGATTAAATCATCATCATCGCCCGGCGGCGGCGAAGTATTTCGCCGGTTCGTCGTGCGCGGCGAGCAGCGTTTCCAGCGGCAGAGGCCGGCTTATCCAGTAGCCCTGCAGATAGTGTACGCCGTGCTTGCGCAGCCACTCCGCCTGTTCAGGCGTTTCAACCCCTTCGGCAACGGTCAGGAGCTGCAGGCGGCGGCTTAGCGTCAGCACGGCATCAAGCACCGGCGAGGTGACGGTTTCGGTTCCGATAGCCTGCACGAAGCCGCGATCGATTTTCAAAAAGTCGAAGTTGTAGCGTTCAAGATAAATCAGCGCGCTGTGGCCGGTGCCAAAATCATCAATCGCAATTTCAAAGCCCTGCTCGTGCAGCCAGTCAAAGATGGCCAGCGATCGGTTCTTATCGATCATCGCGCGTTCGGTTATCTCCAGCACTACGCTAAAGTGGTTGGCCGGCAGGGCGGCGGCAAACTGCCGTAAATCCGGCTTAAAGCTGTCGGCGTGCAGGTGGGCCGGGGAGATATTCAGCCCGAGCTTACTCCCCGCCGGGAGGATCTTTTGCAGCGTTGGCGCATCGCGCGCGATCAGCGCCAGCAGATGGTGGGTCAGCGGCACGATCATCTGCTGGGTTTCGGCCAGGTTGATAAAGACGTCCGGGGGGATCTCGCCGGCCACCGGATGGCGCCAGCGCATCAGTACCTCAACGCCGCTAATGTGCAGGGTATCGGCTTTGACGACCGGCTGATAGACGATGTAAAACTGGTCGTTCTTTATTCCCATCAGGATTGCTTTTCGCGGATCGGACTTGATCGATAGCACGTAATAGCCCAGCAGTCCCGCCAGCAGCCCGCATACCACGCCCAACAGCAGAGCGTACTGGGTGTTTTCAGCCAGCCAGCTGTTGGCGTAGAGGTAGACCTTGAGCGGCAGCCCTTTGATCTGCACTTCGCGAATCGGCTCGGAGAGCATCGTTTGCGGGTTAACCAGCCTGTTGCTGAAGGTCGAAATAGCGCTGTTGTTGACCACCAGCGCAATGCCGCTGAAGTCATTTTGCCGGGCAGAATAGAGAATATAGGGCGTCAGGTTGGTATTAATTGACACGAAAATGCCGTCGTTACCGCCGTGCGGGCTGCGTACCCACATCGCCAGCGCCGAGCTTTTTGGCATCATCGGCGTACCCGGCAGAATGGCCATATCGATGGGTTTAGTGATATCGAGCTGCGGAATAAGCTGCTCCAGAGGGGTATTCATGGGGCCGGTTGCCGAGGAGCAAAACGCCTGGCCATTTTTCACCAGCAGAAACGCCCGCACGTTTGGGCTGAACGCGGCATGGGCGGTCAGGCCCGACGCGACGTTCTCGCAATTCCGGTCGACCAGTGGCTGCAGGTCGGCAATGGTCTGATTAAGCTCGTGGAAGTACTCATTCAGGTAAACGTTGACGTTTTTGATGATGGAGTCAAAGCGTTCAGCGCGGTTGTGATAGATAACCATAAATTGAATGCTACCGGCCAGCAGGGCGACGATAACCCCAATCAGTGTGCTGGTCAGCCAGATTTTACGCCGGGGTGAGAAGTAGCGGGTAAGCATAGGCTATAGTCAGTCCGTGTTTATGAGGCGCGCTAATGGGGTGACAGAAAAACGATTTCACCGTTTCCATTTAAAGACATAGCTTATATTGCGGCTTTGCGAGGCGATGAGCAAAAAAAAACACTGCTAAGGCAGTGTTTTTTAATTTCCGTTCGTCAGCCAAGGGAAAACTGACGACGGAAGAGATTACGAACGGCTCAGTACACGGCGCGCTTCGTTATAGCGCTTTTTCCAGTACGGCTCGTTCATGCTGGAGATGGTCACACCGCTGCTGGTGGAAGCATGAACGAACTGGCTGTTGCCGATGTAGATACCCACATGGCGGCCAGTGGAACCCGCTCTGAACAGGACTAAATCACCCGTACGGAGCTGAGAACGTGAAATCGATTTGCCGGAATCCTGCTGCTCTGACGTTGAGCGCGGCAGTTCCAGACCAAACTGTTCGCGGAAGGTGCGCTGCACGAATGCCGAACAGTCGATGCCTTTCCGGGTGCTACCGCCAAGGCGGTAACGCACGCCTTTCCAGCTAGCATACTGGTCCATCAAACGGGACTTAACGTCCAGATTGCTAACCATTGTTTCAAATTCATCCTGAGAGGCTTGCAGTGATGATAAATCGCCACTACCCACACCAAGCGTCTCAGAATGCATATTCTTTGCGGTACTACTTGTCGAGCTACAGGCAGAGAGCAAAACTGCCACTGCTATCGCGGGAACGACCCGCAGGATATATCTCAAAATCGGCTGAGATTTGACCATGTTGTGTGTTTTCCCTTGTTGTCCTTAACGACAATGTCGTTATAAAAAATGCCAAACGTGTTAGAGCCTAAATACCTGGCAGCAATGAGACAATTCCTTAAATCTAAATTTGTGCAGTAACGCACAATTTAATTCTGATGCCGGTTTTACGTTGCTGGAAAGGCAAAACGAGAATGAGATTACCCTATCAACACTGGGATGGCGAGCGGTTTTGCGAGATTTCTTATAAGAATTTTTGCGACAAAAAGTGAATCATCGGGAAAGGCCAAAATAGCGGCAGAGATGGGTAAAAAATATGCAATTACCTCATTTCTAAGACGATTAATGTGACAGAACGATGATTGTGGGGATAAAAAAGGTGAAACATAAAAAAAGGGACCGAGAACGATCCCTTATGGATATTTAATAATATGCGACGGGAATGTTAATTTTTGTGCGTTCCAGCGGGCAGGGTCCGGTCGAACCAGGCAATCATTTTGTCGCTCAATGGGGTCAGCAGAACCCAGGGAGCGCCGACCAGCAGCGCGGTTAATGAACCGACGGCAATATCGGTAAACCAGTGGGCGCCAATCATCACCCGCGGGAAGGCAAACACAACGAAAATGGCGAGGGAAATAGCAAACGCCCGACGGCCAAAATAGCGCCACATGAAGGTGGCGAAAATCAGCAGCATCATCCCGTGATCGCCCGGGAAGCTATCCTTCGAGGCATCTTTAGTCGGGAATGAGACCACGTCGCTGACCTTAACGATACCGCTAAACGAGAGCGACGGGCTGGCGCGCTTAACCGGCATCAGGTGCTGCGCCAGCTGGTTTATCACCACCGCCGAGAGCAGCATGACCAGGCCGATGATGACGATTCGGCGGCGGCCGGCGCTTTGCTCCTTCAGCCAGAAGCTCAGCATCAAGGCTCCCATCGCCAGCAGAGAGCAGGCATCGAAAGCGCGGTTGTTGATAATCGCCAGCAGCCAGGTATAGCCGCGGCTGACGCCGACGTTGTGGTTAAAGAAGTGGAAAATGGCGGAATCCAGCGGAAACCACAGCCCGTGGTTGGCGGGCAGATACCATGATAAAAAAAGCGCAATACCTGCGGCGTTAAGCAGCAGGATAAGGGAGATTCGGGTTTTATTCATAACGGTCGCATATTGTGTAAAACGGCGGCAAACATAGCCGCCTTAACTTAAACGTAGCCTCAACAGAGTGGCTTGTAGTGCATTCCAGTCCGCCTCGCCGTCGCAGATAAGCTCTATGCGGCTGTCCGGCGGGGCGACGTTCTGCGTTTCAATATTGAGGTCCAGCCCCTGACGGTTAATCCGCACCAGGCCTTCGGCAATACGCATCACGCCCTTCACGCGGCCCACCGGGGCCAGCCGCGCCCACTCCAGCAGGCCAACGGTATCGAAGATGGTATCGGCGTCAAAAATCCAGCCGCAGGCCCGGTAGCCCTGGCCTTCGTTGAGGCTGCGGCGCCAGCGCTGGTGGCCGGGGAGAGTCAGCGCCGCGAGGCCCTTTTTCTGCCCGTGGCTGTGCGCATGCTCCGCGCTCTCCGGCAGCGGGCGAAGGTTCAGCCGCGGCAGGTCCAGCAGCGCCGGGTCAATACTTCCCTGGGTGGCGCTGACGTGCAGGCGTTTGCCGGCATACTCCTGCCACCAGACGCTGAAGGCGCGCTCGCTTTCAGCGGTCATCCGGTCGGTTTTATTGCTGATAATGACGTCGGCGGCGGCCAGCTGATCGCGGAAGTTTTCATTAGCCACCGCCTTCGGGTCCAGAAGCTGGCGGGGATCGAGGACGCACAGCGTCGCGCGCAGGTCGATCCACGGCTCGTAGACCGCGGCGGTGAGAATATCGAGGATCTGTTTCGGATGACCGAGCCCGGTTGGTTCAATCAGCAGCCGGTCCGGCTTCCCCTGGCGCAGCAGGGTATTTAGCCCGACCTGCATTGGCAGGCCGTTGACGCAGCACATGCAGCCGCCGGGAATTTCTTTGAGTAATGCGCCGCTATCGGCCAGCAAAGCGCCGTCGATGCCCACTTCGCCAAACTCATTGACCAGTACGGCCCATTTTTCATCTGCAGGCTTGTGGGCCAGCAGATGAAGAATCGAGGTCGTTTTACCGCTGCCGAGAAACCCCGTGATCAAGTTTGTTTTGGTCACATTTTCTCCAGGATAGAAATGTAATGTTGTAACAGTTGAGACTATCCTGACGAAAAAATGGGGAAAAGAGAAGTCTTACGACGGACAGAAAAGAATTCTGTCCGTTAAACCGCAGAAATTGTTAAGAATCCAGCGCGGCGGCGACGGCTTCGCGCGCGCCCAGCGACGAGAGCTGGCGCCAGGCCGAGGTCACGTTGGCGACAAATTCGGCGCTGTGGGGAAGGTCGTTGCCAAAAATCTCTTCGAGGGAGAGCAGGGCGCTGACCCGCTCTTGCTCATTGCTGCCGGCGACCAGGGCGCGGATTTTCTCCGCCAGCGGGTCGCGAACGTCAATCGGCTGACCGGCATCGTCCACGCCGCTGACGTAGCGCATCCAGCCGGCGACGCCAAGCGCCAGCAGCGGCCAGCGGCTGCCGCGCGCGAGGTGCACCCGAATACCGTCAAGCATGCGCTGCGGGAGCTTCTGGCTGCCGTCCATCGCGATCTGCCAGGTTCGATGCTTTAGCGCCGGGTTGCTGAAACGTTCGAGAAGACCGTCGGCATAGCTCGTCAGATCGACGCCTTCAATAGAGAGCGTCGGCGCCTGTTCATCAAGCATCAGCCGGCGCGCGGCGGCGCGCAGCACCTCATCCTGCATGCAGTCGCTGATATGTGCATTGCCCGCAAGATAGCCGAGCCACGCGAGGAAAGAGTGGCTGCCGTTGAGCATTCGCAGCTTCATCTGCTCCCAGGGCAGCACGTTGTTGGTCATCTGCACGCCGGCGGTTTCCCACGCCGGGCGGCCGGCGACAAAGTTATCTTCAACCACCCACTGAATAAACGGCTCGCAGCTGATGGCGCAGGGATCTTCGACGCCCAGCGCGGCGCTGATTTCCGCCAGCGACTCGTCGGTGGCGGCGGGAACGATGCGGTCGACCATCGTGCCGGGGAAGCTGACCCGTTCAGCAATCCACTGTGCCAGCTCCGGGCTGCGTTTCTGTGCCATTCCCAGCACGGCGTTTTTCACCACGTGGCCATTGTCGGGAATGTTATCGCAGGAGAGCACGGTAAACGGCGGCAGGCGGCGCTCGCGACGGCGGGCAAGCGCCTCGACCAAAATGCCCGGCACCGACTGCGGTAGCGTCGGGTTATCCAGATCGTGCACGATGCGCGGCTGTTTGAGATCCAGCAACCCGCTTGCCGGGTCGATGCAGTAGCCTTTTTCGGTAATGGTCAGAGAGACGATAGCGACCTGCGGTTCGCAAAACTTCTCGATTATCGCCGGGAGCGAATCGAGCTTAGCGTTCAGGCATTCGTGCACCGCGCCGACCACGATAGCCTTATTGCCCTGCGCCCCTTTCTCCAGCACGGTAAACAGGTGATCCTGCTGGCGGAGCTGGCTCATCAGCCGATCGCCGCTGAACAGACTTATTTCGCAGATCCCCCAGTCGCCGCCGCCGCTGGCGTTTAGCACCCGGTCGGTAAGCAGCGCCTGGTGCGCGCGATGAAAGGCGCCAAACCCAAAGTGCACAATACGCGAGCGGAGCTGGCTGCGATCGTAGCGGGGAAGCTGCACGTCTTCCGGTAGCGTAGCTGTAGCAATAGTCGTCATTCTTTACACACCTGATTAACCAATGATTAACACGGTCAGTGTAAAGTTATATGACAACAAATTAAATTGGTGAGCCGTATTTATACGCTTAGTGTGAGCTGGATCAATCAATTTAGCGGGATAAATTGACCCTTTGGCGGAAGCCTGTATGGTAGTCGTCATTGATGTTCGCATTATTGGTATAACAACTTTAAAGGGGTATAGCGATGGAGCAAACCTGGCGTTGGTACGGACCGAACGATCCGGTATCGCTTGATGATGTACGACAGGCCGGCGCGACGGGCGTGGTTACCGCGTTGCACCATATTCCGAACGGGCAGGTATGGCCCGTTGAAGATATCAAGCAGCGTCAGGCGCTGCTGGCGGAAAAAGGGCTGACGTGGTCGGTCGTCGAAAGCATCCCGGTGCATGAAGAGATTAAAACCCATAGCGGGCAATATGCAACCTGGATTGCCAACTACCAGCAGAGCATCCGCAACCTTGCGGCCTGCGGGATTGATACAGTTTGCTATAACTTTATGCCGATCCTCGACTGGACGCGTACCGATCTGGAGTATCAGCTAGCGGACGGCTCGAAGGCACTGCGTTTTGATCACATCGCTTTTGCGGCCTTTGAGCTGCATATCCTGCAGCGCGCCGGCGCGCAGGCCGACTACACCGAAGAGGAGCAGCGCCAGGCGCAGGCCTACTTTACGGCGATGAGCGCTGCGGAAGTTGAAAAGCTGACCCGCAATATTATTGCCGGCCTGCCGGGAGCCGAAGAGGGCTACACCCTCGATCAGTTCCGCGCGCGCCTGGCCGAATATGACCATATTAATAAAGCGCAGCTGCGTGAGAATATGGCCGTTTTCCTGCGCGCCATCGTGCCGGTATGTGAAGAGGTGGGCGTGCGCCTGGCCGTTCACCCGGACGATCCGCCGCGTCCGATCCTTGGCCTGCCGCGCATCGTGTCGACCATCGAGGATATGCAGTGGCTGAAAGAGGTTGTTGATAGCATCAACAACGGTTTTACCATGTGTACCGGCTCCTACGGCGTGCGCGCCGACAACGACCTGGTGAAGATGATTGAAACCTTCGGCGATCGCATTCACTTCACCCATCTGCGATCGACCTGCCGCGAAGAGAACCCGAAAACCTTCCACGAGGCGGCGCACCTGAACGGCGACGTCAATATGGTGGCGGTGGTGAATGCGATCCTGAGCGAGGAGCTGCGCCGCAAGCGCGCCGGCGATCTGCGGCCGATCCCGTTCCGCCCGGATCACGGCCATCAGATGCTGGACGATCTGCGTAAGAAAACCAACCCGGGATATTCGGCGATCGGTCGCCTGAAGGGGATGGCGGAAGTGCGCGGCGTTGAGCTGGCGCTGAAGATGACGAAGTACCCGGAACTACTGTAGGTCACACAGTACGTCGGATAAAAAAATGCCCGTCAGCGGCGATGCTGGCGGGCATTTTTGCGTTGATTATCGGTGATTAAGCCGCCGTTCGATTAGTCGGCGCGGCCCATATAGCGGCTCTCTTCGATATGGATACGAATGCGTTCGCCCGAGCTCAGGTATTCCGGAACCTGCACCACGAGGCCGGTGCTCAGGGTTGCCGGTTTGTTGCGCGCGCTGGCGGATGCGCCCTTGATGCCCGGCGCGGTTTCAACAATCTCCAGATCGACGGTCTGCGGCAGCTCCAGCGCCAGCAGCTGGCCGTCCCAGGTCAGAACCTGCATGTCCGGCATGCCGCCTTCCGGAATAAACAGCAGCTCTTCTTCAATCTGCTCTTTGGTGAAGATATACGGGGTGTAATCTTCTTTATCCATAAACACGTATTCGTTGCCGTCGACGTAGGAGAAGTCAACGTAGCGGCGGGTCAGGGTCACGGTATCGACAATGTCGTCGCCCTTAAAGCGTTCTTCAACCTTTAGACCGGTACGTACGTCAGCGAAACGCATTTTGTACAGCGTTGCTGCGCCACGGGCGCTCGGTGACTGAATATCAATATTTTTTACAATCAGCAGCTTGCCGTTGTAATTCAGCACCATACCTTTTTTAATTTCATTCGCTCTTGGCATTGCGGTAATCCTGTAACTTAAAGGGTCAAAATATCGCGTAAAACTACTCGCGCCGGGGCTTTCAGGCAAGTGGAATTCGCGCGTTTTGCTATCTTCGGATAAAACGTTTAGGCTGCGTCTGAAAAAGCACCGTTAAGAGAGCCATCTATGGAATGTCGTACTGACTGCGGTGCCTGCTGTATCGCCCCCTCTATCTCATCCCCGATCCCCGGCATGCCTGACGGCAAGCCCGCGAACACGCGCTGCGTACAGCTGTCGGCGGGCAACCTGTGCAATATCTTTGGCTCCCCGCTGCGCCCCAAGGTTTGCGGCAGCCTGCAGCCGGAGCGCGAGATGTGCGGAACCCGGCGCGATGAGGCAATGGCGTACCTTATTCATCTCGAACGGCTCACCGCCGGCTAGCGGCGCCGTTTTATCCCCTCGGCTTAAATATCCCTGATGCGCCACAGGCACAGCTGGGCGATCGCCCCCATGCCGAGCGCGATCCAGAATACCGCGTGATAGCTCCAGATCTCGGCGACTACGCCGGCCAGCGATCCGGCAATAATCCAGCCGACGCGGATGGTATTCGCGTACAGCGTGGTCGCTGCACCTGCCTGACCCGGCATTAAATCCTGAAAATAGAGCATGCCAATTCCCGCGAGGATGCCAATGAAAATGGCGTTCAGCAGCTGTAAAGCCAGCAGCAGCCCGGGCGTGTGGGCCAGCAGCATGCCGACGTAAAACAGCAGCCCGGCGACGGCGGCGACGCGCATCAGAAAACGCTTGCCGAAACGGCGGGCGTAATAGCCGGCGATCAGCATCGTCGGAATTTCAAGACCGGCGGCGGCGCCCATCATTAATCCGGCCAGCTTCTCCGGCAGGTGCAGCTCATTAATAATATAGAGCGGCATATTAATGATGTAGAGGCTGTTGATCCCCCACATCAGCGTGCAGACGCTGAACAGCAGCAGCGCGTCGCGGCGATGGGTGCGCGGCGCCTCCAGCTGGCCCGACGCCGCCCTCGGCTCTTTGCGCATGCTGGGCAGAAAGAACCACACTATCGCCCCGCAGAATACAAAGGCGACGGCGGCGCTGAGGTACATCACGGTAAAGCCGAAGCCCATCGCCAGCGCGTAGGCCAGCGGTGGGCCGATCACCCATGCCAGCGACACCTGGGCGCGCAGAATCGAGCTGAACATCACCGCCTCGCGGCCGGTTTTATCCGCATGCTCGCGGGCAAGGGCGAACATCTGCGGGTTGGCGGTGGAGCCGAAGCTGCTGAGGAATACGCCGACGAAAAGCAGAACAAAGTAGCTGCGGTTCCATGCAAACAGCAGGCAGGCCAGCACCCCCAGCAGGCAGCAGAAGACGATCAGCTGCTTACGATCCCCGCGGCGGTCCGAGCGCCCGGCGAGAAACTGGCTCACCAGAATGCCGATGACCGCGCTACCGGTAAAAAAGAAGCCGACCATCGCCGGGCGCACGTGCACTTCATTAGTCAAAAACAGGCTCAGGGTGGGCGTTTGCAACGCGCCGGCAATCCCGGTCAGAAAGGCGACTATCAGGAAGGCGGAAGAGGTTAAATCGAACCCGCGTCGGGGAAGGGCGGCGCTGCTGTTTTGCATGTGCTGTTGTCTGTGGTTTCAGGAGTCGCGAAGTTTACGCCGCCCATCAGAAAATGAACAGTAGTATGGCACTAATAAATCAAAAAGGCGTTTCAAAATATGACGTTCAGCAAAATGCTGAAGCTGAGGCCGTTCTTGCGGTACGGCTTCAGCAAAAATGTGCGGTATCTCTAACTTCTGTTATCAGGCTGGTAACTTATCTTGCGCGGTGATTAAGAAAGGTACAGACTCATTGAAACGTTTCAGCGTCATCAGGGTTTTCTTCAGCAGCACGGTGACGCATTTTTTCACCTGGCAGCTGAAACGATTCAACTCAGCAGGAGAGGAGATCCATGTTCCAGTTATCTGTGCAGGATATTCATCCCGGCCAGCAGGCCGGTAATAAAGAAGAGGCAATTCGGCAGGTTGCTTCTGCGCTGGTAAGCGCAGGCAACGTGGCGGAAGGCTACGTTAACGGGATGCTGGCGCGCGAGCAGCAGACCTCTACTTTCCTTGGTAACGGGATTGCGATTCCGCACGGTACCACCGACACGCGCGACCAGGTGCTGAAAACCGGCGTCCAGGTCTATCAGTTCCCGCAGGGCGTGACCTGGGGGGAAGGGCAGACGGCCTATGTTGCCATTGGTATCGCCGCCAGTTCTGATGAACACCTCGGGCTACTGCGTCAGCTGACGCACGTGCTAAGCGATGATTCTGTCGCCGAGCAGCTCAGGTCTGCCACCACGGCGGAAGAGCTGCGCGCCCTGCTGATGGGTGAAAAGCAGAGCGAGATGCTGAAGCTGGATAACGACACGCTGAGCCTTGATATTGCAGCCAGCGATCTGCTGACCCTGCAGGCGCTGAACGCCGCGCGGCTGAAAGAAGCCGGTGCCGTTGACGCCGCGTTTGTCAGCCGCACCATTAACGATAAGCCGCTGAACCTGGGTCAGGGTATCTGGCTGAACGACTGTGCTGAAGGCAACCTGCGCAGCGCCGTTGCCGTGAGCCGCGCCGCCAGCGCATTCACCGCCGATGACCAGCCGGTCTCGCTGCTGATTACCGTCGCGATGGCCGACGAGCAGCCGACCGCGGTGCTCAGTCGCCTGAGCAATCTGCTGATTGATAAAAAAGCTGACCGTCTGCTGAAGGCCGACAGCGCAACGCTGCTGGCGCTGCTGACCAGCGATGATGCGATTGCCGAGGACGTGCTGAGCGCTGAATTTGTCGTGCGCAACGAGCACGGGCTGCATGCGCGCCCGGGCACTATGCTGGTTAATACCATCAAACAATTTTCCAGCGACATTACCGTCACCAACCTCGACGGTTCCGGCAAGCCGGCCAACGGCCGCAGCCTGATGAAGGTCGTGGCGCTGGGAGTGAAAAAAGGTCACCGTCTGCGCTTTACCGCCCAGGGTGAAGATGCGCAACAGGCGCTGGATGCGATTGGCGAAGCTATCGCCGCAGGCCTTGGGGAGGGCGCATAAATGAGCAGACGTGTAGCAACGATTACTTTAAACCCGGCATACGATCTGGTGGGTTTCACCCCGGAAGTTGAGCGCGGCGAAGTCAACCTCGTCCGCACCACCGGCCTGCACGCGGCCGGAAAAGGCATCAACGTCGCCAAGGTTCTGAAAGACCTCGGTATTGACGTCACCGTCGGCGGCTTCCTCGGCAAAGATAACCAGGACGGTTTTCAGCAGCTGTTTAGCGAGCTGGGAATTGCCAACCGTTTTCAGGTTGTGCAGGGCCGTACCCGCATTAACGTCAAGCTGACGGAAAAAGACGGCGAAGTCACCGACTTTAACTTCTCCGGCTTCGAGGTGACTCAGGGTGACTGGGAGCGTTTCGTCAATGATTCCCTGAGCTGGCTGGGTCAGTTCGACATGGTTTGCGTCAGCGGCAGCCTGCCGTCAGGCGTCAGCCCTGAGGCCTTCACCGAATGGATGATTCGCCTGCGCAGCCAGTGCCCGTGCATTATTTTCGATAGCAGCCGCGAAGCGCTGGTTGCCGGCCTGAAGGCGGCACCGTGGTTAGTGAAGCCAAACCGCCGCGAGCTGGAGATTTGGGCCGGCCGCAAGCTGCCTGAAATGAAAGACGTGATTGACGCCGCCCACGCGCTGCGCGAGCAGGGGATTGCCCACGTGGTTATCTCGCTGGGTGAAGAGGGCGCGCTGTGGGTTAACGCCTCCGGCGAATGGATTGCCAAGCCGCCTTCAGTCGAAGTGGTCAGCACCGTTGGCGCCGGCGATTCTATGGTTGGCGGCCTGATTTACGGCCTGCTGATGCGTGAATCCAGCGAGCATACTCTGCGCCTGGCCACGGCCGTTGCGGCCCTGGCGGTGAGCCAGAGCAACGTTGGTATTACCGATCGTACCCAGTTGGCCGCAATGATGGCGCGCGTCGACTTACAACCGTTTAATTGACAGCAGGAGAGGCATAATGAAAACGCTGCTGATTATTGATGCCGGACTCGGACAGGCTCGCGCCTATATGGCGAAAACCCTGCTGAGCACCGCGGCGCAAAAAGCGCAACTCGAACTGATTGATAACCCGAACGATGCGGAGCTGGCTATCGTCCTCGGCTCAGCGCTGCCTGCTGACAGCGCGCTGAACGGTAAAAAGGTGTACCTCGGCGATATTAACCGCGCCGTTGCCCACCCCGAGCTGTTCCTCGGCGAGGCGAAAAGCCATGCGACCCCTTACAGCGCGCCGGCTGCGGCGCCCGCTGCGGCCAGCGGCCCGAAACGCATTGTCGCCGTGACCGCCTGCCCAACCGGCGTGGCGCATACCTTTATGGCCGCAGAGGCTATCGAAACCGAAGCGAAAAAACGCGGCTGGTGGGTGAAGGTTGAAACGCGCGGCTCCGTCGGCGCGGGCAATGCGATCACGCCAGAAGAGGTGGCGCAGGCCGATCTGGTTATCGTTGCTGCGGATATTGAAGTTGACCTGGCGAAGTTTGCCGGTAAGCCAATGTATCGCACTACGACCGGCCTGGCGCTGAAGAAGACCGCCCAGGAGTTTGAAAAGGCGCAGCTGGAAGCCAAACCGTATCAGCCTTCCGGGCAGAGCGGACAGCAGGCGGATAGCGCGAAGAAAGAGGGCGGCGGCGCCTATCGCCACCTGCTGACCGGCGTCTCCTACATGCTGCCAATGGTGGTGGCGGGCGGCCTGTGTATCGCGCTTTCCTTCGCCTTCGGGATTAAAGCATTTGAAGTGAAGGATACGCTGGCGGCGGCGCTGATGCAGATCGGCGGCGGTTCAGCCTTTGCGTTGATGGTTCCGGTGCTGGCGGGCTTTATTGCCTTCTCCATCGCCGACCGTCCGGGCCTGACGCCGGGTCTTATCGGCGGTATGCTGGCGGTGAGCGGCGGTTCCGGCTTTATCGGCGGGATCATTGCGGGCTTCCTTGCCGGCTACGTGGCTAAGCTTATCAGCAAGAAGCTGAAGCTGCCGCCGAGCATGGAAGCGCTGAAACCGATTCTGATCATTCCGCTGGTTTCCAGCCTGATTGTCGGTCTGGCGATGATCTACCTGATCGGCAAGCCGGTTGCCGGTATTCTGGCGGGCCTGACCCACTGGCTGCAAACTATGGGGACGGCTAACGCGGTCCTGCTGGGCGCCATCCTCGGGGCAATGATGTGTACCGATATGGGCGGTCCGGTGAACAAAGCGGCGTACGCCTTTGGCGTCGGGCTGTTGAGTACCCAGACCTACGCGCCGATGGCGGCGATTATGGCGGCGGGTATGGTTCCACCGCTGGCGATGGGTATCGCCACGCTGGTGGCGCGCAACAAGTTTGACAAAGGCCAGCGCGAAGGCGGTAAAGCGGCCCTGGTTCTCGGACTGTGCTTCATCTCCGAAGGGGCCATTCCGTTCGCCGCCCGTGACCCGATGCGCGTTCTGCCATGCTGTATCGTCGGCGGGGCGGTAACCGGTGCCATCTCCATGGCGATTGGTGCCAAACTGATGGCGCCGCACGGCGGTCTGTTTGTTCTGCTGATCCCAGGCGCCATTACGCCGGTGCTCGGCTACCTGCTGGCGATTGTTGCCGGTACGCTGGTTGCCGGTCTCTCCTACGCGGTGCTGAAGCGTCCGGAAGTGCAGGCGGTTGAAAAAGCAGCCTGAGTAAAACCTTGATAAGCAAAAGGGCCGATAATTCGGCCCTTTCTTTTTTTAGCAGTTGGGATTCTCCCGGCATCGACCTCAGGCCGAGGCTTCCGCCGTCTGCTGCGCCCGCAGCCAGGCAATCTCTTCCGCCCAGATATCGGGATTCACGGTCTCGAGGATCAGCGGAATACCGTCAAAACGGCTGTCCTGCATGATCCAGCGGAAAGCGTCGTGGCCGATATTGCCTTCGCCGAGGCTATGGTGGCGGTCGACGCGGCTGCCGAAGGTGCTTTTGGCATCGTTGAGGTGCATCCCGCGCAGGTATTTGAAGCCGACGATGCGCTCAAAATCGGCGAAGGTTTTCTCACACTCTTCGGCGCTGCGCAGATCGTATCCGGCGGCAAAGGCGTGACAGGTGTCAATGCATACGCCGACGCGGGATTTATCCTCCACGCCGTCGATAATGGCGGCCAGATGTTCAAACTTAAACCCAAGATTGCTGCCCTGACCGGCGGTGTTTTCGATAACCGCGGTCACGCCTTCGGTTTTTTCCAGCGCGATATTGATCGAGCGGGAAATGCGCGCCAGGCACTCCTCTTCCGCTATCTGCTGCAGATGGCTGCCGGGATGGAAGTTCAGCAGCGTCAGCCCCAGCTGCTGGCAGCGGGTCAGCTCATCAATAAAGGCTTCACGGGATTTTTCCAGCGCCTCTTCGACCGGATGGCCGAGGTTGATCAGATAGCTATCGTGCGGCAGGATTTGCCCGGGAGCGAAACGGTATTTTTCGCAGGCGGCTTTGAATTCAGCAATGGTTTCGTCGCTCAGCGGCGCGGCGCGCCACTGGCGCTGGTTCTTGGTGAAGAGGGCGAAGGCGGTCGCACCGATTTCGGCTGCGCGAATGGCGGCATTGGCCACTCCGCCGGAGGCGCTGACGTGCGCTCCAATATATTTCATAAAAAACTCCAGTTAAGCCGCTGCGGGGTGGGTAATGATAGCGGCTTAACCGAAGAGTTACATCATCCTTAACATAGCCGTCATACTTCAGGCCATCAGGGCGTGGACCGCCAGGTTAATCGCGCCGCCGCCGACAATCAGCCAGACGAACAGCACTAATGCCATCAGCAGCGGTTTGGCGCCGGCTTTTTTCAGCGCGCTAACGTGAGTGGTCAACCCCAGCGCGGCCATCGCCATCGCCAGCAGTACGGTATCGAGCGTCACCAGCGCGTCGACCGCCGCTTTTGGCAGCAGGTGGAAGGAGTTAAATATCGCCACCAGGATGAACATAATGGCAAACCACGGGATGGTGATTTTGCTTTTCTCACCGCTGCCGGTCGGGGCCAGCTGCTTAACGCGGGCGGCGAGGAACAGCAGGAACGGTGCCAGCATCATGACGCGCAGCATTTTGGCAATCACCGCCGCGTTCTCAGCGTCCGGGCTCACCGCATGGCCTGCCGCAACCACCTGCGCCACCTCATGCATGGTCGAGCCCATATAGATGCCGTAGGCTTCCGGCGTAAACCAGTGCGCCAGCAGCGGATACATCGCCGGATAGAGGAAGATAGCCAGGGTGCCGAAAATCACCACCGTGGCCACGGCGACGGTCACCTTGCTGGCCTCGGCCTTCACCACCGGTTCCGTTGCCAGAATCGCCGCCGCGCCGCAGATGCTGCTGCCGGCGCCAATCAGCCAGCTGGTGTGCTTATCCAGGCCGAAGATTTTCTGCCCGAGGACGCAGGCGATAAAGAAGGTGCTGGTCAGCGTCAGAACGTCAATGGCAATGCCGCTCACGCCAACGTCGGCAATCTGCGCGAACGTCAGGCGAAAGCCGTATAAAATAATACCGAGACGCAGCAGATGCTGTTTGGCAAAGATCACGCCGCCGTCGCAGGGCTGCCATATTTTGGGATAGAGCGTATTGCCGACGACCATGCCGAACAGGATGGCCAGCGTCAGGGCGCTGAAGCCGGCGCCGGCGATAGCGGGAAAGCTGCCTGCCCAGAGCGCTGCGCCGGTCACCACGGCGGTAAGCGCCAGTCCCGGGACAAAATGCCACAGTGTGCGATGTTTTATCGGTAAAGTGAGTGCTGTCATAACCTTCTCCTTTGTCTGCGTAAAGATTACGACGCGCTGGTTTAAATATAAAATTGATTATATATTTATAATCAATCGTAATAAGTGGTAAACAAGCCTCTTCGCGGCTCGGTACGGCGCTACGCGCCGATGGTCGGGACGGCGAAGAGTGATGTCGGATAGACGAGCAAGGAAGGGTTATGCATATCACGCTACGGCAGCTGGAAGTTTTTGCTGAAGTTCTCAAGAGCGGTTCAACCACCCAGGCGTCGCAAATGCTGGCGCTTTCGCAGTCGGCGGTCAGCGCGGCGTTGACCGATCTGGAAGGGCAGCTGGGCGTGCAGCTTTTCGATCGCGTCGGCAAGCGGCTGGTGGTCAACGAGCACGGCAGGTTGCTCTACCCGCGCGCTCTGGCGCTGCTGGAACGTGCTATTGAAATCGAGCAGCTGTTTCGCGGCGACAACGGCGCGATCCGCGTTTATGCCAGCAGCACTATCGGCAACTATATATTGCCGGAAATCATTGCCCGCTACCGCCGCGATTTTCCCGACCTGCCGCTGGAGCTGAGCGTCGGCAACAGCCAGGACGTGATTAACGCCGTGGCCGATCTGCGGGTGGATATCGGGCTGATTGAGGGGCCGTGCCACGCGGCGGATATCATCGCCGAACCCTGGCTGGCGGACGAGCTGGTGGTGTTTGCCGCTCCCGGATCGCCGCTGCTGGAGGGCGAAGTGACGCTACAGCGGCTGGCGGAGGCGCCGTGGATCCTGCGCGAACACGGCTCGGGCACCCGGGAAATCGTCGACTATTTACTGCTATCGCACCTGCCGGCGTTTCAGTTGGGGATGGAGCTAGGCAACTCCGAGGCTATCAAGCATGCCGTACGTCATGGCCTTGGAATTAGCTGCCTTTCGCGGCGGGTTATCGCCGAACAGCTGGAGGTGGGATCGCTGGTTGAGCTGAGCGTGCCGCTGCCGCCGTTAACCCGCACCCTGTGGCGGATCCATCATCGCCAGAAGCATATTTCCAAAGCGTTACAGCGTTTTCTGCGCTACTGCGAGGTGTAAAAACGCGGGGGCCGTGGCGTTCGGATGAAGAGAGGCGGGGGATTATTGCTGGCAATTCCGCGATTTAGTGCTTTACTAATAATCCATGTTCGATCATGAACCTCTCTTATAACTTTGTATTTGTACCGGATGGATCGCCGATCGTCTGCTACAATCTCGCCTCGTTTTTTTGATGGATAGCATTTTCACATGGTTTCGGATACTAAAACCACAGAAGCGCCCGGCCTACGCCGTGAACTGAAGGCGCGTCACTTGACCATGATCGCTATTGGCGGTTCCATCGGTACAGGTCTTTTCGTTGCATCCGGTGCAACTATTTCCCAGGCAGGCCCCGGCGGCGCGCTGCTTTCTTATATTCTGATCGGTCTGATGGTCTATTTCCTGATGACCAGCCTTGGCGAGCTGGCGGCGTACATGCCGGTGTCCGGCTCCTTTGCCACCTATGGTCAGAACTATGTCGAAGAGGGCTTCGGCTTCGCGCTGGGCTGGAACTACTGGTATAACTGGGCGGTGACCATCGCCGTTGACCTCGTTGCCTCGCAGCTGGTCATGACCTACTGGTTCCCCGATGCCCCAGGCTGGATCTGGAGCGCGCTGTTCCTCGGCATTATGTTCCTGCTGAACTGGATCTCGGTCAAAGGCTTCGGTGAAGCAGAGTACTGGTTCTCGCTGATCAAGGTCGCCACCGTCATCATCTTTATCGTTGTTGGCGTGATGATGATCGTCGGCATCTTTGAAGGCGCGCAGCCGGCGGGCTGGAGCAACTGGGGTATCGACGATGCGCCGTTTGCCGGCGGCTTTGCGGCGATGATTGGCGTGGCGATGATCGTCGGCTTCTCATTCCAGGGCACCGAGCTTATCGGTATCGCCGCGGGTGAATCAGAAAACCCGGAGAAGAACATTCCGCGCGCCGTGCGCCAGGTGTTCTGGCGTATTCTGCTGTTCTACGTGTTCGCGATTTTAATCATCAGCCTGATTATCCCTTATACCGATCCGAGCCTGCTGCGTAACGACGTGAAGGATATTTCCGTCAGTCCGTTTACCCTGGTGTTCCAGCATGCGGGCCTGCTGTCTGCGGCGGCGATCATGAACGCGGTGATCCTGACGGCGGTGCTGTCGGCGGGCAACTCCGGAATGTACGCCTCCACGCGTATGCTCTACACCCTGGCCTGCGATGGCAAAGCGCCGCGTATCTTCGCTAAGCTGTCGCGCGGCGGCGTGCCGCGTAACGCGCTGTATGCCACCACCGTCGTGGCGGCGCTGTGCTTCCTGAGCTCAATGTTTGGCAACCAGACCGTTTACCTGTGGCTGCTGAATACCTCAGGGATGACCGGCTTTATCGCCTGGCTGGGGATCGCCATCAGCCACTATCGTTTCCGCCGCGGCTACGTGCTGCAGGGCAACGATATCAACGATCTGCCGTATCGTTCCGGGTTCTTCCCGCTTGGGCCGATCTTCGCCTTTGTCCTGTGCCTGATTATCACTCTCGGCCAGAACTACGAAGCGTTCCTGAAAGACACCATTGACTGGGGCGGCGTGGCGGCAACCTATATCGGTATTCCGCTGTTCCTGGTTATCTGGTTTGGCTATAAGCTTGCCAAAGGCACCCGTTTTGTCCGCTATAGCGAAATGAAGTTCCCGCAGCGTTTTAAGCAGTAGCGTTATTGATTGCCCCATAAAAAAACCCCGGATCCCCGGGGTTTTTTTTCGTCATTAGATAATCAGAAGCTATAGGTCAGGCCCAGGGTATAGCGGCGGCCGTCGAGTACCGTATCGTAGGTATCGTAAGCAATCTGCTTATCGAGAACGTTATACACCCCGGCGGAAACCAGCAGGTTTTTGTTGGCGTTATAGCGTAAGCCCAGATCGACCTGCGTATAGGACGGCGTGCCCTGAGCCATCGAGGTACGGCTCAGATACTCTGAGGTTTTTCCGCGGAAGTTCAAACGACTCCAGAAACCGACGTCAGGCGTGGCCTGCCAGTCCAGGGTGGTGTTGAACATGTTTTTCGGCATTTTATTTAAAGGCTTACCGGAGAACTGGCCGCTTTTCTGTTCTGACTGGGTATAGGTATAGTTCGCCGTCCAGTTCAGATCGCGAGTGATTTTCCAGCCGAAGGTTGATTCCACGCCGCGCATGTTAGCCTTGTCGACGTTGACGCGATCGCTGACGAAATCATAGCTGGTATTGCCGATGGTGCAGGCCGGGTCGGACTTGCTGTTACAGCGGCGAACTTCGGTAATTTTGTTTTTAAAGTCGGTATTGAATAGCGTAAGGCCGGCGTTGAGGTTGTCGTTATTATCCCACAGTAAAGCAATCTCTTCGCTCAGGCTTTTTTCCGGCTTGAGGTCCGGATTACCTACGATAATACCGTCAAGACGGCCGCCGCCGGTGACCTGGCCCCAGTTGGCGGAGGACTGACGGAGATCCGGCGCGCGGTAGCCAGCGGATACGCCGCCTTTCAGCGTCCACTGCTCGGCCAGATGCCATACGCCGTAGCCGCGCGGCGTCCAGTTGGTGCCGTAGTTTTCATCTTTATCCATGCGCAGGCCGCCGGTGAGCGTAAAGCTCTCGGTCATCGCCCATTCGTCTTCCGCAAACAGCGCCCAGCTCCAGCGAGTCAGCTTACTTAGTCCATCCGCCGCCTCCAGCTGGTTGCCTTTATCGCTGAGCTTCTCATAGCGATACTGGCCGCCCAGCGTCAGGGTGTGATCGCCAAGGAAAACCTGATTCTGGTTATTGAGCGTCGTGTTGTACGACTTCATTTTGCGCCCGGGGTTGTTGGTCTCTTCCTGCTGGGCATAGCTGGTGGTGTTGAAGTGCTCATAGTAGCCGCTATGGGTCAGCGAGTAGGTGGTGTGTTCGTAGCGGGATTCGCTTTTGCTGTTTGGCTTACAGACATCGCCGCGGCAGCTCTCCTCCGCCATCGACATTCCCGGCGTGCTGTTGCGATCCTGCAGTTCGCGCGCGTAGTCGAGATCGAAGTCGTTTTTGTCGTCAGGCGTGAAGTTCAGCGTGACGCCGCCGTTGCGCATTCTCTGCTCGTTGAAGCCGTTTTCGATTTTATCTTCCGCGCGGCGGGAGAGCAGGCCGGTGACTTTCGCCCCCAGTAATCCGTCAATCAACGGGCCGGAAGCGTAAAGGTTGCTCTGGAACAGGTCGCCGGAGTCGTTATTTTCCTGGAACGTTGCGTCGCCGTGCAGCGACCCGGTCCAGGCCTTGGTGTTAGAGATTTTTTTGGTAATGACGTTAATCACCCCGCCCATGGCGTCGGATCCATAGAGTGAGGACATTGGTCCGCGGATAACTTCGATCCGCTCAATGGACTCCAGAGGCGGTAGCCAGCCCTGTTCGATTCCCGAGTTATCGCTGTTTGGGCGAGTGCTGCGGGTGCTGACGCGCTTACCGTTCACGAGGAAAAGGGTGTACTGGGATGACATGCCGCGGATGCTGATATCGCTGCTGCTTCCGCCGCCTGTGACCACCACGCCGGGTACGTCTTTTAGCGCATCGGTAACGTCGCGGTAGGCCTTATCTTCAATCTGCTGTTTGGAGATAACGGAGATTGAGGCCGGTGCATTCTGGATTTTCTGTTCAAAACCGGTGGCCGTCACGACCATGGTGTCTGAATCAGCTGCGTGAACAAGCGGTGAGATGGTGGCTGCGTAAATGGCGGCGGCCAGTACCTTAACGCGAGGTATAGTCATTTTTACATTCCATTTCAAATGAATAAATCTCCATCGGGATAACCCTGAGAACCGTATTTATTTGTCTTGTAAGAACTCTGAATGATGGAGAGAAGAAGGAGGGATTGTACAAAAAAATGTTATTTTGTAAACATTAATGATAATTGAAATCATTTGTATTTACTTTGTAATGAGTTAAATGATTTTAAAATCAGAAGGATAGGAGTGTGTAAAGGTGGAGGGCGTCAGCCCTCCTGTTTTATTTGATGAGATATTGAGCGTGAAAACGCAGGTGGTCTTCGATAAAGGAAGCAATAAAGTAGTAGCTATGATCGTAGCCGGGCTGAATTCTCAGGGTCAGCGGCCACGCCTTTTGACGCGCAACTTCGGCCAGCACCGCCGGCTGCAGCTGCTGAGCGAGGAACGCGTCGCTGTCGCCCTGATCGATAAGCGTGGGGATCGCGTCGCTGGCCTGGCTTGCCTGCATCAATGCGCAGCTGTCCCACGCCTGCCAGCTGGCTTCGTCGGCGCCCAAATAGGCGCTAAACGCTTTTTGCCCCCACGGCACCTGGGTAGGGTTAACGATCGGCGCAAAGGCCGACACGCTGGCGAAACGGCCAGGGTTCTTCAGTGCTATAATAAGCGCACCGTGACCGCCCATTGAATGGCCGCTGATTGCGCAGCGATCGCTGACGTTAAACTGCGCGCCAATCAGCTGCGGCAGCTCGTCGCGAAGATAATCGTACATGCGAAAATGCGCGGACCACGGCGCTTCGGTGGCGTTGAGATAAAACCCCGCGCCTTTGCCCAGATCGTAGGCGCTATCGTCGGCGACGCTATCGCCGCGCGGGCTGGTATCCGGCATCACCAGGACCAGGCCTAGCTCGGCCGCGATGCGCTGAGCGCCGGCTTTGGTGGTAAAGTTCTCATCGTTGCAGGTCAGGCCGGAGAGCCAGTACACAACCGGCGGCGGCGCGGTATCGCGCTGCGGGGGTAAGAAGATGCTGAACGTCATTGAACAGTTCAGCGTGGTGGAGTCATGCCGCCAGCGTTGCTGCCGACCTTCATAACAGCGATGCTCTTCAAGCAATTCCATGCCGGGCTCCTCAGAAAAGGGGATACGCGAGTCTGCAGACCCTACTTTACGAATATAAGCGGTAGCGGCCGCTGGGTGATTCTGCGTATGTGGACGTAATTTTTCATCATACAGATATTTCATACACTCGTGAGCAACTTTCACTTTCTCCTTTCGGGAACATATTGCATCATTAATGCAACTTTTAGCCAACATGCTCCGGCGGCTGTGCTATTGAGAATGACGCGAAGTCGTTCTTTTATTCGGGAAGTGGCAACTGGCGGGCGTTAGACGATTGACCGGCGCGATGTGGGAGACGTGGGACCATACGCGCGCTATCGATAGGTCACGCAAATTTCAATAATTATCGTTTCGGCTACTAGATTATGTGCGCTACCTCACGCACAATGCATGCAAACTTTGCCCTCAGAAGAGCAAAGAGCGCCACACCTGCAGGAGAACATAAATGTCATCACTGAGCAAAGAAGCCATACTCGTTCATGAAGCGCTGGTCGCTCGTGGGCTGGAGACGCCGTTGCGTCCGCCAGTACAAGAAATAGATAATGAAACTCGCAAGCGTCTGATTGCCGGACACATGACTGAGATTATGCAGCTGCTGAATCTTGATCTTAGTGATGACAGTCTGATGGAAACCCCGCATCGCATCGCTAAAATGTATGTCGATGAGATCTTTTCCGGACTGGACTACGCCAGGTTCCCCAAAATCACCGTCATCGAGAACAAGATGCAGGTTGATGAAATGGTTACCGTGCGCGATATCACCCTGACCAGCACCTGCGAACACCACTTCGTGACGATTGATGGTAAAGCGACGGTTGCCTATATTCCGAAAGATTCGGTCATTGGCCTGTCGAAAATCAACCGCATCGTGCAGTTCTTCTCCCAGCGCCCGCAGGTGCAGGAGCGCCTGACGCAGCAGATCTTAACCGCGCTGCAGACCCTGCTGGGCACCAGCAACGTGGCGGTATCGATTGATGCGGTGCATTACTGCGTGAAGGCGCGCGGTATTCGCGATGCAACCAGCGCCACCACAACCACCTCGTTGGGCGGTCTGTTTAAATCCAGCCAGAATACCCGCCAGGAGTTCCTGCGCGCCGTACGTCACCACAGCTAAAATCGGAGCAGGGTACATGGAAAGAAACGTCACGCTGGACTTCGTTCGTGGCGTCGCCATCCTGGGTATTCTGCTGCTGAATATTAACGCCTTCGGCCTGCCGAAGGCGGCCTATCTCAACCCGGCGTGGTCCGGGAGCCTCTCCGTTAGCGACGCCTGGACCTGGGCTATTCTCGACCTGCTGGCGCAGGTGAAATTCTTGACCCTCTTTGCCCTGCTGTTTGGCGCCGGGCTTCAGATGCTGCTGCCTCGCGGCAAGCGCTGGATCCAGTCGCGTCTGACGCTGCTGGCGCTGCTGGGGTTTATCCACGGGCTCTTTTTCTGGGATGGCGATATCCTGCTGGCCTATGCGCTGGTGGGGCTGGTGGCCTGGAGAATGATTCGCGATGCGCATCACCTCAAATCCCTGTTTAATACCGGCGTGATGCTGTACGTCATCGGCGTGGCGGTGCTGGTGCTGCTTGGCGTCATTTCCGGCAATGCGCCGAATCGCTCCTGGGTGCCCGACGCGGCAAATTTACAGTATGAGCAGTACTGGAAGCTGAACGGCGGCTTCGAAGCGATAAGCAATCGTGCGGATATGCTGTCGGATAACCTGCTGGCGCTCGGCGCGCAGTACGGCTGGCAGCTGGCGGGAATGATGCTGATGGGCGCCGCCCTGATGCGCAGCGGCTGGCTAAAAGGGCAGTTCAGCCTCGGCCACTACCGGCGCACCGGCCTCCTGCTGGTCATCGCCGGAATGGCGGTCAATATCCCGGCGATTTTCGCCCAGTGGTATCTCGCCTGGGATCCCCGCTGGTGCGCGTTCCTGCTGCAGGCGCCGCGCGAGCTCGGCGCGCCGCTGCAAACCATTGGCTACGCTTCTTTAGCTTGGGGCTTCTGGCCCCAGCTGTGTAAGCTGCGTCTGGTGACCGCCATTGCCTGCGTCGGGCGCATGGCGCTGACCAACTACCTGCTACAAACCCTCATCTGCACCACGCTCTTTTACCATCTTGGCCTGTTTATGAAGTTCGACCGCCTGCAGCTGCTGGCCTTCGTCGTTCCGGTTTGGGCGGTAAACCTCATATTCTCACTCTTCTGGCTGCGTCATTTCCGCCAGGGCCCGGTTGAATGGCTGTGGCGTCAGCTTACCCTGCGGGCCTCAGGGACATCATTAAAGAACACATCCAGATAACGATCTCGATCACAATCGTTAACAAAATGAATGTAAGCGTTTTCAGGCGTGTGACCTCACTCACGTAGCGCGCCGCGCGTCGCTGCCAGAATAGCCACCTTGCTGAACACAGGAGGTGGGTGTGACGTATTGCAATTCTCTACAGGTCGGTGAGCATGATCACCATTCGTGATGTCGCCCGTCAGGCGGGGGTTTCCGTCGCGACGGTCTCGCGCGTGCTGAATAATAGCGCGCTGGTGAGCCCGGATACGCGCGAAAGCGTAATGAAAGCGGTAACGCAGCTGGGCTACCGGCCTAACGCCAACGCGCAGGCGCTGGCGACGCAGGTCAGCGATACCATCGGCGTGGTGGTGATGGACGTATCGGATGCCTTTTTCGGCGCGCTGGTGAAGGCGGTGGATACCGTGGCCCAGCAGCATCAGAAATACGTGCTGATCGGCAATAGCTACCATGAGGCGGAAAAAGAGCGTAACGCCATCGAAGTGCTGATCCGCCAGCGCTGTTCGGCGCTGATCGTGCACTCCAAGGCGCTGAGCGACGAGGAGCTCGGCGATTTCATGCAGCATATTCCGGGGATGGTGCTGATTAACCGCATTGTGCCCGGCTACGCGCACCGCTGCGTCGGTCTGGATAACGTCAGCGGGGCGCTGATGGCCACGCGGATGCTGCTCAACCACGGCCACCAGCGGATCGGCTATCTCTCCTCAAATCACGGCATTGAGGATGACTCCCTGCGCCGGGAGGGGTGGTTCAGGGCGTTACAGGAACAAAGCATTATTGCCCCCGACAGCTGGGTAGGCTCCGGCTCGCCGGATATGCAGGGCGGCGAGGCGGCAATGGTCGAGCTGCTGGGGCGTAATTTAGGCCTCACCGCCGTTTTCGCCTACAACGACAGCATGGCGGCCGGTGCGCTGACCACGCTGAAAGATAACGGCATTGTCGTGCCGCAGCATCTGTCGCTGATTGGCTTTGATGATATCCCTATTTCTCGTTACACCGACCCACAGCTGACGACGGTGCGCTATCCTATTATGTCGATGGCAAAACTGGCCACCGAGCTGGCGCTGCTGGGGGCTGCGGGGAAACTCGACCATGACGCTCGCCACTGCTTTATGCCGACCCTGGTGCGTCGCCATTCGGTGACCCAGCGGCAAATTGTGGGGCCGATCACTAACTGAAAAGGGCGGGGATGTAACCGCTTTCAATCTGTGAGTAAATTCACAGTATATTAACATTCAACTGATTATGATGGCCGCGTTTACCAGTCCTGACCATTTTGTCACGGTGATTAATCACTTTTACAACGGGAACAAGGCGCTAAACTGCGAGTAAAGCCGTACCTTTGGAGCGTTACCCTACACGGAAGACAGAATTTACAGTCGTGAACCTTGTTGTGCGGTAACGTTAATGTAACAACTTCCCGCCAGCCGTTTTCACACCAATGACCCTGCATAAAAAAAACCGGAGATTCCATGAATAAGAAGGTGTTAACCCTGTCTGCAGTTATGGCGAGTATGTTATTTGGCGCCGCGGCACACGCAGCTGATACCCGCATCGGCGTAACCATTTATAAATATGACGACAACTTTATGTCGGTGGTGCGTAAGGCCATTGAGAAAGACGGCAAATCAGCGCCGGACGTTCAGCTGCTGATGAACGACTCGCAAAACGACCAGTCCAAACAGAACGATCAGATTGACGTCCTGCTGGCAAAAGGCGTCAAGGCGCTGGCCATTAACCTGGTGGATCCGGCCGCTGCAGGCACCGTTATCGATAAAGCGCGCGGACAGAACGTCCCGGTCGTGTTCTTTAACAAAGAGCCTTCCCGTAAAGCGCTGGACAGCTATGACAAGGCGTTTTACGTCGGGACCGACTCTAAAGAGTCCGGTATTATCCAGGGCGATCTGATCGCTAAACACTGGAAAGCCAACGCCGGCTGGGATCTGAACAAAGACGGCCAGATTCAGTATGTGCTGCTGAAAGGCGAGCCGGGCCATCCGGATGCTGAAGCGCGTACCACCTACGTCATTAAAGAGCTGAATGACAAAGGTCTGAAAACCCAGCAGCTGCAGCTGGATACCGCGATGTGGGACACCGCTCAGGCGAAAGATAAGATGGACGCCTGGCTCTCTGGCCCTAACGCTAACAAAATTGAAGTGGTTATCGCCAACAACGATGCGATGGCAATGGGTGCGGTAGAAGCCCTGAAAGCGCACAACAAGAGCAGCATTCCGGTCTTCGGCGTTGATGCCTTACCAGAAGCGCTGGCGCTGGTTAAATCCGGTGCAATGGCCGGTACCGTGCTGAACGATGCCAATAACCAGGCAAAAGCCACGTTCGATCTGGCGAAAAACCTGGCGGACGGCAAAGAGCCGGCTGCAGGCACCAGCTGGAAGATTGAAAATAAAATCGTTCGCGTTCCTTACGTTGGCGTAGATAAAGACAATCTGAGCCAGTTTATCGGCAAATAATATTTAATACTCGGTTTCGAGCTGCGGGAGAATACCATTTCGCAGCTCGATATTTATCGAGTAGATGTACGGGCGTATCAGCTATAAATAAAATCACTCGGGAAGCGTTGAGACCAACGCCGCCGGTAAAATGGCAGCCTGAAGGATCGCCAGCCGCTACGCCCGATTATTCCTGATACAGAACCAGACCCTTATTTTGGCGCTAATTCGTCAGCTAAGGGTGTGCATGAACGCAGCCAGGTATAACTATGGTCAGTAATAATAGCGAACGGTCGGGCGAATTTTTGTTGGAAATGAGCAGCATCAACAAATCATTTCCTGGCGTCAAGGCACTCGATAATGTCAACCTGAAGGTCCGTCCTCACTCTATTCATGCATTAATGGGCGAGAACGGCGCGGGAAAATCGACATTATTAAAATGCCTTTTTGGGATCTATCAAAAAGATTCCGGCAGCATTCTTTTTCAGGGAAAAGAGATCGACTTCCATTCGGCGAAAGAAGCCCTGGAAAACGGCATCTCAATGGTTCACCAGGAATTAAACTTAGTATTACAACGTTCGGTAATGGACAACATGTGGCTGGGGCGTTATCCCACCAAGGGCATGTTTGTCGATCAGGACAAAATGTATCGCGATACCAAAGCGATATTTGATGAACTGGATATTGATATTGACCCGCGCGCGCGCGTGGGGACGCTATCGGTATCGCAAATGCAGATGATTGAAATTGCGAAGGCATTTTCCTATGACGCCAAAATCGTCATTATGGACGAGCCGACGTCGTCGCTGACCGAAAAAGAGGTCAACCATCTGTTTAAGATCATCCGTAAGCTGAAAGAACGCGGCTGCGGCATTGTCTATATCTCCCACAAAATGGAAGAGATTTTCCAGCTGTGCGATGAGATAACCATCCTGCGCGACGGCCAGTGGATTGCCACCCAGCCGCTGGAAGGACTGGACATGGATAAGATCATCGCCATGATGGTCGGCCGCTCTCTGAACCAGCGTTTCCCGAACCGTGAAAATACGCCGGGCGAGGTGATTCTTGAGGTGCGCAACCTGACGTCTCTGCGTCAGCCGTCGATCCGCGACGTCTCCTTCGACCTGCACAAGGGCGAAATCCTCGGCGTGGCCGGGCTGGTAGGGGCCAAGCGTACCGATATCGTTGAGACCCTATTCGGCATTCGCGAAAAGGCCAGCGGGACGATCAAGCTCCACGGTAAGAAAATTAATAACCATAGCGCCAACGAAGCCATTAACCACGGCTTTGCGCTGGTTACCGAAGAGCGCCGCTCTACCGGGATTTACGCTTATCTCGATATCGGCTTTAACTCCCTGATCTCCAATATTAAGAAATATAAAAATAGGGTCGGTTTGCTGGATAACTCACGCATGAAAAGCGATACCCAATGGGTTATTGACTCCATGCGCGTGAAGACTCCAGGGCAGCATACGCAAATTGGTTCGCTGTCCGGCGGTAACCAGCAGAAGGTTATTATCGGCCGCTGGCTGTTAACCCAGCCGGAGATTTTGATGCTTGATGAACCGACCCGCGGGATTGACGTCGGCGCTAAGTTTGAAATCTATCAGCTGATTGCCGAGCTGGCAAAAAGAGAGAAAGGGATCATTATTATTTCCTCCGAGATGCCGGAGCTGCTGGGTATTACTGACCGTATTCTGGTAATGAGCAACGGTCTCGTTGCCGGAATTGTTGAGACAAAAACCACTACGCAAAACGAAATTTTACGTCTTGCGTCGTTGCATCTTTAAGATCAGGGGCTTGCGATGAGCGCATTAAATAAAAAGAGTTTTCTCACCTACCTGAAGGATGGTGGGATTTACGTTGTTCTTTTGGTCCTGCTGGCCATTATTATTTTCCAGGATCCCACCTTCTTAAGTTTACTCAACTTAAGTAACATTCTGACCCAGTCCTCGGTGCGTATTATTATCGCGCTGGGCGTCGCGGGGCTCATCGTCACTCAGGGGACCGACCTGTCAGCCGGACGTCAGGTTGGCCTGGCGGCGGTTATCGCCGCAACGATGCTGCAGGCGGTGGATAACGCCAACAAGGTCTTCCCGGATATGGCAACCATGCCAATTCCGCTGGTGATCCTGCTGGTGTGCGCGATTGGTGCGGTGATTGGCCTGATTAACGGCATTATCATCGCCTACCTTAACGTAACGCCGTTTATTACTACCCTGGGCACCATGATCATCGTTTATGGGATCAACTCCCTGTACTACGATTTTGTTGGCGCCTCGCCGGTTTCCGGATTTGACAGCCACTTCTCGCACTTCGCTCAAGGGTTTATTGCGCTGGGGACGTTCCGCCTGTCGTATATTACCTTCTACGCGCTGATTGCCGTCTTCTTCGTCTGGATCCTGTGGAACAAAACCCGCTTCGGCAAAAACATCTTTGCTATCGGCGGCAACCCGGAAGCGGCGAAGGTTTCAGGGGTTAACGTGGCCCTTAACCTGCTGATGATTTATGCCCTGTCCGGCGTGTTTTACGCCTTCGGCGGGCTGCTGGAGGCCGGGCGAATTGGCTCCGCTACCAACAACCTCGGCTTTATGTACGAGCTGGATGCGATTGCGGCCTGCGTCGTCGGCGGCGTCTCCTTCAGCGGCGGCGTGGGTACCGTGTTCGGCGTGGTTACCGGCGTTATCATCTTTACGGTGATTAACTACGGGCTGACCTATATCGGCGTGAACCCGTACTGGCAGTATATTATCAAGGGCGCCATTATTATCTTCGCCGTTGCGCTGGATTCGCTGAAATACGCGCGCAAAAAATAACGTTCGATGCTTATCAGGCCCGCGCACTGCGCGGGCTTTTTTTTGGCTGTCTTATCGTACGGCGCGGCCCGCTACTTCTCTTTTTGCAGCTCCAGCAGCTGCTCAGGCGTTACCGCCGGATAGGACTGCGCCCCTTGAGGAACCTCTTGCTGCGACGGAATCGGGATCAGCGGGCCCAGAAAACGCGGCTCACGTTTGAACACGTAGAGGTCCGCGAGGGCGCCAAAGCGCGCGCCGAACTCACGCAGCCGCACGTTCCACATATCTTTTGGCGACGGGACCGCATAGCACTGCGCCTGAATGCCCATATGCAGGGCGATAAACAGCGCGCGCTCGCAGTGGAAGCGCTGGGTGATGATAATAAAATCGTTGGTGTCGAACACCTTGCGGGTCCGCACGATAGAGTCGAGGGTGCGGAAGCCAGCGTAGTCGAGCACGATATCTGCCGGATCGACGCCGGCTTTAATCAGGTCCCGGCGCATCGTCATCGGCTCATTATAGCTCTGCAGCGCGTTATCGCCGCTGAGCAGCAGATAGTTCACCTTGCCGCTGTTGTAGGCGTTGAGCGCGCCCTGAATACGGTAGCGGTAGTATTGATTAATGACCCCGGTGCGGTAGTACTTGGCGGTGCCGAGCACCACCCCAACCTGACGGTAGGGCAGATCCTGCAGTTCATCGTAGATATAGGGCGCGGTTTTCCAGCTCATCCAGCGGTCAAGACCCAGCACGGTCAACAGCAGCAGGCCGAACAGGACTAACAGGCTGTATAACACACGCTTTAACATTAACCTGGGCTCAACGGTAGACAATGAAGTGTTCAGGCTACTTTACCCGCCGGGCAAGAGCAAGAAACCATCGTTTGATTGCGGGGATTTTCAACAAAACGGGCCTGAGGCCCGTTTTATGGGTGATTTAACCGAGCAGCACGCGGTCAATACTGTGACAGCCGAGGGCTTTCAGCGTGGCCGCGGTGGCATCCCACTGGATCAGCGGCGCATCGGCCTTTTCGGCAAGAATGGCCCGCTGGATATCGGCATAATCATAGCCGTTCAGGCTGAGCAGGTTGAGGGCGCCCTGCAGCGGCGGCAGCGTCGGGTTAAAGGCGGCGTTTTCGGCATAGCTACCGGAGAAGAGCGTGCCGTCCTTCAGCTCCAGCGCGACGCCCGACGGCGACTGGCTGTAGGGCATATGGCAGCGGTTTGCCGCCCGGATCGCCGCCTGCGCCAGCGCGTCGCCGCTCAGCGGGAAGCCGTGATCCTGCTCGTCCATCAGCAGCGTTTTGATCTCCAGATCCTTAGGACCAAACGCGTCCGGCAGATAGTGCTGCAGCGAATGCGCCTCGCGGCCCGGCAGGTGGATGCGCAGCACCTGGCTACTGTTGAGCTCATTCATAAACTGACGACAGTGGCCGCAGGGCGTGTAGTTAACGGTGATGGCCAGCAGGGATTTTTCGCCGCGTAGCCACGCATGGCTGATGGCGCTCTGCTCCGCATGGACGGTTTGCTGCATGGTCGCGCCGAGGAATTCCATGTTGCCGCCGAAATACCAGCGCCCGCTGACGCCGCGCGCGATAGCGCCAACGTTAAAATGCGAGAGGTCGGCGCGCGCGCAGGCGGCGGCCAGCGGCAGCAGGGCAAAGGCCAGCGCGTCTTCGTCGAGGCCGGTTGCGCTTTGCAGCGCGGCGACCTGGTCTGCATCGAGCATGGCCGGGAAATGCGGGTCGGTCAGCATCGGGGCGATTGCCGTCTGCAGGTCTGCCGTCAGTTGAGGGAGAGCAGCTTGAAAACGTGGGTGCATGGCGTTGCCTCATAACAATGTAATGGAAATCTAGTGTACGGGCGGCGATGGCCTGTATATGTGATTAATATCTCATTGTTTGTGCAACTCCATTACGTTGCATTAATAAATGTGACTTAAATCACAATTTATCCCACCACGGCTAAAATGACCGGGAACAAAAACGGCGCAACCAGGGAGGTAATAATTCCGCACAGCACCAGCGCCAGCGAGCTGAAGGCCCCCTCCTGGTAATCCAGCTCCGCGCAGCGCGCGGTGCCCAGCGCGTGCGAGGCGGTACCCATCGACAGGCCGCGTGAGGCCTTGGTGCGGATGCGCATCAGGTTGAGCAGCGTATGGCCGAAAACCGCGCCGAGGATGCCGACGAAGATAACGCATACCGCGCTGATTGCCGGAATACCGCCAATGCTGCCGCTGACCGCCATCGCAATCGGCGTGGTGACCGATTTCGGCATGATCGACGCGGCGATTTGCGGCGTTGCGCCCATTAACAGCGCCACGGTGGTCCCGGTGACCATTGCCACCACGCTGCCGATAAAGCAGATGGTAATAATCGATTTCCAGCGGGCGCGAATCTGGTGGAGCTGCTCGTATAAAGGAAAGGCCAGCGCCACCACCGCAGGCTGCAGCAGATCGTTGAGGATCTTACTGCCCTGAAAATAGCGATCGTAGGAGATGCCGGTCAGCAGCAGAAAAGGGATGATGACCACCATCGCCACCAGCAGCGGGTTGAGCAGCGGAAATTTAAAGCGCGCTGCCAGCCTGCGGGCGAGGAAAAACACGATCAGCGTCAGCGGCAGTGACCACCAGATTTCATGCATCATTTTTGCTTCCTTTTTGGCCGACCACTTTGCGTTCGCCGTGCACCAGGTGAGAGCTCCAGCTGACAACCAGAAAAACGACCAGCGTGCTGATGGTACAGGAGACGGCGACCGGGCCGAGCTGAGCGCGGAGCAAATCCCAGTACTGCATTACGCCCACGCCGATGGGCACGAACAGCAGCGCCATATAGCGAATCAGCACGTTACAGCCGGGATTAACCCACTTCGGCGGCATAATCTGCAGCGCCAGCAGGACGAACAAAATCAGCATCCCGATAATGCTGCCGGGGATGGTGATGGGCAGCAGGGAGGCGATAAAAATCCCGGCGTACAGGCAGGCGTAAATCAGCACAAAAGCCCGCAGATACTGCCAGATAATAATCAGTGATTGACTCATGGTAATAACCCTTGATGAACCGCATTCATCATACAATTAAACCCAGAAATGTGCTACCGATCACATCATGAATAATACGCATAGCGGGGATAGATAAATGGAAGCCCCGCGCGGGCAGCGACACGGCTACGATGCCTGCGATAAATAATCAAGAAACCGGCTGAGGGCAAGCGATGGCGTTTCACTTTTTCGCCAGAATACCCCGACGCTACCTTTTTGTTCGATGCGCGGCAAATTAAGAATTGCCAGCTGCTGCTGTTCGGCAAAGCGCTGAGCCAGACGTAAAGAAAGAATAGAGATCATATCGCTGCTTTGCAGCAGATTGCTGGTGACGTTCATCGACGCCGACTCGATGGTATTTTCCGGCAGCATAACGCCGTTATCCACCAGGGCGTTGTCAATGCTCAGGCGGATCGGCGTGCCGGTTGGCCAGACTATCCAGCGCCAGTGGGCGAGGTCGGCCCAGCCGAGGCTCGGCATCTGCGCCAGCGGGTGATCGGGGCGGGCGACGAAGCACACCGGCTCGGTGTACAGCACCCGATAGTTAAGCGGCAGCTCCAGCGCCCGTCCGCCCACCCGTCCCACCACGACGTCCACCACTCCGGAGAGCAGATCGTGAAGCAGGGGGGTCATCACCTTTTCCTCAATGTTCAGATGCAGGCTCGGCATCTCCTTGAGCAGCGAGAGAATGGCCAGCGCAACGCAGTCGGTGGCCACCGGCGAACAGCCGATCATCAGGCTACCCACCAGCCCGCCCTGTTTAAAGCGCTCGATCTCATACTGCGAGCGGGACATATCGTTGATCAGCCTCTGGGCGTGCTGCAGCAGCAGCTTGCCGCCTTCGGAGGGGCGTAGGCCTTTGCTATGGCGTTCGAACAGCAGCATGCCGACCTCTTCTTCAAACTGAGTCAGCCATTTAGAGAGCGCGGGCTGGGTAATATTCATCATTTTCGCCACCTGCGTCAGGTTGCCCTGCTCGCCGAGCGCCACCAGCATTTGCAGATGATGCAGCTTCAGTTTTTGCGTCCAGTTTGCCATTAGCTATAACCTCCAGGTTATGTCTATGCCCGAGATACCATTGTACATTTCATCGCCTGGGTTACAAAATCGCAACATAAAAGAAATAAATACAACATCTCCTCCTCCCTACACTGAGGCATAACGATGACTCAACGACGTGAATTGCAAACGCTGCTGGACGCCGCTCCGATAGGTGCCCGGCAGTGGCGCGTGATTATCTGCTGTTTTCTGGTGGTCATGCTCGACGGTTTTGATACCGCCGCCATTGGTTTTATCGCCCCCGATATTCGCGCCCACTGGCAGCTCAGCGCCAGCGAGCTCGCGCCGCTGTTTGGCGCAGGCCTGCTGGGCTTAACCGCCGGCGCTCTGCTGTGCGGTCCGCTTTCCGACCGCTTCGGTCGCAAGCGGGTCATTGAGTTCTGCGTCGCGCTATTTGGCCTGTTTAGCCTGCTTTCGGCCTTTTCCCCCGACCTTGAGACGCTGGTTATCCTGCGCTTCCTCACCGGCCTTGGCCTCGGCGGGGCGATGCCGAACACCATTACCATGACCTCGGAGTATCTGCCCGCCCGGCGGCGCGGCGCGCTGGTGACCCTGATGTTTTGCGGCTTTACCCTCGGTTCGGCATTAGGCGGCGTGGTCAGCGCCCAGCTGGTGGCGCAGATTGGCTGGCACGGCATCCTGGCGCTAGGCGGCGTTCTGCCTCTGCTGCTGGCCGCGGCGCTGCTGGCGGTGCTGCCGGAATCCCCGCGCTGGCAGATCCGCCGCCGGCTGCCGCAGCCGGTGATTGCGAAGACCGTCGGCGCCATTACCGGCGAGCGCTATGAGCACACCCATTTCTGGCTGGATGAACCGGCCACCGGCGCCAAAGGCAGCATCGGCCAGCTGTTCGTTGGCCGCCAGCTGCCCATTACCCTGATGCTGTGGGTGGTGTTCTTTATGAGCCTGCTGATTATCTACCTGCTTTCCAGCTGGATGCCGACGCTGCTCAACCATCGCGGCATCGACCTGCAGCATGCCTCATGGGTCACCGCCGCTTTCCAGATTGGCGGCACCTTCGGCGCGCTGCTGCTCGGCATACTAATGGATCGCTTCAATCCGTATCGGGTGCTGGCGCTGAGCTACTGCCTGGGCGCGGTCTGCATCGTGATGATTGGCCTTAGCGAGAATGGCCTGTGGCTGATGGCGCTGGCGATTTTCGGCACCGGGATTGGCGTCAGCGGTTCGCAGGTGGGTCTTAACGCGCTGACGGCCACGCTCTATCCGACCCAGAGCCGCGCCACCGGCGTCAGCTGGTCAAACGCCGTCGGCCGCTGCGGAGCCATCGTCGGATCTCTCTCCGGCGGCATGATGATGGCGATGAATTTCTCATTCGATACCCTGTTTTTCGTCATCGCCGTTCCGGCCGCGATTAGCGCAGGAATGCTGATTTTGCTGACCCTGGTGGTCCGCAATCCGATTACCGTACCCGACGCGCTGCCCTCCGCGGGCATCGTGAATAAATAAGGAGAACAATCATGTCTCAGCACGCAACGGAAGTTCCCGGCGGTCGCCAGCAGTTTTACGAGCATATATCGGGCCAGAACCTGACGCCTTTGTGGGAGTCGCTGCATCATCTGGTGCCGAAAACGCCGAACGCCAACTGCGCGCCGGCCTACTGGAATTATCAGGAAATTCGCCCGCTGCTGCTGGAAAGCGGCCGGCTGATTGGCGCTAAAGAAGCGGTGCGTCGGGTGCTGGTGCTGGAGAACCCGGCCCTGCGCGGCCACTCCTCTATTACCTCCTCGCTGTATGCGGGTTTGCAGCTGATCATGCCCGGCGAGGTGGCGCCGAGCCATCGGCATAATCAGTCGGCGCTGCGCTTTGTCGTGGAGGGCGAAGGGGCCTTCACCGCCGTCGACGGCGAGCGGACGGCGATGCGTCCCGGCGACTTTATTCTCACTCCGCAGTGGCGCTGGCACGACCACGGCAACCCCGGCGATGAGCCGGTTATCTGGCTCGACGGCCTCGACCTGCCGCTGGTGAACTATCTGGGCTGCGGCTTTGCCGAAGATTACCCTGAGGATCAGCAGCCGGTCACCCGCAAGGAGGGCGACTATTTGCCGCGCTACGCCGCCAATATGCTGCCGCTGCGCCACCAGGTGGGCAACTCCTCGCCGATCTTTAACTATCGCTATGACCGCAGCCGCGATGCGCTGCATGAATTGACAAACATGGGGGCCGCCGACGAGTGGGACGGCTACAAAATGCGCTACGTCAATCCGCTCACCGGCGGCTACCCGATGCCGTCAATGGGCGCGTTCCTGCAGCTGTTGCCTAAAGGCTTTAGCTCGCGGACCGCGAAAACCACCGACAGCACTATCTACCACGTCGTCGAAGGGAGCGGGCAGGTTACCGTCGGCGAGCAAACCTTTACCTTCCAGGCGAAAGACATCTTCGTGGTGCCGACCTGGCACGGCGTCTCTTTCACCGCAGCGCAGGAGACGGTGTTATTCAGCTTCTCGGACCGCCCGGTCCAGGAAACCCTCGGCCTGTTCCGCGAAGCGCGCTACTAATCATAAGGACTCGATCATGACTCAATACGTTTTTGCTCCCCAGGCCCCGGTTACCGTTCCCGTTGTCGGCAGCGATGAACAGTTTCCCGTGCGCCGCGTCTACTGCGTGGGGCGTAACTATGCCGCTCACGCCCGTGAAATGGGCTTTGACCCGGACCGCGAGCCGCCGTTTTTCTTCTGTAAACCGGCCGATGCGGTGGTGGCGGTGGCCGCAGGCGAAACCCTCGATTTGCCCTATCCGGCGCAGACGGACAACTACCACTACGAAATCGAGCTGGTGGTGGCGATCGGCAAGCGCGGCAGCGATATTCCGCTGGAGCAGGCTCACGACTATATCTGGGGCTACGCGACCGGCCTCGATATGACCCGCCGCGACCGCCAGATGGAGATGCGCCAGATGGGGCGTCCGTGGGAAATCGGCAAGGCGTTCGATCTCTCCGCGCCGGTTGCGCCGCTGCACAGAGCGGATAGCGTGACGGTCAATGAGGCGGCGATCTGGCTGCAGGTGAACGGCGAAGACCATCAGCGCAGCGATATTCGCCATCTGATCTGGTCGGTTAACGAAACCATCAGCTATCTCTCCGGCTTCTTCGAGCTGCAGCCCGGCGACCTGATTTTCACCGGCACCCCGGAAGGCGTTGGCGCGGTAGTGAAAGGGGATGTGATTAGCGGCGGCGTGGATGGCCTGACGCCCATCGCCGTGCGCGTGGTATGAGGTGAGCGATGAAGCTATACAGTTTTTTCAATAGCTCCGCTTCATACCGGGTGCGTATCGCCCTGGCGCTGAAGGGGATCGCCTACCAGAGCGTGGGCGTCAATATTCGTATCGGCCAGCAAAACGCCCTCGAGTACCGACGGTTGAATCCGGTCGGGCTGGTGCCTACGCTGATGACCGACGAGGGCGAATCCCTGGGCCAGTCGCTGGCGATCGCCGACTGGCTCGACCGGCACTATCCGCAGACGCCGCTGTTGCCCCAGCAGGATCCGGCGCGGATGCGGGTGCTGGAGATCGTCTACGCCATCGCCTGCGATATTCATCCGATTAATAACATGCGCGTTTTGCGCTACCTTAGCGATGAGCTGAAGGTGAGCGAAGAGGACAAACAGCGCTGGTATGCGCACTGGGTCCAGCAGGGGCTCGGCGCGGTGGAGCAGCTGCTGCGCCACGCCCGGTCCGGCGCGTTCTGCGTCGGCGAGACGCCGACGCTGGCCGACTGCTGCCTGGTGCCGCAGTGGGCCAACGCCCAGCGCATGGGCTGCGACCTGAGCCACTATCCGCGCTGCCAGGCGGTCTATGACGCCTGTACCCGGCTTCCGGCGTTTATCGCCGCCGCGCCGGAAAATCAACAAGACAAAATTCCGGCTTAGGGGGACAGAGCATGGCGAAAGTGACGCGAGCAACGATTGTCGGCGGGGGAATTGGCGGCGCGGCGACGGCGCTCTCCCTGGCGCGCCAGGGCATCAAGGTGATGCTGCTGGAGAAGGCCCGTGAGATCGGCGAAATTGGCGCCGGCATCCAGCTTGGCCCCAACGCCTTTTCGGCGCTGGATAGCCTGGGCGTGGGCGAAATTGCCCGCCAGCGTGCCGTCTTCACCGATCACATCACCATGATGGATGCGGTGAACGGCGAAGAGGTGGTGCAGATTAAAACCGGGCAGGCCTTCCGCGACCATTTTGGCGGCCCCTACGCGGTTATCCACCGGGCGGATATTCACGCCACCGTCTGGGAAGCGGCGTTAACCCATCCCGACGTCGAGTACCGCACCTCAACCCAGGTGGTTGATATTCGCCAGAGCGCCGACGAGGTGACGGTCTATGACGATCGCGGCAACGGCTGGGCCGCGGATATCCTGATCGGCTGTGACGGCGTGAAGTCGGCGGTTCGCCGGAGCCTGCTGGACGACACGCCGCGGGTCACCGGCCACGTGGTGTACCGGGCGGTGGTGGAAGCGGCGGATATGCCGGAGGATTTGCGCATCAACGCGCCGGTGCTGTGGGCCGGGCCGCACTGCCATCTGGTGCACTACCCGCTGCGCGGCGGTAAGCAGTATAACCTGGTGGTGACGTTCCACAGCCGCCAGCAGGAGGAGTGGGGCGTACGCGACGGCAGCAAAGAGGAGGTGCTCTCCTACTTCCAGGGGATCCATCCGCGCCCGAGGCAGATGCTGGATAAACCCACCTCGTGGCGCCGCTGGTCCACCGCCGATCGCGAACCGGTCGAGAAGTGGGGCAACGAGCGTATCACTCTGGTCGGCGACGCGGCCCATCCGGTGGCGCAGTATATGGCCCAGGGCGCCTGCATGGCGCTGGAGGATGCGGTCACCCTTGGCAAAGCGCTGGCGCACTGCGACGGCGATGCCGCCCGCGCGTTTGCGCTGTATGAATCGGTGCGAATTCCGCGCACCGCGCGCATCGTCTGGTCAACTCGGGAAATGGGGCGGATCTACCATGCCGCAGGCGTCGAACGCCAGGTACGCAACCTGCTGTGGAAGGGCAAAACCCAGGCTGAGTTCTATCGCGGCATCGAGTGGCTGTACGGCTGGAAGGAGGATAACTGCCTGCAGCCGTGCTAGCGCAGGCCACCGCGGCGCCGGCGGCGGGAAAACCCGCACGGAGCCCTTTTAACCGGCACGGAGAGGCGCTAACATAGCGCCTCTTTTTTTCCGGGCAATGAATAACAATATGCGGGTATTACTGGCGCCGATGGAAGGCGTGCTCGATTCGCTGGTGCGCGAGCTGCTGACCGAAGTCAACGATTACGATCTGTGCATCACCGAATTTTTGCGCGTGGTGGACCAGCTGCTGCCGGCAAAATCGTTTTACCGACTCTGCCCGGAGCTGCATCACCACAGCCGGACGCCCTCCGGAACCCGCGTGCGCGTGCAGCTGCTCGGGCAGTATCCGCAGTGGCTGGCGGAGAACGCCGCCCGGGCGGTGGAGCTCGGCTCGTGGGGCGTTGACCTGAACTGCGGCTGCCCGTCAAAGCTGGTTAACGGCAGCGGCGGCGGCGCGACGCTGCTGAAGGATCCGGAGCTGATTTATCGCGGCGCGAAGGCCATGCGTGAAGCGGTGCCTGACCACCTGCCGGTGACCGTAAAAGTGCGCCTCGGCTGGGACAGCGGCGAGCGGCGGTTTGAAATTGCCGACGCCGTACAGCAGGCGGGCGCCAGCGAGCTGGTGGTTCACGGACGCACCAAAGAAGAGGGCTACAGGGCGGAGAGCATCAACTGGCAGGCGATCGGCGAGATCCGCCGCCGCCTGACGATCCCGGTGGTGGCCAACGGCGAAATCTGGGACTGGAAAAGCGCGCAGGCGTGCCTGGCGGCCACCGGCTGCGACTCGGTGATGATCGGCCGGGGAGCGCTGAACGTGCCGAACTTAAGCCGGGTGATAAAATACAACGAACCGCGGATGCCGTGGCCGCAGGTCGTGCTGCTGCTGCAAAAATATACCCGTCTGGAAAAGCAGGGCGATACCGGCCTCTATCACGTAGCCCGCATCAAGCAGTGGCTCAGCTATTTACGTAAAGAATATACCGAAGCGCTGGGGGTATTTAATGAGATCCGTACCCTAAAAACCTCTGCCGAAATTGCCGCCGCTATCGCCCGCTATTAATCTCAGGAGTGTTAATTCGCTCACAGATTATTACTTAGGAAGTTTCTGCTGATGGGAATTTCACTAAGGGAGTGATATTGTGCCGTTCTAATATTCAGGGTTGCTACTGATTACAGGCAAAACCTAAGCACTTCCGCCAGTCGTGGTGGGGAGTGCTTAGGTTTTTTTTTGCCTTCAATTTATGGGGAATTTAATTATTAAATAAAACAATTAGTTGTAAATAAAGGTGCGGTGCGGCTAAGCGGTTTAATGACCGACAACGCCCCTTTTTCCAAAAATAAAAAAATAAATTAAAAACGGGCAATTTTATTGCCTGCGGACAGCTATTACCTTTACTCAGTCAGGTTGGATATATCTATGAACGACAAAAAAATAAATCGCCTGTTCTCTCTGCTGGCATTTTCACTATTGACGCCGGCGGCCTTGGCTGCGCAACCGCCGGCGTGGAACGGTAGCGTGTTAGGTTTTGAAAACCCGCAAAAAGGTCTGCTGGGTGATATGGCAGGCATTCGCCCGATACTTACCGATCTGGGATTTAATTATAACCTCGGCTATCTCAATGAAATGGGCTATAACGCCGGCGGCGGCTACAACCATGATAAGCATCTGGCCTATATCGACCAGCTGGCGCTGACCTTTAACCAGGATCTTGAGCGCTGGACCGGGATCCCCGACGCGCGCATCGAAGGGAATATCGTCAACCGTAACCACGACGACAATCTGACCACCAGGCGGCTGCAGGATCCGCGGGTTAACTTTAACGATCTCTCCCAGGAGAGCTGGGGCGGGCAGTCCATTACCCGCCTCGGCTGGCTCACCTTCGCCCGCAGCTTTGACGACCGGCGCCTGACCTGGCGAATCGGCATGATGAACAAAGTGCAGACGTTCGATCAGATCATTCCCTGCGACTTCCAGCTGCTCTCGCAGTGCGGCGGCAAATCCGCCAACTCGCTGACGTGGAATAACTGGAACGTGCATACCTGGGGGACCACCTTCGAATATAAGCTGATGCCGACGCTCACCCTGAAAGGGGGAGTGATGGAGCAGAACCCGCAGGCCGCTTCCCGCAGCCATGCGTGGAGCTGGTCGACGAAGGGCAGTAAAGGCGTGCTGCTGCCGCTGGAAATTGAGGCTCGCCCGACGATTAACGACCTGCCTGGCGCCTATAACCTTGGCGTGCTGTTCACCAACGCGCCGCAGAGCGATCTCTATTACGGCAAATCCGGCGGCCCCGGCGCGACGGACCCCGACGGCTATGCTCAGCATAACCGGACCTGGTTCCTGTACGGCGGGCTCAACCAGCAGGTCACCCGGCACGCCGACGATCCTGAGCGCGGCATGAGCCTGTCGCTGAGCGGCAGCTACAGCGACCAGCGCAGCAACTATATTCATACCGCCGTGGCCGCCTCGATGCGCTATCGCGGCCTGTTTGACGCCCGACCGGCGGACTGGATCGGCTTTGGCCTGACCTGGATGGATATGAGCGACAGCTACGCCCGCAATCAGCGCTATATGAACCAAATCAGCGGTGCCACGGACTACTATGATGCCAGCTATCAGCCGGTGGCCGGACATTCGCTGAACGCCGAACTCTATTACCGCTTCCGCCCAATTTCCTGGCTCGAGCTGCAGCCAGGCCTGCAGTACTGGCACCGTCCCGGCGGCGTCGCAGAGACCCAGGATGCGTGGGTGGTGGAGTGGAAAACGGTGGTCACTTTCTAAAAAACGCCGCGGCGATACGCTGTTAGCCGCGATCTGTATCACGTTTCTCTGCCTGGGTAGTTGAGACAAAGAAAGAAGTTGCTACAGTGCTGGAGTTGGATTGCTACTGCTTAGGCAGGCAAAACCTGATTTCCTGGCATTTGTCGGGGGTCAGGTTTTTTTGTTTCCGGGGTTCATATGCAAATCGCCAAAGTTCTTAATAACAATGTGGTGGTTATTCTCGACGAGCAGCAGCGCGAGCAGGTCGTAATGGGGCGAGGGCTCGCCTTTCAGAAACGCGTCGGCGACTCGCTGGATGAAAGTAAAATTGAAAAGGTCTTCGCGCTGCACAGCGATGAGCTGGTGGGCCGCCTGGGGGAGTTACTCAGCCAGATACCGCTGGAAGTGATGACCACCTGCGACCGAATTATTGAGCTGGCGCGCGGGCGGCTGGGCAAACTGCAGGAGAGCCTGTACATCACCCTGACCGATCACTGCCACTTCGCCATTGAGCGGCAGAAAAACGGCGTGACCATCCGCAACGTCCTTCTGTGGGAAATTAAGCGGCTGTATCCGAAAGAGTTTGAGCTGGGGCAGGAGGCGCGGGCGATTATTGCCCGGCGGCTCGGCGTTGAGCTTGCCGAAGACGAGGCCGGGTTTATTGCCCTGCATCTGGTTACCGCCCAGCTCAACAGCGAAATGCCGGAAGTGATGCACGTCACCCGGGTGATGCAGGAAATTCTGCAGCTGGTGAAGTATCAGCTGCAGCTGAACTATGACGAAGAGTCGTTAAGCTACCAGCGCTTTGTTACCCACCTGAAGTTCTTCGCCCAGCGGATGCTGACCCGCACGGTGGTGGAAGATGATGACGTGACGCTGCACAGCGCGGTGAAGGACAACTACCCCAGGGCGTGGAAGTGTGCGGAAACCGTGGCTCGACATCTGCAGAAAAGCTATCAGCGGCAGCTGACGACGGAAGAGATTATGTTTCTTGCCATTCATATTGAACGGGTAAGAAAAGAGGGGCGTTAGCCTCCAGCGACCAAAAATTGGATTGTTACTGCATAACGCAGGCAAAACCTGAGCGCGACGCCATCCGGCGTTGTTCTCGGGTTTTTTTTATTTTAACACTCAGTCACGGACCGCCCGCGGGCGGCTGAAGTCAAGGAAAACAGCATGGAATATAAAGCACTCGCGCAGGATATTCTTAGCCGGGTTGGTGGCAAAGAGAATATTGTGAGTCTGGTTCACTGCGCTACACGGCTGCGCTTTAAGCTTAAAGAGAATAAAAAAGCGGACGCGGAAGGGCTGAAGATGAATCCGGGCATCATTATGGTGGTCGAAAGCGGCGGCCAGTTTCAGGTGGTGATCGGCAACCACGTTCACGACGTCTGGCAGGCGGTGCGCAGCGAAGCCGGGCTGACCGACGACAGCGAGCCGGCGGCGGAAACGGGCGAGAAAACCTCGGTTCTCGGTCAGGTTATTGACGTGGTGTCCGGCATCTTTACCCCGTTTATCGGCGTCCTGGCGGCGTCGGGGATCCTTAAGGGCATGCTGGCGCTGGCGGTGGTGTGCGGCTGGCTGGCTCCGCAGCAGGCGACGTATCAGATCTGGTTTGCCGCCAGCGACTCGCTGTTCTTCTTCTTCCCGCTCTTTTTAGGCTATACCGCCGGCAAAAAGTTTGGCGGCAATCCGTTTATCACCATGGTTATCGGCGGGGCGTTAACCCACCCGCTGATGATTCAGGCCTTTGAGACCAGCCAGGTATCGGGAGCCGGGGCGGCGCATTTCCTCGGCATTCCGGTGACCTTTATCAACTACAGCTCGTCGGTTATCCCGATCATTCTCGCCTCGTGGGCCAGCTGCTGGCTGGAGCGGCGCAGCAACGCGGTGCTGCCGGCAGCGATGAAAAACTTCTTCACCCCGGCTATTTGCCTGGCGGTGGTGGTGCCGCTGACCTTCCTGGCTATCGGCCCGGTTGCCACCTGGCTGAGCCAGCTGCTGGCCCACGGTTACCAGATTATCTACGCGGTTGCGCCGTGGCTGGCAGGGGCCGCAATGGGCGCCCTGTGGCAGGTGTGCGTGATCTTTGGTCTGCACTGGGGGCTGGTGCCGCTGATGATCAATAACCTGGCGGTGCTCGGTCAGGATTCTATGCTGCCGATGCTGCTGCCGGCGGTGATGGGGCAGGTGGGGGCCGCGCTGGGGATTTTCCTGCGCAGCCGCGACGCGCGGCAGAAGGTGCTGGCCGGGTCGGCTATCTCTGCCGGGATTTTTGGCGTCACCGAACCGGCTATCTACGGCCTGAACCTGCCGCTGCGTCGGCCGTTTATCTTCGGCTGCGTGGCCGGGGCGATCGGCGGGGCGATTGTCGGTTTTAGCAACACCCACGTTTACTCCTTCGGTTTTGCCAACATTTTCACCCTTGCGCAGATGATCCCGCCGCAGGGCATTGACGCCACCCTGTGGGGCGGCGCGATCGGTATCGTTGCCGCGCTGGTTATCTCCTGCGTGCTGACCTTTGTCGCCGGGATGCCGAAGAGCGGCGCCGGGGAGGCCGCCGTCGTCACCGCTCCGGCAGGCGAAAACGATATTCTGGCCCCGATGTCCGGCAGCGTTCTGGCGCTGGAGAAGGTTCCCGACGGCACCTTCGCCAGCGGTCTGCTGGGGCAGGGCGTGGCGATTATTCCCGCCACCGGCAAGGTCATCGCCCCGTTCTCTGGCGAAGTGGCCTCCCTATTCCAGACTAAACACGCGATTGGCCTGCTCAGCGACAGCGGCATTGAGCTGCTGATCCACGTCGGTATCGACACCGTTAAGCTCAACGGCGAGCCCTTTACCGCCCACGTGAAGGAAGGGGACAGGGTGCAGGCCGGTGACCTGCTGCTGGAGTTCGATCGCCAGGCGATTCTGGATGCCGGCTATGACCTGGCAACCCCGATTATTATCAGTAACAGCGACGGCTATCGCAGCGTTGATATTGTATCTGGCAGCGTGGTTGACGCCGGCCAGCCGCTGCTGTCCGTCAGCCATTAATCACAGGAGAGAGAGATGAAGACATTCCCAAAAACATTTTTATGGGGCGGCGCGACCGCGGCAAACCAGGTGGAAGGGGCGTATCTTGAAGAGGGGAAGGGGCTGTCGACGTCAGACGTTCAGCCGCACGGCGTATTTGGCGACGTGGTTGAACGCGTGGCCGGCGACAGCGGCATCAAGGATATCGCCATCGACTTCTACCACCGCTATCCGCAAGATATCAGCCTGTTCGCGGAGATGGGCTTTAACTGCCTGCGGGTGTCGATTGCCTGGACGCGCATTTTCCCCAACGGCGACGATAGCGAAGCGAACGAAGCCGGACTGGCTTTTTATGACCGGCTGTTTGATGAGCTGGCGCAGCACAACATCACCCCGCTGGTGACGCTGTCGCATTACGAAATGCCGTGGGCGCTGGTGAAAAACTACGGCGGCTGGGGCGGGCGCGAGGTCATCGGCTTCTTTGAGCGCTATGCGCGCACGGTGTTTGCCCGCTATCAGCATAAGGTCAAGCTGTGGCTCACCTTTAACGAAATCAACATGTCCCTGCATGCGCCGATGACCGGCGTCGGCCTGCCGGAGGGCAGCAGCAAGGCGGCGGTCTACCAGGCGATACATCATCAGCTGGTGGCAAGCGCGCTGGCGGTTAAGGCCTGCCATGAGATAGTCGAAGACGGGAAAATCGGCAATATGCTGCTCGGCGGCCTGATGTATCCGCTCAGCTGCCGTCCTGAAGATATCTTTGAGACCCTGCAGCAGAACCGCAGCTGGCAGTTCTTCGGCGACGTGCAGTGCCGTGGCGCCTATCCGGGCTATATGCTGCGCTATTTCCGCGAGCAGGATATCAGCCTTGAGATAACCGACGCCGACCGCGCGGCGCTGAAGGAGACCGTCGATTTTATCTCCTTTAGCTACTACATGACCGGCTGCGTGACCGCCGACGAGGAGCTGAATAAAAAGGCGCGCGGTAACATTCTCAGCATGGTGCCCAACCCGCACCTCGCGAGCTCGGAGTGGGGCTGGCAAATCGACCCGCTGGGCCTGCGCACGCTGCTTAACGTCCTGTGGGATCGCTATCAAAAGCCGCTGTTTATCGTGGAAAACGGCCTCGGCGCGAAGGACAAGGTTGAAGCGGACGGCAGCATCAACGATGACTACCGCATCGCCTACCTGAACGATCATCTGCTGCAGGCGCGGGAGGCTATCGACGACGGCGTCGAGCTGATGGGCTACACCAGCTGGGGGCCCATCGACCTGGTGAGCGCCTCGAAGGCCGAGCTCTCCAAGCGCTACGGTTTTATTTACGTCGATCGTGACGACGAGGGGAAAGGTACGCTGGCGCGCAGCAGGAAGAAGAGCTTTAGCTGGTATAAAGAGGTTATTGCCAGCAACGGCGCCAGCCTGAAAGAGTAAGCCGCTCCGGGCCGCCAGCCGGTTACGCCGGCTTACGCGCGCGCAGTAAAAAGATCATCGGCCGTTCTTTTTCTTCATCGAGGCCCGGCTGGGCGGCAATTTGCGCCGCCGTCGGGCCCCATTCGTCAAGATGTTCAATCACGAAGCCGGCGGCAACCAGCAGGTTTATCCAGCTGGCGAGCTTGCGGTGCTGTTTTTTTACCCCATCGGCAAACCAGTTGCTGATGCGCTCACCCTCCTGCTGATAGTGGCTGACCGGCCAGCTTTTTTGCCCCGCGGCATCTTCCTGCCAGCCCTGACGCAGCGGCGCGGTGTAGACCGGATGCTCGGCGGAAAAGAGCAGCGTGCCGCCGGGGGTTAACGCCTGATAAACGGTGGCGAACAGCGGGGCCACGTCCGGCAGATAGTGCAGGGCCAGCGAGCTGTAGACCAGCTCGCAGCCGTTGGCGGGCAGCGTCAGGGTCTGCAGATCGGCGCAGCGGTAGTCAATATCCTGACCCTCGCTCATTTCGCGCGCGCGTTCGAGCATGCGGCTGGAGATATCCAGCCCGCTCACCTGCGCCGCGCCCTGGTCGCGAGCCCAGCGGCAGAACCAGCCGTAGCCGCAGCCGAGATCGACCACCCGCAGGCCGGATAGCGGCGGCAACATCTGCTGAATGGCGGGCCACTCCGGCGCGCCGTCAAGGCCCTTTACCGAACGGTCGAGGGTCGCGTAGCCGGCGAAAAAGCGCGGATCATCGTAAATATTCTGGCTCATGTTCACTCCGTGAATTCATTTATTTATTTTTAACCATATGATTTGGCAAGCCACACGCTTTACTTAACGGCGCGAAGGCAATTAATTTATTATAACCGACCTTATTAAGTCATCTGACCTATCTCATGAACCTGAATCTGAGCAAACGCGTTATCGCCGGGCTGCCCCTGGTCATTGCGCTGGCCGGCTGCGCGCCGTCACACGATACCGGCACCGCGCCGCAGCAGCAGACCCCTGCCTCCCATGTGGCAACGGAGCTGCCTGCCAGCGTGAAAAACGGCTGGCCGCACGACAGCTGGTGGCAAGAGTACCGCGATCCGCAGCTGAACGGCCTGATTCAGCGCGCCTTAGCCAACGCGCCGGATATGCAGATTGCCGACCAGCGGATAAAGCTGGCGGAAGCCCAGGCGCGGATGTCGCAGGCCAACCTTGGCCCGGAGATGGACTTCTCCGCCAACGTTGAGCGGCAGAAAATGTCCTCGGAGGGGCTGATGGGGCCTTTCGCGACCGATACCGATGGCAACACCGGGCCGTGGTACACCAACGGCACTTTCGGCCTGACGGCGGGCTGGGATCTGGATCTGTGGGGGAAAAATCGCGCGCTGGTGAAGGCCCGCATCGGCGAAGTGAAGGCGCAGATAGCCGAGCAGGCGCAAACCCGGGAGCTGCTGGCAAGCAGCGTGGCGCGCCTCTACTGGCAGTGGCAGACCGAGGCGGCGGTGAAAAACGTACTGCAGCAGCTGAAGGATGAGCAGAACAATATCGTCAGCGTCGATCGCGCGCTGTACCAGCGTGGGATCACCAACTCGGTTGAGGGAGCGGAGAACGATATCAACGTCAGCAAAACCGATCAGCAGCTGGCCGATGTCACCGGCAGCATGAAGGAGATTGAGGCGCGTCTGATGGCCTTAACCAACGGCCAGAGCCGGGCGCTGAACCTCCGTCCGGCGCCTCTGCCCGCCGTCAGCACGCAGATGCCGACCGAGCTGGGCTACGAGCTGCTGGCGCGCCGCCCGGATCTGCAGGAGGCGCACTGGTATATCGAAGCCTCTTTAAGCGAGGTGGATGCGGCGAAAGCGGCGTTCTATCCGGATATTAACCTGATGGGCTTCCTGCAGCAGGATGCCCTGCACTTAAGCGATCTGTTCCGCCACTCGGCGCAGCAGATGGGGCTCTCAGCGGGCCTGACGCTGCCTGTCTTTGATAGCGGACGCCTGAACGCTAACCTGGATATCGTCAGCGCGCAGAACAATCTGTCGGTGGCAAAGTATAACAAAGCGGTCGTTGACGCGGTGAATCAGGTAGCGAAGGCGGCGAGCCAGGTAGAGACCCTGATGGAGAAAAATCAGCAGCAGCAGCAGGTCGAAAAAGACGCCGGGCGGATGGTGGATCTGGCGCAGGCGCGGATGAACGCCGGGATCCTGCCGGGTTCGAAAGTGAGTATGGCGAAGCTGCCGGCGCTCGAAGAGCGGATTTCCGCGCTGCGCCTGCACGGTCAGTGGCTGGACGCCAACATTCAGCTGACCTCCGCGCTGGGCGGCGGCTACCGCCAGGCCGCGAAGTAATCCCGTTTTCCCCGGCGACGACGACGTCGGCCGGGGTGCCCGTCTACTCTTTCCTTTGCGCCTCGCGGCGCTTCAGCCACCAGTGCGCGGCGAACACCAGCACAACCGCAAGGATCAGCCAGACTGCGTGCTTGAGATGACCGTCAAGATGATGCAGCCACGGGCCAATGGCTTCTCCCCCCAGATAGCCGAGGGTGGTAAACAGCAGCGCCCAGACGATCGCGCCGAGGATATTGAGCGGCAGAAAGACCTTCGGCGGCAGGCGGCTGGCGCCGATCAGCAGCGGGCCGATGATGCGAAAGCCGTACATAAAGCGCGTCCCGATGACGAACAGATAGGGGCGTCGCTGGATCATGCGCTGCGCTTTGCGGATCCGCGCCTGCTGGCGGGAAAAGCGCCGCAGCAGCCGGCCGCCAAAATGCCTGCCCAGCAGATACAGCAGCTGATCGCCAATCATTCCGCCAAGCGCCACGGAGACGACCACCAGCGGAAACTTCAACAGGCCCTGATGCGCCGCCACTCCGCCAAGGAGGGTGATAGTTTCGCCTTCCGCTATGCTGCCGATGACCAGCGCAGCGTAGCCATAATGGGAAATCAGGTTATTGATATCCATACAAAAAATTCTCCCTCCTCGCGGCATCTTTCCGGCAGCGCCGGCGCGCGGCCTGTGCCAGGCCCGGCCGCCACTCTTAACCGTCCTGAATGACGCGACGTTTTTACCCTAAAGCCTAAGCATACACCCTGGCGCTTAAAATGAGGTTAAGTGCCTTTTTATCGCTGTACGCAAAATAATCTCTCAGGGTGAATTATACTTGTATCACTGCTGTACGAAGCCGTGACAAGGGGGACGCTATGAACCATGTCTGGGGACTCTTCTCTCATCCGAATCAAGAGATGAGCGTTATCAAGAGCGAAAACGAAACGATTTCGCATCACTACACGCACCACGTGCTGATCATGGCGGCGGTTCCGGTTATCTGCGCGTTTATTGGTACCACGCAGCTGGGCTGGAACTTCGGCGATGGCACCGTGATAAAACCGTCGCTGTTCACCGGGCTGGCGCTCGCGGTGCTGTTTTATGCCGTGATGCTCGCCGGGGTGGCGGTGATGGGGCGGGTCATCTGGTGGATGGCGAGAAGCTATCCGCAGCGGCCCTCGCTAAAACGCTGCATGGTGTTTGCCGGCTACGTCGCGACGCCGCTGTTTTTAAGCGGGATCGTGGCGCTCTATCCGCTGGTGTGGCTGTGCGCGTTTGTCGGCACGGTGGCGCTGTTTTACACCGGCTACCTGCTCTATCTCGGGATCCCAACCTTCCTGAGTATCAATCGTGAAGAGGGGCTAAGCTTTGCCAGCTCCACCCTCGCAATCGGGGTGCTGGTGCTGGAAGTGCTGCTGGCGATAACCGTTATCCTGTGGGGCTACGGATACCGGCTGTTCTAACAACGTACATTGCCAGCATAAATGGATTTTTATGCTGGCAATGCAGCATTTGCTCACTATTCTTATTAGCCAGGCGCGGCCGTGGCGCGGTATGATTGCTCCCGCCAGCGTCGTTTTTGCTTCAGCGCCGCAGCGTACGTATCAACGTGCAAAAATACTTTTCAGAATGCTCACCATGCCGAAATTTCGAGTTTCTTTGCTCAGCCTGACTTTGCTGCTGGCTGTTCCTTTTGCGCCCCAGGCGATAGCAAAAACCCCCGCGACCGTTCACGCCATGCAGCCGGATATCGCTTCCGGTAGCGCGATGATTGTCGATCTTGCGAGTAAAAAAATTGTCTACCAGAGCCAGCCGGATCTGGTTCGCCCGATGGCCTCCATCACCAAAGTGATGACCGCCATGGTGGTCCTTGATGCCCATCTGCCGCTGGATGAGATGCTGAGCGTGGACATCAGCCATACCCCGGAAATGAAGGGGATCTATTCACGCGTGCGCCTGAACAGCCAAATCAGCCGCCGCAACATGCTGCTGCTGGCGCTGATGTCTTCAGAAAACCGCGCCGCCGCGAGCCTCGCCCACCATTATCCCGGCGGCTATGACGCCTTTATTCGCGCGATGAACGCCAAGGCGCAGGCGCTGGGCATGACCCATACCCGTTACGTCGAGCCGACCGGCCTGTCGATCCATAACGTCTCGACCGCGCGCGATCTGACTAAGCTGCTGATTGCGACCGAGCAGTATCCGCTGATTGGCCAGCTGAGCACCACCAAAGAGGATATGGCCACGTTCGCCCAGCCGGCCTACACGCTGCCGTTCCGCAACACCAACCACCTGGTGTATCGCGATAACTGGAATATTCAGCTGACCAAAACCGGCTTTACCAACGCCGCGGGCCACTGCCTGATCATGCGCACGGTGATTAATCAGCGCCCGGTGGCGCTGGTGGTGATGGATGCGTTCGGCAAATATACGCACTTTGCCGACGCCAGCCGCCTGCGGACGTGGATTGAGACCGGGAAGGTGATGCCGGTTCCGGCTTCGGCTCTGAGCTATAAAAAGCAGCGCGAAGCGCAGATGGCGGATGCGATGCTGAAAGGCGGCGCGCAGACCGCGCAGAACGATTAATCGGACGCCAGGCTTTGCCCAAAGCGCCGGCTCGGGGATTGCCCGTCCCGGCGCTTTTGCGCTCTCCCCGCAGGCGACGCCGCTGCGGGTTCTCGCCCACATCTACTCCGGGATCGTCAGATCGCCGTCGCCGAGCCGGCGCTGCATAATCAGCGTATCCCGCCAGTCGCCCATCTTGTAGCCCACGCTGCGCAGCTGCCCCGCCACGCTAAAGCCAAATTTTTTGTGGATCGCCAGCGAACCGGCGTTATTGTGTCCGTCGCCGATGATCGCCAGCATCTGCCGCCACGGCCCCTGCTCGCACTTCGCGATGAGCTGCGACAGCAGGGCGCTGCCGATGCCGCGTCCGCCCATGCCTGATTCGACGTAAATCGACTCTTCAAGGGTGTAGCGATAGGCCGGGCGAGGGCGGTAAAAGGTGGCGTAGCAGTAGCCGACGATGGACCCACGCCACAGCGCCACCAGCCACGGAAGGCCGTTGTCGCGTACGGTTTTAATCCGCTTGCGCATTTCGTCGACGGTGGGGGGAATATCTTCAAAGGAGGCGCGCCCGTTGAGGACGTGCCAGACGTACAGCGCGGCGATGGCGTGAGCATCATCGGGCAGGGCTTCGCGGATTTCTAATTCAGCGCTGTGTAACATATCCGCTTCGGACATGGTGGGGCTCCTTAAGCCAGGTTTACCGGGGACGCGTTTTCTTCGGCATGCAGCGTAATACATAACCCCGGTAGATGAATAGCCCCGGCAGGGATCGTTCTTCGGCCCGGCCGCACGCGGGCGAGGTCAGGCCGAAGAAGTTCGCGGTTAGCCTCTGCGCCTACGAGGCGCTGCCGTCGCTCTCCCGGCGCTCGCCCCAGTATTTTTGCTTGCTGGTTTTGCCGATCCCCGGGTTCATGCTGTTGGTCGGGTCGTTCTGGCGGTAGAACTGCTTTAAGCTCTCCGGCGCTTCGTAAAGATGCCCGACGTTGTGCTCGGCGGGATACTGCGCGCCGCGCGCTTTTAGCAGCACCAGCATTTTCTCCTTCAGCTCGTGGGCATCCACGCCTTTCTTAACGATGTAGTCCTGGTGGAAGACGTGGCACATAAAGTGACCGTAGTAGAGCTTATAGACCAGCTGGTCGTCGATTTCGGCCGGCAAATGCTCAAACCACTCGGTGTCGTTGCGGCGCAGGGCGATATCCAGCGCCAGAATATCCTCCACCTCGTCGGCGTGAACGGCCTGGTAGCGGATGGCGGCACCCGCCGCGGCGAAGCGGTGCAGGAACGCCTTGCTGCCTTCTTCCGCCGTGCAGACGAAGAAATCGCCCTCGGCCTGTTTAAAGTACTCCGTCAGCCACGCCTGGGCTTCCTCGACGCCGTCGCCCGCCATCTTCAGCAGCAGGTGATGCTCATATTTATCGCGCCAGGTTTTCATTCGCTCCGGCAGGTGCGCCGGGAAAACGTGACCGATCTTTTGCATGAAGCGGTCGGTGAAGTGCGGCTTAAACAGCGGCACCTTCTCCAGCATCGCGTCGGTGCGGCCCTTCATGGTGAAGAAGAACGGCATTTTGTCGGTGCCGAGCTTGTCGATCATCAGGAAGGTGTCCTTGCCGTAGCGCTCGGCGATATCGTAGATATCGCGGTGCATATATTCCCCGGCCACCGGCAGGTTGTTAAATTCAGCAAGAATATGGCGGCGGATTTCCGTTAGCACCGCCGGTTGGTTGGTGCCGATATAGAATACCTGCTGGCGCTTCTCCGCCGGGAAGGTGTCGAGGCGGGCGGCAAACACCGCCAGCTTGCCGGCGCAGCCCGAGGACTCAAACAGGCGGTCGGGGTCGGCGTTGTAGCGCGCCGGCGTGTCGGCGGTGACGTCGCGTACGCGGGTGACGTAATCATGATCGTGGGCGTGGCGGCCGTCGTGAAGGACGTCTTCATCTTTAATGCGCTCGTCGTCGAGGCTGCTGAGGATCTGCTCCGGGGTGGTGCCGAGGTCGATGCCCAGATGGTTAACGAGGCGCAGCTTGCCCTGCTCATCAATCTGCGCAAACAGCGACATCTCGGTATAGGCCGGGCCGCGCTGAACCAGCGAGCCGCCGGAGTTATTGCAGATGCCGCCGATGACCGATGCGCCGATGCAGGAGGAGCCAATCACCGAGTGCGGCTCGCGGCCAAACGGCTTCAGCGCCTTCTCCAGCGAATAGAGCGTGGTGCCCGGGAAGGCCAGCACCTGCTCGCCTTTACCCAGCAGATGCAGCTTGTCGAGGCGCAGGGTGCTGATAATCACGATCTCGCGATCGTAATCGTTGCCGTTGGGGGTGGAGCCTTCGGTGAGGCCGGTATTCGCCGCCTGCATGAGAATAATTTTATCGGCCTCCACGCAGGCGCTCAGCACCCGCCAGAGTTCCAGCAGCGTTCCGGGAAAGACCACGGCCAGCGCGTCGCCGTGGCCGGAGCGGAACCCTTTGCGATAGCGTTGGGTTTTGGCCGGATCGGTTAGCAGGTGCGAGGAGCCAACCAGCCGCGCCAGCTCTGTCAGAAATGCGTTGTTTTGTGATGTTGCTGCAGATGACATGATCCACTCCTTGTGGTGGGACAAAAAATTCTGCACTAAGAATAGCGCTTTGTATGACAATTTGGTGCAAGAATGTTGCGAAAAATCAGAGCAGAAGCCGAGCTTTCTACAGGCGTCTCGCCTATGTTTATGGCAAACTGCGGTTTTTATTATACTTGTCGCCTTACCCGCTGCGCGCCGCCGGCCTCGCCCTTTACGGGCCGGCGTCGGAACGACGAGCGCCGCAGTTCGAAATTGATAAAGTATAGGTTTCGCCAAAATCCTCGCTACTGGAAGAAAGAGAGATAACCATGAAATGGCTCTGTACTGTAGGCCTCGCCGTTAGCCTGGCGCTGCAACCCGCGCTGGCGGATGAACTGTTCGGCAACCATCCTTTGACTCCGCAGGCGCGGGATGCCTTCGTCAGCGAACTGCTGAAGAAGATGACGGTGGATGAAAAAATAGGCCAGCTGCGGCTGATTAGCGTCGGGCCGGATAACCCAAAAGAGGCGATCCGCGAGATGATCAAAGAGAGCCAGGTCGGGGCTATCTTTAACACCGTGACCCGCTCGGATATCCGCGTGATGCAGGACCAGGTAATGCAGCTCAGCCGGCTGAAAATTCCGCTGTTCTTCGCCTACGACGTGCTTCACGGTCAGCGCACCGTCTTCCCGATTAGCCTCGGCCTGGCCTCCTCCTTTAACCTCGACGCGGTGAATACCGTCGGGCGCATTTCGGCCTATGAGGCCGCCGACGATGGCCTCAACATGACCTGGGCGCCGATGGTGGATGTTTCCCGCGATCCGCGCTGGGGACGCGCCTCCGAGGGCTTTGGCGAAGATACCTATTTAACCACCATGATGGGCAAGGCGATGGTTGAGTCGATGCAGGGCAAGAGCCCGGCGGACCGCTACTCGGTGATGACCAGCGTGAAGCACTTCGCCGCCTACGGCGCGGTGGAGGGCGGTAAAGAGTACAACACCGTCGATATGAGCCCGCAGCGCCTGTTCAACGACTATATGCCGCCGTACAAAGCGGGGCTGGATGCCGGCAGCGGCGCGGTCATGGTGGCGCTTAACTCGCTCAACGGCACCCCGGCCACCTCCGACGCGTGGCTGCTCAAAGAGGTGCTGCGCGACGACTGGGGCTTTAAGGGCATTACCGTTTCCGACCACGGGGCGATCAAAGAGCTTATCAAGCACGGCGTTGCCTCCGACCCGGAGGACGCGGTGCGCGTGGCGCTGAAGTCCGGCATCAATATGAGCATGAGCGACGAGTACTACAGCAAATACCTACCGGATCTGGTGAAGTCCGGCAAGGTGACGATGGCGGAGCTGGACGACGCGACGCGCCACGTGCTCAACGTCAAATACGACATGGGTCTGTTCAACGATCCGTATAGCCACCTGGGGCCGAAGGAGTCAGACCCGCAGGACACCAACGCCGAAAGCCGCCTGCATCGTAAAGAGGCCCGGGAAGTGGCGCGTGAAAGCCTGGTACTGCTGAAAAACCGTCTCGAGACGCTGCCGCTGAAAAAATCGGGCACCGTGGCGGTTATCGGGCCGCTGGCCGACAGCAAGCGCGACATGATGGGCAGCTGGTCGGCGGCAGGCGTTGCCGATCAGTCGGTTACCGTGCTCACCGGGATTAAAACGGCGCTCGGCGATCGGGGCAAGGTGCTATACGCCCGCGGCGCCAACGTGACTGACGATAAAGGCATCGTTGATTTCCTCAACCTGTATGAGAAAGCGGTGCAGGTCGACCCGCGCACGCCGCAGGCGATGATCGACGAGGCGGTCGCCGCCGCGAAGCAGTCCGACGTGGTTGTCGCGGTTGTCGGCGAAGCGCAGGGGATGGCGCACGAGGCCTCCAGCCGCACCGATATCACGCTGCCCCAGAGCCAGCGCGATTTAATCAGCGCCCTCAAAGCCACCGGTAAACCGCTGGTTCTGGTGCTGATGAACGGTCGCCCGCTGGCGCTGGTCAAAGAGGATCAGCAGGCTGACGCGATGCTGGAGACCTGGTTTGCCGGCACCGAAGGCGGCAACGCCATTGCCGACGTGCTGTTCGGCGACGCCAATCCGTCCGGCAAGCTGCCGATGTCGTTCCCGCGCTCGGTCGGGCAGATCCCGGTCTACTACAGCCACCTCAATACCGGTCGTCCTTACAACGCCGACAAGCCGAATAAGTACACCTCGCGCTACTTCGACGAGGCCAACGGCCCGCTCTATCCGTTCGGCTACGGCCTGAGCTACACCACCTTCAGCGTCTCTGACGTCAAAATGTCGGCACCGACCATGCAGGCCGACGGCAGCGTGACCGCCAGCGTGCAGGTAACCAATACCGGCAAGCGCGAAGGGGCCACGGTTATCCAGCTGTACCTGCAGGACGTGACCGCCTCGATGAGCCGTCCGGTGAAAATGCTGCGCGGCTTCAAGCGCGTGACCCTCAAGCCGGGCGAGACGCAAACTGTCAGCTTCCCGATTGAGGTCGACGCCCTGAAGTTCTGGAACCAGAAAATGAAATACGCCGCCGAGCAGGGCAAATTCAACGTCTTTATTGGCGTCGATTCCGCTCGCGTGAAGCAGGGTGAGTTTGAATTGCTCTAGTTCGGGCCGGCGCGATGCGCCGACGTTGCTCCTCTATCAGGCCGGGTAACCGGCCTTTTCTTTTCCTTTCATCGCGCATTTGCGCTACGCTTTTCTCTTAAGCTTCTGTAAATGGGGCGCAAATTAAAGAGGGAAGCGGGATGAGGATTGCAAGCAAATGGTCGGGCGCGCTGGCGCTGGCAGCCCTGGTGAGCCTGCCGCTGCAGGCGGCTGAGCCGGTTAAAGTAGGCTCAAAAATTGATACCGAAGGGGCGCTGCTGGGCAATATTATTTTGCAGGTTCTTGAGAGCCACGGCGTAAAAACGGTGAATAAAATTCAGCTTGGCACCACGCCGGTGGTGCGCGGCGCCATTACCGCGGGCGAATTAGATATTTATCCTGAGTACACCGGCAACGGGGCCTTCTTCTTTAAGCAGGAGAACGACCCGGCGTGGAAAAACGCGCAGCAGGGTTATGAGAAGGTCAAAACCCTGGACGCCGAGAAGAATAAGCTCATCTGGCTAACGCCCGCACCGGCCAATAACACCTGGACCATCGCCGTGCGTCAGGATGTGGCGCAAAAAAATCATCTCACTTCGCTGGCCGACCTGAGCGGCTATCTGCAAAAGGGCGGCGAATTCAAGCTGGCGGCCTCCGCTGAGTTTATCGAACGCCCGGATGCGCTCCCGGCCTTTGAAAAGGCCTACGATTTCAAGCTTAATCAAAGCCAGCTGCTGTCGCTGGCCGGCGGCGACACGGCGGTGACCATCAAGGCGGCGGCGCAGCAGACCTCCGGCGTCAACGCGGCGATGGCCTATGGGACCGACGGGCCGGTGGCCGCGCTCGGGCTGCAAACGCTGAGCGACCCGAAAGGCGTGCAGCCGATCTACGCCCCGGCGCCGGTGGTGCGCGAAGCGGTGCTGAAGGCCTATCCGCAGATGGCGCAGTGGCTGCAGCCGGTCTTCGCCAGCCTTGACGAAAAAACGCTGCAGCAGCTTAACGCCAGCATTGCGGTGGAAGGGCTGGATGCGAAGAAAGTTGCCGCAGACTATCTGCAGCAAAAAGGGCTGTTGAAGTAGGTTTTGGTGGCTATTCGTTGCTATAACCGCGTTTCGCTGCTGCTGGCGCTTTTACTGCTGATGATGGTGGCGCTGCCGTTTGTTAACTATGCGCCGAACCGGCTGCTCTCCGGCGAGGCGCGCTGGCTGTGGCAGAGCTGGCCGTGGCTGGCCGCCGCGCAGCTGGGCATGGCGGCTACGGTCCTGCTGCTTTGCGCGCTCCCGGGCCGCTTACCGCTGCTGTTAACCTTTCTGATAGCCGATGCGCTGCTGCCGCTGCTGTGGTACGGCGGCGGGCAGGCGGCGCTGCAGCTGGCGCAAAGCGGGTCGTCGCTGGCGCGCACGTCGCCGGGCAGCGGGCTGTGGCTGTCGCTGGCGCTGTGCCTGCTGCTGGCCAGCGATGTGATACGGCGCCTGACGGTACGCACCCTGTGGCGCTGGTTGCTCAATGCGCAAATCTGGCTGATTCCCTGCATCCTGCTGGCGACGGGGAGGCTTGACTCGCTCTCGCTGCTAAAAGAGTACGCCAACCGCCAGGATATCTTTGACGATGCCCTGCGCCAGCACGTGCTCCTGCTGCTCGGCACGCTGCTGCCCGCTCTGCTCATCGGCGTACCGATGGGCGTGTGGGTCTGGCGGCAGCCGCGCTGGCAGGCGTCGGTGTTTACCTGCCTCAACGTCATTCAAACTATCCCTTCGGTGGCGCTCTTTGGCCTGCTGATCGCGCCGCTTGCCGGCCTGACGCGCCGCTTTCCCGCGCTGGCTGAGGCCGGCATCTCCGGCACCGGAACGGCGCCCGCCCTGATTGCGCTGGTGCTCTACGCGCTGCTGCCGCTGGTGCGCGGCGTGGTCACCGGCCTGCAGCAGGTGCCGCGCGAAGCGCTGGAAAGCGCGGCGGCGATGGGCATGAGCGCTTTCCAGCGCTTCTGGCAGGTACAGCTGCCGCTGGCGCTGCCGATACTGCTGCGCAGCCTGCGGGTGGTGAGCGTGCAAACCGTCGGTATGGCGGTGGTGGCGGCGCTGATCGGCGCCGGGGGATTTGGCGCCCTGGTCTTCCAGGGCCTGCTCAGCAGCGCGCTGGACCTGGTGCTGCTCGGGGTGATCCCGACGATTGCGCTGGCGGTGGTGGTGGATGCGCTTTTTGCGCTGTGGGGCGCGTTGCTAAAAGGAGAGGCCGGTGATTGAATTTGACGGCGTAAGCAAATCGTTTGCCGGGCAGCCGGCGGTGAAAAACCTCAACCTGCACCTGCGGGAAGGGGCATTCTCGGTGCTGATCGGCACCTCGGGCTCGGGCAAGTCGACGACGCTGAAGATGATCAACCGGCTGGTCGAGCACGACAGCGGCACCATCCGCTTCGCCGGCCAGGATATCCGCGAGCAGCCGGTGCTGGCGCTGCGCCGGCGGATGGGCTACGCCATCCAGTCGATAGGCCTGTTTCCCCACTGGACGGTGGCGCAGAATATCGCCACCGTCCCGCAGCTGCAGAAGTGGCCGCGCCAAAAAGTGGCGGCGCGGGTTGATGAGCTGATGGCGCTGCTGGGGCTGGAGGCCACGCTGCGGGCGCGCTATCCGCACCAGCTTTCCGGCGGCCAGCAGCAGCGGGTTGGCGTGGCGCGGGCGCTGGCGGCCAATCCGGAGGTGCTGCTGATGGACGAACCCTTCGGCGCGCTCGATCCGGTGACCCGCGAGGCGCTACAGCAGGAGATGATCCGCATTCACCGGCTGCTGGGGCGCACCATCGTGCTGGTCACCCACGATATTGACGAGGCGCTGCGGCTGGCGGATCACCTGGTGCTGATGGACGGCGGGGAAGTGGTGCAGCAGGGGGAGCCGCTGCAGATGCTGCTGCAGCCGAAGAACGACTTTGTTGAGACCTTTTTTGGCCGCAGCGAGCTCGGCGTGCGCCTGCTGTCGCTGCGCGGCGTCGGCGACTATCTGCGTCGCGATGAACGTCTCGCCGGAGATACCCTCAACGTGGCGATGACGCTGCGCGAAGCGCTGTCGCTGTTCGTGGCCCACCGCCGCGAGGTGCTGCCGGTGGTGGATGAACGGGGAGCCGCGTGCGGGACGCTGCACTTCGCCGACCTGCTGCGCGAGGGGGGTCGGCATGAAGGTTCTGCGTGATCCGCTGCTGTGGCTGCTGGCGCTGTTTATCGCCATTCTGCTGGCGCTTCCCTACAGCGCGCCGCTGTTTAGCGCCCTGTTTCCGGAGCTGCCGCGCCCGGTCTATCAGCAGCAGAGCTTTCTTGCCCTGACCCTCGCCCACTGCTGGCTGGTGGCGCTCTCCAGCCTCGCGGCAACGCTTATCGGCGTAGGGGCGGGGATTGCGGTAACCCGCCCCGCGGGCCGCGAATTTCGCCCGCTGGTGGAGACTATCGCCGCCATGGGGCAGACCTTTCCGCCGGTGGCGGTGCTGGCGATTGCGGTTCCGGTGCTGGGGTTTGGCTGGGAACCGGCGCTGATCGCGCTGGCGCTGTACGGCATTCTGCCGGTGCTGCAGGGCACGCTGGCGGGGCTGAGCGCGGTGCCCTCGGGGGCGCTTGAGGTAGCGCAGGGTATGGGGATGACCGGCTGGCAGCGGCTGGTAAAAGTCGAGCTGCCGCTGGCGGCGCCGGTGATGCTGGCCGGTATTCGCACTTCGACGATCGTCAATATGGGGACGGCGACGATTGCCTCAACCGTCGGGGCCAATACGCTCGGCACGCCGATCGTCATTGGCCTGAGCGGGTTTAATACCGCCTATGTTCTGCAGGGGGCGCTGCTGGTGGCGCTGGCGGCGATCGTGGTTGACCGCGGGTTTGAGCGGCTGAATCAGCGAATCAGCCGACACCGCCGCGAACGATAAAGGAGTAACCGGCAAGCATAACGCCGCTGATCCCGCCGATAGCCATAAATAAGAACAGGGTAATAACCGCAATTTTTGCTGGCTTCATAATAGGCTCCTGATGTTAACGGGGCGATTATACGGTGAAGCGCAGGTGTTAATGAAACATTAATTGCTATTTAGCCAGATAACGCGCCCCTGCTGCTGCCACTCCAGCAGCTGTTCCTGCTCGGCGGGAGCGGGCGTTTCGCCGCACCACACCAGCAGGGTGCTCTCGGGGAACAGCTCCGGGCGAATCTGCGTCAGCGAGTGGGCGACGACGTCGACCCGCCAGCCCTGTTCGCTGGCTACCCAGCCTTCGAGCCACAGCCGGGTAATGTCGCCGCTGTTCCAGCCCACCACCAGCGCGTGGCTGCCGGGGCGCTTCCAGGCGCTGGCGAGGCTTTGCGCAATATGGTTGATGAGGATCCCGTCGAGAATGCCGCGCAGCGCGATGAGCGTCGGCTGGGGGCTGAGCAGGCGGTGGCGTAAAGGAATGAAGAGGTGGTTGACCAGGGTGTGCGCGGAGTAGCTGTGGCTGCGCTCTTTTATCCACGACCGCAGGCGATGGTAGCTGCCGTCGTGGAGCAGCGTCAGCACGATCTCCTGCTGTTCGCGCCAGCCGCCTTCCTCCTGCGGGTCGCTGTCGGCGAGCAGCGTTTTGACTTTTCCTACCTGAACGCCGGAGTCAATCCAGCGCTTAATTTCGCGGATGCGGTCAATTTCCTGCTCGTTGAACAGGCGGTGGCCGCCGTCGGTACGCTGAGGTTTAAGCAGTCCGTAGCGCCGCTGCCAGGCGCGAAGCGTTACCGGATTAACATCGCAAAGCTGGGCTACTTCGCCAATCGTATAAAGCGTCATCTCTTCCCCTCCCGCAGAATTCTCCTCCCTATAACTGTAGAAGCTGTTTGTGAAAGGGGAAATATTTGCTTATTTTTTGTGCTGCCAAAAGAGAGCGAGGCGCTAAGAAGTGTGATCTCGGCCATGAATGTTCATTTTCTTGTAGCGCTTCAAAGAAAGATTTTCCCCGGCGGTGTATGTTACGCGCTTTCAGGTGATGTGTGGTCTGCGGGTATGTACGAGTTCGATCTGGTGTTGCTGCTGCTTCAGCAGATGTGCGTCTTTTTAGTCATCGCGTGGCTGATGAGCAAGACGCGGCTGTTCATCCCCCTGATGCAGGTTACCGTCCGTCTGCCGCACAAGCTGCTGTGCTACGTCACCTTCTCCATTTTTTGCATTCTCGGGACCTATTTCGGTCTGCATATCGAAGACTCTATCGCCAATACCCGGGCCATCGGCGCGGTGATGGGCGGCCTGCTCGGCGGGCCGGTGGTCGGTGGCCTCGTCGGGCTGACCGGCGGGCTGCACCGCTACTCGCTTGGCGGCATGACCGCGCTAAGCTGCATGGTTTCCACCATTGTTGAAGGGCTGCTTGGCGGGCTGGTGCACAGCATCCTCGTCAAGCGCGGGCGGCCGGATAAGGTCTTTAGCCCGCTGACCGCCGGGGCGATCACCTTCTTTGCCGAACTGGTGCAGATGATGATTATCCTGCTGATCGCGCGCCCGTTTCAGGACGCCCTCCATCTGGTGCAGAGCATTGCCGCGCCGATGATGGTCACCAACACCGTTGGCGCCGCGCTGTTTATGCGTATCCTGCTCGACAAGCGGGCGATGTTTGAAAAATACACCTCGGCGTTTTCCGCCACCGCGCTGAAGGTCGCGGCCTCGACGGAGGGGATCCTGCGCCAGGGGTTTAACGAAGAGAACAGCATGCGGGTGGCGCAGGTGCTTATCCAGGAGCTGGATATCGGCGCGGTGGCGATAACCGATCGCGACCGGCTGCTGGCCTTCACCGGCATCGGCGACGATCATCATCTGCCCGGCAAGCCAATCTCCTCCCTCTACACCCAAAAGGCGATCGACAGCGGGGAGGTGGTGTATGCCGACGGCAACGAGGTTCCCTATAGCTGCTCAATCCACCCGCACTGCAAGCTTGGCTCGACGCTGGTGATCCCGCTGCGCGGCGAGAACCAGCGGGTGATTGGCACCATCAAGCTGTACGAGGCCAAAAACCGGCTGTTCAGCTCAATCAACCGCACGCTGGGCGAGGGGATTGCCCAGCTGCTGTCGGCGCAAATTCTTGCCGGGCAGTATGAGCGACAGAAGGCGCTGCTCACCCAGTCGGAAATTAAGCTGCTGCATGCCCAGGTTAACCCGCATTTTCTGTTCAACGCCCTCAATACCCTGAAGGCGGTGATCCGCCGCGACAGCGACCAGGCCGGCCAGCTGGTGCAGTACCTGTCGACCTTCTTTCGCAAAAACCTGAAGCGGCCGTCGGAGATTGTCACCCTGGCGGATGAGATTGAGCATGTGAACGCCTACCTGCAGATTGAAAAGGCGCGTTTCCAGGCCAATCTACAGATTCAGATGCTGGTGCCCGAGGCGCTGGCGCATCACCAGCTGCCGGCGTTTACGCTGCAGCCGATCGTTGAAAACGCCATTAAGCACGGCACCTCGCAGCACCTTGGGGTGGGTGAGATTATCATTCGCGCCAGCCAGGATGAGCGCTGGCTGCAGCTGGATATCGAAGATAACGCCGGGCTGTATCAGGCCAATCCGGACGCCAGCGGACTCGGCATGAGCCTGGTGGACCGGCGGCTGCGGGCGCGATTTGGCGCCGAGTGTGGAATTACCGTGACCTGTGAAGCCGAGCGCTTTACCCGCGTTACGCTGCGACTGCCCGTGGAGGAGAGCGCGTGTTAAAAGTACTGATAGTTGATGATGAGCCGCTGGCGCGTGAAAACCTGCGGATCCTGCTGGAAGCGCAGAGCGATATCGAGGTCGTGGGAGAGTGCGGTAACGCCGTTGAGGCGATCGGCGCGGTGCACAAGCTGCGCCCGGACGTGCTGTTCCTCGATATCCAGATGCCGCGCATCAGCGGGCTGGAGATGGTCGGCATGCTCGACCCGGAGCATCGGCCCTATATCGTGTTCCTGACCGCCTTCGACGAATATGCGGTTAAGGCGTTCGAGGAGCACGCGTTTGACTATCTGCTCAAGCCGATTGAGGCCGCGAGGCTGGATAAAACCCTCGCGCGCCTGCGCCAGGAGCGGAGCCTGCAGGATATCTCGCTGCTCGACGGCGCTCAGCAGGCGCTGAAATATATCCCCTGCAGCGGCCATAGCCGGATCTGGCTGCTGCAGATGGAGGACGTGGCGTTTGTCAGCAGCCGGATGAGCGGTATTTACGTTACCGACAGCGAAGGGAAGGAGGGCTTCACCGAGCTGACCCTGCGCACCCTCGAGAGCCGAACGCCGCTGCTGCGCTGCCACCGTCAGTATCTGGTCAATATGGCCCACCTGAAGGAGATCCGTCTCGAGGAGAACGGCCAGGCCGAGCTGCTGATGCGCGCCGGGCATACGGTGCCGGTCAGCCGCCGCTACTTAAAAAGCCTGAAAGAGGCGATTGGTCTGTAAAACGGCAGAATCGTGGTAGACTTAGCGCCAGTATTTTTCATCATGAAGGCATTATGATCAGCAACGATATCCTACGTAGCCTGCGCTACACCTTGAAAACCAATAATGATGGCCTGGTGCGTATTTTCGCGCTCGGCGATTCCGTCGTCAGCGCAGAGCAGCTGGTACCGTGGCTGAAAAAAGAGGATGAGGATGGCTTCCAGCGCTGCCCGGATATCCTCCTGTCGATCTTCCTGAACGGTCTGATTTACGATAAACGCGGTAAAGATGAGTCCGCGCCGCCGCTGGCGGTTGAGCGTCGGGTAAATAACAATATTGTGCTGAAAAAGCTGCGTATCGCCTTCTCCCTGAAGACCGACGATATTCTCGCCATTCTGACCCAGCAGCAGTTCCGCGTCTCGATGCCGGAAATTACCGCCATGATGCGCGCGCCGGAGCATAAAAACTTCCGCGAGTGCGGCGATCAGTTCCTGCGCTATTTCCTGCGTGGCCTGACCGAGCGCGTTCACGCCGCTAAAGCCTGAGTTGTAGCCTCAGGCGGCCCGGCTGGCGCAACGCTTAGCCGGGCGAAGGCCTACTTCACTTCCTGAAAACCCTGCTCTTCGAGCAATTTTTCCGACACCGACATCGACACAAACTGCCGCGAGCAGTCGGTAAACATCGATCCCGGCAGCTTGCACAGCTCGCCGATCTTCGCCTCGTTAAAATCGACGCTCAGATGCTCCAGGGCATAGCTGTCTTTATAGTCGATGGTCTGCTCCACGCCCTTTATGCTGCGGTAAACGCTGCTCATCGGTTCAATAATCGCCCGCGCCTGCTCTTTATTGCTGGCGCCGATGGTTTTGTAGGGGATGGTGTTGTTGGCATCCTGGCGCAGCACCTTATCGCCATCATAATAGTAGGTAAAGCTGAGCTCGACGCCTTCGGCCGCGCGGTTAAAGGTTTTGCTCTGCTCTTTTTTATTGTCGCAGCCGACCAGCGCCGTGGCCAGCAGAGCGGCGACGGCAATTGCGGTCAGCCCGTGTGTGTATTTCATCCCGGTTCCCTGTGTTGGTATGTATACCGTTCCGTTGTCAGAATAGCGTATTGATTATTGTTCTGATTGGCAGGCTGTGCAACTCAGCAAAAAAAAACGCTGCCGGGGCAGCGTCTTACGCGGAGATTATTTGACCTGTTGGCCTGGCTGGGCGCCGCTGTCCGGGCTGAGCAGGAAGATATCTTTCCCGCCAGGGCCCGCCGCCATCACCATCCCTTCGGAGATGCCGAAGCGCATTTTGCGCGGCGCGAGGTTCGCCACCATCACCGTCAGACGACCAATCAGCGCCTGCGGATCGGGGTAGGCGCTGCGGATGCCGGAGAAGACGTTGCGCTTCTCGCCGCCGATATCCAGCGTCAGGCGCAGCAGCTTGTCGGAGCCGTCGACGAATTCGGCGTTTTCAATCAGCGCGATGCGCATATCCACTTTGGCAAAATCATCAAAGCTGATGGTTTCCTGCAGCGGATCGTCCGCCAGCGGGCCGGTGGCCGGAGCCGAGAGCGCCTTCACCTCTTCCTTCGATGCCTCAACCAGCGCCTCAACCTGCTTCATTTCGATGCGGTTATACAGCGCTTTGAAGGTGTTGACCTTATGCGCCAGCAGCGGCTGCTGGATAGCATCCCAGCTCAGCTCGCTGTTGAGGAACGCTTCGGCGCGCGCGGTCAGCTGCGGCAGCACCGGCTTGAGCCAGGTCATCAGGACGCGGAACAGGTTGATACCCATGGAGCAGATAGCCTGCAGATCGCCATCGCGGCCTTCCTGTTTGGCGACTACCCACGGGGCCTGCTCGTCAACGTAGCGGTTAGCCACGTCGGCCAGCGCCATGATTTCACGGATGGCTTTACCGAACTCGCGGCTGTCCCAGGCTTCGCCAATGCTTGCTGCTGCATCGGTGAAGGTTTTGTACAGCGCCGGATCGGCCAGCTCAGCGGCCAGCACGCCGTCGAAACGTTTGGCGATAAAGCCGGCGTTGCGCGACGCGAGGTTAACCAGCTTGTTGACGATGTCGGCGTTGACGCGCTGAATGAAGTCTTCGAGGTTGAGGTCGATATCGTCGATGCGCGAAGAGAGCTTGGCGGCGTAGTAGTAGCGCAGGCTGTCGGCATCAAAGTGGTTCAGCCAGGTGCTGGCTTTAATGAAGGTGCCGCGCGATTTAGACATCTTCGCGCCGTTAACCGTCACGTAGCCGTGAACGAACAAGTTGGTTGGCTTGCGGAAGCCGCTGCCTTCCAGCATCGCCGGCCAGAACAGGCTGTGGAAGTAGACGATATCCTTGCCGATAAAGTGATACAGCTCGGCGTCAGAGTCTTTCTTCCAGTAGGCGTCAAAGCTTTCGCTATCGCCGCGCTTGTCGCACAGGTTTTTGAATGAACCCATGTAGCCGATCGGCGCGTCCAGCCAGACGTAGAAATATTTGCCCGGCGCGTTGGGGATTTCGAAGCCGAAGTACGGCGCATCGCGGGAGATGTCCCACTGCTGCAGACCCGACTCGAACCACTCCTGCATCTTATTCGCCACCTGCTCCTGCAGCGCGCCGCTACGGGTCCACGCCTGCAGCATCTCGCTGAAGGAGGGCAGGTCGAAGAAGAAGTGCTCGGATTCACGCATCACCGGCGTCGCGCCGGAAACCACCGATTTCGGCTCGATAAGCTCGGTCGGGCTGTAGGTCGCGCCGCACACTTCGCAGTTATCGCCGTACTGATCCGGTGATTTGCATTTCGGGCAGGTTCCCTTCACGAAACGGTCGGGGAGGAACATCCCTTTTTCCGGATCGTACAGCTGAGAGATGGTGCGGTTTTTAATAAAACCGTTCTCTTTCAGGCGCGAGTAGATAAGCTCCGACAGCTCGCGGTTTTCGTCGCTGTGGGTGGAGTGGTAGTTATCGTAGCTGATGTCGAAACCGGCAAAATCGGTCTGGTGCTCCTGACTCATCTCGCCAATCATCTGCTCCGGAGAGACGCCAAGCTGCTGAGCCTTCAGCATGATCGGCGTGCCGTGGGCGTCGTCGGCGCAGATGAAGTTGACCTCGTGGCCGCGCATTCGCTGGTAACGGACCCAGACATCAGCCTGGATGTGCTCCAGCATGTGGCCGAGGTGGATTGAGCCGTTGGCGTACGGCAGTGCGCACGTTACCAGAATTTTCTTCGCGACTTGAGTCATAGTGAGCATTACATCTTCTGTTGTAAAAAGGGCTTCCGATATTACCAAAAGGGCACTGGGTGCGCCATAAATGGCTGACCATATATGGATAATCCTCAGCTGTGATAAACTCAATCATTACTGAAAGCATCTCATAACAACAAAGGAGTCGGGATGAATTCGCAATCCCAGGCCAAATCCCCCGAACGTCTACGCGCGATGGTCGCCGGAACGCTGGCTAATTTTCAGCACCCCACTTTGAAGCATAATCTCACCGCGCTGAAGGCGCTGCACCACGTTGCCTGGCTGGACGACACCGTGCATATCGAGATTCAGATGCCGTTCGTCTGGCACAGCGCTTTTGAAGCCCTGAAAGAGCAGTGCAGCGCCGAGCTGCTGCGCATTACCGGCGCGCAGGCTATCGACTGGAAGCTGACGCACAGCATCGCTACCCTGAAGCGGGTGAAAAACCAGCCGGGCGTCAACGGCGTGAAGAATATTATTGCCGTGAGCTCCGGCAAGGGCGGCGTCGGCAAATCGTCTACGGCGGTCAACCTCGCGCTGGCGCTGGCGGCGGAAGGGGCTAAGGTCGGTATTCTCGACGCCGATATTTACGGCCCGTCGATTCCTACCATGCTGGGTGCTGAAGATCAGCGTCCCACCTCGCCGGACGGCACCCATATGGCGCCGATTATGAAATTCGGCCTCGCCACCAACTCCATCGGCTATCTGGTGACTGACGAGAACGCCATGGTGTGGCGCGGCCCGATGGCCAGTAAAGCGCTGATGCAGATGCTGCAGGAGACGCTGTGGCCGGATCTCGACTACCTGGTGCTGGACATGCCGCCGGGTACCGGCGACATTCAGCTGACGCTGGCGCAGAACATCCCGGTGACCGGCGCGCTGGTGGTCACCACGCCGCAGGACATCGCGCTAATCGATGCCAAAAAGGGCATCGTGATGTTCGAAAAAGTGGAGGTGCCGGTGCTGGGTATCGTGGAGAACATGAGCATGCATATTTGCAGCAACTGTGGTCACCATGAGGCTATCTTTGGCACCGGCGGTGCGCAGAAGCTGGCGGAAAAATATCACACTCAGCTGCTCGGCCAGCTGCCGCTGCACATTCATCTGCGCGAGGACCTGGATAAAGGTACCCCGACGGTGATCGCCCGTCCGGAAAGCGAGTTTACCGATATCTATCGCCAGCTGGCAGGGCGCGTAGCGGCCCAGCTCTACTGGCAGGGTGAGGTTATCCCCAGCGAGATCGCCTTCCGCGCGGTGTAACCATCGCGGATAAAACAACGCCCGGGACTTCGCTGCGCCATGCGGGAGCAGCAGAAGGACCGGGCGTTTTTCGTGGCGGCTCGCGGCCGCTACGCGCAATCAGTGCTGGTAGAAAATCTCGCCGTCGTAAATTTTGACAATTTTGCCTTCAGGCTCGGTGACCAGCACGTAGCTGCCGCCCATGTAGGTCCAGTGGGTGTTGGCGTCTGGCGCAGGCAGGTGGCGCTGCTGCCACTGCTTGATGGTGTACTCCGGGGTCATATACAGCGGCGGTACGGTATCGCCTACGCGAAACTGCTGGAAGTCGGAGGTCACGCCGTCCAGCTCATATTTCTGCAGATCGGCGGCGGACGCCGAGCAAACGGCGCCGGTGCCGGCCAGCAGTACGCCCAGAAGCAGCATTTTTGTTTTACGCATAAATTCCTCATTATTATCCTGGACACAAAATCGCAGCCTCGTATCATTCCGAAGCATGAGGGCGATGGCAAGTACTGGTTGATTAAAAATGTAAGCAAACGATGGTGCCGATTACGCGATTCAGCAAACCGCGCCTGTTTTAGGAAAAATCCGGGGATCCGGAGGTGGGAGTGACTATGTTCAGGCTGGAAGATCTGACGTTATTTGTCCGCGCGGCGGCGCTGGGCAGCTTCAGCGACGCGGCGCGGGAGGTCGGGCAGCAGCCGGCGCAGGTGAGCGCGGCGATTAAGCGCCTGGAGACCACGCTGACTATCCGCCTTTTTGCCCGCTCAACCCGCAGCCTGCGCCTGACCCCCGAAGGGGAGACCTGGCTGCCCTATGCCACGCAGATGCTCGATACCCTGCAGGCCGGGCTGCAAAAGATTCAGCTGCCGGATGACCAAATCCGCGGCACGCTGCAGATTGCGGTGCCCTCCGACCTTGGGCGCAACCTGCTGCTGACGGTGTTTCGCGGATTTCGCCAGCGCTACCCGGAGCTCAGGCTGCGCATCCTGTTCTCCGATCACCGCACCGACGTGTTTAAAGATCCGGTCGACGTGGCCTTTCGCTACGGCGAGAACGACGACGCGTCGTTTATCTCGCTGCCGGTGGCGGCGGAAAACCGCCGGGTGCTGGTGGCCTCCCCGGCGTGGATCGCCGAACACGGCGAACCGCAGACCCTGGAGGAGCTGGCGCAGCGTAACGCTCTGCTATACGTGCTGCGCGGCAGGCAGTTCGATCGCTGGCCGTTAAGCCTGGCGGGTGAGGTTCAGCACCTGCAGGTTTCTGGCGTTATCGTCAGCGACGATGCGGAGGTGATTCGCCGCCTGGCGATTGCCGGGGAGGGGTTTGCCTACAAGTCCTGGCTCGACGTCAGCGACGATATTCGCGCCGGGCGGCTGCAGGTTCTGCTGCCGCAGTATCAGGGCGACCGGGTGCCGCTGAATATGATTTGCCCGCACCGCAAGCAGCTCTCCGCCGCGGTGCGTTTGCTGTATGAAGAGGTGAAGGCCCGCTGCGAGGCGCTGCGCAACCAGCGCCCTAGTGCCTGACCAGGGTCGCGAAGTAGTAGACCAGCGGGATCGCGAGGATCCACAGCCCTAACGGGATCTCGCGCCACTTTCCGGCCACGCTCTTAATCACCACGTAGAACAGCAGCCCGCCGGCGATGCCGGTACCGAAGCTGTTGGCAATCAGGGTGATCATCACCATCATCAGCACCGGCAGCCCGTCGGTAAAGTTGGCTAAATCGACCTTGCGCAGGCCGCTGAACATATTCAGGCCGATCAGGATCAGCGCCGGCGCGGTGGCCTCTTTGGGGATCATCAGCGCAATCGGGGTAAACAGCAGCATCAGCAGGAACATCACCGCTGCCGCCAGCGCCGTCAGCCCGGTTTTACCGCCGGCTTCGGCCGCCGCGGAGGACTCAATCAGCGCGGTGGCCGCCGGGATCCCGACCCACGGCCCGATGGCCGCAGCAATGGAGTCAACCATAAACGGCCGGTTGATGTGCGCCATATTGCCTTCTTCATCCAGCAGGCCCGCCTCGCCGCCTACCGCCAGAGTGGTTCCCATGGTGGAGAAAAACTCGGAGGCGAAAAAGATAAACAGAAACGGCAGAAAGGCGATATTCAGCGCGCCGAGCATATCGACGTGGCCGAGCACCGGAGTCAGCGAGTGCGGCATGGCGATAAAGCTGGTCGGCAGCCGGGTGACGCCGAACGGGATCCCGACAAGGGTGGCAACGAGGATCGCCCACAGGATCGCGCCCGGAATGCGCCGCGCCTGCAGCGCAATGGCGAGAAACAGGCCGCACAGCGCTACCAGCGCGCCGGGGGAGAGGAAGTCGCCGAGCATCAGGGCGTTGGTTTTCGCATTCGCCAGCACCAGGCCGGCGTTGCGAAAGCCGAGAACCGCCACGAACAGCCCGATGGAGGCGGTGAGCCCCAGCTTGATCGACTGCGGCACCGAGCGGGTCACCACCTCGCGCAGGCCGAATTTGGTCAACAGGAAGAACAGAATCCCGGACCAGCAGGCGATGCCGAGACCGATTTGCCAGCCGATGCCTTCGCTCCCGGCCAGGGTGACGCCCACCAGCACCGACCCGCCGATGCCGGGGCCGACGATAAACGGCAGGTTAGCGTAGAACGCCATCAGCAGCGTGCCGGCGACGAAGACCAGAATGGTTCCGGTGGTAACTGCGCCTTTATCCATTCCGCCGACCGCCAGCAGGCCGGGAATAACCACCAGCAGATAGGCGGCGGCGAGAAAGCCGGTGACCCCCGCCAGGCACTCGGTGCGCAGCGTGCTGCCGCGGGAGTAGAGGGCAAATCGCCGTTCCAGCCAGCGGCCCCGGGTTGATGCAGGAAGCGTGTTGTCAGCCATTATCAGGCTCCGTGATTATTGTTGTGGGTATGCTCCGGGGTTTCCCGGCAGGCTATCAGCGGGTCGACGATCCGGCGGGTGGTGCCGTCGGTCAGGCCCAAATCGGTCAAATGCGGCCCGGCGTTGCAGGCGAGGCAGGTCCCCTCGATGGCCTTAAACACCCGGTACGGCGGCTCCCAGTCGGCAATTTCGGCGCTCAGATCGCGCAGCTCGCGGAACTGGCGCGCCAGCTCCGGCGCCGGCAGGTCGGAAAGCATCCCGGCAATCGGCATGGCTACGTGGGCCAGAATCTCTCCCCGCTGCGCCAGCGCCATGCCGCCGCCGGAAGCGATCAGCCGGTTGGCGGCCCGCGCCATCTCTTCGGCGTCTCGCCCGAGCACCACGAGATTGTGCGAGTCGTGGGAGTAGCTGGTGGCAATCGCCCCGCGCAGCTCGCCCCAGCCCTCAAGCAGGGCAATCTGCGGCGTCGCCTGATGGCGACCGTGGCGGTGCTTGACCCAAATCAGGCTAAAGCCGTCGGGCAGCTGGACTTTGCCGTCGCGGATCTGCACCTCAACTTCTCCCCACTGCGTAAAGCGCGCGCCGCGAATATGCCGCAGGCGGGCGACGCCGTGGCGAATACCGCCCACCTTAAGGATAAAGTCCTCGGCGCTCAGCGGCGCAAGCTGCAGGGTATCCCGCGGCGGCGTGACGTCGGTGGCCGCAGGGATCGGCCGGCACAGCCGTCCGTCCCGGGCAATCAGCTTCCCGGCAACGTAGACCTCGCGCGCCTGCAGCTTATCCAGCGCCGGGAACACCACCAGGTCCGCGCGGCGGCCGGCGGCAATCAGGCCTAAATCATTGCGCTGCAGGCGAATCGCCGCGTTCAGCGTGGCGAAGCGCAGGGCATCGGTGGCCGGCAGGCCGTGCCCAATCAGCAGGTTTAGCAGGGCGATAATGCCGCCTTTTTCCAGCAGCATATCCGGCGGCACATCGTCGGTGCAGACGGTGATCTGCGAGGAGAGATGCGGCAGGGTTTTCAGCGCCTTGACGATATCCTCCAGCAGATAGGGGTGCGAGCCGCGAATTTGCAGCGTCAGGCCGGCGCGCAGCTTTTCCAGCGCATCCTCCGCCGAGGTGAGCTCATGATCGGAGGTGACGCCGGCGGCCAGATAGGCCTGCAGGTCCGCGCCGTTCAGCCCGCGGGCGTGCCCTTCAATCAGCTTGCCGCTGTTGAGACCCGCCTGGACTATCTCCTGCATCCGCTCGCTGGCGTGCAGCACGCCGTGCATATCCATCACTTCCGCCACGCCGCGCACCTCCGGCCACGCCAGCATGGTGGTCATCTCTTCGCCGGCAAAATCGGCGCCGGACATCTCCAGCCCCGGCGTGGACGGCACGCTGGAGGGGGCGGCGACCATCACCTCCAGCGGCAGATTGCGGCTGGCGGCAACGGCGTAGCGCACGCCCTCCACGCCGAGCACGTTGGCCAGCTCGTGCGGATCCCAAAATACCGCCGTTGTTCCCTGGGCGAGGACGATTTCCGCGTAGCGCTCGGGGGGGAGATGGGAGCTTTCGAGATGGACGTGGGTATCCATCAGCCCCGGGGAGAGATAGGCGCCCTGCAGGTCGCGGGATTCAGCGGCGTCGCTGCGGCTGCCGCGCGGATGGACGCTGGCAATTATCTCGCCGACGATACCGACGTCGGCGGCGCGGATTTCCCCGGTGACCATATCAACGATCTGCCCTCCGGTGAGTAACAGGTCGAACGGTAATTCGCCCCGGGCGGCCTGTACGGCGCGGCGGCGGTTTTCAGCACTGCTGGACATAACAACTCCGGCACAAGGATAATGGCGCTACTCTAGGGGCACGGCAAACGTTTGCCCAGATGAATAAATTTATCGCCCGATAAGCTCGGGTTATTCTGCCTACTCACCCTCAGCGATGGATAACATGACCGAACCGTGGCAGCGGCTGCCCGCGCTTTCTCTCAAGCAGCTCCAGTATTTTGTTACCCTGGCGCAGCTGCGTCACTTTACCGATACCGCCAACCGGCTGGCCATCAGCCAGCCGGCGCTGAGCAGCGCGCTGCGCCAGGTTGAAGCGGTGCTCGGCGGCAGGCTGGTGAACCGCACCGCCTCATCGGTGACGCTGACCGAACTGGGCGCGGCGATCCTGCCCCACGCGCAGCGCGTGCTGAGCGTGGCCCAGCTGGCGTTTCAGGATATGCAGCAGATTGTTGAAGCCGGCGGCGACGGCACGGTGCGCATCGGGCTGATGCCGTCGGTCAGCTCGCTGCTTTTTCCCCTGCTGCCGCAGACCCTGGCCGAAACCTTTCCGCGCCTGCGGGTCGAGTTTCACGATCGGGCCAACGACGCGCTGGTGCGCGAACTGCTGAGCGGGCAGATTGATTTCGCCGTGGGCGCCATCGACAGTTCGATCCCCGCAGAGCTGCAGGTCTATCCGCTGCGCGAGGACCCGTTTGTGGCGGTGCTGCACGGCGACGATCCGCTCGCCGGCCAGCCGCATCTGCCGTGGAAGCTGCTGGCCGGCCGCGATATCGCGGTGTTCTCGAAGGGCAATATCCAGCGGCTGGTGGGGGCGCTGGCGGAGAGCCATCGCCTGACGCTGAATACGCGCTACCAGGTGGACTATATCGAAACGCTGTATGGCCTGGTGCGCTCGCGCCTGGCGATAGCCATTCTTCCCGAGCTCTATACCACCCACCTATGCGATCCGCAGCTGAAGATAGCCCAGCTGCAGCAGCCGGCGCTGAGCCGCACCGTGGCGCTGATGCGCGGGCCGCAGACGCTACCGCCGCTGATTGAGTCGAGCTTCGCGTTGCTGCTGAGCTCGCTGCGGGAGGTGAACCCCTAATCAGCCGGGCGAGGTTTGAGCGAACGACCTACGGCAGGTGCTTAATCAGCACGTCGACGCTGAGATGGTTAATGTACTCGAGGGAGTGGGAAGCCATCACCCCCAGCAGCCGGTTGCGGTGCCCCGCAATAATCAAATCGACGCTGCGCTGATGCACGCACGCTTCGACGTCGGCAAAGCGGCGGGCGGTGACCAGCGCCAGCGTCTGCACCGGCAGGGCGACGGTGGTCGCCAGTTCGTTGAGCAGGGCTTTGGCCTGGATTACCTCCTGCGAGACGTCATCATCCATCAGGCAGTCGGAAACGTAGTTCAGCGCCCGATAGTCGGTGCTGATATGGGCGATGGTTATCTTCATGGCGCTCTCTTCGGCCATTTTAGCCGCGTGCTGAAGCAGCGGGATCCCGTCAGTGCTGCTGTTAATCAGCACCAGCGCATGGTGATAAACGGACATAGCCCACCTCGGTTGGTTATCTGCGAAAATCATTATTCCCACTGCTAATCTTGTGCCCGGGTAGCGGCGAAAGCAAATCGATATGTGCGTAAAAAGGGCCGGGAAATCAGAGCGGGAAGCGCAGGGGAGCGGTCGCGGGAAATGGCCAAAAAAATCCCCCGCGACCGGCGGCCTCGGGGGATGATAATCGGCTCAGTTACGGAGTAACGATATTGAACCAGAACTCAAACTTGTCCATGTAGCTCAGCATTTCGTCCAGCTTCGCAGCATTACCGGTAATTTTCACCTCACCGTGATCAACCGCCTGCTTCAGCGTCTCTTGCTTGAGGATAATCTTGTTCAGCGTATCGCGATCGAGGGTGATGTTGGCATCCGCGTTGTCGGCGACCGCGTTGGCGGTGTGGTTCAGAACGCCGTTTTCCAGCTCCAGCTTGTATTTGCCGCCGTCTTTACCCAGATCGACGTTGAGAATCGCCTTCGCCGCGCCGGCTTTTTCGCCGTTAATATGCACGCCCAGGTAGTCGAAGAACATTTCCGGGGTCATCGCGCGGACCGTATCCGGGCTGGCGGTGTTCGGCGTTGGCAGCTTCTGCACGCCGTTACGCAGCTCCTGCGCGCCGGTGAGGTAGAAGTTACGCCAGGTGCCGGCTTCCGCCTGGTAGCCCAGCTGCTCCAGAGCATCCGCTTCGAGGTTACGCGCGTCCTGGTTTTGCGGATCGGCGAACACCACTTTGCTGGTGACCTGCGCTACCCAACGATAGTTACCCTGGCGGTAATCCTCTTTGGCTTTGCTGAGGATATTGCCGGCGCCGCCCATATATTCGACAAACTTCTTCGCAGCCTGCTCGGGCGGCAGCTCGTCGAGGGTGGCCGGGTTGCCGTCGAACCAGCCGAGATAGTACACGTAGGTGGCCTTGACGTTATGGCTAACGGAACCGTAGTAGCCCCGGCTTGACCACTGCTTCTCCAGCGCTTCCGGCAGCTTGAAGTTCGCGGCAATTTCGTCGCGGGTCAGGCCTTCGTTAGCCATGCGCAGGGTCTGGTCGTTGATATAGCGGTACATGTCGCGCTGGCCTTTCATCAGCTTAACAATGTTGTCGTTGCCCCAGGTCGGCCAGTGGTGCTGCGCGATAATCACGTCGGCGTCGCTGCCCCAGCGGTCGATGGCGGCGTTGATGTATTTCGACCACGCCAGCGGATCGCGGATTTTTGCGCCGCGCAGGGAGTAGGTGTTGTGCAGCGTGTGGGTCACGTCTTCCGCCGCTTCGATCATTTTCTTCTCTTTGACGTACCACAGCATTTCCGACGGGGCCTCAGAGCCCGGCGCCATCATGAAATCGTAGGTCAGGCCATCAATCACCTCTTCCTGCCCGGTTTTGGTGATGTAGTTTGTCGGCTGGAGCAGCGTAACGGTACCGGCGGAGGTGGTGGTCCCCAGACCCGCGCCAACCTGACCTTTAGCGTCGGGCTTGAGCAGGTTGCCGTACATATAGCTGGCGCGGCGGCTCATCGCCGTACCGGCCATGATATTTTCCGAAACCGCTTCTTTCATAAAGCCGTCCGGCGCGTAGATTTTGACTTTGCCCGACTTAACGTCGGCTTCGTCAACCACGCCGCGAATGCCGCCGTAGTGGTCAACGTGGCTATGGGTGAACAGCACCGCGACCACCGGCTTCTTGCCGCGATTGGCGTAGTAGAGGTCCAGCCCCTCTTTGGCCGGTTCGGCGCTCAGCAGCGGATCGATGATGGTAATGCCTTTATCACCTTCGATAATGGTCATGTTGGAGAGGTCGAGGTTGCGAATCTGGTAAACGCCGTCGGTGACCTTGAACAGACCGCCGATATTGATCAGCTGGGACTGGCGCCACAGGCTAGGGTTTACGCTATCCGGAGACTTTTGGCCTTCTTTAACGAAGTTGTATTTCGCCGGATCCCAAATAACGTTGCCCTGTTCGCCTTTAATCATGCTCGACGGCAGCGCGGCGATGAAGCCTTTATGCGCGTTTTCAAAATCGGTTTTATCGGCAAACGGTAGCTTGTTGTACAGCGCGCTATTGGCCTGACGGGTGGCAGGCGTCGCATCGTTCGCCTGAACCTGCGCAAAAGCGGAAGCCGACAGCGAAACCAGAACACCGGCCATCGCCAGGTGCTTAGCAATCTGATTTAATTTCATTAAATGACCTCTTAGATTATTTGTGCCGGAATCAATAATAAATATGATGCGGCTAATGCAAATGCGGATTCATTACCGGCTATTGTAAGTGGAATAGATGGCGTTAATAGTCCCATATGGGACTGCCTGGAAAATAACAACGGTAGGCCTCGAATCCACGCCGGACTCGCTGCTATACTGAGCTTACGGCAGAATAGGGTGAGGGTATGCGGTGAATTTTCAGGAAATACACGGCTATTACAGCACGTTAGGGATTGATGGCTATCTGGATGAAATCATTCAGGAAGGCGAGGTCGTGTCCTTGCCTGCCAATAAAAAATTAGACGTCAAGGCCGGCTATATTTATTTTTGTACCGGCGGTTCTTTATCAATATTAATGCCGGAGAACGGTCTTAATATCGGGAATAGCATTGAGCATATGCCGATTGGCCTAATGGAAAGGTACTGCCCGCTGGCTAAGTTTGAATATATGGGGAGCGCGCCGGTGAGGATTATTAAAATATCCTATGAGGCGTTTGACCGTATCTTTATCCAAAATAATCCGCAGCGCGTGCAGGAGCTGGCGACGATTCTGGTGTATATGACTATTTTCACCATCGACCTGCATAACGAGCGGCGGCAGCTGACCAGCTACCAGACCATTCGGCCGATGCTGTTTCGCTATCTCTACCGGCAGAATACGCATGAGGGTGAAAACGAAGGCCTGGCGCTGTTTATCATCAAGCGAACTAATCTTTCGCGGACCCACGTTTTCCGGGTGCTTGCCGATCTTAAGGCCGGGGGCTACATCACGATGGCAAGAGGAAAGCTGGTGTCTATCGACCGGGCGCTGCCCGAGGAGTATTAGCGGAGAGAAATCCCGCGACCGGAGGCCGCGGGGGGAGGTTTACGGCGTCACAATATTGAACCAGAACTCGAATTTGTCCATGTAGCCCAGCATTTCATCCAGCTTCGCCCCGTTGCCGGTGACCTTCACTTCACCCTTATCTTCAGCCTGTTTCAGCGTTTCTTCTTTCAGGATGATTTTGTTCAGGGTCGCACGGTCCAGCACGATAGTGGCATCCGCATCTTTCGCCTCGGCTTTAGCGGTGTGGTTCAGCACGCCGTTTTCCAGCTCCAGCTTGTACTTGCCGCCGTCGTTGCCGAGGTCGATGTTGAAGACCGCTTTGGCTTTACCGGCTTTCTCACCGTTGATGTGTACCGCCAGATAGTCAAAGAACATTTCCGGGGTCATCGCGCGGACGGTATCCGGGCTGGCGGTGTTCGGCGTCGGGCCTTTCACCACGCCGTTGCGCAGCTCCTGCGCGCCGGTGAGGTAGAAGTTGCGCCACGGACCGGATTCAGCCTGGTAACCCAGCTGCTCCAGGGCATCCGCTTCCAGATTGCGCGCGTCCTGGTTTTGCGGATCGGCAAAGACGATTTTGCTCACTACCTGAGCCACCCAGCGGTAGTTACCCTGGTCATAGTCCTCTTTGGCCTTCTTCATGATGGCGTCCGCGCCGCCCATGTAATCAACAAACTTTTTAGCCGCTTCTTCCGGCGGCAGTTCGTCGAGGGTGGCCGGGTTGCCGTCGAACCAGCCGAGGTACAGCACGTAGGTGGCCTTCACGTCGTGGCTGACGGAACCGTAGTAGCCGCGGTTGGCCCAGGTGTGCGCCAGGCTGTCCGGCAGCTTGAATTTGGCGGCAATTTCGTCGCGGGTCAGCCCTTCGTTAGCCATGCGCAGGGTCTGGTCGTTGATGTAACGATAGAGGTCACGCTGGCTCTTCAGCAGGTTGACGACGTTTTCGTTGCCCCAGGTCGGCCAGTGGTGCTGAGCCATGATGATCTCAGCTTTGTCGCCCCAGCGAACGATCGCTTCGTTGATATATTTCGACCACGGCAGCGGCTCGCGGATTTTGGCCCCGCGCAGGGAGTAGGTGTTGTGCAGGGTATGGGTGACGTCTTCCGCCGCTTCGATGAGTTTCTTCTCTTCGATATACCACAGCATTTCAGACGGTGCTTCAGAACCCGGCGCCAGCATGAAATCATAGGTCAGACCGTCGATAACCTCTTTCTGGCCGTCTTTTTCAATGATGTTGGTCGGAGCAATCAGGGTCACGGTGCCGGCGGAGGTGGTGGTACCCAGCCCTGCGCCTACCTGGCCGGTGGCTTCCGGCTTGAGCAGGTTGCCGTACATATAGCTGGCGCGACGGCTCATGACGTTACCGGCCATGATGTTTTCCGCCACGGCGGCTTCCATAAAGCCAGCCGGCGCATAGACTTTCACTTTGCCCGACTTCACGTCGGCTTCATCAATGACGCCGCGCACGCCGCCGTAGTGGTCAACGTGGCTGTGGGTGTAGATCACGGCCACCACCGGCTTTTGGCCGCGGTTTTTGTAGTACAGGTCCATGCCCACTTTCGCGGTTTCAGCGGATACCAGCGGGTCAACGACGGTAATGCCTTCTTTACCTTCGATGATGGTCATGTTGGAGAGATCGAGGTTGCGGATCTGATAGACGCCTTCGGTCACTTCAAACAGGCCGCTGATGTTAATCAGCTGAGACTGACGCCACAGGCTTGGGTTGACGGTATCCGGCGCCTTTTCCCCTTCTTTGATGAAGGCGTACTGCTGAGGATCCCAGATGACGTTGCCCTGCTCGCCTTTGATGACATCGCCAGGCAGAGCGGCAATAAAGCCTTTGTGCGCGTTGCTAAAATCGGTGTTGTCGGAGAAGGGCAGTTGGTTGTAAAGGGCGTCGTTTGCCTGTTTGGTGGCGGCGGTCGCTTCTTTAGGGGAGGTATCGGCCCAGGCGGAAAGGGCGCAGGTCGATAGCACCCCGGCTAGCGCCATTCCCTTTACTATTGGTGTCAATTTCATTGGAATCCTCATCATTTTTCGGTGATTCACTCGGTAATATCGATGTGACGACGGGTTACACCTTGTAACGCTTCCTGAAAGGATAATCACTTGTTTCAAAAGGGCGAATTTTTGGTTACATAAATCTTCATTTAGTTCATAAATTACTACTTTAGTACTAGATTTGTTGCCGGGCGTTTCTATGGCACAGGGTATCTTTCAGGCAGCAGAACGAAGGCCGTCTGGCCCAACAATGTGCTAAGGAGGCGCGGCGCGATCGAAAAAAACAGACGATTGGCGTGCAGCAAGCGCGGGAAAGGGCCGCTGCTGAGGCCGCTGGGAAACAGCATGAGCCTGCTGCTCCAAAGGACACGCTTTTTGTCTGGGGGATTAGCTGAGGTTAAAATAGTGACCAGGCAAGATATAGTGATAACGCTAAAATTAATTAAGAAATAAAGGGCTTTATAGATACCTAAGCCCCGTTAATTATTAAAACTCTCTGGCGAGGGTAAGATAGCCATTAAACCTGACAGAACACTCCTCTTTATTCATAAGGCTCGAAGCAATGAATATGTCTTTCTTCCCTTGGTTATTGGTGTAAGTATATTTTGCGGTAATTGATTTGGCGTGATTTGCATAGTAGCTGGAAAAATAATCGCCCGTGGGGATTGTCGCTTTGCCTTTATCGACATCATTTTCTCGATCCACGTTAGCCAGTGATTCTGCATACAGTTCAGAAACGGCTGTCGTATTGATTACCTCTACCGCCGTTTTATCTCTTTGAATCGCGGATATATCAATTTTTAAATCCTTTGAAATAGCGTCGAGCAAGGATGACTCCATTGATGCGCCAACAGAAGCGCAGCTGGGATCCTCGGCATAAGAAGCGAAGTGAACCGCAGCCAGGGTGAAGATTAATGTTTTTCCGATCATTTTTAATCTTCCACTACCAGAGTTTTATCGCTACTGGCCGCAACGATCTTTCGATAGGGCAATTTTAGAATGATGCAACCGTCTGAGGCTTCTCCCGGATGCGCTGAACTATCGCCATGTATCATAAAACCATCGCGCCCACACATCTGATTTTCAATATAGGGGGTAAGTCTCATGGTCCATGCTTTGGTTTTACGGTGATAGAAAGGATCGCCAATAGTATAAGTCCCCCTGGGTATGGGCCCTTTACCCTTGATGCACTCGTTAGCTGAATCATTTTTAAAGCCAGGTCTACCAGAGTAGTTAGCATCGAATTGATAAGTACCATTCAGATAAAAACTATGAGAGCTTACTTTATAAACCCAGGTCATTATGCGACCTCCTTATTACCATTCCATGAATCTGAGTGAATTATATTCCCATCAAGATAATGCCATGTGATTTTCCTATACGCTAAATAGAAAGCTTCAAGATGGTTATGCTTTTCAAATATAGGACTTTTAATATCGAACATGAAAGGTTCAATTTCATTGATTGTTACGTTTTCCATCGTGATGCGGAAATATTCTTCTTCTTGTCCATTGTAATTAATTCGATAAAACTTCAACACAGCCAGCCTGAACTTTTTCCCGGTTGAAACGCTTCTGTAGAGGTATGGGGATGAGCTATCTAACTCTTTGATTAGTGCGTAGTCTCCGTGCTGGCGTTTACTCGTAATCTTTCCGGTTAGATCATCAGTTGGTAACTCTACACTATGCATGAGTTCTATAATTTCAATAGAACCTTCTCTATCCTGCATATCAACAGAACCTTTAACTTGATTTCCCGAATCATCGGTTAACCATAGATAAACAGGTATTGCCATTATTATAAGACCTCGTTTTTGTGTGGTTTGAGCAATAATCGTACACTTCCGTAATTAATATCAGGAGTGGAAATTTCAGGGAAAATTCTGAAAATCCGGTACTATTCTCTCTGGAATAGTGCTTAAAGTTAAATGAGTTAAGTTAAGTTAAGTTAAGTTAAGTTAAGTTAAGTTAAGTTAAGTTAAGTTAAGTTAAGTTAAGTTGTACGGTCTATTAAGCGGAGCTAAATCCACCGAAAGATAAATGATTGATAATGCCTGAAGCGATAGGGACGGTTAGGTACAAAAAGAGGTACTGACGACGGGGTGTTTAGGTGTATATTGCTGTTCTGATCAAATTCATCTTTCAGATATAACTGTCTGTAAGTATAAAAATTTATCTACATGACTCGGGGTGCCCTTCTTTGTGAAGGCTGAGAAAAACCCGTACCACCTGATCTGGATAATGCCAGCGTAGGGAAGTCAGAGACCACAAGGTCGTTGCTTCTTCATCGCCTGGCTGGAGCAAACGATGCAAGCTGAGCCACTGAACCCCGCGCATATCGCGCATCTGCGACACCTTTTTCGCCGCCACTCCCCCCTTATTCACTGCATGACCAACGACGTGGTGCAGACGTTCACCGCCAACGTCCTGCTGGCGATTGGCGCTTCACCCGCGATGGTGATAGACCCGCAGGAGGCCAGCCAGTTTGCCGCCATCGCCGATGCGCTGCTGATTAACGTCGGTACCTTAACCGTCGACCGCGCCGACGCCATGCGGGCGGCTGTCCGTAGCGCGCAACAGGCCGGCAAGCCGTGGGCGCTGGACCCGGTTGCGGTCGGCGCGCTTACGCTGCGCAGCGAATTCTGTCGCGATCTGTTAACCCTGCAGCCGGCCGCCGTTCGCGGTAATGCCTCGGAAATTATGGCCCTGGCGGGGATGAGCGGCGGCGGGCGCGGGGTCGATACCACCGATACCGCGGCGGCGGCGCTGCCGGCCGCCCGGGCGCTGGCGCGCCAGCTGAACACGGTGGTGGCGGTGACCGGTGAGGTGGATTACGTCACCGACGGGCAGCGCACGCGCGCCGTCAGCGGCGGGGATCCCCTGATGACCCGCGTTGTTGGCACCGGCTGCGCCCTCTCTGCGGTCGTTGCCGCCAGTACGGCGCTGCCCGGCGACCGGCTGGAAAACGTCGCGGCGGCCTGCGGCCTGATGAAGCTGGCGGGCGGGCTGGCGGCCCGTCAGGGCGGCCCGGGCAGCTTTACCCCGGCGTTCCTTGATGCGCTGTACGAGGAGGAACAGCAATGAAGCGGATTAACGCCTTAACGATTGCCGGCACCGACCCCAGCGGCGGCGCGGGGATTCAGGCCGATCTGAAAACCTTCTCTGCCCTCGGGGCCTACGGCTGCTCGGTGATCACCGCGCTGGTGGCGCAGAATACCCGCGGTGTGCAGTCGGTGTACCGCATCGAGCCTGACTTTGTTGCCGCCCAGCTGGACTCGGTGTTCAGCGACGTGCGTATTGATACCACCAAGATTGGCATGCTGGCGGAAACGGATATTGTCGAAGCCGTGGCCGAGCGGCTGGCGCGCTACCGGATCGCCAACGTGGTGCTGGATACGGTGATGCTGGCGAAAAGCGGCGATCCGCTGCTGTCAGCCTCGGCGGTGGCGACGCTACGCACCCGACTATTGCCGCAGGTCTCGCTGATAACGCCCAACCTGCCGGAGGCCGCGGCGCTGCTGGATGCGCCGCACGCGCGCAATGAAAAAGAGATGCTCGAGCAGGGCCGGGCGCTGCTGGCGCTGGGCTGCGGCGCGGTGCTGATGAAGGGCGGCCATCTCGATGATGCCGAAAGCCCGGACTGGCTCTTTAGCGCCGAAGGCGAGCAGCGCTTCACCGCCCCGCGGATCCTCACCAAAAATACCCACGGCACCGGCTGTACGCTCTCCGCCGCGCTGGCCGCGCTGCGCCCGCGCTACGGCGACTGGGGGCAAACGGTCGCCGAGGCCAAAGGCTGGCTCTCCGCGGCGCTGGCGCAGGCGGATTCGCTGGAGGTGGGGGAGGGGATTGGCCCGGTGCATCATTTCCACGCCTGGTGGTAAGCCTGATATACTGACGCCAGATTTCAGTCAGGAAAAGACAAATGGAACAGGCGCATACCCGGTTGATTCACCAGCTCGTTGAACGCATGGCCGCGAAGGATAACGCGCCGCTGTACATCAGGTTTGCCGACACCATCAAAGACGCCGTGCGCAGCGGCTGGCTGGAAAACGGCAATATCCTGCCCGGCGAGCGCGATCTGAGCCAGCTCGCCGGCGTATCGCGCATCACCGTGCGCAAGGCGCTGCGGACGCTGGAAGATGAGGGCGTGGTCACCCGCGCCCAGGGCTACGGCACCCGGGTTAACAATATTTTCGAGTATTCGCTGAAGGAGGCGCGCGGCTTTACCCAGCAGGTTGTGCTGCGCGGCAAAAAGCCAGACACCCTGTGGGTCAATAAGCGGATCGTCAAATGCCCGGAGGAGGTCGCGCAGCAGCTGGCGATTGCCGCCGGCAGCGACGTGTTTATGCTCAAGCGCATTCGCTACGTGGATGAAGCGGCGGTATCGCTCGAGGAGTCGTGGGTTCCCGCGCATCTTATCCACGACGTCGAGGCGATCAGCGTCTCGCTGTACGACTACTTCCGCAGCCGGCAGATCCTTCCCCAGCGCACCCGTTCCCGGGTCAGCGCCCGCATGCCGGACGCCGAGTTTCAGTCGCATATTCAGATGGATAGCGCGATCCCGGTGCTGGTGATTAAGCAGGTTGCTCTCGATCAGCACCAGCACCCTATCGAATACAGCATTAGCTACTGCCGCAGCGATCTATACGTCTTTGTGTGCGAGGAGTAGAGTTTCGCGATCCGGGGCGCAGTCGCCGCCCCGATGGCTGACCACCCATGCCGCCACGGCATTCCCCAGCGTCACCGCCTCCTGCAGGCTCCAGCCGGCGGCAAGTCCGGCCAGGGTGCCGCCCGCGTGGCTGTCCCCGGCGCCGATGGTATCGACCACCGTCGCCGGGAAGGCCGCGACCTCTCCGCAGGCCTGCGGGCTGAAATACCACGCGCCTTCTTTATCCAGGCGGACGATCAGCGGGGCGCCGTACTTTTTCAGCCACCCGGCGCCGAACTCGCTCACCTCGGCGGAGAAGCCGTTGGCCTCGGCGGCAATCAGCGCCTCCTGACGGTTAACGGAAACCAGCGGCTTCAGCGCCATCAGGCGCGCCATTAATGCCTCGGGGATATCGGCAATGCGCGGACCAAAGTCGATAAACGGCGTGACGTCACGCTGCTGCTCCAGCCACGCCACCAGCCGCTCGCCGCTGGGGGAGGCCAGCTGGTAGCCGGAAAGATAGACCAGGCCGCTGGGCCCGGCGCTGAGCGGCGTGAGCCAGTCGTCGCGCCACTGGTTTTCGACGCCGCTGAAGGACATAAACGTGCGCTCTCCGTCCGGCTCCACCAGCGCCAGGCACCAGCCGTTGTCGCCGCTGGCGCGGGTGATAACGCTGGTTATCCCCTCCTGCGCCAGGCGATTGCGGATAATTTCCGCCCACACGCCTTCGCCGATGGGCAGGGCATTTTGCGCCGCGATGCCCAGTCTTTTGAGCGCCACCGCAATATTCAGGGCGCAGCCGCCGACGTTGACGCTCTGCTGCTGCAGCTCGATATCGCAGCCGCGCCACGGCAGGGCGTAGGCGTCGGCAATCACGTCAATCACCGCGGCCCCGATAACCGTCACCGGCCTGACGGCGGTGAGAGTCGCGAGCTTATCGCTCAGCTGACGGCTATTCATTGCGCCTCCCGCTGCCGGCGGTAGCGGCCGAGGGCGTCGGCGTAGCGCGTGAAGTCCAGCTTATTGACCTCGTCCAGACGCGCTTTGAGCCGGCCATCGATGGCCGCTATACCGTTTAGCGCCCCGCAGATGGCGGTGGCCATCGCGCCGATGGTGTCGGTGTCGCCGCCAAGGTTGGCGCAAAGCACCGCGCAGCGGTTAGGGTCGGTGCCGGCAAGCTCAACCATCGCCACGGCGCAGGGCACGGATTCGATGGTGCTGGTTCCGGCCCCCACCAGCTGATAAAGCTGCTCGCAGGCGGACTCGACTCCGCCCGCGCCGCGCACGGTGCGGAGCGCTAGCTCAATGCGCAGGGCCAGCGAGGCGCTAAAGGTCGTGACGCGCTGCTGCTGGGCATGATGGGCGATGGTCGGAAGCGCGTCGGCGATGGCGGACCAGCTTGCGCCGTCAACGGCACGCGAGATGGCCCAGGCGATGACCGTCGCGCCGGCGATGGCTAAATCAGATTTATGCGTCGGGCTGGAGGCGGCGGCAACCTCGTGAATAAAGGCGTCGAGGTCGGCGGTCGGCAGCAGGCATCCCAGCGGTGAGGCGCGCATGGCCGCGCCGTTGGTCACCCCGTTATTCTCCAGCTCGCTCACCGGCGTGCCGCTGCGAATGGCCTTTAGGGCGATTTTTGACGTCGGCCCGAGGACGTTTTTATTAAAGGCGTCAAACTCCTCCGCCCAGCGCAGGATATGGCGGCCGATGGTATCGGGAACAATCCGCCCGTCGCACTCGATGATGGCATCGGCGAGGCACAGGGCCATCGAGGTGTCGTCGGTGAACTCGGCCTCGGCAAAGTAACAGGCGGCATTGTTTTCCGCCGGGCCGGGCAGGAAGCGGTCGATCCAGCCGAAATGGGCCTTCACCCGCGATCTTGGCCACAGCTCCGACGGCATGCCCATCGCATCCCCTAACGCCTGCCCGTAAAGGGCACCGAGAATACGTTCTGCTTTCATTTGACTTCCTCTTGTGTAAGCGCAGCATCCTGCGCGTCGATCTCAATGGTGGTGATGTCTTTGTCCGACTCGCGGAAGAACACCATGAACAGGACGGCGATAACGGCAATCATGATGGCGCCGAACGTCCACATCCCTGCCCAGTTAAAGGTATGACCGTTCACCGGCGTCGGGTAGGCAAACATTTTCTCCATCATCACGCCGCCGAGGCGGTAGCCCAGCAGGCTGCCGAACCCCTGGCAGCAGAGGGTGATGAGCCCCTGGGCGGCGTTGCGCATCGCCACCGGCGCCTTTTTATCGACGTAGATATAGGCGGTGACGTAATAGAAGTCGTAGCTGACGCCGTGCAGCAGAATACCGAGGAACATCAGCGTATAGGTGAAATAGTTATCTGCCGCGCCGTAGACGAAAAAGCCGTAGCGAATGGCGGCGGTAATAAGACCAAGTAACAGAACCTTTTTAATACCAAAGCGCTTAGTGAAGAACGGCAGCGCCAGCATAAAGAAGATTTCAGAGAACTGGCCGAGGGTCATCCAGCCGGTGGCGTTTTTCATCCCCGATTCGCTGAGATAGCCGTTGGCAAAGATGTAGTAGAAGGCCAGCGGCATGGCGAAGAGGAACGAACAGAAGAAAAAGACGAGGAAATTGCGGTCGCGCAGCATAATCAGCGCGTCCAGCCCCAGCATCACCTTGAGGCTCAGCTTGCCGGTGCTCTTCGGCGGCGTATCCGGCAGGCACAGCGCAAAAATCCCCAGCACCAGCGAGCTGCCCGCGGCGATCAGCAGCGGTACGTTAGTGGGTGAGATATCGCTCAGGCCGAGCATTCCCGGCAAGAAACCGCACACCAGCCCGGAGCCGATCCAGCCGATGGTCCCCATCACCCGAATGCGCGGGAAATCGCGTTCGACGTCGGCGACGTTGGAAAAGGCGATGCTGTTGGTTAGGGCGATGGTCGGCATGTAGGTGAGGGAGTAGGCCAGCAGCAGCGGGAAGAAGCCGCTGAAGGTGGTCTGCTGCGCGGCGAAGTACATCAGTATCGCCCCGGCAAACATCAGAATCGCCAGCACTTTTTGCGCAGAGAAAAAGCGATCCGTCAGCGAGCCGACCAGCACCGGAGAGAGAATGGCGGCGATGGCGGTACAGGCATAGGACCAGCCAATTTCACCGGCGCTGAAGCCGCTTTTGCTCAGCCACAGCCACAGAGGAACAAACCACGCTCCCCAGATAAACCACTCAACGAACATCATGAACGACAGCTTTGCTGTAGTTTTCATTTGGAGATCCTTCATGACAGGTAAGGTACGCATTTAGAGTACCACTTGATAATACCTTTGAAATACCATTGAGCTGATTGTTTGAGCAAGCTAACACTTTTTCGTATCTGAATCGTGCCAGCAGAAGTTGCTGAAAAAATGCGATCCTGGCTGGAAAATATGCTAAGTCGGTACCAGGCTTAACCTGCCCAAAAAAGTTGGGTCAGGAACATTGACGCCGGCCGCGGCCGGCCTTACGGGAGTTATTGCTATGACTGATATTACGCAATTGCTTGGCAAAGATGCCGACAGCCTGTTACAGCACCGTTGTATGACTATTCCAGCCGATCAGCTCTATTTACCGGGAGCGGATTACGTCGACCGGGTGATGGTTGATAACAATCGTCCGCCGGCGGTGCTGCGTAATATGCAAACCCTGTACAACACGGGGCGCCTGGCCGGCACCGGCTACCTGTCGATTCTACCGGTTGACCAGGGCGTGGAGCACTCGGCGGGCGCCTCTTTTGCCGCCAACCCGCTGTACTTCGATCCGAAAAATATCGTTGAGCTGGCGATTGAGGCCGGCTGTAACTGCGTGGCGTCGACCTACGGCGTGCTGGCCTCGGTATCGCGCCGCTACGCGCACCGCATTCCGTTCCTCGTGAAGCTGAATCACAACGAGACCCTGAGCTACCCGAACACCTTTGACCAGACGCTGTACGCCAGCGTTGAGCAGGCCTTTAATATGGGCGCGGTGGCGGTGGGGGCAACTATCTATTTCGGTTCCGAAGAGTCGCGCCGCCAGATCGAAGAGATCTCCGCGGCGTTCGAGCGCGCGCACGAGCTGGGGCTGGTCACCGTGCTGTGGGCCTATCTGCGCAATCCGGCCTTTAAGAAAGATGGCGTCGACTATCACGTCTCCGCCGACCTGACCGGCCAGGCTAACCACCTCGCGGCGACCATTGGCGCGGATATCGTGAAGCAGAAAATGGCGGAAAATAACGGCGGCTATAAGGCGGTTAACTTCGGCTATACCGACGACCGCGTCTACAGCAAGCTGACCACCGACAACCCGATCGACCTGGTTCGCTACCAGCTGGCGAACTGCTATATGGGGCGGGCGGGGCTGATTAACTCCGGCGGCGCGGCGGGGGGCGAAACGGACCTGAGCGATGCCGTGCGTACGGCGGTCATCAACAAGCGCGCCGGCGGCATGGGGCTGATCCTCGGACGTAAAGCCTTCAAAAAATCGATGGCCGACGGCGTGAAGCTGATCAACGCCGTGCAGGACGTCTATCTCGACGGCAAGGTAACCATAGCTTAGCCTGCCTCGTGATATCCGGTCTTCGACTTGCCGATTACAGTGGAGCAAAAGGCTGCCGTACGCCTTTTGGTCCCTGATAGTCGTTTATCGAATGCTCTGAAGCCAGCTGAAACTGCGGGTGTTGTCGGCCTCAAAATCGCTGAGACGCTGCCGACAGGCCGGGGCAGCCCGCATGGATGCGGGCTGAGGGCCGTGATTTACAGGGACGTTACCTCGGCCCGACCCGACAGCCTGACGGCATCGGTCGAAGGGACCGCGTAGCGGCGATTTTGGCTGGCCGGAGCCCGGGGGTACAGGGGGCGGCGGCGATGGGCCGCCCCCTGTGCGCTCCCTGCACTTTGGGAAACATGGGGCAGGGAAACCGCCGGGGAGCGCAATATCCTGCGGAGCAAGAAAATATCCTCCGCCGCGGCGACCACCAAACCTCATGCGGCGGCGATGGGCCGCAACATCCTGCGGAGCAAGAAAATATCCTCCGCCGCGGCTACCGCTAAATCTCGGGACACAATGCCGGCTCCTGCTTATACCCATCCAACACCAGCCGCCGCTACTCCCTTATCAGCCTGGCCGTCTTCTGCAGAGCCAAATAAGCCTCATAGCGACGCTGGTGAACCTCCTGATGCCGGGTCGCGCTGAAATAGGTCTTATCCACCCGGGTAAACCGCTTCATCGCCTCCGGCAGCGACGCGCAAACCCCGCCGGCGACGGCGCCCAGAATCGCCGAACCCAACAGCACCGGTTCGCTGCACTCGGTGCTCATCACCGGAATGCCGCAGGTATCGGCCAGCAGCTGGCGAACCAGCGGATGCTGCCCCGCGCCGCCGCTAATCACGATATTCTCGCTGCGCACGCCGCAGGCCTCCTGGGCATCAAGGATCTGCCGCAGGCCGTAGCCGATACCGCACAGCCCGGCCACGTACAGCGCCAGCAGATTATCGATATCACTTTCCATTCCCAGTCCGGCAACGATCGCCCTGGCGCCAGGATCCGCCAGCGGGGCGCGGTTGCCTAAGAATTCGGGCACCACGTGCAGGCCGGCGGCGAGGTGTACCGCCTCGGAGGGGCTCTCCAGGCGGGCCAGCACCCGGTCCGCGAGATAGACCGGCAGCGGCAGCCCGGCCTCCTGCGCCAGCTGGCGGGCCTCGTGCGCCGCCGGATGGAAGCTCAGCAGCCGGTCGATAGCGGCGCCGGCCGCGCTCTGGCCGCCTTCATTCAGCCAGAAGCCCGGCACCATTGCCGAATAGTACGGACCCCAGACGCCGGGCACGAAGATAGCCTCCTGCGAGGTGGTCATGGTGCAGGAGGAGGTGCCGAACACGTAGGCCATATTGCTGAGCGCGCCGTCGAGCACCCCAACGGTGCCGATGCCGCCGGCGTGGGCGTCAATCATGCCAACCGCCACCGGCGTGCCGACGGGCAGGCCCATCTGCTGAGCGGCGACGGCGGTAAGGCCGCTGCCGCAGGGCGTTCCCGGATCGACAATGCGCTGGCCGATGCGCGCAAAGTCTTCATCCGCCAGCTCGGCGAGCCCAATCTGGCGGAAGTAGTCGGCATCCCAGCGCTGCTCGTGGGCCAGATAGGTCCATTTACAGGTGACGGTACAGACCGAGCGGGCCTCGTCGCCGGTGGCGCGCCAGGTGAGGTAGTCCGCGAGGTCAAAAAAGTGTCGCGCCTGCCGATAAACCTGCGGGCGGTTCTCCTTCAGCCACAGTATCTTCGGCGTCTCCATCTCCGGCGAGATAATGCCGCCGACGTACTGCAACACCGGATGACGGGTGGCGTTAATCTTTTCCGCCTGCCCGGTCGCGCGGTGATCCATCCAGACGATAATGTCGCGGTTGGGGTCTTCTGAGGGACCCACCGCCAGCGGCGCGTCGTTTTCACCGACCACCACCAGCGAACAGGTGGCGTCGAAGCCAATGCCCGCTACCGAGTCCGGCGCGGCGCCGGCGCGCGCGATCGCGGTTTTAATACAATCGCACACCGCCTGCCAAATCTCGCTGCTGGATTGTTCAACCATGCTGCCCGCGCTGCGAAAGAGGGTAATCTCCCGCGTCGCGTGGGCGAGCAGTTCACCATTGAGGTTGAAAATGCCCGCCCGCACGCTGCCCGAGCCGACATCGACGCCAATAATGGTTGGTGTATCGCAGTTCATAGAGCCATCCTTTAGCCAGCCTGATTGAAGAGTTAGAGATCCACGCTGTTAGGCAGGATAACGAGGTCGCGCACGGTGACGTTCTTCGAGCGGGTCACCATAAACAGCACGGATTCAGCCACCTCAATCGGCTGCATCAGGCTGCCGTTGGCCAGCGCTTCCTCCATTTTTTCTTTCGGCCAGTCGTCGAGCAGGGCGGTCACCACCGGGCCGGGCAGCACCGCGCCGACGCGTACGCCGTGCTGCGACACCTGACGGCGGGTGGTGTGCACGAAGGCCTGCACCGCAAACTTCGAGGCGGTGTAGATAGGCTCCCAGATAACCGGCACCACTCCGGCAATGGAGCTGGTGAAGATGATATCGCCGGACTTCTGTGCGATCAGGTGCGGCAGTACGCTGCGCACGCAGCGGAAGGCGGCGTTGGTGTTGAGATGCAGCACGCGATCCCACACGTCCGGATCGCCTTCGGCCACCGGTCCGCCGATATAGGCACCGGCGTTGGCGTGGAAGATATCCAGCCCGCCCGCCAGCTTAAGAATGCCGGGCAGAATATTATCGACCTGTTCGCCCTGCATCAGATCCACCTGCAGGGCAAAGGCGTTTTCGCCCAGTTCGGCCACAATCTTATTTAGCTTTTCGCCTTCGCGGTCGATCAGCACCACCTTCGCACCTGCCGAGAGCAGGGTTTTGGCGCATTCAAGGCCGATACCGGAAGCCGCGCCGGTCACCGCAGCGACTTTACCATTGAGAGAAGTATTCATAGAGGATACAGAGTGGTTCATTTTATAATCCTTCACCGAGTCTATTTTGGTAAATCGATCTGGCCCGCAATAAGCCGGGACCAGCGTTGGAGTCAGGCACTAAATCTTGCTAAGATTTTGAATATCAGCATCATTTATTTATATACGCTGGATACTGAGCGGCGTGCGACCTGGCGCGCCGGGGAGCATAGTGGTAGCTCAATCGATGAAGCTAATGTGCGCCAGCTTCATCGATTGAGCAAGTGGGTAAATTAACAGCGAAATGAATTTGTGACGCAAGTTGGGAAAATGAAAAAAATCACTATCTACGATCTGGCGGAATTATCCGGCGTCTCGGCAAGCGCGGTCAGCGCGATCCTCAACGGCAACTGGAAAAAGCGCCGTATCAGCGCGAAGCTGGCGGAGAAGGTTACCCGGATTGCCGAAGAGCAGGGCTATGCGATCAACCGCCAGGCCAGCATGCTGCGCAGTAAAAAATCCCACGTGATCGGCATGATCGTCCCTAAATATGATAACCGCTACTTCGGATCGGTGGCGGAAAGCTTTGAAGAGATGGCGCGCGAGCGCGGCCTGCTGCCGATTATTACCTGTACCCGCCGCCGCCCGGAGCTGGAGATTGAAGCCGTGAAGGCGATGCTCTCATGGCAGGTGGACTGGGTGGTGGCCACCGGGGCAACCAACCCGGACAAAATTACCGAGCTGTGCCAGCAGGCGGGCGTGCCCGCCGTCAACCTTGACCTGCCGGGCACCATTGCGCCGTCGGTGATTTCCGATAACTACGCCGGGGCGCGGGCGCTGACCGATAAAATCCTCGATAACAGCCTGCGCCGGCACGGCAGCCTGGCGCCGCTGACCTTCGTCGGCGGACGCAGCAGCGACCACAACACCCTTGAGCGCCTGCGCGGCTTTCACGACGCGCATCGGGCGCGCGGCCTGAGCGTACCGGCGGAAAATATTCTCGCCCCCGGCTACTCGAAAGGCAAAGTTGAGGCCAGCATGCAGGCCCGCTTCGGCGCGCCGGATGAGCATCTGCAGGGCTTCTTCGTCAACTCCACCATCTCGCTTGAAGGGGTCGTCCGCTGGCTGGCCCAGCGGGGACTGACCGGCACCGGGCAGCCGCCGATGGGCTGCTTCGACTGGGATCCCTTCGTCTACCTGCTGGGGCACGATATTGACATGGTTCAGCAGAACGTGCCGGCGATGCTGGAGGCGGTGTTCGGCATTATCGATTCCGGCGATGCCGCTAAGCAGCTGGTCGAAATTCCGCCGCTGCTGATCGGCAGCCGGGAGCTTATCTGAGCGCCGCGCGGGCGCTAGCGCGTTAGCAGCCAGCGGGCGGTGTGTTCATCGGTCACCAGGCCGTTGATCCAGCCGCCTTTCAGCGCGGCCAGAATCGCCGGACGTTTGTATTCGCCGCAGGCCACCGCAATGCGCGGGCAGCGGTTGTGGCGGATATCGTAGCTGGTGATCATCTGGTTGATATTGCTCTCCACCACGCCGCCTTCGGCATCAATAAAGCGGCCAAGGATCTCGCCGATCCCGCCCTGCGCCGTCAGCTCGTCCAGCTGCGCCTGATTAATAAATCCGTCCTTGAAGATTGGGCTTTGCGTGCCCAGCGGGCCGATGCCGACGAAAATCACGTCCGCCTGCTGCGCGACGCCCGACACGCTCTGAAACAGCCGGCTGGTGCACCACATCCGGTGCTCGTCCGCCGTTTGCGCGTAGCGCGGCGCCGGCCACTGGTAATACTTGGCCTGAATTTTCCGCGCCAGCAGCAGGGGAACGTCGTCGTAGTAGTTGCACTGTCCGTCGGCATCCATCGCGCTTATCAGCGCCACGCAGCGGGTGTTGAAGCTGTCGAAATCGATGCGCTGCATGGTTTTCTTCAGCGTCAGCCCGGAGCCAATGCCGATGATTTTGGCCTTATCGTCCTGCAGATAGCGGGCCATCAGCTGGTAGCAGCCGAACGACACGCTGTCGAGGGTGCTCTCCTCGCTGTAGGCCGGGACGACGTTGCAGTCGATAAGCCGATATTTTTCCTGCAGCAGCTGGGCGTAGTCGAGGCAGTTTGCTACCGGATGATGTAGCCCAATAGAGACGATCCCTTCCTCTTTCGCCGCGGCAATCAGCCGCTGGACCACCGGCCTTGAGGTGCCGAGCTGGCTGGCTATCTCGCTCTGATTCTGGCCGGCAATGTAGTACATCCACGCGGCGCGGACCTTCTGATCCAGCCTGATGTCATCTTCTTTACTCACGGTTCCCTGCCTTAAGTTGGCGGCCGTGGCGATAAGCATGTCTTTTCGCGGGCCCGCTAATTTTGACTGTTAGCCGCATTTTGGCCGCGGCTCAGAAAACAGGCAAGCTTTTGCTCTCTTTTGGTCATTTGTAATTTGTTTGGGTAATTGCTCTTTTGTGATCTATGGCTCTTAATTAGGTCAAATGATCATCTACAGTGAGCCACATCACTCAAGGAGATCAGAATATGAATCAGCAATACACATGGCTTCACATCGGTTTGGGTTCTTTTCACCGTGCGCATCAGGCGTGGTACCTGCATCGCCTGATCGCCAGCGGCGATAAGCGCTGGCATATCGCCGCGGGCAACATTCGCGACGATGCCGAGCAGGTGGTGCAGGCGCTGGCCGCGCAGGGCGGGCGCTACGTGCTGGAGACCGTTAGCCCGGAAGGAGAGCGCGAATATGAAGAAATCACCTCTATCCAGAAGCTGCTGGCGTGGCAGAAGGGGCTGCAGCCGCTGATTGACGAAGGGGCCAACCCGCAGACTAAGGTGATTGCCTTCACCGTTACCGAAGGGGGCTACTACCTTAATACCAGCCATCGCCTGGAGACCAGCAACCCCGATCTGGTTGCCGATCTGCAGGGCGACTGCAAGACCATTTACGGCACCATCGCGCGTATTCTGGAAAAGCGCATGGCGGATAACGCCGGGCCGCTGACCCTGCTGAACTGCGATAACGTCCGCCACAACGGCGAGCGCTTCCACGACGGGCTGGTGGAGTTCCTGCAGCTAACCGGCAGGCAGGCGCTGGTCGAGTGGCTGGCGGCGAATGCGAACTGCCCGAATACCATGGTTGACCGCATCACGCCGCGCCCGGCGGCAGATCTGCCGGCGCGCATCAAAGCGCAAACCGGCATTGACGATCGGGCACCGGTGATGGGCGAAAGCTTCATTCAGTGGGTGGTGGAGGATAATTTCCGCGCCGAACGGCCGAACCTGGAAGCCGTTGGCGTTGAGATGGTGGACTCGGTTATCCCTTACGAAGAGGCGAAAATCCGCGTTCTCAACGCCTCGCACAGCTGCATCGCCTGGGCGGGCACCCTCATCGGCCAGCGCTATATCCACGAAAGCACGCTCACCGGGTTCATCTACGCCATTGCCGATCGCTACGTCACCGAAGACGTGATCCCGTGCCTCGGCGATAACGGTATCGACCTCGCGACCTATCGCGACGTGGTGCTCAAGCGCTTTACCAACCCCTACATCCAGGACACCAACCAGCGGGTGGCGGCGGACGGCTTCTCTAAAATCCCGGCGATGATCGCCCCGACTCTGCAGGAGTGCTACCAGCGCGGCGCGCGCCCGGAAGCGACGGCGATGCTCCCGGCGCTGTTCTTCGTCTTTATGGAGCAGTGGCATAAGGGAACGCTGCCGTATCAATACCAGGACGGGATCCTCGACGCGCAGGCGGTGCACGAGATGTTTGAGGCCAGCGACCCGATCGCCGTCTACGCCAAAGACCGGGCGCTATTTGGCGCGCTGGCGGAGAACGAGGACTTCCTGGCGCTGCTGCGCGAGAAGATTGCCGCAGTTTATACGCTGATTAAGTAAGAGGTGGCTATGTACTTAGGGATCGATCTTGGCACGTCGGAAGTGAAAGCGCTGGTCATTGACGAGAACAACGACGTCGTCGCCAGCCATAGCGCGCCGCTGAGCATTCAGCGGCCCCATCCCCACTGGTCAGAACAGGCGCCGCAGGCGTGGTGGGAAGCCACGGAATATCTGATGACCACTCTGCGGGAAAAGTGCGGCCCTCACTGGTCGGCCATCAAGGCGATTGGCCTTTCGGGGCAGATGCACGGCGCGGTGCTGCTGGACGAGCGCGGGGAGGTGATCCGCCCGGCCATCCTGTGGAACGACACCCGCTGCGCCGACGAGTGCCGCGAGCTGGAGGAGATGGCCCCCGAGCTGCATCAGGTGGCGGGAAACCTGGCGATGCCCGGCTTTACCGCGCCAAAGCTGCTGTGGGTGCGCCGCCACGAGCCGGCCAACTTCCAGCGCACGGCGACGGTGATGCTGCCGAAGGACTATCTGCGCTACCGGATGACCGGCCGCAAAATCTCCGACATGTCGGACGCCGCCGGGACGCTGTGGCTGGACGTGGCGAAGCGCGACTGGTCCGATGCGCTGCTGGACAAGTGCGGCCTGTCGCGCAGCCATATGCCGACGCTGGTCGAAGGCTGCGAGGTCTCAGCAACCCTCGATCCGCAGGTAGCGGAGCGCTGGGGGCTCAACGCGTCGGTGGTGGTGGCCGGCGGCGGGGGCGATAACGCGGTCAGCGCCATTGGCGTTGGGGCGGTCTCGCCGGGGGATGCCTTTATCTCTCTCGGGACCTCCGGCGTGCTGTTCGTGGTCACCGACGCCTATCGTCCGGCGCCGCAGTCGGCGGTTCACGCCTTCTGCCACGTGCTGCCGAACCTGTGGCATCAGATGAGCGTGATGCTCAGCGCCGCCAGCTGCCTGCAGTGGTTCTGCCGTCTCACCAGCACCACCGAGGTCGCTCTGCTGGAGGAGATTGCCCAGCTCAGCGAGGAGGAGAAAGCCAGCGCGCCGTTCTTCCTGCCGTACCTTTCCGGCGAACGCACCCCGCATAACGATCCCGATGCCCGGGGGATGTTTTGGGGGATGACGCACTCCAGCCTGCGCGCGCAGCTGGGCTATGCGGTGCTGGAGGGCGTGAGCTTTGGCATCAACGATGGCCTGCAGGTGCTGAAGGAGAGCGGCACGCGGATTGAGCAGTGCTCGCTGGTCGGCGGCGGCGCCCGAAGCCCGTTCTGGGCCCAGCTGCTGGCGGATATTCTCGCGATGCCGGTGGTCACCCATAAAGGGGGCGAAACCGGCGGCGCGCTGGGGGCGGCGCGGCTGGCCTGCCTGGCGGCAGGGAAACCGCTGGCCGCGGTATGCGAAAAGCCGGAAGTCTGGCAAACCTGGCGCACGACGCCGGCCTGCCATGAGGCACTGATGCAGCGCTATGCGCAGTTTAAAGCCTTATATCTCAACGACCTGAATTACCGTCAGCGCTAAATATAAATAACATACCCTAACGAGTTCGGGCTGCGGGAAAGCAACGCGCCTGCGGCCTGAACGATGAGGGGTAGAACAACCGCTCCGGTGGCGTCATCGGAGCGAACTCCTGTACCCTGCAAACGAGGTCATTATGTCCGCAACCAATAAACAGTGGCTCGGTCTGCCCCTGAATCTGATATGGGGATACATTGCTATCGCCGTGTTTATGACCGGCGACGGTTTCGAGCTGGCTTTTCTCTCGCACTATATCAAAGAGCTGGGCTTCACCCCGGCGCAGGCCTCCTTCGCCTTTACGCTGTACGGCCTGGCCGCCGCGCTCTCGGCGTGGATTTCCGGCGTGGTGGCGGAGATCATCACCCCGCAGAAAACGATGATGATCGGCTTCGTGCTGTGGTGCGTGTTCCACGTTCTGTTCCTGATTTTTGGCCTCGGACACGCTAACTATCCGCTGATCCTGCTGTTCTACGGCATTCGCGGCTTTGCCTATCCCCTGTTCCTCTACTCGTTCATCGTGGCGATTATTCACAACGTCAAAAGCGACAGCGCCAGCTCGGCGCTGGGCTGGTTCTGGGCGGTCTATTCCATCGGCATCGGCGTGTTCGGCAGCTACATCCCGAGCTTTACCATCCCGCATATCGGCGAGCTCGGCACCCTGTGGCTGGCGCTGGCGTTCTGCGTCACCGGCGGCGTCATCGCGATGGTCGCGCTGCGCAAAATCGAAACGCCGCGGCATATGCAAAACCTGACCACCCGCGAGAAGTTTGCCGAGCTGGGCCGGGCGGTCACGCTGCTCTACAGCAATCGCAATATTCTGCTCTCCAGCGTGGTGCGTATTATCAACACCCTGTCGCTGTTCGGCTTTGCGGTCATTATGCCGCTGATGTTTGTTGACGAACTGGGCTTCACCACCTCGGAGTGGCTGCAGGTGTGGGCGGTGTTCTTCTTCACCACCATTTTCTCCAACGTGCTGTGGGGGATCCTCGGCGAGAAGCTGGGCTGGATCAAAGTGGTGCGCTGGTTTGGCTGCGTCGGCATGGCGCTGTCGAGCCTCGCCTTCTACTACATTCCGCAGCACTTCGGGCATAACTTCGCCATGGCGCTGATCCCGGCGGTTGCGCTGGGGATCTTTGTCGCCGCCTTCGTGCCGATGGCCGCCGTGTTCCCGGCGCTTGAGCCGAAGCATAAAGGGGCGGCCATTTCGGTCTATAACCTGTCGGCGGGGCTCTCCAACTTCCTCGCCCCGGCGATAGCGGTGGTCCTGCTGCCGTACTACAGCACCATCGGGGTGGTTATCGCCTACACCGCGCTGTACGTGCTGGCGTTCTTCCTGTGCGCGTTTATCCGCGTCGAGCAGCCGGGCTTTAGCCAGCAGCCGGCCGGCAGCGGTAAAAGCGTTGAATTTTCCTGATGAGAGTCTACGGGCCGCGTTAGCAATATCGCGGCCCGCCTGAGGTGGATGATGAGTATTAAAGCGGTAATTTTTGACATGGACGGCGTGCTGATTGACTCGGAAGGCCTGTGGCGCCAGGCGCAGATGGAGGCCCTGGCCTCTCTGGGCGCGACGGTCAGCGTTGAGGAGTGCGAAACCTTGACCAAAGGCAAGCGGCTGGACGACATTGCGCGCATCTGGTGCCGCCACTGCCGGCTCAGCGTCGCGCCGCAGCGCCTGCAGCAGACTATCCTGCAGCGGGTCACCGGCCTGATTACCGCCAGCGGCGAGGCGATGGAGGGGGTCAATGACGCCTTAGCCCATTTCCGCCGCTGCGGCTATAAGATTGCGCTGGCGACCTCCTCGTCCCATCAGGTGATTGCCGCCGTGCTGGATAAGCTCGCCCTGCGCCCGTGGTTCGACGCGATCTCCAGCGCCGACGACGAAGCGTGGGGCAAGCCGCACCCGGCGGTCTACCTCGCAACCCTGCGCAAGCTCAACCTCCGCGCGGAGCAGTGCCTGGTTATTGAAGATAGCGCCAGCGGCTTCCAGGCCGCCCGGGCCGCGGGCATTCCGACGATAGCGGTGACTGAAGATTGCCAGCATCAGCAGTTCCACGGCGCGGTTGCCCGCCATCACTCCCTAACCGAGCTGCTGCTGTCGCGCGACGAACGCGTTAAGGCGGCCGGATAATCACGAACCGGTGAGCGCAGGATCCCTGGAGGTGTAAACGGTCGGTTTATCTCTTTTCTGCGCTCATTTTTCACGCTTTTCCCCTGGCGATCGTCCTCACATTTCCCCTCTCTTTTGTGAAAACAATCACGTCCTGTCGTGCCGATGCCCAAAATTCGGCCGTTGCATAGCGGAATTTGTCCGAGGCAGTGTTAATGATTTGTGCTTAGATTAATAATTGAAACGCTTTTTCAATTATATGAACTCATTCACCATGCTTAACAGTTGGGCGAATTTTGGCCATATGGGTTCAGGTGCATCGTACTAAGGACAAAGAATGAAAATTGAATCTGTAAACGTCACCGTTTTTCACTATCCCACCCGGCGGGTTGCCGATAGCGCCGGGCACTCCCACCCGGGAGCGGAAGGGCTGGCGAAAATGGCGATGCTGACCATCACCGCCGATGACGGCACCCAGGGCTACGCCTTCGCGCCGCCGGAAGTGGTGCGCCCGTTTGTGGTGGACACCTTTTTCCGCAGGGTGCTGGTAGGCCAGGATCCCTTTAATCGCGAGCGCATCTGGCAGGATCTTAACCACTGGCAGCGCGGCAGCGCCCACCAGCTGACCGAGCGCGCGCTGTCGTTTGTCGAGCAGGCGCTGTGGGATCTGCTGGGCCGCAGGCTCAATATGCCGGTCTATAAGCTGCTGGGCGGCTATCGCGATAAGGTGCCGGCCTACGGCAGCACCATGTGCGGGGACGATCTGCCCGGCGGCCTGTCGACGCCGGACGAGTTCGCGGCGTTTGCCGAAAAGCTGGTGGCGCGCGGCTACAGGGCCATCAAGCTGCACACCTGGATGCCGCCGATCGCCTTTGCGCCGAATCCGAAGATGGATATCAAAGCCTGCGCCGCGGTACGTGAAGCGGTTGGCCCGGACGTTGAGCTGATGATTGACGGCTACCACTGGTACAGCCGCGCCGAGGCGCTGTGGATTGGCAGGGAGCTGGAAAAGCTCGACTTCGCCTGGTTTGAAGAGCCGATGGAGGAGGATTCGATGTCGTCCTACGCCTGGCTGGCGGAAAACCTGACCATTCCGATCGTCGGCCCGGAGAGCTTCGGCGGCAAGCATCATATGCGCGCTGAATGGGTGAAGGCCGGAGCCTGCGATATTTTACGCGCCGGAGCCAACGGCGTCGGCGGGATTACGCCCACCATGAAGGTGGCGGCGCTGGCGGAGTCTTTCGGCATGGACTGTGAGGTTCACGGCAACGGGGCGGCGAGCCTGGCGGTGGTGGGTGCGATCCGCAACTGCCGCTGGTACGAGCGCGGTCTGCTGCACCCGTTCCTCGATTACGACGCGCCGGCCGCCTATCTCAACAGCATCGTTGACCCGATGGATGAGCAGGGCTTTGTGCATTTGTCACAGCGCCCGGGCCTCGGGGAAGACATCAACTTTGCGTATATCGAAGCCAATACCGTTAGCCACGACTGATTAATAAAAAGTCCGCATGCCGAAGGCATAGCGGATATGGCCGAACGGATAACCATTATAAAACAGGCCCTGAGTCAGCCGCTGCGGCGCCAATGATGACGGGCGTGTACCCTACAGGCGAAAGATAGATGAAGAGATCCTCCTTACTGGGAGCGTGCCTGCTCGCGCTCGCCGTGACGCTGGGGAGCGGGGCGAGCTACGCCAAAACGCCGCCCGACCAGCTGATCGTCGGTATGAATATGAATAACCTGCTGACACTCGACCCGGCGGCCATGACCGGCAACGAGGTGGTGGGGGTGGTGGTCAATCTTTACGATTCACTGGTTGAACTGGACCCCGAGCAGCTCACCAACGTGCGCCCGGCGCTGGCTAAATCCTGGGAGATAAGCCCGGACGGCGCGACGCTGACCTTCCATCTGCACGACAACGTGACGTTTCACTCCGGCAATCCGCTGACCGCGGCCGACGTGGTGTGGTCGATGCGGCGGATCCTGCACCTTAACCTCGCCCAGGCCTCGGTGTGGAAATCCTACGGCTTCAGCAAAAGCAATATCGATAGGCAGGTGACGGCGCTGGACGACGTGACGGTGCAAATCACCCTGCCGAAGGCCAACGATCCGCAGCTGGTGCTCTACTCCCTCGGCGCGCTTGGCAACCTTGGCGTGATCGACAGCAAAACGGTGCAAAGCCACGCGCAGGATAACGACTGGGGCAACCGCTGGCTGACCACCCACGAAGCCGGGTCGGGGCCGTTTATGCTGGAAACCTGGCAGGCGAAGGAGGTGCTGCGCATGCAGCGCAACCCGAACTACTGGCGCGGGGAGGCGAAGATGAGCCGGGTGGTGTTGCGCCATTTTCAGGAGTCGCAAACGCTGCGCCTGATGATTGAGAAGGGCGATCTCGACATCGCTAACAATATGGCGGTATCGGATATCAACGCCCTGCGCAGCAACCCGCAGCTGAGCGTCGATGCGGTGCAGCGCGGAACGATGTACTACGTGGCGATGAGCATGAAGGAAGCGCACTTCGCCAACCCCAGGGTACGCGAGGCGCTGCGCTACCTGATTGACTATCAGGGGATTAACCGGGCGCTGATGCCGGGCTACGGCGTGCTGCACCAGCGGCCGATCAAAGCCGGCATGCCCTCGACGCTGCCGGACCCGGGCTACCGGCTGGATATTGCGCGGGCGAAAAAGCTGCTGGCGGAGGCGGGCTATCCCGACGGTTTCACTACCACGCTGCGGGTGCTCTCCGACCAGCCGTTCCTCAATATCGCCATCGCCGTGCAGTCCACGCTGATGCAGGCGGGTATTAATGCCAAAATTATTACCGGTACCGGCAACCAGATCTACGGGGCGATGCGCGAGCGTCAGTTCGACCTGCTGGTGGGCCGCGGCGGCAGCGGGATGGAGCCGCATCCGCACTCCAGCCTGCGGGCGCTGGTCTATAACCCGGATAACAGCGACGCCGCGCGGCTGACCAACTTCCAGGGCTGGCGGACCGGTTTCTACGACCCGCAGCTCAACGCGATGATCGACGGCGCGCTGCTCGAACGCGACCCGCAGAAGCAGGTTGCCGACTACCGGGCGATTCAGGCCCGCTACGACCAGCTGATCCCGGCCCTGATCCCGCTTTCACAGATGGTTGATTCGGTGGTGGTCCGCCGGGAGGTGCACGACTATCGGCCGCATCCGTCCGCCACCACCTTTTTACGCGAAGTCTATAAAGTCAGCGAAGGAGAGAAAGGATGAGTACACGCCTTTTCGCGCCCGGCTCCCGCGCCCGGCGTTTGGCTAAACGGCTGCTGCAGGTGGCGATCACGCTGTTCGGCCTGCTGCTGCTCACCTTCACCATCGGACGGGTGATGCCCATCGATCCGGTGCTGGCGATTGTTGGCCCGGATGCCGACCACGGCACCTATCAGCAGGTGTACCACCAGCTGGGGTTTGACCAGTCGCTGGTCACCCAGTTTGCCATCTATTTCGTCAACCTGCTGCACGGGGATCTGGGCAACGCCCTGCTGACCGGGAAACCGGTGATGGACGATATTATTCGCGTCTTCCCGGCGACCATGGAGCTGGCGACGATGGCGATTATCGTTGGCGCCGGGCTCGGTATTCCGCTGGGCGTGCTGGCCGCGGCGCGGCGTAACAGCCTCAGCGACTACGTGGTGCGTATTATTAGCCTCGCCGGCTACTCGACGCCGATCTTCTGGGTCGGGATGATCGGGCTGCTGGTGTTCTACGCCTGGCTCGGCTGGGTGGGCGGCGCCGGGCGGGTGGATCTCGGCCTCGACGGGATCGTGCCGCGGCGCACCGGCCTGATGACCGTTGACGCGCTGCTGGCGGGGAATGGCCGGGTATTCTGGAACGCCATCAATCACCTGATTTTACCCGCTTCGCTGCTCGGCTTTCACTCGCTGGCCTACATCAGCCGCATGACCCGCAGCTTTATGCTGGCCCAGCTGTCGCAGGAGTTCATTATCACCGCCAGGGTGAAGGGGCTCACCGAGCGGCAGGTTATCTGGCATCACGCCTTTCGCAACATACTGGTGCAGCTGCTGACGGTCGTGGCGCTGGCCTACGGCGCGCTGCTGGAAGGGGCGGTGCTGATCGAGACGGTCTTCTCGTGGCCCGGCTTCGGCTCCTACCTCACCGGCAGCCTGCTGCTCGGGGATATGAACGCGGTGATGGGCTGCGTGCTGCTGGTGGGGGTTATCTTCGTGATGCTCAATCTGCTTTCCGACATGCTGTACCAATTCTTTGACCCGAGGACCAAATCATGACGGTTTCGCTGGATACCCCGCTGCGAGGCGGAACGAACGAGGGCCGCCAGCGGATAGTTCGCGGGCTGAGGCGCGGCGCCGGGTTTATCGACAGGATGGCGCGCAATCCCCTCACCGCGATCGGCGGCGGGATTATCGGCCTGCTGCTGGTGGTGGCGATTTTTGCGCCGCAAATTGCTCCCTATCACCCGCTGGTGCAGGACCTCAACAACGCGCTGGCGGCGCCCAATGCGCAGCACTGGTTCGGCACCGACGAGTTTGGCCGCGATATCTTTAGCCGGCTGGTCTACGGTTCGCGCATCACGCTCTATATCGTGCTGCTGGTGTCGGTGACCGTCGGGCCGCTGGGGCTGCTGCTGGGAGTGAGCGCCGGCTACTTTGGCGGCAGGGTGGATATGGTGCTGATGCGCGTCACCGATATCTTTATCTCCTTCCCGAGCCTGGTGCTGGCGCTGGCCTTTGTGGCAGCGCTGGGCCCCGGCCTTGAGCACGTGGTGATTGCGATTACGCTTACCGCCTGGCCGCCGATTGCGCGTCTGGCCCGCGCGGAGACGCTCTCCCTGCGGCAGGCCGATTTTATCTCGGCGGTGCGTTTACAGGGCGCTTCTGCGACCCGCGTGCTGTGGCGGCACATTGTGCCGCTGTGCCTGCCGTCGGTGATCATCCGCATCACCATGAATATGGCGGGAATTATTCTGACCGCCGCCGGGCTGGGGTTTCTCGGCCTCGGCGCCCAGCCGCCGGACCCGGAGTGGGGGGCGATGATCTCCAGCGGTCGCACCTACATGATGGAGTGCTGGTGGGTAGTAACGATCCCGGGGCTGGCGATCCTGATCAACAGTCTGGCATTCAACTTCTTAGGAGATGGCCTACGTGACATCCTCGATCCTCGTAGCGAATAGCGCACCGCTGCTCGACGTGCGCGACCTGTGCGTCGACTTTGTTAACGGCGGCGCGGTCACCCATGCGGTGCGCGGCGTCTCCTTCCAGCTGGGGCGGGAGAAGCTGGCGATTGTCGGCGAGTCCGGCTCGGGCAAATCCACCGTCGGGCGGGCGCTGCTGCAGCTGCATCCGAAAAAGGCGCGGGTTAGCGCCAGCCGGATGCAGTTCGCCGACCTTGATTTACAGCAGCTTAGCGAGGCGCAGATGCGCGCCGTGCGTGGCAAGCGCATCTCCATGATTATGCAGGACCCGAAATACTCGCTCAATCCGGTGGTGTGCGTCGGCGATCAGGTGGCTGAAGCCTGGCTCACCCACCATCCCGGACGCAAAAACGAGGCCAGAAGCAAAGCCCTGGAGATGCTGGAGGTGGTGCGCATCCGCGACCCGCAGCGCGTCTATCGGCTCTATCCGCATGAAATTTCCGGCGGCCAGGGGCAGCGCATCATGATCGCCATGATGCTGATCGTCGACCCGGAGCTGGTGATTGCCGATGAGCCCACCTCGGCGCTGGACGTCTCGGTGCGTCTGCAGGTCCTCGGCCTGCTCGACGATCTGGTGCAGTCGCGCGGGCTGGGGCTGATATTTATCAGCCACGATATCAATCTGGTGCGCAGCTTCTGCGATCGGGTGCTGGTGATGTACGCCGGGCGGGTAGTGGAGTCCATTGCCGCCAAAGACCTTGATAACGCCCGCCACCCCTACACGCAGGGGCTGATTAACTCCCTGCCGGATATGCAGCGTCGCCGCCCGGTGCTGCCGGTTCTACAGCGCCAGGCCAGCTGGCTGACGGAATAAGGAGAGCCTGATGATTGACGTACAAAACCTCAACCTCGCCTTTGGCGAGGGCAGCAAGCGTAGCCTGGTCCTGCATGACGTGAATTTTCACGTCCGTCCCGGCGAGATCTACGGCCTGGTGGGGGAGTCCGGTTCCGGCAAAACCACGGTGCTGAAGTGCCTGGCCGGGCTGTTCACCCACTGGCAGGGGGCGCTGGCGATCGACGGCCGCGCGCTGGAGCATAAAATCAGCCGCCGGCGCTGTCGCCAGGTGCAAATGGTCTTTCAGGATCCCTACGGCTCGCTGCATCCGCGGCATACCGTGGGCGATATTCTTGAGGAGCCGCTGCAGATCCACGGTATCGGCGATCGCGATCGGCGGGTCAATACGCTGCTGGACAGGGTGGGGCTAAATCGCGCCTTTCGCGACCGCTATCCGCACCAGCTTTCCGGCGGCCAGCGCCAGCGGGTGGCGATCGCCCGGGCGCTGATCCTCGAACCCCAGGTGCTGCTGCTGGATGAGCCCACCTCGGCGCTGGATGTTTCGGTGCAGGCCGAGATCCTCAACCTGCTGGCGGAGCTGCAGCGGGAGGCGAAGCTCACCTATTTAATGGTCACCCACGACCTTGGGGTCATCGCCCATCTCTGTCATAAGGTGGCGGTGATGCAGCACGGGCAGATCCTCGAAACCCTGACGGTGGATGCGTTGGTCAACGGCGAAGCGCAGGCGGCCTATACGCAAATGCTGGTCAATGCCAGCCGGCAGTATACCCGGGAGATGGCGCGGGAGGTGGCCGCGTACTGAATGACGCCCGGCGGCCTATCGCCGCCGAGCGCCGGGGATTATTTCAGCAGCGCGCAGTCCGGCGGCAGCCGGCAGCGCAGGGCGCCGGGCAGAATTTCCATGCGGAAGGTTTTGCCGCTCAGCGGCTCGCCGTCGAGGTTAAAGGTCATCTCGTGGGCGGCGGTAATTTCAAACCACGACGACACGCCGTCCACCAGGTTAGGGGAGTTGTCGGGATTGGCCAGCGTGCTGAACAGCGCCGGCAGCAGCTCCTGGCCGGTAAAGATGCGCAGATGCAGCAGCCCGTCGTTGATTAACGCCTGCGGGCACAGCTGCTGGCCGCCGCCGGCCTGACGTCCGTTGCCGATGCCGATCACCAGCGCGTCCCCTTGCCAGGAGAAGTTCTCCCCGCGGATTTCACAGCGGTCGGGCTTGAGGGTATCCATGCGCATCAGGCCGTGGATCAGGTAGGAGACGCCGCCCAGCGCGGCCTTAAGTTTTTCCGGCGTTTCGGTGGTGATCCGGGTGCCGAAGCCGCCGGTGGCCATATTGATAAAGCCGGTTTTATCGTTGACCCGCGCGACGTCAATCGCCATATCGCGCCCGACGATCGCCAGCTTGAGGGCGCTGGCAAGATCCTGCGGGATGCCGACGCTGGTGGCGAAGTCGTTGGCGGTGCCGAGGGGGATGATCCCCAGCGCCGCTTTGCTGCCACGCTGCACCAGCGCGGTGGCGACTTCATTGATGGTGCCGTCGCCGCCGCCGGCAATCACCGTGCCGACGTTAAGCCGTTCGGCCTCATCGACGAAGCGCTCGGCGTCGCCTTTTTCCCAGGTGACGCGGACGTGGATATCGACGCCTTCGTCGCGTAACAGCGTTATCGCTTCGCGCAGCTGCGGCTCATTAGCGCCTTTGCCATTCAGGATCAGTAAGCTGGACGGAAACACGGGCATAGTTATGGCTTCCTTTTTGTACAAGATGCAGGAAGTGTACCGTATGAAGCGCAGGATGGATATTTTGTCAATTATCGGCCCTGACGGCACGGATATCGGGTTATCGATAACCGCGTCCCCCTTTTTCTGCAATGGTAGCTCAACCAGCGCGGTATTCGTCCTGTGATAGATTGCACGGGAGTGGCAGAATTGCGCGGGTAAATTTGACCATTGATAGAGTAAGGAAAAGAGGATGTCCCGTAACACATTCACCTACGTAACGAACACCTGCATGGCGTTATTTTTCCTGGTTTTCTCCTTCCAGGCGCTCTCCGCGCCGGTGACGGAGAAGAGTATATCCGGCGGGGAGCAGTTTACCGTTACGCTGCAGGACATCCCGGGCACCGGCTACAAGTGGATGCTACGTTCCTTACCCGCACAGGTCATGCTGGTCGCCGAGAATTATCGCCAGCCCGCCAGCTGCGGTAAGCGAGCTACGGGCTGCCCGGTGGAAAGAACCTTTACTTTTAAAGGCGTCCAGCAGGGGAGCGGAAATATTAACTTCGTCTATGGTCGCCCCTGGCTGAATATCACGGAGAAAGCGACTACCGTACGGGTCAGCGTCAGGTCAAATGCTCCTGGCCGATAATCTGGCATGAGGCAATGGCTTCTCACCTTATTTGCGCACGGTTTTTAAACTGTGCGATTTATGTTAATTATCTTTTTAAAAGGCTTATTTATATTAACAACTCGTCCCTGCGAACGTCATTTTTTAAACAAAGGGCAAAAAAATATCTCTATATATCCTGTGGTTTTAGTTTGGTTGTTCTTTACCAGGAGATTATCTGCGTAATTTGCATAACCCGGTCCATAGAGAGATATTATGAAACAGAATCAACAAGCTGAACCTTCACGTCGTACCATTCTGAAGCAGACGTTAGCGCTTTCCGCGCTGTCCATCACCGGGCTGGCAGCCTTATCGGTACCGACGATCTCTTTTGCCGCGTCTCTGAGCAAAGAGGAACGCGACGGTATGACGCCGGATGCGGTGATTGAACATTTTAAACAGGGTAATCTGCGTTTCCGGGAAAACCGCCCGCTTAAGCACGATTATCTGCAGCAAAAGCGCAGCAGCCTGGCGGGGCAGTTCCCGGCGGCGGTGATCCTCAGCTGTATCGACTCGCGCGCGCCGGCGGAAATTATTCTCGATGCGGGGATCGGTGAAACCTTTAACTCTCGGGTCGCGGGTAATATCAGCAACCGCGACATGTTAGGCAGCATGGAGTTTGCCTGCGCCGTCGCCGGTGCGAAGCTGGTGCTGGTAATGGGGCATACCCGCTGCGGCGCCGTCCGCGGGGCCATCGATAATGCTGAATTAGGTAATCTGACCGGCTTGCTGGATGAAATTAAACCGGCCGTCGCCAAAACCGAGTACAGCGGCGAACGTACTGGCAGTAATTATGACTTCGTTGATGCCGTGGCGCGGAAAAACGTCGAGCTGACAATCGAAAATATTCGAAAAAACAGTCCGGTGCTGAGAAAGCTGGAAGAACAAGGGAAAATCAAAATGGTTGGCAGCATGTATCATCTTGCTGGCGGTAAGGTCGACTTCTTCGAGGTATGAGCCGGGTAACAAAGCCAGCGTGCATGCAACCTGAAGATAAATATTCATAGCGCATAATCGACAGAGAAGAGGGCGTAAAAATCGCCCTCTCCCCAGATAGCGCCTCTGCCGGGGGACGATCAGAAGCGAAGGTCAACGCCGAGCATCACCGTTCTGCCGGGATCTGGCATGCTGATAACCGCTCCGGGCTGGATATCATAGCGATCTGTGACATTATTAACGGCGGCAAAAAAGGTCGCATTTTTATTTAAAACATACTCTCCATACAAATCAATTTGGTACCCGGAAGGAATTTCGATAACCGGGTTGGCTGCTGTCCCCTCAAGCCAACCCGCAGGGTTGGTTTTCGCCGAGTGATATCGGTATCTGATGCCGGCATCGACGGTTTCATTGAGGAATTTTTTCCCCAGATTTACAGAGATATTTTGTTTGGCGGGAATTCTGGTGGGCGTTAATCCCCAGGCGAAGCCCATGTTATTACAGTTGCTGGTGTTATATTTTTGCGCATAGTAGTTTGAGCACACCGCTGTTTTGCTATACAGCGTGGCGGAAATGGCAGAGTAGAACAGTTCGCTGTTGTATTTAAGCGAAAAGTCAAAGCCGGATAAATCGAGTTTATCATAATTCATAAACGTGAAGTTATCCTGCCATGCCGGCATTCCCGCGGTTTTATCCTTTATTCCAGGAGAGATAAAGTTATTGGTCCTGTTGTTAAACCAGGAGAGGGAGAGGTCAAGCGTATCCTCTGTGGAGAGCAAAGCGGGGCGATGTATCTTAACCCCCACTTCTTTTTGCAGGGAGACTTCCGGCGCAATAGGATCTGCCGGGTTATAGCTGAATATCTCATTTGATACCGTGGTTTCATACAGGCTCGGCATTCTGTAGTTTCTGGCTGCTTTCACAAACAGGGTTGTGCCTGGGGTCAGCGCATAGCTTATTTCGGAACTCAGGTCCGCTTTCGCCTGATATTTTACGCTTTGATTGGTCTGAAAATCGTTGGCCTCAGAATTATGATAGTTAATCCCCAGATTGACCTGAAGCGGGCCACTCTCAATCATTCCGTTGACGAAAAGGGCATTTTCCCTTCTCTCACCGTGGCGCGAGGTGGGGTAGGCGGTAAAGCGGGTCAGACCGTCAGATTTCGGCGCCAGCTTCTCTTTTTGCGTTGACGAGCCGTAGCGGAGCGTGAGCATATTTAACTGGCTTTCATTGACAATGGCGATCCCGTTTTTATTGTTGCTATAGGCATGGAGATACTGTTGCGCATTGGTCCCCAGTGCCCACAGGCCGTTATACTGTTTTAAGTTTGTATCGGTTAGCCAGTAGTTAAGATTTAAGTTAATCAGCCTGTTGTCAACGGGGGTATAGGTATATCCGGCGCTGTAGGCATTCACAATTGCGCTGCCGGGTTTCCATTGCGGCATGGACTCCACGCCCGCGGGCAGGGGCTCGAAATCAATGTCGTTGGCGTTTTTATACCAGTAGGCAGCCAGCGTTTCACCGGCCTGCTGACGATGGTTGCGGTAGGCAAGGTTGAAGTGATGATTGTCATTCGCGTTGAGCGCCAGCTTATAAATAAATGACTCGCTTTCAAAGTAGGTGTTTACGACCTCTTCATTTTTAAATACCACCGGATCCTTGAATTTTTTAAAGCCATTTTTCCCGGAAAAATAGTTCCCGGTGGATCTTTTACTATAGGCAACTACGGTGTCAACGCTATCGTCTCTGAAGCCAAAGGCCAGCGTGGCGGAGCCGTTTCGGAAATCATACCCGCGGGGCTTGTCCGTCAGCTGATAATAGCTCTGCTCCGCGTAATCATCGGGGATATCAGGCTTTTTATTGTTATTGAACGTTCTTAGCTTAAGAAGTAAGCCGTAGTTATTGCCGGGGTTGATAATATCCTCGGTGGTGAGGGTTTTTATATTTATTACCCCACCGATGGCGCCGGATGAAAAGGCATTGTTATTCTGTGAGGCCCCTTTGCTGATGGTGATATTACTGATTAAATCAGGATCGATGTACGTTCTGTCGCTGGTTCCCTGATAGCCTCTTGAGGTGTGGGTCGACTGCAGCGAGCCGTCAATAAACACGGGGACGCGGCCTTCACCCTGCAGTCCCCTGATTCCGGGATCGATCGAACCCGCCTCGTTTCGCATATTATTTGACTGGATATAGGTTTCAGAGGAAAAAATATCTGCATTGGCAATACCTCTGAATCTGTTTAAATCAGATCCGGAGAGGGTATTTTCAGCGCCCCCCGTAGATGAAACAACCATAATTTCTTCATTGTCATTTTTTCCCTCCGCCAGCGTCGGGCCGGTAAAAACCGACGTCGACAAGGTGAGAATTAAGGCGCGTTTTCCCATAAAATTTCCTTATTTTTTAAAAAGATATCGAAAATCAAACAATGTTAGTGATGAAAAACCAGTAGATGGTTAATTACCGGTTTAAAACGCTAAAAAAATAAAGAGTGGCAGTTTATCCCTCCGTTGAATCAGATGCAAATGGTTATCATTATCATTTAATTGAGGTGATTATAATTATCTGTCTAATGAATCGGGGAGAAACGGCCTGGGCTATCGGGCCGGCGCGCCTACGCACTCGATTATCAGGTCGATCACGATACCGGCAAGCCTCTCACCGATACAGCCGCAGCTGTAACAGCTTGGGCGTCAACGTGGCGCATCCCGCAATTCAAATCTATTGGCCTGCCGACGATGGGCGCATATCGCGAGCTGCGCAAACTGCCTCGTGGGGGAGCATTGCTGATGAATTCGATGAGCGTGTCGAGGCGGCAAGGGCCGCAGCTGATGAAGGTGAATTTAACCTGTATATCGCAGCGCAGGGTGGGGCGAATGTTCCACGTGATAGCCAGACCGTCCGTGTGGCTCGTAACGTGACTGACGAGGTCAACGCCTAAGAAGAGGATATAGAGAGAGTTGTGGGCATCTACGCACCGCACTTGGTTTCTGAGCTGGTACATGTCACCTGGACAGCCGAATGGCGCATCGTTCCAAAGCTTTTGGCCGTTGAGCCTTTGACTTTAAAAAGCGGCACTGCCGCGCCTCGGAGTCCTGTCAATAACTGTGGAAAGCTTACTGAAAGCAAGGCTCAAGTCATGAAGCCTACATCCTTTGAGTATGCAGATATGATGCTAAATCCAGTTGATGACAGTATTTATTTGTTTGAGTGATATAGGAGTTATGAAAAGGCTCAGAGTTGAGTTAAAAGATAATACAGTGTAGCAATATGGGTAACAAAGGCTCGGGAGACCTATGGAGTCTAAGAAAAATTCTTTGAAGGCGACTCACAGAATTTTAATAATCACTAATTAGTTATATTCGTAATGCCCTCATGAAGCATAACCTTGAATAAAATAAATGAAAACTAATAGTTTCTCTTTGAGATAATGTAGGGGCTCACAACTGAAATTTGCATGATTGCGATTCGTGATTAATGTTGTTTTTAATGATTACCGTGTTAACTTATTTCTTGCGTGTTTTTCTATAACTCTCTGTTTGCTCATGGATATTTTGTGTTGTATATTTGAATTGAGACTGTTCTCTATTTATCATATTTTTAATAATTGATGGATTTTTCAATGACTACACAAAGTTTACCGAAACAACTAAAAGCAGTTGGTTTTATAGATACGAATGTTGGCCGTTTTGATTACAAAGGGGTAATTGGTGAAGGTGGAAATAGTAATGTTTTTCTCTATTCTCATTTAAATCACGAATTTGCGATTAAATTTTTAAAGCAAGACAGTGAAGGTAGTAAAATAACAAGATTCAAAGATGAGTTTTTTTGCGTTGCACAAATGCCTACTCATAAAAATGTGGTCAAATATTATCACCTAGACAAAATTAAAGTCGCTGAAATCGATTATTATGTCATTATTATGAAGCGTTATGCAAGGAGTGTGAAAAAAGATTATGCAAATCAAGAGTCAGTTGAAAAGTACAATGACTCAATGCGTAAATTTTTTACGGCCCTTTATAATGGGATTAGGCACATTCATCATCATGAGATCATTCATAGAGACCTTAAGCCAGAGAATGTGTTTGTTGATGAGATTAATGATACATATGTTATTGGTGATTTCGGCATATCCAAATTTGACGATGATGTCTATGCACGGTTTTCAAAAACACAAGATGGCGAAAGGTTGGCAAACTTCAAATTCTCAGCACCTGAGCAATCGTCAAATACTTATGAAGTAACAAAATCTAGTGATATTTACTCTTTCGGACAATTGCTGCAGTACTTTGGTACAGGAGATGTTAGTAAAGGACTCGGTCGAGCATCTTTACTATTTCGAAATGAGTCAGAGTTCTTAACTATTCTGGATAAAGTTATTAACAAATGTATAATGCATAACCCTAGTGATCGATTTTCAAGTATGGAGGACATTAAAATATTCTTTGAAACTGAATCCGAATCATTTAAAAATCAAGAAAAATTGCGTGAGCAATCGAAAAGAGATTCAGATCGTTGGCTTTTTTTACATGACCTAGATGATGCTATAGTCCAGAGCATACCTAATATAAATAGAGTAGCTAAAATTTCAACCGAGAAAGATATAAGCCTGTTCTTATCGAATGTTGACGCTCTTATCATGGATGAAGAAAGAAAAGATCATCTTTGGATGATAGGTTCTACTGGTGGTGATCTTAATTATCATGGATCAATTCTTAAAAGCGGTCGTCTCTACAACGTCATGTACGGTGTTTTTGCACATCAAATTACTATTGATGAAATTTATGCCTATAATGACAGAAATTATCCGTATAAAAATTTCTTTATAGTTTTAACTCACGGGATGCCACAATTTGAATATTCTGATATAAATGATCTTTCTAAGTATAAAACTCGAGGAAATATAAGTTCTAAGGTAGATTACGCCATAGAGTGGCGTGGGTATTACCTCGATCCAGACGACGTTAGGAACCAGTATGTTAGAATTGAAGGAGAAACGTACTCAGTAAATCGTGATGAGTTTAAAGATACATACCGATTTATCAAAAGAGATGCTTTTTTAGTCGTCCCAACTGGTACGCCATCATCACATATGAATGACCGCTCGGTGGCAACAGATTTGATTGAAGCGAGTGTGATAAATTCTAGTGGTTTGACAATTACTGATGTCGATTCTTATCTAAATAGAATTAGAGGCTATTATGAATCGTGGATTCGTAACGCACTATAATCAAATTCCTTAAAAGTTTAAATTTAAACCGGTACCGTGCGTCCGGTTTTTTTATTGAATTTTACCGTGACGCTACAATTTTCGGGAATGCATGCATAAACGCATGATTTTGCATGCGTTCGGTTTGCCTTATCTGAAAGAATGCTTTCATAGCTGCTGGGGTCCAAGTGTGATCATACTGCTGCATCAAATCCTCATTACGCAAACTGGTTCAAACTGCGACCGGCTACGTGCTCAAACTTGATAAGTGGATCCTGCGAAATAAAGAGCTCGCGCAGACGCTGGGGGTGATTACCGCCGCGGCGCTTGGCGTGGTGGGCAGGGGAGTGGCAGCGGTACACAGCTCGATCGCCAGCTACAGGATGCGCTCGAAAAATTTGAGCGTGAAAAACGCGCCCGCCAGCGTGCCAGCATGAACCACGACGGATAGGAGGTGACGAAAAATGATGCTCGCACTCGGTATGTTTGTTTTTATGCGCCAGACATTGCCACACCAGACGATGCAACGTGACGCCGAATATCGGTGGCCGTCAAACTCTCGCGTCGGTAAGTGGGATTCTTTCCAGTATCTGGGGCCGGGGGATGAAAAAATTACCCTGGCCGGTATGTTGTACCCGGAGCTCACTGGAGGAAAGTTGACGATGACGGCCATTCGTTTAATGGCTGACGAGGGGCGCGCCTGGCCGTTACTGGATGGCACCGGCACTATTTACGGTATGTACGTCATCAATAATATCAGCGAGACGGGAAGCCTGTTTTTTGCTGACGGAACGGCGAGAAAAATTGATTTTACGCTGACGCTCACCCGCGTGGATGAATCTCTCGCTGCGCTGTATGGTGATATTGGTGAACAGACCAAATCACTGATTGGCAAGGCGGGTAATATGGCCTTGTCAGTGGCTGGCATGGTGGGGATTAGCTGATGCTCGACAGCAAAGATATTACCGGCAACATCAGTAACCGGTTGATGAGCCTGACCATGACAGACAATCGCGGATTCGAAGCTGACCAGCTCGACATCGAGCTTGATGATGCTGACGGGCTGGTAGAGCTGCCATTACGCGGTGCCCTATTGACGCTTTACCTCGGGTGGAAAGGCTTTGCGTTGATAGGTAAGGGAAGTTTTACCGTCGATGAGGTTGAACATCATGGCGCACCGGACACGGTGACAATCTGCACCCGTAGCGCCGATTTTCGGGGGACGCTTAACTCACGTCGGGAAGAGTCCTGGCATGATAAGACGCTCGGTGAAATCGTGGCAGCGATAGCGACACGTAACAAACTGGCATCGAGCGTTATACCGGAGCTGGCCGGAATAAAAATTCCGCATATCGACCAGTCACAGGAATCGGACGCCAAATTTTTGACACGCCTCGCCGAGAGAAACGACGGTGAGGTTTCGGTAAAAGCGGGAAAGTTGCTATTCCTCAAAGCCGGTCGTGGGATTACAGCCAGCGGAAAAGCCATTCCGCAGGTCACGATCACCCGCGGCGATGGCGACCGCCATCAGTTTTCCGTTGCTGACCGTGGGGCATATACCGGCGTTACGGCAAAATGGTTGCACACCAAAGACCCGAAACCACAAAAGCAAAAGGTTGCGTTAAAACGTAAACCCAAAGAGCAGCATTTACGCGCGCTACAGCACCCCAAAGCCAAACCGGTAACGAAGAAAAAAACGGTGAAGACGCCGGAAGCCAGGGAGGGGGAATACATGGTCGGCGAGGATGACAACGTGTTTGTCCTTACGACAATTTTTTCAACCAAAGCGCAGGCCATGCGAGCCGCCTAGGCCTAATGGGACAAACTGCAACGTGGGGTGGCTGAGTTTTCTATCAGGCTGGCTTTTGGCCGTGCTGATTTGTTTCCAGAAACGCCGGTAGTGGTTAAAGGCTTTAAGCGCGTTTTAGACGAGCAGATGTGGATAATCAGCCGGGTGGTGCATAACCTTACCGGGAATGGATTCACGACGGGCTTAGAGCTTGAGGTTAAGCTTTCGGATGTGGAGTATGAAAGCCAGGATTAACTCACTGGTAGTTATTTAACTGTTTGTTATATAGGTGTGTTTTTATTAATGTTGGCGTATTGGAAATTATCTGAGGTGTTTGCTATGTTCCACTGTCCAAAATGCCACTATGCAGCTCATGCTCGTACCAGCCGTTATTTTTCTGACACGACTAAAGAGCGCTACCATCAGTGTACGAACATCAATTGCAGTTGTACGTTTGTCACCACTGAGACGGTCGAACGTTTTATCGTGTCACCAGGTGAAGTCGTGCCACCGCCACCGCACCCGACAACGTCAGGCCAGCAGCAAATTCATTGGATGTGACCAACAAGAAAGCCCCGCAAAGCGGGGCTTTTTGTATCGATGTGGTCAATGTGTGGACATTGAAAGAAATGATTCCATTTGTTTCATTAGATTAAAAAAAATAAGCCCGCGTAAGGGAGATTACGCAGGCTAAGGAGGTGGTTCCTGGTACAGCTAGCATTTATGGGTTATGTTTTTCAGCGAAATGGATAATAACGACTTTAAGCGGAACGGTATGTGATCCGTTTCTAATATCCGTGCATCCTGAAAAAATAACCCTGATAAACTAGCTGCCGTGCGGGTTTCTGGTGCTCTGGCCGGCGAAGTTGCGCATCAGCAGGGCGTACTGCAGCACCATATCTTCCGGTACCGGCAGCCAGACCGTGTAGCCATCGCCGGGGGCGACCGGCATCACTTCGCCTTTGGCATTTTCCATATGCTCGAGGGTGAAGTTGACGTTGCCCTGCGGCGTCATCAGCTCAAGGCTGTCGCCGAGGGTGAATTTGTTCTTCACCGCCACCGCCGCCAGCTGGCCGTTACGTTCACCGGTAAACTCCCCGACAAACTGCTGGCGCTCTGACAGAGAGTAGCCGTACTCGTAGTTCTGATAATCATCATGGGTATGGCGGCGCAGGAAGCCTTCGGTATAGCCGCGGTGGGCCAGCCCTTCGAGGGTTTCCAGCAGGCTTTCGTCGAACGGTTTGCCGGCGGCAGCGTCGTCGATCGCTTTGCGGTAGACCTGCGCGGTGCGGGCGCAGTAGTAGAAGGACTTGGTGCGGCCTTCGATTTTCAGCGAATGCACGCCCATATTGCTCAGGCGCTCAACGTGAGCGATGGCGCGCAGATCCTTCGAGTTCATGATGTAGGTGCCGTGCTCGTCTTCGAAGGCGGTCATATATTCGCCCGGACGCTTGGCTTCTTCAATCATAAATACCCGATCGGTCGGCTCACCAATCCCAAGAGTGGGCTCAACGTTCTGTACCGGGATCGGCTCATGCTTGTGGACGATATTGCCGACGTCGTCCTGCTTGCCTTCCTGGACGTTATATTCCCAGCGGCAGGCGTTGGTGCAGGTCCCCTGGTTCGGATCGCGTTTGTTGATATAGCCGGAGAGCAGGCAGCGGCCGGAGTAGGCCATGCACAGCGCGCCGTGAACGAAAATCTCGAGCTCCATCTCCGGCACCTGGCTGCGAATTTCGGCAATCTCTTCCAGCGACAGCTCGCGCGAGAGAATGACCCGGCTGAGCCCCATCTGCTGCCAGAATTTTACCGTTGCCCAGTTGACGGCGTTGGCCTGGACCGAGAGGTGGATCTGCATCTCGGGGAAGTTTTCCCGTACCAGCATGATTAAGCCCGGATCGGACATGATCAGCGCATCCGGCCCCATTTCCACTACCGGCTGCAGATCGCGAATGAAGGTCTTCAGCTTGGCGTTATGCGGCGCGATATTCACCACCACGTAGAACTTTTTCCCTAGCGCATGGGCTTCGTTGATGCCGAGCTGCAGGTTTTCGTGGTTGAATTCGTTGTTGCGCACGCGCAGAGAGTAGCGCGGCTGGCCAGCATAAACGGCATCTGCGCCGTAGGCGAAAGCGTAACGCATATTTTTCAGCGTTCCCGCCGGGGAAAGGAGTTCCGGTTTAAACATGATTTTCTCGTTCTGATGACAGGTCAGATTCGCCGCAGCTGGTGGGCGAGTTGGGGAGTGTCCCCACATTAAGGGCGGGCATTGTAGCGCCGTGGGGCAGGCAGGTAAACCCTTTCCCGCCGCCTGCGCCGGGTCAATGGCAGCAAATGCTCCTGCTGTGCGGACTCGTCGGCGCTATATGGGCGATAGCGCCGGAGGCGTTTTTCACAAAAAAATCACCCGCCAGCAGGCGGGTAATAGCGCGGGCAGAACGGCATCCGGCGGCCTATGCCAGCCGGCAGGCGTCCGCCTCCCAGCGGTAGCCGACGCCGTAGACGGCGCGGATAAACGACTGCTCGGCGTCCAGCGACTCCAGCTTGCGGCGCAGGTTTTTAATATGGCTGTCGATGGTGCGGTCGGTGACCACGCGATAATCATCGTAGAGATGGTTCAGCAGCTGCTCGCGCGAGAACACTTTTCCCGGCTCCTGGGAGAGCGTTTTCAGCAGGCGAAACTCGGCGGGGGTGAGATCCAGCAGCTTGTCGCGCCACGAGGCCTGAAAACGTCCTTCATCGACGATCAGCGGGCTGTCGGCATCCAGCGCCTGCAGCTCCGGGCGTGGCCGGCAGCGGCGGAGGATGGTTTTCACCCGCGCCACGACTTCGCGCGGGCTGTAGGGCTTGCAGATATAGTCGTCGGCGCCGATCTCCAGCCCCAGCAGGCGGTCGATCTCCTCAATTTTGGCCGTCACCATCACCACCGGAACGTCGGAGAAACGGCGAATTTCGCGGCACAGCGTCAGGCCGTCGGTGCCCGGCAGCATCAGATCCAGCAGGATCAGGTGCGGCGGCGTCTGGCGAACGTAGGGCAGCACCCGATCGCCGTGGTTAATCAGCGTCGGCGCGTAGCCTGCGGCAAGCAGATAGTCGATCAGCAGCTGGCCGAGCTTGGGTTCATCTTCCACGATAAGAATACGCGGAGTGTTTTCATCAACAGGTAATTCAGTCATACGTCTCTCGGTAAATCGCGTTCCAGAGGTAACTCTACTTTAATGCTAACCCCGCCAAAAGGCGAATGGCCGGCCCGTAAGGTGCCGCCGTGGGCGGCGACGATATTCACGCAGATAGCCAGCCCGAGGCCGGAGCCGCCGCTGGCGCGATTGCGCGAGCCTTCCGCGCGGTAGAAGCGTTCGCAGAGGCGCTCCAGCTGGGCGTCGCTGACGCCAGGGGCGCTATCGGCGAAGTCGACGATCAGCATCCGGCCGCTTTGCGCGGCGCTAATCAGCAGCTTGCCGCCGCTGTCGGTGTAGCGAAGGCTGTTTTCCAGCAGGTTGTTGAAAAGCTGCATCAGGCGATCGCCGTCGCCGAAAATCATCGCGCTTTCCGGCAGCGATACGCCGATCTCCAGCCCGCGGCTGGCGAAGCGTTCGCGGAAGGCTCCCGCGGCGACTTCCAGCAGGGTGATGATATCCACGGAGGTTTTCTGATAGGCCAGCGCGCCCTCGTCCGACATCGACAGCTGGTGCAGATCGTCAACCAGCTTGGTCAGGGTGGCGACCTCCGCCTGCAGGGAAGGGATGGAGTCCGGGGTGAATTTGCGCACTCCGTCCTGAATGGCCTCCAGCTCGCCGCGCAGAACCGCCAGCGGCGTGCGCAGCTCGTGGGAAATGTCCGCCATCAGGTCGCGGCGCATCTGCTGGTTGCGCTCAAGGGTGCTGGCGAGCTGGTTAAAATCCTGCGCCAGGCGGCCAAGCTCGTCGCCGCCGCTGGCGGTGACCCGGGTGGAGAAATCCCCCGCGGCGAGGCGATGGGTGCCCTCAACCAACCGCTTGACCGGCGCCAGCAGGCCGCGCGCCAGCGGGAAGGTGGCCAGCGCCGCGAGGATGGTCGCCAGGGCCACAATCAGCCAGCTGGTGCGCTTCTGCTGACGATCGAAGTTGATATCGGTATTGCGGGTTAAGCGCTCCACCGGCGAGGCGATGACCGCCCCCACCGCGGCGCCGTCAACGAGGATCTCGCGGCGGGTACCGTCTTCAGGCACCGGCTCGCGCGGGCCGACCAGCACGCGGCCATTCTGATCCACCACCCAGAACATCGTCCGCCAGCCGTGCGGAGGCATATCCGGCCCGGGACCGCGCGGCCCGTTGTCCGGCGGCGGGCCGCGATCCGGGCCTGGTCCGCGCTCTCCGTCAGGCCCGGGTCCCTGGCCGTGGCCGGCGGGGGAGCGGTCGTCGTTGTCGCGCTCAAAGGTGCGCAGCAGCTGGAAAATAAAGCGGTCGTTGTTGCGCAGGAACTTCCAGCTGCCGTGCTGGGCGTACTGCTCGCTGAGGGCGTCGCCGAGCATCGTCAGCCGCTGCTCGTTGCCGCGCTTAATGTAGTCGATAAATCCGCGCTCAAAGCTGATACGCACCGCCCAGTGCATGCTGATCAGCAGCACGATACAGGTGGCGAAGATGGCGAGAAACAGTTTGCCGGTAATGCCGGGACGCCAAAACTTCACGGTTCACTCCTTTTGCGGCGGGCGATGACGGTATTGCCTTCGATGTCATCCGGCACGCGGGAAAAAATAAGCGCCGGCAGCGCAATAATGACCGCCATGCTCAGATAGGTGTAGAGAAAGACCTGATGCGCGGTCGCCGCATCGGCGCTGAGGTGCTGCTGGCCGAACATCCCCAGCAGCATGCCGGCGATGGTTACGCCAATGCTCATCGACAGCTGCATCACCATCGACAGCATGCTGTTGCCGCTGCTGGCCAGCGGGTCCGGCAAGTCCTTCAGGGTCAGGGTATTCATTGACGAGAAGCGGCTGGAGTTGATCATGCCTTGTAAAAACAGCACCACCGGCAGCAGCCAGTACCAGCCCGCCAGCGCGACGGCCATAAACAGCAGGCTGACCAGCGCGAGGCCGACGGTGGCGACGATCAGCACCCGGCGGTAGCCAAAGCGGTTCACCACCTGTACCACGATGCGCTTCATGCCCATGCTGCCGAGCACCATCGGGATCATCATCAGGCCGGCGTGGAACGGGGTGAAGCCGAGGCCAATCTGCAGGAATACCGGGGTCATAAACGGCAGCATGCCGCTGCCGATGCGCCCGGCAAAGCTGCCGCCGAGCCCGAGGGAGAAGGTGCGGTTGCGGAACAGGTCGAGGCTGAACAGCGCCCCGTCGTTGCCCCGCGCGTGCCACAGATAGAGCCCGATGGAGGCGATGCCGATGGCCACCAGCGCCGCCAGCAGCAGCGGAGAGATGCCGAGGCCCTTTTTGCCGTCAAGGGCGAGGGTCAGCGTCGCCATGGCGGCGGCCAGCAGGATAAAACCGAGCATGTCAAAGCGCCGCGTCTGCAGGGTGTAGTTCGGCATCAGCGAGAGCGTGGCGATAGCGCCGATAATGCCGACCGGAATATTGATTAAAAAAATCCAGTGCCAGGAGGCATATTCCACCAGCACGCCGCCGAGCGCCGGACCCAGCAGCGGCCCGACCTGGCCGGGGAGGGTGACGAAGGTCATCGCCGCCATATACTGCGAGCGGGGGACGATTTTCATCACCGTCAGACGGCCTACCGGCACCATCATGGCGCCGCCGATGCCCTGCAGCACCCGGGCCAGCACCAGCTGGTCGAGGGTATTGGCCTGGGCGCAAAACAGCGATCCGAGAGTGAAGAGGATAATGGCGCTGAAAAAGATATTGCGCACCCCCACCCGGTCCGCCAGCCAGCCGCTGGCGGGCAGCATAATCGCCACCGTCAGCACGTAGGAGACGATAACCATATGCATATGCAGCGGGCTCTCCCCGAGGCTTTTGGCCATCGAGGGGAGGGCGGTATTCACGATGGTGGTATCCAGCGACTGCATAAAGAAGCCGAATGCCACTATCCATAGCTGCCAGCGCACGCTGGACGGGAGGTCGGTCATATTATTCGCTTACCGGTTGCCGGGCTTTTCGGGAAAAACGCAGCCGCAGACGATCGAAGAACAGATACACCACCGGCGTGGTGTACAGGGTCAGCAGCTGGCTCACCACCAGACCGCCGACGATGGTAATCCCCAGCGGCTGGCGCAGCTCCGAGCCGTCGCCGCCGGATAGCACCAGCGGCAGCGCGCCGAACAGCGCCGCGAGGGTGGTCATCATAATCGGGCGAAAACGCAGCAGGCAGGCCTGGAAAATAGCCTCTTCCGGCGGCAGGTTGCCGTTACGCTGCGCCTCCAGCGCAAAGTCGACCATCATGATGGCGTTTTTCTTCACTATTCCAATTAATAGCATAATTCCGATCAGCGCGATGAGGCTGAACGGCGCGCCGAACAGCTCCAGCGCCAGCAGCGCGCCGACCCCCGCCGAGGGGAGAGTGGAGAGGATCGTTAACGGATGCACGTAGCTTTCGTAGAGGATCCCCAGCACGATATAGACCGTCGCAATCGCCGCCAGAATCAAAATGATCTGCGAATTCATGGTCTGCTGGAAAACCTGCGCGGTGCCGGCGAACGAGCCGCGGACGCTGGACGGCACCCCGAGCTGGGTCATGGCGCGGTTGATGGCGTCGCTGGCTTCCGACAGGGATTTACCGGTCGGCAGGTTAAAGGAGATGGTGGAGGCCGCCGAAAGCCCCTGATGGTTCACCGACAGCGGGGCGTTAGCCGGCTGCCATTTGGCGAAGTAGGAGAGCGGGATCGGTTTGCCTTCGCTGTTGATAACGAACATCTTATCCAGCGCGCTGACGTCCTGGGTATAGACCGGGTCAACCTCCATCACCACCTTGTACTGGTTAAGGGGCTGATAGATGGTGGAGATCTGCCGCTGGCCAAAGGCGTTGTTGAGCAGGCTGTTGGCGTCCTGCACGCTGATGCCGAGGCGCGACATGGTATCGCGATCGTAGAGCAGGTCCATCTCCGCGCCGTTGTCCTGCTGGTCTGAGTTGACGTCAGCCAGCTCGGGCAGCGCCGCCAGCGCTTTGCGAATTTTGGGCTCCCACTCGCGCAGCGCCGCCAGGTCGTCCGACAGCAGGGTGTACTGGTAGCTGGCGTTGGCCTGACGTCCGCCGACGCGGATATCCTGCACCGCCATCAGGAACAGGTTCGCTCCCGGCTCCTTCGCCAGCTTTTTCCGCAGGCGGTCAATGATCTGCTGCGCCGTTTCCTGGCGCTGGTCGCGGGATTTAAGGGTGATAAACATCATTCCGCTGTTGACCCGCGAGCCGCCGGTAAACCCGGTAACGTTATCCACCGCCGGGTCTTCACGAATGATTTTCATAAAGTCCTGCAGCTTGCCGCGCATCGCCTGGAAGGAGATGCTCTGGTCCGCCTGAATGCCGCCCATCAGCACGCCGGTATCCTGCTCCGGGAAGAAGGTTTTCGGAATTGAGATATAGAGCCAGATGCTAAGGGCAATCGTGCCCAGCAGGACGAGGCCGGTCATTCGGCTGTGTCTCAGCACCCACTTCAGCGATTTGCCGTAGCCGCCCTGAATGGCGACCAGCAGGCGGCCAAAGCCGCGGTTGCGCGTGGGCTCGTGCGGCTTGCCGCTTTTCAGCAGCCAGCCGCACATCATCGGCGTCAGGGTTAACGACACCGCCAGCGATATACCAATCGCCACCGACAGGGTGACCGCGAACTCGCGCAGCAGACGCCCCGGCAGGCCGCCCATCAGCAGCAGGGGTAAAAAGACCGCCACCAGCGACAGGCTCATCGACAGCACCGTAAAGCCCACTTCCCGGCTTCCCTGCAGCGCCGCCTGCAGCGGCTTCATCCCCGCCTCAAGGTGGCGGGAAATATTCTCCAGCACCACGATGGCGTCATCCACCACGAAGCCGGTGGCGATGGTCAGGGCCATCAGCGACAGGTTGTTGAGGCTAAAATCGCAGAGGTACATGGCGGCAAAGGTGCCGATCAGCGATACCGGCACCGCCACCGCCGGGATCAGCGTGGCTCTGCCGGAGCGCAGGAACAGGAACACCACGAGGATCACCAGCGCCACCGAAATCACCAGCGTTTGTTCGACTTCCTCCAGCGAGGCGCGGATCGTCGGGGAGCGGTCCTGGGCGATTTGCAGATCGATCGCCGCCGGAATGGTTTTCTGCAGCTCCGGCAGGCGCGCGCGAATGCTGTCCACCGTCTGGATGATATTGGCTTCCGGCAGCTTGCGGATCATCAGCAGAATTGCCGGTTTGGCGTTGGTCATCCCGGCGTTGCGCACGTCCTGTACCGAATCGCTGATGTTGGCAACATCGCCAAGACGCACCGCCGCGCCGTTGCTGTAGTGCACGATGACGGGCTGATACTCCGCGGCGGTTTTCAGCTCATCGTTGGTGTGTATCTGCCAGCGATGGCTGCCGTCCTCCAGCGCCCCCTGCGGCCTGCGCACGTTGGCGTTATCAATCGCCGTGCGCACGGCGTCCAGCGACACGCCCTGGTTAAACAGCGCCTGCGGATTGAGGTCCACGCGCACCGCGGGCAGGGAGCTGCCGCCGACGTCAACGTCGCCGACGCCGTCAATCTGGGCGATCGTTTGCGCCAGCTGGGTGGAGGCAAAATCGTACAGCTCGCCCTGGGAGTAGGTATCCGAGGTGAGCGTCAGGATCATGATCGGCGAATCGGACGGGTTGGCCTTGCGATAGGTTGGGCGGCTCGGCATGCCGCTGGGCAGCAGGCTTTGCGCGGCGTTGATCGCCGCCTGCACGTCGCGGGCGGCGCCGTTGATATCGCGGTCGAAGTTGAACTCCATAATAATGCGCGTGCTGCCCAGCGAGCTGGAGGAGGTCATCTCGTTGACCCCGGCAATGCGCCCGAGAGAGCGCTCCAGCGGCGTCGCCACCGAGGAGGCCATGGTTTCCGGCGAGGCGCCGGGCAGCGAGGCGCTGATCATTATCACCGGGAAATCCACCTGCGGCAGCGGGGCGACCGCCAGCAGGCGGAAGCCGAGAATGCCGCACAGGGTGATGGCCAGCGAAATCAAAATCGTCGCCACCGGGCGGTAAATGAAGAGGGCGAAAAACTTCATTTACGCCTCCTCCTCACGCCGTGGGAAGCGGCTTTTGAGGTACAGCGACAGGCGGTCGAACAGCAGATAGATGACCGGGGTGGTAAACAGCGTCAGCACCTGGCTGAGCATCAGGCCCCCAACCATGCCGATCCCCAGCGGGCGGCGCAGCTCCGCGCCGACGCCGGTGCTCAGCATCAGCGGCAGCGCGCCGAGCAGCGCCGCCAGGGTGGTCATCAGGATAGGGCGAAAACGCAGCAGACAGGCCTGATAAATCGCCTCACGCGGCGGCATGCCCTGTTCGCGCTCGGCGGCGAGGGCAAAGTCGATCATCATGATGGCGTTTTTCTTGACGATGCCAATCAGCAGGATGATGCCGATAATGGCGATCACGTCCAGCTCGCTGCCGGCCAGCCACAGGGCCAGCAGGGCGCCGACGCCGGCGGTCGGCAGGGTGGAGAGAATGGTGATCGGATGGATAAAGCTCTCATACAGCACGCCGAGGACGATATACATCGCCACCACCGCGGCGACCACCAGCCAGACGGTATTCCCCAGCGCCGACTGGAAGGCAAGGGTGCTGCCCTGGAACTCGGTGCGAATATCGGTGGGTAAATCCAGCGCCTGTTCGGCGGCCTGAATCGCCTCCACCGCATCGCCGAGGGAATAGCCGCTCGGGACGTTAAAGGAGATGGTGGTCACCGGGAACTGGTCGAGGTGGTTGATCGACAGCGGCGTAAAGCGCTGCTCAACGGTGGCGATCGATTTCAGCGGCACGATGCCGCCGTCGCTGCCGGTGAGGCGAATGCCGTCGAGCGCGGCGAGCCCCGGCGTGGCCTGGGTGTCGTGCTCCAGCACCACCCGGTACTGGTTGGCCTGGGTATAGATGGTTGAGATCAGGCGCTGGCCAAAGGCGTTGTACAGCGCATTGTCGACATCGGCCATGCTGATCCCAAGGCGGCTGGCGCTGTCGCGGTCGACGTTGATGTACGCCGCCAGGCCTTTATCCTGCCAGTCGCTGCTGACGTCGGAGAGCTGCGGCAGCGCCTGCAGGCGGGTCAGCAGCTGCGGAACCCAGTTGCTGAGCGCATCCAGCGAGTTGGCCTGCAGCGTGAACTGGTACTGCGTGCGGCTGACGGTGGTATCGATGGTCAAATCCTGGGTGGGCTGCAGATAGAGCGCGATGCCCGGAATGCCGTCCACCGAGCGCTGCAGGCGAGAGATAACCGTCTGGACGCGGTCGTCGCGCTCGCTCAGCGGCTTGAGGTTGATCTGCAGCCGGGCGCTGTTCAGCGCCGGGTTGGTGCCGTCGACGCCCACGAACGACGTCAGGCTCTCCACGGCCGGGTCCTTGAGGATCAGCGCCGAGACCTGCTGCTGGCGCTGGGCCATGCTGGCAAAAGAGGCCGACTGCGGGGCCTGCAGCGTGCCCTGAATAATGCCGTTGTCCTGGATCGGGAAGAAGCCTTTCGGGATAAACACCCACAGCATAATCGACAGCGCCAGGGTGCCCAGCGCCACGCTGAGGGTCAGCCACGGGTGGTTCAGCACCCGGCTCAGCAGGCGGCCGTAGGCGGCAATCACCCGCTCGAAGAAGCGTTCGCTGGCGCGGGAGAAGCGGTTTTGCTTACGCAGCGATTCGTGGCTCAGCATCCGCGCGCACATCATCGGCGTCAGGGTCAGCGACACCACGGCGGAGATCAGGATCGCCACCGCCAGGGTGACGGCAAATTCGCGGAACAGCCGGCCGACGATATCGCCCATAAACAGCAGCGGGATCAGCACCGCAATCAGCGAGAAGGTCAGCGAGATGATGGTAAAGCCGATCTCGCCGGCGCCCTTGAGCGCGGCGGTCAGCGGCTTTTCGCCTTTTTCGATATAGCGCGAGATGTTTTCGATAACCACGATGGCGTCATCGACCACGAAGCCGGTGGCGATGGTTAAGGCCATCAGCGTCAGGTTGTTAATCGAGAAGTCGAGAAACACCATCACCGCAAAGGTGCCCACCAGCGAGAGCGGCACGGCGACGCCGGGGATAATGGTCGCCGGGACGTTGCGCAGGAACAGGTAGATGATCATCACCACCAGGGCGATCGCCAGCATCAGCTCAAACTGCGTATCGCTCACCGAGGCGCGAATGTTGTTGGTGCGATCGGAAAGGACCTGCACCTTGACCGACTTCGGCAGGCTTTCGGTCAGCTGGGGCAGCATCTGGCGCACGCTGTCGGCGGTGGCGATAATATTCGCTCCCGGCTGGCGCTGAACGTTCATGACGATCGCCCGCTGGCTGTTCGCCCACGCGCCCAGCCAGCTGTTTTCCGCGCCCTGCTCGATGGTAGCGACGTCGCCGAGGCGAATCGGCGCGCCGTTCTGGTAAGCGACGATCAGCCGGCGATACTCTTCCGCCGACTGCATCTGGTCGTTCGCGGAGAGCGTCACCGCCCGCGAAGGGCCGTCGAGGCTGCCTTTCGCTGAGTTGACGTTGGCGCTGGTAATCGCGGTGCGGATGGTTTCACTGGTCAGCCCGAGGGCGGCAATCGCCTGCGCGTTGAGCTTCACGCGCACCGCCGGACGCTGGCCGCCGGCGAGGGTCACCAGGCCGACGCCGGAGACCTGGGAGATTTTCTGCGCCACGCGGGTTTCCACCATATCCTCCACCTGGGTCATCGGAATGGCGGAAGAGGTGACCGCGAGGGTCATAATCGGCGGATCGGCCGGGTTCACCTTGCTGTAGACCGGCGGATTAGGTAGGTCTGAGGGGAGCAGGTTGGTGGCCGCGTTAATCGCCGCCTGCACCTCCTGCTCGGCGACGTCCAGCGGCAGCGTCAGCTGGAACTGCAGGGTCACCACCGAGGCGCCGCCCGAACTTTGCGACGACATCTGCTTGAGGCCGGACATCTGGCCAAACTGGCGCTCCAGCGGCGCGGTGATTGCGGAGGTCACCACGTCAGGGCTGGCGCCAGGGTAGAGGGTGATTACCTGAATGGTCGGATAATCCACTTCCGGCAGCGCCGAGACCGGCAGGAAGCGGTAGCCGATAATCCCGGCCAGCAGGATAGCCACCATCAGCAGCGTGGTGGCCACCGGGCGCATGATAAAGAGACGGGAAGGGCCGCCCGTACTGCTCGGCGGTAGGACTTGCATCAGGAGCGCGCTCCTTTTTTGCCGTATTCGCGGCTGGTGGCTTTTTCCGGCGCGGCGGCGGATGCGCTGTGCGGCTCGACGACCTCAACCTTCGCGCCTTCGGTCAGGCGGTCGATACCGTCGGTGACCACACGATCGCCGGCGGAAAGCCCGGCGCTAATGACCACCTTCAGGCTATCCTGAATACCCGGCGTCACCGTATGTTTGCTGACCTTATTGTCGGCGTTCAGCACCCATACGAAGTGGCCCTCGTTGCCCATCTGCAGGGCGGCGGCAGGGATCACCACCGCATTCTGTTCGGTATCCACCAGCATGCGGGCGTTGACGAACTGGTTGGGGAACAGCGCGTCGTCCTGGTTGCTGAAGCGGGCTTTCAGCTTGATGGTGCCGGTGGTGGCGTCAATCTGGTTATCCAGGCTGAGCAGCGCGCCGCTGGCGATTTTCTGCTTGTTGGTGCGGTCCCAGGCCTCAACCGGCAGGGCTTTACCTGCCTTCTGCGCCTGAACCACCGCCGCGATGTCATTTTCCGGCAGCGTGAAGACTAAATCGATCGGCTGGGTTTGCGTTAATACCACGATACCGGTGGTATCTCCGCTGGAGATCTGGTTGCCGATATCCACCTGCTTCAGGCCGACGCGCCCGTCGATGGGCGCGACGATGCGGCTCCAGTTGAGCTGCAGCTGGGCGCTGGCCACCGCCGCTTCGTCGGCTTTAATCGTGCCGTTGGTTTCGCTGACCAGCGACTGCTGGGTATCCAGCTCCTGGCGCGAAACGAGGTTGGTTTTGACCAGCTGCTGATAGCGGGCAAGGTCGCGCCTGGCGTTGGCAAGGGTCGCCCGATCTTTGGCTAGCTGTCCCTGGGCCTGCGCCAGCGCGACTTTAAACTGGCTGGGGTCGATTTCCGCCAGCAGATCGCCGGCTTTTACCTGCTGGCCTTCCTGGAAGTGGATCGCCAGCAGCTGGCCGTCGACGCGGCTGCGCACGGTGACCGTATTGGCCGCGGTGACCGTGCCGAGGCCGCTGAGATAGCGCGGCACCGATTCGCTGGTGGCCGTAGCCGCCTGGACCGGCGCCAGGGGCGCGCCGAAGCGGCCGTGACGGCCGCCCGCAGCAGGCGCACCGTGCCCGGCCGCCGCCGTAGGCGCTTCACCCGCCGTATCACGACCCTGCCAAAACCAGTATGCGGCGCCGGCAACGATGACCACCGCCAGGGCGGTTGCCCAACGAAGTGTGTGACTGCCTTTCATTATTTAGCTATCTCATCCTGAAACGTTTCGCGAAATGATACTAGTTTAGTGAGGGAACGCCTCGCAAAAATGGAGGAATTATGAAAAGACTGTTGAGATATGTCTGGATTGACTCCAAAAGTGGACTCGCTGGCTAGCGTAAGTGCAGGATCGGTGATGCGTACTTCATCACCAGGGATGTTACCTTCGTAGGGAACATCATTGCCACTTTCACCGCCAGGGAAAATATTGATACTCTTATTTCATGTGTAAGTAAATATGTGTAGGACGATAACCGCCTTGCATAAAAAAGGGGTATGGTATAATACCCCTGACGCTACTTAATTTGCATTCGTATATATAGAGCTATGCATTCCCGGACGCGAGATGTATGACGGGATCCCTTGGGTAATTGGGTTTATATTAATGTTTGGTATGGTAATTGTTGGCGAGTTGGCTATTGCATCGTAACCTTTACCTGCAATATAGCCACCTGCAGTTGAACGATACAGTCCCCCATTTGGTACTCGGCTAAAATTCCCGAGTAATCCACCCGCGATATTGCCTACAGCAACTACGGCTTCACGATCCACTCCTCCACCGGAAATTATTTTTACTTCTTCTTTCGTTAACGCTCTCATTGGTCACTCCCTGTTAGTTAAGTTCGGGAATATTTTTAATAACAACACCCATATAGCTGCGCCAAATAAAGAATAAAGCACTGTTTTACCTGTCACTCCGCTACCGGAAATGAGTTGGGTGATATAAAAAACAAAAAACGACTTCATAAACAATACAAATAATTCTTTCATCTGATTACTGCTCCACTTATTCATTTACTCCCTCTGTTATCCGGCGTTCGGGAACATCGTTTTCTCTACTCATTCATGTAGAATATGTTTGCAGATAGCGCAGGCTACAAAATAAAATGTTGTCCATTCGTTTATCGCTGTGTGAGCATGTTTTTTTATTTGCGCTGTTTTTAATAATTACCACTTTATTTTTCTGCTGTCAAAACCCAGATTATGAAAGGAGTATGTGTATGATTTTATATGCTGGTGAGGGTATGCGTGGTGAGAATATAAAAAGCATAATGCTTGACCTGTCTCATATTATTCGCGCAGCTAATGCTGTGCTGATGATATGTTTAGAGTGTGAATATTATAAATGCGCACGCTACATACTATGATTTTTGGAATAATAACAAGATGATTCGGTTATTGGTTTTAAGATGGAGGATCTTTATCTGAAGGATAATGGCTCGGGTTATTATTGGGCTGTATTTATCTTAAGTCGGAATATTATGGAATAGATAAAATTATTTCATATCCCCTACTCTTATAGCGTTACTGAAGATTTCTGGCGAGCTTTAGACGCCTGGCGCAGCGCGATACGGCTAAGCAGTCCGCGGGGCGACACGATCGGTTTACTGGCCGGGACCTGCTATCGGCAGCGTAACGAAAACGGTTCGGCAGGGGTCTGGCAATGGAGGGAATGGGCTGTTCATAAAGGTCTCTGCGCTTGCCAGCACCTCCGGAACTCCCTCGGCAAGGCCCATACGGACTGCGCCACAACCGGGTGTGGCTTGATGTACATCAACTGTCATATCAACTATTTCGTTAATAAACTAAAAAATAGTTGTAACCATAGCGGCTTTTATTCAATTTATACGGTGAATGTTTTAAAGCGCTCCAATAAAAAAAGACATGCGCTTTGAAAACAATTCCTTAAATAAATCAGGGGTAATTTTAGTGGCCAGTGCAAACAAACTCACGCTCTTCATCGTTATCTTCATGCTGATGGGGATACTTTCCGGCGCGGCAATTCACGCCTGGGCCTCCCCGACCGCCATCGCGGTATGGTCGGATAACATCACGCTCTTCACCGATATGTTTTTACGCCTGATCAAAATGGTAATTGCACCGTTGGTCTTCAGCACCCTGACCGTCGGCATAATGCGGCTGGGCGAAACCGCCACTATCGGTCGCGTAGGCGGTAAGGCGATGGTGTGGTTTGTCACCTCCTCGATCCTCTCCATTCTGGTGGGATTAGTGATCGTCACCCTCTGGCATCCGGGCAACGGCCTGAATCTGGCGATCCCCAAAGAGTCCGTGGACACAGGGCTGGCGGTCAGCGGGATGAGCCTGAAAGGGTTCCTGTCGCATACCATTCCGACCAGCATCACCGAAGCGATGGCCAGTAACGAAATTCTGCAAATCGTGGTCTTCTCGATGTTCTTTGGCATCGCCGGGGCATCGCTGGGGGAGAAATTTAACGCCCCGCTGGTGGCCGCGCTGAACGTGGTCTCCCACATTATGCTCAAGGTCACCGGGTACGTGATGTACGTGGCTCCGCTGGCGATTTTTGCCGCTATCTCCTCGGTTATCGCCTCCCAGGGGCTGGGCATTCTGCTGAACTACGCCTCGTTTATCGGCGGCTACTACGTTGCGGTACTGCTCACCAGCGCGGTGCTGGTGGCGGTGGGCTATATGGTGCTGAAAAAAGAGGTCTTCCGCCTGCTCAATATGCTGAAAGATCCGGTGCTGGTCGCCTTTACCACCAGCAGCTCGGAAGCGGCCTATCCGAAGACGCTGGAGCGGCTGGTCAGCTTCGGCTGCTCGCGCAATATCGTCTCCTTCGTTTTGCCCATCGGCTACTCCTTTAACCTGGTGGGTTCGATGGTCTACTGCTCCTTTGCCTCCCTGTTTATCGCTCAGGCGTATAATATCCACCTCAGCTTCAGCGAAATTACGGTGATGATGCTGACGCTGATGCTGGCTTCGAAGGGGATTGCCGGGGTGCCGCGTTCGGCGCTGGTGGTGCTGGCTGCGACGATCCCCAGCTTCAATATTCCGGTCGCCGGGATTTTGCTGCTGATGGGGATCGATCATTTCCTCGATATGGGGCGCTCCGCTATTAACGTGCTGGGCAACGGTATTGCGACGGCGATGCTGTCAAAAAATGAGGGTCAGCTGCAGGAAGAGGTGCCGGAGGCGGAGCCTCAGGGCGTTCAGGCCTGACGATGGCATACGCGCTCTTGCCGGAGCGCGTATTTCTTCCGGCGCGAGGGGGAGCAGCGAGATAAAAAGATGCCCCTAACAGGCACGCAAGGGGCGATGTGACGAAGTAATAATTCCCCGCTAAATACGTTGTTATTATTGTATAACCACGCGGTGAAGCGTCTTTATACCGGAGATGCGCTGATGTTATCCGCTGTCTGGCGGGCATGAGAAGCTATTTTTCCGCACGGTGCTTTTTTTTAGGAATTGCCTCCCTGCGCAACCCCATAAATTCCTAAATTTAAACCCTGGGCCGCAAATATTCCCCGGCGATGACGCAGGCTATCCTCTTTCTCTAAGTAAATTCATAAACTGAAAAAAGTCGTGGTTGTTATTAAGACGGTATTTTTCCATGATTTTACTTTTATGGTAGGTGGTCGTTTTGATACTCACCTTATTGATGGCGGATATTTTACCGATATCAAACCCATGAATAAGACCGTGGGCCACCGCGACCTGCGAACGCGATAGCGTTTGGTGCGGGCAGTGGTTGCAGATTAACCCGGGGTCCTTAAATAATTTAATCGGCGGATTTTCAGCGCTCTTTAGCGCCTTTTCGATAATCGCCCGCATCTGCGCCACGCTGGCCGATTTGATGGCGAAAAAGATAACGTCCCTCAGGCAGTTGACGATGCAGTCCGGCTCCGGGAGGGCATCGTAGCTATGCAGGATAATGACCGAGCTGCCGGGCTTGCGATTTTTGATCAGCGTATTGCACAGGTGAATTTCCCCCGGCAGAAGGTCGGCGAAAATGATGTCCTCGTGCGCCAGGGTATCTCTGCGCACGGAGAAGTTCACCCGGACGCTGGGGCGCTCCCGGGTGAGCTCATTCACCATGTAAACCAGCGCATCGCGGATAAAGGCGCTGCGGGTGTTAAGCGCAATATTAATTGTTTTCATGGCGTGACTTCCTTTATAAGTCAACGTGACGCCATTGCGCGACCGGACCTCCGGCGTAGGCGATGGTTGCTGTGTGTTATGCAGAAAAAGGCTGCGCATCGGCTTATTACCGCTGCCGGTTATTATTGGGCGCATTATTTTTCTTCTTGCCAGAAATCCGCCAGGCGTTATTTTTTACGCCCGTAGGTAAACGGAATCTTCTGTTTTTTTCGGTCCTTCAGATAGGACACCAGGCTGTAGACCGAAATACATAGACAAAATACGCACAGCAGCAGGGCGAACCCCGTTTGCATGTTCATGATGAATTTCCTTTCTCTCAGAGCCTGCCGGAGCTGGCGCTAATAATATTGTGTATAGTGCTAAAAAATAGCTAAGCGTGAATTTTGCTCTACCCTGCCTGCTGGGTCGCGGTTAATGCACCGGCAAAGTCAGGCAGGGCGGCGTTATCGTTATATTTACCCGGCGGTCGGTATCACGAACTGTGCCTGTCAGACCGTTCGCTAAAGAGGGGACACCGGCAGCCCGCGCTTGATGGCGCAAAATCAGTGTAAGAAAATTCCTAATCGGGGCGTCAGTCTCATTTCTCTCATTTCTCTCAAAAAGTGAGAAAAAATAACAACTACAGCAAAATGAATAACGTATCGGTAATGACGACGGCGCGGAAAGGGGGGGGCGGCCCACCGATCCTCAGGAAAGAAACGCCAGGCCTTTGCCGAAAATGGCGCGGATGGGCAGGCTGATACCGTGCAGGCGCGCCTTATGCCGCAGCCGGCTGATGACCACGTCGATGCGGTGCAGCTCGGGTTCGCCTTCGCCGGTAAAGAGCCAGGCGTGCAGATCGACCTTGCTGCACACTTCATTGCGGTTGCGCATCAGGATCTCCATCAGCCGGTACTCCTGCTGCGTCAGCGGAAGGATCAGCCCCGACGGCGCCACCAGCCGCTCGGCCTGCAGCGTCCACGGGGAGGAGACCGCCGGATCGGCGACTCGCGCCGGCGGCGCCGGCGTCACCGCCTGTTGCTCCTTCAGCCGCGCGCCCAGCGCATGGATGGTGGCCGCGAGGTCGGAAAAGTTAACCGGCTTAATCAGGTAGAAGTCCGCGCCGAGGCTTAACGCCTGCAGCTTGTCCTGCTGGTGGCCTCGGGCGGTAATGACGATCAGACCAAACTGGCCGATCTGATGCAGATACTCCAGCACGCTGAAGCCATCCTCGCCCGGTAGCCCGATATCGATTAGTACAATATCAACCGGATCGGCGTGCAGCTGTCGCCAGAACGCTTCGGCGCTGCGTACGCCCCAGGCCGCAAACCCGCGGTGGCGGAGAAAAGCCTGCAGTTCATCGAGTAAATCAGCGCTATCTTCAATGATAGCCACGCGTAATGTCATAACCTGGCCTTCTGCTGTTCTGTCAGGGGAAGCGTTAACGCAAATTCGCAGCCGGTCGGCGTGTTCGCCGCCAGCCATAAATCGCCGCCGTGGGCCTGGACAATTTGCCTGGCGACGTACAGCCCGAGGCCGGTACCGGCCGGAGACGCGCCGTGGGTTTCGCCGCGTCGGTAGCGCTCAAAAATCAGCTCGATCGCTTCGGCGGCTATGCCCGGGCCCATGTCGCGGATCCTTATCTCTATGTGCCGCTCTTTTTGCGCGATATCGATGCCGATTTCGCCGCAGGGCGCATACTTCACCGAATTGTCGAACAGGTTGGCCAGGGCAACGCACAGCAGCCCGCTATCGATAAACAGCGTCGGTGAGGGGGCGTCGGGCGCCACGAGATGGCCCTCGAGCCTGATCTTGAGGTTGTGCTTCAGCGAGAGGTCCACCACCGTCGCCGCCATCTGAATCACCGGCAGCAGCGCCGCGTCCCGTTTATCGACGGAAAACGCCTCGGAGGAGAGCCGGGCATCGGCCAGGCAGTTATCGGTGAGCTGAACGAGGCGGGTGGTTGCCCGCTGCATGCGATCCAGCCGGGGCCCCTGCTCCAGGGTTGCGGCGCACAGGCGCAGGTTTTCCAGCGCGGCCTGGATAATCGCCAGCGGCGTTCTGAACTCATGCGCCACCATCCCCATAAACTGGCGCTGGTTAAAGCTGGCCTCGCGCTCGATGCGCAGCTCCCGCGCCAGCTGCTGTTTCTGCAGCAGCCGGCGGTTTTCCGCGCGCACCCGCAGCACGGCGATGATCAGCACGGTGATGATATGGACGATCAGCGCGTACTGCCAGGCGGAGTAGATCGCTTGATGATAGGGAATGACGCCGTGTATCGAGAGCAATACCAGCGCCGCCGAGGCGACGTAGACCGGCGGCAGCAGGCCAAGGAGCAGCGTATTTAAGTCGATCGCTTTGCGCCGCCACAGCATCCAGGAGGTTGTCAGCAGCACCGGGGAGGCAATAAAGAATATCCCCGCCTCAATCTGCATCGCCAGGCCGTAAAAGCCCAGCGGAATGCTCAGCTGGAGTACGACGTTCAACCCCACCGCCAGCAGCAGCAGGCGATACAGCCTGGGCATATTCTTCTTCAGGTCGAACACTTCGGCGTGCAGCCACAGGGCGGTGGCGTAGCTGAGCAGCGACAGGCAGCTTATCATGTAGTCCTGAACGGGCAGCACCGCCTGGCCGAATAGCCACTCCGGGTAGCCGTGCAGCGCCGCAACCAGCGGGTAGTTGAGGGAGAAGAGGCAGATCCCCCACAGCAGGCGACGGCGCAGCGCGATGGCCAGCCACAGGGCAATGCCGCTGGCAATAATGGCGAGGCCGAAATAGAAGCTCCAGAAGGCGGTATCGATGGTGGCCGACTGGACAAACTCCTCGGGGGAGGAGAGGGTCGCCAGCAGGATCAGGGTGCTGCTGCTCTGGAGATGGAAAACCACCTCGTAGCCCGCAGGGCCCGGGGGCGGCGGAAAAATCAGTACGCTTTCGCGATAGTCGATATCGCTCTCCCTGGCCGGAGCATGGTCGCCGAAGGTCTTGCGGATCCAGGGCGCAGCGCTGCCGGCCGGACGATAGAATACCGTCAGGTTGTCGACAAAAGAGGGGCCAACCTGCAGCCAGCGCGGCTCGCCGGCGAAGTAAGAGGCCGGTAAGGTGGCCTTAAGCCACCAGGCCTTGCGCGAGTAGCCAAAGGAGGGGATTTTGTGCAGCGGCTGCAGATCGCTCTCCGGCAGCGAAGCGAAGGTATCCACCGTCATCCGGCCGTCGGCGTCGGCAAACCAGAAGACCGGAATATCAATTCCCAGCTGGCGGGACTCAGCATGGGCCGGCGCCAGGCTCTGGAAATAGCTCAATACGCCGCAGCAGACTAATAAAAGGCACCTGAACCAGGCTACCGGCTTAGCCGTAGCAAAAATAGCGCACACGCGATCCAATCACGCCCCCTTGCGGCATTATTAACGGTATTTTAAATAGCGCGACAGTGAATAACCGGCAGCGTAAATCCGCCGGTATCCCGGGGAAAAGTGCAGAGGTTCAGACGCGAAAGCATTTTGCTGACCTGACAGGGAATATTCCAGCTTTATTTCAGTTCGCCGTTTCTGTTGGTCATTACGGGCCAAAACCTTGCGACAGCGCCGCGGGCGGCCGGGATTGCGCCATAGGGTATATCACGAATGAAAGAGGATGGGAGAGAGCATTTTGTGATACCCGGCGCCCGGGCGGGCTGAGAATATCTTTTTATTTGCCGACGAGTTGGCGGATACGGGCGGCAGGAGAGCTTATCGCCTGATGGCAATCCGCAGCATTGACGGACAACGGGGCGGCCGAAAGTCCGGCCGCCCGCAGCGGAATTAGCTAAAGACCACCTGCGCCCAGCGGGCCAGACCGGCGGTGACCGAGCCAAAGTCATCGCCACCGGCAACGGGAATACCCGGCAGATGGGCCGCCAGCGCTTTCTTGATCAGCGGGGAGCGGGCGCTACCGCCGGTCAGATAGATGACGTCCGGCGTTTCGCTGCTGCTGTCCAGCGCGAGCTGAACCTGCTCCATGATCCGCGCCAGCGGCTGGTTCAGCGCGGCTTCCAGTCCCTGCTGGCTGATGGCCGTCGCCAGGTCGGCGCTGATAAACGGCAGTCCGGCGGTGACGCTATCCTGCGCGGAGAGGGCAATTTTGCTCTCCTCGGCACCGCGTACCAGGCGATAGCCGAGGCGCTGGCGCCACACCTTGGTCAGCAGCGCGACCTTCTCGCCGTCGCGGGCATCGCGGACTAAATCGTTGAGCAGCCTGCCGTTGGCGCTGCTGTAGAAATCCGTCTGCGCCGGGACGTCGTTAATCGCCACCGCGTTCCACCACGGCAGAACCGGCAGGGCAATCCCTTTTTCGGTTTCGCCGCCCATGCCGAGCAGCGGCATCAGGCATTTAAAGGCGAGGGCGATATCAAGATCGTTCCCGCCGACGCGACAGCCGCTGTGCCCCAGCAGGCTCTGCTGGCGATCGGCCTTTTGACGCCACTCCGGGCCCATCAGCAGCAGCGAACAGTCGGTGGTACCGCCGCCGATATCGACAACCAGCACGCGCTTTTCCGCGCCGAGCGTGGCTTCGAAATCCAGCCCCGCGGCAACCGGCTCAAACTGAAACACCACGTCGCGGAACCCGGCGCGCTGCGCCGCGCGTTCAAGGATCCCCTGCGCCTGGGCGTTAGCCTCATCGCCGCCGAGGCCCTGGAAGTTAATTGGCCGACCAATGACCGCCTGGTCGATGGTCTCCGAAAGCTGGGTTTGCGCCTGCTGCTTAATATGGACCATCATGGCGCAGACCAGATCTTCAAACAGCGCGACCTGCTGCGGCTTCAGGCCGCTGGCGCCGAGGAAGGATTTCGGCGATTTGACGAAGTACACTTCCTCCGGGTCATCGACGTACTGGTGCAGGGAGGCGAGGCCAAACTGCACGCTGCTATCGAGAACCTCGATATCTTCCTCGCGGTTAAAGTTCATCGCGCGGCGCAGCAGCGCCTGATTTTCATCACCGTTGGTCGGGACGCTATGATGCCGGTAGAGCCACTCGCTGACCGCTTCGCGGGTCGGCGCAGAGAGCATTGAAGGCAGCAGCTTGCTGCCGTTTTCCAGCGTTAACAGCTGCGGCGTATTGTCGCGCATTACGGCAACCGAACAGTTGGCGGTTCCGTAGTCAAAACCAATAAACATGACCTGAAAATCCCCATGCCTGTGAAGAAGGGGGGCGACTTTAGCGGATTGCCGCCACGGCGACAACTGGAATTTAAAAGCAAGGTGCGGCATCCGCACAGCGGCTATCATTGAGGCAATTCATCAGGAGAAACTATGACGCTATTACCCTGGCACCCGCCCTACGACGGGGAGTGGATACTCGGTTTTCTCGGCGCCCGCGCGGTTCAGGGAATCGAAACCTTTAGCGAAGGGCGCTACACCCGCAGCTTCTTCCTGGCGGGGCACGGCGGGCTGATAACGATCGCCCCGGACGATGCCGCGCAGGGGCTGCGGGTGACGCTCTCCGAGGGATTGCTGCCGGTCGCGGATGAGTGCCTGCGCCGCGTGGCGCGCATGTTTGACCTCGCCTGCGACCCGCAGGAGATTATGCTCGCGCTGGGCCCGCTGGCGCGGCCGCGGCCGGGACTGCGCCTGCCCGGCTGCCTCGACCCCTTCGAGCAGGCGGTGCGGGCGGTGCTGGGGCAGCTGGTTAGCGTAGCGATGGCGGCCAGGCTGACGGCGAAGGTGGTCGCCGCTTTCGGCGAGCCGCTGGCGCAGGCGCCGGGATACTTTCTTTTTCCGTCGCCGCAGAAACTGGCGCTGGCCGACCCGCTGGCGCTGAAGGCGCTGGGCATGCCGCTGCGGCGCGCCGAAGCGCTGGTTTATCTGGCGCAGGCGGCCATCAGCGGCGAGCTCCCGCTGACGGCGCCGAACGATATTGCGGCGGGAATGAAGCAGCTGCAAACCCTGCCGGGCATTGGCCGCTGGACCGCGAGCTATTTCGCCCTGCGCGGCTGGCAGGCGAAGGATATTTTCCTCGCCGATGATTATCTGATTAAGCAGCGCTTCCCCACCCTGACTCCGGCGCGTATTGCTCGCTATGCCAGCCGCTGGCAGCCGTGGCGATCCTATGCGCTGTTGCACATCTGGTACACCGAGGGGTGGAGCCCGGTCGCGGAATAGCCTAACGGGGCGCTTAGCGCTGGTATCGCCGCGCTGAAGCCCCTATAATTGCCGCGTTTGACGCTAAAACGTCACCCTTCCTGTACATAAAATCATTCGAGATGCGTCAAGGCGGTGGGGAAGTGAACCCCCGGAAGCGGGCTAAAGCCAGCGACCGAAGTGCACGACGCAGCTAACGCCGAGGCAGTTTGCAGGATGATGTGTATATATATCCAGGTTAATCAGGTCGCAAAAAGTTATGACTGATACGTCTCATCAGTGCGTCATTATAGGTATTGCCGGCGCATCGGCTTCGGGAAAAAGTCTTATTGCCAGCACGCTCTATCGCGAATTGCGCGAGCAGGTTGGCGACGAGCATATCGGCGTTATTCCGGAAGACAGCTACTACAAAGATCAAGGTCATTTGTCGATGGAAGAGCGGGTTAAAACCAACTATGACCATCCCAGCTCGATGGACCATAGCCTGCTGTTTCAGCACCTGCAGATGCTGAAAAGCGGCCAGCCGATTGAATTACCGGTTTACAGCTACGTTGAGCACACGCGGATGCCGGAAACTATCCATATTGAGCCGAAGAAAGTGATTATCCTTGAGGGGATATTACTCCTGACCGACGTGCGTTTACGCAATGAATTAAACTTTTCCATTTTCGTCGATACGCCGCTGGATATCTGCCTGATGCGCCGTATTAAGCGCGACGTTAACGAACGCGGGCGCTCGATGGATTCGGTGATGGCGCAGTATCAGAAAACCGTCCGTCCGATGTTCCTGCAGTTTATTGACCCTTCCAAGCAGTATGCCGACATCATCGTGCCTCGCGGCGGCAAGAACCGCATTGCGATTGATATTCTGAAGGCCAAGATCAGCCAGTTCTTTGAATAACACTAACGAATTGTGTAACGTGCAAAGAGAACCCATATTGCCCTTATCCCCGGAAGGTGTGAGGGCGCGATGCCTTAAAGGAGAAAGCTCATGCGTCTGTGCGACCGAGATATAGAAGCCTGGTTGGATGAGGGCCGGCTATCCATCAGCCCGCGTCCACCCGTTGAGCGCATTAATGGTGCGACCGTCGATGTCCGCCTGGGCAATAAGTTCCGCACCTTTCGCGGCCACACTGCGCCGTTTATCGACCTGAGCGGGCCGAAGGCGGAAGTGACCGCGGCGCTGGATCGCGTGATGAGCGAAGAGATCGTGCTGCCGGAAGGCGAAGCGTTCTATCTCCATCCTGGCGAGCTGGCGCTGGCGGTAACCTTTGAGTCGGTCACCCTGCCTGCGGATCTGGTGGGCTGGCTGGACGGCCGTTCGTCGCTGGCGCGTCTGGGGCTGATGGTTCACGTGACCGCCCACCGCATCGATCCGGGCTGGTCGGGCTGCATCGTGCTTGAGTTCTTTAACTCCGGCAAGCTGCCGCTGGCATTGCGTCCCGGGATGCCGATCGGCGCGCTGAGTTTTGAACCGCTGTCCGGCCCGGCGGCCCGTCCCTATAACCGCCGTGAAGACGCCAAATATCGCGACCAGCAGGGCGCGGTGGCGAGTCGAATCGACAAGGATTGATAACGTAAGCGGCTTGCTGAGGGTGCCATGAGACGAATTCTGACGACGCTGATGATCTTACTGGCGGTAGTTGTCGCCGGGCTTACCGCATTGGTATTGCTGGTCAATCCCAATGATTTTCGCGCCTATATGGTGCACAAGGTAGCGGAGCGTAGCGGTTATCAGCTCAAACTCGATGGCCCGCTGCGCTGGCACGTCTGGCCGCAGCTGAGCATATTGTCCGGGCGCATGACGCTAACGGCGCCCGGCGCGGCCGAACCGGTGGTTCGCGCCGACAATATGCGCCTCGACGTGGCGCTGCTGCCGCTGATTTCCCACCAGCTGCAGGTTAAGCAGGTGATGCTTAAAGGCGCGGTTATCCAGCTGACGCCAAAAACGGAAGCGGTGCGCGATCTGAATGCGCCGGTGGTTCCGCATGACAATACGCTGCCGCAGGTGTCGGAAGACAGCGGCTGGTCCTATGACGTGCGGCAGCTGAAGGTTGTCGATAGCGTGCTGTTCTTCCAGCACGAAAGCGGCGAGCAGGTGACGGTGCGTGATATTCGTCTGCAGATGGATCAGGATCAAAATCATCACGCGACGCTCGATTTCTCCGGGCGGGTCAATCGCGATCAGCGCGACCTGGCGCTCTCCTTCTCCGCCGAGGTGCAGGGCGGCGATTATCCGCACTCCCTGCAGGCCGAAATTTCCCAGCTTAACTGGCAGCTGCGCGGCGCCGAGCTGCCGGCTAACGGCATCAGTGGCCAGGGCAGCCTGCAGGCCAGCTGGCTTGAGGATCAGAAAAAGATCGGCTTTGATAAGCTGAATCTGACGGCTAACGGCAGCGCGATTTCCGGCAGTGCCAGCGTGGTTCTGGGCGAGCAGGCCGACTGGAAGCTTAATCTCCACGCCAGTACGCTGAACCTCGATAGCCTGCTGACGCACACCGAGGCCGCCGGCGATAGCGCGGCAAGCCAGCAGGGGCAAAGCCAGCCGCGTCAGATGCGTCCGGTGATTGCCGATAGCGACATTCAGCAGGATTACGATAGCCTGCGCGGCTTCAGCGCGCATATGGCGTTGACCGCCGATCGCCTGCAGTGGCGGGGAATGAACTTTACCCAGGTTAAGAGCGATATCACTAACCAGCAGGGGCTGCTGACGATTAATCAGCTGCAGGGCGAGCTCGACGGCGGGCTTATCTCTCTGCCCGGCACGCTGGATGCGCGCAAGGATACCGCTGAGGCTTCGTTCCAGCCAAAACTCGATAACGTCGAGATTGCCACCATCCTTAATGCCTTTAACTACTCGTTGAACCTCACCGGTAAGCTCTCGCTGGCCGGCGATTTTTCCGGCCAGCGTATTGATGCCGACGACTTCCGCCGCAGCTGGCAGGGGCAGGCGCATCTGCAAATGAGCGATACCCGCACCGAAGGGCTCAATTTCCAGCAGCTGGTGCAGCAGGCGGTTGCGCGCAGCACCAACGTGCAGACGCAGGAGAACTACGATAATGCCACCCGCCTCGATTCCATGAGCAGCGACCTGCTGCTGGATAGCGGCGAGGTGACGCTCAAGAGTATGCAGGGGCAGTCCGAGCTGATGGCGCTAACCGGGCAGGGGAGCCTGAACCTGCTAAAAGAAGATTGCGATATGCGCTTTAACGTCCGCGTGCTTGGCGGCTGGAAAGGCGAGGGCAAGCTGATCGAACGACTCAAGCAGACGGCGATTCCGCTGCGAATCTACGGCAAGTGGCAGTCGCTAAGCTACAGCCTGCAGGTTGACCAGATTCTGCGTAAGCAGCTGCAGGATGAGGCGAAGCAGCGCCTGAACGATTGGGTTGAACGCAATAAGAACAGCCAGGACGGCAAAGACGTGAAGAAGCTGCTCGATAAGCTTTGACCGCGGCAGGTCCCGTATCCCGGATAGCGCGATGCTTATCCGGGATACGGGCCCCGCGCTAACCCGAAGCCCCGGCGAGCGCTGCGCTACCGGGGAACGTCATCATCCTATACTTCGTAACTCAGCTCATCGTCCTGCGCCGGCGGTGGGATAATCTGCACCTTCTGCACCCGGTGGCTTTCAACCTGCAGGGTACGCAGAATGTAATCGCCAATCTTAACCTCTTCCCCGGCTTCAGGCACATGCTGCAGATACTCCATCAGCAGGCCGGCGATGGTGTGATACTCGCGCTTATCATCGAGCGGCAGGGGAACGTACTGGACTAAATCTTCGAGCGGCATATGGCCGTTGACCGTCCAGCTGCCGTCAGGGTCCCGGGTAATATCGTGGCGGGCGTCAATCTCTTCCGCCTCATTCGGCAGATTACCGGCAATCGTTTCCATCACGTCGCTGAGCGTCACCAGCCCTTCAACGGAGCCGAACTCATCGACCACGAAGGCAAAGTGGGTCCGGGCATGACGAAACTGCTCGAGGGCGGGAAGCAGCGGCAGCGTTTCGGGGAACACCAGCGGCTGGCGCAGCAGAACGCGCAGGTTGAGCGGCTCGTTGCGCAGCGACTGCTGCAGCAGGTCGATAACGTGCACCACGCCGAGCAGGTCTTCGTCATCTTCCCCGCCGGTGACCACCAGCCGGGTATGCTGATTTTTCTCCAGCAGCGCGCGGATCTCGGCTTCCGGTGCGCTCATATCGATATGCTCGATATCATGGCGTGAGGTCATAATACTGCTGACGGTGCGCTGGTTGAGGTTAAGCACCCGCTCAATCATCCGCCGCTCCTGGGGGTTGAACAGCGGGCCGTCCTGCTGATTGACAATGAGCGCCGCGCTATCCGTATTCAGCTCGGCGTTTTCCTTATGCCCGCTCAGCAGGCTCATCACCGCTTCCGTGGTGCGCTGGCGCAGCGTCAGATTGGCCGAGAGGAAACGACGGCGATTGAACAGCGCCAGCTGGTTGAGCGACTCAATGATCACCGAGAAGCCGATCGCCGCGTAGAGATAACCTTTCGGGATTGGGAAGCCAAACCCTTCGGCGATGAGGCTAAAGCCGATCATTAACAGGAAGCTGAGGCACAGGATAACGATAGTCGGGTGGCTGTTAACAAAGCGGGTTAACGCTTTACTGGCAAGCAGCATCAGGCTTATGGCGATAACCACCGCCGCCATCATCACCGCCAGATGGTCGACCATACCGACCGCGGTAATCACCGAGTCGAGCGAGAAGATGGCGTCCAGCACCACAATCTGCGTCACTACGCCCCAGAACCGTGCGCCTTTGCGTTGAACGGGATTATCGCTGTCCTTGCCTTCGAGGCGTTCGTTAAGCTCAACCGTGGCCTTAAACAGTAAAAATAGCCCGCCAAACAGCATGATCAGGTCGCGCGCGCTGAAGCTCAGGTCATGATAGGTCAGCAGCGGCTTCGTCAGGGTGACTAGCCAGGATATCGATGCCAGCAGCAGCAGGCGCATCAGCATGGCCAACAGCAGGCCAATGACGCGGGCGCGGTCGCGCTGAGCGGGAGGAAGCTTTTCGGCAAGAATCGCGATAAACACCAGGTTATCAATCCCGAGCACCAGTTCAATAACGACAAGCGTTACCAGACCGGCCCAGATTGAGGGGTCGGCAATCCATTCCATCATTCGTTAAAACCTTTACAACATAAGCGTGCCATACGTCGATCATGGATAAGCGACTGGTAAATTGCAACTCGAATTATGTCGTATACGCCCGCTCAGACCCCGCCTCCGCTGAGGTCGGAGACAAATAAAAGTAAACGTGATGAATATTCCAGCGGATAAAATATAAACGTTATGGCTTATATTTATGCGAATTAACCGACGTATAAGTGATTGAAATCAGGATTGCCGCCGGGAGGCGGCTTATTGTGATTCTGAGCGCCAGCGGCGTTATATCGCGGCTCACTGCCGGCTATCGTTACGCGATTACCGCTCACGCGGTACGATGAGCAGGCGGCTATTTGGCTGTATCATGGTGATGAATGGTTTTTCCTACTACCTGATTGCGTGGCTTGTGATATATCCGTTCATATATAAGTATATTTATAGATTTATATGGCAATGGCAGGCGTGTATCCCGGTCAGGTATAGGGCGAATATTTCAAAATATCTCACCTTAACGCTCATTTTAACGGAGCGCTAAGCGCTATTCAGTGGGCGGTTTTTGCGCTGTTGAATTGTAAAATATCAATATAAATCAAATTATTATGGTAATTTTGCGTTTGTTGACACATAGATTAATCTTATGGGTAGAGATGGAGGGATAAGTAGGGTCCGTCACGATGAGCGTGCCTTGCGATCCAACGAAATAAATGGCATAAGAATTTTCTTAAATCGGCCTGTCGGCCATCATACTTTAAGTGTATTCTCTGGTTAAACGCGTAAATTCAGAATTTGACGGGAAGTCGGGCCGGTCGCAAACCTGTATTATCAGCAATAAATGCCGTTGATACATGCGGTCTGACAGGCATAGAAAGATCTATAACTTACGGATGGATATGAGAATGGCGAGTTTGAAAGCGGTTATTCCGGTAGCAGGGTTAGGTATGCATATGTTACCGGCAACTAAGGCGATCCCCAAAGAGATGCTGCCGATCGTCGATAAACCTATGGTTCAGTACATCGTTGACGAAATTGTTGCCGCCGGCATCAAGGAAATTGTGCTGGTTACCCATTCATCCAAGAATGCAGTTGAAAACCATTTTGATACCTCCTACGAGCTGGAAGCGCTGCTTGAACAGCGCGTGAAGCGCCAGCTGCTGGCCGAAGTGCAGGCTATTTGTCCGCCGGGCGTCACCATTATGAACGTACGTCAGGGACAGCAGCTTGGTTTAGGCCACTCTATCCTTTGCGCCCGCCCGATTGTTGGCGATAACCCGTTTGTTGTCGTGCTGCCGGATATCGTATTAGACGATGCCAGCGCCGATCCGCTGCGCTACAACCTTGCGGCGATGGTGGCCCGCTTCAATGAAACGGGGCGCAGCCAGGTTCTGGCGAAGAGAATGCCCGGCGATCTGGCCGAGTATTCGGTTATTCAGACCCGTGAACCGCTGGAAACGGAAGGGCAGATTGGCCGCATCGTAGAGTTTATCGAGAAGCCGGATGAGCCGCAGACCCTCGACTCCGACCTGATGGCCGTAGGCCGTTACGTTCTCTCCGCCGACGTGTGGGGCGAGCTGGAGCGCGCTGCGCCGGGCGCATGGGGCCGTATTCAGTTAACGGATGCTATCGCAGAGCTGGCGAAAAAGCAGTCCGTCGACGCTATGCTGATGACCGGCGAGAGCTACGATTGCGGTAAGAAGATGGGCTATATGCAGGCATTCGTTAATTACGGACTGCGTAACCATAAAGAAGGCAACAAATTCCGCGAAAGCATTAAGAAGCTGCTTGCCTAACGACGTCACGGCGACGCAGAAAAAATAGCGGGCTACGGAAGCAAAATTAAGAAGGTAAATCCCTCGATGCTTCTGTAGCCGGTTAGATAGCCTTTAGCCTGAAAGAAATGTTTATCTAAAAAACATATATAATCAGAGTGTTAGCGGTTTTAGATAAGCATTTCAATGAATTTATCCGCAATACGTCGTGTGAATCAGGTTCTGCGCGGATAACGGCAAGATCGCGTAATGGTCAGACGAGCAGAATTTAATCTTAATGAAGAGTTACTTAGTGAGATTGTTCTTAAAACAAATGCGTAGTCCCGGCGAACATAAAAAAATAAAACTTGACTGAGATCATACTTACGCATTAAACAACGGTAATGCATGCATAAAAATGTGAAGTTTGTGGATATGCATGCCCACATAAACATCGTGGAAAAACGCTATGAACAGGAGATATCGTCAAAGGATGAAAAGTAAATGAGCTGGCAATTTGTCTCCTTTTTTGGCGATAGCACCGTGCTGCTACCTAGCGCGGCGGGACTGTTGATTGTGTTGTTCCTGCGGGCACCATCCCGGCAGGTGGCCTGCCACTGGGCACTCTTGTTCGGCATCACTGGCGCTATCGTTAGCGCATCTAAACTGGCCTTTATGGGCTGGGGCATCGGTATTCGTGAAATCGATTTCACCGGGTTTAGCGGGCATACCGCTCTGTCAGCCGCATTTTGGCCGATATTTTTATGGCTCCTTTTCTCTCGCGCTACGACAGGAGTGCGTCGCGCTGCCGTCGTTGTTGGCTATGCCATGGCGGCGCTGGTGGGTTACTCCAGATTAATGATTCACGCCCACTCCACCTCGGAAGTGGTCGCAGGCCTGCTGCTGGGCGCGAGCGGTAGCGCATTATTCCTCCTGCTGCAATCGCGGACATCGCGAGCGGGGAATGTACAGCTTTCGTGGAGCGGGGTGTTCAGCGTAATTATGATCCCCGTACTGCTGCTTAACACTGGCGTAAAGGCGCCAACCCAGTCCCTACTGGGTGAGATTGCGGTGAAAATTGGCCCGCTGGAAAAACCCTTTACCCGCGCGGATCTGCATAAGCACTTTTATTGATTGCGCCAAAGAGATGCGTTGAGCTTACGGGCATCGCTCAATATCACGGAGATAGCGCTAGCGTCATGATAGCTGCAGATTGAGTAAGTGGGCGGAGCAGATTCATATTCGTGAAATAAATAACTGCTACTACATCCTGTGCAATATCCATGATTTTTATAATGCTTGTGAGATGATTCCTAAATAGAGCGATAAGATTACCGTCTGATTTTAAATTAAGTTTGTCAAGTATAATAACCAAACTAAATCTATTAGATTTTGTAGTTGACTGGAGCACATAGGGAATGGATTTATTCGTTTCACTTTCTTTGGAAAGCTATAAAAAACAATGACTTTAGTGATTTTGCTTACAGCGATGAATGTTAAGTCTACAAATTTTACGGCGCAGCTTAATAAGCTTAATGCTAAGCGTGTGCATGGTTTTAGCGTCAAGGTAGATGGGTATTAATGAGTGAATAATTTTCATTTACTCTCCCATTTGACGGCAGAATCTCGTAAACTTAATGCCGCTAAAATTATAGTATGTGATTAATTATTCGACGGACATGAAGTCGGTCATTTGGCTTAAAAAAGGAAGTACAGTGCATTGGTAGCTGTTAAGCCAAGGGCGGTAGCGTTTCCGAAAGTGCTCGAATCCTTTCAGCAAAGCCTTCTTTAGACGTTCGAAAGTCCTAAAACCTGCCACGGCAGGTGAATATCCTGACGACCCGTATATACTGAGTTGCTTTCAGAGAATAGCCGGTGCGATCTGCAGCAACATGTCAGCCAAGGCTAAACACAGCAAAGAATAGTTCTTGATAACGCTACGCGCGTTTTTTGCTTGCATTATATGCGATATGAACGATTATCAACCGCTGAGGCGGCAACGTTTCACCGATGATTTACTCTATCGCTCCCCGGTGATCGTTGCTGCAGTATAGATGCGGCACAAACATACTGAAGGCTGGCGTCAGAGTACGCTCTCAATACCTACATTCCCCGCAACCGTGTCTGTTTGCTGGTGGGGCTAAAAAATGGATCTTGTATAATGATGAAGATTGCGCGTATCGCACTTGCTCTCGGGCTGCTTACCTCGGTGAGCTCGCCGGTTCTTGCCGCTGGTCTGGTCACGAATGATAACGAGCTGCGTAACGACCTGTCGTGGCTATCCGACCGGGGCGTTATCCAGCTTAGCCTTTCAACCTGGCCCCTGAGCCAGGAAGAGATTACCCGCGCATTGAAGAAGGCAAAGCCTTCCTATTCGTCAGAGCAGGTTGTCCTGGCACGCATTAACCAACGCCTCTCCTCCCTGAAAGCTGATTTTCGCGTCAGCGGCTATACCTCGACCGACCAGCCCGGAACGCCACAGGGCTTTGGCCAAAGCCAACCCGCGGATAACTCGCTCTCGCTGGCCTTCAATAATAGCGGCGAATGGTGGGATGTTCATCTCCAGGGAAATGTTGAAGGCGGAGAGCGTATCAGCAACGGCTCTCGCTTTAATGCGAATGGTGCCTATGGCGCCGTGAAGTTCTGGAACCAGTGGCTGTCATTTGGCCAGGTCCAGCAGTGGTGGGGTCCTGGCTATGAAGGCAGCCTGATCCGCGGCGACGCCGCAAGGCCGATGACTGGATTTTTAATGCAGCGTGCCGAGCAGGCCGCACCGGAAACCTGGTGGCTGCGCTGGATTGGCCCGTGGCAGTATCAGATCTCCGCCAGCCAGATGAATCAATATACCGCAGTGCCGCACACCAAGATTATCGGTGGCCGATTGACCTTCACGCCGTTCCAGTCTCTTGAACTGGGTGCGTCGCGCATTATGCAGTGGGGTGGGGAGGGGCGGCCACAGTCGTTTAGCAGCTTCTGGGATGGTTTCACCGGGCAGGACAATACTGGTACCGATAATGAACCGGGTAACCAGCTGGCTGGGTTTGATTTCAAATTTAAGCTTGAGCCTACCTTGGGCTGGCCGGTAAGTTTCTACGGACAGATGATTGGTGAAGATGAGTCCGGATATCTACCATCGGCAAATATGTTCCTTGGCGGTGTTGAAGGGCATCACGGTTGGGGTAAAGATGCGGTTAACTGGTATGTGGAAGCACACGATACCCGCAGCAATATGAGTCGAACGAACTATAGCTATAACCATCATATTTATAAAGATGGCTACTATCAGCAGGGCTATCCGCTGGGGGATGCAATGGGCGGAGATGGACAGCTGTTTGCCGGTAAAGTCGAACTTGTAACAGAAGACAACCAGCGCTGGAGTACACGCTTGGTCTATGCGAAAGTGAATCCTAAGGATCAATCAATTAATAAGGCATTTCCGAAATCCGACACGCTAAAAGGCGTGCAGTTAGGGTGGAGCGGAGACGTATACAAAACCGTACGACTGAATACCTCTCTCTGGTATACCGATGCTAATCATAGTGATAGCGATGATATCGGGGCAAGTGCAGGGATTGAAATACCGTTTAGTTTATAGGCTGAATGCTGCGGGTGATGAAGAGAATATGGTCTTCACTTTTTAGAGCCAGGTTGGAACCAACTGGTAACTGGACGGCAGCTCAGGGATTAGCAAATTTTGGTTTACTGATGATGTGACATTATGAAGAAAAAAATTGTTAGATTTTCGGCATTAGCGTTGGCAATAGGATTTTTAGCAGGCTGCACCATTATCCCTGGCCAGGGATTAAATAGCCTACGTAAGAATGTGGTTGAACTACCGGACAGTGATTACGATCTGGATAAATTGGTTAATGTCTATCCAATGACGCCAGGCCTGATCGATCAGTTGCGTCCGGAAGCGCTGACGGCACGACCTAACCCACAGTTGGATAACCTGCTTAAAAGCTACGAGTATAGAATTGGTGTGGGTGATGTACTCATGGTGACAGTGTGGGATCACCCTGAATTAACCACCCCTGCAGGCCAGTATCGTAGTGCAAGCGATACCGGCAACTGGGTGAATGCAGATGGTACGATCTTCTATCCTTATATTGGTAAAGTACAGGTTGCTGGAAAAACGCTAAGTCAGGTACGCCAAGATATTGCCAGTCGGTTAACTACTTATATTGAAAGTCCTCAGGTAGATATCAGCGTGGCAGCTTTCCGTTCGCAAAAGGCTTATGTTACAGGTGAAGTAGTTAAATCGGGACAGCAGCCAATTACCAATATTCCCTTGACCGTAATGGACGCAATTAATAATGCTGGTGGGCTTGCTCCGGATGCCGATTGGCGCAATGTTGTATTAACACATAATGGCAAAGACACCAAAGTTTCTCTATATGCATTAATGCAGAAGGGCGATTTGACTGAGAATCACTTACTCTACCCCGGCGATATTCTATTCATACCGCGTAACGACGATTTAAAAGTCTTTGTTATGGGAGAAGTTGGCAAGCAAAGTACGATGAAGATGGATCGCAGTGGTATGACTCTTGCAGAGGCATTGGGTAACGCTGAAGGTATATCCCAGGCAATGAGCGATGCGACAGGAGTATTTGTTGTGCGCCAGTTGAAAGGTGATAAACAAGGAAAAATTGCCAATATCTATCAACTGAATGCGCAAGATGCTTCAGCAATGGTACTTGGAACTGAATTTCAGTTGCTGCCATATGATATTGTCTACGTTACAACTGCTCCATTAGTACGATGGAACCGAGTGATATCTCAGCTTGTACCAACAATTACAGGTGTACACGATATGACTGAAACAGCTCGCTTTATCAGAACTTGGTAATCACTATGTTTGAATCAATTTTGGTTGTATGCACAGGTAATATCTGTCGCTCCCCTATAGGGGAACGCTTTTTACGACAAGCACTTCCGAATAAGAGAATCGACTCAGCGGGAACAGGTGCTCTTGTTGGCCATACTGCTGATAGCAGTGCGATTAAGATTGCCGCTCTAAATGACCTTTCCTTAGAGGGGCACCAAGGGCAACAATTTACTTCTGCGCTAGCGCGGCAATATGATTTGATCTTGGCGATGGAAAAATCTCATATCGAACAAATTGGCCGTATAGCTCCAGAAGCAAGAGGGAAAACAATGCTTTATGGGCATTGGTTAGGTCACAGAGAGATCCCCGATCCATACCGTAAAAGTGAAGAAGCATTCACTTCTGTATATCAATTAATAGAGCAAGCAGGTTTGCTCTGGGTTGAAAAATTAGACGTATAACTATCAGGGATTATTGCATGTCTCCAGTTACTAATAAATCTGTCGCGAAAGATGCAGATGATATAGATTTGGGTCGTTTAATCGGCGAACTAATTGATCATAGAAAACTAATTGTATCCGTTACTTCATTATTTACGTTAATTGCATTGATATATGCGTTGTTTGCGACGCCAATATATCAAGCGGATGCTCTGATCCAAGTTGAGCAAAAGCAAGGAAATGCTATTCTCAGTAATTTAAGTCAGATGCTACCAGATAGTCAGCCAAGCTCCGCACCAGAAATAACATTGTTGCAGTCTCGAATGATCTTAGGAAAGACAGTCAGTGATCTAAATCTGCAGGCTGTCGCAAGCCAGATCTATTTCCCTGTTTTTGGTAAAGGCTGGGCACGACTTATGGGTGAAAATCCAGGTCGAATTGCTATTTCTAGATTATATATACCAGACGATGGAAGTGACTCTCCTGAATTAGAGCTTGTTGTTAAGGACAAGTTTCACTATGTAATTAATTACAATGATAAACGACAAGAAGGAAAAGTAGGAGAACTACTAGATGGCAAAAATTTTTCACTGAAAATCGATGCTATCGATTCGGAACCAGGAGCAAGGTTTGCTATTTCTTATGTAAGTAAGCTAAAAACTATTACTGATTTACAAAATGTATTTTCAGTTGTGGATGAGGGTAAAGACACAGGGATGCTTACACTGTCACTAACAGGTGATGATTCAGAGTTGATTGTAAAAATTGTTGATAGCATCAGTAATAATTATTTGGCTCAGAATATCTCCCGTCAGGCAGCTCAAGATGCAAAAAGTTTGGATTTTCTAAACCTTCAGTTACCGAAAGTTAGAGCTGACCTCGATCTCGCGGAAGACAAGCTCAATCAGTATCGCCGTCAAAAAGATTCAGTCGATCTATCATTAGAAGCAAAGTCAGTGCTTGAACAGATTGTCAATGTTGATAATCAGTTGAATGAATTAACATTCCGAGAGTCTGAAATTTCTCAATTATATACAAAAGAGCATCCAACATATAAAGCTCTGATGGAAAAACGAAAAACTTTACAAGATGAAAAAGGAAAACTTAATCAGCGTGTATCAGCTATGCCCAAGACACAACAAGAGATTTTGCGTCTAAGCAGAGATGTTGACTCTGGACAAGCTGTATATATGCAGCTTTTAAACAGGCAGCAGGAATTAAGTATCGCAAAATCCAGTGCTATTGGTAACGTAAGAATAATTGATAATGCGGTGGCCCAACCTAAACCGGTAAAACCGAAAAAGGCACTTGTTCTGGTTGTTGGAGTAATATTTGGACTTATACTTTCAATAGGATTAGTCCTTCTTCGGGTATTTTTACGTCGAGGTATTGAAAGTCCTGAACAGCTTGAAGAACGAGGTATTAATGTTTATGCCAGTATTCCTGTATCAGAAGCATTTGCAAAGAAAATGGTCCAGGCACCTAGTTGGAGAAAAAAAGGGCATAGCGAATTTCAAGGATTCCTTGCTGTCGAAAATCCGGCTGATTTAGCGATCGAAGCGATTCGGGGATTACGTACTAGTTTGCATTTTGCGATGATGGAGGCCCGTAATAATGTATTAATGATTTCGGGGGCAAGTCCTAATGCCGGTAAGACCTTTGTCAGTACTAACTTGGCCGCTGTCATTGCACAAACAGGTAAAAAAGTTCTCCTCGTTGATACAGATATGAGGAAAGGTTATACCCATAAGTTATTTAGTGTATCAAATGACAATGGCCTTTCTGATTTCCTGTCGGGTAAAGCCGAGCTCTCTAAGACGGTTAAAAATGTCTCTCTTGTTGGATTTGATTTTATTTCACGGGGGATAGCACCACCTAATCCAGCTGAGCTACTCATGCATCGTAGGTTTGGTGAGCTAATAACATGGGCAAGTGAAAATTATGACATCGTTATACTTGATACTCCTCCAATTCTTGCAGTGACTGATGCCGCTATTATTGGCCATTATGCAGGTACAACGCTCCTGATTGCTCGTTTTGAGCAGAACACTGCGAAAGAGATTGAGGTTAGCTTCAAAAGATTTGAGCAGAGTGGTGTGGTAGTAAAAGGTTGCATCCTTAATGGTGTAGTGAAGAAGGCAAGTAGCTATTACGGCTATGGCTATAGCCACTATGGATATTCATATAAAGACGATAAATAGATCTATTAAATTAAGGCCGGACCATTACAGGTCCGGCTTACTTTACTTCTCTCTAAATCATTATTATTTAAATTAATATTTCCAAAATATGCGTTATAAACATTGAGAGGGAATCATGACGCTCCTCGGTAGAAATGTTTTAGTCAGCATGGCCTTGGCCTTGTCTGATTTTATTAGTTTTACAATATCTATATACTTGGCAATGGGATTACTCGCGCTTTCTCTAAGTGATTACAGTAAAGTAATTCCAGAAAGTCAAACGGATGGATGGGTAGCTCTACACTTATTATTGGCTTTTTGCAGTGTTGCATGGTATTCAATGCGCTTGCGTCATTATTTCTATCGCAAAACATTCTGGTTCGAATTAAAAGAAATATTAAGGACATTAGTTATTTTTGCCATTATTGAAATTGCAGTTATGGCATTTACAACTTGGTCTTTTTCGCGCTATTTATGGGTGCTGACTTGGGTGTTTGTACTATTCTTGGTTCCTGTATCTCGTATGATAACTAAACGTGTGCTGGATGCCTTCAATCTCTGGCGGCGCGATACCTGGATCGTTGGTAGCGGGATAAACGCACATGAAGCTTATAAGGCTATTAATAGTGAGAGGAACCTGGGATTAATCATTGTTGGGTTTATTCATAGCGATGGAGGAACTTCGGCTGGTGAGGAAATTGATGGGCTGCCTGTATTAGAAAATAATTTAAACTGGCTAACAACAAAAGACAAAAAAACACAGTTCATTGTTGCAGTCGAGTCTCACCAAAGTGAGATAAGGAATACATGGCTTAGAAATTTCATGATCAAAGGCTATCGCTATGTTTCTGTCATTCCAACATTACGCGGAATGCCACTTGATAGCACGGATATGTCATTTATATTCAGTCATGAAGTTATGATATTTCGTGTTCAGCAGAATCTTGCAAAATGGTCATCACGAGTTTTAAAACGGCTTTTTGATATTGTAGGTTCATTGGCCATCATTGCTGTGCTTTCGCCTGCATTAATTTATATCAGCCGTAAAGTAAAAAAGGATGGTGGTCCTGCTATCTATGGGCATGAACGTATTGGGAAAGACGGTCGCTCTTTTAAATGTCTAAAGTTTCGTTCTATGGTCATTAATTCAAAAGAGGTTCTGGCTGAGTTACTAGAAAAAGATCCCGCTGCGAAAGATGAGTGGGATGCAACATTTAAATTAAAAAATGATCCACGAATTACTAAGATCGGTAAATTCCTTCGGAGAACCAGTCTTGATGAATTACCTCAATTATTTAACGTGTTAAAGGGCGAAATGAGTCTTGTTGGACCTCGCCCAATTATTACTGCAGAACTAGAGCGATACAATGAAGAGGTTGACTACTATCTCCTGAGTAAACCTGGGATGACAGGCTTGTGGCAGGTCAGTGGACGCAGCGATGTTGATTATGAAACGAGAGTATACTTGGACGCATGGTATGTTAAAAATTGGTCCATGTGGAATGATATCGCTATTCTGTTTAAAACAATCGGTGTGGTATTGAAAAAGGATGGAGCATATTAAATATCTCCCAGTATTAGTAAATGACGAGTCATAATATGAAATACTATATTGCAATACCAACTTATAATGGTGGTGAAATCTGGAAATCAGCCGTGAACAATATAAAAAAATATGCACCCGCTGATTTGTTTGTCCATGTTATTGACTCCTCGAGCAAAGATGACACCGTTGCCGTCGCAGTAAAAGCTGGTTTTGATGTGTTGACCATCGCAGGTAGTGATTTTAATCACGGGGGTACCAGAAACCAAGCGGTCGAAAAGTACATCGCTGATTATGATGTAGTTATCTTCCTAACTCAGGATGCGATCCCGCAAGAAGATTTTGTCAAAGAGATAATGTCAATATTTTCTGATGATAGCATTGCATGTGCATATGGTCGGCAGTTACCTCATTTGGATGCTAATCCACTCGCAAAACATGCCAGAAGTTTTAGCTACCCAAGTAAAGGATATATCTGTGGGAAAGAAAATATACCTGAAATGGGGTTGAAAACCGTGTTCATGTCAAATTCTTTCTCAGCATATAGACTATCAATATTTAAAACGCTGGGCGGATTCCCATCAAATACTATTCTGTGCGAAGATATGTTTTTCACAGCAAAAGCTGTTTTAGCTGGTTATAAGGTAGCCTATGCTGCGAAAGCAGTAGTGCGCCATTCTCATAATTATACGCCATATGAAGAGTTCAGACGTTATTTCGATATCGGTGTTTTTCATAAAAATGAGCAATGGATTCGCCAAAGCATAGGAGGCGCCGGGGGGGAAGGGAAGAAGTTCATACTTTCTGAAGTTAGATTTTTACTAAAACATGCCCCTCACTGGATTCCTCTTGCGTGCATAAACAATTTCATGAAAATAATAGGTTATAAGTTAGGGCAACAATATGAAAAACTACCAAATAAAATGATTAAGCTATTTAGTATGCATAAGCGTTACTGGAGTTTTTGATCTGATAGTTAATTTACGAGTTTAATAACTAATGTTTCACATCGGACTATTTTGGTATAAGAGGACCGCATGAAAATAATTGTGACTGGTGGTGCTGGGTTTATTGGTTCGGCTGTAGTACGTCATATAATTAAAGATACTAAAGATGAGGTCGTAGTTGTTGATAGCCTAACCTATGCAGGTAATCTAGAGTCATTAAAGGAAGTTAATGGCAGCCCACGTTTCAAATTCGAAAAGGTGAATATCTGTGACAGGGCAGAACTTGACCGTGTTTTCAATGAACAACAGCCAGATGCTGTAATGCACCTGGCGGCAGAAAGTCATGTTGATCGCTCGATTGATGGCCCAGCTGAGTTTATTGAAACTAATATCATCGGTACCTATACGATGCTTGAGGCTGGTCGAACTTATTGGAATCAGTTAGATGAGGAAAAGAAACAAAACTTCCGTTTTCACCATATCTCGACTGATGAAGTTTATGGAGATCTTCACGGCACGGATGATCTATTCACTGAGACGACTCCTTATGCCCCTAGTAGTCCGTATTCTGCATCTAAGGCTTCTAGCGACCATTTAGTCCGAGCATGGTTGAGAACTTATGGATTTCCAACAATTGTAACAAACTGTTCGAACAACTACGGACCGTATCATTTCCCAGAAAAACTAATACCACTGATTATATTAAATGCATTAGATGGAAAAATGCTTCCAGTCTATGGCGATGGCGGGCAGGTTCGTGATTGGTTATATGTAGAAGACCATGCTCGTGCATTATATAAAGTTGTCACTGAAGGTGCGATAGGAGAAACATATAATATAGGCGGTCATAACGAACGTAAAAATATCGATGTTGTGAAAACTATATGCCAGCTCCTCGAAGAGCTCGTACCTGCTAAGCCTGCTGGTATTGGACTCTATACTGACCTTATTACTTATGTTAAAGATCGCCCCGGCCACGATATGCGCTATGCAATTGACGCAGGAAAAATATATAAAGAGTTGGGATGGAAACCACAAGAGACATTTGAAAGTGGGATTCGTAAAACTGTTGAATGGTATTTAGCTAATGAAGTATGGTGGAGTCGTGTAAAAGATGGCTCTTATGCGGGCGAACGTTTAGGTCTGTCTCATTAATTATTCCAGGGAAATAAAATGAAAGGTATCGTTCTTGCAGGTGGTTCTGGCACTCGTCTTTATCCTATTACTAAAGGTACTTCGAAACAGCTTTTGCCAATTTATGATAAGCCAATGGTTTATTATCCGATTTCTGTCCTCATGCTTGCTGGTATTCGCGATATATTAATAATCTCAACCCCAGATGATATGCCTGGATTCAAACGCTTACTCGGGGATGGTAGTCAGTTTGGTGTACGATTCAGTTATGCCATTCAACCAAGCCCGGATGGACTTGCTCAAGCTTTCCTGATTGGTGAAGAGTTTATTGCCGGAGACAGTTGTGCGCTGGTTTTGGGAGATAATATCTACTTTGGTGAAAGTTTTGGTCGTAAGTTAGAAGCCGTTGTGCAACGTACTGACGGTGCTACGGTGTTTGGCTATCAGGTAATGGACCCAGAACGTTTCGGTGTTGTCGAATTTGATGAAAGCAATCGCGCGGTATCTCTGGAAGAAAAACCATCTGAGCCTAAATCTAGCTGGGCAGTAACAGGGCTATATTTCTATGACAAGAATGTAGTAGAGATGGCAAAAAAAGTTAAGCCATCTGCTCGTGGTGAACTAGAGATTACTACGTTAAATGAAATGTATCTTGAATTGGGTACCTTACACGTTGAAAAACTTGGCCGTGGCTTTGCGTGGCTAGATACCGGCACCCATGAAAGTCTACTTGAGGCATCCCAGTTCATTCATACTATTGAACAGCGGCAAGGATTCAAAGTAGCATGCCTTGAAGAAATTGCGTTTCGTAAAGGTTGGCTCACTAAGGACGAAGTATTAGCTCAGGCTAAGATACTGTCAAAAACTCAATACGGACAATATCTCCAAATGTTAGTGGAGGAGAAATAATTATGCAGATTATTGATACGAAGATCGCCGATGTAAAAATCATTCAGCCTAAAATATTTGGTGATGCAAGAGGCTTTTTCCTTGAAACCTTTGAAAAAAAAAGGTATCAGGAATTGCTAAATATTAACCTCGACTTTGTCCAAGATAATCATTCGCGGTCAACAAAAGGTGTTCTTCGTGGATTGCATTTTCAGACTCAGAACCCTCAGGGTAAGCTTGTCCGTGTTGTCCGTGGAGAGGTATTTGATGTAGCTGTAGATATTAGACCTGAATCACCTACTTTCGGATTGTGGGAAGGTGTAGTCCTTTCAGAAGAAAATAAAACTCAATTCTGGGTCCCGCCAGGACTGGCACATGGCTTTGTTGTTTTATCTGATATTGCAGATTTTGAATATAAATGTACGGATTACTATAACCCTGCTTATGAGGGATGCGTTAAATGGGACGACCCCGATATTGCTATTGAGTGGCCTATTTCTTCCCCATTGCTTTCCGATAAAGATAAAAAAGGGAAATCACTCAAGGAACTTTACTCATGAAAGTATTATTAACTGGTGCCAATGGACAATTGGGGCGTTGTTTCCAGGATAGACTGCCTGAAGGGTGGGAAGTATGGGCAACAGATACATCTGAACTCGACATCACTAAAAAAGGAGATGTAATTGCTGCCGTTAGTAATTATAATCCAGACGTAATTGTGAATGCGGCCGCATATACTGCAGTGGATAAAGCTGAAAGTAATATTGAAATGGCCGAACTTGTAAATAAATTTGGACCGGAAAACCTAGCAATTGCTGCCAAAGCATGTTCAGCTTTGTTTTTTCATGTCTCAACTGATTACGTTTTTGATGGTTATTCAACTACTCCGTATGTAGAAACTGATAAGACAAATCCTCTTAGTGTATATGGTAAAACAAAGCTTGATGGTGAAATTGCGGCAGCATCTATACTTCCAGAAACGATCATAATTCGTACCGCTTGGGTTTTTAGTGAATATGGCAACAATTTTGTCAAGACTATGCTTAGATTGGGGCGGGAACGAGACTCAATAGGGATTGTTGACGATCAGCGAGGATGCCCGACTTATGCTGGTGATATTGCGCATGCAATTATCTCATTAACTAAAAATAATGCTAAAGGAGGGGTTTATCATTTCTGTGGCGATATTGAAGTATCTTGGTATGACTTTGCAAAAACAATTTTTGATGTGGCGAGAAAAAATGAAATAATAAAAGTAGTCCCTACTATAAAACCTATTAGAACAGAAGAATATCCAACCCCAGCGCATAGACCCTCTTATTCAACGCTTGATTGTACTAAAATAAAAAATGTAGGCATAAATCCATCATCCTGGGAATGTGCGTTAATTGATGTAGTTAATAAACTATAATGAAAATGGGCCAGAGGCTTCTGGCCAAACTTAGTGTGCTATTTATTTTAGAGAAACTTTATGCAAGATAACGATAACGTTGATGCTCCTAAAGTAAGTATCTATGTCTCAACATTTAATAGGATTGATAGGTTAAAAAGGGCAATCGATTCAGTATTGCGACAAGATTACACAAACTGGGAGCTTTTAATTTGTGATGATGCATCTTCAGATGGAACAGAAGGCTATTGTCTTGAGCTAGAAAAGCAAGATTCCCGAATTCGTTATTTTCGTAATCCTACTAATTTAGGTGCATGTGCAGCAAGGAATCTGGGTATCTTTAATGCACAAGGTATGTTTATTACTGGACTTGATGATGATGATGAGTTTACGTCCGAGCGGTTATCATTTTTTGTGAAAAACTGGCGCGAAAATTTCTCATTTATTTGTTGTAATTTTATTAACAAATATACAAATACAGAGTCAATTTATTATAAAAATAGAGATGAAAAGAGGGTGTTTTCATATAAAGATCTTCTTTTTGAAAATGAAGCTTCAAATCAAGTATTTACATTGACATCGAGACTACAAGGGATTGGGGGATTTAATAAAGATGTTAAGCGACTTCAAGACTGGGATACTTGGTTAAGGTTGGCATTCAAATATGGAAGTTTCAAACGGTTTAACAAACCAACTTACATAATGAATCATGACCACAGCCCTCATGAAATTCGTGTTTCGCAGAATGCAAAGATTACCGAGTCTTTATTGCAACTCGCCTCTCGGAATTCCGACATTTACAGAAAATATGACGTTAAATATATGGAATACCTTGTAGATTCAATGAATAAAAAAGCAAAATTAAAAGATGCCATTTATTGGTTTTATAAGAAGAAAAATATCAAATTCATTATAAAATATTTCCTTCAGTGATTTTGGACTAATTATGAAAAAATTGGATGTAATCCTTGCTTCTTATAACGGTGAACGTTATATAAAAGATCAAATTTTCTCTGTACTGACATGCTTTGAGCATGTCCATAATATGGAATGCAGAATATTAATATCCGATGATAGCTCGCTAGATAATACGGTTCCAGTTTTACAGGAAATATGCAATCATGATTCTAGAGTGCAATTATTAGATAGTGATAAGAAAGGAGGAGTAAAGTTTAATTTTCATCACCTTATGCTAAATACTGATGCAGATTATATTTTCTTTAGTGATCAAGATGATTATTGGCTTCCTGAGAAAATAAATTTATTCCTTAACAAAATGATGGAAAGTGAAAGTGAAAATCCGGGGCCAGTTTTAGTTCATTCAGATTTGTGTGTTACGGATGAAAACCTTTCTCCAGTAAACGTATCAATGTTTAATTATCAAAATCTGAATAAGACGCCTTCATTTACAGAACTGTTAATTAGTAACTCTGTCACAGGTTGTGTTATGGCTTGTAATAAAGAGCTTATCGATTCTGTTAAACGTGGAAAAATTGAAGAATCAATTATGCATGACTGGTATGTGGCATTATATGCTTCAGCTTTCGGGCGTATTGAGTTTATTGATCATTCTATGATACTTTATCGTCAACATAGTAATAATCAAGTTGGGGCAAAGGCATTTACACTAAAAAAACTGATTTCGTCAGATGGTTATAAAAATCAGATAAAAAATGCCCGAGACTCCGTTTATAAGACGAAGGCCCAAGCACAGTTATTTTATGATGACTTTGGCTTATTATTAAATGTTTCAGATAAGAATATCCTTGAGAAATTTATCTCGACGTTTGATGGTTCATTTTTAGGTAGGTTGAATCTTTTTTTAAATAAAAAAATCAGGAAAAAAGGTTTTTTACGTAATTTGGTTTTCTTCTTTATATATGTTGTAAAGATTTAGTTAAATATAAAGCGATGCTACTGTTATAATAGGAGTTGTAATGCCATCTACTAGCAAAATTTATGCATTAATGACAGTTAAAAATGAATCGGATATTATTATTGAAACCCTAGACAAAGCATCGGTATGGGCTGAGAAGATTTTTATTTTAGATAATAATAGTGAGGATACAACATGGGAACTGTTGACTAAATATGCTGAGGAAAATCCTAAAATCGTACTTTGGGGGCAGTATGGAGGGCGATTTTATCTAGAGTTACGACAGGTCATTTTCAGAGAGTATCGTGAAATTGCAAAACCTGGGGACTGGTGGTGCAGGTTAGATGGCGATGAGTTCTACATTGATGACCCTCATCAGTTTCTGTCATCACTTGATGAGGACGTGGACCATGTATATAATGCATCTTTCCAATATTATTATACTCCAGATGATTATGAGAGAGAAAAAAACTGTGGGGTTACTAATAGTGTCACACAACGATTAAAGTGGTATAAATGTAACCACTCTGAAATAAGGTTTGTCCGCCATTGGGATCTTATTTGTTGGCCGCAGAATACTGAATGGCCTTGTAATCTAAAAAAACCATCGCCAGGAAGAATTAGACTGAAACATTATCAGTATCGCGATATAAAGCAAATAGTTGGAAGACTCCAGGCTCGTAATGCCCCTAATTCCGGTTCCTCTTTTTCGCATGAGAAAGTCTCAATTAGCGATTGGTATAAAAAAAGAGGTTTTCAATTACCCGAAGATACTAATCTCGCAGAGTTACGTATTGTCGAAAAGGAAAATTTATCTGATAGCAATGAATTTGCTTATGATGACAAAGTGCTACCTCCCATCTATTTCCTCTCATTTAAGAAAAAAATTAAAAATGGAGTTGTTAACTTTTATATGAAGTGTTTAAATAAGTTTCTTTTTAAGCTTTAGTTGTTTATGGCACAATCAAAATTCTTTCTTAAATTAGATTGTGCTTTGCTCTATATCCTTATTTATAAGTGTGTTTAGGGCGAGGATAATAATCCTTGGGGAGTTGAATTGAATAAACGTATTATGACTAATTCACTTTGGATGATGTCAGAAAAAATAGTGGCAATTTTTGGTCTTATTTTTGTAACTTCTTTTGTTGCAAAGTATGTAGGGCCTGGGGTTTTTGGCAGCATTGCTTTGGCAATGTCGATATTTCAATTAATTCAACTGGTGGCTCAACTAGGCACGGATGTATTAATCTTTAAACGATTAAGCCGTAATAGGCAATCTGGGGTGAATTTAATTAATGTTACTGTCCCCATAAGAACTATCGTTTATATGGTTTTATCTTTGCCAGTGCTCTTTTTCTATATTTATAAAGCAGATCACTCAGCTTTGTATTATCTTGTGGCTGCATTTGTTGCTTGTTTTATTCAGTCAATGGACGTGTATTCCATTTACTATGATGCAACTCTAAATTCAAAAATAAACACATATGTAAATGTCATCGGTTTAGTTTTCTCATTGTTGATTAGATGGCTTATTGCGTTCTTGAAACTTGATCCATTATGGTTATGTTTTCCGATAATTTTAGCTCCTTTAATTCCATGTCTTATTCGTTATTTTTATTATATTAATAATACGCACAAAAAAAATATTTCCAGTAAATTTAAAAGGAAGTATGTCAAGTATATTATTGGCGCAGGTTCAGCGTTTGTTATTTCCTCGTTATCGGTAGCGATTTATACGCGGCTGTCATTGTTAATGCTTGGTTTTTTCGATGGTGAGTCGGCTGTAGGCATATATTCTGTTGCTGCTACTCTTGCCACATCTTGGTCATTTGTTCTAAATTCCCTGGTAACATCTTCATTGCCTTCAATATTTTCTGAAAATGATGATGAAAAGGCTTTGACGAAAGCCGCTAAACTAAACCTCATTGTTATCGGTGTTTCAATGCCGATTATATTTAGTGTTTATTTTGTTGGTGAATGGTTTATTAAGACATTCTACGGTGATTTGTATATGTCATCTTACCACCCTTTATTAATTCTGACATTTTCCACATTGCTAGGTTCCCTTGGTACGGTTTCTGCTAGAATAATAGCAAAATATTCAGGTTATTCATTTTTATCAAAAAAAATGTTTTTGGTCGCTATTTTTAGTTTTATTGTTAATTTTGGGTTGATTATGCAATTTAATATCATTGGCGCAGCTGTTGCAAACGTATTAACACAGTTTTTTTCGTTAACAATTTTTAACTATCCGTTCAAAAAGGGAGTGGTCTTTAAACTTCATTTGAAAACTATCTTTTTTAGAGTTAAAGGCTAAATTTTTTCTTTTTGAAATATTTAAAAGGAATAATGTTTAAAATTAGCTTGTCTCTAAAATGTTGAAAATTATTTTGTTGCATTTTTTTTATTTTGTTGCATTTTTTGCTTTTCTTCTAGGTTCATGCATATCTTTGAGCTAATATATTTAATACTTTCTAAGCTGCGAAAAGTCGCAGCGACCACACCAGACAGGAGTATGTAATGTCCAAGCAACAGATCGGGGTTGTCGGTATGGCAGTGATGGGGCGCAACCTCGCGCTCAACATCGAAAGCCGTGGTTATACCGTCTCTGTTTTCAACCGCTCCCGTGATAAGACTGAGGAAGTGATTGCCGAGAACCCTGGCAAGAAACTGGTCCCACATTATACCGTCAAAGAGTTTGTTGAATCCCTCGAAACTCCGCGCCGTATCCTGTTAATGGTGAAAGCAGGTGCTGGTACGGATAGTGCTATCGACTCCCTCAAACCGTATCTGGATAAAGGCGACATCATCATTGATGGTGGTAACACTTTCTTCCAGGATACCATCCGACGCAATCGTGAACTGTCTGCTGATGGTTTTAACTTCATCGGTACCGGTGTTTCTGGTGGAGAAGAGGGCGCACTTAAGGGCCCATCTATTATGCCTGGCGGCCAGAAAGAGGCCTATGAGCTGGTAGCGCCAATCCTTGAGCAGATCGCCGCCCGTGCGGAAGACGGGGAACCTTGTGTTGCCTATATTGGTGCTGATGGTGCTGGCCACTATGTGAAAATGGTTCATAACGGCATTGAATACGGTGACATGCAGCTCATTGCTGAAGCGTACGCTTTGCTGAAAGGCGGCCTTGCACTGTCAAATGAAGAACTGGCTACGACCTTCACTGAGTGGAATCAGGGTGAGTTAAGTAGCTATCTGATAGATATCACTAAAGACATCTTCACTAAAAAAGATGACGAAGGTAAATACCTGGTTGACGTGATTCTTGATGAAGCGGCGAACAAAGGTACCGGTAAATGGACTAGCCAGAGTTCTCTGGATTTGGGGGAACCTCTGTCCCTGATCACCGAGTCCGTATTCGCTCGTTACATCTCTTCTCTCAAAGATCAGCGTGTTGCCGCTTCTAAAGTGTTGACTGGTCCGCGGGCACAACCGGCTAGTGATAAAACAGAATTTATCGAGAAAGTGCGTCGTGCTCTTTATCTGGGTAAAATTGTTTCCTATGCGCAGGGCTTCTCTCAACTGCGTGCTGCATCTAATGAATACGGCTGGGACCTGAACTACGGCGAAATTGCCAAAATATTCCGTGCGGGTTGCATTATTCGAGCCCAATTCCTGCAGAAAATTACTGATGCTTACGAAGAGAATGCAGGGATTGCTAACCTGTTACTGGCACCGTACTTCAAACAGATTGCGGATGAATACCAGCAGGCTCTGCGTGATGTAGTTGCTTATGCTGTGCAGAATGGTATTCCGGTACCAACTTTCTCTGCTGCTATTGCATACTACGACAGCTATCGTTCTGCAGTTCTGCCGGCTAACCTGATTCAGGCTCAACGTGATTATTTCGGTGCCCATACTTATAAGCGTACTGATAAAGATGGAGTATTCCATACTGAGTGGATGGAATAAACATCAATCGTTAAAGTAATTAAATCCCGGTTATTTGAGAACCGGGTTTTTCTATGAATATCTTTCAACCTAAAACTATTGTTACGATTATTCATCTCCTCTTTAAAGCTTTGCTATTTGCTCTCACCCTGAAATCTATGACCTTGACATACACCAAGTTGAAGCATAAAACTGCTACAAGTATTGATTACCTGGGTGGCCAGCTGCCATTATCCCGTTAACTGATTAAAGTGTGAACGAATGAAAATTACTATTTCCGGTACCGGTTATGTTGGTTTATCGAACGGCATCCTTATTGCGCAAAACCATGAAGTGGTCGCGCTTGATATCGTTCAGTCCAAAGTAGATATGCTTAACCAGAAAATTTCTCCGATTGTCGACAAAGAGATTCAGGAATATCTGGCTGAAAAAACATTGAATTTTCGTGCGACAACTGACAAGCAGGACGCTTATCGTAATGCGGACTATGTCATTATCGCTACCCCGACTGACTACGATCCAAAAACGAACTATTTCAATACTTCTACCGTTGAAGCCGTCATTCGTGATGTCGCAGAAATTAACCCTGCTGCGGTGATGATTGTTAAATCAACCGTTCCTGTTGGTTTTATCCGTGATATTAAAGAGCGTCTAGGGATTGATAACGTTATTTTCTCTCCAGAGTTCCTGCGCGAAGGCCGTGCGTTGTATGACAACCTGCACCCGTCCCGTATCGTTATTGGTGAGCGTTCCGAACGTGCTGAACGGTTTGCCAATCTTCTGAAAGAAGGGGCGATTAAACAGGATATCCCAATGCTGTTTACTGATTCGACCGAAGCCGAAGCGATTAAATTGTTTGCTAATACCTATCTTGCACTGCGTGTTGCCTATTTCAATGAACTGGATAGTTATGCTGAGAGTCAGGGCCTTAACACTAAACAGATCATTGAAGGTGTGTGCCTGGATCCGCGCATTGGGAACCACTATAACAATCCGTCGTTTGGCTATGGTGGCTACTGCTTACCAAAAGATACCAAGCAGCTGCTCGCAAACTACGAATCGGTACCGAACAACATCATCGGCGCTATTGTTGATGCTAACCGTACTCGTAAAGACTTCATCGCCGATTCTATCCTCGCCCGTAAGCCAAAGGTGGTTGGTATTTATCGTCTGATAATGAAGAGTGGTTCTGATAATTTCCGTGCTTCATCGATCCAGGGAATAATGAAACGCATCAAAGCTAAAGGGATTTCTGTTATTATTTATGAGCCAGCCATGCAGGAAGATGAGTTCTTTAATTCCCGAGTGATTAGCGACTTGAACGTGTTTAAGCAGGAAGCGGATGTTATTGTCTCTAATCGTATGGCTGAAGAACTGGCTGACGTCAAAGATAAGGTTTACACTCGTGATCTGTTTGGTAGCGACTGATTTTTACTGACAGATAAGGCTGGCGACTTGTGTCGCTGGCCTGTGCTAATTACCTAATACAAACATTTCTGCATGATATATCTCAGTATAAGCTTTAATTGTGATAAGATCCTCGCGATTAGCGAGATAGTTTGAAGTGAGTTTTGTTTGCTACTAACAATGCTTTTAAAAGTAATTGCTGAGGTTTCTTTTAACTCTATCCTATGCATTGACCTATGTCATATATGATTTCTGCATCGGAACGACCTTCATGATACCGTTCATTTACACAAAGAATATGAACCAATATGCTAAGTGAATATGGAATACTATAAATTGTCAAATATAGCGGCCGGAGTTTTTTTATTTTTATTGGTGTTAATGCCAGCAGGTTCTTTTCTTGGTATTAACTTTAAAATATTAACATTGCTACTTTTTTTAGGTGCGTTAGTTTTTGATGGGAGAAGTGAAGTTATCGTTTCTGCCATTAAAAAGATATTTTTACCTGCGGTATTGCTTTTAATTTTTATTGTATATGCAGTCATTGCTAATGACCAAGGTATATTGTATTTGTATCAGGCGAAGGATATTATCATTTTTTTTGTTGTTTATGCGATCCTGTCATCTTATTTTTATGATAATGAGAAAAGAGATAAGGCGTTTAAAATAATAATATCAGCATTGGTTTTTTCCGCTTTTATAAAAATAGCGATGCTAGCTTATAGTCAAGTCACAGGTCATCCCATTGTTTTATTAGTTAAGTCTTATGGTCAATTATTTGGTATGTCTCTTATGACGTACGCTATTGATGGGAGTTCACTCGGAAGAATTCAATTTCTTTCTGATTTTATAATCCCACTTGCATTGTTCTATATGTTAAAAGATTTTGGAGCGGGAAGGTTTAGGAAAAGAGATTATATTTACTTCGTAGCGATATGTTTTTCTGTTTTTATCGGAATGTCTAGATTTTACTGGGCTATAAGCGCTCTGTTTATATTTCTTGGTGTCCTGTTTAATGTGAAAGGTAAAGGTATATTATCAATTTCTATACTTGTTGTGTTGGTTGTTGGTGCTGCTTCTTTGAATGAATCAGTACAGAATTCGCTGGAGGCAAGGTTTTCAGCTCAAAAATCCACGGCATCTGATAATATTAGAACGCAGCAGTTAGAATTGTTTTCAAAGCGAATTGAACAGTCTCCAATTCTTGGTAAAGGTTTAGGGTATTTTGTTCCTGAATATCAGCAGGAAGGAGATATGAAGTATAATTATGAATTGCAGGTTCCAGCGCTAGCTATGCAGATAGGGTATTTGGGAGTGTTTGCACTATTATTGGTTTTGCTTATTCCATTTGCCATGATGCTAAAAAAATCCACATTCAGAGCATTGATTGTGGCTAGCATTGCATTTTGGAGTTGGTTTTTATCAGGATTCTTTAACCCAGTATTATTTTCTTCTGCAGGTGGTGTGTGTTACGTGGCATGTTTATTTTTAATGGCTTTGATGTGCAAAGAAAATGAGAGAGTAATACTACATTAGTGTAGGAGTAGATATATTATCTACTTGAAAATTTTCGTAGATATAATAACTTTTCAAAGTTAAAGGGATGTTAAGCGCTATGTTTTCGATTCCAGAACATGTAGCCGATTAATCTAAAGATGAACGGATAATATCATGTTCGTTTCTTGTCGTTAATAGCATAGAAGATAGAGGTTCCATGATGAAGATGACTCATATTATTATAGTTGTTGGCGCTTTTTCTGTCGGGTTCTGTGATATATCTTTAGCAGATGTCGGGATAGGAACAATGGGGAGAATAGTGCAATCAGTAGGAAATAACACTATCACGTCAGGTGTCTATGCTGCAAAAGATACTTATGGCATGAGGGCGAATGCCGTTGTTCTGGCTGCTAGGGCTAATGCAGAAGATGAGGATAGTTATCCGGTTAATGGGTTCAACTATACTAAAGCACTATCCAATTATGGTGGAAGGGACTCAGTAGGTCTTTATGCAGATAATACATCTAACCCTTTTAAGGCTTGGGAACGAGTTGGAGCAACCAAATATAGCCCAACCTCCGTTTCATCCCCTGTTCTGAATGCCAAGGATATAAAGCCAGGAATGCTTCTCGATACTGGTGGAGAACCTAAATGGTCTGCTTACGTCATCTCTGTTCAAGAGCATAAAATAATAACAAATGGGTGGGTAAATAATAAAACAAAAAGCTTGGGTATACCTCCTGATGGACAGGAGTTAATTATAAATCCTGTAACTAAAATATGGGCAACAAATTTTAATGTATTTTTAAAAAATGGTGGGAGAGCTAATGCCGGTGTAATCCAAGAAAATGGACTCATTAACAATTCGAATAAAAATCCAAATGCTATCAATGGCCTTGATACAGTGGTGCTACCGGGATCTACGTATGGAGGTACAGCCGCATATCTTGCCCGTTCAGCAATAACTGGAAATAAGCAGCAGTGGCAAATTGGTTTTATGTCTCAAGGCGCCAAAAATGCTAATTTTTATAGTGCTGATGCCTCCCCCGATAAATCAACTAATTCAGGTTTCTTGGAGAATTCATCTGCATCTTCAGGACTTACATTTTCCGGAAAAAATAAAGATAGCTCTATAGAGTGGAGATCTAAGGGTAAAATTATATCTAGAGTATCACCTGATGGCCAAATAATGAAGATTTCTTATCGAACTCTAGTTATCAACGATTCAAAAAAACTTTCTGATGATTACTATAGATACATAGTAAATGCGAAAAAAGATGTTTCTATTACGCTTCCTGATACAATTAACGTATCTGATGGTTTTACAATGGAAATAGATAATTTTAGCAATCATGAAATTAATTTGAATGGCAATGCCAAAATTAACAAAAACATTGATAGTCAAAAAAGAATGGTTGTAACATTCGCCAGCGGCGAATGGTATGTGATGTGATAACTGGCTAGTTAATATAACAACACCATATTTTGAACGACAGATATCATACATATGCAAGTAACCTTATGACACAGATATTATCAGTTTGCCGATTATACTATATATAAATTGACCCCAAAAAAATGATACTGGAGGGATTAAGTAGAGCTGCTCTTTCCCAGCGTCGTAAATAATTCTTAACTTCTTTATGTGCAACGAACAAGGCGCGTAAACTGATTTGAACCATTTTGTTGAATCCTTTGAGATATAAAATATATATTATATGCTTCTCTATTCACAAGGCTTGTTCTGATTAAGAACTATCTATAGCAATTTACTGAATCTCTCGCAAAAAAGACATTAATTCGAGTGCTGGATAGTAATGTGAAGGGCCGAACGTTTTGTTTGAAGACTTGGTTAGATAACTGTCCTGAAAGAATAATGCTGGATCTTGTTAAATCCTGGAAATAATTTTGAACGCTTTAGGAGATATTGTAATCGAAGGTCAAGAAAAAAATGCCGGGTTATCTTCGTGAGTATATGGAATATCATACCCAGTTCCGCTTGAATACCTATCCTTGTAAGTGCAGAGCCTAATGACTAACGTCGGGGATAAATATGACTGTAACAAAAATCAGAAAATTTAAAAGAAATATTTATCACTAAAATTGTGATGTAACCCATGATCTTGCACTTCATCAGTTGCACCGCGTGAAGTGGTCGGGTATGTTAAATCTACCTTGTAAAGAGCTACCGTCACTGTGATGTAGATGCTGGAGATAAGCGCCGGAAGGTCAAACGAAGCCTGCAGTGCAGGCTTTTTTTATTTCTATTATATTATGAACTACAAGCTTCTTAAAACTCTCAATCCTTCTCTCAAAAGAGTCTGTACCGGAATAAGACGATACCCCTGACTTTATTAAAATTAATCTTCCCTTCAAGTTTACTGATACTCCAGTTACCATTTACGTTTATTAAACGTTAACTTTGTTCTTTTTCTATCCTTTAAATAAGAAATTAAAAAGTAAACGGAAACGGCAAGTAGTATGGCAGCAACAACCAAGAAAAATAAGTTTTCCATATGATCTACCAGAGCGAAGTTATGGGAGTAAATGATTAGATTGCAATTAAAAGATCGATAAAAATTATCTTTATCGCACTAACATAGCTTCTTTATAAGAAGATTCCTATACGCTAATTGTGTTTTTTTTATGGAGAATGAAAAACTATACTTTCAAAAGAAAACTGGCTCGTGCTCCGGCTCTTTGGCGAAAGTGACAATTTTAGTCTGCCATAACGAGGTAAGCACGCTTCTATTGAAAGCTTCTATTGAAAGAAGGGCAAGGATACTGTGGTTGAAGATATGAGGCTTTCCGCACCAGTGAACGAGGTAACGCACAAAAGGGACGGAGCTATACCAGAAGAGAGAACCGCAGCTATGCCGCTGCGGTTGAGAAACTGATTGCGCGATTATGCCTTGTAGTAGGCCTTATACCAGTCGACAAAATTCTGCACGCCTTCTTTGACGGTGGTCTGTGGCTTGAAGCCAACAAGATCGTACAGCGGTTTGGTATCCGCGCTGGTTTCTAGCACGTCACCCGGTTGGATAGGCATCATGTTTTTCTCAGCGACCATTCCCAGCGCTTCTTCCAGGGCGGTGATGTAATCCATCAGTTCAACCGGAGAGCTGTTGCCGATATTATAAACCCGATATGGAGCCGAGCTGTCTGCCGGAGAGCCATTCTCGACGGTCCACTCCGCGTTCGGCTGCGGGATAACATCCTGAACGCGTACAATGGCTTCCACAATATCGTCAACGTAGGTGAAATCACGCTTCATCTTGCCGTAGTTGTACACGTCAATACTCTTACCTTCCAGCATGGCTTTGGTGAATTTGAACAATGCCATGTCAGGGCGGCCCCAAGGGCCGTACACGGTGAAGAACCGCAGACCGGTAGTCGGTATGCCGTAAAGATGGGAGTAGGTATGCGCCATCAGCTCATTGGCTTTCTTGGTGGCGGCATAGAGTGAAACCGGATGGTCGACCGAGTCGTCGGTTGAGAACGGCATTTTACGATTCAAACCGTAGACGGAGCTGGACGATGCGTACAGCAGGTGTTCGACCTTATGGTGTCGGCAACCTTCCAGAATGTTCAGATAGCCGATCAGGTTGGAGTCGGCATAGGCATGAGGATTTTCCAGCGAGTAGCGAACGCCAGCCTGAGCGGCCAGATGGATCACGCGGTTAAACTTCTCTTCTGCGAACAGCTCTGCGATGCCCTGGCGATCGGCAAGATCGACTTTATGGAAACTGAAAAGGGAGGATTGCAGTAAATCCAGACGCGCCTGCTTAAGATTGACGTCGTAGTAATCATTCATGTTGTCGATACCAACAACCTGATGACCCGCCTCAAGAAGGCGCTTGCAGGTGTGGAAACCGATAAATCCTGCGGCTCCAGTGACTAAAAACTTCATGTACATCCTCCGGGTTCGTTGTTTCCCGCTATATATAATCGTCGATTTTACACCGGGTTGCCTTAGGGGTCATCTGCTTTCCCGTTTCGAGCTATCTAACGACCTCCTGTTAGCGGCTAGTACTAACCGTTGTTTATTATCTTTGAGTATTCTCGTACAGTAATAAGTGCAAATGAAAATCATTATCAATGAATAAAAAATTAGCGTAATAATAATACCCATAGTTTCTTATATCAATTATTTATGGTTAGGCGGAAAATTACCCAGTTTGGGATAGATGTATCCTGTCGTCTATATTGTTACTGACTATGAGTTTGCCGAACATTCCTCGCTCGAATGCTCGGGATTTTCATGGTGTTGGTGTGCCGTTATGTATTTTCCTATAGATATCAATGGCTTTTGTTTGTGGTTGGTAGTTGTACTAATAATGTATCCATATTGTTTTATCTTTACTTGAATTGATTCACCACGCTTTTTGATTTTTTATTCTTGCCTCGCAGCGCTATAATGCGCCGGCATTTCTGCGGTCTAAGGGCGTGCTATCGAGTTTTGAGCTAACGTCAGCTTGTATAAGCGGCTACTATGGCGGGTTAATGGCGACTAAGCTGTTGAGGCAGGTAATTGAGAGCAGGGAATTTGTGCCAGTTTGTTGCTGAGTATTACGTTCGGTGCTTTGAGCATATGGGCTCTTGTTAGAGAAATGCTGTCCGGGGAGGACAATCCCTACCCAATAGCGCAGCACTTTGTCATGCAATTGAGAAAGTCCCGATGGTGAGAATGTGCCAAACTGATCACAGTATTGCCATTCCGTAGATGCATAAGCAAGTCCCAGTGGTTGAACAAAGGGATTAGAGCAGCAGGTATTTTGCCTCGTGGTCTTCAGATGGGCCGCCGGCCGGCGTTGCCTGGGTTTTGATGAGGATGTAGGAGTTTTACGCACCTTAAGTCAGATAGTGGCGAACATCGCTGAGATGGCGCGTAAAGCTTGAGTAGTGAACATGGCGGTAGAGCAGTGCGCATTTTGGTTGCGATAGCCAATGGCGGTAGCGTGCTTGAGCCCAATGAAGCTGCATGTGTCGGGATCATACGCTCTTCCTATGTAGTCATGTGATTGGAAGATTGTGCTCATAGAAGAAGGGCGTAGGGCGCGATAAATTTTATACCGTGCGATCTTATAGGGTTGACTGAAGATCTGGTTCCAGGCAAAAAATGTGGGAATGACAAACTACGGATGATGGTTGCGAGTACGATAGGTTGTTGAGCGCTTGCATTGCAAATCGGTCAAAATATACACGATAACGTTTTTTGATGTACATATGAGTACATATAATTTAGCAGAATAATTTATGAGTCTAAAAATGAAGTATAATTTAGGGTATTTGTTTGATCTGCTTGTTGTAATAACAAACAAAGATCTGAAGGTAAGATATAAAAGCAGCGTATTTGGTTATTTATGGTCCATTGCCAACCCGCTTCTTTTTGCTATGATTTATTATTTCATCTTTAAACTTGTGATGCGAGTTCAGATACCCAATTATACACTTTTTCTAATTACCGGGCTTTTCCCGTGGCAGTGGTTTGCTAGTTCGGCAACTAACTCACTTTTCTCTTTTATAGCTAATGCTCAGATTATAAAAAAGACGGTGTTTCCTCGCTCGGTTATTCCTCTAAGTAATGTGATGATGGAGGGATTACATTTTTTATGTACCATCCCTGTTATTATTGCATTTCTATTTGTTTACGGTATGCGTCCATCGCTGTCGTGGCTATGGGGTATCCCCGTTATAGCCATTGGTCAGGTTATTTTCACGTTTGGTATCTCGATAATTTTTTCAACACTCAATCTGTTTTTTCGTGATTTAGAGCGGTTTGTTAGTCTCGGTATCATGTTGATGTTTTACTGCACGCCGATTCTATATGCATCAGACATGATCCCTGAGAAGTTTAGCTGGATCATTACTTATAACCCTCTGGCGAGTATGATACTTAGCTGGCGTGAGCTGTTCATGAATGGGGTGCTAAATTATGAATATATCTCTATACTCTATATTACAGGCTTTATCCTGACCATCATCGGCTTGGCCATCTTTAATAAATTAAAATATCGATTTGCAGAGATTTTGTAATGGAACCAGTGATCAATTTCAGTAACGTTACGAAAGAATATCCTCTTTACCATCATATTGGTTCAGGAATTAAAGACTTAGTATTTCATCCTAAGCGAGCTTTTCAGCTGCTGAAAGGGAGGAAGTATCTCGCGATCGAGGATATCTCTTTTACCGTCGGCAAAGGTGAGGCAGTTGCGCTGATTGGGAGAAACGGCGCCGGTAAAAGCACCTCGTTAGGACTAGTCGCAGGCGTAATAAAGCCAACGAAGGGATCGGTGACTACGCATGGTCGGGTTGCTTCGATGCTGGAACTCGGCGGTGGTTTTCATCCCGAGCTGACGGGCCGTGAGAATATTTACCTTAACGCCACCCTTCTTGGGCTGCGGCGGAAGGAAGTTCAGCAGCGGATGGAGAGTATTATCGAGTTCTCCGAACTGGGAGAGTTTATTGATGAACCAATCCGTGTATATTCAAGCGGGATGCTTGCTAAGCTAGGATTCTCCGTCATTAGTCAGGTTGAACCTGATATTCTTATCATTGATGAAGTACTGGCCGTTGGTGATATATCATTTCAGGCCAAATGCATTAAAACGATAAGAGAGTTCAAGAATAAGGGCGTGACGATATTATTTGTCAGCCATAATATGAGTGACGTAGAAAAAATTTGTGATCGAGTTGTGTGGATCGAAAATCATCGGCTCCGGGAAATTGGTTCTGCCGAGAGAATCATTGAACTTTATAAGCAAGCAATGGCTTAAACCTGGTAATAATATGAATAGCATTAAAATTTATACCTGTCATCATAAACCGAGTGCATTTCTTGATGCCTCTATTATCCAACCTCTGCATGTCGGTAAAGCAAACTCTTATAATGATATTGGCTGCGCAGGTGATGATACTGGAGATAATATCTCATTTAAAAATCCATTCTACTGCGAGCTGACGGCTCATTACTGGGTATGGAAAAACGCATCTCTATCCGACTATGTCGGCTTTATGCATTATCGTCGACATTTAAATTTCTCCGCGCAGCAGGATCATGCGGAAGATAACTGGGGTGTGGTGAATTACCCGTTAATCAACCCGGATTACGAAGCGCAGTTTGGATTAACCGATGACGCTATTCGTACATGCGTTGAGGGGAGTGACCTTTTATTACCTAAAAAATGGTCGGTAACATCCGCAGGCAGTAAAAACAATCTCGATCACTACAGCAAGGGTGAGTTTTTACATATTAAAGACTACAACGCTGCGCTAGAGGTTGTTGAAGAACTTTATCCAGAATATAAGATAGCGATACAGCAGTTTAATAATGCCACTGATGGTTATTATACAAACATGTTTGTTATGCGCAAAGAGATGTTCATTGATTATTCGGAGTGGTTGTTTAGCATTCTGGATCGTCTGGAAGAACGTATCTCCATGGATAATTATAACGCGCAAGAAAAACGAGTGATTGGCCATATCGCTGAGCGTTTGTTTAACATTTATATTATCAGATGTCAGCAGGTTAGCGAATTAAACATAAAAGAACTACAGCGTACCTTTGTGACAAATGAAACGTATAACGGTAAGCTTGAACCCGTTTTTACAACCGGCACACCAATTGTTATTAGCTTTGATAATAACTATGCGGTAAGTGGCGGCGCTTTGATTAATTCAATTGTCCGTCATGCGGATGAAAATAAAAACTATGATATTGTTGTTCTCGAGAACAAGGTCAGTAATTTAAATAAAAAACGTCTGTGTCATCTCGTAGCCGGACATAGTAATATTTCGCTACGTTTTTTTGATGTTAATGCATTCACCGAAATTAGCGCTGTGCATACCCGCGCGCATTTTAGTGCATCAACATATGCCCGTTTGTTTATACCACAGTTGTTCCGCAGCTATGATAAAGTTGTCTTTATTGATTCTGATACGGTAGTTAAAGCCGATCTGGCGACGCTGATGGATGTCGATATCGGAACTAATCTGGTTGCTGCTGTTAAAGATATCGTCATGGAAGGGTTTGTTAAGTTTGGCGCGATGTCTGAATCGGATGATGGCGTCATGCCGGCTAAAGAATATCTGCAAAAAACCCTGGGAATGACCAATCCGGATGAGTATTTCCAGGCCGGGATTATTGTTTTCAACGTAGGCCAGATGGTAAAAGAAGATACTTTCTCGTTACTGATGGCGACGCTAAAAGCTAAAAAATATTGGTTTTTAGATCAAGATATTATGAACAAAGTATTTTTCGGTAGAGTTAAATTCTTGCCGTTAGAATGGAACGTTTATCACGGCAATGGCAATACCGATGATTTTTTCCCTAATCTTAAATTTTCGACATTCATGCGATTTTTGCAGGCAAGATCCAATCCTAAAATGATTCACTATGCTGGCGAAAATAAACCATGGAATACCGATAAAGTCGATTTCTATGATGATTTCTTCGAAAATATTGCGCATACCCCTTGGGAACAAGAAGTCTATTACCGTCAGCTACCCGTGACGTCGGTTATGCATAGCCATGGCGCTGAAACACAGCCGGCTGTTCTTATGCAGACTAAAATTAAAAGAGCTCTGATGCCTTATGTTAACAAATATGCTCCTGTTGGTTCGCCGAGAAGAAATACACTGACAAAATACTACTATAAAGTACGACGCTCTATTCTTGGCTAACTTAATCGGAGAAAAAATATGAATAACAAAAATATCATGATTGTGGGCGCCGGTTTTTCGGGCGTAGTTATTGCGAGGCAACTTGCTGAACAGGGTTATACTGTAAAAATCATCGATCGCCGCGATCATATCGGCGGCAACTCTTACGATACGCGAGATCCGCAAACTGACGTCATGGTGCATGTTTACGGCCCCCATATTTTCCATACTGATAATGAAACCGTGTGGAACTATGTGAATCAGTATGCGGAAATGATGCCTTATGTTAACAGAGTCAAGGCTACAGTTGACGGACAGGTTTTTTCTCTGCCCATTAATCTACATACTATTAATCAGTTCTTTGCTAAAACGTGTTCACCTGATGAAGCCAGAGCGTTAATTTCCGAAAAAGGTGATAGCTCGATTGTGGAACCACAAACCTTTGAAGAGCAAGCCTTGCGCTTTATCGGTAAAGAATTGTATGAAGCATTCTTTAAAGGCTACACCATAAAACAATGGGGGATGCAGCCTTCTGAATTACCGGCTTCGATACTTAAGCGCCTACCGGTTCGATTTAATTACGATGATAACTACTTCAATCATAAATTCCAGGGAATGCCAAAACTTGGCTATACACGGATGATTGAAGCCATCGCCAATCATGAGAACATCAGTATCGAACTGCAGCGTGAGTTCCTTCCTGAGGAACGGGAAGATTACGCTCATGTCTTCTATAGCGGCCCGCTTGACGCCTTCTATTCATATCAGTACGGTCGATTAGGCTACCGTACCCTGGATTTCGAAAAATTTACCTATCAAGGTGACTATCAGGGCTGCGCTGTGATGAATTATTGCTCTATCGATGTGCCATATACGCGCATCACTGAGCATAAGTATTTTTCTCCATGGGAAAGCCATGAAGGTTCTGTCTGCTATAAAGAATACAGTCGTGCTTGCGGCGAGAATGATATTCCTTATTACCCCATTCGGCAGATGGGGGAGATGGCTTTACTGGAAAAATACCTTTCTCTTGCCGAAAGTGAAAAAAATATTACCTTCGTCGGTCGGTTAGGTACGTATCGGTATCTTGATATGGACGTAACCATTGCGGAAGCGCTGAAAACAGCCGATGATTTTTTATCATCAGTGGCTAAGCAGGAAGAGATGCCGGTATTTACGGTTCCTGTACGATGAAATCTACCGCGTTAATTGTAACGTTTAACCGTCTTGATAAACTAAAAAAGACGGTGGCGGAAACGCTCAAAGTCGATTTTACAACTGTTCTGATTGTTAATAATGGGTCCACGGATGAGACTCAAGCCTGGCTTGAGTCTATTACCGATCGCCGCGTCATTGTCTTGAATCTTCTTGTTAACAGCGGTGGCGCAGGGGGCTTTAAGGTAGGTAGTCAGTATATTTGTGACACGATTGATACGGACTGGGTCTTCTTTTACGATGATGATGCTTTTCCTGCCAGCGATATACTGAACAAGTTTATTGCTCTTGAAAAAAAGGAATGCCAGGTTTTTACTGGCTTAGTTAAAGATCTTCACGGCCGCCCTTGTGCCATGAACCTTCCTTTCAGGAAAGTACCTACATCTCTTGCTGATACTTTACGTTATATTCGCAATCCTCAAAACTTTGTTCCTGCCATTGATGAAAGTGTCATGGTTGAGACGGTTTCGTTTGTTGGCATGGTTATTAACAGTAAAATATTGCAAAAACATATCGATCACATACATGATGAACTGTTTATCTATTTTGATGATCTTTATTTTGGCTATGCTTTAACATTAGATGGTGAAGGTATTTTCTATTCACCGGAGCTCATTTTTTACCATGACGTCAGTATCCAGGGGAAGGTTATCTCTCCGGAATGGAAAGTGTATTACCTGTGCCGAAATTTAATTTTAGCCAAGGAAATATTCCCGAAAGTTAAAGTGTTCAGTAATTTCTCTATCCTTATACGCCTATGTAAATATTTATCCATATTGCCATGGCAGCGCAGAAAATCGTCATATCTGTGTTTCATGTATCGTGGAATAGTTCATGGCATACGGGGAATTAGCGGTAAGCAACATTAAGTGGATATAGTAATGAAGAGACTGTGTTATTTCATAAACTCGGATTGGTATTTTGATTTGCATTGGACCGACCGAGCAATAGCCGCTCGTGATGCTGGTTATGAGATTCACATCATTAGTCATTTTGTCGATGGTAAAATAACCAAAAAATTCAAATCATTAGGGTTTATCTGCCATAACGTTCCGCTTGCTGCCCAGTCATTCAACGTATTTACTTTCATTCGAGCGTTTTTGGATTCTCGGAAAATAATTAAAGAAATAGACCCGGATCTGCTGCACTGCATCACTATCAAACCTTGTTTAATTGGCGGCTTTTTTGCGAAAAAAACACAGCGTCCAGTTATTTTGAGCTTTGTTGGCCTTGGTCGGGTGTTTTCGGCAAATTCTGGGGTTATTAAGCTACTTCGTCATTTTACAATTAAAGCATACAAGCATATCGCGAGTAATAAACGCAGTATGTATATGTTTGAGCATGATAAAGACAGGAAGAAAATTGTTGATCTTCTCGGTATTGATATCCAGAAAACCATTGTTATTGATGGTGCCGGTATCAATCCGGAAATCTATAAATACTCATTGGAACAAAAACGAGATATCCCCGTTGTGCTGTTTGCCAGCCGGATGCTCTGGAGCAAAGGATTAGGCGATCTTATCGAAGCAAAAAAAATACTGAGCGAAAGGAACATTAGCTTTACTTTAAACGTTGCCGGTATCCTGGTTGAGCATGATAAGGATGCCATTCCTCTCGATGTAATACAGCGTTGGCATGAAGAGGGCGCAATCAACTGGCTGGGGCATAGCTCAAATGTATTTGATTTGATCGAGGAGTCGAATATTGTCGCTTTGCCCTCCGTATATTCTGAAGGCGTCCCTCGTATCTTGCTGGAGGCGTCATCGGTAGGGCGAGCCTGTATTGCTTATGATGTGGGGGGATGCGATAGCCTGATTGTTGATAATGACAATGGCTTAATCGTGAAGAGTAATTCAGTTCATGAATTGGCGGATAAACTCGGTTTTTTGTTGGATAATCCCGAGGCTCGTGTCGAGATGGGTATTAAAGGAAGGAAACGTGTTCAAGATAAATTTTCTAGCGTGATGATTATTAATAAAACATTAAAAACATATCATGATGTGGTAGAAGGATAGTAGTTAAACGCGCATGACTGTTAGTTCATCTTATTTCTGATAATTATAATTATTACATGTAATTCTTTGATGGCTGGCATCAGCTATGATAATTCTGAGTATACGTGCTGTGAAGGTGATGATATGTCTGATGAAACCAGTAAAATTGTCGTTTCCGTTGTTATTCCCGTTCACAATGCGGCTGAATATATTTCTGATACACTGACCGCGGTATTATCTCAGACATTAAAAGAGATTGAGATTATCGTAATTGATGACTGCTCTACCGATAATACGTTAGACATCATCAGAGATATTTCTCAGAAAGACGCGCGTGTACAGATCATTGGCAATGTAGTGAATCTTGGCGGCGGTGGTTCCAGAAACGTCGGATTAGATATCGCGGTTGGCGAATATATTATATTTCTCGATGATGATGACTATATCGAGAGTGATATGCTGGAGAAAATGTCCGCACATGCCGCTGAAACGCAGGTCGATGTGGTCGTTTGCCGCTGTCAGTCATTCGACCCGCACTCAGGCATATATGCTCCAATGGTCGAATCTATACGTGCAGATTTGCTACCGCGCGAGGCTGTTTTCCACCCGCAAGATATCACAACTGACTTCTTCCGTGCTTTTGTGTGGTGGCCGTGGGATAAGTTATTCCGTCGTGAGGCCATTATCTCCTCCGGGTTGCGTTTCCAGGAAATTCGCACGACGAATGATTTGTTTTTCGTTTGTGCTTCCACGTTGATTGCTCGCAACATTTCTGTTTTAGATGAAGTCCTCATTTCGCATACGATTAACCGCAGTGGCTCATTATCGGCTACCAGAGCCGACTCTCACCGCTGCGCACTGAACGCACTTATTGCGTTGAAAGAGTTTATGCAGCAAAAAGGCCTGCTCGATGGACGAATTAAAGACTATAAAAATTATGCCGTGGTTTTTCTTGAATGGCATTTGAATACCATATCCGGGCCAGCTTTCTCGCCGCTTTTTGATGATGTAAAAGCTTTTATTATTGATCTTGATGCCAATAGGAAAGATTTTTACGATGATTTCATTGCTGCCGCATATCAGCGGATTGCGACGTTGTCTGCAGATGAGTATCTATTTTCCCTCAAAGATCGTGTGCTGAAAGAACTCGAATTCTCGCAAGCAAACAGTGCCCGCCTGGAGCAGACAATCGACATTCTGGAGCATAAAAACAGCCAGTTAGAGCAAGAATTGGCCGCTCAACATGAAGAAAAACAAAATTTTTATAATCAGTTAACAAAACAGGATGTACAGCATCGCGCTCTACAGCATCGTTATGATATACAAGAGCGCGAAATGTTCGACCAAAGAGCAAAACTGGAATCGTTGCAGCAACATAATGTTAATATGATTGGTTCTTTATCATGGCGCCTGACCAAACCGTTGAGACTAATTAGACGTTTTTTTAAATAAATATTTACTTGACCTTAAAAATGTCGCTGTTATTAAAATTATTCTATGCAATTTGTTGTTATCTTTTTTTCTGTTTAGTGTTTTAAAATATTGAACGAATAAAATAGTTAAGCATTCCGTCTTTGTGATTATTGCTGGGGGCAGCATGGTCACGATCGAGTTTAACTAAGTAGTTGTTCATTTTTATAATTATATTGTTAAATAATGGAAAATCATTCCATTTATAAATAAAAAGATTTTGCTCATTGAAACGTGGGGTGTAATTTGTCTGTTAATAGATTTGATGCCATTGATGGCACTCGTGGCATCCTTGCCTGTATGGTTATGCTGAGCCATATGTTCGGCAGCTTTATGGGATGGCCAGCGGTCAGGCCCTTTAGCGGGGCCTATCTGTGCGTCGTGTACTTTTTTATTATGAGTGGGTTTGTTTTATCCTACGCGCACTCATCAGGAAGTTTTATTAAATATATTCTTACCCGGCTTGCACGATTATGGCCACTGCACTTTTTCTCGACAGTACTGATGGTCTTGATTTATTATTACAATGCCCATCACGGCGGTTATGTTTCGAGTCCGGATGTTTTTTCTGTTTCTGTTATTCTAAAAAATATTGCGTTTCTCCACGGTATCTATTGGCATGAATTTCAGCTAATCAACGAACCCTCGTGGAGTATTAGTATCGAGTTCTGGGCATCGCTGCTCATTCCTCTTATATTTGTCAGGCTAAATACGACGTTACGCGGTGTTATAATCATTGCAGCTTTTGCCTTCCTGTGCAATAGACATCCATCAGGAATACCACCATCAATGCATACAGCAATGTTGTCCATGCTGGTTGGTTCTTTCTTTTACTCTATTTCGCGAACAGAATATTTTAGCCGTATTATAAAGGAGCGATTTTCGGCATTCTTTGTTACCTGTGCTGTAATCATCAGTATGGTGGGGGTTTATGCGATGAATCATAGCCGACTTGATTATTTTCTCTTTATTGCCTTTGTCCCTATGCTGTTTATAGATCATCTGGCGGACGATAAAATAATAAAGAGAATATTTACCTCAGATCTTTTCCTTTTTTTAGGGTACATCAGTTTCCCTCTCTATTTACTTCATGAGCTGGTAATTGTCTCTGGTTTTATTTTTGACCCGAATAATGCCTGGACGTCTATCTCGATTGCGGCGCTGACATCAATTTTAATTTCTTACGTATATGCGCGCTTTATTGACTACCCGCTGTACAAAGCGTTAAAACGGCTAATATCAAAAATGTCCTGGCCAAGTGCTAAAAAAGATTATCGTGGTAATCTTTTAAATCAATAATAGTAGTTTCCCGCCTAAAAGTAGGGAGGCAGATTCGCCTCCCTACCACCAATCACTTATGCCGATTGCGTAAATTCTCTATCACCGCCGTCAAATCCAGCTCCTGATCCTGCAGCAGCACCATCAGGTGATACATCAGGTCCGAGGCCTCGTTCTTCAGCTCAAACCGGTCATGCACCGTGGCGGCCAGCGCCGTTTCCACGCCTTCCTCGCCAACCTTCTGCGCAATGCGCTTGGTGCCGCTGGCGTACAGCTTCGCGGTATAGGAGCTCTCCGGGTCGGCGTGTTTACGCTCGGCCAGCAGCTGCTCGAGCTGATACAGGAACAGCCACTGGTGTCCCGCTTCGCCGAAGCAGCTGGACGTGCCCTTGTGGCAGGTTGGGCCAATCGGATTAACCAGCACCAGCAGGGTATCGTTGTCGCAATCCGGCGTGATGCTCACCACGTTGAGGAAGTTGCCGGAGGTTTCGCCCTTGGTCCACAGACGCTGTTTGGTGCGCGACCAGAAGGTCACCTTTCCGCTCTCTTCGGTCTTCGCCAGCGCTTCCTGATTCATATAGCCAAGCATCAGTACTTCGCCGGAAATAGCGTGCTGTACGATGACCGGCATCATGCCGTCGGTTTTTTGCCAGTCCAGCTGTTCAGTTAACATACCCTAATCTCCACGCCCTGTGCTGCCAGGTACGCTTTCAGTTCACCAATATTAATAATCTGCTTGTGGAACACCGATGCGGCCAGCGCGCCGTCGACGTTGGCGTCGCGGAAGGCCTCAAGGAAGTGTTCCATCGTGCCGGCGCCGCCGGAGGCGATCAGCGGCACGTGGCACACGGCGCGGACTTTGCTCAGCTGCGCAAGATCGTAGCCGTTACGCACCCCGTCCTGGTTCATCATGTTCAGCACGATCTCTCCGGCTCCGCGCTTCTGTACTTCCTCTACCCAGTCGAGGGTTTCCCACTGGGTCACCCGGGTGCGGGCTTCGTCGCCGGTGTACTGATTAACGTGGTACTTGCCGCTATCGACGTCGAACCAGGTATCGATACCCACCACGATGCACTGCACGCCAAAGCGATCGGCGAGGCGGGTAATCAGCGTCGGATCGGCCAGGGCAGGGGAGTTAATCGAAATCTTGTCTGCGCCAAAAGAGAGGATCTGCGCCGCGTCTTCCAGCGATTTAATCCCGCCGGCGACGCAGAACGGAATATCGATAACTTCCGCCACCCGGGAAACCCAGCTTTTATCGACCACCCGACCGTCGCTGGAGGCGGTGATATCGTAGAAGACCAGCTCATCCGCGCCTTCGTCGGCGTAGCGCTTCGCCAGCGGGACGATATCGCCGATGATTTCATGATTACGGAACTGCACGCCTTTCACTACCTGGCCGTCGCGAACGTCGAGGCAGGGGATTATCCGTTTTGCCAGCATTGAATGGCCTCCGTTACGTTGAATTTATCTTCCAGCAGGGCGCGCCCGACAATGACGCCGCGAACGCCGGTTCCGCGCAGCGCGGCGATATCGTTAAGAGCGCCGATGCCGCCGGAGGACTGGAACGCGACCTGCGGATAGCGAGCGCACACCTCTTCATATAAAGAGACGTTAGAACCGGCCAGGGTGCCGTCGCGGGAGATGTCGGTGCACAGCACGTGCTGCAGGCCAACCGGCAGATAGCTTTCCACCAGCTCCTCAAGGGTTACCCCGGAGTTTTCCTGCCAGCCGCTGACCGCCACCTGCTTATTACCTTCTGCATCGATACGTACGTCGAGCGCCAGCACCAGATGCTGCGGGCCGAAACGTTTGAACCAGCCCTTCACCGTCTCCGGCGATTTCACCGCCGTAGAGCCTACCACCACGCGCGCGACGCCGGCATCGAGCAGGGCCGCGACGTCCTCTTCCGTACGCACGCCGCCGCCGACCTGTACCGGTACGTCAACGCCGGCAACCAGCGTTTTGAGCAGCGCAATCTGACGCTTTTCGGGATCTTTCGCGCCGGTCAGGTCGACCAGGTGCAGTACTTCCGCGCCCTGGGCGGCGTAGGACTGCAGGCGCGGCAGCGGATCGTTGCCGTAGTCGCGCTGCTGGCCGTAATCGCCCTGGTGGAGACGGACAACCGTACCGTCAATTAAATCTAAAGCCGGAATTATCATCACATCTCCAGGAAATTTTTCAGCAGCTGGGCGCCGGCGCTGCCCGAGCGCTCCGGGTGGAACTGCACGCCAAAAAAGTTATCTTGCTGTACCGCGGCGGTGAACGGCTCGCCGTAGTTGCACTGGGCGATGGTGTGCGGATTGACCGGCATCGCGTAGCTGTGGACGAAGTAGAAATAGGCCCCGTCCTCGATGCCGCTGAACAGGCGATTCCCCGCTTTCGGGTACACGCGGTTCCAGCCCATATGCGGCAGCGGCAGCCCGTGATCGGTCATCTTCGGCACGTCTTCGTCAATAATGCCCAGCAGATCGACGCCGTTGCTCTCTTCGCTGCGGCGGCCAAGCAGCTGCATGCCGAGGCAGATCCCCAGCACCGGCTGGGTGCAGGCCTTCACCAGCTCAATCAGCTCGCGGTCGCGCAGCTGGTCCATCGCCGCCTGGGCGGTGCCCACGCCGGGTAAAAACAGCTTGTCGGCGCGCAGCACCACGTCCGGATCGCGGCTCACCGCCGGCTGATAGCCGTGGCGGAGAATTGCCGACTTCACCGAATTGAGGTTGGCGCATCCGGTATCGAGGATCACCACGTTCATTACAGCACCCCTTTCGAAGATGGCAGCGTGTCGCCCTGGACGCGGATAGCCTGACGCAGCGTGCGGCCAAAGGCCTTAAACAGGCTCTCGACGCGGTGATGGTCGTTCTTCCCTTTGGTTTTCAGGTGCAGCGTCACCGCCATGGTGTAGGAGAGCGAGCGGAAGAAGTGCTCCACCATCTCGGTGCTCAGATCGCCGACGCGCTGATAGGCAAAATCGGCCTTATATTCGAGGTGCGGACGCCCGGAAATATCCAGCGCGCAGCGGGCCAGGCACTCGTCCATCGGCAGCACAAAACCAAAGCGATTGATGCCGCGCTTATCGCCCAGCGCCAGCTTCAGCGCTTCGCCCAGCGCCAGGCCGGTATCTTCCACCGTGTGGTGATCGTCAATATAGAGGTCGCCGCCGACGTTAATCTCCAGGCGGAAGCCGCCGTGGGTGGCTATCTGATCGAGCATATGATCGAAGAAGCCGACGCCGGTGTGGATTTTGCTGCCGCCTTCGCGATCCAGCCAGACTTTCACATCGACCTGGGTCTCTTTGGTGATGCGCTCAACGTGGGCATAGCGGTCGCGGCGGGTGAGCTGCTCGCAGATGGTCGGCCAGTCGAGGGTCTCGCGGTCGTAGCGCAGGCCGATAATGCCCATATTTTCCGCCAGCTCGATGTCGGTGGCGCGATCGCCGATGACGTAGCTGTTGGCTTTGTCCAGCACGCCTTCTTCCAGCCACGGCAGCACCAGCTGGGTTTTCGGCTTGCGGCAGTCGCAGCCTTCCGTCGGCAGGTGCGGACAAATCAGCACCTCTTCAAAGTTCACGCCCTGGGAAGCAAATACCTGCATCATCAGGTTGTGCGGGCCGTCAAACTCATCCTGCGGCAGGCTGTCGGTGCCCAGACCATCCTGATTGGTGATCATCACCAGCCGATAGCCTTCCTGCTGCAGCTTCAGCAGCGCGGGGATCACCTGCGGCTCAAAGGCCAGCTTTTCAAAACGGTCTACCTGAAAATCAACCGGTGGCTCGGAAATCAGCGTACCGTCACGGTCAATAAAGAGAAACTTCTGGGTCATACATTCTCCGCAGTCAAAGCGTCAATCACGCGCTGGCTCTCTGCTCGGGTACCGATAGTGATACGCAAACAGCCGCTTAATGAGGGTTGTTTATTCTGGTCTCGTAAGATAATGCCCTGATCCCACAAAGATTTAAATACCGCGCTGGAGGCTTTGAAGCGCACGAGCACGTAGTTGGTCTCAGAGTCGAACACGCGTTCAACGCAGGCGATGTTGCGCAACTGGCCAACCAGGTACTCACGCTCGTCAACGATCTGCGCGACGCGTGCACGCATGGCGGCAATACCCTGCTCGTTGAGCGCCTGGGCGGCGATATCGGCGACCGGGGTGGAGAGCGGGTAGGGGGCGATAACCTTCATCAGCAGGTTGATCACCTCGGCGTTGGCCAGCGTAAAGCCGCAGCGCAGCCCGGCGAGCGCAAAGGCTTTCGACAGCGTGCGCAGCACCACCAGGTGCGGATAGTCGCTCAGCCAGCCGGCCAGCGTCGCCTGCGGGCAGAATTCGATATAGGCCTCATCGGCCACCACGATCGCCTTGCCGCGGGTCATCTCCAGCAGGGCGCGCAAATCGTCCGGGTTAATTATCTGTCCGGTTGGGTTGTTGGGGCTGCAGACGAAGACCACCTTCACGCCGTCGAGGCTGGCGGCAATGCCCGGCAGGTCGAGCTGCCAGTCGCTCAGGCTCGGCACCGTCCGGCAGGCCACGCCGATAGTCTCGGCGCTGACGCTGTACATGCCGTAGGTCGGCGGGCAGTAGAGCACCGCGTCCTGTCCCGGCTCGCAGAAGGCGCGGATCAGCAGCTCGATACCCTCATCGGCGCCGCGGCTGACCAGCACCTGCTCGGGCTTAACCCCGGCATAGCGGGCATAGTTCTCAATCACCGCTTTTGGCTGACATTCCGGATAGCGGTTGAGGGTCTGCTGGGTCAGCTGAAACTCAACCGCGGTCGGGAATTCGTTGGCGTTCAGCCAGACGTCGCCGTTACCGCCCAGGCGGCGAGCAGACTGGTATGGCGTCAGGTCACGGACGTTAGCGCGGGCTAAATCTTCGATGCTCATGCTTGCTCCTTAAGCGCTGCAACGCGCAGCGTAACGGCATTTTTGTGGGCGGTCAGGCGCTCGGCGGCGGCGAGAATTTCAATCGTTGACGCCAGGGCGGCAAAGCCTTCGCGGGACAGCTCCTGCACCGTCATACGCTTCTGGAAATCCGCCAGGCCGAGGCTGGAACAGGTAGAGGTATAGCCGTAGGTCGGCAGCACGTGGTTGGTGCCGGAGGCGTAATCGCCCGCCGACTCGGGCGACCAGTCGCCGAGGAATACCGACCCGGCGCTGGTGATGCTGTCAACCAGCTCGCGCGCCCTGCGGGTCTGAATAATCAGGTGCTCCGGGCCGTACTGGTTGGAGATCTCCACGCACTGCGCGAGATCGCGCGCCACGATAATACGGCTGGCTGAGAGCGCCTCGCGCGCGGTTTCCGCCCGCGGCAGCTCCGCCAGCTGGCGCTCAACGGCCTGGGCGACGCGGCGGCCCATTTCAGCATCCGGGGTCAGCAGAATAACCTGCGAATCCGGGCCGTGCTCGGCCTGCGACAGCAGGTCTGAGGCCACGAAGTCCGGCGTCGCGCCGCTGTCGGCAATCACCAGAACTTCTGACGGACCGGCGGGCATGTCGATCGCCGCGCCGTCGAGACGCTGGCTGACCTGACGCTTAGCCTCGGTCACGAAGGCGTTACCCGGGCCAAAGATTTTGTCCACTTTGGCAATTGATTCGCTGCCGAAGGCCAGCGCCGCAATCGCCTGCGCGCCGCCGACGTTAAAGACGTTACGCACGCCGCACAGCTGGGCGGCATAGAGAATTTCGTCGGCAATAGGCGGCGGGGAGCACAGCACTACCTGCTGACAGCCGGCGATACGCGCCGGCGTTGCCAGCATTAATACGGTAGAGAACAGCGGCGCCGAGCCGCCGGGAATATAGAGGCCGACGGAGGCGATGGGGCGGGTGACCTGCTGGCAGCGCACGCCCGGCAGCGTCTCAACGTCCACGCCCGGAAGCTGCTGGGCGTTGTGGAAGGTTTCAATATTGCGTACCGCAACCGCCATCGCCTGCTTGAGCTCGTCGCTCAGGCGCTCGCCGGCGGCGGCAATCTCTTCGTCGCTGACCTTCAGCGCCTTGACGTCGGTCTTATCAAACTTTGCGCTGTACTCGCGCAGCGCCGCGTCGCCGTTTTGTTTAACGTTATCAAGGATCTCAGCAACGGTGCGCGTGATGCTGTCGGAAGCGGAAATTGCCGGGCGCATTAATAGTTGTTGCTGTTGTTCGGCGCTACGGCTATTCCAGTCGATGATTGTGTTGAAGCTCATGATCGTTTCCCCTGTTTAATCTCTGAGACAGGCCCGGTGGGGCCCGTGCTGGCTGGATTACTCCATCATCTTCTCAATCGGCAGGACCAGGATCGAGCTGGCGCCGAGCGCTTTCAGTTTTTCCATGGTTTCCCAGAACAGGGTTTCGCTGCTGACCATGTGCATCGCTACGCGCTGCTTATCGCCCGCCAGCGGCAGGATCGTCGGACGCTCGGCGCCAGGCAGCAGGGCCACGACTTCTTCCAGACGCTCGGTCGGCGCGTGCATCATGATGTATTTCGATTCCCGGGCCTGGATAACGCCCTGAATACGGGTCAGCAGGCGGTCAATCAGCTGCTGTTTGGCATCGGCGATGTCGCCGTCGCGCTGAATCAGGCAGGCTTTGGAGCGGAACATCACTTCCACTTCGCGCAGGCCGTTGGCTTCGAGGGTGGCGCCGGTAGAGACCAGGTCGCAAATCGCGTCGGCGAGGCCCGCGCGCGGGGCGACTTCAACGGAGCCGTTCAGCAGGCAGGACTTAAACGAAATGCCTTTCTGATCGAGGTAGCGCTTCAGCAGGTGCGGATAGGAGGTGGCGATACGCTTGCCGTCCAGCGCCGCCGGGCCGTCCCAGCGCTCGTCCGCCGGCGTGGCCAGCGACAGGCGGCAGCCGCCGAAATCCAGACGACGCAGGGTGAAGTAGCGCGGATCTTCGCCCTGAGCGCGGCGGCTCAGCAGCTCTTCTTCCAGCACGTTTTCGCCGATAATGCCCAGATCGACCACGCCGTCCATAATCAGGCCCGGGATATCGTCATCACGCACGCGCAAAATATCGATCGGCATATTTTCTGCCAGCGCAATCAGGCGCTGAGTGTGCAGATTCACTTTGATGCCGCAGCGGCTCAATAATTCGCGTGAATCTTCGCTCAGGCGGCCTGATTTTTGAATAGCTATGCGTAAACGGCTGTTGTCTAACATTCTTCTTTTCCTCTTATACCTGTCTGAATCTGTCCGAATTTAATTCAAAAAAAAGCCCCCGGAAGTAAATCTTCCGGGGGCTCTCTTTGCGTTCATGCACCTCTGGAAGATCCAAACGTCTTCCAGCACACATCGCCTGAAAGACTAGTCAGGATGATGGTGATGATGGTGGTTTTTAGATTGAACGCAGTTCATAAAATTCTCTTTGAATGACTATGCATTTGATGCCTTTAACCTAAACCAGTTCAGCGGCATAAAGCAAGGGCTTTTTACTATCATTAATTCATTTCATATTCACCGAAGAAATTGTCAGCCGCCGCCGGCTGGCGTAGCCTTAAGTCAGCACAGCGAAAGAGCCAGGAGCCAGAGTATGAAAAAGGTCGCGATTGTCGGATTAGGATGGTTGGGTATGCCCCTTGCGCTGTCGTTGATGGCGCGTGGGTGGGAGGTGACCGGCAGTAAGACGACGCAGGATGGCGTGGAGGCGGCGCGGATGTGCGGAATTGACGGCTATCCGCTGCGTCTTGAACCGCAGCTGGTTTGCGACACCGAAGATCTGGATGCATTAATGAACGTCGATGCGCTGGTGATCACCTTGCCGGCTCGCCGTACCGGGCCGGGGGAGGATTTCTACCTGCAGGCGGTGCAGGAAATTGTGGATACCGCGTTAGCCCACCACGTTCCGCGGATAATTTTTACCAGCTCCACCTCAGTATATGGCAACGCCAGCGGCACCCTGAAAGAGGGGGCCCCCCGCAATCCGCAAACCGCCAGCGGCAGGGTGCTTAAAGAGCTGGAGGACTGGCTGCATAACCTACCGGGAACCTCGGTCGATATTTTACGCCTTGCCGGGCTGGTGGGGCCATCGCGCCATCCGGGACGTTTCTTTGCCGGTAAGTCGGCGCCGGACGGCCAGCAGGGGGTCAATCTGGTCCATCTGCAGGACGTTATCGCCGCGATTGAGCTGCTGCTGCAGGCCCCGAAGGGCGGACACATCTATAATATATGTGCGCCAAAGCATCCCGCTCGCGGCGTCTTCTATCCGCAGATGGCCCGCGAACTTGGCCTGCCGGCACCGGTGTTTGCCGATAACCCGGACGGCGGTAGCGGCAAGATTATCGACGGCAACCGCATCTGCTACGAGCTGGGGTTTGAGTATCAGTACCCGGACCCGCTGGTCATGCCGATGGAGTAATCAGTCAGCGGGAAATCGCGAACCGTAAGGGGGCGGCGATGAAACCACTGCTGGATGTCCTCGTTATTCTCGATGCGCTGGAAAAAGAGGGGAGCTTTGCCGCGGCGTCGGCAAAGCTTTATAAAACGCCCTCCGCGCTGAGCTACACCATTCATAAGCTGGAAAGCGATCTTAATATTCAGCTGCTTGACCGCAGCGGACACCGCGCGCGCTTTACCCCCAGCGGCCAGCTGCTGCTGGAAAAGGGGCGCGAAGTGCTCCACACCGCGCGGGAGCTGGAAAAACAGGCGATTAAGCTGCACCAGGGCTGGGAAAACGCGCTGGTCATTGCCGTGGACGCCACCTTTCCCTTCTCTTTACTGGCGCCGCTGGTGGGCCAGTTTTATCAGCAGCACCAGCTGGCGCAGCTGCGCTTTAGCCGCGAGACCGTTAGCGGCCGCTGGGAGGCGCTGGTCGAAGGGAGGGCGGATATCGTGGTCGGCGCGTTAAGCGATCCGCCAGCCCTCAGCGGCTACGGTTTCACTTCGCTAGGCGAGCTGGAGCATATTTTTGTCGTCGCCCCGCAACATCCGCTGGCGCAGCTGCCGGAACCGCTGAGCTGGCGGGTGATGAAGCGCCACCGGGCCATTATCTGCGGCGGCGGCTGGCCGTCCGCTGACGATCGGGAGAATCTGGAGGCGTTTGATTTTCCCGGCCTGCTGGCGCTGGTTTCCGCCGGTCTTGGCTGGGGCTATCTGCCTCGCTACCTGGCCCAGACCCAGCTTGACCGCGGCGAGCTGATAATGAAGGAGGTTGCCGCCCATCAGCCGCTATACCGGGCGTGGATTGGCTGGCATGAGGACGCATCCGGCCTCGCCAGCAAATGGTGGCAGAATGCTGTTTTAGCAAATAATGCTATTCGCAGGATATACAATACTAAAATTGTATGAATATTAGGCTGTTAAATGATTTCTGCAATTTTTTGGCTCTTCAACGGCTTGTCATCCGGCCAGTAAATGTTGCAAAATACGCGGCCTGAAAAACAGAAACTAGCCGACGCTTTTTAAAGTGTCGGTTATTTTTTTGCTTTAAAGACACATCATTCAATACCAAGAGGCCGGGCTTCGTACCGGATAGATATTTACTAAAAACCGACAGTTGTTGTCGCTGAGGAATACACAGAAATGGGGCAATTTTTTGCTTACGCGATGGCTTTCGCCGTAAAAGGGGATGACCACAATGTCGCATAACGCTACTCCAAAAACCTCTCGCGTGGAATTACGTAAAACCCTTACGTTGATTCCGGTTGTCATGATGGGCCTGGCCTATATGCAGCCGATGACGCTGTTCGATACGTTTGGTATCGTCTCTGGATTGACTGACGGTCACGTTGCGACGGCCTACGCCTTCGCGCTGATCGCAATTCTTTTCACGGCGCTGAGCTACGGTAAACTGGTTCGTCGTTTTCCGTCTGCAGGCTCCGCCTACACCTACGCTCAGAAATCTATCAGCCCGGCCGTTGGCTTTATGGTTGGCTGGTCATCGCTGCTCGACTATCTGTTTATGCCGATGATCAACATCCTGCTGGCGAAGATTTACTTTGAAGCGCTGATGCCTTCCGTTCCGTCGTGGATCTTCGTGGTTGCGCTGGTCGGCTTTATGACCGTGTCCAACCTGCGCAGCATCAAGGCCGTGGCGAACTTCAATACCCTGATTGTGGTTCTGCAGATGGGCATCGTGGCGGTTATCGTCGGCCTGATTATCTACGGCATCATGCACGGTGAAGGCGCCGGTACGCTGACCAGCACCCGTCCGTTCTGGTCCGAAGGGGCCCACGTGGTGCCGATGATTACCGGTGCGACCATTCTGTGCTTCTCGTTCCTCGGCTTTGACGGTATCTCTTCTCTGTCTGAAGAGACCAAAGACGCCGAGCGCGTGATCCCGAAGGCTATCTTCCTGACCGCGCTGATTGGCGGGATGATCTTCATCGGCGCCTCTTACTTCCTGCAGCTGTACTTCCCGGATATCTCACGCTTTAAAGATCCGGACGCGTCGCAGCCTGAAATCATGCTGTACGTGGCGGGCAAAACCTTCCAGTGGGGCGTGCTGATCTTCTCCAGCGTGACCGTTCTGGCTTCCGGTATGGCCGCACACGCGGGCGTTTCCCGTCTGATGTACGTGATGGGCCGCGACGGCGTATTCCCGACCAGCTTCTTCGGCTACGTTCACCCGAAATGGCGTACCCCGGCGTTTAACGTGCTGCTGGTTGGCGCAATTGCGCTGCTGGCGATTAAATTCGACCTGGTGACCGCGACGGCGCTGATTAACTTCGGGGCGCTGGTGGCCTTCACCTTCGTTAACCTGTCGGTTATTTCGCAGTTCTGGATCCGCGAGAAGCGTAACAAGACTCTGAAAGACCACGTTAACTACCTGGTGCTGCCAACCTGTGGCGCGCTGACCGTTGGCGCACTGTGGGTCAACCTGGAGCAGAGCTCTATGGTGCTGGGTCTGATTTGGGGCACCATCGGCCTGGTTTATCTGGCCTGCGTGACCCGTCGCTTCCGCAACCCGGTTCCGCAGTACGAAGACATTGCCTGATCGCGCATTAGAATGAAAAAAGCCGGGGGGAGACCTCCGGCTTTTTTGTTTCCGTCACTTCTGCGCTTCCTGGCGCATCACTCTGAGTAGCGTATCCAGCAGTCCGGGAAAACGCGCCTCCAGATCCTCCCTGCGTAGCGAAATCATATTCTCCCGCCCCTGCGGGCGCTGCCATATCACGCCGCTATCGCGCAGCACGCGCCAGTGGTGGGTCATGGTGGACTTGGCAACGTCTTCATGGCGCAGGGCGTTGCAGCTCTGTTCGCTGCCGTCGGCGAGGATGCGAATAATCTCCAGCCGCATCGGATTGCCAAGGGCAAAAAGAACATTTTCAAGGCGGATTTGTTCACGTTCGGGGTGATTGGCGATCATAATATTCCTGTGTCGGCGGTTGCTCTGTTCCGCGGAACAGCAGCCCGTATCGGCGGCTGGCCGGTAATATACCCAAACTCAATCGCTAAAGCCACGCGCGGTGCTGCAGCTTCACCGATAGTAACGATAGCAAAAATAGTTCGAATATACTCGTACAGTTGTACTATGATGGATGCCGTTGAACGAACCGCGGCCGTTTCGCCGCTCACTGACAATCAAAATGACTAAGGACGCATCATGCCCCGACCCATCCCCCTCGAACGTTATCGCAACATCGGTATCTCCGCGCATATCGATGCCGGTAAAACCACCACCACTGAGCGCATTCTGTTTTATACCGGAATGAGCCATAAGCTGGGTGAAGTGCACGATGGCGCGGCAACAACCGACTGGATGGCGCAGGAGCAAGAGCGCGGCATAACCATTACCTCCGCCGCGGTGAGCTGCTTCTGGCCCGGCATGGACCGCAGCTTTGAGCCGCACCGGATTAATATCATCGACACCCCAGGGCACGTCGATTTTACCATTGAAGTCGAGCGCTCCATGCGGGTGCTCGACGGCGCGGTGATGGTCTACGACTCCGTCGGCGGCGTGCAGCCGCAGTCGGAAACCGTCTGGCGGCAGGCGAATAAGTATCACGTCCCGCGGCTGGCCTTCGTCAATAAAATGGACCGCCCCGGCGCCGATTTCTTCCGCGTGGTGCAGATGATGATCGACCGCCTGAAGGCCAACCCGGTGCCGGTGGTGATTCCCGTCGGCGCCGAGGAGCATTTCGTTGGGGTCGTGGACCTCATCAAAATGCGCGCCATTTTGTGGGACGATGCGACCCAGGGGATGACCTTCAGCTATGCGCCGGTGCCGGATGCGCTGCTGGCAACCGCCCGCCAGTGGCGGGAGAAAATGGTTTCAGCGGCGGCGGAGGCCAGCGATGAGCTGATGGACAAATATCTGGAAACGGGCGATCTGAGCGAAGCTGAGATCGTCGCCGGGCTGCGTAAGCGCACCGTTGCCGGAGAGATCCAGCCGGTGCTGTGCGGCAGCGCCTTTAAGAATAAAGGCGTCCAGCGGATGCTCGATGCGGTCATCGAACTGATGCCGTCCCCGCTGGATATCCCGGCGATTCAGGGCGTTGATGAGCAAGGCCGGCCGGCGGAGCGTCATCCTGCCGACGATGAGCCGCTTTCGGCGCTGGCGTTCAAGCTGATGACCGACCCCTACGTGGGCCAGCTGACCTTTATCCGCGTCTATTCCGGCACCCTGAAGAAAGGGGATGCGGTCTATAACCCGGTTAAAGGCAAAAAAGAGCGTATCGGCCGCATCGTGCTGATGCATGCCAACGATCGCCACGAGGTGGACGAGCTGCACGCCGGCGATATCGCCGCCTGCGTTGGCCTGAAAGACGTCACCACCGGCGATACGCTGTGCGATCCGAATGCGATCGTCACCCTGGAGCGGATGGAGTTTCCGGAGCCGGTGATTTCGCTGGCTATCGAGCCGAAAACCAAAGCGGATCAGGAGAAAATGGGCATCGCGCTGCAGCGCCTGGCAGCGGAAGATCCGTCGTTCCGCCTGCACACCGACGAGGAGTCCGGGCAGACGATTATTTCCGGGATGGGCGAGCTGCATCTGGAAATTATCGTTGACCGGATGCGGCGCGAATTTAGCGTTGAGGCGAACATCGGCCGTCCGCAGGTGACCTACCGGGAGACGATCCGCAAAACGGTGAAAGAGGTGGAAGGCAAGTTCGTCCGCCAGTCCGGCGGCAAGGGGCAGTACGGCCACGTGGTGCTGACTCTCGAACCGCTGGAACCCGGCAGCGGCTTCGTCTTTGAAGATGCCACCAAAGGCGGAGTAGTGCCGCGGGAGTACATTCCTTCGGTGGAAAAGGGCCTGCGTGAAGCGATGGGCACCGGCGTGCTGGCAGGCTATCCGGTGGTGGACGTCAAAGCGACCCTGACTTTTGGTTCGTACCACGACGTCGACTCCTCGGAAATGGCCTTCCGCATGGCGGCCATTTTCGGCTTCAAGGAGGGGGCGCGCAGGGCCGACCCGGTGATCCTCGAACCGGTGATGCATGTGGAAGCGGAAACGCCGGAAGAGTACGCCGGTAATATTATGGGCGATCTCTCCTCCCGCCGCGGCATGGTGCAGGGGATGGAAGAACGCTTCGGCAGCCAGATTATTCGCGCCGACGTGCCGCTGGCCGAGATGTTCGGCTATTCCACGACGCTACGCTCGATGTCCCAGGGGCGGGCGACCTACAGCATGGAGTTCCATCATTACGCGGAGGCCCCGCGTAACGTGGCGGAGGCGATTATCGCCAGCCGCGCGAAAGGGTAAATAACCGTTCCCGGCCTGCGTTGTGCAGTCCGGGAATTTATTTATTCTAAACAATATCCTGCGCGTGCTGCCACAGCGCTTTCACCAGCATCAGCTTCTCGTTATTGTCAGCATACTGCTGCTGCAAGGTCTGCAGCTCATCGGCATAAGCCTGCAAAAACTCCGGCGTAAACACCTCCCGACGATGCTCTAACCAGCGCTGCTGCTCGGCTTCATCAAGGCTGCCCGGGAAGTTTCGCGCGCGATAGTTAAACAGCAGGCGTTCGATACGCGGATCGGCGAAGGTAATGTCCAGCGCCGGCAGGTTGCGCGGCTCGGTCTCCAGCACAATCTTCATCGCCGCGCGGTCGGCATCGCTAAAGAAGCCGTTATAGAGCTGAGTATCGACGTTGTCGGAAGGAACGAACGGCTCCGCCTCGGCAAAGATCGCCACCACTTTTTCCCGCACCTGCGGCTGGCCGCGCAGCAGCTGCAGGTTATCCAGACAGCGCTGACGGTCGATGCCCAGACGCTCCGCATCTTCCGGGCGCAGCGTATTGGCCTTGGCCAGCACCGGGCACTTATTGAGGTGGACCAGCTTGATCGGTACCGCCGGCAGGTCGCCGAGGTCGGCTTTGGCGGTATACAGCCGCTCGCGCAGCGCGTCGGCGTCCAGCTCCAGCAGCGGCGACATATCGCCGGCAAGGTCGACCATAATCACCGCATTGCGGTTATCCGGATGCCACGCCAGCGGAGCCACCCAGCTGGTGTTGCCGCGCGCGGCGCCGAACATCCCGGAGACGTGGACCAGCGGCGTCATCTGCGGCACGTCAATCAGCGGCGCCAGCTTGCGCTTGTTGCGGAAGGTGTAAAGGTAGTCGAACAGGCGAGGCTGTCGGGTTTTGACCAGTTTCGCCATGGCGATAGTGGCATACACGTCGGCCATCGCATCGTGGGCGTTGCTGTGCTCGATGCCGTTGGCCACGGTCAGATGCTCAAGGCGAAAGCTGGGCAGGCCGTCGTCGTTTTCCGGCCAGTTGATGCCTTCCGGGCGCAGCGCGTAGCAGGCGCGCATCACGTCCAGCAGGTCCCAGCGCGAGTTATCGTGCTGCCAGCTCCAGGCGTAGGGATCGTAGAAGTTGCGATAGAAAATATTGCGGCTGACTTCGTCATCGAAACGCACGTTGTTGTAGCCTACAATGCAGGTCTTTGGCACCGTGAACAGGTCGTGAATGCGGCGGGCAAAGGCGGCTTCGTTGTCGCCTTTGGCGATCGCTTCCTGCGGCGTGATGCCGGTAATCATTACCGCCTGCGGCTGCGGCAGATAGTCGTCAGCCGGCTTGCAGTAGAAAACCTCGGGCTCGCCGATAACGTTAAGATCCGCATCGGTGCGGATAGCGGCAAACTGCGCCGGCCGGTCAAGGGACGGGCGGGTGCCAAAGGTTTCGTAGTCGTGGAATAAAAATCCGGGCTGATTGGCGCTATCTTGCATAGTCTGTCTATTTTCCGTGGTGGTTGGCGTCCGTACTCTAAATCGTTCGCGGTAAGCGACAAATCTGTCCGCAACGGATCTGCACGCCGTGTCGCAGCGGCCCGTAAGGCCGGTGCTCAGGGAAGAGCCGTGTCATAACGCCAACGCATATGCTGCTGAAGTATGATGCGCTATGGTAAACGATTTGCCCGGGCATCAGAAGGGCGTCGGCCGCGCAGGGCGTTTATCGTGTCATATTTTCTTGCAATTAAACCATGATATGAAAGGAGAATTTCCGTAAAAAGGACGGCGGATCTGTAAATCTTGAGGATATGCCGTTGAAAGGCCGTTTTTTTATTGCTGTAACTTTGCTCGCTTCGAGCGTTTCTTGCGCCTTTGCCGCGAATGATTTTCCCGTCACCGTGACGCCGCCTTCCATTCAGGCAGGCTCCTGGGTGCTGATGGACTACACCACCGGTCAGATCCTGACCGCCGGTAACGAACATCAGCAGCGTAACCCCGCCAGCCTGACGAAATTAATGACCGGCTACGTGGTCGATCGCGCCATCGACAGCCATCGCATTACCTTTGACGATATGGTCACCGTCGGCAAAGATGCCTGGGCGAAGGGTAACCCGGTATTCGATGGTTCATCGCTGATGTTCCTCAAGCCCGGCGATCGGCTCAGCGTCCGCGATTTAAGCCGCGGGCTTATCGTTGACTCCGGGAACGACGCCTGCGTGGCGCTGGCCGACTACGTTGCCGGCGGCCAGCCGCAGTTCGTCGCCCTGATGAACGAATACGTGCAAAAACTGCACCTGCAGGATACCCATTTTGAAACCGTACACGGGCTGGACGCGCCGGGGCAGCATAGCTCGGCCTACGATCTGGCGGTCCTGTCGCGGGCGATTATTCACGGCGAGCCTGACGTGTACCACATGTACAGTCAGAAAAGCCTGACGTGGAACGGGATCACCCAGCAGAACCGCAACGGCCTGCTGTGGGATAAAACCATGAACGTCGATGGCCTGAAAACCGGCCACACCTCTGGCGCCGGTTTTAACCTTATTGCTTCTGCCGTTGACGGCCAGCGCCGCCTGATTGCGGTGGTGATGGGGGCCGAGAGCCCGAAAGGGCGCGAGCAGCAGGCGGCCAAACTGCTGCACTGGGGCCAGCAAAACTTCGACACCGTCCAGGTCCTGCAAAAAGGCAAAAAAGTCGGCAGCGAGCACATCTGGTATGGCGATAAGGACCAGATCCAGCTCGGCACCGACCAGGACTTCTGGTTAGCGCTGCCGAAGTCGGAGGTTTCGCGGATCAAGGCCAAATATGTGCTGGATCAGAAAGAGCTTGAAGCGCCGATCGCCGCCAATCAGCGGGTCGGCGAAATTTCGCTCTATGACGGCGACAAGGTCGTGGCCCACTGGCCGCTGGTGACGCTGGAAAGCGTTGGCAAGGGCGGCGTATTCTCACGCATGAGCGATTATCTGCATCACAAGCTGTAGCTCCCGGGGCCGCTCTCCTGCGGAGCGGCATCCTTTCTCGCCCCACGCCGTTGTGGCGCTGGTTGGCGATTCGTTTAGTTTCAGTCAATTACCTTACCTGCTCACCCTTTAAGGAAATTCTCCGGCGCCCGTGCGCCTGAAATGGAGCTGGGAAGATGAAATTTTTCGCGCGTACTGCGCTTTCTCTGGGGCTTGCGGCCGTTTTGAGTCCCGCAGGCTTTGCCTCTGGTCTGGTTCTGGCCGATAACGACGTCCGCAATGATTTAGCCTGGCTATCCGATCGCGGAACCCTGTCGTTGAGTTTATCGACCTGGCCCCTGAGCGAAGAGGAGATCGGCCGCGCGCTGGCCAACGCTCATCCGGCAACATCCGCAGAGAGGGTGGTGCTGAGCCGGGTGAACCAGCGCCTGAGGGCGCTAAAAGCCGACCTGCGCGTCACCGGCTATAGCTCAACCGACCGGCCGGGAACGCCGCAGGGCTTTGCCGGGTCTTATCCTGCCGACCACTCGCTCTCCGTCGCGCTGAATAACAGCGGCGAATGGTGGGATCTGCACCTGCAGGGCAACGTTGAAGGAGACAAGCGCATCGGCAATAGCTCTAACGTCAACGCCAACGGCGCCTACGGGGCGCTGAAGATGTGGAACCAGTGGCTGGCGTTTGGCCAAATTCCGCAGTGGTGGGGGCCCGGCTATGAGGGGAGCCTGATTCGTTCCGACGCCGCGCGGCCGATGACCGGTTTTCTGCTGCAGCGCGCCGAACAGCGGGCTCCGGAGAACGCCTGGCTAAGCTGGATTGGCCCCTGGCAGTACCAGCTTTCCGCCAGCCAGATGAGCCAGTACGCGGCGGTACCGCATACTAAAATTTTTGGCGGCCGCCTGACGGTATCCCCCTTTACCTCCCTGGAGCTGGGCGCCTCGCGCATTATGCAGTGGGGCGGTGAGGGTCGCCCGTCCTCCTTTGGCAGCTTCTGGGAGGGGCTTACCGGGCGAGATAACACCGGCGATTCGGCGGACGACCCGGGCAATCAGCTGGCGGGATTTGATTTTAAACTCAAGCTGGCGCCGACCACCGGCTGGCCGGTGAGCGTCTACGGGCAGATGATCGGCGAGGATGAGGCCGGGTACCTGCCGTCCGCCCATCTTTACCTCGGCGGCGTCGAAGGGCATCACCAGTGGAACAGCAGCGCGATTAACTGGTATCTGGAGGCGCACGATACCCGCTCGAATATGGGGCGCACCAACTACATCTATAACCATTTTATCTACAAAGACGGCTACTACCAGCAGGGCTACCCGCTTGGCGACGCGATGGGCGGCGACGGGCGCCTGTACGCCGGCAAGGCCGAACTGGTGACGGAGGAGAATCAGCGCTGGAGCGCGCGGCTGGTTTACGCCGAGGTGAACCCGAAAAATCAGCGGATTAATAAAGCCTTCCCGCACGCCGATACCCTAAAAGGCGTGCAGTTAGGCTGGAGCGGCGACGTGATGCCCACCGTGCGCCTCAGCACCTCCCTGTGGTATACCGACGCTAACCACAGCGACAGCGACGATCTGGGCGCCAGCATAGGGATTGAGCTCCCTTTTAGCCTGTAACCGCCGGCGGCGTTTTTCGCCGCCACGTTGCGCCTCTTCCCAGCGCAAAGCAGGCCAGCGGCAGAGGCAGGGTGACGATCAGCAGCATCCACAGCAGGGTATAAACCGCGTCAACGCCGTCGTTTTGCAGATTGGTATAGAGTTTGACCGGGATCCCCTGGGGGAAATAGGCAAAGATCATCACAATGCCAAACTCGCCGACGGCGCGTACCCAGGCCAGCGCCACCGCCGAGGCCAGCCCCGGCAGCGCCATCGGCAGGGCGAGAAAACGAAAGCGATTCCAGCCCGTAGCCCCCAGCGTTTGTCCGGCCTCAAGGATCGCCTTCGGCACCGTGGCGAAGGCGGAGCGGGCGACCACGATAAAGTAGGGCAGCGCGCCGTAGACCTGCGCCAGGACAAAGGCGGCGGGATTGTTCACCAGCGTGATCCCCACCCGCGTCAGCCACTGTCCGGCCAGCCCGTAAGGGCCGTAGGCCGAGACCAGTAAAATCCCCATCGCCAGCGGCGGCGTCAGCAGCGGGATCATCAGCAGCAGTTCCGCCAGCAAACGCCGACGACCGCTGGCCTGCGACAGCCACCAGGCGGTCGGCAGGCCTATCGCCACGATCGTCGCCAGCGCCAGGCACCCCAGCCCCATCGACACGAGGATCGCATCGTCGTCACGCCAGGCCAGCCGCAGATGCTGCCACGGCGTGACGCTAATGAGGGTAATAAAGGGGACGCTGAGCAGCAGAAGAGCCGGTAGCGCGAGCCAGCCGGCAATGCGTCCGGCGCCTTTTACCTGGCGTATAGGTTTTCCCCTTTTGCCGCGGCGTAGCCGTACTGTTTAAACAGCTGCTGCCCCTGCGCGCTTTGCATGAACTGGACGAATTTCTCTCCTTGTTCCACGCCGTTCGGCGCATTTTTCAGCACTGCGGCGTAGAACACCAGCGGCTGGGTATGCAGCGTCTGGTCTTTACCGGCGCTGTCCTTAATGGTGAAGCTGACGGTGTCGTACCACTGCTTCGCCATCGCCGGGTTGCTGAGGTTAATCTCATCGGGCAGGGCGACGTAGGGCAGGTGGGCGGAGAGCACTTCGCTCTCGTAGCCCGCCGCGGCGTCAACCTGGCCGCTCTCCAGACGGCTCAGCAGGCCGCCCTCCTGATGGGTCTGCGCCGGGTTTTGCAGCTCGCCGAGGATTTTGTTGCTGATGCCAGGCTGGCGGTAATACTTCTCGGCCAGCAGCAGGGTAAAGACGATATTCTGACCCTTAGGATCGACGTACGGGTCGGTGCGGCCAAAGCTGACGTCTTTCTGCGCCAGCAGCTTCAGCCACGAGGCGTCCTGGTTTTTATTCGCCGCGGCAAACTGCGCGGCATATTTTCCTTTGGGGCTGTACGCGACCACCATGCTGGTGCTGGCGACCGGTATCGCCTCGTCGATCAGCCCGGCGTCTTTGAGGATTTGCATCGGACCCGGGGTAATGGAGACGAAAACGTCGGCGGTCAGCTTGTGGCTGGCCAGCAGGCGCGCCATGCCGTAGGCGCCCTGGCCTTGGCCCTGATAATCGCCGCTTTGCGCTTTGGCAAACGCCGGGCCTAGCCCCTGATCCATCACTTTACCCATCGAGCCGGCGTAGGTGACGCGAATATCCTGCGCCATCGCCGCATGAGCAAACTGCAGTGCCAGCACGGCGGCCAGCGTAAACTTCATTTTTCCTTGCATCGATATTCCCACTCGTTATGTTTTTATTTACATAACGATTATCAATAATCAGCGCGGCGAAAACAATTTATCCAGAGGTGGCATTGAGGCGCGGTTGAAGTAACCGTCCTGCGTGCCGGCTTCCTGAATCATTTTTTCAACGCCGGCCAATGGCGACTCTGTGAATCCGCGCACATACTGTTTTTTGGCTGCCTGCTACATTGCATGTATATTTATACAGTGTTTCAATCAATCGCGGAGGCAATATGAACTACAGCGTTAAGTCCGTCGGCGCGCGTAAAATCGCCGGTTTTCATATGGTTGGGCCCTGGGAACAGACCGTTAAGCAGGGCTTTGAGCAGCTGTCGGCGTGGGTCAGCAGCCGCCAGATCCCGGCCCGGGAGTGGATCGCCGTCTATTACGACAACCCGGAGCAGGTTGCGGCAGAGAAGCTGCGCTGCGACACCGTGGTTACGGTGGATGACGACTTCGTCATTCCTGCTAATAGCGAAGGGGCGATCCTCACCGAGATCGCCGGTGGGGAGTACGCTTTTGCCAGCGCGCGGGTGCTGAATCATGATTTCTCCACGCCCTGGCTGCAGTTCTTTGCAAGCCTGCTGCAAAGCAAAGAGTATCAGCTGGCGGCAAAACCCTGCTTTGAGCGCTATCTTAACGACGGCAATCACGATGGCTACTGGGATATCGAAATGTACGTGCCGGTTGAGCACATCGGCAGGTAGGCGCTTATCCCCGAGATGTACAAGGTTTCTTACATTAGCGTGAGGCGTGCGGTGAAAAAACAGTTACAATCGGCCTTTTCTTCTTAGCGGAGAGGGTCGTGCGCGCTGATAAATCACTTAAGCCTTTCGAAATTCGCCTGTATCGACATTACCGAATCGTGCATGGCATTCGTATCGCGCTGGCTTTTGTTCTCACTTTTTTACTGGTACGGCTGCTGAAGGTACCGGAAGGCACCTGGCCGCTGATTACGCTGGTGGTGGTGATGGGGCCGATATCGTTCTGGGGCAACGTGGTGCCGCGCGCGTTTCAGCGGATCGGCGGCACCATCCTCGGTTCTGCGCTGGGGCTGGTGGCGCTCAAGCTGGAGCTTATCTCCCTACCCGTGATGGTGCTGTGGTGCGCGGCGGCGATGTTCCTCTGCGGCTGGCTGGCCTTAGGGAAAAAGCCCTATCAGGCGCTGCTGATCGGCATTACGCTGGCGGTGGTGGTAGGGGCGCCGCCGGGAGACATGAACACCGCGCTGTGGCGAAGCGGCGACGTTATCTTCGGTTCCCTGCTGGCGATGCTGTTTACCGGTATCTGGCCGCAGCGGGCGTTTCTGCACTGGCGTATCCAGATGGCAAATTACGTTACTGCCCTTAATCGCCTGTATCAGGCCGGGATCTCACCAAACCTGGTCGAGCGTCCGCGGCTGGAAAAACACCTGCAAAAAGTCCTCAACGACGTGGTAAAAATGCGCGGCCTGATTACGCCGGCAAGTAAAGAGACCCATATCCAGAAGGCCATTTTCGAGGCGATTCAGACCGTCAGCCGTAACCTGGTCTGTATGCTTGAGCTGCAGGTCAACGCTTACTGGGGCTCTCGACCGGGGCACTTTGTGATGCTAAATTCCCGTACGCTGCGCGAAACTCAGCAGATGACCCAGCAAACGCTGCTGACCATCGCCCACGCCCTCTATGAAGGTAACCCGCAGCCGATCCGCGCCAATACTGAAAAGCTTAATGAAATCGTCGCCGAACTGCGTCAGCTTATTAGAGAGCATCCGGGCGAAAACCTCTCGGAAACGCCGATACACGGCTACGTCTGGCTGACGATAGAGCTGGCGCGCCAGCTTGAGCTGCTGTCGAATTTGATCTGTCGGGCGTTGCGTAAATAAAAGCCAGATGCGCGAGAACGACCACAGGTTGCTTCGATTCAGCAACATTTAGGGGTATGATAACCCTAAAGGAAAAAACATTGTCATCAGCGGCTGCTAACAGTTATGTTAGCCCTATATTGCAGTCGCTTTAGCGAATCCGAATCTCAAATATTAGGGGTATAAAAATGGAAACAACTAAGCCTTCTTTCCAGGACGTACTGGAGTTTGTTCGTCTGTATCGTCGTAAGAACAAGCTGCAGCGTGAAATTCAGGACGTTGAGAAAAAGATCCGCGATAACCAAAAGCGCGTACTGCTGCTGGACAACCTCAGCGATTACATCAAACCGGGCATGAGCGTTGAAGCTATCCAGGGCATCATTGCCAGCATGAAGAGCGATTACGAAGATCGCGTTGATGATTACATCATCAAAAATGCTGAACTCTCTAAAGAGCGCCGCGACATCTCCAAAAAGCTGAAAGTTATCGGCGAAGCGAAGGTCGAAGAGTAATCTCCTCGACCCTACCCGGCGGCGGTTCTCGTCGCCGGGAGTTATCCCCGGCATTCCCTCTGAACGACTCCTTTCTTCCGTATGGCGAACCGCCGTATAACGCAGGCTGCTGGCCCGAACGCAGAGAATACGGGCGCAACGGTCCGCTCCCTTTAAGCGCTACGAGGAACATCATGGACACACTTTCGGCCCTCATTGCCGACATTCCGCAGCCGGATCGGGCGGCGATGGCCCAGGCGCAGCAGCATCTTGATGGTTTATTAAAACCGCCCGGCAGCCTCGGCCGCCTGGAGGCGCTGGCGGTGCAGCTTGCCGGCATGCCGGGGCTGAAAGGCTGGCTGCGGCTGGCAGAAAAAGCCATCGTGGTGATGTGCGCCGATCACGGCGTCTGGCACGAGGGCGTGGCTATCTCGCCCCAGGCAATTACCGCGATTCAGGCGAGAAACATGACCCGGCAAAACACCGGCGTTTGCGTCCTGGCGGCGCAGGCGGGGGCAAAAGTTCGGGTGGTTGACGTTGGGATCGACGCGGATCCGATCCCCGGTCTTGTCGACCTGAAAGTCGCGCGAGGCAGCGGCAATATTGCGCAAACGGCGGCGATGAGCCGCGAGCAGGCGACGGCGCTGCTGCTCTCGAGCATCGCCTACACCCGCGAACTGGCGGCTCAGGGCGTGACGCTGTTCGGCGTCGGCGAACTGGGAATGGCGAACACCACGCCGGCGGCGGCGGTGCTGAGCGTGCTGACCGGACGCGATGCGCAGGAAACCGTCGGCATCGGGGCCAACCTGCCGGTATCGCAGCTGGCGCATAAGGCGGAGGTGGTGCGTCGGGCCATTGCCGTCAATCAGCCGCGGGCGGAGGATGGCCTCGAGGTGCTGGCGAAGGTTGGCGGTTTCGATCTGGTTGGCATGACCGGCGTGATGCTGGGTGCCGCCTCCTGCGGGCTGCCGGTGGTGCTGGACGGATTCCTCTCCTACGCATCGGCGCTGGCGGCCTGCCGCATTGCGCCAGCCGTTCATCCCTATCTGATCCCCTCCCATCTGTCGGCGGAAAAGGGGGCGCGCATTGCGCTTGAGCATCTGCAGCTCGAGCCGTATCTGGATATGGGGATGCGTCTGGGCGAGGGGAGCGGCGCGGCGCTGGCGATGCACCTGGTGGAGGCGGCCTGTACGGTGTTTAACGAGATGGGAACCCTGGCGGAGAGCAATATCGTCCTGCCGGAGAGTCGCTAAACTGCAAAGCAGGGCGCCGTCAGGCGCCCTGCTGTCATCCGGGCTACAGCGCTTTTTGCCACACGCTCTGCGGCAGCAGATAGACCTCGGCCTCGGCCTGCATGCCGTCGGTCACGATATGGTTGATACCGCTGGTCATCACCGCCAGGGTAACGTCAAAGGCGTTCAGGCTATCGCCAAAACCGGCGGTCAGGTTGAGCATCGAACCGTTGGCCATCAGGTAAAGGGTTTTAGCGCCCATTTGATAGGCGTTGATATACGGCATCACCTCTTCATGGCTGAACTGGCGCAGGTAGCCGCAGTCAATCTCTTCCGCAACGTGGCCGACGTTAAGGATAAATACCCCGTCTTTCGCTTTATCCAGCGCGCTGCTGTTAACCACCTTTTTCGCGCCGGTTGCCGTTGCGACGACGTCAGCTGAAGCCATGGCGTCCTGCAGTTCGACGACATGCCAGCCGTCGTAAGCCGCCTGCAGGCGACGGGCGGGGTCGATTTCGGCGACCATCACCTGGCCCCCAAAGGCCTTCGCGGCGGCGGCAACGCCCTGGCCCACCAGGCCATAGCCGATCACCAGCACTTTTTTCTCATGCAGCGTGAGATGGGTGGTCTGGAAGAAGGTGTGCCATGCGGTCAGGCCGACCATGTGGCGGTTATGCAGGCCCTCTTTAACCGGCAGATCGTCCCAGTTAAAAATCGGATAGCCCGGGCGAATATCGCCCAGCCGGCTGACGCCGGAACCGGTGGCTTCCAGCCCGGCCACGATATTGCCAAATTCACCGCGCTGGTGGAGCAGGGTGGTGATATCGGCCCCCATTTCACACAGATGCGTCGGCCCCCAGGCGATGGCCTTTTCCCACGACTGCCGCCAGTCGGCATCGCTCATATCGCGCCAGGCGCTGGCTTCTGCGCCGCGCGCCACCAGCCAGCTAACGACCTCGTCCTGTACGGTGGTTGGATTGCAGGTTGTTAAAAAGACCTGCGCGCCCTTTTCCAGGATACCCTGCACCAGCGGGATCATTTTCATATCCAGATGCATACAGCAGGCCAGTCGTACCTGGCTCAGGTCGGGAAGCGCGGCCACCTGGCGCAGGGTGCGCGGCATGTTCTGGCTGGCCCATGCCACTTCTTTCTCTAAATTAATATTATTATTCAACGTATTATGCCTTCAATCCGTAGAGTGGGGGAAATTCCGAACGGGGATGATTCTAGCGCAGTACGCTGAAATCACATAGCCAGGGTCAATGGCGGGCCGCCGGACAGGGCGAGGGTGAATAGGCATGATAAATGCGTGGTTGTTAAAATATGGTTAAAAAAAGAAAATAAAATATAAGTAATTTATATGACGTGAGTGAGCAGTGAAATGTTAAGCGTTTTACCTTCCGCGCTGTTTTCGCGGATCCGCATTTTTATCGGCCGCCTGAAGCCGCACGCGCTGCCGGTTGCCAGAAAGCATATTCTCCTCGGCTCCATCGGCGCAGGGACGGGGCTGGCGGTCACCAGTATGTTCAGCCACTGGCTGCTGGGCGAAGTCAACCTGTGGTTTATCGCCCCTATGGGCGCTTCGGCGGTACTGCTGTTTGGCGTGCCCAGCAGTCCGCTGGCGCAGCCGTGGTCGATTGTCGGCGGTAACGTGCTGTCGGCGCTGATCGGCGTGACCGTGGGCGTGCTGGTGCCCAACCTTGCGCTGGCCTGCGGACTGGCGGCCGGGCTGGCGATTGCGGGCATGTATTTCCTGCGCTGCCTGCATCCGCCGGGCGGCGCCGTGGCCCTGACGGCCATCCTCGGCGGCGCCGGCGTACACAGCGAAGGCTATCACTTCGTGCTGACTCCGGTACTGCTGAACTCCGCCATGCTGGCCCTGCTGGCGATCGTATTTAATAACCTCGTCGGGCGCCGCTATCCGCACCCGCTGGCGGCGGAAGAGGTGAAAAGCAAGGTCGTTCCGCTGGGGCTGTCGGTGACCCGCGAGGACATTCACGCCGCGCTGCTCGATGGCCAGTTCCTTGATATTGATGAAGATGACGTCCAGGAGCTGCTGGAAAATATTGAACAAAAGGCGCGCAGGCGCATGGCCGCTGCGCCGAGGGCGTAGCGCCGCCGTCGGCGAGGGCCGGCGGTGAGCGGCTAAAGCTCGCCGGTCAGATACTGCGCCACGCCGCGGCCAAAACTCCAGTCACCTTTTTGGTTGCTCATCACCGAAACCATGAGATCCTCGGGGCTCAGCCCGCAGTGTTCCTGCAGTTCGGCGAGCAGCGTCGCGTAGAACAGCTGTTTTTGTTCTTCGCTGCGTGGGCTGGTGAACACCCTCACTACCACCAGCCGGTGGCTTCGCGACAGGCCTAAACCGGTATCCTCAATCACCATATGGTGAGGCTTGTTTTCATGAACAATCTGGTAGCGATCGCGTTCCGGTACCTTGAAGGCATGCAGTACGGCGCGGTGGGCGGCATCGAGCAGCGTTTTTATTTCATCTTCACTGCGACCTTCGATCACGTCAAATGTCAGGAGCGGCATAGCAGGTCATCCTTATTGTCTTATGTACGATGAGTGGGCAAAACCGATGCTATCTAATGTGACGACGGGCAAAAACCGCTATATTTGAATTCATTGTTTTTACAGGTGAACAATCGAGATGAGCGATCCGCGCCCCGACGTTTTCTGGACCCATTTGTACTGGCTCACGGTGCTGGAAGAGCAGAAGAGCTATACCCGCGCGGCGGAAAAGCTGGCGGTCAGTAAATCGGCAGTCAGCCAGAAAATAAGCGAGCTGGAGCGGGTCACCGGCAAGACGCTGGTCCACCGGACCACCCGCAGTGTGACGCTCAGCGAAGACGGGCTCAGGCTGGTGGCTGAGCTGAACGCGCCCTTCGGCCAGCTGCGCGATATCTTTAACGGCACCCGTGATGAGGCGGGGCCGCTGCGCGGTACGCTGCGGGTGACGGCCCCGGTTGCCTTTTCGCGCCAGCAGCTGGTCCCGGCGATGACGCCGTTTCTGCATCAGCATCCGCAGCTTGAGCTGCAGCTGGAGGTCACCGACCGGCTGGTATCCCTTGCCAGCGAAGGATTTGACCTCGCGATCCGTCACTGCCGACGCGAGGCGCTGCCGGATACCCACGTCGCGTGGACGCTGTGTCAAACCACCACGCTGATTGTTGCCTCCCCGGCGTATATCCGCCGCTTTGGCGCCCCGGAGTCCCCCGATGCGCTACGCCATCACCAGTGTCTGACCTACCCGCGCGGTTCGCAAATCCCGCAGTGGACGTTTGAATCTGACGACGATCGCGCCGAGCGCGTCAGCGTCCCGGTGCGCGGCCCCTTTGCCACTAATAACAGCGAATCGCTTCGCGATGCGGTGCTGTCGGGGCTTGGGATTGCGCTATTGCCCGATTTTAGCGCCCGGGAGGCGATAGCGCGCGCAGAGGTACAGGCGCTGCTGCCCGGCTGGCGGCCGGTGGACGTGTTTGCCGGGAGTCTGTACGTCATCCGCCCCTACGCGCCGCGCGTATCGCGGGCGGTAGAGACCTTCAGCCGCTATCTGAAAAGTACCTTCAGTTAAGATTTTGCAGCTCGATCGCCAGCGCCTGGCGGAAGCGGGAAAGCAGATCTTTTTCACCGGCCAGGTGCTGGGCGAGGGTGATGGTTTTATCCGCGTGGTAAATCCGCCCGCTGCCCAGCTGTGACTCAAAATCATTGGCCGCCCGATGCGCGGCGATCGGATCGGCATCGATCAGGATCACCGCATGCGCGAGCACCACATGACCGCGGCCCTCCGCCATCGGCCGCCAGTACTGCGCGGTCCCGGCAATTTTACGCGCCTGCTCCCCCTGACCGCAGGCGAGGTTATAGCGTCCGTCGCAAAACGAGCCGCTTACCGCCTGGAAGTGGGCATCGACGCCAAAGGTCGCCAGCGCGCGCTGCAGCAGACCGCAGAGCATCAGATAGATAGGTTCAGCGGCCTCGCCCAGCGGCTGATAGACCGGCCAGGCAAGGCTGAGATTGACAATCCCCGGCCCCTGCGGCACGAGGCCGCCGCCGGAGCGGCGCAGCCAAACCGGCCAGCCGCGCGCGGCAAAACGTTCGCTAACGGCGGAGAGCTGGCTAAATTTTCGGTAGCTGCCGGGAACGACGAATCCCTGCGGGGCCTGCCATAGCTGGGCCAGCGCTTCGCCGCCGCGGGCCCGCTCGAACAGCGGCAGCTCGGCAAGCGTCGGGTCAGCGTGGTACTGCAGCGGCAGCTGTTGATGAATGAAGCGCTGCGGCCAGCAGGCCGCTCTGTTGTGCTGGTTCATGGGGTCTCCTTAGGGACGACGGTCTCCCGCCGTCCCTGGCGCTATCAGGCGTGCTGAGGTTTTTTCATCAACATGGCCGTGATGGCCGAGAGCAGGCAGCCGGCGGTCAGATAGATGGCGACGCTGTGCCAGGAGCCTGCGGAGAAGGTGACCAGCGCGGCGGCGATGAAGGGGGTAAAGCCGCCTCCGACGACGCTGGCGACCTGGTAACCCACGCCGGCGCCGCTGTAGCGGTAGCTGGCGCCGAACATTTCGGTGAACATCGGCTGCTGCACGCAAACCACCATATCGTGGGCGATATTGGCCAGCATCAGCGCGAAGAACAGGATCCAGAAATAGGACTGGCTTTCGAGGGCCATAAAGAACGGGAAGCCGCTCAGGGTGCCGATCAGCGCGCCGGTAATATAGATGCGCCGACGGCCAAAGCGGTCCGCCAGCCAGGCGAAGCACGGAATGGTCAGGCAGCTGATCCCGCCGACGAGCAGGCCGATGTTGAGGAACAGCTCCCGCGGCAGGCCGAGGTTTTGCGTGGAGTAGTTGAGGGCGAAGGCGGTCACGATATACATCGTCAGCAGTTCGCACAGGCGCAGGGCGATAATCAGCAAAAAGGCGCCGGGATGGCGGAATAACGCTTCGACGACCGGCAGGCGCTTTTTCGCCGCGGCGGGCATATTTTTCTGCTGCTGATGCTCAAACTCAGCCGATTCGCTCATGCCGTTGCGGATCCACAGCGCCGCCAGCACCAGCACCACGCTGAAGAGGAAGGGGAGACGCCAGCCCCAGCTCAAAAACTGTTCGTCGCTGGTATTGGCGCTGATGAGCGACACCAGGCCGGTTGCGAGCAGCAGGCCGACGCCATAGCCAATCTGGACGCCGCTGCTGTAGAAGGCTTTTTTATGCTTTGGCGCGCTTTCTACGGCCAGCAGCGCCGCGCCGCCCCATTCGCCGCCCACGGCAAAGCCCTGGATTGCGCGCAGAAGCACCAGCAGCACCGGCGCCCACCAGCCGATTTGATTGAACGAGGGCAGCAGGCCAATGCAGGCGGTGGCGATCCCCATCATCCAGACGGTCATCATCAGCATCCGCTTGCGCCCGAGGCGGTCGCCAAAATGGCCGAAAATAATGCCGCCCAGCGGGCGGAAAAGAAAACCGACGCCAAAAGTGGCAAAGGCCGCCAGCGTGCCCATTGCCGGGCCTATCTGCGGGAAAAACTCCTTGTTAAACACCAGGGCGGCGGTGATGCCGTAAAGTAAAAAGTCGTACCAGTCGACTACGGCACCGGCGAAGCTGCCCCACGCCGCTCTTCGCGCGCGATGAAGTGAGTGGGCTTCCCCGGCGGGGCGGGGGGATGTAAGCGTTGAGTCCATACCTGTCCTGTCAATCTGTGCTGTTGCTACGTTATCGTTATTGGAATGAGACGCACTCTTAACGGCGTCATCAAAGAGACTACCGCGCCGCCGGGCGAGAGAAAAGATTTTTACCCATCGTCATGCATTAACGGCAAAAAATGTGCATTCTACGGCCTGCCATCAGCGGGCGATCGGAAGGTTCTGAAATTATGGATTCTTTTTTAATTGAACAGCTCACAACCTTCCGATGACATCTTTTAAGAATTGCTGTAAATGGTTTACAATTAACAAATCTCCAATCCTGGAAAGGGTGAGTTAAATGCGTTTATTTTTCGCAGTTTTATTTTGTTTCATAGTTTTACCAAATGCATTTGCAGAAAAACTGCCCGCGCCTGAGGGCAAGCCCGTTTTAACCATTTCCGGCCTTATTGGAAATACAAATGAAGGCGATACCGCGGTGTTTGACCGCGCGGCATTAGAGAAGCTGGGCATGCAGACCGTCGAAACCACCACCCCGTGGTACTCCGGGAAAATCCGTTTTGACGGCGTTTCCCTTAGCAAGCTCATGGACTTAGTCGCGGCAAAGGGTAAGTCGGCGCGGGTTATCGCCCTCAATGACTATACGACGGTCGTGCCGATTGATGATTTCCATAAATTCCCCGTTATTTTGGCTTTAAAAATGAACGGTGAATATATGCGCGTCCGCGACAAGGGCCCGCTGTTTATTGTTTATCCTTACGACAGCAGTCCTGATTTACAAAATCAAATCTATTATTCCCGCTCGGCGTGGCAGGTTTCGAAAATTATTATCGAGTAATAGCCTGTCCCGCCAGGCGTAATTGTTGCAAAGGGTTTGGACACCGGTAGGGCTCAGGAATCAAGGCGTACGCCGGGGTTTAGGGCTCGGCCCAGGAGCAAACTGATAAATAAAACAGCCTAATGGGATAGGCTCTAAGGGTTTGATCTTGAATCGAATACTCACTGCCATTATTTTGTCGCTTTTCGTTATCACCGGATACATTACCTATCTGGTGCATGAGCGACAGAGCGAGCTGCAAAAGTTGACCCGCTACACCGATTCGTGGTCAATCGCGCAGATAGTCTCTGAGTATATGCGGCTGGAAGCGCATCTGGGCTCCTATGCCCTGGGCGTTGAAGGGGTCGATCGGGATGATGTCCGGCTGCGTCTGGAGATCATGATGGGTCAGATCAAACCGTTAGAGCAGGGGGAGCCGAGCGAGTTTATTCGTAAGGATGCGGGGCGCCGGGCGACGATTGAGAGCCTGATCGCGATTCTGTATCAGCTTGATAAGCAGCTGGATACCATCACCCCGCAGCAGGCAAAGCCGATTTTGCAGCGCATGGGCGCGCTCGATGGCCCGATGACCGGGCTGGCGTCAATGTCGCTGGCGCAGGATATTAATATTGTTAACCTGACCCACGATAAAATACAGAATCTCTATTTTATTTATTCGATCATTTCCATTCTGCTGATCACCATGTGTATTTCTTTAGGGCTGTTAATGCTGCGGCAAAATAACAACCTGCGCCGCGCTCACGTCCGCATGAAGCTGCTGGCGAACGATCTGCAGGCGTCAAAAGAGAAGCTCCAGGTGCAGAACCGGCGTTTGCAATACGACGCGTATCATGACTCCTTGACCGGGATGCCGAACCGCCTCTCCTTCTGGCAAAAGCTGCAGGAGATCGTCAATCAGGTTCGGCCCTACAACGGCTCGGCGGTGGTGATGCTGTTCGATCTGGACAATTTTAAGGACGTTAACGATACGCTGGGCCACGATTCCGGGGATAAGCTGCTGCAGGATCTTGCCAGCCGGCTCTCCTTTTTCCGCAGAACCTCTGAAACCCTGTACCGCCTCGGGGGAGATGAGTTTGCGCTGGTCTCCTGTGATTTAAGCGAAGAGCAGGCTCTGGCACGGGCGACGGTGATCCGCGAAAAGATTAGCCAGCCGTATCAGGTCTATGATTCGCTGATCAATATCGATGCCTGTATCGGGATTGTTATCTCTGACCGGGAAACCCGTACCGATTATTTATATAAATGCGCCGATCTTGCGCTTTATGAGGCGAAAAAAGAGGGTTCGGGCACCGTCCAGATCTTCCGCCCAGGAATGCTCCAGCGTCTGCAGGAAAATAAATCCTTTGAGGACGACCTGCTGCAGGCGCTCGATAACGGTGAATTCCGCGTTTACTACCAGCCGATTGCCGATACGATGAGCGGCGAGATTTATGGCTATGAGGCGCTGGTGCGCTGGTTCCATCCGGTGCGCGGCATGGTGCCGCCGACAATATTTATTCCCGTCGCCGAAAAGATTGGCATGATTAATCCGCTCGGGGAGTGGGTGCTTAAAACTGCCTGTGAGGAAGCGGCGAGCTGGTCATCGCCGCTGAAAGTGTCGGTTAACGTATCCCCCGTTCAGCTGATCAACAGCTCGTTGACCGATACCGTTATCTCGGTGCTGAAGCACACGGGGCTGGATCCGCACCGCCTTGACCTGGAAATTACGGAATCAGATGTGTTTAATGAAAACACGCGCTCTTTAGAAATCCTCAGCCAGCTGCGCGAGCTGGGGATCCAGATTTCTATTGATGATTTCGGTACCGGATATTCCTCATTATCACGACTCAGTTATTTCCCGTTTGATAAGATTAAAATCGATCGCTCGTTTGTGATTAATATTCCCGCGCAGAAAGATGACCTGGATATTGTCCGGCTGATTATCAGCATGGGTAAAAGCTTGCATATGCGCATCGTAGCGGAAGGCGTCGAAACGGATGAGCAGTTAAAATCTCTCCAGCAATTAGGCTGCGACCTGGTGCAGGGCTACCTGATTGGTAAACCGGGGCCGCTGAATACCGTCAGTAATAAATAGCTCAGGATGCATTCTTTACTGCGGGTCGGTTAATACCGATCCGCCTGACCTTATATTCAATAAAGATAATCCTTGTTGGGTATAAATAGGGGTAGGGTGAAATTTCTTAAAAAATAATACCCTCAGTGATTAAAAGGGGTATATCATATGCAATATATTTCCCCGTTCCCGACCGTGCTCAATGGTGCGGAAAGAGAGGCCGAATCATGCAGCGTATCGTTATTCCTACCCACTACGTGCATACCCGCACAACTCCGCTATGGACCAAAGAAACGGCACCGGCGTCAATCTGGCAGCGACATCTTGATGCCGGCACGCGGCAGGGCGTTTACCCTCGTCTGGCGGTCATGCAGGGTGCTATACGCTATTATGGTTATACGGATGAAACCGCCCCTGAGCCTGTCGAAACGATGACGATAGAGGCCGGACAGTTCGGCGTCTTTCCGGCGGAAAAATGGCACCGTATTGAAGCGTTGACGGAAGATACCGTTTTTAACGTGGATTTCTATGTCGATCCTAAAATTCTGATAGAGGGATAAAGCTGAACTTATGAACAGTGAAAATAAAGGCTATTCATTGGCGGTTGCTAACGGCAACAATGATGAAAAACAAGCAAAAGTCTATCTGAAACCGATGGCGCTTTATGTTCCCGATATTGCGGTGCAGGCAGTAGCAGAGCTTATTGGTTCACTGTCGGTGGATAACGAACAGGGCAAAGGCTTTATTCTGTCGGTGACCAATAATAATAACGGCATATCGGTAGATAAAGAATTTTCTACCCTCGTCGAATTACAGGATCCGCTCATTGCCGCCGATGCGGTGAAGGATCTGGTTAATATCGTCCGCGGCTATGAATCGGACGAAGAGACCAACGTCTGCGGCTGGTAGCCTCGGCCCCGATAAATCAGGCAGACCTCCCCGGCGTCTGCCATTCCCCATGCCACCTCTAGCCCTCGCTGTTTTCCAGCGCCAGCTGACGCTGCACCGCAAGCAGGGTTCGCCGACGGATCCAGCCGCTTGCCGGGCGGATAACTCCCCAGTAGCAGGCGAAGCGCCGTTTTACCTGCGGGGTAGGGCAGTGCACGAAGGTCTCGGTGACCAGCCGGTGCTCGCCGTCGGCCGTGACGACCCGAAAGTACAGGATAAGCTTCGCGGCATCAGCCTCGTTAAAGCGGGCGAACGCTTCGGCGTCGGCGAGGCGATGAACCGCCATCGTGGGCCGCCAGAACTGGCCGGTAAGTCCGAGAACCAGCTCCCGGTTGGTTTGATGCAGCGGGGTGAATGTGGCAAAGCCAAAATCATTGACGTCAACGGTGTGGGGGGAGGGATGCTGCGTAAAGCGTTGATAGCATCTGCCGGGTAATTTACGCAGTTTTAGCAGCGCGCTAATAATCGGGTCCGCCGTCATGTCCAGGTTCTGTACCGCCTGAATTATCGTGCCGGGCTCAGCCGCAATAGGCGCGGATTGATGATGCTCATAAAAGCTAAAGTTGGCTAACCAGCGCGGAGGATCGGGCCATTGCAGGTATGTCCGCGAAGTGACGTAGCCCAAAAAAATCATGATAACCTCCGTTTAGTGCATGAGCGGCAACGACAGCCAGCAGACCATATCGTCAGCGACATGGTTTAGCATAATACGCCAGCGCATGCGACTGCCAGCAATGAGGAGGAGCTTAAAGACAGGCGTTATGACGGGATGGAATCAGCTCCGGTCATGACCGTACAGGGCTGAATTATCCCAGGAAACGGGGACGAGGTCGTCACTCAGGAGTCGATTGATACAGGAGATCAACGCAGTAGATACGAAAAGCAGATACAAAAAAGCCCTGACCGTTGCAGCCAGGGCTTTTAAGGAACTACTGATTTAAGATTTAACATTCATGGACTTAATATGGATACTACTTATGATACTGCTTTAAATGTACACGTTTATCACAGATAATATTGGGTGCTGGTACTAACTAAAACCTCCCTCTATTTTCTCGTTACTTTACCCCACCATTTTCATTACCTTCAAAAATGGCACTTTAAACAAGTACATCCCCTCGCGACATATACTCTTTGATGCGTGGCCTGACTTCCGTTGCGATCGCTTCACTTAACTAACGTACCTAACTCAATCGCAAGAAATAACTTTAAAAAACATAGCCTTACATCGTCGCGCTGCTTCCCCCAGATTTGCGATTAACTACCCTAACTACGTGGCCTTAAAACATTACCGATGTAAAAAAACGCTTCTTAACATCCGTAATCCCATACAACAAAATACGTGACCTTTATCGCAAATTACTTTTGTTACCTTACTAACACTTTCAACTTATAACAGCGAACTACCACTTCACCGCTGTTAAATCCTAATTTAACCATTTTAAAAGTAGTGTCAATACTGTTTTTAAAGACATGCTTTTATTTACAGTAAATATATTCTGCGACCGTTAGGCTGTATCTCAATGTTCCCTTATTTATGGCTCGGGAAAGCATACCGATGACCTATTTTCTGAGCGCTTCATCAACGGCGGAAAACCTTTTCTGCGAGGAAGGAGTGCCGTAGGCTTGCAGGCCATCCGCACGCGAAGTCTTCCCGACATAGCCCAAATCGCGGCGCGCGGCGGAGTCGTCGAGGTTAAACTCTCGCCCGATCATGCGCATCATCGAGCGGGAAATCGGCGGATCGTCTTTTTTTCGCGTAATGGTCCAGACGGCATCCATCACCCGGCCCGCGGCCGAGGCGAGCCAGTAGGGCATCGAGCGCAGCTCCTCAATAGAGAGCCCCTGAGCGCCTGCAATAGACGCGATGAATTCGCGGAACGTCCACTTTTCCCGATCTGTGATGAAGAAGGCGCGACCGCCAGCGCTGCGCTCAAGCGCGCATTCAATCGCTTCCACCACATTGTCAACGTGGCAGGTCGAAAAGGCATAGTTACCGCGATCGATGAAGGCGAACTGCCCGGACTTTATCGCGGCGGGAAGCTGGCGGCTGAAGGGATCGCCCGGCCCCCAGATCGCCGGCGGGCGCAGGGCGATTGTAGTAAAGTCGGGCCTGTTGGCTGCCAGTACCAGCGATTCGGCCCGCGCTTTGCTGGCCAGATAGGCTGAAAAATGGTGCGGGTAGGTGAGGGCGCTTTCATTGGCGTTGCGGATCGGCGTGCCGGCTTCGTCCTGTATGACGCCCGCAGCGCTGATGTAGATAAACGTCCGCGCTGCGGAATTCCCGGCGGCTTTCAGCAGCGCGGCGGTGCCATCGACATTGGTGCGGAAGAAGGGGTCGCGCGAACCTGAAAAGCGGAACATGGCGGCAGCATGCACCACCGCGTCGGTCGCCGGCAAAATCAGGGGAGCATTGCTTTCCAGATCGGCGTCAAACGGCGTTGCGCCCATTGCCCGCAGCCTGGCGTGAGAGGCGGCGGCGCGGGTGAGGGCGAAGATCTGGTGACCCGCGCCCGCAAGTTTTGGGATCAGGCGGCTGCCAAGCAGTCCGGTCCCGCCCGTGACAAGAATTCTCATGACGATCCTCCTTTCTATTCAGGGTTCAAAATAGACTGCATGGCGCTGTCGCGGATTTGCTCAAGGACGGCAGGCGTGGGCGGGGCGACCTTGCGCAGCTGGGCCGTGACGTAAAGAAAGGATGCGGCGTGCGCCGATGCCCACATGAGATCGGCGGCCACTTCGACGGAACGGCGAAGTGGCCGCCTGGCCGCAATAGCCTCAATGCGCTCGATCAGGTGCGCGAAGGCCTGCGTAGCGGCCGGGATTTCCGCGCCATCAAGAACGCGGCTCATCATCGCGGCATAGAGTCGGGGACGAGCCGCCGCGAAGCGCACGTAATCGTCCCAGCCGTCGCGTAGCGCTATCACCGGGTCGGTGGGGTGAACCGCAGACTTTTTGCTTTCGAGGAACTGCGAAAAGGCTTCGGCTATGGCGGCGCTCAATAGCCCATCGGCACTGCCATAGTGATGGTAGAGCGTGGGGGCGGTGACGTTCGCGAGCGCGCAGACGCTACGTGTCGAAAAATGCGCCTCGCCTTCTGTTTCGAGCACTTTGAGTGCGGCATCAAGCAGGATATCTCGTGTTTTCATGGTGGGAGTATAGCAGTGCTATAGTGAGTGTCTATAGCGCTGCTATAGAAAGGGGCAGTTTACGGAGTTCTGTCACCTTAGACGGCGTCAGGCTACAGGCTGTTTTTGCTGATGCAGCCAAAACGGCGGCGATAATCCGTGGGTGTGAGAGCGACAACCCGCCGAAATCGTGCGCGGAAGGCCACCGCAGAACCGAATCCGGCAAGAAATGCGATTTGGTCTATTGGCAGCTGGCTCTGCTCAAGTAATTCGCGTGCTCGTTCAATACGAGCGGCAAGAAGCCACTGTAAAGGGGTTGTGCCGATCTGCTCCTGAAATCGACGCGCAAAGGTTCGCGGGCTCATATTGGCGCGAGCCGCAAGGCTATCGACCGTATGCGCAGCATGCAAATTGTCGCGTATCCATTCGACTAAGGGATTCAAACTCGTTGGCGAGCCGGGGATTTTCTGGCGAATAAATTGCGCCTGGCCACCGTCCCGGTGCAATGGGGCGACCATCAGACGAGCCGTGTTTGCGGCAACCGTCTGGCCATAATCTTGTTGCACGAGGTGCAGGCACATATCCGTTCCCGCGGACGCGCCAGCAGACGTTACGATGCTCGCTTCATCGACGAACAGAACGTTAGGCTCGACGTTTATTTCCGGGTAAAGCCGGGCGAGGTCGTCGGCCAGGCGCCAATGAGTGACGGCGCGCTTTCCGTTAAGAAGGCCGCTGGCGGCAAGGATAAAGGCCCCGGAGCAAATTGATGCCAGCCTGGCCCCGCGCGCATGGGCCCGCCGAAGCGCGATGCTGACCGTCGTTGAAACCATCCCGAGAGGGTCTTCACTCCCCGGAATAACAATAGTGTGCGCTAGCGCAAGACGGTCAAGGCCGTAGCGTACGTGCATATCAAGTCCGGCGACCCGAATTGTCGACTCAGGGCCGCATACCTCCACCTCGTAAGCTCTGCTTCCATCGGCCAGACGAGCGAGGGTGAAAGCCTGCCAGGCGATGCCAAAATCCAGCGGTACCACATCATTAATAGCCAGAACCGCAACCTTACGCATGTCATTGAGCTCCGCTGGAGAATTTGAAAATACCATCCTGTTGGCAGAAACCGGTCTGTTTTTGTCGTCCTTGCGACTCACGCAGCCCTGCAGGCGGAATTATTATTGAGTCGAATTTAACGCAAAGGGGAACATAATGTCTGACGAATTGGGTAACGGTGTTGAAGGTCGAGAACTACAGATTGGCATGGTGATTTTCCCGGGGTTTACTCTGCAGGATTTAGCAGGGCCGCAGACGGCCTTTGGCCTTCATGCCAAAACACACATAATCTGGAAAACCATGGATCCTGTGCCAACGGACATGGGCGTCACCGTGAATCCTACCATCACGATTAATGAGGTTCCAGACAACCTCGACGTGCTGTTTGTTGCGGGCGGCGCAGGCACTCCCGAGATTATGAAGGATCGGCAGTTCCTGGATTTCATCTCCCGCGCGGGAGCAACGGCTACCTATATCACCGCCGCATGCACCGGCTCCGTGCTGCTTGCCATGGCCGGGCTGCTGGAAGGCTATCGCGCCGCCACCTATTGGCCATTTTACGAGCCGCTGATCGCCCTGGGCATTGAGCCCAGCTACGAACGCGTCTGCGTCGACGGGAACCGCATCACCGGCGGCGGCGTCACGGCAGGTATCGATTTTGCGCTCCGGGTTATCGCCGAAATCAAAGGGCAGGAGGCGGCAGAGTTCACGCAGCTGGTGCTCGAATATGACCCGCAGCCGACAATGAATTCAGGGAATCCACGTACCGCACGGCCAGAAATCGTTGCGCAGATAAAGGGGCTGTGGGGGCGAACGGATGAAGCCGTCAGGGTTGCCAGGGAGCATATGAAACGCCTGGCGCAGACGTCCCAATCGTAGCGCCCTGCAGCCCCCGAAGAACCGCCCGCAACCGCTCTACAACGGCCACCTGAAACTGGCCGCTATAGAGCGTTTTCCTGAACCCGCTGCCAATTCGTTTGCCGGCCATCCGGCCCCTAAGCGGGCGATGAAAACATAGGCATTCATGCTGGCGGCGCTTATGTCTTCATTCCGGCAGCAGTCAGCATCGCTCTGAGTATTAATGAAACTACGCCCAGCGCCAAAACGCTCAATGACCAAATCACTATCAGCCAAAATAATCGCTTCAGGAAAGATGTCCCTTTCGGGGAAATACGCATATTAAGCATCAGTGATATCCTTCATCCGCTTTCGTCTTGCCGCGGAAAACGTAATAACTCCAAAAGGTATAAACCAGGATGACGGGTATAATGAAAAGGCTGCCAGTCAGCATAAATACCTGACTGCTTCGCGGGGCCGCGGCATCCCATATGGAGACCGATGGCGGGATGATATTTGGCCAGATGCTAATTCCCAGGCCTGAGAATCCCAAAAATATCAGCCCGAGCGTCAGCAGGAAAGGGAGGTAATGGGCATCGCTTTTGACACTGCGGATTATTCCCCACGCAAAAATTAACACCAATACGGGAACGGGCATAAACCAAAACAGATTGGGCAGCGTAAACCACCGCTGCGCAATATTTTCGTGAGCCAGCGGGGTCCAGATGCTGATCAAAAATATAACCCCAAGCAGCGCGTACAGGATGGGGCGTGCCACCGCCTGCATCCTCTGATGGATCCGGTGCTCGGTTTTCATGATAAGCCATGTGCAGCCCAGCAGGGCGTAGGCAATAATCAATCCGGCGCCACAAAACAGTGGAAAAGGCGATAGCCAGCCCATCGATGAGCCGGTAAAAGTACGGTTCAAAACCGGTAGTCCGCCCAGTAGCGTACCGACGGTAATCCCTTGACAGAACGTCGCCAGAATTGAGCCCGCGATAAACGCGCTATCCCAGAACGGGCGGTGGGCTTCAGTGGCTTTGAAGCGAAATTCAAAGGCGACGCCGCGGAATATTAATCCGATGAGCATTATCGTTAAGGGTATAGATAGCGCATCGGCAATAACGGCATATGCCAGCGGAAAGGCGCCAAATAATGCCGCGCCGCCTAAAACGAGCCAGGTTTCATTACCATCCCATATCGGCGCAACGGTATTTACCATCACATCGCGTTCGGCTCTGTCTTTAATAAAGAGAAAGATAATGCCAATACCCAGGTCAAATCCATCCATAACGATGTACATCAGCGTTGCGAAAATGATGATGGAAAACCAGATAATGGAAAAGTCGCTCATTTAATTACTGTCCTTTCTCGTCCGTAGAATAAGACGCGCGTGCCGATAGTTAGTTATCTGCAAATGCACGCGCCCTTTATCTTACCGGGGATAATAATAATAGAAATAGCCGCCTCGAGAATTACGGCTGGTCATTGTATCGGTCTGCCGCAGAAAGCGGGCGGGCCGGAGTTCTTTTTTGCCCAGGTCCACCGTCTACTACCGTTTTCCCGGAACCTCCCTTTGGCCCTTTTTTAATCAAGCGCATCATATAGTAATAGCCGGCACCGAAGACCGCACTGTAGACTGAGATAAATACCAACAAGCTAATGCTCATCTGCAGAGATCCATGTGCGGAAACTGCATTAATGGTTCTCTGAACGCCATATACAACCCACGGCTGGCGCCCAATCTCGGTAGTAAACCAACCGGCAAGAATCGCCAGTAATCCGGATGGTCCCATTAATAGAACGAACCAGAGAAAAGATCGTGAATGATATAAGCGTCCTCTGTAGCGCATCCATAAGCTCGTTATCCCCATGGTGACCATTAGCAATCCCAGGGCAACCATAACGCGAAATGACCAGAAAATAATGGATGAGTTAGGTCTGTCTCGCTTAGGAAAACTTTTCAACGCCGGGATTTGCTTATCAAGGGTATGGGTTAAAATCAGACTACCCAGGTAAGGAATAGATAACGTATATTTTGTCTTCTCTTGAGCCATATCGGGCAGACCAAACAGGATTAGAGGCGTAGGCTCAGCGCCCACGTTTTCCCAGTGCCCCTCGATTGCAGCTATTTTTGCCGGTTGATATTTAAGCGTATTCAGGCCATGCGCATCGCCGATCAAGGCCTGGACTGGCGAGGCCACCAGTACCATCCATAAAGCCATTGAAAACATCTTACGGATCGCCGGGCTATTGTTTCCGCGTAATAAATGCCAGGCGGCGGAGGCCCCAACAAATAGTGCGCTGGAGAGAAAGGCCGCCGTTGTCATATGCGCCAGGCGGTACGGGAAAGAGGGGTTAAAAATAACCTTAAGCCAGTCGATTGGCACCACGATATCATTCTGGATGATATAGCCTTGCGGGGTATGCATCCAGCTGTTGGAAGCCAGTATCCAGAACGTGGAGAATAGCGTGCCTAACGCGACCATACAGGTAGCGAAGAGATGAAGGGCAGGGCCAACCCGGTTCCAGCCAAACAGCATCACCCCAAGGAACCCCGCCTCAAGGAAAAATGCGGTGAGCACCTCATAGGTGAGCAAGGGGCCCGTGATGCTGCCCGCAAACTGAGAAAAGCCGCTCCAGTTAGTTCCAAACTGGTAAGCCATGACTAAGCCAGAAACGACTCCCATACCAAAATTGACGGCGAATATTTTCGACCAAAAATAGTAGAGGTCGCGATACGTTTCGTTGCGCGTCTTTAGCCATAATCCCTCCAGTACGGCGAGGAAACAGGCGATACCGATGGTTATCGCCGGGAAAATAATATGGAATGAAACCGTGAATGCAAATTGAATTCTGGCCAGGTGAAAAGCGTCTAGTCCAAACATAATGCCCTCATTATACCTACTTTTTAACCTGCCAAATTTATTCGGCAAAAAGTCTGTCTTAGCCCCGCGAGTGGGCTAATCTATTGCCGCTATTTTTGTGCTATTCCGCTGCCGCGTATTTTGGCGTGGCTCTTTGCGCTTAAGGCGCGTGGCGATTAAAATAGTACCGGTTTAAACTTAGCCAGGAAAATTATTACGGAAATCGCCAGGATAATAATCGATGCGCCGCGGCGAATCGTCAGCCTGGCGTTAATATGTTCACCGCTTGCCAGCATTCGTATCGATTTCGAGAGCGTGCCGTGCAGGGCCGACAGAAAAATAAGGATCGCCAGTTTCATTAAAATCCATGAGTGAAACAGGCCGGCTTTAGATATTAATATAATGCCGCATCCCCAAAGCACAAGCATAGCCGGAGTGATAACCTTTCGATTCCATTTTAAAATATGCCTGAACCACGATTTATCAACCGCGTTGCCGTGTTGATTCTCGGAATAAATATAAGTCGTGATTGCGAGCAGCAGCAGTCCGCTAACCCAGACCACGGCCGCAATCAAATGAATGGCGCCGAACCAGCGGTAATCCATATTTCCCTCTGTTGGTTGTTTAAAAAATATACCTGAGTATTTAACGGCGTTCGCCGTTTCGGTCAAATAGATGAATCGCCGGAATGACTCTCCGCCGTCGCCATTCTTCGAATACTTTGCGGGGGCATGCCCGTAACCCGAATAAACGCTCTTCTCATTCGCTCAGGATCGGCGTATCCCACCCGGCGGGCGATAACCTCAACGGGTTCGATGCCTTCCTCAAGATGCTGTTTTGCCACCTCCGTACGCAGCTTTTCTACGGCTTTTGCCGGGGTATATCCGGTTTCAGCTCTGAAAATTCGACTAAACTGACGCGGGCTCAGGCAGGCGATCGTCGCCAGCTTTTCAACCGACAGATCGTTCGCAATATTGCTGCGCATATAGCCCAGAATGCTGCGGATTCTGTCCGATTGCGGTGCCATATCGGCAAGCGCGGAAAACTGCGACTGTCCGCCCGGCCGCCGGTGGTAAACAACGAGCATCCGCGCCGTCGCGCGCGATATGGCGGCTCCCATATCCTCTTCAATCATGGCGAGGGTCATATCGATCCCGGCGCTGATACCCGCCGAGGTCCATATGTGGCCATCTTTGGTAAAAATATGGTTGCCGTTAACCTTAATCCGCGGGAAGAGCTGCTGCAGTTGGGAAGCGTATTTCCAGTGCGTTGTCGCCTGACGCCCGTCCAGCAGCCCGTCTGCGGCGAGGATGAATGCCCCGGTACACACGCTCGCAATACGTCTGATTTCACCGGTCAGTACGGACTTCAATTGCTGAGAAACATCAAATAGATCGGTTAGATCGGCTAAAACGTCGCCGCCTACGACAATCAGCGTGTCATATTTCCCGGGGCGCAGCCGTTTTGTCACAACCTCGAGGCCCGCAGAGCTGGCTATCGCTCCTCCGGTTAACGAGGCGACGTGCAGGTGGTAGGAGCCTGCGCCAGCCAGGTTGCCCGCCGTTTCAAAAGCGGCGAGCGGCCCGCTTAAATCCTGGATCTGAAATCCGGGAAAGACGACAAAAGCGATGTCACGTTCGATAACCGCACCCTTCAGTTTTTCTTTCATAGCAGTGTTCAACATAGTCGCATGGGTCAGGCAACCGCCTGAGCTCTTACCTTCGCCGTGTCCCTGCAGACCATCACCACAGCGCAGCCGGCAGTCATGGCGCGATTTTCCAGCCCGGCACCAGGGCATGAAAACGGCGCCGTCTGGATCCGCAAACGCGGCAGCCGCTTTAATTTTCTCATCCGCCTGACGATAGTGCATCAGCACCAGAATATCCGAAAGGACACATATCCCTCATTAACAGACATATAGTGATAATGGTTTGAAAAATATACTAATTATTTGATTAAACGGTGTCGGCTTTGTTATCGCAGCAATCTGGCTCCTCTAACCGGGTGCGCATTTTACTGTAACTAGCTAATAAATAAGCTAAAATATGGAGTTAATGAATTAATGCGTTTGTACGGTTTTGCGGGTTATGCTACCGTCAGCAGCAAAGGAGGGCGAAGTGACAAACGAGAACCGTAAAACCTGGCAACAGGATCCGCACCGCAAGGCGCATATCTTGCGGGCGACGCTGGATTCTATTGCCTTAAACGGCGTTGCCGGAACAACCTACAGGAAAATTGCTGAAATATCAGGCATTCCGCTGGGCTCGCTGACCTACCACTTCTCCAGTATGCAGGAACTGCTGCTGGAGGCGTTCAGCAGCCTGGCGCGTGAGGTTTCGGCACACTTCACCGCAGCCCTGAGCAGCGCCGGAAATCAGCAAGAGGCGCGTCACGCCATCGTGGAGATCATTTTTGGCGCCGTCACTTCCGGGGAAAAAACCAGCCAGCTGAGCTACGAGCTATATAGCTTTTCATGCCGCACGCCGGTGATGAAATCGGTGATGGCGGAGTGGATGCACAACAGCCGCCAGGCGCTGGAATTGCACTTCTCGCCGCTGGCAGCCGTGGCGCTTGATGCACTGATTGAAGGGGTGATGCTACATCGCTCGGTGATCCCGGTGACCCGCGAGGAGGTACACAAAATGGTCGCCCAATTGGCAATGTTATAAATCGAATGCGGCCGCGCCGCTGGCAAACTATTGGGCAGAAGACGCGAGGAAAACGTTATGAACAGCCATTTTTACTGGGTGAATGAACCGAAAGTCTGGCATCAGGAAGGAGAGGGGCTCGCCGTAACGACCGACGAGCACACCGATTTCTGGAGTAAAACCTGGTACGGGTTCGAACGGTTCTCGGGGCATTTTTACGGCCGCGACGTTGCCGGCGACTTCACCTTTCAGGTGAAGATAAAGGCCGACTTTAGCGCGCTGTACGATCAGGCCGGGATAATGCTGGTGGCCGATAAGGCGCACTGGCTAAAGGCGGGCATTGAATTTAATGACGGCAAGCCGGCTATCGGCAGCGTCCTGACGCTTGAGCACTCAGACTGGGCTACCGGCCTGTTTCCGGGGCGCGCCGACGTTTTCTGGATGCGGCTGACCCGCAGGGGAGATAGCCTGCGCCTGCAGTATTCTGCCGATGGTCAGTGCTGGCCGCTATTGCGCCTTGCTCATTTCCCTGCGGCGCAAAAATGCGCGGTGGGCGTCATGTGCTGCACGCCGGAGCGCGGCGGGCTGGTGGTCAAATTCGAGGACTTTCAGCTCACCGACGCGCTGGATAAAGCGCTCCACGATCTCTCCTGAGCGCTATTTTTACCTGCTGCCTCGCCGATAGCCGCTCAGGCGGTTAACCCGCCGTCAATGGTCAGGCTTGAGCCGGTCATATATCCTGACTCGCTGCCGGCGAGCCAGGAGACCAGCGAGGCGATTTCCTCAGGCTGGGCTATCCGCTGTAGCGGGCTTGATGCGGCCAGGCGCTCTACCATATCTGCGGTGATATCCGTTTCGGTGGGCCCCGGCTGAACATTATTCACCGTAATGCGGCGCGGGGCCAAATCCAGCGCCAGGCCTTTAACCAATCCTGCGACGGCGGCTTTTGTCATTGCGTATACCGCTGCGGCGCCGATAAAGCTGCGCACGGCGGTATTGCTGCCCATCGTGATCACCCGGCCTCCGTCGTTCATTTGCGCCGTCGCGGCCTGAACGGCGAGGAAAACCCCGCGAATATTGACGTCCAGCATTGCGTCGAGGTCGTCGAGACTGAAAGACGACAGCGGCGCAACGCGGATGATCCCCGCGTTAACCACCGCCGCGTCAAGAGGGCCGAAGCGCTCTACGGTCAGCGCTACGGCCCGCTGCAGCGCCTCAGCGCTGGCGCTGTCTGCGGCAATGGCGAAGGCCTGCCCGCCGGCGGCCGTAATCTCCTCGACAACCTGCCCGGCTTTATCCGGGCTGGATATATAGGTTAGCGCGACGGCAAAGCCATCCTGCGCCAGGCGTTTTGCCGCCGCCGCGCCAATGCCTCTCGAACCGCCGAACACCAGCGCGACTTTCTGGGAATGGGATTGATTTTTCATGCCGCCTCTTTATGGATTGATTAGTCAAAAATGGGGTGTAAAAAAATGAGCCGAAGCAGGAAAATTAACGAATGCTCAGGCGTTCAACGATAAAATGCGCCATTGCGCGCAGGCTGTCGGCCGGCAGACCGCCGCGGGCCGCAACCTGGATTCCGCTCATACTGGTGAGCACAAAAGCCGCGGCCTGGCCGGCGTCCATCGTCGGATCCAGCTCGCCGCGGGTTTGGCCTTCTTCTATCTTCAGGCTGAGCCGGGACAGCAGCCTGGCGCCCAGCACGTTCCGCTGCTCAACCAGCTCCTGGTCCGAGGTGCCGAATTCGCAGGCAGAACTGACGCCCATGCAGCCCATGGCTCGCTCGGCGTCATCGTCAACCGCCAGGGCCAGTAGCATATTCAGGATGCCCTCTTTTGGCGACGCGGGCGCATTCAGCCGTTTGATATGCGCTGCGGTAGACATTTGCTGGTAGTGGGACAGGGCGGCGCGGTACAGCTTTTGCTTATCGCCGAAGGTGTTATACAGGCTCTGGCGCCCAATCCCCATGGCGGTAAGCAGATCTTCCGTCGACGTCGCGGCGTAGCCTTTTTGCCAGAAGACGCGCATCGCTCGTTGCAAAACAACCTCGCTGTCGAACTCTCTGGGTCTGACCATTCTACGTCTGCCTTTTCATTATGGAACGAACAGTCAATTATATATGTCATATATAACGCGGGAGCAAGGGAAAGATGCCAGACCGAGAAACTTCGAGCGACGCGAGAGAATTATCCTTGTTGCAAAGGATCTCTGATTTGATTTAAATTGACTGACTGGTCACTCATTTAAAGGAGGGGTATATGGCAAGACCTTTGAGCGAGGAAAAACGTAAAGCACTGCTGAGTGCGGCTCTGGAAGTGATTTCCGCGCAGGGGCTTTCGGCGCCTACGGCCCTGATAGCCAGGCTTGCCGGGGTAGGGACCGGCACGCTGTTTGTTTATTTCCCAACCAAAGAGCACCTTTTTAATGCCCTTTATCTCAGCATAAAAGAAGACGTGAGGCAGGCCGTCAGCATCGCTTCTGCGGGCAGTGTAGAAAACGAACTCAGGGCGTTTTGGGGTTCTTATATCGATTGGGGAATGCAATTTCCCCAAAAATACCGGGTGGCGCGCTATTTGAACGCTTCGGACAAGCTGCGGGACGAAACCCGGGAGGCTTCATGGGCAATATTTTCTGATTTTAGCCATCTGGTGAATGAAGGCCTTGAGAAAAAGATCCTCCGCCCGCAGCCGGAAGAGTTTATTGGGCAACTCGTTGATGCTACGGCGAATATGGTTATCGAACATTGCCAGCTCCATGCCGGAGAGTTAGATGCATGGCGCATGTTGGGGTGGCAGGCTTTTTGGCACGCCGTGCGCGCGTGAGCGCGATAGCTAACCCGGCGTTCTCTTTTTCCCTTACCTGTGAGCAAGCGAATATATGTCTGACATTATCCTTCATCATTTTGACGCCTCTCCGTTTGCGGAGAAGATCCGCCTTATCTTCGGCCTGAAGCAGCTAGCCTGGAAATCTGTGATTGCAGAACTGATTATGCCGAAGCCTAAACTGACTGCTCTGACGGGAGGATACCGAAAAACGCCGGTGATGCAGATTGGCGCCGACGTTTACTGCGATTCCCGCCTTATCGCCCTTGAACTTGAGCGACGTTTTCCCACGCCGACCCTTTTCCCGGGCGCGGATCGGGGGTTGGCGCAGGCCCTTTCTGCCTGGAGCGACCGCGATGTGCATATTGCCAGCTCCGGCCTGGCGATTGGTTCGAATATCCATCAATTTCCGCAAGAGTTGATGCGGGACAGAAAGGCCTATTTTGGCGACTTTATGGATATTGAAAAGCTGGAGCAGGATCTTCCCCACTTAACCACTCAGCTGCGCGCCCATGCTGATTTGGTCGAACAGCAGCTTGCCGATGGCCGACGTTTTCTTTCCGGCAGCGAGCCCGGGCTGGTTGATTTTCATGCTTACGTCGAGATTAAAACGGTGCTTGAGCACGTCCCCGGCGTGAAAGCGCTGTTTGAGCCGTTCTGGCACCTGTCGGATTGGCTGTCGCGGGTGAAATTACTCGACCAGGGACAGCGTGCTGAGATCTCCTCAGAAGAGGCGCAGGCCATCGCACGGGCGGCTGCTCCTCAGCCGGACAGGCGGATCGATCGCGCCGATGCTCTCGGATTGTCCGCAGGCGATACCATAACGGTCACTGCGGATGACTACGGGCGTGAACCCGTTACGGGACGTTTGGTGACTCTGACTACGCATGAAGTCGCCATTGAGCGCGAGCATGTGGCGACAGGAGCGGTAGCGGTGCATTTTCCGCGCATAGGCTTTCGTATTGCAAAAAAGGGATGAGCACAAGGCCGGTAGCAAAGAAGGTTTTTCCAATCAAAACGCATATATAACACACGGCCTGGACAGGGTGGGATTGACTCAACCAGGGGGCGGTTGAGTCAATCACTACTATGGCTACGCTGGTGGAATAGTCATGGCGTTTACGCAGCGGCGGGTAATCTGCTGCGGGCGGGTGATCGCACCGCCACCACAACCTCATGAGCGCCTGGTCTCAGACAGTTTGCGGCCCTCTCAGGCCTCTCAACGTTGCCTTCCGCGATACCGGGTAAGTCAACCGTGTCCATAATTTTCTGTACGTCAAGCAGGCTGTTTGCCCTGATAGCGGCGGCAGCGGCCATTTTTGACATGATAAATAGGCTATGCAACGGTTCGTTTTCCAACGCCTGACAGGAGACGATGAGTTTTCCCCGAATCAGCGACAGCATGGATGGCTTCATAGCGCGAGTAACTCCTCAACTTCATTTTTTATAATGGTAACGTGAGGTCCATAAATGACCTGTACGCCGTTGCCACGTACGATGACTGCCCGGGCACCCGTACCTTTCAGTAACACTTCATCTACTTTGCTTCCATCAACAAGCGTAATGCGCAAGCGGGTAGCGCAGCAGTCCAGTTCAGCGATGTTCTCTTTACCCCCGAGCGCGGTAATAACCTGCTGCGGACGTTCGCCTGACTGAATCGGTGCACTTTCAACACCGGCTTGTTCACGACCTGGGGTTTTAAAATTGAAGCGGGTTATGACAACGCGGAAAGTGATGTAGTACAGGAAGAACCATGGAATACCAACCAGAGGAACGTATAACCAGTGGGTCTTATCCTCCCCCTGCAACACGCCAAACAGGATGAAATCGATAAGCCCGCCTGAGAATGTTTGGCCGATAGTGATATGTAGAATGTGTGCAATCATGAACGCCAGACCGTCAAACACCGCATGGATGACGTACAGCACCGGCGCAACGAACAGGAAAGAGAACTCAATAGGCTCAGTGATACCCGTCAGGAATGAGGTGAGTGCCGCAGACAACAGCAGACCGGCCACGAGTTTACGATTCTCGGGTTTGGCGGTGTGGTACATCGCAAGGCATGCACCCACCAGGCCGAACATCATGGTAATGAAACGCCCGGACATAAAACGCGAGGTACCGACATAGAACTGATGCGTATTGGGATCGGCAAGTTGAGCGAAGAAGATGCGCTGTGTGCCTTCAACCAACTGCCCGTTGACGATTTCGCTACCGCCCAGAGCCGTCGTCCAGAATGGCAGATAGAAAATATGATGCAGGCCGAACGGACCCAGCATACGTAGCACAAAACCATAGATAAAAGTGCCAAAGTAGCCGGTTGCATCAACCAGACTACCCAGACCGAAAATCAGTTTCTGGAAATGTGGCCAGATAATAGTCATCGCGGCGCCAACCAGAATGGCGATCAGTGAACTGATAATCGGTACGAAGCGTGACCCTCCGAAGAAGCCCAGAAACTGTGGCAACGCGATTTTGTTATATCTGTTATGCAGCAGTGAGGTGACGAGTCCAATCACCACGCCTCCAAACACCCCGGTCTCCAGCGTCTGAATGCCCAGCGCCATACCCTGACCCACTGAGCTCAGGTTAGCCGCTGCCAGCACTCCGGTCAGTTTAAGTAATGCATTAATAGTGGCATTCATCACCAGGTAGGCCAGCAGGGAAGCGAGGCCGGCGGTACCTTTATCACTTTTTGCCAGACCGACCGCCACCCCGACGGCAAACAGCACGGCGAGGTTGGCAAAGACTACCGATCCCGCGCTCGCCATGATAGTAAAAACGCCCTGCAGCCAGGCAACGTCAAGGAAAGGGTATGCCTTAATGGTATTTGGGTTTGAAAGTGCGCCACCAATACCAAGTAACAACCCTGCCGCAGGCAGCACGGCGATGGGGAGCATAAAGGATTTCCCGAAACGCTGTGCTTTCTCGAACCAGCCTCCCGAAGAGGCACCGCTGAAAAGTGACATTTTTTTCCCTCGATAAGTTGTGTTGGTGAAAATTATTATCACAATATGCATTGATTGGTGAAAATTAACATCAACTTTTTGACGGATTTCACATCTGAGCGAATCTGCTGGCTTTATCGGGGGGCTTTCCGCCACACTATGGCGTGAGTTGAGATAATAGAGACGGGTCCGATGACGGAAAATGAGAATATCTTGCTGCATTTGCGGCAAGGCCTGCCGGGCTATAGCCCGACATTGCAAAGACTCGGGGATTTTATTCTCTCCGGGCCCCAGAAAGTGCTGTATCTGACCATCACTGAACTGGCGAGAGAGAGTGAAACCAGCGAAGCGAGCGTGACCCGACTGTGCCGTCACTTAGGTTGTAAAGGGTATACCGAGTTTAAAATGGCGATGGCCATGGACATTCAGCAGAATCAGCCGGATGCCCCGACCGGAGAGGACAGTATTGGCGAACTGGTTGAAGAATCCGTTCAGGCGCTGAGGGATACCGGTAAATTTATCAATCGTGAGGTTCTACGACAGGCAGGAATTGCCCTGCATGAAGCGGCATCAGTACAAATTTATGGCGTAGCGGCCAGTGCCATCACCGGGGACTATCTGCACTACAGATTACTTAGGTTGGGCAAAGCCGCTCTGATGTTTAACGATATGCACCGTGCTGCGATGAACGCATCCACGCTCAGAGAGGGGGATCTGGTTGTTGCTATTTCCAGCTCCGGCTCGACTAAAGACCTGTTGCACGTGGTCAGGCTTGCCAAAAAACGTAAGGCACGCGTGCTGATGCTGAGCAATACTCTGCGTAGTCCGCTGGGCGATCTGGCTGATATGCTGCTGGTGGCAGCCAGACCGGAAGGGCCACTGAGCGCGGGCTCGCTAAGCGCCAAGGTTGGCGCGATGCTGCTGGTCGAGGTTTTGGTCGGAGAGCTTATTACGCATGACAATCGCTACATCACGGCAAGTCAGCAGACGGCCAGTGCAACCCTGCCAATGCTTATTTGACGCTCATTGGCGCAGTGCCTGACCTGATAGGGTGAATCATTCATTGTGCGATTGCCTGTCATTGTGGCTTGTAGCCATACCAGAAGATACCAGTTGGACAAAATGGTATCATCAGCGCTATGCCGGACTGGTAACATCAGGTAATCTTCAAGTATGTCTGGGGAATGGATGGTGAAGGCGTGGAACGAAAATTCATTGAGACACTGAAAACGTATTGCGACGACGCGAATCGTGGGGCCGGACCGCTTTATCTGCGCCTGGAGAGAGGTTTTCGTGACATGATCGGCCGTGGTGAGCTCAAGCCGGGTTATGCCATTCCCAGTGAACGTGAACTTTCGGAACAGTTGAGCCTATCCAGAGTCACGGTACGGCGCGCATTAAGTGAGCTGGCAAACGCACAGGTCATCGTACAGCGACGTGGGGCGCGCAGTACCGTAGCCGGAAGGGTAGAAAAACCGCTCTCATCGCTGACCAGCTTTAGTGAAGATATGATTTCACGTGGTTATCAGCCCGGTGGCCGCTGGCTGGAGAAGGAACTGACGTATGCTTCTCCTTCCGAGATTATTGCCCTGAATCTGTCTCCCGGAGCGATGGTATGGCGGCTTAAGCGCCTGCGTACCGTCGACGACCGGCCGATGGCAGTGGAAATCGCGGTGGTGCCGCAGATATTTATTCCTGATATGGATGAACTGAGCGATTCATTGTACGCCGTGCTCCAGCTGCACGGTTTCATGCCGGCACGCGCGTTACAGCGCATTCGGGCTGAGCCGCTAAATCGCGATCACAGCCAGTTGCTGGATATGCCCGTACACAGTCCGGCGCTGCACGTTGAGCGTCACTGCTACCTCGAGGATGGTCGCCCGATTGAATATACCCATACCTGGTATCGGGGCGACAGCTACGATTTTCTTGTTGAGCTCCAGCGCGATATCTCGACGGGTATGTAACGATCGTTACTGGTGTTGTGCCCAATCAGCAACACCCAGTAACCCTGCATCGCCGCCTCCCAGCGCGGGAGTCACTGGCAGCTTAAACAGCTCGGGAAGTTCCTGCAGTGCCTTTTGCACCCGGGCAAGCATGCCATCTGCCAGACCCACGCTTCCCCCAATCACCACCTCTTCAATATCGACAACCATCAGCGTATCGGCTATCGCCTGGGCGACCGCTCTGGCGGCGTTATTAAGAATGGCGTCGGCCTGCGGGTTTGTACCGGCCAGCGCAAAAAGCTGGCGGCTGTTGGAAGGGCGTCCGAAGAGTGCCGTGGCCTGTCGCGCCAGCGCGGTGCCGGACGCAACGTGCTCCAGGCAACCGGTACGGCCGCAGCCGCAGGTGCCTGACTCCGGGTCCATTGGTGCGATGTTCACCGTCGCATGACCGATATGTCCGGAGAGTCCGTGCGGACCAATACGCAGCTTCCCGTCACAAATCAGCCCTCCGCCGACGCCGGTAGAAAGCGTGATAAATAGCAGGTTAGCGCGTTGCTCGCGGCGCGGCAGAAACTCTCCCCACGCCGCGGCCTGCGCGTCATTCAGCATGATAACCGGACAGGTAAACAACTGCTCTAACGCCAGTCCGAGAGGAAAGCCTTTCCAGAATGGGATCGTGTTCTGGTTCACCGACCAGACCCGCCCCTCCCGCAGGTAGCCCGTCGCCGCTACCGCGACGCGTTCGATCGGATAATCCGACTGCGTGACTTCACGAAGGGCGGTAAGAAACCCCGCTTCATCATAGCGCATGGCGACCTGCCGACGGTCAATGCAGCGTTGACCCTCGAACCAGGCTGCGGAAAGCTTGGTGCCACCAATATCCAGAGCCAGGATCATGCTGACGTTCTCCCGTGAACAACCGCGGCGAGGGCGCTGTTGTACCACTCAGTAATATGTTCAACACGCGTGATAGCCGAACCCACCGTTACCGCAAAGGCCCCGGCCTGAAGCGCCGCCGCCGCATGAGCGGGAGTTCGGGTGCGGCCTTCGGCCATAACACGATAACCACGGCCGGCAAGTTGCGCAATAAGTTCGAGGTCCGGGTGTTCCATTGGCTGATCCGAGGTTTCGGCGGTGTAACCGGAGAGCGTTGTGCCAATCAGATCGAATCCCAGCTCTGCGGCTGCGATACCCTCCGCTAACGTTGAGCAATCGGCCATTACCAGTACGCCAGACTGACGGGCAAGCCGGTAAAGTTCCGCCACGGCTACCGGACGGGGACGCGCCGTAGCGTCAATCGCAATGATACTGGCTCCGGCAGCAATCAGGGCTGATACATCGTTCAGGAAGGGAGTGATGCGCACCGGCGAATCGTCCAGATCGCGCTTAACAATCCCGATAACGGGAATATCCAGGTGTCTGGAAACCTGACGGACATTATCCACTCCTTCAATGCGCACCGCGCCGGCTCCGGCCCGTTCCGCACTACGCGCCATCGCGACCACGATATCTGTGCGGTCCATCGGTCCATCGGTTACCGGCTGGCAAGATACAACCAGCCGATCTTTGAGTCGATTTATGTCGATCGCCATTTTTTCACTCCTGTTGGTTTTGTCATTGCCAAATAGATAATCACAATAATACCAGATGTGTAAATTGGTATTTTTATTTAATACCTGACGCTTCGTGATGGTGCTCTAATTTTGATCAAAAGCACCATGAATGTGCTGGACAACACGAAAAAGCAGGCAGTATAACAGGTTAAATATGTTGAAATAATGTACCTTAAAATGTTAATTGCTTTGATTTTAAAGGATTTTACATTATTGGTATTAATCTGGCATTTTTCTGGCATGTTAATTGAATTACCGAACAGGTTGCAGGAAGCGTTACTCAATTTTTCAAACCCGGTACTGAGGAAAGTGAAATGACAGACAGCGTGATTAAAGTGTGCGTCATCGGCGCAGGTTTCATGGGGGCAATGCATGCCAGAATCTGGCAGCAGATGTACGGCGTAGAGGTGGTTGGCGTGGCCGATCCGGACTTATCCCGCAGCGAAGCGCTGAAGGAGTGGATCCCGCAGCTGAACTGCTATGAAGATTTCAACCAGATGCTGGAGCAGGAAAAACCGGCCATCGTAAGTATCTGCACCAAAGATGACTTCCATCTTGCCCCCGCGCTCGCGGCGGCTAAAGTGGGGGCCCATATTTTTCTCGAAAAACCGATCGCAGCCACAATGGAAGATGGCGAAGCCATCATCCGGGCAGCGCGTGACGCCAATGTGAAGCTGGGGATTGGCTTTTTGCTGCGCTTCGATCCGCGCTACTCCCGTGCTCAGGAGATCCTGGCGACCGGCAGTGCAGGAGAAGTGAGCCATATTACCGCCCGTCGCAACAGCCCTGCGATTGAAGGACCGGCCCGTTACGGCGGCAGCCTGCCGTTGCCGCTGCACGTCACCGTTCACGACGTTGATATGATCCTCTGGCTGCTGAAGCACACCAGTCCGGTAAGCGTTTATGCGCAGACCACTAACAAACTGCTGGGTCACCTGGGTACAGAAGATTCAGTCTTCGCCATCATCCGCTTTGACGATGGAACCGTGGTGAATCTGGAAAGCTCGTGGGCGCTGCCGGCGGGTTCACGCACGCTGCTTGATGCCAAAATGACGATTCTTGCGACCAGGGGCCTGATTGAAATTGAATGTGGGGAGTCCGGTCTGTATCACGCCTCTGAAAATATGAACCGCTATATCGACACCCAGCACTGGCCGCTGAGTCAGGGGGAAATCAAAGGCGATCTGCGCGAGGAACTGATGGCATTCCTGGCCGATGTTCGCAGCGGTTCAACCAGCGTGGCAACCGGCGAAGAGGCTAACGAAGCCCTGCGCATTACCCTTGCCATTATGGACTCTGCCCGTACCGGAGAGATCGTCCGGGTCTGACATTCTGACTGAATAACCAGGTGATGAGATGAGCATAAAGAAAATCGCGATCGCAGGTATGATCAGCACGTTGCTGCTGGCGGGTAACGCCAGCGCGCAGGAAACCATTCGTGTCCTGCTGGAAGGCCACAGTACCAGCGATTCCATAAAAGCATTATTACCGGAGTTTGAGAAAGAGACCGGCATTAAGGTCCAGGCTGAGATTGTGCCCTACAGCGATCTGACCTCCAAAGCCCTGCTGGCCTTCTCCTCGCACAGCGGACGCTATGACGTCGTCATGGACGACTGGGTCCACGCGGTCGGTTATGCCTCGGCAGGCTATATTGTCCCCGTCGATAAGTGGATGAAGAGTGATAGCACATTTTATGACGGTGGGGATTTCGTTCCGAGCTATGCCGGGACGCTGCGGTATAACGAGGGTTACTACGGGCTGCCGGTTTACGGCGAAAGCACCTTCCTGATGTACCGCAAAGATCTCTTTGCGCAGTACGGTATTGCGGTACCGAAAACCTTTGATGAGCTGACGGCTGCGGCGAAGACCATCAAAGAGAAAACCAACGGTCAGGTTGCCGGTATCACGCTGCGCGGAGCGCAGGGGATTCAGAATACTTTCGCATGGGCAGCGTTCCTGTGGGGCTACGGCGGCCAGTGGATCGACAGTAGCGGCAAATCTGCCATCTCATCGCCGCAGGCGATTGAGGCGACGAAAGCTTTTGTCAATGTCCTGAAAAATTATGGCCCGATCGGCGCGGCTAACTTTGGCTGGCAGGAAAACCGTCTGGTATTCCAGCAGGGCAAAGCGGCCATGACTATCGACTCAACCGTCAACGGCGGCTTTAACGAAGATCCGAAACAGTCCTCTGTCGTCGGTAAGGTGGGCTACGCGCCGGTACCTGCCCAGCCTGGCGATCGTCCGGGTAACAGCGGCGCGCTTCAGGTGCATGGCCTGTATATCTCCAGCGACAGCAAGAACCAGGATGCAGCCTGGAAGTTTATCAGCTGGGCGACCAACAAGCAGACGCAGGTGAAGTCGGTGGAGCTGAACCCGAACGCAGGCGTGAGCTCACTCAGCGCCATTAACAGTGATGCTTTCACCCAACGCTACGGCGCTTTCAAGGATGGCATGCTGGCGGCGCTGAAGAATGGTAATGCGAAGTACCTGCCGACCGTTCCGCAGTCCACACAGATCATCAACATTACAGGCATCGCCCTGTCCGAAGCGCTGGCCGGTACGCGGTCAGTTGAAAGCGCGCTGAAGGCAGCGAACACCCGTAACGATAAAGCGTTGTCCCGTTAACCATTTTCAGCCGGTGCGTTTGTGCGCACCGGCTGAAGTGAATTCCTTACGCAGGTCCAGGTAAAACTATGAAAGCAAAACTCACGCAGCAGGCGTTTACACTGCCGTTACTGGTTGTATTGCTGCTGGTTTCGTTCTACACGCTGGGTTACGCCATCTACCTGTCAGTGTACGACATCGATTTGATGTCGCCACCGCCGTTTGATTTTATCGGCCTGGCGAACTTTATCGAGGTGCTGAAAGAACCACGCATGTGGCTCTCTCTGTGGCACACGCTGGTATATGTCGTGGGCTCCACGGTAGCAGAGCTGGTACTTGGCAGCGCCATTGCGCTGTTCATCAGCCGTGACTTTGTTGGCCGTAAGCTGGTACGAGCGCTGTTACTGTTGCCGATGATTGTCACGCCCATCGTAGCCGGGCTTATCTGGCGTATTTTTTATGATCCCAACGCCGGTTTGTTCAACTGGCTGGCTGGTTTTTTCGGCATCGCACCGATTGACTGGCTAGGCAACACAAACACCGCAATGGCATCGCTGATCCTGGCGGATATCTGGCAGTGGACGCCGTTCATTATTCTGCTGGTCTCCGCGGGTCTGGATGCGCTGCCGAATGAGCCTCTGGAAGCGGCAGAGCTGGATGGCGCTCGCGGCTGGCGTCTGCTGGCGTTTATTAAATTACCGATGATGAAACCGATCGTCCTGATGGCGTTGTTTTTGCGCATGATTGATGCCTTCAAATCTTTCGATCTTATCTACGTGATGACCCGTGGCGGCCCGGCGCTCGCAACGGAAACGACCAACATGTATGCCTATCTCACCGGATTCCAGGATTTCCGTATTAGCGCGGCGGTGGTGATTGCCATTATCAATACGCTGCTGGTGATCGCGGTCCTGTCATTTGCCAGTAAAAAGGTGATGAAAGATGAGTGATTCCTTGAAGTTTATCTGCCGGAGAGCCGGATTTTACCTCGTGCTGGCCGTGATTCTGGCGTTCTTCCTGTTGCCGATTTACTGGCTGGTGACGATGTCGTTTAAAACCTATATCGACGCCTTTGCCATGCCGCCAAAGCTGTGGTTTACGCCGATTCTTGATAACTACAGACAGGTATTGAGCAACGGCGACTTTGTCCGTGCGTTTGGCAACAGCCTGCTGATCTCGCTGGTGTCGACGTTTCTGTGTCTGGTGTTTGGCGCACTGTTTGCCTACGGCCTGGTGTTCTTCATCGAACGTAAGGGCCAGGCTAAGCAGTTCATTATGAGTTTGCGTTATGCGCCAGCGATCATGCTGGTAATACCGGTCTATTACCTGATAACCCGGCTGGGCATGACTGACAGCTATCTGGTGCTGATTCTGGTGTACACCGTGGCGAATGTGCCTTTCACCATCCTGATGATCACCACCTTTTTTGAAGATATTCCGCCTGAGATCCGCGAGGCAGCCCGCGTTGACGGCGCCAGCGAGTGGCGCGTGTTCCTGAGCGTTATGCTGCCGCTGGCACGTACCGGGCTGGCGGCATCGGGTGTCCTGACGCTGTTCTTTATCTGGAATGAATTCCAGATTGTCCTGACGCTCTCCGGTGACTCCACACAAACGCTACCCGTCGCGATCACTTCATTCCTGACCTTCCAGGGAACGGAGTGGGGGCCGCTGACGGCAGCAGGAACGCTGGTGATGTTGCCGATGCTGGTACTCGGTCTGATGGTACAAAAACATTTGGTGCGCGGTTTAACCATGGGCGGCGTTAAGTAGCTCAGAAGAGAGGAGTTGTAAATTATGTCTGGTATACGTCTGAGCAATGTATTTAAGCGCTTCCATGACACGCAGGTGATTAATCAGGTCGATCTCGAAATCAAAAACGGTGAGTTTTGTGTGTTTATCGGGCCATCGGGATGTGGCAAATCGACGCTATTACGCATGATTGCCGGGCTGGAAACCATTACTTCTGGAGAGATCTCGATTGGTAATAAGGTAGTAAATCGTCTGGCTCCGGCCGATCGTGGTGTGGCGATGGTATTTCAGAGCTATGCGCTTTATCCGCACATGACTATTTATGACAACATGGCGTTTAATTTGAAGCTGGCGAAAACCGAACCGGCTGAAATTGAACGTCGCGTTATGAATGCGGCGAAAATTTTGCAGCTTGAGCCGCTGCTACAACGTCTGCCAAAGGCGCTTTCCGGTGGTCAGCGCCAGCGTGTTGCCATCGGGCGGGCTATCGTTCGCGCGCCCGATGTTTTCCTGTTTGATGAACCGTTGTCTAACCTCGATGCTTCACTGCGCGTCGCAACGCGGGTGGAAATTGCCAAACTGCACCACCAGCTTGGCAACACCATGATCTATGTGACTCACGATCAGGTTGAAGCGATGACGCTGGCGGATAAGATAGTGCTACTGAACAGCGGAGCAGCAATGCTAAATGAGGGCTCGATCGCGCAGGTCGGTCATCCGCTGGAGTTATATCACCATCCGGTGAATGAATTTGTGGCCGGATTCATTGGTTCACCGAAAATGAATTTCCTGCCGGGGGAACTGGTTAAAGGAACGGGCCAGAGCGCCAGAGTACGTCTGGGAGGGGGCGGCAAAGAAATTGAAGTACAGGTCAATACGGCCGCCACGCGTTCAGGCGAGCGGGTAAAAGTGGGGATTCGCCCCGAGCACTTACGCCTCGTCGATAAACGGGAAGCGCATCTGGTCGGAAAGATTCAGCATATCGAACACCTTGGTGAAGCCGCTTACTTCTATGTCTCCGTTGACGGATTTGATCCTCTGTTGGTAAGGCATTCCGAAGAGCAGGATCTGGGGCTGGGTGATGAAGTCGGGTTAGCGATCCCGGCAAATCATGCGCATCTGTTTGATGATAAGGGCGTAGCATTCCGTCGCACAGCCGCCGCGGTACAGAAGCAATTTGCAACTGTATAAGAGTTGAACTAAGTTTTTATCGAAAAAAAGCCCGCTTAAGTTTCCTTAAGCGGGCTTCTCGAATATGGCTCCTCTGACTGGACTCGAACCAGTGACATACGGATTAACAGTCCGCCGTTCTACCGACTGAACTACAGAGGAATCGTGTGGGGTCGTATCTTAGCGGCGAAAAAATTTTTGTCAAACATCTATTCTGCCCCTGTCGACCAACCGCCGCTTCTATCAACAATTTGTTGTAATTACCGACAATTTAGAAGGAAAAATGCTTTGCAGGATTAGCATTTCTCTATCATCATTTGAAATGTAGTTTCAACTTTTCTCACTAAGGTCTCCCTTGAACGTCACATCCGCAGCACGCAGGGTCGTAGAACGAACATCCTGGTTCAAAAAACGTAAGAGTTATCGCGTACTTTACTGGCGTGAAATCAGCCCGCTAGCGGTCCCCATCTTGCTGGAAAATAGCTGCGTTTTGCTGATGGGCGTAGTCAGCACGTTCCTGGTGAGCTGGTTGGGTAAAGAGGCGATGGCCGGGGTTGGGCTGGCCGACAGCTTTAATATGGTGATCATGTCGTTCTTTGCCGCCATCGATCTCGGTACGACGGTGGTGGTTGCCTTTAGCCTCGGCAAGCGCGATCCGCGACGCGCGCGCGCGGCCGCGCGGCAGTCGCTGGCAATTATGACGCTGTTCTCCATTCTGCTGGCGGTGGTGATACACGCCTTCGGCAAAGAAATTATCAATATTGTCGCCGGCGACGCCTTGCCCCAGGTTAAGGATATGGCCTTAACCTATCTGGAGCTGACGGTGCTGAGCTACCCGGCGGCGGCGATTGCGCTGATCGGTAGCGGCGCGCTGCGCGGGGCAGGCAATACCAAAATTCCGCTATTGATTAACGGCGGGATGAACATCATCAACATTATTATCAGCAGCATCCTGATTTACGGCGTTTTCTCGTGGCCAGGACTCGGCTTTGTCGGCGCAGGTTTGGGGCTGACCATCGCCCGTTACATCGGAGCGGTGGCGATCGTGTGGGTATTAGCCGTCGGGTTTAATCCCGCGCTGCGCATCTCGCTGAAGAGCTACTTCAAACCGCTTAACTTTGCCATTATCTGGGAAGTGATGGGCATTGGCATCCCGGCGAGCATCGAATCGGTGCTGTTCAACGGCGGCAAGCTGCTGACGCAGATGTTCGTCGCCGGCATGGGCACCAACGTGATTGCCGGCAACTTTATCGCTTTCTCCTTCGCCGCGCTGATTAATCTGCCGGGAAACGCGCTGGGCTCCGCGTCGACCATCATTACCGGCACCCGGCTGGGAAAAGGCCAGATTGGGCAGGCGGAGCGCCAGGCGTGGCACGTATTCTGGCTATCGACCATCATCCTGACGGTAATTGCGTGGGGAACCGCGCCGTTTGCTAACCTGATCGCCTCGTTCTATACCAGCGAAGAGGATGTCAAAGTGGTGGTGAAAGAGCTGCTGTGGCTGAACGCCTTCTTTATGCCGATTTGGGCGATGTCCTGGACCCTGCCGTGCGCCTTTAAAGGCGCTCGCGACGTACGCTACACCATGTGGGTGTCGATGCTGGGGATGTGGGGATGCCGCGTCGTGGCGGGCTATACGCTGGGCATCGTACTCGGTATGGGTGTGATTGGCGTCTGGCTGGGGATGGTGCTTGACTGGGCGGTACGCGGCGCGCTGTTCTACTGCCGGATGGTCAGCGGGCGCTGGCTGTGGAAATATCCGCGCAGCAAAAGCCAGGTGCGCGAAACCTAACCATTTTCTGGGCGAAACGACAAATTTCGCCCAAAGTGGAGAATAAATCGGCAAACGGTTTGAAATGTGCGAAACAGCCTTTGACAAGGCCGGGCGTCGCCGTTAATATTCGCCCCGTTCACACGATTCCTCTGTAGTTCAGTCGGTAGAACGGCGGACTGTTAATCCGTATGTCACTGGTTCGAGTCCAGTCAGAGGAGCCATATTCGAGAAGCCCGCTTAAGGAAACTTAAGCGGGCTTTTTCATGTTTCTTTGAGAATCCCTTCGTGATTTTGATTCAATGAGCAAGCGTGGAAAATCTTCCCGGTGCATTTTCAGTTTTCCCTCCATATCGGGCAAATTTGGCGCCCAGCACGGAACACGGCGCGGACATAAAAACAGCCGGATACCCTGAACGGCGCCAGCGTTGCACCAGATGCAAAACTACGTTGTATATTCCCCGGATTATCACCTCTGACATTGTCGTTTAAGTTAACTGCACCCGACACGGGGTGTAGTTTCCTAATTAATGCCGTTAATTTCAGGAGAACGATAATGAGCCATTTCACTACCTCAGATAATGTTCGCATCGCGTATAAAGATTGGGGCAAAGGTCAGCCGGTTGTTTTCTCTCACGGATGGCCGCTTTCCGGAGATGCCTGGGACGCACAGATGCTTTTCTTTGGGCAGAACGGTTTCAGGGTTATCGCCCATGACCGCCGCGGGCACGGCGCATCCGAGCAGCCGTGGGAAGGCAACAACATGGACCGTTACGCGGACGATCTGGCAGAGCTGATCGACCATCTTGATCTGCATGATGCGATACTGATTGGCCATTCAACCGGCGGTGGGGAAGTCGCCCGCTATATCGGCCGCCATGGATCATCCCGCGTGGCAAAAGTGGTGTTAGTCGGCGCGGTTCCACCGCTAATGCTGCAAACGGCTGATAACCCGCAGGGCACGCCTCTGGAGGTTTTCGACAATATCCGCACCGGCACCGCAGCCAATCGTTCGCAGTTCTTCCGCGAGCTAGCGGTACCGTTTTATGGCTTTAATCGCGAAAATATCGCCACTAATGATGGCCTGGTCGAATCGTTCTGGCGGATGGGGATGCAGGGCGGCATCAAAGGGGAGTATGACTGTATCCGTGAGTTTTCCGAAGTCGACTATACGGACGATCTGAAAAAAATCGATAAGCCAGCCCTGATTATTCACGGCGATGACGATCAAATTGTGCCCATTGCTGCGGCAGGCATTAAGAGCGCGAAGATAATCGCAGACGCCGAGCTGAAAATCTATCCCGGCGCCAGCCACGGTCTGGCTCAGCTAAATGCCGGGCAGTTTAATCAAGATGTGCTGGCGTTTATCCGCCGCTAGTTTAGATAAATAACCAGGCGTGCTGCTTTAGCCTGGCTTCCCGCAGAAAATATCAGCTTCCTCTGCCGCCTGCTGGTTGAGGAACTGATAAATAAAATCGACAAATAATTTCACCATTTTAATGTCGCGGCGGCTTGGATGATAAAGTGCATACACCGCTGATTCATCCTCGTCAGCGGTCACATCAACGCGTATATCCGGAAACAGCGCTAACAGGTCGCCGCGCTGAACGTCGTTATTCACCAGCCAGTCCGGAAGCAAAGCAATACCCTGTCCGCCCAAAGCCGCCTGCCTGAGTATCTGAGAATTGTTGCATCTAAGGTTTCCCTCAACGCTGACGCCTTCCGTTTTATCGCGGAAGAAAAACCATTTTGTCTGACCGGAAGAGTAGGAGAAAAGCAGGCAATTATGGCGTCGTAAATCGGCAGGCAGCAATGGCACGCCTTTTTCAGCAAGATAGGCCGGGCTGGCGCAAAGAACGCGCTTTTGCAACAGCAGCTTTTTGGCAATGACGTTTTGCGCAGAAATTTTCCCCAGCCGGATGCTGAGATCCAGCCGGTTCTCAGCCAGATCCACCACATCGTCAGTAAAAGTGAGTTCAAGCCGGATAAGCGGATATTGCTTCATGAATTCAGGCAGTAAAGTGGCTAAATATTGCAGTGACCAGGATACCGGCAGGCTGGCTCTGAGGATCCCGCGAGGCATACCGGAGTGGTCGCGGGCTTCGTAGTTAGCGTAGGAGAGATCGGCCATAATCCTGCAGGCATGCTGGTAGTACCGCTCTCCGGCCCCGGTTAACGATACCTTTCGGGTTGAGCGAACCAGCAGCACCGTTCCAAGATATTGCTCAAGCGTGTCAATTTGCCGGGTGACGGAAGAGGTGGCAAGCGACAGGCGCCGCCCGGCGGAAGAGAATCCGCCTTCCTCAACCACCGCGACCAGCGCCTGTAAGGACGAAAACATATCCATAGCTTTAACTTTCTCGTATAGGAAAAACGCCTGGGTGAGTCCTTACATTAGCCTGTTTTGAGTGAGGAATACCAGTCAGCTTTGCGTGCTATGCAATAGTGTTTCCGGTTTTGCTGGTATTCTCCGCTAGCGCTGAGGCTGTTATGGTTAACGTCAGCAGCCAGACAGTTAATTATTATTTATGCCCTTACCTGAGTGGCATAAATAAAATGCGGAGGTGCCTGTGTCAGATATTACCCGACCTAAAAAAGCCATTATTATCGGCGGTTCCCTTGGTGGACTTTTTGCCGGAAATATGATGAAAAAAGCCGGATGGGATGTGGATATTTTCGAACGCTCGGCAAAAAATCTCGATAGCCAGGGCGGTGGGATCGTGCTTCAACCGCAGGTGGTGGAGGTGATTCAGGAAAGCGGCGTTAATAAAAAATGGGATGAGATGGGCGTTCGTTCCCAATACCGCATTTTTTATAATCCCGACGGTACGGTTGAATACAAACAGTTGGCCCCACAAATGCAAACCTCATGGTCATTAATTTATTCGACATTACTGACCACCACCGGCAAAGAGAATTACCATCAGGGGAAAAAACTGCAGCGTATCGATTCGCAAAAAGAGGGCGTTACCGCGTGGTTTGAGGACGGTAGCCATATAAAAGGCGACATTCTGATTGGCGCTGATGGCAATAACTCCACCGTCCGCCAGCTGCTCTGGCCGGGTGAAACCCCGACCTATTCTGGCTATATCGCCTGGCGAGGGCTGATTCGTGAAGATCGGCTGCCGGAGCGCGCGCGCCTCGATCTTCATGGCAACTTTGCGTTTGCCGATAATAAGGGATCGCAGATTCTGGGCTACCTCGTTCCGGGGATAAATAACGATCTGCGTCCGGGGCACCGGCTTTATAACTGGGTGTGGTATCGCGTTATGGACGACGCGACTCGCGAATCCGTGATGACCGATAAAAATGGCGTAATGCGCGGGCATTCTCTACCTGAAGGCGTCATCGCGCAAAAATGGAAAAGCCATATTTATGAAGAGGCCGCGCGGATGTTGCCGCCAGGGTTCAGAGACGTGGTGCTGGCGACAGAAGAGCCTTTCGCGCAATCTATTCGCGATCTGGCCGTTGATAGCATGGTGAAAGATCGGGTGCTATTGCTTGGCGATGCGGCGTCTATTCCACGTCCACACACGGCGGCAAGCACTTCCAAGGCGGCGGCAAATGCCCTGGCGTTACGGTGGGCATTTCTGAATTATCCTGACGATATCGATGCCGCTTTGGCGCGCTGGGAGCCGGAGCAGCGCCATCTCGGTAAATACCTGAAGCAGGTGGGAATGAACATGGGCAACCGCCTGATGTCAATTGATATGTCACCATCATCAGGAGATTAAATATCAATACGCCGTAGCCGTCCGTTAATGTATTTCATCTTTCGCGCCAATCATCTTTTAAACGCAATGTTGTTCCCGACCCACTCATAGCCAGCAGGAGTCAATATGAATATTACCGTCAAGCTCACTTCTGATTTTATTTGCCCGTGGTGCCTTATTGGCGAACGCCGTCTGCAAAAGGTGATTCGTCGTTTACCCGATGGTGTGGAGGTGACAATTCTCTGGCAGCCCTACGAGCTGAATCCCACGATGCCGGTAGAAGGCGTCGATCGTAAGAACTACCGTTCCGCCAAATTTGGCAGCTGGGAGTACAGCCAGTCGCTGGACAGAAAAACCATTCTGGCTGCCGCGGAGGATGATATCGCGTTTAATTACGACGCAATGCAGAAGACGCCGAACACCTTCCGCGCGCATCGTCTGATGAATCTGGCCCACCGGCATGGCGCCGCTGATGCCGCCGCCAATGGGATTTTCCATGGCTATTTTGAGCAGGGCCGCGATATCGGCGATGTGGACGTTCTGGCTGATATCGCTGCGGAAAATGGCCTCAACAGAGCGGAAGCGCTGGCTTACCTCTCCGGCGATGCTGGCGTAAAAGAGACCAGGGCAGCAATCAGCTTCGCCACCGGGATCCGCGGCGTACCGAATTTTGACATTGAAGGCGAGACGATTTCCGGCGCGCAGCCGTTAAATCTCATCGAGGATGCCATCATGAGGGCGATTGCCCGTAAATCTCAAGAGAAGCCCGCGCTCTGAACGTCTGATGCTCTTCAATCCCTGCATGATGAGGTTGCTAAAAATGATCGATAAAGAAACAAACAGCATACGCATTTATGGCCGGGCGGGATCGCCGGAAGGCTATCTGCTTCGGGACTATCTGGCGCGTAGCGCGGTTACCTTTGAATGGATTGAACTAAATAGTGAAGAAGAGTGTTTATCGGCATTAGGGGTGTCAGGGTTCAATGACCTGCGTCTTCCCGTTGTTGAATTTCCGGGACAGGTTCGCCTGTTCGCCCCGGGAGTGCATGATATCGCCGCTTATTTAGGCCACATCACGTTGCCCAAATATCGCGAATATGACGTCTCCATTTACGGCGCGGGCCCGGCAGGACTAAGCGCCGCCGTCTATGCCGCATCCGAAGGTCTGCGAACCATATTAATTGAGCGCCAGGCTCCAGGCGGCCAGGCGGGTACCAGTTCATTAATCGAAAATTATCTCGGTTTTCCCGAAGGGATCTCCGGGGCTGCGCTGGCGGACCGGGCCCGCAAGCAGGCGATTAAGTTTGGCGCTGAGCTGGTGACCATGAGTGAAGGAGTGAAGGCCCATTTTAAGGATGGCAAAATCCATGTTCGTCTTGCCAATGGCGAGACGCTGACCGCCAGAACCAATATCTGCGCCACCGGCGTTGAGTATCGCCGCCTTAATTTACCCCGCGAAGATAAGTTCCTCGGGCACGGCCTGTTTTATGGCGCCGGAGCAGCAGAGGCGCCTTATTGCGCGAATGACCATGTTTATGTGGTGGGGGGCGGCAACTCGGCAGGCCAGGCGGTGATGCACTTTGCTGAATATGCTGCTCAGGTCACGATGCTGGTACGGGGAAGCAGCCTGTCTCAGACATTATCGACGTATTTAATCCAGCGTATCGCCGCAAAAGCCAATATAAAGGTCATCTTCAATAGCGAGATAGCTGAGCTGGAAGGCGAAGATTCCCTCGCAGCGATTACTCTTCACGACCGGTTATCGGGTGGAAAAAGTCGCCACGCCTGTTCCCGACTTTTTGTCTGCATTGGCGGCCAGCCCAACACCGACTGGGCCAGCGAAACGCATATTTTGCGCGACTCTGAAGGCTATCTGCTAACCGGGTCCGATCTCTTCGGAGAGAGCCGCTGGCCCGAGAACTGGCCATTAGCCCGCCAGCCTTTTTATCTGGAAACCAGCGTGCCCGGCTCTTTTGCCGCGGGGGATGTCAGACATGGTTCCGTGAAGCGCGTTGCGTCCGCCGTTGGCGAGGGGGCGATGGCCGTGACGTTTGTCCATCGCTACTTACAGGAACAGGGGTGAGCGCATGTCAGCAACCGTATCCTCACCGAAGGCATCTTTCCCGCGCTATGCGGGTAGCCGGCCCTACGTCTCATCACGATCTTCTGCCGGCCTTCCGTTTACTGACCGCTTAATTGCCGTTCTTAGCTTTGCGCACTGGGTTAATAACCGACAAAATAATCGATTGAGAATGCAGAAAATCTGCCGGGAAGATGCAATCAAAAATCCCCAGGCGGCGCTTATCATACCGATTATCCGACGTTTATCCCCTAAGCCGGCCTTGTTTTTGCCAGATTTGCTCCAGCGTGCGGTTGCATTAGCGACTTTACCGCCGGCAAGGACAGAAAGTAAAAAGTAGAAAAACCAGCGTATATGCTTTTGTTCGGAAGATGCGCTGACTTTCTTCGTTTCACTAGCAATTCTTTTTTGTAAAAGGACTAACGTTGGAATAATACATTCGTTTGCAACGATCGTTTGGTGGTGAGAATAATCATAAAAATTCTTTGGCGGATCGCTGATTATACAATAAACGGACGGTGTCCTTACACAATCGTACGAGCCAGGGCCATTTTGACAGGTTGCTTGATTATATGTATCAAGCTCCTCGCGGATTTTTTGGGCAGTATTATTGTCGGCATCTCTGTTATAAATAATGTAGATTTCGCGGGTTGTTTTCGGCACCAGCGCGAGAATTAATTTATCATTGTAAGTGGCATATTCTGCCAACTCTTGCCGCATACGATGAGCCCAGGCACACGATGCCAAATTTAGCTTTTCTTGAGCACAATGCCGATCGTACTGGCGAAGCTGATCTGCCAGATAGGTGCTTGCCTGTTGGAACTGTTGAGTGTCATCCTGCAGGTGCCGTTGATTCTCTCCAGCGCCGGTATCAGCAACAAAAAATACCGCTGCGACAATCGCCATTGAGTACCAAACATGATCGTAGAAATGGCGAAATCGGTCCTGTAAGCTAAAGATATCCGTAAGAATGATAAATAAGTTCCAGCCGGTAATTAATCCCATGATGAGCAGGCAGGTCATGCCCACCGCGCTACCTAAATAGCCTGCACCCCATACGTTATAAATCTCTGGCAAGAATTGAATTTTAGGCCAATACCCTAAGACCGAAAGCGTTCCCGGAACGCACCAAATAAATACCCCAGCCAGCAATCCTTTCCATCGTCCAACGCAGTAGGCGGCGACCATAGAAAAAACAAAAAGCAACATCAAATATATCAACAGAAAGAAAACTAAAAACCCGATACCATATTGGATATCAAAGGCCGTGATCATGGCATAGCCGCTGGAATCGATTGCTGGAGGTGTAACAAGGGATATTTCTGTGGCATCTAACGTTTGCTGGATGTTATAGGCAACACCAATAATAAATATTACGTATGGGATTGTGAAGGTTACCATCATTTCGCGCTCCTGCTCTTTCCTGATATCTTCAGGGCCCCTTTGAAACCGCAGCGGCTCGGCGGCCTGTAGGCAATCCTGCCCTGGATTATGAACAAGGGTCAACCAATCGCGAAAAAAATCACATCGCAAAGAATACTTCATCTTTGGCTCTTAATAAGCGATCCATTTAAGGCGAAAAATTCAGTTTTTGGGGATCAAATGAGAGAGACAAACATTGCATTTAGTCCGCGAAGATATATTTAAAAAGCCCGCTTAAGTTTTCTTAAGCGGGCTTTTTTGTCGTTTGCCGCTCTCTCAACCCAGAGCATTAATTTTCCCTGCGCGCTGACCCGCCAGGCGCCGGCAGAGCAGTGCCAGGCCCTGGGCCGCAGCGCGCCTGTTTTTACGAGCGCGGCTCGTTGCCCGCGCGCTCATCTTTCCCGCGCCGGTCGTCGAACTGCAGCAGCCTCCCGGTATTGAGCAGCACCAGCAGGGTGCTGAGGTTGTGCAGTATCGCCGCCACCAGGGCGCCCGCCGCGCCGAGCAGCCCCATCGCCGCGGCAATCACGATTAAAATCGTCCAGCCAAGGCCGATAAAGACGTTGACCCGCAGGGTGGCGCGGCACCGGCGGCTGAGCCTTACCGCCAGCGGCAGACGGCGTAAGTCGCTGCCGGTCAGCACCACGTCGGCGGAGGCCAGCGCGATATCGGCGCCGTTGCTGCCCATAGCAATACCGACGGCACCGGCCTTGAGCGCCAGCGCATCGTTGATCCCGTCGCCAACCACCATCGGGCGCCATCCTTCACTGACTGCTTGCTGCACCTGCAATAGCTTTTCGGCCGGCAGCGCTTCGGCCGCCAGCTCGTCAATGCCCGTCCGTTGTGCCACGCGCTGCGCGACGGCCAGGCGATCGCCGGTCAGCAGCAGGAAGCGGCCGATGCCGAGATTTTGCAGCATCCCGATGGCCTCCGGCGCCTCGGGGCGGATCGTATCGTCGAGCAGCAGCCAGCCGAGAAAAACGCCGCCTTCCGCGAGACCGACCGTCGGGCCGTCGTGGTCGGGGAGCGGGGCGACCGCGACCCGATAGCGGTCAAAGAGCTCTTTTCGCCCCAGCAAAGCCCGGCCGGCAGCGGTGGTGGCGACGACCCCCAGCCCCTGAATCTCCTCCACCTCCCGCAGCGTCATCTCTTCATTATCTGCAGGAAGGGCGCCAGCCATCGCCCGGCTCACCGGGTGATTACTCGCCGCGCCCAGCGCCGAGGCCAGCCGCAGCAGAGATTCGCGCGGGCGCGAGGTTGCCGGAACCACGTCAACCAGCCGCAGCCGTCCCTGGGTCAGGGTGCCGGTTTTATCAATAATGACCGCATCAACGTCCGCCAGCTCTTCAAGAAAGGCCGCGTTGCGGATCAGGATGCCGTGCCGGGCAGCAACCGCGATCCCCGCCATCGAGGTGGCCGGGGCGGAGAGCACGAGGGCGCAGGGGCAGGCCGCGACCAGAACCGCCAGCATCGCCTGGCTGTCGTAGGTCAAAAACCAGGTCGTCGCGGCGATCAGCAGCACGAGGATCAGATAGTGTCCGGCATAGCGTTCCAGCATTCGGGTGATGGGCGGTTTTGCCTGCTCGGCGTCCTGCATCAGCGCCAGCACCTTCCCGAGGGTGGAGTGCTCGCCCGTATGGGTAATCTCGACGCGCAGCAGACCGTTGAGGTTCAGCGTTCCGCCGAAGACCGACATTCCGGGGCAGACCTCCGCCGGGACCGATTCACCGGTAATGGACGCCACGTCGAGGCTGGCGTTACCGGAGAGGATCTTCCCGTCGGCGGGAATTTGATCGCCAGGGCGAACTTCAACCACGTCGCCGGGGCGCAGCTGCTGGCTGCCGATATTTTCCAGCGATCCGTCCTGGCGCAGGCGTCTCGCCCGGCTATGCGCCAGCTTGCTCAGCCCGGCGATGGCCTGGCGGGTTCCCATGACGCTGCGCTCTTCCAGAATATGGCCGAAAATCATGATCACCGGCAGCAGCGCGGCGGTCATCAGATCGCCCAGCGCCCACGCGCCCAGCATCGCCAGCACGATCAGCAGGTCGGTCACCCCGTGGAGATCCGGGTGCAGCAGGCTGTGCCAGCCGGCGCGAAATACCGGCACGGCAACCAGCAGCCAGGCCACGCCGGCCAGAATATCGCCGATCGCCGGCTGATCCGGCGCCACGGCGCGCCAGAGCAGGCTGAGCAACAGCAGCCCGATGGTTATCATCGCCAGCGTCAGCCGACGCGCCATCCGCCGCTGCTCCGCCGGGGTCTGGAGATGACTGCTGAAGTGGATATGCCCGTGGCTGCACGACTGGCTCATGGTGATTTCTCGCTGGTCGGCGGGGTGGCCGGCTGGGGGGGAAGGCCCTGAAGGATCAGGCGGCTGTCGTCTCCGGGGGCGACGGTAATAACCTGTCCGGCCTGCGACAGAATGCGGCTGACCGCGTCGCGCCACAGGCGCAGCAGCAGTCCGCCATCGCTGCCGTCGCGCCGGGTTTGCGCCAGCTGCAGGATAGTCCGGGTATCAACGCTGGCCTTCGCCAGGGTCTCCTGGCGGCCGGCTTCTGCCTGCTGGATGGTGCGATCCGCCTGCTGCTGCGCCTGCTGGCTCAGCAGCGTGGCCGCGGTGCGCGCGCTGGCTATCTCTTTATCGGCCTGCTGGCTGGCGGTGAGCACGGCGTTGAAGGCCGCCACCGCGTTAGCCGGCAGGGATGAAACGATATCGACGCGCTCGATGACGATGCCCGGATCGTTGCCGCCGGCGGCCATCTGCGCCAGACTTTGTGCCATGCTGCGCCTGAAGTCGCTGCGCAGGCGAATGCGCTCCTCCGCCGAGTGGCGGTCGTTCTGCGGGCTCTCCGGTCTGGCAACCAGAATCGCGTCCAGGCCGCGCTCCATGCAGACGACCGCCGCGGCGCGTTCGGTCAGGCGATCGATCAGCGGCGCGATGTGCGCACGCTGTAGCGCGAAGCGGACAGGGTCGCTGACCCGCCAGAACACGCGGACGTCCAGCTGCACCACGCCTTCGTCGCCGGTTAACAGATAGCCTGCACCGGCGCCGGCATCGCCGTCGCGCTCCCAGTTGTTGATCTGCTCCAGCTGCCGATCGCGGCGCAGCACCGCCACGTCCCGTTCGAGAATGCGTTCGGCGGCCGGCACCAGCTCAATGCTGTTGACGGGATGCGGCCAGGCGAACAGCAGCCCCGCGTTCGCCACGCGGATCGGCCTGCCAAACTGAAAGACCACCGCCCGGCTGTCGGGGGCCACCGGATGGATACAGGAGAACAGCCACGCACCGGCGGCAAGGATCGCTGCGCCGTACAGCGTAAAGAAGGCGATGCGGTATGACTGTCCCCAGGGCGTTGAGCCCGGCGAAGCTGAGGTCATGGCTGCGGCGTCCCGGTCAACGGCGCGGGGCCCTGCACCAGGGTGCGGAACGGCTCCGCGTCGGTGCGCAGCACCAGGCGGGTGCTGGCGTTAACAATCGTGCTCAGCGTATCCAGCGAACGCAGCAGGTCGTACAGCTGCGGGTCGCTGGCCCGCGCCTTGCCGTAGATGCTGGCCGCGTCGCGCTGGGCGTCGGCGCTGATGGCCGCCGCTTTCACCGCGGCGTCGGCCTGCAGAATGCGCGCATCGCGATCCGCCCGGGAGTGGATTTCCGCCGCCTGACGTTTGCCCTCGGCGGTGCGTTCGGTGGCGATGGTTTCGCGCTCGGCGCGCATGCGGTCCACCGTGGCGTTCAGCGTGACGGCCGGCAGGGTCAGGCGCTCGATCCCGGTCTGGATCAGCTCAATGCCGTAGCTTTTCAGCAGCTGGGCCTGCAGCTGCGACTGCAGCTGGCTCTCCAGCTGGGCTATTTTGACCTTTTTAGCATCGACGTTAACGATGTCCGACAGCGCGTAGCTGCTGGCGGTAGTCTCCAGCGCGGAGCCGACAAAGGTGCGGATTTGGCGGGCGGCCTCATCCGGCTGGTTCTGCACGGCGCGGATAAAGCGCAGCACGTTATCGTTATCGGGTTTGACCTTCCAGATAACCCAGGCCTGCACCAGCACCCGCAGGCCGTCGCGAGTGCCCACGTCCTGCAGGCCGCTGGAGGTGGAGCGAATGCGCAGATCGACGTCCAGCGGCGTCTCAAACGGCGCCGGCAGCCGCCACGCCAGCCCGGGCGCGAGCAGGACGCGTACCGGATCGCCAAAGCGAGTCACCACGGTGGCGCTTCCGGCACGGACCTCCAGCAGGCAGGCGGTTAGCACCGCCAGCGTGACCAAAAATGCCGCCACGGCGAGGCGAATACCGCGCCTGCGGCGCAGCGGGGCGGGCGGAGCGATCTGCCGCTTAACGGCGTTCGGGGGGACGTGGGTGGCGGCTATCGCGCGGATCTTCATGGTGTGCTGGCCTTCTGTGGGGCGGTACTGTCGGATAAAGCGGGATACTGACGGAGATCGAGCACCGGTTCGCTGCTTCCCTGAAGATGGTTATCGAGGATCAGCAGCGGAGTATGGGCCAGCGCCTGGCTCAGTATGTGATAGCGTCGCTCGGTAATAAACGCCTCGCCGGCCTGCTGCCAGGCCTGCCGTTCCGCGGAGAAGGTCACCGCGGCGGCCCGGGCCTGCGACAGGTTTTCAGCGGCGGAGGCCTCGGCGTTATTCAGGCCGGTCAGGGCGTTACGCTGCGCCTCGCGGCTGACCTTCTCCGCATAGCCCTGTTCGCGGGCAATTAGCGCGTTTGCCGCGATCTGCGCGGCCTGCACTCCGTGGTAGGCGTTGGCCGCCCCGGCGGGAGGATGAATGGCCTCTATGCGGGTGAACAGCAGCTCCACGCCGGTATGGAGGGCGGTAAGACGCTGCTGGATTTGCCGGCTGAGCTCGGTAGCCAGCGTCGCCCGCTGCTCGTCAAGCAGTTCATCGAGCTGCTTGCTGGCAAACTGGGTTACCAGAATCTGCCGGGCGAGGCTGCGAATCATCTCCGCCAGGTCTTCGGTCTGATACTGGCTGTTAAGCGCATCGCGATCGCTAAGGCCAATGCGCCAGATCACGCGGATATCCATATTCACGATCTGGAAGTTCTGCTTGTCCATGGCGGCGCTGGCGATGACCTGGGACTGGTCCGTGGCGTGGCTGCTATCCCACAGCCGCCAGCTGCTCTGCGGCGCCGGGCCTTCTGCGGCGTCGTCGGGCTGGCGATCCGGCTGCGCTTCCTCGGTGATATCGCTGAGCTGGAGTTCATGCACCGCGCCGTTCTCAACGGCGACCACCCGGCCAAAGGGCCACGGCAGTCCGGCGTGCAGGCCGGGAGCCAGCACGGCGATCGGCCGGCCAAAACGCTCGTATATCCCGCGCTGATGCAGCCCCACCTCCGTTAGCCCGCTGAGCAGCCAGCCCAGCGCGGCGATCCCCGCGGTCACCGGTAAAAGCCGGCTGCCCATCAGACGAAACGCCTGAATCTGGCGCAGATCGACGCCAAAGCGCTGCTGAAATGAGTCCAGGGCGTGCAGCAGCGGCCGCGGCGGCCACTGATACTGCGCGGCCAGCAGGCTGCGGGTCAGAAAGCGGGGAGCGGAGTCCGACGCTGGGGGAGAGGCCATCGCGGCCAGGGCGCGCAGCGCATACTCCAGCGCCACCAGCAGGATCGTCAGGCTCGCCAGCTTAATGCCCCACAGCGCGGGGGCGGGGAACGCCATCGCCGCCAGCAGGGAGAGGGTGAGCAGCAGAAAGAGGCTGAGCATCAGGCGGGCAAGCCCCACGTGCTGCTGCCGATGAGGCCAGCCGCGAAGGGGGCGGAAGCTGAGCATGCGTTCGAGCAGCAGCAGCGTAAAGCAGAGCAGAATAAAGAAGCCGACGGCGATCGGCCGCGGGGCGTCGGCCAGCTCAACGGGCCGGGCATCCGCGATATTGGCGATGGCAAAGGCGCCGGCGAGCGCGGCGGCGATCAGGGTGGTGGCCAGATGCTGATGAAAATGGCGAAGCCAGGCCTGCACGCTTTCCGGCAGCAGCCGGCCCAGAAGCGTCGGCTCGTCCTCCGGGCTCCCGGCGGACGGCGGGGCCCGTCTCCCGCCGCCTTCGCAGCGCAGCGCGTTTTCGACAAACGCCAGCGCGACCAGCACCGCGGCGAGCATCAGGCGCGTTACCGGAAGCCAGAACCCCGTGACGGAAAGCAGCGCCAGGAACAGATAAATCGCGCCAGCGATGGCGAGAAGGGCGTACAGAATGGCCTGCGCGATGAGCAAACGCCGGCTTCGCGAAGCGTCCCGAGGGCGACTCTCGGGTGAGGGGGACTGCGCCATAGACTCTCCAGTTGATCCGTCCCTGCCCGACGCAACCCGGGCAAACGATCTGCTGAAGTCACCGCTGAGACGAAGAACCGATGGTGTTATATGATAACATCCGCAATATAAACAAAGCGCCCGGTCCTGGATAGCCTGCGACCCGCGTAAAGGTGGATGTTATATTGTAACAATGTATTTATTGTGCAATATAGCGCTGGCGCCGAACGGGCGCTGTGGTAGGGTTTTCGCATCAATAACTGGCCCGGGACGCGCTTCTGAGATGAAAATTTATCGCATAGTACTTTTAACCGTTGCCTTTAGTTCCCCGACGGCCTGGGCCTTCCAGGCCAAAAGCGCGGCTTCTGCGGAGGTGAGCACCGCCGAGCTGAGAAAATCGGAAGATAACATCGTCAGCAATTTTTATAGCCACAACGACGCCGGCTTCCAGACTTCCACCTTAGGCACCTGCAGCGCAACGCCGGTCCCCGGCTGCCACTGCGCCTTCTGCACCATGCTGCGCGGCGGGGCGTAACCCGTTTTTCTCCACAGAGCCTTAGCGGTTATTGTTGATAGCTGGTTGAGGGGGACTCGCGGACAATAGCGTCGCCTTCCCCTTTTTAACCCGCAGAGAACGCTGATGTTTAAAATCATTTATCTGGCCGCCGTTATGGCCATGCTCTCAGGATGTTCAGGCTTTATCGATAAGGTCAAAAATACCGAACTGAAAGAGGAATATTTTTCCGCCAGCGTAGACCGCACCCAGGGATGTCTGCAGTATCAGTCACTCCGCCATCATTTTTATCTTGAGCAGGACGAGCCGCTGCCCAACGGCGATAAAAGATACAACCTTCTGCGAGACCACGATGCGGTGGCGAATATCGACATGGGAAAATCGGGCAAACAGACGCTGGTCAATTTCTTCTACGATAAAAGAGATCCGCAGGTAAAAAGCGCGCTGACCGACATTATCCATCAATGCCACCGTGACCTGGATTAGCTTTGCGGGTCTTGCCCACGGTCAGTCTCTGAGCGTAAAAATAGCCGCCATGATGCCAACGCCACAAAAAAGTAGGGTCAGCCGCCGGGGCTGGAACGTGCGCCTTGATGGCATAGCAGCAGGATAGAGCGCAGAATTTCACCGGCCTTACCTTCCTTTTCTTTCCCTCGTCAGATCGCGGCGATCCCGCCGCGATCCAGATAAACAACGGCCTGCCCGTTTATCAATAAATCCCAATTGCATTCATTTTATTGGCATATGTAACACAAATGTTATGCCCTATTATCATTTTTTAACCAATCAGGCGGTAACCACCAGAGGGATGGCACTTGTTTATAAATACGATAAAAAAACACTATCTGGCGAAGGTGTTGCTGGGTACGTTCACCTTGATGCTCGGATTTTCAGGCTCCCTGTATGCCGAAGAAAAACTGCCATCGGTTATCCATATTGCGGGGCAGGGGAATCCCTACGGTACGCCGTACGGCTCGGCGGTCATCGGCGTGGTGCGCGCAGGGCACTATCTGGAAGATGAATTTGCCAAAGACAACGTCAAAATTGACTGGCAGTTTCCCCAGGGGACCGGCCCGGCAATTAATGAAGCTTTAGCCAACGGGCAGCTGGATTTCGCCAATTACGGCGGCTTACCAAACATTGTCGGACGGGGATCGGGTTTAGGCACCACCGTGCTTGCCTCTTACGGCAGCAGCCCCATTTATGTGGTGGTGCGTAAAGGCTCGCCGGTTAAAAGCCTTCAGGACTTGAAAGGTAAAAAAGTGTCTGTTTCGCGCGGGACGATTCTTGAATTGTCGCTGGCGACGCTGTTGTCGGAACAAGGTCTGACGGAAAATGATATTCAGCTCTTTGACTTAAAATCCGCCGATCAAATTTCCGCCCTGACCTCCGGCGATATCGACGTCATCGTTGGCACCTCTGACGTATTAACGCTGCTGGATAAAGGCATCGCCACGCAAATCTACACCACCAAAGGTAAATCCGACCCGGCCAATATTTTTGGCTCGCTGGTGGTGACAAATACCTTCCTTAAACAGTATCCACAGGCCACCCAGCGTGTGGTCGACGCTTTCGTGAAAGCCGCCGCGTTTGTCGCTGACGAGAAGAATCGCCCGCAGGTTTTCGCCTGGTGGGCCTTAACCAAAGTTCCGCCTAATAGCCTGGAGACGGACTATAAAGGCGATTTGTTAAAGGATCGTCTCAGCCCGCTGCTGGATGATTACTATCTGGCGAACCTGCGCCGCGGGATTGCGTTTGCGAAGCAGAGCAAGCTTATTCGCCGCGACATTGATGTATCGACCTGGGTCGACCCGAGCTATCTGAATCGCGCCGTTGAAAAGTACGGCTATTCCTCCCTGTGGACGAAAAAGGCGGCGAACGGAGAACCTGATGTCCAGAGCCAATAGCGAGATCGTTGAGGAGAGCGCCGATGTTCTGGTCGTCGGCGGCGGCCCGGCGGGGGCGTGGGCTGCGCTGATAGCGGCGCGCAGCGGCTGTCGGGTGATCCTTGCCGATAAGGGCTATTTCGGCACCAGCGGCGCGACGGCGCCCTCCAATACCGGCACCTGGTGCGTTCCGCCCGGGCAGCGGGAAGATGAGATCGCCCGTCGTCGCCGGCTCACCGGCGAGCTGGCGGCGCCGGAAGTCATGCAGCGTACCCTCGCGGGCTGTTGGGAAGGTTTACAGCAGCTGCTTGCCTGGGGTTATCCGTTTCCGCAGGACCACGACGGCAGCCCCTATCTGGCCAATTTGCGCGGCCCGGATTATATGCGCTTTATGCGCCAGAAGGTGCGCGAAGCGGGCGTGACGATTATGGACCATTCACCCGCGCTCGCGCTGCTGAAGGATGCCGACGGCGTGGCGGGCGCGGTGGGATTGAACCGGCAAAAAAACTTTTTCTGGCGCGTGACCGCCTCCAGCGTGGTGCTGGCCACCGGCGGCTGCGCGTTCGGCGAACGCATTTTAGGTGCCACCGGGCTGACGGGCGATGGCTACGTGATGGGGATGGAGGCGGGAGCGGCGCTGTCCGGAATGGAGTACAGCGCTCAGTATGGGATTACGCCGGTTCATACCTCGATGAACAAAGGCGTCATTTATCAGTGGGCGACCTTCTACGACGCGAACGGTCACGTGCTGGCGATTGAAGGCGACCGCCAGACGGCGCTGGCGCGGGCCTTACTCAGCGGGCCGGTTTACGCCCGTCTGGACCGCGCTGACCCGCCGCTGCAGGCCTGCCTGCGCCAGTCGCAGCCCAACTGCTTTGTGCCGTTTGACCGCCAGGGAATCAACCCGTTTAGCGATAAGTTTGAAGTCGTGCTGCGCTGCGAAGGGACGGTGCGCGGATTGGGAGGACTGCGCTTGCAGGATAGCCACGGCGCGACGGACGTTGCGGGATTGTACGCCGCCGGCGACGCCGCCAGCCGTGAAGGCATGAATGGCGTGATAAGCGGCGGCGGCGGCCCCAACGCCGCCTGGGCTATCGCCAGCGGGCGGGCCACGGGTCTGGCGGCGGCCCGCGCGGCCGAAAAGCTAAAACCGCTGGCCGCCGCGCGTCGGCAACGGCATCGCCTGACGCCGCTACTGAACGTTGGCGGACTGGGCTACGACCTGTACGGCAGCGGTGCGGGCGCCGATGCGCAGCAGCCGGACGCCATTATTGATGCCGTTCGCGACGAAATGCTGCCGTTGACTAAGAACTTCTTCCGCACGTCGGCGGGCATCGGTCAATCCCTCAGCCGCCTGAATGGTATTTCTAAATCGCTCGGCTTATACGGCTACGGCGCCAGCGATTCGCTGATTGAACTGCTGCGCAGGCGCGAAGCGCGCTCCCTGCTGAAGGTTTCCCGCTGGTCCTATAAAGCCGCCCTGCTGCGGCAGGAGAGCCGGGGCATTCATCGTCTGTTGGATCGTCCGCATAGCCAGCCGGCGTTCGCTAAACGAATCGTTATTCATGGCCTGAATGCGCCCGCGTGGGACAGCCACGCGTTATTGGAGGGGGAGTAATTGATTGAAATTATCTCTGCGGCATCCTGCATTGCCTGCGATCGCTGCGTTACCGTTTGTCCTGCCAACGTATTTGATAGCGTTCAGGGACGAGCGCCGATCGTCGCCCGCCAGCAGGATTGCCAGACGTGCTTTATGTGTGAAATCTACTGCCCGACGGATGCGCTTTACGTCGCCCCGGATGCGGAAAAAAGCGTGCAGGTGAGAGAGGAAACGGTGTCTCGCGCCGGCCATATGGGTGAATACGCGCTTAATCTTGGCTGGAAGCAGGGGCGAGCCGGCGGGGCGGAAAACGATCAAACCTATCGCATTCGTGAACTGTACCGTCAGCAGCAATTGATGCAGCGGGAGTCATCAACATGAGAAGCATCGTCATACCTCAGGCGATAAAAGCGTCCGCACAACCGCAGCGGCGGGCCGCAAGCGGACGTTATTCGTGGCTATTTAATAGCCTGTTGGCGCTGGTCTTTCCGGCGTTTATCCTGCTGCTGTGGCAGGTCGCCAGCGATTTCGCGTGGATGCCGGAGCAGATCCTGCCGGCCCCGTCCTTCACCCTGCAAACGGCGGTTGAGCTGATGCACTCCGGCGAGCTGGGCGAAGCCTTACGCATCAGCCTGCTTCGGCTCGCGGGGGGCTTTGTGGTCGGCAGCACGCTCGGGCTGGCTTTGGGTTTGCTTTTTGCCACCACCCGCGCTGCCGACGAGTATATCGGCCCGACGGTGCGCGCGATTTGCCTGGTACCGTCGCTGGGCTGGCTGCCGTTCTTTATGCTGATTTTTGGTATCGGGGAAACGCTGAAGTTTGTACTCATCGCGAAAACCTGCTTTCTGCCGGTGCTGATCTCAAGCTATAACGCCGCGCGCGATCTGCCGCAAAAATACCGCGATGTCGCCCGGGTGCTTGAGCTAAGCGGCAGCGAGCGCCTGCGAATTATTTATTTCCCCGCCATTGCCCCGGCTATTTTTACCGGCTTGCGCCTGTCGTTGAGCAAAGGCTGGAAGGCGCTCATTCTGGTGGAAATGATCGCCTCCGCCGCCGGGATTGGCTATCTGATGACGTGGGGGCGTAAAGCCTTCCAGCTCGATGTGGTGTTTGTCACCATGGTGTTTATTGGCCTGATCGGCTGGCTGATTGATTACCTGGCATCGCGTTGGGAAAAACGCCTGATGCGCTGGGCGGATGAGGGGGCGTCATGAGTCAGACACAAGGGCGCAGAACGGCTTTCTCCCGCCGCTGGCGCGCCCTGATTTTGCCGCTGGGCCTGCTGCTGCTGTGGGCGGCGCTGAGCCACGCCCGGGTGATAAATGCCAGCATTATGGTCTCCCCCATGCAGGTCGCGCATACCCTGTGGCAAAGCTTTGGCGATGGCTCATTACCGCTGGCAATTATCGCCACGGTTCTGCGCGCGCTGGCCGGTTTGCTGATTGGCGGAGCGGCCGGATTGGCTGTCGGCATCCTGTTGGGAACCCACGGCCTGTCCCATCGTCTGTTTTCACCGACGTTTAACGGGCTCCAGCAGATTGCGCTGTTCGCATGGATCCCGCTATTAAGCGCGTGGGTCGGCACCGGCGAAGGATTGAAAATTACCGAGATTTCGCTAGGCGCTTTCTTTCCGATGCTGCTGAGCACGCGCGAAGGCTTCCGCCACGTCGCGGAAAAATACCGCGAAGTGGGCTATCTGCTTGAATTTAATCCCCTGCAGATCTTAACGCGCATCACGCTTCCCGCCGCGCTGCCGGCGATTGTGAGCGGGCTGGAAACCGCCTTTACCATCGCGTGGCTCGGGACCATTGGCACCGAATATTTAGTGGGTACCGGCTACGTTAACGGACTGGGCGATGGCTTAGGTATCTATCTGGCGGCGGCCCGTATGTATGGCGATATGGACAAGGTGATCGTGGGCGTCTTAACCCTGGCCGTTATCGGTATTCTGTTAAACCGTGCGATTGCACTTTTATCCCGGAGAATCACACCGTGGTTGACGCATTAATTCCCGTTGCGGGCGCAACAAACCCTGTTCAGGCTATCGATATTGTTGACGTGTCGCGCTATTTCACGGTTAACGAGGGGATTTTTCAGGCGCTGGATCGGGTCTCCCTGACGGTGAAAAAGGGGGAGTTTGTCAGCCTGATCGGCCCCAGCGGCTGCGGAAAATCCACGCTATTGCGTATGCTGGCGGGCCTCGATCGGCCCGATAGCGGGCAGGTTTTGGTCAGCGGCGTGCCGATTGATGCGCCGTCCTTATCCCGCGGCATCGTGTTTCAGGATCATCGGCTGCTGCCCTGGCTTAGCGTCGAAGACAATATTCTGCTCAGCCTGAAGCGCCAGGGCGGCGCGACGGAGAAAAACCGCCAGAGCGTCGCCCGGCTGATTGAGCTGGTCGGGCTGTCAGGGTTCGAGAAAGCCTGGCCGCATCAGCTGTCTGGCGGTATGTCGCAGCGCGCGGCGATTGCGCGCTGCCTGGCGCCAGGCCCCGAAATATTGCTGCTCGATGAACCTTTCGGCGCCCTTGATTCCCTGACGCGCCGTCGTTTACAGCAAGAGCTGCTGCAGGTCTGGGAAAAAAATCAGCTTACTACGGTTATGGTGACGCACGATATTGACGAAGCGCTCTATCTGTCTGACCGCGTTATCGTCCTGAAGCCGAGCCCCGGCCGTTTGCATAATCAATATGAGGTCGCTTTACCACGCCCAAGATCGCTGGACAATCCCGCACTGCTTGAGATAAAGCGTGAGATACAGTGGGCGCTGGATGCGTGAGAGATAGCGGCAGATGGGCCATTCGCCCATCCCGCTGAACGCATCCATTTCGGTATTTGTACCGGCGTGCGGGGGTTAATCGCCGAATGCGTTTTGCCTCATTTCCATCAGCCAGCCATTAAGCCACAGAAAATATAAGCGTGAGTCACGCGATTAAATTTCGCCGGGCACCTTAATCCTGCAGATAAAAGTCGAGGCTGGAGTTCAGCACCGGGCGGATAATCCCCGTTCGTATCGCAAAGTCGCCGAATGCCTCATCCGGGCCAGCCGCCTGCGCCCAGGCGCTCAGCAGGGCGTCAAGGTCGTGGAGAATCTCCTCAAGGGGCTGGTTCTCTTTATAGAGGCGAGGAATGCGCGTTCCCTCGCGATTGCCGCCGAGGTACAGGTCGTAGCGGCCCAGGGCGCGGCCCACCAGGCCGATTTCGGCCAACATCGCTCTGCCGCAGCCGTTCGGGCAGCCGGTGACGCGAAATATCACCGCCCGATCGGCAATCCCGTTGCGCGCTAAGATCGCATCAAGGCGATCGACGATGTCCGGCAGCACGCGTTCCGCCTCGGCCATCGCCAGCGGGCAGGTGGGATAGGAGACGCAGGCCATCGCGCTTTTGCGCTGCGGCGAGACCGTGTCATCAATCAGGGAGTAGCGCTGCGCCAGTTCCTCAATCTGCGCTCTGTTGCGCTCGCTGACGCCGGCGATAATGATGTTTTGATTGGGGGTTAAGCGAAAATCGCCCTCGTGGACGGCGGCGATGGCGGCAAGGCCCGACTTGAGCGGCCTGCCGGGCTTATCGATCAGCCTGCCGCTGGGAATAAACAGGGTGAGGTGGTGCTTACCGTCGATCCCTTCGACCCAGCCGATACGATCGCCGCGGCCGCTGAAGGCGTACGGCTGCAGCGGCTCGAACGCTATACCTGCCCGCTGCTCGACTTCCGCTTTAAAGACCTCAACGCCGAGCCGATCGAGAGTATATTTCGTTTTCGCGTTGCGTCGATTTACGCGGTTTCCCCGGTCCCTTTGGGTGGCGACAACGGCGGTGGCAACCGCTAGCGTAGCGCTCAAAGGAATATATCCCAGCTCCGTTGCCAGGCGCGGATAGGTGCTATGGTCGCCGTGGGTCATCGCCAGGCCGCCGCCGACAAGCACGTTGAAGCCCGTCAGCCGCCCATTCTCGCCGATAGCAACAAAGTTAAGATCGTTGGCGTGCAGATCGACGTCGTTTTGCGGCGGGATTACCACCGCGGTTTTAAATTTGCGCGGCAGGTAGCTGTTGCCCAGAATGGTCTCTTCTTCCGGCTGGGCGATCTTTTCACCGTCCAGCCAGACCTCGGCATAGGCATTGGTTTTCGGCAACAGATGCTCTGAGATCTTTTTAGCCCATTCGTAAGCCTGATGATGAAGCCCGGACTCCACCGGATTTGAAGTACACAGCACGTTACGGTTGACGTCGCCCGCCGTCGCCCGCGAATCGAGACCCAGCTGATGCAATAGCCGATGAACCGGCTTGATATTGCGCTTTAGCACGCCATGCAGCTGCAGCGCCTGGCGGTTGGTGATGCGAATGCTGCCGTAAAGCGTATGCTGCGACGCAAACTCGTCGATCCCCAGCCACTGCTGCGGGTTGATGATCCCGCCGGGTAAACGCACCCGCAGCATCACCGTATGCAGCGGTTCCAGCATTTGCGCTGCTCTTTGCTGACGAATATCGCGATCGTCCTGCTGGTACATGCCGTGAAAGCGGATCAGCTGAAAGTTATCGCCGAGAAAGCCGCCGGTTAATTCGTTATGCAGGTCCTCTTTAATCGTGCCGCGCAGGAGCTGACTCTGCTGTTTTAATCGCTCATTATCCGAAAATTTATCATTGCTCATTATATTGCTCTCAAAAAAAGTGCGGGTTAATTCCCCCGGGAATACCGGCGGATTACATCACAGCGGATCCTTAGCCAACATAATCAGTTAGTTTGTTAATCGATATAACAGTTGTTATAACTGCTGGTTATAATTAAGCATTACTCGTCCTGAGCCGTTTTTCCGTTATACGGTAGCGATTATTTTGCTAATGGCTGAGCGCGCCGCTGACGAGTACCATCAGGGAGCATTGATATAGAGATTGACAGTGCGAAGCGATTTACTTTTTATGCGCTGTGACCGCCGGCAGGTTAGACGCGGCGGGCGCTGTGTGCATGTAGTTTTGAATCTGGCCGATAAACGCGTGTTTACTTTTGAAATTATATTTAAGGTAGGCTGAGGCGGTATCTTCAACCCCGAGGATGATATCCATCATCGCATATTCAATTTTTTTATGGCTGACGAAGGCGCTGACGGTCATGCCGGTCCGTTTTTTAAAAATTCGGTGAACGTATTGCCGGGAAACCTGCAGGTATTCCGCGAGATCGTAAACTGAAATATTATTCCTTATATTTTGATAAATATACTGGATGGCAACGTTAACCAATGCCTGGTCATTAGGAATTATGCTGTCGGAAAGTTGAGCCTGATGTTGCATAGATACTGGTTCTTTTTTGGCTATATCTTTTTTATCGTAGGCGATTTAAAACAGAACGAAATAGACAATATTGTGGTTTTTATGGATAACAGTATTACGAATGCCGCGACGAGCGGGATTTTAGCACAGGCGTTTGGTATGCATCATTCCCGCTCGCACAGCGGGGCAATGCCTGAAGCATGGCCGATCGCAATCAGCCATGCCGGAACGGGGGCGAGCTAAACGATTTCGTTCATCTGATGATAATTCTGGCCGTTAAGCACGCTGTCCAGACGCCGCAGCCCCTGCTGCAGCTCGCGGTAGTCTTTGGCGCCGCCGAGGGAGATCCTGACGGCACCCGGCCCCTGTCCCTGAGGGCTGAAAACATGCGAAGGGGCGATGCCCAGACCGGCCCGGGACGCGGTATTGGTCAGGCTGTAGGGATCCCAGTGCGGCGGCAGCGTCAGCCAGACGTGCAGCCCGTAAGGATGGGCCTGTAGCGGGTGACTTAGCATCGACGCGACCAGCTGCTGGCGGCGGTGATTTTCTTCCCGCAGCTGGCTGAGAAGCTCGGCGGCAATACCGGTATGCACCCAGTCCGTCACCACTGCCGACATCAGCGGGTTGGCCACAAGGGTCAGCGAGCGCAGCGCGTGGGCCAGCGGTTCGTATGACATCCCTTCGGGAACGACGACCCAGGCGATACGCAGCCCGGGAGTCAGGCATTTTGAGAGGGTGGAAATATACCAGCTGTGCGCCGGGGCGAGGGCGGCGAGCGGCGTCATCGGCTCGGCAGGCAGCAGCCCGTAGGGATCGTCTTCCAGCAGCGTCCAGCCGTTCTCCGTCGCCAGGCGGGCGATCTCCCGGCGCCGCGCCTCGGAGAGCGTGACGGCGGTCGGGTTGTGGATCGTCGGGTTGAGATAAACCACTTTTGCCTCATGCTGGCGGCAGGCCTGCAGCAGCGACTCAGGCAGCATGCCCTCCTCATCTCCCTTCACCCCCACCACGTTGCGCCCGAGCTGCCTGGCCGCGGTGATAAAACCGGGATAGGTCAGCTCGTCCGCCACAATCACTTCCCCCGGTCGGGTCAGCAGGATTAGCAGCGCGCTAATCGCCGCCTGGGCCCCGGAGCTCACCACCACCCTGGCGCTGTCCAGCGGCCCAAGCAGCGGCGCCAGCCAGAGCGCGCCGGCCGCGCGTTCCGCCGGCTCGCCGGCGCCAGGATGGTAGCTCATCAGCGAGGAGACATCTGCGTTCAGCTGCAGCCGGGTCATCGCTTCGCCAATCAGTGGCAGGATCCGTGCGTTACCCGGCGGGATATTCATGCTGAGGTCAAGGTGGGTCTGGATCTGTTGTGGAACGGCGATAAAAGAGCCGCGTCCGCTGGCCGCCTGCAGCAGCCCGCGCTGGCGAATAGCGGTATAGGCGCGGGTTACGGTGGTCAGGTCGACGTCCAGCCAGGAGGCCAGCTCGCGCTGGGCCGGCAGGCGATCGCCCGGCTGAAGAGTGCCGTTATTAATCGCCTCAATGACCTGAGTGACGATCTGTTTATATCGCGGTCCTCCCGCCGGCGCTAGCGGGCGAAGCCACGGCGCGTCAGGAAAACTTGTCTTTTCTTTCTCCGACGTATTTTTCATACATCCCTCTGGATAAAAGCATACAAATTAGTATAAATTAATTAACACAAATTAAATGTATGCATACATTATTAACTTGTATGTTTTTTAGAGCGTAAATCATGAGAGTTACCGACCCATGCGGAAAAGGAGCCTATGAACAGATTCCCCGAATGTAACCGGCCGCGTCAGAGTACCCACCCTGCGCTAAACCTTCCCAGCTTAGCGATTTTCTCGACCAGCCTCAAACCCGGCCACGCGCTTAGCCGCGTGATTCATGCATCTTAGGGCGCAATGTGATGTTAAAACGAATCTGCCAATCCCTCAGGCTGCCGCTGGCGCTGGGCATTTTGCCTCTGCTAAGCGGCTGCAGCTGGACATTGTTCAATTCCAAAGGTGCGGTGGGGATTGAGCAACGTAATCTGATTATCACCGCGATTATGCTGATGCTGATTGTCGTCATACCGGCAATCGTGATGACCTTTCTTTTCGCATGGCGCTATCGGGCGGGTAACCGCAGCGCGCGGTATACCCCGGAATGGGCGCATTCCAACAAGGTAGAAATCATCGTGTGGGGCGTTCCGCTGTGCATTATCGTGGTACTGGCGATTGTCGTCTGGGTCAGCACCCATCGCCTAGATCCTTATCGTCCGCTGGAGTCATCCCAGCCGCCGCTGACCGTTGAGGTGGTGGCCACCGACTGGAAGTGGGTGTTTATCTATCCCGAACAGGGGATCGCGACGGTGAACGACCTGGTGTTCCCGGTCAATCGCCCGGTCTCCTTCCAGATCACCTCCGACGCCACCATGAATACCTTTTTCATCCCGCAGCTGGGCGGGCAAATCTACGCGATGGCCGGGATGCGCACGCAGCTGAACCTGATCGCCAATGAAACGGGCGATTACGCCGGGATGTCCGGCAACTTCAGCGGCCCGGGATTCTCCGATATGAAATTTGTCGCGCACGCCACCAGCGCCTCGCAGTTTGACGCCTGGGTCAGCCAGGTTAAGCAGGGGGATCATCCGCTGGATTTCTCCGGCTTTAAACGACTGGCGCTCCCCAGCGAGAAACATCCGCCGGAGTATTTCTCCGCCGTTGAGCATGGCCTGTTCCAGAGCGTTATCGATCAGTTTATGGACTCCGGGATGGATATGGGCAGCCATATGCATGACATGGGTTCGGACAATTCAACCAGTTCCAGGGAGTAAAACATGTTTGGCAAGCTGACTCTGGAGGCAGTTCCTTACCATGAACCTATCGTCATGGTAACCATTGCCGCCATTTTGCTGGGCGGCGCGGCGGTTCTCATCGCGCTGACGGCGTTTAAAAAGTGGGGGATGCTGTGGCGCGACTGGTTAACGACCGTCGACCATAAGCGTATCGGTATTATGTACATCTTCGTGGCGCTGATTATGCTGGTGCGCGGCTTTGCCGATGCCATCATGATGCGCACCCAGCTGGCGGTGGCTAGCGGCGGAAGCGAAGGTTTCCTGCCGCCACACCACTACGATCAGATATTCACCGCCCACGGCGTGATCATGATTTTCTTCGTCGCCACGCCGTTCTTTACCGGCTTGATGAATATCGTGATGCCGCTGCAGATCGGCGCCCGCGACGTCTCTTTCCCGTGGCTGAACGCGCTCAGCTTCTGGCTGTTCGTCGGCGGGGTGATTCTGGTTAACCTGTCGCTTGGGGTCGGAGAGTTCGCCCAGACCGGCTGGGTCGCCTATCCGCCGCTTTCCGGCATCCAGTATAGCCCCGGCGTCGGGGTGGATTATTATATCTGGAGCCTGCAGCTCTCGGGGCTCGGCACGCTGCTGACCGGAGTGAATCTGTTCGTCACCATCCTCAAGATGCGCGCGCCGGGGATGAAGCTGATGATGATGCCGATCTTCACCTGGACCACCCTGGTCACCTGCGCCATTATCGTCGCCGCTTTCCCGATCCTCACCGCCGTGCTGGCGCTGCTGACCCTCGATCGCTACCTCGATATGCATTTCTTCACCAACGAGCTGGGGGGGAATGCGATGATGTACGTCAACCTGATCTGGGCGTGGGGGCATCCGGAAGTGTATATCCTCGTCCTGCCGGCCTTCGGGGTGTTTTCTGAAGTGACGCCGACCTTCGCGCGCAAAAAGCTGTTCGGCTATAAGTCGATGGTCGGCGCGACGCTGGCGATCGGTATTCTCTCGTTCCTGGTTTGGCTGCACCACTTCTTCACCATGGGGTCAGGCGCCAACGTCAACGCCTTCTTCGGGATTATGACGATGATTATCGCCATCCCGACCGGGGTGAAGATCTTTACCTGGCTGTTTACCATGTTCCGCGGACGGCTGGAGTTCACCACGCCGATTCTGTGGACGCTCGGCTTCCTCGTCACGTTCACCATCGGCGGCATGACCGGCGTGCTGCTGGCGATACCGGGGGCCGACTTCCTGCTGCATAACAGCCTGTTCCTGGTGGCGCACTTCCACAACGTGATCATTGGCGGCGCGCTGTTCGGCTACCTTGCCGGATTTACCTACTGGTTCCCGAAAGCGTTCGGCTTCCGGCTGAATGAGAGGCTCGGCCGCTACTCCTTCTGGTGCTGGATTATCGGCTTCTATCTGGCCTTTATGCCAATGTATATCCTCGGCTTTATGGGCATGACCCGCCGGCTTAATCACTACGACAACCCGGACTGGGCGCCCTATCTGAAGGTGGCCGAAGTGGGGGCGTTCTTTATCCTGTTCGGCATTCTGTTCTTTATCGCCCAGCTGTACGTCAGCATCCGCGATCGCCATCAAAACCGCGATCTGACCGGCGACCCGTGGGATGGCCGCACCCTCGAATGGGCAACCTCCTCGCCGCCGCCGTTCTATAACTTCGCCATCGTTCCTCATGCGCAAGGCATTGACTACTGGCATGAGGCGAAAAAGGCCGGGAAACGCAGCTTTGGCGAACGCTATGAACCGATTCATATGCCGCGTAATACCGGCGGCCCGTTCATTATCGCCATGCTGGGCACCGTTATGGGCTTTGGACTTATCTGGCATATCTGGTGGCTGGTGATTGGCTGCGCGCTGGCGATTGCCGTCGGCGTCATTGCCCGCAGCTATAACGATGATACCGATTATTTTGTCCCGGTCAGCGAAGTGGAACGGATCGAGCGCCAGCGCCTCAGTCATCACGTTAACAAGGTATAAAACATGAGTAGCCATACACTTGCGCCCGCGGCGGGGCACGAAGCACAGGGTCACGACGACGGCAGCGCCCAGTTAGGACTGTGGATTTATTTGATGTCGGACTGCATTCTGTTCGGCTCGATTTTCGCCACCTATGCGGTACTGAGCAGCGCTTTTGCCGATGCGTTGACGCCGAAAGAGCTGTTTGAGATCCCGTATGTGCTGACGGAAACCTTCATGCTGCTGCTCTCCAGCATCACCTACGGTTTCGTGATGTTGGCGCTGCGCAGGCGCAACCGCGCACAGGTGCTGCTGTGGCTGGCGGTGACCTTCGCCTTCGGGGCCGTTTTTATCGGCATGGAGCTGTTTGAATTCCATCATCTGATCGCCATTCACGCCGGGCCGGATAAGAGCGCCTGGCTCTCCGCGTTCTTCACTCTGGTGGGCACCCACGGTTTGCACGTCACCTTCGGCCTGATCTGGATGGCGGTGCTGTTTCACCAGGTGCTGACCAAAGGGATCGGCGGCAAGATGCCCGGACGGCTCTCCTGCCTGAGCCTGTTCTGGCACTTTCTCGATCTGGTATGGATTTGCGTCTTTACCGTGGTCTATCTGCTGGGAGTGTACTGAGATGGAAAAAACAACCCACGTCGGCGAACATCAGCCGCACGGCACCCTGGCCTCCTACCTGGTGGGCTTTGTGCTGTGCGTGATCCTCACCATGATCCCGTTTTCGCTGGTGCTCTGGCCCTGGGCGCCGCGCAACGTCACCCTGGCGCTGTTCGTCATCACCGCCGTTCTGCAGGTGCTGGTCCAGCTGGTGTTCTTCCTGCACCTGAACCGTAAAACGGAAAATGGCTGGAACCTGGCGAGCTTCGCCTTCACCTTGCTGATTCTGTTGATTATTATCGGCCTGTCGATCTGGATTATCTGGAGTATGCATTACCACATGCTGATCCGCGCCTGACGTCGGGCGCAGAGACGCGCATCGCGGCCCCGGCGGGTTATCTGCCGGGGCCGTTTTTTTAGGGCTGACGATGGAAGCGCGCGACAAACTGTTTTTGCATTTCCGCGCAGCTTTCATCGTTGAAATAGCCGGCGACGCTGCGGCCGGACGCCGGCCGCGAGGCCTGCTGGCACTGGCGTATCGCCTCGCGGGCGTTATCTTGCGCATTGTGGTTGGTCCACAGGGTCATGCAGGCGATCATGATGGCGTAGACCGCCGCGATGAACAGCAGCGCCAGCCCCATTAGCAGCAGGCAGCCGCGCGGTCCCGATGTGAGCTTCATGGTGTACCTTACGATTGTGATGGCGGGGGACGAGGGCGCTATTATAAAATATTGTATGCATACAATAAACCATACAATGACGATGTTGTATGGTTCAGGCGGCGCTCTCCCGGCGCTGCTGGCCGTAGCGGCCAGGAGTGACGCCAGTGACGCGTTGAAACGCGCGGTTAAACGCCGCCTGGGATTGATAGCCGACGCGCTCCGCACTCTGCGTCAGGCTTACGCCGCCGGCGATGTGCTGGCAGGCCAGCGCAATGCGAATATGGCGCACGATTTCTGCCGGCGGCAGCGGCGAAACCTGGTTAAAGCGCTGAATAAACCACGAGCGCGACAGGCCCGACGCGCGCGCCATGGCTTCCACCGTCCAGCAGCGTGCCGGAAACAAGACGATCTCCGCCATCAGATTGAGGAATTCTGTGGTCAGTGGAATATTATCCAGCGGCGTCTTCACCGTATGGCTGGATAAATAGTGGCGGATCACCATAAAAAAGAGTAATTCCGTCAGCGAAGCGATCAGTTTTTCACTGGGCGGCACCGCCTGCGTTGCTTCCTGATTAATCACCGCCACCAGTTTGCCGATGGAGCCGGAGCGGTCGTCCTGTGCTTTAAATACGATAACCTGCGGGAAAAAGCTCAACAGCATCTGGCTAATGGTGGTTTTAAAGGTAATAAAGCCGCAGGTCAATGCGGTACTGGTCTCATCTTTATAAGCCAGCGGCTGCATTTCCCGCACCGGCGCCCGCCAGGCGCTTTGCGCATTTTCATGAGAGGAAAGAACGAATGGACAATCCTGTAAAATAAAAACCATATCGCCTTTTTCCAGACGCAGCGCGCCGGCCGACAGGTCGCGGTGCAGCCAGCAGTGCCCCTCCATCACCAGATGATAGCTGGCTTTGCCGCTGCCCGAAGTGCCGCCTTTCCATGAGCCGCAATACTTGCCCACGTGGAACACGGAGTTCTCAATACTCAGATTATCTAATAACCATTCGCTATTTAGCATAGTAAAAAAGAATAAATAAAGGACGAATGAACAATAATCAACTTTTTATCAGCATTGCTCCCCGCGTTCAATAAAAACATACTGGTTGAAATTTACCAGGAGGCTAATTATGACAAGAATTACCTTACAGACTCTGGCAGGCGCGCCGGAGGAATCAAAACCTTATCTGGAAAAAGCCCGGGTCGCTTCAGGCTTTATTCCAAATTTATTACTGGCGCTGTCTAATTCGCCGCAGGCGCTGCAAACATATATAACAGTTGGCGCTATAAATAATAATAACAGTCTATCCGCAGCGGAACGAGAAACGGTGCAATTAATTGCCGCAACCGTCCACGGCTGCGGTTTTTGCGTGGCGGGGCATAGCGCAACTGTCGAAAAGAAAAAGATCATGCCGCCGGCCGATTTACAGGCGCTACGCACCCGGCAGCCGCTGCCCGACCCGCATCTTGAAGCCATCGCCAGCTTCGCCCGCGAAGTCATCGCCACCCGCGGCGCGGTTAGCGAAGCGGCATGGCAGGCGTTTCGCGCGGCGGGCTACGGCGAGCGCCAGGCGCTGGATGTGATCCTCGGCGTCAGCCTGGCCACGCTGTGCAACTTCGCCAATAGCCTGGCGCAAACGCCGCTCAATACCGAGCTAAGCCCGTGGGCCTGGTCCGATTAAATCGGGCCCGTTCTCTGCTGAAGGAGAGTACGCATGCTACATCACTCATTACGCGAGTGGCTTGACAACCGGGCGGAGGAACTCGATCGCTCCGGCGAACTCAGCCACGCGCTATTGCAACAGCTGGCGCAGGCGAACCTGTTTCGTATTGGGATCGCGCCGGCCTTCGGGGGCAGCGGCGGTACGCTGCTGGACGCGATTGACGCCATCAGCGCGGTGGCCCGCCATTCGCTGACGGCGGCGTTTATGTTCTGGGGACACCGTACCTATATCGATATCCTGACCCAGGCGCCAGAGAGCGCGCTGCGCGATCGCCTGTTGCCCGATCTGCTGGCCGGCAGGCTGGCGGGGGCGACCGGTTTATCCAACGCGATGAAATTCCTCTCCGGGCTCGAAGAGCTGCAGGTCGGCGGCGTAGCTAACGGGGAGGGGGGCTGGCGGCTCTCCGGGCAGCTTCACTGGGTGACCAATTTGCAAACCCGCGGTTTCCAGACGGTGACGGTTGTTCAGCCTGATGGCGGCGGTGAACCGTTCATCGCCAGCATCGGTTCCGGCCTTGCCGGAGTGTCGCGCTCTGCCGATCTCGCCCTGATGGCGATGCAGGGCAGCGCCACGGCGGCATTGCGTTTTGACGATGTCGCGCTGGAAAAAGACGGGGTGATCCATCCTGCCGCCCGGACGTTTTTGCCCGCGGTGCGCCCGCGTTTTCTCGGTTTGCAGTGCGGCATGGCGCTGGGGCTGACCGAACGTATTCTTGACGAGTGCCGCGACCGATTAAGCGACGGCCACGTGCTGCGCGGGGAGTGGCAGACGCTGGCACAGCGCTATCGCCAGATCCGCAGCGACCTTTACGCCGGGGTGGAAAGCCAGCGCTTTGTCCAGCAGCCCGGCGAACTGTTCCGGCTGCGCATCGGGCTGGTCGAGCTGGCGATGAGCAGTATACAGCTGGAACTGATGCTGGCGGGAGGCCGGGCCTACCTGTCGCCGCAGGGCGATCGGACCGCGCGCCGCTGGCGCGAATGCGCCTTCCTGCCGCTGGTCACCCCCAGCGTTGTGCAGCTGAAACAGCAGCTGGCAAGGCTGCCGTCATGAGCGTGTTGCTGCACGCCAGCCGCCTTGAGGTGGGGTATCGCCGCGGGCAGGCGACGACCCGCCTGCTACAGGATTTCAACTTTGCGCTGGCGGAAAACGAAATTGTCGCCGTGGTGGGCGCCAGCGGCGTCGGGAAATCGAGCCTGCTGCGGATCCTTGCCGGGCTGGAAAAGCCGCTGGCCGGTGAGGTGAACTATCTCGGCCAGCCGCTGGACGGCCCGCATCCTCACCTTTCGGTGGCTTTCCAGGATCCCACGCTGCTGCCCTGGCGCACTCTGGAACACAATGTCGCCTTTGGCCTCGATTTCCGCCATCAGCCGCGGCTTGAGGCGCGGGAACGTCGGGAACGCGTGCGCCAGGCGATTGCGTCGGTCGGCCTGATCGCCCATCTCAGCAAGCTACCGGCCCAGCTTTCCGGCGGGATGGCGCAGCGCGTGGCGCTAGCCCGATGCCTGGCGCGGCGGCCGAAGGTGATGCTGCTTGATGAACCGTTCAGCGCGCTGGATGAAGTCACCCGCCATGATATGCAGCGGCTGCTGATCGCCGTGCTGAATCAACACCGGATGTCGGCGCTGCTGATTACCCATGATATTGACGAGGCGCTGCTGGTGGCGGACCGGGTTATTTTGCTGGGCGGCGCCCCGGGCCGCCTGATGGGCGAGTGGCGCCCGCAGATCCCCCATCCGCGCGATAATGCGCTGGAGGCGCTCGCCGCCCTGCGGCTGGAAATATTGAAGAAACTGCGCGATGTGCGCGCGGATACCGATGCGGAGAAACGCTATGTGCCTGATGTGTGATGCGATGTCGCGCCGCGACTTTCTGAAACTGAGCGCGCTGCTGAGCGCCGGAACCGCTCTGCCGCTGATAATGCAACAGCAGGCGCGCGCCGCCGCTGAACCGGACGCCCCGGTCAGAATCGGCTATCTGCCGATCGTCGACGCGGCGCCGCTGCTGGTGGCGCACGGGCTGGGCCTGTTCGACAAGGCCGGGGTGCAGGCCGAGCGTCCGGTGATGTTCCGCAGCTGGTCGCAGCTGACCGAGGCGTTTATCGCCGGCCGGGTGAACGTGATTCATATGCTCTCGCCGGTGACGATCTGGGCGCGCTACCAGGCGAAGCTGCCGGCCAAAGTGGTGGCCTGGAATCATACCAACGGCTCGGCGCTGACCGTGGCGCCGCAGATTAGCCGCCCCGAAGAGCTGGAGGGGAAAACCGTCGCCGTGCCTTTCTGGTACTCAATACACAACGTGGTGCTGCAGCAAATATTGCGCAGCGTCGGGCTGCAGGCGGTCACCGGCGCGCCGGGGAAAAAGCAGGTTCGCCTGCTGGTGCTTTCACCTGCTGATATGGTGCCCGCGCTGGCGGCCGGGCAGATCCAGGGCTTTATCGTCGCCGAACCGTTTAACGCGCTGGCGGAAGCGCGCCGCGTCGGGCGGATCCTGCGTTTTACCGGCGATGTCTGGCAAAACCACGCCTGCTGCGTGGTGATGATGCATGAAAGCGATCTCAGCGCGCGGCCGGCGTGGAGCCAGAGCGTGACCGATGCGCTGGTTAACGCCCAGCTGTGGATCCGCCAGCATCGGGCGGAAACGGCGCAGCTGCTGGCGCGCAGCGATGAGCATCGCTATACCCCGCACGATGCCGAGGTGCTTCGTCAGGTACTGCTGCCCACTCCGGCGATGCAGGCCGGCTGGCAAAAGGACGGCGCGATCCGCCACGAAGCGTGGCGTCAGCAGCGGATTGATTTCCAGCCCTGGCCGTACGCCAGCTATTTCGCCTCGCTGACCGAGCAGCTGAAGCAGACGGTAATGGAGGGAAATAGTGATTTTCTCGCCCGGCTCGACGGGCAGCAGGTCGCCGCCGAGCTGGTGGCGTCGGATTTCGTGCGTCAGAGTATCGCTCGCGCCGGCGGCCTGACCGCGTTTGGTCTGCCCGAGCGGGCGTTTGACCGTGAGGAAACGATCGCGCCATGAAGTCGCTTTTCATCCGTATTGGCTGGGCGCTTCCCGGTCTTACACTTCTGCTGCTGCTGTGGGGCGCAATAACGCACTTTGCCGGGGGAATGGCCGGGCTGTTCGCGCCGGAAAACGCCTTCCGCAGCCTGCAGGAGATGCTTGTTCAGGGGGAGCTGGCGCGCAATATCGCCATCAGCCTGTCGCGTGTGGCGGTCGGACTGGGGCTGGCGCTAATGGTCGGCATCCCGTGCGGCCTGCTGATTGGCTGCTCGGCGGCAAGCGAGCGTCTGGCGATGCCGGCGCTGCAGTTTCTGCGCATGATCTCGCCGCTGTCGTGGATGCCCGTCGCCGTGATGCTGCTGGGGATCGGCGATCGGCCGATCTGGTTCTTACTTAGCTTTGCCGCCGTCTGGCCGGTGCTGCTCAATACCGCCAGCGGCGTCAGGCAGCTGCCGCCCGGCTGGCTGCTGCTGGCCCGTTCGTTGAGCGCGACGCGCCGGGAAACGCTTTGGCATATTATTCTGCCCGGCGTTCGCGCCCATATTCTCACCGGCGTCCGGCTGGCCATCGGCATCCTGTGGATTGTGCTGGTGCCTTGTGAAATGCTGGGGGTCAGCTCAGGGCTGGGCTATGCCATCCTTGATGCCCGCGACCGGCTGGATTATTCCGCCCTGATGGCGGTGATTGTGACCATCGGCGCGATCGGTTTTCTGATGGACTGGCTGGCCAGATATTTTATCCGCACGGTGAGCGCCTGATCGCTCTTAACCCCCGCCGAGGGCGAATGTTCCCGGCATACCGTTGCGCATCAGCTCATCGGCGTAGAAATCAGGGACGGCGCTTTCACGGATCGCCTGGGCCGTCCCGGCCACGTCGTAGCGTACGCATCCGATCTCGAAGCTGAGCTTCCCCCGCTGGTAGCGCCCGGCAAGCCAGCTCGCCTGGGGCTGACCGGGCTTGATCCGCCCGGTGGCGCCGACGTTAGCGATAATACACTGGCCCTGCGCCGCCGCCACGGTTCTGACTCCGGCGCGATGGGTATGCCCGCTAATCAGCACGTCAAAATGATACTGCTGCTGATAGGCCAGCAGCTGCTCGTCGCTGACCTCCTCTGTCAGATACTCCGACAGCGAACGCGGGCTGGCGTGGACCAGCAGGATCCGCAGCGGCGCGTGACGCGGGCCGAGATTCAGGCGCTGCGAGGTGGGGAGGTCTTGCAGCCAGCGTCGATTCTCCTCGCTGAGCGTCCGCTGGCTGAGAGTAATGGCCTCAAGGCGGGCCTCTCGTTCGGCCTGGCTATGCCAGGGCAGCGGCGGTACCGGTTCGTTGTCGGCGACGCGGCGATCGTGGTTACCGAGCACCACCGGGATATTCCGCTGGCGCAGGAGCGCGATGGTCTCGTTGGGCCAGGGGGCAAAGTCCACCAGATCGCCGAGGCAGTAGCAGGCGTCAACCTTATATTGCTCGATATCATCGAGCACGGCCTTCAGCGCCGGCAGGTTGGCATGCACATCGCTAAACGCGGCGAACGTAAAGTCAGCCATGGTTTTTTTCCTTCGTGTTCATTGACCAGATGATAAAAAGCGCCGAGCAGAATGCGAACAGCGCCGCGCCGATCAGCATGAGCGCAAAGCTGCTGCGATAGGCGCTGTGCATCAGCGCCTGTAGCAGCCCGGCCTGCTGCTGCGGATAGCTCGCCAGCGCGCGCGCGACGTCGCCGGTCACCAGCCGGGAGATCGCTTCCTGATGGAGAGGCAGGTGGTTTTCCTGCAGGGCCGCGCTCAGCATGTGGCGCAGGCTGCTGGCCAGAATGGCGCACAGCATGGCGAATCCGAGCAGGATCCCGGAAAAGCGCGCCGTGGTGCTGATCCCGGAAGCCATGCCGGCCCGCTCGTGTGGGACGGTCCCCATAATCGCCTTTTGCGTCTCGCCGTTGAGCATCCCGCCGCCGCTGCCGAGGATCGTCATCCCGCCGGCGATAAGCCCGCTCATCTGCTGCTGGACGGCGACGGCAATCAGCAGATTTCCCGCCGCCACCAGCAGCAGCCCGATCGCCAGCAGCCAGCGGGAGGCAAGGTAATGCGCCAGCCAGCGCCCCACGACGGGAAAGATCAGCATCGCGAGAGCGAAAGGCAGCATGCCGATCCCGGCGCTGAGCGCCGATTTCCCTTCAACATTCTGCAGCAGCAGCGGCAGGAGCGAGGTCATGACCTGGGCGGTGGCTGCGTAGGCGAACATCGCCAGCACCGCGCCGATAAAGGGCCGGGCGTGAAACAGACTGAGCTCCAGCATCGGCGCGCGCCGGCGTTTTTCGACCAGCACAAAACAGCCGAACAGGCACAGGCTGCAGGCGAGGCGCAGCAGGACGCTGGAGCTGAATAAGCCCTGCTCCGGGGCGAGAATAAAGGCCCAGGTGAGCGCGAACATCGCGCTAATAAACAGCGCGATGCCGGGGATATCCAGTTTTCCGGCGCCGGGATGACGCGATTCTTCAACCACCCGCAGAACCAGCAGGGCCAGCAGCAGACAGATGGGAATATTGATATAAAAGGCCCAGCGCCAGCCGAGCAGGGTGCTGATAACGCCGCCCGCCAGCGGCGCCAGCACCATGGTGATGCCCATGATCCCGCCCCAGATGGCCCACGCCCGGTTACGCTCCGCGGGGAGGCGCCAGGTATGGCCGATAATCGCCAGCGCGGGAGCCAGCAGGAACGCCGAACCCACGCCCTGAGCCGCGCGGGCAACGTTGAGCCACATCACCGTGGGCGCGGCTCCGCAGGCCAGCGATGCCAGGGTAAAAAGCGCGAGCCCGCACAGCAGCACTTTCCGGCGGCCAAAACGATCCGCCAGCGAGCCGGCAGGCAGCAGCAGCGAGGAAAAACAGAGCACGTAGGCGCCAATAACCCACTCCAGCGCGGAGAAGGTGGCGCCGAGTCCCTGGGCGATGGTCGGCAGCACCACGCCGACGATATTGGTATCGACCACCGTGATGGCGCAGCCGAGCGAGGCGACCAGCAGAACCGAACCCGGCGATTTAACCGACCCGGCGCGAGAGAGGTGGGCCATGAAAACTCCTGATATAAAGGGGGAATGACGGCCATCAGCATCGCCTGCGCCGTCCGGGGTATCAATTGCGCGAAATGGGATTATTATTAGGCAATACCTAATTGTTGGGAGAGCATATGGAGCTTCGCCACCTGCGTTATTTTGTCGAAGTGGCCAACACGCTACATTTTGGCGCGGCGGCGGAGTCGCTGAATATTGCGGTGCCCACGCTGTCGGTGCAGATCGGCCAGCTGGAGCGGGAGCTCGGTACGCCGCTGTTTCTGCGCAACAAACGGCGCGTCCAGCTGACTCAGGCCGGCGAGGTGCTGCTCGAAGAGGCCCTGGCGACGCTGGCCCACGCCAATCAGGCCCGGGAGCGGGTACTCAGCGCCGCGCGCGGCGAACGGGGCTATATCCGCGTCGGCTACGTCGCTTCGGCGCTGATGTCGGGCAGCCTGAGCCAGCTGTGCGCCCGTTTTCGCCAGCATCATCCCGCGGTTTTTGTTCAGGCGTATGAAATAGCGATGGACGGCATGGCCTCCGCGCTGGTTGAGGGGCAGATGGATGTGGCGCTGGTGCGCGCGCCGGTGGCGCTGCCCGCGGAGGTTGCCCATATTGTGCTACAGCAGGACCGTTTCTGCCTGGCGCTGCCGGCGACCCACCCTTTAGCGGCGGGTGAAACCGCCGTTGTCCCCGCAGATCTGAGCGCAGACACCTTTATTTTACCCGAACAGATTTCCGGTACCCGGGAAGTGGCGCGCCGCGGCGGGTTTATGCTCAATCACACCCTGCGGGCGGGCAGCCTGACGGAAGTGCTGGCCAACGTGGCGCTCGGCAACGGCGTGGCGGTGGTGCCGGTTATCCTCAGCCAGGCGATCGTTCTGCGCGAAGTGGTCTATCGGGAGCTGGCCGCGCCGGATATTCCCTCGGCAATTTGGCTGCTGTATCGCAAGCGCGAACGCGCGCCGGTTATTAAAAAATTCATAGCGATGGCGCAGACGCCATAGCGGGATGCGCTGGCGGATAAAAAATTTTCGTCCGCCGGGAATAAACCCGTTCCCCGTTCGTCTTATGGAGACTCTATCGTGACCGAGCTTCTAAGATGAAAACACCTGACCGCGTTTTTGCGCAAAAAAAACTCCTGCTGCTGCTTGTCGGCGCCATTCCCGCGGCCCTGCTGCTGCTCTTCGTCTGGGCCGGCGGCTGGCTGACGCCGGAGCGGCTTTCGGCGAATACGCTCATTGAGGTGCTGGAAAAAAATGGCGGCGTGCATCCTGGCTTTCGCCGCAATCACGCCAAAGGCGTGTGCGTGAGCGGCGAATTTATCTCCAACGGCAAGGCCGAGGCGCTTTCGCGAGCGATCGTCTTTCGCCCGGGAAGCGTACCGGTGACCGGGCGGCTGGCCATCGCCGGCGGCAATCCGGGGGCGCCGGATTACGCCGTGCCGGTGAGAAGTTTCGCCCTGGCGTTCACTTTACCCGACGGCCAACAGTGGCGCAGCGGCATGAACGCGCTGCCTTTCTTTAGCGTCGCCACCCCGCAGGGGTTTTATGACCAACAGCTAGCCACCCGCCCGCTGGCGGCCACCGGCAAACCCGACCCGCAGAAAATGCAGGCCTTTATGCAGGCGCATCCGGAAGCCAAACCCTTCTTCCAGTGGGCGAAAACGCACGTCCTGGCCGCCGGCTGGGCGCAGGAGCAATACAACAGCCTGAACGCCTTTCGCTTTATCGACGCGCACAATCAAAGCCACTTCGTGCGCTGGAGCCTGGTGCCGCACTCGCCGTGGCAACCTATTTCGGCGCAGGATAAAGAGGATAAAAACTATCTCGCCGGCGATCTGAAAACCCGCCTGGCCGCGGGTCCATTATCCTGGGATCTGCTGATTACCGTCGCCCGGCCGGGAGATCCGGTCAACGATGCGACGAAAGCCTGGCCGCAGGAGAATCCCTCGCTGGTGGCGGGAACCGTGGTGATTCACAAGGCTGAAGATCAGCAGGGGGGCGCGTGCAATAATATTAACTACGACCCGCTGATCCTGCCGGACGGGATTGCCGGTTCCGACGATCCGCTGCTGAACGCGCGCTCCGCGGCTTATGCCAAATCTTTTAATCTGCGTACGACCGAAGAGGCCCGTCAGGGTCAGGAGAAGCGTTCATGAAAACTCAGGCGACGACCTTTCATCCGCTGCTGCGCCTTGTTCACTGGCTGATGGCGCTGGCGATACTGGCGATGTTGTTTATCGGCGTAGCGATGGTCTCAACGGTTTCATCCAGCCACTCGCTGCTGCTCGCCGTGCATAAACCCCTTGGCGCCGCTATCGAAGTATTAGTGCTGCTGCGTATCTTTCTCCGCTGGCGCTACGGCGCGCCGGCGCTGCCGGGCACCCTGTCCCGCTGGCAAAAAGGGATGGCGCACCTTAGCCACCTGGCGCTCTATCTGCTGATGGTCGCTCAACCGCTGGTTGGCTGGGCTATGCTTTCCGCTGCCGGCTATCCCGTCACGTTGTGGGGCGGGGTGGTATTACCGGCCTTGCTGCCGGTGAACATCGATCTGTATGCCATCCTGCGCCCTTTACACACGCTGCTGGCGTTTGCGTTATTCGCCGTGGTCCTCGCGCATGTCGCCGCGGCGCTGCTGCACGGGCTGATCCTGCGCGACGGGGTATTCAGCAGTATGAGCGGCGTTCGTCGGCGTTCCGGAGGGTGAATCATGCTGGCGCTTAGCGATGAGGACATTCGCGAACTCCTCCCGCACCTCCAGCGCTTTGCGCTATGGTTGACCCGGGACGTTATGGCCGCGGAGGATCTGGTGCAGAATACGCTGATCAAGGCGTTGGACGGCCCGGCTGACAGGGCAGATGTGCACAATCTGCGCACCTGGCTGTTCTCGATCCTCTGGCGCCAGTTTATCGACGGCGAGCGGCGGCGCAAGCGCTGGCAAAAGCTGCTGACGTTTTTTCAGCAGGAAGCTAAAACGGACGTTGGCGGTGAAAACAGCCTCATGGCGGACGAAACGCTGGCGCTATTTGCCCATTTGCCGGCGGAAAGTCGGGCGCTGCTTCTGCTGATCAGCGTGGAGGAGATGAGCTACCGGGAAGCCGCCGAAGCGCTCAATATCCCTCTCGGAACGGTGATGTCGCGCTTGTCCAGAGCCCGCAAGCAGCTGCGGCAATTGACTGAGGAGCACGCGTCGCCCGTGGTGCTAAGGAGATTAAAATGAGCAATCTGCCCGATGAAAGCCTGCTGCATGCCTGGCTGGATGGCGAAACCGACGAACGGACCAGCCGGGAAATCGAGTCCTGGCTGCGCGATCATCCCGCGGTGGCCCGGGAGGTGGAGGGCTGGCGACAGGATAAGCTGCGTCTGCAGCATGCCGTAAACCGAACGGATATTCGCTACCTTGCCATCAACTCTGATCCCGCCAGGCTGCGTTTTCGCCTGCGTCAGCGGCGTATTCAGCGCGTTGCGCTGGCCTTTTCCCTGGTGCTGGCAATGGGGGCGGGAAGCCTCGGCGGCTGGCAGCTTAAAGAGCACGTTCAGTCGCCGACGCTGCCGATGGAAGACGCGGTGCAGGCCTATAAACTGTTTGGCGATCTTCCGCAGCTCGCCAGCATGGATATCCGCACCAGCGAGCCGCCGATGCTGGAAAACTGGCTGCGACGCTACTTTATCAGCGGTACGCTGCCGCCGGATCTTGAACGCTATGGCTTTAAGCTGATTGGCGCCCGGCTGATGGCCAGCGAACAGGGAGCTTCTGCGTTAGTGCTCTATGAAACCGCCGGAGGGAAGCGGATCGCCTGGTATATCCGTCATCAGGCGGTCCACCTGAGCAAAGGGGCGCGGCAGAGCGATGGCCTGGTGGCGCAGTACTGGAGCGACAGCCATTACAACTATGCGATGGTGAGCCCCGTTGACGGCGACAATTTGCCGGCTTTACGCGAGGCCATTCGCAGCGAAATGGGCTAAACCGACCGGCGCGGCGGGCAATCCGCGCCGGTCGTTTGGCGTAAACCCTCAGGAGGCGTGGAGGTTGAAAGAGGGGATCGTTTTACCATCCACGGTCATGCCGGCGAAAGCGAGCATCGGCGCCAGGGTGGCGTTGTTTTCAGCCGGGAAATTCAGTGTGGGTTTTGAAACCTCGCTGAGCCGGGCAAGCTGTTCCGTCGACAGCGTTACCTCCAGCGAATCGAGGTTGGTTTTCAGCTGATCGAGCCGCCGGGCGCCAATCAGCGTGGCGCTGACTCCCGGCTGCGATCTGACCCACGCCAGCGCCACCGCCGCCGGGCTGACGTTAAGCGCCGAGGCGATCTCGATCACCGTATCGATAACATCGTAGTCCGCCGGCGACGGCATGCCGACCATGCCGCTGCGGCGGGTGTCGACGCTGCCTTCGCCGTTGCGCCTGAATTTACCGCTCAGGAAGCCGCTTTTGAGCGGTGACCAGGGCATGATCCCCATGCCCATCTCCTGCGCCAGCGGGAACAGTTCCCCTTCGCCGGTTCGTTCCAGCAGGGAGTATTCGAGCTGCAGGGCAATAATCGGCGCCCAGCCGCGAAAGCGGGCGATGGTCTGCGCTTCGGCGGTTTTCCACGCCGGAATATCCGAGAAGCCGACGTAGCGAATCTTGCCGGCGGTGACCAGATCGTCGAGCCCGCGCAGCGTCTCTTCAATCGGCGCGGTCCGGTCCCAGTTATGCAGCCAGTAGATATCGATATAGTCGCTCCGCAGGCGCTGCAGCGAGGCCTCGCACTGCTGGATCAGCGCCTTGCGCCCCGCGCCGCCGCCGTTCGGATCGCCGGGGAAGAGATTGCAGTAGAACTTGGTGCTCAGCACCAGCTCATCGCGCCGTAGCGCGCGGTGTTTAATGTAGTCGCCGACGATCTGCTCCGAATGACCGGCGGTATAGATGTTGGCGGTGTCGACAAAGTTGCCGCCGCGGCTGCGGTACTCATCGAGCATGGCAAACGACTCCTGCGGGCTGGCGCCCCAGCCAAACTCTTCGCCAAAGGTCATGGTGCCGAGGCAGTACGGGCTGACCCGTAGCCCGGAGCGTCCCAGGGTAATGTAGTGATTAAGCGGCATAGCGTTCTCCCGTATGGCTAAAAAAATTATTGCCCGAGCATCCTGAGCGAAAGGTCCCACAGGCGCCCGGCCTGCAGAGGATCCGTCGCCCAGCGGCGTACGCCGCTGACGTCGGGGCTATCGTCGGCGACCTGCGGCGAGATGTCGCAGTCCGCGCAGTACACTCCGCCCATGCCGGCCAGCTGTGGGCTGGTCGCGGCCCACAGGCTGGTTGCCGCACCCTGAGCTACGGTTTTCAGCGGCGACGGTACAAAGTCCGGCCCAACCTGCGCCGCCCGGGCGACGGCCGCCTTCTCCTCCGCGCTCATAAAGCGGCTCAGCCCGGTAGTGGGGATCCTGCCGGGATGTACCGAAAACGCGCGAATGCCCAACGGCTCGCCGAGTCGGTCGAGATGTACGGCAAACAGGGCGTTGGCCGTTTTCGACTGGCCGTAGGCCCGCCAGGGATCGTAGGGCCGCTGCCGGTAGTGGATATCGTCGAAGCAGACCGCGGAATAGCGGTGCCCGAGGGATGACAGCGCCACGACGCGCGCGCTCCCCGAGGCGACGAGCGCGTCCCAAAGCCGCAGCGTCAGCTGAAAATGGCCGAGATGGTTGGTAGAAAACTGCGATTCGAACCCGCGGGCGTCGCGGGAGAGCGGCGGGGCCATAATGCCGGCGTTATTCAGCAGAATATCGACGGCGTCGGTTTCGGCGAGCGCCGCGCTGGCGAAGCGGTCGATAGAGTCCGGGTTCAGCAGATCCAGCGGTAGCACGATAGCGTCCGGCATACCGGCAAGGGCGGCCCGGGCCGCCGTCACGTCGCGGGCGGGAACGATGATTCTGGCACCGGCGGCACGCAGCGCCATGACGGTTTGCAGACCAATTCCCGCGTGTCCGCCGGTGACGATGGCGCATTTTCCGCTGAGGTCGACGTGACGCATAACCTCCTCGGGCGTAGAGGTCGCGCTGAAGCCTGAAACAACAGGAGACTGAGGGGTGAGCATAGCTATTCTCCGGGACGAAGGGGGTTGTCACATGGTAGAGTGCCGTCACCGTACGATGAAGCCGTGAAAATGCAATTTATATGCGTGATAGTTCAAATTTAGCCGTTGACCCGCTATCGGATCTGCTCGATTTCCTGCAGGTGCGCTGCGATCTCTCCGGAAGCCTGGTGGCCGGCGGGGCCTGGGCGCGCCGTTTTGCCAACCTCGATTCGATTAAGTTTTGCGCGGTAACCCAGGGGCGCTGCTGGTACGCGCTCGATGACGTACCGGCTCCGCAGCTGGCGGAGAGCGGCGACGTGCTGATTACCAACGGTACGCGCATCCTGACGCTGGCCAGCTCGGCCGAATTACTGCCCGACGCCGGGCAGGCGCCGATCGAACGCGACGACGACGACCGCTATCGCCTGGGGCAGGGAGAGGATTTCACCATGATCGGCGGCAAGGTCCGGCTGGATGCCGATCGCCAGGCGCTGCTGCTGAGCGGACTGCCGCCGCTGATCCACGTCCGCGGCGGCGCAGCCGAAGCTGAACCGCTCTCCTGGCTGCTCAGGCAGCTGGTGGTCGAAATGAACAGCAGCCGACCCGGACGCGCCAGCATGGTGGCCGGGCTGACCCAGCTGCTCTTCACCCAGACGCTGCGCGCCTGGCTTGCCGGCGCGCCGGCGGACGATAAGGGATGGCTGCAGGGTTTTGCCGATCCGCGGCTCTCCATCGTGCTCAGCTGCATTCACGGCGAACCCGCCCGCGGCTGGACCCTGCAGGCGCTGGCAAAAAGCGCCGGGATGTCGAGAACCTCGCTGGCGGTGCGGTTTCGCGAAAGAATGGGGATCCCGCCGCTGGCCTATTTAACCCAGTGGCGCATGTACCTGGCGCGGCGCGAGCTGCTGGCGGGGGCGGCGATCGCCGAGGTGGCCGCAAGGGTAGGGTACGCTTCCGAAAGCGCGTTCAGCAGCGCCTTTAAGCGGGTGATGGGCCTGGCTCCCGGCCACTATCGTCGGGATGCGCGCAACGATGCCGCAGAACCGGCGGCCTCCGGCGATGCGAATAGCGGTGATTTTTAGTCGCTGTTCCGGCAGGACGCTACTTCGCCACCGGCCCGGTTGAGCCGCGAAGCCGCAGGTGCAGATCGAGGATCGCCGGCTTCGCCCTGACGTGCGACGGGCCGAGCTGGGCGAGCAGCAGCTCAACCGAGCGCTGGCCAATCTCTTCTGCGGGAATGGCGATGGTGGTGAGTTCCGGACTTAGCAGGCGGGCGATCTCCACATCGTTAAAGCCGATGACGGAGAGATCGCCGGGGATCGATTTACCCATTTTCCGGGCCGCGCGGTATAGCGCCCCGGCAAGCAGATCGTCATCGCAAACCACGGCGGTAATATCGCTTTCCAGCAGCTGCAGGGCGCAGGCCGTGGCCTCCTCAACGCCGAATCTGGAAAACTGGCGACGCTGCGGCGCAAAGGCGATCCCCGCAAGCGCCAGCTGCTGGACAAAACTGTCAAAGCGACGCTGGAACAGCGCTCGCGGGTAGCGGGCGGCAAGGTAGCCGATGCGCCGGTGCCCGAGGGCGGCCAGGTGTTCGGCCACGGCCTTCATCACCCCGACGGTATTAAGATCGATACCGCTTAGCGTCTCGTCATCGGCTTCAATATAGACAACGTTATTCTGCATCGGCGCCAGGCGCCGCTCGGTCTCTTTGTCGCTGGCGTAGACGATACAGCCGGCGATGGTGTGGCTGTTGAACATCTGCAGCAGGCGCCCGGCCCAGTCCGCGTCGGCGAGGGTGTCGATCAGGATAATGTTGTAGCCGTGCTGGCAGGCGAAAAGCTCTGCGGCATAGAGCACCTGACCAAAAAAGGGCTGCTGCAGGTCGGGAACCGCGAAGGCGAGAGTTTTGACGATCCCCGTGCGCAGCGTCTGGGCGGAAACGTTGGGCCGATAGCCCAGCTGCCGCGCGGTCTCTTCGACCAGGGTTCGGGTGGCGGCGGAGACGCGGCCGGCGGATTTTCCCGAGAGCACCAGCGACACGGTGGACTGGGAGACGTTAGCGGCCCGCGCCACCATCGTACTGGTCACCGCGCCTTCTCGTTCGCCGGACCGGGGATCCGGACGCATTTTTCCACTGTCAGCCATGTCGTCTCCTTTTTTACGCCGCCTATGATGCCTGTCGTGGCCGGGTTAGACAAGGACGGGCTGTAAACCGCGCCCCGGCGGTACCCTTCTTAAGGTCATACGTATTACTTAATATGAGATCGCCGTCACGCACTGATTATGAAGTCATACGTATGATGTCGATCGCCGGCGCCAGCAGACGCCGATCGGTGTGACAACGTTCGAGATTAACTTCAGGAGCAAAACGCTATGCCTGGTCGTATTGAGTGGGTACAAGAGAACTGTCGTTTACTGCAGGAGATTGCCGGTGAGTTCCGCGAAACCCGGCCATTTTCCGGGATGACCATTGGGACCGCTATTCACCTCGAGCCTAAAACCGTGGCGCTGTTAATGACGCTGCGCGACGGCGGGGCCGATATCGTCGCCACCGGCAACCTCAACTCAACCCAGCCGGACACGCTGGCGTGGCTGAGTGAGAAGGGAATTCGGGTGATCGGTGAAGCCACCCAGGATCCCGGACGTCATCGTCAATTCCTGCAGCAGGTGCTGGCGGCGAAGCCGGATATGCTGCTGGATAACGGCGGCGATCTGTTCGAGCTGTTCCTTGAGCAACCCTATGATTCTCTGCTGGGCGGCACCGAGGAAACCACCTCCGGGCGCATGCGCCTGGCGCTGAGGCGAGCCGAGCTGAACCGCCCGATCCTCGTTATCAACGACAGCCCGATTAAGCAGTTTGCGGAAAACGAGCACGCGGTCGGCCAGAGCGTGCTGGAGTCATACATGCGGGTGACGAACCGGATAACCAACGGCCAGCGGGTGACCGTGTTCGGCTACGGCGCCTGCGGCATGGGGGTGGCGTATAACTTCCGCAATGCGAACGCCAAAGTCAGCGTGGTGGATAGCGATCCGCTCAAGCGCCTGCGCGCGCATCTGGACGGTTTTGATACCCCCGACCGGGAGACGGCGATCCGCAGCGCCGACGTCATTATCACCGTGACCGGCGGCGGGCGCGTTCTCGGCTCTGAAGACCTGGCGCTGTTAAAAGATAACGTTACCCTCGCCAACGCCGGCCATTTTCCGATCGAAATAGACGTGGCGGATATTGCCGCCCACGGCGACATTCGCGATACCGTGCGTTTCGCCGAGGGAATAACCTGCTATACCCTGGCGAACGGTCGGCGGATCCGCATTCTCACCGACGGCCATATGCTGAACCTGGCCGGCCCGCGCCCGCTCGGCAACTCAATCGAATCGATGGATCTCGGCTTTGCGCTGCAGTCGCGCTGCCTTGAGGCGGTGGCGCGGGGTCACGCCACGCGCGCCGATTGCGTGGTGCCGGTTCCGCGCGAAATCGATGAGCGGGTCGCCAACGGCTACCTCAGCCTGCACTACCCGGCAGGGCATTAATCATAGACAACTCCCGGCGCGGAGCCGACGGCCCGCCGGATTCACAGCAAGAGGATCAATATGGAAAGCAGCGGCCACTTCATTACCGCCGAAATTACCCTTAACGCCCGGTGGTCCATCGAGGAGGGACATCGCGCTATCGATGACTTCTGCGCCGCGATGCGCCAGGAGCCGGGCTGCACCCTGGCCCAGGCCTGGCAGGATAATGCCGACCCGCGGCGGTTTATTCTCTGGGAGCGCTATGAGGATCCGGCGGCCCATCAGCGCCACTTTACCCTGCCGCATACCCAGGCGTTTATCGACGCCGGGTGGGTCAGCCTGGTTCGGGTTTTCGAAACCACGTTGCCGGCGCGCGCCGGTGGGGAGCATGACCATGATTAACTGGGGCATTCTGGGCACCAGCTTTATTTCCGGAGTGATGGCCGAAGCTATCGCCCGCGCGCCCGGGCACCGGCTCTATGCGGCCGCGGGGCGCTCTGCCGCCGGGCTGGCCTCATTTGGCGAAAAGTACGCCCCGCAGCGCCTGTTTGACGACTACGCCCGGCTTATCGCCGATCCTGAGGTTGACGTGGTCTATATCGCCCTGCCAAACCATATTCATCATGATTTCGTGATTCAGGCCGCCCGGGCCGGAAAAGCCATTCTGTGCGAGAAATCGCTGTCGGTGGATATGCCGCGAACCGAAGCGGCGCTGGCGGCGGTAGAAGAGCATCGCGTCTTCTTTATGGAGGGCCTGATGTACCTGCACCATCCGCTGATTGCCGCGCTGATCGATATCCTCAACGGCGGCGAGCTGGGGGAGGTCCGTTCGCTGACGGCCCGCTACGGCGCCAGCATTGCCCACCTGGTGAATCCGGACAGTCGGGGGGCGATTTACAACCTCGGCTGCTATCCGGCTTCATTAGCGCATTTGGTGATGCAGCACCGCCTCGGCGACGCGGTCGGCGACTACCGTCTGGCGGCGATGGGCCGCCGCGGCGCAGACGGCAATCTCGCCGAGGCCACGGCAATCCTGAGCTGGGCCGATGGGGCGGTGGCCTCCCTGCACTGTACGGAAGATTACGGCATGTTCTGGGATTTCAGCATCCAGGGCAGCGTCGGTTCGCTGCGCATTGAGAGTAACCCCTGGCTCCCGGAAGCCGGCGGCAACCGCATCGCCGTCACTCCCTACGAGGGAGAAACCCGCTATATCGATATCGCCGCCGCGGGCGACGCGTTCGACTATCAGGTGCTGGCGGTCGGCAGCGCGCTGGCGCAGGGGGCGCGGGAGGTGGCGCGACCGGCGGCGAGAGCCGAAGACTCGCTGGCCATTATGCGGATGCTCACCGCCTGGGAGCAGGGCGCCGAAGCCGGTCTGGCGTAGGCGCGACAACGATATCGCCTTCAGCCCCTCGGCGACGCCGGAGGGGCGATCCTCTCCGGCGTCTCGCCGCTGGCCCGGCTGCGGGAGAGCAGCTGCTGATATTGCTGCGGAGTATCAACGTCCCAGTGAATGCCATTTTCCTGCACGCCGACCGTTTGGCTACCGAACTGACGCACAATCGTTTTGAGATTATCGTCGGCGCCGGCAGCGACTATTTTTTCAATAATCGAAAACGGCAGCAGCACCGGATGACCCCGGCCCTGCTGATACTCGGGGATAAGGCACGTCTCTTTGCGCTGGCGCCACAGGGAAGCATAGACGCCAGCGCCGGCTGCCGGCATATCGCCGAGGGCGATAAAAAAATGGCGCGCTTTAATGTGCTTTACGCCCGCCTGGATGGATGAAAACATGCCTTGCTGGTAGTTAGCGTTATGAACCAGCTCAATACCTGGATGGTGCGCATAGCGCTGATGCAGCTCGGACCCTCTGAATCCGGTCACCAGGATAACCCGATCGCAAAATGAGAGCGCATTGGCGATGGCGCCGTCGAGGACGGTCCCCTCTCTCCATGGCAGCATCATTTTCCAGGTCCCCATTCTGGTTGACAGTCCCGCCGCCAGAATCAAACACTCTTTAACAGGCATACGTCCTCCGCCACTATCGGCACCCCGAATATCAGCTCGTCCGGGGCGCCGCAAACTCAAGCCTTCAGAATCGCTTTTATCGAGGTGATAATCGGCTGATAGCCGGTGCAGCGGCAGAGGTTACCCTCCAGCGCCTCGCAAATTTCGCTATCGGAAGGTTGAGGGTTTTGATCTAACAGGGCCTTCGTGCTCATTAGTACCCCCGGCGTACAGAAGCCGCACTGGACGCCGCCGTGGCGCACGAACGCGTTTTGCAGCCTCTTCCCGACGGCGTCATGCTGCAGGGCCTCAATCGTGGTGATTTCCGCGCCGTGGCACTGGGCGGCCAGCAGGAGGCACGAGCAGACCGACTTTTGGTTCATAATCACCGTGCAGGCCCCGCACTCGCCGACGGAGCAGCCCTCCTTGGTGCCGGTTAGCCGCAGATCTTCCCGCAGGAAATCCAGCAGGCGGGTGTTATCGTCCACTTCGCGACTGATGCGAATGCCATTAACCTTCAGCTCAATTCGGTTCATTTTTTTGCCACCTTCTGCTCTGCCAGCGTTTCCTGCATCATTTGTCGGAACATATCTTCAAATACCGGTATTTTGTAAGGGGCCGACCAGCGTCCGCCTATCGCCTCATGCATGATTTTGTTCAGCGCCTGGACCGCATCCTCAATTCTCTTCTCGTCGAGGACAAACCCCGTCAGGCAGGCCTCAACCTCCGTCAGCCGCTGGGGTTTGCTGAGCAGTGCGCCATCCACCAGGCGGCAGAGCGCCAGGGTGCCATCGGCAGAAAAGGTGAACAGGCCCGTCAGGCTTTGGCGGGTGATATTCAGCGCGTTGCGGCGTCCCAGCTGTAAATACCGCTGCTGTGATAGCGGCGCGGGCGGGGCGGGTAATATGACCCTGGTGACGATTTCACCTTGATTCAGCGCCGTGCGGTAGCCGCCGACGATAAAGTCGCTGAGCGCTATCCGCCGCGCGCCGCTGGCGCTGCGCAGCTCCAGCCTGGCGTCATAAATAATCAGCGGCGGAACCGAGTCGGCGCAGGGCGCGGCGTTGACGATATTCCCGCCGATCGTCGCCTGGTTGCGCAGCTGGAGAGAGCCGATAGTTTTGCAGGCCGTGACCAGCAGAGGGTAGCGCGCCTTAATCTGCGGGTGCCTGACCAGGTCGGTAAAGCAGACCCCTGAGCCGATAATCAGCTCGTCGTTAACCTCTTCTATCTGCCTGAGCTCCTGAAGTCCCGCAATATTGACCAGCTCGACCTCGTCGGTTTTCAACCGCGCCTGTACCAGAACGTCGGTCCCGCCGGCGATGGGCCGGCTATTTTCCCGCGCCAGCAGCTGCAGCGCCTCGTCCAGATTTTTCGGCGTCGCCATTCGCAGCGTATTGAGGCGCAGAACCTGCTTATGCTCCGCTCCCTCCGCCATGAGTTCGCTCTGGCGCTCGGGTTTTTTCAGGTTATAGCCGAGGCGCACGCGCTCGAGGGTCAGGGGAAGCTGACGGTTTCGTTTCTCCAGGGCGAAGCAGACCGCGTTGTTAAGCGCTGCGGCTCCCAGCTCCAGGACCGGCTCGCCGATGACCTTGGCGCCTAAAGGCCCGGCGCGGTCGTGGTTTTCGACGGCGATAATATCGATATGGGGCATATCCTGGATGGTGGGCAGCAGATAGGTGTCAAAATTCTCGGATTTCACCGCCCCGTTTTCGGTATTAAAATCCTCCAGCATGCCGTATCCCACCATCCCCTGCAGCACGCCGCCGTACACCTGACCGGCAAAGCCGACGGGATTGATCACCTTACCCACATCGTGGGCGGCGACGACGTTATTGATAGCGATCTTGCCGGTGCGGGTATCCAGCGCAATATCGGCGATCTGGCAGCCGTACACCCAGGTGAAATAGGGGCTGCCGCAGCCTTTTTCCTCATCCCAGTGGATAGCCGGCGCCACGTGCCAGCCGTAGGAGGAGAGGTTGGCGCCCGTCGCCCGGGTCAAATCGACAACTTCCTGGAAGGTCAGGGTGGTTTGCGGCTGGTGCCGATTGAAGACTTTCCCCCCCTGCCACACCAGATCGTCGATACCGGCGGCCCCCAGCCGCTGGCTGACGGCGTTGGCCATCCGGTTCTTAATTTTATTGGCGGCGCTCAGGATGGCCTGGCCGCCCATCAGCGTGCCGCGGGAGGCGACGGTAGAGCCGCCGTCGGCGATCATCGAGGTGTCAGGCTCAGAGAACATCACCCGATCCAGCCCGATGCCGAAGGCCTCGGCGGTAATCAGCGACATGGTGGTTTGCAACCCCTGGCCGTTTTCAGAGACGGAGGTTGAAATGTTGATGCTGCCATCGGCGTTCACCTGTATCAGCGCCGATGAGGCGTCCAGGCCCTCCGCGCCGAGGGAGCACCCGCGGTGGCTGAGCGCCAGGCCGATACCGTAGCGCACCGGCCCGCCCTCGGCGTTGAGCTTGCGATAGTGCTCACGCCTGGCGACGAACTCCGCTTTCGCCATGGCTTTTTCGAGGACCTCCTGCGCGGAGACCGTATGATTATCAAACACCTGCCCGGCCATGCTGGTATCGCCCTGGCGGAGAATATTGCGCAGGCGCAGCTCGACCGGGGAGAGCCCCATCGCTTCGGCAACCTCGTCCATCAGCGATTCATTGGCAAAAATGACCTGCGGAGCGCCGTAGCCGCGATAGGCGGAGGTGTAGTTATTGTTGGTATAGACCCCCGTCACGTCGACCCGCACGTTGGGAATGTTGTAAGGCCCGGCGGCCTGCACGGAGCTGCGCCAGGTTACGAACATGGTCTGCCCGGAGTAGCTGCCGCCATCGGCGATAATATCGACCTTAATCGCCTGAATGCGGGCCTCATCATCGAGGCCAATCTTGTACTTCATCTTATAGGGATGGCGTTTATAGCTCTCCCGCATCGACTGTTCCCGATTGTAGGAGATCTTGACCGGGCGGCCGGTAAGATGCGCCAGCAGGGCGGCCCGGCAGGCAATATTGTCGATAATATCGTCCTTGCCGCCAAACGAACCGCCCAGTATCGAGCGCTTAACGTTGACCCGCGACTGCGGAAGGGCGAGGTATTTTGCCACGATCCCGCGTATGCGGTGGGCGTTCTGAATCGAGCCGCTAATGGTCATCACCTGCTCGTTGTTATCGATCCAGGCCGTGATAGATTCAGGTTCTATATAGCCATGTTCCTGAAACCCCACCTCGTACTCGCGTTCAAAAATATGCGTAGAGGCGGCAAAACCGCTGTCGATATCGCCTTTGACGGTGTGGTGGTGATTAATAATATTGCTGTCGAGTTCGCTATGAATTAAGCGCGCTCCGGGTTTCATGGCCTCTTCGGGCGAAACGATGGGCTGCCACGGCGTATAGGTAATCGCGATCTTCTCCGCCGCGAGGCACGCCGCTTCATAGGTTTCGGCGGCGACGACCGCAATGACATCACCGCGATAAGCAATTTCATCGCGAATGATCGGCGGATAGTCGGGAATGATAACGCCGAGGCTCTTCTCGCCGGGAATATCCTCCCACGTGGCAATACGCACCACGCCAGGAACGTTCTTCGCCGCAGATAAGTCGAGCGAATCAATGCGTCCTGCAGGAATATCGACAAAACGACAAACGCCGTACAGCATATTTGCCATTTTAATATCATCGCCGTAAATAGCCTTGCCGCTCACCTTGGCCAGGCCATCAACGCGCGCGACTTCATTGCCAACCAGCGTAGTGGTCATATATTTCTCCGTTTCCAGGGTCCTGTCCCTTGTACGAACGACGCCCGACGGATGGTGTCACCGTAGGTCGCACTGCCGCAGCTGCGGGTCGTGTCTGTTGCGCGGCATAACGGTCGTAAAGACGTTTTTGCCTATCGGGCGAGAAGTAGCAATAGGTATGCCAGCTCAAAGGAATGGGGTTTTCGGGGTTGCCAACTGTGATGCCGATCGAACTTATTGGCGAAACGACGCTGCCTGCGGGAGAGGCCGCAGCCGCCGTTGCCGGGTGATTATCACCTGCGCGGCGATAATTATTATCATAATGATAAAGGGCGGTGATGAAGAGATAGCCTTTCGGCGTCGGGAGGTGGCGCATGGCGACCAGAGGGAGGGGCGTTTCTCGACGTTAAAGCCCCCGGGCGCCGGGTTGCGCCCAGGGGAGTACGGGGAAGGGAAGCTAGCGGAAAGGCGGCTCGTTGAAGGTGCGCAGCTTGCGCGAATGCATATGATCGCCTTCGGCCCGCAGGAGGTCGATGGCCTTAATGCCAATCTGCAAATGTTCTGAAATCGCCCCTTCATAAAAACGGTTGGCCTGGCCGGGGAGCTTTATCTCTCCGTGCAGCGGCTTATCAGAGACGCACAGCAGCGTGCCGTACGGGACGCGGAAGCGGTAGCCCTGGGCGGCGATAGTCGCGCTTTCCATATCAATCGCGACGGCGCGGCTGAGGTTGAAGCGCAGCGCCGAGGCGGAATAGCGCAGCTCCCAGTTGCGGTCGTCGGTGGTGACTACCGTCCCGGTGCGCAGCCGCTGCTTAACCTCTTCGCCCGGCATGCCGCTGATCTGCTTGGTGGCGTCGTACAGCGCGCGCTGGACCTCGGCGATGCTGGGGATCGGGATATCCGGCGGCAGCACCGCATCGAGCACGTGGTCGTCGCGCAGATAGGCGTGCGCCAGCACGTAGTCGCCGATGGTCTGGCTTTCGCGCAGGCCGCCGCAGTGGCCAATCATCAGCCACACGTCAGGGCGCAGCACCGCCAGATGATCGCAGATATTCTTGGCGTTAGAAGGGCCAACGCCGATGTTAATCAAGGTGATCCCCTGACCATCTTTGGTGATCAGGTGCCAGGCGGGCATCTGGTGCTTTTTCCATGCCAGGTCGGACACGGCCTGCTCCGGCGCTTCGGTATCGGCGGTGATCCAGATCCCGCCGGCGCAGGAGAGCGCGATATAGGGGCTGTCGGGATCGAGGATCTGGCTGCAGCCCCAGCGCACGAACTCATCCACGTAGCGGGTGTAGTTGGTGAACAGGACGTACGGCTGGAAATGGTCGACCGGCGTGCCGGTGTAGTGGCGCAGGCGGGCGAGGGAGAAATCGACGCGTCGGGCATCGAAGTGGGAAAGCGGGTGGTTTTCGGTCGGGTGGAATATCCCGTCGGCGGTTTCATCGCCAATCTGCGACAGCTCGGTGGTCGGGAAATGGCGGGTCAGGCCCGCGCTCATCGAGCGATCGAGGGTCAGCGCGGAACCGTCGATCACGTAAGGGTAGGGAATTTCATGCTGCGAAAGCCCAACGCTAATGTGCGCGCCGTAATCCTCATACAGCAGGGTCAGCTGTTCGAGGAGGTAGGTGCGAAAGAGCTTAGGATTGGTAATGGTGGTGGTGTAACAGCCGGCGTGGGTGAAGCGGCCCCAGGCGCGGGTTTTGAGGGCCTTGTGATCGGCGCCATCCCAGGAAACGGACAGCAGCGGATAGACAAACAGCCCCTGGGCACGGACGCTCTCGTCAGGGAGCACGTTGTGGTTGATGTACTCGCCAATGGCTTTACGTAGCGCATTGACCGACTGCTCATACTGCGTTTCTAGCTGACTCAGCGCTTGTTCCGGGGTCAGACTGGCGGCCTTGTGGTTCATCGTTCGCTCCTTGTTTCAGGTCTGCTGACGTGTTCGATAGTATGTCACAGACCGAAAAGAGCGAAGGGGAATTTCACCGGCTGAGCGATGAAAATACTGCAAATAGAAACAGTTGGTGATTATTACTGGCGGCTATTCGGCCCTGGAATGCGCGCTATCTGCCCAGCGCTCGGGGCTGAAGTGCGTTGCCTTTTGTACCCTGATAGTCACCGCGGGGTCGTCGTTGATGCGGTAGCGGGCGTTCGCCAGCGGCGTGAGCTTATCGCCGATTTTTAAGCCGCAGCGGCAGGGTTCAATCTCGGCAATGATCAGCAGTTGGCCGCTTTGTAAAACCACGCGGGTCGTTGCGGTGCAGACCTTTTTTACCCACCACTCCATCTCTTTCTCTCTGGCCTGTTATATTCCCGGCGATAATTGTCTTTTGCTCCGCTTCTGACAATAAGAATAGCCTTTCGGTTTAGTCTATGTTTAAAAAGCGTCTCGCAGGCTTTAGTCACACAAACACCAACGCGCCAATGCGCCAACGGTCGTCATATACGGCAAAGAAAATGGACAGCAATATGGCAATGATGCGCTTTACCCGACACCTGAATAAAGCTGGTTTAAAAGTCGCCTCGCTGGTGAAAAAAATCGCCGTGGGCCTGCTTATCGTGATTGGCGTTTTTTTTGCCGGACGTATTTATGAAACCCAGCGCGGGCCTGCGCTGCATTCGTGGCATACCTGGTCCGCCGATGAAATGTCGGCGGCTGAGATTGACCGCACCACCTTTGCCGGATATCTGGCGCGGGAGGGGGCTATTTTTCAGCAGATGAAAACTCAGCTGACGGATGCGCTTCCAGATAATGAAAAAACGCCGCTCAACCGTTTTTATGCCCAAAGCGAGGTCTACCCGGAGAAGTTTCAGCCTAACTGGAACCGCTCCTTCGTGCTGCTGCCGGAGGGAAAGCCGCGCGGCACCGCGGTGCTGCTGCACGGGCTGACGGACTCGCCCTACAGCGTGCGCTATCTGGCAAAAGCCTATCAGCAGCAGGGGTTCGTGGCGGTGGTGCCGAGGCTGCCGGGACACGGCACCGCGCCGGGATCGCTGACCGCCGTTGACTGGCAGGCGTGGATGGCGACAACGCGCCTGGCGGTGCGCGAAGCGACGCGGCTGGGCGGGCCGCAGGTACCGCTACACGTGATCGGCTACTCCAACGGCGGCGCGCTGGCGCTGAAGTATGCGCTCGACGCGCTGGATGATAACGCTCTGCCCGAGCCGCAGCAGATAGTCCTGCTGTCGCCGATGATCGGGGTGACCGCGTTTGCCCGCTTTGCCGGGCTGACGGGGCTGCCGGCGGTGTTCCCGGCCTTTGCCCGGGCGGCATGGCTGAACGTGGTGCCGGAGTTTAATCCTTACAAGTACAACTCGTTTCCGGTGAAGGCGGCCCGGCAGTCGTGGCTGTTAACCCAGGCGCTGCAGGAGCAGATAGTCCAGGCCTCCCGCAGCCGGCGGCTTGCCGCGCTGCCGCCGGTGCTGACCTTCCAGTCGGTCATGGACTCCACGGTGAGCACCCGGGCGGTGGTTGATTCGCTGTATCGCTACCTGCCGCAAAACGGCAGCGAGCTGGTGATTTTTGATATCAACCAGGCCGCCAACCTGCGGGCGCTGTTTCGTCCCGCGCTCTACTCTGCGGTCAGCGCGCTTCTGCCGCCGGCGCCGCGGCAATATAGCACCACGGTGATTACCAACGCCTCGCCCACCACCTACGAGACGGTGGCACGCACCACGCCGGCAGGAGAAAAAGAGGAGCGGGTGACGCCGCTGAACCTTGCGTGGCCGCAGGATATGTATTCGCTTTCGCACGTGGCGGTGCCGTTCCCGCTGAACGACTCCCTGTACGGCCGCGAGCCGACGGAGAAGAATCGTTACGGCATCAGCATCGGTACGATTTCGCTCCGGGGAGAGACCTCCAGCCTCAGCGTCGGGCTGGATACGCTGATGCGCGTGACCTCCAACCCGTTCTTCCCGTTTATGATGGCGCGCATCGACCAGCGCATCGGCTGCGGCTTCCAGCCTGATATGCGGGCCTGCCTGCGGCCTGAAGCGCGGGTTGAGGCCTCAAAATAGCGAGACGTGCATCAGGGTGCGAACCGCGATGCCAACCATGGCGCCAGGCGCGACAAAGCGGAACAGGCGGACAAACCGCGAGCTGACGCCAAGAAAAATGCCGATTCCCGGCAGATCGAAGGTTTGAATCAGCAGCCCGGCGGAGGCGTTAATCTGGCTGGCGGTGACCTTGCCCTGCTGAAGCAATTCAGAGATCACGCCAAAGTAGGCCGTGCCGCCGGCCACGCATTTGACCAGCGCCGGCAGGACGAAGTTTTCCGGGATATGCAGCCACAGCAGCAGCGGCATCAGCAGGCGCTGCAGCATATCAATCAGGCCGGCAGCCTGCACCAGCCCGACGATGGTGAGCGACAGGATCAGCATCGGCACCGCGCCGAGGGCCAGACGAATCGCGTCGGAGCCGGCGCTGTTGATAACGGAAATGATCCCCTGGCTAGTTTGCTCCGCGTTGGGTAGCGCCTCCGCGCGGGCGTTTTCGACGGTCGACAGCCGGCGGCCGGTGAAGTACCAGGTTGCCGCAGCCGCGCACAGCCCGCCAACAATCGAAATGATTATCGAGGCCATCCAGTGCAGGCCGAAGGGGGCGAGGGGATAGAAGACGTTGCCCTGGCCCATGGCAAAGACCATCGCCAGGGTTGCGGCCATCTGTCGGTCAGAGACGCCGCGTTTATCCATAATCGACAGGGTTGCCAGCGGGGCGGCAAAGCTGACGAAATTCATCTGAATCAGGGCAAAAGCGCTCATCCCGGTTAAACCAAACGGCTTGAGCAGCGGCGCCACCCAGCGGACGATAACGTCGAGCACCCCGCGAACTTCCAGATACTTCATGATGATCAGCATCACTACCATAATGGGTAGCAGGGTATAAAGCGCGACGTTAACCGAGGATTTCCCCGCCGACATAATAATGCTTATGACATCCATTTATTTTTCGAGCACCGCCTGCAAAACCATTAATTAGCATCATGATAATCCCCGCTGCCGCGAAATGATACGATCTGCCGCTATTGGCAGTCGCCCCTGCCGGTTGTTATATATACTGATCATAAGGGGCGCGTATCACCGGTAAAATGCCGCCACGACATTTGCAAAGCGCGGTTATTATTCCCAGAATGAATACCCAGTGGAAATTATCTATAAGGAAAAGCCTATGCCACGTTGTCGGCTGATAGTATTGGCAGCCCTGATTATTTTTGCCTCTGCGGCGCGGGCTGAAAAGGGCGTTTACGGCGAGCAGCGCATCAGCGGCTGGTGGGACTGGTTAAAAAATGATGTTTCGCAAACCTGGAACGAGCCGCAAAACTATGACCTGTATCTGCCGTTTCTCAGCTGGCACAACCGCTTAACCTACGATAAAGAGAAAACGGATAGCTACAACGAGATGCCCTGGGGCGGCGGCTTCGGCTTCTCTCGCTACCACGATGACGGCGACTGGAGCTCGCTGTACGCCATGATGTTTAAGGATTCGCATAACGAGTGGCAGCCCATCATCGGCTACGGCTGGGAGAAGGGCTGGTATCTGGATAGCGCCCGCGATTTCCGCCTCGGGCTCGGGGTGACCGCCGGAATTACCGCGCGCGATGATTTCGCTAATTACGTGCCGCTACCGATTATCCTGCCGCTGTTTTCCGCAAGCTATCAGCGGCTTAGCGTGCAGTTTACCTATATTCCCGGCACCTATAATAACGGTAACGTCCTCTTTGCCTGGCTGCGCTATGGTTTTTAAACCCGGCGCCAGGCCGGGCCGCAAGGCTTAAAGGGTGATCACCTTTTTGGCGACCGGGTTTGATAGCACCAGCATTGAAATCAATACCGAGGCGACAAACGTCAGGGCAATCAGCATTAATTTTGTGCTCAGCGAACCGATCGGGATAAGGGAGCTCAGGAGATGAAAAACGGAGTAGTGGAGGATATAGACCCCGGTCATCGTTTTGCTGATTGCCGCCAGAATACTCTCTTTAAACTCGCTGTTTTTACGAAAACGAACGCCGTTGGCCGCAATAACCAGCGCCACCACCAGAATATAAATTTGCGAACCGGTGAGCAGGAACGCATTTCTGTCGGCCTTAAACAGGGCGAAAAAGAAATGGCGCTCGTAAAACCAGGTGAAAAGATAAATAAACGGTATGGCACACATCGCGGCTTTTACCACTTTATCGCGAGTCAGCCAGCGCACGACCATTGGATCGTTAAACAGCTGGCCGGTTAAATAGAACAACAGCCAGGTCCACAGGCGATACTGCGGCGCCAGGCTTAGCACGTGAACGTCAGGATAGAGTGCCGCCAGCAGATCGTAGCCGTAGGAGAACAGCAGCAGGGCAAACACCGCGCTAAAAAAGATCCTTCTGCGCAGGCTTAGCCACTCGACCAGCGGGTGGAAGGTATAGATCACAATAAAGGTGAAGACGAACCACGGCTGAATCAGATAGCCGCGCTGGTAGGGCTCAAAGAGGTAGTAAATCGTCATCCAGAAAAGGAAGACGATCACCACGCTTTTAATTTTACCCATCTGCCAGCGCTCGCTGTGCCGGGACTGGGCGTCGAGATAGCCCGCCACCACAAAAAACAGCGGGGTGGCGATGGTCGAGACAAACGTCAGAAAGCCGAGGATCCAGTGATAATCGTAATCATACAGATCCCAGGTGTTATAGATGGTAAAGAACGTTACCGCCGTCATGCATCCCAGCGTTTTGATAATATTTAACCCGGTGGTGTTCATTGTGCTTGCTGAATATCCTTAGGGTGGAAACAGGCGTAAATAACCGGCAGAACCAGTAGCGTCAGGATGGTCGCAAAACCCAGTCCAAACATGATAACAACCGCCATGCTCTGGAAGAAGACGTCCAGCAGCAGCGGCGCCAGCCCGAGCACGGTGGTGAAGGCCGTGAGCAGTATAGGGCGTAAGCGCGAGGTTGCGGCATAGATAATTGCCTGGTGCTGCGGCTTTTCCTGCTTCTGCTGTTCAATTTCTTCCACCAGCACGATGCCGTTGCGGATAAGCATGCCGCTCAGGCTGAGTAAACCGATCAGCGCCATAAAGCCGAAAGGTATGCCGGTAATTAAAAAGCCCGGGGTTACGCCGATAAGCGCCAGCGGTACGGTCAGCCAGATGGCGACCGCATTTTTCAGCGAGCTGAACATCAGCACGGTGATGACAAACATCACCAGATAGCCGAGCGGCAGGGTAGTGAAGAGCCCCTGCTGCGCTTCGCTGGAGTTCTCGGCATCGCCTCCCCACTCAATGCTGTAGCCGTGCGGCAGGCTAAGCGCGTTAATCTGCGGCTGCACCCGCGCCAGAATATCTCCCGAGGTTTGGTTGCTCAGAGGGTCGGGGTCGGTCATCACCGTGAGTACGCGGCTGCGGTCGCGGCGCAGAATCAACGGATCTTCCCATTCAAGGGTAAAGTCGCTGACCACGTTGCTCAGCGGAATGTACTGCTGCCGGCTTTGGCTCCACACCAGCACGTTGTTGAGATGGTTAGCATCCTGACGTTCGGCGGCCGGCGGACGGACCACCACCGGCAGCAGATCGGCGCCTTCGCGGTACAGCCCGACGCGGCTGCCGGTGAAGTTCATCTGCAGCGCGCTGTCGATATCCTGTTTATCCACCCCCAGCTCGCGCCCAAGGGTGGTCGAGTACTGCGGTCGGATGGTTTTACTGCGGTTCTGCCAGTCGTTACGCACGCTGCCGGCGGCCGGATCCGCGGAGAGGATGGTGCTCACCTGGCTGGCTATCAGCCGTAATCTGTCGGGATCGGGGCCTTTGATGCGCACCTCGATCGCGCTGTCGCCGGACGGACCGAACATCACCCGCTTGCTGCTGGCGTTGACCTGCGGATAGTTGCGCGCAATATAGGCGTCAACGTGGCGCGTGAGGGCGTCGATGCTGCGCCGGTCGTCCATGCGCACCATAATCTGCGCATAGTTGCTGTACTGCCGCTGGCCGCTGTAGGTGAGGATAAAGCGCATGCTGCCCTGGCCGACGGTAGCGATGGTGGTGACGACCCCGGGCTGGCCGTTAATCGTCGTTTCGATATCGCTGGCCATTTTTTCGGTTGCCGCAATATCGGTACCGTAGGGCAGCCACAGGTCAACGAAGAAGATCGGCGTGTTTGATGAAGGGAAAAAGTTCTGCCGCACCGAACCGAATCCCCAGATAGCGCCGCCCAGCAGCGCCGCCATCAGCACGAGGGTGATGGTTTTGCGCATCAGCAGGGCGTTAAGGATCTGCTGATAGCTGCGGTAAAAGCGCCCGCGGTAGGGGTCGGCCTCGGCGGCCGGCGCCGGGGACGCCGCGCCTTTAAACAGCCACCATTTGATCAGCACCGGGGTGATGGTGAGCGCCGAGAACCAGCTGAGCATCAGGGAAATTAACAGCACCTGGAACAGCGATTTACAGTACTCCCCCGTCGAGTCCTGCGACAGGCCGATCGGCGCGAAGGCGAGGATCGCAATCACGGTCGCCCCCAGCAGGGGCAGGGCGGATCGGTGGATAACGTAGTTAACGGCGGTCAGCAGCGTCGATCCCTGCTGGCGGGCAATCAGCACCCCTTCGACGATGACGATGGCGTTATCGACCAGCATGCTGAGGGCGATAATCAGCGCCCCCAGCGAAATCCGCTGCAGCTCAATGCCCCACAGATACATAATCAGCAGCGTACCCAGCACGTTAAGCGCCAGCGAGAACGCGATAATAATGCCGCTGCGCACGCCCATGAAGATCAGCAGCACGCCGACGACAATGGCCAGCGCCATCAGGAAGTTGGTGATAAAGCCGCTAACCGAGTGGCCGACTTCGGCCGCCTGATCGTAGAACAGATCGATTTTTATCCCGGCGGGCTTTTCCGCCGACATTTGCTCAAGCCGCGCCTCCAGCGCGTGGCCAACGTCGATGACGTTGACGCCGGGGATGAACGAAACCCCCATCGTCACCGCCTGGCGACCGTTGGCGTGGTAGATGCTGGAGGGCGATTCGCTCAGCCCGCGCGAGAGGGTGGCAATATCCCGCAGCCGGGTCGTTGCCCCGGTACCGTGGGGGTTGATGGGCAGATCGCCCAGCTCGTCGAGATTGTCAAATTCCCCGGTCGGATGCAGGCGAATGGACTCGCTGCCGGATTTGATCTCCCCGGCGCTGGAAACGACGTTCAGGCGGCTGAGAATGGCGGAAAGCTGGTTCAGCGTAATGCCGCGGGCCGCCATTTTGGGCAGCGAGATATCAATATTGATTTGCTGCGGGATCGCCCCGCCGATGGCGACCTTGCCGACGCCGGGTACCAGCACCAGCTCCCGGCGCAGCTGCTCGGCATAGCGGACCAGCTCCGGATTGGTAAAACTGTCGCCGGAAATGGCAAAGAAGAAGCCAAACACGTCGCCGAAATCATCGTTTACGAAGGGGGCAACCACGCCGGGCGGGAAGAGCCGGGCCGCGTCTCCCACCCGGCGCCGCAGCTCGTCCCATATCTGCGGCAGCTCGCTGGAGTGATAGTTCGAGGCGATGTTTACGGTAATCTGCGACAGCCCGTTGGAGGAGATGGAGCTGACGTTATCGAGGTAGGGCAGCTGCTGCAGGGCATTTTCCAGCGGCAGGGTGACCTCCTCCTCAACCTGCTGGGCCGAGGCGCCAGGATAGTGGGTAATGACCACGGCGGTTTTAATCGTAAACGCCGGATCTTCCAGGCGGCCGATATTGAGCAGGGCGAAAATACCGCCCACGCCCAGCAGCAGAATGGTGAGCCAGACGCGAACGGGATTATTAATAAACTGGCGGGAGATATCCATTAAAGGCCTCGTTCACGCGTCCAGATTCGAACCGGCTGCTGCGCATGCAGTTCGCTTACGCCGGCTGCCACTACGCGCTCGCCGGCGCTGAGCCCGTCGGTAATGACCACCCCCTGGGTTGTCACCTGCCCGACGCTCACTTTGCGATCCTCAAGATGCAGCTGCTCGCCATCGCCTTTAATCACCCACACGTGCGGCTCGTTGCGCTGGTGACTATCGGGATTGAAGACCGCCTCAACCGGCACCACCAGCGCCTCGCGGCCGGCGTTGGCGGGGAGGTTTGCCAGGTTAACCGTCACGGTGCCGCTGACGCCGCCGACCGTCGGGAAATCGGCCGGGCGTGGCATGGTCAAAATCACCTGCCAGGTGAGGGTGCTATTGTCGCTGCTGCCGGAATGCTCTTTGTACTGCGCGGTGAACTGGCGGTCCGGCAGGGAGTTGATTCTGACGATCGGCCGATACTGGGCGTTGCGAATATCAAAGGCGCTAAACAGGTTTTCCGGGATGCTAAAGACCACGTCGAGCAGATCGGTACGCGTCAGGGTCACCACGGTCTGCCCGGCGGCCACCACCTGATGATTGCGGACCGGGACGCTGGCCGCCACCCCGCTAAAGGGCGCGTTGAGCGTCATCTGGCCGAGCTCTTCGCGGGCAATTTTCAGCGCGGCGTTAGCCGAGTCGCGGCTGGCGCGCTGAACGTCCATTTCCGCTTTTGAAATAGCCTGGCGGCCGGCGAGGGTCTGGAAGCGATCGAACTGCCGCTGGGCGAGCGTGGCGGCGGTTTGTCGTTCATTGACGCGCTGCTGGGCTTCGCGCGCGTTGAGGCGGGCGAGGACCTGCCCTTGCGCAACGTTCGCGCCTTGCCGAACCTCGAGCGACTCTACCTGGCCGCCGCGTTTAAAAGAGAGCTCCGTGGAGTCCCCGGATTCGATGCGTGCGGGGAAAACGCGCTGCTGTGAATCACCTACCGCGGTCACCTCAGCGGCTTTCACCATCCGCGGCAGCGGCGTAACCTGCGGCGCTTTCTGGTCGCAAGCTGTTGTTATTAAAATAACAACAGGAATGAGAGAAAAATAACGGTTCACTGTATTCCCCGCAGAGCTAAGAGATTTGTTTTACATATTAGTTACAAACGTCGGACTTATTCAGCCAGGGCAGAGACGACGAAATAGGTGAATAATCCTGTAGCCGTACAGGCAATTATTGCCAGGGCGATAAACAGGCTCAGGCGAAACAGACTATAGCCAAACATCGTTCCTCCTTTGGTACTGGTTATATTGTAAGTAGATTCTTATCTACCTAATTACTGGGTGGTTTTCAGAAGCGCCAGGGCCCCTGATAATGAGCATAGTCGTAGAAAAGCGGAAAGGTTAAAAAGAGTAAAAATTGCCCTTATGTCGACGGTTTAGCGGCGTTTTCAGCCGAATTGTCTGAGGCGGGCTATCTCCGTGATATTTTTCAATATATTAATTGGCGGCTTAATCATGTTAACCGTCGTGTGCTACGTTTAATCATACCGACTTCTGTGCCAGCTTTGTTCCTGAGATTTTTTCCTCAACGCGTCTCGTTGGGGAGCTATTCGCGATCTATTCTATTGGTAACAAAAGGATTGTCTGTATGTATAAAAATATTCTGGTCCCGGTTGATGTCTTTGAAATTGGCCTTGCCGACAAGGCGCTATCCCACGCTCAGTTTCTCGCGCAGAGCTCTGCCGGGAAAATTCACCTGGTGCACGTAAATCCTCTATTTTCCCCGGCGCTGACGCGCGGATTTATTTCCGATGCGCGAAAAATGGAAGACTATCTTGTTAAAAATTCTCAGGAAAAACTTGCTGAGCTCGTCAAAAAGTCGGGTCTGGCGGAAGGTGACGTTGAGATTCACGTTCGCAGCGGCAACGTTCGTGACGAAGTGACGAAGCTGGCCGACGAGCTGCAGGCGGATGTGGTGATCGTTGGCTCACGCAACCCCAATATTCAGACCCATTTGCTGGGTTCTGAGGCGGCCAGTATCGTTCGTTATGCTCACGTTCCGGTATTCGTTGTGCGTTAAGGGCGGCCTGATGCTGTTCTGATTTCCGTTACAGGAGTGAGGAGATAACTATGAGTACAGACAAACCGGGCGGCCCGTTCTACAAGCTCTCCGTCGATGAAACCCTGTCCAGCACCAACAGCTCCCCCGAAGGTATTAGCAGCGCAGAAGCGGCATCGCGACTCCAGCAGTACGGCGAGAATGCGTTACCGCAAAAGGCGGGTAAACCCGCGTGGCTGCGCTTCCTGGCCCATTTCAACGATGTTCTGATTTACGTCCTGCTGGCAGCGGCGCTGCTGACCGCGGTCATGGGCCACTGGGTCGATACCCTGGTGATCCTCGGCGTCGCAGTGATCAATGCTCTGATCGGGCATATTCAGGAAAGTAATGCGGAAAAATCGCTGCAGAGCATTCGCAATATGCTGTCCAGCGAAGCGGTGGTGATCCGCCAGGGGAACCATGAAACAATTCCGACCACCGCGCTGGTGCCCGGCGATATCGTGGTGATCCGCGCGGGCGACCGCATTCCTGCCGATCTGCGGGTTATTGAAGCCCACAACCTGCGCGTGGAAGAGGCGATACTCACCGGCGAGTCGACGGTGGTTGAGAAAAGCACCGAGGCGCTGAGCGGTGAACTTCCCCTCGGCGACCGCACGAACCTGCTGTTCTCGGGGACCACGGTGAGCTCCGGCGGCGGTAAAGGCCTGGTGGTGGCGACCGGCGGGGATACCGAGCTGGGCCATATCAACCAGATGATGGCGGATATTGAAAAGCACCGCACGCCGCTGCTGGTGCAGATGGACAAGCTCGGGAAAGCCATTTTTATCATTATTCTGGCGATGATGGCCGCGCTGTTTGTCTTCAGCCTGCTGTTCCGCGATATGCCGGTTTCGGAGCTGATGCTCTCGCTGATTAGCCTTGCGGTGGCGTCGGTGCCGGAAGGGCTGCCGGCGATCATCTCGATTATTCTCTCTCTGGGCGTGCAGACCATGGCCCGGCAGAAGGCGATTATCCGCAAGCTGCCGACCGTTGAGACCCTGGGCGCGATGACCGTCATTTGCTCGGATAAAACCGGGACGCTGACCATGAACGAAATGACGGTCAAAGCCGTCATTACCGCGGACACTATTTACCGGGTCGAAGGGGATAGCTATGAGCCGGTCGGTAATATCCATCCGGTAGATGATTCCGGGCCGGTGGTGGTGGCGCCGGGTACGCTGCTCGAGCGCTATCTGCGGACCATTGATTTATGTAACGACAGCCAGCTCATCAAGGATGAAAGCGGGTTATGGAAAATTACCGGCGGCCCGACGGAAGGGGCGCTGAAGGTGCTGGCGGCGAAGGTGGCGTTGCCGGCGGTGGCAACCGAGCTGCGCAGCAAAATTCCTTTCGACTCGCAGTATAAATATATGTCGACGCTCTACCGCATCGGCGACGAGGAGATGATTTTAATTACCGGCGCCCCGGACGTGCTGTTCCGACTCTGCCAGCAGCAGCAGACCGATAGCGGCCTGCAGCCGCTCGATCAGCCGTACTGGGAGGCAAAAATTGAAGAGTACGCGCGGGAAGGGCTGCGCATGGTGGCGGCGGCGTGGAAGCCTGCGGCCAGCGGACAGACCGAGCTGACCCACCAGGATTTGCAGCAGGGGGTGATTCTCCTCGGCATTGCCGGGATGATGGATCCGCCGCGTCCGGAAGCCATTACGGCGATCGGCGACTGCCTGCAGGCGGGGATCCGCGTGAAGATGATCACCGGCGATCACCCGCAAACGGCGATGAGCATTGGGCAAATGCTGGGCATCGGCAACGCCGGCACCGCCATTACCGGGCGCGAGCTGGAGGTAATGGACGACCAGCAGCTCAGCGAAGCCGCGCAGAAGTTTGATATTTTCGCCCGTACCAGCCCGGAGGATAAATTCCGCCTGGTGCAGGCGCTGCAGAGTAAAAAAGAGGTGGTCGGGATGACCGGCGACGGGGTGAACGATGCCCCGGCGCTGAAGCAGGCCGACGTTGGGATCGCCATGGGCATCAAGGGTACCGAAGTGACCAAGGAAGCGGCCGATATGGTGCTTACCGATGATAACTTCGCCACCATCGCCAGCGCGGTCAGGGAAGGGCGGCGGGTATACGATAACCTGAAGAAAACCATCCTCTTTATTATGCCGACTAACCTGGCGCAGGGGCTGTTGATTATTATTGCCCTGCTGGCGGGGAATTTAATTCCGCTGACTCCGGTGCTGATCCTGTGGATGAACATGGCGACCTCGGCCACGCTGTCGTTTGGCCTGGCGTTTGAGGCCGGCGAGAAGAACATCATGAAGCGCCCGCCGCGCGATCCTAAGCTACACGTTATGGACGGTTTCGCTATCTGGCGGGTCATTTTCGTGGGCTCGATGATCGCCGTGAGCGCCTTCGTGCTGGAAGCCTGGCTCCAGCCGCGCGGCTACTCGCCGGAGTTCATTCGTACCGTCCTGCTGCAAACGCTGGTCACCGCCCAGTGGTTCTATATGCTCAACTGTCGCGTCGCCGACGGCTTTTCTCTGAGCAAAGGATTACTGGCCAACAGAGGCATCTGGATCGTCAGCGGCGTTCTGCTGGTGCTGCAGCTGCTGATCATCTACGCGCCGTTTATGCAGATGCTGTTTGGTACCGCCGCGCTGCCGTTCCGCTACTGGGTGATCACCTTCATCATCGGATTTGTGATGTTCCTGATTGTCGAAATCGAAAAACCGTTAACCCGGAAATGGCGTACGTCCTGACGGCCGGCGAGCAGGGTTAAAAAACGAACCTTTCAACTTAAGGGGGCAGGCCGTTCGGTCGCCCCCTTCCAACGTAGCGTATCGATGAGCATCCGTAGCGCCGGGCTGACCCGGCGGTTCGGGTAGTAGAGATGACAGCCGGGAATGCGGGGGCACCATTCGTCGAGGACGGAAATAAGCCTGCCGCTCGCCAGCTCCTCCGCCACTTCGTGTTCTAAAAGCATCCCTAATCCTGCTCCCGCTCTTACGGTGGCGGAGGCCAGAACGCCATCGTTAACGATCAGCTGACCTTTAATCCGGGGCTTTATTTCGCCCCCCTGATTCTTAAATACCCATGGCATTATTTTCCCCGTGCTAACAAGGCGGTAGTTAACACAAATATGCTCTTCCAGATCCTGCGGCGACTTGGGTTGCGCATGTCGCGCAAAATATCCCGGCGTTCCGACCACCAGGGCGCGGATATCCGGCTCAATGCGCACCGCAACCATATCCCGCTCCACCGTTTCACCGAGGCGTATACCGGCATCGAAACCGTTAGCTACGATATCGACGAGGCGATCGTCGACGATGACCTCCACCGATATCTGCGGATATTCCAGTAAAAATGCGGGGAGCTTAGGGGCGAGAACGGCGCGCGCGGCGTAGTGAAAAACGCTAAGGCGAATCAGGCCTGAAGGGGTGTCTCGCCCGTGAGCCAGCGTTTCCAGCCCCTCAGCCAGGCTCGCCAGAGCGGGTTCCAGAGTCTGCAACAGCTGCCTCCCGGCGGCGGTGGGCGCCACCGAGCGGGTGGTTCGGGCAAGCAGGACTACGCCAAGCCGCTGTTCCAGTGCGCGCATCGCGTGGCTGAGCGCCGAGGGGGATAAACCTAACTCTGCGCCGGCGCGAGTGAAGCTGCCGGTTCTCGCCACGGCGGCGAACGCCGCCAGATCGTCAAGGTCACCGCGCTTCATTGCTGCACTCCTTTCATAAGGCTTTGTCACGTCGGGGGGCTAGTCCTGCCGGCTTTCCCCCTCATACTGTGACTTTTTAATTGGCATATTGAGGAGAGAATATCATGGATATGACCCGCTACCGCACGCTCGGCCGTTCCGGGCTCGCGGTGAGCCCGCTGGCGCTCGGCACGATGACGTTTGGCGCTGGCCGCTGGGGCGTTGACGAAACCGGAGCTCGGGCCATTTTTGACGCTTACGCCGCCGCCGGAGGAAATTTCGTGGACACGGCAGATGTGTATGCCGGCGGAAATAGCGAAATAATGCTGGGCCGTTTTCTGGCCAGCAGCGGCAATCGGGAAAAGATGGTGATATCGACCAAATCCGGCTTCCCGCGACGCCAGGATACGCCTCTCGCCGGCGGTAATTCCGCGCGGAATATCCGCAACGGCATTGAAGGCTCTCTTAAGCGGCTTGGCACTGACTATATTGATCTCTTCTGGACCCACGTCTGGGATATGACGACGCCCGCGCAGGAGGTGCTTCGGGCGTTAACCGATGCCGTGCGGCGCGGCGATATTCTCTACTATGGCTTTTCTAACGCGCCCTCATGGTACGTGGCGCAAATCGCCACGCTGGCCGCCGCGCAGGGGCTGCCGCAGCCTATCGGCCTGCAATATTCATACTCGCTCATCGATCGCGGCGTGGAGCTGGACATACTTCCGGCCGGTAACGCTCTCGGCCTGGGGCTGGTGGCCTGGAGCCCGCTGGGCGCCGGTTTGCTGACGGGAAAATACGGAAGGGAGAAGCTTGCCGATGCGGGGCCCGCCGGTCAGCTGCCTAACCGTTCAGGAGAGTCCAGCGGCGGAAGCAGCGGGCGTCTCAATGGTGATAATCCCTTTGGTGGGCTGCTCTTTACCGAGGCGAACTTCCGCATCGTCGATACGCTGCGCGATGTTGCCGGCGAAGTCGGCAGGCCGATGGCGCAGGTCGCGCTCTCCTGGGTTGCCCGCCGCCAGGGAGTTTCTTCCGTTTTGATCGGGGCGAGCAGGGTCGAGCAGCTTCAGGAGAATATTGCTTCACTGGATATCGTGCTGTCGGCCGACCAGCTCTCGCGCCTGGACGCCGTCGGGCAGCTTCCGGCGCTGAATCCCTATTTCATTTTTAATCTCCCGCGGGAGCGCATCTTCGGTGGGCACGCCGTCGAGCCGTGGCAGGGGCCTTAGAGCTAGCGAGGAGCGGTATGCGGGTTCGAAAAGCCTCTGCTGGCTACCGGCCGCCCGTGGTGGAGCATTCGCCCTGAGGAGCCGACTCGCCTCAGGGCTGGCGCCAGGGCGCCAACCAGCCGAGGCCGCTTTCCGTGCTCGCCCGCGGCTGATACTCACATCCCACCCAGCCGCCGTAGCCGAGGCTATCGAGCAGCGCAAACAGCCACGGATAGTTCACTTCGCCTTCGTCCGGCTCGTGCCGATCGGGTACCGAGGCAATCTGGATGTGGGCATATTGTCCGGCGTAGCGGCGGAGCAAATGGCTCAGATTGCCGTCCACCTGCTGCGCATGAAACAGATCCAGCTGCAGCTTTACGCTGGGCCGGTCGGTCCTGTTAACAATATCCAGCGCCTGATACTGGCTGGAGAAGAGATAGCCCGCGCGCGTTTGGGGGCTGAGCGCCTCAACCAACAGCTGGATATTATCGCCGGCAGCCCGTTCTGCCGCGTAGCGCAGGTTTTCAATGAAGGTATCGATACAGGCGGATGGCGCGCAATCGTCGGGGATGACGCCGGCCATCACGTGCACGGCAGGGCAGCTCATCGCCCGCGCATACGTCAGCGCCCGGTCGATATCGCGTCGCGCTTCGGCTTCCCGGCCGGGCAAGGCCGCGAGCCCCCATTCGCCTTTATCAATAGCGCCCGCGGGGGTGTTAAACAGCACCACTTTCAATCGCGTCCGCCGTAAAACGGCCTGCAGCACGCTGATATCGTAGTCATAGGGGAACAGGAATTCGACAGCCTCAAACCCGGCGCCGGAGGCCGCGGCAAAGCGTTCGATAAACGGCAGCTCTGTAAACATCATTGACAGGTTTGCGGCAAATTTCGGCATCTTCAGCTCCTCAGGGCGGCAATTTCGGCGGGCGTCAGGTAGCGTATTGGCCGATCGCCGAGGGTAAAGATCAGGCGCGCGGTCTCTTCGAGCTCCTCCAGATTATCCGCCGCTTCACGCAGCGTCTTGCCGCTCACCACCGGGCCGTGATTGGCCAGCAAAAAGGCGTTGTGATTGGGCGCCAGCCTGGCCAGATGCTCACCGATTTGCGCGTCTCCGGGACGGAAGTAGGGAACCACGGGGACGTTGCCCATTCTCATCACCACGTAGGGCGTAAACGGGCGGATGCAGCTCTCCGTATCGAGATTTTCCAGGCAGGACAGGGCCGTCAGATACAGGCAGTGCAGATGCACAATTGCCTTGCACTGCGGATTATTCAGGTAAACCGCACGATGAAAGCTGACCTCTTTCGACGGCCTGTCGCCGGAGAGGTGCTCGCCATCCAGCGTCACTTTAGAGAGGCGTTCGGCCTCCAGTTCGCCGAGGCAGGAGCCGGTTGGCGTCGCAAGAATCGTCTGGTCATCCAGCAGTACCGACAGATTACCCGCGGAACCGGTGGCGTAGCCGCGCTGGAAAAACGAGCGCCCCAGGCTGACCAGCGCCGCGCGCGTTTGAGATTCATTCATGGGTAAACTCCTGCTGCGAACGGGCAAAAAAGTTTTCATCGCCGAAGTTGCCGGACTTCAGCGCCAGCGACAGCGGGCGATCGGTCGCTTTCACCCAGGGTATGCCTGGCGAAATCATCGGACCAATGTGCAGCCCCTGGATCCTGAGCGCCTGGGTCACCACCCCGGAGGTTTCGCCGCCGGCGACGATAAATCGCTGAATCCCCTTGTCCGCCAGCAGCGGAACCAGCCGGGCAAAAAAGCGCTCGATGGCCTGGCTGCTTTTCTCGGCACCGTGCTGCTGCTGAATGCGCTGCAGCGTTTCGGCCTCCGAGGTGGCAAATACCATCGGGGCCAGAGGGGATGCGCCCTGCGCTAATACCCACTGGCATACCTCGGCGGCATAGCCGTCGCCGTCCTCCAGGCAGCGGGCCACCTCCAGCGCAAAATAGGGGGCCTGAGGCCGATAGCGGGCAACCTGGGCGTTGGTCATGGTGGAGCACGAGCCGGAAAGCACCACCGCCGGTCCCGGGACGGGCGCGCCCCGCTGCTGGCTCTCTTTTGCCGGATGCGAGGCGGAAAAGCGGCGGGCAACGCCAATCGCCAGACCCGAGCCGCCGGTTATCAGCCGCAGATCCTCGGTCGCCGCCGCCTGCAACAGCAGGTCATCTTCGCTGACGGCATCCATAACCACATAGCGGATCTCCTGCTGGCGCAAGCGATCCAGCTGCTGGCGCACGCTTTCGCGGCCCTGGCGCAGGGTAGCCAGCGGGATCAGCCCGGCGCGTCCCGCCGACTGTTGCTCCATCAGGCGGATCAGGCTGCTGTCGCGCATCGGGGTCACGGGATGGTGACGCATGCCGGATTCGGACAGCAGCTGCTGCTGAACGAACAGGTAGCCCTGATACACGGTGCGGCCGTTTACCGGCAGCGCCGGAGAGATAATGGTCTGGGTCTCCCCCAGCTCAGCCAGCAGGGCGTCGGTGACGGGGCCGATATTACCTTCGGCGGTGCTGTCGAAGGTTGAGCAATATTTAAAGTAAAAGCGCTGACAGCCCCGCTCTTTGAGCCAGCGCAGCGCGGATAGCGAATCATCGATCGCGCGCTGCGTCGCGCAGGAGCGTGATTTCAGACTAATCACAATCGCATCGACATCGTCCTGCAGGGGATGCCCGGCCGGTATCCCGTTGTACTGAATGACCGACATACCGTTTTGTGCCAGAAAGCTGGCGATGTCCGTTGCCCCGGTAAAGTCGTCGGCAATTACGCCCAGATAGATCATATATCCCCCTGCCGTTAAGCGCGGCTGTCACAGTTTTTTGGCCATCATATGTGAAAAAATACCATTCATCACGCTTATTTTTGTTAAATATGAACATTGGTGCGGGTGTTTTTGCACATTAATCACATTAATTAACATTTTTAGGCGGTCATTTCCCTTGCCGGTGTTAAAGTGCGTAATTACCCGAGTGGCGCAGGCGTAAAGTCTGTATAACTACGCGATGTCATACTGTCGGTAAAACGGCTGTCGGTTTTAAACCTACGGGATTGGGCCAGAATGAGACCCCTTGAGCGACACGATAAAATTTTAGCGCTGGTGGCGGCAATGGACGCCATCAGTATTAACGACTTAGCCACTCATTTGAACGTTTCCCATATGACGGTTCGCCGCGATGTCAGGAAGCTGGAGAAAGAGGGGCACCTGCTGGTGGTTTCCGGCGGCGTGCGCTCCATGCAGCGCCTGCAAAGCGAACCGTCCCATCAGGATAAAATCACCATGCACGGGCCTGAAAAACAGGCGATTGGCTGCTATGCCGCGCTGCAGATCCCCTACAACAGCTGCATTTACCTGGATGCGGGCACCACGACGCTGGCGCTGGCTCGCCAGCTTGGCCAGCGTAGCGATCTGCTGGTGGTGACCAACGACTTTGTCATCAGCGATTTTCTGATAGCCGAGAGCGAATGCCGGATGCTGCATACCGGCGGCATGCTGTGTCGGGAAAACCGCTCATGCGTGGGGGAGGCGACCGCCTTTGCGCTGCGAAACCTCTGTATTGATATCGCTTTCGTCTCCGCCTCCAGCTGGAGCAACCAGGGATTGAGCACCCCCGATGAGAATAAGGTGGCGGTAAAACGCGCCGTTCGCGAGGTGAGCAGTAAATGTATTCTGCTCAGCGACAGCTCGAAATATGGCAAAGTCGCGACCTGGCGCGCCCTGCCGCTGAACGCTTTTGACGAAATCATCACCGATGAGCGTCTTTCCGCCAGCGGGCGGGATGCGCTGCAGCAGGCCGGCGCCCGGGTGGTGATGGTACCGCTATAGCGCCGGCCAAACGTAACGGGCCATCTTTGGCATTGAATCGACTATCAGGGCAAATACTATGGGCAAAAATCTGGCTTTTCCGGTATCCGAAGATCGTAACGTTTATCGGGTCGCCCCCAGCATACGTTTTGATCTGATGACGTTAAGGCTGTTTGTCGCCACGGCGGAACTGGGCGGCATCACTCACGCCGCCGCCCAGCTGCATCTGGTTCCCGCCGCCGCCTCGCGACGCATTCGCGAGCTGGAGGAGCAGCTCGGCATGGCGCTGTTCGTGCGTTTGCCGCACGGCATGGCGCTGAACGACGCGGGACGGGCAATACTGGCCCACGCGCGTTCGATTCTACACTCCGCCGAACGGATGCAGGACGACATGCAGTCGTTTCTGCAGGGCAACCGCGGCGTCGTGCGCATCGCCGCGTGTACTTCGGCGGTCCTGCAGTTTCTCACCGACGATCTGCGCCGAAGCCATCAGCGCTATCCCAACATCCATATCGATCTGCATGAGATGAACAGCGAAAGCGTTATTCAGGCGGTGCAGCGCGGGGTTGCGGATATTGGCATCTATGAACGCTCCGTGAGCCACGCTGCGCTGCCGGGCGTACCCTACCGTCGGGATCGGCTCTGCGTGGTGACGCCGGTTGACCATCCCCTGGCCCGGCTGGTTGCCAACCATCAGCCGCTAACGGCAGCGGAGCTGATTCAGCACGACCTGATTGGGCTGACGGAAGGCGCCTCCATTTCGATTATGCTCGCCCAGCTGGCGCGTCGGCTGGATAAGCCGCTGAAGATGCGTATTCGCGTCGGCAGCTTCGACAGCATGGCTGCGATGATCTCCTGCGGGATAGGTATCGGGCTGATGCCGGAAGCCGTGGCCCGCCAAATTATCTCCACGTCTAAGTTTGCGCACCTATCGCTGCAGGATCCGCTGGCCGACCGCCAGTTCGTGCTGTGCCATCAGCCGCATGAGTCGCTGGCAATGGCGACCGACAGCATTCTTTCGCTACTGACCGGCCTCGGCGAAGCCACGCATTGACGTATTGTTAACGCTGTATATCTAAATTGTTAATAGCCTGAGGGTTGTTGAATGCAGCATAGTTGACGGGCAATAAACCCTACAACGACTACTGCCCCAATAACATAAGATCAGGAGGCAATTTTGAAAACTCAGTCCCACATCAGCAGAAACATGCTGATTATCTTCTGCGCCATGTCGTTTATCCTCTACCTGGATCGCGTCAATCTGGCCGCCGCCGCAGGGCCGCTGAAAGCCGAGCTGGGGCTTACCAATACTGAACTCGGTATCGCTTTTTCCGCTTTTGGATACACCTACGCTATTTTTCAGCTGGTGGGCGGTTGGGTGGCGGATCGCTTCGGCGCGCGTCGGACCATTATCGCCTGCGGGATCATCTGGGCCGTCGCCACGGTCTGTACCGGCCTGATTGGCGGTCTGGTTTCTCTGTGCCTGGCGCGTCTGCTGCTGGGGATTGGTGAAGGCGCCGCGCTCCCGGCGCAGGCCAGAGCGATTACCAACTGGGTACCTAAACCTAAACGGGGTATGGCCCAGGGGCTAACGCACTCTTTCTCTCGTCTGGGTAACGCCGTCGCGCCGCCGCTGGTCGCCATATTGATTGCGTGGCATTCGTGGCGCGCGGCGTTCATCGTGGTGGGGGTTCTGTCAGCGCTGTGGCTGGTGGTATGGCTGGTTTACTTCAAAGAGACGCCTGAAGAGCATCCCGGCGTGTCAGAAGCGGAGCTGGCGCTGCTGCCGCGGCGGGAAAATGTTCAGGAGGGAGGCAATGCGATGCCGCACTCATGGTGGACCATCCTGCGCCGGATGCGCTCTACGATAGCGGTTTATTTCTGCATGGTGTGGTCAAACACGCTGTTTTTCAGCTGGATGCCGATCTTCTTTATGCAGTCGCTGAACCTCGATATTAAAAGCTCCGCGCTCTATTCATCCGGCGTGTTCTTCGCCGGCGTGCTGGGGGATTTGACCGGCGGCGTGGTCAGCGACTTTATTTTAAGGCGCACCGGGCGCCTGGCGCTTGCCCGCCAGGGCGTGATTACCATCAGCCTGCTGGGCGGACTCGTCTTCTTTATTCCGGTTCTGATCAGCCATGACGTCGTGACTATTGCGCTGTGCCTGAGCGCCGCGTTCTTCTTCCTCGAGCTGACGATCGGACCGATTTGGGCCGTTCCGATGGACATTGCGCCAAAAACGGCGGGCACCGCCAGCGGCATGCTCAATTTCGGCGCGGCGATGGCCACCATCATTTCACCGATTATTTTCGGCCTGATGATCGATATGACCGGTAGCTGGACGCTGCCCTTCGCCGGCGCGATTGGCTTCCTGATCCTCGGGATTATTTTTACTCAATGGATTCGTCCGGACATCACGGTAGAGCATATTGAGCAACAAAAGACGGCTGAGCCACACTCGCTGGCGGGCTGACCTTTAATTCTTACCCTTTATTCCATTTCCATTTCTATTGGCCATTGACGGGCAAGGGGTCGCCTTTGCCCGCGATAAATTGAGGAGCAACAGACCATGACAAGTGAAACAGCCCGTCAACCTTTCGCCGTGACGGATAAACCGCACATCGTGCTCGCGGTAGGCGATGCTGCGGGAATTGGCCCGGAGATCGTTGTCACGCTGCTCTCAGACCCGCAGACCGCGCGTAAAGCGAACGTCACCCTGATCGCCAACATGCCGGCGCTTGAGGCGGCGGCCATCAGCCGGGGCGTCGCGCTGCCCGCGGAGTCTGACTGGCTATCTATTGCGCAGTGGCCTGGCCTGCATCGCCACATTACGCCCGCCGAGGTGAGCGAGGCGAACGGCGTATTTATCCTCGAATCGCTGAAAATCGGCGTTGAGATGGTGGCGACGGGCCGGGCCGACGCGCTGTGCTTTGGTCCGCTGAACAAAGGCGCGATGCGCATGGGCGGCATGCGCCAGGAGGACGAAATGCGCTGGCTCTCCAGCGAGCTTAATTACACCGGCGTGTGCGGCGAATTTAACGTGCTGGACAGGCTCTGGACGGCGCGCGTGACGTCGCATATTCCGCTGTCTGCGGTAGCCGGCCAGCTCAGCGCCGGCAAGGTTGCCCAGGCCATCGGCATGCTGACGCAGGCGCTGAAGGACGCCGGCGTGGCGCAGCCGAAAATCGGGGTTTGCGGCTTAAACCCGCATAACGGGGATAACGGCAACTATGGCGATGAAGAGGGCAGAATCATTACGCCCGGTATCGAACTGGCCGCCGCTGAGGGGAATCCTGCTGAAGGACCTTTTCCGGCGGATACGATTTTCCTGCGCGCCAAAGAGGGCCAGTTTGACGGGATTGTCTCGATGTACCACGACCAGGGGCAAATCGCCACCAAGATGATGGGCTTTGATATCGGCGTTACCGTGCAGGGCGGGTTACCGATCCCGGTGACCACGCCGGCGCACGGTACGGCCTACGAAATCGTGGGCAAAGGCGTGGCAAAAACCACGGCGATGGCCAACGCCTTTGACCTGGCCTGCCGGATGGGGATCGGCCATCGGCAGAAGCGCGCTTAGTTCTCCCGCCGCAATACGTTGGCGTATCTCCGGCCGTTGCGCAGATGAGATACGCCGACGATGGCCCGCTGAAGAGGGGCCAGGGCACGGCTAACGGCATGACGGGACAAGCTTTCGCGTTGTTTTTTTATCGGGAGTTATTTACCGCCAGGCCAGAAGATGACGGCGACCGGAGGCGCAAAGATCAGCAGGAAAATCGGTAGCTCTTCGGCAAAGCCGTAGCCCGCGCGGATGATACCGAGGGCCATATTGGCCGACGCCAGGCCGAACCACAGCAGGGCAAACAGCAGCGCGAGCCTGCCGGCGGCCGGTGGATGAGCCGGCATGAGCCGCCGCGTCAGCAGGCGGAACAGGCCCGCCAGCAGCAGTCCGCTGAGCAGAAAGAGCAGGGTGCGCATAGGCAATTTTCCTCAGCTGCAGGTCCTGCCGCCGACCGCAACTTCCGGCCGGCGGCGGATATCACGCCCGGCGATGGGGAGCCAATAAATCCCCTAATCCGATGCGCTGTAAAAACTCTTTGCGGATGCGATCGGCGACCGCATTGACAACGGCGGCGCCGTCGTCCGACGGATCGACGTGCAGCCGGAACGGGCGTTTCCCGAAGGGCATATTGACGATATCGACCATGGCGGTGGCGACGTCGGCGACGTTTGCATCCTCCGGCTCGCAGGCGGCCAGCCCTTTCAGCGCCTCTTCGCCCAAACCGGCGGTGGGTCCGGCGCCGGTATACTCGCGCTCGCGATCGGCGTCGGCTGGTTTGCCGGAATGCAGGAAGTGGTTGGTGCCGGTGGTAAACGCGCCGGGCACAATAATAGAGGACTCGATTCCCCAGCGCGCCAGCTCCGCAGCGTAGCTGACGGCGACCGCGTCCATCGCCGCCTTGGCCGCAAAGTAGGGGGCCAGATACGGCGGCGTGCCGCCGCGTGTGCTGCTGCTGCCGACCCACAGCAGCAGACCCTGGCCCTGTTTGCGCAGCTGCGGCAGGGCGGCCCGGTTGACCCGCTGCGTGCCCAGCACGTTGATGTCGTAAAGCTGGGCGAACTGTTCCGGCAGAAACGCTTCCGTCGGCCCGTACGCCATATGCCCCGCGTTATGCACCACCACGTCCAGACGGCCCTGGCGGGCGATAATTTGCGCAATCGCCGCGTCGGCGGACTCCTGGGACTGGACGTCCAGCTCGACGGTGCGTAAATCGACGCCGTGCTGCCTGGCGTAATCCAGCGCGTTTTGCACCTGCGGCGCATTGCGTCCGGCGGTGTCGCGTATGCTGGCGTAGACAATGTGTCCGGAATGGGCGAATGCGCGGGCTGCCAGCGCGCCGAAGCCGCTGGAGGCGCCGGTAATCAGAATGACCTGTTGCATGATGTGCTCCAGAATAGCGGGCGGCGATGCCGCCCGGGCAATGTTAAAAGCAAATGCCGAAATTAAGCGAAGCCGCCGTTAACGCGGATCACCTGAGAGTTGATCCAGCTGCCGTCCGGGCCGGCCAGCGCGGCAACCGCGCCGGCGATCTCTTCCGGCGCGCCGATACGTTCCAGCGGCGCCAGTTTGGCGATGGCGCTGATTTGCTCCTCGCTTTTGCCATTGAAAAACAGATCGGTGCCGGTCGGTCCCGGAGCCACCGCGTTAACGGTGATGTTACGGCCGCGCAGTTCATTCGCCAGCACGTGCACCAGGCCCTCCACGCCCGCCTTGGAGGCGATATACGGGCCGTAGGCCGGGAAGGATTTGGCGATCACGCTGGTAGAGAGCGCGATAATCCGCCCCCCGTCGCTTACCGCCTGCGCCGCGTTTGCCAGCACGAGGAAGGCGCCGCGCAGGTTGGTGTGAATGACCTTGTCAAAATCGGCCAGGCCATCCGGGGTGATTTTTGCCATCGGCATGATCCCGGCGCTGTGCACCACCACGTCCAGCTGGCCGGTCACGGCCTTCGCTGCGCTGAACAGGCGGCTGACGTCATCTTCGCTGGCGACATCGGCTTGTATGGCAACGGCGTTCCCCCCGTTGGCAATAATGCTCTGCACGGCCTCGTCAGCGGCGCTCGCGTTTCCGGCGTAGTTAACGATGACGGTAAAACCCTCCTGCGCCAGGCGTTCGGCGATGGCGCGACCGATACCGCGGGATGCGCCGGTAACAAGGGCTGTTTGATTGGTTTTGCTCATGGTGTTCTCCGGAGGCTGATTGTTTATCCGTGCTGGCACGGGTTGCCAGAGATATTAATGTTTTCTCCTAAGAGATAAATGGGGGTATTTTGATATGATAATTCCATTAACATTAATAATAGGTCGCGTGAGAGGTTTCAGATGGATAAGTTCGACACTTTGCTGCTCTTCACCCGCATCGTCGAGCTGGAAAGCTTCAGCCTCGCGGCGGACAGGCTGGGGATCCCCAGAGCCACCGCCAGCAATGCGATAAAAGCGCTGGAGAAAAAGCTGGAGTGCCGGCTGCTGGAGCGGACAACCCGCCACGTGCGAACCTCTCTGGACGGCAAGGCTTTCTACGAACGCTGCGTGCATATTCTCTCCGAGCTCGACGACGCCGAATCCTCGCTGCGCCACTCCGTCGCGCGGCCGCGCGGTATTTTGCGCATTGACCTGCACGGCGCCCACGCGACGCGAATTGTCCTGCCGCGTATTGATGAGTTCCACGCCCGCTATCCGGATATCGAGCTGGTTATCAGCAGCGGCGATCGGCTGGTCGATTTGGTGCGCGAGGGGATTGATTGCGCCGTTCGTGCGGGGAAGCTACATGATTCATCGCTGATTGCGCGCTATTTGGTCACCATGCCGCAGGTTATCTGCGCCAGCCCGGAGTATCTGCAGCGGCACGGCACGCCGCGTTCACCCAACGATTTGATGTCCCACCAGTGCGTGAATTTTTTCTCTACCAGCCGGGGAACGAACTATCCGCTTGAGCTTATCGTAAATGGCAAGGTGCAGGGCTATCAGCTTAAAGGCTGGATGACGGTAAACGATTCGGAAAACTACGTTATCTGCGCGCTGCGCGGGGCGGGGCTGGTACAGCTTCCCCGCTATCACGTCGCGGATGCTCTGGAGGACGGGCGGCTGGCGGAGGTGCTTGGCGCATGGCAAAGCCCGGGAATGTCGCTTTCCGCGCTGTACCCGCAGCACCGGCAGCTCTCGCCGCGGGTCAGGGTATTTATCGACTGGCTGAGCGCCCTCTACAAAGCGCGTTTTCCCGAGGAGGGGGCGTAATTAGCCGTCCGCTATCTCTTTCCCACGCAGCCGTACCGCTTTTGCTGCACGGTATTGGTTTGCTACCAGCCCTCGGGATATCCCCTCTCTTTCATCAAGCGAAAGCGCTAACCGGTGCCGCTTTCGGACAGGGGAGCGATATCCACCCGTCTGGGTGATAGTAGGCATGACAGAAGAATGATATCTAATGGAGAGCAGGCCATATTTATAATATAAATTGACCGGGACGCTGAGTTTTACAGGAACATCGCCGATGAATATTACCGCCTCCATTGCCCTTTTGAGCGCTTGCCCATTTGTGAGTCTGGCTACAGTGCCGGTAACCTTTTCCGAAACTGCCCTGGAGGCCGCTGGGCCAAAAGGCCCTTTGAAAGGTACGTTACTCACCCCAAATTCAAAACCAACCGCCGTTGTTCTTATCGTTCCAGGCTCCGGTCCGACCGATCGGGATGGAAACAACCCGCTTGGGGTGAATGCATCGCCTTACCGACTTCTTGCTGAAGGCCTGGTGGCAAAAGGCTTTGCAACGCTTCGTATCGACAAACGTGGAATGTTCGCTAGCGCAATGGCCGTAGAGGATGCCAATGCGGTGACGATTGCCGACTATGTTGACGACGTTCGATCCTGGGTAGAAGTGCTTAGGCGTCAGATGCATACTCCCTGTGTTTGGGTGTTAGGACACAGCGAAGGCGGCGTGGTCGCACTTGCCTCGGCTCAGGAAGAGGAGGTGTGCGGCGTGGTGCTTATCGCAACGCCCGGGAGGCCGATGGGCGAGGTGCTGAGGGGGCAACTTAAGGCTAATCCGGATAACGAAATGTTATTAAAGCAGGCACTGCCGATAATTGATGCTCTGGAGCATCGGCGGCGGGTCGATATGACGAATATGCATCCGGCACTGCAAAATCTCTTTAATCCTGCGGTTCAGGGATTTTTAATCAATGCGTTTTCATATAATCCGGGTCATCTCATTTCGAGTATTTCCAAACCCGTGTTAGTGCTGCAAGGGCAACGCGATCTGCAGGTGGAAGAAGCGGATGCCAGACTGCTTAAGGCCGCGAATCCTCAAGCGTCCCTGGTTATTGTGCCCAATATGAACCATGTTCTGAAAGAGGTGACTTCGGACGATCGCAGGGCGAATATCGCTTCATACGCTGAACCAGCGCTCCCCTTAGCTCCCGGTTTAATCAACGCGATTGGGCATTTCCTGATCCACAATTCACATTTTGCCGAGAAGTAACAGCGGCTCTGGTCCCGGTGTCCTGCCAAAACGATTTACTTTTAAAGAGTTCATGCATGGTTAAAAGCAGTCGTTCGCTCCTCGCTCAGAGTGGACCTTCAGCTCGATAGCTTGTCCGCTCCGTGCCAAAAACGGAAGTTACGTTAAGTTCAGCTTTAAGCGCAAACCAAGGTGGGGTAATGTGGCAGGAAATTTTTTCCCGACACGATAATCATGCCCTCCATCGAAACATTCATTACTTTCTTTGTTGCTTTGACGCTTTTGGAAATTTCTCCGGGCGCAGACATGATGCTTACCATCGCCAGGGGAGTTGGTCAGGGAAGACGTATTGCTTTACTAACCGTACTGGGTAATGTTTTCGTCGCAGGATTTGTACAAGTATCTTTTCTGGTATTGGGACTTGTTACTGTCGTTAACGCGTGGCCGTTTGCGCTTGATCTACTGAGGTGGGTAGGTGCCGCTTATCTTATTTGGTTGGGCATAAAGATGCTTGCAACGTCAGGCACAGATACCCGACTGAGAAAAACAGCCAGAATTTCTGACTGGCAGGCGGTTAAAGAGGGTGCGTTAAACAGCCTGACCAACCCAAAATCTCTACTGTTCATGTTTGCTTTTCTGCCTCAGTTCGTTGATCCCACGGCCGGGCCTGTCTGGCTACAACTGCTTGTTTTAGGCAGTATTCAAAAGCTGGCAGGAATCGTGTCTCTGGGATCCGTAGCTATGGCGTCAGGAACATTTGGAAACTGGCTAGGTAAACATCCCGCATTTATCAAATGGCAGGAGCGATTTACAGGTGTGGTCATGGTCGCGCTTGGAATCAGAATGCTCTTTGGCGGTTCAGGTATAGTATCAGTTCAAGAAAAATAAAAGCGCCTTACCTGCTTATGTCCGCTTCTCGCTGTGAGTTCAACTCAGTTGGTTCGTCCGCTCCGTGCCAGGAACGGACGTTTGTGGTTTTAGAAAGACTCCTATGATGTGGCCAGTTTTTGTGGACCAGTTCAAACCCAATGAAGAGAAGGTCAGCCGCTCTTAAGACGCTTGATGCTATTACCTTACCTAGAGTCTTTCATTGCATCCTGCTTCCCGGGATTGCATTGCTGTTTTGTCCCGGGAAGATAAAATTTTCCCGACCGGTCTGGATTGGTTCCGCCCGGACAACCCGCCCGGCCCGGAGCAGAAACAGTATTACTACCGTCTGATCCGTTGCCTCCATCAGAATAATTCCCGCCATTCCCGCCATTCCCGCCATTCCCGCCATCAGCAGCATTTACAGCAAATGCGCATATGATAAAAAAAAGCGCAAAAACACGCCAGATCATAAAAACTCCATTGTTTAACAATCAAATGTTCAACCTAGCCCCCATTGTAAGGCATGTCAAAGGATTAGGTCCGCTCCTCGCTCAAAGCTGCCCGTCAACGCCTGTCTTCTGCAAAAGCAGGTTTAGCGCCGGGTATTTTCCGTTTTCTACGCGGATCCCTTAAACTGCATCGCGCAGGTCATGACATAGGGATAATGACCATCAACGGCTGTAATCCTGGGTTTTTAAACCTGGGCGTTAGCACCACTGCCAGAATGTTCGTCAGTCTCTGTTTATAAGATCCCTCTATCCGATTCGCGCTGATGCGCCAGGTGCCCCGACGAACGAAGAGGGAGGGCAGCTATTCATACGAAGGAAGTCAGATGCTTTTGCCAGATTCAAGCTTTACAAAAAACCTGTATCAATCGTCATTTGCAGAATGAGTCGTCAGCTGTTTGTTACTCTGGATGGGCCCAAGGGAGCCGGTAAAACCACGCTGTTGGAAGCCATTACGAAAGTACTAAGGGCAGACAACAAGAAGGTCATCCGACTTTGCGAGAAAAAAAGCGATCCCTACAGGGGGGAAACAATGGCCCTCGTTAACAAACTCGCCAGAAACCCCGCCCTGGATTTGGAATGGGAGGTCTGCGAGCGCTTTGCTGATAGCCGTGCATGGATTTCCCGGCAGGTGCTGACTAAACAGCCAGCGGACTGCATTATCCTGATGGATCGCTGGTATCCCTCGGATGCCGCGTTTCGTCGGATGGTACCGTTTGCCGAGATTTTACAGCTTAATATGGAACGAAACGTGCGCACGCCAGACCTGCAGGTCGGGGTTGTTACTGCGCCAGATATCTCATGGGCGAGGGCCGCAGGCCGAGCGCGTGGGCTAAGTAGTACGGTGATTCACAAGCTGGAAGAGCACGTTGCTTGCACCCGCGCGTTCGAGCGAGAAATTGCAAATCACGGCTGGTTTTTATGCCGTAATGAAGACGCGATCGAAGACGCAACGATGCAGGTGATTTCTGAGATCTACAGAGTGGCTGGATGCCCATAGCTATCGGTTTTGCAGGCAGGGATCCCGCGGCTCTTCACCTCTGTGTGAGCCTCAGATTTGTGTCGCGTCAACAAAATCTGACGCCGTCAAAGATGCAATAATCCCGAATAGCAAAAAGCCCGCTTAGTTCCCTAAGCGGGCTTCTTTAATATGGCTCCTCTGACTGGACTCGAACCAGTGACATACGGATTAACAGTCCGCCGTTCTACCGACTGAACTACAGAGGAATCGTGTGAACGGGGCGCATATTAACGGCGGCGCTCCCCCTTGTCAAAGGCTGAATCATCGGAATGAGTTTGACTGCTGACAATTTCAACAGTCTGCCGAGGTTCCCCCACTTTTGCGCCGCTGCGCACCGCGATGGTGCAAATGTACCCCTTATGGGGCATATCGTAATCCGCTTACCGGGCAAAAAAATCCCCTGCAGCAATCGGAATCGCTTATTACGCGGCGTCCAGCGGCTTTTGCGCCGGGGATAATAAAACTGGCAAGTAAATTGCAAAACCTACTGTATCTCAACTGCCAGCGTGGGTACTGGCGTTCCTTACAGGAGGCAAAATGAACTTAAGACGACTGAAGTATTTTGTGAAAATCGTCGATATTGGCAGTCTGACTCAGGCAGCCGAAGTCCTGCACATCGCACAGCCCGCGCTGAGCCAGCAGGTTGCGACCCTGGAAGGTGAACTGGACCAGCAGCTGCTGATTCGCACTAAGCGAGGCGTCACGCCGACGGAAGCAGGGAAAATCCTTTATACCCACGCCCGGACCATTCTGCGCCAGTGCGAGCAGGCGCAGCTGGCGGTCAATAACGTGGGCCATATTCTCAGCGGCCAGGTCTCTATCGGGCTTGCGCCGGGAACGGCGGCGTCCGCCATTACGATGCCGCTGCTGCAAACGGTCCGTAACGAGCTTCCTGAAGTGATGGTGTATCTGCAGGAGAGCAGCGGGACTATCCTTAACGATAAGCTGCTCAGCGGTCAGCTGGATATGGCGGTACTGTACGAGCGGTCGCCGGTTGCCGGCATCATCAGCCAGCCGCTGCTGAAAGAGGATCTGTACCTGGTCGGTACCCGAGACTGTCCGGGGCAAAGCGTTGACCTGACGGCGGTCGCCGAGATGAATCTGTTCCTGCCCCGCGATTACAGCGCGGTGCGGGCGAGGGTGACCGAGGCCTTCACGCTGCGTCGTCTGTCGGCAAAAATCATCGGCGAGATCGAGTCGATTACCACCTTAACCGCGGCAATCGCCAGCGGAATGGGGGCCACCGTGCTGCCGGAATCCGCCGCTCGCTCGCTGTGTAGCGCCGCCAACGGCTGGATGGCGCGTATCAGCACGCCGTCAATGAGCCTCTCGCTATCGCTGAATATGTCTGCCAAGGGCAGCCTGTCGCCGCAGGCGCAGGCGGTGAAGGAAATTTTACTGTCGCTGGTGAGCCGCCCTTCGCTGGAGAACCGTGAGCTGCTGCTGGTAAGTTAACGTATATTCCAGAATGGAATAAGTTGCTGGTTTTTATTATTTGTTAGCAGGGACAACAGACTTTAACAATAGAGCATATGTTATGTCTGATAGCCCGGAGGAAAGGGTGAATTTCCAGCAGCTAAAAATAATTCGTGAAGCGGCCCGTCAGGACTACAACCTGACGGAAGTCGCCAATATGCTCTACACATCGCAATCGGGCGTCAGCCGTCATATTCGTGAACTCGAAGAAGAGCTGGGGATCGAAATCTTTATTCGACGCGGCAAGCGTCTGCTGGGGATGACGGAACCGGGTAAAGCGCTGCTCTCGATTGCCGAACGCATTCTTAATGAAGCCAGCAACGTTCGCCGTCTTGCGGACCTGTTTACCAACGACGCCTCGGGCGTCTTGACCATCGCCACGACGCATACCCAGGCGCGCTATAGCCTGCCGCCGGTGATTAAAGCGTTTCGCGAGCTGTTTGCCGACGTTCGCCTGGAGCTGGTGCAGGGGACGCCGCAGGAAATTGAAGCCCTGCTGCATAACGGCGGCGCCGATATCGGCATCGCCAGCGAGCGCTTGAGCAACGATCCGACGCTGGTCGCCTTCCCCTGGTTCCGCTGGCACCACAGCCTGCTGGTACCAAAAGATCATCCCCTGGTCCAGGTGAATCCGCTCACCCTCGAGGCCATTTCTCGCTGGCCGCTGATCACCTATCGTCAGGGTATTACCGGACGTTCGCGTATCGACGAGGCCTTCAATCGCAAAGGGCTGATGCCGGATATCGTGCTCAGCGCCCAGGATTCCGACGTCATTAAAACCTACGTTGAGCTGGGCCTGGGGGTTGGGCTGGTCGCCGAGCAGTCGGGTGACGCCAGGGAGTCTGACACCTTCACGCGTCTCGAAACCCGGCACCTGTTCGATGCCAATACCGTCTGGCTAGGCCTGAAGCGCGGGCAGCTGCAGCGTAACTACGTCTGGCGCTTTATCGAGCTGTGCAACGCCGGGCTGTCGCTGGATGAGATTAAACGCCAGGCGATGGAGCCGGAAGAGACGGCGATCGATTACCAAATCTAACCGCGTACCGGCAGTGGACAGGGGAACGTGGCCCACCGCCGTGAGCTGGTATATAAGATTTCGATAATAAAGCTATAATTCATTCACGATTGTCGCGACTGAGGAAGGGAAATGGTGCGGCGTGTGAAACTGCTTTGTTCTCTGTTATTTATCCTGTCAAGCCAGAGCGTTCTGGCCGTTAGCTACCCGTTGCCGCCGGAAGGAAGCCGCCTTGTGGGTAGTCCGCAAACTATCATCGTCCCGGACGGTAATACGCTACCGCTGGAGGCGTTTGCCGCGCAGTACGGGCAAGGGCTGAGCAATATGCTCGAAGCCAACCCTGGGGTGGATGTCTACTTACCGAAGTCGGGTTCGACGCTGATCGTCCCGCAGCAGCTTATTCTGCCCGATACGGTGCGCGAGGGGATTGTGGTTAACGTCGCGGAAATGCGCCTTTACTACTATCCGCCGGAGGGGACCACGGTTGAGGTGCTGCCGATAGGCATCGGCGAGGCGGGCCGCGAAACGCCGCGCAACTGGGTGACCGCGGTGGAGCGTAAGCAGGAGGCGCCAACCTGGACGCCAACGGCCAACACCCGCCGCGAATATGCCAAAAGAGGGGAAAGCCTGCCGGCATTCGTGCCTGCCGGCCCGGAAAACCCGATGGGGCTGTATGCTATCTATATCGGCAGGCTGTACGCCATTCATGGCACTAATGCGAACTTTGGTATCGGGCTGCGCGTAAGCCAGGGATGTATCCGTTTGCGTAACGATGACATTAAGTACCTCTTCGACAACGTTCCGGTGGGGACGCGGGTGCAGATTATCGATCGGCCGGTGAAATATAGCCTCGAGCCGGACGGCAGCCGCTGGCTCGAGGTTCACGAGCCGCTCTCGCGCAACCGCGCGGAATACGAATCGGACCGAAAGGTGCCGCTACCCATGACGACGGGGATCCAGGCGTTTGTACAGGGCGAGGGCGTTGAGGTTAACCGGGCCAGCGAGGCCATGCTGCGTCGTTCCGGAATGCCGGTAAATATCGGCTATTCCGCGCTACAGTCCACGTTCGGCGGCTAGCGCGCCTAAGCGTTAAGAAAGCAAAAGCCTGCTCAGCTTCCTGAGCAGGCTTTTTTTATACCGTCGGCGGCAGGAAGGCACGAACCCGCTTAGGGTGAAGCGCATCAAATGGTTATGAGGCAATAGTGAGCGCAAACGGACGGCGTTTCACGCGCGCAATCCGCTGCTGGTTAAAATTTGCACATTCGGCGCTATGGTCGGCCTCACGCCCTCTGCAGCAATCTGACTCCAGGTTATCCACAGAGTTAGGTAGCCACTTTGTGGACAGACTCGGCGCCGTGTCCGCAGGCCAGGCCGGCGCTTTGACTGCTGGTGGAAGCATGTCTGTCATACTGAATGGCGCTGGCTTAAGGCCATTCTGAATTTAGTATCTTGATTCGTAAGTATTTATTCTTTTCAGCTATTCAAAGTCAATAAGGTTATTTGTTTTTAATGTGGGTAATGCATAAAAGTGAGGTAACGCAGAAAACAGATTTATCGATGTGCTGTTAAGAAGGATATTATTATGCCGGAAGCGGGTGAATTGTATCTCCTACCGAAAAGAGAAAATAACTGGCATTTAAATAATGTCGTCGATGAACTGCGTCACGTTCGTCAGGCGTGGCGCGATGAACATTCGAAAAATAACTATCGTAATAAACGCAGTTTACCTTCCCGTGAAAGCGTTAATTCCGTTACCGATACTTTGATAAAAGTGCTTTATCCGATGCGGCTGGGCGATGTCGAATTACGCAAAGAGGGCGAAGATTATTACGTCGGCCACCTGTTAAGCACCTCGCTTGACCGGCTGACCGAAGAAGCGCTTCTGGAACTCTACTATCAGTCCGATGAGCAGGATGAGCAGGGCGCGAGCCACGCGCTGACCCAGGAGGCGGTCAGGCGGGTCCAGCAGTTTGCTAACCGCTTGCCGCTTATCCGCCAGCGCCTCGACAGCGATATCCTCGCCGCCTATCAGGGCGATCCCTCCGCGCGCAGCATGGATGAGGTGCTGCTCTGCTATCCGGGAATTCATGCCGTGATCCACTATCGCCTGGCCCACGAGTTGCATCAGCTCGATCTGCCTCTGCTGGCGCGCATGATAACCGAGAAGGCGCACGGCCAGACCGGTATAGATATTCATCCCGGGGCACAGATTGATGACGGATTTTTTATCGATCACGGGACTGGCGTGGTGATTGGCGAAACGGCCATCGTCGGTAAGCGGGTGCGTATTTACCAGGCGGTCACCCTGGGGGCCAAACGATTTATTGCCGGTGAAGACGGGCAGTTACTAAAAAACTACCTGCGCCATCCGATAATAGAAGATGACGTCGTTATTTATGCCGGCGCAACAATATTAGGACGAATTACTATCGGCGCGCGTTCGAGCATTGGCGGGAATATATGGCTAACCCGCGATGTTCCGCCGGACAGTAATGTGCAGCAGGCGCGTGCTCAGCAAAAACATTTCAGCGACGGCGACGGAATTTAATTCTGCCGAAAATAAAATGGAATGGCCGGCGCATCGGGATAGATAAAAATAACGGCGTGATAATCATTATGAATTTACTTGAAACGATCGGCGCTACGCCGTTAATAACCTTGCCCTCTTTTACCGCAGAGTTGCCAGGCGTAACGCTGTTGGCAAAGGCTGAATTTATGAACCCCAGCGGCTCGGTAAAAGACCGCGCGGCGAAAGCCATGGTGCTGGACGGGATTGCGCGGGGTTTATTAACGGCGGATAAAACAATTATTGATGCGACCAGCGGCAATACCGGCATTGCCTACGCGATGATTGGCGCGGCGCTCGGATATCGCGTCCGGCTATATCTGCCGCAGAATACCAGCCCGGAGCGCAAACGTATTATTCGCCATTACGGCGCCACGATTGTGGAAACCGATCCGCTTGAAGGCTCTGACGGCGCCTATAGAGAAGTTCAGGCTCAGGTCGCGGCCAACCCGGAACGCTATTTTTATCCCGACCAGTATAACAACCCCGTCAATCCGGATACGCATTTCGCAACCACCGGCAAAGAGATCTGGGAGCAGAGCGGACGGCAGGTCACCCATTTTGTCGCCGGTATGGGCACCTCCGGCAGCTTTGTCGGCACCGCTCGGCGGCTTAAGTATGAGGATCCGCGGGTGAAAACGCTCGCCGTGCAGCCCGCTTCGCCGTTCCACGGCATTGAAGGGACCAAGCATATGGGCAGCAGCATTAAACCGGGCATTCTCGACGAAACCCTATTCGACGACGTTATTTCCGTCACTACCGAAGAGGCCTACGCCATCACGCGTCGCCTTGCCCGGCGGGACGGCATTTTTGTCGGCATCTCATCCGGCGCAAACGTTGCCGCCGCCGCCAGGCTGGCCCGCACGCTGCCAGCGGGATCGGTGGTGGTCACGCTGCTGTGTGATGTCGGCTCGCGTTATCTGGCTGACTCTTTCTGGAATGAAACCAATGATTGAATTAACCCGCGATATTGCAAAGCAGATTAGCGCTGAGGGGGAAAAGGCCTACCCCAACGAGTGCTGCGGCGCGCTCTTTGGCCATTTCTCCGCCCAGGGCGATGCCCGCGTGACGGCGATTTTTCCCATCGTCAATGCCCGCGAGTCGGAGGAGCAGTACCACCGTTTTGTCATCACCGCCGACGACTCTCTGCGGGCGGAACGCGCCGCGCTGGCTCAGGAGGTGGACGTGGTCGGCTATTACCATTCGCACCCCGACCATCCGGCTATTCCGTCGGAATTTGACCGCGAACACGCGCTGCCGTTTTACGCCTACATCATCGTCGCGGTTGCGCAGCGGCAGGCAGGCGCGCTCACCAGCTGGCGGCTGACGCAGGACCGCCAGCGCTTTTTGCAGGAGGACGTGCGCACCGTTCCATAACGCGAATAACGGGCAGCACGCTGCCTGAAACCAGAAAAAAACACGGAGAGATTACCACTATGGCATCGACATTACTGATTCCCACCGCACTTCGCGCCTTCACCGACGGCCAGGGGAAAGTGACCCTCGAAGGCCACACCGTTGGGCAGCTGGTCGCTGCCCTGGCGGAGCGTTTCCCGGACATTCAGCCGCATCTGTACGACGACGCGGGGGAGCTGCGCAGCTTTATCAATCTGTACGTGGGGGAGAACAATATTAAAACCACCGGCGGGCTGGAGACCCCGATCGGCGAGGGCGCCGAGGTGCTGCTGGTTCCCGCCATTGCAGGCGGCGTCGGGAAGGCGCTATGAGCAGACCGAGCATTATTGCTGACGACCGTCTGGCGGAGCTGACGCATGCGGAAATTGCCCGCTACAGCCGCCATCTGCTGCTGCCGGAAGTGGGGCTGGAGGGGCAAAAGCGTCTGAAGGCATCCCGGGTGCTGATTATCGGCACCGGAGGGCTGGGGGCGCCGGTAGCGCTTTATCTGGCGGCTGCCGGGGTCGGGACGCTGGGGATTGTCGATTTTGATTTTGTCGAAATCTCCAACCTGCAAAGGCAGATCATTCATAGCACCAAAGATCTCAACCGGCCCAAAGTCGCTTCGGCGAAAGACAAGCTTAAAGCGATCAATCCCGACCTGCAGGTGGTGACCTATAACACCACCCTGAGCAGTAAAAACGCGCTCGAGATTATTCGCGAGTACGACCTCGTGGTTGACGGTACGGACAACTATCCCACCCGTTATCTGATCAACGATGCCTGCGTTTTGCTGGGTAAGCCGCTGGTCTACGGCTCCATTTTCCAGTTCGAGGGGCAGGCCAGCGTCTTTTATGCCGGGGAAGGGCCGTGCTACCGCTGTCTGTATCCCGAGCCGCCGCCGCCGGGGCTGGTGCCTTCCTGCGCTGAAGGCGGCGTGGTCGGCGTGCTGCCGGGAATTATCGGCACCATCCAGGCGGCGGAAGCGATCAAGCTTATCGTCGGCGGCAGCGAGAGCCTGATTGGCCGTCTGCTGCTCTTCGACGTGTGGCAAATGAAGCAGCGCGAGCTGCGGCTGGAGCGGGATCCCGGCTGCCCGGTATGCGGTGAGCACCCGTCGATTTATGAGCTGATCGACTACGAAGAGTTTTGCGGACTGAAGCCCGATGAGGCGGAGATTCCGGTTGAAAGCGTCACGGCCAGGGAGCTTCACGCCTGGATCGAGGAGGGAAAACCCCTGCAGCTGATCGACATTCGCGAGCCCCACGAAAGGGCGATTGCCAAATTCCCGCAGGCAAAAGTGATGCCGCTGGGTCAGATAGTCAGGCGTATCGGCGAATTCGATCCGACGGTCGATGCGGTGTTTCTGTGCAAGATCGGGCAGCGCAGTATTTTCGCGATTCGGGCACTGCAGCGCGCGGGTTATCAGGGGCGCGTGATGAATTTAAAAGATGGCCTAAACGCCTGGGCGCGGGATGTCGATACCCGTTTGCCGCAGTACTAACCTTCAGCTCCACTATTTTAAACACTAAGGAATCATCATGGCAGAACAAAAAGGCATTAATGCACTGGGGCGTGAAGCCGCGTATCAGTTAGCGAACGTGACCAAAACGGCTCCGCAGTTTGCGGCAATTACCCCGCGCTGGATCAGCCGTTTCCTCGATTATAAGGGCCTGGAGTCGGGGATTTATCGGGTCAACAAGGTCGTGGAGGGCGAAACGCCGCTCGACGCATTGTGCAGCCAGGACCCGACCCGCGTTGAGATACCGCAGGGCTATATCGAGTATCAGACCACGCCGCGTGAATACCAGCTCGATTCTATTGCGACCATTATTAACGTGGATACCAAAATCGCCGATCTCTACAGCTCGCCTTACGATCAGGCGTCAGAGCAAATTGCGCTGGCGATTGAAAGCCTGCGCGAGCGCCAGGAGAGTCAGCTGATCAATAACGATGAATATGGATTGCTGAAAAATATCGCTGATTCGCAGCGTATTCAGACCCGCAACGGCCGCCCGACGCCGGATGACCTGGATGAGCTGCTGTCAAAAGTGTGGAAGGAGCCCTCCTTCTTCCTGGCCCATCCGCGCGCGATTGCCGCATTTCAGCGTGAAGCCACGCGACGCGGCGTCCCGCCGGTTACCGTGAATTTACAGGGCGGCACTTTTATCCTGTGGCGCGGTATTCCGCTTATTCCTTCCGATAAGCTGTTTGTTGATGGTCTGAAAAACCCGAAAGGCCAGGGCGGGAAAACCAATATCCTGTTGATCCGCTCCGGTGAAAGCAAACGCGGCGTGCTGGGGCTTTATCAGGAAGGGCTGCCAAACGAACAGTCTCGCGGGCTGTCGGTACGCTTCCGCGGGATCGACGATAACGGCGTGGCCTCCTATTTACTCTCACTTTACTGCTCCGCCGCGATCCTCGCCGATGACGCCATTGCCGTGCTGGAAGACGTTGAGGTGGGGGAATATTATGACTACGAGTAACCTATTCACGCTTCCCCACGCGCCGGGCGGATGGCCCGGCGAGGCGGGCGAGGCTCCCTCCGCGCGCGATTACGGCCTGCCCGACGCGCGGGATCTGCAGGGGCTGCTGGGCGACACGCCCGCACGCCCGCGGGCCGCCGAGGCCGCCTACGCGCCGCGGGTGGTGCCGCTGGGGCAGGAGAGCCGAGGGGATATCGCGCCTCGCGGATTCTCGGCGCGACCTTCTGTTGGCGCAAAGCCGGCGCCGCCGGCGCGGGTCGGGCAGATCCCGGTTGAACGGATCCGCGCTGATTTTCCGATCCTTGCCGAACGGGTGGACGGTCATCCTCTGGTCTGGCTGGACAATGCCGCGACGACCCAGCGCCCGAAGCAGGTTATCGATCGCATCAGCCACTATTATTTGCACGAAAACTCGAACGTTCATCGGGCGGCGCATGCGCTGGCCGCACGTTCCACCGATGCTTATGAAGCCGCGCGTGAGAAAGTGTCGCGCTTTATCGGCGCCCGCGGTCCGGAAAATATTATATTCGTACGCGGCACCACCGAAGGGCTCAACCTGATTGCCCACAGCTACGTGAAGCCGCTGTTACGACCGGGGGATGAGATTATCCTCACGCTGCTCGAGCATCACGCCAATATCGTGCCGTGGCAACTTATTGCGCAGGAGACGGGCGCGACGATCCGCGTTGCGCCGGTTGATGAGCACGGACAGCTTATCGTTGAGGAATATATTCGGCTATTCAACGACAAAACTCGCTTTGTGTCCGCTACCCACGTTTCCAACGCGCTGGGTACCGTCACGCCGGTTCATGAGCTGGTGCAAATCGCCCATCGGTTTGGCGTGCGCATCGCCATCGACGGCGCGCAGTCTATTTCGCATATCCCGACCAACGTCACGGCGCTGGATGCCGATTTCTTCGTCTTCTCCGGGCATAAAATTTTTGGACCGACCGGGATCGGCGTCGTATATGGCAAGCAGGACGTGCTGGAGGAGGCACGCCCGTATCAGGGCGGGGGGAATATGATTGCCGACGTGACCTTTGAACTGACGCGCTATCAGCCCGCGCCGAATAAGTTTGAGGCGGGAACGGGCAATATTGCCGATGCCGTCGGGCTGGGGGCGGCTATCGATTATGTCACTTCCCTGGGGATTGAAAATATTGCGCACTACGAGCATGCCTTACTGGAGTATGGCATTGAGAAGCTGTCGGCTATTCCGGGACTGACGCTGGTCGGCACCGCGGCGAACAAAACCAGCGTCCTCTCCTTCGTGCTGGCGGGTCATGAAAATGAAGCCGTCGGGCGCTATCTGAGCCAGGTCGGGATTGCCGTGCGATCCGGACATCACTGCGCGCAGCCGATCCTGCGACACCTGGGCTATGAAAGTACCGTCCGGCCGTCGCTGGCTTTCTATAACACACCGCAGGAAATTGATTTTCTCGCAGAGCACGTCGCCCGGTTTGCTTCGCGCTAGCGAGGTGCGGCCCGGTGTTCGGCGATAAAACGGCCTGTAGATTGATCTCAGGCGGCGCCCGGGCGTTGCCTGGGTATTTGCGATGCCGGCGAGGTGAACCGCCTTGGTTGGGGTAAAAAGCAAAAAGCCTGCTTAGTTTCCTAAGCAGGCTTCTTAAATTTGGCTCCTCTGACTGGGTTCGCTTTAGACATTAACTGGATGATTGATAAACTAAACCTAAAAATCCGAGTTGTTAAGACCACCAGGCTGACCGCCATTTTAGAGCAACGTTTGAAGTTCACTTAGTAACACCTTTAACTTCACTGACAATCTATTAACCAGCGAAAATAGTTGTACTTACAGCCGCAACAACTTACAGATCCGATTACAAATATCACCTGTTATCCACTCTGGTGCTATCGTGCGTGATAATCAATAATTTGGGCGCTGGTTGGCAATTGCACTGTACTGTATCAAATTCCAGTGCGGCTTCACTCTAAAACGCCCTGACGTTTCGCACGCGTTTACGGCAGGTCACGCGTGACAATCTGCAGGAACTCATCCCGCATCTGATTGTCGATTTTCGGATTCCATGCCACACCAATGTTCCATATGACCTGTGTTCCCCACAGCGTAACCAGCTTGACTCCCACAGGTAAAAAATTCCCGACGCTGGCGGGCAGCAGCGCGATACCATTCCCTCCGGCTATCAAAGCCAGCAGGGAATGAATGTTATTCGTCGCTGAGACTGGCTCAGCGATAAGCTCATGATCCCGCAGGAACGCAGCCGTTTGTTCCGCCAGACAGGGGTTGGCTGCTGGATCCATGCATAAAATCGGATGAACTGCCAGCGTATGCTGGAGGTCTGCGGGATCAATATCGACGGTTACTGGGACAGCCAGTACCAGATTTTCTTTATTTATTAGTCGAGAGGCCAATAATTCAGTTACCGGCATACGGACAAAACCAGCATGCAGTTCACCTTCCATCAGCATTCTGACTTGTACGCTGGAGGGGATTTGGCTGATAACAACGTCGCAGTCGGGAAATTTTTGGCGAAAAATATTTATCCAAACCGGTGTGCTTTTAAACGAAGAGATACCAAAGCCGAGCACCAGTTTACCCGTACTCCCCTTCTGGAGTTCCCGGGCGTAGGTTAAAAAATCACGGTGGGATTTCAGCAACTCATGAGCTTTAGCAAACAGCTGCCTGCCAACCATCGTCAACACCGCCCCGTGGCGACCACGCAGGAAAAGCTGTCCTCCGGTCTTCTGTTCGAGCATCTGAATTTGCTTTGAAAGCGCAGGTTGTGTCAGAAACAGGGTTTCCGCAGCTTTATTGTAATTTCCCTTTTCCGCCAGCGTCACAAATGCACGCAATAGTCTTATATCTATTCCTGACATTTATCGAATCCTAAAAAATTGGAATTATACAAATACTCGCAGTAGATGACATGATGCAGAAAATAATTTAGGCCGAGATACTTCCGGCTTGTCAAATTCAGAAACGTCATGCCTGCTGTTCCTGGTTTGGTTTAGCACTTACTAATGCGCAGGTTAGCTATAAAAATTAAGCTCGCCAATCATTCAGAAATATATCTCCCATGAATGCTCTAAGGATTAAGTATTTATGCCAAATATTGCCGTTCTCACTAATGACCTACAATACGAGTTTACTTACAAAATAACACGCTCTTCAGAAATTCTGGCGCAAAAACTGACCCAGTTTAACCAGTTTCTCGATGGCATCCGATCTCTGGAGCAATCCGTCATCCACCTGCAACTTATCAACGATCCCAACGACCCGGCGGTACAAAAGCGCTATCGCAATCGCGAAGCGGGCATTCCAGCACTGGCCGGTCGCCCTGAAAACCAGATCATCGATAAAGTCTATCGCCCCACCGATTTGGTGGTAGTCAAAGGCAGAGACAGCGGCTTTTTTAATAACAATCTCGACGAAATCCTTCAGCAGCTCGGGGTAAAAACCGTAATTGTTACCGGCTTACAAACTCATGTCTGCGTGCAGACCACAGCAGCAGATGCCTTCTTTCGCGGCTATAACGTCTGGGTACCGGACGATTGCGTGTTCGCCCCTTCGTCTGAGGATACAGAGCGCGCACTCGAGTGGCTTGCCAGCTATTGCGCAACCGTAGCTTCTTCTGCGGAAATTTTATCAATACTGCAAAAACAGAACGATCTGCCTGAACGTAGCGAAAGGAAAGCATCATGAACATAACCCAGATGCTAAATCATGAAGACGTCGTTGTACTGGATCATGGTACCGGGGCGAAATTAAGCCGCGAGTTGGTTGAAAAAATTGCTGGCATTCTCGGCGACATCTATCTGGGTGTAATGGAAGACAGCGCAGTGTTGGAACTATCCACCAGGCGAATTGCCTTCACCACCGACTCCTTCGTTGTCACGCCGCTGATTTTCGGCAACGGCGACATCGGTAAAATCTCCGTCTGCGGCACCGTTAACGATCTTGCTGTCAGCGGCGCTCGTCCCCTTTATATCACGCTAAGTCTTATCATTGAGGAAGGTATGCCTATGGCCGATCTGGTAAGAGTCATCGAATCCGTGCGTGAAACGGCCCGTGAGGCAAAGGTCAAGATTGTCGCTGGCGATACCAAGGTCGTTGGCAAAGGTGAAGTGGACCGACTGTTTATTAATACCGCTGGCATCGGCGTGTTTGAACATCCGCCGGTCTCAGTTAAGAACGTACGTCCGGGGCAGAAAATAATCCTGAGTGGATATATCGGCAATCACTCGATTCACCTGCTGTCAATGCGAGAAGGATTGGGGTTCGAGCGAAACATTCTTAGCGATTGCGCGCCGCTGAATCACATTATTGATAAACTCCTCAGCAACATCCCTGAAGGCAAAATAGCGTCAATGCGAGACGTTACGCGCGGCGGCCTATCCGCTGTTTTACACGAACATGCGCGCGCAATAAATTATCAGATTCATTTCGACCAGCCGTCTTTGCCCATACAACCAGAAGCCGCCATGGCAGCCAATATGCTGGGCGTTGATGTTATTAATCTCGCCAATGAAGGTTGTTTGTGCCTATTTGTTGAGCCGAAGTATGCTCAGAAGGTACTGAACCTGCTGCATGAGCATCCTGTCGGCAAACACGCGACCATTATCGGGGAGATCAGCGCCGTATCGGGTACTGAAGTCTATATGGTTGAATCTGATGGAACGCAGACAGCAGTCGAGGAATTATATGGCGCAGAATTACCCAGACTCTGTTGAGCTTCACGAGACGCCGGAAACCCGGCGCTACCGCATCCGTGGCGTCGTGCAGGGCGTTGGATTTCGTCCCTTTGTTCACCGATTAGCCCGTACCTATGGCGCCACTGGCTGGGTGTTAAACGATTCAGAAGGCGTGCTGCTTGAGCTACAGGCGCCAGGCGCAATTATTGCCAGAATAATGGAAGAACTGGTGACCGAGGCACCGCCGCTGGCAAAAATCATCAGTACGCAGGAAGTTAGCCTAACGGATACCGGAGCTCACTATAAAACGTTCAGCATCCGTAAAAGCCGCGATCATGCCAGTATGGACACGATCATCCCGCCAGATACCAACGTCTGCAACGATTGCCTGCGAGAGATAAGCGATCCTGACAACCATCGCTATCGTTACGCTTTCACCAACTGCACTAACTGTGGACCGCGCTATTCTATCATTCTTGGTATGCCTTACGATCGCGCTCAGAGCACCATGTGCAAATTCCTTCTGTGTCCGGCCTGTGAGCGTGAATACAACGATATTGAGGATCGACGCTATCACGCCCAGCCCAACGCCTGTCCAGTTTGCGGCCCGCAGTTGCAGCTCACCGATCGACATGGCGCACCAGTTCACACGGATGATATTGTCAAATTTGCCATTACGAAAATAAAAGAAGGTGGCATTCTTGCGATAAAGAGCCTTGGCGGTTTCCATCTCGTGGCCGATGCCTGCAATGAGAACTCGGTCAATAAACTTAGGCAACGTAAGCGAAGGGACGCCAAACCTTTCGCAGTGATGGTCGCAGATGTGGAAAGTGCGTCGCGCATTGCTTTCATCACCCCCTATAACCATAAATTGCTGGAAAGTCCGCAGCGTCCGATTGTCTTGTTGTATAAGCGCAACACTCTGCTGGCAAGTGCCGTTGCGCCGCATAATCCGAATATCGGTGTGATGCTGCCCTCAACGCCGCTTCAACATTTGCTGTTGGAAGACCCGTTTCTGCCGATCCTGATTATGACCAGCGGTAATATTTCTGGTCATCCGATCGTCTTTGACAACGACACGGCAATTAAGCAACTTGGAAAAATCGCGGATTACTTCATTCTGAATAATCGCGATATTCATACGCGTGTTGACGATTCCGTGGTCCGCACGGTGTTTCGCAACGATGCAACTAAGTCGCAGCCGTCGTTTTTGCGCCGCTCCCGCGGCTACGCGCCATACCCTATCCATCTGCCTTACGCAGTGGATTCCGTTATCGCGCTTGGGGCGGAGCTAAAAAACACGATCAGCATCGGCAAAGGCAAGCAGGTTTTTCTGAGCCAGCATATTGGCGATCTGAAGAATAACGAGACTTTTAAGTCACACATCGAATGTATTGATCATCTTCAAAACCTGCTGAACGTGAAGGCGAATATCGTGGCCTGCGATTTACATCCTTCTTTCCGCTCTACCCGGCATGCTCTTGAGAATTCAGAGCATCAGATTGTTCAGGTTCAACACCATCACGCACATATGGCATCCTGCATGGCGGAAAACGGTTTGTCAGGTACCACGCTAGGCGTGATCTTTGATGGTACAGGCTATGGCACCGACGGCACCATTTGGGGAGGTGAGTTTCTCGTTGGCGATTTCGAAAAATTCGAGCGCGCCGGATGCCTGCGTTCAGTGCTCCTGCCCGGAGGCGATCGAGCGGTTAAAGAGCCGCTGCGCGTCGGTATCTCCTTGCTGGTGGAAACCTTCGGCGAAGATATCAGCATGCTCACAGTCCCAGGCTTACAGGAGCTCCTACCTCAGCAGCGCGATGTGTTCAGTAAAATGGTGGCCAGAAAAATCAACACCACCACGACCAGCAGCATGGGCAGACTATTTGACGGCATCGCCGCGCTGATGGGCGTTTGCACTCAGGTGGGATACGAAGCCCAAGCGGCCATTGAGCTGGAAGCACTGCTACAGTGCAAATTTCATATGACGGCCCCATTCAGCTACGCCATTACCGATGTTGAGAATAAGCTCGAAGTGGATTATCGCCCGATGATAAAGGAACTGGTGCAATGCCTTAGCCAGCCCGGTTTTGATATGGCAGAACTAAGTCGGCGCTTTCACTCTACCATCGTTGACATGATTTGCGAGGTCTGTAAACGCCTGGTGGCGCGCGCAGGCACGCAACAAATTGTCCTAAGCGGCGGCGTTTTCTGCAATGAATTTATCCTCGTTAATTGTCTTAACAAGCTGGAATCCTGTGGATTCCAGCCATACAGCCATCAGTTAGTTCCGACTAACGATGGCGGTATTTCACTGGGGCAAGTGGTTATTGCTACTGCATACACCCGCGCGACGCGCAATAAAAATCTGGAGAGAGAAAATGCATAGTTCCGCGAACCTTATTGCCGCTGTTTTATTCGATATGGATGGAGTTCTTATTGATTCCAATGCGGTGATTGAGCGCGGCTGGGCTGAAGGTGCTCAGATGTTCGGCAAGACGCTAACGGAAGAGGACATCGTCAGGCATATTCACGGACAACCAGGCCCGCATACCATCCGCGCCCTGTTCAGCGATCTTCCCCTGGAAGATCAAAAGAAGGTTCAAGCACATATCATTGACGTTGAAAATACTGCTGATTACGATCCAATTCCCGGCGTTAGCGAACTTATCCGGGCGTTGCATAAGGCTGACATCAGCGTAGGGATTGTCACTAGCGGCTGGCGGTCGAAAATCGATCGTGTCATGGAGATGCTGCAAATTACGCCGTGTATTTCAGCGATCGTCGAGCGTGATGATGTCGCGCGCGGCAAGCCTTATCCCGATCCTTATCTGCTTGCCGCAGAGCGACTTCGTCTTGCTCCGTCCAGAACACTAGTATTTGAGGATTCAAGAAGCGGCGTAACGTCTGCTGTTACAGCTGGCGCAATTTGTGTCGGTATCGGTACAGACAGTCTGAAAGAGTGCGGTGCCGCACTTGCGATCGCAGATTTTCGCAATGTGAAAGTCATCCCGCAGACAGCCGAAAAAGTAGCAATCGTCTTCACCCCGGAGCACCAGATGGAGATGGAAACTCAGCACTCTCGTCAGGAATCATCCTGTACCAGAAGAGAAGGGGATTAATGAAAATCACGCGGTAGGGACGCTGGGCTGTCATATGCTATTTTTTAACAACGGCTTCGTTACCGGAGGTTGAGCTGTGCAAATTGCACAGCTCGTACCGCGCTTGGGTGTGACCGACAAAGCGATCGGCCATTTAATTCTGAACTTCGGATTCTGTGCACTGACCATGATACCTATATCCGGTATTCTGATGGAAAGCAGGGGAACGCAAACCGTAACCTATCTCGCTCCAGCGGGCAAAGCGCAACTCGCTGGAACGAATAAACAAATGTAGGGTCAGCACCATCGCCAGCCTTGTTAACTGCCGTCCCAGCTGATAGTCACCGATACGCTCCAGCAGCCCGGGCAACGGCTCCAGCGACAGGGTGGGATGGTGATTTCTAACTGGTGGTGCAGTGACGCCTTCCAGATACAGGACCAGATTGTTTTCAGTCAACCCCTGCTGAACGGCGTAACGCATGATGCTGCAGAGTTGCTACCGGTACGGGACGTGATTTCCAAAAACCTTTATCCTCAATAACCCTCAGTAACGCAGTGAAATGCTGAGTTTTCAACGTGGTAATGGGCTGATGGCCTATTACCGGAAAGATATAATTTTCATACTGGCAAGGATGCGCTCTGGATAGTTAGCGGACCACTTTTTGTTGGTTTTGCGCCACGCTACTGCAGCGGCCTCAAAGCATTTCCCGGTGACGTGACGGATTTTTCCGTCACGCGTTGTTGTGCGGGATTGATATTCTGCGCTAGTAGTTTGCGTATACTATCGCGCTGTTAGCAGGCGTCGGAAAGCGAGACCGGCGGATAGGTACCCAACGCAATACGAGATTTTTTTGATTGAAGCGATATTTGAGATACCGCGTGAACCGCCCGGATTGACAAGCAGGTACAGACCGTGAGAATCGGAAACTTTGAAGGGTTTTGCGGATGGTTTTAAGTTACGGATTTTTGAGTCGCTAAGAGACATTTTGGGGCAATCCGTCATTGAACCCACCGGACCCATATCCGATCGCCAAATTATCCCGATGTGGAGGATAAACTGAAAATGCGTCGGGAAGATTTTTCACATTCACTGATAGCATCAAAGCCATACAGGCATGGGTCCTGGAGCATAAAAAGCAAAAAGCCTGCTTAGTTTCCTAAGCAGGCTTCTTTAATATGGCTCCTCTGACTGGACTCGAACCAGTGACATACGGATTAACAGTCCGCCGTTCTACCGACTGAACTACAGAGGAATCGTGTGAACGAGGCGCATACTACTGGCCCCGCATTTTTGTGTCAATACTAAATTTAACTAACTGATTCAGATGGCTAAATTTAGCTCAACTCGTTGTTTTAGTGCACAGTGCGCGCGTCGTCCGCATCCTGGCGTTCATTATCACGTAATCTCTGCAGCGGGTCCTGGCGGTAAAACTGGCAAAAACGCTGCCAAAGCGCCGGGAAACGCGGGGCGAACAGCTCGGGTGCGCTAAAGAAATATTCTGACAGAACGGCAAAACATTCCGCCGGGTCGGTCGCGGCGTAGGCATCAATACTGGCGGCGCTCTCGCCGACCAGGTCAATCTCATCCTGAATGTTGTTCATCGCCGCATGGAGATCGTGTTCCCAGCCGGCAACCTCGCGTAAAGGTATTAGCGGCACGCCGCTGGCGCGATCGCCGTTGCGGGTATCAAGCTTATGCGCCACTTCGTGTACCACGAGGTTAAAACCAGATGCGTCGAAGGAGTCCTGAATATCCAGCCAGTTAAGAATAATGGGCCCCTGCTGCCAGCTTTGTCCGGATTGCACGACCCGCTGGTTATGGACCAGGCCAATATCATCTTCCCACTCATCGTCGACGACAAACGGGGCAGGGTAGATAAGCACCTCGTGGAAACCGTCCAGCCATTCGATGCCGAGCTCGAGAACCGGCAGGCAAAATAGCATTGCGATGCGCGCGCTTTGCAGCGGAGTCAGCTCCAGCCCCTGCAGGGTAACGAGGCGTTTTTGCTGTAAAAAACGCGCAGCCATCTGCACAAGCTGCTGCTGCTCCTGTGCGGAGAGGTTAGCTAAAACGGGAATGGCGAGCGCCTGCTCCCAGGGTATTTCCGCGCTACCGGACTCTTCATTTGCTTTCCAGGGCCATTTAAACATCATATTGCTCGCAAAGTCGTCACTTGAACGTAATTAAAGAGACAGGAACTATTAAAATGCCAAAGAACCTGGCATTATAGCAACCTCAGCGGAGAGATGCCGGAGCGGCTGAACGGACTAGTCTCGAAAACTAGAGTAGGGGCAACTCTACCGGGGGTTCAAATCCCCCTCTCTCCGCCACTTCATCTTTCTATCTACCCGATTCGAAAATCCTTTAATTAAATCCCTGCGGTTCAGAATACCGTTACCTGTGCCATCTGATGCCGGCGCTTGCTGGACGGGATTGAACGCTCCTCAGGTCCTCATAAGCTATCACTTAGCGATTGTTCAAGGTAGCAGTTTGCCAGTATCTCCTTCATTTTGTGAACTAAGTCGTATGGCGCCATCGAGGGCACGACTCATTTAAAAATGTGCCACGACCGGCGATTGCGCATTAGGTCATCTCTGAATTTACTCTCGGGCGGCTGCTCACAAAAAAGCCCGCGCGAGGCGGGCTTAGGTGGGTGACATCGCATCAGAACTGATAGGTGATGCCGAGTGCGAACTGATCGTCAGTCGCTGCGCCGGTGACAGCGCGATCCTTCTCATCGAGAAGATTGAACTTATAGGCGGTGTAGACGTTGAAGTTTTTGTTGAAGTAGTACCAGGTGCCCAGCTCAAGGTAGTTCATGATCTCTGCGTTGCCGCGCCCGTCGCTGCCGAGATCGTGACCTTTCGCGTAGACGTAGCCGAGGGAAGGGCGCAGACCGAATGCGAGCTGGTACTGAACGACGGCTTCAACGCTCTGCGTTTTATTGGCGATGAGGCCATTTTCCATCGGCAGCATATTGCGGGATTCGGCATACATGACGGCGGTATAGAGGCTATTGGCATCATATTTAGCCGCGATGCTCCAGACTTCAGCCGCTTCGCCTTTGCCGTCGGCGGTCTGTTCGTCAGTACGGTCGGAATTACCGTAGGCGGCGGCAAAGCCAAATCCGTCGAGGCTGTAGTCAACGGACGCGCTATAGCCGTCGCCGTTCGCTTTCAGACGATCGCGGTTGGTATTTTTACCCTGGTACTGGAGAGCAAAGTTCAGCCCATCGGCCTGGCCGAAAAAGTCAGTATTGCGGTAGGTGGCAACGCCGTTGGTGCGGCCGGTCATAAAGTTATCGGTATGCACCAGACCGTCACCGCCCCACTCGACCAGCATATCCGTGTAGCCCGCGGCGTCGTATACCGCCCCGTAGTTGCGGCCATAATCAAACGAGCCGTAGTTACCATATTTTAAGCCGGCAAATGCCAGACGGGTTGCGCTGCCCTGATCGCCCTCTGGCTTGTTGGCTTTCATATTGTATTCAAATTGCCCATAGCCGGTCAGCTCGCTGTTGATCTGCGTTTCACCCTTCACGCCGAACCGCGCGTAGGAGGTATCTTCAGAGTTGCGATTGCCTTCGTCGGTATCGGTCATAATATGTTCGCCGACCATTTTGCCGTAGAAATCCACTTTATTACCGTTCTTATTATAGATTTCCGCTGCGCTCGCGGCCCCAGTCATTAATAAGGACGGCAGCAGAATTGCCAGTGCTTTTCTTTTCATTATATATTCCCTTTTATTTATAATTAATGTGAATGTCAAAGAATCTTGCTTAATGCAAAATAAATACTATCTGCGAAGGTTCATTTTTATTTAAATTTAAAATGTAAGTAAATTATATCTAATATTACAAAATGTTTCTTATTGGTTCATTATATTAATATTCTATCGGTTTGTGGTGAGCTATATTTCTGGTTTATTGGCTTTTATAACAATGGGTTATTTTATTTTCTGGATAATTCAGTCTCGTTATGGGATTGGCGGGATTTATGTTTGGGTTTCACTGATATGTTCGGAGGACAAATATCATGCCTGTCCGCGGCGTAATTTCGCAAGGAAATGGTGAGTAACGAAGAAATATTAAGCCGGCTGCTGATGAGAATATTAGACCAGGCGCGAACGATCGTATCATTACCGGTAGCTGACGAGAGGTGATGCAGGCGGCTTCGATTGCTTCCTGAACCCATCCCGGACGTTGCGGATGCCTGACGGCAAACTTCGCTGTATAATGTGATGAAAATCACATTTTTTTCAGGTGACGTTTCGTTACTGAAGAAAGGAGGGCAGTTAAATGGAAGAGAAAGCGAAGCGAAGCCCCGGCGGGAAGCTGGCGTTATGGGCTTTTTACGCCTTCTGCGGCTATTTCCTGTGGGCGATGGTGCGCTACTGGTGGGTCGTCGGGCATATTCAAAGCGTCCCCGGAGCGGGCATTGACGGGGATCTGGGTTCAACGGCGGGCAAATGGCTGGGCGCGCTGCTGGGGTTTCTGGTCCTCGGCGTCGTCGGGTTAGTCCTTGGTACAATCGCCTGGTATACGCGGCCTGATGCCCGTAGCTATGAACATCAGGATTAAAGTTGCTATGCTCGCAGCCTACCTTCTCTCAAAGGAAAGCGCATGGAACTGGTTGACTGGCAGCAACGATTTGAAACCTGGATGACAGGGCATCATCCGCAGGGTGACTCCGCTCACGACATTTCGCATTTTCGTCGCGTGTGGGGTACCGCCCAGCGGCTGGCCGCCAATCGGCAGGTTGACCGCCTGGTGATCCTCACCGCCTGTTACTTTCATGACATTGTCAGCCTGCCCAAAAACCATCCCGACCGCAGCCGCTCGTCGGTGATGGCGGCGCAAAAGACGCGGAGTATTCTGCAGTCGTCATTTGCCGATTTTCCCGTCGACCGCTATCCCGCCGTACTCCACGCCATTGAGGCGCATAGCTTTAGCGCCGCTATTCCTCCGCTCAGCGAAGAGGCGAAGATCGTCCAGGATGCCGACCGGCTCGAGTCCCTGGGAGCAATTGGTCTGGCGCGCGTTTTTGCAGTTTCCGGGGCGCTGAATAATATCCTGTTTGATGCTGACGATCCTTTTGCCGAGAGGCGCGAGCTGGATGACCGCACCTATGCGCTGGATCATTTCCAGTGCAAGCTGCTGAGCCTGCCTGAAACGATGCAAACCGCTGAAGGGAGAGCGATGGCGGAACACAACGCCCGCTTCCTGGTGCAGTTCATGGCGAAGCTCAGCTCGGAGCTGCAGGGTGACCCTACCGCGCTGGATGAGGCGGTTTTGCGCCGCTTTGATCCACAGGCTTAAAACTGCCTGCGCTATTTGTGGTAATCTCTGCGAAAATTGTCCAGCTGGTTGAGGTTATGCCGCAAAATTTATCTAAGGAACATCCCCCGTCTCTGCCGGTAACGCAGGCCGGGGAAGACGCGCAGGCGTTATTGCGCCAGCTGATGGCAATATATGATGTGAAAACGCTGGTGGCACAGCTGGTTGCCGTCGGGGAACAGCACTGGAGCCCGGCGATACTCAAGCGCGTCGCCACGGTGTCCCGGGCGGTTGGTCGCTTAGGCCACCGGGAGCTCGCGCATCTGGCATCGCTGCTGCCGCGGCCGCCGGCGCACCATCCGAATTATGCTTTCCGCTTCGTCGATCTGTTCGCCGGTATCGGTGGCATCCGCAACGGTTTTGAAGCCATCAACGGGCAGTGCGTTTTCACCAGCGAATGGAATAAGCACGCGGTGCGCACCTACAAAGCGAACTGGTATTGCGACCCCGAGCAGCATCGCTTCAATGCCGATATCCGTGATATCACCCTCAGCCATCGTCTTGATATCAGCGATGAGGACGCCGCTCGGCACATTCGCGAGACTATTCCTCAGCATGATGTGCTGCTGGCCGGCTTTCCCTGCCAGCCTTTTTCCCTCGCCGGGGTGTCGAAGAAGAACGCCCTCGGACGCGCCCACGGCTTTGCCTGTGAGACGCAGGGCACGCTGTTTTTCGATGTCGTCAGGATTATAGCGGCCAGGCGGCCGGCAATCTTCGTGCTGGAGAACGTCAAAAACCTGAAGAGCCACGACAAGGGGCGAACGTTTAGCATCATTATGCAAACCCTCGACGAACTTGGCTATGAGGTCTCTGATGCCGGACATCGCGGGGCGGACGATCCCAAGGTTATCGATGGCCGCAACTTCCTGCCGCAGCACCGCGAACGCATCGTACTGGTTGGCTTTCGCCGTGACCTGCAGCTGCACGACGGGTTTACCCTGCGCGATATCTCGGCGCTTTACCCGGCCCAGCGCCCGACGTTTGGCGATCTGCTTGAGCCGACGGTGGATGCCAAATTTATTCTTACCCCGGTGCTGTGGAAATACCTTTATCGCTATGCGCGTAAGCACCAGGCGCTGGGCAACGGTTTCGGCTACGGGCTAGTCGACCCGCGCAACCCGCATAGCGTGGCGCGCACGCTGTCGGCTCGCTACTATAAGGATGGCGCCGAAATTCTGATCGACCGCGGCTGGGATCGCCCGCTGGGCGAGAAGGACTTTGACGACCCGCAAAACCAGCAGCGTCGCCCGCGCCGGCTCACGCCCCGCGAATGCGCGCGCCTGATGGGCTTTGAGTCCCCGCAGGGATACCGCTTCCGCATTCCCGTCTCCGATACTCAGGCGTACCGCCAGTTCGGTAACTCGGTGGTGGTGCCGGTGTTTGCCGCCGTCGCCAGGCTGCTGCAGCCGCGAATTGCGCAGGCGGTGGCCCGCCGCGATCCCGAGGATGATGATGGACGTTCACGATAAGGCCACCCGCAGTAAAAATATGCGCGCCATCGGCACATTCGATACGGCGATAGAGAAACGACTGGCCGGACTGCTCGCGCAGGCCGGTTTTTCTTTTACCGCTCAGGAGGCCACGCTGCCGGGGCGCCCGGATTTTGTGGTGAACGATTACCGCTGCGCTATCTTTACCCACGGCTGCTTCTGGCATCATCATGACTGCTACCTGTTCAAGGTGCCGGCAACCCGCACGGCGTTCTGGCTGAATAAAATCGACGGCAACGTGGCGCGAGATCGGCGGGACGAGGCGCTGCTGCTCGAACAGGGATGGCGGGTGCTGATCGTCTGGGAGTGCGCGCTGCGCGGGAAGAAAAAACTTAGCGATGAAGCGCTGAGCGAACGCCTGGAGGAGTGGATCTGCGGCGGCGGCCACCGCGCGCAGATTGATACTCAGGGGATCGGGCCGTAGCCTACTTTTCAACCTTACAGGGCGTGGCTTCGCTGCGGGCGGGGAACAGATACTTGCCGAGCGTCACCAGCACCACCGCAAAAATAATAACGCCGAGCGCCGTCCACTCGGTCAGCGACAGGCTCTCCCCGGCGAATCCGGTGCCTAATAACACCGCGACTACCGGGTTAACGTAGGCATAGCTGGTGGCTACGGCGGGAGTGACGTTACGGATCAGGTACATGTAAGCATTAATCGCAATCAGCGAGCCGAAGATGGCCAGGTAGGCGACGGCAATAATTCCCGACCATGAGGGCATCTGCGTCAGCTTTTCACCGGTCAGGGTAGAGGCGACCATCAGCACAATTCCCGCCGCGAGCATCTCAATCGCGCCGGCCATCATGCCGGTGGGCAGCTCAATTCTCGAGCCATAGACTGAGCCAAACGCCCAGCTCATGGAGCCGATCAGGATCAGCAGTGCGCCCCAGGGATTGCCGCTTAAATTGCCGCCGCTGTTGAGCAGAATAATACCCGCCAGGCCGATGGCGATGCCCAGCCACTCGATTTTACGCGTGGCGATACCGAAGAAGCGGCTAAAGCACAGGGTAAATAGCGGGACGGTGGCGACCATCACCGCCGCAATCCCGGAGGGCACGTGCTGATGCTCTGCCAGGGTGACAAAGCCGTTGCCAACGGCAAGCAGCAGGATACCGATCAGCGCCGCGTTGAGCAGCGGTCTGCGCGCCGGGAGCCTGTGGCCGGTAGCCAGCAGGTAGACGATGAGCAGCCCTCCGGCAGAAAGAAAGCGAATACCGGCCATCATCAGCGGGGGCCAGCTGGCAACGCCAATGGCGATAGCAAAGTAGGTGGATCCCCAGATGATATATAGCGCAAACAGCGCCCCGATAAGCGGTAATAACTGGCGGGTAGACATACGTCCTCACGGCGGTACAAAAATAGGAAGGGGGCATATAGTAAACGTGAAAACTACCTCGCTGGCGAGCGCTTTAATTTTCCGGTGATTGTTAATTTTTTGTTGACTATTTGCTTTGCTGGGCGAGACGCGGATTTTGCCCCATACTCTATGTTTAATAACCATAAAATGAAGGAATGGTATTTTGGCGGGAAGTAGTCTTTTAACCTTGTTGGACGATATTGCCACGCTGCTCGACGATATCTCGGTGATGGGTAAGCTGGCGGCGAAGAAGACGGCGGGCGTGCTCGGGGACGATCTTTCCCTCAATGCCCAGCAGGTGTCCGGCGTGCGGGCGAACCGCGAGCTGCCGGTGGTGTGGGGGGTGGCGAAGGGTTCGCTGGTCAATAAGGTGATCCTGGTTCCGCTGGCGCTTTTAATTAGCGCATTTATTCCGTGGGCGATTACGCCGCTGCTGATGCTTGGCGGGGCCTTCCTCTGTTTTGAAGGCGTCGAGAAGGTGCTGCACAGCGTGCAGGCCCGCAAACACAAAGAGGACCCGCAGGCCCGGCAACAGCGTCTGGAAGCGCTGGCCGAACGCGATCCGCTGGCGTTTGAACGCGATAAGGTGAAAGGCGCCATTCGCACTGACTTTATTCTCTCCGCCGAAATTGTCGCTATCACCCTCGGTATCGTGGCGGATGCGCCGCTGCTAAACCAGATAATGATCCTTTCCGGGATTGCCCTGCTGGTGACCGTTGGCGTCTACGGCCTGGTCGGTATTATCGTGAAGCTGGACGATATGGGCTACTGGCTGGTGGAGAAAGAGAGCGTGCTGGCCCGCGGGGTCGGCAAAGGCCTGCTGGCGGTGGCGCCTCGGCTGATGAAAGTGTTGTCGGTTGTCGGGACCCTGGCGATGTTCCTGGTCGGTGGCGGCATCGTGGTCCACGGCATTACTCCGCTGCACCACGCGGTGGAAAATCTGGCCAGCGGCATGTCCGGGTTCACCGCTTCTCTGCTGCCGACGGGCGTAAACCTGGTGCTGGGCTTCATCATTGGCGCCGTGGTGGTGGCGGGCGTGAAGGCCGTTTCCGCGCTTCGCCGCGCGGTAAAGTAATCCGCCGGCGGTTATGCAAAATGTCTCAGCTTCGTCTAAGGTGAAACAGTTTCTCCCGGATTACGGAGCGAAAAATGGTATGGTTCATCAGCGATGAAGTCAGACGGAAAAGCGGCGGGCCGCGCATGGTTGTGACCGGTTTTGCCAATGGCATGGTTGAATGCCGTTGGTATGACGGCTATGCCGTTAGGCGCGAGGCGTTCCGTGAAGATGAGTTAGTTCGTGGGGGAGGGGGCGCGGAATAGCTCTCCCGATCCCAATAACGCCCGGCCTATACCGGGCGTTTTGTCATTGTATGGCCCGGCTTTCCGACAGGTAGCGTGGATGGCGTTTGTTTCTATGATGGTACTGCGAGAGCACAATGAATAAGCCGCTGTGGGGGAGAAAACTTCGCCGCCTTTCGAGCCCGGGACACGTGGTAAATTTTTGTTTTGTTGTGGTGCTATTTTTTTCTACGCTACTGATATGGCGAGAAATAATGGTGCTGGAGGAGGCGTATGTCGATAACCAGCACAACAATCTCGAAAACGTCGTCCATGAAATGGACGGCCTGCTGCAGTTTAACACCGACCGGATGATCTTTTTCCGCAACGGGATGCAGTCGGCGCTGGAAACGCCGTTAGATTTTATGATCCTGCGTAAGGCCGAGCAGGAGTACATCAGCAAGCGCCATGAAGCGATATGGTCGGTGGCGTTACACAATCGGCGTACGCTGCCGGTCTACGGCGTATCCGATACTTTCGTCGATAAAGCTCCGACCCTGTCCCGAGACAATGCCCTTTCCGGCAACGAGCTGATGGCTGCGCTTGAGCTGGGCTATCTGCTGCGCCTGACCAACAATAACCGTGGCTTCACCGAGCGTATGCTGTACGTATCGCGCAGCGGCTTTTTTGTGAGCACCGAAGCGCTAAAAAATACCGCCCAGGCGCTGGCGCTTTATAGCGCTGCCACCCGCTCTCCGTGGTTTACCCGTCAGGCCCAGCGAACGAATCCCGGACGCGGCGTAGTTTGGCAAACCTTTCCCGAGGAGGGAGCGCTGGACGATGCCCAGGTGGTGACCGCCTCCATACCGCTGGACTTCCGCCACTACTGGCACGGCGTGCTGGCGATGGACTTCTCGGTTCGTGAAATAAAGGCCTTTCTGGTGAACGCGGCGAAGGGCGGGCAGGACGGCGAATATCAGCTGTACGACAACCGGCTGAACCTGATTGCCTCTTCCGCACCGGGCAATGTGCTCACTCTGCTCTCGCCCCGCGAGCAGGAGACGCTGAGCTACGCCTTCTTGCACGACAACAAGGGCGGCATTCGTCTGCTAACCCGCTATATCAGCTGGGAAAAACTGAATAATTTTGATGGCGTCCTGCTGCGTATCCACACCCTGCAGGAAGGGGTCCGCGGTGAGTTTGGATCGATTACCATCGCGCTGATGCTGATGTGGCTGCTGTTTACCTCAATGCTGATTATCTCCTGGCTGGTTATTCTGCGTATGGTGCGCAATATGAGCGAGCTGCAAACGTCGCTGGAGTGGCGGGCGTGGCACGACGCATTAACGCGGCTGTTAAACCGCGGTGGGCTGTTTGAAAGAGCCATTGCCGCTGCCGGAGAGTGCGAGCGCGGGAAGCGCCCGTTCGCCGTGATCCAGCTCGATCTGGATTACTTCAAGCGGGTGAACGACCTCCACGGTCATCAGTCCGGCGATCGGGTGCTGTCGCTGGTTGCCAGCACGATAGCCAGCAACATCCGCGAAGGCGATCTCGCCGGGCGCGTGGGCGGGGAGGAGTTTTGCGTGGTCATGCCGGATACCACCCTGCAGGAAGCGACTGCGATAGCGGAGCGTATCCGCGTTCGCATTAACAGCCGCGAAATACTGCTCTGCAACAATACGAGCCTGCGCATCAGCGCCTCGTTGGGCGTCAGCAGCAGCGACGATTGCGCGGAGGTTAACTTTGAAAACCTGCAGTCGATAGCCGATCGCCGGCTCTATCTTGCGAAGCAGAATGGCCGCAACCGGGTCTGTTCTGCGGGATAAGCGTCCGGAATTGGCCGTATTCATCCGTTCACCGCGGCGCGGTAAAGTGCTGATATGAGATTTATCTTAAAAGAGGGCGGGGGTGAAACGCGATTTGTGGCGCAGGGGCATCAACGAAGCCTTCTGCCACCTGGGTTATCCAGGGGCCCGGCGTTATTGACTATGTGTCTCAATTATTTTCTTCATCAATAGCTCTTGTCATGCAAAATAATTGAGGATAATGTTTTCCACGCATCGGATCTCCCGGTGTAACGAATTTTCAAGTGCTTCTTGCATTAGCAAGCTTCATCCCGACTCCTGCGAGTCGGGATTTTTTTGCCTGCGCCTAGCGGTTGACTTCGGTGACGCTAAAGTCGTGGATATCGAGCTCAAAGGCTTCCGCTAGCTCGCGCCAGGTATGGTAATCGCGACCATCAATGCTCACGTGATGGGGATCGTCGCGGGTGCGCTGCACTTCGCTTTCGCTAATTTCATTAATTGCCGCCAGCAGGGCGTCAACATTGACGCTACCCCCGCCGCTACCCAAACTGCTCTCTTTGGCGGATTTCATCATCGCTACCTCGCTTGGCTCCGACAGTGCCTCTTCAAGTATAGACCGTCTATAAAAACAGCGCTCATCGGGCGGGACGCTGCGCATCCGCCGGTTTTGTTCTACACTGGCTCAAAAATAGAGGAGACGAGTTATGCAGGTGAACGATCGTGTCACGGTGAAGACCGACGGTGGCCCACGTCGATCGGGGGTAGTACTGGCAATAGAGTCGTTTAGCGAAGGAACAATGTATCTGGTTTCGCTGGAAGACTACCCGCTGGGGATCTGGTTTTTCAACGAGAAAGGGCATCCGGACGGCGTCTTTGTTGAGAAGGTTGACTAGGCTGTCGGCAATCAAACTGGCGGTGACTGCCGCCAGTTCTTTCATCGCATGTTGACGTAAATCCCTGAGGTAATGTTTTCCGTCAGACGGACAATATGGTAAATCACCTGTTTATTGTGGGTCTGGATTTTCTTTTTAATATTGCCTTTGTGCGACGATACGGTCTTAGCCTTGATGTTCATCTGCGTCGATATTTGCGATGTCCCGTGCCCGGCCATCCACATTTGCAGCATATTTGATTCGGCCCGGCTTAATGACAGCGTGGGAATATTGATGCGTCCGGCGCTGAAGCTATCGTATTTCAGATGATTACCCAGAATATCATCAAGGTCTTTTGGCGTAAGCGACTTCGAGCTAATAAGTAAATTTTTGCGCACCAGCAGATAGTGGTCAAAATGAACGTTAGCCAGCGCCATAAAGATGATAAATAGCGTTCCGGGATAATCCATAATGATTTGTCGGATAAGCTGATTACTATCTTCGCGATGAATAAAGCAATCTTCGTTGAGAAACACCACCGCCGGGCGGGACGATTCGCAGCTCTCTTTCAGGCTTGCCGCCGTTTGCACTTCGCTGATGTCACGCTTTCTTATTCCTCTGCTTGTCAGATACCCGGTCAATCCCAGTCGGGTATAGCTGCACAAATCCATGATAATCGTTGACATGACCCATCCTCAATCAACACGTAACGATAATTCATCCTTCGCCGGTGAGCGCGATGAAGTCCATTTAAGTGGGTAATAAAACAAGGTACAGTGTGGAAACCATTAAGTAACCTGAACTATTCCGTAATATTGCCCATAATTTGCCAGGAATACTCCCAAAGTAAAGGCGTGCATCATGTTACGTCGGGGAATTAAAAGCAAAAACTTCCAGTTACAGATAAGGTTGCCGGCCGGGAGTTATTCTCTTTTCGGATTATCCTTATGCTGGCTGGATAAATTCTCACCTCACCAATATGGTCGTTTCATCAAAAACATTAATTAATAGCCGAATAAACCGAACGCCATTTAGCGCTACCGGCGATCGGCCTGGATTGACGGCCGCTGGGCGCCGCTTTTCGCCCGCTGCAAGAGAGGTGGCAGGCTTAACGCTTTAATGCCACAATACTTTTTTATCGGTGTGTGGGATGAATGATGAAAAAGATAGTAATTGCTGGCGCGCTGTTGACTCTCGCCGGATGCGTGCAGGTAGATAATTACAACGAGGTTGTCAAAGCGCCAGCGCCCGCCGGGTTAGAGGGATACTGGCAATCAAAAGGTCCGCAGAGCGAAATGATGAGCCCGGATGCGATTGCCAGCCTGATTGTGACCAAAAATGGCGATACGCTCGATTGTCGTCAGTGGCAGCGGGTTATCGCCACGCAGGGTAAATTAATGCAGCGTGACGATCGGGTTTACAACGTGACCTCAGGTCTGGATATCTATCCTGTCGAACGCACCGGTAATACCCTGGAGTATGACCGCATGACCCTGACTCGCGTCGATCGCCTCACGCCTGAGTGCGAGCAGGCGTGGAATAAAGCCGCCGCCGCGACGAAAAGCGCGCACTAGGGCACCGACGGGCTGGCAGCGCGTCCAGCCCGCGATACGCACCTGATTTATAACGTCTCTTCGATAACCCACACGCTGACGCTCCCGCCGCGGCAGGTAAACGTCGCGCAGCCTTCGTCGTCGGTTTCCACCTGCTCCTCCCGGTTGCCGAGAAAATCTTTCCAGCGCTTGTTGCCGTAATTGGCGCCAAGGGTCAGCGATTTCTCACCGTCATCACCGTTCGACAACACCACCACGCATCCCGGATCGTCATCGGTGCCGCTGCGGCTGAAGGCGATACAGTTCGGATGATCGAACCACAGCGTCTGCACGCCGTGGGCAAAGCGCTGGCGGGCATCAATCAGTTCGTGCAGCTGTTCGATAACCGGCATCTCGATAGCGTAAGTCTGGCCATCTCCGCCGGTATCTTCATAGCTGGCGCCGAAGAGATCGGCATAAAAGACCGACGGCACGCCGTTCTCGCGCAGCAGAATAAGCGCATAGGCCAGCGGCTTAAACCACGGCTCAACCGGCGCCTCCAGCGCCTGCAGCGGCTGCGTATCGTGGTTGGTCACCAGGGTGACGGCGTGGAACGGATCGGCTTCAACCAGCGTACCGCTAAAGATCTGGCTCATATCGTAATCGCGGCCCTGGCGCGAGGCCTCGTGAAACTTCATCTGCAGAGGAGCGTCGAACAGCAGCGTATTGCCATCAACCATCGCGATATACTGCTGCAGCTTTTCAACTTCGTGCGACCAGTATTCCGCGACGATAAACAGCGGCTTTGTCGCCACTTCCTGGACGTGATCGATCCACTCCTTATAGAACCAGGCCGGAATATGCTTCACCGCGTCGAGGCGAAAACCGTCGCAGCCGGTCTGCTCCATCGCCCAGCGTGCCCAGTACTTGAGCTCTTCGGTAACCGCATGATTGCGGAAATCGATATTCTCGCCCATCAGGTAGTCGAAGTTGCCCATCTCATCATCGACCTGATCGTTCCAGCCTTCGCCGGTATAGTCGTTAACGATTTTAAAAACGCCGTCTTCGTCCGGGTTCTCAATATGATCGATGCCGCTAAAGCATTTATAATCCCAGACGAACTGCGAATATTTACCGGCACGGGCGGGGAAGTCGTAGCGGGTCCAGGCCTCGCACTCCACCACCTCTTCGGCAATTTGCGTACGATCCTGCTCGTCCACGCGCTGAACGCGGATGCTCTCTTTTTTATCGGCGCCCATTTTGTGGTTGACTACCACGTCGAGCAGGACGGCGATGTCGTGCTGTCGCAGCGCGGCAATGGCCGCCAGCAGCTGCGCCTTGTCGCCGTATTTGGTGGCGATGGAGCCCTTTTGGTCGAACTCGCCAAGGTCAAAAAGATCGTAGCTGTCGTAGCCGACGGAGTAGCCGCCGGAAGCGCCTTTATACGCGGGAGGGAGCCAAATCATATTGACGCCGATTTCGTTCAGGTTAGGTGCCAGCGCCTCGACTTCACGCCATAACTCGCCGCCGGTGGGGTAATACCAATGAAAGCACTGCAATAACGTGGGGTTTTTCATCTTCCGTGCTCCAGACGTCATCAAGCTGACTCTTGCAGTATGAGAGATCTCCAGCAAATACGATCAATTTTGCGCGCGTTTTTCACTATGCCATAAACGGCATCGTATATAATAAATTGGAATAAGATGTAGCGGATAGATGTTGGTCCATCCGCATAAACGCCTTACACTACAAAAAAATATCACTCTGTGGGGTCTCTATGAAATTAGCACTTCTGGGCCGCCAGGCGCTGATGGGCGCAATGGCTGTGGTTTTGATGACTGGCGTTAGCGTAAAAACGTTTGCAGCGGAAAACCTGTTTAACCAAATTAAAGAGCGCGGCACGCTGCGCGTGGGTCTGGAAGGCACCTATCCTCCGTTCAGCTATCAGGGTGATGACGGCAAGCTGGCCGGTTTTGAGGTCGACTTTGCCAACGAGCTGGCGAAGCATCTGGGAGTGAAGGCCGATCTGAAACCGACCAAATGGGACGGAATGCTGGCCTCGCTGGACTCTAAACGCATCGATGTGGTGATTAACCAGGTCACCATTTCCGACCAGCGTAAGAAAAAATATGATTTCTCCACGCCATACACCGTCTCTGGCGTGCAGGCGCTGGTGAAAAAGGGCAATGAAGGCGTTATCAAAACGGCGGCCGACCTGAAAGGTAAAAAAGTCGGCGTGGGTCTGGGCACCAACTACGAAGAGTGGCTGCGTCAGAACGTGCAGGGCGTGGATATCCGTACCTATGATGACGACCCGACTAAATATCAGGATCTGCGCGTAGGCCGCATCGACGCCATTCTGGTCGATCGTCTGGCTGCGCTGGATCTGGTGAAGAAAACCGGCAATACCCTGGCCGTCACCGGCGAAGCGTTCTCGCGTCAGGAGTCCGGCGTGGCGCTGCGTAAAGGTAACGAAGATCTGCTGAAAGCGGTGGATGGTGCGATTGCCGACATGCAAAAAGACGGCAGCCTGAAAGCGCTGTCGGAAAAATGGTTTGGCGCTGACGTGACGAAATAACGGCCGGCGGTGAAAAAAGGCGCTCATCGAGGCGCCTTTTTTTATTTCGTCGGCAACTACGTGCATAATAAAAACAAAGGGCCTGTTTCGTCAGGCTATTTTATGGGCCAGTTTGCCTGGAATAATAACGCCTGAGGGATTGGCTCTCAGTCAGGAGATATCATGTCACTGCAAAATTTAACGCGTTTCCCGCGCCTGGAGCTGATTGGCGCTCCGACGCCGCTGGAATACCTGCCGCGCCTGTCGGATCATCTCGGTCGCGAAATTTTTATCAAACGCGACGACGTGACCCCGCTTGCTATGGGCGGCAATAAGCTGCGCAAGCTGGAGTTCCTGGCGGCCGATGCGCTGCGGGAAGGCGCCGATACGCTGATCACCGCCGGCGCGATTCAATCTAACCACGTTCGTCAAACCGCGGCGGTGGCGGCTAAGCTTGGCCTGCACTGCGTGGCCCTGCTGGAAAACCCGATTGGCACCCGTGCGGAAAACTACCTGACTAACGGCAACCGCCTGCTGCTGGATCTGTTCAATACCCAGGTCGAGATGTGCGATGCGCTGACCGACCCCAATGCGCGGCTGGAAGAGCTGGCGACGCGTATCGAGGCTCAGGGCTATCGGCCGTACGTGATCCCGGTCGGCGGCTCCAATGCGCTGGGCGCGCTAGGCTATGTTGAAAGCGCGCTGGAAATCGCCCAGCAGTGCGAAGGCGCGGTAGAGCTGTCGTCCGTCGTGGTGGCATCCGGCAGCGCCGGCACCCATGCCGGTCTGGCGGTGGGTCTGGAACAGCTGATGCCGGGGGCCGAACTGATTGGCGTCACCGTGTCGCGCAAGGTGGCGGACCAGCTGCCGAAAGTCGTTGCCCTGCAGCAGGCGGTAGCGAACAGCCTCGAGCTGCAGGCAAAAGCCGACATTACGCTGTGGGACGACTATTTCGCGCCAGGCTACGGCACGCCGAATGACGAAGGCATGGAAGCGGTAAAACTGTTGGCACAGCTTGAGGGTATCCTGCTGGATCCGGTCTATACCGGGAAGGCGATGGCCGGGCTGATTGACGGTATTCAGCAGAAACGCTTTAAGGATGAAGGGCCGATCTTATTTATACACACCGGCGGAGCGCCGGCGCTGTTTGCCTACCATCCTCATATCTAAAGCAGAACAAACAGAATGCAAGAGAGTATCCAACTGGTTTTTGATTCCGCACCTTTTCTCCTCAAGGGGGCGGTATTTACGCTGCAACTGAGCATCGGCGGCATGTTCTTTGGCCTGGTGCTGGGCTTTATCCTTGCGCTGATGCGGATGTCGCCCCTTTGGCCGGTAAAGTGGCTGGCGCGGGTCTATATTTCTATTTTCCGCGGTACGCCGCTTATCGCCCAGCTGTTTATGATTTACTACGGCCTGCCGCAGTTTGGTATTGAGCTGGATCCCATTCCGGCGGCGATGATTGGCCTGTCGCTGAACACCGCGGCGTATGCCGCCGAAACGCTGCGCGCGGCGATTGCCTCTATTGATAAAGGGCAGTGGGAAGCGGCGGCAAGTATCGGCATGACGCCGTGGCAGACTCTGCGTCGAGCGGTGCTGCCGCAGGCCGCGCGCGTCGCGCTGCCGCCGCTCTCTAACAGCTTTATCAGCCTGGTGAAAGATACGTCGCTGGCGGCGACTATCCAGGTACCGGAACTGTTCCGCCAGGCGCAGCTTATTACCTCCCGTACGCTGGAAGTTTTCACCATGTATCTGGCCGCATCGCTGATTTACTGGGTGATGGCGACGGTGCTGTCGACGCTGCAAAACTATTTTGAAAATCAGCTGAATCGCCAGGAGCGTGATCCAAAATGAGTGCCATTGAAGTCAAAAACCTGGTGAAAAAGTTCCACGGACAGACGGTACTGCACGGTATTGACCTCGAGGTGGCGGAGGGCGAAGTGGTGGCGATTATCGGCCCCAGCGGCTCCGGTAAAACGACCCTTCTGCGCAGCATCAACCTGCTGGAACAGCCGGAGAGCGGCACCATTCGGGTGGGCGACGTCACTATCGATACCGCGCGCAGCCTCAGCCAGCAGAAGGGGCTGATTCGCCGCCTGCGCCAGCACGTCGGCTTCGTCTTCCAGAACTTCAACCTGTTCCCGCACCGCACGGTAATGGAGAACATTATCGAAGGGCCGGTTATCGTCAAGGGTGAAGATAAAAACGAATCGATCGTCCGGGCGCGCGAACTGCTGGCGAAGGTTGGGCTAAACGGCAAAGAGAATAGCTACCCGCGCCGTCTTTCCGGCGGCCAGCAGCAGCGCGTGGCGATTGCCCGCGCGCTGGCGATGCGCCCGGACGTCATTTTGTTTGATGAACCTACGTCCGCTCTGGATCCTGAGCTGGTGGGCGAAGTGCTGAATACCATTCGCCAGCTGGCACAGGAGAAGCGCACCATGGTTATCGTAACCCATGAAATGAGCTTTGCCCGCGACGTGGCCGACCGGGCTATCTTTATGGATCAGGGACGCATCGTCGAGCAGGGCGAGGCTAAGGCGCTGTTTGCCAATCCGCAGCAGCCGCGCACGCGCCAGTTCCTCGAAAAATTCCTGATGCAGTAACGGCTACCGGACTGCGGTCGCGGGATCCGGTGAACAGGGCGGGGGGCCAGGCTACCGGCGTTCCTGCCAGCCGCAAAGAATAGCGCAGGCGTTTGGCCAGCCCGAACGCCGAGCGCCTGGGCCGCGAAGTGGAAACCTTTCTGAACGATCGGGGCGATAGCGCTGAACGATAGCGTCCTGTGAGAGATCAGAACTATTAAACGCTGCTTATCGATTGGTATTTTTATATTCAGCCGCGCCAGGCGTTTTCCCGAAACAATCCCTTTTTCCGCCGTCGGTGGAGGCCAGCCTGCGGGAACGATACGTCGTATCTTATCGCTGAGGGTAAGACAGCGGCGCTTGAGAGAAGGCAATATCGGCAGCAGGATTGGCGCTAAACGCCTCCTACAGTTGAGAATATATCGTCGGCAGAGATAAATCATGCGACATTCTCTTCTTCCATCATCGCTGAATAGCACCGGTAACGATCTAATATGTGCGCTGTATACGATATTTTATACATATAAATAAGATTTATGTGTTAGTTTTTGTATTTGTAATAATGATAATTACTCAGGAGTTATTTGGTCGGTTATGAGGGACAATGATTTTTTCAGCTGGCGGCGGGAAATGCTGCAACAATTTCAGGCAATTTCGGCGGGAGAGGGGGTTTATAATCTCCTGCAGCAGCAGGCGGAAGAGCTGGAATATGACTATTTTGCTCTCTGCGTGCGCCATCCCGTGCCCTTTACGCGCCCTAAGGTGACGCTGCAGACGACCTATCCGCAGGCGTGGATGGCGCATTATCAAGCCGAGAACTATTTCGCCATCGATCCGGTGCTGCGCCCGGAAAATTTCCTTCGCGGTCACCTGCCGTGGAACGATGGGCTATTCCGTGACGCCCCGCAGCTCTGGGACGGCGCGCGCGATCACGGGCTGGTGAAGGGGATTACTCAGTGCCTCACCTTACCCAACCACGCGCAGGGCTTTCTCTCTGTCTCAGGGCAGAATCGTAGCGTCGGGCCCTATCCGGCAGACGAATTAGAAATGCGTTTGAGAATGCTGATTGAGCTCAGCCTGTTGACGCTGTTACGCCTGCAGGACGCGATGGTGATGCCGCCGGAAATGAAGTTCAGCCGGCGTGAGCTGGAGATTTTGAAATGGACTGCGGAAGGGAAGACCTCGGCAGAGGTCGCGATAATTCTGTCTATCTCAGAAAATACCGTCAATTTTCATCAAAAAAATATGCAGCGAAAATTCAACGCACCAAATAAAACGCAAATAGCCTGCTATGCGGTTGCCACTGGCTTAATTTGAGCTAGCCCATCGTTCTGCGTGCCAGACGTGAAACCGGCTGTCAGTTATACTTCCAGCCGGTTTATTGTTACTGACGGTAAGCCTGTTTAATTTGCTTAACGGTGCTGGAGAATACGGCAGCCTGAGCCTCATCTTCCATCTGCGTGATTTGCCTTTCCATCTTAATAATCACCCGACCCGCATCGGCCTGGCCCATGGCCTGGAGCATCAGCGTCAGCAGCGTTTTCAGGCAGGTCACTTCCTGCGCCAGTTCTTGATTATTTTCTGCAGTGGAAAAATCTGGTGTGCTCATCGATATCCTCGTTTGCTATCGGCGCTTTTGCGCAATACTAAATCTTAAAGCGGCGCAGTATACCACAAGCGGCAGAAAAAAAAGGAGCGCGTAATTTGCGTTCTCTGATCGGAGCTGTGAGGGGTTTAATTGCCTGAATAAAGCCCGCTGCGGCGCCCGCAAATTGTTAATTTTTGGTATGATTTTTAGAGTTAATTATTGTTACATATTTTCTTTCGTATTTTATCAACTACGTATTGTGTTATGTTTATTACGTTTTCTGTATGACGAATGTTAAAAATACGACCTTATACAACTCTCTGTTATGTATGGGTTTCCACCATGTGTGCAAACAACTTGCCATAAAGGACAGATAAATCCTCTGAAGAACACTTTTGGCTTTTAAAATTACGCCAAAACCCGGTAATATGGGTTCGATAAACTATCCGTTGTGTTATCCCTAATTCTGGAGATTATTCCTTTGATCAACGTCCTTCTTGTTGATGACCACGAACTGGTGCGCGCAGGGATACGACGCATTCTGGAAGATATAAAAGGGATTAACGTCGTGGGCGAATGTTGCTGCGGCGAGGATGCCGTTAAATGGTGTCGGGCGAATCCCGTTGACGTTGTCCTGATGGACATGAATATGCCCGGGATCGGCGGTCTTGAGGCAACGCGTAAAATTGCGCGAGCCATTGTCGATACCAAAGTCATTATGCTCACCGTTCATACTGAAAACCCGCTGCCGGCGAAGGTGATGCAGGCAGGCGCTGCGGGCTACCTGAGCAAAGGCGCCGCGCCGCAGGAAGTGGTCAATGCGATTCGCTGCGTGGCATCAGGTCAGCGCTATATCGCTTCGGATATCGCCCAGCAGATGGCGCTCAGCCAGATCGAGCCGGAAAAAACGGAATCGCCGTTTGCCAGTTTGTCTGAACGAGAATTGCAGATTATGCTGATGATCACTAAAGGTCAGAAGGTCAATGAGATCTCAGAGCAGCTGAATCTGAGCCCCAAGACGGTGAACAGCTATCGCTATCGGATGTTCAGTAAATTAAACATCCACGGTGACGTTGAGCTGACCCACCTGGCAATCCGCCATGGCCTGTGTAATGCGGAGTCGTTAGCAAGTCTGTGAGTGATGTTTTTGATGCCAAAGCTTTCCTGAAGACAGTAACCAGCCAGCCGGGCGTCTATCGGATGTACGATGCTGGCGGTACCGTTATCTACGTTGGTAAAGCAAAAGATCTGAAAAAGCGGCTAAGCAGCTATTTTCGCAGCAACCTGGCTTCGCGTAAAACCGAAGCCCTGGTGGCGCTGATAGCGCAAATAGACGTGACGGTAACCCATACCGAAACGGAAGCCCTGCTGCTTGAACATAACTATATCAAGCTGTATCAGCCGCGCTACAACGTGCTGCTGCGTGATGACAAATCCTACCCCTTTATTTTTCTCAGCGCCGATACCCATCCGCGGCTGGCGACCCATCGCGGCGCTAAGCACGCTAAAGGGGAATATTTCGGTCCTTTCCCGAACGGCTATGCGGTTCGCGAAACCTTAGCGCTGCTGCAAAAAATCTTTCCCGTTCGCCAGTGTGAAAATAGCGTCTATCGCAACCGCTCTCGTCCGTGCCTGCAGTATCAGATTGGCCGCTGTCTGGGCCCCTGCGTAGCGGGGCTGGTTAGCGAGGAGGAGTATGCCCAGCAGGTTGAATACGTGCGGCTGTTCCTTGCCGGCAAAGACGATCAGGTCCTGACGCAGCTTATTGCCCGCATGGAGAAGGCCAGCCAGGCGCTGGAGTTTGAAGAGGCGGCGCGCATTCGCGATCAGATCCAGGCCGTGCGTCGGGTGACGGAGAAGCAGTTTGTCTCAAATAATGGCGACGATCTGGACGTTATCGGCGTCGCCTTTGATTCGGGCATGGCCTGCGTTCACGTGCTGTTTATTCGCCAGGGGAAAGTGCTGGGTAGCCGCAGCTATTTCCCTAAGGTCCCCGGCGGTACCGAGCTCGGGGAAGTGGTGGAGACCTTCGTCGGTCAGTTCTATCTGCAGGGGAGCCAGATGCGCACCCTGCCGGGGGAGATTCTGCTCGACTTTAACCTTGGCGATAAAACCCTGCTCGCCGACTCGCTCTCAGAGCTGGCGGGGCGGCGCGTGAATGTGCAGACGAAACCCCGCGGCGATCGCGCGCGCTATCTTAAGCTGGCGCGCACCAATGCCGCGACGGCGCTGACGACCAAACTGTCCCAGCAGTCCACCATCCATCAGCGCCTGCAGGCGCTGGCGACGCTGCTCAGGCTGCCGGCGGTGAAGCGCATGGAGTGCTTTGATATCAGCCACACGATGGGCGAACAGACCGTCGCTTCGTGCGTGGTGTTTGACAGCAACGGGCCGCTGCGCGCCGAGTATCGCCGCTACAATATTACCGGGATCACGCCGGGGGATGACTATGCGGCGATGAATCAGGTTCTGCGTCGGCGCTACGGTAAAGCTATCGAAGAGAACAAGATCCCTGACGTTATCCTGATAGATGGCGGTAAAGGGCAGCTTGGGCAGGCGAAAAGCGTGTTTGCCGAGCTGGACGTGGCCTGGGATAAACATCATCCTCTATTATTAGGGGTAGCAAAAGGTAGCGATCGTAAGGCGGGCCTGGAAACGCTATTCTTTGAGCCCGAGGGCGAAGGTTTTAGCCTGCCGCCGGACTCTCCCGCGCTGCACGTCATTCAGCATATCCGCGATGAGTCGCACGATCATGCCATCGCCGGGCATCGTAAAAAGCGGGCAAAAGTGAAAAGTACCAGCACGCTGGAGACTATCGAAGGAGTAGGGCCAAAGCGTCGGCAGATGCTGCTGAAGTATATGGGCGGTCTGCAGGGGCTACAGAAGGCCAGCGTAGAAGAGATAGCCAAAGTACCGGGTATATCTCACGGTCTGGCAGAAAAGATCTTCTACTCGTTGAAACATTAGGGGCTCTGTAGCAACATAGGGCTAATTTTTACTTCTAACAGATAGTTACCCGTCACTATGCAATTTAATATCCCTACATTGCTTACTCTGTTTCGCGTCATCCTGATACCGTTCTTTGTGCTGGCGTTTTACCTTCCCGTGGTATGGGCACCGTTTGCCTGTGCGCTGATCTTCTTTGTCGCCGCGGTAACCGACTGGTTTGATGGTTATCTGGCGCGCCGCTGGAATCAGAGCACCCGTTTTGGCGCGTTTCTCGACCCGGTAGCGGATAAGGTTATGGTGGCAATTGCGATGGTGCTGGTTGCCGAGCATTACCACACCTGGTGGGTCACTCTGCCGGCGGCGACGATGATCGCCCGTGAAATCATTATCTCTGCCCTGCGCGAATGGATGGCCGAGCTGGGTAAACGCAGCAGCGTAGCGGTTTCCTGGATCGGTAAAGTCAAAACGACGGCGCAGATGACGGCGCTGGTGTGGATGCTGTGGCGGCCAAATGAGTGGGTTGAAGGGGCTGGGATCGCACTGTTCCTCGTTGCGGCGGTGCTGACTCTGTGGTCGATGCTGCAATATTTGAACGCGGCGCGCGGCGATTTGCTTGATCAGTGATCGTTTCGGCGTAATTTTCAGCAAACGACGCAAGGTTTTAAAAAATATCGTTGACTCATTGCGCCAGGTAAGTAGAATGCAACGCATCGAACGGCAGCACGGCTTGCCAGACGATAACAAAATCAAGTGATTAGCAAATTAGCTTGATAATGCGGGAATAGCTCAGTTGGTAGAGCACGACCTTGCCAAGGTCGGGGTCGCGAGTTCGAGTCTCGTTTCCCGCTCCAGTTTAAAAGCATCGGCAGTTGCGGGTGTTGCAGCATTAAAGGCGCGTTAGCAAAGCGGTTATGTAGCGGATTGCAAATCCGTCTAGTCCGGTTCGACTCCGGAACGCGCCTCCAATTTACATCCCGAGCCCGGATGGTGGAATCGGTAGACACAAGGGATTTAAAATCCCTCGGCCATAGGCTGTACGAGTTCAAGTCTCGTTCCGGGTACCATTGGGATTATAGAATAAAATCAATGATAAGCAGTGTCGTGAAACCACCTACGGGTGGTTTTTTTGTGCCTGCAGCTCGCCATTCATAATATCACCTCATAATATTATCCTGCCCTTCAGCCGATTCCCTCGTTGCGCGAGGCTTCGTCCGGCAACCCTGTTACTATCCGTAAGGCCGCATCCACTACAAAAGCACAAGGAATTCTGATGCCCGCTTCAGGCCAGACTAAGAGCCGAAAAATATTTATTGGTGATATTCATGGCCAGTACGGCAAGCTTTCCGCCCTGCTGGCTCATTTGCGATCCCGGGAAGATCTGCATCGCAGCCTGCTGATTTTTGTCGGCGATCTTATTGATAATCAGCCGGGGAGCCACATCGACCATCCGTCGGTGCTGGAGCAGGTGAGGAGAGAGGTTGCCGAGGGTCGCGCCATTTGCCTGATGGGCAATCACGAATTTAACGCCGTTGGCTGGCTGATGCGCCATCCGCAGACGGCTCAGCCCCTGCGTCCGCATACGGCGAATAACCGCCGTCAGCATCAGGCCTTCCTCAACGACGTCACGGAAGACAGCGCTCAGCACCTGCTGTGGGTCGAGTGGTTTAAAACCCTGCCGCTGTTCGTTGATTTTGGCGATGTCCGCGCGGTGCACGCGTGCTGGGACGAGAGCGCTATTGCCCGGCTTCGCCCGTGGCTCGACGAAGAAAACCGGCTGAAGCCGGAGAGCTGGGTACACGCCTTCGATAAACAGCACGTCCTGTTCCACCTGCTGGAGACGATACTCAAGGGGCCAGAGCTGGCGCTGCCTGCGGGCTACAGCTTCGAGGATAAAACCGGGATTGAGCGGCGCCATATTCGCATCCGCTGGTGGCTTAACGAGGCCACAACCTACCGGCAGGTTGCCCAGGTTCAGCCCGAGATGGTTAGCAGCATCCCGGATATCGCGCTGGGAAAAAGCGCTTACGTTTTGCCCGAGGTTCCGGTTGTCGTTGGGCACTATACCCTATCTGGCGAACCGGCGGCGCTGAGCGAGCGGGTAGTGTGCGTTGACTATAATGCGGCAAAAGCGAACCATCCGCTGCGGGCGTGGATCTATGACGCCGGTCAGACGGAAGTGGCAAACGGACGCTTCGTCAGCGTATGAGGCTGGTTTGCCGCATTATCGTCATGGCGCCTGGCGGTCAAGCCCTCAGTTTTCTCCGGCACATTTCGGGAAAACTACGGTAAAATAGCGCTCCGGCGCGCGCCTGCGGCCGGATAAACCGCCTTTGGGACAATATGCCGTCACGGCAATAATAATTATTTTTAATGAGGGATCTTATGGCCACGTTGCTTGAAAGCTACGGTAACTGTTTTCGCAAATATGCCACCTTTCGCGGCCGCTCGGCGCGCAAAGAGTACGCCGTATTTACCGTCGCTAACTTTGTGCTGTCCGCGGTACTGGGGCTGATCCCGGTTATCGGCGGTCTGTTTAGCCTGATTATTATTATTCCGGGTATCGCGGTGGCGGTACGACGCCTGCACGATCTGAACAAATCCGGCTGGTGGCTGCTGGCGCCTTTTCTGATCCTGATTATCGGCCTGATTGGCGTTGCCGGCACCGTTGAAGAGGGCGGAGCGGCAGCATGGGTATGGCTGATGGTCGCTGGCGGAATCATGTCGCTGGTGATGTCCATCTGGCTGCTGTTTGCCCGAGGAACCGACGGGGCTAACCGCTTTGGCGACGCTCAGCAGGATAACGGTGACAGCGCACCTCCCGGCGCGCAGAGCGCCCCGGTTTCTTCCGCCGAAGATGTCAGAGAGCGCCTGGCCCAGGCAACAAAGATGCGCGATGACGGTACGATCAGCGAAAGTGAATATGAAACCATGCGCTCGAGCATTATTAAGGATATTTAACCCGCGCAGAATGCCCGCGCCGGGTGGTTTTCTCCCGGCATTTCCGCTACTGTATGCGCCATTTTTCTAAGACGACGAGCCTGTTTATGAAAACCGGACCCCTGAACGAAAGCGAACTTGAATGGCTGGACGATATCCTGTCGAAATACGCCACCGACGGCGCCATCCTTGATGTCTCCGAGCTTGATGGCCTGCTGACGGCGATCCTCTCCGGGCCAGCCGAGATTGAACCCGCCCAGTGGCTGCTGGCTATCTGGGGCGGTGCCGACAACGTACCGCGCTGGGCCAACGATCGCGAGCGTGACCGCTTCGTTAACCTCACCCTGCAGCATATGAGCGATGTTGCCGAGCGCCTGGACGACTATCCGGAGCAGTTCGAGCCGCTGTTCGGCACGCGGGAAGAGGAAGGCCAGGAGCTGACTATCGTTGGCGAGTGGTGCTTTGGCTATATGCGCGGCGTCGGCCTGGGCAGCTGGCCCGCTTTACCTGCGGAGCTGCAGGCCGAGCTGGATATCATCGCTTTGCACGGGACGGAAGCGCAGTTCCCGGCGGTTGAAGCGCTCTCTGTCGATGATTTTCTCGCCAGCGTAGAGCGTATTAAACCCGCGGCGCTGGCGCTTTATCAATACTGGACGGAGCATGCGCAGCCGGCAGAGGTGCCGCAGCCGATCAGAAATGATGCCAAAGTTGGACGTAACGATCCCTGCCCGTGCGGCAGCGGTAAGAAATATAAGCAGTGCTGCTTAGCAAAATAAAATAAGGGGCCGACAGGCCCCTTACTCTTTTATCCGACGGCAGGCAAAACGCCGATCGCGATACAAACCTGAATCAACACGATAGCGATACCGCACAGCAGGACCAGCCACAGCGCCGGCGTTCCGCCGATAACCCGCCACGTCGCGTGCGGATGCTGCTGACGACTCTTCATGACCAGCAGCGCAGGCAGCATCAGCGCCAGCACGGCGAGGGCAACGCCCGCATAGCCCAGCGCCATTACGAAGCCGCGAGGGTAGAACAGCGAGAAGGCCAGCGGCGGTACAAAGGTGATGACGCCGCTTTGCACGCGCCCGCCCGGCGTATTTTTACGCTGAAACAGGTCGGCCAGATAATCAAATAACCCCAACGCGACGCCGAGGAACGACGTGGCCAGCGCCAGATCGGCAAACAGATGCACCGCCAGCTCAACGTGCGGTGAGGCGACGACTTCTCTGATAGCTTCCAGCAGGCCGTTCAGCCCTGCATGCTGTCCCAGAAGGGCGGCAAAGGTTGGAGAGCTAATGCTGCCCAGCGTCGCCAGCTGCCAGAAAATATAGGCCACCAGTGGGATAAAGCTGCCGATGATAAACACCCGCCGCAGCTTACGAATATCGCCGTTAAGGTAGCTGACGATGCTCGGCACGCTGCCGTGAAAACCAAAAGAGGTAAAGATAACCGGGATCGCCGAGAGCGCCAGCCCCTGCTGAAGCGGTAGGGTCAGCAGGTTTATCTGATGAATGTGCGGCAGCAGCAGGGCCAGCATAATGGCGAGAAAAATAATCTTGGCGCTGAATAAAAAGCGGTTGAACAGATCGACCAGCGAGGTCCCGAGGCAAACCACCGCTCCGCCAATGCCGGTAAACAGTAGCACCCCGCCCGCCGGCGGAAGATCCCACTGCAGCCACTGGTTCAGGCTGGAGGCCAACAGCTCTCCCGCGCCGCTGATGTAGGCGGCGGTCAGGGCGTACATCAGGAACAGCATGCAAAAACCGGTGATCCACTGCCCGTAGCGCCCGAGGTAGCGGGCGGCGAGCGAGCCCAGCCCCATATCCGCCGGAACGTGCTGGTAGACCTCCAGCAGCAGCAGCGCGGTATAGCACATCAAAGCCCACAGGGCGATCAGCAGCCCGAGCGTGACGCCGAAGCCGACCCCAGCGGATGCCAGAGGCATTGCCAGCATCCCTGCGCCAATAGTGGTCCCTGCCACGATTAAAATACTACCTAGAGTGCGGTTCTTCACGTTTCTCTCTATCCATGAAGGAATTAACAATAAAATATGTCGCGCAGAGTATGTGAAATCAGCAGATTCGTCAAATGAGGGTTACAGCTCTTGTCAGTAAAACTTTACAGTCCGGGAGCCGCGCTAATGCTGCGCTGGCGCAAAGCCTGAAACCATAAGGTGGTTTATCGTGGATGCTTTACAGGAGGAGTTATGCAATCTATTCACGGTCATGAAGTACTGCAGATGATGATCGCTTCGGGCGAACCCTACAGCGTTGCCAGCCTGGAAGCGGCGATAGTCGCTCGCTTTGGCGACGAGGCCCGTTTTCACACCTGTTCGGCGGAAAACCTCACCGCTGGGGAGCTGGTGATATTTCTACAGAAGAAGGGCAAGTTTATTGCCGCAGACGCCGGGTTTAATACCAGCGAAAGTAAAATCTGCCAACATTAGCGGGGCGACAATGCCGAAGCATCGTCGCCGGCATAATTATTTCTGCGTATCGAGCGTTGCCAGATCTTTATCAATAAAGTACAGACCTTCACCGCTTTTACCGGCGAGGGTCAGTTTATCAATAACGGATTTAAACAGTTTCTCTTCTTCGTGCTGCTCGGCAACATACCACTGCAGGAAATTAAAGGTCGGATAGTCCTGTGCAGACATCGCGGCGTGGGCCAGGGCGTTAATTTGCTGCGTAATCAGCTGCTCGTGTTCGTAGGTAACGCGGAACAGCTCATCCAGCGATGCGTACTCGGCAAACGGCGAGGCAATGGCGTTGATGCAAGGCAGGCTGCCGGTGTCGGTGAGGTAGTCGAACAGGCGCTGCATATGGGTCATCTCTTCCTGAGCGTGACGACGAAGAAACGCCGCCGCACCTTCGAAGCTATGATAGCTGCACCATGCGCTCATTTGCTGATAAAGCAAAGAGGAATAGAGTTCAAGGTTCATCTGCTCATTGAGCTTATCGATCATTTCTGTTTTCAGCATAGCGCGTGCTCCGAAAATATAGGTAATTAAGATTATTGTGCGCTCACTATAATTTGTTATTTATTTATTTGCAAAAAGTAAATTAAAAACTTTATTTATTAAAAATGCAAATGGGAATAAAACGCATTGGCAATTTAATAATTAATGAGAATGGTTTTAATTGATATTTAATAAATAGCGCCGGGTCAGCTCAATATGCGCAACCGAATGACGAGCGGCTGAGGGCCTCGCGCGGGTTTTGCCGATCGGGGAGCGGCAGGGAAGCGGAGGCGCAAAGAGCGGGGGACGGGGTTGGATGGCAAAAGTGTGAAGCGCTACGTAATTTATAAAACAACTTTTCATAAAATTTGAAAGTGCGTTTGTTAAGTAGTAATGTCATACCAACGTTAACGACCTATCGCGGAAGTACCCGCAAAGCATTCAGGAGAGTAAAGCATGAAAATTGCACTGATGATGGAAAACAGCCAGGCAAACAAAAATGCCATCATCCTCAACGAGCTCAACGCCGTTGCCGACGAGAAAGGCTTCCCGGTTTACAACGTGGGTATGAGCGATGAGCACGATCATCACCTGACCTATATTCATCTGGGCATCATGGCCAGCATTCTGCTGAATTCCAAAGCGGTGGACTTTGTGGTCACCGGCTGCGGCACCGGCCAGGGCGCACTGATGTCTTTGAATATCCATCCGGGCGTGGTGTGCGGCTACTGTATCGATCCTGCCGACGCTTTCCTGTTTGCCCAGATTAACAACGGCAACGCGCTCTCTCTGCCGTTTGCGAAAGGTTTCGGCTGGGGCGCAGAGCTGAACGTGCGCTTTATTTTCGAAAAAGCGTTCACCGGCCGTAACGGGGAAGGCTATCCGCCGGAGCGTAAAGAGCCGCAGGTGCGCAATGCCGGGATTCTGAATACGGTGAAAGCGGCGGTGGTGAAAGAGAATTACCTCGACACGCTGCGCGCTATCGACCCGGAGCTGGTTAAAACCGCCGTCTCAGGTCCGCGCTTCCAGCAGTGCTTCTTCGAGAATTGCCAGGACAAAGAGATCGAAACGTTCGTTCGCCACATCGTCGGTTAATCCTCGACAAGGCCAGCCGCGGCTGGCCTTGCTTTCGCTTACGTTTTCTTGTTCGACACGCTGCTTCCGGCATCCGCCGTCAGCTTCAGGCTATCCACCATTCCCACCAGACAAATCAGCGCAATAAACACAAACGAGAGTCGAAAGCTGATGCCGGGCAGATTCGACAGGCTTAGCCATTCGCTCAGCTTTTCCCCGATACGAATACCTATCGCGCCAAGCGTTATCCCTAAACCAACCGCCAGCTGCGACGCGGTGCTGAACAGGGTGTTGGCGTAGCTCATCTGCGGGGAGGGCACATCGGCAAAGGCCAGCGTGCTGATGCCGGTGAACTGAATCGATCGGAAAACGCCGCCGAGGAACAGGATCAGCAGGATTAACCACACCGGCGTTTGCGGAGTCAAAAATGCGCAGGCCAGCAGCGACAGAACGTTGAGCGCGCCGTTAATCAGCAGCAGGCGGCGAAAGCCGAGCCAGCGGATAAGCGGCGTGGTGGCGGGTTTAATCGTGAAGTTACCGACGAACACGGCGAGCACCAGCAGCCCCGAGTGGAACGGATCCATGCCGAATCCCACCTGGAACAGCAGCGGCAGCAGGAAAGGCACGGCGCTGATGGAGGCGCGAAACAGCGAGCCGCCGTACATGGTGACCCTGAATGTGGGGACCCGCAGCGCATCGAGGCGCACCATGGGCCAGGCGGCGCGGCGGAAGTGGCGCAGCGAGAACAGCATGCAGCCGATCCCAAGCCCCAGCAGCGCCAGGGTCTGCCAGCCCTCGGGCCGGTTGTCGCCGAGGATCTCCATGGCGCTGACCAGGCTGACCATGGCCACCGAGGTGGCCAGGAAGCCGGGAAGGTCGAACGGGCGCCGCTCCTCCTCGCGAATATCGGGAATAATGCGCAGCGACAGCGCCATCGCCGCGAGACCCAGCGGGACGTTAATAAAGAAAATCCAGTGCCAGCTGGCGTAGCTGGTAATAAAGCCGCCCAGCGGCGGGCCAATAATCGGCGCCACCAGCGCGGGCCAGGTCAGCGTCGCAATGGCCTTAATCAGCTGGTGCTTGGGGGTGGTACGCAGCACCGCCAGCCGGCCGACCGGGACCATCAACGCGCCGCCCATTCCCTGCAGAATACGCATGGCGACGAAGGTATCGACGCTGGTGGAAAGGCCGCAAAACACCGAGGCAAGGGTAAAAATCGCCAACGCGAGGGTGAAGACCCTGCGCGCGCCGAAGCGATCGGCTATCCAGCCGCTGGCCGGGATCAACACCGCCAGCGTAATCAGGTAGGCGCTGATCCCGATATTGAGATCCACCGCCGCCACGCCAAAATCTTTCGCCATGTCCGGTAGCGCGGTGGCGATCACCGTTCCGTCGAGAAACTCCATGAAAAAGGCCCCGGCGACCAGCAGCGCTGGCGCCGAGAACGCCCGGTCTTCCCGGGCGGAGATGTTTGTCGTCATTATGTTGTTGCCATAGCCTGCTGAGATCGTGAGCAGGAGAGAGGGAAGGCTCCGGCTCCGCTCGTTTTTTGTTAAATTTAAAATTCAGTCTGCAGTTATTTTTGTGATTTGGCGCACATTTAAATTGATTTTTGTGATGGCGGTCATATTATAGTCGAGCGAGCATTAACACCTGCATAACAAAAACGGAGTGACGTCATGAAGCTGCGCAAGATTCTGAAAAGCATTTTTGACACCTACTGCAAGACCTTCAAAGATGTGCCGCCAGCCGGCATGTTCTGATAAAAAAACCTGCTGCGGCAGGTTTTTTTATCTCAGCAGATTTAGGGTACTATTACGCTCCTGCAAAAAGGAGCAAAAAATGTCTCAACACCTTACCGAACAAGACGAGCTGGTTTCCGACGTGGTTGCCTGTCAGCTGGTTATCAAACAGATCCTCGATGTCATTGACGTTATCGCCCCTGTAGAGGTCCGCGAAAAGATGGCGACTCAGCTTAAAGCGATTGATTTTTCAAGCCATCCTTCATCGTCCGACCCGGTTACGATGCGTGCGGTGCAAAAAGCGATTGCCCTGATTGAGCTGAAGTTCACCCCGCAAAGCGAAGCCCACTAATTGGTTTTACCCCGCCACGCGTGGTGGCGGGGTGTCCATCAGGCCTGGTGGGAGACTGCGGAACGGGCCGGGGTCGCCTCTTCACTCCTAAACAGCTTGCTGTTACCCCAGCACTCTTCGTAGCGATGGCCGACGAGATCCTCAACGACAACCCGTACCTCCGGCGCGATATCGCCGATTTTGCCTCCTGCTTTAATCCGTGCAACCTCCTGTAAGACCACCATATGGGCTTTGCGATCCAGCTTCATCTGCTTGCTGAATACGATCGCGGCCAGAGCCAGCAGCACCACTCCGCTACAGAACACCACGGCAATCGCCGTAACCGCGCTTTCCGGCTGGGCGTGCGCCTTCGACTGGAAGCCGTAGAAGCTGAGAATAGCTCCCATGGTGAAGACGATGATAGAGCGCAGTATTTTCCCGGAGAAGGTCATGGCGCCGGCATAAATTCCCTCGCGACGGCGGCCGGTGTAAATCTCATCTACATCGGCAAGGAAGGTATAAACGGTCCATGGGATGTAGTACACGCCGCCGGTTCCGAGGCCAAACAGGACGGTGATCCCGAACATCAGCACGGTAGCGAGGTGCGCCGGAAGATGGAAAAACCACAGCGAGGTGTAGAGCAGTACCGAGAAAATAACCACGCTCAGCGCGAGGATATAGGGCTTGCTGAAGCCTTTTTTCACGCACAGTCCGATGAACAGCGCGGTAGAGACCAGCTGCAGAATCGAGTTCAGGCTGTTCAGCCCGGCAACCATCGCCGGATCGTGCTGCAGAACGAAGATAACAAAATAGGTAAAGATGGAGGCAAACAGCCATTCCGCGCCAAAACCACACAGGTACATGCCGAGATGCTTGCGGAAGACGCGTAAATAAAAAGTCGAACGCATATCTTTAGCCAGCAGCAGCAGCGTATTGAGCAGCCCTCTCTTCTCGCTGACGCTGCTCTCCTCTTCCCGCGGACGCTCCCAGCTGCAGTACCACAGGCAGGAGATAGCGACGATCAGAATGATGCCGTAGGTCAGGCCGGTCAGGAAGAACGGGGTGGCGGAATCCTTGCCGTACAGCAGGATGAACTGGCCCGGAATAAAGGCCGCGAGGAAGTTTGCCAGCTTGCCAAAAATGGCTTTATAACCGGTGAGCTTAGAACGTAATGAGAAATCGTCGGTCATTTCGGTGGCCAACGTTTCGTAAGGTACCATGATTGAGGTATAAATAATCTCGAAGATCACGTAGGTGCTGAGGTAGTACCAAAAGCCGAGACCCTCTACCCACAGCAGCGGGTAAAACATCATCAGCGGAATGCCGATGAGCAAAAAGAAGCGCCGCCGGCCAAAGCGTTTGCCGAGCCGGGTTTTACCGAAGTTATCCGTAAGATAGCCCATTAACGGGTTACTAATGGCGTCGATAATGCTGGCGATCGAGAAAATTAACGAGGCCTCGATCAGCGTCAGCCCGCAAAATGTCGTATAAAAATAGAGTAACCAGGCGCCGCTGATTGCCAGCGCGCCGCTCCCCAGTAAGTTGCCGCCGCCGTAGGCGAGCTGATGGCGTAACAAAATCGGTCTTCCCTGCAGCCCTTGCGAGGCTGAAGCCGCGTATCTTGCCATTAATATAAACCTCTTGTTTTAAATTTTTGAAACAGCGTTTTTATATTATTAACTCACGGCTTAAAAAGTGATCCCCGTCACTAATCATCGGTCAGGCGATTTAGCTGCGCAGTAATGCGATCGGCTTAAAAGTTTTTAATGCTTTTTAGGAATAACAAACGGCTGCGGAGCGCCAAAATGCCGGGGCGGGGGAGCGTGCGGGCCATGCGGGAGGAGGTCTGAAGCAATGCCGAAGGCTGGCCGCTGGGCTCTCAGACGGACTGGCGATAGCAGAACGGAGCGGGAGGTGAATTATCGGGCACCTTTCATTAATAGCCTGAACGGTGCCCTATAGCGGTGGTTCCCTCTGACTTTAGCCAGCCTGAAGGCGTTTACCTAAGCCGGATTAATGGCGCTGCTGCGCCACCAGATCCATCAGGCGGCGGTCGGTTTGCTGCAGACAGATACCGGCTTTATCGGCGCTACGCACTTCATCGAGAACGGTTTGCAGGAGAATGCCGTCCTGCTGCTGCTCTTTCTCTAAGAGGGTCAAAAAGCGCCAGGTGGAATCATCGCTTTGCGCTTTAGCTTCTTCTGCCAGACCGGCGAGCAGGCTGCTGCGCTGTTCATAGTCGGCAAGAGTCTGGGTAAACAGATCTTCGAGGGAGCTGCACTCCTGATGATAGGTCCCTTCGGCCTTCACGATAGGCCACTCGCCGCCCTTTTTCATAAATTCGAATACCCGCATCATCAGCGTGACGCTGGACTGCGCCTGGGTGCGGAGAAACGTCGCGGTGCCGTTCAGGCGCTGCTGTGCGCACCACTCGCTCAGATGCAGATACGAGTTCGACGCGCGGAACTCAAGATTCATCTGGTTATTCAGCTTTTGAGCCATTCCTGCAACTACCATAAAATATCCTTATTAATCTGGAAGGGGGTCTTCGCGGGTTAAGAGCTTTCGCCCCCAACAGCTTCATTACGAGACCTTCACACGAAAGTTTACTGGCGGAATAATATAATTCCGCGCTCTCCATGAGTGGCCAGAAATGATATTTCCGATATCCACAAATATAGAATACTCTCAGAATTTACTTAAGAAAACTCTTAACCGGAAGGATTTACGTTTAGTTACACCATCCGCTGATAGCAGGCTATTGATTAGCATATTTATTAAATTGAGTGTCATTTAAGGTATTGATTGTATTTGATTTTTATCGGATTATTCGTCAGTCTTATCAAACCCTTCAGTCATATTACGTAGTTGTATGATATTTACATGAGCAGCGCTTAATTAAAATAAACGCGTCGCATGTTTAACTGCGTCATGTAATTGTCACGGTTCTGCTGGCGCAACATTGCGCTGGATCATTTTTTAATTTTTATTGCTGAACACCGTGAAATAATATTTCAAGGCAATGACGATTGTGTCAATAAATCGTGATGTCGTGCGTAGCGCCTGATATCGCCGGGAGGAGGGGGCCGGGGGAGGGCAACCGCTGGCGTCGATTGCGGGTCCGCATGCCGGGCGCGCTGCGCTAAATGCGTCACAGGGATAACTCTGCTGGTGATATGGATAATACTGCTTATGACTGCACTAATTGTCTGACAATTAGCGCTTTTTTTATGTCATTTTTCGCTGAATTTATGCACTCAATTACTGTAATTCCGCGATGTGATAATGCTCTCGTATGGAGAATTGATTTCCGGCTATTACTATTTCAACAACGGCATCGTTGGATGAGATTTTTCTAATACCTTGTTTTAAGTCTGATAAAAATTTTTAGATCCGATATTTCCCTACATAAAAGCGAATTTAAGCTGGAGTTTACCATGCACAAATTTACTAAAGCGCTGGCGGCGATCGGTCTCGCTGCGGTTATGTCACAATCAGCTATGGCGGAAACGCTTAAGCTCGGTTTTCTGGTCAAGCAGCCGGAAGAGCCGTGGTTTCAAACTGAATGGAAATTTGCCGATAAGGCCGGTAAAGATTTAGGTTTTGAGGTTGTTAAAATCGCCGTACCGGACGGCGAAAAAACGCTTAACGCGATCGACAGCCTGGCCGCCAGCGGCGCGAAGGGGTTTGTTATTTGTACGCCGGATCCGAAGCTCGGGGCGGCGATTGTCGCCAAAGCTCGCGGCTATGACATGAAGGTCATCACCGTCGACGATCAGTTCGTTAACGCCAAGGGCAAGCCGATGGAGAGCGTTCCGCTGGTGATGATGGCGGCCAGCGAGATTGGCGCTCGTCAGGGCCAGGAGCTCTATAAGGAGATGCAAAAACGCGGCTGGGAGGTGAAGGATACCGGGGTGATGGCGATCACCGCCGATGAGCTCGATACCGCGCGTCGCCGCACCACCGGTTCGCTGGATGCCCTGAAAGCCGCCGGCTTCCCGGATAAACAGATCTACCGCGTGCCGACGAAATCCAACGATATCCCCGGCGCCTTCGATGCCGGCAACTCGATGCTGGTCCAGCACCCGCAGGTCAAACACTGGCTGATCGTCGGGATGAACGATAACACCGTCCTGGGCGGCGTTCGCGCTACCGAAGGGCAGGGCTTCAAGGCTCCGGATGTGATTGGTATCGGTATTAACGGCGTGGATGCGGTCAACGAGCTCTCCAAGGCGCAGGCCACCGGCTTCTACGGCTCTCTGCTGCCGAGCCCGGATATTCACGGCTACAAAACCAGCGAGATGCTCTACAACTGGGTAACCAAGGGCGCCGAACCGCCGAAATTCACGGCGGTCACCGACGTCGTGTTGATTACCCGCGATAACTTCAAAGAAGAGCTGGCGAAAAAAGGGCTGTAAGGCCTGCTAACCATGCCTCCCGCAGCCGCGGGAGGCTGAGCGCAGTAGAGCGGAGTCGTTATGCAACAGTCTACCCCTTATCTCTCATTTCGCGGCATCACCATGACTTTCCCGGGCGTTAAGGCGCTGTCCGATATTAGCTTTGACTGCTATGCCGGCCAGGTTCACGCCCTGATGGGAGAAAACGGCGCCGGAAAATCCACGCTGCTGAAGATCCTCAGCGGCAACTATATACCAACCGCGGGCAGCCTGGCGGTTCGCGGTCAGCAGATGGCGTTTAGCAACACCACCGAGGCGCTTAACGCCGGGATCGCCATTATTTACCAGGAGCTGCACCTGATACCGGAAATGACCGTCGCGGAAAATATCTACCTCGGCCAGCTTCCACACAAATACGGCATGGTGGACCGCAAGCTTCTTAACTATGAAGCGCGGCTGCAGCTGGAGCATCTGGGGCTGGATATCGATCCGCAAACGCCGCTGAAGTACCTCTCCATCGGTCAATGGCAAATGGTGGAGATCGCCAAGGCGCTGACGCGCAACGCCAAGGTTATCGCCTTTGACGAACCGACCAGCTCCCTTTCCGCCCGTGAAATCGACAACCTGTTCCGGGTTATTCGCGAGCTGCGTGAGGAGGGGCGGGTCATTATTTACGTCTCGCACCGCATGGAGGAGATCTTTGCCCTGAGCGACGCGATCACCGTTTTCAAGGACGGCCGCTATGTGCGCACCTTCGACGATATGCAGACGGTGAACCACGATGCGCTGGTGCAGGCGATGGTGGGGCGCGATTTAGGGGACGTCTACGGCTGGAAGCCGCGCGAGTACGGCAGCGAGCGCCTGCGCCTGGAGCAGGTAAAAGCGCCGGGCGTAAGAACGCCGGTGAGCCTGGCGGTGCGCAGCGGAGAAATCGTCGGCCTCTTTGGCCTGGTGGGCGCCGGGCGCAGCGAGCTGCTGAAAGGTCTGTTTGGCGGAACCCGCATCACCGGCGGTCAGGTCTACATCGACGGGGAAGCCATCGATATTCGTAAACCGGCGCAGGCGATTCAGGCCGGGATGATGCTGTGTCCGGAGGATCGTAAAGCCGAAGGCATTATTCCGGTGCACTCGGTGCGCGACAATATCAACATCAGCGCCCGACGTAAGCATATTCACGCCGGCTGCCTGATCAACAACGGCTGGGAGGCGCAGAACGCCGACCGCCATATTCAGTCCCTTAATATTAAAACGCCGGGACCCGAGCAGCTGATTATGAACCTCTCCGGCGGTAATCAGCAGAAGGCGATTTTGGGGCGCTGGCTCTCCGAGGAGATGAAGGTGATCCTGCTCGATGAGCCGACTCGCGGTATCGATGTCGGCGCCAGGCATGAGATCTATAACGTCATCTACGCGCTGGCGGCATCCGGCGTGGCCGTCGTCTTTGCCTCCAGCGATTTACCCGAAGTGCTTGGCGTTGCGGACCTCATCGTCGTGATGCGCGAAGGGGAAGTGGCGGGTGAACTGCTGCATGAAGATGCGAATGAACAGCAGGCGTTAAGCCTTGCGATGCCAAAAGTGAGCCAGGCGGTCGCCTGAGTAAAGGAGTCAATGATGTCCTCTGTTACCACCTCAAATACCCGTCGATCCGCCTTCAGCTTTGCCCGTGTCTGGGATCAGTTTGGAATGCTGGTCGTCTTTGCCGTGCTGTTTATCGGCTGCGTGATTTTTGTGCCGAACTTTGCCTCTTTCATCAATATGAAAGGCCTCGGGCTGGCGATTTCGATGTCCGGCATGGTGGCCTGCGGGATGCTGTTTTGCCTGGCATCCGGCGATTTCGATCTCTCGATTGCGTCGGTTATCGCCTGCGCGGGCGTGACCACCGCGGTGGTTATCAACCTCACCGAAAGCATGTGGATCGGCATTGCTGCCGGCCTGCTGCTGGGGGCGTTAAGCGGCCTGGTCAACGGTTTTGTTATCGCCCGGCTGAAAATCAACGCCCTGATAACCACCCTGGCGACGATGCAGATTGTTCGCGGTCTGGCCTATATTATCTCCGATGGCAAAGCGGTGGGCATTGAAGATGAGCGCTTCTTCACCCTCGGCTACGCCAACTGGTTCGGCCTGCCGGCGCCTATTTGGCTGACCGTGGGCTGCCTGATAATCTTTGGTCTGCTGCTGAACAAAACCACCTTTGGCCGTAATACTCTGGCAATCGGTGGCAATGAAGAGGCCGCGCGTCTGGCAGGGGTGCCGGTCGTGCGCACCAGGATTATTATCTTCGTTATCTCCGGTCTGGTTTCTGCCGCGGCGGGGATTATTCTGGCATCGCGAATGACCAGCGGTCAGCCGATGACCTCGATTGGCTATGAGCTGATTGTGATCTCCGCCTGCGTGCTGGGCGGCGTGTCGCTAAAAGGGGGGATCGGCAAGATTTCGTACGTGATCGCCGGGATCCTGATCCTCGGCACCGTCGAGAATGCGATGAACCTGCTCAATATCTCGCCTTTCTCGCAGTACGTGGTGCGCGGCGTGATCCTGCTGGCGGCGGTTATCTTCGATCGTTACAAGCAGAAGGCAAAGCGTAGCGTGTAAATACTCCAACCTTTCAGTTTAATCCTAGAATATCACCGGCGCCCGCTGCGCTGGTGATTACTATCAAAAATGGCGAGCTCCGTCACACTGTCTATACTTACATGGCTAACAATTCGTTAACAGCCAGCGAAACGCTGGCCATGAAAGGAGGAGTTCAGGGTGGCTGACCAGATATCTGTACCGCCTGTACCAAGCGAAAATTGCGCATTTTTCTTTGACCTCGACGGTACTCTTGCCGATATCAAACCTCATCCCGATCAGGTTGTTATCCCGGTTAACGCTCTTCAGGCGCTGCGGCAGCTCGTGCAGCAGCAGAGTGGGGCGGTGGCATTGATTTCAGGGCGCTCAATGGCTGAGCTCGATGAGCTTACCCGTCCTCACCGGCTGCCGCTGGCCGGCGTCCACGGAGCTGAGCGCCGTGATATCAATGGGAATACGCATATCGTTTCTCTGCCGGATGCGCTGCAGAAGGAGCTTCACGGCCGGCTGGCGCTGGCGCTTGAGGCGCTGCCGGGCTGTGAGCTCGAGCATAAAGGGATGGCTTTTGCGCTGCACTACCGTCAGGCGCCGCGGCATCAAAGTGCGGTGCTGACGCTGGCCCAGGAGGTGGTGAAGAGCTATCCGCTGCTGGCGCTGCAGCTGGGCAAGTGCGTGGTCGAGATAAAACCGCGCGGAGTGAACAAAGGCGAGGCGATCGCCGCCTTTATGCAGGAGGCGCCGTTCGCAGGACGCAGGCCGGTATTTGTCGGTGACGACTTAACCGATGAAGCGGGTTTTGGCATCGTTAACCAGCTGGGCGGCATTTCGGTAAAAGTCGGCAGCGGCGACACCCAGGCGCGCTGGCGTTTGCCGGACGTCGCGGCGGTGCACCAGTGGCTAAATAATATTGCGAATAATGGACATCAACCAGACGCGCTAACCGACAGGAGAGATGGCTATGAGTCGCTTAGTCGTAGTATCTAATCGTATTGCTCCCCCGGATGATAAAAAGGCCAGCGCCGGTGGCCTGGCCGTGGGGATTATGGGGGCCTTAAAAGCGGCCGGTGGGCTGTGGTTCGGCTGGAGCGGGGAAATTGGCGACGATAGTCAGCCGCTGAAAAAGGTCACTCAGGGAAACATTACCTGGGCCTCCTTTAACCTCAGCGAGCAGGACCACGACGAGTACTACAACCGCTTTTCCAACGCGGTGCTGTGGCCCGCGTTTCACTATCGTCTCGATCTGGTCGATTTTCAGCGCGACGCCTGGGAGGGCTATCAGCGCGTAAACGCGACGCTGGCGGATAAACTGCTGCCGCTGATTGAGCCTGACGACATAGTGTGGATCCATGATTACCATCTGCTGCCCCTGGCGCACGAGCTGCGCCAGCGCGGAGTTAATAATCGGGTCGGCTTCTTTTTACATATTCCCTTCCCGACCCCGGAAATATTTAACGCGCTGCCGCCGCACGCCGAGCTGCTTGAACAGCTCTGCGACTACGATCTGCTGGGCTTCCAGACCGAGAGCGATCGGCAGGCGTTTCTTGACTGCATCGCGGTACAGACCCGCCTGACCACCCGCAGCGGAAACGCTCATGTCGCCTGGGGCAAACCGTTCCAGACCGAGGTCTACCCGATTGGCATCGACCCCGATGAGATCGCGCGTAGCGCAAAAGGGCCGCTGCCGCCGAAGCTGGCGCAGCTCAAAAGCGAACTCAAGAGCGTGCAGAATATCTTTTCCGTTGAGCGGCTGGACTACTCGAAAGGGCTGCCGGAGCGCTTCCTGGCCTATGAGGCCCTGCTGGAGAAATATCCCCAGCATCACGGCAAGATTCGCTACACCCAGATTGCCCCGACCTCGCGCGGCGATGTCCAGGCCTACCAGGACATCCGCCACCAGCTGGAGACCGCCGCCGGGCGCATTAACGGCCAGTATGGTCAGCTGGGCTGGACGCCGCTCTACTACCTGAATCAGCATTTTGAACGTAAGCTGCTGATGAAAATCTTCCGCTATTCCGACGTCGGGCTGGTGACGCCGCTGCGCGACGGGATGAATCTGGTGGCGAAGGAGTTTGTTGCCGCCCAGGATCCGCAGAATCCCGGGGTTCTGGTGCTGTCGCAGTTTGCCGGCGCGGCAAACGAGCTGCCGACGGCGCTCATCGTCAATCCCTACGATCGTGATGAAGTCGCCGCGGCGTTGGACACCGCGCTCACCATGCCGCTGGCAGAACGTATTGCGCGCCACTCGGCGATGCTGGCGGTGGTTAAGGACAACGATATCCACCGCTGGCAGGAGCGGTTTATCGCCGACCTAAAGCGGATAGAAGCGAGAAATGAGGAGAGTCACCTGCAGCGTAAGGTGGCGACCTTCCCCAAACTGGCCTAGTTCGGCCCTCAGGCTGGCGCTTCGGCGCTAGCCTTTCTCCAGCGATACCAGCAGCACGTCAACGCCGCTGCTGCCGACGATACTTTTCGCCGAGCAGGTGGCGCGGGAAAACAGGCTGTGGTTGTGGTTGCCGCAAATCACCAGATCCACCCGATGCTGCTGACAAAAATCCTTCACGTGATGGCCAAGTTCGCCGCTGGCGATGGTGATTTTCTCAATCGGATAGCCGGCATCCTGAGCCAGACCGTTGAGAAAGCCGCGGGTTTCTTCATACATCAGATCCCGCAGGTTCTCTAACATCGGCGCCGCAAACTGGTTATACATTTCCGGGTCCGTTGCCAGCGTTATCAGGCTAATTTTGGCCTCAAGCGGGCGCGCGATAGAGACCGCCTTGTTGATAAGCGTCCGACTTTCCGGCGTTGGGGCAACGGCTACAAGCAGATGTGAGTAGGGCATCAAGCCTCCTTAAGATACGCAAAATAACCCTTCTTCTTTTCTTTACTCCGATTTCCCTGTTCCCGCAAGGGCTATTGTTTGCTGCCAGGCCCGCCGCTGCGCGGGGCGCGAAATAGCGATTCTGGCAGCTCTCTCGCAAAAATGGTCTTTGGTTTTGCCATAAAAGAAAAGCTGTTTTATAAGTCGGTGATGCGCGTTCACCCTCTCTTTGCGTTTTTGCCATTGCCGGGTCAGGGCTGGCAAAAATGAAAAGGTAACCCCGTTTCCATCCTTTTACTGTAGCCAGGTACCTACTCCCTTTTGGCCTGGCCAGAAAGATTGTCGGAGTTCACTAAAAATAACGACACAGGATTTACGGCGATGAAAACACGTAAAATCGGTTTGGCTAACTACCTTGCCTATGGATCGGGCGATTTCCTTGGCGCAGGAACCACCGCGCTCACCGCGGCATGGCTGCTCTATTTTTACACCACCTTTTGCGGCCTGTCTCCGATTCAGGCAACCCTTATCTTTGCCACCGCCAGGGTTCTGGATGCGGTCATTAGTCCGCTGATGGGCTTCCTGACCGACAACTTTGGCACCACCCGGCTCGGCAAACGCTTCGGCAGACGAAAGTTCTTTATTCTGCTGGGTATCCCCTGCGTATTCAGCTACTCAATGATGTGGGTAGGCGATATGGGGTTCTGGTACTACCTGCTCACCTATCTGCTGTTTGATATGGTCTACACCATGATTCTGGTGCCGTACGAAACTCTGGTTCCGGAAATGACCGATGATTTTAAACAGAAAACAAAATTCTCCGGGGCGCGTATTTCGATGGCGCAAATGTCGGCAATCCTCGCCTCATTCCTGCCGGGGGTGCTGCTTACCCACTTTGGTAAGGACAATGCCGTCTCCTTCTTTTACGCAAGCCTGGTGTTCTCGGTCCTGTGCGCGGTGATGCTGACGTTCGTCTGGTTCTTTACCTGGGAGCGCTCTCGCGATGCGTGGTCGGAGACGGCGCTGCGGGCCGAGGAGGAGAAGCGTAATCTCTCACTGGCGCAGAGCCTCAATCGCCTGTTTATCGAGCTCACCTCGACGCTGCGCATTAAGATCTTCCGCCAGCATCTGGGTATGTATCTTGGCGGCTATATTGCTCAGGACGTGTTTAACGCCGTTTTCACCTACTACGTCGTCTTCGTGCTGATGCAGGAAGCCGCGGTGGCATCCAACCTGCTCGGCACTATGGCCATCTTCCAGTTTATTGCGGTCATTGCCATGATCCCGCTGTGCATCCGCTTTGGGCCGGCGCCGTCCTATCGGATGGTGGTTATCCTGTTTGGCCTTGGCTCGCTCTCCTATGCGCTGCTTTACTACGCCGGGCTGAGCGACGTTTATTCGCTGCTGCTGCTGGTTTCCGCCATTGCCGGCCTCGGCCGCGGCGGGATCAACTATGTTCCGTGGAACACCTACACCTATATTGCCGACGTCGACGAGGCGATCACCGGCCAGCGTCGGGAGGGCATTTTCGCCGGCATCATGACGCTGACCCGCAAGGCCTCTCAGGCCGGGGCGGTGATGCTGGTGGGCATCATTATGCAGCTCTCCGGCTTTGTCTCCGGGCAGAAAACGCAGCCCGACGAGGTCAGCCACACCATCCTTCTCATTCTGAGCGTGGGCACGCTGGCGGTGCTGGCCTGCGGGTTCCTCGTCTCCCTGCGCTTTAAGCTCAACCTCGAGACCCACGGCGTGCTGCAGGCCGAAACGCGCAAAATGCGCCAATCGGGTCGGGCGCAGCCGGAGCTCACCCGCTCCGAGGATCGGGCGGTGGTGGAGATGCTGGCCGGTATGCCTTACGCATGCCTGTGGGGAAATAACAACATCGGCTATCTGAATCGTAATAAGCCTGCCGCGCCGTCCCTCAGGCAGGGTGCTGAAATGAATTCAACATGGAACAGAGGTTAATAATATGAAGGTTTGGCCTGTCAAACAGAGTCCCTTACTGCGTCAGCCGGAGCGCTTTATTGCGCGCAACGAGCTGCAGGCGCTGATCGAGAAAGTGACCGACAATCTGGTCAATATTCAGGATGAAACGGGCGCGTTTCTGCTACGGCTGGACGATGGGCGGGTCATTGATACCAAAGGGTGGGCCGGCTGGGAGTGGACCCACGGCGTCGGTTTATACGGGATCTATCAGTACTACCAGCAGACCGGAGATATCGCGATGCGCGATATTATCGACAGCTGGTTTGCGGACCGCTTCGCTGAAGGCGCGACCAGCAAAAACGTCAACACCATGGCGCCATTCCTGACCCTGGCCTGGCGCTATGAGGAGACCGGCAGGCAGGAGTATCTGCCGTGGCTCGACGGCTGGGGTGAATGGGCAATGCACGAGATGCCGCGCACCCGTCACGGCGGGATGCAGCACATCACCCTGGCGGAGGAGAATCATCAGCAGATGTGGGACGACACGCTGATGATGACCGTGCTGCCGCTGGCGAAAATCGGTAAATTGCTCAACCGGCCGCAGTATGTGGAAGAGGCGACATACCAGTTTTTACTCCACGTGCAGAACCTGATGGACCGGGAGAGCGGGCTGTGGTTCCACGGCTGGAGCTATGAGGGCCAGCATAATTTCGCCCGCGCCCGCTGGGCGCGCGGCAACAGCTGGCTGACGATGGCGATCCCGGACTTTCTCGAGCTGGTGGATCTCCCCGAGCACAGCGCGGTGCGGCGCTATCTGCTTCAGGTGCTGAATGCGCAAATTGCGGCGCTGGCAGCGTGCCAGCACGAGAGCGGTCTGTGGCATACGCTGCTGGACGATCCGGATTCGTATCTGGAGGCGTCGGCAACCGCCGGTTTTGCCTACGGTATCCTGAAGGCGGTACGTAAACGCTACGTGAGCCGGGAGTTTGAGCGCGTCGCGGAGCAGGCCATGCGTGGGATCGTGCAAAATATCTCCCCGCAGGGGGAACTGCTGCAAACCTCATTCGGCACCGGAATGGGCTCGAATCTCGACTTCTATCGCCAGATCCCGCTCACCTCGATGCCCTACGGGCAGGCGATGGCGATCCTGTGCATGACGGAATATCTGCGCCGGTATTTCTGACGGCGAACTTTACCGGCTCTGCGCCGCGCGGCCGGAGGAGGGCGCAAAAAAAGAAACCGGCATAAGCCGGTTTCTTTATCGTTTATCAGAGCGGTATTACATCCGCTCGACGGTTTCAATACCTAAGGTATCCAGACCGGTCTTCAGGGTTTTGGCGGTCAGCTGCGCCAGTTTCAGGCGGCTGTTGCGCGTCTCTTCGCTTTCCGCGGAGAGGATCGGGCAGTGCTCGTAGAAGCCGGAGAACAGGCCGGCCAGATCGTACAGGTAGGCGCACATGACGTGCGGGGTCCCTTCGCGCGCAACGACGGTCAGCGTCTCTTCAAACTGCAGCAGGCGTGCGGCCAGCTGCGCTTCGCGATCTTCGGTGATGATGACCGGCGCCGCGGCCAGCGCGCTTTCGTCGATCTCCGCTTTACGGAATACCGACAGCACGCGGGTATAGGCATACTGCATGTAAGGCGCGGTGTTGCCTTCAAACGCCAGCATGTTGTCCCAGTCGAAGATGTAGTCGGTGGTGCGGTTCTTGGACAGATCCGCATATTTTACCGCCCCGATCCCAACCGCGTTAGCCAGCTTCTCCAGCTCGTCGGCAGGCATATCCGGGTTTTTCTCGGCAACCAGGCGACGCGCGCGCTCCAGCGCTTCGTCCAGCAGGTCGGCAAGCTTCACGGTACCGCCGGCGCGGGTTTTAAACGGCTTACCGTCTTTACCGAGCATCATGCCAAACATATGGTGCTCCAGCGGGACGGAACCCGGCACGTAGCCCGCTTTACGTACGATGGTCCACGCCTGCATCAGGTGCTGGTGCTGGCGGGAGTCGATGTAGTAGAGCACGCGATCGGCGTGCAGGGTTTCGTAGCGGTATTTTGCGCAGGCGATATCGGTGGTGGTGTAGAGATAGCCGCCATCCTTTTTCTGGATGATAACGCCCATCGGTTCGCCGTCCTTGTTTTTGTACTCATCAAGGAATACTACGGTGGCGCCTTCGCTCTCAACGGCCAGGCCCTGCGCTTTCAGATCGGCAACGATACCCGGCAGCATCGGGTTGTACAGGCTTTCACCCATTACGTCGTCGCGAGTCAGGGTCACGTTCAGGCGGTCATAGGTAATCTGGTTTTGCGACATGGTAATGTCGACCAGCTGGCGCCACATCTGGCGGAAGTACTCGTCGCCGCCCTGCAGTTTAACCACGTAGCTGCGGGCGCGCTCGGCGAAGGCTTCGTCTTCGTCGTAGTGCTTTTTCGCTTCACGGTAAAAGCCTTCGAGGTCCGCCAGCGCCATTTCGCCGGCATTTTCCTGCTGCTGCTTTTCGAGCCAGGCGATCAGCATCCCAAACTGGGTGCCCCAGTCGCCGACGTGGTTAGCGCGAATCACCTTGTGGCCGAGGAACTCGAGGGTGCGCACCGCGGCATCGCCAATGATGGTGGAGCGCAGGTGGCCGACGTGCATCTCTTTTGCCACGTTGGGCGCAGAATAGTCGATGACAATAGTCTGCGCCTGCGGCTGGGCAACGCCAAGGCGCTCTGCGGACAGCGCCTGGCTAACGTTGGCGGCTAAAAACGCCGGGTCGAGGAAAATATTGATGAAGCCAGGCCCGGCGATTTCGACCTTACTGGCAATGCCGTTCAGATCGAGATGAGACAGCACCTGCTCTGCCAGTTGTCGCGGTGCCATACCCAGTTTTTTAGCGACCGCCATCACGCCGTTGGCCTGATAGTCACCGAACTGGATTTTTGCTGACTGGCGAACCTGCGGTTCGCAATCGGCAGGGGCGCCTGCCGCGATCAGGGCGTGGCTGACTTTTTCTGAGAGAAGAGCCTGAATATTCACCGGAATACCTTACTTTTAAGGCGCCGTAACCCCTGCAGGGTGGCGCCGGAATGTGGACAAATTAGGGCAGGAGTATACTGCATTTGCACCCCTGCGTCAGCCCTGCGCGCGCGTTGCCGGACGGCGTGCTTAATGAATAACCAGCGCGGCCAGGATAAAGAAGATTGCGGGTTGGTCGCCGCCGGGAAACGCGATAAATTAGCCCCTTTAGCGAGCGTCGAGGTCAAGAATGGCGAACTGGCAGCAAATTGATGAACTTCAGGATATTACCGCGGATCTGCCGCGCTTCACCGAGGCGTTAGGCCAGCTGGCCGCGCGGCTCGGGCTGGATATTGCGCCCCTGTCTGCGGACCATATCTCTCTGCGCTGTCATCAGAATACAACCGCGGCGCGCTGGCGCCTCGGGCTTGAGCAGTGCGGCACGCTGCTGTCGGAAAACACCATTAACGGTCGGCCAATCTGCCTGTTTAAGCTGGATGAACCTGTGATCGTGGCGCACTGGCGCTTTAGCGTGGTTGAGCTGCCGTGGCCCGGGGAAAAGCGCTACCCGCACGAGGGCTGGGAGCACGTTGAGATTGTGCTCGCCGGCGAGCCGGAAACGCTTAATGCCCGCGCGTTGGCGCTGCTCTCCGACGACGGCCTCGGCCAGCCGGGGATCTTCGTCAAAACCAGCTCGCCGAAAGGGCAGCACGAACGCCTGGCAAATCCGACGCTGGCGGTGACGGACGGGAGCGTGACGATCAAGTTTCACCCGTGGTCCATCGAGCAAATTATCGCCAGTGAAAAAACGGATGCGTAACAGTGTGAAGCTACGCGATTTCTGAGCGGAAAAATCGTGACATGCTGTGTTGCCCGCGGCGTGAATGGAGAATGGAATGACGCTACTGGAAGTATGTTGTTACAGCACGGAGTGCGCCGAGGAGGCGCAGCGACGCGGTGCAGACCGCATCGAACTGTGTGCTGCGCCGCAGGAGGGAGGGCTAACGCCGTCGCTGGGCGTGCTCAAAGCGGCCCGCAGGGCGCTGACCATCCCGGTGCATCCGATTATTCGCCCGCGCGGCGGTGATTTTTGCTACACCGAGGGCGAATTTGCCGCGATGCTCGACGACGTGGCAACGGTGAGGGCGCTGGGTTTCCCGGGCCTCGTGACTGGCGTTCTGGACGCCGACGGTCGGGTTGATACCGCGCGGATGCGTAAAATTATGGCCGCGGCGGGACCGCTGGCGGTTACCTTCCACCGGGCTTTCGATATGTGCGCAAACCCGCATCAGGCCTACGCTGCGCTGGCTGAATTAGGCGTTGCGCGGATCCTGACATCCGGCCAGCAGGCGAGCGCAGAAAAAGGTATTTCATTAATTTTGGAACTTATTGCCCTGGGCGATACTCCAATCATTATGGCTGGAGCAGGTGTGCGGGCAGCAAACCTGTCGCAGTTTCTGGAAGCCGGCGTAAAAGAAGTGCACAGCTCCGCCGGCCAGTGGCTGCCTTCGCCGATGCGCTTTCGTAATTCCAGGCTGTCGATGTCTACGGATGCCGAAGCAGATGAATATTCACGCTATGCCGTTAACGGCGCAGCGGTGGCGGAAATGAAGAGCATTATTTCCGCCTGAGTGAGTGCCCGCGTTGTTTGCGCGCAGCCTGCGGGCTGGTCAGCACAACGGCCGTGGGCAGAGAGAGAACCGTTTTTTGCTGCACATCATGTCGCCCAATATGATGATTGCCCGTACCAGGCCCCTGCAATTTCAACAGGGGCCTTTTTTTATGCAAAATTTGGCGACCGATCGCCGGGGCGCGATGCCCGAGCGATCCTGACCGGCCGGCGTTAGCGCGCTTTTTTTGCCAGCGACTGCTGAGTTTCGGGCCTGGTGGCGATAATCACCGCGCGCAGCGGTGCGGGATAGCCTTCGAGGGTTTTGCTGCTGTCGTTCGGATCGAGGAAATCCGCCAGCGATTCGGTGGTCATCCATTCGGTGCGGCGCTGCTCTTCGGTACTGGTCACGCAGACGTCAACGATCCGCACGTCGACGAAGCCGCATTTTTCCAGCCACATTTTCAGCGCAGCCGCCGAAGGAATAAAGTAGACGTTGCGCATTTGCGCGTAGCGATCGCCCGGTACCAGCACGGTATTTTCGTCACCTTCAACAACCAGCGTCTCCAGCACCAGCTCGCCGCCTTCAACCAGCTGATCTTTGAGCTGCCACAGATGGTCGAGCGGGGAGCGGCGGTGGTAAAGCACGCCCATTGAAAATACGGTGTCAAAGGCGTTCAGCGCCGGCAGCTGCTCAATGCCCAGCGGCAGCAGATGGGCGCGCTGGTCGTTGCCCAGCAGCTTGCGCACCGCTTCAAACTGACATAAAAACAGCTGCGTAGGGTCGATACCCACCGCCAGATGCGCGCCGGCGCCGATCATCCGCCACATGTGATAGCCGCTGCCGCAGCCGACGTCGAGGATCGTTCGACCGGTCAAATCGGAAAGATGCGGCAGAACGCGATCCCACTTCCAGTCAGAGCGCCATTCGGTGTCGATATCCACGCCATACAGCGACCACGGGCCTTTGCGCCACGGCATCAGGTTGCGCAGCAGGTTTTCAATCCGCAGCCGATGGCCTTCGCTCAGCGGGACTTCGCTTTCTGCGGTCACGCTGTGCAGCAGGTCGAGACGATAGGGCGAAAGCTCAGGGAGAAACTCAACGGCCCGCTCCCATTCACGGTACTTACCGTGCAGGGCCTCGCGCTGCCAGGCGGCAACCTGGGCTGGAAGCGTCTCCAGCCAGTGGGATAGCGGGCCTTTGGCGATACGCTGATAAAAATTGCTGAAATCGATCATGCCGTTTCCCCGGACTTCACAGCCACCAGCGAGCCAAAGTTAAAGCACTGGAACCACAGTTCGGCGTGTTCGAATCCGGCCTTGCGCAGCCGCGCTTTATGGGTTTCTACCGAGTCGGTGAGCATAACGTTTTCCAGCATGCTGCGCTTCTGGCTGATTTCCAGCTCGCTGTAGCCGTTGGCGCGCTTAAAGTCGTGATGCATGTTAAACAGCAGTTCGCCGACGTTGGCATCTTCAAAGCTGAATTTTTCCGACAGCACCAGCGCGCCGCCCGGGTTCAGCCCCTGATAGACCTTATCCAGAATCGCCTGGCGCTCGTCGGGCTCAAGGAACTGAATGGTGAAATTGAGCACCACCATTGAGGCGTTTTCGATGGTGACGTGGCGAATATCGCCTTCCACCACCTCAACCGGCGTCGGCGCCTTGTAGGCGTCGATATGGCGGCGGCAGCGCTCAACCATCGCCGGGGAGTTATCCACGGCCACAATCCGGCAGCCGGCGTGGGAAATATTACGCCGTATCGAGAGCGTGGCTGCGCCAAGGGAGCAGCCGAGATCGTAGACCTGAGTATCAGGCTGCACAAAGCGCTCGGCCAGCATGCCAATCATCGAAATAATGTTGGAGTAGCCAGGAACGGAGCGCTGGATCATATCCGGGAAGACTTCAGCAACCCGTTCATCAAAGGTCCAGTCGCCGAGGCTGGCGATCGGCGCGGAAAAAAGGGTATCGCGGTGAGACATAAGGTTAAACCCGAAAAAACGAAAACGGCGTATTGTGCGCTAATGTAAGGAGAAAACCAACTCCCAGGGCATATACCACAGATTCGCGAGCACCATCAGCACCAGCGCGCACCAGGTGGCGCTCATGCCGGAACGACGCCAGCTGTAGAGCCGGTGATGGAAACCGTAAGAGTGCATCAGCCGGCCGGCGATAAGCAGGATACCGCAAAGGTGCACCATCCAGTTCTGCGCGCCGTCCATCTCGACAAACAGCAGCAGGATAAGCCCGATCGGCAGGTACTCAACCGCATTGCCGTGCACGCGGATAGCGACCTGTAGCTCGCTAAAGCCGCCGTCGCCGTATCCGACGTGGTACTGCGTGCGCAGGCGTACGACGTCAAAAGAAAACTTGATTAACAATAACGTACCCAGGACGGCATACAGCGCGCTGACCATACAAAAAACTCCCTTTCACTGTGTCAGATGGCTCCGACTATCATAGCAGGATATCAGAAAAGAGAGGTCTGCTGAGGAATTGACGGTGCCGGGCCGACGTCGGGCAGCACCGCGCGTAAATCGGCCCACAGGGTATCGACCAGCGCCGGCGCGTGGGCGATATCCGGCGTATGCAGGAACAGGTAGGGCGTGGTCGATTGGCTCCACTTCGGCAGCGTCTGCAGCCAGATGCGAAACAGCTCGTGGTTCTGCGCCATATCGTCGCTGCCGATGAAGCGCACCAGCGGATGATGGGCGGTGACCACCGCGTGGACCGGGAGCCGCGGCTTTTTACGCTGCGCGTCGAGCGCGGCCGGGCTGCGGGCGGTCACGCTGTGCACCGGACGGCTATCGAGGATCACCCGGTTAACGGCGCGCTGGTGCAGCCCGCGGTTGAGCTGCTGCTCGTCGTCGCCCTTGGCAAAAAACGCCGGATGCCGTACCTCGACGCCGTAGGTGAAGCCGGCGGGCAGCGCGTCGAGAAACTGCCACAGGGCGGGGAGGTCGCGCGGCCCGAAGGTCGCAGGTAGCTGCAGCCAGTACTGGCCGATACGCGTCTCAAGCGGCGCGAGCCGGGTAAAAAACTCGCGGCTTAAATCGCCGCAGTTGCGCAGCGCCGCCTGATGCGAAATGGTGGCCGGAAACTTAAAGCAGAAGCGAAAGTCATCGTGGGTTTGCTCGAACCAGCGGGCCACTATCTCGGCTTTCGGCAACGCGTAGAGGGTCGTATTGCCCTCCACGCAGTTAAAGTGGCGAGCGTACTGTTCCAGACTGGTTATGCCAAGGCGCACCCATTTCGGATGCGACCATTGCGGGAGCCCAATATAGATCATAGCGCGGCGAGAATGTCCTCAGTGCTGCGCACGCGGGCAATGCGCGGGAAGATGTTCGTCATGCTGCCCTGGTGCTGCTCGGCGGAGGCCGCGCTGCAGGCGTCCTCGGCGATCAGCAGATTGAAGCCCAGCTCCCAGGCGTTGCGCGCGGTGGATTCAACGCCGATATTGGTTGAGATCCCGCACAGAATAATGGTGTCGATGCCGCGGCGGCGCAGCTGCAGTTCGAGATCGGTGCCGTAAAAGGCGCCCCACTGGCGCTTGGTGACTTCGATATCGCTATCCTGTTTGCCCAGCGCAAGCGGCCAGGTCCACCAGTTATCCGGCAGCGCATGCGCCCCCGTTTGCGCATCAACCGGCTGTTTTAACGCTTCGCCAAAGTCGGCAGACCAGCCGACGCGGACCATGATCACCGGCGAGCCCTGCTGACGACATTTCTCCGCCAGACGAGCGGCGCGAGCGACTACCTCATCGGCGCGGTGTGGGCCGCCGGCGAACGGCAAAATGCCTTCCTGCAGGTCGATGACCACAAGCGCCGTTTTTTTCGCATTGAGTTCTGGCATAGTATCCCCGTATCTTCTGTAGTTTGGCCGTTACAATACCGTTGCCATTCGCGCTCCAGGGTAACAAATTTTGTTAATTTTTGTGAGCGTAGCCAATAAGCGCGCAGCAAAGCAACGTACAAACTGCGTCGGGCTTATCGTGCGGCAGAATTTCCAGTATAATAGCCGCCTTTTTTCATTCAGTTGTGACATTCAGCTAAAGCCGCAACTTCGTGGCCTGCAGAGCAGGCAACAATCCGCCAGTGGCTAAGTTAAGGGATATCTCATGCGTACAGAATATTGCGGGCAGCTGCGTCTGTCCCACGTGGGGCAGCAGGTGACTCTGTGTGGTTGGGTCAACCGTCGTCGTGATCTTGGTAGCCTTATCTTCATTGATATGCGTGACCGCGAAGGCATCGTACAGGTGTTTTTCGATCCGGAACGTGCGGATGCATTAAAGCTGGCCTCCGAACTGCGTAATGAGTTCTGTATCCAGGTGACGGGCACCGTGCGTGCGCGTGACGAAAAAAACGTCAACGGCGATATGGCTACCGGCGCCATCGAAGTGCTGGCTTCCGATCTGACCATCATCAACCGCTCAGAAGCGCTGCCGCTGGATTCCAACCACGTCAACACCGAAGAAGCGCGACTGAAATACCGCTATCTGGATCTGCGTCGTCCGGAAATGGCCCAGCGTCTGAAAACGCGGGCAAAAATCACCAGCCTGGTCCGTCGTTTTATGGACGAGCACGGTTTCCTCGATATCGAAACCCCGATGCTGACCAAGGCCACGCCGGAAGGCGCGCGCGACTATCTGGTTCCGAGCCGCGTGCATAAAGGCAAATTCTACGCGCTGCCGCAGTCTCCTCAGCTCTTCAAACAGCTGCTGATGATGTCCGGCTTCGACCGTTACTATCAGATCGTCAAATGCTTCCGTGATGAAGACCTGCGCGCCGACCGCCAGCCGGAATTCACCCAGATCGACGTGGAAACCTCCTTCATGACCGCACCTCAGGTGCGCGAAGTGATGGAAGCGCTGGTTCACGAGCTGTGGCTGAACGTGAAGGGCGTGGATCTGGGCGAGTTCCCGATCATGACCTTTGCCGAGGCCGAGCGTCGCTACGGTTCCGATAAGCCGGACCTGCGCAACCCGCTGGAGCTGGTGGATATTGCTGACCTGGTGAAAGCGGTTGAATTTGCCGTCTTCTCCGGCCCGGCAAATGATGCCAAAGGTCGCGTTGCCGCACTGCGCGTGCCGGGCGGCGCGGCGCTGACCCGTAAGCAGATCGATGAATACGGCAAGTTCGTGCAGATTTATGGCGCCAAAGGCCTGGCGTATATGAAGGTCAACGAGCGCGCAAAAGGCCTCGAAGGCATCAACAGCCCGGTGGCTAAATTCCTCAACGCGGAAATCGTTGAAGCTATTCTCGAGCGCACCGCTGCGCAGGACGGCGATATGATTTTCTTCGGCGCCGATAATAAGAAAGTGGTTGCCGACGCTCTGGGCGCGCTGCGCCTGAAGCTGGGTAAAGACCTCAGCCTCACCGACGAAGCTAAATGGGCGCCGCTGTGGGTTATCGACTTCCCGATGTTTGAAGACGATGGCGAAGGCGGCCTGACCGCGATGCACCACCCGTTCACCTCCCCGCGCGATATGACCGCGGACGAGCTGAAAGCCGCTCCGGAAACGGCGATTGCCAACGCCTACGATATGGTCATTAACGGTTACGAAGTCGGCGGCGGCTCGGTGCGTATTCACAGCGGTGAAATGCAGCAGACCGTGTTCGGCATCCTCGGGATCAACGAGCAGGAGCAGCGGGAGAAGTTTGGCTTCCTGCTGGATGCGTTGAAATACGGTACGCCGCCGCACGCGGGCCTCGCATTCGGCCTTGACCGTCTGACGATGCTGCTGACCGGCACCGATAACATCCGCGACGTTATCGCTTTCCCGAAAACCACCGCCGCCGCCTGTCTGATGACCGAAGCACCGAGCTTCGCCAATCCGGCCTCGCTGGGGGAATTAGGTATTCAGGTTGTGGCGAAAGAGACAAAAGAGTCTCTGGAGAATAAGTAAGATGTCATTCAAGCTCCCCGTTTCTGTACTGGTGGTGATTTATGCCGAAGATACAAAGCGGGTGCTGATGCTGCAGCGGCGCGATGATTCCGCTTTCTGGCAGTCGGTAACCGGCAGCCTGGAAGCGGGGGAAACCGCGCTGCAAGCCGCCGCGCGCGAAGTAAAGGAAGAGGTCGCAATAGATGTTGCCGATGAGCATCTGGCCTTAATTGACTGTCAGCGTACGGTGGAGTTCGAGATTTTTTCTCATTTACGTCATCGCTATGCGCCGGGCGTTGAGCGCAATACGGAATTTTGGTTCCGCCTTGCGCTCCCTCATGAACGCCAGATTGTGTTTACCGAACATCTGGATTACCGCTGGGTCGCCGCGACGGAAGCCGCCGCGTTGACCAAGTCGTGGAGTAACCGGCAGGCGATTGAAGAATTTGTAATTAACGCCAACTAATATTCCCCGCCTCCTGCTGGTCAGAAGGCTTCGGGAAAACGGCATTTTTGGAGAGTTTTTTATGGCAGGTCATAGTAAGTGGGCCAACACCAAGCACCGCAAAGCGGCACAGGATGCCAAACGCGGTAAGATCTTCACTAAAATCATTCGCGAACTGGTCACCGCCGCGCGTTTAGGCGGCGGCGATGCGGCTTCTAACCCGCGTCTGCGCGCAGCAATCGATAAAGCGCTGTCCAACAACATGACCCGCGATACCCTGAACCGCGCTATCGCCCGTGGCGTAGGCGGCGATGATGACGCGAACATGGAAACCATCATTTATGAAGGCTACGGCCCTGGCGGCACGGCGGTGATGGTTGAGTGCCTGAGCGACAACCGCAACCGTACCGTTGCCGAAGTGCGTCACGCCTTCACCAAAACCGGCGGTAACCTCGGCACCGACGGCTCGGTGGCCTATCTGTTCAGCAAAAAAGGGGTGATCTCCTTTGAAGCTGGCGACGAAGACGTGATTATGGAAGCGGCTCTGGAAGCGGGTGCGGAAGACGTTGTGACCTATGACGACGGCGCGATTGACGTCTACACCGCGTGGGAAGATATGGGCGCCGTACGCGACGCGCTGGAAGCGGCTGGCCTGAAAGCTGACGCGGCCGAAGTCTCAATGATCCCGTCGACGAAAGCCGATATGGATGCGGAGACCGCGCCGAAGCTGCTGCGTCTGATCGATATGCTGGAAGATTGCGACGACGTGCAGGAAGTTTATCATAACGGCGAGATCTCTGATGAGGTCGCCGCAACGCTGTGATTCCCGTAATCCTTCAGCCCACAGCTGCGTTGGCTCTCCTCGCTTACCCCGGTTACGTAGTGAATCTACGCTTCCGGGGATGCGCTGAGTGGTCGTCTGGCTGTGAACTGAAATATTTAGGGTCTCAGGGATTCGTTATTACCGGAGATGCGTGATGGCTATTATTCTCGGTATTGACCCGGGTTCGCGCATTACCGGCTATGGCGTTATCCGCCAGGTCGGGCGGCAGTTAAGCTATCTTGGCAGCGGATGCATTCGCACTAAGGTGGACGATCTGCCGTCGCGCCTGAAGCTGATCTACGCGGGAGTGACGGAAATTATCACCCAGTTCCAGCCGGACTATTTCGCGATTGAACAGGTGTTTATGGCGAAAAACGCCGACTCGGCGCTGAAGCTGGGGCAGGCGCGCGGGGTGGCTATCGTCGCGGCGACCAATCAGGATCTGCCGGTCTTTGAGTACGCCGCGAGGCAGGTCAAGCAAACCGTGGTCGGCATCGGCAGCGCGGAAAAAAGCCAGGTGCAGCATATGGTGCGCACCCTGCTGAAGCTGGCGGCTAACCCGCAGGCGGATGCGGCGGATGCGTTGGCCATTGCGATTACTCACTGCCACGTGAGTCAGAACGCGACGCAGATAGGCGATAGTCGGCTAAACCTGGCGCGCGGACGCTTGCGATAACGTCAAATCAGGCTGGATATTTATCCAGCCTTTTTTTATGATACCGGCAGATACTTTAGCCCTTAACGCAGGAGCAGCATGTGATAGGCAGACTCAGAGGCATCGTTCTCGAAAAACAACCCCCGCTGGTATTACTGGAAACGGGAGGCGTTGGCTATGAAGTGCATATGCCTATGACCTGCTTTTACGAACTGCCGGAAGTGGGCAAAGAGGCGGTCGTATTTACCCATTTTGTGGTTCGCGAAGACGCGCAGCTGCTGTTTGGTTTTAATAACAAACAGGAGCGTACGCTGTTCCGCGAGCTGGTTAAGACCAACGGCGTAGGGCCGAAGCTGGCGCTGGCGATCCTTTCCGGCATGTCGGCGCAGCAGTTCGTTAACGCCGTCGAGCGCGAAGAGGCCGCGGCGCTGGTTAAGCTGCCAGGAATTGGCAAGAAAACCGCCGATCGCCTGATCGTTGAAATGAAAGATCGTTTCAAAGGGCTGCACGGCGACCTGTTTACTCCGGCGGCGGATCTGGTGCTGACCTCGCCGGCCGGCCCGTCCGATGACGACGCCGAACAGGAAGCGGTTGCCGCCCTGGTGGCGCTGGGCTATAAACCTCAGGAGGCCAGCCGAATGGTGAGTAAAATCGCGCGTCCGGATGCCAACAGTGAAACGCTAATCCGCGAAGCGCTGCGCGCCGCGTTGTGAGGTAGGGGATGATTGAAGCAGACAGGCTGGTATCGGCAGACAGCACCGGGTTTGAAGAGACGGTCGATCGCGCAATCCGCCCTAAATTACTGGCAGAGTACGTGGGCCAGCCGCAGGTGCGGTCGCAAATGGAGATCTTTATCCAGGCGGCTAAGCTGCGCGGAGACGCGCTCGATCATCTGCTGATCTTTGGCCCTCCGGGGCTGGGGAAAACCACGCTGGCCAACATCGTCGCCAATGAGATGGGCGTCAACCTGCGCACCACCTCCGGGCCGGTGCTGGAGAAAGCGGGTGACCTGGCGGCGATGTTGACCAACCTCGAACCCCACGACGTGCTGTTTATCGATGAGATTCACCGCCTTTCGCCGGTGGTGGAAGAGGTGCTCTATCCGGCGATGGAGGACTATCAGCTGGATATCATGATTGGGGAAGGTCCCGCGGCGCGTTCGATAAAAATCGACCTGCCGCCGTTCACCCTGATTGGCGCGACCACGCGGGCCGGTTCGTTAACCTCGCCGCTGCGCGACCGCTTCGGCATCGTCCAGCGGCTGGAGTTTTATCAGATTGCCGATCTGCAGCATATTGTGAGCCGCAGCGCCCGCTATATGGGGCTGGAGATGAGCGAAGAGGGCGCGCTGGAAGTGGCGCGTCGCGCGCGGGGCACCCCGCGTATAGCCAACCGCCTGCTGCGGCGGGTGCGCGACTTCGCGGAGGTGCGTCACGACGGCAGCATCTCCCTCGACATCGCCGCTCAGGCGTTGGATATGCTTAACGTTGATGCCGAAGGCTTTGACTATATGGACCGCAAGCTGCTGCTGGCGGTGATCGATAAATTCTTCGGTGGTCCGGTCGGCCTGGATAACCTGGCGGCGGCCATTGGCGAAGAGCGCGAAACCATTGAAGACGTGCTGGAACCGTATCTTATCCAGCAGGGCTTCCTGCAGCGAACGCCGCGGGGACGCATGGCAACGGTTCGCGCCTGGAACCACTTCGGCATCAAGCCGCCGGAAATGCCCTAGCCGGGCGCCTCAGCCGGTAGCGCTGCCCGGCGCAGCGCTACCGGAAGAAGAGTGCTCAGGCGGCCGCTTTCTTCATCATGCTGAAGATAAACAGCACCGCAGCGCACAGCACCACCGACGGGCCGGCCGGCGTGTCGTAGAACGCCGAGAAGGTCAATCCTCCGGTGACCGCGATCGCCCCGATGCCAACGGCGATAGCCGCCATCTGCTCCGGCGTTCGTGCAAAACGGCGCGCCGTGGCGGCGGGGATGATCAGCAGCGAGGTGATGATCAGCGCCCCGACAAACTTCATCGCCACGCCGATAGTCAGGGCAGTGACCAGCATCAGCAGCAGCTTCACCCGCTGCAGCTTCACGCCGTCAACGAACGCCAGGTCGGGACTGATCGTCATTGACAGCAGGTTGCGCCACTGCCAGAGCAAAATGGTCAGCACGATCGCCACGCCAATGGCAATTGAGATCAGATCCTCCGGCGTCACCGCCAGCAGATCGCCAAACAGGTAGGCCATCAGGTCGACGCGGACGTTCGACATCAGGCTGACCACCACCAGACCCAGCGACAGCGCGCTGTGGGCCATAATCCCCAGTAGCGTATCGATGGCGAGGTGAGGGCGCTTCTCCAGCCATACCAGCCCCCCCGCCAGCAGCAGCGTGATAGCGATAACGGCGTAGAAGGGGTTGACGTTGAGCAGCAGGCCAAAAGCGACGCCGAGCAGCGAGGCGTGGGCGAGGGTATCGCCAAAATAGGACATCCGGCGCCAGACGACAAACGAGCCCAGCGGGCCGGCGGCGCAGGCGAGCATCACCCCGGCCAGCCAGCCGGGTAACAGTAGTTCAATCATCAGCGGTCATTTCCCCGACGCAGTACAATCCGCCCCTGCAGGTCGTGGCGGTGATTATGATGGTGACGATAAATACCCAGCTGTTCCGCGCCGCGCTGGCCGAACATTGAGATAAACTGCGGGTGCATCGAGACCACTTCCGGCGTGCCGGAGCAGCAGATATGCTGATTCAGGCACAGAACTTCATCGGTTTTCGCCATCACCAGGTGCAGGTCGTGGGAGACCATCAGCACCGAGCAGTTAAGCTCCTGGCGCAGCTGGTTGATCAGGTCATACAGCGCTACCTGGCCGTTGACGTCGACGCCCTGCGTCGGCTCATCAAGCACCAGCAGCTGCGGCTGATTTAGCAGCGCCCGCGCGAGCAGCACGCGCTGCGTTTCGCCTCCGGAGAGTTTCTGCATCGGGGCATCGATAAGATGTCCGGCCTGGACACGCTTCAGCGCCGGCAGAATATCCTGCTTACGCGTCTGCGGACGCAGGCGCAAAAAGCGGCTGACGGTGAGCGGCATCGTGGCATCAAGGTGTAATTTTTGTGGGACATAGCCAATGCGCAGCTTTCCCTCTCGTTTGATAACACCGTCAGTTGGTGCTACCAGCCCGAGAACGACCCGTACAAGCGTGGATTTACCGGCGCCGTTCGGCCCGAGTAAGGTCAAAATTTTGCCTGGCTTAAGCGTGAGCGAAATGTCAGACAGCACGCGCCGCTGGCCGAAGGCCACCGAGACGTTTTGCAAAGTTACAAGATTTGTCATGTCAAATTAAGGGTTGCACAAGCTAGTGAATGTTATAATATCACATCTTTCTCATTCATTACGACGATCAGACGCATTATGTTACATAAAAATACGCTTCTTTGCGCTGGACTTAGCGCCGTTTTTTTGTTCACCCAGACCTCCGCGGCGAATGCCGCCGTGGTTGCCTCAATGAAACCTCTTGGCTTTATCGCTTCCGCTATCGCTGACGGGGTCACCGACACCCAGGTGCTGCTGCCAGATGGCGCCTCCGAGCACGACTATTCTCTGCGCCCTTCAGATGCAAAACGCTTACAGAACGCAGACTTAGTGGTGTGGATTGGCCCTGAGATGGAAGCCTTTATGGATAAGTCAACGCAAAGCATTGCGCCAAACAAAAAGGTGACGATCGCCCAGCTTGACGGTGTGAAACCGCTGCTCATGAAAGGCGCGGATGATGACGATGACCACGACGGCCACGATCACGCTGCAGGTGGAAAAAGTGACGACGATCACCATCACGGCGAATACAACATGCATCTGTGGTTATCCCCAGAGATAGCGCGGCTTTCGGCGGTTGCAATCCACGATAAATTATTGGAACTTATGCCGCAGAGTCGAGCCAAACTTGACGCTAACCTGAAGGAGTTTGAGGCAAAATTAGCCTCGACCGATAAACAGGTGAGTCACGAGCTGGCACCGCTGCAAGGAAAAGGGTATTTCGTTTTTCATGACGCCTACGGCTACTTTGAAAAACACTACGGTCTGACATCGCTTGGTCATTTCACCGTCAACCCTGAAATTCAGCCTGGTGCGCAGCGTTTACACGAAATCAGAACACAGCTGGTTGAGCAAAAAGCGACCTGCGTTTTTGCTGAGCCACAGTTCAGGCCAGCCGTTATAGAAGCTGTCGCCAGAGGTACCTCCGTGCGCATGGGAACCCTCGATCCGCTGGGTACAGGAATTAAGCTGGGTAAAGATAGTTACCCGCAGTTCCTGAATCAGCTGGCGAACCAGTATTCGAGCTGCCTGAAAGGAGATTAACGAGGAAGTGAATACGTGCAACAGATAGCCCGCGCTGTCACTCAGGCATTTAACAATTTGCCACGACCTCACCGCGTAATGCTGGGGTCGTTGAGCGTTCTAACCTTAGCGGTCGCCGTCTGGCGACCGTACATCTACCACCACGAATCAGCCCCTATCGTCAGAACGATTGAGCTGGAAAAAAGCGAAATCCGTTCCCTGCTGCCGGAAGCCTCTGAACCTATCGATCAGGCCGCGCAGGAGGAAGAAGCTATCCCTCAGGACGAGCTGGACGATAAGGCCGACGGCGATTCAGGCGGCCATGAGTACGTCGTATCAACCGGCGATACGCTCAGCAGCATCCTCAATCAGTACGGTATCGAAATGGGCGATATCTCCCTTTTATCGACCGCTGATAAAGAGCTGCGCAACCTCAAGATTGGCCAGCAGCTCTCATGGACCCTGACGGCGGATGGCGATCTGCAAAGCCTGACCTGGGAAATGTCCCGTCGCGAAACCCGCACCTATAATCGCGTGGGTAACGGCTTCAAGATGAGCAGCGAGCTGCAGGAAGGGGACTGGGTCAACAACGTGCTGAAAGGTACCGTTGGCGCCAGCTTCGTCTCCAGCGCGCGTAACGCGGGCCTCACCAGTACCGAAGTCAGCGCGGTTATTAAAGCCATGCAGTGGCAGATGGACTTCCGCAAGCTGAAAAAGGGCGACGAGTTCTCGGTGCTGATGTCGCGCGAAATGCTTAACGGCAAGCGGGAGCAGAGCCAGCTGCTGGGCGTGCGTTTACGTTCAGACGGCAAGGATTACTACGCCATCCGTGCCGAAGACGGCAAGTTCTACGATCGCAACGGTACCGGCCTGGCGAAGGGCTTTATGCGCTTCCCAACCGCGCGCCAGTTCCGCGTGTCGTCAAACTTTAACCCGCGTCGCCTCAATCCGGTGACCGGGCGCGTCGCGCCACACCGCGGCGTAGACTTCGCGATGCCGCAGGGCACGCCGGTACTTTCCGTCGGTGACGGCGAGGTGGTGGTGGCCAAGCGCAGCGGCGCGGCGGGGTACTATGTTGCCGTGCGCCACGGCCGTACCTACACCACCCGCTATATGCACCTGCGTAAGCTGCTGGTGAAACCCGGGCAGAAGGTGAAGCGCGGTGACCGTATTGCGCTGTCGGGTAACACCGGCCGCTCTACCGGGCCGCATCTGCATTATGAAGTATGGATTAACCAGCAGGCGGTAAACCCGCTGACGGCGAAGCTGCCGCGTACGGAAGGGCTGAGCGGTTCCGACCGCACGGATTATCTGGCGCAGGTGAAAGAAGTGATGCCGCAGCTGCGATTCGACTAACGCGCTGTTAATAAAAGCCGGTGCCAGCGCGCGCCGGCTTTTTCTTTTGTACCTTCCCCAACGTGTCGCTAAACTATAGCCTTAAGTATCTCCTTATCTTTATTCAGCACCATTTTTGCGGATCGGGCATGGAAACGAAAAAAAATAATATTGAGTTTATTCCAAAATTTGAGAAATCCTTTTTACTCCCGCGCTACTGGGGCGCGTGGCTGGGCGTTATTGCTTTTGCGGGGATTGCGCTGACGCCCCCGTCGTTCCGCGATCCGATTCTCGGCAAGCTGGGGCGCTTTGTTGGCAGGCTGGCCAAAAGCTCGCGCCGCCGCGCGCAGATAAACCTGCTGTACTGTTTCCCGGAAAAGAGCGAGCAGGAGCGCGAAGCGATTATTGATGAGATGTACGCCTCTGCGCCTCAGGCGATGGTCATGATGGCAGAGCTGGGCCTGCGCGATCCGCAGCGCATTCTTTCCCGCGTCGACTGGCAGGGAAAAGAGATCATCGACGAGATGCAGCGCAATAACGAAAAGGTGATCTTCCTGGTGCCGCACGCCTGGGGCGTGGATATCCCGGCTATGCTGATGGCGTCCGGCGGACAAAAAATGGCGGCGATGTTCCATAATCAGGGCAATCCGGTATTTGATTACGTGTGGAATACCGTCCGCCGCCGCTTTGGCGGGCGCATGCACGCGCGTAATGACGGCATCAAGCCGTTTATCCAGTCGGTGCGTCAGGGCTATTGGGGCTACTATCTGCCCGATCAGGATCACGGCGCCGAGCACAGCGAGTTCGTAGATTTCTTTGCCACCTATAAAGCCACGCTGCCGGCGATCGGCCGCCTGATGAAGGTCTGTCGGGCGCGGGTGGTTCCGCTGTTCCCGGTCTATGATGGTAAAACCCATCGTCTGACGGTGCTGGTACGCCCGCCGATGGACGACCTGCTGGAGGCCGATGACAATACGATTGCCCGGCGGATGAACGAAGAGGTGGAAATTTTCGTCAAGCCGCATAGCGAGCAGTACACCTGGATCCTCAAGCTGCTGAAAACCCGCAAACCCGGAGAAATCGAACCCTATAAGCGCAAAGAGCTCTTTCCGAAGAAGAAATAGCGCCGCCTGTCGCTCAAGGTAACGATTATTTAGCCACTGTACGCCGACGCGTCAGTGGCTAAATTGTTTAAGCAGTGAGTCATGCTCCGCAATCAGCCGATAGCGGTACTCCGGCCTCCCCGTGGCGCCGTAGTGGTTGCTGGTGTGCAGAATATCGATCTGCGCCAGCCAGAGCAGATACTTGCGGCAGGATACCCGGGAAATATCCAGCTGCGCCGCCAGCTCGTTGGTTGAAAATTCGGCCTCAGGATGAGCGCCTATCCAGCGGCACACCGTGCGCAGCGTTTCGGCGGTCAACCCTTTTGGCAGGCGACGGCTCTCCGCGCGCTGCCGCGAAGCGTGATTGAGCAGGTCGTCAATGTCCGACTGCTGGTAACAGGGCACGGCGTGGCGCTGGCTACGCTTGTGGCTCCAGGCGATCAGCGCCTCTTCAAAGCGGGAGAACTGGAAGGGCTTGATGAGGTAATCCACCACCCCGTAGCGCATTGCGCTCTGCACGGTGAGCGCGTCGGCGGCGGAGGTGATCATGATGACGTCAATATCGTGCGCCGACCGGCGCAGCGCCGGCAGCAGGTCCAGCCCGTTTTCCTTATGCATGTAAACATCGAGCAGGATCAGGTCAATGCCCTGCGGCCGTTCGCTGATGATGCGCTGCGCTTCGCCGAGGGTCGGGGCGATACCGCAGCAGCAAAAGCCGCTAAGCCGGCTGAGAAACAGGCGGTTTAGCTCAGCGACCATCGGATCGTCATCGATAATAAGGACATTTATCACGCAGGCCTCTCTTAAGGCCGGGAGGCTATCTGCCTCCCGGATATCATATTACCAGCCGGACCCGTCTTTTCAGAACGATGAGCGTTTATAGGCGGTGTAGCGCGCCTGCCAGTAGGTTTGTTCGATGCGGGCAAGCAGCTGCTCTTCGCTGAGCTGCGGCGCCACGCCCTCCTGCTGGGCGACCTTCGCGATAGCCAGGGCAATGGCGCGCGATATCGTTTCGATCTCCGCCACCGGCGGCAGCAGCCCGCCGCTTTCCGCCACTGCCAGCGGGGAGTGAGCGGCCAGGGTGCGGCTTGCGGCGGTGAGCATCTTTTCCGTTATCCGCTCGACCTTGCCGGCCAGCACGCCGAGCCCGAGGCCGGGGAAGATATAGGCGTTATTACATTGGGCAATATCGTAGGTTTTACCCGCGTAAACCACCGGGGCAAAGGGGCTGCCGGTGGCGACCAGCGCGGCTCCTTCCGTCCAGGCGATCAGATCCGCTGGCTGGGCCTCGGCGCGAGAGGTTGGGTTCGAGAGCGGCATGATAATCGGGCGGGCGCAGTACCGGTGCATCTCTTTGACAATCTCTTCGCTGAACAGACCGGGCTGCCCTGAAACGCCGATCAGCACGGTCGGATGCGCATTGCGCACAACGTCGAGCAGCGAGACGGGGCCGGTGCCGACGTCCCAGTGGGCAATGCTGTGTCGGGAGGTGACCAGCTTTTGCTGGAAATCGAGCAGCTCGGGGATCGCGTCCGTCAGCAGGCCGCAGCGATCGACCATAAACACCCGGCCGCGGGCCTCGTGCTCGGACAGCCCCTCATCGACCATCATCGCCACGATCTTTTCCGCGATACCGCAGCCCGCGGAGCCGCTGCCTAAGAAGACCACGCGCTGATCGCATAAGCGGCTGCCGGCCGCCTGGGCGGCAGCGATGAGGGTACCCGTCGTCACGGCGGCAGTACCCTGAATATCATCGTTGAAGCAGCACAGCCGATCGCGATAGCGCTGCAGGAGGCGGGTGGCGTTCTTTTGGGCAAAATCTTCGAACTGCAGCAGCACGTCAGGCCAGCGGCGCTTCACCGCTTCAATAAACATATCCATAAACTCGAGGTAGCTGTCGTCGTCGATGCGCGGGTGGCGCCAGCCCATATAGAGCGGATTGTCGATCAGCTGCGCGTTGTTGGTGCCAACGTCGAGCATGATTGGCAGGGTAGAGGCCGGATGAATACCGCCGCAGGCGGTATAGAGCGAGAGTTTGCCAATCGGGATGCCCATTCCGCCAACGCCCTGGTCGCCGAGGCCGAGAATGCGCTCGCCGTCGGTGACCACGATGACCCGGATATCGTTGCGCGAGAAGCTTTGCAGCATCTCATCAATTTGGTGGCGGTCCGGCCATGAAATAAACAGGCCCCTGGCGCGGCGATAAATTTCCGAAAAGTGTTCACAGGCCTCGCCGACCGTCGGGGTATAGACGATAGGCAGGGTATCGGTCATATGCGTGCGCAGAACGTTATAAAACAAGGTCTCGTTAGTATCCTGAATATTGCGCAGATAGACGTGGCGTGAAATATCGCGTTTAAACTGACAAAACTGTTCCCAGGCTCTTGCCGTTTGCTCCTCAATCGTTTCCACCTTTTGCGGCAGAAAACCGTGCAGGCCAAAGGCGTCGCGTTCGCCGTCGGTAAATGCCAGCCCTTTACTTAGTAACGGGTTTTCCAGTAAGACGGAGCCGTTATAGGGAGTGTAAATAGTTTCCTGGTTTAACATGGGTTACTCCTGAATATGTATTATGCAAAGAATACCGATCAAAAATTTATAGCTAATTAATAGCGCGGAGACCGCCGGGCATAATTTAGGAAATTAAATAGATCATTATGCCCTCCGTCACCACGCCGAGAGCGGTGCCGATTAAAATCGATGAGGATGCTGATTCAATATAGGTATCGCTGCGCAGGGCAAACATTCCGGCGGCAATTGCGGATGGGGTGGCGCCGATAATAATAACCTGCTGCATTAGGCTATGGCTCAGACCCAGCGCCAGCCCGGCCGCCGCCATCATTCCCGGTTGAATCAGGTTTTTAATTCCGATATTGGTAAATACCTGACGATTTAACGCCGGGCGTTCACCGTAAAACAGCAGGCCGAGGGCAAACAGGGAGAGGCCGCCGGCAATTTTACCGACCATTTCAATCGGGGCGCTCAGGAGGTGCGGCAGCTTTATTCCGGCAAGGCTTAACAGGACGCCTAATATCGGGATCCAGACAATCGGATTTCTGACCGCCTTCATCAGGTTTTGCCATACCAGCATCGCGGGATTCAGCTGCGGCTCCTGCGCCGCGGCGTTTTTATCGCCGAGGCGAATAAGGATAATCGTCAGCGGGATCATAAACACGCTGGTGATGAGATTGCCGATCAGCACGCCAAGGAAGCCTTCCGGCCCGATAAGTACCGCCAGCACCGGCGCGCCAAAATAGGCCATGTCGGGGAACGAGCAGACCAGGGACTGGATCGCGCTGGTCTTGATATCGTGGCGGAACACGTAGCGTGAAAGCAGCAGGGTCAGAAAATAAGAGCCCATCAAGCCAATAACCAGCACCGCCATAAAGGTAAAGTTTTTAATTTTATCGGGGTTGGTGTTTAAGGCGCCAATAAAGAGATGAAAGGGCAGAGCGAAGCGAATAACCACGGTCGCTAAAACCGTGGCATCCTCTCGGCGGGTATAGCCGAGCTTGCCGCTGATCCATCCGAGCAGCATGATAAATACCAGCGGGAACAGTGATTCTAATAATAGTGAGGGCATAGGGTATCCTGATAAAGTATGGTCTGCGGCTACTGTTTTTTAAATCTAACAATCCCTCGTGCGCCGCAGGGTGATAGAAATCACAGTCTGTTTTGTTTAAATACTTTTACGCCGAGGACTTTACTTACAAATATAGGCGGGAAGGTAACCTGATGTTTTCATTGAGGGCGGTTAAAAATACGCGCCGCGATAATTTTAATTACAAAAGGCCGACTTAAATTACTTAACGTTGAGATTCAAGGTCAATCACAAAAGCATCATTAGAAATGGCGCATGGCTTTTTTATGCCTGACGGCTGTGCTACTTTTTTTCAGGTTCAATGTGCTCGATGTACTATTTTATTCTCGATTTTACTCTGGTTGAATAACATTATTGTTATTTATGCCCCTACCTGGCTATTTATAAAAAATAAGGTGCAAGATGGAAAATAATTCACTAAATCATCCTGTTGATAATTCACTGCCTGCGCGCCCCGCGCTCAGAATGCTGGGGAGTGCAGAAGTGGGATCCGTTCCGCTGGTGCTGTTTGTCGGTATTGCGATCGTTGTGGCCGTTGCCGCCTACGCCAGCGTATTGCCCAAAAATATGATCGGCGGCCTGGCGGTGATTATGACCCTGGGCTTTGCGTTTGCCAAAATCGGCCGCATGGTCCCGGTACTGAAGGATATCGGTGGCCCGGCGATACTGTGCCTGATGGTGCCCTCGGCGCTGGTCTACTTTGAAATGTTTGCCCCGCACACGCTAGCGACGGTGCATCTGCTGATGAAAGAAGCCAATCTGCTTTATTTCGTTATTGCCTGTCTGGTGGTGGGTAGCATCCTGGGGATGAATCGGGTGATCCTGATTCAGGGGATGGTCAGAATGTTTGTCCCGCTGGTTGTCGGGACATTTGCCGCTATCCTCACCGGCCTGCTGGTGGGGACGCTGTTTGGCTACAGCCTGTACCACACCTTTTTCTTTATCATCGTGCCGATCATCGGCGGAGGGATCGGCGAGGGCATTCTCCCGCTTTCGCTGGCCTATTCGGCGATCCTTGGGCAAACCCCCGACGTCTACGTTGCGCAGCTGGCTCCGGCGGCGGTCGTCGGCAACATCTTTGCGATTATTTGCGCCGGAGTACTGGCGAGACTGGGCGTTCGTCGCCCGGAGCTGTCCGGGAGCGGGATGCTGATCCGCAGCCGTGAGGATAACAGCGTCTTCACTCAGGCTCAGGGCCCGCAGCAAACCGACTTTCAGCTGATGGGCGGCGGGCTGCTGATGATTTGCGCCTTTTTCATCGTCGGCGGGCTGTTGGAGAAGCTGGTGCATATTCCCGGCCCGGTGCTGATGATCCTCGCCGCCGTCATTTGTAAATATACCAAAGCGATCCCGGCGGCGATGGAGGTGGGTGCCTACAGCTGCTACAAATTTGTCTCTGCGGCGCTGGTATGGCCGCTGATGATCGGGCTTGGGATGCTGTACGTGCCGCTGGAAAGCGTGGTGGCGGTATTCTCCGTCGGCTACGTGGTGGTGTGCGGGTCGATCGTTATCGCCATGGCCCTGAGCGGGTTCTTGATTGCATCGCGCCTCAATATGTACCCCGTGGAAGCGGCGATCGTCACCAGCTGCCATAGCGGCCTTGGCGGGACCGGAGACGTCGCGATCCTGTCGGCCTCTAACCGAATGTCGCTGATGCCGTTTGCACAGATTGCGACCCGTATCGGCGGGGCGTCGACGGTGATTGCCGCCACGCTGCTGATGAACTGGGTGGTGTGATGCCTTTGCCCGGCGAGCGCCCGCGCACAGCCGGGATAAAAAAATACCTGCCGATTTTACGTCGGCAGGTAGGTGGTACGCGGGGTCCGTTGCGCGATGGCTTATTCGACGGTCAGGATCCGCGTGGTGTTGGTGCTACCGATAGTGCTCATGACGTCGCCCTGGGTGACGATAACAAGGTCGCCGGAGACCAGATAGCCTTTATCACGCAGCAGGTTTACCGCATCGTGAGCGGCGGCAACGCCATCGTTGGTGCTGTCAAAATAAACCGGCGTCACGCCGCGGTACAGCGCGGTCAGGTTGAGGGTGCGCTCGTGGCGAGAGAGGGCAAAAATCGGCAGGCCGGAGCTGATGCGCGAGGTCATCAGCGCGGTGCGGCCGGATTCGGTCATGGTGATGATAGCGGTTACACCTTTCAGGTGGTTCGCAGCATACATCGCCGACATGGCGATCGCTTCCTCCACGTTGTCGAACTGAATGTCCAGACGGTGTTTGGAGACGTTGAGGCTCGGGATTTTTTCCGCGCCGAGGCAGACGCGGGCCATGGCGGCAACGGTTTCCGACGGATACTGGCCGGCTGCGGTTTCAGCCGAAAGCATCACCGCATCGGTGCCGTCCAGCACGGCGTTGGCTACGTCCATGACTTCTGCACGAGTCGGCATCGGGTTGGTGATCATCGACTCCATCATCTGGGTGGCGGTGATGACCGAGCGATTCAGCTGACGGGCGCGGCGGATCAGGGCCTTCTGAATACCCACCAGCTCCGGATCGCCGATCTCGACGCCCAGATCGCCACGGGCGACCATCACGACGTCGGAGGCGAGAATAACGTCGTCCATCGCGTCCTGATCGCAAACGGCTTCCGCACGTTCCACTTTAGCCACGATCTTCGCGTCGCAGCCCGCTTCACGCGCCAGGCGGCGAGCGTAGTTCAGATCTTCCCCGCAGCGCGGGAAGGAGACGGCCAGATAGTCAACGCCAATTTTTGCCGCGGTGATGATATCGGCTTTGTCTTTTTCGGTCAGCGCTTCGGCGGAGAGGCCGCCGCCCAGCTTGTTGATGCCCTTGTTGTTGGACAGCGGTCCGCCGACGGTGACTTCGGTGAACACCTTCAGGCCCTGAACTTCCAGCACTTTCAGCTGAACGCGGCCATCGTCAAGCAGCAGGATATCGCCAGGCACGACGTCCGCCGGCAGCCCTTTATAGTCAATACCGACTTTTTCTTTGTCGCCTTCGCCTTTGCCAAGCTCGGCGTCCAGCAGGAATTTATCGCCGACATTGAGGAAAATTTTGCCTTCTTTGAAGGTCGAAACGCGAATTTTCGGCCCCTGCAGATCGCCGAGGATTGCCACGTGGCGGCCCAGTCTGGCCGCGATCACGCGGACTTTATCCGCGCGAATCTGATGATCTTCCGGGGTACCGTGAGAGAAGTTCATGCGTACGACGTTAGCGCCTGCAGCGATAACCTTTTCCAGGTTGTTGTCGCGGTCGGTTGCCGGGCCTAAGGTGGTAACGATTTTGGTTCTGCGAAGCCTTCTGGACATGTAATACTCCGTTGACTAAAACAACTTTGGTGTTGCGTGAACATGGAATCGGTCGTGCCAGCCGGTAAAGTTGCTATGCTGAAACGTAACCGAAGGTGTAATGGGTCACTACTTATTATCTGGTTTTATGGGTTGTCGCTGTGTACGGGCAGTTCTTTATCAAAACGCGATTCTTTCAACGCTTCCTTGACCCTCTTCAAGTTATCTCTGAATTTTGCGCCGCGGCGCAGGGTAAAGCCGGTAGCCAGCACGTCGATGAGGGTCAGCTGGGCGAGGCGCGAGACCATCGGCATATAAATATCGGTATCTTCGGGAACATCAAGCGTAATGGAGAGCGTTGCTTCGCGCGCCAGCGGCGTTCCCGCCGAGGTGATCGCGATAACCATGGCATCGTTTTCACGGGCCAGCTGCGCCAGCTCAACCTGACTTTTCGTTCTGCCGGTGTGGGAGATTATCACCACCACGTCATCATCATTGCAGTTCATACAGCTCATGCGTTGCAGGACAATGTCATCGGAGTAGATTACCGGCACGTTGAAGCGAAAAAATTTATTCATCGCGTCATGGGCCACGGCGGCCGAGGAGCCGAGGCCGAAGAAGGCGATTTTTTTCGCCTGGGTTAAAAGATCGACGGCACGATTAACCGCGGACATATCGAGAGAATGGTGGACCTGATCTAAACTGGCCATCGCGGACTCGAAAATTTTTCCGGTGTAAGACTCTACGCTGTCGTCTTCATCGACATTGCGGTTAACATAGAGGGTGCCGTGCGCCAGACTTTGCGCCAGATGCAGTTTAAAATCAGGGAAGCCGCGGGTTTCAAGGCTGCGGCAAAAGCGGTTGACGGTGGGTTCGCTGACGCCGGCTTCCAGGGCGAGCGCGGCAATGCTTGAGTGGATGGCCTGCGCGGGCTCCGCAAGAATGACCTCGGCCACTTTGCGTTCGGATTTGCTAAGGTGTTCCAGCCGGGACTGAATTTTTTCCAGCATATTCATGGTAACAAGGCGCTCATCAATGGAAGCGATTTCATTAATGGGTGAAATCATCAGGCGTTTTAGCAAGAATATACCCCTCCGCAATCGTCAGCGGGGAGGAATGACCTAAAAAAATGTTGTTTTTTTTCATTACATGATCAGAGTCGTATTTTATTAACTGATAACCGGTCGAAACAACGAACAATATTAGCCGTCTGCCCAAATTGTCGCCTGAAGTTTTCTCCTCGTGCGGTTTAGCGCCTGGAAAGGGGGCCGAGGCTTTCGGGAAAATCGTAAACACAGTACAGTGCAGTGTAAGAAAATTACAAATTATAGCCTGGCATAAGCACCAGACTATCAACTGAGGAGAATGACATGGCGGTAACGCAAACGGCCCAGGCATGCGATCTGGTCATTTTCGGCGCGAAGGGTGACCTGGCGCGTCGTAAATTGTTGCCTTCCCTGTATCAGCTTGAGAAGGCTGGCCAGATCAACCCGGATACCCGCATCATCGGGGTGGGACGCGCTGACTGGGATAAAGATGCTTACACCAAGGTAGTTCGTGAAGCGCTGGAAACCTTCATGAAGGAAAAGATTGATGAAGCGCTGTGGGATACCCTGAGCGGGCGCCTGGAGTTCTGCAACCTTGATGTTAACGACACCAAAGCTTTTACCCGTCTGGGCAAAATGCTCGACCAGAAAAATCGCGTCACCATCAACTACTTTGCCATGCCGCCAAGCACCTTTGGCGCCATCTGCAAAGGCCTTGGCGAAGCGAAGCTGAACGCTAAGCCGGCGCGCGTGGTGATGGAAAAACCGCTGGGAACCTCTCTCGATACCTCCCGCGAGATCAACGACCAGGTCGGCGAATTCTTTGAAGAGTGCCAGGTTTACCGTATCGACCACTATCTCGGTAAAGAAACGGTCCTCAACCTGCTGGCGCTGCGCTTCGCCAACTCCCTGTTCGTTAACAACTGGGACTGCCGCACCATCGACCATGTGGAGATCACCGTAGCGGAAGAGGTGGGTATTGAAGGACGCTGGGGCTACTTCGATCAGGCCGGGCAGATGCGCGACATGATCCAGAACCACCTGCTGCAGATCCTGTGCATGATCGCCATGTCCCCGCCGTCGGACCTCAGCGCAGATAGCATCCGCGATGAGAAAGTTAAGGTCCTGAAGTCGCTGCGTCGTATCGATCGCGCCAACGTGCGTGAGAAAACGGTACGCGGCCAGTACACCGCGGGCTTTGCGCAGGGTAAAAAAGTGCCTGGCTACCTTGAAGAAGAGGGCGCGAACAAATCCAGCAATACCGAAACCTTCGTGGCGATCCGCGTTGATATCGACAACTGGCGCTGGGCCGGCGTGCCGTTCTACCTGCGAACCGGTAAACGTCTGCCGACCAAATGCTCTGAAGTCGTGGTTTACTTCAAGACGCCGGAGCTGAACCTGTTCAAAGAGAACTGGCAGGAGCTGCCGCAGAACAAGCTGACCATTCGCCTGCAGCCGGATGAAGGCGTCGATATCCAGGTGCTTAACAAAGTACCGGGCCTTGACCACAAGCATAATCTGCAGATCACCAAGCTGGACCTGAGCTACTCGGAAACCTTCAATCAAACGCACCTCGCCGACGCCTACGAGCGTCTGCTGCTGGAAACCATGCGTGGGATCCAGGCGCTGTTCGTGCGCCGGGATGAGGTTGAAGAGGCGTGGAAGTGGGTTGACTCCATTACCGAAGCCTGGGCCGCCGACCGCGATGCGCCGAAGCCTTATCAGGCGGGGACCTGGGGACCGGTTGCCTCGGTGGCGATGATCACCCGCGACGGGCGTTCATGGAACGAATTCGAGTAAGCGCTCGTTATCCGGAGGAGTTATTTTACCGGTAACATGATCTGGCGCAGAAAGCCGCATAATTTTTAATCTTTTAAGCTCCGGGAGGATTCACCCCCGGAGCTTTTTTTATTACACTGCGGGCAGACATTTTGCCTCTGAGCTGCAGCATTGGTGCCTTTTACATCTTCTGATATCGTAAAAATGCCGCAGCCGGACAGATAAATTTTTAGGAGCCTTTATGAATTCGACAATGTTACGGGTAACAAATCGCATTATCGAACGGTCGCGCGATACCCGTGCTGCCTACCTCGCACGGATTAACCAGGCCAAAACGGATACCGTCCATCGCGCCCAGCTGGCGTGCGGTAATCTGGCCCACGGTTTTGCGGCCTGTCAGTCGGATGATAAAGCCTCGCTGAAGAGCATGCTGCGTAACAATATTGCCATCATCACCTCCTATAACGACATGCTGTCCGCGCATCAGCCCTACGAGTCCTATCCCAATATCATCCGCAAGGCGCTGCATTCGGTGAACGCGGTTGGTCAGGTTGCCGGCGGCGTGCCGGCGATGTGCGACGGGGTCACCCAGGGGCAGGACGGGATGGAGCTCTCGCTGCTGAGCCGCGAAGTAATTGCTATGTCTGCGGCCATCGGCCTGTCGCACAATATGTTCGACGGCGCGCTGTATCTTGGCGTCTGCGATAAAATCGTCCCCGGCCTGACGATGGCCGCGCTCTCCTTTGGCCATCTGCCGTCCGTATTCATTCCGTCTGGCCCGATGGCCAGCGGTCTGGCGAATAAAGAGAAGGTGCGTATTCGCCAGCTGTACGCTGAAGGTAAGGTCGATCGAATGGCGCTGCTGGAGTCGGAAGCCGCCTCTTACCACGCGCCGGGCACCTGTACGTTCTACGGCACGGCTAACACCAACCAGATGGTGGTGGAGTTTATGGGCATGCAGCTCCCGGGCTCTTCGTTCGTGCATCCGGATGCTGAACTGCGCGAAGCGCTGACCGTCGCCGCCGCGCGTCAGGTCACCCGCCTGACCGGCAACGGCAACGAGTGGATGCCGCTGGGCAAAATGTTCGACGAGAAAGTGGTGGTTAACGGCATCGTGGCGCTGCTGGCGACCGGCGGCTCAACCAACCATACGATGCACCTGGTAGCCATGGCGCGCGCCGCGGGCATCATCATCAACTGGGATGACTTCTCCGAACTGTCGGACGTGGTGCCGCTGCTGGCGCGCCTCTATCCGAACGGTCCGGCGGATATCAACCACTTCCAGGCAGCAGGCGGCGTGCCGGTGCTGATCCGCGAACTGCTGAAAGGCGGGCTGCTGCACGAAGATGTCAACACCGTAGCCGGCTTTGGGCTGTCGCATTACACCATGGAGCCATGGCTGAACAACGGCGAACTGGACTGGCGTGAAGGGGCAAGCGCGCCGCTCGACGATCAGGTTATCGCAACCTTCGACAAGCCGTTTTCTCGCCACGGCGGCACCAAAGTCCTGAGCGGCAACCTCGGCCGTGCGGTGATGAAAACCTCGGCGGTGCCGGTGGAAAACCAGGTTATCGAAGCGCCGGCGGTTATTTTTGAGAGCCAGCACGACGTGCTGCCCGCTTTTGAAGCCGGGATGCTGGACAAAGATTGCGTGGTGGTGGTTCGCCATCAGGGGCCAAAAGCGAACGGCATGCCAGAATTACATAAACTTATGCCGCCACTTGGTGTATTATTGGACCGCCGTTTCAAAATAGCGCTAGTCACCGATGGGCGACTCTCTGGCGCATCAGGCAAAGTTCCGTCAGCCATCCACGTCACGCCTGAAGCCTACGACGGCGGGCTGCTGGCGAAGGTCCGCGATGGCGATATCGTTCGCGTCAACGGCCAGACCGGCGAGCTGACGCTGCTGGTGGACGATGCCGAACTGGCCGCGCGGCAGCCGCATATTCCTGACCTGAGCGGTTCGCGAGTCGGGACCGGTCGTGAAATGTTCTCTGCGCTGCGTGAGAAACTCTCCGGAGCCGAACAGGGCGCAACCTGCATCACTTTTTAAGACCATACAATTTGTAGATCTGGCGAGAGAGAAACTCTGATGAAAAACTGGAAAACAACTGCAGAAGCAATCCTCACCTCCGGCCCGGTTGTCCCGGTGATCGTGGTGAAAAAGCTGGAACACGCCGTGCCGATGGCAAAAGCGCTGGTTGCAGGCGGCGTACGCGTACTGGAAGTGACCCTGCGCACCGAATGCGCGCTGGATGCCATCCGCGCTATCGCTAAAGAAGTCCCGGACGCGATTGTCGGCGCCGGTACCGTAACTAACGCGGCTCAGCTGAAAGAAGTGACCGAGGCGGGAGCACAGTTTGCTATCAGCCCGGGCCTGACCGATTCTCTGCTCAAGGCGGCGACTGAAGAAGGGACGATTCCGCTGATCCCGGGCATCAGCACCGTATCCGAGCTGATGCTGGGCATGCAGTACGGCCTGAAAGAGTTTAAATTCTTCCCGGCTGAAGCCAACGGCGGCGTGAAGGCGCTGCAGGCAATTGGCGGTCCGTTCGCCCACATTCGTTTCTGCCCGACCGGCGGGATCTCTCCGGCTAACTACCGCGACTACCTGGCGCTGAACAGCGTTCTGTGTATCGGCGGTTCATGGCTGGTACCGGCGGATGCGCTGGAAGCAGGCGATTACGACCGTATCACCACTCTGGCTCGTGAAGCGGTAGAAGGCGCGAAGTAATTTCCGCGCCTCAGTTCTGACCCGGTAAGCGGCAACGCTACCGGGTTTTTTTATCCCTCAACCACCACCGCTGACGCCGCAGCTTTGGCCCGCGCCACCGCCTCATCGACGCTCTCCGCTACCGCCAGCGTGACGCCCAGACGACGGGAACCGTCAATTTCTGGCTTACCGAACAGGCGCACCTGCAGGCCCGCGCCGACCGCGGCCTGAAGGTTGCCGAAGGTGACGTTTTGACTGGTGAGCTGCGGCAGAATCACCGCCGAAGCCGCCGGGCCATACTGGCGAATCGCCCCCACCGGCAGGCCGAGGAAGGCGCGGACGTGCAGGGCGAACTCCGACAGATCCTGCGAAATGAGCGTAACCATTCCGGTATCGTGCGGACGCGGCGAGACTTCGCTAAAAATCACCTCATCGCCGCACACGAACAGCTCGACGCCGAACAGGCCGTAACCGCCGAGCGCCAGCACCACGTTGCGGGCAATTTCCTGCGCGCGGGCCAGCGCCAGCTCGCTCATCTGCTGAGGTTGCCAGGATTCGCGATAGTCGCCATCTTCCTGACGGTGGCCGACCGGGGCGCAGAAGTGCACGCCGTCGACCGCGCTGACGGTGAGCAGGGTGATTTCAAAATCGAAGTTCACCACGCCTTCGACAATAACGCGACCGGCGCCGGCGCGGCCGCCCTGCTGGGCATAAAGCCACGCGTCGGCCAGCTGTTCGCGGCGGCGGATAAAGCTTTGTCCTTTGCCAGAGGAGCTCATCACCGGCTTGACGATACACGGCAGGCCAATTTCGCTTACCGCGTCGCGAAAGGCGGCTTCACTGTCGGCAAAACGATAGGCCGAGGTTGGAAGCTGCAGCTCTTCAGCGGCCAGGCGGCGAATGCCTTCGCGGTTCATGGTCAGCTTTGCGGCGCGCGCGGTGGGAACGACTTTTTGCCCGCACTGCTCCAGTTCAACCAGGGTATCGGTGGCGATGGCTTCAATTTCCGGCACGATAAAGTCGGGTTTTTCTTGTTCAATTAAGGCGCGCAGGGCATCGCCGTGCAGCATGTTGACGACATGCGAACGGTGCGCGACCTGCATGGCCGGCGCGTCAGGGTAGCGATCGACGGCGATGGTCTCAATGCCCAGACGTTGACACTCGATGGCGACTTCCTTACCCAGCTCGCCGGAACCTAACAGCATAACTCGCGTCGCCGCAGGGCGCAGCGCTGTGCCTAATACAGTCATGACTCTCTTCCGCAGTAAAAAAACATGCGCCGTAGTATAAACGAAAACGTTTGCGTCTGTCTTTATGCGCGTGAGTTGAGTCCTGGCCCTAAATTTGCTATACTGTATATAAACACAGTATAAAAAAGGGGCTGCACAATGGCGGTTGAAATCAAATATGTGGTGATTCGCGAAGGTGAGGAAAAAATGTCTTTTACCAGCAAAAAAGAGGCCGATGCTTACGACAAAATGCTCGATCTTGCCGAGGTCCTTAACGACTGGCTGGTAGACTGCCCGCTGACGCTTGATGAAGCCCAGCGTGATGAGATGGCGATGTGGCTGGCGGAGCGCAAAGACACCTTACATCACATTATGAAGTCCGGAAAACTCCCCGAAGCGGAAGAGCACGCCGCCGGGCAGGGGGATGACGAAGAGCAGGCGTCGTCTGACGCCAGCGATGACGCCATCAGCGCCGGAGCGGACGACGGCGCGGATGATGGCGCGGCGGAAAAAGCGGCGCCCAAACCGCGCAAGGCGAAAGCGGCCTGAGCCACCCGGAATTTGCGCATCTTTAGCCATGGATAACATTTCCTGACATCGCGTCGTTTAGGCTGATGTCATCGCCTATTGTGCAACGAGGAAATCATGGCTAACTGGCTTAACCAACTTCAGTCTCTGCTGGGTCAGCAGGGTCAATCTTCTTCATCTGACGATCGCTCTGGCGGTAAAAATCTGCTGCTGCCCGGCGCGCTGGGCGGCCTGGCGGGACTGCTGGTCGCCAGTAAGTCGTCGCGTAAGCTGCTGGCGAAATACGGCACCAGCGCGCTGCTGGTTGGCGGCGGCGCGGTGGCAGGAAGTGTGCTGTGGAACAAGTATCAGCAGAAGATGCGCGCCGCTTCGCCGCAGCCGGAGCCGGCCGGGCAGGTTCCGGCGTCACCTGAGCCTGATGCCCGCAGCGAGCGGCTGATCCAGGCGCTGGTTTTTGCGGCCAAAAGCGACGGCCATATTGATGAAAATGAACGGGCGAGCATCGAAGAGCAGCTGCGTGCGGCCAATATCGACGTACAGGGACGGGTGCTTATCGATCGCGCGCTAACCCAGCCCCTCGATCCGCAGCGGCTGGCGCAGGGCATCAGCAGCGAGCAGGACGCGCTCGAGGTCTACTATCTGAGCTGTGCGGTGATTGATATTGACCACTTTATGGAGCGCAGCTACCTCAACGCCCTGGGCGAAGCGCTGAAGATCCCTGCGGAGGTGCGCGCTGAGATCGAACAGGATATTCAGGCACAAAAGCAGGCTCTTTCCTCTTAAATCATCACGTTCCGCTTGCATCGCCGGCGACTTTTGCCACCCTTTATATACAAGTCATCTCTTAGCCTGACGTCGCGCAGGCCGGGGATGACCCTCTCTCCGGCACTATCTCACCCGCGGCCGGGCGTCACAGCGCCGTGGCCGTTTTCAACCCCCCGGACAGAGCGATTGATGCCGGGAAGATTTCTTGTCTTGCCGTCCGGACGCGCGTCGATTAACGTTGTGCGCATAAATTAAGCCGAAGAAGAACAAAGAGATGCTACCAAAAGCGAAACGGATCCCCCACGCTATGGCCTTACATGGCGATACGCGTATTGATAACTACTTCTGGCTACGTGATGACGACCGCGCGCAGCCGGCGGTTCTGGAGTATCTGCGCGAGGAGAATGCCTACGGCAAAGCGGTGATGGAGACCCAGCGCAGCCTGCAGGACCGGGTGCTGAAGGAGATCATCGATCGCATCCCCCAGCGCGAAGTCTCCGCGCCTTATAGTAAAAATGGCTATCGCTATCGTCAGGTCTATGAGCCGGGCTGCGAATACGCCATTTACCAGCGCCAGTCGGTGCTGAAAGAGGAGTGGGACCCGTGGGAGCTGCTGCTCGATAGCAACCAGCGCGCGGCGAAAAGCGAGTTCTACACCCTCGGTGGGCTGGGGATCTCTCCGGACAACGGTCTGATGGCGCTGGCGGAGGATTACCTCTCCCGGCGGCAGTACAGCCTGCGTTTGTGCAACCTCGCCGACGGCAGCTGGTATCCCGAAGTGCTGGAGAACGTCTCCCCGGAATTCGCCTGGAGCAACGATTCACGCACCCTGTGGTATGTCCGTAAACACCCCACCACGCTGCTGCCGTATCAGGTCTGGCGACATACCGTCGGCACCCCGACGGACGCGGACGTGCTGGTGTACGAAGAGCAGGATGAAACCTTTTACGTCAGCGTGCACAAGACCACCTCGCAGCAGTTCGTGGTTATCTATCTTGCCAGCGCGACCACCAGCGAAGTGCGGCTGCTGAATGCTGAAATGCCCGACGCCGAGCCGGTGTGCTTTCTGCCGCGGCGCAAAGATCATGAATACAGCCTCGATCACTATCAGCACGCGTTCTACCTGCGCTCAAATCGTGAAGGCAAAAACTTCGGTCTCTACATTACGCATCAGCGCGACGAGCAGCAGTGGCAGGCCCTGATCCCGCCGCGCGATGACGTGATGCTGGAAGGTTTTACGCTGTTTACCGACTGGCTGGTGGTGGAGGAGCGCCAGCACGGGCTTACCAGCCTGCGGCAGATCAACCGTAAGACCCGGGAAGCGGTGGGGATTGCCTTTGATGACCCGGCCTACGTCACCTGGCTTGCCTATAATCCGGAGCCGGAAACCGCGCGCTTACGCTACGGTTACTCCTCGATGACCACGCCGGATACGCTATTTGAGCTCGATATGGATACCGGTGAACGGCGGGTGCTTAAGCAGCAGGAGGTTAAAGGTTTCGATGCCAGCCATTACCGCAGCGAGCATCTGTGGATCCGGGCCCGCGACGGCGTTGAGGTGCCGGTCTCGCTGGTCTACCGACACGAATATTTCCGCCGCGGCGCCAGCCCGCTGCTGGTCTACGCCTACGGTTCCTACGGCGCCAGCGAGGATGCGGATTTCAGCGCCAGCCGCCTGAGCCTGCTCGACCGCGGCTTCGTTTTCGCCATCGCCCACGTGCGCGGCGGCGGCGAGCTGGGGCAGCAATGGTATGAAGACGGCAAGTTTCTTTGCAAGAACAACACCTTCAACGATTACCTCGACGTCTGCGATGCGCTGCTCAAGCAGGGCTACGGCGATCCGCAGCTGTGCTACGGCATGGGCGGCAGCGCCGGTGGGATGCTAATGGGCGTGGCCATCAACCAGCGCCCGGAGCTGTTTCATGGCGTGGTGGCGCAGGTACCCTTTGTTGACGTGCTCACCACCATGCTCGACGAGTCCATTCCGCTAACGACCGGGGAGTTTGAAGAATGGGGCAACCCGCAGGATGAGACCTATTATCGCTATATGAAGGGCTACAGCCCCTACGATAACGTTACGGCTCAGGCCTATCCGCATATGCTGGTGACCACCGGGCTACACGACTCCCAGGTGCAGTACTGGGAGCCGGCAAAATGGGTCGCGAAGCTGCGTGCGCTGAAGACGAACGATAATCTGCTGCTGCTGTGTACCGATATGGACTCAGGGCACGGCGGGAAATCGGGGCGTTTTAAAAGCTATGAGGGCGTGGCTCTCGAGTACGCGTTTCTGATAGGCCTGGCGCAGGGCACGCTGCCAGGCCAGGCCGACGTCTAGGGGGGCGCTTAGTCCCCGAGATAGTGCTTGAGAGTTAAGCGCAGCTCGGGGCTCATCCGATCCAGATTGTTGAACAGCCAGCGAAGATAGCCCGGATCGTTTTCCGCCACTTCCGCCACCGGCTTGCCGCGATACTTGCCAAAGGTAAAGGTGGTCAACAGCGCCGGACGGCCGGTAATGGTCGCCATATCGTCAGGCGACCAGCCGGAGACGTTGATAATATCAAGCAGCAGCGCGGCGGTGATATAGCAGTCATAGAGCGCGCGGTGGTGATGCAGGCCGGCGGGCGTGGCGACGTTCAGCTTGCGCGACTTATAGAGCCCCATGTTGCTATATTTAATCCCCGGCCACAGGCGGCGCGCCAGCTTCATGGTGCAAATCCAGTCGCCGTGCATCTCCGGCAACACCCGCCGGTCAAAGCTGGCGTTGTGGGCGACGTACCACGGGCTGCCCAAATAGTGCGGGACAATCTCTTCAATCCACGGCTGGTCGGCGACCATCTCTTCGGTGATGTGATGAATGGCCATCGCCTGCGGGCTGATAGGGCGATCGGGGCGGACCAAATGGCTCATCGGATTGGTTATCTGGCCATCGACAATATCGACAGAGGCGATCTCTACGATGCCGCCCTGCAGTCCGCAGGTTTCTGTATCGATTACGCGTAGCATAGCGCGCTCCTGGTCAAAGGGGTCAGCGTAATAGAATGTGCCGGTCTTGCCAACCCGGGTCTCCACGGGAGGGCTGAATTATTTTGTTTTGGGTTCATAGGGCAGGCGCGAGAGTGAAACGGATGCCAGTCGATGGGCGATCAGGCGTTCGCGGAACCAGTCCCGAAGATGAGCAGGCTGCTCTCTTTCGACCAAATCGGCGACCACCGGCATATTATAACGTTCTTTAAAGGCGACGCTGGCCGCCGCAAGATCGACGTTGACCTTGTCCATCTCGTCCTGCGAGATTTTTGCCAGATTATTTTCCATTGGGTTTCTCCTGGATGATGCCGAAAGCTTGCCGAGCGTGACCTAAGACTGATACGCATGGCTCGACTACGCCATTATACAGGGTTATTCTCTGTGCTACATACATAACGAAAAGGAATGACGATTATGCGTATTCTCACCGCAGGCGCGCTGCGCGCTGCCGCTCTTCTCGCCGGTTTGCTGGCCAGCGCCGGAGCTTTGGCCCACGCGCACCTGCAGCAGCAAACTCCCGCCGCGGACTCGACGGTGAACGCCTCGCCGCAGGCGCTGACGCTGAGCTTTTCCGAGGGCATCGAAACCCGCTTCAGCGGCGTGACGCTTAGCGGCCCTCAGCAAAACGCGGTGGCGACCGGCAAGCTGGCGCTTAGCAATGATAATAAAGCGCAGCTGGTGGTCCCGCTGGCGCAGCCCTTAACGCCGGGTGACTATACCGTTGACTGGCACGTGGTCTCCGTCGACGGTCATAAGACCAAAGGGCAGTACCACTTTACCGTTAAATAAACGATGCTCGCGTCACTCTATATCACCCTACGGTTTGTACACTTCGGCTCGCTGATGGTGGCCTTCGGCTGCGTGCTGTACGGCGCGTGGTGGGCGCCATCGACGCTGCGTCGCCTGCTGATGCAGCGATTTTATCCGCTGCTGCGCCATCTGCTGTTGATTAGCGCGCTTTCAGCGCTGCTGATGCTAATGGTGCAGGGCGGCCTGATGGGCGAGGGCTGGCCCGATGTCTGGCAGCCCGCTATCTGGCAGGCCGTCGCCGGCACGCGATTTGGCAGCGTCTGGGTATGGCAAATTCTGCTGGCCTGGGTGACGCTTATCGTCGTCTGGCTTAAGCCGCACCATTCGGCGCGACTGCTGCTGGTGCTGCTTTGCGGCCAGCTGCTTTTACTGGCGGGCGTGGGCCATGCGGCGATGAGCGAAGGCGGGCTGGGGGCGCTGCAGCGCGCCAATCATGCCGTGCATCTGTTCTGCGTCGCCGGCTGGTTTGGCGGGTTGCTGCCGTTTATCTACTGCCTGCGTCTGCTGCAGGGGCGCTGGCGGCAGGCGGCAATTAGCGCCATGATGCGCTTTTCGCGCTACGGGCATCTGGCGGTGGCTGGCACCATTGCCAGCGGCATGGTGAATACGCTGCTGATCCAGGGCGGATTTTTCAGCGCTTCGCCGTGGGGCAGAATGCTGTTGATCAAATGTGCTCTGGTCGCGGGGATGGTGGCAATCGCGCTGGTGAATCGGTATGTTCTGGTACCTCGAATGTCGCTGAACGACGCGCGGGCAGAGCGGCTCATTTTGCGTACCACGCAGGTGGAGATGGCGCTGGGGGCGCTGGCGCTGCTGGCCGTCAGCCTGTTTGCTACCTGGGAACCTTATTGAATTAACTGGTTAAATCATGAAAAAAATTGTTCTGACACTGATGTTACTGGCAAGCTCCGGCGCCGCGTTTGCGGCCCCGCAGGTTATTACCGTTAGCCGCTTTGAAGTCGGTAAGGAGAGCTGGGCGTTTAACCGTGAAGAGGTGATGCTGACCTGTCGCCCGGGAAATGCGCTGTTCGCCATCAACCCCAGCACGCTGGTGCAGTATCCGTTAAATGATATTGCTATCGAGCAGGTTAAGGCCGGTAAAACCAGCGGTCAGCCGATTTCTGTGATCCAGGTCGATGATCCCCAGCATCCGGGGCAAAAAATGAGCCTGGCGCCCTTTATCGAGCGAGCGCAAAAACTGTGCTGATTTTTGGAACTATCTGACTGTATTAAAATGAAAAAACCGCCGTATTCCTGCGACAGGAACGGCGGTTTTTTTATGCGTTTCCGCGATTTTACCGGGAATTATTGGCCCACTTTTGTTGCGGACTGGAAAACCTGACGCGGTAAACTATTCTTATAAGGCAAGGCGACTTAGCCTGCATTAATGCCAACTTTTAGCGCACGGCTCTCTCCCAAGAGCCATTTCCCTGGACCGAATACAGGAATCGTGTTCGGTCTCTTTTTATCTGTATCTTTCAAGCAATTATCCAGGAAGGCCCGAGACGATCCCTCATTTCCCGACGCGACCTTTTCCCCTTATACCACAACAAAAAACGCATTCACATTTCCTTTACAGAAAAACAGCGTGCTGGATAGGCTTTCCACCTCTTGCGTTAGAGGAGATGGCGATCGCGCGTTTTGTGAAAAAGGCTCCCATTCGCCCATGTTCTGGCGACATTCATCGCTCAATAGCGGAGGCGGGTGGGCATAAATTTTTGTAAGATAAATGGAGTAAGGTGCTGTCAACGCGACCAGAGGCTTATTTTTACTTACTTTTATGCCGCGAAAAATGAGGGTGTGAGAAAAAAACGCGCATATAGCGTGTGTAAATAAAGAGGGGTTATTCCGGAGCGACTAAAGAGGGATATAGCCGCGTTTCCAGATAACTGACGAGGGACCAGATTTCGCCGCTGAAAATAAACCACAGGGAAGCCGTCAAAATAATCAGGACGATAGCCAACAGCACTGCTTCTGCTTTACTCATAACTTCAATGGCTACCTGAACGGAAACGAAGAAGTTATGATAGTAACGAAACCGCAGGATAAGATGCAAACGCCGTTGCGAAAACGGCGTTTATTTATTGGCAAGCTACGCCTGCCGGGAGCCGGCGGTGAGGGCGATAACCTCGGCATTCAGATCGTCGAGCAGCTGGAAGCGGCGGCGATACTCAGCCCGTTTTTTGCTGGCAATCTCGTCCAAAGACTTGCGCTCAAGGCGCAGCGGTAAACGCCAGCGCCACGCGCCGTCGGCCTCGCCCTCAATAGACTTCCAGAACTCGTCATAGCTGGCGTGGAAGTGGCGTCCTTTACTTAAGCGATAGCGCAATGCTCTGAAAACGTGGCCGTTATCGCTCACGCCATAAATTGCCTGGATATTGCTTTGCGCCGCCAGCGCCCAGATAAACTCCAGCAGCAGGCGCTTAGGAAACAGGCCGTAGCAGGCGCGGGTAGCCTGTTTGATCACCTCGTGCGGGACGTTGCGCCGCGGCCCCTGCAGCCCGCCGATGGTCAGCTGCCACTGCTCCTGGTCGCGCACCACGCTAAACGTCGCGCTGGCCAGCAGCGTCTGGTTCCCGTCGCGCAGCCAAAGCGTGGTTTCGCCTTCGCGCTCGGCTTTCCCGGCAGAGGAGGCCGACAGCGTAAACCGGGCGTCATCTTTGCCCCGCAGCTCCAGCAGCGGCATCTCCTGCACCGCGGTCATGGCGGCACCCAGCCGGCCGGCGGGTAAGGTATCGATATACTGATAGTGGCTGACGATCGCCGCGGCGCGCTGGCCGGCGTTGAGCCCGCGCCTCAGGTACTGACGATGAACTTTTCCCGGCAGCGTCACCTGAGCGGCGAGCAGCTGGCTGAAGTTGGGCCGCGCCGCGAGATTATCCAGCATGGTCCGGGTTGGCGTATAAAATAATGCGGTTCGCAGCAGGAACTTAAGCCGGTAATTACGCTTTTGCCAGATTGGCGCGGGAATAAGTCTGCCCATCACCAGATCGGTAATTAGATTTGTGTGTGGCTGTAGTACGTAGGCTGAATGCAGGCTATTGTCCGTCACGATGAATACCTCGGCGTTATTTAGCTTCTATTTTAATGAGAGTCAGGCGCGAGATTAATGCCCTGGCGGACTATATTTCCGTTTCGTTTAAATTTTATTGAAGTGTGTTTCAGGGAGGAGAACAGGAGAAATAGTTCGCTATAATTGTGGCAGGAGGATCAATATGTATCAGCATCTTGATGGTTCAGTCTGGCGTAATATTTGGCTCGTCGGAGACCTGCACGGCTGCCTTGCGCTGCTGGCGGCAAAGCTGCGGCTGCTCAGGTTTGACCCGTACCAGGATCTGCTTATCTCCGTGGGAGATCTGATCGATCGCGGGCCGCAAAGCGCGGCAACGCTGGGCCTCCTTGATCGTCGCTGGTTTCGCGCGGTGCGGGGCAACCACGAGCAGATGGCGCTGGAGGCGCAGGAGAGCGGGAAGATGGCGCTGTGGATGCTCAACGGCGGGCGCTGGTATCAGGAGAGTTCGTCGCAGGCGCGGCGGCAGATGGCGCCGCTCTTTGCCCGCTGTCGTCGGCTGCCGTTGATTATTGAGCTCCGCGCCGGCTCGCAGACCCACGTTATTGCCCACGCGGACTATCCGGCGGCGTGCTATCGCTGGCAGCAGCCGGTGGATGCTACCCAGGTCCTGTGGAACCGTCAGCGCCTGACGGACCATCTGGCCGGGCGACACGGGGCGATTGGCGGTGCCGATCATTTCTGGTTTGGCCATACGCCGCTCAGGCAGCGCTACGACGGCGATAACCAGCACTATATTGATACCGGAGCCGTCTTTGGCGGCGAGCTGACCCTCGTGCAGCTGCAGCAGGCAGGCTAGAAATCGCTGTATTCGCTGGCGGGGCGCCAGAAGCCGTCGATAAAGTCTTCTACCGGAAAGCAGCCGCCCTGGCGGATCCGCTGATCGTCCATCGCGACCACGCAGCGTCGTTCGTCGTCGTAAACATCCACGACAATATCCTCGCAGCCGCCGTCCAGGTAACAAATGAACAAAACTAAGGCAAACATCCTGGCCACATGTTCAGGTTAACATGCTAATAAGTATAGGGGAGTTTAGCGAGTGCGGGGGGTAAATAACCCGTCTCAGGCGACGGGTTCTTTTTGAGTCAGGCTACGCGCATGACCCAGGCGTCAGATTGTTGATCGTAGTGCTTACGGTAGAGAACGGAATGTCGGCCATCGAGAATGGCCGGAACGCTGGTGTCAGCATCCCAACCGTCGAGCTGCATACACAAATCCGGATCGGATTTGCAGGGAATGCTTAACGTTCGCTCCCCCTGCTGTTCAGCGTGCAGTTCGGCGTCGTCTATCTCAAACGCGCCGATGCGTATGTTTGTTTTACTCATAAATTCACCCCGTTTGTCTGCTGAATTGTGGTACGACCAGTTAGGGCCGCCATTTTTCAGCGTAGACAATGGGGCGCAAATAGCCAGTGAAAAAGTGCTGTTTTTTTGCGCTCAATCACACCTTGCCGGCAAATAGCTTCCCGTCACGCACCAGTTCGCGGGGATAGCTGTTCTTCAGGCGTGAACCCACTTTTTTCGCCAGACCAAGGGTTGCGCCCTGGTAAGTGACGATCGCTTCGTCCTGCTGCGGCGGGGTTTGCGGGTAAATATCGCGGCCGCGATACCACTCTTCGGCCTCACTCTCCGTCAGCGCAAAAGGCGTCCCGGATGCGGCAAGGGCGATGACCGCCTCGTGCTGCCAGCGGAAGCCCTTGTTGTGCGTTTCCGCCAGCCGGATGCCAATTCGTGAAAAGCGGATCCTGCCAATAAACGCTTCCATGGCCTGCGGGAACAGCCAAATTTCCTTATCGCGCTGCCAGAGGGTATGGCTCTCATCCCAGCGCAGACCCACGGCCGCCGCGGCGTCCGACACGGCGGCGCTTTCCCGGCGCTTCATCGGGATAAACGGAAACTTACCCACCTTGTAGCCCGGCGCCGGCAGCGGTTCAACGGCGGCGGTTTTACGCAGACGGGCAACGAAGAAGCCCTCGCAGTCATAAATCTGCGGGAAGACGTGAAGAAAGCCCTCCGCCGTCAGGGCCTCGCTGGCCTGGGGGAAGAGCGAGCCGAGAGGCAGCGTCTCCACCGCCTGCGGATAGCGCGCCAGCAGCCACTGCACCACGTCCTCATTTTCTTCGCGGTTCAGGGTGCAGGTTGAGTACACCAGCGTGCCGCCCGGTTGCAGGGCGTGAAAGGCGCTATCGATAAGCTCACGCTGGGTTGCCGCGATCTGCTGGTTGCTTTCCGGGGACCAGTTTTTCAAGGCCTCGGGATCCTTGCGCACCACGCCTTCACCGGAGCAGGGGGCGTCGAGCAGGATCGCATCGAAGCTCTCCGGCAGCGCGGCGCCAAATACCCGGCCATCGAAATGCGTTAGCGCAACGTTGCTTATTCCGCAGCGGCTGATATTGGCATGCAGGACCTTGACCCGGCTGGCGGAATATTCGTTGGCGAGGATCCCGCCTTTATTCCCCATCCTGGCGGCGATTTGCGTGGTTTTTGACCCCGGCGCGGCGGCGACATCCATCACCCGCTGCGGCATATCGCCATCGGCAAACAGGGCGGCCACCGGCAGCATTGAGCTGGCTTCCTGAATATAGAAGAGTCCGCTGAGATGCTCGGCGGTGCTGCCTAACGGCAGGGACTCCTCGTCCTCGCGCTCTATCCAAAATCCCTCTGCGCACCACGGCACCGGCGTAAGCTGCCAGCCGTAGGGGGCGACCAGCTGCAGAAAGTCGGCTACGCTGGTTTTCAGCGTGTTAACGCGGATGCTGCGGCGTAGCGGACGTTGGCAGGCGGCAATAAAATCATCGAAAGAGAGATGTGTCGGCATTGCCGCACGCATTTGAGCGAGGAATTTGTCAGGAAAAAAGACAGCGTTTTGAGCCACTGGAGCGCACCACAAGAAAAAAGGGTGCGCAGTTTACCATAAACGCTCCGGCATCGGACACCGGAGCGTTCAGCCAGCGCGGAGCTCAGGCGCCGGGGCGGCGGCTGAGCTCCAACAACCTGCGGGCTAGCGCGGCAGGGCGGTGCCCCATTCGCGCCACTCTTTCGGTTCGCTCTCCAGCAGCAGGAAGTGTTTATCATCCTGCGCTTTTGGCGCCAGCGGCGTGCCCGGCGGGGTGGCAAAGGAGATGCCGCCGCGAATGAACTGATTGAAGGTCCCGGTTTTCACCACTCCGCCAATCAGGCCAAAGTCGAGGTTGTAGCCGGAAGAGAGCCAGAACACCGAGTTGTTACGCACCAGATACTGGTAACGCTTGCTGATACGCAGTTTGACCATCACGCGGTCCGACAGCGATCCCAGCGTCAGCCCGGTGACCGTCCCCACCTCGAGGCCGCGGAACAGCACCGGCGTGCCGATATCCAGCGAACCGGCTTCCGGAACCTCAACCACGATGCTCAGGCCGTCGATATAGCGAGAGTCGCTAATGGTCGTTTCCTGGATTTCGAAGTCGCGGCGCGGCGTGCCCCGACCTGGCTCAACGTTGATATACGGCTGGAAGATGGTATCCAGGTGCTCAACGCCCGCCGCGGAAATTTGCGGGGTGATCACCGAGAATCGGGTGCCTCCGCGGGCGAAGGTATCCACGTACTCCGGGTAGAGCACGGCTTTCGCCTGCACTTCGTTTTTGGCGGTGATCAGGTTCAGCGATTGGATCTGGCCGATGTTAATCCCCAGGTAGCGGATAGGCATGCCGGAGGAGAGTTTTCCCGCATCGAAGGCGTGCAGGGTTATCTGCCCGCCCACCGCGCGGGCGGCGGTCTCTGAAGCGTACAGAATACGTTTATTACCGCTGCGTGCCCGGGCGCTGGTGCCGCTCAGATCGTCAAAGCTGATCGCCCCTTTAAGGGCGCGAGCCAGCGGCGAGGCCTGCACGGTCAGGCCGTTGCCGTCGAGCTGGACCTTCGCGCCGCCTTCCGCCCAGAACACACTATTGCCGGTGAGCAGATGACGATATTCTGGCTGAATGTGCAGATCGATATCAAACGCGTCGCTGCGCGGCCTGACGGAGGTCACCTCGCCAACGGCAAACTTGCGGTAGAGCACCACCGAGCCTTCCTGCACATCCGGCAGCGTTTCCGCCGTGAGGCTCAGGGTGGTGGTCGGGACGTCGCTCAGGCTATTCTCCTGCGCTTTTTCCATATTGGCATACAGCGGATAGCTGGACTGAATCGCCCCTTTGGCGCCTGGAATAATGCGGATACCGCCGTCAACCCATTCGCTGGCGCTGGCGCCAAGCACCTTAATGCCGTCGAGGCCAACCTTAACGTCGAGGCGGCTGTTAACCACAAATTTGCTGTCTCCGTGCACCAGATCGCGATATTCCGGCGTAATGGCCACCTGGAAGGTGACGCCTTTCGCCGTCAGCCTGCGCTCCAGCACCTGGCCGATTTTCACGCCGTGCAGCACCAGCGGCTGTCCGGCGTCAATGCCGAAGCTCTCCGCTGCCGTCAGCGTGATGGCGGCGACGTTGGGCTCCTCCAGCAGCGATTTATCCGCCGGCAGCACCACGAAGTGGCTGCGCGCCTCTCCCTCTCCCGGAACCAGCTCAAAGGTATTGCCGGTCAGCAGGGCGCTGAGGCTTGGGTTATCCAGCGAAATTTTCGGCTTTTTCATCTGAATAAGCGTCTTATCGCGCAGCAGGGTTACGACGCTGGGATCGACGGTCATCTCGCCGGTGACTTTACTCCCCGGCTGGAGGTTGAGCTTAGTCAGCTGTCCGACCTCGAGGCCCTGGTACATCAGCGGCGTAGAGCCGGCTTTCAGCCCCGCGCCGTCGGGTAAATCGAGCGTCACCAGTACGCCGCGCTGGCTGTGGGCCAAATCTTCGTACAGCCCGTACTCATCGTTTTGCTGAGCGACTTTGGAATCGTCGGGGGAATCGAAGGCAATCGCCCCGTTAACCAGGGCCGAAAGGCTTTCCAGCTCCACTTTAGCGCCGCTAATTCCGACGTCGGCCTTGACGCCGGAAACGTTCCAGAAGCGGGTGCCTTTTTTGACCAGATTGGTAAAGCGGCGCTCGATCAGCACGTCAATGGTGACGCCCTGGTTGTTATCGTTGAGCGCATAGTCGTAAACCCGGCCAACGGGAATTTTGCGGAAATAGACCAGCGACCCGCTGGTCAGCGAGCCGAGATCCGCGGCGTGGAGATGAATCATCAGCTCGCCGTTGTTGATACGGTATTTCGGCTGGGTATCGAGGGCGACAAAGTGGTCCTCAGGTTCGCCCCGACCCGGCATCATGCCGATATAGTTCCCGCCGACCAGCGCATCAAGGCCGGAAACGCCCGCCAGGGAAGCTTTCGGCGTGACCAGCCAGAACTGCGTGTCCTTGCGCAGGGCGTCTTTCATATCGCTTTTGACGCTGGCCGATACCTCTATCTTGCTCAGGTCTTTACTCAGCGAGATATTCTGCACCGTGCCCACTTCTACCCCCTGATAGCGGATAGGCGTGCGTCCGGGGACAATCCCGTTAGCCGACTGAAAGTCGATAGTGATCGTCGTCCCGCGATCGCTATAGCTGGTCCAGATCAGCCAGATGGCGATCATCAGCGCGATGACCGGCAGCAGCCAGAATGGCGAGATGCGACGTTTGGTTTTAATTTTGGCTTCAGTCGGCGAAGCGGGCGTTTCCTGACTCATGTGCGTCCCAAAGTAAGCGGCTGTCCAGCCATTCAACAGCAAGGATAGTTAATATTACCGCGGCGCCGAAATATACCGCAGCAGGCCCCATCGTAAAAGCGAGGAGTTGATCGCGGTTTATCAGCGACATGGTTAATGAGATAACGAAAAGATCGAGCATCGACCAGCGGCCAATCCAGGTAATCAGCCGCAGCAGCAGGATGCGGGTGCGCAGTCCCTGTTCGCACCTGAATTGTATGCTGACCAGCAGCGTAAACAACACAATAACTTTGGTAAACGGCACCAGAATACTGGCGATAAACACCACGCCGGCAATGGCGACGTTGCTGTTGGCCAGCGACATAATCCCGGAGAGGATCGTATCGTCCTGGCGCGCGCCGTTAACGTAGATAATCGAGATCGGCAGCAGGTTGGCGGGGAGCAGGAACATCACCGAGGCAATCAGCGCCGCCCAGCTCTTCTGCAGGCTCTGCGGCCGACGGTGGCGTAGCGGCGTATGGCAGCGACGGCAGCGTCCGCGGGAGTCGCGGTGCCCGGTGTAGTGGCAGCCGGTGCACACCTGTAGATTCGGGTCCGGGCGCAGCGCCGGGCGTTCGGGATAGAATCGCTCCCACAGCTCTTCGACGTTCATGTGAATGAGCGTGAGGATGCTGAGCAGCGTCAATGAGACAAAGGCGATAAGCCCGACGCCGGGCTGCAGGAACGCATAATCCTGGACCTTGATCGAGGCCACGCCGATGCCCACCAGGTAGATATCGAGCATCACCCACTCTTTAAGCCGCTCCAGCATCAGCAGCACCGGGCGCAGGTTCATCCCCAGCACGTTGCCTAGCCAAAGATAGGCGATGGAGATAACCAGCAGGGCCGGCGCGCCAATGGCACAAAATAGCACCATCGCCGCCGTCAGCGGATCCCCCTGGTCGGTCATTTGCCAGATGCCCTGTAATACGTTAGCGTCGATACGCACGCCGAGCAGGTGCAAACGCAGTAAAGGCTCCATCCAGGCGAAAGGCATCAGCAGCATCATGGCGATCGCCATACTGCCAAGGCGCGAAAGCGACCAGTCGCGGCCGTCGCGTATTTTGGCGCTGCAGCGTGGGCACCAGGCGCTCTGATTGCGCTTAAGCACCGGCAGGCGAAACAGAATGTCGCACTGCGGGCAGCGGTGATAGTGGGCCTGAGGCAGCGGCGAACCGACCGCATGTACGGTCATCTTTTTCGCTGGCGTGATCTGGGGTGTTTTTAGTGGCATTTATTACGTACGGCAATGAATGTATTTCACTATATTAACCCAGGAATGAATTCATCTTGAGCCTGAACGCATTTAATGCTTATTTTATTAGGCAGTCGGTGTACGAGAGTAAGACAACTAAGTGATTATATAATGAACAAAACAGAATTTTACGCGGATCTGAACCGTGATTTTCAGGCATTAATGGCAGGTGAAACCAGTTTTCTGGCCACGATCTCTAATACCAGCGCGCTGCTGTTTGAGCGGCTGACCGAGGTTAACTGGGCCGGGTTCTACCTACTCGAAGGCGATACGCTGGTGCTGGGGCCCTTCCAGGGCAAGCTGGCCTGCGTGCGAATTCCGGTTGGGCGGGGCGTTTGCGGTTCTGCCGTTTCGCAGAATCGCGTGCAGCGCGTGGAGGATGTTCACGCCTTTGACGGGCATATCGCATGTGATGCCGCCAGCAATTCGGAGATTGTCTTCCCGCTGCGGGTGAACGGTCAGATTATTGGCGTCCTGGATATCGACAGCACCGCGTACGCCCGCTTCACCGCTGAGGATGAACAAGGGCTTACGGAACTGGTAGCGCAGCTGGAAAAACTCATTTCTGCGACCGACTATCAAAAAATATTCACCCACGTCGCAGGATAATCAACGGATAACGTAGCATTTAGCGATGGCGTCATTATAATGGCGCCTGTTCATGCCTGCGGCTTGTTGGCTACGTCCGTTGTAATCAGGAAATTTCATGGAAAATCAACCTAAGTTGAATAGCAGTAAAGAAGTTATCGCATTTCTGGCCGAACGTTTCCCACAGTGCTTCAGCGCTGAAGGTGAAGCTCGCCCCCTGAAAGTCGGTATTTTTCAGGATCTCGTTGAGCGCGTTGGGGGTGAGATGAATCTCAGCAAAACCCAGCTTCGTGCCGCTTTACGTCTTTATACTTCGAGCTGGCGCTATCTGTACGGCGTTAAGCCTGGGGCGATTCGCGTCGACCTCGACGGCAACCCGTGCGGCGAACTGGAAGAGCAGCACGTTGCTCATGCCCGTCAGCAGCTCGAAGAAGCAAAAGCTCGCGTCCAGGCACAGCGTGCAGGCCAGCAGGCCAAAAAACGCGAAGCCGCAGCTGCCGCTGCAGGTCAGCAGGAAGACGGCACCCGTCGTGAGCGTAAGCCGCGTCCTCAGGTTCGCCGCAAAGAAGGCACCGAACAGCGTAAGCCGCGTCCTGCCGTTGCGAAAGCACCGCGCGAAGAGCGTCATACTCCTGTATCAGATCTGACCGTGCTGTCCGTCGGCCAGGCTCTGAAGGTGAAAGCAGGCAATAACGCAATGGACGCCACCGTTCTGGAAATCACCAAAGATGGCGTTCGTGTACAGCTGACTTCTGGTATGTCAATGATTGTACGCGCAGAACACCTGGTGTTCTGAAACGGAGGCCGGGCCAGGCATGAACACATTCTTTAAGCTCACCGCGCTTGCGGGCCTGCTAGCAATAGCAGGCCATGCGTTTGCCGCGGATGATATTACCCGAGCCGATCAAATCCCCGTGCTGAAAGAAGAGCCGCAGCACGCGACGGTGAGTGAGCGCGTAACCTCGCGCTTTACTCGTTCGCACTATCGACAGTTCGATCTCGATAACGCCTTCTCGGCAAAAATTTTTGACCGCTATCTGAACCTGCTGGATTACAGCCACAACGTGCTGCTGGCCAGCGACGTTGCCCAGTTTGCCGCCAGGAAAAATCAAATCGGCGACGAGCTGCGCAGCGGAAAACTGGACGTTTTTTACGACCTGTATAACCTGGGACAGAAGCGGCGTTTCGAACGCTACCAGTACGCATTGAAGGTGCTGGAGCGTCCGATGGACTTTACCGGCAACGATAACTTCAACCTTGACCGCAGCAAGTCGCCCTGGCCGAAAGACGAGGCCGAGCTGAACGCGCTGTGGGATGCCAAGGTGAAGTTTGACCAGCTGAGCCTGAAGCTTGCGGGTAAAGACGACAAAGAGATCCGCGAAACGCTGACCCGCCGCTATAAGTTTGCTATTCGCCGTCTGGCGCAAACCAATAGTGAAGATGTGTTCTCGCTGGTTATGACCTCCTTTGCCCGCGAAATCGACCCGCATACCAACTACCTGTCGCCGCGCAATACCGAGCAGTTCAATACCGAAATGAGCCTTTCGTTAGAAGGGATCGGCGCGGTGCTGCAGATGGACGACGACTATACGGTGATTAATTCGCTGGTGGCCGGCGGCCCGGCGGCGAAGAGCAAGTCAATTAGCGTTGGCGACCGTATCGTCGGCGTTGGCCAGGCCGGCAAGGGCATGGTTGACGTGATCGGCTGGCGTCTTGACGACGTGGTGGCGCTGATTAAAGGGCCGAAGGGCAGTAAGGTTCGTCTTGAAGTGCTGCCTGCGGGCAAGGGCGCGAAAACGCGCATCGTCACGCTAACCCGCGAGCGAATTCGTCTCGAAGATCGCGCGGTTAAAATGTCGGTGAAAACCGTTGGTAAAGAAAAAATCGGCGTGCTGGATATCCCCGGTTTCTACGTTGGCCTGACGGATGACGTCAAGGTTCAGCTGCAGAAGCTGGAAAAACAGAACGTCAGCAGTATCGTTATCGACCTGCGCAGCAACGGCGGCGGGGCGCTGACCGAGGCGGTATCGCTTTCCGGCCTGTTTATCCCGTCTGGCCCGGTAGTGCAGGTTCGTGATAACAACGGTAAAGTGCGTGAAGACAGCGATACCGACGGCGTCGTGTACTACAAAGGCCCGCTGGTTGTACTGGTTGACCGCTTCAGCGCTTCGGCTTCTGAAATCTTCGCCGCGGCGATGCAGGACTACGGGCGCGGACTGATCGTCGGTGAGCCAACCTTCGGTAAAGGCACCGTGCAGCAGTACCGCTCCCTGAACCGTATTTACGATCAGATGCTGCGTCCTGACTGGCCGGCGCTGGGTTCCGTGCAGTACACCATCCAGAAGTTCTACCGCATAAACGGCGGCAGTACTCAGCGTAAGGGCGTAACGCCGGACATCATGATGCCAACCGGCACCGAAGATCGCGAGACCGGCGAGCAGTATGAAGATAACGCCCTGCCGTGGGATAGCGTGAATGCAGCGACCTACGTCAAGTCCGGCGACTTAACGCCGTTCGGCCCCGGTTTGCTGAAGCTGCATGATGAGCGGATTGCCAAAGATCCGGAATTCCAGTACATCATGAAGGACATTGCTCGCTATAACGCGATGAAAGACAAGCGCAATATCGTTTCTCTGAACTACGCCCAGCGTGAGAAAGAGAACGAAGAGGATGATGCGACTCGTCTGGCCCGCATTAACGATCGCCTGAAACGTGAAGGCAAACCGCAGCTTAAGAAGCTGGACGATCTGCCGAAGGATTACCAGGAGCCGGATCCGTATCTTGATGAAACGGTCCATATCGCGCTCGACCTGGCCCATCTGGAGAAAGACCAGCCGGCGGTGGAGCCACCGGTTAGCAAATAAGCACCCGACGGGCACACATGTTGTGCCCGTTTTTTTATCCGATCCTGCCGTCAAAAACCTCGATTCCCCCGCGCGCGATGTCAATATATTATGCAGATGTCAGCGATATGCTACAAAATGTAAAGTTGTGTCTTTCTCGTGACTTAGCGGGGGAGGATGGTTGAAAATTAACGTTGTACCCCTACGATATGGGGAATCGCATAGTGCGTTTTGTTAAATCGAGGTTAGAAGAAAATTATGATGCGAATCGCGCTCTTCCTGTTGACCAACCTGGCCGTTATGGCGGTGTTCGGGCTGGTGCTAAGCCTGACGGGAATACAGTCAAGCAGCATGACCGGGCTACTGATCATGGCGCTGCTTTTTGGTTTTGGTGGTTCGATCGTTTCGCTGCTGATGTCGAAATGGATGGCGCTAAAATCGGTGGGTGGGGAAGTCATTGAGCAGCCGCGTAACGAAACCGAACGCTGGCTGATGAATACCGTCGCGCAGCAGGCGCAGCAGGCGGGCATCGGCATGCCGCAGGTTGCTATCTACCATGCGCCGGATATTAACGCCTTTGCTACCGGCGCACGCCGTGACGCTTCGCTGGTAGCCGTCAGCACCGGGCTGCTGCAAAACATGAGCCGTGACGAGGCGGAAGCCGTTATTGCCCATGAAATCAGCCACATTGCCAACGGCGATATGGTGACCATGACCCTGATTCAGGGGGTGGTGAACACCTTCGTTATCTTTATCTCGCGCGTTATCGCGCAAATCGCCGCAGGATTCCTTAGCGGCAACCGCGACGAAGGCGAGAGCAGCAACGGCAACCCGCTGGTTTACTTTGCCGTCGCTACCGTTCTGGAACTGGTGTTTGGGATTCTGGCCAGCATCATCACCATGTGGTTCTCGCGCTACCGTGAGTTCCATGCGGACGCGGGCTCTGCCCGTCTGGTCGGTCGCGAGAAAATGATCGCCGCCCTGCAGCGTTTGAAAACCAGCTACGAGCCGCAGGAAGCCAGCAGCATGATGGCGCTATGCATCAACGGCAAAGCGAAATCGATGAGCGAGCTGTTTATGACGCACCCGCCGCTGGATAAACGTATCGAAGCTCTGCGCAGCGGGGAATATCTGAAGTAACATTCTTCTTTAGAGCGCAGAAACAAAAACCGCAGCCTTAATCGGGCTGCGGTTTTTTTTGTGCCGTAATCGGGCGGGCTATTGTCCGGGGCGCGGCTGGGTGACGCGCAGGCCGCTAACGGTGGCCGCAACCACCGCCAGTCCTCCGGCCAGCAGCAGCGCGGTATGGGTGCCGCCGTTACCCTGCAGATTGAACAGCAGCGCGACCAGCGCCGCGCCGGTGCTTTGTCCCAGCAGTCGGGCGGTGCCGAGCATTCCGCTGGCCCCTCCGCTGCGGTGGCTCGGGGCCGATGAGACGATAGTGTGGTTATTCGGCGACTGGAACAGGCCGAAGCCCGCGCCGCAGAGCGCCATGCGCCAGATTATATCGAGGTCGGACGGCGATGAGGGCAGCAGCGCCAGGCCAAACAGACCGCAGGCCATGACCGCCAGACCGACCGCTCCCAGCAGCCCCGCGTGAATTTTCTCAATCAGATAACCCGCCAGCGGCGCCATCACCATGGTCGCGAGCGGCCAGGGCGTCAGCAGAAGTCCCGTCTCGACCTCGCTGCGTCCAATCGTCGCCTGCAGGAAGAAGGGCAGCGAAACCAGCGCCAGCATCTGGGCGCAGAAGGAGCAGATTGAGGTGCAGATGGAGAGCGAGAACAGCGGAATACGCAGCAGATCAACCGGCAGCAGCGGCACCGGCATCCGCAGCTGGTGGCGAATGAAGAAGAACCCGATAACCAGCATAGCGGCCAATTCAGCGAGCACCAGCCGGCCGGACTGCCCCTGCGCAAAGCCGCCGAGCGCGACGATCAGCAGGCCAAACGTCAGCGCATTCATGATAGCGCTGGGGAGATCGAAGCGGGTGATCCTGCTGCGGCCGCTGTTGGCCGGCAGGTAGCGCACGGCGAGCGTCAGCGAAATAATCCCCAGCGGAATGTTGATTAAAAACAGCCACTGCCAGGAGGCGACGGAGAGGATAGCGGCGGCAATCGTCGGGCCGGCCGCGGATGAGACGGCGACCACAAACGAGTTGATCCCCATTCCCCGTCCGAGGAAGCGCTTCGGGAAGATAAGACGAATGAGCGCGGTATTCACGCTCATCAGCGCGGCGCCGCCGAGGCCCTGGGCTACGCGGGCGAGAGTCAGCATCTCCAGCGAGTGGGAGAGGGCGCAGGCCAGTGAGGTAAAGGTAAACACCAGTAACCCGATTTTATAGATGCGTCGATAGCCGAACATATCACCCAGAAAGGAGAGCGGCAGGAGCGCAATGACGATGGCGATTTGGTAAGCGTTGACTATCCAGATTGAGGCGGCGGGCGAAGCGTTAAGGTCGGTGGCGATGGTCGGCAGGGCCACGTTGGCAATGGCGCCGTCGAGTACCGCCATCGCGATGCCTAAAACAATGGTCAGAATGGCGCCGTAACGCTGCGGCAGGGGTAGACCATCGGAAACGTTTTTATCCATGTTAAGCTTATGTCTTTATCGTAACTATTCTCTGGATAATGATTTTAGCATTGATTATTCGGCTGTATGTCGCAGATTTGTAACGAATGGGCAGAAGAACGATTGCGGGCATCGGGTTGCGAATTTATAATAAAAACCGGTTCTAATTTTTATAAAACAGTAGCGATGAGGTGATAAATGGCAGTTGCAGATTTGGATAAACAGCCAGATTCTGTCTCTTCAGTATTGAAGGTTTTTGGCATCCTGCAGGCGCTTGGCGAAGAGCGTGAAATTGGTATTACCGAACTATCTCAGCGCGTTATGATGTCAAAAAGCACCGTTTATCGCTTTTTGCAGACCATGAAGTCGCTGGGCTACGTTGCCCAGGAAGGGGAGTCTGAGAAATACTCCCTGACGCTGAAGCTGTTCGAGCTGGGCGCGCGCGCGCTGCAGAATGTCGATCTGGTGCGCAGTGCGGATATTCAGATGCGCGAGCTGTCGCGCCTGACGAAAGAGACTATTCATCTGGGCGCGCTGGACGAAGACAGTATCGTCTACATCCATAAAATCGATTCGATGTACAACCTGCGCATGTATTCGCGCATCGGCCGCCGCAACCCGCTGTACAGTACCGCCATCGGCAAAGTGCTGCTGGCGTGGCGCGACCGCGCCGAGGTAGAGCAGATCCTCGAAGACGTCGAGTATAAGCGCAGCACCGACCGGACGATTACCAGCACCGAAGAGCTGCTGGGGGTTCTGGACAGCGTTCGTCAGCAGGGCTACGGCGAAGACAACGAAGAGCAGGAAGAGGGGCTACGCTGCATTGGCGTACCGGTCTTCGACCGCTTTGGCGTAGTGATTGCCGGGTTGAGTATCTCTTTCCCGACGCTGCGCTTCTCGGAGGAGCGTCTGCATGAATACGTTGCAATGCTGCACACCGCGGCGCGTAAAATTTCTGAGCAGATGGGCTATAACGACTATCCGTTCTGACAGCGGCGGGCGCTAGCTGCGGCGGCTACAGCGAGAAGAGGCTTCCTGCTGTAGCCCGCAGTAGATTAACCTTTGTCGATAACGGTTTCGCTTTTACGCAGAACCGGACAGTCGGTCAGACCAATAATACCGCTGTCAGAGTGAACGTACTGCACGGTTGTGGTACCGCGAGCGGTCAGATATTTACACTGGAGGCCCAGCCCCGCTGCGTTCTCATTGCTGCCAATCAACATGCCGTAGCCGCTTAATAATACGCCAATCCATAAGATAGCCAGTACTACAATCGTACGAATGATCAATCGCATTGTTGCCTCATAATTTGTATTATCCTCGGCGTTTATTTTGACAGGTACACGAGTTGAAACAAGTCTATGATTCTGAAACTTGCGTTTCGTATTACAGTTAGCCGCGGTTTAAGATGAGCGTGCTATCCTGGCAACATCTGGTATTGATGCGGAGTGTGGAGTGAAAAAATTACGCTGGGTTTTGCTGATTGTTGTCATAGCGGGCTGTTTGTTGCTGTGGACTCAGATGCTTAACGTAATGTGCGATCAGGATGTGCAGTTTTTCAGCGGCATCTGCACCATCAACAAATTCATCCCCTGGTAAGACATTTTTATTACGACTGATTTTCTTCTGCTGCGCGGGTGGTAGAATAAACGCCTTCTCTTTGAGGTGGTGAAATGAGTGAGTTACTAAGTCCTGGGATCGTAAATCTGGCATCGCTGGCGCTTTCCATTGTGCTGTTGCTTGTCGGCCTGTTGTTATGGTTTTTTGTTAATCGCGCAAGTTCGCGCGCTAACGAGCAGATTGCGCTGCTGCAGGCTCTGCTGGATCAGCAAAAGCGCCAAAACGCGCTGCTGCGTCGTCTCTGCGAAGCCAATGAGCCTGAGAAGGAAGAGGTTGCCGAACCTTCAGCCGTTGAGAAGGGGAAGGACGACGACGACTTTATCCGTCTCGTCGCTGAACGGTAGCTGATAAACGGGTGTACACCGCGCTGGTGTACACCTGCCTCATCGCCTTACGCAATAACTTATTCTTATCCTTCCGCGCTTATTGCCACATTTCTTATGTCACTTAATGTGTTAGCGATCGCAATTTTATCCAATAAGCTATGGATTTTTGAGCTATTCAAATAAAATAATAACATCGTGATTTAATTGCATGATGAAAGTGTGTGTCATCGAAATTTCATTATTAAGATGCAATATAAACACTATTTGTCGCGTGGCTAACAGCATTTAATTAACCCTGCATATTCTCGGCCTAAGCCAATTTTCAACTATCAATATGCGCGTTTATGCGCATCGTTATGCAGCTATGCGCACGTAACCCCTCAAAATTGGCAGGGTGCATGCATGGCGGGCTGGACGGAGCGAAGTTGTTGAGCTGTGGTGAAAAAGTTGCAGCTATCATCCATGCATAATCGGATGTTTGCCGCGCGCCCCGGGATTAACAGCGGGCGAGAAAAGGCGCATAAACGTGCAGTTGGTCAAATGATTCCCTTATATTTTGTGCGAAGGATCGAGAGCCGTTTAAAAATGGCTTGCCATTATTAACGTTGTATGTGATAACACCTTTCGGGTTAAACGAGGTACAGTTCTGTTTATGTGTGGCATTTTCAGTAAAGAAGTCCTGAGTAAACACGTTGTCGTTGAATACCGCTTCTCTGCCGAACCTTATATTAGTGCCTCATGCAGTAGTGTGTCAGTTTTATCTATGTAAGCGCCTGCGGGCGAAGAAAACAGTCTAAGGAATTTTGCAAATGGCAAAGATTAAAGGTCAAGTTAAGTGGTTCAACGAGTCTAAAGGTTTTGGCTTTATTACTCCGGCTGATGGCAGCAAAGACGTGTTCGTACACTTCTCCGCTATCCAGGGTAATGGCTTCAAAACTCTGGCTGAAGGCCAGAACGTTGAGTTCGAAATTCAGGACGGCCAGAAAGGTCCGGCAGCAGTTAACGTAACTGCTATCTGATTCAAGACCACTCAGCTTGTAAAGAAAGCCTCGCCTTTGCGGGGCTTTTTAGCGTTTATTGCAAAACATTTCCGATTTCCCCCCTCCGTTGCGCTTTGTTGCAAAACAACACCTTTATTAGCACTGTTTCGCATCCTGTTTTGTCGATTTTCTGTTAAATCAGAGGGTTGCAAAATAATGCTGGAGCTACGGTGCAAAAGAACAAAACTAAGACAGGCGCGAATTTCACCCCGATTCGCTTTGGGCTACTGTGCGCAGCGATCCTCAGCTGCCTTGGGCTGCTTTTAGGCCGGGTGGGATGGCTGCAGATTGTCTCCCCCGATAATCTGGTTAAGCAAGAGGATATGCGTTCGCTGCGCGAAGAGCCTATTGACGTTCAGCGCGGGATGATAAGCGACCGCGAGAATCGCCCGCTGGCGGTCAGCGTACCGGTTAGCGCTATCTGGGCCGACCCGCAAACGATCCTCGAGAAAGGGGGCGTCGGCTATGGTCCGCGCTGGCAGGCGATGGCGGAAGCGCTGCACCTTAACCTGAGCGACCTGGCGAAACGGGTTCAGGCTCATCCCCATATGCGCTTTGTCTATCTGGCGCGCCAGGTTAACCCGGAGCAGGCCGAGTGGATCGATAAGCTGCATCTGCCGGGGATTAACCTGCGCGACGAATCCCGACGCTTTTATCCGGCTGGTCACGTTGCGGCCAACCTGCTTGGTTTTACCAATATCGATAATCAGGGCATTGAAGGGGTTGAAAAAAGCTTCAACGCCCAGCTGACCGGAAAGGCCGGGCGTCGGCTGGTGCGTAAAGATCGCCACGGCCACGTGATTGAAAATATCACCGAGGTGGCGGCGGTTCCGGCGCACAATTTACAGCTGAGTATCGACGAGCGGCTGCAGACGGTCACCGAGGATGCGCTGGATAATGCGGTCAGCTGGAACAAGGCCGAGTCCGGAGCGGCGGTGCTCATTAAGATTGATACCGGCGAAATCCTGTCGATGGCCAGCTATCCGGACTTTAACCCCAATAATCGCGATAACGCCCGGCTGGATGATTTCCGTAATCGCGCCATCAGCGATACCTTTGAGCCAGGCTCGACGGTGAAGCCGCTGGTGCTGATGACGGCGCTGCAGCAGGGGATTGTGCAGCCTGACAGCGTGGTGGATACCCATCCTTTCGTTCTTGACGGTCACCGCATTCGCGATGTCGGCTACTATCCGGAGCTGACCCTCACCGGCATTCTGCAAAAATCCAGCGATGTCGGCGTCTCGCACCTGTCTCTGGCTATGCCGGTCCAGCACCTGATCGACACCTATAAGGCCTTTGGCTTTGGCGACCCGACGGGCCTCGGGCTCACCGGGGAAAGCACGGGGCTGATGCCCCAGCGCCGCTACTGGGGCCAGTTGGATCGCGCGACTTTCTCTTTTGGCTACGGCCTGATGGTCACCCCGCTGCAGCTGGCGCACGTCTACGCCACCATCGGCGGCTTCGGCATCGAGCGGCCGCTGTCGATTACCCGCATCGATCCGCCGGTTATCGGCACGCGAGTGATGCCGGAACAGATCGTTCATGAAGTAGAGCATATGATGGAGAGCGTGGCGTTGCCGGGCGGCGGCGGGACAAAAGCGGCCGTCCGCGACTATCGGATTGCGGTAAAAACCGGGACCGCGAAAAAAATTGGCCCGGACGGCAAGTACATCGATAAATATGTTGCCTATACCGCGGGCGTGGCGCCGGCCAGCAACCCGCAGTTTGCGCTGGTGGTGGTGATCAACGACCCCAGCAACGGCTCCTATTACGGCGGGGCCGTTTCGGCGCCGGTATTTAGCCAGATAATGGGCGACGTCCTGCGTCTCGAAAACGTGATGCCGGACGGAATGCCGGCGGGCTCGGACAATCTTATCGTTATGCATAACGACGAGAGCCTGCCTCCGGCGCTGTAACAGTGGTCTGAAAGAGCGAATAACGCTACACTTTCGCTCTTTCAGCGACACCGGAGTTGTCATGTCTTACAGTTGCCCCCTTTGCCACGCGCCGCTTGAGCGCCGCGAAAATAGCTATATCTGCCCGCAGCGGCACCAGTTTGATTTAGCGAAGGAGGGATACGTTAACCTGCTGCCGGTGCAGTTCAAGCGCTCGCGCGATCCGGGCGACAGTGCGGAAATGATGCAGGCGCGACGCGCCTTTCTCGATGCCGGCCACTACCAGCCGCTGCGTGATGCGATCGGCGAGTTTCTGCAGACCTGTGCGCCCGCCGACCTGCTGGACATCGGCTGCGGCGAGGGTTACTACACCCACGCGTTTGCCGCTATTTCAGCCCGCTGCTGGGGCCTCGACGTCTCTAAATCAGCGGTTCGCGCGGCGGCCAAACGCTATCCGCAGGTGAATTTCTGCGTCGCTTCCAGCCAGCGTCTGCCGTTTGCTGATGCCAGCTTTGATGCGGTGGTGCGGATCTACGCGCCCTGCAACGCGCTCGAGCTGGCGCGGGTGGTCAGACCCGGGGGCTGGGTGGTTACCGCGACGCCGGGTCCGAAGCATCTGCTTGAGCTGAAAGGCCTGATTTACGACGAGGTGCATCTGCACGAGCAGAATACGGAAGAGATGACCGGTTTTTCCCTGCGCCATGAGCAGCAGCTGGCTTATCCCATGACGCTAAGCGGAAGTGAGGCCGAGGCGCTGCTGCAGATGACGCCGTTTGCATGGCGGGCGAAACCGCCGGTGCGTGAGACGCTGCGCCAGCAGGCGCTATTCGGCTGCCAGACCGATTTTATGATCCACTGCTGGCAGCGTGATGCCTGATAGCTAACCGGCGAAGTGGCTCCAGAGAATTTCTGCCCCGATCCCGATCAGCACAATCCCGCCGAGAATTTCAGCCCGTTTGCCAAGCAGCGGGCCGATAAACCGTCCCAGCATAATACCCAGCGTTGACATCACCATCGTCGCGCAGCCAATCGCCAGCGCGGTGGCAATGATGTTCACCTGCAGGAAGGCCAGACCGACGCCAACGGCCATCGCGTCAAGGCTGGTAGCAATGGCGGTGGTGACCAGCAGCCAAAAGCCGTGACGATGGGGCGCTTCGCACTCATCGTCAACGCCGCCGCGAAATCCTTCAATGACCATTCGGCCACCGAGGAAAACCAGCAGCACAAAGGCAATCCAGTGATTCCACTCGAGGACGAACTGGCTGGCAAGCATCCCCATTCCCCAGCCGACAAGCGGGGTCAGCGTTTCAATCGCGCCGAAGATAAGCCCGGTGCGTAACGCTTCGGAAAATTTAGGTTTGTGGAGGGTGGCACCCTTACCGATAGAGGCGGCGAAGGCGTCCATGGACATGCCAAAGGCCAGAAGAATCGTTGCGGATAAGTTCATGAGTGCGTCCTGACCGGGGATATTCCATATGACACATCGCTGCCCCCAGTAAATATACGCAATAACTCTAATGACTATATATTGCGCACCGCAGTGATGTGCCTATGGTCTCGCCTGATTGAATGCGTTCTTCAACCCGTACGTGCCACGTTTTGCAACGAGTATGTTGACACGTACATCTTCTGGCCTGGCGGACAGAAGATCGGCTACTCCCCAACGACGGGCGCAACCTTAACATATTTTGAGAATATAAAACAATAACACGATTTAGATATTTTAATAACCAAATGATAACGATTTTCATTTGAATTTAGGTGTCAAGAATTGGTTAATAAATATCAGTGAAGTGGGCAGAGGGAATATAGCAATGGCTATATATCTCTCTGCCGAAATGGGCTGAAATATAGCGCAGGCTATATTTTTAACTTATTGAGTGGAAACGAGAAGTTTGTATATTTTTTCCAGATCGTCGATATTTCGTACGCGAATAAGCAGGCGTCTTTGCTCTAATTGCATCACCAGCACGCCGTCTTCCGATAAATTCATCTCTTTAATACGCTTATATTCAATCCAGATATTGGCGAAGAAAAAGCCAGCCGGCTTGAAGATGATCTTTGGCGTGCGGATCCAGAACAGGTAGAGTCCCATTAATGCCAGAGCAGATAACAACCAGGTGGTGATGAGCGCGCCGTGGCTAACAATGTTGTTATAAATCAGGATGGCGGTGAGGCCGACGAAGATTATCCCGTCAACGCGGCTGCGGCGGAGCAGGGGAATGGCCAGCAGCTGCGGGCCGTTGCGGCGCGGCATAATAAACTGGTCATAAATCGCAAATGCCAGCAGAAGCAAAATAAACAGCACCAGCACCAGATCCGTGAGAGTCATCCATCCTCCGAACAAAAGCTAAAAAAAAAGCCGGGGGCAGGCCCCCGGCGTACAGCAGGATAATTACAGCCCCAGCAGGCCGATGGCGTAGCCAACGATACCGATGACGAAGAAGCCAACGATGATCCACAGGGCGTTAACTTTCTTACGCAGCAGCCACATACAGGCGAAGGTCAGCAGCAGAGGCACCAGGCCCGGCATCAGCTGGTCAAGGATAGTCTGCACGGTGGTCACGCGAGTCTGGCCATCCTGACCGGTGATGGTGGATACCACCAGCGGGATGTTCACGTGCGTCCACTTGTTAACCAGTGCCCCCATGACAAACAGGCCGAGAATCGATGCCCCCTCGGTCAGTTTCTGCAGGAAGCCGCCGCCCATATCCTTAACGATGTCGATACCTTTACGGTAACCGTACGCGACGCCGTAGTAACGGGTCAGCAGACGTACCGCGTTAAACAGGATAAAGAACAGCAGAGGACCGAGCAGGCTGCCGCTCATCGCGATACCGGCGCCCAGCGCCGCGAATACCGGACGCACGGTACCCCAGAAGATCGGGTCGCCTACGCCTGCCAGCGGACCCATCAGGCCGACTTTGATACCGTTGATGGCACCATCGTCGATCTCCGCGCCGTTAGCACGCTGCTCTTCCATCGCCAGCGTTACGCCGAGAACCGGCGCCGCAACGTAAGGGTGAGTGTTAAAGAACTCAAGGTGACGCTTAATCGCCTGTTTACGCGCATCGTTATTCTCCGGGTACAGGCGACGAATTGCCGGCACCATAGAGAAGCAGAAGCCCAGCGCCTGCATACGTTCGAAGTTCCATGAACCCTGGAACAGGTTAGAACGAATGAACACGCCACGAATATCACTCTGAGTGAGTTTTTTCTCGGTGGTATTTTTAGTCATATCAACCATTTCGCTCACCTGTTAGTCCAGTTCGTTATCGAGATCGTTATTACCAGCAGCCTGCGCTGGCGCACCCGCTACGCGGTTGTATTTCGGGCTAAGCTGGATGTAGAGGATGGCCATTACGGTACCAATCACGCCCAGAGCAACCAGGTTGAAGTTGGTGAACGCAGCGGTAACGAAGCCGAGGTAGAAGAACGGCATCAGATAGCCTGCGCGCATCATGTTGATGACCATCGCGTAACCAACGACCACGATCATGCCACCCGCGATGTTCAGACCGCCGGTGACCACTTCCGGAATGGCGTTCAGCAGGCCCTGGACTTCGCTGGTACCGACGGAGATAGCGACGATAACGGCCGGGATAGCGATACGCATGGCCTGCAGGAACAGAGACGAAACGTGAAGCCAGGAAATGGCCGTCAGGTTTCCGCTCTCCGCCGCTTTATCCGCAGCGTGCTGGAAGGCAACGGTGATCGTACGAACGATAATGGTCAGAACCTGGCCTGCTGCTGCCAGCGGGATAGCCAGCGCGATACCGGCACCAATGCTTTGGTGGCCGGCGATAACCAGCACGGTCGAGATGATGGACGCGAGGGCGGCATCCGGCGCAACGGCGGCGCCGATGTTCATCCAGCCCAGGGCGATCATTTCCAGGGTACCACCGATGATAATACCGGTTTTCATATCCCCGAGAACGGCGCCAATCAGCGTACAGGCCACCAGAGGACGGTGGAACTGAAATTCATCAAGTACCGACTCCATACCCGCAATACACGCGACGATGAACACCAGCACAATCTGAAGAAGGGTAATCTCCATTGTACTTCTCCTGTTGATTAAGTCTTAAGTTGAAAAGTCAGGCGCGAGCGCAGGGTTATTTATTAACCTTGGCGATCAGGTCCATCATTTTCAGTTTCTGGTCGGTGGAAACTTTGCGTGCTTCCAGTTCGATACCGCGGGCGTTCAGCTTCCTGAACGCTTCAATATCTTTCTCATCGACCGAAATCGCGTTGTTCACCTGCGTTTTGCCCTGGCGGAAAGCCATGCCGCCGATGTTAACGGTGGTGATATTCACGCCACCTTCAACAACGCGCTCAACGTCAGTTGGGTTAGTGAACAGCAGCATAATGCGCTCGCCGGCGTATTTGGGGTTGTTGTAGACGCGGATCATTTTAGCCACATCGACAACGTGGGCGGTGACGCCCGGAGGTGCAACCTGAGTCAGCAACGTTTTGCGTACGGTATCGGCGGCGACTTCATCGCTGACGACAATAATACGGGTGACGTTGGTTTCTTTGGTCCAGCGGGTCGCGACCTGTCCGTGGATAAGACGATCGTCGATACGCGCCAGGCCGATAACCATGTAATCGTTTGGACCCATCGGTTTAGCTGGGGTTGCCGCTCGCGGCGCTGCCGCCTGAACGGGAGCCGGAGCCGCTTTTTCTACCGCTTTCGCTTTCAGCGCCTTAACGCCTTCACGACCGGTTTCCACCGCTAACGCCACCAGCTCGTCGAACGACGGATCGTCGTCACGGGCCATCAGCGTTTCAACCAGCATTGGAATGTTAACGCCGGCGATGACTTCGTAGTGTTCTTTATCGACGACAATGCGGCTCGCCGCGTTGAACGGGCTGCCTCCCCACGTATCGACGAGAAACAACGCGCCTTTAGTCGTGTCCAGCTTCGCCAGCTGTGCGTTGTACTTCTCGATCAGCGTTTCGGCGTTTTCACCGGGAACGAAATCAATCCAGCCAACGTTTTCCTGCTCGCCCAACAGCATTTCTGCCGTCTTCAGCAGCTGTTCTGCAGCCCAACCATGTGTGCCTATTACAATAGCAATCGTCACTTGCTACCTCCTTTATTATGGTGAATGCATCATCTGTTGTGATACATCCTGAATCACTCTTGCGAACAAAATCGATTCAGTAAGGGTGTAAGATCTAAAATAATCACTACAGCGAATTATTTTAGATAGTGAAAAAATAATTAATGTGATGAAGATCCGTTAATCACGCATCTACGAATAATAATTTCGCGGCGCAAAAAATAGCCTTAGCTATTGCAAAAACAGGTAAATTTTTTTCCAATCCGCTTCTGTTTTTTGCTATGTTTAGCTTCCGTTTAACTACTCAGGAGTATAGGGCATAAGCCCGCTGTATGGACCCTCATCGACGTCTTTTCACCCTTTGGCACCTTTCTGCCACCGCTACCTGCTACGCTTTTTTACCAGCAACAATTGTCTCGCCTGTGCATGACATAGCGATGACTGCGTCCGTCGTTAACTGGAGCAACTCATGGAATTCTTAATGGATCCCTCTATTTGGGTCGGCCTGTTGACGCTGGTCGTCCTCGAGATCGTGCTCGGTATCGACAACCTGGTATTTATCGCCATCCTTGCGGATAAACTGCCGCCAAAGCAGCGTGATAAAGCACGCCTGATTGGCCTGTCGCTGGCGCTGTTCATGCGTCTGGGGCTGCTGTCGGTTATTTCGTGGATGGTGACCTTAACCAAACCGCTGTTTAGCATCGCTGATTTTTCCTTCTCCGGGCGCGATCTTATTATGCTGCTGGGGGGGATATTCCTGCTGTTCAAGGCGACGACCGAGCTGCACGAGCGGCTGGAAAACCGCCAGCACGATGCCGGTCATGGGAAAGGTTACGCCAGCTTCTGGGTGGTGGTGCTGCAGATTGTCGTGCTTGATGCCGTGTTCTCGCTGGATGCGGTGATTACCGCCGTGGGCATGGTGAACCATCTCCCGGTGATGATGGCGGCGGTGGTGATTGCGATGATGGTAATGCTGCTGGCCTCGAAGCCGCTGACCCGCTTCGTGAACCAGCATCCGACGGTGGTGGTGCTGTGCCTTAGCTTCCTGCTGATGATTGGCCTGAGCCTGGTGGCTGAAGGCTTTGGTTTCCATATACCGAAAGGCTACCTGTACGCCGCGATTGGCTTCTCGATAACCATCGAGTTCTTCAACCAGGTGGCGCGCCGTAACTTTATCCGCCATCAGTCGACGCTGCCGCTGCGCGCGCGAACCGCCGATGCGATCCTGCGCCTGATGGGCAGCCGCAAGCAGAATCAGGTCACGCACGATGGCGACATGCCTTCTGCGATACCGGTGCCGGAAGGCGAGTTTGCCGAGGAAGAGCGCTACATGATTAACGGCGTGCTGACGCTTGCCCAGCGCTCGCTGCGCGGCATCATGACGCCGCGCGGTGAAATCAGCTGGGTTGACGCTGAGCAGAGCGAAGACGAGATTCGCCGCCAGCTGCTCTCTTCTCCGCACAGCTTGTTCCCGGTGTGCCGGGGCGAGCTGGATGAGATCATCGGCATCGTTCGTGCCAAAGAGATGCTGGTGGCCCTGGAGGCCGGTGAGAACGTGGCGGCGCTCGCTTCGGCGTCGCCGGCGATTGTGGTTCCGGAAACCCTGGACCCGATCAATCTGCTGGGCGTTCTGCGCCGGGCCCGCGGCAGCTTCGTCATTGTCACCAACGAATTTGGCGTGGTGCAGGGGCTGGTGACGCCGCTGGACGTGCTGGAGGCGATTGCCGGCGAGTTCCCGGATGCCGATGAGACGCCGGAGATCGTTGCCGATGGCGACGGCTGGCTGATCAAAGGCTCGACCGATCTCCACGCGCTGCAGCAGACGCTGGGGCTGGATGATATCGTCAACGAAGAAGAGGATATTGCGACGGTTGCCGGGCTGGTTATCGCCGTCAACGGCCATATCCCGCGCACCGGCGACGTCGTTGAGCTGGCGCCGCTGCAGTTCACTATCGTTGAGGCTAACAGCTATCGTGTCGACCTGGTCCGCGTCGTCAAAACGCGCCACGAGCACGACGAAGAAGAGTAATCCCGCCGACCTGCCGGCCTCCGTAAGGGGCCGGCAGGCTATTCGCTATCCTTTTCCCCCACCGTCGCCAGGCTGTGCATCGCCAGCCATTGCGGGAATTCGTTTATCGGCATCGGCCGGGCGTAGCGAAACCCCTGCAGGATATCGACGCCCTGGTCACGCAAATACTCCGCCTGCTCTTGCGTTTCAACGCCTTCCGCGATAGTGACAATTTCCAGGCGATGCGCGAGGGCAATAATCATATCCGTTACCGTCGAATTTACGCTGTCGATGCCGATAGCGCTGGTGAAGGACTTATCAATTTTTAAGATATCGGGGCGCAGTTTTTTCAGCCATGACAGCGAGCTGTTGCCGGTACCGAAATCATCGATTGCCAGCTGCACGCCTTTGTAATGCAGGTGTTCGGCCATATGACGATCGCCATCCTGCAGCACGTCGCGCTCCGTCAGCTCCACCACCAGCTGCTGGATGGGATGAGCGCTAAACCAGTAGTGATGCAGATCGCGCAGCAGCTCGCCGTTAGCAAAGTGGCGGGCGGCGACGTTGATCGAAATATGGAAGCGCTTGTCCTGGGGGAAGAGGTTGAGCTGGCGCGCGGTCTCCGCGATGACGTAGCGGGTGAGGGGAACGATAAGATTGTAGCCCTCGGCAATGGGAATAAAAACGTCGGGGGAAATTTTCCCGCGACGCGGATTGTTCCAGCGCAGCAGGATCTCGACTCCGCAGCATCTTTGGCTGCGCGCATCCTCCAGCGGCTGGCACCAAAGCTCGAACTCGCGAGAAGCGATCCCGAGGCTGATTTCACGGGAGAAGCTGAGCCTGCCGGCGGTGGTTAGCCAGGCAATGCCGGTCATCAACAGCGTAAGGATCAGCGCCAGCGGCAGCTCGGCGGGCAGGTCGTTGAGGGCGATGGCCGAGGCGCCCGGGCCGCTGACGTTGATGGTAAAGGGAAACTGCGAAGAGCTCTGGCGATAGATAATGCGCTCGCCGGGAATGGCGTCGCGGTCCACCAGGCCGAGGCCGTAAATAAAGCTTTTATCTCCCACCTGCAGCCCAATACCGGTAATCAGCGGTGATTTCGCGTTGAGAATTAACTCCCCCAGCAGCTCAATGTTAATCATCAGCATGACGCCGTCGGCGCCGCTGAGAGAGACCGGATACCAGCGAATTAATACCGGCGAGCCGACCAGCAGCGACCCGTCGGTGGAGAAGGCCAGAAGAGGGCGGTTGCTCGGCAGCATGGGCTGCCGCTGATGAAGGTTAATATTACGTTCGCCATAAATACTGGAGCAGTAAAGAATATCGGATTTCACCAGCGCGATGGTGCGTACCGTCTGCAGCGAGGCCGCCAGCTTGCGTAAAGGCAGGTGAATATCCCGACACGGCTGGCCGACGAAACTGAGCATCGAGGCGTGGTGGCTCTCAAGCGGGAGAAGAATTTTATCCATGGCCAGCACCATCTGGTCGGTGACGGTCTGGATCCGCTGCTGATTTAGGCTACGCTGCGAAATAAATCGGATAACCAGCGTGGTTGTTAGCGTTAATAACGCAACAATCAAACAGACGGTAATACGTTTGCGGCGGTATGTCGTGATGACCTTATGTGCAGTCTGCATGCGCGACACCCTGTCGACTCTGAGTAACCTTCAGAATATCAATCGTCAGAGAGTAAGTGTAGTGGATGTAAATGAATAGCAGAAGAAAAATGCGCCGGTTAGGGCGCATTTCGTTTGAGATGGTTTAGTCACACTGTACTTTGATGGCCAGACCGCCGCGGGAGGTCTCGCGATATTTGGCGTTCATGTCCTTGCCGGTTTCGTACATCGTCTCGATAACTTTATCGAGGGAGACGCGCGGTTCGCTGGTGCGGCGCATCGCCATACGCGCGGCGTTAATCGCTTTAACCGATGCGATAGCGTTGCGTTCGATGCACGGCACCTGGACCTGGCCGGCGACGGGATCGCAGGTAAGGCCAAGATTGTGCTCCATGCCGATCTCTGCCGCCACGCACACCTGCTCCGGGCTGGCGCCAAGCAGCTCCGCAAGACCGGCGGCGGCCATCGAGCACGCCACGCCAACCTCGCCCTGACAGCCCACTTCCGCGCCTGAAATAGAGGCATTCATCTTGTACAGCGCGCCCACGGCGCCGGAGGCCATAAAGTAGCGAATGTAGATATCAGGGCTGACCGATTCAATAAAGTGGTCGTAGTAGGCCAGCACCGCGGGCACAATCCCGCAGGCGCCGTTGGTCGGGGCCGTAACCACGCGGCCGCCGGCGGCGTTCTCTTCGTTGACGGCGAGGGCAAACATGTTCACCCAGTCAATGACGTTCATCGGGTCGCTGGAGAGCTTATCGCTGGCCACCAGCAGGCGGCGCAGCGCCGAGGCGCGACGCGGTACGCGCAGCGGCCCTGGCAGTACTCCTTCGGTATTCATGCCGCGATCGATACAGGCGCGCATGGTCTGCCAGACGTTGGCAAAATAGTCTTCGATCTCTTTTTTGTCGTGCAGCGCCAGTTCGTTCTGCATCACCATTCCGGAGAGCGACAGTCCGGTCTCTTTGCAATAGCCAAGCATCTCCTGCGCCGATTTAAACGGGTAAGGTACGCTGAGCTCGCCCGCATTTTCTTTGCCGAAATGCTCTTCGTCGACGATAAAACCGCCGCCGATGGAGTAGTAAGTTTTGCTGTAGATTTCTTTGTCGCCGGCCCAGGCATGAATCGTCATCCCGTTCTCGTGCAGCGGCAGGTTGTCGCTGCGAAAACGCATGCCGTCATCCTGCGGGAAATCGACTTCCTGCTGCCCTTGCGCCAGCAGCAGGCGTCCGCGCGCTTCTATGTCGCGAATAAATGCCGGAATCGCGTCAATGTCGACCGTATCGGGCTGATTGCCCGCCAGCCCCATGATAATGGCGATGTCCGTGTGGTGGCCTTTGCCGGTTAATGAGAGCGAGCCGTAGACGTCAACCGCCACGCGCGTCACGTCATTAAGTAGTCCCTTTTCGACCAGGTCATCGACGAACTGTTTACCGGCCTTCATCGGCCCTACAGTATGGGAAGATGAGGGACCAATCCCCACCTTGAACATGTCGAATATACTAATCACCATAACACTCCAGTACAGGGTTGCCGCGGCTGCGGCAACGATGTGATAACTGCGCATAGTGTAAGAGGGAACCGTAGCATCAGCTTAACTATTCACATGAATTAAACTAATGGATAACCATGAATTTACTAATGCTGAGAGCGCCGTCATATTTAAGTATATACCCTGAGTAACGGGCCCGACGGGGGAGCCGCAAGAGGGGGGCGCAAAGGGCGGTGCGGGGGAGTTCGGCGAGCGAACGCAGCCGCAAGGAGGGCTGCGCAAAGTCGATTAAGGCGTCAGGGCTTGACGCCGATTTGCAGGGCCAGCTCGCGGATAATCCCCGCGGTCATTCCCCAGACAAAATAATGCTGATACCAGGAAAGCCAGACCCGATGCGAGTTCCCGCGGCGATGGATATCCAGAGGGTGATAGCGGCCCAGGCGCAGCGCTTCGGCCAGCGGCATTTCAAAGACCGCCGCCACCTCATCCTGGCTGGCGTGATAGCGCAGGTTAGGCGGAATGATCCCCACCACCGGGGTGACCTGAAAGCCGGTCACGCTATCCACCGGCGGCAGAACGCCGATGATTTCCACCTGTTCAGGGGGAATAGCCACCTCTTCCTGCGCCTCGCGGAGCGCGGCGGCAATCAGCGACGCGTCGCTGTTATCGACCGCTCCGCCCGGGAAGGCCACCTGGCCGGCGTGCTTACGCATCCGCGGCGAACGCTGGGTAAGCAGCAGCCCCGGCTGCGGGCGACGGACAATCGGTACCAGCACCGCGGCCTGGCGCTGATTGAGGGCGCCTTGCGAAGGCTGCGGGCGCAGTAATTGAAAGCGCGAAAGAAAGTCGTCCAGCTCAAGGGCGCTATCCGCCATATCTTAACTCTCCAGTTGGTGCAGAATGCGGTTAACTTTATCAAAGGTTTCCTGGTATTCAGCGTCTTCTTCGCTATCCGCGACAATCCCGCCGCCCGCAGAGCAGTATAGCTGCCCCTGCCACGCCGTCAGCGTGCGGATCGTAATGCTGGTGTCCATATTCCCGCACAGGCTGAGATAGCCGATGCTGCCGCACCACGCGTTGCGCCGCTGCGGCTCCAGGCTATCGATAATTTGCATCGCGCGCACCTTGGGGGCGCCGGTAATGGAGCCGCCGGGAAACGCCGCGCGCAGCAGGTCGCTGGCGTGAAGATGGGCCGGTAGCCTGGCGGTAATGGTGCTGACCAGATGGTGGACCGCCGGGAACGGCTCAACGACGAAGAGCTCGGGTACGCGAACGCTGCCGGGCTCGGCAACCCGGCCAATATCGTTGCGCATCAAATCGACGATCATCAAATTTTCAGCGCGATCCTTCGGCGAGTTAGCCAGCCTTTCTGCCTGGCGGGCGTCCTGCTGCGGATCGGCCAGCCGCGGTAGGGTGCCTTTAATCGGCCGGGTCTGGATTTCACCCTGATGGAGCCGGATAAAACGCTCCGGAGAGAGGCTCAGCACCGCGCCGTCCTCGAGGCGAATAAAGGCGCTGAACGGGGCTCTGTTAGCGCGGTTAAGCTGACAAAATGCCTGCCACTCGTCGCCCTGATAGCGGGCCTGGAAGCGCTGGGCCAGGTTGACCTGGTAGCAGTCACCGCTCTGCAGCCACGCCTGTACCTGGCGAAATTTCTCACCGTACTGCTCGCGGCTCATGTTAGAGCGCCAGGCCGAGGTCAGGCTAAAAGGGGCCGCCGCTGGGGCAGCTTGTGCCGTCAGCCAGCGCAGGCGCGCGTGGGGATCGTCGTAGCTCAGCAGAGAGACCTCACGCTGCTGGTGATCGACGATCAGCGCCCAGTCGTAAATACCGACCGCCATATCCGGCAGGGCAATATCCGCGTCGGCATGAGACGGCAGCTTTTCGAAGCGGCGCCCCAGATCGTAGCCGAACAGCCCCAGCGCGCCGCCAAGGAACGGCAGGTGCGGATGGGCCTGCGGCGCGAGTCCACACTGCGCCAGCTGCTGCGCCACTATTGTTAGCGGATCGTCAGTCGAAGTCGTCAACGTTTGGCCGTCGTTCACCGTGGTGATACCGCCGCGGGTCGTCAGGGTTGCGCGCGGCTCGGCGACGATAATATCAAAACGGTTGTGCGGATGATCGGCAAAGCCTGAGTGCAGCAGCATCGCCCAGGGCGCTGCGCTTATTGGCGCAAAGTAGCGCTCGGCGGCATCCGAATGCCAGGGCAGGGTAATAATAGCGGGGGACAACATCTTCCTCGATCCTGATCGTTACCGCCCGCTGGCTAATAAGGGGACGGCGTGAAATAATTACGCCCCACAATGTAGCAGGAGTCAGTTATGTTTGCAGGTTTACCTTCGCTGAGCCACGAGCAGCAGCAAAAAGCAGTAGAGCGTATCCAGGAGCTGATGTCGCAGGGGATGAGCAGCGGTGAGGCGATTCGCCTGGTGGCCAACGAACTGCGCGCCACGCATACCGGGGACCGGATCGTAGCGCGCTTTGAAGATGATGAAGACGATGAGTAAGTAAATAGCGTCTTTGATATATCAGCAGGGGAGCCCGTTCCCTGACAGTCCCCCCTTCAGGCCGATGATTACCGGCGAAAAAAGTTAAACGCGCCCTCCGTTACCGGAAGGCGGCGGGTCAAATAATCGCATCTGGCAGCAGGCCGGGATCTTCATGCAGCGTCACGTGGGTCACGCGCTCACCACGCCAGAAGTTCAACTGAGTACCGAGGGGCGTGTGATGTACGCTCACTTCGGTCAGCGGTGACGTTTTCGCCAGATCCCAAACACAACAAAAACGCGCCTGCGGTAGATGGTTGCGTAATACCAGATAGCTGAGGTCGTCGATCGCCGGATTATCGGGAGCCAGCCCTTGCCACAGTTCACCGTCACCGGCTAGCCAGAGGGCAAAGGTGTCGTTCTCGCGGGCAAAGTGGCGCGGCTGACAGCCGTGAAGTGGCGTCACGGTTGAGTCCCGCATATTACGCAGCGGCCCTTTGAGCGAAAAGGGTTGCGGCATGCCGCTTTGGTCGAGCGCCTTCGCGGCCAGATGCAGCGTCCAGTCGAGCTGCTGACGATGCGGGTTTTCCACCGTTGACAGGTCAATCAGCACATCCTCCAGCCACAGCAGGCGACGGCGAAAGCGCACTTCGCGCCATGCCTCGACATCCCATTCTACCCGCGTATGGCTGTTAAGCGTTGGCGGCGGCTTCTTCCAGTTAACTTCTGCGTCTATCCAGTGATAATCATCGCCCATATGCCAGCCTAAGACCTCGGTGTTGGCAGGCGGCTGATTGGTCTGGTTGACGGACAGCGTGTTGTGGGTGGCGCTGTTTTTGTAATAATCGTAGTGCATTTTCGCACCGTAGCCCGTGGTGCCGAGATCCGGGAGTAACCAGCCGTTGCGTTGCCACAGCATCAGACTCAGCCGATCGTAGTGATCGTGCTCGCCGCCCCAGGGGCTGTGTTTGATCAACACCGCCAACTGCTGCTGCGGGCGTCGCCACAGCGTCAGCCCGGCGCCCGGAGCAAAGATCGAGCGTTGCGGGATCGGATTGATTGCGGTTTCAGGCAGCGCCCGGTCGCGCCACAGCAGCGTCTCCCGCCAATCCGCGTCATCTTCAGTCAACTGCAGGACCGACGCGTAGAGCGGGTCATGCCAGATAAACCAGGCAAATTCGTACAGATCGCGGTGATACAGCTTCTCTTGTCCGGCGAGGCAATCGTTCAGTCGTGGGAAGGTACCGTCAGGGAGCACAAGCGAGAGTGGGAAACTGAGCATTCGTGGATACCACGGGCCATCAAGCAGGCTCCAGCGGGTGCCACGCGCCAGCTTCTCAAAGGCAAAGAACCCCTGCAGCGCGTAGTAGTGGTAGTGAATCGAACCTTCAAACCATAAACCTTCAGCCAGTAATCCATGCTCGAGCTGCCAGCGCAGGCCGTAGGGCTGATTTACGGCAAAATCCAGCAGGCGCTCATCTTCCAGCACAAACCCCAGCACCCCGAGCGCCGCGCTGATTTTCACTTCATGGTTATGGATTTGTGGGCTGCGATGCGCGCACAGAAACGTTGCCGCGCAGCGCAGCAGGGTCTCGCCAATGTGCTGCTGCTCATCGGGCGGTAAGCTGTCGCGAATAAAATCATATCCTAGCGCCATATCCAGAATGCAGTTGGCTTCGCACAGCGTCTGGGCATTCATTTTGCCAGGACCATTGTGCGGGATATCGCCATGGACTTTATAGTCGGGATAAACATCCGCATAGCCCATTAGCAGCGTGCGGACTTTGTCGCGGTACGGCGTTTCCCCGGTCAGACGCCAGAGCAGCCCCAGCTGCTGGCAGGCGCTGGCGTTGCGACCGTTCATTTCACGCCACCATGCGCCGTCCCAGGGCTCACCGCTGAATGTTTCGCCATCCACCGGGCAAGCGTGCTGGTGGGGAGAGTCCGCCAGCCACGTCAGCCGCACCCCATGGTGCGGACAAAAGTAGTAAAGATTCCAGCTGGCTATCCCGGTTTGCGGGATGCGAACGGCGGCTTCAAGTATCGGTTGTGCATCCTTCACGAGCCGTTCAATCTGCTCGACATTACCGGCTGCACGTCTGGCGATGTCGGGCCATAGCCCAGAAAATTGTTTCATTATTGGTTATCCCTGACCTCGGTTGACGCAGGAAGCGGGGCGATGAGCGTGGTGATATCGTCAGGATATTTCGCTCTCAGCCAGCGCGCTTTCTCGCTAAATAGCGGATTGTTCGGCCATGCGTGGGCGGCGCTCGCAATGTTGCGTAGCGCTTTTTTATCGTCCATTTTGTCGAGGTCTTTCCACGGCCACGGCGTACCGCTGTTAATAAAGCCAGCCACATATTGATAGCCTTTTTGCAGGCTATGGTCGTCGAGGGTAAAGTTCCAGATATCGACACCGGCTTTTTCGCCCAGACGTCCCAGACGGTTATAGGCTTCGAGGTTGAAGTTGCTGTAGTGCCACGGACGGGTGCGCTCAAGCTCAGCCATCTGGCGGCCTTGCATATCAAACTGCCCGGCGATACGGCGCAATTGAGTGATGTACAGGCGCTTTTTCGCTTCTTCGATTTTGCCGCTGAACAGCGCAAAGGTGGCGGCTTGCATATCAAAATAAGTGCCGTGATTGTTGTGCCAGTTCTCTTCTTCAAAGCCGTTCTGGCTGGTGGTCATCCAGTGATAAAACTCGCCGAACCACTGTTTAAGCGCCGTTACGTCCGTTTCACTCAGCGCGCTGGATGATTGCAGCAGGGCGATGGCATCAACCACCTCAACCAGCGCCCGGCTATCGATAATGCCAATGCCACGTCCGGTATTAATCCCGGGGATGGCCTGCGCGTATTGCAGGTTCGGGGTCATGCGGGTATTGGCGTCGAGGAACCAGCTTGTAATCTGTTGAACGGCCTTCTGCGCGTAGCGTTCATCCTGAGAGAAATACCATGCCAGCGCCAGCGTCGAGACATCGTTGCTCATTTTCACCAGGCGATTTTTATCAGTGGCATTACTGTTTGCGTCCGGGTTAGTTTGCCCATCTTTGCGGATGTACGGCAGACCGTCTTTGGTCTCCGGGTTTGGCCACCAGTACGGCGGAAAGCTGTAGTAATCGTGCTTATTGCCGCTGGCGGCGACCAGCGTTTTATCCATCACCGAAAGCAGCGGATGTTTAAGCGCCAGATCCGCCTTGTTGAACAGCGCGCTTGCTGCCTGCACGAACAGCGGGTCTTTAGCCGCTATCTGCTGGCGGCTATAGGCTAAATCTTTACCGTCAAGGGTATAGGGTTCAGCGGCATACAGGGATGCACTGACGCTACAACAGAGAAGCGTAATGCCTAATATTCCTCGGCGAGGTATTGAATACATAGTAATAACCCTTCTTCAAATATGAGAAAAGATAACAAGAGAATTATGCCTGTTGCGTATTTCCATGACGCAAAAGGTAGGCGGATTAATTAAAAAATAATGCTTTGATGAATAGCATGGCGTGCAGTGTAAAAGACAAAGTGATTTTTTTTGTGATGTTCATCATGATTGTTGTGGCGGATGAAAAATGACTCATTTAATGCGGTGTAGTTCACGGTTTTCGCTGTTTTTCAATTTTTATTGATAAATTTAACAAAATAAATAAGTTTATAACTGATTGATTTTTAAATATTAAGTTTTTATGTCACTTTTTATGTCACTCTTTTATGTGATCTGATTCAACTTTTAAGTTTTTGAAATGCGATTTCTTTTTTGTGCGGTTGTATTGAGAAATACATTTCTATTTAATGTTTGGAAATACTTTTTTATGCATATTGAATTAATGCCGCGATGTTAATCGCGCTCACAGAAAAACAGCTGTTGCGAATTTAATTACCGTTGTGCCCTACAATAAAGGATATGCAATCATGTCTGCGAATAAATTACGTTCATTATTACTTGTTACTGCTCTGGGCGTTGGCGTCGGGCAAAGCTACGCCGCCACGACCCTTAACGTGTGGATCCGTGCAAGCAATGACTCCAAAAATATCTATAAACAAGAGGCTGAAAAGTTCGAAGAGAATACCGGCATTAAAATTGAGTATTTCAACGCCACGACTGATTTTGAACAGCGCCTGGCGAGGGCGACGGCGGGCAACGCCTTACCGGACCTGATTTTTAACGATGCGGCATCGCTGGGACAGTTTATTCAACTGGGCATTGCGGAAGAGATCGACCCCTCAGGCATTAAGGGGGGTGACCAGCTGTATCAGACGGCCTGGAACAGTACCCGCTATATCGACGGCAAATACTATGGCGTTCCAACATCCGCGCAAACCTTCGCGCTATTTGTGCGTAAGGACTGGCGCGAGAAATTAGGCCTGCCGCAGCCGAAAAGTTGGGATGATATTCAAACGCTGGCCAAAGCCTTTACCACCCAGGACCCGGACGGGAACGGCAAAAACGACACTTACGGATTTGTTGTTCCGGCGTCCACGACCCGTGGCTATGCCAGCTGGTTTATGAGCAGCTTTATCTGGCAGGCGGGCGGTGATTTTGTCAAAGAGAATAACGGCAAGTTCAGCGCCTCGCTGCAAACCCCGCAAGTCGCGCAGGCGTTGACGTTTATGCGTACCATGATGTGTGAAAAAGTCACCCAGCCGGGGGCGATTAACGCCACCACCGCCGACGTTATCCCATCGTTCCGTTCCGGACAAAGCGGCATGTTCTTTAGCGGCCCATACCACATCGCGCTGTTTGATAAAGACCCGGGCAAAGACAACTTTGAGGTCTTGCCGGTGGTGGGGCCAAAAGGGGAAGCGACTCTGGCTGAAGGGACCTCCGTCTTTATGATGAAAAGCAGCAAGCAAAAAGAGGCGGCGCGTAAATTTATCGAATTTATGATTTCGACCGAAGGCCAGGAAATTGGCATGGGTAAAGGCAGCAAGCACATTCCGGTGGTGCGCCTGCCGGTAAATAAAAATGTCGATGTCAAAGCAGTCTATCAGGACCCGCGCTGGGAAACCTTCGCTCGGCTCTACAACGAGCAGGGCCGTTACGTACCGCAAATTCCGAACTGGACGCCGGTTCGTCAGGTGGCTGCCGATGGCTTTAACCGTATTTTCGCCGATTGCAACAGCGATATTGCCGCTGAGCTGAAAGCGATAGATGGCAAGGTCGACGCCGAGTTGCAAAAGCAAAATGTGCTGGCTAAGTGAGGGAGTAAGTTATGACGCTGCATGAGACGAAGTCTTCGCCGCTAAAGCAAACCGCTTCGCCTGACGCCACCGGATGGTTGACGCCAAAGCGCAAGCGGGCGCTGATTCCGTGGCTGTTTTTAGCCCCGGCGCTGATTATTTTTAGCTGGTTTAAGTTCATCCCGATGATTCAGGGGCTAGTGATGAGCTTTTACAAGGTTAACTTTAACCAGCCGGACGAGTGGGTGGGATTGGCGAACTTTACCCGCGCTTTCGCCGACGTTGAGCTACATGCGGCAGTGGTGAATACCCTGCTGTACGTGGTGGTGACCATGTTTGCCGCCGCAATCCTGGCGTTTTTCCTCGCCATGCTGCTTGAAGGGCCAGCGCGCCACCTGCGATTTATTCGCACCGCCATCTTTTTACCGGCAGTGACCAGCGCGGCAATTGTCGCCGAAATGTGGCGCATCCTGTTTAACCCTACGCCAAACGGGGTGGTAAACCATATTCTGAGCTGGTTTGGCGTAGCCGATCAGGGTTTCCTTGCCAGCTCCGATCAGGCGCTGGGGGTTATCATGTTGCTGCATATCTGGAAAGCAGTGCCCTACAACATGGTGATTTTTATTGCCGGGCTGGCGGGCATCAGCCGCGATCTGTACGACGCCTCGAACGTTGACGGCGCAAACTGGTGGAACCGTCTGCGTTACGTCACCTTGCCCGGAATGATCCCGGCGCTGTCGGTGGTGCTGATGCTCTCCTTTATTCGTGGTTTCCGTGTCTTTGCGGAAGTGTACGCCACCACCGGCGGCGGGCCTTCTAACGCCACGGAAATGGTCATGACCCACATCTATAAACTGGGTTTTGAGCAGTTCGACTATGGCTACGCCTCGGCGGTGTCGTTCCTGCTGTTCACCTTTACGGTGATCTTAACCATCTGTCATTTAACGCTAAAAAAACGTATTGCACGTTACTAAGGAGCCGTGATGTTAAGTAAACGTTGGGATACCGCAGGACGCTGGTGCATTTACGCGCTGTTGTTGATTGTTTTTGTCGGCCCGTTCTGGGGCATCGTCGCCACCGCGTTCAGCGGCGCGCCGGTCAAGCCGGGCGAACTGTTGGCCTGGCCGCATCAGTTCTCCTTCGATAACTTTATCTTCGCCTGGATGGATATCGGCGTCTGGCAGTACCTGCTGAACTCAGTGCTGGTGGTGTTCTTCGGCACAGTTTTGCAGGTCTCGGTGAGCGCGCTGGCGGCCTACGCGCTGGCACGCAAAAAGTTTCGCGGCGTGGCGCTGGTCAGTCTGGTGATTTTGTCCACCATGATGCTGCCGGAAGAGGTTATCGCCATTCCGCTGTACATGATTATTAACTGGCGGCTGCCGTTTATCGATGCGTCGCTCTACAACAGCTACCTCGGGATGATTCTGCCGGTGGTGGGCTGGGCATTCTCCATCTTTGTGCTGACCGAGTTTATGTCGGCCATTCCGAAAGAGCTGGAAGAGGCGGCACGCATCGACGGCGCTAACGAATGGCAAATCTTCTTCCATGTGATCCTCCCGCTGGTGAAACCGGCGCTCGGCACGGTAGTGACCTTTGGCTTCATCATGATTTGGGACCAGTACCTGCTGCCGCTGATTGTGGTTAACCAGGACAGCCTGAACACCATTCCGGTGATCCTCGGTACGCTGCGTACCGATGAGAGCATCACACCGAACATTTTTATCGCCATTACGCTACTGGCGATGCTGCCAAGCATCATCGTCTATCTGGGTCTGCAAAAACATTTCAACCGCGGGATTATGTCCGGCGCGGTCAAAGGATAAGGAGTTACCTATGGGATCTGTTGTATTGAATAGCGTGCGGAAGTCTTATGGTGATGCGCACGTCATTAAAGACGTGTCGCTGACTATCCCGGACGGTGAGTTCTGCGTCCTTGTCGGGCCAAGCGGCTGCGGCAAATCGACCCTGCTGCGCATGATTGCCGGGCTGGAAGAGATATCCGCTGGTGAAGTGCATATTAATGAACGCAACGTCACCGATGTGGAACCGAAGCGGCGTGATATCGCGATGGTGTTCCAGAGCTACGCGCTGTATCCGCAGATGACGGTGCGCGAAAACATGGGCTTTGCGCTGAAAATGTCGCGGTTGCCGAGGGCGGAAATCAACCAGAAGGTTAACGATGCGGCGGCGCTGTTGGGGCTGGAACCGCTGCTTGAGCGTTTGCCAAAAGATCTCTCCGGCGGTCAACGCCAACGTGTGGCGATGGGACGCGCCATTGTACGTAAGCCGCAGGTATTCTTGTTTGATGAACCGTTATCAAACCTCGATGCCAAGCTGCGTACCCAGGTGCGCGGTGAAATCCGCGAGCTGCATCGTCGGTTGAAAACCACCTCGGTATACGTGACGCACGACCAGATTGAAGCCATGACCATGGGGCAAATGATCGTCGTGCTGCGCGACGGGCGAATCGAGCAGGCGGGCACCCCGCTGGCGCTGTACGACCAGCCGGCGAACCTGTTTGTCGCCGGTTTTATCGGCTCACCGGAGATCAACCAGCTGCAGGGCGAAGTGGTGCTTAACGGCAACATCGCCGCTCTGCGTCTGAAGGACGGTTCGCTGCTGGCGCTGCCTGCGGGATCGCGGGTGCAAAACGGGCAGCAGGTGGTCTACGCTATTCGCCCGGAGCAGGTCAACGTGGTGCACGAAGCGCGCGACGACGCGCTGGCGGCAAAGGTCACGGCGGTGGAGAATACCGGCTCGGATATGCAGCTGTTCTGCGATACCGGCGGCGGGGCATTCACTTCGGTGTTCAAACAGCGTCTGGCGGTCAAGGAGGGCGATAATATCTGGCTGCAGCCGAAGCTTTCCGGCGTGCATCTGTTTGATGCGCAAAGCGGCCTGCGCATCGCCTGTGCGGAGGATGAATAAGGTGGCGATGAAGCTGTACACCCTTGATGAAAGCTGTCTTGAGAATGCCCGCGCGGGACTAAAGCAGCCATTTTCTCCACTCCAGCAGGCGCTCGGGAAACTGGTGACGGAAGCGGACTTGCTGCGCCGCGAGCCGCCGGAAAGCGTGGTGCATAAAAAACTTCGTCCGGCGAGCGGCGACGCCCATGATTACTACAGTCTTGGTACCTACTGGTGGCCTAATCCGCGGCGGCCCAGCGGGCTGCCCTATATTCGCCGCGACGGGCATATCAATCCGCAGTGCGAAAATAACGACACCGACACCACGCGCATTATCCGCATGTGCGAACGTTGCCTGACGCTGGGGCTGGCCTGGTATTTCACCGGCCAGCGACAGTACGCGCAGGCCGCCGCGCAGCAGATCCGCTGCTGGTTTCTTGATGCGGATACGCGGATGAACCCGCATCTGAACTACGGTCAGGCGATCCCGGGGATTGTCTCCGGTCGCGGTACCGGGCTTATCGACACGCGCCTGCTATGGATGGTGGTTGACACCATCGGACTGATTAATGCGGCAAGCGTGCTGGATACGGATGATATCATCGGCCTGCACCAGTGGTTCCGCGACTTCAACCATTGGATGTATTACAGCGAAATAGGCCATTCTGAGTATGTCTGGCACAACAACCACGGCACCTGGTATGACGCCCAGCGTGCGGTGAACGCGCTGTTCTATGGCGATAAAGGCCTGGTGGCGCGGATAATCGAGCAGGGCATTACCCAACGGATGGCGGCGCAAATCGACCAGGACGGCAAGCAGACGATGGAACTGGAGCGCACCATTCCGTTTCACTATTCGCTGTTTAACCTGGAAGCGCATCTGCTGCTTAACCGCTACGCTGAACACGTCGAGTTCGATCGCTGGAATACAGTCCGCGACGGGCGAGGGGTGAAGCAGGGGATTGATTATCTGGTGCCGTTTATCCGTGAGCCGGACCTGTGGCCGTATAGCGACTTGCAGGGAATTGTCTGGGATAGCGCGCTAAGAGTGTTATTGCAGTCGGCGCGTGGATATCCACAGCAGTTGACAACCTATCGCGAAGCCCTGAAGTGCTTGCCTTCGGAGACGTTACCGTTAAAAGAGCAGTTGATGTGGTGCCCGGCCAGATAGGGCAGGCACCTTTCCGGGCGAGGCGCTTGCGCCGACCCCGGAAAGGCTCAGCGTAAAAGTGCTTACACCGCGGCGATAATTTTAATTTCGACCTTGTATTCTGCTTTCATCAGCGCGGCCTGCACGGTGCAGCGAACCGGCGCGTGACCGGCAACAACCCAGGCGTCCCAGGCTCTGTTCATCGCGGCAAAATCGCTTTTGTCCGCAAGGAAAATGGTGGCGTCGAGAATACGCGACTTGTTGCTGCCCTGTTTCTCAAGCACCGCGTCAATCTGCGCCAGGGTGTTGGCGGTTTGCTCTTCAGCGCCGGCGTCGAGATTTGCCGGCACGCCGGTGTAGTACAGGGTCTGGTTGTGGATCACCACATCAGACCAGCGGGCTTCCGCATCGATACGCGTAATAGTCATTTCAGTTTCCTCTCAATCCAATGAATTTCAGGCGGCGTTGCCGGTAGAACCGGCGCGGGAACCGCCCGAAAGACGACGGGTATGTCCGTTTGACGGGGGCAAGACTGCCATAATGTTCCGCTCGCGTCACTACCCGGGCTGGTGAAAAGAGCTCCTCCCTGACATAATCACTGTCCAAATAACCAGGGGGCATTGTGATCGACGATTTTGCAGCAGACGGCCAGTTGGCCAACGCGATTCCGGGATTCAAACCGCGCGAGCCGCAGCGCCTGATGGCGGTGGCGGTGACGCAGGCTATTGAGGAAACGCGGCCTCTGGTGGTTGAAGCGGGGACCGGAACCGGTAAAACCTACGCCTACCTGGCGCCCGCGCTGCGGGCCAACAAAAAGGTGATTATCTCCACCGGCTCGAAGGCGCTGCAGGATCAGCTCTACAGCCGCGACCTGCCTACCGTCGCTACGGCGCTGAAATTTACCGGCAAGCTGGCGCTGCTGAAAGGGCGGTCGAACTACCTGTGCCTGGAGCGTCTCGAGCAGCAGGCGCTGGCCGGGGGCGATCTGCCGGTGCAGGTTCTGAGCGATGTCATCCTGCTGCGATCGTGGTCTAACCAAACGATTGACGGCGACGTCAGCACCTGCGTCAGCGTGGCGGAGGACTCGCAGGCCTGGCCGCTGGTCACCAGCACCAACGACAACTGCCTCGGCAGCGATTGCCCGCTGTATAAAGAGTGCTTTGTGGTTAAGGCGCGTAAAAAGGCGATGGATGCCGACGTGGTGGTGGTCAACCATCACCTGTTCCTCGCCGATATGGTGGTTAAAGAGAGCGGCTTCGCCGAGCTCATCCCCGAGGCTGAAGTGATGATCTTCGATGAAGCGCATCAGCTGCCGGATATCGCCAGCCAGTATTTTGGCCAGTCGCTCTCCAGCCGCCAGCTGCAGGACCTGGCGAAAGACATCACCATCGCCTACCGCACCGAACTGAAAGATACCCAGCAGCTGCAAAAATGCGCCGATCGCCTGGCCCAGAGCGCGCAGGATTTTCGCCTGCAGCTCGGGGACCCCGGCTATCGCGGCAACCTGCGCGACCTGCTGGCCGATAGCCATATCCAGCGCGCGCTGCTGCTGCTCGATGACGCGCTGGAGCTCTGTTACGACGTGGCGAAGCTCTCCCTTGGGCGCTCCGCGCTGCTGGATGCCGCCTTTGAGCGGGCAACGGTCTATCGCGCGCGGCTCAAGCGGCTGAAAGAGATTAACCAGCCGGGCTTCAGCTACTGGTACGAGTGCACCTCGCGCCACTTTACGCTGGCCTTGACCCCGCTGACCGTCGCCGAAAAGTTTAAAGAAGTGATGGCGCAAAAGCCCGGCAGCTGGATTTTCACCTCGGCAACGCTGTCGGTAAATGACGACCTGCGCCACTTTACCTCTCGCCTCGGGATTGAAGAGGCCGAGTCGCTGCTGCTGCCCAGCCCGTTTGATTATGCGCACCAGACGCTGCTCTGCGTGCCGCGCAATCTTCCGCTGCCGAATCAGCCCGGCGCGGCGCGTCACCTGGCGGCGATGCTCAAGCCGCTGATTGAGGCTAACGACGGGCGCTGCTTTATGCTGTGCACCTCCCACGCTATGATGCGCGATCTGGCGGAGCAGTTCCGCGCCACCATGACGCTGCCGGTTCTCCTGCAGGGGGAAACCAGCAAAGGCCAGCTGCTGCAGCAGTTCGTCAGCGCCGGCAACGCGCTGCTGGTGGCGACCAGCAGCTTCTGGGAAGGGGTCGACGTGCGCGGCGATGCGCTCTCTTTGGTGATTATCGACAAGCTTCCCTTCACCTCTCCCGACGATCCGCTGCTGAAAGCGCGAATGGAAGACTGCCGGCTGCGCGGCGGCGACCCGTTCGACGAGGTTCAGCTGCCGGATGCGGTGATCACCCTCAAGCAGGGCGTAGGGCGACTGATCCGCGATATTGACGACCGCGGCGTGCTGGTCATTTGCGATAACCGTCTGGTGATGCGCCCCTACGGCGCGGTATTCCTCGCCAGCCTGCCCCCGGCGCCGCGAACCCGCGATATCCGCCGGGCGGTGCGCTTTCTCGCCGTGCCGCCGGGGCGGTGATCCGGCGTAAAATGTGATAAACTGCGCGCCATTTTGTCAATCTGCTATAGCGAGAGCGCGACAACCCATGCGAATTTTAGCTATCGATACCGCCACGGAGGCCTGCTCCGCGGCGCTGTGGAATGATGGCACCCTTTGTGCTCATTTTGAAATCTGCCCCCGCGAACATACGCAACGTATTCTGCCTCTGGTGCAGGATGTCCTTAACGAAAGCAACGTCCTGCTGACCGACCTGGATGCGCTGGCGTTCGGCCGCGGGCCGGGTAGCTTTACCGGCGTGCGCATCGGCATCGGCATTGCGCAGGGCCTGGCGCTTGGCGCCGAACTGCCGATGATCGGCGTTTCTACGCTGGCCACCATGGCGCAGGGCGCATGGCGTAAAACCGGCGCCACCCGCGTGCTGGCAGCCATTGATGCCCGCATGGGCGAGGTTTACTGGGCGGAATATCAGCGCGACGAACGGGGCGTCTGGCACGGGGAAGAGACCGAAGCGGTCCTCAAGCCGGAGGCCGTCAGCGAGCGTCTGCAGCAGCTGGAGGGAAGCTGGGCAACGGTTGGCACCGGCTGGCCGGCGTGGCCCGATCTGGCGAAGGACTCCTCGCTGACCTTAACCGACGGCGAAATTGAGCTGCCGGCAGCGGAAGACATGCTGCCGCTGGCCTGTCATCTGCTTTCCGTTGGAAAAACCGTTGCCGTAGAGCACGCCGAGCCGGTTTATTTGCGTAACAACGTGGCCTGGAAGAAACTTCCTGGCCGTGGATGAATCTCAGTAAGCATAAGACTGAGAGAAGGAGTCGCATCATGGCGGGTCAAACTAAAGTAGTACGTTGGCTGTTGGCGGGCGCCGCTGCCGCCGCGTTAAGTGGCTGCGTTTCGGTACCGGATGCCATCAAAGGCTCAACCCCGACGCCGCAGCAGGATTTAGTGCGGGTTATGGCCGCACCGCAGCTGTACGTTGGCCAGGAAGCTCGCTTTGGCGGCAAAGTGGTCAACATCACGAATCAGCAGGGCAAAACCCGCTTAGAAATTGCCACGGTGCCGCTGGACAGCGCCGCCCGGCCGGAGCTGGGTGAGCCTTCGCGCGGGCGTATCCTCGCCGACGTTAACGGCTTCCTCGACCCGGTCGACTTCCGCGGTCACCTGGTGACGGTAGTTGGCCCGATTACCGGCGTTGTCGACGGTAAGGTCGGCGGCACGCCGTACAAGTTTATGCAGATGAACGCCACCGGCTATAAGCGCTGGAACGTTGTGCAGCAGGTGGTTATGCCGCCGCAGCCGATTGACCCGTGGATGGTCGGCCCGCGTCCGTGGCGCTACGGCTACGGTTATGGCGGCTGGGGCTACGGTGGAATGGGCTGGTATAATCCGGGTCCTGCGGAAGTAAGAAATGTGGTAACCGAATGATTTTGCGGTTTTTATAAGCTATTTGAAAGCTAAAAGAAACAGCGGCCTGCCCGCTGTTTCGTCATTTTTGGTCTGATAAGAAAAATAAATAGTGACGCGCTTCGCAACCTGCAAAACGCCTAATTAATAAACTGGTACGCTGAGTTAATATAATGTTAACAGAATGTTTGTTGATCAGGGGCTGTGATGACGACGAATAACTATTTCAGAGGTGATGCAGTGAAAAAGGTTTGGCTAAACCGTTATCCCGCCGATGTTCCTGCGGAGATAAATCCTGACCGCTATCAATCCCTGGTTGAATTGTTTGAACACGCCGCCACGCGCTATGCCGACCAGCCGGCGTTTATCAACATGGGTGAGGTGATGACCTATCGTAAGCTGGAGGAGCGCAGCCGCGCCTTCGCCGCTTACCTTCAGCAGGGACTGGGGCTGCAAAAGGGCGACCGCGTGGCGCTGATGATGCCTAACCTGCTGCAGTACCCCATTGCGCTGTTCGGGATCCTGCGCGCCGGGATGATCGTGGTTAACGTCAACCCGCTGTATACGCCGCGCGAGCTTGAGCATCAGCTTAACGACAGCGGCGCCGCGGCGATTGTGATCGTCTCAAACTTTGCGCATACCCTCGAGAAGGTGGTCGATAAAACCCAGGTCAGGCACGTTATCCTGACGCGAATGGGCGATCAGCTGTCGACGGCGAAAGGGACCCTGGTTAACTTTGTCGTCAAGTATATCAAGCGGCTGGTGCCGAAATATCATCTGCCCGACGCTATTTCGTTTCGCAGCGCGCTGCAGCACGGCTACCGGATGCAGTACGTCAAACCGGAAATCGTCTGTGAAGACCTGGCGTTCCTGCAGTACACCGGCGGGACGACCGGCGTAGCGAAAGGGGCCATGCTGACCCATCGCAATATGCTGGCCAACCTTGAGCAGGTCAACGCCACCTACGGGCCGCTGCTGCACCGGGGCAAAGAGCTGGTGGTGACGGCTTTACCGCTGTACCACATTTTTGCGCTGACCATGAACTGCCTGCTGTTTATCGAGCTTGGCGGGCAGAACCTGCTGATTACCAACCCGCGTGACATTCCGGGGCTGGTGAAGGAGCTGGCTAAATATCCGTTTACCGCGATGACCGGGGTCAATACCCTGTTTAACGCCTTGCTGAATAACAAAGAGTTTCAGCAGCTCGATTTCTCCACGCTGCACCTCTCCGCCGGCGGCGGGATGCCGGTCCAGCAGGTGGTGGCCGAACGCTGGGTGAAGCTCACCGGACAGTATCTGCTGGAGGGCTACGGCCTCACCGAGTGCGCGCCGCTGGTTAGCGTTAACCCGCACGATATTGACTACCACAGCGGAAGCATCGGGCTTCCGGTGCCGTCGACCGAAGCGAAGCTGGTGGACGATGACGATAACGAAGTCGCCCCGGGCGAGCCGGGCGAGCTGTGCGTGAAAGGCCCGCAGGTGATGCTGGGTTACTGGCAGCGTCCGGACGCCACCGCGGAAATCATCAAAGACGGCTGGCTGCACACCGGCGATATCGCGGTGATGGACGACGATGGCTTCCTGCGGATTGTCGATCGTAAGAAAGATATGATTCTGGTTTCCGGATTTAACGTCTACCCCAACGAAATTGAAGACGTGGTGATGCAGCACTCCGGCGTTCAGGAAGTGGCTGCGGTCGGCGTACCGTCCGGCAGCAGCGGCGAAGCGGTGAAGATTTTTGTCGTCAAGAAAGAGGCGACGCTGAGCGAAGAGGCGCTGATCGCCTTCTGCCGCCGCCAGCTGACGGGCTATAAGGTTCCCAAGCTGGTTGAGTTTCGTGATGAGCTGCCAAAATCGAACGTCGGGAAAATTTTACGGCGAGAACTTCGTGACGAAGCTCGCGCTAAAGTAGACAATAAAGCCTGAGCTAAGAGTGAATCGCCAGACGCCGGCTAAGCCGGCGTTTTTTATGGGCGCCAGTTAAGAGAGCATGATTTGAACTATCAGATGATTACCACCAACGACGGTCTTCGCGCCGTCTGTGAAGCGGCAAGCGCGGCAGCTGCGGTTGCGCTGGATACGGAATTTGTCCGCACCCGTACCTATTATCCACAGCTGGGACTGCTGCAGCTGTTTGATGGCGAGCAGGTTTCGCTCATCGATCCGCTGGAAATCACCGATTGGGCACCGATGCGTGAACTGCTGCTGAATCAAAACGTCACCAAATACCTCCACGCCGGCAGTGAAGATCTGGAAGTATTCCTCAACACCTTCAGCCTGATGCCGCAGCCGCTGATTGACACCCAAATTCTGGCGGCCTTCTGCGGGCGCCCGATGTCGTGGGGCTTTGCCTCGATGGTCGAGGAGTACTCCGGCGTGGCGCTGGATAAGAGCGAGTCGCGTACCGACTGGCTGGCCCGCCCGCTGACCGAACGCCAGTGCGACTATGCCGCGGCGGACGTCTGGTACCTGCTGCCCATCGCCAGCAGGCTGATGGCCGAAACCGAAGCCGCCGGCTGGCTGCCCGCTGCGCTGGACGAGTGTCGCCTGATGCAGCAGCGCCGCCAGGAAATACAGGACCCGTCGCAGGCGTGGCGCGAGATCGGCAACGCCTGGCAGCTGCGCACCCGCCAGCTCGGCTGCCTGCAGCTGCTGGCGGAGTGGCGGCTGCGCAAAGCGCGCGATCGCGACATGGCGGTGAATTTCGTCGTGCGTGAAGAGCATCTGTGGAGCGTGGCGCGCTATATGCCCGGCAGCCTCGGCGAGCTCGATAGCCTCGGGCTGTCGGGCAGCGAAATTCGTTTTCACGGCAAGACGCTGATAAGCCTGGTAGCGAAGGCGCAGGAGCTGCCGGAAGAGGCGTTGCCTGAGCCGCTGCAAAACCTGATCGATATGCCGGGATACCGCAAGGTCTTCAAAGAGATTAAGGCGCTGGTGCAGGAAGTGAGTAGCGAAACGGGGCTAAGCGCCGAGCTGCTGGCGTCAAGAAGGCAGATTAACCAGCTGCTGAACTGGCACTGGCAGCTGAAGAGCGGAAATGCGCTGCCGGAGCTGATTTCCGGCTGGCGTAGCGAACTGATGGCCGATCGCCTGCGGGCGCTGCTCAGCGAATATCCGCGCTAGGTCACGGCAGCGCTAAGCTACGGCAAATAGCCCGGGAGATCTCCGGGCTATGCAACAAACTGGCCCGACGGCGCGAGGCTATCGGGCGCATCCAGCGTCAGGATTTCGACTCTTCCGGTTCTGGTAAAGTCACGTTCAACTCCAGAATCGAAATATCACCGTCTCGCTGCTCCAGCTGCACGCTGACCATTTCCGGGTCGATCTGCACGTACTTACAGATGACTTCCAGAATATCTTTTCGTAGCTGCGGCAGGTAATGCGGTTCAGCATCGCCGCGACGACGCTCCGCAACGATGATTTGCAGGCGCTCTTTCGCAATGTTGGCCGTGTTCTTTTTCCGCGAGAGAAAAAAGTCGAGTAATGCCATAATTTATCCTCCGAACAGGCGTTTGAGGAAACCTTTCTTCTCTTCTTCAATGAAGCGGAAAGGACGTTCTTCTCCGAGCAGACGTTCGACGGTGTCGGCATAGGCCTTACCTGCGTCCGACGCATCATCCAGAATAACCGGCTCACCCTGGTTTGACGCGCGCAGCACGGACTGATCTTCCGGGATCACGCCTACCAGATTGATACGCAGGATCTCCAGCACGTCTTCCATGCTCAGCATGTCGCCCTTATTGACGCGACCTGGGTTGTAGCGGGTCAGCAGCAGATGCTCTTTAATCGGCTCTTCGCCATTTTCCGCACGGCGGGATTTGGACGCAAGAATACCGAGGATGCGGTCGGAGTCACGAACGGAGGAGACTTCCGGGTTAGTGGTGATGATGGCTTCGTCAGCGAAGTACAGCGCCATCAGCGCACCGGTTTCGATGCCTGCAGGGGAATCGCAGACAACAAAATCGAAATTCATTTTTTTCAGTTCTTCAAGAACCTTGTCTACGCCTTCGCGGGTCAGCGCGTCTTTATCACGCGTCTGGGAAGCGGGGAGGATGTAGAGGTTTTCGGTGCGCTTATCTTTGATTAACGCCTGGTTCAGCGTGGCGTCACCCTGAATAACGTTAACGAAGTCATAAACCACCCGGCGCTCGCAGCCCATGATCAGATCAAGGTTACGCAGGCCAATGTCGAAGTCGATAACGACGGTCTTCTTTCCCTTCTGGGCCAAACCAGTAGCGATGGCCGCGCTGGAGGTGGTCTTGCCAACGCCCCCTTTACCCGAAGTCACAACAATAATGCGTGCCATAGAAATTCCTTGTTAAAAAGGGACTAACTCAACGGTTGAATAGTCAAAGCGTTATCGCCCAGACGCAGACGCGCCGCTTTGCCATAAAATTCGGCCGGGATATTATCACTCAGCCAGTATTCCCCAGCGATGGACACCAGCTCCGCCGCGAGGTGTGAACAAAATATTTGGGCTTCCCTGTCGCCGCCTGCGCCTGCGAGTGCGCGACCTCGCATCGTGCCATATACATGGATATTACCGTCGGCGATAAGTTCCGCACCGGCACTCACATGGTTTGTAACAATTAGATCACAGTGTGGTGCATAAATGCGCTGACCGGAACGTACCGGCAGGTCAATCAAACGCGTTTTTGTGATCTGATTAACAACTGGCGGGGCGACAACCGGTTCTGGCGGCGCCTGACGAGGCATTTTTTCTTTCCCTTCCGTCAGTAAAGGGATCCCGGTGCGGTCGATTTCTGCTTTCAGCCGCGGGACCTTGCAGCCGCTCACGCCGATAATACGTAAACCGGTGGTGGCGATGGCTTCCTGCATGGCGCGCCAGTCGACGACATTTTCGATGCTGCTAATATTCACAACGACCGGGGCGTGACGTAAAAACGCGGGGGCCTGGGCGATTTTGTCTTCTAACGCCTGACGAATAACCTCGGGATTTGCGTCGTGCAAATGAACGACAGATAAGGTGAAGCTACTGCCCTTAAGTTCGATTGGCGTATTTGACATCCTGGCCTTACTCAATTTGCTGTTTATCACCTGCCGAAGTGCGGTGATATTCCGAAGACTAAAAGGCATGTTATAGTCACTCATATATTGAGGCAAGTGACCACGGGTCTAATTCCGAGTAAAACTATGTTTTGTGTGATCTATCGAAGTACTAAACGTGAGCAAACCTATTTATATGTCGAAAAAAAGGACGATTTCTCACGCGTGCCCCCGGAATTAATGAGCAGCTTCGGCACGCCGAAAATGACCATGCTGCTGCCGCTCGACGGGCGTAAAAAACTGGCTGGCGCTGACCTGGAAAAAGTAAAACAGGCGTTGAGCGAACAGGGCTATTATCTGCAGATTCCTCCACCGCCTGAGAATTTACTCAAGAAGCATCTGGCGGAACAGGGGAATAATCCTTAAATAATTCAGACTGCGGGAAGGGGAACGTCGTTCGCGCCGGAGCAGCCTGAAGGAAAAGGGTATCACTCTGATTCACCCACTAAGGGGAAATAATGTACCAACATCATAACTGGCAGGGAGCATTACTGGATTTTCCGGTAAGCAAAGTCGTTTGCGTGGGCAGCAACTATGCAAACCACATCAAGGAAATGGGCAGTGCGACGCCGGAAGAACCGGTGCTGTTTATTAAACCTGAGACGGCGTTGTGCGATATCCGCCAGCCGTTGGTGCTTCCTGAGGGGCTGGGGTCGGTGCATCACGAAGTGGAGCTGGCGGTGCTGATTGGCAGCACGCTGCGTCAGGCGACCGAAGAGCACGTGCTCAAAGGGATCGCGGGCTACGGCGTGGCGCTGGATCTGACCCTGCGCGATCTGCAGGGCAAGATGAAAAAAGCCGGCCAGCCGTGGGAGAAGGCCAAGGGGTTCGACAACTCCTGCCCGATCTCCGGTTTTATTCCCGCCGCCGAGTTCCACGGCGACCCGCAGAGCACCGCGCTGAGCCTGAAGGTGAACGGTGCTGTCCGCCAGCAGGGCACGACTGCCGATATGATCCATAAAATTGTGCCGCTGATTGCCTATATGTCGCGCTTCTTTACCCTGAAGGCCGGCGATGTGGTGCTGACCGGCACTCCGGAAGGCGTCGGCCCGCTGAATAGCGGCGACGAGCTCGAAGTCGGTTTTAACGGTTTCTCCCTGTCGACCCGCGTGCTGTAACCTCCTGTTGCCGCCTTCAGAGGCGGCAAAACTTGCATCGGCGTGCCAGACTGGTTATAAGGTGCACCCTGAATTGCAATGACGGACATCCCTATGAGCGAACAACTCTTCTGGCAACATAAAACGCTGGAGCAAATGACCGACGCGGAGTGGGAATCACTGTGCGACGGCTGCGGACAGTGCTGCCTGCATAAGCTGATGGATGAGGATACTGACGAAATCTATTTTACTAACGTCGCCTGCCGTCAGTTAAATATTAAAACCTGCCAGTGCCGTAACTATGAACGGCGCTTCGAGTATGAGCCGGACTGCATCAAGCTTACGCGGGATAATCTGCCGACCTTTGAGTGGCTGCCGCCAACCTGCGCCTATCGCCTGCTGGCGGAAGGCCAGCCGCTGCCGCACTGGCATCCTCTGCTGACCGGCTCGAAGGCGGCGATGCACGGCGAGCGCATTTCCGTGCGCCATATCGCGGTGAAAGAGTCCACCGTTAACGACTGGCAGGACCATATTTTAAACAAGCCTGACTGGGCGCAGTAGCGTCCGCTGCCCGCAGCGCTAAGCAGTACGGCTAAAACAAAAATCCCGCCAACGGCGGGGTTTTTATTTTAGCTCGATGGTCACCGATGATAAAATGTTTCCGTTTGCAATTAATGGAAACATAAAATGAAAAAAATACTAATGATAGCGATTACCGGGCTCCTGCTTGGCGGATGTTCGGCGAAATACAACACAGCAGAAGTCACCAAAAGCACCGAGCTGTTGCTGAAAAATAAAATGGTTGTTATTGCTCAGCCGGCAAATGGGGTTTATGAAACCAAAGTATACAACGGCTCCGGGGCAGCTACGGCTCTCGCGGTCCAGTCTGCGTTCTCCCGTTATACCGACAACGTATCCGTTGTTCTGGAGTGTACGACGCTGAGCTGCCTGAAGGATAAACGCCCGCTCAGTGAAGGCTATTATGTGGTTCCTCAAATACTGCATTGGGAAGACAGAGCGACAGAGTGGTCCGGAATTCCGGATAAAATTGAAGTGAAAATAACGGTCTATCATTCCGTCACGGATCGCGTGGTCGCCTCATCCATCCTGAGCGGTAAGAGTAAGTGGGCCACTTTCGGTGGCGATCATCCTCAGGATTTATTACCGCAACCGATTAATAGCTACGTTGCGGGCTTGTATTAATCACCACGTCCAGCGGCGTTCGAATTAGCCTTTAATCCCTGTCAGCAAAAACCCGCCAACCGGCGGGTTTTCTGTTTTCAGCCATCGGCAGGCGGGATTACGATTTTTTGCTGTGGAACAGCCCGTTTTCGCCGTCGGCGTCATCCTCAACCCAGAAGTTGATATTGAACTGGGCGTCGTCGCTTAATTCGATGCGGTGCCAGTACTGAGGCGGGCTGGTCGCAAACTGCCCGGCGTTAATCACCACTTTGACCTCCGGCTCCGTCGCCTGTTCGTCGGCGAAGCCGTAATACGTCACCGTCCCTTCCATCACGCAGAGCTGGCCGAAAACGGCGGCAGCGGTGTTGTGGTGGGTGAGCAGGGCGGCAGGCACGTTCTCTTTGGTAAAGAAGGGCGTGGAGCGTTTAACTTTCCAGTTAGCCGGAATACGCAGGTGAGACATCGTGAGCTCCTTAGCGGATGCGAATAAGATGTATTTAATATGCAACTTATGAGACCTGACGTCAACTCGCGGGAGAGAAAAATACCCTAAAGGCGCGGTGCCGGCGATCGGGGTCCGCTGCGCTCAATGAACGTCGGACAGAAGCTGCGGCCTCCCCGGGTCTTTTCATCGCCGATCCTTCGGCATCGTGGAGAGCTGCTGGGGGGCGAGGCAAAAAAAAACCTGCCAGCGATTGCTCTGACAGGTTTTACTCTTAGCGGCGCGGCTTTAGCGCGGCGGGGTTAGCGGCCGAACAGATCGCGTTTTTTCGGTTTGAACGGCTGAGCAATCAGAACCAGCACGGCCACAACCAGATAGGCGGCAAAGATCCCCACCAGCCACTGCGGCATCTCCAGCGTCAGAAACTCCCACTGACGCACGGAACAGTCGCCGCTGGCCACGAACATCTGCGGCAGCCACTTATCCAGCGGCAGCCACGTTGGGAAACGGGCGGCAAAGTCGCAGGTCTGGAACGGAGAAGGGTGAAGCTGAATCATGGTATGTTCCCACGCCAGCTGCAGCCCCCGCAGCGCGCTGTAGAGCCAGATAACCAGCGCCACGTAGCGCAGCGGCGTTTTCGGGGCGATAGCGCCGACAATACCGGCTGCCATAATGCCTAATAGCGCACAGCGTTCGTAAATACACATTACGCAGGGCTGCAGCAGCATAACGTGCTGGAACCACAGCGCAACCATCTCAAGCGCGAAAGCGGTGAACGCCATCAGGAGCCAGGCTCCGCGTCCTCTTGAGCACTGGTTTAAATATCGCAACATAGTCTTTTCCCTGAAAAATGCTAAATCATGGCAGTGTAAACGAAAACCGAACCGACGCCAGCAGCTAGTCCGAAAATATTACGTAAAAATATTGCACATCCGCCGGTAGATTGCGGATGCGTCAATATCGCGTCAGGCTCAGGGAAGCTGCGGCGTCACGAGCCAGCCGTTTTCGAGCATCCACTGCGTCGCCGGCATCAGCGTAAACTCAACGCACAGCAGCCCGACCAGGGTCATCACGATGGTGTAAGGCAGCGCCATCCACACCATTCGCCCGTAGGAGAGGCGAATCAGCGGCGCCAGGGCAGAGGTCAGCAGGAACAGGAACGCCGCCTGGCCGTTAGGCGTGGCGACCGAAGGCAGGTTGGTGCCGGTATTGATAGCGACCGCCAGCAGCTCAAACTGCGGCAGGCTGATGGTGCCCTGCTGGAGCGCGGTTTTGGCCTCGTTGATATAGACCGTGCCGACGAAGACGTTATCGGAAATGGATGACAGCAGGCCGTTAAACAGATAGAACAGCGACAGCTGGGCGTGCGGCGACGCCTGCAGCACGAACTGAATCAGCGGCGAGAACAGGTGCTGGTCGATAATCACCGCGACCACGGCGAAAAAGACCGTCAGCAGCGCGGTGAACGGCAGCGCCTCGGTAAAGGCTTTACCGATAGCGTGCTCGTCGGTCACGCCGGAGAAGGTGGTCGCCAGAACGATCACCGACAGGCCGATCAGCCCGACCTCCCCAAGATGCAGGGCCAGCGCGGTAATCAGCCAGATGCCGATAATCCCCTGGGCGATAAGCCGCAGGCGATCCTGACGGCTGCGCTGCTGGCGGCTGCGATCGTCGTAATCCTGCAGAACCTTACGCACCGCCGGCGGCAGGGGTTCCCCGTAGCCGAACAGGCTGAACTTCTCCACCAGCAGGCAGGTGAGCAGGCCGCAGACGATGACCGGCAGCGTCACCGGCGCCATGCGTAAGAAGAACTCGCCGAAGTGCCATCCGGCCGCTTTGGCGATGATCAGGTTTTGCGGTTCGCCCACCATGGTCATCACGCCGCCCAGTGCGGTACCGACGCCCGCGTGCATCATCAGGCTGCGCAAAAAGCCGCGGAACTGCTCCAGCACGTCGCGATAGTGCTGGTCGATGTGGCTATCGTCCAGAAGATCGAGATCGTCGGGGCGCGCGGAGGCCACGCGATGATAAATGCCGTAAAATCCCACCGCGACGCTAATCACCACCGCCACCACGGTTAACGCATCGAGGAAGGCGGAGAGGAACGCCGCCGCCAGGCAAAAGGCCAGCGACAGCAGCATCTTGCTGCGGATCCCCAGCAGCAGGCGGGTAAAGATAAACAGCAGCAGCTGCTTCATAAAGTAGATCCCGGCCACCATAAATATCAGCAGCAGGATCACCTCGAGGTTGCCGGCGATCTCATCGCGAATATGCTCTGCGGTAGTCATCCCGATAAATACCGCTTCGATAGCCAGCAGGCCACCGGGCAGCAGCGGATAGCACTTGAGCGCCATCGCCAGGGTAAAAATAAACTCAACAACCAGCAGCCAGCCGGCGACGAACGGATTGAGGTAGAACGCCAGCGGGTTAATGATTAAGAAGATAATTAAGGTGAGCTTATACCAGTCCGGAGACTGGCCAAGAAAATTACGCCACAGGGCGCGGCCATAAGACATTTCCACGACAGACATCCTTCCCCGTCAAATATTGACATGAATTTACGTATTGCGATTGGCAAGACTACCAGCTGAGCAAAAGGGGAGGCAACCTGGTTCGCATCGCGCCCGACCTCTGTCAAACGCGAAGAGCAAAATCTCAAAATGAAACGGCGATCCCTTTTTAATTACCTCCTGGCGCTATCTGCCCCATAGCGGCTCTGGTATGATGAGTAGAATTTGCAACGCTGTGTAATGGAAATCTTACTATGGTCATTAAGGCGCAGAGCCCTGCGGGTTTCGCGGAAGAGTACATCATTGAAAGTATATGGAATAACCGCTTTCCCCCGGGCACCATTCTCCCCGCCGAACGTGAGCTTTCTGAACTTATTGGTGTGACCCGTACGACCTTACGCGAAGTTTTGCAACGTCTGGCCCGTGACGGTTGGTTAACGATACAGCACGGCAAACCGACGAAGGTGAACAATTTCTGGGAAACGTCGGGTCTGAATATTCTCGAAACGCTGGCGCGCCTCGATCACGACAGCGTCCCGCAGCTGATCGATAACCTGCTGTCGGTGCGGACCAATATCTCCACTATCTTTATCCGCACGGCCTTCCGTCAGCATCCTGAAAACGCCCTGCAGGTTCTCGCCGCGGCGCGTGAGGTGGAAGACCACGGCGATGCGTTCGCCGATCTCGACTACGGCATCTTCCGCGGCCTGGCCTTTGCCTCCGGTAACCCGATCTACGGCCTGATCCTCAACGGCATGAAGGGCCTGTATACCCGCATTGGCCGTCACTATTTTGCCAATCCGGAAGCGCGCAGCCTGGCGCTGGGCTTCTATCACCAGCTGGCTAAAGTCTGTGAAGAAGGGCAGCACGAGCAGGTTTATGAGATCGTCCGTCGCTACGGACATGACAGCGGTGAAATCTGGCATCGTATGCAGAAAACGCTGCCGGGTGATTTAGTCATCGGTATGCGCTAAGTCCCGCAGTAAGATAAAAAAACGCCCGGCGATTATGCCGGGCGTTTTGCTTTATGCGATTTACAGCGCGTTTTGCCGCGGCGGGCTGCGCTCCAGCAGTTCGATGCTGCCATCGGCATTTTGCTGCTCCAGCAGGATGTCGAATCCCCACAGGCGATGGACGTGCTTGAGCACCTCACGGCGGCCCTTATCCAGCGGTACGCGGTTATGCGGCACGTAGCGCAGCGTCAGCGAACGGTCGCCGCGAAGGTCGACGTTCCACACCTGAATATTCGGCTCGAGGTTGCTCAGGTTGTACTGGGCGGAAAGCTTGGCGCGAATCTCCCGATACCCCTCCTCGTTATGGATGGCCGAAATCTCCAGGTAGTTGTGATGGTCGTCATCGAGCACCGTAAAGAAGCGGAAATCACGCATAATTTTCGGTGACAGGAACTGGCTGATAAAGCTCTCATCCTTGAAGTCGCGCATGGCAAAGTGCAGCGTCTCCAGCCAGTCGGAACCGGCGATGTCCGGGAACCAGTATTTGTCCTCTTCGGTCGGCGACTGACAAATGCGCTTAATATCCTGGAACATGGCAAAGCCCAGCGCGTAGGGGTTAATCCCGTTGTACCACTGGCTGTTGTAGGGCGGCTGGTAGATAACGTTGGTGTGGCTGTGCAGAAACTCCAGCATAAAGCGTTCCGTCACCTTGCCTTCATCGTACAGGTGGTTGAGGATCGTGTAGTGCCAGAAGGTCGCCCAGCCCTCGTTCATCACCTGGGTCTGCTTTTGCGGATAGAAATACTGGCTCACCTTACGCACGATACGCAGGATTTCACGCTGCCATGACTCCAGCAGCGGGGCGTTCTTCTCCATAAAGTAGAGCAGGTTTTCCTGCGGCTCAGAAGGATAGCGGCGCGCGGTTTCGATGGCTTTCTCTTCTTCCCGCTTAGGCAGGGTGCGCCACAGCATATTCACCTGGCTTTGCAGATACTCTTCCCGGCTTTTCTGCCGCGCCTTCTCCTCCTGCAGCGAGATTTTCTGCGGACGCTTGTAGCGGTCGACGCCGTAGTTCATCAGCGCGTGGCAGGAGTCGAGCAGTTTCTCCACCTCATCAACGCCGTAACGCTCCTCGCACTCGGTGATGTATTTGCGGGCGAAGATCAGGTAGTCGATTATCGAGCTGGCGTCGGTCCAGCTGCGGAACAGGTAGTTATTCTTGAAAAAGGAGTTGTGCCCGTAGCAGGCGTGAGCCATCACCAGCGCCTGCATGGTGATGGTGTTCTCCTCCATCAGGTAGGCGATGCAGGGATTAGAGTTGATGACGATTTCGTAGGCCAGCCCCTGCTGGCCGTGCTTATACGCCTGCTCGGTTTCGATAAATTTCTTACCAAACGACCAGTGCGGGTAGTTGATTGGCATGCCGACGCTGGAGTAGGCATCCATCATCTGCTCGGAAGTAATGACTTCGATCTGATGCGGGTAGGTGTCGAGACGATACAGCTTCGCCACCCGGTCAACCTCGGCGAGATAGGTTTCCAGCAGTTCAAAAGTCCAGTCGGGTCCATCGCTTAAACGAGTCGTGTCCCTGTTTATGGAATCAATCGTAGCCATTAGCGCGCCCTCATTGTCGGTGACTCTCTCTATACGGAGAGCCTCACAACAAGCATAGAACACGGCTCGGCAAACTGCGTCTGCGGACAATTTCTTTTCTTCGCGATTTAGCAATCTTAAAGGCCTGGTTTAGCCTTTAACGCAGAATTTTATTCTGAGGAAAAATGAAGCGCAGCAGGAGATAGTAAATCTTTGGGGTCAGTGCTGGTGCGGTTCGGTGTGAGATAAGTCACCATAAATAAAGCGTATGTTGAATAATATTTTCAACTGAGTTATCAATTTGTAATCAGATGATTGTTCTTTAACTATTACGGAGTCGCTATGCGAGTCGTCATACTGGGAAGTGGGGTGGTTGGGGTAGCTAGTGCGTGGTATTTGAGCCAGGCAGGACATCAGGTGACGGTTATCGATCGTCAGCCGGGGCCGGCGGAAGAGACCAGCGCCGCCAACGCTGGACAAATTTCTCCGGGCTACGCCGCCCCCTGGGCCGCGCCCGGCGTGCCGCTGAAGGCCATTAAGTGGATGTTCCAGCGCCACGCGCCGCTGGCGATCGGCCTTGACGGCACGCAGTTCCAGCTCAAATGGATGTGGCAGATGCTGCGCAACTGCGATACCCGCCACTATATGGAAAACAAAGGCCGCATGGTGCGTCTGGCGGAGTACAGCCGCGACTGCCTGAAGGCGCTGCGCGAAAGCACCGGCATCCAGTATGAAGGGCGCCAGGGCGGGACGCTGCAGCTTTTCCGTACCGAAAAACAGTATGAGAACGCCACCCGCGACATCGCCGTGCTGCAGGATGCCGGCGTGCCGTATCAGCTGCTGGAGGCGAAACGTCTGCGGGAAGTTGAACCCGCCTTAGCCGAGGTGAGCCACAGGCTGACCGGCGGCCTGCGTTTGCCGAACGATGAAACCGGCGACTGCCAGCTGTTTACCACGCACCTGGCGGCGATGGCGGAGCAGGCGGGCGTCATCTTCCGCTTTAATACCTCGGTTGATGCCCTGCTGTACGAAGGCGAGCAGATCGCCGGCGTGAAGTGCGGCGATGAAATTGTCAAAGGCGATGCCTACGTCATGGCCTTCGGCTCCTACTCAACGGCGATGCTGAAAGGGCTGGTGGACATTCCGGTTTACCCGCTGAAGGGCTACTCGCTGACGATCCCTATCGCCGAGGAGGACGGGGCGCCGGTATCGACTATCCTTGATGAGACTTACAAAATTGCGATTACCCGCTTTGACCAGCGGATCCGCGTCGGCGGGATGGCGGAAATAGTCGGCTTTAATAAAGAGCTGCTGCAGCCGCGTCGCGAAACGCTGGAGATGGTGGTGCGCGATCTGTTCCCGCGCGGCGGCCACGTAGAGCAGGCGACCTTCTGGACCGGCCTCCGTCCGATGACCCCGGACGGCACGCCGGTGGTCGGGCGCACGCCGTATAAAAACCTGTGGCTCAATACCGGGCACGGCACCCTGGGCTGGACCATGGCGTGCGGCTCAGGACAGCTTTTGAGCGATTTAATCTCGGGTCGCACTCCGGCTATTCCGTACGACGATCTTGCCGTCGCCCGCTATAGCCCGGGCTTCACTCCGGCGCGTGCTCAGCACCTGCACGGCGTTCACAACTAAGGAGTTTTCATGTCTCGTCCGGTACTGGCCAGCATTGATTTGTCGGCCCTGCGGCAGAATTTGCAGATTGTCCGGCGCGCGGCTCCGGGCTCGCGGCTGTGGGCGGTGGTGAAAGCCAACGCCTACGGTCACGGCCTGGCGCGCGCGTGGCACGCGCTCAGCGGCGCAGATGGCTTTGCCATGCTGAATCTTGAAGAGGCGATCCTGCTGCGCGAGCAGGGCTGGAAAGGGCCGATTCTGCTGCTCGAGGGCTTCTTCCACGCCGACGAGCTGGCGCTGTTTGATAAGTATCGCCTGACCACCAGCGTGCACAGCAACTGGCAAATTAAGGCGCTACAGCAGGCGAAGCTGCACGCTCCGCTGGATATCTACGTTAAGGTCAACAGCGGTATGAACCGGCTGGGCTTTATGCCGGAGCGCATCCATACCGTCTGGCAGCAGCTGCGGGCGTTGGGCAACGTCAGCGAAATGACGCTGATGTCGCACTTTGCCGACGCGGAAAACCCGCAGGGCATCGTCGAGCCAATGCGCCGCATCGAGCAGGCGGCGGAAGGGCTGGCGTGCTCGCGCTCGCTGGCGAACTCGGCGGCGACCCTCTGGCACCCGGAAGCGCATTTTGACTGGGTCAGGCCGGGGATCGTGCTGTACGGCGCCTCGCCGTCCGGCCAGTGGCAGGACATCGCCAACAGCGGCCTGAAGCCGGTGATGACCCTCAGCAGCGAGATTATTGCCGTGCAGAACCTGAAGGCGGGCGAGGCGGTGGGCTACGGCGGCCTCTACCGGACGACGGAGGAGCAGCGGATCGGCATCGTGGCCTGCGGCTATGCCGACGGCTATCCGCGCATCGCGCCGGCGGGAACGCCGGTGCTGGTTGACGGCGTGCGCACCACGCTGGTGGGGCGCGTGTCGATGGATATGCTGGCGGTAGACTTAACGCCATGCCCACAGGCCGGGATCGGCGCGCCGGTCGAACTGTGGGGCAAAGAGGTTAAAATCGACGACGTGGCCGCCGCCAGCGGTACCGTCGGCTACGAGCTAATGTGCGCTCTGGCGCCGCGCGTTCCCGTTGTGACGGCGTAACTTCTCGTGAGGCGGATCACTCCGCCTCATCTTCCGCTACGCGAACGCCCACCTTCAGAACGTGGTCCTCTTCTTTTTCCGCGACCGTCCACACCATTCCGGCAAATTCAACGTGGTCGCCCACCACCGGCGCGGCCCCGAGCTGGTGCTGCACCACGTCGCCCAGCGACTGCTGGCGATCGCGATACTCTTCCCCGCCGTCAAGGCCATAAATTTGTGCGACGTCGGCAAACTTAGCGCTGGCGTCAAGGATAAAGTCGCCGAAGAAGCGCTGATCGAGCGCCACCGGCGGCGACTGGCTGAACATTTTACCCAGCGCGGGCAGGTCGCGCTCGCGGCCGATAACGCACAGAATATCGCCCTCCAGCAGGCGGGTGCTGCCGGTGGGGTGCAGCAGCGCGTTATCGCGAAACAGGGCGGCAATGCGCGTTTCCGGCGGCATATGCAGATCGCGCAGCGCCGCGCCGACGCACCATTTATCCGCGCTAAGCTGATAGACGAACTGCTCCCACGGATTCTCCGGATGAATATCCAGCCCGACCCGGGAAATGGGCCAGCCTACCGGCGGGACCACCACTTTGGCTTTTTTCGCCGCCCACGACAGCGAGGTCCCCTGCAGCAGCAGCGAGACCAGCACCACGAAGAAGGCGACGTTGAAGAACAGCCGCGCATTCTCAAGCCCGGCCATCATCGGGAATACGGCGAGGATAATCGGTACCGCGCCGCGTAATCCCACCCAGCTGATAAATATCCGCTCGCGCAGGTTAAACCCGCGAAACGGCAGCAGACCGGCGAAGACCGACAGCGGACGGGCGATAAAAATCATCCACATCGACAGCAGCAGCGCCGGGATCGCAATCGGCCACAGGTCGGACGGCGTCACCAGCAGGCCGAGCACCAGGAACATGGCGATTTGCGCCAGCCACGCCAGGCCGTCGAAGTTTTGCAGAATGCCGTGACGGTTGCGAATCGGCCGGTTGCCGAGCAGGAAGCCGCACAGATAGACCGCCAGGATGCCGCTGCCGTCCAGCGAGGTGGTGACGGCGAAAATCATAATTCCGCCGCTCAGCGCCAGCAGCGGATAGAGACCGGTCGGCAGCACGATGCGGTTTATCATCTGCAGGAGCAGATAGCCGCCGCCGAGGCCGATGACGATCCCGAGGCCAAACTGCTGCACGATGTGGACCGCGAACATCCAGCTGAGGCCGGTTTGGTGCTGCTGAATCATCTCGATAAGCGTGATGGTCAGAAACACCGCCATCGGATCGTTGCTGCCGGATTCGATCTCCAGCGTTGAGCCGACGCGTTCGTTGAGGCCCTTGCCGCCGAGCAGGGAGAAGACCGCCGCGGCGTCGGTGGAGCCGACAATCGCGCCGATTAGCATCCCCTCAATCAGGTTGAGATGAAACAGCCACGCCGCCATCAGCCCGGTCAGGCAGGAGGTGATCAGTACCCCGACGGTGGCCAGCGAAAGCGCGGGCCACAGCGCCACGCGAAAGGAGCTGGCCTGGGTGCGCATCCCGCCGTCGAGCAGGATCACCGCCAGCGCCAGGTTACTCACCATATAGGCGAAAGGGTAGTTGTCAAAAGGGATGCCGCCGATACCGTCAACGCCCGCCAGCATGCCGATAGCCAGGAAGATGACCAGAATCGGAATGCCGAGACGTGAGGAAAAGGAACTCAATAAAATGCTACAGGTTACTAATACAGAACCCAGAATAAACAGACTAATAACCGCACCGGCATCCAATGTTCATGCACTCCTTACGCGTATGAAGATTTTGATAATTTGACATCATATTAACCATCCGCGGGGGATCCGGAAATGTGTCACGGAAAATTTTATTCCGTCAGCACCGGATGGCCGCTCAGCGTGAGGGTGGTGGTGGCCGCATTGTTCACCAGCAGCGCCCGCGCGCCGAGCGGCAGGGTGACGGTGCGCTGCTCGTGGCCGAAATCTAAGCCGTCGATCAGCGGAATAGCGAGCTGCGCGCGCAGGTAAGCGTAAACCGCCGGTAAATCGTATCCGGCGTCGTAATCGTTGGGCGCGGCGCCGCTGAAGCTGCCGAGGATAATCGCCCGCTGGCGCGCAAGAATGCCGCTGTGCAGCAGCTGCAGCAGCATGCGCTCGACGCGGAACGGATGTTCGTTGATATCTTCAAGTACCAGAATGCCGTCGGCAATCTGCGGCAGCCACGGCGTGCCGATAAGCGAGGTGAGCATCGCCAGGTTGCCGCCCCACAGCGTGCCCTGCGCGCGGCACTCCGGACCGTCTCCGTCCCATTCGAGGGTAAACTGCGGGCTGCTCAGCGCCTGCCAGAAGTGAAATTCCGTGAACGGATCCAGCGTTTCTGCACCAAAGTTACCTGCCAGCATCGGCCCGCTGAAGGTGATTATGCTACCCTTTGCCAGCAGACCCAGCTGGATCGCCGTGAAATCACTGTGGCCGCAGATCAGCAGCGGGTCCTGCCGCTGGCGCGCGGTCAGGCCCTGCCAGTCGATATGCGGGAGCAGGCGGCTGGCGCCGTAGCCGCCGCGCACCGGCATGACGATGCGGTTGCTGCCGTCGAGGGTGGCGAGCTGGTTGATATCGTCCAGGCGTTGCTGCTCAGTCCCGGCAAAGCGCTGCTGTCGGCGGGTAATGACCTGCTGGTTCATCACCTGGTGTCCTGCTTCCAGCAGACGGCTGACGCCGCGGGCCGCCGCCTGCTGGTTGGTGCAGTAGCCTGAGGGGGCAACCAGATAAAACTGAGACATGACAATTCCTTGCTAAGAATGAAAGGGTTATCATGCCGCCTGGAGCGATTATTGTCATCTCCAGGCGGCAAACTTCAGCCAATAAGGATAGATGTGTGAAATTGAGATGGTGCGTTTTTTTATTTGTGTTCCTGGCCGGCTGTAGCTCGAAACATGATTACCGCAATCCGCCGTGGAACGCCGAGGTTCCGGTGAAGCGGGCGATGCAGTGGATGCCAATCAGCGAAAAAGCCGGCGCGGCGTGGGGCGTTGATCCGCAGCTGGTGACGGCGATTATTGCCATTGAGTCCGGCGGTAATCCGACGGTAGTGAGTAAATCCGGCGCGGTTGGCCTGATGCAGCTGAAGCCTTCGACCTCCGGGCGCGATGTTTACCAGCGCATGGGCTGGCGCGGCGAGCCGTCGGTGAGCGAGCTGAAAAATCCGGAGCGCAATATTTCGATGGGCGCGGCCTATCTGAGCATTCTTGAGAACGGTCCGCTGGCCGGGATTAAAGATCCGCAGGTGATGCGCTACGCGGTGGTGGTCTCCTACGCCAACGGCGCCGGCGCGCTGCTGCGCACCTTCTCGTCGAACCGCCAGGACGCGATTGACGAGATTAATGATATGGATGCCGACGACTTCTTCGAGCACGTAGCGAAAAAGCACCCGGCTCCGCAGGCGCCGCGCTATATCTGGAAGCTGCAGAAAGCGCTGGACGCGATGTAATCATCGCCGCCTTGCGCCACTCGCGCCGCGCTTAGCGGGACGACAGAACGCGTGATTCTGTCGCCCGCAGGCGCGGCGTTTTAGACCAGAGCTTAGAAATCGTAGCCGACGGTGGCCGTCACGCTGCGCTCCGCGCCCCAGTAGCAGTTGCCGGTTCCGTAGCAGCCGGAGAGGTACTCCCGGTCGCTGAGGTTATTCGCATTCACCTGCACGAACGCCCCTTTCAGCGACGGCGACCAGACGCCGAGATCCGCACGCACCATGGCATCCAGCAGGGTCGCCGACGGCAGACGCTCGGTATTGGCATCATCCGCCCACTGTTTCCCGATGTAGCGTACCCCCGCACCGGCGCTGATCCCCGCCGGGAACTGATAGCGCGCCCAGAAGGAAGCCATCTGATCCGGCGAGAGCTGCGGCGTATTATCGTTGGTACCGTCCCTGGTTTCCTGGAAGCGCAGGCGGTTCCAGGTATAGGAGGCGATGGTGCTCAGCTGCGGCGTAATTTGGTTATGCATCTCCAGCTCGACGCCCTGAGAGTGCACCTTCCCGGCCGGAATAAAGGTCGCGGTAGCGATATTCGGATCGCGGGTGGCCACGTCTTTCTGGGTTAAATCATAGATAGCGATACTGTACATATCGGCGCTGCCCGGCGGCTGGAACTTCAGACCCGCTTCTACCTGCTCCGCGGTCGTCGGTTTAAGCAGGGTGCCGTCGGCTCCCGGCAGCATTGCCGGAGTAATGGCCTGGCTGTAGCTCAGGTACGGCGAGAGGCCGTTTTCCAGAGCGTACAGCAGGGAGGCGCGGCCGCTGATATGGTCATCGGAACGGCGGCTCGAGGTGCCGAACGTGTCGCTGACCTGCTGGGAAACGATGCGATCGTAACGGCCGGAGAGATCCAGATGCCAGCGATTCCACACCATCTCATCCTGCAGATAGAGCCCGGTTTGATAGTAGCGGCGGTTATTGTTATCGCTGTAGGTGACGGTGTGTCCGGTCTGGGCGGTATAGCCGCTAAACGGATCGAGCGGCGAGGCGCTGCCGGCTCCGGTCCATAAATCGTTGCGGAAGCGGTGATATTCCGCGCCGAGGATGAGGGTATGCGCCAGCTCGCCGGTATTAAAATCGGCGCGCAGGCGGTTATCCGTAGACCACGCGTCCAGCGAGCCGCGCGAGCCGCTGTAGCCGCGGGAGAGCATATTGCTATCGTCAACCCAGCCCACCTGATACACCTGGTCTAACGAGACGTTGGTGTGGGTATAGCTGCCGGCGGAGTAGGCCGACCAGACGTCGCTGAACTGATGATTAAACTCATAGCTGTAGATCTGCTCGCGACGCTGATAGCCATCGGCCGGATCGCCTTCGTTGGTGCTGGTGGAGAGCTTGCGCCCGTTGTGCGCGTAGCGGGTGCCGTCCAGCGGCAGCGATCCGTGATAGCCGCCCGACGGATCTTTTTGCAGATAGGCGCGCAGCAGCAGCGACGTGTCGCTATCCGGCTGCCAGAGCAGGGACGGCGAAATGGCGTAACGCTCTTCGCGGGAGTTGTCATACTGGGTATCGCTGGAGCGCGTCATGCCGACAATCCGATAGGCCCACTGGTCGTTAATGGCATCGGTATAGTCGAAGGCGGCGCCTTTGGTATTTTGCGTTCCGCCGCTGAGGCGGAAATGGCCTTCGGAGGTGAACTGCGGGCGCTTCGAGGTCAGGTTGACCAGGCCGCCCGGCACGCTTTGCCCGTACAGCGCGGAGGAGGGGCCGCGAATAACGTCCACCCGCTCGATAAACCACGGGTCGACCTGAATGACGTTGTGGCTCCCGCCGTCGCTCATCAGGCGCATGCCGTCGAGGAACAGGTTGTCGACGTCGCCGCCGTGATAGCCGCGCAGGGAGACGGTATCAAAACGCGTCGCGCCGCCGCCAAAGCTCGAGTAGACGCCGGGCGTGTACTGCAGCGCCTGGCTAATCGTATTCGCGCCCTGATCGGCCATTTGCTGCCGGGTAATAACCGACACCGACTGGGCGGTAGTAATCAGCGGCTGATCGGTTTTGGTGGCTCCTGCGGAGGTCTTTGCGCTATAGCCCGCGGTTGGCGAGCTGGCGGAATCGACGGGCTGGGCGGTAACCACGACCGTCTCTTCCGCAAGGCCTGCGAGAGGGAAAGCGGTAGCGAGGGCGCACAGCAAGGCGGAGCGTTTGAAGGTGACGCGAGCGATCATTGCATAATCCTGATGTTACGCAGCCTGGTACTCCTGTACGCCGCCGCGTGAAAAAGCGAAAGTGTCAATTTTCGTCATAAAGTAATGCGAATTATTATTGTTTATCTTTTCGTTATCAAGGCGTAATTGGCGCGCAGAAAAGTAAAACCTCATGATAAATATGGTATTTATCGACACAGGCGCGGCGGGCGGGGAAGGGTGCGGCGAAAGCTGCCGCACCGGGCTACCAGATTTGGTAGCCCGGCGCTAAGGAGCGGCGGCAGCTAAGAGCGGCTTTGCAGACGCAGCAGCGCCAGCGCTCTCCAGCCGTCGGCAAGGAACGGCATGGCCGAGAGCGCCAGCAGCTCCTCCGGCGTCCCGCCGTCGCTAAAGACAATGGCCTGCACCCGGCTAAGCGGCCAGCCGGCCGCCGGCCGATCGAGCAGCACAAAGCCGTCGCTGCAGCCGGTCTCGCCGGGGGTGAGTACCCGGTAAAACCAGCCGTTGCGCGACTGCTGGTGCATCAGCTCCGGCGCGTGAGGGTCCCTTAGCCGCTCGGCCATGGTCTGACAGGCCACGCGTCCCCAGGAGATCTGGATTTCAGCGCTGCCGAGGCGAAAAACATCCCCCGGACAGACGTTGGCTTCCGTCATCCCCCGCGTGGAAAAGTTCTCGCCGAACAGACCGATATGCAGCTGCTGTCCCGCCAGAGCCGGGTAGCGCTCGCGCCAGTAGTCGTAATGCTCCCGCGCGTAGTGCATCAGCGCGCAGTCGGGATCGGCAAAATGCTCCTCAATACCGTTTTCTGCCTGCAGGCCGTGGGTGTTGAGAAACACGCGTCCGCTTAGCGCCGTTTTACGCAGGGAACCATCCGCCTGGCGCTGGTTGCCGAGAATGCTGCGCAGCATTACCGGAAAATCTGTCATCATGGTGCTCTCCTTGTTCTCCGCCGCGGCGGAGAAGGTCTCAGAATTTATATTCCACGCCGGCCCAGAAGTTACGCCCTTCCTCAATAAATCCTTCACCGTAGTAGTACCGGGTATCGAAGAGGTTATTGACCGAGGCGTTGACGCTAAAACCGTGGCCGATGGCGTAATCGGTCCGCAGATGGGTGATGGCAAATCCCGGCGCTTTTTGCGATCCGTCGCTGTTGCTGTAGCTGGAGGATCGCGCCTCTTCAGAGAGCGTGATTTGCAGCGGCTCGACGGGCTTGAGCGTCAGCCAGGCGGTCAGCGTCTGCACCGGAAGGTCGGTGACCTTGCCCGCCTCTTCGCGTTTGGCATCCGCGTGAATCAGACCGTAGCTTAGCCCGACGTCGAGCAGGTCGAACGGCGAGCCTTTGATCCCCACATCCAGGCCGGTATAGTCAACCCGGCCGCTGTTCTGGTTCTGTACCGTATCGGCATCGATATTGATCGCCAGGATGGCGTCGCTGACCCGGTTATAGTAGGTGCTTATCTCGTAGGCCCAGCGGTCGTTGAGGCGTCCATTCCAGGTCAGGTCGACGCCGCGGGCGCGCTCGGGCTTGAGCTGCGGGTTGACCAGCGCAATCTGGTCTTTGGCGGGCTTCGAGGTGGTATAGCGCTCTTTGAGCGTCGGGAAGCGGGTGCGATCGGACCAGGAGAGCGACAGGGTATCTTCGTTGCTAAAGCGGTAGCGGGCCATTGTTTCCCAGTTAAACGCGCTCTGCCGGTTGTCGTCGTAGTGGGTCAGGCTGCCGTTCTTTTCGTGCTTCATTCCCTCAAGGCTGTTGCGCCAGTCGTAGCTCATCCCGGCGACGAGGTCGAGATTCTCCGCCGCCGCCCACTGGTATTCGCTGGCGACGGACCAGGTGCGATCCTTATAGCGATCGTAAGGACCGTTGGCGGCGCTCTTCTCCCGATGCACATCATCTTTCCAGTTAACGGCAAAAGAGAGCTGGTCGTTCTGGCGGACGTCGGCGGCGAGCTGCAGCCCCGCGCCGGTGCTGTAGTCGCTATAGCGGCTGTAGCTGCCGTTCTTATTGTGCAGATCCGCCAATGAGTTATACATCAGCAGGGTATTTTTGAAGGTATCGTGGTAGAGGCGGCTCTTCAGGGTCAAGCTGTCGCCGAGGTGCGTCGTGCCCTGGTAGTAGTAGCTTTCTTTGTCGTACTCCGGCCACTGCCAGTAGCGGGATTTCTGGCTGCTGGTGCCGGCGTAAGGCGGGTTCTGCTTCTCGCCATCCTGCTTGATATAGGTCAGGGCGTACTCGTCGTTAGCGCGCGGCGTGAAGCCGAGCTTAATAATGCCGCGCTTATCGTCGCTTGCCGAGTTGACCAGCTTGCCGTCTTCCCCGGCGACGGGGTTATTCGTTCCGTGAGGCAGGCCGAGGAAATCCTGCTTCAGGCGGCTGCCGCTGAGCTGGATGTAGCCCAGATCGCCGCTGGCCCCAAGGGAGGCGTGGGTGTCATAGGCGTTAGTTTCGCTGCGGCTCCAGCCCTGACGATAGCCGATGCTGGCTTCCAGCGGTTTACTGGGGCGCGGCGTGGTGATGTTGATCGCCCCGCCCATTTGGTTGGGGCCCTGCAGCAGGGAAGAGTAGCCTTTCGATACCTCCACCGAGGCGATATCGGAAGTGAGAAACCGGCCCAGGTCGAGGTTGCCGTCGTAGGGGACGTAGATCGGTACGCCGTCAAAAAAGACCGGAACCTGGCGGCCATCAAAGCCGCGGACCTTCACCTGCAGCTCGTTGCGGCTGCCGGATTTTTGTAACACCACGCCGGGCACCGCCGATAGCGCGTGGGCGACGTCCTGCTTATCCAGACGCCGGATGGTCTCCTGGCCGAGGATATTGGTGGTCGCCGCCGGGACGGGGCTTGACCAGACGGTCATGGACTCCTCCGCCGGGTCTGCCCAGGCGGTTTGACCTAAGCTGAGGCTAATCAATGTGCAAAGATAGCGCTTCCTGATTCTCATTTTTATTGTTCCTGTTTTCGTTTTTTTTATCTTGAACTGTCCGGCTCCAGGCGAACCTGAATATCCGCCGGCGGCGCATACCACGGCGCCGAAGTAATAAACAATTCAATCCCACAATCGAGGTAGTTGGTTAAGGTGGTTAAGGTAATTCCGCCCGTCAGCGCCAGCGTGCAGCGTGGGGCAATACGCTGCGCCAGGTCAGCAACCTGGCGCGCCTGCTGCGGGGTAAATTTATCCAGCTGCAGGATGTCGGGTTCCGCCTGCAGCGAGGCCAGCGCTTCTTCGAGCGTGTCGGCCTCAACGGCAACCTTTTTCTCCGGTGCCGATCGGCGCAGGAGCTGAACGGCGTGCCGCCAGTCGCCGCCGTCGGCGAGGAACCGGCGATGATTGGCGAACAGCAGCAGGGTTTCCGCGCAGCCGGCCCGGTGGATCAGCCCGCCGGCGGCGACGATGGCCTGGGTCCCGAGCAGCCGGGTACCGGGAATGGCTTTGCGGGTACAGGCGATGTGGGCGGCAGGGAGGCGGGCGCGCAGCAGCGTCAGCATTTCCGCGACGTAGGCCGATACGCCGCAGCTCCACTCCAGCACGTTCTGCGCCGCTTTCCAGCCCTGATGCAGCGCCTCCGCGCTGCCGGTTGCGCGCAGCAGCGGCGCATCGGGCGGGACGTGCGCGCCCTCTTCCTGGAGCGCGGTAACGGTTAATCCCAGGCTGCTCAGCATCTGTCCAGCCGGAGAGATACCGCTGACGCAGCCGCCCTGACGGTGGCTGAAGGTCATGACGCCGGGGCGCGCGCCAATCGCCAGCGCCCGGGTGGTCAGGTCGCCGCCCTGAATATCCTCCATCAGCCACGCGTCGGTCAGCGCCTGGGGGAAGTAGATCATACGTTTTCCCCACACTCCCAGGAGATCAGCGCCCAGTCGCGGCTGGTTGGCGCGATGGCCTGCGGATCCTGCCGCTGATACCAGTGGCGCAGCCGCGCGCGGTCCTCTTCGCTGAGTACGCCAAGCGTCCATTTGACGTTCTCTTCAAAACGTTCAAAGGTGGCGTTATCCCGCTGGCAGCTGGGGCCGCGGATAAAATCGACCCGTGCGTGAATGCCCATTTGATACAGCACGTTTAGCGCGTAGATATAGTTCGGCAGTTCGACCACTTCGCGCCCCAGCGCGCGCTGGATTGCCGGCGGCATAAACGTCGGCTGGACGAGGTGGGTGGTATAGACGCGCAGCCGCGCCTGGTGGTTGAGCTTATCCATCGCCTGGCGCATATTGCCGACCAGCGTTGAGCGTGAGGCCACGGCGATATCACAGCGCGGAATATCGTGCCACGACTCCTCCCATGCCCGCAGATGCCAGCAGGCGTTGGCGATGCGCATCTGCGCCGCGCGCTTTTCGGCGACCTCCAGCATTCCCTGGCTGTAGTCAACGCCGTGTACCGCAGCGAGTTTGTCCGCCAGCGCCAGGGCGACGGTTCCCGGCCCGCAGCCCATGTCGAACAGGCTGTGCGCATCGGTTAAGTCTATTTTCGCCAGCAGCTGGAGAAGATAGCCGTCCGTGGGCTGGGCGCAGCTGTCGGCCATTTTCTCCGCCCGGGCGTCCCAGTGGGCGGGGGATTTCTCGCTGCGGCCGGCGAGCCTCATCTGCTGTTGGTAAAGCCCGGCAAAATCAATTTCATCAATAAGCATAATTATTCCTGAAGGTGGGAGTGACCCAGGTGATGGCGGATCTGTGACGGCGTCACGCCGTACAGGGTGGCCAGCTTGCCCGCTGCGAGCTGCTCCGCCGCCGTCCCTTGGGTGACGAGGCCGCCTGGCTCGACCGCGATCACGCTATCGGCGATGGCGAGGGCGTGCAGCGGATGGTGGGTGGCCATAAACAGCGTCACCCCGGTTTGCCGCAGCTGGCGCAGGGTGTCGAGCAGGCGGATCTGGTGGCCGAAGTCGAGGCTTGAGGCCGGCTCATCCAGCAGCAGCAGACGCGGGCGCTGGACCAGCGCGCGGGCAATTAAGGTCAGCTGGCGCTCGCCGCCGCTCAGCGTGGCCCAGTTCCGCCCGGCGAGATGTGCGATGCCCAGCGCCTCCAGCTGAGCCAGTGCGCTACTGCGATCGCTTCTGGCGGGCTGGGTGAAGGTACCGATATAGGGGCTAAGTCCCATCAGCACCATATCGAGGACGCTGAAGGCGAAGGCCCCGTCGTGCGCCTGCGGCACCCAGGCAATTGCGCGGGCGCGCTCGCGGGAGCACAGCTGGGTTACCGGCAGGCCGTCAATCAGGATCTGGCCGTCGCGCAGAGGAAGGAGGCCGAGTACGCTGCGCATCAGCGTGGTTTTACCGCTGCCGTTGGCGCCGAGCAGGCAGCACAGCGTGCCCGGCAGCAGCGAAAACGAGACGTCGCGCAAAACGGCGCGTTTGGGATAGCCAATTTCGGCATGGCGTACCGTCAGCAGCGTCATGGGCGGCTCCTGCGCAGCAGCAGCGCCAGAAAGAACGGCGCGCCGATAAAAGAGGTCAGGATCCCGAGCGGGATTTCGCTGGCGCTCAGCCCGCGCGCCAGGGTGTCGGTTAAGAGCAGCAGCACGGCGCCAAGCCCCATCGCGACGGGCAGAAGGCGCTGATGATTGCTGCCGGTGAGCAGGCGTCCGATATGGGGGACGATCAGCCCCACCCAGCCGATAATGCCGGCAATAGCGACCGCGCTGGCGGTCGCGAGGGTTGCGCAGGCGACCACAATCAGCCGCAGGCGCGCGACGTTGATCCCCAGCGATCGCGCTTCGTCATCGGAGAGGGTCAGCAGATTGATGCGCCAGCGCAGCAGCCACAGCGGCAGGCAGCCGACGAGCATCAGCGGAGCGGCGACGGTCAGATCGCCGGGGGTAATATCGGAGAGCCCGCCCATCAGCCAGAAGGTGATCGAGGGCAGCTGGGTGTAGGGGTCGGCGAGGATTTTGATCAGCGAAATCCCGGCCCCGCACAGCGTGCCGAGGCAGATCCCCACCAGCACCAGCGTCAGCGCCGGATCGTGGCGGACGATGGCGCGAGAGACGACGCCGACGCCGGCGACCACCAGCAGGCCGCCGCAGAAGGCAAACAGCTGGATATAGAGCGTCGACATTCCGCACATCAGCGCCAGGCAGGCGCCGAGGCCGGCGCCTGCGGCGACGCCAAGGATATCCGGCGAGACCAGCGGATTGCGAAACATGCCCTGATAGGCGGCTCCGGCGGCGGAGAGCGACGCGCCGATGGCCAGCGCGGCGCCGATGCGCGGCAGGCGTATCTGCCAGAATACGATACCGGCCTGCGGGGGAAGGGCGGCGCTATGCGGATCGAACAGCAGATCGAGCAGCCGTCCGAGGGTCAGGTTCCACGGGCCGGTTAGCAGGGCTGCCGAGAGGACCAGCAGGCCGGCAAGCAGCAGCGCGGCGCTCAACGTTGAAGGCTTCATGGACGATTCACCAGCCTCGTGTAGCGCTCGGGGGTTAACGCCGCGTGCCAGAATAGCGTGCTGTAGCGGGTTAAATCCTCCTGCAGCGTGGTGCGGACCTGCGGATCGAGCCAGGCGTGCAGGCGACGCATCCCGGCGAGGCGGTTGATCCCCGGCGGCGCGTCCAGCCAGCCAAACGGCAGACCGTCGAGCAGTAGAACCCGCCCCTGCGCCACGGCGCTGACGCCCTGCCAGGCGGGGTCCTGTAAAATTGCGTTTCGCGTGGTGGCCTGCTGGGTGAGGATGATATCCGGCTGCCATTCCAGCAGATTTTCCAGCGAGACCTGAGCCAGCCCGCTGCGTCCGCTCACCCGCGCGACGTTCTCTAATCCCAGCAGCTCCGCCGCCTCCGTGTGCAGCGAACCGGCGAGGCCCGTTTCCAGCCCTCGGGCGCCCCGGGCGGCGTAAAAACGCGTGCGCGCCCCGGCGCCGGAGGAGAAGGCGAGCGCCTCGGCGATAAACGTTTGCGCCAGCGCCGCCTGCCGCCGGGTGCGTTCGACGGTGCCGACGATATCGCCGATCGTCAGCAGCTGCTGCGCCGAGGAGGCCAGGGTGCCGGTAATCAGCACCCACGGAATATGGCTGCGGGCGTGAACCCGGCGCGCCTGCGAGATCCAGGTATCGTCCGCACTCCCGCAGTCCACTACCAGATCGGGCTCAAGGGCCAGCAGCCCCTCCAGCGACAGGGTGCTGGCGCGTCCGGCAAGACGGCCCGTTTTCGGCAGCCGGGCGATGCTATCGGGCAGCGGAGCGTCCGGGAAGAGGGCAAAATCAAATGAGGAAAACCCCAGCAGCTTTTCCGGCGCGGCGGCCAGCAGCAGCATATCGGCGGGCCCGCCCGCGCTGACAATCCGCCGGATAGCCGCCGGCGCAGGGCGTTCGCCAATGCTCAGGGCTAATGGCGTGGCGGCGCGACTCTTCTGGCCGGGGAAGCACAGCATGAGGCTTAAAGCCTGCAGGAACGTACGGCGCGAAAAAGGCATATGTTTCTATCCTGAAACAAAGTGATGAAAAAACCGCTATATATTTACATATATAACGTTGATGAATTTGCCGGAGATCAAAAATCGACACATTAGTTTCCGCCTTACTCCATAAGGGTGAGATGAAGTCGGGGTGTCATTGGGCAGGTTATTCAGGAGGGAAAGCGCCCGGCATGGCTGAGCTGCCGGGCGTACGCTGGATGCGGTGAGGAGTTAATGCGCGGCGGCGGGCGCCGCTTTATCCGTTCCGCCGACGCCGTCGTTTGCCGCCGGCTTAGCGGCGGGCGCCGTTTTATCCGTTCCGCCTGCGCTGTCGTTCGCCGCCGGCTTATCCGTGCCGCCGGCGCTGTCGTTTGCCGCCGGTCGCGCGGCAGGGAGCGAATCGCAGGGCTTCTCTTTCGGGCACACCAGGTCGAGCATTTTCAAGGTCACGCCGTTGGTCCAGCCGAAGCCGTCCTGCAGCGGATACTCGCCGCCACCGCCGCCGGTGCCGGTTGAGCTGACGTCATACTTTTCCACCAGCTTCTGCTTGCTGTCATAGGTGTGCTGAACGTTGCTGAGGAAACGCCAGCTGACCTCCATCGCGATTTTCTGCTGGCCGTAGTTCTGCAGCCCTTCGGCGGCCACCCACTGCAGCGGCGCCCAGCCGTTCGGCGCATCCCACTGCTGGCCGCTGTTGACGGTGGTGGTGGTTAAACCGCCCGGTTTCAGCAGGCGAGACTGCGTCGCGGCGGCAACTTTGGCCGCCCGTTCGCTGGAGGCGGCGTTGACGTACAGCGGGAACAGGGCCGCGGCGGTGAGCTGATTGCGCACCTTGTGGCTTTTCAGATCGTAATCGGCGTACCAGCCCTCTTTGTCATTCCACAGGTATTTCTCCAGCGCCTTCTGGCGGTCGTTGGCCAGGGCGTCGTACTGCGCCGCTTTCGCACTATCGCCGGCGGCTTTGCTGGCGCGGGCGAGGGTTTTCTCCATGCGGAACATCAGCGAGTTAAGATCGACCGGAACGATGCTGGTGGTGCGAATGGTGCCCAGCTGCTGCGGGTTATCCATCCAGCGGGAGCTGAAGTCCCAGCCGGAGGCCGCGGCGGAGCGCAGATCGCGGTAGATCTCGGTCGCCGGACGGTTGGGGTTGTTTTTGGCGGTGGTCACGTCATCGAGCCAGGACTCAGGGCGCGGCGTATCGTTGTCGTCCCAGTAGCGGTTCAGCAGCGCGCCGTCTTCCATGCGCACCACGCGCTTATTGGCTTTGCCCGGCGACAGCGCATCGGCGCCCTCCATCCAGTATTGGTACTCTTTCTCCATCTGCGGCAGCCAGGCTTTCAGCGCCCGATCGCCGTCGTGGGTTGCCAGCAGCTCCACCATAAACGGGAAGAAAGGCGGCTGCGAACGGCTCAGGTAGTAGCTGCGGTTGCCGTTGGGGATATGTCCCCAGGTATCGATCTCGTGGCCGAAGTTGGCCACCATATCGGCCACTTTATCCCAGTGTCCGCTTTCGGCGAGGCCCAGCATGGTGAAGTAGCTATCCCAGTAGTAGACCTCGCGAAAGCGGCCGCCCGGGACGACGTAAGGCCTGGGCAGCGGCAGCAGCGAATCCCACTTCTCGACCTCGACGGTGCTGCGGGTCAGCACCGGCCACAGGCCGTCAATATGCTGGCGCAGGGTTTGGCCCTTGGGCGGGACGTAGGTGTCGTTATCTTTCGGCAGCGCGAAGTTGAGCTCGACGAAGTGGCGCAGGTCGAAGCTGGCCTGGTTTTTCTGCATCCGATAGTCGGCGAGGATCATCAGCGGATCGCCGTTCGGTACCGCGTCGGCGAAGGTTTTCTGATCGGGGAAGAGTTTGGCGCTTTGCACGTCGTTGAACAGCGGGCCTAACAGAATATCCGGCGACTGCGGCGGGGCGGGTTTTGTCTCATCGGCCTGGGCCGCCAGCGCTGACAGCGCAAAGAGGGCGCCTCCCAGCGCCAGACGCAGCGCGTAGGGCAGCGCTGCCGGGCGACGTGAAACGGATCTCGTCATGGATAGTTCTCCTTATCATTACAGACGATTTTGCCACTGCGATTGATCATCAGAAAACCTTAGACGAATATCTGCCGCTACGCGTGTCACAGCTAACATTTTGGATGAAAACAGATAATTTACCTGCATTCTGCGGCGGTGCGGACAAGAAATAAAACGCCTGTCGCCATACTTTAGCCATACTCATGTGCTGCAATGAGCGCAACTCAAACTGATCGGAGCGGCCGGTGAATCGACGTCATTTTCTGCTGTTCAGCGCGGCGGCGCTGCTGATAACCCACCGTACGCGAGCCAGCGATAGCACCCAGGAGACGCTGCCTTTATGGTCGGCGGAGCCGCCTGGGGGCGGCGGGCCTGGCGGCGCTGTGCGGCTGTCGGCGCGCGGAGCGCTGAGCCATATCGTCCGACCGTCGCTGACGGTATGGCGACCGGCGGTACCCAACGGTCACGGCGTGCTGGTGGCGGCAGGCGGCGGATACCGGCGTATTGAGATGGCGAAGGAGGCGTGGCCCGCCGCCCGCTGGCTAACGGCCCGCGGCTATACCGCCTATGTGCTGAGCTACCGTCTTCCCGGCGAAGGCTGGACGGCGGGTGGCCTGGCGCCGCTGCAGGATGCCCAGCGCGCGCTGCGCCTGATTCGCCAGCGCGAGCAAAAGGTCAGCCTGCTGGGCTTTTCCGCCGGCGGCCACCTGCTGGGCATGGCCGCCTGCCGGGCCGATTTTGCCTCTTATCCGCCGCTCGACGCGGCGGATGCGCTCCCCGCCCGCGCCGACGGGGCGGCGCTGATCTACCCCGTTATTTCGCTGGAGCCGCCCTACAGCCACACCGCCACCCACCGGATCCTCGCCGGGCCTCACGCCTCGCCGGAGGTTGACCGCGCCTGGTCGGTACAGACCTACGTGAACGGGCGGACGCCGCCCTGCTTTTTGACCCAGGCGCTGGACGATCCGGTGTCCGATCCGCACAACACCCTGATTATGGCCGACGCCTGCCGCCAGCATCAGGTGCCGGTCAGCCTGTATCGCTACGCCAGCGGCGGTCACGGCTTTGCGATGGGGCGTCCGGGCACGCCAACCGTCGACTGGCCTGGGCACTATGCGGCCTGGCTGGAGGCGCTCTCGCCGTAATGGCGCAACGCGGTTTGCCGTGCCTCATTGTGGTGCAGACCGGGCGAAATATAAGGAAAACGACGGGTTGTTTTTTGCACAATCAGGCGGCGCGAGGCTGCGGGCTTGCACAGCGACGTCACCGGCCGCGATCTGGCATAATTAATGCTTATCTCTTCCCGGGGTTACCCCAAAGTGAGTACAACCGGAGGAGACGGCCATGATAAAAATAACGCTTCCTGACGGGCATTATTATGACGAGATGCTTACCGTCGAGGGACAGCAGCGCCAGCACTATAACGCCTGGTGGCAATGGTTTCACAACACCGATCAATTCTCTATCCGGCAAAAAAAAGAGCAGGCGGAGCTGCTTTTTCACCGCATCGGCATCACCTTTAACGTGTATGGCGAAGGCGAGGGGACCGAACGGCTGATCCCGTTTGACAGCGTACCGCGCATTATTCCCGCCGCGGAGTGGCGGCGCATCGATCGCGGCATCCGCCAGCGGGTGAAGGCGCTGAACGCCTTCCTTTACGATATCTACCACGAGCAGAATATCCTGCGCGCCGGAATTATTCCGGCGGAACAGGTGTTGGCCAATGAGCAGTACCAGCCCTGCATGCAGGGAATTAATCTGCCCAATAATATCTATGCCCATATCACCGGGGTCGATATGGTGCGCAACAGCGACGGTCAGTACTACGTGCTGGAGGACAACCTGCGCACGCCGTCGGGCGTCTCCTATATGCTTGAAAACCGCAAGATGATGATGCGCCTCTACCCGGAGATGTTTGAGCAGCACCACATTGCGCCGGTGGAGCGCTATCCGGGCTATCTCCTGCAAACCCTGCGCGAAAGCTCCCCCGTGGACGATCCCTGCGTGGTGGTGATGACGCCGGGGCGCTTTAACAGCGCCTATTTTGAGCACAGCTTTCTTGCCCAGCAGATGGGGGTTGAGCTGGTGGAGAGCGCCGATCTGTTTATTAAAGCCGGCGCGGTCTACATGCGCACCACCGAGGGGCCGCGGCGGGTCGACGTTATCTACCGCCGCGTCGACGACGCCTATCTCGACCCGCTGGCCTTCCGCGCCGATTCGATGCTTGGCGTTCCCGGCCTGCTGTCGGTCTACCGGGCGGGCGGGGTAGTGCTGGCGAACGCGATCGGCACCGGCGTGGCCGACGATAAATCGATCTACCCCTTCGTGCCGGAGATGATCCGTTTCTACCTTGGCGAACAGCCGATCCTCAACAACATCCCGACCTGGCAGTGCCGCAAGCCGGAAGACCTGCAGTTCGTGCTGAACAACCTCGAGCGGATGGTGGTCAAGGAAGTGCACGGCGCCGGCGGCTACGGCATGCTGGTCGGCCCGCGCTCGACGAAAGAGGAGCGCGAAGCGTTCCGCCAGCGCCTGCTGGCAAACCCGGCCAACTACATCGGCCAGGATACCCTCGCGCTCTCGACCTGCCCGACCTTCGTCGAAGACGGCCTGTCGCCCCGACATATCGATCTGCGTCCGTTCGTGCTTTCCGGCCAGGAGATCCGCCTGGTGCCCGGCGGCCTGACGCGGGTGGCGCTGACGGAAGGCTCGCTGGTGGTGAACTCATCCCAGGGCGGCGGCACCAAAGATACCTGGGTGATGGAGGATGACGAATCATGCTAAGTCGTACAGCGAGTGAACTGTTCTGGATGGCGCGCTATCTGGAGCGCGCGGAAAGCTACGCCCGGGTGCTCGACGTAACCTGCAAACTCTCGATGATCCCCCGCCATAGCCAGCAGGCGCGGGATCTGGCCCTGCCGCTGAACCTGTCGCAGACCCACGAGCTGTTTCAGGAGCGCCACGCGCGTTTCTCGATGGGTAACCTGTTCAACTTTTTTGCCCTCGACGGCAACAACCCCGGCAGCATCTACAGCTGCGTCGAGATGGCGTGGAATAACGCCCACGCGGTGCGCGGCAGCCTCTCCGCGGAGGTATGGGAGTGCATTAACGCGACGCGCATTGAGCTGCGCAGGCTACGCCAGCAGGGGATTAGCGAGCTCGGCAGCGACGGTTTCCTTGAGTGGGTAAAAGAGCGGGTGCACCTGTTTCGCGGCGCGGTGCTTGGCACGCTGCTGCGCAACGACGCCCTCAGCTTTATCGGCATCGGCACGCTGATTGAACGGGCCTACGCCACCACCCAGCTGCTGCTGGTCAAGGATCAGCAGCTGAGCAGCGACCCGGATCCGGTGCGTGAGTACTACCGGCTGGACACGCTGCTGAACGCGGTCAGCGCCCGCGAAGCCTACAACAGCATCTACCGCCAGCCGGTGAGCCGGGAGACGGTGATGGAGCTGCTAATTTTGCGCAACGACGTCCCGCGCTCGCTCAGGGCCTCCATTTCCGACCTGGTCGGCCAGCTGGAGCATATCGCCAACGATCGCTCCCATCTGCCGCTGCGCCTGGCGCATCAGCTGAACGTCGATCTGCGCTTCAGCACCCGAGAAGAGCTGGCCAGCGCCGATCTGCAGAGTTACCTCAACGGGCTGCTGGCGCGAATTAACGCCCTGTCCGACAGCATCAGACAAACCTATCTGGAGGCGCTATGAAACTGGTTATCGACCACCTGACCCGCTACGGCTACGATGAAGAAGTCAAGTTTTCGACTCAGTACCTGCGCCTGACGCCGCGCAGCTCCGGCCGGCAAAAAATCACCTCCTGGACGCTGACGCTGCCGGAGGGCGCCAGCATCGTGACCACCGACGCGTGGGGCAACGTGCTGCACGTGCTGACGCTCGATAACCCGCATAAGGAGATAGCGATCCGCGCCAGCGGGATCGTCGATATCGCGCAGGAGGACGAAGAGAGCGGGGTAGACGAAGAGGAGCTGCTTTCGCCGCTGGTCTTCCTGCGCTGCACGCCGCTGACCCGCGCCGACGAGCGGATCCGCGAGTTCGCCCGCGGCCTCTATCGCGCCGACGAGCCGGAGGAGAGCCTCAATCAGCTGATGGCGGAGCTGCTGGTCAAAATGCCCTACTCGCCTGGCGCCACCCAGGTGCAGGACTCCGCCGCCGACGCCTTCGCGCGATCGCAGGGTGTGTGCCAGGATCATACTCACGTTTTCCTCGCCTGCTGTCGGGCGATGGCTATCCCGGCGCGCTACGTTAGCGGCTATGTTTATAGCGATAACGCGCAGCACGTGGCGATGCATGCCTGGGCGGAGGTGTGGCTCAACGGGCGCTGGAAATCGTTTGATATTACCAATAATACCCGTAACCTGAACCAGCACCTGCGGCTGGCGACCGGGCTGGACTATCTTGACGCCTGTCCGGTGCGCGGTACCCGTCTGGGCGGCGGCGGGGAAGTGATGTTAACCAACGCTGAAGTGCGCGAACATTCTCAACAGGCGCAGCAGCAATAGAGGCAGGAACGGAGAACGATGACCTACTGTGTGGCCATGTGTTTAGCGGATGGACTGGTATTCGCGTCAGATTCGCGCACCAATGCGGGCGTGGATCATATTGCGACTTTTAAAAAGCTTCATGTTTTTCAGCAGGAGGGCGAACGGGTTCTGGTGCTGCAGTCCGCCGGCAACCTGGCCACCACCCAAAGCGTGATTAGCCTGCTGAGTGCGCGAATTCGCACCCAGCAGGAGCCTAACCTGATGCAGGTCAGCTCCATGTACGATGCGGCGATGCTGATTGGCAAAACGCTGCAGGAGGTTATTCAGCGCGACAGCAGCAACCAGCAGAACTGCGGCAATACCAACTTTAACTGTAACCTGCTGCTGGGCGGCCAGCTGGCGGGGGAGACGCACCGCCTGTTCCACATCTACCCGGAAGGTAATTTTATCGAGGCCACGCGCGATACGCCCTATTTCCAGATTGGCGAAAGCAAGTACGGTAAACCGATTATCGATCGGGTGCTGACCATCGACACGCCGCTGGAGCAGGCGATGTGCTGCGCGCTGATCTCCATTGATTCAACGCTGCGCAGCAACCTCTCCGTCGGCCTGCCGCTGGATACGCTGCTCTACCGCAGCGGCAGCCTGAGTAGCGCCGAGCAGCATCGCATCACCGAAAGCGATCCTTACTTCACGACCATTCGCCGGGCGTGGTCCGAAGGGCTGCAGAACACCTTCCAGAAGCTGCCGCCGTTCGCGCCGGAGCGCGAGCGCTAAACCGCCGCCGACGATGAAAGATAGCGTCCCGGCGTCATGCCGGTCATGGTGCGGAAAAAGTAGATAAAGGCGCTGTCGCTGGCGAAATCCAGCGCCTGCGCGGCGTCGGTGATGCGCTTCCCCGTCGCCAGCAGCTCCACCGCCTTCATCAATCGCCACTGCTGACGCCACTGCTGCCAGGACATCCCGGTATCGCGGCGCAAAATGCGGCTGATGGTCTTTTCGCTGGCGCCGCACTCTGCGGCCAGCGCCCGTAACGTCGGCGGCAGGCTCTGACCGCCCAGCGCGGCGAGGCGCTTATCCTGCGGCAGGGCGAGCATCATCGGCTCATAGGCCGCCGCGCTAATCTCCGCCGCGCACAGGGCGGCAAGGTGCCAGCCGGTACCGCTCTCCCAGTCGCTTTCCCACGGGCTTGCCGCCGTCCGCTCCAGCAGCTCGCGCAGCAGCGGGCCGACGTTGAGGATCGCCGGATGCGCGGGGAGATCGGGGAAACGGGAGGGCTGAAACCACACCGAGCGGTAGTCGACGATGCTTTTCATCTCCGCGCGATGGGGGACGCCCGCCGGGATCCACGCCGCCCGGGTGGGCGGAAGCAGGCACAGCAGCGCGCCGTCGTTGAGGGTCAGGCGCACGCAGCCCTGGCGGGTGAAAAGGATCTGCGCCATGTCGTGCCGGTGGCTGCCGGAGTCGTGGCTGCCGAGCGCCGAGCGGACGCCAACCACCGTTTTGTTCAGCGCATCCGGGTTGAATGCCGCCTGCGCATCGAGCCACGCCATAATGTCCGATTTCCGATATATATAGTCACTATGTTTATAATGTCCGATCCGCGACCTGCCTACAATAGCGCCTCTTATTATCAGGAGGTGGATATGTTCGGGCGTTCGGCCGTGGTGCTGGTCACCGCATTACTGATGTTTCCGCAGATGGTGGAAACCATTTACAGCCCGGTGCTGACCGATATCAGCGTCCGTTTTGCCGTCAGCGCGCAGCAGGCAGCGCAAACCCTGGCGGTTTACTTTATCGGCTTTGCTCTCGGGGTTCTTTTTTGGGGGCGGGCCAGCGATCTCTACGGCCGCCGTCCGGCGATGCTGGCGGGGATCGCGACGTACGCCCTCGGCTGCGCGATGGCGCTGGCGGCGACGGATTTCACTCTGCTGCTGCTGGCGCGGATCGTGGCGGCATTCGGCGTCGCGGCCGGGTCGGTCGTCAGCCAGACGATCCTGCGGGACCGTTTTAGCGGCCGCCGGCTCGCCGGCCTGTTTTCGCTTATCGGCCTGGCGCTGGCGGTCAGCCCGGCGGCGGGCGTCTGGATCGGCGGCCTGCTTGCCGCCGGCTGGGGCATGCGCGGCGTCTTCCTCGCCCTGGCGCTGCTGGCCGGCGTCCTGCTGCTGCTGTGCGGCTGGCTGCTGCCGGAGACGCGGCCGGCGCGGCAGACGAACGCGGCGTTTCTGCCGGTGCTGCGCCGAATGGCGACCGACCGGCAGATTGGCCTGGCGGTTATCCTGGTCGCGGCGTTCAACGTCAGCCTGTTCAGCTACTACAGCCTGGCGCCGTTTATCTTCGCCCAGCTGCGCCTGCCGGTCGCCGCGTTTGGCTATAGCGGCATGGCGCTGGCCGGCGGCTCCCTGGCCGGGGCGCTGCTCAATCGCCGGCTGTTGCGCCGGGGCGTGACTCAGGGGCGGATGCTGCTGCTCGCCTGCTGGCTCCATCTGGCCGGCGGCGCGGCGGTGTATCTGTGGCGCGACTCGCTTTGGTTCCTGCTGCCGATGGCCGGGGTGGCGCTCGCTTTCGCCATGGCGATCCCGCTGGTGCTCGGTTCGGCGCTCGGCGCCTACAGCGATTGTCGCGGCACCGCCGGGGCCATTTTCGGTCTCGCCTACTATCTGCTGATTGGCCTCGGACTGGCGCTGGTCGGCTGGGGGCAATCGCTGGGAATGTCGCTGATGATCTGCGCCGCGGCCGGCGTCATCGCCGGCGTTCGCTACTTACCCTGTTTCGCCGAAAAGAGCGCGGGCGCCGTCCGGGGCGCCCGCGTCGGCTAGTCCTCTTCCGCCAGCCGCTCGCCGCTGGCGGCATCGAAGAGGTGGATTTTCTCGCGTCGGGCGGTGAGATTCAGCGGCTGCTGGAGCCGGGCGTCGATGCGTCCGGCGACCTGCACGTGAACCGGGAATCCCTGCCAGTCGAGATGCAGCAGGGTGGACTCTCCGGTCACCTCCATGATGTTAACCGTCCCGGGCAGGCCGTCGGGGGCCGGCTGGATATCCTGCGGGCGCAGGCCGACGGTGACCGGCGCGCTTCCCTGCGCCGCCGCCGCCCGCTGCCAGCGTTCCGGCAGCGCCAGCCACAGCTCGCCGCAGCGCACGCCGGGAACCCCGTCGCGGCTGGTAATCTCTCCCGCCAGCAGGTTCATCGGCGGCGAGCCGATAAAGCGGGCCACGAAGGTGTTGCAGGGGCGATCGTAAATCGCCAGCGGCGGCCCCTGCTGGACGATAAGCCCCTCGCGCATCACCACGATTTGGTCGGCCAGGGTCATGGCCTCAACCTGATCGTGGGTAACGTAAATCATGGTGGTCTTAAAGCGCTGGTGCAGGGATTTGATCTCCGCCCGCAGCTCCATGCGCAGCTGGGCGTCAAGGTTGGAGAGCGGTTCATCAAACAGGAAAACCTGCGGGTTGCGCACCATCGCCCGGCCCATCGCCACACGCTGGCGCTGGCCGCCGGAAAGCGCGCGCGGGTAGCGGGCCAGCAGCTTATCGATCCCCAGCAGGCTGGCGATATGCTGGACTTTGCTTTTCTGCGTCTCTTTATCGACCTTTTTGACCTGCATATGGAAGGCGAGGTTTTCGGCCACCGTCAGGTGCGGGTAGAGGGCGTAGCTCTGAAAGACCATCGCCACGTCGCGATCGGCGGGATCGAGATCGCCGATCGGCCGGCGGTTCATTAAAATCTCCCCGGCGGAAAGGGCCTCGAGCCCGGCCAGCAGCCGCAGCAGGGTCGATTTCCCGCAGCCGGAGGGCCCGACCAGCACCGTGAAGCTGCCGTCAGGAATGGTTAAATCCAGCGGCAGAAGCACCGTCTGTTTGCCGTAATGCTTGGCGACTTTTATCAGCTCAACGCTGGCCATCGGCGGTCTCCTCAATGTGGTGTTGCAGGGTTCGCCAGTCGGGATAGTGGCGGGGAGATGTGCTAATGGCGTGCGCGGCGACGGCGTTGCCCCAGCGCAGCGCCTGTGATGCCGGCTGGCCGCTTAGCAGCCCGGCGAGAAAGCCGGCGTTAAAGCTGTCGCCCGCGCCGATGGTGTCAATCACCTCGACCGGCTTCACCGCCGCGCGGTCGCCGCGCTCGGCGGTCCACCACCAGGCTCCCTCCGCGCCGCATTTGACGATGCAGCCGCCCCGGCCGCTGAGGCGCGACGCCAGGCTGCGGGCCGCCTGCGGCAGTTCGCTCATCGCGGCGAGGCCGAGGGTTTCGACTTCATTGAGCAGCAGCCAGTCGCAATCGGCCAGCCACTGGTTCACCGCTTCGCGCAGCGCCGGGTCCCAGCTTTGCGGCGGCCAGCCGGTATCCACGGCGACCTGAAAACCGCGCTGGCGCAGCGCCCGCAGCAGCTCGGGGTAGTGCGGCAGCAGGGCGGTGCACAAAAACGTCCCGCAGAGCAGGACGATATCGCCGGCCGTTGCCTGTTCCGGAAGCTGGGCGAGAACGTCCTCGGCGGAGAGGCGGGTAATATGCCCGTAGTTGCTGAGGAAGGAGCGCTCTTTATCGGGATGCGTTACCGCCACCGTCAGCGAGGTTTCGCAGGCGTACTGCGGCCAGCGCTCGGCGCTGCCGGGAAACTGGGCCGCCAGCCAGGCGGTAAAGGCATCATCGCCCTGGCAGCCGATGGTACGATGCGGGATCTGCATGGCGGCCAGCGCCAGGGCGCAGTTGCCCGCCGAGCCGCCGGGGCGCAGGGCGCTGTGCTCCAGCATCACCTCCGTGCCCGGTAGGGGCCACTGCGCGAGGGTGCCCATAATCAAATCAATATTGTAATTACCCGCGATATAGAGCACGGGTGCGGTGAGCTTGTGCATAGTTATCCTTTACTTCCACCGTTAGTGAGGCCGCTGACCAGCGTTTTTTGTAACCAGATAGCGATAAACAGAGGCGGGACCGAGGCGAGAATGCCGACGGCGGCCACCAGGCCATCGTCGGTGGCGCGACCGGCGGTAAACCCGGCGATGGTGACCGGCAGGGTCTGAGCGGCGATATTGCTGGTAAACAGCAGCGAATAGAAAAACTCATCCCACGCCAGCAGCCAGCCAAACAGCGCCGAGGCGCCGAGCATCGGTTTCGCCAGCGGTATCGTGATGCGCAGCAGCACCTGCCACACCCGCAGCCCGTCGAGGCGCGCGGCCTGCTCAATATCCTGCGGCAGCGCGTCAAACTGGTTTTTCACCATCCAGGTGAGGAACGGCATAATCAGCGAGCAGTAGACCAGTACCAGCCCGCTGCGGGTATTGAGCAGCCCGAAGTGTTCGAGAATAAAGTACAGCGGCAGGACGAAGGCCACCGGCGGCACCATGTAAATCCCCAGCCCGGCGTACAGCCAGCCGTCGCGGCCAGGATAGCGCGAGAAGCTGAAGGCGGCGGGCACCGCCAGCAGCAGCGAGACCAGCGTCGCCCCGGCGGCGACCAGCAGGCTGTTGCGCAGCGCGGGTAAAAATAGCGCCCCCGGCTCGCCGGGCTGCAGGGAGAGCAGGCGGCCGTAGCGGCTAAAGTCCCACTGCCGCGGCAGCCACTCCAGCGGCACGCGGGTCAGATCGGCGGGAGTGCTGACGCTCATTAAAAATAGCCACAGCATCGGCGCCAGAATCGACAGGGCGACCAGCAGTGCCGCCAGATAGCGCAGCAGAGTGCGGATTTTACGCTTCATATTCGGTGCTCCGGCGGCGCTGGCGCAGCAGCATAAACAGATACAGGGCGATCAGCAGGGCGCACATCAGGGTCATCAGAATGGCGTAGGCCGCGCCGCTGCCCGCCCGCAGATAGCTGAAGGACTCCTGATAGACGAAAAAGCTGAGGGTTTTGGTGCTGTCGAGCGGGCCGCCGCGGGTCATCACGTAGATGATATCGAACACCTTGAAGGCGTCGATGGTCCGCAGCACCAGCGCCACGCCCAGCGGGGCGGCGATGGCCGGGAAGGTGATAGCGCGAAAGCGCCGCCACGATCCGGCCCCGTCGAGGCGCGCCGCCTCGTACAGATCCTCAGGAATGGACTGCAGCGCCGCCAGCACCAGCAGCGTGACCAGCGGATAGTTTTTCCAGATATCCGCCAGCATCACCGCATTCAGCGCCGAGTCCGGCGACCCCAGCCAGCTGCGATAGCCGTCGATGATCCCCAGCTGGCTGAGCAGCGCGTTAATGCTGCCGTAGTCCGGGTTAAAGTTAAGCCGCCACATCATCGCGTTAACGATGGTCGGCAGCGCCCAGGGCAATATCACCAGCACCCGCAGGATATTGCGTCCGACAAAGCGCTGATTGAGCAACAGCGCGACCAGCACGCCGATAACGCCCTCAATGGCGACGGAGACCACGGTAAAGTAGAGCGAACGGGCGAAGGCGGCGCGAAAATCCGGGTCGGTCAGGGCATAGAGATAGTTCTCCAGCCAGACGTAGTTCGTCGCCTCGCCGTTTCCCACCAGCGCGGTATCGGTAAAGCTCAGCCACAGGGTGCGCGCCAGCGGCCAGGCCGTCAGCAGGAACATCGCTACCAGCATGGGCGCCAGCAGCACCCATGCCTGACGACGCTCGCGTTGTTGCAAGCTCAGCATCAAAGCTCCTTAACGCAGGCGGGCCGCGCTTTTATCAACGGTCTGCATGGCGGCTTCCGGGGCTTCTTTACCCTGAAGCACCGCCTGAAGCTGCTGCTGCAGGGTGTTGGAGAGCCGCGAATAGTCGGCGGTTTCCGGGCGCGAGAGCATCACGTTCAGCGATTTATCCGCGGCGGCGATCAGGCTCTCCTGGCCCTGGGCGACCGCCGGGTCGTGGTAGGAGGATTTCCACACCGGCAGGCTGAGTTTGGCGTATTTATCCTGCACCGGCTGCGAGGTCAGGTAGTGGATATACTGCCACGCCTGCTCCGGATGCTGGCTGGCTTTGGCGATGCCTAAGCCCATCGAGCCGTTGACGGCGCCGGCTCTATCCGGGGTATCGCCGGGGGCGGGAATAATGCCGACGTCGCCGGCGACTTTACTCTGTTTCGGGTCGTTGGCCATGTTGTACATATAGGTCCAGTTCAGGGCGAACGCCGCGTCGCCGTTGGAGAAGGCTTTACGCACGTCCTCTTCGAGATATTCGCGCGAGGCGGGGTTGGTCAGGCCGTCGTCCAGCGATTGCTTCATCAGGGTGACCGCTTTCAGGGAAGCCGGCGTGGAGAAGTCGAGCTTGCCGTCCTGATAGAACTTGCCGCCGAAGCCGGAGACGAGGGTGGTGTAGTCGCAGACCAGAGCCTCCGCCTGGGACCAGCTCCAGACCAGCGGGTACTTCACCACGCCTTTATCTTTAAGAATTTTGGCGTCGTCCAGCACCTGCTGCCAGGTGGTTGGCACCTGCTTGATGCCCGCCTTTTCGAGCATGGCTTTGTTGTAGTAGAGATACTTGGTGTCGAGGATCCACGGCATCCCGAGGGTTTTGCCTTTGTAGACCACGGTATTCATTGCGCCAGGAAACACCTTCTCCCGCTCGTCGACGGGGATCCGCGCCGAGACGTCCTGCAGCAGATCGAAGCGGCTAAACTCCGCCGGCCAGATGGCATCGAAGAGCACCACGTCATAGCCGTTACCGCCGGCACCGCGCGCCGCGACAATCTTGTCATGCAGCGCCTCATAGGGGACGAACTCGAGGTTGATCTTAATATCCGGATTCTGCTTTTCGAAGTCGGCGGTCATCGCACGAATATCGTTTTCGCTGTACGCCGCCTGGGTCATAAACAGGGCGTTGACCTGGGTGGCGGCCGCGGCCGCGCTGCCGCTGATGACGAGCATAGCCAACAGACCGGCCTTCACCCGAAGTGTGCTGTGGTATTTCATGTGGCTCTCCGCTGTACTGAGAAAAAGGGGTTATGATTTATTAAATCAATTTGATTGATTTAATCGGGGCGACAATACAGCCGCAAGGTCATTCGTGGCCCTTGGCATAAGCGTAGCAAAGCCTGTGCCATGCGAAAGTCCGTCCGAGAATGTGATTGCGGGATTTGTGACGAGGGCTAGAATTGCAGCATCGGGCGCCTGGGAAAGGGAAGGAAGGGAAAGGATGAAAACATCGGGAACAAACCTTGAGCACGCGCGGGTGCACAACCGGCGGGTGGTGATTGAAGCCGTGCGCCTGCACGGCAAATTAACCCGTGCGGAGCTGGCGCGCTTGACCGCGCTGACCCCGCAAACGGTCTCTAATATTGTCGCCGAGCTGCAGCAGATGGAGATCCTCACCAGCCACGCGCCGCGGCGGGCGGCGGGGCGCGGCCAGCCTGCGGTACCGGTGAGCCTCAACCCTTCCAGCGCGTGGTCTATCGGCATTCATCTCGATCACCAAACGCTGATCGTGGTGCTGGTCGATCTCACCGGCGAGATCCATTTTCGCCGGCACATTTTGGTGCAAAAGCCCCAGCCTGGTGCCACCTTTGCGCGCATCGGCGAGGTGATACAGGAGCTGCGGACGCTGCCGGGGCTCGACTGGGGCCGGGTGCTGGGGATCGGCGTGGTGATGCCCGGGCCCTTTGGCGTGGAGGGGATCTCCTCCACCGGGCCGACGACCCTTAACGGCTGGGAGGGCGTGGACGTCGAAGGCGAGCTGGCGCGGCTTAGCGGTCTGCCGGTGACCCTCGAAAACGATGCGACGGTGGCGGCCATCGGCGAGCGTTTTCACGGCGTTGCCCGCCACCTGAACTCCTTTGTCTATCTCTATATCGGCACCGGGCTGGGCGCCGGTATTTTTACCGACGGCCATATTTATACCGGGCATGCGCATAACGCCGGGGAGGTCGGGCATATCGTCGTCCAGCCCGGCGGGCGGGCGTGCTACTGCGGCAATCAGGGCTGCCTTGAGCGCTATGTTTCGCTGCAGGCGGCCTATGAGTTCTGCGGCCTTGACCCCTATCGGGCGCTGCCGGAAGATCTGCTGGCCGTAGATGAGGCGCTGTTCGACCGCTGGATTGACAGCGCGCTGCCGCCGCTGCGCCAGGCGATCAACCTGCTGGAGTGCGTCTTTGATGCCGAAACGGTGGTGGTGGGCGGGACGATGCCGGCGCCGCTGCTGGAAAAAGTGCTGACGCGCCTGCCGCCGCTGTATCAGTCGGTGCGCGGGCGCTACCTGACGGGGATGCGGGTGAAAATGGGCATGACCGGCACCGATACCGCCGCGCTCGGCGCCGCCGCGTTGCCTATTTTCGACGAGTTTAACCCGCAGTTTCAGGCGCTGATGAAGTAGCCCGGCGGGACTATGGCTAAGGGGTGAGCAGGGCCTGGGCCGTCAGCTCGTCGGTAATCAGCCCGCGCAGCAGGCCGCTGGCCAGCACCGCGCGCAGGGCCGGCACTTTCGCCGCGCCGCCGACGAGGGCCACAATGTTGTCCCGGCCGTGCGGATCGAGCGGTACCGCCAGCGTTCTGGCGGTGAGGCCGTTATCAATGCGCTGCCCGCGGGCGTCAAAGAAGTGGCCGAGCATCTCGCCCACCGCACCGGACGCGGAGATCTCGTGCATCTCCTGGGCTTCCAGCATCCCGGCTTCCACCAGCTGCGCTGCGGGTTCAACGGTGCCGATGCCCACCAGCTTCAGCGTGCTCGCCGCCGCCATTGCAAATATCTGGCTAACGCCGCGCTGGGAGAGCAGCACGTCGCGGTCTTCCACGGTGTTGGCAAAAAACGGCACCGGCATAATATAGGCCCTGGCCCCGGTTTTCTCGGCGATACGGTGCATGACGTCGTGCTGATTGAGCGCGTAGTTGCGGGTCAGGCAGCCGAGCAGCGAGACAAAGCGCACCCGCTGCGCGTCGAGACGCGGCAGCTGGTGGATGGCGGCCGACAGCGTGCGCCCGTGGCCCAGCCCGATGGTCATATCCGGATTGTTCGCCAGCACCGTGCGCAGATAGTCCGCCCCCGCCACCCCCAGGGCGCGCACCGGCAGCCCCTCTTCGGCGACGTCCGGCGCCACGCGGCAGAAATCGAGCCCGTAGTCGTGACGCAGGCGCGACTCCAGCTCCACGCAGCCGACGATATCGCCGTCAATCGTCACCTTCACCGCGCCTTCCGCCACCGCGCGGGCGATCAGGCGATGGGTTTTGACCGACGGTAGACCGAGGCGTTTGGCCACCTCGGCCTGGGTGAGCCCGCCCACGTAGTGGAGCCAGGCCGCCCGCAGGCTCAGGGAGTCGTCGCCGTCGGGAAGAGAGGTTAATTTCATCTTCTCAGGCTTTTGACAGCGGCAGGCGATGGATCTGCAGGACCGCCTTCGCCGCTTCCTGGCCCTTTTTCACGAAGTGATCGCGGTAAAAATCGATAAATTCGGCGGCGGGCTGGAAGTTGTGCGGCGTCAGAGAGACCGAGAACATCGGCACTTCCGTTGCCAGCTGCGTCTGCATCAGGCCGCTGACCACCGCCTGGGCCACGAAGTCATGGCGATAGATCCCGCCGTCAACCACCAGCGCGGCGCAGACGATGGCATCATAGCTGCCGCTTTTCGCCAGCCGCTGGGCCAGCAGCGGCATTTCAAACGCCCCAGGGACATCCCAGCTCTCGACGGCGTAATCCGCCTGCTGGCGATCCAGCTCCTGGCGGAAACCTGTCTCGGCCTGGCTGACGATATCCGCGTGCCAGTTGGCTTTGATAAAGGCGACTCTTAACGATGGCATGACTCACTCCTGTTAAACGGCCGGCATCGGGCGATGCGGGCCCAATCATTTAGACCAGCAGATCCTCGACTCCGCTATCGATATAGGGGGCCCAAAAGGCCACGCTTTCAGCGATATCGGCGACAACCTGGCTATCGGTCGGTTCGCGTTCTTTAAAACTGAGCTCAAGGCAGATCTCGTTATCCTCGGCGCCGCCGCGCCTGAGCGCGTCGAGCAGCGGTTGGGGTTGGATCCGTCCGTTAACATTATACTGTAATGTAAAGGGTCGATGCCCGCCTTTATCCAACATGCTTTGTTTAATATGGATAATCGGCGAGTCGCGGGGGACGGTTTCGGCCCAGGCGTAGGGATCATAGTCGCGCGGGTCGGGGGAGGTGACGTCGCCGTGGTCAATATCCGCCATCATCCGCATCGGCAGCGCCATTCCCGCAGCGGCCAGCCGCGCCTGCAGCGCCCGGCAGGCGGCAAGGGTTTCGCCAAACTCGCGCCCGACGCTCATTGGCTCCCAGAACAGATACTGCAGTCCCGCCGCCTTCGCATGCTCCGCAACCTCCGCCCAGCACTCAGCCGCCGCGTCGATTAACGCCTCCCGCCGCCGCGCATCGCCGTAGTCGCGGTAGGTAAAAATGGCAAACTGGGAGCCGACGGCGCGGCCGCCGAGCTCCGCCGTGATATCGGCAAAGGTTTTAAACCAGTCAATATAGTAGCGGCGCACGGCGGGGTCGGGATGGCCAAAGTGGTTCAGCCGCCCGTAGGGGCCGGTCATCCCGGAGGTGACGCGCACGCCGGTTTTGCCCAGCGCCGCGCGCATTCTCCGCGTCATTCGGGTGATGGTCGGTGCGGGCCAGCCGGGATTGATAAACTCGTGCGTCAGCTGCAGATCGCGGATGCGAATCCGCCGCGCCACGGTATCAATCAGATCCTCAGGTTCGGCAAAGCGGTTAACCAGCGGATTGGTATTCAGGGACAGAGTCAGCGCCATTATGCTCTCCTTAACCGGCCCGGGCGCGAGGCGGCGCCTCGGCAAGAGGCACGAAGCTCATGGCGAACCAGTCGCTAAAGCGCTGCTGCTGCTCCCCGGTCAGGTGCAGCCGATGCTTGGTGCGTCGCCACAAAATATCCTCTGCCTGCCGGGCCCACTCGTTTTCGACCAGATAGCGGGCTTCGGCTTCGTAGAGCAGGCCGCCAAAATGCTGCCCTAAATCCTGCAGGCTGCGGGCGTCACCCAGCAGCTGCGGCAATCTGGCGCCGTACAGCCGGGCGTAGTGCCCGCGCAGCGCCGCCGGCAGCCAGGGGAACTGCTCTTTTAGCGTCTGCAGGAAGGTGTCAAAGTCGGCGTTGGCGATTTCGCCTCCGGGCAGCGTGGCACCGCGGGTCCAGTCGCCCCCCATCTGCGGGAAATAGGGCGCGAGCTTTTGCACGGCGTGTTCGGCCAGCTTGCGGAAGGTGGTGATTTTACCGCCGAAGATATGCAGAATCGGCAGCTGCTGCTCATCATCAAGGTCGAAGACGTAGTCGCGGGTCACGGCGGAGGGGTTGCCCTTGCCGTCGTCAAACAGCGGACGTACGCCGGAGAAGCGGGTGATAACATCCTCAGCCCGCAGCTTGATTTTGAAATAGCGGTTAACGGCGTCAATCAGATACTGCTGCTCGCGGTCGTCGGCGCTGACGGAGTCGGCGTCGCCCTCCCAGGGAATATCGGTGGTGCCGATCAGCGCCTTATCGCCTTCATAGGGGTTGATAAAAATCACCCGCTTATCGTGGTTCTGGATCAGATACGCCTGCTGTCCCTGCCAAAACTTATCGACGATGATATGGGAACCCTTCACCAGCCGGACGCTGCGCCTGCTGCGGGTGCGGGTGACCTGAGTAATGATATCCAGCACCCACGGGCCGGCGGCGTTGACCAGCGCCCTGGCGCGGACGGTTTCCTGCGCGCCGGTCAGCGTATTCTGCAGGGTAATTTCCCAGGCGCCCTCGGCGCGTTTTGCCGCGACGCAGCGGGTGCGGGTCAGGATGGTGGCGCCGCGCTCGGCGGCGTCCCGGGCGTTGAGCACCACCAGCCGGGCGTCATCAACCCAGCAGTCTGAATACTCGAAGCCTTTAGCATACTGGTCGAGTACGGGATCGCCCTGCGGGTCGCGGTGTAAATCGAGGGTGCGGGTGCCGGGGAGCTTTTTGCGCCCGCCGAGGTTGTCATAGAGAAACAGGCCGAGGCGGACCAGCCACGCCGGACGATCGATGGGGCTGTGCGGCAGGACGAAGCGCATCGGCCAGATGATGTGCGGCGCGGACTGCAGCAGGACCTCGCGTTCGATCAGCGCTTCCCGTACCAGGCGGAACTCATAGTACTCGAGGTAGCGCAGCCCGCCGTGCACCAGCTTGCCGGATCGCGACGAGGTGCCCTGCGCCAGATCGTCCTTCTCGCACATCATGACCGACAGGCCGCGTCCGGCGGCGTCGCGCGCGATGCCCCCGCCGTTGATGCCGCCGCCAATGACAAATAAATCGAGGATCGTTTCACTCATTTTGGGACTCCATTAATCCGGTTAACGGCCCGCGCCCGGCTGCCGCAGGGCGTGCCAGACCGGCGGCAGTTCGCTGCGAACCTGCTGGTAGCTGTGAAAAAGGTGCTGATAGCGTTCAACCAGCGCGGGAGAGGGGGCTTCCGGGGCGTCCAGCAGCGGCGTTACCCAGGTTTCGACGCAGCGCGCCATGGTGGGATAGGCGCCGATAGCGACCGCCGCCATCATCGCCGCCCCCGCGGCGCCGGCCTCTTCCCGGCGGCTGCTGCGCACCGGCACGCCGACGCAGGCCGAGAGGATCTGCCGCAGCTGCGGGGAGCGAATGGCCCCGCCGGTGAGCCGCAGCTCTCCGGGCATGCTGTGGCCCATGGCCTGATAGCAGTCGCGGGCGGCAAAGCCGATCCCCTCAATCACCGCCCGCACCATGTCGCCGAAGCCGTGGCTGTAGCTCAGCCCGACAAAGCTGGCGCGGGCCTCGGCGTTGACGAAGGGGCCGCGCTCGCCGGCTTCGGAAATATAGGGGTGATACAGCAGGCTGCCGGGCTGGGCCTCGCTCAGCCAGCGGTCGATATGGCCCACCAGCCTGGCGTGGTCGACCTCGCAGCCGAAGTCGTTGAGCAGGTCGCTGGCAACGTGCAGCAGCCAGTCGAGGTTCAGGGTTGAGGCCATGTTGGTCTGCACCTGGGTGACGTAGCCCGGCCAGGGAAGGGGGATGACGTATCCGGTTTGCTGCGGGTTGAGCCAGACCTCGGCGGTGGGGAGCGCGCGCAGGTGCACCCCGGTTGAGCCGACGATGGAGCAGGCGCTGTTTGCCGCCCCGGTATGCACCCCGGCGCCGAGCGCGGTCATCGCCATATCGACGTAGCCGAGGCTCACGGGGGTGCCCGCCCGCAGGCCGGTCGCCGCCGCGGCCTCGGCGCTAAGCGGATGGGTCGTCTGCGTTCCGTCGACGATCTCCGGCAGCAGGTGGCGACGGTGCTCGAGCTCCAGCGCGGCGATGGCCTGCGGATCGTAGCGCCCGGTGCGGAAGTTGCCGAAGGTGAAGCTGGCTTCCGAAGGGTCGGTGGCGCGCACGCCGGTCAGGTTAAGATAGAGCCAGTCTTTACAGTGCAGGGCCACTTCGCTCTTATCCAGCAGCGCGGGATGGCAGCGATCCATATGCGCCATTTGCGACCCCTGCTGGCAGGTGTTCAGGCCGGTTCCCGTCGCCTCAAAGCGCGCGCGCGCCAGCGGCGAACGCTTCAGCCGCTCAACCGTCGGCGCCGCTCGGGCGTCGAGCCAAATCCAGGCGTCGTCAACCGGTCGGTTTCCGGCACCCACCAGCCAGGTGCCGTCTCCCTGGCCGGTGACCGCCACGGCGACCACGCGGGCGGCGAGGTTATCGATACGCTCACCCAGCCGGCGGATGGCGTCGACCGCATCCTCCCAGGTCTTGCTCATCGACTGCAGCGCGGCGCCGCCTTCCGCCCGGCGATAGCTGTTGCGCGCGGAGGCGCAGCCCAGCTGCTCCCCTTCGAGATCGAAAGCCACCGCTTTGACCACCGAGGTACCCGAATCCAGCCCCAGAATAATGTCGCGATTATCCATCGATGCCTCCGCAGCGCCGGTGTACTCCTCGTGGAGGAAGGGAGAGAATGTTCATCTGTCGTCACCAGTGTGTTAATTAAGTGTGATTGTTTTGATAAATAACTTCATACACTATCTATCACACAGTTAACACTACCGATGTATTATTTTTCTTTTTGTGTAATAAATTTCAGATAAGAAAGCGGGGACGATCACAGTTTTAACCTTTACCTGGCGATCGATAGCCCTGAGTATTTTCCTTTGTCGCCTTACGTTACCCATCTTTCAGCCCGTTTCCCGCTGCGATAAAATTTTCGATCCAGATCGCGCTCTGTAGAAAAAACTCAAACCCATATTGACAATCGTGCAACAAACGAACAATTCTCATCACATATAGTTATCGTATTTATAACACTAAGGCGCGCTATCAGCGTCAAAGCTAACTCTCTGTGAGGTCAACATTATGTCCGGTGTTTCCGCCCTCTCTGCCCGGCACTCGCGTCAGCGCATTCGCCGCTACGCGCTAACCGGCCTCGCCGTCGCGGCGGCCATCGCCGCCATTGCGGCAGATACCAAAGTCGTCAAAACGGGCTCCGGCGCGGCGGCGCAGGCGCAGGGGTTCTCCGTCGAAACCTATGGCGACAAAACCTTTCCTGACATTAAGCGCGCCGTTGAAAGCCGCGCGGTGGAGGCGAACGAGCTGGCTGCTGCGTTAAAGGCCGACCCGCAGGCGGCGATAAAAAAATATGGCGTTGGCGCCACGCTGCCGGTGATGGCGGTGCGTTTTCAGGGCGCGGTGGGCGACGAAAAGGCGGGGATCTTTAGCGTCGCGGTGCCCGGACTCCCCGAAGGATGGAAGATTCGCCTGCAGACGGGGCCGGTGCTCACCGGCACCGAGCTGCGGGACGCCACCGGCAGCATCCAGTTTGGTGATTTTACTAACCAGATCGAGTACCAGAACGCCGGCGCGGCTCTCAACCGGACGCTAAAGGCGACGCTGCTGGATACCCTCGACCGCCAGGCGCTCCCCGGCAAGCAGGTCGCTGTCGTCGGCGTGTTTCGGCTGCTGACGCCCAATAACTGGCTGGTCACGCCGGTCAGCCTGGAGGTGAAATGAAACAACCCAAACTGCATCCGGCGCTGCTGAAGGGCGAGGTTATTCTCTCGGCGCGCAACGTGAGCAAAGTCTACGGCTCCACCCACGCCCTCAAAGGCGTCAACTTTGATATTCGCCGCGGCGAGGTCACCACGCTGTTTGGTGAAAACGGCGCCGGAAAATCGACGCTGATGAAAATACTCTCCGGCGTGATTACGCCAAGCAGCGGCGAAATCGTGCTCGACGGTCAGGTGAAGGTCTTCAGCTCCGCCAGCGATGCGCGGGACAGCGGGATTTCGATTATCCACCAGGAGCTGAACCTGGCGCCGAACATGAACGTTCGCGACAACATCTTTATTGGCCGCGAAATCATGAAGCCGGGCGGCGTCGATTATGCCGAAGAGACGCGGCTGACCGCCCACTTGATGAAGTCGCTGGAGGAGGGGATTGAGCCGCTGGCGCTGGTGGAAAATTTACGTCTTGGCCAGCAGCAGATCGTGGAGATTGCGCGGGCGCTGTCGGTGGATTCGCAAATTCTGATTATGGATGAACCGACCTCGGCGCTGAGCGCCGCGGAGGTCAGCGTGCTGTTCCAGGTGATTCGCGATCTCACCAGCCAGGGGGTGGCGATTGTCTACATCTCCCATCACCTGGAGGAGGCGCTGGAGATAACAGACCGCGCGGTGGTGCTGCGCGACGGCGTAATGACCGCCTGGGCCCGCCGGGATGAGATCGACCTCGACTGGGTGGTGCGCAACATGGTGGGCGACAGCTTCGATCTCGGGTCGCCACCGGAGGGCTATGCGTTCGGTGAAACCGCGCTGGCGGTCAGCGACCTGACGGTAAAAGGCAAAGCCGGGATTCGGCTGGTGGACAACCTGTCGCTGACGGTACGCGCCGGAGAGATCGTCTGTATTTATGGCCTGATGGGGGCCGGGCGGACCGAGCTGATGGAGTGCATCGCCGGGCGCTTAAGGCAGTCGGCGGGGACGATTTCGCTGCGCGACGGCGACGTCTCCGGCCTGTCGATTGCGCAGCGCATCGCCAGCGGCCTGGCGCTGGTGCCGGAAGATCGCCAGCGCGACGGGCTGGTGCAAACCATGTCGGTGGGGGAAAACCTGACCCTCGCCAGCATCGGCGAGTTTATTCGCGGCATGGTGCTCTCCACGCGGCGGGAAAAGCAGCTCATCAACGACAGCATCCGCAGCGTGACGGTCAAAACGGCCGGCGGGGAGGCGGCGATCGGCTCGCTTTCCGGGGGGAATCAACAGAAGGTGGTGATCGGCAAAATGCTCGCTACCCGGCCAAAGGTGATTTTACTCGATGAGCCCAGCCGCGGGATCGATATCGGCGCCAAAGCCGAGGTCTTTCGGCTGCTGGCGGAGAACGCCAGGCAGGGGCTGGCGGTGATCTACTCCACCTCGGAAGTGGGGGAGTGCCTAAGCATTGCCCACCGTATTGTGGTGATGAGCAAAGGTCGGATTACGGCCGTGTTTGACGCCAACGTAAGCAAAGAACGCATCATGGCGGCCTCCGGCGAGTCGCTGGTGGCATGAAAATAAAACCTGGAGTAGAAACCATGACCGACAGAACTCAGTCGTTAAGCCCCGCTACGCCGCTGGCGCGAGCAGGACGGGTAAATAAAGGGATGAGCGTGGCGCGTATCCTGCTGGAGGGGCGCGCCTTTTTCGCCCTGCTGCTGATTATCGCCGTGTTCTCATTCCTGTCGCCGAACTATTTAAGCGGCGCCAACTTTCTCACCATGGCCTCGCACGTCGCCATTTTTGGCCTGCCGGCGATTGGCATGCTGCTGGTTATTCTCAACGGCGGCATCGATTTGTCCGTGGGCTCCACGCTGGGCCTGGCGGGGGTCTGCGCCGGCTATATGATGCAGGGCATTCATCTCGATGCGGCCGGCGTGGTGCTCTATCTGCCGGTGTGGGCGGTGGCGATCCTGACCCTCGCCGTCGGGGCGCTGGTGGGGTTGATCAACGGGGTGCTGATCGCCTGGTGCCGGGTGCCGGCGTTCGTCGCCACGCTGGGATCGCTGTACGTGGCCCGCGGCGTGGCGCTGCTGATGACCAACGGCCTGACCTACAACAAGCTCTCCGGCGCGGCGGAGCTGGGGAATACCGGCTTCGACTGGCTGGGGTTCAACCGTATTTTTAACATTCCCGTCGGCGTGCTGGTGCTGGGGGCGGCGGCGCTGGCCTGCGGCTTCCTGCTGAGCCGTACTGCGTTTGGCCGCTGGCTGTACGCCTGCGGCGGTAACGAGCGCGCCGCTGAGCTATCCGGCGTGCCGGTTAAGCGCGTCAAAATCAGCGTCTACGTGCTGTCGGGGCTCTGCGCGGCGATGGCCGGGCTGGTGCTCTCTTCGCAGCTGACCTCCGCCGGGCCCACCGCCGGAACCACCTACGAGCTGACGGCGATCGCCGCGGTGGTGATCGGCGGCGCGGCGCTGACCGGCGGGCGCGGCAACGTGCGCGGCACCCTGCTGGGGGCTTTCGTTATCGGCTTCCTCTCCGATGGTCTGGTGATTATCGGCGTCTCCGCCTACTGGCAGACGGTGTTTACCGGCGCGGTGATCGTGCTGGCGGTGCTGCTGAACACCCTGCAATACGGCCGGCGCGGCCGCTAGCCCGAAACTTGTCCGCAGCGGAGGCCGGGCCGTATCCGTTCTGACGTTAATCCGTACCTGTATCCTAAAATAACGGAGCACTACCACTATGATGTTTGATAACAGCAAGCGTTTTATCCTCGTTGCCGCCGCCGCAGCGTTAACCGCCTTCTCTGCGCCAACCTGGGCCGATGGGCTGATGACGATTATCGTTAATGACCCCTCTAACCCCTACTGGCTGGCGGAGGGGCAGGTGGCGCAGAAGACGGCGGAGAAGCTCGGCTACACCGCGAAAGTTAGCGCTCATAAAGGCGATACCAATACCGAAAGCCAGCTGATTGATACGGCAATCACCAATAAATCAAAAGTGATTATCCTCGACCCGGCGAACGCCGACGGCTCTATTGGCTCGGTGAAAAAAGCCATTGCCGCCCACATTCCGGTGTTTATTATCAACGCCGAGCTGAATCAAAGCGGGCTGGCAAAAGCGCAGCTGGTTTCCAATAACGCGCAGGGCGCCGCGCTGGGGGCCCAGCAGTGGGTGCAGCAGGTCGGCGACAGCGGCGACTACGTCGAGCTGAAGGGGCCGCCGTCCGACAACAACGCCGCCACCCGCGCCAACGGCTTCGAAACCGTGCTCGGCCAGTATCCGGACCTCAAGAAGGTCGGCTCGGAGGTGGCTAACTGGGATCGCACCCAGGGCTTTAACAAGATGCAGTCCCTGCTGCAGGCCAATCCGAACGTTAAGGGCGTCATCAGCGGTAACGATGAGATGGCGCTCGGCGCGATCGCCGCGCTGAAGGAGGCCGGAAAGCTCAAGCAGGTGACTGTCGGCGGCTTTGATGGCTCGCCGGACGCGGTCGATGCGGTGAAGGAGGGGAGCCTGGCCTATACCGTGATGCAGCCGGTGGCGACCTTTACCGCCAAAGCGGTGGAGCAGGCCGATACGTTCCTGAAAACGGGCAAGACCGGCGCCGCGGCGGAGAAGCAGCTTTTTGACTGCATCCTGATAACCAAAGATAACGCCGCGAAAATGACCTCACCGTTTATCCTCTCCGAATGACCGCGTAGTCTCCGCATCGGGGCGCTCGCCGCCCCTTTGCGCGAAAGCCGCTTGAAGTATGGCGGCTATAGCGCTGTAATTGACGCTGTTCAGGCCCTTTACCGATCTCTTTATGGACGAACTATGACGCAATTTACGCAGGATCATTCACTCAACGCTTTTCTGGCGGAAGGGCTGCCAGGCGATAGCCGACAGGCCCGCCAGCGCGCGCGTCGCCAGCTGATTGTCGAAGCCGTCATGGTCGAAGGGGCGATTCGGATTGAGGATATTACCGAGCGCTTTGGCATTAGCCTGATGACCGCCCATCGCGATATCGACGAGCTGGTCGAGCGCGGCCTGCTGCATAAATCCCGCGGGGTGGTGTCGGCGACGCCCACCAGCCTGGTGGAGTCCAGCGATATCTACCGCTCAACCCGCCAGCTGGAAGAGAAGCAGGCTATCGCCGAGGTGGCGGTCAGCTACCTGGAGCCGGGGCAGTCCACTTTTCTCGACGACTCCACCACCGTCTTTCAGATGGCGAGGCTGCTGCCCGCCAGGGCGCCGCAGACCATCATCACCAACTCGCTGACCCTTATGAGCGAGCTCAAGGGCCTGCCGGATATCACCCTGCTCGGCCTTGGCGGACAGCTGCACAACTGGTGCAACGCCTTTATGGGGCACATGACGCGCAGCGAGATTGCCGGGCTGCGCGCGGATATGTTTTTCCTCAGCATGTCGGCGATCGTGGACGACGCCGTCTTTCATCAATCTGCCGAAATGGTCGAAACCAAGCGCGCGATGTTTGAATCGGCGCAGCAGCGTATTCTGCTGATGGATCACACCAAGTTCGAGCGCCGGGCGCTGCACCGGTTCGCCGACCTCAGCGAGTTTGACGTGGTGATTGTCAATCAGGGGATCCCTCTCCCGGCGCTCAACCGGATGCGCGAGCTGGGGGTTAACGTGGTGGTGGCGCCGATGAAGCCGGCGGCAGCGCTGAAGTAAACCGGCCGGCCTGATTCACGTTTCTGGCAAAGCTAAGTCATTTAAATACTTTGTTATTTTCCGTGTTATCTCACATCTTCGAAGGATAAAAGATAACGCGGAAACGGTATTTGCAGTAATGACCAAAAAAACGTCTCTCTATTTGCACCCGCAGCAGCGCGACCTGATCCGCCAGCTTTCACGCAGCCGCCTATGGCGCAGCGAACTTCCGACCTGGCTCCTGATTATCACCATCTACGGCGGCTGGTTTGCCACCCTCGTATACTGGCAAACCCTGGGGCTGCTGCCGGCAACGCTGCTGCTGATCTGGTTTAGCGCCTGGTACATGTCCCTACAGCATGAGCTGATACACGGCCACCCGACGCGCTGGCCGCGGCTGAATCAGCTGCTGGGCATCCTGCCGCTGGCGGTGTGGTATCCCTACGGCCTGTACCGGGATTCGCACCTCGCGCACCACGATAATCACCATCTCACGCTGCCGGTCGACGATCCAGAATCCTACTATTTTACCGCCGAAAGCTGGCGGCGCTTTGCGCCCTGGCAGCGCCGGGTGATTCATCTGCGCAATACCTTTATCGGACGACTGCTGCTGGCGCCGCTGCTGGATATTGCGCAAACGCTCGTCAGCGCGTGGCGCGCCTTTCGCTTTCGCCAGAAAGCGGCGATGGCGATGTGGGCTATCCACGGCCTGCTGCTGGCCGGCCTGTTTGCGCTGATGGCACACGTCGATTTTTCGCCGCTCTATTTTGTCGCCGTCGTCAGCTATCCGGCGCTGGCGCTCACCAAGGTTCGCTCCTTCCTTGAGCATCGGGCCGCCGACGATCCGCTGGCGCGCTCGGTGATTAATGAAGCGGGGCTGCCGTGGCGGGTGCTGTTTCTTAACCTCAACTATCATTCAGTCCATCACGACCTGCCGGGAGTTCCCTGGTACGGATTGCGTAAACTCTATCTGCTCGAACGGGAGAGCTACCGGCAGCGTAACCACGGCTTTGTGGTGCGCGGCTATGGCGAATGGCTGCGGCGCTTTTCGTTTCGCGCGGTGGCGGTGAACGCCCATCCCGGCGTAAAAAAGCGGCCCGACGCGGGGGAGAACCATGAATAACGTTGTCGATTTTCCCATGTATGCGGTTAATCATGAACAGACGCGGGCGCTGTGGCTGGCGCTGCGCGAGATCCTCACGGCCCGCGGGGTGACGGTGGCCGACCTGCCGACCCGCTGGCCCCGGGATGAGCTGCTGAGCCACTGGCGCGATCCGCAGCTGCTGCTGAGCCAGACCTGCGGCTATCCGCTGGTGACCCTGCTCCCGGAGGTGCAGATCGTCGGCTGCTTTCACTACGCGGCGCCGGGCTGTGAAGGGGCGAACTACCGTAGCCTGCTGGTGAGCCAGGCGGTAAATCAGCATTTGTCTCTGGCCGATTTTCGCCATCGGCGGGCGGTGTGCAATTCGCCAGACTCCCAGTCCGGCTACAATGCGCTGCTGGAAAGAGTGGCACCGCTGGCCGAGAGCGGCCGCTTTTTTTCCGCCGTGCGCTGGAGCGGCAGCCACCGCCGGTCGCTGATTGAATTACAGCAGGGAACGGCTGATATCGCGGCGATTGACTGCGTCAGCTGGGCGCTGCTGCAGCGCCATGAACCCGCGCTGCTTGCCGGGCTGAGCGTTATCGGACGCAGCCCGTCGGCGCCGGGGCTACCGCTGATAAGCAGCAAGGATACGCCGCCGGCGACGATGGCGCTCCTGCGCGAGGCGTTGCATCAGCTGGTCACCGGCGCGCGGTACCGGGATATTTGTCGGGCGCAGCTGATCGACGATTTTAGCGTCGTGACGCGCCGACCCTATGCGCAGCTGCTGGCGTGGCGCGCCGAGGCGGCGACAAGGGGCGTGACCCAGCTGTAGGCGGGTGAAGGAGGCCAGGCCTCCTTCGGCGTAGGCTAGCGCGGAGCCGGGGCGGTAAAGCGGTTTTCCGCCGGCGGCAGACCGAGCTTCTCCCGCAGCGTGCCCGGCGGATAGCTGGTGCGCATCGCACCGTTCCGCTGCAGAATCGGCACCACCTGGTCGACGAAGCGATCGAAATCCCCCGGCAGCAGCGGGAACATCAGGTTAAAGCCGTCCGCCGCGCCGGCGCGCCAGGTGGCGGTCAGCGCTTCGGCGACCTCCTCTGCGCTGCCGATCAGCAGCCAGCTGTCGGAGCTTTGCAGCAGCAGGCGGCCCAGCTGCAGAACGGTCAGGCTGGGATCGTAGTGGCGGATAAGCCGCAGCGCGGTGCGGATGCCGTCAAACGTCTCCTCGTCCGGCAGCGGCGGCAGGGGTTGGTCCGGCGAGTGGGCGCTTAAATCCATCCGCAGATAGGATGAGAGCAGATCTATCGCCATCTGGTCGCTCATCAAACGCTCGTTCAGCCGCTGGCGCTCCTCCTTCTCGGCGTCGGAATTGACCACCACGGGCAGAACGCCGGCGATGATTTTAAAGTGCGCCGGATCGCGCCCGTAGTCCCGCAGCCGCTGATTCATCTCCTGACGATAGGCCAGCCCCTCGGCAATGGATTGAATAAACACGAAGTGCATATCTGACCACGCCGCGGCGAGGTTTTTCCCCGCCTCGGAAGATCCCGCCTGGACCAGCACCGGATGACCCTGCGGCGGACGCGGGACGTTAAGCGGCCCGCGAACGTTAAAGAACTCACCGCGATGGTTGAGGTGGTGCACCTTCGGCGCGTCGGCAAACAGGCCGCTCGCTTTGTCATACAGCACCGCATCGTCCTCCCAGGAGTCCCAAAGCCGGGTGACGACATCGATAAACTCCCCGGCGCGCTGGTAGCGGTTGCCGTGCTGCGGAAGCTGGTCGAGGCCGAAGTTTGCCGCTTCCTCTTCCAGCCACGAGGTGACCACGTTCCAGCTTGCCCGGCCGCCGCTAAGGAAGTCCAGCGAGGCAAAGTAGCGGGCAAGGTTGTAAGGCTCGTTGTAGGAGGTGGAGGCGGTGCCCATCAGGCCAATATGTTCGGTCACGGCGGCGAGAGCGGCGAGCAGGGTGATGGGCTCCAGCCGCGCGTTGGCGTAGTGGGTGAGGCCGCTGGGCACCGTATCCCAGATCGAGATATGGTCGGCGATGAAGATGGCGTCAAGGGTGGCGGCCTCGGCCCTCTTCGCCAGCTCCGCGTAGTAGCCGAGGGTAAAAATTTCTTTGCCCGGCGCCTGCGGATGGCGCCATGAGAAGCGGTAATCCCCCTGCGGATTAAAGAAAAACAGGTTCAGAATCATATGATTTTCAGACATGTGCGGCTCGTTTGCGGTTATTGCCGATCCCTGGCACGGAGAGGTTAGCGGTTTGCCAGATGATCGTTGACCCACGCTTCCGCCACGGCGGCCGGATCTTTATGCTGCAGATCGACCTGCTGGTTGAGTTCAATCAGGGTGGCGTTGTTCAGCTTGCCGGAGACGTCGTTCAGCACCTTGCTCACCGTCGGCGTCAGGCTGGCTTTCCGCACCAGCGGCACCACGTTCTGGCTCGGCTGCTCGTGCTTATCGTCGTCCAGCACCACCCAGTCCTCTTTCGCCAGGTTGCCCTGGGTGGAGATAACCGTCGCGACGTCGATTTTGCCGGAGTTGAGCGCCAGGCGAGTCAGCGGCCCGCCCATATCGAGGGATTTTACCGCCTTAAATTCGAGGCCATAGACGCGCTTAAGCCCCGGCAGACCGAGCGCGCGCACCGCCAGCTCCGGCGGCCCGCCGATGGTCAGCTCATGAGCAATGGGCTGCAGATCGGAGAGCTTGCTCAGGCCGTACTTTTTCGCCGTGTCGGCGCGAACCGCCCACGCGGTAATTGAGGTCGCCGGCGAAGGCGTCAGCAGCGTGAAGTCGGCGGGCAGAACCTTAGCCAGCTCGGCGCTGACGTCGCTCTGGCTGGTGGCCAGGGTTTTACCGTCGTAGTAGTTAAGCAGGGCGCCAAGATACTCCGGCACAATATCAATTTCGCCGCTCTTTAATGCCGGAATAATAATCTCGCGGTTGCCGAGATTAAGCCGGGTGCTGACCGCAATATTATTTTTCTTCAGCGCGCTGGCGTAAATATTGGCGAGAATAGAGCTCTCGGTGAAATTAGCGCCGCCGATCGTGACGCTTTCCGCTAATGAGCTAAAGCTTAAGCCGAGTAATCCGACGGCTAATAGTGACAGGCGAAAACGGCGACGGTGAAAAGGGAAAGCTAATATATTGTGCATAGTGCCTCGCTAGGTGAATAAATATCCGTGATGCGCTAAGTCAGCCACGGGTACGCTGCCGCCCGTGTGAAATATTCGGGCCGCGGCGATGGGTGATAAAAACTAATACTCCGGAGTGCCGATGGTATGGGTGAAGCGTCGGTCAATCAGTGAAAAGAGCAGCTCGCTGCCGATGGCCAGCAGGGAGACCACCAGCGAGCCGGCGATCACCTGCGGAATATCGCGCTGGCCGAGCCCGTCAATCAGAAAGCGGCCGAGGCCGCCGAGGCCCGCATAGGCGGCGACGACGGCGGTGGCGATAAGCTGTACCAGCGCGGTGCGCATTCCGGCGAAAATAAGCGGTGCGGCCAGCGGGATCCGCAGCTGCCAAAGGCTTTGCAGCGGCGTCATGCCCAGCGCCTTCGCCGCATCGCACAGCTGGCGGTCGGCGTGATAGATCCCGACCCAGGCGTTGGTCAAAATCGGCGGAACGGACATGGCGACCAGCGCGGCGAAGAGCGGAATATCGTTAAAACCAAACAGCAGAATGCACAGCAGAATTAATCCCAGCGCCGGAACTGCCCTGCCGATATTAAATAAGTTAATGACCACGAAGGCGCCTTTGCGCCAGTAGCCGAGCGCAATTCCCGTGGGCAGGGCAATGGCGGAGGCGATCAGCATGCTCAGCGTAACGTAATAAATATGCTCCCGCAGGCGCACCAGAATACCGCCGTCGCTGAGCCAGTGTTCGGGCTGCAAAAACCAGCCCAGCGTTGCCTGTAGGATATCCATCAGCGCGTCCAGGGCGTAAGCCAATAGCCAACGCGGGCGATCAGCGAGTCAAATAACAGCGACAGCGCGAGGCTCAACGCCAGGCTGACAATGACAGGAGTAATAAAATCCTGGTTAAACCCCGCCAGCAGCAGCTGTCCCAGCCCGCCCTGGCCAATCAGCGCGGTCACCGTCACCAGCCCAACCAGGGTGACGGAAGCGATGCGCAGGCCGGCAAAAAGCGACGGCGCCAGCAGGTGTAGCTCGATATCAAAAAAGCGGTAGCCGCGGGTGTAGCCCAGCGCGCGGGCCGACTCCAGCACCGCCGCCGGCAGCTTCTCGATGCCGGCAAGCGTGTTGCGCAGCAGGATCAGCAGGGAATAGATCGTCAGGCCGATGACCGAGGTGGTCAGCGACAGGCCGGTAAACGGCAGCAGTAAAATGAACAGCGCCAGCGAGGGGATCGTAAACAGGATCCCGCAGAGATAGAGCAGCGGCTGCGCGGCCTTCGGCCAGCGCAGGGTCAGGCCAATCAGTAACCCCGTTATCAGGGTGCCAAAAAAGAGCGGGATAGCCACCAGCTGGGTATGCTGCCACAGCAGCGCGCCGATCGTCATTCGGTTGTCGAGGATCCACTGCCAGTCAACCATAGCGGCGAATTTCCACCAGACCATCCAGCACGTGCTGGAGCAGCGAGTGCGAAACGGTGCCCTGATATTTTCCGCTGTCGTCGACGTGCACCAGCACGCCGCCCGGCGCATCCAGCAGCGCGCTGTAGGCAAAGCGCAGGCTGTGCAGCGCGGCCAGCGGCTGGGTGATGGGCAGCGCGATGCGCCTGTGCGGATCGAACCACTGCAGCGGACGCTGGTGCCTATCGAGGATCAGCTGCAGCGGGCTGCTGAGGGTCGGGTGGTGGCTGGCGATGGGCTCATGCTGCTCGTCAACCAGCGCCACGTCGTGGCGCGGCAGCTGGCCGACCTGAATCATGCCCAGCCGCTTGAGGTTGGGCTCGGGACCGATAAAGCGGCGGACGAAGTCGCTGGCCGGGTGCGATAAAATATGGTCAGGGGAGGCAAACTGCGCCAGCACGCCGCCCTCCTCGAAAATGGCAATTCTGTCGCCCAGGCGGATGGCCTCGTTAATATCATGCGTCACCAGCACTATCGTTTTATGCAGGCGCTGCTGGAGCAGCAGCAGCTCGTCCTGCAGGCGTTCGCGCACCAGCGGGTCGATGGCGGCAAAGGGCTCATCCATCAGCAGCACCGGCGGGTCGGCCGCCAGCGCCCTGGCGATAGCGACGCGTCCCTGCTGGCCGCCGGAAAGCTGATGCGGATAGCGCTCAAGCAGCAGGCGGTCCAGCGACATTAAATCGACCAGCTCGGCAATGCGCGCGCGGATCTGCGTTTTGCTCCAGCCGAGCAGGCGCGGTACCGTGGCGATATTTTGCGCCACCGTGCGGTGCGGAAATAACGCCGCGCTTTGCATCACAAAACCAATTTTGCGGCGCAGCTGGATAATATCGCTTTCGGCTATTTTTACACCCTGCACGTAGACATAGCCGGAATCCGGCTTATCGAGCTGATTAATCATCCGTAATAGGGTGGTTTTACCGCAGCCGCTGGGGCCAACGAAGGTGCAGAGTTCGCCGCTATTAATCGTCAGGTTCAGATTGCTTATTGCCGCATGCGCGCTGCCGGGGTAGGTCTTATAGATATTTTCGAGTCTAATCATTTGCCGCCGTCGCGCCCTGAAGTTTATTTCATGGAAAGCATGAATAAACTACAAGCTACAGAGGCGGTGATTAACCGGCAAATATGATATTTGCATTTGCAATGCCGCTATTTGAATTTAACGCGTGGGGGAAAGCTGATAATGAAAAGGCCACGATAACCGTGGCCAGGAGCATAATTAAAGCAGCAGATAGCTGAGTGCGGAAAAGGCAACCATCCCGGCAATTACCGTAGCAAACAGGCTGCGGGTGAGGGCGCCTGCCACCGTCGCGGCGGCGGCGGCCAGCAGCGAAATGCTGATGCCCGAGCCGCTTAGCGCCGGCTTGCCGAGCAGCTCTGCGGCGATAATCGCCGCCATAATGGCGGACGGAATAAAGCTCAGCCACTGCTGGATAACCGGCGCCAGGCGAAAACGCGAAAGCAGTAAAACAGGCACCGTGCGCATCAGGGCGGTGACCAGCGCGGAGGCGAGAATGGCAAGGATGATATTTCGTTCCATCTATTTTTCTCCTTTGGACGTCAGGCGCAGCCCGACCGTTGCCAGCGTTGCCGCGACCGACGCCGCCACGATGACCACCACGCTCATATCGGTGTGGCCGGCGGTGAACAGCGTGATGACCACCGCCGTTGCAATGCTGAAGGCCTCCAGCGCTTTACGCCGGCTGGCAAACCAGATCATCAGCACCAGCCCGATAAACATCGACACCAGGCTGAAGCTCAGCCCCTCCATCAGCGACGGCGGAAGGGCGGAGGCTAACCCCGCGCCGACCACGCAGGCGAGGATCCAGTTCAGCCACGCGGCGACGTTGAGTCCGAGCATCCACGCGTAGGGCACTTTGTTGTGCCCGCTGCCGCGCTGGACCGCGACGCCGAAGGTTTCATCGGTCAGCAGCAGCCCGCTGATAATTTTTTGTCCGGTCGTGTATTCCCGAAAGAATACGCTCATGGCGGAGCTCATCAGCAGGTAGCGCAGGTTCACCAGCAGCACGCTCAGCACCACCGAGGCGACTTCGGCACCGGTGGCCCACAGCGAATAAAACAGAAACTGGGCGGAGCCCGCGTACAGCGCGCTCGCCAGTAGCGCCGTCTGCGCGGTGGTGAACCCTGATAACGTGCCGATCGCGCCGGCGGCAAAGCCAATGCTCCAGTAGCCGGGGATGGTGGGCAGGCAGGCGATAATGCCCGCGCGAAACTCCGCGGCTGCCTCATCCCTGGGCGAGGTCTTCTTGTTCATCAACATCAAATAGTCCCGAATTGTCCGTCACTGAATGATAATCTTAAGAAATCGTCAGGATCGCTATAGTAAAATCCTGCTCATTGGCTGAAATATCAATTTTGCGCAATAAAAAGGGTGCCGGGGTGGCGAAAGAGATACGGGATGATATCAGGCTCTGGCGGGACAGCGAGCTGCACGGCGGGATGGAGATCCTCCGCGCCTCCTGCTACGAGCACAGCTATCCGCCGCACTTTCATAATGAATATGTGATTGCCGCCTTCGCCCGCGGCGCCCAGCGCACGCGCATCTGCCGGGAGCGCGGCATCGCGGCGGCGGGGACGGTGATGGTGATCATGCCCGGCGAAGTGCATACCGGCGAAGCGGTGCAGCGTGACGAAGGCTGGGATTACTGCGCATTTTATCCTTCAGCGCAGCTGATCGATGAGGTGGCCGCAACGGTGCTTACCGGCACCGGGGAGGTCCATTTTGGCGGCGAAGGGATGCGCCACGACCCGCTGATGGCGCGCAGCATGCTGCAGGCCTCCGCGGTGCTTGGCGCCAGCCGCGATCCGCTGGAAAAAGAGTGCCTGATGTACCAGGTGCTGAATATGCTGGTGGGGCGCTATGCCGGGCGCAGCGCCCGCGGTGGCCGAAGGGATGCAATCCGCGCCGACATCCGTCGCGCCATCGAGTTTTTACACTGCGCCTATCAGCAGCCGCTGACGGTTAAGGAGATTGCCGGGGTCGCCGGGCTGAGCGAGTTTCATTTTATGCGCACCTTCCAGACGCAGACCGGGCTGTCGGTCCATCAGTACCTGACGCAGCTGCGCCTGGTCAGAGCCAAAGGGCTGCTGGCGAAAGGCTTCGGCGCCGCGCAGGTGGCGACGGACGTCGGGTTTTACGATCAAAGCCACCTGATTAAATACTTCCGCCTGCATTATGGCATCACGCCCGGCGTCTTCGCGGCCTCGTCGATATAGGCCGTTCGGCAGACGCTTCCCGGCGCAGCGAATGATTTTGCGTATGCAACTAACATATCCGTATTTGCGCGATGGCGCCGATCGGTTATTGATTGCGGCTGGCATTCGCCTGCAGGAGGCATTGATGGAGATTAACTCTGTATACCGGATCGCCGCCGGGCTGGAGCAGGTCTGGCAGTCGCGGGTATTGGGCGCGGTAGGCAATAGCGCCATAAAGGTCATAAAAATGGGCGGCGAGGGGATCGCCGCCGAAGCGCACGATGACTTCGACGAACTGCTGCTGGTGCTGGAAGGGGCGCTGCCGCTGGTTATTGACGGCAGGCGGTTCAACCTCGCTGCCGGCGATTACTGCTTTGTGCCGAAGGGCGCCGTGCATCACGTTCCGGCCGGCAGCTTCGGCACGCTGCTGCTGGTTGATGTCAGAGACGCGCCGCCGGATTAATCGCTGCCGACCGGCGGGTTTCAGAACGGACTGGCGCTGCTGGCGTTGATTAGCTCCCCGCTGACCGGGTGGGTAAAGCGCAGCTCGCTGGCGTGCAGCATCAGGCGCGGCGCGCGCTCGGTGCCGGGTAGCAGCAGGCCGCCGTAGAGATCGCAGCCTAAAATGGGGTGCCCCGCGAGCTGACAGTGAATGCGCAGCTGGTGGGTGCGACCGGTCTCCGGGGTGAGCCGCACGCGGGTCAGCGGCAGCAGCGTCCCGTCTTCACCCGGGCGCTGCAGGCGCTCAAGCACCCGATAGCGGGAGCGGGCCGGCTTGCCGCGGGTGGCGCAAATGGTCATCCGCGGAAACAGCGCCGGGTCTTTGGCGATGGGGGCGTCTATCACGCCTTCGTCATCGGCCAGGTGCCCGCACAGCAGCGCGCTGTAGACCTTGCTCACCGCGCGCTGGCTAAACTGCTGGCAAAGGGCGGCGTTGATGGCCTTGCTGCGGGCAATCACCATCACGCCGGAAGTGCCGAAATCGAGACGATGAACCAGCGTACAGCCGGGAAAGGTCTGGACTAACCGATGGTGCACCGAGTCGAGATTGTGCGGGTTTTTCCCCGAGAGGCTGAGCAGGCCGGCAGGTTTTGCGATCAGCAGCAGATAATCGTCCTGATAAAGGATCTCAATCTCTGCATGGCACGGCGGGGCAATAAAGGTATCAACGATCGTAGACATCGGGCGGCTCGCCTGGGAAAGAGGAGGCGGATGATAGCGAATTTTGTGCCAGCTGGCGAATTAGCTATTTAGCCGGCGACGGGGGCAAGCCGCCGGTTTTATTGCTCAGGACTGGCGGGCATCCCGGGATTTAATATGCTGCCAGAAGCGCTCGGCAGACTGGTTAAGCCGCGAGCCGGAACGATACATATAGGCCCCGATCGGCAGCGAGAGCGTGGCGTCCATAATGGCCAGGCGGCCCTCATCGAGCTCGCGCTGGATAGAGTATTGCGGCAGCCAGCCCACGCCGTCGCCGTTGAGGATCATACGCTTAAGCAGCTCGCTCATCGACGAGACGAAGGTCAGGGAGAAGGTGATCCCCGGCGTGCGGTCGATAACCTGATTCACCTGGCGCCCCATATAGCTATCGTTGGCATACCTCATCAGCGGCAAAACGCCGCGGTGCAGATGAAAGAGCGGTCTGCCGCTCTCATCGCAGGGCGTAACAAGGTGCACCGAGGAGTCGAAAATTTTGTGGTTAATAAACGGATAGTTCATTAACTCCTCATTATAAAACGACAGAATAAAGTCGCTCTTGCCTTCCTTGAGGTTAAATACGGCTTCGTTAACGTTAATGGATTCGACGTGGAAGGTTTTATTTTTTATATCGGTGTAGCCGGCAATTAATTCCGGAAGGACTAAAACAGAGAGCGACGGAGCGGCATCGATTCTTATTTTCTGAGTAGTATTATTTAGCCCCTTAATGCGACTAATCTGAAAGTCCATGTCGTCCAGCATATTTCGCGCATAGCCGACGAAAATTTTGCCACGAGTGGTGAGCTGCAGCGGGTTAACCCCGCGGTCGAAGATGCTGAAACCCAGCGACGCCTCAAGCGCCTGAATCCTGCGGCTGAACGAGGATTGCGATATATTTCTGGTTTTAGCCGCCAGGGTAAAGCTTCTGGACTCCTCCAGAGCAATGACATCGTACAGCCACTTCACTTCAAGATTAGCCAGCACGGATCCGTTCCTTAACGCTGTATTTAATGCTATGCAATTTTAGCATAACGCATAGAAACTATGCAATTAACATAACCAACCACAGGTGTTAACATTTTTCTCAGATTTAGCGTATTCCTAAGCAGTTAATACGAGTTGTCGTAAAGCACAGGCGATACCCTACGAGCACCGCTATAATATCGCTGCTCCAGGCGGCTCATCCCGTTATTTCATTTTGCTGTGGGTTTTTGTACACCGGAATTCACAGAAGAACGCAATGACGGGCTGAAATAATGAATACATCTTACCTAGCCAGCTGTTTGTCAGGAGTTCCATGCCACGTATCGAATTAGTAAAACAGGCTCTGCACGAGCTTGGTATTAAGGATAGCAGCGAGTTATTTTATAACCCCGATTACGACCTGCTGATTGCCCATGAAACCAGCCCGGAACTCACCGGCGCAGCGCGCGGCGTGATGACCGCATCCGGCGCAGTGGCCGTTGATACCGGGATATTTACCGGACGTTCGCCGCGTGACAAATATATCGTCAGAGATGACCTGACCCGCGATACCGTCTGGTGGTCCGATGCCGGGCTTGGCCGCAACGACAATAAACCGTTAACGCCGCAGATTTGGGCCAGCCTCAAAACGCGGGTTGCCGGACAGCTGAGCGGTAAAAAGCTGTACGTGGTTGATGCCTGGTGCGGGGCAAGTCCTGATACGCGCCTCGGCGTGCGCTTTGTCACCGAGGTGGCGTGGCAGGCTCACTTCGTCAAAAACATGTTTATCGTTCCCGACGCTGAGGAGCTGGAACAGTTCACGCCGGACTTCGTGGTCCTCAACGGCGCGGGCTGCACTAACGACCAGTGGCAGGAGCAGGGCCTCAACTCCGAGAACTTCGTCGCCTTTAACCTGAGCGAGAAAATTCAGCTTATTGGCGGCACCTGGTACGGCGGAGAGATGAAAAAAGGGCTCTTCTCGGTCATGAACTATCTGCTGCCGCAGCAGGGCATTGCTTCGATGCACTGTTCGGCTAACCGTGGCGAAGAGGGCGACGTGGCCCTGTTCTTCGGCCTTTCCGGTACCGGCAAAACGACCCTTTCCACCGATCCTCTGCGCCAGCTTATCGGCGACGATGAACACGGCTGGGATGACGACGGCGTCTTCAATTTTGAAGGCGGCTGCTACGCCAAAACCATCAACCTCGATCCGCAGGCGGAACCGGAGATTTATCAGGCGATTCGCCGCGATGCGCTGCTGGAAAACGTGGTGGTCAGGGCTGACGGCACGGTGGATTATGCCGACGGCAGTAAGACCGAAAATACCCGCGTTTCATACCCGCTGTCGCATATCGAAAATATCGTCAAGCCGGTCTCTCGCGCCGGTCATCCGGCGCGGGTGATTTTCCTCGCCGCTGACGCATTCGGCGTTCTGCCGCCGGTTTCGCGTCTGACGACCGAACAGATGCAGTACCATTTCCTGTCGGGCTTCACCTCGAAGCTGGCCGGCACCGAGCGCGGTATCACTCAACCGACGCCAACTTTCTCCGCCTGCTACGGCGCGGCGTTCCTGCTGCTGCACCCCACGCAGTACGCCAGCGTGCTGGCCGCCAAAATGGCGGAAGCCGGCGCCGAAGCCTGGCTGGTCAACACCGGCTGGAACGGAGAGGGTAAACGCCTGTCGCTGCGCGATACCCGCAGCATTATCAGCGCTATCTTAAACGATACCACCGGTCCTCTGCGTACGGAGGCAATCCCGGTCTTTGGCCTGGCTATTCCGCAGAGCATCCCGGGCGTTGACAGCGCGCTGCTCGATCCGCGCAGCGGCTGGCGTTCTGCCGACGGCTGGCAGGAGAAAGCCGAGAGTCTGGCCCAGCTGTTTATCGATAACTTCAGACAATACAGCGATACCGAGGCCGGCGCGCGCCTGGCCCTGGCGGGCCCGAAGCTTGAACCGTCCGCCGCTACGGCAAACTAATTCGCGACGTCAATAGCGTCGCCCGCGCGAAACCCGGATGGCAACACGTTTGCTGTCCGGGTTTTTCTGTTTCTGGCAACCGGCCGAACGTGCATTAGCGGTCAGCGTCGTCCGCGCCGGCTTTCTCCTGCTTGCTTCTTTAGTCAATACCACTCCTTACGTCAATACCGCCTGCTCCTCTCCTTGTGGCGTTTTAAATGTCCGACACTGGACTTGAAAAATATTATTTTATTATTTCATTTATTAATTTGGCATTCTTATTATTGTCGTGAATGTTATTTGTTTTTGCGGCGTGGGTTTATTTAAAATAAATATTAACGGGCGACAGGAGCGCCAGGCCTGTTATGTCGGGCTTATGGCGCGGGTTGCTTTTAATTAGCGATTGCCGTTACGGGTTGTTTGAGTTTTTCAGGCTTTACGTCGCGATGAATTTAGAGTAAAAACAAAAAGCCGCATCCTCGATAGTGACAATATTTCAGGTTAAATGATTAATTTATTCAGGAGATAAGTATATATGTCTGAATCATTTCAGAACGAAATACCTCGTGCGCGTGTAAATATAAAGCTGGATCTTTTGACGGGGGGAGTTCAGAAGAAAGTTGAGCTTCCGCTAAAGCTCCTGAGCGTGGGTGACTTCAGCAACGGCAAGGCAGAGGGCACGCTCTCTGAGCGCGATAAGATAGACATCAACAAGAATAATTTTAACAGCGTCCTGGCTAATCTTAATCCGGAAGTCAATCTCACCGTTAAAAACACCCTCGCCAACGATGGTTCTGAAGAAAACGTGAAGCTCTTTTTTCAGAATATGAAGGACTTCGAGCCGGAGGCGGTGGCGCGTCAAATCCCGCAGCTTCGGGCAATGCTCGCGATGCGTAATCTGCTGCGCGATTTGAAATCAAATCTTCTGGATAATATGACTTTTCGGAAGGAGCTCGAAATTATATTAAAAGACCCCGCGCTTTCCGCAGAGTTGCGTAATGAACTGAATGCGCTTGCCCCGGCCCAGGATTAATTACTGGACGTTTTTATCACGGAATAATGACGAGTAAATGCTAATGTCAGTCAATAACGAATCCCAAAATCTGGCGGGTAGCGCCGTTGTCGAAAAACACCTGCCGCAGGGTGGGGTATATGCCTCACTGTTTGACAAAATAAATTTAACGCCGGTGGCTGAGCTCGGTGATTTAAACGGTTTTGATGATACGACCGTTATGGCGGAAACCTCCGCCGACGCGCGCGTGACCGCCGCGGTGAAAGTATTTATGCAGTGTCTGCAACAATCCGGGCGCAAAGTGGAGAAGCTGGATAAAACGATCCTCGACCATCATATTGCGGAGCTGGATTTTCAGATTGGCCGTCAGCTTGATGAAGTCATGCATCACCGGGATTTTCAGCGCACTGAGGGCGTCTGGCGTGGGCTCAAATCGCTGGTGGATAAAACCGATTTTCGCCAGAACGTCAAGCTGGAGCTCCTCGATTTGTCGAAAGAGGAGCTGCGCCAGGACTTCGAGGACTTTCCGGAAATTATCCAGAGCGGGCTGTATAAGCAGACCTATATCGCAGAGTACGACACCCCGGGCGGCGAGCCTATTGCCGCGGTTATCTCCGCCTATGAGTTCGATGCCTCCGCTCAGGACGTGGCCCTGATGCGTAACATCTCAAAGGTCTCCGCCGCCGCGCACATGCCGTTTATTGGCTCCGCGGGACCGGCGTTCTTTTTAAAGGAGAACATGGAGCAGGTTGCGGCCATCAAGGATATCGGCAACTACTTCGATCGCGCCGAATATATCAAATGGAAAAGCTTCCGCGAAACCGACGACTCTCGCTACATCGGCCTGGTGATGCCGCGCGTGCTGGGCCGCCTGCCGTACGGCCCGGACACCGTGCCGGTACGCAGCTTCAACTACGTCGAAGAGGTGAAGGGGCCGGAACACGACAAATACCTGTGGACCAATGCCTCCTTCGCCTTTGCGGCCAATATGGTGAAAAGCTTCATCAACAACGGCTGGTGCGTGCAGATCCGCGGGCCGCAGGCCGGCGGCGCGGTGCAGGACCTGCCCATTCATCTGTACGATCTCGGCACCGGTAATCAGGTGAAAATTCCGTCAGAGGTGATGCTGCCGGAAACTCGCGAATTTGAGTTCGCCAACCTCGGTTTTATTCCGCTTTCCTATTATAAGAACCGGGATTACGCCTGCTTCTTCTCGGCAAATTCGGCCCAGAAACCGGCGCTGTATGACACCGCGGACGCTACCGCAAACAGCCGGATTAACGCGCGGCTGCCCTACATCTTCCTGCTGTCGCGCATCGCGCACTACCTGAAGCTTATTCAGCGTGAAAACATCGGCACCACCAAGGACCGCCGCCTGCTTGAGCTGGAGCTCAACGCCTGGGTGCGAAGCCTGGTGACCGAAATGACCGACCCGGGCGACGAGCTGCAGGCGTCTCATCCGCTGCGCGACGCCAGGGTGGTGGTGGAGGATCTTGAGGATAACCCGGGCTTCTTCCGCGTGAAGCTGTTTGCCGTGCCGCACTTCCAGGTGGAAGGCATGGACGTCAATCTGTCGCTGGTTTCCCAGATGCCGAAAGGGAAAGCGTAACGTAAGGCAGGAAGCAGATGAAAACGGAACAACCGTTATGGGGCAGGGGCATCATGATCTCTCCCCAGCACTTCCAGCAACAGGCTGCGTATGCGGCCTGGTCTGCGGAATGTATTGCCCGGCTGGGGCTCAACCATCCCTGGGGGGTGATTGAGTCGACCTTTGAACCGGACATGCTGAAACTCGGTCGTCTGCAGGCCCGCAGGCTGCATGTCCGTTTTCAGGATGGTTCGCTCATTGATACGGATAATGCCGATGCGCTGCCGCCAGCTCTGTCGCTGGATGGCGAATCACGTGACGCCGTGGTGGTGCTGGCTCTGCCCTTGTTACGGGCTAATGGCGGTAACTGCCTGACACCCGATCAGATGGCAGATCGCCCGGTTCGTTACCGCCAGCGATGGCGGGACGTGCGCAACCAGTATGGTGAAGACACCCGCCAGATTGCGGTGATGCAGCCGGAGCTGACGCTACGCTTTGCTCATCAGAACAACAGCGATTATCTGACCTGTCCGGTGGCCCACCTGCTACAGGATTCGCAGGGCATCTGGGAGCTTGATGACCGCTTTCTCCCGCCGCTGCTATCCGTACAGAGCAGCCGCTGGCTGGTGACCCAGCTCGAACAGCTGATGACCCAGCTGCGAGCCCGTCTGACCCGCCTGATGGCCATGCGCCGGGAAAGCAATGCGCGGATGGCAGATTTTGCGGTGGCTGACGTATCTCTTTTCTGGCTGCTGAATGCCCTGAACAGCGCGGAGCCGGTACTCGGTCAGTTTTTACGATATCCACAGAGCCCGGCTGAACGACTGTATCCGGAACTGGCAAGACTTGCCGGCAGCCTGCTCACGTTCTCCCTTGAGCATCAGATCAGCGCCATTCCGGGTTGGCAGCACGAACAGCTGAACGCTGTCTTCCCGCCGTTGTTTGACTTATTGGGCGACCTGCTGGAGGCCAGTCTGCCCTCACGGGTGTTGTCCGTTGAACTTGAGTACGATAAACGCCTGCATTTCTGGCAGGCGCGCCTGCACGATCCCCGCCTGCGCGAAGGTGCCGACTACTACTTATCCGTACGCTCTCCCATCCCGGTCGCACAGCTGCAGGAGCAGTTCCCGCGCCAGTGCAAAGTAGGCAGCCCGGATCACGTCCGGGGAATCGTTAACTCCTCTCGGGTGGGGGTGCCATTGATACCGCTACGCCACGTACCTGCCGCTATTCCTCTGCGCCTGGAGAATCAGTATTTCAGCCTCGATGTGTCCCATCCCCTGGCAGTCGACATGCTCGAAAGCGGCTGCTGTATGTTTTATGTCCCGGGAATGCTCGGTGAGCCTGAACTTGAACTCTTTGCGGTACTGAGAACATGAGCGAGCGTAAACGCGGCATCTCCGCGTCCATCGATATTGATGCGCTGTTACAGGACACATGGCTGCAGGTTATCAGCCTGCGCCACGGCCCAGGATTTCAGGAAGGGGAAGGTCGATTGCTGTGGGAACGCTGTGTTGCGGACGTGGAGCGCGTCCAGCGCGCGCTGAAAGAGAGCGAGCTGGATGACGCCAGCTGTCAGCATATTCTCACCGCACAGTGTGCGCTGCTCGATGAGACGGTTAAAGGCCGCGGCGTAGAAGATGACGCCTGCGTACAGTGGTATGACATTCCTCTACAGGGACACTTTCTCGGCACCATGGATGCCGGAGATACCCTGTGCGATCGTATGCGAGATGTACTGCGTGAACCTGCACCAGACAGTGCGGTGCTCACCTGCTTTCAGCGCGTCATGATGCTGGGGTTCCTCGGTGATTTCCGGTCGCTGAATGACCCCAACCGTCAGAAACTGATACAGGCATTCGCTGACCATGTCTCACCCTTCAGCTATCCACAAACCGAGCGGCTAATGGTAGAAAGCCGCGGATATCGGGTGATAGGGCGTTGGCTGTCATTATGGCCTGTACGGATCGCGGTGAGCGCTCTGGCGACGGTTGGCCTGTGGTGGGCGCTGAACTCCTGGCTCGATCGGATGCTGACAACCCTGTTGCCTGGGGTGGTGAAATGAGTCTGGCGCAACGGCGCGGGCTTGCGCTGTGGGCGGCACTGCTGAGCGCCGTTGTGTGCCTGGGATTTTTGCCGGCGTCCCGGCTGATTTCCGTTCTTGTGCTGCTGGTTGCTCTGGGGCCGATCGCGATAATTGGCTACGTCACAAGGCGCCGTTCCGAGCAGGACGTGGCCCTGCGGTTGGATAATCTTCCTGAAGCGACCTATCGCCAGCCGGTGGTGCTGGTCTGTGGCGATCTGCCGCAAATCTGGCCAGAACGGTCTCAGGTGCTGACCGTCACTCAGGGATGTTGGATCAAGGTTGAAGAGCATCAGAACCTGGCGCATCTGACGCGGCAGCTGCTATGCCTGCGTCCGAACTGGGGGCGGCAGCTCGCGGTGATGGTCAGCGTCTGCCCGCAGCAGCATGCGGACAGCGAAGTCCTGACCAGTCGTTTGCTGGCTCTGCGCTGGTATATCAGCCAGCTGCGTCGTGACATCGGGCATACGGTACCGCTGCTCCTGAGCGTCCAGGCCGGCAGTGCGATGATGAATGACATGCTCTGGCAGGCCGCTGTTGCGGAAGAAGGGATCCGTGTTTGGCGGGAGTCCTCGGCACCCAGCCCCATTTCTGCATGGGTCTCGACAGGTGGCACGGTAGCCATGCAGCAGCAGGTGCTGATGAACAGCCTGATGACCTGGTCCCAAAGCCACGTCAAAGCGGTATTTATCGATAAGAATCCGGATATTCCGGCAGTTGCCCCCGCTGCGATGCTATGGGGTATTGGGCCGAACGTTTCCGGTAGCCTCACTGATTCCATCTGGATCGCCTGGCTGACGCGCCACACCGCCATACTGCGCGCTGCTGGCTGGCAGCCGGTGGGGGCTGACAGCACAACAATAGTGCTATTCCCGGACTTTGTTCTCCCGCTCTTACCGAAAAGCCAGGGCCCCACGCCTCGTGGCCGTACCTGGCGCTGCGCACTCGGGCTTTTCACCCTGGCGGCCATCGTGGCGCTGCTCAGCAGCGGCTGGAACAATCGTCAGCTGTTGCACCGTTTGAGTTTCGATGTCGCCCATTACTACCAGCTCTCGATGGATGACTACGGTCCCAAAGCCGATGCCGTCAAGGTATTACGTCAGGATTCCGCTCGGCTAGACGGCTGGGCGCGCAACGGTGAACCGCTACGGATGGGCCTCGGCCTGTATCAGGGGGAACGGTTACGTATGCCGGTGCTGGATGCGATCCGTTCGTATGTACCGCCGCCTTCGCCAAAACTGAAGGCAAAGTTAGCTACGCCACCCAAAATCAGCCGTCTCGACAGCATGTCGCTGTTCGATTCCGGCAGGTTCGTACTGAAAGCCGGCTCCACCAAAATGCTGGTCAATTCGCTGGTTGGCGTCAGGGCTAAACCAGGCTGGCTGATCGTGATAGCCGGGCATACCGATAACACCGGCAACCCCCAACGCAATCAGACGCTGTCCCTGAAGCGTGCCGAAGCGGTACGGGACTGGATGCGGGATACCGGCGACGTGTCGGAAAGCTGTTTTGCGGTGCAGGGCTACGGCGAAAGCCGCCCGATCGCGACCAACGACACGCCGGAAGGCCGCGCGCTGAACCGCCGTGTCGAAATCAGTCTGGTACCGCAGGCGAACGCCTGTCAGATACCGGGCACCCACCAGGCGTCATCGCAGGATGATGGCGCATCACAACACAATGGAGAGTAATTCATGGCAATTCCTGTTTATCTTTGGCTGAAAGACGACGGCGGTGCGGATATTAAAGGTTCCGTCGACGTGAAAGATCGTGAAGGCAGCATCGAGGTGGTGGCGCAGGAACACAACCTGTACATCCCAACCGATAACAACACCGGCAAGCTGACCGGCACCCGCATTCATACGCCGTTCCTGTTCACCAAGGAGATCGACTCCTCCAGCCCGTACCTGTACAAGGCGGTGACTACCGGCCAGACCCTAAAATCTGCCGAATTCAGATGGTACAAAATCAACGACGCGGGCCAGGAGGTGGAGTACTTCAACACCAAACTGGAGAACGTCAAGCTGGTGAAGGTCGCGCCGAAAATGCACGACATCAAGGACCCTTCCTACGAGAAGCATAACCACCTCGAGCAGATCGAGCTGCGTTACGAAAAAATCACCTGGACCTACAAAGACGGCAACATCATTCATTCCGACTCCTGGAACGAACGCGCCACCGCGTAAGCCCGATGCGGATGGGGCAACCTGTCCGCAGTTTTCCTGAGTATCTGCCCGGCGGGTACTGAGTAAAACATCCCGTAAACGAAAAATCTGACCTGATGCGCTTTAGGTTCCTTACGACAAGGAAAAGCGATGGGCGGTAGCGTGCCTGAAGGTCCCCAGACAGCGAGTTCAAGAACATGGAAAATCCGGCAATCCTCCTGCGACGTCTCAACCCCTACTGCGCCCGTGCGATGGAAGGGGCTGCCTCCCTGTGCCTCACGCGAGCGCATGCCGAAATTCTGCCGGAGCACTGGCTGCTGAAGCTGCTGGAGCAGGGCGAGGGTGACCTCACGGTTCTGGCGCGTCGCTATGAATGGGATATGGACGCCCTGTGGCAGAATTTACTCGCCTGGCTCGATACGCTGCCGCGCTCGGTACGCAGCCGCCCGCAGCTGGCCGATAGCACCCAAACCCTGATGCGCGAAGCCTGGATGCGAGCCTCGCTGGCCGGCGAAGAACGCATTCGCGGCGTGCATCTGCTGATGGTGCTGGTGGATCAACCTAAGCTGGTACGCTGCGACGGCCTGTGGCCGCTGCTGACGCTGGGGCAGAGCCAGCTGCAGCGCCTGCGCCCGCTGCTCGATACGCAGTCTGACGAACGCCCGGAAGCCCAGCAGGACGCGGAGCTGGCGCAGAATTGCGGAGAGGTGCAGTTTGTCGGTCGTCCGGTTGGGGCCGGGATAAAAGAAGGTGAGCTTAATCCGGTGCTACAGAGCGCGCTGGATAAATATACCCTCGACGTCACCGCCAGGGCGCGGGAAGGCAGCATCGATCCAGTATTTGGTCGTGATACGGAAATCCGCCAGATGGTGGATATTCTCTCCAGACGCCGCAAAAACAACCCGATCCTGGTCGGCGAGCCGGGCGTGGGCAAAACGGCCCTTGTGGAAGGCCTGGGGCTGCGTATCGCCGAAGGTAACGTACCTGAGCCGCTGAAAGCCGTCAGCCTGCGCACCCTCGACCTCGGCCTGCTGCAGGCGGGGGCCGGCGTGAAAGGTGAATTCGAGCAGCGTCTGAAAAACGTCATCGACGCGGTGCAACAGTCGCCAACGCCCGTCCTGCTGTTTATCGACGAAGCGCACACCATTATCGGCGCCGGCAATCAGGCGGGTGGCGCCGATGCGGCCAACCTGCTGAAGCCCGCGCTGGCGAGGGGGGAACTGCGCACCATCGCCGCCACGACATGGAGCGAATACAAACAGTACTTTGAACGCGATGCGGCGCTTGAGCGTCGCTTCCAGATGGTGAAAGTCGATGAGCCGGATGATGATACCGCCTGCCTGATGCTGCGCGGCCTGAAGTCTCGCTACGCCGAACACCACAACGTCCACATTACCGACGACGCGGTACGCGCTGCGGTTACCTTATCACGACGCTATCTGACCGGTCGTCAGCTGCCGGACAAGGCGATCGATCTGCTGGATACCGCGAGCGCCCGCGTGCGTATGAGCCTTGATACCGTACCTGAACAGCTGACCCACATCCGCGCGCAAATCACGTCTCTTGAAATGGAGAGGCAGGCGCTGCTGGAGGATATCGCCGTTGGCAATCACGCGGATGGCGAACGCCTGGCCATGATTGAACAGGAAGAGGTGCGCCTGATTGTCGAACTCGACGAGCGGGAAACCCAGTACGGTCAGGAGCTCAGGCTGACGGAGCGGCTGCTGGAGAGCCGTCAGGATATCTCCTTACAGGCTGAAACGTACGAACTGCAGCAGCGGCTGCAGGATATTCAGCAAAGCGGTCCGCTGCTTTCGGTTGATGTGGATGTTCGCACCGTCGCCAACGTCATTGCCGACTGGACCGGCGTCCCGCTCTCCTCGCTGATGAAGGACGAGCAGACCGAACTGCTGAACCTTGAAGGTGAAATCGGTAAACGCGTGGTGGGGCAGAGTGCTGCCCTCAACGCCATCGCCCAGCGATTGCGGGCCGCCAAAACCGGGCTGACGGCTGAAAACGGCCCGCAGGGAGTATTCCTGCTGGTGGGTCCAAGCGGCGTTGGCAAAACAGAGACCGCGCTGGCGCTGGCGGACGCGCTGTACGGCGGCGAAAAATCCCTTATCACCCTCAATTTGTCCGAATACCAGGAGCCGCACACCGTTTCCCAACTGAAGGGTTCACCTCCGGGATACGTGGGTTACGGCCAGGGCGGCATTCTGACCGAAGCGGTACGCAAGCGCCCGTACAGCGTGGTGCTGCTTGATGAAGTGGAAAAGGCCCACCGCGACGTCATGAACCTGTTCTATCAGGTGTTCGACCGCGGCTTTATGCGCGACGGTGAAGGACGTGAAATCGACTTCCGTAACACCGTGATTCTGATGACTTCCAACCTCGGCGGCGACCCTATCATGCAACTGCTGGATGAGCAGCCGGAAGCTACCGAAGTTGATTTACATGAACTGCTGCGCCCCATTCTGCGCGATCGCTTCCAGCCGGCGCTGCTGGCCCGTTTCCAGACCGTGATTTATCGCCCGCTGGCGGAAACCGCGATGCGTACCATCGTGCAGATGAAGCTGGCGCAGGTCAGCAAACGCCTGAGCCGCCACTACGGTGTGGCCACGCATATCGACGAGAGCCTGTATGACGCACTTACCGCGGCCTGTCTGCTGCCGGATACCGGTGCGCGCAACGTCGACAGCCTGCTCAATCAGCAGATTCTGCCGGTGCTAAGCCAGCAGCTGCTGAGCCATATGGCGGAGAAGCGGGAGTTGTCATCACTGTCGTTAGGCTGGAGCGAGGATAACGGCGTCGCACTGGAGTTTAGCGAAGCCGGAGGAGTGGCATTATGAGTACAAATCCCAGAACCAGATTTAGCCATAACCATCACCAGCTGGCGATTAAGGGATGTAAACCAGCGCTGGACGTGCTGGCTTTTGAAGGCCAGGAATCCCTGAGCAGACCGTTCAGCTATCGCATTGAGTTCACCTGCACCGATCATGCCATCAGCAAAGAGATGATGCTGATGAAGGCCGGCTCCCTGACGCTGCAGGCTCCGGTCGATCAGGGTTTCGGCATTAAGCTGCAGCAGCCGGTGCGGGTAATTCAGGGCGTAGTGACGGGCTTTGAACGCCTCAGTACTTCCGCGGATGAAACCCACTACGCGCTGACGCTCCAGCCGCGTCTGGCGCTGCTCAATCGTTCGCACCAGAACGCTATCTGGCAGGATATGTCGGTCCCACAGATCGTCGAAAAAATTCTGCGCGAACGCCATGGCTTCAAAGGGCAGGATTTTTTGTTCTCGCTGAGCAAGGAGTACCCGCGCCGGGAGCAGGTGATGCAGTACAGCGAAGATGACCTGCACTTTATCACCCGCCTGCTGGGAGAGGTGGGGATCTGGTTTCGTTTTACCGCCGACACGCGCCTGAACATCGATGTGGTGGCATTTTACGACAGCCAGCAGGGCTACGAGAAAGACCTGACGTTGCCATCGGTACCGCTGTCGGGCCAGCATTCGAAAGGGGTGGACTCGGTCTGGGAGATGGAATGTCATCACAACGTGGTGGTGCAGCAGGTCAGCACCCGCGACTATAACTACCGTCAGGCGAATGAGGACATGAATGCGCAGGTGAATGCCACCCGCGGGGATAGCACGACCTACGGTGATGCCTATCACTATGCGGACAATTATCTCACGCCGGGCAGCGCGTACGACCGCAGCCCGGCCCCGGAGTCCGGGGCGTTTTATGCTCGTATCCGCCATGAACGCTATCTGAACGGCCAGACGCGGACCCGGGCGATGACCAGTTGCCCGACGCTCTCTCCGGGTATGCTGCTGAAGGTCACAGGCGGCTATGAAGTGGCGGAAACCTTCAGTCAGGGCGTGGTCGTCACCGCAATGCATACGCATGCTCGTCGTGATGAAGACTTTAGGGTTAACTTTGAGGGTATCCCGGACAGCGTCGATTTTGGTTTCCGTTCCGAACCAGGCTCACGCCCGGTGATGGCCGGTACGCTGCCTGCCCGCGTCACCAGCACCACCGAAAATGATACCTACGGCCATATCGATAAAGACGGGCGCTACCGAGTCAATATGCTGTTCGACCGTGACGGCTGGGAGACCGGGTTCGAAAGCCTGTGGGTGCGGCAGTCCCGCCCGTACGCGGGCGACACTTACGGCCTGCACCTGCCGCTGCTGGCGGGCACCGAAGTGGCGATTGGCTTTGAGGACGGCAACCCGGACAGGCCGTACATCGCCGGCGTGCTGCACGACTCGGCCCACGGCGACCACGTCACCATCCGCAACTACAAACGTAACGTCCTGCGGACGCCTGCGAATAATAAAATCCGCCTCGACGACGAGTGCGGCAAAGAGCATATCAAGGTCTCGACGGAGTACGGCGGCAAGAGCCAGCTGAATCTCGGGCATCTGGTCGACAGCGAGAAGCAACAGCGCGGGGAAGGCTTTGAGCTGCGCACGGATTCATGGGGCGCCATCCGGGCGCAGCAAGGGATATTCATCAGTGCTGACGGGCAGGCGCAGGCGCAAGGGGAAGTGCTGGAGATGGGGGCGGCACTGAGCCAGTTGCAGCAGGCGTTAATCCAGGCCGAAACTCTGAGCAGTGCAGTTGAAACGGCCAAAGCTGAACTGGCCGACATCCAGACTCAGAAGGCGTTGCTGGAGCAGGCGCTGACTGATTTGAAACAGTCGGCGTTATTGCTCTCTGCCCCGGAGGGGATTGCACAGAGCACGCCCAAAAGCGTGCAGCTGTCAGCGGGGGAGAATGTTATCAGCACCAGCGGCAAACACACTGATTTCAGTACATTGAAAAGATTCACCGTGGCGGCTGGGGAGAGGGTGAGTTTGTTTGCCCAAAAGCTGGGTATCAAAATTTTTGCCAGCAAAGGAAAGGTGGAGATACAGGCACAAGGGGATGAAATGGCGCTGGATGCGCTGAAAGATATCCGCATCAGCAGCAGCGAAGGCAAGCTGGTTATCAGCGCGAAGCAGGAAATTATTCTCACCAGCGGAGGCGGCTATATCCGTATTGCGGATGGTGTCGTGGAATGCGCGGCACCGGACAAAATCATCCAACGGGCGGCGGTGTGGCAGAAGTTTGGCGGGCAGAGTATGAGCCAGGCGGCGCAGAGCTGGGAAAGCGCTGATTTTGCTGTGACCCCTGAGGTTCGCTGGAGATATGATGGTTCACCGATAGCCGGTCAGGCAATTCGTTTAGCGAACGATGATGATTCGGGGCAAATACTGACCACTGTTTCATCCGGAGGGGCTCCAAAGCAGTCAGGCGTGAATCTTGATCCATTAAAGGCTTATTTACAGGATGAGGAATAAGAAATGAGTGACGCATTGGGAAATAATAGTGTCGCGACTGAAAAGTTCGATAACAATGGCTCTCGTTATTATGAGCTTCCGATGGGTGAAAAACTCAAAGATCAAAAAACGATAATTTATAAAATACCCGACCGGGTGATTCCAGTCATCTTTTTACCTGGAGTTATGGGCAGTAATTTGATGAATGGAGACGGTGAATCAATCTGGAAGGTTGATGGCAAGATGAGCATGATTGTTTGGGCTGGAAGGGGGGCTGCGAAGAGGAAAAAATTACTCAATCTTAAAAAAACAGTCGTTGATCCTGATGGAAAAATTGAAACTGAAGGAAGTGAAGAGGAACTGGTTTTATTTTCGTCACGACGGGCCAGAGGCTGGGGGGAAGTGGGGGCTATGAGCTATGGTACGTTCCTCCCATGGCTACAGGAGGCACTGAACGATCATCAAACTATGTTTACCAATAAATCCACCCAAAATGGCAAAAAAACATTACGTGAACAGCTAATGCTGATGCCACTGAATGCTGAATTGGGTGAAAGTCAACTGAGCCATGCTGAGGTAGCGCTGAGCTATAAATACCTCTTTCCGGTCCACGCAGTGGGCTATAACTGGCTGCAATCGAATGGTGATTCGGCCGCAGCTTTGAGTATACGCATCGATAAAATTATCGCTGATTATAAAGTGTCCGGCCGTAAATGTGAAAAGGTCATTCTGGTAACCCATTCAATGGGCGGGCTTGTGGCCCGTTATTATTCTGAGATTTTAGAAGGAAATAACGGTGATAAAAAAATCCTGGGGGTTGTGCACGGTGTAATGCCAAATTTAGGTTCTCCGATGACATATAAACGTATGAAAACAGGGGAGGCTGGAACAACAGGAGCAGTGATTGGGGCTAACGGTGCAGAAATGACAGCCGTATTAGCGCAGTCTCCTGGACCACTACAGCTATTGCCTGGAACTGCCTATGAGAAAGGATGGTTACGCATAGATGGTTTACATCAGCTGTTACCAAAATCAGATCCCTATACGGAGATTTATACCAAGCGTTCAGCCTGGTGGGCGCTGTGTGAAGACCGATTTATTAATCCAGAAAATGAAAAAATGGATAAATCCCAGCTTGAAAAAGATTGGTTGTTATATAAAGATATTATTAATGGAAAGGTCCGGGGGGTTATAGAAGGACTACATGGTCATTTTCATAAAAATACTTATGCTTTTTATGGTAATGATGGGGGGGAATATCCTTCCTACAGTTCTTTACGTTGGTTGGATATTAGTTCGAAAAATATGACTGATGCATATAAAGAAAAAGTCACTAGTGAGGGGGGTATTTTTTATCCCTCCGATGTATACAATAAAACAACGCGATTTGCAGGTATGACTACCGCCGATAAGGGAAATGTATATCGAAAATTTGAATTGTTACCTCCTAAAGATCCGGGGGATGGAACGGTTCCTGTTAGTGCCGCCGTGATAAATTCTCCAAATCTTCAAGCGCAGCTTGGGGTAGGAGTCGATCATGAGGGTGCTTATGGGACTAAAAATACTAATGACGCACGTTGGTTTACATTGCGCTCGATAATAAAAATAGCCCAAGCAGTGAATGGTACAGGGCTGAAATATGATAACTAAAAAACTTAATTATGTATTGATAATTATCGGGTGTGCCATACTGCTCGCATATTGGAGTTGCCGACAACACCAAATTTATCCTTCACTCCAAAATCTCACATCATCACAGAAGGCTATTATGAATGATTTATTTTCAGAGGTGAGCTCCTATTGCGTGGGGCGCTATTTGATTGATGTCCCTGTTTCTTTTGCCAGATATAAATTATCAGAAAGGATGGAGGATAATCTGTGGGAGGCAAACATATCCAGGCCAGATGATTCGCACAAAACATATATTCTTACCAAGAAAATGTATCATCCAGCATTTTTGCAGTTTATTCAGCGACGTGAAAAAGAGCTCGGCGTAAAAAAAACCGTTAATATTGATGATATGCCATTTTTGAAGAAAACATGGCCTTTGAACAATGGCGGGGTAGGGGTTATTTTTGAAAGAAATGACGGCCCGAGCACCAGTGATTTTATTCGTGTTCTTGAAGGTTATTTGTATACTAATGGAGTTGCAATTAAGCTACAGAAACAAACCATAAACGATTCAGATCCACGTTATGAAAAACAACGAGATGGTGATCATATTCGAAATGATGTGGCTAAAGATGTTCAGCAAATGCAGACTTTAATGGTGAGAATAAGTGGCAGAGATGATAATGACATACCCACAGAGTCGGGTAGTTGTATGACTAATGCATTTATAGCTACCGACCCCTCAGGGACAGAGCAGGAGGATATTTCTGTTGGGGTGCGTAGTGATAAATTAAATAATATCAGATTAATATTAGAAACTGATAATTTTGTTAGTGAGGAAGATTCAGTATTAGACAGGATTGGCGAGATTGAACATAACCTAGCTCAGTCACGTGGATATATAGAAAGAAAAGGGGCTTTTTCTGCAAACGGACTTAAAATGGAAGAGTTCCTGGCTGCTGGTTTGCAGGCGGGGAAAGATGACCCTCGTTATAGATTTGAATTATATGTAAATGAAATGAACTCACATTACAAGACACCCAGTTTTACACTGAGTCTGGATAATGAAGGAATGGCTCCAACCGCTTACAGCAAAGAAGAGCTTATTACATTTTGGGATACCATTAGCCATACTATCCGTCTGAGACCCGGGGCATTCTGATAGACGGTAAGCTATTCCCGGTTCACGTCTATGGCTATAACTGGCTGCAGGATAATAAAACCTCGGCAGAAGGACTGGTAACCTTTATCGACAGGACTATCAGCCCCTACAAAAATCAGCGTGGCCACGGCATTCCCTTTCCCGCCGGGCAGGAAAAAGTCATTATCGTCACCCATTCCATGGGCGGGCTGGTGGCACGCTATGCGTCGCAGGTCTGCGGGGCAAAAGATAAGATTCTGGGGATAGTGCATGGGGTGATCCCTGACCTTGGCTCACCGGCGGCGTACCGCCGTATGAAGGTTGGTGCAAAACAGGAGGGCATGGCCGGGGCGGTGCTGGGTAATACCGCGAAAGAGCTGATGCCGGTCCTGGCCAGGGCTCCCGCGCCGCTTCAGCTTTTGCCCTCGGCGAAATACCTTTCTGGAGCTCCCTGGCTGACCGTGGAAGGTGCTGGCGAAGATGGAAGCGATGTCAAACTGCCGCAGACCCGGGATCCCTTCGGTGAAATTTACCTGAATAAGACCCTCTGGTATCGCCTGTATGAGTCCGACATTATCGATAAGGATGAAAATATCTACAGTCAAAATTGGAAGGATTATTTCGAATTGATGAAAGATAGCGTGCGTCCTTTTATTACTGAACTGGATGATAAATATCACTCTAATACATATGCCTTCTACGGCCATAACATCGCCTCCGACGGTACCCTGACGTGGCGAAAAACCTCCATTACCTATCCGAAAAATAGGCATGAAAGTGACAGGAAGCTGCCAAACAACTACCGGGAGATCCCCCTGCCCTTTAATCGGTCTCAGATGTATGTGGTCACCTCGTCAAAAACGCCGGGGGATGGCACGGTACCGGTGGAATCGCTGAGCGCCATATGCCGTAACAGCGAAATAAAAAGCGTTCTGGCAACTGGAGTTGACCATCAGGATGCCTACAAAGTCAGCAGCCTGAAGGATATACAGACCAGGCCAGCCCTGCGGTTTACCCTCAGGGCTATTGTGAAAATGGTTCAGGAGATCCCGCCCCCATGAATGTTATTCGGCAGCTTACAGCATTATCTCTTATAGCGGGCAGCATGTTTGTTATTGACCCGGCTACAGCATCCACGCCAGTGCAGAAGGACAGTACAGTGATAAAAACTTTGTTTGCGCAAACCAAACCGCAGTGCATCGGGCGCTATGTGATTGACGTTCCTGAGTCGTTCAACAATCAGCTTCACGATATGATTTTTATCGATGACTTTAAAATTGAAAGCAAACCTCTCTATCCACCCGCGTTTAAACAGCGGGTGCAGTTAAGGGAGCAGGTGCTTAATGATGTAATAAACAAGCCAGGGAATAAGCCAGAAAATGCACCCTTTATAAAGCAGATTATTCGACTACAGAACGATAAGGGTGTGATTTATGATCGAAATAACTCTGGTTCTGCGGACTCATTCCGGCATCTGGAAGCGCATGTTTATATAAATGGCATCGCTTTTATTATCACAACCAAGATTTTAGACTTATCTGCTGCTAAGTATGCGGATGAGAAAAAATTGTATATCAACGCTGGTTTTTCCGGGGTAGAGACTAACACCAAACCAGCCAAGTTGGCGGCCCTGCAGTCCCTGATATCACGGCTTAGTGGCAGAAAAGATGAGGATATTCCGTCGGCTAAAGGGGTGTGTATTCCGAATGGGTTTATCGTGGATGATGGTGGAAAGCATAAGGAAAGCCTCACATTCCGGTATGAAAATGATGATTTTGTTTTTGGTGTCGATATGGACAATACAATCAAGGGCTCAGACGACACGTTGTTTAACCGCAGCCCGAAAATTAATGAGGCACTTAAAACATCAAATCAGTACACCATTAAAAAAGTGGCACTTTCACCGCACGGCATTCAGGCAGAGTCATGGTTATTCGGCGGTACCCAAACCATCAGAAATTCTGCGACGGGAAAAGATGAAAAGAACACATTCTATAATTTTATGCTTTATGCTAATGAGCGAGATGCTACATCGGATAAGCCGAATCTTAATATTGGGTTCGGCAGTGAGTATAAAAAAACGCGCTACAGCGAAGCGCAGATGATTGAAATCTGGTACAGGCTGGTGAATTCCCTGCGATATAAATGAAGAAAAAAGATGGACGTATGGAATTGCTTTTCGTTTCTTCCGGAGAGCCAGCCAAACGTACTGAATAGGAGTTTTTACCATGTAATGTCTTCGTGAACTTTCTGCCGATGAAGTTCACGTTACGCTCGATTATAAAAATGGCCGGGGAGGTCACCTCATGCGGGTAAGGCATTTATGGGGGGATTGATTGTTGTCGTACTTATTCTCGGTACGATTTTTTGGCTGCTCACCCGCCCGTGGCCGGCAGCCCCTTTAACGGCTAAGGAAAAACAAATGACGGATAAACTTTTTGAGCAGACCAAACCCCAGTGTATTGGTCGATATCTTTTTGATGTGCCCGTTTCATTCAATAACGCTGCGGTGGGTCAGGTAAAGATTAATGAGATGAGAATTTCCAGCAAGCGGCTGTATCCACCGGCGTTTGCACAACGTATCCGTTTACGTGAACAGGAATTAAACAATAGTCTTGTAGTTGATCCCGAGGACCTTCCTTTTCTGAAACAGGTATACCGGATAAATGACAATACAGTCATTTTTGATCGCAATGTAAACGGAAGTGTTCCGGGTTTCGGGCGAATTCTTGAAGGTCATCTTTATAATAATGGAGTGGCATTTATTGTTACTACTGAGATCACTGATTTATCCGATCAAAAATATAAAAAGGACAGAGAGGATTATTTAAACAGCGGATCGAAGGAAAGTGATCTAAACGATAAACCACAGAAGCTGGAAAACATGCAAAGCCTGCTTTCCCGGTTAAAGGGAAGAAAGGATGATGGGGTGCCAGCACATTCCGGCATCTGTATTCCAGAGGGTTTTATTAATGATGCAGGTGCGATATCAAAGGATGATATTACTTTGATATATAAGCAGGGTGATTTTGAGATTATTGTTAACAGTAATAATGCCTTGGGTAAAGAAAATACATTGCTGGAGCGAGGGGGTGAAATAAATGCCACCATCATCAGGGTTGGTGCTCACACCCTGAAAAAAGGGGCTGTAAAACTGCCGGAGATAAATGCAGAGGAGTGGCTGATGAAAGGCAAACAGGACATCTATCATCCGGAAGAGAAAAGCGTATCCTACTACACGTTCCATTTTTACGGTAACGAAAAAATTGGCGATTTGAAGCATCCGGTATTTTCTCTTGAGTTGCATAACTCTGGTAAGGAAACGAAAACCTATACTGATTCACAGTTGGTTGATATCTGGGACAGAATCACCAGAACGTTCAGATATCGCCCCGGAGCGAAGTAGTCGCTAGTGAAATTAGTCGTGCTTTCCACATACTTCCATAATATTTTAAAATAAAGGATACATAATGAGCGTCAGCTATTTTTTAAGAGTTGGTGATAGTACCACCTGCGGTGGAAAGATCCTTACCGGCGATCCAACGTTTCAATGGTACGGCGTTTCTGCTGCCAGAGAAGGAGATATGGTTAACTGCGGTAAGCACCCGGGAACGTACAAAATCTTAGGCGGAGCCGCAGATACATTCGATGGAGGCCAGGTTCTGGCAGGGGGGCTTGATAGTTTTAGTTCGTGTCCATGCCATGCAAGGTTTATCCCTGGCATTCAGGATAGCTATTCTAAGATCTAAAGAAAATGAAGGGATATTTGAAAAATTCTTCTCCACTTAAAAAATTTAAATACTGTATTCCTCTGACGTAGAACATAAAAATAAATGATTGATGAAATATAAATCTCAATGCAGATTATTGCCTGCCGACCTGGCATCTCTTATTTTCATCACCGCTTACCAAACGAAGTCGGTCACTGTCGAACGCAATAAAAATATTCAAATAGTCAGCCCGTTCTCTTATTCAAGTCCTGATGGGTAATGCTATAAAATAACCGCTGAGAATAAAGATTATTACTGGCGCGTGGATAAAGATGGTCATCCATTGAAAATTCCTGAGATTAAAGATAAAGATATCGAGATTAGCTTGGGTTTATTAGACGATAGCGATTGTAAAGAAAAAGGGATTTAGTATTCACTTATGGCTCAAGGAATGAGCAGGGCAGCGTTCCGTTCTGAGCGGCAGACAGTCCGGAATAGAAAGTTGAGGAGTTCAAAATATGGAGGATAAACTAATCTATTTCGATTTATGCGGCGCACATATCAGATATGTTTGTCGATAACGAGGTCGATTTTAAATATATAGCCTCGATAGCTAAATGTTTTCCTGTCGATAAAGTTGAAGAAGTCTTGTTTGAATGGGGTACCCCTGTTTGTTACACTAATCTTCTTATACCTGCCCCTTCTATATGGAACGGGTTTGATAAAAAGGCGTTATGGATTGATATTTGTGAATATCAAAACAAAAAATGTTTTTTAACAAAATGCAAACATAGAGTTCTTGTATTCACTCTTAAAATAACCTACAGGGAAAAATGGTCGATTCTGAAACATGAAATGCTAAATCTACTATCCTAAAATTATTCATGGATTATTAAGTTATTCGACTCATTAACGGACATCGGTGGCGATTAAGTAACAAAGAACATTGCTAATGATTCTTACTTTTACTTCGCTTTTGGGGTCTTAAATAAAATACAGCAAGTATCGAGTTTTACTATGGCATGGCCTATACCTGATATCCCTGAGCAGAAATCATTTCCAGAACCAAAGTATTGGCTCTGGATGGTAGTATTAATATTGATGTTAATTACAGGTGCTATTTCCAGCGTATGGATCTGGAATATGGAAACTTACGCTAAAGTTTTCTTCTACGGTGCCCTGCCAGCATTGTTGGTTTGGCTATGTTTATTCGGGGTAATTTTAAACCGCTATGAGCAGTCTATTATAGCCAGCCGGGCATGGAGCCTCGAAACGGAACGAACCAAAGCTCACTGGCGCAGCTGGAGTCGAAGGCAGCTAGCCGTAGTTGGTAATGTTCTATTTTCCCCGGAAGAGAAGGGAATGGAGGCGCTATTGGGTGAGCTGGATAAGGTGCCTGCATATCCTAAAAAAGCTCGCCCGTTATTCAATTCGCCATATAGTTTTCCAGATTTAATGAAAAAAATAGACCGTGATTTGGAGATTCAGCACCCAGGTTATCGTTATTTTCTTCATTCTATTTATGTTTTTCAATCTCCAGGAAAATTTGATGAGCATTGTAAAGAGTCGATTTCTCAGCAATGGGATCTTATACCCACTTCAGGTTATTTCAGAGAAATGCTGGAGTCTCTCTTTAACGTAAAGAGTTCCGACGGTTTGATATTAATTCTTTGTCTGCAGGATTGGCCTGGCTCAGGCGTAGGGCAGTCAAGCGAGTTTATTTCTGCTCAGCTTATCGCTTCCCCCAGCTTTACTCACCAGCATTCACTACCTGTTATCGCCGGCATGAGTCGTATGATGCCGCTGGAGGAAGGGAAACTTATTAAAGAGTTAGATATGTTATTTGAATATGTCCAGCCTGATAAACAGAGTCTGGAATACGTTTGGCTGCAGGGAACGGTTGAAAAAACTGCCGCAGAAATAATGCAGTACGCGACCCGACACCGGTGGCCGCTGCCGGAAAAAAGACCGCTGCATTCGATCGATCTTTCTTTTGGGCCTCCAGGGGAGATGGCTTTACCACTTTCTTTAGTCATGTTGGCCGAAGCTGCCAGCAAAACAGGTAAAGATCAGCTGCTGGTTAATCAGACGACGCAGCAAACAGGAACACTTTGCTTGATTACCAGGGAGCTTTACCCATGATTGAACAAAAAATAATACCAAACGCACGTTATGGCTCATGGGGATTTTTCCTCCTGATTATTGGTCTGGCGGGAGTAAGTGCTTTTTTAATTTTTATCAACCTGGACAGTTTGAACAGCATTGGGATTTCAACTCAGAAAATCTGGACAATCTGGGGAGGCGTGTTTGCCGTCTTGCTCTTTGGTCTGATTGGTTCACCTGTCTGGTGGCGATGGAAACAGAGAAGAAATCAGGCCGTCTACGAGCCACGGGAGCCTGGCGAAAAGATGGAGTCTCTCTCCGTTGAGGATAGGGATACCGTTCCATTTTTGCCCAGCCTTAAAAAATATCTCCGAGTCCGATATAGGCTTTTATGGCGCCACAAAGTCCACTTGCTGCTGGTGACGGGCGACGAAGCCGCGATTGAAAAACTGATTCCTGGCCTGCAACAGCTCCAGTGGCTTGAAGGCAACCGTACCGTTCTGATTTACGGCGGCAGTCTGACTGCTGAGCCCGATAAGGGAAAATACACCGCTCTGCGTAAACTACGCCGTGGGCGCCCGCTGGACGGGATTGTCCGGGTCATGCCTCAGTCGCTTAACCTGACCCCGCAAATCAGTGACAGCGACCTTCGCGGGCTGGAAAAAATCAGTGAATTGCTGCATTACTCAGCACCTGTCTGGCTGTGGCGGCTGTGTGACAGCAAATGGGCGCAGACAACGCGCACTGAGCAGGCGGTCGGGGCAACGTTCCCGCCGCGTGCAAAAGCTGATGATATTGTCCGTCAGCTTAAGCTGATGCTGCCGTCCCTGCGAACGCAGGGAGTGGGCCAGATCGCGGAAAACAACAGTCACGACTTCCTGCTGCGCCTGGCCCAGGACCTTAAAGACGGTGGTATCGCTCGCTGGGCTCTGCAACTGGTGCCATGGCTGGCAGCCTCCCAGCAGCGCATTCCGCTGCGTGGCCTGGTGTTCAGTCTGCCAGGGTATAAACCTGTCGATACGTCAGAGGGAACAGCCGGTGCTGAGACATTTATCCCTGAGTCACAGCGCCATGCGCTGACCCTGCCGTTAACCTGGCAGGGCATTGTGGATGACAGTACCCGCGTGCGTGGCCGCCGTGTCGGTATGGCGTGGGAGCAAACGCTCGCCTGGACGCTGATGGCCATCATCGGTGTTTGGGGGGCGGGGACGCTGCTGTCGTTTACAGTCAACCGCCAGCAGATAGTCTCTGTTGCGCAGCAGACTCATGCTCTGGTGGAGCATCCCTCGGTATCGGATCACCAACTGACGGCTCTGCACATCCTGCGCAATGACGCCGGTCGCCTGCTGCATCATGTCCGGGAGGGTGCGCCCTGGTATCAGCGCTTTGGTCTGGACCATAACCAGCAGCTACTCAACGCGATGCTACCGTGGTATGGCGTGGTAAATAATCGCCTGATACGCGATCCGGCGAATGAGGCCCTGACGCAAAAGCTCACCGTGCTGGCTAACTCAGCGCCTAACAGCGACCGGCGTGCTCAGCTGGCGAAACCGGGCTATAACCAGCTTAAAGCCTGGCTGATGATGGCCCGCCCGGATAAAGCCGATGGCGCATTCTACGCGCAGACCATGAAAGCCGTGCAGCCGACGCGAACAGGCATCTCCACCGGCCTGTGGCAGAGCCTGTCCCCGGATCTGTGGGCATTCTACATAACTGAACTGCCACAGCAGCCACAGTGGAAAATCACGCCGGATGCGCAGCTGATCGGCCAGAGCCGTCAGGTGCTGCTGCAGCAGATTGGACGGCGCAACGCCGAAAGCACGCTGTATGAAAACATGCTCAAATCGGTGCGTCGTAATTTTGCCGATGTTTCTCTGGAAGAGATGACCAGCGGTACCGATGCTCGCCGCCTGTTTACCACTGATGAAGTGGTGCCGGGGATGTTCACCCGTCAGGCATGGGAAGGGGGCATTCAGCAGGCCATCGAGAAGGCGGCCAGCTCCCGTCGCGATGAAATCGACTGGGTGCTGAGCGATTCCCGCAAGGCAGTCTCGGCTGACCTGTCGCCGGAAGCGCTGAAAGCGCGTCTGACCCAGCGCTATTTCACCGACTTTGCCAGCAGCTGGCTGAACTTCTTCAACAGTCTCCACTGGAATCCTGCAAACAACATTGCCGACGTCACCGACCAGCTGACGCTGATGAGTGATGTGCGCCAGTCACCGCTGATTGCCTTAATGAACACAATCGCCTGGCAGGGGCAAACCGGAGCACGGAGCGAAGGCCTTTCGGACTCTATCATCAAATCCGCTAAAGACCTGATGAGCGGGAAAGACAAGCCCATAATTGACCAGTCTGCGTCAGACCCACAGGGGCCACTGGATGAAACCTTTGGCCCGCTGCTGACGCTGATGGGCAAAAGCAAAGGCGGCAATGTGATGTCGGCCGACAGCACCCTGAGCCTGCAAACTTATCTCACGCGAATTACCCGAGTGCGTTTACGCCTGCAACAGGTGGCGAGCGCTACCGATCCGCAGGAGATGATGCAGACCCTTGCTCAGACGGTTTTCCAGGGCAAAAGCGTGGACCTGACTGACACCCAGCAGTACGGCAGCCTGATTTCCGCAAGCCTCGGCGAGGAGTGGAGCGGATTTGGCAGCACGATGTTTGTACAACCGCTGACCCAGGCATGGGAAACGGTCCTGCAGCCCTCAGCCGCCAGCCTTAACGATCGCTGGAGCCGCTCAGTTGTGGCGAACTGGCATACGGCCTTTGATGGTCGCTTCCCGTTTGCGGTCAGCAAAAGCGATGCCTCGCTGCCGATGCTGGCTGAATTTATCCGCAAGGACAGCGGACGCATTGACCGGTTTCTGACCACCGAACTTAACGGCGTGCTGCACAAAGAGGGTAGCCAGTGGGTGCCGGATACGGCGCACAGCCAGGGGCTGACGTTCAATCCGGCGTTTCTGCGGGCGGTCAACCAGCTTAGCCAGCTGTCAGACATTCTGTTTACCGACGGTAGCCAGGGAATAAGTTTTGAACTGCAGGCACGACCCGTATCTCAGGTGGTGGAAACCCGGCTGACCATTGACGGGCAGAAATTGCACTACTTCAACCAGATGGCCGAGTGGCACTCTTTCCGCTGGCCCGGGGACACCTTCAAACCCGGAACCATGCTGACGTGGACTTCTACCAGCGCGGGGGCGCGTCTGTTCGGCGATTATAGCGGCAACTGGGGCTTTATTCGCTGGCTGGATCAGAGTAAACGTCAGCGGCTCGACCGCAGTCAGTGGATGATGAGTTTTACGGCTCCGGACGGCCGCACCCTGCAATGGGTACTGCGCTCCCAACTGGGTAATGGTCCGCTGGCGCTTCTGGCGTTACGCAACTTCAGCCTGCCGGAGCAGATATTCAGCGTGGATCCCTCTGCGACCTCTCAGGCTCTGGCAAGTTCGGAGAATTCAGCCATAGATGGAATGGAATAATGACGACATTACAAAGTGTACTTCAGGCCTGCTGCGCCGATGAAAAGACGCTCTTGAGCAGTGCTCGGTCGCGCAGCGCTGACTGGGAGCGCTGGCTGAAGCCGATTGGCGACAATGAGCCAACCGGAGTGGATCCCGGATACGACGATGATTTTCAGCGTATCCGTGAAGAGATCAACAAACTTTCCGATACTGATACCGGTCTGATTTGCCAACTGGCGGAAAGGCTGCTGACCGGCACCAGTAAGGATTTACGTGTCATCACTTTCTACGTTTGGGCTCGTCTGCATCAGGATGGCGAGCTTGGGTTTACGCAGGGACTTGAGCTGATGGCCTCGATGCTGGAGCGGTTTGGCAGCCGATTGCATCCTCTTCGCGATCGCAGCCGTAAGGCTGCCCTGGAATGGCTGGGCAGCAGCCGTGTGACAAACAGCCTGTGTCTGTACCCTGAGGTTGATATGTCTATCATGCAGCGCATTACCGCTGCGCTGTTGCTGGCTGAACGGACGTTTCAGACGTTTGATGAGAAAGCCCGGCCAGAATGGGCGAGCCTGTATCAGGCTCTGGATAACCGACTGGTACAAAGCGGCGGAGCGAACAGTCTGGTGCCACAAACTAGCCGGGAAGAGGGCACGATTGCCGCGTCAGCACCGGTGATGAACACCGTCACCTCGGGGCGAGATTTGCTCGATCAGGCCAAAGTTCTGGCGCAATATCTTCGCGATCGGCCAGGAGGCTGGCTGGCCGGGCACCATCTGCTGAAGTGCGTACGCTGGGACACGCTAATGGAACTTCCGCCGCTGGATGCGTCCGGGCGCACCCGCCTGGTGCCACCGAAGCCAGACAACAAAGCGCACCTCAAGCGCCTGTATCTGCAGAAAAGCTGGTCTGAGCTGCTGGAGCATACGGATACTTTACTGGCGCAGGGTGTCAACCACCTTTGGCTGGACGTGCAGTGGTATGCATGGCAGGCGCTGGCGAAACTGGATAACGACACTGTACGTGCAGACATCCTGTGCCGCGATCTTAAGGGCTTACTGGCCCGCCTCCCGGGGCTGGAAGTACTGGCTTTCAGCGACGGCACTCCTTTCGCCGATGAAGCAACGCTGAGCTGGATAAGAGAAAGCGTGCTCGACGATATGCCCGGATGGAAAGATGAGCCAGTATCAGCCGCGGTTGCTGGAGGCGATGATGTGCTGACGCTGGAGCCTGAAGTGTTGGCGAAAGCAGACGGTGAAGGTATTGAAGCCGCGCTCAACTGGCTGCAGGTTCAGCCGGGTTATACCTCCGCCCGGGACCAGTGGCTGATGCGCCTGTTGATGGCCCGGGTGAGTGAACAGTACGGTAAACACGAAATGGCACTGCATCTGTTGGGCGAACTCGACGGTAGCGCCAGGGGGCTCACGCTTGAGCAGTGGACGCCAGAGCTAATGTTCGAAGTAAAAGCCCGCAGGTTAAAGCTGTTGCGGGGTAGAGCCGGGCGCAGTGAAGCAGATAAAACGCGCCTGCAGTCTGAAATGGACGCTCTACTATCCGGGCTTATCTCACTGGATCCTGCACGAGCAGCTGTACTCTGCAATGGATGATATTACGCGCATAAAATAATATTTGAACTGCTCCATAAATATGGGGGATATGCAGATATTATGATATTAAAATAATATACTTGATACTTTGGATAATACACTTGGACAATTATTTCCTCCTCAAGATAAAAACATAGGCATTGGAATTTAGAACATACTAAAAAGACTGGCGGGTGATTTTTGAAATGCTCCCGGAGGGTGGTGTTTAAAAAAGATAAAATTGTTTCGGTATCAATATTAGTTTGTATCAACGTCGTGCTGGCAAAGATTTCGATAAATCAGTAAATACGAAGCTATTAGGTTTCAGGTGTCTTCTTAGAACTTATTGTTTCGCTATCCGGTAAACAAACATTAATTAAGACAAATCTATGGACGACTTAACCCTGCGTTATTATGACGCTGAAATGCGCTACCTGCTGGAAGCCGGGGAAGAATTTGCCCGTGCTCATCCTGAGCAGGCAGCAATGCTCAATTTGGATAAAGCGGGTGCGCGCGACCCGTTCGTGGAGCGCCTGTTTGAAGGCTTTGCCTTCCTGATGGGCCGATTGCGCGAGAAGCTCGATGACGACCTGCCAGAATTGACCGAAGGGCTGGTCAGCCTGCTGTGGCCGCATTACCTGCGTACCATACCGTCGATGTCGGTGGTGGAGTTCACCCCCGACTGGGGCGAAATGAAGGAGCAGATGCGCATCGACAAAGGCTTTGAGGTACATTCCCGGCCGATCGGTGAGAAGGGGACGCGCTGTCGTTATTCCACTACGAAAGCGATAGACCTTCAGCCCCTCTCGCTGGAGCGCGTCAGCCTGGCGACCGATTCTGATGGCCGCTCGGTTGTCACACTGCGCTTTAGCTGCAGCAAGCTGGCGGACTGGAGCCGTATCGATCTCAGCCATGTCCCGCTTTACTTCAATGCCGACGCGCCTCTGGCCTGCGCCATGCACGAAGCCTTCACCATGAATGTGGCCAGGCTGTGGCTGCGGATGCCCGGTGATGTGGAAAGAAAACCGCTGGACGGGTATTTCACCGCGCTCGGGTTCGGTGATGATGATACCCTCTGGCCGAAGGGCAGCAGTAGTTTCAGCGGCTACCAGCTGCTGCTGGAGTACTTTACCTTTCGCGAGAAATTTATGTTCACCGGTCTGCGTGGGCTGGAGACCGTCGCGTTCCCGGCTGAGCTCCCCTGGTTTGAAATCGACGTGGTGCTGGCTGAGCGCTGGGAGCATGACTTCAGCTTTACCGGGAAGCATCTGCGGCTGAACTGCGTACCGGTAATTAACCTGTTTCCACTGGAATCCGATCCGCTGACGCTCAACTCGTTGCAGACGGAATACATGCTGCGCCCGATGCGGGTACAGGATGGTCATACCGAGATTTACGCCGTGGATTCGGTGATGTCATCAAGTCAGCATACCTACGTCCCGTTCTCGAGCTTTCGCCACAAGGGCGGGATGATGCGGCATGAAGCGCCGGAATACTACTATCACACCCGCCTACGCCGCGGACCGTCCGGTCTGCATAACACCTGGCTAATTCTTGGTGGCGAAGCGTTTGATACTCACACCGTGCCGATAGATGAAAGCCTGTCCCTGACGCTCACCGGCACCAACGGTCAGCTGCCTCGTCGGGCCCTGCAAAGCACCGTGCTCGATACGGTGGTGAAAACTACCTCAGTCAGCATCGCTGTTCGCAACCTGTGTGCGCCGACGCTGCCTTGCTATCCACCGGATAGGGATCGCTTTCACTGGTGTGTGCTAAGCCATCTTGGCAGCGGTTTTCTCTCGATGATGGATAACGCAGAGGTGCTCCGCGGCACCCTGGCGCTGTATGAGTGGACAGACAGCGAGATGAACCGGCGCCGTCTGGAGGCCATTATCGATGTGAAGCACAGCGAAACCGAGCGTTTTGAGCAGGGCTACCTGGTACGCGGCGTGCAGATTGACGTCATGCTCGATAGCCACGGCTTTGCCGGAAGAGGGGATATCTGCCTTTTTGGCGAGATGCTGAGCCGCTTCTTCGCGCTTTATACCGATATCTATCTGTTTAATCGCCTGATTATCATCCTGCAACCGACCGGAGAACGCCTGGAATGGGAAGAGAAGCACAATCGCCGCATTCCCGGCTGACCCTTCAGCTGGAGGCAGATCTTCAGCGTATTAACTTTTACCGTTTCTGCCAGCTGCTGGAAAAGCGCCATCCGGGTAAACCGCTGATGGGCTCAACCAGCCATCCAGCCGATGACCCGGTACGCTTTGCCCCTCATCCGGGAATGGGATTTCCGGTCAGCGAACTGAAAGCCGTCGAATACGACGAAGACGATGACGGCAAACCAGCGGTCATTCGTACCACCTTTATGGGGATGTACGGCGTCGATTCACCGCTGCCGACCGCTTATCTCGATGATATCGCCCAGCTCCGGGAGGGACATGAGGCACTCCAGAGCTTTTTGGATATCTTCAGCCACCGCATCCTGACCCAGTTTTATCGCATCTGGCGGAAGTACTCCTGGCCTGCCACGTTCGAGCCCGGAGGAGGCGACAATATTTCGCAGTCGCTGTTGGGACTGGTGGGGCTGGGGATCCCCGGAACCGCAGAGCATATCGCCACCCCGGTGTCGCGCTTTCTGGCCCTGCTCGGCGTGTTACGCCAGCCCGGAAAAACTCAGGAGGGGATGCAGGCGCTGGTGAGCTTGCTGGCACCTGAGACAACGGTGCGGGTGAGCCCGTATTGTCTGCGGCCGGTGGAAATCAGCCAGCCCATGGGGTTTTGCGGCGAGCAGGATTTTCTCCTGGACGGCAATACACCGCTTGGCGACGAGGCGATGGATGCCAGTAGCCAGCTGCTGATTGCGCTTTCAACGGATAACCGGCAGGAAGCGCAGGGCTGGAAGCCGGATGGTCTGCTGTATTCGGATTTTCTGGTGATGCTAAGGGTCTATCTGGGCTGGCGCTTTAAGGCAAAAATCACCCTAACCACGTCGACTCGCTTGTTGGCCGCCCCTCCGCTCGGCGAAGGTCATTTCTGGCTTGGTATGAATGGCGTGCTGGGAGCCGAAGATCGCGTGTTCCTGGACGATATCCCGCAGACCTTTACGACGGAACTGGGCTACTACAGCGGCATGAACCCCGCCATACCACAACAAGGAAACCGATGTGTTACGTACAAGTTCGACTAAAATCGCCTGCTGGCTGCTGCCGCTGGTGGCGTTCAGCCTGACGGGCTGTGGGGTGACGCAGAGCGTCACTGAGGGGACTAAATCGGCCTTTAGCGCCATTTTTTACAAGAAAATTAAAGTCCTGCATCTCGATTTTATAGCGCGCGAGGCGCTGAATATCGATGCACGTGAGAGCAATTCGCTGTCTGAGCCGCTGGTGGTGCGGGTGTATCAGCTTAAGGAACGCAATACCTTCGACAAAACGGTATATCAGCAGCTGCTGAAAGAGGGCGATACCCAGCTGAGCGCTGATTTGCTGGCCACGCGTGATGTGGTCGTGAAGCCGGGTGGTGATGCGAATCTCGATATGCCAATGGAAGCCGATGCGCAGTTTGTGGCCGTTGTCGGGCTGTTCCGTCATCCGGATATGGTGAATAACACCTGGAAGCTGGTCATCGAACGTGAAGACCTCGATCCCGATAAACCGCGTATCCTGGAAGCCGGAAACAACCATCTGAGGCTACAGCCCGTTAAGGATGATTAATGTCACAGGGACACAATACCCCCTCATTATATGAAATTCTCTACGGCAACTTCACCGGCGGCCTCGACCTCAACCACGTCAACGAGCAGGACCAGGCGATCCTGTCCGTGCTGGACAACATGCAGCGCATTCTCAACTGCCGCGCCGGCACGCTGGCGCATCTGCCGGACTACGGCCTGCCGGACATGACCAAAATCCTGCAGGGTATGCCGGGCACCGCCCATGAGCTTATGGGGACGCTGTCGGCCGTTTTGCTCAAATATGAACCGCGGCTGAAAAGCATTAGCGTTATTCTCCTTGAGCAGGCGATCCCCGGCGAGCTGTGCTATGCGATCGATGCGGAGCTGAAAGGGGTGGGGCTGGTGCGCTATGGTACCGAGTTTATGCCCGAGGGGCGGATATTCATTCGCCACCTAAAGCAACAGCATTATTTCGACAGAAATCCCCGCATGTAGGGATGCCGGGCAGGCCGGCACGATATCTTCCTCGGGACGAGTGACCGCCAGCTCCCGGAGTGAATCGCCAATCTCTGCCTGCCCATCCACGGATGAATTCATTATGAAAAGCACAGAACCCCGAGATATTCGCACGGGCGGCGATCCGCGCCCGTTTCCTGACTTCATCGCCCTTCGCGATGAAATGAGCAAGCAGACGCATCCCGCCAGGCCTGATATTCACTGGGAGCGGGTGGAGAAATTGTCGCTGGCGCTGTTTGATAAAAATGGGATTGAGCTGCAGACAGGGGCCTGGTACACCCTGGCGCGCAGCCATCTGGCGCGCGTGGAAGGCATGAACGAAGGTCTGAAGATCGTTGCCACGATGCTCAGCCGCCAGTGGGCGCAATACTGGCCACGGGCCAGCCACCCGCGGGCAGAAATTCTCTCCGGGCTGTTTCAGCGGCTGCAGAAAGTGTTCCGCACCTTTACCCTGAGCCATGAGGATTATCATCAGCTCCTGCAGCTGGAGTCGACGCTTGATTTCCTGAGCAGCATCCTTGCCCGCCAGGAACTGCTGCAGATAAGCCAGATAGAGCCGCTGCTGCAGCAGGTGTGCAGCGCGCTGACGCGCGTGGAAAATGCGCCAGAGCCGCAACTATCCGCTACAGCCATTACTCTTCCTGCCGCGCAGGTTCCGCCGATCGGATTGAACGAATCACAACCAGATCCCCGGCGGCCGAATGCAATCCCGCCAGCTTCCGCCGCCGCCGTTAACAGGATCCACAAAACGGCGCCTGCGCCAAAGCGGGTCGGCCTATTCGCCTGCGGGATGCTGACGGCCTTTGCGTTGAGTGCCGCAGTCTTTATCGGCGGGCACTCCCTGGCCCGCTCGGATCAAGCGGGTCAACAGCCCGACAGCCGCCAGCAGCCGCTACCCTGGCTGCCCGGCGCGGCGGCAGGCGAGACGTTCAGATCTTCTGGCTCAGCCGCCGGCTGGTTGAAGGATGCCTCGCTGAGGTTAGAGGCGCTTTCTGCCCTCCCGCCTGACTGGCATCTCCGCTATGGTCAGGATCTAATAAACCAGGCTTATGCACTGTGGCCGGAGCTTCCCGGAACTGAAGAGTTGGGTACTCAGTGGCGGCAAAAGCTTGCCCTGAACGGGACGCCTGATGATTCGCTGGCGGGCTGGCATCAGGGCATGCGCAGGCTCCAGAGCCTGAGCGAGCAGCTTAACGCGCTGGATGGACAAAAGGGGAGATACCTGACGGTCAGCGAGCTGAAATCGCAGGTGTTTGCAGCCATTCAGGCTTTTAATCAGTCGGTGCCGGCGGAGGAGCAGCTCCGGCAGATAGCTGCACGACAGGAGCCGGGGATGATCCCGCAGGCTCAGAAACTTGAGGTGGAGCAGCACCTGCAGCAGCTCATCATTCGATACTCGGCGCTAACCACCACGGAATAGCGTTGCTCTCCGGGGAGCTTGTTCGCCACGCAACCGGGTATTGTTCCGCAGTCAGCCCAGCGCTGAATAGCCATATGGAAATGCGCCCGGGGCATTTTTACGAACTGCGCAGAGCGGCCTGCAGTATCGCCCGCGTCAAAAACAAAAAACCACGCCATGGCGTGGTTTTTTTATGCTGCTTTGCTGCTGCTATGAGATTTTGTGAAACCTCATGACACAGCAGAAGTGATTTAGACGTTGAACAGGAAGTTCATGACGTCGCCATCTTTAACGATGTAGTCTTTGCCTTCGGCGCGCATCTTGCCGGCTTCTTTCGCACCCTGCTCGCCTTTGTAAGTGATAAAGTCTTCATAGGCGATAGTCTGAGCGCGGATAAAGCCTTTTTCGAAGTCAGTGTGGATTTTACCCGCCGCCTGCGGTGCGGTCGCGCCGACAGGGATGGTCCACGCGCGGACTTCTTTAACCCCGGCGGTGAAGTAGGTCTGCAGGTTCAGCAGCTCGTAGCCGGCGCGGATAACGCGGTTCAGGCCCGGCTCTTCGATGCCCAGTTCGGCCATGAACTCATCGCGGTCAGCGTCGTCAAGTTCCGCAATATCGGATTCAACGGCGGCGCACACGGCAACCACTACTGAGCCTTCGGCGGCAGCGATTTCGCGGACTTTATCGAGGTACGGGTTGTTCTCGAAGCCGTCTTCGTTGACGTTGGCGATGTACATGGTTGGCTTCAGGGTCAGGAAGCTCAGGTATTTGATGGCGGCTTTATCTTCGTCCGTCAGCGCCAGCGCGCGCAGCATGCCGGCGTTTTCGAGCTGCGGCAGGCATTTTTCCAGTGCGACCAGTTCAGCTTTCGCGTCTTTATCGCCGCCTTTTGCCCTTTTCTGTACGCGGTGAATGGCTCGTTCGCAGGTGTCAAGATCGGACAGCGCCAGCTCGGTATTGATAACGTCGATATCGTCAGCCGGGTCCACTTTGTTGTTAACGTGGATGATGTTGTCGTTTTCAAAGCAGCGAACAACGTGGCCGATAGCTTCGGTTTCACGAATGTTGGTCAGGAACTGGTTGCCCAGGCCTTCGCCTTTGGATGCGCCTTTTACCAGGCCCGCGATGTCGACGAATTCCATGGTAGTCGGCAGGATGCGCTGCGGTTTAACGATTTCGGCCAGCTTATCCAGACGCGGATCGGGCATCGGTACGACACCGGTGTTCGGCTCAATAGTACAGAAGGGGAAGTTGGCCGCTTCAATACCCGCTTTGGTGAGCGCATTGAACAGGGTGGACTTGCCGACGTTGGGCAAACCGACGATACCGCATTTGAATCCCATGATTTAAATCACCTTAATCTTTGGATAATCAACCTGTTACATTGAACAGATTGTAGAAAAGTAAATAGCTTCGCCTATTATACACGGTGTGCGGCAAAAATTCCGCACGTCGGCCGGTTATTGCGCTTTAAATGCGTGTAAACGGTTGGTGGCTTTGGTCAGTCCCTCTTTCAGCCAGACTTCCGTGCAGCGCGCGGCTTCATCAACGGCTTCGTCTATCAGTTTCTGCTCGCTAAGCGGCGGTTTACCTAACACAAAACCGACAACTTTGTTTTTATCGCCCGGATGGCCGATCCCGACGCGTAAGCGGTGAAAGTTCGGGTTATTGCCCAGTTTGCTGATGATATCTTTCAGGCCGTTATGCCCGCCGTGGCCGCCGCCGAGCTTAAACTTCGCCACGCCGGGCGGTAAATCCAGCTCATCGTGCGCGACCAGAATCTCGTCGGGATTAATCCGGTAAAAGGTGGCCATCGCCGCCACGGCTTTACCGCTGAGGTTCATAAAGGTGGTCGGCACCAGCAGGCGCACATCCTCGCCGGCAAAGTTAATCCGTGAGGTGTAGCCGTAGAATTTGCTCTCTTCGCGCAGCGGGGCGCGGTGGCGGTCGGCCAGGAGGTCTACATACCAGGCGCCCGCGTTATGGCGTGTCGCCGCGTATTCCGCACCGGGGTTAGCCAGGCCGACAATCAGTTTTATCGTCACTTTTATATCCTGCATGGGTCGTTCTCTGGCGCGTAGTGTACTGTCTGCGAGCGCGCTTGACAAAATTCTGCCAGCGCAGCGCTATCGACACGATAATTTCGCCGGTGAACCATTAGAATTTGATGTTGTTCAGTGGGTTATTTGTAAACTTTTGTTGGTTTGATGTTCGCTATTGTGATCGCCAACGCAATCAATCTTCTGCCCGTTGTCTATACTACACCTATAAGTTCTGAGGATATTCTCAGGCAACCCAAGGTTCCGGAGGTGACATATGAAACGCAGAAACGCTTCGTTACTCGGTAATGTACTGATGGGTTTAGGGTTGGTCGTCATGGTTGTTGGCGTCGGCTACTCCATTTTAAACCAGCTCCCGCAGCTTGATCTGCCGCAGTTTTTCGCGCACGGCGCGATTCTCAGCATCTTCGTCGGCGCCGTTCTCTGGCTTGCCGGCGCGCGTATTGGCGGCCATGAGCAGGTCGGCGACAGATACTGGTGGGTGCGCCACTACGACAAACGCTGCCGTCGCGACCAGCATCGCCACAGCTAGGTCAGTGCGTTATCTGCACCTGTCGCCAGGCGGGTGCAATTTTGTCAACGTATCCGCTCTACAGCCAGCCTTCGTCCTGACGGCTGGCTGACTATATTACTCCCGCTTATTTTACTCCCGCAACGCCCGTCCCGCTGATATTGTTGCCTCAGTTGATAAATATGCGCTTGACCCTGACGTAACGTCAGGCTGCAGAGTAGCGCCACTGGCAGGCAAAAGGAGCAGTCATGTTAATTCAGGTGGGGGAACTGGCGAAACGCGCCGGAATGACCGTCCGTACGCTACATCACTATGAACAAACCGGGCTGCTGACGCCTTCGGCCAGAAGCGCGGCGGGTTATCGGCTATACGATCTGGCGGCCGTTCAGCGGCTGCATATGATTAAGGCGCTGGCACAGGCCGGGCTGGAACTCGCGGCTATTAAGGAGCATCTCGATCGCGGTTCGCTTTCGTTATCCGATCTGCTGGTGCAGCAAATTACCACCCTCGATACGCAGCTGCGCACTATCTCAACGCTGCGCGAAAGGCTGGTGCTGCTCCGCGACGAACTGGGTAGCGGCCGTGAACCCGATCTGGAGTCCTGGCTACAGACCCTGGAGCTTATGAAAATGTACGATCGTTGGTTTAGTCCGCAGGAGTTACAAACGCTGCCGTTCGCCGAGCAGGATGAACAGCGCAATCAAATCTGGCAGGCGCTGGTTATTGACGCGCAGCGGCTGATGCAGGAGAGCTGCCCGCCTGACTCGCCGTCGGCGATGGCGCTGGCCACCCGCTGGATGGAGCGCCTGGAGCTTGATACCGCCGGGCGGCCGGAATTTCTCACCCGGCTCAATGAGATGCACGCTATGGAACCGCAAATGCGCGCGCAAACCGGCATTACGCCCGAGATTGTGGACTACATTACCCACGCCTTTGCGCAAAGCAAGCTCGCGATCTGGGCGCGCTATCTCAACGCCGAGGAGCTGGCGTTTACCCGTGAACACTATTTCGATCGGCTGATGGAGTGGCCGGGGCTGGTATCGGCGCTGCATCAGGCCTGCGCTGAGCAGACCGATCCGGCATCAGAAGCCGGGAAAAAGCTGGCGCGGCAGTGGCTGGAGCTGTTCCAGTCGTATGCCGGCACCAGCCCGCAGACTCAGCAAAAGTTTCGCCACGCGATGGAGTGCGAACCGTATCTGATGAAGGGGACGTGGATGACGCCGCCGGTGCTCGGCTGGCTCCAGCAGGCGATAGGGGTGATGATGCAGGCGCGAACGCCCGCATCCCGCTAGTTAAATATCCGCCAGCGCGGCGTTGCGATCGGGGTAGAAGCTCAGGCGTCCGGCAATGGGCTGGACGCCGGCGCGTGCCAGGGTACGCAGCGGCTGAAACTCAAGATTAGACACCCGCAGCTCGCAGCCTTCCGGCAGCTTTTTCACGAAGCGCTGGAAGGCATCCAGGCCACCGGCATCCAGCACCGGCACCGCATCCCATTTCAGCACCACGATCCGCTTACCCTCAATACGCGTTTCCAGATCGTTAAATAGCCCCTCGGCGGCGGCGAAGAACAGCGGGCCGATAACCCGCAGCACCAGCACGTCGTCGGGCACGTCGACGTTGACCGGGGCCAGGCGCGTCATGCGGGCGATACGGCGCATAAACAGCAGCGAAGCCAGCACGATACCGACGCTGATCGCGATGACCATATCAAACAGCACCGTCAGCGACATGCACATCAGCATGACCACGATGTCGTCCTTCGGCGCATAGCGCAGCAAATTCACCACCTTGTGCGCTTCGCTCATATTCCACGCCACCATCAGCAGCAGCGCCGCCATCGCCGAAAGCGGCAGCCAGGAGAGCAGCGGGGCGAGGATCAGCAGCGCCATAATCACCAGCAGCGCATGGATCACCGCGGAGATCGGCGAGGTCGCACCGGCGCGCACGTTGGCCGCCGAGCGGGCAATCGCCGCGGTCGCGGTAATGCCGCCGAAGAAAGGCGCGACGATATTGCCCAGACCCTGACCGATCAGCTCGCTGTTCGCCTTATGCTTGGTGCCGGTCATACCATCCAGCACCACCGCGCACAGCAGCGACTCAATGGCGCCGAGCATGGCCATGGAGAACGCCGCCGGCAGCAGCGCCTGCAGAGAGGCCCAGCTGAGGGTGAAATCAGAGCCCGGCATATCCCAGGGCAGCACCAGCTGCGGCAGCAGCTGCGGAATGCCGCTTCCCTGGCTGCCGTCGGCGAGCGTGTAGTGGAACTGGGAGCCGATGGTAGCGACGTGGCCGCCCAGCAGGGTGACAACCGCCATCACCGCACAGCCCGCCAGCAGCGCGGGAAGATGGCCCGGCAGGCGGATCCCAAGGCGAGGCCAGATGATGAGGATTGCAAGCGTCACGATGCCAATCGCGGCGTCGCCAACGTTGACCGTCGGCAGTGCCATAATCAGCGCGGAGACTTTCTGCAAATAGTGCTCCGGCACGTGCGTCATCTGCAGGCCAAGGAAGTCCTTAATCTGCATGGTACCGATAGTAATCCCGATACCTGAGGTGAACCCGAGGGTCACCGAGAGCGGGATATATTCAATCAGCCGGCCGAAGCGGGCGAGGCCGAAGAGAATTAAAAAAATGCCGGACATCAGCGTCGCGACCAGCAGCCCGGCGAGGCCAAACTGCTGCGATACCGGGTAGAGGATCACCACAAAGGCGGCGGTCGGCCCGGAAACGCTAAAGCGCGAGCCGCCGGTCAGAGCGATGATGATCCCGGCTACGGCGGAGGTATAGAGTCCATACTGCGGCGCTACGCCGCTGCCAATTGCCAGCGCCATTGCCAGCGGGATCGCAATAATCCCCACCGTTATCCCGGCAATCAGGTCGCGGGTGAAGCGCGAAACGGTATATTTTTCTTTCCAGCAGGCGTCGATGAGGGCGCGGAAAGGCATCACGTGTGAGGAAAATAATCTATTCACGATAATGTTTCATCCATGGGCGCATCATCTGTCAACTAATATGGCAGGTGAAGGAGGCAATGGTCATACAAATTGGGTTAAGAGACAAAAAAACCCGCCTCAGCGGGTTTCCTTGGCCGGGCTCGATTAATGCTCGAACATAGCAGAGATAGATTCTTCGTTGCTGATACGACGAATCGCTTCTGCCAGCATACCGGACAGCGTCAGGGTACGAACTTTTTCCAGGGCTTTGATTTCTGGCGCCAGCGGGATGGTATCGCAGACGACGAATTCATCAATCACAGAGTTTTTAATGTTCTGGATAGCGTTGCCGGAGAAAATCGGGTGAGTGGCGTAAGCAAAGACGCGTTTAGCACCACGTTCTTTCAGCGCTTCTGCTGCTTTGCACAGCGTGCCGCCGGTATCGATCATGTCGTCAACCATGACGCAGTCGCGGCCTGCCACGTCGCCGATGATATGCATCACCTGGGAGACGTTAGCGCGCGGACGACGTTTGTCGATAATGGCCATATCGGTATCGTTCAGCAGTTTGGCGATAGCGCGGGCGCGCACGACGCCGCCGATGTCCGGAGAAACCACGATCGGGTTATCCAGATTCAGCTGCAGCATATCTTCCAGCAGGATTGGGCTGCCGAATACGTTATCAACCGGAACGTCGAAGAAGCCTTGGATCTGTTCAGCGTGCAGGTCAACGGTCAGCACGCGGTCAACGCCAACGCTGGACAGGAAGTCCGCAACCACTTTAGCAGTGATTGGCACACGGGCGGAACGAACGCGGCGGTCCTGACGAGCATAGCCGAAGTAAGGAATAACAGCAGTGATACGACCCGCCGAAGCGCGACGCAGGGCATCAACCATAACAACCAGTTCCATCAGGTTGTCGTTGGTGGGAGCACAAGTGGACTGGATGATGAAAATATCACCACCGCGTACGTTTTCATTGATTTGTACGCTGACTTCGCCGTCGCTAAAACGACCTACAGCGGCGTCGCCAAGAGAAGTGTACAGGCGGTTGGCAATACGTTGTGCTAGTTCCGGGGTGGCGTTACCAGCAAAAAGCTTCATATCAGGCACGAGAAGAACCTCAGGCATGCGTCCAGTGGTGGATGAAAAGGGCCAAAAACTGTGCGGCGGCGTCGTTTCATCCAGGCGGTGTATTTAAAGAGAGCGATGCAACGTCTGGAACAGGGTGACGTTGTCACCGTAACTCAATTTGCCCGGCGTACTTATCGTTACTCACGCTTAACGCGGAGCAACTTAGGGTAGGGCTAGCCTGAGCGGCGAGATGTTAACTCCTCGCGCAACAAAGCCTTGTAGCCATTCCGGGGCTTTCTCCAGCACCTGACGAGCGGCAGATTCGGTGTCAAATTCAGCAAAGACACACGCTCCTGTGCCAGTCAGGCGCGACGGCGCATATTCTAACAGCCAGGAAAGCGCCGCATCAACCTCGCGAAAACGTTTTCTTGCGATAACCTCGCAATCATTGCGAAATTCACATTTTAGCAACGTATTTATTGGCCTGATCGGGGTGTCTCGTGGTAGCTCGGGGTCGCGAAAGATGACCGGAGTCGGAATACTGACCCCGGGGTGAGCGACGAGGTACCACTTTTCCGGCGGTTCGACCGGGGTCAGAATTTCGCCAATGCCTTCGGCAAAGGCCGCATGACCGCGGACGAAAACCGGTACATCGGCGCCGAGCTGCAGCCCAAGCGTCGCCAGCTGGTCTTCCGATAGCCCGCAGCCCCAAAGCTGATTCAGCGCCACCAGCACCGTGGCGGCGTTGGACGAACCGCCGCCCAGCCCGCCGCCCATCGGCAGGCGCTTCTCAATGCTGATATCGGCACCGCTGCCGGATGGCAGCCGCCCGCGTTCTGCCGCCGCCTGCATCAGCAGCCTGGCGGCGCGAATAATTAAATTCTCTTCATTCGGCACGCCGTCCACCGGCGTCAGCAGACGCAGCTCGCCGTCATCGCGCGCCTCAATGGTTAACGTATCGCCATAGTCGAGAAACTGGAACAGCGTCTGCAGCTGGTGATAACCGTCGGTGCGCTGCCCGGTTATATACAAAAACAGGTTCAGCTTCGCGGGAGAGGGCCAGCGGGTCATCATTTCACAATCCAGTTATCCATTTTCAGCTTGATGCGCTGACTGCCGTTGTTGAGCTCCATATTGGCCGGCAGCGATGGCGTGGTATCGCTGGTATATCCGCCGTAGGTGACGCGCCAGGTTTTGCCGTTTTGCGTATAGTTAAGGGTGCTCAGACGATACTGCTGATCGAGGGTATAATCGGTGGCATCGCCCGGCAGGCCGACGATCCACTGGCGCAGGCTGTTCAGCGGGATGGGCATCCCGGTCAGGCGGCCAATCATCTCTTCCGCGTCGGTTGCGGTATAGGTCTGACCCTTGTTATCGATCAGCGTCACGCTGCCCGGCTGCGCGGTCAGCGACAGCTCGGTACTGCCCAGCGGGTTGGTCAGCAGCAGGCGATAGCGATCCTGACCGGTCTGCTGCCAGAAGAAACGGGCGTAAACCTTTTGCTCGTCTGAAAGATAAGCAAAGGCGCCGCGGGTCTGGAACTGGCTAAGATTGCGGACATCCTGCTGGTGCTGACGCCACTGCGGTGAGTCCGGGCTTTTACCGGGGCCTTTCGGGGCGTTGAGGGTACAGGCGGTCAGGACCAGGCTTGCCAGGGGCAACAGGCGGAGCAGTCGATTCATAATGATGACAAATCCTTGATGTCTACAGTGAAATCCGGCGAAGGGTGAATACGCACACGATTTGTGTAGCGGGTTACAATTATAACTCTTAATGCTAGCGCCGCCCGGCGGTAGCGTCTACGTTCAAATTGTCTGAAATCAAAAAATTACCGTTAGTGGCTGTTACGCATTGGCTATTACTCCAAAAGGGGAGCGTCTCTTTTATTGATTCCGCGCATCCTGTATGATGCGCTCAGACTAACCTTAGCAACGCTGGTACTACTCCCTCACAATGACCCTTTTAGCTCTTGGCATTAATCACAAAACAGCCCCGATAGCGCTGCGAGAACGCGTAACGTTTTCGCCGGACACGCTCGATGAGGCGCTGGAGAGCTTGCTGGCTCAGCCAATGGTGCAGGGAGGTGTGGTGCTGTCGACCTGTAACCGCACGGAGCTCTATCTCAGCGTTGAGGAGCAGGATAATCTGCAGGAAGTGCTCATCCGCTGGCTGTGTGATTACCACCATCTTAATGAAGACGATCTGCGAAACAGCCTCTACTGGCACCAGGATAACGATGCGGTCAGCCATCTGATGCGCGTCGCCAGCGGCCTGGATTCGCTGGTGCTCGGCGAGCCGCAGATCCTCGGCCAGGTTAAAAAAGCCTTTGCGGACTCCAGCCGCGGACATCTCAACGTCAGCGAGCTGGAGCGGATGTTCCAGAAGTCGTTCTCCGTGGCTAAGCGCGTGCGCACCGAAACGGACATTGGCGCCAGCGCGGTCTCCGTCGCGTTCGCCGCCTGTACGCTGGCGCGACAAATCTTTGAATCGCTCTCCAGCGTGACCGTGCTGCTGGTCGGCGCGGGGGAGACCATCGAGCTGGTGGCCCGCCATCTGCGCGAGCACCACGTGCGTAAAATGGTCATTGCCAACCGCACCCGCGAACGCGCCCAGGCGCTGGCGGATGAGGTCGGCGCGGAGGTTATCGCCCTGAGCGACATCGATGAGCGGCTGAAAGAGGCTGATATCATTATTACTTCCACCGCCAGCCCGCTGCCGATAATTGGCAAAGGGATGGTGGAGCGTGCGCTGAAGGCGCGCCGCAATCAGCCGATGCTGCTGGTCGATATCGCGGTGCCCCGCGACGTCGAGCCGGAAGTGGGCAAGCTGGCGAACGCCTATCTCTACAGCGTCGACGACCTGCAAAACATCATTCAGCACAACCTGGCGCAGCGTAAAGCTGCTGCGGTACAGGCGGAATCGATCGTCGAGCAGGAAACCAGCGAATTTATGGCCTGGCTGCGCGCCCAGAGCGCCAGCGAGACTATCCGCGAATATCGCTCCCAGTCCGAACAGGTCCGCGAGGAGCTGACGCTGAAAGCGCTGGCGGCGCTGGAGCAGGGCGGTGATGCCCAGGAAATCATGCAGGACCTGGCGCGTAAGCTGACCAACCGCCTGATCCACGCGCCAACCAAATCTCTTCAGCAGGCTGCCCGTGACGGGGACGATGAACGCCTGCATATTCTGCGCAACAGCCTCGGGCTGGAATAGCGCCATTTCTCTCTTTTTTCAGGACAGGGTTAATTCACACCTATGAAGCCTTCTATTGTTGCCAAACTGGAAGCTCTGTACGAACGCCATGAGGAAGTTCAGGCGCTGCTGGGGGATGCTGCGACCATCGCCGATCAGGATCGATTCCGCGCGCTGTCGCGCGAGTACGCGCAGCTGAGCGACGTTGCACGCTGTTATACCGAATGGCGCCAGGTGCAGGATGATATTGAAACCGCGCAGATGATGCTTGACGATCCGGAGATGCGCGAAATGGCGCAGGAAGAGCTGCGTGACGCCAAAGATAAGAGCGAAGAGATGGAGCAGCAGCTGCAGGTTCTGCTGCTGCCGAAAGATCCCGACGATGAGCGTAACGCCTTTGTCGAAGTCCGCGCCGGTACCGGCGGGGACGAAGCGGCGCTGTTTGCCGGGGATCTGTTCCGCATGTACAGCCGCTACGCGGAAGCCCGCCGCTGGCGCGTGGAGATCCTCAGCGCCAACGAAGGCGAGCACGGCGGTTATAAAGAAGTGATTGCCAAAATCAGCGGCGACGGCGTCTACGGCCGACTGAAGTTCGAGTCCGGCGGCCACCGCGTGCAGCGCGTACCGGCGACCGAATCGCAGGGGCGTATCCACACCTCCGCCTGTACCGTCGCGGTGATGCCGGAGCTGCCGGAAGCCGAAATGCCGGACATCAACCCGGCCGACCTGCGTATCGATACCTTCCGCTCCTCCGGGGCGGGCGGGCAGCACGTTAACACCACCGATTCCGCTATTCGTATTACCCACTTGCCGACCGGTATCGTCGTTGAGTGCCAGGACGAACGCTCTCAGCACAAGAACAAGGCCAAGGCGCTGTCGGTGCTGGGCTCGCGCATTCGCGCCGCCGAAGTGGCCAAGCGTCAGCAGGCGGAAGCGTCTACCCGACGTAACCTGCTGGGCAGCGGCGATCGTAGCGATCGTAACCGTACCTATAACTTCCCGCAGGGCCGCGTGACCGACCACCGCATCAACCTGACGCTCTACCGGCTGGATGAAACGATGGAAGGTAAGCTGGATATGCTCATTGAGCCGATTGTCCAGGAGTACCAGGCCGATCAGCTGGCAGCGCTTTCCGAGCAGGAATGATGATTTTTCAACAGTGGCTGGCGCAGGCGATTGCCCGGCTGAGCGACAGCGAAAGCCCGCGCCGCGACGCGGAGATCCTGCTGGGACACGTGACCGGCAGGGCGCGGACTTACCTCCTCGCCTTTGGCGAAACGGCGCTGACCGATGGCCAACTAGCCGAGCTGGAGGGGCTGCTGAGCCGCCGCCAGCGCGGCGAACCGATCGCGCATCTGGTCGGTCAGCGCGAATTCTGGTCGCTGCCGCTGCTGGTGTCACCGGCAACCCTGATCCCGCGTCCGGACACCGAGTGTCTCGTCGAGCAGGCGCTGGCGCGGCTGCCGGCGACGCCGTGTCGGATCCTCGATTTAGGCACCGGCACCGGCGCGATTGCGCTGGCGCTGGCCAGCGAGCGTCCTGACTGTCGGGTGACGGCGGTCGATTTTATGCCCGACGCCGCCGCGCTAGCCGCGCGCAACGCGGCTCAGCTTGCCATCACCAACGTGACGGTGCTGCAGAGCAACTGGTTCAGCGCGCTGACGGGCCAGCGGTTTGAAATCATCGTCAGCAACCCGCCCTATATCGACGAAACCGACCCGCATCTTGCGCAGGGCGACGTTCGCTTCGAGCCGAAAACGGCGCTTGTTGCCGCCGATAGCGGCCTTGCCGATCTGGCGCACATCGTTCGCGAAGGACGTCGCTTCCTGACCCCTGGCGGCTTAATGCTGCTGGAGCATGGCTGGAAGCAGGGCGCCGCGGTGCGCGGCCTGTTCCACGATGCGGGATATCTCGACGTGGTGACCTGCCGCGATTACGGCGATAACGACCGCCTGACGTTAGGACGTTTTCCGGCTATGGATAAGAAGGTTGGCGTATGAATCTGTTTACCGCAGTGCTGTATCTGCATATTGCGGCGGTGGTCGTGTCGGTCAGCCTGTTCGCGTTACGCTACTGGTGGAGCTACAGCGGCAGCCCGTGGCTTAACCGCCGCTGGGTACGCATCGTCCCGCACTGCAGCGACACGATACTCTTTCTCAGCGGCGCCGGATTAATGGCAATAACGCACTATCTGCCGTTTACTGAAGACGGCACATGGCTGACTGAGAAGCTATTTGGCGTTATTATTTACATCGCATTGGGTTTTATCGCGCTGGGCCATCGGCGTCCGCGCAGCCAGCAGAGCAGGTTTATCGCCTTCCTGCTGGCTTTGGTGGTGTTGTTCATCATCATACAACTCGCCATCACAAGAACACCGTTACTGGGGTAAGTCATGAGGTCACTAGCTGATTTCGAATTTAATAAAACGCCACTGTGCGATGGAATGGTCCTCATTTCTGAATTGATCCGCGACGACTTTCCAACGGGTTACGTGCAGGACGAGCTGGAGCGGCTGCTGAGCCTGGCGCAGGAAGAGATCGCGACCTCGTGGGATCAGGAGCGTCAGCTGGAGCGGCTGCTGGAGCTTTTCTATCATGAATGGGGCTTCAGGGACTCCCACGGCGTCTACCGGCTGTCCGATGCCCTGTGGATCGATAAGGTATTGATTAACCGCCAGGGGAGCGCCGCGTCGCTGGGGGCGATTGTGCTGTGGATTGCCCAGCGCATGTCTCTGCCGGTGGTGCCGGTGATTTTCCCGACGCAGATGCTGCTGCGCGCGGACCCTGAAACCAGCGAAGAGATGTGGCTGATTAACCCGTTCAACGGGGAAACGCTGAACGAGCACACGCTGGAAGTGTGGCTGAAGGGCAATATTAGCCCGGTGGCCGAGCTGTTCAATGAGGATCTTGATGAAGCGGATAACGCGGAAGTGATCCACAAGCTGCTCGACACCTTAAAATCGGCGCTGATGGAAGAGCGGCAGATGGAGCTGGCCCTGCGCGCCAGCGAAGCGCTGCTGCAGTTCAATCCGGAAGATCCGTACGAAATTCGCGACCGCGGGCTGATCTACGCCCAGCTCGAGTGCGACCACGTTGCGCTGCTGGATCTGAACTATTTCGTCGAACAGTGTCCTGAAGACCCGATCAGCGAAATGATCCGCGCGCAAATCAACACGATTTCGCACAAACAAATTACATTGCATTAGTCGATATACGCGAAATACGCCGCGCTGAGGCGGTTTTTAGGTATGACGCGTATTTATCTGGAATGATTCCGGTTACACCCTGATAAGGCGATCTTATGAAACAAAAAGTGGTTAGCATTGGTGATATCAACGTAGCAAACGACCTGCCTTTCGTCCTGTTTGGCGGGATGAACGTGCTGGAATCCCGCGATCTCGCGATGCGTATCTGCGAACACTACGTGACGGTGACGCAGAAGCTGGGCATTCCTTATGTGTTCAAAGCCTCTTTTGATAAAGCCAACCGTTCTTCCATCCACTCCTATCGCGGGCCGGGTCTGGAAGAAGGGATGAAGATTTTCCAGGAGCTGAAGCAGGCTTTCGGCGTGAAAATCATCACTGACGTTCATGAAGCCAGCCAGGCGCAGGCCGTGGCCGACGTGGTTGACGTGATTCAGCTGCCGGCGTTCCTCGCTCGCCAGACCGACCTGGTTGAAGCGATGGCGAAAACCGGCGCGGTGATCAACGTTAAGAAACCGCAGTTCGTGAGCCCGGGCCAGATGGGCAACATCGTCGACAAGTTTATTGAAGGCGGCAACGACAAGGTTATTCTGTGCGACCGCGGCGCTAACTTTGGCTACGACAACCTGGTTGTTGATATGCTGGGCTTTGGGGTGATGAAAAAAGCCTCCAACAACTCGCCGGTTATCTTTGACGTCACCCACGCTCTGCAGTGCCGTGACCCGTTTGGCGCCGCTTCTGGCGGTCGCCGTGCGCAGGTTGCTGAACTGGCGCGTGCCGGTATGGCGGTAGGTATCGCCGGCCTGTTTATTGAAGCACACCCGGACCCGGAACATGCGAAATGCGACGGCCCGTCCGCGCTGCCGCTGGATAAGCTGGAGCCGTTCCTCAAGCAAATGAAGGCAATCGACGAGCTGGTTAAAGGCTTTGACGAGCTGGATACCAGCAAGTAGCGGTCCCTGATATGACAAAAGCCTGCCGGTTGCAAAACCGGCAGGCTTTTTTATGCATCCTCCCCCGGTCCGCGTCGCGCGGCCGGGGGAGGTGAATCAGGCAAAAATGGTCATCAGATAGGCGGCGAATAGCGCCAGGTGCGCCGCGCCGTTGAGCACGTTGGTGCGTCCGGTCGAGAAAGAGATCTGGCACAGCACCAGGGATGAAACCATTACGATCATCTCCGGCGACCCGAGGCCAAAGTGCAGCTCATTGCCGGTTAAAAAGGCAATCAGGGTCACGACCGGAACGGTCAGAGAGATGGTGGCCAGCACCGAACCGAAGAACAGATTCATCGCGCGCTGTACCTGATTGTTTAACACCGCCTTCAGGGCACCCAGGCCTTCCGGGGAGAGGATCAGCAGCGCCACCAGGAAACCGGTAAAGGCCACCGGCGCGTTCATGCTGGTCAGCAGCGTCTCCAGCGGGTTGGCGTTCATCTTGGTCACCGCAATCACCGCAATCAGGTGAATGAGCAGCCACGCGGTGTGCCAACCGCTGCTGTGCGCCGACGGCTTGCCGTGATGCGGGTCGTCGTCGTCGCCGTCATCTTCATGCTCATAAATAAACAGGCTCTGGTGCGTTTTGGTCTGAATCAACAGGAAAACGCCGTACATGGCCGCCGAAATAAGCGCCACCAGCAGCGCCTGGCCGGTGGAGAAATTGGCGCCAGGCAGGGCCATGGGAAACACCAGCACGATAATCGCCAGCGGGAAGAGGGCGATTAAATACTGCTTGATGCCGAACAGATTCATGTACTGGGTGGCAAACTTACGCCCGCCCAGCAGCAGCGAGAAGCCGACCAGGCCGCCGGTAACGATCATGATTATCGAGTACAGGGTGTCGCGCATCAGCGTCGGCGCCGCGTCGCCGGTGGCCATCAGCGCGGAAATCAGGCTAACTTCAAGAATGACCACCGACAGGCTTAGAATTAGCGAACCGTAGGGCTCGCCCAGGCGGTGGGCCAGCACGTCCGCGTGGCGTACTACGCTGAATGCGCTGCTGAGAATGCCGACTAACGCCAGAATATTAATCGCAATAACCACTGGCAGTGACTGGCTACTTCCGAAGAAGAAAAGCACCGCCAGTGCCAGCAGCGGAAATACGAGGGACGTCTCCTTGTGGCGGGTTTTTACCGCCTCATGTGCATGGGTCATGAACCATCTCCATATTGTGCAGGTGTTATAATTATAGATACTGTAAGTTGATAAAATAACAGACATTACGGGAATTGATTGCTTTTTTTACTTAAGTTTACCGCTATCAACCACTAATGGTGTTAGATTGCTATAACCTGCTGTTATTGCGCTTTTATATTTACTATTCAGATAATTACTAAAGTCAACTTCTCACTCCCTCCCGCCTTGCGTAGGGCAATATTGCGTTCCAGACTTAAATTCCAGCCCCTTTCTGGAGAACACTATGCCTTATCACAGTAAAAAAGACCTACCCGACAGCGTCCGCCACGTCCTGCCTGAACATGCCCAGGAGATTTATAAAGAAGCCTTTAATAGCGCCTGGGACCAGTACAAGCATAGTGAGGACCGTCGGGGCGACGCCAGCCGCGAAGAGACGGCGCATAAAGTGGCCTGGGCGGCGGTAAAACATGACTATCAAAAGGGAGACGATGACCGCTGGCACAGGAAGTCATAGCCGATCCTGCTACCCGCGCGGCGCCTGAGCGGCGTTAATTGCTAATTGCCAAATAAAGCTGGATAATAATTCAGCAATGTTTCACAAGAATGTTTCACAAGGATGGCATCAGATAAACGCCGGGAAGCGGGCAGTGGCGGAGGTAGTAGAAAGTGTTAACACGTGATTTCTTAATCAATGCGGATTGTAAAACGGCGTTTGGCGCTATTGAGGAATCGCTACTCTGGTCGGCAGAGCAACGGGCAGCCTCCCTGGCGGCCACTTTAGCCTGTCGTCCGGACGCGGGATCGGTATGGATTTTTGGCTACGGTTCGCTGATGTGGAACCCGGCCCTCGAGTATCGCGAGTCCTGTACCGGTACGCTGCCGGGCTGGCACCGCGCCTTTTGCCTGCGGCTCACCGCCGGGCGCGGAAGCGCTCATCAGCCGGGGCGCATGCTGGCGCTGAAGGAGGGCGGGCGCACCACCGGCGTCGCCTATCGCCTGCCGGACTGCACGCTGGAAGAGGAGCTCACCCTGCTGTGGAAGCGAGAGATGATCACCGGCTGCTATCTGCCGACCTGGTGCAAGCTGGAGCTCGACGACGGTCGGACGGTCAACGCGCTGGTCTTCATTATGGATCCGCGTCATCCGCTGTTCGAAGCCGATACCAGCGCCCAGGTGATCGCGCCGCTGATCGCCAAAGCCAGCGGTCCGCTTGGCACCAACGCCCAGTACCTTTTCTCGCTCGAGCAGGAGCTGCGCAAGCTCGGCATGCACGATGATTGCCTCGACGAGCTGGTCGGCAAGGTGCGAAATCTGCTGGGCGATTGCGGTCAGCCGGGGCTGGCCTGAGAAATGCCCGGGAGACCCGGGCATGAAGAGACGTTTGACGCTGCGGTCACAACGCGTTCAGCGGATGCCTCAGGCGGGAACGTAGCTGATTGAGTGCTCCAGCGACTGGCTGTGGCTGTCGATAAGCACGTTCCAGGTGCCGCTGTAGGGCACGGTCATATACGCGCTGTCCCGATCCTGCACGCTCAGCACATCTGCGTGGCTGTCGCCTGGAACCTTCGCGCTCATCAGGTGAATATGGCAGCGCTCTGAACAACGCACCACCAGCGTATCACCGCCAAACAACGTCAAACTTGCTTTTACCATTGCCATTTTCCAACCCCGTCTTTGTCAGCCCACGGCATCCTGCCCGTTCGATCCTGCGCGTGATATTGTTCACACTTTGCTCATGGCATAACACCAAATGGGGAAGGTACGGATGATGATTTTGATCAAAAAAAAGGATAAAGATTCAACAAAAATGACGTTGTTCCTGAAAGCATTCAGCTGGCATATCTTTTAACGCAATAAACGCTGCCAGCCTGGTATTTAATCCTGCTAAAGAGGGTTAACTCAGAAGGTCAGGACTTTATCCGCCGCCAGCGTCCACTGCGCCAGCTCAACCAGCGTGCCGATCTCAACGCCATCGATCAGCGGCAGGGAGGTTATCCCCCGGCCGTCGGTGCAGGTTTTGCACAGCTTCACCGGCACGTCCTGCGCGGTGAGGATCTCCAGCATCTGCTGAATGTTATAGCCTTCCGCCGGTTTTTGACCGCGTAGCCCGGCGGTAACCGCGTCGGACATTAAAAACACCTTCAGCGTCAGTTCGGACTGCTGTTCGCGCAGGGCAATCGCCAGGCGCAGGCTGTTGAACAGGGATTCGCTACCGTAGGCAGCGCCGTTGGCGATAAGCACAATACTTTGCATAAGGACTCCTTTGTATAAGGCACGGTTATTGCTTAGCTGAAGTATAAAGCGTTAACCCTGGAGAGAGCATGAATAATACGGCCGGCACCGTGCCTGAAGCAAACGACTGGTTCCAACATGCGCGCCAGCTCCAGAGGCAGCAGCTGCGTCAGCTGGCGCAGCAGGGCGCGCTGGCCAATCAGATAAGCGCCCTGGTGCATATGCTGCAGTGCGAGCGCGGAGCCTCCAATATCTGGCTATGTTCCGGCGGCCGGCTCTACGCCGCGGAGTGTCGGGCCGGCGGGGCGCTGGTGAATGAACAGCTGGCCGCCTTTCGCCAGGCGCTGGAGCCGGCGCGCGCCAGCGCCAGCAGCGCCCTGTGCTGGCGTATCGCCAGCGCGGTGTGGTATCTCGAGCAGCTTCCCACCCTGCGCGAGGCGGTGCGCCTGCGCACTATCGCCGCCGAAGAGGCGACCGGCCAGTTCAGCCGCATTATCCGGCACCTGCTGAATATCGTCCCGCAGCTCAATGACAGCATCGACGATCCGCAGATTGCCGGAAGGATGGTGGCGCTCTACAGCTTTATGCAGGGCAAGGAGCTGGTGGGGCAGGAGCGTGCGCTGGGGGCGCTGGGCTTTGCCCGCGGCCAGTTCAGCGACGAGCTGCGCCAGCTGCTGGTGGACCGTATCGACGGGCAGCAGCCGTGCTTTGACAGCTTTCTGGCCCTGGCCGACGCGGCGCAGACCGCGCTGTTTAATGAGCAGTGCCAGGCCGGCCTCGAAATAGAGCAGCTTCGGCGTATCGCCTGTACCCGTCAGCCCTCGGAGGATAGCGGCGAGACGGCGCTGCGCTGGTTCTGCGCCCAGACGCAGCGTCTGGAGCTGATGCGCGGTCTGGAAGAGCGGCTGATTAGCGATCTGCTCGACGCCGCCGATCGGCTGCTGCAGGGGAGCGGGCCGGAGATGCCGGACCGCTGGCCGGAAGAGGACGGCGGCGATGACGTTGCGCGACGGCTGGACAGGCAGCTGCTGCCGCTGGTTCGCCAGCAGGCGTATGAGCTGCAGCAGCTCTCCGGCCAGCTGGCGTCGCTAAAGGACAGTCTCGAAGAGCGCAAGGTCATTGAGAAGGCCAAAAGCGTCCTGATGTCCCACCAGGGGATGAATGAAGAGCAGGCCTGGCAGGCGCTGCGCAAGATGGCGATGGATAAGAATCAGCGGATGGTGGAAATCGCCCGCGCCCTGCTGATGGTCAAGTCATTATGGCCGCTAACCCCAAAGGAGTAGGTGCACAATGAGTGGGCATTCTCTGCCTGTAGACGGTGCAATTTTGGCCCTGACCGCCGCTGCAGCGGGGGGAAAACCGGCAAAAACAGCCATATGGAAAACTGGCATCCCGTTTGCATTAGCTAAATCGAGTTAGTTCACCATTTTTGGGCAGCAGGCCAACGGCGGCATGCGGGTCCATGGATAAAGGCGTCCTGCAGTGCGTAAGCACTGTCGGGCGCTTTTTTTTGCGCGTTCTGGAGCGGGTATGGGCGATAAGATTTCGATGACACGGCGGCGTTTTCTACAGGCAGGGGCCGCGCTTGGCGGCGCGATGCTGCTGCCTGGGCTGATGCAGTCAGCGTGGGCGGCAGGCTCCGATAAGCCGGAGCAAACCACCGTGCGGGTGGGCTTTATTCCGCTAACCGACTGCGCGCCTTTGGCGATCGCGTCGCTGAAAGGCTTTGATAAAAAATACGGCATTACCCTTGTGCCGACCAAAGAGGCCAGCTGGGCGGCGGTGCGCGACAAGCTGATCTCCGGCGAGCTGGATGCGGCGCATATCCTCTACGGCCTGCTGTACGGCCTCGAGCTGGGTATTGCCAGCAAACCGCAGTCCATGGCCAACCTGATGACCCTCAACCGCAACGGGCAGGCCATCACCCTGTCACGGGACCTGCAGGACAAAGGCGTAACCGATCTTCCCGGCCTGAAGCGGCTGATTGGCCAGAGCGCGCCGGGTAGCTACACCTTTGCCCATACCTTTCCTACCGGCACCCACGCGATGTGGCTCTATTACTGGCTGGCCAGCGGTGGCATCAATCCGTTTGAGGATGTGCGCACCGTCGTCGTGCCGCCGCCGCAGATGGTGATGAACATGCGGATCGGCAACATGGTGGGCTTTTGCGTCGGCGAGCCGTGGAACGCGCGGGCCATCAACGATCGCATCGGTTTTACCGCCGCCACCTCTCAGGAGATCTGGCCGGATCATCCGGAAAAAATTCTCGGCACCCGCAGTGAGTGGGTGGAGCGTAATCCGAATACCGCCCGGGCGCTGGTTGCGGCGGTAATGGAGGCCTCGCGCTGGATAGAGGCTTCGCCAGAGAACACCCGCGAGACGGCGCGCATCCTGGCGAAACGCGCGTGGCTGAATACCAAAGAACAGTACCTCACCGGGCGGATGCTGGGTGAATACGACAACGGACTGGGGCGCATCTGGCAGGACGCGCACCCGATTCGTTTCTACGACCGCGGCGAAGTTAGCTTCCCGTGGCTGTCGGATGGCATGTGGTTCATGACCCAGTTCCGACGCTGGGGGCTGCTGAAAGCGGCGCCGGATTATCAGGCGGTGGCGCAGCGTATTAACCGAATTGACGTATGGAAAGAGGCGGCGCAGGCCGTTGGCGGCATCAGCGCGCCGGGTCAGGTGATGCGCAGCAGCACATTGATGGACGGAACGGTCTGGACGGGGGCCGATCCTGAAGGCTACGCCCGCGGCTTTGCGATTCAACGTAAGGGGGCATGAGATGAAACACGCGCAAAAAAATAGTACCCAACCTGCAGTCGCCAGCGCTGAAAAAGCGCCGGGCGAAGTCATTATCCTGCCGCCGGTGCAGGTCCGTCGTCCAACGCCCGCCGTCACGCGCTGGCTGCGCGAAGGCGTCCAGCGGGTGCTGCCGCCGCTGCTGGGGCTGGGGCTGCTCCTGTTCTGCTGGCAGATGGCGGCGATTAACGGCAAAGGCTTCCCGACGCCGCTCAGCACGCTTGATTCGGCGCTGACGCTGTTTGCCGACCCGTTTTATCAGGACGGTCCTAACGACATGGGTATCGGCTGGAACGTGCTGGCATCGCTGCAGCGCGTGGCGGTGGGCTTCGGCCTCGCGGCGCTGGTCGGCATTCCGCTGGGCTTCCTGATTGGCCGTTCGCTGTTCTTCGCCCGCATGTTTAATCCGCTGATCGCGCTGCTGCGTCCGGTCAGCCCGCTGGCCTGGCTGCCAATCGGCCTGCTGCTGTTCCAGAAAGCGGAGCCCGCGTCGAGCTGGACCATCTTTATCTGCTCCATCTGGCCGATGGTGATCAATACCGCCGAAGGCGTCCGGCGTATCCCGCAGGACTATCTGAACGTGGCGCGCGTTTTGCAGCTTTCCGAATGGACGGTGATGCGCCGCATTCTCTTTCCGGCGGTGCTGCCCGCCGTGCTGACCGGGGTGCGCCTGTCGATAGGCATCGCCTGGCTGGTGATTGTCGCCGCTGAAATGCTCACCGGCGGTCTGGGGATTGGGTTCTGGATCTGGAACGAATGGAACAACCTCAACGTAGAAAACATCATTATCGCCATCGTCATTATCGGCGTCGTCGGCCTGCTGCTTGAGCAGGGCCTCATGCTTATCGCCCGCCGCTTCAGCTGGCAGGAAAAATAGGAGTCGCTATGAAACCATTAATTCAGGTACAGGCCGTCAGCCAGCGTTTCAATACCGCCAGCGGCGAGTTTTTGGCTCTGCAAAACGTCTCCTTCGATATCTACGAAGGGGAGACCGTCAGCCTGATCGGCCACTCCGGCTGCGGAAAATCGACGCTGCTGAATCTGATTGCCGGGATTACGCTGCCGACGGAAGGAGGCCTGCTGTGCGATAACCGCGAAATCGCCGGGCCGGGGCCGGAGCGGGCGGTGGTGTTTCAAAACCACTCCCTGCTGCCGTGGCTGACCTGCTTTGACAACGTCGCGCTGGCGGTGGATCGGGTCTTTCGCCGCACCATGAGCAAGGCCGAGCGCCGGGAGTGGATTGAGCACAATCTCGACCGGGTGCAGATGGGCCATGCGCTGCACAAGCGCCCGGGGGAAATCTCCGGGGGAATGAAGCAGCGCGTGGGGATCGCCAGGGCGCTGGCGATGAAGCCAAAGGTGCTGCTGCTGGATGAACCCTTCGGCGCGCTCGACGCCCTGACCCGCGCCCATCTGCAGGACGCGGTCATGCAAATTCAGCAGGCGCTGAACACCACCATCGTGATGATTACCCACGACGTTGATGAGGCGGTGCTGCTGTCGGACCGGGTGATGATGATGACCAACGGCCCGGCGGCGACGGTCGGTGAAATCCTCGATATCAATCTCCCCCGGCCGCGCAATCGCGTGCAGCTGGCGGACGATAGCCGCTATCACCACCTGCGCCAGCAGATCCTGCACTTCCTCTACGAAAAACAGCCGAAAGCGGCGTAGGGGGCGGCGCTACTCGCCTGAAGGTGACCGGTCTTGAGCCGTTCAGCCCCGCTGACGGCGCGGCCGGAAACCCGCGGATCGCCAGAATGGCTTTTTCAACCTTCTTCAATGCAGCCGCGTGCTGCAGGACAAATCACTATGACAAAATCTGTTTTGGTGCTGATCGGACACGGCATGGTCGGTCACCACTTTCTTGAGCAATGCGTCAGCCGTAACCTGCATCAACAGTATCGTATCGTGGTGTTCTGCGAAGAGCGCTACGCCGCCTATGACCGGGTGCATCTGTCGGAATATTTCGCCGGCCGCAGCGCGGAATCGCTGTCGCTGGTGGAGGGCGACTTCTTTACCGACAACGGGATTGAGCTGCGCCTCAGCGAGCCGGTGGCCGCCATTGACCGCGAGGCGCGGGTAGTTCGCGATGCTCACGGCCACGAAACCCACTGGGACAAGCTGGTGCTGGCCACCGGCTCTTACCCCTTCGTTCCGCCGGTCCCGGGAAACGATCTTGACGGCTGCTTCGTCTACCGTACGCTGGACGATCTTGACCGGATCGCCGCCTGCGCCAGCGGGGCGAAGCGCGGAGTGGTGATTGGCGGCGGCCTGCTGGGGCTGGAGGCCGCCAATGCGCTCAAGCAGCTGGGGCTGGAAACCCACGTGGTGGAGTTTGCGCCGAACCTGATGGCGGTGCAGCTGGACGGCCCGGGAGCGGCCATGCTGCGGGAAAAAATTAGCGATATTGGCGTCGGAGTGCATACCAGCAAGGCGACCCAGCAGATCGTCCGCGAGGCCAGCGGGCTGGCGCTTAACTTTGCCGACGGCGGTTCGCTCAGCACCGATATGGTGGTGTTCTCCGCCGGTATCCGCCCGCAGGACGCGCTGGCGCGCAGCAGCGGGCTGGCGGTGGGCGAGCGCGGCGGTATCTGTATCGACGATCGCTGCCGCACCTCCGACCCGGACGTGCTGGCCATCGGCGAGTGCGCCCTGTGGGAGAATAAAATTTACGGCCTGGTGGCGCCGGGCTATCAGATGGCGAGAACGGCGGCGGCGGATCTGGCCGGAGAAGAGGCGCGCTTCGGCGGGGCGGATATGAGCACCAAGCTCAAGCTGCTGGGCATCGACGTCGCCTCCTTCGGCGACGCTCAGGGGCGCACGCCCGGTAGTCAGAGCTATCAGTGGACCCACGGACCGGAGCAGATTTATAAAAAAATCGTCGTCAGCCAGGATGGCAAAAAGCTGCTTGGCGGCGTGCTGGTGGGTGACGCCAGCGATTACTCCACCCTGCTGCAGATGATGCTCAACGACATGGCGCTGCCGTCGCGCCCGGAAAGCCTGATCCTGCCGGCCCTTGAGGGCAGCGCGCCGAAGGCGCTCGGCGTGGCGGCGCTGCCGGACAGCGCGCAAATCTGCTCCTGCCATAACGTCAGTAAAGGCGATATTTGCCAGGCGGTCAGCGGCGGCGCGGGTGATATGGCAGCGATCAAAAGCTGTACCAAAGCCGCGACCGGCTGCGGCGGCTGCAGCGCGCTGGTCAAGCAGGTGATGGAGTATCAGCTCTCCGCCCAGGGCGTCGAGGTCAAAAAAGATATCTGCGAGCACTTCCCGTGGTCACGGCAGGAGATTTATCACCTCGTGCGCGTGAATCACATTCGTACCTTTGAACAGCTGATTGCCCGCTACGGCCAGGGGCACGGCTGCGAAATCTGTAAACCGCTGGTGGCCTCGGTGCTGGCCTCCTGCTGGAACGAATATCTGCTGAAGCCGGCGCATTTGCCGCTGCAGGATACTAACGACCGCTACTTCGCCAACATCCAGAAGGACGGCACCTATTCGGTGGTGCCGCGGATGGCGGCCGGCGAGGTGACGCCGGACGGCCTGATTGCCATCGGGCAGATTGCCAAACGCTACCAGCTGTACAGCAAAATTACCGGCGGCCAGCGGATCGATCTCTTCGGCGCTCGTCTGGAAGAGCTGCCGGCTATCTGGCGCGAGCTGGCTGATGCCGGGTTTGAAACCGGCCACGCCTACGGCAAATCCTTGCGCACGGTGAAGTCCTGCGTCGGCTCCACCTGGTGCCGCTACGGCGTGCAGGATTCTACCGGCCTGGCGGTGACCCTCGAACATCGCTACAAGGGCCTGCGCGCGCCGCATAAGATCAAAATGGCGGTCTCCGGCTGCACGCGGGAATGTGCCGAAGCGCAGGGCAAAGATATCGGGGTGATCGCCACCGAGAAGGGCTGGAATCTTTACGTTTGCGGCAACGGTGGCATGAAGCCGCGCCATGCGGACCTGTTTGCCAGCGATATCGACGATGCGACGCTGATCCGCACCGTCGACCGCCTGCTGATGTTCTATATCCGCACCGCCGATCGCCTGCAGCGAACCAGCACCTGGCTGGACAACCTTGAGGGCGGCATCGACTATCTGCGCGAGGTGATCCTCGAGGACAGCCTCGGGATCGGCGAAGAGCTGGAGCAGGAGATGGCGCGGGTAGTGGACAGCTACCAGTGCGAGTGGCAAACCACCCTTAACGATCCGCAGCGCCTGTCGCTGTTCCGCTCCTATGTCAACAGCGAGCAGCCGGACGATGCGGTGCAGCGCCAGCCGCTCCGCGGCCAGCCGCAGCCGGTGGCGGCGCCCGTGCTGCATGAAGGCGCGCCTTCGGCCCGTCCGTGGCAGGCGATTTGCGATCTCGAGGCGATCCCCGCCGAGGCCGGGATCGGCGCGCGGCTCGGCGAGCGGCAGATAGCGCTGTTCCGCTTTGGCGAGCAGATTTACGCGCTCGATAACCTCGAACCCGGTAGCGACGCCAACGTGCTGTCGCGCGGGATCCTCGGCGACGCCGGAGGAGAGCCGATCGTCATCTCCCCGCTCTATAAACAGCGCATTCGCCTGCGCGACGGCCGCGCCTGCGACGGCGGCGAGCAGGCGGTACGCGCCTGGCCGGTAAAAGTGGAGAACGGCAAAGTGTGGGTGGGCAACCAGGTTCTGCTGGCGCGCGCGGAGGCGTCCTGATGGCGAAGACCCGAACGAGCGACTCCTGCCGGGCTCCCGTATCCCGGAACTGAACGCGCTGTTAACGGAAAATAATCCCCGGGCGGAAGATTCAGCATATTCCTGAAATTGGCCCGGGGGCTGCGGGCGATGGCAAAAAACGATAAACTTAGGTTCTGTTGCCATCCTTCGCGAGCCTCTGTCATCCGTTTAATGCCTTTGCTATTCCGCTTTACGCCACTTCTCCCCATCCTCCTGCTGCTGGCCGGCGCACCGGCTCGTGCCCTGCAGGGAAGCAACGCCTTCAGCGAGAAGCAGACGGCGCTGCCCGATCTCGGCATCGCTCCCCAGCTTGATCAGGATGCGCAGCATTTTGCCGAAATGGCGAAGAAATTCGGCGAAGCCAGCATGAGCGATAATGGCCTTACAACCGGCGAGCAGGCGCGGATGTTTGCGATCGGCAGGATTGGCTCCGAGGTCAGCCAGCAGCTGGAGAGCTGGCTATCGCCGTGGGGCAACGCCAGCGTCGATTTTCTGGTGGATAAGGAGGGGCGCTTTACCGGCAGCAAGGGCAGCTGGTTCGTGCCGCTGCAGGATAATGGCGATTTCCTCACCTGGAATCAGTATTCGGTGACCCAGCGCGATAGCGGTCTGGTGGGCAATATCGGCCTGGGGCAGCGCTGGCGGGTTGGAACATGGCTGCTGGGCTATAACTCCTTCTACGATAAGGTGCTGGATGAGCGCCTGGCGCGCGGCAGCATCGGGGCCGAGGCGTGGGGAGAGTCGGTGCGCCTGTCGGCTAATTACTACCACCCGGTGGGGAGCTGGCAGCAGGGCGACAGCCTGACCCAGGAGCAGCGGATGGCAAGCGGCTACGACGTCACGGCCCAGGCGCGGCTGCCGTTTTATCAGCATATTAATACCAGCGTCAGCGTCGAGCAGTATTTCGGCGACAGCGTTGACCTGTTCCATTCCGGGACCGGCTACCATAACCCGGTGGCGGTCTCAGTGGGGCTCAACTATACCCCGGTTCCGCTGGTCACGGTGACGGCAAAGCATAAGCAGGGCGAAAGCGGGATTAGCCAGAACAACGTCGGGCTGAACCTAAACTATCGCTTCGGCGTGCCGTTAAAGCAGCAGCTGGCGGCCGACGAGGTGGCGATCAGCCGCTCCCTGCGCGGCAGCCGCTACGACAGCCCGGAGCGCGATAATTTGCCGGTGGTCGAGTATCGCCAGCGCAAATCGCTGTCGGCCTATCTGGCGACGCCGCCGTGGGATCTGCAGTCGGGGGAAACGGTACAGCTTAAGCTGCAGATTCGTAGCCTGCATGGGATTAAATCGCTGAAATGGCAAGGGGATACGCAGCTGCTGAGTTTGACGTCGCCGGTAGATGCCAATAGCCCTGACGGCTGGAGCGTGATTTTGCCGGCCTGGAGCGGTGAACCCGGCGCGACCAACCTGTGGCATCTGTCGGTGGTGGTTGAAGATAAAACAGGTCAGCGCGTCTCATCCAATGAGATCGCACTGGCGCTGACCGAGCCGCTGGTAAAATTCTCGGCCGAGGGCGTATCCTGGCGAGAGCTGCCCTAGAAAACGCGCTCCTGGTGTACCCAAACCGCGGCTTCGACGCGCGATTTCAGCTTCATTTTCTTCAGCATATGCTTAACGTGTACTTTCACGGTGCTTTCGGTTATCTCCAGACGGCGCGCGATCATTTTGTTCGGCAGGCCCTGGGCGATAAGCTTGAGGATATCGCGCTCGCGCGGGGTCAGCTGGCTGATATCGCGGTCCGAGGTGGCGCGGTTGGCGCGCAGGCTGGCCGCCAGCACCGGCGTTAACGCCTCGCTCAGCACCATCTCACCGGCAGCCGCCTGCTGCAGGGCTTTCAGCAGATCTTCCGGCTCCATGTCCTTGAGCAGGTAGCCGTCGGCGCCGCGTTTTAAGGCGGTGACCACGTCTTCTTCATGGTTGGAGACGCTGAATACCACCACCCGGCCAGAGAGCGACTTCTCGCGCAGCTTATCGAGGGTTTCCAGGCCGTTCATGCCCGGCATGTTGAGATCCAGCAGGATCAGGTCTGGATCCAGCGACTCCGCCAGCGCAATACCTTGTTCGCCGTTGCTGGCTTCGCCGATCACCTGAATGTCGGATGCCATGCTAACCAGCTGTTTAACGCCGGTGCGCAGCATCGGGTGATCGTCAATGAGAAGGATGGTTGCCCGTTCCTGTTGACTCATGGGGTTCTCCTATTGGATTGAAAACGATTTTTCCGGGATAAAAGTGACGACCACTTCGGTACCGCCCGTCTCGCGACGGCGTACCTGGCAGTCTCCGCGCAAGCTCTGGGCGCGATCCCGCATAATAATTAAACCGTAATGGTTACTCCGTTCGGCATGGTCTGGTACGCCGCGGCCATTATCCGCGACCACCAGCCTGACCTGATTATCCCGCAGCGACACGGTTACGGTGACCTCCGTCGCTTTGGCGTGCTTCAGCGCATTACTGAGCGCCTCGCGGGCGATTTGCAGCACATGGATCGCCTGGTGCGAGGGGACGAAACGCGGCGGCAGCTGGTAGTCCAGCCTGACCGTAAAGCCGAAGTGGGCGCTGTATTCCATGCAGCTGGCTTCCAGCGCCGGACGCAGTCCCGGTTCGGTTAACTGTAGCCGGAAGGTGGTCAGCAGCTCGCGAAGCTGCGCCCAGGAGGTGTTCAGCTCGTTACGGATCTGACCCAGCAGCTGGCGACTCTCTTCCGGTAAATGTTCTCCCTGCATCTGCAGACAGCTGACCTGCATCTTCATGCAGGAGAGCGACTGGGCAATCGAGTCGTGCAGTTCGCGCGCGATAGTGGCGCGCTCCTCCATAACGATCAGCTGCTGCTGATGCTCCTGATGCCTGTCCAGCGCCAGGGTCGAGGTCAGCTGTTCGACCAGGGTATCCACCAGCTGCTGCTGGTCGTGGCTCAGATGGCGGCCCACCGGCAGAGTGGCCAGCAGAATGCCGTACTGGTTATGGGCATCAGAGAGCCGCCACTTCAGCGTTGCCCCGCCGTCGGGCAGCGGCGGCAGATCGCGCGGACATAAATAACAGCCTTTATCATCGCAGTGTAAATCTGAATGACAGGCGAATTCCTGATGGTTGTCTTCATCTTCGAGGTCATAGACCCTGACTTCAATATCGCGCAGCAGCGTCAGCCCCTGTAGGCCATTAAGCACCGGCGAGATCCGCTCGCAGAGCGGGGCGCTGGAGTGCAGTCGGCGGTTGGCCTGCCACAAAAAAGCGAGGATTTCGTTTTTCTGCTCCAGACCGGCGGTTTTTTCCTGCACCCGCCGCTCGAGTACGGAATAGCTCTCCGCCAGCTCTTCCGACATATTGTTCAGCGCCATCCCGAGGGTGGCCATTTCATCACGTCCGCTGATGCGCACGCGCTGGGTAAAGTCGCGATGGCTTATCGCACGGGCCATCTCCAGCAGCTGCTTCCACGGACGCAGCAGCCGAGCCCGCAGCCAGACGATGGTGAACAGAAACAGCAGCGCCATGCCGCAGCCAAGGATCCGCTGGATCCAGACTACGTGCCTGATGCGCTGTTCGGTCGTATGGTCAAAGGCGGTGACCAGATGGTCTATGCGGTCGACAAAGCTGGCGACGTCGGTGGCGACGGTCGCCTGATTCTGCGCGTGCCGCATCCCCGGCGCCAGCTCCTGCTGCCAGTAGTGCTGCAGCGCTTTAAGCTGGTTTTGCTGGCCGTCCCGCAGGGCGGCGTTCTGCAGCTCTTCGCTAAATACGGTGGCGGTCATCTCGTCGATAAGCCTGTCGTCGCTCTCGTTGAGCGGCACCGCGGCCAGCAGGCGATAGCTCTGCATTCTCAGCGAACCCGCTTTATTAATCGCATGCGCGCTGCCCTGGACGCCGTGCACCAGCCGCGCGGAGATGCCGATCCCCGTGACGCCAATGGCCGTCGAAAGCAGGACAATCAGCGCCAGTTGATTCACCAGCGTGAGCGGGGTAAAAAGACGTTTTAACATAGAATGCGTGGCTCCTGACCGGCAAACCATCCGGGAGTGGGACCTATTCTCGGATATCCGATGGAGTATACCCATACCTATAAAGGATTACCCCTTAATTGTCGGTGGTAGGTAGTCCGCCAGGAGGGGATCGGTGAAAGCGGGCAGCCTCGTGAAAAACCACACTTTTTTAAGCGAAAATAACTACTCCCTTCGAGTGATGATTTTTTTTTAAGCAAATTGGTGACAACTTTTCCTTTGATTTATATCAACTTACTGCCGCCTGTAATCCCTAATGTATCTGCGGGATATATGAATAATCAGAGGTATATATGAGTCAATCTTCCCTCCCGGAGAAGACTACCACTTCAGTCATCACCGACTGGCGTCCGGAAGATCCTGAGTTTTGGCAGCAGCGTGGTCACCGCGTCGCCAGCCGCAACCTGTGGATCTCCGTGCCGTGTCTTTTGCTGGCGTTTTGCGTTTGGATGCTGTTCAGTGCCGTGGCCGTTAACCTGAATAAGGTTGGCTTTCAGTTTACTACCGATCAGTTATTTATGCTGACCGCGCTGCCGGCGCTGTCTGGCGCGCTGCTGCGCGTGCCTTACGCGTTCATGGTGCCGCTGTTCGGCGGCCGCCGTTGGACGGCATTCAGTACCGGGATCATGATCGTGCCTTGCGTCTGGCTGGGCTTCGCGGTGCAGGATACCTCTACGCCGTTCAGCGTCTTCGTTATCATCTCCCTGCTGTGCGGTTTTGCCGGGGCAAACTTTGCTTCCAGCATGGCGAACATCAGCTTCTTCTTCCCGAAACAGAAGCAGGGCGGTGCGCTGGGTATTAACGGCGGTCTTGGCAACATGGGCGTCAGCGTCATGCAGCTCGTTGCGCCGCTGGTGGTTTCTCTGTCTATTTTCGCCGTCTTCGGCGGGACCGGCACCGAGCAGCCGGATGGCTCAATTCTGTATCTCGAAAACGCGGCCTGGATTTGGGTTCCGTTCCTTGTCGTCCTGACTCTGGCGGCATGGTTCTTTATGAACGACCTGTCGGCATCGAAAGCTTCGCTCAGGGAGCAGCTGCCGGTGCTCAAGCGTGCGCATCTGTGGATCATGGCGCTGTTGTATCTGGCAACCTTTGGCTCGTTTATCGGCTTCTCCGCCGGTTTTGCAATGCTGTCCAAAACGCAGTTCCCGGACGTGCAGATCCTGCACTACGCCTTCTTCGGGCCGTTTATTGGCGCCCTGGCGCGCTCTACCGGCGGGGCTATCTCCGACCGTCTGGGCGGGACCCGCGTGACGCTGGTTAACTTCGTGGTGATGGCCATCTTCTGCGGCCTGCTGTTCCTGACGCTGCCAACGCACGGTGAAGGCGGTAACTTTATCGCGTTCTTCGGCGTGTTCATGGTGCTGTTCCTGACCGCCGGGCTGGGTAGCGCGTCTACCTTCCAGATGATTTCGGTTATTTTCCGTAAAATGACCACCGATCGGGTGAAGGCGCAGGGCGGTAGCGAAGCGCAGGCGATGCGTGAAGCGGCGACCGATACGGCGGCGGCGCTGGGCTTTATCTCAGCGATCGGCGCGATTGGCGGCTTCTTCATTCCGAAGGCGTTCGGTATCTCTCTGGACCTGACCGGTTCTCCGGCGGGGGCGATGAAGGTCTTCCTCGTGTTCTATATCGCCTGCGTAGTCATTACCTGGCTGGTTTACGGACGTAAGCAGAAGTCCTAAGCGACGAGGTTTACCGGCATAAGGCGCAACCTGATTTGCGCCTTTTTTTTACCCTGCAAATAGTTACATCATGCTGCCGCGCGGCGGCGCCCCGACCGGACGCATAAATTCAGCAAAATAATCCCCGGCCCTGCGCTCTACCCCTTAATACCTATATAGATATTGTTCGTGCTTCAAATGGCGTACTTTTCTATGAAAATCATTAAAAAACAGATAGATAAAAAATAGAAAAAGATACCACTAAGGTGGTAACTCCCTGTTTTACCGATGTTTATAAGGCATTTCGTATTGATCGTTATCAATTCTCTCCCTCTTTCATAGCGTTACCTTCGCTGCAAATCCAGCAATGTCGATTTATCAGAGAGCCGTCAGGCTCCAAACAGGAGAAACCCATGAGTAAATTCCTGGACCGGTTTCGCTACTTCAAACAGAAGGGCGAGACCTTTGCCGATGGGCACGGCCAGCTTCTACACACCAACCGGGACTGGGAGGATGGATACCGCCAGCGTTGGCAGCATGACAAAATCGTGCGTTCCACTCACGGTGTGAACTGCACCGGCTCATGCAGCTGGAAAATTTATGTCAAAAATGGCCTCGTCACCTGGGAAACCCAGCAGACGGACTATCCGCGTACCCGCCCGGACCTGCCCAATCATGAACCGCGCGGCTGCCCGCGCGGCGCCAGCTACTCCTGGTACCTCTACAGCGCCAACCGCCTGAAATATCCGCTGATGCGTAAGCGCCTGATGAAAATGTGGCGTGAGGCTAAGGTTCAGCACAGCGACCCGGTTGCGGCATGGGCTTCGATTATTGAAGATGCTGATAAAGCGAAAAGCTTTAAGCAGGCCCGCGGTCGTGGCGGCTTCGTACGCTCCTCCTGGCAGGAAGTAAACGAGCTGATTGCCGCGTCCAACGTTTATACCGTCAAAACCTACGGCCCTGACCGCGTGGCGGGCTTCTCGCCGATCCCGGCGATGTCGATGGTTTCCTACGCTTCCGGCGCGCGCTACCTGTCGCTGATCGGCGGTACCTGTCTGAGCTTCTACGACTGGTACTGTGACCTTCCGCCGGCTTCTCCGCAGACCTGGGGCGAGCAGACCGACGTACCCGAATCCGCCGACTGGTATAACTCGAACTACATTATCGCCTGGGGTTCAAACGTTCCGCAGACCCGTACCCCGGATGCGCACTTCTTTACCGAAGTCCGCTACAAAGGCACCAAAACCGTTGCTATCACCCCTGACTACGCCGAAATCGCCAAGCTGTGCGATCTGTGGCTGGCACCGAAGCAGGGTACCGATGCGGCGCTGGCGCTGGCGATGGGCCACGTTATGCTGCGCGAGTTCCATCTCGACAAACCGAGCCAGTACTTTACCGACTACGTCCGCCGCTACACCGACATGCCGCTGCTGGTGATGCTCGAAGAGCGCGACGGCTACTACGCGGCGGGCCGTATGCTGCGTGCCGCCGACCTTATCGATTCGCTGGGCCAGGAAAACAACCCGGAATGGAAAACCGTGGCGATCAACGCCGACGGCAACATGGTTGCGCCGAACGGCTCAATCGGCTTCCGCTGGGGTGAAAAAGGCAAATGGAACCTCGAGCAGCGCGACGGCACGTCCGGTGATGAAACTGAACTGCAGCTGAGCCTGCTGGGCAGTCAGGATGAGATCGCCCAGGTGGGCTTCCCGTACTTTGGCGGCGAAGGCACCGAACACTTCACCAGCGTTGAGCTGGAGAACATCCTGCTGCATAAGCTGCCGGTAAAACGCCTGCAGCTGGCGGATGGGAGCACCGCTCTGGTGACCACCGTTTATGACCTGACCATGGCTAACTACGGCCTGGAGCGCGGTCTGGACGATGAAAACTGCGCTAAAAGCTACGATGAGGTTAAGGCGTATACGCCGGCGTGGGCTGAAAAAATCACCGGCGTTGCTCGGGCCAACATCATTCGCACCGCCCGTGAGTTCGCCGATAACGCCGATAAGACGCACGGCCGCTCGATGATTATCGTCGGGGCCGGTCTGAACCACTGGTATCACCTCGATATGAACTATCGCGGTCTGATTAACATGCTGGTGTTCTGCGGCTGCGTCGGCCAGAGCGGCGGCGGCTGGGCGCACTATGTGGGCCAGGAAAAGCTGCGTCCGCAGACCGGCTGGCAGCCGCTGGCGTTTGCCCTCGACTGGCAGCGTCCGGCGCGTCATATGAACAGCACTTCCTATTTCTATAACCACTCCAGCCAGTGGCGCTACGAGTCGGTCACCGCGCAGGAGCTGCTCTCTCCGCTGGCGGATAAATCGCGCTACACCGGCCATCTGCTGGACTTCAACGTGCGCGCCGAACGTATGGGCTGGCTGCCGTCCGCACCGCAGCTTGGGACTAACCCGCTGCGCATTGCGGAAGAGGCGAAGAAAGCCGGTATGACGCCGGTTGACTACACCGTGAAGGCGCTGAAAGAAGGCACTATCCGCTTTGCAGCGGAGCAGCCGGAAAACGGTAAAAACCACCCGCGCAACCTGTTCATCTGGCGTTCTAACCTGCTGGGCTCTTCCGGTAAAGGTCATGAATATATGCTGAAGTACCTGCTGGGTACCGAGCACGGCATTCAGGGGATGGACCTCGGCAAGCAGGGCGGCGTGAAGCCGGAAGAAGTGGAATGGCAGGACAACGGCCTCGACGGCAAGCTGGACCTGGTGGTGACGCTGGACTTCCGCCTGTCGAGCACCTGTTTGTATTCCGATATCGTGCTGCCGACCGCAACCTGGTACGAAAAAGACGACATGAATACTTCGGATATGCATCCGTTTATTCACCCGCTCTCTGCCGCCGTCGACCCGGCCTGGGAATCGAAAAGCGACTGGGAAATCTACAAGGGCATCGCGAAGAAATTCTCCGAAGTCTGCGTGGGCCACCTCGGAAAAGAGACCGACGTGGTGACGCTGCCCATCCAGCACGATTCGGCCGCCGAACTGGCGCAGCCGCTCGACGTGAAGGACTGGAAAAAAGGCGAATGCGACCTGATCCCAGGGAAAACTGCGCCGCACATTATTCCGGTTGAACGCGACTACCCGGCAACCTATGAGCGCTTTACCTCCATCGGGCCATTGATGGACAAAATCGGTAACGGCGGTAAAGGCATTGCCTGGAACACCCAGAGCGAAATGGATCTGCTGCGTAAGCTCAACTACACCAAGGCGGAAGGCCCGGCGAAAGGCCAGCCGATGCTGGATACGGCGATTGACGCGGCTGAGATGATCCTCACCCTGGCCCCGGAAACCAACGGTCAGGTGGCGGTGAAAGCCTGGGCGGCGCTGAGCGAGTTTACCGGCCGTGACCACACGCATCTGGCGCTGAATAAAGAAGACGAGAAAATTCGCTTCCGCGATATTCAGGCCCAGCCGCGCAAGATTATCTCCAGCCCGACCTGGTCAGGACTGGAAGATGAGCACGTCTCCTATAACGCCGGCTACACCAACGTTCATGAGCTGATCCCGTGGCGTACGCTTTCTGGTCGTCAGTCCCTCTATCAGGACCACCAGTGGATGCGTGATTTCGGTGAAAGCCTGCTGGTGTACCGTCCACCGATCGATACCCGCTCGGTGAAAGCGGTGATGGGTAAGAAATCAAACGGTAACCCTGAGAAGGCGCTGAACTTCCTGACGCCGCACCAGAAGTGGGGTATTCACTCGACCTACAGCGACAACCTGCTGATGCTGACCCTCGGTCGCGGTGGTCCCATCGTGTGGATGAGCGAAGCGGATGCCAAAGAGATGGGCATTGAAGATAACGACTGGATTGAAGTCTTCAACAATAACGGCGCCCTGACCGCGCGTGCGGTAGTGAGCCAGCGCGTGCCGGCCGGGATGACCATGATGTACCACGCGCAGGAACGTATTGTGAACCTGCCGGGTTCTGAAATTACCGGCCAGCGCGGTGGGATCCATAACTCGGTGACCCGCATTACGCCAAAACCGACGCATATGATCGGCGGCTATGCGCACCTGGCATACGGCTTTAACTACTATGGCACCGTCGGCTCGAACCGCGATGAGTTTGTGGTTGTACGTAAGATGAAAAATATTAACTGGCTGGATGGCGAAGGCAATGACCAGGTACAGGAGAGCGTAAAATGAAAATTCGTTCACAAGTCGGCATGGTGCTGAATCTCGATAAATGCATCGGCTGTCATACCTGCTCAGTCACCTGTAAAAACGTCTGGACCAGCCGTGAAGGGACCGAGTACGCATGGTTCAACAACGTTGAAACCAAGCCGGGCCTCGGTTTCCCGACCGACTGGGAAAACCAGGAAAAATGGAAGGGCGGTTGGGTTCGTAAGATCAACGGCAAGCTGCAGCCGCGTATGGGTAACCGCGCGATGCTGCTGGGTAAAATCTTCGCTAACCCGCATCTGCCGGGTATCGACGACTACTACGAGCCGTTTGATTTTGACTACCAGACGCTGCATAACGCGCCGGCCGACAGCAAAGCGCAGCCGATCGCGCGTCCGCGCTCGCTGATCACCGGCCAGCGCATGGATAAGATCGTCAAGGGACCGAACTGGGAAGACGATCTGGGCGGTGAGTTCGAGAAGCTATCGAAAGATAAGAACTTCGAGAACATGCAGAAGGCGATGTACGGCCAGTTCGAAAACACCTTCATGATGTATCTGCCGCGCCTGTGTGAGCACTGTCTCAACCCGGCGTGCGTGGCGACCTGTCCGAGCGGCGCTATCTACAAGCGTGAGGAAGACGGCATCGTACTGATCGACCAGGACAAGTGCCGCGGCTGGCGTATGTGTATCACCGGCTGCCCGTACAAGAAGATCTACTTCAACTGGAAGAGCGGTAAGTCTGAGAAATGCATCTTCTGCTACCCGCGCATCGAAGCGGGCCAGCCGACCGTGTGTTCAGAAACCTGCGTCGGCCGTATCCGCTACCTTGGCGTGCTGCTGTATGACGCAGACGCGATTGAAACCGCAGCGAGCACCGAAAACGAGAAAGATCTCTATCAGCGTCAGCTGGACGTGTTCCTCGATCCGCATGACCCTAAAGTCATCGAGCAGGCGCTGAAGGACGGCGTACCGCAGGGGGTTATCGACGCTGCCCAGAAGTCGCCGGTCTACAAGATGGCGATGGACTGGAAGCTGGCGCTGCCGCTGCATCCGGAATACCGCACGCTGCCGATGGTCTGGTACGTGCCGCCTCTGTCACCGATTCAGTCCGCGGCGGACGCCGGCGAGCTGGGGAGCAACGGTATTCTGCCGGACGTGGAAAGCCTGCGTATTCCGGTTCAGTACCTGGCAAACCTGCTGACCGCAGGCGATACCCAGCCGGTGCTGCTGGCGCTGAAGCGCATGCTGGCGATGCGCCACTTTAAACGCGCTGAAAGCGTTGATGGCGTAGTGGATACCCGCGCGCTGGAAGAAGTGGGTCTGAGCGAAGCCCAGGCGCAGGAGATGTATCGCTACCTGGCGATTGCCAACTACGAAGACCGTTTCGTGGTACCCAGCAGCCACCGCGAGCAGGCGCGCGACGCCTTCCCGGAAAAAAGCGGCTGCGGCTTCACCTTCGGCGACGGCTGCCACGGTTCGGACAGCCAGTTCAATCTGTTCAATAGCCGCCGCATCGACACTATCGACGTGACCAGCAAAACGGAGCCGCACCCATGATTGAACTCGTGATCGTGTCGCGCCTGCTTGAGTATCCTGACGCTGCCCTGTGGCAGCACCAGCAGGAGATGCTGGAGGCGCTGGCGTCATCGGAAAAATTAGTCGCGGAGGATGCCCGCAAGCTGGGCGACTTCCTGCGCTACCTGACCGCCCGGGACCTGCTCGACGCTCAGGCGGATTACAGCGAGCTGTTTGACCGCGGACGGGCGACGTCGCTGCTGCTGTTCGAACATGTTCACGGCGAGTCCCGCGATCGTGGTCAGGCGATGGTCGATCTGATGGCGCAATACGAGCGTCATGGCCTGGAGCTCGACAGCAATGAGCTTCCTGACCATCTGCCGCTGTACCTGGAGTATCTGGCGCAGCTGCCGGAAGATGAAGCTATCGCCGGGCTGAAGGACGTGGCGCCGATTCTGGGTCTGCTAAGCGCTCGCCTGCAGCAGCGCGAAAGCCGCTACGCGGCGCTGTTCGAACTGCTGCTGAAGCTGGCGGATACCCGGGTTGATAGCCAGAAGGTTGCAGAAAAAATAGCCGACGAAGCCCGCGACGATACGCCGCAGGCGCTGGACGCGGTATGGGAAGAAGAACAGGTGAAATTCTTTGCCGATAAAGGCTGCGGCGAGTCAGAAATTGCCGCTCACCAGCGTCGTTTTGCCGGGGCCGTGGCCCCGCAATACTTGGATATCTCTAACGGAGGACCGCAATAATGCACTTCCTGAATATGTTCTTCTTTGACATCTACCCATACATTGCCGGTTCGGTATTTCTGATCGGCAGCTGGCTGCGCTACGACTATGGTCAGTACACCTGGCGGGCCTCGTCCAGCCAGATGCTGGACCGCAAAGGGATGAACCTGGCGTCTAACCTGTTCCATATCGGGATCCTCGGTATCTTCGCCGGCCACTTCCTCGGAATGCTGACCCCGCACTGGATGTATGAGTCCTTCCTGCCGATGGACGTGAAGCAGAAGATGGCGATGATTGCCGGCGGTGCCAGTGGCGTGATGTGTCTGGTCGGCGGCGTGCTGCTGCTCAAGCGTCGCCTGTTCAGCCCGCGCGTGCGCGCAACCACCACTACCGCGGATATCCTGATCCTCTCGCTGCTGCTCGTTCAGTGCGCGCTGGGCCTGCTGACGATCCCGTTCTCGGCGCAGCATATGGACGGTAGTGAAATGCTTAAGCTGGTAGGTTGGGCGCAGTCGGTGGTGACCTTCCACGGCGGAGCGTCACAGTATCTGGACGGGGTGGCGTTTATATTCCGCCTGCACCTGGTGCTGGGGATGACGATGTTCCTGCTGTTCCCGTTCTCTCGCCTGGTGCATATCTGGAGCGCGCCGGTAGAGTACCTGACGCGCAAATATCAGATTGTTCGCGCTCGTCGCTAGTTCAGCTATCGGTTGTATCAAACCCCGCTTCGGCGGGGTTTTTTATTGCTCAGCGCCAGCCCATCACCCCAACCCAGATTATTCCCCGCCGCCGCCAGCAGGATCAGCGCACCTCCGGCCAGCTGCACCGGCGCCAGCGCATGGTCAAAGACCAGATAATCGACCACGATCGCCACAATCGGATAGATAAAAGAGAGTGAGCCGATCGCTGGCGTAGGCAGCTTCTGGATCGCGCTGTAGAGCAGCTGGTACATGATGCCGGTATGCACAACGCCGAGAATCAGCAGGTATCGCCAGGGGAACGCAGCGCTAAAATCGGGGAGGTTAACCAGCGGCAGCAGCATAATTGTCCCGACGATGACCTGAATAAAGGCAATATGCTGGGGCGGGAGCGGGCGCAGCTTGCGGGCGATCATCGCCGTTAGCGCGTAGAAAAAAGCGGCGCCAAGAGCCAGCGCAATACCCGCAGCCAGCTGGCCGCCGTGCGCCTGCATCAGCTCGCTGGAGAGCAGCACCACCACGCCGAAAAAGGCCAGCGCCAGCCAGCCCCATTTAATCAGCGTAACCCGCTCACCTGTCAATATGCCCATCAATACCAGCATAAACGGCTGGGTATTATAAACAACGGTGGCCATGCCAATAGAAATTCGGGCGTAAGCGGCAAAAAGCAGCAGCCAGTTAATGACCAGGGCGACGCCTCCGAGGATCGCCAGCAGCAGCGTGAGCCGCGTGAGCTGGCTGAACGGCTGTCGGCTGAGAGAGATGAAGCCCGCTAAGGTCAGCGCGCCAATAAGGCAGCGCCAGAAGACAACGTCGATCACCGGCAAACCGGAGAGTAAAACGAATGCGCCAATCGAACCCGAAATTATCATCGCCAGGCTCATTTGCCAGACGCCCGTCACCGTATGTTTCATTTTTCTACCTCCGTTTGCGTACCGCTATTGTCGTTAATCAGATGACAGGTTGATATGCATGATCTAAGGTGAAAACCTGATATCGCTTTTATTTAGCAGGTAAAAAGAGTGGAACACTTAATTGATAATATCGATCGCGCCATTCTGGCCTGTCTGGCGGAAGATGCGCGTATATCGCTAAAGGTGCTGAGTGGGCGGGTAGGGCTGACCTCGCCAAGTACCGCCGAGCGGGTGAAGCGTCTGGAAGAGCGCGGGGTGATTCAGGGATATGGCGCCCGGATTAATCTGGCCGCGCTGGGCTATAGCCTGCAGGCGCTGGTGCGCGTCAGACCCATGCCAGGGCTGCTGCAGAAAGTGGATAAATACATTCAGGCGATGCCGGAATGCATCGAATGCGACAAGGTCACGGGGGAAGATTGCTTCGTCATGCGCCTGGCGGTGCGTGATATTGCGCAGCTTGATACCCTGCTGGATGGCCTGGCAGAACACGCCCAGTGCAACACCTCGATAGTAAAAAGCTCGCCGGTAGCGCGCCGTCTGCCGCCGATGTAGCGCTATTCCGGATGAGGGCGTCTACGTCCAGGCAGGGATGCTTAGCTGACGCTCGAGTCGAACCCTGGTCGAAGTTTTTCATCCTTCCCGAATGGGCAGAATGTGTGACGCTGGTATTTGTTTGAGAGTGATGAGATATCAGGAAGTGATGGTGGTGGGGGAAGGATTATTCGCAGCTTTGCTGCTCACCCTTCGGGCCGTTGCCTGCGGCAACGTTCTCTCGCTGACGCTCGAGTCGAACCCTGGTCGAAGCTTCTCATCCTTCCCGGATGGCAGAATGTGCGACGCTGGCGTTTGTTTGGGAGTGATGAGATATCAGGAAGTGATGGTGGTGGGGGAAGGATTCGAACCTTCGAAGTCGATGACGGCAGATTTACAGTCTGCTCCCTTTGGCCGCTCGGGAACCCCACCAGGGGTAAAATCAAATTGTAGCTATTCAACTGCGCGAATAATGGGGTAGAGAAGGATTGTTCCTCACCCTTCCCGACAAGTGCAAACCTCGCTAAGGCTTATCGGGGTTACCACATTGCTGTGGTGAATAATGGTGGTGGGGGAAGGATTCGAACCTTCGAAGTCGATGACGGCAGATTTACAGTCTGCTCCCTTTGGCCGCTCGGGAACCCCACCACGGGGTAATGCTAATACTGGCCTGCTTCCTTCTGGGGAAGCGGGGCGCATCATACCAAATGACGCGCCCCTGTAAAGCATTCCGTTGATAAAAATAAACTGGTTGCCTGCTTTTTGCGCGCAAAGACGCAAAGCTAACCAGCTAATTTATCTATCGATTAAAGAATAATCGTTCGGTTGCCGTAAACGAACACGCGCTGCGCCAGCACCTGATACAGGGCGCGACTCAGCACGTTCTTCTCAACATCGCGTCCGGCGCGCATCATATCTTCCGCGGTGTAGGTGTGATCGACATGAATCACGTCCTGCATGATGATCGGGCCTTCATCCAAATTATCGTTCACATAGTGCGCGGTGGCGCCGATGATTTTCACACCGCGCTCGTAGGCCTGATGATACGGACGGGCGCCAATAAAGGCCGGCAGGAACGAGTGATGGATATTGATAATCTGGTTCGGGAAGCGGGAAACGAACTCTGGCGTCAGCACGCGCATATATTTCGCCAGCACCACATAGTCCGGCGCTAACGCTTCGATAGCATCGCCCATCTGCTTATCGTGCTCCTCACGCGTCAGGCCTTCATGGCTGACCAGCTGGAACGGAATATCAAAGCGCTCAACCAGCGTACGCAGCGTCTCGTGGTTACCAATAACCGCGGCAATCTCCACATCCAGGCCGCCGTAGTTAGCTTTCATCAGCAGATCGCCGAGGCAGTGCGCTTCTTTGGTGACCAGAATGACCACGCGGCGACGGCCCGCAGGCGTCAGCTCGCGAATTGAACCTTCCGGCAGCGCGCTATCCAAATCGGCCAGCAGAATGGCGTCATTGAAAATACCTTCCAGCTCGGTACGCATAAAGAAGCGGCCGGTTCGGTGATCGACAAACTCGTTGTTCTGCACGATGTTCAGCTCGTGCTTGTAGCAAATGTTGGTGATACGCGCGATGAGTCCTTTCTGATCAGGGCAAATAGTGCGTAGTACTTTACGTTGTAATGAATGCATCGCGGGGGAAATCCTGTAGTGTTTGCTATTGCTGACGCCGGTTTATTGGCCGCAGCATTTTTTAAATTTTTTACCTGAGCCACAAGGGCAGGGGTCGTTACGACCAACCAGCGGTCGCGTGCCGTCGATATAGTACCACTGTCCATTTTCTTTTAAGAATCTGGAACGTTCAATAATTACGCCGGAACGGCTATCGTCGTTAAATCGCGCAATAAAGCTGACGAATCCTTCATCGGGAGTCCGCCCCTCATCGGCGGCAAAGACGGTCAGGCCCAGCCAGTGCGTTTTGGCAAAACCGCTCTCCAGATCCGCGCGGAACTGCTGCGCATGGCAAGAGGGGTGCCAGGTTTTAATCAGATAATCGGCATCTTTCATGACAAACGCGCTGTAGCGGGATCGCATCAGCTGTGACGGGCCTGGCGCTGGCAGCGCGCCGTCCAGATAACGCTGGCAACATGCGCTATACTGCAGAGCGCTGCCACAGGGACATAATGGCGACAAAGCGGCCTCCATGGAAAAAGAATGACGGCGCATCGACGCCAAAGTGTTTTATGTTAACTGAGCTGTGGCGATGATGCCATGTTCGCGGTGGAAGGATGTGTATCGGTAATAATGAGAAAGCTTAAGATTGGTCTGGCCTTAGGGGCGGGAGCTGCCCGAGGGTGGTCGCATATTGGTGTGATTAACGCGCTACAGCGGGCAGGTATTGAAATTGACGTTGTTGCAGGATGCTCTATCGGATCGCTGGTTGGCGCGGCCTACGCCTGCAAGCGCCTTCCGGTACTGGAAAAATGGGTATGCTCGTTTAGCAACTGGGACGTGCTGCGGTTAATGGATCTCTCCTGGCGTCGCGGAGGCCTGCTGCGCGGGGAGCGGGTATTCAATCAATTCCGACAAGTCCTGCCTACCTCCGAAATTGAACGCTGCGATCGCCGGTTTGCGGCGGTGGCGACCAATCTGAGCACCGGCCGCGAACTGTGGTTTACCGAAGGCGATTTGCATCTGGCGGTACGCGCCTCCTGCAGCATGCCCGGCCTGATGTCGCCCGTTATGCACAATGGCTACTGGCTGGTAGACGGCGCCGTCGTCAATCCCGTCCCGGTCTCTTTGACGCGCGCGCTGGGGGCCGATATCGTCATCGCCGTCGATCTTCAGCACGATGCGCATCTGATGCAGCAGGATTTATGGTCTATCGAGAAGCCGCGAGCTGAAGATGAAAAAGATTTTTCCTGGCATTCGCGCCTGCGCGCGCGGCTGACGGGAATGACCTCCCGGCAGACGACCACCGCTACGCCTACGGCAATGGAGATTATGTCCACCTCTATTCAGGTGCTGGAAAATCGCCTGAAACGTAACCGTATGGCGGGGGACCCACCGGATATTCTGCTACAGCCCTTTTGCCCACAAATATCTACTCTCGATTTTCATCGCGCCGGTGAGGCGATTGCTGCTGGTCACCAGGCGGTGGAAAAAAAGATGGATGAACTTTTACCTTTGGTGCGCGCCTCGGCGTGACGCCCTTGACTTAGACTTCAGTAAATTCTGACAGGCGATAGTGTGAATTGCATGCCAATATTTAATTATCGTCAGCCAGAGGAGAGATCATGACGCAGCCATTGGCGGGAAAACAAATTCTGATCGTTGAAGACGAGCCCGTTTTCCGCACTCTTTTGCACTCCTGGTTAACCTCGCTAGGCGCTACGACCGCGCAGGCTGAGGATGGCGTTGAGGCACTACAAAAAATGGCCGAGTCAAAGCCCGACCTGATGATCTGCGATATCTCGATGCCGCGCATGAATGGGCTCCAGCTGGTGGAGTATCTGCGTAACCAGGGCGATCAGATGCCGATTCTGATGATTTCGGCTACGGAAAATATGGCGGATATTGCTAAGGCGCTGCGTCTTGGCGTGCAGGATGTTCTGCTTAAGCCGGTAAAAGATTTTAACCGCCTGCGTGAGACGGTCTACGCCTGCCTCTATCCCCACATGTTCAGCTCGCGTGTGGAAGAGGAGGAGCGGCTGTTTGAGGACTGGGATGCGCTGGTCAGCGACCCAAACGCCGCCTCCAGGCTGCTGCAGGAGCTACAGCCTCCGGTGCAGCAGGAAATATCTCGCTGCCGCATCCACTATCGCCAGCTGGTCACCGCGGACAGGCCAGGGCTGGTTCTCGATATTGCGCCATTATCAGAAAATGATTTGGCATTTTACTGTCTGGATGTCACACGAGCAGGAGATAATGGCGTTCTCGCGGCGCTGCTCCTGCGCGCGCTGTTTAACGGTCTACTTCAGGAACAGCTTGCCCATCAAGGCCAGCGCCTGCCGGAAATGACCGGGTTGTTAAAGCAGGTCAACCAGCTGCTTCGTCAGGCGAATTTGCCGGGGCAATTTCCGCTGCTGGTGGGTTATTACCACAGCGGGTTGAAAAATTTGATTTTGGTATCGGCGGGGTTAAACGGCACGCTCAATACCGGAGAACATCAAATACAGATTAGTAATGGTGTGCCGCTTGGCACATTAGGTAATGCTTATCTCAACCAAATTAGCCAACGCTGCTCCTCGTGGCAGTGCCAAATTTGGGGGGCTGGCGGCCGTTTACGCCTGATGTTGTCTGCGGAATGAACAGTTAAGTTTATTTTCACGCTGGTAGGATTACCGCTCTCTCTTTGGCGGTGATACTATCGATGGGTTTTATACGTATAAGTCCTAATTCGAGAAAATCCGCGCCTTTCAGACCAGGCTTACCTGGATGGGCTGATATACTGGGTGCGTTATTATTATGACTAGTTTAAAAAACATACAGTCCAGGAGATTTCAATGGCTGCCGTTAATTCTAAAGTAAGAAAAGCTGTTATCCCGGTTGCGGGATTAGGCACCAGGATGCTGCCCGCTACCAAGGCTATTCCGAAAGAAATGCTGCCACTGGTAGATAAGCCTTTAATTCAGTATGTTGTTAACGAATGTATTGCGGCCGGGATTACTGAAATTGTTCTGGTAACGCACTCTTCCAAAAATTCTATCGAAAACCATTTCGATACCAGTTTTGAACTGGAAGCAATGCTGGAAAAACGTGTAAAACGTCAGCTTCTTGAAGAAGTCCAATCTATATGCCCACCGCACGTCACCATTATGCAGGTTCGTCAGGGCCTCGCTAAAGGCCTTGGTCATGCCGTGCTGTGCGCGCACCCGGTCGTGGGCGACGAGCCGGTCGCGGTTATTCTGCCGGACGTTATTCTGGATGAGTTTGAATCCGACCTGAGCCGCGATAACCTGGCGGAAATGATGGCTCGTTTCGACGAAACCGGATCCAGCCAGATTATGGTTGAGCCTGTGGCTGACGTCACGGCCTATGGCGTTGTTGATTGCAAGGGACAGTCCCTGCAGCCGGGTGAAAGCGTGCCGATGGTTGGCGTGGTGGAAAAGCCGAAAGCCGACGTTGCACCTTCCAATCTGGCCGTCGTTGGTCGTTACGTGCTCAGCGCGGATATTTGGCCGCTGCTGGCTAAAACCCCTCCGGGCGCAGGCGATGAAATCCAGCTGACTGATGCCATCGATATGCTGATCGAGAAGGAAACGGTTGAAGCCTACCATATGAAGGGCAAGAGCCATGACTGTGGTAATAAACTGGGCTACATGCAGGCTTTCGTTGAATATGGCGTGCGCCATAAAACGCTCGGCGCAGATTTTAAAGACTGGCTGGAAAAAGCAATCGCTAAGTAATCGTTATCTTTAGATATCAGAGCCGGGGTGCAGGTATTGTTCCCCGGCTTTTTTATCGCAGTAAGTTAAGATAAAAAAAAATCCCGCCGAAGCGGGATTTTTCAAATCTGACGATTTATTACAGCAGGAAATCGTCCAGAGATTTGCCCTGCTCATCCATCGCTTTTTTGATCACTGCCGGGGTGCGGCCCTGACCAGTCCAGGTTTTGGTTTCGCCGTTTTCATCAACGTAGCTATATTTCGCCGGACGTGCTGCGCGTTTGGCTTTGGTGCCCGCTTTAACTGCAGCCATGGTGCTCAGCAGTTCATTCGGGTCAATACCATCAGCGATCAGCATTTCACGGTATTGTTGCAGTTTACGAGTACGCTCTTCAATTTCTGCAGCCGCAGCGCTTTCTTCTTCGCGACGTTCGTTAACGACAACTTCTAATTTTTCCAGCATTTCTTCTAGCGTTTCAAGGGTGCATTCTCTCGCCTGCGCACGAAGAGTACGGATGTTGTTCAAAATTTTAAGTGCTTCGCTCATTGTAGTAATCTCAAACTTATATTGTGGGGTGGTTTGTTGAACTAATAATAGAGCGATATAATCAGATGTGCAATAGGGTAGAATGTAAGGAACTCAAAATTACTTGTTATTTGTCCCGGTAATTAATTAATTTAAGTTAAATTTTTCGCGCGAGTTCACATCTTTCTCGCTTATAGCTTAACCGGCACCGCAAGCTAAAACCCTGAGATAGTATGCTTTTCCCAGCGGCCAGGGAGTAAAATTATACTTTGCAGGGATAAATATCCCCCTTCAGTATTAGCGCATTAGTTACAGTGATGTTTAATATAAAACGCTGAACAAAATCCGTTATAACCGCCTGCAAAATGCACCGATTCGCACGAAAGGACAACTGCTCCAGCCGGTTGCACCCCGCGGTGAGGGCAAATAACCGATGACCCGATTGTATTAAGAAGCTTAATCTTTCAGAAGTCGACTGGCGCAACATACACCTCCCACCCATCCCTGAAGGGGCCGACAGCGCCAGAAAATATGCTACAATCCCGCCGCGATTAAACACATTGATTGGGGTTATGCAGCCGATGGCACAACTTTATTTTTACTATTCTGCAATGAATGCAGGTAAGTCGACTGCGCTACTGCAGTCCTCATACAATTATCAGGAACGAGGCATGCGTGCCTTAGTTTATACGGCTGAGATTGATGACCGCTTTGGTTCCGGTAAGGTCAGTTCAAGAATTGGACTCTCATCGCCGGCCCGGCTGTTTAACCCGCAGACTTCATTATTCGCCGAGATTAGCGATGAGCACGCAAAGCAGCCGGTTCATTGTGTATTAGTCGATGAGAGCCAGTTTCTTACCCGCGAGCAGGTACATGAGCTATCCGAGGTTGTTGATGGGCTGGATATCCCGGTGCTGTGCTACGGCCTGCGTACTGATTTTCGCGGGGAGCTGTTTATCGGCAGCCAGTATTTATTAGCCTGGTCAGATAAGCTGGTTGAATTAAAAACGATCTGTTTTTGTGGCCGTAAGGCGAGTATGGTGCTGCGCCTCGATCGGGAAGGGCGGCCGTACAACGAGGGCGAGCAGGTCGTTATTGGCGGCAATGAACGCTACGTATCGGTCTGTCGTAAACATTATAAAGAGGCCTTAAAAGAGGGGTCTTTAACGCTTGTGCAAAACAAGCAGCGCTCCTGCTAACCTCCCTCCATCGACCCCGCTCAGGCGCGCACCAGGCGCCTGATGACGTCCTGCTGTCATTCCCGCGTTATATATTACGGTTGTTGCTTCAGCGTCGCTCTGCGTCGGTTGTGCGACTCCAGGCAAAATAGTGGCGATAAAAAAAGGCCTCATCAAAAGATGAGGCCTCGTATTGATTACCGGCGTAAATTAAGCGGATTTTTTCGCTTTTTTATCGGCTTTCGGTGCTGCAACAGTCTCTTTCTTCGCGGCAGCTTCGCCTTCGCTGAACTCATTACCGTAGAAGGTATCGAGCAGAATCTGTTTCAGTTCGGCAATCAGCGGGTAGCGCGGGTTAGCGCCGGTGCACTGGTCATCGAATGCGTCTTCAGACAGCTTGTCAACGTGGGCCAGGAAGTCAGCTTCCTGCACGCCAGCTTCACGGATTGACTTAGGAATACCCAGTTCAGCTTTAATGCTTTCCAGCCATGCCAGCAGTTTCTCGATTTTCGCTGCGGTGCGGTCACCAGGTGCGCTCAGGCCCAGGTGGTCAGCAATTTCTGCGTAGCGGCGACGAGCCTGCGGACGGTCGTACTGGCTGAATGCGGTCTGCTTGGTTGGGTTATCGTTCGCGTTGTAGCGGATAACGTTACAAATCAGCAGGGCGTTCGCCAGGCCGTGCGGGATATGGAACTGAGAGCCCAGCTTGTGCGCCATAGAGTGACATACGCCGAGGAAGGCGTTCGCAAACGCGATACCGGCAATTGTCGCTGCACTGTGCACGCGCTCACGCGCTACCGGGTTCTTAGAACCTTCATGGTAGGACGCTGGCAGGTACTCTTTCAGCAGCTTCAGCGCCTGCAGAGCCTGGCCGTCGGAGAACTCAGATGCCAGTACGGAAACGTAGGCTTCCAGGGCGTGAGTAACGGCATCCAGACCACCGAAGGCACACAGGGATTTCGGCATATCCATGACGAGGTTAGCATCGACAATCGCCACATCCGGAGTCAGCGCGTAGTCTGCCAGCGGATATTTCTGACCGGTCGCATCGTCGGTAACAACCGCAAACGGGGTCACTTCAGAACCGGTACCGGAAGTGGTAGTGACGGCGATCATTTTCGCTTTCACGCCCATTTTCGGGAACTTGTAGATACGTTTACGGATATCCATAAAGCGCAGCGCCAGGTCTTCGAAGTGGGTTTCCGGATGTTCGTACATCACCCACATGATTTTCGCCGCATCCATCGGGGAACCACCGCCGAGCGCGATGATGACGTCCGGCTTGAAGGAGTTGGCCAGGTCTGCACCTTTACGTACCACGGTCAGAGTCGGGTCAGCTTCAACTTCAAAGAACACTTCGGTTTCAACGCCGGATGCCTTCAGCACGGAGGTGATCTGGTCGGCATAGCCGTTGTTGAACAGGAAGCGGTCGGTCACGATCAGCGCGCGTTTGTGACCATCAGTAATCACTTCATCCAGTGCGATTGGCAGAGAGCCACGACGGAAGTAGATAGATTTCGGAAGTTTGTGCCACAACATGTTTTCAGCTCGCTTAGCAACGGTTTTCTTGTTGATCAGGTGTTTCGGACCAACGTTTTCAGAGATGGAGTTACCACCCCAGGAACCACAACCCAGAGTCAGGGAAGGCGCAAGCTTAAAGTTATACAGGTCACCGATACCACCCTGAGAAGCCGGGGTGTTAATCAGAATACGTGCGGTTTTCATCATCTGGCCGAAGAAGGCCACGCGAGCAGGCTGGTTATCCTGGTCGGTGTACAGGCAGGAGGTATGACCGATACCGCCCATCGCCACCAGTTTTTCAGCTTTATTAACGGCGTCTTCGAAGTTTTTGGCGCGATACATTGCCAGGGTCGGAGAGAGTTTTTCGTGAGCAAACGGCTCGCTTTCATCAACGTCGGTCACTTCACCAATCAGAATTTTGGTGGTGGCCGGAACGGTGAAGCCTGCCAGTTCGGCAATTTTGTATGCCGGCTGACCAACGATAGCGGCGTTCAGCGCGCCGTTTTTCAGGATGATATCCTGAACCGCTTTCAGCTCTTTGCCCTGCAGCAGGTAGCCGCCGTGGCTGGCGAAGCGTTCACGAACGGCGTCGTAGACGGAATCCACAACGACAACGGACTGTTCAGACGCACAGATAACGCCGTTATCGAAGGTTTTGGACATCAGTACCGACGCAACGGCACGTTTAATGTCAGCGGTTTCGTCAATAACAACCGGCGTGTTGCCTGCACCTACGCCGATAGCCGGTTTACCGGAGCTATAGGCCGCTTTAACCATGCCTGGACCACCGGTCGCAAGGATCAGGTTAATGTCAGGATGGTGCATCAGGGCGTTGGAAAGCTCAACGGAAGGCTGGTCGATCCAGCCGATCAGGTCTTTCGGTGCGCCGGCAGCAATAGCAGCCTGCAGAACGATGTCAGCCGCTTTGTTGGTGGCATCTTTAGCACGCGGATGCGGAGAGAAGATGATCGCGTTACGCGTTTTCAGGCTGATCAGTGATTTAAAGATTGCTGTAGAAGTCGGGTTCGTCGTTGGGACGATACCGCAAATAATACCGATAGGCTCTGCGATGGTGATGGTACCAAAGGTATCGTCTTCGGAGAGAACACCGCAGGTCTTTTCATCTTTATAAGCGTTATAGATGTATTCAGAAGCGAAGTGGTTTTTGATCACTTTGTCTTCGATAATGCCCATGCCGGATTCGGCAACGGCCATTTTTGCGAGAGGGATTCGAGCGTCAGCGGCGGCCAGAGCGGCTGCACGGAAGATCTTATCAACTTGTTCTTGAGTGAAACTGGCATATTCACGCTGGGCTTTTTTTACGCGCTCTACAAGTGCGTTAAGTTCAGCGACATTAGTAACAGCCATAATGCTCTCCTGATAATGTTAAACTTTTTTAGTAAATCAGTAGCTCGATTCGACAGTATAGACAGGCGGTTAATAGCTTGCATCTAAATGTTAACGTATCGAATTTTGCCGTACTGGCTTCACTGATTTACTAACGAAGCTTTATTTCTTTATCCTCAGGTACTGCCGGCTTCCACTCTTTGGTGTAAACAAGATTACTCACTTCTGAGTACGATTTACGTGATTTAGATCAATTTTATGTCAAGCTGACACCTTTCAGCAGGCTATTTTATGACCACTTAGATCAAGTGTAATGAAAAGGTATGCAGAATAAATGAATAAATCGGCTAAAAGACACAAATATATAACATACACACTTTATCATTAGGGTATGCATTTTTGAGATGAATTATGCTGTTAAAAAGCGTATCTTCTGCGCGAATATTTTATGACACCCACTGTCAACAGCCATATTTAATGATGCTGCGGAGCGCACTGTGACTCTACCGTTGTTTGATTTTTCAGCTTATTTCAAGTTTTTCATCGGGTTATTTGCACTGGTTAACCCGGTTGGCATCATTCCGGTGTTCATTAGTATGACCAGCTACCAGAGTGCGGCGATCCGTAACAAGACCAACCTGACGGCGAACCTTTCCGTTGCCATTATCCTGCTGACCTCGCTGTTCCTCGGGGACGGTATTTTACAAATCTTCGGCATCTCCATCGATTCATTCCGAATTGCCGGGGGGATCCTCGTCGTTACCATCGCGATGTCGATGATTAGCGGCAAGCTCGGGGAAGACAAACAGAATAAGCAGGAAAAATCAGAGACGGCTATCCGCGAAAGCATTGGCGTAGTGCCTCTGGCATTACCGCTGATGGCCGGGCCGGGGGCGATTAGCTCCACCATTGTTTGGGGAACGCGTTACCACACCGTAGCCCACCTCTTTGGCTTCTCGGTGGCCATCGCGCTATTTGCCCTGTGCTGCTGGGGAATTTTCCGCATGGCACCGTGGCTCGTTCGCCTGCTTGGGCAAACCGGGATTAACGTGATAACGCGTATTATGGGGCTGCTGCTGATGGCCCTCGGAATTGAGTTTATCGTTACCGGACTGAAGGCGCTTTTCCCGGGTCTTCTGGTCTGAAGCACCGCGTTGCGCGGGGCCTGAGGCTCCGCGCTTGCTTTATTATTAGCAAAACATATCAATAAAGCGGATATAGACGAGAAGAATAACTTTCCGTGATGATAGTTTATTTCTTTTAATATCAATTTGTTATCCGTTTTCTTCGCCTTCTTCTCTTTTTTTTCCGCACCGTCGCCACTGTTATTTTCTTCACATCATTCTCTGGTGCTTGCCGTCAGATAATTGAAATGATATTAGTAATTTCATAACAGCGGCAGATGAATGTGCTAAATAATAACCGATTGTTAAATTTTCGTACAAAAAAGCGCCTTTGCACCCTTAAGCGGCATGCAGAACGACATGTTTTTTGTATCTAAATGATAAATAACTACTTTATTGCTCCTCTCTCGGAAGTGACCGGCAGAATCCTGCCGCGGCAGGAGCAATAAAAGAGAATCCGGTAACATATTTGCAAATTGCATTGGCGGATGAGAAAGCCTTTTGGTACTTTCCGGCGTTATCGCTCACTGAGTAATAGACGTAAATGAGAATTATTATTAAATAACTCATTGCGTAAAAGCCGCCCCAGGACAGGGGGGTAAAGAATCGACGTCAAGGCTGCCGTTTGAGCGGTCGTAATAAATAAGTCGGTGATAGCAAGCAGTAAAGTCTGACAGCAGCAAAAACTCCTGCACTGTACAGAATCCCGAATAAGGGAAAAAAAGAGGCTGGTTAAATAGCCAGTAATTATAATGAGTGGAGTAACAACACAATGACCATCATCACCAAAAAAAATCTGGTAGCAGCGGGGATTTTCTCTGCGCTATTTACGGCGAACGTTGCTATGGCAGCAGATGTACCTGCAGGGGTGCAGCTGGCGGATTCACAATCGCTGGTACGTAATAACGGAGCAGAGGTTCAATCTCTGGATCCGCACAAAATTGAAGGTGTGCCTGAATCCAACATTAACCGCGACCTGTTTGAAGGTTTAGTGATTGGCGATATTCAGGGCCACCCGATTCCTGGGGTTGCCGAATCCTGGGATAATAAAGATTTTAAAGTCTGGACCTTCCATCTGCGTAAAGACGCTAAATGGTCCGACGGCACGCCGGTAACCGCACAAGATTTCGTTTATAGCTGGCAGCGCCTGTCCGATCCGAAAACCGCCTCACCGTACGCGAGCTATCTGCAGTATGGCCACGTTGCCAACGTTGATGAAATTATCGCCGGCAAAAAGCCAATCACCGATCTGGGCGTTAAAGCGCTCGATGATAAAACCTTCCAGGTTACCCTGAGCGAGCCTGTTCCTTATTTCTATAAACTGCTGGTGCACCCGTCCGTGTCACCGGTGCCAAAAGCGGCTATTGAAAAATATGGCGAGAAATGGACTCAGCCGGCCAATATTGTCACCAACGGCGCCTATAAGCTGAAGGACTGGGTCGTTAACGAACGTATCGTTCTTGAGCGTAATACTCAGTACTGGGATAACGCGAAAACCGTTATTAACCAGGTAACCTATCTGCCTATTTCTTCAGAAGTCACCGACGTTAACCGCTACCGCAGCGGCGAAATCGACATGACCTATAACAATATGCCGATTGAGCTGTTCCAGAAGCTGAAAAAAGAGATCCCGAAAGAAGTTCACGTCGATCCGTATCTCTGCACCTACTACTACGAAATTAACAACCAGAAAGCACCGTTTACCGACGTCCGCGTGCGTACCGCGCTGAAGATGGCGCTGGACCGCGACATTATCGTTAATAAAGTGAAGAACCAGGGCGATCTGCCGGCATACAGCTACACCCCGCCTTATACCGATGGCATGAAGGTCGTTAAACCAGAATGGTTTACCTGGACTCAGGATAAGCGTAACGAAGAAGCGAAAAAACTGCTGGCTGAAGCCGGATATACCGCGGATAAACCGCTGACCTTTAACCTGCTGTACAACACGTCCGATCTGCATAAAAAGCTGGCCATCGCCGTGGCATCCATCTGGAAGAAAAACCTGGGCGCCAACGTGAAGCTGGAAAATCAGGAATGGAAAACCTTCCTCGATAACCGCCATCAGGGCACCTTTGACGTGGCGCGTGCGGGCTGGTGTGCCGACTACAACGAACCAACCTCATTCCTCAATACCATGCTGAGCGACAGCTCAAACAACACCTCGCACTATAAGAGCCCGGCGTTCGATAAAATTATCGCTGAAACGCTGCAAACCAATGATGACGCCAAACGCGCCGATCTGTATGCGCAGTCAGAGCAGCAGCTGGATAAAGACTCTGTCATTGTGCCGGTCTTCTATTACGTCAACGCCCGTCTGGTTAAACCGTGGGTAGGTGGCTATACCGGTAAAGACCCGTTAGATAATATATACGTTAAAAACCTGTATATTATCAAACATTAATGGCAAGACGTGGGGCAGGCATCGCTTGCCCCACCGTGTCTGAATTCATCGCATACGATAGGCACACGCCAGAAGGTACGGGCAATGTTAAAATTTATTTTTCGTCGCTGTCTGGAAGCGATTCCGACGCTATTTATTCTTATAACTATCTCATTCTTCATGATGCGCCTTGCGCCGGGAAGTCCCTTTACCGGCGAACGTACGCTGCCGCCAGAAGTGCTGGCGAATATTGAAGCAAAATATCATTTAAATGACCCCATCATGACCCAGTACTTCAACTATCTGAAGCAGCTGGCGCACGGTGATTTCGGTCCCTCTTTTAAATATAAAGACTATTCGGTGAACGATCTGGTGGCGTCAAGCTTCCCGGTCTCCGCCAAATTAGGCTTTGCCGCCTTCCTGCTGGCGGTAGTTCTTGGCGTGAGCGCCGGCGTTATTGCGGCCCTCAAGCAAAATACCAAATGGGACTATGCGGTGATGGGGGTGGCAATGACCGGCGTCGTCATACCCAGCTTCGTGGTTGCGCCGCTGCTGGTGATGATTTTTGCCATCACCCTGCACTGGCTACCCGGTGGCGGCTGGAATGGCGGGGCGCTGAAGTTTATGATCCTGCCGATGGTGGCGCTGTCGCTCGCCTATATTGCCAGCATCGCGCGTATCACCCGCGGTTCGATGATTGAAGTTCTGCACTCTAACTTTATCCGCACCGCGCGGGCGAAGGGGCTGCCGATGCATCGTATCATCCTGCGCCACGCGCTGAAGCCTGCGCTGCTGCCCGTTCTCTCCTATATGGGGCCGGCGTTCGTTGGCATTATCACCGGATCGATGGTTATCGAGACTATCTACGGTCTTCCGGGGATCGGCCAGCTGTTCGTCAACGGCGCGCTTAACCGCGACTACTCCCTGGTACTCAGCCTGACGATTCTGGTCGGCGCGCTGACCATTCTGTTTAACGCGATTGTTGATGTGCTGTATGCCGTTATCGATCCGAAGATTCGCTATTGAGGCCGGGGTTCGCCATGATGTTAAGTAAGAAAAACAACGAGGCGCTGGAGAACTTCAGTGAAAAGCTTGAAGTCGAAGGGCGTAGCCTGTGGCAAGATGCCCGCCGCCGCTTTATGCATAACCGCGCGGCCGTGGCCAGCCTGGTGGTGCTGATCGTTATCGCTCTGTTCGTGACCATTGCGCCGATGGTGTCGCAGTTTTCCTACTACGACACCGACTGGGGCATGATGTCCAGCGCGCCTGATACGGCGTCCAGCCACTACTTCGGTACCGACTCATCCGGTCGCGACCTGCTGGTGCGCGTTGCTATCGGCGGACGTATTTCGCTGATGGTTGGCGTAGCCGCCGCGCTGGTGGCGGTGATCCTCGGTACGCTCTACGGCTCGCTTTCCGGCTATCTCGGCGGTAAGGTCGACTCCGTCATGATGCGTCTGCTGGAGATCCTCAACTCCTTCCCGTTTATGTTCTTCGTTATCCTGCTGGTGACCTTTTTTGGCCAGAACATACTGCTGATCTTCGTCGCCATCGGAATGGTTTCCTGGCTGGATATGGCGCGTATCGTGCGCGGCCAGACGCTGAGCCTGAAGCGCAAAGAGTTTATCGAAGCAGCCCAGGTCGGCGGCGTCTCGACCTTCAGTATCGTGACGCGTCACATCGTGCCTAACGTCCTGGGCGTGGTGGTGGTGTATGCCTCGCTGCTGGTGCCGAGCATGATCCTGTTCGAATCCTTCCTGAGCTTCCTCGGTCTGGGTACTCAGGAGCCGCTCAGCAGCTGGGGAGCGCTGCTGAGCGATGGCGCAAACTCAATGGAAGTGTCGCCGTGGCTGCTGCTGTTTCCTGCGGGGTTCCTGGTGGTAACGCTGTTCTGTTTTAACTTTATCGGCGATGGCCTGCGTGATGCCCTCGACCCGAAAGACCGCTAAGGAGCGCCGTCATGAGCATAATTGAAACGGCAAAAGCGCCGCAGGCGCAGCAACAATCCGGGCTGCTGCTGGATGTTAAAGATCTCCGCGTGACCTTTAAAACGCCGGATGGCGACGTCACCGCCGTCAACGACCTCAACTTTAGCCTGCGGGCCGGGGAGACGTTAGGCATCGTGGGTGAGTCGGGCTCCGGTAAGTCGCAGACCGCCTTTGCGCTGATGGGGCTGCTGGCCGCCAACGGCTATATCGGCGGCTCGGCGACCTTTAACGGCCGGCAGATCCTTAACCTGCCGGAGCGTGAGCTGAATAAGCTGCGCGCCGAGCAGATTTCGATGATTTTCCAGGACCCGATGACCTCCCTGAACCCGTATATGCGGGTCGGCGAGCAGCTGATGGAGGTTCTGATGCTGCACAAAGGTCTGGGGAAAGCCGAGGCCTTTGAAGAATCAGTGAAGATGCTGGATGCGGTCAAGATGCCGGAAGCGCGCAAGCGGATGAAAATGTATCCGCATGAGTTTTCTGGCGGGATGCGCCAGCGCGTGATGATCGCTATGGCGCTGCTGTGCCGGCCAAAGCTGCTGATCGCTGATGAGCCGACGACGGCGCTGGACGTGACGGTGCAGGCGCAGATTATGACCCTGCTGAATGAACTTAAACGTGAATTCAATACGGCGATCATTATGATTACTCACGATCTGGGCGTGGTCGCCGGGATCTGTGACAAAGTTCTGGTGATGTACGCCGGCCGCACCATGGAGTACGGTCACGCGCGCGATGTCTTTTATCATCCGTCGCATCCGTACTCTATCGGCCTGCTGAATGCGGTCCCGCGCCTGGACGCCGAAGGCGATGCGCTGTTAACCATCCCTGGCAATCCGCCGAACCTGCTGCGCCTGCCGAAGGGCTGTCCGTTCCAGCCGCGCTGTCCGCATGCGATGGAGATTTGCAATAGCGCTCCGCCTCTGAAGGAGTTTGCCCCTGGCCGCCTGCGTGCCTGCTTTCAACCGGTGGGAGATCTGCTATGAACGCCGTGACTGAACAAAGAAAAGTCCTGCTCGAAATCGCCGATCTAAAAGTCCACTTTGATATTAAAGATGGCAAGCAGTGGTTTTGGCAGCCGTCTAAAACGCTGAAGGCGGTTGATGGCGTCACGCTGCGTCTGTATGAAGGCGAAACGCTGGGCGTGGTGGGTGAGTCCGGCTGCGGTAAATCGACCTTTGCCCGCGCGATTATTGGCCTGGTGAAAGCGACCGAGGGCAGGGTAGCGTGGCTTGGCAAAGATTTGCTGGGCATGAAGCCGGACGAGTGGCGCGACGTGCGCAGCGATATTCAGATGATTTTCCAGGATCCGCTGGCGTCGCTGAACCCGCGTATGACCATCGGCGAGATTATTGCCGAGCCGCTGCGCACCTATCATCCGAAAATGTCGCGCCAGGAAGCTCGCGATCGGGTGAAGGCGATGATGATGAAGGTTGGCCTGCTGCCAAACCTGATTAACCGCTATCCGCACGAGTTTTCCGGCGGCCAGTGCCAGCGTATCGGTATTGCCCGCGCGCTGATCCTTGAGCCTAAGCTGATTATCTGCGATGAGCCGGTGTCGGCGCTGGACGTGTCGATTCAGGCCCAGGTGGTCAACCTGCTGCAGCAGCTGCAGCGCGAAATGGGTCTGTCGCTGATCTTTATCGCCCATGACCTGGCGGTGGTAAAGCACATCTCCGATCGCGTGCTGGTGATGTACCTCGGGCACGCGGTGGAGCTGGGCACCTACGATGAGGTGTACCACAACCCGCTGCACCCTTATACCAAAGCGCTGATGTCTGCGGTGCCGGTTCCCGACCCGGATCTGGAAAAAAATAAAACCATCCAGCTGCTGGAAGGCGAGCTCCCTTCGCCGATTAATCCGCCGTCGGGATGCGTTTTCCGCACGCGCTGTCCTCTTGCCGGGCCGGAATGTGCCAAAACGCGGCCGGTGCTGGAAGGAAGTTTCCGTCATGCGGTTTCCTGCCTGAAGGTAGACCCGTTATAATCTCCGGGGCTGACGCTGGTCAGCCCTTTTTTTTGCGAGGTTAACGTGGCTGTCAATATTCACGCCGCCCGTCAGCGGCTATTTCATGTGCTCTTCGATCAGCATCAGCGCTCCGGGCGCCGCTTTGAAGGACTGTGTGGCGTTTTTGCACTGCTCAGCGTGGTGGTTATTTTTATCGAGTCGGGTCTGGGGACTCAGTACCACCTGAACGTTGATGAATGGCATATTTTCGTCTGGCTGGAGCTGTTTGTTACCGCCGTTTTTACCCTCGAATATATCCTGCGCATCGTCAGCTGGCCCAATCCGCTCAGGTATATTTTCAGCTTCTGGGGGCTAATTGATTTAGCGACGATTTTACCGCTGTACGTGATGTGGCTGTGGCCGGAAATAAGCATTGACTACGTCTTTGCCTGGCGCGCGATGCGTGCGATCCGAGCCTTGCGTATTCTCAAGCTGCTGCGCTTTATGCCGTCGTTGAATATCTTCTGGGCTGCTATCGTCAGCGCCCGCCATCAGCTGATACTGTTTTACTCATTTATTGCCATTGTGATGGTGATTTTCGGCTCGCTGATGTATCTGATTGAGGGGCCGCAGTACGGATTCACCACGCTTAACGCTTCGGTGTACTGGGCTATCGTGACGATCACAACGGTAGGTTATGGCGATATTACGCCGCACACGCCGCTGGGACGAATACTGGCTTCGGTGCTGATATTAATCGGCTACTCAATTATCGCCATCCCAACCGGCCTTATTACCACCCATATGACCACCGCCTTTCAGAATCGCCGCAGTCAGCGGATTTGCCAGAACTGTCAGCACGGGCCTCATGATAAAAACGCGCGGTACTGCAACGCCTGCGGGAGTGCGCTTGCGCAGCAGGCGGACGGGTAAATAAAAATGCCTGCCGGTCGTTAAACGGGCAGGCATTTTTCAGGCCAGCAGAGGCCGGAATAAAATCTTATTCACGCCACAAAATATGGCACAGCTTGTGATCTTTCTCGCGGCACAGCAGAACGCGGGCGAAGATATCGTTGATTTCGCCGCCGTCGGTGTCAGCCAGGCCAATCACCACCTCGGCGAAGAAGTCCGGGTTGAGATCGTAATCGACGTGCTCTTGCCAGTCTTCTGCCGGATCAAAGAGTTCGGCACCGCCGCGCTCTTCAAACTGCAGGTTAAACAGAATGACATCCGCCGGGTCGAGGTTGTCGACCGCCAGCTCGAGAAAGATATCGTAAGCCTGTTCAAGCGTTTCATCTTCGGTCAGGCGATTGTTTAAATCCATATCCATGATAGCTACCCGTTTAACATCTGATTGGCACGTTTTACAGCAACGGACTGAAGAAGTAAAACAGTCGCTCCGCTATCCGCTGCCAGAGCGGACGTTTTAACCATAAGCCGGCGTCGAGCAGGCGCGAGCGGGAGATATAATCATCCTGAACCGCCGCCAGATCGCTGCCAAAACCGGCGTCATCAATCACCAGCGTAATCTCGAAATTGAGCCACAGGCTGCGCATATCGAGATTGACGGTCCCCACCAGGCTCAGCTCGCCGTCGACCAGCACGCTTTTGGTGTGCAGCAGCCCGCCTTCAAACTGATAAATTTTCACCCCGGCGGCCAGCAGCTCGGTAAAGAAGGCCCGGCTGGCCCAGCCGACGAGCAGCGAGTCATTTTTGCGCGGCAAAATGATGCTGACATCAACCCCGCGCTGGGCGGCGGTGCAGATAGCGTGCAGCAAATCGTCGCTGGGCACGAAGTAGGGGGTGGTCATGATCAGATGTTCTTTGGCGGAATAGGCGGCGGTCAGCAGCGCCTGGTGAATCAAATCTTCCGGGAAACCAGGGCCCGAGGCGATGGTATGGATGGTATGTCCGCTGGCCTCCTCAAACGGCATAATATTGAGGTCCGGCGGCGGCGGCAGGATCCGTTTACCGGTTTCGATTTCCCAGTCGCAGGAGTAAACGATACCCATTGCCGTGGCGACCGGGCCCTCCATGCGCGCCATCAGATCGATCCACTGGCCGACGCCGGAATCCTGCTTAAAGAAGCGCGGGTCAACCATATTCATACTGCCGGTGTAGGCAATATAGTTATCAATCATGACCATTTTGCGGTGCTGACGCAGATCCATCCGGCGCAAAAACACGCGCATCAGATTAACCTTCAGCGCTTCGACCACCTCGATGCCGGCGTTGCGCATCATCGCCGCCCACGGGCTGCGGAAGAAGGCGACGCTGCCGGCGGAGTCCAGCATTAAGCGGCAGTGCACGCCGCGTCTGGCGGCAGCCATTAGCGATTCTGCAACCTTATCGGCCATCCCGCCGGGCTGCCAGATATAAAACACCATCTCGATATTGTGGCGAGCCAGCTGAATATCGCGGATCAGCGCCTGCATGACGTCGTCAGACTCGGTGAGCAGCTGCAGCTGATTGCCCTTGACGCCGGCGATCCCCTGGCGGCGTTCGCAGAGTTTAAACAGCGATTCGGCGACCGGACTATTATCGTCGGCAAAGATATGCTTGCAGGCCTTGAGATCGTTGAGCCACTTGGCGGTGGAGGGCCACATTGCCCGCGCCCGTTCGGCCCGGCGCTTGCCGAGATGGAGTTCACCAAACGAGAGATAGGCAATAATTCCGACCAGAGGAAGAATATAAATAACCAGCAACCACGCCATTGCTGAAGGGACGGCGCGCCGTTTCATCAATATGCGTAATGTTACACCGGCGATCAGTAACCAGTAACCGAGGATGACTAGCCAGTTCACCACCGTGTAAAAGGTTGTCATAGATGAAAAATCCTTTTGAATGACTCTATTTTATGAGTTTACGCATCAACATCCATCTGGCAAATAAAAACGCAGCGAAAGCGTTGGTCAGCCGGATTCATAGGCCTATAATGCAGGCTGTTTTTCACTTGTAGAGTAGTAGCAATGAAGCGTAGTAGAACGGAAGTAGGGCGCTGGCGCATGCTAAGACAGGTGAGCCGCCGTAAGTCACGCTGGCTGGAGGCCCAATCGCGCCGCAATATGCGCATCCTCGCCATCCGCAAGGAGCTGGTGAAACGACAGCGTCATTCCCTGTTGTTCGTCTTCACTGAGTACTGAGATCGCTAAGTACTGAAATAAAAGGCACCGCATGCGGTGCCTCTGTGTTTTTGACGGCGGCTGGCCCTAAAATACCTTTTTGTAAGGCTTCACCGCGACGTTCTGGTACACCCCGGCAGCAATATAAGGGTCGTCGTTCGCCCATGACTGCGCTGCTTCCAGTGATTCAAACTCGGCAATAACCGTTGAGCCGGTGAACCCCGCAACGCCAGGTTCATTGCTGTCTACGGCAGGCATTGGCCCGGCGGTCAGCAGACGACCTTCATCATGTAGCAGTTGTAAACGCGCCAGGTGGGCGGGACGGACCGACGACCGCTTTTCCAGAGAATCGGCGATGTCTTCAGCGTAGATTACGTAAAGCACGGCAAGGCTCCTTATCAATAAATGGGCGAATCACGTTAAGTGAATCCGGCCTTGACTGCAATGCAAAGATGCTAAGCGGGTCAAAATGCCCGCTGCCGGGCTTTTTTTTAGCGGAAAGATGGCAAATTTTGATGCAAGCCAATAAGGCTTATTGAATATGATTGCTATTTGCATTTAAAATCGGGGCATCATTTTTCAACTGAAACGACTATGAGCGCAATGACCATTGATTTACCTCGCCGCTTCCCGTGGCCGACGCTGCTGTCCGTGACTATCCACGGTGCCGTTGTGGCGGGGTTGCTTTATACCTCGGTACATCAGGTTATTGAACGGCCATCTCCCTCCCAACCGATCGAGATAACCATGGTGGCTCCTGCGGATCTCGAGCCTCCTCAGGCCGCACAGCCGGTCGTGGAGCCGGTTGTTGAGCCGGAGCCAGAACCCGAACCTGAAGTCGTGCCAGAGCCGCCGAAGGAAGCGCCGGTAGTGATTCATAAGCCTGAGCCGAAACCCAAGCCGAAGCCAAAACCGAAGCCGGAGAAAAAGATCGAGCAGCCGAAGCGTGAGGTTAAGCCTGCGGAAACGCGTCCGGCATCGCCGTTTGAAAATACCAACACTGCGCCAGCGCGTACGCCGCCATCCACATCTACGGCCTCCGCGAAGCCAACGGTTACCGCACCGAGCGGCCCGCGGGCGCTCAGCCGTAACCAGCCAACTTATCCGACTCGCGCCCAGGCGCTGCGTATTGAAGGTGTGGTGCGCGTGAAGTTTGACGTCACGCCGGACGGCCGCCTGGACAACGTCGAGATCCTTTCCGCGCAGCCGGCGAATATGTTTGAGCGTGAAGTGAAAAGTGCCCTGCGTAAGTGGCGCTACGAGCCCGGCAAACCGGGCACCGGCGTGACGATGACCATTAAGTTCCGTCTTAAAGGCGTTGAGATCAACTAACCGCCGTCAATAAGGCCCCTTACGGGGCCTCCTCAGCGAACACATCGTCGAGCGCTTTTTGCGCCGTCACGAGGTGCTGACCGCCGAACAAGATCGCCCGGTTGAAGAGCGTATAGAGTTGGTAAATGGGCTGGCGATCGAGGAACCCGGACGGCAAAGGCGAGACCGACTGATAGCCGTCGTATATTTGCGGCGGCTGCTCAGGATGCAGCGGCAGCATGGCGAGGTCGCACTCTCGGTCTCCCCAGTAGCAGGCCGGGTCGAAGATATAGGGTCCGTTCGGCCCCAGCGCGCAGTTGCCGGACCAGAGATCGCCGTGCAGTAAAGAGGCCTGAGGTTGATGGCCGCTGAGGCGCTGCTGCACGTACTCAACGATGGTATCAATATCGCCGAAATGTAGCCCTTTTTCTGCCGCCAGCTCAAGCTGCCAGCCGATGCGCTGCTCGGCAAAGAATGTCGACCAGCGGCGTTGCCAGGCATTGGGCTGGGGAGTCGTGGAAAGGTCATTATCAAAATCGAGCCCGAACTGCGGCTGGTCGCTCCACTGATGCAGATGCGCGATTTGCTGACCGAGCAGAAAAGCGTTGTGCGCGTCGAGCGGGCGAGGGGGCAAATACTCCATCACCATAAAGCTGTAGTCGCGATCGCTGCCGACGGCAAACACCTGCGGTACGTGAACGGTTTTACTCCGCGACAGCAGCTCGAGCTGATCCGCCTCGGCGGTAAAGATAGGCAGCAGCTCACGTTCGTCACATTTCACGAAGTAGTCCTTCCCACCGAAGCGCAGGTGCCATGCTGCGTGGATTTCTCCGCCGGGCAGTTCGTTTCGCAGTTCGATTTCAGCTGCTTCAGTATGCCACTCGCTTAACAAATTGCTGATAGCCTGCCACATGCCGTCTCTCCCCATGTTTTCCACCATTTCATAAGGTTAGCGCATAACCTCGGCGTAAAATTCGAACTGACGCACAACTGACGCTTTCCACCGCGCCAATCGCACTTATTGAGCTTCCAGCCACTGAGAAAATGTGGTTACCGTAACTTCAGCAGGCCGCCCCAGCGCCGTTTCCGCTAATCCCGCGCTCAGGGCCTGCACCTCTTGCGCGCTTTGCGGGGAAACCAGGCCAAAGGTGTTGGTTCCCAGCTCGTGAGGTTTTCCCTCGTCATCATTCAGTACAAGGGTGAAGCCCGCGCGGGTAAGGTGATTGCTTAGCTCGTTAATCTCAGTAAGCGTCTCTTCGTGAAAACGGATCGTCACGACATGGGTTTGAATTTCGGCGCTCATTTTTCACCCCGTTGTTATCCATGGAATTTTCAGCATAGACCATGCTGGTCATTTGGCGACTCCCTCTGCCTGAGCAGAGGGAAGGAATCAGCGATCGCACAAATAGGCGTAAATTTTAAGCGTGTTCTCCTGCGAGCAGAGACGGGTGCCCTGATTGACGGTAGCGGCGCTGCCCGCCGCGACGCCAAAACGCACCATGTCCTCAAGTCCGGCATCTTCGGCGAGGCGCAGGGTCATCGCGCCCACCATGCTGTCGCCTGCGCCGACGGTGCTTTGGCTTTTCATCGGCGGTGGGACAACCTGTACGCTGCCGCTGCTATCGACACCCAGCGCCCCCTGCGGGCCGAGGGAGACGACGACTCTTCGGGCTTTGCCCGAGCGGATCAGCTCCTGTGCCGCCTGTCGAACGTCGTTCGGCTGGCTCAGATCGCGCTGGACGAGCGCGCTCAGCTCTTTTTGGTTAGGTTTGACGAGCTCAATGTTACCGACCTCAAGCGCGGCCGCGAGCGCTTCTCCTGAGCTGTCGATAATGCAGCGCAGATGATGCTGTTGCGCCTTTTTTACCAGCTGAGTCAGATTTTCAATATCGATCCCCGGCGGAAGGCTGCCGCTAATCACCAGCAGCGAGCCGGGCTCGATCGCCAGAACCTTCTCCTCGAGACGGCAGAACTCCTGCTGGGTTAGCGCCGCGCCGGGCATCACGAAGCGATACTGTTCTCCGCTGGAATCAACGTGGACGTGCAGATTTTGCCGCGTCCAGTCACCGGTCTCGACGGTTTCTACGGGGACCTGTTCATCGGCAAGCAGGGCGGTGAGATGTTCCCCGGTTGCGCCGCCGGCGGGGAAAATTGCCGTGGCGTGGCCGCCGAGAAAGGTAATTGCGCGGGCGACGTTAATGCCGCCGCCGCCGGGTTCGAAAACCGGTGCGCTGCAGCGTAGTTTACCTTCCGGATAGATCTGCGGGGTCTGGGTAGCGCTGTCGAGCGAAGGAGCCAGAGTCAGCGTATAAATTTTGGTCATCAAAATTCCTCCATGATACGAGTCGGCTGTTCTTTTTTTAAGCATGGCACTTCTCATTGCTAAGGGAAAGCATACGCGGCGGGGATTTGTCGGGAAGAGGCTATTTTCATTATAAAATAAAGATAGTTCTGAGGGCCGTCTTATTCAAAAAATGAAAGAGTAATTGATTGCTATGTTAATCGTGCTTTTTTATAATTTACCGCCTTTCATTGGACCAGCAGCAGCGATCCTCGCGAAAGTTTCCGGGACCATCTGGGTCTCTCTTTTTGTTGTACGGACTCTAAATTAAATGAAGCTTTTGAAGACAGTACCCGCAGCGGCTATGCTGGCGGGGGGGCTATTTGCGTCTGCGTGCGCAATGGCCGACGATTCCGTTTTTACTGTTATGGATGACCCTTCCACTGCCAAAAAACCTTTCGAAGGTGCTGTTAACGCCGGCTATCTGGCGCAGTCCGGAAATACGAAAAGTTCCTCAATGACCGCGGATTCTACGCTCACCTGGTATGGCAATACGACAGCATGGTCGCTGTGGGGGAACGCCAGCAACACCTCGTCTAACGACCAGCGCTCTTCCGAGAAGTACGCGGTCGGCGGCCGTAGTCGTTATAACATGACCGACAGCAACTATCTGTTCGGCCAGGCCAGCTGGCTGACCGACCGCTATAACGGTTATCAGCAGCGCGATGTGCTGACCGCCGGTTACGGTCGTCAAATTCTGAACGGGCCGGTGCACAGCCTGCGTTTTGAATTCGGTCCTGGCGTGCGCTATGACGAATATACCGATGGCGATAATGAGACTCAGCCGCTGGGCTACGCCTCAGGCACCTGGGCATGGCAGATGACCGATAACGCCAAATTCACTCAGGGCGTTTCCGTGTTCGGTTCCGAAGATACCACGCTAAACTCAGAAAGCGCGCTCAACGTCGCTATCAACGCTCACTTTGCGCTGCGTGTTGCCTATAACGTGACCTGGAACTCCCAGCCGCCGTCATCGGCGCCGGAGCACACCGATCGTCGTACCACGCTGTCGCTTGGCTATAAGATGTAATATTTTCAGGCCGGTTATTCCGGCCTGATTGTTTTAAATTTAGCAATAAGTGACATTATTATTTTTGGTCTTTTGTTTTGTTTTTTATAAAAAGAAAATAGCCTCCATAATTTCTTCATAATTGATTATCTTGATAAATATTTAAGTTTTTTGACACGAATAGCTAAATATTTAGTCGGACAAAAATGTGATCTGGATCTATACTATCCGTCACAGGCAGAGATGATGTCTTTGCTCGAAATCCTTACGTAAATAAGAGAATCATCACTATGAAAAATAGCAAAATCGCAACTGCGGCCGTGATGCTGTGCGCGCTCTCGTTCGGCGCCTTAGCCGCTAATCCAGTCCCACAGCCAGGCAGCAAAGACCATACCCAGGTCGGCATTGCTAAAGCGACCGACGTCGAAGCAGGCTCTAATATTGCCCCGGGATCGCAGTCAACGGGTCAGACTATGGGCGATGCTTTTAATGTTCATAAACTCGTTGCCGGTGAATGGTCCTGATATTTCATTCTTCCGTCGGACTGTCTCTTATATTTTGAGAAATATAAAGCCGGGTAAAGATGTACCGGTTTGACAGGCATATGTTTGGCTCCGCGTTTTGATTTTGCCCGCTACTCACTACCGCACGTAAGCAATACGGCGCGGGCGCTTATTTTTGTCCTTTTTATCTCAACCCGTCGTCCCTTGCGATCTTTGGCCCCGTCCTCCTTGTTTTATCATTAATAGCAGCCATTTAGTGGGTTGTGACTTTTATCACGCACTAATGATGTGTAAACTAAAGCCCGGTGTTATCAGCAGGCGGCTGCAGGTGAGAACGGTGGGGTTACCCTCGTGCTCATATTTTCGCAGAGTGAAGCGGGAGCTCGGTCTGAACTTGTTGATAATTATGATTATATTGTTTTGTATGTGCTCTTTCGTGTGGGGCACCACTGCAAATAAGGACATGAAATGCCTGTAATTACGCTTCCTGATGGCAGCCAACGCCATTTTGACCACGCGGTTAGCCCGCTGGACGTTGCCCTCGACATCGGCCCTGGCCTGGCGAAAGCCACCATCGCTGGCCGTGTGAACGGCGAGCTGGTTGATGCCTGCGATCCCATCGAAAACGATGCAACGCTCTCTATCATCACCGCTAAAGATGAAGACGGCCTGGAGATTATTCGTCACTCCTGCGCGCATCTGTTAGGTCATGCGATTAAGCAGCTGTGGCCGAACACCAAAATGGCTATCGGCCCGGTTATCGATAACGGCTTCTATTATGATGTTGATATCGATCGTACGCTGACCCAGGAAGACCTCGACGCGCTCGAAAAACGTATGCACGAACTCGCTGAGAAAAACTACGACGTCATCAAGAAAAAAGTCAGCTGGCATGAAGCGCGTGAAACCTTCGTGCAGCGCGGTGAGACCTACAAAGTGTCGATCCTTGATGAGAATATTGCTCATGATGACAAGCCCGGCTTGTATCATCATGAAGAGTACGTCGACATGTGCCGTGGGCCGCACGTGCCGAACATGCGTTTCTGTCATCATTTCAAACTGATGAAAACCGCTGGCGCCTACTGGCGTGGCGATAGCAACAATAAGATGTTGCAACGTATTTATGGCACCGCGTGGGCGGATAAAAAGGCGCTCAACGCCCATCTGCTGCGCCTGGAAGAAGCATCTAAGCGTGACCACCGTAAGATCGGTAAGCAGCTTGACCTGTATCATATGCAGGAAGAAGCGCCGGGTATGGTATTCTGGCACAACGATGGCTGGACTATCTTCCGTGAACTGGAAACATTCGTCCGCTCTAAGCTGAAAGAGTACCAGTATCAGGAAGTTAAAGGCCCGTTTATGATGGACCGTGTGCTGTGGGAAAAAACCGGCCACTGGGACAACTACAAAGATGCGATGTTCACCACCTCTTCTGAGAACCGTGAGTACTGCATCAAGCCGATGAACTGCCCGGGTCACGTGCAGATCTTTAATCAGGGCCTGAAATCCTATCGCGATCTGCCGCTGCGTATGGCGGAGTTCGGTAGCTGCCATCGTAACGAGCCGTCAGGCGCGCTGCATGGCCTGATGCGCGTTCGCGGCTTTACTCAGGATGACGCGCATATTTTCTGTACTGAAGAGCAGGTGCGTGATGAAGTTAACGCCTGTATTCGTATGGTCTACGATATGTACAGCTCCTTTGGCTTCGAAAAAATCGTCGTCAAGCTCTCAACTCGTCCGGAAAAACGTATCGGAAGCGACGAGGCCTGGGATCGTGCTGAGGCGGATCTGGCAGTCGCGCTGGAAGAAAACAATATCCCATTTGAGTATCAGCTGGGTGAAGGCGCGTTCTACGGTCCAAAAATTGAATTTACTTTGTATGACTGCCTCGATCGTGCATGGCAGTGCGGAACGGTACAGCTGGACTTCTCTCTGCCGCAGCGTTTAAGCGCCTCTTATGTAGGCGAAAGCAACGAGCGACAGGTACCGGTAATGATTCACCGTGCTATCCTTGGTTCTCTGGAGCGCTTTATTGGCATCCTGACCGAAGAGTTTGCCGGCTTCTTCCCAACCTGGCTTGCGCCAGTGCAGGTAGTGGTCATGAATATTACTGATTCTCAGGCCGATTACGTTAACGAATTGACGCGTAAACTACAAAATGCGGGAATTCGTGTAAAAGCGGACTTGAGAAATGAGAAGATTGGCTTTAAAATCCGCGAGCACACTTTACGTCGTGTCCCGTACATGTTGGTCTGTGGCGACAAAGAAGTCGAAGCCGGTAAAGTAGCCGTGCGTACCCGTCGCGGGAAAGACCTCGGCAGCATGGACGTAAATGAAGTGATCGAAAAGCTGCAACAAGAGATTCGCAGCCGCAGTCTTCAACAACTGGAGGAATAAGGTATTAAAGGCGGAAAACGAGTTCAAACGGCGCGTCCGAATCGTATTAATGGCGAAATTCGCGCGCAAGAAGTTCGCTTAACAGGTCTGGAAGGCGAGCAGCTTGGTATTGTGAGTCTGAGAGAAGCTCTGGAAAAAGCTGAAGAAGCCGGAGTAGACTTAGTCGAAATCAGCCCTAACGCCGAGCCGCCGGTTTGTCGTATCATGGATTACGGCAAATTCCTCTATGAAAAGAGTAAGTCTTCTAAGGAACAGAAGAAAAAACAAAAAGTTATCCAGGTTAAGGAAATTAAATTCCGACCTGGTACCGATGATGGCGACTACCAGGTAAAACTCCGCAGCCTGGTTCGCTTTCTGGAAGAGGGTGATAAAGCTAAGATCACGCTGCGTTTCCGCGGTCGTGAGATGGCTCACCAGCAGATCGGTATGGAAGTGCTCAACCGCGTCCGTGACGATCTGAGTGAACTGGCAGTGGTCGAATCCTTCCCATCGAAGATCGAAGGCCGCCAGATGATCATGGTGCTCGCTCCGAAGAAGAAACAGTAAGGCCTTCAAGTAGCAATTCCTGTGGAGCCCTTGGGCCTCGCAGGGACTGTTCGCCTACGTTTCGTTTATTAACAATGCGAAGTGGAAGTTATTAAAATGCCAAAAATTAAGACCGTACGCGGTGCTGCTAAGCGCTTCAAAAAAACCGGTAAAGGTGGTTTTAAGCACAAGCACGCTAACCTGCGTCACATTCTGACCAAAAAAGCTACCAAGCGTAAACGTCACCTGCGTCCGAAAGCCATGGTTTCCAAAGGCGATCTGGGCCTGGTAATCGCGTGCCTGCCGTACGCATAAGTCGTTAACCCTTTTAACTTTTTAATTAGAATAGATACAGGAGAGCACATATGGCTCGCGTAAAACGTGGTGTAGTTGCCCGTGCACGTCACAAGAAAATTTTGAAACAAGCTAAAGGCTACTACGGTGCGCGTTCTCGCGTATACCGCGTTGCCTTCCAGGCTGTTATCAAAGCAGGTCAGTACGCTTATCGTGACCGTCGTCAGAAAAAGCGTCAGTTCCGTCAACTGTGGATTGCGCGTATCAACGCAGCAGCACGTCAGAACGGTATTTCTTACAGCAAATTCATCAACGGCCTGAAAAAAGCCTCTGTTGAAATTGACCGTAAGATCCTGGCTGACATCGCAGTATTCGACAAATTAGCGTTCTCCGCTCTGGTCGAAAAAGCGAAAGCAGCTCTGGCATAAGCCAGTTGAAAGAGGGAGCTTGTCTCCCTCTTTTTGTTTCAACACTATCAATACATTGACTTTTATTGCTGTAAGCTTTTCAATACAGGTCTTACGTTTCGTGCCAGACAAGGTAATGCAAGCATGAATGCTGCTATTTTCCGCTTCTTTTTTTACTTTAGCACCTGAACTCAGGAGGCTAGCGCGTGAGAAAAGAAACGAAAAACAGCGCCAGAAAGCCTCCCACCGTGGAGGCTTTTTTCGTATATGAACTGGCTCGTTCTATTTCAAGCTGCAGGTGCGTGGCTTAATGCGCGTCATCCCGCCGGAGTCTTCGTGCTGGATAACGGCTTGATCCGCTGCCTGCGACTCGAAATAGTCAGAGCAAAATAATGACCATAACCGGTGTCTGCACCGACATAATGAGGAAAACCATGTCACATCTCGCAGAGCTGGTTGCCAGTGCGAAGGCAGCCATTAATGAGGCATCAGATGTTGCCGCGCTGGACAACGTCCGCGTGGAATACCTGGGAAAGAAAGGGCATCTGACCCTTCAGATGACGACCCTGCGCGAGCTGCCGCCAGAAGAGCGTCCGGCTGCAGGCGCGGTGATCAACGAAGCCAAAGAGCAGGTCCAGCAGGCGCTCAACGCGCGTAAAGCCGATCTGGAAGGCGCCGCGCTGAATGCGCGTCTGGCCGCTGAGACCATTGACGTCTCGCTGCCGGGGCGTCGGGTCGAAAACGGCGGTCTGCATCCGGTTACCCGCACTATTGACCGCATCGAAAACTTCTTCGGCGAGCTCGGCTTTACGGTGGCAACCGGTCCGGAGATTGAAGATGATTACCATAACTTCGATGCGCTGAATATCCCGGGCCACCACCCGGCGCGCGCTGACCACGATACCTTCTGGTTTGATGCCACTCGCCTGCTGCGTACCCAGACTTCTGGCGTGCAGATCCGTACCATGGAACATCAGCAGCCGCCGATTCGTATTATCGCCCCCGGCCGCGTTTATCGTAACGATTACGATCAGACCCATACCCCGATGTTCCATCAGATGGAAGGCCTGATTGTTGATAAGAATATTAACTTCACCAACCTGAAAGGGACGCTGCACGACTTCCTGCGTAACTTCTTTGAAGAAGATCTGCAAATTCGTTTCCGTCCGTCCTACTTCCCGTTTACCGAACCCTCTGCTGAAGTTGACGTCATGGGTAAAAACGGCAAGTGGCTGGAAGTGCTTGGCTGCGGCATGGTGCACCCGAACGTCCTACGCAACGTCGGCATCGACCCGGAAGTCTATTCCGGCTTCGCCTTTGGTATGGGCATGGAGCGTCTGACCATGCTGCGCTATGGCGTAACCGACCTACGCGCGTTCTTCGAAAACGATCTGCGTTTCCTCAAACAGTTTAAATAAGGGCAGGACAGAACAATGAAATTCAGTGAACTGTGGTTACGCGAATGGGTTAATCCGGCGATCGACAGCGAAGCCCTGGCGAATCAGATTACGATGGCCGGCCTCGAAGTTGACGGCGTTGAGCCGGTTGCCGGCAGCTTCAACGGCGTCGTCGTCGGTGAAGTCGTCGAGTGCGGCCAGCACCCGAACGCTGACAAGCTGCGGGTGACCAAAATTAACGTCGGCGGCGAACGCCTGCTGGATATCGTGTGCGGCGCGCCGAACTGCCGCCAGGGTCTGAAGGTTGCGGTTGCTACTATCGGCGCCGTACTGCCGGGCGACTTCAAAATTAAAGCAGCAAAACTGCGCGGTGAGCCTTCCGAAGGGATGCTGTGTTCGTTTTCCGAGCTGGGTGTTTCCGACGATCATAGCGGAATTATCGAACTGCCGGCAGATGCGCCAATTGGTACCGATATCCGTGAATATCTGAAGTTTGACGACAACACCATTGAAATCAGCGTGACGCCGAACCGTGCCGACTGTTTAGGTATCATCGGCGTCGCTCGCGACGTGGCGGTACTGAATAAAGAGCCGCTGAACGCACCGGAAATTACGCCGGTAGCGGCGACGATTGCCGATACGCTGCCCATCACCGTCGACGCGCCGGACGCGTGCCCGCGCTACCTGGGACGCGTGGTTAAAGGCATCAATGTTAAAGCGCCCACTCCGCTGTGGATGAAAGAGAAGCTGCGTCGCTGCGGCATTCGCTCCATCGATGCGGTGGTGGATGTCACCAACTATGTTCTTCTCGAGCTCGGCCAGCCGATGCACGCCTTTGACCGCGACCGCATTGAAGGCGGCATCGTGGTGCGGATGGCGAAAGAGGGCGAAACGCTGGTGCTGCTGGACGGTTCCGAAGCTAAGCTTGACGCTGACACCCTGGTTATCGCAGACCACCAGAAGGCGCTGGCGATGGGCGGCATCTTTGGCGGCGAGCACTCCGGCGTGAACGACGAAACGCAGAACGTGCTGCTGGAGTGCGCATTCTTCAGCCCGCTGTCTATCACCGGTCGCGCGCGCCGTCACGGCCTGCACACCGATGCTTCCCACCGCTACGAGCGTGGGGTCGACCCGGCGCTGCAGCACAAGGCCCTGGAGCGTGCAACCCGCCTGCTGATCGATATCTGCGGCGGCGAAGCCGGCCCGGTGATCGACGTGACCAACGACGCGACCCTGCCGAAGGCGGCAACCATTACCCTGCGCCGCAGCAAGCTGGATCGCCTGATTGGCCATCACATTGATGATGCTCAGGTTAGCGATATTCTTAGCCGCCTGGGTTGTGAAGTGACCGCGGGCGAAGGCCAGTGGCTGGCCGTCGCGCCGAGCTGGCGTTTTGATATTGCGATCGAAGAAGATCTGGTTGAAGAAGTTGCCCGCGTATACGGCTATAACAACATTCCTGACGAACCGGTCCAGGCTGGCCTGATTATGGGTACCCATCGCGAGGCGAACCTGTCGCTTAAGCGCGTGAAAACCCTGCTCATCGACAAAGGCTATCAGGAAGTTATTACCTATAGCTTCGTTGACCCGAAAGTACAGCAGCTGATTCACCCGGGTGAAGAGGCGCTGATCCTGCCAAGCCCAATCTCCAGCGAAATGTCGGCGATGCGCCTGTCGCTGCTGACCGGCCTGCTGGGCACCGTGGTGTATAACCAGAATCGCCAGCAGAGCCGCGTGCGCATCTTTGAGAGCGGTTTACGCTTTGTTCCTGATACCGAGGCTCCGCTGGGGATCCGTCAGGATGTGATGCTGGCCGGCGTAATTTGCGGTAATCGCGTTGATGAGCACTGGAACCTGGCAAAAGAGTCCGTCGATTTCTATGATTTAAAAGGCGATCTGGAGTCCGTTCTTGACCTGACCGGTAAATTATCCGCCATCGAATTCCGCGCAGAAGCGAACGCCGCGCTGCATCCGGGACAGTCGGCAGCGATTTATCTGAAAGGTGAACGCATTGGTTTCATTGGGGTTGTTCATCCTGAACTGGAACGTAAACTGGATCTGAACGGTCGCACTTTGGCGTTTGAGCTGGAGTGGAACAAGCTTGCAGACCGCGTGGTGCCTCAGGCGCGCGAGATTTCTCGTTTCCCGGCAAACCGTCGCGACATCGCGGTCGTCGTCGCTGAAAACGTACCCGCAGCTGATGTTTTGACCGAGTGTAAGAAAGTTGGCGTAAATCAGGTAGTTGGCGTAAACTTATTTGACGTGTACCGCGGTAAAGGCGTTGCAGAAGGCAGTAAGAGCCTTGCAATCAGCCTAATCCTTCAGGATACCAGCCGTACACTCGAAGAAGAGGAGATTGCCGCTACCGTCGCCAAATGTGTAGAGGCATTAAAAGAGCGATTCCAGGCCTCATTGAGGGATTGAACCTATGGCGCTTACAAAAGCTGAAATGTCAGAATATCTGTTTGATAAGCTTGGGCTTAGCAAGCGGGATGCCAAAGAACTGGTAGAGTTGTTTTTCGAAGAGGTTCGTCGTGCTTTGGAAAACGGAGAACAGGTAAAACTCTCCGGGTTCGGCAACTTCGATTTGCGTGATAAAAACCAGCGCCCGGGTCGTAACCCGAAAACGGGGGAAGATATTCCGATTACAGCCCGGCGCGTGGTGACCTTCAGACCCGGCCAGAAACTTAAAAGCCGCGTCGAAAACGCTTCGCCCAGAGACAAATAATCTGAACTAACTAAAAAGGCCGCTGATGCGGCCTTTTTTCTTTTCATTTTCAGGATCAGGCTTTTACGGCAGTGACCATCACTTCGACGAGAATATCCGGGCGCGCCATCTCTGCCTGGACGGCCGCGCGCGCCGGGCTGTGGCCTTCCGGCAGCCAGGCAACCCAGGCCTCGTTAAAACCGGCAAAATCGCGGGACATGTTTTTCAGCCACACCTGCGCGGAAAGAATGTGCCCGCTGTCGCTACCGGCCGCCGCCAGCAGGGCGTCGATTTTCTCTAAGACTTCACGCGTCTGCTGAATAATATCCTCCTCGCTGCTTTTCGGGGTTTGACCCGATAAAAAGATCAGGTTGCCATATTCGACGCTGGCGGAAAGACGCGGCTGCGGATTGTTACGGATAATGTTCATGCTGATTTTTTCCATGTCAGGCCATCTAAAGTGATGGCGGGGTTTTCGCTATCGAGCAGGGCGCCGAGCACCGCCGCGCTGCCGGCGGCAAGGGTGAAGCCCAGGCTACCCTGGCCGAGGTTCATCCACAGGTTTTGGTAGCCGGCGCGTCCCAGCAGCGGAGGGCCGGCTGGCGTAGAAGGGCGCATACCGCTCCAGGCCTGCGCATCCTCAATACCCTGAAGCTCGGGGAAGCTGCCGGCAACAATTTTTTTCAACGCCGCAATACGCTCAGGGCGCAGTCCGTCGCCGTCGTAGCCGATATCAACCATCGCGGCGATACGCAGCTGCTCTCCGAGGCGGGCATAGACAATTTTGTGTCCATAGTCGGTGACGCTGATATCCGGCGCGATCCCGGCCTGGGCCGGATAGGGCAGCGTCAGGCTGTAGCCTTTCAGGCCGCAAAGCGGCACGTGAATTCCCGTGCCAGCCAGTAACGGGCTGCTGCCATTGCCGGCGGCAACCACAAAATCATCGCCGACAATCGTTCCCCGGCTGGTTTCCGCCGAGTGAATACGACCGCCTTTTTTATTCAGACGGCGAACGTCGCAGTCGCCGGTGAGGGTAAAGCCGGCGCTGGCGTTGAGTTTCTCCAGCAGCGCCAGGCAAAACTGATGACAGTCGGCAGTTTCGTCGCCGGGGGAATAAATACCGCCGCAGAGCGAGGCGCGGATATGCCTGAGCGCGGGTTCAAGTTCGATACACTCGGCTCCGCTCAGGGAGCGCTGATATTGCGGATTGATCCCTGTTTCCGCTTTATTCAGATCGTACTCCCGGCGATGGACGACTAATTTCCCGCAGCGTCGCCAGTGAAAGTCGCTCAGATTATCCTCATTCAACCACGCCTGCATAACCTGACGGCTGAGCAGCGACAGGCGAAGGATATGATCGCCGTTCACCTTATTGGTCCGGCTGTTGCAGGCACGCAGGAACTGCAGCAGCCAGCGCCACTGGTCTGGCGACATCCGCAGGCGCATATTGAGCGGCGAGTCGCTCCTGCCCATCCATTTTATTCCCTGCAGCGGCACGCCGCGGTCGGCCAGCGGTGCGACGTAGCGGTAGCTGAGCTGGCCGCCGTTAGCAAAGCTCGTCGCCAGGCCGGGGTTCGCATTGCGCTCCAGCAGCTGGACCTCGTGGCCGCGCTTAATGAATACATAGGCCGTCGCCAGCCCGATAACGCCCCCACCGATAATAACAATGCGCTTTTTCATAACCTGAGGTATCCGCCGCTGATAAATGCAATGGCGCTATGTCAAAGCATTTACCCCTGTGGCGCAATTGACTTTTTATTTTCAGGGTATAACCCCAGGTTAATTTCCTGCAGCTGTTTACGCAGCTGTAGGCAGATAAAATCGACAAATTTATGCGCAATCGGACTCAGAGAAACATCCGCCCGACGCAGCAGGCAGAGAGGGATCGTCATCGGCGGCGAAATAGGGTGGATCATCGTCGGGGTCAGGTTGTGACGCGCGGAAAAAATATCGGTAATGCTGCAGCCCATGCCGTGTTTAACAAATTCAGTTGCCATGTAGTAGGTCTGAACGTTGAGGCGGGTCGTCGAGAAGTCCCGACGGGTAGCAATGGCGGCCGACAGCGAGTGGGGGCCGGGAGAGATCCAGCGCTGCTGGTCTATCTCATCGATCGCCACCACGCCCTGGCGGTAGTCGCGGTCGATGTAGACCAGCGGCACCTCGGCGATGGTGGTGGGGATGATTTCACCCTGCTGAACCGGCTGGAGCGTCAGGGCCAGATCGATCTCGCGCAGATCCAGTTTCTTGACCAATGTCTCAGTATGTTCCGTGGTCAGGGTCATCACCAGATTCGCGTTTTGCTGATAGAAGTCGGTCACCATTTCCGGCACCAGGCTCAGCCCGAGGCTGGGCAAACAGCCGAGGCTAATTTTCGCCCGCGGGTCGCGCGCCAGGTTGTCGGCAAGCAGGCGCAGATTATCCAGATCCTGGTAGATATTCTGCGCCTTCTCGAACAGCGTCAGCGCTTCGCTGCTCGGCAGCAGCTTGCCGCGAACGCGCTGAAAGAGCTTAAAACCCAGCTTCGTTTCGGCGTTTTTGAGCGCCTTACTGGCCGCCGGTTGAGAGATATTCAGCGACTCTGCTGCTCGTGAAAGGGTGCCGCAGGTCATCACGGCGTGGAAAATTTCCAGGTGACGCAGTTTCATCAGGAGTTAACTCAGGGTTATAGGGGCCAGATAAAAATTCATTTTCTAATAACAATAAATTAACATAAATTCAATTCACAATCAGCGTTCTGTTTACTTATTGCGCTTTTTGCCCCGCCGGCAGGCGGATAATCCGATTCTCAGAACAATACCTGTTGTCCCTACGCAAACCCTCAGGCCTTCGCGCCAACAATTATAACGAGGGGGATATTTTCTGAGCTGGCCCAAATGCGCTGACCTGAAATAGCGGTTGGTTTTATTGGCATCAAGGAGTTGTATGAGTGACTCAACGCTCTCCGGTAATCCTGTTACCCGAAGAACTATTAGCAGAAAAAATATCGTTATTGGCCTGCTGTCAGGGCTGTTTTTATTGATTGCATTTTGGTGTCATGGCCGCCCCAGCGCAGAGCTGGGACTTCTCAGTTTTACCCCGCTGGTGGCATTAGCCGTGCTGTCGCTTATTGGCGTGGATATCGTGCTGGCGGTTATTTCATCAATTATTATTGCGATGATCATGACCTCTACCGGGCTGCCGGAAATGGGCGCGATGCTGGCGAAATCGACCGGCTCTTTTATCGCCACCGTCGGGCTAATCATTATGCTCGGCGCCGGGGTGGGGGAAGTGGCTACCCGCACCGGCGCGGCGGTAGAGCTGGTGAAATTCGTGGTTCATCGCATCGGGCTCTCCAGCCAGACGCGGGTGAAATTTGGTATCGTTGCCTCCTCGATTCTGATTTGCGGCGCCCTGGGCACCATGGCCGGCGGTAACGCTATTATCGTCGCGGTGATTATTCCCATCGCCGCTGCGGTGCGCCTGACGCCGCCAACGGTGGCCGCGCTGATGATGACCGCCGGTTCCATCGGGCTATTTACCGGCCCCTTTACCCCGAGTACGGTGACTATTCTTAAGCTTGGAGGCCTGAGCTATCCGGACTATTTGCTCTATGTCGGTCTGCCGATGAGCGCCGTCACGCTGCTGGCCGGCTGGGTCATGGCGGGGCGTATCCAGAAAATGACCGAGGGCAAGCTGCGCTATGAGGTTAACCTTGCTGAGCTGCCGCAGGATGAGAATAACCCGACTCTTACCCGCCGCAGAAAGCTGAGCGCGCTGGCCTTTGCGGCCACGATTATCGTGATGGCGGTGGTGGGGGTGGTCATTAAGGCCGGCTTTAGCTTCGCTATTATCGTGATGCTGCTGGTGGCGCTGATTACCGGCCTGGTCGGGGGGCTGCGGCCAACGCAGATCCTGCAGGCGCTGTATCACGGCTGCGGTCGGCTGGTGTGGATGTTCCTGCTGTACTGGCTCTACAACCCCATTCTTGAACTGATGGACGGGCTGCACGCTTACCAGGGGCTGCTGGACTACACCCAGCCGCTGCTCGAGGGGATCTCTCCCGCCTGGCTGTGCTTTAGTATTTTTGCTTTTAATATTATTGGCCATGTCCCCGGCGCGGCGGTAGCGCAGATGACCTTTACCCATAAAATCTTCGGCCCGATGCTGATGGCGGCAGGCGTCCCGCCGCAGGGGACGACCGCCGTGCTGCTGGCATCATCGCAGGTTGACTGGTTTGGCCCTTTTCCGTCGTCGGATATGTTTGGACAGATGGGGTTGGCGCAGTCCACGCATTTGAAATATATGCTCTATAACGGCTGGGCCATCGTTCTGGCCAATATTGTTCTCTTCGCCGTGCTGTTCCAGGTCCTGGCGTAACAGCTGCGCTAGCGGGCAGCGCAATTCAGCCCGCTAGCGTCCGCCGATATGCGCCATGAGCCGATGTTTTGCTTTTCTCCCCGCAATACCCACCGTAAAATCAAATACATCTCTTTCTTGCATCCCGGTATTTATGCAGACCTTTGCTCAAATTCAACAGCGCCGAAGCCGGCGCTGGCTCGTTGCTTTACTGCTGCTGCTGCTGGCGATGATGGCCGCCAGCCTCTGCGCGGGCGATCTCTGGATCCCGCCGCAGGAGTGGCTCAGCGCCAGGGGGCAGCTCTTCATCTGGCAAATTCGCCTGCCTCGCACCCTGGCGGTGCTGCTGGTGGGCGCCGCTTTAGCGCTCTCCGGGGCGATCATGCAGGCGTTGTTCGAAAACCCGCTGGCGGAGCCGGGGCTGCTGGGGGTCTCTAACGGCGCGGGGGTCGGTCTCATCGCCGCCGTGCTGCTGGGTAAAGGGTTCCTCCCGGGCTGGGTGCTGGGGCTGTGCGCCATTGCCGGCGCGCTGGTTATCACCTTTATACTGCTGCGCTTTGCCCGTCGGCACCTGTCAACCAGCCGTCTGCTGCTGGCAGGCGTTGCGCTGGGCATTATCTGCAGCGCGCTGATGACCTGGGCCGTCTATTTTTCCACCTCGTTCGATTTACGTCAGCTGATGTACTGGATGATGGGCGGCTTTGGCGGCGTAGACTGGCAGCAGCTGTGGCTGATGCTGGCGCTTCTGCCGGTGCTGGCCTGGGTGGGGCTGCAGTCGCAGCCGCTGAATATGCTGGCTCTGGGAGAGGTATCGGCTCGCCAGCTGGGCTTACCGCTGTGGCTGTGGCGTAAGCTGCTGGTGGTCGCCACCGGTTGGCTGGTGGGGGTCAGCGTGGCGCTGGCCGGAGCCATCGGTTTTATTGGCCTGGTGATCCCGCATATCCTGCGGCTATGCGGCTTAAGCGATCATCGCGTTCTGCTGCCGGCCTGCATGCTTGCAGGGGCCAGCGCGCTGTTAGGCGCCGATATCGTCGCCCGCCTGGCGCTGTCGGCGGCGGAGCTGCCGATCGGCGTGGTGACCGCGACGCTGGGCGCGCCGGTGTTTATCTGGCTGCTGCTGAAGTCCGTGCACGCGCAATAAGCGCCGAATCCAGGCGCATCGGCAGGGCGTCTATCGCCTGCCGATGCGCAGATTAAGTGCTATTACCACCCTTTGATGGCATCGCCTTTATAAACTTCCAGCGCTTTGTCGGCGACCTCTTTAGTCTGGAACGCCTCTTTCAGCTCCTGAACTTTTTTGCTGTCTTTATTATCTTCGCGAGACACGATGGCGTTCACGTACGGCGAGTCCTGACCTTCCATAAACAGACCATCCCGCGCGGCGGACAGGCCAACCTGCGCCGAGAAGTTGGTGTTAATAATCGACAGGCTAACGTCAGGATCGTCCAGGGTACGCGGCAGCTGCGGGCTGTCCACTTCGACAATTTTCAAATGCTTCGGATTGTCGATAATGTCCAGCGCCGTTGGCAGGTAGCCGACGCCATCTTTCAGCTTGATCAGGCCCTGCGCCTGCAGCAGCAGCAGGCTGCGCCCCAGGGTCGTGGTCTCGTTAGAAATAGACACCGTCGCACCATCCGGCAGCTCGCTGATATTTTTTATCTTGCGAGAGTAGGCGGCGATAGGGAAAACAAAGGTTTTGCCGACGACGGCAAACTTGTAGCCACGCTCTTTCGACTGGGCTTCGAGGTAGGGCAGCGTCTGGAAAGCGTTAGCGTCGACGTCTTTATTATTTAACGCTTCGTTAGGCAGGACGTAATCATTAAAGGAGATAACCTCGACGTCGAGGTTATATTTGTCCTTCGCAACCTGCTCAACGACTTTCCAGATAGCCTCATCCGGACCGGTATTGATCGCCACCTTGATCTTATTACTATCGTCAGGGGAGCAGGCCGATAACAGCACAACCGATGAGGCAATCAGTACCGAACTCAACAGCTTCTTCATCTATAAAACTCTCTTAAATTAATCATTAACGAAATGCTATTACATCCGTTTAACACTGTACACTGAATTGCGCGACGTCCCTATTGAGAGGAATTCATGTTGCCGCACGGGCACGGTACGGTATGCCGCTCAGGCAATTCAAAGTACAATGACCGCGCCTCAATCCGCTACAGTAGATAGGGATCACCTGAACCAGAAATCGCTTTTATTCACAGAGGGAAGGCTATGCAACACACTATTCTTGATACCGAAGTTACCACTATCGATGGCGAGAAAACGACGCTTAACGCCTATGCGGGCAAAGCGCTGTTAATCGTTAACGTGGCCTCAAAATGCGGCCTGACGCCGCAGTATGAACAGCTGGAAGCGCTGCAGCAGGAGCTTGAGAATGACGGCTTCACGGTGCTGGGTTTCCCCTGTAACCAGTTCCTTGGACAGGAGCCGGGCAGCGAGGAGGAGATCAAAACCTTCTGTAGCACCACCTATGGCGTGACCTTCCCGCTGTTCAGTAAAGTTGACGTTAACGGCGAACATCGTCATCCGCTATACCAGAAGCTGGTTGAGGCCGCCCCGCAGGCCGTAGCGCCGGAAGGCAGCGGTTTTTACGAGCGGATGGCAAGCAAAGGCCGCGCGCCGCAGAACGATGGCGATATTTTATGGAATTTCGAAAAGTTCCTCCTGAGCGCCGATGGCCAGACTATCCAACGCTTCTCGCCCGATATGGCGCCGAACGATCCGCTGCTGCTGGCGGCGATTAAAGGAGCTTTAGCGAAATAATGCCGTTTTTGATGCAGCTACAGGACGTAGAAGAGCCGGGGCGGCTGGCAGCGTTTAGCGCCGAGGTTCGACCGGGAGAAATGATCCATATCGTCGGGCCGAACGGGGCCGGGAAGAGCACGCTGCTCATGCGCATGGCCGGCCTGACGACGGGGCCCGGGCGCATCATCCTCAACGAGCGGCCGCTTAAAACGTGGCCGGCCTCCGAGCTGGCACGGCATCGCGCTTACCTCAACCAGCATCAGGCGCCGCCCTTCGCGATGCCGGTCTGGCACTACCTGTCGCTGCATCTACAAAATAACGCGCGGAGCGATCTGCTCGGCGCGGTGGCCGAGAGGCTGGGGCTGAGCGATAAGCTTGGGCGTCAGGTCAATCAGATTTCGGGCGGCGAGTGGCAGCGCGTGCGGCTGGCGGCGGTCATTCTGCAAATCGATCCGCTGGCCAACCCTGCGGGACAGCTGCTGCTTCTCGATGAGCCGATGAACAGCCTCGACGTGGCGCAGCAGGCCGCGCTCGACGGCGTTCTCAGCGAACTGTGCGCGGCGGGGATCTCGGTGGTTATGAGCAGTCACGATCTCAACCACACGCTACGGCACGCGCAGCGGGCGTGGCTTATCTGCCGGGGAAAAACGATAGCCTGTGGTTATACCTCAGAGGTATTGACCGAAGAGAATTTAACCGCCGCCTATGCGATTTCTTTCCAGCGGGTGGCGTTTGGCGGTCATTTTATGCTCATCGCGTCACAGTAGCGCGAAGCAAGCTTGCCAGTTCATTGATAAACCAGCTAAATTATCCTGACAATAAGATAAGGAACAGAGGAATCGTCTGAGATGCGCTTGTGGTTCATTCTTTTGACGGCACTATTTCTGGCAGGCTGCAGCAGTCACCGGGCGCCGCCGCCCAATCCCCGGCTTGCGGATTCTATTACCGTCATCGCTAATCTTAACGATCAGCTGCGGAACTGGCGGGGGGCGCCGTATCGCTACGGTGGGATGACGCCGCGCGGGGTGGACTGTTCCGGCTTTGTGGTGAGAACCTTTCGCGATAAGTTTTCCATGCAGCTGCCGCGTGAAACCCGCGAGCAGGCAGAGATCGGCACCCGTATTGATAAAAGCGAACTGCTGCCCGGGGATCTGGTGTTCTTCAAGACCGGCTCAGGAGAGAGCGGTTTGCACGTAGGGATCTACGATACCGATAACCAGTTTATCCATGCTTCGACCAGCAACGGCGTCACGCGCTCGTCGCTGAATAACGTGTACTGGAATAAAAAATTCTGGCAGGCACGGAGAATATAGCGTCACGCGCGGTTTACCGGGTTCACGTCGGTCGGCCGTGAGGTGTTCCGTTCACCGGACGTCTGGCAGAACATGCGGCCTCGCTGCCAGGTGACCGGGTTAAGGGGAAGATAACCGTCTTCCCCTTAACAATCCCCGCGGTCCCGCACGGAAATCGGTGCTGCGCACTGCGCTCACCTCCCGGCCTGCAGCCTGCGGTCGGCTCAACTCGACCTGCTCGCCCGTTCCGGGGCTCGCTCCTGTCTCGATTCGCCTCTTGCCGCCATCCCTGGCGGCCAGCCCTTGTCTTCCGGCCTTCGGTTCGCCGATTTCAGCGGGGAGCCAGGGCCCCGCTGCACGATTCTCTATCACTAAACGTTCAGTGTTGCGAAGAGACGGACGGGGTGAGGGCAGTAACCTCCGGGTATCTTAGCTAACAAACACAGGTACAAACGCGAGACCACCGGCTTGCTCACTTTATCTTGATAACCCTGTCATTCGCCCGTGTTAATACTTTGTTGAAGGCACTACACTGAAGGCCGGAGGAACCCATGACCCTGTCTTTTACAACCCACTGGCGTGATGAACTGCCAGATTTCTATACCGCCCTGACCCCGACGCCGCTGAGCAACGCGCGGCCGATCTGGCACAACGCGCCGCTGGCGCAGACCCTGGGCGTGCCTGAGGCGCTATTTCAGCCGTCAACGGGCGCCGGCGTATGGGGTGGCGAAGCGCTGCTACCCGGCATGTCACCGCTGGCGCAGGTCTATAGCGGCCATCAGTTCGGCTCCTGGGCCGGACAGCTTGGCGACGGCCGCGGGATCCTGCTGGGCGAGCAGCAGCTGCCCGATGGCCGGCGGATGGACTGGCACCTGAAGGGCGCCGGACTCACGCCCTACTCGCGAATGGGCGACGGGCGCGCCGTGCTGCGCTCGACGATCCGCGAAGGCCTGGCATCGGAAGCGATGCACGCTCTGGGCATACCCACCACCCGCGCGCTGTCGATCGTGACCAGCGACACGCCGGTGTATCGTGAAACCGTCGAGCAGGGAGCGATGCTGATGCGCATCGCTGAGAGCCACGTGCGCTTTGGCCATTTCGAGCATTTCTACTATCGCCGGGAGGCGGAAAAAGTGCAGCAGCTGGCCGACTACGTGATTCGTCACCACTGGCCCGAGCTCGACGGAGAAGCGGATAAGTATATTCTGTGGTTCCGTGACGTTGTCACCAGAACGGCGACGCTTATCGCCAGCTGGCAAACGGTAGGTTTTGCGCATGGGGTAATGAATACCGATAACATGTCTATTCTCGGCCTGACGATGGACTACGGCCCGTACGGGTTCCTCGATGACTTCAAGCCTGATTTCATCTGCAACCATTCGGATTATCAGGGGCGCTATAGCTTTGAGAATCAGCCGGCGGTAGGGCTGTGGAATCTGCAGCATCTGGCGCAGTCGCTGTCGCCGTTCATCAGCGCCGATGCGCTAAACGCCGCCCTGGATGGCTACCAGCACGCGCTGCTGAGCGCCTACGGCCGCCGCATGCGCGACAAGCTTGGCCTGTTTACCCCGCAGCAGGGCGATAACGATCTGCTGGACGGCCTGTTTGCGCTGATGATGCGCGAAGGCAGCGATTACACCCGCACCTTCAGGATGCTGAGCGCCAGCGAGCAGCTCAGCGCCGCCTCGCCGCTGCGCGATGAGTTTATCGATCGCGCCGCCTTTGATAGCTGGTTTGACGGCTACCGTGCGCGCCTGCGCGATGAGCAGATTGATGATGCGCGGCGTCAGCAGCATATGCGTGCCGTCAACCCGGCGCTGGTGCTGCGTAACTGGCTGGCGCAGCGGGCCATCGAACAGGCGGAACAGGGGAATATCGGCGAACTGGAGCGGCTGCACGAGGCGCTGGCTCAGCCGTTTATCGACCGGGAAGATGATTACGTCAGCCGCCCGCCGGACTGGGGAAAAGGGCTGGAAGTCAGCTGCTCCAGCTGATGTGTCAATGCAATCGGGGGCGTGCTCTCCTCGCGCCAGGCGGCGGGGAGGGCTATTTTGTCAGGATCAGCTTGCCGGCATGGGTTTGACGCAGCAGATAGCGCTGGCCGTCATGCTCGATAACTACCCGACCTTCGGGACCGAGCAGCACCCGGCTGCAAATTTTGCGATCCGTGGCGACAGGGTAAGGGGCATTGTCTTTTGTTTTTTCAGCTGTGGCAGTGTTATCCATTCGCGTCATAGCACCAAAAATAAAAATAAAAGTAACAATGATAATTATTATCAGTAATGTTAATTTTCACGGCAAGCGTTTTTTATCAAAGTACTATATTTGGCAGGTTAAGGGTGGGGATATTACGGCACGTGGGGGGATTCCCACCGCAGGCGCGGTGGGAGAGTAAGCCTACAGGCGAGTGGCGGTTGCCGCAGCCAGTTCAGCCAGCAGGCGCTCGCTGTCTTCCCAGCTCAGGCACGGGTCGGTAATCGACTGGCCCCAGGTCAGCGGCTGCCCGGCGACCACTTTCTGCGTCCCTTCCTTGAGGAAGCTTTCCGCCATGATGCCGGCGATAGCCGTCGAACCGTCGCGGATCTGCTGACACACGTTCTCGCACACTTCCAGCTGGCGACGATGCTGCTTCTGGCAGTTGCCGTGGCTGAAGTCCACCACCAGCTGCTCCGGCAGATCAAATTCGCGCAGCGCATCGCAGGCGGCGCTAATATCCGCCGCATGATAATTTGGCCGTTTGCCGCCGCGCATAATGATATGCCCGTAAGGGTTGCCGCTGGTCTGATAGATGGTCATCTGACCCTGCTTGTCCGGAGAGAGGAACATATGGCTGGCGCGGGATGCGCGAATCGCATCAACGGCGATGCGCGTGTTGCCATCGGTGCCGTTTTTGAATCCGACCGGGCAGGAGAGCGCGGAGGCCATTTCACGGTGGATTTGGCTCTCGGTAGTGCGCGCGCCGATGGCGCCCCAGCCGATCAGATCGGCAATAAACTGTCCGGTCACCATATCGAGGAATTCGGTGGCGGTCGGCACGCCCAGCTCGTTGATCTGCAGCAGCAGGCGACGCGCGACTTCGATGCCGTGATTGACCCGATAGCTGCCGTTCAGGTCAGGGTCGGAGATTAAACCCTTCCAGCCGACAACGGTACGCGGTTTTTCAAAATAGGTGCGCATCACGATTTCCAGCTGCGGCTGGTAGCGCTCGCGCATCGCCTGCAGGCGGCGCGCATACTCCAGCGCGGCCTCGGTATCGTGAATGGAACATGGGCCAATAACCACCAGCAGGCGGCGATCTTCACCGTTAAGGATCTTTTCAATTCGGCGGCGGGAAGCGGAGACGTGTGCCGCGACATCGGCAGATACGGGATGCCGCTGGGCCAGCTCCGCAGGCGTTACCAGGCTTTCAATGCGCGCGGTACGCAGTTCGTCTGTTTTATTCATTGGGGTCTCAAAAATCTGTTTCTTCCGCGACGAAACTGCCGGGAAGTGATGCGCATCACGATAAACCAATCCCCGCTTATTGCAAGAGCGGGGGATGATCCTGTATAGGCCACGGGTGATAGCATAAACAAATTTTCAATAATGTACTAGTGTATTAGTACATTCTTCGATTCAGCCCCATGATATCCATGATTTTCGTCGCGATTTCCTCTACTGAATAGTTGGTACTATTCAGGCAGGGAATTTTATTTTTGCGGTACAGGGCCTCCACCTCGGTGACCTCCATTCGGCACTGACGCATTGAAGCATAGCGGCTGTTTTCCCGACGCTCTTCGCGGATCGCCGCCAGGCGCTCAGCGTTAATGGTCAGGCCGAACAGCTTGTGCTGTAGCGGTTTGAGCGAGGCGGGCAGGATTAAATTGTCCATATCGTCGGCGATAAACGGATAGTTGGCGGCGCGAATGCCGTACTGCATGGCCAGATAGAGGCTGGTTGGCGTTTTGCCGCAGCGCGAGACGCCCAGCAGAATCACCTGCGCCTGATCGAGGTTGCGCAGCGAGATGCCGTCGTCGTGGGCAAGGGTGTAATCAATGGCGGCAATACGCGCATCGTACTTGTTCAGGTTACCCGGCGTGAGGCCGTGGGTACGATGAGCGATCGGCGTGGGGTCGAGGCGCAGCTCCTGCTGCAGCGGCGCCACCAGCGCCTGCACGATATCCTGACAAAATCCTTCGCTTTGCGTGATAATGTCGCGAATTTCCGGGATCACGATGGAGTAGAAGACCAGCGGACGGATGCCGCTTTGCTCATAGATCGCGTCGATTTGCTCCTTCACCGCCCGCGCCCGGCTGACATTCTCCACGAAAGGCAGGGTAACGCTGCTGATAGCGACCGGAAACTGCGACATCACCGCGTGCCCCAGCACCTCGGCGGTAATGGCCGTCCCGTCGGAAATATAAAATACGTGGCGATCTACAGCACTTTCCATTTTGACCATCCGGTATAATGAGTTTAATTACCTGAAAGCAGTTATTAAATTTAAGCATATCCGTTTATGTTTTGTCTCATTTTAAAAATGAAACGCTATTTTTATTTTTAATGAAAAGGTAGGTTCATTTTTGCCGGCTGGTTATTTTTTGTCTCTTATTTCAGCAGATTTGTGAAGAATCATTGAGTTAGCTATATCAGGTGAACTGTCCTAAAAAAGAAAAAATAATTTGCTTGAACGATTCACCGTTTTTTTCAGCCGCGTAAATATGTCAGGATAAATCCCGTAGTTGATCGTGAGTTTTTTATCACTGGTATTAAATCACAAAAGGATTGTCTCGATGTCCAACAATGGCTCGTCACCGCTGGTGCTTTGGTATAACCAACTCGGCATGAATGATGTAGACAGAGTTGGGGGCAAAAATGCCTCCCTTGGTGAAATGATCACTAATCTGTCCGGTATGGGTGTTAGCGTACCGAACGGATTTGCCACCACCGCTGATGCCTTCAATCAGTTCCTGGACCAAAGCGGCGTAAACCAGCGCATTTATGAACTGCTGGATAAAACCGACATTGACGACGTTTCCGCATTAGCGAAAGCGGGGGGACAGATCCGTCAGTGGATCATCGATACCCCGTTCCAGAGCGAACTGGAAGACGCAATTCGCGATGCCTATAAGCAGCTGTCCGCCGACAACGCTGAGGCCTCTTTTGCCGTGCGCTCCTCCGCCACGGCCGAGGATATGCCCGATGCCTCCTTCGCCGGGCAGCAAGAGACATTCCTCAACGTGCAGGGCTTCGATGCCGTGCTCGTCGCAGTGAAGCACGTGTTTGCTTCGCTGTTTAACGATCGTGCGATCTCCTATCGCGTGCATCAGGGTTACGATCACCGCGGCGTGGCGCTTTCCGCCGGGGTGCAGCGCATGGTCCGCTCCGACCTCGCTTCGTCCGGCGTCATGTTCTCCATCGATACCGAATCCGGTTTCGACCAGGTGGTGTTTATCACCTCTGCCTGGGGCCTGGGGGAAATGGTGGTGCAGGGCGCGGTAAACCCGGATGAGTTCTACGTCCATAAGCCAACGCTGGAAGCTGGCCGTCCTGCTATCGTGCGCCGGACCATGGGATCGAAAAAGATCCGCATGATTTACGCGCCGACCCAGGAGCACGGTAAGCAGGTGCGCATCGAGGATGTGCCGCAGGCGCAGCGCGATATTTTCTCGTTGACCGACGAGGAAGTGCAGGCGCTGGCGAAGCAGGCGGTGCAGATTGAGAAGCACTACGGACGTCCGATGGATATCGAGTGGGCGAAAGATGGCCATACCGGCGAGCTGTTTATCGTCCAGGCCCGTCCGGAAACCGTGCGCTCCCGCGGCCAGGTCATGGAGCGCTATACGCTGCATGCTCAGGGGCAGATTGTCGCCGAAGGGCGTGCCATCGGCCACCGCATTGGCGCGGGTCCGGTGAAGGTTATCCATGATATCAGCGAGATGAACCGCATCGAGCCGGGCGACGTCCTGGTTACCGACATGACCGACCCGGACTGGGAACCGATCATGAAGAAAGCGGCGGCCATCGTGACCAACCGCGGCGGGCGTACCTGCCACGCGGCGATTATCGCCCGTGAGCTGGGGATCCCGGCGGTGGTAGGCTGCGGCGACGCGACCGACCGCATTCAGGAAAACCAGAACGTGACCGTCTCCTGTGCGGAAGGCGATACCGGCTACGTCTATGCTGAGCTGCTGGATTTCAGCATCAAGAGCTCCAGCGTGGGCGAAATGCCTGACCTGCCGCTGAAAATTATGATGAACGTCGGTAACCCGGACCGGGCGTTTGACTTTGCCTGTCTGCCAAACGAAGGCGTAGGCCTGGCGCGTCTGGAGTTCATCATCAACCGAATGATTGGCGTTCATCCGCGCGCGCTGCTGGAGTTCGATGACCAGGAGCCTGGCCTGCAGAACGAAATCCGCGAGCTGATGAAGGGCTACGATTCACCGAAAGAGTTCTACGTCGGTCGCCTGACGGAAGGGATCGCTACGCTGGGTGCGGCATTCTATCCAAAACGCGTTATCGTGCGTCTGTCCGACTTTAAATCTAACGAATACGCCAACCTGGTGGGCGGCGAGCGCTATGAGCCGGAAGAAGAGAACCCCATGCTCGGCTTCCGCGGCGCCGGCCGCTACGTTTCCGACAGCTTCCGCGACTGCTTTGCGCTGGAGTGTGATGCGGTTAAGCGCGTGCGTAACGACATGGGGCTGAGCAACGTCGAGATCATGGTGCCGTTCGTCCGCACCGTCGCCCAGGCGAAAGCGGTGGTGGAAGAGCTGGAGCGTCAGGGCCTGAAGCGCGGCGAAAATGGCCTCAAAATTATCATGATGTGTGAAATCCCGTCCAATGCCCTGCTGGCGGAGCAGTTCCTTGAGTACTTTGACGGCTTCTCTATCGGTTCGAACGATATGACGCAGCTGGCACTTGGCCTTGACCGTGACTCCGGCGTTGTTTCTGAGCTGTTTGACGAACGTAACGACGCGGTGAAAGCGCTGCTGTCGATGGCGATTCGCGCGGCGAAGAAGCAGGGTAAATATGTCGGTATTTGCGGGCAGGGCCCGTCCGACCATGAGGACTTTGCTGCCTGGCTGATGGAAGAGGGGATTGATAGCCTGTCCCTGAACCCGGATACCGTGGTGCAAACCTGGCTTGGTCTGGCTGAGCTCAACAAATAAGGCACCCTTTGCCCATGCAAACCCCGCCGCTAATGGCGGGGTTTTTTATTTTAATGGCCTCCTGATTAGGTATTTTGCGGCCAGGTACATAAAGTGGAAAAATATCCTAAGTAGCGGAAGGGTTTGTTATTCATAAAGCCAGCGACCTGCTTTGGCAGACTTAACGATCATTTCCACCGTAAGTGGTTTAAGTTCTCTTTCAAGGGGGACGTTTTGCCAGAATGGATACTCATATTCAAAATAGTTAGTCCCGTCAAAGCCGGAGTGTTCAATATTGAAGTGTTCAAATATGTCCAACAGAAAATCATGTGCATCTTCGGGTGAAAATTTGAAATCGTCCTGAAGCGTCCATTCTTTTGTCACCTGTTTCAAGCCCGGTTTTAACCAGTGTCGCCTTACAGGATAGTTATCCATTAAATACTGTATAACTTCTGATTCAAAATCTCTCATTAGAAGTCAGTCCATAATATACGGTCTGAAGGTCTGGCAATCTGGTTGTATTTATCTCGAGTACGCCTGGCTGTCACTGTAAGTGCCACAATCAACTGAGTATAACCTATGAACGGTACCCAGCGGCCGATGAACGTTGCTAGTTTAGGCGTTGAAACCATCTTAAGTTTAGAGAGCTTACCCATAGGTGCTGAGAATTTTAATCCATTAGGGAAACGAGCATCTTTCAAGAGCCTCCTGCTTAGTATTGACGCAATACTGGTACCTGGTGTGTTTGTCTCCGCTGATAGCTTACCTGTGACAGGGATTATTGGCTGACCAATCACAACCATTGTTGCCGCCTCCGTTGTTATCCCTAAAGAATCTGCTAACTGCTCGATAAAGATTAGGTTAAACAGTTCTATGGGCGTTACGTTAGTGTGACCGTGATAGAAGTAGGTTCCGCTAAGTTCTTCTGTAGTATCCATGCAGTCACCCGTTCAAGTTAAGCTGTCTGACGCTCGTTCCATGCGTCTGTATACCTGATATTGCCATCACAGTGCGTCCATGTGATTTTCTCGTAACGTAACTCTACTGACTCAACGTGATTACTATTCGGATCTTGTGGTGAGGCCATTGTTGGGGATATTGACACAATTCGAACGCATTCAAGGAACATATTGAAATACTCCACTTCCTGACCTGCGTCATTGATCCTGTACCATTTAATCTCTGCCGAAACTAAATTTTGTCCAGATGCTACGGCCTTGTAGAGGTATGGACTGGAGTAGTCAAACTCTTTAACTATCATCATGGATGAATGTTGCCGCGTTCCCGTGGGCTTACCAGTGGTATTATCCGTGGGGATAGAAAGATTATGATGAAATCCTTTTATCTCGATACTAAATTCACGACCTCGAATGTCTACTCCACCTTTAATAATTGCGTTTCCATCATCTCTTAACCATAAATAAGCAGGCATCGTCATGTTTTCAAAACTCCTTAATGAATGAGTGGATAATAAATCACAGAATCGAGGAGGAACTCAAGACTTCTATGTTGATGAGTGTCTTAAATGTATGTATTGGTAAAACGAGAGGGAATTATATTTATTATGAATATATTGCTGTGGTAATTAATTGCCAGTGGTATATTTCAATGCAATCAGTAATATTACTTACCTACGCGCTAAGTGTCTGGTCTGCCTGATATCTCTATGAATGCGGTTGCAGAAGCCAAATATCAATCTACCTGGGTTGACGTTAATCATCGGAAAATCCGGTAACTATTGGGTTAATAACCGCTTTACGTTCTTTGTGAAGCCCTCGGAGCTATGTCTGAGCATCGTTCTGATTTATGGGAAAAGAACTCCGAGCAGGACTTCTTTTCTGAGGAGTGAATATTGTGGGGGGATCTTAGGATGTGTTGCCACACTAACACTGAATGGCTCCGAGCTACTCTCGGACTGGAGTTTTTCAAATTTAAATGCCCCAGGCATTCGCGGGCGTAAAGGTCGATAACTTTGAGCAGACGCAATGCACTGTCATTGGCAGCAACAGCACGATACCTGAATGAGCTGCGGCTGAGCCATAGCGCAAAACAGATTTGTTTTTCTCTGCCAGCGTATCGGGCCTGTAAATTCCTGACCCATTCGCTCAGCCGTGTCAGTGTCAGATCTTTTTTGCCAGAACATCCTGCAACATCGCCTTGTCGAGGCTGAGATCGGCAACCGGCCTCTTCAGCCTGAGATTCTTCTCTTCCAGCTGCCATATATGTTTGGGTTCAGAAGGGGAAATCCTATCGTATTTTTTATGCCGCGTGTAAAACGTGGCATCAGAGATATCGCAGCTTGCGCCTGACATCCGGTAAGGAGGACCCTGCCAGTTATTGCTGTTTACTTACCGTTTAAGACCGTGGCAACGGGCCATTCGCTGCTTACTCAATGGGCGGGATGTGGTCAAAATTAGACATATATTCAGGCAAGCAATACACACTCCATCTCTTTGATTTTGAAGATTGAGGTGGAGACTATGGACGTCCCGGAAACCCCTGAACTGTACACAAGTAGTGCATTGAGCGTTTGCGATATATATCTAAGGAACTGGTTTTAGACAAAAAAATGCCCATCGTGGGAGATGGGCAAAGACTACACACAGCAATTCGTTGTTTCACTCAGGGGATTTCCATGCTTATAAATCAAGGTGTTGATTTATAACCGTGCTCATATAGTAGACACGGGGACTTTTTGCGTCGATCGGATTCCTCTCAATAGTTAAATTGAAGTGAAGAATATGCGGGGGATATGTAGCGAAAGGGACGGTGAGGGCGTCAGGCAGGCCTGAATGTATAAGGTTTATTTATGTTTAAGGCGGGTTTCCCCGCCTTAATATGCGCTGTCAGGGCCTACTTGTTGCTTTTGATATTGCCGGCATTAAGCTCGGTGAGCTCGGCCAGCACCCGATCGGGGTCTTTCGGCGGCGGTGGAACTTCGTGCACCCAGGCGTCGTACAGCCGCCATGATACGGCGAGCAGGACCGGGCCGATAAACAGGCCAATCATGCCAAAGGCAATCAGGCCGCCGATAACGCCGGAGAGGATCAGTATCATCGGCAGGTCGGCACCCATGCGGATAAGCACCGGACGGATGACGTTATCCATGGTCCCTACCACGCAGCTCCACACCAGCAGCACTGTGCCCCAGGTGGTATCGCCGCTGTAGTACAGCCAGATAATGGACGGGATGAGCACAATCAACGGCCCCAGCTGAACGAGGCAGGTGAAGATCATCACCACCGTCAGCAGCGCGGCGTAAGGCACGCCGGTGACCGCCAGGCCGATACCGCCCAGTACCGCCTGAGTCAGCGCGGTAACCACCACCCCCAGCGCCACGGCGCGAATGGCCTGTCCAGCCAGCAGTACCGCGGCGTCGCCGCGCTTGGCCGCCAGACGGGTGGCGAAATAGCGGAAGCCATAGGCCACCTTTTCACCCTGCCAGTAGAGCAGGGCGCTAAACAGCAGCATCAGTCCGCAGTAGACCAGCAGCTTGCCAATGTGTGCCGCCTGCCCGACAAACCAGGTGGTGGTGGTGCCGATATAGGGCCGAATTTTGGCCATGATCGCCGCGCCCCCCATATCCAGCAGGCCATGCCATGCGGAGTAGAGCTTGCCGCCAATCAGCGGGATGCTGTTCAGCCAGGCAAAATCCGGCAGGCTCACGCTACCGGTGGTAAACATTTTAATCAGCGGCGCGCTGTTATCGACCAGGCTGTTGACCAGCAGCGCGATCGGGATAACGAACAGCAGGAATAAGAGCACGGTCATTATCAGCACTGCGAGGGCGCGTTTGCCAAACAGCAGCCGCTGCAGGCGGAGAAGTACCGGCCAGGTGGCAATGACCACGGTGCCCGCCCAGGCAAATGACAGAATAAAGGGCTGTACGACCCACAGGCAGGAAACAATAATCAGGGACAAAAACAGCACCGATAGCAGAACCTGCGGTATATCCCGGGGCTGACGCTCGTTAATCATAGAGAAATTTTACCTTTCCAGTGGCGCCAAAAGCCTGACGCAGCGTAATTCCATATACGGATAATAATACCAATAATTTCACGAGCCTGATTCTGCACATAAATCTGGTGGGCGCATATGAAAAAAATGTGATAAAAAGTTGACTGCACTACGCAATCGTTTAGTTACCCACACGCAAAATCATCCAGGATACCTCGAACCGGCAGGTGAAAGCTCGCGACGTTTGCCTAAGTCAACGTTCGGCGCAGCAAAATCGGCTGACGAAAGCGCTCCGAAGGATGAAGTTTTTACAACACAACATAGTCAGGCAGGGTCAAGCGTTATGATCCCACAAATTTCTCAAGCACCAGGCGTCGTTCAACTGGTATTGAATTTTTTGCAGGTACTGGAGCAACAAGGTTTTACCGGCGATACCGCCACCAGCTATGCCGACAGGCTGACGATGGCGACGGATAACAGCATCTATCAGCTGCTGCCGGACGCGATTTTATTCCCCCGCTCCACGGCGGACGTCGCGCTGCTGGCGAGAGTGGCGGCGGATGAGCGTTTTAAAACGCTGGTCTTTACGCCACGCGGCGGCGGCACCGGCACCAACGGCCAGTCGCTGAACGCGGGAATAGTCGTTGATATGTCCCGCTATATGAACCGCATTATCGAAATTAACCCGCAAGAAGGCTGGGTTAGGGTCGAAGCCGGGGTCATTAAAGATCAGCTCAACCAATATCTTAAGCCGTACGGCTACTTTTTCGCGCCGGAGCTGTCAACCAGCAACCGCGCCACCCTCGGCGGAATGATCAATACCGATGCCTCCGGCCAGGGGTCGCTGGTGTACGGTAAAACCTCCGATCACGTGCTGGGCGTGCGCTCGGTGCTGATGGGGGGCGATATTCTGGATACCCAGGCCATTCCCGCAGCCCTGGCAGAAACCCTGGCGAACGAGCAGTCGGCAATCGGTCGTATTTATCGCACCGTCTACCAGCGCTGCAAAGCGCAGCGCCAGCTGATTATCGATAAATTCCCCAGGCTTAACCGCTTCCTGACCGGCTACGATCTGCGCCACGTCTTTAATGACGATCTCAGCGAATTCGACCTGACGCGGGTATTAACCGGTTCGGAAGGGACGCTGGCGTTTATTACCGAAGCGCGTCTCGACATCACCCGGCTGCCGAAGGTACGTCGGCTGGTGAACGTTAAGTATGATTCGTTTGACTCGGCGCTGCGCAATGCGCCGTTTATGGTGGCGGCCAACGCGCTGTCGGTGGAAACCGTCGACTCGAAGGTGCTCAACCTCGCGCGCGAGGATATCGTCTGGCACTCGGTCAGCGAACTGATCGCCGACGTGCCGGATAAAGAGATGCTGGGGCTGAACATCGTCGAGTTTTCCGGCGATGACGTCGAGCTGATCGACGGCCAGGTGGCTTCGCTGTGTCAGCGCCTGGAGCGGCTGATCGCCCAGGGCGAAGCCGGCGTCATCGGCTGGCAGGTATGCGGCGAGCTGGACGGCGTTGAGCGTATCTATGCGATGCGTAAAAAGGCGGTAGGGCTGCTGGGTAACGCGAAGGGCGCGGCTAAACCGATTCCCTTTGCCGAAGATACCTGCGTGCCGCCGGAGCATCTGGCGGATTACATCGTCGAGTTTCGCGCGCTGCTGGACGCCCACGGCCTGAGCTACGGCATGTTTGGTCACGTTGATGCCGGGGTGCTGCACGTGCGCCCGGCGCTGGATATGTGCGATCCCCGGCAGGAAGTGCTGATGAAGCAGATCTCCGATGAAGTGGTCGCCCTGACGGCCAAATACGGCGGCCTGCTGTGGGGTGAGCACGGGAAAGGGTTCCGCGCCGAGTACAGCCCTGCGTTCTTTGGCGACGAGCTCTACGGCGAGCTGCGGAAGGTGAAGGCGGCATTTGACCCGGATAACCGCCTTAACCCGGGTAAAATCTGCCCGCCGGAAGGCGTCGATGCGCCGATGATGAAGGTGGACGCGGTGAAACGCGGCACCTTCGATCGCCAGATCCCTATCGCCGTACGCAGCTCATGGCGCGGGGCGATGGAGTGTAACGGTAACGGCCTGTGCTTTAACTTTGATGTTAAAAGCCCGATGTGCCCGTCGATGAAGGTGAGCAATCATCGCATCCATTCGCCGAAAGGCCGGGCAACGCTGGTGCGCGAATGGCTGCGTCTGCTGGCCGATCGGGGTATCGATCCCAATCAGCTGGAGAGCCAGCTGGCGGAGAAACGCGCTAGCCTGCGCGAGCTTATCGAGCGCACCCGCAACAGCTGGCACGCGCGCAAGGGCGAGTATGACTTCTCCCATGAGGTCAAAGAGGCGATGTCCGGCTGCCTGGCCTGTAAAGCCTGTTCTACCCAGTGTCCGATTAAAATCGACGTTCCTGAGTTCCGTTCGCGCTTCCTGCAGCTTTACCACAGCCGCTATCTGCGCCCGGTTCGCGACCATCTGGTGGCGACGGTGGAATCCTACGCGCCGCTGATGGCGCAGGCGCCGAAAACCTTTAACTTCTTCATTAACCAGCCGTGGATGCGCAAGCTGTCGGAGAAGCACATCGGGATGGTGGATTTACCGCTGCTCTCTACGCCGTCGCTGAAGCAGCAAATGGTCGGCCACCGTTCGGCGAATATGACGCTGGAGCAGCTTGAAGCGCTGAGCGCCGAGCAAAAGGCCAAAATGGTGCTGGTGGTGCAGGATCCGTTCACCAGCTACTACGATGCGCAGGTGGTGGCTGATTTTATCCGGCTGGTGGAAAAAGTCGGCTATCAGCCGGTGCTGCTGCCGTTTTCACCAAACGGTAAGGCGCAGCATATTAAAGGCTTCCTGTCGCGTTTCGCCCGTACGGCGCAGAAAACGGCGGACTTCCTCAACCGGATGGCGCAGCTCGAGATCCCGATGGTCGGCGTCGATCCGGCCCTGGTGCTGTGCTATCGCGATGAATACAACCAGACGCTGGGCGATAAGCGCGGCGACTTCCGCGTGATGCTGGTGCATGAATGGCTGCCGCGGGCCCTGCCTGAAACCGCGGTGCAGGATAACGGCGGCGAGGCGTGGTATCTGTTTGGCCACTGCACGGAGGTCACGGCGCTCCCGGCGGCCCCGAAACAGTGGGCCGAAATCTTTGCGCGCTTTGGCGCGAAGCTGGAAAACGTCAGCGTGGGCTGCTGTGGCATGGCCGGAACCTACGGCCATGAGGTTAAAAACCATGCCAACTCGCTGGCGATTTACGCGCTTTCCTGGCAACAGGCGATTCAGCGTTTGCCGCGCAACCGCTGTCTGGTGACCGGCTACTCCTGTCGTAGTCAGGTTAAGCGTATTGAAGGCAGCGGCGTACGTCACCCGCTGCAGGCGCTGCTGGAGATTATTGGATGATTTGGAAACGTCAGACAACGCTGGAACAGCTCAACGGCATGGGCGAGGGCAATATGGTGGGTCTGCTGGATATCCGCTTCGATGTGTTTAGCGATGACACCCTTGAAGCCACGATGCCGGTAGACAGCCGAACCCATCAGCCGTTCGGCCTGCTGCACGGCGGCGCGTCGGTGGTGCTGGCCGAAACGCTGGGTTCGGTTGCCGGCTATTTATGCAGCGAAGGCGAGCAAAAGGTGGTGGGGCTGGAGGTCAACGCTAACCATATCCGTTCGGTTCGCGGCGGTCGGGTGCGTGGCGTCTGTAAAGCACTGCACGTCGGGTCTCGCCATCAGGTGTGGCAGATTGAAATATCCGACGAGCAGGGGCGTCTGTGCTGCTCATCGCGGCTCACTACGGCGGTGGTTTAAGCGCGCGCGCCGCCTGAGGAGATATATGGGGGAAATTTTTCCCCCATATTGTTTATAGCGTTTCATCCTTAATTATTTCACTCGGGCCATTCTTCTGCACCGAGGCAATTCCTTTTTTCGCCGCATCCTTCGAGGAATACATTTCACTGGTGGCGATGGTTTCGTGGTTATCGGCCTTCAGCAAGAAATACCAGGGTTGGGACACGCTCTTCTCTGACTTCTTAATGACGTAATACCCCATCTTTTACCTCTTTTGACGTTAACAGCTCCTCATGATATGTAGACCATGGTGGCTCGTGCGGCAAGTAATCGTCTAATAAATATATAATTCATGTTTCACATGCTCCGTATATGCTACTATTTAATTACTATGCACTTGCAGAGCAACAAAGAGGACGGAGTTAACCATGGGTATCATTTCCTGGATCATTTTTGGTCTTATTGCCGGTATTTTAGCGAAGTGGATCATGCCGGGTAAAGACGGTGGCGGCTTTTTTGTCACTATCATTCTGGGGGTCATCGGTGCGGTAGTGGGCGGCTGGATCAGCACGTTCTTTGGCTTTGGCAAGGTTGACGGGTTTAATTTCGGTAGCTTTGTCGTTGCGGTAATTGGCGCGCTGGTGGTGCTGTTTATCTACAGAAAAATTAAGAGCTAATAGCCCTTCAGTATCAGACTGAATCGTTAGATATAAAAGCTGCCGCTATTATTGGCAGCTTTTTTTTCGTTTGCATAATAGCCATGCCGATGCGTCGGGTGACAAACAACCACATAAACCCGGCGGGTAAATCCATTTCGACCGCTTATTCATCGCGCCTGCACGGTTTAATTAACCCGGCAAAATCACAGGGGCCCGGCCTCTGCCATATCGGGTACGGCGACGACTTCAACATGGACTTCATAATGCCGGGCTTTGCTGGCAGGGATTAACGCGGTGAGCTTATTAATGGTGTCAGTCGGATTATCGCTGGCAACGGTCGCGGAGAAGAGCGCCGGCTTTCTCGGCGGCATTGGAGGCATCGGCATGGGGCCACGCTGCTGGTTCATCTCAAACGGCGGCTGTCCGGCGTTATCCCGCGCAGGCGGCGTTTCGCTTTTATCCGCGGCGAAGGCGCTGGCGGCGGCAATAGAAACGGTTGCTAACAGGGCAATGATTGTTCCTTTCATCTTCGTTACCTCTTAAGTGTGTGGCTAAAATCTTAGAGGTTAGGTTTCGGGGCGACAATCCCACCGGGGGCGAATCCTCCAAATCTCCTTATTTATTAACGACTGTGGAGGGTCTGCAGGAGGGCGTGCGGGAAGGTAAAACCGAGGGCCGGTTTCATCAGGACACGGCTATGGCCGGCCGATAAACGGCGAGAATCGGAACAGCGGCGGCAAAGAGTTGTGGCGCAACACGCTTTCAGTCCAGCAGTACGCTCATCACCAGAAGGACTACCATGCACATCGACATAATACTGATATCTATCATCCGTTACGACAAAAGCTCCAGGTTACCAGCGGTTTCGGCATCATGCCGAAAACTGTAGAAATTATAAGCGAAGATTGTACACCAGCTTGATCAGGGTGATTAAAACTTAATCCCCGAAGGACGATCGACTTTATAACCAAAATGTCTACACATAGCCACACAACAACCCCGGTTTTCAGATAATGCTTATAGATTGGACGTGGTATCCGTAGGTTCAGTCAACGTTATGCTACTGGATGAGGTTTTTAGCGGCATAGCTGAAAAGCCGCCGCGCCTTCAGCGCCGGGCGGGAAGAGGCCGGTAGGGACCGATAGCACAACGGTGTGACTATATAACCCCTTGAATATCCGATAAGTCGCTGAAAGGCGGATTTTTTCATCTCCTATCTCAAAAATCGGTATTTTCGATGCATCTTTTCCATTGCCGCATCTTCTGCCAACCCACATCAAATAACTTATTATTTTTCAGTCTATTAAATAGAAAAAATGAGACCTGATAAGCAGTAAAGCAGGGTCTATGCTTATAAAAAGGGCCATAAAAGAGTCTCAGGGGCGAATACCCCTTCTCCAGATGGGTTGAAGTGATAATCGTTATCACTAACATGGTGAGATGCCCTGATGGCGCCAACCAATGAGGTAGACCGATGGAAGTACAAGCAGGAACCTTTAATCCCGACGATTTTAGCTGGCGTGGCCTGATCATGACGCCCGCCGCCGCCGCCCATATCCGTGACCTGGTGAGCAAGCAGCCGCCGATGCAGGGGCTGCGTCTTGGCGTAAAAACCAGCGGCTGTGCCGGCTTTGCCTACGTGATGGAGCTTATCGCAGAGCCCGCGAAAGACGATCTGCTGTTTGAGTTCGAAGGCGCGAAGCTGTGGGCGCCGCTGCAGGCCATGCCGTTTATTGATGGTACGGAGCTGGATTACGTTCGGGAAGGATTAAATGAAATCTTTAAGTTTCATAACCCGAAAGCGCAGCACGAGTGCGGCTGCGGTGAAAGCTTTGGGGTTCAGGCGGAGTAATTATGTCTCGTAATACTGAAACAACTGACGATGTCAAAACCTGGACCGGCGGGCCGCTGAACTATAAAGAAGGCTTTTTTACCCGGTTACAGACCGATGAGCTGGCTAAGGGCATCAACGAAGAGGTGGTGCGGGCGATCTCCGCCCGCCGCAACGAGCCGGAGTGGATGCTTGAGTTCAGGCTGAACGCCTTCAGAGCGTGGCTAGAGATGGAAGAGCCGCACTGGCTCAAGGCGCACTACGATAAGCTGGACTATCAGGACTACAGCTACTATTCCGCGCCCTCCTGCGGCAACTGCGACGACACCTGCGCCTCCGAGCCGGGTGCGGTGCAGCAAACCGGCCCCGCCGACTATCTGACCAGCGAAGTTGAAGAGGCCTTCAATCTGCTGGGCGTGCCGGTACGCGAAGGGCGCGAAGTGGCGGTCGACGCCATCTTTGACTCGGTCTCGGTCGCCACCACCTACCGGGAAAAGCTGGCGGAGCAGGGCATCATCTTCTGCTCCTTTGGCGAAGCGATCCACGATCATCCGGAGCTGGTGAAAAAATATCTTGGCACCGTGGTGCCCGGCAATGACAACTTCTTCGCCGCGCTGAACGCCGCGGTCGCCTCCGACGGCACCTTTATCTACGTGCCGAAAGGCGTGCGCTGCCCGATGGAGCTATCGACCTATTTCCGCATCAATGCCGAAAAAACCGGCCAGTTTGAACGCACGATCCTCGTCGCCGACGAGGGCAGCTACGTCAGCTATATCGAAGGCTGCTCGGCGCCGGTTCGCGACAGCTACCAGCTGCACGCGGCGGTGGTTGAGGTCATCATCCACAAAGATGCCGAAGTAAAATACTCCACGGTGCAGAACTGGTTCCCCGGGGATAACAACACCGGCGGGATCCTCAACTTCGTCACCAAGCGAGCGCTCTGCGAAGGTGAAAACAGCAAAATGTCGTGGACCCAGTCGGAGACCGGCTCGGCGATAACGTGGAAGTATCCAAGCTGTATTCTGCGCGGCGACAACTCCATCGGCGAGTTCTTCTCGGTGGCGCTGACCAGCGGCCACCAGCAGGCGGATACCGGCACCAAAATGATTCATATCGGTAAAAACACCCGCTCGACGATTATCTCCAAAGGGATCTCCGCCGGTAAAAGCCAGAACAGCTACCGCGGGCTGGTCAAAATTATGCCGACCGCGACCAACGCGCGAAACTTTACCCAGTGTGACTCGATGCTGATCGGGCCGGACTGCGGGGCGCACACCTTCCCGTACGTTGAGTGCCGTAACAACAGCGCCCAGCTGGAGCATGAAGCCACCACCTCGCGAATTGGTGAAGATCAGCTCTTCTACTGTCTGCAGCGCGGGATCAGTGAAGATGATGCGATCTCAATGATCGTTAACGGCTTCTGTAAGGATGTCTTCTCAGAGCTGCCGCTGGAATTTGCCGTGGAAGCGCAAAAACTGCTGGCGATTAGCCTTGAACACAGCGTCGGTTAACAGTCTGGCCCATGCCGGCTGCGCGATGGCGCCGCCCGAAGCAGACTGCCGAATTAAGGAATATACATGTTAAGCATTAAAGATTTGCAGGTATCCGTTGACGATAAAGAGATCCTGCGCGGGTTGAACCTCGATATCCGACCCGGAGAAGTTCACGCCATTATGGGGCCCAACGGCTCCGGGAAAAGCACGCTCTCCGCAACGCTCGCCGGGCGGGAAGACTACGAGGTGACCGGCGGCAGCGTTGAGTTTAAGGGCAAGGATCTGCTCGAGCTCGCGCCGGAGGATCGCGCGGGGGAAGGGATCTTTATGGCCTTCCAGTATCCGGTGGAAATTCCGGGCGTCAGCAACCAGTTTTTCCTGCAAACGGCGCTGAACGCGGTGCGCCGCTATCGCGGGCAGGAGCAGCTGGATCGCTTCGATTTTCAGGATCTGATGGAAGAGAAAATTAAGCTGCTGAAGATGCCGGAAGACCTGCTGACCCGCTCGGTCAACGTCGGCTTCTCCGGCGGAGAGAAAAAGCGCAACGACATTCTGCAGATGGCGGTGCTGGAGCCGGAGCTGTGCATTCTCGATGAGTCCGACTCGGGGCTGGATATCGACGCCCTGAAGATCGTATCTGACGGCGTTAACGCGCTGCGCGACGGCAAGCGTGCGTTTATTATCGTCACCCACTACCAGCGTATTCTCGACTATATCAAGCCTGATTACGTCCACGTGCTGTACCAGGGGCGGATCGTCAAATCCGGCGACTTCACCCTGGTCAAACAACTGGAGGAGCAGGGCTATGGCTGGCTTACCGAACAGCAGTAACGCGCTGCAGCAGTGGCACCACCTGTTTGAAGAGCAGGCTGAGCTGAGAACGCCGGAAGCGCACCAGCACCTGCAGCAGGCGCTGCGCCTGGGGCTGCCGACGCGTAAGCATGAACACTGGAAATATACCCCGCTGGATGCGCTGCTTGGCGGCACCTTTGTTGCCCCGCAGCCCGAGGCGCTAACCGAGGCGCAACGGGACGCGCTGGCGCTCTCCGTCGACGCCTGGCGGCTGGTGTTTATCGATGGCCGCTACAGCGAAGCGCTGAGCGACGCGCTGGGCGACAGCGGTTACGAAGTGAATATCGATAACCAGCGTCAGGCGCTGCCCGACGCGCTGCAGCCGGAGCTGTTTCTGCACCTGACCGAAAGCCTGGCGCCGACGGTGACCCGCATTCGCGTGAAGCGCAACCAGCGCCCCGCGAGGCCGTTGCTGATTATGCACGTGACGCGCGGGCTGGCGGGCGAAGAGATGAACACCGCGCACTACCGGCATCATCTGGAGCTGGAGAGCGGCGCGGAGGCGACGATTATGGAGCACTACGTCAGCCTCAACGAACAGCGCCATTTCACCGGCGGACGGCTGACCGCCGCGGTGGCGGATAACGCCCATCTGCAGCATATCAAGCTGGCGTTTGAAAATGCCCAGAGCTACCACTTTGCCCACAACGACCTCTCTCTGGGCCGCGATGCGTCGGCCTTTAGCAGCAGCTTCCTGCTCGGCGGCGCGGTGCTGCGCCAGAATACCAGCGTGCAGCTGCGGGGTGAGAATAGCAACCTGCGGATCAACTCGCTGGCGATGCCGGTCAAAAACGAGGTCTGCGACAGCCGCACCTGGCTGAACCATGATGTCGGCTACTGCAATAGCCGCCAGCTGCATAAAACCATCGTCAACGACAAAGGCCGGGCGGTATTTAACGGCCTGATTAACGTTGCGCCGAACGCGATAAAAACCGACGGCCAGATGACCAACAACAATCTGCTGCTGGGCCGGCTGTCGGAGGTGGATACCAAGCCACAGCTGGAGATTTACGCCGATGACGTCAAGTGTAGCCACGGCGCCACCATCGGGCGCATCGACGACGAACAGCTGTTTTACCTGCGCTCGCGTGGCATTACCCAGCAGGCGGCGCAGCACATGATCCTGTACGCTTTCGCCGCCGAGCTGACGGAAGCCATCGGCGACGTGGCGCTCAGGCAGCAAATTCTCGCGCGCATCGGCCAGCGTTTACCGGGGGAGACAGCATGACATTTTCTGTTGAACGAGTCCGCGCAGATTTTCCGCTGCTCGGCCGGGAGGTCAACGGCCAGCCGCTGGTCTATCTGGACAGCGCCGCCAGCGCGCAAAAGCCGGAGGCGGTGATTCGCGCCGAGGCGGAGTTTTACCGTCACGGCTATGCCGCCGTGCATCGCGGTATTCACACTCTCAGCGCGGAGGCGACGACGCGCATGGAGCAGGTTCGCCAGCAGGCGGCAACCTTCCTCAACGCGCGCTCAGCGGAGGAACTGGTCTTCGTTCGCGGCACCACCGAAGGCATCAACCTGGTTGCCAATAGCTGGGGCAACGCCAACGTGGGGGCCGGGGATAACATCATCGTCAGCGCCATGGAGCATCACGCCAATATCGTTCCGTGGCAGCTGCTCTGTGCCCGGGTGGGCGCCGAGCTGCGGGTGATCCCGCTCAATTCGGACGGAACCCTGCAGCTGGATGCGATACCGGGCCTGTTAGACGCGCGCACCCGGCTGCTGGCCATCACCCAGGTCTCTAACGTGCTGGGCATTGAAAACCCGGTGCCGGCGCTGATCGCCCTGGCGCATCAGCACGGTGCCAGGGTGCTGGTGGACGGCGCTCAGGCGGTGATGCATCACGCGGTGGACGTCCAGGCGCTGGACTGCGACTTCTACGTCTTCTCCGGACACAAGCTGTACGGCCCGACCGGGATCGGGATCCTCTACGGTAAAGCGGACCTGCTGGATGAGATGCCGCCTTGGGAAGGGGGCGGTTCGATGATCGCCACCGTCAGCCTGACCCAGGGCACCACCTGGGCAAAAGCGCCGTGGCGCTTTGAGGCCGGGACGCCAAATACCGGCGGAATTATCGGGCTTGGCGCGGCGCTGGAGTACGTCAGCGCGCTGGGGCTGGCGCAGATCGGCGAATATGAACAGACCCTGATGCGCTACGCGCTGCAGGAGCTGACAAAAGTGCCGGACCTTATCGTCTACGGCCCATCTCAGCGGCTCGGGGTGATAGCCTTTAATCTCGGGGCGCACCACGCCTACGACGTCGGCAGCTTCCTCGATAACTACGGCATTGCCATCCGCACCGGCCATCACTGCGCCATGCCGCTGATGGACTTCTTTAGCGTACCGGCGATGTGTCGGGCGTCGCTGGCGATGTACAATACCACGGAAGATGTGGATCGGCTGGTCGCAGGACTACAGCGCATTCACAAGCTATTAGGCTAAAGGAAGCAATCATGGCGGCGTTACCGGAAAAAGAGAAACTGCTGCGCAACTTCAGCCGTTGCGCGAACTGGGAAGAGAAGTACCTCTATATTATTGAGCTTGGCCAGCGGCTGGTGCCGCTGAGCGCCGAGGAGCATACGGCGCAAAATATTATCCAGGGCTGCCAGAGCCAGGTATGGATTGTTATCGAGCAGAGCGAATCGGGCGTGCTCGCGCTGCGCGGCGATAGCGATGCGGCTATCGTCAAGGGGCTCATCGCCGTGGTGTTTATCCTCTATGACCAGATGACGGCCAAGGATATCACCGCCTTTGACGTTCGCCCGTGGTTTGAAAAGATGGCGCTGACTCAGCACCTTACGCCATCGCGGTCGCAGGGGCTGGAGGCCATGATTCGCGCAATTCGCGCGAAAGCCGCAAATCTTAGCTAGAATAAACAGGTAGATTTCATTCTGTTACGTTCGGTGGGAACGCGTTTCCCGCCGATATACAGATCCTGGCGTTTTATTAGCGAAAGAAGGAATCTCAGTATGAAACGCGCGACTCTCCTCACGATATCCCTTCTGACGGCCCTGAGCGCTCAGCACGGCGCCTGGGCGGTAGATTACCCACTTCCTCCTGCTAACAGCAGGATCATTGGTCAAAATCAATTCTGGACGGTACAGGAGGGGGATCGCAACCTGCAGGCGATTGCTCGTCATTTTGATACCGCGGCAATGCTGATCCTCGAAGCTAACGATACGCTGGCGCCGGTGGAGCCTAAACCGGGCACCCAGGTGCTGATCCCGTCGCAGATGCTGCTGCCCGACACGCCTCGGGAGGGGATTGTGGTGAACCTGGCGGAGCTGCGGCTGTACTACTTCCCGCCGGGGCAAAATTTGGTTCAGGTCTATCCGCTCGGCATTGGCCAGCTTGGCCTGGAAACGCCGGAGATGACCACCCGCGTTGGGCAGAAGATCCCCAATCCAACCTGGACTCCGACGGCGGGCATCCGCGCCCGCTCGCTGGAGAAAGGGATTAAGCTGCCGCCCGTTATCCCGGCGGGGCCAAATAACCCTCTGGGACGCTATGCGCTGCGCCTGGCGTACGGTAACGGCGAATACCTCATCCACGGCACCAACGCGCCGGACAGCGTTGGCCTGCGGGTCAGCTCCGGCTGTATGCGCATGAACGCCGCCGACATTCAGGCGCTCTTTAGCCAGGTGAAGACCGGAACGCCGGTACGCATCATCAATCAGCCGGTGAAGTTTGCGGTTGAGCCGGACGGCAGGCGCTACGTCGAGGTACACCGGCCGCTGTCGCAGGATGAAAGCGGCAATACCCGCACCATTGCCTATACGCTGCCGGCGGAATTCCATCAGTTTTCCGGCGATAAGTCCGTTGATGAGGCGCAGCTGAAGCGCGCGCTGTCGAGACGAGCGGGCTATCCGGTGGTGGTTTCTGGCGGTGAGCAGAGCAGTGCTGGAGGGGCGGTATCGAATTTGTCGGTGCAGAATGCGCCGGTGGATGAGAGCAAAAGAGTGCAGTAAATCGGGGAGAGCAGGACAAAAAAAATGGCGCACAATGTGCGCCATTTCTATTACACAGGCACTATTACTTACGGTATTTAGTAGCCTGGTTGTCCAGACGCTGGTTAGCGCGTGCTGCGTCATCTTTAGCAGCCTGAACGTCGGAACGCATTGCGTTCACGTCGTTGCTCAGCTGGTCAACTTTAGCGTTCAGAGTCTGAACGTCAGAAGACAGCTGATCGATTTTAGCATTGCTGGAGCAACCAGCCAGCAGAGTAGAACCCAGGATTACCGCGCCCAGTACCAGTTTAGTACGATTCATTATTAATACCCTCTAGATTGAGTTAATCTCCATGTAGCGTTACAAGTATTACACAAACTTTTTTGGGATGAGAATATTTTTTTACGGTAATACGCCTATTTTTGATCGTTCGCTCAAAGAAACAACGAATTTGGAGGATTAGTTTAAAAAGCCGTGTGAAAACAGGACGCTTCCATCGGATTCATCTTAGATAATCTCTTATTAAATAGTAAATTCCGATTTGCATTTTTATTAAGAGCAGCTAGGGATTGAATAAAAAAAAAGCGCCTCAGGGAGGCGCCTTTAAAAAAACAGGTATTAGCCTGTAAATTATTACAGCACGTGCACGGATGCGGTATTGGTTGTTCCGCTCGGGACCAGCGCACCGGAGACCATCACAACGACGTCGCCTTTACGCGCCAGACCGCTCTGCAGGGCCAGCTCTTTGCCCAGACGGTAGAAGTCGTCGGTAGAGGCCAGCTGCTCAACCAGCTGCGGTACCACGCCTTTGGTCAGCACCAGCTGACGGGCGGTGGTCTGGTTGGTGGTCAGCGCCAGGATGGTGGCATCCGGGAAGTATTTACGCACGGCGCGAGCGGATTTACCGCCCTGGGTAGCGACGACGATCAGCGGCGCTTCCAGTTTTTCGGCGGTCTCAACGGCACCACGGCAAACGGCTTCGGTGATGCGCAGCTTGCGGTTGTCGTTGTTGAACTCCAGACGGCTGGTCATCACGCGGTCGGTACGCTCGCAGATGGTCGCCATGATAGTGACGGCTTCCAGCGGGTATTTACCTTTGGCCGATTCGCCGGAGAGCATCACGGCGTCGGTGCCGTCGAGGATGGCGTTAGCAACGTCGCCGGCTTCCGCACGGGTCGGACGCGGGTTCTTGATCATGGAGTCCAGCATCTGGGTCGCGGTGATAACCACTTTGCGAGCGCGGATACATTTTTCGATGATCATTTTCTGGGCGAAGATAACTTCTTCAACCGGGATTTCAACGCCCATGTCACCGCGAGCAACCATGATGCCGTCAGAGGCTTCAAGGATTTCGTCGAAGTTGTTCAGGCCTTCCTGGTTTTCGATCTTGGAGATGATCTGGATGTTGTCGCCGCCGTTAGCCTTCAGGTGCTCGCGGATTTCTACCACGTCAGAACGCTTACGGATAAAGGATGCGGCAACAAAGTCAACGCCCTGTTCGCAGCCGAAGATCAGATCCTGTTTGTCTTTCTCAGCCAGCGCCGGCAGAGCGATAGAGACGCCCGGCAGGTTAACGCCTTTGTTCTCGCCGAGGTCGCCGTTATTCAGCACTTTACAGATAACGTTTTTACCTTCGATGGCGGTCACTTCCATGCCGATCAGACCATCGTCAACCAGTACGGTATTGCCTACGGAGAGGTCAGAGGTAAAACCTTCATAGGTAACGGCGACGATTTCGTTGTTGCCGACCACGGATTTGTCAGTGGTGAAGGTGAAGGTCTGGCCCGCTTTCAGGGAGACGTCGTTGCCGCCTTCCAGCTTGATGGTGCGAATTTCCGGACCTTTGGTATCCAGCAGGATAGCGGCGGTTTTACCGGTTTTGCTCACCACATTGCGCAGGTTCTGGATGCGCTGACCGTGTTCAGCATAGTCGCCGTGAGAGAAGTTCAGACGCATGACGTTCATGCCCGCGTCCAGCATCTTGGTTAACATCTCTTCGGATTCGGTTTTCGGACCGATGGTGCAAACGATTTTGGTCTTTTTCATGAAGGTATTAGTCTTTAAGTTGTGAAGGATTGGGGAATCTCGCTCCGTGGGCGCAGTGCCGTGGAGTCAAACCTGTATTGCGAAAGTTGCTATGGCACGCTCTAAGGATAGGTGACAACAAAAAAGCGTGCAGAAGAATGTGTGCTGGCGGTTCAGCCCATGAAAAGAGGCAATTTTGTATGCTTTTAGTCATGCAGTCCAATGTGCTGAAACCATTCAAGAAAGATTCGGTGTGCATTATACGACGATGAAACAAAAAAGGAAAATGAAAACAACGTTTCATTTTTCGTTATACTAACGCAACAAAACTCACACCAATTTCAATCTTATCTGCAACACAAATTTTCGCCAGTCGCTAAGCTAAATCGGCCCCGACGCGCGGTTTTTACCGCGGTTTTGTTACGGAAATTCGCCATTAGCGAAGAAACTGCGGGCTGGTTTGATTTATACGGAAAACATATCAATAATGATTTGATTGATAATGATAATTTGTGAGCGAAATTCGATGGGAAACCGAGCGAAAGACGACGAGTTGTACCAGGAAATGTGCCGGGTGGTGGGGAAAGTGGTGCTCGAGATGCGCGATCTCGGCCAGGAACCGAAACATATCGTGATTGCCGGCGTCGTGCGCACCGCGCTGGCGAATTCAAAAATCGCCCGCTCTGAGCTGACGCATGAAGCGATGACCCGGGTTATTCACGCCTTATCCGGACATGAATAACGCCGACGACCGCGCTTCAGGCTTCAGGAGATAACGAAGCGCACCACCGCTTTTACCGCGATATCGCAGTGGTGGGCGACCATCGCTTCATCGTCGATTTCCGGCAGCGGATCGTCGAGGTAGAGGCTGCTGAAGGTGTAGAAATTCGAGACCTGATAAAAGCTAAAGCTGCTGATCAGCCGATGGACGTCCCGCGCCTCGAGCCCGGCCTGAAAAATTCCCTGCTGCTGCCCGCGCTGGAGAATGTCCTCCAGAATGGACAGGGCGGTTCGGTTCAGCGGTTTTAGCTGCCCGGACGCCTGCAGCCACTTCCCGCGCTGCATATTCTCCATACAGATCACGCGCATAAAGTCCGCGTGGGTCGCGTGATAGCGCACGCTCCACTTCACCAGCTGAACCAGCGCCTCAACCGGAGGAAGCTGCTCCAGCCCGAGCTGCTGCTCCGTCTCGCGGATGCGGGCGTAGACGTGCTGCAGAACCGCCTGATACAGCTGCTCTTTACTTTTGAAGTAGTAGACCACCATCCGCTTGGTGGTCTGCGCTTCGACGGCAATCTGCTCCATCCGCGCCCCCGAAAGCCCGTGTTCGGCAAATACGGCAATCGCGGCGGCGAAGATCCGCTCTTTCAGGGATTGTGCTTCATCGTGAGCAACCACGGACATAACCACTCCTTTTTTCTGAGAGACAAAAAATACACATAACGATCACAATTTAGCAACCTTGTGTGGCGTGAATGAACCAAATGATACATATTCAGGGCTCACGTCCGCTGATGACACGAGGATCTATGCTGCGCTCAATCGCCACCGTCTCGATTTCCGGTACCTTACCTGAAAAGCTTCACGCCATTGCCGCTGCGGGTTATCAGGGCGTCGAAATCTTCGAAAACGATCTGCTCTATTATACGGGCACGCCGGCGGATATTCGTAACCTGGCGGCTGATTTAGGGCTAAAAATCACGCTTTTTCAACCCTTTCGCGATTTTGAAGGCGCCAGCCGCGCGCAGTTTGCGGCCAATCTGGCGCGCGCGAAACGAAAATTCGCGCTGATGCATGAGCTCGGCTGCGACACTATGCTGCTGTGCAGCAACGTACAGCCGGACTGCTCCGCCGATATCGCCCTGCAGGTGGCGGATTTACGCGCCCTGGCGGATCTGGCGGAGCAGGAGGGCATTATCGTCGGCTATGAGGCGCTGGCCTGGGGGACTCACGTTAACCTCTGGCATCAGGCATGGGAGCGGGTAAAAGCGGTGAACAGCCCGGCAATGGGCATCGTACTCGACAGCTTCCACATCCTGGCGCGCGGCGACGATCTGGCGCGGCTCCACGAGGTACCGGTGGATAAAGTCACCTTCCTGCAGCTTGCCGACGCGCCGCTGATGAAGATGGATGTCCTCGAATGGAGCCGCCATTTCCGCTGCTTCCCCGGCCAGGGGCAGCTGCCGCTGGTGGATTATGCATGCGAGCTGACCCGCTGCGGCTATCGCGGCCCGTGGTCGCTGGAGATCTTTAACGATGGTTTTCGCGCCTCGCCGAACGGCGCGACGGCGAAGGACGGCTACCGTTCGCTGCTGTGGCTGGAGGAGCAGACCCGGCGCCGGCTGGCGAGCAGCGATGCGGCGCTGTTTGATGCGCCGGAGCCTGCGCACTACGCCGGGCTGGAGTTTATTGAGTTTGCCGCCAGCCCCTCCGAGGCCAAAGCTCTCGGCCAGCGCCTGGCGCAGCTGGGTTTTCAGCAGGAGGGCCAGCATCGTTCGAAACAGGTGGCGCTGTGGCGTAACGGGGCGGCAAGAGCCGTCGTCAACTTTCAGCCGCACAGCTGGGCCGACCATTTTTACCAGCGCCACGGGATCTCGCTGTGCGCGATGGCCCTTGGCGTCAGCCGCAGCGCGCCGATTATTGCCCGCGCTCGCGCCTACGGCTACGCCACCTGGCAGGGCGACGCCGGGCCGAATGAAAGCCCGATCCCGGCGGTTTGTGCCCCGGACGGCAGCCTGATTTATCTGATTGAGCACGGGGACGATATCTATGCCCGCGATTTCCACCTGCAGCCGTCAGCGGCCGTACGCGATGATTACGGCGGCATCGATCACCTGGCGCTCGGGATGGAGGCGGACAGCCGCGATAACTGGATTATCTTCTTCCGCACGGTGTTCGGCTTTACGCTCGAACACGAACAGACGCTGCCGGACCCGTACGGTCTGGTGCGCAGTCTCGCGGTGCACAGCCCGCAGGGCAACGTCCGCCTGGCGCTAAATATTTCTCAAAGCCGCGCGACGCAGATTGCCCGCTCCGTTGCCTGTTATCAGGGCGCGGGGCTGCAGCATGCGGCCTTCGCCTGCCGGGACCTGCCGGTCACCCTCGATAGCCTGCCTGAGGTCTCCCTCGACGCGCTGCCGATCCCGGCAAACTACTACGAGGATTTAGCGGCGCGCTTTGGCACCGACGAGCGCGTGGCGCTGTTCAAACGTCTGCAGATCCTCTACGACCGCGATGGTCAGGGCGGTGAATTCCTGCATCTCTACACCCGACCGTTCTCATCGGGGCGCTTTTTCTTTGAATTAACCGAAAGACGCTGCGGCTACGCGCTCTACGGCGCGGCAAACGCGGCGGTACGTCTTTCGGCGATGCAGTACGGCTAGTTTGTATCAAATGGTTCATTAAGTGCGTATCCCCCATACAATAACAACATTCATCTGCACCCCACGCACCGCATCATTCGCGCTGCGCTAAGGCGGCAACGTGCCTGCCGTCCGCGCAAAAAGCGCGGGTGATAACGTGTCTATGACAGGAAACGACTATGAGTTCTTATAGCCATAACCACGCGGCGACGGCAGAGACCGCGACCACCGCTCGCCGCTCCCGGCGGCGGATCGGGATCCTTTCGCTGCTGGCCGTCGGTACGATGATTAACTACCTTGACCGCACGGTATTAGGCATTGCGGCCCCCAGCCTAACCTCCGAGCTCGGCATCGATGCTGCGGTGATGGGGATCGTCTTCTCCGCCTTCGCCTGGACCTACGCGCTGGCGCAAATCCCCGGCGGCCTGTTTCTCGACCGCTTCGGCAACAAGGTGACCTATTTCCTGTCGTTGACCCTGTGGTCGCTGTTTACCCTGTTTCACGGCATGGCGGTTGGCCTCAAGACGCTGCTGCTTTGCCGTTTTGGCCTTGGGGTCAGCGAAGCGCCGTGCTTTCCGGTCAACAGCCGGGTAGTGAGCGCCTGGTTTCCCCAGCAGGAGCGGGCCAAAGCCACCGCGGTGTATACGGTGGGCGAATATCTTGGGCTGGCCTGCTTCTCGCCGCTGCTGTTCTGGATCATGGGCAGCTTCGGCTGGCGGACGCTGTTTATCAGCGTCGGCGCGGTCGGGGTGCTTTTTGCGCTGGTGTGGTGGCGCTGCTACCGCGAGCCGCACGAGGATAAGCAGCTGAGCCCGCAGGAGCGTGACCATATCGCCAGCGGCGGCGGCATGACTACCGCGACGCAGCAGCGGATGGTCTTCAGCTGGCCGCTGGTCCGCCAGCTGCTCGGCAAGCGGCAGATCCTCGGCGCCAGCATCGGTCAGTTTGCCGGCAATACGGTACTGGTCTTTTTCCTGACCTGGTTCCCAACCTACCTGGCGACCGAGCGCCACATGCCGTGGCTGAAGGTGGGTTTCTTCGCCATCCTGCCGTTCCTCGCCGCCGCCGGCGGGGTGATGTTCGGCGGCTGGGTCTCCGACAGGCTGCTGAAGGCCACCGGCTCGGCGAACCTCGGGCGCAAGCTGCCTATCGTTGCCGGCCTGCTGATGGCCAGCACCATTATCTCCGCCAACTGGCTGACCAGCGATCTGGCGGTGATCCTCGTGATGTCCTTCGCCTTCTTTGGTCAGGGCATGGTCGGCCTCGGCTGGACGCTGATTTCCGATATCGCCCCGCAGGGGCTGGGCGGGCTGACCGGCGGGCTGTTCAACTTCTGCGCCAATCTGGCCGGGATCCTCACGCCGCTGATTATTGGCTTTATCGTCGCGGCCTTCGGCAGCTTCTTCTACGCGCTGGTCTATATCGGCGGCGCGGCGCTGCTCGGGGTGGTGGCGTATCTGTTTATTCTCGGCGACGTCAAACGCATCGAGCTGGCAAAATAAGGAAAGGGATAGAACATGGTGATTAGTGGCAACACGCGGCTGATAGCCCATCTTGGCTATCCAACCGCCAGTTTTAAGGCGCCGATGATTTATAACCCGTGGCTGGCAAACCAGCAGGTGGACGTTAAAGTGGTGCCGATGGGGGTCAAACCGGAGGATTATGCCGCCTTTATCGCGCCGCTGTTCTCGATGACCAACATCGTCGGCGCGCTGGTCACCATGCCGCACAAGATTGCCACCTGCGGCCTGGTGCAGCATCTCAGCCCGGCGGCGGCCATTGCCGGGGCGTGTAACGCCATTCGCCGCGAGGCCGACGGCAGCCTGAGCGGGGATATGTTTGACGGCGACGGCTTCGTCCTTGGCATCCGCCGCAAGGGCTTTCAGCCCCAGGGCGCGCGGGCGCTGGTGGTCGGCTGCGGCGGCGTCGGTTCGGCGATCGCCGCGTCGCTGGCGGCGGCGGGGGTCAGGGCCCTGACGCTCTACGATAGCCATCCGCAGGCAGCGCAGGCGCTGGCCGGGCGCCTGCTGCAGCACTATCCGGCGCTGGATCTCAGCCTGATGCAGCGCGATCCGCAGGGGCATGACCTGGTGGTCAACGCCACGCCGCTGGGCATGAAGGCCGACGACCCGCTGCCGCTGGATCCGCAGCGGATGTCGCCCGCCTGCTGGGTGGGAGAAGTGGTGATGACCCACGAAATGACGCCGCTGCTGCGGGCGGCGCAGGCGCGGGGCTGCGCGATCCAGCGCGGTACCGACATGCTGTTTGAGATGATCCCCGCCTATTTGCGCTTTTTCAATTTACCGGTGGCGACGCCGGAGCGGCTGCGGGAGCTGGCGGAAATTCGCTACTGAAACGCACTCGGGCCGGTTACCATAGCCACCATTTCCGGACTTGAGCGAGAGATCTATGACACCGCGAATCGTTCTGCTGGCGGCGGGGAGCCTGAAAGGCGCCTTTGTCCCGCTGCTGGCGCGTTTTCAGCAGGTTACCGGCATTGAGGTCGAGGCGCATTTTGCTCCCGCGGGCCTGCTGCGCGAGCGAATTGAGGCCGGGGAGCGCTGCTCGGTTTTCGCCTCCGCCAACGGCCAGCATCCGCAGGCGCTGCGGCAGGCGGGTCTGGCGGGCGAGTGCCGGGCGTTTGCCGCTAACCGGCTGATGCTCACCGTACGACGAACCGCCGCCGGCGAGGAGGCCGACTGGCTGACGCTGCTCCGCGACCCGCAGCTGCGCCTGGCGACCTCAACGCCGGGCTGCGATCCCTCCGGCGACTACACCTGGCAGCTGTTCGCACGAATTGAGGCCAGCTATCCGGGAGCCGGACGGGAGATGATGGCCCGCGCCCGGCAGCTGGTGGGAGGAAGAGACTCGCTAAAGGTCCCGCCGGGCAGCACGGCGGCAGCCTGGCTGATTGGCGAAGGGCTGGCCGACCTGTTTATCGGCTACGCCCACTACGCCAGCCAGATGCCGGCCGGCGACGCGCTGCGCTGCGTTGTCATTCCGCCGCCGTGGAACGTGCGCGCCGACTACTACCTGGCACCAATCGACGAGAGCGCCGAGGCGCAGCGGCTCTGCCGCTTTATTCTCGGCGACGAGGGGCAGGGCTTCCTGCGCGCGGCGGGCTTTTTGCCGTTCAGCGGCGGATCGTAAACTGCGGCGCCAGCAGCGGCACGGCCGAGCCGGGGTGGTCGATTTTGCGGACCGGTAAACCGTAGGCGCGCTGCAGATTGGCTTCGCTCAGCACCTCGGCGGACTCGCCCGCCAGCCATTCGCCGTCGGGCAGCAGGAGTAAGGTGTGGCTGGCTATCTGCAGGGCGTGGGTCGGATCGTGGGTGGTGAACAGCACCGTTCGCGTCTGGCGATGCGCCAGATCGCTAATCAGCTGCAGCACCACCTGCTGGTTGGCGAGATCCAGCGCCGAACAGGGCTCGTCGAGCAGGATATTCTGGCTGGCGCCCACCAGCGCGCGGGCGATCAATACCAGCTGCTGCTGGCCGCCGGAGAGCGCGCTAAAGGCGGCGGCCGCCAGATGCGCAATTCCCAGCTGGCGCAGCGCCTCCTGCACCTGCCGTCGGTCCTCGGCGCCGGGCTGGGCAAACAGATCGACGTGGCGAGCCCGGCCCATCAGAACCACCTCCTGCACCTGCCAGCTGAACGCCGGGCGAAAAGATTGCGGCACGATGGCGGTGCCGCCGATCGATTCAAACCGGCCGCCGAGCGGCGCCAGCACGCCGGTCAGCGTATCAAGCAGCGTGCTTTTTCCGCGCCCGTTAGCGCCCAGGATCGCCCAGACTTCGCCGGAGCGGCAGCGCAGGCTAAGCGGGGCAAACAGCGGCTGACGATGACCATAGAGCAGCTGCGTCAGGCTAAGGGAGACTTCCATCAGGCGGTTCCTCGACGACGGGAATGGAAAAGCAGCCAGCTAAACAGCGGCGCGCCGAGCAGGGCGGTGATAATCCCGATCGGGATCTCTGCCTGAGTTAAGGTGCGGGCCAGGCTGTCCACCACCACCATAAAGCCGCCGCCGAGCCAGAAGGCGGTTGGCAGCAGGCGTCGATGGTCGGCGCCGACCAGCAGACGCGCAAGGTGCGGGATAACCAGCCCGACCCAGGCGATGCTGCCGCTGACCGCCACCTGCGCGGCCACCAGCACGGCGCAGCAGACCAGCACGCTGCGCCGCAGCGCGGCGACCGAGACCCCCAGCCCGCGGGCGTCCTTCTCCTCCAGCGCCAGCAGGTTAATCCGCCAGCGCAGCCGATAGAGCAGGGTTGCGGCGGCGATAATCGGCAGCGCCATCAGCAGCACCTTATGCCAGTTGGCGGTGGCGAAGCTGCCCAGCAGCCAGAAGACGATATTCGGCAGCGTCTCTTCGCTATCGGCCAGATACTGCATCAGGCTGACCAGGGCGGCAAAAAAGCCGCTGAGAATAATCCCCGAGAGGATCAGCACCAGGGTATTTTCCCGCCCCTGCAGCGCGGCAATCAGGTACACCAGCATCAGCGCCAGCAGGCCAAACCCGAACGTCGAGGCCATCATCAGCAGCGTGTCGAGGCCTAAGAGGATCGCCAGGGTTCCGCCGAAGGCGGAGCCGGAGGTCACGCCGATGATATGCGGGTCGACCAGCGGGTTTTGAAAGACCCCCTGCAGCGTGGCCCCGCACAGGCCCAGCGCGCCGCCGGCCAGCAGCGCCATCACCACCCGCGGCAGGCGCACCGACCAGACGATCTGCCCGGCCACGCCGTCGGCGGGCGACAGGTGGCCCAGCTGGCGAAAGACCTCGCCGAGGCTCAGCGGATACTGGCCTAAACAGAGTGAGGTCACGGCAATCAGCAGCGTTGCCAGCGCCAGTCCACCCTGCAGCAGGGCCGGATGACGATTACTGAGCATCCGGCGTCCATTTTACGCGGTAGAAGCGCTGGTAATAGTCCTGCGCCCTGGCGTCGACGTCGACGGTGCTATAGCGGGACGGATAGAGCTTTTTCGCCATCCACAGTTCGCCGATCGCCAGCGCTTCCGGCATCGGGTAGCCCCAGGCCTTGGCGTATTCCGGCATCAGCCACACGCGATGGTTTTTCACCGCGTCGATCCCCTGCCACTGCGGGTCGCTGGTTATTTGTTTTACCACTTCCGGATAGCGATCCTGGACAAAAATCACCTGCGGGTTCCACTGCAGCACCTGCTCCAGCGAGACCTGACGCGCGCCCTTCACCGAGGCGGCCGCCACGTTCAGGGCCCCCGCGTGCTTCATCATCAGGCCGGTATACTTCCCGGAGCCGTAGGTATTGAGATCGGGGTTAGCCATATAGACCCGCACCCGCTGGCCGTCGGGAATGTCGGCCACCGGGGCGTTGGCCTGCGCCCGGGCGCTATAGGTGTAGCGAATCAGCTCTTCCGCCTCGGCCTTGCGATTAACCACCTCGCCAATCAGGCGAATACCCTGTTTCAATCCTTCGCTATAGGCCTGCTCTTCGTCGGCCATCGACGGGTTCATTTTGTTCTTTTCACCGTCGGCGTCCTGGCGCAGCGACACGGCGACGACCGGGATCCCGGCATTCTGGATCTGCTGGATCATCGCCTGGGGCGCGTAGTTGGCGACGAACACCACCTGCGGGTGCAGCGCCAGCAGGCTTTCGATATTGACCTGGGTTAAATCCCCCGGCGTTGGCAGCCCTTCGATGGCGGGCATAAAGCGCGCAAAGGCCGGGCCGAGCTGCTTTTTCCAGCTGCTCATGACGCCGACAACGTCGTCGGCGGCGTTAAGCTGCACCAGCAGGTTCAGGGTCTGGTGCTGGAGCACGACGACGCGGTTAACGCGATCGGGCAGCGTGACTTCGCGCCCGGTCTGGTCGGTGAGGGTGCGATCGGCAAAGGCGTTCGCGGCGAACAGCGTGCTGGCAACCAGCGTCAGGCTGAGTAAGAAACGAGGTAGTGTGGACATAAGCGGCTCGGTTAGAGAGTAAAGAATCGTTGTGCATTAAAATATATAGCGTTGGCGGAAGCAACGCTAAACGTCGCGTATACCCCTTAAGATCAAGATGTTTTGACGCATGCTCCCGCGGACGGGCCGCCTTGCGCATCCGCCGACTTTGGCATACGGTAAATCATCATTAATTCATTTTGCCGCCATCATGTCCTTTCAATCCCGGTTATTAAGCGCTATTCCCGGCATCCGCCACGCCTTCCTCGACGTGCACGAGACCGCCGCCTTTCCCTACGCTGAGATGGCGCCGGTTAAGCTGGTGCACGGCAACGTTGTCCATCACTATCGGGCCCCGTTGGCGGAACGGCCGCACGCCGACGCGGTGTTCACCGCCCTGAGCGGGCAGAAAGTGGGAGTGGTGACCGCGGACTGTCTGCCGATGCTGATGGCCTCCCGCGACGGGCGCTACGTCTGCAGCGTCCATGCCGGCTGGCGCGGGGCGGCGAGCGGGATCGTCGAAAACAGCCTGGCGCTGTTCCGCGAGCATCGGGTGGCACCGAAGGAGGTAGTGGTGGCGATCGGGCCGCATATCCAGGCCTGCTGCTATGAAGTCTCCGGCGAATTTTATCAGACCCTGCTGACGATGCCGGCGGGGGCGCTGGCGCGGCGGCATCGCGACCGCCTGTTCCATCGGCGCCCCGCGCAGCCTGCCAGGGCGGAGCAGGCTCGGGGGACGGAGGCGGAGAGTTTGTGGTTCGATCTGCGGGCTTTTGCCGGGCTGCTGCTGCAGCGCGCCGGCGTGGCGGATGAAAACGTCGAGTGGCTGGGCAGCTGCACCTACTGCACGCCGCAGACGCTGGGCTCCTTCCGCCGGCGCACCCATTTCCCGGCAGCGAAAAGCTTCCAGTACTCGTGGATTATGCGTGCGCCCGCTGCGTAAACGCGGCAGCGCCGGCTAGCGCACCCTAAAGCCGTGGGTGGCGTCGCGCGCCAGCTGATCGACGAGCCCGAACTCCCAGTCAAGATAGGCCTGCATCGCCTCGGGAGAGTTATCCGTTCCCTCATACGGGCGGCGATAGCGATCGCCGGGTTCGCTCGCCAGGCGCGTATTGCCCCGCTCCAGCGGCAGGTCCGCCGCGATCCACGCCTGCGTGCCGCCGCGCAGCAGCTCTACCGGCTTACCGGTGAGCGCCGCGACTTCGGTGACAGCGTAACGCGCAAGCAGGCTGCTGCCGCAGGTAAGCACGTAGCGCTCGGCGGGCGGGATCGCCTCCAGCGCCTGCCTGAGTTCGGAGCGCACCAGCCACCAGGCGCCGGGAATATGCCGCGCCGCGTAGTTGGCGCTGGTGGTGAAATCCAGCACCGCGGTGCCCGGTTCATTCAGCAGCTCCGCCAGCCGCTGGGGGGCGATCTCTTCCGCTACCGGGGCCGGCGGGACGCTGGCTGCCGGTACGCCGCGCTCGCTAAACTCTGCCAGATTAGCTTCGCGCAGCACCGCCACCTCCCAGCCCATCTGCGCCAGCCAGGAGGCGGTGATGGCCGCGCGAACGCCGTCATCGTCCAGCGCGACGATCCGCGCCCCGCGCACGCTGGCGTGGTGGTCGGTCTCCTGCACCAGCTGCCCACCGGGAGCGCTGAGGCTGCCGGGCAGGTGGCCGGCGGCGTACTCCTCCGGGCTGCGGACGTCGAACAGATAGGTGGTGCGGTCCTCCTGGCGCCGCCAGCGCTGCAGCGTAGTCTCATCAATAAACGCCACCCCGGCGCTTTCGGCCAGCGCGCGCACCTGCTGGCGCCGCGCCGTCGACGCCTGCCGCTCAGGGTCATAGCGCCGCTGCTGGCCGTGCTCCAGCGCTAATCCGGCCAGCGTCCAGCCGATGGTGCCGTTACGCAGGGCGTAGACCGGATTACGCACTCCGGCGTTGCGCAGCGACTGGGCGCCGATAATGCTGCGGGTGCGTCCCGCGCAGTTAACCACGATCGGCGTCTGCTCCGAGGTCACGAGGCCGTCAACCCGCAGCGCCAGCTCGCCGCCGGGAACGCTGATGCTGCCGGGAATGCTCATGGTCTGATACTCATCGAAGCGCCGGGCGTCGAGTACCACCACCGGCTGCGGGCCGTCAATCAGCGCCTGAACCTCCTGCGCGCTCAGCGAAGGCGTATGGCGCTGGCTCTCAACCAGCTCGCCAAACGCTTTGCTCGGGGAGTTGACGTCCTGAAACAGCTCTCCACCGCTGCGCTGCCAGCCTGCCAGCCCCCCGTCGAGCAGGGCAACGTCGCGGTAGCCCCAGCCGCGCAGGCGTTCGAGAGCGACTATTGCAAGGCCTTCACCGCTATCGTAAACGGTTATCGGCGTCGTCAGGCGCGGCACCCGGCGGCTTATTTCCAGCTCCAGCTTGCTGAGCGGCAGGTTTGCGGCGAACAGCGGATGCGCGGTGGCGAAGTGCGCTTCTTCACGCACGTCGATCAGCGCCAGCTCCGCGCCGTCGAGCAGCGCCTGGCGGATCTGTGCGGCCTGGCGTAAGGAGTGTTCGGGCATATTAATTATCCTTAGAGAGATCCCAGAGATTGGGTAAATGGCGGTTGGAGTAGCCGGAGATAAAGGGTTTGCTGACTCCTTCCGGGGTATACACGGCGCGCCTGACGGCGCCGATATTGCCGCCGTAAACGTGGATGCTGATCGATACCCTGTCCGCCAGCGCGTTGCTGACCCGGTGAATATCGCCGTCGCGGGCGGAGACTTTTTCGACCTCGCCGGGGGAGAGGCGCTGGGCGATACCGTCAGCCACCGGCGTGCCGGCGTCGTCGAGGCGGTAGCGCTGATTCTCCTCCGCCCCGCGCAGCATGCCGATCGCGCCCCACACCCGGTGGTCGTGGATCGGCGTCGACTGTCCCGGTCCCCAGACGAAGCTGACGATTGAAAAGCGCTGCCCGGAGTCGGCGTGCAGCAGATACTGCTGATAATGGTGGGGATGCGGCAGGGCGTACTCGTCCGGCAGCCAGTCATCCTGCTTTACCAGCGCCGCCAGCCGCAGGGCCACCGCGTCCAGCAGCGGCTCCGGCCGGCCGATCTCGCGATGCAGGACGTCAACGTCTTGAATAAAATGGCGTAATTTTTCCAGTCGGGATGTGCTCATCATCGGTTCCTGTCAGAGGGGCTGGTCAATACGCTAACAAAGGCGTTAATATTATTTAAATGCAATTTCCGCATATATTAATATGCAAAATAAACATTAAGAGTCTGGCGAGGCCGACTCTAAGGAATCTATGCGCATTGACGACATCGACGCCCTGCTAGCCACCGTACAGTTCTCCTCCCTGAATCAGGCGGCGGAATATCTGGGTATTACCCAGTCGGCGATCACCCGTCGCCTGCAGCGGCTGGAGCAGACGCTGAACGTGACCCTGCTGGAGCGGCAGACCCGGCCGCTGACCCTGACCGCCGCCGGGCATCGCGTCTACGAGCAGTGCCTGACCATCAAGCGGGAAACCAAAAAGCTCTACGGGCTGCTGGACCCGGAGGCGGAGCCGCGCGGGGTTCTGCGGCTTGGCCTGCCGCAGAGCGTGGCGGAAATCGGCCTCCAGCCGGCGCTGACGGCGCTGCGTCAGCAGTTCCCGCACCTTCAGCCGCAGGTGACCTGCGGCTGGAGCGCTCAGCTGCAGAAGCGTCTGGAGAGCGTCGAGCTTGACGGCGTGCTGGCGATGGGCCCGGCGCAGCAGGCCTTCGCGGAGGGCTACAGCGGGCGGCTGCTCTGTCCGCTGGATATCGTGGTGATTGCCGGCAGGAGCCTGCGTCTCTCCGCCGGGGCGCTGCGGGAGTGCGCGGCGCACGGCTGGGTGCTCAACCCCGACGGCTGCGGGCTGCGGGCGGGATTGATCCGCGAGCTGCAGGCCCAGGGGCTGCGGCTGCAGCTGAATACCGAGACCGCGGGGGCCCAGCTGCAGATTGGCCTGGTGGCGCAGGGGCTGGGATTGGGCATCGTCCCCCGGGCGGCGCTGGCGGCCAGCCCGTGGCGCGATGAGATTAGCATCCTGGCGTTAGCCGATTTCCAGCCCGCGGTCTGCCTGTGGCAAATCAGCGCCCAGAATTTGGCTAATCTCCAGCAGCCGCTGACTTTTTTTGCCGCCAAAATCGTGCAGCAGCTCGCTTCATTTGACTGAAAAATAGGTGTAATTTATCTAAATGCTGATTTAGCATATTAAGATATGATAAAAATGCATTTTGTTCATTAATCTCCGGTGTATAGGGTAACGATATTGCGCCGCCGCCGCGGCCGGCCCGTTACCCTGACCCAAGGAGTTTGTATGAGCATTCAGTTTCTCGGCATGATCGGCCACCGTCTTGCGTCCGAAACTATCGCCCCGGTAGGGCCGATTTTTGACCGCGACTATATCGTTCGTTTTGCTCAGGCGCACGAGGCCGCCGGCTTTGACCGGCTGCTGGTGGGGCATTGGTCCGATCAGCCCGATGGATTTCTGGTCACCGCCCTGGCCGGGCTGTCGACGCAAAAAATCAATTTTCTGCTCGCCCACCGCCCGGGTTTTGTTTCGCCAACCCTCGCCGCGCGAAAATTCGCCACCCTTGAGCATCTGCTCGGCGGCCGCCTCGCGGTGCACATTATCAGCGGCGGCAACGATGCCGAACAGCGCCGCGACGGCGACTATCTCAATCACGACCAGCGCTATGCGCGCACCGACGCCTTCCTTGAGACGGTACGCAAAATCTGGACCGCGGAGCAGCCGGTCGATATCGCCAATGAGTTCTACCAGGCCGAGCAGGCATGGTCGGCCATTCGTCCGCTGCAAAAGCCGCATATTCCGCTCTATTTTGGCGGCTCTTCAGAAGCCGCCATTCGGGTGGCCGGTAAGCACGCCGACGTCTTTGCCCTGTGGGGAGAGTCGCTGGGGCAAACCCAGGAGACGGTGAAGCGGGTGCGGGCTGAAGCGGCAAAACATCAGCGCGAAATTGATTTCAGCGTCTCCTTCCGGCCGATTATCGCCGACAGCGAAGCGCAGGCCTGGGAAAAAGCCGAGCATATTTTACACGTGGCCTCCGAGCGCGCGGCGCAGACCGACGGAGGATTTAAGGCCAAGCCGGAGAGCGTCGGCGCCCAGCGCCTGCGAGCGACGGCGGAGCAGGGAAACGTGGTGGATAAGCGCCTGTGGACCGGTATTGCGAAGCTGGTGGGCGGCGGGCATAACTCCACCGCGCTGGTGGGGACGCCGGAACAGGTTGCCGACGCGCTGCTCGACTACTACGACCTCGGGGTCCACAACTTCCTGATCCGCGGCTTCGACCCGCTCAACGATGCGCAGGAATATGGCAAAGCGCTGCTGCCGATCGCCCGCGAAAAGGCGGCGCTGCGGGCGGCTAAGGCGCGGGTATCGTGAGCTATCCTCCCCAGGCTCCGCCTCAGCCGGCGGCCAGCTGGCCGCAGCGGCTGACGGAGATCCGCCGGCAGATGGCGGAACGGGCGGCAGAACTTGACCGCAGCGGCGAGTTTCCCCGCCATAACCTCGACCTGCTGCACCGGGAGGGCTTTCTGAGCCTGGCGACGCCGCGGCGCTACGGCGGCGCGCAGGCGGACCTGCTGCAACTGCAGGAGGCGATTTCCGCCATCGCGTGGGGCGAGCCGGCGACGGCGCTGATCGTCTGCATGCAGTATCTGCACCATTTGCGGCTGGCGGAGAGCGAAGGCTGGGCGGAGCCGCTGCGCGAGCGGGTCTTTCGCGACGCCGTCGAACGCGGCGGCCTCATCAACAGCCTGCGGGTTGAGCCAGAGCTCGGCTCCCCGGCGCGCGGCGGCCTGCCGCAAACCGTCGCCGCCCGCACCGCGCAGGGCTGGCGGCTCAACGGCCACAAGCTCTACACCACCGGCGTTGAGGGGCTGAGCTGGCTGGCGGTCTGGGCGCGGAGCGATGACCCCGACCCGCTGGTGGGGACCTGGCTGGTGCCGGCTAAAAGTGACGGCGTCACTATCGTCAGGAGCTGGGATCACGCGGGAATGCGCGCCACCGGCAGCCATGAAGCGATCTTCAGCAACGTGCTGCTGGCGCCGGAGAGCGCGGTGGAGACCTGGCCCGCGGCGACGCCGCCGGAGCCGAATGCCGAACAGACGCGGCTGTTTGCCAACCGCCACGCGGCGCTGCTGGCGGCAATTTACGACAGCGTCGCCCGCGCCGCGCGCGACTGGCTGCTGGGCTGGCTGCGTTCGCGTATCCCCGGAAGCCTTGGGCAGCCGCTGAGCCAGCTGCCGCGGGTGCAGGAAAAAGTCGGGCAGATCGACAGCGCGCTGCTGACCAACCGCTGCCTGCTGCAGCGGGCGGCCGCGCTGGAGTTTACCGCCGCTGAAGCCAATCTGGCGAAGGTGACCATCACCGACAACGCCATTCTGGCGGTAGGCCAGGCGCTGGAGCTCACCGGCAATCACGGGCTCAGCCGCCAGCATCCTCTGGAGCGCCACTACCGCAACGTGCTGTGCGGGCGGGTGCACACGCCGCAGAGCGACAGCGCCTGGCAGGCGGCGGGTAAACAGGCTTTTCAACTATAAGGATAATCACCATGCGCGAACGAAAGAGAACACCTTTAGCCGCGGCGCTAATGCTGCTGGCGCTGAGCGGCTATGCGGCGGCGCAGGAGCGCGTCACGCTGCGCATTGCCGATCAAAAAGGCGGCATGCGCTCGCAGCTTGAAGCCGCGAATGCGCTGCAGAACCTGAATTACGACATTAAGTGGGCGGAGTTTCCCGCCGCCGCGCCGCTGGCCGAAGCGCTGAACGCCGGTGCGGTTGATGCCGGGATTATCGGCGATGCGCCGCTGCTGTTCGCCCTCGCCAACGGCGCGCCGGTAAAAGCGATCGCCGTCGATAAGAGCAACCCCGCCGGCACCGCGGTGCTGGTCCCGCCGGGCAGCCTGCTGAAAAGCGCGGCGGACCTAAAGGGCAAACGCATCGCTACCGGGAAGGGGTCCATCGGCCACTTTGTCGCCCTCAAAGCGCTGGAGCAGGCGGGGATATCGCCCAGGGACGTGCAGTGGGTCTTCCTCGGTCCGGTTGATGCCAAAGTGGCATTGCTCAACGGGTCGGTGGATGCCTGGGCGACCTGGGAGCCCTACACCACCCAGCTGGTGAAAACCGCTGAGGGGCAAATTCTGGTCAGCGGCAAGGGGCTGCTGCCCGGCAATACCTTCCTTGCTGCCACCGACGCCAGCCTCAAGGACCCGGCTAAACGGGCGGCGCTGCAGGATTATCTGCATCGCCTGGCGGGAGCGGAGCGCTGGGCCTATGCCAATCTGGACAGCTACGGCAAAACCCTCGGGGAGATTATCCGTTTTCCAGCGGATATCGCCCGGGCGCAGTTCGCTAACCGGCAATCGCAGTGGCAGCGCCTGGACTCGCGCATCGTCGCCCAGCAGCAGGCCACCGCCGATTTTTATCAGGCCAACGGGCTGATCCGCGCCAGGCTGGACGTCACGCCGACCTTTGATGACGGCTTTACCGTGCCTGCACAAACCGCGCCTCAGGAGACCACGCCATGATCGAGACCTCTTTTTCCCGCCGCCGTTTTCTTCAGCTGAGCGCCGGTACGGCATTGGCGGCGACGGCCTGGCCGCTGTGGGCACACGATATGGCGGCGATGCCCGCAGAGGGCGAAAACCTGGCGCTGCGCCTGGCCGAACCGTACAAAATCAAGCTGGCGATCAACAAAAGCGCGGTGTGTCTTGCCCCGGTCGCGGTGGCCGAGCAGCAGAAGTTTTTCAGCAAGTACAACCTCGACGTCGAGTTCGTCAATTTTGGTAATTCGACCGACGTTCTGCTGGAGGCGATAGCCACCGGCAAGGCGGACGCCGGCGTCGGGATGGCGCTGCGCTGGCTGAAGGCGCTGGAGCAGGGTTTTGACGTCAAGCTCACCGCCGGGACGCACGGCGGCTGCCTGAATCTGCTGACGGCAAAAAATTCGCCGTTTGGCGGCCTGGAGAGCCTGAAAGGGCAGACTATCGGGGTGACCGATATGGCCGGCCCGGATAAAAACTTCTTCGCCATTTTGCTCAAGCGTCACGGGATCGACCCGCTCAGCGACGTGCAGTGGAAGGTGTATCCCGCCGATTTGCTGAGCGTAGCGCTTGATAAACGCGAGATTGCCGCCATCAGCGGCAGCGAACCCTTTAGCTATCGCCTGCTGGAGACCGGCAAGTATCAGCTGATCGCCAGCAATATGAGCGGGGATTACGCCAACCTCAGTTGCTGCGTACTGGGGGTGAGCGGATCGCTGGCGCGGGACCACAAGCCGGCGGCGGCCGCGCTGACCCAGGCCATTCTGGAGGCGCACAGCTACGCTTCGGCCCACCCGGAAAGCGTGGCGCAGACGTTTATGGCCCACGCGCTGAATACCAATGAGACCGAGGTCTCGGGGATCCTTCACGGCCAGGGCCACGGCCACCACGCCGTCGGCGAGGCGTTCGTCAAAGAGCTGACCCAGTACGCCATTGACCTGCAGCGGGTGCAGGTGATCAAGCCCGGGACCGATCCTCATCAGTTTGCGGAGAGTATTTATGCCAACGTATTCGCCTGAGCAGGCGCTGTCGCGGCCGCGGGCCAGCGGTCCGCTGTGGGCTGAAGGCCTGCTAGCCGCCGCGCTGTGGCTGGCGGGCGGGCTTTTTACCCTCAGGTGGCCGGATGCCGGGCGGCGCTGGCCCTACAGCGAAGGCTGGGCGATGGCGCAGTTCGCGATCGCCGGCGGGCTGCTGCTGCTGGCTCTGAGCTATCGCTACTGGCGCCAGCGGGGCGGGCGCCTGCAGCATGCCGGGAAATGGCTGGCGCTGCTGCCGGTGCTGTTCGGCCTGTGGGAGTGGCTGACGGCGAAATCCGCGATCCTGCCGGTACCGTTTTTTGCCCCGCCGCAGGCGCTGATCGAAGTGCTGTATGACGACTGGCCGCGCCTGCTGGATAGCCTGCTGCACTCGCTGGGCCTGCTGAGCCTCGGGGTGCTGCTCGGAACGTCCAGCGGCTTTATCAGCGGACTGGCCATCGGCTGGTCGCAGCGCATTGGCTACTGGCTGCATCCGGTACTGCGCCTGCTTGGGCCGGTGCCGTCAACGGCGCTGCTGCCGCTGTGTCTGTTTATCTTCCCTTCCAGCTTCGGGGCCAGCGTCTTTTTAATCGCCCTCAGCACCTGGTTTCCGGTCACCGTTTTGACGTGGTCCGGGGTGATGAGTATCGACAAAGCCTGGTACGACGTGGCGCGCACGCTGGGGGCCAGTCAGCGCTTTCTGATCCTGCGGGTGGCCATTCCCGCCGCGCTGCCGAACGTCTTCGTTGGGCTGTTTATGGGGTTAGGCGCCTCGTTTTCGGTGCTGATCGTCGCTGAGATGGTCGGCGTTAAATCCGGGATCGGCTTCTATCTGCAGTGGGCGCAGGGCTGGGCGGCCTACCCCAACATGTACGCCGCGCTGCTGGTGATGGCCTTTCTCTGTTCCGGCCTGATTAGCGGACTGTTTATTTTGCGCGACCGGCTGCTGAGCTGGCAGCGTGGAGGCATGACATGGTAACGACCACGACCACGGCCACGCCGGCCGGTGCGGCCATCGACATCTCCCGTCTGAGCCACGCCTTCGCGCTGGGTAGGCAGACGGTGCCGGTGCTGGAGAATATCAGCCTGCAGTTGCGCCCCGGAGAGAGCGTGGCGCTGCTGGGGCCGTCCGGCTGCGGGAAATCCACCCTGCTGCGGCTGCTGGCGGGGCTGGAGGCGCTGCAGAGCGGGCAGGTGCAGATCGATGACCGCCGCATGGGGGCTCCGGGGCCGGAGCGGATCCTGGTGTTTCAGGACCCGACCCTCTATCCGTGGCTGACGGTGCGGCAAAACGTGCTGCTCGGGCCCCAGGCGCAGGGGAGGAAAGGGCTGGAGCCAAAGGCCGACGCGCTGATTGCGCGGATGGGGCTGGAGGCGTTTAGCGCCGCCTGGCCGCGTCAGCTCTCCGGCGGAATGGCCCAGCGGGCGGCGCTGGCGCGGGCGCTGCTCAACGAGCCGCGGCTGCTGCTGCTCGACGAACCCTTAGGCAAGCTGGATTCCCTGACGCGCATCGGCATGCAGCGCGAGCTGATCTCGCTCTGGCAGCAGCAGGGCTATACCAGCCTGCTGGTGACGCACGATATCGAAGAGGCGCTGCTGCTGTGTGAAAGAGTGCTGGTGATGTCGCCCCGTCCGGGGCGAATTATTGCCGAATTTACGCTGCCGCTGCCCTTCCCGCGACACCGCGATAATCCGCAGCTGGTCGGCCATCGACAGGACATTTTGCGCATCCTGGGCCAGGCGGAGGACTGGTAGGATTGGCGATGGGGAGTCTCTCCCGGGGGCAACCTTGCGCTGCGCCGGGAGAGCGTCGGGCGCTTAAAAATCCATCTTCACCGTAAACTGCACTTCGCGCGGGTCGCCAATCTGGTTGCCCAGGTTGTTGGTACCGACCGAAGAGGTGTAGTAGGTCTTATCGAACAGGTTCTTAACGTTAACCTGCAGGGTGACCGGATACTGCAGCTTCATCTTATAGGCGGCGAACGCGTCCGCGACGCCGTACCCCGGCAGGTAATAGTCCGCGCCGTTGGTGGCGGAACGCTTGCTGACCGCGTGCCCCCCGGCGCCGAGGGTCAGGGTATTGCCGGCGTAGACGTTATGCACGTCATAGGTCATGTACAGCGAGCCGGTATGTTTTGGCACGTTCGGCATTGGCTTACCGGCGTAGTCCGGATCGTCGAGCACCTTAGCGTCGGTATAGCCGTAGCTGGCGATGATGCTCAGGTTGTCGGTGAGCGACCCGGCGACGTCCATCTCCACGCCCCGCGAGCGCACCTTGCCCGCCGTTTTGGCAATGGTTTCATCCCCGACCGTTTCGTTGTACAGCACGTTACGCTTATCGATATCGAACAGGGCGATATTGGCGGTCACGCCGCTGAACAGCTCAAACTTGGCGCCCAGCTCGTAGGAGGTGGACTCTTCCGGCGGCAGGTTGCCGATATAGCTGGCGATGGACGACTGCGGCATAAACGACTGCGCCACGTTGCCGAACAGCGAGATGGTCGGCGTCAGCTTATAGACCAGGCCAAACTTCGGCGTCCACTTCTGGTCGCTGCTGTCGGTATTGACGTTAAACGGACGCCCCTTGCCGGCGTACTGGGTGTAATACTGGTAGCGCACGCCGGCGACGGCGATCCAGCTATCGTTGAGGTAGAGCGCGTCCTGCACGTAGGCGGCGTAGCTCTCCTGCTGAATGCGCTGATCGCTATCGGACGCCGACACGCTGGTGCATTTATCGACGGTGCCGTAGACCGGATTGTAGATATTGAATCCCTTGGTGTTCTTACAGCGGATCATGTCGGTGCGCAGCAGATCGTAGTTCTCGTAGGCGATACCGCTGAGGATCTCGTTGTAGAAACCGCCAATCACCACGTCGCCCTGCAGATCGGCACGGGTCGAGTGCATCTTCTGGGTTGAGCCGTGGGTGGCGTCAACGCGGCGGGTCAGGTCGCCGGTGGCGGAATCATAGGCCATGACCCGAGCCTGGTTATCGTTGTAGTGATCCTGGCTGTAGCTGTAGTCAAAGCGGGCGGTCCAGGCCTCGTTGAGCCGGTATTCGGCGTTAAGCTGCGCCAGGTCGGAATAGCCGTCGGTAATATTGAACGGCTCGTCGAAGCGGGTTTTACGATCGACGTTGACCGCCTTTTTGGTATTGAGATCGAAAATCGTCCCGCGATCGAACGGTGTACTGTAGTCGCGATGCGAGTATGCCACGTTGACCGTGGCGCGGTCGCCAAACCAGGTCAGGGAAGGGGCGATAAAGCTGCTCTTCTCTTTGCCAAAGCTGCGCCAGTAGTCTTCATTCTGATATTCGCCGATGACGCGGTACGCGAGGCGCGTCCCTTCGATGGGGCCGGTGACGTCAAACTGGCCGCTGCCGCCGCCAAAGCTGGTGGAGGTCGCCGAAATCGATCCGCCGAAGGTTTTTTCCGGGCGTTTGGTCACCACGTTAATCAGCCCGCCGGGGTCGAGAATGCCGTACAGCGTCGAGGCCGGGCCTTTCAGCACCTCCACGCGCTCGGCGGCGGCGTTGAAGCTGCGCGGCAGGACGGTGCGCAGCCCGTTGGTCATAATGGAACCGTCGCGGTTAGCGCCGAAACCGCGGCGGGTAAAGGCGTCCTGGGTGCCGCCGAGGGTATTGGTCTGCACGACGTTGGCGACGTTATACAGCGCCTCGTCGAGCGTAGTGACGTGCTGATCTTCCAGCACCTGGTCGCTGACGGTGTTAACCACCTGCGGGATATCCAGCATCGGCATTGAGGTCAGCGTCGCGGTCGAGCTGCTGAGGGGCTGATAGCCGCTGGTGGCGTTTTGCTGGCTGCCGTCCGCCACCACCGTAATGGTTTCGTCGCTCGCCTTTTTATCTTTTTCCGCCGCGGTTTGCGCGGCGATAATCCCCGGAGAGGTAAAGGAACCCAAAAAAATCAGTGAAAAAAGTGCACGCCCTTTCAATGTCGTGAAAGGGACAGTTGATTGCGTCATTTGTCTGTTTCTCGTGAACGAATCCGTCCTTTGCGGACAGATAAAGCCAATTAAATCATTGCCCTTAAAAATATTATCTATCCGTGAACCGCCATAATTCGCGCCCGGATATGTAATTGAGAATCATTCAACCACGTAGCAATGTAGTAGTAAACGTTATGTAAGATAAAAAAACGCTGCCGGCGAAAGCGGCGTTTTGGCGGCGTAATGAACGGCGAAAATTATGTTTATCATTCTGTTTTTAATGTATTTAATTAGGATTGTTCCGCTACGTAAGATTGCCGGTAGCGCCTTTTCTCTGTGCGTAAAACAGAGTATTGACTACTACATTCATTCACATCATGATCAAAAGAGAATGAGATGTATTTTTGTTTGAGTGCAGTCCGTGCGGGCCTGATGCCACGCCGCTGCGGTGCGGGAGCGAGTTATGCCACAGCGGGTGATGCCTGCAGAGCAGGGGATTGTGCTGGATTCCCTGTCGGCCGGATACGGCCAGACCCTTATCGTCAACGATATTAATCTGACGATCCCCCACGGCAAAATGACGGTACTGGCCGGGGCCAACGGCTCCGGGAAATCGACCCTGCTATCGACCATCGCCCGAATGCTCAAGCCGCTCGGCGGCTGCGTGCGCCTCGACGGTGAGATTATCCACGAGCTGCCCACCCGGGCAGTATCGCGCCGGCTGGGGATACTGCCCCAGTCGCCGCTCACCCCGGAAGGGCTGACGGTTTTCGAGCTGGTCGCGCGCGGGCGCTATCCCTGGCAAGGGCTGATGCGCCAGTGGTCGGACGCCGACGAGCGGGCGGTGGAGGAGGCGCTGGCGCTCACCGGCACCGCCGAGTTCGCCCATCTGCCGGTGGACAGCCTCTCCGGCGGCCAGCGCCAGCGCTGCTGGATAGCGATGGCGCTGGCCCAGCAAACCGCCACTATTCTGCTCGATGAACCGACCACCTGGCTCGATCTGCGCTATCAGGTCGATATTCTCGAGCTGCTGCAGACCCTGACCCGCGAACACGGGCGCACGGTGGTGACCGTCCTGCACGACCTGAACTTTGCGGTGAACTATGCCGATACGCTGGTGTTTCTTAAGCAGGGGCGCATTGCCGGGGTGATTGGTGAAAATGAAACCTGTACCCCGGAGCTGATTAAAACGGTGTTTGACGTTGACGTGCAGATGTCGCTGAACCCGCAAACCGGTAAACCGTTCTTTATGCCCTTTCGCGCCCGCCAGGCGGCCGGACAATGAGCGCCGGCGCGCTGATGCTCCGGCGCCGACGCGCCCGGCCGCGGCTGGCCGTGGTGGTGCTGACCCTGCTGCTGATCGGCGGCTCGCTGGTGCACCTGGGGCTGGGGGCGCGCTGGATTGCGCCGCCCACCATACTGCAGGCGCTGCTCCATTACGATCCGCGCAGTTTTGACCAGCGGATTATCGTCGATTTACGCCTCGTGCGCCTGGCCGCCGCGTTGCTGACCGGCGCCGCGCTCGGCGTCGCGGGTATGCTGCTGCAGACGGTGATCCGCAATCCGCTCGGCGAACCGCACATTCTCGGCCTCAATGCCGGCGCGTCGCTGGCGGTGGTGGCGACCTCGGCGCTGGGCCTCGGCGAAGCGGCGTTCGGCCGCCCGCTGACCGCCGCCTGCGGCGCAGGGCTGCTGTTTGGCGCCGTGATGCTGCTGGCCTCCTCCGGACGCGGCGGCATGACGCCGCTGCGCATCACCCTGTGCGGGGTGGCGCTCTCGGCCTTTGCGTCGGCGGTGACCGCGGCTGTCCTGATTCTGGACGAACAGACGCTGCTGGCGATGCGCACCTGGCTGGCGGGCGATCTTGCCGGACTGAAGTGGCAAACGCTGCGCGCGGCGCTGATCCCGGCGCTGGGCGGGCTGCTGATCGCGCTCACCATCGCCCCGCGGCTTAACGTCCTGGCTTTGGGGGATAAGGTCGCCCTCGGGCTGGGGGTGAAAATTGCCCAGACCCGGCTGCTGGGGCTGACCGCGATCGCGCTGCTGTGCGGTTCGGCGGTCGCCGTTGCCGGGCCGATCGGCTTTGTCGGCCTGGTGGTCCCGCACGTGGTGCGGCGGCTGATTAGCGAGGATATTCGCCTGGCGCTGCCGCTGGCGGCGCCGGTGGGTGCCCTGGTGCTGGTGCTGGCGGATATTGCGGCACGCACCCTGGTGGCGCCTCAGGAACTGGCGACCGGGGCGATGACCGCCCTGGTGGGGGCGCCGCTGTTTATCTTTATTGCCGCGAGATTCTTTAAATGAAAAGCGCCGCTCGTCGTGCCGGATTCCGCCCGCTGATTGTCGGGAATCGTCATATTCTGCTGCGCCCGGCGGCGCTGAAGATGGCCGCCGCGCTGTTCGTCGTGATGGCGATCCTCGGCGCGTTTGGCCTGACGCGCGGCAGCTTTCCGCTGCCTTCCTGGACCGTGCTGCGGGCGCTGCTGGATGCGGATAGCCTCAGCGGACAGCAGCGCTTTATTCTGTTCGATATCCGCCTGCCGCGGCTGTTTATGGCGCTGCTGTGCGGGGCGATGCTGGGGATGGCCGGTGCGGCGATGCAGAGCATCACCCGTAACGGACTGGCGGACCCGGGGCTTATCGGCGTCAAGGAGGGGGCCAGCGTGGTGGTATTGGCGCTGATCCTGTTCTTCCCGGCGACGGCGCTGGCGTGGCGGCCGCTGGCGGGAATGGCCGGCGGCGTGCTGGTGGCGCTGCTGGTGCTGGCCCTGGCGCGCGACTGCTCGCGGCCGCGCTTTATCCTGATCGGTATCGGCGTCTCCTGGACGCTGGCCGCGGCGGTGGGCATTTTTATGACCACCGCCGACGTCCGCGACGTGCAGACGGCGATGATCTGGCTGGCGGGAAGCCTGCATGCGGCGACCTGGCCGCTGCTGGCGGTCGCTGCTTGCTGGGCGCTACCCGGCGCGCTGATCCTGTTTCTTACCGCCCGCGCGGCGGACGTGGCGCTGCTCGGCGACCGCACGGCCATCGGCCTCGGCGTCCGGCTACAGCAGCTGACGATGCTGCGCTTTTTTGCCCCGGTGCTGCTAACCTCCGCCAGCGTCTCCTGCGTGGGTAGTCTCGGCTTCGTTGGCCTGATGGCACCGCATATGGCGCGCTTTGTGCTGCGCGGCGGTCAGGTCTCTCTGCTGTGCGGCAGCGCGCTGATTGGCGCTCTGCTGGTATTAGTGACCGACACCATCGGGCGGGTGGCCTTTGCGCCGCTGCAAATCCCGGCCGGGATTGTCATCGCCCTGGTGGGCTGTCCGTTTTTTATTCTGCTGCTGTGGCGTCGTCGTGATGCCCTGTAACTCTCAAGGATTGCTATGCGTTGGTTAGTTCCTCTGCTGCTTTGCGTGGCCGGTACCGCGGGTGCCGCCGCGGGTCAGACGCAAAAATTTACCGATGATTTAGGTCGGGTGGTGAACGTGCCGCTGCATCCGCAGCGGATTGTCTCGATGCACGATCTGGATATCACGATCCCGCTGATTGAGCTCGGCGTGCCGCCGGTCGCCAGCCACGGGCGTACGCGCCCCGACGGTAGCCACTATCTGCGCTCCAGCGCCCAGCTTACCGGCGTCGATTTTGATAACAGCGATATTCAGTTTATCGGCACCGCGGATATCGATCTCGAAGCCGTGGCTGCGGCCAGGCCGGACCTGATTATTACCGAGCCCAGCCGCCACGTCTCGGTGGAACAGCTGGAGAAGATCGCCCCGACGGTAAGCATCGACCATCTGCAGGGCAGCGCGCCGCGCATTTACGCTAAGCTGGCGCAGCTGACCGGCTCCGAGGCGCGGCTGGCGGTGCTTGAACGACGCTATCAGGAGCAGATTAAGCAGCTGAAGGCGGCGGTCGATACGCAGAAGATTACCGTCTCGGTGATTCAGGCCAACGGCGGCAAAGTGACGGTTCACCATTCGTATCACGCGCTGGGGCGCGTGCTGCGCGACGCCGGCTTCCGCTTCCCGCCGCTGATTGAGCGTATTCCCGACGGCCAGCGCATCGACGTCAGCGCCGAGCAGCTGCCGGAGCTGGATGCCGATTTCGTCTTTGCGACCTGGCGCTCCGACACCGGCGGCAAGCCGCAGGACGAGCTGCAGGCGATGGAGGCCGTGATGCCGGGCTGGTGCGACTTTATGCGCGCCTGCCGCAGCGGACGCTATATCCTGCTACCGCGCGAGGACGTGATCTCCAACTCCTTCGCCGCCCTGAGCCTGATGGCGGCCGAAGTGCAGTCGCATATTGCCGGACGTCCGCTGCCGGCGGAGCTGAAATGAAAACGCCGCTAAAACGCGAGAAGGGGCGGGTTGACCTGTTTGGCGACCGCTTTCGCGCCCGGGCGCATCAGCTGTCGCCGCGCCTGCTGGCGGTGGTTAGCTATATCAACGACAACCGCGAGGTGGTGCTGGAGCGCACGGCGATGGAGATTGCCACCGCCACCCACACCTCCGACGCCACGGTGGTCAGGGCCATCCAGGCGCTGGGCTTCGCCGGGCTGCGTGAGCTGAAGCAGACCATGGAGCGCTGGTTCGGACCGTCGATTACCTCCTCGGAGAAAATGCTCTCGACGGTGAATGCGCTCTCCACCGACGTCAATTCGAGCATCGATTTCGTGCTCGAGGGCCACCAGCGCGCCTGCGAGGTGCTCTCCCGTCCCGACAACCGCGCGGCGGTAGCCCAGGCGGTGGCCCTGCTCAGCGACGCGCGCCAGGTGGCGATTTTCGGCATCGGCGCGTCGGGGATTCTGGCGGAGTATACCGCCAGGCTGTTCAGCCGCATCGGCCTGCCTTCCTACGTCCTGAACCGCACAGGTTTTAGCCTCGCCGAACAGCTGATCGGTCTGCAGCGCGGCGACGTGCTGATCATGATGGGGCAAAAATCCCCCCACCGGGAGGGCATGACCACCCTGCGCGAGGCCCGGCGGCTCGGTATTCCGACGATTCTGCTGACCCAGGCGGTCGATTCCCGCTTCAGCCAGGAGGCGCAGGTGGTTATCGAGGTGCCGCGCGGCGGCGATAACGGGCGGGTGCCGCTGCACGGAACGGTGCTGGTGTGTCTGGAAATGATGGTGCTCTCGGTCGCCTCTACCGCTCCGCAAAAAACCATGAAATCGATGAAGCGCATCAACGAACTGCATAAAGCGATCGGTAAATCTGGCGGTAAGCGCAGCTAACGGCCAGATAAATCACCGCGGCGCAGGTTTGTGGTTGCATGCCATGCTGAGTGTGTGTATTTTTATGCAAAATAAATGCATAAAAAGGATCGGTCATGGTTAAGAAGTGGATGAAAGCGTGCTGCCTGATGGCGGCAATGATTGGCACCGCGCAGGCGGCGCAGGAAACCTACGTTGTTGGTTCCGGCGGCACCTATCGCCCGTTTGAGTACGAAAACAGCCAGAAGCAGCTGGAAGGTTTTGATATCGACATCATCAAAGCGATCGCTAAGGCGGAAAACTTTGATATCAAGCTGGTCAACACGCCGTGGGAGGGGATCTTCGCTACCCTCAACACCGGCGATCGCGACATTATCATCTCCGGGATCACCATTACCGATAAGCGTAAGCAGATGGTGGATTTCTCCGCCCCTTATTTCCCGGCCGAGCAGTCGATCGTGGTGCCGGCGGATTCGAAGGTGACCTCGCTGGCGGCGCTGAAAAGCGAGAAGGTTGGGGTGGTGAACTCCAGCACCGGCGACATCGTGGTCTCTGACGTGCTGGGTAAAAACAGCACCGCCATCAAGCGCTTCGACAATACGCCGCTGATGCTGCAGGAGCTGTTTGAAGACGGCGTCAGCGCGGCGGTCGGCGATGTTGGGGTGGTAAAATACTACATCAAGCAGCACCCGGAGAAGCAGTTCAAGCTGGTGCCCGACGCGAAGTTTGAGCGCCAGTACTTCGGTATCGCCGTAGCCAAGGGCAACAGCGCGCTGCAGGCGAAAATCAACGCCGGCCTGCAGAAGATTGTCGCCGACGGCACCTACGCCAAAATCTATAAAACCTGGTTCGACGACAACGTCCCGACGCTGCCAGCGCAATAAAATCTATTTTTTGTCTTACTCACGGCTATCGGCTTTGACGATAGCCGTATTTTTTAGGGAAAGATTATGACGGGATTCCGTTGGGAGATCATCGAGGAGTACGGTCCGCTGTTTATGGACGGCGCCTTGATGACCATTAAATGCACCATTATTTGCGTGATCCTCGGCACCCTGTGGGGGCTGACCCTCGGGCTGGGGCGAATGGCGAAGGCCGAGCACGGGGTATGGAAATACGTCCTGCGCTACCTGGTTCAGTTCCCGGTACGCTTCTACGTCAGCGCATTTCGCGGCACGCCGCTGTTCGTGCAGATCATGGTGGTTCACTTCGCGCTGGTGCCGCTGTTTATCAACCCGCGCGACGGCCTGCTGGTCACCGGCGGGGTGATGAGCGCCGACTTTGCCCGCGAGCTGCGCTCTAACTACGGCGCGTTTCTCTCCTGCGTGGTGGCGATAACGCTCAACGCCGGGGCCTACGTCTCGGAAATTTTCCGCGCCGGCATTCAGTCGATCGATAAAGGGCAGATGGAAGCCTCCCGCGCGCTGGGGATGCCGTGGTGGAAAACCATGCGCCAGGTGATCCTGCCGCAGGCGTTTCGCCGCATTCTGCCGCCGCTGGGCAACAACGCCATCGCTATCGTTAAGGACTCCTCGCTGGCGTCGGCGATCGGCCTTGCCGACCTGGCCTACGCCGCGCGCACCGTCTCCGGCGCCTACGCCACCTACTGGGAACCCTACCTGACGATCTCTCTGGTCTACTGGGTGATTACCTTCCTGCTGGCACAGCTGGTTAACCGTCTGGAAAAGAGGTTTGGCAAAAGTGATTCACATTAACAATCTGCACAAGCGCTTCGGTGACAGCCACGTTCTGCGCGGCATCAGCTGCGATATTCAGCCGCAGGAAGTGGTGTGCATTATCGGCCCGTCGGGCTCGGGGAAAAGCACCTTCCTGCGCTGCATGAACGCGCTGGAAACCGTCAGCGAAGGCGAAGTTGAGGTCAACGGCTTTGCCGTCCACGATCGCGCAACGGACCTGAATAAAATGCGTGAAAGCGTCGGCATGGTCTTTCAGCGCTTCAACCTGTTCCCGCATATGACGGTGCTGGAAAACCTGATCATGGCGCCGATGAACCTGCGCGGCATGGCCCGGCAGGCGGCGATTGCGCTGGCGGAAGAGCTGCTGGCAAAGGTGGGGCTGAGCGATAAGCGAGACGCCTGGCCCTCCAGCCTCTCCGGCGGCCAGCAGCAGCGGGTGGCGATTGCCCGCGCGCTGGCGATGGAGCCGTCGATTATGCTGTTCGACGAGCCGACCTCCGCGCTCGATCCCGAGCTGGTCGGCGACGTGCTGGCGGTGATGAAAAATCTCGCCAGCGAAGGGATGACGATGGTGATCGTGACCCATGAAATGGGCTTTGCCCGCGAGGTCGCCGACCGGGTTATCTTTATCGACGGCGGGATTATTCAGGAGCAGGGCCGGCCGGAGCAGATCTTCAGCGCCCCGAGCAACCCGCGCACCGCCGCGTTCCTCAGCAAGGTGCTATAAGAAAAGCGGCCGCCAGGGCCGCTTTATCATATTGCTGCAGGCGGAACGGCGCGCTACTGCGCCGCTTCGCTCACCTCATCGACCGAAGCTTCACGCTCGTTGGCCAGCAGCGTTTTCTCGCTCTTGCCTAAGCCCTGAATCAGCAGGAACAGCAGGCCGCTGGCGAAGAGGGTGACGATCAGGCCGTCATATCCCGAAACGCCGATCGCCAGGCTGCTGATCACCGGCCCGGCAACGCTCCCCGCCGACCAGAAGAAGCCCAATAGCGCGTTTATCATGATCAGCTTCTGCCCGGAGAAGGTTTTACCCGCGCGCACCAGCGACAGGGTATAGAGCGCGCCCGCCGCTGCCCCGAGCACCAGGCAGCCGACGATCAGCTGCATGCGCGAGCCGAGCAGGAAGGGCAGCGCCAGCAGGGCGAGGCAGAAGACCAGCGCGCAGCTGAGGTGCACCCGGCGGATGCCAAACCTATCGGCAATCCAGCCGAGCGGCGCCTGGAACAGCGCATCGCCGGTGAGTACCACCGTCACCAGCAGCACCGCCATCGACTCGTTTAGCCCCTTATCCATGCCGTACAGCGGCAGCAGCGCCAGGATGCTGGCATCGAAGAAGGAAAAGCAGAATACGCCGGAGGCCAGAACCGGCAAAAATGCGCCGAGGCTACGCCAGCTGGCGCGTCCGGCGAGGCTTTCACGGCTGCCGCCCGGCAGGTGGCGCAGCATAAGCAGGCACAGGGCGGTCAGGCCGCAGATCGCCAGCAGCGCCCATGACTGATAGGCGGGGCCGGCGGAAATCAGCAGCGGCCCGGCCAGCTGGCAGCCGGTGAACGCCGAGGCGTAAATCCCGGTCAAGGTGGCGCGATTTTTCCCCGCCGCCCCGCCGGTGATCCAGCTTTCCCCCAGCACGATAATCACCCCCGAGGCGAGGCCGGTCAGAAAGCGCGGCAGCAGGAGCTGCGGCAGATCGACGGTCAGGCAGGAGGCTACCGTCGCCAGGGCCAGCAGGATCAGGCTTGCGCTGAGCAGTACGCCCATCTCAAAGCGGCGGCACAGCGCGGGCGAGAGGAAGGAGGAGAGCATCATGCCCGCCGGCGGCAGCGCGGCCAGCAGGCCAACGTAGAGGGTATCAATTTGCTGCTGCGCCAGCTCAAGGCTGATAAGCGGCACCGTATAGCCGGTGATAAAGCCTACCAGCGAGGCGGCCATGATCATCGCCAGCGTAGGCGCCAGGCGATTGTGGTCTGGGTTAAACATTTTATTCCCGATAACGGAAGTCAACAGGTGGATAATCTGGCAAATCGCCAACAGCCCTGCATATTAGTTAATCATATGGCTTCTGTCACCGTTGAAATGGCTACCATTAATTGAGACGGGGGCCGCGGCCGCTCGCCAAAGCCCGCCGGGCGGAGGTTTAGCGAGAGTTGTCAGCGCGCTGGCGAAAGGATATAACTCATAGAGCAGCCCGGCGCTCGCGGGGCGCATGGATAAAATGCATACCGATAACAACCCTCGCTCAGCGCTGATGCTGTGCAGGAAAGGAGTACGACATGGCAGTATCGCCTTCATCCATCGCCGAGGCTATTCGCTGGCGACGCGATTTTCATGCTTACCCTGAACTGGGCTACCAGGAACAGAAAACCTCCCGTCGCGTCGCCGAACTGCTGGCCTCCTTTGGCCTGCAGGTGCATACGGGGCTGGCGGGAACGGGGGTGGTGGCGACCCTGGAGAACGGTCCTGGCCCGGTAATCGGCCTGCGCGCCGATATGGACGCCCTGCCGATTACCGAACTCGGCGAGGTCAGCTACAAATCCCGCAATCCCGGCGTGATGCACGCCTGCGGCCACGACGGCCATACCGCGATGCTGCTGGCGGCGGCGGCGCATCTTGCGCGGACCCGCCGCTTTCGCGGCACGGTGCATTTTGTTTTTCAGCCGGCGGAAGAGAACCTCGGCGGCGCGCGCAAAATGGTCGAAGAGGGGCTGTTTACCCTGTTTCCAATGGACGCAATTTACGCGCTGCACAACTGGCCGGGGATCCCGCTGGGGCAGGTGGCGATCAACACCGGCGCGATGATGGCCTCCCTTGATGCCTTCGAAATCACCCTGACCGGTAAAAGCTGCCATGCGGCGATGCCGGAGAGCGGGGCCGACCCGATCGTCGCCGCCGCGCAGCTTATTATGGCGCTGCAGACGATTCCATCGCGGCGCCTGTCGCCGCAGGAGTCGGCGGTGGTCAGTATTACGCAGATTAGCGGCGGAGAGGCGATCAACGTCCTGCCGGACAAAGTGGTGCTGCGCGGCACCTTCCGCTGCCTGAGCAACCCTGTTCGCGAGCGGGTAAAAGGGCTGATTGAACGCTACGTGGCGACGCAGCCGCAGGTCTCTGACGTGCAGGGGGAGATTTTCTGGTATCCGGGCTACCCGGTCACCAGGAACCATCCGGCGCAGGCGCTGAGCGTCCGCGAGGCGGCGATTGCCGCGCTGGGCGAGTCGGCGGTGAACGCCGAGGTCAGCCCGTCAATGGCCTCAGAGGATTTTGCCTGCATGCTGGAAGCGTGCCCCGGCGCCTATTTCTGGATCGGTACCGATGGCGAAACGCCGTCCAAACCGCTGCATAATGCCGGCTATGATTTTAATGACGATCTGATTGAACCCGGGGTGCTGATGTGGACGGCGCTGGTGGAAAAACTGCTGCCGCTGGTCGGCGAAGCCTGACGCGTTGAGTGACAACGTCACGTCAGGGGAGGCGCGCCTCCCCTGACTCTTTTAGGCGTTAGCCGCGGCTTTAAGACGCGCTTTCATCTCGTTGTAGGCGCTGAGCGCAAACTGTTCCGCCCAGCGCTGATCGGCAATGGCCTCGACCTTCACCGCGCAGTACTTGGTTTCCGGCGTTTTCGAGATCGGATCGAGGTTATCCTGGGTTAGCTCATTGCAGGCCCCGACCCACCACTGGTAGGTCATATAGACGGCGCCGCTGTTGATGCGATCGCTGATATCGGCGCGGGTGATAACCTTTCCGCGCCGCGAGCTGACCCACACCAGCTGCCGGTCGGCAATCCCCATCTGCTGCGCATCGGCGCGGCTAATTTGCACCCGGCCCGGCTCGTCGGCCAGCGACTGCAGCGCCGCGCAGTTGCCGGTCATCGAGCGGCACGAATAGTGACCGACTTCGCGCACCGTGCACAGCACCAGCGGATAGTCGGCATCCGGCGTTTCGGCCGGGGCCCGCCACGGCGCGGCGAACAGCTGGCCCTTACCCGTTGGGGTATCAAACTGGTTATCCTTATAAAGCCACGGCGTGCCCGGATGATCCAGCGTCGGACAGGGCCACTGCACGTGGTTCATGTCGCCCATTTTTTCATAGGTTACGCCGTAGAACAGCGGGCATAGCTCGCGCATCTCGTCCCAGATTTGCTGGTTATCCGCGTAGTGCATCGGATAGCCCATTTCGCTGGCCAGCAGGCTGATAATCTCCCAGTCGCGCTTGACGTTTCCCGACGCCGGGATCGCCTTCTCAAAGCGCTGGAAGCCGCGATCGGCGCAGGTGAACACGCCGCCGTGTTCGCCCCAGGAGGTCGCCGGCAGCAGCACGTCGGCTATCTCGGCGGTTTTGGTCATAAAGATATCCTGCACCACCACGAAATCCAGCGCCTCGATCCCCTTGCGCACCAGCCCGAGGTCGGCCTCCGTCTGCAGCGGATCTTCCCCCATGATGTAGTAGGCCTTGATCTCCCCGGTCAGCGCCTTGTGGGGCACTTCGGTAATGCGGGTGCCGACCTTATCGTCCATCAGCGCCGGGTCGATGCCCCAGGCCTCGGCAAATTTAGCCCGCACCTGCGGGTCGGTGACCTCCTGATAGCCGGGGAAGAGGTTCGGCAGAACCCCCATATCGCAGGCGCCCTGGACGTTGTTTTGTCCGCGCACCGGGCCGACGCCGACGTGCTCGCGGCCAAGGTTGCCGGTGAGCAGCGCGAGGCTGGCCAGCCCTTTAACCACGTCCACCGCCTGGCCAAACTGGGTCACGCCCATTCCCCACATAATGGTGGCCGAAGGCGCGGCGGCAAACATTCGCATCGCCTGGCGTACCTCCTGCGCCGGCACCCCGGTCAGCGGTTCGACCGCCTCGGGTGAGTAGTCCCGCACCGCTTCCCGGTAGGCCTCAAGGCCTTCGGTAAAGCGATCGACGTAATCATGGTTGTAGAGGTCTTCCTCTAGCAGCACGTGCGCGAAGGCGTTGACCAGCGCCATATTGCTGCCGTTATTAAGCTGCAGGTGACGATCGGCAATGCGCGCGGTCTCAATGCGCCGCGGGTCGCAGACGATGATCTTCGCCCCGTTCTCGCGGGCTTTGATCACCCTGCGGGCCACGATCGGGTGGGAATCCGCGCAGTTGTAGCCGAAGACCAGCAGGCATTTCGAGTTTTCAATATCGCTTATCGAGTTGCTCATCGCGCCGTTGCCCAGCGCCTGCTGGAGACCGGCTACCGACGGCCCGTGACACACGCGGGCGCAGCAGTCGACGTTGTTGGTGTTGAGCACCGCCCGGGCAAACTTCTGCATCACATAGTTGGTTTCATTCCCCGTGCCGCGCGATGAGCCGGTGGTCATAATGGCGCGCGGGCCGTGCTGCTGTTTGATGGTCTGCAGCTTCTTCGCGGTATAGCGGATCGCTTCATCCCAGGTCACCGGGGTGAGCTGGCCGCCTTTTTGGTAGCGAATCATCGGCTGCTTCAGGCGCGGGGTGAGCAGCTGGGTATCGTTGAGGAAATCCCATCCGTAGTAGCCTTTGAGGCACAGCTGGCTTTGGTTGGTCACCCCATCGGCGGCTTCGGCGCGGATAATTTTATCGTTTTCGACAACCAGCTTAAGTTTGCAACCCGCCCCACAGTAAGGGCAAACGCTCGTGATTTTTTTCATCAGTAACAGACCTGTTAACAGTGAATGAAGATCGTCGGTCAGGCCGGGCCCGGCCTGCCATCGTCATTGAGTCCTTGCGTCACGATGTTGACGTCAGGTATGGCTGTTAAGCAGGAAGCGTGCCAAAAAAATAACACATTGATTTTTATTGGAAATTCAATTAGAGGATGCCGGCTCGTCGCGATGTCGTCACTAATGACGATGACGAGCGGCCGGTCCCGACGCCCCGGAGATGGCGGGCTCGCGCCGGCCGGCGGCGCGAAGGAAGGGGCGCAGGGCGGGGGATCAGGCCATTTTTTGCCGGAAGTGGGCGAGGGTTTGCTCGGCTAAACCGGCCTCCTGCGCCGCGCTGCAGATGGCCTGCCAGCTGCCCTCGTCAAGCGGAATACCCCGCGCCAGGCGCTCCTCGCGGTTGGCCTGCTCCCATTCGCCGGGCACCAGAATCGGAGCGTCCGCCTCGTGCGGGGACTGCTTACACCAGTCGATAAAGGCTTCGGTCTGGCTCTGCATCTGCGGAGCATCGAAGGTTTCCGGGTCCAGAATGATGGTGGTCATGCAGTTGAAAATGGCGTCGACGCAGGTTTGCAGGCTCTCCTGGTGGGTTGTCTGGCCGCCGGATACCGCGCCGCCGAGGATTTCGCACAGCGTCGCCAGGGCGTAGCCTTTATGCTGGGCAAAGGTCAGCAGCGCGCCCAGCGGCGAGGTCTGCATCACCGCCGGGTCGTTGGTCGGCTCGCCCTGGGCATCGATCAGCGAGCCGGCCGGCACCGCTTCCCCCTTGTGCCAGGCAACGCGGGTCTTGCCGAAAGCGATGGCGCTGGTGGCGTAGTCCAGCAGCAGCGGCGGCTGGCCCCTGCGCGGGAACACCACGCACAGCGGGTTGGTGCCGAAGCGGCTGTCCTTCCCGCGAAACGGCGCAACCATCGGGTCGCCGACGACGCTGACGAAGTGGATGGAGATCATGCCCGCCGCGGCGCACTGCTCGGCCCAGTAGCCGATGCGGCCGATATGGTGGGCGTTGCGCAGGGCGACGGCGGCCATGCCGTGCCGCTGTGCCTTTTCGATACCGATCTGCATCGCCTCGTGGGCGACCACCTGACCAAACCCGGCGTTGCCGTCGAGGGTCACTACCGCCCCGGCGTCCTTCATAATGCTGGCATGCCGGTTGAGCTGTAGATGCCCCGCGGCCTGGGAGCGCACGTAGCTCGGGATCATCCCGACGCCGTGGGAATCGTGGCCGGCGAGGTTGGCGGCAATCAGATGGTCGGCGACGAGGGTCGCTTCGCTGGCGGTGCTGCCGAGGTGGCTGAAAAGGGCGACGACAAACTGATGCAGATCCGTAGCCTGAAAGCGATGTCCGGTAGGCACTGAGTCTCTCCTGTGGTGGGCGGTTAGCGTAGTTATTTTGTGATGTTTGCCGATCCATGCTGCTCTCCATGCCGATGAAGATCAAGCGCTTGTGGAGAGTGCTGGCGTGAGTGGCAGAGAACAGAGTTGAGGCTGTCGGGACTGGTCGCCGGAGTGAGAATCATTATGATAAAAATCTTATTCTAAATGATATGGAGAAAACCATAATGAACATCAGCTCAATCATTTTAGCCCTCGTCGCCGTTGCCCTGCTGGGTATTTCCGTCTATAGCCTGCTTAGCTATATTAAAGAGCGCCGGGCAATGCGTTTTAAATCGTTTCGCCAGCGCTGAATCACAAAGCCCGCGTCTTATTAACCGGCTTTATGATAATTTTCGCGCCAGGTCTTCGGCGATGCGTGATATTTCTCGCGGAAGCTTTTGCTAAATAACGGATGGCTGATAAACCCGCAGAGCCACGAAATCTGCTCGACCCGCAGCTGAGGTGCGCTCTCCAGCAGCTCGCGCGCGGCCTCTAAACGCCGCTCTTTAAGCACCGTCATAACCGAGGTTCCCTGTTCGTTGAAGGCGCGATCGAGGCTGGATCGCGAGCAGTGGAGCGCTTTTGACAGCAGGTCAGGGGAGAGATCGTGCTGCTGATAGTGCAGGGCGATAAACGATTTCGCGCTATTCACCAGATGCCCCAGCTTGCCGGAAGAGATTAATCCCTGCTGTTTCGCGATATCGCTCAGGACCAGCAACGCCATATTATGCAGACCGTCGACAACGGTTGCCGTTTCCTTTAGCGACAGGCTCGCCGAATGGCTATCGAGCAGCATCATGTGCGATTTCAGAAACATCGCCAGATGATGATTCTCCAAAGACACTATCGGGCTATTGAGCCTGCCGTTAAAAACCTCTTTGATTTTCTCGCTGCGCGGAATGATATAGAGCTGCTTCACGTCGTCGCACTGATACTGATAATAGTCATTGCGCTGATGAACAATCAGCATTCCAGGATTGACCTGCGCGGAGACGGATTTCTTTCTGCCGTTAATAACCTGATGTCCCTGCACCAGCAGCGAAATATAGATCGACTGCTCCTCGACGCGATGCGGATCGAAGGTGGTCTGATTTTTCGAACCCATCGCACTACAATAGTCGCCGGAAATAGCGGATATAGTCTTATGCGTGGCAATAATCTCTGCCGGGCGGCGGTTGTTCGCTACTTCTATCCCATAGCAGCCGAGGTTTTGCGATATTTGCTGGTAACGCTCTTCCGGCGCGATATCCGCCGCGCTCAAAACGTGAGGAACGTACAGCGCAGTAGGTCTGGGCATGTTTTTCGCCTTTCTCAAGGTGCTGCTGGCAGGTGAATTTTTATCCTTCGATTATAAGATTAATCCTAAGAAAAACCAGCGCCCGGTGGTTTTTTTTACGCATTTTAACCGCCCGCGCGCACGGGCGTCCTGCCGGCCGAATGACGGACCTCCTTTTTTCACCAGAAAATAGTTTACCGGCGCGCTGAATATTATTTTGCTATTTATTAATGCATGCTTTTCGGTCATAAAAAATATATTTGTGCCGCCTGCCATAGATTAATTGCGCTGCGAGTAAACGCCTTGTTTGACCCGGAATGACCAGAAAACATCGGGCTGGACAGCGGGACGAAAATAATTGCAAGCTATATCGCAGGTAGTGGTCAATACACATCGGCTCACGGGGATAATAAGCTCATGGCGAAACGTAAAATTATTGTTTTATCTTTGATGTTTTTTTGTGTTTTATTTTTTGCCGCCGCCGGCGGTTATTTTTTACTGCAGAAAGACAACTTTGCCGAACCCGATGGCGATGAAACCGCCGCCGCCGTTCTCAAAGTGGCCGGGCTCGATGAGAGCGGCCAGCGCGATCCACAGGCGTTAAGGGCGCAGTTTCAGCGCCGGGTTAGCGTCCGTCAGCTTAATCTCGATAGCGGCGAGCTGCTGGCGGCGGGCAAGGGCCGCGCGGCGCAAAAACGCTGCGCCAGCCTGCCGGCGGCCGGCGATCCGGCGCAAATCAGGCAGCGCTGCGCCCTGGCTGATATCTACCTCGTTCACGATAGCAGCGGAACCATTCAACAAATTATTCTGCCGGTTTCCGGCAAGGGCGCGAAATCGATGATGTATGCGCTGGTGGCCATCGACACCGACGGCCGCACGGTGAAAGATCTCCTGTACTACCGGCAGAACGAGACGCCGCTGCTCGGCGCGAGGGTGGAAGACCCGCAGTGGCTGAGGCAGTGGGCGGGCAAAAAAGTACGCGACGATCGCGGCCAGCCGGCGCTGAAGGTGACGCAAAATAGCGATGGTCGGCACGACGATTACACGGTCGACGGCATCAGCGGGGCGACCTTAACCTCCAACGGCGTTGAGAAGAGTATTAATTACTGGATGGGGCCGCAGGGCTACGGCAGATTTCTCCAGCGTATTCAGCAGGATCCGGCGCAACTATCCGCCGATGCCGCGCGCGATTAGCCCTGCACTCTTTGCAATATCTGACACAAATTTTCACGGTTTGACATTTTAATGATCTGCGTCATGTACATCGACGGTAAAAATGCCAATGATAATTATTATCATTAAATTTGATGGAAGGCGCAATGATTGCCCCTCGTTCTCTCCTGCTGGCTCTGCTTCTTAGCCTCCTGTTTAGCGCCTCGGCGCTGGCGGAGGCCCACTATGCTCCCTACATCGCGGATATTGAGCAGCGGCTGGATAAAACGGCGCAGCTCTACCAGCAGCAGAAAAACGACGAGGCGCGTCGGGAGGTGCAGAGCGCCTACTTTGAAGTGTTTGAAAACCTCGAAGGGCCGATTCGCATTAATATTTCGGCGCGTAAAAGCTACGAGATGGAAAGCACCTTCGGCGAGATTCGGCGGATGATTGCCGAGGGCAAGCCGCTGGACGCGGTGCAGGCGCGCATCGACGGCCTGAAGCGGGCGCTGCGCGAAGTCGAGCCGGTGCTCGACGGCGGGCATCGGCTGGTGGCGGAGGAGCAGCATACCGCCTTATCGCGGGACGATATCGCGGCGCAGTGGCAGGAGAGCTTTCGCACCATCGACGACCGGCTGGCGCAGGCGGTGAGCGAGTATCAGGCCGGCCGCTACTCCCTCGCCAGCCAGCAGATCCAGCAGGCGCACTATCAGGGTTTCAAAAACTCGGAAATGGAAATCGCGGTGCGGCAGAATCGTTCGGCGAAGGACGCCGCGGCGATTAACCAGCAGTTTACCGCCCTGATCGCGCTGACGGCGCAGCCCGGACGGCTGAACGACGTCTCGTATCAGGTCACCGCGCTGCTGCAGGATCTGGAGGACCTTCTACCCGGCCTGCCGGGCACCCGCGACGACGGGCCGCAGGCTAACCCTGCGGCGGCGGAGGCCTCCGCGCCGAACGCCGACTGGGCCAGCGTGGCGGCAGGAATCAACCAAAGTATGGATGCCGCCCTGGCGCGCTATCAGCGCGGTGAAGCGGAGGGCGCCATTCAGGATATCCAGGATAGCTACTTCGACCGCTTCGAAGCCAGCGGCATGGAGAACAAAATCGGCTCCCGCGACGCGGCGTTCAAAACCACCCTTGAAGCCTACTTCACCCGCATGGTCAGCCTGATGAAGGCCGGCCAGCCTCAGGAGAAGCTGACGGAACAGGCCGCCGCCCTGGCGCAGGATCTGCAGAAAGCGGTCGCGTTGCTCGGGGAGGGGGAAGAGACCCACTGGAGCCTGCTGCTCTACAGCCTGATGATCATCGTGCGTGAAGGGCTGGAAGCCCTGCTGATCGTGGCGGCTATCGTCGCCTATCTGATTAAAAACGACCACCGCGACAAGCTGCCGCTGATTCGCCAGTCGGTGGTCGTGGCGCTCGTCGCCAGCGTGGTGACGGCGTTTATCTTCCAGCTGCTGTTTACCAACTCCGGCGCCAGCCGGGAGCTGCTGGAGGGGATTACCATGCTGATCGCGGTGGTGATGCTGTTCTTCATGAGCTACTGGCTGCTCTCCAAAGTTGAGGCCCGCCGCTGGAAAGCCTGGCTGGAGGGCAAACTCTCCCACTCGCTCTCGCGCGGCTCGCTGGTCGGGCTGTGGCTGACCAGCTTCCTCGCGGTCTATCGCGAAGGTGCGGAAACGGTGCTGTTTTACGCCGCGCTGCTCGGCGACGCTCAGGGCGTTAGCGGACACCTCGCCATCGGCGGCGGGTTTATCATCGGCTGCGCGGTGCTGCTGGTGGCCTGGCTGGTGATGCGCTACTCGGTGGTGCGGCTGCCGCTGAAACCCTTCTTCCTGTTCACCGGCGGCTTTATGTACCTGATGGCGTTCGTTTTTGCCGGCAAAGGGGTGCTGGAGCTGGTGGAGGGCAAGCTCTTCCAGCCGACGCTGGTTGGCGGCATGCCGGAAATCGGCTGGCTGGGGGTCTATCCCTACGTTGAAACCCTGATCCCGCAGGCGATATTGCTGATTGCGGCGCTGGCCGCGCTGTGGATCATGCGCCGCCGCGCTCCGGCGCCGGCGGAAGATATAAAAAATAACTTCTGACTTTTTTAATTTTAAGACGAGAGGATGTGCCAGATGAACTTTAAGCAGACCCTGATTATCAGCGCCACCGTTGCCAGCATCTTTGCCGCCCCGGCGGCGCTGGCCTTTAAGGAGTATCCGGCGGGCGAGCCGGTGACCATGAATGAGATGGAGATTGCGGCGGTTTATCTCCAGCCGATCGATATGGAGCCGCGCGGCATGGGGCTGCCGGCGGCGAAGTCGGATATTCATCTGGAAGCCGACATCCATGCGGTGGAAGGAGGCAAGAATGGCTTTGGCGCGGGCGAATGGATCCCCTATCTGACCATCGCCTATACCCTGGTCAACAGCGACACCGGCGAAAAGCAGGAGGGTACCTTTATGCCGATGGTGGCCAGCGACGGCCCGCACTACGGCGCCAATATCAAAATGATGGGCGTTGGCAACTATAAGGTGACCTACCACATCGACCCGCCGTCAAAAGCCGGGATGCACCGCCATACCGATAGCGAAACCGGCGTCGGCCGCTGGTGGAAGCCGTTTGACGTCAGCTACGAGTTTAAGTACGTCGGCCTGAACTAAGCCTGGCGTAGCCGATTTTTTGCGGCCACGGACGCCGCCGCTGTTACGCAGGACGACCCGCCGGCCATCCTGCGGTCTGTTATTTATCCGCCGTACCGAGTTGAAGTCATGAGCTATTTTTTTGTCTCGACGCTACAGGTCTTTTTCTGCATTGCGCTTCTGTCCGCCGTGCTCTGGGGACGCGGCGACGTTCCCGCGCTGCGCCCGCTCGCCTGGACGCTGCTTGCGGCGCTGGCCGTCGGCCTGCTGGCGGGATTCTACGTTCGCGGTAGCCAGTCGCTGCAGCTGATCCTCGTCGGCGCTGAAATTCTGCTTTCGCTGCTGTTTTTGCTCAGCTTCTGGTGGGCGTCGCAGCGGGTTCGCTACCTGTGGCAGGGGATCCTCGTTGCCGGCGCCGCCCGCCGCTGGGGGCTGGATCCGAACCTGAGCGGCCTGACCTCAACTCACGTCCTGAATACCGATCTGCTGCTGAACCTGACGGCGATCCTCCTCGCGCTGGCCACGCTCTGCCTCGCCGCCGCGCTCTGCGCGATGCTCCTGCGGCGGATGCGCTGGCTCTACTGGCCGCTGACCCTGCTGCTGATGGTGCTGCTGTGGCTGCCGCTGGGCGGAACCCTGCTGCTGCTGCTGATGAAGCTGCAGGTGGTACCGCTGCTGAAGCCGCTGCTGAGCTTTGTCGCCAAAGTAACCAACAATGCCGCGCTCTACAGCTGGGCCGCCGGCGCCATACTGCTGCTGATGAGCCTGCTCTGGCTTCCGACGCTGCGCGGCTACGCCCGGGCGGTTAAGGCCGCCGAACGGCCGATTGACCGCCGCCTGGCGCTGGCCAAACGCCGGGGCGCCGGCCGCCTGTGGCTCACCACCGTTGGCTGCGCGCTGGTGATTATCGGCGGCCAGCTGTGGTGGGAGCAGGTGGCCTCCCAGCCGCCGCGCCTATCCGAAGCGCAGCCGGTGACCCTCGCCGCCGACGGTCAGGTGCATATTCCGCTGGCGCAGGTGCGCGACGGCAAGCTGCATCGCTTCGTGTGGATAGCGGACGACGGTAAAGCGGTGCGCTTTTTTGTGATCAACCGCTATCCCGACAAGCTGCGCCTCGGCGTGGTGTTTGACGCCTGCCTGCTGTGCGGCGATCAGGGGTACGTGATGGAAGGTAACCAGGTGATTTGCGTCGCCTGCGGGGTGCACATTTTTATTCCGTCGATTGGCAAACCCGGCGGCTGTAATCCGGTGCCGATCGACGGCTGGCGCAACGATGAAACCGAGCTGACGATCCCCGGCAGCGCGCTGGCGACGGGAGTGAACTACTTCTCGACGGTGCTAACCATCAAGGTTACCGACCCGGTGGACGGCTCAAGCCTGACCAATACCGCGGCCGAATTTAAATACAGCTATGGCGGTAAGACCTGGTTCTTCGCCTCCGAAGCCAACTATGACCGTTTTCGCCAGGCGCCGGAGCAGTTCGTTGCCGACGCGGTGAAGGAGGAGTAGCGATGCTGTGGCGAATGATCTACCGCTCATGGGGGCGCAACCTGCGGCGCAAGGCGCTGGCGGTGCTGACCGTTTTTCTCGCCGCCAGCCTGATTTCGGCCCTGCTGGCGGTCTCTATCGACATCGGCGACAAGATGTCGCGCGAGCTGAAATCCTACGGCGCCAATATTCTGATTGAGCCGGCGGGGCAGGCCGCGCTGCCGGCGCTGTTCAGCGAGCAAAGCAACCCGCTGGCCAGCGATGACTTCCTCGATGAGTCCGAGCTGCCCAATATTAAAGATATCTTCTGGCGCAACAATATCGTCGGCTTCGCCCCGATGCTCGGCGGTGAGGCGCAGGTCAAGGGTCTGGATATCCGGATTCTGGGGACCTTCTTTAGCCAGCCGGTGGCGATCCCGGATGAAGAGGGCTACCAGACCGGGCAGCGTACGGTCAGCCCCTACTGGCAGGTTACCGGGGAGTGGCCGCAGGAGCCGCCGGGCCCGCTGGCGCAGACCCTGGTCGGCCACGCGCTGGCGCGCAGCACCGGCTGGAAGCCGGGCGACCGCCTGACGCTGCGGACCGCGGAGTGTGGGGAGGTGATCGTTTATGCATGGATGGATCGTCGCCGCGAAAACAGCGCGAAGCCTTACGGGACAAGGCTTGAGGCCGGACAAGCCGTATCTGCACGGCTGGTCGGAAAATGAGATTTTTTTATGATTTCTGCGATGAGTTTTGCACTATTCTTGATTGTTAGTGTTAGTTATTAATAGTGTTTTAATCGCTTTTAAATAACCCGCCCATACCAAACAACCTTTCCGACAACATCAAAATCACTGGGTATGTTATCCAGATCAATAACGAAGGGCTCAAACGCAGGGTTAGTGCTGCTTATGCGCAACTGAGAGCTAGGCAAGCGCTGTACCCTTTTCACCAGCAGCTGGCTATCCAGGCGGATAACATAAATGCCTTCTCTTGGGTCTCTATCATCATGGTTTACGAGGATGATATCTTTGTCGTTCAGGACTCCCATCATGGAATCACCGATTACGCTAATGACAGAAAGCTTACGTGGGTCTGCTTTCAGGTGGTTTATGACCCAATAGCGGCGAAAGCTGACTGTAAACATTGGACTTTCATCATCGTTCCACGCCCCATATCCAGCAGAGGCTGATACGTTATAGCGAGGAACAAAAACAAACTCTTCCAGATCAACATGATTCCCTTGCACATCAACGGCTGTAGAACCGCTTATTGGTGCAGGGAGCTGCAAGGCGTCGTTCCTTTCATCACCAGTAATCAACCATTCCACAGATACCTTTAAGCATTCAGAAAGCTTTAAGATATGTGTTGCGCTTGGCTCTCTATCCTCGTTTTCCCATGCTTGCAAGGTTGATAACGCCACACCGAGCTGTTCGGCCACAAGCTGCCTGGATAGTTTTAAACCCTCTCTCTGAGCTCTTATACGCTTACCGATTTCACTCTTCAGGTTGTTTTCAGGTTTATCCGTCATATCACGCAAATTCCTCTGGTTTGTTTTCGAGTGTTTCATGTTGTTTTCAAGTATCTGTTTTTAATGCATATAAGCTTTTATTTTGGCTTTAATGGTCACAGGCAAACCTGAAAACAGAAAATTTAGATTGTTTTCGGGTTGATATAACTCGATTTTGATCATATTGTACTTATGAGTTGAATCACGGAGATTAACCAATGAGTACATTAGAGAGCGCAAAAAAAAGCCAGAAAGAATCTGACTGGCACAGGGCCGATATCGTTGCAGCTCTTCACAAGCAAGGATGGTCGTTGCGTCGTCTGTCCCTGCATCATGGTTACAAAAGCGCTGGGGCTTTGAAGAACGCTCTAGATCGCCCATGGCCAAAAGGCCAAAAAATCATCGCTGATGCTATCGGGATCTCTCCCGATGAGATATGGCCCACTCGTTATCATAAAGCATTTTCAGGTGAATGGAATTAAGCATATGAACCAGATTAACCTGAAAACGCATTATACCGCTCAGGAATTAGCTGATTTGCGGCTTCCTGGATTACCTGAAACCAGACCTGGAATTGCTGCAAGGGCCAAAAGCCATGGTTGGGATTCAAGAGCAAGGGCTGGTCGTGGAGGTGGAAGCGAGTATTCGATTGACAGTTTACCTAACGAAGCCCAGCACGCTCTAAGGGAAAAAATATATCAATCGGTCTTAGCGACTAAAACGACGATGGTGGTCGATCGTTCAACTGATATTAAGAACCTAAAACCACGTAGGGAGCTTACCCTTATTCGTCAATGTCCTGCGTTGCTTGAGCGTGAAGTGAACTCACTGACAGTGAAACAAAAGCAGATCGCAGATGCACGAGCGGTGTTGGCCATGGAAGTCGCAAAGCTCCGGGATGCGGGCATGTCTCGTACTGCGGCTGTGAATTTTGTCTCAATGGGTTCCCGCAATGGGACGCTGCCCGAGCATCTGATGTACTCAGCTGAGCTGGCCAATGCCCGCAAAGGCAGCAGTCGTGCTGGCGTCGGTACCCGCAGCCTGCAGGAATGGGTCAGCGTTTTTGAGTCAACAAAACCAGGTATCGAGCGTATGGCCATGCTGGCTCCCGGTCATCTTAAAGCGAAAAAACCGGAGCAGATTAAGTGGTTGCCTGATTTTCTGGCTCACTGGCGTAACCGTAACGGTCCATGCCTCACCGAAGCATACCGCGATTTTAAAGCCGAGTGGACAGCACTCTATGCTGACCAGCCGGCAATGGTCGCCGCATGTCCCTCTTACGATGCCGTTCGTCGGGCGATGGAAAAACTCCCCCGTCGTGAAAAAGCACGCGGCCGTGTCAGTGGTTCTGCTGCGCTAGCTTATGAGTGCTTCCAGAAACGCGACTGGTCGCTAATGCCTGTGAATGGCTGCTGGATAGCGGATGGTAAGTCTTTGGAAATGAAGGTCGCACACCCCGATCATGGTCGCCCGTTCACACCCGAGCTGACCCTGATTATTGATGGCCGGACACGCTTTGTCGTTGGCTGGAGCCTGGCATTATCTGAAAGTGTTATTGCTGTGGCCGATGCCTACCGGTATGCCATGCGACACTTCGGTAAGCCGCTGTTTGTGTACTCCGATAACGGTGGCGGTGAAACCAACAAAACGCTTGATGCTGACGTGACTGGTATTTTCAGCCGCCTGGGTATTGAGCACCCGACCAGTATTCCCGGTCGCCCTCAGTCTCGCGGGATCATTGAGCGTCTGAACAAGGGGATACCGCGCCGGGTGGCAATGCAGTTTGACACCTTCAGCGGCGACAGCGCCGACCGTGAGCACGCCCGCATTACAGCTCGTGCTATTCAGTCGGCCGTCAAGGCCCAGGAGAACGGCCGCGAACTGACACCAGTACAGCGTACGGCTTTGGGGAAACTCCCATCGTGGCAGCAGCTGCTTGACGCTATCGCTGAGGAGGTGGACGTCTACAACAATACCCACGAACACAGCGAACTGCCCAGGCGAAACGGTAAGCATCTGACGCCAGCAGCTTACCGCCGGGCCGTCCTTGAGCTCGAGGGTGACGAAACAGAGTATCTGACCGACGTCGAACTGCGAGAAGCATTCATGCCCGAAATGGTGCGTACTGCGCAGCGTGGCTGGCTTCGTCTGTTCAATAACGATTATTTCTCTGAAGAGTTGATCCAGGTAGACAGCGAAGATGTGCGCGTGGCCTTCGATATCCACGACCCGCAGTCCGTCATCGTGCGCCGGATGGACGGTTCTTATGTCTGTACCGCTATCTGGAACGGCAATAAACGCGCGGCGATACCGGTCAGCGCGATGGATGTAGCCGTTGAGAAACGTCGTCAGCGCCGTATGAAACGCGTCGAAGATAAAGTCCAGGAGATCGAAGCTGAGGGCCGCTCAGTTCTTCCGGGGCAGCGATTCGATGACCTGGGTAGTTTTATCCCTGCGGAATATACCGTTGAGAAAGAAGAAGAGCCTTATTTCTTCCTTGAGACTGACCGCGATGAATATCTGAAAAAAATCGGTAATACCCGGTAAGGAGAGAATATGACCATACATGTAGAACTGAATGACCTGATGGCCCGTAAAGGCTACAGCCAGACGCAGGTAGCCCGTGCCATTGGTAAAAGTGCAGCCGTAATTAACCAATACCTGCAGGGCAAATATACCGGTGATGTTCCCGCTATTGATGAGTTGGCTCGTAGCTTTATTAACAGGGAAGTGGAAAAAGAGAAATCGCAACGTATTACTGCCAGCTTTATTCCGACCATCACTTCCCGTAAAGGAATGGAGGTCATCCGCCTGGCTCATCTTGATGGCGATCTCAACGTTATCTTCGGCGCTGCAGGTCTGGGTAAAACCATGATTCTGCGTGAGTACGCCGCGCAGCACCGTGATGCGTTGCTCATTGAGGCTGACCCGGGGTATACCGCCCGTGTCGTGCTGGAGGAACTCTGTGGCCTGCTGGGGCTCAGCAAGCGTGGCAACATGCACGAACTCAGTGAAGCCTGTATTGCTGCGCTACGCGAGTCTGGTCGAATTCTGATGGTGGATGAAGCGGAAAATCTGCCATACCGGGCGCTTGAGACCCTGCGACGTATCCATGATAAGTCTGGTATTGGCCTTGTTCTCGCAGGAATGCACCGCCTGATTATTAACCTGAAGGGTAAGCGCGGTGAGTACCAGCAGTTATATAGCCGTGTTGGCCTGGCTTTCTGCATCGGTGATTCATTGCCGCAGGGTGATATTAGCGATATTGCAATCAGCATGCTGCCTGATGCCAGTAAGGCCGATGTGAATGATGCCCTGTTTAAAGCCAGCAACGGAAATGCCCGTCGTTTGTTCAAGTTAGTTCGCGGCGTCAGCCGCCACAGTGAGATCAGTGGTAATGCTGTCAGCGCTGGCGCGGTACGTAAGTTTGCTGAAATGCTGATTAATTAGGGGGAACTATGAAAATTGGACATCAACGTTTTATTTCGATGGCTAAATTAAGCGGTGCAAAGATTTTGACTTTCTCTTGCCCTGCTTGCCTTGAAGACATTGAAACTCCGGCTCCTCCAGATGGTGAGGTATGGGGCTCATTTGCAACCTGCCCGCATTGTTCTGCTCTTTTCTTCAAGGTTACAACAAATGTCGTAGTTAATACCTTTTTATCTGAGGGCATGGGATATGGCCAAGATTGAAATATCTGTAACCCCTAAGGGAAAAGGCATTGATGTTCAGTGCCGCATGATTAAAGACGCTAACGACTCAGAACTGGTAAATAAAGCCGCGCGTACTATTCAGGCTTCTATGGGAGGTTTTATTCATTCCATTCTGACCAAAATGTTTGGGAGAGCTAAAGATTTATCGTCTGTTCCCGTGAAAGGCAATGATTCATTTCATTAACCATTATCAGGAGTCGCTATGTGCCGTTTACCGATTAACGATCCAAAAATGATGGCCCCGATTAACCGCCTGATGCGTGGTGGCCTGCAGGTGCTGGACATTAACACCCGATTCCGCCGTCCCATCGTTGAAGTAGACCGCCCGTTTGAGGCATGGCGCGGTAAGGGAGTCGAAATAACTGAGCGTAAGGACGGAAAAAGTGCTCAGGTCAAAATGCTTATCTGGCGCGGGATGCATGTTATCTGGAGGTAGTATGGCTGAAATTGTTTTTACGGTTAAAGAAGTCAAAGGAGAAGTTCATTTATCCGCAATAATATCGGCAGAAAAAACGGACTCCCGTTTAGTTAAAGATACGTCAAATATTATTGCACCGTTAATGCTGGCCTGTGCCAGTGCTGAAATCGCAAAGTTTTTTCAACATTTAAATGAGGCAAGCCATGAATAATCAGCAAAAGCAATTCACTGTGAAAACCGCTCCTGAAGGGTACTGGATTGATGCAAAAGATGCATTCATTCCGGTAAAACTCCTGAAGCCTATCGACCTGGCCAGGGATACGCTGGTCGGCGAGATCGTTACTAAAGCGATTGAGCTGAATAAGCTGATGAAGAAATTTAAAGAAAGTTCGTTTGGCGATATCGGGGCGTTCGTCGATCTTTCCGCTAACGAATATGGCGTTAAGCTGGGCGGTAAAAAAGGTAACGTCACACTCTACAGCTTTGATGGTCGTTATCTTATTCAACGTGCCATGGCTGACCGCATCGCTTTTGATGAGCGTCTGCAGGCTGCTAAAGAACTCATTGATCAGTGCCTTGCTGACTGGACGGAGGGCGCACGGCCTGAGCTGCAAATCCTCATCAATCGCGCATTCTCCACGGATAAATCAGGCGCGGTGTCCACTGGCGCTGTTCTTGCTCTCCGTCGATATGAGATTGATGATCAGCGCTGGCACAGAGCGATGGAAGCCATCGGAGAATCCTTACAGGTTATCGCTACAAGCTCTTATATTCGTATTTACGAACGTATTGGCGACACTGACCAATATATGCCCATTGCTCTGAATATGGCGACGGTGTGATATGAAAGCGAAAGAGTTCAACCGGAAATATAAATCAGGTACTGCCTTCTGGCATCAACGCCCTGAAGAAACAGACCGTCGGGCCGTAAGAACGGTTGCAGCGGCTATAGATTTGGAATCCGCGACGGTCGTAGAAATTAACGTAGAGCCCTGGCTTGCAAACGTGAGCTCTCTTACGCGTCAGGACTAATTAAACCTTAAATACTTTTTAAATGGCGTAATGCGTCAGGGGCACGCTTACGCCTGAATATGGGGTTTCAATAATGAGAATATCAGCTGAAAGATTCATTAACCGCCTGATGATATCCACGCATCTACGGGCGATAACCTGGCTGTTTTGCGTTTTCTTTTGCATTGCCATATGGGGCGTATGTATTCACTACAGCCTGAAAATGATTGAACTGTTATTAACCTTATTTAAGGAGGCTTAAATGGGCTTTTATAAAACATCCACAAAAACGGCGCTTGACGCATGGGACAATGAAATTAACCAACGTATTGCGCTGAAAGAAAAAGCGGACTCATTCGCTAAAAAATTTGGCGGTAAGCCAGTATTTTCTGGTAGCGCTACGGATTATCACTTCCACGGTCTGTCATTCGATGCTGCGCCACTTGTTGGACATAGCAGTCTTTGGACGCTTTCCCGCTCGCAGAATGGTTATACGCGTGAACCCCGAGGCAAGACCCGCATTCCCCGCGAGCGCCGCGAGGAGCATCAGCAACTGCTGGACGCGTGGGATGACGGTCGCCCCACGGAAAGAATCTCAAGGGAGCCTTACTGGAAAGCGCTGGGCCTTGAATGGGGAATGTTGATCCTGTGTGGTATTACCCATTTCCGGGGCGGGGATGAGATTTATTTCAAAACCGAAGCCACGCCATCCCCGGATTCCGGTGCAATCGAAATTGTTGAATCGGAATTTAAAGCTGCTGAAAAAACATTGGGCTCATAACAGGGGGCGATTATGGCTGGATATCTCTGTGTCTCAGGGTGCGAAGTTCAGGATATGGGCAGCAAGCGTATTTATCACCTTAACGATAACTCCGTTGTCATTGAGCATCCCGATTACCCTGGCAAGACCCGATTTCAGTTTTATACCCATAGCGGTCAGTCAATCCGTAAACCGGCTGATAAAACCGCAATGAAACAGGCAGTAGAACGTCATAAAAAACGCTGGAGATTAGCATGAATACCGAAAACCGCTTTATTACCACCTGGTCAGGTCAGCACTTTTATTTTTGTAATTCAGGCGTTGACGTTATTTATATTGATGATATCGCCCAGGCGCTTTCTAACCTGTGTCGATTTACCGGCCATCTGGATGAGTTCTATAGCGTCGCTCAGCATTCCGTGCTGGCCAGCTATCTTGTGCCGTCTGAGTTTGCACTTGAAGCGCTGCTGCACGACGCCAGTGAGGCTTACTGCAATGATATTGCCGCACCACTGAAAGCGCTGCTTCCGGATTATCGCGGTATTGAAAAATGGGTTGAGGGCCTAATCAGCCAGAAATTTGGCCTTCCTGAAACCATGAGTCCTGTAGTCAAACAAGCTGACCTCATCATGCTGGCCACAGAACGCCGTGACCTGTTTATTGACGACGATACCGAGTGGGCCATTCTCAGGGGCATTCAGCCTACGGATGAATTTGCCATCAGCCCGCTTAATCCGCGTCAGGCAAGAAAGTTATTTATAGAGCGTTGGCTCGAACTCAAACCAGGACATTAAGAAAAGATTTTGCATAACTGGTCTATTAATCATTCGAAATAATGAGGTGATTATCATGTGGGATTGGAACAGTAATGGCCCCAAAAAATGGCACCCCGGTCTGAATGGGAATAAATGGAGTGATTGGGAGATAGGCTACCTAATCAAATGTGGTAACAATCTGTCTTTAAATGAATTATCTGTAGCCCTGAAGCGTAGTCGCCACTCAGTTGCAAAGAAACGTCACAGTCTGGGGTTGGAGAAACTGAAAGGTTATAAGACTTGGGGGGAAGACGAAATAAATTTCCTCAAACGTAATGCCGGAAAAATGGCACCTGCAGATATAGCGAGAACATTAGGTCGTAGTCCGCAATCTGTAAAAGGTAAGGCCACATGCATGAAGCTATCCCTTTTACGTATTGGAGAAAATAATCCCGCTGCCATTTACAGCGATGAGGATGTATTGCTTTGTCGTGAGCTCCATACTGCTGGAATGGGTTTAAAACTTATTGCTGAAAAAATGGAAATGTCACCTGGTGCAGTTAAGTGGGTTATTCATGGTCACCGCATGACGCAGCAGGACCGGTTTATGTTCGAGTTTGACAGAATGGATTGCAGATGATGAACAGAAAACTCATGAGTGAGGCATCCCGGTTTCAGTCATCGTCTGAACGCGCATCATTCTGGAAATGGATTATCGGCACATTAAGTGCCGCTCTAATTCTTTCCGTTATTTTTAATTTATTCTGATGGAGTCAATATGATTACCAACAATTTTACCATCACTAGAAAACGTCTTGAGGCAATTGCGTACGGCTCCGTTCGCCAGAGTCAGGAGGAAGGCATTGAACTTGCCCGAATGGCCCTGACTACTATCGACAGCGAAATGCCGGTGCAAGATTATTTTTCATTGCTGATATCTGCTGCAAGAGTTAGGGCTGATAAGGCGATGCGCAAGTATCCGCAGCCGAATTACGTACTAAACAAGGTGGCAGAAGAGCACGGCGAGGTGATAAAGGCCGTAATCCACTACACAGAAGGGCGCGAAGAGTGGTCGAACGTTGAATCAGAAATCATTGACAACCTGGCTATGCTGCTGCGTCTGGTCATAGAGGGAGATCAGGTTATAGGGTTTACTCCTCCTGACGCACGCTATAACGGGATCTCCGGTGCTGACAATGATATGGCGCATCAAAACCGAGTTATCAGCATCAGACACAAGAATTATTCCCGTCTTGATGATTTTGAAACATCAGCTCGTTCATGGCTTGATGCTGCTCCACAGCCTGCCGACCACCAGACCAGTACGTTAGTGATGTGGGTCAAGCGTCTTTCCCTGTCACTTCGCTCTGTAAACCCTGATAACAAATTACCTAAAGCGGCGATGAGTTATCTGCAAAATAACGGCCTTATCAGCATCGCTGATTGCCTTCGGGGGAACAATGAAGAGCCTCCTGCGTAATATGACCGCCAGCAATTTTAACCGGCGTTATCCAGTGGGCTCCCGGTTCCGGTATTACATCGTTCCCGGGATGCCTGAAGTGGAAGAAGTTGTCACCATCTCGGAAGCCTGGCATGTACGTAACGGCCGGCTGGTCGTCCGGGTTGAAGGGAAAATCGGGGGCGTGTCGGTCAACAAACTCGAACCCATTCAGTGAGTCATTCTTGCAGGCACTTTGCGGAGTGCCTGCCGTAATGGCAACCAACAGGAGGCAATATGTCCACTCCAGCAAAACGCGGCCTTATCGGGGCCATCAAAGCCGGTCAGGCTCATCTGGGCTGGGATGACGCGACGTATCGCGCCGTTCTGGCCCGCCTGTGCAACGGCAAAACCTCATCCACAAAATGCTCCCTCGACGAGCTGCAGGCCGTGCGTGAATACATGCACGATCAGGGTTTCCCGCGCCAGTCTGCGCGTCACGGAAAGCGGCCAAGTGTCGCCCGTCCACGTAAAACCACGCTCAGCAAAATTGAAGCTTTGCTTGCAGATGCAAAACGGCCGTGGAATTATGCCGAGAAAATGTGCGATCATATGTTCCAGGTAAAGCGCGTGGAATGGTTAACCAGCGAACAGTTAACCAAACTGATGCAGGCGCTGGTCATTGACGCAAAGCGGCGTAAAAAGCGGGAGACAACCGATGAATCTGCAACAGGTAACAGAGCTACTGCCTCCGGTAGTCATTCAGATAGCTGACCTCATCGGCTTCCCGGCCACCGAGCGGCTGCTGTCTGCGTTCGGTGGCACTACCTTCCCGATCGGAAAAGGTCTGCGTGCCCTCGGCGCTCAACGCGCCGCTCTCCTTCGCGATACCATCGGTGACAACAACGCCCAGATATTGTTTAAACATTTCGGAGGATTCCCGCTTTATCTGCCCCGTTGCGAGCTGGCATTGCGCGAGTTGCGTAACCTGCAGTTCCTGGCAGACTTCGACGAGGCCAGCCGGAAAGGTGTTTCTTCGTTAATGGCCATGACATTACTGTGTCCGAAATACGGATTTGGCGATCGCACCGGCTGGCGTCTACTGGCGCAGCGGAAAAATTCAACTGAATACAATCAAGACTCGTTGTTTTAAAGAGGATTTATGAGATATATAGCTTTACTTCTTCTGGTTACGAGCTCTTGTTCAGTTGCAAAAATGGTGTCCAATGCGAAGGCAGTTGAAACGTATCAAATGCAGTTAGAACAAACTAAAAAAATGCTGAATGAGGTTCAGCAAACGCTTATAGCGTCCGATGCAATAATCACGATGTACAAAAATCTCGGGTACACAACACCAGAGGTTAGAGCGATGAGCCGACATTTGATAATCCTTGGAGAGGATATCCAGCATTTGTATGGTGATATCTCACTTAAGCCAACCCCATTTTATGCATGTACTTCTGTACCGTCAGCTGCCTATAATTTCTGGTCGCAGAGACTAAACAGTGTTTCTAAAGACGATCCTGAAGCTCTTAAGGTTGCTGCAAATCACTACATCAAGCAGGCGAATGATTGTGTGTATGCAATAAATAATCCTCCGCCAAAAGAGATTGAAGAAAGTGAACAGCTTCAAATCATTGACGTTACGCCATAACCCACTGACACCCGTCAATCTGATTTCCTGATCTCCCTCCCGCGATACTGACACCACCTTTTCTCCCTGTGGTGTCAGTTCATGAATCTCAACGACTTCCAGCGTGCCGCCGGCATTACTCAACAGCGAGCGCAGCAATGGCTTGATCCGCTGAATGCGGCCATGGCCGAATTCTTTATCAATACCCCATTGCGGCAGGCTGGCTTTATCGCGCAGCTCGGGCATGAGAGTCTTCGGTTTACCCGGGTCGTCGAAAGCCTGTACTACCGCGATGCTGCGCGTCTGGCGATGATTTTTCGCTCCGACTTCGATCTCAATAAAAATCGTAAGATTGAGCCGTCAGAACTGGCACTGGCCCAGCAGTTCGTCGGCAGGCCAGAAGCGACCGCCAATTTTGTGTATGCCAACCAGGGCGGCAACGGCTCCGAATCCACCGGCGACGGCTGGCGCTATCGCGGCCGTGGGCTGATTCAGGTCACCCTCAAAAACAACTATCGGGCCTGTGGGCAGGCGCTGGGGCTTGACCTGCTGAACAATCCCGACCTGCTACTTGACCCGGTTAACGCCGCTCGTTCTGCCGCCTGGTACTGGTATCAGCATGGCTGTAATGCGCCGGCGGATGCGGCCAACGTGGTCGAAGTCACCCGCAAAATTAATCCCGCGCTGGTTGGTCTCGATGACCGAGCTGTGCTCTTCGAGAAAGCCCGGAGGGCGTTATGTCCCTCAAAGAACTGATTTCTAACCCATCGGGTCGGCTCAGCACCTCCGACACCATTACTTTTTTTACCTTTCTGGTCACGTCCGCGATCGTCATCTGGTACGGCTACAGCCTGCAGCTGCAGGAGTGGATGTTTACCGCCTACATCGTCGCGTGGGCAGGCCATAACATCGGGTCAAAACTGGTGGCCATGAAGCGCGATCAGCCTGCCGCCCCGACTAACGGAGGAACCCCCGATGGTCAGTAAGTTCTGGACGCTGATAAAACCGCTGATCCCCTGGCTGGTTGCTGTCGCGCTGATTCTGTTTGCGGGGATCTGGATTGGTATTCAGTTATGCGCCAGCCAGATGCGCGGTGACGTTCAGACGGCGAACAACGCGACGGCCACTGTCCAGAGGGCGTTCGACGCTTACAAGGTGGACCGTGAAAAAACGGATGCTGATAAGGCCAGGCAAAATCAGTCGCAGCTACAGGCTCAGGTAAATCTGGCCGAACACTACCGCCAGCAGGCGGACAAGCTTTCTGGTGAGCTCCTGGCCAAAGGCAAAGAACTGACGCTCGCACAGCAAAAACTGAAGGAAAAAATCAATGAACTCACGCGTAACGATGGCGATAGCTGGACTGGTATCGGCCCTCGCGCTCTCTGCCTGTACCAACAAAACCTCGGCTATTCCGCCGGACCCGGTTGCAGTGAATATCTGTCAGCAGCCAACAGCGGAAATGCTGGATATTCCGCCGATGCCGGCAGCGCCGGTGGCGGACTCTCCCCCGGGGGCATCCTCGACAACAGCAACGGCTACGGCGAATGGTGTCAGAAGCTCCGGCTCAAACTGAACTCCCTCCGTCAGCTCTACGGAAAGGAGCCGCAATGACCCCGGACCAGATTTACCAGATATTGCTCGGCGGTCTGGGTCTCTTCGGTGGCATCTGGATACGCCGGCTGCAGTCAGATATTCGCGATCTCGAAAAGGCCGTAGAGCGTATCAAGGATGAATATCAGCGCCGGGAAGATTCCCGCCGCGACCATGACCAGCTGATTGACCGCATCCGCGATATCAAGGAATCGGTCGATCGTGTACTCGAAAAACTGGACAAGAAGGCAGACAGGACATGAAGGCCAGACAAAAACGGCGCCAGCGTCGTATCACTACAGCAAACGTTGCGCCGTCGGTCAGGCTGGCCAGCGATGACCCGTTAATGCTCCTGCAGCAGTTGCTGACGGAACAGCGCCGGCCGTTCTCTCCCGACATCATGCCGGAACTGGAGAAGATTTCCGGGGCTGTAATGCGTATCGATCGGCGTATTGATGCCATGGAAAGCCGGGTTATCCGTCAGGGCGCTATCTCTGGCGGGCTGACCGGGGCACTGTCTGGCGGGCTGGTCGTGACGACCATTTCACTGATCAAGGCCAAGATGGGGTTCTGATATGGCGCATCCGCCCGAGACCAGGGAAAAAGTACGGCGGCTTTATATTCAGAGCCAGCTGTCACTGCAGATCGTTTCCTCGCAATGCGGGGTCAGTTTTGCGACGGCCGCACGCTGGAAGAAGGAAGCGCAGGACAACGGCGACGACTGGGACAAGCTCCGCGCGGCGAACGTGCTGGCGGGGAACGGCATGGAGGACGTCGGCCGGGCCATTCTGATGGGGTTACTGGTCCAGTATCAGACCACCATCGAACAGCTCAATGTTGATTCTCAGTTGCCGCCACAGGCCCGCGTCGAGCTGCTGGCCAGCCTCAGTGATGCTTTCAACAAGGCGACCGTGGCAAGCAAGCGCGTTCTGCCGGAGACCTCGCAGCTGGCCACGGCAATGGAGGTGTTGACGATGCTATCTACCTTCATCAGTGAACACTATCCGAAGCACATGGAAGCGTTCGTCCAGGTGCTGGAACCCTTTGGTAATGAGGTGCAAAAACATTATGGCTAATCAGGATTTCAGAGCGCTGCTGAGCAGCGCTCATCAGCGGGGTTTCAGTGCAATCCGCCAGACAGACCGGCAAACGCTGAATCAATGTCGAGAGCTGATTCGTCAGTCACTTCATACGGGAGCTTCATTAAGTACAACCAAAAAGCAACTGCAAATTTTGTTTTCGCATGGGGGGAAAGGTTAGCCGGGATATGCATGAGGGGGCGGCTTTTATCAAGCGTATTTGCGACACAAAGAACGATGGACTGTTGATAACGCTCAAGCAGAACGCGCAGAACCACCAGTGGTATGTCGTCCCAGCTTGCATCGTTCAACACGTAATCGCGAATGGCTTTATCAGCCTCGCGCTCGTATTGACGACGATAGCGGACGGTTTTGAGTTGATGGAGTCGTTTTCTGAAACGGTCCTGTAAGGGCCAGATGTATTCAAGAACAGTATCAGCATCAATGCTTTCGGGTTGGCAACTTAGGAATGGTTTTTGAAGTTCGTGACGGCACAAAGCGTCCAGAAGTGCGAAATGCTTTTCCTGCATAGCGATCTCTCCTGCGGAGAAATTAAAGAGGATTTTTATTATGGCTGACAAATTAATCAGGGTGAATAGCCGCATCAGCGTGATGGCCAGCCAGGTGGCCTATGTCATCGCACCAGAGTTTCAAGAGCGTATCGAGGTTCACCTGCTCGATGGTCGCGTCGAAGAGCTGGAATACTCTATGCGTAACGAACGCTGGAGCGCGAAAGACCGCTTTGAAACCGCTGTTAATGACGCGTTAAAGGGGGAATAAATCGTGTTTATTTCCGCCGTTGTGAAAAATGTGTCTCACGATCGCCTGTCATTCATCTGCCCGGGCTGCGGTTTTCCCCATCAGGTGACCATTGGCCAGGGGGGTGGCCCGCGCTGGGACTGGAACCATGATTATGTTCGCCCGACCTTTAATCCCAGCATCCTGGTGACCTGGGAAGAACCGAGCGATAACCCGGCGCATTTTGATGACCGGACTAAGGACCAGCACCGTGTCTGCCACAGCTTTGTGCGCGATGGTCTTATCCAGTATCTGGCGGACTGCACGCATGAACTGGCCGGGCAGACCCTGCCTTTACCCCGCATTGAGGACTGACAGATGAAATTTTTACTGAGCCTGCTTATCGATGCGATCGTCGCCGTTACGTTAGCACTGGGTGTTATGTGGACCGATGAACGGCTGCTGAATATCGGTTATTTTGCCGGCTGGTTCGTCGGGGTGATCAACCTTGTGGGTCTGATGAGTGCCAGTGGTCAGACTGTCTTTGAGCGCGAATATGAACACCGCTCATTGCCCCGTCGTTGTTATGACGTCCTGACGGATGTGGCATTCATTGTGTTCGCGGTCTGGTCAGGATGGTACGTGATGAGTGCTGTTTACGCCCTGCAGGCTGCAGGTAAAGCGGAGCTGATCGCTAAGCTGGAGCGCAAGTTAGCAGCACCGGCAGTTTCGGAGCAAACCCGTGACGCGTAAAAAGAACGTCAGTCTCAACAAAAAGGAGTTTGAGGCCCAACTCAATGAGCTGGCCGCGTCGCTGCGTCGCTCTATCGAGGCGGAACAGGTCGGCTTCGACCCGTCGCAGGAGGCAGTGAACCTGCGTCGGGAGGCGGTCCGGGATCCGGTCAGCGGTTTTCGTTACTTCGTGCAGAACTATTTCCCGCACTATATCCGCCACAAAGACGAGTCTGAGCTGCACAAGTTCCTGTTTCAGCGTCTGCCTGAAATCGTTAACGCGACCGTCAGTCAGCAGGATGCTATCGCGGCTCCCCGTGGTGAGGCCAAATCGACCATCGTCAGCCAGCTCTGCACGCTGTGGTGCATTATCCTGGAGCTAAAAAAATATCCGGTCATCATCATGGACAGTATCGATCAGGCGTATCCGATGCTGGAGGCCATCAAGGCAGAACTCTGCTGGAACCCGCGTCTGAAGATGGATTTTCCTGAAGCCTGTGGCGCAGGACGTGTCTGGCAGATGGGTACCATCCTGACCGCCACCGATATCAAGGTTCAGGTGGCCGGTAGTGGTAAAAAACTGCGCGGCCTGAGACATGGTCCGTATCGCCCTGACCTGGCCATACTGGATGATATTGAGAACGATGAGCTGGTCCGCAACCCTGACCAGCGCGACAAGCTGGATAACTGGCTGAAAAAAACCGTCCTGCCGCTGGGTGGCGCGGGGGCCAAGTTTGATGTGATCTACATCGGGACCATTCTGCATTACGACTCGGTGCTGTCACGCACCCTGAAAAATCCCCTGTGGAAACGCAAACGTTTTAAAGCCCTTATTACCTGGCCGTCAGACATGACGCTCTGGGATAAGTGGGAAGAAGTCCTGCGTAACAACGACGAGGACGGTGAGCTGCTGGCCCGGGCGTTTTACGATGAGCACAGGGACGAGATGGAAGCCGGCGCGGTGGTCTCCTGGTCCGCACGGCCGCTCTATACCCTGATGTTAATCCGCGCCCGTGACGGTCATAGCACCTTCGACAGTGAGTATCAAAATGACCCGGTCAGCGGCGATGATGCCCCGTTCGCCACCTGCATCAACTTCTGGGTTAACCGCCTGAAGGAGTGGTCCTTCTTCGGTAGTATCGACCCCAGCCTGGGTAAGAACGGCAAATCCCGTGACCCGTCAGCGATTCTGGTCGGAGGTTTTAACCGGATCACCGGCATTCTTGACGTCGTCGAAGCCCGCATTAAAAAGCGCCTGCCGAGCGTCATCATCAGTGACACCATCGAGATGCAACGCCAGTACGCGTGCCTGTGCTGGTCGGTTGAAGCCGTCCAGTTTCAGGAGTTCCTGCGCACCGAGCTGGTCCGCCAGTCCGCTGAGCTGGGAGTGCCGGTTCCGGCGATGCCGGTGATACCGCATACCGACAAAATCCTGCGTATTGAGTCCCTGCAGCCATGGATGTTTAACGGGCTTATTCGCCTGCATCCGAGCCAGGTTACCCTGATTGAACAGCTCCGACACTTCCCCAAAGCCGACCACGATGATGGCCCCGATGCGCTGCATATGCTCTGGGCGCTGTGTAATTCCTTCGGGTCACGCGATGGATTCCGGCAGGTACCGCGCCGGCAGGACGATGACCGGGACGAAGATAACCGACAGACAAACATGAAGCGCCCGCGCAGCCGCTCGCGCTTCGGTAACGGAGCATGGTAATGGGAAAAATCGTTGACCAGTTCGGTCGCCCGTTTGACAAAGCGGTGACCAAAGAACCGCAGACCGCAAGGATGATACAGTTAAACAGGACGTATCCTGCTCACCCTTCCCGGGGGCTGACCATTCGCCGTCTGCCCCGGATACTGCAGGAAGCCGAGCAGGGATATCTTTCTGCACAGGCCGACCTCTTTGACGACATGATCGAAAGAGACGGTCACATCTTTTCGGAGATGGCCAAGCGTAAGAATGCGCTGCTGGGGCTGGACTGGAGTATTGAGCCGCGCCGCAATGCGACGGCTGAAGAGAAGAACATCGCGGCGATGGTTCAGGAATGGTTCGATACCCTGGACAATCTGGAAGATATCATCCTGCAGGCGGCTGACGCCATCGGACATGGCTTCAGCTGTCAGGAGCTGACGTGGGACATGGAAGAGAACGTCTGGTTGCCTTCTTCCGCAGAACTGCGGCCGAACCGCTGGTTCCAGGCGCGACCCGACAGGGGCGATGAAATCCGGCTCAATAATGGCAGCATCGATGGTGAAGAGCTGATGCCGTTCGGTTGGATGGTGCATAAGCATAACGCCAAAACCGGGTTTACCGGCCAGTCCGGGCTGTATCGCGTGCTGGTATGGCCATATCTGTTCAAAAACTTCTCTGTTCGCGATCTGGCGGAGTTCCTGGAGATTTACGGTCTGCCTTTGCGTGTCGGTAAATATATGTCCGGCGCGACAGATGATGACAAAGATGCGCTGTATGAAGCACTGGTCAACCTCGGTCATAATGCAGCCGGTATTGTCCCGCAGGGTACTGAAATTACCTTCCAGTCAGCAGCCTCAGGCCAGGCTGATCCCTTCGTCGCGATGATGGACTGGTGTGAGCGTACCCAGTCAAAAGTGATCCTCGGCGCAACGCTCACCAGCCAGGCCGATGGCAAGACTTCAACCAATGCGCTGGGGAACGTCCATAACGACGTCCGTCACGACATTCTTGTTGCCGATGCCCGCCAGCTGGAGGGCTTCTTCCGCAACATGATTGATATGTTGCTGCGTATCAACGGGTACGAGGTCTCCCGTCGTAAGCTGCCTAAGCTGGTATTTGATACCCGTGATATCGAAGAGATCGAAACCTTCTCTACCGGCGTGAAAAACCTGGTGGAATCCGGCGTCAAAAGTATCCCTGCATCCTGGGTGCATAAAAAACTGGGTATCCCGGTTCCCCAGAAAGATGAGGCGGTGCTGGCGGCTCCCTCACCAGCCAGCGGATCAGCACCGGTTGCCCTGAGTCAGCGATTTCGGCGTATTGCCGCCCTGACCACCGCAGCAGAGCTGTCAGACCCTGCACAGGAGGCGCTGGATAACGGCCGACCGGTACCGGAGAAGATCGCCGCCGCCATGCAGAATCTGATTGCGCCGCTGGTTGCGGCCCTGCAGGACGGCAAACTGCCGGATGAGGCGATGGATATCATTGCCGGCAGTTATCCTGACCTGGATGACAGCGAGCTGGTGACCCTGCTGGAGCAGGCACTTTTTGTCGCGGACGTATGGGGGCGGCTGAATTCCGATGCCTGACAGCGTTGACCTGAGCTATGCGATCGGCCTGAAGCCGGCGCAGGCCATCGAGTATTTCCAGTCCAAGGGTTACGCGGTCGGCTTTAACTGGCATGAGGTGGAAGCCCGGGCGCACGCGTCCGCATTCACCGTCGCCGGCATTCTGCGTCAGGACATTCTGCTGGATGTTCGCAGCGGCCTGCAGGACGCCCTGGACAACGGGCTGACGCTGGAGCAGTTCCGCCGGCAGATGGCGCAGAAGCTGACGCAGAAAGGCTGGCTGACGGATAAGGCGAAGCTGGTCGCCGATGAGGATGGCGTACTGGAGGGCAAGCAACTGACCCCGCGCCGGCTACGGACCATCTTTGAAACCAATATGCAGTCTGCCTACGGTGCCGGCCGCTACGCTCAGCAGATGGAGAATGCCGCTGACCGCCCGTACTGGACGCGTGTGGCGGTGATGGACCTGCGCACCCGGCCCGTACATGCGGCGCTGAACGGGCTGACGGCCCGCTATGACGATCCTATCTGGCAATTTTCCTACCCGCCTGATGGCCACGGATGCCGCTGCCGTGTCCGAGCCCGTTCGCAGAGCGATATCGACAGTAAGAGCATCACCGTCTGGTCGAGCGAGGGACATCTGGAAACCGTGCAGCAGGCGTGGGGGCCGCAGGATACCCGCGAGGTGCAGGCGTTCCGCTATAACGGCCAGCTCTATACCCCGGATGCCGGCTTCGGCCACAATCCGGGTCAGGGCTGGCTGGCCGGTCTCGGTCAGCGCCTGATGGACCGCTCAACCACAGCACCACCGAAGATGGCCGCGCTGGCCGTGCAGCACACCCTTGCCGAACCGCAGCTGCTTGACGCGATCACGTCCGATATGCGCCGGTTCGTCAACCATTCGCTGCTACGGGAGCCTGCCGGGTCGTTCCGTCACGCCGGCGCACTCAGCACCCGCACGCTCGATGCACTGGCCAGTCGTGGCCGCATGCCTGACTCGGCGGTGATGACCGTCACCGACAGCGCGGTGGTGCAGTCTCCCGGTCCGCTCTGGGAACTGTTGCCGGCACAGCTGCGTCAGCCCGCCGCTGTGGTGGCTGACGGTGACGACCTGCTTTATCTCATCCGCAACGGCGACGCACTCCACCAGGTCAGGGCCGTTCCCGGGGAGAATGCGACCGGCTACGCACTGCAGTTACCGGACGGTGGCGCAGCCCTGACGCCGACCTCCCTGCAGTCGCTGGCGGAATTACCGTTACTGGAGGGGTCGTTTAATGGCTTATAACATCGTTTTTGACGTCACCGACTTTGAGCGCTCGTTGGGTGAGCTGATCAACAAATTCGAGAAACGCGCCCCGCTGATGAAGATGCTGGCCGGGATGATGGAGGATTCAGTTCAGGAGAACTTTGAGCAGCAGGGTCGGCCAAAGTGGCAGCACTGGAAAAGCAACGCCTACTGGGCACAGCGTCGGGGCGGTAAAATACTCCAGCGTTCCGGTCGGCTGGCGTCGAGCATCACGGCTTACAGCGACAATGAGATGGCGACAGTCGGGACCAATGTTATCTACGGCGGCATTCACCAGTCAGGCGGGAAGATTAACATCCCCGCCCGCAGCCAGCAGGCGTACTATCACCAGAACAAGGATGGCACGCTGAATAATAAGTTCGCCCGCAAGAGCAAGGCTAATTACAGCGAGTGGCATACTATCCCCGCGTACGAGATCAACATGCCTGCGCGTCCGTTCCTGCGTCTCACCGAATCTGACATCAGCGAGATGGAAGAAAAGTCGGTGGATTATTTCAGTCAGATCTACCGGTAACCCGTTAAAACCGAAAACGCGCTGTAACGCATCACAGGGCGTTGCTTTGCGTTAAACGGAACGGAACTACCTTCAAAGGGTGTTCAGACGTTTTTAAAAGCAGTTTAAAAGCGTTTAGCGCTATTGCCCTGCACCCTGACAGAGTGACATGATGTTTCCGCGTTCTCTTCCTTTATATACCCACTGACACCCGTCAATCTGTTGCGCCGAAAATATCCCTGTAATGTCGGCGTCATGAAAACTCGTATCGCGTCACTCTCACAGGTTATCAACGCCGCCACTCGCGGCGTGATCCAGCTGTTACCGGCCGGCACCTTCCGTGCCGGCGACGGTCGCCCGGCTGAATGCCCTGACGGCTGGTTTATTGACGGCACTATCGCGGCCGCGCTCATTGCTGCGGCTGACGCCCGCCAGACGCCCTATGTCATCGACTACGAACACCAGACTCTGCGATCAGCGAAGAACGGCCAGCCGGCTCCGGCTTCCGGCTGGTTCAAAAAGCTGGAATGGCGTGAAGGGGTTGGCCTGTTTGCGGTGGATGTTGAATGGACTGAAGCTGCCGCCGCCGCTATCGACGCGGGCGAGTACAAGTTTATTTCCCCCGTATTTCTTTACGACGCGACTGGTCTGGTCACCACGTTAATCAACGCGGCCCTGACCAACACGCCCGCCCTGGACGGTATGGACGAGGCAATGCTTGCCGCTGCTTCACTCCTGGCCGCCACTTCAACTGAGGACACAACGATGGATGAATTGCTGGAACAGCTTCGCTGGTTCCTGGGTTTGCCGCTTTCGTCAACCGAAGCCGACATTCTCAACGAACTGCAGAAGCTCATTAACAAAATTAAGGCTTCGGACAGTCAGGCGGCCGCCGGTCTTGCCTGGATTAACGGGCTGGAAGCCAGCGTCGCCGCGCTGACGTCTCAGGTTGAAACCCCGGACCCGGCACTCTGGGTCTCCGTTGACATCATGAATCAGGCCATCGAGCAGGCCCGTGCCTCCGGCGATGAGCAAATTGCGCAGTTGACCCTGCAGCAGTCCTCTGAGCTGATTCAGGCCGCATTGTCTGATGGCCGTTTGCTGCCGGCGCAGAAAGGCTGGGCGGAGGCGCTGGCAAAATCCAGCCCCGACAAACTCCGCGATCACCTGGCGAAACAGACCCGCATCGCCGCGCTCACCACCACCCAGACTGGTGGCCGTCCGCCAGCTGGCCTGCAGTCCCGCGCGGTCGATGAGCCTGAAGATGAGCTGAACCCGGCTGTACTGAGCCTGATGGGGCTTGATCCTAACGATTTTAAAGAGGGAAACAGCAATGTCTGATCGTAACACTCCCTGGCGTAATGGCGAGCTGGTCGCCGCGCCGGTGGCTGCGGCCACGATGATTTATGGCGGCCATATGGTCGGCCTGAATGCCAGTGGTCTGGCGGTTCCTGCCGCCGCCACCGCGACCCTGACCATCTTTGGTGTCTCCGATGAGTACGCGGATAACACCGCCGGCGCAGCCGGGGCCACGTCAGTGATGGTGCGTCGCGGGAAAGCCTGGAAGCTGGCCAACCTGTCCGGGGATGCCGTGACCCAGGCAGAGGTCGGTAAATCCTGCTATGTCGCCGACAGCATTACCGTGGCAAAAACCAGCAATACCAATGCGCGACCGGTGGCTGGTACCGTTATTGCCGTCGAATCTGACGGCGTCTGGGTTGAAATTTAAGGAGAACTGCCGTGTTAGTGAACAAGCAAAACCTGAAAACCATTTTTATCGGTCTTAAGACGACTTTTCAGAATGCGTTTGCTCAGACCCCCAACGACTGGCAGCAGATTGCGATGGTCGTTCCGTCCACCACTAAAGAAGAGAACTACGCCTGGCTGTCACGCTTCCCGAAAATGCGTGAATGGGTAGGTGAAAAAGTGGTGAAAGCCCTGGAGGCGTTTAACTACACCATCCGTAACAAAGACTGGGAAGCGACCATTGAGGTCGACCGTAACGATATCGATGACGACACCATGCTGGGTTATGCGCAGCAGGCAGAAAGCGCAGGCCAGTCAGCGGCAGAGCTGCCGGCGGATATCATCGGCCGACTGTTAAGCGGCGGGTTCACCAATTTCTGTTATGACGGCCAGTATTTCTTCGATACGGATCATCCAGTCGGTAAAGGCGTGGCGTCGAACAAAGGGACCAAAGCGCTGTCGGCGGCTTCGTTTGCTGCTGCTCAGGCATCCTTCGGGGCCGCCCGTGCGGCGATGCGTAACTTCAAGGACGACGAAGGTGAAAGCCTGCGTATTCAGCCAGGTCTGCTGGTTGTCCCGCCGGCGCTGGAAGATATCGCCAATTATCTGATGACGGCCGATCGCTTCCCGGACAACACGCCGAACATCTACAAGGGGACGGCAAAAGTGCTCGTCTGGCCGGGGCTGGCGACGGATACCGAGTGGTACCTGTTTGACGTCACCAAAACGGTCAAGCCGCTGGTGTATCAGGAGCGTAAGAAGCCGGTGTTCGTCGAGCAGACCAACATGGACAGCGACGACGTCTTCCTGATTAAGAAGTACAAATTTGGTGCCGAAGCCCGTTCCAACGGCGGTTATGGTTTCTGGCAGATGGCTTTTGGTTCAACCGGGGTGGATGCATAAATGCCTGAAATTACGATTACCTCCAAGCGCGACGGGTTCCGTCGCTGTGGTGTGGCACACCGTGACGTGCCGGTGACCTGGCCGGATGGCCATTTTACGGACGAAGAGATCGCCATCCTGCGTGCCGAGCCGGCACTGGTTGTCCATATCGGCGCACTCAGCGGCGATGACGACAAGCTGAAGGCCGCGCAGGGACGCATTCAGGAGCTGGAAACCGTCGTCCTGCAGCTCAAAGAGGACTCGGTTGGCCTGATGCAGCAACTGGTTGAAATGACCGCTGACCGAGACCGCCTGCAGGCTGAGCTGACGGTATCAGGCAGCGTGCCTGTACCGGAGGTCAAGGATAACGCCGCTGACGGTACGGCAGGCAGTGCGTCAGCTCCGGAGGCGAAGGATAGCGCCGCTGTAGATGATGCAGCCGCTGCGGATACCTCAGCGAAATCGAAAAAGTAAACGGAGTCAGCTATGTACGCCACCCGGGAAGATATGGTCAGGCAGTTTGGTGAAACGGAATGTATCGCGCTTTCCGATCGTGACTTTACCGGTGAGATTGACGACGACGTGCTGAACGGTGGCCTTGAGCGGGCCACCGCCACTATCGACAGCTATCTCGCCGGCCGTTATCCGGTGCCATGGACCGATACCCCGGGGATCCTGACGGGTAAATGCTGCGACATCGCCCGGTACGAACTGACCGGCGCGCAGACGCAGAACACGGAGGAGATACGTCAACGTTATGAAGACGCAATCAGGTATCTGGAGCGTGTTGCTGATGGCCGCATCACGCTGGGCCGTCTGCCAGATGGTTCAGTCGCTCAGGGCGGTCGTCAGTCCCGCTTTTCCTCGGCTGGCCGGGAGTTCGGGCGCGATAAAACGGGCGGAGGTGCATTTTGATTATCACGCAAATCGAATCCGCCATTATCGACAGGCTCACCCGGGGGCTCGGCAAACTAGTCCAGGGGGTGCATTCCTACAGTGGCGAACTCGATGGCGAACCTGCTGAGGTCATTCGCCGGTTGCCCGGTGTCTGGGTCACCTTTGGCGGTATTCAGGGCTCAGAGCTGCTGAGTACCGCCCGTAATAAGTGGCGGGATACCGGGCGGTTCGTGGTCATCGCCGGTGCGCGAAGCGTGCGCAGTGATGAGGCTACCCGCCACGGCGGACCGTCATTCAATGAGGTCGGCTCTTACCAGCTGGTTTACGCCATCCGCCGGCTGCTGGCACGGCAGGATTTGGGGCTCAAGATTGACCACCTGATGCCGGGCAAGGTTCGTACCCTGTTTAACACGCAGGTTCAGAAGGCCGCCATGTCGGTGTTTGCCTGTGAGTTTGACACCCGCTTTGATTCGGAGTCACTGGAGAACGGCCGCTTCCCGCTGGCACCGGCGGACCTGCCGTCCGGTCATCCTGACCAGATTTTTGGCGAGTATGGCGGAGCGCATAGCCCGGATGACCCGGCCTGGCTGACCACTGACCTGCAGTATTTTCTGAACGGTGACGAGCCGTTCGCAGCTGAGGACATTATTCATCATGAAAGTTAAAGCCCGTGAAGGGATCCGAGTACCGCGCGAGGATAATGCCCGCCGCTACATCGAACAGGAGCCTGCAGAGGTTCCCGAAAGCAACTACTACCAGCGCCGCCTGAATGATGGCGACCTGGTGAAAGTGACGGATGCGACTGTTGATGAGGCAGCCGCTGCGGCAACGACCGGCAAAGGAACAAAATAATGTCCAGCCCGAATATCTCTTTCGACAATATCGCGTCGAGCATCCGCAAGCCGGGTCAGTATTTCGAGTTCAACACAAAACTCGCGGTGCGCACGTTGCCGGCGAACGCGCAGAAGGTGCTGATTGTGGCTCCGCTGCTCGCCGGCGGCAGTCTTGCCGCACTGACGGCCACGTCCGTTTTCAGTGCCGATGAAGCGGCGGTGTACTTCGGTTACGGCTCCGTTGCACACCTGATGGTAGTGGCGGCTATCAATACCTATGCCTATCTCGATCTGACCGTAATCGGCGTCAGCGATGCGGTGGCAGGTACTGCCGCTGCTGGCACACTAACCATTACCGGGCCGGCCAGCTCGCAGGGCGTGGTCAGCCTGTGGGTAGGGAACACTCGTGTGGATGTGGCCGTCAGCGCGGCCGATACGGAAACGGTCATCGCTGCCGCCATGAAAACGGCTATCGACAATCAGCCTGAACTGCCCGTCACCGCCGCTGTCGCTGCCGGCGTTCTGACGCTGACGGCGAAGAACAAAGGCGCTGCCGGCAACGGGATCCGCCTGCGGGCACAGACCACCGCCACGGGGACCACCACGGTAGTGACGGCGATGGCTGGCGGAGACATTGACCCGGATATTGCGCCGGCGCTGGCGAACGTTGTGGCCGCTGGCCATAACATCATCATCAGCCCGTTTGCTACCCAGGCCACCCTGACCGCGCTGCGCACCCACCTGGACTTTGTTTCCGGTCCGATGGAACAACGCGGTGCGATCGGCGTCGCGGGCTGGCCGGGCACGCTGGCCGCCGGTACCACCCTGGCGTCACAGCTCAATGGTGCCCGCATCACGCTGGGCTGGCATAACGGTTCCGTCATGCTGCCGGCAGAGATTGCGGCGGCTTACGGCGCACGTATTGCCAGCGAAGAAGATCCGGCCCGACCGCTGAATACCCTCACGATGGCGCTCGATGTGACCGACCTCGCCAGCCGCCCGGGGCGTACCGAGCAGGAAAGCGCCCTGCATAACGGCCTGGTGCCGTTCGAAGTGGGAGCCGGTGAGACGGTCCAGATCGTCCGGGCCATCACGACCTATACCCGTAACGCCAGCGGCGTCGATGATGTGTCCCTGCTGGACCTTACCACCATCCGCACCCTGGACTATGTGCGCAAAGCCTGCCGGGAGCGTATTGCACTGCGGTTCCCGCGCAGCAAGCTCTCCACCCGCACTCCTCCACTGGTGAAAAGCGAGCTCTATGACGTGCTGCTGAAGCTGGAAGAGCTGGAGATTATTGAAAACGTTGAGGCGAATAAGGACAAACTGATTGTCGAGCGCGACAGCCAGGACAACAACCGCCTTAACGCCCGTATCCCGGCGGACGTGGTAAACGGCCTGCATGTGTTTGCCGGTGTCATCGACCTGTATTTATAAGGAGTATTTAAATGGCACTTGAAGAATACGTCGGCGCGATCGTCCTGTATGTGGATGGTCTGGAAATTGAGGTGACCGACATCCGGCCTCAGACGAACACCGGCCGCAAGCTGGTCAAAACCATGAACCGCACCGGCCGCGCCAAAGGTTACGCGAAAGGCATCGCCGAGCATTCATTGCAGATCACTGTCGTGATGCCGAAAAACGTTGCTCAGCCGGACTGGGATGAAATGGTCGGGGCCAAACTGACCACCATGGATATGGACGGCAACCCGCTTTACTCCTACCTGGACTGCTTCACCACCCAGACCGGGGAACAGTACAGCGTGGACACGGAAGCCCGTCGCGACCTCACCATCCAGTCACTGCGTAAGGTACAAGGCTAATGAAAGCATCAGGACAACTGCTGTATGGCGTCCCTCATGGTGACGTCATTCTTTACGACTACACCGTGACCCTGCCGGTCATGAGGCATACCGTCAAGGCACTGGCTTCAACTATGGAGGCTCTGGGGGAAACCGATACGCCAGCGGCATATGTTCACTACCGCGTAGCATTGCTGGCAGAAGTTATTGAGTCTCTTGGCACCTTAAGCAAGGACGACATTACTGTGGATTTCCTTTTGGACAACCTCACAGAAGAGGACCTGGATATCCTTGATGCAGAGCTGGCCGGGCTTAAAAAAAAGCGGATGCTTGCTCAGAAAAGCTTACCGGCCTCCGGCGAGCAACCCTCATCCTCGGACGATTCGGCATCAGCGCCGACCGCATCGAAGGCATGACCGTCAGCGAGCTGACTCGCTGGCTGGATGACCTCGACGGGCTGCATGGCAGGAAGCCAACAGCCCGTGCACCTCATGTACGTTCCCGCAGGAAAAAGAAGGGGAAAAGGTAAATGCGTTCACTACAGCTTGCCATGACCCTGCTGGCCAGAGATCAGGGCTCTAAGGTACTGCGCCAGGCGTTATCTGATATTTTCAAACAGATTAACACCAACAAAAAGGCCGATGAAGATGCCGCCCGCACCCGTGAGCAGTCAACACAGAGCGGTATCCGGGCCTCCCGTACACTGCAGCAGGAATATCAGCGAGCCGCAAGTGCCCGTTCGACATTAGGTATCCGCTCGGAGCGTGACATTCAGCGCGAGATTGCGCAGACGCAGGCTGCTTATAACCGTCTGTTACGGACCGGCACACTCACTGCTAATGAACAAACTCGTGCATTCCGGGCGATGACAAATCAGGTATCACAGCTGCGTACCGAGCTCAACGGTGCTGGCCAGTCGATGTCCCGCATGGAACGCGCCCGAATGTGGGGTGGAAACGTTACGGCGATTGCCGGGGGCGTTACCGCTGCGGCCATGATTATTAAAGACCCGGTTCAGCGGCAAATGGCTTATGAAGATAAAAATGCTGACATCGCCAACACCGGCTACAACCAATTACCTCCCGAAGATCGTCTAAAAAAAATCCCGGTATTGAACTCGGCCATCCGAACAGCCGTAAGGTACGGTGGCGGTTTACCTGAGCAGGCTCAGGGTACCTTGCAATCATTGTTTGCCGGTGGTCAGGTAAGTAATGAAGTTGCTATGGGGATTTTGCCGGATGTTATGCGGTATTCGACCGCATCAGGTGCTAATCCCGAAGATCTGGCTAAGATTGCTTCCGCTGCTATCGCTAACTTTGGTATCAAGCCTGAAGAAGTCCCGACACTTTTCGATAAGCTTGTTCGTTCTGGGGAGAATGGTAGTTATGAGCTGGCCGATATGGCTCGCTCTATGCCAACCACGATGACCAAAGCTAAGTCAATTGGTATGTCTGGCCTTGCGGACGTCGATAAACTTGCGGCCTGGTATCAGGCGAACTCGCTTACTGCGGGTGACAACAGTCAGGCCGCAACAAACATCAATAACCTCCTGGACAAAATCACCAGTGCAGACACTCAGAACGCATTGAAAAACTATAAATTCCGGGTGAACGGCAAAGTGATGAACTACACCGATTATCTGGCCCAGCAACGGATGAACGGAGTTAGTACCCCCGATGCTTTTATGGGCGCAGTTTCAGGCATTGTGTCGCAGGATAAACGGGTACAGTCTCTCAGGGCAGATGCGAAGAAATATAAGGGCACAGACCGGGAAAAGGATATTAACGCAGCGCTGGATGTTGTGGTCGCCTCAATTGTTTCGAAAATTGTTGCGGATCAGCAAGCTCAGATGGCACTCAAAACCAGCATCCTGTACAAGGACTATATTAAAGAACAGCAGGCGGGAACCAGGGATGCCGAAGGTTCAGGTGCAGCCTCATTTAAAGTGAAGTCGTCCACGAATGCTTTCAAATCGCAGCAGCTTGAATCTGAAAAGGTCTTTGCCGAACAGGATGCCATGAAGCCTCTGGCTGACCTATACGGGGACTTATCAACAAAACTTGTTGATTACGCGAAGCAATATCCTGAACTGACCACAGCCCTCTCCGGTGCCACTACGGGTATTAAAGCGATGACGGCTGCTGCCGTCGCCTTTGCCACGCTCAACTTTCTTACTGGCGGTAAAATCAGACCATCATCTTCTCCTTTACCTCCAGGAACTTTACCACCAGGCAAGCCAGGCGCGTGGGGATGGGGAACCCGACTGCTGGGTGCGGGAATGTCGGCAACAGCAATCGCGACTTTCACCACACGTGACGAAGACGAAGAAATCACTAATGGTCCGGCCAGGTGGTCTGCCTTACGATCCCGTTACAGTCAGGAGCGTATTGATAAAGCGAGAAAGCTTTATCAGCCCTGGTACCAGATTGGCAAAGGCTATGCCAGTGAAAATGAAGAGTGGCTATCCCGTCTGGATAAAGATGAAGCCAGCGGAACGGTACCCTCATGGTGGACGCCACCAACAGATATTCGCGTTCCTGAGTCAGCGAACGGCTACCCGGTGCCTCCGTTCGCCCAGACGCCGGCACAGCAGCCGCCCATCAATATTACGACCAAGGTTGAACTGGATGGACGGGTTATTGCTGAGGCCGTGAATGAAGTTAACAATCAGTCAGCCACCCGTGGCCCACAGGGAGGACCGCACTGATGGCATGGGAAACGGATCTGCAGGACGCCAGCTTCCGGGGCGTTGCCTTCGATATCATCAACACCCGTGACAGCGTGCAGCGCGATATCGCCCAGCACGAGTACCCGTACCGCAACGGAGCCAATATTGATGATCTCGGCGCGAAACCTCGCAGCCTGCAGTGTCAGGCGGTTTTCTTCGGTGACGACTACGAGAGCCGGCTGCAGGCGTTTATCGCGGCCCTCGATAAACGCGGGCCGGGTGAGCTGATTCACCCGGTGTTCGGTTCCATGCCGGACATGCAGTGCTACGTTTACCAGGTGAATCACGAGGCCGAGAGCCCCGACTACTGCACCGTTGATCTGCAGTTCCTGCAGTCAGGTCTGGATGTCGAGTTCTTTGTGCGCGAGTGGCCGCTCAGCCAGGCCGACGCCATATTCAATCAGGCTCAGGGCACCCTCGATAATGCAGCCACGCTGCTGGATAACGCCATGAAGCCGCTGCGAACAGCGCGGCAGTATATGGCCCGGGCTAAGGCACTCGGCGTCACCGCGCTGAATATGGTTGCCGTTCTGCGCGGCGACATCACCGGCTTTATCAGCAGCACCACGGACTTTGTTAACTTCCCGTCCGCTTTCATGACCGACATTCAGTCGGCCCTCAGCCTGCAGAGTTCAGCGGCGATGAGTTCCATCAGCTCAGATTCTGCCGTGTATGCCTCCGCGCCGGCCGTGGTTCTTGCTGACTGGTCAGCGGTAAAAACCCAGGCTGACAGCGTAGCTGCGTTGCCGGCGAGCCTGGTCACCGGCGATGCCACTGCCTCCGTCGAGATGCCGGCGAACGTTACCACTACCGATATCCGGGAACTGATTGCCATGACCCTGCTGGCTGTGGCCATTGAGCTGGCCCAGCAGGCGGCTGACCTCCTGAGTGATGAGACCGTCACCGCTGCGCTGAGTCCTGACGATATCAGTCTGATCGCCGGTGATGCCCGTCAGGCGGTGCAGAACGCCATCGACAGCGTGCGCAGTACCTGGGCGGCAGAGATGGCGACCGTCAGCAGCTCGGCGACGTCGATCGCCCTGGAATATCAGCCGGTGATTGATGGCCTGCGCGATACCGCGCTGTCGCTGCAGGTGATGGCGCTGGCACTGATTCAGGCCAGACCACCGCTGATTAAGCGCACGGTGGCCGGCGCCACGAACCTGCACCTGCTGGCGCATCTCTGGTATGGCGACTACAGCCGCGCCGGCGAGCTGAAGCTGCTCAATCCGTCCCTCCGGGACCCGAATAACATCATCCCGGGAGACGTGCTGAATGGCTATGCAGAATAAGCAGGCCGCGCAGGATGCTGACCTGGACAAAGTCTCTGTCATCGTCGGCGGTAAAGTGCATTCCGACTGGTCCGGCTACGGTATCGACAGCGATTTTCTGATCCCCGCCGATGCCTGGTCGATGCGTCTCGGCCTGCCTGCCGGCATCTTCCCTGAAGGCGTAGCCCGGGGCGTTCCAGTTCAGGTGCGTGTCGGGCCGGATGTGGTGATGACCGGGCGTATCGACCGCGTGTCGCGTACCGTCAGCCGCGATCAGGTCTCGCTGTCCGTCAATGGCCGTGACGGCGCGGCCATCCTGGTGGACTGTGCATCACCTTTACTGACCAGTCGCCAGGCCAGCCTGGAAGAGGTTATCGCCCAGGTCGTGCGGCCACTGGGTATCAAAAACATCGAGTTGCACGCCGAGAGCTCCATCCGTAATGACAAAATCACCACCGAACCGGGAGAGCGGGCATGGGATATCCTGCTGCGGGCCTGTGCCGGTCGTGGGCTATGGCCATGGTTCCGCCCGGACGGCACGCTGGTAATCGGTGGCCCGGATTACACGGCCGCGCCGGTGGCCACGCTGGTGATGCGCCGTTCCGGCAAGGGTAATAACCTGCTCAGCCTCACCGATGAAAGCAGTATGGAGCGCAGCTTTTCCCGTCTGACGGTGCTGGCGCAGGGGCATGCACACTCGACCAATAAAAAGAAATCGCTGGTTATCGACGTCAGTAGCACAGATTCAATGACGGTGACTGAGGGTGTGGACACCACCGACACCGAACTCGAGACGGGTCTCCCTGAGACCGGCCAGCATGGCCTGACGTTTACCGTAGAGGATCCGACGGTCGCCTATTACCGGCCGCAGGTTGTAGTCATGCATGATGCCGATGACCTTGAACAGGTCCGCTACCGCGCCCGTAAGATGATGGCCGATGCGCGTCTGGAGGGTTACAGCCTGATTGCCCGCGTTCAGGGGCACCGCACCAGTGACGGTGTGTTATGGGAGCCCGGGCAGCGCATCCATGTGATCAGCGAGCCGCACGGCATCGATGCCGTCTATTTTCTGATGGGCAGGGAGTTCACTGGCGGTCGTCCGGGCGGTGCGGTGACCACGCTCAGGCTGAAAGAGGATGGTGTGTGGATACCAGACGCTTTCCCGAAGAAGAAAAAGGGCCGCAAGAAACGCAAGAAAAAGGAGACGATAATCGATGTGGAGCCAGGTTGATTTACGTATTCGTGCTGCACTGCGCGGTATTCGCCTTGCTTTCAGGGGGCGTTTAACCCGTGTTAAAAGCGATTTAAGTATTCAGCAGGTGCAGCTTAAAGGGCTCGCTGGCGAGCAGCTGCAGGACGCCGAACTGTTCCAGCACTTCGGGTTTACCAGTTGCCCGCCTGCCGGCACTCAGTGTATCGTGCTCCCCATCGGTGGCCAGACGTCGCACGCCATCATCATTGCTACCGAGAACGGCGCATACCGCCTGCAGGTGGCCAGCGGTGAGATGGCCATCTACTCCGAGGAAGGCGCTTATGTGCATATCAAAAAAGGCCGCATCGTCGAGACAGAGTGCGACGAGTACCTCGTGAAAGCCAAAAAATATACCGTGCAGGCTGAGGACTACGACGTCACCGCCACCGTCGGCGCGAATTTTGAGACCCCGCTACTCAAAACCAGCAACCAGCTGGCCGACGGTAAATCGACGCTGGATGCGATACGCGAGACCTACGACGACCATGACCACGATCATGGCGGCGATGCCGGCACGACGAGCAAACCGAACCAGCCTATGTAACCTCCGCCAAACCCACTGACACCTGTCTGTCTGTTCGTATCTGTACGCGCTGTCATCATGGCAGCGTGGACAGACTATTAGACCCGACAACCGGCGACTACGCCGGCACGAGCACCAGCACCCTGGCTAACGCAGTGTATCTGCGTCTGACCATCCCGCTCGGCTCGTGGTGGGCGCAGCCTGATGTCGGTTCAAAGCTTTATCTGCTGAGGAGAGAGAAAGATGTAACCCGCGTACATAAGCTTGCCCGCCAGTATGCCGAAGAGGCGCTGGCACCCTTGACGTCAGATACTGACGGTCGGGCAAAAAGCATCACAGTTGAAACCTTTCAGGGGGAGCCGGGCTGGCTCCTTTTATTGATCACCGTTATTCAGGCCGATGGTATTACCGTCACCGTTAAGCATTTTGTGAGGGTTATTTAATGCCGTTTATCACGCCGACGTTTGACGATATCCGCAGTGATATTCTGCGCGATATTAAAAACCTGAATACTGACGCAGATATCGGTGAAGACAGCGACCTGTATATCCGCGCCAGCGCCGTAGCCAGTGTGGCAACCGGTATTTATCAGTATCAGGGCTGGATAGTTCGCCAGATATTTCCTGACACGGCCGATACCGAATTTCTCGAATGGCACGCCCGCACGCGCGGGTTATATCGAAAGTCGGCCACCACGGCCAGCGGCTTTATGTCCGTCACCGGTGAACCTGGCGCATCAGCGGCAGCAGGTTATACCGTGACGCGCGGTGCGCTGACCTGGACTACCACAGCCGAAGCGACGCTGGACAGTGACGGTAACGGCACGGTGGCAGCCAGCTATTCCACTTCCGGCGCGGCCGGTAATACCACTGCCGCCACATCAGGCACATTTACCAGCACGCCCACGGGGTTCGACAGCACCGTAATTATCGGTGTGATGGCGGGAGGAACGGATGCAGAGTCTGATGGCGAGTTGCTGGCCCGCTTGCTCGATATTATTCGCCGGCCGCCAGCAGGCGGAAATAAATACGATTACCGCCGCTGGGCGATGGCCGTCGACGGGGTTACAGCGGCCTATGTTTATCCCCTGCGGCGCGGGCTGGGTACGGTAGATGTGGTCATCACCTCGGCTGGTGGTGCGCCCTCTGCCGAAATCATTGCGGCCGTTCAGGCGTATATCGACGACCAGCGCCCCGTAACGGCAAAGGATTTTCTGGTATTGGCTCCGACCTTTAAAACGGTTGATATTGATGTGCGTATTTCGGTATCGGGTGTCACGTTTGCGGAGGTCGTTGCAAATATTATCGCGGCGCTGACGGATTATATTTCCCGTCTGGCTCCCGGAGAGGCATTTATTAAATCTCATGCTGAGATGATTGTCTCTCAGGTGACCGGCGTCGTTGACCGTAATATGGTCGCGCCTGTAGGTAACGTCCTGCCGACTGTTGACGAGTCAGTGGTCGAATGGATCCGCCCTGGCACCATTGAGGTGGTTGACCTATGAATTCTCGTCATCTGCTGGCTAATCTCCTTCCACCGGTCGCGTACAGTCCGGCACAGCCGCGTATTAATGCGGAACTGACAGCAGAAGGCAAGGTCTTTGACTCCACTTACCAGTATGCGGGACTGGCTCTTAACGGGATCACCCCGCTTTTTTCAGCGGACCTGCTGACGGACTGGGAACGGGTGCTGGCCATCACGCCGTCGGATGATGATTCCTGGCAGCAGCGTCTTGAAATGGTGCTGATCAAACTGGCGGAGGTGGGCGGTCTGAGCCGCGCCTATTTTATCCGCCTGGCAAAATCAGCCGGCTATACCATCACCATTGAAGAGCTGGATATGTTCCGCGCCGGTGAAAGTGCGGCGGGTGAATATATCAATGAAGACGGTTTTATGTGGGTATGGCAGGTCAATATTATGGGGCGCTATACCCCATCTTATTATTTTCGTGCAGGTGAGTCCTGCGCCGGAGATTCATTACAGAACTTTGGCGACCCGGTGATTGAGTCCTGGTTTAATGAACTGAAACCTGCGCATACCTTTTGTATTTTTACATACCGGCCTATTCCTCAGGGACGAACCTTTGATGGTTCGTGGCAGTTTGACGGAATAGGCAATTACACCATCTGGTATTTGTGAGGAAATATGCAACCACTCATTCCGACAATTGGTACTGATGACGGTGAGTTCCATTCCGGTAACGTGCTGACCGGAACGCGTGGAACCATTGTCACACCTGAATGGCTGAATAATTATCAGGATGCCACACGAAGCATGCAGAATGAAATTATTTCAATTCTGACGGCAGCGGATATCGCGCCAGATGCCGCACAGGTGAATCAGTTACTGACTGCCATTCGTTTGGTATTCCGGTCAGAATTTATTTTTACTCCCACTGCATCCGGCTGGGTTTATAAAATGCCGCAGGGATTTTGTCTGCAATTTGGCGTAGTTTCATTGACAACGAAAAGCACGGGTGCTGACGGGATATATGAAAATACCGTTGCCGTAACCTTCCCTGTTGCATTCACATCAATACATGCCGTTATCCCAGTCGCGCAAGATATTTCTGGTGATGGGCAGCTGGAAATCGCGTGGACGAATATCGGGGCTGAGTCGGGGCTTAATGGTTTTACTTTATTTGGTTCATGTAAAACCGCCTCACAGGTCATGAAATGTCACTGGCTCGCCGTAGGTAAAATATCATGAGTATTTATGTTTCAGCTACCACTCCTGGTTTTTTTACTGATGCAAACATACCTGCTGATGCTAAAACCATTACCATTGAACAATGGAACTCGCTTCTGGCTGACAATGCCGCCGGGAAAAACATCGATTTTTCCGTTTATCCGCCAGTGGCAATTGACCCACCACCAGTCACGTACACCACCGAACAATTAATTTCCCTGGCAACGGAAAAGCGCTCTGCTCTTCGCTCGGATGCGGACTCGCAGATTGCCTGGCTGCAAGATGCGGTTGATCTCAATACGGCAACTGACGATGAAATAGCACGTCTTACTGAATGGAAATTATACCGTATCGCAATCAGCAGAATTGATTTATCTCAGCCGGAAAATATTACATGGCCCACAGTGCCGACAGGTGGTGCATGATGGCGTTATTAGATGAGAAATCTGTATTTGATGACGTTTTTCGTCTGGAAAATGATACACCCGCCGAAGCTATCTCACCTGAAGGCGACATTTCATTTGCGAATATTCAGGCTCAGGCATTAGCAAACAGAACCCGGTTTTTAAAAGGAAAAACTGAAGCGCATGCAGCAGCGCTGGCAAGCACCGTAAACCAGTCCATCACCTTTACCGCTGGCGGTACTTTAAACTCAGCTCTTGACCGTATCAGCGACGGAACTTATCTGTATTACTGGACTGGCACTTACCCAAAAACTGTCTCTGCTGGGTCAACAGTCGATACGGATGGCGGAATTGGTATCGGGTTGTGGGGCTGCGATACTGATTTGCCTTTTCGCCAAAACCTGCGTTCAGGCGAAGAGGGTTTTGGGGATGCCATAGTGCAGCATAACCAAAACTTTTCTGTTCGAGATGTACTCAAACGCATCAGGACTTTAGCGGACAATAATGCTCCTCTCCCGTATTTGGGTTATGACCCGACAAACGATGCTGAACTATACGATGAGATGGGCTTAGCGGCAGATCGGAAATTACTTCTTCATGGGAGCCTTCATATTGCCGGGCGCTGTGGCAATGGCATTCGCCGAAACGCCGGGCTGTTCTCTGTCCGTGCAGGGCAGCCCGTTCCAGGTCAGGGCTTTAATGTCCCGTTAATGGGGGTTGCGACAGCGCAGGAACTGAGGGCTTACGATATTTATGAGTCGGTGCCGTTTTATCTGGATAACACCAGTCCGGAACGGCAGAGCTACCACAATGTAGCCAGTGCGAACTACACCGCGACAACGGCGCAGATTGACCCCGTTATCTATGCCACGACTCTCGCGAAATTAGAGGTTGGTTACTACATCAGAACGATGCATGCGCCGTATTGTATCGGTCTGGTTCAGGCTGTTGATGCGGTCAGCGGGATTATCACGGTCGACATGTGGGCTGACTCTAAAACATCAACAACCACACCAGCAAGCGGAGTGGGTCTTTATACGGAATACATCACCAAAATATACGTAGCGAATCTCAACCTTTTTATTACTGAAAACTCTGATATCACGAATGCCACCGGTATCGAGATGGGGATGTCTTCGAAAAAGGCCGTAACGGGAAGTATCGTTGGTTACGATACCGTGACTCTGCCGAATTCCACTCAGAACATCACCGCGGCATATTTCGCAAGAAGCTCTAACCTGAACGGCTTCGGATTTACCTATGGTTTTCGCGCTCAGGATTCGCAGATTAACTTTCACTCTGCCAGCACAGAGCTATACGGGCGAACACCTCGTATCGGCTTCAGCGAAAACTCTGATGCAATCGTTGGTTCTCGTTTTGGTACAAAAAACATCTATTCCATGCTCTGGAGCTCCAGTGACGATTTAACTGATGTCTCTCTGGCTAACTCCACAATGGCTATTGGGCCGAACGGTCAGAATTATCGAAAATTCAATCGCACTTTAATCATCTCTGCTGATGTCACCCTTGGCGGATGGCATCCGCATATCTGGGCAACCGCGACGGGCATCAGTTTTACCATGCCTCCAGCAGGCTCACATCTTGTCGGGCATGAGTTCAGCCTGTTTATCCTGAGCCCTGGAGAATATTGGATTAAAGGTAATAACGGTGACGCCCTCGTTAACGGTCAGTCTTCTTATAAGGTGACAACGACCGTTGCAAGAAAAATGATTTCTGTAGAATTTGATGGTTCTCAGTGGCAGGTCTGGGGGCAATTTTAATTATCGGGAGGAAGCATGCCTTCATTCGAATATAAAATAGCAGGTGATTTACTAACTGGATTTTACACAAATGACCACGGGCTGCCATTCCAGTCACAAGTGACGCTGTCAGATTACGATTCGGAGTTAATGGCGGCGGCAGCAGCGCAGGCATTGGGCGAGCAATACAGCGAACAATATGAGGATACGATGAATGACAAACAAGACTGAACAACAGCCGGCAGAACAAAAATCGCCTGACCGCAACCTACAGCTTGAGCTCTGTGTTGCCAGAATGGAAGCCTGCGTCGTGCGTAATGAGCTTTTTGAAGCAACATCTCAGCTCCTGAAATACCAGATGCAGGACAACAAGCAGCTTTATGAAAATCTCCGCAAGATTCACGCGGAGCTGGCCCCTCAGGCAGGAGCCGCACCGGGGGCGGAGGTTCCGCAGGGTGAACCAGGGCAGCCTGACCCGCTGCGCAAATTCACCCGCGAGCAGGCTGTAATCATTGCGGGCTACACTGGTGCTGCGGTCTGTAAGCCCCATGAGCTGAGGAATGATGTGGGCGCACGCAAAGGAGTAAAAATCACCAATGCAGCCATGAAAAAGCTGACTCGCTCACATCTGGAAGACATGTACAAAGCTGACTTCCTGATGTTGTGTCCGGTGAGATTTCCCCGGTCAGAAACCAGGCTTACCCCAGAGCAGGCCATCATCGTTGCCGGCTATACGGGAAAAATGCTGGGGGATATGAATACATTTCTGGCTGACCTTGGGAAGCGGATGGGTCGCAAAGTCACTGCTTCTGAAATGTCAGAAATCGGGCAGGAGAAAATCTGCGAGTTTTACCGCAAAGACTTTTTGGCTATGTCTTCCTAAGGGGGGGGGGATTAATAGTTCAGGCCGTTCGGGTTCACTTACTACACTTTCTGAGTGCAGTGCTCCTTGGCTTCTCCGGTTCGCTTTATGCCTCGCAAACCAGTTGGGTGTTTTTTCATAGCTTGCTATTGTAGTAACTAGATTCGCTTGCATCTGGTGTGCAGGCGTAATCGTAATAGAGCAAGCATAGTTGATTAACTTTCGCGAGGATTAAAATGAAATTTTATGACGTAAATCTCAATCTTCAATCGAATGCACAGAATTTAGACGAAGTAAACAAAGAGATAACTCAGCTTAAGTACATCATTGGCTTTCTTCTAATGAAGCAACCAACTGAATTCAGAGAGGCCATTCATGAAGAACTTAAGGCCGCGGGACTTTTAGAAACTGCTGAAGAGTTTAAAATATTTACCTTCCCTCCAGAAAAATAAAACATTGTTTTACATGAATTAATATTTCTATATATCATTAAGATAATATATACCACGACTTACCTTCCCTCCCTTCATAAGGGAGGGGTTTCAGAGAGTGCTCCTCAGCTTCTGAGTAAGCACCCGTACCATGTTTCGCTGGTATGGCGCTGGGGAACGCAGCCGCTGATAGCGCTGCAACCTGGCTTCAGGCGTGACTGGTGCAGGAATAAACTCAAGTAGTATTTAACCCCACACATTCGATTTGTTAGCCCCCTCATCCTAAGCGATATATTTTGCATTATGCGAATACTTTGTTTTTACCAGTGCGTAAAAACATGCGTTTCCGTGCAAAACAAATCGCCGCGCTACAGGAGCGCGTCCTGACCGTCGAGGTGAGCGGCATTTTATCCAGCGGCGGCGATGAAGATAATCAGCTGGTGATGCCGCTGGGCGTCGTTCAGCAGCTGCTGGGCCTGCCGGGGAAAGTGCAGGCGATCCGCGTCTCGGCGCTGACGGTGCCGGAGAACGAGCTCTCGCGCCGGGCGCGCGAGGATCTGGAGGCGCTAAACGCCGAAGAGTACGACCTGTGGTACTGCACGGCCTACGTCTCCTCCATTGCCCACCAGCTGGAGGAGGCGATCTCCGGCGCCCAGGTGCGGCCGGTGTGGCAGGTTGCCGCCTCGGAAGGGGTGGTTATCGATAAAATTCAGCTGCTGATGGCGGTGGTGACCCTGGCGGCGCTGGCCGCCGCCGCGATGGGGATCGCCTCGCTGATGACCAGCAGCATCATGGAGCGGGCGAAGGAGATCGGCCTGATGAAAGCGCTCGGCGCGCGGCAGTGGCAAATCCTGCTGCTGTTCTATCTCGAGGCGGCGCTCGGCGGCCTCGCGGGCGGGGCGCTTGGCTGCGTGGCGGGATGGGGGTTGGCGAAGGTGATTGGCCTGATGCTGTTCGCCACGCCGCTTAATTTTGCCTGGGTGGTGGTTCCCTGCGTGCTGGTGATTGCGGTGCTGATTGCGTTAATCGGCACCTGGTTCCCGGCGCGGCGCATCGCCCGTCTTTATCCCGTGGAGGTGCTGTATGGCCGCTAAGCGCGACATGCTGTGGCTGCTGGTGCGACGGGCGCTGCGCCTGCGCCTGCAGCGGGTGAGCGTGGTGTTTGCCGCGCTGGCGGTGGGGGCGACCATCGTCACGGCGCTCTCCGCCGTGTGGTTCGACATTAACAGTAAAATGAGCGAAGAGCTGCGCACCTTCGGCGCCAACTTCTATATTGGTCCCGGGCACGGCACCAGCATGCCGCAGCCCGAGCTGCAGGCGATCCTCGACGGCGCGCCGCCGGGGCTGATCCACGGCGCCAGCCCGTGGCTGTACGGCACCGCGCGCACCGAGCTGGAAAAGGTAGTGATGGTCGGCGTGTGGTTCGAATCGCTGCAAAAGCTGGTGCCCTACTGGCAGGTGAGCGGCAGCTGGATCGGCGTCAGCTTTGACGATCGCAACGCGATGATCGGCGTCAAGCTGGCGCAGCGCCTGGATCTGCGCCTCGGCGATAGCCTGACGCTGGTGGCGGGGAGTCAGCGCAAAAAGCTGCTGGTTAAAGGCATCGTGGAGGCCGGAGACGCCACCGATAATATGCTGATCGTCAGCCTCGACGTCGCCCAGGCCTGGCTGCATAAGCCCGGCGTTATCAGCCACGGCCTGCTGAGCGTCAGCAACGACCTCGGCCAGGTAGATCGCTACGCCGGCCAGCTGCAGCAGCAGTATCCCGACCTCGAGATCCGCCCGGTGCGCAAGGTCTCGGCCTCCGAAGGCCAGGTGCTGGACAAAATCAAGGGGCTGATGGGGCTGGTCTCGCTGGTTATCCTCGCGCTGTCGTCGCTGTGCGTTAACACCACGCTGATGGCGATCGTGGGCGAACGCGCCCGCGAGTTTGCCCTGCAAAAGGCGCTGGGCGCCAGCAACGGCGATATCATCCGCCAGATGCTGCTGGAAACCAGCATTATCACCCTGGCAGCGGTAGTCTGCGGCTGGGTGCTCGGCTATCTGCTGGCGCAGCTGCTGGGCATGACCGTATTTAATGCCAGCATCTCGCTGCGCCTGCCGGTGCTGCCGATTACCCTGGCGCTGTCTTTACTGGTCGCCCTGCTGGCGGCCATTGTTCCGGTACGACGCGCGGTAAGCGTCGAGCCGGCGAAAGTGCTGAAAGGAGAGTAACGCCATGACCGTCACGCCCCTGCGTCAGATGGCAATTGAGACCCGTCATTTATATAAGCGATTTGGCGAGGTCACCGCGCTGGAAGATATTAATCTGTGCATCGCCCGCGGTGAGTTCGTCGCCATTATGGGCGCTTCCGGTTCCGGGAAAACCACCCTGATGAACATTCTCACCTGTCTGGATACCGCCAGCGAAGGCCAGGTTATCCTCGACGGTACCGACGCGGCGGCGCTGGACGAAGAGGGGCGCCGCGCCTTTCGCGCGCAGAAAATTGGCCTCGTTTTCCAGCAGTTTCACCTGATCCCGTTTCTGACGGCGTTGGAAAATATCATGCTGGCGCAGCACTACCACAGCGTGGTTGATGAAGCCGCCGCCCGGGCGGTACTGGCCCAGGTCGGCCTTGAACACCGCATGACCCACCTGCCGAGCCAGCTGTCGGGCGGCGAGCAGCAGCGCGTGTGCATCGCCCGGGCGCTGGTCAACGAGCCGCCGGTCATTTTTGCCGATGAGCCGACCGGCAACCTCGATGAGGAAAACGAGCAGCGGGTGCTGGATCTGCTGACCGATCTCCACCGCCAGGGGCGCACCGTGGTGATGGTGACCCACAACCCGGCGCTGGGGCAGTTTGCCGACCGCATCGTGCGGCTGCAGCACGGCAGGTATTTGGGCGAAGAGGTGAACCATCATGCGCATGCCTAAGGTGATTATCATGCTGCTGCTGACGCTGCTGGTCGGCTGCAAAGAGGAGAAGCTGGCGCGCGGCGAGCCGGCCCCCGCGCTGGCGGCCTTCGATCTCCAGGACAATGCGGCCAGCCTTGAGCGCTGGCGCGGCAAGGCCATCTATCTTAATTTCTGGTCCGCCGGCTGCGGCGGCTGCCTGGCGGAGATGGATACCCTGCAGGCGCTCAGCCAGCGCTGGCCGGATAAAGTGGTGGTCGTGGCGGTCAATACCGATCCCGACAGCGTAGAGATCGCGCCGCTGCTGGCAAAGCACGGGATCAGCTATCCGGTGCTGCGCGATCGGCTGAAAATAACCCAGGAGCGCTATCAGGTGATCGGCACCCCGACGTCGGTGCTGATTGATAGCCGCGGGCGGGTGGTGGATCTGCATCAGGGCTGGCGTAAGCCGGAGGCGCTGCAGGCGGTATTCAGCCAGCTGGCGCAGCGCTAAGCGGCTTCCCCGGGACTTGCCCGGGGGAAGCCTTGTGCGCTTTAGTCAAGCAGGGAAGGATCGGCGTCGATCATCAGCTGTTTCATCTCCTCAAAATGCTGACGGGAAAAGTCGGTAATTTTTTCCCAGTCGGCGGCGGTTTTCTCCGCCACCTCGTCGGACAGCACCTTCAGCGGCCGGCCGGTTGACCAGGCGGTGACCAGAATCTGGCAGGCTCGCTCGAGGGTCCAGATATCGTCAAACGCCTCGCCGATGGAGCCGGCGGTCACCAGCACCCCGTGATTGCCCATCAGCAGACGGCGTTTATCCGCCAGCAGCCCCGCCAGCCGCGCCCCCTCGGCGACGGTATCCGCCATCCCGCCGTACAGGGTATCGACCGCCACGCGCTGAAAGTAGCGCGCGGTGTTTTGATCGATCGGCAGGATCTGCGGCTGCTCGAGGCAGGCGACGCTGGTGGCGTAAACCGGATGCAGATGCAGCACCGCCCGGGCCTGCGGCAGCCGCTGGTGAATCTGCCCGTGGATAGCCCATGCCGTCGCGTCAACGTCCGCGCGGTGGGCGTTATCTTCATCATCGGCGTTCAGCAGCAGCAGATCGCTGGCGCGAATGCGTGAGAAGTGCCGCCACTTCGGGTTGAGCAGGAACGTTTTGCCATCCGCCGACAGGGCGGCGCTAAAGTGGTTGGCGACCGCCTCGTGCATGCCGAGGTGGGCAACAATGCGCAGCGTCGCCGCCAGATCGATGCGCGTTTGTTCTTCAAAAGAGTAGGCCACGGCGTTATTCCACTTTCGGCATCAGGTCGTTGAGGTCTGCCGCCGTCGGCGGCTGGAAGTTATACTTTTTCAGCAGGGCGGCATACTCCGGCGTGGCGCTAAACTTCTTCAGCCCCTCCTCAAGCGCGGTCTTCACTTCGCTGTTGCCTTTTTTCACCCCAAAGCCGTTGAGCACCGGGTAGATCAGCGTCGTGGAGGAGATGGCGATGCGGTCGCCCAGCTTGTCGACTACGCCGCGCGCCACCGCCGCATCGGTGATCTGCGCCTCCACCGCCCGCGACAGCAGCGCCTGGGTGGTTTGCGGGTCGGTGGCGTATTCGCTAAGCGCAATCGGCGGCAGCCCTTTTTTCACGCAGTAGTCGGCGGAGAGCTTTTGCAGCTGCGCCAGCCACGAGGTGGCGCCCATTGAGCCAATCTTATGGCCGCAAAACTCCTCCGGCGTCTTCGGCTGATAGCTGGCGCCCTTGAGGGCGAGGATTGACTCGCCGCTTTTCAGGTACGGAACCATATCAATCACCTTCAGCCGTTCGGCGGTGATATACATCGACGAGTTGGTGATATCGAAGCGTCCGCCCTGCAGTCCGGGGATCAGATTCGGGAAGCGGGTATCGAGGTTGACCGCCTCGCGGCCCATGGTTTTGGCAATCCCGGCGAGAAACTCGATATCAAACCCGACGGGCTTGTTGTTCTCAATATACTCGTAGGGGAAAAAGGTCATATCCGAACCGGCAATGATTTTTCCCGGCTGCTGAAAGGCCGCCTGGGCGCTAGCCGCGCTCAGGGCGCCGACGGAGCAGAGGAGCAGGGTATTTAAACGTTTCATAGAGATCTCCAAAGTGGGGGCAATCACATGCTGGCAGGGTCGTTTCCGGCCTGCTGTACGAAAAACGAGGCGCCGCGCGGCTTCTGCGGCAGACGAACGTGGTTGGCGGCGCTGCGCACCAGCCCGCTCTCCGTGCCGGCGACCAGCTGTCCGGCATGGGCGCTGGGCAGCGGGTTATCGCCGTACGGCAGGGCGTCTTCGGCGGCGTAAACGCTGATAAACAGGGTCCGCGGCAGGTCGGTTTCATTGGGGCTGGAGGCGTGGAGCAGCCGGGTGTGCATAAAGCACACCGAGCCGGACGGGCCAAAGCAGGCCTCGGGCTGCTGGCAGTGGGTCGCCACCACCTCGTCATCCACCGCGCCGGTGAAGCGCGACTCCTGCCAGTGCGACCACAGCGGCCCCTTATGGCTTCCCGGCACCACGTTCAGCGGGCCGTTCTCCGGCGTCACGTCGCTGACCATCAGCAGGGCGGTGATGATGTCGTCGTTGCTGTGCGGCGTGAAGAGAAAATCCTGGTGCCATTTCACCTGGGTGGCGGTGTGCGGCAGCTTGGAGTTAATTTTGCTGTGATGAAAGCGGGTGCCGCTGCCGCCGATAAGCTGCGCGGCGATCGCCGCCATCCGCGAATCCAGCGCCGCGCGCCGGTAGGCGGCGGAGATCTCCGTCGGCGAGCTGACGCGGCGCAGCGACGGGTGGTCGGGGCGATGGTCGCTTTCAAGGTCGAAGCGCGGGCGGCCGTCCTCGGTCTCTCCCCAGGCGTCGCCGTGGCGGCGGCTCTCCTCCACCCAGCCGTCGAAATCCTGCTGAAGCCCGGCGATCTCTGCGGGAGAAAGCACCGCCTCAACCACCAGAAAACCCTGCTGATGAAACTGTTCGATTTGCCACTGCGCGATCATATTTTTTCCTTTCACAAACGGAGCGGTTAAGCCAAAGAGACGTCTTTGAGGAAGGCGTCAACGCGCGGGTGATTGCCGTCGCGCATCGCCTGGGGCGTGTCGTCGCAAACCACGCGCCCTTTTTCCATAAAGACAATTCGGTCAGAAACTTTGAAGGCGAAATTCATTTCGTGGGTCACGATAACCATGGTGATCCCCTCATCGGCCAGCGATTCAATAACCTGGAGCACTTCGTTGACCTTTTCCGGGTCCAGCGCCGAGGTCGGCTCATCGAAGAGCATGATTTGTGGGCGCATCATCAGGGCGCGGGCGATAGCCACCCGCTGCTGCTGGCCGCCGGAAAGCTGGTGCGGATACTTCCACGCGTGGTCGAGCATCCCGACCTTATACAGCAGCTCGCAGGCGCGCTGCCTGAGCTCCGCCTCCGCCGCCAGCCGGTGATAGCGCGGGGCCAGCAGCAGGTTGCCGAGCACGGTCAGATGCGGGAAGAGGTTGAAGCTCTGAAAGACCATGCCAATATTCAGCCGGTGCTCGGCGTTCTCCATAAAGCGCGGCTTCTGCACGCCCTGGCGGTCGAGATGGATAAAGGGCTGGCCGTTGATGCGGATCTCGCCGTTATCGATCTGCTCCAGGCCGTTGAGCAGGCGAATCAGCGTGGTTTTGCCGGAGCCGGAAGGGCCGATGACCGACACCACTTCCCCGGGCTGGACCTGCAGGCTGACGGCGCCCAGCACCTCCACGTTGTTGTAGGCTTTATGCAGCTTCGAGGCCTGCAGCGCCGGCTGGTGGCTGTCGACGGCGCTGCGGGCAACGGCCGGACGGGCGGCGGTGGCCAGCGCCAGCATGTCGGCGTCGACCGGGCGGTTGGTTTTACGCTGGGTGACGTCGAGCCAGGTCTCCAGCCGTTTCAGCAGGAAGTCGAACACGGTGACGATCAGCACGTAGTAGAACGCCACCGCCGCCATGGTCTCCATCACCAAAAAGTTTTGCGAATAGAGGCGCTGGCCGACCATCAAAATCTCGGTCAGGGAGATAACGGAAACCAGCGAGCTGAGCTTAACGATCGCAATATACTCATTGGCCAGCGCCGGCAGCGCCACCCGCAGCGCCTGGGGAATAATCACCCGCCACTGGGTGCCGCCATAGCGCAGCCCCAGAGCCCGCGCGGCCTCGCTCTGGCCTTTGGCGATGGAGAGCAGGCCGCCGCGATGGATCTCGGCGACGTAGGCCGCTTCGCTGAGCACCATCGCCAGCAGGCCGGCCCAGAAGGGATCGTTGAGCACCGCCGCGAAGGAGGGCACCGCCTGCGGCAGGTTATAGACGAAGATCAGCAGCACCAGCAGCGGCAGGCTGCGAAACAGCCAGATATAGAGCCGGGCGGGGACGTTAAAGAGCCTGCGCGGCGACTGCTTGGCGAGGGCGAGAATAAAGCCCAGCACAATACTGCAACCCCAGGTCAGCAGACTCAGTTTAATGACGGTCCAGGTGGCCTGCCAAAAATCTGCGTCGCTGAGCAGACTTAACATGTAGTTCCAGTTAAACATCATGGGCTATTTCACTCGCCATAATTAACGGACATGAAGACGATACCGATGTTCTAAAATGGGGCATCGTCACTATTTATCGGGCAATTACACTATGCTGGTACTCTTCGCCATCAGGCAATTAGTAAATTTTTGGTCTTTAAGTTTAAAAAAACTATATAGCCAGATTAATTTCAATAAATTTAAAGCAATGAGTGCGAAACAAGAACTAAACATTAAAAAAACAATTGCTGTTATTGGTCAACGGAATCGGCCGGCAAATTGGATGTTGTGCCACAATGGGGCGCGCTGAGGATTTATTTGGTGCAGCCTGGTTCATCCTGGTGCAATTAATTCATCGGGGCTGGGGTTTTATTATTTCAGCGCATTTAGCGAGATAAATAATTCATTCGTCCCCGCGGCAATGCGTCTCTTCGCCGGGGAGTGGCACGATGCTTGCAATCGGCCTATCAGGAAACTATGCCGTTTCTGCGAGTGACAATATTTCATAAAGGGTAAGGCTATGACGCGATTCACGCTCAAACAACTTAAATACTTCGTTACCGTTGTGGAGACCGAAAGCATCGCCGAAGCCTCCCGACAGCTGCATATTGCCCAGCCGTCGATCTCGATTGCGATAAAAAACCTTGAGGGCTCCTTCGAGCAGCAGCTGTTTATTCGCCACCACGCGCAGGGCGTTTCGCTTACCCCCTGCGGGCGCCGCTTCTACGAGAAAGCCAAGGAGCTGCTGCGCCTCTCCTGGGAGTTTGAGCAAAACGCCCGCGCCGATAAGGAGCTGGTTTCCGGCACCATTTCGGTGGGCTGCTTTGAATCCGTTGCGCCGCTGTATATGCCAAAGCTGGTGGCCGGATTTAAAAAGATGTATCCAGAAATAACCCTTCAGCTCTACGATGGCGAGCAGCACGAATTAATGCACGGCCTGCATCGCGGGCGGTTTGATTTAGCCCTGGTCTACGATCTGGAATTAGGCCACTCGATCAGCAAAGAGACACTTAATGCCCCGCATAAACCCTATGCGTTATTACCGGCCAGCCATCCGCTGGCGCAAAAAAAGAGCGTTACGCTGCAGGAGTTAAGCCAGGAGCCGATGATTTTGCTCGATGCGGTGCCGAGTAAAAACTACTTTATTACCATTTTTAAAGAGAAGGGCTACCACCCGCAGGTGGCCTACAGCTCGCCGTCAATTGAGATGGTGCGCTGTATGGTCGGGCAGGGGCTGGGCTTCTCGGTATTAGTGACCCGGCCGCTTTGCGATATGACCTACGACGGCGAGCGGCTGGTCCAGCTGGAGATTGAGGATCGCATGCCGGCCTCAACCTTAATTATGGCGCACCTCGCTAATAATGAACCGACCCGGCCAACGCAGCTGTTTATGGACTATTGTCGCAGCATTGAGCTAACCCCGGCGCTGGTTTAGCCGGCAACTTCGAGCGCCGCAAGGATATATATTGTCACGAGCCTGAGCACCAGGCTCGAGGGCTATTTTATTTGTTATTTCGAACCCGGACGGTGCTCGACAGAATACTAACGTCCGGCGCGGCAGGCTCTGAGGCTCATAAATTTCTATTACGAGTATCGTTTTATAATAATTTACCATTCGACGCTGGCTAAATAACCTGAGACCGCTGACGCCCGGCGTCATCAACCCAATCATTTATCCAGCACAGGACGGTTAGCTATGCACAATCAGCGTTATCCGCAGATCGACCGGCAGACGATCGATACCTACCAGACGGATGGAGCGGTGTTACTGAAGGGCGCGTTCACCCCGTGGATCGACGGCCTGGCGAAGGGCGTGGCGGAACTGATGGCCAACCCCAGCGAGTACGGGCACGCCAGAACGGTGGTGCCGAAGGACGGCTCCGCGCCCTTTTTCCAGGACTACTGCAACTGGTCACGGATCGCCGATTTTGAGCAGTTTGTCAGGCAGTCGCCGGCGGCGGAAATTGCCGCCGCCCTGATGCAATCAACCACGGCGAAATTTTTCCACGAGCACACGCTGGTCAAGCCCGCCGGCGGCAGCACGGTCACCCCCTGGCATCACGATCAGCCCTACTACTGCGTTGAGGGGCGGCAGAACGTCAGCTTTTGGATCCCGCTGGACCCGGTTGCGCAGGAGATTTCTCTGCGCTGCATCCGCGGCTCCCACCTGTGGGGGGAGGAGTTCAGCCCGACCCGCTTCAACGGCTCGAAGCTCTACCAGCACGGTCGATTTAAGGAGCTGCCGGACATTGACGCCCATCAGGATGAGTACGATATCGTCAGCTGGGCGCTGGAGCCGGGCGATGCGGTCGCCTTTCACTACCGGACGGTGCACGGTGCCAGAGGTAACGCCACGGCGCGGGCGCGACGGGTCTTCTCCGCTCGCTGGGTGGGCGACGACGCCACCTTTGTTGACCGCGGGGGCGTGACCTCGCCGCCGTTCCCGGAGCTGACGCTAAACGATGGCGACGCCCTGGTTTCTCCGCTGTTCCCGCAGGTGTGGCCGCGCGAAGCGCGGGGCTAATATCGCAATAATTAACGGCGGAAAATTATATTGCCGCGGCCGGCCCTCCGGCGGGTTAATTATTTTCCGCCGCCTCGGCGCTAAATCGGCGCCATTTTGCCGGCCCGCCGAATATTCCCGGTGCCGGCATCCCGGTACGAAAATGCCTGCTTAATGTTTTCTTAATATTTCATCTTCAATGATGCTGACGGCTATTCCGTCGACACTCTTCTTATCCGTCTATATCGCGGTAAATAAGAGTTAAATTCCGTCAGCATCACAAAAGCCAGAAAAAAACCGCCCCCGGCGTTGCAAGCCGCGAACCCCTCGCTATATGTTAAATTTGTGTTTAATAAATGATACCTAAGGGTTGGGTTTATGTATAAGAAAATTGGTGGTTTAGTGGTTTCACTGACGGCAGTCTTCTCCGGCTCCGTTTTGGCGGCGCTCCCTCAGGGCTACCCGGCTGAATATCAAAAGGTGGTTGATGCCGGGAAGAAAGAGGGCAAGGTTGTCATCTATTCAACGACCGATACCAAAGCGGCGGGGCCGTTAATTAAAGGATTCGAGGCGCAGTACCCCGGAATTAACGTTGAATATAACGATATGAACAGCACCGAGCTGTACAACCGCTACATCAGCGAGCAGGCGGCGGGCGGCGGCAGCGGGGACGTGGTCTGGAGCTCATCGATGGATACGGCGCTGAAGCTCGCCACCGACTACGCCGAAGAGTACGCCTCGCCCGAGCTGGGCAAGCTGCCAAAATGGGCGGTCTGGCAGCAGAAGGCCTACGGCACCACCTATGAGCCGGTGGTCTTTATCTACAACAAGCGGCTGATCCCGCAGGGCGACGTGCCGGACTCTCATACCGCGCTGGCGAAGCTGATTGCCGGCCAGGCCGACAAATTTAAAGGTAAGGTCACCACCTACGATATCGAAAAATCGGGCCTCGGCTTTATGCTGGCGGTGCAGGACAGCAAGGCCGACGCCAGCTATTTCAGCAACCTGGCGGGAATGGCCAAAGGCGGCCTGACCGTGCAATCCTCCACCGGCACCATGATGGAGCGCGTCTCATCGGGTGAAAACCTGATTGGCTTTAACATTCTCGGCTCCTACGCCGAAGCGCGCGCCAAAACCGATCCCTCCCTCGGCATCGCCTATCCCAAAGACTACGTGCTGGTCCTTTCCCGCGTCTCGTTTATTACCGCCGACGCCGGGCATCCTAACGCCGCAAAGCTGTGGTTCGACTACGTGCTGTCAGAAAAAGGGCAGAGCATCCTCGCCGGTCAGGCCGATATTCCCTCTATTCGTAACGATATCGAAGGCAAAAATGATATCGACGGGATGACCAAAATGCTGGGTAACGCCCTGAAGCCGATTCCGGTGGACGAAACCCTGCTGGAATATCTGGAACCGAAAAAGCGTCTGGAATTTATCAAACAGTGGCGTAGCGCGGCGGCTAAATAAACCTCCTGAGGCGCGACATCTTCCGCTGTTGCGCCCGTTAATACCCGGCAGGCTGTGTTAACGCCTGAGCAAAGGGATCGCATATGAACGTATTACGCCGAAAATGGCAGGGGCTGCCGCGCGGTATTGTGGTGCTGATCGCGGCGTTGGCTATCTACGTCCCGCTGTTATTTATTGTGGTGCAGAGCTTTCTCTCGGCGCCTTTTTTTGCGCGCTCGAAGGCGTTCAGCTTCGAAGCCTTCGAATTTATCTTTACCGACCCTGATTTTTATCTGGCGCTGAGGTCCGGCTTTATTCTGGCGTTCGGCCTGGTGGCGATCGCCATTCCGCTCGGGGGGATCCTCGCCTTTTTAATGGTCCGTACAGATTTGCCCGGCCGGCGCTTTATTGAACCCCTGATCCTGGTGCCTATTTTCGTCTCGCCGATGGTGCTGGCCTTTGGCTACGTGGTGGCGGCGGGGCCGGTTGGCTTCTTCTCGCAGTGGGCCGAGCGGCTGCTGGGCTTTGTGCCGTGGAACATCTACTCGATGTTCAGCATCGTGGCGATCGCCGGATTAACCCACGTCCCGCACGCCTATCTCTATATCTCCTCCGCCCTGCGCAGCGTCGGCTCCGACGTCGAGGAGGCGGCAAGGACGGTAGGCGCTTCGCCGCTGCAGGTCATGACCTCCGTCAGCCTGCCGATGGTGCGGCCCTCGATCCTCTACGCCTGCGTGCTGCTGTTTTTCCTCGGCCTGGAGGTATTTGGCCTGATGCTGGTACTCGGCGACCCCGAGGGCAATATGGTGCTGGCGACCTATCTCTATAAGCTGACCAATAAGCTTGGCACTCCCTCTTACCACCTGATGGCGGCGGTGGCGGTGGTGCTCATTTGCATCACCATTCCGCTGGTGATGCTGCAGCGCCGGCTGATGCGCACCGCCAACCGCTTTGTCACCATGAAGGGCAAGGCCTCCCAGGCGCGCGCGCTGCCGCTGGGCAAGTGGCGCTGGGTTGCCGGCGTGGTGGTGGTGCTGTGGCTGACGGTGACCATCGGCGTTCCGCTGCTTGGCGTGGCGATGCGGGCGTTTATTTCCAACTGGGGCGTCGGCGTGTCGCTGTGGGACGAGCTCTCGCTGGCGACCTTCCGCAATATCTGGCAGCAGCCGAACCTGCTGCGGGCCATCGTTAACTCGATGGCGATCGGCATTTTTGGCGGTGCGCTGGCGGTCGTGTGCTATCTGTTTGTCGGGATCGCCATGCACCGCAAGCCGGACAACGTGACGCGCTTCCTTGACTACAGCGTGCTGGTGCCGCGCGCGGTGCCGGGTCTGCTGGCGGGGCTGGCGTTTCTGTGGGTGTTTTTATTCCTGCCGATGTGGCTCGATCAGTCGCTAAAAAACGGCTGGCTCTCGGCGCTGCCGATGGCCGACTGGCTGCGCGAGCATCTTATCGTGCAGCTGCGGGCGCTGCGCAACACCATTTTCAGCGTCTGGCTGGCCTATACCGTGGTGTGGATGGCCTACGGGCTGCGCCTGATCTCCTCGACGCTGCTGCAGGTGGCGCCGGAGCTTGAGGAGGCGGCCCGCAGCACCGGCGCCTCTCGCGGCCAGGTGACCCGCCACGTCACGGTTCCGCTGTCGCGCTACGGCCTGATCGGCTCGTGGCTGCTGATGTTCCTGATCTTCGAGCGCGAATACTCCACCGGGGTGTACCTGCTTTCGCCGGGGACGGAAACGATCGGCTCCATGCTGGTCTCGCTGTGGGCGGCGGGGGCTATCGATATCGTCGCCGCGCTCTCGTTTATCAATATCCTGCTGGTGGTCATCGGCCTGGGTATCGCCCTGCGCTTTGGAGTGAAATTACATGATTGAGCTATCCGTAGAAAACCTGCACCTCACCTATGGCGACAACCCGGTTCTGAAAGGGGTGTCGATGACGCTGCGGCGAGGGGAAGTGGTGTCGCTGCTCGGGCCGTCCGGCAGCGGGAAAACGACCCTGCTGCGCGCCGTCGCCGGGCTGGAGAAGCCCACCGCCGGGCGGATTACCATTGGCAAAACCGCGGTCTACGACGGCAATCCGCGCAGCGAAATCCCCGCCGAGGAGCGCAATCTGGGGCTGGTGTTCCAGTCCTATGCCCTGTGGCCGCATAAGACCGTATTTGAAAACGTCGCCTATCCGCTCAGGCTGCGCAAGGTCGCCAGCGGCGAAATCGCCCAGCGGGTGCAGGCGGTGCTCGACCAGCTCGGCCTGGGGCATCTTGGCAGCCGCCATCCCCATCAGCTCTCCGGCGGCCAGCAGCAGCGCGTGGCGATCGGCCGGGCGCTGGTCTACAACCCGCCGGTTATCCTGCTCGACGAACCGCTGTCGAACCTCGACGCCAAGCTGCGCGAAGAGGCGAGGGTCTTTCTGCGCGAGCTGATTATCAAGCTCGGACTCTCGGCGCTGATGGTGACTCACGACCAGAATGAGGCGATGGCGATATCCGACCGTATCCTGCTGCTGAACAACGGGGTGATCGAGCAGCAGGGCACGCCCCAGGAGATGTACGGCAATCCGACGACGCTGTTTGCCGCCGAGTTTATGGGCAGCAACAACCGCCTGCGCGGTAAGATAACGGCTCTTGAAAACGGCCGGGCGCGCATCGAGGGCGCCAGCTGGGCGCTGTGGGGCATGGCGGGAGAGGGGGTCAGCGTCGGCCAGCAGGCGACGGCGGTGATCCGCGTTGAGCGCCTGCGCCTCGGCTCCTCGCCGGAAGACAACATGCTCGAGCTGCCGCTGCTGACCAGCATGTATCTTGGCGACCGCTGGGAATATCTGTTCCGCACCCGCGGGGATGACTTTGCCATTCGCGTTTACGGCTCGGCGCTACGCGACGCGGAGCATTGCCATATTACGCTTCCCGCCGACGACCTGTGGATATTCCCGACGCCTTAGGTGACGGCATAAAATCGGTCGCGGCGAGAAGGGCCGATGGTCGAAATAAATAGGGCCGGGCGGCGCGGTTAATGGCTGATAACGATCGCCCGGCACGGCGCAAATAACCGCCAGACGCCGGGCGAGAGTAAAGTAATTAATATCCGTAATTAACTAACTTAACCGCTCAAATTGTTTAATATTTGCCGACGCTGGCGTTTGCACGCCGCCAGGCAGACATGTACCATAAACAAATAATAACATTTGTGATACATATCACTCTTTTTTTGGCACGGATAAGCACTACGCCTTCGGTGATTCCGCACGAGCTTCTGCATCCAGGTTATTTAATAAACGTTCTCATTATCAAATCCCGGGAATATTTTTCCCGTTTCGGCGACGGATTTTGAGAATCGACTAATATCCAAACGATAACGCGATAAATAATCACCTCGCCAACGGCGATTTTTTTGTACGACTTAATGGAATCGAACCGGCAGGTCCCGCGATGCGGAGGCTGAATGGTATCGGTTCCAGATTCGATATTGCTGGGCTTGTAACCTACAAAAGCAGCCATTTAAAATGACAGGAATGTGATAATGTCGAGTGAAAAAACCAACAGCTCGAGGCGTGATTTTTTAGTAAAATCAATGGCCTTGATTCCAACGGTCGTCATCGCTGGCGGCGGCGTCGGGGCCATTGGCGCCGCGGCTCAGGCCCAGGCATCCGATGCCGCCGCGGCGGCAAAAACGCCGGCCGGCGAGGGCTGGCAGCCGCAGTTCTTCAACGAGCAGGAGTGGGCGTTTATCAATGCCGCGGTGGCTCGTCTTATCCCGGCCGACGAGCTGGGGCCCGGCGCGCGCGAGGCGGGGGTTCCGGAGTTTATCGATCGCCAGATGAATACCCCCTATGCTACCGGTTCCATCTGGTATATGCAGGGTCCGTTTAACCCGGACGTGCCGAAAGAGATGGGCTACCAGCTTCCTCTTGTGCCAAAACAGATCTACAACCTCGGGATTGCGGACGCCGACGAATGGTGCCGCAGCCAGCATCAGAAGCCTTTTGCCGAACTGACCGCCGGGCAGCAGGACGCCGCGCTGGGCCAGTTTGAAGCGGGCAGCGCCGCGTTTAAGCAGCTGCCGTCCTCGCTGTTCTTCTCTTATCTGCTGCAAAACACCCGCGAAGGATTCTTCAGCGACCCGATTCATGGCGGCAATAAGGGCATGGTCGGCTGGACGTTGATTAATTTTCCCGGCGCGCGCGCCGACTTTATGGACTGGGTTGAACGGGGTGAACGCTATCCCCTCCCGCCGGTATCAATTAATGGGGAGAGGGCGTAACGATGGCCACCGTACTGAAAAAAACCGATGTTGCGATTGTGGGCTTTGGCTGGGTTGGCGCCATTATGGCCAAAGAGCTGACCGAAGCGGGCCTCAACGTGGTGGCGCTGGAGCGCGGCCCGATGCGCGATACCTGGCCCGATGGCGCCTATCCGCAGGTGGTCGATGAGCTGACCTACAACATTCGCCGCAAGCTGTTCCAGGACCTGTCGAAAAGCACGGTCACCATTCGCCATAATAGCGCTCAGGATGCGGTGCCGTACCGGCAGCTGGCGGCCTTCCTGCCGGGAACCGGCGTTGGCGGCGCGGGCCTGCACTGGTCCGGGGTGCACTTCCGCGTTGACCCGATTGAGCTGCGGATGCGCAGCCACTATGAGGAGCGCTACGGCAAAAGCTTTATCCCGCAGGATATGATCATCCAGGATTTCGGCGTCACCTACGACGAGCTGGAGCCGTTCTTTGATAAGGCAGAAAAGGTTTTCGGCACCTCTGGCACCGCCTGGTCGGTGAAGGGGAAGGTGGTCGGGAAGGATCGCGGCGGCAACGTCTTTGCCCCGGATCGCTCGGACGACTTCCCGCTGCCGGCGCAGAAGAATACCTGGTCGGCGCAGCTGTTTGAGAAGGCGGCGCGCGAGGTGGGTTATCACCCGTACAACCTGCCGTCGGCCAACACCTCTGACTCCTATACCAACACCTACGGCGCGCAGATGGGGCCGTGCAACTTCTGCGGCTACTGCAGCGGCTACGCCTGCTACATGTATTCCAAGGCCTCGCCAAACGTCAATATCCTGCCGGCGCTGCGCCAGGAGAAGCGCTTTGAGCTGCGGACCAACGCCAACGTGCTGAAGGTTAACCTCACCCCTGACCGGCAGCGGGCCACCGGCGTCAGCTACGTCGACGCCCAGGGGCGGGAGATGGAGCAGCCGGCCGATCTGGTTATCATCGGCGCCTTCCAGTTCCACAACGTGCACCTGATGCTGCTCTCCGGCATCGGCAAACCCTACGATCCGCAAACCGGCGAAGGGGTGGTCGGGCGCAACTTTGCCTATCAGAACATGACCACCATTAAGGCCATCTTCGATAAAGATACCGTCACCAATCCGTTTATTGGCGCCGGCGGCAACGGCGTCGGGATTGATGACTTTAACGGCGATAACTTCGATCACGGCGCCGCCGGTTTTGTCGGCGGCTCTCCGTTCTGGGTCAACCAGGCCGGGACCAAACCCATCTCCGGCCTGCCGGTTCCGCCGGGCACTCCGGCGTGGGGCAGCAGGTGGAAAGCGGCGGTTGCCGACACCTATACCCACCATCTGTCGATGGACGCACACGGCGCGCATCAATCCTACCGCCAGAACTATCTTGACCTCGATCCGAACTACAAAAACGTCTTTGGCCAGCCGCTGCTGCGCATGACCTTTGACTGGCAGGAAAACGACATCAAGATGGCGCAGTTTATGTTCGACAAGATGGCGCCGATTGCCAAAGCCATGAAGCCGAAATATATGCTCGGCAGCCCGAAAAACGCCAACAGCCACTTTGATACCACCAGCTATCAGACTACCCACATGAACGGCGGGGCGGTGATGGGCGAGAACCCGAAAACCAGCGCCGTTAACCGCTATCTGCAGAGCTGGGATGTCCACAACGTTTTCGTTATCGGCGCCTCTGCCTTCCCGCAGGGACTGGGATATAACCCGACGGGAACCGTGGCCGCGCTGGCCTACTGGTCGGCAAAAGCGATCCGCGAACGGTACCTGAAAAACCCGGGTCCACTGGTGCAGGCATAAAGGAAGGCAAATGATGAAGATGCAATGGCTATCTGCACTGGTGCTCGGTGCGCTGAGTTTTTCCGCTTTCGCCGAGGAGGCCCCGGCCGACGGCAGCTTAATTAAACAGGGTGAGTATCTGGCGCGCGCGGGGGACTGCGTCGCCTGCCATACCAACGGTAAAGAGGGCCAGCCCTTCGCCGGCGGTCTGCCGATGGGGACGCCAATCGGCACCATCTACTCCACCAACATTACTCCGGATAAAACCCACGGTATCGGCGACTATACCTTTGAAGAGTTCGACGATGCGGTGCGTAAAGGGGTGCGTAAGGACGGCTCGACGCTCTATCCGGCGATGCCGTACCCGTCGTTTGCGCGCATCAGCGAAGCGGACATGCGGGCGATGTACGCCTACTTTATGCACGGCGTGGCGCCGGTAAACGCGGCGAATCGCGACAGCGATATCCCGTGGCCGCTCTCTATGCGCTGGCCGCTGGTGTTCTGGCGCGGGCTCTTCGCGCCGGCGCCGAGCGATTTTGTTGCTAATCCGCAGGCCGACCCGCTGCTTGAGCGCGGCCGCTATCTGGTGGAGGGGCTCGGCCACTGCGGCGCCTGCCATACGCCGCGTAGCCTGACGATGCAGGAGAAGGCGCTGAGCGAAACCGAAGGCGACGATTTCCTCGCCGGCAGCAGCGCGCCGGTGGACGGCTGGGTCGCCTCGAGCCTGCGCGGCGAAAACCGCGACGGCCTCGGCAGCTGGAGCGAGGCGGAGCTGGCGGAGTTCCTGAAAACCGGCCGCAACGATAAGTCGGTGGTCTTCGGCGGCATGAGCGACGTGGTGGAGCACAGCCTGCAGTATCTCTCCGACGAGGACGTGACGGCGATTGCCCGCTACCTGAAATCCCTGCCGCCGCGCGGCGGTCAGCAGACCCCTGCGCCGGTGGAGGACCGCGTGGCGAAAGATCTGTGGAAGGGGGATGACAGCAAGCCCGGTGCGGCGCTGTACGTCGATAACTGCGCGGCCTGTCACCGTACCGACGGCGCGGGCTATAAGCGCGCCTTCCCGGCGCTGAAGGGTAACCCGGTGGTGCAGACCCAGGATGCGACGTCGCTTATCCACATCATCCTGACGGGCAGCACCACGCCGGCGGTGAAAAATGCGGTCTCTAACCTGACCATGCCGCCGTTTGGCTGGCGCCTGGACGACGGGCAGGTGGCGGATGTTGTCAACTTTATCCGCACCAGCTGGGGCAACAGCGCGCCGCCGGTCACCGCCAGCGACGTGGCGAAAGTTCGCAAGGACAGGTCGATCGTGCCTGATGAGAAGGCGCTCGGCAGCGCCGACATCTCGAAGCTGCCGGTCTCCGGGCAGTAGCGGCCGGGAGTGTGCCGTTCGCGCGGCGCACTCCGTGATTGCCGCTGCCGACTATGGTCTGATTTGAAAGGGCTTGCACTCATGCTGCACGCAGAACAACTCACCTGCATCTACGACGATCGGGTGCTGTTTCAGGCGCTGACGTTAACGGTTAACCGCGGCGAAATGCTGCAGGTGTCCGGCGATAACGGCAGCGGAAAAACCTCCCTGCTGCGGCTGCTTTGCGGCCTGGCGCGGCCGGAAAGCGGCGTCGTCAGCTGGCAGGGCGAGCCGCTCTCGTCGGTGCGCGACGCCTTCCATCAGCAGCTGCTGTGGTGCGGGCACCGGCCCGGCGTCAAGGCGGCGCTGACGGCGGATGAAAACCTGCGCTTCTTCTTTGCGCAAACCAGCCCGCGGGCGCGGGAAGAGGCGCTGGCGGCAATGGGGCTGGCGGGCTACGAGGACGTGGCGCTGAGCCAGCTCTCGGCCGGGCAGCAGCGCCGGGTGGCGCTGACGCGGCTGTGGCTGACTTCGGCGACCCTGTGGATCCTTGACGAGCCGTTTACCGCCCTTGACGCCACGGCGGTGGAGCGGCTGACCCGACGCCTGGAGCAGCACGTGCAGGCGGGGGGCAGCGTCATTCTCACCACCCATCAGCCGCTGCGGGCGCTGGCCTGTCCCCTGCGGACGCTGCGCCTCTCCGGCGAAAGGACGGTGGGCTGATGATGCGGGCGCTGTTCTGCCGCGAAATGCGCCTCGCCTGGCGCAGCGGGGCGGAAATCCTCAATCCGCTGTGGTTTTTCCTGCTGGTTATCACCCTGTTTCCGTTCGGCGTGGGCGCGAACCCGCCGCTGCTGGCGCAGATTGCGCCGGGCGTGGTGTGGGTCGCGGCGCTGCTGGCGGCGCTGCTGGTGATGGATCGCCTGTTTCGCGATGACTGGCAGGACGGCTCCCTGGAACAGCTGCTGCTGCTGCCGACGCCGCTGGCGGCGGTGGTGCTGGTGAAGGTGGTCGCCCACTGGATAATGACCGGTCTGCCGCTGCTGATCGTCTCCCCGCTGGCGGCGCTGCTGCTGGGGATGACCGCCCACGACGCGGGCGTGCTGGCGCTGACCCTGCTGCTGGGCACGCCCACCCTGAGCTTTTTAGGCGCGGTTGGCGTGGGGCTGACGGTGGGGCTCAGGCGCGGCGGCGTGCTGCTTAGCCTGCTGGTGCTGCCGCTGTCGGTGCCGCTGTTAATCTTTGCCACCGCCGCAACGCAGGCCGCCTCTGCGGGACTGCCGGTGGATGGCTATCTGGCGATCCTGGGGGCCTTTTTAGCCGCCAGCGCGACGCTATGCCCGTTTGCCACCGCCGCCGCGCTGCGGCTGACGGCACAATAACCCGCTGCGGTCTTTCTGACGCGGTGATAAAAAACAGTCGTGTGAGTAAACGTCTATGTGGAAAGCATTACATCAACTGGCGATCCCCGAACGGCTATACGGCCTGTGCGGGCGCTGGATCCCGTGGCTGGCGACGCTGAGCGCGCTGCTGTTAGCGGTGGGGCTGGGCTGGGGCTTTGTCTATGCGCCCGCCGACTACCAGCAGGGGGAGAGCTATCGCATCATGTATCTTCACGTCCCGGCGGCGATGGGGTCAATGGGGATCTATGCCGCGATGGCCGCCGCGGCCTTCGTCGGCATGGTCTGGCAGGCCAAAATGGCCGACCTTAGCGTTGCGGCGCTGGCGCCGGTTGGCGCCGTCTGCACCTTTATCGCGCTGGTTAGCGGCGCCGCGTGGGGCAAGCCGATGTGGGGAACCTGGTGGATCTGGGATGCCCGTCTGACCTCTGAGCTGGTGCTGCTGTTTATTTATGGCGGCATTATTGCCCTCTGGCACGCCTTCGACGATCGCCGCCTGGCGGGACGCGCCGCCGGGATCCTCGTGCTGGTCGGGGCGGTCAATCTGCCGATCGTTCACTATTCGGTCATCTGGTGGAACACCCTGCATCAGGGGTCGACCAATATGCAGCAGAGCATTGACCCCAGCATGCGCCTGCCGCTGCGCATCTGCATGCTCGGCCTGCTGTGCCTGGTTATTACCCTGACGCTGATGCGCCTGCGCAATCTGATCCTGCGCCAGGAACGCCGCCGCCCGTGGGTGGCGGCGTTGGTGAATAAAGGAGCCTCGAAATGAGTCCCGCTTTTTCCTCCTTCGCCGCGTTTCTGGCGATGGGCGGCTACGCGCCGTACGTCTGGCTGGCCGTCGCCGCCGCGCTGGCGGGCTTTGGCCTGCTGACGGCGCATACCCTGTGGCAGCGCCGGGCGCTGTTCAGTGAAGTTCGGCGCCAGCAGGCCCGCGACCGGCGGGTTGCCGCCGCGCGCGTCCGTGACCGGGAGGCCGCAGATGCAGACGCGTCGTAAGAACCGCCTCTATATCGTGCTGGCGGTGGCGGCCGGGCTGGGGCTCGCCGTCAGCCTGACGCTGTACGCCCTGAGCGCCAACATCGACCTGTTCTATACCCCCGGAGAGATTATCTATGGCAAGACGGAAACCCATGAGAAGCCGCACGTCGGGCAGCGCCTGCGCATCGGCGGCTACGTTCAGCCGGGCAGCGTCAGGCGCAATGCGCAAACCCTGGACGTCAGCTTTACGCTGTATGACGCCCGCGGCGCGGTTGAGGTGAGCTATCGCGGCATTCTGCCGGATCTGTTTCGCGAGGGGCAGGGCGTGGTTGCCCAGGGCGAGCTGGATTCCCCCCGGCACATCATCGCCCGCCAGGTGCTGGCAAAGCACGATGAAAACTACACGCCGCCGGAGGTAAAGGACGCCATGAGTCCCGTGAATAAGGAGAGCCAGCCATGATGCCGGAGCTGGGCAACTATCTGCTGTGCCTCGCGGCGGGCCTGGCCCTGCTGCTGAGCGTCTATCCGCTGTGGGGCGCTTCGCGTCAGGATCGGCGCATGATGGCGCTGGCCCGCCCGCTGGCCTGCGCGCTGTTTTTCTGCATCGTCGGCGCCTTTCTGCTGCTGGTGCACGCCTTCGTGGTTAACGATTTTACCGTGCGCTACGTGGCGGAAAACTCCAACAGCGCGCTGCCGGTGTGGTATCGGGTGGCCGCGACCTGGGGCGCCCACGAGGGCTCCCTGCTGCTGTGGGTGCTGCTGCTGAGCGTCTGGACCTTTGCGGTGGCGCTGCTGAGGCGCCGCATGCCGCTCGACGCCGTCGCCAGAGTGCTGGCGGTGATGGGGATGATCGCCTTCGGCTTTCTGCTGTTTATTCTGCTCACCTCCAACCCCTTCACCCGCACGCTGCCGCTGTATCCCATCGATGGCCGGGACCTTAATCCGCTGCTGCAGGATATCGGCATGATCTTCCATCCGCCGATCCTCTATATGGGCTACGTGGGATTCTCGGTGGCCTTTGCTTTCGCCATCGCGTCGCTGCTGGCCGGGCGGCTGGATACGGCGTGGGCGCGCTGGTCGCGGCCGTGGACCCAGGCGGCGTGGGTTTTCCTGACCCTTGGCATCGTCCTCGGGTCGGCGTGGGCCTACTACGAGCTGGGCTGGGGCGGCTGGTGGTTCTGGGACCCGGTGGAGAACGCCTCCTTTATGCCGTGGCTGGTCGGCACCGCGCTGCTGCACTCGCTGGCGGTAACGGAAAAACGCGGCAGCTTCCGCGCCTGGACCGTACTGCTGGCGATCTCCGCCTTTTCGCTGTGCCTGCTGGGGACCTTCCTGGTGCGTTCCGGGGTGCTGGTCTCGGTCCACGCCTTCGCCTCCGACCCGACGCGCGGGCTGTTTATTCTCGCGCTGCTGGTCATTGCCATCGGCGGATCGCTGCTGCTGTACGCCATTAAGGGCGGACGGGTGCGGGCGCGCGTTGAGCATTCGCTGTGGTCGCGGGAGTCGTTCCTGCTGAGCAACAATATTCTGCTGATTGCCGCCATGCTGGTGGTGCTGCTCGGAACGCTGCTGCCGCTGGTGCATAAAGAGCTGGGGCTGGGCAGCATTTCGATTGGCGAACCCTTCTTCAACACCATGTTTACCGCCCTGATGGCACCGTTTGCGCTGCTGCTGGGCATCGGGCCGCTGGTGCGCTGGCGACGCGACGCTGCGGCGAAACAGCTGAAGCGCGCGGCGGCTTCAGCGGTCGTCACCCTGCTGCTGGCGCTGCTGCTGCCGTGGCTGCTGGAGGACCGCATTGCGGCGATGGCGACGCTGGGCCTGATGATGGCTATCTGGGTGCTTATTTTCTCGCTGATCGAGGTACACGAACGCGCTACCCACCGGCACGGATTCTGGCGCGGGTTAAGGACGCTCTCGCGCAGCCAGTGGGGGATGGTGCTTGGCCACGTCGGCGTGGCGGTGACGGTTATCGGCATCGCGTTCAGCCAGAGCTACAGCGTGGAGCGCGACGTGCGAATGAAGGCCGGCGACAGCATTGATATCCACCGCTACCACTTCGTTTTCGCGGGCGTGCGCAACATCGTGGGCGCCAACTGGACCGGCGGCGAAGGGGTGATTCAGGTCACCCGCGGCGGGCGGCCGGAAGCCACGCTGTATGCGCAAAAGCGCTTCTACAGCGCCAGCCGGATGATGATGACCGAAGCGGCGATTAGCGGCGGGCTGACCCGCGACCTGTACGCCGCGCTGGGCGAGGAGCTGGGCGACGGCAGCTGGGCGGTGCGCCTCTACTACAAACCCTTCGTGCGCTGGATCTGGTACGGCGGCGTGCTGATGGCGCTCGGCGGCCTGTGCTGCATGCTCGACCCGCGCTACCGGCTGCGTAAAAAGCTGCAGGAGGCGCAATGATGAACCGCAGATGGCTTTTTCTCCCGCTGGCGCTGTTCCTGGCGCTGGCGGCGGCGCTGTGCTGGCAGCTGATGCGCAACGCCGACGGCGATGACCCGACGACGCTGGAGTCGGCGCTGGTGGGCAAACCGGTGCCGGAGTTTCGCCTCGAGGCGCTGAACGTCCCGGGCCAGCTCTACGATCGCTCGGTGCTGGTCAGCGGCGGGCCGCTGCTGCTCAACGTCTGGGCGACCTGGTGCCCGACCTGTCGCGCCGAGCATCAGTTCCTTAACGGCCTGGCACAGCAGGGGGTACGCGTGGTGGGGCTGAACTACAAAGACGACCGCCGCAAAGCGGTGAGCTGGCTCGATAGCCTCGGCAATCCGTACGCCATCAGCCTGTTCGACGGCAGCGGCATGCTGGGGCTGGACCTCGGCGTTTACGGCGCGCCGGAGACCTTTCTGATCGACGGCCGGGGAATTATCCGCTGGCGGCACGCGGGGGATCTTAACGAGCGGGTCTGGCGCGAGCAGCTGCGGCCGCTGTGGGAGAAATATCGCCGGGAGTCGACCCCATGAAGCGCCTGCTGAGCGCCGTGATGGCGCTGCTGCTGTCGGGCAGCGCGCTGGGAGCCATTGATACCTGGCAGTTTAAAAACGAGGCCCAGGAGCAGGCGTTTCGCGAGGTGACCTCCCAGCTGCGCTGTCCGAAATGCCAGAACAACAGCATCGCGGATTCGAATGCGATGATCGCCGCCGATATGCGGCTTAAGGTCTACGAGCTGCAGCAGCAGGGGCAGAGCAAGGAGCAGATCGTCGCCTATATGGTGGCCCGCTATGGCAGCTTCGTCAGCTATGAGCCGCCGCTGACGGCGGGGACGATCCTGCTGTGGCTGATCCCCGGGCTGTTTGTGATTGCGGGCGCCGGGCTGCTGGTGGCGCGCGCCAGGCGTCGCGATACCGCCGATGCAGCGCTGAGTGAACAAGAGCGCCAGCGCCTGGCGGCGTTACTGAAAAAAGGAAATGATGCATGACTGCGTTCTTAATCGTTGCCGCGCTGCTGCTGGCCGGCACCCTCGCGCTGCTCTATCTGCCCTGGCAGGAGAAAGGGGCGATGGACCGGGATCGGCTTAACCGGGCGCTCTACCGCTCGCGCCTGGAGGAGCTGGAGCAGGAAAACGGCGCTCACCGCGAGGCGCTGGTGGTGGAGCTGCAGCGCACGCTGCTGGCGGATATCCCGGAGTCAGACGCCCGCGTTCCCCGGCCCCTTGGCCGCCGGGTGCTGCTGCCGGGAGCGCTGGCGCTGGTCTGCCTCAGCGGCGGCCTGTTTCTTAAAACCAGCGATTTCGGCCAGGTGATGCTCTGGCAGCAGGCGCAGCGCCACTATCCGGCCCTGCTGCAGCAGGTGCAAGACCCCGCCGCGGCGCCGTTGCGGATGGATGAGATCGCCGAGCTTCGGCTGGGGCTGCGCAGCCGGCTGCAGGATAATCCGCAGGATCTCGCCGGCTGGCAGCTGCTGGGGCGTATCGGCCTGTTGCTGAACGACGGCGAGACGGCGATCGGCGCGTTTGCCCGCGCCCATCGGCTGTCGGCGGACGACCCGGCGGCGACCTTCGACTACGCCAGCGCTCTGGTGCGGGCGGGGGATAGCGGGCAGATGCGGATGGGGGAGCTGCTGCTGCGCGAGCTGCATCAGCGGCAGCCGCGGAGTCTGCCGGTGCTGGAGATGCTGGCGCTGAGCGCGGTACGAAACGAGGATTATCCTCAGGCGGTTGAGGCGCTGCAGGCGCTGCTGGGACTGTTGCCGCCGGGGGATGCCCGGCGTCGGGCGATTGAGGGGGAGCTGGCGCAGGCGCAGGGGCGGGCGCCGTAGGCTGGCGGGGGGGCTCTCACACTCCGTGGAATATTCCACGTACGCCTGGAGACTCAGCATTCCAACTTTCCAACAATAAAAATTGTCGCTGGAAAAACCTCCAGCAATGGTATCGCGACTGAATGACAACGGGCTGGCAGCGAGGGGGTTAAGGCGCATCAAGAAAACTGGCGGGAACGCAGGCGCGCATCCAGGACTGGCCGCCAGGACGGCGGCCAGAGAGGCAGGTCGAGACAGGGACGTCGAGTCCTGCCCGGTCCGCCAGATGAAGCCGGAGTGGAGCGTACCGCGCAGCGGCAGTTTTCAGCGCCATGCCGGGGGCCACGGGGGGCGGGCGAAACGCCCCCCGTGCCGTTCACCCGCAGCGGGTGTGAGAAAAACCCCGGACTCATCGTGAACGGAATATTCCACGGCAGTGAAAAGGAACATTCCACCAAATGTGGGCGGATCAATCTCCCCGAATATGAACGGCCCCCACTACAGTGAACGCAATAATGTGCCGGGAATGTTCTGTGGAAGATTGGACAGGGCTGATTTGTTTGCACTTGCGGTGGGATGGGGCATAAAAAGGCCCCTGCGTTAGGGCAGGGGCAAGGCATGTCAGAGCTTAATATTATTAGTTGAATACCACGATTAGTTGAATACCATGCCGCCGTCGATCAGCAGCGATTGGCCGGTCATATAGTCGGAATCCGGGCCGGCGAGAAACGACACGCAGGCGGCGACGTCTTCAGGCTCCGACAGGCGGCCGAGGGTGATGCGTTTGGCAAACTCTGCCGTACCGTAGCCCAGCGGTTTGCCCGCCGCTTCCGAGACCTGACGGTCAATCTCCGCCCACATTGGCGTCTTAACGATCCCCGGGCAGTAGCCGTTAACGGTGATGCCCAGCGGCGCCAGATCGCGGGCGGCGGTTTGCGTCAGGCCGCGCACGGCGAATTTACTCGAGCTGTAGACCGCCAGCTCCGGGTTGCCGACGTGGCCGGCCTGGGAGCAGGCGTTGACGATCTTCCCGCCGTGCCCCTCTTTTTTGAAGGCCTCGACCGCTGCCTGCATCCCCCAGATGACGCCCTTAACGTTGATGTTATAGACCCGATCAACGGTCTCCTCGGTGATGGACTCGATCGGCGTTGACGGCGCGATGCCGGCGTTGTTGATGATAACGTCGAATCCGCCCAGGGCTTTACGCGCCTGCTCAACGGCGGCGAAAACCTGGTCCCGGCGCGAGACGTCGACCTTAATGGCCACCGCGCGGCCGCCGGCCTGGTTGATTTCAGCGGCTACCGCTGCGGCCGTAGCGTCGTTGTAATCGGCGATTGCCACGGCAAATCCATCCTTCACCAGGCGCAGGGCGATAGCTTTACCGATGCCCTGACCGGCGCCGGTGACAAGTGCGACTTTTTCCATTTTCATTTCCTTTTGTAGTGACTCACAGTATTTGGCTGAGATGGAGCTGGCCCATCAGCAGAGGGTTATCGCGATAATCGACCGGAATGGCGACGACCGCCGGGCCGTCGACGTCCATCGCCGCGCGCAGGGTCGGCTCCAGGGCGTCGGCGCTCTCTACCGCGAACCCCCTGGCCCCGAAGGCTTCGGCGTAGACTTTGAAATCGACCGGGCCGAACTCTACGCCGGAGAGGCGCTGATATTTTTTCTGTTCCTGAATCGCCACCATGTTGTAGCCGTTATCGACCCAGATGATGTGCAGAATATTGGCGTGCAGGCGCACGGCGGTCTCCAGCTCCATGCTCGACTGCAGGAAGCCGCCATCGCCGGACACCGAGACCACCTTGCGCTGCGGATTGACCAGCCACGCGCCGATTGCCCACGGCAGCGCGACGCCCATCGTTTGCTGACCGTTGGAGATCATCACCTGGCGGGCGCGGAAGCTGTAGAGGTAGCGGGCAATCCAGATATGGAAACTGCCCATATCAACGGTCAAGGTGACGTCGCTGTTGACGATATCCTGCATCGCCCGCACGATGCGCAGCGGGTGGAGCGCAAACTGATTCAGCTGCGCCCCGCGGCGGTCAAGCAGCTCCCGCTGGCGCTGGCGGTCGGCGAGGATGTCCGCCGCCTGCGGGGTCAACACCAGCCGATGCTCAATGCGCTGGCTCAGCTTCTCGAGGGTGCCGGCGATGTCGCCCACCAGCTCGATATCCGGGACGTAGTTCCGCTCTTCGTAGGCCGGCAGCACGTCGATATGCACCAGGGTTGCCGTGCCGCTGTTCCACATCGCCGGTTCGTACTCAACCGGGCTATAGCCGATGCAGATGATCAGGTCCGCCTGACGCAGCAGGCGATCGCCCGCCTGGTTATTAAACAGACCTACCCGGCCGGCGAAGCGGGTGAAGTTATCCTGATTCACCGCCCCGGCGGCCTGATAGGTGCTGGTGACCGGAATATGGCTTTTTTCCAGCAGGCGGTGCAGGGCGCGGCTGCTTTCCGGCTGGCTGGCCATCAGCCCGAGCAGGAAGACAGGATTCTTCGCCGCGGCGATCGCCTGCGCCACGCCGTCAACGGCGCCATCCGGCGCGGCGCCCATCTGCGGCGCTCTGCTGGCGGGCAGCGTGCTGCCATGGGTGGGGCCGTCGACGATATCCTGCGGCAGGCTGACAAACGCGCTCCCCGGACGCCCCTGTTCGGCGGCGCGAAAGGCGTTGGAGACCACCTCGGCCAGCGCGTCGGCGGCGGTCACCTCGACGGCGTATTTGGTGACCGGGCTGAACATCGCCACGGTGTCCATGCTTTGGTGAACCAGCTTGGCCTTATCCGCGCGCTTCACCGCGCCGCCCAGAGCCACCACCGGGTCGCCTTCGCTATTGGCGGTGGCCATGCCGGTAATCAGGTTTGAGCAGCCGGGACCTGAGGTGACCAGCGCGACGCCCGCTTTACCGGTGATCCGCCCAACCGCCGCGGCCATAAAGGCGGCGTTGGCCTCGTGGCGTACCGGAATGATGCGGATTGAGGAGTCGAGGAGGGAATCAAACACCTTGTCGATTTTGGCACCGGGGATGCCGAAGACCTGGCGTACGCCCTGGGCCTCAAGCTGGCTGACGATGAGGTCGGCACCGTGGGCCCACTGACGTTCGTGACGCGGTTTGTCCATCTGAAGCTCCTTAGTTTTCTACCGCACGAATGGCGGCATCGAGATTGTCAGGATGCAGGTCGGCCTGCAGGAAAGCGCTGTCGGCCGGGAGGTCAATCATCAGCTTGTGGATCTCGCCGAAGGTCAGCACGCCGCTATCGAGCTGGTAGTCCAGCAGATGGCCGCCTCCCTGGCGATCGTCGGTAATAAAGTGCTCGTGGTAGCCGGCAACGTTGAGGCCCTGCATATGCTGCGGGGTGCGAAAGCCGACCAGCGTCCCCTTGCGCTGGTTGAAGCGGAAAACCGGCTGGTCATCCAGCACGTCGGTCATCGCCCGATAGGGCGGCGTCTGCCGCGGCACGGTGCGGGTGTGGGCGTGACGAAAGTGGCCATCAATATGCAGAGCGCAGAACAGATTATCGGAGGGGATTTGCCGGTTGATAACGTCGTGCAGCTGCTGGCGGCTGACCGGGTGGTCAAAGGTTTTACGGTACTGCGGTCGGAACCAGGTCATCACCGCGAAGGGCGTTTTTTGATCCGCCCGGGCTTTACGCGCGCTGCCGTCGGCGCGCAGCTGGTAGACCTCGCTGCTAAAGGCAATCAGTTCACCATCGAGTTCGTTAAAGGTCCCGAGGCCGAAGTCGCCGTGGGTGAGCAGGTCGGCGATGGTGGTGCTCCCCTCATAGACGCCGCTCAGCAGCGCGCTCATCAGAGAGGTCTGATAGATAACGCTATCAGGATGGTGGGCAGAGAAGCCGCGTACGGTTTCGCACAGGCTCTCCTGGCAGGTGCATTCAGGATAATGATTCACAATCCACTTCCTCGTTCAACAAATATAAGAAAGATTAAATAAATGTTGACCCGATTCAGCTCACAGTTCCAATATAGAATCCATGCTGGTTTGAGACGTTTTCGATATGGAACTTCGCTATTTACGTTATTTTGTCGCCGTTGCCGAGGCGCGGAACTTCACCCGGGCGGCCCACGATCTTGGGATTTCTCAGCCGCCGTTAAGTCAGCAAATTCAGAGGCTTGAGCGCGAAATAGGGACCCCGCTGCTGCGCCGTTTGACGCGAGGGGTTGAGCTGACGGAGGCCGGGGAGTCGTTCTACGTCGACGCCTGTCAGATCCTCGCCTTAAGCGATGCGGCGCTGGAAAAAACCAAGGGGATTGCGCGGGGCATGAACGGTAGCCTGGTGCCGGGGATCACCAGTTCAGCAGCTTTTCATTCGCAGATTTTCTCTTTGCTGTACCAGTTTCAGCAGCGCTATCCGTCGGTGGCCCTGCGCCAGGTCGAAGGCAATATGGCGACGCTGATGCACGCCCTGGGCGAGGCGGAGCTGGATATCGCCTTTGTGCGCCTGCCGTGTGAAAGCAGCAAGGCGTTTAATTTGCGCATTATTGCCGAGGAGCCGATGGTTATCGCGCTGCATCGCTCGCACCCGCTCTCCGGGGAAAGCGCGCTTTCTCTGGCGCAGCTGAGCGACGCGGTACCGGTTATTTTCCCGCCGGAGGTCGCGCCGGGGCTCTACGAGCAGGTTTATGATAGCTGCCGGCGTGCCGGGGTCGATATGAGCCGCGCCAGGCAATCTTCACAGCTCTCGTCTTCCATTAGCATGGTGGACGCGGGCTTCGGCTTTGCGCTGGTGCCTCAGTCGATGACCTGTATTCGCCACCCCAACGTCACCTGGCATCCCCTGCTGGACGCGGCGCTGAAGACCGAGATCGCCATCGCGTGGCGGCGTTTTGAACGCTCGCGGACGGTAAAGCGTTTTCTGGAGATGTTTTAGGCGAGAGCAGGGCTAGCAGGTATAGACGTTTGCCGCGGTTGGCCCGCGCAGGCCGTTAACCCGACGAAACTCAACGCGAATACCGGGCGTCATTGGCGTGGACTCGTTGGGGGATAATGCGGAAATATGAACCTGAACGTCTTTACGACCGTCGGAAGGGACGATAAGGCCTCTGCCGGTTTTATTATCAAAGCTTTTGACAATGCCTGTCATTTTTTGGAACAAATAAACTCCTGGTAAAAACAGGAATGCGATAACCTGGGTTATGCAAAGAAATACAATATTGAACTATTTAAAACCCGCCGGAGTGCGGGTTTTCTATTTGCCTGAACGGAATAAAACCGATTGTCTCATTCGACCCAATAATAAGAATTATCTAAATAACGGGGCAAGGCACAATCAGCGTCGGGCATTTAGGGATTAGGCGGCGTTTCTGGGTGATGACTGGAAGAGTTTGTGGCAGTAAGGGCAGATGAGCTGGGCGCCTTTTTGTACTCGGCTAAAGCTATGTTCTGATTCCTGGGAGCAGTTAGGGCAGGAGCATTTTACAAGGTAATTACGGCGAGTTTTCGAGTCTTTTCGATCTGACATATGATTTTTTCCTGATGTAATGGCCGGCAACCATACATCATTCTGCTATCAATAGCTCGAAATGATTTCGCCGCGGGCAAATAAGCGTCTGATTGGTCAAGGCTATTTACGCAATCCCGGCGGGGCGGGAGGACGATGCGGCAGCCGCGTCCTCCGCCCCGCGACGGCTATTGCGCGACCCAGCCGCCGTCCATATTCCACGCGGCGCCGCGCACCTGGGCGGCGGCATCGCTGCACAGGAATAGCGCCATCTCCCCCAGCTGCTCCGGGGTAACGAACTCGCCGGAGGGCTGCTTTTCGGCCACCAGCTGCTCTCTGGCCAGCTGCGGGTCCGTGCCTTCGGCGATGCGTCGGTCGATCTGCTGCTGCACCAGCGGGGTCAGCACCCAGCCGGGGCAGATTGCATTGCAGGTGATGCCGGTTCTGGCGGTCTCCAGCGCCAGGGTTTTGGTCAAGCCGATGGCTCCGTGCTTGGCCGCCACGTAGGCCGACTTATCCTTAGAGGCTACCAGACCGTGCACCGAGGCGATGTTGATAATGCGTCCCCAGTTGCGTTCGCGCATGCGCGGCAGCGCCAGCCGGCTGGTGTGGAAAATGCTCGACAGGTTAATGGCGAGAATATCGTCCCATTTCTCGACGGCGAAGGACTCGACCGGCGCGACGTGCTGAATACCGGCGTTGTTAACGACGATATCGACGCCGCCAAACTCGCGTTCGGCCCAGGCGAACATCGCTTCGATTTGGCCTACGTCGCGCAGGTCGGCGTCGTGGTAGCCCGGCGCGAGCCCCAGCTGCGCGACCTCGGCGCAGGCGGCCTGGCTATCGCCAAAGCCGTTGAGGAGGGTCTGCGCTCCGGCTTTCGCCAGCACCCGGGCGATCCCTAAACCAATGCCGCTCGTTGAGCCGGTGATCAGCGCGACTTTACCTTGAAGATTCATCTTATTTTCCTTAGCGTTACCGGTTAAACGTTGTCAGTTACACGATACCGGTTAAATAGAAGACGGCAATCACGAACAGGACCGCCAGGCTCTTAATCACGGTGATGGCGAAGATCCCGCCGTAGGCCTGGCGGTGGCTGAGTCCGGTGATGGCGAGCAGCGTAATGACCGCGCCGTTGTGCGGCAGCGTATCCATCCCGCCGCTGGCCATTGAGGCCACGCGGTGCAGCACCTCAAGCGGAATGTTAGCGGCGTGCGCGGCGGCGATAAAGGTATCCGACATCGCCGCCAGCGCGATGCTCATCCCCCCGGAGGCCGAACCGGTGATCCCGGCCAGCACCGTGACGCTGATCGCTTCGTTCAGCAGCGGATTGGGGATCGCGGTCAGCGCTTTTGACAGCACCAGAAACCCCGGCAGGGCGGCAATGACCGCGCCGAAGCCATATTCCGAAGCGGTATTCATGGCCGCAAGAATGGCCCCGCTCACCGCCGTCCGGCTGCCTTCGGCGAGGCGGCCGCGAATGTTGCGAAAGCCGAACAGCAGCACCACTAAAATGCCGGAAAGCAGGGCGGCTTCCACCGCCCAGATGGCGGTGATTTTGCCGGTCTCGGTGATGATAGGCTTCGCCAGGCCCGGCAGGCTCAGCTCGTGGGTCGGGCCGTACCACTGCGGGATCCAGCGGGTAAACAGCAGGTTCAGCACGCCCACCAGCAGCAGCGGCGCAATCGCAATCAGCGGATGGGGGAGGTTAATATTGTCAGGCGTTTCCGGCTCATTTTGCAGATCCGTCCCGTAGCCTTCGCCGCGAGCCTGCGCCCTGCGGCGCTGGCGATCCAGCCACAGCAGGCCAAAGATAATAATAAACAGCGATCCAATCAGCCCGAGCCACGGCGCGGCCCAGGCGTTGGTGCCGAAAAAGCTGGTCGGAATAATGTTCTGAATCTGCGGCGTGCCGGGCAGGGCGTCCATGGTGAAGGAGAAGGCGCCCAGCGCGACGGTAGCCGGGATCAGCCGCTTGGGGATCCCGCTCTGGCGGAACAGCTCTGCGGCAAAGGGATAGACCGCAAAGGCCACCACAAACAGCGACACGCCGCCGTAGGTCAGCAGCGCACAGACCAGCACGATGACCGGAATGGCGTGACGGCGGCCGAGCAGCCGGATCGCCGCGGCGACTATAGAGCGCGAGAAGCCCGAAAGCTCAATCAGCTTGCCGAACACCGCCCCCAGCAGAAACACCGGGAAGTAAAGCTTCACAAAACCGACCATTTTTTCCATAAACAGCCCGGTAAAGGTCGGGCCGACGGCGCTCGGATCGGTGAGCAGTACCGCACCAAGGGCGGCGATCGGGGCGAAGAGGATAACGCTATATCCTCGGTAGGCGGCCAGCATCAGTAGCGCCAGCGCGGCCAGGGCAATCAAAACACTCATCACGACTCCTCACTCTCATTGTTATTGTTGGGTACAGTACGAGAAGTTACGGTTTCAGGGCGTGGCGCAGCAGGTGCTCCCGGCGCGACTGAATACGGGCGTTGCGCGCCTCATCCCAGCGGTAAAAGCCTTGCCCGCTGCGGGCGCCGGTCTCGCCCCTGGCGACCTTTTCCGTCACCAGCTCCATCATCTGCGACCCGCTGGCGAGCTCCGGCAGCAGGTGCTGACAAATATCCTTGACCGTTGCCAGCCCGGTCATATCCGCGGCCTCAAGCGGGCCAACCATCGCGTAGCGGCGGCCGAGCGAGGAGCGCATCACCCGGTCCACCACCTCCGGCGAGGCGATCCCGCTTTGCACGATGTGCAGCGCCTCGCGCAGCAGGGCAAACTGCAGGCGGTTGCCGACGAAGCCCGGCGCGGCGCGGTTGAGCACCACCGCCTCCAGCCCGGTTGCGGATAAAAAGTCGCTCACCTGCAGCGGCAGCTCCGGGCGGGTGGCGCTGCCGGGAACCACCTCGACGAGCGGAATAAAATGCGGCGGGTGCCAGAAATGGGCGATCAGCAGGCGCTGCGGATGCTTCATCCCCTGCGCCAGCCGATCCGGCGGCAGGCCGCTGGTATTGCTGGCAATCACCGCATCGTCGGCGATCAGCGCCTCAAGCTGCGCGTACAGGGCGTGCTTAAGCGGCAGGCGCTCCGGAATCGCCTCAATCAGCAGGGTGCAATCCGCCACGTCGCTCAGCGCGGTGGTGCCGCAGAGGTTGCCCAGCGCCGCGGCGCGGTTGGCGTCGTCGAACTGCCCGGCATCCTGCAGTTCGTTAAGAATGGCGCTGGCGACGGCGGCAATTTCGGCGATCCGCGCAGGATCGGTGTCGTAGATCCGCACCCGATGGCCGTGGCGGGCAAAGTGGCAGGCAATGCCGACGCCCATCAGCCCGCTGCCGAGTACCGCGATGTTTGGTTCATTCATGATGCCTCCCGTTCACGTTCAATGGTCATGGCGATGCCCTGTCCGCCGCCGACGCAGAGGGTTGCCAGCCCTTTACTGACGCCGCGCCGCTGCATCTCATACAGCAGGGTCACCAGAATGCGGCAGCCGGAGGCGCCGATGGGGTGGCCGAGGGCGATGGCGCCGCCGTTGACGTTCACCTTCCGGCTGTCCCAGCCCAGCGCCTCGCCGACGGCCAGCGCCTGCACGGCGAAGGCTTCGTTGGCTTCAATTAAATCGACCTCATCCAGCGTCCATCCGGCGCGCGCAAGCGCCAGCCGACAGGCGCTAACCGGGCCTATTCCCATCACCGCCGGGTCAACGCCGGCGACGGCGGAGCTGACGATTTTGCCGAGCACCGGCAGCCCCAGCTCGCGGGCTTTATCGGCGCTCATCAGCAGCACCGCCGCCGCGCCGTCGTTTAGTGAAGAGGCGTTGCCGGCGGTGACGCTGCCGTCCTGCGGGCGAAAGGCCGGGCGCAGCTGCGCCAGCTGCTCTTCGCTGGTATCCGGGCGCGGTTGCTCGTCGTGCTCAACCCGCCGCAGCGCCTTTTTGCCCTGGCTGACGCTGACGGGGACAATTTCATCGTCAAAGCGGCCCGCTTCGATGGCCGCCGCCGCCTTTTGCTGCGAGCAGGCGGCGAAGGCGTCCTGGCGCTGGCGGGTAATGGCGAATTCGTCGGCGAGGTTTTCGGCGGTGATGCCCATGTGGTAGTCGTTGAAGGCGTCCCACAGGCCGTCCTGGATCATGCTGTCGAGCAGGGTGGTGTGGCCGAAGCGCAGCCCGGCGCGGGCGCCATCCACCAGATACGCCGCGTTGCTCATGCTTTCCTGGCCGCCGGCGATGACGATTTCCGCGTCGCCGCAGCGGATGGCCTGGGCCGCCTGCTGAACGGCCTTCAGCCCGGAGCCGCAGACCAGGTTCACCGTCACCGCCGGGGTATCAACCGACAGCCCGGCCCGCAGCGCCGTCTGGCGCGCCGGGTTTTGTCCGCAGCCGGCGGTAAGCACCTGGCCGAAAATAAGCTCATCGACCGCATCCGCCGGGAGCTGGCTACGGGCCAGCAGGCCGCGCACGACCTCAACGCCGAGATCCACCGCGGAAAGCGTGGCGAAGGCGCCGCGAAAGCTGCCGACCGGCGTTCTGGCGGCGCTGACAATCACAACCTCTTGCATAGGGATCTCCTCAGTTGAAGCGCATTTCGCGCACGTCGTCAGGGACGATCAGGCGGCCGGCGGTTTTGCTGACAATCTCCGCGACGCTGACGCCCGGGGCGCATTCGCGCAGCACAAATGCCCCGTCGATAATCTCCAGCAGGGCGAGGTCGGTCAGCACCCGCTGAATGCAGCCGACGCCGGTGAGCGGCAGGGTGCACTGCGGCAGCAGCTTGGATTCGCCATCCTTTGAGGCGTGGGTCATCACCACGATGATGTTCTGCGCCCCGGCCACCAGGTCCATCGCTCCGCCCATGCCCTTGACCATTTTCCCGGGGATCATCCACGAGGCAATATTGCCCTGCACGTCCACTTCGAAGGCGCCGAGCACGGTCAGGTCGACGTGGCCGCCGCGGATCATGGCGAAGGACTGCGCGGAGTCAAAAATTGCCGCGCCGACGCGGGCGGTGACGGTCTGTTTACCGGCGTTAATCATGTCGGCGTCGAGCTGCTCTTCCAGCGGAAAGCCGCCCATGCCGAGCAGGCCATTTTCAGATTGCAGCATCACGTCGATGCCGTCGGGGATGTAGTTGGCGACCAGCGTCGGGATGCCGATACCGAGGTTGACGTAGTCGCCGTCGCGCAGCTCCCGGGCGACGCGCATCGCCATTTGTTCACGAGTCAGCATAGTCAGAGGTCCCCCGCGCGCAGCGTGCGCTGCTCAATACGTTTCTCAAAGTTACCGACGATCAGCCTGTCAACGTAGATGCCGGGAGTATGAATGGTGGCCGGCGGCAGTTCGCCTGGGGGGACAATCTCTTCCACTTCCACCACCGTAATGCGCCCGGCGGCGGCCATCAGCGGATTAAAGTTTTGCGCGGTGTGGCGATAGATAACGTTGCCGTACCAGTCGGCCTTCCAGCCCTTAATCAGGGCGAAATCGCCGCTAATGGCCTCTTCGAGGATGTAGTGCTTGCCGGCAAACTGGCGCACTTCTTTGCCTTCGGCCACCGACGTACCGTAGCCGGTGGCGGTATAAAACCCCGGAATACCGGCCCCGCCGGCGCGAATTTTCTCCGCCAGCGTGCCCTGGGGGGTGAGTTCGACGTCGAGCTCGCCGCTCAGCGCCTGCTGGGCAAAGAGCGCGTTTTCGCCCACGTAGGAGGCCACCACCTTGCGCACCTGGCGGCTCTCCAGCAGCATGCCGAGGCCAAAGCCGTCGACGCCGCAGTTATTTGACACCACCGTCAGGCCCCGCACCCCGCGGCGCTGCACTTCAGCGATGAGGTTTTCCGGGATCCCGCAGAGGCCAAAGCCGCCCGCCAGTACCGTCATTCCGTCGGTTAACCCTTCCAGCGCCGCTTCGTAGCTGGCGACGCGCTTATCCAGTCCTGCCATGTTTCACCTCTGCTGGCTTGCGATAGGGTTATCATTGGGGGCGAAGACTGATTTGTTAATTTTGAATTTGTGACCCACTCATTTGGTTTTTTTATTAATTTATTGTTAACTAAATTTTTTCAATTAGTTAACAGGATAAAAAATGAGAATGAGTGTCAAACAGTTACGCGCGTTTTTAGCGGTAGCTCACACTCTGAATTTCGCCCACGCCAGCGAGAGGCTGAATCTTTCCCAGCCGGCGCTCAGTTTGACGATCAAGGGGCTGGAAGAGGTTTTAGGCGGCCCTCTGCTGCAGCGCAGCACCCGTAAAGTGACGCTGACGCAGGAGGGCGAGATTTTTCTACCGATGGCCCGCCAGCTGCTGGCGGACTGGGATAACGCCGAAGAGGCGATGCGCCAGAGCTTTACCCTGCAGCGGGGAAAAATCTCCATCGCCGCGATGCCCTCCTTTGCCGCGAACGTGCTGCCCGAGGTGCTGAAAGCCTTCCGCGACCGCTATGCGGCGATTAACGTCACGGTTCACGACGTCATCAACGAACAGGTGATTGAAATGGTTCGCGAAGGGCGGGTGGAGATGGGCATCGCCTTTGAGCCCGCGCCGACCAACAACCTGCTTTTTACGCCCCTCGCGCTAGACCGCTTCGTGGCGATTGTGCCGAAAGAGTCCCCCTTAGCCGGTAAAAGCCACCTTTCGTGGCGCGAGCTGCTGACGCTGGATTTTATTACCCTCCAGCGGCCGTCGGCGGTGCGTCTGATGCTCGAGGAGGAGCTGGCGCGCAGCGGGCGTAAGCTCGACGTGGCGCTGGAGAGCCACCAGCTGGTCACGGTGGGGCGGATGGTCGCCAGCGGCCTCGGCGGCAGCGCGGTGCCGGCGCTGTGCCGCTCGCAGATGGCGGCGCTGGGGGCGGTGTGCCTGCCGCTGGATAACCCGCCGATTGAAAAATGCATCGGGGTGATCCACGCCGGACATATGCAGCTCTCAAAAGCGGCGCAGGCGCTGTTGGACACGCTGAAGGGTTTTCTGCCCGCCTGGCCGCCGGGACGGTATTTGCCGTAATGCTGAAGCAGGCCCGCAGCGCCGGCCCGGGGAATTAATTTCCCCGGGCAAGGGATAAAGAGTGTGATTTTTCCCCTATTTTTTGTGATTCAAATCACCATTAATAAATATAGTGATATTTATCAATTACTTGAATAATTGCCTTTTTGGGTTTTGGAGAATAAATTTCTCCACTTCGCCCTTGTTTGGGGGAAAATAGGTAAGATTTTCTTCGGGCGCTAATATATATTTTAAGAGTGGTTGATTTATAAATATCTCTGTGTTGATAGCAGCGCAGCTGGCTATTTTTTTAGCTCTCTGCGGCGTTTCGGCTGCTGTTTTATTAGCCGGCGCTGATGCTATTGGCGAGATAAATGTTCAATGCCTAATGTCGAATAATAGTTTGAGTATATCCTATGAAAAATAAATTTAAAGATATTGCGACTCTGGTTGTCCATGCCGGGAATCAAATTGATCCGGCGAATAATGCCATATTTACCCCGATTGTTACCGCCAGCTCCTTTATACAGCCGAATCTCAATGAAGGCGGCGATTTTTGCTACTCGAGGGTGTCGAACCCGACCCGTAAGGCTTATGAGTCGGCGCTTGCCGAGCTTGAGGGCGGGGTTTATGCCACCGCTACCGCCTCGGGCATGGCCGCCACGAATATCGTTATGGAGCTGTTGCCGAAAGACTCTCATATTATTGCCATGCAGGGTGTATATGGCGGCACCTGGCGCCTGTTCGATAAGCTAAAGGGCAATACAACCGGCGCCACCGTTTCCTATATTGATCTTAATGATGAAGAAAGCCTGATTGCCAGCATTCAGGAAAATACGAATTTAATCTGGATTGAAACGCCGACTAATCCGCTGCTGGAGCTGGTGGATATTAATAAAGTGTGCCGTATTGCGAAAGCGCGCGGTATTTTGACCTGCGTCGATAATACCTTCGCCAGCGCCTGGAACCATCAGCCGCTGGCAATGGGGGCGGATCTGGTGATGCTCTCCACCAGTAAATATATCGGCGGCCACTCCGATTTAATTGGCGGGGCGGTGATTGCCCGGAGCGAACCGCTCGCCGCCCGGCTTGATTTTATCAAAACCACCGTTGGCGCTATCGCATCGCCTTTCGATGCCTACCTCGCGCTGCGCGGGATGAAAACGCTGGATGTGCGCATGCAGCGCCAGTGCAGCAACGCCCAGCGTGTTGCCGAGTACCTTGAAAATCATCCGGCGGTTGCCCGCGTCTATTATCCCGGCCTGCCTTCGCATCCGCAGCACGCGCTGTGCAAAAAGCAGATGCGCTCGGGGGGAGCGGTGGTTACCGCTACCCTAAAAGGCGACCTGCAGGGCCTGAAACGCTTTATCTCCGGCCTGCGCTATTTCGTGCTTGCCGAATCGCTGGGCGGCGTGGAGAGCATGATCAATCATTCGGCATCGATGTCGCATGCCGCGATGTCAAAAGAGGAGCGGGAAGCGATAGGCGTCTACGACACCACGCTTCGGTTCTCCGTCGGGATCGAGAACGTTGAGGATCTGCTAGCCGACCTCGATGCGGCTTTTGCCGCCGGCGCCCGCACACAGGATGGCGATCATGCATGACTATGGCATCTGGACAATTATCACCCCGATGGTCACCATTATTTTGGCGATCCTCACCCGGCAGGTGATCCTCTCCCTGCTGACCGGCATTTTTGTCGGGTATGCGGTAATTCATCAAAGCCTGATCCAGGGCGTTGGCGGTACCCTCAACGGCATCATTGAGACCTTTGCCTCCGCGGGCAACGCGCGAACGATAATCTTTATGGTGATGATCGGCGGCATTATGCGGCTCATCGTGGTAACCGGCGGCGTGCGCAAGCTGGTCCAGTTTCTCTCTGAGAAAAACGACTTTGTCACCAATAAGAAGTCGGTTCAGCTGCTGGCGATGCTGGTCACCTCGCTTATCTTTATCGAGAGCTCGATTAACCAGTTGATTGCCGGGGCGTCGACAAAAAATCTCGCCCGGCGCTATAAGGTCTCGCCGGAAAAGATGTCCTACATCATTCAAACCTCCTGCGTATCGGTCTGCTCATCGGTGATGATCAACGGCTGGGGGGCGGCGATGATGGGGATTATCGGCGTACAGATTGCGCAGGGCTATTTGACCGGCGAACCCTTTGAAGTGCTGGCCAGCTCAATGGTCTGGAATATCATGGCCTGGTTTTCGCTGGCGTCCGTCATCTTCTATATCCTGTCCGGCTGCACCTGGGGGCCGATGAAAAAGGCGGAAGTTCGCTTTGAGTCCTGCCTGATGGAGCAAGAGCAGGAGGAGAGCGAAGCGGAGCAGGACCCGGTGATTGACCATCCGGCATCCAACTCGCTACTCAACTTCTTTATCCCTATTCTTTCAACCGTGCTGATGGTTCCGGTGGTGCTCTATATTACCGGCGACGGGCAGTTCTCCAGGGGCAGCGGCTCCATGTCGGTCTACTCCGGGGTGATGTTCGGTACCGTGGTCTCTTTTGCCTGGTTCAGACTACGCGGCATTTTAAACGTCGAGAATTTCTTTAAAGAGCTCTATATCGGCTACGCCAGCATGGTGAAAATTAGCTCAATTATGATCCTCGCCTTTTTGATGGGCCATATTTCGGCAGAGCTCAACACCGGGCAGTATATTGCCTCCATTACCTCGGGCGTTATTCCCTCCGGATTTTCGATTGGCTTTATCTTTTTGATTGCGGCGGTCATGTCTTTAGCCACCGGGACCTCGTGGGGAACGTTCGCCATTATGATCCCAATCGGCGTGCAGCTGGGCGTTTCACTCGGTATTGACCCTCACTTTATGATCGGCGCGGCTATTTCCGGTTCAATCTTTGGCGACATGACTTCGCCTATCTCCAGCGACGCCATCGTGGCTTCAATGGCCACCAACTGCGATCACATTGAGCATATTCGCACGCAGATGCCCTATGCGCTGGTTACCGGGTTCCTCGCGCTCATCGTCTATTTAATCGTCGGATTTTCTATTTAACGCTCAATACTCATACAAGGATTTATCATGACTAAGGTTATCGCTACGCCGCAGGCTCCGGAAGCTATTGGCCCCTATATTCAGGGCGCCCGGGCAGGGGGTTTTATTTTTACCTCGGGTCAGCTGCCGATTCATCCGGCTACCGGCGAGATCGCCGAATGTGCCGCCGGGCAGGCCCGGCAAAGCCTGGAGAACATTAAGGCTATTATTGAAGCCGGCGGGTTAGCCCTCGAACATATTTGTAAGGTTAATATTTTCGTCAAGGACCTGAATGAGTTTGCGGCAATTAATCAGGCCTACGCCGGGTTTTTTGACCAGCACTCGGTGCCGTATCCGGCGCGCTCCTGCGTGGAGGTTGCGCGCCTGCCTAAAGACGTCAAAGTTGAAATTGAAGCGGTAGCCTGGCAGGGCTAACGCCGCCTCAGCGTTATCACAGCGGTGGCCGCGTCGCGCCACCGTTTTTATTCCTTCTTATTGAGAGCAAACGTAATGCTGATAAAAAACTATCTGCAGGCGCTGCCGCGCGTTGAGCTGGTGGGGGCGGTGACGCCGATCCAGCACCTCAAACGGCTGTCGGAGTATCTGCAGCGCGATATCTATATTAAGCGAGACGATCTTTCATATCTTGGTATGGGGGGCAATAAGCTCAGAAAGCTCGAGTTTCTCGTCGCAGATGCGCTTCAACAAGGCTGCGATACGCTGGTGACGGCGGGTGCCATTCAGTCGAATCACGTGCGCCAGACCGCAGCCGCAGCCGCGCATCTGGGCCTGAAATGTGCGGCGCTGCTGGAGAATCCGATCGCCACGGAGGCGCCAAACTATCTCGCTAACGGTAACTATTTACTCTCCTCGATGATGGGCTGTCGTCTGGAAAGCGTCGAGGCGCTTAGCGATCCTGATGCGCAGCTGCAGGCGTTTAGCGAGAGGCTCGCTCGCGGCGGGGCGAAGCCGTACGTCATTCCCGTTGGCGGCTCCAACGCGCTGGGGTCGCTGGGCTACGTTGACTGTGCGCTGGAAATCGCCGAGCAGTGCGCGCGGATGGATCTCCATATCGACTCGCTGGTGGTACCTTCGGGGAGCGCGGGAACCCATGCCGGACTGGCGGTCGGTTTTGCCCACTGCCGGCCGGATATAGCGGTGGTTGGGGTGACCGTTTCACGCCTTGCCGGCGACCAGCTGCCTAAGGTGGCAAAGCTGCAGAACGAACTCTCGGCGCGGCTCAACGTGACGACATCTTCGCCGATAACGCTGTGGGATGACTACTTTGCGCCGCGCTACGGCACGCCGAATAGCAAGGGGATGCGGGCGGTTGAGCTGCTGGCGAGCCTGGAAGGCATCATGCTGGATCCGGTTTATACCGGCAAGGCGATGGCGGGGCTGATTGACGGCGTGCAAACATCGCGATTCAGCGGCAGCGGTCCGCTGATGTTTATCCATACCGGCGGCGCCCCGGCGCTGTTCGCCTATTGTCCGCAGGTTTAAGCCTCACGCTTTGCCGCGATGCCCCGGCTGCGCTGAGCGGGGCGATGATATTGTCAGCGCTCTCCCCGGCGCGGGCGCGTGCGCCGCAGCCGGGGACGTCGCTAATAGCGCTTGTGCGCCATAATGGTGATAATTTGCCGATCGGTATGCTGCATGGCCTGCGCGGCGAGGGCGCATAAATTACGGATCGAATTTTCCACATCGCGCTCGACGATGCCGTCGCTGGCGGAAACGACGGAGTTATCCAGCGCCAGCAGGGTGGCTTTCCATGCGCAAGAGACGCTGGTCGAGACCTTCATTGAGCAGCTGCTGGAGGCGCCGTCGCAAATCATGCCGCTGATATCGCCAATCATATTGTTGACCGCCATGGCGATATTGTCGTAACTCCCCTCCATCAGCCAGATAATCCCCGCCGCGGCGCCCATTGCGGCGGTGGTGGTGGCGCAGAGCGCGGAGAGGCGCGGAAGCTTGCTGTGGATGTAGATAGCCACGAGATGCGACAGCGCCAGCGCGCGGGCGAGCTGCTGCCGGCTGGCGCCGAGCCGTTCAGCGGCAACCACTACCGGCAGGGTGGCGGTAATGCCCTGATTACCGGAACCGGAGTTGGTCATTGCCGGGAGCGTAGCGCCGCCCATTCTGGCATCCGAGGCGGCGCTGGTACGATAGAGGATCTCGTTAAAAATATCGTCTGCGGCCAGACCCTTATCGACCTGACGCTTAAGGGTCGGCCCAATATGCAGACCCCACTCCTTCGCCAGACCTCGCTTCGAGAGGGCGTTGTTCATCTGCGCGGCGGCTAAAATAAAGTCGATCTCTTCGCAGGGAACGTCGCGAATAAAATCGTAGAGCTGGCGCAGCGAGCTGGCGGCAACCAGGGCCAGCGGCTGAGGCCGATCGCCGCCGGCGGGCTCCGCCTTTTTGACAAACACGGGCTGTCCCATTTTTTCAATCGCCACCACGTTGGTATGGTCACCGATGATGGTGACCGTCGCGTGCTGGTCGCCGGCATAAACCCTGGCGCGAACGTAGAGCGCCTCCTCGCAGGGGTCCTGCAGGACAATGCGCACGGCGCCGACGGTGAGCAGGGCTTTAGCCGCCGCAATCTGCCGCTGGCTGGCACTCTTCAGCACTTCAAGATTCGCCTGCGGGTCGCCGGCGATAGCGCCCAGGGCGGCGGCAATAGGCAGGCCGAGCATATCCGTGCCCGGCACGGTAACCCCCATTCCATTTTTCATTAAATTGGGCGACACCGACGCTTCGATGCGCACGATGGCCCCCGATAGCTGCCGTGCGGCAACGGCGCAGGCGAGGGCGACGGAGACGGGTTCGGTGCAGCCTAAGGCTGGCTTAACCTCCTGCCTGAGGACGGTGATGAAGGCGTTCCATTCTACGCGGGTTTCCCGGTGTGGCATGACTGAGCCTCTGTTGGGTACAGGAAAAAGTCCATCGAGAGAGTGAACGAAGCGGAACCTTAACTCTCCCGGTCCTGGGCGCCGCAGCCGTCAAACCGGCACTGACAGTACGGCTGGCGCTTCAGGAGGAATGTTAGCGCAGCAGACAGAGAAATAGGTTGCATGTTCGCTATGTAAAAACCGGCTTTGAGAGAAAAAAATACTGCTATATGCGGGGCGGGTAGATGGTTTTACTTCTCAGCGAGGGAGGGACATAAAAAAACCGGCCTTGTCGGCCGGTTCAGAAATCAGATTTTGCAGGCGTCGCCGCAATCATCATCGGCAACGATCGCCTCGGCTTTCTTATCCGCGTCTTCAAGGCGTTCAGCGTTACGCTCCTGCGCCTCTTCCAGACCGCTAAAAACCAGGTTGTCGAGATCAATTTCCATGAGTTACCCACTTTAGTTCAGTTTTGACCGTGGCCAGATTATAGGGCAAAACGGGCGAGGGGGCACCCCGTGCCGTCGTTGACAGCACGTAGCGGTAACCCGCGCCCGTTTCCCCCAGCAGGCGATGAATAATGAAGCCGACTGCTAATAATGAGAGTTGACAGGCTGGCTTAATTTAATTTTAGTTTTTACAGAATGATTACCTGGCTATTTATTAAATGAAAGGGCAACGAACGGGTAACTAAGCGTTGACTTGAATGATTTATGATATTATTTCCGCGATTATGGTTGATTCTATGGATCTTGATCGATGGCTATAACAGCAGCAGTCGCCATCAAAGAATGGCGAAAAAATAATAAACTCATTTGTAATGTTAAACTCAAATATAAGAAGGTGTTACGTCGATGCAGAGAAATACCTCTGGCAGGGGGCAAATATAGGGAATACCGGGCGCTGTGTGATAAATACGTTTGCGCCAGATTAACCGGCGCCACGGAGGGGCTGGTCAGCTTTCAGGATAAACCCTTCAAAGCCTATTTAAATAAAAAGTTGTCAAAGAGAACCAAACTCGATATCGCCTACGGCTCATTGATTTTTATGGAAAAAACGTTTTCCGCAGCGATCATGCCGCAGCTGTATAACGTGAAAGAGTTTGGCCTGACGGTAGCTAGCGTTCCGCTGAAAAATGGTTCCAGCATTGACGTTAAGCTGCTGGCATCGCCTTTTCAGGAAGAAGGGGAGCTGATGCTGTTAATGCTTCTCGATAATAGACGCATCTACAGTCTCTGTTTTTCCTGTACCGCTGACGGCCGCGCTTATATTGGCGGCATTCAGGGGGGGAAAGACGTGACCGGTGATGAAATTAAAGTCTTGACTAAGGAGCTTCACGGTATCCGACCTAAAAATTTAATTATCACGCTGCTGTACGGTTTTTTACAGCACTGTAATATTAAAGAGATCTATGCGGTTGACGGCAATTTCCACGTTAAAAGCGACAAAGTAATGACTAATTACGCTGCGCTATGGCTGGAAGTGGGCGGTGAGCAGCATCGTCGGGGTTGGTATAAGCTGCCGTCGCAGGAAATAAAGAAAAGCCTTGAAGAGGTCAAAAGCAAGCATCGCAGCCAGTTTATCAAACGTGAAAGTTTGAAAGAGCTGGCGCAGCACGAGCTTGCGGCCTCAATGCAGCAGCTTGGCGGGCGTCTTAGCGCCGGTTAATCTGCTGCGGCGGGTTTGCCGGTCAACAGGGGGCTGTTGGCCGGCAACCTCCCGCAATCCTCCCGCACCTTCCTGCAACCTCCTGCCATCTTCCTTACTATCCCGTATACCCCTTGCTTTTCCGTTATCTCCCCTCTCGTCGTGGTGCTTAAAACCGCTTCGTCTATCAACTTCCTTTTATAAATTAAAAAATTTTAAACATAAAATGCTGGATAGTTTTACATAAAATTTACAAACTCATATACTTTCTTACGTTCTTCGCTCCGCTCAGGAGCGTCCAACCAGTATGTTATGTGGTCTGTGCCTTAATTATGTAAATAAAGCACTGTTTAAAATAAATACATTGGTTATAACGACTAACGTCGTATGGGATGAAATATGGACGAACAACGAGGTAGCGGCGGAGGGATGTTCTTCACCGCCTGGCGCCTGCTATTTGTGTTATTGAGTTTTTGCATTGGGCTGTTCTTAACTATCTGGGGCGGAAAGCTCCTCTCTCTTGGCGGCAGCGCCTGGTATCTGCTGGCGGGCCTGGCCTACATGGTTATCGCCGTCGGCTACCTTATCCGCAGTAAATACGTTCTCCCTTTTGCAATTATTACCTTCTTTTTGACCCTGGTCTGGGCGCTGTACGAAGTCCAGCTTAGCTACTGGGGCCTGATCCCTCGCCTGGTGGTTCCCGCTCTGCTGCTGATGCTGGGCCTGTGGCTGGCCGCGACCCTGCCGCTCAAACGCGCGCAGATCCGCTACGCGAACCGCAGCGCCGCGGTGATTTTCATCGCCCTGCTGGCGACGCTGGTATCGGCATTCTATCCGCACGGCGGCATCCATAACGGGGTCGTCAAAGCGGCGATCGACGGCAGGCCGAGCGAGGCGGCGAAAAGCGATAACTGGGCGTTCTTCGGCCGTGACGCTTCCGGCACCCGCTTCGCACCTTATGACCAAATCACCCCGCAAAACGTCAAAAACCTCAAGGTGGCCTGGACCTATCACACCGGCCGTCGGCTGACCGGCGCGGGGATCGGGGTTGATGAAAATACCCCGCTGCAGATTGGCGATACCCTCTATTCCTGCACGCCGCTCAACGTGGTGACCGCCCTCGATGCCGACACCGGTAAAGCGCGCTGGCGCTTTGACCCGCACGCGCAGACCGCAGAGCACGTTACCTGCCGCGGGGTGGGCTATTACGATGCGCAGAGCGACGCCTCGCTCAGCGCCGAAGAGAAGGCCAGCCCGTCGCTGCAGCAGTGCCCGCAGCGGATTCTGGTCTCCACCGTTGACGCCCGCCTGCTGGCGCTGAATGCGAAAACCGGCGAACTGTGCGAAGACTTCGGCACTCACGGCAGCGTCGATCTGAAGCAGGGGATGGATAACACCGAAAACAGCAAGCGCTATCACCCAACCTCAACGCCGGTGATTATGGGGCACATCGCGGTGCTCGGCGGCTGGGTTCGCGATATCGTCCACGGCGAGCCCTCCGGCGTGGTCCGCGCCTTTGATGTGCGCAGCGGTAAGGTGGTGTGGGCCTGGGATGTTGGCCAGCCGGAAAACGTAACCGATCCGCAAAAAGGCCGCGTCTACACTCTCGAAACCCCGAACGTCTGGACGGTGCCGGGCTTTGATAAAGAGCTGAACCTGGTGTATCTGCCGACCGGCAACGGTCCGCCGGATTACTGGGGCGGCGATCGTAACGAGGCCAAAGAGAAGTACGGCTCCTCGGTGGTGGCGGTCGATGCCAGTACCGGCGAAACGAAGTGGGTCTTCCAGACCGTGCACCACGATATCTGGGATTATGACCTGCCGTCCCAGCCGGTGCTGTTCCACATGAAGAACGACCAGGGCGAAGAGGTCCCGGTACTGATTCAGACCACCAAAACCGGCCAAATCTACGTCCTTGACCGCCGTACCGGCAAGCCGGTGACCCGCGTCGAGGAGCGGCCGGTGGCGCAGGGCGGGGCGGAAGGCGAGCGTCTCTCCGCGACCCAGCCGTTCTCTACCGGCATGCCGCAGCTCGGCGTTGAGCCGTTAACCGAAAAATCAATGTGGGGCGTGACGCCGTTTGATCAGCTGATTTGCCGCATTGACTTCAAAGAGTCCACCTATCTTGGAATGTATACGCCGCCGTCAGAGAAGCCGTATATCGAATGGCCGAGCCTGCTGGGCGGCATGAACTGGGGCGGCATCACCATCGATGAGCGCACCGGGACGCTGTTTGTTAACGACATGCGTATGCCGCTGAGAATGTCGCTGGTGCGTCAGGAAGAGATGGCGAAATACAAGGTCTCCACCGACGAAGTCCCGGGCTTTATGGGCACCGTCCGTCCGCAGATCGCCGGGCCGTACGGCGGCGTGCGGATCGATATTCTGCAGTCCGCGCTCGGCGTACCCTGCAACACGCCGCCGTTCGGCACCATGAGCGCCGTTGATCTCAATAGCCGCCAGCTGCTGTGGCAGGTGCCGCTGGGCTCGGTCGAGGATACCGGTCCGCTGGGTCTGAAAACCCATCTGCATATTCCTCTGGGAATGCCGACTCTGGGCGGGCCAACCTCGACCGCTTCCGGGCTGATCTTCTTTGCCGGTACCCAGGATAACTATCTGCGGGCGCTGGATTCGGCGACCGGGAAAGAGCTGTGGCGCGCGCGTCTGCCGGTAGGCGCAGTGGCCGCGCCGCTGATCTACAAATCGCCGAAAACGGGCAAAGAGTACGTGGTGATCTCCGCCGGCGGCGCCAGCCACTCGCCGGACGTCGGCGACGATATCATCGCCTACGCCCTCGACGAGTAGCGCCCGCGGGCTATTCACGCCTAACGAGGATTAGCTCACCTCCGGTGAACAAAACCTGCCGTTGAACAACCGGCAGGTTTTTTTTCGCCCGCTGCCGGGCAGGGGTGAACTAAACGGCGTGGCAGGCGACGTGATGGCCTTCGGCGACCTCCCGGAGGAGCGGAACCTCCCGGCGGCAGCGTTCGCTGGCCTGCGGGCAGCGGGAGGAGAAGCGGCAGCCGGGCGGCGGGTTTGACGGGTCAGGGATCTCGCCCTGCATCGCGACCGCCGGTTCACGCAGCGGATCTAAGGTGGGGACCGCCGCCAGCAGCGCCTGAGTATAGGGATGCAGCGGCCGGGCAAACAGCGCGTCGCGGCTAGCGGTCTCCACCAGCTGTCCGAGATACATCACCGCCACGTCATCGCACAGATGCTCCACCACCCCGAGGTCGTGGGAGATAAACAGGAACGTAACCCCGAGGTCGTCGCGCAGGTCGCAAAAGAGGTTAACGATCTGCGCCTGGATGGAGACGTCCAGCGCTGAGATTGGCTCGTCGGCGATGATGAAATCCGGGTTGAGGATCAGCGCCCTGGCGATGCCGATACGCTGGCGCTGGCCGCCGGAAAATTCGTGCGGAAAACGGTTGTAATGCTGCGGCGCGAGGCCGCAAATCTGCATGACCGCAATAGTTCGGTCATACAGCTCCGCCTTGCTGCACAGTCCGTGCTCCAGCATCGCCTCGCCGATGGCGTCGCCGATGCGAATTCGCGGGTTCAGCGAACTGTAGGGATCCTGAAAGACCAGCTGGATTTTCGGCCGCAGCGCCCGCATCTCGCGCGAAGAGAGCGCGCTGAGCTCGCGGCCGCGATACCTGACGCTGCCCGCGGTTTTCTCATACAGCCCGAGCAGGGTGCGCCCGACGGTGGTTTTGCCGCTGCCGGATTCCCCCACCAGGCCGAAAATGGTCCCCGGACGGATCTTAAAGCTCACGCCGTCCACCGCCCGCAGCTCGCCGGTTTGCTGCCCGAACAGCCCGTCGCGCAGCGGAAAGTACTTTTTAAGCCCTTCGACCTCAATGACGTATTCACTGCTCATGCCACAACCTCCGCGAGCTCAGGATGAAAACAGGCGACCTGCCGGGCGCGGCCCGCCAGCTGTGGTATTCCCTGGCGGCAGCGTTCGCTGGCGCGCGCGCAGCGGTCGGCAAAGGCGCAGTAGGGCGGCAGGGCGGCCAGATCCGGCACCTGGCCGGGGATCGAGTAGAGGCGGCGACGGCGCTCGCCGGGCACCGGACGGGAGGCAATCAGTCCCTGGGTATAGGGGTGCTGCGGGTGGCGTAATATCTCAGCCGTCGGGCCCTGTTCAACAACCCTGCCGGCGTACATCACCACCACGTGCTCTGCCATTTGCGCAATCACGCCGAGGTCGTGGGTGATCAGCATCATCGCCATCCGGCTGGCCCGGGAGCGCTCGCGCAGCAGCTGGAGGATCTGCGCCTGCACGGTGACGTCCAGGGCGGTGGTGGGCTCGTCGGCAATCAGCAGCTGCGGTTCGCAGCTCAGGGCCATCGCGATCATGATGCGCTGCAGCATCCCGCCGGAGAGCTGGTGCGGATAGCTGTTCATCAGGCTCTCCGCCCGCGCCAGGCCGACGTCGCTAATCAGCCGCGTGGCGTGCTGCCAGGCGGCCTTTGCCGATTCTCCGCGATGGCGGATCAGCGGTTCGCACAGCTGCTCGCCGATGGTGAATACCGGATTGAGCGCGCTCATCGGCTCCTGGAAAATCATCGCCAGCCGGTTGCCGCGCAGGTCGGCCATTTTGGCCGCCTTCAGGCGCAGCAGATCCTCGCCGTTGAATAGAATCTCTCCGCCGTCGACGCGCGCCGCCTGGGGAGGCAGCAGGCCCATAAGCGACATGGCGGTGACGCTTTTGCCGCAGCCGGACTCGCCGACGACGCCGACGGTTTGCCCGGCATGAATGGCGAAAGAGACCTCCTGCACCGCCCGCACGCGGTTTTTTTCGCCGGCAAAGGAGACCGAAAGCTGGTTAAAGGTGATTAGCGGCGCGCTCATTTCAGCCTCTGTTTCATTTTGGGGTCCATCGCGTCGCGCAGGCCGTCGCCGAGCACGTTGATGGCGATAACGGTGATAAAAATAGCCAGTCCCGGCGGCATCCACAGCCACGGGCGGCGCTGGAAGTCGATCAGGCTGTTGGCGGCATCCATCATATTGCCCCACGACGGGGTGGGCGGCACCACGCCGAGGCCGAGATAGCTGAGGGCCGATTCGCTCAGAATGGCGTTGGCGACCGCCATCGTCGCCATCACCACCAGAATCGGGATGGTATTCGGCAGCAGATGACCAAACAGGCGGCGTCGCGCCGACAGGCCCAGCACCCGGGTTGCCAGCATAAAGTCGCGCTCGCGCAGCGACAGGCACTGCCCGCGCACCAGCCGGGCCAGCTTCGGCCACTCCAGCAGGCTCAGCATAATCACCACCATGTAGATCCGCGACTCCGGGGAGAAATCGAGCTCCGAGAGCATCGCCCCGGCGACAATCAGCAGCGGCAGGCCGGGAATGGTCATCACCAGATCCGCCAGGCGCATGATCAGCCGGTCGGTCAGCCCGCCGGCATAGCCGGAGACCGCGCCGAGCAGATAGCCCAGGGTGACCGACAGCAGCATGGTCAGGAGGCCGATAATCAGCGAGATCCGCCCGGCCAGCAGCAGGCGGGTATAGACGTCGCGGCCGAGAAAATCGGTACCCAGCCAGTGCTCAGCGCCGGGGGGCTTGTTGATCATCAGCACGTCGGTGGCGTCATCTTTCCACGGCGACCACAGGGGGCCCAGCGCGCACCATGCCGCCATTAGCAGCAGGATGAGCAGGCACAGCATCGCCAGCCGGTTGCGCCGCAGCGCCTGCCAGGCCTGGCGCCAGGGCGATGGCGCGATCTGCGCCAGCGTCGGGATCGTCGCTTTACGCAGGCGACGGTTGGTTGAAAACAGTGAACTGAGCATTATGACCTCACTCGAATTCGCGGGTCGGCCCACGCGTACAGCACGTCGGCAATCAGGTTGCCGAGGATCGTCAGCACCGCCAGAAACAGGGTAAAGCCCATCAGTACCGGGTAGTCGCGGGCGGCCAGCGAGTCGATATGAATATGGCCCGCCCCCGGCCAGTTGAAGACTTTTTCGGTGATGATGGCGCCGGAAAACAGCCCCGGCAGCTCAAAGCCGAGCAGGGTGATAATCGGCAGCAGGGCGTTGCGCAGCGCGTGCCTGAAGATGACCGTGCGTTCGCGCAGCCCCTTGGCGCGGGCGGTACGAATAAAATCCATTTTCACCACCTCGAGCATGCTGGCGCGAAAATAGCGTGTCAGGCTACCGGCCTGCAGCATCACCAGCGCCAGCACCGGCAGCGCCAGATGCGCCGCCACCTGCAGGATATAGGCCCAGCCGCGCTCATCGCTGCCGGTGTTGGTCATGCCCCCCGGCGGCAGCCAGTGCAGATCGACGGCGAACCACTTAATCAGCAGCAGGCAGAGGAAAAAGGTCGGAAAGGACATGGCGGCGAAGACGGCAATGCTGACCAGGTGATCGAACAGCGAGTTGGGCTTCATGGCGGAAACAATCCCCACCGTCAGGCCAATGCCCCAGTAAAAAACCAGCGCGACGCTGGCCAGCAGAAAGGAGTTCCAGACGTACTGGTTGAGCAGCTGGCTGACCGGGATCTGGTACTGCAGCGAGAAGCCCAGGTCGCCGCGCAGCAGCTGGCCGAGCCAGTGCAGGTAGCGGGTGAACAGGGGCTGGTCGAGGCCGTAGATGGCCTTCAGCTCGGCGGCGCGGGCGGCGGTAAGGGTGATATTACCGTCGATAAAGTCGCCCGGGGTTTTAGCGAACAGCATAAAGATGATCAGGGAGGCCAGAAGCAGCATCGGCAGGGTCTGCAGCAGCCGTCTGAGGATAAAATTTCTCATAACATTCTCACGTTCCCCGCCGGTAAACCCCGGCGGGGACGATATTTACCTGGCGATTTTGACGTCCGGCAGGCTGCCGGTCAGACCGTTATAGATATCCGGCTTAAAGCCGCTGACCCTGGCGCTGCTGGCGGAGAGGATCTGGCGGTAGCCGAGGAAGATAACCGGCGGGTCTTCCGCCAGCACTTTGTACAGCTGGTGGTAAATCGGTTTGCGCTGATTCGCGTCGAGCACTGCGTTACCTGCGTTAATCAGCTTATCGACCTGCGGATTGTGATAGCCGGACTCTTTCGCCTCGCTGCTGTAGAAGTCCCATACCCCGTCATGCGGGTCGTTCAGCGTGCTGGTGCTGAAGGAGGCCAGATCGTAGTTACCGGATTTGCGCTGGGCCATCAGGGCGTTGAAGTCCACCACCTGCGGCTTCAGCAGGACGCCAATCTGCTGCCAGTTCTCTTTGGCGATGGGGATCAGCGCATCGTTCAGCACCTTCTTACTGACCAGCAGCGTCAGCTCGAGGCGCTTGCCGTCTTTCACCCGGATGCCGTCCGGTCCGGGTTTCCAGCCCGCCTCATCCAGCAGCTTCTTCGCCTGCGCCGGATCGTATTTATACGGATTGACGCCCTCAGCGTTGTAGGCCCAGGAGATCGGGGCGATAGGCTCAATGGCCACCTTGCCGTAGCCCTGATACACCACGTCAATCAGCTTCTGCCGGTCGAGGCCGTAAATCAGCGCCTGGCGCACTTTGACATCCTGCAGCGCCGGGCGACGAACGTTGAATTCAACCTGGCTGTAGTCGCTGGAGCCGTAGAGGTTGATGTTGGCGAAGCCGAGCATTTTCAGCTGTTCGATATCGTCCGGACGCGAGGTAAAGGCGTCATAATCGGTTTCGCCGGTCTGGAACAGCTGGAAGTTGGTGGACGGATTGGTGACGCGATAGATAAAGCGCGGCGTCGGCGGCGTACCGCGATAGTAATGGCTGTTGGCGTGGAAGCGAATCTCCTGGCCCGGGAGATATTTGTCGTAGACGTAAGGGCCGTTGCCCAGCGGCTTGCCGTGCAGCGTGCGCAGATAGTCGAGCTGGCCGCGCTGATATCCCTTGCCGTAGTAAGCTTTGGAGAGCACCGGGCCGCCGATTTTAGCCAGCGTGGTGGCGCCCGGTTCGCTGGTGGTTACCTGCAGCGTCAGCGGATCGATGACCTTCAGGCCGCTTACGCTGTCTGCCGTACCGGCCTTATATTCAGCGCCGCCGGCAATATTGGCGAGCGTAATGTCAGTATCGCCGTCGTATTTGGGGTCCAGCAGCACGGTCAGCGTAAAGGCCACGTCTTCGGCGGTGAGCGGCGAGCCGTCGCTGAAGGTCAGATTGGGACGCAGCTTGATGGTGTAGACCTTGTTATCGGCGCTGACGGTCCAGCTTTCGGCCAGCCCCGGCACCAGATTACCGTGGCTGTCCCAGTCAATCAGCCGTGAAAAGATGACGTTGGTGACGTTTTCATCCCAGCCGTTAACGAAGAAGTAGGGGTTAAAGATGCCCTGCGGCTCGGAAATGCCGGCGACCACGGTGTCTTTACGTAGTTTTGCGGCCGCCGGGATCTGGCTGGCATCGGTGGCCGGGGTGATCCCTTCCTGTAAAATATCATCCGCAGTGGCGACAGAAGAAAATGCCACCGCGCCGCTAATGAGCGCGATTTTCAGAGCCAGCGAGAATCGCGAACGTTTGGTTTTTAATCCGGGCAGTAATCTGGACAAAAGTGCTCCCTCATCAAATGATTGCGCTTAAATTTACAATTCATGACGAAAGATAAGAGCCGCACCTCCGGCTGTCTAACAACGAAAGGCTATGGTTTATAGCGAATTAGAATTAGCAATAATGCAGAATTAAAATGCCGGATTTGTGCTAAGGAGTAGTGGTTTCCACCATTTCCTCCGTGCCGAGGGTGAAGCGGTCCGCCACCCAGCCGTGCTGGCGCAGCGCGCCGGGCTCCAGCGGCTGCGCCAGGCGAACCCGAATCTGGCCGATCGTCCGCCCCTGAATATGTTCGCAGGTGCTGGAGAGCAGGCTGGCCTGGTCCCCGAGCAGGCCGGCGATATGCTGTAAATTCGGCTCCCGTCCGCTGCTGCCGTCAAAATGGAGCGTCACCACCTGGCGACCGGCGACCGGCGCCTCCGGCTCGCCGGGACGCGCGTGGTGCAGCGTGCCGGTCATGCTGCGGGTAACCTCGTGCTGTGGGTTGCCAAAAATCTGCCACACTTCGCCCTGTTCAATAATTTTTCCCTGTTCGAGCACCGCCACCCGATCGCACAGCGTACGAATCACGTCCATCTCGTGGGTGATAAGGATAATGGTCAGGCCGAGGCGCTGGTTTATCTCTCTCAGCAGCGCCAGCACGGCGTAGGTATTCTCCGGGTCGAGCGCCGAGGTCGCCTCATCGCACAGCAGGATTTCCGGCTGAGTGACCAGCGCGCGGGCAATACCGGTACGCTGCTTCTGCCCGCCGGAGAGCCTGGCCGGCCAGCTGTCGCGCAGGGCGCTGAGGCCCACCAGCTCAAGCATTTCATCGACCCGCCGCCGCCTTTCTTCCCTGGGAACGCCGGCCATTTTTAGCGGCAGTTCGACGTTCTGCGCCACCGTCTTCGTCGACATCAGATTGAAATGCTGAAAGATCATCGCCACCCGGCGGCGCAGATCCCGCAGCTGGGCGGGTAAATAGCGCCGGGTAGGCTCGCCGTGAATAATGATTTCGCCGCTGTCGGCGCTTTCCAGGCGGTTAAACAGGCGCAGCAGGGTGGATTTCCCGGCGCCGCTGCGCCCGATAATGCCGAAGATTTCGCCCTGGTGAATCGTCAGGTTGATATCCTGCAGCGCCCGAACGCCGTTGGGATAGGCTTTACCGATGTGGGTTAACTCAATATGCGGTACTGCGGTGAGCGCATTGGTCACGGTATTCTCCTCCGTTAGCCAGCAAATGGCGGCAGCGGTAGCGCTGCCGGGTGGATGTCAGCGGTCAGAAACCGGGCAGGATTTTGCCCTTATAGCGGGTGAGGATGAAGTTGCGAACCGCCTCGGAGTGCAGGGCCTGCGCCAGCTTCTGGATCCCCGGATCGTTGATATTGTCGGGGCGGGCCACCAGGTACTCGACGTAAAGATCGCTGCCTTTTTCCACCAGCAGCGCTTTGTCGGTATCAATTCCGGCCTCCAGCGCATAGTTGGCAAAGATAAACGCCAGGTCGACCTGGTTCACCGCCCGCGCCAGCATCGCCCCCTCCAGCTCGCGGATTTTAAAACGGTGCGGGTTGCTGACGATATCCCGGGTGGCCGACTGCGGGTCCTGCGGGTTTTTCAGGGTGATGAGCCCCGCGTTGCTGAGCATCACCAGCGCGCGGCCGGTATTGACCGGATCGTTGGGGATGGAGATGGTGGCGCCGTCCGGTACCTCTTTAATCGATTTGTATTTGCTGGAGTAGGCACCAAACGGTTCGATATGCACGCCCACCACCGGCAGCAGATTGGTGTGCCGCGTCTGGTTGTAGTTATCGAGGAACGGCCGGTACTGGTAGTAGTTGGCGTCGAGATTTTTTTCCGCCAGCTGCTGGTTAGGCTGAATAAAGTCGTTGAAGACTTTGACTTTTAAATCGACCCCTTCTTTCGCCAGCGCCGGTTTGACGAATTCGAGGATCTCCGCGTGCGGGACCGGCGTGGCGCCGACGGTCAGCGTTTCGTTGGCGGCGGCCGATAAAGAGAACAGGGCCAGCAGCCCGGCGGCGATAAGCGTTTTTTTCATCATCTTTTCCTTTAATGTTTGCGCGACGGATGCCCGTCAACCGGCTGTGGCAGCAGGAAGAGGGCGGGCATCCTTTATTTACGGCTTATCGACCGCACGAGGCGGTCGCCGCTCATTTGTAATATCTGCACCAGGGCAATCAGCAGCAGCACGGTGACGACCATAACGTCGGTCTGAAAGCGCTGATAGCCAAAGCGGATCGCCAGGTCTCCGAGGCCGCCGCCGCCAATTACGCCCGCCATCGAGGTGTAGTCCACCAGCAGAATGGCGGTGACGGTCACCGCGGCAACCAGCCCCGAGCGCGACTCGGGCAGCAGGGTGTGCCAGATCAGCTGCCAGGTGTTGCCGCCCATCGACCAGCTGGCCTCCACCAGCCCGTGATCCACTTCGCGCAGCGCCGTTTCGACCAGCCGGGCGAAGAAGGGCGCGCAGCCGACGACCAGCGGCGGAATGGTGCCCTGCACCCCCAGCGAGGTGCCGGTGATGAAGGTGGTGACCGGGATCATCACGATCAGCAAAATGATAAACGGCAGCGAGCGCAGCACGTTGACGGCCAGCGACAGCAGGCGGTAAAGCCGCGGGGCGTGCAGCAGCCGGGGCTGGCCGGTCAGGTAGAGCACGATCCCCAGCGGCAGGCCAATCAGGACGGTAAAGCCCAGCGACCAGCCCAGCATCGTCAGGGTATCGATAGCGGCCTGCGCCACGTCGTTCCAGTCGATTTCGGCAAAAAATTCCAGCACCGTCGCCACCCTAGTTCCAGTCGTGGCGCTGAGGGCGCACGCCGTTCAGCACCCAGTTGCCCAGCAGCTGATACTTCCAGCGCACCGGATCGTGCAGGGTATGGACGCGGGCGTTGCGCCAGTGGCGATCGAGGTTATTGCCGCTGGCGGCGGCGCGGGTGCCGCTGAGCTCAAACAGGCGGCTGGCGGCCTCCAGCGCCACTTCGGTGGTGAAGACCTTCGCGCGGGCGACGGCAACCGAAGCCAGCGCCACGTTCTCCTCGTTGAGCGCATTGCGGTAGCGATCGAGGGTTTTACCCGCCCGCTCCAGCAGCGCCTCGGCGGCGGCCAGCCGGCTGTCGATCTGCCCGATATGGTAGATGGTGAGCGGGTCGTCGCCGGCGCGATCTACCCCGGCGTCAATCCACGGCCGGGAGAATTCGCGCACAAAGGCCACCGTGTCGTTGAGGGCCGCCCGGGCGATGCCGGCATCGATGGCGGCGGTGGTGAGCTGCGCGAAGGGCCCGGCGAGGGTCGGCGTGGCGTAGGATTGCCACGTCGGAAACAGATGGAACGGCTGGACCGCCAGATCCTCGGCCAGCACCGTCCCGCTGGCGGTGTTGCGCTGGCCGAGGCAGGCCCAGTCGTCGACCACGGTCAGCCCCGCGCTGTCGCGAGGGACAAACGCCAGCTGCGCGTTGTCGTCGGCGTCCAGCGCCAGAATGCCGATCCAGTGGGCGTAGAGGGAGCCGGTGCAGTAGCCTTTGCGGCCGTTGATATAGAGACCCTCCGGGCGCGCCTCCAGCCGGGTGCGGATATCGAGAACCGTTTTACCCCCGGTTTCCGAGAGGGCGTTGGCAAAGCGGTGCCCCTGCAGGACGAGGTTAAAGAAGAAGGCGCGCTGCTCATCGCTGCCCTGCAGGCGAATATCCTCCAGCAGGCAGTAGTGGTTCTGCGGGATTTGCCCCAGCGACGGGTCGGCGGCGGAGATAATGGCGATAACCTCCGCCAGCGTAGCGGCAGAGACCTCGGCCCCGCCCCAGCGGCGCGGCACGGTAATGCCCCACAGCCCGCTGTTGGAAAAGGTATCGACGATTTCGGGGGGCACGACGCCGCTGCGGTCGCGCTCGGCGGCGCCGGGCCGCAGCACCAGCGCTATCTCATGGGCGATGGCCACCGCCTCTTCATCGCTGCTGATAACGTGCGCCTGCGGGGCGAAACGGGTGTAACTAACCGGCTGTGTGCTTTCTGGCATGCTGATCCCATCCTGATTACCGTGCTATATGCAAAAAATAGATAACTAAATAATCTATAATTCCAATGAGTTATATAATCAGTTAGCAAAGGCTGTGCCAGAAAAGTTATTTTTTATTTTATTAAAAATCAATGAGTTACTTTTTTGTCCCGCGAGGGGAGATGCTGCAAATGCGGCGGCGCTGAATGCGGGCTGCTGCATTTGCGACAGCCGGCGCGCGTTCGGCTTGCCGAAGACCTCGTTGTGTAGTCTGATATATAGCGAAAATAATAATGAAGGGGATCTGAAGTGAAGCTATTTATGTTCTACGTTGGCGGCAATGCGGGAAAATCGAACATTGAAGTGCACGATATTCAGTTTGTGGTGGCGGAAAAGCCGGAGGATGCCTGGCCCGCTCTGCGCGCGGCGTGGTTCGGCGATGCCGATAAAATTCATATCGATGGCTACAGCCAGATTACCTGGGCGGATGGCTACGACGTGGTATTAGCGAAGCAGCCCCCGGCGGCCGACGTCAGGCTGTTCTTTGTGAATGCCGGGGGCTATCGGCCGGATACGCTGGCGGAACTGCACGAGTTTGACCTTTTCGCGGCGCGGGACGCGCGGGAAGCGAAAGAGAAGGCGCTGCGCACGCTGCTGCGGGGCGTGGATCAGCAGCATAAAGATAATCTCAAAGAGGTTGATGACTGCCTGCTGCTGGATAAGGTGGGCGACTGGTATCTGCACCTGACGCCCAACGCGGCGGGAACGGCGGCGAAACCTGAATGGCAGGGCTACCAGCCGATCGGGCGCTAGCCCCGCGCCGAAGCCGCAGAGGGTCGTCAGCGGGGGGATAGCGTTTCAGGGCAGCGGCCGCCATAGCGCGTCCGGATCGGCAAACCCCGCTTCCACCTCGGCGAAGAAGCGGCTGGCGTGCAGGCCGTCAACGAAGGCGTGGTTGAACTTACCCGCGACCGGTATTACGCCGTTTTTCAGTTTGCCCCAGGTGAGGGCGGGCACCGCGGCGCCGACGTAATATTCGGCATGGGTGATGGCGCTGAAATGCAGCCACGGCAGGCAGCTGGCGCAGAAGAAGTGCTCCCCGTTGACGATAAGCGGCGCCGGATCGGTGGTTTTTGCCGCCTCAATGTTCGGCGTTGCCGCCTGGCTGAAGGCGGCAAAATCGGCGGCGCCGTCGCACCACACCTGGCGAAACCCCTCCTGAGCGGTCATCACCGGCGTCATCACTGCTATCTCATCGTATTCAATAATCTCGTCGCCCAGCATCCGCTGTTTGAGCTCAGGAATAGCGTTGGCCGCCCGCAGCAGGGCGTAGAGCGCCAGCTGGAAAAAGGAGACCTGCCGGTCTTTGGCGCATTCGTACAGCCCTTGCGCTTCAAGCGGTACGCAGAGGTTAAAGCTGGGGTTGGCAAACGTGCGATAAAATTCGAAATGCTCCCGGCGATGCCAGGTTTCTCTGTCGATAACGTGGTAGGCGGGCACGGCGCGCTCCTGGTTGGTTCGGATGTCAGAGACGACTATGCGACGATTTCAATCAGATTGCCATCGGGGTCTTTGATCACCGCCTCATAGTAGCCGTCGCCGGTGGTACGCGGCGGCGAGACTAAAATACCCTGCGCGTCGGCGCGCTGCGCCAGTAAATCAACTTTTGCTGCTCCGCCCACCGCAATGGCCAGGTGCACCCAGCCGGTGTGGTTATTATCCGGCGTCCCTGCGCTGAGCCCCGGCTTGGTCATCAGCTCAATGGCAATATTGTCGCCGATCTTCACAAAGTAGGAGGCAAAGCCGTGATTCGTCTGGCTGCAGTACTTATCGTTAATCTCGCCGGCAAAGAAGTCGACCCAGAAGCGGGCCTGCTGCTCAAGCTGACGGGTCCAAAGCGCGATATGGGCTACTTTCATGGTGAATATCTCCTGACGCGTGTTGACAGAGGGAGAGCAGATGCATGATCATGCTCACTAATGCTCGATTACTCAATTAAAAGGATGTTACATGCTCGATTATGCAGCATTCCCTCAGCAGCGACAAGCGCTCATTTGCCAGATCCTGCAGGAGAACGGCAGGGTGGTTTGCGCCGAACTGGCGACCAGGCTGAACGTCTCGGAACACACAATTCGTCGTGATTTACATGAGCTTAGCAAAGGTGGTTTTTGCAAAAAGGTCTACGGTGGGGCGGTGATGAACCTGCCGGAGGCCGGTGACTATAGCGAACGCAAAGATAAAAATACGGCAACAAAACTCAGGATCGCGCAGCAATGCGCAAGGCTGGTAAAGCCCGGCGGCTGCATTTTTATCGATACCGGCACCACCAACCTGGCGATGGCCGAGGCCCTACCCGCCGAGCTGGCGCTGACGGTGGTCACCAACTCGCCGGAAATTGCCGCCGTGTTGCTAAAAAAACCGCTGTATGACGTGGTTATCCTCGGCGGACAGATTCAGCGGGCATCCGGGGGATGCGTCGGCACCTCGGCGGTTGCGCAGCTGCAGGGGATTCTGTTTGACCAGGGGTTTATCGGCGGCTGCGCGATGGCGCCGGAGTCCGGCCTGACGGGTTTTGACTACGCGGACTGCGAATTTAAGAAAGCGGTGATCGGGCAGTGTAGCGAAATTATCGTTGGCCTGACGTCTGACAAGATCCCGGCGGTGGCCCGCTTTGTGGTGGTTGAAAGCGGCGCTATCGATGTGCTGGTGGTGGAAGAGAACGTCAGCCGCGAGTATAGCGCCACGTTTCGCGAGCACGACATCCGCATTTATACGGTGTAATCCCCGGCCGGCGTATGCTGAAACCTGCGCTTCCTTTCCCTGGATGCGACAAATTCTCGACGATCTCGTTGCCCGGGCAGGGCGTTTACGCCGCTACCCGGGAAACGGTCTGACTTAGCCCATCGCGCTTTCGCGCAGGCGGGCTTTCAGCTTACTGTACTCATCAATCACGTACCGTTCGGCGGCGCGCTGGTCGGCAATCCGCTCAACGTTAACCGCGCAGTACTTGTACTCCGGCGTTTTGGTTATCGGGCTCAGGTTCTCGGTCACCAGCTCGTTGCAGGCGCCAATCCACCACTGGTAGGTCATATACACCGCCCCCTTATTCGGCCGATCGCTAACCTGCGCACGGGTGATGATGCGGCCCTTACGCGAGTTAACCCACACCAGCGCCTGATCCTCGATACCCAGACGCGCGGCGTCGGCGGTATTGATTTGCGCATAGCCCGGCTCGTCCGCCAGCGCCGCCAGCGCCGCACAGTTACCGGTCATCGAGCGGCACGAGTAGTGGCCGACTTCGCGCACCGTTGAGAGCACCATCGGATATTCCGCGGTGAGCCTGTCGATCGGCGCAACCCAGTCGCAGGTGTAGAACTGCGCCAGCCCGTTGGGGGTAGCGAACCGCTCTTTAAACAGATAAGAGGTCCCCTGGTCGGCGGCGGATTCGTCGCGGCACGGCCACATGATGTAGCCCAGCTCGCCCATCTTCTCGTAGGTGGCGCCGTAAAAGTCCGGACACAGATGGCGCAGCTCGTCCCAGATCTCCTGGGTGTTGCGGTAACGCATCGGGTAGCCCATTCGGGTGGCGATCTCGCTGATAATCTGCCAGTCGGTTTTCAGATCCCACTTCGGCTCCACCGCCTTAAAGAAGCGCTGGAAGCCGCGGTCCGCGGCGGTATAAACGCCTTCATGCTCGCCCCACGAGGTGGACGGCAGGATGACGTCCGCCGCCGCCGCGGTTTTGGTCATGAAAATATCCTGCACGATAACCAGCTCAAGCTCTGCAAAGGCTTTGCGCACCGCCGAGAGTTCGGCATCGGTCTGCAGCGGATCTTCGCCCATAATATAGGCCGCCCGCACTTCGCCGTGCGCCGCCCGGTGCGGCAGCTCGCTGATGCGGTAGCCGGCGTGCGCCGGCAGGCTCTCCACGCCCCAGGCTTTGGCGAACTTCTCCCGGTTTTCCGGGAACTTAACGTACTGGTAGCCCGGATAGGTATCCGGCAGGGCGCCCATATCGCAGGCGCCCTGGACGTTGTTCTGCCCGCGCACCGGGTTGACCCCGACGCTCGGCCTGCCGAGGTTGCCGGTCATGATCGCCAGGCTGGTCAGCGAGCGCACGGTTTCCACGCCCTGATAGAACTGGGTGACGCCCATGCCCCACAGGATGGCGGCGGATTTGGCGCTGGCGTACATCCGGGCGCAGGCGCGGATCTCCTGAGCGCTGACGCCGGTTATCTCTTCCACCGACTCCGGCGTATAGCCTTCAGCGATTTTGCGATACTCCCCGAAGCCTTCCGAGCGGCTGGCGACGAAGGATTTATCGTAGAGATCCTCTTCAATAATGACGTGGCCAATGGCGTTGAGCAGCGCGATGTTGGAGCCGTTTTTCAAGGCAATATGCATATCGGCAATGCGCGCGGTTTCAATTTTGCGCGGATCGCAGACGATAATCTTCGCCCCGTTGCGTTTGGCGTTAATCACGTGATTCGCCACGATAGGATGCGAATCGGCCGGGTTATAGCCGAAGATAAACACGAGATCGGTATTATCGATCTCGGTGATGGCATTGCTCATAGCGCCGTTACCGACCGACTGGTGCAGACCTGCAACCGATGGGCCGTGTCAGACGCGAGCGCAGCAGTCGACGTTATTGGTGCCAATAACGGCGCGCGCGAATTTTTGCATCACATAGTTGGTTTCATTCCCGGTGCCGCGGGAGGAGCCGGTGGTCTGGATGGCATCCGGGCCGTACTTCTCTTTAATCGCGCTGAGGCGGGTGGCAACGTAGTCGAGGGCCTCGTCCCAGGAGACGGACTCCAGCCTGCCGCCGCGCTGGCGGCGGATCATCGGGGTTTTCAGGCGCGGGGTGAGGATCTGGGTATCGTTAATAAAGTCCCAGCCGTAGTAGCCCTTCAGACACAGGGTTCCCCGGTTATTTTTGCCCATCGCCGGCTCGGCGCGGATAATCTGCCCCTCTTCGGTCACCAGCCTTATCTTACAGCCGGCCGCGCAGTAGGGGCACACGGTTGTTACCATTTTCATTGTGACGGGACTCCTTTCAATCATGCGGCAGCGAGGTCGCGATTAAAAAAGCAAAAAAAAACCAAACCGGCTGCTGATAGCGAGATCGACAGCCGCTCGTACAGCCGGAAAGCTCAACATCAGCAGCAGGGTTGCGGCGAGGGTCAGGCGAAGTAGCATGGTGCTTTCTCCGGAAGCTGTTGTGCTTATTTGCAAAATGAAACGCGGCAGCGGGCCACCCCGATACCGCACCGTTCAGCGCTACTCCTCATGCTGCTGCTTTTTAACCTTGCGCATTAATAACCACATGCGCACCGTGCGCGGCGCGCGATGCGTCCCCTGGGCTTCCGGCACCAGCCCGGTGTGCTTGTTGTAGCCGTTGAAAAACAGGTTCAGGGTGACGGCGCTAAACGTAGCCAGCATGATCCCGCTGTGCAGCAGCGGCTGCAGTACCTCGGGGAATTTAGAGAAAAACTGCGTCGACAGCGTTGGCGTCAGGCCGACGCCAAGGCTGATGGCGACGATATAGAGGTTGTAGCGATTGGTGGAGTAGTTGATGCGCGCGAGAATGCGTATCCCTGTTGCCAGCACCATGCCGAACATGACCAGCCCCGCACCGCCCAGCACGAACTGCGGGATAGAGGCCACCAGCACCGCCATCTTGGGCACCATGCCAAAGATAATCAGAATGGCGCCAGATGCGACGCAGACCCAGCGGCTATGGACGCCGGTGACGCTGACCAGGCCCACGTTCTGCGAGAAGGAGGTGTGCGGAAAGCTATTAAACAGCCCGCCAAACAGGGTACCGATGCCGTCAACGCGCAGGCCGCGAATGATATCCTGCGGCGTCAGCTTGCGGCCGACAATTTCGCCAAGCGCCAGAAACATCCCCATTGATTCAATGAAAACGATGATCATGACGGCGGTCATCGTGATGATTGATATCGGATCGAAGACGGGCGCACCTAAGGCCAGCGGAGTGACCACGGCGAACCAGTGGGCGTCATGCAGGCCGTTGAGGTTAACCTCGTTCATCATCATCGACAGGCCGAAGCCGAAAACGATGCCTAACAGTACGGCGACGTTAGACATAAAGCCTTTGGCAAAGCGGGTGACCAGCAGAATAAACAGCAGTACGGCAAACGAAATGCCCAGATAGATGGGGCTGCCGTATTCCGGATTACCTTTCCCTCCGGCCGCCCAGTCGATCCCCACCTGCATAATGCTCAGGCCGATGGACGTGATGACGACGCCGGTGACCAGCGGGGGAAAAAGCGGCATCAATCGGCCGATCAGCGGCGCCAGCAGGGTGGTTATTATTCCGGCCGCAATCGTCGCGCCGAAAATACCCATCAGTCCGATATCGGGATTCATGCCGATGGCCAGCATCGGCGTCACGGCGGCGAAGGTCACCGACATAATAACCGGCAGGCGAATGCCCATAAAACGCCCGACGCCGATACACTGCAGCAGGGTAACGACGCCGCAGCAAAACAGATCGGAGCTGATCAGCAGCGCGACCGTTTCTTTGCTTAGCCCCAGCCGGTCTCCAATCATTAAAGGGACGGCGACGGCGCCGGCATACATAACCAGAACGTGTTGCAAACCAAGAACGACCAGCTTCCCCGGGGATAAGACGCGATCCACCTCATCAATTGTGTGGGGGCTACCAGTGACCGATGGTGGTTGAGAATCAATGGCGCTCATAATGTATTTCTCCTTAATATCCAACGGCGGGCTCAGGAGCCAACCGGGAAGGGGGGTGAATAGAGAGAGTGCAAAGCTCGCTATTACCTATGCTTAGGCAGTGCCAGTTTTAATTCCTGCCGGAAAAATAATGTTGAAATGAGTCGACTATCACAGAAAGAGGCGGTAACGGCGGCGAGCGGCGGGAGAAAAAACGCCGTGGAGAAAATAGCGTCTCATAATGAGAGGGATATAATCATTCTGACTCACAATATGATTCTGAGGCGCGCCTCCCTGATATTTATGCCGGATGAAGGCGATATTTTTTTGAGGCTGCTCGCAAAAATAAGCTCGCCACGATTGAGAATGTAAAAATCGCCTGATTATTGCATCGCGACCCCTTGTCAATTTCGGAATAATAACAAGGGAAGCCAATGAACCGATTTATTGTTGCCGACGCTGCGAGCTGCATCGGCTGCCACGCCTGCGAAGTGGCCTGCGCTGTCGCCCACAGCGAGGACTGCTGGCCGCAGCGGCGGCATGATTTTCTTCCGCGTATCCACCTGGTTTCTCACCGCGGCGTCAGCCGAGTGACCACCTGCCGTCACTGCAACGATGCGCCCTGCGTTGCCTCCTGCCCGACCCGGGCGCTCTGTTTCGCCAACGACAGCATCCAGCTTAAGCCGGCGGCGTGTATCGGCTGTAAAAACTGCGCCGTTGCCTGTCCCTTTGGCGCGATCGAGATGGTGGCCGCCGGCGAGGATGCGCCGCAGCTGGCGCAGAAATGCGATCTTTGTCACCAGCATCCGTCGGGCCTGCAGGCCTGCGTCAGCAGCTGCCCCACCGAGGCGCTGCGGCTGATGGATGAATCCGGGCTAAACCAGCTGCGTCGTGAAAGGCAGGCCCGTGCCGCCCAGGGTCAGCCGGTGCGGATGCGGGGCGACGACCGGCGTTCGGCCTTCTTGCGTAAGCCGCCGCGCGTGGGGGGGCAAAAGATCGCCGCCGAGGAGCGCAAGGCGCATTTCGCGGAGATCTATCACCCACTCGGCGCCGGTGCGGCGGAATATGAGAGCGATCGCTGCCTCTACTGCGCGCAGAAAGCGTGGTGTAACTGGACCTGTCCGCTGCATAACGCCATCCCGGATTTTATTCGCCTGGTGAATGAAGGAAAGATTATCGAGGCCGCGGAGCTGTGCCATCAAAGCAGCTCATTGCCGGAAATCTGCGGCCGGGTCTGCCCGCAGGACCGACTGTGTGAAGGGGCCTGTACCATGAAGGCGCAGGGCGGGGCGGTAACCATCGGCAATCTCGAGCGCTATATTACCGATAGCGCGCTGGCGATGGGCTGGCGGCCGCAGGCAGGGGACGTCAGCCCTCGTGAGGAGCGGGTGGCGGTGATTGGCGCCGGGCCGGCGGGCCTGGGCTGCGCCGATATCCTGGCGCGCGCGGGGGTGCAGGTCGACGTTTTCGACAGGCATCCGGAAATCGGCGGCCTGCTGACCTTCGGTATTCCACCGTTTAAGCTGGATAAGAGCGTGCTGGCGGTGAGAAGAGAGATTTTCAGCGCCATGGGCATTCAGTTCCATCTTAACCACGAGGTGGGGCGCGACGTGGCGTTCGCCGATCTGCTGGCCGACTACGATGCGCTGTTCCTCGGCGTCGGCACCTACGGCCTGATGGCCGCCGGCCTGGAGGGGGAAGATGCCCCGGGAGTGATTCAGGCGCTGCCGTTTTTGATTGCCAGCACCCGCGAAGTCATGGGACTCGAGGCGTCCGGGGAGTATCCGCTCACCGATATCGAGGGTAAGCACGTTGTGGTGCTCGGCGGCGGCGATACGGCGATGGACTGTCTGCGCACCGCCGTTCGACGCGGCGCGGCGAGCGTGACCTGCGCCTATCGCCGGGATGAGCCGAGCATGCCGGGTTCGAAAAAAGAGGTGGTCAACGCCAGGGAAGAGGGCGTGGCGTTTCAGTTTAACGTCCAGCCGCAGCGGATCCTCCGCACCCGTAAAGGGGCGGTGCGCGCGGTGAGCATGATCCGTACCGAAATGGGCGAGGCGGGGCCTGACGGGCGACGTCGCCCGCGCCCGGTGGCCGGTTCCGAGTTTGAGCTGGCGGCCGACGTGCTGGTGATGGCGTTTGGCTTCCAGGCGCACGATATGCCCTGGCTGCGCGGTCACGGGATCGACCTCGACCGCTGGGGGCAAATCTGCACGGGCGGCGAGGGCCGGGCCAGCACGCAGACCCGCAATGATAAAGTTTTTGCCGGCGGCGACGCGGTACACGGTGCCGATCTGGTGGTGACCGCAATGGCCGCCGGGCGACGGGCGGCGGAAGAGATGCTTGGCCTGTTTAAGCGAAAGGAGAGCCTATGACCCGTTTTATTATCGCCAGCGCGGAGGCCTGCATCGGCTGTCGGACCTGCGAGGTCGCCTGCGCGCTGGAGCATTCCACATCCGCGGCCATGTTTCAGCCGCGTCTGAAGGTCCAGCGTCTCGATAGCCTTAGCGTACCGGTAGTGTGCCATCAGTGCGAGAATGCCCCCTGCGTGGCGGCCTGCCCGGTGGCGGCGCTGAGCATGGGAGAGGATCGGGTTGAGGCGGATGCGTCGCGCTGCATCGGCTGCCAGAGCTGCGCGGTGGTCTGCCCCTTTGGGGCCATCACCGTGGAGATCGTCGCCGCGCATCCGCCGCTGATTATCAAATGCGATCTGTGCGCGAACCGCGAGGGCGGTCCTGCCTGCGTGGCGGTTTGCCCGACCGCGGCGCTGAGCGTGATGACCGGCGAGCGGCTGGCGGCGCTGCTCAAACGGCGCCAGGAGACCGCCGCCAGCGCGCCGGGGATATAGATCTCTGCGGAGCGTTCCCCGACCGCCCGGCGGGTGAGAAGCAGCTTTCATGCGGGCCAGCGGGGAGGTGTTCCGTTCACCGGACGCCTGGCAGAACATGCGGCCCCGGCGCCAGGTGACCGGGTTAAGGGGAAGATAACCGTCTTCCCCTTAACAATCCCCGCGGTCCCGCACGGAAATCGGTGCTGCGCACTGCGCTCACCTCCCGGCCTGCAGCCTGCGGTCGGCTCAACTCGACCTGCTCGCCCGTTCCGGGGCTCGCTCCTGTCTCGATTCGCCTCTTGCCGCCATCCCTGGCGGCCAGCCCTTGTCTTTCGGCCTTCGGTTCGCCGATTTCAGCGGGGAGCCGGGGCCCCGCTGCACGCCTTTTCGCCACCTGGACGTTCATCATTGTGGTTGAGTCAGGGGGTAAAAAAGCCGGTCAGCGATGCTGCTGACCGGCTTGAGGCCTGGTGGACTACCCGCTCTGGCGCCGCCCTAAGGCAGCGCGTCCATCCGCGCCCACATCTTCATCGCCGCTTTCTGAGCCTCGGCAAAGAGCGGCTGGTGATCGAAGCTAAACCGCCGGTTCTCGTAAATCATCACGCCGTTGACCATCACGCTATGCACGTGGCTGCTGCCGAGGCCAAAGGCGATATGCCCGGCGATATTCTCGGCGATAAGCGGCGTGGGCGACGGATAGTCGCAAATCGTCAGGTCGGCTTTGTATCCCGCCTCGAGGCGGCCAAAGCGGGCGTTAAAGCTGCGGGCGAGCAGCTCGTTGCCGTTGCTTAAGGCGCGGGCAAAGCCGTCCGGCCACAGCGGCCCGCCGGCGTCGCGGTGCTTAAAGAAGGCAAACTTCAGCTCTTCAAACATATCAGAGCCCAGGCCGTCGGTGCCCAGCGCCAGGTTGCGGAAGTCCACCAGCCGCTGGTTATAGCCAACGTGGTTGTTCATATTGGAGCGCGCGTTATGCACCAGGAACCCATCCTGAGAATTGAGGATCTCAATATCTTCATCGGAGAGGTACAGGCCGTGGGCAACCAGCGTCCTGCGGTCAATCAGGTTAAACTCCGCCAGCCTGACCAGCAGGTCTTTACCGTAGCGATGATGGCTATGGCTAACGTCGTAACGATCCTCCGCCGCATGGATATGCAGACCGCGGCCGGTGGCCTGCAGCGCCTCGCCGAGCATCGCCAGCCCTTCGTCCGGTAGGGTAAAGGGGGCATGGGCGCCGATGTGCGCCTCAACCAGGTAGGGTTCGCGGCCCATCTCCCGGGCGCTGTCGACTTCGCGGGCAAAGCGAATATTCTCCTCGACGCAGGCCCGGAGCTCCTTAAGCCCGCCGTTGCGATCGGTGGTCTCAAAGCAGGTCATTCCCCGCAGGCCGACCCGCATAAAGGCGCTGCGCAGCTGGCTGAGCGACCCGGCGATATAGCCGGGAGAGGCGTGGTGGTCAATCACCGCGGTGCAGCCGCTGCGCACGGCTTCCATGGCGCAAATCAGCCCGCTGTAGTAGAGCGACTCCTCGTCCAGCGCGCGGTCGAGGCGCCACCACAGATTTTTCAGCGTCGAGATAAAATCGGGGCTGGAGGGGATAGTGGCCTGGATCCCGCGCGACAGGCCGGAATAGAAGTGGTTATGCGCGCAGACCATCCCCGGCATCACCAGCCGGCCGTGCATCTCTTTGACCCTGGCCTGGGGATAGCGCTGAGCGAGCCCCGGAGCAATATCGAGAATTTCGTCGTTTTCAATCGCGATATCGATACCTTCCATGACCTTCGCCGGATAGAGCTGCGCGGCGGTGGCATTCTTCAGAATTAAGATACTCATACTTCGACGCCTCCCAGCAGGTAGCGGTGGTTAAGATGAACGTGGCTAATGATGCGGCAAAGATCGGTAACGGCAGGGGGAACGTCAGCGATATGGCCGCTATCGTCGATTTTTAGCAGCCAGGTGTGCTCGTTTTGCCGGACGTGAACGCTGTCGTCCTCGACGAAGAAGCCGGGGTTGCTGCTGTTGGCGAAATCCTGCGCCAGGCTAAAGACGGTAATTTTGTCTTTGTAGGGCTTGCCCTGCCACGGGCAGAACTGCGCGCAGTTGCCGCATTCGTTGCAGTAGGCGTCGAGGTGCAGCGTCTGGTAGCGGTTCTGGAATCCCGGCACGGCGATTGAGACGTTGGCGCGGTTTGGGCATACGTCCACGCATTTGCTGCACACGTAGTTGCACTCCAGGCAGCGCTCCGCCTCCTGAGCTACGAACGCCTCCCGGCGATCCCTTGCCACCTCAGCGATGGCGATAGTCCCTTTGCGCTGGTAAATATCCGCCGGATCGACGTTGTTCCACCGCTTATGCTGATGGTGGTTGGCAATATTCTCTCGCGCCAGAATCGCATCCGCTGCCCGGCGGGCGTTGCCGATCGCCGAGACGATGGACGACGGGCCGCGCTGAACGTCGCCGATAAGAAATACCCCCGGCAGCGCGGTTTCGCCCGTAGGATTCGCCGCCGGCCAGCCGCTGTCGTCCAGCGGAATGCCCATCGCCGCCAGCGCCGCAACGTCCTGCTGTTCGCCGATGGCGGTAATGACCGTATCCGCCAGTAGGGTGCGGGTTTGGCCGGTAGCCAGCGGGCGACGGCGGCCTTTCTCATCGGCGTCGCCGAGCGCCATCACCCGGACGGTGAGCGTCCCGTCGGCGTAGAATTGTTCAGGATTACTGAGAAACTCGAACGCGACGCCGTCGCGCTGCGCCTCTTCATACTCTTCGCGCCATGCCGGCATCTCCTGCAGAGAGCGGCGGTAGACGATGGTTGCTTTCTCCACGCCGGGTACCCGCAGCGCGGCGCGGGCGCAGTCCATGGCGGTATTGCCCGCCCCGATGACCACCACCTGTTTCCCCAGGCTCAGCGTCTCTCCGCGATTGTATTCGCGTAAAAACTGCAGCGATTTTCGCACGTTGCGGTTGTCGCCGCCGAGGCTGACGCCGCTGTTTTTGTCGGTACCGGTGCCGACCAGCACGTAGCGATAGCCTTCGCCGCGAAGCTTCTCCACCGTCAGCTGCGGATCGCAGCCGTAGACGATGTTCACCCCGTGGTTGACCACAAAATCGATATCGTGCTGAATCAGCTCCCCGGGAATACGGAAGCGCGGAATGATGTTGCGCACCACGCCCCCGGCGTTGGCTTCTCGTTCAAACAGGGTTACCGGGTACCCTGCCCGGGCAAGAAAGTAGCCGGCGGCAAGCCCTGCGGGGCCCGCGCCGATCACCGCCACCGGGTTCAACGAGCCGGAGCCGGCCGGCCGGTGCCAGCGCCGCCGATACTCTTCCCAGCCTTTCTCGAGCGCGATTTTCTTCAGCTCGCGGATATTGAGCGAACTGTCGTAGTCGAGGCGGGTGCAGTTGCTCTGGCACTGATGATCGCAAATATGGCCGGTAATCGCCGGCAGGGCGTTACGCTGATAGATAAGCTCCAGCGCGTCGGCATAGCGCTGCTCGCCCATCAGGCGAATATACTCCGGGATATCCTGCTTAATCGCGCAGGCGCTCACGCAGGGCGCGACGTAGCAGTCGGTGGGCGGCAGCGGCTCTGGGACCTCGATGCGGTCCGGCGATTTCCAGTGTTTCTGGGTGTACTCCATGCTGATGGCTTTTTCGGCCAGCGCGCTGAGGCGCGGGACGTCCACCTGCTGTAAATCCCAGCCGCTGGCCTGCTCCAGCTCGCGCATGCAGGCGCTTAGCCGCAGATAGCCGCCCGGTTTTAGCAGGTCGGTGGCCATGGTAATCGGGCGGATCCCGGTTTCAAATATCTCGCGGATTGTCAGCTGGCTGGCGCCGCCGGAGTAGGAGATGGGCAGCCTGCCGTCAAATTCGCGGGACAGCAGGGCGGCTACGTTGATGGCGAGAGGGAAGAGCGCGCGGCCGGACATATACATCTCATCGCCGGGCAGCGCCCCTTTGCGATTGATCGTCCCAAGGGTGTTGGTCAGCTTGACGCCGAAACCCAGATTGCGCTCCTTCGCCAGCGCCATCAGGCGGTGCAGCATCTCCAGCGCCTGGCCGATTTTCAGATCGTGGTCAAAGGACTCTTCATTCAGGCCGATGTAGCTAAAGCCGCAGGTATCGAGGATTTCGCGTACGCGCGGGTAGCCAAGCAGCGTCGGGTTGAGCTTCACAAAGGTATTCAGCCCTTTCTCTTCCAGCATATAGCGGCAGATGGCCTCGATTTCATCGGGCGGACAGCCGTGCATGGTCGAGAGCGTGACGCCGCTCACCAGCCGGCTCGGGATGCGCTGGGCCAGCGTCGCCAGCTGCGGACGAATGTCCTCAAGCTGATTGCCGATCGCAAAGCGGTCGCTATGCGTCCAGCGATAAAGCGTATTGCGATACTGCGCGAATTTCGGATGAGATCCGGCATCCATCATATTGTCGATAAACTGCTGCATCGGCGGCTGCTTAATGCCCTCGAGGTTATAGCCGACGCTCATATTAAAAATAAACGACTTGCCGGATTTTGACGGCGTGAAGGGGAATATCTCCTCCAGCAGGTGGAGGATAAACCAGGCTTTCAGATATTCATCCCAGGATTTGAGCAGGGTAAATTCGGTGGACCATTCGGTGTTAAAACATTCATCTTCGGCGTCAATGCAGGGCTTTTCCAGCTCAAGGCGGTCGAGGATCTGCACGGTTTTCAGCTCAATAAACCTTCCGCCGGTAAGCCATGAGGTGATGATATTTTGCGCCAGCTGGGTGTGCGGCCCGGCGGCGGGGCCGATGGGCGTGGCGCAGCTCTCGCCAAATACGCTCAGGCGCCTCGACGTTACCGGGATATAAAACTGCTGCTGCGGAATGCCGAATATTGAACGGTGATGCTGGTACTCATCGAAAATACGCGTCAAAAGTTCCTCAAACGGGACGGGACGCATAATATCACCCATAACCCTCTCCTTAGATTCATGTATGCGATCAACGTTGCCGGTACGAGCACGCTATTTTCAAGGCTGCCGGATCGGTAGAAAAATAGCGGGCGGCGTATTCATTCCGACGGATGGGAAAGGAACAGCAACATTCGCACCAGTTATTTAACCGGCGGCAGGATTAGGCATAAATTTGTGAAGGAACTCTAAAGTTGACGACGTTATTGTCGTGAGAGCACCTGTTTAAATGAGAATTAAAATCACTCAATAACGCGCGGGGAGAATAGCGTTAAAAATTATCGACGAGCTATCACAATGATAATATTTGCTGTGCGGCTTTATTATTAAACGGGCAAACTATTGCGCTAAATGAATCCGCCAAATGAATAACGACGCGCCGCCGGCAAATAAAGCCGTCCGTCTGACCCCGCTTCCGCGACCCGGTTCACGAATCTGGCCTAAAAGGCGCGGCTGAGCATGAACCTTGCATACTCCACTCTGGCGTTAGGCCGCTGCCGTCAACGCCGTCCGCCGCCGCAGGCCCGCCGGCAGGATGTCGCCGATGGGGGGGGACATCAGCAGTCTCAAAGTGAGAAAACGCGGCCAGCCCGCCGATGACGCAGTGCAGAGTACAGGACCCGGCCCGCCCGGGCTGACCACCGGAATTGCCATTGAGGTTGTTATGAATATTTTCTCAGAAGCCGCAAGGCTTGAAGCACAGAACTGCCCGTTTGCGCTGGCGCAGATTGTCGAGAGCCGCGGCTCAACGCCCAGACACTCAGCGCAGATGCTGATCCGCGCTGATGGAACCATTATCGGCACCATCGGCGGCGGGATGGTCGAACGTAAGGTCATCGATGAAGCGCTGGAGGCGATGGCTGAAAAGGCCTCGCGCATGTTTCACGGCCGGATGGCGCGCAGCGGTACGGATGCCGTAGGTTCCGACTGCGGCGGGGCGATGTCGGTGTTTATCAGCGTCCACTGCCAGCGGCCGCGGCTGGTGCTGGTCGGGGGCGGGCATGTCAATCGCGCCGTGGCGCAGGGCGCGGCGCTGCTTGGGTTTGATATTGTCGTCACCGATATCCATTCTGCCAGCCTCGATCCGCAGCTGTTTCCGCCGAACGCCCGGCTTGTGCATGCCGAAAGCTTTGCCGCGGCCGTTGAGCGGCTGGCGGTGGGTGCGGATGATTTTGTCCTTATCGCCACGAATAATAAAGACCGGGAAGCGCTGGATAAGCTGATCGACCGGCCGGTGGCCTGGCTCGGGCTGCTGGCCAGCCGCCGCAAGGTGCAGGTATTTTTACGCCAGCTGCGGGAAAGCGGGGTGGCGGAAGAGCATATTGCGCGTCTCCATGCGCCGGTGGGCTACAACATTGGCGCCGAAACGCCGCACGAGATTGCGGTCAGCGTCCTGGCCGAGATCCTGCAGATCAAAAACCAGGCTCCCGGCGGCCTGATGATGCCCGCATATCAGGATAGTGAGGGACAGAAAACGCTGGAGACCGCATGATGTGCCCCCCCGCGAGAGCCGAGAGGGGCCGCGGGCTATCCTTCAATCAGGGTTCCCGTTTTGCCTTCTATCCCTTCCCGGGCCTTGCTCAGCATGGTAATTAAGGCCCGGCGCCCCGGCCGGGAGCGGGCAAAGGCCGCGGCGGCCTCGACTTTCGGCAGCATGGAGCCTTTGGCGAAATGGCCTTCGGCAATAAAGCGGTCGGTATCGCTCAGCGAGAGCCGGTCCAGCCACTGCTGATTGGCCTGGCCAAAGTTGATGGCTACTTTTTCCACCGCGGTAAGGATAATCAGCATATCGGCATCGATCGTGGCGGCGAGCCTGGCGCTGGCCCGGTCCTTATCGATGACCGCGCTCACCCCGCGCAGGTGGTTCCCCTCGCGGACCACCGGAATACCGCCGCCGCCGACGGTAATCACCACCTGTCCGGCATCCATCAGCGCCTTCACCGTCTCTTTTTCGATAATATCGACGGGCTCCGGCGAGGCTACCACCCGCCGATAGCCGCGCCCGGCATCCTCTTTCAGCGTGTAGCCCTGGCGGGTCAGGACTTTGGCCTCCGCTGCGCTGAAGAATGAACCGATGGGCTTACTCGGATCGCGGAAGGCCTCATCGGCGGCGTCAACCTCCACCTGGGTGATCACCGTGGCGACCGGAACCTGCATTCCGCGGGCAAGCAGCGCCTCGCGCAGCGCATTTTGCAGATCGTAGCCAATGTATCCCTGGCTGAGGGCGACGCAGACCGACATCGGCAGCATCGGGGTATGGGCCTCGGTTTTAGCGGCGGCTTCGAAGGCCAGATTGATCATCCCGACCTGCGGGCCGTTGCCATGGGTCACCACGACCTGATGCCCCTGGGCAATGAGGTCAACAATTGCCTGCGCGGTTTGCGTCACCGCCTGCATCTGTCCGGCAAGATCGTCCCCTAAGGCGTTGCCGCCGAGGGCGAGAACAATTTTCTTACTCATCAATTCCTCTCTTTAAAAGCGTGCGTCGCGCGCGAAATCCGGCGCGGCTGAAAAAGGGTTACGGCGTATAAATCGGCCTTGCCCGGCGCTGCCGGTAAAGGTGCCGTGGCTGAATATCACCCGGCCATGAGACAGCGTCTGGCGGATGGCGCCCTGGCAAATAAATCCCTCCCACGGCGAGTAGTCGGCGTTGTCGTGGAGCTGCTCGTGGCGGATGGTGGTGGTTCGTCGCGGGTCGATAATGACCACATCGGCATCCGCGCCGGGCGCCAGCACGCCTTTTCGCGGCCAGAGGCCAAACAGCCTGGCCGGAGTGGCGCTGACGAGCGATACGAAGCGCTCCGGCGAGATCCTGCCGCTCATCACGCCGTGCGAAAACAGCAGCAGCAGGCGGTTCTCAACTCCGGGCAGGCCGTTGGGGCAGCGGCTAAAGTCGCCGCCGGATAGCTGCTGTCGCTGGGCCATGGAGAAGGCGCAGTGGTCGGTTGCCACCACGTCGATGGCGCCATCGGCGATGCCGCACCACAGCGCGTCGTTGTGGCGGGCGTTGCGCAGCGGCGGGCTGAGCAGAAACTGCAGCGCGTCGTCGCGCTCGTAGCAGCGCTCGTCGAGCAGCAGATACTGCGGGCAGGTTTCAACCCAAACCGGCTGCCGGCGCGCCTGGGCAAGGCGCAGATAATCGAGCCCCAGCCCGTTAGAGAGGTGCACGATATACAGCGGGGCGTTGCCGGCAAGCTGGGCCAGGTTGATCATCCTGGCGATGGCTTCGGCCTCGCACTCCGGCGGACGGCTCAGGGCGTGATAGCGCGGCGCGGTTTTGCCGGCGGCGAGAAATTCGGCGCGCTTTTGCGCAATCACGGCATCGTTTTCCGGGTGGACGGTGGTGAGCGCTCCGGCGTGATGCAGATGCTTTAGCGCCTGAAGAACCTCGTCATCGTTAAGCTTGTACTGGTAGGTGAGATAGAGCTTAAAGCTGCTGATCCCCGCCTCAACCATCAGCGGGATCTCATCAAGAATGGCGTGGTTGATATGCTGGATCACGCCGTGAAAGCCGTAGTCGATGGTTGCTTTGTAGGCGGCGTAGCCGTGGTAGGCCTCAAGCTGGTGGCGCAGCCGGCAGCCGGCTGGCCCGAAGCCCATATGATCGATAATGGTCGTTGTGCCCCCGCAGGCGGCGGCGCGGGTGCCGGTGAAAAAATCATCGCAGCTGCGGGCGAGTCCGGTATCAATATTAAAATGCGTGTGGACGTCCACGCCCCCAGGCATTACGTAGCATCCCTCGGCGTCAATTATTTCGCAGGGCTGCTCCACGGTGATGTCTGCCGCCAGCTGACTGATTAAGCCGTTTTCAATCAGCAGGTCCTGTTTTGCCTGGCCGTCAGCGTTGACGACGGTGCCATTTTTAATCAGTACGCGCATAAAAAGCTCCAGACTCCCGTCGCTGGCGGCGGGAGGTATTGCGGATAATCACTATTCTGTTGCCAGCCAGCTCAGCGGGATGGCGGCATACATTGCGGCACAGGTCACGAGATGCGATTTCCAGGTTTTTTCATTCGGGGCGTGGGCTTCCGGCTCTTTGCCGGGGCCAAAGCCAATGACCGGGATCCCGTGGCGGCCCATGATCGACACGCCGTTGGTCGAGAACGTCCACTTATCGACCACCGGCGCTTTGCCAAACAGGCCCTCATAGGCGTTGCTGAGCGCCTGGACGGTAAAGTGGTTCTCCTCCACTTTCCAGGTTGGGAAGTAGCACTCGGTGGGGTAGACCAGGCCGGTCCAGGAAGGGCGGTCGTAGTTGTACATTGATACCAGCGCCCCCGTTTTTTGTACCGCCGGCAGGGCGCGGATTTCGTCCAGCGCGCCTTCCCAGGTCTCTCCCCAGGTCAGGCGGCGGTCGATGGAAACGGCGCAGCTGTCGGCAACCGCGCAGCGGCTTGGTGAGGTAAAGAAGATTTCCGAAACGGTCAGGGTGCCTTTGCCGAGGAAGTCGTCATTGCCCAGGCGTTGGGAGAGCTCCTGCAGTTCGTTAAGAATCGGCCCCATTTTGAAAATCGCGTTATCGCCGCGCTCCGGCGCCGAGCCGTGGCAGCTGACCCCCTGGACGTCGACGCGGATCTCCATGCGTCCGCGCTGGCCGCGGTATATCTGGCAGTCGGTGGGCTCGGTGCTGACCACGAACTCGGGACGAATGCCGGACTGCTCGATGATGTACTGCCAGCAGAGGCCGTCGCAGTCCTCTTCCTGAACGGTGCCGGTCACCAGCAGGGTATAGTCATCCTCGAGGCCCAGGTCCTTAATGATTTTTCCCGCATACACCATCGAGGCCATGCCGCCTTCCTGATCCGAGGTGCCGCGTCCGCCGATCAGCTCGTCGGTCTCCATGCCTTCATAGGGATCGAAATTCCAGTTTTTGATATTGCCGATGCCCACGGTGTCGATATGCGCGTCCATTGCCACCAGGCGCGGGCCGTGGCCGATATAGCCGAGGATGTTGCCCATCGGATCGATTTCAACTTTGTCGAAACCGACCTTCTCCATCTCTTCTTTTATTCGCTGGACGACGCGCTTTTCGTCGCAGCTTTCGCTGGGTATGGCCACCATATCGCGTAAAAAACGCGTCATATCCTGCTGGTAATGGTTGGCTTTTTCGAGGATCAGTTTGAATGGAATATGCTTAGCCATGGCTTGGTTCTCCGGTTCTGATTTTCCCGCCGCGCGGGATGAGTTGAAAAGTATGCTGAGGCCTATCGTGCTGCCGGGTGTTTGCCTTCCCAGACCACTTCCCGGTAGTGCTTCACGTCGGTGTCACCTTCGGTGCTGATGACCAGCACGATGGAGTCGCTGTCCAGCCCGAGCTTGTGCATCAGCGCTTCGCGCTGGGGATGAAAATGTACGGCGGCCAGCACCCCGAGCCCGACGGCGCCGGACTCGCCGGAAATCACCCGCGGATCGCCGCCGGTAGGGTTACCCAGCACGCGCATCCCGAGGGCGGCGATGGCGTCCTGACAGGAGATAAACTGGGTTGCGCAGTTGCGCAGAATTTCCCAGCCCAGCGGGTTGGGCTCACCGCAGGCGAGGCCGGCCATGATGGTGGCCATTTCGCCGCCGACGTTGACGATTTGGCCCTTAACGCCGGAGCGGTAGATGCAGTCGGCCAGCTCGGGTTCGATAATCACCGAATGCAAATTGTTGGCGCCATAGGCGTCCACGAGGTAGCCCAGCACGCCTCCCGCCATGGCGCCGACGCCGGCCTGCAGGAACACGTGAGTGGGGCGGGCAATGCCCATGGACGCGATCTGCTCGACCGCTTCGTCGGCGAGGGTGGCGTAGCCCTGCATAATCCAGGTCGGGATGCGGGTATATCCTTCCCAGGCGGTATCCTGCACCACCTCCCAGCCGTTTTGCTGCGCCGTTTGCAGGGTGAAGCGCACGGTATCGTCGTAGTTCATTTCGGTGACGATGCATTCGGCGCCGAGCCGCCGGATGGCGTCGACGCGCTCCTGGGCCGATCCTTTTGGCATATAGATCACCGCATTCTGCCCCAGCTGCTGCGCGGCCCACGCCACGCCGCGGCCGTGGTTGCCGTCGGTGGTCGTCGCGAAGGTCATTTTCTCCGTCATGTCGGGTCTGAACGTGTCGAAGGAAAACTCGTTGATATCCAGGCGATATTTTTCGCACAGCAGCTGCGCAATGGCCCAGGCGCCGCCGAGCATCTTGAAGGCGTTCAGGCCGAAGCGCTGCGATTCGTCCTTAACCAGAATCCGGCCGAGGCCAAAGAGGTCGGCAAGGTCGTTGAGGGCGTACAGCGGCGTGGGCTTATAGCCGGCGATTTTTTGATGGAAGCGGCGCGCCTGCTGCGCCTGCTGGCGGGAAAAAAGCGGCGAGCCCGTGGCGTTAAAAAACCGATTATCGGCAATATCCATTTTCAATGAGAAAGCAGACATACTCTTTCCTTATCCTTCATGACGTGAGGGAGAGAGCCGGCCAGCGGCCGGCCTGAGGGGTTATTTGACTCGTTTTTGCGCTTCGTCCAGCAGCTGCTCCAGCAGCAGGCCGGGTTTGGCATATTTACGGCAGAGGATCATCGAGGCGATGATGTACGGCTTCCAGCTCGCTTCTTTATAGGTGGCGATGCGGTATTTTTCGAAGACCGCTTCGCTGACTTCGCCCTCGGCGCAGGAGACGCCGGTGATATCGGCGGGGAGACAGTGCATATAGAGCGCGTCGCCGCCGTTCGTCTGCGCCATCATCTCTTCGGTGCAGTGCCAGTCTTTATGATTCGCGTTCTGCGCCAGGCAGGCGGCTTCCAGAGCCTTCAGTCCGTCGCGATCCTCGGCGCGCAGCAGTTCGGTGCGCTTTTCCATGACCTTGTAGGGCGCCCAGGATTTCGGGTAGACGATGTCGGCATCCTTGAAGGCCTCTTCCATGCTGGTGACCTGGCGGAAGCTGCCGCCGGAGGCCTCGGCGTTGTTTTTGGCCACTTCGATAACGTCGGGGATCAGATCGTAGCCTTCCGGGTGGGCGAGGGTGACATCCATACCGAAGCGGGTCATCAGGCCGATGATGCCCTGCGGGACCGAGAGCGGTTTACCGTAGCTCGGAGAGTAGGCCCAGGTCATGGCGACTTTTTTGCCTTTAAGTTCCTCTAGCGAGCCGAAATGCTCCCGCAGCCAGGCGAGGTCGGCCATGGCCTGGGTTGGGTGATCGATATCGCACTGCAGGTTGATAAGCGCCGGGCGCTGGGGCAGCACGCCCTGACGATAGCCGTCGTCGAGCGCTTCGCCCACCTCGCGCATATAGGCGTTGCCGGCGCCAAGGTACATGTCGTCGCGGATGCCGATAGCGTCAGCGCAGAAGGCGATCATGTTGGCGGTTTCACGCACGGTTTCGCCGTGGGCAATCTGCGATTTACCCTCGTCCAGGTCCTGCTGCGCAAGGCCGAGCAGGTTCAGCGCCGAGGCGTAGGAAAAGCGCGTGCGGGTTGAGTTGTCACGAAAAACCGAAATGCCCAGACCGCTGTTAAATACGTTGGTGGCAATATTTTCCGCGCGCAGGGTTTTTAATGCCGCCGCAACGTCCAGCACCTGTTTTAGCTCATCCGGGGAGTGCTCCCACGTCAGCAGGAAGTCCTTCTGATGAAGATGCGAATCTAGCTTGTTGATATCCTTAATCAGGTCGTTAACAGTTTTCATTTTTTAAATCCTGGGGTGAGTGACGGCTTAATGATTGCTGTGCGGTCGGAAAAGGGTGGTGACGCAATAGCGACTGCCAGCGCTATATTTCTCCTAACAATAAGCATGCCAGTTCATTCAGCCTCAGGCGTAACTGGGGGAAGTGGCGATAATTATGCGAGGGTTGTCACGAAATATAGCTTCAGGTGGTCAGGGGTAATAATAACTTCACGGTCTTATTCGGATGCGGGCGAAAGCAGGTTAAGTCCCCTAAGAGATATACCCCTGGCGGCGGCGTAAAAAGCCACCAAAGTGATAAATACGCCGCGTCAATTCTCATATTGATATGGAAATGTGATACTTCTTACATATTTTCGTCAAGGAGTGAAAAAGAAACCTGCCTCTGTCAAATATTGTTGGCGGCTGAGTTAGTATCATGGCCGAAGAATAAGAACAATCACATATCCCAGATATCTCAGTTGGTTAGTGATATAAAAGGTCTATTATGATGCCCTCTAACACATTTTCCGTTTTGATGCAGATTCAGCCAACCATCCAGCGCTTTGCGAGGATGCTATCCAGCGTGCTTCAGCTCGAAGTTGAAATTGTTGATAACACGCTGTGCCGGGTTGCCGGGACCGGCGTTTATGCTAAATCACTGGGACGCAAATTAAATACAGATTCGCGACTTTTGCGCTACATTATTGAAACAAAGAAAGAGAAGGTGGTAACCCATTCCCGCTTCGATCCCCTGTGTAAAGGATGTACCAGTAAAGATAGCTGTAAAGAGAAAGCTTTTCTGGGGACCCCGGTTATTTATCAGGAGCAGTGCATAGGGGTCATTAGCCTGGTGGCATTAACCTGCGAGCAGCAGGAGCGTATTAATGACAACCTGCGCGAGTTTTCCGATTATGTCCGCCACGTTTCATCGATATTTGTTTCGCGACTGCTGGAGGACCAGGGCGGCAGCGATAATATCCAGAAAATGTTTTTAACGATGATTGAAAATATGGACCAGGGGGTTCTGGTTGTCGGTCACGATCAGAAGGTCAAATTTGCCAATCACACGGCGTTAAAGATTCTCGGGGCGAACCAGGGGAATATGATCGGTCAGCTCATTAATTTCAGGCCGCTGACCTTTGAGCATAATTTCACGCGCGGTCATATGCAGCACGTGATCTCATTTGATAACAAGACCGAAATGATTATTGGCCAGCTGCACGCGGTTCAGGACCAGTGGCTTTTTTTAATGGCCTTCCATCAATCGCACTCCTCTTCGAATTTAAGCGCCTCGGTGGAGGAGCCGCAGATTGAGCAGATGGTGGGAGAGTGTCGGCCGATGCGGCAGCTGAAAAAGCTGATTAGCCGCATCGCCCCCAGCCCCTCAAGCGTCATGATTGCCGGCGAAAGCGGCACCGGGAAGGAGGTGGTTGCCAGAGCGATACATAAGCTCAGCGATCGTCAGGCCAAACCTTTTATCGCCATTAACTGCGCCGCCATCCCTGACCAGCTGCTGGAAAGCGAGCTCTTTGGCTACGTCAAGGGCGCGTTTACCGGCGCCTCGGCGAACGGCAAGACCGGGCTTATCCAGGCGGCAAACCACGGTACCCTGTTTCTCGACGAGATTGGCGATATGCCCCTGACGCTGCAGGCTAAGCTGCTGCGGGCGATTGAATCGCGCGAAATCCAGCCCGTCGGCGCCAGCCATCCGGTGCCCGTCGATATCCGCATTATTTCGGCGACTAACCAAAATCTTGAGCAGTTTATCGTGGCCGGTAAATTCCGCGAAGATCTCTACTATCGCCTCAACGTGATTCCTCTGATGCTGCCGCCGCTGCGGGAACGTCAGGAGGATATCGAGCTGCTGATCCACTACTTTCTGCAGCTGCATACCCGGCGCCTTGAGCTGGTCTACCCCGGCGTGGCCCCGGAGGTCGTTGCCATGCTGAAGGGCTACCGCTGGCCGGGAAATATTCGCGAGCTGAGCAACCTGATGGAGTATCTGGTCAACGTGGTGCCTTCGGGCGAGGTTATCGACGCCTCGCTGCTGCCGCCCAATATTATCAGCGGCGCCAGGCTTGCCGAGCGTGAGCCCGGCGCAGCCCTCCCGGTGAGCGTGCCGGGAGAAGAGGAGAGCGTCACGGCGCTGGAGGAGATGGAAAGGCAGATGATCCGCGAGGCGTTAACCCGCCACAGCAATAAAAAGCAGGCGGCAGATGAGCTCGGTATTGGTATTGCCACCCTGTATCGTAAGATTAAAAAATATGAGCTGGTGGGGCTGTAAAAGCGCCGGCCGGAGGGGCCGAAAGCGCCCCGCGTATCACTCTGAGAGTCCGGTTATCAAAATCGCTACCGGGCACCTGCCGCGTTGCCGCTATTTGCTGAATTTGGATTTGTACGTTTTTTGAGCGCGATGTTCAAAGCGATCCGCCGTCGTGCTTGCTCGCTTCAGTCGCCATTTCATAGTCTTAACGGGATGAATGGCACCGTTCTTGCCTTGTGATGTTCTCTTCGGCCGCCGCGGCGGCAGGTAGCAAACATGATAAGGACAGGAACATGGCGCAAACCAATGACAATATCGCTCCCTCATCCGTACCCTCGCGACACGCTTATTTTTCAAAACCGCGCATTATCGCCCGACCGGGATTTAACCGCTGGCTGGTGCCGCCGGCCGCGCTGGCGGTGCATCTCTGTATCGGGATGGCCTACGGTTTTTCCGTTTTCTGGCTGCCGATGTCGCAGCTGGTGGGCGGCAGCGGGTCGCTGCAGTGCCCGGTCACGATGTCCTTCTGGCAGCAGCTTTTTACCCGCGAATGCGACTGGAAAATCTCGCTGCTGGGCTGGACCTATACGCTGTTTTTTGTCTTTCTCGGCTGCTCCGCGGCGCTGTGGGGAAGCTGGCTGGAAAAGGTCGGGCCGCGGCTGGTGAGCTTCATCGCAACGCTATGCTGGTGCGGCGGGCTGCTGCTCTCAAGCGTCGCCATCTATTTTCATCAGCTCTGGCTATTGTGGCTGGGGGCCGGGGTTATTGGCGGCGTCGGCCTTGGGCTGGGCTATATTTCACCGGTCTCGACCCTGCTGCGCTGGTTCCCCGATAAGCGCGGAATGGCCGCCGGCATGGCGATAATGGGCTTTGGCGGCGGCGCGCTGGTGGGGGCGCCTCTGGCAAACGCGTTGATGAACTTTTTCGCCGACGCGACGGGTAACGGCGTCTGGCAGAGCGTTCTGGCGCTGTCGGTCATCTATGCCCTGTTTATGCTCTGCGGTACCTTCGGCTATCGGCTGCCGCCGATGGGCTGGCATCCTGCCGGGGAGAAGGCGCTAAAAGTGATGAGCGCGCACTCCACCATTCAGGTACACGTCAGCGTAGCCTGGCGCACGCCGCAGTTCTGGCTGCTGTGGCTGGTGCTGTGGCTGAACGTGACGGCCGGGATCGGTATTTTAGGGATGGCCTCACCCATGCTGCAGGAGATTTTTGCCGGCAAGCTGCTGGCGACGAGTCTGCAATGGCACGAGCTTAACGCCGACCAGCTGCGGCGCATCGCGACCATGGCGGCTGGCTTTACCGGGCTGCTGAGCCTGTTTAATATCATCGGCCGCTTCTTCTGGGCTTCGGTGTCGGATCTTTGCGGCCGGAAAATGACCTTTGCCATGATTTTTCTTCTCGGCGCCGCGCTGTACGGCTCCCTGCCGCTGATCAACCACGGCGGCTACGTCGCCATTTTCGTCTGCGCCCTGTGCGTTATCATTTCGATGTACGGCGGCGGCTTTGCCACTATTCCCGCCTATCTGGCCGATATCTTCGGCGCGCAGATGGTGGGGGCGATTCACGGGCGTCTGCTGACGGCATGGTCCGCCGCCGGTATTAGCGGCCCGGTTTTAGTGAATTATTTACGAGAATATCAGCTGGCCCAGGGGCTTGCTCCGCAGCGGGTGTACGATATTACGCTGATGGTCCTCACCGGGCTGCTGGTTATCGGCCTGATCTGCAACCAGCTGATCCGCCCGATGCCGCAAAAATATGCCATGTCCGCCCAGCAACAGCAGCAGGCGAAGGGGCTGTATACGGTGAATGAGAACGCGCAGCTCAGCTGGGAGCCGCGGCCGTCGCGGGCGCTGATGGCCTTGAGCTGGTTCGCGGTAGGGGTGCCGCTGCTGTGGGGAATAGGGAGCACCTTCCAACAGGCGGTGAAGTTCTTTATGTAGCTGTCCGTCAGGCAAGCGCCCGCCGGGGCATCGGCCGGGTGCTCGCTAAATCGCCGTTTATCAAAATAATTCCCATTCGACCCGTCGGTGATACACTACATACTGTGATCTTTGTCATACCGTAATTAAAACAGAGAAAAGAGACACTGCTATGCAACATATCATTGAGGGTTTCCTCAGCTTCCAAAAAGAGATCTTCCCCCAGCGTAAAGAGCTCTTTCGTAGCCTGGCTTCCAGCCAGAATCCCAAAGCGCTTTTTATCTCCTGCTCCGACAGCCGTCTGGTGCCAGAACTGGTGACCCAGCAGGATCCTGGACAGCTCTTTGTTATTCGTAATGCGGGTAATATCGTGCCTTCCTTCGGGCCGGAACCGGGCGGGGTCTCAGCCACCATCGAGTACGCAGTTGTTGCCCTCGGGGTGACCGATATCGTGATTTGCGGCCATTCTAACTGCGGCGCGATGACGGCGGTTGCGACCTGTCAGTGCCTCGACTCCATGCCGGCGGTTTCCCACTGGCTGCACTATGCCGATGCGGCAAGAGCGGTGGTTGACAGCAAAACCTGGGATAGCGAAATCGATAAAGTGAATGCGATGGTGCGAGAGAACGTTATCGCCCAGCTTAACAATATCAAAACGCATCCGTCGGTAGCCGTCGGGCTGCGCGACGGCGCGCTGCGCCTGCACGGCTGGGTATATGATATCGAAAGCGGCGCGATTGGTGCCCTCGATAAAAATACCAAATCCTTCGTCTCGCTCTCTGAAAACCCTGAAGTTTTCTTCGAGTAGCTCTTCTACAGGGCATGGAAGCCCTGCATCCCGCACTTCGCCGTCATCCTCCTGATAAACGCTCCGCTACGCCTGCTCGGGTCTGATAGAGGCTTTGCCGATCGCCAGCAGCGCGACGCTCAAAATAAATCCCGTTCCGCTGAACAGATAGAGCGAGCCGGCGGCTCCGATAGCCTCAGCGCAGTATCCCGCGCCGAGAGAGACGATCGCCGAGACCGTCATTTGTCGCCGGTAGCTTCTGGCGATCGCGGCTGGCACCTGTTGCCGCTCGAAGTTTCTGAGCAGCGCGTAGACGGCGAGGGAGAACACGACATTAGAGAAAATATGCGCCACAAAGACCAGCGCCAGCGCCGCAGCGGGCCACGGCGCGAAGGGGAGCAGCCCGTAGCACAGCAGAAAAATCGCCAGGCAGCCGATCGACAGCCCGTTGCTGCTGCTGTTTTTTTCAAAACGCGCGGGATTGAGCAGCAGTGGCCCAATCAGCTGGCCGAGACTGCGGGTAAAAAGCAGCGCCAGGGCGATCGTTTGTTCCGGCGAGCCTGATGAGAGCGCCCCGGGGACCAGCCCCGGCAGCAGCGCCATTGCCGGCGCGCCCGCCGCGGCCAAAAGGGGCAGGAGCAGCATCGCGCGGCGCTGGGAATGGGTCAGGGTCTGCCAGCGCAGCGGGGGTACGCTGCGGATGTGATTGACAAAATGCGCGCTGAAGTGCGTTTTCGCCCGCCCGAGGAGGATGAGGGCGGCGGCGAAGCTCAGCAGATCGATAAGCAGAAGATGAGTCGCGCTCATATATCCCCGCAGGACTAATCCCAGACCAATGCCGCAGAGCACGTTGCCGGCAAAAATAATGCTTTCGAGCGTCGTGGCGACCGGGAGCTCCTCTTCGTTCAGGCCGGTTTTGAAGAGTTGACTCAGCGCCGGGAAGGTCATGCCGGTGGTGAACGCCCCGACCGCCTGAGCGATGAGCAGCAGCGGGATAGAGTCAATCGCCACGGCGTAAAACGGCGCTGCCAGTCCGATAAGGCCGAGCCCTTCGCCGAGTATCAGGATCGTAAAGGGGCTCAGGCGCTGGCAAAAGCGTTCGCCCAGGATGCTGCCGAGCAGTCCGGGGACGGTGGAGAGAACGTAGGCGAGAGCCAGCGATGCGACGGGGGCCGAGAGGCGGATTAGCTCGCCAAAAACGACGATCCAGGTGATGCCGTTGCCTATCGAGGAGATCAGAAACGCGAGAGCGAGCGGGCGTAGCCACGGCTTATTCGCCATGGTCTGGAGAAGGATTCGAATCATTGTCATGTCCGTAATAAGCGAAAAATTGCTTTTCCAGCCACGGGCTAGCCGCCGTTAGCTGAAAATTAATACAACCGTTATCGGGCTTATTGTCAGGACATTACATAACCGGGGATCCGTCGGGGAGGAGTGAATGTGTTAATTTAATATTGCATATTTGTAGCGTTGTCAACGCCGGCGCGCCGACAACGCTATCGGGTCCTCTGCCGTGCTGGCGGACGGCTTACAGCACGCCATCGCCGCCGTCCGAACACCAGACCTGGCCGGAGGTGAACGAGCAGGCGTCGGAGGCCAGCGTCACGTACAGCGGGGCGATTTCGACCGGCTGTCCCGGGCGACCGAGCGGGGTATCCGCACCAAACTGGCGGACCTTCTCCTCAGGCTGGCCGCCGCTGGACTGCAGAACCGTCCAGTAAGGACCGGGCGCAACGGCGTTGACGCGGATCCCCTTCGGACCCAGCTGTTTGGCTAATGATTTAGTGAAGGCCACGAGGCTGGCCTTGGTCTGGGCGTAATCAAAGAGTATTGGGCTCGGCTTAAAGGCCTGAACCGAGGAGGTGTTGATGATAGCGCTATGCTCTTTGAGATGGCGCAGCGCGGCTTTGGTTATCCAGAACGGCGCGTAGACGTTGGTTTTGAAGGTGGCGTCAAAATCCGCCGTCGTGAGTTCTGCCAGCGAGTCGCAGTACTGCTGACGCCCGGCATTATTGACCACAATATCCAGACCGCCCAGCTCTCTGGCGGCCTTTTCAACCAGCGCTTCGCAGAAGGATTCGCTACGAATATCGCCGGGAATAGCTACCGCCTTGCGCCCTGCGGCCTTAATCAGAGCGATGACCTCTTCGGCGTCGGCTTCTTCCTCCGGCAGATAGTTTATCGCCACGTCCGCTCCTTCACGAGCAAACGCAATGGCCACCGCGCGGCCGATACCCGAGTCGCCGCCGGTAATCAGCGCCCTCTTGCCGGACAGCCTGGCCGAGCCAACGTAGCTTTCCTCGCCATGATCGGGAACGGGCAGCATCTCCGAGGCCAGGCCGGGAGGCGTTTGCGGCTGGTCGGCAAAAGGAGGGCGGGGATATTGTGCGCTGAGTTTGGCGTGGTCGCTCATATAATTTCCTCTGTTCAGGTAAATATTAAGCATAGGCCCGATGGCCGGCATGAAAAAATATTTTAGGAATTAAGTAAGCTGCGGTGCCGATGTTATTATGCGGTCATCATGGGAATGCCATGCGCAATTGACTGATTAGTCGTCAGGTTTTTACCCTGGCGACCGATGTGGGCCGAATGAAATTTTAGGATTGTTCCAGCTGCCGGGGCGGGGATTATTATCCGGCGAGCGGATGATATTAATTTTACCTTCTTTACAAACACGCTGGATTTTACCGATAAAAAATAGCTCGGCGCCGCTTAATAGGTTGTCCTGTTGAGAGTTATGCCGGATAAAATGAGATGTTTAAACTTATTTCTGGCGCCGTTTTTAAGCGGCTGGCCCGCCGGATAAGCGGTCCGGCGGTTTGACACCGGCTTCATATCACTTAGTGTTAACTCTCGACGGCGATGATTTGTCATAGCGAATCATTTTTCATAAACCAACCGAAAGGTAGCATTATGGCAGAGCACAGAGGTGGATCGGGTAATTTCGCGCAGGACCGGGAAAAAGCATCTGCAGCCGGTCGTAAAGGCGGTCAGCATAGCGGGGGGAATTTTAAAAACGATCCTCAGCGTGCTTCAGAAGCCGGGAAAAAGGGCGGTGAGAATAGCCACGGCGGCGGGCGTAAATCAGGCGCCAGCTAATTCCCGCGGTCTGGCATAAAGCGTAACGCGATCGTCAGCGTCATATATCCTGCGGGCCGCTGGCCCGCATTTTTTTGCCCACAGCGTCAACGCACCGGCATCAATGCTATATATCTGCATCGTCTGTTAAAGAGTCTGCTCTTTGCCTAACGACCGCAGCCAGCAGCGGAGGATAAATACTATGTCCCAGTTGTCCCAGTCCAGGGTAAACGATCCTGATAAACCGGCCCGCCATCCGGCAAGAGACGATCCCCGCGAACGGGGGGAAATACCGCGTAAAAGGGATGATAGCGAAGATCGCAAAAAGGACCCCTGGCAGCCGGCTCCCGACCAACGCTAGGGGCGGGGCCCTAGCGCCGATGCCCGCCCGAAAGCGTCAATGGCGGCTAGCGCTCGATAAACGGCAGCCACCGCCGCGGGCGCGCTGCCGGCTGCGATGCGGCTTTAGCCATCGCGGCGCCGATCTCCGCGCAGACCGTAAGCCCCTGAACGAACGGGCGGTCGTGCATGAGATAGGGCAGCGCGCCAAACGCAATGCGCCCGCGAACGATCTCCGGCTCCAGCAGCGTGTAGTCTTCCCCAACGTCGGGAATAGCGTCCCCGACGGCGAGGATCTGCCGGCGCAGAGTCGGAAACGGCAGGTCTTTGGTCTTCAGCGGCTTCTGCCCTCTGGCATCGATAAAGACCTCAAAGGCATACCTGGACTGGCCAACGCTTATTTCCGTCAGGTTATCTTCTATGGCGATGGCGTAATCGGGCCCAAGCGGGAGAATGCTGATAACGCCGGCCTCGTGCAGCGCCAGCAGGCGGCGAATGGATTGCGATGGGATCGCCGCGTAGTTATCGATAAACACCCGCGCCAGGCCGGCGCTAAACCGCTCGCTGTCCCGCGAGTCGAGATGAGGGACGATGGCCTGGACCGCTTCATGCAGTCTGAGGATTGCGTAGCGCCAGGCCACCGTGCGCCTGTCGCGCTTGTTGCGCTCGACCTCGATGAGATTCGCCTCAGCCCAGCGGAAAGGGTCACTCTTCCTGCGCGCGGCGAACCAGGCATCGTGGAAGCTGTCGGCGTTAAGCGAGCGCAGCGCTATCTCCCGGCTCCACTGCGGGTCGGCGGCGTCAATTTCCTGCGCCATCAGCGCGAAGACCCGGTCGAGCAGCCCCTCGGTTCCGGCGGCGATGTGCCGGGCAATCGCCTCGTCGCTGGCGATCGTTAAGGGCTCATAGGGGATGGGGCAGTAGAAGTCGGCTTCAGGCAGGATCCCGGAGCGGGACATCATCACCATTTCCAGCGCTTCGCTGTCGCGATCCAGCCGGAAGCTCAGCGACCGGTCCTCGGCCTCCACAAACTCCCCGTGCTGTGCGGCAACCGCCATGGCGGCATCGATTCCGCTCAGCGACGTTCCCATAATTCCAACCCGGCAGGGCGCGATGCGCGCGCTCATTAGCCCCGACCACGGGCTCGGGAAGTGGGCTCGCGGGGTGGTATCGTCATCAGGCCAGACGTGGCCGGTGGCGATAACCGCAAGGTCAAAATGCGCGGGTTCTGCAACCCCCTGGGCGCAGAGCATCACGCCTTCGGGGGTGACCTGCAGATCCTCCACCCGGCATGATTCATGGATCGCGACCTCAAATCCGCGCCGGCGGGCCGTCGCCACCAGCTGCAGAAACTGGTCATGGAAATATTCACCCAGCAGCAGGCGCGGCAGGAACTGCCGGACATGCAGGGATTCTTTGCGCACCCCGTAGCGCGCCAGATGCTCAACGCTCAGCCCCTGCAGCCAGTCGATATAGGTTGAGAAAATGGGGGGGATTTCGATGCTGGCAATGTTCGCCAACATCATCCGCGCGGTGTCTTCCTTGCTATAGGGCATCCCGACGCCGGCCCGGTCGGCCTGTTCATAGATGGAGACGGCAAGCGGTACCGCGTTCTGTAAAAGGGCGTGAAAAGTATAAATCCCCGTCGGTCCGGCGCCGATAATCGCAATTTTCTTCATTGATATGGGCTCGTTGTTTTAGGCGCAGCCATCCGTTATCGGGCTGACGCTGAAGGCGTAACTAAGGGCACTGACCAAAGTATAAACGAGGGATCGCGGGGCAACGGTAAAGTGCCTGTATCTGCTGGCGAATAGTTGACTGAAGCTGCGGGAGCCGCCTTTCATTAAAGGGGACTTAAAATCATCTTTTGTTGTTGTCAATTGCGCAGCGTTAGCCTGCCGGTATGAGGAGCTGAAAATCATGGAGAGGGTGGGGGGAATTAACGCGGGCGGTATTGTTCTTGAGGTAATAAACGAATTGCGAATTTAATGATTGTGATGATATTATGATTAAATTGTGTTTATTTAATGTGGATGTAATTCATTGGATTTTATTTTCTGTAATTAAGTTGTCTTGAGTGTATTTGTATCTTGCTGTTTTTATTGTTGTATTTTGTTTTTATTTCTGTCTGTTAATTATCGGCTTGATAATGAATCTCATTTTTAATAACGTGGAGCGGCACAATAATCCTATTGGGCGCTGTTCGGAATACGCTATCAAAGAATAGCGTGGTGCGTTTGTCTCTTCGTTTTTCCAGGGCGGAATTTTTATTTTTGGTGAAAAGGGGTAATTGATATCCCGATATAATATCGGGAGGCGCCTGCTTACGCCAAAACCAGAGAAGATGTTCTGTGCCTGGAGGTCGCTGCCGTTGTTTATCTGACGGATGAAGAAGGCGTGCCCCGACGGCAAAATAAGAAAACAGGGCATATTCCATGAAACATTATTCACACTACTCGCTGGCCGTGCTGATTCATATGGCTATCTGGGGAGTGGGGTTGCCGGCGCAGGCCGCCGACGACAGCACGCCAGATGAAACGAAGAAATCCGCTGCGGCAACCGCATCGGAGAACCACGACGAAACGATGGTGGTTACCGCGGCCGCGCAGACTCTCCAGGCCCCCGGCGTCTCCACCATCACTGCCGATGAAATCCGCAAACATCCACCCGCCCGCGACGTCTCCGAACTGATTCGCACCCAGCCCGGCGTCAACCTGACGGGCAACTCCACCAGCGGTCAGCGCGGCAATAACCGCCAGGTCGATATTCGCGGGATGGGGCCAGAAAATACGCTGATACTGGTGGACGGTAAACCGGTGACCAGTCGTAACTCCGTGCGCTATGGCTGGCGCGGAGACCGCGACACGCGCGGTGATACCAGCTGGGTACCGGCGGAAATGATCGATCATATCGACGTTATTCGCGGCCCGGCGGCGGCCCGCTACGGCAATGGCGCGATGGGGGGCGTGGTGAACATCGTCACTAAACCGACCAGCAGCGAGTGGCATGGTTCCTGGAATACCTATATGAACGCCCCTCAGCACCGTAAAGAGGGCTCGACGAAGCGCACGAACTTCAGCCTGAACGGTCCGCTGTCGGATGCGGTTAGCTTTAATTTATGGGGTAACCTGAGCAAGACGCAGGCCGATGCCCAGGATATTAACTCCGGCCATGAAGCGGCACGAACCGGAACCTATGCGGGATCCTATCCTGCAGGGCGCGAAGGCGTCGTGAATAAAGATATCCACGGCAAGCTGCGCTGGGAGTTTGCGCCGATGCAGGCGCTGGAGTTCGAAACCGGCTACAGCCGTCAGGGCAACCTTTACGCCGGCGACACGCAGAACACCAACACCAGCACGCTGGTGAAAAGCATGTACGGCAAGGAGACCAACCGCCTCTATCGCCAGACCTACGGCGTGACCTGGACCGGCGGCTGGGATAACGGGGTGACCAGCAACAGCTACGCCCAGTATGAACATACCCGCAACTCGCGGATGAGCGAAGGGCTGGCGGGCGGAACGGAGGGCATCTTCTCCAGCAGCGAATTCTCGGATATCGACCTCTCTGACGTGCTGTTGCACAGTGAAGTGAATATTCCGTTTACCCTCGGGGTTGAGCAGAATCTGACCCTGGGTACCGAGTGGAACCAACAGCGGATGAAGGATGGCGTGTCGACCACCCAGTCTCTCTCCTATGGCTCCATCGACGGCATCCCGGCAACCGGGCGCAGCCCGTACTCCAGCGCCGAAATTTTCTCGCTGTTTACCGAAGACAATATCGCGCTGACCGATAGCACCATGCTGACGCCAGCCCTGCGCTTTGACCACCACAGTATTGTCGGCAATAACTGGAGCCCATCGCTGAACCTCTCCCAGGGGCTCTCCGATGACTGGACGCTGAAGCTGGGGATTGCCCGCGCCTATAAAGCGCCGAATCTCTACCAGCTCAACCCGAACTACATTCTGTACAGTAACGGCCAGGGCTGCTACGCCAGCAGTTCCGCCTGCTATCTGATGGGTAATAGCGATCTGAAGGCCGAAACCAGCGTTAACAAAGAGATCGGCCTTGAGTATAAGCACGAGGGCTATCAGGCGGGGCTGACCTGGTTCCGCAACGACTACCGTAACAAGATTGAATCAGGTTACTCGGCGGTAGGCACGGCCAGCAACGGCACGACCAATATCTATCAATGGGAAAACGTGCCGAAGGCGCTGGTAGAAGGGCTGGAAGGCTCGCTAAGTCTGCCGGTGAGCGAAACGGTTAGCTGGAGCAACAACCTGACGTGGATGCTGCAGAGCAAGAACAAGACCACCGGCGATCGCCTGTCGGTAATTCCGCAGTTCACGCTGAACTCGACCCTTAGCTGGCAGGTGCGTGACGATCTCTCTTTACAGAGCACCTTCACCTGGTATGGCCGCCAGAAACCGAAGCGCTTTAACTATAAAGGTGAGGCGGTATCCGCAAGCGAACTAAACGAAGTCAGTCCATACAGCATTGTTGGGCTAAGCGCGACCTGGGACGTCAATAAGAACCTGAGTCTGACCAGCGGCGTGGATAACCTGTTTGATATTCGCCACTATCGCGCCGGTAATGCGCAGACCACAGGGAACTCGACAACCGGGGCTTATCTGTATGGCGCCGGCGCGGAAACCTACAACGAGTCGGGGCGGACGTTCTATGTGAGCGTGAATACGCATTTCTAAGGCATCATCGATCGCGGGCCGGAATATTTTGCTATTCCGGCTTTTTTTGCCGTCAGCTAAAACGGCAAAGGGAAGCTTGATGAGTTGTCCGTAGCCTTTGCCGAGCGGATTGCTGGCGCTAAAAGCATCTGCGGTGCGTGCCGCTGACGGATCTGGTCACGACTGGAGTTTGGGATCTCCGGGTAGCATCAGGCGTAGGGTATTAAATAGGTTTTAATGTCGTGGAACTGGGGATATCGAATAGGGATGAACGGCTGCAGGAAGCGCTTCTTTCGAGGGAAATGCACCAGATTAAGAAAATCTGGTGCGTCCGAGTGGACTCGAACCACCGACCCCCACCATGTCAAGGTGGTGCTCTAACCAACTGAGCTACGGACGCATTTGGTGCGTTTAATTGGACTCGAACCAACGACCCCCACCATGTCAAGGTGGTGCTCTAACCAACTGAGCTATAAACGCTTTATGGTGCGTTCAATTGGACTCGAACCAACGACCCCCACCATGTCAAGGTGGTGCTCTAACCAACTGAGCTATGAACGCAATGTTGTGGTGACAACGGGGACGCATATTAGCGATCGGGAGAGGTTGTGGCAAGAGGCAAACGTCACTTTTCTTGCAGAACAGACGCGATTGCGGAAGTTTTACTCATATTGTCTATATTTTGCTGATGATAAAGGATATTTCTTGCCCTGTTTGCCCGCGGGCTATGCCTGCTGACGCGGATTAATGCGGTAGTGCAGCTTGAAGACCGGGACGTGCAGGCGAAGCCGTATACCTCAACCGGGACTTCATACAGACAGTTCGCGGTGATTGAAGTTGTGCCAGGGGTCTTTGAAGTGACGCGTCGTACTTAATAATAAGCGTTGGCGTAACGCTTTTGTATTTTTGATATGAACAAGGTCGCTGCTGCGGCCTTTTTAATTAAGGGGAACGCTGGGCGTTATTTAAATATAAGACGAAGGGTGAAGAGGGCACAGATTATCAGCAGGATCAGAATGAGCTCAAAACGATAGCGTTGCAGCATAGTGCTCTCCTAAAAAAATCGGCGCTGAAGCAGCGCCGATTTATTACGATACCAGACTAACCGGGTTAGTTATGCAGCCGGCTGTGCAGCAGGTTTAGCGGCAGCGTGGTGTTTAGCTTTGTGGTGTTTTTTAGCGGCCTGAGCTTTCTGAGCTACGGCCGGTTTAGCTGTGGCTTTGTGGTGTTTTTTAGCGGCCTGAGCTTTCTGAGCTACGGCCGGTTTAGCTGCGGCTTTGTGGTGTTTTTTAGCGGCCTGAGCTTTCTGAGCTACGGCCGGTTTAGCTTCTGCTTTTTTGTGTTTTTTCACAGCCTGAGCTTTCTGCTCTGCGGCCGGTTTAGCGGCGGCTTTATGATGTTTTTTGTGATGAGTGGTCTTGGCAACGGTGCTGTGAGTTGCAGCAGCCGGAGCCTGAGTGGTGCTTACCGCATCAGCAGCGAAAGCAGCAGAAGACAGACCCATAGCAGCGGCAACGACCAGAGCTAATACTTTTTTCATTCTGATATCCTCGAAAATGTTTCTTCAGTTAACCCCACTGCGGGGCTGTTGAAACAACTATATGCCGGTCATGGCGCGAGTTCAGTGAGTGTTTGGTATCGGCAGGTAACCGAATGTACGATGAGGTGGCGGGAGAGCGTAAGAGGTTATCCGCTAACGAGAAAGCGTTAGCGGAGTGGGCCGTGATTAGCGGCGAGGCGTTCGGGCAAGCGTTGAGACAAGCTCCTGGAGGGTCATGCGTACGCAATAGGCGGGTGTGCCGCGTTCAAACCGCCATCCTTCGCTGAGCGGCCCGACGTCAAGGGCATCAAAACCAAAGGCGTCGTACAGCGCGGCGGCGATGGCTTTCCCCTCTGCGTCATCGCCCGCCAGCGGCAGCGCCCGGCGATTTTCCGCCCCTGCGGGTAAGCCATCGCTTTCCAGCTGCGTCATCGGAATGGCGTTAAAGGCTTTGGTTATTCTGGCGGCGGGCAGGATCCGCGCCAGTAATTCACTGGTGGTGGTTTGCCCGGAGTCGAGCTCGGCAATGTCGCCGTCCCGCTGCGGGTAGTAATTGACCGCATCGATAACGTGCTTATTTTTAATACCGGCGACCGGCAGCGCGCTGACGGCGCTGAGGGGGACGGCAATCACCACCACCTCGCCAAACTCGGCGGCCTCGTCCGCGCTGCCCACCTGACAGCCGATCATCGGCCCCAGGCTGAATAGCGTCTGCGGTCCCCGTGAGTTGCTGAGCATCACGTCGTGGCCGGCCTGCAGCGCAAGCTTAGCGATGGAACGTCCTACAAACCCGGCGCCTATTATTCCGATCTTCATCTTTGACTCCTGACAAATTGCCTCATTGAGGGAATAAATTTAATTCCCTCGTCACAGAAGATAAATCGTAAGATGGTTGCATGATAAACAACTAAAATGAGTGAATAATGGATCAGCTCACCAGCATGAAGGTTTTCGTCAAGGCGGCAGAAACCGGCTCATTTGCCGCCGTCGCCGAGCAGCTGCAGCTGTCGCCGCAGATGGTTGCCCGCCACGTAGCGGCCCTCGAGGCGCATCTCGGCACCTCGCTTATCGCGCGTACGACGCGGCGGCAAACCCTGACCGATATCGGCCGCAGCTACTATGAGCGCTGCCGCCTGGTGCTGGACGAAGTCGCCGAGGCCGACGCGCTGGCGCTGGAGATGAAGGCGACTCCCTCCGGTATTATCAGAGTCAATGCGCCGGTTACCTTTGGTTCACACGCGCTCTCGACGTTCATCACCGACTATCTCGCCCGCTACCCCGAGGTGCAGGTCGAGCTGACCCTCAGCGACCGCATCGTCGACCCGATAGAAGAGGAGTTCGAGGTGATCATACGCATTGGCGAGCTGGCCGACAGCACCATGGTTGCCTGGCCGCTGCGCCCTTACCGGTTAATAGCCTGCGCCTCTCCTGACTATATTTTGCGCCACGGAGAGCCGCAGACGCCGGCGGATCTGCAGCACCACTCCTGCCTGGTCTACGGTCACTGGTCGGCCATGAACGCCTGTCGCTGGCAGTTCACCAGGGAGGGCGCCACGGTGGAGGTTAAACCCGCCGGGCGCTTTCGTTCGAACGACTGGAAAGCGCTGATGAACGCCGCTCTCGCCGGGCACGGCATCACCCTCGGACCGGAAGAGGTGCTGAGAGTTGAGGTTGAGGCGGGCAGGCTGGTGCAGGTTTTATCGGGGTTTTCCGGCCCTTCGCGACCGATGCACGTGCTGGTGCCGGCAGGACGCCGACGAACGACCAAAATCAAATGCTTTGTCGAGGCGCTGAGAGAGGCGCTGGGCCCGCGCGGGCCCGGCTATCGCTGAGAAACGGCGCCCCGAAAACGGGGCACCGCTGCCGGTTAGCGCGCTGCGCGCTGTAAAATGACGCTCGACGGCTGACGCTGGAGGAAGCGCATCCGCAGCATCATCAGGATTGCCGCGGAGGTTAAGCCGATAATAAACCCGCACCAGAAGCCGGCAGGCCCCATGCGCGGGACGACAATATCGGTTAACGCCAGCACATAGCCGCTCGGCAGTCCCAGAACCCAGTAGGCGGTAAAGGTAATAAAGAAGATTGAGCGCGTATCCTTATAGCCGCGCAGGATCCCGCTGCCGATGACCTGGACGGAGTCGGAGATCTGATATATCGCCGCCAGCAGCATCAGCTGGGAGGCCAGCACCACCACTTCCGGGTTGTCGTTGTAGAGCAGGGCGATCTGTTTGCGCATCAGGATGGTGAAAATCGCGGTGATCGCGGCCATGCAGACGCCAACGCCGACGCCGGTTCTGGCGGAGGTTTGCGCATCGAGGGTTGAGCCCTGGCCGAGGCGGAAGCCGACGCGGATGGTGACCGCCGCCGCCAGCGACAGCGGTAAAACGAACATCAGCGAGCTGAAGTTAAGCGCAATCTGATGGCCGGCGACATCGATAATGCCCAGCGGAGAAACCAGCAGCGCAACCACCGCAAACAGGGTCACTTCGAAAAAGAGCGCCAGCGCGATCGGCAGCCCGAGCTGAACCAGGCGCTTGAGGACGGCAAAATCCGGCTTGCTGAACCCCTCGGCGCCCCGAATATCACGCATTGAGCGCGCCCGACGCACCCAGGCGATCATGCTGAAAAACATCACCCAGTACACGGAAGCCGTTGCCACGCCGCAGCCCACGCCGCCCAGCTCCGGCATGCCGAAATGACCGTAGATAAAGATGTAGTTGACCGGGATATTCACCAGCAGCCCGATGAAGCCCATGACCATCCCCGGCTTGGTTTTCGCCAGGCCTTCGCACTGGTTACGCGCAACCTGGAAGAAGAGGTAGCCCGGAGCCCCCCACAGCAGCGCGCGCAGGTAGCCGACGGCTTTATCCGCCAGCGCCGGGTCAATATTATGCATTGAGCTGATGATATAGCCGGCGTTCCACAGCACCACCATCACCAGCACCGAGACGAACCCCGCCAGCCAAAAACCCTGGCGCACCTGGTGCGCAATGCGGTCGCGGCGCCCGGAGCCGTTGAGCTGTGCAACGACCGGCGTTAGCGCCAGCAGCAGGCCGTGGCCAAAGAGGATCGCCGGCAGCCAGATGGAGGTACCGATGGCGACGGCCGCCATATCTGTGGCGCTGTAGCCGCCCGCCATGACGGTGTCGACGAAGCCCATTGAGGTCTGGGCCACCTGCGCAAGGATGACGGGAATAGCCAGTGCTAACAACTGACGCGCTTCAATGAAGTACTTCTGCACCTGTACACCTTTATATTGTTGTTATTTTGAGACTAAAAAAGCCGCCGTTAATGGCAGCAAGAAGAAAAAGCAGAGGGATTAGCCAGTCTATTGTAGCGAGGATTAGCCATTAAGCCAGTGAAAAAATGGTAGGGCACGATGCGTGCTGGCAACCTTATTTACCACCTGTTATTGTTCCCGATTAATATATTGTGAGCCATTTCTACAGGAGCAAAGCATGTTTACTGGCATTGTGCAGGGGACCGCTAAAGTGGTGTCCATCGATGAGAAGCCCAATTTTCGTACCCACGTGGTGGAACTGCCTGAGCACATGCTCGACGGACTGGAAACCGGCGCGTCGGTCGCCCATAACGGCTGCTGTCTCACCGTCACCGAGATCGACGGCGCGCGCATCAGTTTTGACCTGATGAAAGAAACCCTGCGCATCACCAACCTCGGCGCCGTGCGTCAGGGGGACGTGGTCAACGTTGAGCGCGCGGCAAAGTTCAGCGATGAAATCGGCGGCCATCTGATGTCCGGCCATATTATGACCACAGCGGAGGTGGTTAAGATCCTGACCTCGGAAAATAACCGCCAGATCTGGTTCAAGGTCCAGGATCCGACGCTGATGAAGTACATTCTGTATAAAGGCTTTATCGGCGTTGACGGCATTAGCCTGACGGTTGGCGAAGTCACGCCAACGCGCTTCTGCGTGCACCTGATCCCGGAAACGCTGCTGCGCACCACTCTTGGGGCGAAAAAGCTGGGGGATCGGGTCAATATCGAGATTGACCCGCAGACGCAGGCGGTGGTCGATACCGTAGAGCGGGTGCTGGCGGCGAAAGAGGCGGTGCAAAAGGCGTCGGAAGAGTCATAGTCGCCGGCCGTTCGCTACGGTGGGGCTGCCGTTTAGCTCCCGGCCTGCAGCCTGCGGTTCGCCGATTTCAGCGGGATGCCAGACTCCGCGGCGCCATTTCTCATCGCTGAACGTCCGCTATTGCGGAAACAAATACGGGACGGGGAAAAAAAATGCCTGTCGGTGAGAGCACCGGCAGGCATGATGAGTGCAGGTCAGGATCTAGCGCGCGACGCGCAGGCCGCTCTCGGCGCCGCGAGAAAACACCACCTGCCACAGCTGAATATCGCGCGCGCGAAAGGCGCCGGCGCAGGCGTTGAGATAATAGCTAAACATGCGCTTGAAGCGCTCGGTGTAGTTATCGGCAATATCCGGCCAGCTGGCGAGGAACCGCTCGTACCAGGCCATCAGCGTGGTATCGTAATCGGCGCCTATATTGTGCCAGTCTTCCATCACGAAATGCGTTTCGCTGGCTTTTGCAATATGGCGAACCGACGGCAGGCAGCCGTTAGGGAAGATATATTTATTGATCCACGGATCGACGCTCAGGTCCGTTTTGTTTGAACCGATGGTGTGCAGTAAAAAAAGACCGTCCGCTTTCATATTCCGGTCGACGACATCGAAATAGGTGGCGTAGTTTTTCGGCCCCACGTGCTCAAACATACCGACGGAAACAATGCGATCAAAACTATCATGTAAGTCGCGATAGTCCTGTAACAGGATAGTGACGTCTAATCCCTCACACCGCTGCTGGGCCATTTTTTGCTGTTCGGCAGAAATGGTAACGCCAACCACGCTAACGTGATAATTTTTTGCCATGTAATAGGCCAGACCGCCCCAGCCGCAGCCAATATCCAGCACCCGCATCCCCGGTTCAAGCTGCAGCTTACGGCAAATAAGATCTAATTTAGCCTGCTGAGCCTCTTCCAGAGATTGCGCCTCTTTCCAGTAAGCGCAGGAATATTGCATATAGGGGTCGAGCATCTGACTAAAGAGGTCGTTGCCGAGATCGTAGTGCTCTTTGCCGACTATCCAGGAACGTTTTTTACTTTGCAGATTGAACAGGCGAGCGGCAGCAATACGCAGCGTATCTTTGAGGTGGCGGGGAAGCTGGTTTTCCAGCCCGGCGCGCAGCACCTTATGGAAGAAAATATCCAGACGCTCGCAGTCCCACCAGCCGTCCATATAACTTTCACCTAACCCCAGAGACCCTTCCTGCAGCACGCGCTTAAAAAAGAGGGGGTTTTTTATCCGTAGATCGGAGGGAGCGGGGCCATTAATTTCAATACCCGCACGACCGAGCAACTCAGCTGTAATTCGGTACCAGTCGTCATTTGGTACACTTACTTCTTCTATACACGATGAACTCATAGCTTCTCCATCACGCCCAAGTGATCAGAACCTTAAAACAGCGTAGACGCTTTTTTTGGCATTGTGAGAAATCTCACGGAAAATCCGTGAAGCTGCTATCCGACGTAGAACAGAGGAAGGGAGATAACCCTTGCCGAAAGGCCTTCCATGGTGAAACGGGAGGCGTCCTGCCCCCGTTAATATCGATAAACTTTCTATTTATGTGATACGGGATCCAGTATAGGCCCCTATTTTAAGGCTTTCAATAAAAACATATTAGCAGGCTAATTACTGGACCTTAACATCGCTGAAACCATTCTATGCATGCGACGACTGGGTGCTGAGACGGGCGCTCCGCAGCTGCATCGCATATCCCAGTCCGGCCAGCACGATGGAGGCCAGCATCACGCTGGTGGTGGTGAGCAGCGGAGTGGCAATCAGCGTGGACACCAGCAGGCTGGTCAGGAAGCACAGTCCGAGCTGCAGGGTATTCTGCAGCGCGGCGGCGCGACCCGTGGCCTGTGGGAACGGCCGCAGCGCCTGGGCGACGACAATCGGGTAAATGGCGCCGTTAACGATCGCCATCACGCAGAAGGGGGCCATCAGCGCGACGATGGAGACATCCTGCTGCAGGCCCACCAGCCAGGTGGCGGCAACGCTGATGGCAAAAACGACCAGTAGCCACGGCAGCAACTGCTGCCCCTGCCATTTCTGCAGCGCCGCACGACAGCCGTATCCGCCGATTAAAAAGGCGATAGTCTGCGGCACGTAGCTCAGGCCGATGGCGGTTGGCCCGTAGCCCATGTCGTGCAGAATAAACGGCGAACCGGTCAGCCAGGCGAAAAAGCTGGCGGAGCAGGCGGCGTAGATCAGCACGTTGCCGCTGTATTCGCGCGAGCGCAGCAGCGCCAGGAAGGTGAGCTTTTTCTGCGTGCTGCTATCGGGTCTGCTCACCGGCTTGAGGCGTAATGCAGGCAGCATCAGCAGCAGAGTGATGGCAAACAGGGTCGCGAAGATGGCCTGCCAGTCGAAATGGGCGAGCAGCCAGCTGCCGAGCAGCGGCGCCAGGGCCGGGGAGAGGCCCACCAGCGGCATGATGGTGGCGAATATGCGGTTGGTGCGCTGGGCAGGATAATAGTCGGTAACCATCGCCTGCCAGGTAACCGCCGCCGCGCAGACGCCGATGGCCTGCACAAAACGCAGCCCCAGCATCAGGGTCGCGTCCTCGACCCACAGCATGCCAAGGCAGCCGACGGCGAAGATCGCCAGGCCGCTGAGCAGCACCGGCTTACGCCCATAGCGATCCGATACCGGGCCCCAGAACAGCTGGCCAAGGGCGAAACCGGCGAGAAACACGCTCAGGCTGGCGCTGACCGAGGCCGCCGAAGTATTCAGATCCTGTTGGATAGCCGAAAACGCCGGCAGATACATATCGGTTGCCAGGAAGCCGAGCACGCTGAGGCCCGCCAGCCAAACCAAAAATCCTTTCCCAGGTTGTTGCATAAAGTTCTCTTTCTTCTGATGCAGGTAAGATGCCGCAGAGTGTAGGGAGTGCATTCTGGCTTGTGAAACGCTAATATTTGTTACATGCGTTCAAAAAATTTGCAGGCAGAATATGTGGTCCGAATACTCCCTTGAAGTGGTTGATGCGGTTGCGCGCAACGGCAGCTTTAGCGCAGCGGCTCAGGAGCTGCATCGCGTACCCTCGGCGGTCAGCTACACCGTGCGTCAGCTCGAAGAGTGGCTGGCCGTTCCGCTCTTTGAGCGCCGGCATCGCGACGTGGAGCTCACCCCCGCCGGGGTGTGGTTTCTACAGGAAGGGCGTTCTGTTATCAAAAAAATGCAGATCACCCGCCGCCAGTGCCAGCAGATCGCCAACGGCTGGCGCGGGCAGCTCTCAATTGCGGTTGACGATATCGTTAAGCCGGCGCGGATGCGGCAGATGATTGTCGATTTTTATCGCCACTTTCCGGACGTCGAGCTGATTGTCTTCCAGGAGGTGTTTAACGGCGTCTGGGACGCGCTGGCCGACGGCCGGGTGGAGCTGGCCATCGGCGCGACCCGCTCGATTCCGGTTGGCGGACGCTACGCCTTTCGCGATATGGGCATGCTGAGCTGGCACTGCGTGGTCGCCAGCCACCATCCGCTGGCGAAAATGAGCGGCCCGCTGAGCGATGATACGTTGCGCAACTGGCCGTCGCTGGTCAGGGAAGATACTTCACGATCGCTGCCGAAGCGCACGACGTGGCTGCTGGATAATCAGAAGAGGGTGGTGGTGCCGGACTGGGACGCCTCGGCAACCTGCCTGTCGGCCGGGCTCTGTATCGGCATGGTGCCGTCGCACTTCGCCCGCCCGCGGATCGACAGCGGCGAGTGGACGGCGCTGGAGCTGGAAAATCCGTTCCCGGACGCCGCGTGCTGCCTGACCTGGCAGCAGAGCGATATCTCGCCGGCGCTCTCCTGGCTGCTGGACTATCTTGGCGACAGCGAAACGTTAAATCGGGAGTGGCTGCGGGCGCCGGAATAGCCGGCGCCCGGCAGGATTAGCGGCGGTAGTCGACGAACGGGCCGTCGATCACCGAGCGACGCTCGACCAGTCGCGGGTGAACTTCGATAGACTGCGACTCTTCGCGCTTATTGACGATACGGTCCATCAGCATATTGAATGCGGCTTCGCCGAGTGAATCCTTCGGCTGATGAATGGTGGTCAGCGCCGGGCTGAAGTAGCGGGCGTTGCGCACGTTGTCATAGCCAATCAGCGAAATATCCTGCGGGACGCGCAGGCCCATTTCGTCGGCGGCGCAGATGGCTCCCATTGCCATGATATCGCCGCCGCAGAATATGGCGGTCGGGCGATGCGGCTGGCTGAGGATCTGCTGCATCGCGCGGTAGCCGGATTCCGGCTCGAAGTCGCCCTGAACCACCCAGCTTTCCGGGACGCTAATCTGCGCTTCTTCCATCGCTTTCATAAAACCGGCCAGGCGTCCGGCGCCGGTATTGCGCTCCAGCGGGCCCGGGATCACGCCGATTTCACGGTGGCCGCGCTCAACGAGGTAGCGACCGGCCATATAGCCGCCTTCAAAGGCGTTATCGATAACCGAATCGGTAAAGTCGGCCTTGGACTCACCCCAGTCCATGACGACCATCGGGATGTTGCGGTACTCTTCGAGCATCGAGAGCACCGACTGCGGATATTCGGAGCACATCACCAGCAGGCCGTCGACGCGCTTTTGCGCCATCATTGACAGGTAGGCCTGCTGCTTTTCCGGATCGTTCCAGGCGTTGCCGAGAATCAAGGTATAGCCCTTCTGGAAGCAGCTCTTCTCGACGGACTCGATAATTTCGGCGAAATAGGCCGCTTCGCTGCTGGTAGCCAGCAGACCGATCGATTTGGTGTGATTAACCTTCAGGCTGCGCGCCACCGCACTCGGAGAGTAGTGCAGCTCTTTGATGGCAGCCCATACCGCGTTGCGCGTCTCTTCAGCGACAAAGCGGGTTTTGTTAATTACATGTGAAACTGTTGTAGTGGAAACGTTTGCGCGCTTCGCTACATCTTTAATTGTTGCCATTACTTCTCTCTCCAGACCTTGACCTGATCGTCTGATTATCGATACGGAAACGTTTGCCTATACACACCCTGAGCACAATGTTCAACATTGCATCACGTCGGGAAACGACACAGAACGACAGGAAGGGGTCAATGGCCGATACGCTTTCAAATTAGCGTGGGATTTTGTCCGATCTTGCGGCAAAGGGGAAGAGTAAAAATGTGCATCACCCTAAATCTCAGAAGATTTTTATACAATATTGTGCAAAAATGAGCAGGCTCACTTTTCTTGTGGGGATAATCAGGGGGAAAATTGATGGATACAGATTTAAAGTTTTCGCTGACCACGACGATTATTGTTCTGGGCCTGATCGTGGCCGCAGCGCTGACCGCCGTACTGCACTAATTTTTTCGGGGGAGAGGCTCCTTTCCCCTTATTTCCGCGCATTATTATCAAATTCGCAAAAATCTTTTGCCATTTCGTTTACTTTTGTTTTTCTGTGATTGATGTCATGCTTTTGGCTTCTGATGAGATACCGTCGCTGAGGACGGTCTGCTGGAGTCATTGCATGAAGATCAACTTTCCCCTGTTAGCGCTGGCCATTGGGGCATTTGGTATTGGTACGACCGAATTTTCCCCGATGGGACTACTGCCGGTTATCGCCAAAGGCGTGGATGTATCCATTCCCGCCGCGGGGATGCTGATCAGCGCCTACGCCATCGGCGTGATGGTCGGGGCGCCGCTGATGACGCTGCTGCTGTCGCACCGCGCGCGCCGCAGCGCGCTGATTTTCCTGATGGCTATTTTTACCCTTGGCAACGTCCTCTCATCAATGGCGCCGGATTACACCACGCTGCTGCTCTCGCGCATTATCACCAGCCTGAACCACGGCGCCTTCTTCGGCCTCGGGTCGGTGGTCGCCGCGAGCGTGGTTCCTAAGCACAAGCAGGCCAGCGCGGTAGCGACCATGTTTATGGGGCTGACCATCGCCAATATTGGCGGCGTTCCGGCGGCGACCTGGCTCGGTGAAACCATCGGCTGGCGCATGTCCTTCCTCGCCACGGCGGGTCTTGGCCTGGTGGCGATGGTCAGCCTGTGGTTCTCGCTGCCAAAAGGCAGTGCAGGGGAGCGGCCAAACGTGAAGGAGGAGCTGGCGGTATTGATGCGGCCGCAGGTGCTCTCCGCGCTGCTGACCACCGTGCTCGGGGCCGGGGCGATGTTCACCCTCTATACCTATATTTCGCCGGTGCTGCATACCATTACCCACGCTTCGCCGCTGTTCGTCACCGCGATGCTGGTGCTGATTGGCGTCGGCTTCTCCCTGGGCAACTATCTTGGCGGAAAATTTGCCGACCGCTCGGTTTCCGGCACGCTGAAGGGCTTTTTACTGCTGCTGATGGTTATCATGCTGGCGATCCCGCTGCTGGCGCAGTCGCAGGTCGGCGCGGCTATCAGCATGGTGGTGTGGGGCGCGGCGACGTTCGCCGTGGTGCCGCCGCTGCAGATGCGCGTGATGCGCGTGGCTCACGAAGCGCCGGGGCTCTCTTCTTCGGTGAATATCGGGGCGTTTAACCTCGGCAATGCGCTGGGCGCGGCGGCCGGGGGGGCGGTGATTTCCGGCGGGCTGGGCTACGCATTTGTTCCGGTGATGGGGGCAATCATCGCCGGCGTGGCGCTGATGCTGGTGCTGTTCAGCGGTCGCGGACGGCCGCAAGAGGCCTTAGCCAGCCGCTAACAATCACCGCAGAAGGGTTTCCCCTTCTGCGGTGCAGTTTTATGCCGCCAGATTAGCCGCGACAAACTTCCAGTTTACCAGCGCCCAGAAGTGCTCCAGATAGTTCGGACGGGCGTTACGGTAGTCAATGTAATAAGCGTGTTCCCAGACATCCACGGTCAGCAGCGGTTTAGCGCTGCCGGTGAGCGGCGTGCCGGCGTTGCTGGTGGAGACAATCGCCAGGCTGCCGTCGGCATTTTTGACCAGCCACGTCCAGCCTGCTCCGAAGTTTTTCGCCGCCGCATCGGTGAACTGCGCTTTAAAATCAGCGAAGCTGCCGAAGGATTTAGCGATGGCTGCCGCCAGTTCGCCTTCCGGCTCACCGCCGGCATTCGGCGCCAGACAGTTCCAGTAGAAGGTGTGGTTCCAGACCTGGGCCGCGTTGTTAAAGACGCCGCCTTCGGAAGAACGAACGATCTCTTCCAAAGAGTGGCCTTCAAAAGCGGTGCCCTTGATCAGGTTGTTGAGGTTAGTGACGTAGGCCTGGTGATGCTTACCGTAATGGTACTCCAGGGTTTCAGCGGAAATGTGCGGCGCCAGGGCGTCTTTCGCATATGGTAATGCAGGTAATTCGAACGACATTGCTACTCTCCTTATTATATTAATGCGTGCAATAACCATGTAATGCACAGGGAGATAGTAGCAAATTAAAAGATGTGGCAAAAGAGAGAGTTAACCTGCCGCAGGCGCGGCAGGGGATCGTCAGCGGATGGTTTTAGGCGTCATCACGCGGCGGGCGCCAACGTAGTGGCGAACCCAGTAATCTTCGCTTAACGAGGTAATCTGAATATCGCGTCCGGTACGCGGCGACTGGATAAATTTGCCGTTGCCGACGTAAACGCCGACATGATCCGCCGTGCCGCGACCGCGGGTGCGGAAGAAGACCAGATCGCCGCTCTGCAGCTCGCCGCGATCGACGGGGCGAGCATCGCGCAGGTGATACATTTCGTTCGCCGTGCGCGGGATATGAATCTTCACCAGGTCTTTGTAGGCGTAATAAACCAGCCCGCTGCAGTCAAAGCCGGTGCGCGGCGAGGTGCCGCCCCAGCGATAGGGCTTGCCAATTTGGTCCATCAGCTTCGACATCGCGGTGCTCTGCGCTTTTTGCACCCGTACCTTATGCGCATCGGCCAGCGTCAGCGGCACTTCTTCTTCGGCAACCGGCTTGCAGCGCTTTTTATAGCCTTTACGCACGACGCACTTCTGCTTCACGCTGGCCATCGCCCGCGTCGGCTCGATATTGGCATTAGCCGCGGTCGCGCACTGTTTTTTATAGCCTTTGCGCAACACGCACTTTTTCGTTCCACCGGCGGCCTGACGGTTTAATGCCGTCTGGCTCGAAGCGGTAGTGCGGGTAGGGTGTTTGGCGCGGGAGGAGGTCGATGCTTTCTTGCTGGAGGTTTTGGCGCTGGATTTTGTTTTCTGAGTGGAGACTTTTTTCTTGCGTTCGGTGGTGCCCTTTGCCTGATGCGCTTTCGGCGTGGCGGAGGCGTGCGTATGCCCTGAAGCATGCGCCAGTGGTGTAAATGAGATAGATGTAAACAGTAATGCGCAGAGCGAAATCGCGATTTTGTTTAGCCGCGCCACCGAGCACTCCCCTGATTAATTACAGATATGTACACATACCTGACCATGAATGACAAAACCCAACGATTCTAATGCATAAAAACCCTGAAAGTTAATATTCTTTTGTATCTAAAGTGTCGTTTGATTAACAATTGCAAAAAAATATGCCAGACATTGACCTGCTTGTACACAAAGTGCGCAGCGTGACGGCGCGCTGGCTGATAAAGTAATATTCATAAGGCAACTTCTGGGCACAGAAGATAAAATATAGTGAGTGAAAAAAATGTTATTATCTGTCCTGCGTTCAGCACGCTACAATGACAAATTACTGCCGTATAGAAGTTAAGGAAGCATGACAATGAGCACTACCGTAGAAAAAATCGAACGTCAAATCGCTGAAAACCCGATCCTGCTGTACATGAAAGGATCGCCAAAACTGCCAAGCTGCGGCTTTTCCGCTCAGACCGTGCAGGCGCTCTCCGCGTGCGGCGAACGCTTTGCCTACGTCGATATCCTGCAGAACCCGGACATCCGCGCGGAGCTGCCGAAGTATGCAAACTGGCCGACCTTCCCGCAGCTATGGGTTGATGGTGAGCTGGTTGGCGGTTGCGACATCGTGATTGAAATGTATCAGCGTGGTGAACTACAGCAGCTGATCAAAGAAACGGCGGCGAAGTATAAAACTGACGAGCCGAAAGCAGAATAATTTTGCTACCAGTAAAAAAGCGACTTCCGATGAAGTCGCTTTTTTTTGTCTCTTATTCCGCCTCGGGCAGCGGCAGCGGCCATCCGCCAAGGCGCTTCCAGCGGTTAACTATCTCGCAGAACAGCTGGGCAGTCTGGTCGGTATCGTACAGCGCAGAGTGCGCCTTGGTGCCATCAAACTCCATACCGGCGGCGAGGCAGGCTTTGGACAGCACGGTTTGACCGAGCACCAGCCCGCTTAGTGCGGCGGTATCAAAGGTGACGAAAGGGTGGAACGGATTGCGTTTTAGCCCGGCACGCTCGGCGGCAGCCATGGTAAAGCTGAGATCGAAAGTGGCGTTGTGGGCCACCATGATGGCGCGATTACAATCGCTGTCCTTCATCCCCTTGCGGACCATTTTGAAAATCGCGTGCAGCGCGTCGTACTCGCTCACCGCCCCGCGTTCAGGGTCGTTAGGGTTGATGCCGTTAAATGCCAGCGCTTCGGGCTGCAGGTTCGCGCCCTCGAAAGGTTCAACATGAAAATGCAGCGTTTCGTCCGGCATCAACCAACCCTGCTCATCCATTTTCAAGGTAATGGCAGCGATCTCAAGCAGGGCGTCGGTTTTGGCATTGAACCCGGCGGTTTCGACATCGATAACCACAGGATAAAAACCGCGAAAACGGTCGCACAGACCATTAAGTTGAACGTTCTCGGACATCAGATTCTCTTTACTGGAAAAAAGTAGCGCGCATTATGGCAAATTTTGCCGCGCCTTGCAGCAGTCAGGGGATAAAACAGCGGGCGCCGATCGGCGCCCGAAACCGTTAGTGGCCGAGGCCTTTTCCGGCGTCTTTCTCTTCGATCAGCTCGATTTTGTAACCGTCCGGATCTTCAACGAAGGCAATAACCGTGGTGCCGCCTTTAACCGGGCCGGCTTCGCGGGTGACGTTGCCGCCGTTCTGGCGAATACGTTCGCAGGCTTCTGCCGCATTATCCACGCTCAGGGCGATATGGCCGTAGGCGCTGCCGAGATCGTATTTGTCGACGCCCCAGTTGTAGGTCAGCTCGATAACCGCCGTATCGCTCTCCTCGCCGTAGCCAACGAAGGCCAGCGAATATTTATATTCGGTGTTTTCGCTGGTACGCAGCAGCTTCATGCCGAGCACGTTGGTATAAAACTCGATAGAACGCTGCAGATCGCCAACGCGCAGCATGGTGTGAAGTAAGCGCATGTTTGTATACTCCTGTTTTACAACAGCCTGTTGGCCGTCGTATTTGAAAATGGCCAGAGTGGCATCAGAAACGGACAGGGCGTTTCCGGCACCGGAGCACTATAACGTAAAAAGGCGGCCTTTTCAGGCCGCCCGTCCGATAAGAGGCATCATGCGCTAAAAACGAATGGCCGCCGGGCCCTGAGCGCGTGCCGGTCGTCTATGATTTGCGCAAATCGATGCGCAGGATGCGTTCCTTCGCCCCTTCGACAAAGACGTCAGGATCCCAGTCGCGGTTGAAGCCTTCCTTTATTCCAACGTACAGGGTATCCCCGTCCGCCGATAGCACCATCTGGTTTGGATAGACCGGCGTGCGGAATTCACGGGTCACGGCATAGGTCGTGGCATCGACAACGCTGAGGGTGCCGCTGGTGAAATTGCTGACGTAGAGCTCGTTATATTTCGGGTTGTACCTTACCGCGTTGGCCCCGGCGCCGGTACGCACGTAGCCCAGCTGCCTGCCGTCGCGCAGATCGAAAATATAGAGCCCGTCGCGGGGGCCGCTGCGGTCGTCATGGTCGAAGGCCACGACAAAGACCCTGGCGGAGTCGGCATCCACCGCCAGATTCTGCGCGCTGGGCAGCCGCGGCTGCGTGTTCTTGAGGGCAATGGTGCGCAGCACCTGCTGCTTTTTCGCGTCGATCTCGTTGATGTAATCCCGGCCGCCAACGTAGATTTTCTGCGTTTTTTCATCGAGCGTCAGCCCATAGGCCGTGCCTTTATAAGCTTCTTTAACCTCGCCTTTGAGCGCCAGCGTGGTGCCGTCGAGCATCAGCAGCCTGTGCAGCGGCTGCGTACCCTGCGCCGTTTTCAGCATATTGCTGTAGCTGACGAACAGGGTATTGGCATCCTGGCTATAGACCATATGGCGCAGATGCTCGAAGCGAGAATCCGCGGCGTTAGCCATTTTAAAGCTGAGCCTGTCGCTGGTTTTTGTCAGCTTCCCGGTGGCGGTATCCAGCATGCTTATCCGCAGCGAGGCCGACTGGGTGTGGCCGATATAGAGCCGATGCTGCGGCTGATTCATCGCCAGTGAAAACGCCCGGTACGGCATTTCGTAGCGGTGGGCAACCTCCAGCGACGTCGGGTTAAAGGCGTATAGATAGCCTCTGTTCGCTTCGCGGTTCACGCGATCGGTCACCGCCGCAAAGACGTACTGATTGGCGTTATCGAAAGCCAGTTCGTAAATCCCTTCATCCGCCTGCTCGAGATAATTGGTTTTCAGGGCGAAGCGTGAAGTCTCGCGCGCTGGCGGATCGATGGCTAACGCCGATGCGGGCAGGAGCGCCGCAACAAGCAGGCATCCCAGTCGTGTGCTTAAGTTGGAACGATTCATTGTTTATTCCTGATATGAACAGTGGGCGGCGCGGGATAAAACCAGGGCGTTATCCGGCACCGGGTTTTAACTCAGAACTGGATCTCACCGCCGAAGATCCAGGTTCGCCCGCGGGCGGTGGTATTCACCGACGTCCCCTCCCGGGCGTTATCGAGGCTCTGGTTCATGCGGTTCAGCGCTTCGGCGTAATCGCGGTTGGTGACGTTCTGCACGCTGAGGCGCAGCTGGACGTTGTCGGTTGCCTGCCAGCTGCTGTAGAGGTCGATAACGGTCGGGATAGTGGGCATGCGCTCTTTCGGCACGGTATTGTCGTCGCTGCTGAATCCCTCGGTGCTCAGGCGTTTGGTTTTACCGGTGAACTTGACCAGGCTGCCGACGGTCAGACGCCGGTCGAAGAGGCGGCCGCCGACGTCGAGCGTGGCGTAGCTTTCGGGCAGGTCGCTGAGGTCGCCGTAGGCAAAGCTGTAAACCGTGCTGGCGATCGAGGTGGGCTGATCGGTGTGCTGCTTGCTCCATGAGAGGTTCGCGTAGGCGAAGCCGACATCATATCCGGCCTCAATTTCGTAACCTTTGCTGGTGACCTCTGAGGTGGTGTTGACGTAGACGTTAGCGTTAAAATCGCCCAGAGAGTTGTCGAAATCCTTGCACAGCTGACCGTTGTTGCATAGCAGGAAGGACTCGCTGTTAATGTAATCCTTAATCCGCGTGCGGTAGGCCAGCGCCTTTAGATGAAAGCTGTCCTGCTCGTGCAGCAGGCCCTGCTTATTGATATTAAAGCCGGCCTCCCAGGTCTGGGCTTTTTCCGGCTTGAGGAACGGGTTCATCGATGCGCCGCCCTCGTTAGCGAAGAAGACCTCCTGGACATTTGGCGCGCGAGAGGAGCGGCTCCAGCTGACGAAGGGCTGCAGCCACGGGGTGACCTGGGCCGAAAACGTCGCCGAAGGATTTAGGCTGTTATCGTCAAGATTGAGATGGCTCTCGCCCTGTGGGAAACACTTTTCATTGTCCGCGCAGGCGGGCTTGAAGCCTGTCACCTGGCTGCGGGTATAGTTAAGGTTGAGATCCAGCTGATAAATATCTTTGTTCAGCGTCAGGCTGCTGTACAGGGCCGATATCTTTTGCTTGCCGGCGGGAGCAAAGGCGTTGTGGCCGGTTTCAGTATTCTGCTCAAAGCGCCGGGTATAGCGGGTATCCATTAACTTGCCGCCGACCTGGAATACGGCAAACAGGTCCTCGCTCATTTTAAATCGGCTGGTGTTGCTAAGATCGATAGCGTTAGATTTATTGGTGGTGGAAGAGCTGTTGAAGTTATACAGCGACTCCGGTTTATAGGCCTGATTTCCGCGGCTGGTGCTGGCCAGCAGGTTTAACTCCACCAGCTCATTCAGCGGGGCGTAATTATAGCGCAGGGCGTAATCGTCGCTGGTGATGTCGCGTCGGGTAAAGCTGTTGCTGTAATTACGGCCGGAAAACTCAATTTTATTGAACTGGTCCGGGTTAAAGTTCAGCTTATAAAGCTGGGAGCGGGGCTCCTGGCGCAAATATTTATTATCTTCGCCGATAAAATCTTCGCTGCTGCGCCCGCCGCCGTTTTTATAGGTCGCATAGGTTCGGCTACCGCTGATGCCGACCAGCGCGCCGAGGGCGCCGCCGTTTTCGAAGGTATCGGTCCTGCCGGCAACCGCCACCATTCCGGTGCGTCCCAGGCCGTTATCGCCCACCGAGAAGCGGGAAAGTACCCCCGCCTGGCGCCCCTCGCGCAGCACGTCGTCGATGCCGATGGTGCGCATATTGGCGCTGCCGGCGAGGGCGTTAACGCCCTGAGAGCCGGCGCTGCTGCCTCGCGTCACGTCAACTTCGGCAAGAAAGTTCGGGTCGAGCGGAACGCCGGCGGCGGTGTTGGCGCCGCCGTGATAGTTGGCAGGCGCCATGCCGAAGTAGGTCTGGGTGACGCCATCGACCATCGTATTCACCCGGCCCAGCCCGTTCATGCCGCGAATATTCACGCTGATCGAACCCTGCAGGGGATCGATTTGCGTATAGGTCCCTGCCATACTGCGCAGCGACGCATCCAGGCTCTGCAAGTTTTTATTTAGCGTACGCGAACTGTAGGCTCCGGGGCGGGTATAGCTCTCCTCAGAGGAGCCGACCTGATTTTTTTCAGCCAGCGGGTTATCGGTAATAGTGAGCGGAGAAAAGACCGATTCTCCCTCGCTTTCTGCCGCAAAGGTGTGGCCGTTGACAATAATAAGCCCGGCCATAATCCCTTTGGCTATTTGCGATTTTTCCATAATCAATTCCTGTTTTTGTATTTTATCAATGCACCAAATGAACAAAATTACCCCGCGCAGCCGAACGGCTGCGCTACGATAACTTGCTCATAAATAAAAATAAAAGTTCCGCCACCGCCAGAGAATATTCTCCCCGCAGCGGCCGGTTATTCAGAAATGAATCAATTAAATGACGCTATTTAAGTTTGTTAACCGACCAGCGGTTAATACAGGTAACGCTCATTGTTATATTTTTAACAGCCCGAACTCCACCGGTAGCGTGACCTTCTGGACGCCGTTTTTGAGCATCTCTTTTGGCGGCGGCGGCAGCGGTCGGGCGCTTTCAAGCGCAATGAGCGCCGCCCGATCCAGCGACAGGGTGCCGGATGAGGTGACCAGTTTTGTACTAAGTATTTCGCCGCGCTCATCGACGCTGAAGGCAATGACGGCCGTCCCGGTACGTTTACGCCGCCTTGCATCGTCCGGGTAGTTGCGCATTTTGTTGATTTTGCCCTTCACCAGCGATTCCCAGCTGATTTTACTCTGGCTGGTGCTGGCGGCGTCGGTGTCCAGCGGCGCCGTATTGCGCTGCGTCCGCGCGGACTGTATCGGCGGGGCGGCCAGGCTGGTGGTGGTCGAGTTTCCCTGCTCTTCTTTACGCTCCTGGGCCGATTTCTTCTTTCTTTCCGTTTTCTTTTTGCGCTCTTTTTCCGGCGTTGCTGCCGCCAGCTTAAGCTCAGCGTCCTCGTGCTCGCGCAGTTTCGGCAGCTCTTTATTATGGAGCGACTCGCGTTCGGTCATGGCTTCTACCCTGCGCTGCTGGCTGACGCCCGGCGGCAGCTCGGGGCGAATGAAGGAGACCTCCAGCTCGGGCGCGTATTCAATCATCACCGCGGCGGGCGTCGATTCAGGCTGCCTGAGGGAAAAATGGAGAATAAACGGCAGCACCAGCGCCGCGTGGAGCAGCACGCTGCCGGCGGAGCCCTTTATCCACGGCGCGCGCGTATTCATCGGGCTCTTCATTTTGCCGCCAGCACGGGCCAGATATAGTCAGCCTGTTTGGCCGTCAGGGCGGTGCCGTCGGTGGTGAGCATCACCACCAGCGGCTTCTCCGCGCCTAAATCGGCCAGATGTAGGGGGACACCGACATCTTTGGCGGCGTGGTAGCCGCCGGCAATCAGCAGCGCCGGGTGTGGCGCCTGGATGAGCTGTTTGGCCATAAAGCGATCGCGATTCTGCTGAATGGCCATCATCGCGGTGACCTGCTCGCCGCTGATTTGACCGTCGTGCATCAGGAAGATGATAGCCGACAGGGCTTCATGCACCTGCGGGCGAGAAGAGCGCTCTCCGCTCGGGAAAGCGGGACGCTGATAGAGCTCGTTGACCTGCTGGCGGCTGATGTTGGCGGCCATCAGCGGCCAGGGGCCCTCGAGAGCCGTCATCACCAGGTCACGATAGAGATCCCACGGCCAGCCGCTGTTCCAGCGCATCGTTTCCGCCGCGCGGGTGGCGCTGACCGGCGCTCCGGCCACGCTGGCCTGCTTGACCCGATTGACCGCCTCCTGCTGGCTGATATCGATCATCTCCAGCAGCACGCTGCCCTGAGGGCGGGATTGTGCCAGATTTTTTAGCAGCCACTGCTCAATCTGATGATGGCGGACGTTGGTGTGCTCTTCGCCGACGATGACTATCGGGGCGCTGCGGATCCTGGCGATAAGCTGTGCCGGCGTCAGGGTGCTGCCGGAGGCCGTATCCACAATACAGGCGCAGTCCTGAACCGGGGTGGTTGCCGGGGCTGACGTCGTCGAGGACGCCCCGTGGCATGCCGTCAGGGCCAACGCGCCGCTAACAACCAGAGATTTTAACAAGCATTCCATATTAAACATAAATATCCGTTTTCTGTTTTATTGTTAGCATTTATTTTTATGCTGAGTATTTTTACAGAATTATATGTAACAATGATAATGATTATCAAGATCATTCGCATTATCGTTAATCGTGTGGGTTTAGCCGAAACGTCGGGCCGCGCGGCAGAGGGGGGGCACAGAGGGGCAGGAGGCGGGGAGCGTTAAACGGCGGGCGGGTTCTCGTCCTTCCCTGGACAGAGTCCCGGCGTATATTAGCCATCCGTGGAGCGGCTGACCTCCTCCCAGGCGTCGATCCCGGCGCTCATCTGCTGCAGCTTTTCTTTAACCAACGTCACGGCATCGCTTCCCAGCAGCAGCGACGCCGGAGGGGCCGGATGGTTAATCAGCTCCAGCATCGCCCGCGCCGCCCGGCGCGGATCGCCCGGCTGATGGCCGCTGCGCTGCATTCGCGTTTCGCGAATGGGGCCGAAGCTGCTGTCGTAATCGTCAATACTGCGGGCAGCGCGCACCATTGAGCGCCCGGCCCAGTCGGTTCGAAACGATCCCGGCTGCACCGCCGTCACGGCGATATTAAAAGGCTTAAGCTCTTTGCTTAGCGTTTCGGAAATACCCTGCAAAGCGAATTTGCTGCCGCAGTAGTAGCTGATGCCGGGCATGGTGATGAATCCGCCCATCGAGGTGATATTCAGAATATGGCCGGCGCGGCGCGCGCGGAACCTGGGTACAAACGCTTTAATCATCGCAACTGCGCCAAATACGTTGACGTTGAATTGCGCCACGAGATCCTCGAGCGGCGACTCTTCCATGATCCCCTCGTGACCGTAGCCGGCGTTATTGACCAGCACGTCAACCGCGCCTATTTCCCGCTCTACGGCCTCAACGAGCGGCGGGATGGCGGCAAAATCGGTAACGTCCAGCACTCTGCCAAAGCACTGACCCGGCGACAGGGCCTCAAACTGCTCCCGGTCGCTCCCGTTTCGTAGCGTTCCGACCACCCGATGCCCGGCGCTGAGCGCCTCTTCGGCCAGCGCCCGGCCAAACCCGCTGCTGACGCCGGTGATGAAAAATAGTTTTGTTGAATGCATACGGCTTCTCCTTCGTTACATTGAGCAGGCAGAATAGGGCCGAACGGTGCTCTGGCGTAGCCCCGATCCTCTGCGGTCTTTGCCTGTTCCTATGAGTCGTCTGGACGCGACGGGCTGGGAGTGTCACACTTCGCGCAGGTTTCCGCTTCTTTAACGCAGGCTTTATGACAACCACCGCTGACCGGCAAATGGTAATGCTGCTGGACCATCTGACCCCTCAGGAGGGCTACAACCTTACCACGCTGCCCGACGTTCGCTTTTTGCGATCGAACCGACCGCTGCAGCGCACGCCGGTTTTATACGAGCCGGGGATCGTTATTGTCGTGCAGGGGAGAAAGCAGGGGTTTCTCGGCAATGATGTCTATTTGTATGACGCCCGGCATTATCTGATGGTCTCCGTGCCGGTGCCGTTCACCATGGAAACCGACGCCAGCGCAGCCGAGCCGATGCTGGCCATTTACATTCGCCTGGACTTCACCTTAGCCGCAGATCTCCTGCTGGAGCTTGACGGCCGCGGCGCATCGGCGACCGCCGCGCCGCGAAGCATGATGTCGAGCCTGATGGATGAGCAGATCGGCGGCTCGGTTTTGCGTTTTCTGCAGATTATGTCTTCGCCGCTGGATGCGGAAATGCTCGGACCGTCGATGCTGCGGGAGATCTATTACCGGGTGCTTACCGGCGAGCAGGGACCGGCGCTGCGCAGCGCCCTGCGGATGCAGGGCCAGTTTGGCAAGGTGGCGAAAGCGATACGAAAAATTCATGCGCAATACGCCGAGAGCCTTGACGTTAGCGCCCTGGCAAAAGAGGTCGGGATGAGCGTTCCGACCTTTCACAGCCACTTCAAGGCGGTAACCAACACCTCGCCGATGCAGTACCTGAAATCAACGCGCCTGCATCAGGCCCGGCTGCTGATGCTGCGCGGCAACCTGACCGCCTCCGCCGCCGGCGTGCGGGTCGGCTATGAGAGCATTTCTCAGTTCAGCCGCGAGTTTAAGCGGCTTTTTGGCCTGACGCCGGTGCGTGAAGTTGAGCGCATGAAGCGCAATTTTTCCCTGCCCGCCCCGGTTACGCCCTCCGCGTTTATCTCATCGCATTGAGCCGTCCGCCGGGGCCGGTGCATCGTCATCCTGCAGGATGTGCTGGCGCAGCAGCGTCGCCAGGGCAGAAGGGTCGCCTTGTTCTATCGCCTCGACCATCGCGAAATGTTCCTGTGAAGACTGGACGATCCTCGCATGCGAGTTCCATTGCCCCAGCGCCGCGGAGGGAACCCGGCTGCGGAGTTCGAAAATCAGTTCAATCATGTCTTTGTTCGAGCAGGGGGCAAGCAGCGCGCGGTGAAAGGCGAGGTTGGATTCATACTGCTGCAGGATCGTGCCGAACTGAGTGTAGTGGTCAAATAATTCGGCGCTCTGGCGCAGGGCGGCTAGCTGTGCGGGTTGGATATGCTCCACAATATCGCTGGCCGATGCGCTCTCCAGCACCGCGCGGATGCGCGAAATATTGCGGCGCTGCTGCACGTCGGGCGAATAAACATGGTATCCGCGATTGGGAACATGCTGCACCAGCCGTTCAATGACCAACTGATCGAGGGCGCGGCGAACATCGCTGCGCGTACACTCATAGCGCTCAGCCAGCTCGACCTGTTTCAGCCAGGCGCCTGGCTGGAAAACCCCGGTATTAATATCCATCGCCAGCAGGTTGGCAACGTGCACCAGAGTGCTTTTACCTTGCATCATATCCTCAGCTCCTTGTCCTGGTTCCCGCGATTTTTTGCAGCCTGATAATGAACGGTTCCCGGCTTTGGCACCAGTTTAAACCGTCTGCCTATTGGCTTTTGCTCTGACCCAAAGCTGAATTGTGACATGAACCAGATCTTTTGTTAATAAATTGTTTATTAAATTGGCGCCAATTTTGGTTTTGTGTTTGAATCAATTTTGAACAGTCGATGAACGAGAAACAATTTATGGAACTATCAGTAATTAAGAATGATTCTGAGCATGCCGCCGGGCGTAGCCAGGCGCTTTACTATCGCGGCAGCACGACGATTTTTTCCAGCCGACACGATCCCCGCTTCCAGTACTGCCTGTACGTCCCGCCCGGATTCGATGGTGACAAAACCGGATATCGCCTGGTCGTCGCGATGCACGGTACCGGTCGTTCGATGGTGCAATATCGGGATGCTTTTACCGAGTTCGCCCGCTACAACCGCTGCGTTGTTCTGGCCCCTCTGTTCCCCGTTGGGCCGCTAGGGGACGGGAATTCACACGGCTTTAAATACATCATTGAGCAGGATATTCGCTATGACCTGGCGCTGCTGGCGATGATTGATGAAGTGAGCGAGCTGCTGGATTACGACTTTGGCAAGTTTCTGCTGTTTGGCTACTCGGGAGGCGGTCATTTCGCCCATCGATTCCTCTACATTCACCCGGAAAAGCTGCTGGGGGTCTCCATTGGCGCGCCGGGTTCCGTCACGCTGCTGGACGACAGCAAGGCCTGGTGGCCGGGGGTGCAGAACTTTGAGCAAATCTTTGGCAGGCCTCTGGATTACCGCGCCTTAAAAGAGGTGGCGGTGCAGCTGGTGGTCGGCAAGGTCGATCTGGAAACCTGGGAGATCACCCATCAGCCCGGCGGCCGGTACTATCTGCCGGGATGCAATGATGCCGGCGCTACCCGAATCGAACGTAATACCGCGCTGCTCAACAGCTTACGTGAACACGGCGTGCAGGCGGAACAAGAGATCGTGCCAAACGTCGGCCACGACGGCATGAAGGTGCTGGATGAAGTAAAAGATTTTTTCCTGCGCGTACTGCAGGCAAATCGCTGAGGAGCGAATAACGTGACGCAACCTTTTCCCTTAATCGAAATTTCCGGCACGCCGTACGAGCGGGGCTGCCAGTACGGTGAGCAGGCTAAGGCTCGGATCCACGCCAGCGTGGCCATTTACGGCGACCAGCTCAACGCCCTGCGGATCGGCCAGGAACAGCGCGATCGCCTGATTAATAGCTTCAGCGCCATCATCCGCGAGTTTGACGCGGACTATCTCGACGAAATGCGCGGCATTGCCTGCGCCTCCGGGGTTTCGCTGGAAGCGATTGTGATGATCAACGCCCGTACCGAAGTTATCGCCCAGGCGCGCAGCATGCAGCAGTGCCAGACGCCGCACGACGACAGCATAAAAGATGGCTGTACCGGCGCGGTGATCCTGCCGCAGCGCAGCCCGCACGGCAAACTGATTCATGGCCAAAACTGGGACTGGCGCGCGGAGTGCGCGGAGAGTTCGGTAGTGGTGAAAATTAAGCGTCAGCAGGGGCCGGATGTCCTGACTTTTGTGGAGGCCGGAGGGCTTGGACGCAGCGGCATGAACAGCGCCGGTATCGGCATCACCGCGAACTATCTGCGGTGTGAGCGCGATTATCAGCAGCAGGGCGTCCCGCTGTCGCTGATCCGTCGTAAGGCGCTGGAACAGCAGCACATGGCGCTGGCGATGAAGGTGGTCACCACCACGCCAAAGTCGTGCTCCAACAATATGATCCTCAGCACAAAAGAGGGCTTTGCCATTGATTTCGAATGCGCCCCGGACGAAAGCTTCACCCTCTATCCGCAAAATGGCCTGCTGGTGCATGCCAACCACTGGGAAAGCCTGCCCGCACGCTGCAAAGTTCGCGAAGAGGGCATCGATGCCTCGCCGGATTCGCTGTACCGCAGCTGGCGCGTCCATGAATTACTTAATGCCCATGCAAAACCGGGAGAAGAGGAGATGAAAAACGCCTTTTTCGATGACTTCGGCTCCCCCTATTCCGTATGTCGTCCGCCGCGGCAGGGGTTCAGCAGCGATTTATCCGCCACGGTGGCGATGATCGTGATGACCCCCGCCGAGGGGATGATGGATGTGGTCCCGCTTCCGGCACTTAATCGCGACTTCACGCGCTACACGCTTGATTAACAGAGAGATCGCTATGAAAAAATTATTATCAGCTGTTGCCCTGTTACTGCCGGGCATGGTGGCGCAGGCGGCCGATGGCGAGGTTATCCGTTTTGCGCTGAATCAGGATATCCGCAGCAGCCAGCCGGGCGTCAACCGGGACGGAAACACCGATGATGTCCTGATGCACGTGGTGGAAGGTATGGTGGGCTACCGTGAAGACGGTACCGTGGGGCCGATGCTCTCGTCATCGTGGGACGTGAGTAATGAAGGTAAAACCTATACCTTCCATCTGCGTGAAGGGGTGAAGTTTCACAACGGCGACGCCATGACGGCGCAGGACGTGGTGTGGAGCTGGAAACACTGGAACGACCCGAAAACCCAGTGGCGATGTTTGCGCGAATTTGACGGCAGCGGGTTGATTCATGTTACCGACGTCAGCGCGCCGGATGCGCATACTGTGGTCATGACGCTGGAGAAACCGGTGGCGCTATTTCTGGACACGCTGGCGCGCACCGACTGCGGCGCGGCTGCGGTTATCAGCCCTAAATCGGTTGCCGCGGACGGAACCTGGATCGCGCCGATCGGCACCGGGCCGTTCAGCTTTGGGGAGTGGAAGCATGGTGAGTACGTTTCATTGAAGCGTTTTGCCGACTACAGCGCGCTGGCGGGGAAAGAGGACGGCTTTGTCGGCGGGAAAAAAGCGCTGGTGGAGGAAGTGCGCTTTATGGCGATCCCCGATGCGGCAACGGTGAAGGCGGGCCTGCAGTCGGGAGCCGTGGATCTGGCGCAGGTGAGCCCGATTGACGGCATCGACCTGAAAAAAGACCCCAATATCTCCCTCGAAGTGGCGCCGAACGCCCAGCGTCACGTGATGCTGATCCAGACCGACGATCCGCTGCTGAAAAACGTCAAGCTTCGTCAGGCGATAGCCTCTGCGCTGGATAGCGAACAGATCGCGCTGGGAACCAGCCAGAATCTGGCGCAGGCATCCAACTCCAACATTTCCGTGGCCTCGGCGTTTTACAGCAATATTCAAAAACAGGGCTATAAGTACGATCCGGCCCGCACGGCTCAACTGCTGAAAGAGGCGGGCTATAAAGGCGAGCCGCTGGAGATTATCGCCAATAAACGCGCGACCGTGCCGAGCTTTGACATGGCCATTATTATCCAGGCGATGCTGCAGTCGGCGGGAATTAACGCCCGCGTCACCACCATGGAGTGGGCGACCCAGCTTGAGCGCTATCAGTCAGGGCGCTATCAGATGATGACCTTCACCTACTCCGCGCGCTTTAACCCGGCGCTGGCGTTTGAGCAGCTGGTGGGCGATAAAACGAAGCAGAAACGCAAGGTATGGGGCGACCCGCAGGCTATCGCTATGACCGATGAGCTGGCCACCGTCGACGATCCGGCGCGGATCCAGGCCATCACCGATAAGCTGCACCAGCAGATGATTGCTGATGTTCCGCTGATCATCTTTTATCCCGGGCTGGATATTGTCGCACACCGTAAGGCTATCAGCGGCTATAAATCCTGGCTCGCCGCCGCTGCGCGGCTGTGGAACGTCAGCAAAGCCTGATGAGATAAGGAGACGCGCATGTTGCAGTTTCTGCTTACCCGTATTTTGACCGCTATTCCGACGCTGCTGCTGGTGACCGTGCTGGTCTTTCTGCTGACGCGCATGGTGCCGGGCGACCCGGCCCTGCTGATGCTGGGGGATATGGCGACGGAATCCAGCCTTGCCGATCTGCGCCATAGCATGGGTCTGGATCAGGGGATAGTGCAGCAGTTCTTTATCTGGTCCGCTAACGTGCTGCACGGCGACTTTGGCCACTCAATTCAGAGCGGTCAGGCGGTGCTGCCTTTGATTCTGCAGCGCTTCGGCGTGACGCTAAGCGTGGTGCTGGTCGCCATCGTTATCGCTTCGCTGCTCGCGGTGCCAGCGGGAATGCTGGCGGCGTGGAAACAGAACTCCTCCCTGGATACCGGGCTGGTGATGTTCTCCACGTTTCTGCTGTCGATCCCGAGCTTCTGGATGGGGCTGCTTATCCTGCTGCTGCTCGGCCTGAAGCTCGGCTGGCTGCCGGTTGTCGGCTACGTCTCATTGAGCGATGACCTGAAGGCGGGGCTGCTGTATCTGCTGATGCCAGTGATGACGCTGGTGCTGGTGGAAATCGGCGCGCTGGTCCGCATGATGCGGGCCAGTACGCTGGAGGTGCTGCGGCTTGATTATGTTTCCCACGCCCGGGCGAAGGGGCTGCGCGAGCGCGCGGTCCTAACGCGCCACGTGTTCCCGAATGCCTTTGGGCCGACGTGGACGCTGATTGGCCTGACGCTCGGCAACCTGCTCAGCGGGGTGGCGGTGACGGAAACGGTCTTCAGCCTGCCGGGGCTCGGCCGCCTGCTGGTGGATGCCATTTATGCCCGCGACTATCCGGTTATTCAGGGATGTATGCTGTTTATCGCCACGCTCTATGTGCTCACCAATCTGCTGATTGATGCGCTCTATCCACTGTTCAATCCGAGGGTTTCTGCGTGAAGAGAAAACATATCGTCCTCGCGCCAAACGCGCTGCTGGGAATCGCGCTGATTGGCACCATCGCGCTGGCCGGCATCGTGGGCTTCTTCTGGACCCCGCTGGACCCGTCGCGGATCAATATTCTGGCGCGCCTGCAGTCCCCGGGAGCGGGTCACCTGCTGGGTACCGACGAATACGGTCGCGACGTGCTGAGTCGCCTGCTGGCCGGAGCCAATGCCAGTATGACTATCTCTCTGGTGACGGTTGGCTTTGCGCTGTTGGTCGGTATTACGCTGGGGCTGATCAGCGGCTACCTGCGCGGCGCGGTGGACCGGCTGATTATGATGCTGACCGATGCGCTGCTGGCCTTTCCCGGCATCCTGCTGGCGCTGGCGCTGTTGAGCATTCTCGGCAACAACCGCTACGGCATTATTCTGTCGCTGGGCCTCGCCTACACCCCCTCTGTGGTGCGCATCGTTCGCGGGACCGTGCTGGGATTGCGCGAGGCGGAGTTTGTCTCTGCGGCCAGGGTTATGGGGCATAACGAATGGGCGATCCTGCGCCGTCATATTCTGCCCAACTGCCTGGCGCCCTTGACGGTGCTGGCAACCTCGATGCTGGGCTGGGTGCTGATTTCAGAAAGCGCGCTCTCATTTCTCGGTCTCGGCGTGCCGCCTCCGGAACCGACGTGGGGCAATATGCTGGCCGCCAGCCGCAGCTATCTCGCCCAGGCGCCGTGGCTGGCGCTCCTGCCGGGCCTCTGTATATCGCTGGCTCTGCTGGGAGTGAACATGCTGGGTGACGCGTTACGTGATTATCTCGATCCGAGGATGCAGTGATGAACAATACAACCGCCTTATTGCAGGTTAGCAACCTGCGGGTTAGCGTCGCGGGGCGAGAGGTCGTAAAAGGCATCTCATTTGCGCTCGCGCCCGGCGAAGTGCTGGCCGTGGTCGGGGAGTCCGGCAGCGGTAAAACCCTGGCGATGCGTTCTTTAATTTCGCTGCTGCCGACGGGAGTGACCAGCTTTGCCGATTCGCTGGTTTTTGACGGCCGCGACCTCAATCATCTTACGGCGGAGCAGCTGCGCGACCTGCGCGGCGCGGGCATTGGCATGGTTTTTCAGGAGCCAATGACGTCGCTAAATCCGGCTATGACGATTGGCCGTCAGCTTGATGAAGGGCTGGCATTACACACTCGCCTTAGCGAGCCCGCGCGAAGGGCAAAGATTATTGCGATGCTGGAGCGCGTCGGCCTGGCGGATGCCGGGAAATTACTAGGCGCTTACCCCCATGAGTTTTCCGGGGGCATGCGCCAGCGGGTGATGATCGCTGCGGTCATGCTGCTTGAGCCGAAGCTGATCGTTGCCGATGAGCCGACCACCGCGCTGGACGTGCTGGTGCAGCATGAGGTTATGGATCTGATGCTGGCGCTCACCGCCGAAAAGGGCAGCGCCGTTATTCTGATTAGCCACAATCTGTCGATGGTTGCACGCTATGCGTCGCGCATTATGGTGATGGAACAAGGCGAAATCGTTGAGCAGAACGACAGCCAGCGGCTGCTGGCCGAACCGCAGCACGCCTACACCCGGCGCCTGCTGGAAGCGCTGCCGGTACGTCAGCCGGCGCCGGACCGCCAGCGGCTGCTGGCGGCAGAAAGCGTGATTGCGCTGACGGATGTCGATATCCGCTACGTAGGCCGCAAGTCCTGGTTCCGCCCGCAAAAGGTGACGCACGCGGTCAAAGGGATCAGCTTTAACGTGCGCGCCGGCGAAACGGTGGCGCTGGTCGGCGCGAGCGGTTCCGGTAAAACCACCATCGGTAAGCTTATTGCGGGCATGCTAAAGGCCAGCCAGGGCGTGCTGGCGTTTCGGGGGCGGGCGCTTAATCCGGCGGATAAGGCGCTGATGACCACCTGGCGGCGGGAGTGCCAGATGATCCAGCAGGATCCCTTCTCCTCGCTTAACCCGCGGATGCGCGTCGCGCAAATTATCGAAGAGCCGCTGCTGCTGCTGGCGACGATGAACCGCAGCGCGCGCGAGCAGCGGGTGCGCGAGGTGCTGGATGAGGTTGGGCTGGGAGACCTGTTTACGTCCCGCTATCCTCATCAGCTTTCGGGAGGACAGCGTCAGCGGGTGGCGATTGCGCGGGCGATTGTCCGTCACCCGGCCTTTATTATTGCCGATGAACCCACTTCAGCGCTGGATATGACGGTACAGAAACAAATTCTCGAACTGCTCAAGCGGCTCCAGCAGCACTACGGGTTTGCCTGCTTGTTTATTACGCACGATCTCGGCGCCGTGGAGCAGATAGCGGACAGGGTGCTGGTGATGGAAAAGGGGGTTCTGGTCGAGAGCGGCTGGAGTGATGAGGTTCTGGATAATCCTCTTCATCCCTACACGCAGCGGCTGTTGAGCTGCCTGCCGGTTCTCAAACCGCGGGAGCAGGGAGGATACCAGCTGCAGCAGCCGGCCTGAACGCGTCGCTAAGCGGACTGCGGGCGGGCAGATGAAAAAATAGCGGCGTCAGGCCGCCGCTCTTATTTTGTCGCTATAAAAGAAAGCGTTACAGCGTAGGGTAGTCGGTATAGCCTTCCGCGCCGCCGCCGTAGAAGCTCTCCGGACGCTGCGGGTTCAGCACCGCCTTGTACTTCAGACGGGCAACCAGATCCGGGTTGGCAATAAAGTCGCGGCCGAAAGCCACGGCGTCAATCAGCCCTTTGCTAATCAGATCGTTAGCCTTTTCAACCGTATAGGCACCCGCGCCGATGATGGCACCCGGGAAACGGTCGCGAACTTTCTGACGGAACTCGTCGCTGTACGGCTGGCCGCCGGCCCAGTCCGGCTCGGACATGTGCAGGTAGGCGATGCCGCGTTTAGCCAGCTCTTCAATCAGATACAGGGCGTCGGCTTCTTCGTTCGGGCCGTTATCGACGTTCTGGAAGCTGCCGATTGGCGATACGCGGATACCGATGCGATCGGCGCTCCACTCTTGACTGACCGCATCAACCACTTCCAGCACAAGGCGCGCGCGGTTTTCAACGCTGCCGCCGTATTGATCGCTACGCTGGTTAGACGTTGGTGACAGGAACTGGTGCAGCAGGTAGCCGTGGGCCGAGTGCAGCTCAACGAGATCGAAGCCGGCGTCGCGAGCGTTGCCTACCGCCTGGCGGAAGTCGTTGACGATCCCCGGGATCTCATCGAGCTCCAGCGCACGCGGCATCGAGGTATCGGCGCGCACGGCGTGGCCGTTCTCATCGCGCAGCGACGTACGGGTGCCGGCGCTGATTGCGGACGGCGCAACCGGCGCCGCGCCGCCCGGCTGCAGGCTATTATGTGAGATACGACCGGTATGCCACAGCTGTACCGCAATATGTCCCGCTTCGGCGTGAACGCCGGCGGTGATTTTCTGCCAGGCCGCGATTTGCTCCGGGCTGTGCAGACCCGGGGCGCCGGCATAGCCTTTAGCCTGGGCGGAGATCTGCGTCGCTTCGGAGATAATCAGCCCGGAGCTGGCCCGTTGACGGTAATACTCGGCCATCAGCGGAGTCGGGATATCGCCGGGTTCGATGCTGCGCAGGCGGGTCAATGGAGCCATAAACACGCGGTTAGGTACGGTGACCGCACCCACTTTCAACGGGGTAAACAATTTTGATTCGGACATAATGACTCCTGAGTAGACCGGTCGTCTTGCAATTCGTTAAATAAAAACGCCTGTCAAACGCCAGGCGCGGCAATAATACTTTTGGCATGGGCAAGGGCGCTTTCAAGCGGCGTTGCGCTGCGCGTAATCTTGGCCTGCAGGTTTGCACCCAGCCACAGGGAGTAGAGCACCTGCGACAGGGTTAATGCATCGCCGCTGAAGACCAGGCTGCCTTCCTGACGGCCCTTTTCCAGCGCTTCGCCAAGCAGGGTAATAATCTGGCTGGCGCCTTTATCCATCTCGGTACGCATCGACTCCGACAGATCGCAAACTTCCGCCGACAGCTTCACCGTCAGGCAGCCGCTGATAATGCCCTGCTGGCAGAACTGGGTCAGCGTATGCTGATAGTAGGCCAGCAGACGATCGCGATAGTTGCCTTCGCCGTGGGCGAAATGCTCCACCAGCCGCTGCAGATAGCCAGCGTAGTGATGTTCCAGCAGCGCAACCCCGTAAGCTTCCTTCGAGCGAAAATAGTGGTAGAAAGAGCCCTTCGGCACTTCCGCCGTTTTCAGCAGTTCGCTCAGGCCCATTCCGGTAAAGCCGCGGTGCATGCACAGCTGTTCGCCGGTGGCCAGGATATGTTCGCGGGTATCGCATTCGCTATGTTTGTTCATGCCGCTCACTGTATTAGACCGATTGGTCTAATGCAAGTGATAATTTTAAATGATGCGTGGCGCAGAGGCTGAGCAACAAAAGTTGCCAACCGCGGATGAAACGTCTTCAATGAGAGAGAGAACGAGGTGACCGGAGGCGTGAGGTGGCAGAGCAGCTGGAGTTTTTCCCGGTACAGAGCCCGTGCCGGGGAATTTGTCAGTCGGACGAACGCGGCTACTGTCGCGGCTGTTTGCGCAGCCGCGAGGAGCGTTTCGCCTGGCAAACGATGAGCGACGTACAAAAGCAGGACGTTCTGCGGCTGTGTCGTCAGCGCCAGTTGCGTAAATTACGCGCGACTAAGGCGGAAACAGCGGAAGAACCGCAGCAACCCTCACTGTTTTAATTGCAAAAATGAGTATACTCAAAGCACTTTTTTGTTGAGGACGTTGTTATGGTTCAGCGTATTGCTATGGCCCCGCAGGGGCCGGAATTCTCGCGTTTTGTTATGGGCTACTGGCGTTTAATGGACTGGAAAATGTCCGCCAAAGAGCTGGTCGGCTTTATTGAGCAGCACCTGGATCTTGGCGTCACAACCGTTGATCATGCGGATATTTACGGCGACTATCAGTGCGAGGCGGCGTTTGGTGAAGCGCTGAAGCTGGCTCCGCACCTGCGTAGCCGGATGGAGATCGTCAGCAAATGCGGCATCGCCACGATGGCGCGCGCGGAAAACACCATTGGTCACTACATTACCGATCGCGACCATATTGTGCTCAGCGCCGAGCAGTCGCTGCGCAACCTGGCTACCGACCACCTGGATCTGCTGCTGATTCATCGCCCGGACCCGCTGATGGATGCCGATGAGGTCGCCGAAGCCTTCCTCGCGCTGCACCACAGCGGCAAGGTGCGCCACTTCGGCGTCTCTAACTTCACGCCGGCCCAGTTTACCCTGCTGCAATCGCGTCTGCCGTTTACGCTGTCGACTAACCAGCTGGAAATCTCACCGGTACATCAGCCGCTGCTGCTGGACGGCACCTTAGATCAGCTGCAGCAGCTGCGGATCAGGCCGATGGCGTGGTCCTGCCTGGGCGGCGGTCGTCTGTTTAATGATGAAAGCTTCCAGCCGCTGCGCGATGAGCTGGCTCGGGTTGCCCAGGAGCTGAATGCCGAAAGCATTGAGCAGGTGGTTTACGCGTGGATCCTGCGCCTGCCGTCGCAGCCGCTGCCGATTATCGGCTCCGGCAAAATTGAGCGCGTCCGCTCCGCGCTGGTGGCGGAAAAGCTCAATATGTCCCGTCAGCAGTGGTTCCGCATCCGCAAAGCCGCGCTGGGATACGACGTCCCGTAAGCGCAGCCAGAGCGCCCGCGGCGCCGGTGATACGCCCGATAAACCCGGATACGGCCCGCGCCGCTATCCGGGTTTTTTCTTTCAGCGCCGGCGCCTCACGCCGTTCTCTCTTCTATCGTTCCGGCAACCGGGGCCTGCTCCAGCTGCGACAGCGCGCAGTAGAGGCGCCAGATAACCGCCGCCAGCTCCCTGGCCGCCGGCTGATGGTGATGATTAAGCGTGTCGCAAATGCGCTGCAGCTCCTCGAGGGTTGACGCCAGCGGCCGCTGCTGCACGCCGCGCTCGCTCATCACGTCCCGCAGCAGGCTGATGCACAGGTCGCGCACCTGAGAGAGCGGGTCGGAGCGGGTTTCCCACTCCCGAAGCTGCCACACCACGTGCGAACAGTTAAGCAGCACAACCCCCCAGCGCAGCAGCCAGCGGCGCGCCAGGGCATCCTGGCTGTTACTCAGCTGGCTGATATGGTGATAAACCAGAGACTCAAACTCGTGTTCGCTATGCTGCGGATGGCGGCTAAGCTGGTCGACAAAGTGACGCCGTAACGCTTTGATGTGGCGACGGCTTTTGCGCGCATCCGAGCCCGGGCTTATCACCGCGAAGGCAAGCCAGGCAAGGCCTACGCCGATGATTTTCCCGAGGTTATCGTTAAGGAATGCGGCAAAGTCGTACACCGGCGGGTTGGTCACCGAAATAAACGAGCCCATAAATACGATCAGCTGCCCCCACAGGCCCGCCAGCTTTGGCATCTGCAGCTTGAGCAGCTGCATGGTGGTGAGCAGCGGAAAAAGAAACAGCAAAAATTGCCATAAATCGGTTATCTGCACCATCAGGCCGAACTTCACCACGAAGCTGAACAGCGAAAGCAGCACCAGGGTGCGCATCAGCAGCGTCAGCGATTTAAACGGCGAGGGCGAGACGGAGTAGAGCACGCAGCAGATGGCGGCGAGGGTGAGCGCGGCGGCGCTGGACTGCCACTGGGTGCTGATGCCCCAGGCCCCGACCATCACCAGCGCGCAGAAGGTTCGCACGCCGTTCCACAGCGCTTCCGCCTGGTCGGTGTGGCGGGCCAGCGCGGGCGCCGAAGGGACGTTGAATTCGCTCACCGCCGTCGCGTTTTCCACCCGGGCTATCCAGCGGCTGCTCCGCAGGTAGAGGCGACAGAAGTAGCGCAGACGCATCCAGAACGCCAGGTGCCGGTAGTCGGCGGCGGCACCGGGCGCCAGCGGGGCAATAATGCGGGCGACGGAGTAGAGATCGGCGCGCGGGCTGGCCAGCTCGCTCAGCAGGGTCTCCAGCACCGCGCGAGTATTTTTTGGCGCATCGGGCCAGTTGAGCAGCAACCGGCGCAGGCTGGAGATGACGCTGGTCATACGCAGCTGCTGGTGCAGCAAATAGTTCAGCAGCGGGTTCTGCCGGCGGAAGCGGTAGTGGCTCCAGAAGGCCTGAATGCGCAGCAGGTTCATAGTGAGGATCTGACCAATAACGCCTTCGTGGGCGGTGCGAATGGCGTCGGTGGTTTCCGGCACCCACAGCAGGCTGGCGTGCTCCAGCAGACGGGCGTGCATATTTTTTAGCGCCGTCAGCAGCGTGGTGCCGTCGGAGGTGCTGGGCAGGATCATCATCATGACCCCGCCGCAAAGGATCCCGACGATGACTTCGCAAACGCGCGACTGGGCAATGGTCCACAGCTCGTTGGCGTCGGTCACGTTGATGACCGGGAAGGCAATAATGGCGCAGGTATAGCCGGCAAGCTGGAAAGCGTAGGCGACGTTGTTGGTGTACATCGCGCAGGCCCAGGTGCAAAGCGCGATCCATGCCGAGATGCTAAATAAGAACAGCCACGGATCGTTCAGCGTATGGCCGGCCAGCAGCAGGGCGGCGCAGGCGCCGAGCAGGCTGCCGGCGATGCGGCCAAAGCTTTTGCTGATAACGCCGCCGACGGTAGGAAAGCTGACCACCGCTGCCGAGGTCATCGCCCAGTAGGGTTCGTCCAGGTTCAGCCAGTAGGCAACGCTCAGCGCCAGGCACATGGCAATGCCGTTGCGCAGCGCGTATCGCCACTGCGCCCGGCTGGCCTTAACCCACGGAAGTGCGCGCCACGTCAGGGCCTGCACGTTCACTACGGGCGGCCAATAGAGACGGTGCAGGTGGTACCGGAGATAAGCGTTATCTCCGGCGGCAGGCTGCTCAACTCGATGCGTACCGGCACCCGCTGGGCCAGGCGTACCCAGGGAATATTCGGTTTAATATCCGCCACCAGCCCGGCGCCACTTTCAACGCTTTGGTCAACAATGGCGCGGCCAATGCTGGAAACGTGACCTTGTAACTTTTGCTTGCTGCTATACAGAATAACCTCGGCGCTATCGCCGGCGCGGATATGGCGCAGCTTGGTTTCTTCAAAATAGCCAATGACGTAGAACGAATGGCTGTCTACCAGCGCGAACAGAGGGCGGCCAACGGAGGCGTAGTCGCCCACGCGGGTGGAGAGATTGGTGACCCAGCCGTCAACCGGCGCCTTAATCAGGGTCTGGCTGAGCTGCCACTGAGCGTGTTCGAGGCTGGCCTGGGCGACGCCGGTGACGGCTTTCGCCGCTTCGAGGACCGCGTTCGCGCTACTCAACGCGGTGCCGGCGCTTTCAAGATCTTCGGCGGAAATCACGTTGCGCGACAGGTCCCGGCGGCGGGCGGCGTCGCTGGCGGCCTTCGACTGCGCGACCTTAGCTTTCGCCAGCTCCGCGCGGGTTTTAGCCAGCTGCGCCTGGGCGTCGAGTAGGGCAATACGATAGGGAGTGTCATCAATCTTAAACAGCACGTCTCCGGCCTTCACCAGTTGGTTATCGCGGACGTTGAGCTGCAGAATGCTGCCGGAGACCTGAGGCGTGATGCCGACCTGCTCGGCGCGCACCTTGCCGTCGCGGGTCCACGGCGATTGGGTGTAGTAGTTCCAGACCAGCCAGGCAGCAATAATCGCCAGCGCAACAATCAGTAAAGTTGAGAAGTATTTTAGTTTTTTCATCGAGTTAACATTACCAGACGGTCAACAGAACCAGTGCAAGACACACTGAAAGCGCAAACAGGGAGAGATCCATCAGCAGCGGGTGCCAGATGTCGCCGGCGTACATCCAGTCGCGCAGCTGACGATGCAGCACCAGCCAGAGAAAGAATCCCAGCAGGACGGCTTTAAACAAGGGAGGGAAATAGATAGAAGCGCCAAACACCAGGTCCTGGAGCGACAATCCGCAAGCGTTAAGACTCAGTTTCACAAGCAAAAATCCTTTGCCGTTGCAGGGAGAATGTCAGGTAATGCTATTATTTGCATTGTAAATCATTGTTTTCATATTAGTGAATCAGGTAATTCATTTGTTTTGATTATTTAAATGCTGCACACTATTCTAAAATCAGTATAATAACTTAGCAAGCTAATTATAAGGAGATGAAATTGGAATCGCCACTGGGTTCTGATCTGGCACGTTTAGTGCGCGTCTGGCGCGCGCTGATCGACCATCGCCTGAAACCTCTGGAGTTAACGCAGACGCACTGGGTCACGCTGCATAACATCCATCAGCTGCCGCCCGAGCAGTCGCAGATTCAGCTGGCGAAAGCCATCGGAATTGAGCAGCCCTCTTTGGTGCGTACGCTGGATCAGCTGGAGGAGAAAGGGCTCATTTCTCGCCAGACCTGCGCCAACGACCGGCGGGCGAAGCGTATTCGGTTGACGGAAAAAGCGGAGCCGCTGATCAATGAGATGGAAGAGGTTATCAGCAAAACGCGCGATGAAATTCTGGCCGGCGTCTCGACGCAAGAGGTTGAAATGCTGCTCGGTTTGATTCGCAAACTGGAACACAATATTCTGGACCTCCAGGCAAAAGATTAACCTGTCCAGGGCCTTGATCTCTCAAGGCCCTTCATCCTTTACTTCTCCTCACACCACACGACGACGCGGTTGCGTCCGCCGTTTTTCGCTTCATACATTGCCGTATCTGCCCGCTTCACGCACTCCTCGGCGCTCAGGTTGCCGTCAACAGCGGTAAACACCCCGGCGCTGATCGTCATCCTTTCCGGCAGGGCGTCCTTTCGCTCGTTGACCGCGAGACGGATGCGCTCGGCGATAGCGCCGGCGTCCCCTGGACCGGTATTCACCAGCAGTAGAGCAAACTCTTCGCCGCCAATGCGGGCGGCAACGTCCTGCGGCCGGACGTTTTTTTGCAGCACGTCGGCGGTAAACTGAATGACTTTGTCCCCCTGCACGTGCCCGTAGCTATCGTTAATGCGCTTAAAGTAGTCGAGATCGCTGACAATCACCGACAGCGGCTGGGATGCCGAGGCTTTCGTCAGCTGTGCGTTGAGGGCGTCGTAGAAATAGCTGCGGTTATGCAGGCGGGTCAGCGGGTCGCGGATTGAGTTTTGGTATGACGCGAGATATTTATCGTTGGAGCGACGGTACAGCGTAAAGACATCACACAGCAGGATAAAAAACATAAATAACGTGCTGATGGCTTCGAACGTCCGCGCGTGATACCACGAATACAGCATGTCACTCTGCGGCATGAGCACCAGCAGTGTAAATATATAAGCCGAACAAAAGAATGCGCCGCTATACCAGAATATATTTTGCAATCTGCTTATATAAATTAAAAATGTCAGCGTTATTAGCCAACTGGCGACTAAAATCCGTCCGATAAAATTATGCCAGAGCGGAGAGAACTGATGGCTGAAATTGTCGACCAGCGCGATATTCAATAGCGGATGATTGCTTGAATAAAGCCACGACAGAGTAATTATCAGCGTGGTAAAACTCAGGCAGCCCGTCAGAATAACCGCATGTACCCTTTTGGTGAGGCGCGGGCTATGGCGGAAGCGATATAAAATAATCGCGACGGTGAACAGTATTACCATCATCGCGTTGCGGAAGGTAAAGAAAATCAGCGCGTCGTTGGCGTTAGGCATGGGGCCCTGGCTGCAGAGTAACCAGCCCGAGTGGCCGCTTAGCGCTCCCAGCATCAGCAGCGCCGAGCCGGCGAAGGCGCAGGCAATGGCGGTCAGGTACAGACGCTCCCGAACGCACCAGTACTTCATTATCATGAAGCAGGAAATCGTGAGATGTAATATCAATAAAAATATCGTCAGTACCGGCAATAGTACCGGGCTGGCCGTAGATGTACGACTAATTAATGAGGAGGCAAATAAATGTATCAGGCCAGTGGCAATAATACAGATAAGTAAATAGAGTAACGCCTTGTTTAATAAAGGCTGTGAGTTTATTAGCATCTTCTTCATCCCTGGGAAATAAGACGGCACGGAGCGACGTCACTGTCGCGCATGATGATATGGGGCAGGGACTATAATAAGGCCACGTGCGCGATTAATATTGCGCCAGCGCAAATCTCCGGCCGTTAACGCCGCGGCAGGCTGAATTCAAAAGGAGAAAAAGTGGGGTTAATAGATTGATATTTGGGGAATAAGGCGGCCCCGAAAGGCCGCATGAAAAAAGATTAACGCGGGGATACGGTGACCTGGCTGCCGCTGCCGGCAATCGCCACGCGCTGGCCAACGGAGAACGGGGTGCTGCCCTGTTTCTGGACCACCAGAATGGTGTTGCCGTCATCCTTACGGATTTCCAGCTCAACGCCCTGGGTTTTATTCATTGCGCCCTGGACGCCCTGGCCGGCTACGCCGCCCGCTACTGCGCCTGCTGCCGTTGCCAGCGAACGGCCCGTGCCGCCACCGATGGTGTTACCGAGGAATCCACCCAGAACTGCGCCGCCGATAGCACCGATGGCGTTGCTGTCATCGCCGCCCTGGATCTGAACCGCGCGGGTATGAACGATGGTGCCGTAAGTTACGCTCTGGACCTGTTTGGCTTCGGATGCGGAGTAAACATCACCGGAAAGGCCGCTGCTGCTCACGCAGCCCGCAAGAGTAAAACCAATCATCGAGACAGCCAAAACACGTAAAATCATTTATGAATCTCCTTCACCAAATAGCGTTCTGTTGAACTTCCATGTGGTCAATTATATGGCATTTAAGCGTCAGCTGGCATAGCTTCCACATGAACAATACAAAAAATAATAAGCACAGACGTCTTAACCGCAGCTAAACGTACGCGCTTTACGCGAAGCGCCGCGTTGATAACCACGAGGCTTCGGGCTTCTCTGCTCGGGCTTTTGCGCCGTTTGAAAGCGGCTAAAACCTGATTATCTGACAGCTGGAATGATTTAAGGTTTATCCGTTTTAGTGTTAAAAAAAATTATTGTCCCATAGCAATGACCCCGTCTTTATGATGGAGTGTCGCTATACCAGAGTCATGGAATGAAGGAAGGCGTATGAAATCAGGTCGCTTTATTGGCGTAATGTCCGGCACCAGCCTGGATGGCATCGACGTTGTTCTGGCGGTAATTAACGAAAGTATTGTGGCCCAGCAGGCCAGCCTGTCTTATCCCATCCCTGTTGCTATAAAAGAAGAGATTCTGGCCATCTGTCAGGGACAGACGCTCACCTTATCGCAGCTGGGGCAGCTTGATACGCGCCTGGGGCGGCTGTTTTCCGATGCGGTGCGGGCGTTAATGCGCCAGGAGAATCTTCAGGCCTCGGAGATTGTTGCGATTGGCTGCCACGGCCAGACGGTCTGGCACGAGCCGATGGGCGATGCGCCTAATACCCTGCAGATCGGCGACAACAACCAGATTGCCGCCCATACCGGCATCACGGTGGTGGGGGATTTTCGCCGTCGCGATATGGCGCTTGGGGGCCAGGGCGCGCCGCTGGTTCCGGCCTTTCACCACGCGCTGCTGGCCCATCCGGTCGAGCGCAGGATGGTGCTAAACGTTGGCGGCATCGCCAACCTCTCGCTGCTGGCGCCCGGCCTGCCGGTACGCGGCTACGACACCGGTCCGGGCAACATGCTGATGGACGCGTGGATCTGGCGCCAGTGCGGCAAGCCGTACGATAAAGATGCGCAATGGGCCAGCGAAGGAAAGGTGCTGCTGCCGCTGCTGCAGGATATGCTCAGCGATCCGTGGTTCGCGCTGCCCGCGCCGAAGAGTACCGGTCGCGAATACTTCAACTACGGCTGGCTGGCGCGGCATCTGGCGCGCTATCCCGGCGTCAGCGCGCAGGACGTTCAGACCACCCTGACGGAGCTTACCGCGGTGACGATCGCCGAGCAGGTGCTGCTCAGCGGCGGCTGCGAGCGGCTGCTGGTGTGCGGCGGCGGGGCGCGTAATCCGCTGCTGATGGCGCGGCTGGCGGCGCTGCTGCCGGGTACGGAGGTCTCTACCACCGACGCGGCGGGGATCAGCGGTGACGATATGGAAGCGCTGGCCTTTGCGTGGCTGGCGTGGCGGACTATCTCCGGGCTGCCCGGCAACCTGCCGTCGGTGACCGGCGCCAGTGAAGCCTCCATCCTTGGCGCTATTTTCCCGGCGAATGCGCCGCAGAATCAGAGTTAACTGAACTCGCTCTATTTTATTAACCGGTAAACTGGATGAAGTGAGTGGAGGGTCAACGCCCTCCTGGACCGGGAAAGTCGAAGGCAACCAAATGAAAAAAATCCTTATCGCAGTGATCCCTTTTATGCTCGCAGGCTGCAGCTATTACAATCAGTTTGCCGAGCGCATGCAGACCGATACGCTGGAGTATCAGTGCGATCAGAAACCGCTGACCGTTCATCTCAATAACGTCCGCCAGCAGGTGAGCTTCATTTACGATAACCAGCAGCTGAATCTGCAGCAGGGGCTCTCGGCGTCGGGGGCTCGCTACACCGACGGCGTATACGTCTTCTGGTCAAAAGGCGACGGCGCTACCGTCTACAAGCACGACCGCGTGGTGCTGGAAAACTGCCAGCTGCAAACCGCCAAACGTTGAGATTTCCGTCCCGGGGGCGCACAATAACGCCACCCGAAGACTCTTTTCTCAATGGCCATGTCAGACAACGACGAATTGCAGCAAATCGCGCATCTGCGCCGAGAGTATACCCGTGGCGGCCTGCGTCGCCACGATCTTCCCGCCGAACCGCTGACGCTGTTTGAGCGCTGGCTCCGACAGGCCTGCGATGCCCGCCTGGCCGACCCCACGGCGATGGTGGTGGCCACCGTTGATGACAGCGGCCAGCCCTACCAGCGCATCGTGCTGCTAAAGCACTATGACGAAAAGGGGCTGGTGTTTTATACCAACCTCGGCAGCCGCAAGGCGCACCAGATCGAAAAAAATCCCCGCGTCAGCCTGCTGTTTCCGTGGCATATGCTGGAGCGCCAGGTGATGGTCACCGGCAAAGCTGAACGTCTGTCGACGCTGGAAGTGGTGAAGTACTTCCATAGCCGCCCGCGCGATAGCCAGATCGGCGCCTGGGTCTCCCAGCAGTCGAGCCGTATTTCTGCCCGCGGCATCCTTGAAAGCAAATTCCTTGAGCTGAAGCAAAAGTTCCAGCAGGGCGAAGTGCCGCTGCCGAGCTTCTGGGGCGGGTTCCGCGTCAACATCGAGCAGATGGAGTTCTGGCAGGGCGGCGAGCATCGTCTGCACGATCGTTTTCTGTACCAGCGGCAAAACGAAGGCTGGCAAATCGACCGTCTGGCGCCATAAAGGACGCAAAATGTTGTTTTAAGCGCTGGTGCTACGTTCCCCGGCGCTTTATTCTATAGGCTTCATTTTTCACGCTGCATCGTAGCCATCCGTGCCTGTTCGCTCCGGTAGCTTACCCGCGTAAGCGCCAGAGGATCCCCACGCTTGCCGCTGTGATGCCGCCTGAATCATTTTGTGCAGTATTTTTTCGCGTCTGGCGAAAAGTCGTGTACCGGCAAAGGTGCAGTCGTTTATAGATGGAGAATTTGATGGCAAGCAGTAACTTGATTAAACAATTGCAAGAGCGGGGGCTGGTAGCCCAGGTGACGGACGAGGAAGCGTTAGCAGAGCGACTGGCGCAAGGCACGATCGCGCTCTATTGCGGCTTCGATCCTACCGCCGACAGCTTGCATTTGGGGCATCTTGTTCCATTGTTATGCCTGAAACGCTTCCAGCAGGCAGGCCATAAGCCTGTGGCGCTGGTGGGTGGTGCGACCGGTCTGATTGGTGACCCGAGCTTTAAAGCCGCCGAGCGTAAACTGAACACCGAAGACACGGTGCAGGAGTGGGTTGATAAAATTCGCAAACAGGTCGCGCCTTTCCTCGACTTTGACTGCGGTGACAACTCGGCTATTGCCGCGAATAACTACGACTGGTTTGGCGGCATGAACGTGCTGACCTTCCTGCGTGATATCGGCAAGCATTTCTCCGTTAATCAGATGATCAATAAAGAAGCGGTTAAGCAGCGTCTGAACCGTGACGATCAGGGCATCTCCTTTACCGAGTTCTCCTACAACCTGCTGCAGGGCTATGACTTCGCGTGCCTGAACGAACTGCACGGGGTTGCGCTGCAAATCGGTGGTTCGGATCAGTGGGGTAACATTACCTCCGGTATCGACCTGACCCGTCGCCTGCATCAGAACCAGGTATTTGGCCTGACCGTTCCGCTGATCACCAAAGCGGACGGCACCAAGTTCGGCAAGACCGAAGGCGGCGCGGTATGGCTGGATCCGAAGAAAACCAGTCCGTACAAATTCTATCAGTTCTGGATCAACACCGCGGATGCCGACGTCTATCGCTTCCTGAAGTTCTTCACCTTTATGGAAATTGACGAGATCAATGCCCTCGAGGAAGAAGACAAGAACAGCGGTAAGGCGCCGCGCGCGCAGTACGTGCTGGCGGAACTGGTTACGCGTCTGGTTCACGGTGAAGAGGGTCTGATCGCCGCTAAGCGTATTACCGAGAGCCTGTTTAACGGCAACCTGAGCGAGCTGAGCGAAGCGGACTTCGAGCAGCTGGCGCAGGACGGCGTGCCGATGATTGAAATGGAACAGGGCGCCGACCTGATGCAGGCGCTGGTGGATTCCGAGCTGCAGCCGTCCCGTGGCCAGGCGCGTAAAACCATCGCCTCCAACGCGGTGACCATCAACGGTGAAAAACAGGCTGACCCGGAGTACGTCTTCGGCGATGGCGACCGCCTGTTTGGTCGCTATACCTTACTGCGCCGCGGTAAGAAAAATTACTGTCTGGTCTGCTGGAAGTAATTGCGTAAAGGCAGGGGCGTGGGAAACCACGCCCCTTATTTTTTGCTGTCAGGTATCCAAGATGAAGAATATCCTCGCCATCCAGTCCCACGTTGTGTTTGGCCATGCCGGCAATAGCGCCGCCGAGTTTCCAATGCGCCGCCTTGGCGCCAACGTCTGGCCCCTCAACACCGTGCAGTTCTCAAACCATACCCAGTACGGTAAATGGACCGGCTGCGTTATGCCGCCGGCGCACCTGAGCGAAATCGTACAGGGCATCGCTGATATTAATCAGCTTCAGCGCTGCGACGCGGTGCTCAGCGGCTATCTGGGATCGGCGGAACAGGGCGAACATATTCTTGGGATTGTTCGTCAGGTGAAAGCGGCCAATCCGGCGGCAAAGTATTTTTGCGATCCGGTGATGGGCCATCCTGAAAAGGGCTGTATCGTCGCGCCGGGCGTGGCCGAGTTTCACGTGCGCCACGCGCTGCCTGCCAGCGACATTATCGCGCCGAACCTGCTGGAGCTGGAAATTCTCTGCGAGCATCCGGTGGCGAACGTCAGCGAAGCGGTAGCCGCCGCGCGGGAGCTGATTGCTCAGGGGCCGGAAGTGGTGCTGGTGAAGCATCTGTCGCGCGCCGGGATTAGCATGGATCGTTTTGAAATGCTGCTGGTGACGCGTGACGAAGCCTGGCATATCAGCCGTCCGCTGGTGGACTTTGGTCTGCGTCAGCCGGTAGGCGTCGGGGATGTGACCAGCGGCCTGCTGCTGGTGAAGCTGCTGCAGGGAGCCAGCCTGCGCGATGCGCTGGAGCACGTAACCGCTGCGGTATACGAAATTATGCTGGCGACTAAAGGAATGCAGGAGTACGAGCTGCAGGTCGTGGCGGCGCAGGATCGCATTGCGCAGCCGGAGCATCTCTTCAGCGCCACGCAGCTCTAGGCGCCGATAGCCTGCCCGGAATCGCGTCCGGGCAGGGACATCAATCTTACTTCAGACCTTCCGCTTCCAGCGCGGCCGCCACCGACGGGCGCGCGGCGATGTGCTTCATCCACGCCCCGATATGACGATAGCCTTCCATATTCAGCTTCACCGCGTACGCCCAGCGCAGTACGGTAAACAGGTAGCCATCGGCGATGGTGAAGCGATGGCCGTTGAGCCACTGCTTATCCTGCAGCGATTCGTCAATATACTGCAGCTTCTTCTCCAGCTGCGCGCGCGCCGTCGGTTTGTAATCCTCCGGCGTATCCGGACGAAACAGCGGGGTGAAGCCTTTGTGCAGCTCGGTGGCAACGTAGTTGAGCCATTCCAGAGTCTGGTAGCGGGCAACGGTGCCCACCGGAGCCAGCAGCTGCCGGTCCGGGACGCGGTCGGCAATGTACTGCATAATCGCCACCCCTTCCGTCAGCAGCAGTTCGTCGTCAAGCAGCAGCGCCGGAACCTGGCCTTTCGGGTTAATCAGCAGGTAATCCTCCCCGTTTTCAAGGCGTTTTTTCATCAGGTCAACGCCCTGTAAGGTGAAGTCCAGTCCGCTTTCGCGCAGGGCGATATGCGAAGCAAGAGAACAGGCGCCGGGTTTGTAGAACAGTTTCATCGGTAACTCCTCGTAGCTGCAGTTTTCTGTATGTTAGTCCGCCCACGGGCAAAAAAAAAGCCGCTAACGGCAGGTTAGCGGCTAAATTAAAGGGTTTTCCCGACGCGATTAGGCGGTTGCTGTCTCGCGCTCTTTCGCGACGCTATCGTCGTCCAGAGTCATACGATTCAGCTTCGGCGCCGTCAGCAGCATCAGCGCGGCGATTACGGCCGTCACGATACCAATCTGCATGAATACGTGACCGTAAACGTTCAGAGAAACCAGCGGGTCGGTTACGTTTTCCGGAACGGCCATCAGGTTAGCAATCTTACCGGCAATAATTGCCGCACCCGCGGTGGTCAGGAACCAGCTGCCCATGATGAAGCCCATCAGACGCTGCGGAACCAGCTGAGCAACCATGGCCAGGCCGAGGCCGGAAATCATCAGCTCACCGATACTCTGCAGCGCGTAGCTCAGGATCAGCCAGTTTACCGACACGATACCGGCATCGCTGGCGAACTTGGTGCCCAGCGGCAGCACCAGGAATGCGCCAGAGCACAGGATCATCCCGATAGCGAACTTGTGCGGCATCGGCAGACGGTCGCCCATCTTGTTATAGATGGCGGCCAGAATCGGGCTACCGACCATGATCCAGAACGGGTTCAGCGCCTGGAACTGCTCCGGCTGGAAGCTGATGCCCATAATGGCGTGCTCAACGTTGCGGATGGCGAAGAAGTTCAGAGAAGTCGGCATCTGGCTGTAAAGGACGAAGAAGACGATCGCCTGCACCATCAGAATGAAAGCGACAATCATCTTACGACGCGCGGCACCCTTCAGGGCGATAGCTTCTTTGGCGAAGATGATGACGATACCCAGCGCGACCACGCCCAGAACCATACGGGCGATGCCCTGGTTATGCAGCAGCCAGGTAGCAATCACCACCAGGATAACCACGCCCACGATAGTCGCCAGCAGCTTGCCGTAATGAACCGGCGCGAAGTCGGGTTTAGAACCGTAGTTTTTCACCCATTTCTTGCAGAACATAAAGTTCACAAGCGTAATCAGCATGCCGACAAAGCTCAGGGAGAAGGCGATACTCCAGCCGAACTTCGCTGCCAGCCACGGGGTCGCCAGCATGGAGAAGAACGAACCGATGTTGATGGACATATAGTACATGGTAAATGCACCGTCCAGACGCGGGTCGTCTTTCTCATAGCAGGTAGAGAGCAGGGAGGACGGGTTCGCCTTAAACAGGCCGTTACCGACGGCGATAGTCGCCATACCCATATAAACGATAGCGGCGTCGTGGCCGGAGTACGCGACCAGCGCGTAGCCGATAGCCAGGACGATAGTCCCCAGCATAATGACGCGCTTGGTGCCGAGCACTTTATCGCCCAGCCAGCCGCCGATAGCCACGAGGCCGTAGACCAGCGCGCTGAAGGAGGAGAAGAGTGTAATAGAATCCGCTTCTGACATACCCAGCTGTTTGACCAGGTAAACGGCCATGATCCCTTGCAGGCCGTAATAACCAAAACGCTCCCATAATTCGATCGAGAAGATCAGATAGAACGACTTCGGCTGCTTGAAAGCGTTCAAACTCACGCTTTCTGCTGGTTTATTGTTTGCAGTTGACACATATACCTCTTTTTTTACATCCCATATTAACGGGGGGTGTTCGGGGCGCAATCTTCGATGACCGCCGCCTTTATAGTTATTCTGGAGGGAAAACGGCAGGTAATGTTCACTATCCTGACCGTTCAGGCAATACCTTTGTAATAAACTGTTACACATAACCAACGCATTATAATACGCCAGTCATTCAAATGTTATGCAGAGTTAAACTTCACCAATTTGCTATTGGTGATATTTTTATCTGTCCGCATCCGCGAGATGGCGGATAAAGGCGATATATTCTGCTGATTAGCCTTGAACCCAGTGATATAGGCCATAATCCTAAAAAATGATGGGGTATTCTCCTGGTAAGCAGGGCTGCGCTATTGCAATTGCTGGCTTTTGTTATCAAACGAGCAACAACAAATTAACATTAAGTTGCGCAGATGATCTGGATCACAAATGTATAGAAATTTTTTCTTCGTAAAAAATGATTAACCTGGCTGAGCGTTATATAAGCAGATGATCGCCCTGTTAACTGGCGAAATTATGGCGAAAGTGGCAGGGATGAAAGGGTGTGAACAGAACCATTACCCCAGGCAGGGTAATGGTATTATCGAGTTTCAGGCAGCGTAGACTTTTTCTTTGAACTCGCAGAGGTCTTCGATCAGGCAGGAGCCGCAGCGCGGCTTGCGGGCAATGCAGGTGTAGCGCCCGTGGAGAATTAGCCAGTGGTGGCAGTCCACCTTAAACTCGGCGGGAACCACCTTCAGCAGCTTCTCTTCAACCTGCTCGACGTTCTTGCCGGGGGCAAATTGCGTCCGGTTGCACACGCGGAAAATATGCGTATCGACCGCAATCGTCGGCCAGCCGAAGGCGGTATTGAGCACCACGTTGGCGGTTTTGCGCCCGACGCCGGGCAGCGCTTCCAGCGCGGCTCTGTCCTCCGGAACTTCGCCATTATGCTGCTCCAGCAGGATCCGGCAGGTCTTAATCACGTTTTCGGCCTTACTGTTAAACAGGCCGATGGTTTTGATATATGACTTAACCCCGTCGACGCCAAGGTCGAGCATCGCCGCCGGGGTATTGGCCACCGGATAGAGCTTTGCCGTCGCCTTATTGACGCTGACGTCGGTCGCCTGCGCCGAGAGCAGCACCGAGATCAGCAGCTCAAACGGCGAGCTGAAGTTGAGCTCGGTGGTGGGATGCGGATCGTTATCCCGCAGGCGGGTCAGAATTTCCAGACGTTTGCTCTTATTCATCAGGCTTTCCCTGCGGCATCAGAGGGCGCGACGATCGGGGCTTCGGCGATTGCCGCCTGGGCCTTACGCTGTTTGCCGCGCTCATCAATAAGATATTTGACCGCCAGCATCATTCCGAGACCGATAAACGCCCCCGGCGGCAGCATCGCCAGCAGGAACGGGGTGTCGGTATGGAAGACTTCGATGCGCAGCGCTTTCGCCCAGCCGCCGAGCAGGCTATCGGCGCCGTCAAACAGCGTACCGTTACCAATGATCTCGCGCAGCGAGCCGAGGACAAACATGGCGCAGGTAGCCCCCATGCCAATCGCGAAACCATCCAGCGCCGAGAGGGCCGGGCCCTTTTTCGCCGCGAAGGCCTCGGCGCGACCGACGACAATACAGTTGGTCACAATCAGCGGGATAAAAATCCCCAGCGACTGGTAGAGGCCGTAGGCGTAGGCGTTAATCAGCATCTGCACGACGCTCACCACCGAGGCGATGATCATCACGTAAATGGGAATACGGATTTCGGCCGGCGTCCAGCGGCGCAGGCTGGAGATAGTCAGGTTGGTGAGGGTCAGCACCAGGGTGGTGGCCAGCCCTAGCCCCAGCGCATTGGTGGCGGTGGAGGTCACGGCAAGCAGAGGGCACATCCCCAGCAGCTGAACCAGCGCGGAGTTGTTTTTCCACAATCCCTGGACAATAACGTCTTTTACTTCGCTCATGCTCTAGTCTCCGCAGGCGGTGAATTCGGGAATCTGCGCTGGCAGCGTTTGTGCGTACAGGCCGGCGCGCTTAACCGCGTTGACGACCGCGCGAGGCGTAATGGTCGCACCGGTAAACTGGTCAAAATCGCCGCCGTCTTTTTTAACCGCCCAATGGCTGTCGCTCTGCCCGTGAATAACTTTGCCGGCAAAATAGGTGATCCAGTCAGAAAGACGCAGCTCAATTTTATCCCCGAGGCCCGGCGTTTCGTGATGCTCGGTGACCCGAGTGCCGAGGACGGTGCCTTTAAAATCTGCGGCGACCAGCAGCTGAATCGCCCCGGAGTAGCCGTCCGGCGCGGTGGTTTCCATGACCGCGCCCACCGGAATGTCGTTATTTTTAGCGATCCAGACCTTATGCTGTCCTTTGCCCAGCGCCGGGGCGGAGGCCAGATAGCAGCTCTTCAGCAGATCGTTATTATACAGCTCTGCCGGCAGTACCTGGTCAAAAAGCGCCTTTTGCTGTCGGGACGCCTGATCTTCAATCGTCGATTTGGTCAGCTCATTGATAGCCGCCGTCAGGCCGGTGGAGCCGGCGGCGAAAAGTGCCAGCGTGATGCCGTGTTTGCGCATGCTTTTTAACATGACGGGTCCTCAGCGGTGGCCGTACACGCGGGGGCGCGTGTAGTAATCAATCAACGGAACGGTAATGTTCGCCAGCAGCACGGCGAAGGCTACGCCGTCAGGATAGCCGCCGAAGCTGCGAATCAGCCACACCAGCAGGCCAGCCAGCGCGCCGAAAATAAGGCGCCCGCGGTTGGTGGTGGAGGCGGTTACCGGATCCGTCAGAATAAAGAACGCGCCGAGCATGGTGGCGCCGGACAGCAGATGTATCTGCGGCGCGGCCAGGCTCTGCGGCGAGAAAAACCAGCCGAGCGTGGAGCAGACGGCCAGGCTCAGCAGGAAGCTGAGCGGAATATGCCAGCGAATCGTCTTCTGCCATAGCAGGAACAGCCCGCCGACCAGATAAGCGATATTCACCCACTGCCAGCCAAGCCCTGCCAGAGTGCCGCCAAAAATCGGGTACTGGAGGATCTCCTGCACCTTATGGCCGGCGTGCAGGGAGGTTTTAAAGGTGTCCAGCGGCGTGGCCTGGCTGATACCGTCGATCCCGAGGCGCAGGGCGTTCATATCGCCACCGGCGGCGGTGTGGCCGGTGAAAATGACCCGCAGCGCGTCGGTAAAGCCTGGAATGTGGGCCGCAATCTCCTGCGGCGGTAGCCAGGAGGTCATCTGCACCGGGAAGGAGATCAGCAGCACCACGTAGCCAATCATGGCCGGGTTAAAGGGGTTATGTCCCAGCCCGCCGTACAGCTGCTTGGCGATGATCACGGCAAAGGCGGTACCGAGGACGACCATCCACCAGGGCGCCAGGGGCGGAATGCTGACGGCCAGCAGCAGGCCGGTCAGCAGCGCAGAGTTGTCGGCCAGAATAGCGGCAACATTCTGCTTGCGCAGCTTGAGGATAGCGGCTTCGGTTCCCCAGGCGGTTAAGGCGGCGAGAATAAGCTGCAGCACGGTGCCCCAGCCGAAAAACCAGGTCTGCACCACGATGCCGGGCACGGCGGCGAGCAGCACCAGCAGCATAATCCGCGAGGTCTGACGCTGGTTGTGGGTATAGGGAGAGCTTGCGATTCTGAAAACCATTTAATCCTCGTTAACTGCCTGCCGGGATGCTTTCCTGGCCTGAACTCGGGCGATTGCTTCGGCGACTGCAGCCTTGCGCGCATCGTCATTGGCGGCGGACCCTACGTCGTCCGCCTGCTGCTGTTCGGCCTTGCGGGCCTTAGCCCGGGCGATGGCGGCCTCTACCGCGGCCTTACGCGGATCGACGGCTTCGGCTTCCGGGGCGACAGTAGTGACCTCCGCCTGCTGCTGTTCGGCCTTGCGGGCCTTAGCCCGGGCGATGGCGGCCTCTACCGCGGCCTTACGCGGGTCGACGGCTTCGGCTTCCGGGGCGGCAGTAGTGACCTCAGCCTGCTGCTGCTCGGCCTTGCGGGCCTTGGCGCGGGCGATGGCGGCCTCTACCGCGGCCTTACGCGGATCGACGGCTTCGGCTTCCGGGGCGACAGTAGTGACCTCCGCCTGCTGCTGCTCGGCCTTGCGGGCCTTAGCGCGGGCGATGGCGGCCTCTACCGCGGCCTTGCGCGGGTCGACGGCTTCGGCTTCCGGGGCGACAGTAGTGACCTCCGCCTGCTGTTGTTCAGCCTTGCGGGCCTTGGCGCGGGCGATGGCGGCCTCTACCGCGGCCTTGCGCGGGTCGAGACCTGCGCCAGCCGACGCCTCGGATGTGGACTCAGCCAGTTCGTTTTTACGGGCGCGCGCCTGCGCTTTACGCGCTTCGCGCGCGGCGATGGCTTCACTATTATCCGGCTTAGCGCCCGCCTGAACGACGATCGGCTGCGCCGCGTCCTGCTGTTTTTCCCGCACGCGGGCGAGGGCGGCGTTAATCGCCGCGCTATCCTTGGCGGCGGGCTGCACGGCAGACTGTTTATGCCGCTCGAGGCGCGCGGCCTTATCGCGCTCCAGACGCGCCTGGCGGGCTTCAAAACGGGCTTTGGCTTCCGCCGCGCGCTTCTCTTCCAGACGAATCTCCGCGATCTCGGCCTTCTCCTGACGGAAGTACTGCACCAGCGGAATATTGCTCGGGCAGACCCAGGCGCAGGCGCCGCACTCAATGCAGTCGGCGAGGTTGTGGGTGGTGGCCTTGTCGTGCTGCTGGCCTTTGCTAAACCAGTACAGCTGCTGCGGCAGCAGATCGGCAGGGCAGGCATCGGCGCAGGCGCTACAGCGAATGCAGCCCTTTTCCTCTTCCGCCTCGCCCATTTCGCTGGCCGACGGGGCCAGCAGGCAGTTGGTAATTTTGACCACCGGCACGTCGAGCCACGGGAGGGTAAAGCCCATCAGCGGGCCGCCCATAATCACCATCGGCTCAGCGCTGGGGCAGAAACCGGCATCATCCAAAAGATGGCGCACCGGCGTGCCCAGCCGGGCCCAGACGTTGCCCGGGCGCGAAACCGCTTCCCCGGTTAAGGTCACCACCCGCTCGGTCAGCGGTTCGCCGTCGATCACCGCGCGTTTAACCGCGTAGGCGGTGCCGACGTTTTGCATCAGGATCCCGATATCGGAAGAGCGGCCGCCGTGGGGCACCTGCTTACCGGTGAGGATCTGCGTCAGCTGCTTAGCGCCGCCGGAGGGATATTTGGTTGGGATTACGCGCAGGGAGATGCCGTGCGCATCGCTCAGTACCGCACGCAGCATGGAGATTGCCTGCGGCTTGTTGTCTTCAATGCCGATCAGCACCTGGCTTGGCTGTAAAATATGGGCCAGGATGCGAATGCCGTCGATAATCTGCGCCGCACAGTCCTGCATCAGACGATCGTCGGCGGTAATGTAGGGCTCGCATTCGGCGGCGTTAATAATCAGGGTGTCGATTTTGTCGCCGCCGCCGCGCAGCTTGATGCCGGTCGGGAAGCCGGCGCCGCCCAGCCCGGCCACGCCGAACTGGTGGATACGCTCGATAAGCTCTTCGCGGGATTTGCTCTGGTAGTCGCTCCAGCCGTCGCGTTCAATCCAGCGGTCTTCGCCATCGGCGTCAATGATAACGCTCATCTCCGCCAGCGCGGAGGGGTGCGCCGTCGAATGCGGAGCGATGGCGCTGACGATACCCGACGTCGGGGCGTGAACGGGCAGCATTTTTCCCCAGCCGCGGGTAAGAGGCTGGCCGCGCAGAACGCGATCGCCGGGCTGCACGCAAAGCTCGCCCTCTGCGCCAATATGCTGCTTAAGCGGAATAACAAACTGCTGCGCGAGGGAGACCTGGCGCAGCGGCGTACCGTTTGACTGGGTTTTCATCTCCGGAGGATGAATTCCGCCGTTGAAATCCCAGATCTTGTCTTTTTTGAACGCGGAAAATAGCTTAAACATGTTGTTCCACAGGAATGATGCGCACCGGGATGGTGTGTAGATCCCATTTCCAGGTTTCAGTGGTCGCCGCAACCGGAACCATCTCTATACACTGCGTCGGGCAGGGCGCGACGCAAAGGTTACAGCCGGTACAGAGGTCGCTCATCACCGTATGCATCGCACGGGTCGCGCCGACGATGGCGTCAACGGGGCAGGCCTGGATGCATTTCGTGCAGCCAATACAGTTCTTTTCGTCGATGACCGCCAGCATACGCGCGGGCTCAGCCTGCTGAGCATCGCCGTCAGCAGGCTGCGGGTCGACGTTCAGCAGGGTGGCAATTTTTAACATTACCGCTTCGCCGCCGGGGGCGCAGCGGTTGATTTTCTCGCCCTGCAGGCCTACCGCTTCCGCATAGGGGCGGCAGCCGGGGTAGCCGCACTGGCCGCACTGGCTTTGCGGGAGAAGTTCGTCGATCTTTTCAACGACCGGATCGTCCTCCACCTCAAAGCGGCGGGAGGCGTAACCCAAAATTAAGCCGAAAATCAGCCCGAGAAGGCTGATCGCAACGACGGCTATCCAGACAGCGCTCATATTACAACTTCACCAAACCACTAAAGCCCATAAATGCCAGCGACATTAAACCTGCGGTCACCAGCGCAATGGCGTTACCGCGAAACGGCGCCGGGACGTCCGCAACCACCAGACGCTCGCGAATGGCGGCAAACAGCACCATCACCAGAGAGAAGCCGACCGCCGCCGCAAAACCGTACAGCGCGGACTGCAAAAAATTGTGCCCAAGGTTAATATTCAGCAGCGCTACGCCGAGCACGGCGCAGTTGGTGGTGATCAGCGGCAGGAAGATACCCAGCAGGCGGTAGAGCGCCGGGCTGGTTTTGCGCACCACCATTTCGGTGAACTGCACGACCACCGCAATGACCAGAATAAAGGCCAGCGTGCGTAAATAGACCAGATTCAGCGGAATAAGAATCCAGGTATCAATCAACCAGGCGCAGATAGAGGCCAGCGTCATCACAAAAGTGGTGGCCAGCCCCATTCCCATGGCGGTCTCCAGCTTTTTGGACACCCCCATAAACGGACACAGCCCAAGAAACTTCACCAGCACGAAGTTGTTGACGAGGACGGTACCAACAAAGAGCAGTAAATAATCAGCCATCAATTCGACCTGAAACGGAAAAAGCCGCCTATTATCGAATAAAACGATACCGGCGACAACAGGTTAACTGTGGGGTTATTACGGATTAACAAAGGTCCGTTTAACCCGTTCGGAGCGCTTGAAGTAAGGAACCAGCAGCGCGGCAGCAAGAAGAGGGAACAGCAGCTGGCGCAGGGCCAGAACGTCCGATATTGGCGAAAAGGCAAAGGCCTTAATCGCCAGCAGCAGGGAGATCAGCAGCCAGATAATATAGTGCTTCGGCACCACCTTCCGCCGTTTGAAAAAGGCCAGCGTCAGCCACAGGGTGTAGTACCACATGGCGACGGCGAACAGCAGGGATGCGATCCACAGAATAAGATTCCCGGCGCTCATTGCGCTCAGCAAGGAGAACGTTTGGGGCGCCATGAGCGCGTTGGCAAAGATAAGCAGCGATAGCGAAGCGCTTAACAGCGCAACCAGTAGCCACGCAAGCGGCCCCAGCAGCCATCCGCCAATTCGTTCTGCAGAGTCAGAGGACATACTTTCTCCCGGATTTAACGCCAGTGAAATACCCGTTGAGCGTCAGGCTGCGCGCGCTTGCCTGCGCAAGCGTCTGTACATTCGCGCTGCTTGCCCGGCGGGCCGGCGCTCAACCTGTTCAGGTACGGATCAAAATCAAGGGCGGGAGTATAAGCAACTGGCGTGCTTCAGAACAGTTTTTATTGCACGTAACGCCAGACGGACTTGGGAACCTGGCCAATATCGAACAGTTTACCGCCAGAAACCAGCTCGGCCCGGCGATGGTCAGCGGCGCGGTACATATTAACAATCTCTTCGTTATCGGTCAGGGAGTAGTTAAGGTGGTCAAAAAGCTTTTCCAGACTTTCCAGCGAGCTGATTTTACGAAATTTTAATAAATAGTCCTGAACGGTCATTTGCGTATCCATTTTATAATCGGAATAAATATGAGCCTGTCCCATTAGGTTATTTGATTGGCCATTTTAGCCCAGGGTCGTACTCGCATCCTCACGCACTTCGCGCGCGCTGCGGTTGCTCCACGCTCCCGGTATCACAAACAGCGGCACCGTTACCCGGCGGGATCGCCTCTAAGTCGAATATTACCAACTTTCAGTAAACCTGCTCTAAACCAGCGGCACCTTATTAATTAACGCTGCCTGGGTGGAATTATTTCGGTTGTAAATACTAAAGACAAGAACTGATTACATTCCTGGTGTAGTAACAAGAAATTTAAGAATATTCTAGCGCTGAATCAGGCGCCGGACGGCGCCTGGAGGAGAAGATTAACGCTGTTGGCCGCGGCTGGCAATAACGTTTTGATACCAAAAATAGCTCTTTTTCCGTTTGCGGGCGAGCCCCTGCTGATGGTCGACAAAAACGAAGCCGTACTGTTTCTGATAGCCGTTCAGCCAGCTCAGCAGATCGATAAATGACCAGGGATAATAGCCGCGCACGTCGGCCCCGGCGTCGATCGCCTTCTCCAGCGCACTGATGTGGGCGCTGAGGTAGTCGATACGCGGATCGTCGACTATTTCGCCGTCAATAATTGGGTCTTTGGCGCCCAGGCCGTTTTCGGTGATGTAAATCGGAATATCACCGTAGCGCTCCTTGATCATCATAATGCCGTCCGTTAATCCCTGGGGCCAAATTTCCCAGCCCCATTCGGTATAGGTGCTTTGCGGATTACGCACGAAGTGGAACAGGCCCTCAACGCCAGGCTCGCCGCCGCTTAATCCTTCCTGCGGATGGGCTGAAACGGTTTCGCGGCGATAGTAGTTCAGGCCGATAAAATCGCTGTGGTTTTCACGCAGCAGCGCGTCATCGCCGGGGGCAAAGCGCGGAACGCCCCACAGCGCCTGGGTTTGCTGCAGCAGCCCTTCGGGATAGGTGCCTTTTAACACCGGATCGTACAGCCAGTGGGTATGGATAGCGTCAGCCAGCTCGGTCGCCTGGCGGTCCTCTTCGCTATCGGTGAGCGGCGTATGCGGCTGCAGAACGTTGACGAAACCAATCTCGCCCTTAATACCCATTTCACGAAACGCTTTAATCGCCATCGCGTGGGCCACAAAGACGTGGTGACAGGCCTGAATGGCGCGGGCCGGATCGCGTACCGCCGGCGGATGGCAGCCGTTAATGTAGCCATGACCAATAAAAACGATGGTCTCGTTAAAGGTGGCCCACAGCTTGACCCGTGAACCGAAACGCGCGTAGCACAGGCGCGCGTATTCGGCGAAAGCCTCCGCCGTGCTGCGGGCTTCCCAGCCGCCCTCATCCTGCAGCGCCTGCGGCAGATCCCAGTGGTACAGCGTGATCATCGGCTCGATATTGTGCGCCAGCAGCTCGTCGATCAGATCGCTATAAAACTGAACGCCGGCTTCATTGACCTCGCCGCGGCCGCCGGGCAGCAGGCGCGGCCAGGAGATGGAAAAACGGTAGCTCTGCAGGCCCATTTCGGCCATCAGCGCAACGTCTTCGCGAAAGCGGTGGTAGTGATCGACGGCGACGTCGCCGTTGGTCCCCTGGAAGGTGGCGCCCGGCTGGTGAGAGTAGATGTCCCAGATCGACGGCCCTTTCCCGTCGGCATCGTGGCCGCCCTCAACCTGATAGGCTGCGGTAGCGGCGCCCCAAAGAAAATTTTGCGCAAATGCGGCCATGAGAAAAACTCCTTAGCAAATGATAAGGAGAGTGTAATGAAGGGGTATACAGAGATGCAACCGGTTTCAGAAACCGGTTGCATACTTGCGAAGCGGGTCACTCTTTAGCGTTAACGCTATTTTGTCTGCACAACATTAGCGGGAGGCGGGGATTGGTAGTTATCAATGTGATGCGCGATAACCAAAAGCAGGGCCGAAACGCCAAGAACAACCCAACCTATAAGCTCTACAATTCTGCTGAAAACGGCTGCCATAATTCTGCTATTGAAAGTTAAAACAGAGCTAAATGTTACTAAATGCCGCAAACAACGCAAGTATTAGCTGGCGAAGTTTTCACGATTGGCGCAAGAGTGAGCGGTCGACGATGCATAAGCAAAGCTAATAAGACATTTGGGTCTTATAGTTATGGTGAACCCCCGAACTTTTCGCCAGAGAGGTGGCAAGATGAGTGACAATATTCGCGTCGCAATAATCGGCTACGGGTACGCCAGTAAAACGTTCCATGCGCCGCTGATCGGCGGTACGCCGGGAATGACCCTTGCCGCGGTGTCGAGTAGCGATGAAGCTAAGGTGCGGAACGATTGGCCAACGGTGCCGGTTGTGGCCGAACCCCGCCAGCTGTTAGACGACCCCAACATCGACCTGATCGTGATCCCTACGCCGAACGATACCCACTTTCCGCTGGCAAAAGCCGCGCTGGAGGCGGGAAAGCATGTAGTGGTGGATAAACCCTTTACCGTGACACTGTCACAGGCCCGCGAGCTGGATGCCGTTGCCAGGAGCCGGGGACGGCTGCTGTCGGTGTTCCACAATCGCCGCTGGGACAGCGATTTTTTAACCGTTAAATCATTGATTCACGAAGGTCTGCTGGGGGAAGTCTGCTATTTCGAATCGCACTTCGACCGCTATCGTCCCCAGATACGCGACCGCTGGCGGGAGCGGGGCGGCCCGGGAAGCGGGATCTGGTTCGATCTTGGCCCCCACCTTCTCGATCAGGCGATCGGCCTGTTTGGCCTGCCGGTCAGCATGACCGTTGACCTCGCCCAGCTGCGCCCGGGGGCGCAGTCTACCGACTATTTCCATGCGGTGCTGGTTTACCCGCAGCGTCGGGTGATCCTGCACGCTACTCTGCTGGCGGCGGCGGAAACGGCGCGCTTTATCGTGCACGGATCGCGGGGAAGCTATATCAAATACGGTCTCGACCCGCAGGAAGAGCGGCTAAAAAACGGCGAGCGCCTTCCGCAGGAGGACTGGGGATACGATATGCGCGATGGCATTCTGACGCGCGTTGACGGGGAGGAGCGCAGCGAGGAGAGCTGGCTAACGCTGCCCGGTCATTATCCAGCGTACTATGCCGCCATCCGCGATGCGCTAAACGGGAATGGCGAGAATCCGGTACCGGCGAGTCAGGCTATTCAGATTATGGAGCTGATTGAGCTGGGGATTGAATCAGCAAAGCATCGGGCCACGCTCTGCCTGATTTAAGATAAAACGCCCGGCAGGATTGCTGCCGGGCAGGATCCTAGACGCGCTGCACGCGCTGAATCAGCGCCGCTTTTTCCTCTGCGCTGAGGAAGGCGAGCTCCAGACCGTTGATTTGTGCCTGGCGGATTTGCTCGCGGCTCAGGCCCGCAGCCGGGGCGGCAACGTTATATTCATGAATAATATCGACGCCCTGTACCGCCGGATCGTCGGTGTTAATCGAGGCCAGCACGCCGTGCTCGAGGAAGGTTTTTAACGGATGCTCGGCCAGCGACGCGACGGTGCTGGTCTGAATATTTGAGGTCAGGCAGGATTCAATCCCGATACGCTGCTCGGCTAAAAAGTCCATCAGCGCCGGATCCTGCACCGCCTTCACCCCGTGGCCGATACGCTCGGCGCCTAGCTCACGAATGGCCTGCCAGATGCTTTCCGGGCCAGCGGCTTCGCCGGCGTGGACGGTAATGCGCCAGCCGGCGTCGCGGGCCTGGGTGAAGTGTTGCATAAACAGGGTACCCGGGAAGCCGAGCTCATCACCGGCCAGGTCGAGGGCGGTGATGCCGTCGCGATGGGCAAGCAGCGCGTCAAGCTCCTGCTGGCAGGCTGCCTCGCCGAAGGTGCGGCTCATAATACCAATCAGCCGCGCTTCAACGTTAAAATCGCGGCTTCCGTCGCGCACGCCGGCAATGACCGCCTCAACCACGCCGTCGACCGGCAGCTGATGGGTCATCGCCATATAGCGCGGGGAAAAGCGCAGCTCAACGTAGTGCAGGCCGTTGCGCGCCGCGTCTTCTACGTTTTCATACGCGACGCGACGGCACGCTTCCAGCGAGGCGAGCACCTTTACGCCCCAGTCAAGCTTGGCAAGGAAGCTCACCAGATCGGGTTCGTTGCTGGTGACCTGGACATGCGGACGAAGGGTATCGAGGGTGGTTGCCGGGAGCGCGATGTTAAACTGGCGGCCAAGATCGAGAATCGTTTGGGCGCGGATATTGCCGTCAAGATGGCGATGAATGTCGGTTAATGGCAAAGCTGAATCAATCATGGTCGCACTCATTTTTTAGTAAAAGTGCACATCATTATACAACAGGGCTATAACTGTTTAAAAGTATTGAAAAAAATCCTGTCTATACAAGCATCTGGCGGCGCTGCGGGAACCGCCGGCTCTGTTTAAGATCCCACATTGCGATTTTGTTCCCGCCTTTGCCGCGCGTCTATTGCTGCCTGCGCGCACATTTTCAGCAATTGCGGCGCCGGTGAGGGCGTTGACAGCACGCGGGTGATTATGGTTGTATTATACAACTATGTGGTCAGGGTGGTTTTATGAATACTGAAATGCAGATCGTCGAAGAGATACGCGTGGCTTCCCGGCAGATGGTGCGGGAGCTCGGATTCATGAACAACACCCTGGCCGCGAGCCCATACTCCCCTTCGATAGTGCATACTCTGCTCGAAGTGCATGCGCAGGGCCTGATGACGGCGGCGCAGCTGGTGCAGGTTCTGGGCCTTGAGAAGTCCAGCGTTAGCCGCATGTTGGCAAAACTGGTCAGCGCCAACGAGCTGGAAGAGGTGCCGTCGACGGAGGATGCGAGAGTCAAATACCTGGGCCTGACGGCAAAAGGCCGGGAAACGGTGGCGAAAATTAATCAGTACGGTAGCGAACAGGTGATTGCCGCGCTGAAAAAAATGAATCCCCATCAGCAGCAGACGGTGTCACAAGGGCTTAAACACTACGCCGGTGCCCTGGCCGCCTGTCGTGAAAACAGCGAGATCGCTGCCGGGGATGCGCTTGAAATTATTACCGGCTATCACCCCGGCACCATCGGCCGCATCGTGGAAATGCACGGTACCTACTATGCCAGAGAGCACAATTTCGGCGTGTTCTTTGAATCCAAAGTTGCCGCTGACCTGGCTGATTTTTCGGGCCGTCTGGACAAGGACTGCAATCAGATTTGGCTGGCCGTGTTGAACGGGCGCATCGTCGGCTCTGTGGCGATTGACGGTGAGGACCTTGGCAACGGCGAAGCGCATCTGCGCTGGTTTATCCTTGATGACGGATGCCGCGGCAGCGGCGCGGGGAGAAGGCTTATCGGCGAAGCGATGAGGTTCTGCGAAGAGAGCGGCTTCAGTTCCGTTCAGCTCTGGACCTTCAATAAGCTTGCGGCCGCGCGTCGGCTATATGAATCGTTTGGCTTTATGCTGGCCGAAGAGTGGCAGGGCGATCGGTGGGGAAGCCTCCTCATCGAGCAGCGGTTTACCTGCATGTTGCGCTAATTATTCACGGCTTCTCTGTGGGGGCAGAAAATAATGCTTGCTATCAATGGTTATCTATGTGATCAATAGCAGGTCGGTTTGGTACACAGAACCAATAAAGCGGTTTAGTAAAGCAGTCCTCATCTCAAGCGTTATTCCTAAATAATCCTTTTTTCGAGCCTCCTTATCGTTATTAATTAATTTCTGTGATGCGAACTTTTTCGCCGCAAGGCTTTGAACATTGGGATAATACTTATGTCTGGTAAGATGATTGGTTTAGTAAAATGGTTTAATGAAGGTAAAGGTTTCGGCTTTATTTCTCCAGTAGACGGCAGTAAAGATGTTTTCGTGCATTTTTCTGCGCTGCAGGGCGATGGCTTTAAAACTTTATTTGAAGGGCAGAAGGTCGAATTCACTATCGAGAGCGGCGCCAAAGGCCCTGCTGCCGGTAATGTCGTTCTGCGCGACTAATTAATTTCGCTTTTTTATGAATCTGCGATAACGATGACGGTGTAATCCCGAGTAGTCAGATTGATAAAAAATGCATGCGGTTGAACTAAGTCAGCAGTATCTGCTGGCTTTAATCGATGCGGTAAATTGGTTTTTGTCTGACATTTCAGCAGGCTGAATGCCGTATGTTGTGCTGTAGCGTGAAGAGTTCTGTGGGCTGATGCAACCTAATCATCACCCTGAGCTAATGTACGTAAAAGGAGTGACCGCCTCCTGAAACAGGACACTGTTTTACATTGTGTAAATTTTTGTATTTCGTACGCCTGCGGGCAAATTAAAAACTAACAACATCCAAAATAATCGCTGATAAAGTAACATGGTTTGATCTGGAGTGATTTTCAGATTTATCGTTAAGAAATAATGACAATGATGTCTTTGTTTTACCAACCATTCGAACAGTGATTTCCGCTGTCATTGAAGGTCAAGAAGAACCTTCAGTTAAATATGGCTAAATGCCCCTGCGGTAGTGAATGTTGTAGCAAATAGAAGGCTAACATCATGACTGACCACATTCATTTCAGGTGCCCATGCTGCCATGGGTCACAGTACAGAACATCAAACTATGATGTATCTGAAAGCAATCCATTCGGTGCGAAATGTATCTTTTGTAAATCCTCGATGATTACATTTGATAATATTGCCCCCTATATTTCGGCAAAAGCCACCGTATCTGGATTACGCAATTAATCAAAAGGCCCCGAAAGGGGTCTTTTAACATCTGTGCGACGGTGTCAGGCTCCACCACGGGATGATTCAAATGCTCCCAGGGCGCTGGCGCCCGCGCATCTGACGAAATTCGCTGCGAACCCCGTAAATCTAGCCCCGGCCAGCGCCGGGGTTTTGCTATTTTGGCGTACAGCGTTGGCCGCGCCGCAGAGAGCGTGGACCAACGACGGCCTGCCGTCCGCGCTCATAGCAAAACGCTATTAATCATAGTGAATCAGTATTTAATTTTGGCGATGATATTTTCTATAGTTCCGGGTGCTACTTTTCCTGCAATGACTGGCAGGCTATTTTAAAAAGGACTCCGGGACTATGGTATTCACTCTAAAAAAATTTGCTGTTTCGCTGGCCGTTGCCGGCTCGCTGCTCCTGACCGCCTGCGGCCCCGCGGGAGGGGATCCTAATCATATCAAGGTGGGGATCAGCGCCGGTATTGACCAGCAGGTGTGGTCGGTGGTGCAAAAGGTGGCGAAAGAGAAGTACAACCTCGACGTCGAAGTGGTGACCTTTAACGACTTCGTTCTGCCGAACGAGGCGCTCAATAACGGCGATCTCGACATCAACGCTTTTCAGCATAAGCCGTATCTTGATAAGCAGATTCAGGAGCGCGGCTACAAGCTGGTAGCGGTGGGCAACACCTTTGTCTATCCTATTGCCGCCTATTCGAAGCAGATTACCGCTATCGACCAGCTGGCGGACGGCGCGCAGGTTGCCGTGCCGAACGATCCGACAAACCTTGGGCGTTCGCTGCTTCTGCTGCAAAAGCAGGGGCTGATTACCCTTAAAGAGGGCGTTGGTCTCCTGCCGACAGCGCTGGATATCGTCAATAATCCGAAGCGCTTAAAAATTGTTGAGATTGAGGCTCCGCAGCTGACGCGCGCGCTGGACGACAGGCAAATATCTCTCGCGGTTATCAATACGACGTTTTCCAGCCAGATCGGACTCTCGCCGAGCCGTAACGGGCTATTCGTCGAAGATAAGAACTCGCCGTACGTCAATATTTTTGCCAGCCGCGTCGATAATAAAGATAGCGATAAGGTAAAAAATTTGGTGAAAGCGTATCAGACCGATGAGGTGGCCGCGGCGGCGGCGGAACTGTATAAAGGCGACGCGGTTAAGGGCTGGTAATCTCTCTTTCGATATCAGGGCGAGGCCCTGATATCGAATATCGCTTATTTGTTCAGCATTTTATTGTAGACAAAAAAGTCCGTATCGCGCACGAAGCCGTTGCGTTCGTACAGCGCCTGCGCCGGGGCGTTGTCGGTCGCGGTACTGAGCATGATAAAGGCGGAATCTGTTTCCGTAGCCAGCTGCTCTGCGCGCTCGATAAGCTTCTGCGCGACGCCGTGTTTACGTGATTTGCCATCGACGAAGAGATCGTAAAGCAGCCAGATTCTTTTCATTTCTAATGAGCAGAACAGCGGATAGAGCTGCGCGAAGCCGGCGGGCTGGCCGTCAACTTCCGCGAAAAAGATAACCGATTCATTCAGCTCTAAACGTTTGAGAATAAACTCACGGGCCTGAACCGGCTGGGCTTCTACCTGATAAAAATTACGATAGCCTAGATACAGCGGCAGAATTTTATCGACATCCTGGGGCTGGGCTTGAAATATGTTCATTACGTACCTCACGCTAAAAGTAGGCTAATTGTATTACAAATCGGCTTCAGGTAAACCGGGGGGGAACGAGGGCTGGCCGCTGTACGGCGAGGTTGCCGCGCGCGTGGCGTCTTATTGACGTCCGTTCGCCAGGCAAATTGCCCTGGGAGCGAAATAAGGCGCGGGAATCGCGATCGAAATCATATCCTGGCCAAAAAATAGCCGCTTATCGTTCTGGCCTCGCTGCTTTTTTGGCCGAACGGCAGGCCGGCGGCCTGCCGCTTTTACCGATCTATTTCTGAATCAGGTAGCGGATGGTGGGCCCATCCTGCTGAATATCCAGTACGGTGTAGCCGTAGTTTTTCGCATCGTGCGGAATATTGTTGATCGACTGCGGGCAATCGCTGACCACTTCGAGAATTTCCCCCTTCTTCAATGACGGCATTGCTTCAAGCGTCGCGACGGCAGGATAGGGGCAGGGCTCGCCGACCATATCGAGGCGGTAATCTGGAACGATAGTTTTCATGCGGTGTCCTTAGCGCCGGCAAGGGCGGCAGATTTTTGACGGAAAAAGCGTTTTTCCCAGGCTATGACCAGCATCAGGGCGATAAACAGCAGGAGATAGGTGACCAGCAGACCGCCGAAAGGACCGAAGGTGGCCAGCAAATTGACCTTATCCCAGCTGGTGGCCAGCGCTGGCGACAGGTCGTCCCAGAAGTAGGCCAGAATGGTTGAACCGATAACGTTGCCCAGCCCGACCCACCAGTAGTGAACCTGGCCTTCAACGGCGCGATACATCCAGCCGGTTTCACAGCCTCCGGCGAGAACGATCCCAAAACCGAACAGCAGACCGCCGATGACCGCATTGGGACCGGCCCACATGATTTTCGGTTCCATTCCGAGCTGCACGTAGCTAAAGATGCCGATTGCGCTGGCGGCCATGCCGAAAATAATGGCTTTGGCCATATAGGTCCGGCCGGTTATCCACATATCGCGAAACGCCGAGGTGAAGCAGATCTGCGCCCGTTCGATAAGCAGGCCAAAGCCGACGCCAAAGAGCATGGCCAGCCCCAGCTTCGGCCGGTCGACCGCGGTCAGCAGACCCCAGGCTATCATGGCGAAAAAGACCAGCATGCCGAGACGAAAACGGCGCCGGGCCTGCTGAGGTTTTTGGGTTAACGGCGAGGCCGCGGAGACTTTCTGCATCCTTACCGGAATGCGAAAAATAGGCAGCAGGGTGAAACGGGCGCCAAACCAGGTGCCGATAGCGGTGGCGATAGCGAAAAACCAGGCGTGCAGCGAGAACTGGGGGATCCCGGTGAAAAAGGCCGCCAGATTACAGCCCATCGCCAGGCGGGCGCCAAAGCCGGCAATAATACCGCCAGCGACGGCCTGGATAATGCGGATTCGGCTACGCGGCATGCGCAGCTTAACGTTATTCGCCCACAGCGCGGCGGCAAAACAGCCGCCAAACATGCCAATAATCATCATTCCGTCGATGCGGGTTAACGGCGTCCCCTCAAGATGGATGAGCTTATAGTAGCCCCACTGCTCGCTGTGCACGCCGGCAAGCTGCAGCAGCTGCCCGCCCCAGCGGGTAAATTCGCCGGTAACGGCCCAGAAGGTGCCGGTAATACCAAAGTAATAAGTCGAAAGAATCCCTGCGGCAATAACCGCCGGGGCGGGTGCCCAGAATTTAATCAGATAGGTTTGTTTGAACTGCTGCCATGTCATAGAGAGGCCTCTGAACTCAGAAGGTAAATCACCCCTGGCGGGGTTTAAGAGCAGGGAATAATACGCTGGTGGCCATGCCAAAACGCTCGACGGGATCAAAAGGCCTATTTTTCCTGCGCATAATTAACGCCTCTGGATAAAGCAAATATGTCAGTCAGGCTACCGTTTTATGACCAAATCATTAACCTTGCCAAGGTGGCTAAAATAGCGAAAGATGACCGCGTTCGGGCCCGAATACTGCTCAATGAGATCCTGAGGGATATATGAGTCAAGACGTTACGTTAAAAATGTTAAAGCCCGATTTTGATATGGAAGTGTCCGGGTTGGTTTATGGCTATCTGTTCCGTGAAGGCAACGCGCCGCGGCAAATATCCTCCAATGAGGTCTGCGCCGAATATCATGAGCTGGCTGGCGAAAATGATTTCGTCTGGCTGCACCTCAACCTGAATCATGCCACCGCCGAAAAATGGCTGATGGCGCATTTTCCCGTCGACGACTTCTTCTTTGAAGAGATCCGCGATGGTTCCCACACCACGCGCATCGAACGCCAGGGCGACAGCCTGTTTGCCGTCCTTAACGACGTGCTGTTTAACCCCAAAGAGACCACCTCTGAAACATCAACCCTGTGGCTCTACTGCAGCCAGAAGCTGGTGGTGACGGCGCGCTATAAGCCGCTGCGCTTTATTGAATGGATGCTGCCGCGGCTGGCAGCGCTAAAGGTGAACTCCTCTACCGAGCTGCTGGCCTTTTTACTGGAAGAGCAGGAGGAGGTGCTGGAGCAGGTGGTCCGGCAGGCCAGCCGCCACGTTGATGCCATCGAAGAGCGGCTGCTCAGTAACCACGTTCAGCGCAACCGTGCCGATCTGGCGCGCCTGCGGCGCATGCTGCTGCGCTTTCAGCGTCTGCTGGCGCCGGAACCGGCGGCGATGTTCCGTCTGCTGAATCGCCCTCCGGCATGGATTGACCGGGCGGTAGTTCAGGAGTTTCGCCAGTTCACGGAGGAGTTTACCGTGGTGCTGAACGATTTATCCGGCCTGATCGAGCGGATTAGCCTGCTTCAGGAAGAGATCACCGCCAGGCAAATGGAGCAAAGCAACCGCACGCTGTATACCCTGACGGTGATTACCGTTCTGGCGCTGCCGATTAACATCGTGGCCGGCTTCTTTGGCATGAACGTCGGCGGCATTCCGCTGTCGACCAACCATCATGGCTTCATGTTGCTGGTGCTCATTGTCGGCATCTTTACGGTCGGCGCCGGGTACCTGGCCTTTCGGCGGCGGGACGATCTTTAGGCGTCAGCTATTATTTTCGGTAGAAGACCGCGGCGCCGGCTTGCGCTACCTTATTGATAGGAATTATCAATAAGGAGTTAAGGGATGACGAGAATCGGCGCAGTGCTGGCCCCATGCCTGCTGTTGCTTCTGCTGTCGGGTTGCGCGACCGACGGCGTTAAAAAACCATCATCACAGCCGAAGCTGCTGAAAAAGAGCCAGCCGGTCTATCCGATTGTGGCCTACGCCAACCATCTGACGGGCTACGTTCAGGTTGTCTATGATGTCAACGCGCAGGGCAAAGTTGAGGAGCTGCGGATTGTGGACTCGCAGCCCCGCTATCTGTTTGATGAGGCGGTGGTGATGGCGATGGCGCAGTGGGAGTTCGAGAAGAATAAACCGTACAACAACATGGAGATGCGCTTTCGCTTCAGCTTCGCGCCGGTCAATCCACAGGGTCTGTGAGGGCGCGTGGATGAGCGTTACGCGGCGCCTGGCGTAACGCTTCGTGAAGCGCTACGTCAGCGAACGCAGGGCGGCAATCAGCCCCTGAACTCCTTTCTCAAGCTTGACCCGCGGACACCCGGCGTTGAGGCGCACAAACCCCGCGCCCTCCTCGCCGTAGGTCGAACCCGGCATGATAGCAATCTTTTGCTCGTGGATTAACGCCTGCTGCAGGGCGCTATCGTCCACCTTGAGCGCCCGCAGGTCGATCCACGCCAGATAGGTCGCCTCCGGCGGCTGCCAGTTCAGCTGCGGGAAAGCCTGATTCAGCTCTCGGGCAATATAGCGCAGATTTTCCTGCAGATAGGCCCGCAGCGCGTCCAGCCAGCCGGCGCCTTCGCGATAGGCGGCAATATGGGCAACCAGCGCCGGGACGCAGGGCGAGGAGAGGCCATCCCGCGATTTCAGCGCGTTGAGGTAGCCCTCGCGGGTAGCCGCGTCGTCAATCAGGCCATAGGCGCCGGTCAGCGCCGGAATATTGAAGCTTTTCGACGCGGAGGTAAACAGCGCCCACGGGCCGCGGGCGACGTCGCACCACGGCGTATGCCGGTGGTTTTCCCAGGTCATATCCATATGGATTTCGTCGCTGATAACCTTGACGCCGTGCTTGTTGCAGAGCTCGGCCATCGTCGCCAGCTCGTCGCGGCTCCAGACCTTACCGGTGGGATTATGCGGGCTGCAGAGCAGCAGGATTTTATTGCGCGGTTCGGCCAGAGCCCGCTCCAGCTCGGCCATATCGCAGCGCCATTGGCCATCGTGAGCGGCGAGCGGGACCGGGACCAGCCGGCGCTGGTTGCCGGCAATGGTCTTATAGAAAGCATCGTAGGCCGGAGTGTGCACCACCACTCCGTCGCCCGCATCGGACCACTGGCGAATGGTTTCTGCCACCATATAAATCACCGATGGCCCGTAGACGATGGCATCGCTCTCGACGGGGCTCTGAAAACGGCTGGCAAACCAGTGGCTAACGGCGCCGAGGAACTCGTCGTTTTTCCAGCGGCTGTAGCCCAGCACGCCGTGGGCCAGGCGCTGGCTGACGGCGTCAAGAATGCACGGCGCGGTGGCGAAATCCATGTCGGAGATGGTGAAGGGCAGCAGGTCGGCGGTGCCGAAGCGGTCGGCGACGTAATCCCACTGCGTACACCAGGTACCGTGGCGATCGACGGGCGTTGAGAAATCAAACATCGGAACTTCCTTTATCTGAAACCCCTCCTGGTGGGAGGGGGCGCGGCGTTTATGCCTGGACGGTATTCATCAGGACGCTCATCTCATCCTTCACCGACTGGACCTGCGGCCCAATGACCACCTGTAGATTATGCTGATTAAGCTGAACGACGCCAATGGCGCGGTTGGCCTTCAGCGCGGCGGCGTCGACTTTGCTCATGTCGCTGACCGACAGGCGCAGGCGGGTAATGCAGTTATCCAGGGAGGTGATGTTCTCCGCGCCGCCCAGCGCGGCGAGGATCGCCGGCACGTTATAGCCGGACTTGCCGACGCTACCGGCGGTGGCTTTCTCAAAGGCGGCGCTGTTTTCGATATCGCGACCCGGCGTTTTGAGGTTAAAGCGGGTGATGGCGAAGCGGAAGATGCCGTAGTACACCGCGAACCAAACGGCGGCGACCACCGGAACCAGATACCACTTGGTCGAGAGGCCGTGCAGGATGCCGAAGACCACAAAATCAATCACGTTACCGTCGGTATTGCCGATGGTTACCCCAAGCACCGCCATGATGGTGAAGCCAAGGCCGGTCAGCAGGGCGTGGATGAGGTACAGCGCCGGGGCGACGAACAGGAACAGGAACTCCAGCGGCTCGGTGGTGCCGCCAATAACGCAGGCAATCACGCCGGAGATCAGCAGGCCCTTAATTTTGTGGCGATTTTCCGGGCGTGCGCAGTGGTACATGGCCAGCGCCGCGCCCGGCAGGCCGCCGAGGAACGCCGGCATTTTGCCCTGCGAGAGGAAGCGGGTGGCGCTTTCGGAGAAACCGTGGGTTTCCGGACAGCTCAGCTGGGCCTGGAAGATGGTCAGCGCGCCGCTGACGCTGTGGCCGCAGACGTCCATGGTGCCGCCCGCTTCGGTAAAGCGGATCAGCGCCACCAGAATATGCTGCAGGCCGAAGGGCAGCAGCAGACGCTCACCGGTGCCGAAAATCATCGGACCAAAGTTGCCCGCGCTGTTAATGACGCTGCCCAGGGCGTTGATACCCATCGCAAAGATCGGCCAAACCAGCGGGATGGCGAGGCCAACCAGCCCCATCACCACGGTCGTCGCAATAGGCACAAAGCGGGTGCCGCCGAAGAAGGCGAGCGCGTCCGGCAGGCGGATATTGTGAAAACGCTCGTGCAGCAGCCAGATAATAATCCCGGCGATCACCGCGCCGAGGATCCCGGTATCGATCGACTGAATGCCGATAACGTTCTGGATATTGTTGGCTTTAAGGATCGCCGCATCGGTGGTCGGCAGAATGCCTTTCGCCGTCAGCCAGAAGTTGACCGCGAGATTCATTACCGCATAGCCGACGAAGCCGGCAAAGGCGGCGACGCCTTTATTTTCGCGGGCCAGGCCAAGAGGAATGGCAATACAGAACATCACCGGCAGGAAGCTGAAGGCGAAAGAGCCGATCTTGCTCATCCACACGAACACCGCCTGTAGCAGCGGGGTATTGAGCCACGGCTGCAGGGTGAGGACATCATGGCTACTTAAGGAACTGCCGATGCCCAGCATGATCCCGCAGAATGAGAGCAGGGCCACGGGTAACATAAAGGTTTTCCCTAACTGCTGGAAAAATTCCCACAACGTAATTTTTGGAGTTGTTTTCGCCGTCATAACACGAATCCTGCTGCTTAGGTTATTGGTAGGATGTAACGTCACGGAAAGATAAAACGTTTTACCACTTTTTAGTGCGATAAAAATCACATAATCAAGCGATAATAACGTTTATAAAGGTCACTCATTGATAAAACGTTTTATCGACAGCCACAGGGAGTCGGTTGCAGGTATGGCTATCGCAAGAAAGATCACCATTAACGATGTGGCCCAGGCCGCGGGCGTTTCGGTCAGCACGGTGTCGCTGGTGCTGAGCGGCAAAGGCCGCATCTCTTCCGCCACCGGCGAACGCGTCAATCAGGCCATTGAGCACCTGGGCTTTGTCCGCAACCGCCAGGCGGCCTCGCTGCGCGGCGGGCAGAGCGACGTGATTGGACTCATCGTCAGTGACCTCTCGAAGCCCTTCTACGCGGAGCTTACCGCAGGGCTGACGGACGCTCTCGAATCCGCAGGCAAGATGGTCTTCCTCACGCAGGGCGGGCGTCGGGGCGAAAAAATGCTCCAGCGTTTTGAAACTCTGGTTTCGCAAGGGGTCGACGGGGTGATTATTGCCGGCGCTATCGACCAGGGCGGCGAGCTGCGCGACCGGGCGGCAGAGGTCGGCATGCCGCTGGTGTTTGCCTCCCGGGCCAGCTACCTCGAGGATATTGATTTAATCCGCCCGGATAATATGCAGGCCGCGCAGATGGTCACCGAGCATCTTATCCGCCGCGGGCATCAGCGTATTGCCTGGCTGGGCGGGCAAAGCTCGTCGTTAACCCGCGCCGAGCGGGTGGGCGGCTACTGCGCGACGCTGCTGAAGTATGGCCTGCCGTTTCATAGCGAATGGGTGGTGGAGTGCGAGTCGAGCCAGAAGCTGGCGGCGGAGGCGATGGCTTCACTGCTGCGGCAAAATCCGACCATCACCGCGGTGCTGTGCTACAACAGCGTGATCGCCACCGGCGCGTGGTTTGGCCTGATGCGGGCAGGGCGCCAGAGCGGCGAAGACAGCGTGGAAAGCTATTTTGAGCAGCGCATTGCGCTGGCGGCGTTCGCCGAAGTACCGGAGGCTGCGCTGGATGACGTGCCGCTAACCTGGGTGACCACGCCGGCGCGAGAGATGGGCAAAAGCCTCGCCGGGTGTATTCTGCGTCGTCTTGAAAAGGGGCCGGAATCAGCGCGCAACCAGATCATGCCGCCGCGGCTGGTGACCAGAAAATAGCCCTCCGGAGAGGGCTATTTCGCGTCTTACTGCTGAGGCGTCACCGGCGGGATCAGCTCTTCCGGCTCCGCGCTCTGCGGAGCGGAATCTGACGCCGCGGGAACCGACAGGCCGAACATCCCGGCGAACTCATCCAGCGGCATTTTCTGTCCGTTCAGGGTGACCTGGCCTTCAGCATACTGCAGGCTGGAGGTGATGGCGTTATTCTCCATGGCGGTGATGCGGAACATCTGTCCCATAGCCGCCAGGCCTTTGACCTGCTGATCCGCAAGCTTCGCCGCGTCAGCCGGCTGATAGCCTTCGAGACCCGCAATCTGGGTCATAAATTCGGTCGCCATCTCTACCGGAACGACCAGCTTGCCGTCCAGAGACTTCACGCTGCGGTCAATTTCGTCGGCCAGGGTTTGCGCCGGCGCGGTAACCACGGTCGGATCTTTCAGCAAAATTGAGAGATTAAAGGTGCTTTCGCCCTTCGCGTTGCGCCAGCTCAGCGGGGCGATGGTCAGCGACGGGCCGCCCTTCAGCAGCACCGGCAGCGCCTTAAAGAAGGTCTCGGTCAGCGCCTGCTGGTAAAGCTCCGGATTCTGCGCCAGCTCCGGCTTCGCCATCAGCGCCTGCGCTTCGCTATTGTACTGCTGGCTAAACTGGTGCCACGCCTGGCCGTCGAGATTATCCAGCTTCACGGTCAGCTTGCCACTGCCCAGATCCTTGTTCTGCAGCTTGAGGCTGTTAACGGTGTAATCAAGCTGGCTGTTGATGCCCTTGCCGTCTTCGGTCAGCGTCGATTTGCCGTCGATATTCATCCCTTCCAGCAGGGCCAGCTCTTTGCCTTCGACGCCAATCGCCAGCTTCTCAAGAGACACTTTTTGCTTGCCGATGCGCTCGTTAAAGCTGGTCATCTCGGTGGCGCCGTCGGTTTTCAGATTGCTGAAGTTGAGCTGTACTTTCTGGTTGTACTCGTTGACCGCGTTGATCTGGCCGCTGCCCGCTTCACCGGTCAGCGCGATCGCCTTGCCGTCACGATCGGCATTGAGCTGGAACTGGCCGCCGCTAAAGGTGACCTTTTCGTCGCCTTTACTGTAATCCAGGGGCTTCAGGTCGATAGCCGACCGGCTGTCGCCGCTGTAGGCAATCAGGGTGTCGATGGTAAACGGCGTGCTGCCTTTAGCAATATCAAACAGCGCCTTACTGGCTTCGTTATTGACCAGCGTGGTTTTGACCGAGGCCATCGACGGGGCAAAGTGGCCGCTTTTCAGCGCCGCCAGCGGGAACGGCCCGTGGCTGACGACTTCGTCAAACACCAGCGGCTGTCCGGCCGCGAGCCAGCTGCTCTCTTTGCCCGCTGCAGGCTTCACAACCAGCTGCAGGTGGCTGCTGAACAGGCCGCGCTGATAGTTCTGCCAGCCCAGCTCCAGCCCGGCTTCCGGGGCGCTGTTTTGTAGCTGAGCATTAGCCTGCTGTACCACCTCGGCGATCCGGCTTTCCAGCTGCTTGCCCGTATACCAGGAGCCTCCGGTCCAGACCACGCCCAGGGCCACGATAATTCCTGCTGCGACCAGCGATTTCTTCATAGTATTTGTCCATAAATAAAACCAGGCGCAAGAAGCCGCCTGGTTGTGCTGTCATGATGGGTCAAAGTCTAGCAAGAGCGGCTAAAAACTTCAGTAACTTACTGGAGCTTATTGAAGACGCGCGCCAGGCGGCCGCTGCCGCTCACCGTGACCGGCGATTCATCGCTGGCAATAAACGCCGACTCGCCGGGCTTCAGGGTCAGAGCCTGCTCGCCTTTGCGGATCGTTGCTTCGCCTTCGACGCAGAAAGCAATCGCGGCGCTCTGCTGGGCGAGGGTGGACTCCTGCGCCGACAGCGCGTGCAGGGAGAAGGCAAAGTCATCGACCGGGATCGGGAAGTCCAGCTCGTTGCCGTGCTGCTGCGGCTGCGTCAACAGCTCGGCGGCCGGTTTGGCTTCGAACTTAACGTTGGCAACCAGCTCCGGAATATCGATGTACTTCGGCGTCAGGCCGGCGCGCAGCACGTTATCCGAGTTGGCCATCACTTCCAGCGCCACGCCCTGCAGATACGCGTGCGGCGTTTCCGCAAACAGGAACATGGCATCGCCAGGGTTCAGCTTCACCACGTTGAGCAGCAGAGGAGAGAACAGGCCGCTATCGTCCGGATAGAACTCGGCGATCAGGCGAATAGTCTGCCAGGGTTCGCCCTGTTCGGCGTCGAGCGCCGACTGCAGGACGCTCAAGGCGTGAGATTTTTCCTCGCCCTGCATATTCAGCAGGCTGGCGAACAGCTGGCTTAAGCGTTCAGCATCCGGGCTGCTGAGAAACTCGCCGATCGCCGGATGGGCGCTGGCAACCGGCTGCAGAAGCGCGGCGATTTCCGCAAATTCGCGGAAGGCGTTCATGGCGAGGAACGGCGTCAGGGCAAAAACCAGCTCCGGCTTGTGGTTCGGATCCTTGTAGTTGCGCTCCGCGGCATCAAGTGGGATCCCGGCGGCATTCTCTTTGGCAAAGCCAATTTCAGAGGCCTGCTTATTCGGGTGGACCTGAATCGACAGCGGCTGGGCGGCGCACAGCACTTTGAACAGGAACGGCAGCTCGCCGAAGCGCTCGGCGACCTTGCTGCCGAGCAGGCTGGCTTTATCGCTCTCGATAAATTCGCGCAGCGAGCGCGGGCTGCCGCCGGCATCGAGGATCTGTGAACTACTTTTCGGGTGCGCGCCCATCCACAGCTCCGCCATCGGCAGATTGTTGGGGTTAGCAATTCCATAAAGTTCGGTTAATGCGGTGTGACTTCCCCAGGCATAGTTCTGTACTGAGTTAATGAGCTTCTGCATTCTCAATCCCTGTTTCCACTTGATAGTAATCGCTCTATTAAACCAGTAAACGCCTGAGAATCAACTGCTGAAAGAAAAAGTCGACCTTGTCTCAGTTTTTGTTAAAAAATTGTGTAAAATCGATCGACTCGCTTTTCTACAGGCAAATGGAGTGTCTGCCTGAAATATAATCAGCCAAGCAGTAAGTGAGAGCACAATGTCGAATAAACCGTTTGTTTATCAGGATCCTTTTCCCCTCAAAAAGGATGACACCGAGTATTATCTCCTCAGCAGTGACTACGTCTCCGTTACCGAATTCGCCGGTCAGGAAGTCCTTAAAGTTGAACCCCAGGCGCTAACCCTGCTGGCCCAGCACGCCTTCCACGACGCCTCCTTTATGCTGCGCCCGGCGCATCAGCAGCAGGTGGCCGATATCCTCAGCGACCCGGAAGCCAGCGAAAACGACAAATACGTCGCCCTGCAGTTCCTGCGTAACTCCGATATCGCCGCTAAGGGCATTCTGCCGACCTGCCAGGACACCGGCACCGCCATTATTACCGGCAAGAAGGGCCAGCGGGTGTGGACCGGCGGCGGCGATGAGGCCGCGCTGGCGCAGGGCGTCTACAACACCTACATTCAGGACAACCTGCGCTATTCGCAGAACGCTGCCCTCGATATGTATAAAGAGGTCAACACCGGCACCAACCTGCCGGCGCAGATCGACCTCTACGCCACCGACGGCGAGGAGTATAAATTCCTCTGCATCGCCAAGGGCGGCGGCTCGGCCAACAAAACCTATCTCTACCAGGAGACCAAGGCGCTGATCACCCCGGCAAAGCTGAAGGACTACCTCGTCGAGAAGATGCGCACCCTCGGTACCGCCGCCTGTCCGCCGTACCACATTGCTTTTGTTATCGGTGGAACCTCTGCGGAATCGACGCTGAAAACCGTTAAGCTGGCCTCCACCCACTATTACGACGGCCTGCCAACGGAGGGCAATGAGCACGGCCAGGCGTTCCGCGACGTGCAGCTCGAGCAGGAGCTGCTGCTGGCCGCCCAGAATCTCGGCCTCGGGGCGCAGTTCGGCGGCAAGTACTTTGCCCACGACATCCGCGTTGTGCGCCTGCCGCGCCACGGCGCCTCCTGCCCGGTTGGGATGGGAGTTTCCTGCTCCGCCGACCGCAACATCAAGGCGAAAATCAACCGCCACGGGATCTGGCTGGAGAAGCTGGAAAGCAATCCGGGCAAATATATTCCGCAGGCGCTGCGCCAGGCGGGCGAAGGGGAGGCGGTGAAGGTTAACCTCAACCAGCCGATGAGCGAGATTCGGGCGCTGCTGTCGCAGTATCCGGTGTCAACGCGCCTGTCGCTGAGCGGCACGATTATCGTCGCCCGCGATATCGCCCACGCGAAGCTCAAGGAGCTGCTGGATAACGGCGAGGCGCTGCCGCAGTACGTCAAAGATCACCCGATCTACTACGCGGGTCCGGCCAAAACGCCGGACGGCTACGCTTCCGGTTCGCTGGGGCCGACCACCGCCGGGCGCATGGATTCCTACGTCGATCAGCTGCAGTCGCACGGCGCGAGCATGGTGATGCTGGCAAAAGGCAACCGCAGCCAGCAGGTGACCGACGCCTGCCACAAGCACGGCGGCTTCTACCTTGGCAGCATCGGCGGCCCGGCGGCGGTGCTGGCGCAGCAGAGTATTAAGAGCCTCGAGTGCGTGGCTTATCCGGAGCTGGGAATGGAGGCTATCTGGAAAATCGAGGTGGAAGACTTCCCGGCGTTTATTCTGGTGGATGATAAAGGCAACGACTTCTTCCAGCAGATCCAGACCTCGCAGTGCGCGAGCTGCGTGAAATAATCGCCCCGATCGTCGGGTGAGCGCCTGCCGGCGAATCCACCGGCAGGTATTTTTAACACGCCGCCGCTGCGCTCTGCGGGGCGGCTATTTGTGTCGCTTAGCGGCACGAACGACTAAAACTAATTATAAATCTGACCAATACTTAACGCTTTTAAGCCAGTGGGCTTTGTCGAAATTACGTACTTTTTATTCAAGGAGACAGTAATGACAACGCATCGCAGTGAAAAAGACTCTATGGGCGCGATTGAGGTTCCTGCCGACAGGCTATGGGGCGCGCAAACCCAGCGTTCGCTGGAGCATTTCCGTATCTCAACGGAAAAAATGCCGGGCGAACTGATCTACGCCCTGGCGTTGACCAAGCGCGCGGCGGCGAAGGTGAATCAGGATTTAGGCCTGCTGGCCGGCGAAAAAGCGCAGGCTATCGTCGAGGCCGCCGATGAAGTGCTGGCGGGAAAGCATAGCGCAGAATTTCCGCTGGCTATCTGGCAAACCGGCTCCGGTACCCAAAGCAATATGAATATGAATGAGGTGCTGGCAAACCGGGCCAGCGAGCTGCTGGGCGGCGTGCGGGGCATGGAGCGCAAGGTGCATCCGAATGATGACGTCAACAAGAGCCAGAGCTCCAACGACGTCTTCCCGACGGCGATGCACGTGGCGGCCATTATCGCGCTGCGGGAGACGCTCATTCCCCAGCTTAACGTGCTGAGAAAAACGCTCAGCGATAAATCCGCCGCGTTCAGCGATATCGTTAAAATCGGCCGTACGCACCTGCAGGACGCTACGCCGCTGACGCTGGGGCAGGAGTTCTCCGGCTGGGTCGCCATGCTCGAACATAACCTCCGCCACCTTGAGCTGAGCCTGCCGCATCTGAGCGAGCTGGCGCTGGGCGGTACGGCGGTGGGAACCGGGCTGAACACCCATCCCGAATACGCGGTGCGGGTCGCGGCAGAGCTGGCGGAGAGTAGCGGCCAGCCGTTCGTTACTGCGCCGAATAAGTTTGAGGCGCTGGCAACCTGCGACGCGCTGGTCCACGCCCACGGCGCGCTGAAGGGGCTGGCGGCGTCGCTGATGAAAATTGCTAACGACGTGCGCTGGCTGGCCTCGGGGCCGCGCTGCGGTATCGGCGAAATTGCGATTCCGGAGAATGAGCCGGGTTCATCGATCATGCCGGGCAAGGTCAACCCGACGCAGTGCGAAGCGCTGACCATGCTGTGCTGCCAGGTAATGGGCAACGACGTGGCGCTGAATATCGGCGGCGCTTCCGGTAACTTCGAGCTCAACGTCTATCGCCCGATGGTTATCCATAACTTCCTGCAGTCGGTGCGGCTGCTGGCCGACGGCATGGAGAGCTTCAACGAACACTGCGCGGTCGGGATCGAGCCTAATCGGGAGCGCATCAACCAGCTGCTCAACGAGTCTCTGATGCTGGTGACGGCGTTGAATACCCATATCGGCTACGACAAAGCGGCGGAAATTGCCAAAAAGGCGCATAAAGAGGGGCTGACGCTGAAAGCCTCGGCGCTGGCGCTCGGCTACCTGACGGAAGCCGAGTTCGACAGCTGGGTGCGACCGGAAGAGATGGTCGGCAGCATGGCTACTCGCTAGCCAGCCACAGGTGCAGGCGCGGGATCAGCAGGCGCAGCGACTGCGCCTGGGGTTTATAGCGATACTGCACGTTGTCGGCATCGTAATTCAGTAACTCGCCAATGTCCGGCACGCTAACCCCCTGGCTGCCGGATATCAGCGTAATCAGCGGCCCGGGGCAGGCGTACTGCACCTGCTTTTGCTCGCCGGCGTACCAGACGCGGGCGATAGGCTGGACTTTCACCGGCCGCTTAATCTTCAGCTTTGCCCGCTGCGGCAGGGCGGCAATATCCTGATACTCCCGCTCCAGCTTGCTCTGCCACTGCTCGCGCGTCCACGGCGGCACCGCGCGCGGCGACTGCAGGCTTTTTTCCAGCTGCATCAGCACCTCATCGCGGGTTAAATTCTTAATCACGTGCTTATTGGCCCAGCCAAAGCGGATGGTGCTGGGATCGAACAGCGGCGTCAGCGTGCGGTAGGCGCTAAGGGTGATTAATCCCGGCAGATGACGATGAACCCACTCAAAGCGGGCCGCGGCGGGGAGGGTGGAGTCGACGGTAATGATTTTTTCGAAGGTGGCCTTTAGCGCGTTGATGCTGGCGATTTTTTGCCGCAGGTCGGCCTGCTCCTCGGCGCTGGTTTGCAGGCAGATAGTCCCGGGAAGGCGCACCGCCGCCTTGCTGCTGCGGCTTTCCGATTGCTGCTGGATAAACAGATGGCCGTAGTGCCTGAGGGCCATCTCCAGCGCCGTTTTACCGATATGCTGTACGACCTGAATCGTCTCAAGCGGATCGTGCTCGGCGTCTTTACTCACCGCCGGGAGCTCAAATACCCGAGCGGCAAGCAGGCGACAGCGGCTTAGCGCCAGCTTCAGCTCCTGCAGCTCCCGCTCAAGCTGGCGAAAGGTGCCATTGAGTCGTTCAACGAGGTCGTAATTTGCCATCTTCGCCACCTTAGTTACAACATACTAATCGATTTTTAACTATACGCAGGCCGCAGCGCCTGCGCAAGTGGGGTCAGCCAGAGGTAAAATTCGGCAGCTGGTGGTAGATAGGCCAGCTAAAGCTGAAGCATGCTCCGCCCAGCGGGCTGGTGCGGCAGCTCACCTCGCCGGACATCGCCTGGGCGATGCTGTGGACGATAGCCAGCCCGAGCCCGCAGCCGCCGGTCGCCCGATCGCGGCTGGGGTCAAGCCGGACAAACGGCTCAAACACGCGCTCGCGCTCGGCGGGGTCGATGCCCGGGCCGTCGTCGTTGACCTGCAGCGTCGCCCGCGATCCCGCCAGCGTCAGGCTCACCTGAATCTGCTGATTACTGTAGCGAAGCGCGTTATTGACCAGATTGTCGAGCACGCGCTCCATCAGGCGCATATCCAGCGCGCCGTAGTCGCCGGCCACCACCTCGTGAAGGGTCACCTCGCGCTGCGGGTTAACCATCTGAATATCTTCCACGTGGGCCTCAATCCAGGCCGGGAAGTCGGGGGTGGTCAGGCTCAGCTCGTTTTGCGGCCGGTCAAGACGGGCGTAGGTTAACAGCTCTTCGATAAGGGCTTCCAGCTGTCCGATATCGCGGTTTAGGGCCTGTGATTCGGCGGCGGTGAGATTTTCACTCATCTCAAGGCGGTAGCGCAGGCGAACCAGCGGCGTGCGCAGTTCGTGCGCAATGCCGTCGATCAGCTGCTTTTTGCTGGCGATCAGGGCGTTGATATTATCGGCCATCTGGTTAAAGGCCACGCCGAGCCGCTCAAAGCTGGACATGCTATCGAAATGGATGCGTTCGCTAAAATGCCCCTCGCCGAAGCGCTGGGCGGCGGTTTCGAGGCGCAGCATATCCTGCCAGTGCGGGCGCATCCAGACGAAGACCGGGAACGCCAGCGAAATGGCGATAAAGGCCATCAGCGCGACGTCCAGCAGGCGCATCTCATGCAAAAAGTAGAGATAGGGCACCGGACCCACTGACAGCACGTAGTGGCTGCGCGGAATGCGCTGAATAAAGGTGTACTCATCATCGAGGGCGACGATGTCGCCGGCGCGCAGATGCTGCATTGAGCTCTCCGCTAGCTTGAATTTGCTGAGCGGTTCAATATGCAGATCGAACGACAGGTTGAGGTCCAGCTCTTTGAGCGTTTTGCTCCAGTCGCGCGGCGGAATTTCCCGCAGCTCGCTGCGCATCAGATATAGCGAGCTTTTCATCAGATCGTCCAGCGACTGGCGGCCCGCACGCTCGGCGGTAAATTTATACACCAGACCGACCAGCATGGTCATAACCAGAAAGCAGACGAACAGCAGGAGGTAAAACTGCACAAACAGCTTTTTCATAGCCGGACCCGTTAATTAATTGTCCCAGGCGTGGGGGGCAAACAGATAGCCTTTGTTGCGCACCGTTTTGATCCGGTAGGGTTCCGTTGCGCTATCGAGAAGCTTTTTACGCAGGCGGGAAATGGCCACGTCGACGCTGCGGTCCATACCGTCGTAGGTGACGCCGCGCAGGTTTTTCAGCAGCGCATCGCGATCCATAATTTGTCCCGCATGGGTCGCAAGCTCCCACAGCAGTTCGAAATCCGCCGTAGAGAGCGCGACGCTGTCGCCGGCGAGCAGCACCTGGCGGTTCACCGGGTCGATGGAGAGTGAGCCAAAGGCGATGGTTTTATGCGGCGTCAGCGAGGCGGGCGCGGAGGTGAGCGGAACGGCAACGTGCTGACGCAAATGCAGGCGCAGCCGCGCCAGCAGCACGGCAGGTGGGGTGGTTTTGAGGATATAATCGCTCGCGCCCATCTCCAGCGACAAAATATGGTTCATATCGCTATCAAGGGAGGTCAGCAGCACGATGGGGCCCTGCCACTGCCCGCGCAGGTCGCGGCAGAGCGTCATCCCGTCCTTGCCCGGCAGCATGATATCTAATAGCACCAGATCGGGTTTTTCTCGCGCAATAACCTCTTCCGCCCGGTCGCCGCGTGGTTCAACCACCACGTCCATATCATGCTTACCCAGATAGGCGGCGATCAGCGCGCCAACTTCCGGATCATCCTCAACAAACACGATCTTATTCATATTTTATATGTATATGTAAAAGGTTAAACATACACCGCCAGCAAATTGCCTGCCATTACTCTTTTATAAACAAATGTTCTTCCGCTATGCTGGCGTAACTTGTTGTTTAAATGTTAAGGCAAAAGGCATGGGGCTGTTGATTAAAGCGCTGCTCGGGGCGCTGGTGGTGGTACTGATTGGCGTACTGTCCAAAACCAAAAATTACTATATTGCCGGGCTCATTCCGCTATTTCCGACATTCGCCCTGATCGCTCACTATATTGTCGCCAGCGAGCGCGGGATTGAAGCCCTGCGCACCACCATCGTATTTGGGATGTGGTCGATCATTCCCTATTTTATCTACCTGCTGTCGCTCTGGTACTTCACCGCAACGATGCGCCTGCCTTACGCGCTGGCGGGCGCCGTTGTGTGCTGGAGCCTGTGTGCCTGGCTGCTGATCCTCGGCTGGAGCCGTTTCCACTAGCGCAGGTGGCGGCCACCGTCGACGGCGAAGGAGCGGCCGGTGACGAAATGGCTGCTGAAGAGATAGTCGAGCAGTTCGATAATTTCCGTTTCGCCTGCCGCTATTTTCATCAGCGATTTATCCAGCGCCTGCAGGCGATATTCGGCATCGTCGCCTTCATTAAACATAATGAGCGAGGGGGCGATGGCGTTGACCTTTATTTCCGGCGCCAGCTTGCGGGCGAAGGAGCGGGTCATATTATCCAGCGCCGCTTTACTGGCGGCATAGGCGATGTGCTTATCGCTGCCGCGCTCAACCACGTAGTCAGTGATATGAATAATATCGCTGCCCGCGTGACCGTGGCCGCGCAGCAGCGCTTCCAGGGCGTGATTGAGCAGATAGGGCGCGTTGACGTGAATTTGCATCATGCTGGCGAGCACCGTGCTGAGGGGCGTCCCCGGCTTTTCCGCCATCCAGCCGCTGGCATTGTGGATAACGGCGCGCAGGCCTTGGCCGGCGTGGGATTTCACCGCCTCGGCGAAGGTTAAAATCCCATCGTCGGTGCTAAAATCCGCCTCCAGACAAACGGCGCCGGCCGTACGCAGCGCGTCAATAGCCGGATAGTGGGTACGATAGCTGACGATGACGGGCTGCTGTTGCTGAAGAAAATGCTGTGCCAGAGCGAGGCCGATTCGGCGGCCTCCTCCTGTTATAAGGACCGGGCGGGGCTGTAGTTCAGCCATGGGTATCTCCTTTGAATTCCGCGGCAGGGCAACCGCTTACCCCACCAGCATCCACGTTGCCGGTACGGCGGCAACCAGCAATAAACCAATTAAGGCTAATTCACGGCGTTTAAGCATGCGATCGTGCTGGTGCGTACGGCGGGCGTACAGGAAAACCAGAAGACCCGGAGCGTAAAGTATCACCGACAGCAGTAAATGCACAGGGCCCGACGCATATAATAACCATAAGCCATAAGCGCATGCCCCGATACCCACGGCCTTATGCAGCGGGCGTGCGGCAATTTTCAGCAGGAAGGCGCCGACGAGCAGATAGGGAACGAGGATCATCTCGGAGGCGATGGTGAGCAGGGTACCGTAATCCGAGCCGGTCAGCCAAATCAGCACCAACGAGGCCTGGACGCTAATATTGGTTAGCCACAGCGAAGCAGACGGCGCGTTGTGGCGATTTTGCCGGGCAAACAGGCGCGGAAATGCTTTGTGGGTGGCGGCCAGCCAGGGAACCTCCGCCGCCATGATGGTCCAGCTCAGATAGGCGCCGCAGACGGAAACGATCAGCCCGGCGGCGATGATCACCTCGCCCCAGGAACCCATCATTCTGACCATCAGCCCGGCCATCGAGGGATTACGCATTTCCGCCAGCTCCGGACGGGCGACAACCCCCAGCGAGAGCAGCGTGACCAGAAGATAAACCACCAGCGCCGAGAGTACGGCCAGCAGCGTCGCGCGGCCAACGTCGCGTTTATTTCGCGCGCGCGCCGACACCACCACCGCGCCCTCTACGCCGATAAACACCCACAGGGTGATCAGCATCGTATTCTTCACCTGCTCCCACACCGGCACGCCGAGCGCCAGGCCGCTGAAATCAAGCGTGAAGGTCTCTAAACGGAAGGCCATCGCGGCGAGAACGATAAACGCGCCGAGCGGAATAAGCTTCGCCAGGGTGGCGACCAGGTTGATGCCCGCCGCCGTTTGCACGCCGCGCAGCACTAAAAAATGGACCACCCACAGCAGAATCGACGCCCCGACGATCGCCTGCCAGGTATTGCCGTTGCCAAAAATAACCGAGCCGGGCGCGTCGGTGAAGAAGCTCAGCGCCGCAAAGACGATAACCAGGTAGGAGACGTTGGCGATGACCGCGCACAGCCAGTAGCCCCAGGCGGAGCAGAAGCCCACCAGCTCGCCAAATCCTTCGCGCGCATAGGTAAAAATACCGCCGTCGAGGTCGGCGCGAATGCGGGTCAGCAGGAGCATGGCGAAGGCGAGGAATAAAATGCCCACGCCGGTAATGGCCCAGCCGATCAGCAGGGCGGACGGGCTGGCCACGGCGGCCATATTTTGCGGCAAACTGAATACGCCTGCGCCCAGCATTGAGCTGAGAACCAGGGCGGTCAGGGCGCTAAGGCCCAGTCTCTTTTCCATTGCAATCCCGAAGTGACAACCGTGAAGTAAAGAATATTTATTTGGCTAAATCGCATAAAATGGACGATTACGCTAAGGCGCGGGATTTTACGGAGTGTCTTGTGCGCATGCAATGGCGGCGGATGAAAAAAAGCAAAAAGGCGGCAAAGCGCCGCCTTTTTATTCAGCTGAGGTGTCGTTATTTATACAGGTCAGCGCTGATGGTCATGTTGCCACCGCGTTCCTGCCACTGGCGGGTGATGTGGTAATACTTCGCGCCTTTCTTCGCCGCACGTTTGGCCACCTGGTAGGAAACTTCGGTCATATTGCCGTAGTTACCGGTGAACTTAATGCTATCGAACGGGGCCATCTGCGCCGCGGTGATCTTGTTTACTTCTTCAATCTTCGTGCCGTCAGGGAGCGTGACGGTGTAACGCCCACCTTTTGAGGACTGCGTTTCGAAGAAGCGGCCTACGCCGGTACCGGAGCCGACGGCTGCGGTGGTTGCCACGCCGGGGATTTCCACGTTTTTAGCCGCGGCGCCGCCTTCAGCCAGCGCTGCGCGCCCGGCTTGAGAATCGGCAGGAATCGCATCCGGGCTTTGCAGAACGCGTTTTTTGGCATCGGCTTTATAAACATAAGCGGTGATGCGCTGGTTGCCGCCCTGGTTAGCATCTACCTGACGAACGATGAAGAAAGAGGCCGCGCCTTTTGCTTTCGCCGCTTTGGTGATGGCATCGTTAACTTCAGGCTGGCTGCGATAGAAGCCCTGCACGGTCACGGTGTCAAACGGTTCCAGCTCAACGGCCTGGTCTTTCGGCAGCTCCATGATCCCATTAATCATGCGATTTTTGGGAGCATCGGCCTGCTGGGCGTTGTCTTTATAGAGATCTGCCGTTACGCGCCAGTTGCCGCTGTTGCCATAGTCTGAGGTGTCGACAACATAAAAGGAGGCTGCGCCGTCTTTGTCGGCCTTGCGGGAGACCGCCTTAACCGCATCGCCAATCGCAGTAAAACGGCCGGTGATGACCACGCGATCGTAGGGCTTCAGCGCCGCCGCCTGCTCCGGAGTCAGCTCGGTCGCTGCGTGGGCAGACAGCGCGGTCGTAGCCAGGAGAGCAGACGCCAGGAGTGAGTTCTTAAGATTCATAAAAATAGTCCTTTGCCTTGCGCAAACCATGTACAGGTATTGTTGTTGACTGAAAACGCTCGATTATTGCATTTAAAAGGAGTGACTGTCTGCGTCAATTTTTGCTAACCGCCCGAAACGCGCGTCACAATAATATAACATTTTCCGATATGTTGAAAAAACAGCCGCTTGACCAGCAAAATCGATAATCGATATCGCTTTAATAAGTTAATGTAATGTTAATGCGATGTTCTGGCTGGCGATTAATTGCGTATTACTGCTTAAGCTAAGCGAATTATCAGGCTCGCTTATAAATTTAAGGTAAATATTGCTGCCTGACGCAGTTTGCCGCGCGTTTTACCAATAAAATCAAAAATTCTGTTTTATCGCAGTAGATCACAATCGGTATTTTCAGTAGGTTATAAAAAGTTTGTTACTGTTTCATTTTTTCAGCCGAATATCCGAGCCGGTGCGTTTTGCCGGCGGATCCTCGGCTGTCAGAAGAGAAAACCATCATCAAAAACCGATGAAAGGGAAAACTATGCGTATCGGGGTACCAAAAGAACGGCTAGCCAATGAAACCCGCGTAGCGGCCACGCCGAAAACGGTGGAGCAGCTGCTCAAGCTGGGTTTTACCGTCGCAGTTGAAAGCGGCGCGGGCCAGCTGGCAAGTTTCGATGACGAGGCGTTTGCTCAGGCAGGCGCTGAGGTTGTGGACGGCGCCGAAGTTTGGCAGTCGCCCGTTATTCTCAAGGTCAATGCGCCTGACGAGAGTGAAATCGCTTTACTGAATCCAGGCACCACGCTGGTGAGCTTTATCTGGCCGGCGCAGAACCCGGAGCTGCTGGCAAAACTCTCTGCCCGCAATGTCACCGTGATGGCGATGGATTCGGTGCCGCGTATTTCGCGCGCCCAGTCGCTGGATGCCTTAAGCTCGATGGCCAACATTGCCGGCTATCGCGCCATCGTCGAGGCCGCGCACGAATTTGGCCGCTTCTTCACCGGGCAGATCACCGCCGCGGGCAAGGTTCCGCCGGCCAAGGTGATGGTGATCGGCGCCGGCGTTGCCGGCCTGGCCGCGATTGGCGCCGCTAACAGCCTGGGGGCGATCGTCCGCGCGTTCGACACCCGTCCTGAGGTCAAAGAGCAGGTGCAGAGCATGGGCGCAGAGTTCCTTGAGCTGGACTTTAAAGAGGAGGCGGGCAGCGGCGACGGCTATGCCAAAGTGATGTCCGAAGCCTTTATTAAAGCCGAAATGGCGCTGTTTGCCGCTCAGGCGAAAGAGGTCGATATCATCGTCACCACGGCGCTGATCCCCGGCAAACCGGCGCCGAAGCTGATTACCCGCGAAATGGTTGACTCGATGACTTCCGGCAGCGTGGTGGTCGATCTGGCCTCGCAGAACGGCGGCAACTGTGAATACACCGTGCCTGGCGAAGTGGTGACCACCGCCAACGGGGTGAGAATCATCGGCTATACCGATCTGCCTGGCCGCCTGCCGACCCAGTCATCCCAGCTCTACGGCACCAACCTGGTCAACCTGATCAAGCTGCTGTGCAAAGAGAAAGATGGCAACATTGCCATCGATTTCGACGACGTCGTGGTACGCGGCGTAACGGTTGTCCGCGACGGGGAAGTGACCTGGCCGGCGCCGCCGATTCAGGTCTCCGCCCAGCCGCAGGCCGCCGCGAAGAAGGTTGAAGCACCTGTTGAAGCGAAAAAACCGGTTTCGCCGTGGCGCAAATACGCGCTGATGGCGCTGGCGATTATCCTGTTTGGCTGGTTGGCTAACGTGGCACCGAAGGAGTTCCTCGGCCACTTTACGGTCTTTGCGCTCTCCTGCGTGGTCGGATACTACGTGGTGTGGAACGTGTCGCACGCGCTACATACGCCGCTGATGTCGGTCACAAACGCCATCTCGGGGATTATCGTTGTCGGGGCGCTGCTGCAGATAGGCCACGGCGGCTGGGTCAGCGTGCTGAGCTTTATCGCGGTGCTGATCGCCAGCATTAATATTTTTGGTGGTTTCACCGTCACTCAGCGCATGCTGAAAATGTTCCGCAAAGGATAAGGGGTAACAAATGTCTGGTGGATTAGTTACAGCTGCATACATTGTTGCCGCGATCCTCTTTATTTTTAGTCTCGCAGGGCTGTCAAAACACGAGTCCTCTCAGCAGGGCAACTACTTCGGCGTTGCCGGGATGGCGATCGCGCTGATCGCCACTATCCTGGGGCCGGACAGCAGCAACGTCGCGTGGATCCTGCTGGCGATGGTTATCGGTGGCGCCATCGGTATCCGTCTGGCGAAGAAAGTCGAAATGACCGAAATGCCGGAGCTGGTGGCGGTGCTGCACAGCTTCGTCGGCCTGGCGGCGGTGCTGGTGGGCTTTAACAGCTACCTGCAGCATGAAACCGGCATGGAGCAGATTCTGGTCAATATTCATCTGACCGAAGTGTTCCTCGGCATCTTCATCGGTGCGGTGACCTTTACCGGCTCCATCGTGGCCTTCGGCAAGCTGTGCGGCAAGATGTCCTCTAAGCCGCTGATGCTGCCGAACCGTCATAAGCTGAACCTCGCGGCGCTGGTCGTCTCCTTTGTGCTGCTGGTGGCCTTTGTGCGCACCGACAGCACCGCGACGCAGGTTCTGGCGCTGCTGGTGATGACCGTTATCGCTCTGGCGTTTGGCTGGCACCTGGTGGCCTCCATCGGCGGTGCGGACATGCCGGTAGTGGTATCGATGCTGAACTCCTACTCAGGCTGGGCGGCGGCGGCGGCGGGCTTTATGCTGAGCAACGATCTGCTGATCGTCACCGGTGCGCTGGTCGGTTCTTCCGGTGCGATTCTGTCCTACATCATGTGTAAGGCCATGAACCGCTCCTTCTTCAGCGTCATTGCCGGCGGATTTGGTACCGATGGTTCCTCGTCCGGCAGCGATGATGAAGTGGGCGAGCACCGTGAAATTAGCGCAGAAGATACCGCTGAAATGCTGAAAAACTCGCACTCGGTGATCATTACCCCGGGCTACGGGATGGCGGTAGCCCAGGCGCAGTATCCGGTTGCGGAAATCACCGAGCGTCTGCGCGCTCGCGGTATCAAGGTGCGCTTCGGTATTCACCCGGTTGCCGGTCGTCTGCCTGGGCATATGAACGTGCTGCTGGCGGAAGCCAAGGTTCCGTACGACGTGGTGCTGGAAATGGATGAAATCAACGATGACTTCACCGACACCGACACCGTGCTGGTTATCGGCGCCAACGATACCGTTAACCCGGCCGCGCAGGACGATCCGAAAAGCCCTATTGCCGGTATGCCGGTGCTGGAAGTCTGGAAAGCGCAGAACGTGGTGGTCTTCAAACGTTCGATGAACACCGGCTACGCCGGCGTGCAGAACCCGCTGTTCTTCAAGGAGAACACCCACATGCTGTTTGGCGATGCCAAAGCCAGCGTGGATGCGATTCTGAAAGCGCTGTAATGCGCTGAAGAGCGCGGACCAATGCCGCTATAAAACGTTTGCTTCTGAAGCCGTCTCCGTTGAGACGGCTTTTTTATATAGCGCGCCAGCCCGCTTATTGCTCATAAATTAATCGCCTCGGAGTGCTATAATAGGGACGTTTTTTCAACACACTGAGGATATTATGGATACCGAATTGACCCCCGCGCAAATGGCCATCGAATTTCTGCGTCGTGACCCTACAGCTTTAACCCCCGCACAGTACCTGAAAAAATTTAAACTTCTCGAGCTGGAATTTGCCGATTTAATGTCGCTCTCCTCCATCGAGCTGAAAGAAGAGATCGACCACGCCTGGCGCTTAGGTATCCACTAAAAGTATCGCTTCAGCCCGCAGTGCGTAGCTGATGAAGGGGCCGGAAGGCCCTTTTTTACGCTCTGTGCTCGGCGGCGGGCAAAAAAATCCCCCGCGGCGGCGGGGGAGTTGGCGACGACGGCTGGGCGACCAGAGATCAGTCGTCGTCTTCGTCGTCCAGTTCAACCGGCGTTTTGTACTGATCGGGTTTCAGCACCAGCAGATCGCAGCGCAGATGGTCGATCACCTGCTCGGCGGTGTTGCCGAGGAAGGCCGCCGACAGTCCGGTACGCCCGATGGTGCCCAGGACGACAATCCCCGCCTGCAGATGCTCCGACAGATCGGGAATTACCTCTTCCGGCAGACCCTTCTCGACGTGGGTGCGGCTCTCGTCAATAGCAAACTTTTGCCGCAGCGTTTTCATCGCCAGCAGATGCTGGCCGCGAATCGCGTCGTTATAGATGCTGGGATCGAAATCAGGCAGCTCAATGGCGATATTGATAGGCGTAACCGGATAGGCGCCCACCAGGTGGACCTCGGTGTGGTTAACCTGCTCCGCCAGCTCAAGCGTCTCTTTGACCAGTTTCTCATTCAGGGAGTCGTGGTAGTTTTCTTCGCTGGCAAGGTTGACCGCCACCAGCGCTCTGCCGCCCTCGGGCCACGGCTGGTCTTTAACCATCCACACCGGGCACGGGCACTTACGCAGAAGATGCCAGTCGGTAGGGGTGAAGATGACCGCTTCCAGCTTGTCGTGCTGGTGCGCCATTTTCAGCACTAAATCATGCTTGTCGCTGATAATTTCCTGAATGATGGCTTCGAAGGGGCGGTTGTGCCATACCACCTTGATGTCAATTGGGATCCCGGACTCAATATAGAACCGGGCTTGCTCCTTGATCCAGGCGCTGCGCTGGCTAATCACGCCCTGGCGCATAGCCGTTCGCTCGTCTGGCGACAGCAGGGTCGTCATCTCATATGAGAAATCATAGATCGGCAAAAAGGCTTTAATGCGGCCACCAATCCGTTGGTGTAGGTATACCGCGCGCCGCAGTGCGGGCTGGTCGTCCTGGTTAGGATCGATTACTACCAGCATGTTCTGATACTTTGCCATACAGGGTCTCCTTACAACTGTAACTGCAGTTTGTAATTAAAAAGATAACCTATATAGATGAATTGAAACAGGGGATGACCCTGGCCAGATCAACAAATAAGAAAAAAATTAGCGATCTGGCGAAGGGATCGGGCTATCAGGCGACGTTGCGCGCCTGACCAGCCAGCTGGGCGAGGAGGTCGCTGTTTTCGATGGTGATATATTTACCTTTAACCGCCAGCATGCCGCTTTTCTGGAAACGACCCAGCAGGCGGCTGATGGTTTCTACGGTCAGGCCGAGATAGTTACCGATATCGCCACGGGTCATGGTCAGACGGAACTCACGAGGCGAGAAGCCGCGCTGGGCAAAACGACGAGAAAGATTGTAGATAAAGGCCGCCAGGCGCTCCTCGGCGTTCTTTTTGGAAAGCAGCAGGATCATATCCTGATCGCCTTTGATCTCGCCGCTCATCAGGCGCATCATCTGCTGACGCAGATTCGGCATCTTGCCTGAGAGGTCGTCCAGGGTTTCGAAGGGAATTTCGCAGACCATTGAGGTTTCCAGCGCCTGAGCAAAGCTCGGGTGGAGACCGGTGCCGATTGCGTCAAAACCAACCAAATCACCCGCCAGGTGGAAGCCGGTAATCTGCTCATCGCCCTGTTCGGTGATGGTGTAGCTTTTGATGGTGCCTGAACGAATGGCGTACAGCGACTTCAGCTCATCGCCGGCTTTGAACAGGGTCTGTCCTTTCTGGATAGGCTTTTTTCGCTCGATGATATTATCAAGCTGATCAAGCTCGTGCTCGTTCAGAGTAAAAGGGATGCAAAGCTGGCTGATGCTGCAATCCTGACAGTGGATTGCACAACCGCCAGACTGAATGCGTCGTATAATTCTCTTTTCCGGGATCATAAGTCTGCTCAAGCCTTAATTGATATTGGTCAATTTTAACATCTTTTTGGTGAGCAGGTAAGCCTCGAACCGATGAAACACGTAATATTAAAAGGGGAAAGCGATTACCCCTTTTATCTTATTGATAAGAAATGAGATGTCTGGGCATATTTGATTGTAAAGTTGCCGGATGCTTCCGATAAAAGGCACTTACGGTCAAAGAAGCAAATACCCCTCATGGCGCAATAACCACTCTTTACGCTGCACGCCGCCCGCGTAGCCGGTCATGGTGCCGTTACGTCCGATGACGCGGTGGCAGGGCACCACGATACTGACCGGATTAGAGCCGTTGGCCGCCCCGACCGCCCGCGCGGCGCCAGGCCGACCTAATGCCTCCGCCAGCTGACCGTAGTGCATGACCTGGCCGCAGGGGATGGTACGCAGCGTTTTCCAGACCTCGCGTTGAAACGGGGTGCCCGCCGTCGCCGTCGGCAGCGTTTCGATAACCGCAAGGTCGCCGGCGAAATAGTCGCCGAGCCTGCTGCTCAGCCCGCCCGGGTCACGAGAATCCACGCGCTGATACCCTTCATGGCGATAGTGCAGCTCCAGCAGCTGCTCCATCCGCGCGCTGTGCTCCTCCCACTCAACGGCTCGCAGATGGAACTGCTCGTCGCAAATGATCCATAGCGGCCCGACCGGGGTGTCGATTTTGTCCTGAAGCAGTATCAGCATCGTTTTTCCTTATTACCTGATTCAAATGATTATTACTGCAGCCTGAACACAAGATATCACGTCATCCTGGCGGGCAACTATACTCCATAAAGGTGAACGGCGAGCGGCGTGGCTGAAGGGGCGGATCTATGAGTATGTTTTCCATTTTGCAACTGCCGGCAGGGCAGAAGCAAAACCAAATCGCAGCGGGCCCCGCGATATTTAATTTTGTATTAATTACGCCGCGCGGGTGTGAATGGATTTTGCTACTTTCTCCGGGCGGTAAATTCCCCTATGAGGAGGAGCGTTCAGTTCATCTCTCTATGCAGTTTGTCATACGCACGCGGATTAGTTTGAGCTGGCTAATTCATCGGGAGGCACCCGACGTCGCAACACGCTATACAGGCATTCCTTGAGTCAATTATTTGCCAGCACGCTAGTGCTGGCTTTTTTTGTTAACGTGAAAGGTGATGGTATGCAATATATGCTAACTGGCGTTTTGATATTGATTATCAGTGGTTTGCTGTTAAATGCTGTCTCTCTTATGTTCGAGTCGCTTTATAAGCTAATGAAAGATATGCACTTAAAGAAAAAACATTTTTAGGTGCCTCAGCAGGCTCGGCAAGCGAATAGACAGCGATCGCTTGCCGACCTGTTATTCCCCTCCGTCATACACCCGTTCAGCGATCCGGCCCTTATTTTCAGGCACTTCCTTTGGCATCACGTATATTTACCGCGGCGATCGCGCGGGCTGAGTGCTGGTGGCTATGGGCGCGGGATACGCCGCTGCCGGCGCGACCGGCGACAAACGCGTTGAGGGCGCACGGTGCGACGGCTATAGTAGCCTCCGATAGTCGCCGGAGGAGTGCTGATGAACCTTGATGACAAATCGCTATTTCTGGATGCCATGGAGGATGTCCAGCCGCTGAAGAGCGGCAACGACGTGCTGTGGCATCCCGAGCGCCACGCCCGCACCCCGCAGCGGATCGACGCGCTGCAGCTGGATAACTTTTTGACCACCGGCTACCTCGACGTGCTGCCGCTGGCAACGCCGCTGGAGTTCAGGCGCGAGGGGTTACAAAGCGGCGTGCTGGACAAGCTGCGGCTGGGGAAATACAGCCAGCAGGCGAGCCTCAATCTGCTGCGCCAGCCGGTCGAGAAGTGTCGGCAAATGCTGTTTGCCTTTGTGCTCCAGGCGCAGAAGGAGTCGCTGCGCAACGTGCTGATTGTTCACGGCAAAGGGCGCGACGACAACGCTCACCCCAATATTATCCGCAGCTACCTGGCGCGCTGGCTGGAAGAGCTTCCCGAGGTACAGGCGTTTTGCGTCGCCTCCGCCCATCACGGCGGCAGCGGGGCGTGCTACGTCGCCCTGCGCAAATCGGCCGAGGCAAAGCAGGAAAACTGGGAACGCCACGCCAAGCGCAGCCGCTAGCGCAGCAGCAGCGTCAGCTCCCGGGCCGCCTTTTGCAGCTCGGGCAGCACCCGATCCAGCATTTCGCGGGTCGAAACCTGTCCGGCATGGACGCCGACGTTCAGCGCCGCCTGAACCTGTCCCTGCGGGTTAAACAGCGGCACCGCCAGCGAGCGCAGCCCCATCTCCAGCTCCTGATCGTTCAGCGCGTAGCCCTGCTGGTGGACGCGCTTGAGCTCGGCGCGCAGCTTATTCACCGAATCCACCGTCTGCGGGGTGTAGCGAATCATCGTCACCCGGCCCAGCATATCGTTCAGCTTCTCCTCCGGTTGATGGCTCAACAGCACCCGGCCCATCGAGGTGGCCCAGGCCGGCAGCCGGCTGCCAATATCCAGATCGATAGTCATAATGCGCGAGCTGGAGGCGCGGGCAATGTAGAGAATATCGTCGCCGTCGAGGGTGGCGATGGAGCAGGACTCGTTAAGCATTTCGCTCAGATGCTTGAGCACCGGCTGGGCCGAACGCGCCAGCGGGGTTGAGGCCAGCCAGGCGTGGCCGAGGGCGAGGATGCGCGGACGCAGCTGAAAATTCTTGCCATCTTCAGCGTAGACAAACCCCAGCTTGCCCAGCGTATAGAGGCAGCGGCGCACCGCCGCGCGCGGAATGCCGGTCTTCTGGCTGATCTGCGAGATCGACAGCACCGGGCGCTGCGGGGTGAAGGCCTGAATCACCTCCAGCCCGCGTGCCAGCGAGGCCATAAAATTCGGATCGCCCTTAAACGGGTCGCTATCGCCGGTCAGTAAATCGTCTGGATGCTTCTCCATTTTGTTCTCCATATTTGCCATCGATCACATTCTTTCGCTAAAGATATACGATGTTCGATTATCGCACCATATTTCGATTATCGCCCTTGACCAACATCGTTAAGCGGGTCACATTTTGTGCGAACAACGTATATAAGTGCGATTACCGCACATAAAGGAGCGACCTGATGATTGATAAAAGCGTGTCGACGCTAAGCGATGCCATCGCCGGGATCCACGACGGCGCGACCATCATGATCGGCGGTTTTGGTCCCGCCGGTCAGCCAACGTACCTGATTGATGCCCTGATTGAGCAGGGCGCCCGCGACCTAACCATTATCAACAACAACGCGGGCAACGGTGAGGTGGGCCTGGCGGCACTGCTGAAGGCCGGACGGGTGAGCAAGATGATCTGCTCTTTCCCGCGTCAGGTTGACTCGCAGATTTTTGACGACCTCTACCGCCGCGGCAAGGTTGAGCTGGAGCTGGTTCCGCAGGGTAATCTGGCCGCCAGAATCCAGGCTGCCGGCGCCGGGCTGGGCGCGATATTTACCCCGACCGGCTACGGCACGCCGCTGGCAGAAGGCAAAGAGACCCGCGAAATCGACGGGCGCCACTACGTGCTCGAATATCCGATTAAGGCCGATTTTGCGCTGATCAAGGCCCATCACGCCGACCGCTGGGGCAACCTGGTGTACCGTAAAGCGGCGCGCAACTTTGGCCCGATCATGGCGACCGCCGCCAAAACCACCATCGCTGAGGTCTCCCGCCTGGTCACCCTCGGCGAACTGGATCCGGAAAATATCATTACTCCGGGGATTTTTGTCCAGCGCGTCTTCTCGCTGGAAAACACCGTTAGCGCACAAAGCGCCTGAGGAGCCAGCGATGCAAAAATTAACTCGTGATGAAATGGCCCAGCGCGTGGCGCGCGATATCCCGGAAGGGGCCTATGTGAACCTCGGTATCGGTTTACCGACCCGCATCGCCAACTATCTGCCCACGGATAAAGAGGTGTTCCTGCACAGTGAAAACGGCCTGCTGGGCATGGGCGGCAGGCCGCAGCCCGGCGAAGAGGACCCGGAGCTGATTAACGCCGGGAAAGAGTACGTCACGCTGCTCAAAGGCGGCTGTTTCTTCCACCACGGCGACTCCTTTGCCATGATGCGCGGCGGCCACCTCGATATCTGCGTGCTCGGAGCCTATCAGGTCTCTGCCCGCGGCGACCTCGCCAACTGGAGCACCGGAGCGCCGGACGCGATCCCGGCCGTAGGCGGGGCGATGGACCTGGCTATCGGCGCCCGTCAGGTCTTCGTGATGATGGATCATCTGACCCGCGACGGCGAGTGCAAGCTGGTCGAGCACTGCAGCTATCCGCTGACCGGCGTTGGCTGCGTCAGCCGAATTTACACCGATCTCGCGGTTATCGATATCACCCCCGGCGGCCCGGTGGTGCGGGAACTCTTCAACGGCCTCTCTTTTGAGGAGCTGCAGCGCATCACTCCGGTGGCGTTGACCTTCGAACATCTGGCGAAAAGCGCGTAAGGAACCTATGATGAATCAGGCATTTATCTGTGATGCGGTGCGTACACCCTTCGGTCGTTTTGCGGGCACCCTGGCGCCGATGCGCGCCGATGATTTAGGCGCGCTGCCGCTCAAGGCGCTGCTGGAGCGCAATCCGGGACTGGATCCTTCGCGCATCGATGACGTGATTTACGGCTGTGCAAACCAGGCCGGCGAAGATAACCGCAACGTCGCGCGCATGGCCCTGCTGCTGGCCGGGCTTCCGGAAACGGTTCCGGGCAGCACCATAAACCGTCTGTGCGGCTCGAGCCTTGATGCGATCGGCGTCGCAGCGCGGGCAATCAAAAGCGGCGAGACTCAGCTGATGATTGCCGGCGGAGTAGAGAGCATGTCGCGCGCGCCCTTCGTCATGGGCAAGGCCGAAAACGCCTATAGCCGCAGCATGCAGATTGAAGATACCACTATCGGCTGGCGCTTTATCAACGCGCGAATGAAGGCGCTGTACGGCGTCGATTCGATGCCGGAAACCGCCGAAAACGTGGCCGCTGATTTCGCGATTTCGCGCGCGGACCAGGACGCTTTCGCCCTGCGAAGCCAGCGGCGAACCGCGGAGGCGCAGGAAGCAGGGCGCTTTACCGATGAGCTGATTGCGGTCTCGATCCCGCAGCGTAAGGGCGAGCCGCTGCTGTTTACCCGCGATGAGCACCCGCGCAGCACCTCGCTGGAGGCGCTGGCGAAGCTAAAAGGCGTGGTGCGCGCCGACGGTTCGGTGACCGCCGGCAACGCGTCCGGGGTCAACGACGGGGCCTGCGCGCTGCTGCTGGCCAGCGAGCAGGCGCTGACGGCGAACGACCTGCAGCCGCTGGCGCGCGTTGTCGGGGTGGCGACCGCCGGGGTCGCGCCAAGAATTATGGGCTTCGGTCCGGCTCCGGCAGTACGTAAAGTGCTGGCGCTGACCGGGCTGACGCTGGCGCAGATGGACGTGATTGAACTGAACGAAGCCTTTGCCGCTCAGGCGCTGGCGGTGACGCGCGATTTAGGCCTGCCCGACGACGCCGCGCACGTTAACCCCAACGGCGGGGCGATTGCCTTAGGCCATCCGCTGGGCGCCTCCGGCGGGCGGCTGGCGATGACCGCCGCCTATCAGCTGCGGCGCACCGGCGGGCGCTACGCGCTGTGCACCATGTGTATCGGCGTCGGCCAGGGAATTGCGCTGATTATTGAACGCGTTTAAGGAGCCAAAATGAGTTTGCTGACCCCGATGATGCGCAGCAGCCCGCTAACGGCCTGGTTTAGCGACGCGCAGCGGGTACAGGGGATGCTGGATTTTGAAGCGGCGCTGATCCGCGCCCAGGCCGCCTGCGGGACGGTGCCCGAGGCGGCCGTCGCGCCGGTGGTCAACGCCTGCCGGCATTCGCTTATCGATTTCTCCGCGCTGGGTGAGGCGGCGGCCCGCGCCGGTAACCTGGCGATCCCGCTGGTCAAACAGCTCACCGCCTGCGTGAAGGCCGCGGACCCGGAGGCCGCGCGCTACGTCCACTGGGGAGCTACCAGCCAGGATGCTATCGACAGCGGTCTGATTCTGCAGCTGCGCGGCGCGCTGGCGGAGACCGATTCGCTGCTGCAGCGCCTGATGGCTGAATTTGCGCGGCAGGCGCTGCGGCATCAGCATACGGTGATGCCGGGGCGCACCTGGATGCAGCACGCGCTGCCGGTGACCTTTGGCCTGAAGCTGGCGGGTACCCTCGATGCGCTGCTGCGCTGGCAGCAGCGGCTGCGAGAAATGCGCCCCCGCGTGCTGGTGCTGCAGTTTGGCGGCGCGGCGGGCACCCTCGACTCGCTAAAAGGGCACGGACCGGAGATCGCCGGGCGGCTGGCGACCGAGCTTGGCCTGACGCTGCCGGACGCTCCGTGGCACAGCCAGCGCGATCGGCTGCTGGAAGTGGGGGCCTGGTACGCCGGAGTCTGCGGGACGCTGGGAAAATTTGCCAACGACTTCTCGTTGCTGATGCAGACGGAAGTTGCCGAAGTTGCGGAGCCGGTCGCGGAGGGCCGCGGCGGTTCGTCGACGATGCCGCACAAGCGTAACCCGGTCGGCTGCGCGGCGATCCTCACGGCGGCCCAGCGTACGCCGGGCCTGGTGGCCTGCCTGTATGCCGGCCAGGTTCAGCAGCACGAGCGCGCGCTCGGCGGCTGGCAGGCGGAGTGGGAGACGCTCCCGGAGCTGATTACCCTCGTCGGCGGCGCGCTGGAACAGTGCGTTGAGCTGGCGCGCGATATGCAGGTGTTCCCGCAAAAAATGCGCGCCGATCTCGATATTACCCACGGCCTGATTATGGCCGAAGCGGTGACCCTGGCGCTGGCGGAGTTTATCGGTAAAGCCGACGCCCATCATCGGGTCGAGGCGCTGTGCCGCCAGGCAATTGACCAGTCGCGCCCGCTGCAGGCGCTACTGGAAAACGACCCTCAGGTCAGCCAGCATCTTAGCGTAGCCCGTTTAACCCAGCTGCTGGACCCGACAACGGCTACCGGCAGTGCGGAAATTTTTGTGCGCCAGGTCGTGGCGCGTTACAAGGAACAACATGATGAACCTTGATTACCAGATTGACGGCCCGGAAGGTGCGCCGGTTATCGTTCTTTCTAACTCGCTGGGCACCACCCGGTCGATGTGGCAGCCGCAGCTTGGCGCGCTAACCGCGCGGTTTCGCGTGCTGCGTTACGACACTCACGGTCATGGTCAGACCGCTAAAAGCGGTAAAGTGACCCTCGCCCAGCTTGGCGAAGACGTTATTGCGCTGCTCGATCACCTGCAGATAGAGAAAGCCTGGTTTTGCGGGATTTCGATGGGCGGGCTGACCGGACTGTGGCTGGGACGTTTCGCCCCGGAGCGATTTTACGCCATTGCGGTGGCCAATACCGCCGCGCGAATTGGCGATCAGGCCAGCTGGCTCTCGCGGGCGCGAGCCGTCCGCCAGGAGGGGATGGACGTGGTGGCCGCCGGCGCGGCGGACCGCTGGTTTAGCCACGCCTTTCGCCAGAAGGCGCCGGAGGTGGTCGAATCCCTGTGCCATCAGCTGACCCATAGCGATGCCGAGGGCTATGCCGCCTGCTGTGAAGCGCTGGCGGCGGCCGACCTGCGCAGTGAAGTCGGGCACATTAGTCTGCCAACCCTGATTATCGCCGGGGAAAGTGACCCTGTCACGACGGTGGCGGATGCCAACTTTCTCCATCAGCAGATCCCCGCCTCGCAGGTGGTGGTAGTCTCCGCATCGCATCTGTCTAATATCGAAGCGGCGGGGGCATTCAGCGCCGCATTACTGGGATTCTTCCGGGGAGAGCAGCATGGATGACAAGGCGCGTTATCAGCAGGGAATGGCGGTACGACGTCAGGTGCTGGGCGATGCCCACGTCGACCGCACGCTGGATAAGCTGACCCCGCTCAATGAAGAGTTTCAGGACTTTATTACCCGCTACGCGTGGGGTGAAACCTGGACCCGATCGGGGCTGGATCGCCATACTCGCAGCATGATCACCATCGCGATGCTGATCGCGCTTAATCGCGAAGCGGAGCTTAAAATGCATCTGCGCGCTGCGTTTAATAACGGCGTGACCCGCGATGAGCTCAAGGAGCTGATTATGCACTCCGCGCTCTACTGCGGTCTGCCTGCGGCCAACGCCACGATGCATCTGGCGCAGCAGGTGTTTGACGATCTGGACGCGCAGCGGGCCTAGGCGCCCGCGTTCTCAGGCCGGCCGCGGGCGTTTACGGCCGGCTCTCCTCGCGTTAACCCTCTTTTTTGTTTATCTCTTCCGGCGCGGCCGCCGGCGCGGCGTACCAGTTTTCCTTCGCCACCACCACCGGCTCCTTCGGCTGCAGGACAAAGTTAGGCGACATTATCTGCACGTTAAACTCGTTGAACACGTCCAGCACGCTGCCGTGCAGCGCATTACGACCTTCTGGTACGGTGGTTTCGGCAAGCAGCCGCACCTGCAGCTCGTAGGAGGCGTACCAGTCCATCAGCGCCAGCTTGCGCACTTTTGGCGGCTGGTCAGGGTCGATGCCCTCAGCGCGGTGCGCCGCCAGCTCCAGCAGGGCGCAGACCTGGCGCCACGGCGTATCGTAACCAATCGTCACGCTAACGGTAAGGTTAACCCCCTGGCCGGGGTCCTGCGCGCTGAGGTTAACGATCTTGCCGCTCACCACCACCGCGTTGGGGACGGTGACGATGTAATTTTCACGGGTCTGGATCTTGGTTGCCAGCATGCCGATTTCGCTGACCTGGCCCTCATCGCCGGCGATGCGGATCCAGTCCCCTTTATGCAGCGCGCGCGAGTAAATCAGCACCAGCCCGCTCATCGCATGATTCATGATGCCGGTTGAGCCCAGGGTTAACATCAGGCCGAAAAAAACGCTGATGCCCTTAAAGGCCAGCGAATTAGCCCCGGGGAGAAAAGGGTAAGCGGCGGAGAGGGCAAAAAGCCAGATTGCCGCGGAGATGAGCCTGCGGGTGGCGCCGACGGTCTCCGGGTGCAGGCCGGGGATATGCAGGCGGCCGGCTTCAACCTGGCCGAGCAAAACCTTGACCAGGCGGATAATAAACCAGGTTATCAGGAAGATAATCAGCACAATCAGCAGACCGGGCAGCGAAGAGAGTATCGACAGGGCAATCTCCTGGATAACTTTCAGCGACCACTCGCCCAGCGATTCGCTCCACACGCGGGTCCACGGAAAGAGGCCGAAGGCCCAGCTCAGCCAGGCGTAAAGCGCCAGAATGCCGAGCAGCGCCATCAGCAGGGCATAGAGCCGGGTTTCAATATTGCCGAGGAAGCGCCGCCAGTTCTGCGGGATCCAGCTGCGTTTCTCGAGAATGCGCAGAGTGAAAAAACGCCGCACCCGCCGCCACGAACGGTACGCGGCGTAGTAAAGCAGGGCCAGAGCCAGGGCCCCGGCCAGGGTTTTGCCGGCCGACAGCAGCAGATATGAGCGGTTGTACTGTTCGCGCAGGGAGGTTCGCTGCGCCTCAATCCGGGTGAGCGCGCGCTGCGCCGCCCGATCGAGGGTCAGATCGTCGCCTTCATCAAGATCGGCCTGGCTGAGCAGCATCACCGGTTTGTTGTTCATCATAAACAGGCGGCCAGGCAGGTTGTAGCGGGTAACCGCCACCACCTGCAGCGGCTGGCTGATGTCGGCTTCCGTGAAGGCGCGCAGGGTATTACGTACCCGCAGCACGCGCTCTTCGGGGGTGGTCTGGCCGAAGGTTGCCTGCAGCATGACGATCGGCTGGTGGAAGATAAATACCGTGCGCGCCCGCTCGCGATCCGTCGGCTGCTCGCGCGGCTCGGCGGCGTGAAGCGGGAGCGCCAGCAGCAGCGCCAACCATGCCAAAAACAACGCCCGTACTCTGTTCATAAGCCGCACCCGGAAAGCGAATATTTTTGTTATTTTTCAGGCGGTCCAGCGCACCGTCTGGCGTGGACCTGCTTTGAGCATAGCCGAGGGGCAGGCGAATTCAAGAGCCGTCTGGCAGGGGCGCACCGGCGCTTAGCGCGCGGCTGAGGAGGCGCCATCCTGACAAAATGTGCGATCTTCTTGACACAGCATTGACAAATAAATGCCTGGTCAGTAATTTCATTTGTAATTACTGACCAGGCAAATATCATGAATAAGCATCCGGGTATTATCAATAACAAGTTCCATCTGGGTTTATTAATCCATCTGGCAAACCAGTATAAAGATCAGCTCATTAGCCAGTATTTCTCCGGCATGGATATCACGGCCGCCCAGTTTAAGGTGCTGATCAGCATCTATAAGGGCGTCACCAGTCCGGTTGAGATCAGCAAAAATCTGGTCATGGACGCCGGGGCGATGAGCCGCATGGTGGATCGGATGGTCAAGCGCGATCTCATCAGCCGTTCGCCTAATCCGCAGGATAAGCGGCAGGTCGTGCTGGCGCTGAGCGGCAAAGGCGAGCTGATTTGCGAGCGCTTTGTTAATGAAGCGCTGGCGTCAATCATCAGCGACCTTACCGCCCGACTGACCCCCGACGAGTCTCGTTTACTGGTAGAGCTAATGACAAAAATGCTGCCAGACGAAATTGTTGCCCCTCATCGCTAACGTATTCAAGAAGGTCCGGACAAGATGGAAACCACACCTGCACAGCACGCCGAGCGCGGCAGCAAGCGCAAACGCAACTTTATTATTTTACTGATTATTCTGCTTCTGGCCGCCGGCGGCGGCGTGGCATGGTACCTGCTGTACGCCCGCTACTATGAATCGACCGACGATGCCTACGTTAACGGCAACCAGGTGACGCTCACTCCGCAAATCGGCGGTACGGTGACCCAGGTCACGGTGGACGAGGGGGATTTTGTGCAGAAGGGGCAGCCGCTGGTGCTGCTTGACCCGAGCGATACCGAAATTGCGCTGCAGCAGGCGGAGGCTAATCTGGCCAACACCGTGCGCCAGGTTCGCGGTCTCTACAGCACGGCGGATAACTACCGCGCGCAGGTGGCGGCGAAAAGGGTCGCCCTGCAGACGGCGCAAAACGACTACGCCCGGCGGCAGAAAATCTTCCAGAGCGGCGCCATCGCGGCGGAAGATCTCTCCCACTATCGCGACGCGGTCACCAGCGCGCAGAGCGACTTAGCCGCCGCTCAGGAGGCGTTACGCACCAATACCGCGATGGTTGACGATACGGTTATCGACAGCCATCCTGAAATTAAAAGTGCGGTAGCCACGCTGCGCCAGCGCTATCTGGATAATTCGCGCAGCACCATCGTTGCCCCGGTCAGCGGCTTCGTGGCCAAACGCGCGGTCCAGCTCGGCATGCGCGTCGATTCGGGGACCACCCTGATGGCTATCGTGCCGCTGAATGAGGTGTGGGTCGATGCCAACTTCAAAGAGAGCCAGATGAGCGGGATGCGCCTGGGGCAGAAAGTGACGCTCAGCGCGGACCTCTACGGCGACGACGTGGAGTACCACGGCACCATTGAGAGCCTGGGCATCGGCACCGGCAGCGCGTTTTCGCTGCTGCCGGCGCAGAACGCCAGCGGCAACTGGATCAAAATCGTCCAGCGTCTGCCGGTGCGCATCGCGCTGGACCCGCATGATATGCAGAAAAACCCGCTGCGCGTGGGGCTGTCGATGAACGTTCGCGTTGATATTCGCGATACCGACGGCCATCTGCTGCCGCAGCAAACCGTTAGCGCCCCGCGTTTCACCACGGATGTGTATCAGAACCCGCTGGAACAGGCGGACCAGCTGGTGGCTAAAATCCTTCATGACAACAGCAAAGCGGTAGCCGCCGGCGCCCGTTAAGAGAGACGTTATGCAAGATAAGGCCGCATTTACGCCGCCCAATATGTGGCTGGCGGTGCTCGCGTTGTCGCTGGCCACGTTTATGCAGGTGCTGGACTCCACGATTGCCAACGTGGCGCTGCCGACGATCGCCGGCAACCTCGGGGTGAGTGCCGATCAGGGGACGTGGGTTATCACCTCGTTTGCGGTGTGCAACGCCATTGCGCTGCCGCTGACCGGCTGGTTTACCCGGCGCTTCGGCCAGCTAAAGCTGTTTATCGGCTCGGTGGTGCTGTTTACCCTGACCTCGTTCCTGTGCGGGTTTGCCCACAGCATGAGCGAACTGATTATCTTTCGCGCCCTGCAGGGCTTCTTCGCCGGGCCGATGTTCCCGATGTGCCAGACGCTGCTGCTGGTTATCTTCCCGTCGAGCAAGCGCAGCATGGCGCTGGCTCTGCTGTCGATGGTGACGGTGGTGGCGCCGATTGTTGGCCCCATTACCGGCGGCTGGATCACCGATAACTACTCCTGGCCGTGGATTTTCTACATCAACGTGCCGATCGGCATCTTTGCCGCGATTGTGGTCTGGACGCAGATGCGCGAGCGTGAAGAGACCACCACCCATGCGCCGATTGACTACATCGGCATCGCGCTGCTGGTGCTTGGCGTCGGGCTGCTGCAGGTGGTGCTGGATAAAGGCAACGACCTCGACTGGTTCGCCTCAATCCATATCGTCATTATGTCGGTAATTTCGGCGATATCGCTGGTTTCGTTCGTTATCTGGGAGCTGGGCGAGCGCCACCCGATAGTCAACCTGCGGCTGTTTAAGGACCGTAACTTTGCTATCGGTACGCTCTCGCTGACCCTGGGCTACGCGGCGTTTTTTGCCATCAACATCATTCTGCCGCAGTGGCTGCAAACCCAGATGGGCTACACCGCCATCTGGGCCGGGCTTGCCGCCGCGCCGATGGGCGTGCTGCCGCTGGTGATGACGCCGATTATTGGCCGCTACGCCAATAATTTCGATCTGCGTATTCTGGCTTCGCTCTCGTTCCTGACCATGGGGGCCTCCTGCCTTATTCGCGCGCAGTTCAACACCGACGTCGATTTCCGCACCATCGCCGAAGTACAGCTGTTTATGGGGATCGGCGTGGCGTTTTTCTTTATGCCGATCACCACTATCGTACTGTCGAACCTCAGCGGGGCGGAGGTGGCGGAAGGTTCCGGTCTGGCAACCTTCTTCCGCGTGCTGGGCGGCTCGTTTGCCTCCTCGCTGACCACCTGGATCTGGTCGCGGCGGGAGGTGTTCCACCATGCCAACCTGACCGAAAGCGTCTCCGCCTATAATCCGGCGGCGGTGGATTACGTGGAGAAGATGGGTGGAGCGACCCAGCAGCATATGGCGCTGATCGATAAAACCATCGAGCAGCAGGCCTATATGATGTCGACCATCGACTATTTCTGGGTGTTAGGCTGGGGCTTTATGGCGCTGATCGTGGTTATCTGGTTTGCCCGTCCGCCGTTCAGCCGCGCCGGAGCGCCGGGCGCGCCCTCGGCCGGCCACTAGCAACAAGCGGGGCCGAAAAGCGGGTCTGCTGGTCTGGCGGTGTTCAGCTCACCGGACAGCTGAGGCGATAAAAGCGGCCTGTCCGCATGGTCACCGCATGGTTTCAATCATTGTTGCTCTCCGCCATTGTTGCTATCCGCAACGATGGACGCCAGGTGGCGAAAAGGCGTGCAGCGGGGCCCTGGACCCCGCTGAAATCGGCGAACCGAAGGCCGGAAGACAAGGGCTGGCCGCCAGGGATGGCGGCAAGAGGCGAATCGAGACAGGAGCGAGCCCCGGAACGGGCGAGCAGGTCGAGTTGAGCCGACCGCAGGCTGCAGGCCGGGAGGTGAGCGCAGTGCGCAGCACCGATTTCCGTGCGGGACCGCGGGGATTGTTAAGGGGAAGACGGTTATCTTCCCCTTAACCCGGTCACCTCGCATTGAGGCCGCATGTTCTGCCTGACGTATGGTGAACGGAATACCTCTTAGCTAAATGATACCACGCAGCGCCCGGCTTTAGCCGGCAACATTACCGCTGGGCACAGCTGTTACACTGCTGGTTCTGGATCTGCTGGAAGAAGTCGTTGCCTTTATCATCCACCAGGATAAATGTCGGGAAGTCTTCCACCTCGATTTTCCAGATCGCCTCCATTCCCAGCTCCGGATAAGCCACGCACTCAAGGCTCTTAATACTCTGCTGCGCCAGCACCGCCGCCGGGCCGCCGGTGCTGCCGAGATAGAAACCGCCGTGCTTGTGGCAGGCGTCGGTCACCTGCTGGCTGCGGTTGCCTTTTGCCAGCATCACCATGCTCGCGCCGTGCGACTGCAGCAGATCGACGTAGGAATCCATGCGCCCGGCGGTGGTCGGCCCCAGCGAACCGGAAGCGTAGCCGTCCGGCGTTTTGGCCGGACCCGCGTAGTAGATCGGGTGATCTTTAACGTACTGTGGCAGCGCCTCGCCGTTATCCAGCAGCTCCTTGAGCTTCGCGTGGGCGATATCGCGGGCGACGATAATCGTGCCGTTCAAGGTCAGGCGGGTTGAAACCGGATGGGCCGAAAGCTGCCCGAGGATGTCGCTCATCGGCTGATTGAGGTCGATGCTAACGACCTGGCCTTCACCCTGCTGACGCAGCGCTTCCGGGATGTACTGGCCGGGGTTGCTCTCCAGTTTCTCAATCCAGATCCCGTGACGGTTGATTTTCGCCTTAATGTTGCGGTCGGCGGAGCAGGAGACGCCCATCCCAACCGGGCAGGAGGCGCCGTGGCGCGGCAGGCGAATCACGCGGATGTCGTGGGCAAAGTACTTGCCGCCGAACTGCGCCCCGAGGCCGAGATTCTGGGCGGCCAGCAGCAGCTCCTGCTCGAGCTGCACGTCGCGGAACGCCTGGCCGTGCTCGTTGCCTTCGGTTGGCAGGCCGTCGTAATAGTGGGTGGAGGCCAGCTTAACGGTTTTCAGCGTCGATTCCGCAGAGGTTCCGCCGATGACGAAAGCAATGTGGTACGGCGGACAGGCGGCGGTGCCGAGGGTGCGCATCTTCTCGACGAGGTAGTCCTTCAGCTTTGCCGGGGTGATCAGCGCCTTGGTCTCCTGGTAGAGATAGGTTTTGTTGGCCGAGCCGCCGCCTTTTGCCATGCACAAGAATTTGTATTCGTCGCCGTCAACGCTGTAGAGGTCGATCTGCGCCGGCAGGTTAGTCCCGGTGTTGACCTCTTTATACATATCGAGGGCGGCGTTCTGCGAATAGCGCAGGTTATCTTCGGTATAGGTGTTGTAGACCCCGCGCGCCAGCGCGGCCTCATCGCCGCCGCCGGTCCATACGCGCTGGCCTTTTTTACCCATGATAATCGCCGTGCCGGTGTCCTGGCAGGTTGGCAGAATCCCCTTAGCGGCAATCTCGGAGTTACGCAGGAACTGCAGGGCGACGTATTTGTCGTTTTCGCTGGCTTCCGGGTCCAGCAGGATTGACGCCACCTGCTGCTGGTGGGAGACGCGTAGCATAAAGGCCGCGTCGTGGAAGGCCTGCTGGGCCAGCAGAGTGAGCGCTTCAGGCGCAACCTTGAGGATCTCCTCGCCCTCGAACCCGGCGACGCTGACGTGCTCTTTGCTCAGCAGATAGTATTCAGTCTCATCTTTCGCCAGCGGAAACGCTTCCTGATAAACAAACGGTTTAGTCGACATTGTTTAAGCTCCCTAAGAGTAAAACCGCCGGGAGTGACCCCGACGGTTGTGAATCAGAACATCATGGACATCCACGGATAGCCAATCAGCAGCAGGGCGGCCAGGAAGATGGCGCCGAAGATGGTGCCGAGGCGCCAGTAGTCTTTGGTCGGCAGATAGCCGCTGCCATAGTAGATCGGGCTGGGGCCGGTACCGTACGGGGTGATGATCCCCATAATGCCCAGCGAAGTGACCATCAGCAGTACGAATACCTGCATATTCATACCCGGAATGGTGGAGGCGATGGTCAGCATGGCCGGCAGCAGCGCGGTGGTATGGGCGGTGGTGCTGGCAAACAGGTAGTGCAGCAGGTAGAACGCCAGCAGCAGCAAGATGGTGGCGACTCCCGGAGAGATACCGCTCATCAGCGCGCCGCCTTCTTTACCCAGCCAGGCGATAAAGCCGGTGGAGGAGAGGCCATCCGCCAGCGCCACCAGGGTGGCGAACCAGACAAAGGTATTCCACGCCGCTTTATTATTGGTGATATCGTTCCATGACAGGACCCCGGTCCACAGCATCAGGACGATAACCAGCAGGGCCGCCAGCGCCGGCTCAATCCACTCGGCGGCGAAGATCCACATCGTCAGCGCGAAGCAGACGAACACCAGCAGCAGAATCTCATTACGCGACAGGCGGCCGAGCTTTTCCAGCTCGCGCGCGGCCCACAGGGGCACTTCATCATTGACCTTCACCTCCGGCGGATAGAACCAGTAGGCCAGCAGCGGCATCACCGCAATCAGCAGCACGCCCACCGGCAGGAAGGCGATAAACCAGGTGCCCCAGGAGATATTGATACCGACGATACTTTTCACCAGCGCCAGCGCCAGCAGGTTAGGCGCCAGCGCCGAAAGGAACATCGAGCTGGTAATACAGGCGGCGGTAATGGCGACCCACATCAGATAGGAGCCGATGCGGCGGGCGCTAGGGTCGTTAGGCTTAGAGCCATACAGCGGCGGCAGGTTGGCGATAATCGGGTAAATGGTCCCGCCGCTGCGGGCGGTATTCGACGGGGTGAAGGGCGCCAGCAGCAGGTCGGCAAAGGTGATGGCGTAGCCCAGCGTCAGGCTGCGGCGGCCAAGGTACTTCACCAGAATCAGCGCCAGACGGCGTCCAAACTGGGTTTTGTCGTAGCCCGCGGCAAACATAAAGGCGCCGAAAATCAGCCACACGGTAGAGTTACCAAATCCGCTGACCGCCCACTTAAACGAGGCGCCGGCAAGCTTGAATTTGGGGTCCGCCAGCTGCGCCGGGTCGAACAGCAGCCACTGGCTGCACAGGGCGATAACCACCACCCCGGTGATGCCGATCACCGCCCCGGGAAGGGGTTCGAAAATCAGGCCGACGATCACGCCGACGAAAATGGCAAAGTAGTGCCAGGCATAGGGCGGAAGGCCGTCAGGCACCGGGACGAAGAGCAGCATTACGGCCACGATAATGGGCAGCGCCATCATCAGCAGACGACGCTTATCAGCAGCCTTAGGACTGGCTGCGCCGGCAGGCGATATGGTTGTCTTTTTCTCTTTCATAATGAGTATCTGCAAGTAGTTGAAAATAAGTTTGAGCCGTCGGTGATTTTTACTTTCTTTAATTTCAAAACTTTCTTTAGTTATTAATCATTGGTTTTTATTATCACCGCGACGGTTATTTAACGCATTTTTTATGGCGCTAAATTAAATCTGTTTGTTATTTATATATTGCTCTTTGATGTCGAATTGCAATTGATTGAGATCAATAAATCCAGGGGTCTGGCGTTTTTTTTATTTTTCGCAATAACCCCTGTAGTGAGGGTGGTTATTTGTATGAAATACCGCTAAATGTTAAATTTTAGTCGATTTTTAGCGTTTATCCGACAAGGTGAATTTATTTAAAGTGTTGATTTGTTTGGTTTTAAATGGATAAGAGTGATTTTGTTTTTATTAACAAAAGTGTCTTGTTTGTTATCAATATTATGCTTTGTGTAAACGTTGTATTTTAAAATAATAATACAATGGGAGTAGTGATGTTATTGTTGGTATTAAATAGTTTTTTAACTAACGTAAGTGATTTGGTAACTAAAAAATTCGCTATATTATTAACATGACAACAGGAATTAAAAACACAACCAAAAATAAATTCCTTAGCGAATTCTGAATTTCAATATTTAAAATCTGGAGTGTTACTATGACCAGTAATCAACGTATTTTGCAGCCCTTTACCTTACCAAACGGAACTGAGCTAAAAAACCGCCTGTTTATGGCGCCGATGACCACCTGTACCGGCTATTATGACGGCTCGGTCACCAGCGAGCTGGTGGAGTACTACCGCGTCCGTGCGGGCAGCATCGGGACCATCATCGTCGAGTGCTGCTTTATCGATAGCTATGGCCTGGCCTTCCCTGGCGCCATTGGCATCGACAGTGATGAAAAAATTGCCGGCCTTGCCAAAATTGCCGAAGCCATCCAGGCGGAAGGGTCGAAGGCCATCCTGCAGATCTATCACGGCGGCCGGATGGTCGACCCGCAGCTAATCGGCGGTCGCCAGCCGGTCGCGCCGAGCGCGCTGGCCGCCCCGCGCGACGGCGCCGCGATGCCGCGCGCGCTGAGTACAGAGGAAGTCGAGGAGACCATCGCGAAATTCGGTGACGGCGTTCGCCGCGCGATTCAGGCCGGTTTTGACGGCGTCGAAATCCACGGCGCCAATACCTACCTTATCCAGCAGTTCTACTCCCCGAACTCTAACCAGCGCGACGACTGCTGGGGCGGCAGCCGCGACAACCGCGCCCGTTTCCCGCTGGCGGTGCTGGAGATCGCCCATAAAATGGCCGGCCAGTACGCTGATGACGCTTTTATTATCGGCTACCGCTTCTCGCCGGAAGAGCTGGAAGAGCCGGGCATCCGCTTTGAAGACACCCTCTATCTGCTGGAAAAGCTGGCGGCGCGGGGCCTCGACTATCTGCACTTCTCGGTAGGCGCCTCGCTGCGTCCCTCCATCGTTGATACCCGCGATCCGACGCCGCTGATTGAAAAATACTGCGCGCAGCGCTCCGCCAGCCTCGCGCAGGTGCCGGTGATGGGCGTTGGCGGGATTGTTAACGCCGCGGACGCCGAGCAGGGGGTGGATCACGGCTACGATCTGATCGCCGTCGGACGGGCCTGCATCGCCTATCCGGACTGGACCGACCGCGTTGCCGATGGCGAAAACCTGGAGCTGTTTATCGACAGCACCCGGCGTGAAGCCCTGCATATTCCGGAGCCGCTGTGGCGCTTCTCGCTGGTGGAAGCGATGATCCGCGATATGAGCATGGGCGACGCGAAGTTTAAGCCCGGCGTCTTCGTCGAAAGCGTACAGGATGAGGCCGGGGAGCTGGTGATCCACGTCAGCCTTGAGAACGACCGCATCGCTGACGTTGAGCTGGCCTCTGCCGCGGTACAGACCGTGGAGTTCACCACCAGCTTTGAAGAGATCCGCGAGCGTATTTTGACCGCCAACACCCCGCACGTTGACGCCATCTCCGGCGCCACCAGCCAAAGCGAAGCGGTGAAAAAAGCGGTATCCAAAGCGATGCTGAAATCGAGCAAAGCGCTGGCAGTTGAGGAAGGCGGCGACGATCGGGCGGTGAAAAGCTACGACGTGGTGGTGGTCGGCAGCGGCGGCGCGGGTCTGGCGGCGGCGATTCAGGCCCACGACGAAGGCGCCCGCGTGCTGATCGTTGAAAAAATGCCGACTATCGGCGGCAACACCATTAAAGCCTCCGCCGGGATGAACGCCGCGGAAACGCGCTTCCAGCGGGTAAAAGGGATCGTCGACAGCAAAGAGCTGTTCTACGAGGAGAGCCTGAAGGGCGGGCACAACAAAAACAACCCGGCGCTGCTGCGCCGCTTCGTGGAGAACGCCCCCGAGGCGATCGAGTGGCTGGCCCGTCGCGGGATCATGCTGAACGACATCACCACCACCGGCGGGATGAGCATTGACCGTACCCACCGTCCGCGTGACGGGTCGGCGGTCGGCGGCTATCTGATTAGCGGCCTGGTGCGCAATATCAGCAAACGCGGGATTGACGTGATGCTGGATACCTCGGTCGAAGAGATCCTGATGGCCAACGACGAGGTGAGCGGCGTGCGTCTGCTCAACGACGAGCAGGAGCGCATCGAGGTGCAGACCAGGAGCGTCGTGGTCGCCACCGGCGGCTTCAGCGCCAACAGCGCGATGGTGGTCAAATACCGTCCGGACCTCGCCGGTTTTGTCACCACCAACCATAAAGGAGCCACCGGCGGCGGCATCGCGCTGCTGGAACGCATCGGCGCCGGCACCGTGGATATGGGCGAAATCCAGATCCACCCGACCGTTGAGCAGAAGACCTCATACCTGATTTCGGAGTCGATTCGCGGCGGCGGGGCGATTCTGGTGAGCCAGCGCGGTCAGCGCTTCTACAACGAAATGGCGACCCGGGATAAAGTCTCGGCGGCGATTATCGCGCTGCCGGAGCAGTACGCCTGGATCGTCTTTGACGAGCACGTGCGGGCAAAAAACAAGGCGGCCGATGAATACATCGCCAAAGGTCTCACCACCAGCGCCAGCTCCCCGCGCGAGCTGGCGGAGAAGCTGGGGATGGATTACCATGCCTTCCTTGCCACCCTTGAGCGCTACAACGGCTTTGTTGAAACCCAGCGCGATGAGGATTTTGGCCGCACCACCGCGCTGCGGGCGCCGATTAACGAAGGGCCGTTCCACGCGATCCGCATCGCCCCGGGTGTTCACCACACCATGGGCGGGGTGACGATTAATACCGCGACCGCGGTGTTAAACACCGCTCAGCAGCCGATTCCGGGCGCCTACGCCGCCGGGGAAGTGGTCGGCGGCATCCACGGCGGCAACCGCATCGGCGGCAATGCGGTGGCAGATATCATTATCTTTGGTACCCTGGCTGGCCACCAGGCGGCAGTACGCGCCAGAGGATAACATTTAGCGATTTGCCCCGGCCGCGCGCCGGGGTCATCCACAGGAGCTGCAACCATGTCTGACGACAGCCGCGTCTATAGCTACTCCGCCGTGTTAATGGGTTCGCCCATTTTGCTTAAACTGTTCCGTCACGATGACGCGCTCGCCTCCCGTACCTTCCAGTTAATCAAACGCTACGAAGACCTGCTTACCGTCAACCGCGCTCACTCCCAGGTCATGGAGATTAACCATGCCGCCGGCCGCCATGGGGTTGCCGTCAGCCGCCCGGTGTTTAAGCTGATCCAGTGCGCGAAGGCCGCCAGCATGGTGCGGGATAGCGCCTTCAACCTGGCGATTGGCCCGCTGGTCAAGCTCTGGCGCATCGGCTTTCAGGGGCACAGCGTGCCGGCGGCGGCGGAGATTGCCGCCCGCCTGCCGCTGACCCGGCCGCAGGATGTGATCCTCGATGAGGCGGCGGGCAGCGTGTTTCTTGCCCAGCCGGGCATGGAGATCGACCTTGGCGCCATCGCGAAAGGCTATATTGCCGATCGGGTGCGGGATGACCTGCGGCGCCAGGGCGTCGACGCGGCGCTGATCAACCTCGGGGGGAACGTGCACACCCTCGGGGAGTGGTCCATTGGGCTGAAAAAACCCTTTGCCGCATCAGACCAGCTGGTGGGCACGATTGCGGTGAGCGGCCAGTCGGTGGTGACCTCCGGCGTCTATGAGCGCTATTTCGAGCAGGACGGCAGGCGCTGGCACCATATTCTCGACCCGCGCAGCGGCTATCCGCTGGATAACGAGCTGGAGAGCGTGACCATCATTTCTGACGACTCCCTCGATGGCGATATCTGGACCACCCTGATCTACGGCCTGGGCGTGGAGAAGGGACGCGCGGCGCTGCGTCAACGGGAGGATATTGAAGCGATTTTTGTGACTAAAAATCGCGAAGTGATCCTCTCATCGCAGCGCCGCTTTCGCTTTCAGCTGCTGGATAGCGGCTATCGGCTCACTGACTGTACTGCTTGAGCAGGCCGTACTGCTCGGCGACCAGCCGATAGCGGTAGACCGGGCGGCCGGTGGCGCCGTAGTGAATGGTGGTGTAGAGGATATTAATCTGCGCCAGCCAAATCAGATATTTGCGACAGGAGACGCGGGAAATATTCACCGCCACCGCCAGCTCGTCGGTGGAGAACTCGGTCGCCGGGTGGGCATCGATCCACTGGCACAGCGTGCGCAGCGTTTGCGAAGTGAGCCCCTTCGGCAGCTTGCGCGCGTCGGTGGCTTCCGGCGCGTCGCCGTGCAGCAGGCGGTCAACGTCAGCCTGCTCATAATATGTCTGTCCGGTCATCAGCTTTCTTTTCTCGCGCCAGGCGGTTAACGCCTCCTCAAAACGCGGGAACTGGAAGGGCTTAATCAGATAATCGATAACGCCGTAGTGCATCGACGTTTGCACGGTTGCGGCATCGGCAGCGGAGGTGATCATAATCACGTCGATGGCGCGGCCGGAGGCGCGAATAGTCGGCAGCAGATCCAGGCCGCTATCATGCTGCATATAGACGTCGAGCAGCACCAGATCGATCTCCAGCTCGCCGTCGTTAATCATCTCCCGGGCCTTATTCAGCGTCGATGCGGTGCCGCAGCAGCGGAAACCGGAAATCCTCGCCACGTACAGGCGGTTCAGCTCGGCGACCATGGCATCGTCATCAACAATTAATACATTTATCACGCGCTGTTCCTTTTACTATCCCAGGGAAGGTGAACAAAAAATTGAGTAAATACGCCGGGTTCGGACTCGACGGCCAGCGTCCCGCCCAGTTCGCGCAGCTGCTGGCTGGCAAGAAACAGGCCGACGCCGCGATTCTCGCCTTTGGTGGAGAAACCTTTATTAAAGATGGCGTCGATATTGGCCTCCGGGATCCCCGGGCCATCGTCGCTCACTTCGCCGCTTAACCAGCCGTTTTGATAGTGTAGCAACAGGCTGACTTCGCCCTCGTGCTGGCCGCTCATGGCGTCCAGCGCGTTCTCAATCAAATTACCCAGCACGGTGACCAGCACGGTGATCTGCTTTTCGTTCGGGCAGTCGGGGACGAGGCTCTCTTCCGCGAGGCTAAGGCTAAATCCGCGCTCTTTCGCGCGCTGGATTTTACCAATCAAAAAGCCGGCGACCACCGGAGATTTGATGCGGTGCTGGATTTCGCCGATATCCGCCTGATAGGTGTGGGCGGTTTGTAGCACGTACTCCTCCAGCTTGTCATAGCTTTTCATATTCAGCAGGCCGAGGATCACGTGCAGCTTATTCATAAACTCATGGGACGTGGTGCGCAGCGCATCCACATAGTTGACCATGCCGTCGAGGCGCTGCAGCAGCTGGCTGACCTCGGTTTTGTCACGGAAGGTGCTGATGGCGCCGACGGTGGCATTCTGGCTGCGCACCGGCACGGTGTTGCTGATGAGCAGCAGGCCGTTGCAGCCGAGCTCGCGGTCGTAGATGGGCCTCCCGGTGCGCAGGACCTCCTGTAAATCCGCCAGCAGAGGCGTATGGCCGAGGGTTTTATCGGGGCCGCTGAACAGAATTTCGCGCGCGGCGGGGTTGATCAGGGTGACTTGTCCCTCGTTATCGACCGCCACCACCCCCTCTTTTAACGAATGCAGCATCGCCTGGCGCTGCTGGAACTGGGTGGAGATCTCCTGTGGCTCGAGGCCGAGCAGCACGCGCTTGAGGCCGCGCACCAGGCTCCAGGTTCCGATACCGCAGACCAGGGCGCTGAAGAGTACGGTAAAGAGGACGTCCCAGCGGCTGTTGGCTATCTGGGTATCGACCTTGCTGAGCGAAATCCCGATCGCCACGACGCCAATTTGCCGGTGGTTCGCGTCAAAGACCGGCGTAAAGGCGCGCAGGGCGGGGGCCAGCACGCCGTGGTTGACGGCAACGTTCTCCTTTCCCTGCAGGGTGGGATTAATGTCATCGCCGATAAACCGCTTGCCGATGATCTGGCTGTTAGGGTGCGAGTAGCGAATGCCCTGCATATCGGTGACCACCGCGAACAGGAGATCGTTGCGCCGAACGATCGCCTGCGCCAGCGGCTGAATAATATTGCTGTCCGCCGGCAGGGTCAGGCCGCGCTTCACTTCCGGCATATCGGCCAGCGTTCGCGCCACCGCCAGGGCGGTGTCCTTCAGCCCGTCGCGGGTGGTATCACTGATTTGGATAAACCACAGCGCGTACACCAGCAGCAGCACCGACCCCAGCACGCTGCCAATCATCAGCGTCACGGCGGTACTCAGCTTCATGCTCTTACGGCGCCTGCGTGCGGGCGGTTCCTGCTCCGCTAACTCGTTCATAACAACCCCAGGGTAAACAGCGAAGGCCTATTATCGCTGAAGGTGTGAATTTCTTAAAGGCATGTAAAAAAGCAATAAACCCGCCGCCGGGAGCCGGGAAGCGTGACCCCACTCGCAGGAGGCGAGGTTAAATATCCCTATAGTAAATACGGAGTTATTTAAATGGAGGTTTTTATGAGCAGTAAGCCAACCGCTTCAATGACGGAACGACGCCACCCGGATACCCGCCGCATCGATACTCTTACCACCTATGACATGCTGACGCTGCTGCACGCCGACGGCCGGCAGATTGCCAACGCCATCGACGCCTGTCTGGCAGACATGACCCGCCTGGTCGATAACGCCGCCGCGACCCTGAGCCGCGGAGGGCGGCTGGTGATTGTCGGCGCCGGCGCATCCGGCCGCGCGGCCCTGCAGGCGGTCAGCGAGTTTGCACCTGAGGAGAAACACTCCCTGGTGGGGCTCATTGCCGGCGGGCCGGCGGCGGCGCTGCAGGAGATGGAAACGGCCGCTAACGACTACGATCTCGGCGCCCTTGAGCTGCAGGCGCTGCGGTTCAGCGATAACGATATGCTGCTGGCGCTGACGGTCAGCGGCAAAACGCCGTGGGTGTGGGGCGCGATGCGCCACGCCTGGTCGCTCGGCGCGCCGGTTGCGGTGCTGACCCAGCAGGCGGATAGCGAAGCGGCGCAGCTGGCGGATATTATCGTGGCGCCGCAAACCGGCCCGGAAGCGGTGGCGGGGTTTGGTAACCCGAAAGCGCAGCTGGCGCAGCGGCAGCTGCTCAACATGCTGACCACCGGGCTGGCCATTCGCGGCGGCAGGGTCTTCAGCAACCTGCGGGTCGATCTGAAGGCCAGCAGCCCGCGCTGGGCTGAACGGCAAATTGCCATCGTTATGGAGGCCGCCGGCTGTTCGCGCAGCGAGGCGAAAGCCGCGCTTGCCGCCTGCAACCAGCACTGTCGGACGGCGATTCTGATGCTGCTCGCCGGGCTTGATGCGTGGCAGGCGCGGGAGCTGCTGCTGGAAAACAACGATCATCTGCGCATTGCGTTACGGGATAAAACGCATCAGCTGGCAGAGTCGCAGCGTTAATTATCAGCGGCGCGCTATAATTCCGCGCGCCGCTATTTTTTCCTTATGTAACTAAATAAACCGGCGCATGCGCCGCCAGCCCTCTAATTATCGCCCTGCGTTGACCCGTTTTAATTTCATTAATCATTTTCTGGTTTTTTAAGTTAAAAAAGTGAAATCAAATAATTGATTAACTGTGCGGAAAATGTAAATGATATTTTAAAATATAATGAAAGTGCGTTAACATGTTTACACTTATTTCATTATGCTATGCGATAATTCTATTATGCCTGCAATAAAAAACTCGATCTTATCCCTGACCGCGCTGGCGATGTTCGTCAGTACGGCAACCTACGCAAATACCGACGCCGCAAAGAAAACTGATTTTCTGCTGATTGGCGGCGGGATCATGAGCGCCTCGCTCGGGACCTGGCTGCAGGAACTTCAGCCGGACTGGAAGCAGGTGATGGTAGAGAAGCTTGACGGCGTGGCGCTGGAGTCCTCGAACGGCTGGAACAATGCCGGTACCGGCCACTCGGCAAACATGGAGCTGAACTACACGCCAGAGCGTGCGGACGGCTCTATCGACGTCAGCAAGGCGCTGGATATCAACGAACAGTTTATGATCTCCCGTCAGTTCTGGACGGCGCAGGTTAAGCGCGGCATTTTGCGCGATCCGCACTCCTTTATTAATTCCACCCCGCACATGAGCTTCGTCTGGGGCGATAACGTGGATTATCTGCAAAAGCGCTATACCGCGCTGCAGCAAACCGCTTTATTCCAGGGGATGAAATTCTCCACCGACCATGCGCAAATTAAACAGTGGGCGCCGCTGGTGATGGAAGGGCGCGATCCGCAGCAAAAGGTAGCGGCCACCTGGACTCCGGTCGGGACCGACGTTAACTACGGCGAAATAACCCGTCAGCTGATCGGCAGCCTGAAGAAAAGTAATAACTTCTCGCTGCAAACCTCCTCTGAGGTTACCGCCTTTAAGCGTAATGCCGATAATTCGTGGCACGTGACGATTAAGAACGTTAATAGCGGCGACGAGCAGGCGATTGACGCGAAATATGTCTTTATCGGCGCCGGCGGCGGCGCGCTGAAATTACTGCAAAAGACCGGCATTCCGGAAGCTGATAACTACGCGGGCTTCCCGGTAGGCGGCTCCTTCCTGATGACCGAAAACCCGGCGGTGACCCAAGAGCATCTGCAAAAAGTTTACGGCCAGGCCTCGGTCGGCGCGCCGCCGATGTCGGTTCCGCATCTTGACGCCCGCTTCCTTGACGGCAAGCGCGTGGTGCTGTTCGGGCCGTTCGCGACCTTCTCGACTAAGTTCCTCAAAAATGGTTCGATCTTCGACCTGCTGAGCACTACCACCACCGATAACGTTCTGCCGATGACCCACGTCGGTCTCGACAACTTCGATTTGGTCAAATACCTGGTAAGCCAGGTGATGCTCAGCGACGACGACCGCTTTGCGGCGCTGAAAGAGTACTATCCGGCAGCGCGTAAAGAGGACTGGAAGCTGATTCAGGCCGGCCAGCGCGTGCAGATCATTAAAAGAGACGCCGAGAAGGGCGGAGTGCTGAAGCTGGGGACCGAAGTGGTGGTCGACGAGCAGAAAACCATCTCCGCGCTGCTTGGGGCCTCTCCGGGCGCCTCTACCGCCGCGCCGATTACCCTGAACGTGCTCAAGCAGATGTTCCCGCAGCAGTTCAGCTCCGCGGAGTGGCAGAGCCGCATCCACGCGATCGTGCCGAGCTATGGCCAGAAGCTGAACGACAGCCCGGCGCTGACCCAGCAGGTGTGGGACGATACCGCCGCAACGCTGCAGCTGACCAAGCCGCCGGTGATTGATATGACCCACTCCCAGGCCGCCGCCGCGCCGTCTGCCGAGCTTAAGCCTGCGGAATCTCCGCAGCACGATATGGCGCTGTAGCCGCCGTATTAACTCCGCCCGCGTGCGTCATGCCGGTCAGCTCAGCAGCTGACCGGCATTTTTTTTGCCTTATCCGCGCCAGCGCCGCCTCACGCCCCGTTCGGCAATTCCTTGCTCTGCGTTAAAGCATTTACCGGCGTTACGGTTATACTGGCTTGAATTCATTCGAGAAATAGTGAGCCGCGGCGGAAATAGGGAGTGCAGCGCAGTGAAAGACGACATTAGCCAGGATATTACCTTCCGTAAGCTGGCGGTATTTATGATGTTTATGGCCAAAGGCAATATCGCCAGAACCGCCGAAGCGATGCAGCTCAGCGGCGTCAGCGTCCACCGGGCCCTGCATACCCTCGAAGAGGGGGTGGGCTGCCCGCTGTTTGTGCATAAGGGACGCAACCTGCTGCCGCTGCCGGCGGCCTGGACGCTGCTGGAGTATTGTCAGGACGTTACCACGCTGATGACGCGCGGGCTGGAGGCGACGCGAAAGGTCGCCGGCGTCGGCCAGGGACGGCTGCGGATCGGCACGCTCTATTCGCTCACGCTGGAGACGGTCCCGCGGATCATCATGGGGATGAAGCTGCGGCGCCCGCAGCTGGAGCTGGACCTGACGATGGGCTCCAACCAGATGCTGCTGGATATGCTGGAAGACGACGCCCTGGACGCGATCCTCATCGCCACCAACGAGGGGGAGTTCAGCAACAGCGCGTTTGACGTGGTGCCGCTGTTTGAAGACGATATTTTTCTCGCCGCGCCGGCGGCCGAACGGCTGGATACCGCGAAACCCGCCGACCTTCGCGACTATGCCGACCGCAAATTCGTTTCGCTTGCCGAAGGATTTGCCACCTACGCGGGCTTCAGGGAGGCCTTTCAGGTTGCCGCCTTCGAGCCTGAAATCGTCACCCGGGTCAACGATATCTTTTCGATGATAAGCCTGGTGCAGGCCGGCGTCGGCTTTGCGCTGCTGCCCGGGCGGATGAAAAAGGTCTACGAAAATGACGTGCAGCTGCTAAAGCTGGCGGAACCCTATCAGATGCGCCAGCTGATCTCGATTGTCTATTCCCACCATCGCGAACGCGACGCGGACCTGCTGGCGCTGGCGGCGGAAGGGCGGATGTACGCCCGCAGCCTCAACGGCTGAGGCGCTTCGCCAGGTGCTGCGCCACTTCAACGCTGTTTCGCTCCATGCAGATGGCGTCGCCCTGCCAGCCTGCGAGGTAGGTCAGCCCGGTCAATACGCTGCCGGGCGGCATCTCAATCGCCAGCCGCGCGTCGCGCTGATTGGCGGAAACCATCGCATCCTGCCACTGTACGGTGCGCGCCATGTTGAAAGCTAAGTCTTCGGCGATTTTCTGCGGTTCCCACAGCACTCGGCCGGTTGATCCGCTGAGATACGCTCGCGATGGGCGTGACAATGTCACGGATTCGAACGCCTGAGCTAATTCTGCCGCCGGTTTATCCAGCAAGGCACAGTGCGACGGTACGCTTACCGCAAGCCGGGTAGCCTTGCTGGCTCCGGCGGCCAGCGCCTTTCTCGCGACCTCGGCCATATCCTCATCCCGGCCGGCAATCACTATCTGCGTTTCGGCATTAAGGTTGGCAATGAAGGTGCTGCTTCCCGCCATCAGCTTTTCAACCTGATTCAGCGTGAGGCCAACAATCGCCGTCATACTGTAGCCGTGGGGATACGCCCGCTCCATTAAATCCCCGCGCAGGGCGACGAGGCGCAGCGCGTCGCGAAAATCCAGCGCGCCGGCCACTACCGCCGCAGGGTAAGCGCCAATCGACAGGCCGCTGACGATGTCGGGCTTAACGTCGTGGCGAATAAGCTCGTTAGCCCATGCCACGCCGGCAATCAGCAGGCAAAGCTGCACCGCGCGGGTGTGCTTCAGCGCGTTGGCAGTGTCGAGCAAGCTGGCTCCATCGCCAAGTACGGCGCGGACTTCGGCAAGAACGGTCTCGCCGTCGGGCAGGTTTTGCAGCATTCCCGGACGCTGGGTGCCCTGGCCGGGAAAGGTAAAGAGGATTTTCATCATGACTCCCTGTGCCACGGCGCAGCGGTGAGCCGCGGTCCGGTGGCGGTTTTCAGCAGAACGCGTCCTTCGCGCAGCCATTCGTTGAGCGCAAACGCGCCAAAGGGCGTTTCAATCTGGGTGTCGGCGCGGCACGGCAGCTTTTCCACCTGCGCCTGCCACTGCCGCAGTTCGTCGTCGGTCAGTGGTTCCGGGGCGCGAATCAGCAAATCGAGATCGCTGTCGGCGTGCAGGACGGGAATTTCGGTGGCGAGGGCATAGGCCGTACTGCCGGTAATGCCCCAGATCCACGGCCACGCAAAGGTGGTCAGCAAAATAGCCGCCTGAACGGGCGGCTGGGAAACAAACGGCGAGTGCAGCAGGCGCTGGCGCTCGACCAGCGCTTCCGGCGTGACGATGCGGGAAACGGACTCGGCCTTAACCCATCCGGCGGCGCGCTGTTCGCGCTTTATGCCGCGCACGCCCACCGGAATATCGCCGCTATCATTCACGTCGCGCCGCACGACCACGGGCAGGCCCGGCTGCCACTGGCTGGCTACCCACGCCTCCTCGACGTTGAGCAGGGCGTCGCGGCTTTTCAGCCACAGTAAATCGTGCGGGCGCGAAGTGAATGTCATATCAAATGCCTGAAGTTAAGGTGATGAACAGCGGTAGCGACAGGATACACAGAACCGAGCTCAACAGCAGCACCGCTTCCGCATCCGGCGACTGCACGCCAAAGCGGTTACCAAACACCACCCCGAAGAAGCCCGCAGAGAGCGCGATCATCAGGATAGCGGTGATCGCCACGGAGCCGTGCAGGCCGAAAACCACAACGATAGCCCAGGCGATAAACGGCTGGATCAGCAGCTTGGCGATGGTCGCAATGCCCACCATCGCGTTCAGCTTCAGCTTACGGGCAGACAGAATCACCCCGGTCAGGAACAGCGCCGCCGCGGTGGCCGAGAGGCCGAGCGGTTTGATTGCCGCCAGCAGCAGATCCGGCATTTTGATGCCAATCGCCGAGAGGATCACGCCGAGCAGCGGGCCCATCACGATCGGTTTTTTCAGCGAACGCCACATCAGCACCGGCAGCATTGCCAGCGTAGATCCGCTGTTTTCACCGGCGGCACGGGCTTTTTCACGCTCCAGAATCAGCAGACAGAACGGCGTCATCAGCACCGAACCACAGGCGATGGAGACGGCGACGGAAAGGGACGTCGCGGAGCTTTCACCCAGCACGCTACCCAGAATCGGCAGACCAAGCGCGGCATAGTTCGGCAGCGCCACGGTGAGGGTCAGCACGGCGGCATCCTGCGGGGACTTTTTAAACACGCCGGTGGCCAGGAAGTAGATCGCCGCATAGGTGATCCACATCGCGCCGGTCAGCACCACAATCAGCGGCGACTGGGCAACAATGCCGGCCCACGGGGTTTGCACGGTAGCGCTGAACAGCGCGGCGGGCAGGGCAAAGTCCATTACGAAGATGTTGAGCAGCGACACGTTTTTGTTGTCGACCATTTTGGCTTTGCCGGCCCAGAAGCCCAGCAGCATGATGAGAAAAATCGGCGCAAGGGCATGAACAATTACATAAGTCATAGATCACCTGTAGTAAGAAAAATAGAGAACATTTGCGATGTTTATAATTTTCTAAAAGCGGCATGCCGTGGGCGCTATGCTGCGTCCGACGGCTGCCGCTTTCGGCAGGTCTTTTTTTACGTACTTCTGAGGTTGCCCGTTACCAGCTGGCGCGCATCCGTTCGCGAACCAGGGCAGAGCTGCGGCGGTTCTCCGCGCCGAGACGGTTTTTCAGCGTTGGGTCTTTACGTGCATCGGAAATGGCCTTCTGCACGGTGAGCTCCACCAGCGCCAGATCGGCATCGGACGGCGCATCCGGGTTGCTGAGGTTCAGCAGGTCGGAGAGCAGGCCGAGGGTGGCGTAGTTGCTGACGTCATAGGCCATTGGCGGAATGGTCGCCGCCAGTTTTTCCAGCGCATCGACGGTGCGCAGGGTGATGCGGGCGGCGGACTCTTTGCCCATCGCGTGCACCAGTACGCCTTTATCGTTGATGGCAATCAGGCGATTAGCCTGATAACCGTGCGCCAGAAACGCCCCGGACATCGCCTTGCCGACGATAAGACCGATCACCGGATGGCCCGCCAGGCGCGCTTTGGCGTAGGCACCTGCGGCACCGGCCAGCGCCTGGTGAATGCCGAACGCTTCTTCCCGACGGCCGTAGGCCTGGCTTGGGACGTCGATGACCGCCACAATCGGGCGCTTCACGTCGCGGTTAGCGTCGGCATCGATGGTTTCATTCACCACTTTTGCCAGCGTCCAGCCTTCCAGCAGGCCCACTTCGCCTTTTGCGGCGCGCGGATAGTGGTTATTGGCATCGGGCACCACGGCAATGAAGCGTACGGCCTCATTGTTCAGCTCACCGTCGGCGACCTGTACCGAAGGGCACAGGCCAGTCATGCGCGGCGCATTGGGCGCCAGTTTTTCCAGCCACAGGGCTCCACGGCTATTGGACTGAGTCATCATTTCACCTCCCCGGCGAAAAGCTGTTTGATCTGCGCGGTATCGGCCTGCTGACGAGTGTCAAAGTTGCTCAGACGGGTCAGGAAGTCGGCATATTTGTCGCTGCGGTTTTGTGCCGGAACGCCTTTGGCGATGGCGTCGTTCATGGCGGTTTTCACCGCGTTGACGCCGTCACCGACCAGCGCATCCACCAGGCCGCTGGCATAGCGGATTTCGCCGCCGGTCATGCTCCAGATAAACGGGCGATCGCGGGAGTCATACTCTTCGATCCCGGCTTCCTGCTCGATAACCTGCGGGCCGTTGAGGCCAAGACGCGCTTCGCGGGTGACGATCAGGTAGCTGCAAAGCGCGGCGGCAATCGACATCCCGCCGAAGCAGCCGACGGTGCCGGTGATAATGCCGACCACCGGGGTATAGCGACGCAGATCGACAATCGCCGCGTGGATATCGGCAATGGCTGCGAGGCCAAGGTTGGCTTCCTGCAGGCGCACGCCGCCGGTTTCCAGGCACAGCATCGCCTGGGTTGGGATGCCGTTGCGGTTATCTTCCGCCGCCAGCTCCAGCGCGGCGGCCATTTTGGCCCCGGAGACTTCGCCCATGCTGCCGCCCTGGAAGGTGCCTTCGATGGCAATCACCACCGCTGACTGACCGTTAATGGTGCCGCGAGCGACCACCATGCCGTCGTCGGACTGCGGTACCACGCCCTGCGGCGCGAGCCACGGCGACATAATGCCTTCGAACGGGTCGAGCAATTCGCGGTAGCTGCCTTCGTCCAGCAGCGCGTGGGCACGTTCGCGGGCCCGTAATTCGATAAAGCTGCGATCGTTACGCATGAGCCACCTCTTCAAATACCTGTTCGATACGAATGCGCGCCACGCCGGGGGTTGCGCCGAAGTCGTGAACGATCAGCTTGCCGGCCGGCAGGCCGTTGATCAGATTCAGGCGATCGAACAGCGCATTCCAGCGGCGGGTGCTGTTGTCCACGGAGGTGGTGATATCAATGCTGAGGGTTTCCCCGGCGGCTGCGGTGAACAGTACTTCCATATCACCGGAGCCTACAACGCCTGCCAGAGCTTTACCGCTGACGGTGCGGCTGGCAGGAAATGACAATGTAATGTGTTCCATAACATCCTCTTTAAATTGAGCAAGACGCGGGCTGGCTGACCCTGTCAAGAAACAGCGTGGCGGCGAGAAGATCCGCGGCACCGCCGGGCGAAGCGTTAAGGGCGAGCATCTGGGCATCAAGCACAGCGAGCGCTTCGCGACCCTGTGCCGTGGCGCAACCGCCGGCGTTCAGTACCGCGCGGGCGCCTGCCTGCATCGCTTCCAGGCCGGGCATGCCGGCTCGGGAAAGCACACAGGTATCGCTGAGCGAGGTCATGATCGCCATCAGCGCGTCAAGGCGGGCTGCGCTCTCGTGCGCCCCCATTGCCCGGCTGCGTAACAGCTGCGGCAGCGCGAGCCGCATCACGTGCGGAAACGCCTGCTGCGCCTCTTCACGTGCACCAGGCACCCGGTACTGATGCGTGGCTTTCAGCCCTTTGCTGAAGGTTTTCGGCGCGGCGCCGTCCGGCAGGCGGGCGAGCAGGGCGGCGGATTGTGCAATCTGCCGTGCGCCTGCGTTACCGCCATGCATTGCCACGGCGCTGACCAGTAAACCGAGCGCCCAGATGGCGCCGCGGTGGGTGTTCACGCCGCGGGTGGCGGCCATCATCTGCCGTTCGCCTTCGCGCCCTAAGCGGCCGACGGTTTCGCGCAGGGCGATGTCGGCGGGGCGCTGCCAGCTTTGCTGGGCCAGCTGCAGAAACGTTGGGGCCAGGCTGTGCGCCGAGCGCTCCATCAGCGCCAGGGTGAGGTCGTGATGGGCGCCGTTTCCCCGGCTGTCCACCAGACCCGGCTTCGGGCTTAATCGCGCTTCGTCGATCAGACAGTCGCGGGCGATGAACGCCAGCTCTTCTGCCTGCACCTCGGCATAAGTCTGTGACAGGAGTTTCATTACCAGCTCCGGAATTTTGCCGGTGGGTTATAGAGTCCGTCGGACCACTCCACCAGATCGGCTACGCTGCCGGCGGCCAGCAGGGAGCGGGTCGCATCGCTGCGGCGAATGCCGATGTCTTCCGGATAAACCACCTTGCCGCTCTGGCGCAGCGCGGCAACGCGCTTCGCGTCGACGCCAAGGCCGATATCGGTGATCCCGGCGACCGCCGCCACCATCGCCCGCCGCTCTTCCAGGTTTTCGGCACGGTAGAGGTAAGCAATGCCTTCTTCGGTGAGTACGTGGGTGACGTCATCGCCGTAGATCATCACCGGCGCCAGCGGCATCCCGGAGGCTTTCGCCACCTCGATAGCGTCGAGTTTTTCGACGAAGGTGGGTTTCACGCCGGCCTGGAAGGTTTCGACCATCTGCACCACCAGCTTTTTACCGCGCTGCATCGGGTCGGGCTCGGTGATCATATTCAGCCAGGCCGGGGTTGCGTGGCGGCGGCCGTGCGGGTCGTGGCCCATATTGGGGGCGCCGCCGAAGCCGGACAGCCTGCCGCGGGTCACCGTGGACGAGTTGGCGAGGCCGTCAACCTGCAGGGTTGAGCCGATAAACATATCGACCGCATATTGCCCCGCCAGCTGGCAGAAGGCGCGGTTGGAGCGCATGGAGCCGTCGGCGCCGGTGAAGAACACGTCCGGACGGGCGCGGATGTACTCCTCCATCCCCAGCTCGCCGCCGAAGCAGTACACGCTTTCCACCCAGCCGCTTTCGATGGCCGGGATCAGCGTAGGGTGCGGGTTGAGCGTCCAGTGCTTACAGATTTTGCCCTTCAGGCCCAGCCGTTCGCCGTAGGTCGGCAGCAGCAGCTCGATAGCGGCGGTGTTGAAGCCGATACCGTGGTTAAGAGACTGCACCTGATGCTCGGCGTAGATGCCCTTAATGGCCATCATAGCCATCAGGATATGCTCCTGCTTGATGAGGCGCGGGTCGCGGGTGAACAGCGGTTCGATAAAGAACGGCTTATCGGCGACCACCACGTAATCGATCCACGAACCCGGAATATCCACGCGCGGCAGATCGCACTCGTCGTCGACCAGTTCGTTCACCTGGGCAATGACGATGCCGTCGTGGAAGGCTGCGGCCTCAACCAGCGCCGGGGTGTCTTCGGTACTCGGCCCGGTATAGAGGTTGCCTTTGCGATCCGCTTTATAGCCGGCAATCAGCGCGACGTTCGGCGAAAGATCGACGTACAGGCGGGAGTAGAGCTCGATATAGGTGTGAATGGCGCCGATTTCCAGCAGACCGTCCTCCAGCAGCTGCGAGATGCGCAGGCTCTGGGTGCCGGAGAAGGAGAAGTCGAGCTTGCGGGCGATGCCCTTTTCAAAAAGGTCCAGATGCTCGCTGCGCCCGACGCTCGGCATGATCATATGCAGGTCGTGGACTTTTTGCGGGTTTACCTCCGCCAGCATGCGGGAGAGAAAGTCGGCCTGCTTCTGGTTATTGCCTTCCAGCACCACGCGATCGCCGGGGGCGAGCAGATGCTCCAGCGCGTCGACCAGCTGTTCGCTGGGGATAACCTTACCGGAGACGTTGGCGGCGGCCAGTCGCCGCTGCTTTTCCGTCCGGCGGCGGTTCCAGACCCGTCCCGTCGTTTGTTCGGCATTCATTATTAACCTCCTGATTCGACAAATCGTTTTGACTGTCATGGTGTGGAAGTTAGTGTGCGACGCGAGGCGCAGGGCATCAATTAAGCCCGCGGACAGACTGTTAGCTTAAGAGTAATGAATGACGGACGCAGGATGTGACGAGGATCAATAATGCTAAAGGAGTAGTGGTCTACGGGCCGGCTGGCCCGTAGTGGGAGTGGGAGTGGGAGTGGGAGGTTAATCCTTGCTGAGGTCGCTCAGCAGGAAGGCGATGCTCTGTCCGCTCTCGCTCTGTTCAAGGGCAATTTTAACAATGATGGTCAGCGGCACCGACAGCAGCATCCCCACCGGCCCCAGCAGCCAGCCCCAAAAAATCAGCGACAGGAATACCACCAGCGTTGAGAGCCCGAGCCCGCGCCCCATAATCCGCGGTTCGAGGATATTGCCGAACACCAGGTTGATCACCAGATAGCCCGCGAGCACGATCAGCGCGTCATACAGGCCGCCGAACACCAGCACCTGTAAAATAGGCGGAATGGCCGCCAGCACCGAGCCGATATTGGGAATATAGTTGAGCGCGAAAGCCAGCAGCCCCCACACAAAGGCAAAGCGCACCTCCAGCAGCACCAGCATGCCCCAGACGACCAGCCCGGTGACCAGGCTAATGGCGGTTTTCAGCACCAGATAGTGCGAGACGCTGTCGAGCGCGCGCTGGATTGCGCCCATGCCCTCAACCGGGCGGGTCATCAGCTGCTGCAGCTTGGCCGGCAGCTGCGGTACCTCCAGCAGCATAAACACCACCGTCAGCAGCAGCAGGAAGATCGACGACATGGCGTTAGAGAGCTGGGTGAGCAGGCCGGTGACCATCGTCATCACCGCGTTGGGGTCAATATATTTGTTCAGCTCGACGACGGAAACGGTAAAGCCGAACCGCTGCAGCCACGGGGTGATGGTCTGCACCGGTTCGGATAGCGAGGCGCGGTACTGCGGCAGGGTGCGCGCCAGCTCGTTTAGGGAGGTGCCCAGCGAGGCCAGCAGGACGATCGCCAGCATAACGATCGCGCTGATTAAGAGCGAGATCGCCAGCACCCGCGGAACCCGGCAGCGCACCATCAGCTGCACCAGAGGGTTAAGGACCACCGCGAGAAACAGCGCCAGAACGAAGGGGACGATAATATCCGCGGCGAAGCGGATGCCGGTAAGGATGATGACCAGCATGCCCAGCATGATGACAATCTTTAATCCGTTAAGAGTGATGATGGGTTTGGCCATACGAATCCCTGAAAATAGAGCCTGTTTTCCTCACATTGTAGACGCAGATGCGGATAAAAAATCACGACTTTTTTGCGCGTACAGCGTGGAGTATTTGTTCGCCACGCCTCTGCCGCCGGCGATAAAATCATCAGGCGACAAAATTAAAATAACGACGCGCCATCATAATGGCGATCGGCATCAGGAAAAGCTAATCTAAATCAAATAGCCGAGGTAAAGAAATGCAAAGGCTTTGAGTATAATGTAGCATTATGCTACAAATTAGCTGTGTATAACTACCGAGGACAATTTTCATCCGCAATGACGAGAAGCAATACCGCGGATAATTGTAATTTTATGGACAATCAGTTCAGTATCTATATTTGTTATCTCCCTTCGCTTTCCCGCACAAACTCACGCTTTGCTGGCGAACAGCACTGGCGTTCAGCGCTTTAGATCCCTCTCTCTGCCTGAGCTGGCGCAGCGTTGCGCACGGCTAAATCTACGTCAGAATTTTTCGGTTTACCTTTGCTGTAGGCCGTAATGGATTATATTCTCAAGCAGGAGAAGGGATCATGTTTTATTGGATTTTATTAGCACTTGCTATCGTTGCAGAAATTACCGGGACCCTTTCGATGAAATGGGCGAGCGTCAGCGGTGACCACACCGGTTTTATTTTGATGCTGGCAATGATTGCGCTTTCATATATTTTTCTGGCCTTCGCGGTTAAAAAAATTGCCCTCGGCGTGGCCTACGCGCTGTGGGAAGGTATCGGCATTTTGCTGATCACGCTGTTCAGCGTCCTGCTGTTTGACGAGACGCTCTCAGTGGTCAAAATGGCGGGTCTGGCGACGCTGGTGGTCGGGATTGTTCTCATCAAGTCCGGCACCAAAAAGGCGGTGAAGCAGCCAGAAGAGAGGACCCATGCAACAGTTTGAGTGGATCCATGCGGCCTGGCTGGCGCTGGCCATCGTGCTGGAGATTGCCGCTAACGTCTTCCTGAAGTTTTCTGACGGCTTTCGCCGCAAGATCTACGGCGCGTTGTCACTGCTCGCCGTACTGGGCGCGTTCAGCGCGCTATCGCAGGCGGTAAAGGGGATTGAGCTGTCGGTAGCCTATGCGCTCTGGGGCGGCTTCGGTATCGCGGCGACCATCACCGCCGGCTGGGTCCTGTTCGGCCAGCGTTTGAACAGCAAAGGCTGGATCGGCGTGATGCTGTTGATTATCGGGATGGTGTTAATAAAACTGGCCTGATTGAACGCCGCCTGCCCGCGCAGGCGGCAAAATCTGTTCTCTGTATTACTCTTTAAAAAAGAGTATATTCGGTGCGTTTTTCCCCAGCCGCGATGAGGACAGATAATGGTTAACTTGCCTGGTTGGCGTCATCTTCCTTCGGCCAAAACGCTTGCGGTCATTATTCTCCTCGCCGGAATAGGCCTGATCGCTTCCGTTATTTCCCTGCTTTATCTGTCGCAGCACCTGATTGGCATCAAGGCGAACGAGATCGACCACCACCGCTCGGTGCTTTCGGTTAACGGCGCGGTGCAGACCTCGGTGAACCGCGTTATGTCGCTGGTGCTGGATAACTCCATCTGGGACGACGCCGTTAAGCAGACCTATGCCCCAACGCTCGATACCAAATGGCTGTTTGATTCCTGGGGTTCGGGCTTCAAAATAAATAACCTCTACGACGGTACCTTTGTCCTCGATCAGCACTACCGGGTGCTGTGGGGATCGTTTCGCAGTCAGTCCTTTAATGAGACGGATATCGGCTTTTTTGGCCGCGGGCTGCAGTCGATGATCGCCGAGCACGGCGCGGCGCTGCGCAACGGAACCAGCGCCTACGCCGGGATAACCCGAACCCGGGAGGGGATTGCCTTTATCGCTATTGGCCTGATACGACCGACCATGGGTCGCCTGCAGGTGTACGACGATACGCGGCGCTATCTGGTGATTACCCGACACATCAACCCCGATATGCTGCAAAAGCTTGGGGATACTTTTCAAATTCGTCATCTGCACACCACCGAAACCAGCGGCGACTATAGCGTGGCGCTGCGCACCAACGGCGGGGAGATTATTAGCTACCTCAGCTGGCAGCCGCGGCTGCCGGGAGCGGAGGCGGCTCAGGCGGCATCCGGCAGCATTCGCCTGATCGCGCTGGTGGCCGCCAGCCTGATCCTGCTATTCATCCTCTTTAGCTGCCTGGGGCTGTATAAGCTGGCGCGCGGAGAAAAGCTGGCACGCACCATCGCCATGACCGACTGGCTGAGCCGGCTGCCCAACCGGCGGGCGCTGATTGAGCGCCTCAACGTGGTGTGTGAACGATCGCAGCACGAGATGCAGAGCGTGGTGTTTATCGACCTCGATGGCTTTAAAGACGTTAACGATAACTACGGGCACGACGTTGGCGATGCGCTGATTACCCACGTCGCCCGCGAGCTGCAGGAGAGGGTGCCCGCCGGGGGGATGCTGGCGCGCATGGGCGGGGACGAGTTTGCCATGACCGTCGGCGGCGAGCAGGCGATAAGCCAGGCGTCGGCGTTCGCCTGGGCGGTGCTGGAAATGCTGAAATCGCCGATTGACCTGAGCGATCGTAAAATCTATATCAGCGCCAGCCTCGGGATCGCCAGCGGAGCGCCGGCCCTGTGCTCGAGCACCGAGCTTTTCCGCCGCGCCGATATCGCCATGTATCATTCGAAGAAAACCGGAAAGGGGCGCACAACCTGGTACGACGAGGCGCTGAGCGACGCCAGGCAGTATCAGCTGAATCTGGAAAACGGCATCCGTCAGGGGCTTGAAAACGACGAGTTTGACGTCTGGTATCAGCCGATAGTCAACGCCGGAACCCTGACCATCGAAGGTGTGGAGGCGCTGATACGCTGGCCGCGGCGCCCCCAGGGCGCGCTGCCGCCGGACGTCTTTATCAGCGTCGCCGAAAGCAGCGGCCTGATTTACGCGCTCGGCCAGTTTGTGCTTCATCGCGCCTGCTGCGACCTGCAGCCGATGGGGGACCTGATGCTGTCGGTAAATATCTCGCCGGCGCAGTTTCGCGACCCGGAGTTTGAGACGCGCGTGGTGCAGGTCCTCGCCCGCTGCCATTTCCCGGCCCGTCGCCTGCAGGTTGAAGTCACCGAGAGCTACGTGATGGAGAACCCCGAACGCGCCCGCGCGGCCATTGAAAACATGAAGGCGCTGGGGGCGGCCGTTGCGTTGGATGATTTCGGCATCGGCTACTCCAGTATTGGCTATCTGCGCAGCTTCAGTTTTGACACGCTGAAGATTGATAAATCGCTGGCCGGGCTGGTCGACACCGATCCGCAGGCGGCGGAGCTGGTGCGCGGTACCGTGCGCATCGCCGGCGCGCTGGGCATGACGGTGGTGGCGGAGGGAGTGGAAAATCAGCAGCAGCTGGCGCTGCTGCGTCGTGCGGGATGCGATAAGCTGCAGGGCTACTATTTTAGCGAGCCCATGCCGATTGCCTCTTTGCTTCAGCTGCGCCAGCAGCAGGGGTAGCGGTTACTCGCCGGCCAGCGTCTCCAGCTTGTCGCGAAAACCGGTCACCGAAATGGCCCGATTGTCCGCGCGCCAGCGATCCTTCGGCCCCGGCGCCGAGCTCTGGACGGCAATCACCTGCCAGCCGGTTTCGGTTTTTAACAGCAGCGGGGAACCGCTATCGCCGGGTAGGGTATCGCACTGGTGCGACAGAACCGAGGTCTGGGCCCAGCCGGTCACGATGCAGTCCTGATGGTTGTACAGATTATCGAGGTGATCTTCCGGGTAGCCGGACTGAGTCACCTTGCGCTCGGCGACCTTTAGCGCGGCGGTCAGGTCGGCCTTACTGCCGGGAAACAGCGGGATCGGGTCGATTCCGGAAGGCGCATAGCGCAGCACGACTAAGCCAAAGTCCGAAGGCGCGGCGGCGGAGGGGACTATCCAGCCGTCGCCGTCGGCCTTCAGGCGCCTGCCTAATGACGGGTCCACGCGACCCTCGACGCCGTGAATTTCGTAAACCCAGCCGTTTTTGCGCGAGATAAAGCGCAGGGCGACGACTTTATCCGGCTTACCCTTCGGCGGCGTCAGCAGGCAGTGCCCGGCGGTCAGCGCCAGGTTGGGGGAGATCAGAGTGGCGGTGCACAGATTGCCGCTGGCTGTTTCCAGCTGGCCGATGGCGTCCCACGGGGCGTCGGCGGGGTTGCTTACCGGCTTGCGGTCATCATGACCAAAAAACAGGGTCTTGATATCTTTCGCGCTCATGCCGTCATCGTCAGCCTGTGCAAACAGAGGAAACAGGCAAAATGAACACAGTAATAACAGTACGTCTCTACGCATATCACTCTCTGAGGAGATAATTATACTCACCACCCTGCTGGCCACCCGAGTGCGCCGGGGATGATTTTGGCTATATTGAAAGTAGCAGGAGATTTAAGTTTATGAAAGTTAACAGTAATTTTAATTAAATCAGCACGCCGTCAGCCCCCGGTAAAGTTGCCGCTTTGAACGCAAAGAAGGTCGATAACTCAACCAGTTAGCGCGCATTTTTTGCTGCTGTCATTTCCGCAGAAACCGGCCCTGGAAGCAACAGATATCGGGTTACAGAAAGTACCAAAAAGAGGGCGCCATCTGCGACCGGACATGATGCGTTTTTCCGGCGTTTGTTAATAAAAATCATTAGAGTAATGCTATATAAAACAGACAACTTCACAAAAAACCGTCCTTTTTTACACCATTTGTGCTTACTTGCAAAACGAAACATTTTCTCACTCAAAAGGCTGTTATTGATAGCAGCCGTTGAGCAAGCAGAGATGTTGTCCCCGCGATGATATCGGTGATTTCTGGCTCCAGTCTCGGGAGGACGTATGTCGAAAAAAGGTATTCGTGCGTTGGTTTATGTCTCCGTCGTGTCCGTCTTTATCTGGGGCGCTGCGGGGTATCTGGTGGCGCAGGCGGTCAGCGTTTTGTAAGCCATCACCACATCGCTGCACGTCATCGCGGGGCCTTTCCCCGACGAAGGATCCCGTCGGGAAAAGGCCCCGGAACGTGCGCGAGCAAAAACGCCTGCAGCAGAGCAATCGGCTGCGGGCTGAGCATATTTGCAGACCACACCAGATAGTATCCCTCACCGGTAGCGACGGCCTGCGAAAACGGCAGCGTCAGCAGTCCCGCCCGCAGCGCCTGCTGGCTAAGCAGCAGATCGCCCACCGAAACGCCGTGACCGCTCATGGCCGCCATATTGCCCTGTTCCAGGCTATCGAAAACCAGCCCCTGGGAGAGATCGACCGCCGGATGCTGCCCGCTATGCTGCAGCCAGCGCCGCCAGTCCCGGCGGTCGGTGGTCGGGTGAATCAGCGGGCAGGAGGCTAAATCTTCCCGCGCCGCCGGGGTCATTGCCGGCGCGCAGACCGGGATCAGCCACTCGGCGAACAGCAGCGTCTGGCGCTTATCCGCGCCAAAGTTCCCGTCACCGAGGAGGATCGCGCAGTCGTACGGCTCCCGCGCGAAATCAACGCTGTCCTTATCCATCCATACGCTGCTGAGCTCGATTTCAGGGCGCTGATGCTGCTGGCGAAAGCGCTGCAGTACGTCCAGCAGCCAGCGCATGGTTAGCGTCGAGGGAGCCTTCAGCCGTAGCTTTCCCGCCTGTCGGCGCAGCGAATGGCAGGCCCTGTCGATGGCCGAAAAGCTCTCCTCCAGCGCGTTTGCCAGCTGCCGCCCGGCATCGGTGATGATCACCTTTGGCCCCTGACGAATAAACAGCCGGCACTCGAACCACGCCTCCAGGGCAGCGATATGCCGGCTGACGGCGCCGGGGGTGACGTGCAGCGCGGCGGCGGCCCGGCTAAACGAGCCCAGACGCGCGGCGGTTTCAAACGCGCGCAGGGCGTAGAGGGGAGGCGTCGACATCGTCATGGATCTCTATTGTGAGTCATACTCACATTCAAACTCACCATTTCTCGTTTTTCAACCTGTTAATCAAAGAACAGAATGCAGAACTCTAAATCATTGAGTGAGTTATTATCATGAACTACATGCTGGTGGCGGGATATTGTCTGACGGTCGTGGCCCTGATTGCAACCCCGGGGCCGGTGGTACTGCTGGTGACCGGGACCGCGGCGCGGGAGGGTTATGCCCGGGCGGTACGGACGATGATCGGCGGCAATCTGGCCTCGCTGCTGCTGATTGCCGTCGCCGCGGCAACGCTGACCGGCGCGCTGCGCCTCGACCCGCAGGCGCTGACGCTGGTGGCGTTCGGCGGATCGCTGTACGTTGCCTTTCTGGCGGTAGGAATGCTGCGCGAAACCTCAGCGGCTCGCCCGGCGGCCCGGCGCGGCGGGCTGACGGCGGGATTTATCACCGCCCTGGGTAATCCCAAAGATATTCTGTTTTTTGTCGCGTTTTTTCCGCAGTTTATCCATATCACCGCCGATAGCGGCACGAGCCTTGGGATCCTGACCGCGCTGTGGGTGGTTATCGACCTCAGCGTACTCTCATTTTATATTCTCGCCATTCATCGCTGGCTGACGCCGGCGCACACCCGGCTGTTAACGAAGATTTCGGCCGCTTTCCTGCTGGTCCTCGCCCTCTACGGCCTTGGCTACAATCTCTGGCAATTAATCGGTAGTCGGGCCTAGGTCCGCGTAAAGAGGCTATGGTTGAAGGGGGCTACCGGTGAGGAGAGTGAACGATGATCGAGAATGACGCGCTGCGCGCGGCGGCAAACGGTGAAAGAGACGATATTGCGCCCGCGCTTTTCGCCGCCGAGCTTCTGGCTGCCCGGGAGAGAATTACGCAGCTGGAGCGGCAGCTGGCAACGCCGGTGAGGCTGCCGGTGTGCTGTGCGAGTCCGGTCTGTGAGATTGAAGCGGGCTATGCGGCAGGGGTCAGCGATTGTCGAAATGCGATACGTCAGGCGGGTTATCCGATCGAAGGGGATGATTAAGCGCTGCCGCGCTAGTAGAGAAAAAAGCGGGTCGCAACCAGCGCACAGATAATCAGCAGGATCAGAATGAGCTCGAAACGGTAGCGCCGCAGCATAGTATCCTCCAGAAAAAAACGGCGCTGAAGCAGCGCCGATTTATTACGATACCAGACTAACCGGATGAATTATGCAGCCGGCTGTGCAGCAGGTTTAGCCGCAGCGTGGTGTTTAGCTTTGTGGTGTTTTTTAGCAGCCTGAGCTTTCTGAGCTACGGCAGGTTTAGCAGCGGCTTTGTGGTGTTTTTTAGCAGCCTGAGCTTTCTGGGCTACGGCAGGTTTAGCAGCGGCTTTGTGGTGCTTTTTAGCGGCCTGGGCTTTCTGAGCGGCAGCCGGTTTAGCTTCTGCTTTTTTGTGTTTTTTCGCAGCCTGAGCTTTCTGCTCTGCGGCCGGTTTAGCGGCGGCTTTATGGTGTTTTTTGTGATGAGTGGTCTTGGCAGTGGTGCTGTGAGTTGCAGCAGCCGGAGCCTGAGTGGTGCTTACCGCATCAGCAGCGAAAGCAGCAGAAGACAGACCCATAGCAGCGGCAACGACCAGAGCTAATACTTTTTTCATTCTGATATCCTCGAAAAGGTTTTTTTCATTCAACCCCACTGCGGGGCCGGTGAAAGAACTATATGCTTCTCTTTTCGAGCTTTCCGTGAGTGTTTGGTATCGGCGTGTAACCGAATGTACGACGCGGTTCATCATGCAGAAATAATGCGCCGGGACGTTGCCCGGCGCGAAGTTTTACAGATAGCGGGAGGTCAGATGCTGGCGGAAGTAGTCGCTGTTCAAATCTTCCCCGGTGGCGTTGTGAATCAGCTGGGAAGTGGTGAAGCGGCTGCCGTGCTGCCAGATGTTCTGCTGCAGCCAGTCGAACAGGCTGGAGAAGTCGCCGCTGGCAATCTGGCTCTCGAGCTGCGGCAAGGCGCGTCTGGCGGCCGCCATCAGCTGCGCCGCGTACATCGCCCCCAGGGTATAGGAAGGGAAGTAGCCAAAGCCGCCGTCGGTCCAGTGAATATCCTGCATACAGCCGTTGCGATAGTTACCGGTGGTGGAGAGTCCCAGCCAGCTCTGCATTTTTTCATCCCACAGCGCCGGGATATCGTCAACCTCAATGTCGCCATCGATCAGCGCCCGCTCAATCTCATAGCGCAGAATAACGTGCGCCGGATAGCTGACCTCATCGGCGTCCACGCGAATAAACCCGGGCTTAACGCGCTGATTCCAGGCAACGAAGTTCTCGCTGCTGAACGCCGGCTGCTCGCCGAAGCGCTGGCGCACGGCAGGCAGCAGGCGGTTTAAAAACGCGTCGCTGCGGCCCAGCTGCATTTCGAAAAACAGGCTTTGTGATTCATGGATCGCCGTCGAGCGGGCGAGGGCGACCGGCTGATCGATCCAGGTGCGCGGCAAATTCTGCTCATAGCGGGCGTGGCCCGTTTCGTGGATAACGCCAAACAGCGCGCTCAGCAGATCGTCTTCGTTGTAGCGGGTGGTGATACGCACGTCCTGCGGCACGCCGCCGCAGAACGGATGGGCGCTGATGTCCAGACGCCCGGCGTTGAAGTCAAAGCCCAGCACGCGCATCGCTTCCAGCCCCAGCTCGCGCTGTTCGGCGATAGGGAACGGGCCCTGCGGCGCGATGAGCGGATGCTGGGCCTGTTTCTCAACCACGTTCGCCAGCAGCGACGGCAGCCAGGATTTGAGGTCGGCAAACAGCACGTCCAGCCGGGCGCTGGTCATATCGGGTTCAAAAATATCCAGCAGGGCATCGTACGGCGAACAGCCCTTAGCTTCGGCACGCAGGGCCGCCTCCTGGCGGCTCAGCCTGACGACTTCGCGCAGGTTATCGGCGAAGCCTTCCCAGTCATTGGCCGGACGCTGGCTGCGCCAGGCGTGTTCGCAGCGGCTGCCGGCCAGCGATTTAGCCTCAACGAGGCTCTCCGGCAGCAGGGCCGCCTGGGCGTGCTGGCGGGTCATTTCGCGCAGGTTGGCCTGCTCAACGTCGTTAAGATCTTCCTGCAGGGCGTTCTGCAGCGCCTGAGCCACGCTCTTATCGGTCAGGATTTGGTGCTGCAGCACGCCCAGCTCCGCCAGCGCAGCGCCGCGCGCCGCGCTGCCGCCCGGCGGCATCATGGCGAACATATCCCACCCGGCGATGGCGCCCAGATGTGAAAAGCGCGACAGACGCTGAAAAGTATGGGTAAGCTGCTGATAGTTTTTGTTTTCTGCCATAGTAAATTCTGACCTGTTGCAAGTGAACGAGAGGCATAGCCTGTTGACCCCTACACTATCCTGATCCTCCGGGCGGGTCGAGCGACGCGAGTGAATTGCCTGCCGGGATTGGCGATGCGCTGAACTGCACAAATCTTCCAGACAGACGTAAAAGGATAGACAATGCTGATGGCGTGGGGGAGAGATTATGACAAACGACTGGCTTGAGCTGCGACAGCATGCAGATTCGGGAATTGAAACCATCAAGGCGCACTTCGAGGGGCATGCCTACGATCCGCACTGGCACGACAGCTATCTGGTGGGGATAACCCTGTCCGGGACCCAGCAGTTCTCCTGTCGCCGGGAGCGCCATCGTAGCCATCCCGGCGACGCCTTCCTGCTTGAGCCCGGCGAGATCCACGACGGCGACGCGCCGGTGGCGGGGGGCTTCACCTATCTGACCTTCTATCTCGACGAACGCTGGCTGGCGCACACCCTGCAGGGCCTCTACGAGTCGGTTCCCGACAGCTACTCGCTCCATTTTACCCGCACCCTGACCCGCGAGCCGCGGCTGGTTCGGGCTATCGGCGAGACGTTTTCAACGCTGCACGGCAATGAGATGCGCATCGTGCAGCAGAGCCGTATGGATGACCTGCTGGCCCAGCTCACCGCGCACTGCAGCTGGCGGAAGAAGCTGCCGTCGCATATTCGGAGCGCGGCGGTGGCGCACCGGGCGAGGGATTATCTGTATGCGCATATGGGCGACAATATCGGTCTTGCCGACCTGGCGGCGGTCACCGGGACCGATCGCTTCACGCTGACGCGCTGTTTTAAGCGCGAGTTTCACCTCGCGCCGCACGCGTGGCTTATCCAGCTGCGGCTGGCGAAAGCGCGACAGCTGCTGGCCTGCGGCGAGCTGCCGGTGGACGTCGCCGCCGCGACGGGGTTTGCCGATCAAAGCCATCTTGGCCGCTGGGTCCTGCGTTCGTATCGACTCACCCCGGCCCACTACCGGCGCCTGTGCACAAACCTTCCAGACGTTTCCTGAAAATAGCCGCACAGTGGTGGCTCCTGACAACAAGGAGTCACCTGTGGATCTGCTGCCCTATCTGCTTTTTGCCTTCGTCGCCTCCATTACCCCCGGGCCGACGAATATCCTGATCCTCACCAACAGCCAGCGCTATGGCGTACGTGCGACGCTCTCTGCGGTGGTGGGAGCCTGCGTCTCGGCCAGCGTCATCGTCCTGATCTCCGGCGCCGGGGAGCTTTTGCATCATCATCCGCTGGTCCGCCAGCTGATGAGCTGGACCGGCGCGCTGTGGCTCAGCTGGCTTAGCTGGCAGCTGTTCAACGCTCCGGCGCCGAATTTGCAAACGTCCACGGCTGCACGCTTTACCGCTCGCGCTGCCGCGCTGCTGCAGATAGTTAATCCGAAGACGTGGATGATGGCGCTCGCGGTGGTTGGCCTGTTTGCGCCCGCCGGCGAAGGGGCGATGTGGAGCATTGCGCGGATGGCGGCGTGGTTCTTAGTGATTTCGCTGCTGTGCCTCTGGCAGCCTGGGCGTGGCTGGGACAGATCGTCAACCGGGTCTTTCGCACCCCCGCGGCGCTGGTTCGCTTCCAGCGCGCGATGGCGCTGCTGCTGCTGATTTCCGCGTGGGCGGGAATGCTGTAGCAAGCCCGCGACGGCGGCGGTCATCATAATGTCATCATGATGTGGCCAGGATAGCAGATTCTTTCTCAGCCAGCGGCTAAACTCATAGGGAGCCAGGGCCGCTGATGCGGGGTTAATATGAATCCGTTCACCTTGCTGTTTATCGCACTCCTTTCAATCGACGCCGTCAGAGAGCTGCTGGGGGCCTCATCGATACTGGGTATGTGGTGAGCAGCGTGGCCGTGAAGGCCACGTGATTACTCGCTATTTCAGACGCCTGTGCAAACAGGCGCCGGTAACGAGTGCTGCCGTTAGCATCAGGGCAATAAAGCCGCCAACGCCATTCCAGCCGTAGTTATGCCAGAACACCCCGCCTAAGGTCCCGGCAATGCTGGAACCCAGATAGTAGCTAAACAGATACAGCGACGATGCCTGGCCGCGGGCGCGGCGGGCGCGCGGGCCAATCCAGCTGCTGGCGACCGAGTGCGCGGCAAAAAAACCGGCAGAAAAGAGCAGCATGCCGCTGAATATCAGCCACAGCGAGGGGAAAAGCGTCAGCAGCAGGCCGCCAAGCATCACCGCGATAGAGACCAGCATCACCGGGCCGCGTCCGTAGCGGGCGGTCATGGCCCCGGCCTTCGGCGAGCTCCAGGTTCCGGTCAGATAGGCGACAGAGAGCAGGCCGACCACCGCCTGGTTCAGCGACCACGGGGACATCATCAGACGATAGCCGATGTAGTTAAACAGCGTCACGAAAGCCCCCATCAGCAGGAACCCTTCGAGAAAGAGCAGCGGCAGGCCGCGATCGCGCCAGTGCAGGCGGAAGTTAATCAGCAGGGATTTTGGCCGCAGCGAGGTCGGGCGGAAATGGCGCGACTCGGGCAAAATTCGCCAGAACATAATGGCCGAGGCGAGGGCAAAGCAGCCGATCGCCGCCAGCGCCACGCGCCAGCCGAAGAAGTCGGTAAACACCCCGGTGAGCAGGCGTCCGCTCATGCCGCCGATCGAGTTGCCGCTGATGTACAGCCCCATCGAGAAGGCCACCACGCTGGGGTGGATCTCCTCGCTCAGGTAGGTCATGCCGACGGCGGCCACGCCGCTGAGCGACAGGCCGATCAGCGCGCGCATGATAAGGATCCCGTGCCAGGTGGTCATGACCGTTGACAGCAGGGCGCAGCAGGAGGCCAGCACCAGCGCGGTGACCATCACCTTTTTACGCCCGATGGCATCCGAGATGGGACCGGTAAACAGCAGCCCGACGGCGAGCATGGCGGTGGAAATCGACAGCGAAATACTGCTGCTGGCCGGTGAGATGCCGAACTCGCTCGACAGGACCGGTAGAATCGGCTGTACGCAGTAGAGCAGGGCAAAGGTGGCGAGACCGGCAGAGAACAGCGCCAGGGTGACGCGCATAAACTGAGGGGTACCGCGTTTGATAAACTGATTTGGCTGGGATACCACATTATTGTCGATGACTTCGCTTGCCGGCGCGATGTCAACGGTAGTTGTACGACTCACGGAAAATCCTTGCTGAGAAACTCGGGGTTAGGTGACCTCACAGATCACATTTTTAGAGTATGAAAATGTAAATATTCTGTCTAATATATTAATAATCTCAAATAAGACGTTTTAAATATGAATATCGAGCTGCGCCACCTGCGCTACTTTATTGCCGTCGCCGAAGAGCTCCATTTTGGCCACGCGGCGGCGCGGCTGAATATCTCCCAGCCGCCGCTGAGCCAGCAGATTCAGATCCTCGAGCAGCAGATCGGCGCCCGGCTGTTTGCCCGCACCAACCGCAGCGTCAGCCTGACGGCGGCGGGAAAGCAGTTTCTTGCCGATAGCCGCCAAATTCTCACCCAGGTTGAGGATGCCGCCGCCCGGGCGGGGCGCCTGCACCATGGCGAAACCGGCGAACTGCATATCGGCTTTACCTCTTCGGCGCCGTTTATTAAGGCCGTCTCCGATACCCTGTCGACCTTTCGCCGCCGCTATCCGGACGTGCATATCCAGACCCGGGAAACCAATACTCGGGAACAAATTGTGCCGCTTAACGAAGGGGCGTTAGACCTCGGGCTGATGCGCAACACCCGGCTGCCGGAAACGCTGGTGTGGCAGTGCATTCTGCGCGAACCGCTGCTGGCAATGGTGCCCAGCGATCATCCCCTGGCGCGCCAGGATGCGGTCAGCCTGGCGGAGCTGGCGCGTCAGCCGTTCGTCTTTTTTGACCCGCACGTGGGTACCGGGCTGTACGACGATATTCTCGGCCTGATGCGCCGCTACGGCCTCACGCCGACGATTGCTCAGGAGGTCGGCGAGGCGATGACGATTATCGGTCTGGTGTCGTCCGGGCTTGGCGTGTCCATTCTGCCAGCCTCGTTTAAGCGGGTTCAGCTCAATGAGATGCGCTGGCTGCCGATCGTCGAGCAGGACGCCGTTTCCGAAATGTGGCTGGTCTGGTCGAAGCACCGCGAGCAGGGGCAGGCGGCGCAGCGCTTCCGGGAGCAGCTTCTTCACGCCGCTTTGATGCACAATTAGGACAAAATTAGCTCAAAATTGTGCGGTAAATCACAAGGCTAAGCAAAAATTTGACGTGCACCGTCGAAGTGCTTCACCATAGCTGAAAGTTTATTTCGAAGCGCGAAAATAAAGGGAGTCAACGGTGGTAGCGGATAGTCAGCCTGGCCATATCGATCAAATAAAGCAGACCAATGCAGGAGCAGTGTATCGCCTGATCGATCAGCTTGGCCCGGTATCGCGCATCGACCTCTCCCGTTTTGCCCAGCTGGCGCCGGCCAGCATCACCAAAATTGTCCGCGAGATGCTGGAAGCGCATCTGGTGCAGGAGACGGAAATCCAGGATCCGGGCAGCCGCGGGCGTCCGGCGGTGGGCCTGATGGTGGAAACCGAGGCCTGGCACTATCTTTCCGTGCGCATCAGCCGGGGAGAGATTCACCTCGCGCTGCGCGACTTAAGCAGCAAGCTGGTGGTCGAAGAGCAGCTCGAGCTGGCGCTGCAGCATGAACAGCCTTTCCTGAGCCGGGTCGTTGAGCATATCGACCGCTTTTTTATTCGCCATCAAAAGAAGCTGGAACGCCTGACGGCAATCGCCGTGACCATGCCGGGAATTATCGATACCGAAAATGGCATCATCCATCGGATGCCGTTCTATGACGACGTGAAGGATCTGCCGCTCGGCGAAGTGCTGGCCAACCATACCGGAGTTTCGGTTTATATTCAGCACGATATCAGCGCCTGGACCATGGCGGAGTCGCTGTTTGGCGCCTCCAGGGGGGCGAGGGACGTGATTCAGGTGGTGATTGACCATAACGTCGGCGCCGGGGTGATTACCGACGGCCGCCTGCTGCACGCCGGGAGCAGCAGCCTGGTGGAGATCGGCCATACTCAGGTCGACCCTTACGGCAAGCGCTGCTACTGCGGCAACCACGGCTGTCTGGAAACCATTGCCAGCGTTGAGAGCGTGCTGGAACTCGCGCAGGTAAGGATGACCAAATCAATGAGCTCAATGCTGCACCAGCAGCCGCTGAGCGTGGAGTGGCTCTGTCAGGCGGCGCTGCAGGGTGATTTGCTGGCTCGCGATATTATCAGCGGCGTCGGCCAGCACGTTGGGCGAATTCTGGCAATCATGGTTAACCTCTTCAATCCGCAAAAAATTCTTATCGGCTCTCCGTTTAGCCTCGCGGCGGATATCCTGTTTCCGGCTATTTCTGACTGCATTCGTCAACAGTCGCTGCCGGCCTATAGCCGACACATTACCGTCGAAAGCACCCAGTTCTCCAACCGCGGAACCATGGCCGGTGCCGCGCTGGTCAAAGATGCCCTCTATAACGGATCGCTGCTGATACGACTGTTACAGGGTTAACATTTTTTCATAGTCACACTAAAAATTGCGCTATCTCAAGCTGGCATTCGCCGGCTTCGCGTAGACTTTTCCCACAGTTTTCTATCCATTTTCTGTATATATCCGCACGATTCGCGCAGCCGGAAGGCCGCTACGCAGGGAATCCCGACGCCTTACTTCGCTAAGCGTTCAGGGTGAGCGAGGAGCGCTAACCGCTATGCCGCCTGAAGCATGACGGGTATATATTTCATCAACATAACTGTGGGGTTAGTGATGTTTAAGCGTTTCTTTATAACAGGTACTGACACCGCCGTCGGGAAGACGGTGGTTTCGCGTGCGCTGCTGCAGGCACTGGCCGCTGAGGGCAAAAGCGTCGCCGGATACAAGCCTGTGGCGAAGGGCAGCAAAGAGACGCCGGACGGGTTGCGTAACAAAGACGCGCTGATTTTACAAAGCGTGTCGACGCTGGCGTTACCCTATGATGCTGTCAATCCCATAGCGTTAAGCGAAGATGAAAGCAGCGTGGCGCACAGCGGCCCCATCAACTACGGGCTGCTGACGGACGGACTGCAGCGCCTGAGCGGCCAGGTCGACCACGTGGTGGTTGAGGGAACCGGCGGCTGGCGTAGCCTGATGAACGATCTGCGTCCGCTTTCCGAATGGGTGGTGCAGGAGCAGCTGCCGGTGCTGATGGTGGTGGGCATTCAGGAGGGCTGTATCAACCACGCCCTGCTGACCGCGCAGGCCATCGCCAATGACGGCCTGCCGCTTATCGGCTGGGTCGCCAACCGCATTAACCCGGGGCTGGCGCACTACGCTGAAATCATCGACGTCCTAAGCAAAAAGCTGCCGGGTCCGCTGATCGGCGAACTGCCCTATCTGCCGCGCGCCGAACAGCGCGAGCTGAGCCAGTATATTGACCTGGCGCGGCTAGGTGAGGTGATGGCGGTAGATCGAGTCCTGGCGTAGCGTTCGGGATAGCACCGATGCCAGCACGCTGGCAATCAGTAAGCCGGGCAGTAGCGCATATTGCCCGGTCATTTCACAAATCATCAGGGTCGACATAATTGGCGCGTGCGTTGTTGCCGCCAGCAACGTCGCCATTCCGGCCAGACCCAGCATAATCGCCACCTCCGAACCGTGCAGCCACAGGCCGGTGAAGCTGGCGAACAGCATGCCCATTGCCAGCCCGACAAACAGCGTCGGCGTAAACACGCCGCCGGGCGCGCCTGAGCCGCTGCTGGCCAGTACCGCAAGCAGTTTACAGGCGAATACCACGGCGATTGCCCCCAGCAGCGGCGGCGACTGGAGATAGCTCTGCACCGTGCTGTAACCATTGCCCCACACCGCTGGCGTCAGCAGCGACAGCAGGCCGACGATGACGCCGCCGAGCGCCAGCTGCCAGGGCGGCGAGAGGCGCAGGCGCAGAAAGCCGCGGTGGCTCCAGCCCATCAGCCAGACGAAGAGCGGCCCGCAGAGCCCGGCCAGCAGTCCGGTCGCCAGCATCAGCCCGTAGTGAACGGCGGTGAGGGTAAGGCTGAGCGTCACCTGGTAGAGGGGCTGCTGGCTGCCGTTGAGCAGATGGCTGACCAGCAGCGCAACAACCGCTGAAATAACCACCGGGCCGAGCGAGGCCAGCATCAGCGTACCGAACAGAATCTCGGCAATGAACAGGCTTCCGGCGAGGGGAGCGTGATAGGCGCTGGCCATCCCGGCGGCGGCGCCGCAGGCAACCCATAATTTCCACTCCTCCTTTGGCGTAAAGCGCCGGGCGAACTGCGAGGCCGCCAGCGCCGCCAGCAGGATCATCGCCCCCTCGCGGCCAATGGCGCTGCCGGTGGTCACCACCAGCAGAGAGGCGCAGGATTTTATCAGGCTGGCCGGCGTATCGAAGCGGCCGTCGCCGGTTTCCAGCGCCTCCATATAATCGGTCGGCGCATGCGGACGCTGGCGGGTGCGGCGCTGCCAGAGCCAGAGCAGGGTGCCGGCGGCAAATCCGCCGGCCGCCGGCGTCAGCAGCCGTCGCCACCACGGCAGCGATTCGGCGGCGTTGACCAGGCTTCCGCTCCGGTTGCTGAGGAGCAGCGCCTCCAGCAGCCCCATTGCGGCATGAAAGAGCGCTACGGCGAGCGCCGCCAGAATACCGATCAGCGTGGCGACCAGCAGGCGGCGAAACATGACCTGAATATCAGGATAAGCAGGCAAACGATGCATCGGACATTACGCGTTGCGGGAATGGGTGCCTTATTGTGCAGGGGAATAACGTTATAAGCAAAAGCGATAAGTGCCTCCTTTGCCGCCGCGCAGCGGCGCAAAAGGAGGAACGGAAGACATTTTATGTGACGTTGTCACTCATCGGCTGGCCATCCCGAGTCCCTCGATATGGCGGTGAGGCTAGCGATAGAGCGGCTTTTCGGCGACGGCAAGAGTCAGCGCGTGTTGCCACTCCGCCAGCGTGGCCTGGCTTAGCTGACCCAGGGCCTGGTAGAACGGATGCCCGGCTTCGCTAACGAAAACCGCCAGGAAGCGGCCCGACCAGGGGAGCAGATGCCGGGCCAGCAGCTGCGAAAAGGCCTCATCCTGCCCGGACTCGCATAGCCAGGCGGCCAGCAGCAGCAGGGTGCCAAAGCTATCTTCCGGCTCGTTGTTCTGCGCGGCGCGGGCGATGCCGTTCTGCCGCATCCACTCCCTGAGTTCCAGCGTCGAATCGCCGAACAGGACGTTCTCTTTATCCAGCCAGACGGAGCCCCACGGCGGCGCCGGCAGGGCCCAGGGGCCGATAAACAGGCGCTGCCACGCCTCGGCCAGCGGCTCGTCGTTGTGCTCGGCGAAGCGGGCAACCACCTCGGCGGGCACCGCAAAGGGCCACTGGGCCTGCCAGCTTCCATCGCGAAGGGCGCTGACCAGCGGGGCGGCCTGCTCGCTTTGTGGGGCAAACGAAAATAGCGCGCCGAGGGTGCGGGCGCTCAGCGCGACGGCGTCGCGGAATGGGGGTTGCATCATGCTTATATTCCTTACTGCGGCGCGGCTGTCCGCGCGCGAAAAATTAACCGGCAACTGCCGTGCCGACGGTCATATGCAGGCCATAAAACAGGCCGCGGCCAATCAGTTCTCCGGCCAGTACCAGCAGCAGCCCGAGGCATAACCCGCCGGTACGCGGGCGGATGCCGCGAATAAGCGGGCACAGCCAGCAGCCGAGACCAAGGGCCAGCAGCGCGATGCGCCAGGTTTGCCAGAACCCGTATCCCGGAACCAACGCGCCGGCGCGCTGCACCGAGCTGTGAATATCGCCGAGGCCAAAACCCTGCAGCACGACGATGGCAATGCTGGCCAGCAGCGCCAGAACGCTCAGCGAGGCGAAGACGCTGCCGTTAAACGACACGTTGGCGGCGCGCAGCAGCAGTGCGGCAAACAGCGGCCCGCTCAGCAGCATGGTCAGAAAAAAGGCGCCGGTGGTATAGCCATTATACCATGTCGGGACGGTATCAATCTGGTAAACCCGGGTCATCGCAAAGACAAAAACGCCCCTCAGCAGCATGCTCGCGGCCAGCCACGGCGCGCTCAGCGCGGCGGGCATTTTGCTGGTGACTGCCAGCAGCCACCACAGGCCGCCGACGGCAAAGAAGATGATGCCGCTGGCGATTTCGTTACTCAGCGCCGACTCGCCGAGGCGATTGAGCGAATTGAACGCCCGCAGCGGTGAACCGAGGTGCAGCGTGGAGGCGAGAAAGCCGACCCCCAGCATCAGCCAGATAGCGATCATGCTGCGCACCAGACGCTGCCGGGCCTCGGAGTTATTTTTCAGCGACAGCCAGCCCAGGCCGCTAACGATGAGCGCTCCCGCCGCGCACTGGCCCAGCACCGTAAACAGCACCAGCGGCCATTCATGCCATCCGTTTCCCATGCTCGTTCTCCTTAGGCTTTGGCAATTTCAACCAGGTTGGTGTGCTGAGGATTGCCTTTCGCCAGCGGCGACGGACGGTGGGTGGTCAGCGTATTAATGCAGGCGCCGCGGTCGACACGATCCCCGTCCATATTGGCGTCATGCCACGCACCCTGGCCCATCGCCGAGACGCCGGGCATAATGCGCGGCGTCACTTTTGCCGGAATGCGCAGCTCGCCGCGCTGGTTAAAGACGCGCACCATATCGCCGTTTTTAATCCCGCGCCGCTCGGCGTCCAGCGGGTTAATCCACACCTCCTGGCGGCAGGCGGCCTGCAGAATATCGACGTTACCGTAGCTCGAGTGGGTACGCGCTTTATAGTGGAAGCCAAAAAGCTGCAGCGGAAACTGGCTGCGCAGCGGGTCGTCCCAGCCTTCGAAGGTGGAGGCGTACACCGGCAGTGGGCTGATGGTGTCATCCGGCGCCAGCTGCCAGCTGGCGGCGATATCGGCCAGCCGGCTGGAGTAGATTTCAATTTTACCGGAGGGCGTTTTGAGCGGATTGGCGAGCGGGTCGCGGCGGAAGTCGCGATAGGCGACAAAATGGCCCGCGGGATCCTTACGCTTATAGATCCCCATTGCTTTGAGTTCGTCGTAGCCGGGCAGCGCGGGGTCTTTCGCCAGCATCAGGGCGTAAAGATGCTGCAGCCACTGCTCCTGAGTGCGCCCTTCGGTAAACTTTTGCAGGACCTCAGCGCCGAGGCGCTTTGCCACTTCGCTGAGGATCCAGTAGATCGGTTTGCGCTCAAACTTCGGCGAGGTGGCGGGCTGAATAAAGATCAGGTAGCCCATATTGCCGGCGGAGTCGTTGGGGATAATATCCTCCTGCTCGACGGTCATCAGGTCCGGAAGCAGGATGTCGGCATATTTAGCCGATGAGGTCATAAAGTTATCGATCACCACGATGGTTTCGCACCTGCTGTCGTCCTGCAGGATTTCGTGGGTCCGGTTGATGTCAGAATGCTGATTGATAATGGTATTCCCGGCGTAGTTCCACAGGAACTCACGGGCAGTAGACCTAGTGAGGCACCGATAGTTAAGCACGCACAGCGGCTGGTGGTCAATCTGTTTGTGTCACCGCTTGGGTCACCGCTTGGGTCAGTATCATCATCATCAGTATCACCACAATTATCCCCAAAGAGCTTTACGCGTGGGCGCCCTGAGAGTAGTCTCGCTGTGCTATCGAGATAGCTGTGACTGCAAGGAGCGGTAACGGGGGAATTACTCACAAGGGAACTATTACATATCCCCTCAGATTTTTGTGGTGATTTCTTAAAACTCCTCCACTACGTAATACACCAGAAGGAGGACCAGATAGAGCATCATCAGGTTTGACATAGCGCCCTCCTTGATTTTAGTTTGTATGTTATATCATAACATTTAATAAACCCTCAGAGTTTCCTCCAAGGGTTCACAGGGTTAGTCCTCAAATTTCAGGACGTGGACCAGCGGATAACTTGCAGCCGCCTCAGTGTCGAACGCTCCGGCCTTAACCTTAACGGTGCCCGTTGCCATGACATCTAGTGCGCCCACCAGTTCGACGTCATAGCCTGCACGGTTAGCGTCACGAGTAACCAACACGTTAACGAGGTCGCCACTGCGGGTTGAGCGGAAAGATAACATAGCGTACTTCTTAGGTAGAATGATAACGCCACGATCATCACCACTGTAAGGCGCAACGGCAGTGCCTACCAGTTCGCTAATCTCGGTCATACCCGCTTTCTGGGCTGCACGATTGAGGATAGCTTCATACTTCTCTGGGACCAGTAGAGTGTGATCGATCAGTGAGGAGCCAAGGTAGAACGGCAGGTTCACAGCTACAGCATCCAGAATGTCATCGGCTTGTGCTGACGCTTTGCCAGACAATGCGCCGACTTTGGTTAACTGAAGGTCTGGAGCATCTAGCAGCACATCGACAACTTTAGAGGTCATGTTGCGCAGATACTGGTCAACCATATCGGTAGCCGTAGCCATCAGGCCAGCGCCAGTCCAGCCGCCCATCATCGCAAAGTCGGACACATGGGTAATCGCTGAGCACAGAATACCAGTTTCTTTAGCGTCCTTATCGGCAATCACAGGGTTAACCATCAAGGTCTGACCGCCTTTCACCTTAGTGGTCGGGGCGTTATTCGCTGGGTTATACACGCCGTTAGACAGGAAGCGGACGGTGCGATCAGTCAGGGTCTCGCGGTTAATCGGAGTCGGCAGAGTGGCAAATGGGCGCTGCTCACAGGGGAATACTTCGGTATTCAACCCATCGATAAAATCACCATCATTAAGCGTCTCATCAAGCGCAGACTCAAGGGCCTGAACGTAATCAGTCACGTCATTACCGAATGCCTGCGGGCGGCCTGAGCGGTCAGTAAAGCCAACGTTCATAGTCTCGCCTGTACCGTCAGCCTGAGAGATAATCTCGGTGCGCGTGGTGTCAGTACCAAAGACGCTATGCGGAATCTTGTTACCTTCTTTATCCAGCAGGTGGGTGCGGAGTGCGTCGGTGTGTTTAATCTTTGAATTGTTCGAGTCGATACGTTTTACTTCTGGCATGGGATGCCTCCTTGTATTTAATTTGAATGAGATTGATATTGGTTTGGCACCATGAGTTCTGACCCGCAGTGCCATTAGTCCGTTGAACTTACAGACCGAATGCAGCGCCTTTGCGGCTGAATCGGCGCTCAAGGTCTGCTTTACGTTCCTTACGCTCGGCGGCCTCTTTAGCGATTTCTTCAGGGGTTGCGTACATAGCGGCGATGCGCTGGCGGTCTTTCTCGTTCTCAATGCGCTGACGCTCGGCTTCCCGGCGTGCCTCTGCGTTGCTCTCAGCCCACGCTCGGGAATATGCCCCGTAGTCATTAGCGTTAAGACCCGCTGCGTGCAGGGAAGTCAGGATGGCGTGTGCTCCTGTGCTCAGGGCCGGTAGACCATTCAGCATTGCGGTCACTACAATCTCAGTGAAATACTTGGTGGACATCTCTTGGCCGAAGACCAGCACGGTCTCTTTGTCGGCACTCAGGTTGATGTCGAGTTTACGGTATGAAATAGACATAATTTGATTCTCCTTATTTGGAATGATGATAAAAGTGTGGAACTTATCGGTCGGCCATAGGTATCCCTACGGCGTCTCCCCGCATCGGTCAGTTCCAAACAGGAGTGAACTTGGTGCTAGCAAGGCTAGTGGTGGTGATAATATGGTGCTAGCTGGTGGCTAGTGGCTTACTTGAAGTCCATTGGGGTCAATCCTTCGGCGGTCGCCATGAGACACAGCGCGCCCTTCGAGTAATACATATCGGGCCGGGTGTACTTCGGCTGGAGACACAGAGGACTGTGAGTGACCCAGAGTATGGTGATTGTTATGATTGATATCATCACCTCTTTAAGTTCACTTTAAGTAATAATTAGCGTTCTAATAGTTATCTTTTAATTAATCTATTATTTAAACTATAAGTATCTTAAGGGTCTTTAAGGGTCTTTAAGTTAAAACTCATCCAGCTATATCTTGGTCTCCACGTAAGTAGAAACCGTCATAGTAGCTGTAGCTTTTCTTCAGGCCCATCACCCCCTGAAGTGCTTAGTCGGTCCTTTGAGAAGGAGTCGCTGTTAGTTAAAGTGTGCAGTCATGGACGTCTCAACGTCGTGGTGTCATGGCTACGGAAAGTTGTTATGCTGGTTGGCTGTGGAAGATTGTTTAACTGTCTCCCTATAGTGCGGCCTGATTCCAAGTGCTTGACTCAATGTAAAAACCATGAGTGAAATTCCCGTAGACTCCACCCGAAAGGATGCGATGAGTTACGGTTAAAGGAATGCTGATTGTCAGCAGTGCTAGCTGCGCCAGCGTGAAGTGTACACAGGGACAGTGAGTATCATCACTAGCACAGCTAGCATCATAAAATTAATTTCTCACCGTCTCCCTATAGTGTGCCCTAATTCAAAGTGCTTGACTTTACTGGATAAACTCACCGGACAACGCCACCTGAAGCGCGTCTCTGAGCCTGCCGATTGCGTGGCCCTTACCGTACAGGTCAAACGTTATCGACTGGCTGCTATGACCTAGTACTCCCTGAGCGTCTACCAGCGCCACTCCACGGCCTTTAAGACGTGAAGCAAGCCAATGCCTAAGGCTATGCAGTGAAACGTTTTGGACATCACCGAGGGCCTCTCTGACTACCTTCCTGTTAAACCAGTGGGAATATGCGGCAGGCGTCATCCCGAATAGCGGGGCGTCGGTATCACAGTCAACTCTACTGACCCACTCAAGGAACTCCTCCACATCGAAGCCAATCGCCTTACTCGTGGTCAGAGGCACAAGGCGCACCGAGTGTTTATTCTTAACGGATTTATGATGGCCGTTCTCGTTAATATCAATACAGGTAATCCCGTCAATCGTTACAATGTCACGTTTGGTCAGGTGAGCTATCTCCGCTGCCCGCGCTCCAGTCACTACAGACAGCATCGCGGCCCACTTGCGGGTAACACTGTCGGAGCTGTCTACATGGCCCACCTGTTCCAGTAAGGCCGCCACCTCGTCATCTGTGAATGCCCGGCGCTTGGACTCCGCATCCTTGGTCAGCTTCAGGCGCTCTATGGGGTTCCTGCCGTTTGGTAACTGCTTATTCATAAGACCATAGTCAATCGCCATCTTTGACTTGGTGAGCAACTTGTTGATTGTCGAATAGGCAAGGCCATCAGCTACCATAGCGTCCCGGACGCCCAGCCACTCCGCACGATTCATGATATCCATCCCATCCGGGATGTAACGCAAGACAGAGCCCAGAGATGCCCGCAGGTCCGCATAACTGGACTTCTTGAGTGATAGCGCCTTCTCGGCTAGCACTGAATCCGTCAGCCTGTTGAAATCTACAGGGTCATCGCCTTGCTCAACTTTCAGAATCGACACAGCGTCACTTAAAGTTGACTCGTTTGTGTGGTTATTATCATCGTAATCATTACTATTGGGACCAGAGGGTCGGCCAGAGGCCACGAACTCAAGGAGGCCAGAAGCGTCCCCGTAATCAACCCTGCGCTGTCCTGCCGTCAGCACCTTCAAGGCTTCCGCTATGTATGCCTGCTGCTCGACTGTGAGCCGCTCCCTTGCTGCTATATGGCGAAGATTCGCCTTAGCGTCCTCTAATACAGCCACCTCAACGCCATTCCAGTAGTCGTCCGTTGGTTCTGTGAGTAACCCCTCGGCGATGGTCATCAGGTGCTCTCTCAGCTCCTTGGCGGATACTTCGGGCTTATCCAGAAGGAATGCCTTAGCGGCTGCTGCTAGTTCATTCTGACGCATTACAGCGGTGCTCCTGATAGTGGTTCGCGTTGACAGGCTGATTAGTGGGACGGTATGCCCTACCATACGGAAGCGCACAGTATATCGCCCAGACTTCCTCCTGACCAGTTGAGGGCGCGCTAATTGCGACATGGCCAGATACCCTAGTTGTGTCACCCTTGTGTCACCCTTGAGATGTGACGCTGGGTTTAAACTTTTGGTATCAACAGATAGGGACAGACAGGGAAGTGAATTGTTATGCTGGTAATATGAATATGAATGCATAAAGTAGCCCATTGATTGAATAAGGTCACATAGCGTTTAGCTATGCGCTCCCTCTCTGGGCCTTCGTTTAGTTAGTTCCACAGGAACTTGATCGGCACGTCCAGCTTATCCTTGCCGCGTACGCCGTCGCGCAGGGCGGTCATTTCCGGCCCGCGCGCGATGGCGTCGGTCCAGCTAAAGCAGGAGATGGCGGTTTTCACCGGGTTAGTCAGCACCGGCAGCCGCTCGATGGTGATGGTATAGGTTGATTCGCGCGCGCCGCTGTTGCCGCCGCTAATCCCGACGTTGCCGGTCAGAATCGGCAGCATGGCGATGGCCCTGGCGGCCAGCTCGCCGTTGGCCTGGCGCTGCGGCCCCCAGCCCTGACAAATACAGGCCGGCCTGGTGCTGCCGATCTCTCGCGCCAGCTTGACGATGCGGTCGGCAGGAATGCCGCAAATCCGCGACGCCCACTGCGGCGTTTTAGCGGTTCCATCATTTCCTTCGCCAAGGATCCAGGCCTTATAATGGCTGTTTGCCGGCGCGCCTGCGGGCAGCGTTTTTTCGTCGTAGCCTACGCAATAGGTATCAAGGAACGACTGGTCGACAAGGTTTTCCGTTATCAGCACCCAGGCGATGCCGGCCACCAGCGCCGCGTCGGTGCCGGGGCGAATGGGGATCCACTCGTCTTCGCGGCCGGCGGCGGTGTCGGTATAGCGCGGATCGATAACGATCATTCTGGCGTTGGAGCGCTCGCGAGCCTGTTCGAGATAATAGGTTATCCCGCCGCCGCTCATGCGGGTTTCCGCCGGGTTATTGCCGAACATCACCACCAGCCTGCTGTTTTCGATGTCGGAGGTGCTGTTGCCCTCGTTGCTGCCGTAGGTGTAGGGCATGGCACAGGCAATTTGGGCGGTGCTGTAGGTTCCGTACTGGTTTAAAGAGCCGCCGTAGCAGTTCATCAGGCGGGTTACCGGGGAAGCGGAGGGCGACGAGCGGGTCATGTTGCCGCCGACGATCCCGGAGGAGTAGTTGATGTAAACCGCTTCGTTACCGTACTCTTTAACGATCCGCTGCAGGCTGCTCGCCAGAGTGTCCAGCGCTTCGTCCCAGCTGATGCGGGCAAACTTTCCTTCGCCGCGCTTACCGACTCGTTTCATCGGATAGTTCAGGCGGTCAGGGTGGTTGATCCGCCGGCGGATAGAGCGGCCGCGCAGGCACGCCCGCACCTGGTGATCGCCATAAATATCCTGCCCGGTGTTATCGGTCTCAACCCATACCACTTCGTCGTCGCGCACGTGCAGACGCAGCGCGCAGCGGCTGCCGCAGTTCACCGAGCAGGCTCCCCACACCACCCGTTCTTCGCCCTGGGTGGCCTGCTGAACGGCCGCCGCCGCGCCGCGCAGGCTAAACGGCAGCGACACTGCGCCGGCCGCTAACGCCAGTGAACCGATCGCTGAGGATTTAATTAGCGCGCGACGGCTGAGGCCGCCGTCATATTCCGGATAAGACATTACTCACTCCCTGATTGTTATTATGATGACATTCCGCCGGGTTCTGCATTCGAGCGGATGGGAGAGTCATAATACTTATATAGAGGTAGATGAATATTATCCCTGGTCAACCCAGGGATAATATCCTTCACTTGAAGCCGGGGCGGGGTTACTGCGCTTCGCTGTCGCTGTCGGTGCCGGCGCTGCGGGTATAGGTGATTTTAAAGGTGTCGTTGGCGCAGTGTCCGACAACCTGGGCGCCGGGCTGGTCAGGCTGGTCGCTGGGGACGATGCTCAGGCTAAAGCCCGTCGCCGGCACGCCGTTATTGATAATTTTCTGCTGAATATCGTTTTTTACCCGTTCGCAGGAATCCGGTGCGGCAAGCGCTGATGCCGAACCCAGCAGCAGAGCCGCGCATAGCAAGGGGGATATTTTCATCATAAACTCCTTATTGACGTCATCCAGATTTAAGCATAGCAGAACTGGTGTAAACAATTGTATTTGCTAATATGATTGCATAGGTTCACAGAAGGAATCGGCCGTGAATAAACTGTTTTTACTGGTTTTAGCGACCATGGCGCTAAGCGCCTGCGATAATCAATCCGCGCCGCAGGCCTTTACGCCAGAAATGGCGAGTTTCTCCAACGAGTTTGAATTTGACCCGCTGCGTGGCCCGGTGAAAGATTTCAGCCAGACGCTGCTCGATGAGCATGATGAAGTGGTGAAACAGGTCAGCGGGCGATTATCCAGCGAGGGCTGCTTCGATCTGCTGGCTTTCCAGGATCGCGAAAATAACACCGGCGCCACGCTGCTGCTCGACGCGAACTACTATCTCGATGCGCAAACGCGTGAAAAGCGCCTGCGCCTGCAGGGAAAGTGTCAGCTTGCCGAAATGCCGTCGGCGGGAGTGAGCTGGGAAACGGATGATAACGGCTTTGTGGTGACCGCCCGCGGCAAAGAGACCACGGCCAGCTACCGCTATGATGACGAAGGCTATCCGCTAGGCAAAACCACCACCGCCAAAGACGAACGCTTTACGGTGGTCTCAACGCCGGCGGCCGATCCGCGTAGAAAACTGGACTACACGGCGGTGAGCACCTTTAACGATCGCGAGCTAGGCAGCGTGCGGCAGACCTGCGACTACGACAGTCACGACAACCCGGTGAAGTGCGAGCTGCAGGTTATCGATGAAAGCGTGCAGCCGCCGTTAACCCGCCGCTACACCATCAAAAATAGCATCGAATACTACTGAGCCGTTGGCTTCAGCAGCGTCGGGCCCTGCGGGCGGTGTTCGCTAAGGTACTGATGCTGGAACAGGCACATCCGAATAGTATTGCGGTATTCGCCGTTAATGAAAAACTCGTGAATGAGCTCGCCCTCCACCATAAACCCAAGCTTGCGGTAGATGTGGATCGCTTTTTCATTTTCGCTGTCGACGATGAGGTACAGCTTATAGAGGTTGAGTACGGTAAAGCCGTAGTCCATCGCCAGCTTAGCGGCGCGGGTCGCGAGACCTCGCCCCTGATAGTCCGGGGAGATAATAATCTGAAACTCGGCGCGGCGGTGGACGTGGTTAATCTCAACCAGCTCGACCAGACCGGCTTTTTCCCCGTCGCACTCAATCACAAACCGGCGCTCGCTCTGATCGTGAATATGCTTGTCATAGAGGTCCGAGAGCTCGACAAAGGCCTCATACGGCTCTTCAAACCAGTAGCGCATGACGCTGGCGTTGTTATCGAGCTGGTGAACAAAACGGAGATCTTCGCGCTCTAGCGGGCGCAGCTTGACGGTATGAGCGTCAGTCATGGGAGTTCCTGTGCAGCAATGCTGGCGATAATAATGAATTATGGCGCCCGCAGGCGCCATGCGTGACGGGTTACGGTGCTACCGCGCGCCCGGTGCGGCGATCGAGGCAGCGCAGGGTGTTTGGCTCCCAGTACGCGTTGACGTTCGCGCTTTTCTGGCAGTTATCCTGGGCATCAAAAGCGACGTCGGCCTTATCCCATTCTTTCTCGGTGCGGGTGTTGACCTTATGGCGTAAAGAGCGGGTATCGTTCCACTGCTCTTTTTCCATGGCGGCGTGCTGGCGGCTCTGCGCGCTATCGCCGGATTCGATCACCAGCGTGTCGGTTTTAGCAAAAGACGAGGCGGTGAAGGCCGCGGCGCTTAGCGCCAGCATGGCGGTCAGGCACCAGCGTTTGTTCAGTGTCATTTTCATCACGGTTTCCTTTGAGTGATAAAAAGGGTTAGCCCTTAATATGAGTTTACTACATCTCTTTTCTACGGCATACCCGGCAAAAGGAAGTGGGAGCGCGGCAATTATCGCGTAGAATGCCGCCACTCTCTGCGCTATTTACGTATCTTTAATGCTCAAAACCACGCTGCTCTTTTTTGCCACCGCCCTGTGCGAAATCCTCGGCTGCTATTTACCCTGGCTCTGGCTAAAGCGGGGCGCCACGCCGCTGCTGCTTCTGCCCGCCGTACTCGCGCTGGCGATGTTCGTCTGGCTGCTGACCCTGCACCCGGCGGCGAGCGGGCGCGTTTACGCCGCCTACGGCGGAGTCTACGTCTGCACCGCGCTGCTGTGGCTGCGCTTTGTTGACGGCGTTAAGCTCAGCCACTACGACTGGGCCGGCGCGGTTATTGCGCTGTGCGGGATGCTCATTATCATCGCCGGCTGGGGCCGCGCCTAGCTAACCTTACGGGCGCAGCGCAGACGATGCGTCGGTCACGCGGCATCGCGCCTGTTTTCACCTCTGTTTATCGCTTTTCTTCAGCCAGCGGCCGCGCGTCGGGCCCGGACATTAATGTGACCAATGGCATCTTTTTCGATCATTATACTTGTATGGTAGTAGGTCTGGTGATTTAATTTTATTCACTAACCGCAGAGATGTAAGGAATAGAAAAAGATGAAGATCGTTGCCGCTGAAGTTTTCGTCACCTGTCCCGGACGTAACTTTGTCACCCTAAAAATCACCACCGATGACGGCATCGTCGGGCTGGGAGATGCCACCTTAAACGGTCGCGAGCTGTCCGTCGCATCGTACCTGCAGGATCACCTCTGCCCGCAGCTTATCGGCCGCGATGCGCAGCGTATCGAAGATATCTGGCAGTTCTTCTACAAGGGAGCCTACTGGCGCCGCGGGCCGGTGACCATGTCGGCTATCTCCGCCGTCGATATGGCCCTGTGGGATATTAAAGCGAAGGCGGCGGGGATGCCTCTGTATCAGCTGCTGGGCGGAGCATCCCGTGACGGGGTGATGGTTTACTGCCACACCACGGGCCACTCCATTGACGAAGTGCTGGATGACTACGCTCGCCACAAAGAGATGGGCTTTAAGGCCATCCGCGTGCAGTGCGGTATTCCGGGAATGAAGACCACCTACGGGATGGCAAAAGGTAAAGGGCAGGCCTACGAGCCGGCGACCAAGGGCCTGTGGCCGGAAGAGCAGCTGTGGTCGACGGAGAAGTATCTTGATTTTACCCCGCAGCTGTTCGCCGCCGTGCGCGAAAGATTTGGCTTCAATGAACACCTGTTACATGACATGCACCATCGCCTGACGCCGATCGAGGCCGCGCGCTTTGGCAAGAGCATCGAGGAGTATCGTCTGTTCTGGATGGAGGACCCGACTCCGGCAGAAAATCAGGAGTGCTTCCGTCTGATCCGCCAGCACACCGTGACCCCCATTGCGGTCGGGGAAGTCTTTAACAGCATCTGGGACTGCAAGCAGCTGATAGAGGAGCAGCTGATTGACTATATCCGCACCACCGTGACCCACGCCGGCGGGATCACCGGCATGCGCCGTATCGCCGATTTTGCCTCGCTTTATCAGGTGCGCACCGGCTCGCACGGCCCGTCCGACCTGTCGCCGGTCTGCATGGCGGCGGCGCTACACTTTGATCTGTGGGTGCCGAACTTCGGTGTCCAGGAGTACATGGGCTACTCCGAGCAGATGCTCGACGTTTTCCCGCATAGCTGGACGTTCGATAACGGCTATATGCACCCTGGCGAAAAGCCGGGGCTGGGCATTGAGTTTGACGAGAAGCTGGCGGCGAAATATCCCTACGACCCGGCCTGCCTGCCGGTGGCGCGGTTAGAAGATGGCACCTTGTGGAACTGGTAAGGAGAACAAAATGAAAAGTATCGTTATCCGCCAGCCCAATGAGCTGGTGATTGAAGAGCGCGCGCTGCCGGAGCCTGCCGCGGGGGAAGTTCGGGTCAAGGTGCAGCTGGCGGGAATATGCGGTTCGGATAGCCATATCTATCGCGGCCACAACCCCTTTGCAAAATACCCGCGCGTTATCGGCCATGAGTTTTTCGGCACTATCGATGCCGTTGGCGCCGATGTGACGGATAAAGCCATAGGTCAGCGGGTGTGCGTGGATCCGGTTATCAGCTGCGGACGCTGCTATCCCTGCTCGGTCGGCAAACCGAACGTCTGCACCTCGTTGGTGGTTATCGGCGTGCACCGGGACGGCGGCTTCAGCGAGTATGCGGTGGTACCGGCGAAAAACGCCTGGCGGGTGCCGGACAGCGTTCCGGACCGGCATGCGGTGATGGTTGAACCCTTCACTATCGCCGCCAACGTGACCGGGCAAGTGACGCCGACCGAGCAGGACGTGGCGCTGGTTTACGGTGCCGGCCCGATGGGCTTAACCACCATCCAGGTTCTTAAGCAGGTGTACAAAGTCGGCCAGGTGATTGTGGTTGACCGAATCGATGAACGTCTGCAAATGGCCAAACGCAACGGTGCCGACCGCACGATCAATAACGGCGAGCACTCATTAGCCGAGGTGTTAGAGGTGAAGCCGACGCTGATTATCGACGCCGCCTGCCACCCGACAATATTACAGGAGGCGGTAACGCTGGCTTCACCGGCGGCCAGAATTGTCCTGATGGGATTCTCTACCGAGCCGTCACAGGTGGCGCAGCAGGGGATTACTGGTAAAGAGCTGTCGATATTTTCCTCGCGGCTTAACGCCAATAAATTCCCGATTGTTTTGCGCTGGCTGGAACAGGGGCTCATTAATCCGGAAATGTTAATTACCCATGCCTTTGACTATCAACAGGTCGCTGAGGCAATTGAGCTGTTTGAAAATGACCGCAAGAGTTGCTGTAAGGTTTTATTAACCTTCTGACAGCCAATACAACGCCAGACTCTATATCCTACACAATTAGAGATTATAAAGATGACGACAGTAAAGAATGAGAGAACAACCTCCGATCTCATCCGCGCGGCTGTATCCGGTTGGTTAGGTACCGCGCTGGAGTTTATGGATTTCCAGCTTTATTCTTTAGGCGCCGCGCTGGTATTCCATGAAATATTCTTCCCCGAACAGTCTGCGGCGATGGCGCTGATTTTAGCCATGGGGACCTACGGCGCCGGATATATTGCCCGCATCGTCGGGGCGTTTATTTTCGGCAGAATGGGCGATAGCATCGGCCGCAAGAAGGTTCTTTTTATTACCATCACCATGATGGGCATCTGTACGACGCTGATCGGCGTTTTGCCCACCTATGCGCAGGTGGGGATCCTTGCGCCGGTGCTGCTGGTCACCCTGCGCGTGATTCAGGGGCTGGGCGCCGGAGCGGAAATATCCGGGGCCGGTACGATGCTGGCAGAATATGCGCCGAAAGGTAAGCGCGGGATTATCTCCTCGCTGGTGGCGATGGGAACCAACTGCGGCACCCTCAGCGCTACGGCAATCTGGGCGGTGATGTTCTTCCTGCTCGACCGCGAGCAGCTGGTGGCGTGGGGCTGGCGCGTTCCGTTCCTTGCCAGCGTGGTGGTGATGATCTTCGCCATCTGGCTGCGCTTGAACCTCAAAGAAAGCCCGGTATTTGAAAAAGTCGCCGAGGGCGGCAGTCGGCAGAGCGCCGCCAGCAGCCAGGAGAATAGCTTTGGCGCGATGCTGAAGAGTAAATCATTCTGGCTGGCAACCGGCCTGCGCTTCGGCCAGGCGGGCAACTCGGGGCTGATTCAAACCTTCCTTGCGGGCTATCTGGTGCAAACCCTGCTGTTTGATAAAGCAATCCCGACAGATGCGTTAATGATTAGCTCGGCGATCGGTTTTATCACTATTCCGCTGCTGGGCTGGCTTTCAGATAAAGTAGGGCGGCGCACGCCGTATATTATCGTCAATATCTCGGCGATTATTTTAGCCTATCCGATGCTGGCGATTATCATGGATAAAAGCCACAGCGTGAGCACCATTATGGCCTCGTTGGTTGTTATTCATAACGTGGCGGTGCTGGGCCTGTTTGCGCTGGAAAATATTACGATGGCCGAGCTATTTGGATCGCGCAATCGCTTCACCCGCATGGCTATCTCAAAAGAGATGGGGGGGCTGGTTGCCGTGGGTTTCGGCCCGGTGCTGGCGGGCATTTTCTGTAATATGACCGACTCGTGGCTGCCGGTAGTGGTGATGCTGGTGAGTTATTCGGTTATCGGCCTGCTTGCCGCACTCCTGATGCCGGAAGTGCGCGACCGCGACCTGAGCCTGGCAAACGATGCCGCCGATACGGTTCCGCTGCCTAAAGACGAAAAATCCGGTCAGTATATTTAAATAACAGCCTATAGTTCGGCGCTATTATTTTCTGGTTTTATATCTGAAAAGTGATTATTGATATTAACCATGGCCTCCCGGTCGCAGAACGCACTTCGCCTAAGGCTAATTTGACCTGTGGGTACTGAACTTTGGCTTCCGGGAGTACAAGCGCTATTCCGAACAGATGCTCGACGTTTTTCCCCGTAGTTAAACCTTAGATAATGGCTATACGCAGCCTGGTGACATCCGGGCTGAGTAATAAGTTTGACGAGTGCTGAGGGCAAAATACCCGTCCGATCCGGACTGTCTACCGGTTGCCCGGAGAGGAGACGGTACCCTGGGGAACGGGTAAGCATAATGTGTACGCACGAAAGATGTTGATTAACTCAATACCCTATAAAAGGTAAAAAACCTATGGTTGGTTCAGTCGAAGTTAAAAGTGGTGTAGGTAATAAACCTATTATTCGCCGAGTGGCCTCTGCATCTGCAATTGGGACCGCTGCAGAATATTATGACTTTTTTGCATACGGAACGGCAGCAGTACTCTTTTTTGGACATCTATTTTTTCCAAGTGACGATCCTTTAATTAGTACTCTTGCTGCTTTTGCAACATATGCAGTTGGTTTCTTAGCGCGGCCATTAGGTGGGATTGTTTTTGGTCATATCGGCGATAAGGTTGGCCGTAAAAAAGCGCTGGTGATTACTATATTAATTGTAGGGTTAGGTACGTTTTGTATTGGGCTGTTACCAACGTATGAAAAAATTGGTATTTGGGCTCCAGCATTGCTTATCTTTATTCGTGTGTTACAAGGCTTTGGTGTTGGTGGTGAGCAGGCCGGTGCGGTATTGATGACAGCTGAATATTCTGAACCAAAGCATCGTGGATTCTTCTCCAGTTGGGTTCAAATCGGTGCACCAGTTGGTTTTCTGCTTCCATTAGCTCTGTTTGCATTATTGAATGCCACGCTCTCTCCAGAGGCGATGATGGACTACGGGTGGCGTATACCGTTCCTGTTAAGTCTGCTACTGGTTATTGTAGGGTTGTTTATTCGTTTAAAAATTGATGAATCGCCAGTGTTCGCTCAAATTCGTGAGACCAAGGCTGAAGAATCTCGCCCATTGGTTGAAGTTATTCGTGATTTCCCCGGAATTGTTGTAAAGGGGGTGTGCGCAAAATTGATCGAAGCGTGTACATTCGCGATGTTTACAGTCATTGTTTTGGCCTATGGTAAGGCAAATAATCTTGATGCTAATATTTTGATGGAAGCAATGATTGTTGCTGTAATAATAGAAATTATTGCAATACCGCTGATGGGATCGCTATGTGATAAAATCGGGCGCAAACCAGTTTATATTATTGGAGCGTTGATTCAAGTTATTATGATCGTTCCATTCTTCCTTGCTATTAATCAGGATAGTTTCTGGCTTACGCAGTTAGTGATGATTTTGGTTCTGAGCGTAGGGCACAGTATGTGTTATGCCCCACAGGCATCATATTTCCCTGAACTGTTCCCGACCCATATTCGTTGTAGCGGTATTGCATTGATTTGGCAGATGGGATCTCTTATTGGTAGCGGGATCCTTGGCCTGGTGGCGGTGAAGATTCTGCAAGTTACAGGTGGCCATTATTACGGACTTGCAACCTATGTCATTGTTTTGGGTGTTATCTCAATAATTGGCTTACTTATGATGCCAGAAACTGCACCACAGCGGCTCAAGCGTGAATACCAGCAGTGGCAAAAACACTAATAATCCCTGGCGGCTTCAATGCCGCCAAAACCTCCCCGCGTGGTACATAACTTCAAAATGATGTCATACCAATACTGCAAAACTTAATTCAAATCAAAACATACAACCATACAGGCGTTACTCTGAGACAGTCCTGATTTCATTTATAAGTAGGTTATATAATGCAAAACAAGCTATTGGTGGCAAAGGCTGCACTTCCTGACTACGATCGTACAAAACTGATTTCCCGTATCGTTCACCTCGGTTTCGGCGCCTTTCACCGCGCGCACCAGGCGGTCTATGCCGATATTCTGGCCGCGGAACACGGCAGCGACTGGGGATATACCGAAGTAAACCTGATTGGCGGCGAGCAGCAAATTGCCGATCTGCAGCAGCAGGACCTGCTGTATACCGTCGCTGAAATGTCGGCGGATGCCTGGACCGCTCGGGTGGTCGGCGTCGTGAAGCAGGCGATGCATGCGCAGGTTGCAGGGCTGGAAAGCGTGCTGGCAAAAATGTGTGAACCGCAGGTGGCGATTGTTTCGCTGACCATCACGGAAAAGGGCTACTGCCATTCACCGGCCACCGGTAGGCTGCAGCTGGATCATCCGCTGATTGTCGCCGATGTCCAAAACCCGCATCAGCCGAAGTCTGCGCCCGGCGTTATCGTGGAAGCGCTGGCGCGTCGTAAAGCCGCCGGTTTACCGGCATTCAGCGTGATGTCCTGCGACAATATGCCGGAAAACGGCCACGTATTGCGCAACGTAGTCTGCGCCCTGGCGCGGGCTATCGATAGCGAGCTTGCCGACTGGATCGCCGCTAACGTGACCTTCCCGTCAACGATGGTCGATCGCATCGTTCCGGCAGTGACCCCTGCGACCCTGGATAAAATCGAACAGCTGACCGGCGTGCGCGATCCGGCCGGCGTCGCCTGCGAGCCGTTCCGTCAGTGGGTCATTGAGGATAATTTTGTCGCCGGACGCCCGGAATGGGAAAAGGCGGGCGCCGAGCTGGTGGCCGACGTTGTGCCGTTTGAAGAGATGAAGCTGCGCATGCTCAACGGTAGCCACTCCTTCCTCGCTTATCTCGGCTACCTTGCCGGGTATCAGCACATTAACGACTGTATGCAGGACGAGAACTATCTTCGCGCCGCCCGCAGCCTGATGCTCAACGAACAGGCGCCGACGCTGAAAGTGCAGGGCGTTGATCTGGCTCGCTACGCCGGGCTGCTGATCGAACGCTATAGCAATCCGGCGCTTCAGCACCGGACGTGGCAGATTGCGATGGACGGCAGCCAGAAGCTGCCGCAGAGAATGCTGGATTCGGTGCGCTGGCATCTGGCGCAGCGGAGCGATTTTAGCCTGCTGGCGCTGGGCGTAGCCGGCTGGATGCGCTACGTCAGCGGCGTCGACGACCGGGGCGAGGCGATTGAGATTTGCGACCCGCTGCTGCCGGTGATTCAGCAGGCCGTGCGCGCGAGCGCCGATGGCGAAGCGCGGGTGAACGCGCTGCTCGGTATCGAGGCTATCTTTGGCGCCAGCCTGGCGCAGGATCCGCGCTTTGTCGATGCGGTGACTCAGGCCTATCTCTCGCTGCAGCGCCGGGGGGCTAAGGCGACCGTTGCGGCCTGGGCGCTGGCGCAGTAATCTCGCTTCAATGCCGCCGGCTCCGGCGGCATTAACCCGGCTTTGGCGAACGGCGTTCGCCAGCGCGTCTTGCCCATACGTCATTCCGCCGATCTTCACTTTTTCTGCAATAAATATGATCGAGACCATTGAATATACATAACTATAGCTATCCACAGATAAATAAATATATGCGGTGTTTGTTTTAATGGCTTATGTATTTATTAGGCCGATTGTTTGTTCTCCATTTAGAATGTTTATGGCATAGTGAGGCCTCTGAAATGCACTTCCTCGGGAAAAAGGAGAGCGGGCTATGTACAAAAAAATTTTATTGCCTGTAGATGTTTTTGAAATGGATTTAAGCGATAAGGCGGTACGTCACGCTGAATTTTTAGCCTCAGCGGAAAACGGCGAAATTACGTTATTAAACGTCCTGCCAAACAGCGGTCGTTCTATTCTGCGCGGTTTTGCAGCCGATATTCATAAATTCGAAGCTTTTATGAAAGAGGAATCGGAGAAAAAAATGAAGTCCCTCTCGCGTCTGTTTTCAATTCCGCCAGAGCGTCTTCATACCCGGGTCGTGTTTGGCAACGTGCGTGATGAAATATTAGCTATCAGCAATAGCGATGAGTATGACGTGATTGTTGTCGGCTCGCGCAAACCGGGTATTTCCAACCATCTGCTGGGCTCTAACGCCGAGTCTATTTTACGCTACGCTAAAATACCGGTGCTGGTGGTTCGATAACGGCCCGGTCTGCATCTTTCGCGGCAGGAGAGTGCGCCTGCCGCTAGCGCAACTACTCCTCGCTAAACCAGTCGCGGTTTTCCTGGCGAATTAATAGTACCGACTCGCTTATTTCGTGCAGGTGCAGATGCATCGCCGCGTCTACCGCATCGGCATCGCGATTTTCCAGCGCCTTGAAAATTTGGTGATGCTGACGCAGCAGCATTTCCGGCGAGCTGATGTGATCGAGACTCATATAGCGCACCCGGTCAATCGTCGCCTTAATATTCTCCACGGTGTCCCAGGCAAGCTGGCAGTCGGCAATGAGCGACAGCTTCTGATGAAACTCATCGTCAAGCTGGAAGAAATCATTGAGCTGCTGGCGTTCAACCGCCGTGCGCTGCTGATTAAGATTTTGCTCAAGCTGATAAATTTGCTCGCTGTTGACCATCCCCGCCGCCCGACGAACCACCGCGCACTCGATGGCCTGGCGCACGAAGCAGCCGTTGCGGACCTGCGAAAGGGATATTTTATTGACGTAGCTGCCGCGCTGCGGACGGATTTGGATCAGGCCATTTTCCGCCAGCTTAATAAACGCCTCGCGCACCGGCTGACGGGAAACGTCAAAGCGCACGGAGACTTCCTTTTCAGACAGCGGCGTGCCGGGTGGGATCAGACAATGGACGATATCCCGGCGGAGGATCCGATAAATCTGCTGATTTACCGGCTGTGTTGGATTGAGCTGTGATTCTGCGGCCATTGATGGTTACTTTTTAATGGATTATGTGCGCTATTTTACGCGTTTTTTGCCTTTGCGCCCATACCCGGCCCGCAGGCCGGGCAAGGGGATTAGCCCTGGCGGTGCACGCTGAGGCCGGCGAAGCTTTGGCTAACCGGCATCATTTCCAGGGTATTAATATTGACGTGTTTCGGCAGGTTGGCGACCCACCATACGGCTTCCGTGACGTCGTCTGGCGTCAGCGCCTGGGTATTTTCGTAGGCTTTGCCGGCTTTCGCGTCGTCGCCTTTAAAGCGGACGTTGGAAAACTCGGTGCCGCCCACCAGCCCTGGCTCGATGTCGGTGACGCGAATCGCCGTGCCGTGCAGGTCGGTACGCAGGTTGAGGCTAAACTGACGCACGAAGGCTTTGGTCGCCCCGTAGACGTTACCGCCCGCGTAGGGCCAGTTTCCGGCGGTTGAGCCGATATTGATAATATGGCCGCGGTTGCGCTCAACCATCCCCGGCAGCACGGCGCGGGTCATATAGACCAGCCCCTTGTTGTTGGTATCGATCATGTCTTCCCAGTCTTCAACGCTGGCCTTGTGCGCAGGCTCCAGCCCCAGCGCCAGACCGGCGTTATTGACCAGCACGTCGATGGCCTGCCATTGCGCAGGCAGGCCGGCCATCATCTCTTCGATGGCCGCGCGATTACGGACGTCGAGCTGGGCCGTATAAATGCCGTCACCAAGCTCGTCTTTCAGCGTTTGCAGACGTTCTTCACGACGTCCGGTGGCGATCACTTTATGCCCATTCTCGACAAAGCGGCGGGTCATACTCTCACCAAAACCTGCAGTTGCTCCGGTAACCAGGATAATCATCTTACTGTTCCTCAACGCTTTTGTGTCGTTATACCATAGCATGCGTTAACGCGGACCGGTAACGGAAATCACTGCGCCTGGTGCGGTTACAGGCGATGAAAAATAGGGCACAGCCAGGCGACACTTCTGGAATTGATTGCGGTCAATCAACGAGTTGCCTAATCTAACCTGATGCCCGCAGCCTGGAGATAATAATGTTGGAAAATAACCCCTTTTTAAGCGTCAGCCTGCTGCCCTATCAGGCGCCGCGTTTCGATCTGATCGAGGATGAACACTACCGTCCGGCCTTCGATGAAGGCATGCGGCGCCAGCGCGAAGAGATTGCCGCGATAGTGAATAATCCGGCGCCCGCGGATTTTGCCAATACGGTGGTGGCGCTGGAGCTGAGCGGACAGCTGCTGTCACGCGTAACCCGGGTCTTTTTTGCGATGGCCGGGGCGCATACCAATCCGCTACTGCAGCAGCTTGATGAGCAGTTTTCCGCCGAGCTGGCGCAGGCGGGCAACGATATCTGGCTTAACACGGCGCTGTTTGAGCGCGTGCAGCGCGTATGGGAGGATCGTGAGCATCTGCAGATCGATGCGGAGTCCCGGCGCCTGCTTGAGGTCACCTGGCAGCGGTTTCTGCTGGCCGGCGCGCGGCTGGCCGAAGAGCAGAAATCGGTGCTGCGGGCGCTGAATACTCAGGCCGCGGCGCTGCAGAGCCAGTTCCAGCAGCGGCTGCTGAGCGCGGCAAAAGCCGGCGGCCTGGTGCTGGATTATCTGCACCAGCTGGACGGGCTGAGCGCGGAGGAGATCGCCGAGGCCGCACAGGCGGCGGCTGAAAAGGGTCTCCAGGACCGCTGGCTGCTGCCGCTGCTCAACACCACCCAGCAGCCGGCGCTGCTGTCGCTGCGCAGTCGTCAGACCCGGGAAAACCTGTTTGCCGCAGGCTGGACGCGCAATCAGAAGGGCGATGATAACGATACCCGCGAACTGCTGCTGCAGCTGGTGGCGATCCGGGCGCAGAAAGCGGAGCTGCTGGGCGCGGCTGATTACGCCAGCTGGTCAATGGCCGATCAGATGGCGGGCACGCCTGCCCAGGCCTTTGAGTTTATGCGCCGAATTGCTCCGGCCGCACGAGCAAGGGCGGAGCAGGAGCTGGCGGATATTCAGCAGGTTATTGATGATGAAGGCGAGGATTTCACCGCCGCCGCCTGGGACTGGCCGTACTATGCGGAGCAGGTGCGGCGCGCCAGGTTCGCTATCGATGAGGCGCAGCTAAAACCCTATTTTGCGCTCGATCGCGTGCTGCTGGACGGCGTATTCTGGACCGCATCGCAGCTGTTTGGCCTGCGCTTCGTCGAACGCTTCGACATTCCTGTCTATCATCCGGACGTGCGGGTGTGGGAAATTTTCGACGCTAACGGCGCCGGAATGGCGCTATTTTACGGCGACTATTACGCGCGAGATTCAAAAAGCGGCGGCGCGTGGATGGACGTGTTCGTTGAGCAGTCCGCGGAGCTGCGGCAGCAGCCGGTTATCTACAACGTCTGTAACTATCAAAAGCCCGGTTCGGGCCGCAGCGCGCTGCTGTCGTGGGATGAAACCATCACCTTATTCCACGAATTCGGCCACGCGCTGCACGGGCTGTTTGCCAGCCAGCGCTATGCCAGCCTGTCGGGAACCAATACCCCGCGCGATTTTGTCGAGTTTCCGTCGCAAATCTTTGAGCACTGGGCCAGCGAGCCGCAGGTATTTGCCCGCTACGCGCGTCATTATCAAACCGGGGAGGCGATGCCCGACGCGCTGCGCGAGAGCATGTACCGGGCAGCGAAGTTTAATAAAGGCTACGACATGAGCGAGCTGCTGGCGGCGGCGATGCTGGATATGCACTGGCATAGCCTGGCGTCGGCGAAGGTCCCGCAGGACGTGGACGCCTTTGAAGCCGCGGCCCTGGGCGCGGAGAAGTGCGATCTTGCCGCCGTACCGCCGCGCTATCGCAGCAGCTATTTTTCGCATATTTTCGGCGGCGGCTATGCCGCGGGCTATTACGCCTATCTGTGGACGCAGATGCTGGCGGACGATGGCTATCAGTGGTTTGTTGAGCAGGGCGGCCTGACCCGCGAAAACGGCCAGCGCTTCCGCGAGGCGATTCTGTCCCGCGGCAACAGCACGGATTTAGCTGAACTTTATCGCCAGTGGCGCGGGCACGCTCCTAAGATTGAACCGATGCTGGAAAATCGCGGGCTGAGTGCCCAGGGCCACCGGGAATCCTTCAACCGTCCATCATTGCACTGTTAAGGTGCAATGATGCGCACCCCGACCCGTTCGCAGATCGTCAAGGGAACGCAGTAAGTCAATTCATCGCTCCAAACCCCACAGCCATTCTCTGTGGGGATTGTCTAAATGACGTACGGAGCAATCTTATCGGGAGGGCGAAAAACAGGATTGTTCTAGCCCCATTTCTCTGTGGGCGGGGCGTTGAGTTTTTCTTTCATATATTCGTATAACTCTGCGTTTTCCGCCCAGCGGAGCAGCGTCTGCTCATCGATATCTATTCGATTCGGATGTAGTCCCACGTACCGAAAGTAGCTGCTGTTGTTTGCATATGCAGGCGGCGGGGGGCCAAGCGGGTCGCACCAACATAGTCGCCCCAGTTTCAGCAACGTCATTAGCCCTTGTTCGCTCGGGGAAATTTTCCGAAACATCATCACCTCCTGCTATTTGCATCTTAGTAAGGGGTTATTTTGCAAAATACTTGCCATATTCAGAGTGGCGCTACAGGGCGACAATGAGTTCATTTGAATACGGGAATGAGGGGGGAATGCGCGTCGGTTAGCCTAAGCCTTACCTGTGTGAAGAATACGATGATGGGCAGAGACATTAATTAAATCTGTTTGATTCATGAATGCCGCCTCAGCGGCATTCTTATCGTTAGTGGAGACCGAGGCGAATCAGTTCAACGGGCTCAAACTGGCCTTCACAGCCTTCCACTTCGACGGTTTTACCGCGGCGCAACTGGGCTGGAGTTAACCCATTAGAATGTATGGCAACGATCTTACCTGTTCTACGAGTCCCATTAATCATAACCCGGCTGCCATTGGTGATAGGGTTACGATTACGATCATAAGTGATCATGGTTATTTCTCCTCTTAATGTCTGGGTATAAAAAATCCGCTTAACAATCAGGTCCGTAGTTCACAAGCGGATGTAATACAAATACACCTTTGACATAATGATTTTTTGTTTTTGATCAATGTCACACTTTTTTTCTCCGTTTCCCGGCGAGTGGATTGACCTGCCGGTGACCCGTGCGCCCAGCGTATGACGGCTAAAAATCGCTATCATTTCAATCCGCTACGGCGCGTTTCTTATGCGGCAATCCCGTGAAATAGATTGACGAAATTATTATCTACTGGATAATTTTACTATGTGGTGAATCCCCCTATGCGGAGGGGCGTACTGACCAGGTAATGTCGCAGAAGGTATTGCCAGCTGATGATAACGCGGGTCATAGTCGGTCAGGCAAAGGCTCACCGGGAGGCACCCGGCACCACAGCATTTCTGTAATATTTTATCCCAATGGAAGGGTTGAAAATGATTAAGTTTAATATATCTGCACTGGCTATTTTCCTGCTATCTGGTTGTAGTTCTGATATTGCGATTGCTCCAGCGACAAAGCCCGTTTACAAGCCAATGCCTGAAATAACCCAGTCGGTGACGCCATCGCAACAGCGCGCGATTATGGCTGGTGAGCGGCCTGACTGGTCGGAAAGAACACCGATCAATACAATGAAGCGATATTAATCGACTCTTATTAGTTTAAGGCTGCCCTGCGGCAGCTTTTTTATTTGTGCCGACAGAACGATATTCATTCTGTGGTTGGAAAAAGATGTTTCTTCAGGGCTATTGTGTGGAGCGTTGACGTTGGCATTCGCATCCGCTGAAGAGGACGGGCATGTCGATCGCCCGAAGGGGGCCGCCGCCGGGCGTCCGGCGATATCGGTGATATGGCTGATCAGTTGAAGGGGCCGCCTGAATGAGCCGATCCTGATCCAAAATAAGGTATTGCGCTTGAGCTTTCTATTTACTGAAGCCTGAGGGCGGACTCAAACTTCAGCTGGCGGGTCATCAATCAGTTATTTGATTGGTTTACTTTCAGAAGGAAGGAAAATATTGCCGCAGTAGGGGCAGATTAATGTTATATCGTTTTTAATTCTCGACAGGCTATGCATTGACTGGCGAGAGCAGTGCGGGCAGGTACTTTTTAACGGTCGCAATGTATGTACCTTATCTTTGAGAATAGACATGATATTTGTCCTGGTGAGCGGTTACTAACCATATACCATTGGAGAGAAAATAGCTTGCTTTATAACCACCTATTTTTTGCGGTTACTGAAAACTTAAATGTGCAGTACGGCAGCGAAGAACTGACTCCCTATAGATGTAATGTAATAAAAAATAATGATTTACATAACTTTCCAGATTGGCGGACTCGGCTTAAACCTGCTGACTGTTGAGCAGACGCCGTCCACGTCGTGGCGCGGGCAGCAGTCATATGCCCGTTATGCTCGCCAGGCGCGACGGGCGTCCGTTGGCCGCTGCCGCCTCGCCAGCGACAGCGCCTGCCTTACCAGTGCTTAACCAGCGTCTCGCCGATCCCGGCAATCTGCCGGTTCCGCTCTTCCATCGAGGCCTCGGCGCCGGTTAAATAAATAATAACGATGCGTGCGGGCTGCCCGTCCGGGCCGAGGGCGGCGATAATACCGCGCGACCCGCGGTTGCCCGCGCCGGTTTTGTCAGCGATAAACCAGCCGTGCGGCAGCGTCGAGCGCAGCAGCGGGCCGGCGACCTTATCGTCAACCATCCAGCTGCGCAACTGCTGTCGCGATGCGGCGGAGAGCACGCTCCCGGTGAGCAGATTGCGCAAGGTTTTTGCCATCGCCTGCGGAGTGGTGGTATCACGCGCGTCGCCGGGCAGGGCCTCGTTAAGCTCGGTCTCCCAGCGGTCGAGGCGCGAAGTCTGGTCTCCGCTGCGGCGCAGGAAGGCGGTCAACCCCTGCGGGCCGCCGACGCTCGCCAGCAGCAGGTTAGCGGCGGTGTTATCGCTAAGAGTGATTGCCGCAGCGCATAGCCCGGCTACCGTCATGCCGTCGGCGAGATGCTTTTCGGTCACCGGGGAGTAGTCAACCAGATCCTGCTGGCGATAGCGGACGCGGCGGTCGAGCTTCTCCTCTCCGGCATCCACGCGCGCCAGTACCGCCGCACAGAGCGGCACTTTAAAGGTGCTCATCATCGGGAAACGCTCGCCGGGGCGATAGCTTGCCAGCAGCCGGCCGCTGGCTAAATCCAGCTCCGCGTAACCTACTCTGGCCTTGAGCTGGCGCTCAGCGGCTTTGACCTGGTTTACCGTCGCGTCATGAGCCCGGGCGGGCAGGGCGAATAGGGCGAGCAGGAGGAGCGGGGCAAAAAGAGAGTGGCGCATTTTGGTGACTGTTCCTTAGTTTTTATTTCTTCACGCTGCTATGGGCGCAGCCCGCACCTGAAAATAATGCGAAATAAGAGTTGTGAAGATTCACAATTTCTCTTTTTTCCTTCATCATTCGTCAGCTTTTAGTCGCAATAATCAATACTTAGCTCAGTATAAGAAAGAGTTTTTTTATTTAAGGCCGGTATGAACTATAAGAATGTACTGAAGGTAGCGTTATTGCTACCAGCGGTCGGCTATCGAACGTTAATCATTGACCCCAATCCGGGAGGAACATGGTGGACCCGCTAATTAAGGTCATGCTGGTGGGGGGCAAGGCGGATGGCCTACTGGTCAGCGTCGCCGATACCGCGACGGAACTTTCCGTCACCGCCGCGCAATATGGCGCGAAATCCGGGCAGCCGCTGAGCTATCGGATCGTGTCGCAGACTATCGATAATGAGCGTTACTTTTTTGGCGTGTTTAGCGATACTCATGACGACACGGATAAACTAACCCGAGTTGCGCTGACCCGGGGTATGAAGAAATCGCTGTGCTGAGCCTGCGCCGGACGGCCGATCGTCGTCCGCTCAGGCGGCGTTTTCCCGGCGGCAGCAAATGATTTCGCGATCTTAGGGAGCTCCATGATCCACCATCTGCGCATACAAAATTTCAGATCGGTAAGGGATATCGAACTGGATCTGGGGGCGCTGAATATCGTCTTCGGGCCGAACGGCTGCGGCAAGTCCAATATCTACAAGGCCATCCATCTGCTCACCGCCTCAGCTGACGGCAAATTTTCCAGCTATATCAGCGATGAAGGCGGCCTCGAAAATATCATGTGGTCGGGAAAGAGCGCGCCAACGGCCCGCTACCCGAAGCGGCTGCAGATCGCCTGCCTGACGGAACAGTTCGACTATGAGCTGCAGGTCGGATTTCCGGAAAAGCTGCCGTATCCCACCCAGTTCATGCTCGATCCGATTGTGAAAGAGGAGTCTATCTGGCTGGCCGGCTTCTCCCGTCGCCCCTCGGCCAGAGTGCTGCAGCGTAAAAATCAGGCGGCGTTTCTGATTGACGTGAACGGCGAGAAAAACACCTTTACCGAAGCTATCTACGAGAATGAATCGATCTTCGGCCAGCTTGGTGAACCGCACCGCTTCCCGGAAATATCCCGGGTCCGGGAGACCATGCGCCAGTGGCGCTTTTATCACGAATTCAATATTGGCCGCCACTCCGCGCTGCGCCATCCGGCGGTGGGCTATCGCTCGCCGGTGCTGGATAGCGACGGGCACAACCTGGCCGCCGCGTTTCAGACCATTGTCGAAATTGGCGCCGTGGAGCTGCTGCACGAAATCCTCGAGAGCGCCTTTCCGGAGTGCCGTTTCTTCTGTGAAAATGAAAATTCGCGCTTTTCGATAAAGATGCGCCGCGACGGCATTTACCGGCCGCTGCTGGCGGCGGAAATGTCTGACGGCACCCTGCGCTTTCTGTGCCTGGCGGTGGCGCTGCTGAGCCCAAGGCCGCCGGCATTTCTGGCGATTAACGAGCCGGAAAACAGCCTGCACCGGCAGATGTTACCGGCGCTGGCGCGGCTGATCGTTGAAGCATCGCGCTATAGCCAAATCTGGCTGACCAGCCACTCGGCGGAGCTGACCGAGCTCATCTCGTCGCTGGCGGAAAGCCAAATTTACGAACTGGAAAACAGCGGCGGCGAGACCCGGATCAGGCGCTGAAAGCCCGCCGTGCGGCGGGCGTTATGCCTCAGACGGCGTTGTTATATCCCGGGGCCGGCAGCAGGGTTTTGCTGCCTTTGAGGGTAAACAGCGAAATAAGCGTAAAGCACAGCGTAATCGATCCGAGGATCAGATAGGCCTGATGGAATCCTACGGTGTCGTACATGCGTCCCACCCACGCCGACAGCACCACGCCGGAGAGCTGTTTTGATAAGTTAAAGCCGATCAGGAACAGGGTGGCGGAGAGCTTCGGGTTAAAGGCGGAAGAGATATATTTGAAGGTGCCGACCAGCAGGAACGGAACTTCAAACATATGCAGCATTTTTAATATCACCACTTCGACCGCGCTGGTGGCGAATGAGGAGCCGAGAATGCGCACCGACATAATTATCCCCGCGGTCAGCAGCGCATTTTTCGCCCCGATGCGGTTAACAATCGCCGGAGCGCAGAACATAACCAGCGCATTCAGCAGCTCGCCGCCGGTGGTGACAAAACCAAAGACTTCGGTTCCGCGCTGCGGGCTGGAGAAGAAGCCTTTAAAGAAGTTAGCAAACTGCTGGTCGAAGACGTCATAAACGCTGGCAACGCCGACCACGTAGATAATAAATCCCCAGAACCGCGGCATGCGCAGCAGCTCGGCGGCAACGCGCAGCGAGAAGGCCTGGCGGTTGGCGCCCAGCGCGTCCATCACCTGGGCGCTGTTGCTGCTTTCCGGACGAGAAAACCACAGCAGCACGCCGAGTGCCAGCGCGAAGCCTGAGGCAATCCAGAAGGTAATATTCGGGTCGATGCCAAACAGGATCCCGGTAATCGACGCGCAGATCGCCCAGCCGATGCAGCCGGCTACGCGCACCTTGCCGTATTCAAACCGGTTGGCGCGGCTGACGCGTTCGATATAGGCCTCGACCGCACCGGAGCCGCTGGAAAAGACGATCCCCAGATAGACGCCGCCCACCAGCGCGCCGACGAAAATATTCATCTGCAGCAGCGGCGAAAAGACGAATATAAAGAACGGGGCGAACAGAATTAATAACACCACGATTGTCCACAGCAGATGCTTGCGCAGTCCGAGCTTGTCAGAGATCAGGCCAAATATCGGTTGGCAGATAATGGCGAACAGCGAAATTGAGGAGAAGACGATCCCGGTTTCCGTTTTGGTTAAATGGTTAACGTCCGCCAGCCACACCGGGAAAAAGGGGAAATAGGCCGACATAATGAAGTAATAGAAGAAAAAGAACAGCATGAAATAGATAAAGTTATGCCGTTCTCGCGGCGCGAGTTCAGAGAATTTCATAAAGAGATTCCATTTTTATTATGCCTGTAGGGTTGGGGCGTGACGCCCCGTTTATACCGCTCATACTTCAGGTTGCATGTGCGCTGCTTTTCCTCGCTCATCCCCACCGCTGACGTCGGTAAGCCGTCGGGATCCCTGCCTGCAACTCGAATTATTCCGGGTTTATACCGTTATGAACCAGGCGGCCGGCGGGCGATTCGCTTACTGAATCACCCGCGGCGTAGCCCGATTATTCCGGGTTTATTACTGGAAATGAATGCTTATCTGATACTGCCACTGCGTCTCCTGCAGCAGCCACTGCGGCAGAACGCTCGGGGTCCAGGAGTCATCGCCGCCGACGCCCATATGCCGGCCGTCGAGGGTGATCCAGACGCCGTTCTCCGGGCGCATCCGGTGCCAGTGGTCGGTCGCCATCAGCTGCGCGGTACCGTAGGGCTGCACCGAGAAGTGGAAGTTGCCCGCGACGTGCCAGCGTCCCCAGTCCAGCGCTTTGCTATCGCAGCGCAGGCCGTTCTCGGTGGGGAAGATGTACGGCGTGCTCATCTCCGCAAGGGGCAGCTGCCAGCGGGAGAACTCCGCGCTGCTGCGGCGATCCGGGTAGTTTTCATGCGGGCCGTAGCCGAGCCACGAGACCGGCTGCTGCTGATCGGCGACCTGGAAGTTGAGGCCGACTCGCGGCAGCGGCGGCAGAGTACCGGCGCGCTCGCCGTCCACCGCCAGGTGTAAGCGGCCTTCGCTATCAAAGGTCATACGCCAGCTGCTGACGATGACCACTTCATCGCCGCGCAGGTAGTGCCAGCGGCTGTCGATGACCACCTCATGGGCCAGACGCTGGGCTTCGCAGCGAACGCAGCGCGCTTCAAGGTCGTACAGCCCGGCGCTTTTCCAGCGCTCAACCCAGGCGTTAGGGTCAATGCGTTCGACTTCGCTGACGCCGATATCGTTATCCAGCGGGGCGCGAACAAACTGGTCGCGCAGCGGGTTCAGCAGCTGCTCCACGCCGTCCGCGCGCCACTGGCTGAGCAGCCCGCTTTGCCGATCGACGGTCCACTGCTGCGATCCCAGGCTAACGACGTAGATCGACTCATCGATCTCCAGCGTCGGCGCGCTGCCGGCAGGCGCCGGTTTGGCGAGCGCCAGCGGGGCGGCGAGGGCAAACTGCTGCCAGGCGACGCGGTGTTCGGCCGGCGACCAGGCGGTAGCCTGCGGCTGAACCACCTCCAGCAGCAGCCAGACCTCTTTTGCTCCCGCAGGCAGGGTCAGGGTATCGCACAGCGTCAGCTCCGCCTCGCCCTGCGGGATGAGATCGAGGGAAGTGCTGCCGCTGGCGACGGTTTCGCCCGCTGACTGCACCTGCCAGCGCAGTTCTTCATTATTGGTCGCGCGGAACAGGTATTCACTATTGACGCTGACCCGCAGCGGCGACTGCGCCAGCAGCGCGAACTGGAAGAACTGCTGGGCGTGTTTGGCCTCGATGAGCGACGGGTGCGGGCGGCGGTCGGGGAAAACCAGCCCGTTCATGCAGAACTGACGGTCGTTGGGTTTATCGCCAAAATCACCGCCGTAGGCCCAGCCGGTGCTGCCGTCTTCGAAGGTTTTGCTAATAGCCTGATCCGCCCAGTCCCAGATGAAACCGCCCTGCAGGCGTGGATATTCGCGGAACGCCTGCCAGTAGTCGGCGAAGTTGCCCAGGCTGTTGCCCATGGCGTGCGCGTATTCACAGAGGATCAGCGGGCGCTGCTCGCCCGGCATGCTGATCCACTTTTTGATGCCCCATTTCGGCACCGCCGGAATGAGCTGGTCGCGCTCAACGCGGGCGTACATCGGGCAGATAATATCGGTGGCGCTGCTATCCGCTCTGCCACCCTCGTACTGCACCGGCCGCGAAGGATCGTTGCGCTTGAGCCAGTGATAGAGGGCTTGATGGTTGTCGCCGCCGCCGGATTCATTGCCCAGAGACCAGATAATAATCGACGGATGGTTGCGGTTGCTTTGCACCATGCGCGTCACGCGGGCGCTAAACGCCGGCAGCCACGACGGGTCGTCGGAAAGGCGGTTCATCGGCACCATGCCGTGGGTTTCGATATTGGCCTCATCGACCACGTACAGTCCGTAGCGGTTGCAGAGCTCGTACCAGCGGGAGACGTTCGGATAGTGCGAGCAGCGCACGGCGTTAAAGTTGTTCTGCTTCATCAGCAGGATATCCTGCAGCATATCCTCTTCGGTCACCACCTGGCCGCGCTGGTGATGGTGCTCATGGCGGTTAACGCCGCGGATCAGCAGCGGTTTGCCGTTAAGCAGCAAAAGCCCGTTACTTATTTCGACCCGGCGGAAACCGATGTCCCAGGCTTCCGCCTCAATCAGCCGATCGCCGTGCCACAGCGAGACCACCGCGCGGTAGCAGTGCGGCGTTTCGGCGCTCCACAGCGCCGGGCGCTCGACCGCCAGGGTCAGGCTGGCCCGTTCGGCATAGTTACCGCGCTCGTCGATGGCCGGCGAGCCGGGACGCTGGCGGATGCTGGCAACCTGTTTATCCCCTTGCCACAGGCTAACCTCGGCGGTCAGCGCGTCGAGCTCCCCGGCAGGCGCGGCAATGGTCAGATCGACCGCCAGCTCGCCGTCGCGGCAGAGCGCGTCCAGCCTGGGGGTGATTTGCACGTCGCTGAGGTGCTGATGGGGCTTATTGAGCAGCCACACCGAACGGAAAATACCGCTCATGCGCCACATATCCTGATCTTCCAGCCAGCTGCCGGCGCTCCAGCGCATCACCATCACGCACAGGCGGTTATCGCCCGGCTGCAGGTACGGCGAGAGGTCAAATGCGGCGGGAAGGCGGCTGTCCTGAGAGTAGCCGACCCACTCGCCGTTGCACCACAGGTGGAAGGCCGAGTTGACGCCGTCGAAGATCGCCTGGGTCTGGCCCTCCGCCAGCCACTGCGGATCAACGGTAAAGGTCAGCGAGTAGCAGCCCGTCGGGTTGTCTTCCGGCACGCGCGGTGGCGTGGTGTCGATAGGATAGCGGACGTTGGTATAAATCGGCGCGTCGTAGCCTTCCATTTGCCAGTTTGAGGGAACCGGGGTGCTGCGGCTGTCCGGCAGATCGGCGTCGATCCAGCTGGCGTCAACGGCAAACGGGCTGCGGGCGTAGGAAAACTGCCACCGTCCGTCCAGCAGACGACGGCGATCGCCGGGCAGATTGTCGCGCGCGTCGGCGATATTTCGCCAGCTGGCAAAGGTCGGGTGGGCCGCCAGGCGGTTAAGGTGAGTAATGGTCTGGTTTTGCCAATCTTCACGGGCCAGCACTTCGTGGAACAGCGGAGAGCGGGCGGCGGTTGAGTCGTGTTGTTGCATACGCATACCTGACGGATAAGTGAAGGAAATGTCATTCGCTAGACAAGAATGAATGTGTTATCAGATATTTTTCCTTGTGCCGCAATATCGTTGGAAATGAAACCCATTAACGATCACGAAATGGCGGAATTAGGGCTGATTTTTGTCGTAAATTAGACATAAAATGTTAGCGCAATACATTTAATCAATACCTACTGAATTTTGGCGACCAGGAGAGGACTATGCAGAGGCGTTCGGCAACCTTAGATGATGTGGCGAAAGAGGCCGGGGTGTCTCAGCAGACCGTTTCCCGGGTGCTGAATAACCCGGACGTGGTCTCTGACCGCACCCGCGATAAGGTGATTCGCGCGATGCAGGCGCTGCACTATGTGCCTAACCGCTCCGCTCAGCTGCTGGCGGGGAAGGCGGCGCCGTCCATAGGGCTGATCACCGCCTCGTTGACGCTGCATGCGCCATCGCAAATTGCCGCGGCGGTGAAGCTGCATGCCGGAATGCACCGGCTGGAGGTGTCGATAGCCATGCCGGAACAGACCGACTATGCCTCGCTGCAGGCGCGGCTGGACGAGTTTCGCGCCCAGCATATCCGCGGGGCCATCGTCAGCCTGCCGCTGGAGAGCAGCACCGCCGAGCGTCTGGCCGCCGAGAACCCCGATATCTCCTGCCTGTTTCTCGACGTCGCTCCCGAAACCGAGGTTTCCTGCGTGCGCTTCGATCACCGCGACGGCTGCGGCGCCTGCGTGCGTCATCTGTGGGAATCCGGGCACCGGGAGTTTGGCCTGCTGGCGGGGCCGGAGAGCTCTATTTCTGCGCGCATGCGCCTCGGCAGCTGGCGCGAGGCGCTGCATCGTCTGGGCATCAGCCGGGAGGTGACGGTCTTCGGCGACTGGAGCGCGGCCAGCGGCTGGCAAAAGACCTTTGAACTGCTGCACCTTCAGCCGCGGATCAGCGCTATCGTGGTGGCCAACGATCAGATGGCGCTGGGGGTGCTCAGCGCGCTGGCGCAGCTTAACCGCACCGGCAGCAGCGCCATCTCGGTAACCGGCTACGACGATACCGCCGATAGCCTCTACTTCCAGCCGCCGCTGACCACCGTCGCGCAGAATTTCGATCTGCTGGGGAAAAGGGCCGTGGAGCTGCTGGCTCAGCAGATGGCGACGCCGCAGATGCGGATTCGCGAACTTCTGCCCACCACGCTGATTGTGCGCCAGTCTACCTGGGCTTACGGCGCCGAGCCGGCCCGCGATCCGCTGATCGCTCAGCTCAAAACGCTGGTGGAAAAGCTTTAAGCCGGTTGGTTTAAGCTTCATTGAAGTAGAGGGTGCTAAGGTGCGCGACAGGCGTAAAGAAAGATGGACTCTTTTTTTGCGTACAATGCAAAACACAATCTATCCATGCAAGCATTTATTTACCGCCATTTCACTGGCGGTTTTTTTTCGTCCACACTTTGCCCACGCGGTGTCCACGCCGCCCGGGCGTATTTTATTTAACTCTACCATTTGCTTGCTTATTAGCCGATTACCGGAATAAACGCTCTGTTTTTGCAGCAGGCGGTGCGCCGACCTTCCCGGGCGAGAGTTTTCAACCCAGCATAAAATGCTGTGAGGCCACGAGGCCACGAGGCCACGAGGCCACGAGGCCACGTGCAGCCGGGAAGCCTGGCGCGCTTCCCTCTGCGGCTATCCTCGCGGATGCTGCCGGTGGGCGACAATATAGCCGGGGCTGAGTTGTCGAATCTTATATTCTGCCCTCCTCGCAGGGCTAAGAGCCTATCCCATTAGGGATATTTTACTTGCCATTTTGAACCCAAACTGGCTTCGCCAATTACGCCTGGTGGAACAGGCTCTAAATACCGCTTCGGCGATAATTGCATAATATCTGCACCCGTAACGGGCGCAATAAGAGAACGGCGCCGCCAGGCCTCAGGCGCGCGGTTGCGGAATTCATAATTACTATCAATAGATGTGGTGAAATCAATATAATCAAATAATTAATTGTCCAGATTTAAATTTAACCCTTTGTTACAGATGGAGTTTATTATTTCGATGATAATTCAGGTTCTTTTACAACATTAAGGATAATCTTTCGTGAATAAATTTGTGCGTACTACCCTGATTGCCGTTGCCATTACCACCGGTTTCTCCGCCGCCGCTCAGGCTGCCAGCGCGAGCGACGTTCCGCCGATATCTCAGGACCCGGTGGTTCAGCATCTTAAATTAAGCAATGAGCAGGTGACTAAAATAAAGGCGCTGCATCAGGAATTTGAAACCAACGTGAATAATATCAAAATTGACGGTTTCAAAGAGGGCGCGCTGGTGGAGACCATTCAGTCCGGGAAATGGGACGATGCAAAAGTGAAGCAGCAGCTGGCGGCCTTTAGTCAGCTCGATCGGCAGGTTCGCTACTACCGCGTAAAATACTATTTTGGCGTCAATCAGGTTCTGACGGCGGACCAGCGCGCCCAGGTTAAAAAAGATCTCAGCGAAGCGCTTAATTAATCTGCTGCCGCCGGCAGCAAAACGGTGGTGGAGTATGGCGTGGTGCAGCAGGGCCAGATTATCAGCAGCCAAACGCGCTCCCACCCTCTGCGTACCGTCGCTGCCGGGGCGCCAGGGGGCGTAGTGGGCCATCAGTTTGGTAACGGTAAAGGACAAACCGCCATGACCGCCGCGGGCGCGGTGGCCGGAGTCGGGGTCTTTCGTCATCGGCAAAGCCAGCAGCAGGCCGTTCAGCAGGTTGACGGCAGCCTGACCTTTAGTCAGGGCGATAAGGTTCGCGTTTTGACGTCCGGGAGCAATATCCGCGTCGATAAATCCGTGTAGTTAACGGTCCGGGCCGTCGCCCGTGCGAAAAAACGTCCTCTGGTGCCGACAGCAGAGGGTGGCTTCAGGCCGTCGCTCGTCGGGCCGTTAGCGACAGGCTAAAATTCACCGAACCCACGCTCTTCGTTGTTAACCCTATCTGTTTACTCTATTAACCAGGGGATTGATGCGCCCGACCGCGCCATGCTGTTTGCTCAGGCAGGTCAGCATCACGCTATCGGACCACTGACATTTACTGCGCCCGCGATGGGTTGACGATGAGTTAAATAAAGCGCTGATAAGAAGCCCGACAAAAAGGGTGAGCAGCGGGAATGCGAGCGAGGTTTTCACTTTATAACTGTCCTGGCGGTCAATGCGATTTTCAGTACCCTACACTAAAAATGTGACAGTTATCCCATTTATGTTTTATATGACCGACCCGGCAGCCCGCTGCGCAGGTGCCGGATCGTCTGTCGCCAGCTGTGAATGCGATTTGCTGCTGAAAAATATGCTACTGGTGGCGGGGGGAGCCATATGGCATTGCGCTGGGGCATTGGGTTGATACGCCATCCAGCCCCTCGGCATCTTGCCGGAAGGAGTAAAAATGTTTCTGAGCGTCTATTCTCTGCTCCTGAATACATTTAAAGGTTTAGCACAAGGGGAAAAGTGGTCAGGCAATGGCTATTTTTTCTTTATAAAAGCGTGGGCGAACTTGTTGAATTCTTGCTTGTTGCTAATTCTAAATTTTATCATAATATTTTGTTTGTGCGAGAAAACCGTCTTATAGTTCATTTCCAATGCCTTTGCGATGTCAAGATTGTCAAGTCCGGCATTGGTGGCGTGTATGATTTTTAATTGGACAGGAGTAATTGATTTACACTGGCAGTTAATGCAGCGCCTGAGCTTGTTCAATAAAAACTCATCGTTACCAGTGGTTAATGGGATTCGTCTCAGGTGTTGAAATATCTTTTTCGTAATCCGAGGGATAATGTCTTTCGAATAAAGGAAGACTGCACTGTTAATGCAGTTAGGTAATATTCCGGCAGGGATTTCTTTTTTCTGTGGGTGAAATATAAAGGTTGTTGCCTGATTGCTTTGATTGTTCAGAATGTCATGGCATAAAAAATATTCACCCACAACCATTTCAGTAAAAATAAAATCTGCGCTGGCTGCAGTCTGTGGGCTGTACTGTTCATGGAAGCATAGATAGTTCCCCTCCATGTTAGCGAAAATATCTTTGATCAGGTGTCTGAGGCCGATTTTTAAATAGGAGTTGTGAGTGTGAATTAAAATGTTGATCATTAGGGGTTCGCAATAAATAATAAGCAAGTTTCAGTCCTGGTCAGGTTTGAAAATTAAAATAAAATCGCTCATTATAGTTAAATGATATTTGATTGATTTCTGCTTAAACCGAGTTGTTAAGATATTTCACATTCTGGTGATTTGCAATAGTCGCTCTAAAAATGAGAATGACTCATCATTTTGTGAGAAAAATCCTATTTAACAGCGGATTAAAAAGCATGGTTTTATTTTTTCGTTTTTTTTTAAACAAAAATCCCATCATCTCATTCATCAATGAAATTTTAGTGTTAGCGCCTGGCTATCTGCTGACAGTGTCAGAATGATGAGTGTGCAGGTGAATCCTGGGTGAGCGTCGATTAAAAAAGGACGGAGATGAACGATCTTCCGATCGTTTTATCATGATTATATGTAAGATATTGAAATATATCGATTTTAATGCCATTCGATGGCCGGCGATCCGCCGCATCCGTGGCAAACAGTTTGAGCATGAGGGCCGAAGCACGTGACTTCAGCTGCCAGAAAGCATACGATGCGTATATGTTTTATTACGGTATATATATATGGGAATCGTAAAAATTTCAGATCTGCTGCATGACGATATCCGCGATGCCAGCCGGGCCATGTCGCGGTCGGTGAACGCTCAGGCCGAATACTGGATCCGCGTGGGGATGATGAGCGAGCTCTATCCCGAGCTTAACCATCAGCAGATTAAGCTGCTGATGCTCAAATCAGGGTCCGACCGCCTGCTGGAGGTGATTAATGCCATCCATTCCCATTAAGACCGTCGAAGAGCTGGCTCTACAGCGCCATGCCGGGGAACTGTTAGCCGCCGTTTTTGACATGCTGGACGCGTTTATTCAGCCGGGCGTCACCACGATGGAGATTAACAATCGCGCCGAGGATTTCATCGTCAACCAGCTGCACTCCCGGCCCGCCAGCAAGGGGCAGTATGATTACCCCTACGTGCTGAACACCTCCATCAACGAGGTCGTGTGCCACGGGATGCCGAAAGAGACGGAGCGCCTGAAATCAGGGTCGATTGTTAACGTCGATATTACGCTTGAGAAGAACGGGCTGATTGCGGACTCCAGCAAAATGTACCTGATCGGCGACGTTTCTCCGCTCGCTCGCCGGCTGGTGAAAACGACCTATGAAGCGATGTGGAAGGGGATCAGGGTCGTGAAACCCGGCGCCACGCTGGGTGATATTGGCCATGCGATTCAATCCCATGTTGAGAAGAATGGCTACAGCGTCGTCAGGGAGTACTGCGGCCACGGCGTGGGCAAAGAGATGCATGAAGACCCGCAGGTGCTGCACTATGGTAAACCCGGCGAAGGGGTCGTTTTGCAGCAGGGAATGGTCTTTACCATCGAGCCGATGGTCAACCAGGGCGACAGCAAAACGAAGCTTAAGAAAGATGGCTGGACGGTGGTGACCCGCGATAAGAAGCTCTCGGCGCAATGGGAGCACACCATCGCGGTGACCGACACCGGCTTTGAGGTCCTGACCCTGCGCCAGGGGGAAGAGCGGCAGCTTTGACAGGCCCGCTCCGCCGACCGCCTCATCGATAAGAGACGGTCGGCGAGGAACTGGGTCTCGTCAGCAGTTCGCCGGATCCTGCTTTTGCTTCAGCCACAGCCCCAGCTCCTTAACGACCTCGACCACTTTTACCAGCCTGAGACCGTCGGCCGTCAGGTTGTAAACAACCCTAACCGGCACTTCGGGATAAACGGTACGCTGCACGACGCCGGCCTCTTCTAACGCCCTGAGATCCATGGTGAGCATCCGCTGAGATATGGCGGGGATATCGCGACGGAGGTCGCTAAACCTTTTCGGCTTTTCCAGCAGGTACGACACAATAAGTAAACGCCAGCGGCCGCCTATGAGATTCATCGCAACTTCGACGGAACAGCCGGAGATAACGTCTTTCATATTAATACTCAGTATAATTTATGTACCTACACTACAATAATGTGCCTTCTTTAAAGTATCAACTAACTTTGTTAACCTCGCGCTATATTTAAACGGTGAGGGTGTTATTGCATGAAACTTTATTATTCTCCGGGCAGCTGCTCGCTTTCTCCCCATATTGCTTTACGTGAAGCGGGTCTTGATTTTGAGCTTATTCGTGTTGATACCAAAACCCATACCTGGGGCGCCGGGAATAACTATTATGATATTAATTCGCTGGGCTATGTCCCCGCATTAGAGACCGCCGACGGGGATATATTCAGAGAGGGCGTCACGCTTATTCAATATATTGCTGATTTGGCACCCGATGCCGGACTGGCTCCTGCCAGCGGGACTCTCGCGCGCTATCGCCTTGAAGAGTGGCTGGTTTTTTTAATAGTGAAATTCATAAAGCCTTTATTCCCCTCTTTTATAGCGAGCACGGCGGGGCCTATATCAATATTGCGCGCGAGAAGCTGCTTTCGCGTTTTGCGTGGCTCGACCAGCAGCTGGCGGATAAAGCATTTATCACCGGAGCGCAGTTCTCGATTGCCGACGGCTATCTGTTCGCGCTGGTTGGCTGGGCGCAGGCGGAGTGGCTGATATCGGTTTATAACCTGGATATTGACCTGACGGATTATAAAAACATTGCCGCATGGTACCAGCGGGTGCTGGCGAGACCGGCGGTCCGCCAGGCGTTAAAGGAGGAGGGCATCGACTTCCTGCCCCTCATATAATACCGCCCGCTTCCTGTGCTATTATGGCGCTCCACCAACGCTTATAGGGATAAAAGGATGTTAGAACAATATTTTGGTAATGCTGCCACGGCAGAAGAGAAGAAACGACTCCTTGCCGTCCAGGCCGCCTTAGAAATCTCGAAAGCCGCCGTCTCTTCATCAACCGCGAATTCAGGGATCCGCAGCCAGATGGATCTGCGCAACGTGGCGCAGGAAGTGGCTTCATTAGCTGACGCTATTCAGGATGCGCTCGAAGAGAGCGAGTAAACCCGGAGTGGGTTAAGCAGCCCTCAAGGCATAAGCCCCCTGGCGTATCGGCAGCAGGGGGCCTTCACAAAACAGTCTTCCTGCCCGTGGGGAAGCGACCTTAGCCAGCATCGCCTGGTTGAAATCAAAATTATTACGCAATAGAGATAACGCTGCCGCCAGGCTATTAATTCTTGTTATTCGCATGCTGACAAATCTCGCCGAGCTTTATTATCGCCGCTATCAGCTGCGGCGTGGGTTCGCAGGCGCAGTTAAGCCGGAGATAATGGTTCATATCCTGGCGCGGGGAAAAAAGCTGTCCCGGACTTACGCCAATTCCGGCTTCGAGCGCGGCGCGGTGCACGTCAAGCGCGTTAATGGCTTTGGGCAGCTCCACCCACATCAGAAATCCGGCCTGCGGAATGACCACCCGGGTCTGCTCGGGAAATTGAGCCGCTACCGTGCGGGATATGATGTCGACGCTTTTCTGGATCCTGCTCTTGAGGCGTAAAAGGTGACGATCGTAGTCCCCGCGGGACATAAAATCGCTTACCGCCGCCTCCGTCAGCGGCGAGCCGGCCCAGTCGCTGGCCAGCCGAATTTTCATCACCTCTTCATAGTAGCGGCCCGGCGCGATCCAACCCGTGCGCCAGCCTGGCGTCAGCGTTTTCGACACCGAGGAGCAATACAGCACGGAGCCGCTGCGGTCAAATGCCTTACACGCCGGCGGACGGGCGGCATCCCCGGCCAGGTCGCCGTAGACGTCATCTTCTATCAGCGGAACGCCGTGTCTCTCCAGCATCGAAACCAGCTCCCTTTTGGCGGCTACCGGCATCACGGCGCCCGTTGGGTTCTGCGCGCTGGGGGAGACCAGCACCGCGGCAGGGCGATAGCTGACGATGGCCTCATTCAGCGCCGTAAGGGAGATGCCTTCCTGCGGATCGGTGGCGATTTCAAGCGCCTTGAGGCCCATTGACTCCAGAAGCAGCAATGCGCCAAACCAGGCGGGACGTTCGATCGCCACAACATCGCCGGCAACGCAGACGGCCTGTAGCGCCAGGCGTACGGCCTGGGTGGCCCCGCCCGTGACGATCAGTTCGTCGGGGCCGAAGGTCGCGCCCCACTGGACGGCTCTGCGGGCTATTTGATAACGCAGATCGGCTCTTCCCGGCGGCATGCTGTAGGTCTGTCCGCAGGCCTCCAGACGGCGGCTCGCGGACTGCAGAACCCGCTGCAGCCGGGCCGCCGGCAGCCAGGCGGGATCGGGCTGCGCGGCGCCAGGCGGAACCAGGCGACTCTCCTGACCGCTAAACAGCGTTCTGGCGAGGGTCGACATATCCACGGAGACCGGAGCGGCGTTGGGAACCGCGCCAGATGCGGCTGCGGGGGTGACGAGGCTGACGTAATACCCGGAGCGCGGGCGGGCGACGATCAGCCCTTCGGCTTCCAGAAAACGCAATGCTTCCTGGGCCGTTGGGATGCTGACCTGCTCCCGTTCAGCCAGCTTGCGGACTGAAAGCAGGCGGTCGCCGGGATGAAGCGCGCCGGCAGTGATGGCCTGTCGAAGCGAAAGGGCAATGCGCTGATAGCGGGGAAGCATGGGATCTGTACAGGCTGGTTTTCAATAAATCTGAATATATCCGCTTAGCGCCCGTAACGCTATTCTCGGCTGCAGATGACGAAGACACGGAGATTGCCATGAAAGCTACAAATTTTGACCTCGCCGCCTATTTTCAGCGCATTGATTATCACGGTTCGGCGGGAGCGGATGCCGCCACGCTGTATGAAATAATGCAGAAACAGCTGTTTTCAATCCCGTTTGAGAATATCGACGTGCGGGACGGGAAAGGCGTCTCGCTGGTCCCGGAAGATATTGTCGAAAAACTGATTGGACGGCTGCGGGGCGGATATTGCTACGAAGTAAACGCGCTGTTTGCCATGGCGCTTGAAGCGCTGGGTATCCCTTACCAGTTTGCCGCCGCGCGCCCGATGTTCTATCCGGCCCGCCGTCCGCGAACGCATATGGTGGTGATTGCTTTTGTTGAAGGCAGGCGCTGGCTGTGCGATCTCGGTTTTGGTCATTATGGAATACGGGCGCCCGTTGACCTCGCAATTCTTGATACTGAACAGCCGCAGAATCCGGATACCTTCCGTCTCAGCCTCGATGCGACCGGCGTGTATACGCTGCAGGCGCGGGTTGATAGCGGCTGGCACAACCAATACAGTTTCGATCTCTCGCGCCACGAGCTGATCGATTTTGAGCCCGCCAACTATCTGAATTCCACCCACCCGGACACCGTGTTTGTCAGGCAATTAGTGGTCGTGTTACACCACCCTGACGGCAGAGATATTCTCTCCGGCCAGGCGCTTAAGACGATCCGCGGTCAGGAGACGCGCCAGCGGCAGCTCTCCGATGACGAGCTCCCACAGGTACTGCGCGAGACGTTCAGGGTGACAATGCCCGGGCCCGCTTCAGCGCCGGCGGATAAACCGCTCTTCAGCTGATTTTTTGGTCATTAGCGGCGGAGATTATCCGGCCTCCGCCGCTGGGCGCGTGCGCCCTGATGGCGGCGTGAAGGGGATATTCACCGCCGGCTATGGCGCCAGTGCGGCCGCTGGCAGCCCTTTGCCGGGGACCCTGACCGGCCAGCGGACTTCTCCGACGCCGTTCAGCTGGGGTCGGGAGAATAAAAAGCCCTGGAAAAGACGAATTCCGATGGCGTGAAGCCAGCACCACTCTGCAATGGTCTCCACGCCCTCGGCGACGACGGTGATCCCGAGGTCTTCGCAGCATCTGACCACGGACACCACAATCGCCTGCTTGGCTCCGCTCATATGAATATTGCGCACCAGCTCGGCGTCGATCTTAATCTTATTCGGCTGGAAGCGGGTCAGCAGCGAAAGTCCAGAATAGCCGGCGCCAAAATCATCGATGGCCAGGCTCATGCCGGCCACGCGGATATCCTTCAGCACCTGCTGAAACTCGGTGAAACCGGAGATAACCTCGGTTTCGGTGACTTCTATTATAATTTGCTCCGGCTTTAGCCCGGCGTCGCGGATTTTATCCAGTAAAAACGCCACCGAGCCGGAGCGGTTATACAGCGAGCCCGGCAGCAGGTTAACCGCCAGCCGCTGTTCGCCGAGGTTAATGCTGCCGGCAAGCGAAAAGGCGTAGGCTTTGGTTTCCAGATCGAAATCATAGCGCTTCTTTTCCGGCACCGAGGAGAACATCTCCGCCGGTGAGCCGCCAGATGGGCTGCGGATCAGCGCCTCAAACGATGAGATATGGCCGCTTTCCGGCTCGACAATCGGCTGAAGCGCAAACTGGCAGGGCTGCCCGGGAGACAATCCCGACAGCGGGCAGAGCGAAGGGGTGCCACGGCTCTCCATAGTCCACAGCGCGGGATTGAGCCCTTCCGGCAGAATATAGCGCCCGCCGTGCGCGATAAAGGCCTTGATAAACTTGAACATCCGGTCATCCGCAGAGAGTGCGTTTCTGAACTCACCTAAATGGAGGATCTGTTCCGTCAACGCCCCCGGCTTGTTTAGCTGCAAATCAAACAGATGCATACCGATATCGCGAAACCGCCGGTAGGCAGAGTAATCGCGCATTAGCTCCACCACGTCGGTGTGGCGCGGGTCGTTGCGGATCTGGCTGAATAGCGCATCGACCACCTGCTCATCGCCCTCCAGGACCTGAAAAAACTGGGACCCACTAAAAATCAGGATACCCGTGACGTGGAGGTTTGTGTTTTTCTGTCGTGCCCGGCTGACGAGAGTGCCCAGGCCGGTCGTCTGCCAGGCGGGAGCTAACTGACTCCGGTAGATCAGTGTGGTCAGCATATATTTCCTTGTTGGATCGGACTAATGGGTGCCAGTCTGCGCGAGGGAATAAGTCCTGGCCCGAGGTCCTCTGACCTATGCGGGTACGGTGTTCATGCCTTTGCCAATTATCAGGGCGTGACGCCGGTCTTTTCGAATGTCGCTATCACGCTGAGAGTCGCTTACTTTACCCTGAACGGCGCGCTATTCCATGTTTATCTTAGTTCTGACGGGCGTTTGAGGAAAACACTCTCGGCCTGCTCGTCCGCTAGTGCATAAAGCGTGCCTGCGCGCGCGTAGTAAGGTTAGCATCCACAAATTAACGAGGAGTGGTAATGAAACTGATTGGCATGCTGGATTCACCCTATGTGCGGCGCGTAGCAATATCGCTGGCGGCTTACGGCGTGGCTTTTGACCACCGGCCGCTGTCCGTGTTTAGCGACTATGCGGCCTTTGCCGAGCTGAATCCGGCGGTGAAAGCCCCAACCCTACTGCTGGATGACGGCACGGTATTAATGGATTCCACTCTGATATTGCACTATCTGGAAGCGCAGGCGGATGCCGCCGCTAAGCTTTTGCCCGCGGATATTGCGGCGCTGGCGGAGGATAGCCGCCTGCTCGGGCTGGCGCTCGCGGCGAGTGAGAAGGCGGTGCAGCACGTCTACGAGCATCGCCTGAGGCCGGAGGAGAAAAGGCACCAGCCGTGGATAGACCGGGTCACCCGGCAGCTGCTGGCGGATTGCGCCGCATGGGAGGCCGGGCTGCAGCATCGTCAAATCAACGACGCCAGCCTGGATCAGGTCGCCATTACCAGCGCCGTGGTGTGGGGGTTCATTCAGATGATGATTCCAGAGGTGGTCAACGCCAGCGGCTACCCGCGCCTGCAGGCAATCTCTCAGCAGCTTGAGGCTCTGCCGCTGTTTGCAAAATTTCCCGCGCAGAGCTGAGCGCTGAGACGGGGTATCGTTATTTGTCCGCGATCGCGGCGTGGCGTTTACTCTCGGCCCGGCGGGTCGGCATCGACTGCCGCCGGACGTTACCGCCGCGCTATGCGGAGGGCGGGGAAGAGGCCGCCGCTCCCGCGCGGGTCTACCTCAGCGGCATACGGTATTCGATCATCCCGCTTTTGCTGGCGATCCAGTCGTAAAGCCGCTGCCCGCGCAGGTTCGTTTCATGCGTATGCCAGTAAAGGTGGGCGCAGTGCCGCTTTCTCGCCTGCCGCTGCACGTGCTCGATAAGCCGCTTACCAATCTGTTTGCCCCGTACATCGGCGCTGACAAAGAGGTCCTCCAGATAGCAGTAATCCGTGTCGGCCCACGTCGAACGGTGAAACAGGTAGTGCACCAGCCCGACGACGGTTCCGTTCTCTTTTGCCACCGCGCAGTACACCGGCTCGATGGGATTAAAGAAACGGTTCCAGGTTAGCAGGGTGGTGCTTTCCGCAATATCGACGCGATAAAACGTCTGATAGTTTTTCCATAACGCTAACCACTGCGGGTAATCATTTTCGGCAACGGTCTCGACAGTAATATTGTCCGGAGCGCCGGTCATTGCTGCTCTGTGCATCGCTTTTCCTTGTTTGTGTTATGACCCGATTGTCTCTGTGCCGGTGATGTTAGGGGGATTTTTGGTTCCAGGTAAGTCACGCTTTTTGTATATTTATAGGATCCACTTTTACCAAAAGGACGTGGGCGTCTGTGAAAAAAACCGTTTCTCCTCTGTTTCAGGATCTGCTGTTAGAGAGCGGGACCATCAAGGATCAGGTCTATCATGCTATTCGCCGCGCTATTCTCGACGGCCGCCTGAGCGCGGGCGCAAAAATTCCCTCCAGCCGCGCGTTGGCCGAAGTGATGGGGATTTCGCGTAACTCGGTTATTGCCGGCTTTGAGCGTCTGAGCGATGAGGGCTATCTGGTCACGCGGGAGGGGGCGGGGACGTTTGTGGTCACGCATATCCCCGACTGGCTTACGCATACGGACGGCGCGGGTGGCGGGCAGGTTGACGATCCGCCGTCGGTCGGGTCGCTTAATCCGGATATCACCGCGCTGCGGCCCCTGTGGTCAGAAAGCCAGGCCGGAGGCGGCGCAAACCGCCTGTTTGCCGTGGGCGTCGGCTGCACCGATCTCTTCCCCTACGATCTCTGGGGCCGCCTGCTGGGGAGAGTCTGGCGGCAGTCGCGCCGCGAGATTGGCCTTCACGCCAGCCCCAATGGTTATCAACCTTTGCGGCGGGTGATATGCCAGTACATTCAGTCGACGCGAGGGGTTAACTGTACGGAGGATCGCGTGATTATCGTCAACGGTATCCAGCAGGCGCTGGATATCACCGCGCGCTCGCTGCTTTCGCGCGGAGATGAAGTGTGGCTCGACGATCCCGGCTATAACGGCGCCCGCGGCGCTTTTGCCTCGGTAGGGGCAACGGTCAGGCCGGTGAGGGTCGATAGCCAGGGAATGGACGTTGAGTACGGAATGACGCATTATCCTCACGCGCGGCTGGCCTATACCGCACCCTCGCACCAGTTCCCGCTGTGCGCAACCCTTAGCCTCGCGCGCAGGCTGGCCCTGCTGGAGTGGGCCGAATCCCGGCAGGCGTGGATCTTCGAAGACGATTACAATAGCGAGTTTCGCTACGCCGCGCGTTCATTGCAGTCCCTGCAGGGGCTGGATAAGCATAATCGGGTCATTTACGCCGGGACGTTCTCGAAGATGATGTATCCGGAGTTTCGCCTCGGTTTCCTGGCCGTTCCCGGTCATTTACGCGAGCAGTTTGCCACGACGAAATACTTCTCCGATCTGTGCAGCGGCTATCTTGAGCAGGCGGTGCTGGCCCGTTTTATTGCCGAAGGCCACTACGCCAGCCACGTTCGCCGGGTCCGCAAAGCCTGCTATGAGCGTAAGCTGGCGCTGGCCGCCGCCGTTGAGCGCTATCTGCCGCAGAAAATGACCGTTCATCCGACGGATTCCGGCGTGCATCTGGTGTGCTGGCTGCACGGCGGCCTGACGGCAGAATACGTGGTGGAGAGAGCCCGCGAGCTGGGCATGGGGATCCAAACCTTTGCCCGCTACTGCCAGCGGCCGATGGCGCGGGAGGGGGTCTTGCTGGGCTTTGCCAACCATTCGCCCGCAACGCTCGAGGAGGGCATTCGCCGCCTTGCGCAGGCGCTGTGATGCTGGCCCGATGAAAATGGATAAGCCGTTTGATAAAATGCGCGATCCGCGCAGAGACAGAGGAAAATCGATGTTTAGTCCCTGGCTGAGCCGCTGGGCGCTTATTCCGGATGGGGAACCGGTCATGACCCATACGTCGCAGCTTTTGCCGGTGTTGACCGCCAAAGAGGGCATGAAAGCGATGCTCAAGCTCACCGCAGATAGCAGTGAGCGAACCGGCTGCGAGCTGATGGCGTGGTGGGACGGGCGGGGAGCGGCGCAGGCGCTGGCCCATGAGCCCGGGGCGCTTCTATTAGCGCGAGCGACCGGCGAGGCGTCGCTGTCCGTCATGTCGAGAACGGGGGAGGATGAGAGGGCCTGCCGGATCGTTTGCGAAGTCGCCAGCCGTCTGCACGTCCCACCGGCGGCGGCGATGCCGAAGCTCACGCCCCTGGAGAGCTGGTTTGGCGATCTCGAGCCCGCCGCGCGAACTCATGGCGGCATTCTGATCCGCTGCGCAGCGGTGGCGAAGGCGCTGCTGTCCGCTCCCCGCGACATTGTCGTACTGCACGGCGACCTGCATCACGGCAATATTCTTGATTTCGCCGCTTGCGGGTGGCTGGCCATTGACCCTAAGGGCTTAATCGGCGAGCGCGGCTTTGATTTTGCCAATATATTTACCAATCCCGACCTGGCGGATCCCGCGACGCCGGTCGCCGTCAGGCCTGAAATCTTTCAACAGCGTTTGCGCGTTGTGACGGAGCAGGCAGAACTCGATCGCCAGCGTCTGCTGATGTGGATAGTCGCCTGGTGCGGCCTCTCTTCCGCGTGGTTTCTTGATAGCGGAGAGCCCGCCCCGGTCACGTTGCGCGTTGCTGAGATGGCGCTGGCCGAACTTGAGCGATAGGGCGAATATTTTTTGCTGCCGTATCAACCGCTGCGCTGATTTTTCGCAGCGCCGTCTGGCTATTGTATTAACTTTACACTTCCCGTATTTATTTACAAAAGCTAATTATTTTGATGAGTTTTTTATCACTTCGCGCTTCTCGCCTCGTTTATTTCATAGTCTTAATAGTCACTTGGCCTGAAAATATTTTTTGCTGCCGCTGCGTTATTTTTTCTTAAATATTTTATTATTCCTGATGTCAGGTTGTTAATAATTTGACTCTCGCTTTCATTGTTCTAGCCTTAAATCTCGAAGACGATGATTTGCAGGTCTGAATCATTATTAAATCACGTACCTGGAGATAAAGTTATGACAGAGCACAGAGGCGGTTCAGGTAATTTTGCCGAAGATCGGGATAAAGCATCTGAAGCCGGTCGCAAAGGCGGCCAGCACAGCGGGGGGAATTTTAAAAATGACCCAGAGCGTGCGTCCGAAGCCGGCAAGAAAGGCGGGCAAAATAGCCACGGCGGCGGCCGTAAATCAGGCGGCAGCTAAGCCGGAGAGGCCGATGTTGAGCCGGGTTAACAAGCCATAGCCCCTGCGGGTCAGCCGGCCCGCAGTGTGTTTATCACGTTCGTGGCGCGGCACCGAAAGGAGATCATGATGAGTTTGCTGCTGCGGCATGCTCCGGACGTTGGCAAAATCGCCGGGAGATAACGCTGAGGCAAAATTGCCTGGCGGCGCAGGAAGAGGGAATCAAGAGGTCGATATGAAATTAACCGACCGCGCCCTTAGCGATATTAATCGGGAACCGCGACAGGTCGTTTTATTTATTCTAAAAATAAACGCGACAGCGGAAAGAGGCCTCTATGACCGACGTTGAGAATTATCATGACTGGCGGCGGGATGCCCGCACTAGGGAAAAACAGGCTGAGGATATGCTTATCAATGGCGAAGCGCGTCAGCAATTATCCTGAATTAGGCGCGCGTATTAGAGCATCTTAAATTTACCGGGGGCGTGATGAAAATAATACCGATTTTAATTATCTCTTTATTAGCAACGCTGAACGCGCATGCGGATGAGAAGGGCGGATTTAACGGTAACGCGGCGCCGCCGCCGCCGCATAAGCTTGATGACGGGTATCGCGGCATGGAGGACGCCAGGATAATGACCGTGGAGCATGCGAAAACTATGCATGATGGCGCCACTATCTCGCTGCGCGGTAATCTTATCGAACGTCAGGGCGATGACCGCTATATTCTGCGGGATAAAACGGGAGAAATAACGGCGATAATCCCGGCCGCTGTTTTTACCGATCAAGAAGTGAAGCCTGACCATCTGGTTAGCATCAACGGTAGCCTGGATACCAAAATGACGCCGCCCGTCGTGCGGGTCGACAGGCTGCAAAAGCAGGCGCCAGAGTAAAGCCGGGTCGTGCGGGCTGATTTATTCGACGCGGCTCGTGTCCAGGATTATCGCGATTTTCACCCATGCTGATTATCCCCCGGACCGCGGGGAAAAAGGTAAACGCTATCGCTCCTGTTGCACCAAACCGGCGTTGCGGCCGGACGCGGCGGTTCAGCCTGTTCCAGCGTATCGCCGGTGGCGGTAACCGCGTTGGCAAATACGCAAAATGGCAGAATGAGAGAGATAAACAAAGCCGACACTCATATTTTCAATGTCGGCAGCGGCTCCTGAGGGACGGGTAATCAAATCGATGCCTTCAGCCAGCCGGCAACATCCTCGGTGGCGATATTGTTTTTCGCATTAAACGTTTCGCTCATTGGCCACCACGTGCCGACTCCTCGCGCAAACGCGGCACGGTAGCGAAGCATCCGATCGTCGGGGTCAGCATGAAGCGCATCAAGCAGCGCGGGGAGGGTTAAGACGTCCTTCCTGAAGGATTGCTGCGTCACCTGCTCTACCGTCGAAGCGAGCTCAGCCCAGGAGAGGGTTTCACCGGCAACGAACACCACTTCATTCCTGATACGCGGCTGATGCAAATAGATGGCGGTCGTCAGGCGGCCAATATCTGCGGGTGAGGTGACCGTAACCCGGGTATCCCAGCTCCCGAGGGCGTTAACTGTTTTTTCGGCGAGAATCATTGTTCCCGGTCTCTGCAATACTTGTGATATTACTTGCATATCAGCCCGGCGCCGTATACGACACCATCATGACAGCAAGGCGACAGACCTGTGACATAATGTCTGAACTCGGCATATGACGGGCCTTGTTAAGGACCAAAAGATACAGTTATACCTGGCGCTAGCAATGAAAACAGGATACCAGACTCGGGGGAAACTGATAACCGCCACACTGTTATTCGCGTTAGATGGAACCAACCTGCACGGCGAGGAAACCATTATTTTACTCAAATTAAGATTTAGCATGTTATTCATATAACATACTAAGAAAAGTGTATGGGTTGATATTTAATATGTATAAATTTAAAAACACTTTAGTTTAAATAATAAAAGAACTAACAGGCTATACAAAGTATCGTAACTTAGGTATTTATTATTTAAATCAAGGTGTAAATTGATTTTATAGCTGGATTGACTTTTTCTCCAGCTAGGGGTAGCTTAAATTTTTTGTATGTATTCACAGTGTTTTTATGATTTTTAATAAGGAGATTAATATGCCTGAAGAAACAATGACTGTCGGTGGCAGTGATAATATCCATTGGGGTGGATCTAACGGTACGGGAGGAGGTAATACTGGTGAGAGCGGAGGCGGGGTAAGTGGTATTAATTGGTCAGTGCTAAAATACGGTGATACCATTAAGACGAAATGGGGGACGATTAGAATTGATACTTATGGCAGGCCGGTTGTGAATGGGGTTATTATGACCTATGAAAATTCTTCTCTAGTTGAGGATGGTTCCGGCAGTCTTGTCAGAGCGCTTAATTCAGCAATCGAAAAAGACAAAAATAATCCTAGAAATTACGGTAATAACCAGAGCCCTTCGAACGTAAAATATACAGGTAAAAACCCAGCGGCCGAATATGGATTACCTCTGGATGTATATAACTCTGTGCTAAAAGGAATTATTCCGAATGGATATTGGGTTAGTGATAATAAAGTCATGACTAAAATTGTCGAAACCTATGAAATTAATGGTGGCGGTAAGGGTAATGACAGAATTGGCACAAGAAAATACAATAAAGAAATCGTTGCGCTAACAAACACCTATGAGCGCGGAGAGAAAGATCGGCAGGAAACAAAAGATGCTCTCAAAAAAACCTCTGGATTTTTTAATGACTTGTATGGGAAATTTGGAGAAAATCAAGAAAAAATTGCCAAAGAACTCTTTGAGTCAGCAAAAGATAAAAATCTTCGCAGTATTGATAACGCTATAAAATCATACGGCACGTTTAAAGGTAACTTCGATAAATTACATAATGAATCACGCCGAAAAGCTATTTCTCTGGAATTAAAAGCAGTCGAACGAACAGAATTAGTCAAAAATCTGAAAACGTTTGGCAAAGCATTCGGCTTAGTAGATAAAACTATTGATGGTTATGATTTGGTTACTGAGCTTAGAAAGTCAATTGAGTCCAACAATTGGCGACCATTCTTTGTTAAAGCCGAATCCATTTTTGCCGGACTCGGCGCTAGTTGGTTAACTGCCTGGGCATTCTCAATTATACTGGTCACTCCATTAGGTGTTGTTACATTTGCTGTAATAATGGCCTCTGTAAGTGCCCTTGTTGATGAAAAACTCATGGAAAAAATTAATAAATCAATTGGTGTTTAATATCAAAGTACCGCTCCAGATATTTTACCTGGAGCTTTTCACTGCTTTGCAGATTAACAAAATAATGATGATTAGTGGCGTAAATATAAAAGTAATTGTATAAAATATAGCAAATAACCCGTTTTCCGCTGATGTATTTTTTGTTGACCTGTTAGCTTTGAATTTCTCGCTGATGAATTTTGATAAAACTGACTCTAAAAATAACCTCGAGAACGGGAAGAGTATTGCACTAATAAGAGAGAGGGAACTTACTAAAAATATTTTATCTTTGTCATCGAACCAAATGAAAATAAAAACAGCAGCCCAGAGGAAACCAAGTGAAATGTTTTTTAAATAATATTCTTTAGTCATATGTAGTCATCCTTTTTATGATGTAGATACAAAGTACCATACTTAAACTCCACTGCACATCATCTTGAACTTAATTTTAAGGCCATATAAGGCTAGATAAAAGGCCTTCAGCGCGTCATGGTCGCCTTAGGTAAAAGGGGTTAACCTTATAGGTTTTTAGAGGCACTCTGGTTTCGTCTGTGTTGTCTTCCATGTTGTTTTCGCTTGAATACAGCAATAAATGCACTCACTATCTGAGAACCTGTTTATCCTAATTTTCGTGAATGCGAGTTTCCGGACAGATTAAAGAACGCTATAACTTCTCGCGTCGTGGCTGACGTTGGCCGTATAAGTGTACTGGCTGAAGGATATGGTGGAGCAGTTTGATGCAAAATCTGCTGAAATAAGTGCATTGTTTAACAATCAACCTGACAGGCTCGCACATCTGAACTGCTTGACAGAATGCTGGCAGTCAGTTTGTCAATATGACGGTGTTGATTTGCCGTTATTGTGAGCCTGGCGGAATGGATTGCGAGTCGCTACATCCATGAATGGAGCAAAGCGGTTCTTAATACCCCGGACAACCGTTGATATTGCCCGGGTAGCGCCGGAAGAGGATCAGCCTTTCCAGGGCGACTGGCGAATGATGCGGCAGAAATCAAACGGCGCAAAGCCGGGGTCTTTGTCCTTCAGAACATCCGCCTTCACGTTGCCAAACGTCGTTTCGGGGCGGTGCTTGATGCCATCGTAGAAGGCCTGGATAATCTCCTCCTTGAAGTTGTCAGGGCGCGGATGCTGGTTAACGACGGCAGCTCTCTCCTTATCCTCGAAGGTATCGTAGCCGATGCCCAAAACATCCATCTCCACGCCGGCGGTAACAAGCGCAATTTCCGGGGCCATAAATTCCGGGATGCCGGGCGTCGTGTGCAGGGCAATAGCGGTCCACACTTTATCAATATCTTGCTGCTTCATCCCATAGCCTTGCATAAACTCGCGGGCCGCATTCGCGCCGTCCACCTCAAAGCGTTTATCACAGCTGCAGTGCTCATGCGTTAAACCGATGTCGTGGAACATGCATCCCACGTATAAAAGTTCATGATCGACCTTCGCGTTCCGCCTGCGGGCTGCCAGGGCCGCCCAGTAGTAGACCCTGCTGGAGTGGTTGAAGAGTAGATCCGATTCAGTATCACGGATGAATGCCGTGGCATCACGGGCCATCTGCGTGTCGGGTATGCGAATACCCTGTACGGTAAATTGCATGATTAATCTCCTGTGGAATGTTTCGCCACCATTCTAAGAGATCCCGCTTATGGCTATAATGGTAATATTCATGCAATTCAGGACATTCGGTTAAATCCGGACCTGGGGAGAAAAAATAGTGCACAGTATCGTGATTCTGGCCGTCCCCGGCGTGCAGCTGCTTGACGTCGCAGGGCCGCTGGACGCCTTCGCTGAGGTTAACCGCATCCTCCGTCGGCAAATATACCGGTCGGTTGTTGTCTCTCTTGATGGGGAGACGATTCACGCGTCTTCCGGGGTTAGCCTGCGCGCAAACGGCTCGCTTGCCGACTACTCCGCCAGCGGGCCGATGTCGTTTCTTATCGCCGGATCGCCGGATATGGCCGAACGCGAACTCTCTGAACACCAGCGCCAGGCGGTAGCGGCGCTTTGCCGGCTCAGCTGTCGGTACGGTTCAGTCTGTACCGGCGCGCTACTGCTGGCGCAAACCGGGCTACTCAATCACCGTCAGGTCACCACCCACTGGTCCGTCGCCGGGGAGCTCTCCAGACGTCATCCCGAAATAGAGGTTAATGCCGATGCTCTGTACGTTGCTGATGGTCCGGTGAGAACGGCCGCCGGCGTCACTTCGGGTATGGATCTGGCGCTGAGATTTATTGAAGAAGACGTTGGGCGCGAAACTGCACGAGATGTCGCGGCGAACCTGGTGATGTTTTTCCGTCGCCCCGGGGGACAGGGGCACTTCACGCGCAAACAGCAGGTTTCAACCACCGGCCGGGCGGCCCTGCAGGATTTGCAGCGCTGGGTGCTGACGAATCTGGATACCACAGGTACCGCCGCGGAGATGGCGAATCACATCAACCTCAGCGTTCGCCATCTGAACCGGGTATTTCAGCAGGAAATGGGCGTGAGTACGGGAGAGTGGCTGGAGCAGGCGAGAATAGCCCGTGCGAGGGAGCTGCTTAGCGAACGGCTACCGATCAAATCGGTGGCCGCAATGTGTGGATACAGCAGCGGCGACGTCATGCGCAGGGCGTTTGTCAAAGTGACGGGGATGAGCCCGGCGATGTACCAAAAAATTTATGCCGCCGATAAATAAATAATGCGGCCACGCGGCGCTGGCGACCAACAAACCCGTCAGCGCAGAGGGGCACTCTCTTTCGGGCGTCGCTGCCTGCGCTTCCACTCATCGACAACGTCACCCAAACTTTTGGCGACATCGTTACGGATCCATGCCATGAATTCACGGTCAAACCGAAAATCCTCCCCACACTCCTTGAGCATAAAGCGGCGGACGTTTTGCGTATTCTTGTACTCTTTATCAATAACGGTATTACGCGTGAGTAACGCACTATGCCAGTCAATTTTCACCTTTCCCGCTCCCGTGGTTAGCTATCGCTAAGACGCCGTGCTACAACTTAACCCAACCGGCGGCAATATTGAATATCCGCTTCTCGCGTAGAGACGGCCTCTAAGGAATATCTGACGCCGCCGTAATTAAAGCGCCCGGTGAATGGCTGCGCAAAGAATCGGTGAGAAACGCCAAAAGAGAATGAAAATTTTCCCGTAATGGGCATGATGCTATTAATCGTTGAGCCTCTAATTTAATCGTTTATGGATGACATATGAAAACGCCTAAGCTGGAAACTTCACGTCTTTATCTTCAACCGCTTCAGGCCGAAGATGCCCTCCAGATTCAGCAAATATTTCCGCAATGGGAGATTGTTCGTTATCTTGCCGCCGGCTTTCCGTGGCCTTTTCCGCAGGATGGCGCCAGCCGTTATGTTAACCAGATTGCGCTGCCGGCCGCAGAAAAAGGCACGGCCTGGTACTGGACAATCCGGCGCAAGGAAGAGCCGGCGGTTATTATTGGGCATATCTGCCTCTCGGACGAGCAGGACAACAATCGTGGGTTCTGGCTGGTGCCGGAGTGGCAACGCCGGGGCTATATGACCGAAGCCTGCCGTATCGTGACGGATTTCTGGTTTAACTCTCTTAACCGGGAGGTCCTGCGAGCGCCGAAGGCGAGCGGAAACGACGCCTCCAAAAAAATATCCCTGAATGCCGGGATGCGCCTGATTCAAACCGGTAAGAAACAGTATATAGAAGGGGAGCTGGACTCCGAATTATGGGAAATAACCAGAGAGGAGTGGAACCGTCAGAGCCGAGGCTGAGCGGCCTCAGCCGTAAGCTAATACACGTGAGCAGCAGGCCGCTCTCTTCGTTACATATCTAAAACGAGGGCTTTTATCTTTTCTGCCTTTTCAAAATGATCCAGCTTCATCTCCATGATCCACCAGTGCGCAACCTCCATCAGCAGCTCAGGGTCATCATTTTTATTGGCAAAAAAGGCGTAGAACGAAAGACCCACGTTACTGCCCTTAGCCACGATTTTTGCCTCACAGATGGTGATGATTTTTTCCTTCATTGCTGCCCGCACGTGCTCTCCTTTTTATTCGTCAGACCTAAGACTATTTAAAATAACATCCGCCGACGCGGCAGGCGATACGGACACCGCATTCAACCAGCGCCGGCTGTCGCCGCGGCGCGTAGACTCAGGTCATGACAGGGTTGAATAGAAACTATCTGCATCTAAATGCATTATTTTGCATTAAATGGTGCTTGTTTGATCTAAATATTGCAAAATAGTGCACATCATGCCAGGCTGTTTGCATTGAGGAGGTAGCGATGTTCATTGAGGATCGTTTAAACAAAATTAAAAAAATCATTCAGGAGAACAAAAGTGTCTCGATAGAAACACTTGTCTCGCGAATGGGTGTGTCTAAAGACACCATCAGGCGTGACCTGATCAGGCTCGAACAGGACAACGTCATCAAGCGGACTCATGGCGGGGCGGTGATCAACAGCCGTGATGCCCTGATTTTTGATTACAGCCAGCGCTCGGGAACCCTTAACCCGGTCAAAGAAAAGATTGCTAAAAAAGCAGCAGAGTTAATCCAGGACAACGCCAGCGTCATCTTTGATGCGTCAACCACGGTCGAAGCCGTTATTCCTCAACTTGCTGATAAGCACATACTGGCAATCACTAACTCTTTAACCAATGCCAACAGGCTGGCTAAAAACGCAACAGCCGATGTGAAGCTTTTGCCTGGGAAACTGCACAAAGAGCAGCTCTTTTTGTTCGGCAGTGAAACCATTCAGAAATTAGCTGAATATCATGTTGACTATGTTTTGCTGGGAATTTTCGCCATTTCTGACAAAGGCGTTTTCATTCATACCGAAGAAGAAGGCCTGGTGAAAAGGCAGATGGTCATGCAGGGGACCAGGGTCATAGCCCTGGCAGATAACAGCAAAATTAATACCACAGGCTTTTTCAAGGTGTGTGACCTGTCTCTGATTGATTGTCTTATTACGGATATACATCCTGACGACAGTTTTATTCAGGCGTTGCAGGAAAGCGACGTTGAACTGATTCTGACTGCTACTTGATTGCGAGGTAAATTATGTACTCTAAAGATATCCAGCTGCAAACTGCCGAAGCCCCGCGTAAATTCACCGATGTCCCGCCTGTATTTTTAAGCGATGCAACTATGCTCGAACGAAAAAATAAAGTTCTGGCGAGAATGAATGAGGAAGGTTTCGATGCACTCGTTATCTATGCGGATAAAGAGCACGGCGGTAACTTTGAGTACCTGACAGGGTTTGTTCCTCGGTTTGAGGAGGGCCTGCTAATCCTCGAAAAATCAGGTAGCGCAACGGTTATTCTGGGAAATGAGAACCTGAAAATGGCTAACTATTGCCGTATTCCGGTCACTCTGAAACATTGTCCATATTTCTCTCTGCCTAATCAGCCAATGGATAATGAAAAGTCGCTCGAAGCGCTGTTCATTGAGTCGGGCTTGAACACCCGGTCTAAAGTTGGCCTGGTCGGCTGGAAAATGTTCACATCTACTCTGGCCGATAATAAGGCATATTTCGACCTGCCTTACTTTATCGTTGAGGCTGTTAAAAATAGCATCGCTCCAAACGTGGTTCTCGAAAATGCCGCTCATCTGTTTATTCGCGGCGATAAAGGTGCCCGAAGCACAAATAATGACAACGAAATTGCCCACTATGAGTACGGCGCAAATCTGGCTTCCAACGCTATTCTGGATGCCATGAACGCGGTAGAGCCGGGGATTCGTGAAACCGAACTCGGCGCGCTGTTGGCCGCAGAAGGGCAGTATCAGACCGTTGTGACCATTGCAGCAGCCGGTCAACGTTTTGAAAAAGCGAACTTCTACCCGACATATAAAAAAGTGGAGCGCGGCAATCCTCTTTCACTGACCACCGGCTTTAAGGGCGGGCTATCCAGCCGCACCGGCTTCGTGATAGCAGACGAGAGCGAGCTCCCTGAAAATCAGAAAGATTATCTGGATCGTGTGGCAAAACCGTATTTTGCGGCAGTCGTCAGCTGGCTGGAAAACATCAAAACAGGGATGCCTGGCTGCGAATTGTACGATCTGGTTGAGTCAGTTCTGCCGAAAGAAAAATATGGCTGGCACCTCAATCCGGGTCACCTCAGCGCTGATGAGGAGTGGATGTCCTCTCCCGTCTACCGTCATTCGGAGGAAATGCTGAAGAGTGGGATGATTATGCAGATCGATATTATTCCCTCCGTAGCGGGCTATACCGGGGTTAGCGCAGAGGAGAGCGTGGCGCTAGCAGACGCCGCGCTGCAGAAAAAAATCCAGGCATCTTATCCTGAACTGTGGGCACGTATCGCCGCTCGTCGCGAGTATATCCGCAATGTACTTCATATTAATATTGCGGATGAGGCGATCCCGCTATCAAATACGGTGGCGTATCTGCGGCCGTTCTTGCTGGCGAAAGATAAGGCGTTTGCCGTTCAATAACGTCTCCCCCCAAACGGGGAGGCGCGCTTTTGTGACGGAAGTCATATAATAACGCCCGGTTATGGTGATGCTGTTTGCATTAAATGGATTTTGCACTGTTGAATCAGCCCGCCACATCTCTGCGGTTTTTTTTCGTCCAGCGTGCCCCGAACGAAGATACCGGTCGATTGTCAGGCTGCCGCGCTTCGCGTCAGAGGCGGTCTCGCCGTGCTGCCGGTGAGAGAGAACCTGAGGCTGGCGGCTGCGGACATCGATCGGCTCAGAGAATCGTGCATGTACGCTAAGGATCGATTGGTACAAGATGTCTTAGCCATTGTGTAACCCGCTCGCAGCGGGCCTTGTTGTTTATGCTTTGAGCATATAGATGTATGATTTTACTGTCTGACCGGAAGATATAGTTACCTCTACCGTTACCCGCTCATACTCAGAACCTTCGAACTCATCGAGTAGCTGCCAATGATTTTGTAAATTATCTGACGTGAAAAGAAATCCTTGTACACGATCACCTGAATCATCCAATACAATTCCCGGATAACCCATCTCCGCACCCCAACCTTTATCCGATAAAGAACCACCAACATGGCCTTCCTGCCATGCGCCGCCGATATGCTCAAGAATATGAGCATTAGGTCGACCTGGACCAAGTGTCCCGTAAACAAACAAACTGCCCATCACTCCTCCGATTTTCGTTATGGAAATGAAAAACGTTCTTCGTGTAAATTTTGATTATCGGACGCTGGCCTGACAAATCATTTGTTCTCACAACATGCGTGAATTATTATCACGCGTATGATATTTGATCGTCTCCCCCCATTGCAGACTCTGCGTGCTTTTGAAGCCACTGCCCGTCTCTCCAGCATGACACTGGCAGCGGCGGAGCTGCACGTAACGCATGGTGCGATAAGCCGGCAAATCCGGAAGCTCGAAGAGCATCTGGGGTTAAAACTATTTTTCAGGCTGACCCGACAGATAATACTGACGGAGGAAGGGGCTGAATTTCATCGTACCGTTATCCGTCTTCTGAGTGAGCTAATGAGGGAATCCGAGCATCTGCGTGGAAGGAGCCTGGCAAAGAGTTTACGTATCAGTACAACGGTTTCATTTGCCAGTAAGTGGTTGGCCCCGCGTCTTAGCCGGTTCAGACGGAGATATCCTGAGTTTGATATTCAGCTGGATGTTACTGACATTAACGTGGATCTTAATGATGGTCAGGTAGATGCTGCAATTCGTTACGGCCCTGGCCATTATCGCGACGTTTCGTCTGAGCGTATCTTCGATGAAACCGTCACCCCTGTCTGTAGTCCAGGTTTTCTTGAGGAACATAATGGTCTGACAGAGATTAAGGCGCTTTCAAACTGCGTTCTTCTTCATGAGTACAGAATGCAGGCGAACTGGGAGGCATGGTTTGCAATGGCCGGAGATAAAAATTTCCGCTGCCGTCAGGGGCCCTTATGGACTCTCGGCAGCATGGCGACTGACGCAGCTCTACGTGGGGAAGGCGTGGCTCTGGGACGCAGCGTTCTGATTGCAGATGATGTAGCAGCGGGAAGGCTTGTTGCTCCGTTTCCGCAGCACAGACTTAAGGCTGAGCGGGGGTACGATTTAGTTTACCGTTCAGATAATCAGGATTCATTTAAAATACGAATGCTCAGGCAATGGCTCTCTGAGGAAATGAGCTTGCTGGAGGATTAAATGGCGATCTAAAAATAATCCGCTCCTGGCACACAGCGAACCTCCTGTGGCAAATATGACGCCTGCCAGGAGGCTCCTTTATCTTTTTATTTGTCGGTTATTCCTGATGATGGCTGGAGCATATTCGGGGTCAGGGTCAACTGAAGCCTTCTACTGACATTGGCATGTGGGGATTAGCAGGGAGCAGGATTTTTCATCTATCAAATTCGCCAACATATTGATAGCTGCTGATCAAATTAATTAGTTGAGCTGCAAGGGAAAGTCGTAACTTTCCTTTTCCTGTAAATTGTTTTCAATATGTCGTTCTGGCTAGCTCGATGAAAAGTAACAGTCCTGTTATCATTATTATGATAAGAGCCAGGCGACGACAAGGCATCCATTGCTTATATTCTCTGGCGTCGGCTTCACGAATCAATTTTTCTACGTCCGTTTCCTCTTTTTCGTTTTTTTCTCTTTCCAGTATGTGACGATAATGTTTCCTCATACCATAAACAGTGAACTGGAACCAGATAAGCATGGCTGGGTAGACAACGACGACCGTTCTTACTATATCTCTCGGGAATGAGTTTGGTCCCGGCAGGAAATAATCATATGCCCTAAAGAAAAATACAATATAAAGAAATGCTATGCCAGCTCCGACCCAGTATTCAATGTGGGTAGATATGGCGTTGTATGCATTTTTAAAATTTTTCCTTCTTAAATCTTGCGGAAGTTCCGCTAACTCTGGGATGCTTTTTTTGGTCCAGTAAATCTTCATCTGAATGTCCTGGTTATCATTGGCGTTAGTTTATAAAAATCGCTTTTGCTCTTTCTGATAAATAAATGTACAAGATAAATAATGAAAAAATAATCATATCAATCAGTAGATTGTCAATATATCCAGCGGCGATGATATCGACTCCGACGTCTACCACATAAATGCCATACAGATAGCTTGCGGCAGGAATTAATATATAAATGGTGTAAATGTAGAGGAGGAGTTTTTTGGTTATTATTTTTCTTTTAAAGAAAGCATAAAGGAAAAAAACGCATAAAACAGACAGGATAAGAAGAGCAACAAAAGAAATTATGAAGTATCCCCTTACCTGAGAGTCATCATCCAGTGACGCGTATATAGTCAAAAACGTATGCATTAGATCTATTCTTGTTATTAATATGTAGCAAACTGATAACATTATAACAAGCAGGATCGGGCCAAATCTGGGCTCTTTTGTTTTTCTTACGGCTGTATTTTTTTCTTGCATAAAGCATCCTTGTTATTTCAGTATTCCTGCTAACTATCCCTGAGCTGCTGCAGGAGTCGGAGCTCATCACCCTTTGACTCAAGAGAAGCCACGAATCCTTCATGGTTCCAGGTTCCTTTGCCCTGAGGTAATACCTGCCGGATTTGCTCAAGCGTGAAGCCAAATTTCTGTACCCGGTCAGTGAGCATGAGTATCAGCGCGGTCGCAGGTGGATAATGGCGATAACCATTATTCTGGCGGGGAGGGGCACCGATTAGGCCTTCCGCCTCGTAATAGCGGATGCGGGAAGGCGTAAGCCCCGTCGTTTTTGCCTGATCGCGTATCTTCATTTCATCTCCGGTGAGTCTCTTGACATTAAACTTATACTTTAAAAAAAGTCAATCCCAGGACATCCGTCCCAACTGTAGAAGAGAAAATGAAATGCAAACGATTCTGGGAGCAAGCGGACAGATTGTCCGGGAGCTGCTCGCGAGTTAACACATTCCTTCAACGCTGAACTGAGGCTTGTTAGCCGCAATTCGCATAAGCTCACTAACAATCCCTGGAGCCGTCAGGCACGAGCTCAAACTCCGCTTTTGCCGTTAAGGATCGATTGTCCCACCGTCAAACTCACTTTCAATACGCCGCCATGCGGCTACTCGCTCGCGACAGAGATAAAAAATCCACGCCAGGCGTGGATTTTAGAGGAAGGGAAAGAGCAGGGGGGTTAGCGTTCACGCCTTGCCATCAGCAGCGCCAGGTCGACGAGGCGGTTAGAGAATCCCCATTCATTGTCGTACCACGCCAGAATTTTGACCATATTGCCGCCAATCACCAGCGTTGACAGACCGTCGATAATGGAAGATCGCGGATCGCCCTGGTAGTCGCTTGAGACGAGGGGTTCATCGCTATAGCCGAGGATCCCTTTCAGCGGTCCCGCCGCGGCGGCTTCACGAAACGCATTGTTGACCTCTTCTGGCGTCACATCCCGCTCAAGCGTGACGGTCAGGTCGACAATGGAGACCACCGGAACCGGTACGCGCAGCGAGTAGCCGGTTAAGCGGCCATCCAGCTCGGGAATGACTTTACCAAGCGCCTTCGCGGCACCGCTGGAGTAAGGCACAATCGACAGTGCCGCAGCGCGGGCACCGCGAAGGTCTTTTTCCGGCTGGTCGTGCAGCGCCTGGCTGTTGGTGTAGGCGTGGGTGGTATTCATCAGGCCATGCTTGATACCGAAATGCTGGTGCAGAACCTGCGCGGCGGGCGCCAAACCGTTGGTGGTGCAGCTACCGTTGCTGACCACGTAGTGCTTATCCGGGGAGTAGAGGCCGTCGTTAACGCCCATCACGATGGTTAAATCATCGTTTTTACCGGGGGCGGAGATAATCACCCGCTTTGCGCCACCGCTATGGATATGCACCGCCGCCTTGTCGCGATCGGTGAAGAAGCCGGTGGCTTCAATGACGATATCAACCTCGCTCTGACGCCACGGGATGTTAGCCGGGTCGCGTTCGCTGAACACGGTGATGGGTTTACCGTCGACCACAAGCTGCCCCTCGCCGGCGGTGACCTCGGCGTCGAGCTTGCCGAGCAGCGAGTCGTATTTCAGCAGATGCGCCAGCGTTTTACTGTCCGTCAGATCGTTAATTGCCACAATCTGAATATCCGGATTACCCAGTGCAGCACGCAGTACGTTGCGTCCGATACGGCCAAAACCGTTAATACCGACCTTTACCATGATCAACTCCTTATCTGTTGTCTCTGAAGGTAATGTAGGTCGGTCGCCAGTTGGCGTAAATGACAAAAAAGGATCACTTTACGCCATTTTGCGGCAGTGAAAGCGCTGGCGATATTCTCCCGGCGTCAGGTGAAGCTGTTTTTCAAATAGCCGTCGCAGGTTAATGCTGCTGCCAAATCCGCATTGTTCGGCGATACGATCCAGCGTCTCGTTGGTCTGCTCCAGACGCTGCCGGGCTGCGGCCAGGCGGGCCTCGGCGACGTAGCGCGCCGGCGAAGCGCCGGTTTCCCGGGTAAATACGCGGGTGAAGTTACGCGGGCTCATGGCGACTTTTGCCGCCAGTTTTTCCACGCTGAGGTCGGCGGTGAGGTTCTCGAGAAGCCAGGCCAGCAGATCGTTAATCGGGCCCAGGGTGCTGGTCTGCTGAAGGTTGTAGCGGCTAAACTGCAGCTGTCCTCCGGGACGTCGCAGGTACATGACGAAGTCCTGGGCGATGTCGCGGGCGAGGCTGAAGCCGTAGTCCTCCTCAACCAGCGCCAGGGTAAGGTCAAAGCCGGAACTGACCCCGCCTGATGTCCAGATGTGTTCATCCTGAACGTACAGCGGTCCGCCTTCGACGCGCACCTGAGGGAATTCTGCCTGCAGGGTTTCCAGTAGTTTCCAGTGAGTAGTGGCTCGTCTGCCGTCCAGCAGCCCGCTTTGCGCCAGCAGCATCGCACCGCCGCAAATGGAGGCAATTCGACGGGCATGGGGAGCGGCAAGGCGCAGCCAGTCGACCACCGCAATTCCTTCCTGCGGGTTTTGACCTCTGCCGGTGATAATGATGGTATCGAGAGGCTCGCGAGGGTCTACCTCATGCAGGCGATGATCCGCCAGTAGATTTAAACCCGACTGACCATGGATAACCTGATGCGGCTGGGTTGTCGCCAGCTGAACCTGGTAACAGGCGTCCGTAGCGCCTTGCGGATGCAGGCGGTTGGCCTGCATCAGAATGTCGGCAATACCGGCGGATTCAAACAGCATGCCGCCATCGGGGACAATAATAAGTATCTTCTTCATGTCCTGAAAAGTATTCCTTTTACAGAATAAGTCAACAGAACATATTGAACTGATACCGGCCGGTAGTGCATTAGCCTCTATTAATATTGCAGCCGCTATCGGCATAATCACGGCGGGAACGGGCATAGGTTACGTACCTGATTTTGTCGTTCGCGACGCGCTGGAGAAGGGGGATTTGAGAGAAGTTTTACCGGGTTCGTGCGTCAGGCAGGGGCACTTTTGTGCACTATGGGCCGCCAGACGCCACCTCTCTTCGAGAATACGCCGCTTTGTCGATTTCCTCGCCGAAAACTGGATGAAGTCATCCCGTTCTCAACCGCTCTGCGCGTATCGTTAAGCCAATTTCGCAGGCTGGCATGACGGGCAGCGTTGAGCCAGGAGCAGGCATTATCTATTGAAGGAAAGAACCGCCGGCCTTTCATTAATTCATTCCCGGAGCTGGTATCAATTGAGATTTGATCTATTATGTTGAACTCATGTACTAGCTTAGGGGTTCACGAAGTGACTTTTTCCAGCATTGAAGATGTCAGGGGTTGTATCGATCGGATAGATAGCGAATTGGTCAAATTGATTGCTCAACGCGCAGAATGTGTGAAAGCAGCCGCCGCGTTTAAAAGCGATCGCTCCGCCGTTCGTGCTCCGGAACGCGTGCAGCAGGTTATCGATCGGGTTCGCGAGAAAGCGACTGAGGCAGGGCTTCCTGAAGTGATTATTGAGAAAGTCTATCGGAGCATGATAGACGCATTCATTGAATATGAGCTTGAGCAACATCGCCAGTTACAACAGCATAAGAACTGACGTTGCGCGACAAGGATCCGTATTGAAGCAACGCTATCGATATAAATATTGCGCTTTTATCCGCGGCGCCAATCGCACTCTACCTGCGTCCGCGAAGCCATCGGTTGAACCCGCCGCGAGCGGCGGACGTTAACCTCGCGCAGATAACGGAAGTGCTCCGGATGTGGCGGACTCTGATTACCGGAATGCTTAGATTTCAAGTGCAGCAATGATTGCGGCTTCCATTTTCTCTGGGGTGGTGAACGGAGCAAAACGCCTGAGCGGTTTACCGTCGCGTCCAATCAGGAACTTAGTGAAGTTCCACTTGATCCGCCCCCCGAGCACGCCCGGCAATTGGTCTTTCAGATAACGAAACACCGGATGCGATGCGGCGCCGTTGACCTCCACTTTCTCAAACATTGGGAAGCTCACGCCGTAGTTGATATGACAGGTCTGCGCTATTTCGTCAGCGCCGCCGGGTTCCTGCTTACCGAACTGGTTGCAGGGAAAACCAAGCACCACCAGACCCCGAGCGGCGTACTTCTTGTAGAGCGCTTCAAGGCCAGCGTATTGTGGCGTAAAGCCGCAATGGCTGGCGGTATTCACCACCAGAATCAGCTTGCCAGCATAGTCGGCCATAGAGATGCGCTGGCCGCGCAGGCTGGTGGCAGTCAGTTGATAAAAGGGGGTCATGGCGAAATTCCTCATAGCCGCACCCATTCGACGTCGACGCTGCCACGTAGCGCATGGCTGCCGGTGCGCGCGGCGCGGGTCGCGGTGAATAGAGCCTGTTTAAAACGCTATTATACGAACAATATATGCTTCTGGCATCAGGCAGCCACGCGCGACGACCTGGGACGGCTTTGAGCGAGGAGCGGAGGTTGTGCGTTGAGGCGAGTTTTATTATGCCGGCCGGACTCTCTGCGGCTATTCCACGCTGCCCTACGTTGCGAAGGATATATTGCTCAACTGCTGATGCATGAAATCAATTAGCGCTCTTGTTTTAGCGGGCAGATAGCGGCGATCTGAATAAATTGCGAACAGCTGCAGTGGGGCTACCGATTGTTCAAACTTAATCTCGATTAACCGACCATCGCTAATATAGGGCTGGCAGGCCTGCTTAGAGAGAATGGCAAAACCGACACCTGAGACCGCGGCTCGTCCTGCCATCTCTCCGCTGTTTACCCGATAATGACCTCTGACCTTAATGGTTTCGAATCCCCCCTTTTTATTGACGAACTGCCAGGGCGCGCCTTTCAGCGCACTTACCGTGGTAATACAGGGTAACTCTTCAAATTGCTGTATACGAGAAGGGGTGCCATACCGCTGAATGAGGCAGGGGGCTGCAACGATGGTGCAGGGGATCGTCAGCAGATGACGGGCGATGTAGTCACTGTCATCCATTTGACCGCGGCTGACAATGACCGCTAAATCCAGATCCTCGCGCAGGGATTCGAAACCTGACAAATTGGTGACGCAGCTGATCTCCAGCTCCGGATGCTGACAGGCGAAATCGGCAACAACAGAACCCAGCAGCGCAGGCCCTATTTCATTGGGAATGCAGATACGTAATGGGCCCTTGAGCTGCATTTGCCGCAATGTTAATTCTGTCTCAGTTTGCTCAAGCGCCTCCAGTAATGGCTTCGCTCGGGTATAGAGTAGGTGCCCCGCCTGGGTGAGTTTCATATGCCGGGTGCTGCGCTCAATGAGCTGAAGATTCAGTTTGTCTTCTAACTGAGAAATACAACGACTCACGTTAGAGCTCGGCATTTCAAGAGCTTTCGACGCCCCCACAAAACTTTCTCTTTCAACCACGGCAATGAACACTTTCAGGGTATTAAAATCAAGAGCCGGACGCATCAATTATCCCATATATGATAATAATGAGTGTCACTTTTACCATCTAATGAATATTTTTGATAGGGGTTAAACTCGGGTCTCCTTCATCCACAGGTTGCTTGCTATGTCACCGGTCACACCGACTTTTAATCATAAAGCCCTCATGCGGATAGCCGCTGTAATGGCTTTTATCCAGTTCGCTAATGCGCTGGAATATATGATGTTCAACCCCATTTTTGCTTTTATGGCAGCCGATTTCGCCGTTCCCGTCTCCTTCTCAGGCTACGTATCCGGTATGTACACCGCAGGTGCCGTCCTTTCGGGAATTATCGCCTTTTACCGGATTGGTCGTTTCAATAAGAAACGTTTTTTAATTGCCAATATGGCGCTGCTAGGCCTGCTGACACTTTTGACTACCTTCACCGCCAGTTTTAGTCTTCTGCTGACGCTACGATTCTGTGCAGGATTAGTTGGAGGTACGACAATGGGCGTGGGGATAAGTATATTGATAAACAACGCCCCGACGCATTTGCGCGGAAAGATGCTGGCGACGGTCATTGCGTCATTTTCGCTGGTAAGCATTGTAGGCATGCCCACGATATTATTTTTGTGTACGCATTATGGCTGGCATGTCGCTTTGTGGTTAATTAGTACGCTTTGTTTGTTGGCATTACCGCTGATTGTATTCATCATACCCCAGGACCCCGTCTCTTTTGACAGGCTCCCCGCGCAGTCTCTCGATGCGGATACTTTACTGTTTGCCTCCAGCAATGCGCTTGTCCAGTTTAGTCCCATGCTGGTTATTCCGGTTCTGGTACCCTTAATCACCCAGCAGATGGGCGCTTCGCAAGACCTGTTGCCCTGGCTGTTCTTCGTCGGGGGGATGACAGGCTACCTGTCTACAAAAATTACCGGCGTGCTAACTTCCCGTTTTTCCGCTTTGACGCTGGCTAGCGGGTCAACCATCGTCTTTATACTGAGTTTGCTAATACCCATTCTCGGCTATCAGCATGCGGCGTTATTTATGACGTTATTTCTTGGTGCATCCTACAGTCGCCTGGTTTCATCTTCGGCGGTGGCGATTCAGTTTCCTGATGACGGGCAGCGCGCTGGATTCTCTTCATTACAGACATCAATAATGTATCTGATTACAACCGGCGCATTTTTCCTGTCCGCTTTGTTATTACCTGAGCACGGCATGGGACCACAAAATATGAACAAGCTGCTGGTGATATGTGCAATTTCCGCAGCAGGGTTGCCAATTATCGTTATCATCCTGCAAAAGAAACTGGCTAAACGGACTCTCCGGCCTGACCTCCTTTGAACGGCTCAAATGTTTATGTCTATCCGCGCCGCTATCTGGCTGTGAAACGCTCTCCGGGCTTAAACAAAGAAATGAATGTTTTCTTGAGTTTATGTAAGCGTAATTTACGTAAATAAATAAAAGATTAAAAAGGAAGCATCTTCTTTAATTGTGTATGCGGAATATTTGTAAGAGAAACTTAGGTTTGAACAATAAATTTGAATGCCAATAAAATTTCACATTGAGGTTAACTTAATGATTGATTTATTAATTAAATGAAGTCATTTTGTGTTTTTTGTTACATGAAAGAGTCTGGGTAAATGCGTCTGAAAAACTCACAATCAGCTTATGGTTTTATATCCATAACCCTGCACTGGCTCACGGCTGCTGTGGTGTATGGGATGTTTGCGCTCGGGCTGTGGATGGTGACGTTAGGATATTATGATACCTGGTACCATAAAGCTCCGGATATCCATAAAGGGATCGGTATCCTTTTGATGATGGGGCTAATCATCCGGGTGTTATGGCGGTTTATATCCTCTGCGCCTCAGCCGTTAAAAAGCTATTCAAAGATAACTCGCATAGGTGCCGGTTTCGTTCACGTGTTACTTTATCTGGCACTGTTCACTATTGTTATTAGCGGCTACCTCATATCCACAGCCGATGGCAAACCGATAACCGTCTTTGGCTGGTTTTCTGTACCCGCGTTCATATCTGACGCCGCGATACAGGCTGATACTGCGGGCGTAATACACCTGTGGGTTGCATGGGGCGTCGTGGTGGTATCCATTCTTCATGGCCTGATGGCAATTAAGCACCATTTTATTGATAAAGACGCAACGCTGCTCAGAATGCTGGGTAAAACGTCAATACACTCTGGAGTGAAAAAATGAAAAAACACCTGCTGGGACTTTCGCTGTTTACCGCTTTGTTCGTTTCAGGCTCTGCTTTAGCGGCGGATTATAAGATTGATAAAGAGGGCCAACACGCATTTGTAAACTTTAAAATAAAACATCTCGGCTATAGCTGGCTGTACGGGACATTTAAAGATTTTGATGGCACCTTCACCTATGACGAAAGTAACCCATCGGCGGATAAGGTTAACGTTAAAATTGCTACCGGCAGTCTGGACACCAATCATGCTGAACGTGACAAACATCTGAGAGGGGCCGATTTCCTCAATACGGGCAAGTTCCCTGAGGCGACGTTTGTATCGACGGCGGTTAAAAAGAGCGGTGAGAAGCTGGAGATTACCGGTGATTTGACGCTGAATGGCGTTACCCGGCCCGTTGTTCTGGATGCGAAACTTATTGGTCAGGGCGATGACCCGTGGGGTGGCAAGCGTGCCGGATTTGAGGCCACTGGCAGCATCCACCTCAAAGACTTCAATATTAAAAGCGACCTGGGCCCGGCCTCACAGGATGTCGAGCTTATTATCTCCGTAGAAGGCGTCCAGCAGTAATTGAATAAATCCCGGACATAACAAGTCCGGGGTTGACTTCGTTATACAGGCACTCTTTCCCTGTAATACCTGAGTAACTATTTATTGCTCGTATTTTCAGACAGGGACATTTTAAGACAATCAGCGTGATAAAAGGAGCTATAGGGATGCAGCTAAAATATATCTAAAACACGAATCGAAGACGCGGGTTCGGTACTATCGACATTGCTTTCGTTCTGGGTGGTAATCGGCAGAGCGCAATAAAGCAGAACGCCCCTTGATGCATTAGCAGCAAGGGGCGTTTAAGGGTGGGGATTATCGTCGTTCATCAGTCATCCCATTTGTGGCTTAGATACGCAGCAAGAAATCCGAAGAACAGAATGGTTCCCAGTACTGCCATAAATACATGCATATTTCCCAGCATGATTAACCTCCATTGAGTTTTTATTTGCGCTAAGGTTGTCCTTATTGAACAGGGTGTACGGTTGTTGAAGCTATAGTAGCCGGCGCAACTTCAACCGGATGTTAACAAAAGGTATTATTTAAGATCTCAATAATGACGCCCGCGGCGGAAGCGGGCGGGAGAAGAGGGGGATCAGAGGGCGCGTTCAAGTACGAAAAGATAGGCTTCCCGTGACCAGAAAAGGCCGGTGCGGCGCCTTTCCACGGACATCGTTTTCACTTCCCAGCCCTGCATGGTGTATTCATTCAGGAAACGGCTCATCTTATCGGGGTCGGCTTTAGCCTCGCCGAAAAACATACTTCCCAGTATCCCTTCCTTATAAAGCACCACGCGACACTCTTTTTTCATTGGAACCAGCTCCTTGCGTTAGATAAACAAATTAAAGCTATTGTGCTCTGCCGCTACGGTTTTACAACCGCGGGGGCAGAAAACTTCTTGCGATACTGTAACGGGCTGAGGGCAAACTGCTGGCGAAAATGATGGCGCAGGGCGCCGGCATTGGCGAAGCCGCAAAGCTCGGCGATCTTCTCCACGCTAAGCCGGGTGTCGCTGAGGTGCTGCGTGGCGCGCAGCAAACGCTCATCCAGCAGCCAGCGCGCGGGGGTTTTGCCGGTTGCCGCCTCAAAGCGGCGTAAAAAGGTCCGCGGGCTCATGCCGACGCGCTGCGCCAGCGAGGCGACGCTGTGGCTGACCGCCAGCTGCTGATGCAGAAAATCGAACAGCAGCCCCAGACGCTGGCTTTCCCGCGCCTTCGCCACCGGACGGACAACCTGCTGGGCCTGGGCACCGTCGCGGTGCGGGGAGATAACCAGCCTGCGGGCAACCGTATTCGCCGCATCAATGCCGTAGTCTTCGCGCACCAGATGCAGACATAAATCAATTCCGGCGGCGCTGCCGGCCGATGTCATGACGTTTTCGTCGCCGACGTACAGCACGTCGGCGATGACCTCTATCTGCGGATAGCGCTGGCGCAGCTGGTCGGTATAGCGCCAGTGGGTGGTTGCCCGGCGTCCGTCGAGCAGGCCGGCGGCGGCAAGCACGAATACGCCGGAGCAAATCGAGATGATGCGGCAGCCGCGGGCGTGGGCGGCAACCAGCGCCGCACAGAGCGCTGCGGGAACCGGGGCATCAATTCCGCGCCAGCCGGGGACTACAATGGTCTCCGCGCTGCTGAGCAGGTCCATGCCGCCATCGGCCATAAGCCGTATACCGCCGGTCGCGCGAAGCTCGCCGCTGTCGACGGCCGCTACCGCAAACTGATACCAGCCGGCGCCCATTTCCGGGCGCGGCAGGCCGAAGATCTCGACCGCCACGCCAAATTCAAAGGTACAGAGGCCGTCGTAGGCCAGCGCAACCACCCGTTTCGGTGACAACGTCACGGTTGGAATTGGCATAATTTCAGCGTTTTCTGTCATGGTTGCCAGCGGATAAGAGAGTGAAGGTGTCATTAAATAAGTGGTATCACAGACAAGGAGAATACGCCATGAGTGTTGTTACCGAATTTACCCCTGCCGCACCCGCCGAAGCCGCCGCCTGGTTCGGCAAAAAGCTGGGTCTAGAAACAGATTGTGCTGACGTCCACCGGGCGATGAGCGAAGGCGAGGCCGATTTTGTCCTGCTGCATGTCGTCGGCAGTGCGGAAACTTTTGCCCGCCGCCACCTTCCCGGGGCGCTGCATATTCCGCACCGGCACATTGATGCCGCCAGAATGAGCGAATGGCCGATGGAGACGCTGTTCGTGGTTTACTGCGCCGGCCCGCACTGCAACGGCGCGGACGCCGCGGCGCTGCGGCTGGCGCTGCTGGGTAGACCGGTGAAGATGATGATCGGCGGCCTGACCGGCTGGCAGGATGAAGGGCTGCCTTTCGCCGACTAAGCCGGGCGGCGGTCAGCCTCTGGAGAGTAAGCTGACCGCTGGATGAAAATATTTCATCAGCCATGAAATTTTCTCGTTTGCCGATCGACATGCCGCGTGCCAGTATTTGGACATATAGCCATCCAGAAGTCTATAAATTCAAATAATGAACTATCACGGTGGGCAACTAAACCGGCCTGCCGCTAAGGAGACACCATGCAACGCTCACAGGCCCCGTTCCGCGCTGATATTGTCGGCAGCTTCCTCCGTCCAAACGCCATTAAGCTGGCGCGTCAGCAGTTTACCGAAGGTGCTATCGATGGCGTGCAGCTGCGCCGGGTGGAGGATGAAGCGATTCGCCAGCTGGTACAGCAGCAGTGCGACTGCGGCCTGCACGTGGTGACCGACGGGGAGTTTCGTCGCGCGTGGTGGCATTTTGATTTCTTTGACGGCCTGCAGGGCGTCGAGCGCTACGATTCGGACCACGGCATCCAGTTCAACGGCGTGCAGACCCGGGCGCACGGCATCCGGGTGACCGGCAAGCTGGCGTTTGGCGAACATCCGATGCTGGAAGACTTCCGCTTTCTGCAAAGCATCAGCGGCGCCGCGCAGCCAAAAATGACCATTCCCAGCCCGAGCGTGCTGCATTTCCGCGGCGGACGCAAAGATATTGACGCTACCGTTTATCCGGACCTTGCCGACTATTTTGCCGACCTGGCGACCACCTGGCGCGACGCGATCCGCGCGTTCTATGACGCCGGCTGCCGCTATCTGCAGCTGGACGATACCGTCTGGGCCTACCTGTGCTCCGACGAACAGCGCCAGCAGGTGCGCGACCGTGGGGAAGACCCTGACGAGCTGGCGCGGATCTATGCCCGGGTGCTCAACCAGGCCCTCGAAGGCAAGCCGGATGATTTAACCGTCGGTCTGCACGTCTGCCGCGGCAACTTCCGCTCCACCTGGATCTCCGAAGGCGGCTACGAGCCGGTCGCGGAAGTGCTGTTCGGCAGCGTCAATATCGATGCGTTCTTCCTTGAGTACGATAACGACCGCTCCGGCGACTTTGCGCCGCTGCGCTTTATCCGCCCGGGCCATCAGCAGGTGGTGCTGGGGCTCATCACCACCAAGAACGGCGAGCTGGAAAATCCTGAAGGGGTGAAGGCGCGGCTGGCGGAGGCGGCGCAGTACGTTTCGCTGCAGCAAATTTGCCTCAGCCCGCAGTGTGGCTTCGCCTCTACCGAAGAGGGAAATGCGCTGACCGAGTCCCAGCAGTGGGATAAAGTCCGCCTCGTCACCGGGCTCGCCGCTCAGGTCTGGTAACCTCTCTTCTTAGCGCAGCGTTGCACCGTTTTGAGGCAACGCTGCGCCTCCCGTTTTACGCTCCCGCCGCGCGCCGCGCGTTCAGGTTGTTTTGCAACCTGGCATCGTTTTTGCCTTATCACTTCCGGTTAGTCGTTAATTCATATTTTGTTTTTGCGATATTCAGGAGTGAACATGCAGCGTCGAACACTATTAAAAGCTTTTGCACTCTCCGCCTCTGTCATCAGCATGGGCTACACCTTCCCGGCTTTTGCCGCCGACACCATTAAGGTCGGCATTATGCATTCGCTCTCCGGGACGATGGCCATCTCCGAAACGCCGCTCAAAGACGTCGCGCTGATGGCGATCGACGATATTAACGCCAAAGGCGGCGTGCTGGGCAAAAAGCTCGAGCCGGTGGTGGTGGACCCGGCCTCGAACTGGCCGCTGTTTGCGGAAAAAGCCCGCCAGCTGCTGACTCAGGACAAGGTAGCGGCGGTCTTCGGCTGCTGGACCTCGGTGTCGCGTAAATCGGTTCTGCCGGTCTTCGAGGAGCTCAACGGACTGCTGTTCTACCCGGTACAGTACGAAGGCGAAGAGATGTCGCCGAACGTCTTCTATACCGGCGCGGCGCCAAACCAGCAGGCTATCCCGGCGGTGGAGTACCTGCTGAGCGAGGACGGCGGCGGGGCGAAACGCTTCTTCCTGCTGGGGACGGACTACGTCTATCCGCGCACCACCAACAAGATCCTGCGCGCCTTCCTGCACGCCAAAGGGATTCAGGATAAGGATATCGAAGAGGTCTACACCCCGTTTGGCTACAGCGATTACCAGACCATCGTCGCCAATATTAAGAAATTCTCTGCCGGCGGCAAAACCGCGGTGGTCTCGACCATCAACGGTGACTCCAACGTTCCGTTCTATAAAGAGCTGGCGAACCAGGGACTGAAGGCTACCGATGTCCCGGTGGTTGCCTTCTCGGTGGGGGAAGAGGAGCTGCGCGGCATCGATACCAAACCGCTTGTCGGCAACCTCGCGGCGTGGAACTACTTTGAGTCGGTCGACAACCCAACCAACAAACAGTTCGTGGCCGACTACCGCGCCTATGCAAAAGCCCACAAGCTGCCGAACGCCGATACCGTGGTCACCAACGATCCGATGGAAGCCACCTGGGTTGGGCTGCACATGTGGGCTCAGGCGGTGACCAAGGCCGGTACGACCGATGTGGACAAGGTTCGCGCGGCGATGGCCGGGCAAACGTTCAAAGCGCCGTCCGGCTTTACCTTAACCATGGATGCCACCAACCATCATCTGCATAAGCCGGTGATGATCGGTGAAATCGAAGGCAACGGTCAGTTCAACGTCGTCTGGCAGACCGACGACGCGGTGCGAGCCCAGCCGTGGAGCCCGTGGATCGCCGGTAACGATAAGAAGCCCGACCATCCGGTAAAAACCGTCAGCAACTAAACGTCACTTAGCGTCACCTTCCCGGGCTACGGCCCGGGCGGGTGGAACGCGCATTAACGAGCGTACGGGTGACCCGGAACGCCACAAGGAGAGCAATCATGAAGGCGCTGCGCATCATGGGTTACTACTTCGCGCTGCTGGTGATGATTTTGCCGTGGCGCGCGCAGGCGGCGGATGCGGATGATTTCGTGACGGCAAATCGCAGCCAGCAGGCGCGACTGCTCGAGCAGTGGGCCGCCGCTCCGCAGGCCCAGCGTCTGCCGCTGCTGCGCGCCTTAGCGGCGGAAACGCTGCAGGTTGATAGCAGCGGCCACGCCTTCAGCAACCAGCAGGCGCTGGGCGCGGCGGCGGAACCTTCAGGCACCCCCAAACCGGTGCGGCTCACCAACCGCCTGCGCAACCTGGCCGCCGGCGCGCTGGCCACGCACCTGCTGGTGAGTGACAGTGTCACTGAAAGGGCGGCGGCGGTGAAGATCCTCCAGCGGGAAGCTACCCCCGAAATGAGCGGTCTGCTGCAGCAGCGGCTGGCGGCAGAAACGGATGACGGAATCAAAACGCAGCTGGAGATGGCGCTGGCTCGCCTTCAGCTGAGCAGCCCTGCCAGAGAGCTGCGGCTGGCGGCAGTTGAGCGGCTGGGCCACTCCTCCGACCCCGAAACGCAGGCGCTGCTGATGCCCTTTACCGATGCGCAGCATGAGCCTGATGCCGGCGTACGCAGCGCGGCGGCCGATAGCCTGAGCCAGATTAAGCAGCGGCTGCTGCTCGGGGAAATTCTCGGCCAGGCCTTTATGGGGCTGTCGCTCGGTTCGGTGCTGCTGCTGGCGGCGCTGGGGCTGGCCATCACCTACGGGCTGCTGGGGGTCATCAATATGGCCCACGGCGAAATGTTGATGATAGGGGCCTACAGCTGCTGGCTGGTGCAGCAGGCTTTGTCCCAGTTCGCCCCGCAGTGGCTGGCGCTCTATCCGCTGATTGCGCTGCCGGTGGCCTTTCTGGTCACCGCCGGGATCGGCATGGCGCTGGAGCGTACCATTATTCGTCATCTCTATGGGCGCCCGCTGGAAACGCTGCTGGCGACCTGGGGGATCAGCCTGATGCTCATTCAGCTGACGCGGATGCTGTTTGGCGCGCAAAACGTCGAGGTGGCGAACCCGGCGTGGCTCTCCGGCGGCATGCAGGTGCTGCCCAACCTGATCCTGCCGTGGAACCGGCTGGCGGTGCTTGGCTTTGTGATCCTCGTTCTGTTCTTTACCTGGCTGATTCTGAATAAAACCCGTCTGGGCATGAACGTGCGGGCGGTGACGCAGAACCGGGCCATGGCCGCCTGCTGCGGCGTGCCGACCGGCCGGGTCGATATGCTGGCGTTTGGCCTCGGCTCCGGGATCGCGGGCTTAGGCGGCGTCGCGCTGTCGCAGCTCGGCAACGTCGGGCCGGAGCTCGGTCAGGGCTACATCATCGACTCGTTTCTGGTGGTGGTGCTGGGCGGCGTCGGTCAGCTGGCGGGAAGCGTGGTGGCGGCGTTTGGCCTCGGGATCTTTAACAAAATCCTCGAGCCGCAGCTGGGCGCGGTGCTGGGCAAAATTCTGATCCTGGTGCTGATTATTTTGTTTATCCAGAAACGCCCGCAGGGGCTGTTCGCGTTAAAAGGCAGGGTGATTGACTGATGAGCCAACCGATGACCTTACGACTTGCGCGCAACGCGCCGCGGCCGCTGCGGTGGTTTGGGGCGCTGGTGATAATCGCGCTGCTGAGCATGCCGTTTCTGGCGCTGCTGCCTCAGTCGCATCCGCTGGCGGTGCCGACCTGGCTGCTGACCCTGACCGGCAAGATCCTCTGCTACGCCGTCGTTGCGGTGGCGCTGGACCTGGTGTGGGGCTATGCCGGCATGCTGTCGCTGGGCCACGGCATCTTCTTTGCGCTGGGCGGCTATGCGATGGGCATGTATCTGATGCGTCAGGCGGCCGGCGACGGTCTGCCGGCGTTTATGTCCTTCCTGTCGTGGACCGAGCTGCCGTGGTTCTGGTGGGGAACCCAGCACTTTGCCTGGGCGATGCTGCTGGTGGTGCTGGTTCCCGGGCTGCTGGCGCTGGTGTTCGGCTGGTTTGCCTTTCGCTCCAAAATCAAAGGGGTCTACTTCTCGATAATGACCCAGGCGCTGACCTACGCCGGCATGCTGCTCTTTTTCCGCAACGAGACCGGCTTCGGCGGCAACAACGGTTTTACCGGTTTCACCACGCTGCTCGGCTTTTCCGTCACCGCGACCGGCACCCGCGCGGCGCTGTTTATGGCGACGGTACTGCTGCTGCTGTTAACGCTGTGGATAGGCTTTCGCCTGGCGACCAGCAAGTTCGGCCGCATTCTGACGGCGGTGCGTGACGCCGAAAACCGGCTGATGTTCTGCGGCTACGACCCGCGCGGCTTTAAGCTGCTGGTGTGGACGCTCTCCGCCGTGCTGTGCGGGCTGGCGGGGGCGCTGTATGTCCCGCAGGTGGGGATTATTAACCCTGGCGAAATGTCGCCCACCAACTCGATTGAGGCTGCCATCTGGGTGGCGCTCGGCGGCCGCGGAACCTTAGTCGGCCCGGTGCTGGGCGCGGGGCTGGTCAACGGCGCGAAAAGCTACTTTACGATGGCGATCCCGGAGTACTGGCAGCTGTTTCTTGGACTGATTTTTATCATCGTCACGCTCTTTTTACCGCGTGGGGTGATTGGCCTGCTGCGTAAAGGAGATCGCTGATGCAACCGGATGACGGCCTGTTTACCCGCCAGCTGCCGACGGATCGCTTTCGCGAGCAAACCGACCCGGTGCTGCAGCTGGAAAAGATTAACGTCAACTTCGACGGCTTCCAGGCGCTAACCGACCTCTCGCTGCAGATTGGCGTGGGCGAGCTGCGCTGTATTATCGGGCCCAACGGCGCCGGAAAAACTACCCTGATGGACGTGATTACCGGCAAAACCCGGCCGCAGAGCGGCAGGGCGCTGTACGATCAGTCCATCGACCTGATGTCCCTTGACCCGATCGCCATTGCCCGCCAGGGGATCGGGCGCAAGTTTCAAAAGCCGACGGTCTTTGAAGCGCTGACGGTGGCTGAAAATCTCGAGCTGGCGCTGAAAAGCGATAAATCGGTCTGGGCCAGCCTGCGCGCGCGGCTGAGCGGGGAGCAGGAGGATCGCATCAGCGAGACCCTGCGCCTGCTGCGCCTCGATGGCGAGCGCGGGCGGCAGGCGGGGCTGCTGTCGCACGGGCAGAAGCAGTTCCTTGAAATTGGCATGCTGCTGGTGCAGGAGCCGCACCTGCTACTGCTGGATGAGCCCGCCGCCGGCATGACCGATGCCGAAACCGAGTACACCGCCGAGCTGTTCCGCACCCTCGCCGGAGAGCACTCCCTGATGGTGGTTGAACACGATATGGGATTCGTTGAAACGATTGCCGACCGGGTAACCGTGCTGCATCAGGGGCAGGTGCTGGCGGAAGGCTCGCTGCGCGAGGTGCAGGCCAACGAACAGGTGATTGACGTTTATCTTGGACGCTAAGGAGCGCCGATGCTGCAGGTTAACCAGTTACATCAATACTACGGCGGCAGCCATATTCTGCGCGGCGTCGATTTTGCCGCCCGGCCGGGGGAGATTACCTGCCTGCTGGGGCGCAACGGCGTCGGAAAAACCACGCTGCTGAAGTGCCTGATGGGGCTGGTCCCGGCGCGCAGCGGCGAGGTGAAATGGCAGGATAAGACCATCACGGCGCGTAAGCCCCACCAGCGCGTACAGGCCGGGATCGCCTATGTCCCGCAGGGGCGAGAGATCTTTCCCCGCCTTACCGTTGAGGAGAACCTGCTGATGGGCCTGTCGCGCTTTTCCGCCCGCGATGCGCGGCAGGTTCCGGAGGAGATCTATCAGCTGTTTCCGGTGTTAAAAACGATGAAGCAGCGGCGCGGGGGCGATCTCTCCGGCGGTCAGCAGCAGCAGCTGGCGATTGGTCGGGCGCTGGCCAGCCGGCCGCAGCTGCTGATCCTCGACGAGCCAACGGAGGGCATTCAGCCCTCGGTGATTAAGGAGATCGGCGAAGTTATCCGCCAGCTGGCGAACCGCGGTGATATGGCGATCCTGCTGGTTGAGCAGTTCTATGATTTTGCCGCAGCTCTTGCCGACCACTACCTGGTGATGTCGCGAGGGACAATTATTCAGCAGGGAAAGGGCGCGGATATGGAAGCCGAGGGCGTGCGCGGAATGGTGGCTATCTAAGCCGCAATAACCGTTCAGCGCGGCGCCTGACGTCGCGCTGAACGGAGTCTACTTACGTAATAATCGCTGCAGCCGGGCCTGGCGCCAGCTGCGGGTCATTCCGCCGAAGACAAACAGCCTGGCCGCTCTCATCAGCAGCAGCGCGCCCCAGATGGCGGCGACCCACGCCGACCAGTAGTTTTCGGGGCCGGTGACCCGGTTGAGTACCGCCAGCAGGACGCAAACCACCACCGCTACCGACAGCGAGCGAAAGAAGCGGCTCTCCTGATGGACCCGCTCTTTGGCTTCCTCAATGCGTAAATCGAGCGACTCTTCGTGACCGACGGGGGCGTCGTCGCTCAGACAGGCCACGTTAACCTCAAATACGGCGGCGAGGGCGCTGAGCGTTTCCAGGCTCGGGCGATCGCCGTTTTCGATGCGCTGAATGGTGCGCACGCTGACGCCGGCCAGTTCGGCCAGCTGCTCCTGAGACCATGCGCGCTGCAGACGTAACTGTTTAACCTGATTAATGCTGTTCATCATATCTATCTCCGGGTGAAACCTGAGATGCAGCGTGATGGTTTCCGCCGTCGGCCGCCACGATCCTCTCCCGACAGTAACCCGACACCGACCCGACAGCCCATGACGCCGCGTATAAAGCGCTGAAAGCCGCGTCATTACTGGTGGTTCGAGGTGTTTGTATGTATAAAAAAACAGCATTTATTCAGCAAAATCCTCTCTATATACATCAATGAGTTAGGGGGCAGTTTCACCCCACGTGTCATGATGTCATAGTCCAAACTTCGCCTGATAGTTGAGCATGATAACAAGAGGCAATTCTGTTAGTCAGTTTAGCGTTTTAAAAAGACAATGTTTTCTGTAACAAGCTGATACTTAAGGAATATTAAATACAATTAACTTCTGAGTGGGTACTCCTGAAATACCACTATTTAACTATTTTTTAAAGTTACACAATTCTGACTTCCATTTTGCCATAAAATAGTTGTATAAATATGACATTCTAAAATTATGTTTCTCTTCCAATAAAGATAAAGACTGGATTAAGATGAAAGATTTTAATTTAAATAAATGGATTGATGAAAGTTTGCCTAAATTTGAGTTATTAGGAAAACATATTGCCTTTATAATTGAGAATCTTTTGCAACAAAACAAAATTGATTATCTTTCAGTTAGTTACAGGACAAAGGCTAAAGAGGGAATTATTGAAAAGGTTGGGCGTAAAAATTACACAAATCCTTGTGAACAATTGACTGATGTTTCAGGTGTAAGAGTTATTCTCTATCTTGAATCGGATATAGTTAGAGTAAGTGAAATATTAAATTCTACATTTAATATTGATAATAAAAATAGCATGAGCAATGAAAGTAGGCTTTCATCGGACAAAGTTGGATATAGGTCAGTGCATTATGTCTGTGATATTGGTGAAAAAAGAAATTTATTAAAAGAGTATGAGTATGTATCTGGAATAAAATGTGAGATTCAAGTTAGAACAATGTTGCAGCACGCTTGGGCTGAATTAACACATGATAGGAACTATAAACTTGGTGCTAATTTGCCTCTGAAAATACAAAGAAAAATAAATCTATTTTCGGGAATGCTTGAAATAGCAGATCAAGGTTTTTCAGAAATAGTTAACTCCATCGAAGAATATGAAGAATCCTTGTCTAAAGAAGATTTAAATCAATCTCTTTCTCATGATATTAATTCTATAACTCTTGATATGTTTGTTCGAAATACAAGTGATAAAATTGGCTTGATTTTAAAACCTGTAAAGGATTGGGGGGGGGAGATAACAAGGGATGTTATCAATGAGCTTAAGTTTTGTGGTTTTAATGATTTGAATTCGATAGCTAAGGTAATACCTGGAAACTATGCTGAAGTTGCAAGTGAATATTTTCCTCAGAATAATATTTATGGATTTTTACGTGATTTAATGCTTATTAATGATTTTGAAATTTTAAGGCAAAAGCCAGATCTAAACTGGCATGTGGTTGGCGAACAAGAAGGTGAATCCGGGGATAAAATGCGTGGTTTTTATTCAAATTTTATGTCTCCTGAGAAAGCGTCTTTATTGGTCTCTTCTTTTTCTAAAACTTGATAGTATAGCTAAAAATACGATTTTTTTGGATTTTTAGCGAGTTTAAAGTTAGTCGTTACACCATATTATCCAACACCTAGTTATTCATTTAGACTTATAGTGGATATGGTGGGTAGCGGTATTCTCTTTTTCTTGGTCTCGCTGCCATGGTTAACCTTCATTTATTAGTTGGCGAACCGTATGATTAACGACTGAGTCGACTCCCCATGTTTCTGATTCGGTTGGTTCCGGATATGACAAACTATCAGTGGTATACCGGTTACGCAGAAGTCATTAATTTATTGATTATAAAGTGTTGGCAGGAAGAAAACTATGCAGAGTCAGAATTGATAAAAGTGACGCGTTAACGTCGACATAGCCTTCTACAAACACTAGAAGGCTTATTATTTTGATGCAAAGTAATGCCCTGTTTCGTATTTGTACTTGTACACCGTTGCTCTGTGGTTTTTTTGACCAGAGCAATAAGGCTGTAGGTATATTTTATTTTTCACAAGCTTTATAAATATGCGCGAAAATTTTTATTTTCATTTCACCATGCAATTAATAGTGATTGTGAATTATAGTAATAGAAATCGTTGGAGTGCTTATTATGAATAGGCGTCAAATTATTTTCTTTTTCTGTATATTCTGTACATCTGGTTGCTATTACAAAACATCGCAAGTTCCTGCTGTAGATAAAGCGTTTTTAAATAATTATCCTTCTGTTATAGATGCGCATGGTACAATTAAAGATAAAGAGTTTACAGCTGCGTGGAGAGACTTCCTTGAAGCCAGCGCAAGGTGTAGGGTGATTCACAATAATTATGAAATAAAATCTAATAATGCTGAGCAAACGAAACTATTGCTTGGGACAACTGGCGGTATTGCTGGAATTACTGGTTCTACACTTATAGCTGCTGGTTCCAGTACCGTTGTCGGCGGTATTGCCGCAGGGATGGCTGGTGTTATTAGTATGGTTTTGGGTAACTCAGAGAAAGGTCCACTAAGTACAACTTATTTTGTTAAGCAAAAGGAAAGTATAGCTCATCAAATTCAACAGGCTGCTGATAGTGCTAAAAGTGCGAAAGAACCTAAAGATGTTTATATGATTGCTTCTAATTTATCTGCATCTTGTTTGGCAGCAGAGAGTTTAGAAGGCGAAAAGTGACCGCCAATTAATCTATAGGGTGATTTTATGGTGCAGTTATCAGAGCATTTTTATAAATATGAGTTTGCATGTAATGATGGGTGTGGCGAGGACTTTGACGTACCACAAGAGTTAATTGACATATTGGAAATTTCTCGGGGTTATTTCAAACAGCCAATTTATATTAATTCAGGATTTAGATGTGTTAAACATAATATTGAAGTTAAAGGCGCACCTAATTCTTTTCATTTAAAGGCATGGGCTGCTGATATTGTTATAAATAACGTGAGTGTAGATGAGGTCTACAATTATTTCGATAATCAATATCCTGATAAATATGGTGTCATTAAATATAAAGACTTCGTTCATGTGGATATAAGAGACTATAAGTACCACAAGAAATTAGTTTGAAGTATGGTGAGTAGGGGGTGTTTTCTCCAAAAAAATGGGGCTGGTCGATGAAGCCGACCCTCTCACGTGAACTGGCACTGGATGCGCTGATGATGGCGGTCTGGCGACGTAAACCGGACGCGAGGTTGTTGTGCACTCAGACCAAGGCAGCGACGACTGGCAGCGCTTCTGTCGGGCCAATAACCTGGCACCCAGTATGAGCCGGCGTGGCAACTGCTGGGATACTCATTCTAATATACTTTTAAATACCGGATCGGACTGACCCGTGCTGGGATTGGCTGAACTGCTTTTGTGTTGACCTGTCGTCCGATTCTGGTATTTCCCGGGCATAACCGGGCCCGGTGTTTGTGACTCTCCTCTTTGGCTCCTCGTATGAAAAACAAGCATAAAAAAACCAGCCTTAAAAGGCTGGTTTCTCAGTGATTTTTGGTCGGCACGAGAGGATTTGAACCTCCGACCCCTGACACACCATGATGGTGGGCTTCAAGCGCTGGCCACCGGATAACCTTTTTGCCGGGGAGGATTGTTCATGCCGCGGAAAATCATCAGCCACGCGGCGATAATCGCCACCATCAGCACCACAAACAGCGACCAGTGCGGCATATGGGTTAGAATCGCCCCGGTGATCATTGGATTAAACGCGGCGCCAAGCCAGCCTAACGACTGGGCGGAAAAATAGCTGGCCTTCATGCCCGCCGGCGCAATGTTGTCGATCAGCATATATTCTCCTGGCGCATAGATAACCTCGCCAAGAGTAAAAATCGCCGCCGACACGCCCCACAGCAGCAGGCTGCTGCCGGAAAGAATAAACCCGCCCAGCCCGATGACAAAGCATAGCGTACCGAAGGTCATCAGCGGGCGGATATTGCGCGCGTTCAGCCTGCGCCCGACGGCGTACTGCAGCGCCACCACCACCGCGGCGTTCACCGGCAGAACGACCGCTACCACTTTCTCGGCAAAGTCGCTGTCGGCGACCACTAGCACGTACTGGGAAATGCAGGAGGCGAAAGAGCCGCCGACAAACGACGCCAGCAGCCCGGAGAGCGTAAACCACATTAGCGCCCGATCGCGCAGCAGCACCGAGGGCGACCACGGGCTGGCGCTATCCGCCGCGATCGCCGCCGCTGTCCGCTGGACGAAGAGCTGGATAAACACCAGCGGAAACGCGGCGCAGGCCGCGGCCAGCCAGAACGGCAGGTTAATGCTGTGCATCACCAGCAGGGTGCCGAGCGGGGGCCCGACGGTCCAGCCGATATTGAGGAAGGTATAGTTGAGCGAGAAGATCCGCGCCTTCTTTTCCGGCGTCAGCACGTCGGCAAACCACGCCTTTAGCACGGTGGAGAAGACGGAATAGGCGCAGTTGATCAGGGCGAAGAAAAAGACCACCAGCGGAACGCTGTTTACCAGCGGGATCGCCACAAACCCGCAGATAAAGGCGGTCACGGCTACCAGCATATAGCGCTTTTTATCGAACTTATCGGCCAGAATGCCGAACCCCATGCTGAACACCACCCCGACCGTCAGGGCGATAGACATGGCATAGCCGATTTTATCCACCTCCAGCTGATACTGGCGGGTAAGAAAGATGGTCATAAAAGGGAGCGTCGCGCCGCGTCCGATGGTGAGCAGCAGCGATGAAGCCAGCAGCGCTATCGTTGAGCGCCTGAGGGTCGGTTTCATTTTTTCCTTGCCTGATAAATGTTATTTTTTTGTGGTGCTATTCACAAATAACATGGTCTTTCAGGCTTGTATAGCATTCCCCTATGTCGGAAGGGGCATTACGACCCTGCTAAAAATAATGATCTATCCGGATGACGTTTTTTTCGTTACTTTGATTTCATTGATAAAAATTAGCGTAGTAACCGAGGCGGGGTATGACACGTAAAGACGGGCTGCTGGCACTGCTGGTGGTGGTCGTTTGGGGGCTTAATTTTGTGGTGATTAAGCTCGGGCTTCACAATATGCCGCCGCTGATGCTGGCGGGGCTGCGTTTTTTACTCGTCGCCTTCCCGGCGCTGCTGTTCGTGGCGCGGCCCAAAATTCCCCTGCACCTGCTGCTGGGCTACGGCCTGACGATAAGTTTTGGGCAGTTCGCCTTTCTGTTCTGCGCCATCGGCCTCGGCATGCCCGCCGGGCTGGCGTCGCTGGTGCTGCAGGCGCAGGCGTTCTTCACCATTATTCTCGGGGTGTTTACCTTCGGTGAACGCCTGCAGGGCAAGCAGCTGGCCGGCATCGCGCTGGCGATTTTCGGCGTGCTGGTGCTGGTAGAGGCGAGCCTCGGCGCCCAGCATGTGCCGGTGGTCGGGTTTATGCTGACCCTGGCGGCGGCGCTGAGCTGGGCCTGCGGGAACATCTTCAATAAGAAAATCATGTCGAGGCAGGAGAAGCCGCAGATCATGTCGCTGGTGGTGTGGAGCGCGCTGATCCCGGTGCTGCCGTTTATGCTGGCCTCATACCTGCTTGATGGCCCGCAAAAAATGGTCGCCAGCCTGGTGCAGATCGATCTGCTGACCGTGCTTTCGCTGCTCTATCTGGCGTTTATCGCCACGATTGTCGGCTACGGGATTTGGGGTTCGCTGCTCGGGCGCTACGAGACCTGGCGGGTGGCGCCGCTCTCGCTGCTGGTGCCGGTGGTCGGGATGGCCAGCGCCGCGCTGCTGCTTGGCGAAACCCTGAGCGGGCTGCAGCTTACCGGGGCGGTGCTGATTATGGCCGGGCTCTATATTAACGTCTTTGGCCTGCGGCGGGTTCGCGTCGGCGCTGCGCGGGGATAAAAAAAAGCCCCGAATGTCGGGGCTATAAAACCGGAGTCGTGCGGTTAGTTGTAGTAGGGCACGCCTAGCTCATCTGACTTGTCGCTACCGGCAGCCATATGATTGAAATCAAACGGCGAATCGTTATGTTCGGAAGGCATTATCATCGCATCGCGGTGGTTATGGCGAACCGGAGTCGTGGTTTGCTCCGCATAGCTCTGGCCTGACGCCAGGGCTACCAGCACAAGGGCGGCGGAAGCGAATAGTTTCATGATTTCCTCAATACGTCTTTTTGCAGGCGATTAACAACAGTTGTTCAGTGGCATTAGATAGCGGGATTCACCCGGCATATTTGTCATGCGATATTTATGCGGCGGAACGTCGAAATAGTTTTTAAAGGTTCGGGTCAGCGTTTGCTGTGATTCAAATCCGTAGCGCTCCGCCAGGTAGAGAATCGGCTCGTTGCTCTGCTTGAGCTTCTGGGCGATCTCGGTCAGCTTGCGGCTGCGGATGTACTGGCCTAAGGAGTGACCGGTCTCTTTCTTGAACATTCTTTGCAGGTGCCATTTAGAGTAACCTGAGCGCTCAGACACTTTCTCCAGCGACAGCGGCGATTCCAGGTTATCTTCGATCCACGACAAAATACTATGGATAGTGATGGCGTCGTTATTGCGTCTGGACATCATCTTACCTCTTCTTATTACGGCAGGACTTTCTTGAGTAAATACTCAAGGGTGACCACTTCATCCGCCGACAGATTTTTTGTTAACTCCTGGTGCAATTTCTGACCCACAACCTGATGACATTGCTCACATAGCGCCGCGCCGTCTGGCGTTAGCTGCACCAGCACGCCGCGTTTGTCAGTGGGGTTGGGTAACCGTTCAATCCAGCCTTTACAGACCAGGCGATCGAGCATGCGCGTCATTGCGCCTGGGTCGACCGAGAGCACGGTTTTCAGCTCAACGGGGGTAATGCATACTTCGCAACGAATGGAACAGAGCACCCGGAACTGGGTGGAAGTGATATCCATCGGAGAGAGGTACTCGTTGAGCAGGCGATCTTTTTTCTGGTTAACCATCTGGATCAAGCGACCGAGGGGGATCATTTCGTTAAACAGGTCACTTGTGCTTTTCACAATGGTTGCCCAGGCAATTATTTAATTGCTGTGGATATTATTGCCTAGGCAACCATAAGTCAACCTGATGAATTTGCGGATGACACAATTTGCTAAAGCACGCCTGCGCAGGCGCTGCGAGGAAAATATCAGCGCTGGTATGATACCGACGACCAACGTTATACTCAGAGCGTAAAATTTTTAATTGTTTAATATTAACAGGGGCTTAATTAATCATGATGGAACTTTTTAAAGCGATAAGTCTGGGGCTGGTGGTGATTTTGCCGCTGGCAAACCCGCTCACGACCGTCGCATTGTTCCTCGGGCTGGCGGGCAACATGAACAACGCCGAGCGTAACCGACAATCGCTGATGGCCTCGGTATATGTCTTTATCATTCTGGCGGTGGCGTGGTATGCCGGCCAGGTGGTGATGAATACCTTCGGTATCTCAATCCCCGGTCTGCGTATCGCCGGCGGGCTAATCGTGGCCTTTATTGGTTTCCGGATGCTGTTTCCGCAGCAGAAGGCTCATCACTCCATGGAAGCCAAAATGAAATCGGAAGAGCTGCAGGACGAGCCGACGGCCAATATCGCCTTCGTGCCGCTGGCGATGCCGAGTACGGCGGGTCCCGGGACCATTGCGATGATCATCAGCTCGGCGTCGACGGTGAAACACGGCGTTGAGTTTCCGGAATGGGTGGTGCTGGCGGCGCCGCCAATCACCTTTGCGCTGGTGGCGCTGATTCTGTGGGCCAGCCTGCGCAGCTCCGGGGCGATTATGCGCATGGTCGGGAAGGGCGGCATCGAGGCGATCTCCCGCCTGATGGGCTTCCTGCTGGTGTGCATGGGCGTGCAGTTTATTATTAACGGGGTGCTGGAAATCATTACCACCTACCATGCCTGACGGGTGAACAGCCGATAAAAAAAGCCGGACAGCGCTGCGCTATCCGGCTTTTTTATTGCCGCTATCAGGAGTGGTGGGGCTGCTCTTCCAGCGACACCGGCCAGCGGCGGAAAATCATTACCGCCCAGACCAGTGCGACCAGCGCCGGAATGGCTCCGACGTAGCCGATAGAGGCCATCGACAGATGGGTGCTCACCTGGCTACCGACCAGCGCGCCGGCGCCGATACCGATATTAAAGATCCCCGAGAACAGCGACATCGCAACGTCGGTAGCGTCCGGGGCCAGCGCCAGCACCTTAACCTGCATGCCGAGGCCGATAATCATAATCGCCACGCCCCAGAAGATGCTCAGCAGCATCAGGTGGTTGGCGTTTTGCGATGCCGGCAGCAGCAGCAGCAGACAGGCCAGCAGCAGGCCAATCGCCATATTAATCAGCCCCGAAGCGTGCTTATTGCCCATCTTGCCGAACAGCACGCTGCCGATAATCCCCGCGCCGCCGAGCACCAGCAGCAGTACGGTGGCAAAATTACCGCTCATCCCGGCCACCGTCTGCACGAACGGCTCAATGTAGCTGTACGCGGTGTAGTGCGCCGTCACCACGATAGCGGTCAGCAGATAGATGCTGAGCAGCGCCGGGCGGCGAAACAGCAGCGGCAGGCTTTTCAGCGAGCCGGAGTGCTCGCTTGGCAGCTTCGGCAGCAGCTTGTAGAGACACACCAGCGTCACCATCGCGCCAAGGCCGATGACCAGGAAGGTGGTACGCCAGCCGAAATATTGACCAACGATGCGGCCGATGGGAATACCAAAGACCATCGCCAGCGCGGTGCCGGTGGCGATCAGGCTCAGCGCCTGGGCGCGTTTTCCCGGCGGCGCCATGCGGATCGCCAGCGCCGAGGTAATGGACCAGAACACCGCGTGGGCGAAGGCGATACCGATACGGCTGATCACCAGCACGTTAAAGCTCCACGCAAAAAACGACAGCACGTGGCTGGCAATAAACAGAATAAACAGGCCGATCAGCAGTCGGCGGCGCTCCATCTGGCTGGTGAGCAGCATAAACGGCAGCGACATCAGGGCCACAACCCATGCGTAAATAGTCAGCATCATGCCGACCTGAGCGGTTTCCATCCCAAAGCTGCCGGCAATATCGGACAGCAGGCCGACCGGCGCGAATTCGGTGGTATTAAAGATAAAAGCGGCGATCGCCAGCGTGACTACCCGAAGCCACGCGACCCTGCGTGAAACCGTGTTTGTAATCATAGGTTTTGAACTAGTGCTTAGAGGAAGAAGAGGAGACGATCTTAAAACGATTGCTGCTGAAAATACAACCATTTTGTGATCTGCGTCTCATTATTCCGCCGCGGAGATAAAAGGGCTAACAGATTAATTTCTCTATAGATAGTGTACGAATCCCGCTTTTATGTCATGTTGAAGATAAGTAAAAAAAAAGGACTACAGCGATGCAGGAAATTGATTTTTATCTGGTAGATGCTTTCAGCGATCGTAACTTTGGCGGTAACGCCGCGGCGGTATGCCCGCTCACCGAGTGGCTGCCTGACGAGACGCTGCTGAAAATGGCCCAGCAGCATAATCAGTCGGAGACCGCCTTCTTCGTGCGTACCGATGAAGGCTATGAGCTGCGCTGGTTCACCACGCAGTATGAGATAAACCTGTGCGGCCACGCGACGCTGGCGGCCTCGCACGTTATTTTTGAATACCTTGACCATCCGTCCGCGACGATCGCGTTCAGCACCCGTTTTGTCGGCGAGCTGCGGGTGACGCGCAACGGCGACTGGCTGACCCTCGACTTCCCGGCGTGGTCGACGACGGAAGTTGCCAACCCCCCCGCCGAGCTGTTGGCCGGGTTGGGAATTAGCCACGCGCTGGACGTGCGGGTCGGGCGTGACTATCTGGTGGTGCTGGCGGATCGTCAGCAGGTTGAGGCCGTCCGTCCGGACATGCACCAGCTCCAGCGGCTCGGCAAGATGGTCTGCATCAGCGCGGCGGACGAGGAGTACGACTTCGTCAGCCGTTTCTTCTGTCCCGGCGAGGGCGTCGCCGAAGATCCGGTCACCGGCTCGGCTCACAGCATGCTGATCCCTTACTGGGGCGAGAGGCTTGGCAAAACGCAGATGCAGGCGCGTCAGGTATCGGCCCGCGGCGGAGATCTGCGCTGCCAGTGGCAGGGCGAGCGGGTGCTGATCGGCGGCCAGGCGGTCACCTACCTGATTGGCAAAATTGGCCTGCGCTAGCGTAATCTCGCGAAAGAGGCTGCCATGTCTCATGGCGGCTGGCCTGGCTCCGCGCTGTCGGACGCCAGGCCATATCTTATTCGAGGCGGGCGATATTAGCTTTAATCACCGCCACCGAATGCAGGAACTTCTCGCTTTCCTCCGGCGCCAGCTGCAATTCTATAATCTGCTGCACGCCGTTTTGCGCCAGCACGGCCGGTACGCCGACCGCCGCGCCGCGAATGCCGTACTCGCCATCGAGAATGCAGGAGATGGCCAGCGCGCGGTGGCTACCGGTAAAGATATTGCGGCAAATCTCGGCGATGGTTCCGGCGACGCCATATTCGGTGCAGCCTTTACCGGCATAGATCTCAAACCCGAGTTTGCGCACCCGGTCGGCGATTTGCTGACGGTCCAGCGCCTTACCGGTATGTTTTTGGTAAACCTCGGCAATCGGCGAGCCGTACACCGACGAGTGGGACCACACCGGAAACTGGGTATCGCCATGTTCGCCGAGAATAAAAGCATCGATACTCTGGGCGCCAATATCCAGCGCCTGTGCCAGAACCCGGCGCAGGCGGGTGGTATCCAGCCAGACGCCGGTACCGATCACCTGGCCGCGCGGCAGGCCGGAAAGCTGCCACACCTGCCAGGTAATAATATCGCAGGGGTTGGTGGCAATCAGGAAGATACCGTTGAAACCGTTGGCCATCATACGCGGGACAATGCCGCGGACGATTTTCGCCGTACGGGTCAGCTCGTCCAGCCGACTCTCTCCCTCTTTCAGCGCGCCGCCGGAGACGGTGATCACCGCGATATCCACATCGGCGCAGTCGCTGGCATCGCGTACTGAAATGGCCATCATTCCCGGCATATAGGCGGCGGCGTCGCTAAGGTCCTGCGCGTGCGCCTGGGCCCGCGTTTTATCGAGATCGACGAGGATCAGCTCTTCGCAGATATTCTGGTTTAATAATGCATAGGCCGCCGAGGTGCCGACGTTGCCTGCGCCGATGATCATCACCTTGCGCGCTTTGCTATTCATGGTCCGTTCCTGATATCAACCGTCATGGCATAAAATTACTGCGGCTCAATTGGTTAGCGCAAGAGGATGCCGGAGGTATAAGTTAATGCTATGAGAAACGGCTGTATGCGCTGCGCTACAGTGGCTCAAAAAAAGGAGCTCGCCTATGTACACCATCGCCCCGACCACGTTATCCCATCCCGACCTGACCGCCCTGATTGCGCAACTGGACGCTTTCCAGGAGTCGCTCTATCCGGCGGAGAGTAACCACCTCGTTGACCTGAGCCAGCTAAAGGCGGAGTCGGTTATCGTGCTGCTTATCCGGGATGAAAACCAGCGGGCGGTGGGCTGCGGAGCTATCGTCCTCAGCGACGATGGCTTTGGCGAAATGAAGCGGGTGTTTATCGATCCTAACCATCGCGGGCAGATGCTGGGCGAACGGCTGCTGGAGGCGCTGGAAAGCGAGGCCCGCCGCCGCGACTGCCACACCGTACGCCTCGAAACCGGCATTTACCAGCAGGCCGCCGTCAGGCTCTATACCCGCAGCGGCTATCAAACGCGCAGCCCCTTTGCCCCCTATCAGGAAGACCCGCTGAGCCTGTTTATGGAGAAACTGCTCGTTGCCGATCTTCGTTCAGCAGCGCTATAAACGCCTCCAGCTGGCGGGTTTTCGCCCCGCGCCGCCACACCAGCCAGGTGGTTAGCCAGCGCCACTCTTCGGCCAGCGGCCAGGCGGAAACCTGCTGATGGCCGGGCATGCTCTCCAGCATGCTGCGCGGGATCAGCGCCAGCCCGGCGCCGGCAATCACGCACGCCAGCATGCCGTGATAGGACTCCATCTCGTGGATCCGCCCGGGGGTGGCGCGGTCGGCGTGAAACCAGCTTTCAAAGTGACGCCGGTAGGAGCAGTTGGCGCGAAACGCGTAAACGTTGACGCCGTTCACCTCGCTGGCGCGGGTAATGGGGGCATGACCCACGGGGGCGACGATCATCATCTCCTCCGGAAATACCGGCAGGCCTTCGAGGCCAGGGTGCACCAGCGGGCCGTCGATAAATGCCGCGCTCAGGGTACCTTCGAGCACGCCGTCAATCATATTGCCGGAAGGGCCGGTTGAGAGCGCCAGATGGATTTTCGGGTAGCGCTGGTTATAGAGCGCCAGCGCTGAAGGGATCCTGACCGCGGCGGTACTCTCCAGCGACCCGAGCGAAAATAGCCCCTGCGGCTCATCGCCGGCAACCACCATTCTCGCCTCATCGACCAGCGCCAGGATCTGCTGGCTATAGCGCAGAAAGCTATGGCCGGCGGGAGAAAGGCGCAGGCGCTGGTTCTCGCGGATAAACAGCTCCACGCCGAGGTCGGCCTCCAGCTGGCGAATGCGGGTGGTGAGGTTCGAAGGGACGCGATGCACCTTCTGCGCGGCCTGGGTAATGCTGCCGGTGGCGGCGACGGCGTTGAACATCTCAAGCTGGGTCAGGTCCATAGCATTCTTCTTTTGTGAACGGGTTGCTTAATATTATTCATTTTCAATGAATGGAAGCGTAAGCCAGAATGAGGTCAGTTCGCAATCAACATTCGCCATCAAAACAGAGAGAATAACGATGAATTTATCTGCAACTCATGCGGTTTCCGTGAACCCGACCACCGGTGAAATTGTGTCGTCTCTGCCCTGGGCTACTGAACAAGAGGTCGATGCGGCTATTGGTCTTGCGGAGCAGGGCTATCGCCAGTGGCGCGCCGCCAGCGTAGCCCAGCGCGCCGATGCGCTGCGTCAGGTCGGCAGCGTCCTGCGCAGCCGGGCGGAAGAGATGGCGCAGATGATAAGCCTGGAGATGGGCAAGCCGATTGCCCAGGCCCGCGGCGAAGTGACCAAATCGGCCAATCTCTGCGACTGGTATGCCGAGCACGGTCCGGCCATGCTGGCAACCGAAGCCACCCAGGTCGAAGAGAATAAGGCCGTTATCGAATACCGCCCGCTGGGCGCCATTCTGGCGATTATGCCGTGGAACTTTCCCCTGTGGCAGGTCCTGCGCGGCGCGGTACCGATCCTGCTGGCGGGCAACAGCTATCTGCTCAAGCACGCGCCAAACGTGATGGGCAGCGCGGCGCTGATCGGCGATATCTTCGCTCAGGCCGGGCTGCCGGCCGGCGTATTTGGCTGGGTTAACGCCACCAATGAAGGCGTTTCGCAGACCATTAACGATCCGCGCATTGCCGCCGTGACGGTAACCGGCAGCGTGCGCGCCGGGAAGGCGATCGGCGCCCAGGCCGGCGCTGCGCTCAAGAAGTGCGTCCTGGAGCTCGGAGGGTCGGATCCGTTTATCGTGCTCAATGATGCCAGCCTCGACGAGGCGGTGAAGGCGGCGGTCATCGGACGCTACCAGAACACCGGGCAGGTGTGTGCGGCATCAAAGCGTTTTATTGTTGAAGCCGGAATCGCCGATGCGTTCAGCAAAAAATTCGTTGCCGCCGTTGAGGCGTTGAAAATGGGCGATCCGCGCGATGAGGCCAACTATCTTGGGCCGATGGCGCGTTTCGACCTGCGCGACGAGCTCCATCAGCAGGTGACGGCGACGCTGGCGGAAGGGGCGACCCTGCTGCTCGGCGGAGAAAAGGTTGCCGGCGCCGGTAACTACTATGCGCCGACAGTGCTGGGTAACGTGACCGCTGAAATGACCGGCTTCCGCCAGGAGCTGTTTGGCCCGGTTGCCACCATCACCGTGGCTCGCGACGCCGCGCACGCCCTCGAACTGGCTAACGACAGCGAATTTGGCCTGTCGGCCACCGTCTTTACCGCCAGTGATGAAGAGGCCGACCGCTTCTCCCGCCAGCTGGAGTGCGGCGGCGTCTTTATCAACGGCTACAGCGCCAGCGACGCGCGGGTGGCCTTTGGCGGCGTGAAGAAAAGCGGCTTCGGCCGCGAGCTCTCGCACTTTGGGCTGCATGAGTTCTGTAACGTGCAGACCGTATGGAAAGACCGCCGCTAATCGACGTAAGCGCCTGACGCCCGTCGCCGCGCTCTGCTATACTCGCAGCCCGAATTTGGTTGTGGGCAAGGAGCCGGGTGTGGCGACGGTCATTAATAATGCAATGCTGGATGCAGTTCTGGCAGAAATCAGGCCGCTGATTGGGCGCGGCAAGGTGGCGGACTACATTCCGGCGCTGGCCAGCGTGAGCGGCAATAAGCTTGGCATCGCGATCTGCACGGTTGACGGGCAGCACTATTTTGCCGGTGACGCCCATGAGCGTTTTTCCATTCAATCCATCTCTAAAGTGCTCAGTCTGGTGGTGGCGATGAACCACTACCAGGAGGAGGAGATCTGGCAGCGGGTGGGCAAAGATCCCTCCGGCCAGCCGTTTAACTCGCTCCTGCAGCTGGAAATCGAGCAGGGAAAACCGCGCAATCCCTTTATTAACGCCGGGGCGCTGGTGGTGTGCGATATGCTGCAAAGCCGCCTCAGCGCGCCGCGCCAGCGGATGCTGGAAATTGTCCGACGCCTGAGCGGCGTGGCGGATATCGCCTACGACCCGCTGGTGGCGCGCTCCGAGTTTGAGCATTCGGCGCGCAATGCGGCGATTGCCTGGCTCATGAAGTCCTTCGGTAATTTTCATAACGACGTCGCCACGGTGCTGCAAAACTATTTCCACTACTGTTCGCTGGAGATGAGCTGCGTTGAGCTGGCGCGCACCTTTCTGTTCCTCGCCGATCGCGGCATGGCGCCGCATCTCGATACGCCGGTGATCGCACCGATTCAGTCGCGCCAGGTTAATGCCCTGATGATGACCAGCGGGATGTACCAAAACGCCGGGGAGTTTGCCTGGCGCGTCGGGCTGCCGGCAAAATCGGGCGTGGGCGGCGGGATCGTGGCGATCGTTCCCCAGGAGATGGCCATCGCGGTATGGAGCCCGGAGCTGGACCAGGCCGGGAATTCGCTGGCCGGGATTGCGGTACTGGAGAAACTCACGCAGAAGGTGGGAAGGTCGGTATTCTGATGGATACGATAAACGGTTTATTTAGCCGGCTGCAGCGTTCAGCCTTTCGCTCCCGCTTTAAGCTGGGAATAAAAGAGCGGCAATACTGTTTCGATAAAGGCGCGGAGACGATTGACCAGCACGCGGCGGATTTTATTGCCCGCCGACTGGCACCGGCGAATATCCCGAACGACGGCAAGCAAACGCCGATGCGCGGTCATCCGGTATTTATCGCCCAGCACGCCACCGCCACCTGCTGTCGCGGCTGCCTCGAAAAGTGGCACGCGATCCCGCCTGGCCGGGCGCTGAGCGCCGACGAGCAGCGCTACGTTGTGCAGGTTATTCACCATTGGCTGGTGCTGCAGATGAATTCTCCCGGCCATTGATAGTGCGCAATAATCAGGCATAGGTATGCCTGATAAATATTCTCATGCTATGATAATCCGCTAACTAATTATTAACATAATAATTGCCTGAAACAATTAGACGGATAATTACTGAATGTCTTCACTGTCGATTCGGTCATTCACGCTGTTTCGTGAGGAGCAGCCCGTGCGTGATGCGCTGGTGCTATTCACATTAACGCTGCTGCTTCATTTCTTTGGCGCCATGCTGCGCCTGGTGCAGGAACTCTCGTTTTTCTGGCCGCTGAATGCCGTGATGGCAGGGATCTTCGCGCGTTACGTCTGGCTAAACCGCAGCTATTTTTACGCGGTTTGCTTTGCCGCGATGCTGGTTTATGACGGCTTAACCTCGCGCTGGGGAATGGGCTTTGCTTCGCTGCTGATTAATTTCTCCAATATTGTCTTTATTGTGACCCTGGCGCAGTTGGTGCTGTGGGATAAACGGCGCGCCGATTCTATGCCCGGGCCGATTAATGCGCTGAGCCTGTTTTGCTATTGCCTGCTGGCGGCGCTGCTGTGCGCGGCCGTCGGCGCGCTGGGTTCGGTGGACGTCGAGCGTGCCACCTTTATTCCTCAGCTGGCGGACTGGTTTAGCGAGCAGTTCTCGACCGCGGTGCTGATCCTGCCGTTTATTCTGACCCTGACGCTGCCTTCGGCGCTCGGCGCCTTCCGTTTCCGCCAGCTTCTGCCGGTTATCGCGCTGGTACTGTCGATTATTCTCGGGGTTAGCGTGGGCGGAGCAGGGAGCATCACCTTCCCGCTGCCGGCGCTGATCTGGTGCGCCATTCGCTATCCGCTGCCGCTGACCTGCCTGCTGACGTTTATCACCGGCATCAGCGAAATTCTGCTGGTGGCAAACTCGCTGATTCATCTCTCTCCCGACGCGCGGATGCAGCCGTGGCAGCTCTTCTCCACCCGTCTTGGCATCGCCGCGATGCTGATTAGCCCGGTGATCGTCGCCTCAAGCGTGGAAGCCATTAATAACCTGGTGAAACAGCTGGCGCTGCGCGCCGATTTTGATTTCCAGACGCGCGTTTACTCACGCTCCGGGCTCGGCGAGGCGTTAAAGCGGCAGCCGCTGGCGGAAGGGCAGCTATTGACCGTAATGGTGCTGGATATTGACGGCTTTAAGCGGGTCAACGACAGCTGGGGGCACGAGTGCGGCGATTGCGTCCTGACCCAGTTTGCCCAGCAGGTGCGCCAGCTGGCGGGCGAGCAGGGAATGGTGGCGCGCATCGGCGGGGAGGAGTTCGCCGTGGCGACCCTGACCTCATCGATGCAGGAGAGTCAGGCGCTGGCGGAGAAAATCCGCCAGGGCGTTGAGGCGCAAACCTTTGTCTGGGGCCAGAATCAGATCCGCCTGACCGTGAGCATGGGGCTGGAGTCCCGTCAGGTCGGGAACGAGCGGATAACCGAACTCTTTAATCAGCTGCTGATGGCCGCCGACGACTATCTGGTGAGCGCCAAGAAAGCGGGGCGCAATCGCGTTTGTACCCCCGGACTGGCCTGAAGACGGTCATAAGAAAAAACGATAGTGATTTTTCTTGTGTTAAATTTAGGTTAAAAACATAGTGATGTGGTCAATTTTAAGGAACCTATCATGACCACATCCTTTTCCCTGCGCACGCTCTCGCGTGAAGAAATCCTCGACCAGATTCAACCGTTAAGCGACATTTTGACCAGCTGCGTGAACGGCGGAGCGTCGGTCAGCTTTATGCTGCCATTCTCCGCGCAAACGGCCAGCGACTTCTGGCTGCGGACGGCGCAAAGCGTTGCCGCCGGAGAGCGTATTGTAGTGGTGGCGGAAAATGAACGTCATCAGATTGTCGGTACTGTCCAGCTTATTGTCAGCCAGCCGGAAAACCAGCCTCACCGTGCGGACGTGGCGAAACTTTTGGTTCACCAAAATGCCAGGCGGCAGGGGCTGGCCAACGCGCTGATGAACTATCTGGAGGAGGTCGCCCGCGACCAGGGTAAATCCGTGCTGGTGCTGGATACCGCAACAGGCAGCGGCGCCGAGCGCTTCTACGTTCAGTGCGGCTGGGAAAAAGCCGGGGAAATTCCGCGCTATGCGCTGATGCCGGACGGAAAGATGACCGCCACCTCGTTGTTCTATAAGTTCCTGCAATAACCGCCGATGGTTTGATCAAAACGGGGTTTTAGTCGTAGAGAAAGCTGATAAGTTATTACACCAATTACTCAGGTTGTATGACTACTCTATGAGGGAACCCATTGTGAAAACACTCAATCGTCGCGATTTTCCCGGCGCGCAGTATCCTGAACGCATTATCCAGTTCGGCGAAGGTAACTTTTTACGCGCCTTTATCGACTGGCAGATCGATCTGCTCAATGAGCATACCGACCTGAACGCCGGCGTCGTCATCGTGCGCCCCATTGAGAGCGAGTTCCCGCCGTCGCTGAGCGTTCAGGACGGCCTCTATACCACGATTATTCGCGGGCTGAACGAGCAGGGCGAGGCGGTTAGCGATGCGCGCATGATCCGCAGCATCACCCGGGAAATCAGCGTCTATGCGGACTATGCCGAATACCTGCGCCTGGCGCACAACCCGGATATCCGCTTTGTGTTTTCTAATACCACCGAAGCGGGCATCAGCTACCACGCGGGAGACCGCTTTGACGATGCCCCGGCGGTAAGCTATCCGGCTAAGCTGACGCGCCTGCTGTTTGAGCGCTACAGCTGCTTCTCCGGCGCCAGCGATAAAGGCTGGGTCATTATTCCCTGCGAGCTTATCGACTATAACGGCGAAGCCCTGCGCGAGCTGGTCCTGCGCTACGCCAAAGAGTGGGCGCTGCCGGAAGCCTTTAGCGCCTGGCTGGATGAGGCGAATACCTTCTGCTCAACGCTGGTGGACCGCATCGTCACCGGCTATCCGCGCGATGAAGCGCTGCAAATCGAGCAGCAGCTCGGCTACAAGGACGCCTTCCTGGCGACCGCGGAGCACTTCTATCTCTTCGTTATTCAAGGGCCTAAATCGCTGGCCGCTGAGCTGCGTCTCGATAAGCTGGCGCTTAACGTCCTGATTGTCGACGATATTAAGCCCTACAAAGAGCGTAAAGTGGCGATTCTCAACGGCGCGCATACCGCGCTGGTGCCGGTTGCCTTCCTGGCAGGGCTGGATACCGTCGGGGAAGCGATGAACGATAGCCAGATCTGCTCGTTCGTCGAAAAGGCAATTTACGCGGAAATTATTCCGCAGCTGGACTTACCCCGTGAGGAGCTGGAGACTTTCGCCAGCTCGGTGACCGGGCGTTTCCGCAATCCCTACATTAAGCATCAGCTGCTGTCGATTGCGCTTAACGGCATGACGAAATACCGCACCCGCATTCTGCCGCAGCTGCTGACGGGGCAGGCGAAAAACGGTAAACTGGCCCCCCGGCTGACCTTCGCGCTGGCGGCGTTAATGGCGTTCTATCGCGGCGAGCGCAATGAGCAAAACTATCCGCTGCAGGACGACGTCGAATGGATGGAGCGCTATCGGGCGCTGTGGTCCGCGCATCGCGACGGACAGCTGAGTAGCAGCGAGCTGGTGAAAGCGGTGCTGTCGGTCGAGGCGCACTGGCAGCAGGATTTGAGCCAGGTTCCCGGCCTGGTGGAGCAGGTAGCCCTCGACCTCGATGCCATCCTGCTCAAAGGCATGCGTGAGGCGGTTAAGCCGCTCTGCTGATATCCCGTTCAAAACGTTGACCCGGCGATTGCCGGGTTATTTATCCCCTTATAATAGTTACAACATACATTAGATCGCCGGTAAAATTAAGCGAGCAGACCTGATGCTTCTGCGCCGCTTCTTTCAGCAGAACGGGAGATAGCGCATTCTCCGCGCCCGAATCCGAGAACTCGGTCTCCTCCTGATGCGGAAAACCAGCGTAAATGAGCAAATTCACGGCCTCGATCGCGTTTTGGGACGTCCTGACGCCGCGGCTCATCTATAAATGGGCCTCAATTCAGCACAGCAGGAGTCAACATGATGTTCAGAAGAGGGTTTCTTTTATTACCGGCTTTACTTATCTGTATCCAGGTTCACGCCGATCCGGGGTTTCGCCAGCTGGCGTTGACCGACCCGCAGGGGAAAAGCCTGGACGTGGCGGTATGGTATCCAACGTCAGCTGAAGGAAAAGCGGAAAATATCGGCGCCAATCCCGCTTTCGAAGGGGTCGCCGTTATCCGCGATGCGCCCGTGCGGCCCGGAGCCCACCCTCTGCTGGTTATCTCTCACGGCTATAACGGCAACTGGCGAAATTTGTCGTGGATAGCGGCGGCGATGGCCGCTCAGGGATATATTGTCGCGGCGCCGGACCATCCCGGAACCACCACCTTTAATCAGGATCCGCGCGATGCGAAGCGCCTGTGGCGACGTCCGCAGGATCTCAGCCAGGTGATTGACTTCACTCTGCGCTCTTCCACGCTGGTCGGGGAAGTAGACGCCGGGCGAATTGCCGCTTTAGGCCACTCTCTCGGCGGCTGGACGGTGATGTCGCTGGCGGGAGCCCGCTTCGATTCCGCCCGCATGCTGCGCGACTGCCGGCACCATGCACAGCGAGGCGACTGCCGGCTAACGCAAAAGCTCGGCATCGATGGCGCCCGCTCGCAGGATGCGCGCTTTGAGGACCTCCGGGATGCCAGAATCAAGGCGGTAGTCTCTCTGGATCTCGGCTTCGCCCCCGGCTTTACCCCGCAGAGCCTGCGCGCGCTCGGCGTTCCGGTACTGATCCTTGCGGCCCAGGCGGACAAGCTCGCGGACCTCGATGCCGGGCAGGAGTCAGGCTACCTTGCGGCCAGCCTGGATCCGCAGCGCAGGCAGTATGAGGTCGTTGAAGGGGCCAGCCATTTCAGCTTTATGCAGCTGTGCAAGCCTGGCGCCGAGGCGCTTATTGAGGAAGAGACGCCCGGTGACGGCATCGTTTGTCGCGACGGTAGCGGAGGAGACCGCGCCGCTATTCACCAGGCGCTGATACCTAAGATCGGTAGATTCCTTAATTCGGCACTGGATTACCGCTCGCCTGCTGACGAAACGAAGTAGGCGACAGGCCGCAGATGCGCTGAAACTCGCGGTTAAAATTGGACTTGGTGGTAAATCCGGACTCGAACATGATTTCGGTAACGGGCAGCGGGGTGCTGAGCAGCAGCGCCTGCGCCCGTTCAATCCTTAAACCGTTGATCCACTGCGAGACGTTACATTGGCTGATAGCATTGACCGCTCCTGAGAGCTGGCGTGCGGGGATCCCGGTTTTTCTGGCGAGAAGGCTCAGCGTCAGGTCGGGATTGAGATAGAGCTCCATCTCCCGCACCTGCTTCTCGAGCCCGGCGTAAACTTTCGCCAGCTCTCCCGCCGACGCCGCGGCCCGCGTCGGGAGCGCGGCCTTACTCTCAGATTGCGCGACCGCAGCCGGCCGTCCGGCGATGACGATCGCCGCGCCAATAAGCGGAAGGAGCGCGGCCTGAAAACCCATCACGATCGCCGGCGCCAGCCTGCCGCCGGTCAGGCTGAAGTCAAACGTCACCGCAAGGTCGGTCAGTGCCGACAGACAGAGAAAACAGCCGGCAAAAAAGGCCATTTTCGTGGTCTGCGGCGGCTCGCTGAGACGGCTGAGGGTGAAGCGGTGCTCCCCGCGCCATGCGAGGCGCAGCAGGCTGCCCCCGTAGCCGGCAAAAAGTAAAAATAGGACCGGATCCGTCGCCGGCGGCCAGAAAATCCTGATAACGGCGGCGAGAGCGGCGGGGGCGAACAGCAGCAGCAGGTGACGCCGCCGGTTGATCTCCGTCAGCGAGACAAAACAGTGCCAGGCAATCGGCGGCAGCATTATGGCCAGCCCGGACTGGATATTGCGCAGGAGGCTGGATTCATATTCCCAGCGCAGCGTGCTGACGGCAACCAGCACGATACAGGCAAGCACGAAACGCAGGGTGCCCGCGTGGCGCTGTTTTGGCGCAAACAGGGCCGTTGCCAGCAGGATAAGCAGGGCGGATAAGGTAATCAGCGGAAAAGGAACTGAAAGCATGTCAGCCGTACCATAACGGAAAGTTACCGGGAATGATGGACGGGAATAGTGACACATATCCCGGCGCGCCGTCGCCGCTGGCGTGATGTTCTGCCGGCAGGCGTTTATTAATAATTTATTCCCGAGAGCTGGAGGCTCTGACCTTTAGCCGGCCGGCCAGCATCACGTGCGTGGCCGCATCCTCCTGATTGCACAGATACTCCACCGCCAGTCGCCCTAACTCGCTGTAGGGCAGCTGAATACTGGTGAGCGGCGGGGTGAGCTGTTCCGATATTTTCTGATCGTCGTATCCCGCCAGCAGGATATCCTGCGGCAGCCGAACGCCGTTGACCGCCAGCGCCTGATAGCAGCCGATCGCCAGCCAGTCGCTGGCGCAGAAAATGGCGTCAGGGCGATCCGGCTGCTCCAGTAGAGAGCAGGTGGCGGTAAAGGACTCGCTGAACTGCCAGTTGGTCCGCCGCACCAGGCGCTCATCGTACGCCTGTCCGGCCTGCTCCAGCGCCGCCTGATACCCCGCCAGCCGCTGGCGGGTTGCCTCCATCCAGCTTTCGCCGGTGATGTGCGCAATGCGCGTCGCGCCCATGGAGATCAGATGACGGGTCACCTGAAACGCGTTGGCGTAGTCGTCGGGAACAAACGAAGGCAGCAGCGGCGAATCCGGGTCGCGCTGGTTGAGCAGGACCAGCGGCAGGCGGGTGCAGTCCTGAAAATCGGTCATATCTACAAGCGTGGTCACCGGGGAGGCGAGAATAATGCCGATACAGTTACGCTGTTCCAGCTGACGAATAATATTAATCGCCAGCTCGACGTCGTCGCCGTAATCATAGACGGTCAGCAGCACTTCATTGCGCCAGGCCGCTTCCCGCGCCTGGCTGATGGCATCGATAAAGGGATCGTAGCTTTGCAGGGTGCTGACCAGCAGCGCCACTTCTTCCTGATTTCGCGGGGCGTGAATCGCCGGAAGACGGTCGTAGCCGAGCTCGCTCGCGACGGCGATCACCCGCTGACGGGTCTCCTCGCTCAGCTTGATATTCCGGGACTGATTAAGGACCAACGAGACCGTTGCCTGTGATACACCCGCCGTACGGGCGATATCGTTCATTGTGACTTTGTTTTTCCGCTTCATCATCCCTCTCCCCTTGAGAAACCGCATTATACCTTAACGACCCGGCACATAGGCAGACTAAAGCGCCGTCGTTGACCTTTCCTGCGGCTCATCGGGCACGGTTTGTGACCCTCATCGCTTTTAGCGGTTTTCGCCGCCGAGGGCCGACAGTGGCAAATTGCGTCGGTAGGGCTTGAAGTCATTTTCTTCGAGGAAAATAATGGCCTATTCAGATGAGGTGGGAGGATACGATGGTTATCAATATTCGCGAGCTGCAGCCGCAGGACAAATCGCAGTGGCTAGGATTGTGGGAGGGCTACACCTGTTTTTACGGCAGCCCGCAGCCTGACGATGTGACGCAATACACCTGGCAACGCCTGCTGGACGATGCATCTCCGGTTATCGGCCGGGCTGCGATCGTTGACGGTCGGGTGGTCGGGTTCGCTATCGGCGTCCTTCACGAAGGAACCTGGGTGAAAACGCCCGTTTGCTATCTGGAAGATCTGTTCGTTGACCCGGCAATGCGCGGACGCGGAGTCGCCAGAGCGCTGGTGCAGGCGCTGCATGCGGAAGGAAAAGCGAAAGGGTGGTCGCGCCTCTACTGGCATACGCGTGCTGATAATCCCGCCCGTAAGCTGTATGATGAGTTCACCCCGGCGGATGATTATGTCCGCTATCGGGTGATGCTCTAAGCTGCCGGCGATAAGAAGTTATTAAGATTTTCCCTGTCTAATAGCGGAAAACGACTCAGAAGAATCAAAAATGGAAAAACGCATCGAGACGACCGTTAATGTGATCATCTTTCTTTCACTGCTGGCTACCGCCTGGGATCTCTCCCTGGTGCACCATCTCCCCTGGTAAATCCGGCAGTACGGCGCCCGCTGCGGCGCCGTTAGTTAGCCCTCAGCCTGTCCCTCCAGCATCTCACCGCGGCTAAAGCTCCAGTCGTCGGTATGATTAAACTGAATCACCACCATCACGTCATCGGGGGCAATGCCGAGCTCTGCCTGAAGCCGGTCGCACAGCCGCCGATAGAGGCGCTTTTTCTGCTGAGCGCTGCGCGGCTTGCCGGCAAAAATATGAAACAGCACAAAGTCGCCGCTGCGCCCGCCGCTGAGGTAGTGCGGATCGACGATGCGTCGGGCGTCGGGCAGAGCGTCGATAAACTGAAATTTATCCGCCGCGGGCACCGCAAACTCGTCCACCAGAGTTTGATGAAATAGCGCCGAAAGCCGTGCGATCCACTCATCGTCATAGCCGGCACGAATCGTTATTCGGGTCAAAGGCATGCTGGATCCTCCGGCGGTATGCAGGAGAGCGCGGTGACGGCCGCCGGCCAACCGGCATAAAAGGCCAGGTGGGTGAAGACCTCGGTTATTTCAGCCCGGGTCAGGCCGTTGCTCGCCGCAAAATCAATATGCCACGGCAGCTGTCTTTCTCTGCCCAGCGCCGTCAGGGCGGCAAGGGTGATCAGGCTTCTTTCTCGCGGCGACAGCTCGCTGCGGACCCAGATATCGCCGAAAAGCACCTCTTCGGTCAGCTGGGCGAGCTTTGGCGCGATCCCGGCCAGGTTATTGCGGTTAGGTGATGCCATCGTTCATGTCTCCGGTTGTCATTAGAGGATGAACAGAGAGTGGCACAGGGCAATACTTCTTAATATCGCAACATTTTTGATGATCAATCCTGAAAATCAGGACGATGGGCAATGCAGGCCGGGCTACGTTCTGCGCGCCCGGCAGGCACTATCAGCCAGCGGCCCGGCGTCGGGCGACGATAAACAGGCGAGGGAATAGCAGCAGCACCTTTCCGTTACACTGTAACGGATAGTGCTCCTGCAGAAGCACCAGATAGCGGCTGAGAAACGCGTCGCGCTGGCTGTCGTCGAGTCGCTGCAGGTAAGGACGCAGTCCCGTCGACTGCAGCCAGTCAATAATCGCCTGATGAGAATCGAGCTGATGGTAATAGGTGGTGTGCCAGATATCGACCTCGCAGCCGCTGGCTGTCAGGATGTCGTAGTACTGTCGGGCGGTGGGGAGCGGGTGGCGTCCGCTCTCCGGATGCCCAAGCTCCTGGGCGACCTGACGCATCAGAGTATGCGACGGCTCCTGCCAGTTATCCGGCATCTGCACCGCCAGAATGCCGTTATCCGCCAGCTGCGCAACCAGCTGCGGGAACAGCGTCTGATGGTCGGTAAGCCACTGCAGGGAGGCGTTGGCGTAAATCACATCCGCCGCACGCTCGGGTCGATACTCGCGGATATCGGCGGTGACGAAGCGACACGCCGGCAGCGCCCGGGAGGCCTCTTCCAGCATCGCCGGTGAATTATCCACGCCGATCACCGTCGCCGTGGGCCAGGCATGATGCAGCAGCGCGGTACTGTTCCCCGGCCCGCAGCCAAGGTCAACGGCGAGGGTAACGGGATGGTGGGCGATACGGGCGAGCAGTTCGGCGGCGGGGCGGGTACGCTCGGCGCCGAACTGTAGATATAACGAGGGATTCCAGTCTGCCATCGATGACTCCGGGTTAGATAAACTCGTTCATCAGCATAGATGGCATTGACCGCGGGTAAAATAACTTTACCCATTTTTTATGCTTAACGTGACAGCGTCACGTTAATCGGCGGCGGACTAATCGGCGTCCTTTAGCGACTCCGCGCGTTTAGCGGTGGCATAGACAAAATCCAGCATCGGCTCAAGATCGGTATCATATCCGGCCTGGATTATTTTCCCCCGCAGCCACTCAATCTCGCTGGTAATATCCGGGTGGAAAATATTGTTGTCCTGCGCTTTACGCAGCCATTTCAGTAGGAAGTTATTTTTTCCTCTGATCCCGCCCGCTTTCTTAGATTTTCCGTGTATTTTCAGCGCGATTAATATGCAGTAATAGAAATGAACCCGCTGATTAAAACTTTGATGCATGTATGTATTTCCCGCCAGACTCAGGAATTCACCGTCGAGGTCAGTGATTCGGATTGGCCATGATAACGGGCACGGATCGTTTATTATTCGATCTCTGATATCTCACCCGTTTCGCCAGTACGCCCGTTGCCGGGCGTTGAGCGGATGGTGTCACGGATGCCGAATAACAGTCAATTCTTGATTACTTTTTTACCTTTTTCAGCGGGGGCGGCCCGCCGGATACAATTCCTCATGCCCGCCGCAAACCGGCGCGTTGTTGCAGGTATACGCGGAATATCAAGATAAATGCCATCACCACGACCGCCGCCGCCAGCAGATAAATAGTTCCCAGGCTGTAATACCCGGCAACCCAGCCGGCAACGGGGCCGGTCAGGCCGAGAGCCAGATCGAGGAACGCCGAGTAGGTGCCCAGCGCGGTGCCCTGGTTCTGCTCCTCAACCTGTTTCACCGCCTCGACGCCCAGCGCCGGGAAGACCAGCGAGAAACCGGAGCCGGTCAGGAAGGCGCCGATCCCGGCCACCCACGCAGAGGAAGCCTGCCAGATAATCAGCAGGCCGATGCACTCGATAACAAAGCAGGCCAGCGACACCGGCACGCCGCCGTAGCGGGTGATGGTGTTGCCGAGCACCAGACGAATGCAGATGAAACCGACGCTGAACAGCGACAGCGTAAACGCCGCGCCCTGCCAGTCGTGGGCGGAGAAGTAGAGGGTAATGAAGGTGGCTATCACCCCGAAGCCGACCGTCCCCAGCGCCAGCCCCAGCCCGTAGGGCCAGATTTTGCGCACCACCACGTGAAAGGGCGCGCGAACCCCGCCGCTAACGCTGACGTCCTGGCGCGTGCGGGCAAAAAGCAGTCCGATAAAGGCCACCGCCACCACCACCACGGCAAAACCGCTAATGCCAAAATAGCCGTTGAGCAGCACCCCCAGCGGGGCGCCAACCGCCATCGCCACGTAGGTGGCGACCCCGTTCCAGGAGATAACCCGGGAGGTATGGATCGCGCCGACGGTTTTAATTCCCCACAGCGTCGCCCCGGTGGCGGTAAAGCTCTCGCCCACGCCGAGGAAGATTCGGCCAACCAGCAGCGCGGCCACCGCCAGCAGCGGAACGGATTGCAGCAGCACCGCCGCCAGCGTAAAAATCCCGCTCAGCAGGCAGCAGACGATCCCGAGGCTGACCACTTTTTTTGGCCCCCAGATATCGGCGTAGCGCCCGGCGTGCGGCCGGCTGAACAGGGTGGCGATGTACTGCAGACTGATCACCACGCCGGCCATAAAGGTGCTATAGCCGAGCTGATAGTGAATGTAGCCGGGTAAAACGGCGAGCGGCAGGCCTATCGATAGATAGCAAATACAGGTGAAAACCACGATCGAAATGATGCGCAGGTTGAGCTGAGTCTGAGTGGCAGCAGAAGTCATAACGTCAGGTATTTAAAACAAAAGGGGGATTAGCATAGCGCAGACCCAGCGGTCAGCACGAGCCCAGGAGGTGATTTCCGCACGTTTCACTTAAACGGGCGCAGATGAAATTTATGCCGTTGACGCTGCCGCCAAATTTCTCCAGAATCCACTCTTTCGGAGAAAGAAAATGTCCGTCACAGATTCCCTTCTTGCCTTTTCATTCGCTGCGCTGCTCCTGACGTTAACCCCGGGTCTCGATACCGCCCTCATTCTACGAACCTCCGCCGCGGAAGGCGGTAAAAAAGCCTTTCAGGCCGCGCTGGGTATCGACGCGGGATGCCTGATCTGGGGGGCGCTGGTCGCCCTGGGTTTAGGCGCGCTGCTGGCGGCATCGGAGCTGGCCTACAGCCTGTTAAAATGGTGCGGCGCCGCCTGGCTGTGCTGGCTGGGCCTGCAGCTGATCCTCCGGCCGCGTCGCGCTTTTGATGCCGGAACGGCGGCGCCCGCTGCCGGTAACTGGTTCTTGAGGGGGATGTTCGGCAACGTGCTGAATCCCAAAATGGGCGTCTTTTACGTCTCGTTTCTGCCGCAGTTTATCCCGAGCGGCCACTCTCCGGTGGTCTGGACCTTCCTGCTGGTCGGCATCCACGTGCTGCTGGGCACCCTGTGGTCCTTAACCCTGATTATGGCTACCCGCTATGCGTCGGGCCTGCTGAAGGCGCCGGGGTTTATTCCGTGGATGGACCGGGTGACGGGCGGCGTGTTTATGCTCTTCGCCGCGCGGCTGGCGCTCAGCAGCCGTTAGGCCATTTGCTTGCCTTATTGCCTGGGCAGCGCGGCCAATTCGCGGTATATATCTCATCTCGTATATCAACGTCCAGGAGGGAGTATGACAGCCGATTTAGCCGGGATTGAGGTTCTGTTCGTCGCCGGGTTTGGGCCCATTACCCGCAGCGTCGAAAGCAGCCGATCGTTTTACGCCGAGGCGCTGGGTTTGCCTTTGAAGGCGATGGAGGGCAACCCCGACTACCTGCTCACGGAGCAGGACGCGCTAGCCGGGGTGAAGCACTTTGCACTGTGGCCGCTGGAGCAGGCGGCGCAATCATGTTTTGGCGTTGACCGCTGGCCGGCGGATCTCCCCCAGCCCCAGGCGTGGATCGAGTTTGAGGTGCGCGATATTCAGGCGGCCAGCGACGACCTGCTGGCGAAGGGTTACCGCCTGCTTATCGCCAACCGCGTGGAGCCGTGGGGGCAGACGGTGACGCGTCTGCTGAGTCCGGAAGGGCTGCTGACCGGCATCACCATCACGCCGTGGCTGCGCGGCGAGTAGATGCTCTCCGTTCCCGCCTCTGCTGCGCGACGGCTTGCGCCGGCAGCGGAGACGGGGCGTTTCCCGCTTAATATCCTGCATATTTCGTTGACCGACGAAGCATTCCCCGACGTTTTCTTCTAGTTTCCCGTTCTGACGATCCGCGGCGCTGATCCAACGCCGCTTGCCTGTCCGTCGATTTATAATCATACTAATTAGAGAATTTACATTATAAATAATTCTCTATTTGAGATTAATAATTAAAAGGAGTGCGCAACGTGACTGAATGCAGGCCAGAACTGAAGGCTTTCCTGCTGGCGCTGGCCGGTTCGGTGGTGCTGATCGTCGGGATGGGGTACGGGCGCTTTGCCTTTACCGGGATCCTGCCGCTGATGCTGGATGAGCATATTTTAACGCTGCGTGAAGGCAATCTCGCGGCCTCGGCGAACTACGCGGGCTATCTGCTGGGGGCGCTGATGCTGGCGAAGGCCAGGCCGGGCGATGCGAAGTGGCTAAGCCTCGCGTCGGTACTCTTAACCCTGCTGTGCCTGGCGGCGTTAGGCTGGCTACGTTCGCCGCTGGCCATTATTGCGGTCAGGGGCCTGGCCGGCGTGCTGAGCGCGGTGACCCTGATCGCCGCCTCGCTGTGGCTGCTGCAGCATATGAAGCATCATAACGGCGCGCCGATCCTCTATTCGGGCGTCGGAATGGGCATTTTTCTCTCGGCGGAGTTTATTTCGCTCGCCAAAAGCCACGCCTTTACCAGCCAGCAGATCTGGCTGATCTGCGCCGCCAGCGCCGCGCTCCTGTTTTTGCCGGTCCTGCGCCTGCTGCTGAGCCCGTCGGACTACCTCGTGGACTGGAAACCGACGGCATCGGCTCAGGCAGCAGGCGCAGAAGGCCGACGAGGGGATGCATGGAAGCTGTTGATTATCTACGGCTTAGCCGGATTCGGCTATATCATCACCGCGACCTATCTGCCGCTGTTTCTCTCCGGCTCGCTGACCGATATCGACCCGGTGCAGCTGTGGGCGCTGTTTGGCCTCGCGGCGGTTCCGTCCTGCTTTGTCTGGCACCGGCTGGCGATTAAGCTCGGCTACCGGCGGGCGTTTACCCTCAACCTGATGGTGCAGGCGACAGGCGTGATCCTCCCCGCCTGGAGCCACTCTCTGGCGTTTTGCATGCTGAGCGCTCTGCTGGTTGGCTTCACCTTTATGGGCACCGTGACCCTGGCGCTGCCGGAAGGCAGGCGCCTGAATCACCTGGTGACGTTCAATATGATTGCCGCCATGACCGCTACTTACGGCATCGGGCAGATTATCGGCCCGCTGGCGGCCGGCGTTCTGCACGGTCTGACCGGCTCCTTTAACGCCGCTCTCGGCGCCGCGGGCGGGGCGCTGTTTGTGGCTGCCGTACTGGTGACGCTCGGCAAACCCGCCGGGCAAAGGCGGGAGAGCTAAATATCGGCCGCCAGCAGCAGCTGCTGGCGCATGGCGTCCAGCGCCGGCGAAGCGTAGCCTTTGCGCCACACCAGCTGGGTTATCGCCGTGCCGACCGGCTGCGTCTCGCAGCCTTCGGGTAGGGTCATGAGCGCCAGCACGCTCTGCGGGACGATCCCGGCATATCCCCCGGAGGCAATGCAGGCAATTACGGCGTGATACGAGCCGATCTCCTGGACTTCAACGTTTTTCACGGCGGACAAAAATGCTTCCCCGCGCCGGCGATAGCTGCAGCCCTCGGCAAACGCCGCCAGCCTGAACTCTTCCTGTCCGCCAGGGGTTATCAAGACCAGCTCCTCGACAAACACAGGCAGGTACTCCAGGGCCTCCGGACACTCCGGCTCGCCGCTGGCGTCCGGGGGCAGGCTCACCAGCGCGCAGTCGAGCGCAGTGCTAAGCACGCGTTCGACCAGCTGCCGGGTGGGCATGGTTTGCAGGGTGAGGGCGACCGCCGGGCACTGCTGATGAAAGCGCGGCAGAATTGAGGTTAAGCGGCTGGCGGCGGCGGCCTCCATCGCCCCCATCCGCAGGCTCCCGGCGGGCTGCGTCGGATGCAGCGCCTGCTTCGCCTCTTCGGCCAGGCTGAGGATCCGCAGCGTATAGTCAAGAAAGCGCTCCCCGGCGGCGGAGAGCAGCATCTTTTTATTGCCGCGCACGAACAGCTCGACGTCGAGCTCCTCCTCAAGCTGCTGGATGCGCGTGGTGATGTTCGATTGCGCGCGTCCCAGCCTCTTAGCTGCCCGGGTGACGCTGTGCTCCTGGGCGACAATTTTAAAAATTTCCAGCGTGCTGTGGTTCATGTTTTTCTTCTAAATATGGAATTAATATTGATCTTAGCATCTCAAAAAGAGATGTTAAGCACTGAATATCACAAATTTACGCAGGAACAATCATGAGCAACCGCCTGTTGCAGCAGCTTGGTATCGTTTATCCCATTATACAGGCCCCGATGGCCGGCGTGTCCACGCCTGAACTGGCGGCGGCGGTCAGCAACGCCGGCGGCCTGGGCTCGCTGGGATTGGGCGCCTCTTCGGTTTCTCAGGCGCGGGGGCTGATCGACAAAACGCGCCGGCTCACCGACAGAGCGTTTAACGTGAACCTTTTTTGCCACCTTCCGGCGCGCAGAGACGAGCAGGTTGAAGCCCGGTGGCTGGAGCGGCTGCGCCCGGCTTTTGCCCGCGCGGGAGCCCAGCCGCCGGCGGCGCTGACCGAGATCTATCAAACTTTCCTCGGGCACCAGCCGATGCTCGAGCTGCTGCTCGAACTGGCGCCGCCGGTGGTCAGCTTTCACTTCGGTATTCCGTCACCGCAGGTCATTCTCCGCCTGCAGGAGAGAGGCATCATTACCATGGCCAGCGCCACCAGCGTCGAAGAAGCCCGGCAGATCGAGGCGCAGGGGGTGGATATCGTGATTGCGCAGGGCTACGAAGCGGGCGGCCATCGCGGGATCTTTGACGAACGCGGTGACGACCAGCAGCTGAGCACCTTTGCGCTGGTCCAGAGTCTGAAGCGGGCGGTGGGCCTGCCGATTATTGCCGCCGGCGGCATTATGAACGGCGCGGGCATTTGCCGCGCCATGAGCCTCGGCGCCGAGGGCGCGCAGCTGGGGACCGCATTTCTGCTGTGCCCGGAATCGGCGGCGGACAGCGGCTATCGTCAGGCGATTAAAGCCGGCCCCGATCCGCAAACCGCGCTCACCGCGGCCATTTCCGGCCGCCCGGCGCGCTGTATACACAACGGCTGGCGCGCGCTGGCGCAACAGGCTGATACCTCAGAGATCCCGGCCTATCCGCTGGCCTATGCTGCCGGTAAGGCGCTGGCGACGGCGGCTAAAGCGGGAGGGGATGAGCGCTACGGCGCCCACTGGGCGGGACAGGGAGTGGGTCTGATCCGCGAGCTGTCGGCGACGGAGCTGATGGAGACCTTAATTCACGAGTGCGGCTTGCGCTAGCGGCGGGGAAAAAGGGCGATGGGTGATCATCGCCCTTGATGAACCTACCGACGGTGCGCCAGGCGGCGAACCAGACGGTCGCCGGTCATCTGTACGCCCTGGACCATCGCCACCAGGATCAGTACCGTGCCCACCATCACCTCGTTATTAAAGCGCTGGTAGCCGTAGCGGATCGCCAGGTCGCCCAGTCCGCCGCCGCCGATCACACCGGCCATCGACGAAAAGCCAATCAGCATAACGATCGTCAGCGTCACGCCGGCCAGCAGGGTCGGCAGCGCTTCCGGCAGCAGGGATTTAAAAATCACGTGCCAGATGTTGCCGCCCATCGATAAAATCGCCTCAATCCGCCCGTAGTCCACCTCGTCCAGCGCGTTTTCCGTCAGCCGGGCGAAGAAGGGAAAGGCACCGATAGTCACCGGGACCACCGCGGCGGTGCTTCCCAGGGTGGTGCCGATAATCAGCCGGGTAAATGGGATCAGCGCAATCAGCAGCACAATAAACGGCAGCGAACGGCCGAAATTGATCGCCGCCCCCAGCAGCGCGTTGAGTTTTGGCATCGGCAGCAGGCCGTTTTTACGCGAGACAAACAGGATAATCCCGGTCGGGAGCCCGAGCAGAACGGTAAAGAATGCCGCCAGCCCGACCATATAAAGGGTGTCCAGGGTGCCGCCCACCAGCAGCGGCCAGAGGTCTTCCCAGCTCATGCTACTCCGCATAAAGGCCTCCCGTGAAAGCCGTGACGGGCGAGAAAGTCGCGCTCCGTTTGCGGATCGTGGAGCAGCGACTGACGCAGTTTTGACCACGGCGCCACCAGCAGATCGGCAATTTTTCCGCTTTCAACAATTTCTCCTTTTTCCAGCAGCGCGGCGTGATCGCACAGGGTTTTAACCACTTCCAGCTCGTGGGTGATCAGCACGATGGTCAGATGCAGGCGCTGATTGATATCCGCCAGCAGCGCCAGCACCGAGGCGGTGGTTTCCGGGTCCAGCGCGCTGGTCGCTTCATCGCACAGCAGCACGTCGGGCCTTGCGGCCAGCGCCCGGGCAATCCCCACGCGCTGCTTCTGCCCGCCCGAAAGCTGGGAGGGGAAGGCCTCGGCCTTATCGCTGAGCCCCACCAAATCGAGCAGTTCCTCCACCCGGGCCCGGCGGGCGGCCTTCGCCATCCCGGCGATTTCCAGCGGCACCGCAACGTTGTCGGCGACGCTGCGCGCATGGAGCAGATTAAAATGCTGGAAGATCATGCCGGTGCGCAGGCGATAGGCGCGCAGGGCTGATTTATCCATCTGCGTAATATCATGTCCGTTCACAATAATGCGGCCCGCAGTGGGCCGCTCCAGCAGATTCAGACAGCGTATCAGCGTACTTTTGCCCGCGCCGCTGCGCCCAAGGATGCCGTACACGGCGCCCTTAGGAACGTGCAGCGAGACATCGTTTAGCGCCGGTCGGCCCGTTCCGGCATAAGTTTTACTCAGCCCCAGCACCTCGATCATGACTGCGGCGCGACCGGTATCACCGAGCCGTTATACTGTTTGCGGATAAATTCCGCCACCTGCGGCGAGGTCAGATCCTTCGCCAGCTGCTTGATCCGCGGATCGTTGGCCAGGGACGGATTGGTGACGAGGATATTGGCGTAGGGGTTATGCGCCGCGCTTTCCAGACCCAGCGCATCTTTTGCCGGCGTCAGGCCCGCTTCCAGCGCATAGTTGCCGTTAATCACCGCCAGGTCGACATCGTCGAGCGAGCGGGGGATTTGCGGTGATTCAATCTCAAGAATTTTGAGATGCTTAGGGTTCTCCACAATATCCTTTGGCGTTGCCAGGGTGGTGGCCGGGTCGGTAAATTTCGCCGCCAGCTTAATCAGCCCCTGGCTCTGCAGCAGGAACAGCGCCCGGCTCAGGTTGGTGGTGTTATTCGGCACCGCGACGGTGGCGTTTTCCGGCAGGGATTTGAAATCTTTGTGTTTCCGCGAGTAAATACCCAGCGGTTCAATATGCACCGTTGCCGCCACGGTAAAGGTTTTACCCAGCGCTTTTTCCTGATCTTTCAGATAGGGAACGTGCTGGAAATAGTTGGCATCCACGTCGCCGTTTGCCAGCAGCTCGTTGGCGTTCACGCCGCTGGTGAGCTCAACGATCTTCAGATCGAGGCTCGGATCGATTTTCTTGATGTAATTCAATATCTCGGCATGCGGTACCGGGTCAGCGGCGACGCGCAGCGCGGCGGCCTGCGCCGAGGACCATGCCAGAGAAAGAGACAGTGCTACCCCTGCCAGTTTGAAAGCGGCATTTTTCATGGTGTTTTCCTTTATTGTTATGTTTAAACGATCAGTTGTTCGGCGCGTTCGCGAAACACATCCTGGTAGTAGCGTTCGGCAACGTCCGGATGCGAGCGCAGGCGCCCCTTCAGGTAGTTCCAGCCCACCTCCCGCAGCAGCGGATTCTGCGGATCGCTATCCGGCCCGAGCGCCTCCTGCGCCAGTTCAGGCGGCAGGGTGTAGACCGGAACCACGGCGTCCAGCTGCGCGCCGAGGAAGAAGGCGATAGAGAGGCGCTGCTGGTTCGCCGGCGGCGAAACGACGCGATGCACCGTCGCGCGCAGATAGCCATTGGTCGCCAGCTCAAGAAGTTCACCAATATTGACCACGAAGCTGCCGGCCAGCGGGGTCGCATCGATCCAGCGGCCGGGCGCGACTTCAACCTGCAGCCCTTTTTGCTCATCCTGGAGTAAGAAACTGAGGAACCCGGAATCCTTATGCGCGCCAACGCCCTGGGTGCTTTGCGTCTCCTGCTGGCCGGGGTAGCGGATCAGTTTGATATGCTCGTTGGGCTGCTGGCCGTAGAGGGTATCAAAAGCGTCATTGGGTAAATTCAAGGCTTCGGCAAAGGCGCGCAGCACGGTAATACCGACCTGCGTCATCGCGCTTTGCCAGCTCAGCAGCGTTGGTTTCAGCTCAGGCAGCGCGTCCGGCCACAGGTTAGGTCCCTGCAGGCGCTGCCAGCGCGGCGCATCGTCGCCGAGGGTCAGAGCAGGGCGCTCGGCGCCAATATCGAACTGTTCGCGCCAGTCCGGCTGGCCGCGGGTCAATTCCGACGCGGCGCGGTTGTAGCCGCGAAAGTGCGGGGAGTGAATCATGGCGACCGGCTGCTTTTGCGCATCGGCCAGCGAAAAGAAGCGGCGGGAGAGCTGCTGCACGCTGTGCTGCAGCCTATCATCCACTCCGTGATTGATCAGGTAAAAGAAGCCGATATCGCGCGCGGCGTGGCGCAGCTCGGTAAGAAAAGCGGATTTCTCAGCGGGATCCGCGTAGCGCGCAAGATCGAGAATCGGCAGCGTGGTTGCGTTCATTGTGTTCTCCGAAGGCGGTGTGCGTATATTTTTGGCTATTCAGATTCAGGGTTCGGGGACAACAACAGCGCATAATCATTTCCTCAGTCAGGTGGTCAAACACAGCTTGCCCTAAGCGAAAATAATCAACCAATAACCTTCTTTTCTAATTTATGTCCGTCGGGGGTTCAGTGCTTTTGCGAATAGTAGATAAGGGTGATAGCGCGCTAAGTCCGCCTCGCGAGTTGCGCGGGGCGAAAGGAGTCAGTATGGTGTGCGCAATTTCTCAGGTATTTCAGGACAGGACATTATGCAGCCTTCAAAAGATCCCCTCCACGGCGTCACGCTTGAGGCGTTACTCAACGTACTGGTGGCGAAATATGGCTGGGCGGAGCTGGCAAAGCGCATCAATATTAACTGCTTTAAGAGCGATCCCAGCGTCAAATCCAGCCTGAAGTTTTTACGCCGGACGCCCTGGGCGCGCAAGGAAGTGGAAGAACTCTATATTGATAGCCTGGAAGATATTGCCGATGAGCGGGAGGATATGCCGACCGACGGCCCGTGGGCGAACTGGCAGAGTAAGAAAGAACGGCAGTAGCCTGCCGCCGTTCCCGCCCTGCACTGGGGGGGAACGGCGCGATCTCAGACCAGCTTATTCCAGCCCGGCAGCCTGTTCGCTTTGCGGCGAATAAAATGGTGGCCAGCATCCAGCAGGCCATAAATCAGCCCCATCTGCAGGCAATTACGCAGAATTTGCGGCCACTCATCGGGTACGCTGCGCCAGTTCAGGAGCAGCATAATCGGGATAATGAGCAGGCTAAAGCCCGCCACGGAAAGCAGGAAGTTGCTCCAGAACGGGTTGAATACCGGCGGCGGGACCTTCCAGCCGGCTTTCCATAACAGGCGGTATAGCGGGGGAACGTACTCACTCCGCCTCATATTTCGCTCCGCCATGAGCGCGAAGGCGCGGCTTTTTTTCTCATCAAAGTTCATGGTTATTCCTGCTGATAGACGACGTCTGCCTGCCTGCGCATCTGCCGCCACTTCACGGTGTGATAAATAAAATAGCCGGCGGCTAAAGGCAGCGTCAGCGGCATGACGATAAAAAGATATAGCGCGCCAATTCGGTGGCCATCAATAACCTCAAACACGCGCGCTGAGGTCAGGCGGAGCAGCGTATCGTCAGCCCCTTTTTTCGCAAAGGGATACAGCAAAATAGAGACCCAGCCGAGCGCAATAAGCGGCCAGCCGACGGTATCGTATAAGTTGTAAATAAAAATACCGAAGAACAAAGCGCCACACGCCAGCTTACCGATAAACTCCGGACGCTTAATAAAAAGCACCGCCGGATGCACGATGTGGACCTTATTCTGCCGCGGCCTGCGGCTTCCCGTTTTCCGCGATCGACGGCGGCTGTTTTTTCTGCTCACTTCCTGTTAATTATCCTGCTTAGCCGGGGCGCAATAGCGCATGCCCCATAGTGATATTAACCGGCGAATTGAGCAAATATAATTCAGCCGCACTGCCAAAAAACGGGGGCAGATATTCTGCCTATATCTCTTCCCCGGATGAAATAGCGCGCAGGGCGCCCGGCGCCTGGCCGGTAATACGCTTAAACGCGCGGCTAAATGCGGCATGGGAGCTGTAGCCCAGCTTAAAGGCCACCTTTTCCAGGGCCTGGCCTTCATGGGAGATGTACTGAACCGCCAGCCGCATGCGTAATTCGGTCAGATAGCGCGCGGGCGTCGTGCCGGTCGCCGCCAGAAAGCGCTCGGCAAATACCGAACGCGAAGTTCCGGCCTCGCGGGCCAGGTCCTCAACCTTCCAGTTCACCCCGGGCTGCTGGTGCATCACGTAGATAGCTCTCGCCAGCTTCGGGTCGCGCAGCACCTGCACCCAGCCGGTGGCGTTGCCGCAGCCGCACTCCACCCAGCCGCGAACGATCAGCGCCGCCACCACGTCCGCCAGCCGCGCGAGGATCCCCGCATAGCCCGCCTGGCGGGTGAGGGTTTCTCGCTCCATCGCCGCCAGAAGAGGCTGGATCTCAGGCCGGGTGTTCAGCAGGCTGCTGACCATCATCACCTCCGGCATCGCCTTGACCAGCGGCTGCATGCCGCCGAGCTCAAAGTCCATACAGCCGCTGAAAATAATGGCGTTGTCCTGCGCCGGCTGCGGGCCCTCGTTTTTAATGCAGCACACCGTACTGCACACCGGCTCGGTAGGCAGCTGCTGTACGTTGACGATCTGCGCCCCGGCGTCGGACATCAGCGCGTGGCCGTCGCCGTTGGGGATAAACAGCGCGTCGCCGCTCTCCAGAGCCAGCTGCTGCCCGCTGGCCATGCGCAGCACAACCGGGCCGCGGCTGATGAAGTGAAACTGCGCCTTACCTGGCACATAGCTGAACGCCACCCCGAACGGGCGGCCGGACTCAATGCGCCGGTAGTTGACGCCTGAAAGGCGCATGCCGCGCAGCAGCTCGCTGGTGAGATCGATGGCCTGATGGGTCATAACGCTATTCCCGGACGAATAATCAATAATGGCAGAGTATGCATCATAGATCGTCCGAAGAGAAGTTTCTAAGCTGTGTCGGATTGTTAACTGTTCTGGAGAGATGTATATGAGTTCCTGCATTGTAGCCGATGAGAGCCAGCTAAACGCCAAACCCGCATGGCGGGCCGTTTATGCGCTGGCGCTGGGCGTTTTCGGCCTGATTGTTGCAGAGTTTCTTCCCGCCAGTCTGTTAACGCCGATGGCGACAAGCCTGGGCGTAAGTGAAGGGATGGCGGGGCAGGCGGTGACCGCGACGGCACTGGTGGCGCTGGTTACCGGGCTACTCATTACCCCGGCGACCAAAAATATCGATCGCCGCTGGGTGCTGATGTTTTTTTCGCTGCTGCAAATCATCTCCAGCATGATGGTTGCCTTTGCGCCTTCGCTGGAGTTTTTGCTCCTCGGCCGCCTGCTGCTGGGGATTGCCATCGGTGGGTTCTGGTCAATGTCCACCGCGACCGCTATGCGCCTCGTGCCCGCCGCGTTTGTGCCCAAAGCGCTGGCCATCATCTTCTCCGCCGTATCGGTAGCGACCGTCGTGGCCGCGCCGCTGGGCAGCTATTTAGGCGGGATGATCGGCTGGCGCAACGTGTTTATCATCTGCGCGCTGCCGAGCCTGGTGGCCCTGTTCTGGCAGCTGTGGGTTCTGCCCTCCATGCGTCCGGAAAGCGCGGGCAGCTTTGCGACGCTGTTTAAGGTTCTGCGCCGGCTGGGGATGCTGGGCGGCATGCTGGCAACCATTTTGATTTTCAGCGGCCATTTCGCCTTCTTTACCTATCTGCGGCCGTTTCTGGAAACCGTCGCCCAGGCGAGCGTGGAGGGGGTTTCCCTGATCCTGCTGGGCTTTGGGCTGGCGAACTTTGTCGGAACCTCGATTGCCGGGTATTTACTGGCCCGCAGCCTGCGCATGACGCTGGCGCTGGTACCGTTGGCGATGAGCATTCTGGCGCTGATGATGGTGACCTTCGGCCATCTGGCGCTGCTTGACGGTCTGATGGTAGCCATGTGGGGCTTTGCCTTTGGCCTGGTGCCGGTGGGCTGGTCAACCTGGCTTGCCACCACGGTGCCGGATGAGGCCGAAAGCGCCGGGGGGCTGCTGGTTGCCTCCATCCAGCTGGCCATCAGCGCCGGGGCAGCCGGCGGCGGGGCGGTGTTCGACATCACCGGCGCCAGCGGCGTCTTCACCGGCAGCGGTCTGCTGCTGCTCAGCGCGATGGTCATTGTCCTGGTCGGCGTCCGGGTAAAGCCGGTCCCGAGCGGAGAGTAAAAATAAAAGCGCCTGCGGGCGCTTTTTTCGTTTCGCCGTCAGGCGGGGCGCTTCAGCGATCGGCCGCTCGGCGCTTTTTTCTTTGCCGCCCTGGCGCCGCTTTTCCCCGCCAGCTCAACAAGACGCCTGAAGGTCGGGCACTCCATATGCGAAGGCGCCGGGCAGTCGGCGACGTGGCGAAGCGTATCGCGCAGGGCGGTGAGCTGCTGGATCTGGCGGTCGATGCGGTCGGCCTGCTGGTGCAGCCCGGCGCGCGGAAGGTCGGGAGCTCCCTGTTTGCCGAACATGCTTGCGATCTCATCGAGCGAAAAGCCCGCCGCTTTGCCCATGGTGATGAGCTTCAGATGCAAAAGCACGTCGTGCGGAAACTGCCTGCGCAGCCCGTGCCGTGAAATCGACGCGATCAGGCCGATCTCTTCGTAGTAGCGCAGCGCCGAGGGCCTGATCCCGCTCAGGGCCGAAACTTCACCGATATCCAGAAATTTCATGCTTGACCTCAATTCGACTTGAAGTTGTAGCATGCGCCTGAACCGAATTTCCGGCAAGAGGGCAAGGCTATGGCACAGGTGGAATTACCGATCCCAACACACAAACAGGCGGCAATAACGACGGCGCTCGCGCTCTGTATGCTGCTGGCCTCGCTGGGCACCAGCATCGCCAACATTGCGCTGCCCACGCTGGCCGCGGCCTTTTTCGCCCCTTTCCCGCAGGTGCAGGCGGTGGTGACCGTCTATCTGGCGGCGCTGACGATCTCGGTACTGGTTGCCGGTCGCCTCGGCGACAGATGGGGGCTGAAGAGCATGCTGATGCTCGGCCTCGGCCTGTTTATCGCGGCCTCACTGCTCTGTAGCCTGGCCGCCAGCCTGTGGTTTTTAACCGCCGCCCGGGCGCTGCAGGGGGCGGGAGCCGCTTTCCTGATGACGCTGAGCATGGCCCTTATGAGACAGGCCGCCGGGAAGGATCGCATCGGCCGGGCGATGGGGCTGCTGGGAACCACCTCGGCGCTGGGCACGGCGCTCGGTCCCTCCATCGGCGGGCTGCTGATAGCCTGGGCGGGATGGCGCAGCATTTTCTGGGTTCAGCTGCCGATCGCCTGCCTGGCGCTGCTGCTGGTGTTTATCGTCCTGCCGGCCGATCGCCGCGCGCGCGCCGAGGCGCGAACAAGCCAGCGTCCGGTGCCGATCGGGCGTCTGGCGCCCTGGCTGCTGGTCAATCTTTTGGTGGCCGCGGTGATGATGGCTACCCTGGTGGTGGGGCCGTTCTATCTCGGCATCGCGCTTAATCTGAGCACCGCGGAAGTGGGCTTCGTGATGGCCATCGGCCCGGTGGTCTCTATCTTTTGCGGCGTGCCGGCCGGCCGCCTGGTTGACGGCTGGGGAACCCGCCGCACGCTCTACGTGGGGCTGATCGTGCTGACGGCAGGGGCCTTTATGCTGGCAGAGCTGCCGAACCGGACGGGCATTATCGGCTACGTGCTGTCGGTTATGGTTCTGACCCCCGGCTACCAGCTTTTTCAGGCCGCCAACAATACCGCCGCGCTGCTCGACGCGATGCCGGGCCAGCAGGGCACGGTCTCAGGACTGCTCAGCCTTGCGCGGAATATGGGGCTGATCGCCGGCGCGGCGGTAATGGGAAACGTTTTTTCATTTGCCGCCGGCACGCAGGACCTCGTTCACGCTCCGGCGTCGGCCATCGGCGGCGCCATGCGGTTCACCTTCCTGCTTGCCGGCATCATGATGACCACCGCTATCGGCATCGTGCTCGCCTGGCGCCTGAAAAAGTAGCCCTGCCGCTGCGGGTCAATCCAGCCGCGACAGCTGGCCGAGGATCTGCTCCAGGGCGCGCCGTTCCTGACCGCTCAGCGTCTGCAGGGGGAATGGCAGGCACGGTGCCGGCGCCGTGCCAAGGATCTCGGCGACGGTGGCGATCGCGCGCAGGCTTCCGTGGCGGTGATAGAAGGCCCACAGCGGCGCAAGGTCTGCGCTAAGCCTCAGCGCCTCGTCTTCATCTCCGCGCAGCGCCGCCCGGGTCAGTTGCAGAGCGTAGCGGGGGAAAAGTCCGCCGAGTACGGAGTACCAGACGCCGCAGCCGGCAATCAGGCCCGCCGCGGCGCGGGCGTCGCCGCTGATGCCGAGCGTGACCTGTCCGGCGATCCGCCTCTTCAGGACCGCGATGCGCTGCGAGGCGGCGCTCCACTCTGCCGGAAGGTCGCCAAGTTTTATCGAACCGACGCGGTTGAGGTTCGACAGGGCGACCAGCAGGTCGTCGGAAAAGTGAAACCCGGTGGTTGCCGGATTGTCGTAGACGCACAGCGGGACCGATAGCCCGGCGGTGACGCGGTCATACAGGCGAAACGCCTCGTCGGCGCTCAGTTTCTGATACGACAGCGGCGCCAGCAGCACGCCGCTAACGCCGGCGTTTTGCGCATCCTCCGCCAGCCTCATGACCTCATCCGCGCTGATGCTGCTGATGCTGGTCATCACCGGAATACCGGACGCGGCGCCGACGGCGAGGCGGGTGACCCTGAGCCGCTGCTCCCGGGTCAAATAGGCGTAGCTGCCGGTCGAACCCAGCGCGCCTATGGAATCCACGCCGGCATCGACAAGGTTTTCAATCAGTGACACAAACGACTTCTCGTCGATCTCCGCCCCCGCCAGCGGGGTGAGAGGGAATGCGCTCAGGCCTGTAAACATCGTTGATTCCTTTTAAAAAATGGGAGTAGCCCAGGCGACCGCTGCGTTTTAGCGGGCAAACTTTCGCGATCCGCTTACGCACAGAATAACGCCTAAGGTGACGAAAACCATTACCGGACTGACCGTTTCATGCAGCAGGGCCGCCGACAGCGCCAGGCCAAAGAACGGCTGCAGCAGCTGGAGCTGGCCAACGGCGGCAATCCCGCCGATGGCCAGCCCTTTGTACCAAAAAATAAAGCCGATCAGCATACTGAAAAGCGATACGTACCCTAACGCCGCCCAGGCCGGGGCGCTAATGCCGCTGAGGGTTACCGGCAGGGTTATAGCGGTGCCGATAAGCATGAAAGGCAGGGCGATAATCAGCGCCCAGCCGATCGTCTGCCAGCCGCCGATGGCGCGGGTCAGCTTTGCGCCCTCGGCGTAGCCCAGACCGCAGACAACGACGGCGGCCAGCATCAGCAGATCGCCGGTCAGCGACGCCGAGGCGCTTTGCGCGAGCGCGAAGCCCGCAACCAGCAGGCTGCCGATGACCGAAAAGATCCAGAAGGCCTTTTTGGGCCGTTCACCACCGCGCAGAACGCCGAAAATAGCCGTGGTCAGCGGCAAAAGGCCGAGAAACACGATGGAGTGTGCGGCGGTGACGTGCCGCAGGGCGAGGGCGGTCAGCAGCGGAAAACCCACCACCACCCCCAGGGATACGACGACCAGCGCGACGAGCTGCGAGGCGTGGGGCCGTCGCTGGCGAAAGCACAACATCAGCGCGCAGGCCACGACTCCGGCGATAGACGCGCGCAGAAAGGTCAGAAAGAAAGGGGCTATCTCCAGCACCGCCACGCGCGTGGCGGGCAAAGAGCCGCTGAAAATAATCACGCCGAGCAGGCCGTTGAGCCAGCCGGAAACGGCGCCGGGGTCGGCTTTATGTACCGCTGAATTTACCACTGTAACCTCATCTGTTTGTTCTCGTTTACGGGCTTGAGCATGGGGTCAGCGGATGGTAGCCTCGCTCATCTAATACAATCAAATTATTGTCATGGATACATTTGATGAAAGCCCGCTACAAAGGCATTGTTGATCAATTCGCGGAGGCGATTCGCAACGGCGAGATGTCGCCGGGAACCCGCCTGCCGACGCACCGGCATCTCTCCGCACGGGAGCATATCTCTTTGGCGACCGCGACCCGGGTCTACAGCGAGCTGGAGGCGATGGGGCTGGTGAGCGGCGAAACCGGTCGCGGCACCTTTGTCAGAGAGCGGTCGCTGCCACCGGGCCACGGCGTCGATCAGCAGAGGGTGGCGACGGACGTGCTCGACCTGAATTTTAACTATCCGGCGCTGCCGGGGCAGGGAGAGATCCTCCGCGACGCGCTGCGGCAGCTTTCGGCGGCCGGCGACATCGAGTCGCATCTGCGCTATCAGCCCCACGCCGGCAGGCTCGGTGAACGCGAGATTATGGCCGGGCACTTTTGCCGGTACGGATTTCGGCCGACGGCGGACAACCTGCTGATCGTCAACGGCGCCCAGCACGGGCTCACCGTCACGGTGATGGGGCTGCTGAGGCCCGGCGACGTCGTCGCCGTGGACGCGCTGACCTATTCGGGGTTCAAAGCGCTGGCGGAGCTCTACCATCTTGAGCTTATCGCCATCCCGTCCCTCGCCGATGGCCCGGATTTAGCGGCCCTCAGGCAGATCTGTCAAAAAAGACGCGTCCGGGCGGTCTACGTCATGCCGACGCTGCACAATCCGCTGGGCTGGGTACTTAGCCGCGCCCAGCGCAAGGCGCTGGCCGGGATCGCCCGCGCCCACGATCTGCTGATCGTCGAAGATACCGCCTATGCCTACCTGGTGCGACGGCCGCCGCCGCCGCTGGCGTGCTATGCGCCAGAGCGCACCGTCTATATCAGCGGATTTTCAAAAAACGTGGCGACCGGCCTGCGGGTCGGGGTGGTTATCTGCCCCGAAGGCTATCGCTCCGCGCTGGAGAGAGCGATTCGCGCCACGACCTGGAATACCCCTTCCGTGCTGACGGCCCTGGTCTGCGGCTGGATCCAGGACGGCACCGTCAGGCGCTTTGAAACGCAAAAAAGAGCCGATGCGCGCCGGCGGCAGGCGGCGTTGAGGGAGACGCTGGGCGATCTTCCCTGCGTGAGCCATCCGGACTCCTATTTTGCCTGGCTGCCGCTGCCGGATGAGGCGAGGGCGGATCGGGTGGTCAAGGCGCTGATGGACGATAATATTTCCGTTTCGACGGCGGCGCCTTTCTGCACCGCGCAAACCGTCCCCCAGGCCATCCGGCTGGCGCTGGGATCGGTCTCGACGGAGAGTTTGCGGCCCGCGCTGGTTAAGGTTCGCGAGGCGGTGGAAGCAGAACGGTATCGCTAGCAGCAGGGCGGCCGCCCCGCGTGTCTATGCGGCTTGTGGCGTCAGCCGATAGTGCGACTGCACCAGACCCGAAGGGAAGCTGCGGCTTGATAACAGCGTCAAATCGATATCCTGGGGCAGGGATCCGAACAGCGGCTTGCCCGAACCGAGCAGGACGGGAACGGTCGTGATAATGATGTCGGAGACCAGCCCTTCGCGCAGGAACGACTGGATCAGCTGCCCGCCGTCGATATAGACGCGGCGCGCGTTCTGCGCCGCCAGGTCGTCCAGCACCTCCTTCGGCGCGCGGCGGGAGAACTGCACTTTACCCTTCAGCACCTCGGGCACGGGGGTATCGGCCAGCCGGCGGGAGAGCACCAGCACGGGGCGGTCATAAGGCCATTCGTCGAAGGCCAGCACCTTCTCATAGGTTCCCCGGCCCATCACGATCCAGTCTTTGTCCGCGATGAACGCCATATAGCCGTGATCTTCCGTCGGATCGTCGCGCTGCAGCAGCCAGCCGATATCGCCATCCTGCCGGGCGATGTAGCCATCAAGGCTGACCGCAATAAAAACGTGTGTGGTGACCATCGGGGGCTCCGTATTCAGGCTGCAGATATTAAGTTGAGTTTAGCGGCCCTGACGAGGCGGGCATAAACGCAGGGAAAAACGCAGGCCTAAAAGTACGGAAAAATTCCGCCGAGGACAAGACGCTAAAATCGGTACTCGTGGAGCGCGTGCTGGCCGCCGTCGCCGAAGAAAAGGGGCGCCAGGTCGCCCCGTTTGCTGCCTGGCCGCACGCTTAGCCTGTCACCTGGAGCACAATTTTGCCTATGTGATCCCCGCGCTCCATCATGGCGTGCGCCAGCGGGGCATCCTCGAGCCGGAAAACCTGATCAATGATGGGCCGACACTGGCCCGACGCCAGCAGCGGCCAGACCTGCGCGCGGAGCTCAGCGGCGATGCGCGCCTTCTCCTGGGCGGTTCTTGCCCGCATGGTCGAACCGGTAATGGTCGCGCGCTTCAGCGCTATGGCCTGCAGGTCGACGCCGTCTGCGATGGCGCCGCCGAGGAAGCCGATCACCACCAGGCGGCCGTCGCGCGCCAGCGCGGTCAGATTCGACCTGAAGTACGACGCGCCCATGATGTCGAGAATAATATCGACACCGCGCCCCTGCGTCTGGCTGAGGATGACGGCAGCAAAATCATCGGTACGATAGTTGATGGGCTGCCCCCCGAGGGAGGCAACGGCGGCGCATTTATCCTCCGAGCCTGCGGTGGCAAAGCACTCGATACCGAAAGCTGCGCACAGCATCAGCGCGGTGGTGCCGATGCCGCTGGTGCCGCCGTGGATGAGAACCCGATCGCCGCGTTTGGCCTTAGCCATTTGAAACAGATTGGCCCACACGGTAAAGAACGTTTCCGCTATCGCGGCAGCCTCGACCATGCTCACGCCCGTCGGGACCGGCAGGCACTGCGTCGCGGGTAGCAGGCAGTATTCCGCGTAGCCGCCGCCGTTGGTCAGGCCGCACACCTTGTCCCCGATAGCTATATCAGTGACGTTGTCACCTAGCGCCACAACGTTCCCGGCAACTTCAAGGCCGGGTACCGGAGTGACGCCGTCGGGCATAGGGTACTTTCCCTGCCGCTGTATCACATCCGGACGGTTTACGCCCGCGGCGGCAACCTGCACCAGCACCTCATCGGGGCCGGGCAGCGGCAGGGGCGCTTTGCAAATCCGGAGCACGTCAGGTCCGCCGGGAGCGGTTATTTCAACCTCGTTCATATATTCAGGTAATGGCATCGTTGTTCTCGTTGTCAGATTTCCAATTCACCGCGGCAGGGCGACTCAGCCTTTTCAGCATTGGCGTCGTTCATCGCGCCGCGACGTCGGCAAGCAGCGTTTCTGCGGCCAGCTTGCCGAGATGGTTGGAGGCCAGCGGGCTGTCGCCGGTCAACAGGCGTCGGTCTTTGTGGACTTGACCCGTGATATCGCTATTGAGGATCTTAACCCCCAGCTCGCGAAGGCGTTCACCGACCAGCCAGGGCATTGGGCCGGGAATATAGCCGATATCGATATTCGCGCCGGTATCAAGCGAGTCCGGGAAAACGCAGATTTCGTAACCGCGGTATAAGAAGTTCTCCTTGTCCTCGCCGAGGCCTGCCGCCAGCAGTCCGGCCGGCCCGTGACACAGCGAAATGACGTAGCGGTCGTGGTTATGGGCCCAGAGCAGCGCTTTTTTGACGTCCTCGCTGTAGGGAATGTCGTTAAGCACCCCGTGACCGCCCGGGATAAAGATGCCGATATAGTTGCCCGCATCCAGATCCTTCACCACCTCGGACAGTTTTTTGGGCTGCTTGAGCTGACGGCGATACTTCTCATAGGTGCCCTTGACCGCCTCATCCTCGCCGGGGAAGGCCCACATTTCGAGCTTTACCGGGTCCCCGGACGGCGTCGCAATGTCGATTGCAAACCCGGCGAGATCCAGGTGGTGCATGGGCAGCAGCGTCTCCACGGGGTGGTTGCCGGTAGAAAAAAACTTCCCGTTTTGCATCAGCAGATAGCGTTCCTGAGACGCAATCATCAGCACCTTCCACTTGCCGCCCTTATAGGGTGCGGGATAGTGGGCGCCGTCAAAATCGGTCTTTGGCGAGGTGTATTGACTCAGAGAGTAAGGTGACGGAAAAAACGCGTTCTCTTCAGCGGCATCGGGGGTGGGATGACGATCGTCGGATGGTAAGCCGGTCATGATGATCTCCTTATGGGCGATTTACATTACAGCTTTAGCTTAGGTAAACCGCCCACAGGCCGCAATGAGGGATAGCCCTCAGCGGCTGACTCCCGGAATCTTCTGGACGCGCGGGTTAACGGCTGGAGATGAGGGCAGCCCGTTGTATCTACCCGCGATGTTAACGCGCAAGATAATTATTTTAGCCATGTTTTTCAATGAGATATTTTGTGCTCACTGAGTCTACAACCGCTCTTTGGTGGCTGACGACCATGATGATGCTCTGCGGCAGTTCGCGGCGGATAGCGCCTATCAGCGCTACGGCCGTTCCCTCGTCCAGGTGGCTGGTTGATTCATCAAGGCAAATAAAATCGGGCTGATTCACCAGGATGCGGGCAAACGAAAGACGCTGCTGCTCGCCGCCGGAAAGGATACCGCGCCATGACTGACGCTCATTCAGCTGCCGGCATAAATGGTGTAGCCCAACCCTCTTCAGGCAGCTCTCCAGCCGTTGATTGCTGACTTTAGCTAAGCCCGGATACGTCAACACGTGGCTCAGGAGATCGTCGGGAAGATACGGTTTTTGCGGCACGAACAGGCTTTTGCCTGTCGGGTGGCTATAGTCCCCGCTGCGGTATGGCCACAGCCCGCAGAGTACCCTTAAGAAGGTCGTTTTCCCACACCCGCTGGCGCCGGTAATCGCCACCGCCTCCCCGCGCCGTAAGTCGAGATTTATCGGGTTAAACAGGGGCGTACCATCAGCGTGACGGGCGACCAGATGAAGACAGCGTAACGTTCCGGGCTGGCGGGAAAAGCGCGATTGCGCCGGCAGCGCGATTAAGCCTTGCTCAAACTGCCATAGCCTCTCTACCGTCGCTGACCAGGCCACTATCTGACGGTAGGAGTCGATAAACCAGCCGAAGGCGTCAAGGACGTAGCCGAAAGCGGCGCGCGCCTGCATGACGCCGCCAAGCGAGATCTGTTTTGCGATATACAGCGGCAGGACGGCAAAAATCGGGATCATCAGGCTCAGACGAAAATAGGAGGTGGTGAACGTATCCAGGCGAAACTCGCGCGACATCAGCCGCTGCCAGTTCTGCGCAATCGCCGAAAAATGACGGTGTACGCGGCGCAGTTCGGCACGTTCGCCGCCGTAGAAGGCAATCTGCTCGCTGTTTTCGCGGATGCGCAGCAGGCTGGCACGGTAGTCCGCCTCACTTTTTTGCCGCTCTATATTCAGCTGATGCAGCGGGCGGCCTATCCAGTGGGCCAGCAGGCTGCTAATAACCGCATACCCCAGCGCCACCCATACCAGATAGCCGTGCAGCGTGACGCTGTGTCCGGCGACGGTGAGGCTGAGCGTGCCCGAGAGCTGCCACAGAATAACAATGAACGATAAAAGCCCCGTGATGTTTTTTAGCAGCGACAAAAATAGCCCAAGGCTCTGCTCAACCAGCAGCCGAATATCCTCGGCAATACGCTGATCGGGATTATCGGGTTCAGCATGGAGGCTCAGACGGTAGTGATTATGTCGTCGCAGCCACAGATGGTGAAATCTCATGGTCATCTTCTGTCGGCCGCGAATGATCAGTAATTTTTTCAGCCAGTTCGAGCTGATAATAAACGTCACAAACAGCGCGGTATATCCGGCATAAGCGAGCGCCAGCATGCCGATCGACGCCTGCTGAAAGTAATCGCTGAGGGCATCGTAAAATTCCCGGCTCCAGTTGTTGTACTGAACGCTTATCCATACCACGCCCAGCGTGAGGGCGGTCAGCGTCAGCAATAAAAGCCATGAAAACCATTCGCGAGGGTGCAGCCAACAGGGCGCTATCAGCTGGTAAAATCGTTTCAAACTTTGCATAAAAAAGGTCGCACAGAGTGTGTAAAAGCGTGACAGCCGCCCTCGCGGACGGCTGCCCATTATCCTTTGCGCTTAATAAGCCCATTTCACGTTGAACATGACGTTACGCGGATCGCCGTAGAAATTGTTGCCCCCGCGGTGGCGGTTGGAAACGCCGAGGTAGTACTCTTTATCCGTCAGGTTGTTACCGTTCAGGCTCAGGCTTATTTGTTTACTGTACTGATAGCCAATATTGGCGTTGAAAAGGGTGTATCCGCCCTGGGACACATCGTAGTTGGTGGTGGTATCCGTCTGCGCCGTCAGCCCTGCGCCGACGGACCATTTATCCCACTCTCCCGGCAGGCGATAGCTGCTGTACAAGCGGAAAAGGTGCTGCGGCGTGTGTTTGCTGTAGTTGGTGCCTTTCTGCGTGGCGGCGGCTTCGAGATATTTGCTGTTATTAAGCGTGTATCCGGCGTAGACCTGCCAGCCCTGCGCAAGCTGCCCGGATATCTCCATTTCAATGCCCTGGCTCTGCACTTTGCCGTCGGCAACGTAGCAGTCATCGCAGTCCACCCCGCTCATGGCGTTATTCGCCTGAATAATGCGGAACAGGGCGACGGAGGCGTTCAGCCCGCCGTTGAAGAACTCTCCTTTGACGCCGGTTTCGTAGTTGCTGCCGGTGACCGGCGGCAGGAAGTTGCCGCTGGCATCCTGCAGGCTTTGCGGTTTGTAGATTTCGGCGTAGCTCAGATACCAGGTGTAGTCTTTGGCGAAATCCCACAGCAGGCCGCCGTAGGGGATGATTTTACCTTTCACCTTGTAGTTGCTGTGCGCGGTCATCGCGCCGGTTGTCAGGTTGGTGAAATAGGAGTCGTAGGTAAAGCTGCTGTAACGGCTTCCGAGGATCAGCTTCCAGTCGTCGGTCAGGCTCAGCCGTGTCGTGGCGTACAGGCCGCGCTGATAGACGTTGTACTGATAGCGGCGGGTGTAATCCCAGTCGGGTTCGGAGAGGCTTTCAGGGTCCCAGCTATAGATATTCACCGCGCTGGTATTGCTCAGCGAACCAAATAAGTTATTGAAGTTCTCCTTCTGATAATCACCGCCGAATACCAGCTGGTGGTCGCGATCCAGCAGCTCGAACGGCCCGCTCAGGCTGATGTTCACGCCGTACTGGCTGCTGCGGTTGTGTCGTTGCAGGTAGTTGTTGAGCTTCGCGCTGCCTGAATCATCCACGCCCTGAGTGCCGTTGCCGTAAACGCCGATGAATTTGCCCTCGGCGCTGGCGGTCGTGTAGTTCAGCGAGCTTTTGGCGACCCATTCGTTATCAAAATAGTGTTCGAGCTCGGCGTAGGCGTTAGTTTTCTCGAAGGTGATGTTATTCCAGCTGGCCCCCAGGAAGGTCGAGCGGGGAAGACCCAGGCTGGAGTAGTTGGTGGACATCGGCACGCCGTAAAGATTGGGCACCGTATCGGTTTTCTGCCAGGAGATACCGGTGGTCAGCGTGGTCTGCGACGTCAAATCATAGGCGAGGGTACCGAACAGCACCTGGCGATCGCTGTGCACGTAATCGGTAAAGCTGTCTCTCTTTTGCAGTACGCCAACCGCGCGGCCGCGCAGCGAGGCATCGTCATTCAGCGGCCCGGAGACGTCCATTTCGCCGCGGTAGTTATCCCAGCTGCCGGCGCTGGCGCTGACGGAAGAGCGAAAATCGTAGGTCGGACGCTTGCGCACCATATTCACCGTTCCCCCCGGTTCGCCGCTGCCCTGGGTCAGGCCTGACGCGCCGCGCAGGACTTCCAGATGGTCGTAAATGGCCAGATCCGGCGATTCGGTGGAGGCTTCGGCATACCCCATTCCGGCGAGGCTGTTTTGAAACGAGGAGCTGATACCGTCTTCCTGAAGGTTATCCATCGTGAAGCCGCGCGACTGGTAACGAGTCTGGTAGGAGCTTTCGTTGATGACGTTCACACCCGTGACCTGACGCATCGCGTCGTCCAGCGAGGTCATATTCCGATCGTTCATCTGCTGGCGGGTAACTACGCTGACCGACTGCGGCGTCTCCCGCGGCGAGAGATTCAGACGGGTCGCCGCCGACATGCTGCGGGTGGTGTAAGAGCCGGTGTCTTCAGTCATCGCACCGTAGTTAATATCACCGACCACCACCATTTCGTCCCCTTCAGGGATCGCTTTCAGGGTGTAGCTGCCGTTGGGCTGACGTTCTGCCAGCAGCCCGCGATCGGTCAACAGCCGGGAGAAGCCTTCGGCAAGGGTGTAGGTGCCGTTGAGCGCCGGAGAGGATTTACCGGCCGTCAGCCGCGCATCGCTCGCCAGATAAATGCCCGACTGCGCGGCAAACTGATTCAGCTGAGTCGCCAGCGGCGCGGCCGGGATCGCGTAGTCGTGCTTATCCGTCGCCGCTTCGGCGGCCTGCGCAGCGGCAAAGGTCAGTAGCGGCGCACAAAACATCATGCGCAGGAGGGCGGCCGTCGGCGTACGACGGAAAATCCGCGGCGGGCTGGTGCGTGGTGATGATGACATAGATTCCCCTGATAATTCCCAAAAGTAAAAGTGCTGCATAGGGTTAATCGGATGAGGGCACGTAAAGGGGAACCGATGAGGCGAATTTATTTGTTATTTATCGCGCGGTGCGACCGTCAGCCACCATGAGAAGCGGCGGTTGAGCTGCACGGGCAGCGCGTTGGTGAGCATGTCCAGCGTCATATCGGTATCGTGCAGCGGGAACGTACCGGTAACGGTCAGCGCTGACACGGCCGGATCGCATCCCAGATAGCCGCGGCGATAGGCCGACAGCCGTTCGATAAACTCACCGAGGGGGAGATTATCGGCCTGTAGCAACCCGCGGGGCCAGGCAGGCTGCGCATTACGCAGCGGCGAGATCGGGCCAAAGGCATCCTGGCGGAAGGTCATCGCCTGACCGGCCTGCACGATCGACGCGTCGCTGATGCCCGCCGGAGAGACTTCCACCGCCCCCTGATACACCTGCAGCACGGTGGTATCGCCGAGCGCCTGCACGCTGAAACGCGTGCCGAGGGCGCGCATTTTGCCCTGCGCGGTGACGATGGTCAGCGGGCGATGCGGATCGGCGGCGGTTTCGATCATCACCCGGCCGTTCAGCAGACGCAGCGCGCGCTGCGTTGGGGAGTAATCAACGTTCAGCGCACTATCGGTGTCAAGCCAGATCCGCGAGCCATCAGCCAGCGTAAACGACCTTATTTCGCCTTGGGGGCTGTGATAATCGGCGTGCCATGCCAGTACCTGATTGCGCAGCGGCGTATGACGCCAGCTGCCCCAGGCGAGCAGGGTGCCGACGGAAATCCAGGCCGCCATTTTTAGCACCTGGCGCCGTCCGGCGGCGTGCGTTCTCTGGGTCAACGCGGTCAGTGCCGCCGTTTGTCGCTCATCACTTTCCCGCAGCGGCGAAAAGCGCTGGCTGATGTTCAGCACGTACCGCCACGCCAGCTGATTCTCCTGACTCTCGTCAAGCCAGCGCTGTAACGCGGCGGGATAGGTCTGCGTTGACGCGAGGTCCTCGACTTCGGCATACCAGTTCGCCGCCTGCTGCAGCGCGGCGAAGCCGGGTTTATGGCTCATCGTATCTGACCGCGGCGGCGGGGAGTGCATCGAGATACTCGACTTCAAGACTCAGGCAGTGAAGCATGGCCTGAGCCATATATTTCTTCACCATGCGCTCGGAGACGGCGAGCTCAGCGGCAATTTTTGCGTACGTCAGCCCGCCGATCTGCGACATCAAAAACGCCGCGCGGACTTTCTCCGGCAGCGCCTGCAGCATGGCATCCACCTGAAAAAGCGTTTCCAGGACGATCGCGCAGTGTTCTGCTGATACCGCGGTGGCCAGCGGTTGAGCCGCCAGTGTTTCCAGCCAGACGCGCTCGATTTCTTTTCTGCGCCACAGGTCAATACACATGCCCTGAGCCATCGAACCAAGGTAGGCGCGCGCGCCGGCAAGAGTGTCAAAGTTTCGCGGTTTTATCAGCAGGCGGAGGAAGACGTCCTGCGCGAGATCGGCGGCATCGCTGGCATTCCCAAGGCGTCGTCTGAGCAACTTTTGCAGCCAGTTGTTATGCTCGGAGAACAGCAGCACAATATTTTCAGCTGAACTAAAACCAGGAGATGACATGTCGCTCTAACCGCCAGAGGAGGGTAAACCAGGAAACATTTAGACATGAAAATTTACATGAGAATGATTTTCATTTCAACATTGAATGCGAAAAAATTACCATCCGCGTATTACGCATAAAAGGGGGCCCCTGAATAAGGGCCTGCTTTGAGTAAATTCACGCCCCTGCAACGGTGCGGTAAATTCGGCAACAACAAAGAAACAGTCATCTTCGTAATTAAATATAGCGAAAACCATCCGCCAGTGGATAATTTAACCGGATGAAAATAATCCCCTCCCGCGAGCGAAAAAAATAATCTGCGGATTGACGCGAAAGCCGGTAATAAGTTAATCAGGCAGTAAAATGGCTTGCACCGAAAGTAACCTGCGTCATGGTGCAAGGTTTATCTCAGGCTCCGTCAGATAAAAGAAAGACAATGTCTCATTTTGGTGCTTTTCAGTATCTTCCATGCATCATGATGATCCGTGCCCCATTGTGGTGCTCTATGGCTCCCCCGGATATCCTGTTGATACTTAATGAATAAATTAATGGCATGTTTTGTGCTTATATTTATACGTCAGCGTAAAAAATGAAAGCGATACACAGGTAAACTCCGGGGCAGCAGCAATAATATGCAGCTTGCATTATCAGTACCGATATGGCAGGCCGGAAAAGGCTTTCAATGCGGTTATTATTTAACGCGCAGCCGATTTAAAGTTCACGTTGACGATGATTTCCAGGGGGGTGTCCTGTACGTAATTTAACCCGCATTGATCAAGCCAAAAAATCATGCAGAGATAACGGCATTTATTATGCCGGGAATGATTTGTGCTGCAAAAAAATAGTACCTCCTTTGTTTTGAGAAACGAAAGGCAAAAGGCTTAGTTCTGTGAAAGTAAAGCATATACTGCCCCGATCGGCGGTTTGATAAGGATACAATGCTGATGCATAAACTCATAAAAAACTACAAAGCCGACGTCTATTTCGACGAACTGATCGACCATGAGGGCAATCCCCGCCGTTCAGCACAGAGTTTGATTCAGTGTCTGGATTCGCTTGCGCCGGATGAACTTGAAAAACGTCGCCTGACGGCAGAGGCGACAATACAGGAAATGGGAATTAGCTTTACGGTGTATACCGACAAAGGAAATATCGACAGGATCTGGCCATTCGATATTATTCCCCGCACCATTGATGCTCAGGACTGGACGATAGCCGAAACCGGCCTGAAGCAGCGCCTTACCGCTCTGAACCGCTTTATCAACGACCTGTACAATGAACAACATTGCATCAAAGATGGCATCATTCCCGAATATATTATTAAGGAGTCGAAAAATTTTCGCCCTGAGTGTGTCGGAATGTCGCCACCTTATGGCGTCTGGGCGCATATTTGCGGGACCGATTTAGTCCGCGATGAAACCGGGCAGTTCTACGTGCTGGAAGATAACCTGCGGGTTCCCTCCGGCGTCTCCTATATGCTGGAAAACCGAGCCATCACCAAGCGCGTTCTGCCGGAGTTGTTTGAACGTGAGGATATCAAACCCATTGACGCCTATCCGGCACAGCTGCTGGAAACCCTGACGGCCCTGTCGCCCCGGCAGATTGAACGCCCGGAAATCGTGGTGCTGACCCCGGGGATCTATAATTCTGCCTACTTCGAACACGCTTTTCTGGCCCAGCAAATGGGGGTAGAGCTTGTGGAAGGAGCCGATCTGTTTGTTGGCGACGACGACTGCGTCTACACCAAAACGATCTACGGCCCGGAGCGGGTGGACGTCATTTACCGACGCATTGACGATATGTTCCTCGACCCGGAAGTCTTTCATCCCGAATCTGTTCTCGGGGTGCCTGGCCTGATGCGGGCATGGAAAGCCGGAAACGTGGCGCTGGCCAATGCTCCTGGCGCCGGGGTGGCGGATGACAAGGTCGTCTATGCGTACGTACCGGCACTGATTCGTTACTATCTGGACGAAGAGCCTATTCTGCCGAATGTGGAAACCTTCCTCTGCCAGAATGATGATGAACGGGAATACGTTCTGCAGAATCTGGATAAGCTGGTGGTGAAACCGGCTAACGAATCCGGCGGTTATGGCATGCTGGTCGGGCCGCACTCGACCAAAAAAGAGCAGCAGCTGTTTGCCGAGCTGATCCAGGCGAATCCACGCAACTATATTGCTCAGCCGACGCTGAAGCTCTCTACCGCACCGGCGCTCATCGCGAAAGATTATCTGGAGCCGCGCCACCTCGATCTACGCCCCTTCATTTTACAAAGCAAAGAGACTTACGTAACAACCGGTGGCTTGACGCGGGTGGCGATGAAAAAAGGCTCATTAGTGGTTAACTCATCCCAGGGCGGCGGGAGTAAGGATACCTGGATCGTGGAGAGCAAAAGATAATGAACATGCTATCAAGAGTTGCTGCGCGCCTGTACTGGAGCGCGCGTTATCTGGAGCGCGCGGAGAATATCGCGCGATTAGTCAGCGTGTATGACGATCTGCTTTACGATCTGCCACGGGATATCGCCGTTTCCTGGTATAACCTGATCGAAATTAGCAGCGGCGTCGCCCTGTTTGGCCAGCGCTATAAGATTAAAGACGAACGCAATGTGCTGAAGTTTATGCTGGCCGACGAGAGCAACCCTGACTCGCTGCTGTCGTCATTAAAAATGGTCCGTGAAAATATCCGCACCAGCCGCGATGTGGTGCCGGGAGAGATGTGGGAGCTGATTAATGAACTGGATCTGTACGCCAGACAGAACATCCGCCAGGGGATCAACCGCTCCGAACGACATACGTATCTTAATAACGTCATTGAAGGATGCCAGAAAATTATCGGCCTGCTGACCGGGTCGATGAGCCGCGATGCCGGCTGGCATTTTCTGAACATGGGGCGCTATCTGGAGCGCGCCGATATGAATACGCGCATTCTTGACGCAGCAAATTCCCTGATGATGCAGGCGCGTGAGGAAGAGAGCATCAAGTTAGGCCAGGTAGTGTGGTCTAAGGTCCTGAAATCGCAAAGCGCCTATCTCAGCTTTCGCCGGGTAATGCGCTGTTCGATTAAAGGCTCGCTGGTGGTCACGCTGCTCCTGACGGATGGGCATTTTCCCCGTTCGCAGCGCTATTGCCTGCAGCAAATCAAGCTGGCCGCCGCTGAGCTGCCGCGGGCGTCGGCCGTTTCGGATCACATCGACAGTCTTCTGCTTGCAACCCGGGGCGTCGATAATTCTCACGATCTGAACCGCGAATTTAGCCTCTACCTCAATGAGGTTCAACTCAGCCTGATTGCGCTTCATCACCTGATTACCGATAACTGGTTTCATTTCCTGCAGGGGGATGCCGTATGACCATCCGGGTTGCGATTCAACATACAACGACTTATGAATTCGATCGTTTGATCAACGTGGCGCCGCATATTTTGCGCCTGCGCCCGGCGCCTCATTCACGTACCCATATACATGGCTATTCCCTGAAAGTGACGCCCGGGGACCACTTTATTAACTGGCAGCAGGATCCGTTCGGCAACTATCAGGCGCGGCTGGTGTTTCCTGAAAAAACGAAACGCCTGGAGTTCGCGGTGGAGGTGATCGCGGACATGACCGTGATCAACCCGTTTGACTTCTTTATTGAAGAGTATGCCGAGCATTTCCCCTTTGCTTATGATTCTTTGATGCAGGAAGAACTCGCTCCTTACCTTAAGGTCACCGAGCAGAGCCCTGAACTGGACGCGTGGCTGGATACCGTTGATTGCGAGGAAATGGTGCACATCGTGACCTTCCTGGTGCAGCTCAATAGCCGCCTGGCCAACGAAATTGACTATGGTATTCGCCTGGAGCCCGGCGTGCAGAGCTGTCAGGAAACGCTGACGTTGAAAAAAGGCTCGTGCAGGGATACCTCATGGTTGCTGGTGCAGATACTGCGTCATTTGGGGCTGGCAGCCCGCTTTGCCTCCGGCTATCTGGTGCAGTTGACTGCCGATGTGAAAGCGCTCGACGGTCCCTCAGGCCCGGAACAGGATTTCACCGATCTGCACGCCTGGTGTGAAGTCTATCTCCCCGGCGCTGGCTGGGTGGGGCTGGATCCGACCAGCGGCCTGTTTGCCGGAGAAGGGCATATTCCTTTAGCCTGCACGGCCGACCCGCAGTCTGCGGCACCGATTACCGGCGCAACCGACCCGTGCGAATGTGAGTTCAGCTATACCAACATTGTCACACGCATTCATGAAGATCCGCGCGTCACGCGGCCTTACAGCGAAGATGAGTGGCTGAACATCAACGCGCTGGGCCGCGCCGTAGACGTTGAGCTGCAGGCCAACGATGTGCGTCTGACCATGGGGGGCGAACCGACGTTTATCTCCATCGACGATATGGACTCCGCGCAGTGGAACACCGAGGCGCTGGGTAAGGACAAATTACGTCTCGCGAAAGACCTGCTGCTGCGGCTACAAGCTCAGTTCGGTCACGGGGGACTGCTGCACTATGGCCAGGGTAAGTGGTATCCGGGAGAAGAGGTTCCGCGCTGGGCGCTGGGGTGCTTCTGGCGCACCGACGGAGAGGCGCTGTGGCACGACCCGGCGCTCGTTGCCCGCGTCGATCGGGATTACGGTCACGGCATCGCTGATGCGGAGCGCTTTGGTCAGACGCTGTGTCAGCAGCTAGGCGTCGACGCCGGCTATTTGCAACCCGCGTATGAAGATGCGCTCTACTACCTGTGGCTCGAGCGCGCGCTGCCGGAAGGGGCCGACCCGAGGAAGGCGAATCTCGAGGATGACCTTGAACGGCGCCGGCTGGCCAGCTTGCTCAGCCGCGGTATGGAAAACGCAACGGGCTACATTCTGCCCGTCGAGTTTGATGGTCACCGGTGGCGGAGCAGCCGCTGGCCGATGCGGGGGGGGCTGATTACGCTGATCCCCGGGGACAGCGCCATGGGTTATCGTCTGCCCCTCAGTTCGCTGCCGCCACTCACCGAAGATGAGCGCGTTATCGAACGCGATCCTTTCGAGCCTCGCGAACCGCTGGCGGTTTTTGCGATCGGGGAAGGGGCGGCCACCACCATTGCCCAGCAGGCGTTGCAGCAACAAAAATCGGCAGTTAACGGCAGTACAAGCGTGGTCCGTACCGCGCTGTGCCTCGAACCGCGCGAGGGCAAGCTCCATCTGTTCCTGCCGCCAGTCACCCATCTGGAGAATTATGTTGCCCTGATTCATGCCGTCGAAGCGACGGCCAGCGCGTTGCAGCTGCCGGTGGTGATTGAAGGTTATGAGCCGCCAAAAGATGCCCGCTTGCAGAAGCTGCTGTTAACCCCCGACCCTGGGGTTATCGAGGTCAATATTCACCCGGCCAGCCGCTGGGACGAGCTGGTCCACAATATTGAAACGCTCTACGAGCAGGCGCAGCAGACCCGACTGGGGGCCGAGAAGTTTATGCTTGATGGCCGGCACACCGGTACCGGGGGCGGTAACCACGTGACCTTAGGCGGGGCCACTCCTGCCGACAGCCCTCTACTGCGGCGTCCCGACCTCCTGCGTAGCCTGGTGACGTACTGGCAGCACCATCCGGGTCTTTCCTACTTATTCTCCGGAATGTTTATTGGCCCAACCAGCCAGGCTCCGCGTCCGGATGAAGGACGGGATGAAGCGCTTTACGAAATGGAGATAGCCTTTCAGAACATGCCGGAAGGGCTGGTTGATACCCCATGGCTGGTGGACAGGCTGATGCGCAACCTGCTGGTGGATATCACCGGTAATACCCATCGCTCAGAATTTTGCATCGACAAACTGTACGCCGCAGGCAGCAGTAGCGGTCGTCTGGGGCTGCTGGAGTTTCGCGGCTTCGAAATGCCGCCGCACGCGCGCATGTCGCTGGTGCAGCTGCTGCTGCTCCGTTGCCTGGTGGCGCGCTTCTGGAACCAGCCGTATCACAAGCCGCTGGTCCGTTGGGGCACCCAACTGCACGATAAGTTTATGTTGCCGCATTTCGTCTGGCAGGACGTAAAAGAAGTGGTGGATGACCTGCAGCGGCATGGCTATCCATTTAAATTGTCATGGCTGCTGCCGTTTGAAGAGTTCCGCTTCCCGCACTATGGTCGCCAGCAAATTGATGATATTGAGCTCGAGCTTCGCTGGGCGATCGAGCCGTGGCATGTACTGGGCGAAGAAGTGACACAGTCCGGGACCTCACGCTACGTTGACTCCTCCGTCGAACGCCTGCAGGTGCGCCTGTCCGGTCTGACTGAAGGACGCTATGTGCTGGCGTGCAACGGCCGCCGCGTACCGCTGCGAGCGACCGGCAAGAAGGGGGAGATGGTGGGGGCGGTGCGCTATCGGGCCTGGGCGCCGCCATCGGCGCTGCATCCAACTCTTGGGGTGAATACCCCCCTGGTGTTTGACCTGATTGATACCTGGAACGGTCTTTCCATAGGTGGCTGCAGCTATCGCGTCAGCCACCCGGGCGGACGTCACTATGAGACGCTACCGGTCAACAGCAATGAAGCTGAGGCAAGGCGCGTCAATCGATTTTGGGATCATGGCTTCACCCAGGGCGTTTTGACGCCTCCTCCCGCATTCAGCGCGTTAAGGACATTCTATGAGCATGAGCAGGTTCCACGCCCTATGGCTCCGCCGGATGAAGAGCCGGGCGATGAATACCCGCATACTTTGGATCTTCGCAGGAAGTATACTAGGATTTAGCTTTGAGCCGGGTAATCAGAATACATGACAGCTTCTTTTTCTGAATCAATCACGCCGGCCTGTGAGCCGGCGTCTTTCTCTGTCGAACTCTCTACGACAGACGTCTATAACGAAGCTTGCGATCCGGCGAACATTATCCGCCCACACTGGACTGAGGTCATGAACAGCGTCGGCGAGATGGGTATAGAAGGGATGGAAAACCGTCTTCGTCAGGCCAGGCGTATTTTGCGCGATGATGGCGCAACCTATAACCTCAATGGCGATCCGCTGTCGCCAAACGTCTGGTCGCTGGACATCATTCCAAATCTGTTGGCGGAGGACGAGTGGTTAACCGTTGAACGCGGGCTGGCGCAGCGCTCGCTGCTTTTCGACCTGATACTTAAAGATTTCTACGGCGAACAGCGGCTGCTGAAAGAGGGCGTTATCCCGTCAGAAATCGTTTTCTCTCACCCAGGCTTTCTGCGTCAGTGCCACGGTATACGTTTGCCGGGCGCGCATAATCTCATCTTCCACGCAGTCGATCTCGTTCGCGGCGGTGATGGACAGTTTGTGGCTATTGGCGATCGTACCCAGGCGCCGAGCGGCACCGGTTATGTTCTTGAAAACAGAATCGCCGTTTCTCGCGTGCTGCCGTCGCTGTTTCGCAACAGCAACGTCCGGCGGCTTTCCGGCTTCTTTCACGCGCTTCGGCATACGTTAGCCGGTCTTGCCAGCCACAAAACAGAGACCCCGCGGATCGTGGTGCTGACGCCCGGTGCATACAGCAGTACCTATTTTGAGCATGCTTATCTCGCGAACTATCTCGGTTTTCAGCTGGTTCAGGGCGGGGACCTGACCGTGCGTAACGGCAGGGTGTGGTTGAAGTCCCTTAATGGCCTGTCGGAAGTTGATGTGATTTTGCGCCGTATGGATGATACTTATTGCGACCAAACGGAACTCCGTTCCGACTCACGGCTGGGCGTGCCGGGACTGCTCGAAGTGGTACGCAGCGGTAACGTCGTGCTGGCGAACCCTCTGGGCTCGGGGGTTCTTGAGGCGCCGGCGCTGCTGGCGTTTCTCGCAGAAATTAGTCAGTGTTTGCTTGGCGAACCGCTACTGATCCCGACGGTTAAGACCTGGTGGTGCGGTCGCGCAGAGGATCGCGATTTTGTGATCCGTAACCTTGAGCACCTGATAATCAAACCGTCCTGGCGCAGCTTTGATAGTAAAAGCATTTACGGTCATAGCCTGGACGATCACAATCGGATGCTCACCATTCAGCAGATCACCGCCAACCCGCACAACTACGTGGCTCAGGTATATATACCCGGCTCGCGCGTTCCGGTCTGGGATAAGCAACAAATTGAATATCGGCCCGGCATTTTCCGCGCGTTTACCGTCGCCACCCCGGAGGGGTACTGCGTCATGCCCGGAACGCTATCACGGGTAGCTGAGTCCGCTGATGAATTTATTGTTAGCGATTTATCCGGCGCACGCAGCAAAGATACGTGGATACTGGGGGAAAAACCCGACATAGCGCAGCAGCCGCTGACGGACTCCATTCCTCGTGATGAGGGAAATCTGCCCAGCCGCGTTATAGAGAACCTGTTCTGGTTTGGCCGCTATGCGGAACGCGCCGAAATGAGCCTGCGGGTGATACGCACGCTTTTCAAACAGCTCAATGGGGTTGAGCTGTTTATGCCTGAAAGCCGCGACGTCCTGCTGGGAGCATTATTTCCGCTTACCGGCACATTGCCTGAAACGGACGCCGGCGATGACCAGAATCATGAGCTTTCTTCGTTGGTTTGTGATGGCCAACGCGCCGGTTCCATTAAATTTAATATCCAAAGCATGCTGACCTGCGGCGAGCAGGTAAAAGAGATGCTCTCGGCCGATACCCGAATTATTCTCAATGAGTTACGCGATTGTATTCGGGCGGTGGAGGTGGCCTATCAGGATGGGCTGCCGGAACTGCCGGAAGAGTCGCTGGACAATCTGGTCACCTCTTTACTGGCATTATCCGGGCTGAACCATGAAAGCATGCTGCGGGGAATGGACTGGCGGTTTCAGGAGATTGGCCGCCGCGCTGAGCGAGCGCGTCTAACCGCCATTTTACTCAAACACACGCTGACCCACGCTCTTCCTGGTTTACAGCAACAGCAAATTTTAGAATCGGTACTGATGAGCGTAGAGGCATTGATCTCGTTCCGTCGCCGCTACCGAGGACGAATGAACATCATTTCTGGTCTGGATTTATTGATGCTGGACGCCAGCAATCCGCGTTCCTTGATTTATCAGATCGATCGACTGCGTAAATATCTCCTCGAACTACCGCGACAGGACGGTCAGACTTCCAGCCTGACGTCCGACATGCGTCCGATAATGAAATCCCTGACCGATATTCAACTGGCCGAGCTGGAGATGCTGGCACAGGTCGATGAACAAACGGAGCTGCGTGGACGGCTGGATGCGCTCATGACGCAGATAATCAGCCAGTTGGAGCAGTTTACGACCCTGCTGAGCGACAAGTATTTCGATCACGCAGATGGACCGCAGCAGTTGATTAACGCGCAATGGAAGACTGACTTATGAAATACCGGGTACGTCATCTTACGGAGTACCAGTACAATTCACCGGTGACGTTATGCTACAACATGACGCATCTTCTGCCGCGCGATACGGCGAATCAGCGCTGTTTACTGCGTCGGATTACGGTGACGCCGATGCCCGTTTATCAGAGCGAGGGGAGTGATTATTTCGGCAATCTGACGTTTTATTTCTCGATCCAGGTTCCGCACGACAAGCTAACCATTGAGATGGAAAGCTACTTTGATATTGACGAAATAGACCGCGCGAACCTGCTATATGACCACCCGCTGACCTGCGGTGAGTATCGTCGATTGCTGCATGAGTCCGGGACAGCGGATCTGCGAATGGCGAAAGAGTATCTGCTCGATTCCGGTTTAATCCGCCGTTCCGAACGGCTGGCCAGCTATGCTGCCGATATTTTTCACAATAATGCTGGGGTGATCCAGGCGGCGATGGACTTTACGCATCGTATTTTTACGGAATTTACCTTCGACCCGGTTGCGACCAGCGTCACTACGCCACCCGAGCAGGTTTTAGAGGAAAAGCGCGGCGTCTGCCAGGATTTTGCCCATCTGGCGATCGCTTGCCTGCGCTCTGTCGGCCTACCCGCGCGTTATATCAGCGGCTATATTGAAACGCTGCCGCCAGAGGGGCAGGAAAAACTCGTCGGGACCGATGCGTCACATGCCTGGTTTGCCATTTTTATCCCTGATATCGGCTGGCTGGAGTTTGATCCGACCAACGATCTCATGCCGCAGGGGCAGCATATCGTCACGGCGTGGGGAAGGGATTATGCCGATGTGACTCCGTTACAGGGCGTTATTTTCGATGGCGGGGCAACGCTGGCTCTGGAAGTGGCGGTTGACGTGCAGCGCGAGTGCTCCCCTGATTGATCGTGATTTGATCGTGATGCGGTAAACGAACGCTTAAATACCCCTCAGCGTCGGCAGAGCGGGTATTTAAGCGGTAAGGTCCTTTAACGTTTAGTGAATAACCTGCGACAGAAACGCGCGGGTACGTTCCGATTTTGGATGGGCGAAAAACTCCTGCGGCGGAGCCTGTTCGACAATCTCGCCGCGGTCCATAAAGATAACCCGGTCCGCCACCGTGCGCGCAAAGCCCATTTCATGGGTGACGCACAGCATCGTCATGCCGTCTTCCGCCAGGCCAATCATGGTATCGAGCACCTCTTTGACCATCTCCGGATCAAGCGCTGAGGTGGGTTCATCAAACAGCATGATTTTTGGCTTCATGCACAGTGAACGGGCAATGGCCACGCGCTGCTGCTGACCACCGGAGAGCTGCCCCGGGAACTTATGCGCATGCTCAGCAATACGGACGCGCTGCAGATAGTGCATTGCCAGCGCTTCCGCTTCCTTCGTTGGCATCTTACGCACCCAGGTCGGCGCCAACGTGCAGTTCTGCAAAACGGTCAGGTGAGGGAAAAGATTAAAGTGTTGGAATACCATGCCAACTTCAGTCCGCACCCGTTCTATGTTGCGGACATCATCATTGAGATGAATGCCATCAACGACGATACGCCCTTGCTGATGTTCTTCCAGGTGGTTGATGCAGCGAATGGTGGTCGATTTACCCGAGCCGGAAGGGCCGCAGAGAACAATCCGCTCGCGGGGCTTCACCTGCAGGTTAATATCTTTCAATACGTGAAACTGACCGTACCATTTATTCACATTTTCAAGCGAAATCATCATCGCTTCAGCAGAATTAGTCATAGAGTGTGTCATGTAAAACCTCAGTGCGATGTACGCCCGGTGTGAAAGCGCTTCTCCAGATACTGGCTGTAGCGCGACATGCTAAAACAGAAAATCCAGTAGACGAGGGCGGCAAAAACGTAGCCCTCCGTCGACATGCCAAGCCAGGTGGGGTCAACCGTTGCCTGCTGTACGCTGCTGAAAAGATCGAACAGGCCGATGATGATCACCAGGCTGGTGTCTTTAAACAAAGCGATGATGGTGTTGACCAGGCCGGGGATGGTGAGCTTGAGCGCCTGGGGGAGAATGACCAGAAACTGCGTTTTCCAGTAGCCCAGCGCCAGCGATTCGGCCGCTTCATACTGCCCTTTGGGCAGCGCCTGTAATCCGCCGCGCACCACTTCCGCGATGTAGGCCGACTGGAACAGAATAACCCCGACCAGCGCGCGCACCAGCTTATCGATGGTGGTGCCTTCGGCCATAAACAGCGGCAGCATCACCGATGACATAAACAGCACGGTAATCAGCGGCACGCCGCGCCAGAACTCGATAAAAATCACCGACAGAGTGCGAACGACCGGCATGGTTGAACGACGTCCCAGCGCCAGCAAAATGCCCAATGGCAGCGCCCCGGCAACCCCGACGGAAGCGATAATCAGCGTCAGCGTCAGGCCACCCCACTGGCGGGTCTCGACGCGATCGAGGCCCAAAAAACCGCCGTACAACAGGACCCAGACGAGGATGGGATAGGCCACCGCCCAGCAGGCGATATAGCGGCCCCGGCGCGGCATTGACTTGATAAACATCGGAATGATGGACAGCAGGCCAATCACCAGCGCGAGGTTGATACGCCAGCGGAGCTCGTGCGGATAGAGCCCGTACATAAACTGGCCAAAGCGCGCGTGGATAAACACCCAGCAGGCGCCTTCTTTGGTACAGTCGGCGCGGGTTGTACCCAGCCAGTTTGCCTTGAACACCAGCCAGTTCAGAGCCGGGGGGATCAGGGTCCAGATAATCCACAGGCACAGCAGCGTCAGCAGCGTCAGCAGCGTATTGAACCAGCTGGAGAAGAGATGCTTACGTGCCCAGGCCCAGGCTTTACTCGCCGGGTTGGTGGGGGCCGGGGGAGTTTCATGTGTGGTAACAGACATAGTCATTCCGTTCTCTTAACGCTCAACCAGCGCGATTTTGCGGTTGTAGATGTTCATCAGCAGCGAAATTATCAGACTGATGATCAGGTAGACCGCCATGGTGATGGCAATGGTCTCGATAGCCTGGCCGGTCTGGTTCAGCACCGTACCGGCAAACAGCGAGACCATATCCGGGTAGCCGATCGCCGCCGCCAGCGACGAGTTTTTCACGATGTTGAGATACTGGCTGGTCAGCGGCGGAATGATGACCCGCATTGCCTGGGGGATGATCACCTGCCGCATGGTCACCGGATTCGGCAAACCTAGCGAACGGGCCGCTTCACTCTGTCCGTGCGGGACCGACTGGATACCGGAGCGAATCACTTCAGCAATAAACGAAGAGGTGTAGATCGACAGCGCCAGCGTCAGCGAAGCCAGCTCCGGGATCATCACGAACCCACCGCGGAAGTTAAATCCGCGAAGCTGCGGGACATCCCAGTGGGTGGCGGCGCCAAACAGCAGATGGGCTATCAGCGGGAAGACGATAATCATCGCGGCGGCTGCGGGCCAGGTGCGGCGCAGCTGACCGGTCTTCAGCTGGTGCTGGCGGTTGTAATGCCGTAATCCGATGCTGCCGGCGATCGCCAGCGCCAGGGCGATAACGAATGGCCAGCTGCCTGGCGCATAGGTTGGCCACGGGATGTAAAGACCGCGGTTGCTGACAAACGCCAGATCGAATGCGCTTAATGCCTCGCGTGGGCCAGGGAGATTACGCAGCACGGCGAAATACCAGAAGAAAATCTGCAACAGCGGCGGAATATTGCGGAACGTCTCGATATAAATGGTCGAGAGCCTGCGCAGCAGCCAGTTATCAGACAGACGCGCGAGACCGACAAAGAATCCGAGAATGGAGGCAAAAACAATGCACAGCGCGGAAACCAGCAGGGTATTGGTTAACCCCACAAGGAAGACGCGCGCGTAGGTGTCACCTTCTGTGTAATCAATCAGGTGTTGGATGATGCCGAAACCGGCGCTACGCTCAAGAAAACCAAAACCGGATGTAATACCGCGATTGGCCAGGTTGATCACCGTGTTGTGGATCAGATATCCCACAACGGCAAACACGGCGACAATGGCGGCTATCTGGTAAAGCCAGGCGCGAACCGTGGGATTACCGAACGAAAAATCCCTTTTTACGGTTGGGCGTTGAGACATGTTGAAACCTCAATGAAAAAAGCGCATTGGGTACCGCAGGGTGCGGTACCCGACTGGAAGGCAGATTAGCGTACCGGCGGTGCGTACTGGATGCCGCCCTGGTTCCAGAGCGCATTCTGGCCGCGCGCGATTTTCAGAGCGCTGTCTTTACCGACGTTGCGGTCAAAGCTCTCCTGGTAGTTACCGACCTGTTTAATAATGTTGAACGCCCATTTATTGTCGAGCTTCAGGTCTTTGCCAAAGTCGCCCTCAGAGCCCAGCAGGTGAGCGATGTCCGGGTTGGACGGTTTTGCCGCCATCTGATCGACGTTTTTCGAGCTGATCCCCATTTCTTCCGCATTGAGCATGGCGTACAGCGACCATTTAACGATAGTAAACCAGTCGTCATCCCCGCGGCGCACGACGGGCCCCAGAGGCTCTTTCGAAATAACTTCCGGCAGAACGATAAACTCATCCGGTTTGCCCAGTTTAATACGCAGCGCGTACAGCTGAGACTGGTCGGAAGCCAGGGTGTCGCAGCGGCCGCTGTCGAGCGCTTTAGCTGATTCGTCAGAGCGGTCGAAGGTCACCGGCGTGTATTGCATTTTGTTGGCTTTGAAGTAATCGGCTACGTTCAGCTCGGTATCCGTACCGGCCTGGATGCAAACGGTGGCGCCATCCAGCTCTTTAGCGCTTTTGAGGCCAGCCTTTTGATGGGTCAGGAAGCCGATGCCGTCATAATAGTTGACGCCCGCGAATATGAACCCCATACCGCCGTCCCGTGAAGAGGTCCAGGTGGTATTACGCGACAAAATATCCACTTCGCCGGATTGCAGGGCGGTAAAGCGCTCTTTTGCCGTCAGCGGGGTGTATTTAACCTTGCTGGCATCGCCAAACACCGCCGCCGCAGTCGCGCGACAGACGTCGACATCAATCCCGGTGAATTTGCCGTTAGCATCGGCGTAAGAGAAGCCGGGCAGACCATCACTGATACCGCATTGAACAAACCCTTTCTTCTTAATTGCATCCAAAGTGGTGCCAGCATGTGCCTGCTGTGCGACCGCGAACAGAGAGGCCGCGGCGACAAGGGTGGAGAACATTATATTTTTCATAAATCATCCTGTGTGGATAAATCGTGTTGTTATGTGGTTGTGTTGAGCACTGTACCGTGCGTTTTTTCCAGTGGCGGTCCGCCGTTTTCGTTAAGGCAATTTTGATGCCATGTTTATAGATCGCTGAAATTCATAGGAAGAGCGCTTTGTTATCTGAATCATCAGCAAAGTTACGCTTACTGATGAGCACTAAAAGGGAACAAGACGAGTCATGGTGGGCAAAATGAGTGCAAAAGTTTCACGATAAGAAAGCAGCGTGCGTGGCGAAGAGGGGCGCATGCTGACGGGCGCGCGCGATTTACCGATAAAACCTCAGAGTATTAACTGCAACTATCGTTACCATTAAGAGGGTTGCTGTTTCATTAGTTGCGAATACAAAGGTGGCAACACGCCGGGTATCATCCGGGATAACTGGCATCAGTTCATGCCCAAGGTGCCAGGGTAATGTTTAATTCGTATTGGCAACATTCAGCACCGACTGATAATAATATCGTGAGTGTAAAGCACCGTGCGGAAGCTCGGTTAGAATTGCCGGTTTTAGCCTGGCGCTGATATTCGTTGGCGCAATAACTATTTTTCCTGTTTCTACGCACTATCGAGGGAGTTAATCTATGTCGATACAGGTCGGGATCTATATTTTTGATAATGTTGAAGTCCTCGATTTTGCCGGGCCTTATGAAGTCTTCACCTGTGCCTCCAGGGTTCATCGCGGCGAGATACCGTTGTTTAACGTCTTTACGGTAGGCGAAACGCGGGAAACCATACGGGCACGCGCAGGACTGAAACTTTCCCCTGAAGCCACGATAGATAATCATCCCCCCATAGATTGCCTGATTATCCCCGGCGGGATTGTTGATGCGGAGCTGGCAAAGAGTGGCGTCATTGAATGGATATACCAGCAGTCGTTAAAAACGGTCATTACCGCTTCAGTGTGTACCGGCTCTTTTTTGCTCGCTAAATCCGGCATCTTATCCGCTAAATCCGCCACCACGCACTGGGAGGATATTGCAGATTTCCGCATGATGTTTCCACAAGTCAAAGTAAAAGAAGGGTTACGCTGGGTAGATGAGGGCGCCATTGTATCCTCCGCCGGGATTTCAGCGGGCATTGATATGAGTCTACATTTAGTCGAACGCTTTTCTGACAGAGCGCTTGCGGAGCTTACCGCGAAACAGCTGGAATTTGACTGGACCGAGAACAAACCGACGATTTAGGGTGCTGATAGCTTCGAGCCCGCTGCTGGGCTAATCGCCTTAGCCGGCGCCGGGTGACCGTAGCGGACGCAGCAGTGAACGGCTCAAAAAAGGATGTCACGCACGATCCGCGACGATAAATAGCGGATCGTTCTTCTCTTCGCCTTTTATATCCTCGCAATAGTCTGAATATGCTATTTCCAGGAAAAATGGCAGGCGGCGGAAATCTGTTTTTCAACTTTCGATATGTTTTTTTCTTGTTTGTCTTGATGGCCTTCGCGACAATATAGTTTTAGAAAAGAAATAAATGCCACCGTTGCGCATTTATCAGGGATAGCTCGCTGCGAAAATAAGATAATGATTGCCATTAATAAAATCAGCAAAAGTTTTACTGGCGAACCCATACTAAAAGAGGTTTCGCTTTCCATTAATAGCGGAGAAGTTATCTGCATTATTGGTCCGAGCGGCTCAGGAAAAACGACGTTATTGCGCACGCTGAATTTTCTCGAGCCCGCCGACAGCGGGAAAATAGAGATCGATGATGCGGTTGTCGATTGCGCGAAGGCCGGAAAAAAAGAGATTGAAAAAATACGTTCGAAAACCGCAATGGTTTTTCAGTCCTGGAATTTGTTTCACAATCTCACCGCGTTGCAAAATATCACCGAAGGCCTGATTTATGCGCAAAAAAGACCTCGTCAGGAGGCGGTGGCGGTCGCCGAACGTCTGCTAAAACAGGTCGGGCTATTGCATAAAAAAGACCATTATCCAAACAGCCTTTCTGGCGGGCAGAAACAGCGTATTGGCATTGCCCGCGCGTTGGCAATTAACCCGGCCGTGCTGTTACTGGATGAACCGACCTCAGCCCTCGATCCGGAAAAAGTGGGCGAAGTCCTGACGCTTATCCAGGAGATTGCCGCCAACGGACAAACGATGATTATCGTGACTCATGAAATGGAGTTTGCCCGGCAGGTCGCCTCCAGAGTGGTGTTTATGGAAAATGGCGAGATCGTGGAGCAGGGGCCGCCTGAGCAGATTTTTGGTGCGGCGTTGCACACGCGGACGCAGGCGTTTCTGGCCCGATTACGTTTTCACGCCTGAGGTCAACTCGATGAATCCACAACCGCTATTTACTCTCGACGATCTGCTGTTCATTGTGCCGAAATTACTGGAAAACCTGCCGGTCACGCTGGGTATTACGCTGGCCTCTCTGCTGCTCGGCCTGGCGCTTGGGCTGGCGGCGGCGGTCCTACAGTTTAGCCGTTCATCGCTATTGAGCTGGCTTGCGAAAGCCTATACCGATGTGCTGCGCGGGGCGCCGCTGGCTCTGTTAATCCTGCTGTTCTTCTTCGGCGGCAAGCTGATTCTCTCAGCACTTGAGCTGCCGGCGTTGCTGATTAGCGATATGACCTTTGCCATATTATCTATCTCGGTTGGCATTAGCCCCTATTTTGCCGAAATGCTGCGCTCGGCATGGAACGCCGTAGATCCAGGACAAAAAGAGGCGCTACGGAGTCTGAATATTCCCTGGTATATTGGCATCGCGCATGTCATTTTTCCGCAAGGACTCATTATCGCCATTCCCAACTTTGGCAATCTTTTAATCAACCTCGTAAAGATGACCTCGCTGGTTAATATTATTGGCATTGTCGATATTTTTGGCCGGGCACAGAAAATATCGCAGAACAGCTATGGTGCGAAGCAGGTCGCGGCATTTATTAGCGTCATTCTTATTTACTGGTTGCTTAACGTTATTATCTTTTATCTCACTACCCGCATTGAGAAAAAGTATCAATATTTACTGGAGTAAAACACGACTATGTTTAGCATCGATTTTATCCGGGATAATTTCACCTTTATACTCAGCGCACTACCGATAACCTTGCTGATTACCTTTTTATCGTTAATTTTCTCGACGCTGTCAGGAGCCATTCTGGCCTGGGTGACGATCCGCGACGTGCCTTACGTGAAATATCTGGTCACGGTGTTTATCTCTTTTGGCCGCTCGATCCCCATGCTGGTGATGCTCTATTTTGTTTTTTACGTCTGGCCGTGGCTTGCCAACGGGCTTTTTGGCGGGCCGCAGGATACCCCGTTCAGCTACAAGCTTTCGCCGCTGGTGGCCGCGGTAGCCGCTTTTTCAGTGGTGTTTAGCGCGTACTTCGCAGAGACGTTTCGTTCGGCGTGGAATTCGGTTGAAAAGGGGCAGCGAGAGGCAGCATGGTCGATAGGCCTGACCGGCTTTACCCAGTTTCGGCGCATTATTTTCCCGCAGGCGGCGGTCTCCGCTTTACCCAACTACACCAGCGTCCTGATTGACCTGATCAAGGATACGTCGCTGGTTTATACCATCACGGTGGTTGATGTGATGGCAAAGGCGAATATTGCTGCAGCGCGTGGTTTTCATTACGTGGAGGCCTACTGCATCGTCCTGATTATTTATATTGCGCTCTGTCTGGTGCTTACCCGGATATTGCGACATATCGAGGAGTATCTCAGTAACCGGTGGAAAAACCATGTGCCAAAAGTGGTTCCATCTCACTCATTTTGGGGAAAGAAGTATGTTCAAAAATAAGGTGTTAATGTTGGGTTCGCTGCTGTTGGCAATGCAGGTAACGGTGGCCCAGGCGGCCGAAAAAAGCGCGAATGCGCAAACCGTTGAGGTGGTGGTCAACGCGAACGGATTCCCGTTCAGCTTTGTGGATGATAATAACAACATTACCGGCTACGACGGTGAGTTATTAAAAATCATCGATCGGAAGCTCACCAACTATAGGTTCCATTTTAATGCGGTCTCCCGGGATGCGATGATCGTCGGTTTGTCCACCGGCGCCTATACCCTCGCAGCGGACCATTTTTATCTCACGAAAGAGCGCGCGGCACAGTATGCGCACTCTGGCCAGCCTTCGGGTATCAGCGACCTGCGTTTAATTGTGCGTAACGATGAAAACGATATTCATACGCTGGGAGATCTTGCCGGCGGTAAGAAGAAACTGGTGCCGATTCATACATCTGATGCGCGCTATACCGTTATCGATAACTACAACAAAAAGCACCCCAGCCAGCAAATCAATCTCCAGCCGAACGGCGAGCAATCTGCGGCGGACATTTTCAAAGCCGTTGCCTCCGGAGAGTACGATGCGGCTATTTACCCGATTGGCGCATTATTGGCGTTAAACAAAGCCCTTAATCTTAATCTGAAAGCCTCTGAGTCCGTCGGCCTGTTCCCCAACGTCTATTTATACAAAAAGAGTGCTGACCCGAAGCTGATCGAAGCCATCGACAACGAGCTTGCAGCCCTCAAAAAGGACGGCACGCTCGCCGAACTGTCCCGCAAGTGGTACGACGAAGATGTTTACGCTTTACCGGGGGCGGAAAACGTCAAAGTGAACACCGACTGGGAATGATTGTTTAAGGGGAGTGCTGCCTGATGAAAACAAAACAGCCCGCTTCGGGGCACAACGCACCGAGCCTGAACGACGACGTTACCCTTGCGCTGCGCGCGATCACCGAAAAGCGCGCCGCGACGCTCGGCTATTTACTTGATGAATCCCGGCTGCGCAATCAGCCCGACGATTATGCGCGTGACGCTATCCGCCGTTATGGCCGTGATATCGGGCATTCCGTCCGCGGGAAGATGCGTCGCAGCAACGATTTGCAGGAGTTTGCCGCTCTATTTACCCGCGGGCTGGAATCTCAGGTTTACGAAATGGAGACCGTTTCGGTCAGCCCGTCAGAGTTTATTGTGCTGTTCCATTATTGCCCTTACGTCAACTGCTGGCGTCAGCAGGGGCGCGATGCCCGCCAGATTGAGACGCTGTGCGACATCTGCATGGAAGGGGATCATGCGTTAACCGATGCGTTCGAGGGTATGCAGTTAGCGGTTGAGACCGCGCTGGCGCGGGGTGATGCCGCCTGCCGCCTGCGTTTCTCCCAGACTCAGGAGGCGTAATGACAACATTAAAATGGGATCACGTCGTTCAGTTTGTGAACCGGCCGGACGAGGCGATTGCCGCGTTTGCCGGCCACAAGCTCAGCGCACTTGCCGGCGGGCGTCACCCCGGCTGGGGGACCTGGAATGCGCTCAGCTATTTCGGGCTGACCTACATCGAATTTCTCGCCATCTACGATCGTGCCGAGCTGGCGTCGGCGCAGGCCGATTTTTTGCTCTCCCGCGACGCGGCGCGGCTGCTGCCGGAAAACCAGGCGCTGCATCGGGTGGCGCTGCGCACGGATGATATTGACCAGACGCATGCGGAGCTGCGCAGCAAGGGGCTGAATGTCTCTCCGATCGTCGACGGCCAGCGTAACGATCCGCAGGGCAGTATCATTCGCTGGCGTATTTTCACCGTCGATGGCGATTTTAACGGCCTGCCGTATCCCTTTATTCTGCAGTGGGGAGAGGGCGATGACGCACGGCTGACGCGGCTACGTGCTCAGGGGCTCGACGGGCCGCATCCCGCAGGCGAGGTCACATTGCGGAGCGCAGTTTTTGTGGTGCAAGACCCGCAGGCCGCGCGCGCGCACTGGCACGCGCTTTTCGGGTTCAATGAGCTGCCGGAGGGGCTGGCTGTGGGTCAACAGCGTTTTGTTTTTCTCCAGGGGCAGGACAACCGGCTAGTCGAACTGGTCTTTAACGTCTCTGACCCGGCGCTAAAAGGCCAACGTTTTCGCGTCGGTAACGGCGAATATCGCTTTCAATAAGGGGCTACTGCGCATGGCAAATGTACATTTTATTGGTGCCGGACAAATGGCGGAGGCCATTATTCGAGCCTCGCTGGCGGCGGGTACGCTTCGTGCGGAAGAGATTTCGCTGGAGGATATCGATCCGGGCCGTATCGCCGCGCTCGCTGAACGCTATGGCCTGGCGCGGAAACCGCCGCGAGAGGATGCGTTGCGCGAGGCCGCCCTGGTGGTGCTGGGGATCCGCCCGCAGGACAATTTGTCGAGCGTGGCCGAACGTATTCGGCCCCATCTTTCTGCCGCAACGACGACGATCTCTCTGATTGCCGGGGTGACGCTGCACAAACTCGAAACCGTATTGGGGGCGGAAAAGCCCATTGCCCGGGTTATCCCTAATACGCTTACCGATACCGGATTTGGCTACAGCGGGGTGGTTCTGAACGCGCAGGCGCTCCCCGAAAGGGTAGAGCCTTTTCTGAGCGGTTTTGGCAAGGTGCTTTACCTGCCGGAACGGCTTATTGATATCTTTACCGGCTTCGGCGTCGCCGGGCCGAACTACATTTATTACTTTATCGAGTCGTTTACCGATGCGGGCGTGCTGGCCGGACTGTCGCGCGCGCAGGCAGCTGAGGTGGTTCTGGAAAATCTGCAGGGGGCGATAGAGATGCTGCGCCGGAGCCAGAAACACCCGAGGCAGCTACTCGACATCAACAACTCCCCGGCTGGCGTCGGGATCCATGGGCTGTATGAGCTTAACAACAGCGATTTCGCTGCAGGTCTGCAACGCAGCGTGCTGGCGGCGGTGAAACGTACCCGCGAGTTGGGTGAGACGCAGTAAACGTTATCAGGAGCGATCGCTATGAAGAGAAAAAACACGCTATTCCTCGCCGGACTCCTCTGCGTGATGGGGACGTTGGGCACCTCTGCGGCCTGGTCGGTGACCCCGCAATCCCCGCTAGCCTGGGGGGAGCGTTGGAAAAATTTGCCGCCTACGCCGGCACCTGTCGCCGCGCTAAAACCCGCGTATGCCAGCGTAAACGGGATCCAGCTCTATTACGCCACCACCGGAGAGGGTACGCCGGTGGTTCTGCTCCACGGCGGGCTGGCGAATTCCGATTACTGGGGTCAACAGGTTGCGGCGCTGGCGAAACATCATAAGGTCATCGTGGTTGATAGCCGGGGCCATGGACGCAGCACGCGTGACGAGCGCCCCTACAGCTACGACTTAATGAGTGATGATGTGGTGGCGTTGCTCGATCGTCTGAACATTAAGAAAGCGGATATTGTCGGCTGGAGCGATGGGGGAATTATTGGGATCGATTTGGCTATTCGCCACCCGACCCGCGTGAACCGCATTTTCTCTTTTGCCCCCAATACGAAAACCAGCGGCGTCAAACCTGATACCGAAAAGAATCCGGTTTTTGCCAGCTATATCGAACGGGCCGGTAATGAATATCGCAAGCTGTCAAAAACGCCCGACCAGTACGATGCCTTTGTCGAACAGATAAGCCATATGTGGGCAACACAGCCCAACTGGAGCGATGACGATCTCAAGAAAATCACGGCCCCGGTGCTGATTGTTGATGGCGATCGTGACGAGGCCATTGTGCGGGAGCATCTGGAATATATTGCTAACACCATCCCGAATGCCGGGTTGTTGATTTTACCCAGTACCAGCCACTTCGCGTTTATTCAGGCACCGAAAGAGTTCAACGAGGCTATCCTGAACTTTATCGATTACAAGTGAGAGACGTGGCGGTGAAAAGAGTACCGCGCCGTAAAAGCTGAAATGAGCGAAGGGTGTTAAAGACGATGACGATCCGGCATGGACGCCGTTTCGTGATGCAGAATATGCGGCTGAACTGCGCTATACAACCCGTATCGTGCATCTCCCGGGCGTGCTGAAGTATGCTAAAATTTGTACAGCTAAAAGCCCAGGACCAGCAGTCATCATACCAGCACCGTCGTCAATGTGAGGCAGTATGGATAATGCGCGATATAAACAGGATGACCGCCAACGATATCCCGCATGGCTGTGGTGCGGAAGTTTATTTCTGGCTACGTGGCACTGTTCTGCGGATGAAATAAACCTGTACTCACTAAATACGGGCTCATACGTATATCATTTAACCAACAACCACGGGCAGTATACGGAGAATTTTGAAAATAACTTCATCTCCGTGGAGCGTAAATTCTCAGATGAATCAAAATATAGTTTTGTGCTAGGTACGATGAAAAACAGCTTTGATGACCGATGCCTGGCTGCCGGCGTAAGAAGAGATTGGGTAGGGTGGGATAACGGCTGGGTTTTCAAGGGAATATATGGCTACGTAGGTGAGTTTTTTTTTGATGCATTCAGTGATTGCGGCGATCATGGGTCTTATCATGATTTTAAAAAAGCAACAGGAATAGGCTTTTCTCCCTATATCTATCATGGCTTTCAGTATAATTTTACCTCTTATTTTGGGATGGACGTTGGCATCATCATCCCATCCGTATTTGTCATTACGGCGCAGTGGAGCTTTAGGTAAAATCGGCGGCCTGCCATGCTTTCAGGTAACCGGCGATTTCGATCTCGCGAATCGCCGCTGAATCAGTCAACTCATCGTATCTTTCAACGTAGACCCGCGCGGTAACGGCATGGACGGGCGCGCGATTTTCGCACCTGCAGCGAATAACAACCATCAACCAATCCGGCCGCCCGAGCTTCCGGCTTTACCCCCGTCATAAATCACATCGCCATAAATAAGAATAATAATTATTTCCGTTAAGTAGTATGTTGTACTCGCTCATGACGATAAATATTTCATCATGGCGGAACATAAGACCACGAGTGGGCGCCGACGTTACCTGTGCTGAGGTGCTGCATCAATATAATTTATGGGGATAAAATGATAAGAGTATCAGTCCGCGCAGTGCTGTTGGCCTCCGCCGTTGCGATGTCAACCGCCACAACCGCATTTGCCGCCAGCCATTGGGAAACCGCGGATACGACCTTTCCTGGCAGTATCCGCGCCGGTTCAAGGGAAGTCCCTGTTAAGCCAGGTGATAAAACCGAGGTAACGATTAAGAACCTTCCGGCGGGGGCAACCGTCACCTTGCTGAATGGTGCTGAAGCCCTGACTCCTCAGCCACTGACCGCCGACGGGGCGGGAACGCTCAATATTCCGCTGACCGTTCCGGCCACTGCCGAGATTGGCCTTCATCCGCTCACCGTTATCACGCAAAACCCCGCGAGCGTCTCGCAGGTCATGTTGAAGCTGTCCAAAATCGTTCCCCCGAAAAACGCCGATACCTTCAAGCTGCAAACGGCTCCCGTCGGCGAGCGGGCGTACCAATCGGCCGTTTCAGCCGATGGGAAGCTGTTCGTGACCTCTGCGCGCGGGCCGAAGGACGGTAGCCGTCTACTGAGATTGAACGCCGCAACGCTGGCTGTCGAAGCGGAGGCCGTGCTGCCAAAAGATGAAAAGGGCAAACAAATTGGCGTCTTCGGCGTCGGTGTTGACAATGCCCATAAGCATGTCTGGACGACGAACACCCTTGCCGGGACGGTGACCGTCTATGATGCGAAGACGCTTTCCGTCGTCAAGGTCTTTCCGGAAGGTTCGGTCGCGCATCCACGCGATGTGATTATTGATGAAGCCCACAATCGGGCCTATGTCAGCGCTGCGCTGACCGGTTTTATCGAGGTATATGACACCAACACGCTTGAGCACATCGGTCAACTGGAGTTCGTGGCGGACCGCGGCCGCGACCTGTTTTACAGTACGGATCTTACCCTCGACAGCAGCGGAGGGAAGCTCTACGGCGTCAGCCGCGATACGCCATGGGTAGGCTGGATTGATCTTAAAACGGGCAAGAGCACGACGGTGAAAGTACCGCAGGCGCAAGGTGCAACGGATATCGCGCGCGATCCGGCAACCGGCCGTCTCTACGTCACTTCCCAGGAGACGAACAACGTCGTGGTGCTTGATGCGAACGGTAAGCTTCTCGCTGATACCTACATCGGCGCCGGCGGCGTATCCGTCGTCTGGGATGCAGCGACGTCGCAGGTTTTCGCCGCGACGCGCGCGGGTGGAACGGTTGCGGTTCTCGATCGGGACGGCAAACTGGTCGCCAATATTCCGATGGATGAGACGCCAAACAATCTGACCGTCGCGCCTGATGGCGCCGTTTATCTGGTGTCTATGTATGGCAGCGTCGGGGATAAGGTCCAGACAGGCTCGGTGACGAAAATCACGCCCAGGCAGTGACGGCATGAATCGGCTGCGTGACTCGCGGCCCGCTGGGCCGCCAGGCCTGGCATAATGATGAATCCCCAGCCGGCTATGGGCTGGGGATGGGGCTGCGGCGACAAAACGCAGCCTTCAAATATTTATTTTCAATAACCTTTTCCAGCGTTTCCCCGAAGTACAGCGCCTCAATCGTACAATCCATTCATTTGGGGTCATTTTTGCTCTCCAGGTTCATGCTTAGACTTAACCTACACTATCTTCCGTTTCCCAAACGGAGCCCTTAATGCGTGAATTTCGACCAACCTCACAGATAATAATTTTATATGATTGACGCGAACTTGACCACTTGACTGGTCAAGTGACGCTAACCTATGTTGAAAGCACCTTCTTATCCATTCCGGGGAGCAAGAAACATGGGGATCATTCGTACCTTAAACGGCGATATTGCTGCTAATCAGCTGGGCGTAACCTACAGCCACGACCATATCTACTGTATTCCGCCATATTGGGCAGAGCGTCAGGATGACGATCTTTTACTGGACGACCCGCAGGCCTCGGAGCGTGAATTATGCGATTTCCGTCAAGCGGGAGGCGCTGCCATCTACGACGCCACCGCCCCAGACTACGGTCGCCATGCGTCAGCCGTCGCCGGGATGGCCCAGCGTCAGCAGTTGCACATAATCGCCACCGCCGGTTTTAACAAAGGCTTCCTGTGGAGCAGTCAGCGTCCGGGCCTGAAGCAAACTTTTGCCGAATGGATTGAAAATTCAGAGATTGATGAACTGGTTGAACACGTTTGCCGTGAGGTAAGCGAGGGAATAGAAGGCACTCCGCATCGGGCTGGCGTCGTGAAGTGCGGCACTGGCTACAACGCTATTTCTCCCCTGGAACAAAAAACCATGGAGGTTATCGTTCGCGCCCACCAGCGTACGGGAGCGCCGATGCACAGCCATACCGAGATGGGGACGATGGGATTAGAACAGGCTCAGATCTTGACAACATTGGGGCTTGATTTGTCCCGCTTATGTTTTGCCCATATGGATCGCAATCCCGATCCATGGTTGCACCGTCAGATCGCCAACACCGGGGCGTTTCTCTCTTTTGACGGTATCAGCCGCATCAAATATCACCCTGAACACATCCGCACCCAGGCCATCCTGGCGCTATGCCAGCGGGGTTACCAAAAACAAATCTTAATCGGCGGAGATTTTGCACGTAAATCGATGAGCGCGCATTACGGCAAAGGGGGGCTGGGGCTGAAGTTCATCCTTAGCGACTGGCGACCAAGGTTCATTGAAGAGGCGCGGGAGGCCGGGTTTGACGGCGAAGCGTTACTGCATGATTTCTTTGTCGAAAATCCTGCGCGTTACTTCGCCTTTGGCTAAGGAGTGGTGATGAAACTTCATCATTTAAATGAACACGAGGCCAGGCGAGCGCTACAAAAGGCGCAGATTGCTTTGCTACCGCTTGGTGCGGTCGAGCCACACGGCGATCATCTGCCGCTGGATACCGACAACCTGCTGGCCGAGCGCTTTTGCGCGCGGCTTGATGAGCAACTGGGTGAGTGCGCGCTGAGCCTGCCCGTTATTTCTTACAGCCAGGTGTGGTCGCTGCGTGGGCACGCGGGCGCCATTGATATCGGCAACGATCGGCTGACGTCGATGCTGGTGTCGCTGGCGGAGAATATGGCCAGCTACGGCATTACTACCACGGCGGTGATCAACGCGCATTACGGCAATTTTGACGCTATTAAAGCGGCTTCCCGCCAGCTTAAGGAGAAAGGCATCACGCTGCTCGGCTACAGCTGGGCGGGCATGGAGCAGGAGGTGAAAAAACGGCAACGCTCGGCGGTGGCTTATCCCGGCTATATGCATGCCGATGAGGTAGAAACCTCGCTGATGCTGGCGCTGGCCCCGGAGTTCGTCACCATGGCGAACGCCCGTGCGCACTATCCGGTATTTCCGCCGAATTTCCGCTATCAACCAATACGCTGGACCGAGTTTTCTGATTACGCCGTGCTGGGAGACCCCACCAAAGCCAGCGAAGAGAAAGGCAACGCCTTCGTTCAGCAGGCGCTGGAGACCACGCTGGCCTCAATCCGCCACCACCTCACGCAAGGAGCCGCCGATGATCGAAAGTCAATCGATAAACGTTGATTGCCCGGCCCGCAGCCCGGAGGAGGCAATCCGCGAAGCGGGGAACGCGCTCTGCCGCGCGGGAGCCTGTAGCCCGCAGTACGTTCAGGCAATGGTCGATAGCTACCATGAACTTGGACCTTATTTTGTCATCGCGCCGGGACTGGCGCTGCCACATGCCCGCCCCGAACAGGGGGCAATTAAGGCGCAAATCAGCGCTGTCAGGCTGCGGGAGCCGCTGGCGTTTGGCCACGCGGAAAACGACCCCGTGCAGGTGGTGCTGGGGCTTTCGGCAACCAGCAGCGATGCGCATATCCATCTTATCCAGCATATCGTGACCGTACTGAGTGATGAAAATAACCTGCATACCCTGATGCATTCTGACGATCCTGAACAACTTTATCGGCTGTTAGCCAGCGCATCGTAGGCTGCTTTCAGCGTTTGTAGCTTGATTAACACGGAGTGAATAGCGATGAAAATTCTGACAGTCTGTGGTTTAGGTATGGGCTCCAGCCTGATTTTAAAAATGAACGTTGAAGCGGTGTTAAGGCAGCATGGTATTCAGGCTTCCGTTGAACATATGGATGTCTCATCCGCCGCTTCGGCCAATGCCGATGTGGTGATCACCAATGCGGAACTGGTCGACAATCTAAAACATCTGTCCTGCCCGGTGGTGGTGGTGAACAACTATATCGATAACGCAGAAATTACCACGGCGCTTGCGCAGGCGAAGATTCTGCCCCCAGGAGAGCCGTCATGAGCGAATTTCTTGGCGTGCTGCGCTGGATAACCATCAATATATTTGGTGAGGCCTCGATTTTAATTGGCCTGATTGTCCTGCTGGGCCTGGTGCTGCAAAAGAAATCCTTAGCAGACATTGTTTCCGGCACCCTGAAGGGCATTTTGGGCTTTCTGATTATCGGTGCGGGAGCGGGGATTATCGTTTCCGCGCTGCTGATATTTCAGCCTATCTGGACCGAAGTCTTCGGCCTTAGCTCAATGAACCTGACTAATATTATCGGTCAGGCGCGCTTTAGCGAACGTTACGGAAGCAGCGTGACGATTGCGATTGCCGGGGGATTCGCCATCAACCTGCTGCTGGCCCGGCTGACGCGTTTTAAATACATCTATCTGACCGGACACATGATGTTCTGGACCACGATGATTTTTGCCGGGGTAATGGTGAATACCGCACCCGGCATCTCAGCGGTGCAGCTGACGCTGATGCTAACGGTCATTATGGGTCTGTACTGGACGTTGCAACCCGCGCTGGTCCAGCCGTGGGTGCGAAAAATTACCGGCAACGACAACGTGGCGCTGGGGCATACTTCGGCCTCAGTCGCGCTGTTGGGAGCGATTTTCGGGCAGATATTCGCCCGCAATAAAATCAGCTCCGAGGATATCAAAGTCCCGAAAAAGCTCGGTTTTCTCCGTGACTCCAACGTAGTGACGGCGTTAACCATGGCGCTACTGTTCTTTATCGGCACCTTTATTTTGCAGATAAAAGGCACGCCAAAAGCCGCTGAAATTCTTGCCCAATCCGGCGACCTCAGCTTCTACATCTACGCCCTGAAACAATCGCTGATGTTTACCGGCGGCATTGCCGTAGTGCTCCTCGGCGTGCGGATGTTTATTGGCGAAATGGTACCGGCGTTTAACGGCATCGGTTCGCGGCTGGTCCCCGGCGCAAAACCCGCGCTGGACTGCCCGATTCTGTTTAACTTTGCGCCAAACGCGGTGGTGCTGGGCTTTGTCGGCGCGTTTGTTGGTTCGCTGCTGTGGTTGACCCTGATTGGCCGCTACACCGGCTATGTGTTTATTCCCAGCATGATTGTGATTTTCTTCCACGCCGGAACGGCAGGCGTTTTCGGCAACATTACCGGCGGCTATAAAGGTGCGCTTCTGGCGGGATTTATCACCTCGACCGTGGTCGCATGGGGGCAGTATTTCTGCGTCACGGGTTTTATCAACAACACGATCCCCGACACCGCATTGTGGGCCGGCGACAGCGACATGTTCGTCATCGCGCCGTTCATTCATCTTTTGACCCGCTTGCTGACGTTCTGATATCAGGAGGAAGTCTATGAGTCAGGCACTGAAACAGTACTACGGGCAGATCCGCCAGAAGCTGGATTTTCTTGAGCAGCGCCCCGAGGCGTTAACCCAGGCGGCGGAAATCATGGCCCAAAGCATTCTGGCGCAGCGCAATATCTTCGTTTTTGGTGCCAGCCACGCCGGGATCCTGGCGGAGGAGATGAGTTATCGGGCAGGGGGGCTGGCCATTATCAATCCGCTTTTTACCCCCGCGTTGATGCTTAACGTCAGGCCGTTAACCCTCACCAGCGCGGTGGAAAATGTGGAAAATCTCGGACGGGTGCTGGTTGAGGAGTCGCCGCTGCGCGCGGGTGATACGCTGCTGATTCACTCTGTCTCCGGGAGAAACGCGATTACGATTGATGTCGCGCTGGCGGCGAAAGCCTGTGGGGCAAAGGTTATCGCCATTACCAGCCTCGCGACGGCGGCGCGGGTGACGTCGCGCCACTCCAGCGGCAAGCTGCTGGTCGATATTGCCGACATCACCATCGATAACCACTGCGAGTATGGCGATGCAGCCGTTAGCCTGCCGGGCCTGGCGCAAAAAGCCGCGCCGCTCTCCACCATTATGGGCGCGGCCATTGCTAACAGTCTGGTATTACTTATTTGCGAAATCATGCTGGAAAATGAGCGCACGCCGCCCATTCTCGCCAGCGCAAACATAGACGGTAATCAGGAGATAAATCAGGATATACTGAGCGCATACAGGAGCCAGATACACTACCTCTGAGTGGAGCACAAGTATGTTTGAGTCGGATGGACTCCCTCTCTATTTAAGGATAAAAGACGTTATCCTGCAGCGGATCCTCTCTTTTACCTATGACGATAAGCTTCCCGGCGAGCTGCTGCTCGCCGGGGAGTTCAAGGTTGCGCGAGGCACTATTAAGCAGGCGATTGATTCGCTGGCCAGCATTGGCATGGTGTATCGGGAGCAGGGGAAAGGGACGTTTATCAACCGCGATGCGCTGCAAAAGTACTACACCGATCTCCCTGACGTACTGACAACCTTTGATGGAGACGGCACGGTTGAGGTGGAAGTGCTGTCGCTAATTTCGACGATGGCCGACCGCCAGGTGGCGGAGTCGATGGGGCTGGATTTAGGCAGCCAGCTGATGCGTCTGGAGCGGCTATTAGTGCAGGGGGAGCGACCGGTTGGCCACGTTCTTACCTGGCTAAATGGCCGTATTTATAATGATTTGAGCCACGTTGACGGTAGTCGGTCGCTGTATAAGCAGCTGCGGGAAACGTTCGGCTACTCGCCGGCTAACGCCACGGAACGCTATACGCCGGTTTGCTGCGATGCCCGCACGGCGGGATTATTAAATATTGAACCCGGTCGCCCTCTGTTTCGCATTGAACGTATCGCCCGCGATCTGGATGACGTGGTGCTTGAATACAGCGTCACGCATACCCTGGATGCCCGTCTGTCGTTACAGATAGCGACCAGCCAGAGCAGCGTGAGCCAACAGTGGAACTGTACGATTGATAAGGGGCGTTAATCCGCCCCCCAGGCGAGATTGAGCAGCGATAGGGGTCCATAGCCACCAGGTTTAGCGGAGTGCTTACACCTTCATTGACTCTGTAAAAACAGGCGATGAAAAAGATCGGTCAACAGGTTAGAGACAATAAACACGCAGGCGGCGAAAATGGTGGTGCCAATCACCACCGGGAAATCGCCGTCCAGCGCCGCATCAATCGCCAGCCGTCCGACGCCGTCGAGGCCGAACATCTTCTCGGTGACAATTGCGCCGCCCATAATCGCCGCCAGCTCCAGCCCGGTGAGCATCAATACCGGGCTAAGCGCTGGCTTTAACGCGTGATCGAAGTATACCCGCCACTCGCGCACCCCTTTTGCCCGCGCGGTACGGATATAGTCCTTGTGCAGCACGTCGAGCATACTGCTGCGCAACACGCGTTGAAAAATAGCTGTTTCCGCCAGCGTCAGCGTCAGCCACGGCAGCGCCAGATGCCGCGCCCACTGCCACGGGTCATCGCGCAGGGCTACATAGCCGCCAGCAGGAAACCAGTTTATGCTGTGCAGCGACAGCTGATAAAACAGGAAGAAGATAATCAGCATCCCGCTCAGGAAGGTGGGTAGCGACAGCGCGACGTAGGCGAAGAACGCCAGCAGGCGGTCGACGAAGCGGTCGCGGTAGCGTGCCGCCAGCACGCCGGTGAGCAGCGACACCACCGTCCAGATAACCAGCGCCCCCAGAGCCAGCGACAGCGTAACCGGCACCTTCTCCAAAATCAGCTGGGTGACCGGCGTCTGGAAACGGAACGAGTAGCCCAGCGCTGGCGGCCAGTGCAGCATGCCCACCGGCGCGCCCTGGATCTCCGGGCCACGCAGCAGGAAATAGCGCAACTGCTGATACCAGGGATCGTTGAGGTGCAGCGCCCGGGCTATAGCCGCAACGGCCTCTGGCGTGGCGTTTCGCGGCGCCAGCATCACCGCCGGATCCTGATAGGCGATACGGGTGAGTGAAAAGGCGACGATCAGCACCAGCAGCAGCGTCAGGGCGCTACGCAGCAGCGTGTTAAACAGAGTAGAAAAAGTCATGACTATCGTCGCTCCAGATGAGGGTCCAGTACGTCGCGCAGGCCGCTACTGAGGCAGTTAAAACCGAGGACGATGAAAAACAGCGCCAGCGCGGGGGCAGCCAGAAACCACGGCTGTACCTGATACATCGCCGAACGCTGCACGTCGGCAATCATATTGCCAAGGCTTGCGGCGGGTGCGGGAATACCTACGCCAAGGAAGGAAAGGGTGGCTTCAGCGATGATGTTGGTAGGTAGCTGGATGGCCCAGTACACGCCCATCGTCGGCAACACGCCGGGAATAATATCGCGCCATAAAATGCGCCACTGGCTTTCACCCATCAGCACCGCGGCAGCCACGAACTCCTGCTGGCGCAGATCCAGCACCAGTCCTCGGCTCAGGCGCGCAAAGTAGCCCCAGGAGAAGAAGGTAATCACAAAGATCACGACCCACACAGGGTCGACGCGCGGACCGCTCTCGCCGCCTTGATTCAGCGCCAGCAGGCTGAGCGCCGTGACCACGAACGGAAACGAAAGTACCAGATTGATCAGCTGTTGACACAGCGCGTCAATGCGCCCGCCGCGATAGCCGCCAAACAGCCCGACGAACAGGCCAATCAGCATTGCCAGAGTGGTGGCGGGGACGGCGATCAGCAGCGAAATGCGGGTGCCGTACAGGGTGCGCACCAGCACGTCGCGACCGTTATCATCCGCGCCGAGCGGAAACGCTGCACTCGGCCCTACGGGAAGGCCCATATCCGACAGCGCGCTATCACGGAACTGCCCGGTTTCGCTATGGCCTAGCCATGCGGCGACCATTGGCGCAGCTAGCGCCGCAAGTACCATCAGCGCCACAATCACCAGTCCACGGCGGGCGCTCGGTTCCCGCCACAGCCTCTGCCAGAACGTCACAGGCGGGAGGGCGAACGGCTCAGAAAGCAGCGGCTGACTCATAGACTACCTCCTCGCTAAAACGATGGCCGGTGCCGGGAATGGCCGCAAGCAGCAGGCGCGTCCATGCGTGCTGGGGCCGCTGGAAGATCTGCTCGGTGCTGCCCTGTTCGATAATGTGCCCTGCCTGCAGTACCAATACGCGGTCGCACAGCGCCGCCACCGCATCGAGGTCGTGCGAAATAAACAGAAGTGACAGGCCATAGCGGCTACGCAGTCGGGTAAACAGCTGAATGATGCGGTGCTGGGTGGTGATATCCAGCGCCGACACCGCCTCGTCGGCGACGATAAGCTTCGGTTTCATCGCCAGCGCACGGGCAATAACCACCCGCTGGCGCTGGCCGCCGGACAGCTGCGACGGGTAGCGCGAGGCGGCTAAAGCGGGCAGCTCCACCTGCGCCAGCAGATCGTCGATAGCCGCCCTTAGCGCCAGCGGCGACAGCGGCTGGCCGCGTTCGCGCAGGGCGGTTAGCTGCAGCGGTTGCGCCAGCGTGTCGTCAACGCGCCGCCGTGGATTGAGGCTGCTGTAGGGATCCTGAAACACCATCTGCACCGCGTGGCGTTCCGGGTGATGGCTACCCGGCTCCCTCCACGGCTGGCCCGCCAGCGTCAGCGTGCCGCCGTCCGGGCGGTCCAGTCCGACGACGATGCGCCCCAGCGTACTCTTCCCGGAGCCGGACTCGCCGACCAGGCCGAGAATCTCCCCCTCATGCAGATTAAAACTGATGTCATTCAATATCGGCGCAGCCGCTTTTCCCGGCCAGAGCCGCGAGGGTCTCACAAAGCTGCGCGAAACCTGACTCACCTCCAGCAGCGGCGTCGCCTCGTCGTAACGGAAGGGCGACGGGGCGCGCGGATGCCAGCCCGCCTGCAGCAGCGAGCGGGTATAGTCATGCTGCGGCGCGTCGAAAAGGGTGCGTGCGGCCCCCTGTTCGACAACCTGACCGTGCTGCATTACCACGATCCTGTCGGCAATATCAGCCACCACCCGCAGGTTGTGGCTGATAAACACCAGCGCGCAGCCATGCTGGCGCTGGAGCCGCTTCAGCAGGCGCAGAATTGAGGCCTGGACGGTGGCGTCCAGCGCGGTAGTTGGCTCATCTGCGATAATCAGCGACGGATTCAACGCAATGGCGATGGCGATCATCACCCGCTGGCGCTGGCCGCCGGAGAACTTCGCCGGACGCTCGTGATAGCGGTGGGCGGCATCCGCGATGCCCACCTCCGCCAGCAGCGATAGCACCTGCGTGCGTAGAGCTTTACGCCCCACGCGCCGGTGAGCGAGGATCGCCTCCTCGATTTGCCGCCCGACGCTTTTCAGCGGGTGCAGATTGCTTAGAGGATCCTGCGACACGTAGCCTATCTGCGCGCCGCGCAGCTGGCGCTTTTGATTCGCCGTAAAGGCGTGCAGCGGCTGGTCGTTAAAGACAATCTCTCCCTGCACGCGCATCTGTGTCGGTAACAGGCCAAGCACCGCCAGCAGGCTCAGGCTTTTCCCGGACCCTGACTCGCCCACTACCGCCAGCGTTTCTCCCGGCTCGACGTGAAAACTGACGCCTTTGACCAGCGTACTACGCGGGTCAAGGCCAATTGTTAAGTCGCGTACATTGAGTAATGGCATGACGCCCCCTTAAGGCTTCAGCGCAATATTGGTGATATCGGCCTGGGTCGCCAGCGAAGACCACGTCCAGTTTGTGACGCGCTCAGACGTCACCGCAATGCGGCGTTTCTCAAACAGCGGGATCCACGGCAGGTCAGAGGAGACCAGGCGGTCAGCCTCCTGCCAGATAGGGCCTGGGTTGTCCGAGCTGTAGGCCTGCTTCGCTAACTGGTTCAGCTTGTCGTTGCTGTAGCAGATGGCGTAGACGTTGCCGCGCCCGCATGGCGAAGCATCTGAATTCAGCCAGCCTCCGAGCAGCATGCGCGTCGCCGGACCTTGCCAGTCAGGGGAGGTCTGGCCGAGTGCAAGATCCCAGCGGTTTTCCGGGCTTTGTAAATACGACATAAACTGCGGCGGCGGCACCGGGATCAGGTTCAGGCGAATCCCCGAGCGGGCCAGATCTTCTTTGAGGATCACCGCCAGGGTGCTGAACTGGTTATTGGCGCGATAGACCAGATCCAACGTCAGCCCATCCGCCAGTCCGGCCTCTTTCAGCAGCGCTTTGGCTTTTTCCGGGTCGCCTTTACTGTCCGTGGTGGCGTACGGATCGAACGGCTCATGGCCGAGCAGGGTGCTGGTGATAATCTGCCCCAGCGGCAGCGCGGCGATTTTCCCACCCTGCGCCTGCACCAGGTGCGACTTGTTCACCGCGTAGGCCAACGCCTGGCGCACGCGCAGGTCGCGCAGGGCTGTTGCGCCGGCTCTCTTCGCCTGCGGCTGAGCGTTAATGGCGATGAAGTTCGCCGCACCGCTGTTGGCGGCGTGCAGATACGGGCTCTTTTTCAGTAGATACTGACGAACCGCGGCCTGCGGCGGTACGTCAAGGTACAGCGACAGATCCGCATCGCCCGCCTGAATACGCTGCATCACGCTGTCTTCGTTGTTGCCGGTAAAACTCACCTCGATGGCGTCAACCCAGGCTTTACGCGCCGGGTCCTCCGCGTGGTTGTAGTCTTTCACTTTGCTTAATACCAGCTTCTGGCCGCTGGCGTAGCTGGCGACTTCATACGGCCCGCTGGACGGAAAGTTCTTGCGAAACTCCTGTGAGTCCGGGAAGTAGCGCGAAGCGACCTCTTCCGGCAGCGGGGTGACGAAGTTCATCGACAGAATGTTGAGGAAGTCGTAGTTTTTGCTGTCGGAGCGCAGTACCAGCGTTTTGTCGTCTGGCGCGCTGACGCCTGCAATCTCGTGGCCGTCAATGAACGCCTTGCTGGCGGCAAGATCGCCGGTAGCGACCTTACTGAACGCCTGGCAGTAATCGGCAAACCCGGAGAAAGCGAGGTTAAAGTAGTTCACCGCCGCCACCTGCTTGTTGGGATCGCAGAAACGCTTGATAGCGTAGACGAAGTCTTTTGCCACAATGGGCCGCGTCGTCGGCCCGGCGAAGCGAATACCGTCGCGCAGGTGGAAGGTGTAAGTTTTGCCATCGGCGCTGACGTCCCATGATTTTGCCAGATCGCCAACCAGCGTGGTGTCATCCTTCAGGCTGCTGGTCGAGCCGGGGTAGGTGACCAGCTGGCGGGTGACCGCCCGCAGGATCTCCCACGAGTCAACCGAGTAGCCGGTCAGCGGATCGAAGGCGTCAAGATCCGGCTGTAATGAGGCAATCTTCAGCGTGCCACCGGGCTGCGGCGCAGCCTCTTCGGCAAACGCCGGAACCATTGCGCTAGTAATGAAGGCAACAAAAAGGGCCTGGCCCATCAGGGGCCAACGAATGCTGTGCATCAAAAAATCTCCAGAAAAAGTTAGAAGAAAATTCCCGACCAGGGATGTTCATGACAGGCCAGCAAGCGCGTCAAACGCGCGGTGGACTGCGTGTGGTGAGGCTGAATACGGCGTGCGGCCACGAGCTGGTGAGCGGTGTATTCGCCGAGCAGCAGCATGGCAAGCGCATCGATACCCAGCGAGATATCCGCCTGGCCGGCGCTGCGCTGAATGCCGTTAGACGATAGCCGCCAGACGCCGCGGTTTGCCTCAATCAGAGGGTCATCAATCGCCAGCGTGAGCGCCTCGCCGTCGCCAAGGGCTCGGGCGTTAAACGTCCGCTCGACGTTGAGGATTCGCAGCCAGCTTTCGTCGACGCGCCTGACTTGCTGCACCGCGCGGGGATTTGCCAGCAGCAGCGGCAGGGCGTCATCCACCGGGCGGTGCGGCAGTTCGATATAGCGCGCGATATCAAGCTGCAGCAGATAGCCGAACAGCTGCGCGGCTATCTGCGGGTCAGCGGCGTGCAGATCGTCAACCACCAGCGTGCGCTCAGCGCTGTACAACCAGTTGTCGTCGGGCCTGGCGTGATAGCGCACAAAGCCCTGAGGCTCGCCATCCTTGAGCGCCAGCGCCACATAATGGTTCAGGCTGCTGTGCGCCAGACGATGCTGCTGGAGCGCCCACCACTGCGGCCAGCGGGTCAGCGTGCCGGCGTGGCGCTGCGGGTAGCGCGTCACGACGGTTTGTTGCGCCTCCCAGGCGTCGGCGTAAGGCAGCAGGCGAATATCACCTTCGGCGGCGGGCAGCGATGACAGCTCGCGTTTATCAACGCTAAGATCCTGAATAGCCGTGGCGATACCGTAGCCAAAGCGCCCGTAAATGGTGCCCTGCGAAGCGCGCAGCGTGGCGACGGCAACCCCCTGCTGGTAAAGATCGGCCAGCTGTTGGCTGAATAGCGCCCGCAGCACGCCGCGACGGCTGAAGTGGGGCAGGACGCCGACGTGGGTGACGGCGGCATGCGGCACGCGCTGGCCGCCCGGCAGAGTCAGTTCACCGGGGAAACTGTTGCTGGTGCCCGCTAATTGGCCGTCGAACGAAGCGGTATAAACGCGCCCCGGCACCACGTAGCGTTCGGCCCACGCCTCCACCGGCGTGACGCCCCCGGGGAGGCCGAACATCGCCTGGCGAAACAGCGTCGCGGCAGCGAGCAGCTCGGCGGGGTCATAGATAATCCGAATCTCCGGCATCGTCGCTTCCTTAGCGTTTCGGCGGCGAGTAGACGCGCGGCGTCGGCAGCTTGCCGCTCAGCACGTAGTCGCCCACTTCTCGCGTACGATAGGTCACCGGATCGTGCAGCGTGTGGGTACGCACGTTACGCCAGAAAACGTCCAGCCCGTACTGATTGCTGGTGGATCGCCCGCCGGTCAGCTCAAAGATCTCGTTGCTGATTTTTAGCGCCACGTTGTTGGCAATGACCTTGGCCTGGTCGGTTAGCAGCGCCAGTTCGCCCCATTGGGTTTCGGTGAGATCGTCGCCGGCATGGAAGGCATCCTGGAAGGCGTGCGCGGTTTTTTCCGCCAGCGCGATACCGGCGGCGAGATCGGAGGAGAGCTCGCCCGCTTTCAGCCGGTGATACGGGTCTTCCAGCGCACTCTCCACGCCGGACTCCGGCCACGGGCGTACGGTGTCACGGAAATAGGCGGCGGCCTGCTTCAGCGCGCCTTCGGCAATGTCGAGGTAGAAGTGGACAAAAATCAACTGGCTGAACTGGTTGCGCAGGGCGTTGCGCAGCAGCGCGCTCTCCGGCTTCTCCTCCAGCCCTGTGAGGCGATCTTTCTCCTGAAGACGCACGCGGTTGAACTCCAGCGTACCGCTGGCGGTCAGGCGCTGGCCGAGGTTGTCCCAGTCATCGTTAAAGACGATCCCCGGCCGATCGGCGGTAACCTGGTACTGCACCAGCCGATCCTCTATCCATACAGCGATGGTCATTACCTGCGAAACGGCAGCGCCAGTGGCAAAAGTGCGACGCCCGGTGACGTAGAGATCGCTACCGTCCCATTCCAGCTTCAGGCGCGGGTCACGCGGGTTGCTGATGCTCGACTGGAACCAGCCTTCGTTGGCGACGCCGCGGGCGATAAACTCCCACTGCTCGCGGTTGCCGAGAATGTAGCTCCAGACACCGTTGGAGTAGTGGTAGGCGATCAGCTGGCCGATCGAGCCGTCGGCAGCAGAGATAATGCGGCCAATCTCCAGCGCCTGCACCAGATTCGCCCCTCCACCGCCCAGCGACTTCGGCACCGCCAGCTTGAGCAGGCCGCTCTGACGCAGCCAGTCTATCTCTTCAAACGGATGTTTATTGGCGCGATCGCGCTCCAGCAAGGTGGCATAGAGACGGTCCGCGACTTCCTGAGCCACTACTTTCCAGTGGACGAATTCCTGGTGGTTAAGTCCTGCATAAATGTCCTGAGCATGGCTCATAGTTCCTCTCTTAGGGGCGATGTTTTTTTATGGTTGGAGTGGTGAGTGCAGCAGTCCGCTGCGGCGTAGCAGGGCACCTGCGCCCTCGGCAAACCAGTAAGCTTCTTCAAGATGCGGCTGACCGGATAAAATAAAGTGTTCAATGCCCAGCGCGTGGAAGGCCTGGATCTTCTCCGCGACCTGCTGGTGGCTGCCGACGATGGCGGTACCTACGCCGCCGCGCACCAGCGCGTAGCCGCTCCAGATGTTAGGGGCGATCTCCAGCAGACGGACGTTTTCCGGCGTTACCTTCTCGGCCTGAATATCGTCAAGCAGAGCACTCATGCGCTTTTGCCCGACGGATTCGGTGCGCCCCAAAAGCAGCTGGGCGCTTTGAATGCGCTCCGGGGTTATGCCGAGCAGCAGGCGGGCGGCCTCACGCCAGGCCTCTTCTTCGCTGTCGCGGCTGATGACGTGAAAGCGGATGCCGAAGCTCGGCGTACGCCCTTGGGCGGCGGCCAGCGCGCGCACCGTCGCCAGCTGCTGCGCGACCTGTTCAGGCGGTTCGCCCCAGCTAATCCAGGTGTCGGCCTGCGCGGCGGCAACCTGCTGGGCAGCCGGGCTGGAACCGCCGAAGAACACCGGCGGCACTGACCACGGCGAGGGTAGCAGGGTGGCCTGCTCAAGCTGATAGTGCTCGCCGTGAAAATCGAACGGCTGGCCGCTGCTCCTGGCGTGACTAACGCCTTTAAACGCGGCGATAAACTCGCCGCTGCGGGCGTAGCGCTGGTCGTGATCCAGCCGGTCGCCGTAGCGGCGCTGCTCAACCGGATCGCCGCCGGTGACGATATTGATCATCAACCGTCCCTCGGTCAGCCGCTGGAAGCTTGCCGCCTGATGAGCGGCCAGCGTTGGCGAAATAAAACCCGGACGGAAGGCAACGATAAACTTCAGCCGCTCGGTGTGTTGGCTAATAGCCATGGTGCTGAGCCATGCGTCTTCGCACCAGCTGCCGGTCGGTGTCAGTACGCCTTCAAAGCCCAGGCGCTCTGCGCTGCGGGCAATATCGATCAGATAATCGAGGGTGGCGGGGCGGAACTGGCCGCTGATGCCGCTGATGCCGCTGATGTGCTGAGAGTCATCGCCTGCGCCGACGATCCCCCGGCTGTCGCCATTGGTCGGCAGGTACCAGTGCAGATGGATACTCATTGCACCTCCTGAGGATAGCCGTCTGTTAGTTGACGAAAGCGGGTGCCGGGGTGATCGTCGCGCAGCCGCTGCTGCCCGCGACCCTGCAGGCGTTCGCGTAGGGTGAGCGACGTACCGTCCGCCTGACGCATGCGTCCCCGCGCCTGAAGTTCCGGCACCACCCAGCGGACAAAATCTTCGAAACTGCCGGGGCTGATGGCGTAGGCGAGGTTGAAGCCATCAACTCCGGAGGCGTCGGCAAAGGCTTCCAGCTGGTCGGCGACGCTCTGCGGGCTACCCACCAGCGTCGGGTGAATGCCGCCGATGCCGATGTAGTTACTGATATCGCCCACCGTCCACTGGCGCTCGGCGTCAATGCGCGTCAGCCCGGCCAGCGCCGAACGGCTGGCGTTGGTTTCGATATATTTGAGCGGCTCGTCCAGCGACCAGCCGGACCAGTCCACTCCCGTCCAGGCAGAGAACAGCGCCAGCGCCGCTTCCTGACTGGTGTAGTTGAGGTAGTCCTGGAATTTGGCGTGTGCCCTGGCATCGTCCTCATCGACCACCACGCTGATGGCGGTGATAAAGCGAATTGCCTCGGCGCCGCGCCCCTGTTCATGCGCCAGCGTGCGAATTTTGTCGATATTCTGCGCGATCGACTGCGGCGTGGTGCCGCCGAGGAACACGACTTCGGCATTCTGTGCGGCAAACAGACGACCCCGGTCAGAGGTGCCTGCCTGGAACAGCACCGGCGTTCGCTGGGGGCTGGGTTCAGAGAGGTGCGCGTCCGGCACGGTAAACCAGCGCCCCTGATGGCGGATCGGGTGGACTTTGGCGGGGTCGGTATAGACGCCCGCCTCGCGGTCACGGCGTACCGCATCGTCTTCCCACGAGCCTTCCCACAGCTTGTAGGTCACCTCAAGGAACTCCTGCGCACGCTCGTAGCGTTCGTCGTGGTCCATCTGTTTTTCCAGCCCGAGGTTACGCGCGGCGGACTCCAGCACCGACGTCACGATGTTCCACGCCACTCGCCCCTTGGTCAGGTGGTCGAGCGTGGTGAACTTGCGCGCCAGCAGATACGGATGCTCGTAGGTGGTTGAAACGGTGATGCCAAACCCCAACTGTCGGGTGGCGGCGGCCATCGCCGAGACCAGCAGCAGCGGATCGTTGACCGGCGACTGCGCGGCGGTACGCAGCGCGGCATCGGGTTTGCCCTGGTAGACGTCTATCTGCCCCAGCGCGTCGGCGATAAACATAGCGTCAAAACCGGCCTCATCGAGCAGGCGCGCAATGTGCAGCCAGTAGTCGAGAGTCGTGTATTCGCTGGCTCGGTCATCGGGGTGCCGCCACAGTCCGGCGGAGACATGGCCGACGACGTTCATCATAAAGCCGTTGAATAACAGCTGTTTTTTTGCGGTTGTCATGGTGCGTCCTTATAAAAATGGGTCAGGCAAAACGTTTTAACGCCGCGTCCGTCGCGCCCGTTGGCAGCAGGTAGCTGGCGGCCAGCAGCTGCCGGGTGATCGGATGACGATCCGCGGCGTACAGCGCGTGGCGCGGGAAGTCGTCCACGATCTGGCCGCGGGCCATCACCACAATGCGCTGGCAAAACTGCGCGACCAGGGCCAGGTTGTGACTGATAAACAGGCAGGTCAGGGCGTGCTGGCGATGCATACGAGTGAGCAGCGCCATTACCTGCGCCTGTACCGTGAGATCCAGCGCGGAGGTGGGTTCGTCGAGCAGCAGGAAGCGGGGATTCACCGCCAGGGCGCGGGCGATATTGGCGCGCTGGCGCTGACCGCCGGAGAGCTGGTGCGGATAGCGCTGCAGCAGAGCGACGTCCAGCCCAACTTCGCTAAACAGGGACCTGGCGCGCGCTACCGCCTGCGGGCGCTGTGCGACCGTGCCAAGACGGAACTGCGGGCGAACCAGCTGCTCTTCCAGCGTCAGACGCGGGTTGAATGAGGCCAGGCTGTCCTGAAAGACGCACTGAAGCTGACAACGCAGAGTAGTGATGCTGTCTTTATCCTTGTTGCTCACCAGCTCGCCGGCAAAGCGCATTTCGCCGCGATCGCCTGGGATCAGCTGCGCCAGCAGCCGCGCCAGGGTGGATTTTCCGGACCCGGACTTGCCGATAATGCCGACAATTTCGCCGCGCTGAACGGTCAGGCTGACGTCGTTAACCGCCGTAACGGCCACCTTTTTCGGCCACCAGCCCTGCGTCTCCCGGCGCCAGAAATCTTTTCCCAATCCGCGGGTTTGCAGCAGCGGCCCGTCTTCGTCGTGGTATTCGGCCACCGGCGTGGTGTTCGGCCACGGTACCGCCGCCAGCAGCGATTGGGTATACGGGTGCTGCGGCGCGGCGATAAGGTCAGCCGTTGACCCCTGCTCAACGATGCGCCCGTGCTGCATAACTGCGACGCGGTCGCTTAACGCGGCCACCACGCCGAAATCGTGAGTAATGATCAGCAGCGCCATCTGCTGCTGCTGGCACAGCTCTTTGAGCAACTGGAGCACCTCGCGCTGCACGGTGGCGTCCAGCGCGGTGGTGGGCTCATCGGCAATCAGCAGCCGCGGGCGGCACATGGCGGCGAGGGCAATCAGGATGCGCTGGCGCATACCGCCGGAAAGCTGGTGCGGATAGAGCGCCATGACCTGCTCCGGCTGACGGATTTTCATCCGGGTAAGCCACGTCAGCGCCTCATCACGCAGAGCGCGCCGCCCCAGCGCCGGATGCAGGCGGCGCAGATTGAGCTGCAGCTGCTTGCCCACTCGCCATGACGGGTCGAGCGTGGAAAGCGAGTTCTGAAACACCATCGCAATATCGTGTCCGCGCAGACGATTAAGCCGCGCGGTGGATTGGTGCAACAAGGGCTGGCCGTCAAAAGCGATGCTGCCGTTGACCGTCGCCTGGCCCGCAGGCAGCAGGCCGAGAATGGCGGCGGCGGTGACGCTTTTTCCGGAACCGGATTCGCCCGCAAGCGCCAGCACTTCTCCGGGAGCAACGGTCAGGGAGACATCGTCCACCGCCTGCACGTTCTGGCGGTGAAAAAGCACGTTAAGGTGGGCAATCTGCAGCAGGCTCATGGTTGCCGCTCCTTATTGGTAAGGGTCAAGGAGATCGCGCAAGCCGTCCCCCAGCCAGTTAAAAGCCAACGACAGCAGCACGATCGCCAGGGCTGGAGCGGTAGCGACGTGCGGCGCACCGAGGATCATCATCTGCGCGCCTTCGCCAACCATGCGTCCCCAGTCCGCCTGCGGTGGCTGTACGCCGAGGCCGAGGAAGCTGAGGCCGGCCAGAAATACCACCATGCCGCCGAGCAACGAGGTGGTGTAAACCAGCAGCGGCGTCGCCACGTTGGGCAGGATTTCACGGAACAGAATGTCGACGGTCGACGCCCCCTGGGCGCGTAGCGCCTCGACGTACTCTTTCGCCGCCTCGGCGCGAGTATCCCGATAGACCACGCGGGTGAGGTAGGGAATGACGCTGCAAATCAGGGTGATGATGAGCGTCGGATAGCCGCTGCCCAGCACCGCTGAGAGGCCGATGGCCAACAGCACCATCGGGAAGGCGAACAGCATGTCCATACTGCGCATAATCAGTTCGGAAAAGGCCGAGGCGCGAAAACCTGCCAGCATGCCGAGCGCGAGGCTAATCGGCGCGGCGAAGATAATCGGCAGCACCGAAGCCGTAAGCAGGCTACGCCCGCCCCAGATGATTCGGCTCAGTACGTCGCGCCCCTGATTATCCAGGCCGAGTAAATGACCCGGCGTTCCCGGCGGCGCCAGGCGCAGGCCGTCAAACGAAGCGAGCGGGTCGTATGGCGAAAGCCACGGAGCCAGCAGAGAGACCAGCAGCGCGGTGAGCAAAATAAACAGGCCGAACAGTGCCAGCCCGTGTCGGGAGAGCCGGCGCAGGAACAGGGTCGTGGTCATGATTAGCGGGCTCCCTGGTGGCGCGGGTCGAGCCAATCCTGCAGGATGTCGCTGAGCAGATTGACGGCGAGGAAGCAAGCGGCAATCAGCATCACCCCGGTCTGAATGGTGGGGTAGTCCTGGCCAGCCGCGGCGTTGTACAGCTGGGTGCCAATGCCGGGCCAGGCGAAAATTTTCTCGATAAAAATGACGCCGCTCAGCAGGTAGCCGATTTGCAGCCCGGTAATGCTGACAATTGGCGCCAGAAGATTGCGTCCGAGGTGCCGCCATAGCAGCAGCGCGGTGGGATAGCCTAGCGCACGGTAGGTGCGGATGTAGTCGGCATTCATAATGCCAATTACGCTGTTACGCACCTGACGAGCGAGGATCAGCATTGAGATCAGCGCCGTCGAAAGCGCCGGTAAAAACAGATGGTGCAGAAGATCGCCGAGTCCGCGATCGCCGCGCATGTCGTACATGCCGGAGACCGGAAACCAGCGCAGCTTGACGGCAAACAGCCAGATGAAAAACACCGCCAGCCAAAAGATGGGGACGTTGTGGCCGAGCTGCACCAACAGCATCACCAGACGGTCACGCCGGGTGTTCTGCCACAGGCCGCACGCCACGCCGACCGCCACGCCGGGGATCAGGCACATCAGCACCGCGGCGCCGGTAAGGATGGCGGTATTGGCGAAGGCGCTACTCAGTACCTCTACCACCGGCGCGCGCAGGGTCAGCGAAGTTCCCCAGTCACCGCTGAACAGATTTTTCAGCCACAGCAGGTACTGGACCGCCGCCGGTTTATCCAGCCCGTAGACGTGACGGATCTGCTCGATAGCTTCGGCGGAGAGCTGGCCGGCCAGCGCGTTGGCGATCGGGTCGCCGGGTACCAGCTTAGCAATCAGGAACACCAGCAGCGAGATCAGAAACAGCAGCGGGACGGCCTGCGCCAGCCGAAGCAGTACGATGCGTATCATGATTTCAGCCACACGCGGGTCAGGTCGTAGAAGTTCTGCGCCGGTACGTTAAAGCCCTGGACGGCAGGCGATGTGGTAAACACGCGGTTCAGCTCCAGCAGCGGGACGAACGCCGCCTGCTGCTGGAACTGCTGGTTGACCTGGTGCCACAGGGTCAACGCTTTCTGACGGTCGATGGTGACGCTGGCCTCGGCAATCAGCGGCGCGACGCCGGTAATCACCTTTTCGCCTTTGCCCCGCGAAACCACGTAGTTTTTCCACGCCACGTTCAGCCACTGCGGGCTAATCAGCCCCCACTCCATGGTGAACAGCCCGGTATCATCGGCGAGGTTGGCCAGATGCGAGCTGTAGGTGATCCACTCCTGCGACACGACCTTCACGGTAATGCCGACCTTGCTGAGATCGCGCTGGATCCACTCGATAACCGGCTGGTTCTGGTCGTAAGTGATGATGGTGAAGCTCACTTCGCCGGGCTGGTAGCCCGCATCGGCCAGCAGCTTTTTCGCCCCTTCCGGGTCGTAGGCATAGTCTTTCTGCTCGGCCAGAAAAGCTTCATTAGAACGGTTGAGTATGCTGTAGCTCGCCACCGCGTGGCCGTTGAGCAGCGATTTCACCAGCTCTTCGCGGTTGATGGCCTTAATCACCGCCTGACGGACCGCCAGCTGGCTGGTATATTTATTGGCAAAGTTCCAGCCGAGGAACAGCTGGTTGGCCTCTGTGCTGTCGTGCACCGTATAGCCGCTTTGTGAGAGCAGATCTACCGCGTCGGTCGGGGTACGTGACAGGATATCCACCTGGCCCGATTGCAGCGCGCTGACGCCAGTGCTGCCGTCGAGAATTGGACGGAAGATCAGCCTTTCCATATACGGCTTTTTGCCCCACCAGTCGTCGTTGCGAACCAGCTCGGTGCGGTCGTTGCGTACCCGCAGCACAAAGCGGTACGGGCCGGTGCCGGTAGGGTGCTCCGCCAGCCCGTCCTGACCCCATTTTTTCAGCGCCTCCGGGCTGAAAATACCGGAAACCCAGTTGCCCTGCGGCAAGAAACGCAGGAAATCAGGGAAAGGCTGGTTGAAGGTGTAGCGGACGGTAAGCGGATCAACGACCTCAATTGCTTTCAGATCGTGATAGACCTGAGCCATGGTGGCCTGTGAGCGGGCGTCATAGTATTCAAACTGTGGGTCGGTATAACGGCGCACGTTAAAACGCACCGCTTCGGCGTCAAACGACGTGCCGTCATGGAACTTGACCCCTTCGCGGAGATGGAAGGTAAAGACGGTTGCATCATCATTGATTTCCCAGCGGGTCGCCAGTCCGGGGACGATCGGCGGGGTGCCCTGCGCCGCGGGTACGGAGAGATCTTCTGCGACCAACGACTCATAAATATGTTTATCAACCCGGTAGGTTTCATAAGAATACTGTCGGTTAGGATCGTAAATCGTCGGTTCCAGAGCCTGACCAATAATTAATATTTTGCCATAACGAGATTTCTCAGCGCTATCCTCAGCAAAGGACAAACCGGGCAGCCCTAATCCCATTAATAATGTGGTGGATATAGCCGTAAGCTGTAATAGCTTACGACGAGATAATAATATCCCGGATGGAAAGTTATTGTTTTTCATGGCGATGTCCAATTTTTGAATGCAGGTCTTTGTAATATTTGCCTGAATTTTATGTCTTTCCATCAGGTCTGAAGGCGATGTTAGCACTGGAAAAAAAAGAGCATAAATGCGCATTTGTGATTTTATATTCTATTTTTTAATTTGCGGTTTTCGACTTTGGTTTGCCGGATTTAATAATTGTCGATAAGAATGGTTTTATTTATTGTCAGTTCTTTTTATTTCGGTAAATGACATGCGCAATAACATTATTCTCAGCGGGTTTACGATGGCGGCAGTTTCACACATTAACTACGGCATGTGGCGCGACCCGCAGGACCAAAGCCATCGTTATACCGATATTGAGTACTGGGTAGGTCTGGCGAAGCTGCTGGAAGAGAACGATTTTGACTGCCTGTTTATTGCCGATGCGCTGGGGCTGATTGACAGCTGGCAGGGCAGCCCTGCGGCCTCACTTAAGCAAGGCATCCAGTCTCCGCTTATCGATCCGCTGCTGCTGGTCTCCGCCATGGCGGCACAGACAAAGCGGCTGGGGTTCGGTATCACCGTCTCCACTACCTATGAGCAGCCTTACCTGCTGGCGCGAAAATTTACCACTCTCGATCACCTGACCAATGGGCGTATTGCCTGGAACGTCGTGACCTCACAGTTGGAGAGCGCGGCGCGCAATCTCGGACTGGAAAAGCAGATCGATCATGACGAACGCTACGAGCGTGCCGACGAGTTTCTGACAGTTAGCTACAAATTGTGGCAGCACTCCTGGGAGCGGGCGGCGCTGAAGCGTGATAAGACGGAGGGTCTTTATACCGACCCCGCCAAAGTCCACCCGATCCGCCATCAGGGGCGCTGGTTTACCGTACCGGACGCGCACCTCTCTGAACCCAGCCCGCAGCGGACGCCGGTCATTTTTCAGGCCGGGGGCTCGCCACGCGGCATTGATTTTGCTGCTCGTCATGCGGAGGTGGTGTTTGTCGCCGGGCTGGACGCCAGCGGCGTCCGTCGACAGGTCACGGCCATTAAGTCGCGGGCGGCGGAGTTTGGCCGCTCGCCGGGGGCAATTAAGTTTATCAGCGCGGTAACGGTCATTACCGCAGAGACCGAACGTGAAGCGCAGCAGCGCTATTCAGAACGACGCGCGCGCTATGATTTACAGGGCGCGTTGATCCATTATGGCGCCAGCACCGGCGTCGATCTTTCCGGCCATTCGCTGGATGCGCCGCTGGCATGGCAGCAGACCAACTCTAACCGCTCGCTGCTGAAAATGGTCGCCGGCGAGGATGGACAACCGAGCCGCACGCTGCGCGAAGTATTTCATCCTGAGCAGGGGCTAGGGCGGCAGAAGACCTTTGTCGGCAGCGGTGCCAGCGTTGCCGGGCAGTTGGCGCAGTGGCTGCAAGAGAGCGATACCGATGGCATTAATCTTGCACAGTGGCTTTCTCCAGGCTGTTTTGAGGATTTTGCCCGCTGGGTGATCCCGGAGCTGAAACAGCGCGGCCTGTTAGGGAACCCGACTGAGACACCGACGCTGCGTCAGCGGCTATTCCCCGAAGGCGGTGCCGAGCCTGCTGCCGATCATCCGTCGCAGCAAAATTAATACACGGAACGACTCGTTCTCCCAGGCAGTCGTAAGCGATAAAGGGCAGGGAAGTACCGTTGGCCCGGAGCTCGATAGTGCCATCGCGAGCCCGTCCATGAAGATTTTTAGTTTATTAAGATGTTTTCTGTACTGTGGGCTTTATGCTCATACCAGATGATGGTCGTATTTTCTAAACTGGTTATTCATGCCAAGCGGCCCAGAATAACGATAACGCTTAAGCAGACGGCTGCAATGGCGCGAGCATTTCAGCTGCCTGGCCAGGACGCAGGTTGCGATCGATTACATCCTGAAGAATTTTGAGGCGGTTGATTTCTTTCGCGGTGAACATCCCGGCGTCATGTATAGCCACAGAAAACTCCTCATCAGGAAAAGTGAGTTGTTGACCAGGCATACAGGTTCGCGGATGATGCGCAGCGCACGCTCAGCGAGACCAGGCATCAACTGTCGGTTACCAGGCTGACCACGTCGGCGGTTAACCAGCGATAGCGGTCCATGTTCGATAGCGCTCGAGTAGCCGGCGGCAGTGCCTGTCAGAGATCTCAAGTCGGGTTGCTGCAAGACGCGTGGTAAGACGCCGGTCGATAACGTCCTGCAGGATCCTGAGTCGGTTTACATCGTTCATCGAGAAAAACTCCGTTCCGTATGCCGCCATAAGTCTCATCCTTTGAAAGCAGCGATCGCGGTGGCGAGACTGTAGAGAGCGGATATTTGGTCAGAGGGGAGTGCGGACGAATTCCTGGACCTTCAGGGGTTAATTTATGCATTCATACGAGGACCGGATCCGGGCCGTCGAACTCTATTACCGGTACGGAAAGAAAGCCTCCGTTGTCGTCATGGAGCTGGGATATCCTTCCACAAAACAGCTGGGCCGTTGGGTTCGGATTTATGAAGAGAAGGGCGATTTACCCAGGGAATTAAAGCCAAGAGAACGCTATTCACGGACACAGAAAATTGCTGCTGTTGAGCATTATCTTACTCACGGTGGTTGCCTGTCGTACACTCGCCGAGCCATCGGCTACCCCAGTAACGAAATTCTAAAGCGCTGGATTGAAGAGTTTTACCCAAATGCGCGTCCCCTGGTCATTCGCTCAGGCACAAACAAATGCTTCAGCCCGGAAGAGAGGTCTCAGGCCGTCCGGGAGCTCTGTAACCGACGTGGAACCGCGCGTAAAGTTGCACAAAGCATAGGCGTCAGCGTCCCGGTCCTGTACAAATGGAAGAAAGACCTTATCAGTGACGAGGCTTATCAATCCATGCGCAAACGAAAGGCAGCCCCTCAAGATAAAAATCAGGATGCTTTACTCGGTGAAATCCAGCGACTCAGGCAGCAGGTTCATCAGCTGCAGCTCGAACGTGACATACTGACAAAGGCGAATGAACTGATAAAAAAAGATCTGGGCATCAGCTTTCTGACACTGAAAAACAGGGAGAAAACCCTGATAGTTGATGCCCTTAAGAAAAAGTACCCCGTTGCTGAGTTGCTAAGCGTTCTGCAACTTGCCCGCAGCTGTTATTTTTACCACAAAGCCAGCAAACGTCTGTGCGATAAGTATGCGGAAATACGCGTGATCATGGCCGATATCTTTGAGGAGAATTACCGCTGTTACGGCTACCGGCGCCTTCACGCGATGCTTCGCGGTAACAACAGGGTTATTTCTGAAAAGGTTGTCCGCAGACTGATGGCAGAAGAGCAGCTCGTTGTTAAGCGCACCAGGCGACGACGATACAACTCTTACTGTGGCGAAATCGGCCCGGCACCGGAAAATTTACTCGCCCGGGATTTTAGTTCCTGCAGGCCAAATGAGAAGTGGCTGACCGATATTACGGAGTTCCAGCTTCCGGCTGGAAAAGTCTATCTGTCGCCGGTTATCGACTGCTTTGATGGCCAGGTTGTAAGCTGGTCGATAGGAACACGCCCGGACGCGACGCTGGTGAATACGATGCTCGATGAAGCACTCGATACGCTCAACGAACATGATAAACCGGTAATACACAGCGATCGTGGTGGCCATTACCGGTGGCCGGGCTGGCTCGATCGTATCAACACATCCGGACTTATAAGGTCCATGTCGCGCAAAGGATGCTCGTCGGATAATGCTGCGTGTGAAGGCTTCTTCGGGCGTATCAAAAACGAAATGTTCTATGGCAGAAACTGGACTGGTATCACGCTGGAAAAATTTATCTGCTTCCTGGACAGGTACATACGCTGGTATAACGAGAAACGTATCAAGCTATCATTAGGTGCAATGAGTCCGGTGAAGTACCGGCAGCATCTTGGGATCACAACATAACAGTCCAGGAAAACATCCGCAGCCCCGAGACGGATATCTCAATTTAGCTGTCATACCTTTGGTACGCATAATGTATATTATGTTAAATACTATTCATGGGTCCATTACTTCATGGTTCGCTCATGCGGCCACAGAAATCAGCATGTTGTTAACTTTGAGATACTTCCCTTTTATTGCATTAGGTCTGTCGTACATTTACTTCATCTCATCAAGTAACGTTGACAGATGGCCCAGATAAACGTCATCGCCTCTGAACGATCCATTGTTTTTGGGGATTACCTCTCCCCCGGTACCACCAATTCCATGACGCGATGCGAGACCAGGCGATTCGAAGCTGTTTGCTCTAGCAGTGTTTAGTCTGTCGTTCATTTAGTTCATAACCGGCCGCAGATTACGATTAATCATACACTTACCCATCCCCCATCTTCCTCTTGCAGGACGTTATGGCAGACTTTTTTCATTATCTGGATCTACGTGGCTGGCTACCATTGAAAGTGGAGCTATATTTGAAACTAGATACGAAATGCTTTGCATACTGCTCCGCCATGACACACTGCTGCGCTCGTCTGAGAGGCAACCTCACGATATAACCGTTCCAGCGTCGATCCGTCGTTAGCGTGGAAAGCTTGTCCTGGAAGTCGTTGTAGAAGAGCGTAGCGCTGGCAGAAAGATCGTCCCGATTCGACCACATCGCGGAAAGCTCGTAATTAGTACTGGTTTCAGGCTTCAGATTGGGATTACCGAGCATGGCCCAGGTATTACGGCGCAGCACCGCGTAATCGTCAATCACCGCGCGAATTTCCGGGGCCTTAAAGCCTCGCGCGACGCCGCCTTTCAGAGTCCACTCATCGCTGACGTACCAAACGCCATATACGCGCGGGCTGTAGTGATTGCCGTACTGTTCGTGATTATCAAGGCGTAAACCACCGGTGAGTGAGAACGCCTCAGCGAGCCGCCATTCGTCCTCGATGAACAGCGCTCGTTGCACCACGCTATAGCGATGATCCTGGCGCGTACCATCTCCCTGGTTCCAGTCTTTTAGCTCGTTTTCCTGCCACTGGCCCCCCAGCGTGGCGGTATGGTACATGGTTGGCACGATCAGTTTTGCATCCAGTACGCTATTTTTGATGGTGGGTTTACGGCCGTAAACGTCACTTTGTGAAGGGCTGGCTAATCCTTCCCGACTGGTCTTTTCCTGAGCAAAAGAAACCGTCGATGTTCCCCAGTCCCAGCGGCCGTCGTAGCTGACAGACCAGTGATCGCGGTTATTTTTTTGTTCACGCGTCGCCCAGTTTGCGCTCTCACCGTCACCGTTTTTCAGGCGACTGACGCCGCCTTCAAGCTGCAGCTCCTGATTATCGGTAGGCGCGAATGACAGCCTCCCGGTTACGTCCCTATGGTCGGCTTTGCTAAAGCCGTTGGTGTTCTGCACATCATCATCGGCCTGACGATCCAGATAGCGCCCCCATAGCTGTAGGCCCAGCTTGTCATCAACCAGGGGACCTGCAAGGTAAAACTGCGTGTTCGCCGCATTACCCTGGTCGTCATGCTGACGAGCAGCATAGTCCCAGGAGAGCGACCCGCCCCACTGCTTACTGACCTTACGGGTAATGATATTGATAACTCCGCCAATCGCATCTGAGCCGTAAAGCGATGACATTGGCCCGCGGATCACTTCAATACGTTCAATGGCGGCAGCCGGCGGGATAAAACTCTGCTCATAACCGGCATTGCCGTTCACCCGGGAGTCGCGACCGCTCTGGCGCTTTCCGTCAACAAGGATGAGCGTGTAGTCTCCCGGCATGCCGCGAATGGAGATGTCATTTTCATTGGCGCCGCCGATGACGGCGACACCTTCAACATCGCGAACGGCATCCGCCAGGTTTTGGATAGAACGCTTGCGGAGGTCGTCGCCTGAAATCACGGTCACTGACGCAGGGGCATCTTCCAGCCGCTGTTCAAATCCGGATGCGGTGACCACCATCGTCTCCGTCTCTGCTGCGTTGGCCGCTGAGGTGAATAGCAGGATCAGACTGGCTAATTCAGTCCGTTTAAATTTAATGATTGAGTTGCACATGATTGATTAACGCCCTGGGTAGAAACGCTAATAGTAATCATCCGCATTTATTAAAATTGGACAAAGTAAGACAGATAAGTGACCCTTGGACCAAAGACGGCGCGCGCATGCCACGCATAGTCTGGATGTTCTTTTACAGACAGCTATGCGTTATGTTGATAAGTATTCGTGCATAAAATTGCTACATTACCAGGACCAATCTGGAGCGACATATATGTCTAACCCGAAGCTGTTTACACCGTTACGCATCCGTAATCTTGAGCTTGAAAACCGTATTGTCATCGCCCCCATGTGTCAGTATTCCGCAGAAGATGGCTGTATGACTGACTGGCATACGCTCCATCTGGGTCAACTGGCACAGTCAGGTGCCGGCTTGCTCACCATTGAAGCGGCAGCCGTCTCGCCTGAGGGGCGAATTACCTATGCTGATGTCGGGCTCTATGATGATAAAACTGAGCAAGCGATGGCTCAGGTGCTCACCGCTATTCGCAAATGGTCACCGATCCCCGTTGCTATTCAACTGGCGCATGCGGGCCGAAAAGCGTCAACTTACAAACCCTGGGATAAACACGGTCAAATACCGCCCGATCGGCAAGGCGGCTGGCAAACCTTAGCGCCCTCCGCAGTGCCTTATAGTGACGGCTATACGATCCCTACCGCCCTCGACAACAGCGGCCTGGCCGAAATTCGCCGCCAATTTGCTGAAGCCGCAAAACGTGCGGCAAGACTTAATATTGATCTTATTCAGATCCACGCTGCGCATGGCTACCTGCTGCATCAGTTTTTATCACCGCTGTCTAACCACCGAACGGATAATTACGGCGGCTCGCTGGAAAACAGAGCCAGGTTTCCGCTGGAAATAGTCGATGCGGTGCGCGAGGCATTCCCTGCAGATAAAGCAATCAGCGTGCGTATTTCCGCCACCGACTGGTTCGACGGCGGATTTAGCCTCGAGGAAGCCGTGGCGTTTTCTAAAATGCTGGAAGCACATGGCGTCGATGCCATACACGTCTCCAGCGGTGGTCTGCACCCCGCCCAGCAAATTGATGTTTATCCCGGTTATCAGGTTCCGCTGGCACGAGCGGTTAAAGCCGCAGTGGGTATCCCCGTTGTGGCGGTAGGGCTCATTACCGAACCGGAGCATGCGGAATCTATCGTCGCAAGCGGGGATGCCGATATCATCGCTATTGCCCGTGGCGCGCTCTATAATCCGAGATGGCCCTGGCATGCTGCGGCAGCGCTTGGTGCTCAGGTTCATGTGCCTAATCAATACCTTCGCTGTCAGCCCCATACGCTGAAGAACTTGTTCAAGTCCTGAATAGGTACGCCTTGCCGCCAGCACGGCGGCTTAGGATGCTCTGCTCGAGGTTCTGACCACCAGTTCCGGCCTCTGTCCGCAGCTGCCGCTCACGTGATGGCCAGCCAGCACTTCAAACAGCAGCGTGACGGCCTGACGAGCGACCTCGTCGAGGTGCATGTTCACCGCCGTCAGCGGCGGCTGGGATTCCCGGGCGCGAATACCGTCATAGCGGGTGGCTAAGCGCATCCGCTGCGGCATGGCGATCGACGCATCGTGAAAGGCGCGCACGGCGCCGCTGGCAAAGGTATCAACCACGACCAGGACGCCATTGACTTCGGGATGCTCCTGCAACATCTGACTCGCCGCCTGATAGCCAGCCGCTTCCCCTTCCTGCTCATCAAGGTAATAGATAACCGGCGCCTGCCGCCCTTCGCACCAGAGGCGATAGGCGGCCTCGGTTTCCAGTGCGGAAGTCCGCGGCGTATGCCCGACCAGGAGCGCGCAACAATCGGCGCCTTCTGCCTGCAGGTGGCTCAGCAGCAGTTTCGCCGTCGCCGCCGAATGCAGATCCACCCAGGGTACCGGCGTCGGCGTTCCCGGCGTTCGGCCGATGGTAATACAGGGGATCCCCGCCTGCTGCAGAGCCCGCAGCTGCGGATCGTTTTCGGCGGGTTCCAGCAAAATGGCGGCATCAAAGGTCACCATGTCCAGCGGGTTCTTCCCGGGCGGGACCAGGATCAGCGCATGCTGCTTCTCCAGCGCGATAATCGCCGCCGTAAGCGCGACCTCCATCATAAAACCCAGCTTTGAGGCTCCGGAAGCGATGGTCAGCGGCAAGGAAGAAAGAAGCGCAATGGTGTTGGTTTTCCCGGTACGCAGCTGGCGGGCGCGAATATTCGGCGTGTAGTTCAGCGCCTGAATCGCTTCCTCAATGCGCTGCCGGGTCTCAGGTTCGACAAAACGGGTGTGATGTAACGCATTAGACACGGTGCCGGGCGATACGCCGGCAAGGCGTGCAACGTCAATGAGCCTGGCGCGTTTTTTATCTTGAGCAGTCATCTGGCTGGCGGTTCCTCCCGAGATTTTACGCTCAGGGTAGCACATTTCCAGGGTATGAATTTCGGCACTATTACATAACAAAATCATATTAAAAAAGTGGCCGTTTACCGTAGCTCTCTGGCGAGCATTCCTATCTAATGTTGCTTCATTAAAACGTTTTAATGGCGTATTTCGCCAGGAAATCATCTCTTAAGGAGGCTACGTGGCGCACTTATCTCAGGATCCTACCTTCACCCTCGGGCGTCGTCCGGGCGGGCTGACCCTCGCCAACATGGAGAAAAGCTTCGGCGGCTATACGCTCTTTGCCCCACAAACCGCCGAAGGGCGGGTCTATCTGGTTGATGAGCGGGGAGAAGTCGCGCACCAGTGGCAGCTCCCGGTGCGAGCAGGACGCGATGCCGTGCTGCTGCCTAACGGAAACCTTGGTTATAACGGCAGCCACCGCACGTCGGCCAGCCTCTATCCGGCCTGGGATCTCTGGCACGGCGGCGATTTTTATGAAGTCACTCCGGATAACGAAGTGGTCTGGCATTATGAGGATATCTTCCATCACCACGACGCGCAGTGGCTGGCGAACGGAAACCTGCTGTATACCGCGGCGGCTCCGCTGCCGGCTGACATCGCCGCCCGCGTCACCGGCGGCGATCCGCGCCGCGATGCGCCGGACGGCATCATACAGAGCGATGTCGTCAAAGAGGTCAATCGCGACGGTGAAGTGGTATGGGAATGGCGCGCCTGGGAGCATCTGGCCCCGGAAGATTTTCCGCTTCATGAGATCTTCGACCGCCGCCACTGGCCGATGATCAACGGTCTGTCGGTCACCCGCGATGGCCTGGTGCTGATGAGCCTGCGCACCACTTCCGGAGTGATTGCCGTCAATAAAAAGACCGGCAGCGTGGTCTGGCACGCGGGTCCGAACGTTGTCGCCCAGCAGCACACCCCGATCGAGACGGATAGTGGGTCGATTCTGGTATTCGATAACGGCAACCTGCGCCCCGGCGTAACCTCTCCGCACTCCACGGTGCTGGAGTTCGACCCGCACACCCAGGCTATTCGCTGGCAATATCGCGATATTTTCCCGCCGGCCTTTTTCTCACCCTACATGGGAAGCGCCCAGCGCCTGGGCAACGGCAATACCTTTATCTGCGAGTCCGCCTTCGGCCGCCTGTTTGAAGTCACGCCGCAGGGAGAAACGGTGTGGGAATACATTATTCCTTACTTCAATGAGTACCCGGAGCATCTTAGCAAGGGGATTATTCCCGGTAAGCAAAACAGCGCCTTCCGCGCGCATCGCTACGCCGCCGATGCGCTACCGTGGCTGAAATAATCGCTCTTCGCCGGCGCGGTCGGCGGGGATTTCTCACGTCTTTGGGAGGCATTTATGCCCTATTCTGACTCCGTCGTGCCGGAAAACGAAGCCTTGCGCTGGCAAACTAAGCTGCTGCTGGCCCTGCAACACGTGCTGGTCGTGGCCGCAACGCCGATCGCCGCCGTTTTTCTCATTGCCCAGGCGCTTCACTTTAGCGATGGCGTTACCACATCGCTGCTGAGCGCCACCTTTCTGATGTGCGGGCTGGGGGCGATCCTGCAAAGTCTCGGTATCGGCAGCTTCGGCGCGCGTCTGCCGTTTATTATGGTCCCGGGCGGTGCGCCGATCGCCCTCTTCATCGCTATCGCTTTGCAGACCAATATCCAGACGGCAATTGGCGCGGTGATCTTAACATCGCTGTTTTATTTTATTGCCCTCCCCGTTTTTCGCCGCTTTCTGCACCATTTCCCGCCGTTTATCATCGGGATTATGCTGCTGCTGGTCTCCATCAACCTGATTCGCCTGTACGGCGGGCTCATTATCGGTCAGCCGGGGAGCAGCCACTTTGCTCAGCCAGCAAACATTATTCTGGCGCTGGTGACTATCCTGATTACGCTGATCTTCGCCCTGGCGTTCACCGGCATCCTGCGTCAGCTGTCGGTTATGTTCGGCCTGCTGGCAGGCACCCTGCTGGCAATCATGCTCGGCAGCGCCGATTTTAGCGGCGTCAGTCACGGGCCGCTGTTCAGTCTGCCGCAGCTGTTTCCGTTCGGCTGGCCAATCTTCAACCTCTCAGCGTCGCTGCCGCTGCTGATCTATGCGGTGATATCTATGGCTGAAGCGACCGGGCAAACGATTGCCACCGCGGAGATCGTCAAATCGACACAAAACGTCCATCAGGCCATTCCCCGCACCATCCGCGGCGATGCCGTTATCTCGCTGCTGGGCGGCGTTTTCGGTACCTCATTGATCATCACCTCCGGCGAGAATATCGGCGTGGTGCGGACCACTAACGTCAAATCACGCCACGTTACGGCGCTCGCCGGGCTGCTGTTAATCCTGATTGCGTTATTTTCGCCGCTGGTGCGCTTTGCCGCCTGCCTGCCCGGTCCGGTGGTCTGCGGGACGGCGGTGATTGTCTTCAGCATCATCGGGGTCATCGGCATCGATATGATTGCCCGCGAGCCGCTGCACAAGCCGGGTAAAACCTACGCCTTAGCCACCGGTTTAGCGATGGGAATGCTGCCGATTCTCGTGCCCGGCCTGTACCAGAATTTCCCCGCCGCAGTGCAGATGGTGCTGGGTAACGGCATGGCGGCCGGTACGCTCACTGCGATCGTCGTTAACTCGTTATTCCTGGTGAGCGAAAGGCGGGCCGCCGTGCGGCTAAAAGGCTGAACCGACACCCCGCTTTAGCCCGTTAACGATAGTGATGTTTGTTCAGACCAAACTTTTTCATCCGCAGATAGAGTTTTTTGCGCGGGATCTGCAGATATTCGGAGACATCGTTAATTCGGCCCTGGTGGATATTCAGGGCCTCGACAATAATCTGCCGCTCGTAATCTTCGACCCGCTGGTCGAGCTGAACGGGCTCAACGGAGTGCAGCATGGGGTTCGGGATGTCGGCCAGCGGCATCACCCCGACGGCAAACAGTTTGGCGGCATTGGCCAGCTCGCGGACGTTATTCGGCCAGGGACGCGCGATCAGTTTTTTAGCCAGCGCCGCTGGAAGTTCAGGTACAGGGTTATTCAGGCGCAAACAGGCGTGTTGCAGATAGTGCATGAATAGTGGCTCGATATCGTCAAGCCGCTGCGCCATCGGCGGGCAATACTGCTGGGTCATGGCGAAACAGTAGTAGAGATCGGGGATAATGCGGTTATTGCCGGCCATGGCAATCAGCGGCTGTAGCCCGATGCCGACCAGGCGAAATGGCAGCTCATCTTGTCCCTGCAGATGCGCCAGCATATGCTGCTGCGCCTGGGTCAGATACTCGATATTGCGCAGGACCAGCGTCCCGCCCTGCGCCTGCGCGATCCATTCATTGAGCGGCGTGTCCTGCTCTTCGAGGATATCGCCGAAGATAATCGGCTGCGAATGACGTGAGCTAAGGCGATGCATATAGCACGCTGCCAGCGTACGCCCGGTGCCCCGTTCACCATGGAAATAGACCGCGATATCGGTTTCTGCCAGTTGCTGGAGCGTATGCCGCATCTGAATGACCCATTCGCTACGGCCGATCAGGTTGTCTTCCAGCTGCTCCTTTTGCCATTGCCGACGCACGACCTGCGTCTGGCGCTGGGCCAGCGCTTTATCGACCAGGCCTAACAGCTGCTCCGGGTTAACCGGTTTTTGCAAAAAATCCCATGCCCCTTTTTTGACGGCATCGACGGCCATCGGGACGTCACCGTGGCCGGTAATCAGCATCACCGGCAGATGGGGGTCATGTTTCAGCAGGATCTTCAGCAAATCGATACCGGAACAATGCGGCATGCAGACATCGCTCAGCACGATCCCCCCCCACTCCTCGCTCACCAGATCCTGCGCCATCAGCGGATCGCGACAGGCATACACCCGGTGTCCGGCCTCCGTCAGCAGCTGAGTGTAGGCGTCCAGCACGTCGCTGTCGTCGTCAATCAGCAGAATATTATGTTGATGAGTGAGCATGGTTGACATCCGTTGGTAAAAATTGCAAAACAACGCAGGCATGATGGCTCAGCGTCGACGCCAGCCGTAAATGCCCGCCCATCTGTCGCATCAAGGATTCGCTGATTGACAAGCCGATCCCCAGCCCCAGCTGCTTGCTGGTGACAAACGGTTTCAGCAGTGAGTCGGCCAGCTCCAGCGGCCAGCCGCAGCCGTTATCCGTGATGGTTACCGTCCAGCCTTCGGCTGACTGCCCCCATGCAACTGTAATGCTGGGTGCACCCTGTGCCGCATCCAGCGCGTTTGTCAGCAGGTTGACCAGCACCTGCAGGATCCGCACCTCATCTCCCAGCACCTGCGCTGCGCCAGGGGGCAGGTGCAACGAGCCGCGCAGCGGCTTATGACGCAGGGACAACAGCTCCCAGGCGGCGATAAAAGCATGGCGCAGATCGACGGGGCTGGCGGGAGCATCAACCTCCGGCCGCCGCGTAAACTGCCGCAGATTGCGGATAATGGCGTCAATGCGGCCAATCAGTCCCTCGGCTTTGCTCAGCGTCTGACCGGCGTTATCCGCTTGTCCGTTTCTGATGGCGCTACGTGCGCTGTAGAGATACATCGACAGCGCGTTGAGCGGCTGGTTTATTTCGTGCGCCAGAGTGGTCATGGTCTGCCCAACCACCGCCAGCTTGGCGGTCTGAACCAGTTCATCCTGGGTGGTGCGCAGATGCGTTTCCACCCTTTTTCGCTCAGTAATTTCCCGCTCCAACAGCTGACGCTGCTGATTTAACTGGCCGAGGGTATGGCGCAGGAGTTTACCAATGCGCCCCAGTTCATCCTCGCCGTAAACCGGAATGTCGGCGTTAACGTCGCCTAACCCGATACGGACCACCGTCTGGTTAAGCTGGTTAAAGCGTTTAACCAGCCGCGAGCGGATAAAATAGTGGTTGAGCAAATAGGCAAGGATCAATGCCAGCAGCGTGGCAATCAGAATCAGGCTACCGCTGAACCACATGGTATGTTCGAGGCGCTGATTAAAGGCGCGCATTTTGCTGTGGCTGTCGCTGAGCTGGGACTCCAGCTGGGCTCGAAAGCGGGCCAGCGTCGTTTCTTTGTCTTGCGTCACCTGCGATAGCGAGTTCTGTGCCTGAATATATTCGCGGATCGCCGCCGGCATTTTATTTTCGGCAATACCGATATCGAGTAGCTCATCAATCGTCTGGCGCAGGGTTATCGTACTGGGATAGCTTTCCAGCAGATGCATATTGTCGCCAGCGGTTTTTTTCAGATAGGCCAGATAGCGAATATGCCCTTCAATATTGCCATTGCCCTCTGTGCTGGACTGCACCTCGATCAATCGGTCGCGCAGGTCGCTGATAATCTGATTTTCAATACGCGCCAGGGTATAGACCTGCTGCTGCTCCCCCTGCACCGCACGAAGATTGGCCTGTAGTCGGGGGATGGCATTCCCCGGTTTTGCCTCCATCTGATCGAGCAGCGCGCCCTGCTGCCAGCTGAAATCCTGCACCAAAGAGTTCATCTCGGTGGTGAAATCTTCATGCAGCCAGTTAATCCGCGCGGTGGTCTCATTGACCTTCTCACGGGCGATGAACATGTTGTACAGCGAACGGTCAAGCCTCGCGAGGAGCTGGCGGCTGTCCCGCAGCGTCAGTTCAATTTGCTGGCGCTCCGGCGCGTCGAGACGCTGGCTGAGCGCGGCAATTTGGTCGAGGTGCTGCAGGATCTGGTTGCGCAGCTGCAGCCGCGAGGTGGTATTGGCCGCCAGCAGAAATTCGTTAAGCTGATCGACGACGGTGTTCAGGTTGTTTTCAATCAGAAATGAGGTTTGGATCCGCGGGAAATAGTCATTCAGGGCATAGCGGATTTGCGAACTTTGCTCGTGCCAGGAGTAGAGGCTAACGCCGCTTACGATTAGCGTCAGCAGCGCCCCGGCGAGGAAGGCGCCGCGCAGGCTGGCGCTGATGGTCAGGCTTTTAATAAAATCGGGGAGCCTCATTTCAGATTCTCCAGCTGCTCAATCGCCTGCCGCTGCTGCTCCTGAAAAAAAAGCTGCCACTCCATCATCAGCTGCTCGGCCTGATCTTTATTATCCAGCTGCTCGAGGTAGCGCCGATCGCTGCTTTGCCGGGCGCTTACCGGCATGGCGGTCAGCAGGGCGCGGATCTCCGGCAGCGGTCGCTTAAGCCGGGCTTCGGCATTATGCAGCGCGCGCCAGGCATCTTTCAGCTGGGACAAGCGGAAGCTGATGGCGGTGTCGAACAGCGTTTGCACCAGGCTCTGGCGCTGCAGGATCAGCTGATAATTGAGGGAGGGCTCGCTCAGTAGCTGATGCTGCTGCCGCGCACGCGCGCCGTTGCCAGGGTCCGGGATAATAGAATACTTCCCGGTATTGGTATCCGACAGCGCCTGCTGCCCCTCCGGGCTCAGCAGAAACTGAATAAAGCGCCGGGCCTCCGCCGGGTATGGGTTATGGCGGATCAGCGCCACATAGGTTGGCGAGGCGGCCGAGTGGGGAAAGTAGCGAAACGTCAGGTTTGGGTCGTCAAGCAGCAGGTTCGCGTAGTTATCAATGACCGGACCGACCGAGCCCAAACCGCTTTTAATTTTATCCGCCACGCCAAAGCTGCGGCTGGAAATGGTTATCAGGTTCCCTGCCACGCTCAGTATGGTTTCCCATCCCCGCTGCCACCCCTCCTGCTGCAAAAGCGACTCTACCATCAGATGGTTGGTATCGGAACGGGAAGGACTGCTCATCAACAGGGTTCCCTGATAGCGCGCCTGCATCAGATCCTCCCAGCTGGCGGGCAGCGGCAGGTGGCGTTCGCTGAGGTTGCGCTGGTTAATTAACAGCCCAAAGCCGGAGATGGCCACCGCAACGGCGGTGCTGCGGATTGATTCCGGTACCAGCTGCTGGGACTGCGCCGGCGCATCCAGGTAGGCCGCCAGACGCTGATGTTCCTGCAGATGCTGCAGCAGCATCGGCGAAGAGGTCAGCACCAGATCGATATTCTCCCCTCCGGCGCTATCCAGCAGCTGTTCCAGGGAGGCGCTGGTACGGTTAAGGGTGCGAATAATCACCGACTGCGGCTGGGTTTGCCAGCGGCTGATGATATAGGCGGTGGCGTCGGGCGAAAAGGTTGTGGCAATCACCAGCTCACTCTTTTTGGCCTGTACGGGAAATACCGTCAGCAGGCTGAGAAATAAACCAACGACAACCATACCTCGCTGCTGTTTATTTGAACGGTTACCCATATTGCGTCCTTTTGGCTGCCATCGTTTTGTGATCATTTTCATAAAACGGGGAAAATAATAAATAAAACCGCGCGCCGGTTTGTGACAAAAAAGTTCATTTATAGATAGCGCCGCGATTAATCGCGGAGAAAAGCAATATTCTGTTTAATCTCCGAAAAGAGACGCTAGCCTACCACCCTCATTAAAATCATACTGTTAAGACGATCAAACTAACGAGCGCCCGGTTATTTCCCCGCAAGGATATGGCGGAGCGTCAAGCCCACAACAATTATCCCTGAATGATAAGGCGAAGGCAAAAATACATTTTGAGTCAAAAACCGCCATCCTGTTTTTGTATTTGAGTCAAATCTGACTCAAATAGGTCTGATTGTTTTGTTGATCTATTTTAACCACAATCCATTTCGCATTCCACACCACCAATTTTGATCGTCATGATTCATTACCGATAACCTAATATAGGTACTTAAACATGTTTTCATTATTAAAACAAAAGGTCGCCGCGGCGCCGGTTCCTGCGCAACAAATAAGGCCAACTTACCAACGCTATCGTATCCAGGCATTACTCAGCGTGTTTCTTGGCTACCTCGCCTACTACATTGTGCGCAACAACTTCACGCTGTCGACGCCGTACCTGAAAGAGCAGCTCGATCTCAGCGCCACCCAGATAGGGATGCTCAGCAGCTGTATGCTGATCGCCTACGGTATCAGTAAAGGCGTGATGAGCAGCCTGGCAGACAAGGCCAGCCCAAAGGTCTTTATGGCCTTTGGCCTTGTCATGTGCGCCATTGTTAACGTTGGTCTGGGTTTTAGCAGCGCGTTCTGGATTTTTGTCGTGCTGGTGGTGATCAACGGGCTGTTTCAGGGGATGGGCGTTGGGCCCTCGTTCATTACCATCGCCAACTGGTTCCCACGCCGCGAACGCGGCCGCGTCGGTGCGTTCTGGAATATCTCGCATAACGTCGGCGGCGGAATTGTCGCCCCTATCGTCGGCACCGCGTTTGCGCTGCTCGGTTCAGAGCACTGGCAAACCGCCAGCTATATCGTACCTGCGGCGGTGGCGGTACTGTTTGCGCTGGTGGTGCTGGTGCTCGGTAAAGGCTCGCCGCGCAGCGAAGGGTTGCCGGCGCTGGACGAAATGTTGCCAGAAGAGAAAGTGCTGCTGAATACCGGTAAGGTCGAAAAGGCACCGGAAAACATGAGCGCATGGCAGATTTTTTGTACCTACGTGCTGAAGAATAAAAACGCCTGGTACGTGTCGATGGTCGACGTCTTTGTCTATATGGTGCGCTTCGGCATGATCAGCTGGCTGCCCATCTACCTGCTGTCGGTGAAACACTTCACCAAACAGGAGATGAGCGTCGCATTTCTGTTTTTCGAATGGGCGGCGATTCCGTCCACCCTGCTCGCCGGCTGGCTATCTGATAAGGTATTTAAGGGCCGCCGAATGCCGCTGGCGATGATTTGCATGGCGCTTATCTTCTTCTGCCTGCTGGGTTACTGGAAAAGCGACTCGCTGTTTATGGTCACGGTGTTTGCCGCCATCGTCGGCTGCCTGATTTACGTGCCGCAATTTTTGGCCTCGGTACAGACCATGGAGATCGTTCCGAGCTTCGCGGTCGGCTCCGCCGTCGGCCTGCGCGGCTTTATGAGCTATATCTTCGGCGCCTCGCTGGGCACCAGCCTGTTCGGGGTCATGGTCGACAATCTGGGCTGGCACGGCGGCTTCTATCTGCTCATGGGCGGGGTTATTTGCTGCATCCTGTTCTGCTATCTGTCGCATCGCGGCGCGCTGGAGCTGGAGCGCAAGCGTCAGCAGGCGGCCGAAGAGCAGGAACTGGCGCTGGCATAAGCATTTAGCAAACATCCCCCGACGACGGCGATAGCGGGTCGTCGGGGGACGCGTTAGCGCATCGCGGAATTTGCGCCGTGCTGCCTGATAAACCGCGCTCGCCACGGTTTCAACAGGCCAATAGCCAGCGCGGCGGTGACAAAATCAAGCGCGATCGCACAGCTGAAGACCACGTGCCAGCCGTGAGTATGCTGGTACAGCAGCGCCGCCAGCGGGCCGCCGAATATCGATCCAATCCCCTGCGAGATATACAGCCAGCCATAGTTTGCGGCCGCATATTCGCTGCCGAAGGTGTCGGTCAGCGTCGAGGGGAAGAGCGAGAAAATTTCACCCCAGCCGAAGAACACCACCCCGGAGAGCAGTACAAACAGCAGCGGATCGTCGCGGCACGCCAGCCATAGCATCATCGCTACGCCTTCCAGAGCGAAGGCGATGAACATCGTCTGCTCCCGACCATAGCGATCGGAGATAAAACCGAACAGCGGCCGCGTCAGGCCGTTGGTGAAACGATCGATAGTCAGCGCCAGCGGTAACGCCGCCATCCCGAACACCACCGCTTTGCTGATGCCGAAATCTTCGGCAAAGACCGCCATCTGCGAGGTCACCATCAGCCCGGAGGTGGACATCATTGCCATCATCGCGAACATCAGCCAGAACAGCGGCTGGCGCAGCATTTCACGGGAGGTGAACTGTCGGGTGCTCTGCGCCACGCGCTGGCTAACCGGCAGCGCTCCCCGATCGGGTGGAAGCCTCAGCCCCTGGCTGGCCAGCAGACCAACGGCGGCAAAAATAATGCCGAAGATGGTCATGGTCTGTTCGAGCCCGTTGCTGACCAGCGAGAGAGAAATAGGAAAGGTGGTCATAATCGCTCCCATCCCATACCCCGCGGCGACGGCGCCGGCGGCAAAGCCTCGGTGCTGCGGAAACCACTTCACCATCAACCCGACCACGCCGATGTAGACGATCCCGGTACCGAGGCCTCCCAGACAGCCGTAGACCAGATACAGCGCTGCCAGGCCATTGACCTGAGCAGACAGCACCCAGCTGAGCCCCGCCATCAGCGTGCCGAGGGAGATCAGCATCCGCGGGCCGAATTTCTCAACCAGCCGTCCCTGGAACGGGGAAAAGAAAGTCTGCAGGATAATTAACAGCGAGAAAGTCACCTGTAATTCCGCTAATCCAACCCCCAGCTTCTCGGTCAACGGTCTGGTCAACAGCGTCCAGACATACTGCGGGCTGGAAATCGAGGCCATACAGATCAGGCCGAGCGTAAGCTGGGTCCATTTACCCCATTTTGCAACAACTAAAGGTTCTCTGAGAACGGTCATCGGCAGCTCCTGTGTTCCATTAATTGCACCTTGCGAAAAGTCTCCGCGCCCATGGCGCTCCCTGGTCTGCTCTCTGTTGGTACGATCTGCGCCACTGCATTTCTCCTCTCTGCGCTAATACTTACACTGCTAAGCATTAAGCATGCCAGGATTTATAGTTGTTATTTATCAGCAGGTTAAATAAGACTATAGCAAGAGGATAACGGGGCGCGGGCGTTCACTGCACCTCAGATGTGCGGGGCCATGTTTCAGGCATGTGCACAGAGAAAGCGGGATCCGATATACTGGCGAATCCGCAGACCCAGGGAGAGAGAGCATGATTATTGCCGTTCGTCAGGCCACCCGACAGGACTGGCCGGCTTTACAGCGCCTGTTTCTGGTATCGCGCTGTCGGACCTTCACCTGGCTCGACGTGAGCGATTTTCGCCTGAGCGATCTGGACAAGCAGACCGAGGGAGAAACCCTCTGGCTGGCGCAGGATGCCCAGGGCGAAGCGGCTGGTTTTATCTCGGTCTGGATGCCGGGGCATTTTATTCATCATTTACACGTCGCTTCGGCATATCAGGGATGCGGCGTCGGTAAAATGCTGCTACAGGCCTTGCCCGGGTGGGAGCAGCATGGCTATCAGCTGAAGTGCCTGACGCGCAATGCCCCCGCGCTGGCCTTCTATAAAGCCTGCGACTTTGTGATGGTTAGCGCAGGAACAAGCGACGAGGGAGAGTATCGCCTGCTGGAACGTAGGGCGGCCTGGTAGCCCTCGCGCAGTTTACTGTGCCGCTGCTCCTCGAGGCGGCTGGAACCCTGAACATGACCGCTGCCTGGCGGGACTAACACAATGCGTATGACTGAATTTGGTTTAGCCATAAGATTATTAGCCCGACGGCCAACCATAATGCAGTGCTAAATTTTAATTCCATCCGCCTGTTCAAGTCATTTAATCAGCCGCTGACGGGCCAACATGCTTTTTATGCGCAATTAATCCGTCTGAAATAAAACAGCAATGTTACTTAATAATAATCTCGCCTGCAGGCTGCTTTAAAAGCATATGTGGATGCGATTTTAAAAAGGTAACTTATGAGTGATAACAGCGCAGTTCAATCCAAAATGGATGCCGCCGGCGGCCTTCCTAAAATACACCAAAAGAACAGCAAGTTAGCTGTTCTTTTTTTTGTTTCATTGTTAGTTGCAGGCATAGCATTCGCCGGGGTGAATTTATTTAATGATGTCCATGATGCGGGCGCAGTATATACAAGCTATATTCCTTTCCTGCTGCTGGGATTAGCGCTTCTGATTGCCTTAGGCTTTGAATTTGTTAACGGTTTTCACGACACCGCTAACGCAGTGGCGACCGTCATCTATACCCACTCGCTGTCGCCCATGGTGGCTGTGGTCTGGTCCGGGTTCTTTAACTTTCTCGGCGTGCTGCTCTCCAGCGGCGTGGTGGCCTTCGGCATCATCTCGCTGCTGCCGGTTGAGCTGATCCTGCAGGCCGGTACCGGCAACGGCTTCGCGATGGTCTATGCCCTGCTGTTCTCCGCCATCATCTGGAACCTCGGCACCTGGTGGCTCGGGCTACCCGCCTCCTCATCGCACACGCTGATCGGCTCGATTATTGGCGTCGGCGTGGCGAATGCGCTGATCCACGGCCGTACCGGCACCAGCGGCGTTGACTGGGCGCAGGCCATAAAGGTGGGCTACGCGCTGTTGCTATCCCCCGTCATCGGCTTTGTGTTCGCCGCCCTGCTGCTGCTGGTGCTAAAAGCGTTCGTTAAGAACCGTCAGCTGTACACCGCCCCGAAGGGGAATATGCCGCCTCCCCTGTGGATCCGCGGCCTGCTGATCCTCACCTGCACCGGCGTTTCCTTCGCTCACGGGTCCAACGACGGGCAGAAAGGCATGGGGCTCATCATGCTGATCCTGGTAGGCACCATGCCGATTGCCTATGCTCTGAACCGCGCGATGCCTCCGGAGCAAATTCCGCGGGTGGCCGCGCTGGCAGAAGTCACCAAAAACGATCTGCTGCAGCAATTTCCGGCTGTCGGCCAGATACCTCCCCGCGAGGTGCTGACCGGTTACGTACGTACCAGAGAGCTCACCCCGGACGTCGTTCCGGCACTGGCTCAGCTGACCGGCGCTATCGGCGATCAGATTCGCCAGTACGGCTCGGTCGATAAAATCCCCGTGCAGTCGGTCTCCAACACCCGTAACGATATGTATCTGGCGTCGGAGACCATCAAACATCTTAAATCTGAAGAGCAGCTGCAGATTTCCACTAATTCGCAGCACAACCTCGACGCGCTTAAAAACGAGCTGGACAGCGCCACCCGCTTTATCCCGTTCTGGGTAAAAGTGGTGGTGGCCATTGCCCTTGGCCTCGGCACCATGGTGGGCTGGCGGCGGATCGTCGTGACCGTTGGGGAGAAGATCGGTAAATCCCACCTGACCTATGCCCAGGGCGCCAGCGCCGAGCTGGTCGCGATGACCACCATCGGCGCGGCGGACGCCTTTGGCCTGCCGGTGTCAACCACCCACGTGCTCTCCTCCGGCATCGCCGGCACCATGGCAGCCAACCGCTCCGGCCTGCAGATGTCCACGCTACGCAACCTGCTGATGGCCTGGGTGCTCACCTTACCTGTCTCAATACTGCTGTCGGCCACGCTTTACTGGGTCTTCACCCATTTCTAAAAAGACTAAGACGGGAAATGATTATGTCTATACATGAATTTGACCGCGACGAAACCTTCAACCAGCGCCTGCTGCAGGAGTTCTACGACAGCTATGATGAAGAGCTGGAGATGGAGCTGGACGATTTGCGTTTTAACGACGCCGAAGTGGACAGCGATCGGAAAAAGGCCTGGCGCAAGCAATACTTCCGCGAATTGCTGCGTCTGCAGGGCGAGCTGGTAAAACTGCAGGACTGGGTCATCCGTACCGGCCACCGGCTGGTGATTGTCTTCGAAGGGCGCGACGCCGCCGGCAAAGGCGGCGTGATCAAGCGGATAGCTCAGCGCCTCAACCCGCGCAACTGCCGGGTGGCGGCATTACCGGCACCGAACGATCGCGAACGCACGCAGTGGTATTTCCAGCGCTATATCGCCCATCTGCCGGCGGCCGGTGAGATGGTGCTGTTCGATCGCAGCTGGTACAACCGCGCCGGAGTGGAGCGGGTGATGGGCTTTTGCAGCGATGAAGAGTACGAAGAGTTCTTCCGTAGCGTACCGGAGTTCGAAAAAATGCTGACCCGCAGCGGCATTCAGATCGTCAAATATTGGTTTTCAATCACCGATGACGAACAGGAGCTGCGTTTCCTCAGCCGCATTCACGATCCGCTCAAGCAGTGGAAGCTTAGCCCTATGGATTTAGAGAGCCGCTGCCGCTGGGAGGACTATACCGAGGCGAAAGAGGTGATGTTAGAACGCACTAACATTCCAGAGGCGCCCTGGTGGGTGGTCCAGGGCGTTGACAAGAAAAAGGCGCGACTGAACTGCATCAGCCATCTTCTGCAGCAAATTCCTTACACGGAAGGCGATGGCAGCGTTATCACCCTGCCACAGCGTAAGCGCAACCCGGAATACCACCGTAACCCGGTTCCGGATAATATGATTGTTCCCGAGATATATTAAATAAACAGGGGCTTATGAAAAAATAAGCCCCTGCGTTTCCCTCCTGCGATCTCCGTCAGTCCCATCAATGTATTTCCCGTCGCGCCGGGCCCCGGCGCTTCCAGGATTGTGAATGCGGGCTTAGAGTTGGGTTTTGTCGATATACCAGATCTTTTGCGCGTACTCGCGCACGGTGCGATCCGAAGAGAAGTAGCCCATGTTGGTAATGTTGAGCATCGCTTTTGCGGTCCACTCTTCCGGGGTTCGGTAGAGCGCATCCACCTTGTCCTGACAGTCAATATAGCTGCGGTAATCGGCCAGAACCTGATAGTGGTCGCCAAAGTTAATCAGCGAATCCAGCAGACCACGATAGCGGCCCGGCTCCTGTGGGCTGAACGCCCCGGTCCCCATCTGGGTCAGCGCCTGGCGCAACTCTTCATCCTGCTCGTAGTAATCGCGCGGCTGATAGCCGTTGCTGCGCAGCGCCTCGACCTCTGCAGCGGTATTACCAAAGATAAAGATGTTCTCCTCGCCCACGTGCTCCAGCATCTCAACGTTGGCGCCGTCCAGGGTGCCAATAGTCAGCGCACCGTTCAGGGCGAATTTCATATTGCTGGTCCCGGAGGCTTCGGTCCCTGCCAGCGAAATCTGTTCAGAAAGGTCCGCGGCCGGAATGATCATCTGCGCCAGACTGACGCTGTAGTTGGGAATAAACACCACTTTTAGCCTGTCGCCAATCTGCGGATCGCCGTTGATGACTTTGGCCACGTCGTTAATCAGATGGATGATCTGTTTTGCCGTGTGGTAAGCGGACGCGGCTTTGCCGGCGAAAATCACCACTCGCGGCACCCATTCGGCCTGCGGGTCCGCCTTGATGCGGTTATAGCGGGTGATCACGTGCAGGACGTTCATCAGCTGGCGCTTGTATTCATGAATACGCTTAATTTGCACATCAAACAGCGCCTTCGGGTTGACCACCACGCCCAGCTGACGGGCGATATAATCGGCCAGCCGCTGCTTATTCGCCAGTTTGGCTTCGCTGACGGCCTGGTTAACCAGCGGATAATCCTGATACTCGCCCAGTTCGCTCAGCTGGCTTAAATCCGTACGCCAGGTCTGGCCGATATAGCGGTCCAGTACCCCGGAAAGCGCCGGATTGGCGGCGGCCAGCCAGCGGCGTGGGGTGACGCCGTTGGTCACGTTGGTGAAGCGGCGCGGAAAGATTCTGGCGAAATCGGCAAACAGCGACTCCACCATCAGCCGGGAGTGCAGTTCCGACACCCCGTTAACCTTGTGGCTGACCACCACCGCCAGCCAGGCCATCCGCACGCGGCGGCCGTTGGATTCATCGATAATCGAGGTCCGGCTCAGCAGGGCAATATCATCGGGATAGTGCTCCTGCATGGTTTTCAGAAAATAGTCATTAATCTCGAAGACGATCTGCAGATGGCGCGGCAGGATTTTCCCCAGCATATCGACCGGCCAGGTCTCCAGCGCTTCGCTCATCAGGGTATGGTTGGTGTAGGAGAAGACCTGGCAGGTCACCTCAAAGGCTTCATCCCAGCTGAAGCCATGTTCGTCAATCAGCAGGCGCATCAGCTCCGGGATCGACAGCACCGGATGGGTGTCGTTGAGGTGGATAGCGATTTTATCCGCCAGGTTGTCATAGGTTTGATACAGCTGGTAATGGCGGGCGAGGATGTCCTGCACCGTCGCCGAGACGAGGAAATACTCCTGCCGCAGGCGCAGCTCGCGCCCGGAATAGGTCGAGTCGTCCGGATAGAGCACGCGGGACACGTTCTCGGAGTGGTTTTTATCCTCCACGGCGGCGAAATAGTCACCCTGATTAAATTTACCGAGGTTTATTTCGCTGCTGGCCTGGGCGCTCCACAGCCGCAGGGTGTTGGTGGCATCGGTATCGAAGCCCGGGATAATCTGATCGTAGGCCACCGCGATGATCTCTTCGGTTTCCAGCCAGCGCGAGCTTTTGCCCTCATGCTGAATGCGTCCGCCAAAGCGGATGGTGTAGCGGGTTTTATGGCGCTCAAACTCCCACGGGTTACCGTACTCCAGCCAGTAGTCCGGCGATTCCATCTGCCGGCCGTCGATGATGTTTTGCTTAAACATGCCGTAGTCATAGCGGATGCCGTAGCCGCGTCCCGGCAACCCCAGCGTGGCGAGAGAGTCGAGAAAACAGGCCGCCAGACGACCGAGGCCGCCGTTGCCCAGCCCAGGATCGTTCTCCTCGTCAATCAGCTCTTCCAGATCCAGCCCCATGCCTGCCAGCGCCGTTTTCACATCCTCATAGATGCCCAGCGACAGTAAGGCGTTAGAGAGAGTACGGCCAATCAAAAACTCCATCGACAGATAGTAAACCTGCCGTGCCTGCTGCGAGATCCGCGCCCGGTGCGCCCGCAGCCAGCGCTCTACCAGCCGATCGCGCACGGCGAACAGCGTGGCGTTGAGCCATTCATGCTTGTTGGCAAGTGAAGGGTCTTTACCAAGAATAAACATGAGCTTATAAGCGATAGCATGCTGCAGCGCTTCTTCATTCAGCCTGGGTGAATTGTAACTTATGCGTGGTTCCATTTTTCTTATCCGTAATATTTAAATAATGCACTGTTCGAGCGAACAGTCGGCGACGGAATCGGCCTGGCCGCCCGTTTTTAACAGTGGGAACATCTCTGCTTCAACATGTAAAACTTGCATGTATGCTCCTTATTGTTCATCCACAGAGACGACCCGCGTGCCAGCCGCGTTTTTTCGCAAACGGGCTCATAGATCAAGTCTGTCCAGCATTTCCTTGGTGACCAGAACGATGCCTTCTTCCGAGCGATAAAAGCGCCGCGCGTCCTCAACGGCATTTTCGCCAATCACCATTCCCTCCGGGATCACGCATCCCCGGTCGATCACGCAGCGTCGTATCCGGCAAGAGCGGCCAATCCACACGCCCGGTAGCACAACCGACGAATCTATATTGCAGAACGAGTTAATCCGCACTTTGGAAAATAGAACCGACTGCACCACCACCGAGCCAGAAATAATACAGCCGCCGGAGACCAGGGAATTCATCGTCATGCCGTGGCTGCCTGTACGGTCCTGAACAAATTTGGCGCTGGGCAGCGACTCGACGTAAGTCCGGATCGGCCAGTTACGGTCATAAACATCCAGCTCAGGCACTACGGAGGCTAAATCCAGGTTGGCTTTCCAGTACGCCTCGAGGGTTCCGACATCCCGCCAGTAGGGTTCGGCATTATTATCGGACTGCACGCAGGAGCGCGGGAACGGATGCGCATAGGCTTCGCCTGCCGCCGTTATTCTGGGGATAATATCTTTGCCAAAATCATGGGTGGAGTGCTCATCCCGATCGTCTTCTGCCAGCAGCTGGTAGAGATATTCCGCGTCAAATACATAAATACCCATGCTGGCAAGCGAGCGGGTTTTATCCCCCGGCATGGTCGGCGGATGAGCCGGTTTTTCAACAAACTCAACGATCCTGTCATTCTCATCAACCGCCATGACGCCAAACGCCGTCGCCTCTTCTACCGGCACCGGCAGGCAGGCGACGGTGCAGCGCGCGCCTTTTTCAACGTGATCGAGCAGCATTCGCGAGTAATCCTGCTTATAGATATGGTCACCGGCCAGGATCACGACATATTCAGCGTCATAGCGGCGGATAATATCCAGGTTCTGCGTCACGGCATCCGCCGTACCGCGATACCAGTTCTCGCCATGCACCCGCTGCTGCGCCGGTAATAAATCCACGAACTCGTTCATTTCTTCATTAAAGAATGCCCAGCCGCGTTGAATATGCTGAACCAGGGAGTGCGACTGATATTGGGTAATGACGCCAATACGTCTTATGCCTGAGTTAATACAATTCGATAAGGCAAAATCAATAATTCTGAATTTACCGCCGAAATGCACCGCAGGCTTGGCGCGGATAGTGGTCAGGTCTTTTAAGCGGGTACCGCGTCCGCCGGCGAGGATCAGGGCCACGGATTTAAGCGGCAGCTGGCGCGACAGCATTAAGTTGTCAGTATATTCAATTTTACTCATAATTAAGTCCTGCTATTAAATAAAAGCCATCAAAGAAAATAATGAAGAAAAAGCATTCCTCTTCTGTAAATAAATGCAGAAGTGGTCTCCTCGGGTAATAACTGGATTGCGGTAAATCAGTGCTCTGTTTTATTCGCCGGCAGATTCCCGTACCAGCCAGACGGTTGCCAGCGGCGGCAGGGTAATCGACAGCGAGTGCTCGCGGCCGTGGCTGGCGATCGCCTCGCTTGCCACTACCCCGCCGTTGCCGGTATTGCTGCCGTGGTAGTGCATCGAGTCGGTATTCAGCTCCTCCCGCCAGCGCCCAGGCTGGTTAATCCCGAAGCGATAGCCGTGGCGCGGCACCGGCGTGAAGTTGCTGGCAACGATGATCTCATTCCCCGCCTTATCGCGACGGACGAAGACAAACACCGAGCGCTCGTGGTCGTCCACCACCAGCCATTCGAAGCCGTAGCGGTCAAAATCAAGCTCGTGCAGCGCCCTGTGACGACGATAGGTATGGTTCAGGTCGCGAACCAGACGCTGGACGCCGTGGTGCCAGTTATCGCCGCCTTCCAGCAGATGCCAGTCGAGGCTGGCGTCGTGGTTCCACTCCCGCCCCTGGGCAAACTCGTTGCCCATGAACAGCAGCTTTTTACCGGGGAAGGCAAACAGCCAGCCGTAGTAGGCGCGCAGGTTGGCAAACTTCTGCCACGCATCGCCGGGCATGCGGTCGAGGATCGACTTTTTGCCGTGGACCACTTCGTCGTGGGACAGCGGCAGAACGAAGTTCTCGGTGTAGTTGTAGAGCATGCCGAAGGTCATCTTGTCATGGTGATGACGGCGGTGAACCGGATCGAGCTTCATATAGTCGAGGGTGTCGTGCATCCAGCCGAGGTTCCATTTGAACCAGAAGCCGAGCCCGCCCGTCGAGGCGGGACGCGACACGCCGGCAAAGTCGGTGGACTCTTCCGCCATGGTGACCGCGCCGGGAGTCTGCTCGCCGAGCACGCGGTTGGTGTTACGCAGGAACTCAATCGCTTCCAGGTTTTCCCGCCCGCCGTACTCATTCGGCACCCACTCGCCCTCTTTACGGCTGTAGTCGCGGTAGATCATCGACGCCACCGCATCGACGCGCAGGGCGTCAATGCCGAAGCGCTCAATCCAGTACAGCGCGTTGCCCACGAGGAAGTTGCTGACCTCCCGGCGGCCGTAGTTGTAGATCAGGGTATTCCAGTCCTGGTGATAGCCTTCGCGCGGGTCGCTGTGTTCGTACAGCGAGGTCCCGTCAAACGCCGCGAGGGCAAAATCATCGGAGGGAAAATGCCCCGGCACCCAGTCGAGGATCACGTTGAGGCCCGCGGCGTGCGCGGCGTGAATGAAGTAGCGGAAGTCTTCGCGGGTGCCAAAGCGTCGGGTCGGCGCGTACAGCCCGGTGGGCTGGTAGCCCCAGCTGCCGTCAAACGGATGCTCGTTCACCGGCAGCAGCTCCAGATGGGTAAAGCCCATCCATTTGGCATAGGGCACCAGCTGGTCCGCCAGCTCGCGATAGCTCAGCCAGAAGTTGTTATCGGTGTGGCGACGCCAGGAGCCCAGGTGAACCTCATAAATCGAAATCGGCGCATCGAACTGGTTCGCCTGCTTGCGCGCCGGCGGCTGGTTAATTTTTTCCGGCAGGCCGCAGATCAGCGAGGCGGTGTCCGGGCGCATCTGCGCTTCAAAGGCGTAAGGGTCGGACTTCACCCGCAGGTGGCCGTGCGCGTCGATCATCTCAAACTTATACAGCTGGCCGTTCTGCGCGCCGGGGACAAACAGCTCCCAAATCCCCGACTCTTTGCGCAGGCGCATCGGGTGGCGGCGGCCGTCCCAGTAGTTGAACTGGCCGACCACGGAAACCCGGCGGGCGTTCGGCGCCCACACCGAGAAGCGCGTGCCGGTGATGCCGTCCATCGTATCGGCGTGGGCGCCGAGGGTTTCGTACGGCCGCAGGTGGGTACCTTCGGAGAGCAGCCAGACGTCCAGGTCCTGCAGCAGCGGGCCAAAGCGGTAAGGGTCATCAATCAGATTGAGCTGACCATGCCAGGTGACGGCCAGCTGATAGCGAAAAGCATTTTTTCGACGCGGCAGAACGCCGCTAAAGAAACCGCGCGAGTCGAGGCATTCGAGCCTGCCGACTTTGCGTCCGGTTTTCGGTTCAATGACCCACACGTCGGTGGCATCGGGTAACAACGCGCGTACTTCCAGCCCGGCATCGGTGGCGTGCATGCCGAGCACGGAGAATGGATCGGAACAATGGCCTGCGAGAAGTGCTGAAATCACACTTTTTTCATTATAATCAGACATGTCAGTCACCCTACTATCATCCCGCGGAAAGAAATAAACATCTCTTTCTGCTTTATTGACCCGGTAATATTCCGCTGCAACGTGCGCATTGAAATATCAACCCGTTATTCCAGAGCCTTAAGACATGTCGGTGGTCCACAAATATAGAGTAATTAACCTCCTGAGAAGCAATTAAATGTGCCGTACGTATTTTGTATTAGCTATCTTCAGAATAATTAATTCTGATTTCCTTTCTGTGAGTAAACACGCATTTCTATATTCGCAGGAAAGCAAGCAATGATATTATTATGCGCATCACATTAACGAACGGCGCTGCTCGCAAGGACAGGATACGTCTACGGTTGAGGGGGCAGCCGGCCCCGGCGGGTATCAGACCTTTCTCAGTCGGTTAAATTTTGAGCAAAACTCATCGTTGAGATCGCGGGCGGCATAAAATTCATGTGCTGCTTATCTTAGGCCCCGGCTTTCGCTGCAGCGCCTAATGCGCGGATATAGTCGTTTACCGGCACGGGTCGGGAAAAGTAGTACCCCTGAAATATCTCTATCCCCAGCGTCCGCAGAACCTGCAGCTGATTATTATCCTCGACTCCTTCCGCAATGATGCGGCAATTAAACCTCCGCGCCAGGCTCACCATGTTTTTAACCACCAGCGCCGAGGCCTCGTTCGTCCCGACGTTGGACGTGAAGACCTTGTCCACCTTAATGAACTCCGGCTGAAACTGCTGCAGGTAGCTGTAGTTCGCGTAGCCGGTACCAAAATCATCGAGGGAAAACTGCACCCCGAGCTGGCGGAGCTTGCCGGTCACCGCGTCGGTTTGCAGCGTGTTTTCAATCGATTCACGTTCTGTAATTTCGAGCACCACCCGCACGTCCGCGCCCTTGAGCTGCGACTGAAAGCGCGTACATAGCGCCACGATGTCATCATCCTGGAAGTTGACGGCGCAGGCGTTAAAGCAGATATACAGCCCTTCCGGCAGCAGCGCCTGATGTTCACGCAGCTGGCGGATCACCTCGTTGAAGCAGATGGCCGTCACGCCTTTAATCAGGCCGGTTTGCTCGGCCACCGAGATGAATTTGTCCGGGGGAATAAAGCCAAGCTTTGGGTGCTCCCAGCGCACAAGCACCTCCCCGCCGACAATCCGCCCCTGCTCCCCCGCCACAATCGGCTGGATGTAGGGCTTCAGCTGTTTATGCTGTATCGCCTTGCGGAGCATAAACTCTAGCGTGCCGCGGTAGCCCAGATAGCTTCTGAATAGCCAGGTCAGCAGCATCGATACCACGAGAATGGCAATAAACAGGTTCTGCTCATAGTGGATAAACGTGGAGAGACCGGCGAGGCCGCCGCGGTCGGCAATAACGCTGTAGCGGAACTGCCCGGAGTCGAGCGCCACCGGGATGGCAATGTGCGCCGCGCTGCTGACCTGGCCGTTGCGGTCCAGGTAGCGGTCCCCCACCTGCAAATACAGGTGCGAGTCGCCGTCCAGCACCCGCAGGACGTTATACAGATAGTAGCCGTCAATACCGATAAGCGCGCTATTGCCGCTTCGGTCCTGCAGGGTGTAGACAATCAGCGATTTGGCAGGCGTGATTTGATTGCCGCCCATCAGAATCAGCGAACCGTCCGGATAGGCGGCCTGATTGAGGCTAAATGTCTTACCGCCAAAAACGGAGGTGCAGTAGATTTCATCCCCTTTTGCCATGCTCACCGTTCTGACGTCCGGAATGGTGGCCACAATGGTGCGCAGGCCCGTCAGGACTTCCTCACCGCAGCTTTCGCCCAGATATCCTCTGGCGCGTTCGGCCGCCAGCTCGGCGTGACCGAGCGTGACGTCGAGGCTGCTGATGGCCTGCTTCAGGCGGGAATGAATATCCTTATCCAGGGAGTGTTGCATCTGCAGATAGCACAGCGCGGTGCCCAGACTCATAACCAGCAGGAAAAACGCCAGCAGCAGAGGGCGATGGTATGCCGGAGGTCTTTTCATTAAGAGATTCCAGTAAAGGGTCTGAGCGGAAAGTGATTTTTTAATACCGGTACGCCTGAGGTAATGATAATTCAACGCATGAAAAATGCCCGCCCCCGCGAGCAAACGGAGTCACAACCGCTGATAAATCGTACGTTTCAGCCGAAAGCCAAAAGCATCACAGGCCTGGGCCTGCCCGCCCCCCGGTCGCGTTGAGCAATCAAACCTCCTTCGCTGCCCGCATATCACGCCCCGGGGGCGTGCCAAACATACGGGCATATTCACGCGTGAACTGCGGAATGCTGGCGTAGCCAACCGCATACGCCGCCTGGGCGATGCCCGTGCCGTCGGCCAGCATCAGGCGACGGGCGTGAATCAGCCGCAGCTGCTTCTGAAACTGGAGAGGCGACGTCGTGGTGATCGCCCGAAAGTGCTGATGGAACGCGGAAACGCTCATGCCCGCGGCGTCGGCGAGCTCTTCAACGCTTATCTGGCGCATAAAATCTTTACGCAAAATCGCGACCGCGCGGCTAATTCGTCCGGAATAGCTATCCGCCGCGCCGAGGGCGCGAATGGCGGCTCCATGTACGCTGCGCAGCAGCCAGTAATGCAGTTCGCGTCGTAATCCTTCTCCCAGAACGCTCATCGCCTCCCGCTGTTCAAACAGCCTGACCAGCCGATAGGCGGCGTCCGTAACCTCGGCACCGATCGGCTCAATCCCGACGCGGGGCGTTTCCCCCTGCTCTGTCGGCGCAGCGTCCTGAAGCTCACGCAGGATCGCGGTGTCCAGTTCCAGCACCAGGGAATAGTAGGGATGGCGCAGGCTGGCCTGGGTAATCTGGCTGGTCGTCGGGACATCGGCGGCAATAACCATGGCCTCGCCCGGCCCATACTCAAAGCTCCTGCTGCCGTTGGTCACGCGTTTACGCCCCTGCAGCAGCATCGCAATCAGGGGCCGGTTAATGGCCGCCTGTAGTTCGGCGGGACGTAAGGCCCGGATAATCGTCAGCCCCGGAACCGGCGTAACGGCAAGCCCGCTACGGTCGGCATGAGCGTCGGCATAACGGCGGCAGAGATCGAACAGAGCGGTACGCATAACATCCTTTCAGGCAAGTTTTTAAACGCCATTATGCGGTAAATCGCAGTGGAGTGAACGCCAAAAAGAGAAATGAGCAAAAAATAGCAAGGATCGGGCAAGTTGCCCCGGCGGGCAGATTCTATTGTAGGGGCACCACCAAACAGAGAGGACATATCATGACTAAAATCGCACTCATCACCGGCGCCAACCGCGGACTTGGCCGCAACGTCGCGCTCGCCATTGCGCAACAGGGAGGTGACGTTATCGTCGCCTACAGAGGGAACGCGGAACAGGCCAACGCGGTTGTGGCGGAGATCCACGCTCTCGGCCGTAAGGCGGTCGCGCTTCGGCTGGATATGGCGCAGACGGCGAGCTTCCCGGCCTTTGCCGACGCGCTGCGCGCGCAGCTTGCGGAGGTCTGGGGACGCGACACCTTCGATCGCCTGATTAACAATGCCGGCCACGGAGAGTATGCCGCGGTGACCGATACCAGCGAAGCGCAGTTTGACGGGCTGTTCAACGTGCACGTCAAAGGCGTCTTTTTCCTGGTTCAGGCGCTTTTGCCGCTGCTGGCCGACGGCGGGCGGATCGTCAATTTTTCATCCGGGCTGACCCGGGTGTCATATCCAGGATTTTCCGCCTACGCCGCGGCAAAAGCGGCGGTGGAAATGCTGAGCGTGTACATGGCGCGCGAGCTGGGTGGGCGCGGGATTACCGTCAATACCGTCGCGCCTGGCGCCATTGAAACCGATTTCGGCGGCGGGCTGGTGCGCGACAACGACGAAGTCAACGCCCAATTTGCCGCGATGACCGCACTCGGACGGGTCGGCGTCCCCGACGATATCGGGCCGATGATCGCCAGCCTGCTGCGGGACGATAACCGCTGGGTGACCGCACAGCGTATCGAGGTGTCGGGCGGGCAGACCATCTAGTTCCTTATTTCTCTCACCAGGGTCTGGCCTCAGCGAGGCAGCAGCTGTTCCAGCGCCAGACCCGCCAGGCGTACGGTTTCCTCAAGCCGCTCCGGACTATCCCCCGCCCGCGCTTTTGCCGAAAGGCCGACCATCAGGGTACTGACAAAGTCGGTCAGCCGCACGGCGTCCTGCGGATAGCGCCGGGCGATATAGGCCCGAATATTATCCTCCGCGGCGGTATGCAGCTCGCTCGCGGCCTCGCGTGCAGGCCGGTCGTTACAGTGGATCCCCTCCAGCACCAGGCATCCGGCGGCCGTCGGGTCGGCAACGTAGCGCCTTGCCGCCTCGTGCAGCACGGCCATCAGACACTGCGCCACCGGACGGTCATCGCGCAGAAGCTCCGCAAAGGGAATCGCCCCGATGTGGCTATAGCGATCCAGCACGCGGTTATACAGCCCGAGCTTGCTGCCAAACGCGGCGTAGAAGCTGGGAGGATTGATGCCGAACGCCTTTGTCAGGTCGGCCACGCTGACCGCGTCGTAGCCCCGGGAGTGAAAAAGCCGTTGCGCGACCTCAACGGCCTGCAGCGGATCGAACTGGCGGGGGCGCCCCGGGGTGCGAACCTGTTTTGTAGCACTCACTATATTACTCCTTGACAGCGTGATTTGCCGAAGCATATTGTAATCCTCACTACAATATCATGAGGAACGAATTATGGCAGCATCACAGCAGAAATCGGTACTGGTTTTAGGCGGAAGCCGCGGCATCGGCGCGGCTATCGTGCGGCGCTTTGCCGCAGACGGCGCCTCGGTTGTCTTTAGCTACGCCGGATCGGCGGAGGCGGCGGCTACCCTGGCGGCAGAAACCGGCAGCATCGCGGTGCAGGCGGACAGCGCCGACCGCGAGGCGGTGATCAAGCTGGTGCGCGACAGCGGGCCGCTGGATCTGCTGGTCGTCAACGCGGGTATCGTCCTCTTCGGCGATGCGCTGGAGCAGGACAGCGATGCCGTCGATCGTCTGTTCCGCATCAACATTCACACCCCCTACCATGCGGCTGTTGAGGCGGCGCGTAAAATGCCGGATGGCGGACGCATTATTGTTATCGGCTCGGTGAATGGCGATCGCATGCCCATCGCAGGAATGGCATCCTATGCCGTCAGCAAATCGGCGCTGCAGGGGCTGGCGCGCGGCTTAGCGCGTGATTTTGGCCCGCGCGGGATTACGGTCAACGTCGTTCAGCCCGGCCCTATCGACACCGACGCTAACCCGGAGGATGGCCCGATGAAGGAGCTGATGCACAGCTTTATGGCCATTAAACGGCACGGCCGTCCTGAAGAAGTGGCGGGCATGGTTGCCTGGCTGGCAGGCCCCGAGGCGTCCTTCGTCACCGGCGCCATGCACACCATCGACGGCGCGTTTGGCGCATAGGCCGATAAAGGCCACCGCGGGTGGCCTGTTCCCCTTCCCTGAGCGTTGTTGACGATCCCGGGCGCGAAATGTTGGGCGTCACCGCTGGCCGAACGCATTCCATATGGTATAATTTTTGTACCAAATGGGAGGTTTGCCATGAAAGTCTATTCCCCGACCGAGAGCGCAGAAAAAAATCTCAGCCCCTGGCACGCCATCGGCCTCGACGCCGAGGACGGCATTGCGCTGATGGGTAAAATTAGCCACGGGCTGGAAGGTTCCGTCGCCCGGCAAATTTCCGCGTGGGCGGAGATCACCCCTGCCGAACTGCGCAAAATGTCAGGTATTGCGAATACCACCTTTAACCGCAGCATTAAATCGCGCTTTTCCGCCGACCAAAGCGAGCGCCTGGTGCGCATTCTTCGCGTTATCGAGCGGGCGGTGGAGCTGTTCGAAGGCGATAAAGAGGCGGCGCAGAAGTGGATGAATGAACCCAACCGCGCGCTCGGCTGGAAAACGCCGGCCGAGGTGGTCTCTTCTGAAACCGGCGCGCTGGAGGTGATGCGCCTGATCACGCGCGTGGAGCACGGGGTTTATTCGTGATCCTCTACCGCCTGACTAAAACCCGCTTTCTGACGACCGCCTGGTCTGGTTTTGGCGCGAAAGAGGCCGGCGGCCGCTGGAACAGCGTTGGCACGGCGATGGTCTATTTGTCGGAAGCCGCCTCTCTGACCATGCTGGAAACGCTGGTGCACATCAATGCTCCGCAGCTGCTGGATGATTTCACGCTGCTGAGCATTGACGTACCGGACGACCAGGTGCTGACCGTCGATCCGCACTCACTTCCCGCGGACTGGGCCCGCGAGGATGCGCCAGCCCGGCTGGCGCGCTACGGTGACGAGTGGGCCGCGAGCGCGGCATCAGCGGCATTACGCGTACCGAGCGCCCTGTCGCCGGTGGAGTATAACTATCTATTCAATCCTCAACACCCTGCCGTTTTCGATCTGCTGGCAAGCGTAAAAAGGATCCCCTTCCGCTTTGATACTCGTCTTAAGGCGTAATAAACCGCATCCCGCAGTCGCTCCCGCGCTAGACATTACAGACATCACAGAGAGCGGCTACTCGTTGCCCCATTGATTGAGAAATTCCGCAATATCATCGATCCGCGACTCCGCTACCCCGGCCTCGGCGGCCAGCTCTTTCTGCGCGTCTTCGCCGATCTCTTCGTTAGCCATCAGGCGAGTAATCAGCGCCTGGAAATAGGCGGCAAGCGAATCGCGTTCGGACTCGCTGACCGGTTTAGCTGATTCAGTCGCATACTCATCCACGATGTCATAAAACTTCAGCGGTATTTCATTGGTCATTACGTCTTTCCTCATGGGTTGATATTGATTGACTGAACGCCCGACGCGTAAGCCGGCCTCTTTTACCCGGCGCAGGCTTACGCCCCGTCGGACGATTCTACCCTATAATTTAACGGCGCACGCCCTTCTCTCTGCGCATCAGCCGCAATGTTAACCGCCGGGGGGCAATGGCGATTAAAGCGTAAGCATCATTTCATGCCACGCCATGCCGCCATGATCGGAGGCCGACGGCTTGATGTACTGAAAACCGAAGTGGGCGTAGAGATCGACGTGACGGTCCTTGCACATCAGATGAACGGTCTTCTTATTCATCGACCGCATCTGCGACAGAAATTCGCGCATCAGCAGAGACGAATAGCCCTTACCCTGGAAATCGGGGTGCACTACCACCGACATAATCACCACGTTGGGCGCCGCGGCATCGTGCCCGACCAGCTCCTTAAACTCCTCATCGGACATCACCACCTCCCAGGCACAGCCTGCGTTGATGAAGCCAACGATTTCACCCGCGATCTCCATGCACAGGAAGCCCTGCGGATATCGCGCGATGCGGGTCGTGATTTTTTCTAACGTCGCGGCTTCATCACCCTCATAAGAGGTGATTTCAATCGCGTAGCAGCGGCTGGCATCGGCGAGCGTCGCCTGGCGTAAAACGGGGGTAGTCATGACCTGAACCTCTTTATACTCATGTGGTTGCGAGCATAATACGCTGCAGGCGGCCGCTTTGCGCGGCATTCTCGATGTCGCAGAGTTATTCGGGCCTACTGTTCGGCCAGATGGCGGTCAATCATCCGCTGCGCCGAGCCGTCCTGCTGCCATTGCGTCAGCAGAGCGACCAGCCGTTGATAGGACCCGTCCCTGCTTCGAGGAACGCAAATCGCCTGGTTTATCTGAACGAAACTATCGGCCAGCACGCGAAAGCCTGGGTCCCCGGCGGCGGCGCGCTCGAGCGGCTGGCGGATGCCCGCGGCCATATCGCCTTCGCCGCTGATAAACGCATCGATGGCCGCCTGCGACGAGGCCAGACGGTTAAGCGTGGCGAAGCGCAGCTGCCGCGTCAGGTGCAGATCGTAAGCCGCGCCCTTGCCGACGTTAATCACCACGCCCTCCTTGTCCATTTCAGCAACGCTCTGCCACGGGCTCTGCGCCTTGACCAGCACGGTCCCCTGAATAGTGATATAGGGCTGGGTGAAGCGCAGCGTCTCTTCGCGCGCAGGATCGATCGCCAGAAAGGCAATATCCCAGATATCATTTTGCGCATCGTCCACCACCTTGCCCGCCGCCGGATAGGTAACAAACTGCGGCGTCGCGCCCAGCTCTGCCGCAATACGCCCGGCAATCTCCGGCGTAATCCCACCCGGCTGCCCGTCGGCAAGGTTTTTTGCCAGAACGGCGTTGCCGAGGTTAATCGCGAAACGTAGGGGTTTGGCGGCGCTCATGTCGTATCTCCCTGAAGCGATAATATTGAAGGGCTGAATTTCACCGGCTACCCGGCCTGAAGCGCGAAGTCCGGCCATCACGCAGCGGCAGCCGGCGAGGCTGAATACGCTTAGTGCCCCCAAAATATAGCGTTATTTGCGCTCGCCGTGCAGAGCCGCAGTCCGGCTATTTCGCCTAAAAAGCGCGGATCGGCGTGCTGGATCGCTTCCGATTCATCATCGCCGGTGATTGATTTCTCTTTGCGCCTCGGATAAGGTTTGCCGACAAGGTGATGGTGTTCCACCTTTCCCAACCGCCGGGGCTGTCGAACCGGATGATGACGCCTGATATACAATCATTTCTGTTCCCCACGGGACGTATGTCAGGAGCTGCTATGCACAATCAAACCGCTTTTTCCGTACCGCCTTCGATTATTCACGTCTTTGGTCATCGCAATCCCGATAGCGACACGATCTGCAGCGCGCTGGTTGTCGCCGACTGGCTCAACTATACCGCCAGGCCGGCGCGCCCTTTCCGCCTGGGAGAATTAACCCCGGAAACGCGCTATATCCTGCAGTCAGCGGGAGTCGCGCCGCCGGATTTACTCCACGACAATCTGACCGATAAAAAGGTGTGGCTGGTTGACTTCACCGACGTTGAGCAAGGTCCGCTAACGCTCCCCGACAGCGATGTGATCGGTATTATCGACCACCATCGCGTGGGAACCCTGGTGACCAAAAATCCGCCGGACGTTTGGATCCGCGCGGTAGGTTGCTGCGCGACGGTTATTCTCACCATCCTGACCACGGAGAGCCCGATGCCGCTCAGCGCGGCCCAGGCCACCCTGCTGCTGGGGGCCATACTCAGCGATACGGTTGCCCTCAGCGGCCCCACCACCACGGCGCGGGACCGCGAGGCGGCGGCGATTTTGCGCGACATTGCCGGCGTGGATTACGACGCCTTCGTCGCCGGGCTGCTGGCGGCGAAGACCTCTCTGGCGGGCCAGTCCGCCGCGCAGCTGCTTCATCGCGATGCAAAAAATTACCGGATCCACGGCGTCTCTCTGCTGCTCGCGCAGATTGAGGTGCGTGATATGGCGGATATCAGCCCGCATTTACCCGGGCTGAAGCAGGAGATGGAGCGCGCCAGGCTCGATCTGGGGCTGGAGATGGTTGTGCTGATGCTAACCGACATTACCCATCCCCACTCCGTCCTCTACTTCACGCCCAACAGCCTTATCCCCAGCCAGCAGGTGTCCCTCCCGGGCATGACCAGCAGAAAAAAGGAGATTCTGCCCTGGCTGACCGAGCGCCTGGCCGCAGCGGATGAGCGATCGTAATATTTAACGGACGCCGCCCCGCTCAGGAGGCGGCGTGGGATTATGCCTCGCGGCGGGAGACGTAATCTCGCGGGGCTTCGCCGGTGTAGATCTGCCGTGGGCGATAGATATTCAGCGGCGCTTCGTGCATCTCATTCCAGTGGGCCACCCAGCCCAGCGTGCGGCCAACGGCGGTCACCACCACAAACATTGATGAAGGTAGCTTCATCGCCTTCAGGATCACCGCCGTATAGAAGTCGACGCTGGGCGACAGGCCGTTTTCAACAAAATAGGGGTCGGTCAACGCCACCTCTTCAAGGGCCATCGCCACCTGCAGCAGCCGATCCGACATTCCCAGCTCGGCAAGCACCCGGTGACAGGTATCGCGCAGGATCGCGGCGCGCGGGTCCAGGTGACGGTAGCGCGAGTTACCGAAGCCGAGGCGACGGAAGGCCTGCGGGTCGCGCTTCGCCTTACTCAGGAACAGGGGCACCTGATCCACGGTTTCAATCTCTTCCAGCATCCGCATGCTGGCTTCGTTGGCCCCGCCGTGCATCGGCCCCCACAGGGAGGCCAGTCCCGCCGCCACGCAGGCAAAGAGGTTCGCCCCCGAGGAGCCGGCGGCCCGCACCGTGGTGGTGGAGGCGCACTGGCCGTGATCGGCATGCAGCACCAGAATCTGGTTCATCGCTTCCTCAATGACCGGATTGACCACGTATTTCTCCGCCGGCACCGCAAACAGCATATGCAGGAAGTTCCCCGCATAGGAGAGATCGTTGCGCGGATAGGGCGCGGGCTGCTCGATGGCGTACTTATAGCTCATGGCCGCCAGCGTCGGCATTTTTGACAGCAGTCGCGTGGCCGCCAGGGCGCGGTGTTCAGGGTTTTCTACGTCCAGCACGTCATGGTAGAACGCCGCCAGCGCCCCGACCATCGCGCACATCAGGGCCATCGGATGGGAGTCGCGACGAAAGCCGCTGCACATCCGCGACATCTGTTCATGCACCAGCGTGTGGCGGGTAATGGTATTGCGGAAAGCCTGATAGCTGGCTTCATCCGGCGCCTCGCCCCGCAGCATGATATACGCCACCTCGAGGAACTCGCACTCCCGCGCCAGCTGCTCTACCGGGTAGCCGCGGTGCAGCAGCGTGCTGTTGTCAGTATCAATATAGGAGATAGCCGACCGGCAGCCGGCGGTATTGGTAAAACCTGGGTCGAAGCTGCAGAGCTCCGACTGATTGAGCGCGCGGATATCAATCCCCACGCGGCCCAGCGTCCCGGAGACCGTCTCCAGGGGAATAGGCTGTTGCCCGGCGAAAGAAAGCGTTAGCGGTTGAGTGGCCATCCTGTAAAGTTCCCCCTGTACAACAAACGAGTCATAAGCCTGAACCGATTCTTCAGGCGCAATCTTCAACATAGCCGCAGCGCGGCCGCTATTCTTTGATTTGAATAGCTAAAAGGGGTAATTATTACCGCTATCAATCAATAGCCGCCGCGGATCCGTGACAGCGTCACCGGTCAAACCATCCCCAGATAGGCGTTCCTCACCTCCGGATTGTCGAGCAGCTCCCTCCCGGTTCCGCTAAGCCGGATCTGGCCGTTGACCATCACGTACGCCCGGTCAGAGAGCTTCAGCGCGTGGTGGGCGTTTTGCTCCACCAGAAAGAGCGTCATTCCCTGCGCCGTCAGCTCGCGCAGGATCTGAAAGATTTGCTTCACCACCAGCGGCGCCAGGCCGAGGCTCGGCTCGTCGAGCAGCAGCAGCTTCGGCCGGCTCATCAGCGCCCGGGCAATCGCCAGCATCTGCTGCTCGCCGCCGGAAAGCGTCATCGCCCGCTGCGTTCGCCGCTCTTCAAGGCGGGGAAACAGCTGATACATGCGGCGCTTATCCTCTTCCTGATAGCGGCTGCCAATCGGGATGGTCCCCATCAGCAGGTTCTCTTCGACCGTCATATCCGCAAAAATCCGCCGCCCCTCCGGCGCCTGCGCGATGCCGTTGCCGGCGATAAAATGGGTGGATTTGCGGCTGATATCCTCCCCGCGATAGAGGATCTGCCCTTCGGCGATGCGCGGCTGACCAAAAATGGACATCAGCAGCGTGGATTTACCGGCGCCGTTGGCGCCGATCAGCGCCACCGTCTCGCCCTCATTGACCGTCAGCGAGACCTGGTTCAGCGCCTGAATCTGACCGTAAAAGACGTCCACCTGGCGAAACTCAAGCATTGGCTGACTCATACCGCAATCTCCTCTTCATCCGCGCCCAGATAAGCGGCGATAACGCTGATATTCGACTGGATCTCCTGCGGGGCGCCGCGGGCGATCACGTCCCCGCGGTCGAGGACGATAATATGATCGGAGATCTCCATCACCATCCCCATATCATGCTCGATCAGCAACACGGTGATGCCGTGATGCTGGCGCAGGAAGCGGATAATACGGCTCAGGGCGTGCGTCTCCGCAGGGTTCAGCCCCGCGGCGGGCTCATCCAGGCAGATCATCTCCGGGCCGGTGCACATGGCGCGGGCAATCTCCAGCCGCCGCTGCTGGCCGTAGGAGAGCGTGCCGGCCAGCCGGTTGGCGCAGTCCACCAGGTCCACCACCTCCAGCCAGTAGAAGGCGCGGTCGAGGGCCTGATTTTCGGCCCGACGATAGCCGCGGGTGTTGAGGATGCCGGCCAGCAGATTACGGTTTACCTGCATATGCTGGGCCACCAGCAGATTTTCGATAACCGACATCTCGCGAAACAGGCGGATATTCTGGAAGGTCCGCGCCAGCCCGGCCCGGTTCACCAGATGCGTGCCGCCGAACATCTTGTAGTAGATCCTCGACCCCAGACGCGCCGGGTGCAGAAAATCATCGGGACGTATTTTTTGCCCGAGGACCTGAATCACGTCGGTCATCGCCGCGCGGGCGTTGAGCACAATCGCCCCGCCCGTGGCGCGATAAAACCCGGTCAGGCAGTTGAATACCGTAGTTTTCCCCGCGCCGTTCGGGCCGATCAGCGCGGTTATCGATCCCCTTTCCACGTCGAGATTGACGTCGTTAAGCGCCTTGATACCGCCAAAATGCATCATCAGATGCTCTACCCGCAGAATGCTGTCGCTCATGGTGCCACTCCCTTGCGCACGGTAACCCCCATGCGGCTGGTGCGCACCAGCCCGCGCGGCCGCCAGATCATCATCAGTACCATCAGCACGCCAAACAGCAGGACCCGATACTCATCGAAGCCGCGCAGCAGCTCGGGCGCAACGGTCAGCACAAAGGCCGCCAGCACCACCCCCAGCGTCGACCCCATGCCGCCCAGAACCACAATCGCCAGAATCAGCGCGGATTCAAAAAAGGTGAACGACGTCGGGTTAACAAACCCCTGGTAGGTGGCGAAAAAGACCCCGGCAATACCGGCGGTCGACGCGCCGAGCATAAAGGCCGAAAGCTTCACCAGCACGTGGTTGAGCCCCATCGCGCGGCAGGCAATTTCGTCCTCGCGCAGCGCTTCCCACGCGCGGCCGATAGGCATCCGCGTTAGGCGATGTTTGATAAACAGCACCAGCACCACCACCAGGCACAGCACGCCATAGATAAAGATAAACTTGAGGTTGGGGTTGTAGCTAAGGTGGAGAAACTCATGGATTGGCACCCCGCCGTCCTTCGCCCGGCGCCCGAACTCCAGCCCGAACAGCGTCGGCGCCGGCACGGAAATGCCGTTCGGCCCGCCGGTAAAGCTGACCCAGTTGTTCAGCACCAGGCGAATAATTTCGCCGAATCCGAGGGTGACGATCGCCAGATAGTCCCCGTGCATGCGCAGTACCGGAAAGCCGAGCAGCGCCCCCGCCAGCGCCGCCATGACCGCCCCCAGCGGCAGCATCGCCCAGAACCCGAGCCCCAGATACTGGTAGCCCAGCGCCAGGCCATAGGCGCCAATGGCATAGAACGCCACGTAGCCCAAATCAAGCAGCCCGGCGAGCCCCACCACGATATTCAGCCCGAGCCCGAGCAGCACGTAAATCAGCCCGAGAATGGCCACCGTCAGCAGATACTTAGTGGCGATAGCCGGAAAGATGAGCGCCGCCAGCAGCAGCAGCGGCACAACCCAGCGCAGCCGCGAGCGGTAGCCGACCGGACGAACGTACACGCCGTCATCGGCCCCTTCAAAACGGGCGATAAATTTGCGTCCGCTGCGGCTTTGCAGCAGCAGGCTCAGCAGCAGCCTCCCCGCCATCACCACCGCGACGATGACCGCCACCCGCCGGGTAGAGAGTTCAAAACTGTAGCCTTTCAGCACAATGCCGACGATCGGTCCAAACACTATCAGCGCACACAGCCCAGCCAGCACGCTATCAATCAGGCTTTTTTTAATATCCAGCCCTTGCCTGCGCGATACTTCACCCATGTTTTACCCCTTAAACCTTTGCGACCATCGGACGACCCAGCAGCCCCTGAGGGCGAAAAATCAAAATTGCCACCAGCAGAGCGAAGGAAAACACGTCTTTGTAATCAGAGTTCACCATCCCGGCAAACTGGGCCTCAGCCACCCCCAGCAGCAGGCCGCCGAGCATCGCGCCCGGCAGGGAGCCAATCCCGCCCAGCACCGCGGCGGTAAAGGCCTTAATGCCAATAATGAAGCCGATATAAAAATCGAAGGTGCCGTAATTCATCGTCACCAGCACCCCGGCCAGCCCGGCCATCGCGGCGCCGATCATAAAGACCAGCGAGATAACCCGGTCGGTATTAATGCCGAGGATCGCGGCCATGCGCCGATCCTGCTGCGTAGCGCGGCAGACGCGCCCCAGCCGGGTATGGTTAATGACCCACGAGAGGATCAGCATCCCCACCAGCGCGGCAACGAGAATAAATATTTTGGTCCACGTAATTTGCACCACGCCGTCGCCAACCTCGAAGCGCAGCACCCCCGTCAGCAGGGTCGGGATCCCCTGCTGGTTCGGCCCCTGGCTGATTTGCACATAGTTCTGCAGGATAAGCGACATGCCGATTGCCGAGATGAGCGGCGCCAGACGGGTTGAATTGCGCAGCGGCCGATAGGCGATACGCTCGATAGTCCAGCCGTAGACGCCGGTCACCACGATGGTGAACACCAGGGTGCCGAAGATCAGCAGCGGAAAGGAGTGAATGCCGAACCAGGAGAGCAGCGCCAGGCCGATGGCGCAAAGGTAGGCGGAAACCATATAGACTTCGCCGTGGGCGAAGTTAATCATCCCGATAATGCCGTAAACCATGGTGTAGCCGATGGCAATTAATCCGTAAACGGCTCCCAGCGTCAGCCCATTAATCAGTTGTTGCAGAAAAAACGCTTCCATAGAAACCATCCTGCCAGTAAGCAGGCAGCGACCGGCAGGCTCCCGCCGTGCGCTGCCTTCAGTAGTACGACGCCCTTTTTTATAGGGACAAAGAGTTCAGCAAACGGCTACAGCTGGTGATACTTGCCCTTATCATCCCAGGCGTAGACCACATAATCCGACACCTTCAGGTCGCCTTTACCGTCCCAGGCCTTTTTGCCCATCACCGTGTCAACGCTATGGCTTTTCAGCCACTCGCTGGCCTTGGTATTGTCGGCGCCCACCGCGTTATAGGCCGCGGCGATAGCCTGGATAGACGCGTAGGCGTACAGGGTATAGCCTTCCGGTTCGAAGCCGCTGGCGCGGAACTTCTCAATCACCGTTTTGCCCTCAGGAATGGTGCGCGGATCCTTACCAAACGTCATCAGCACGCCGTTGGTGAACTGCGGGCCGCCGGCGGTGGTTACCAGCTCTTCGGTCACGATGCAGTCGCCGGAGAAGAATTTCGCCTGCAGCCCCTGCTCCCGCATCTGCCGCACCAGCGGACCGGCCTCCGGATGACAGCCGCCGAAATAGACCACGTCAGGCTTCAGCGCGCCAATTTTGGTCACCAGGGCGTTGAAGTCCTTCTCACCGCGAGACAGCCCTTCGTACAGCACCTCTTTGGTGCCGCGTTTGGCCAGCGCCGCGCGGGTGGCGTCGGCGAGCCCCTGACCGTAGGTATCCTTATCGTGAATGACGGCAATTTTCTTCGCCTTCAGCACGTCCAGCATGTAGTCCGCGGCAATCGCCCCCTGCTGATCGTCGCGTCCGCACATGCGGAACATATCCTTCATTCCGCGCTCGGTGATCAGCGGATTAGTTGACCCCGGCGTAATCGTCAGGATCCCCGCCTCGTCGTACACTTCGGATGCCGGCATCGTCGATGATGAGCAGAAGTGTCCGACAACCGCGGAAACCCCCGACTCATCAACCAGGCGGTTGGCTACCGCTACCGCCTGCTTCGGTTCGCAGGCATCATCCCCCTGCACCAGCACAATTTTTTCACCCTTAATTCCTCCCGCCGCGTTAATGTCTGCTACCGCCTGCGACGCCCCTTTCCAGTACTGGGCGCCATAGGAGGCATTGGGTCCGGTGAACGGCCCGGCAACGCCAATCTTCACATCCGCCTGTGCGTAAAATGCCACGCTCATACAACCTGCAATCGCAAAATGAAGAGTCAACTTTTTAAGTTTCAGAGACATTCAGATATTCCTCAGCGATTTATAACCTGGCGCCATTAAATGACGCGGAAAATATCACTTACCGTTTTGTTTGCCGAAGGCCGTTAACCAGCCGCAGCGGCTAAAGGTGGAAGAAGCAAAAACCCCGCCAGGAAGAAATGACATGACAGATCGCTTACTAATAGATGAGAGCAACGCGTAACAGCCGCGGTCACCGCCACCGACCAACGTGCATTTCAGGACAAGTCAGGAGATAGGTTGCCATCACGTGGCGAATTGAGGACTGCGGCATCCGTTCCGACCCGCGAGCTAAACATAGTTGTTCTTTGCAGGCGTTGCGCACCGGGCTGGTGCAAAAGTGCGAAAACGATCATGGGCGTGAAAAATTTTGTTGCAATATTGTGAACAAGATAGCAAGAGCGATCGTTTCGCCCCGCGGTTTCACTACGTAATGCAAAAAATAGATTACGCGTGCCCAAACCGCAGCCAATTTAACGCCGACCCAAAAAGCGAAAGGCCGACGCTGGCCCGGATAATTCCCTCCATAAAGAATTGACTTAACAACGCATAATACGAAAATGCTTCTTTTACGCGACCAACAGAATAAGCCCACGTCTATGATTATCCGCTCCCGTCGCTTTTTTATCGCTACCCTGGCCGCATCCGCCGCGGCGGTGGCGACCGCCTTTATCCTCGCCAGCTGCAGCAGCCAGCCGCCCCGTTCGCTGGTGACGCCGCTGCCGCCGGCGGTTAAGCAGGCGGCGCTGCCGAAAACGCACGAGCCGGTACGCGGCGTCTGGCTGACGACGGTCTCGCGCCTCGACTGGCCGCCGGTGGGATCGATCATTGCCAGCAGCCCGGAGAGCCGGATTAGCCAGCAGAAGGTGGCGCTGATTGCCAAGCTCGATAATCTGCAGCGCCTCGGGATTAACACCGTGTTCTTTCAGGTCAAACCCGACGGCACCGCGCTGTGGCCGTCAAAGATTTTGCCCTGGTCAGATATGCTGACCGGCGCCATTGGCGAAGATCCGGGCTACGATCCGCTGCAGTTTATGCTCGATGAAGCGCATAAGCGCGGGATGCGGGTTCACGCCTGGTTTAACCCCTATCGCGTGTCGGTGAACACCCGGCCGAAAACCGTCGCCGAGCTCAACCGCACGCAGTCGCAAAGCCCGGCCAGCGTCTTTGTCCTGCACCGCGACTGGATCCGCACCGCCAGCGACCGCTTTGTTCTCGACCCGGGTATTCCGGAGGCCCGCGACTGGATAACCCGTATCGTCGCCGAAGTCGTCGAGCACTACCCGGTCGACGGGGTGCAGTTTGACGACTATTTCTATACCGAAACGGCGGGCTCGGCCCTTAACGATAGTCAAACCTTTCGGCAGTATGGTCAGGGGTTTGCCAGCAAGGCGGACTGGCGCCGGCACAATACCCAGCAGCTGATTGAGCAGGTGTCGCGCACCATCAAGCAGATTAACCCCAGCGTAGAGTTTGGCGTCAGCCCGGCCGGCGTGTGGCGCAATCTTTCCCACGATCCCGCCGGCTCAGACACCCGCGGCGCGGCGGCCTACGATGAGTCCTACGCCGATACCCGCCGCTGGGTACAGCAGGGGCTGCTCGACTATATCGCGCCTCAGCTCTACTGGCCGTTTGCGCGCGACGCCGCCCGCTACGACGTACTCGCGAAATGGTGGGCGGAGGTCGTCAAGCCAACCCATACCCGGCTCTATATCGGCGTGGCGCTCTACAAAGTCGGCGAACCGTCAAAAAATGAGCCCGACTGGATGGTTAACGGCGGCGTGCCGGAGCTGAAAAAGCAGCTCGACCTCAACGATGCGATCCCCGAAATTCAGGGCACCATTCTGTTCCGCGAAAACAATCTCAACCAGCCCCAGACCCGCCAGGCCGTCAACTATCTGCAGAGCCGCTGGGGAAATTAACCTCTGCCGCCTGCGGAACCCGTTTCGCAGGCGCTTTCTCTTCACCTCCTCGGCCCCGCGCATGCGCGATGAGCCGGGCGCACTTTTTTTTTCACCTGCGCGCAACTTTTCCCTCCGCTGCGGCGAATTGAATAGCTGAGATGAATGAGTTTGGCCAAACCGGCACTCCCCCAAATCGCAGGAGCAGATAATGACACGCATCAAAAACCTCATCCGTACCCTGACCGTAACCGCCGCCCTCGGCCTCTCCGCCACCGCGTTCAGCGCCAGCGCGGCGCTGCCCGTGGGCGCGAAAGCCCCGGATTTTAAGCTGCAGGGCGCGCTCGCCGGCAAGCCGATGACCTTCTCCCTGCAGCAGGCGCTGCAAAAAGGGCCGGTGGTGCTCTATTTCTTCCCGGCGGCCTTTAGCGCCGGCTGCACCATTGAAGCCCATGACTTTGCTGAAGCCACCGACAGCTTCACTAAAATGGGGGCCACCGTGGTTGGCGTAACCGCGGGTAATACCGACCAGGTCAGCGACTTCTCTAAGCTGGAGTGCCGGGATAAGTTCGCCGTCGCGGCGGACCCGGGCGCTAAGGTCGCCGCCCAGTACCAGACGCTGATGGAGATGAAAGGTAAAACGCTCTCCGATCGCACTTCGTACGTGATTGCGCCGGATGGCAACATCCTGCTGAGTTACACTGATAGAAACCCGGATGCACATATCGAGAAGACGCTCGCTGCCGTTAAGCAGTACGATGCCTCTCATCCGCAAACCCATTAAGTAAAGAGGCCAGCGATGTTAACCGCGATGCTGGCCGCCTTTATTGGCGGCATCATTCTCAACTTTATGCCCTGCGTTTTTCCGGTGATCTCCCTGAAGGCGCTGGGGCTGCTGCGTCACTCTGATAACGCCGCCAGCGCCCGCCGTGAAGGCCTGGCGTTTTTGCTCGGCGTCGTTATCACCATGATGGCGCTGGCGGGCATTCTGCTGGCGATTCGCGCCGGCGGCACCGCCGTCGGCTGGGGCTTCCAGCTGCAGTCGCCGCTGGTGATCGCGCTGCTCTCCCTGACGATCCTCGGCGCGGCGCTCAATCTGCTTGGCGTCTTTGAGGTCGGGCTGACGGCGCAGCGCGTCGGCGGGCTGGATATCGGCCGCGGCGCGTTTATTCGCTCGGCGCTCACCGGCGCGCTGGCGATCGTCGTCGCCACCCCCTGCGCCGCGCCCTTTATGGCCAGCGCGATTGGCTACGCGCTGGTTCAGCCGCCGGCGGTGTCGTTAACCATCTTCCTCGCGCTGGCGTTCGGCTTCGCCGCGCCCTTTACCCTGGTGTCGCTCTTTCCGGCGCTGGCCAAAATACTGCCGCGCCCCGGCCCGTGGATGGATATCCTGAAACGCGCGCTCGCCTTTCCGATGTTTGGCGCCTGGGCCTGGCTGGTGTGGGTTCTGGCGCAGCAGGCCGGTAGCGCGGCGCTGGCCGCCCTGCTTGCCGCCTCGGTGGTGCTCAGCTTCGCCGCCTGGCTGTACGGCATTGCGCAGCGTCGCGCCTTCCAGGGCAAGGGACACAAGGCCCTGTTTGCGGTTACCGCCGCGCTGATTGTGGCGGTCATTGCGCCGCTGCCGGGGCTGGTTAAACCCGCCGCCTCCTCGCCGGATGCCGGGCAAACGGCGGAGGTATCGTCCCAGCGCTGGACGCCGCAAACCGTCGCCGCCCAGCGCGGTCACGGTAAGGCTATCTTTGTGAACTTTACCGCCTCCTGGTGTATTACCTGCCAGGTGAATGAGAAAACGTCGCTCTCCACCCAGGCGGTGAAAGAGGCGCTGGTAAAAACCGATACCCTCTATATGGTGGCGGACTCGACGAAATTTAATCCGGACGTCGACGATGCGCTCAACCAGTTCGGCCAGGGCGGGCTGCCGCTGTACGTGGTTTATCCGGCCGACGGCGGGCCGCCGAAGGTCCTGCCTCAGGTGCTGACGCCGGGGATTGTGGTCAATGCCCTGACCCAGGCCGCCGGCAAAAAAGCGTAATAACAAGGCGGACTATGCAAACAAACGATAGCGCGCGCGAAAGCTGGCCCGCGCTAATGGAGCAGGCCCAGGCGGGCGACAGGCTCGCCTATACCCGCCTGCTTAAGGCGCTGGTGCCGACGATCCGTTCGCAGGTGCGTAAACGGATCGCCGACGAGGCGCTGGTGGAAGACGTTATCCAGGATGTGCTGCTCAGCGTGCATCGGGTGCGTCACACCTACGATCCGGCCTTTCCCTTTCTGCCCTGGCTGCTGGCGATTATCTCGGCCCGCACCGTGGACGCGCTGCGGCGACGCGGGCGCTATCAGCACTGGGAAATTTCTGACGAGGCGCTGCCCGAGGCGGCAGCCGCCGACACGCCGCGCCAGGAGAGCCGGGAGGAGCTGGCGGGCTACCTGCGTCAGCTTCCCCTGCGCCAGCGTGAAATTGTCGAGCACGTTCATCTGCGCGAAATGAGCCTGGCGGAAGCGGCCACCCATAACAATCTCAGCGTGGCGGCGGTGAAATCGCTGCTGCATCGGGCGCTGAAAAACCTGCGCCGATTTGGAGCCCACCATGACCGATCATAATCTGCTTATTGAAAAACTCGGCCGCGAAATGCGCCCGGTCAAACGTCCGTGGCCGACCGGCTGGCGCGTTGCCGGCTGGCTGGCGGTGGCCCTGCCGTGCGCCTGTGCCGCCAGCCTGCTGGTACCGCGCGGCCTCACCGACTGGTCGCAGCCCGGCGCGCGGCTGGCGGTGGTGCAGCTGGTGCTGGCGTTTCTGCTCGGAACGTTAACCATTCGCCGCGCCTTTACCATGAGCATTGCCGGGCGCCGGAGCATCAGCTGGAAGGCCCTGCTGCCCATCGGCCTGATGTGGCTCGGCCTGAGCATCAGCAGCATTCCCGGCGACGCGCCGCCGCTGCACGATGACGACAGCGTCAGCTGCTTTACCTTTCTGCTGGTCGTCAGTACGCCGATGATGGTGCTGACGATCGCCAGCCTGCGGCGCACGCGGGCGCTCTATCCGGCGCGCAGCCTGGCGATGGCCGGACTCGGCGTCGCCAGCCTGGCGGTGAGCCTGCTGGCGTTTTGCCATCCGGTGCATCTGCACCTGCTCGATTTTGCGCTGCACCTGGCGGCGATCGTCACCATCGTCGCGCTGACGGTGATGGTTGGCAGGCGTTGGGTTAGCCTGAGCTAACCCGCTAGCCCGCTCTGCAGGCGGGCATGGTTTCTGAGGGTATGCGAGATAATGGCCTGGTAAACCGTCGGGGAAAAATCCTCCGGCAGCGAGGCGCTGACCGCATCGACCGCCCGCGGCAGGTTATCGGCAAAATAGCGCAGGATCTCCAGCATCTGCTGCTGCGCAAATCCCACCTCTTTTGCCGTGGCGAGGAAATGGCGCGGATAGATGGTCTGAATCTCCGTTTTCCGCCCTTTCGACGCTTTCAGGCTCATCGACAGCTTAAGGTCGCTGATATGCAAACCCGCGCCCCCCAGCACAGGAAACGCCGAGATAATGTCGTAGAACGGCGTCAGACGGTAGCTGCCGCCGGGCTGCAGGAAAATGGAAAAATTCTTCGCATGACCGTCGGTGGCGCCGATCAGCCATTGAAAAACGATGAACTTCATAAAATCGGCGCGATCCCTCAGCGCCTCGCTGGAGCCGAGCAGAAACGCCATGATGCTGGCGATCCCCGGCCCGCCGTCCGACTCGTACTTCATTGAGGAAGGAATGCCGAACGCCTGGCATAGATCCTCCTGCGGCAGGCGCAGCAGCCGCGTGTTTTCCTGCGCCCAGCGGCGGTCAAAGCGCTCAACGGCCAGCGCCCGGATGCTGCGGGTGGTGATAATTTCCGCATCCGGCACGGCAAAGCCCAGCGCCCGCGCGAGGGCCAGACAGAGATATTCGTTATCGACGCTTTCGCTGAGATCCAGCACCGCGTCCGGCTGCCGTATCTCGCCGATCGGCAGCTTAATAATATGCGTCGTCGGCGTTGTTGCCGTCGGTATGCACCAGCGGTCGTCCATCTTCAGCAGCGCCGTTTTCTCCTGGGCACCGGCGACCGATATTCTGAACGCCTCCTGGCCGTTAATCATGCCCAGCGGAATATCCGCACGGTAGGCCGTCAGCAGCGCGTCAAGCCGGGCGTCGTCGAGCGCTTCCCAGGTCAGGGCACCGGTGGCCGGAGCGGCGCCCTCGGGCAGAAGAGTGACCGCCCCGACGCTGTCGCGCCCCACCTCGGCCAGCAGATCGAAGGGCTGCTTCGAGCGGGCCTGATAGCGCTTAACAATGCGGTCACGCACCAGCGGACTGTCGGGCAGCAGGTTGTCGAAGTAGTTAAACACCGCATCCGAAGTGATGTTGCCGAACTGCAGCGGCAGCGACAGGGAGAGCGGGCGGGCGCGCGGGTTTTGCAGCCAGCGCGGGTCGTAGCGGAACTGATGCGCGCCGTTGGCCAGCTTGACCAGCTCCCCGACGCGTTCATTGTTCATCCACGTCACGAGCGTCGCCATTACCACTCCAGATCCCGTTGGCTATCCTGTTGCTCAGGACCCGACGTCGCGCCCTTTTCGCACACCACCATCGTCATTTCAAGAGATTGTAAAATCTTGAACAGCGTGGTGAGGGTGGTTTTGTCCGGATGGTTTTCGAAGTTCGAGATCGTCGCCTGCTTAATACCTATCCGGCGGGCCAGATCGCTTTGCGTCCACTGGTTTTTTTGCCGCACCAGCTTGATATGGTTTGCCAGCTGGGCCGGGCTGTAGATCGTCGGGGGCGTTATCATGGTCTTATCTATCCTCTTGTGGGGATAAGACCCTATTTATACCCTGGTGAGGATAATGTCAACTTTTAGCCGGGATATCCCCGTAAGGGGATAAATGTGTCAATATCCTCTGGTGGGGATAAGGCGTCCAATATCCCCTGTTGCGGATAATGAGTGCGGCCCGATCGCCGCGCTCGGCGATCGGGCGAGGATCTACCCGCTCATCAGCTCATCATAGAGGACGCGCAGGCGCGTACGCAGGTAGAGCACGGCTTTATGCTTGCGCGATAGCAGGGCCTGCTCGCTGGCCCCGCACTCTGCGGCCAGCTCTTTGTAGCTGTAGCCCAGCAGCTCGGTCTTTTCGAAGACCTCCCGCTGGGCGGCGGGCAGTTCGGCTAGCGCCTGGTTCAGCTCCTCCCACAGCAGCTCCTTCAGGTACTCGTCCTCCGGCGTTTGCGGCACCCCGAACAGGGTCTCCGCCAGCTCATCTTCCGGGAACTCACCCTCCTCATCCCCGGTGAAGTAGTCCGCCAGCGGCAGCTCGCGCTTTTTGCGCGCCCGGTCGGTCATTTCGTTGCGCGCGGCGCGGAACAGCCAGGCAGCAACGTTCTCCACCGGCTGCTCGACCGTCATCAACTGCCAGGTCACTTCCTGCAGAATATCGTCAGCCTCGTCGCGTACCGAGGTGCGGCCGCGAATAAAGGCCTTCAGCCGGGATCGGCAGTCGTTGAGCGCCGAAACAAGCAGTGACTCCCCCGCCGCTGCGCCTTTCATTTCGCTCACTCGCTCGGCGTCGTTTTAGACGCATCGTCTGTCGGCTCTGCGGGTTCATTGCGGCGATCGCGCCAGCCGCAGTGCCTGCGATGGTCGCGGCGGTCACGGTGACCAAAGCGCTGCATAAACTCTTCGCGCTGCTCGGGATTCATCTGCATCCAGCGTTCATGCATGCGCCGACGCTCGCGTCCCATGCCGAACATTCCCGGGCGGAAGCCAAGGCCGCCGAAGAGGATCCGCGACAGCGCCAGCAGACCTAAGGCCTGCCAGAAGCCGATGCTTTTAACGCCAATAATCGCCGGCAGCAGCGCGTTCCACAGCGACATCACCACCAGCCCGAGTAGCGCGACGATCGCCACGCCAACGATCAGCGGTTTGCCCATCCGATGGTGGCCAAAGCCGTAGTGACGACGGTTTTCATGCATATCAAAATCTCTCATCCTGTTGCTACCTCATGATTGTCGTGAATAGGGACTGCTGATGAGGTAGACGAATGAGCCGGAGAAATATTGCTAACAATTTTAAAAAAGCGGCTAAATATATTCATGCGCTGAATTTTTGGCAGCGAAGTGGCGCGCGCTAAAAGCTCATCGCCAGGCCAACGCCGTAGCCCTGGGTATTCTCACCAAACATATAGCGCGCCACGAGGCGGGTGCGGCTGATAAAAAAGTCATATTTACTGCTATCCAGCTCCAGGCCGATCCCCAGCGAGCTGAGGCCGTTGAAGCCCAGCTGCCCGCGCTGATCGCCCAGGTACTCGGTATGGGCCCCTTCGAGGACGTAGCGCACCGGGCTTTTCAGCATCGTCCAGTCGGCGATCGGCGCCCGGCGGCGAACGTAGAGCCCGAGGTTTTCGGCGCTGGCCTGGCCGCTGACCGCCTCGGGCGTATTGCCGAAGGTCTGCAGGCTCATGGCCGAGTAGCGAAGTTCGATATCAATATCCTGGGCGGGAGAAAACAGCTCGTAGTCCAGCATCAGCGACCCGCCCAGGCCGTAGGCGTTGAGCCTGCCACCGTCGAGGAATTGAAAATCGGCGTCCCTGCGCCGCTCAATCGCCCAGCTGCCGATACGCACGTCGCTGGCCATCGTGCCGAGCATCACGTTAACGATGGGCCGCAGCACCAGGCTGCCGCCCCACCGGTCTTTATACAGCCAGAAATCCCAGCCGACGCCGCCGGTGGCGGTGAGGCTGTTCCAGCGGGTCGGTATTTTGCGGCTGTCGCTGCCGTCGCTGAGCACAAACTGCGGATCGTAGCGGCTGTAGCCCATCGTGCCCTCAAGGTAAATCGGGACGCTTTCGCTCATCGTCGCGCCGCCGCCGAACTGGGTAATCGACAGCTTGTTCTTCTCGTTGGTGCCGGAGCCGATATTGAGATCGCTGGCGGTAACGTCGGGGACGACGGTATAGCTCATCAGCATTAATACCGCGTTCGCCCGCTGCTTTAAATGGCCGCCGTCGACGGCGAAGGCCGGCAATGAAGCCAGTGCCAGAGCGGCAGCCAGCGTGGAGAAGGTGCGGAATAAGGAAACGCTCATAGCTTAGTGGTCACCTCGTCCGCCGATTAGCGATTAGCCTGACCCAACGGGCCCGTTTGCTATCCAGTATAGCGGCACTCCGGCGCCGCCGGGCGGCATTGCGCCACGCCTCAATATTTTTCAACCAGATACAGCCGCACCTGGTTTCGTCCCTCTTTCTTCGCCGCATACAGCGCCTTATCGACGCGATTGAACAGCTGGTCGATCTCTTCGTCATCCTGCCGGTCGGCGACGCCGATGCTGACGGTCACCGGGCCGGGGTGATCCGCCAGCTGATAGCCGCTAACCGCGAGGCGGATGCTCTCCGCCATCTGCAGCGCCATCTCAATGGACCGCTCCGGCAGAAAGAGCAGAAACTCCTCGCCGCCCCAGCGATATATTTTGTCCTGATGCGTCACCGTCGATTCAAGGATCCGCGAAATAGTCAGTAAAACCTCATCGCCTTTCTGATGACCGTAGCTATCGTTAATGGCCTTAAAGTTATCGACATCAACCAGCAGCAGGCAAAAGCCGGTGGGTTTAAACGAGGCCGAATCCACGATGCGATAAAATTCGCGCCGGTTAAGCAGGCCGGTGAGCGGGTCGTGCGAGGCGGAAAACTCGAGCTCTCTTCTTAAATGCACCTCTTCGGTCACGTCGTGCACGATACAGAGCATCAGGCGAATATTGTAGAGCACCACCGGACCGGCGTAGGTTTGAACGTGGCGAATGGAGCCGTCAGCAAGAATATGGGTGAAGTTGAGCGGCTTATGGCCGCCGGGCAGGCTTGCGACGTTGCGCATGATCGGCAGAACGTCCCGGCCGAGGGTATTAATCTGCCAGGTGTGCTTCGCCCGCATCTCATCCGCGGTGTAATTATAAAAGCGCAGCGCGGCAATATTCGCGTCAATAATTCTGCCGTCGCGGTGAGGATCGATTAATAGCATGGGCGCAGAGTTGGTCATAAAAAAGCGCGAGAAAAACCCGTTGCTGCGCCGCTGATAATGCCGGGAGGCGGTATTGACTGATTCATTTTGCTCAAGCAGCTTCACCGCCTCGAATAGAATCAGGGTGTCATACTCTTCTGATTTAATCAGCGTGGTTTTACAATAAATCGAGGTCTGGCCGTCGAGGGAGTTAATTGTCCAGACTTCAAAAACCTCGGCAATATTTTTGAAGTAATAGAGATAATTCTGCAGGCTGACTTCCGGGCAGGTGGAGAATGTCCCTTTGCGCATCTGGTCCAGCGACATATCGCCGCTGAGGGCTCTGGAGGCCGGATTGCCGTAAAGTATGCGCTCTTTAAAAGGATGAACCACCCAAATAGGGGTGGCTAACAGGTCGAAAATAATTAATTCTTTTAATAGCATGCCGCCCTCCACCTGCCATACATCGTCAATCTGAAATCCAGTCACATGAGCATTCATCGCCTGCCGGCGAAAATAAAGCAAATTAAGCAGAGAGTTCAAAGGGATGACGCAGAAGCGCCAATTATAGCCGCATTTTTAATAGCAAACGGTGTCTGAGCTGGCAAAAAACGCTATTCAGCGTGCCTGCGCGGCACAGGCAGCTATTATTCAATCCATTTCAAATGGATAGAATAAACTGGCAGAGTTGGTAGTTTCTTTTTCATCCGCGCTATGCCGGTCGCGGCCCTCTTCCCGCAGGGATTTTTTCTCGCCGGCGCCTATTTTTCTATGCGCTCAAGCTGGGTTTTATCCGCCCGCGCGGCGCTTTCCGCCAGCCCCTGAAACTGCTCCGGCGTATAGAAGCTCTGCGGAACCGGCAGCGACTGCATATCATGCCCGGGGTGGATCTGCAGCTGCCCGAGGTCGGCAAGCGCAAACCCGGCCACCTTCTCCGGCATCGTCAGCCGATAGGGCTCGGCGCGCTCGAAAGGTACCGGCGTGGGCAGGCGATTGGCGCGCAGATCGTAGTTACGTTTTAACACCAGAAACTTATCCGGCACCCGGCGATGGCTGTTCCACCAGTCGCCGTCAAGCTGGCGGAACATCTTCTCCGTTTCGCTCCTCGGCGCGACCATCAGCTTGACCAGCACCTTTTTCAGCGCGTCGGTCATCGCCCGGTTGTAGTCGTCAACCGACCCGGCGCGCCCCTGCAAAATGACGTCGATCGCCAACCGCGCCCCGAGCAGATTGGAGTAGAGATCTTCCGGCGAAAATGCGGAGATCTCCTCCGAAAAGCCGGGCACCGACTGGAAGCCGTACCACTGGGCGATCTCATGCCACTGGGCAATTTCATACGCCAGATGTCCCGCCAGCCAGGCGGCGATCGTCACCCGCGCGGAAACTGACGCCGGCGGCATAAACGCGTTGAGCTGCACGCGCCTGACGCCAAGCTCCTCGCTATAGAAAATGCGCCCGGACTGCCCGAGGTTAGGGTAGATCCGGCTGTAGAGATAGAAGGTGTAGTCGGCGGTATCACGAACGTGGGCGATATCAATAAAGCCGCCGCGGCGGGTATAGATCAGCCCGTTTTTTTCCTCACTCAGGCCCACCAGGTTTTTCACGGCACCCAGCGCGCTATCGTTGTAGTGATGCTCCCCGAGGGTATCGAGGGTCAGCACGTTGCCAATCTGATAAACCGGGATCGGTACGCCAATGGCCCTGACCTGCAGGTCGTAGCCAAACGCACAGCAGGGTCGCAGAGACTCCGGCGGCGCCAGCTGGCCCGCCACCGGCGTCACCAGAGGATGGGTGATGGTCGGCAGCAGAGGATCTTGCGCGCACACGGAGAACGCCGCCGCCAGCAAAAACAACCAGCCATTACGCATTAACATCGTCTCCAGAACATAAAGCACGCTCGCGGCAAGCGGCAGGTTGAGAGGCTAAAAACGGTACTCTCCGGCAATAAAGAAGCTATTGCGTTCGTTGAAACCAATCTCGGTTAACAGGTTAAAATTCTGCGTGATCTCATACTGGGCGCCTATCAGCATGTTCCACGGCGAAGAGAGCCGCTGCTTAACGTCGAACTTGCCCTGGTCATCTTTATTCACCGCGGCAATCAGCGGCTGCAGCTCGGGCGGCATATGCAGATCCGACAGGTTGCCCTTAAACTCCTGCTGCACGTCCTGATACATGCTGCCGACCCAGATGCTCAAATTCGAGGGTCCGGCGATCCCCTGCATGCTGAAGCGATAGCCCACCCGCGGCGATACGGTGATGGCCGAGATCTTGCCGTCAAGGATATCGAAATCGGTACGGGTATAGTTGGTGTCCACCAGGCCAAACCAGTTGCCGTATCCTCCGGCCAGCGTAAAGCCGGTGCCCCAGGTAGTGCCTTTAAAGTCGAGCGCAAAGTCGATGTTCTGCAGCTGGCCGCTGTCGTGCAGGCGGTGGACGGAGCCGGCAATGATTCGGTCGATACCGGTGTACTTTGACGGGTCGGCATCCACGGAGACGTTGGAAACCGACGAGCCGCGGGTGTGGCCGGCTATCCCGTAGATATTTAAAAATGGAAAGACCCACATATCGAGACGCAGATTCTCGGTCTTACTTTTCTGCCGCGTGTGGCCGGCATCAATGGCAAACATATCGCTCGGAATAAGGTGATTGCCGAGCTTGAGCCCGGAAAAGCTGATGCTGTCGACCAGGATATCCTGACGAATATTCATATAGCTCAGGTTGATCCCAAACGGCAGCGGGATCGCATACCCGCGCGCCCTTGCCTCATCGCCCCAGATCGGAAAGTAGCTGTCGCCGTCGCCGGAAGCCGCGTCACCGCCGCTGGCTCCCCAGACGCTGCCGGAGGTCAGCAGTAGCGTTATTATGGCTTTAGTCCATCTCATTTTTTTCATCTGACCTTAAAGTCCGGAACCCACATTAAAATAGACCGCCTGCTGGTGCTCGCTGAAGGCGACGTCAATGCCCGTATGTAAGCCGTACTGCCGCGCTATCAGGTAGCGAAACCCCGTCCCCCACGCGGTTTCCGTCTGTTCCCACAATCCGTGCGCTTCATCGGCGGCGCTGCCGATACCGACAAACCCCTGCAGGATCCAGCGCGGCCGAAACTCCCAGGCGAGCTGAGTTTGCGCCGTGCTGACATAGTCGCCCTGATAGCGATAGCTGGCGATCCCGCGTAGCGCAATATAGGGACGCGCCATCGGGGTGAGATGGCGGTCATGGTGCGTGAGGGACTGATAGTCCCCCGCAAAGGCCAGGGTTAGCGTCCGGCTCAGCGGCATAAAGTATTTACCGTTGAGTGAAAACTGGTTGTACTGATAGTCACCCCCGAGCATGGAACGGTAAAAACGATACTCGCCCTGCAGCGATAACCCCTTCTTAGGGTAGAAAAAGTTATTGGTGGTGTCATATTCCGCCACCACGCCCAGCGCCGACGAGGTGCTCTGCTGGCCCAGTACCCGCTGCCAGACCCGATTGACCAGCGGGCTGTCGGTGGAGATATCGGTTTTGGCGTAGACCTGCGAGGCGCCGACAAAAACCGGGGAGTCGCCGACGCGGAACAGCAGCTTTTGCAGGCCGCCGTAGCCTTTGGTCCGCGTACTGATGCTGCGGTTTTGGCTAAATCCCGCCACATCGCCGGAGTAAATATCGAGGTTGATATCGGCATAGCCGAGCATCACCAGGTAGCGAATACGATCGTGATTCCAGCTATGACGGTGGCCGCCGCCGACAAACCAGGTGCCGTTCTGCGTCCCGCCTCCGCCAAACGCCGTCATCGGCGGCGGAATGTAGTTCTCGCCTTCGCGGGTGCCTTTACCGTGCAAAAACAGGCCGAAGAGTCCCCCGCCAAAGCCCACGGCAGGTTCAGTAATCACCAGCGGTACCGGCAAAAATCCGTAGGGGTTGTCCTGCAGATACTGGCTCATATCCAGCATGCTATCTTCAGGATCGAAAAAGTCCCCCGCCGTGGCGGGCGCGGCAAGCGGCACGATCAGCGCCAGCAGCAGCTGGGGGGATAACGGCTTCATGCACTCTCCAGGCGATAAGGGGTTTTAATACCCAGGTCACTGAAGAATAATGGCTTTCAGCTTATGAAAATATATAGTACGCGCCGCGGAAGTACCAATTGCCGGCGGCCGATTTTTTCCTTAATTTTGGATAAAAAAGCGTGCTAAATCACACTAATTACCTATAAAAATTTTCCGGATCCTGCTCGCCGTTCGCTTTTCAGCCAGGCTCTTCGTGACACCGTCACTTAAACCGCGCCAGCGCCGCCGAAGCAATGAGCCGCGGCCGGGATTGTAATCAAAAAGTGAATGTCGTATAACATGGCCCTACCGAGGGGTGTCCCGTGAGGGCTGAGATGGCGTAAGCCGAACCCTTTGAACCTGATCTGGGTCATGCCAGCGAAGGGACGGGTCGGCAATTTTGCCAGTTTTCCGCCATTGCCTGTTCATACTTCTGCACGCCCGGATCTCCCCTTAATCAGGAGGTCCTGTGATTCTTCCCGCATTTACCCAAGGCATCTACGGTCGTCTGCGCCAGCAGGCGGGACGCGACTGGCAGCACTACGTCGCGCATCCCTTTTTACACCAGCTGGCTGACGCCACCCTGCCCGAACCCGCGTTCCGCCGCTATCTGACGCAGGACTATCTGTTTTTGATCCACTTTGCCCGCAGCTATGCCCTGCTGGTCAGCAAGCTGCGCACCCTGCCGGAGATGCGCGCCGCCGCGGCCTCGATGAACGCCATCCTCAGCGAACTGCCGCTGCACGTCGGCTACTGCGCCGGCTGGGGGCTGGATGAAGCGACTATGGCCGCCGAGCCGGAAGCGGCTGAGACGGTCAACTACACGCGCTACGTGCTGGATATCGGCCACTCCGGCGACGCCCTGGATCTGCTGGCCGCGCTGATGCCCTGCGTGGCCGGCTACGCGGAAATCGGGCTCGGGCTGCTGCACAATCCGCAGACCCGCCTGAACGATAACCCCTATGCCTCGTGGATCCGCAACTACGGCGACGAAGGCTATCTTAACGGCGTCAACGCGGCGATCGCCCTGCTGGAAACCCTCTGGCAGCAGCGCGGCGGCGAGTCGAGATTCGCTGAGCTCAGCGCCATCTTCACCACCGCCACGCGGCTGGAGGCCAACTTCTGGCAGATGGGGCTGAACGCGGTAACGGAGGCGTCGGCGTGACGCCCCCGGCCATCCACGTCCGGGAACTGGGTTTGCGCTTCGGCTCGCGGGTTGTTTTTGCGGATTTGTCGTTCGATATCCCCGGCGGTCAGTGGGTCTCACTGCTGGGAGCCAGCGGTGCCGGAAAGACCAGCCTGCTGCGCATCATCGCCGGCCTCGCGGCGCCGACGTCCGGCCAGGTGTACGCCAGCGACGGGCAGCCCGTCGCGAAACGGCTGGCGTGGATGGGCCAGAAGGACCTGCTCTATCCGTGGCTGAGCGTGCGCGATAACGTCGCCCTCGGCGCGCGCCTGCGCGGGGAGCGCGTCGACCGCGCGCGCGTGACAACCCTGTTGCGTCAGGTGGGGCTGGAGCAGTGCGCCGACGATCGCCCGGCGTCGCTCTCCGGCGGCATGCGTCAGCGCGCGGCGCTGGCCCGCACGCTGTATGAAGACCGCCCCGTAGTCTTAATGGATGAGCCCTTCTCCGCCCTCGACACCATCACCCGCACGCGTATTCAAACCCTGGCGGCTGAACTGCTGGCCGAGCGTACCGTGGTGCTAATTACCCACGATCCGATGGAAGCCTGCCGCCTGAGCCACCGCCTGCTGGTGCTTTCTCCGTCTGCGGGCGGGATCGACGATTCGCACCATCTGGCCGGCCTGCCGCCGCGCGCGGCGGACGATCCCGCGCTGCTTGCCAGCCAGGCGGAGCTGCTGCAGCAGCTAATGAGGGCCGACGGATGAGGGGCAAGCTCTTTCGCGGCGCGGTGGTATTTAGCGGCCTGCTGCTGGTCTGGTGGCTGGTGACCCGCAGCGGGATCCCCGCCTTCCTGCTGCCTTCTCCCTCGGCGGTCGCCGGCGCCCTGTGGCTCAACCGGGCGTATCTCGGTTGGCATACCCTGGTGACGCTGAGCGAAATTGTCAGCGGGCTGCTGCTCGGGGTCCTGCTCGGCGTGGTGCTGGCGCTGTGCATGATTATCTCGCCGCGGCTGCAGCGCTGGCTGATGCCGCTGGTGCTGACCAGCCAGGCCATCCCGGTGTTCGCCCTCGCCCCTCTGCTGGTGCTGTGGTTTGGCTTTGGGATGAGCGCCAAGGTGATGATGGCGGTGCTGGTGATCTTCTTCCCCGTCACCTCCGCGTTCTTTGACGGCCTGCGGCGGGTCAATCACGACTATCTCGATCTGGCCCGCACGATGGGCGCCTCCTTTGGCGCCCAGCTGCGCCACGTGCGGCTGATGGCCGCGCTGCCGGCGTTGGGATCCGGCCTGCGGATGGCCGCCGCCGTCGCGCCGATTGGCGCCATCATCGGCGAATGGGTGGGCTCAGCCGAAGGGCTCGGCTACGTCATGCTCAACGCCAACGCCCGGCTGCAGACCGACATCTGCTTTGCGGCCCTCTTTATTTTAGTGCTGCTGACCGTCCTGCTGTGGCTGGCGGTTGACGCTTTCTTGCACCGGCTGATCGACTGGACGCCGGAATAATGACCTGTACGGATAATAAGGAATACCATGAGTAAACGTATTTTTGCCGGGATGGCCCTTAGCGCGCTTATCAGCGGACACGCCGCGGCGAACGAGAAGCTAACCCTGGTGCTGGACTGGTACATCAACCCGGATCACGCGCCGATTATGGTGGCGGAACAGATTGGCGCCTTTAAGGAACAGGGCCTCGACGTCAAAATCATTCCGCCATCCGACCCGGCGCTGCCGCCGCGGCTGGTGGCCGCTCGCCAGGCCGACCTCGCCATCACCTATCAGCCGCAGGTGCATTTTTTCGCCGATGAGGGGCTGCCGCTGGTGCGCGTCGGGACGCTGATTAACTCGCCGCTCAACACCATTATTGCGCTGGACAAGGACATCAAAACCCCCGCCGACCTGAAGGGGAAAAAGGTGGGCTACTCGGTGAGCGGCATCGAGCAGGCGACGCTGGCAACCATGGCGCAGTCGGCGCATATCGACCCGCAAAGCATCAAGCTGATTAACGTTAACTTCCAGCTGACCAGCGCCCTGCTTGCCGGCCAGGTCGACGCGGTTATCGGCGGCTATCGCAATATTGAGGCGCTGGAGCTGAAGCTGCAGGGCAAAGATCCGCAGGTGATGAACGTCGAGGATTACGGCGTGCCGGCCTACGACGAGCTGGTGATTGTCGCCAACCGCGATGAAGCGCACGCGGAGAAGATCAAAAAATTCCTCGTTGCGCTGCAAAAAGGCGTGACCTGGCTGCGCGCTCACCCGCAGGAGACGTGGCAGGCCTTCGCCGCCGCTCACCCTGAGCTCAATACCGAGCTCAACAAGCAGGCGTGGCTCAAAACGATCCCGCTGTTCGCCACCGACCCCGCGCCGCTGGATAAGCCGCGCTACGAAGCCTACGAACAGTTTTTGTTTAACAACAAGTTGGTTAAAAAAATCACACCTTTATCGCAGTACGCTATCGAACTGCGTTGAGTAACCCTACCGCTGGCGGAACTATTTCCGCCAGCGGCGTCAGCGAAGCGGTAATAAAACAGGGTAAAATCCTACACTAATAATTACACTTTTTATGGTTTTATGAACGTTAAAATAATGGATAAAAATCAGTCATTTATCATTAAATTTAACAATGTAAAAATAGCGTAAAAATAGCGCAATAAATAAAACGTTGAATGCGGATTTAAAAAGCCATATATTGTGCGCGCTTTATGAATGGCGATTCATTTTCTTAAACCAATTATTCAACCAGAGTTCAACCGTAACCCTGGTTGTGGGAGTGATATGATGACGGATAAAGTCCGTATTGATACTTTAAGTGCAGATTTATTGGACGCAAACAACGAAACCTTTTTGGCCCGTCAGGCCGAATTCGAATCGAACGTCAGAAGTTACCCGCGCAAGCTGCCGCTCGCGATTACCAAAGCGGAAGGCGTATGGCTGACCGATGCGGATAACAAACAGTACCTGGACTGCCTTGCCGGTGCTGGAACCCTGGCTCTGGGTCATAACCATCCTGACGTGCTGCAGAGCATCCAAAGTGTCATTACCAGCGGCTTGCCGTTACATACCCTCGATCTGACAACTCCGTTAAAAGATCGCTTCTCTGAATACCTGCTCTCTTTATTACCGGGCGAAGGTAAAGAATACTGCCTGCAGTTCACCGGCCCGTCCGGCGCTGACGCCGTTGAAGCGGCGCTGAAGCTGGCGAAAAAATACACCGGCCGTTCTTCGGTGATCAGCTTCTCCGGCGGCTACCACGGGATGACCCACGGCGCGCTGTCGGTGACCGGTAACCTGTCGCCGAAAGAAGCGGTTAACGGCATGATGCCGGAAGTGCAGTTCATGCCGTACCCGCATCAGTACCGCTGCCCGCTGGGTATCGGTGGTGAAGCCGGCGTGAAGGCGCTGACCTACTACTTCGAAAACCTGATCAACGACGTTGAAAGCGGCGTGCGTAAGCCTGCGGCGGTGATCCTTGAAGCCGTTCAGGGCGAAGGCGGCGTGAACCCGGCGCCGATCGAGTGGCTGCAGCGCATTCGTAAAGTGACCCAGGAGCACGGCATTCTGCTGATTATCGATGAAGTCCAGGCCGGCTTCGCGCGTACCGGCAAACTGTTTGCCTTCGAGCACGCGGGCATTGAGCCGGACATCATCGTGATGTCCAAAGCCGTAGGCGGCGGTCTGCCGCTGGCCGTTCTCGGTATCAAGAAGCAGTTTGACGCCTGGGAACCAGGTCACCACACCGGCACCTTCCGCGGCAACCAGCTGGCAATGGCAACCGGCCTGACCACCCTGCGTCACCTGAAAGAGAACGACGTCGCCGGTAAAGTCGCGGCCCAGGGCGAGTGGCTGAAAGGCAAGCTGGCCGACATGCAGAAACGCTACCCGGTCATTGGCCACGTTCGCGGTCTCGGTCTGATGATCGGCATCGAAATCGTTAAGCCGAACGAAGCTCAGGATCATATGGGCTGCTACCCGGCAGACGGCGCGCTCTCTGCTCTGCTGCAGAAAAAATGCTTCGAAGCGGGCCTGATCCTTGAGCGCGGCGGCCGTAACGGCTGCGTCCTGCGCCTGCTGCCGTCGCTGCTGATCAGCAACGCTGAGCTGGAAATTTTCTTCGACAAATTTGAACAGGCCCTGCTGGCCGCCGGCGTAAAACCGGTCTGAGTGGAGTAAGTGACCGCCATGTCCCAATTGAATCCGATCCTTGCCGGTTCGCCGCAGAGCATTGAGGCGTATCAGCAGGTTATCGCTCAGACCAGCCAGGCCGTCGCGCAGTGGCTCAAGCAGCCTGAGATGTATCAAGGCAAAAGCGTCGCCGAGCTGCGCGAGCGCATTACCCTTGAGTTCACCGAACAGGGTCTGGGCAACCAGGCGGCGATTGAACGTGCGATCGAGTACTTCCTGAAAGACAGCCTGTCGGTGCATCACCCGCAGTGCGTGGCGCATCTCCACTGCCCAAGCCTGGTGGTAAGCCAGGCGGCGGAAGTGCTGATTAACGCCACCAACCAGAGCATGGACTCCTGGGACCAAAGCCCGTCCGCTACCATCATTGAGATGAAGCTGATCGAGTGGCTGCGCGCCCGGGTGGGCTACCGGGCAGGCGACGCCGGCGTATTTACCAGCGGCGGCACCCAGAGCAACCTGATGGGCCTGATGCTGGCGCGCGATGCATTCTTCGCCCGCCAGGGTCACTCAATTCAGCAGGATGGTCTGCCGGGCGATATTCGCAAGTACAAAGTGTTCTGTTCTGAAAACGCCCACTTCTCGGTGCAGAAGAACATGGCGCTGATGGGCCTCGGCTACCGTTCGGTCACGCTGGTCAAAACCGACCGCTTTGCCCGCATGGACGTCGAAGATCTGAAGGCGAAAATTGCCGAAGCGCAGGCCAATGGCGAGCAGATCATGGCGATCGTGGCGACCGCGGGCACCACCGACGCGGGGGCTATCGACCCGCTGCGCGTGATTGCCGGCATTGCGGCGGAGCATCAGATCTGGCTGCACGTGGATGCGGCCTGGGGCGGCGCGCTGCTGCTTTCCGAGCACTACCGCGATTATCTGGACGGCATTGAGTGCGTGGACTCCATCACCCTGGACTTCCACAAGCAGTTCTTCCAGACCATCAGCTGCGGCGCGTTCCTGCTCAAAGACGCGCGCCACTACGAGCTGATGCGCTATCAGGCGGCCTACCTGAACTCCGAGTTCGATGAAGAAAACGGCGTACCGAACCTGGTGTCCAAATCGCTGCAGACCACCCGCCGCTTCGACGCCTTGAAGCTGTGGATGGCGCTGGAAGCGCTGGGGCAGAAGCAGTACGCGGCAATTATCGATCACGGCGTGACGATGGCGAAAAACGTCGCTGAATACGTTGCCAGCCAGCCGACGCTGGAGCTGGTGATGGAGCCGCAGCTGGCAAGCGTGCTGTTCCGTTCTCGCCCGCAGCAGACCGCGGGCAGCGACGATGCCGCCATCGCCCTGCTCAACCAGCGCATCGGCGACGCGCTGCTGGACTCCGGTCGCGCCAACGTCGGCGTCACCGAGCACAACGGCGTCACCTGCCTGAAGCTGACGCTGCTGAACCCAATCGTCACCCTTGATGACGTGAAGGTGCTGCTGAACCTGGTTGAACGCACCGCCCAGGAAGTGCTGGCAAAGTAAGCTGAACGCCCGGATTACGGCGCCTGCGCCCGATCCGGGGTTACGCCCCTTGCCGCCCCGCCCGGGACGTTAGCCTCCCGAAAGCCGATAACTCACCTTATCGGCTTTTTTTACGCCTCTCCTCGCGCCACGTAGCCGATGCGATAGCTCTCTCCTGCCGCCGACGGCGCATCGCCAAAGCTCACCTCCATCAGCTGCCAGCGGCTCACGTCCCATGCGCAGAGCGGCCCCTGCAGCTCGAGGCTTGCCAGATCGCTAAACGGCGCAATGGCGCGTTTTTCAACGCTCAGCCAGGACTTATCCATCACCTCCGCGACCTCCGGTACCCGCAGCGCCAGCCAGCTTTCAATGCGCGGCCAGCCAAAGTTCTCGCACAGGCGGGCAAAACCGGGACTCTGCAGAAAGCGCGCCATCGCCCCGGCGTTTTGCCAGACGTACAGCGGCGCGTAGCGGTTCTCCGCCGCGGGCATCGCGCGGTCATCTCGGCGGGAATAAAGATAGGTTTTAAATACCAGGCCGGGAAAGCCGTCCAGCTTTGCGCCGCCGTCGGCAATGCGGCGCTCAATAATCGACATGTCGTAGTCGGCGGGCAGCGTAAAACGGTATTGCATAACGATCATGGTCACTCCGGAAGGTAATATTGACGTTGGGGCCAGTGTGGTGCCACAGTACCTTCCTGAAAATCGAATAATTCAGGAGTCATCGTCCTGAATAAGAGGATAATTATGGAAAAGCTCACGCCGGCGCTGGATCTCGATGCGCTACGTACCTTTGTGACCGGGATCGAATGCGGCAGCTTTGCCCAGGCGGCGGTGCGCCTGTCGCGATCCACCTCGGCGGTCAGCGCTCAGCTTAAGAAGCTGGAGATGCAGTGCGACGCCGGGCTGGTGGTGAAACAGGGTCGCCACCTGGCGCTCACCGCCGAGGGCGAAAAGCTGATGGGCTATGCCCGGCGCATGCTGGAGCTCAACGATGAGACCCTGCGCGCCCTCAAAGGCGAACGGCTTACCGGCGAAATCCGCATCGGGATGCAGGAGGATTTTGGCGAATCCCTGATGCCGGGGATCCTCGGCCAGTTTAAGCGCCACCACCCGCAGCTGCGGATCGTCGCCAGGGTGGACCGCAATCTGCCCCTGCGTCAGGCGCTGGCCGAACGCACGCTGGATATGGCGCTGCTGTGGCAAACCGACAACGCCGGGCACACCTTCGGCCAGTGCCCGCTGGAGTGGATTTATCATCCGGATCTCGACGTCGCCGCCCTGCTGGCCGCCGGCGAGCCGCTTCCGCTGGTGATGTTTGAAAGCCCGTGCCTGATGCGCTCAAGGGCCATCGCTGCGCTCGATGCGGCGGCCATTGCGTGGCAGGTGATGTTTGTAAGCCATAGCCTCAGCGGGGTCTGGGCGGCGGTGCAGGCCGGATTAGGGCTGACGGTGCGAACCAAAATCGGCATGCCGCAGAACCTGCGTGCCGCCGGCGGGCTGCTGCCATCGCCGGGAAGCCTGGCCATCGGCCTGGAAGAGAATCCGCTGCAGGCGCGCAACGCCCCCGCCTGCGCGATGCTCGGACAGCTGATGGCGGAGGCGCTGAGCGGGCTAACGTTCAGGTGACAACGTCACTAAAAGGCGTCAGGCGCGGTAGCGCGGTGCCGGTTCCGACTGCGCGAAGCCGGGCAGCATCGCCTGGCGCGCCGCATTCATGGCGCTCCACTGCGCTTCGTCGTGCAGCGGCGGAATAGTGACTAATTCGCGGCGATCGAAACCCGCCAGCGCCGCATCCACCAGTTTATCCACCTCCATCAGGCCGGGAATGGTATCAACGTCTTTGCCGCTGCGCTGCCAAATCTCGGTGCGGGTTGCCGCCGGCAGCACCGCCTGAACGTAGACTCCCCTGGCGGACAGCTCCACGTCGAGCGCCTGAGAGAGAAACAGCACAAAGGCTTTGGTTGCGCCATACACCGTCAGGCCCATTTCCGGAGCCAGTCCGACAACCGAGGCGATGTTGACGATCGCCCCTTCCCCCGCGGCCGCCAGCCGGGGAGCGATAGCGTGGGCCAGGCGGGTCACCGCCGTTACGTTGAGCGCAATCAGCCGGGAGATCTCTTCCCCGTTCTGGTTGATAAAATCGCCGGGAATGGCGGTGCCGGCATTGTTAATCAGAATGCCGATGCGCGTATCTTCCCGCAGACGCTGCTCGACGGCGGCAACGTCGTCATCGTTAGTCAGATCGGCGGTTAAAATGTCGACCTGCACCCCGGCCTCGCTGCGCAGACGCTGGGCCAGCGCGGTAAGGCGTTCGGTATTGCGCGCGACGAGAACCAGATCGTGGCCGCGTTGGGCAAAGCGTTCGGCGTAGACTGCGCCAATCCCGGTCGATGCGCCGGTTACCAGTACGGTTGATTTGCTGCTCATTCTGAACTCTCCTGAATTTATACATGATGGTCGTCATGAATAATGTCACAGGCTGGGTATGCTGTAAATAATGTTATATGATGGTCATCATAAATAATTTTCAGCGCGGGATAACGCCATGAGAGTGAGCAGAAAACAGGTCGAAGAGAATAAGCAGACAATCCTTGCCGCCGCCGGTCGTCTGTTTCGCGAGCGGGGTTTTGATGCGGTCACGGTCACCGATATCATGAAATCAGCGGGTCTTACCCACGGTGGATTTTACGGCTACTTCAAATCGAAGGATGAGCTGATCGCCCTGACCCTGGCGGAGCTGCAGACAGCGAGCGGCGCCGTTGAAAACGGCAGCGCGCCGCAAATCGAACGCTACCTCTCTCCCGAACACCGGGATAATTGTGCCGGCGGCTGCCCGCTGGCGGCGCTGGCGGCGGACACTATCCGCCAGTCGGAGCCGGCCCGGAGCGAAATGACCGCCGGGCTCAAGCAGCAGATAGCCAATCTGAGCAAGACGGTTAACGGGGAAGATGACGCGGCGAGGCGCCGCGCGGCCGTCGGCAGCTGGTCGGCGATGGTCGGGGCGGTGATTCTGGCGCGAATGACCAGCGATTCGGCACTCTCGGACGAAATTCTTCGCGAAACGGCGGCCTGGCTGCAGGAGAAAGCGCCGCAGGCTTAGGCCGTTCGGCGATCCGGGGTCAGATAGTGAGCGACAAAGCGGGTCAAAATCGCCGAGGCCACCGGGCTCTCCTCAACCGCACCGCTCAGCCTGTCCGGGTCAATCCCCTCACTGCGCAGCACCGCCTGGCGGTAGTAAATCAGCGAGCGGGCAATCTCCGGGGTGATTTCGGGGTGGAACTGGGTCGACAGCGCGTGGGCACCGTAGCGAACGATCTGATGCGGATCGTGCTCGGACGAGGCCAGTACCGTCGCCCCCTGCGGCAGTTTGATCACCGTTTGCAGATGCGTAAGGTGGGCGCTGAAGGGCTCGGGATGGTCGGCAATCAGGCTATCATCACGGCCAGCGGCCGAGAGCGAAATGGTTTTGCTGCCGGTTTCGCGCCCGGCCGGATGGTAATCCACCTCGCCGCCCAGCGCGTGGGCCATCAGCTGATGACCGTAGCAGACGCCAAACAGCGGCATCTCGATGGTCATCGCGGCGCGGATCCACTCCGCGGTCATCTCGCTCCACGCCAGGCGTTCCGTCACCATATCCCAGGAGCCGGTGATCACCGCCACCGTATCGTTATCCGGTGCCGGAAGCGGCTCGCCGGCAAATACGCGCACCGCGCTGATCTGCTCCCGCCACGGCGCCAGCAGGTCGGCGAACCATCGCGGCAGGTCGCCGTGATCGGCGACAATCTCCTGCGGCGGCGTGCCGGTCTGCACAATAAGCAGCTTGTTTCTCAATGCCATTACCTTTTTCCCTCAATGCTTACCCCGACGCTTCACTATGGAGAAAAGCGGCGGTTTCGGCAAATAACCAATATCTATGAGTCACGCCGTGCGGGAATAAAGGTGGCGGATGGCCTACCCCAACCGGAGCCGCACAAAACGGCAAAGCATCATTCTTGACCGTTCAGTCCGGAAAGAACTACAGTGGCGGCTATGGCGAGAAATAAAGCATTCGATGAACACGAGGTGCTGGAGCAGGCGATTAAGGTATTTGCCGATCGCGGATTCAGCGGAGCCTCTACAGATACCCTGCTCAAAGCGATGGGCATTAGCCGTCAGAGCCTCTATGACACCTTTGGCGACAAACGTCAGCTCTATCTGCGGGCGCTCTCACGCTATACCGACGATAGCGTGAGCGACATTATCCGCAGCATGGCGCAGGTGACGTCGGCAAAGGCGGCGTTGGCCCATGCGCTGGTGACGTTCGCCCGGCGTCCGGCTGAAGAGGGCTGCCTTGGCGTCAGCGCGATCTGCGAATTTGGCATCAGCGACCCGGACATCGTGGCCACGGGCGAGTTGGCCTCGCGCCGCTTGCTGGCTGCGCTGGAGGCGCGGATCCATCAGGGGCAACAAAGCGGTGAGATCGACGCTCATCTTGCGCCGGATGCTGCAGCCCGCTATCTGGGCACCCTGTTGAACGGTCTGAAGGTCAGCGCCCGCGCCGGCGCGCCTGCGGAAAGCCTGCGACAAATCATCGATATCGCCCTGCGGAATCTGTAACCGCTCCCCTGCGGGGAGCTTTTTTTGGCCCAATTCCGGACTAATCAATCCAGAAAGGAGTAAGTGATGAAAACAGCAGCACTCAGCGGCAAAACGGCGCTGGTCATTGGCGGTTCACGCGGTATTGGCGCCGCCATCGTAGAGAAGCTGGCTGCCGACGGCGCCGCGGTCGTCTTTACGTGGATTACCCCTTCCGCGCAGCTTGAGCAGCGGCTGGCGGATTTTCAGCGGGCGGGGAACAACGTGCAGGCTCTGCAGGCCGACAGCGCCGACCCGGCCGCGCTCGCCGAAGCCGTCAATCGCGCGGCGGCGATCCTCGGCGGGCTGGATATTCTGGTGTACAACGCCGGGATGTTGAAAACCGGCACCATTGACGACTTTTCGCTGAGCGATTTTGACCGCATGTATGCTGTCAACGTTCGTGGCCCGTTCGTGGCGGTGAAGGCCGCCCTTGCCCATCTGCGCCGCGGCGGGCGCATTATCACCACCGGCAGCATTGCCGGCGCAAAAGCCGGGGCGCCGGGCTCAACGGTCTACGGTTTGACCAAAGCGGCGGTGGCGCGCATGGTCAGGGGGCTGGCGTGGGATTTAGCCGAACGCGGCATTACGGTGAATGACGTCCAGCCAGGGCCGGTTATCAGCGATATGACGCCGGGTACCGGCGCTATCGGCCAGTGGCTGCGCGACGCGAACCCACAAAAACGGCTCGGCACCCCGGAGGAAGTGGCAAATCTGGTCAGCTGGCTTGCCGGCCCCGGGTCCTCCTACGTTAACGGCGCCGGACTCAAAGTTGACGGCGGCTTTACCGCCTGAAGTCGCGCCCGGCCGCAGCGGCGGCCGGGCCCTGTCCTACTGCGCGTCGGCGCTATCGACCTGAGGAACGTTAGCCTCTGCGCCGCCCTCTGCCGCCGCCGGCGCGTTAGCCGGGTCGAAGATATGGTCAAGAATGGCGCGTGCCGTAGGGCCTGCCACCACGCCGTCGCCGCCGCCGTTCTCAAGAATCAGCGCCATCGCCACCCGCGGATGCTGATACGGGGCAAACAGGGTATAGAAAATGTGGTCACGCAGCCTGACCGGGATCATTTTCGCGTTGTAGGTCTGGTTCTCTTTCAGGCTGAAGACCTGCGAGGTCCCGGACTTCGCGGCAATCTGATACGGCGCGGTGTGGAACAGCTTGTAGCCGGTGCCGTTTGGCAGGTTAGCCATGCCGTACATCCCGTTGCGCACAATCCCCCAGTACGGCGATTTCGGATCGCCCACCTGCGCCGTGTTTTGCGGCGGCTGATAGCGCTCAACCTTATTGCCGCGCTTCATGGAGTAGAGCAGATGCGGGTTCTTCACCTTGCCGTTGTTAATCAGCGTCGTCAGCGCTTTCACCATCTGAATCGGGGTGGCAATCCAGTAGCCCTGGCCGATGCCGACCGAGATAGTATCCCCTTGATACCACGGCTTCTTATGAACCCGCTGCTTCCATTCGCGGCTTGGCAGCACCCCGGAATACTCTTCGTTGAGGTCGATCCCCGTCGGCTGGCCGTAGCCAAACTTGCTCAGCCAGGTGTGAATCCGGTCGATCCCCATCTCAAAGGCCACCTGGTAGAAGAAGGTATCCGCCGACTCTTCAATGGCCTTGGTAACGTTGAGCATGCCGTGCCCGGTTTTCAGCCAGTCGCGGTAGCGGCGCTGGGTGCCCGGCAGCGTCCAGGTCGGCGCGCCGAAGAAGGTGGTGGTGGGCGTAATCACCCCGGCAGAGAGCGCCGAGAGCGCCATATAGGGTTTAACCGTCGAGGCCGGCGGGTAGAGGCCCTGGGTCACGCGGTTGATCAGCGGCCTGTCGGCGTTATCGAGCAGCGAACGGTAGGCCTGATAGCCAATGCCTTTCACAAAGGGATTGGGATCGTAGCTCGGGCTGGAAACCATCGCCAGCACCCCTCCGTCGCGCGGGTCGACCGCCACCACCGCCGCGCGCTGCCCCTTGAGCACCGATTCAATATACTGCTGCAGGTGCAGATCGAGCGTCAGGTAGATATTTTTACCGGCGACCGGCGGCACCTCTTTCAGCAGGCGCACCACCCGCCCGTGGTTATCCACCTCGACCTCCTGGTAGCCGGTGGTACCGTGCAGCTCCTGTTCGTAATAGCCTTCAATACCCTGTTTGCCGATATTATGGTCGGCGGCATAATTCTCGGCTTCGCCATTTTTTGCCAGCCGCTGCAGGTCGTTATCGTTAATTTTCGAGACGTAGCCGACAACGTGCGCCAGCTCGGCTCCGTAAGGGTAATCGCGCTGCTGGTAGTTCTCCACGGTTACGCCGGGGAAATGGAATTCGTTCACCGCAAAGCGCGCCACTTCGACGTCGCTGAGCGCGGATTTTAGCGTAACCTCTTTGTAGCGGCTGTTGTGCAGCATATCGTCGCGGAAGCCGGCGATATCATCGGGGGTTAAATCAACGATCGGCGTCAGCTGCTGCAGCAGCGCCTTCATGTCGGCGATTTTGCTGGGGATCACCTGCAGGCGATAGAGGGTGATGTTCTGGACCAGCGGAACGCCGTTGCGATCGAATATCAGCCCGCGGCTCGGCGCGATAGGCAGCATTTTAATATCGTTCTGGTTCGAGCGGGTCTGATAGAAATCGTGCTGTTTGACCTGGAGGCGATAGAGGTTGACGATCAGAATGCTAAAGCAGACCACCACCAGGATAAAAGCCACCACGGCCCGGCGAATAAACAGCATCTCTTCCGCTGAGTGATCGCGAATTTCATCTCTCAATAGAGTCATTGGCGGTAATTCACCTGAGTTTCAATAAGAAGCCAAAAAATTAAAAGCGGGGAAGGATAGCCTTATCGGCGCGGTAGCCCTACGGAAAGGTTGCTAATGAATTGGCAGAAATGTTTCAGCATGTGAGTAGCGCCGCCCCAGGGCGGGCCGACGCGATTTTTTTCGGGATAATGTGACACCGTCACCTAGCGCGCCAGCCAGGCCCGCCATCCGCCGTAGGCCGTAATATCGGTCGCCCCCTGCAGGCCGTACGCCTCGCAGATAAAGCCGCTGAGCCAGCGCCCGTCCGCCAGCTCCACTTTACCCAATCCCAGCGGCGCCGGAATCGCCGCCAGGAGCGATCCCAGCTCGGCGGAGGGCAGCTCCCACACCTCCACCGCAATGGCCGCCCCGCCGCTTTCGTCCCGCACCATCCCCGGACGCCTGCCGTCGGCCAGCGCGTAGAGGCGATAGCAGGCCGCGCTTTCCGTTGCCGCCAGCAGGCGTCCGCCCCGCTCCCGCAGCTGTCCGTTCAGCGCCAGCCCGTCGAGATGTGCGCCGCACACCACCAGCGCCTGGCGATCGTGGCTGGCTACGCTCGCCGGCGGCGCAGGCGCTATCTGCGCCCCGCCGGCCAGCGGCAGCGGCTGCGCCCGCTGGAAGGCATCGGCCAGCCCGAGGAGATACTGGTCGGTAAACGCCCGGCCAAAGAGCGTTACGCCGGAAGGCAGACCGTTCGCCAAAAAGCCCGTCGGTACGCTGACGGCCGCATAGTCCAGTAAATTCATAAAGTTGGTGTAATAGCCCAGATCGGCGTTGCGCTTCACCGGCTCCGCTTCCAGCTCCGCAAGGGTGACCGGACGCGGATAGGTCGGCGTCAGGACGCAATCCACGCCTTCGAGCAGCGCGTCGCCCTGCGCTTTATAGGCCTGCAGCTGATACATGGCCTTAAACGCGGCGACCGCATCGGCCTGCGGCGCCTTCGCCAGCACGTCGCGGATCACCGGCAGAACCGCCTCCGGCTGCCGTTCAATTAGCGGCCCCGCCACCGCGTAGCGCTCCGCCACCCAGGGCCCGTCGTACAGCAGGCTGGCGGCGGCGAGAAACGGCGCCATATCGATATTCACCGCCACGCCGCCGAGGGCCAGCAGCCGCGCTTTGGCCTGTAAAAACAGAGCTTCACTCTGCGCGCAGCCGAGGAAGTTGAGCGTCTGCGGAACGCCGAAGCGAAAGCCTGGCGCCGGCGCGCCGAAGGCCTGCGCTCCGTTCCACTGCGGATTGCGTCGGCTGTAGGCATCGCGCGGATCGACGGCGGCGGTCAGCGCCAGCAGCCGGCTGGACTCGGCGGCGGTGGCGGTAAAAAAGGTCGTGCAATCGAGCGTCCGGCAGGCAGGCACCACCCCGGCGGTAGAGATCAGCCCTTTGCTGGCCTTCAGCCCCACGAGGTTATTTAACGATGCCGGAACCCGCCCGCTGCCGGCGGTGTCCGTACCGAGCGCAAAGCTGGCGACGCCGAGCGCCACCGCCAGCGCCGAACCGGCGCTCGAGCCGCCCGACGGATACGCCGGGTGCACGGCGTTACGACAGCGTCCGTACGGCGATCGCGTGCCGTTGAGGCCGGTGGCAAACTGGTCGAGGTTGGTTTTACCGACCGGAACCGCGCCCAGCGCAATCAGCTGAGCCACAATCGTCGCGTCCCGCTCGGCGGTATAGGCGAACGCCGGACACCCGGCGGTGGTGACGATCCCGGCGAGATCGATATTATCCTTAATCGCAAACGGCACGCCGTACAGCGGCAGGGTCTCCGGCGCCACGCCGTCCAGCGCCGCCAGCCAGGGCTCCTGCTCCTCTGCCGTCAGAATATGAATAAACAGCTGATACTCTGGATTGAGCGCGCTGGCGCGCTGGCGCAGCTCCGCCATCAGCGCCCGGGGCGTCAGCCGACCGTCGCGATAGCCCGTCGCCAGGGTGCTCAGGCGTAAATCAAAACTGTGCTGATTCATACGTTTTCCTCCATTATTACCGCCACCCGCTGCCCGGCACGAACCGAGGCCCCCGGCTGAACGTTAACCTCGGCGATCACCCCGTCGCAGGGGGCCAGCAGCGGGATCTCCATTTTCATCGACTCCAGCACCAGCAGAACGTCCCCGGCGCGCACCCGGCTGCCCGGGGCGGTTTGCACCTGCCACAGGTTGCCGGAAACGGGGCTTTCTACCCCCTGCTGCCCGTGCTGCAGCGGCGCGTCCTCACCCTCTTCGATCGCCGCCTCCTGGCTCTCGAAATGCGCCTGGCCGCTGGCTATCCAGCGATCGCGCTCCTCATTAAACGCGCGCTGCTGGTGCTGGCGGAAAGCGTCAATGCTCGTGGCCTCGCGCGCAAGGAACTGCTGATACTCCGCCAGCCGCAGGGTGCTGTGCTCAATGCGCAGCAGATAGCGGCCGAGCGGAAAATCACGACGGATCTGCAGCAGCTCTTCGGCAGAGACCGGATAGAAGCGCAGCTGGTCGAAGAAGCGCAGCAGCCAAGGCTTGCCGGCAAAATCGGCCACCTCGTGATAGCGATTCCACATTTGCAGCGTGCGGCCGACAAACTGGTAGCCGCCGGGACCTTCCATGCCGTACACGCACAGGTAGGCGCCGCCAATCCCGACCGAGTTTTCCGCCGTCCAGGTGCGCGCCGGGTTGTATTTGGTGGTCACCAGCCGGTGGCGCGGGTCGAGAGGCGTAGCCACCGGCGCGCCGAGATAGACATCCCCCAGCCCCATCACCAGGTAGCTGGCGTCAAACACCGTATCCCATACCGCCCGTTCGTCGGGCAGATCGTTAATCCGCCGGATAAATTCAAGATTGCTGGGGCACCAAGGCGCGTCGCGGCGAACGGTGGTCATATATTTATCGATCGCCTTGCGGCAGGCCGGATCGTCCCACGACAGCGGCAGGTGCACCACCCGCGTGGGAACCTCAAGGTCATCGCTGACGCACACCGTCGCCCATTCCGCGCGCACCCATGCCAGCAGCGCCTCAAGGGTCAGGGTTTCCGGCTGGAAGTGAACCTGTAAAGAGCGGATCCCCGGCGTCAGGTCGATGACGCCCGCCCGGGCCTGGCCCTCCAGCGCCTGCATCAGCGCGTGGATGCGAAAGCGCAGCACCAGATCCAGCTCCGCCTCTCCGGCCTCCAGCAGCAGATGGGTATCGCCGGAGAGTCGCGCCACCAGACGCTTATTGGCTTCCCCGCAGGACATCACCACCGGCGACGCCAGCGGCGCAGGCTGCCAGGCGATAGCCGCGGACTCAAGGTTTGCCAGCTCCTCGCGGCGGCCCTGCGCCAGGCGACGGGCGGTGGCTAAATCGACCGCCACAAAGCGCACCTTATCCCCGGCTTTCAGCTGGCCGAGCTGCCACAGGTCGGCCTCAATCACCGTGACCGGGCAGACAAAGCCGCCGAGGCTCGGGCCGTCCGGGCCGAGGATCACCGGCATGTCGCCGGTAAAGTCGACCGCGCCGATAGCATAGGGATTATCGTGAATATTCGACGGATGCAGCCCCGCCTCACCGCCGCTGTCGCGGGCCCACAGCGGCTGCGGGCCAATCAGCCGGACGCCGGTACGACTGGAGTTGAAATGCACTTCCCAGTCGGTGGCAAAAAAGGTGGCGATATACTCTGCGGCAAAGAATTCCGGCGCGCCGTGGGGGCCATAGATGACCCGCAGCGTTCGCACCGCGTCCAGCGAGGTCTGCAGCGCGGCGGGCAGCGCTGCCCCGGCTTCTGCGCCGGGCGTCGGCGCGAGGTGCAGAACGTCTCCGCCGCGCAGCGCGCGTCCGGCGTGGCCGCCAAACTGTCCGAGGGTAAAGGTGCTTTTGCTGCCTAAATAGTCCGGCACCTGAATACCGCCGCGCAGGCAGAGATAGCTGCGCACGCCCGCGCCGGTCACCGGGCCTATTTTCAGCGTCGCGCCGGCGGGAATAGTGAAGACGCGGTTCATCGGCTGAGCCACGCCGTCGAGGGTCACCGCAGCCGCTGCGCCGCATATCGCGGCCTCGGCGAGACAGTTAAACTTCAGCGTTGGCCCGCTGAGGGTGATTTCCAGCGCCGCTTCGCCCTCCGGGTTCCCAAGCAGCCGGTTACCCAGGCGCAGCGCCCGGTCGTCCATCGGCCCCGAAGGCGGTACGCCCACCGCCCAGTATCCGAGGCGCCCCGGATAGTCCTGAACGCTGGTCTGGGTCCCGGCGCTCAGGACTTCGACGGTCGCCGCCTGATAATCCAGCTGCTCAAGGCAGCGGGTCCAGGGTTCGCCGTCGGCAAAGGGGGCGAAAGCCAGAATCTGCTGCAGATAGAGACGATTGGTTTCCACGCCGTACAGCCGGGTTGCCGCCAGGGCTTCGCCGAGGTGGGCAATGGCCCGATCGCGGTCAGGCTGCCAGGCGATGGTTTTTGCCAGCATCGGGTCGAAGAACGGCGGCACGTCACAGCCGGCCTCCACCCAGCGGTCAATCCGCAGGTTTACCCCATCCGCCGGCGGGAAGATCGCTTCGCTGAGCAGCCCCGGCGACGGCTGGAACTGACGGCCGGGATCTTCGGCGTAGATCCGCGCCTGAATCGCGTGGCCGCGCGGCTGCAGATCCGCCATCAGCCGGGACAGCGGCGGCAAATCCCCCGCCGCCAGGGAGACCATCCAGCGCACCAGATCGACGCCCCAGACCTGCTCGGTCACCCCGTGCTCAACCTGCAGGCGGGTATTAACCTCAAGAAAATAGAAGCGCTGCGCCAGGCTATCGTAAACAAATTCCACCGTCCCGGCGCTGCGGTAGCTGACCGCTTTGCCCAGGGCGATCGCCGCCTCGCACAGCGCCTGCGCCATCCCCGCAGGCAGGTTGGGGGCCGGCGTCTCTTCGATAACCTTCTGGTTACGTCGCTGAATCGAACAGTCGCGCACGCCGAGGGCGATAACCTCCCCCTGCCCGTCGCCAAAGATCTGCACTTCGAGGTGACGGGCGCGGGAAATATATTTTTCGACGAACACGCCGGCATCGCTAAAGTTGTTCTGCCCGAGGCGGCGAACGGTTTCAAAGGCCTCCGCCAGCTCGTCGGCATCGTGACACACCCGCATGCCGATCCCGCCGCCGCCGGCGGTGCTTTTCAGCATCACCGGATAGCCAATCTCCTGCGCGGCGCGGCACGCCTCGGCGCTATCGGCCAGCAGCCCGGTGCCTTCCAGCAGCGGCAGGCCCTGCGCTTTAGCCAGCGCCCTGGCGGTATGTTTAAGGCCAAAGGTCCGCAGCTGCTGTGGCGTCGGGCCGACGAATACCAGCCCGGCGGCTTCGCAGGCTTCGGCGAAGGCGGCGTTTTCCGACAGGAAGCCGTAGCCGGGGTGGATCGCCTCGGCGCCGCTTTGCCGCGCGGCGGCGATGATTTTCTCCACCACCAGATAGGTTTGCGCCGCCGGACCGTCGCCGAGGCTAAGCGCTTCATCGGCTTCGCGAATATGCAGGCTGCTGAGATCGGCATCGGAATAGACGGCGACGCCTTTAACCTGCATAGCGCGCAGCGTGCGCAGAATGCGGCAGGCGATAGCGCCGCGGTTGGCAATAAGTAGCGTGTTAAACATAAACGGGACTCACATCAGGGCGGGTCGTCCCGCAGCAAAATAGCGTTCTTCCCCGGGGTCGTCCCTGGGGAGCGCCGGCGTTACGATTTACGCGACGGCGTACTGTTCAGGCGATCGGCACGGACGGCAAACAGGCGATAGGCCATCAGCCGCCAGCGCTGCCAGCGGGTCAGTTCCATACCAGCACCTCCGCCGGGGTCGGATCCCAGCCGTTGCAGGGGTTATTGAGCTGCGGGCAGTTGGAAATCAGCACCATCGCGTTGCACTCCGCGCGCAGCTCGACGTATTTCCCGGCGGCAGAAATGCCGTCTTCAAAGGTCAGCCCGCCTTCTTCCGTCACCGGCACGTTCATAAAGAAGTTGATATTGGCGCCGATATCGCGCTTGTGCAGGCGGCCGTCGTGCAGGCAGGCGCAGAGGAAATTATCCCGGCAGCTGTGCATATAGCGCTTATCCGCGGCGTAGCGCACGGTATTGCTCTCCTGGGCGCAGGCGCCGCCGAGGGTATCGTGGCGGCCGCAGGTATCGGCAACGATGGTCAGCAGCGGCCGACCGAGATTGGAGAACAGCACGCTGCCGGTCGTCAGATAGGCATTCCCCTGGCGACGCAGCGTGCGCTGCGGATCGTAGCGTTCACGCGGGTTATCGGCGTTATAGAACAGGGTGTCGATAGCCTGGTTGCCCTCAAGATCGAGCAGCCGCAGGGTTTGCCCTTTCTTCACTTCGAACAGCCAGGGTTCGCCCGCCGGGATCACGTGACGATAAACGGCATCAGCCGGGTTGCGGGGACTGGTAACAAGGCTCATGATCGGCTCCTCAGAGGGCAAAAAGTTGGGTATTGGCAAACGCGCGCTGGTTTTCATCGCGGGTCAATAGCGAGGCGACCGCCGCCGCTTCATTATCGGCCTGGTACCAGCTCAGCTGGACCGGACGCGGCGCATACTCCGTGGCGGGGTCCTGCGGATGCGGCAGCGCGGTAAGAACGATCAGCACGTCCATCGGCGCAAACAGCTCGACGTAGCGCCCGGCGCTGGAGGGTGCGGCGCAGAAATGGAAGCTGCCGTCGGCGGCGACGGTGACCTTGCTGAAGAAGTTGACCACCATCAGCAGATCTTCCAGGCCCAGATCCCATTTGCCCATTTCAACCAGCAGGTTATCGACGCCGTTGCGGTAGTAGCCGTTACGCAGCTCCTGGTAGCGTCCCGCGCCGTACTTTTCTAAGGTCTCTTCGGCGTTGAGCACCCCGCCGAACGGATCGTGCCAGCCGCTGCTATCGGCGACGATCCCGGCCAGCACGCGGCCCATATCGGAGTAGAAACAGTGCCCGGCCGTCAGGCGCGCGGTATGCTGACCTTTCAGCGTATCCGGCAGGTTCAGGCGTTCGCTCTTTTCATGTGGATTGAGCATCATCATGCTGACGTTGGCATCGCCGTCGATATCGGTCAGGCGCAGAATTTGCCCGCGGCGCAGAATAAACGAGGTATGGCCGCCGCCCGGGACAAACTCTTCGCGCAGGCTCGGTAACGAATGAAAAAGTGGCTTCATCTGACTATCTCCTTAATGCATAAACGTTGTTATCGCTGCCGGTGCCGAGCATCTGCGACATGCGGGCTTCGTTAAGCGGTATGTCGTAGGTTATGCGCGCGCCCCAGGCGTTGGGCGCCTGAGGGTCGTGGCGCACCTTGTCGAAGACCAGCAGCCGGGTCCCGAGATTGAAGCCTTCGGCCAAATCGTGGGTGACCATAAAGACCGTCATCCGCGTTTCGCTCCACAGCTGCAAAAGCAGCCCGTGCATATCCTTGCGGATGCCCGGGTCGAGCGCGCCAAACGGCTCATCAAGCAGCAGGATGCGCGGCTGCATCACGAAGGCCTGGGCGATGGCCAGCCGCTGCTGCATCCCGCCGGAGAGCTGCGCCGGGTACTTATCGAGCGCGTGGGAGAGGCCGACTTTCTCCAGCATCTGCGCCGCCCGTTCGCGGGCGTTGCGCCTGCGGGCGCCAAAAAGACGGCCAAGCAGCGGCGAGGCCGGCAGCTCGAGGCCCACCGCAACGTTATCCAGCACGTTGAGATGCGGAAATACCGAATAGCGCTGGAACACCACGCCGCGACTGCGGTCCGGCTCGGCGGCCAGCGGCTGGCCGTCAAGGGTAATTGCGCCGCGGGTCGGTTTTTCCTGGCCCAGCAGCAGGCGCAAAAAGGTCGATTTTCCGCAGCCGGAGGCCCCGACCATTGAACAGAACTCCCCCTCTCTGACCTCGAGATTGATGCGCTCCAGCACCACGTGGTCGCCGTACTCCTGCCAGATATTTTTAATAGCAATAAAGCTCATGCCCGGCCTCCTTCCGCCCACGGGAAGCAGGCTTTGTGCAGCTGCCGCAGGGCCAGATCCATCAGCCAGGCCAGCAGGGTTATCCAGATGACGTAGGGGATGATGACGTCCATCGCCATATAGCGGCGGACAAGGAAAATGCGGTATCCAAGACCGGCGGTGGCGGAAATGGCCTCCGCCGATATCAGAAACAGCCACGCCGAACCCAGCAGCAGGCGCAGGGAGACGATCAGGCGCGACAGCAGCTGCGGCAGCACCACCCGCAGCACCAGCGTCCAGCTGTTGGCGCCGAGGGTCTGCGCTTTAATAAACAGCTCCGCCGGAATTTCCCGCGCCCGCTGTTCCAGATCGCGCGCCAGCATTGGCGTCACGCCGATCACAATCAGCATCACCTTGGAGAGCTCATCGAGACCAAAGACGATAAACAGCACCGGCAGGATCGCCAGCGGCGGGATCATCGAGATCACGGTCATCAGCGGCGACAGCGCGGCGCGGTAGAGCGGAAAAACGCCGGCGGCGATACCGATGCACAGGCCAATCAGCGAGGAGAGCGCCAGCCCGGTCAGCAGGCGCCCCAGGCTTATCAGGGTGTCGGCCCACAGCAGGTACTCGCCGCTGCGTTTGTCCGGCGTGAACGCCATTCGCTCGATGGCCGCAACCATTTGCGACAGTCCGGGCAGCAGCTTGTCCTGCGGATTGGCCTCCAGCCGCACCGCAGAGCCGATAACCCAGGCGGCGATCAGCAGCACGAAGGGCATCAGCATCAGCATCAGCCGCATGCCCTGCTGTGGATGGCGGTTAATTTGTCGCATGGCGTTGACTCCCGTCAGCAATCATTACAGCTGGCCCGCGGCGGCCATCTTCAGGTAGCTATCGTCGAAACGCAGCCTGACGTTTCCCGCGTCGCCGACGGCGACCTTGCCCGGGAAGCTCATGCCGATAAAGTCGGCGCTCTGGGCGCCCTCGCCCAGCAGCCCTTTATCGAAGGAGAATTGCGCCACGCGCTGCATGGTTTTTGCCAGATCGGGGCTGGAGATGAACCTCAGCGCGTCGGCAGCGGTCCAGAACAGATGGGTGGTTTTCAATTGCCCCTGATAGCCGGCGAGGTCGGTGCCGGAATCCGCCGCCATCGCGCTCAGCGCCGGCTTATCTCCGGCCTGCATTTTGCTCATCATTTCAAACCACGCGCCGGTCAGCGCCTTGCCGAGCGCCGGGTTGTCCTTGAGGGTTTGGCTGTTGACCACCATCATGTCGATGATCTCGCCAGGTACCTGGGATGAACTAAAAACTTCGCTGGTTTGTGGGGTCTTTTTGATAACCGACAGCTGCGGGTTCCACGCCACGGCGGCGCGCACGCTGCTGGTGCCGAAAGCGGAAACGATATCGGCGTCAGAGGTATTGACCACTTTGACGTCCCGCTCCTGCAGCCCGGCCTTTTCCAGTCCGCGAACCAGTAGATAGTGGGAAACCGACAGTTCCGGGAGGTAAACCTGCATCCCTTTCAGGTCGCTCAGCTTTTTGTCCGCGCCCTTCAGCACCACGCCATCGTTGCCGTCAGAGTAGCTGCCGGTAATCAACGCGGTGGTATCCACCCCGCCGGCGGCGGGAATGGTCAGAGCATCCATATTGGTCATGGTGCAGCCGTCGAACTGGCCGGCGGTATACTGATTAATCGATTCGATGTAGTCGTTGAGCTGCACGATATTGATCTTGATACCGTACTTACTGGCCCATTTATCGATGATTTTTTCGTTGCTGATGGCGCCCCAGGGCATCCAGCCGGCATAAATCGTCCAGCAGACGTTGAACTCTTTTTTCACCGCGGCAAAGGAAGGGAAACTGGCCAACAGCGCCAGTGACAGAACAAAAGAACGGAGTAGTGGCGATCGCTTCATGATGAACCTCTGGTTGGCACAAAAAACAGGAGCAGCGCGACACCTACTGGTGCTGCTGTCTCCCGGGCTTTTGTCCCGCCGTGTAACCTCGCAGAGGTCGCCAGCTCTCGGACCAGTCATTCACCTGGGTGAACCGGAACCCTAGCCAGCTATTTGATCGTCTAAATTGTATGGTGCGCTGCCTTCTGTTTTTATCTTGCAAAGCATATGCCAAAATAATAATTAGCATAAAATCAAAAGGATGGAATATTTACCGGCGCCAACACACCAGGATGGGGAGTCGTTTTGGGGCAACGCGTAGATTTGGTGCAGAAGAAGGCAGGCTCGCGCCTGCCCGGGCGCTATTTACGCGTCTCAAAGGCGATTTTAACCGCCATCCCTGCCAGCACCGTCGCCATCAGCCAGCGCTGAAAGCGCTGCCAGAGCGGACGAGCGGTAAGAAACAGCGAAACCTCACCGGCCATCACCACAATCAGCGCGTTGACCGCCACGCTGATCAATGCCTGGGTGAAGCCGAGCACCAAAGACTGGCTGAGAATGCTGCCGTGGCCGGGGGAGATAAACTGCGGTAAGAGCGACAGATACATAATGGCGATTTTAGGATTCGCCAGGTTGGTAATAAAGCCCATCAGAAAGAGCTTACGGCCGCTGTCTGCCGGCAGGTCGCGCACGGCAAAGAGCGAACGACCGCCCGGTTTTATCGCCTGCCAGGCCAGGTAGAGTAAATAGACGACCCCGCTAATGCGCAAAATATCGTAGGCATAGGGCACCGCAAAAATCAGCGCGGTAATCCCCAGGGCCGCGCACAGCATATAAAAGACAAACCCCAGCGCCACGCCGCCTAATGAGATCAGGCCGGCGCGTTTGCCCTGGCAGATCGAGCGCGAGGTCAGGTAGATCATATTCGGCCCAGGGGTCAGCACCAGCCCCAGGGCAACGAACGCGAATGTCACTAACGAGCTCAATTCAGGCATAGCTTATCTCCACCAGACAAAGTTATGCCCAGGCGCGCGGCGGTCGCGACCATGCTCCCCGACAGTATTCTGTCTCAAGGCGCCAGTTACATGGCCATGAATAGTAATAGCCTGTCGCTCACCGCTCAGCAACCCCTCAAATTTCGCCGCTGATGCCCGGCTTCGCGTCATGGGTAATGCCCATGTTGCCCGCCGCCGCTGATGCATAAGATTTTTCCTGGTGGACTGGCGCTTTTATCGCCAAACGTGCCGCGACGATTTCCTAAACTAATACGTTAATACTATGGTTAGTAAGTCGCTTTTACGTATTTTGCGCTTTAACCACAAATAACATATGGATTTCTTTATCACCCGCTGTTAAAAGGATATAACTATTAATTCCGTAGATTTATTCAAGTATCGCTTATTGGAAGCAGTGTATATCGTAATGGCATTCACAAAAGTAAACGGAGCCTGATATGAGCACGTCTAACGATTCATCTAACAACGCGTCCGCAGGGAAGTGTCCTTTTCATACCGCGACGCCCACGCAAAGCGCCGGCGGCGGCACAGCTAACCGAGACTGGTGGCCAAACCAGCTGCGTGTGGATCTGCTGAACCAGCACTCCAGCCGCTCGAATCCGCTGGGTGAAGAATTTAACTACCGGGAAGAGTTTAAAAAACTCGATTACTCCGCGCTAAAAGCCGACCTTCGGGCCCTGCTAACCGACTCCCAGGAGTGGTGGCCGGCAGACTGGGGCAGCTACATTGGGCTGTTTATTCGTATGGCCTGGCACGGTGCCGGTACCTACCGTACCGTTGACGGGCGCGGCGGCAGCGGCCGCGGTCAGCAGCGTTTCGCTCCGCTGAACTCCTGGCCGGACAACGTCAGCCTGGATAAGGCCCGCCGCCTGCTGTGGCCGGTCAAACAAAAATATGGCCAGAAAATCTCCTGGGCCGACCTCTATATGCTGGCGGGTAACGTGGCGTTGGAAAATGCCGGTTTCCGTACCTTTGGCTTCGGCGCCGGACGTGAAGACGTGTGGGAACCGGACCTCGACGTTGACTGGGGGAATGAAAAAGCCTGGCTTGAGCACCGTCATCCGGAAAGCCTGGCGCAGCAGCCGCTGGGCGCAACCGAAATGGGCCTGATTTACGTCAACCCGGAAGGCCCGAACGCCAGCGGCGAGCCGCTCTCCGCGGCGTCGGCGATTCGCGCCACCTTTGGCAACATGGGGATGGACGATGAAGAGATCGTGGCCCTGATTGCCGGCGGCCATACGCTGGGTAAAACCCACGGCGCGGCGGTCACCAGCCACGTGGGCGCCGAGCCGGAAGCGGCCGGCATCGAGGCTCAGGGTCTCGGCTGGTCCAGCACCTACGGCAGCGGCGCCGGGGCGGACGCGATCACCTCTGGCCTTGAGGTTGTCTGGACCCAGACGCCGACCCAGTGGAGCAACTACTTCTTCGAAAACCTCTACAAATATGAGTGGGTACAGACCCGCAGCCCGGCCGGCGCCATTCAGTTTGAAGCCACAGACGCGCCGGACCTGATCCCCGATCCGTTTGACCCGGAGAAAAAGCGTAAGCCAACGATGCTGGTTACCGACCTGACGCTGCGCTTCGACCCGGATTTCGATAAGATTTCCCGCCGCTTCCTCAACGATCCGCAGGCCTTTAATGAAGCCTTTGCCCGCGCCTGGTTCAAGCTGATTCACCGCGATATGGGGCCAAAATCCCGCTACCTCGGACCGGAAGTCCCGAAAGAAGATCTGATCTGGCAGGACCCGCTCCCGGCTGCTGTCCACAGCCCGAGCGAGGCGGATATCGCCACCCTGAAAATCGCCATTGCCGATGCGGGCCTGTCGGTGAGCGAACTGGTTTCCGTTGCCTGGGCTTCGGCTTCCACCTTCCGCGGCGGTGATAAGCGCGGCGGGGCCAACGGCGCGCGTCTGGCGCTGGCGCCGCAGAAAGACTGGCCGGTCAACGCCATCGCGGCGAAGGTTCTGCCTACCCTGCAGGCGATTCAAAAAGCCTCCGGGAAAGCATCGCTGGCCGATATTATCGTGCTGGCGGGCTCGGTCGGCGTTGAGCAGGCCGCCGCTGCCGCAGGCGTAGCGGTCACCGTACCGTTTGCGCCGGGCCGCGTGGACGCCCGTCAGGATCAGACCGATATCGAATCCGTCGGTTTGCTCGAGCCGCTGGCGGATGGTTTCCGCAACTATCGCCGTATTGAAGGGGGCGTGTCTACCGAGACGCTGCTGCTGGACAAAGCCCAGCAGCTGACGCTGACCGCGCCGGAGCTTACCGTGCTGGTCGGGGGGTTACGCGTGCTGGGGGCTAACTTTGACGGCAGCCAGCACGGCGTCTTCACCGACCGCCGGGGCGTTCTCAGCAACGACTTCTTCGTCAATCTCCTGAGCATGGCGACCGTCTGGAAAGCCACCGACGAACGGGGCGAACTGTTTGAAGGCCGCGATCGTAAGAGCGGCGAGAGCCGGTTCACCGCCACCCGCGCCGACCTGGTGTTTGGTTCTAACTCGGTGCTGCGCGCGCTGGCAGAAGTTTACGCCAGCCAGGATGCGCAGCAGAAGCTGGTCACCGACTTCGTGGCGGCCTGGACCAAAGTGATGAACCTCGACCGTTTCGATCTGTAATCACCCACCCCGGCAGGCTTCTCGCCCGCCGGGGCTTCTCTCTTCCCGCCCTATTCTTTCCGCAGCTGCTGCAGCCGACTGTAGGTTCGCTGAATATCTTCCCGCTCAACTCCCGCGACCAGCTCGGGTAATCCGCATTCGCTCACCAGCACCAGCCGACACTGCTTCTCATAGAGCACATCCACCAGGTTGATAAACCGCTGCTGCGCCGCCGGTCCCGCGTGACCCAGAGGCGGCACCGCGTCCAGCAGCCAGCATGAATGGCTCTCGCATAGCGTCAGGTAGTCCATCACCGACGTCGGGCCCTGACACAGCTGGCTAAAGGTAAAATGTAAGAAAGCCGCCGGCGCGGAGGCCACCTCAAGGGTGCGATACCCGACCGGCAGCGTCAGCGCCCTGGCGGCGGGCTCGGGTAAAGCATGCCGCCTGCGGGTGTGGTCCGACGGCTGGATCAGCAGCATCCCCTGGCAAAACGGGCTCTCCGCCGGCGCATGGCGCGCCCGGTAGTCCTCTTCGCCGTCGAGCGCGACCACCGTCATATGCTGTTTAATTAACGCAATCGAGGGCAAAAAGCGCGCATGGTATAGAGGATCTTCCAGCAGCCGTTCCGGGGGGTAGTTGGAGGTTACCATCAGGACGACGCCGCGCTGAAACAGCTGCGCCAGCAGCGGCTTAACCAGCATCGCATCCGCCGGATCGTGAAGATGGAACTCGTCAAAACAGATCAGCCGGCAGCCGTCGGTCATCTGCGCGATAGCCTCCGGCAGCGACGGCGAAGTGGGCGCGTTCAGGCGCTGATGCAGTTCGCGAAAAAAGGAGTGGAAGTGCACCCGGCGCCTGGCCGCCAGCGGCAGGCCGGCAAAGAAGCTATCGACGAGCAGGCTTTTGCCGCGCCCGGTGCGCCCCCAGACGTAAAGACCTTTGCCGGGAGCGGCGCTTTGCGCCAGCAGCCTCTGCCCCAGCGCATCAAGCTGCGCAACCAGCGCCTGCTGGTCGCTATCAAGGCTCAGAGCCAGCTCCCGGGCGCGCTGCGCCATCAGCGCGGCAAAACTAAAATCGCTCGTTCCTTGCGTCATTATTGTCTCTTCCCAGGGGCAGCGGCGGCGGTTCAACGACGGCAGTGTAGGCACAATTACCGCCGTTGACCACTCTGCGGTCTGCGAAAGCGCGTTAACCGCACCGGCGGCAAAAAACGGCGCCCGCTATGCCGGTTCGCCGCTGATTTCCGCCAGCAGCCAGCGCTCAAAATCCTCTAATGCGCTTTCGTTAATCCCCGTTTCAACCGGCTTGACCAGGCAGAAATTTTTGTTCAGCCGCGCGGAAACCGGCCAGGGGGCAACCAGCGCCCCGCTGCGGAGCTCGTTTTCGACGTACACCTGCGGCAGCAGCGCAACGCCAAGCCCGGCCTGCACGGCGGAGATGGCCATTTCATGCAGATCGTAGCGCACGCCCCGGGACGGATTGTCCAGCGCGATGCCGCTCTCCTCGGCGTAGCGCTGCCACGCATCCGGATTTTGCCGCCGGTGAATACGCGGCAGCGCGTTCAGCTGCTCGCCGCTGCCCCGCGCGGTCAGCAGCGAGGGATGGCACACCGGGACCAGCTTTTCCTGGAGCAGAAAGCGGATACGCATTCCGGTCCACGCCGGGTGCTCAAAATGAACCGCCGCGTCAAACCCGCTGCCGGTCAGGATAAAGGGGTCCGTGCGGACCGCAATATTCAGCGTGATGTCCGGGTGCCGGCGGTTAAAACCGCTGAGGCGCGGGATCAGCCAGCGGCTGGCGAAGGTCGGCAGCGCGGCGATCTCGAGGCTGCGGCTGCCGTCGGCCATTCCCGTTAAGTACTGGGTGTCCCGGTCGAGGCGCTCAAGCGTCTCGCGCACCCGGTGGGCATAGCGCGCGCCGTTAGGGTTCAGCCGCACGCGGGTTCCGGTGCGGTCGAACAATCGGCAGTTCAGCAGGGCCTCAAGTCGCCCAATCTGCCGGCTGACGGCGCCTTCGGTCAGGGAGAGCTCCTCCGCCGCGCGGGCAAAATTACCGTGCCTTGCCGCCGCGTCAAACGCCTGTAACGACGCGCTGCTGGGCAGTTTTCTTCGCATGATTGCGCCCCTGGATATGAGTACGTTCAGTGACGAAATGTCACTACACGATGAGATAATATCGATTCAGGCGGCTAAATACAGCCAGTAACATGATGAAATATCAGCAATGCGCTGTTCTCCTTCATGCAGAGGCCCGTTTATGCTTTATATCGTTGAATGTACCTATATCGACCCGACCAGCGAAGCCGAATGGAATGATTTTTACACCCGGGTGAAGCTCCCGGCGCTGCTGAGCGTTGACGGCTTCAGCACCTCCCAGCGCTTCAGGGCCCTCACGCCGGGCTGCCCGGTCTGGCTGGCCATTCACACCGTTCGCGACGCCGCGGTTCTCACCGGCGCGGAGTACCGCCTCAAGGGCGGCGGCAGCTTTGCGCAGTGGCAGGCCAGCATCGGCGACTGGCGACGCGGTCTTTATCAGTGCGCGGAGCCGGCTCCGGCGGTGTCCGCAGAGCAGATCCTGCTGCTCGCCGCGCGGCCCCTCGATGTTCTTGACCGCGAGCTGGGCTACCGGCCGTGGCGGCTGCGGGCCGCCGGCCTGGATAGCGCCCCTGAAGGCCGGCTGGCGTACGTCATTCCGCCAGACAAGGCCCGCCTGCTCGCCGCTACCGCCGACATCTGCCTGTACCAGCCGCTAACCGACCAGCTGTATCCCCTCCAGGGAGGCGTTCATGAGCATAATTAACGCCATCAGCCGTCGGGTTGGCGATTATCGGGTGACCGCGCTGAGCGACGGGAATATGTCCGTCAGCCTCGGTATCCTCTCCGGCATCGATCCGGCAGAAGCCGACGAAAGGCAGCGCGCGGCCGGAATAGCTGACCCGCAGGCGCTGCATATCAACGCCTATCTGATCCGCGGCCAGGGACGCACGATCCTCGTGGATGCCGGCACCGGCGGGCGGAATAACGCCGGAGGGGAGCTCCCCGCGCGCCTTCGTGAGCTGGGTATCGCTCCGGCCGACGTCGATACGATCCTGCTGACCCACGGCCACCCTGACCATATTGGCGGACTGCTCGATGCCGACGGCAAGGCCGTCTATAAAAACGCCCGGCTGCATCTGCACCCCCGCGAGGTCGCATACTGGCAGGATGACGCCCTGTTGATGCGGGCCAGCGAGCGGGTTCAGGGCAATTTCACGCTGTTTCGCCGCACCCTTGCGGCCTATGAGGAGCGGGTCAACCTGCTAACGGACGATGAGGTACTCCCCGGCATTCGCCCGGTCTGGCTGCCCGGGCACACGCCGGGTCACAGCGGGTTTCGTATCGCTGCCGGGGATGAGCCCCTGCTGATCTGGGGCGACATTGTGCATTTCCCGCATATTCAGTCGGCCCTGCCGGCCGTCGCAGTCGCCTTTGACGCCGACCCCGCCGAGGCGGCAGAGACCCGGAGACGTATTCTGGCGCAGGCGGCCAGCGATCAGTGGCTGATTGCCGGCATGCACCTCGCCAGCGCCGGCTTTGCGCGGCTTAAGGCCGTCGAAGGCGGTTACCGAATGGTCTATCAGCAGGCCTGAAAATCGGGCGACATTCTGCCCGGCCTCGTTTTTATTAAGTAAAGAAACCATTCGTTATATATTGACATACATAGCGAATGGCTCTATCTTTTTGTCATACAAATAAAACCCGTACCCTTCAGACAGAGGCGAGATTTTTCTCGCCTCATTCCGTTTTCATTCGTCTGAAATTAACTCAATGCGCTCATATAAACTCGTTCTATTAACCGGGATGATCCCCTGTTCCTCTCTGCTGATGACCCTGCCGCTTCAGGCCGCAGAAACCATGGTCGTCACCGCTGCTACACCGACCGAAACGCTGGATAGCGCCACGCCCGCCGCCGAACAGCAGGCGACGCTTGGCAGCCTCGGCAAACGCAGGCTGATTGACGTCCCGTGGTCGGTACAGACCCTGTCGGATTCGCTCACCCGCCAGGTGCAGGCCGGCAGCGTGAAGGACGTCTATCGCTACCTGCCCTCGGTTCAGGGCGACGGCGTTCGTCCGCAGACCCGCGGCATGCAGGGCAGCGTGGTGCAGAACAGCACCATCGACGGGCTGAACGTGGTCTCCACCACCGAGTACCCGGCCGAGCAGTTTCAGCGCGTTGAGGTCCTGAGCGGGATGGCCGGCGCGCTGTATGGCCCGGCAAACCCCGCGGGCATGTTTAACCTCGTCTCTAAGCGCGCCAGCGACGTGCCGCTGCGGCGGGTCACGGTGGGCGGCGGAACCGGCTCCGGCGCCAACGCCGCGCTGGATCTCAGCGGCCCGCTGGACGCCGGTGACCGGGTAAAATATCGCCTGAACCTGATGAGCCAGGACGGCAACGGCTATACCCACGGCAGCCGTCAACGCAACCAGTACGCGGGTCTGGCGCTCGATTTTCAGCTCACCGACCAGACGGTTCTGGAGAGCAATTTTAGCTACTATCACTTTTATCAAAAAGGGCTGCCCGGCTCCTTTGCTTTAGCCAAAGGCACCCGTTTCCCGTCGCCGCTTGATCCGACCAAAAACAAGTACGGCCAGTATTACGCCGGCAACGACGACGCCACGACCACCGGCAGCCTGCATATCAAACACGACTTTGACGGCAACTGGCTGCTGGACGTTGGCGTCCTGCGCCAGATTGCGGATCGCGAATCCACCACCGTCACCAACACCTTAACCGATAATAACGGCAGCTATACCACCACCACCTCAAACTCCGCCGCCAGCCGCTTTACCATCAATAGCTATCTCGCCAACCTGACCGGCAGCGTTGACACCGGCTGGCTGCAGCATGACCTGGCGATGGGGGTACGCGGCTTCGTGTGGAAGAACTACAACCCCCGCGATGGCGGGACGCAAAAGCTCGGCAGCTCGACCCTCGAAGACAGCCCTGACTACGAGCGCCCGGATTACCCGGACTTCACCGATCGCTATCATTCAGCGACCACCACCCAGCACGTCTTTCTGCTCAACGATACCCTGACCTTCAGCCCGCAGTGGAGCCTGCTGCTCTCCGGCAGCGAAAGCCTGTTTACCGTCGACAACTACGGCAAGAGCAGCCAGCGCAGCAGCAGCCACGATGACCGCGGTACCAGCGGATCCGCCAGCCTGATGTATAAGCCGGTCGATAATCTGACGCTCTATACCACCTGGGCCAACAGCATGCAGCAGGGCGACACCGCCCCGGCCGGCGCCAATAACGCCGGCGAGGTTCTCAATCCCTACCGCAGCCGCCAGCTTGAAGCCGGGGCCAAGTACGCGGTGCATAACGATCTGCTGCTCACCGCGGCGCTGTTCCAGGCCGAGCGCCCGTTTGCCTACACCAACGACAGCGGTGATTTCGCCGAAGACGGAACGCAGAAAAACCGCGGGCTGGAGCTGATGGCCGATGGCCGCATCACGCCCGCTCTGCGCGTGTTCGGCGGCGGCACCTGGCTCGACCCGCGTCTGCACAATACCGCCAGCGCCAGCGCTGACGGCAAACAGGTAGTCGGCCTGCCTCGCTTCACCGCCAATATGCTGGTGATTTACAGCATCGATGCGCTTCCGGGGCTGGACATGAACAGCAGCGTTCGCTACGTCGGCCGCCGGGCCACCGATAGCGCCAACGACGGCTGGGTCGGCAGCTATACCACCGTGGATGTCGGCAGCAACTATCGCACCCGGCTGTTCGGGACCGACACCACCTTCCGGTTAGCAGTCACTAACGTGACCAACCGCCGCTACTGGACCAATATCGTTCCGGGCGCCCTTACCGGCTACACCGGCGCCGGCTACGCCAGCGCGCAGCTCGGCGCACCGCGCGAAGCGACGGCCTCGGTACAGTTTGATTTCTAAGGATCATAATGAAAAAAATCGCTGCCGCCGTACTCTGCGCCTGGCTCGCGTTTCCGGCTCTCGCCAGCCGCCAGCTGACGGACGACGCCGGGCGTAGCGTCACGCTGCCGGATCGCGTTGATCGTATCGCCGAGGGGTGGTTTGCCCATCACTCGCTGCTGATGACCCTCGGCGCGGGCGATACCATCGTTGCGACGGTAAATCGACCGGACAGCCGCCCGTGGATGTTTCACCTCACTCCCCGCCTCAACCAGGCGCTTATCAGCCGCGGCCCGCACTTCACCAGCGAGGCGCTGCTGGCGCGCGGGGCCGAGGTGGTGTTTGTCGCCCGGGGCAACGGCGATGCCGAAGCGTACCGCCAGGCCGGTCTGCCGGTCATGGAGATGAGCTTTACCGATTACCCGTCGCTGGCGCGTTCCGTCACCACCACCGCCGAGGTGCTCGGGACGCCGCAGGCGCTGGCCAGAGCCCAGGCCTACAACCGCTATTTACAGCAGGCTATCGCGCGTATCGGCCAGCGCACCGCCGCGCTGACCGACGCCGAACGCCCGCGCGTGCTGCATATCCAGTCGCTGAAGCCGCTGAAGGTCGACGGCGGTCATACGCTGATCGACACCTGGATCCGCCTGGCCGGCGGGCAGAACGCGGCCGTCGGGATCGAAGGCAATATGCAGGAGATTTCGCCGGAAAAGGTGCTGGCCTGGCAGCCGGATGTGATTATCCTTGGCGCGGGATGCGGTGATTTAGCCCACTCCGCCTATCGTGACCTCTTCTCCACCCTGCGGGCGGTCAAAAATCACCGGGTGCTGCAAAACCCGGCGGGGGTTTTCCCCTGGGATCGCTACGGGAGCGAAAGCGCGCTGCAAATTCAGTGGGCGGCAAAGCAGCTCCAGCCTCAGCGCTTCGCCGAGATTGATATGCTCGCGGTCACCCGCGACTTTTATCAGCGCTTTTTTGACTATCCGCTGAGCGAAGCTGAGGCCAGCAGAATACTGCAGGCGCTCCCTCCGCAGCGAGAGGACGCAAAATAGGCCCCAGCGCCTGGGGAAAGAAAGGTACGGCATTGACAAATGCGTGACCTCAGCGTGCCCCCGGGCTCATTTTCAGCGCTACTATCCCCTTAACGAGCCGGGAACTTGTCTTAATGCGCATATACCGAACTTACGTGAGAGGGAATTCTTTATGAGCGTGCCGCAAACAAAATCTGAATTACTGAGCGCTATCGATAAAAACTTCGACAAATTAATCGGCTACCTGCATGCCATACCGGCAGAGCTTACCGCAGAGCGCGCAATGGATGGGCACGCCAAAGGCAGCCAGATGAGCATTCATGACCTCGTTTCGTACCTGCTGGGATGGAATGTGCTGGTCGTAAAATGGATCGTTTCTGATGCTAAAGGGCTGGCCGTCGATTTTCCGGAGACCGGCTATAAATGGAATCAGCTTGGCCTTCTGGCGCAAAAATTTTACTCAGACTACAGGGACTTAAGCTACGACTCGCTAATCGCTGAGCTGCAGAGGGTAAAAAATGAGATAGTCCAGCTGATTGACGAGCGCAGCGATGACATTTTGTACGCCAAACCCTGGTACACAAAATGGACGATGGGGCGAATGATCTCGTTTAACACGTCGTCACCTTATGCGAATGCCTGCGGACGCTTAAGAAAGTGGGCGAAAGAGAGTGATATCCGCTTAAAGTAAACGCCTGAGCGCAATGAGTGTGGATAAGTCATTCCCCGTCCGCCGCCGGTGGCGTTAACGCGGGGCGTCATCGATACGCTTCGCGACGCCGTTCCCCTATCCCGTCTTCTCCACCCGAACCCGATCCTGCGGCCCGCGTTAGTCATTTCATTCAAATCCAAGCCGCCCGATCGCGAAAAACCAGCGTATTCCACAGCCCATGAGGAAATTAACCAGATATCCATCTGAAGAATAGATATAGAGCGGGCGATTAAAAATTTAATACTATTAACAATCAATTAACATTAGCAGGCAAACATTTTATCTGAGGAAAATAATAATATGTCTACCACCCACGTTCTGGGGGATGCGCCCTTTGCCCCCGCAGGACAGCCCCACTCCAGCCTGACCAGCCGCATCGACGCCCTGCCTGCCTCCTTCGGCCTGTGGTCATTTATCACCCTGCTGGCGCTCGGTGGTTTCTTCGAGCTGTACGATCTTTTTCAGACCGGGTACATCAGTACCGGCCTGCTGGCGGAGAATATCTTTCACGTCGGCGAGCAGGGCATTTTCGGCATATCGGATCAGGCCGCCTTCGCCTCGGCGACCTTTTTCGGCCTGTTTATCGGCGCCAGCCTCCTCGCGCCGCTGGCGGATAAGCTCGGCCGCCGCCTGACCTTTATGTTTGCGCTCGCCTGGTACGGCGTATTCTCGCTGCTGATGGCCTTTCAGAGCAGCGCGGAGGGGGTTATTTTCTTTCGTTTCCTCGTCGGCATTGGCCTCGGGATTGAGCTGGTCACCATCGACACCTACTTAAGCGAATGGGTTCCGACCCATCTGCGCAACAAAGCCTTCGCCTTTGCCTTTTTCATTCAGTTTCTCTCGGTGCCCGCCGTAGCGCTGATGTCATGGATGCTGGTACCCATCACCCTGTTCGGCCTGAGCGGCTGGCGCTGGGTCATTATCTTCGGCGCGCTGTGCTCGCTGGTTATCTGGGTCATCCGCAAGAAGCTGCCGGAGTCGGCCCGCTGGCTGGAAGTCAAAGGCCGCAACGACGACGCCCATGCGGTGATGTGTGAGATGGAGCAGCGCTGCGGGATTGCCCCCTCGCCGCAGCACCGCACGGAGGCCGGGACCGCGAAAACGCAGACCGGCACCTTTAAGGAGATTTGGGCGCCGGAGTATCGCAAACGCACCATCATGCTGATGGTCATGAACTTCTTCCAGGCGATCGGCTTTTTTGGCTTCGGCAACTGGCTGCCGGCGCTGCTGTCAGGCCAGGGCGCGAGCATAACCCACAGCCTGCTGTACGCCTTTTTCATTACCCTCGCCTATCCGATTGGCTGCCTGTTCTGCACCCGCTTTGTTCATCGCTTCGAGAACAAATGGCAGATCGTGCTCTCCGCGCTAATGACGGTGGTGTTCGGCACCCTTTTCGCCCTGCAGAATAGTCCGGTGATGCTGGTTATCTGCGGCTTTATGATCACCTGGTCCAACGCCTGGCTGACCATCAGCTATCACGCCTATCAGGCCGAGGTGTTCCCGACCCACATTCGCGCCCGGGCGGTCGGCTTCTGCTACTCGTTCAGCCGCCTCTCGACGGCCATCACCAGCATTCTGATCGGCATCATTCTGCAGTACGCCGGTGCGCCGGGAGTGATTAGCTTTATCGTGGCCAGCATGCTGATGGTGATGCTCTCGGTCGGTATTTTTGGGCCGAAGACCCGCGGTATCAGCCTCGAAAAAATCTAGCCGCACGCCTTGCCGCCGGGACGCTTCCGGCGGCAACGGCAGAGCCCGCGTCTTGATTTATAAAACCCTCGTCACCAATATAATAAAAACAATCCATTCATGGACTTGATAAATATGAATGGCAAAGCGGATAATTAACGCTATTCATTGATCGCTATTTTTTCACGTGCTATAGATGTCCAATGAATTATTTATGGCTCAAGCCCGATGCTTAAAAAATCAAGACTCATTATACGATTACTTATTACGCTATTAATAGCTTGCTCGGCTGAGTCAGCCAGCGCGAAGATTGAATTACCTGATGCTGTAAAAACGATCGCCAGCACGCAGTATTTTTCCACCGGTTATAACGGCTTTATCGCACATAGAAGCTCCGGGGAGCAGGCGTTAAGAACGGTGGCCTCATCTCCGGACGCTACGGGAAAGCTGCTCGATATCGCCCGTTCCTCATCAACAACGCTGGCAGGCAGGCTGTATGCAGCCTGCGGTTTAAAGCAGCAAAAATATAACGACATGGATATCATCTTCACGCCGTTCTTTCACTTTACCGTTTCGGTGCTGCGGGGTGATGTACTGACGCAAGAGTCGTTCCAGGATCTTTATGGCAGAATAGCCGCCTACGGCTGTAATTAATTACGCAAAGGTTTTGCCATGATATGAATTAACGCCCCGGTTTCCCCGGAGCATTAATTAATACATTATATTCTGCTAAACAATTAGCCAAATATCGCCTGCGCGTCGGCGAAGCATTTTTCCGCCAGCGACGACACCGGCTCTTGATTGCGCATAATCAGCGCCAGCATCGAATCCACTGCCGTTTCGGCTATCGGGATAATCTCCAGGTTGTCGCTCAGGGCCTCCAGACCGTTGTTGAGCGGCATAATGGCGCAGCAGATGCCCGCCTGCACCGCCTGTATGATCTGGAACGTGGAGTCGCTTTCAAAGACGTATTTTGGCGACAGCCCTTTGCCCTTAAAGCTCATTTCGATCGATTCACGGTAGTACATCCCTTTGGTGAGAAAGCCGAGCGGCAATGCGGCCAGCGTATCCCAGTCGGGGATCCCCGCAGCGAACTGAAAGTGGCGCCTATCGTGCAGCAGCCCCATCCGGGTCGCCGGGAGCCACTGCACGTTGAAAAGCTGGCTATCGACGTGGTGCAGGTAGCAGATCCCGAGATCGAGCTGGTTACGGCTCACGCCGTCGATAATCTGCTCCGAGGTCAGCGACAGCAGGCTAAACTGCAGCTCGGGATACTTCTCCGTCAGGGGCTTAATCAGCTGCATCGGGTTGAGGCTGGCCAGCGGCACCATGCCGACCCGCAGCTGGCCAACCATCTGCCCGCGGCAAATGGCCGCCTCCGCTTCCAGCCCGTCGTGGGCGGCGAGCAGCGCCCGCGCCCATGCCAGAATGCGTTCCCCTTCGGGAGTAAAGCCCTCGAAGCGCTGCCCGCGCTGGATCAGCACGAGGTTTAGCTCCTCTTCCAGGCTGCGAATGCGCATCGAGAGCGTCGGCTGGGTGATATGACAGGCCGCCGCCGCCTGGCCAAAATGGCGGGTCCGATCGAGGGCGATCAGATACTTGAGTTGTTTTATATCCATGATTGATCCACTCTATTTGCGCCCGCGCACAAAGGTGCACCGGCGCGATACAGAGCGCTAGTGTAGCTCAAATATGTTAGCTAAATGTTATTTTAAGGCCGCAAAATGCCCGCCGCCGGCGCCGCCAAACGCGCCGCGCGCTTGATTTCGGGGATGACGCTGCCAGACTGGATACAGGGCTATCGGTAAACGGAGGAGCAAGGTGAAGCGCTATGTACATCAGGTTCAGCAGCACAAAGTTCCGATCGCTGGGCTCGAAGCGCTGTCGCTACTCACCGAGCACAGCTTCTCCCGCCACTCTCACGACCGGTTCGGCATCGGCGTTTTTACCCACGGCGCCCAGCGTTCGTGGAGCCATATCGGCAAAGTTGACGCCGCTGCCGGCAACGTCATTATGGTCAACCCCGGCGAAATTCACGACGGCGCGCCGCTGCACGGCCCTCGCGGCTGGCAGATGCTGTATATCGATCCCCTGCTGGTCGAGCAGGCGCTCCCCGTGGGCTCAAAGGCGGAGGATATCATCCTGCGCCCGGTCGTTGAGGATCCTCGGCTGAACGGGCTGATGGCGCGCATGTTCAGCGAAATCCGCGCCGCGTCCCCCGACGGCGGCGCCGTAGAGGAAGCCTTTCTTCTTTGCCTGATGCAGATCTCCCGCCGCCACCTGCTGGTGAAGCCGCCGGGAGAGCCCGGCTCGCCGGGCATCGCTCTGGCAAAAGAGTATCTCGACGATGCGCCGGAAAATAAGATAACCCTCGAGCATCTCGCCGCGCTTTGCGGTATCAGCCGTTTCCAGCTGATACGCGGCTTCGCCCGCGCAACCGGGATTACCCCGCACGCCTATCTGATCCAGTCCCGCGTGCGTCTGGCCCGCCGGCTGCTGGCGGAGGGGAACGGCCTGGCCGAAGCGGCGCTGATGGCGGGCTTCGCCGATCAGAGCCACTTCACCCGCGCCTTCCTGAAACAGTTCGGGATGACGCCGGGATACTACCTCTCCGCGATCGGCTAGCCTGCCTGCAATTTTGTTCAATACGCGCCGGCTTCGCTGCGAAATACTCAGGCTCTTTCTCCCTAAACGAAGAGCATGCTATGTCGCTTATCACCCCTGAATTTCTTATCACCTCCCTGATCGTTGTCGTCGCCCCCGGCCCCGGCGCGCTCTACACCATTGCTACCGGACTCTCCGCCGGCAGCAGAATGAGCTACGCCGCTGCGCTGGGCTGCACGCTGGGGATTATTCCTCATATGCTGGCGGCGGTAACCGGGCTGGCGGCCATTCTCCACGGCAGCCCGCTGGCGTTTGAGGGCGTGCGCTACCTCGGCGTCGCCTGGCTGCTGTATCTGGCATGGATAACCCTCAGGCAGCGCGGCTCGCTGCGCCTCGACGCGCCAGACACCGCGCGGAGCGCGGGTAAAATCATCGCTCACGCGATATTGATAAACCTGCTTAATCCCAAGCTTCCGCTCTTTTTTCTGGCGTTTTTACCGCAGTTTATGCACAGCGATTCCCCCTCGCCGACGGAAGATATGCTGCTGCTGAGCGCCATTTTTATGCTGATGACCCTGCTGGTGTTTATGCTCTATGGCGCCTTTTCCGCCGCCATGCGCCGCCACGTCCTCACCCGCCCGGCGATCCTTCGGGGTTTGAACCTGGCCTTTGCCGCGGGTTTTGTTGCGCTGGGCATCAGGCTTATTCTGACGCCGCGCTGATGCGGGGCCTCGCCGCCGGCGGCTGCCGACGACGAGGCGCAGGAGGCGTTAGCGTAGGCCCGCGACGGGCAGGATCTCTTTCGAGCGCAGGGTCAGGCGAATCGGTACCGATTTGTAGGACGGCGTCCCGCTCTCTTGATCAAGATAGTTGAGCGGAACCAGAACGTTAGCCTCCGGGTAATAGGCGCCCACGGTGCCCGGCGCGATGCTGTAGGCCACCACCGTAATGTCCTCAAGACGCTGGTGGCTGTCCGGCAGCGCGGTGCTGATATCCACCCGATCGCCGTGCTCCAGCCCCATATTTGCCATGTCCTGCTCGTTCATAAACAGCACGTCGCGGCGGCCAAAGACGCCGCGATAGCGGTCATCGAGGGCATAAATCGTGGTGTTGTACTGGTCGTGGCTGCGCAGCGTCACCAGGCGCATAACGTCCTCCCCGTCCACCTGCACGTTTTCATGAACGCCGTGGAAAACCGAGAACATCGCTTTGCCCGTTGGCGTCGGCCAGACTCGCTCGGTGGGCGGCAGCGGCATGCGGAAGCCGCCCGGATGACGAATGCGCTGGTTGTAGTTTTCAAAGCCGGGAACGGTGCGTTCAATCAGCTCGCGGATGCGATCGTAGTTTGCCACCAGCGCCAGCCAGTCAACTTTGGTGTTCGCCAGCGTCGCCATCGCCATCCCGGCCACAATGGCCGGCTCGGAGCGCAGCTGCGGCGAGGCCGGCTTCAGCTTACCCGACGAGGCGTGGACCATCGACATCGAATCCTCAACGGTAATCGACTGGCGGCCGCTTTCCTGGACGTCGAGCTCGGTTCGTCCCAGACAGGGCAGAATATAGGTCTCTTTAGCCACCAGCAGGTGCGAGCGGTTGAGCTTGGTGCCAACGTGTACGCTCAGCTCCAGCCCCTGCATCGCCGGGAAGGCCTGCTGACGATCGGGCATGGCGACGGCAAAGTTGCCGCCGAGGCACAGCAGCGCCTTCGATTTCCCCGCAATCATCGCCTCCAGCGCCTTCACCGCATCGTGGCCATGCGCCTGCGGCGGAACAAAGCCGAACTCACGCTGCAGGCTGGCGAGGAAGCTGGCGCTCGGCTTTTCGGTGATCCCAACGGTGCGGTTGCCCTGCACGTTGGAGTGCCCGCGCAGCGGACAGATCCCGGCGCCCGGTTTGCCAATATTGCCGCGCATCAGCAGCAGGTCGGCGATCAGGCGCACGTTTGAGGTGCCCTTGTTATGCTGGGTGATCCCCATGCCGTAGGTGACGATGGTGGCGTTGGATTTAGCATAGGCCGCGGCGACGCGCTGCAGGTCGTCGCGGGTCAGGCCCGATTCGCGCTCGATGTCGTGCCAGCTGGTCAGGCGCAGATCGTCAGCAAAAGCGGGAAAGTTCTGCGTATGTTCGGCAATAAAAGCGCTGTCGAGGACATTATCCAGATCGTCATCCATCTGCAGCAGCGCCTTGGCAATCCCCTTCAGCGCCGCGGCGTCGCCGCCGGCCTTGACCTGGAAATAGGTCGAGGCGATGTTGGTTGAGCTGTAGGTCGCCATTTCGATCACGTTCTGCGGGTCGGCAAAACGCTCCAGCGCCCGCTCTTTTAGCGGATTGAGGACAATTATCGGCACCCCGCGCCGCGACAGCTCGTGCAGGGTTCCCATCATCCGCGGGTGGTTGGTTCCCGGGTTATGGCCGATGGAAATAACCAGCTCGGTTTGCTCAAAATCATCCAGCGAAACCGTCCCTTTGCCAATGCCAATCGACTGCGGCAGCCCGACGCTGGTTGCCTCGTGGCACATATTGGAGCAGTCCGGGAAGTTGTTGGTGCCGAGCTCCCGGGCATATAGCTGGAACAGCCAGGCGGCTTCGTTGGAGGCGCGTCCGGAGGTGTAAAATTCAACCTCATCCGGCTGCATGCCGCTGACAATCTCGCCGATTCGCGCAAAGGCGCGCTCCCAGGAGACCGGACGCAGGGTGTCGCTGGCGCGATCGTAGACCAGCGGATCGGTTAAGCGACCATAGCCCTCGAGCTCAAAATCGCTTTTCGCCAGCAGGGAGCTGACCGTATTGGCCGCCAGAAATTCGGCGGTGACGCGCTTGCTGGTCGCTTCCCAGGTCACCGCCTTGGCGCCATTCTCGCAAAACTGGAAGGTCGATTTGTGTTCTTTATCCGGCCATGCGCAGCCCGGGCAGTCAAAACCGTCCGGCTGATTGGTGCGCAGCAGCGTCGCCGGGGCATCGAGGGCATCCATCTGGGTGCGAACGGCGATGGCGGTGGCTTTCAGCGCGCCCCAGCCGCCGGCCGGGCCGTCATAGGGATGAACCCCCGGCACTGCGCGTCTTTTCTTGTTCATGCTAGCTCCTGAATGCACCGTCGATAAGCAGGTAAATGCGTGCGTCAGACCGCCTTATCAGAGCGATCGGCACTGTTTTTGGCCGCTCGCCGGTGCGGGGCGAATATCCGCCGCCGGCGAGGGTTTTGTTAACGAAAGAATAACAATCGAGGCCGAAGCTGTATAATCAATGTTATCTATCACGCATTAGATTTAACTTATTTAACATTAGCAGCGCGGCGGGGATCAGGTCAGGTTGTAGTACCTGTCGGGCTGAATTTTTTCCGGCAGCGGATGCTGTCCGGTCATGTCCAGCAGATTGCGCTCGATGGTATTGCACATCGCGTTGAGCGGCAGATCGTTGGCGGCGACGCCGAACGGATCCTCCAGCTCTTCCGCCAGCGAATCCCATGACAAAAAGGTGTAGGAGATAAAGACCGAGACAAACGGCGTCATGTAGTGCAGATCGCCAACCAGCGCAAAAGGCAGCAGCGTGCAGAACAGGTAGACAGTACGTTGTAAAATCAGGGTGTAGGCAAAAGGCACCGGCGTGGTCGCTAAACGTTCGCAGCCGCCCAGCACGTGCGCCAGCTCATCGAGCTTATTGTCCATCAGGCCGTAGGTGATATCGCTGACCTTCCCCGCTTCGCGCAGCTGGCCTAGCTCATGCCCCACCAGCAGCAGGATCCGATTGGTCGGCATCGAGCTGGCGATAATTTCCGCCACCGCATCGCGCGGCAGCAGGCGGTAAAGATCGGCGCTGGGATCGGTTTTTCGCAGCTGGTGCTTCAGGCTCCAGCTAAAGGCAATCAGGTAGCTGGCTATTTTTTTATGCGTTTCTGCGGCGGCCGGCAGAATATTTTTTAGCTGCCGCATAAGCGTGCGCTCGGCAATTAATACCGTTCCCCACAGGTTGCGCGCCTCAACGAAGCGGTTATAGCTGGCGCTGTTGCGAAAGCCGAGAAAGATCGCGATAGCGATCCCCAGCAGGCTAAACGGCGCAACGGTTAAATGGATCCCCAGCTGCTCGTACCACTGGTAGCTAATAATCGCGATAATCGACATCAGCACGTTGAGCAGCAGGCGAAAGACGATTTTTGACAGCACCGAACCGTGCCAGTCAAACAGACGAAGAAACCAGTGTTGTTCTGGTCGGATAATCATTGTACTACTTCCTGATGAATGCCATTGCGCATGGCTTAATATTATCTATTACGCCACTGGCTTATTTTATTGAGCACTAACACGACAAGGCGTTAATTATCTACCACGCACCAGCGATGGATTAATGGCCGGCTGATTATGGTCTCTTTTTATTTACCCGGCAATATGCGGAACCGCGCTCCCCGCAGTAATAAAGCGGCAGCGCTAATTACCGCTCTATTAACAGGGTTAATTATCAGCACGCCGTGGAGCGGGCCGCCGGGTTACAAAACGCCGCCGTTCATCCGCCGCATCGCGCAGTGCCAGGCGCCGTTGCGCACCGAGGCGCGCAGCACGCGGGCAATGCCGTGCACCGCCAGCCGCGTGGATTGCCGCTGCAGGGGGTTCATCCTGAGGGAGAGCATCTCCTGCGCCCAGGGCGGCAGCAGATCGACCCCCGCGCGCATCATCAGCTGGCCCACGGGCTGGCTCAGCCGTCCGGGCAGGCGGGTAGCAAACAGCACCTGGGCAACCTCCTGCGTGCGTTCGTCGCAGCGCAGGCGCGGACGCATATCCTGCAAATACTCCGCCACCTGCCGCGGCGTGACGGGAATATCCCGCGCGCCGAGGCGGCGGGCAATCTCTCCGGCCTCGGCGAAATACTGCGCCTGGCGCGCTTCGCTCACCACCGTTCGCCGGTAGCGCAGATGCGAAGCCATAAAGCTGCTGCACTCGGCCACGTGCACCCAGGTTAATAGCGCCGGATCGCTGGCTGCGTAAGGCGTGCCGTCGCGGTCCTGCCCGCTCACCCGCAGATGGATAGCCTTTATCTTCGCGATCAGCCGCTCGGCGTCATCGGTGGTGCCAAAGGTGGTGGCAGAAATGAACTGGCTGGTGCGCCGCAGGCGGCCAAAGATGTCTTCGCGGAAGTTAGAGTGATCCCAGACGCCGGCCAGCGCCAGCGGGTGGAGCATCTGCAGAAGCAGCGCACTGATGCCGCCGCAGAGCATTGAGGTAAAGTCGCCGTGCACCGGCCAGATAGCCGAGCGTGGGCCAAACAGCCCGGGCTCGCCGAGCGGGCGTTCAAAATCAATCTCTTTTAGCGCCATGCCGGTTAAACCCAATACCTGCGCTTCAATCATACCGCGTATGCTGGTCATTACTGTGCCTGCTCCTTTTCGTCACAGGCAAAACATACCATTAATTGACGGCGGACTCATTTGCCGGCAGCGGCTTTTAGGCACAATGCGCGGTGCCCGCAGGCTGCGGGCACGCGGTGGCGTAAAGCCGGGAATAGCACAGGGATGGGCGTTTACGGATTGAGCTTATATTCCAGGCTCACTTCGGCATTGAGCACCTGCGAAACCGGGCAGCCCGCTTTCGCTTTGTGAATGATGCTTTCAAAAGCCGCATCGGCGATGCCCGGCAGCACGATCTGGCTCTGGAGCGCCACCTTAGTGATGGCGAAGCCGCTGGCGGATTTATCGAGGGTCACCACGGCGACCGTATCAATCGAGGTTGGCGTATACCCTTCTTCCCCCAGCATCAGCGAGAGCGCCATCGAGAAGCAGGCCGCATGGGCCGCGCCGATGAGCTCTTCCGGGTTGGTGCCCTTCACGCCTTCAAAGCGGGTGTTGAAGCCATAAGGTTGCTGGTTCAGCGCCCCGCTCTCCGTTGAGACGGTTCCTTTACCGCTTTTCAGATCCCCTTCCCAGTGCGCTTGACCTTTCTTATGAATTGCCATGGATTCGCTCCTTTTTTGACGTTAAAGGAGTAAGTATAGGAGCGGATAGCGGATTCGGCCTGCACCATTTACCCCGGGAGGTGATTTTGCCCCGCTACCCGGCGTCGATATTTTTACTCATATTGATACCGGTGACCCCAAAGCCGCTGGCCTCGTACAGGCGACGGGCGCGCGCGTTATCCCCGGCGACCCGCAGCTTTATCTGCGCAAAACCCTGCTGCCGGAGATCGTTTTCCAGCGCCGTCATCGCCCGTTTGCCCAGCCCCTTCCCCTGACTGTCGGGGTGAATATAGAAGTCGCAAATAAAGGCGGAGCGCATTTTGGCGTCCGGTTTGTACCACAGGTAGCCAACCTGCCGCTCCTCGTCGCCGACGCGTTCAATCAGGCAGAGCAAAACCTGACCCGGCGTGCCCGCGCCTTCAGGGAGGCTCTCGGCAATCTCCTGCTGCGCCTGGGCGCGGGCGGCCGGAGCGGAAAGGCCATAGTTATCCGCAATTTCAGCGGCGTAATCGGGGATAAAATAGGCGAGCCAGGCCGCATAGTCGGCCTCCTGCATCGGTCTGAATATCATCATCGTTCCATTCCTTGAGTGAAGTGTTTAACGGCTGCTAGCCGTTCGCAGGCTGCGCCAGCCGCTGCTGTATATCGTCGAGAAACAGCGGCAGCGCGCTGGGCTGGTAGTCGCGCGAGAGATAAAGACCGAAAACGCTCAGCGGCTTCGGCGTCCAGCCCGGCAGTATCTGCTGCAGCGCCCCGCCGCTCAGCGCGCGCTGCGCCTCAAGCTCGGGGAGCATCGCGATGCCGCAGCCGGCCACCGCGGCCTCCAGCAGCAGGGAGGAGATCCCGGCGCTTAAGTTTCCCGAAACCGCCACCGCCGCGCTCTCCCCTTCAGGCGAGATAAACTGCCAGGTCTGGGTGGCGAAGTGGCTGTAATGCAGGCAGTTGTGCTGGCTCAGGTCGTCAGGCGTCTGCGGCTGCCCGTTCAGCTGCAGCCAGCGCGGCGAGGCGCAGAGCACCGACCGGCAGACCCCCAGCCGGCGGGCGATGGCCCCCGACTCCGGGTTATCGGTAATGCGGATTGCCACGTCGATGCGTTCGCCGATCAGGCTGACCGGATGGTTGTTGATATCCAGCTCAAGCCGCAGCTGCGGATAGCGGGCGAGAAAATCCGGCAGCAGCGGCGAAATAAGCTGCATCGCCGTAAAATGGGCGCAGGCCACCCGCAGCGTACCGCTGGGCACCGCCCGCTCGGTCTGCCCGGCAATTTCGTCCGACAGCTGCGTCAGGCTGCGCGTTTTTTGCAGCACCTTCTCCCCGGCGGCGGTAAGCGTTAGCCGGCGCGTGGAGCGGTGGATCAGGCGGCTGCCGGCCCAGTGCTCCATCTGCTCAAGATAGCGGCTGACCATCGGCCGCGACATGCCCAGCGCCCGCGCGGCGGCGCTGAGGCTGCCCAGCTCGCAAATGCGGATATACACCCTGGCGGCGATAATTCTATCCATACGTCGTTTCCATCTGCACGTTTTATGAAACTCAGCATCTCTTTTTTCAGGAATTTTCGCAAATCAGGAAATACGTAAAATAGCGTTATTCACCCGACATTGAGAAAACAATCATGAAACTTTCGACCCTTGCCATCGCCACCGCCCTGTTCAGCAGCGCCGCCTTCGCCGCGCCGCTGCAGCTGCAAACCTACAACCCGCAGGATAAAGGGATTTTCGCCGTCAACTCAACGCTGGCCTCCGGCCCTCACGAAGCGGTGCTGTTTGACGCCCAGTTCAGCGTCAAGGACGGCGAGAAGCTGGTAGAGATGATCCGCAAAAACGGCAAGCCGCTGAGCCGGATTGTGATCACCTCCGGCGACCCGGATTTCTACTTCGGCCTTGAGCCGCTGGTTAAAGCCTTCCCGCAGGCGAAAATTGTCGCGACGCAGGAAGTGGTCAATCACATTAACGCCACCAAAGCCGCGAAGCTGGCCTACTGGGGACCGCAGATGAAAGACGGCGCCCCGCAGCAGGTCTATGCTCCGCAGGTGATTGAAGCCCACACCTTTACCATCGACGGCGAGAAGGTTGAAATCCGCGAGCCGGATAGCTACGCCGCCTTTGTGTGGATCCCGGGCAACAAGGCCATTCTCGGCGGTACCGGCGTCGCCTGGGACATGCACGTCTGGACCGCCGATACCCAGACCGCCGAGAGCCGACTCCAGTGGCGTAAAACCCTCGACGATATGGCCGCGCTGCATCCGCAGCAGGTGATTCCGGGACACTATCTCGGCACGCCGCCGGCGGGCGACCGGGCAATCGTCTTCACCCGCGACTACCTGCAGCAGTTTGAGCAGGCGCTGCAGAACCATAAGGATTCCGCCGGCGTGATCAAAGAGATGAAGCAGCGCTGGCCAAAGCTGGCGGAAGAGAGCTCGCTGGAGCTGAGCGCGAAGGTCAACACCGGCGAGATGAAGTGGTAGCCGCAGACTGTTCCTAATCCGCGAACGTGAGGTTGCCATTGGTGAAAATATAGACCACCATAGAGTGCGCGGTTCGGTTAACGGGCCGCCGTTAGGGTTATATTTCGTCCGGTTTCGCCGGGCTTGTCCTTGAAACAGAAGTGGATTAAGGAGTAAGAATGAAATCGAACCATCAGGCACGTCATCTTCTCGGTCTGAACTATAAGCTGTCCCAGCAGAAAAAAGTGGTGCTGGACGGCGATGTGGAAACCACCATCAACCACGCGCATGCCACCGGCCGCAAACGCCGCGCGGGCTAATTTTTCGACTGAGTGATGATAAAAACACCGTCCTTTTGCCAGGATGGTGTTTTTTTAACGCTATCCCCCCTCTTTAACAGCAACTGCTCTATACTCTGCCCGCAGCATTCCCTGCCAGCCCGCTCGTCTATCGCCGCGCCGGGCCTGAAGCGATTATCAAGGAGTTAGTGCGATGCAATTCACCCATAAAAAAAACCGTTCCCTGTATATCCCCTACGCAGGCCCCGTCCTGCTTGAGTTCCCGCTTCTCAATAAAGGTAGCGCCTTCAGTATCGAGGAGCGCAGCAGCTTCAACCTGCTGGGCCTGCTGCCGGAAGTGGTTGAAACTATCGAAGAGCAGGCAGAGCGCGCGTGGATCCAGTATCAGGGGTTCAAAACCGAGATCGACAAGCACATTTACCTGCGCAATATCCAGGACACCAACGAAACCCTGTTTTATCGCCTGATTGGCAACCATCTGGAAGAGATGATGCCGGTCATCTATACCCCGACGGTCGGCGCCGCCTGCGAACGCTTCTCCGAAATCTACCGCCGCGCCCGGGGCGTATTTATCTCCTATCAGAACCGACATAACCTCGACGATATCCTGCAAAACGTGCCTAATCACAACGTTAAGGTGATCGTGGTTACCGACGGCGAGCGTATCCTCGGCCTTGGCGATCAGGGCATCGGCGGAATGGGCATCCCTATCGGGAAGCTGTCGCTGTACACCACCTGCGGTGGGATCAGCCCGGCCTATACGCTGCCCGTGGTGCTGGACGTCGGAACCAACAACCAGCAGCTGCTCGACGATCCGCTGTATATGGGCTGGCGCCACCCGCGTATCACCGATGACGAGTACTATCAGTTCGTTGATGACGTTATCCAGGCCATTAAGCACCGCTGGCCGGACGTGCTGCTGCAGTTTGAAGACTTTGCGCAGAAGAACGCCATGCCGCTGCTTAACCGCTACCGGAATGAAATCTGCTCGTTCAACGATGATATCCAGGGCACCGCTTCGGTCACCGTGGGTACGCTGATCGCCGCCAGCCGCGGCGCCGGCAGCCAGCTGAGTGAACAGAAAATTGTCTTCCTCGGCGCCGGGTCCGCCGGCTGCGGTATCGCCGAGCAGATCGTCGCCCAGATCCAGCGTGAGGGCCTGAGCGAGGAAGCGGCGCGCCAGCGCGTCTTTATGGTCGATCGCTTCGGCCTACTCACCGACGCGATGCCGAACCTGCTGGCGTTCCAAAGCAAGCTGGTGCAGAAGCGGGACAACCTGCAGCAGTGGGATACCACCAGCGACGTCCTCTCTCTGCTGGACGTGGTGCGCAACGTCAAGCCCGATATTCTGATCGGCGTTTCCGGCCAGCCGGGACTGTTCACCGAAGAGATTATTCGCGAGATGCATAAGCACTGCCCGCGGCCGATCGTCATGCCGCTGTCGAACCCCACTTCTCGGGTGGAAGCGACGCCGCAGAACATTCTTAGCTGGACCGACGGCGAAGCGCTGGTTGCCACCGGCAGCCCGTTTGCGCCGGTGACGCTAAAAGGCAAGCAGTACGTGATTGCCCAGTGCAATAACTCCTACATCTTCCCGGGCATTGGTCTCGGGGTGATCGCCTCCGGCGCTTCGCGGGTCACCGAGGATATGCTGATGGCCGCCAGCGAAACGTTAGCGAAGCACTCGCCGCTGGTGAACAACGGCGAAGGTCCGGTGCTGCCGGAGCTGAAGGACATTCAGACCGTGTCGCGCGCCATCGCCTTTGCGGTGGGTAAAGTGGCTCAGGAACAGGGCGTGGCGGTGAAAACCTCCGCCGAGGCGCTGCTGCAGGCGATAAGCGATAACTTCTGGCAGCCGGAGTATCGTAACTACCGCCGGACGTCGATTTAATTGCTATGACCAACGGGCCTGAATCTCAGGCCCGGCTTAGTATCAGAGCAGCATATTATGCTATTCTGCTCGCATAAGGATAAGTTAGTATCTTTTACATTCATAAAAGCATGGTCATTTATTCATGTTACTGGTTATATTTTAGATTTATAAAAGAATAAATGATTTTATTTATCGGGATATTGCAAAAAATTAAATTTTTAATCTATTCTATCAGTGTCATCTTCGAAACGCTAGCAAGCACTGATCGGAGGAATAATGAATAAGTATCTTGAACTGATAGATAAACCTCAAGTTAATAGTGTGAATGTTGGTCTTAGTCCACCGAAATTGTCCACATTGAGAAGTCTTCTTGGAGAACCCAGAAATAATTACACAGGTGATTGTCAGCCTGTTATTGGCCCCTTTAAAAATAGAATCGTTACGCAGTCAGTAGGTCCATTTGAGTGTACGGGCATTGATGTGGCACTGAAGTCATTGATCGATATTTTAGCTTCTGTAAAAAATGAATTACCAGACCTTTACGCAATACTAGGTACGGCTGGAATGTTATGTGCCCGTAAAGTCAAAATTAAGCGGAAAGATGGCACTCTTCACCTTGGTGACAATCCTTCGAATCATTCCTGGGGTTTAGCAATAGATATCAAATTATCAGGTATACTTGATAAACAAAGTGATGATAAGTGTCTCCGTGGCCTTCTAATTCTCTCAAAATATTTTAATGCCGGAGGATGGTATTGGGGAGTAAGTTTTTCAAATGAAGATGCAATGCATTTTGAAGTGGCCGAGTCCACATTGATAAAATGGCGAAATGAAAATTTAATCTAGCTCTTACATAACAAATTGAGTTTTAAACATTAATTAAATATCAATCTGCATTTTAGTTTTTATTTATAATCGCAGCATTATAAACCCAATGAGTAAACCAGGTTGATGTCATCATGATAGCTTATTATTTCAATGCACTAAGAAATACCATGGCAAATATTTTACAACGCATATTTTCATTTAAGGAAATAAAAAAAGACGATCCTTTGTTTGATCTCCATTTTTCTATGAATTTTCTTTATCCGCTACTCATCAGTGGATTAACAGGTATAATTTTAATTTGCATTCCGCAACTGCATATAATGAACCTCGGTGTGTTGCTATTATGGAGTATGGCATGTATTTCACTTGGGACAGCTTTAGGTTTTTTATTTGGATTCCCGCGCTCTGGGAAATCCAAATCAGAAAATGACAAAGCTTCAGCAAATACTGGCAGAAACAGAGACCCTCAACCGAACACAAATCTTGAGGAAATATCAGACTGGTTAACAAAAATCATAGTTGGGTTATCACTTGTTAATGCAAAATCAATTGGTGAACTTATTATCAATATCAGTAATAGAATTGAATTATCACTCATTCCATATACAAACGATATCGCAAAAAACATAGGACTACCTTTGGTTCTGGGCTGTCTTATTATTGGTTTTTTCTATGGCTATTTTTATACTCGACTTTATTTGCAACAAGCTTTCAACACTTCAGATAAAAAATTAATCTCAGAATTTTTTAATAATGTAATTAGTGCTACGGCAAGCCAAACATCAAGTAGTAATGGTCCTTTGCTTCCATCAAAAGAAGAGAAAGAAAATGCTGAACGTATAGCAGGGTTTATTCCACCAGGAAAAGCAGAGTCAACAATCATGGATAAAATACACGATCTGGCCGCAGACTATGACAAAACTCGTTATGAGATGCCATCAAGTCCCCAGAGAACAAAACGCATGACAGAAATTGCAAGCAGCATGCGTCAATTAGGTCAAGCTGCTTTTTTTATGCTACCTAAACTTATAGCTAGCCATCTTGCTGGCGAGCGGCTTGCTGCGATATGCATATTACAGATGAGCTTCGATTCTAATTATATTGACTGGTTGGCAGAGCGAATAAATCTCGAAAAACCTTTTATAGCTTATCATGCAGCCAGTGCACTATATGGAAGAATGCTAAATACAGACATGACAGAACGGAAGCGCATACGTTCGGCTGTTCAGGATGCTAAGTCAAGATTAACTTACCCAGAACAAGGAAGAGATCATGTCATTGATAGAATACTTGAGCTTGAGTAAAGCACTCATAAAAATGAGCAAGGTAAAAATTAAGTTACTTATATTACCTGGCGCCATATAATAACCGCTCACCATTTTGAGCATCAGACCGATATGTCATATGCAATTAAATAGAACAATACGTTAAAGTTCATTTAACTAGCCAAAACGCTTTGCTTCATCTACACTGCCTGCACCCATCAACTAACTGAATAAAAAAGGAGGATCCCATGCCGTACTGTGAAATGTTTAATTTTTCACATACATTTGGCGATCGTACCCCCTCAAGCGTTATCGGTATCGTGCTGCGATAACTTTAGCTTGAGCGAAGAAACCAAACCTTAATCCCCTTCCCTCGGGCTTACCGGGTTATCGTCAGCGATGTTTGACGAGGCATTTTCATGCCTGTAACTCTTGAGTAAGTTCACAATGAGCACATTCTTAACCGCACAATCTCTGTACGTTGAAACGGCATTTGGCCCCTTATTCAACGATCTCTCCTTTACCCTCAAAAAAGGCGACCGCGTTGGCCTGATTGGCTATAACGGCTGCGGAAAAAGTACCTTGCTGCAGGTGCTCGACGGCACGCTTACGCCCAATTCCGGCCGCGTGGCGCTGGCTAACCACTGCCTGATGGCCCGCGTGGAGCAGCATCTGCCGCAGGCGGTATTAGCACAATCGCTGGTGCAGGCGGTGCTTGCTCGCCTCCCCGCCGCGGGTCGGGAAAACCATCGCTGGCAGGCGGAGCGCCTGCTGGCTGAAATGGGCTTTGACGACGGCAGCTTCGGGCAGCAGGCGGCCACACTCAGCGGCGGCCAGCATACCCGGCTGCTGCTGGCGCGAGCCCTGATTCAGCAGCCTGACCTGCTGCTGCTTGATGAACCCGGCAACCATCTCGATCTGCCTACCCTGCTGTGGCTGGAAAGCTTCCTGCAAACCTGGCAGGGGAGCTTCGTCGTGGTGTCGCACGATAACCTCCTATTGGATGCTGTAACTAATAGCAGTTGGATCCTGCGCGACAACAGCCTGCACGCCTTCTCTCTTCCCTGCAGCGCCGCTCGCCGGGCGCTGCAGGAGCAGGACGAAAGCGACGCCCTGCGCCATAGGGCCGAGCAAAAGGAGATCGACCGCGTCACCGCCAGCGCCAGGCGGTTAGCCACCTGGGGCCAGGTCTATGACAACGAAGATCTCTCGCGCAAAGCCAAACAGATGGAAAAACAGGTGCTGCGTCTGCAGGAGAACCAAACCAGCGTGACCGCCGGAACGCCGTGGCGGCTGGCGCTGCACGGCGACGCGGTGCAGGCCGACCGGCTGCTGGAGATGGAAGGACTGCCGGTCCCGCCGGCGCCGGGCCTGCCCGCCCTCTTTACCACCGGGCTGGCGCGGCTGAAAAGCGGGGATCGGGTCGCCATCATGGGCCGCAACGGCGGCGGAAAATCGTCGCTGCTGCGCCTGCTGTGGCGACAGCTGCAGCAGCCGACGCCGGACGCCGGGCTGCGCCTGCACCCCCGCCTTAGCCCGGGTTACTATGACCAGACGCTGCATCAGCTGGATGACAATCACGGCCTGCTGGAGGCGCTTGAGGCCTTCGCTCCGGCGCCGGAGGCGCGCAAGCGCGCGCTGATTTCCGCCGGCTTCGGCTGGGCTCGTCACGCGCAGAAAGTCAGCACCCTCAGCGGAGGCGAGCGCTCCCGGCTGCTGTTTGTCGGGCTGTCGCTGGCGCGCTATAGCCTGCTGCTGTTAGATGAGCCCACCAACCATCTTGATATGGAAGGCAAAGAGGCGCTGGCGGATACGCTGCGGGACTACCCCGGCGGCCTGCTGCTGGTCAGCCATGACCGCCAGCTGATCGCTCGCAGCTGCAACCGCTTCTGGCTTATCGACGACCAGGGCCTCAGCGAATGGCACGACGTTGACGAGGTCTATGCCCGGCTGGGCAATGCGACCGGTCGCGGCGAGCGGTCAGCGCAGGCGCCGGCAGCGGTAACGCGCGTAGAGGAGAGCGACGCGCTGCTGGAACGGTTGATTAGCCTGGAGCAGCGCCTGGCCGAGGATATGGCGCGCAAGCCTAAGCATCAGAAACCGCAGCAGCAGGCGCGGTGGCAAGAGGAGATCGCGGAAATCAATGCCAGACTGAGTTAACACCCAACCCGCCCGACCCACGGCGTCAAGCCTGGGCCGGGCGGCGTGTGGCAGATTACTGCGGCTGCTTCGCTTTCCAGGCATCCCATGCCTGTTTAATTTCCTGCTTCGCCGCCGCGGCGTCGTTAAAGCCGTTCAGCTCGACCTTTTTGCGGCCCTCCGGCAGCTGCTTATAGACCCGGAAGAAGGCCTGCAGACGCTCCTGCTCCATTTTCGGCAGATCGCTGATGTTCTTAATATCATCATAGGTCGGGTCAATTTTGCTGGCCGGCACGGCGATGATTTTATCGTCCTTCTCGCCGCCATCAATCATCTTCAGTACGCCAATCGCCCGCAGCTTAATCAAGGTGCCGGGCGCCATCGGCGCGCGGGTATAGAACACCACGTCAAGCGGATCGCCATCGCCGGCCAGCGACTGGGTCAGCGAGCCGTAGTTGGCCGGATAAGCCACCGGCATCGACTGGAAGCGATCGGCGATGATAAACCCGGTTTTGGCGTCAGTTTCATATTTGATAATACCGCCGGTCGGAATTTCAGTAACCGCATAAAACTCCTCCGGATTGTTTTCCGGCTGCGGGAAATCCAGCACGTTGTGGGCCTGAGCGGTGGCGGAGAGGAGCAGCGTTGCGGCGAGGATGCTTTTTACCAGATGCATTGGGTTATCACTCTGTTGTTATAAGAAATTGTCCGCTAACAGCCTGCCGGTCGGCCATGAAAGGAATATGACCAATTCATGACACAAATATTAATAGCCATAATATTGACTAAAAAACGAACCTTTTGCTATCCGTTCTGATTGATACCACATTTTTCACTATCAAACTTGCATTGCGCGGCATAAGAGTTAATCCTTAATGAGTATTATTCACAAAGAACGAGACGTAATTTGTCACTAATATCAAGGAGAAAACATGAAAGCTGCCGTTGTGACTCACGATCATCAGGTCAATGTAACGGAAAAAACGCTGCGTCCCCTGCAACATGGCGAAGCGCTGCTGAAAATGGACTGCTGTGGCGTCTGCCACACCGACCTGCACGTCAAAAACGGCGATTTTGGTGATAAGACCGGCGTCATCCTCGGACATGAGGGCGTCGGCGTGGTTCTGCAGGTCGGCCCCGGCGTCACTTCGCTGAAACCCGGCGATCGCGCCAGCGTGGCATGGTTCTTTGAAGGCTGCGGCCACTGTGACTACTGTAACAGCGGCAACGAAACGCTCTGCCGCTCGGTAAAAAACGCCGGCTATACCGTTGACGGCGGCATGGCGGAAGAGTGTATCGTCACCGCCAACTATGCGGTAAAAGTGCCGGATGGCCTCGACTCTGCGGCGGCCAGCAGCATCACCTGCGCCGGCGTCACAACCTACAAAGCGGTGAAGGTCTCCCACGTCAAGCCGGGCCAGTGGATCGCGATTTACGGCCTCGGCGGCCTGGGTAATCTGGCGCTGCAGTATGCGAAAAACGTCTTCAATGCCAAAGTTATCGCCATCGACGTCAACGACGAGCAGCTGAAGCTGGCCGCAGAGATGGGCGCCGACTTGACCATCAACTCCCGCAGTGAAGATGCGGCGAAGGTGATTCAGGAGAAGACCGGCGGCGCCCATGCCGCGGTGGTCACCGCCGTCGCGAAGGCCGCCTTCAACTCTGCCGTTGACGCAGTGCGCGCCGGCGGCCGCGTGGTGGCCGTTGGCCTGCCGCCGGAAGCCATGATCCTCGACATTCCGCGACTGGTGCTGGACGGCATCGAAGTGGTGGGTTCGCTGGTCGGTACCCGTCAGGACCTGATTGAGGCCTTCCAGTTTGCTGCCGAAGGGAAAGTCGTGCCGAAAGTGACGCTGCGCCCGCTGGGCGATATCAACGCCATCTTTAAAGAGATGGAACAGGGGCAGATCCGCGGCCGGATGGTTATCGACTTCCGCCGCTAGCCCCTGCGCCTCTCCCGAATCGGGGAGAGGCGTCTGCTCAGGCTATACGCACGGCCCGGTCGCGCAGCCGTACATCATGTACAGCGGGAACAGCGGCACCAGCGGGATCAGCGCGATGGTTCCGAGAGTAGAAAGGGTTTGCGTTCGATCGTTGATCGAGACTACCACCGGGCTGGAGAGTCGCCAGGACTCTTCCAGCTCGTTCGGATTCCCTGCCGTCCAGTAGCCGGAAGCTTTAAACAACACGCCGAGATGTTCACTATCCAGCGCCGTCGCTTTATATTCATGGGTTAATATCGCCTGCTGCGCCGCGTCCAGCTTACGCTTATCAAGCACCACCAGATATTCCGCCACCACCTCATGCTGCTCAACCGCAAAATTTACCCGCACGCCCGCGGCGACTTTATTAAAACGCTGGTAGAAGCTGCTGTAGCGCTGGTACTCCTGCGGAGCGCCGTCGCGATAAAAGCGATAGGTGTATTTATTGGACACCGCAATAATACCGGCCGAGATCGGCTTAACTTTCGTGATGGTATCGGTCGGCGGTAAATTCGGCGCCGCGGTACAGCCGGTCAATACCGCCACTGCCAGCGCCAGTAAATATTTCAGCATTACCCTTTTCCCGTTTAGCAACATTCACTTATCAGCCATTAATCTATCAACCTTAAGTATCATCTCAATCTTTTTATTAAATAATGGGATTAGTGCCAGCCGACAAAATAAAAAATCCTTAACGCATTCGCCCTTTAGTAAAGCGGCAAAAGAGGATCCCGCCAACGCCGGCGTCATTTGAATACTAAAGCGGATTAATGCTTTTTACGCACATGCTTAGCGCAATTCCTTCGTTCCTTTGTCAATAACCGCGCCGGATGATGACAACACAATAGATAACAAAGGAATTCACCATGCAAAGCCGTTTTCGCCTGCCCGCGCTGGCAGCACTCTTTTTATCAGGCGCCTTTTCCGCCTGGGCCGCCGATACGCCGGTTAAAGGCGGCACTCTGATCTATCTTGAGCAGCAGCCGCACACCAACCTTTATCCGCCCGCCGGCGGCTTCTACCCCAACGGCGGGATCCTCAACCAGATCACCGACAAGCTGACCTGGCAGAATCCCAAAACCTTAGCGGTCGAGCCGTGGATTGCCGAAAGCTGGACCACCAACGCCGACAAAACCGAATATACCTTCAGGCTGCGCCCCGGCGTCACCTTCTCCGACGGCACCCCGCTGGATGCCAACGCGGTCGCGAAAAACTTCGATACCTACGGCCTGGGGAATAAAGCCCACCGCCTGCCGGTCTCGGAGGTGATAAACAACTACGATCGCAGCGAGGTCATCGACCCGCTGACGGTAAAGTTCTATTTCAAAAAGCCGTCGCCGGGCTTCCTGCAGGGCACGGCGACCATCGGCTCGGGGCTGGTGTCGCTTAGCACGCTGCAGCGCAACTTCGAAGAGCTCGGCGACGCGCGCAATATTATCGGCTCCGGACCGTTCAGCGTTAAAGATGAAAAGCCGGGACGCGAGCTGACGCTGGTTGCCCGCAGGGATTATCAATGGGGGCCCAAAAATCTGCCGCAGCAGGGGCCGGCGAACCTCGACGGCATTACCTTTATCGTCACCCCGGAAGATAGCGTGCGCATCGGCGCCCTGCTGGCGGGCCAGGCCGACTTTATCCGCCAGGTGCAGGCCTACGATGAAAAGCAGACCACCGACCAGGGCTTTACCATCTACGCCGCGCCAACGCGCGGAGTGAACGACAGCCTGAGCTTCCGCCCGGACAACCCGCTGGTTTCCGACCTGCGCGTGCGCCAGGCGCTGCTGCATGCCACTAACGCAAAGCAGGTCGTCGATACCCTGTTTTCCGCCAACTACCCGCAGGCTACCTCGGCCATCGCCAGCTCGGCGGCGGGCTATGTCAACCTCAGCGACAGGCTAACCTTCGACCCGGCTAAGGCCAACGCTCTACTGGACGAAGCGGGCTGGAAGGCGGCCGCCGACGGCATCCGCGCTAAAGACGGTCAGCGGCTGGCGCTGACGGTCTACGAATCGCTGCCGCAGCCGCAAAATAAAGAGGTGCTGCAGCTGGTTGCTCAACAGTGGCGGCAGGTCGGCGTGGCGCTCAGCGTCAAGGCCGGCGACGCCGGCAGCCGCACCCTCGATAACCTCGATCCGCTGAAAACGCCGCTCACCGTGTCCGAAGTCGGCCGCGCCGACCCTGACGTAGTGAAAAGCATGTTCTTCCCGGGCAACCGCGATGCCCTGCTGCAAAAAGGCGGCTCCAGCGACAAGGTGCAGAGCTTCCGCGACGATAAGCTCAACGCCCTGCTCACCGCCATCTCCGCCGAGGTTGACGCGCAAAAGCGCCTGCAGCTGACCGGCGACGCCCAGCGCTATCTGCTGGATAACGCCTACGTGATCCCTATCTTTGAGGAGCCGCAGGTCTTTGCCGGAGCGAAATGGGTGAAAGGCGTCAGTTTTGAAGCGGTTGGCCGCCCGTCGTTCTACGGCGCGTGGCTCGACAAGCGCTAAGGAGCCGACGATGAGCCACTATCTTCTCAGCCGGCTGGGCCAGGGTGTCCTGGTGCTGTGGGCGGCGTTCACCCTCTCCTTCGTGCTGCTGCAGGTTCTGCCGGGAGATGCGGTGCTGATCAAGTTCCAGAATCCGGACCTTGGCCTCAGCCCGGCGCAAATTGCCGAAATGCGCCTCGCCTACGGCGCCGATAGCCCGCTGTGGCGGCAGTACCTGCACAGCCTGCTGGCGATGCTGCGCGGAGATTTTGGCTACTCGCTGCAGGCGGGGATCGCGGTCAACGCCCTGCTCGCCAGCAATCTTCCGCAAACTCTGAGCCTCGCGCTCCCGGCCTTTATCGCGGCGATCGCGCTGGCGTTTACCCTCGCCTTCGCCGCCCGGCTGCCGGGGCTACGCTGGCTGAGTAACGCCCTGCAATCGCTGCCGGTGCTGTTTATCTCCCTGCCCACCTTTTGGCTCGGCATCGCCCTGATTCAGCTGTTCTCCTTCCAGCTGCGCTGGATCCCGGTGATCAATCCCAGCCCGCTACAGGGGCTGATCCTGCCGATTATTGCCGTCGCGGTGCCGATCTCCGCGCCGCTGGCGCAAATACTGCTGCGCAGCATGGACCAGGTTGCCGCCCAGCCCTTCGTCGCCGTCGCCCGGGCCAAAGGAATGAGCGAAACCGGCGTGCTGTGGCGACACGTCATCGGCAACGCGCTGCTGCCGGTGCTGAACATCGCCGGCCTGCTGCTGGGCGAGCTGATCGCCGGGGCGCTGATTACCGAAACCGTATTTGGTCGCGGGGGCCTCGGGCAGCTCACCCAGCAGGCGGTGAATAATCAGGATATCGCCGTCCTGCAGGCGGTGGTGATGATCTCGGCCCTCGGCTTCGTGCTGATTAATCTGCTGGTCGATCTGCTGATGCCGCTGTTCGATCCTCGTCTGAAACCGCTTGCCGGAGGTGCCCTATGAGCCTGGTCGATTACGCTATCGCCGCCCGCCGCCGGACGTTTAGCCGGCGCAGCCTGCGCCTGCAGCCGGGGCTATGGCTGGCCTGGGCGGTCATCGTTACCGCCGTGCTGCTGGCCGTCGCGCCGCAGCTCTTTACTCCCTATAGCCCGCTGGAAGGGATACCCGGCGCCCAGCGCCTGGCGCCGCAGGCCGGACACTGGCTCGGCACCGACCAGCTGGGTCGCGACCTGTGGGCGCGGATTGTTTACGGCGCCGTGCACTCCCTCAGCGCGGCGCTGGCGGCGGTCGCCATCGGGCTGATCGTCGGCAGCGCGCTCGGCACCCTTGCCGGGGCCGCCGCCGGACGCGTGGAGTCGGTGGTGATGCGGCTGGTTGACGTCCTGCTGGCGATCCCTTCGCTGCTGCTGTCGCTCACGGTGATCATCATCCTCGGCTTCGGCACCGTTAACGCCGCCGTGGCCGTTGGCGTCGCCGCGATTGCCAGCTTTGCCCGCCTGGCGCGGGCGGAGGTGGTTCGCGTGCGCCATAGCGATTATGTCGAGGCGGCTTACGGCAGCGGCGGGACCTTCTTCGCCGTCTTCTGGCGGCATATTCTGCCGAACTCGCTGACCGCCGTGCTGGCCTTCGCCACCCTGCAGTTCGGTCAGGCGATCCTCGCGCTCTCGACCCTGAGCTTTCTCGGCTACGGCACCCCGCCGCCGGTCCCTGAATGGGGGCTGCTGATTGCCGAAGGGCGTAACTATCTTTCAACCGCCTGGTGGTTGACCACCTTCCCCGGCGTGACGGTGGTGGCGGTGGTGCTCGCCGCCAACCGCATCAGCCGCCAATTTAGCGGAGAACGTGCATGAACGTATTAAGCGTCGAAAACCTGCGCATCAGCTACCGCTCCCGGCAGCAGTGGCGCGAGGTGGTGCACGGCGTCAGCTTTAGCGTCAGGCGCGGCGAAATGCTGGCATTTGTCGGCGAGTCCGGCTCCGGCAAGACCACCACCGCCCAGGCGATTATCGGCCTGCTGGCGGATAACGCCCGCCGCGACGGCGGGAAGATCCTCATCAACGCCGAGGATATCAGCGGCTGGTCGGGTAAGCGGCTCGATAGCCTGCGCGGCGCGCGCATCAGCCTGGTGCCTCAGGACCCGGGCAACTCGCTGAACCCGGTGCAGACCATCGGCGCCCAGGTCGGGGAGATCCTCCGCCTGCATCAAAAGCACGGCGCCGCCGAGCGCAAGAGTCAGGTGCTGGCGCTGCTGGAAAAAGTCGGCCTGAGCCATCCCGAGCAGCGCTTTAACCAGTATCCGCACCAGCTCTCCGGCGGCATGAAGCAGCGGGTGTTGATCGCGATAGCCATCGCCCTGAAGCCGGATTTAATCATTGCCGACGAGCCCACCAGCGCCCTCGACGTCACGGTACAAAAGCGCATTCTCGACCTGCTCGATACCCTGCGCCGGGAATCCGGCACCGCGGTGCTGTTTGTCACCCACGATCTGGCGCTGGCGGCGCAGCGCGCCGACCGCCTGCTGGTGTTTCGCCACGGCGAGATTCAGGAGCAAGGCGCAACGGCAGAGGTGATCCGCACGCCGCAGCACGCCTACACCCGCCAGCTGCTCAGCGACCTGCGGGGGCAAAACCTCACCATCGCCCCGGCAGGCGGGCGCGGGATGGCGACGCCGGCTATTCGCCTGGAAGGCGTCAGCAAACGCTTCACGCTAGGCCATTCGCATCTGCAGGCGCTGGACAGCGTGAGCTTCGAGGTGCGGCGCGGCAGCACCCACGCGCTGGTCGGCGAATCCGGTTCAGGGAAAACCACCCTCGCGCGGATCCTGCTCGGCTTTGAGCGCGCCGATAGCGGCGAGATTGCCATTGACGGCATCAATGCCGGACATTTAAGCCGCGAAGCGCAGCGCCAGCTGCGGCGCAAAATTCAGTTCGTCTACCAAAACCCGTTCGCCTCCCTCGACCCGCGCCAGACGCTGCAGGAAATTATCGAGGAGCCGCTGAAAAACTTTGACCGGTTCAGCCCGGCCCAGCGGCGCGCCCGCGTCGAGGCGGTTGCCGCCAGGGTCGCCCTCGCCCCCGAGCTGCTGGGGCGAACCGCCCGCGAGCTCTCCGGCGGCCAGCGCCAGCGGGTGGCGATTGCCCGCGCGCTGGTGCTGGAGCCGACCATTCTGGTGCTGGATGAAGCCACCTCGGCGCTCGACGTCACGGTGCAGGCGCAAATTCTCGCCCTGCTGCAGCAGCTCCAGCAGCAGCTGGGGCTGACCTATCTGTTTATTACCCACGATCTGGCCACGGTGCGCCGCATCGCCCACAGCGTGACGGTGCTGCGCGCCGGCCAGGTTGTCGAGCACGGTGAGGTTGGCCGCCTGTTCGCCGCACCGCAGCATGATTACACCCGCGAGCTTATCGCCGCTATTCCTCACTTTTCCACCTCAAGCAAGGAGGTTGCATGACGCGTAAACGTCTGGGCTTTTTCACCCGTCTGCTGGACGACGCGGCGCCGAAGGAGCGCTATCGCCTGGCGACCGAGCAGATCCGCCACGCCGAACGACTCGGCTTCGATAGCGCGTGGATTGCGCAGCACCATTTTCATGAGCATGAGGGCGGCCTGCCGTCGCCGCTGGTGTTTCTCGCCCATGCCGCCGCGCATACCGAGCGTATTCGCCTTGGCACCGCCATCATAACCCTGCCGATGGAAAATCCGCTGCGCGTTGCCGAAGACGCGGCGGTGCTGGATCTGCTCGCGGACGGGCGGCTGGAAGTAGGCTTTGGTTCGGGCGGCACGCCGACCTCGTTTTTACCCTTTGGCCTCACCAGCGAACGGCGGGGAGAGGTCTTCGCCGAACACCTGCATCTGATTCAGAGCGCCTGGCGCGGCGATTCGCTGGCCCATCCGGATAACCATCTCTACCCGCCGGCGCCGCAGCTCGCCGAGCGCATATGGATTGCCACATTCTCCGCCGAAGGGGCTATCCGCGCGGGCCAGGCCGGGCACGGACTGATGCTCTCCCGCACCCAGCCGCGCCCCGTCGGTCAGCCGCAGCTGCCGCTGGACGCCATCCAGAATCCGATTATCGACGCCTACCTCAGCGCGCTCCCGGCGGGGATCGCACCGAGGATCCTCGCCTCACGAACCGCGTTTGTTGCCGACAGCCGGCAGTACGCCCTGCAGGTGGCGGAGCCGGGCCTGCGTCGTCAGGCAGCGGCGCACCGCGCTGCCGGACATCAGCTTGTTGGTGACACCGTCACAGATTATCTCTCCCAGCTAGATGCCCACGTCGGCGATGTCGAACAGGTGAAGGCTTCGCTGGCGCAGGATAGCGTGCTGGCGCGGGTAACCGATATTTCGTTCCAGGTCCACTCCGTTGAACCTTCGCATCGCGACACGCTGCGTTCCATTGAGCTGATCGCTCAGCATATTGCCCCGCAACTACAGTAAGGAGTCACCATGACACTGAGTCAGGATATTTTGGCTGAGCTGGCCGATATTGCCCCGAATTCCGCATTGGCCGAGGCCCGCGCGGTGCGCGAAGCGGCCACCCGCCATGCCCAGGGCAGCTATGAAACGCTGTTCGGTCAGGAGGAGGAGGATTTCCCGCTGAGCGAGCGCTTCGCGGTGGCCGCAAAGGTGGCCAAGCTGCACCAGGCCGACGCCCTCGCCGCCCACTACGCCGGATTCGGTCTTGCCGACCCGACCTCGCCGCGGCTGATCCCGGCGCTGGGATTTGCCCGCCTGCTGACCTTTACCCCGATCGAGGCCACGCCAGCGGCGCTGCAGACGTTAACCCAAGCCGGCTGGAGCCTGCGGGCGGTGGTCACCCTCGCCCAGCTGATCGCCTTTGTGAGCTTCCAGAGCCGGCTGATCGCCGGGCTGCGGCTGCTAAACGGTAAGCCGGTGGTCAGCGCGGAGACGCCGGTGGTTGCCGGCTTCTGGCATACCGCGCCGCAGACGGTCAGCGGTAAGCGTGCGCCGGTGCACTTCACCCGCGACGAGCTGAGCTGGGAACCGTGGATCGCCGCCAAACCGCTGGAGGAATTCAGCGAGGAGGAACGCAACATCCTGGCGAAATATGGCCACAGCGACTCGCCCTACTTTCGCCTGCTGGCCCGCAACCAGCCGCTGCTGGAGCAGCGCACGCTGACCGACAAGGGCATCTTCTACACGCCGGGCGGGCTGCCGCGCGCCGAAAGGGAGCTGGCGGCTACGGTGGCCAGCAAAATTAACGGCTGTATTTATTGCGCCTCGGTACACGCCCGCAAGGCGGCCCAGCTGGCAAAAGAGGAGACGGCGGTGGAAACCCTGCTGGCGGTGACGCCGGGAGATAACCTCGGCGACGGCCAGTCGGCGCGCTGGCAGGCGGAAATTGATTTTGCCGCGGCGATCTCTGTCACCCCGTCGGCGCTCGGCCCCGGTCATCTGGCCGCCGTTGAACGCCAGGGGCTCGATACCCTCGCCCAGCTCGACCTGCTGCAATCCGCGGCATTTTTCGCCTGGGCAAACCGCCTGATGTTGACCCTCGGCGAGCCGTTTACGGATTAAACCTTCGGCCTCGCGCGCCGCACCGGAAGCGGCGCGCGACGGCTAGCGAAGGCTGCGCTGATAGCGAGCGTAAATCAGCAGCGAGCTCATGGCGAGGAAGGAGAGCCAGGCGGCAGGCAGCACAACCGAGCTCCAGCCAAAGCCCCAGGTCAGCATCATTCCTCCGCACAGGGCGCCAATCGCGCTGCCGAGGTTAAAGGCAATCTGCCCCCCCGCCGCCCCCAGCATCTCCCCGCCGCGGGCGTTTTGCAGCAGCAGGATTTGCAGCGGCGCCGCCAGCGCAAACAGACCGGTACAGCAGATAAAGGCCAGCAGCAGCGCCGCCGGCTGACGATCGCCGAAGATAAACATCAGCAGCAGCACCACGGCAATCATGCCGTCGGTGGCGGCGGCAATGCGCAATGGGCTAAAGCGGGCGGAAATTTTGCCGCTGAGCACGTTGCCCAGCACCATTCCCAGACCCACCAGCATCATAATAAAGACGATCGCGCCTTCGGAAAAACCGGCAACGTTAATCATAAACGGCTTGATATAGCTGAACCACGCGAATACGCCGGCGTTACCAAACAGCGTCGCGGCAAATATCAGCCACGGTGCCGGTGATTTTAAAAAGTAAAACTGTTCGCGCAATCGCGTCGTGGCTTTATCAAACAGCGTCGGCACCCAGCGGATAATAGACAGGAAGACCGCGACGTTAAATAGGGAGAGGGCCATAAAGGTGTCGCGCCAGCTAAACTGGTGCCCGAGCCAGGTTCCGGCAGGCACGCCAATGAGATTCGCTACCGTCATCCCGCCTATCATCCCGGCGACCGCCGCGGTGACTTTTCCCGGCGGGGCTATTTTCGACAGGATAATCGCGCCAACGCCAAAAAAAGCGCCGTGGGGAAACCCGGAGACCAGCCGACCGACCGCCAGCATGGGATAGCTCGCAGAGAAGGCAAAAATGGCGTTACCGATAATGCTGAGCGCGGCGAGAAATAGCATCACCGATTTTAACGAAAAGCGGCTCGAAACCAGCGCCATCACCGGCGCGCCGATCACCACCCCGCAGGCGTACCAGGAGATCATATTGCCGGCGACGGGGATCGAGATCCCCACGTCGTGGGCCACTTCCGGCAGGACGCCCATGATGCCAAATTCCGCCATTCCCAGACCAAAGGTGCCAAGCGCTAACGAAAAAATAGTCTTTTTCATACTTCTGAACCTTAAATAACCCAGGCCTGCCCGGGCCGCAAACGGGCGCGACGGCAGGCCGGGCAACGTGGCAAACAGGTCAATCCCGGGCGGTATAACCCTTTGTTTTTACTTTCGGTCGGCATTATTGACCATTCGACGGCGGCAGGCCAGCCAAAAACGTAAAGTGACATTTTTATCCATATAACGGCGCGATCGCTGCATGAATATCGCCTCTGGCGCTTAATTAGCGGGCAGCGCGGCTGCGGTGAATGAATATTTTCCGTCGGCCGCTGGCGCCGTTATTACACTTCATAGTAGAGCGCTGACCCGGCGCTATACACGACGGAGAAGAGCCCATGGGAAACAAGAAAAAGAGCAAAGCCATCAATCGCGTCGGTAAAACCGAGCCGCTCGGCGAAAAAGAGTATCAAAAGGCGTTACGCAAGCTGCACGTTGAGCTGGTCAAGCTGCAGCTGTGGGTCGTCAGCCAGGGGCTGAAGGTCTGCATCGTGTTTGAGGGTCGCGACGGCGCGGGGAAAGGCGGCACCATCAAAGCCATCACCGAGCGGGTCAGCCCGCGCGTGTTTCGGGTTATCGCCCTCCCGGCCCCCACCGAGCGCGAGAAGAGCCAGCTCTACTATCAGCGCTATATTCCCTTTTTACCCGCCGCCGGAGAGATAGCGATCTTCGACCGCAGCTGGTACAACCGCGCCGGCGTCGAGCGGGTGATGGGCTTTTGTACCCCCGAGCAGACGGATAAATTCCTTGAAGGCGCGCCGATGGTCGAGCGGGCGATGGTCGAGTCCGGGATCATTTTGCTGAAATACTGGCTGGAGGTCACCCCGGAGGAGCAGGAGCGCCGCCTGCGCGACCGCATCAACGACGGGCGCAAGATCTGGAAGCTGTCGCCAATGGACATCAAATCGTTTAACCGCTGGGACGACTACACCGCCGCCAGGGACGCGATGTTTGCCGCCACCGATACCGCCTGGGCGCCGTGGTTTGTCGCCCGCTCGGAGGAGAAGAAGCGCGTTCGCCTGAACATCATTACCCACCTGCTGGCGCAGATCCCCTACAAGGATCCGCATATCGATCCGGTTAAATTGCCCAAGCGCAAAACGGGCAAGAGTAAGTCCAGCGAGTACCCCTTCCGTTTTATCAAGGAACATTTCTAGTCTCTCCCGCCGGCTCCCGCATCGGCGGGAGCCTCCTGGCCCTACCCCTTTTGGCGATCGCCAATGGCACAATTCGCGCTTTACCTCAGGTTAACCTGAAGTATTACCGTTGTCGGCAGAACAAAACGACCTTACAGGAGCAGCATGATGCAGGAAGTAGACAGCGGTTTTACCCACGTCGCCTTTATGGTGCGCGATCTGCAAAAAAGTATCGATTTTTATACCCGCTACACCGCAATGCAGGTGATCCACCGGCGCTCGCCCGATCTGCCCTCCGCGCGCCACGTGGCGTGGCTGAGTGACCGCACCCGCCCGTTTGCCCTGGTGCTGGTGCAGACGGATAGCCACACCGATACCCCGCTCGGGCCCTTCGGTCACCTCGGGGTAGCCTGCGCGACGCGCCAGGAGATCGATGAAAAAACCGCGATAGCGCGCCGCGAGGGGGTGCTGCGCAGCGAGCCTGAGCAGCTCGGCGAGCCGGTGGGCTACTACGTGTTCTTTGCCGACCCGGACGGCAATACCCTCGAGCTCTCTTACGGCCAGCGGGTGGGGCTGGAGGTCCTGCGCGGCGAAGGCTAAAAAAAATGGCGCGACATCGGTCGCGCCATGCAGAATTCCGCGGCAGGCCTATTTTATCCCCTGCGAACTCTCTTTCTTCGCCTCCAGGCGCTCGACGTCGCGGTACCAGCGCGGGTGGTGTTTTTTCGCCCAGCGGCGGCTCACCTTGCCTTCAACCATGCCCTTAATCGACCCCTTCACCCAGAACGCCATATACATATGGATCAGGATAGCGTGGATCAGCACAATCGCCGACGCCGCGTGGATCAGCAGGCCGTAGCGGATGACCTGAATCGGGAAATAGTGCGCAAACCAGGGCCGCCAGATAATCACCCCGCTCACCAGCAGCACAAAAATCATGCTCATGATGGTCCAGAACATCATCTTCTGCCCGGCGTTATATTTCCCGACGCGCGCCACCTTATGCTCGTTGCCTTTCAGCACCTCAACAATCCCCTTCAGCCACGGAATATCCTGCCTGTCGGGGATGTTGTGGTGCACAAAACGGACGAACATAAACATCAGGGTGATAAAAATCACCACCCCGAAGAAGGGATGCAGGATGCGCCCCATCTGCGGCGTACCGAAGGTTTCCGTCAGCCACTGCAGGGTCGGGAAGAAGAACGAGATCCCGGACAGTGACACCAGAAAGAAGCAGATAACCACCGTCCAGTGACAGGCGCGGTCGATAAACTTCGTGCGCACAATCATCTTCGATTTACTCATCATGTTCCTCCTCATCGTCATCCACTTCCTTGTTCGGTCCGATACCGATGTAGTGATAGATAAGCCCGGCAAAGGTGGCGACAAAGCCCAGCGCCGAGAGCGGCTTCAGCGCCCCTTTCCACAGATTGATGCTGGTATCAATTTTCGGCTCGTTCGGCAGCTTGTGGTACAGCTCCGGCCGGTCGGCGTGATGCAGGACGTACATCACGTGCGTGCCGCCGACGCCCGGCGGGTTGTACACCCCGGCATGCGGATAGCCGCGCGCCTTCAGCTTGTTGACCCGCTCCTGCGCCACCTCCAGCATCTCTTTCTTGCTGCCGAAATGAATCGCCCCGGTCGGACAGGTTTTCACGCACGCCGGCTCCTGACCGACGCTAACGCGATCCACGCAGAGCGTGCATTTATAGACCCGGTTATCCTCTTTATTGAGGCGCGGGACGTTAAACGGACACCCGGCGATGCAGTAGCCGCAGCCAATGCAGTTTTCCTGCTGGAAGTCGACGATGCCGTTCGCGTACTGAATAATCGCGCCGGCGGAGGGGCAGGCCTTCAGGCAGCCCGGATCTTCGCAGTGCATGCAGCCGTCTTTACGGATCAGCCACTCCAGCCTGCCGTTCTGTTCGGTTTCGCTAAAGCGCATCACCGTCCAGGATTTGGCGCTGAGATCCGCCGGGTTATCGTAAACCCCGACGCAGTGCCCCACCTCATCGCGGATATCGTTCCACTCGGAGCAGGCCACCTGGCAGGCCTTACAGCCCACGCAGGATGACACATCGATAAGCTTGGCGACTTCCGCCTTAAAGTCCCGCGCGCGGGGCGCGGGAGTGATAGGGTTAGTCGCGGAGCGTTTAATAATGTCCTGTGTTTCCATCGCCATTGAATCGCCCCTTACGCTTTCTCGATGTTGACCAGAAACGCCTTATACTCCGGCGTTTGCGAGTTGGAATCGCCGACGTTCGGCGTCAGGGTATTGGCGATGTAGCCTTTACGGGCCACCCCTTCAAAGCCCCAGTGCAGCGGAATTCCGACGGTTTCCACCTGCTGGCCGTTGACGTTGAGCGTCTGCAGGCGACGGGTCACTACCGCCACCGCGCGAATAAAGCCGCGCATGCTGCTGACCGTCACGCGATCGCCGTTGGCAATCCCCTTGGCTTTCGCCAGCCCCTCGCTGATTTCGACGAACTGCTCCGGCTGCGCGATGGCGTTAAGCAGCGCGTGCTTGGTCCAGGTGTGGAAGTGCTCGGTCAGGCGATAGGTGGTGCCGACGTACGGGAACCTGTCTTTCTTACCTAAGCGCACGGCATCCTCTTCGTACAGACGCACCACCGGACTGGAGATAACGTTCGGGTGCAGCGGGTTGGTTCCCAGCGGCGTCTCCATCGGCTCGTAGTGCTCAGGGAACGGACCTTCCGCCAGCTTATCAAGCGCAAACAGCCGGCCGAGGCCCTCCTGCTGCATGATAAACGGACCGGTTTTGCTCCCCGGCGGCGCGGTGTTGAAGTCCGGAATGTCGTTCCCGACCCACTTAGCGCCGTTCCACTGGATCAGCATCCGCTTCGCGTCCCACGGCCTGCCGTTGATATCCGCCGATGCGCGGTTATAGAGCACCCGGCGGTTTAGCGGCCACGCCCAGGCCCAGCCCAGGGTGTTGCCAAGGCCCGACGGATCGGCGTTGTCGCGGTTAGCCATCTGGTTGCCCTGCTCGGTCCAGCTACCGGTATAAATCCAGCACGAGGATGAGGTGGAGCCGTCGTCGCGCAGCAGCGCAAAGCTGTTCAGCAGCTGGCCTTTTTTCGCCAGCAGCGCGCCGCTGGCGTCGTAGAGATCCGCCAGCGCGTAGCCGTTGTTCTCTTTCGCCACCTCTTCCGATTCCGGACGATCCGGCTGCTTGTAGTCCCAGCCCATTTTCAGCAGCGGCTCGACGCCCTTGCCGCCCTCGGCGCGGTACATTTCGCGCAGACGATGGTAGATCCCGGCAAGGATTTCGCCGTCGTTGCGCGCTTCGCCCGGCGCATCCTGGCCCTTCCAGTGCCACTGCAGCCAGCGTCCGGAGTTGGCGATAGAGCCATCTTCTTCGGCAAAGCAGGTGGACGGCAGGCGGAAGACTTCCGTCTGGATCGCCGCCGGGTCAACGTCGTTGGACTCGCCGTGGTTTTGCCAGAAGACGGAGGTTTCGGTCACCAGCGGATCGATAACCACCATGTACTTCAGCTTGCTGAGGCTGCGCACCACCTTGTTTTTGTCCGGGAAGGACGCCACAGGGTTAAAGCCCTGGCAGATGTAGCCGTTGACTTTGCCGCCATCCATCATGTTGAAGTACTTGATAACGTCGTAGGCCTGATCCCATTTCGGTAACCAGCTAAAGCCCCAGTCGTTCTCTTTTTGCGCCGCGTCGCCGTAGAAGGATTTCATCAGGCTAACGAAGAACTTAGGATAGTTGCTCCAGTAGTTCACCTGCTCGTCCAGCGTCGCTTTTGGCGTGTTGGCCTGCAGATAGCTGCGCAGGTCCGTCTGTTTTTCCGACGGCAGCGTCAGATAGCCGGTCAGGCTGGTCGACAGCAGCCCGAGGTCGGTCAGCCCCTGGATATTGGAGTGGCCGCGCAGCGCGTTGACCCCGCCGCCCGCCATCCCCATATTGCCGAGCAGCAGCTGGATCATCGCCATGGTGCGGATGTTCTGCGCCCCGACGGTGTGCTGCGTCCAGCCCAGCGCATAGAGGAAGGTAGTGGTACGATCCGCCGCGCTGGTGGAGGCCAGCACTTCGCACACCTTGAGGAAGTCCGCTTTTGGCGTCCCGCAGATGTTCTCCACCACCTCCGGCGTATAGCGGGAGACGTGCTGTTTCAGCAGGTTCCAGACGCAGCGCGGGTGGGTCAGGGTTTCATCGCGTTTGGCAAAGCCGTTCTCATCAAACTGGTAGTTCCAGGAGGACTTATCGTACTGGCGTTTTTCAGCGTCGTAGCCGCTGAACAGGCCGTCATCGAAGGCAAAATCATCGCGCACCAGCAGGTTAGCGTTGGTGTAGTGCCTGACGTATTCGGCGTTAATTTTGTTATTTTCAATCAGGTACAGCAGTACCCCCGACAGGAAGGTAATGTCGGTGCCGGAGCGGATCGGCGCATAGATATCGGCCACCGATGCCGTACGCGTAAAGCGCGGATCGACGACGATAAGCGTCGCATCATTGTTGTTCTTCGCTTCTAACGCCCAGCGGAATCCCACCGGATGTGCTTCAGCGGCGTTGCCGCCCATCACCATCACCACGTTAGCGTTTTTGATATCAACCCAGTGGTTGGTCATCGCACCGCGACCAAATGTTGGAGCAAGACTTGCTACCGTTGGTCCGTGTCAGACGCGCGCCTGGTTGTCTACCGCCAGCATGCCGAGCGAGCGCACAAACTTCTGCGTCAGCATGCCGGTTTCATTACTCGCCGCGGATGCGCACAGCATCCCGGTGGAAAGCCAGCGGTTAACCGTTACACCCTGTTCGTTGTTCTCAATAAAGTTGGCGTCACGGTCGGCTTTCATTAGTTTGGCAATGCGATCGAAGGCCTCATCCCAGGAAATACGCTGCCACCTGTCGGAGCCCGGCGCGCGGTATTGCGGGTAGCGCAGGCGGTTTTCGCTGTGCACGTAGTCCAGCAGGCCTGCCCCTTTCGGGCACAGCGCGCCGCGGCTCACCGGGTGATCCGGGTCGCCTTCGATGTGATAAATTGCTTCTTTTGCGTTCTTCGCGCCGTCGCCGAGGCTATACATTAATAGCCCGCAGCCCACGGAGCAGTATGTGCAGGTGTTGCGGATCTCTTTGGCGCGCAATAGCTTGTAGTTACGCGCCTGAGCCAGCGCCATTTTGGGTGCAAAACCCAGGGCAGCAGCTGTTGTTCCGGCCATACCGCCTGCGCAGATTTTGAAAAACTTTCTGCGGCTGACGTCCATTGATTTTCTCCATGCAGGAATTTTGTTCATCGCGGGGAGGAAACTAACAGCAATGTCCCTGTTTTTATTGCGTCAAATCAATGTCGAAAACGCTCGCCCCCTTAATAGTCAGGCCTGGCGAATTTGATTACTCCCTTGGTATTAACAGCTGAAGAAAATATCGGTCCGGCGGAATAGAAAAGTGTTATAAATCGAAGCTGAATGTGGATTGGCATCAGGTTTAAAATGGAAAAGAAAAAGGCAACGTTAACCGGACTGGTGGCTATTGTGCTGTGGAGCACCATGGTCGGTTTGATTCGCGGGGTGAGCGAAGGGTTAGGTCCGGTAGGCGGCGCGGCAATGATCTACAGCCTCAGCGGTATATTGCTGGTGTTTACCGTTGGCTTCCCGCAGCTGCGGCAGATCCCGCGCCCCTATTTACTGGCCGGCAGCCTGCTGTTTGTCAGCTATGAAATCTGCCTCGCGCTCTCTCTGGGCTTTGCCGGCACCCGCCAGCAGGCGATCGAAGTGGGTATGGTCAACTATCTGTGGCCCAGCCTGACGATTTTATTCGCCATTCTCTTTAATCAGCAGAAAAGCACCTGGCTGGTTATTCCCGGCTTATTTATTGCTCTGTTTGGCGTCGTTTGGGTATTAGGCGGCGAGCATGGCCTGAATATTGATGAAATTATCAGCAACGTCGTTTCCAGCCCCCTGAGCTATATATTGGCATTTGTCGGCGCCTTTATCTGGGCGGCCTATTGCACGGTGACCGCCAAATATGCGAAAGGCAAAAACGGTATCACCCTGTTCGTATTATTAACGGCGCTGACCCTGTGGCTGAAATTTCTGTTCAGCGAGCAGCCGCCGATGATCTTTAGCTGGCCGGTGGTTATCAAGCTGGTGATGGTCGCGGTGGCCCTGGGGCTGGCCTACGCGGCGTGGAACGTAGGGATCCTTCACGGCAACGTCAGCCTGCTGGCGGCGGCATCATACTTTACGCCGGTGCTCTCATCGGCGCTGGCGGCGGTACTGCTGAGCGCGTCCCTGTCGTGGTCGTTCTGGCAGGGAGCCGGCATGGTGTGCGCCGGCTCCCTGCTCTGCTGGTACGCGACCCGACGCTAGCCGAGATCGCCCCCGGCCACCGGCAGCGTAACGCCGGTGATATAGCTTGCCTCATCGCTGGCGAGAAACAGGATCGCGTTTGCCTGTTCCGCCAGCGTCCCGTAGCGATGCATCAGGCTGCTCTGCACCGTTTGATCGACCACCTGCTGATACCATCCCTGCTCCTGCGCCGTCGGCGTCTCGCTATTGCGCGGCGTCAGGCGCGCCGGGGCCTCGGTGCCGCCGGGCGCCACCGCGTTGATGCGAATGCCGCTGTCGCTGTACTCCATGGCAATCGATCGGGTCAGCGCGTTGACCCCGCCCTTGGCCGCCGAATAGGGAACCCGGTTGACTCCCGCGGTCGCCACGGACGAGACGTTAACGATAGCGCCCTTGCCCTGGCGCAGCATCCACGGCAGCGCCGCCCGGCAGCCCCACAGCGTCGGAAACAGCGACCGGCGGATCTCCTGTTCAATCTGCTGCGGCTGATATTCGGCGAAGGGCCGCGCCCAGATGGTGCCGCCAATATTGTTGATCAGCACGTCGAGGCGGCCGAAATGGGCCACGCCTTCGGCAAAAACCTGCTCGCTGCTCGCCCACTGCTCAAGATCGGCCTCCAGCGCCAGCACGTCGCAGCCGGATTCCGCCAGCGCCGCCGCCAGCTCGTGTACGTAGCGGGAGCGGTCGATCAGCAGCAGCCGCGCGCCCTCGCGCGCCGCCTGCTCGGCCGTCTGCCGACCGATCCCCTGGGCCGCGCCGGTGATCGCCACTACCTTATCCTGAAATCTCATGCTCTCTCCTTATGCCGCCGCGCTCTGGCTGGCGATAAACTTTTCATACCAAAAACCGGCCGGCTCGACGCCGCGGTCGCGAAGCGCGGAGGAGACCGCGTTAACCATCGGCGGCGGACCGCAGAGGTAGATATCAACATCCCCGGCGTTAAGCATGGACTCATCGAGATGGTCAGTGACAAACCCACGCTGCGGACAGCCGCTTTGCGGGTCGGCCACCACCGGCAGCCAGCGGTAGCCGGAGAGCTGGCCGACGAAGGCGTCCAGCGCCTCGGTTTTGACCAGATCGCTATCGCGGGTGACGCCGTACACCAGGGTCACCGGGCGGGTGCTGCCCTGCTGCACGAGGGTGTGCAGCATCGACAGCAGCGGCGCCAGGCCGGTTCCGCCGGCGAGCATCAGCAGCGGACGCTCGCCGCCGCGCAGATAAAAGCTGCCCATCGGCCCGCTGAGGATCAGCCGCTCGCCGGGCCGCGCGCGCTGCGTCAGCCACTGGCTCATGATGCCGCCGGGCACGTTGCGGATCAGGAAACGGCCCTCGCGCGCCCCGGAAAGGGAGCTAAAGGAGTAGGCCCGCACGTGGGGGGTACCCGGCACCTGAATATTGATGTACTGCCCCGGCAGAAACGCCAGCGCTTCGTCAAGCGCAACCACCAGCTCAAGGGCGCTCTCCGACAGGGCGTTCACCGCCACCACCGCCGCGCCGACGCTGGCCAGCGCGGTTTTGCACTGCGCCGCCGCCACCGGCACGTCAATCACGCAGTCGCTGGTCGGGATCATCTGGCAGGTCAGCACCTGGCGCGCGGCGGCCTCCTCGTCGCTCAGCGCCTCTTCAAGATAGTCATCGCCCAGAGCGTAATCACCGCTGGCGCAGCGGCATTTGCAGGTACCGCAGACGCCGTCCGAGCAGTCCATCGGCAAATTCACCTTCTGCCGATAGGCGGCATCCAGCACCTTCTCCCCGGGGTTGCAGTGGATAAAGCGGGTGATACCGTCCTCAAAATTGAGCGCAATATTAAAGGTCATAAGCCCCTCTTAAATATGGTAAACGTCGATGACCTGACGGATGTAGTCGTTGTTCAGGCGCACGGTTTTTCGCACAATCTGCGGCCTGCCGTCTTCGACGGTGAGGGTGCAGCAGGTCGAGCCAAAATAGGCATCGGTCTGCTGGTAGCGATGGCTCCAGGTCACCCAGCTGTAGCGCACCTCCAGGCCCTGCTCGCCTTCGCCCATCAGCTCCACGTTGCTTATCATGTGCGTGGTCCGCGGCTCCGGGGTGCTGGCGCCGGAGCGTTCCGTTTTGATGCGGTACACCCGGTCCTCAAGCCCGTCGCGGTTGGGGTAGTAGATCAGCGAAATCTCGCGCTGCGGGTCGCGGGTGAGCCGGTCGTCATCGCCCCACGCCGGCATCCAGAACACCACCTTCGGGCTGTAGCACGTCAGCCATTCGTCCCACTGGCGGTCGTCAAGCAGGCGGGCTTCGTAGTAGAGAAACTGGCGAACCTGTTCAAGCGTCAACATTACGCCACCTCCACGCGCTGGGTAATCGACTGGTCGTAGCGCTGCTGCTCTTTATCAAGCGCCGCCAGCATCACGTTCTGCCAGTGGTGGTGATGGGCGATGTACAGGGCTTCATCCTCCGACTTGACTCCGCTCAGCAGCGGCGTAAATCCGGCGTGCCGGGCGTGCTCATCCGCGCCATCGACCCAGTGCAGCGCGCCGCGGCTGAGGTCGCTCCACGCCAGGCTCTCGCCGAGGTAGCCGCGCTGGCAGGCGCTGAACTCTTCGAGGTCATCCGGGGTGCCCATTCCGCTGACGTTAAAGAAATCCTCGTACTGGCGAATACGCAGGGCGCGGGCCTCGTCGGGCTCCCCTTTTGGCGCGAAGCACCAGATGGTCACTTCGGTTTTGTCGACGGCGATCGGGCGGATCACGCGGATCTGAGTGGAGAACTGATCCATTAAGTAGACGTTAGGATAGAGGCACAGGTTGCGGGTTTCGTTGACCATCTGGTCGGCGCGCAGCTCGCCAAACTCCGCCTGCAGGCGCGCCCGGTGCGCGTAAACCGGACGCACCTCCGGATTGAGCGCGCGGGTCCACAGCAGCATATGGCCGTTTTCAAAGCCGTAGCCGCCGCCGAGGCTTTTCGACCAGCCGTTGGCGTCCACCGAGTGCGTCCCTTCCGCTTCGTAGTTGCGCCGCGACATCGTTGAGGCGTAGTTCCAGTGCACCACGCTGACGTGGTAGCCGTCGGCGCCGTTTTCCGCCCCCAGCTTCCAGTTACCCTCATAAACGTAGCTCGAGGAGCCTTTGAGGACCTCCAGCCCTTCGGCCGCCTGATCGACCATCAGATCGATAATCTTCAGGGTCTCGCCGAGATACTGCTCCAGCGGCTGCACGTCGTCGCTGAGGCTGCCGAACAGAAAGCCGCGGTAGGACTGAAAGCGCGGGAGCTTTTTCAGGTCATGGGAGCCCTCGTGCTTAAACGTCTCCGGGTAGCCGCCGGTGCTCTCGTCTTTCGCTTTTAGCAGCTTGCCGCTATTGCCAAAGGTCCAGCCGTGGAACGGACAGGTGAAGGAGTTTTTATTCCCGGTTTTGCGCCGACACAGCATGGCGCCGCGGTGCGCACAGCTATTAATAAGCGCGTGGAGCTGGTTCTTTTTATCCCGGGTAATAATCACCGGCTGGCGTCCGAGGGTCAGGGTATAATAATCTCCGGCCTCGGCAATTTGACTTTCATGGGCGAGGAACGCCCAGTTGCCTTCGAATATATGCTTCATTTCAAAATCAAATAGCTGGCTGTCGGTAAATATTGAACGATGACAGCGATAAATATGCTTTTCACGGTCAACAATTAATGCGTTGCTAATTTTAGCTTTTAACGTTGCGTACGTTTTTTGCATGAGTCAGGTCCTCCTGCATGATTCAGGATTAAAAGGCGGTGGCGAGATAACGACGACGCGGTACGAATTAATTAAGGCGATGGTACCGGTAGCCCGGACAGGGCGCGACGCCGCAGTCCGGGTTAAAAGAGCGGCTTACTCCTGCGCGCGCAGGCGGGTGCCGCGCTGCTCTTCATCGGCGTTTAGCGCCGGGCAGAGGGTGAAATCAAAGCACACTTCGGTATGCGCGCCGTCGAGCTTACGCTGCTGGATAAGCTCGCGATCGGTGATTTTAACCGGGTCGGCGATCAGCCCGTCGCGGGTAGCAAATGCGAAGTCGTCCCACAGGTATTTATCGCCATTGAGGTTAATCTGACTGGTTAAATGCCTGTGGCCCGGAGCCGAAACGAAGAAGTGTATATGCGCCGGGCGATTGCCGTGGCGCCCCAGCTGGTCAAGCAGCTTCTGGGTCGGGCCATCCGGTGGGCAGCCGTAGCCGGAAGGCATGATGCTGCGCACGCTGTAGCGGCCGTCGGCGCCGGTACGAATGCGGCGGCGCAGGTTATACTCCCCCTGGCTCTGGTCGAAGAAGGAGTAATTCCCGAGGGTGTTGGCGTGCCAGATATCGACCACGGCGTTCGCTACCGGGCGCCCCTGGGTGTCGCAAACCTGGCCATGCAGCCACATGACCTCTCCCGCATCTTTGCCGTCATCCATCCGCGCGTAGCCGTCGCTCAGCGGCGCGTTGGCGACGTATAGCGGCCCCTCAATCGTGCGCGGGGTGCCGGTCTCCCGGTGCTGGGCGGCTTCAATAGCGTCCTGACGCAGATCGAGGAAGTGCTCGATTCCGAGGCCCGCCGCCAGCAGCGCCGCCTCCTGACGCCCGCCCAGCTCGTGGAGATAGTTCACCGCGTGCCAGAACTCTTCCTGGCTAATATTGTAATCATCGATCAGGGTGCACATATCTTCGAGGATGCGGTGGACGATGGCTTTAAAGCGCTCGTTGCCGCCGGGAACGTTCAGGCCGGCGCTTTCACGTAATAATTTCTGCACGGCTTCTTGTTGTACGAAAGAATTTTTCATAACGATTCTCACTTATTGCTTGCAGCTTATTTGTAGGGTTTACGCCGATATAAACCGGCGCGAGGTTAATTATTATTATTTATCGTCTTCACGAATCGATGATGGATGACGGCAGAGCGCCTCCACGCGTATTTCCATAAACGGGTACAGCGGCAGTCCCATTAATATCTGATGCAGCTCTTCGGCATCCCGCACGTCAAAAATACTGACGTTGGCATACAGCCCGGCGACGCGCCAAATATGCCGCCATTTACCTTCCCGCTGCAGCTGCTGCGAATAGGCCTTTTCGCGCTGCTTGATCTCCTCAATTTCGGCGCCGGGAAACCCCAGCGGAATATTGACGGTCATATCCACTTTGAACAGCATTTCTCTCTCCTGTGCGCGCTTACGCTTTACGGGTATAAAACTGCAGCTTATCTTCATCGAGCTCGACGCCGAGCCCCGGCGCCTGCGGCAGAACGACCTGCCCCTCGGCGAAGGTCAGCGGCACGCTGATGATGTCGTCCTTCAACAGCAGCGGGCCAAACATCTCGGTTCCCCACTGCAGCGGCAGCGTTGACCAGGCGTGCAGCGACGCCACCGTGCCGACGCTCCCTTCCAGCATGGTGCCGCCGTACAGGCCAATGCCCGCCGCCTGCGCCACCCGCGCGAGGGCCAACACGCTGGCCGGACCGCCGGCTTTAGCAATCTTCAGCGCGTAGGCGCCGCTGAATCCCTGCCGGGCCAGGCGGTAGCCGTCATAGTGGGTGGCGACGGCTTCATCCGCGAGGATCGCGGTCTCGACGCGGTGGCTAAGGCGCACCAGGGCAGCGTTATCCTGCGCGCTAACCGGCTGTTCGATAAGGTCGACCCCCATCGCCGCCAGCTCGCGGCAGCCCCTGGCCGCGGCGGTGGCGTCCCACGCCTGGTTGACGTCAACCCGGATGCTGGCCCGGTCGCCCAGCGCCTCGACGATCGCGCGGGTGTGCCTGAGGTCGGTAGCCAGATCCCGGGCGCCAATTTTAAGCTTGAACGCCTGATGGCGGCGTTCGCTCAGCAGCCGTTCGCCTTCGGCAATGTCCTTCGCGGTATCGCCGCTCGCCAGCGTCCACAGCACCGGCAGCGAGGTCTGCAGCGCCCCGCCCAGCAGCGCCGAAACCGGCAGCCCCAGCGCCTTGCCCTGGGCATCGAGCAGCGCGGTCTCAATCGCCGATTTGGCAAAGGTATTGCCTTTAACGGCGCCGTTCATGCGCTCGGTGAGCGCGTTGAGGTTATCCGCCGGCTGGCCCTTGAGCAGCGGCGTCAGATAGTGGGTAATGGCGGAGACGATGGCCTCCGGGCTTTCGACGCCATAGCTCAGGCCACCAATGGTGGTCGCCTCGCCGATCCCACAGATGCCGTCGGAGCGCGTGAGGCGAATAATCACCAGCGTCTGGCAGCCCATGGTGGCCATTGAGAGTTTGTGCGGGCGAATGGTCGGGACATCAACCAGCCAGCTTTCAATGCGTTCTACGGTCGCGGTCATCTTCTGTTCCCAATCGTGAAATAGCCTGACCCGGGCTCGTTCGCGCAGCGCCCGCTGCGGCCCCGGTAAGGTGGCCAGGCGCGGCGGCTGCATAAACGCTATCGGGTATAACTTTTTGTGCCCCCAACCATAACGGGAGGTGACGATGCCTTTGACAATAGGGGGCAGTCACCGGCACGGTCAACGGCGATAATCGAAATGTTGTGCGATTATCGACGCGCTTGTTAAATTGAGGTTAATAATGTGATCCGAGTGGGAAAACGCGCACATTCCGCCGCCCCCCGCTGTGCGCAGGGTATAGTGGTGCCCGCGAGCTTTGTCTTCGAATGGAGAGGAATTCAATGAGCGATAGATCCCCGACCACCCTCAGCGCCAGGCAGGCCGAACACGACCCAAACTTTATGCTGTCGCTGGCGCGCGGGCTGGAGGTGCTCAACGCCTTTACTCCCCAGCGCCAGCGGCTGACCATTTCTCAGCTCAGCCAGAAAACGCAAATTTCTCGCGCCGCCGTGCGCCGCTGCCTCTATACCCTGGCGGCGCTCGGGATGGTGCACAGCCCCGATGGCCGCGGCTACGAGCTGCTGCCGCGCGTGCTGGCGGTAGGCCACGCCTACCTTGCCGGCACTCCGCTGGCAAAAGTGGCGCAGACCGCGCTGGATACGCTGGGCAAAACGCTGGGCGAGTCCTGTTCAGCCGCCACCCTGGATGGGGATAACGTGCTCTATATCGCCAGAGCCGCAATCAACAACCTGCTCAGCGTCGACATCGGGCGCGGCAGCCGCCTGCCCGCCTGGGCCACCTCGATGGGCCGGGTGCTGCTCAGCGCGCTACCGGAAGAACAGCTGGAAGTGACATTGTCACGAGCCGTGCTAATGCGCTACACCCCGCATACGGTCTGCGATCTGCCGGGATTGCGCGAGGAGATTGCCAAAGTCCGCATGCAGGGATACGCGCTTGCGGACAGGCAGATTGAGGTTGGGCTGTGCTCGCTGGCGGTGCCGCTGCTGTCGCGCGGCGGCCAGGTGGTGGCGGCGCTCAACGTTGGCGTGCCTGCGGCCGCGATGAGCGCCGGGGAGCTAAAAGAGCTGGCCCTGGCGCCGCTGCGCCGGGCCGCCATGGAGCTCTCTCTCCAGCTATAGGATGTCACTCACCGGCGGCGCCTTCGCGAGGCTGCGCCAGATCCCCATTGCCAGCAGCAGCAGCAGGACGCCGGCGGTCGCCAGGACGATACTGTGGGCGCTGATAAACGCCGTTTTGGCCGCCTCAACCAGCGCATGGGCCGGAATAGCGGGCATCGACTGGGCCAGATTTATCGCCTCGCTGATCGAGGATGCGGCCTGCTCCGCCGCGCCGCCGTCAATACCGTTCGGTAATACAATCGACGCGCCGTAGCTGCGGGTCAGGATCAGGCCAAAGAGCGCTATGCCCAGCCCGGCGCCGAGCTCATAGGCCATCGTTTCAATCGCTCCCGCCGCGGCCGCCTTCTCTTTTGGCGCGGCGGCCATAATCGCCGAGCTGGAGGCCAGCAGCGCGCTGGCAACGCTGAAGCCCAGCATCGTCATCAGCCCCCACGCCAGCCACGGCTGGCTGCTAAAGTCGGTCATCGACAGCCCGAGGAAGCTGAACGCGCTGAGCAGCATCCCGCCGGTGGCCACCTGACGCAGGCCGAGGCGCGAGACCATCATCCCGGCAATCGGCCCGCTAAATCCGCTGGCCACCATCAGCGGCAGCATAAACAGCCCGGCCTCGAACGGCGTTTTACCGTGCACAAACTGTAGCTCCTGCGCCATCAGCAGTTCGAAACCCACCAGCGTAATCAGCGCCGTCATCGCCATCATCACGCCGCATAGAATAATGCGGTGCGTGAAGAGGCGCATATCCACCATCGGCCTCGCCGATGAGAGCTGCCGGCGCACGAAGGAGAACAGCATCCCCGCCCCCGCAAGGGCCACCAGCCCGGTGATCCACAGCTCAAGCTGCCCTTTCAGCGCCGTTTTGGCGCTAAAGACCAGCATCAGGATCGCCGCGATCAGCATCAGCGCCTGCAGCATATTCAACGGCTGCTCGCGTCGCGCGGGCTGGCGCGGCACCATTCGCGCGCTGAAGGCCATAACCACCAGCACGATGGGAACGTTGAGCAGGAAGACCGATCCCCAGTAGAAGTGCTCCAGCAGCATTCCGCCCACCAGCGGGCCGAAAGCCGCACCGCCGGAGCCAATCGCCGCCCACAGGCCCAGCGCCATGTTGCGGTGGCGGGCTTCGGCGAAGGTGTTACGAATGCCGGCCAGCGTCGCCGGGACGATCATCGCGGCGCCGATGGCCAGCAGCGCCCGGGAGGCAATCAGCGCCATCGCGCTGGGGGAAAAGGCCGCCGCCAGCGACGCGACGCCGAAAATCCCGCTGCCGAGCAGCAGCAGGCGCTTAAAGCCAATTTTGTCGCCCAGCGCGCCCATCGGCAGCACCATTCCGGCCATCACTAATGAATAGATATCAATGATCCACAGCAGCTCATTGCTGCTGGTTCCCAGCGATACGCTAAGCGTTGGCGCCGCCACGTGCAGCACCGTGGCATCGATCGCCACTGGAAGATAAACCAGCAAAATCGCTATAAGCGTTAACCATTGCCGAGACATACTACATTTCCTCAATTAACTAAATTGGACACGCGTCCAGGAATGCGATCCTGCCGGATTGTTGAACGACTGTCCAACTTTTTGTTACTATCGATGAAAACCACTCTGCGGCGGGAGCATATGAACTATTTAAGTCGGGAAGATCGGCGGGAAGTTATCCTGCAGGCGGCGATGCGCGTGGCCCTGCGCGGCGGCCTGGGCGCAATGACCGTTCGGCAGATAGCCGGCGAAGCCGGCGTCGCCACCGGGCAGCTGCACCACCACTTCACCTCCATCGGCGAGCTGAAGGCCCACGCCTTCGTCCAGCTGATTCGGGATATGCTGGCCATCCAGCTGGTTGACGATGCGGCGAGCTGGAACGAGCGCCTGTTTTCAATGCTCGGCAGCGAAGATGGCCGGCTGGAGCCCTACATTCGCCTGTGGCGCGAGGGGCAGCTGCTTTCCAGCAGCGACAGCGACATCAAAGCGGCCTACCTGCTCACCATGAGCCTGTGGCACGACGAGACGGTCAACATTATTCAGCGCGGAACCGCGGCCGGGGAGTTTCATCCCGGCGACAGCGCGGAGAATATTGCGTGGCGGCTCATCGCCCTCGTCTGCGGATTAGACGGTATTTACGCGCTGGGGATGAAGGAGATTGATGACGCCGCCTTTAGTCGATATATAAACTATTATATAACGATGGAACTTCTACGTTCGCCTGAAAAGCCCCAGACCTGACGCCCCGCCGCCGCCTGCGGGAGGCGGCGTAGACCTTTCACCCGACGAGGCTCTTCTGTGGAAGCGGCCGCAAGCCCCTTAACTTCACAACTATTTTACATTTTGTAACAAATAACAACCCTCTATTCACAGCGTGTTTTCTTCTGCCGCGCTTTTTTTATCTATTCTTTCAAACATTACAATAATTAAAACGACCAGCCTTCATAACAACCGCTGTTTTATTTTCTATTTTCCGCTTTTCCGATCTCTATTTTCTTTGGTTACGGTGCAATCGAGGGCAATATGTCAACTAAAAATGAGAAAGATAATCATTACCTTTTAAAAGACTGGCGACCCGAAAACCCGGCATTTTGGGAAAACAAAGGCAAAAAGATCGCGCGAAGAAATCTTTGTATTTCAGTTGCCTGCCTGCTACTCGCCTTCTGCGTCTGGATGTTATTTAGCGCAGTAGCAGTCAATCTTAATAAAGTCGGATTTAATTTCACTACCGACCAGCTGTTTTTATTAACCGCCCTACCTTCGCTTTCCGGGGCAATATTACGCGTGCCCTATTCGTTTATGGTGCCAATATTTGGCGGACGCTACTGGACGGTGATCAGTACCGTTATATTAGCGATCCCGTGCCTGTGGCTCGGTTTCGCGGTGCAGGACCCGGCGACGCCTTACTGGATATTTATCGCCATCGCCCTGCTGTGCGGTTTCGCCGGCGCCAACTTTGCCTCCAGCATGGGCAATATCAGCTTTTTCTACCCGAAGGCTAAGCAGGGCAGCGCGCTCGGCGTTAACGGCGGGCTGGGCAACCTCGGGGTCAGCGTGATGCAGCTGCTGTCGCCTATTTTCGTGTTCCTGCCGCTGTTTACCTTCCTCGGCGTACGCGGCACCGAACAGCCGGATGGTTCGATCCTCTGGCTCGGCAACTCGCCGCTGATCTGGGTTCCCCTGCTGCTGATTGCCACCGCCGCCGCCTGGTTCGGCATGAACGATATCGCCGGTTCCAAAACGTCAATTCGCGACCAGCTGCCGGTGCTAAAACGTCCGCATATGTGGCTGCTGAGCCTGCTGTACCTGGCGACCTTCGGCTCGTTTATCGGCTTCTCCGCCGGCTTTGCGATGCTGGCAAAAACGCAGTTCCCGGACGTCAATATCCTGCAGCTGGCCTTCTTCGGGCCGTTTATCGGCGCCCTGGCCCGTTCGTTTGGCGGCATTATCTCAGACCGCCTCGGCGGGGTTAACGTGACGCTTGCCAACTTTGTCCTGATGGCGCTGTTTACCGGCCTGCTGTTTCTCACCCTGCCGGGCTCCGGCTCCGGCAGCTTCCTCGCCTTTTACGTGGTGTTTATGGGGCTGTTCCTGACCGCCGGCCTCGGCAGCGGCTCCACCTTCCAGATGATCGCCGTGATCTTTCGCCAAATCACCGTCGATAGCGTCAAAAAACGCGGCGGGACCGACGAACAGGCCCAGCATGAGGCGGTGACCGATACCGCCGCCGCGCTCGGCTTTATCTCCGCCATTGGCGCGGTTGGGGGCTTCTTCATCCCCAAAGCCTTTGGCACCTCGCTGGCCATGACCGGCTCTCCGGTCGGCGCCATGAAGATCTTTTTTGTGTTTTACGTGGTTTGCGTGCTGGTGACCTGGCTGGTCTACGGGCGCCGCAGGCCGGCAACGAAATAAACAGAACAAGAAATACATGTTGAGCAGTGTAACCACGGGGGCGCAATCCCCCGTCAGGAGATAATGTCATGAGCAAACTACTGGATCGCTTTCGCTACTTTAAGCAAAAAGGCGAAAGCTTTGCCAACGGCCACGGCCAGGTGTACAACACCAACCGTGACTGGGAGGATAGCTACCGTCAGCGCTGGCAGTTCGATAAGATTGTCCGCTCCACGCACGGCGTAAACTGTACAGGCTCATGTAGCTGGAAGATCTACGTTAAAAACGGGCTCGTCACCTGGGAAACCCAGCAGACCGACTATCCCCGCACCCGCCCTGACCTGCCGAACCACGAACCGCGCGGCTGCCCGCGCGGCGCCAGCTACTCGTGGTACCTCTACAGCGCCAACCGCCTGAAGTACCCGCTGGCGCGCAAGCGGCTGATTGAGCTGTGGCGCGAAGCGCTAACGCAGCACCCGGACCCGGTGAACGCGTGGAACAGCATCATGCAGGACCGGCAAAAATGCCTGAGCTACAAGCAGGCCCGCGGCAAAGGCGGGTTTATTCGTTCGACCTGGAAAGAGCTCAACCAGCTGATCGCCGCCGCCAACGTCTGGACCATTAAAAACTACGGCCCGGACCGCGTGGCCGGCTTCTCGCCCATTCCGGCAATGTCGATGGTCTCCTACGCCGCCGGTACCCGCTATCTGTCGCTGATCGGCGGAACCTGCCTGAGCTTCTATGACTGGTACTGCGACCTGCCGCCCGCCTCGCCGATGACCTGGGGCGAGCAGACCGACGTGCCGGAATCCGCCGACTGGTACAACTCCAGCTACATTATCGCCTGGGGCTCTAACGTCCCGCAGACCCGTACGCCGGACGCCCACTTCTTCACCGAAGTGCGCTACAAAGGCACCAAAACCATCGCCATCACCCCGGACTATTCGGAAGTCGCCAAGCTCTGCGATCAGTGGCTGGCGCCGAAACAGGGTACCGACAGCGCGCTGGCGATGGCGATGGGTCACGTGATCCTCAAGCGCTTCCACCTCGATAGCCCCAGCGATTACTTCCTCAACTACTGTCGCCACTACACCGATATGCCGATGCTGGTGATGCTCGACAGGCGCGACGACGGCAGTTGGGTGCCCGGGCGCATGCTGCGCGCTTCGGACCTGCTGGACGGGCTGGGCGAAAGCAACAACCCGGAGTGGAAAACCGTCGCTTTCAACGCCGAAGGGGAGCTGGTGGCGCCCAACGGCTCGATCGGCTTTCGCTGGGGCGAAAAAGGCAAGTGGAACCTCGAGCAGCTGGCGGCCGGCAGGGAGACCGAGCTGCGGCTCTCCCTGCTGGATATCAAGGACTCCGTCGCCGCGGTGGGCTTCCCCTACTTTGGCGGTAACGAAAACCCGCACTTTCGCAGCGTGAAGCAGGAGCCGGTGCTCATCCATCAGCTGCCGGTGAAGCAGCTGGCGCTGGCAAACGGTGAAAGCGGCCTGGTGGCCAGCGTTTACGATCTGGTGCTCGCCAACTATGGCCTCGATCGCGGCCTCGATGACGCCAACGCGGCGCAGAATTTTGACGATCTTAAAGCCTACACCCCGGCCTGGGCCGAGCAGATCACCGGCGTGTCGCGCCGACACATCGAGCAGATCGCCTGGGAGTTCGCCGATACCGCGCATAAGACCCACGGGCGCTCGATGATTATCCTCGGCGCCGGCGTCAACCACTGGTATCACATGGATATGAACTACCGGGGGATGATCAACATGCTGGTGTTCTGCGGCTGCATCGGGCAGAGCGGCGGCGGCTGGTCGCACTACGTAGGTCAGGAGAAGCTGCGCCCGCAAACCGGCTGGCTGCCGCTGGCCTTCGCCACCGACTGGAACCGCCCGCCGCGCCAGATGAACAGCACCTCTTATTTCTACAACCACTCCAGCCAATGGCGCTACGAAAAGCTCACCGCCCAGGAGCTGCTGTCGCCGCTGGCCGACGCCAGCCGCTTTAGCGGCCACCTGATTGATTTCAACGTCCGCGCCGAGCGCATGGGCTGGCTGCCGTCGGCGCCGCAGCTGAGCGTCAACCCGCTGACCATTAAGCAGCAGGCCGATTCCGCCGGACTCTCTCCCGCCGACTTCACCGCCCGGGCGCTGAAATCCGGCGATATCCGCTTTGCCAGCGAGCAGCCGGATAACGGCAAAAACCATCCGCGAAACATGTTTATCTGGCGCTCCAACCTGCTGGGCTCGTCCGGGAAAGGCCACGAGTACATGCTCAAATATCTGCTGGGTACCGACAGCGGTATTCAGGGCGATGAGCTGGGGGCAACGGACGAGGTGAAGCCGGAAGAGGTGGAGTGGCAGACCGCCGCCATTGAGGGCAAGCTCGACCTGCTGGTGACCCTCGATTTTCGCATGTCGAGCACCTGTCTGTTCTCCGATATCGTCCTGCCGACCGCCACCTGGTATGAAAAAGACGATATGAATACCTCGGATATGCATCCGTTTATCCATCCGCTCTCCGCCGCCGTTGACCCGGCCTGGGATGCGAAAAGCGACTGGGAAATCTACAAAGATATCGCTAAGGCCTTCTCCGAGGTCTGCGTCGGCCATCTGGATAAAGAGACCGACGTGGTGCTGCTGCCGCTGCAGCACGACTCCCCGGGGGAGCTGTCGCAGCCTTTTGATGTCTTCGACTGGCACAAGGGCGAGTGCGATCTTATTCCCGGGAAAACCGCCCCAACCATCGCCGTGGTTGAGCGCGACTACCCGGCGACCTGGGAGCGCTTCACCTCCCTTGGCCCGCTGCTCGACAAGCTGGGCAACGGCAGCAAGGGGATTTCGTGGAACACCCAGGATGAGGTCGATTTCCTCGGCAAGCTGAACTACGTCAAGCTCGACGGCCCGGCCAAAGGTCGTCCGCGCATCGACAGCGCGATTGACGCCAGCGAGGTGATCCTCAGCCTGGCGCCGGAGACCAACGGCCAGGTGGCGGTGAAGGCCTGGCACTCCCTCGGCGAGTTTACCGGGCGCGATCACACCCACCTGGCGCTCAACAAAGAGGATGAGAAGATCCGCTTTCGCGATATCCAGGCCCAGCCGCGCAAAATCATCTCCAGCCCCACCTGGTCCGGCCTTGAGAGCGAGCACGTGTCGTACAACGCCGGCTATACCAACGTGCATGAGCTGATCCCGTGGCGCACGCTCTCCGGCCGCCAGCAGCTCTATCAGGATCACCCGTGGATGCGCGCCTTCGGCGAAAGTCTGGTGGTCTATCGACCGCCGATAGATACCCGCAGCGTCAGCCATATGAAGGAGATCCCGCCCAACGGCTTCCCGGAAAAAGCGCTCAACTTCCTGACGCCGCACCAGAAATGGGGCATCCACTCCACCTACAGCGAAAACCTGCTGATGCTGACCCTGTCGCGCGGCGGACCGATCGTCTGGCTCAGCGAAGCCGACGCTAAGGAGCTGGGGATTGAGGATAACGACTGGATTGAGGCGTTCAACGCCAACGGCGCCCTCACCGCCCGCGCGGTGGTCAGCCAGCGCGTGCCGCCCGGAATGACCATGATGTACCACGCCCAGGAGCGAATCATGAACATTCCGGGTTCTGAAGTCACCGGCAGGCGCGGCGGGATCCATAACTCCGTCACCCGTATCTGCCCGAAACCGACCCATATGATCGGCGGCTACGCGCAGCTGGCCTACGGCTTTAACTATTACGGCACCGTCGGCTCTAACCGCGACGAGTTCATCATGATTCGCAAAATGAAAAACATTAACTGGCTGGATGACGAAGGTCGCGATCAGGTACAGGAGGCGAAAAAATGAAAATACGCTCACAGGTCGGGATGGTGCTGAACCTCGACAAATGCATTGGCTGTCATACCTGTTCGGTCACCTGTAAGAACGTCTGGACCGGGCGCGAAGGCATGGAGTACGCCTGGTTTAACAACGTCGAAACCAAGCCCGGCATCGGCTATCCGAAAAACTGGGAAGACCAGGAGGAGTGGCAAGGCGGCTGGATCCGCGGGATCACCGGCAAGCTCACGCCGCGCCTCGGCAGCCGCGTCGGCGTGCTGTCTAAAATCTTCGCCAACCCGGTGCTGCCGGGGATCGACGACTATTACGAGCCCTTTACCTACGACTATCAGCATCTGCACACCGCCCCCGAAGGCCAGCACCTGCCCACCGCCCGCCCGCGCTCGCTGATCAGCGGCAAGCGGATGGATAAAATCACCTGGGGCCCCAACTGGGAGGAGCTGCTCGGCGGCGAGTTTGAAAAGCGCGCCCGCGATCGCAACTTCGAGGCGATGCAGAAAGAGATGTACGGCCAGTTTGAAAACACCTTCATGATGTATCTGCCGCGCCTGTGCGAGCACTGCCTCAACCCGAGCTGCGCCGCCACCTGCCCGAGCGGCGCCATCTACAAGCGTGAAGAAGACGGCATCGTGCTGATCGACCAGGACAAGTGCCGCGGCTGGCGCATGTGCATCAGCGGCTGCCCGTACAAAAAAATCTACTTCAACTGGAAAAGCGGCAAGTCGGAAAAATGCATCTTCTGCTATCCGCGCATCGAATCCGGCCAGCCGACGGTCTGTTCGGAGACCTGCGTCGGGCGTATCCGCTATCTCGGGGTGCTGCTGTATGACGCGGACCGCATCGAAGAAGCGGCCAGCACCGAGCATGAAACCGACCTCTACGAACGTCAGTGCGACGTATTTCTTGACCCGCACGATCCGGCGGTAATTGAGGAGGCCCTGAAGCAGGGGATCCCGCATAACGTCATCGACGCCGCGCAGAAATCACCGGTCTATAAGCTGGCGATGGACTGGAAGCTCGCGCTGCCGCTGCATCCGGAATACCGTACGCTGCCGATGGTCTGGTACGTGCCGCCGCTGTCGCCGATCCAGTCGGTTGCCGACGCCGGCGGCCTGCCGAACAACGGCAGCATTCTGCCGGCGGTCGAAAGCCTGCGGATTCCGGTGCAGTATCTGGCCAACCTGCTGAGCGCGGGCGACACCGGGCCGGTGCTGCGCGCCCTGAAGCGCATGATGGCGATGCGCCACTACAAACGCTCCCAAACCGTAGAAGGCGTCACCGATACCCGCGCCATCGAAGAGGTCGGCCTCAGCGTCGAGCAGGTAGAGGATATGTACCGCTACCTGGCGATCGCCAACTACGAAGACCGCTTCGTGATCCCCACCAGCCATCGCGAAATGGCGGAGGACGCCTTCCCGGAAAAAAACGGCTGCGGCTTCACCTTCGGCGACGGCTGTCACGGATCGGATACCAAATTCAACCTGTTTAACAGCCAGCGCATCGATGCGATCAATATCGGGGAGAGAGAGTAATGCGCATCCTCAAGGTAATCGGTCTGCTGCTGGAGTACCCGGACGCCGTGCTGTGGGACAACCGCGAGGAGGCGCTGGCGCTGGTCAGCGCCGATGCGCCGGCCCTGCTGGCGTTTGTTGAACCGCTGCTGGGTGCGCCGCTGCTCGACCGTCAGGCCGAGTGGTGCGAAGTCTTTGAACGCGGGCGCGCCACCTCGCTGCTGCTGTTTGAGCACGTGCACGCGGAGTCCCGCGATCGCGGCCAGGCGATGGTCGACCTGATGAATCAGTACGAGCAGGCCGGCCTGCAGATCGACTGCCGCGAGCTGCCGGACCATCTACCGCTGTATCTGGAGTATCTCAGCACCCTGCCGGCGGCGGGCAGCCGCGAAGGATTGCAGAACGTCGCGCCGATTCTGGCGCTGCTCGGCGGGCGGCTGAAGCAGCGCCAGTGCGAGTATTATCAGCTATTTGACGTGCTGCTGGCGCTGGCAGGCAGCAAACTCAACAGTGACAGTGTCACTAAGCAGGTGGCGGGTGAAAAGCGCGATGATACCCGCCAGGCGCTGGATGCGGTATGGGAAGAGGAGCAGGTGAAATTTATCGAAGATAAAGCCACCGCCTGCGACAGCTCCCCGCTGCAAAACTATCAACGACGCTTTAGCCAGGACGTCGCGCCGCAGTACGTCGACGTCCGTGCCGGAGGCCCGAAATGATACAGTACCTCAACGTCTTTTTTTACGATATCTACCCCTACCTCTGCGGCACGGTGTTTGTGCTCGGCAGCTGGCTGCGCTACGACTACGGCCAGTACACCTGGCGCGCCTCCTCGAGCCAGATGCTCGACAAGCGCGGTATGGTGCTGTGGTCAAACCTGTTCCACATCGGCATTCTCGGCATCTTCTTCGGCCACCTCTTCGGCATGCTGACGCCGCACTGGGTCTACTCGTGGTTCCTGCCGATGTCGCAAAAGCAGCTGATGGCGATGATCCTCGGCGGCGCCTGCGGCGTGCTGACGCTGATCGGCGCCGCGGGCCTGCTGGTCCGCCGCCTGACCAACCCGCGCATTCGCGCGACCTCGTCGACGGCGGATATTCTGATCCTCAGCATCCTGCTGATTCAGTGCATTCTTGGCCTGACGACGATCCCCTTCTCCGCCCGGCATCCGGACGGCAGCGAGATGCTCAAACTGGTGGACTGGGCGCAGGCGGTGGTGACCTTCCACGCCGGCGCTTCGGCGCATCTTGACGGCGTGGCGTTTATCTACCGCGTCCATCTGGTGCTGGGGATGACTATTTTCCTGATATTCCCATTCACCCGCCTGGTCCACGTCTGGAGCGCGCCGGTCGAGTACCTGACCCGCCGCTACCAGGTGGTGCGTTCAAGGCGCTGAGTCTCTCTCACGGGAGAGCAGCAGCGTTAAGCGCCGGCAGCGATGCCGGCGCTTAAATGGCGTCGCTATTTACCCGCATCCGGATGGGTGTCGAACGCCGCCATCACCGCCGCGAGTTCCGCCTCGCTAAAGCCGTGCTTCGCGTCGTTCACCCCGAGGCCAAATCGCGTTTGCAGCGTTTCATACAGCGCAGTGACGTCGGGCAGATCGACCTTCTCCACCACCCGGCTGTTATCCCAGTGGGTGAAGTGGAAGTTGGTTAAGGTCATCTTCCCGCCGTCAGTCAGGTGGCGGCACAGCAGCAGGTGGTGGCGGAAATGCGACTGCGGCCAGTGGGCCGACCAGAAATTACCCATCACGTAATCGGCGGCAAACTGACGGCCTAAATCGAAATGGTACATCGACTGCCAGTGCTCATGATGGCTGAACTGCAGCGTCCAACTCTCGCCTTCATGCAGCAGACGGTAGGTGCCGTGCGGAGTTTGCTGGGGAACGTCCGCCAGCAGCCTGATAGGCGCCGTCAGCGTTTGCCCACCGAAGCCGACGTCGGCAATCCAGCGCTCGCCCTCCACCTCAACCAGCAGCAGGCGGTGGGTGCGCGGCGGCATCTGCGGCGGATTCGCCAGCACCACGCGCCCCAGCAGGCTGCGTACCGAGAAGCCAATTTCACTCAACGCCCGCTCGAGCAGGCCGTTCTGCTCGAAGCAGTAGCCGCCGCGGCGGGCGTTAATCAGCTTCTCCTCCAGCGACCGATCGTCAAGATGGATCTCCCGCGGCAGCAGAACGTCGAGGTTCTCAAACGGGATCGCGCTGTTGTGGTGGATATGCAACGTCCGCAGGGTGTTAATCGAGGCATCAGGGGTTCCCGTCCAGCCCAGACGAGAAAAATAGGCGCGTAAAAATGGGCTCATCAATGTCTCCAGCATTCGGTGTGCGTCATTTATAGCGTATTTTTCCCGTCCCACCGGTATTTTTGTGCGATCCTGCGGCTCAGCGCGCGCTGCGCTGCATCAGCGCCAGGGCGCTCAGCATCAGCGTCAGACCGGTCAGCAGGGTCAGCGTCGCCATCGCCATGCCCTGTCCCGCCGAACCCTGCTCAAACTGACGCCAGATAAACACCGCCACGGTCTGGGTGCCCGCCGGAGCCAGCAGCAGGGAGGTCACCAGCTCCCGCGAGGCGACCGCAAACACCATCAGCATCGCCGCCAGCAGCGCCGGAAACACCAGCGGCAGGACGATCAGGCGCAGCGCCTGCAGCGGCGAAGCGCCGTGCACCCTGGCCGCCGGCTCCAGATTATTACCGAGCTGGCGCAGGGCGCTGCCCACGTAGCGCACCGGCCACGGCAGCAGCAGGCAGCAGTAGGAGAGCAGCAGCATAAACCAGGTGTTATACGGCGAAACCGGCCAGAACGGGCGGTTCCACAGCAGAATCAGCCCCACCCCGACCACCACGCCGGGCAGCGCCGCCGGCATCAGCGACAGCGCATCGACAATGGCGCTACCCCTTATTTTTCGGATCAGCACCAGCCACGCCGCCACCAGCCCCAGCAGGCCAACAATCAGCGCCGAAGCCAGCGCCAGCGAAAGGCTGGTCCCCAGCGCCGAAAGCGCGTCGCCCTGCTGGTTAAACAGCGCGATAAAGTGGTTAAAGGTAAAATTATCCGCGCTGATTCCGCCCGACAGCGTGCCCATCAGGCTGGTGACCACCGTCGACGCCACCGGCAGCACCACCGCCAGCCCGGCGACCGTCGCCATCAGCAGCAGCGCCGGGAGGGTAAACCAGCCCGCCGTCGCCCCGCTGTTCTCGCCCGGTTTGCCGGTCACGCTGGTCACTTCTTTATCCCCCACCAGCCGGCGCTGCAGCCACCAGGCCAGCAGCGCGACGACGATCAGCAGCAGCGAGAGCAGCGATGCGCCGTTGAGATCGATGGGCCAATCGGCAAGCTTCTTCTCAATCCCGACGGTCAGCATCACCACGCCCGCCCGGGAGCCCAGCGCGGCGGGAACGCCGTACTCCTCAATCGCCAGGGTAAACGCCAGCAGCATGCCCGCCGCCAGCGCCGGAGAGAGCATCGGCAAGGTGATATGCCAGAAGGCGCGCCAGGCGCTGGCGCCGTGCACGCGCGCCACGATAGCCAGCCGCTGCCCGCTCGCCAGCAGGCTGCGGGAGACGGCAAAATAGACCACCGGGAAAATATTCAGCGCCATCACCAGTACGATCCCGCTGCGGCTGAACAGCAGGTCGTTGAGATCCCAGCCGGTGAGCTGCTGCAGATAGCCGTTGCTTTGCAATACCAGCATCCACGACAGGGCGGCGATATAGGGCGGCGTGAGAAAAGGAATTAAGAACAGCAGGTCCCAAACGCGCGGCAGCGGCAGGTTGAACAGCCCGCGCAGCACGCCGAGCGGGAGCCCGATGGCGACGCTGACCAGCGCCACGCCGCAGGCAATCCACAGGGTGCCGCCGAGCATCGCCGGCAGCTGCGGGTCGGCAAACAGCGTCGCGACGCCGCTAAAGGCCCCGGCCAGCGAACCGGCGCTGAAGTGGGGAAATATCGCCTGTAAGACGATAAAAAACAGCGGCAGCGCCACCAGCACCAGCAGCGCCGCCAGCGTAGCGCCAGAAATAAGTTTTTGATTCACCGTATGTACCTGCAAGCGAGGGATTCCCCCCGCCGCGCTGGGGCCAACGTCAGGCCGGCACGGCAAGGGGAAAGGCAGATTACTGCGCGAAGAGCGTGTTGAAGCGGGCCAGCACCGCGCGGCGTTCGCTGCTGCCGTCGCCGCTGGTCGGCAGAACCTTCAGCTCGTTAAGCAGCGGGCGCTTCGCCGGGACGTCGGACCGCGCCGGCATCAGCCAGGCGTCCGCGACCATCGCCTGACCTTCCGGCGACAGCACGTAGTCGACAAAGGCTTTGGCATCATCAGCGTGCTGGGTCGTTTTCAGGATCATCATCGGGCGCGGCGCAATCACCGTTCCGCTGGCCGGGAAAATCACCTTCAGCGATTCGCCCTGGCTAATATTGCCGTAAGAGACGTAGTCCACCGCGCCGAATACCGCCGCTTTGGCGCCCTGCATCACCGGCGTCACCGCCTGCGCATTCGGCCCGCTGACCACCATCCCGTTCTTTTTCAGCGCATCGAACAGCGCCCAGGCCTTATCGCCCATCCCATTCTGCAGCCCGATCAGCAAATCCAGGGATGCGCCGGACAGCGCCGGGTCCGGGGTGGTCACCTTATCCTTAAACGCCGCTTCCGTCAGGTCGCGCCACTCCTTCGGCTCCGGCGTGCCGCTTTTGCTGTTCCAGACGATCCCCAGCGCCGAAATGCCCTGCGCCACGTAGTCAGCCGATTTCAGATTGGCCGGGACCTTATCGGCGTTGGCGCTTTGATAGGCCAGCAGCCAGCCGCGGGCATGGAGATCTTCCGCGGTGTCCCACGAGGCGGAGATCAGTACATCCGCCTGCGGGTTGGCCTGCTCGGCCTCAAGGCGCGCCATCACCTTGCCGGTGGTGGCCTGGAAGATATTGACCTTCACGCCGGTTTTCTTTTCGTAACCGCTGGCGAGACCTTTCGCCAACGTGCCGGGACCGGCGGTGTAAACGGTTAGCGCGTGGGCGCTGGAGATCATCGTGGCCGACAGCATCATCGCGAGCGCTGCTCCTTTCTTAAAGGTCATAACGGATTTCATGCGGGTTCCCCTGAGGATGAAGTAACAATGCGGACGGCAGCAACGCTGCCCGCCGATAAATGCACAATGCGGTCAGCCAGCAGCTCCGCTTCGCGGCGGTCGTGGGTGACGTAGACGGCGGTGATGCCAAGCTGGCGCAGCAGACGGCTCATCTCGATGCACAGCGACTCGCGCAGCTCGCTGTCAAGGTTAGAGAGGGGTTCATCAAACAGCAGCACGCGAGGTTCGGCGACAATGGCCCGCGCCAGGGCGACGCGCTGCTGCTGGCCGCCGGAGAGGCCGGAGGGTTTACGCTCGGCGAAGCCAGTCAGCCCGACCCGCGCCAGCGCGGCGCTGACCCGCTGCTGACGTTCGCCGCGAGGCACCCCGCGCATGCGCAGCGGAAAGGCGATGTTTTGCGCCACGGTCATGTGCGGCCACAGAGCGTAATCCTGGAAAACCATGCCGATATCGCGCTGCTCCGGGGCCATCCCCCAGCCGGCTTTCGCCACCAGGCGGTCGCCAAAGCGGATCTCGCCGCTGGCGGGAACAGTGAGCCCGGCCAGCAGACGCAGCAGCGTGCTTTTGCCGCAGCCGGATGGCCCCAGCAGCGCGACGATGCTGCCCGCTTCGATATGCAGATCGATATTAGTGAGAACGGTGTTGGCGCCGAAAGCGAATGAAACGCCGTCAAGCTTGATGCCGGTAAGCGCGCGCATTATCGCCCTCCCCGTTGGGAAAGCGATGCTCTACCGGCGGTTGAAACCCGCCGGGCGGCGCCCACCTGCGATAAATACAGGGGAGCTAACATGTTGTTATCCTCTTTGGGACTTAGTGCCGCCAACTATAGGGAGCCTGGATGACGTATTGATTACATTTTCATTGCGGCTTAACGTGTTGTCTGGCATCAGACCCATTTACCAAGGAACGCATATGAGCCGCTTTCGCCACGTCGAACTTCAGTACGCCAGTCGCCTGCTCAATCACGGCCCCACCATTCTGATAACCAGCTATGACGCGCAATCCGGGCGCCGCAACGTGATGGCCGCCGCGTGGTCGATGCCGGTGGAGTTCGCGCCGCCCCGCGTCGCCATCGTGGTCGATAAGAGCGCCTGGACGCGGGAGATAATTGAGCGCAACGGAACCTTCGGCATCGTGGTGCCGGGCGTGGCCGCCGCCAGCTGGACCTACGCGGTCGGCAGCATCAGCGGGCGCGATGAGGATAAGTTCAACGCCTACGGCATTCCGGTGGTGAACGGTCCGGAGCTAGGCCTGCCGCTGATTGAGGAGAAGTGCCTGGCGTGGATGGAGTGTCGGCTGCTGCCGCCCACCGCCGCTCAGGAGCAGTACGACACCCTGTTTGGCGAAGTGGTTTCCGCCGCCGCCGATGAGCGGGCTTTCGTCACCGGACGCTGGCAGTTCGACGATGATAAGCTCAATACGCTGCATCATCTCGGCACCGGCAACTTTGTCGCCAGCGGCCGGCACGTGCGGGCGAACACGCCGGAAGAGTAGCCATCATGCACGGCAGGAGCGAACGGCCCGCCGCCGGAGGTAGCGGGCGGGCTACGCCCGCTACGAGTACAGTTAATCTGCCGAAGGAATGAAAAAGAGTCCTTCGGTAGCCAATCGGGCGATTGGCCACAGGATGCTCGATACCCAGTAGATCCTGAACGCGGATATGGTGCTTTATCGTCAATACTGCAGCTCTAAATTTTACAATCTCCCCTTATCCATGAGCGCGTATTCATGCCGTAGTTCTATACTTATTTCAAGGCGTAGCAGTCAAGGACACGCCCCGCGAAATGAACCAGGCTCACTGCATAAAAAATATAACACACGATAAATATTGGCGATTTTTTAATGATCATTACCGGAGATGCCCTCTCTTTTTCAACGGACTGTAGTTCATAAAGCCTGGCCATCCGGGTATCACCGGAAAGAGATGCCTCAATTTTATTCTCGATATCTTTTTTTATTTGTCTAAATGTACGCTTATCACAAGCCTCATCGTTAATGAGAAAAACGAAAATAAGTAATAATGAAAGAGCGGCTATCATCTGAATCCAGGGAGCGTTAACCCCCCAACAGCCGAGCGTTGCGGTAAATAACCATATTCCCTGGATGTTTGACTGATACCTAAAGTTATTAATGTTTTTATTATAAAAAGCAATATCCATTACTACTCTTGCATTTTCAACCGACACGTTTACCACTCCTTTTATAAGATAAGAAACAACCTAAACAAACACCCAGAAAAATATAACTGCTATTGCTTTCTAAATCCATATTATTTTTTATTATTTATATTTAGAAAAACTTAATTTATTTTAAATGGAGTGAAGCAAGAGACGTCAGAAAGATAAACGGTAATACGGAGGCAGTGATGATATTTTAGCGCGCTCCGGAAGGCAGCCTTTACGATACCGCCTTCCGGGACAGGGTTTACGACATGCTGTAACCGGGCTTTTTAATCAGCTGCTCCATCTGCGGGGCGATTTCACTGTCCCACACCTGCTGCCAGTCGCTCGGGTCAACCTGCTTCAGGGCCACGCTCACCGAGCCGTCCTTACTGTTCAGGTGCTGCACCAGTACGGCGGCGATATCGGCGGCCAGCGCCGCTTTTTGCTCATCATTCAGCTCGCGAGGAAAACACTTAATATCAACATGCGGCATAGCGGACTCCTTATTGTCAGAACGATAAAACTACCACAGCCCGGGCGCGCCGGTTTTCATTTTGTGCTTTAAATCAGCTCGTTGCGCCGCAGCACCGCCTCCAGCTCGGCGCGTTGATATACCGCATCCGCGACGGCGAAGAATTTCGGCGTGTGCGCTTCAAACCACTCCCGCCCCGGCCCCCACGAGCACATGACCGCAATATAGCAGTCCAGCAGGCTTATCCGTTCGCCCAGCGCGTAGGGCCCGGCGACGAGCTGCGGCTCCAGCCACAGGTAGAGCGACCGGCGATAGTTCACGCAGTTTTCCCGCAGCTGCTGCGGGGCATCCGCCGTCCAGCGCTCGGGGTAATCCGCATAGGTGAAGGTGGGATAGACGTTGGCGACCAGCCAAATCAGCAGGTGCTGGAACCGATGGCGCTGCGGCGTCCCGGGCTCTGGCGCGAGATCCGGCCGCTGGTCGAGGATCGTTAAGGCCATCGCGGCGGATTCGCTCATCACGCTGCCGTCCGCCAGCTTAAAGGTGGGTACCTGACACAGCGGGTTTATCTGCATCAGGCTGTCACGCTGGGGTCCGGGTTTATCAAAACCCTCAACGTTAACAAAGTGGTACGGGATTTCGGCCAGCGTCAGCATCAGCTCGCTGATTGCCGACCCCCAGCCCGGTACGCCATAGACGGTGATCATGTTCGGCCTCCACGGTAAACGTCGGGTGTCGGGTGAAAGCCGGAAAAAATGTCCGTCGCGCGCTATTTAACGGCGTGCCTACGCCGACTCTCGCTCCAGCAAATGATAGCCCAGATCGATAATTGCTTCCCCTTCCCCCACGCCTTCAATGCGGTCGGCGAGGAGGGTTGCCGCACGTTCGCCAATCGCATGGCGATCGACGCTGACGGTGGTAATCGCCGGTCGGTTGCTGGCGGCAAAATCCAGATCGCCGAAACCCATCACCGCTAAATCCTTCGGCACGCGCAGGCCGCGGCTTTCGGCCTCCATTATCGCCCCCTGCGCCAGGGTATCGGAACTGCAGACGATAATATCGAACTCGCCGGCGTCAAGCAGCTGGGCCAGGCCGCTGCGCCCCAGCGCCAGCGAGGCCGGAAGCGGCACTTCCACCTGAGGCACATCGCTTGTACCGCCTTTGACCAGCCGGGCGTACAGCCCCTGCTTACGCAGCGCCGCTCGCGCGTCCCCTGCCCACAGCAGCCCCGGGCGCCGGTAGCCCTTGTGCAGCAAAAATTCGCCTATCGTCTCGCCAACTTTCTCATGCGAAAAGCCCACCAGCATATCCAGCGGCGTCGGGGTCAGATCCCAAATCTCCACCACCGGAATGGCGGCGTTGAGGATGGTTCTCTTTAACGCCGGGGCATGCTGAATGCCGGTCAGCACGACCCCGTCCGGGCGACGGGAGAGCAAGGTTGCCACCAGCTCCGCTTCGGTCTCCCGACTGTAGCCCGCGACGCACAGCAGCATATGGTAGCCGCGCGCCGCGAGGGTATCGCTCAGCGCCTGGATGGTGTCGACAAACATATTGTTGTTGATTTGCGGAACCACGACGGCAATCAGCCGGCTGCGGCGCGAAGCCAATCCGCCGGCCAGCGCATTGGGAATGTAGCCCGTGGCCTGCACCGCCTGCAGCACCTTTTCCACCGTTTTAGGCCGCACCAGCTGCGGCGTATTCAGCGCCCGACTGACCGTCATGGATGATAAACCCGCCGTGCGGGCAACATCATCCAGCGTCGGCACGCGCGTCGGTTTTCTGCTTTTCACGGCTAAGCCCCTGTGTTGAGTCGTTCCCAGCGGGCATTATTGATGATGCCCCAGCCAATTGCCAGCACCCGCCCGCGCATCCGCATGAGAATCAACAACCTGAGAGATAAAATGTTATCGCTATCATTAATATTTGTGCTATTTCACAGACTATTTTGGATCGTGATGTCACCTGCATAATTTTACCACTAATAACCTAAAGTTGTGATCGTTTGTACAAATTAAACGCACTCCTGTGGTCGAAACGCAAAAGCTGGATTAAAAATGTTAGCGCAAACATTTTATAAATCGTAAGGAACATGCCATGACCACCAGCGCCAATTCCAGCTCCGTGACCTACGCCAAAACCACCGGCGTCAAAACCGCCGCCGAAACCGGCGACCGCATTGCGCACGTTAAGCTCTCCCTGGCCTTTCTCCCCTTAGCCACGCCGGTCAGCGATGCCAAAGTTCTCACCGGGCGGCAAAAACCGCTCACCGAAGTCGCGATTATTATCGCCGAAATCCGCTCCCGCGACGGTTTCGAAGGGGTAGGCTTTAGCTATTCCAAGCGCGCGGGAGGCCAGGGAATTTACGCTCATGCCAAAGAGATTGCCGATAACCTGCTTGGCGAAGACCCCAACGATATCGACAAGATCTACACCAAACTGCTGTGGGCGGGCGCCTCCGTCGGGCGCAGCGGCATGGCGGTACAGGCCATCTCTCCGCTTGATATTGCCCTGTGGGATATGAAAGCCAAACGCGCCGGACTGCCGCTGGCGAAGCTGCTCGGCGCCCATCGTGATTCGGTACAGTGCTACAACACCTCCGGCGGCTTCCTGCATACGCCGCTGGATCAGGTGCTGAAGAACGTCGCTATCTCCCGGGAAAACGGCATCGGCGGGATCAAGCTGAAGGTGGGCCAGCCGAACACCGCCGAGGATATCCGTCGCCTGACGGCGGTGCGTGAAGCGCTGGGCCCGGATTTCCCGCTGATGGTTGACGCCAACCAGCAGTGGGACCGGGAAACCGCCATTCGCATGGGGCGCAAAATGGAGCAGTTTAACCTGATCTGGATTGAGGAGCCGCTCGACGCTTACGACATTGAAGGCCACGCGCAGCTGGCCGCCGCGCTGGACACGCCGATTGCGACCGGCGAGATGCTGACCAGCTTCCGCGAACACGAACAGCTTATCCTCGGCAACGCCTGCGACTTCGTGCAGCCGGACGCCCCGCGCGTCGGCGGTATCTCCCCCTTCCTCAAGATTATGGATCTGGCGGCGAAGCATGGCCGCAAGCTGGCCCCGCATTTTGCAATGGAAGTGCATCTGCACCTCGCCGCCGCCTACCCGCTCGAGCCCTGGCTGGAGCATTTCGAGTGGCTGAACCCGCTGTTTAACGAGCAGCTTGAGCTACGCGACGGGCGGATGTGGATTTCTGAACGCCACGGGCTGGGCTTCACCCTGAGTGAACAGGCGCGCCGCTGGACCCAGCACAGCTGCGAGTTTGGCAAACGCCCCTGATGCTTGTGCAGGCTATTTTTCCGGACCGGGAGCGAACGCGCCGGGTCCGGGCTGGGGGATAAGCGCATCCCCCACCCTTGCGTAGTCCGGTCAGCTTATGGCCGGGGATAGGTTCTTAACGACCGGCGGATATCACTTTATCACCCCTCCCGCCCCTGACTTGCTGTACCCACATCACCAACCCTGAAACGGAGTTGCAAAGTGAATACACAATTAAAACGCAGCAACGTGCGTTACGGTATTTTATTATTTCTTTTTTTGGCCACCGTATTTAATTATGCCGACCGCGCCACGCTGTCGGTCGTCGCACCGATTATGAGTAAAGAGCTCGGGTTCGATCCGGAGGCCATGGGTCTGGCTTTTTCCGTGTTCGGTATTTCTTACGTTATAATGCAGATTCCCGGCGGCTGGCTGCTGGATAAATACGGTTCGCGGCTGGTATATGGCTGCGCGCTGATCGGCTGGTCGGTAGTGACTATGTTCCAGGGGACGATCTTTCTGTTTGCCAGCCCGCTGGTGGTGCTGGTTATTCTGCGTCTGATGATGGGCGCGATAGAAGCCCCGGCCTTCCCCGCCAACAGCCGCCTCAGCGTGCAGTGGTTCCCGAATAAAGAGCGCGGGTTTGTCACCTCGGTATATCAGGCGGCGCAGTATATCTCCCTGGGTATTATCACGCCGCTAATGACGATCATCCTGCATAATTTAAGCTGGCATTATGTCTTCTATTATATTGGCGCCATCGGGGTGGTCCTGGGGATATTTTGGCTGGTTAAGGTCAAGGACCCTTTGCATCATCCAAAAATAAACCAGCAGGAGCTTGAATATATTCGCGAGGGCGGCGGCGAACCGGAATTAGGTAGCCAAAAAACGCAGCACAAGTTAACCCTCGCGCAGATCAAAAGCGTGTGCGTAAACCGCATGATGATCGGCGTCTATATCGGCCAGTTCTGCGTCACCTCGATTACCTGGTTCTTCCTGACATGGTTCCCGACCTACCTCTATCAGGCGAAGGGGATGTCGATACTGAAAGTCGGTTTTGTCGCCAGTATTCCGGCGATTGCCGGGTTTATCGGCGGCCTGCTCGGAGGGCTGTTTTCCGACTGGCTCCTTAAGCGCGGCTATAGTCTGACCACTGCCCGCAAGATACCGGTGATCTGCGGTATGCTGCTCTCCTGCGTCATCGTCGTCGCTAACTATACCGCTTCTGAGGTGGTGGTTATCGCCGCCATGAGCCTGGCCTTCTTTGCAAAAGGCTTTGGCAATCTCGGCTGGTGTATCCTCAGCGATACGTCGCCCAAGGAGATGCTGGGCATCGCCGGCGGGGTCTTCAATATGTGCGGTAACCTCGCGAGCATCATCACGCCGCTGGTCATTGGGATCATTATTGCCAATACCCACTCGTTTGATTACGCCATTCTGTACGTCGGCTCGATGGGCGTACTCGGTCTGCTCTCCTATCTGTTTATTGTCGGGCCGCTGGATCGCATCAACCTGACGCCGCGCGCGGCCTGATTACCTAACCTGGCGAGAGTTCGCCCCCGCTGTTTCGCAACACACTCCTGCGAAGCAGCGGCTTTTTAGTAGGTAATCCCCGGCGGATTGACCACCGACTGCGTTACCGCCTCCCCCTGTTCCCCCCAGCGCGCCAGCACCTGCTGGTACTCGCCGCGGGCTATCGCCCCGTCGAGCGCCGCCTGCAGCGCGTACACCAGGCCGCTGCCCTTTTTGGTGGTGGTGGCAACGTAAGCCTTTTTCGGCCCCAGGCCGACGACTTTGGTCGTGCCGGTCAGCGCCGCTTTGTAGGCCGCCACCGACTGCGGGCCAAAGAACACGTCGGCGCGTCCGGACTGGATATAGAGATTACCCGAGGCGTCGTCGGTGAGGTACACCGGCAGCGCCGGCTGGCGCCCCGCCGCTTCGTTCTCGGCGTTCCAGCCGAGCAGAATACGCTCCTGGTTGGTGCCGGAGCCGACAATCACCTTCCGCCCGGCAAGATCCGCCGCGCCGCTCACCCTGGCTATCGGGCTGGTGGATTTGACGGAAAAGGCCAGGGAATCGACGCGGTAGGTGGCGAAATCGAATTTCTGCTTGCGCTGCTCGGTCACCGCGATATTCACCAGCGCCACGTCATAGCGCCCGGAGGTGATGCCCAGCGGCCAGTCCTCCCACGCCGTCGGCACCAGCCGGAGCTTGAGCCCAAGGCTGCCGGCCAGCAGGCGGGCGATATCCGGATCGCTGCCGATGCGCGTGCGGTTATCGCTCGCCAGCAGCGCCAGCGGCGGTGAATTCAGCGCCGAGATAGCCACCGTCAGCGTCCCGGGCTCAACAAAGCGATAGTTCGCCGGGATCTGTGCAATCGCCTGCTTGTCCACCGTCACCGGCAGCGGCCGCTCGTTGGCCCGCAGGTCAATTTCCGCCTGCGCCCCCGCCGGGATAATGCCGATCATTAACGCCAGAAGTCCTTTTCTCATGCCGGAAGCACCTTCGATAAAAATTGCCGCGTACGCTGATGCTGCGGATGGTTAAGGACCTCATCGCTGCTGCCCTGTTCAATGATTTTGCCATCGACCATAAAGACTACCTGGTCTGCGACCTCGCGGGCAAAACCAATCTCATGCGTCACCACCACCAGCGTGGTGCCGGAACGCGCCAGCTTCTTGATAACGTCAAGCACTTCGCCCACCAGCTCCGGGTCCAGCGCCGAGGTCGGTTCGTCAAACAGAATCACCCGCGGCTTGAGGGCCAGCGCCCGCGCGATGGCAATGCGCTGCTGCTGACCGCCGGAAAGATGCCGCGACCAGGCGTCGGCTTTGTTGCGCAGCCCCACCACGTCGAGCAGATCGTAGGCCTGCTCGATAGCCTCCTTGCGGCTGGCCCGCCCGTGGGCAATCGGCGCCTCAATCAGGTTTTCCAGCACCGTCAGGTGCGGGAACAGGTTGAAGTTTTGAAAAACGTAGCCGACGTTCACGCGCTGGCGGAGGATCTCTTTTTCCTTCAGCTCGTACAGCCTGTCGCCCTGACGGCGATAGCCGATATAGTCGCCATCGATTTGGATAAAGCCCTCGTCAACGCGCTCGAGGTGGTTAATGGCCCGCAGCAGGGTGGATTTCCCCGAGCCGGAAGGCCCGAGGATCACCGTTACCGTGCCGGGCTCTATCTCCAGGGAGACATCGTCCAGCGCCTTATGGCGGCCAAAATATTTGCTGACGCCGGTGATCGAGATATGGCCGTTATGAGAGTTGGGCATGGACGGGCTCCTGCGGCTGCGGTGAACGAGAGGCTTCGGCAACGCGAGTGCGGCGCGGGCTGTTTACCGCCGAGCGGCGCTCGCTGCGCGCCAGCGCGCGTTCAACCAGATATTGGATCAGCGACAGTACGCTGGTGATCGCCAGGTACCACACCGCGCCGACCATCAGCAGGGGGATCACTTCCTGGGTGCGGTTGTAAATCATCTGGATGGTGTAAAACAGCTCCGGCATCGCCAGAACGTAGACCATCGCCGTCCCCTTGGCGAGACTGATAATTTCATTGAAGCCGGAGGGTAAAATGGTGCGCAGCGCCTGCGGCAGAATAATGCGCAGCGTACGCCGCCACGCCGGCAGGCCGAGCGCCGCCGCCGCTTCATACTGACCGTGATCGACGCCGAGGAAGCCGCCGCGAATAATTTCCGCGGTGTAGGCGCTCTGCACCAGCGTCAGCCCGACTACCGCGGTGGAGAACTGCCCCAGCACGTTGATGGTTTGATAGCTGCCCCAGCTGATGCTGGTAAAGGGAATACCGAGCGACAGCGTGTCGTACAGATAGGAGAAGTTGTAGAGAATAATCAGCACCACGATCAGCGGCAGCGAGCGGAACAGCCAGATATATCCCCAGGAAAGGCTGCTCAGCAGCCACGAGGAGGAGAGTCTGGCCAGCGCCAGCAGGCCGCCAAAGATCACGCTCAGCACGGTGCCAAGCAGGGTCAGCAGCAGCGTTTGCCCAAGCCCTTCGAGGATAACCGGGTCAAAGAACCAGCGCGCGAAGACCGCCCACTCCCAGCGGGGGTTAAAGGCCACCGACTGCACGACGACGGCCAGTACCAGCAGCGCCAGCACCGCGCCGACGGCGCGCAGCGGATAGCGCGCCGGGATAACTTTTATCGTTTCTGATGTTTTCATCGTTGCTCCTCAGGCGCTCTGGCCTAGCGCGCTAACCGCCAGCGCTTTGCTAAACCGCAGTCGTCCATCATAGGGCGGCTGGCTGTACTCTTCCGGGTTGCGTTCGAGGTCAAACTGCGGCTCATAGCCCTGGCTGAGATAGAGCTTCACCGCCTCCGGCTGGCGAAAGCCGGTGGTCAGGTAGATATGGCTGTAGCCCGCCAGCACCGCCCGACGCTCCAGCTCCTGCACCACCTTCGCCGCCAGCCCCTGCTGGCGCAGCGCGTGGTGGGTCCAGATGCGCTTAATTTCGGCGGTATTGGCGTCCTTCGGCTTGTAGGCACCTGTCGCGATAATCTCCCCCTCGCGCTCGAGTACGATAAACAGCCCCTGCGGCGCCAGATACCATTCGGTTAGCTCAACTTCGGCATCGCGGGAAAAATAGTCCCCGTAGCGCGAAGCGTACTCGGCAAACAGGCCATCAATGATCGGCTGCAGCTCAAGGGCTTCGGGTGAAACATCGCGGAATACGTCGCTCATACTGACTCCTGTTAATCGCCCAGTCCGGCCGGATTAATCTCTGACTGCGGGATGCTCTCGACGCCTTCCCCCCAGCGGTTAAGCACTTTGGCGTAGTCGCCGCTGTGGATGGCGCCGTTCAGCGCCGTCTGCACCGGGGTGACCAGGCCGCTGCCCTTTTTCACCGTCACGGCGATATGGGCCGCCTTCGGCCAGCCGCCGTCAACGCTGCCCACCAGCCTGGTTTTTCCGGTAAGCGCCGCTTTCCATGCGCCAATCACGTTGGGGCCAAAGAAGGCGTCGGCGCGGCCGGACTGGATCGCCAGAGTCTGAGCGGCGTCATCTTTGGTATAGACCGGGGTAAAAGGCTTCAGCCCCTTCTTGAGGTTTTCCGCGTTCCACGCCAGCAGAATGGCCTCCTGGTTGGTGCCGGAGCCGACGATAATGCGCAGGCCGGCAATATCCTCCGCCCGGTCAATTTTGTTCAGCGGGCTGCTGCTTTTGACGTAGAAGCCCAGCGAATCCTTGCGGTAGGTGGCGAAATCAAACTTCTCTTTGCGCTCTTTGGTCACCGTAATATTGCTGATCGCGGCATCATATTTGCCGGAGACCACGCCGAGGGGCCAGTCCTCCCACGAGGTCGGGACCACGTTCAGCTGCAGGCCGAGGCTATCGGCCACCAGGCGGGCGATATCCACCTCGCTGCCGAGCAGGGTTTTGTTATCGTCAGAGAAGACGGTGAGCGGCGGCGAGTTCAGCGCCGCCACCGCGACGGTGAATTTTCCCGGTACCGCGAGGCGCAGATCCTTCGGCAGTTGGGCAATCGCCTGCGGATTTTTTGCCGTATGCACCGGCGCCTTATTGGCTTCAAGACTGACCCCGGTGCCGTTGATATTGACGCTCTGCGCCCACGACGAAGCGCTTGCGGCCAGGGCGAGCGCGAGAATAAGTGACTTTTTCTGCATAGCGGGTGTTCTCTTATTATTGTTGTTGGAATTGATTGACCGGCTCGGCCAGCCCTAAGCTTGCGCGCAGGGTGGTGCCGGGATACGCCTCGCGGAACAGCCCCCGCTGCTGCAGAACCGGCACGACCTGGTCAACAAAGCGCGGGAAGGCGTCCGGCGTGCCGCCCTGGATAATAAAACCGTCGGCGGCGCGCTGTTCAAACCACTCCTGCAGACCGTCGGCGACCTGCTGCGGCGTTCCGGAAAAGCGCGGACGCGGGCTGGCGGCTTCCAGCGCCACCTGGCGCAGAGTCAGGCCGCGTTCGCGGGCGCTGCGCTTAATCTCATCCGTGGTGCTGCGGAAGCTGTTTTGCCCGAGATCGCCAATATCCGGGAACGGCGCATCAAGCGGATACTGCGCAAAGTCGTGATGCTCGAAATAGCGTCCGAGGTAGTTAAGGGCATCCTCAATCGATACCAGCGCGGCGGTGGTCTGATACTGCTGCTCCACGTCTTCGGCGCTGTCGCCCACGATGACGCTGACGCCCTGGAAAATATGCAATTCGTCTTCCTGACGACCGTACGCCGCGAGCTGGCCTTTAACATCGCGATAAAACGCCTGCGCCTCCTCAAGAGATTCCTGATGGGTAAAAATGGCGTCGGCATGGCTCGCCGCCAGCTTTTTACCATCATCAGAAGCGCCCGCCTGAAATATAATGGGGCGCCCCTGCGGCGTGCGGGCAATATTCAGCGGACCGGCAACCTTAAAAAAGTCGCCATGATGATCGAGGGCATGCAGCTTATTTTTATCAAAGAACTGGCCGCTGGCCTTATTACGCACGAAGGCGTCCTCTTCCCATGAATCCCACAGCCCTTTAACCACCTTTAGATATTCATCCGCGATGCGATAGCGCAGCGCATGGTCGGGGTGTTGAGCGCGGGAGAAGTTTTTTGCCGAGCCCTCCAGCGGCGAGGTGACAACGTTCCAGCCCGCCCGGCCCTGGCTGAGATGGTCGAGGCTGGCGAACTGGCGCGCGGTGGTAAAGGGCTCGCTGTAGGAGGTGGATAGCGTGCCCACCAGACCGAGGTTGCGGGTCACCGCCGCCAGCGTGGAGAGCACCGTCAGCGGCTCAAAGCGGTTTAAAAAGTGCGGGATGGATTTCTCATTTATATACAGGCCGTCGGCGACGAATATAAAGTCAAGCTTCCCCTCTTCCGCTTTTAACGCCGTTTGCTTAACAAACTCAAAATTAATGCTGGCATCCGCCTGCGCTAACGGGTGACGCCAGGCGGACATATTTCCCGAGGCGCCGTGTAATATGGTGCCAAGACGCAGCTGTCGTTTTTCAGACATAGTTCACCCTTCCCTTGCCGGTAATTAAAATTTAAATTTGCTGTAAAGCCCGTTCCGCCAGGGTCGCAAAATAGCGCGCCGCCGGGGCGATTAAATTCTCATCCGGATTAAATCCGGGATGGTGAAGACCGAATTCGCTGGCGCTGCCGATGCTGACAAAGGCGCCGGGGATATGCTGCAGGTAGACGGCAAAATCTTCCCCGCCCATATGCAGGTCCGCGTGATGGGTACGGTAGCCGACGTCGTCGGCAACCTCGCTGGCAAACGCCGCCCAGCGCTCATCGTTCACCAGCGCCGTCGGCCCGGAGTACCAAAAAACGTCGATCTGCGCGCCGAAGGCACTGGCAAAACCGGCGGCGATTTCGCTTACCCGCGCCTTCACCCGCTGCTGCACTTCGCTGCTGTGGGTGCGCAGCGTCCCTTCCAGCTCCACGCTCTCCGGCAGAACGTTCCAGGTGTTGCCGCCCTGGATCCGCGTCACGCTCAGCACCACCGAATCGAGGGTATTAACCTCCCGGCTGGCAACGCTCTGCAGCAGGGTGACCAGCTGGCTGGCAAGCAGGATGGCGTCTTTGCCTTCGTGGGGCCGCGCGGCGTGCGCGCCTTTGCCGGTGACCTTAAAGACGAAGCGATCGACGTTGGCATAAAAGGCGCCGCCGCGGGTGGCGAACTCTCCTACCGGCAGCCCCGGCTCGTTGTGCATCCCGAAAATGGCCGCCACCCCTTCCAGAGCGCCGGCGCGGATCAGCGTTTTGGCGCCGCCAAAGCTCTCTTCCGCCGGCTGGAACAGGATCCGCACCCGGCCCGGCAGCTGCGCTTCGCGCTCTTTGAGCAGCAGCGCGGCCCCCAGCATCACGCTGGTATGGATGTCGTGGCCGCAGGCGTGCATCACGCCTTCGTTTTGCGACCGATACGCGAGGCCGGTCGCTTCTTCGATCGGCAGCGCGTCAATATCCGCCCGCAGGGCTATGAGCTTTTCGCCGCTGCCTACCTCAACCACCAGGCCGGTTTTCAGCTCGTAGGGCAGCAGGCGCAGGCCGCCGCTTTGCAGCCAGTCGCGGATGCGCGCGGTGGTGGCCACCTCCTGCAGGGAGAGCTCAGGGTACTGGTGCAGCTCGCGCCGCCAGCGGATCAGCTGTTCAGCAAAGCTCATGGCAGCACCTCCGCACCCTGATGGGCCTGAGCCAGCAGGCGCAGCGAATTGAGCCGCGCCTCACCTTCGGTGACCGGCGTATCGATGATGAATTCGTCAATTCCCCACTCCGCGTGCAGCTCGTCCAGCTGCGCTTTGACCTCATCGGCGGTACCGGCCAGCAGCGACGATTCGCGGCGGGCGATGCGCGTCGGGGCGCTGCCCGCCTGGCGGGCAAAGGCGATGCCCTGGGCCTCGCTGCCGACGGTCACCCGCTGGCCGTTTTCCAGCTCGACGCCCCAGATCTCAACCTGTTTCGCCAGTTCGTTCGCCGCTGCGCTGTCCTCGGCGACGATCGCCTGCACGGCGATAATGGCATCCCGGCGGCTCAGCGTGCGCCAGCGGGTCAGCACCTCGCGAAGCAGCGCTTTATCGCCGTTAAGGTGGGCGGCAAAAACAAAGTTCCAGTCCAGCTGGGCGGCGAGCCGGGCGCTCTCAAGGCTGGCGCCGAGCAGGAAACCGTCCGCCCGCCGCGGCGGGATCGGCGTTGCCCGCACGCTCTCTTCTCCTTCAGCATCGGTAAGCGACAGCCAGTTATCAAGCTGGGCCAGCTGGTCGGCAAAGGTGCCTTTATCTTCCTGATTCAGCCCCTGCTGCAGCGCGCGGGTGGAGAGCGGCAGGCCACCGGGGGCTTTACCGACGCCAAGATCCACCCGGCCCGGCGCAATAGAGGCCAGCAGGTTGAAGTTTTCCGCGACTTTATAGGGACTGTAGTGCTGGAGCATCACCCCGCCTGACCCAACGCGAATCTGCCGGGTCTGGCCGAGGATCCAGGCGATCGCCAGCTCCGGCGACGGGCTGGCTAATTGATCGGTATTATGGTGTTCGGCTATCCAGAAGCGATGATATCCCCAGGCCTCCGCCTGTTGCGCAAGGGTTAAAGTTCGAGTCAGCGCCTGAGCGGCCGTTTCCCCAGCCGCAAGCGGACTTTTATCCAGAATACTGATTCGATAAGACATTTCGCAGACTCGCATTAACTAACGTGTCTGCATTATTAGAATCTGGGGAGGCGGCTGAGAAACAATTTATTTACATGTACTCTGCCGGAAAATAGATATACGAGCTTAATGCTGAGCAGGCTGCGCCGCCAGCTGGCGGAGAAAATCCTCCGTCTGGCGCCGGTTACGCAGGCGCACAAAGCGAATATGCTGCCAGGCCGGGTCGGCCATATCGGCAAGGTAGCGCTGGCGATTGGGACGCCAGGTTTTAATGGTCCACCAGATAATGGATTCGCGGCTAAAAAAGGAGCGACGGAAGCTTTCGCGGTTGCCGGTACCGGGCCACAGCTCCTGACGGCGGCTGGCGCGGGCGGCGGCGCGACACACCGCCTGGCGCAGCGTGCGGCAGAATCCATAGTCGAGCCAGACCACCAGATCGACCTCGCGCCATTTGATCTGACGGCTGCGGTTATAGTTGCCGTCCAGCACCCAGCCCGGCCCGGCGGTAGCGGAGGCTAATTTGGCGAAAAACGCTTCGTCCGGCGTGCCCTGCCACTGCGGTAACCAGTAGAGCCGATCCATTTCGATACAGGGAAGCGCCAGCTGCCGGGCAATCCGCCGGGCGAGGGTCGATTTGCCGACGCCGCTGGTCCCTACTACGTTGATTTTCATCGTCTACGCTCAGCCATGTCTTGTTGTGGGGCTGAGAATAATAGCCGACAAACGGCCGCGTCGGGGATGAAAATTGCGGCGCAGCGCCTGCGCTAACCGGCGGCAGTAGCGTTTAGCAGCCCTGGTACTGCTCGTCGCTGACGTGCTCCTGCCAGGTCACCGCGCTGCCGTTCTCCGCTTCGGCGATGGCAATATGCACCATCGCGGTCGCGCTGCTGGCGCCGTGCCAGTGCTTCACGCCCGGTGGGATCCACGCGATATCGCCCGGATTCAGCGCCTGCGGCTCTTTGCCCCACTCCTGCAGCCAGCCGCGTCCCTGGACCACAATCAGCGTCTGGCCCAGCGGATGCGTATGCCAGGCGGTGCGCGCGCCGGGTTCGAAGGTGACCGTCGCGCCGCCCACTTTCGCCGGCTCGGTGGCCTGAAAAGGCGCATCGATACGCACGTCGCCGGTAAACCAGTCTGCGGGACCTTTTCGTGATGGCTGTGAGCCGCTGTGGCTAATATTCATGATGCTCTCCTCTTATGTGTTGCACTAAAGATAGCGCAAGCGCGGGGCCGCGATTAGACTGCGAAATCAGAAAGGAACCATGAGCTAAATTCATTAATCCGGAAAAACGATGCTTAAAGACAATATTAACGACCTGCTGTCGTTTATGGTGGTGGCCCGCGAGCGCAGCTTTACCCGCGCTGCCGCCCAGCTTGGCGTTTCTCAGTCGGCGTTGAGCCACGCCATGCGTAATCTGGAGGCCCGGCTCGACGTGCGCCTGCTGACCCGCACCACCCGCAGCGTCGCGCCTACCGCGGCGGGAGAGAGGCTGCTTCAGCGCCTCGGCCCGCATCTGCAGGAAATTGAGCAGGAGCTCAGCGCGCTGCGCGACACCCGCGAGCATCCGGCCGGCAATATCCGCCTGACCGCCGGCGAGCACGCGGTCAGCGCCGTGCTCTGGCCGACGTTGAAACCCTTTATGCTGCAGTATCCCGACATTAATATCGAAATTACCGTTGATAACGGCCTGACCGATATCGTCGATGGACGCTTTGACGCCGGGATCCGCCTCGGCGAGCAGGTGGCGAAGGATATGATTGCGGTGCGGATCGCCCCCGATATGCGCATGGCCGTCGTCGGCTCTGCGGACTACCTCGCGCGCTTCGGCACGCCGCAAACCCCCTATGAGCTCGAACGGCACCGCTGCATTAATATGCGTTTACCGACCCTCGGCGGCATTTATGCCTGGGAGTTTGAGCAGGAGGGGCGCGAAGTGCGGGTACGCGTTGACGGACAAATCACGCTAAACAGCCTTCCTCAGCGTATAGATGCCGCCGAATCCGACCTCGGGCTGGCCTATGTCCCGGAGGATTCCGTCTCCGAGGCTCTCACCGACGGACGGCTGATAAGGCTTCTTGAGGCGTGGACCCCCTCCTTCACCGGCTACCATCTTTATTACCCCAGCCGCCGCCAGCACACCGCCGCCTTTTCTCTGCTCGTGGACGCGCTGCGGCGTTGAACCCATTGATATATAAGCAAGTGCGGTGCAAACATGTTTTACGTGCGTCACTATCACGTTGCGTGTAGGATGCTGCGCCATGCTCTGCTTATCTCCTACGTCAGAATGATGAGAAAGCCAGCATAACGTGCTGCCACTCGGCGGTGCGAGGAACCACTCATGGACATTGACAGGAAAATGGGTACATCAATGAATACAAAACACAACGCCGCGGCCGAGCATCAGGCCGCAAAACGTCACTGGCTCAACTCGCAGGAGTCGGGTTACCACAAGGCAATGGGCAACCGTCAGGTGCAGATGATCGCCATTGGCGGCGCAATCGGTACCGGTCTGTTCCTCGGCGCCGGCGCGCGCCTGCAGATGGCGGGGCCCGCGCTGGCCCTGGTGTATCTGGTCTGCGGCCTGTTCTCCTTCTTTATCCTCCGCGCGCTGGGCGAACTGGTGCTGCACCGGCCCTCCAGCGGCAGCTTCGTCTCCTACGCCCGCGAATTCCTCGGTGAAAAAGCGGCCTACGTTGCCGGCTGGATGTACTTTATCAACTGGGCGATGACCGGCATTGTCGACATCACCGCCGTAGCGCTGTATATGCACTACTGGGGCGCCTTCGGCGACGTTCCGCAGTGGGTGTTCGCCCTCGGCGCGCTGGCGATCGTCGGCACCATGAATATGATCGGCGTGAAGTGGTTTGCCGAAATGGAGTTCTGGTTTGCGCTGATCAAAGTGCTGGCGATTGTGGCATTCCTCGTGGTCGGCACCATTTTTCTCGGCAGCGGAAAACCGCTGGACGGCAACACCACCGGCTTCCACCTGATTACCGATAACGGCGGCCTGTTCCCGCACGGCCTGATGCCGGCGCTGGTGCTGGTGCAGGGGGTGGTGTTCGCCTTTGCCTCCATCGAACTGGTCGGCACCGCCGCCGGGGAGTGCAAAGAGCCGCAGACCATGGTGCCGCGCGCGATCAACAGCGTGATCTGGCGTATCGGCCTGTTCTACGTCGGCTCCGTGGTGCTGCTGGTGCTGCTGCTGCCGTGGAACGCCTATCAGGCGGGGCAAAGCCCGTTCGTCACCTTCTTCTCGAAGCTCGGCGTGCCGTACATTGGCAGCGTGATGAATATCGTGGTCTTAACCGCGGCGCTCTCCAGCCTCAACTCGGGCCTGTACTGCACCGGGCGCATTCTGCGTTCGATGTCGATGGGCGGTTCCGCACCGCAGTTTATGTCGAAGATGAGCCGCCATCAGGTGCCTTACGCCGGGATTCTGGCGACGCTGGCGGTCTACGTCATCGGCGTATTCCTCAACTATCTGGTGCCGTCGCAGGTCTTTGAGATCGTGCTCAACGTGGCTTCGCTGGGGATTATTGCGTCGTGGGGCTTTATCGTGGTTTGCCAGATGCGGCTGCGTAAAGCGATTAATGAAGGAAGAGCGGCGGAAGTAAGCTTCAAAATGCCGGGCGCGCCGTTTACCTCCTGGCTGACCCTGCTGTTCCTGCTCAGCGTGCTGGTGCTGATGGCCTTCGATTATCCGAACGGCACCTACACCATTGGTTCAATTCCGCTGATTGCGGTGCTGCTGGTCGCCGGCTGGTTTGGCGTTCGCCGTCGCGTTGAGGCGATTCATCGCACCGCGCCGGGTGCTCAGACGGCGCAAAAATAGCGCTACTGCGGTTTGGCCGAAGCCGGTCAAACCGCATTTTTCAACGACGATCCAGACTTAGTTATCTTTAACCAGCTGCGAAACGTCGCTGCTGTTAATTTGACGCTGGTTGCCCGATTCGTCGGTGTAGCTGGTCATGCCGGTATCTTTATCCAGCTGTGGCTTGCCGTGGGTCACGATGGTCTGCCCACTTTTCGTTGTCATCACATAGTTTGAAGTACAGCCCGCCAGTAAAGCCAGCATCGCGCCGGCGCACAGAACCATAAATGGCTTATTCATATCGTCTCCAGAATGATTACCCATCTCCCGCAGCAGGCGGGAAAGCGCTGATTGTAAAGCCATTAGGTTAATACGGCTAACAGGTGTTTGTAACAGAGGGTGATTCAGGCGAGCAGGAGGGGTCACCCCCTCCTGTAAATCTTTACAGCGCGATGCGGATAACATCATCCGGCTGAGTGGCTTCTTTCTGACGGGTTGATTCCTGCTTCACGCTGACGTACAGCGTTTTACCGTCGGCGGAGAGCGCGAGGCTGTTAGGATAGGTTGGCGTTTTAATGGTTTTGACGACCTTGTAGGTTTTACCGTCGATCACGCTGACTTCGCCGGCCTTACGGTGGGTCACGTAGGCTTCATTGCGGGTCGGGTTGAACAGCACTGCCAGCGATTCCGGGGCGGCGATTTTCTGCAGCACTTTGCCGTCGCGCAGATCGACCACCAGCACTTCCGGCTGTTTGCTGTCGGTGATGAAGGCGCGATGGCCTGCGGTATCGAGGCTCAGGTTCAGATAGAAGTGCTCCTTACCGTCATCCTGCAGCTTTTTACGGCTCAGAATTTTGTTGCTGTCGCTGTCGATAGTCAGCAGCTCACCGTCGGCGTTGGTGGTGTAAATGCGCTTCGCGTCAGCATCAACCGCCAGCCCGGTCGCCATCGCGCCGGTATTGGCAATGGTATCTTTCAGGGTCAGCTTGTCGCCATCAACCACCCAGATAACGCTCTCTTTACCCAGTCCGGTAATATAAACGGTGTTGGTCTTCTCATTCACCGCCAGCTCGCGCGGCGCCAGCGGACGCACGGTTTCGCTGCGCTTGCGGTCGTCAAGCACCAGACGGCCTTTTACCGCGCCGGTTTTGGCGTCAATCGCGGTGACGGTGCTGTCGGTGGTGTTGCCAAACCACAGCGTCTGGGTGGCGTTATTGATCGTCGCGCCGAACGGCTTCAGGTCGTTATGGATAACCTGAGTCACCTCCAGCGTCGTCGGGTCGAGGCGATAGACGATCCCGCCTTTATCCAGCGAACGACTTTGCGAAGTCGCGACCCATAGCGCATTTTCCTGCTGGCTATAAGCCATCTCGTATGCGCCCTTTCCAACCGCCTTGCGCAGCATTTCTTCTGCCGCGTGAGCGCTGAAGCTCCCCGCCAGCAGCAGTGAAGTTAACAACAGTGAACGGCGCAGACGCGGCGTGGACAGATGACGTAATGACATGACGACTCCCTTTGATAAAACAAATATGTGCCTGCTCGACAGTGCTTCCGTGGCGTAAAGTCATGGCTTTACGCTATTTTATAAATGCGAATAGTAATCATTATTTAACGCAAAGTGGAGCGTTAATTGCGCTCGCGGGCGAAAAAAATAGCCAATAGTTGCCATTATTTAACTAAACTTCCGTTAATAATTTTCAAAAAATTACAAAAGAGTTAACATATGGAGATATGTTCCGTTTGGTTCGTTTTGCGAGTGTTTCCATGAAAATCCTTTCCGTGCGCACGGTTGCGCTTCCCGCCCTCCTTTTGCCGCTGGTCGCTATGGCTCAGTCCAGCCCTGAAGGCGAGCAGACAATGGTCGTTACCGCTGCCCCAACGACGGTCTCCGAACTCGATACTCCCGCCGCCGTCAGCGTGGTCAACGGCGACGAAATGCGCCAGGCCGCGCCGCGGGTCAACCTTTCCGAGTCGCTGGGTGCGGTACCCGGCCTGCAGGTACAAAACCGACAGAACTACGCTCAGGACCTGCAGCTCTCGATTCGCGGCTTCGGCTCTCGCTCCACCTACGGCGTGCGCGGGCTGCGGATCTACGTTGACGGCATTCCGGCCACCATGCCCGACGGCCAGGGGCAAACCTCCAATATCGATATCGGCAGCGTAGAGTCGCTGGAGGTTCTGCGCGGGCCCTTCTCCGCGCTGTACGGCAACTCCTCCGGCGGGGTGATTAACGTCACCAGCCAGAGCGGCAGCCAGCCGCCGACCATCGAAGCCAGCAGCTATTACGGCAGCTTCGGTACCTGGCACTACGGCATGAAGGCCACTGGCGCCGTCGGCGACGGTACCCACGCCGGGGACGTCGATTACACCGTGTCGACCAACCGCTTCACCACTCACGGCTACCGCGATCACAGCGGGGCGCGGAAAAACCTCGCCAACGCGAAGCTTGGCGTGCGCATCAACGACGTCAGCAAGCTGACGCTGCTGTTCAACAGCGTGGATATCAAAGCCAACGATGCCGGCGGCCTGAGCTACGACGAGTGGCAGAATAACCCCCGCCAGTCGCCGCGCGGCGATCAGTACAACACCCGCAAATCGACCAAACAGACCCAGGCCGGTTTACGCTACGAGCGCCAGCTGAGCGAGCGCGACGACCTGAGCGTGATGATGTACGCCGGCGAGCGTGAAACCACGCAGTATCAGTCGATTCCGCGCGCGCCGCAGCTTAACCCGAGCCACGCGGGGGGCGTGATTGACCTCACCCGTCACTATCAGGGTATCGATACCCGCTGGACCCACCGCGGCGAGCTGCTGGTGCCGGTGACCTTCACCACCGGGCTTGATTACGAAACCATGAGCGAGCGCCGCAAAGGGTTTGAAAACTTCGTGATGGCCAACGGCGCGCCGCAGTACGGCGAAGAGGGCAACCTGCGCCGCAACGAACGCAACCTGATGTGGAATATCGACCCTTACCTGCAGACCCAGTGGCAGCTGACGGAGAAGCTCACCCTCGATGCCGGGGTGCGCTACAGCTCGGTGTGGTTCGATTCAAACGATTACTACATTACCCCGGGCAACGGGGACGATAGCGGCGACGCCAGCTACCACAAATGGCTGCCGGCGGGTTCACTGAAGTATGCGCTGACCGATGCGTGGAACGTCTACGCTTCCGCGGGCCGTGGTTTTGAAACGCCGACCATCAACGAGCTCTCCTACCGCTCCGGCAACCAGGGCGGCCTGAACTTTGGCCTGCAGCCCGCCACCAACGAGACGTTTGAAATCGGCAGCAAAACGCGGATCGGCAACGGCCTGTTCACCGCCGCCCTGTTCCAGACCAATACCGATAACGAGATTGTGGTTGACGCCAGCAGCGGCGGACGCACCAGCTATAAAAACGCCGGCAAAACCCGCCGTCAGGGGATGGAGCTGGGGCTGGATCAGCAGTTCGCTGAGAACTGGCGCCTGAAGGCCGCCTGGACCTGGCTGGACGCCACCTACCGGACCAACGTCTGCGATGACGCCAGCTGCAACGGCAACCGCATCCCGGGGATCGCCCGCAACATGGGCTACGCCTCGTTTGGCTATCAGCCGGATCGCGGCTGGTACGCGGGCAGCGATATTCGCTATATGAGCAATATCATGGCTAACGATGAGAACACCGCAAAGGCGCCGTCATGGACCGTCGTTGGGCTCACCAGCGGCTATAAGTGGAGCTACGGCAACATGGATATGGACGTTTTCGGCCGTATCGATAACCTGTTTGATCGCAGCTACGTCGGGTCGGTGATCGTTAACGAGTCCAACGGCCGCTACTACGAACCGGCGCCGGGACGTAACTACGGCGTTGGCCTCAACCTCGCCTGGCGATTTGAGTAACACGCCGCAGCCGCCGCCCGGGATAACGCCGGGCGGCGGCGTTAATGTCCCCATTACGGCCACGGCCTCATTGTCCTGCGTCGCCCCGGCAAGCGCGGAACGGGCGAGAAGCCAGCGCCCGCCAGCCCGCAGTCGGGAAAATATTCTTCCCTCCTGCCTTCATAATGCGGCGTTCATCACGCTTTGTTTTATCCTCTCTCGTCTGTTGTGCTCCCTGGCGTTACCCTTATCACAAATATCGCCCATAAAAAGGAGCCGCTATGGCACTGCCAATCATCCTTGATTGCGACCCGGGTCATGATGACGCCATCGCTATCGTTCTCGCCCTCGCCTCACCCGAACTGGACGTCAAAGCCATTACCTCCTCCGCCGGCAACCAGACGCCAGAGAAAACCCTGCGTAACGTGCTGCGCATGCTGACGCTGCTGCAACGCCAGGATATTCCGGTGGCCGGCGGCGCGCGTAAGCCGCTGATGCGGGAGCTGATCATCGCTGACAACGTTCACGGCGAAAGCGGGCTCGACGGCCCGGCGCTGCCGGAGCCTGATTTTGCCCCGCAGAACTGTACCGCCGTCGAGCTGATGGCGAAAACGCTGCGTGAAAGCCCGCAGCCGGTGACGATTGTCGCCACCGGCCCGCAAACCAACGTCGCCCTGCTGCTGAATAGCCACCCGGAACTGCACGACAAGATCGCGCGCATCGTGATGATGGGCGGCGCAATGGTGCTCGGCAACTGGCAGCCCGCCGCCGAGTTTAATATCTACGTCGACCCGGAAGCGGCGGAGATCGTCTTCCAGTCGGGTATTCCGGTGGTGATGGCCGGGCTGGACGTCACGCATCGGGCGCAGATTCATGATATGGATATCGAACGTTTCCGCCAGGTCGGCAACCCGGTGGCCACCATCGTTGCCGAGCTGCTCGACTTCTTTATGGAGTATCACAAGGATGCTAAATGGGGATTCACCGGCGCCCCGCTGCACGACCCCTGCACCATCGCCTGGCTGCTGAAGCCGGAGCTGTTCACCTGCGCTGAGCGCTGGGTAGGTGTGGAAACCCAGGGGAAATACACCCAGGGCATGACGGTGGTCGATTATTACTTCCTCACCGGCAAGCAGCCGAATACCACGGTGTTGCTGGATGTCGACCGGGAGGGTTTTGTCGACCTGCTAGCCGAGCGGCTGGCGTTTTATGGCTGAATTTAAAACTCGGAGGAATGGACTGACAATACAACTCGTAAGCGGCTGAAAATATTAAATTCAAGGTTAAGGCCGGTCTCTGGATTCCAAAACAACCTTTCCCCGCAGCAGACTGCGGGAAAAGGTTACACTGAGTAATCACCTCTTCCAGAAAGGAAGATCTTCATCCGTCAGCCGGTCAAATTCCTCAACGGGTCTCTTACTGTCTTCAATTGCATAGGGTATCTCAGCTCGCCCCAATAGCATGGGAACAAATTCGCCAAAATCATCATAAAGAAAAAGAGTCATTTCATAGGCAGTATTGAATCCTTTGAAAAACCCACCAAAAAAAGATGCCAAATCAGTAGATTGGGTTTCCCAGGCCGTTTTATCCTTATCAACGCCAAACATGGAATAAAACGCATTATCCATGGGAAGTCTGGAAAGTCTTGATTGTATCTCATCCATTTCTAGCTTTGCTGTTTTTATCTCATCAAAATTCAGAGCTTTTTTATATAGCTTTAACATAACCACAGGATAGTTAGCCCCCCAAAGCCCCTGCTCAAGACTTTCAGAGACTGTTGAAAAAAAAAGCTCAACATCATCTGGGGAACCCAGCCCATATATCGTTGCTGCACCTAAAAGACCAATTCTATTCATTTCTCTATAAACCTTATACTTGAGGCTTTAATTATTCCGTTTGATTTACTGTTGATGTCTTTGAGAATTTTACGTCGAATTTCATCTGTCAATATCTGCCCTCTGACATCTATAACAACCTCCTGCACCATTCCCAGGGGTAAGTGCACCTGGCGTGCGATAGCCTGTTCCGAGACTTTGTTAATCAACCCATTAAGATTCGTGGAGATATTATAATTTTTCACCTCTACTGAACTCAGTTCTCCGAGAACATAGTCAGGTCTGACACTACCAGATATCGCCCATAAAAGGAGCTACTATGGCACTGCCAATCATCCTTGATTGCGACCCGGGTCATGATGACGCCATCGCTATCGTTCTCGCCCTCGCCTCACCTGAACTTGACGTCAAAGCCATCGCCTCCTCCGCCGGCAACCAGACGCCGGAGAAAACCCTGCGTAACGTGCTGCGCATGCTGACGCTGCTGCAACGCCAGGATATTCCGGTGGCCGGCGGCGCGCGTAAGCCGCTGATGCGGGAGCTGATCATCGCTGACAACGTTCACGGCGAAAGCGGGCTCGACGGCCCGGCGCTGCCGGAGCCTGATTTTGCCCCGCAGAACTGTACCGCCGTCGAGCTGATGGCGAAAACGCTGCGCGAAAGCCCGCAGCCGGTGACGATTGTCGCCACCGGCCCGCAAACCAACGTCGCCCTGCTGCTGAACGGCCACCCGGAACTGCACAACAAGATCGCGCGCATCGTGATGATGGGCGGCGCGATGGTGCTCGGCAACTGGCAGCCCGCCGCCGAGTTTAATATCTACGTCGACCCGGAAGCGGCGGAGATCGTCTTCCAGTCGGGTATTCCGGTGGTGATGGCCGGGCTGGACGTCACCCATAAGGCGCAGATTCATGATATGGATATCGAACGTTTCCGCCAGGTCGGCAACCCGGTAGCCACCATCGTTGCCGAGCTGCTCGACTTCTTTATGGCGTATCACAAGGATGCTAAATGGGGATTCACCGGCGCCCCGCTGCACGATCCCTGCACCATCGCCTGGCTGCTGAAGCCGGAGCTGTTCACCTGCGCTGAGCGCTGGGTCGGCGTGGAAACCCAGGGGAAATACACCCAGGGCATGACGGTGGTCGATTATTACTTCCTCACCGGCAAGCAGCCGAATACCACGGTGTTGCTGGATGTCGACCGGGAGGGTTTTGTCGACCTGCTAGCCGAGCGGCTGGCGTTTTATGGCTGAATCAAGGTGCTGCAAGACGTTAAGAATTGCGATACTGCCTTCTGGATAAAGACGAGCCGACCGGAAGCGTCGGCAGTTTGCAGAGTATCAGGCGATGAGTTTGTCAGGCGCAGGTCCTGTCTGTCGTTCGTCAATGACCCTGACTTTGATACCTCTATCAGAGCGTTAATTTCAGTATCGTGACCTATAAACAGCGTTTATGCGGCCTATATTCAAGAATAACGGCTCCGAAGACCCGTTACGACTGACGGTATATCAGGTCCGGTCTTCATAGCCGTTCTCGTGCATCCAGACTATGCCACCAGGGCATTTTTAGGAAAAAATATACTCTGTGAGCACACTACCCCGTCGCATAACCACTCTGAGGTTGTTTTTTATACATATCGATATCAGTTATGTGTAATGACCGCTATTTTCCGGCCACTTGAGAAGTATCACCACACATTTATTTACACTAATGTCAACCCCCCCATGAAATGGGGGCGAAGAATTTACTCTACTTTATCACTGGCCCGAGCCATTCCAGCTTTTCCCTCATGCTTTCAGGAACTAAAGAGAATAAAGTTGAAATTCTCTTCAATTGATGCTCGTATAAGAAACTTTTCTTTTCACTACAGTCCTCATAGTACCAGCGAGCATTTTTATTTAAAAAACAAATATCCAAATCATTAAAATCATCATACTTCAACAGCAAATAAAATTCATGTATAAGCTGAGATTCATAATATACAGACCTATCCATTGCTTTAAAAAAAGCGCCATGAGTGGACACACTTCTTATTTGCAACAAACTCCCCTGAAGGATGCCTAAGTATATATCTTTTTTTCCCATAACATGATCCCTTGTGTAGTTTCCCTTGAGGGATACCTCAAGGGAATTGTTTATTTTATCATTGGACGTGATTCAGAAGCACCCACATAATTCGCATTATACGTCCACGTTCCATTTTTAATCAATTGTTTTATATACTCTGAATTACCGGTTTCATTATAGTATTCAACAGCAGCAACCATGCGATGATTTCCATCAGATACATAGTATACCTCTTTTTTATCTATATAGCCGCTATTACCCCCTTTTCTGGGACAAGTGGAAATGTATTATTTCGCATCTGATTCTTATAGACATCGACTTCTCTCGTTTTCCTAAACCAACTTGTGTACTTCTTATATACGCTGGAACACCTTTCTGTGAAAGGATACCGACTTCAGTAAGATATTTTCCAATAGCAGGGACAACATACTTAGCTGCCCCCATCCTGTGGCCCACATTGCGGCATCAGCCAGAGCCTCTTTTCCCCATAATTTTAATCCACAGCCTGTGCCAGCGGTCCATCCACAGGTATCAAATCTGTCAAATACATTTTCCCCCATCTGCCGTTACTGTCCGGTAATATCAAACCCAATCTGAATCCCCAGCTCTCTGTAGCCAGTAGCTCCAGATATTCAGGCCAGCATTTCATTAATACAGTCTCCGTTGTCGGTAACCCTGCAGCTTTCAAATTTTTGCTCATTTTGAGCAGACAACTGTGCCATTTATTTCACAACAGCTGCTTCTTTTACAGCCAGCCAGTTTTTTCTCCATTCTGTCGGGCTCATCATGCATCAGAAAATTATATCGCAGCACATTTTCTGCAGACGCTGCAACTGTCGCTCCTGCTCATTCAGTGGAGCATCGGAGTTTGTTGGCGATCCCTGTATCATCGCCTGGCTGCTGAAGCCGCAGCTGTTTACCAGCGTTCAGCTGTCAATATTTTTTTGAGAAAAGAGAATGGGTACAAGAAAATATTGAAATTATTCCAACACCTGGACATACAGACAGCAGTGTTTGTTTTTACGCCAAATCCCCGTCTGGAAAAAATCACCTTTTCACGGGCGATACCACCTATATGAAAAATGGGGTCTGGGAGTCACGTATAAACAGCTCAGATGGCGGTTCCCAGGCTGCACTGGTTAAGGGTCTGAAACGCCTTAAGGCGCTGGCTTCGGCCATGGTGATTTCAAGTGCGTCTGTGGGTTCGCAGGCGTTCAGAGAAATCACGGCTCAGGAATGGCGAACTGCCGTGGATGAACCCACCAGGCAATACCGATAAATTTCAATACAAACGATTAATTATGTCATTCTCGTGCGTTTTCGTTCCATTGCCCCTCAACCCCCTGTACCAGCGTACGGCCCACAGGATAATGTCACGCTGAAAATGCCAGCCTTTGAATGGGTTCATGTGCTGCTCCGTCAGCAAAAGGAGATGATAAGTTTATCACCTCCTTTTGCCACAGTGTCCCTAGTATTGCCTTTCTGTTAAATGATGCATTTTACCTATCCCCTCAGACATGTATCATTCTTTTTTAATACATCTTTCAACAGCGGATAAAGTTAATATTAGTTATTAAACAGATCATGCCAATTAGAACCTTTTCCGTTCCTCGGCTCATAATATTTATCTACATCAATTGATATCCATTGCCCGTTATCTTCCACACTCAACTCTTTTACAAGGATACTTACTTCACCTGTTAGATTATCTTTTTCTAATACACCTTTCAACTTTACATGATGAAATAATCGCGTCTTTCCCCCGCCATACAAGCTGACATTAGCTTCCAGATTATCAGACAGGTTTTTATTTTTAACAGCAATGGAAGGACTCGTAGTAGTATAATCATCACCATAATCCAATCCAATAATATAAAGGTCACCATCATCCAGATAAACAATGTAACCCTCAAATGTTATTTCTTGCTCATCAAGCGAAAAAAGAGTTAATTCATTTATATTTTTCATTTCAATGTCACCCCATTAAAATTCATCGCTTTTTCAAGAATATCTGCACGTATGCCAGTCGCACCATTAAAAGGATCTCTAATATCACCATTTTTATCAGGTGGAATGATGGTAAAAACCTCTGATTCTTCATGTATATATTCAGATATAGAATCAAGTATATGTTCGACGGAGTCTTGTTTTAAAAGAACAGAAGGTAGCTCCCCCCAACAATCATTAACAAAAACACCAACTCCCCCATTTTTGTCCATGCCAAACCATGTATATACAATACCAAAACCAGGTTTCCATCCTGTACTAGTCATTTTTTAACTCCATTGGGCCATACTGTTTCACATTTTTTGTAAGCACCAACAATGTACCCTGCTTTAAATCCCTTATTAGCATTATAATTGCAGCGACCATCGTTTATTAAACCTTCCATATACTGTGCACGCCCTGTCTCTTTAATTTGGTAACCGGTACTCCACTGCGCCACCTGATAAGCTTTTTCGTACGACACTTTTATCATTAAGTACATCTCTGATAAAGCCTTCTGCAGCAATAAAAATATCCATTAAAAATTCAATATTGCGCATTAGCGCTCATCTGAACAGACCAGCATCGCGCCACAAGATGCGTCGCTTAAGCTACGAATTCATGATTGGGGAAGAGTAGTAAAGCAGGGAGTTAACGAAGGGATGCGCCTTGCAGATCCTCGCCCCGGCGCTCGGCGGCGCCGGGGCATAAGCGTTACTCGTTCGGCGAAACCCGGACCACGACCTTACCGAAGTTCTCGCCCTTCAGCAGGCCGATCAGCGCACGCGGGGCGCTCTCCAGCCCGTCGATTTGCTGCTCGCGGTACTTAATTTTACCTTCCTGCACCCAGCGCCCCATCTCCTGCTGGAACTCGGCGATACGGTGGCCGTAATCCTGGCCGATAATAAAGCCCTGCATCCGAATCCGCTTTTTCAGCAGCGTGCCCATCAGCAGCGGCAGACGGTCCGGCCCGTCGGGCAGCGCGGTCGCGTTGTAGCCGCTGACCAGGCCGCACACCGGCACCCGCGCCGAGGTATTGAGCAGCGGCAGCACCGCATCGAACACCTTGCCGCCGACGTTTTCATAATAAACGTCAATGCCCTGCGGGCATGCCTGCGCCAGCTGTTCGGCAAAATCAGGTGCCCGATGGTCGAGACAGACGTCAAAGCCCAGCGTCTCAACAGCGTAGCGACACTTCTCGCTGCCGCCGGCAATCCCGACGGTGCGGCAGCCTTTAAGCTTAGCAATCTGCCCTACCGTTGCGCCCACCGGCCCGGTGGCGGCGGCGACCACCAGCGTCTCGCCGGCCTTCGGCTGTCCAATATCCAGCAGCCCCATATAGGCGGTAAAACCGGGCATGCCCAGCAGGCCGAGCGCCCAGGACGGATGCTCCGGCTGCGCGCCCAGCTTCACCAGCCCGCTGCCGTCGGACAGCTCATAATCCTGCCAACCGCCGTAGCCCAGCACCCACTCCCCGGGGGTAAAGTCAGCATGATTTGACGCGACAACCCGGCTCACCGTACCGCCCACCATCACCGCGCCGATGGCGACCGGCGGCGAGTAGGACGGCGCATCGCTCATGCGGCCGCGCATGTAGGGATCTAAAGAGAGAAACACGGTGCGAAGCAGCACCTGTCCCGGGCCCGGCGAGGGCACATCGCCCTCTTCCAGACGGAAATTTTCCCCGGTCGGCTCGCCGTGTGGACGAGAAGCCAGCACCCAGCGACGGTGACGTTGCGAATTAAAAGCCATAGCAAACTCCTCTTTTAAAGACCTGTACTGAGGCTAGCCGCAATTATCCCCGCCTGCATTGGCATTATGAGGCAGATTGATTCAGCCTCACGACCAGATAGATGCAGGAAGTGGCGGATTCATTGATAAAACGGCAGTCGTTCGGTGGCCCCAGCTCCAGGCAATCTCCCGCCTGCATTTCATGGCGCGTGGTGCCTTCGACAAACACCAGCTCGCCCTGCTGCAGCCAGATCAGCTGGCGCGCCAGGGCATAGGAGGCCGCGGGCATCGGGACATCGCTGCCGGCGGGAAGCTCCACCTGCACCAGATCGATAGGCAGATCGCTGCGCGGCGAGACGTGACGGCGCAGATAGTGGCTCTGCGGATCGCGCCACACCGGCTGGTTGGCAAAGCGCAGCAGCTTGCCTTCCTGCATCTCCGCCCGGGCGATCAGCGTCGACATGCTGATGCCAAAGGCGCCGGAGAGACGCCCGAGCATCGACGCCGTCGGGCTACTCTCACCGCGTTCGATTTTGTGGATCATCGCCCGCGACGCGCCGGCCCGTTCCGCCAGCTCGCTCAGGGACCAGCCTCGGGACTCCCGTTCGATGCGAATGCGGGCGCTAATGCGCTGATTAATGTTGTCTTCGATAGTATTCATAGCGTAGTACTATAGTGTATGAAATGCGGCGTAACAAGGTGGTGAAAGTGAAGCTGTTCTACGGTGCTGGCTCCCATAACTCCGCCTGACGCCGCACCGGCTGGCGTACCTTAGTAAAAAATTTTGCCTAAAACAGATGACAGCGTTGCGTACATTATTGTAATAATGTCGTACTACTATAGTGTACGAAACTTGAGGTTTGCTATGACCATCCGCTATGCCTGTAAAGAGGATTGTGCGGCGATTGCCGGGATCTACAACCATGCGGTGCTGCACACCGCCGCTATCTGGAATGATAAAACCGTCGACACCGATAACCGTATTGCCTGGTTTGAAGCCCGCCAGCTGGCCGGTTTCCCGGTGCTGGTAAGCGAAGAGGACGGCGTGGTGACTGGCTACGCATCGTTTGGCGACTGGCGCACCTTCGACGGCTTTCGCCATACCGTCGAGCATTCGGTCTACGTGCACCCCGATTACCAGGGAAAAGGGCTTGGCCGCACCCTGCTTGTGGCGCTGATTAATGAGGCCCGTCGCCTGAAGAAACACGTGATGGTCGCCGGCATTGAGGCGCAGAACCACGCGTCGCTGCATCTCCATGAAACCCTCGGTTTTGTGACCACCGGCCAGATGCCGCAGGTCGGCACCAAATTCGGCCGCTGGCTGGACCTGACCTTTATGCAGCTCCAGCTCGACGATCGCCGCGATCCGGATCCCGAGGCATGAATCAGTCGCTGACGCTGGCCTGCCTTATCGCCGCCGGGATCGGGCTGGTGGTACAGAATACGCTGATGGTGCGCATTACCCAGTCCGCTTCGACAATCCTGATTGCGATGCTGCTTAATTCGCTGGTCGGGATTGTTATTTTCGTCACCATTTTGCTCCTGCGTCACGGCGCGGCGGGCGTTCATGAGCTGGCGGTTAGCGTGAAGTGGTGGACGCTGATTCCGGGCCTGCTGGGGTCGTTTTTTGTCTTTGCCAGCATCAGCGGGTATCAGAACGTCGGCGCGGCGACCACCATTGCGGTGCTCATCGCCAGCCAGCTGGTCGGCGGCCTGATCATCGATTTAGTGCGCGCCCACGGCGTGCCGTTTCGCGCGCTGGTGGGGCCGTTTTGCGGAGCGGTCATGCTGGTGATAGGCGCCTGGCTGGTCGCCAGACGCCAGTTCTGACGCGGATATCAGAGGATCGAGCCACCTTTGGTCAACTGCTCACGCCGCCCTTCCTGCTCTTCCTGGTGCTGGCGTCCGTGATGCGCAATGGTGGTGCGTAGACGCTGCTGCTGGGTATAGCGATCGTCGCGATCGAGTTCAGCGTCATCGCTCAGTTCGATCAGCAGCTCATTCATATGGGTAATCACCCCTTCGGCAATCGCCGCGTCTACGCGGGCGATAACCTCATCCAGATGTGCCATCCTGCTCTCCTTGTGGCTTAATTCAGTTTTACCTTCGAAAAATCGCTGCCCATCAGGCTTACGCTATAGCCGCTGACGTTGCTGCGCGTGGCGTAGAAGGTTTTGCCGGTTGCCAGGGTGATCCACGGCGCCTGCTGATAAAAAATCTCCTGCGCCTGGCCGTACAGCTTGGCTCGCGCCTGCGGATCGCTGACCAGCAGCGCTTTCTTCACCAGCGCGTCGTAGGACTTGTCGCACCAGCGGGCGACGTTAGAGCCGGTTTTGATGTTATCGCAGCTCAAAAGCGTCCCGGCAAAGTTGTCCGGATCGCCGTTATCCGACATCCAGCCGAACAGGGCGCTGTCGTGTTCGCCTTTGCGCATCCCGGCGAGATATTCGCCCCACTCATAGCTGACGATTTTGGCCTTGACGCCAACTTTGCTCCAGTCGCTCTGAATCATCTCCGCGATGCGGCGGGAGTTCGGGTTATACGGCCGCTGAACCGGCATCGACCACAGGGTGACCTCTGCGCCATTTTCCAGCCCTGCCTGCTTGAGCAGCGCTTTAGCCTTCTGCGGATCGTAGTCGTAGTCCGGGAGATCTTTCTTATAGCCGAGCATATTGGCCGGCAGCGGCGATTTCGCCACGGTGCCGGAATCGAGGAACACCGCTTTAACGATCGCCTGCTTGTCCGTCGCGTAGTTCAGCGCCTGACGCACCAGCAGATTATCGAACGGTTTTTTCTCGGTGTTAAACGCCAGATAGCCAACGTTCAGCGCCTCAACCGAGTGCAGCGCCAGATCCTTATTGCCTTTGATCACCGGGAACTGTACCGGTGAAGGCGCCGGAATAATCTGGCACTCGTTGGTTTGCAGCTTCGCCAGCCGCGTCTCAACGTTTGGCGTGATCGAGAAGATCAGATGCTTTGTCGGCACCTCGCCTTCCCAATAGTGCGGGTTGGCAATATAGCGGATCTGGGAATCCACCTTATACTGCTGCAGCGCGTACGGGCCGGTACCGATAGGCCAGGTATCGACGTACTCCGGGGTGCCCTTTTTCAGCATCGCGTCGCCATACTCCGCGGAGAGAATGGAGGCGAAATCCATCCCCCAGTCGGCGAGGAACGCCGCATTCGGCTCCGCCAGTACGAACTGGACGTGATAATCGTCGAGCTTTTTAACCTCTTTGATCAGCTTATCCAGCCCGACGTCGTGGAAGTACTCGTAGCTGCCCTGGGAAACGTTATGGTACGGATGTTTTGCATCCTGCTGGCGCAGCACCGAGAAAAGCACGTCATCAGCGTTGAAATCGCGGGTTGGCTTAAAGTATTTGTTGCTGTTGAACTGCACGCCTTTACGCAGGGTAAAGGTCCAGGTTTTGCCATCCGGCGAGACGGTCCAGTCGGTAGCCAGCGAAGGAACCGGCGTGTTTTTCTGCGGGTCGAAGGTAATCAGGCGGTTGTAGAGCACCTGCGAGCTGGCCACAAACGAGGGGCCGGAGCTGGCAATCTGCGGGTTGAAGGATTCCGGCGAGGCTTCGGAGCAGTAGACCAGCGTATCGTTACCGGCCGCCGAGGCCGCAGCGGCCGGCAGCAGCAGCGCGCTCAGCGCCAGAGCAAGGCGTGTTTTCCCTGTAGACATGGTTATAAACCTTATTAATTTGTTATATGCCCTCTAATAACAGCACAGCAGGAATCAACCGGCAAATAATCAATTGGTATCAGGTTATGCTGAAAACGCCGTTTTCGCCGATTTATTCAACACCCGCCGCCTTTTTGCACCGTTTAATCGGCTGAAGTTGTGAACTGCCTAAAAAGCTTGAAAAATAGCGTGCGATAACCGCCCTCTCTGCCCCGCGAAATCTCCCCGCCCGGTACACTCGGAAAAACGCGAAAAGATGAGGTTTCCCGATGAGCTTAACCTGCAGCCTGTACACCAACGGCCGGTGGCACGACGCCGACGACGGCGCTACCTTTACCCGCAGCCATCCGCTGAGCGCAGAGGCGCCCTCCACCGCTGCCGCCGCAAGCCTCGCCGACGCCCGACGCAGCGTTGAGGCCGCGGCCGCGGCATTTCCACAGTGGCGCGATACCTCCCCAGGCGAACGCCGTCGCCTGCTGCTGAACGCCGCCGAACAGATGCTGCTGCGCGAAGCCCGGTTTATTGCCGCTATGGCGGCAGAAACCGGCGCAACGGCGCACTGGTCCGGCTTTAACGTCCATCTGGCCGCCGATATTCTGCGCGAAGCCGCCGCGCTCACGACCCAGATTGAGGGGCAGATAGTGCCGTCAAACGTGGCGGGGAATCTGGCGATGGCCGTGCGTCAGGGCGCCGGCGTCGTCCTCGGAATGGCGCCGTGGAACGCGCCGCTGATTCTGGCGACGCGGGCAATTGCCACTCCTCTGGCCTGTGGCAATACGGTGATCCTCAAGGGCGCCGAGCTGTCGCCCGCCTCTCAGGGATTAATTATTGAGGCCCTCGCCGCTGCCGGCTTCCCCGACGGCGTGATCAACTACCTGACCTGCGCGCCTGAGGATGCGCCGGCGTTGGTCGAGTCGCTGATCGCCCATCCCGCGGTGCGGCGGGTCAATTTTACCGGCTCCACGCCGGTAGGCAGGATCGTTGCCCGCACCTGCGGTCAGCATCTGAAGCCTGCGGTGCTCGAACTGGGCGGGAAAGCCCCGCTGCTGGTGCTCGATGACGCCGATCCTGAACAAGCGGCGGCGGGCGCCATATTTGGCGCTTTCGCCAACGCCGGGCAGATCTGTATGTCAACCGAACGCATTATCGTCGACCGGGCAATTGCCGATGAATTTGTCGCGCTTATCAGCCGCCGCGCAGCGAACCTGCCCGCCGGTTTGATCGGGCCGGTCGTCGATATGAAGACCGTGACGCGCTGCAATGCGCTGATTGACGATGCGCTGACAAAAGGCGCCAGGCTGCTGTGCGGCGGCAAAGCCACGTCGGTGCAGATGGATGCCACCCTGCTGGACGGCGTCACCCGCGACATGCGCATCTGGAGCGAGGAGTCGTTTGGGCCGGTGAAAGCGATTATCCGCGTCAGCGGTGAAGAGGAAGCCCTGGCCGTCGCAAATGAGAGCGAATACGGGCTTTCATCGGCGGTATACAGCCGGGACAGCGCCCGGGCATGGAACGTCGCGCAGCGCTTGCAAACGGGGATTTGCCACATTAATGGCCCCACCGTTCACGATGAGGCCCAGATGCCGTTCGGCGGCTGTAAATCCTCCGGCTACGGACGCTTCGGCGGGCGCGCGGGCGTTGCCGAATTTACCGAACTGCGCTGGATAACCCTGCAAATGCAGCCCCGCGAACTGCCGTTTTAACCCATTCCGCCGGCCGGGGTCGATCGCTTCAGCAGCGGCTGGCGATCGCGGCCGCCAGCGCGGCAGGATTTTCCCAGGCCATCGAGTGCCCGGCGTCGGGCACAACCCGCAGCGTAATCCCTTGCGCGACGGCGTCCTCGGCTTCCTGTGCCGGAAGCGACAGCTCGCCATAGATAAGCGTCTTCGGACAGGAGAGCTGGCAAAAAAGGGTAAACCATGATGGCGTTACGCCGCAGACCAGGCTGGTGGCCCCTCGCCAGACGGCCCAGGAGGCGCTGTTCTGCAGGCACCCGGCCCAGGGCGACGATTCCGCCGCCAGCATCTCGCCATAGCCGGCGGCGACAAACTCCGCTTCGCTCTGCGCGGCAATCGCCCGGCTGTATACCCCACCGCCGGCGTACAGATTGGGTTCGGCCACCAGTAGCGCAAGCAAGCGTTCACCCAGGCGTTCAGCCGCCTCGATGGCAATACTGCCGCCCATGCTATGGCCGTACAAATAGCAGCGCGACAGCTGCAGGTGGTCAAGGAGTTCGACCACTACCCGCGCCTGTTCCGTGGTGCTGTAACCAAACTCAGGGGGTTTATCGCTGTAGCCGTAGCCTGGGAGATCGATAAGCACGACCCGCCGCCCGCTCAGCGCGGGATCGGCAGCCACTCGAGGATAATCGTACGAGGAGGCGCACCCCAGACCGTGGATAAACACGATCGGGTCGCCACCGCCGGGCAGATCGAGCCAGCGCACGGTGGCGCCGGCCAGAGAGGAGAAGAAACCGTTCATCGATAAGCTTCCGTTAACTAAGACTGTATTTTTATACAGTTATTATTAACAAATGCCAACGCTTACTTCATCTCAGAATAGCGAAACGAGGAGTGCGGTCGGGAAGCTAAACGGCCAGGTGGCGCCGATCAGCAGCGCGGCCAGCAGGCGAATCAGACGGCTCTCTTTGGTTAAAAACCAGCTGATAACGGCGCAGATAAATCCCATCACCGCATAAAAAATCAGCATCTTTTGATATAGGGTCATTCTTAGTCCTTCCCTGAAAACGCCTTTACGACGCGCCTCTTTCAACAGCGGAAAGCGGATCAGAGATTAATGCATGACAAAGTAAAAATACTGCGGGTAGCCGACAGAAAACGTCCGATTCATCCTTGTCTGATAGCGCATCCTTTGACCTCGTACTATACCTGTAGAGGCTTACTCATAAAGGTGGCGTTATGGATGTTTCCAGCAAAACCGTAATTCTGATTAATGTCGGCGCAGCATTTGCGCTTATTAGCCTGTTATCCGTTCGTTTTGGTTGGTTTTACTGATTTTTCCTCAGCAAAGAAACCTAAAAAAGCAGCCTTAAAGGGCTGCTTTTTTACGATTTGATAGCGACCGTATGAGCGGCTTGCACCTGTGAGGTAGCCTGCAGCACGGCCATAGCCTTGAGGTTCTCAGGGTTATACACCGGCAGCGGATTGACCTTCTCGCTATCCCATTCAGCGGAGAGACAGACGGCTTCACTTGCCCCCTGCTTTTCACAACCTAAAACGCGCTGAGCGGGCAGGTTGCCATAGAGAATGGCGCTGGCGCAGGCCACCAGCAGAAAAAATGCTATGTTTTTCAAAACAAAATCAACTTCAAAGTAACAAATTATGACAAATTTTCGCATGGCCGCCCCGTCAAAGTCAAACGCCAAACGGCCGCAAACATTTAATAGATACAAAGTTGAACTAACCATTAACATTAATTAAACATTAACTTTAATTAATAAAGTCATTGCTAAGAAATAAATCTGAAATACATTTAGCCAATACTGCTGATACGCTTAAAAAAAGAGTCCGGAGCGGGGCATGGCCTGGCAAATAGCATTACAAAAAGAATGGATATAGAAAGTCAGGATGCCAGGAAAATAAATTAACCGTACTTTTTCAGAAAAACGATCCTCCGCAGCTACAGATCCGCCCTCTACCGTCAGGAAGTATCAGATTATGCTTAAAAAATCAGCATAAACTCACGTCTAAAGATAACTAACAATAATGTATGACGAAGCGTTCTATTAGCGGAAAATGCGATACTTCTTAAATCTCGTTTTGCTGGCGGAGCGGCGACTATGCCGACAACCTCAAGATTGGTGCGGCCTTAAGCCGATCCCTGGCGTCCTGATCCGCCGGCACTTCATTTGAAACAGAACAAATACCATTTGCGTTATCTCAAGGATGAATTTACATTCATAATCATTGGTTATGAATACTTTTCCAGTTGCTCATTTTAAATTTGAGGTGGTATATGTCCGGGATTGCCGTGCTTATTGTGGCGTTAATATTGCTGGTTATCGCAGTCTACAATCTTATTTCTTACGTGCGCGAACGCCGTCAGTCAAGCTTGCCGAGCAAGAAGAATAAACGCTAGGCAAATGGATTTACCTGTCTGAATAGTATCGGCAATAGCGAACACTTTATTTACCCTACCCATTTTGTGCGTATTAGCTCGCGCGCTTAGCTGCGTGAGAGCGTTACAGCGATGTAACCTCTGTCGAAATCGATGGTGTAGACCGCCCCCTTCCCTGCCCCTGCTGCCCGCTGCTGTTATTTCCGCGTTAACGCTGCCGTCTGCTGCATGCGCAAAAAAAAGCCCCTGCACTGTTAATGCAGGGGCGGGGGATATTTGCGAGCCCCATCCGGCGCTTATCTCCGGCACTCATCATGGCTTAGCTCTTGAAGGGGCATAAGAATATTCTCATATCAGCCGCCTTTTGTCTTAGCAATTCCTGCCATTGATGACTATTAGCAAGCTAACATGATTGCAGGGTGATTATCGCGCGCCAACGCCTGCAGTTTGCCGCCGCCGCGCCTGACACCAAAACCCGGCACAACCGCCCGGCGTTCCTGTTCACTTATCAGATCCTGTGCCATCATTCTAAGAGGCTAATAAATAAAGCGCCATTAACGACTTAAGCGCGACAGACAGCCGTTTCCCATCCGTTTGCGTACCACCACAAGGAGTCCTGCATGACGAATAGTCAATATCTCTATGAGCATGTTGCGCCGAATGATCCACGCCTGCTGCAGTTTGCAGAACAGCTCACCCCCTCCTCTCAGCCTATCCTGGTACCGGTGATAGACGCGCCGGGCCCGGCAGGAAATGCTTACTGGAACGTAGAGGCTGCGATAAAAAAAGTCGGCGGGAAGATGCGCCTCGGCTGGGATATTCATCTGTGGCGGGGATGTTTCATGGTCGCCACGCATCACGCGGTACTGCAGACTGCGGAAGGCGAGTTTTTCGATGTCACCCAAAGGCCGCCGGTTTCCGGCTCCCCCTCCCTGACCACCTTTATTCCCGATGATTCTGTCAGCATCAGCCTGGATAAATCCCCGGCGGTAGCGTCGCGGTTTCTGCTGCTGAACGAAAGCCCGGAAATCGCCGGCTATGTCCGCGCCTATGAGAATCTCAACCAGTTCGAAAAAAGAATGAGCGATGCGCTCTATGAATACGGCTATCGCTGCGAAACCAACCGAACGATGGCGACGGGCGTACCGGGCGCGAAAGCCAATCTCATCAACGTGGATGAAGCGAAAGTCAGCGAAATCAGGGATAAAATTGCCGAGCTGAGCTGGATAATGAAAGATAAGATCATCAAGCTAAAACGCTATTCTGATTCGATTAACGGCCTGACGCGCCACTGATTAGCCATACCGCCGCCGACGGGCCTGAACGGACCCCGTCGGCGGCGTGCTGCCATTAGTGCTTGATCATTACGTGGCGCACGACGGTGTAGTCCTCCAGGCCATACATCGACATATCCTTCCCGTAGCCCGACAGCTTTTGCCCGCCGTGCGGCATTTCGCTCACCAGCATAAAGTGGGTATTCACCCAGGTGCAGCCGTACTGCAGCCGCGCGCTGAGGCGATGCGCTCTGCCGACGTCCCGGGTCCACACCGACGAGGCCAGACCATACTGCGAATCGTTGGCCCAGGCCAGCGCCTGCTCCTCATCGCTGAAGGCGGTGACGCTGACCACCGGGCCAAACACCTCGCGCTGGACAATATCATCCTCCTGCTTCGCCCCGGCCAGCAGCGTCGGCTGGTAGTAGTAGCCTTTCCCCGGCGCCCTGCTGCCGCCGGTCACCACTTTGATATGCGCCAGCGCGCGCGCGGCGTCGACGGCGGCGCTCACCCGCTCGAGGTGCGCCTGCGAGCTGACCGGCCCCAGCTCCGTCGCGCCATCCTCCGGCGGGCCGATTTTCAGGCTGGCAACGGCGGCACCCAGTTTCTCCACCAGCTGGTCATAAATACCCTGCTGAGCGTAGATGCGGCAGGCGGCGGTACAGTCCTGGCCGGCGTTATAGAAACCGAAGGTCCGCACGCCCTCCACCACCGCGTCAATATCCGCGTCGTCAAAGACTATAACCGGCGCCTTGCCGCCCAGCTCCATATGCGTACGCTTAATCGAGGAAGCCGTATGGCCGATGATGTGCGCACCGGTGGCTATCGACCCGGTCAGCGAGACCATCCGCACCTTATGATGGCCGGTCAGCGGATCGCCCACGGTTTTGCCCCGGCCAAAAAGCACGTTGAGGACGCCGGCCGGGAAGATGTCTTTTGCCAGCTCGGCCAGCTTGAGCGCAGTTAGCGGCGTGATCTCTGAAGGTTTAATCACCACGCAGTTCCCCGCCGCCAGCGCCGGCGCCAGCTTCCAGGCCGCCATCATCAGCGGATAGTTCCACGGCGCGATGGAGGCCACCACCCCAACCGGATCCCGGCGGATCATCGAGGTATGCCCTTCAAGATACTCACCGGCGGCCATTCCGGGCAGGCAGCGCGCGGCGCCGGCGAAGAAGCGGAACACGTCCGCCACCGCCGGCAGCTCGTCGTTAATCACGCAGTGCAGCGGCTTGCCGCAGTTCAATGACTCCAGTTTGGCGAGGGTTTCCGCATGGGCGGTAATCACGTCCGCCAGCTTGAGCAGGCACTCCGCGCGGGTTTTCGGCGTGGTCTGGCTCCAGCCGACAAAGGCAAGATCCGCCGCCTCAACCGCCGCATCTACCTGGGCCGCCGTCGCCTCCGCAATCTCCAGCAGGACTTCGCCATTAGCAGGATTGAATACCGGCACCAGTTCGCCTTCACCCGCCACTAATTCGCCGTTGATCAAAAGGTTATGTTGCATAGTATGATCCTGTACACGTCAGTTATTTGCCGTTTTCAGCGCTTGTGTCGCCGTCACGGGTTAGCCACCAGGCTCCTAAAATCGGAATGGTCGTCACCAGCATCACCAGCAGCGCGACAACGTTGGTTATCGGCACATCGCGCGGGCGTCCCAGCTGATTCAGCAGCCATAGCGGGAGCGTCCGCTCGTGTCCGGCGGTAAAGGTGGTGACGATAATTTCATCAAACGACAGCGCAAACGCCAGCATTCCTCCGGCCAGCAGCGCCGACCCCAGATTGGGCAACACCACGTAGCGGAAGGTCTGCCAGCTCGTCGCGCCTAAATCCATCGACGCCTCCACCAGGCTCCAGGAGGTCCGGCGAAAGCGGGCGATCACGTTGTTAAAGACCACCACCACGCAGAAGGTGGCGTGCCCGACAACGATGGTAAACAGACCCGGTTCGAGGTTAACCGCCTTAAACGCCGTCAGCAGCGCCAGGCCGGTAATGATCCCCGGCAGCGCGATGGGCAACAGCAGCAGCAGCGACACCGCGTTCTTACCAAAAAAAGTGCTGCGCCACAGGGCTCCTGCAGCCAGCGTGCCAAGTACCAGCGCGATGGCGGTCGATAGCGCGGCAATTTTCAGTGACAACGTCACCGATTCGATAATATCTCCCCGCCCGGCCGCTTCGCTAAACCAGCGCAGCGTCAGGCCCTGCGGCGGAAAGCTGAAGGCGGCGTCTTCGGTGTTGAAGGCGTACAGGGCGATGATCAGCAGCGGGAAATGGAGGAAGATAACCCCGCCCCAGGTCGCGATTTTCAGGAACAGCGGCGCGCGTTCAGAGTGCATCAAACGCTCCCAGGCGTTTAACAAACGCCAGATAGAGGGCAATCAGCACAATCGGCACGAGGGTAAAGGCCGCCGCCATCGGCATATTGCCAATCGCCCCCTGCTGGGAATAGACCATATTGCCGATAAAAAAGCCCGGCGGCCCCACCAGCTGCGGCACGATAAAATCGCCCAGCGTCAGCGAGAAGGTGAAAATTGACCCGGCGGCGATACCGGGAATGGCCAGCGGCAGCACCACGTGGCGAAAAGTTTGCCGCGGCCGGGCGCCGAGGTCGGCCGACGCCTGCAGCAGCGACGCCGGTATGCGCTCCAGCGCCGCCTGTACCGGCAGGATCATAAACGGCAGCCAGATATAGACGAAGACCAGGAAGCGGCCCAGCCCCGAGGTCGACAGCGTATTGCCGCCCACCGCCGGGATCGTCAGCAGCAGATTCAGCGCGCCCTCCAGCCCAAGATGGCGCAGAAACCACTGCGCTACGCCATCTTTTGCCAGCAGCAGCGTCCAGGCGTAGGCCTTAACGATGTAGCTGGCCCACATCGGCAGCATCACCGCGATATAGAAAAATGCCTTCATCTTGCCGCTGGTATAGCGCGCCATATACCACGCCATCGGCAGCGCCAGAACCGCGCTGGCCAGCGTGACCGCCAGCGCCATCACCAGCGTACGGATAATAATGTCGTAGTTGGCCGGGTTAAATAGCGCCTTGAGATTAGCCAGCGTCAGGTCGGTAGTGACCGACATGGTGAAGTCGTCGAAGGTATAGAAGCTTTGCCACAGCAGCGTCAGGAGCGATCCCAGATAGACGATGCCAAACCACATCAGCGGCCCAAGCAGCAGTAAAAACAGCCCCAGCGAGGGCCGGCGCCAGAAAAGTCCTGACAGGCGGCCGGAAGGCGCGTTGGCGATAAGCGTTGCCATATCAGCCACCGTTATCCAGAGGGACCATCGCCGCCCGCGACCAGGAGGCCAGCACCCTTTGCCCCGCCTGCGGAGCGCTCAGCGCAGCAGCACCGTCGCTATTGGCCTGGCTCACCAGCAGCCTGCCGCCCTCCGCCAGCTTTAGCTCGATTCGCGTTGCCGCGCCCTGATACTGCACCGCCTGCACCACGCCCTCGACCTGAACCTCTCCGCCGCCGTTGAGCCGGATATGTTCCGGACGCAGCGACCAGCTGCCCGGCATGCCGCACAGCCGGGCCGAGAGCTCGGCGTCAAAGACGTTGGCCGTACCGACGAACCCGGCGACGAAGGCCGTTTTTGGCCGCAGGTAGAGATCGTGCGGCGCGTCGACCTGCTCGATGCGCCCGTGATTAAACACCGCCACCCGGTCGGACATCGACAGCGCTTCGCCCTGGTCGTGGGTGACAAAAATAAAGGTGATCCCCAGCGCCTGCTGCAGCTTTTTCAGCTCCAGCTGCATCTGCTCGCGCAGCTTTAAATCCAGCGCCCCCAGCGGCTCATCCAGCAGCAGCACCCGCGGCTCGTTAACCAGCGCACGGGCAATAGCCACCCGCTGGCGCTGGCCGCCGGAGAGCTGGGAGGGTTTGCGCGCGTGGACAAAGCCGAGGGCCACTTTTTCCAGCGCCTCCTGCGCCCGGCGGTGGCGCTCTTTTTTAGCGATCCCCTTCACCATCAGCCCGTAGGCGACGTTATCGAGGATCGACATATGGGGAAACAGCGCGTAGTCCTGGAAGACGGTATTGACATCGCGCTGCCACGGCGGCAGCTCGCTGGCCTGCTGGCCAAAAATGGAAATCTCCCCGCCGGAGAGCTGTTCAAAACCGGCAATCAGCCGCAGGCAGGTGGTTTTGCCGGAGCCGGACGGCCCCAGCATCGAGAAAAACTCACCGTCGCGGATGGCAATGCTTACGCCATCCACCGCGCGCACGTCGCCATACAGCCGCGAGACATTATGAAACTCTACCGCATACGTCATTTCATGCCTCCGGCCGGTCAACGGCCGCCCATAATCGCGATGTAGTCCTGGGTCCAGCGGCTGTAAGGGACGAACTTGCCGCCTTCCGCAATCGGGGTCTTCCAGAAGGCGATTTTGGCGAACTGATTATAGCCGTTGGTTTCGCAGCCTTTGTCTCCCAGCAGCGGGCTGGCTTTACAGCCCTGCGGCACCACCGGCAGCGAGCCGAACCACGCCGCCACGTCACCCTGAACCTTCGGCGTCAGCGACCAGTTCATCCATTTATAGGCGCACACCGGGTGCTTCGCGTCGCTGTGCAGCATGGTGGTATCCGCCCACCCGGTCACCCCCTCTTTCGGGAAGACGGTGGCGATAGGCTGGCCTTCAGCCTTGAGGCCGTTGGCCTGATACGGCCACGCGCTGGAGGCGACCACGCCTTCGTTTTTGAAGTCGCTCATCTGCACGGTGGTGTCGTGCCAGTAGCGGTGAATCAGCCCGCGCTGGTCGCGCAGCACCTTGAGCACCGCCTGATACTGCTCCTCAGTGAGCTGATAGGGGTCGGTAATACCGAGCTGCGGCTGGGTGGCCTTGACGAACAGCGCCGCGTCGGCGATATAGATCGGGCCGTCGTAGGCCTGCACCCGGCCCTGGTTGCTTTTACCGTCGCTAAGATTTTGTTTTACAAACACCACGTTCCAGCTGTCCGGCGGGGTCGGGAATACTTTGGTGTTGTACATCAGCAGGTTTGGTCCCCACTGGTAGGGCGTACCGTAGACTTTACCGCCCACGTTAAACCACGCGCCTTTCTCCACCCGCGGGTCGAGCGTCTTCCAGTTGGCGATCAGCGCCGGGTTAATCGGCTGCACGCGCTTGCCCATAATCAGGCGCAGCGACGCGTCGCCGGAGGCGGTCACCAGGTCATAGCCCCCTTTCGCCATCAGGCTGACCATCTCATCAGAGGTGGCGGCGGTTTTTACGTTGACCTGGCATCCGCTCTCTTTTTCAAACTGGGTCACCCAGTCGTAGTTTTTATCCGTCTGGCCGCGTTCGATATATCCCGGCCAGGCGATGATATCGAGCCGGCCTTCGCCTTTATCCAACGACGTCGGCGGCTCGGCGGCCTGGGCGGTCAGGAAGGCCATACCCAGCACACAGAGGCTGCCACGGGCAATTTTTTTGCTCATCGGGTGTTACTCCTGTCACAACAAAATTAGCGGCAGCCGTGCCGTAAAAATATCTCCCTTAATAACAGTAGACGGCGCGCTATGCCCCTCACGGGAAATTTATTCAGGTTGTGACAAGGGGCGCATTCCGTAAAAATCAGCAAAATCTGGACGACAATATGGATTATAGACAAGGAGTTAGGGACAGAGAATGGGTATGCGAATTTCCTATGATCGATACCGGTAAAATAATGACCGGTATCGTCTGATAATAATATTTAGTTATTTTCCGCCCGCCGTTGAACCATAGAAAAATAAGGCTAAGGCTCAGCCAGCAGCTCGCGAATAAGCTCGCCCAGGCGTTTAACCCCCTCCTCTTCTCTCTCCCCCCAGCCCCAGGCGGTATTGAAGCGGAAGAATGAGGTCCAGCTGGCGGTGGTGGAGAACATTTTTCCCGGCGCAATGCTGATGTTGTCGCGCAGGGCGCGCGCGCTCAGCTCCCCGGCATCGGCGCCCGCCGGCAGCTCAAGCCAGAGAAAGTAGCCGCTGTCGCTATGGTGGATTTTGACTTCGGCGGGCAGATGGCGCAGCAGCGCTTGCCAGGCCTGCTGCTTGCGCTCGGCCAGCTGGCGGCGCAGGCGCCGCAGATGGGCGTCGTAGCGCCGGGTCGAGAGATAGTCCACCAGCGCCATCTGCATCGGCGAGCTGGTCGACAGCGTGCTCATCAGCTGCAGCTGCTGGATGCGCCTGGCTTGCTTGCCGGCGGCCACCCAGCCGATACGAAAACCCGGCACCAGGCATTTGGAAAAGGAGCTGCAGTGGAGCGTCATATCCTGGCGGTCCCAGAATTTGGCGGGCAGCGGCTTCTCGCGGCCAAAATAGAGCTCGCTGTAGACGTCATCTTCGATCAGCACCACGCCGTAGCGCGTCAGCAGCTCGACCAGCCGCGCCTTTTTCTCCGCGCTGAGGGTAAAGCCGAGCGGGTTCTGGCCGTTGGTCATCAGCCAGCAGGCCTTCACCGGATAGCTCTGCAGCGCCTGCTCCAGCGCCGCCAGATCGATCCCCTCCTTAACGTCCGTCGCCACCGACAGCGCCTTCAGCCGCAGCCTTTCCAGCGCCTGCAGCGCGCCGTAGAAGCAGGGATTTTCCACCACCACCCAGTCGCCAGGCTCCGTGACCGCCTGCAGGCTAAGGTTGAGCGCCTCCAGCGCGCCGGCGGTGATCACTATCTCATCCGGCGAAATGTTCATTCCCTGCAGCGCGTAGCGGCGGGCAATCGCGTGGCGCAGCTCGTCGTTACCCGGCGGCAGGTTTTCAATCACGCTCATCGCCGTTGCGGTTTTGCTGACCTGCGCCAGGGAGCGGTTTAGCTGCTGGAGCGGAAACAGGCGCGGGTCGGGAAAAGCGGAGGCAAAAGGCAGCATCAAGGCCTGGCGGCTGGCCTGCAGCACCTCAAAAATGTAGGTATTAATGTCCACCGATTCATGGCGGGTCACCTGCGCCGGCGGCGCCGGCTGGCGCGACTTAACCGGCCTGGGCGCAACGTAGTAGCCCGACTGCGGGCGGGCGATAATTCGCCCCTGGCTCTCCAGCAGCTGATAGGCGTGGCTGACCGTCATGAAACTCATTCCGCTGCTGACCACCTGCTCACGCAGCGAGGGCAAGCGGTCGCCGGGCTGCCAGACGCCGAGCGCAATCTGTTCGGTCAGCTGCTGTGCCAGCTGTTGGTACTTTTTCATAGGTGAGTCCGCGGATGAACGTTGTGGCCCATAGTATAACAGCTGATAAAAAATGGCAGTTTATAAAAACTGTTATGCATGAAGTCATCGCGTTTTCACGTGGCCGCCTTAGATCTAAATATTAACAAATGAGTTACATGTCACAAAACGGGTCTAAAGCATCATCGCGGCTTTGACAGCCCCCTTTCTCCCTTCTAGAGTTCAGCCTACAGATTTTAGATTAGAGACTATCTGTCATTCATTAAGATGGTCTCTCATTGCCTTTTCTGTATGTAGCGGCCCTCTTACGAGTCATGTAAAGGAGACCGCTATGTCTGTCGATATACCCTCAGCTAAAAAGAATATCCGCGGCATTGACGATATTATTCAGTTTATTGATGCTCAGCCGCGCATTGCGGGAAAAGCCGGTGTTATCTGGTGGCTGGCCCTCGGTGGTTTATTTTTAGATGCTTTCTCCAATTCGGCCCTGAGCGCTGGATTAAACCCGATGACCCGCGATTTGCAGTTGAGCGCAACGGATATTGCGCTGCTGACCTCATTCTCATCGTGGGTGGCGATTATTTTTAATCCGGTCGGCGGCTGGATTGCCGACCGCTGGGGTCGGGTAACGCCGCTGATTGCGGCAAAAATATGCGCGGTCGCGGGTGCCCTCCTCGTCACTTTCTCTCCTGATTTCAGCACCATAATCACCGGAAGATTCTTCGTCGGCATTGCCTACGGCATGGACTTCGCGGTGGCAATGGCGATGCTGGCGGAGTTTACGCCCGCCCGTTTAAAAAGCCGCCTCAATACCTGGCAAGGGGTCTGGTACGTTGCCGTTTGTTTAAACCTGGGGCTGGCGCTGCTGTTTTATTCATGGAACGTCGGCGACACCATCTGGCGTTATTCCATTGCCGTCACGGCGATCTGCGGACTTATTATTCTGGTGCTGCAAGTGCGTTACCTGGTAGAAAGTCCGGTATGGTTAGCGCGCAGATCCCGGCTCAGCGATGCCGTCACGGCGATGAGGAAAATATATGGCGATCGCTTTATTCTGGCCCCCGCTGGCGAGCAGCAGGCGATTATCGGTCAGGCGCAGAAAGGCATTAAAAACGTTCTGCTTATTTTTCGCGGAGTTTATTTACCGCGCACGATACTGGCCTCTACGGTGCAAATCTGTCAGTCGATTCAATATTTCGGCGTGGGCTGGTACCTGCCGGTAATCAGCGCCAGTCTGTTCGGTAAAAACTTCGTTTACGCTACTCTTGGTTCACTATTTTTTAACATATTCGGTATTGTCGGCGGCTTCCTTTCGCCGCTTATTGGCCGCCGCATCGGGCTGCGTCGCTCTTCGGCGATAGGTTTTGCCATCGCCTTCCTGGTCCTGCTGACGCTCGGGATGTACAGCGACACGATGCCGCTGTGGGCCTCGCTGATGGTGCCGGCGCTGTTTATCTTATTTCACTCCGGCGGCCCCGGTGCCAACGGCAAAAGCCTCTCCTCCCTGTCGTTTCGCAGCGAACTACGCGCCGGCGCCAACGGCATCGTCGGCGCGCTCGGCGCGATTGGCGCCGCCCTCGGCCTGTTTATTTTCCCTATCTTCCGCGAGCAGTACGGCCTGCAGAGCACCTTTTTGATCATGTCAGCGGTACCGCTATTCGCCAGCATTGTCTGCTTTTGCATCTCCTGGGATCCCACGCGGAGCGCTATCCAGCCGGATAACGAGCCTGGCGCTCCACAGTTCGACCAGTCATCCAGCACGCGCTTGCCGCCGGTGGCGCAGGAAACCGGCAGAGGAACAAAATGAAATATTCGCAGAACGTTATTCTGTCCATTGACGAAGGAACCTCCGGCACCCGTGCCGCGGTCGTTTGTCAGGACGGCCAGGTGCACTGCCTGGAATATCACCCGCTGCGGGTGAGCAGCCCACGCCACGGCGTGGTGGAGCAGGATGCCGACGACATTCTGGCAACGACCCTGGCCGTCTGTCGCCAGACCATCGCCCAGGCCCGCAGCCTGAATATGCAGATTCAGGCCGTCGCCATCGCCACTCAGCGCTCAACCGCCGTGCTTTGGGATAGCGAAAGCGGCAAGGCGCTGGTGCCGGCAATGGTGTGGCAGGATTCACGCTACGCACAGCCGCTGGGGCAGATGGCCGGAGCCTGGGACCGTCAGCTCTTGCAGCACACCGGTCGTCCGGTAGGCATTCGCTCCCCCTATCTGTGGGCCGCGCGCCATCTGGCCGACTCGCCAACGGTCAGCGCGGCGCATAAAGCAGGACGCCTGATGTTCGGCACTATCGACAGCTGGCTGCTGTGGCATCTCACCGAAGAGCGCCGCTGCCTCTCCACGCCAACCAACGCCACCTCGGCCGGAGCCTATCGGATCCGCGAGCATCGCTATTACGCGCCGTGGCTGGAGGCGCTCGGCTTCCCGGAGCGGCTGCTGCCTGAGCTGGTCGACGATGCCGGCGCTCTCGGCACCACCCGCGAAGCGCTGCTCGGCATCGCCGTGCCGGTGCTCGCCTGCATGGGCGACCAGTTTGCCGGCGCCGCCGGGCTGGGCTGCATCACCCGCGGGCAATCGCTCTGTATGCACGGCACCGGCAGCTTTGTCGATCTGCTGGTGGGAGAGCAGGTGCCGACCCTGCATCACGCCGGCGACAGCACGCTGGTGATGACCGCCCGTCGCCAGCACGGCGTGTCGCACTACTCCGTCGAAACCTTCGTCCCGACCACCGGCTCCGCCCTCAACTGGCTATGCGAACAGCTCGGCTGGTTTGACAGCCCGCAGCAGATTAGCGCCCTCGCGGCGCAGGCCGACTGCTCCGGCGGCATCAGCTTTGTTCCGGCATTAACCGGGCTGAGAGTCCCCGACCTGCAGCCCGCGGCGCGCGCGTCGCTGAACGGCATCTCGATTTCCAGCACCCGGGCGCAGATTGCCAGAGCCATTCTTGAGGGCATCGCCCACTCGGTGGCCGCCTGTATGCGCGCCAACGAGCAGGCAACCGGGCTCAGCGTGAGCGAACTGGTGGTCGGCGGCGGGATGTCAAACAGCGACGAGCTGATGCAAATCCAGGCCGATCTCAGCGGCATCCCGGTTCTGCGAATGGCCGAAACCGCACGCGCCAGCCTTCGCGGCGCGGCGTTTCTCGCCGGATCCCAGGGGCTGCTCTGGGACTCCCTGGAAGCCGCCTGTCAAACCCTGCGCGTCGCCCGGCGCTTTACGCCCGCTATCGATGGCGAGCGCCGCCGGCAGCAACGCACCCTTTGGGACAGCCGTATTCAGCAAGAGCTGGCGACGGCCGCCCTCTCATCCCCTCACCAGGAGTAAAGGCGCCGATGAAGTTTTTTCCGTCTCGTAAAGCCAGTCAATCGCGCAGCGAAATGTTTGCCACCGCGCCGCTGCGCCTGCAGCGCGATGAACAGCTGGACGCGCTGGGCAGCGACGCGTTCGACATCCTGATCGTCGGCGGCGGCGTCACCGGTGCCTATACCGCGCTGGACGCCAGCCTGCGCGGCTATCGCGTGGCGCTGGTCGAAAAAAGCGATTTTGCCTCCGGCACCTCGTCGAAATCGTCAAAAATGGTTCACGGCGGGCTGCGCTACATTGAACAGGGCAATTTAGGGCTGGTGCGCCACTCCCTGCTCGAGCGCCAGCGGCTGCGGCGCAACGCGCGCCACCTGGTTCAGCGCCTGCCGTTTATGTTTCCGGTGCTGGATAAGAACGGCATTTTCGATAAGCGCATGGCCTCAGCCTTCGAAAGCCTGCTGTGGACCTACGATCTTGCCGGCGGCTGGCGGGAGGGCATCCTGCACCAAAAGCTCACCCCAGCGGAGGTCCTCTCCCACTGCCCGACGCTGAATGAAGAACAGCTGTCCGGCGGCTTCATGTATTTCGACGCCCGGGTCGATGACGCCAGATTAACCCTGGCGCTGATACGCACCGCCGCCTTTCACGGCGCGACGGTAGCCAACCATGCGCGGGTGGTCGCCACCACCCGCGACGGTCATGGCAAGGTGAACGGCGCCATCGTCCACGCCGGCGATCGTGAGATTCAGGTGCAAGCCCGGACGGTAATTATGGCGACCGGCGTATGGCTGCGCGACTGGGATGGCCAGAAAAAGGAGGCCCCGTCAGCGCTGCAAATTCGCCCGGCGAAAGGCGTTCATGTCGCTATTCCGTGGCTGAAAATCCGTAACGACTGCACGGTGACCATTCCCGTCGCCGGACGCAAGCGCCGCGCCACCATCACCCGCTGGGGCAACGTCTCCTATCTCGGCACCACCGATGAAGATTACGACGGCGACCTCGACGATGTCTGCTGCACCCGCCAGGAGCTGGATTTTCTCCTTGATGGTGCGAACTCGGCGCTAAAAACTCAGATCACGGCCCAGGACGTGGTGGGAAGCATCGCCGGCTGTCGCCCGCTGGTGGGCAGCCCGGGGGGCAAAACCGTCGAGATGAAGCGCAATCACCAGATCGACGTCGCGGCGGATGGCCTGATAACCATCGTCGGCGGCAAGCTCACCACCTCGCGTCATATGGCGGAACAGACCGTCGATGTTGCCGCCAGGCTACTTGGCCGCAGGCGGGCGTGCTCAACCAAAAGCGCCTTCCTGCTCGGCGCCGCTGGCTACGATCCGCAGGCGATCCTCGCCTCCGGCGGGCTCTCCGCCCATCTCGGGGAGCGCTACGGCGCCGAAGCGCATTTCGTCAGCGACATCATCCAGCGCGCGCCGGAGCTGCAAACGCCGCTGATTGCCGGTCTGCCCTATACCGAGGCCGAGGTGGTCTACGCCATCCGCCACGAGCTGGCCAGCAGCGTTGACGACATTCTGTCGCGTCGGCTGCGCGCGCGATTGATGGCGCGGGACGCCTCCGCCGACGCCGCCGGGCGGGTGGGCGAATTATTACAGCAGGAACTCAACATGGCTCCGCAGACGGTAGCGCAGCAAATTGCGCGCTATCGGGCGGCCGTTAAACACGAAAAATCCGTTCTTATGGGGACTTCAGAATGATCAGTAAAGAAGCGCTTAAACGTGGCTATAACCGTGGAAACTATCGGGTTGGGGTACACACCCCGCCGGGCTGGGCGGCGCAGCAGATGCCCGCAGGTTCGGGGCCGGGCATGCAACGTGACCCTGTCACGGTCAGTGAAGCGGTCGTCGACCAGCTGCGCGCCGTCGCGGATGAGGTGCTCACCGCCCGCCGCGACGTGGTGAACTGGACCCGGGACTGGTGGGCCGCCTCGATGATTGCGGAAACCGCAGGTTCTCCCGCCACGCCGGTTGCCACCATCGTGCGGGTCTCCAGCGTCGAGCAGATCCAGGCGGTAGCGCGGATTGCCAGCCACCAGCGAATCCCGCTGACCGTCTCCGCCGGACGCAGCAACGTCACCGGCGCGGCGCTGCCGGTGCGCGGCGGGATCGTGCTCGACGTCTGCGAGCTGAATCAGCTGGTCTCCTTTGACCCACAGAGCCAGATTGTGGAGGTCGAAGCCGGGATGTTTGGCGACGTCTTTGAGCAGACTATCCAGCAACAGTTCGGGATGACGATGGGGCACTGGCCCTCCTCTTTTGGTATCAGTACGGTTGGCGGCTGGGTCGCCTGCCGCGGCGCGGGCCAGCTTTCAACCCGCTACGGCAAAATTGAGGATATGGTTTACGGCATGGACGTGGTGCTGGCCGACGGGCGCTTAATCACCGTCGGCGGCGCGCCGCGCAGCGCCACCGGGGCAGATCTCCAGCAGCTGTTTGTCGGCTCAGAAGGGACCCTCGGCATCATCGTCCGCGTGCGCCTGAAGCTGCACCGTCTGCCGGAGTATGGCCGCGCCATAGCCTGGGGCTTCGCTACCTTTGCCGAGGGCCTCGAAGCCTGCCGGCAGATCCTGCAGCGCGGAGCAACCCCGGCGGCCCTGCGGCTGTACGATAATCTGGAAAGCGGCGTGCAGTTCTCGCTGGCACAAACCAACGTCCTGCTGATTGCAGATGAGGGCGAGAAGGAGCTGGTCGATGCGGTGATGGCCATCTCCGCGCGCGTCTGCCGGGCGCAAAACGGCCAGCAGCTGGAGAGCGACCCGATATTCGAACGCTGGCTGGATACCCGCTATCTGACCGGTAAAAGCGCCGAGGGCTTTAAGCGCAGCCCGGGGCTGGTCGCCGATACCCTCGAGATGATCGGCCGCTGGCGCGATCTGGCGGTGATTTACGACGAAGTGGTGGCGGCAATCGACGCCGTACCGGGAACGCTGGCCGGCTCCGCCCACCAGTCGCATGCTTACGTCGACGGCGCCTGTCTCTATTTTTCACTGCGCGGCGACGTTGATGTCAGCGAGCGCGCGGCGTGGTATCGCGCCGCATGGGATGCGGCAAACGCTGTGCTGATCCGCCACAACGCCTCTCTCAGCCATCATCATGGCGTGGGTTTATTACGTTCCCCTTATATGCAGGACTCGCTGGGCGAAGCGCTAACCGTTATGGCGGAGATCAAAGCGGCGCTCGATCCGCACAATATTCTCAACCCCGGTAAGCTGGGGCTGAGCGACGAGCTAACCCCGTCAGCGGCAGGTCAACCATGATCAAAAATCTCGGCACGCTTCTGGCGTGCCACCCGATTATTATGGCGATCTACGGCATCGATCGGCTGAAAACCGCCCTCACCAGCCGGGCGCAGGTGTGCATTATTGCCAATATCGACCTGATTAAGCTGCAGCCGGTGATCGCCCTGCTGGCCAAGGCGGATAAATACGTCATCGTCAATATCGACAGCTGCAGCGGGCTGTCACAGGACAAAGGCGGCATCGACTATATTGCGGAAACCGGCGCCATGGGGCTGCTCTCCACGCGGCTGCAAACCGTGCAGCGGGCGAAGAAAAGCGGGCTGGTCACGATGCAAAAAATCTTCGTCACCGACCGCTCCACCTGGCTTCGCAGCCTCAATGCGCTGGAGCAGAGCGAGCCGGACTACGTGCAGCTGATGCCCGCGCCGATGCTGCCGCTGATCCCCCAGGCCGACCGCCAGCGGCTGCCGCCGATCGTCGCCTCCGGCTTTGTCAGCCATGAAGGCGACATTCGCAGCGCGCTCGGCAACGGCGCGACGGCGGTTTCCAGCAGCGACAGCGCGCTGTGGAACCTCCCTCTTTCTCGTTAATCAACGGAGCTAAACATCATGGCAAAACAGCAGCTACAGGTCATCGCCCACTACGTTACCCGCCGGGATGAGGTGGAGAATGTCGCCGACGCGCTGCGGGCGCTGGCGCAGGCCTCCCGCCAGGAGGCGGACAACATCAGCTATGACTTTTTCCAGTCGCGCGAAAACAGCCAGCACTTTGTGATCCTCGAGCGCTACCGCAGCGAAAACGGGCTCGACGCGCACCGGGCGACGCCGCACTTTCAACATCTTGGCATCGAGGTCATCGCCCCGCTGCTCGAAAATAAGCAGGTTGAGAGTTTTTTAGTTCCGGTCGAAGACGACGGCAAATAGGGAGGCATCATGAGCACAACGGGCAACGCATTCTCCTTTTCCACCGTCGGAACCCTGCTCATCGAGTGGCAGGGCGCCGCGCGGCTGGACGAGATCGTCGCACGCCATTTTACGGCCCAACGCATACTGCTGGTCACCGATCCGGGCCTGGTGAGTTCGGGGGCGCTGGCGCCGGCGGAAGAGGCGCTGCGCCGCGGTGGCTACGCAGTTACGCGCTTTGACCGGGTTGTCGCCGATCCCCCGGCCGCGCTGGCCCTGCAGGCGGCGGAAGCGGCCCGGGAAGCGCGTTGCGATCTGGTCATCGGCTTCGGCGGCGGCTCCTCGCTGGACGTCGCCAAAATTGCCGCCGCCCTCGCGCCTTCTCAGCAGCCCCTCGACGCGATGTACGGTATCGATAAGGTGACGGGCTCGCGCCTGCCGCTGATGCAGATCCCGACCACCGCGGGCACGGGTTCCGAAGTGACCAATATCGCTATTCTGACTGCCGGGGAAAACAGCAAAATGGGCGTCGTCGCGCCGCAGCTTTTCTGCGACCTGGTGCTGCTTGACGCGCACCTGACGCTGGGCCTGCCGCCGATCCATACCGCTGCCGCGGCAATTGATGCCATGGTGCATGCCATCGAGGCCTACACCAGCGCGCATAAAAAGAACCCGATCTCTGACGCCCTCGCCCGTGAAGCGCTGCGCCTTATCAGCCGCCATCTGCTTCGCGCCTGCCATCACGGGGCCGATCGCGAGGCCAGGGAGGCGGTGCTGCTCGGGGCCATGCTGGCCGGACAGGCCTTTACCAACGCCCCGGTGGCGGCGGTCCACGCTCTGGCCTATCCGCTGGGTGGGCGTTATCACGTACCGCACGGGCTCTCCAATGCCCTGATGCTGATACCGGTTCTGCACTTCAACGCTCCCGCCGCCGCGCCGCTGTATGCCGAGCTTGCCGCCGCTATCGGCCTGCCGCTCAGCGGTGACGCGCAGCGGGATACGGCGCGATTTATTGCCGAGCTGACGCGTCTCATCGTCGCCAGCGGCGCGCCGCAGAGATTACGCGATGTCGGGGTTGAGGAGACGCAGCTGCCGCTGCTCGCTCGCGACGCGATGCAGCAAACCCGGCTGCTGATAAATAATCCGCTGCCGCTGAGCGAGTCCGACGCGCTCCGGCTTTATCAACAGGTCTTTTAACCCGCCTCCGCCCCGCTGCGTCGCACGGATACAGCGCCGCAGCGAGGCGGCGTTTACCCCAACGCCGGCTATTCCCGCAGACCATCCGGCAGCGGCGGCTGAGAAAAATCCATAACAGTCACCCGACTGTTATGGGAAAAAAGAGCCTTTCTGCCTCTGCAACCAAAGGCAGGCGACGCCTAAAATTGCGCTGAATCAATTTTGTTGCGGAGCACTGCATGTTTGGTCTTGATGCATTCCACCTGGCGCGAATTCAATTCGCCTTTACCGTGTCGTTTCACATTATCTTTCCCGCCATCACCATCGGGCTTGCCAGCTATCTGGCAGTGCTGGAAGGGCTGTGGTTAAAAACTAAAAATCCCGTCTGGCGATCGCTGTACCACTTCTGGTCGAAAATTTTCGCCGTCAACTTCGGCATGGGCGTCGTCTCAGGGCTGGTGATGGCCTATCAGTTCGGCACCAACTGGAGCGGATTTTCTGAGTTCGCCGGCAGCATTACCGGGCCGCTGCTGACCTATGAGGTGCTGACGGCCTTCTTCCTCGAAGCCGGGTTCCTCGGCGTGATGCTGTTCGGCTGGAACCGCGTCAGCCCCGGTATGCACTTCTTCGCCACCTGCATGGTGGCGACCGGGACCATCATTTCCACCTTCTGGATCCTCGCCTCCAACAGCTGGATGCAGACGCCGCAGGGCTTTGAGGTGGTCAACGGCCAGGTGGTGCCCGTGGACTGGTTTGCGGTGATCTTCAACCCCTCATTCCCCTACCGCCTGCTGCATATGTCGGTCGCGGCCTTCCTCAGCAGCGCGCTGTTCGTCGGCGCCTCGGCGGCATGGCATCTGCTGCGCGGGAATCAAACCCCGGCCATTCGCGCGATGTTTTCGATGGCCCTGTGGATGACGCTGATCGTCGCCCCCATCCAGGCAATGATTGGCGATATGCACGGCCTGAACACCCTCGAGCATCAGCCGGCAAAAATTGCCGCCATTGAGGGACACTGGGAAAACCGCCCGGGGGAACCGACGCCGCTGCTGCTGTTCGGCTGGCCGGATATGCAGCAGGAGCGTACCCGCTACGGACTCGAAATTCCGGCGCTCGGTAGCCTGATCCTCACCCACAGCCTCGATAAACAGGTTCCGGCGCTGAAGGAGTTTGCGCCAGAGGACCGCCCCAATTCGACCATTGTATTCTGGTCATTTCGCCTGATGGCCGGCCTCGGCATGCTGATGATCCTGCTCGGCGCGCTGGCGCTGTGGCTGCGCTACCGCCGGCGGCTCTACCACTCGAAGCCCTTCCTGCGCTTTGCGCTTTGGATGGGGCCATCGGGGCTGATCGCCATCCTCGCAGGCTGGGTGACCACCGAGGTAGGCCGCCAGCCGTGGGTTGTCTATGGCGTGCAGCGCACCGCCGACGCCGTTTCCGCCCACGGCGACCTGCATATGACCATCAGCCTGCTGACGTTTTTTGTGGTCTACAGCTCGGTCTTTGGCGTCGGCTATAGCTATATGCTGCGCCTGATCCGCAAAGGCCCGCAGGAGGTCAATCCGCCGGTAAGCGGCACCCCGGCGCGTCCGCTTTCCGCCGCCACCGGCCATATTGAGCATAAGGAGTCCCACTAATGGCTATCGACCTGTCGGTAATCTGGTTTGCCATCATCGTTTTCGCCACCCTGATGTATATCGTCATGGACGGCTTCGATTTAGGGATTGGCATTTTATTCTGCACCATCCGCGACCCCGAGGATCGCAACGTGATGGTGAACAGCGTGGCCCCGGTGTGGGACGGAAATGAGACCTGGCTGGTGCTCGGCGGCGCGGCGCTGTTCGGCGCCTTTCCGCTGGCCTACGCGGTCATTATCGACGCGCTGGCGATCCCGCTGACGCTGATGCTGGTTGGCCTGATCTTTCGCGGAGTGGCCTTCGAATTTCGCTTCCAGGCCACGCCGTCGCACCGGCCCTTCTGGGACCTCGCTTTTCTTGGCGGCTCCCTGCTGGCAACCTTTGCCCAGGGCGTAGTGGTCGGCGCGGTCATTAACGGCTTCCCGGTCAGCGGCCGCGCCTTTAGCGGCGGTATGATCGACTGGCTTACGCCGTTCACCCTGTTTTGCGGCCTGGGGCTGACCATCGCCTACGCGCTGCTGGGCGCCAGCTGGCTGGTGATGAAAAGCGAGGAGCCGCTGCAGGAAAAAATGCGCGGCGCGTCGCGGGCCCTGCTGCTGGCGCTGCTGGCGGTGATTGCCGCGATCAGCCTGTGGACCCCGCTGGCGCAGCCCGCTATCGCCGCGCGCTGGTTCAGCTTACCGAACCTCTTTTTCCTGCTGCCGGTTCCGCTACTGGTGCTGGCACTCAGCGTCTGGCTGTGGCGGGCGTTAGGCAGCCGCGACCATCACGCGTGGCCTTTCCTGCTGACGCTTGGGCTGGTGTTCCTCGGCTTTAGCGGGCTGGGGATCAGCATCTGGCCGCATATTATTCCGCCGTCCATCACTCTGTGGCAGGCCGCCGCGCCGCCGCAGAGCCAGGGATTTATGCTGGTAGGCGCAGCGCTGATTATTCCGGTGATCCTTGGCTATACCTTCTGGAGCTACTACGTATTCCGCGGCAAAGTTCAACACGGTGAGGGGTATCATTGATGAATCGATTATGGCTTAAGCAGATGGTCTGGATGGTTGCGCTGTGGGGCGGGAGCGTGCTGGCGCTGGCGGCAGTGAGTATGGGTTTTCGCCTGTTAATGACCGCAGCCGGGCTAAAAGTCTAGCGTTTTATCTTAACCGTCCATCAACCGGCAGCGCATCTGCCGGTTTTTTTATCTTCCGTCAGCCGGCGCTGACAGAGCCTTTTCCCTTCTTTGACTGGTGCAGAAAAAAGCTCAACAACCGGCAGGCATAGTGGCTGCACTCGCCCCCATACGGAACAGGATATGATCAGGAGATGCGTTTCGACCTTACTGCTGCTGTGCGCGCTCTTTTCCGGCCACCTGCTGGCCCGCCAGCAGGGACACGACGACTTCCCGCTCCCCAGCCTCGAACAGCGGCTGCTGCACGAGGCCGATTGCGACGAATTACGCAGCCAGTACGACGATGCGGCGTCGAACCTGCGCGAACAGCACCGCTGGCAGAACGCCCGCCGGGCTAAAATCTATTCCCGCAGCTAGTCCCGGCGTCGATCAGGCGCCTTTGCGTTTGGGCAAGGTTTTCAGCAGCTCGTCCGGGCTGACGGAGGCCACGATGCTTCCCGGAAGCGGCATTTTCAGAATATGGTTCTTCATTTTGCCCACCACGTGCATTTCGCAGGGACGGCAGTCAAACTTCAGCGTCAGCACCTCATCGCCGTGAATCAGCTGCATCGGCGTGGCTTTCCAGCTCTTAATCGAACCTTTAGCCTGTTTCGGGCACAGGTTAAAGGCAAAGCGCAGGCAGTGCTTGGTGATCATCACCGGCACGTCGCCTTTCTCTTCGTGCGCTTCATAGGCGGCATCAATCAGCTTCACGCCGTAGCGCTGATAAAACTCGCGCGCCTTGTGGTTATAGACGTTCGCCAGGAACGAGAGATGGGTTTCCGGATAGACCGGCGGCGGCACGGACACCGCCTTGCGCTGGCCGCGAGGCGCGGCGTCCAGGCGCGCCCGATCGAGAAGCTCTACCGTTTCGCGACGCAGCTGGTTGAGCAGGCCGTTAGGCACAAACAGCGCGCCGGGCAGCGCTATCTCAACGTTGCGGGGGAAATAGATGGTCTGGCCTAATTTCGCCACCCCGTCGCGCAGGTTGGCCAGCGCCTTATCGGCCTGGGTCGCTTCGGCAAACTCGCCGTCGAGGGTGTGGGTCACGCTGACGCCGTCCTCGCAGGTCATCGTCAGCACCAGCTGTTCCTGCCAGCCGCTGAGGGTGATATCTACCGCAATCCGCCGCTCGCTGGAGGTCTTTTGCAGCGCCTGCTGCCAGTTGTGGTCAAGATTGCGGTTCAGCGCCTGATGCGGGCGCGCCTTGTAGAGATCCGCCGGCATTTCGTTTGGCCATACGCGGTAGCGGTTTTCACCGGTTTTCTCTACCGTATTGGCGCGAAAACCGACGATTTCGCGCTTGATCATCACGTTCAGGCCGTCGCCGTTGGTCAGCGCTTCGCTCACCTCGACGTCAAGATGGTCTTTACCCACCTTCAGCACTTCGCCCACCGGCAGGCCGATAAACTTCGGCGAATCGAACGCGCCGATATCCCCTTTACGCGCGTTGACGAAATAGTCGGTGCTGCCGCGATGGAAGGTTTTATCCGTGGACGGCACGAAGAAGTGCTCGGTGCGTCCGGCAGAGGAGCGCGCGAGATCGCCCCGGTCTTCAATGATCGCGTCCAGCATCTGACGATAGTGGGCGGTAATGTTCTTCACGTAGCTCATGTCTTTGTAGCGGCCCTCAATCTTGAAGGAGCGCACGCCGGCGTCGATCAGCTGGGCCAGGTTGGCGGTCTGATCGTTGTCTTTCATCGACAGGAGGTGTTTCTCGTAGGCCACCACCCGACCCTGGTCATCTTTCAGGGTATACGGCAGGCGGCACGCCTGAGAGCAGTCGCCGCGGTTGGCGCTGCGCCCGGTCTGCGCGTGGGAGATATTGCACTGCCCGGAGTAGGCCACGCACAGCGCGCCGTGAATAAAGAACTCAATCGTCGCGTCGGTGTGTTCGTAGATGGCCTTGATCTGCTGCAGATTCAGCTCGCGCGCCAGCACTATCTGGCTGAAGCCGACGTCGGAAAGAAACTTCGCTTTTTCAACGCTACGGATATCGCACTGGGTGCTGGCATGCAGCTCAATCGGCGGGATATCCAGCTGCATCACCCCCATATCCTGCACGATCAGCGCATCAACGCCGGTTTCATACAGGTCGGTAATCAGGCGCTGCGCGGGCTCAAGCTCATCATCATGCAGGATGGTATTCAGCGTCACAAAAATCTTCGCGCCGTAGCGATGGGCGAAAGGCACCAGTTCGGCGATATCGCTGAGGCTGTTGCTGGCGTTGTGGCGCGCGCCAAAGCCCGGTCCGCCGATATAAACCGCGTCCGCGCCGTGTAAAATCGCTTCACGGGCGATCCCGGCATCGCGGGCGGGGCTAAGAAGTTCAAGATGATGGTTTTGCAGGCGCATACGATCGTCGTTATCCGTTATAGGGGGCGAAATGGCGGCTATTGTAGTCAGAAGTAGGCAGAGACCAAAACAATTTCCACCGTCGCCGCGGGGCGAATTTTCAGATTCTGGCAAAGCATTGAAGGAAAAGCTATTTCCCAGCGAAAACGGCGCAGGGTAAAGTCACCTCGTATTCCGGATTTTCCTCGTCACGTTGTGGATTGTTTTATCATCAGTCATCTTGATTGGCCGCCGGCTAACCCCCGGCGGCTTTTTCTTTGGGGTAGTGAATGAGCGAATGAAAATGGGCCGTCTGCGCGCCGCCGTTGCGATAGGCGTGCGCCAGGTCGCCGGCAAAGCGCCGCCCTTCCCCCGCCTGCAGGGTGTGCCACTGCCCCTCAAGGCACAGCTCCAGCGCTCCGCTTATTACCACCACGTGCTCGATCACCCCTTTTTCATGCGGCGTTGACTCGCTGAGCGCGCCGGGAGCGAGGGTGATAGAAAAATGGTCAAAGCGCAGCTGCGGATCCCACGGAAAAACGGGCGTCACCACCATCGCCTGCTGCTGCGGGTCGAAGGCGGCCGGCGCGTCGGAATCATCGGCGACGATAAACGTCGAGAAGGCTACGTTCAGCCCGGTGGCAATTTTCCACAGCGTCGCCACGGTCGGGCTGGATTCGTTGCGCTCAATCTGCCCGAGCATCGCCTTCGACACCCCGGTCTCCTCCGCCAGGCGCGACAGGCTCCAGCCGCGCTGTTGACGCAGCGTTTTCAGGGTTGCCGCAAGATGTTGCGCAATATTCATTCCACCTCCTGATTTTCTCAGCGGAAATTATACGCGTATTAATATGATTCTACAGGGCGTTTAATTACCGGAAACATATCGCACAATCTTGAGAAGCGGATGAAATTAGCTGCTGGCAACATAGAGCAATCTGCTATCGCCGCCGGGAGTCGATAGCGATCGCCTTTCTGCAGCGGCAGGCAGTGCCGATCGCCCCCCTTGTGCGCTATAGCGCACGGTGATACATTTTACCGGATGTTATAACGCACAAGAGGTGATCATGCGCCCTTTCTCCCTCCCGCTGCCGACGCTGCTCGCCGGCTTTATCGCGGTGCTGGTCGGCTATGCCAGCTCTGCGGCCATTATCTGGCAGGCTGCCGCCGCCGCGGGGGCCGATGCCGGACAAATCGCCGGCTGGATGACGGCGCTGGGTTTGGCTATGGGGGTCAGCACCCTCGCGCTGACCCTGTGGCGTAAGGTGCCGATCCTCACCGCGTGGTCCACCCCCGGCGCGGCGCTGCTGGTCAGCGGGCTGCAGGGCGTGACGCTGGAGCAGGCGGTCGGGGTGTTTGTTTTCGCCAACGCCCTGATCGTGCTCTGCGGGGTGACCGGTCTGTTTGCCCGCCTGATGAAAATCGTGCCCCACTCGCTGGCGGCGGCGATGCTGGCCGGAATTTTGCTGCGTTTTGGCCTGCAGGCCTTCTCCAGCCTGCAGGGTAATCTGCTCCTCTGCGGCGGCATGCTCGGCGCCTGGCTAATCTGCAAGGCCCTGCTCCCGCGCTTCGCGGTCGTGGCCGCCCTGCTGGTGGGGGGCGCTATCGCCTGGGCCAGCGGCGAGGTGAGCGCTGAACATCTCAGCCTCTCGTTCGCAGCGCCGACGTTTATCGCCCCGCAGTTTACCCCGTCCCTGCTGCTCAGCGTCGGGCTGCCGTTTTTCCTCGTCACCATGGCGTCGCAAAACGCCCCCGGCTTCGCCACGCTGCAGGCCTCCGGCTATCCGGTGCCGGTGTCGCCGCTTATCGTGGCGACCGGCGGCCTGGCGCTGCTGCTGTCGCCGTTTGGCGTCTACTCCATCTGTATTGCCGCGATCACCGCCGCGATCTGTCAAAGTCCGGACGCCCATCCCGACCCTCAGCGCCGCTGGCTTGCGGCGGCGGCGGCCGGCGGTTTTTATCTGCTGGCGGGCATTTTTGGCGGGTCGATCACCGCGCTGATGTCGGCCCTGCCAGCTGCGTGGATCCAGATGCTCGCCGGGCTGGCGCTGCTGGGTACCCTCGGCGGGAGCCTGTTTCAGGCGCTGAATCATGAGAGCGAGCGCGATGCGGCGGTGGTGACCTTTCTGGTCACCGCCAGCGGGGTGACGCTGGCGGGCATTGGTTCCGCCTTCTGGGGGCTGCTGCTGGGCGGAGTGAGCTTCGCACTGCTATCGGCGCTGCGCCGCGCGTAGCTGCGACGGCGTCAGCCCGGTGGCGCTTTTAACGCGGTTGCTGAAATGGCTGGCGGAGCTAAAGCCGCAGGCCAGCGCAATGTCGGTCAGCGAACGGGCGCTGTGGCAGATAAGTTCCTGCGCGCGAACCATACGGCGCTGCATCACGTACTGATGCGGCGCCATTTTCATCGACTGGCGGAACATGCGCGCAAAGTGATATTCGCTGAGCGCCGTCTCCTGCGCCAGATCGGCCAGCGTCAGCGGCTGGTCAAGATTCTCTTCGATCCACGCCAAAAGCGTGCGCAGAACGTGCGGCGCCAGGCCGCCGGTGACCGTCGGTAAGCGCCACTGGACGTTCGAATAGTGCTGGATCAGGTGGGTCAGCAACAGCGTGCTGGCGGAGCTCAGGGTCAGCTGGTTGGCCTGCTGCTGCCAGTCGTAGTCGAGGAGAAACTGACGATAGACCGCGGTGATTTTATCATCCTGGGAAAAGGTTTGTTCCTGCAGGCTAAACGAGGCCGGGCTGCGGTCCCAGATCTGCTCCCCGACGCGTCGCAAATGCGCATCGGTGCAGTAAAGGTGGACAAAAGAGAGGTCGCCGCGGATATCCCAGGTACTCTCCGCCCCTTTTGGCATCAGGCAGAAGCGATCCGGCCCGCCGCCGTTTTTCCAGCCCTGCGGCGTTTTCTGATAGCTTTCGTAACCGTCGGCAACGTACAGGCTCAGCGTGTGGTGGTCGCTACGTACCGTCACCGTATCGAGGTTGTTGTACCACGCCGCCAGCTGAATGCCGGAGTTCAGCTCCACCGTTTCCCGCAGCACGGCTTTTTGTCGACGTAATGTTTCGAAAGTCCCGTAAGCCATAGCCTTCACAAATCAGATTCCGCAAACCCGTAGTCTATGAAGAGTCGACGGTGGATACCAGACCTCCCGCCCTCTTAAAGCAAAATAAGCGCAAGAATTTGCAAGTCCGTAACAAGATGGTGACAGCGGCGCGCGCGATAAGCCGTCACACTGCCCGGGAGTGTTCTTACGGGAGAGATATTTTGAACGCATTACTCTATGGGCTGGTCGTCGTTATCTGGGGCACCACGTGGATTGCCATTTTTCTGCAGCAGGGGCCGGTTGCCGCGCCGGTATCGATTTTTTGGCGCTTCGCCGTTGCCAGCCTCACCATGCTGGCGATTCTGCTGGTTACCCGCCGCCTGCGCCCGCTGGCGTGGCGCGATCATCTGTTCTGCATCCTGCAGGGCTGCTGCGTGTTCTGCTTTAATTTCTGGTGCTTTTACACCGCAGCAGCGCATATCAACACCGGGCTGGAATCGGTGATTTTTTCTATGGCGGTGCTGTTTAACGCCGTTAACGGCTTTATTTTCTTCCGCCAGCAGCCGCCGGGTCGTTTCTGGCTCGCCGCCGCGCTGGGCCTGGCCGGGATCGTGACGCTGTTCTGGGACGATCTGCTGCAAAACGGCCTGAACGCCTCCCTGCTGTGGGGAATTGGCCTTAGCGCGCTGGGGACCTACGGCTTTTCGCTGGGGAATATGCTCAGCATCCGCCACCAGCGCCGGGGTCTGGAAACGCTGACCACCAACAGCTGGGCGATGCTCTACGGAACCCTGGTGATGGGTGCCATCGCCCTGATACGCGGCGACGATTTTTCTCCACAGTGGACGCTGAGCTACATGGGCGCGCTGCTCTATCTGGCCCTCTTCGGTTCCGTTATCGCCTTCGGCGCCTACTTCACGCTGGTCGGGCGAATCGGCGCCAGCAAGGCGGCCTACAGCACCCTGCTGTTCCCGCTGGTTGCGCTGACCATCTCGACCTTTTATGAAGGCTACGTCTGGCACGGCAATGCCGTCGCCGGACTGGCGTTGATTCTGGTGGGTAATCTGGTGATGTTCGCCCGGCCGGAGCAGTTTTTCCTGCGCCGCAGGCTGGCGTAAACGGCGGTCGCTATCCGCGCCTCCCGGCGGCTCAATAGCGCCGGGAAGACGATCGTTCGCGCCGTCGGCGGACGGCACGGCGGGCTTACCTCTGCGTCGAGTCGAATTTCACCGCGTCGATAGCCATGTCGTCGATAACCTGCTTCAGGGTATCCATGGTCATCGGCGTATTTTCGTTGGCCAGGTCTTTCCCCTCACCTTTACGCACCACTTTGATCACCGGCTTGTTGGTGGCGGCATCAATCAGCTCGCCTTCGAAGTAAAGGCTGGTATCCATCGTACGGTGTCCGGTTGCCATTTCGGTCCCCGCAACCACCATCGCCACCGGCACCACTTCATAGAACTGCAGCCCCTCTTTGCTGGAGTCCACGCCGGTGATCGCGCCGCGGAAGATCAGGCTGCGCGGGCCCGCGGTGGTCGCCAGCGGTTTACGCTCGGCAATCGCCTGCTTCATCTGCGTATTGGTGTAGTTAAGAATATCGCTCAGCGCCCTGGCCCCGACCTGGGTAGAGGGTTTCGGGATCGGGTAATAGGTAATTGGGTTGTAGACCACGTTATCGTAGTTCTTCGGATTGTAATCCGGGGAGATCCAGCGCAGTTCCGGTTTACCGGACGCCGAGGTGGTCTCTTTTAAACTGGAATAATCTTTTAAAAAACCTGAATACCGATCCGGTTGGGCAATTTTAGCCGCACAGCCGGTTAAGGCTAACAGACCGGCAAGAGCGGCAGCTTTAAATATAAAATGAGTACGCATGAGGAATCCCTGTAAATGCAGTTGTCGGCAAGGTTTATAGCAAAATAGCAGGGTAAGTGTTGTGACAAAAAGGGTGAAATGCCAGAGGCTGAGAAAAATAAATCCGCCACGATGGGCGGATTGAGATATGCGCTTTATTTTATATCAACCTGATAAAAAATATGCTTGCCAAAAGGGTCAATCTCGTAGCCGGAAACATCTTTACGCACCGGTTCAAAAATAGTCGAGTGGGCAATCATGACCGCCGGCATTTGATCGTGCATCATCTGCTGGGCCTGTTTGTAAAGCGCCTCGCGCTGCGGACGATCGCTTATCGCTTTCGCCTCGCTAATCAGCTTATCGAACGGCGGATAGCACCACTTCGCCGAGTTGGAGCCGCCGTTGGCCGACTGGCAGGTAAACAGCGGGCCGAAGAAGTTATCCGGATCGCCGGTCGCGGTAGTCCAGCCCATCAGGGCCGCCTGATGCTCGCCGTCTTTGACGCGCTTGAGGTATTCACCCCACTCATAGGTCGTGATTTTGGTCTGTACGCCAATTTTCGCCCAGTCCGCCTGAATCATCTCCGCCATGCGCTTAGCGTTGGGGTTATACGGGCGCTGGACCGGCATCGCCCACAGGTCGATGGTCAGGCCGTTGGCCATCCCCGCTTCCTGCAGCAGCGCCTTCGCCTTCTGCGGGTCATAGTCATAATCTTTCAGCTCGGCGTCCGCGCTCCATACGCCCGGCGGCAGCAGATTTTTCGCCGCCGTCCCGGTGCCGTGGAATACGGCTTCGATAATCGCCGGTTTATTAATCGCCAGCGCCAGCGCCTGGCGCACTTTGACATTATCCAGCGGCGGCTTTTGGGTATTGAACGCCAGGAATCCGGTATTCAGACCCGCCTTACTCAGTAAATTAATATTATTATTTTCCTTCATTCTCGGTAAATCCGCCGGGTTAGGGAACGGCATAACCTGGCACTCGTTCTTTTCCAGTTTGGCATAACGCACCGAGGCATCCGGGGTAATGCTAAATATCAGGCGGTCGAGCTTCGCCTTGCCCTGCCAATATTCCGGGAAGGCGGTATAAAGAATGCGCGAATCTTTTTGGTACTGGGCGAGCTTAAACGGCCCGGTGCCGATTGGGTCATTGTCGACGCGCTCAGGGGTTCCCGCTTTGAGCATCGCATCCGCATACTCCGCCGACAGAATAGAGGCGAAATACCAGCCGAGATCGGCCACAAACGGCGCTTCCGGATGGGCCAAGGTAAAGCGCACCGTATATTCATCAGGCTTATCAATTGCGGTGATCAGCTGACCAAATTCGAGGCTTTCGAAATTAGAATAGTTGCCGTTGGAGACGTTATGGTATGGATGCTTCGCGTCCTTTTGCCGCATAAAGGAGAAGATAACGTCATCGGCATTAAAATCCCGCGTGGGGGTAAAGTACTTGTTGCTTTGAAACTTCACGCCCTTGCGCAAATGGAAGGTGTAGGTTTTGCCGTCTTCGCTGACCTCCCAGCTTTCGGCGAGGCTCGGCTGCAGCTCGGTGGTGCCAACCTTAAAGTCCACCAGCCGGTTATAGACCGGGACCGCGCTGGCATCGACGCTGGTGCCGGAGGTGTAGAGTTGAGGATTGAAGTTCTCCGGCGATCCTTCGGAGCAGTAAACCAGGGTTTTGCCCGCGACGGTGGAACTGACCGTCAGAGCGGCGAATGCCAGGGCAAGCGTTGTGAGTTTGCGTTGCATCGGGTTTCCTTTTTAATTTGTCAGCTAATGAATAGCTTGTTGTTTTCCTATCCATACATAACACTAAAGCCTGATTGCAAACACCTGAAAAAATAATAAATAAGGAACGTCTATGTCATCTCCACTCGCCGAACGGCTCACCCAGCGCTTCTTCCGCTATCTCGCGATTAGCAGCCAAAGCGACCCTCGCGCCACCACGCTGCCCACCACCCCAGGTCAGCACGAGATGGCCCGCGAGCTGGCGCAGGAGCTGCGTCAGCTGGGGCTGGACGATATCGAAATTGACGAGCACGCGACCGTCACCGCGGTGAAGAGAGGCAACGTGCCCGGAGCGCCGCGGATCGGCTTTATCACCCATATCGATACCGTCGACGTCGGGCTATCGCCGGACATCCACCCGCAGATCCTGCGCTTTAACGGTGAAGACCTGTGCCTGAATGCGCAAAAAGAGATCTGGCTGCGGGTTGCCGAACACCCGGAGATCCTCGCCTATCCCGGAGAGGAGATTATTTTCAGCGACGGCACCAGCGTGCTGGGGGCCGATAACAAGTCGGCGGTGACGGTGGTGATGACGGTGCTGGAAAGCCTGACCCCGGAGCATCGCCACGGCGATATCGTGGTGGCGTTTGTCCCGGATGAGGAAGTCGGCCTGCGCGGCGCCAAGGCGCTCGACCTGAGCCGTTTCGCCGTCGATTTCGCGTGGACCATCGACTGCTGCGAGCTGGGGGAGATTGTCTATGAGAACTTCAACGCCGCGGCGGCGGAAATCCGCTTTACCGGCGTCACCGCACATCCGATGTCGGCGAAGGGCGTGCTGGTCAACCCCCTGCTGATGGCCACCGAGTACATCAGCCACTTCGATCGCCAACAGACGCCCGAACACACCGCCGGACGCGAAGGCTACGTGTGGTTTAACGGCATTCAGGGGGACCAGAGCAGCACCCTGCTGCAGGCCAGCATTCGCGATTTCGACCTCGACGGCTTTAACCGCCGCAAGCAGCAGATTGGCGAGGTGGCGGCGAAAATCGCCGCGCGCTACCCAACGGCAAAAGTTGACTATCAGGTGAGCGATACCTACAGCAATATCAGCAACGCGCTGGGCGAGGACCGCCGGGCCATCGACCTGCTGTTTACCGCGATGGAGAGCCTGGGGATCGAGCCAAAACCGACGCCAATGCGCGGCGGCACCGACGGCGCGGCGCTGTCGGCAAAAGGCCTGCTGACGCCGAACTTCTTTACCGGCGCGCACAACTTCCACTCACGGTTTGAGTTTCTGCCGCTACGCGCCTTTGAGGCCTCTTACCACACCGCGTTCCAGCTCTGCCTGCTGGCGGCGCGCTAGGCCGGTTTCCGCGCCAGCATGGTGGCGAAGCGCAGCTTGATACGATTACCGTTGGCGTCGGTGCGGTGCAGCTCACCGACCTCTTCGTTGTACCTGAGGAACGTCCAGCCGGCGTAGTAGCTACGCAGCTCTTCCGGCTTAAAGGCAAACGGGAAGCCAACGGTGCACGGATAATCTTCGGTATCCATCGCCGCCACGATCAGGTTATAGCCGCCCGGCCTGGTACAGCGCTGCATGTTGGCGATAAGGCCGGGGATGGTTTTCGCTTCGAGAAACATCATCACCACGGTGGAGAGAATAAAATCGTACTCTCCGTCAAAGCTCAGCGTATTGAGGTCCTTGATTGCCGACTGCAGGTTATCAATCCCCTCCTGCGCGCGAATCGACTCCAGATTATCGATACTCGCCGGATTTTTATCCCAGGCGGTGACCTCAAAACCGTTGGCCGCCAGATAGAGGCTGTTGCGCCCGTTTCCGCAGCCGAGATCGAGGGTTTTGCCCGGCTGCATCAGCGACGCGGCGTGGACCACCTCAGAGTGGGTACGGGTCATGCCATATTTTTCAGTAAAGTAGTTTTCGTCACGGATAGTCATGCTTAATCCTTATTTTTTAACAGAGTGGCGCGCTCGACGCGGATCAGCAGCTTGCCGCGCACCAGCAGCAGGAAAGTGCGAATCAGCAGCAGCCCGATAATCAGATTGGTAAAGACGAACAGCGGGATAGCCAAAAAATGGAAAAACCCGTTTGGCTGGCTATGCCCAAGATGCAGCCCGGTCGTCGCCAGCGCCGAGATGCCGAACGAGAAGCTCCAGAAAGAGGCGTTGAACGGCTGCTGCAGATACCACGGCATCAGCCGCAGCATAAACAGCAGCTGCAGCAGGCCGTAGCCGAACAGCAGCTTAGCGAAGGTGTCCGCCTCCCCGCCGTTGACGCTCAGCCAGGCGCTGCAGGCCACCAGCGCGGGCGCCAGCTGAATGCCCAGCGAGGTACGCAGCGCGGCAGGCAGCTCGCCGTCGCTGCGCAGCCGCTGCAGAATAACAGGCTCCAGGCTCAGCCAGGAGAAAATCCCGGCGCCAAGGAACACCAGTCCGGCATCGCTAAAGCCCAGCGCGCCGCAGGCCATGGCGCTGATGAAGTTATTGGCGACCGTCGGCAGATAGAGACCCGGCGTCGTCGCATCGCTGGGGTGATTGCCGCGCCACAGCCCGGCGCTTTGCCAGGCCGAATAGGCGAGCTGTAGCGCCACGCCGATGATAAACAGGCCCAGCGAGAGCGGGCGGCACCACGGCACGAAGCCGATGGAGACCAGCATGGTGGTTGCCGGAAACAGGCTGACGAAGCTGCTGACGACCGGGTGGCGCATCTCCTGGCGAACGCTCCACGGAAAGCGGATCGCGCGGGTGATAAACGCGACGGCCAGCAGCGCCCATATCGTGGCCGCCAGCACCACCAGGCCATCGCCAACGCTGCGGCTTACCGGCCAAATGGTGCTGGCATAGCGCCAGGCAAAGCCCATTCCGATAATACCCAGCACCATCCCAAAATAGCCCGCGGGTAGATTCAGCACCCGCTGCCCCGACCGTTGTTTATTCATTTTATTTAATTTTTCAATTTATCTTTAAGGTGCATTTTAAAAGAACCTTCAAAAACGCGCTACGGAGATTTTTGCTATGTTTATGTTAAGCAAAAGTAAAGGGAGCCGCAGATGAACAAATATTGCCTGGGCGCGCAGGTTCGCCAGTTTCACTATCAGGAGGACGGGGTTAAACATAGCGTAAATCTGCGGCAAATTGTGGCCTTACGTGATTTCGCCGACGTGAAAGCGGGCAGCGAAGGCGGCTGGCTGGACAACGAGGCCGCCCTGAGCCAGGAGGGAGAGTGCTGGATTGACGATGCCAACAGCGCCGTTTTCGCCGGGGCGCGGGTTGAAGGCAACGCCCGGCTCAGCGGCGCCTGCACAGTCAGCCATTACGCGATTATCGGCGGTAACGCCCGGCTGGAGCGCGTCGACGTCAGCCACCACGCCCATATTAGTGACAACGTCACCGTTACCGATTCACAGGTGCGCGGCCGCTGCCGGCTGGCCGACGAGGCGCGGATCCTCCCCCGCTGCCTGATTATCGCCGCCCAGGGTCTTACCGACGACGGCGAGAAAATCCTGCAAATTTACCAACGGGCCACCGTCAGCGCCTCGCGGATCGTCCATCAGGCGCAAATCTACGGCGACGCCTTTGTCGAACGGGCCTTCGTTGAGCATCGGGCGGAGATTTTTGACTACGCCCGGCTGGAGGGCAACGAGATTAACGACGTCTGGGTTTGCGATAATGCGCGGGTGTATGACCACGCGCGGCTGATCGCCGGGCGCGAAGAGGATGCCATTCCGACCCTACGCTACAGCTCTCAGGTGGCGGAAAATGCCGTGGTTGAGGGCAACTGCCTGCTTAAACATCGGGTGATGGTCGGCGGTCACGCCCGGCTCTGCGGCGGCCCTATCCTGCTGGATGACGAGGTGCTGATTCAGGGCCACGCCCGCATCAGCGGCGACCTGGTGATCGAACATCAGGTGGAAATTACCGATAACGCGCTGATTGAAGCCCTTAACGGGGAGGCAATTCACCTGCGCGGCCGCAAGCTTATCAACGGCGACGAGCATATTACCCGCACGCCGCTGGCCGGCTTTCTGTCACCGTGAATCACTCCTCGCCGGCGCGATAGTCGATAATCCGCCCGTAGATATTCTGGTCGTCATAGGCGCCGTTGAGATACTCCGCCTGCTGCAGGCAGCCCTCGAGGGTAAAGCCATTGCGCAGCGCCACCTGGTTACTTTTGTGGTTGGCCACCCGGCACTTAATCACGAAGCGGCGAACGATACCGCTGCGCGCGTAGTGGTCGATAAAGGCCTGCAGCGCCTGCGAGAGCAGCCCCTGGCCCTGGTGGCTTTCGTCAATCCAGTAGCCGATATAGGCCGTCTTGTTGATCGGTTCAATCTGGTTAAACGACAGGACGCCGACCATCTCATCCTGCAGGAACAGCAGAAACATTTTGGCGTAGCCGCGCTGATGCAGCATGACGTTGCCCTGCACGTGGCGTCGGGTTTCATCTTCGCCGCTCACCGCCGCCGGCCAGCTCAGGGAGTTCTGCAGCCAGCCTTTATTTTTTTCCACCAGCCGGTGCAGGACGGTGACGTAGCGTTCATCAACGGCGCGCAGCACCAGCCGGTCGTTAACGACGATCTCTTCCGCTGCGGGGGTATTTTCTGTGGTCATAGCACTCTCTCACTGCGCGCAGGCCGACCCGGGCGCATTCGTCCAGGTCGGCCTGCCGGGCGGTTACTTCATCACCCGGTCATCGACGTAGCGACGCTCGTCCGCGGCCGGTGGGAAATACTGATACAGCCAGGTTTCGCTGATCGCATCGCCCTGGCAGCGCAGGAACATGCGCATCTCTACCGGGTCGGTGGAGTCGTTAGTCGGGTACCAGTCAAAAAGGATCCGGTAGCCGTCAAAGGGTTCAACGTAGAGGATCTCAACCTGCTTCGCCTCGCCGTTGGAGAGGGTGATCACCGGCTCGATGCCCCTTGGCGCCGCGGCCTTCAGGTCGCCGCCGACAAAATCAATCGCAAAGCGACGGGCCCACTTGTCCGGATAGTGCTCGCCGGGCGCCCAGCCTTCCGGGAAGCCGCCCATGCCGGTGCGGGTTGCCAGCACGCGGGCCAGCGGTGAACGGACCGGCGGCTGCGCGCTCCAGTAGAGGCGGTAGCTGAAGTCGAGCTCATCCCCCGCCTTGATCGCTTTTTCCGGCTGCCAGAAGCAGACGATATTATCCAGCGTCTCGCCGGTGGTCGGGATCTCCATCAGGCTAACCGCGCCCTTGCCCCACTGGTTACGCGGCTCGACCCACAGGCTTGGGCGCTTGTTGTACCAGCCCATAATATCCTGATAGTGCGAGAAATCGCGGTCGAGCTGCAGCAGGCCAAAACCGCGCGGATTTTTATCCTGGAAGGCGTTGAACTGCAGCTTCTGCGGGTTATTCAGCGGACGACACACCCACTCGCCGTTGCCGCGCCACATGGCGAGACGATCGGAGTCGTGAATTTGCGGGTGGATGGTATCGCAGGTCCGTCGCTCGTTGTTGCCGCAGCTGAACATGCTGGTCATCGGCGCGATGCCGAGCTGCTTGATATCCTTGCGGGCGTAGATGTGGTTCTCCACATCCATGATCACCTGCGTCTCCTGGCAGTTGATGACAAACTTGTAGGCGCCGGTCACGCTCGGGCTGTCGAGCAGCGCGTAGACGGTAAAGACGGTGGCGCCCGGCTTGACGGTTTCAAACCAGAACGAGGTAAAGTCCGGGAACTCTTCCGGCGTATCGGTAAAGGTATCCACCGCCAGGCCGCGGGCGGAGAGCCCGTACTGGTAAGTGCTGTCCACCGCGCGGAAGTAGCTCGCGCCGAGGAACGCCACGATATCGCGACGCGCCAGCTCCGGCGCTTTGAAGGCGCGGAACCCGGCAAAGCCAAGGTCGGTCTGCCCGACCAGCTGTTTGGTGTCTACGCCGGCATCGTTGTAGTTAAACAGCTCCGGACGGAAGTGAATTTCACGCGCCTGCTGACTCTGCGTATCCAGCGAGAACATGCGCACCCGGCGACGAAAGCCCATGCCGACGTGGAAGAACTGGATGTCCAGCTGGCGATCTTCGATATTGTTCCACAGCGAGTGCCCGGCATCGTACTGAATGCTGTTATAGGCCTGCGGGGTCAGATTCGCCAGCGTCGGCGGCAGGTCGCGCGGAGCGCCGCCCCAGGGCTGACGGGAGAGATCGTGGGCCATCCCTTGTAACACGGAGAAGTCAAAGCGGCGCGTCAGCCCATCGGCAATGCCTGATTCTTCAGCAAGCGCGGCTTTTGAGAAAAGAGAGGCGACTCCTGACGTTCCGCATACGGCGGCAACTGCCATGGAAGATTTAAGAAAACGTCTGCGGTTCATGCCTGAGAAAGCGTCCTTCTGTTGTGCCAATTGGGAGGCAACGCGACAAACAGATGCGTCGTGAATTTCGCTCACTCTAGACAAAAACGATTAATAATCCAATTGTTGGCGACAGAAAAAGCGTGAAAAAAATATGTCCACCGGACCAGACCGAATTCCCCGCCGGAGAAACCGGCGGAGAATGACGCATTATTTGACGCTAACGTCGATGCCCGGGAAGTATTTCGCCGCCAGCCGGGTGATGGTGCCGTCGGCCCGCACTTTATCAATCGCCGCATCAAGCTGCTTTTTCGTCGCCTCATCGCCCTTGCGCAGGCCGTAGCCAATCCCGCTGCCGAGGATGGTATCGTCAGCCACCGGCTTGCCGATAAAGCCAAAGCCTTTCCCCTGCGGCTTGCTGAGGAAACCGGCCTGCCCGGCGGCAGACATCACCAGCGAAGCGTCGATCCGCCCGTTGAGCAGATCGGCCCACGCCATATTCTGATCTTTATAGGAGACCACGCTGACGCCGTGCTTCTCCCAGTGCTCTTTGGCGTAGGTTTCCTGAATCGAGCCCTGCAGCACGCCGATGGTTTTCCCCTTCAGCCCTTCAGGAGTGGCCTGCATACCGCTGTCGGCTTTCCCTACCAGCTGCGACGGGATGCGATAAATCGGCTGGGTAAAGTCGATGCTCTTGCGCCGCTGTTCGGTAATGTTCATCGCCGAGTTAATGGCGTCGAATTTCTTCGCCACCAGCCCCGGGATCAGCGCATCAAACGAGGTCTCCACCCAGCTGCACTTGAGCTGAGCGGCCTGGCAAATCGCCATCCCCAGATCGATATCGAAGCCTTCGAGCTCTCCGGCCGAATTACGGCTTTCGAACGGCGGGTATTCCGCTTCCACGCCGTAGCGTAATTCGCTGGCGGCAAAGGAGGAGAAGGTGCAAATCATCCCCAAAGCGAGGGTAAGGGCTTTTATTTTCATCGTGTGGCTCCTCAACGCGGCTTAACGTGACACAGCGCCTGTGCGCCGGCTCGTAACGTGGCTTCATCTTTCGCAAAAGAGAGGCGTATCAGTTTGTTATCAGTACCATCCGCGTAAAACGCCGACAGTGGAATAGTGGCGACGCCGTAGTCGACGATCAGCCTCTTCACCATTTCGCTGTCGCTTTCGTCGCTGAAATGGCTGTAGTCCGCCAGCATGAAGAAGGAGCCGGCGCTCGGCAACAGGCGGAACGGCGAATCCGCCAGCTGCTGACGCAGCAGATCGCGCTTTTGCTGATAAAACGGCGCCAGTCCCAGCCAGGATTGCGGGTCGGTCATCTGCTCGGCAAACGCGTACTGCATCGGCGTATCGGCCGAAAACATCAGAAACTGATGCACCTTGCAGATTTCCTCCATCAGCGCCGCCGGCGCAACGCAGTAGCCTACCCGCCAGCCGGTCACGTGGTAGGTTTTACCGAAGGAAGAGACGATTACGCTGCGCTCCGCCAGCTGCGGATGGGTGGCCATCCCGTGGTGCTGCGCCCCGTCGAAGACCACGTGCTCGTAAACCTCATCCGACAAAATAACGATATCGGTATTGCGGGTCAGCGCCGCCAGGCGGGCTAAATCTTCGGCGGAGAGCACCTGGCCGCTGGGATTGTGCGGCGTGTTGATCACGATCATCCGCGTCCGCGGCGTGATGGCGGCGGCAACTTCGTCCCAGTTGATGGCAAAATCGGGCACCGTCAGCTTGATCGCCACCGGCGTGGCGCCCTGCAGGCGTACGATCGGCCCGTAGCTGTCGAACGCCGGTTCGAAATAGATAACTTCATCGCCGGGATGCACCAGCCCGCCGATGGCGGAGTAGAGCCCCTGGCTGGCGCTGGCGGTAATCAGCACCTCGTCGTCAACGTCGTAGCGGGTGCCGTAGAGCGCGGCGATTTTCTCGGCGATACGCTCTTTCAGCACGCGCAGCCCGGTCATCGGCGCATACTGGTTATGCCCTTCGGCCATCGCCCGCGTCACCCCCTCAACCAGCCGGCTATCGCAGGCAAAGTTGGGCGCGCCCTGAGAAAGGTTGATCGCATTATGCTGCGCGGAGAGCTGGCCGATGACGCTAAAAATGGTCGTGCCGACATCGGGTAGTTTGGAGCGGGTGGTCAGCGGAGAACTGAGGCGCATGGTTAATCCTTTCTCATTATATTTGCATAACCATTCAATCTAAAGGTGCTGACGGCGACAAACGAATTGTTGTCATAGTAGCCATGAGCGCCGATCATGGCTGAGGGTGGAGAACGGCCAGCCGCAGGCCGGCCGCGGCAGGAACTACTTGCTGGTTAAGGTGTTAAAGCTGGTCATCAGATTGCGATAGTCCGGGATGTGGTTAGAAAACAGCGTCCCCAGCCCTTCAACATCATTTCTCCAGTCGCGATGCAGCTCACAGGCGGCGCCAAACCACGACATCAGCTGCACGCCGGCCTGCGACATCCGATCCCATGCCGCATCGCGGGTAATCGGATTAAAGGTCCCCGAGGCGTCGGTTATCACGAAGACGTCGAACCCCTCTTCGATAGCCGACAGCGCCGGAAACGCCACGCACACCTCGGTGACCACCCCGGCGATAATCAGCTGCTTCTTGCCGGTCGCCTTCACTGCCTTAACGAAATCTTCGTTATCCCAGGCGTTAATATTCCCCGGTCGGGCGATATAGGGCGCATCCGGGAACTGCGCCTTCAGCTCGGGCACCAGCGGGCCGTTGGGGCCATTTTCAAAGCTGGTGGTCAGGATGGTTGGCAGGCCGAAATACTTAGCCATATCGCCAAGGGCAAGGACGTTGTTCTTGAACTTATCGGGGTCGATATCGCGCACCAGCGACAGCAGCCCGGCCTGATGATCGACCAGCAGCACGGCTGCATCACTCTTATCCAGACGAACGTAGGGTTTAGCCATGACCTTTTCCTCATATCAACATCGGGTGATCCCACCGGAACGGGCGCTCCGGCAGCTGTTTTCGCAATAAGGCTGATAATAGTTTAAGCGCGGGCCGCTGATTAGACGGTGAAAGTGCAACGCATTGTCCCATTCCCGGAACGAAGCGTGGCATACTGCCTATGATCAAAATGCATAGCTGGAGACGACATGTCGCGGAGCGCCCTGCCTTTTAATACCGTCGAGACCTTTCTGGTGACCGCCAGACACCTCAACCTGACCCACGCCGCGCGGGAGCTGTGCCTGACCCAGGGCGCGGTGAGCCGCCAGATTGCGGCGCTGGAAGGCTGGTTCGGTTTTCCGCTTTTTGAACGCCACGCGCGCGGGCTGCGCCTGTCGCCCCAGGGCAGCGCCCTCTACCCGGAGCTCCAGTCGGCGTTTGGTCGCCTGGTGACCGTCGCCGAGCAGGCGCGTCAGCAGCAAACGGTGGTGCGCCTGAAGGCGCCGACCTGCGCCATCCGCTGGCTGGTGCCCAGGCTGGTGGCGATAGAGCAGCGCCACCCGGAGCTGCAGATTGCCCTGACCACCACCACCGAACACAGCGTTAACTTCAAAACGGAGCCCTACGACGCGGCGATCGTTTTCGGCACCCATCACAGCGCCGGCGATCTGCTGTTCGAAGAGGCGCTGACGCCGGTCATCAGCGGCAGTACGCCCTGCGACGCCCGCCTCGACGGCGCGACGTTTTTACATCCGACGCGGGATAAAACCGACTGGTCGCTGTGGCTGACGCACTTCTCCCCCGATGCGCCGCTGGCGATGCGCAAAAACCAGCACTTCGATACCATGGATCTGGCGATCACCGCCGCCATGCAGGGGCTGGGGATCGCCATCGCCGATGCGACGCTGGTGGCGGAAGACCTGCGGGTTGGCCGCCTGCTGCGCCCGTTCGCCCTGAGCGTGAAAACCGGCGCCAGCTACCGCCTGCTGGTGCGGGCATCGCAGAGCAAAGCCGATGGCCTGGCGCGGTTTCGCGAGGAGCTGGTTAATCCAGGGTCACGTGATGGCGCATCACCCGGCGGAACAGCGCCAGCCGCGCGCGCATAAAGCGGTTCTCCAGCTTAAACCCCACCCGTTTATGCAGCCCGATACGCAGCAGCCGATCGCGACCGCGCCGGCAGGCCAGCCAGCGCACCGGGCCCGGCAGCTCGCTGCAGCCGCTGCCGGCGAGGCGGGCGAAGCTGGCCCAGTAGTCGGCTATCTGCCCGGCAAAGGCTCTATCGCCCTCATCGGCGTAGCCGCGCACCGGCTCGGCGAGCGCGAGGGTATCAAAGACGTAGGGAACCTCGTCCCCGTGCCACGCGCCGTGCGGATAGGTCTCATCCACGGCCTGCGGAACATAGTCGAACCAGTAGCGCCAGCAGGGCTGTCCGACCCGCTGCTGGGCCTGCATCACCACGTAGCCAAGGGTGGTGAACGCCATGTCCCGGCACACTTTGCGGCCGAGCGCCGCGTCGCCCTTCACGCCGGGATAGAGCAGCTTAATCAGCCCGAGGCCAAAGCGCCGCTCGCGGCGCAGCTTCTGGATCTGCCCGGCGATATCAACGCCGAAGACCGCCATTACGCTGGCCTCGTCGCTGTTCGAGCCGATCATCACCGGCATGGGATGCTGACGACCGGCGAAGAAGGTCTCCAGCATCGGCTGCGGCAGCACCGCATCGCCGACGATGGGCGCCGGGCCGATACTTAGCGGCGCGGTAAGCGGCCAGAAGGCGTCGGCGGGGATCGCCCGCAGCTGCTCGGCGCTGGCGTCCGGCAGCGAAAAATGCTCCGCCAGCCGCCGCCCCTTCTCCAGCGCCCTGGCGCGCGGAAGGTCCGGCAGCGTATAACCGCTTTGGACGATCGCTTTATGGAATAGCCCTTTGGCCTTCGGCGAGACCATCAGCGACAGCACGCTGCGCGCGCCGGCTGACTCACCAAACAGGGTGACGTTTGCCGCATCCCCACCGAAGGCGTGGATGTTCTCCTGCACCCACTGCAGGGCGGCAATCTGATCGAGCAGCGCAAAGTTATAGAGCCGCTCGCCCTCCTCGCCCTCCTCGCCCTCCAGCGCCGGATGCGCGAAGAAGCCGAGATGCCCCAGCCGGTAGTTCACCGTCACCACCACGACGTCCCGGCCCGCCAGCGCCTGCCCGTCGTACGGCGGCAGGCTGCCGGCACCGATGGTAAAGCCCCCGCCGTGCAGCCAGACCATCACCGGCAGCGGCTGGGTGCGGGCGGCAGGCGCCCAGACGTTGAGATAGAGGCAGTCTTCCGAGAAGCGCCCGGGATCGCCGCCCCCCAGCTCGCGGCAGTACTCAATGTCCTGCCAGCTGGCGGCAGAGAAGGCGTCGGCCCGGCGGACGCCCTGCCAGCGCGCCGGCGGGCGCGGGGCGCGCCAGCGCAGTTCGCCAACCGGCGGCGCGGCGAAGGGGATGCCGCGCCAGATGTGGATCCCCTGCTCGGCGATCCCGGATAACGTGCCCTGGCGGGTTTTCACCAGCGGCGTAGACGGATTCTGCATGACCTGCTTCCTTTTACGGTTTATGCCAGCAGAGTACCGGTTTCAGAGCAGACCGCAACGCCGTTTACTGCGTTCCTCCGCCTGCTGATAGAGCATAAACTCGTCGAGCACCGGGCAGCCGAGGGCCGTTTCGAAGGCGTCGCGGCTGGCGTTGCCGTGGCTGCGGGCCTGCGTTTCGTTACCCAAATTAGACTGGAAAATCCCCGCCGCGCTCACCGGCAAAAAGTCTTCATAAATAATCGGTTGGGCAATCAGCCAGCCGCGCTCAATCAGCGGCTGCGGATCGTCGCCGGGGCCGAAAGCCTGACGATGGGCTTCTCCCGCCGGCGTCAGCCGATAGCGGAACCACGCCAGCCCCTGCTGGCGCAGCAGAAACTCGCTGTCCGGAAACTGGCTGAACACATCCTGCAGGTGGCGCTGATGATGGAGGTTGTCTTTACCCACCCCGGCCTCGTTGAGCAGGCGATCGTACAGCGCCCGCCCCTTCGGCGTCAGCGCGATCCCGCGCTGCTCGATTTCGCCAAAACGCGCGCTGTGGGTGCCTTTATGCTCCCCGGCGAAGATCACCGGCTCCTCCAGCGCCTTAAAGCTGGTCTGGCGCAGCAGGATCGGCACCTCCCGGCGCGGCGGGCCTTCAATCAGCGCCTTCGGCACGATGCCGCACTCCGGCATCAGGGCCTGAACCCGGTCGATATCCAGCGTGCGCGGCGTCAGATGATTAATGTGGCAGCCCGGGAAACAGACCACGTCGGCAATCAGCCGATGTTCATTCTGCAGGGCGTGATAGGTTTCATCATCTACCGTGGCGTGGCTATGCCAGCGGAACGTCTCCAGCGCCTCGCGCACAAACTCCCGCGCTTCAGCGGGCGTGAAAGCGCCGCTCTCTTCGTACTGCGCAATCAGCGCCCGACAGCGCGGGGTAAAAATATCGCGCTTAGCCAGAATCTCCGCCGCCCGCTGACGCAGTTCGTCGCTGGCGATCAGCTCCAGGCGCAGCAGCGAGGTGAAGATACGGAACGGATTGCGCGCCAGGGCGGCGTCGTCAACGGGGCGAAAGGCGGTGGAATGGACCGGCACCCCGGCCTGGGAGAGATCGTAATAGCTCACGGGGAACATCCCCATGATGGCAAACATACGGCGCAGCGTCGCCAGCTCTTCCGCAGTGCCGACGCGGATTGCGCCGTGGCGCTCAACGTTCAGCCGGGCCAGCTCATCGGCATTCGCCAGCTGCTCGTGCAGCCTGGGGTTGTTCTCCAGCACCGCCAGATTGACGTCCGCGACCAGCTCGAGGAGCGTCCCGTACTGCGGAACTTCCTGCTGATACATCGCCGACATAGCCTGTGAAAATTGTTCCCGAATCTCATCAGCCGTGATGGTGTTCGCCATGATGTCTTACCTCCAGTGAATACTTCCTGGAGTGTAGAGAAGGCCTCCCGCGCCAGCAGGAAGAATTTACAAACTGTGATGCGGATAACCTGCCCCCGCCCTTTGTTCCGCGCGGGACATAACCCTGAGTTATGGAATAGACCCTTTAATTTCACTTTAAATTAACAAAACATTTACACACACTGTTTCTGGCGACATTAAAACAACAAGCCCTGTACCGAATAAAACGGAGTACGTACCCTATGAACGATAAATGGTCCCCGCGCGAGGTGGTTCATCGCGACTATAACAGCCATCCTCCCGCTTACGCCCCGGGCTACAAAACCAGCGTTCTGCGCTCGCCGCGCAATGCGCTGATCTCCCTGCAGAACTCGCTTTCTGAAATTACCGGCCCGGTGTTCAGCCACGATGACCTCGGGCCGCTGGATAACGACCTTATCCTTAACTATGCCAAAGAAGGCCTGCCGATCGGCGAGCGTATTATCGTCCACGGCTACGTTCGCGACGGCTTTGGCCGCCCGATGAAGAACACCCTGGTGGAGGTCTGGCAGGCCAACGCCGGCGGCCGCTACCGGCATAAAAAAGATCGGTATCTGGCGCCCATTGACCCCAACTTTGGCGGCTGCGGTCGGGTACTGACCGACGAAAACGGCTACTACTGTTTTCGCACCATCAAGCCGGGGCCCTATCCGTGGCGCAATCAGGTCAGCGACTGGCGCCCGGCGCATATTCACTTTTCCCTCTCCGGAGACGCGTGGGCGCAGCGCCTGATCACCCAGATGTATTTTGAAGGCGACCCGCTGATTAAGCAGTGCCCGATCGTCAAAACCATCAATAACGACGATGCCGTTCGCACCTTGATTGCCGAGCTGGATACCCATGCCGCCGTGCCGCTGGACTGCCTGGCGTACCGCTTTGACCTGGTACTGCGCGGCCACCGCGCGACGCTGTTTGAAAACCGCACTCAGGGGGCCGCCCGATGAAAGACTATTTACCCGAAACCGCTTCGCAAACTGCCGGCCCCTACGTCCACATCGGGCTGGCGCCGGATGCCGCGGGCTTCCACATTTTCGAGAATAACTTTGGCCCGCAGCTCACCGCTGCGGATACCGAAGGCGAGCGTATTACCATTGAGGGGCGGGTTATTGACGGCTCCGGCACGCCGGTGCGCGACGTGCTGCTGGAGATCTGGCAGGCCAACGCCGCCGGGCGCTACGCGCACCCGGACGATCGGCAGGCCGGCAAACGGCGCGACCCGGCGTTTCGCGGCTGGGGCCGCAGCTGCTCCGACTTCGACACCGGGATCTGGCGCTTTGAAACCATCAAGCCGGGCGCGGTTGTCGGCCGCGACGGCCGGATGATGGCGCCGCACGTCAGCCTGTGGGTGGTGGCGAGGGGGATCAACATCGGCCTGAACACGCGGATGTACTTTGCCGACGAAGAGGAGGCCAACCGGGCCGATCCGGTGCTCAATCTGATCGAGTGGGAGGTTCGCCGTCAGACGCTGATTGCCCGGCGCGAAGTACGCGGCGGCGAAATTGTCTATCGGTTCGATATTCATCTGCAGGGCGAGAACGAAACCGTCTTTTTCGATCTTTGAGACCATTACGCCCCCGCATGCCCCGGTTTAGCCCGGGGCATCGACTTTTGGCGTCAGGTAAAATCATTTGTAATATAACAAGAGTAAATGTTAATAATATTTTGCCATTGGGTTATCAAATTTAAACAATATCGCTTGTCACTCATACCGCTCTGTTTTTAGTATCAATTATGGAAAAAAACGCTCTCTTTAGTCAGCGCATTCGCTTGCGCCATCTACACACCTTCGTGGCCGTCGCTCAACAGGGAACGCTGGGGCGTGCGGCTGAAACACTTAATCTTAGCCAACCCGCTTTATCAAAAACGCTGAACGAGCTGGAGCAGCTGACCGGAACGCGGCTTTTTGAGCGCGGGCGGCTGGGCGCGCAGCTGACGCTGGTCGGGGAGCAGTTTCTCACCCACGCGGTAAAGGTCCTCGACGCGCTTAATACCGCGGGCCAGGCGCTCAACCGCAAAGAGGGAATGAATCCCGACGTGGTGCGTATCGGCGCGCTGCCGACCGCCGCGCTCGGCATTCTGCCGACGGTCATCGGCCAGTTTCACCAGCAGCAGAAAGATATCACCCTGCAGGTCGCCACTATGAATAACACCATGCTGCTGGCGGGGCTTAAATCGGGAGAGATTGATATCGGCATCGGGCGCATGTCCGACCCGGAGCTGATGAGCGGGCTCAACTATGAGCTGCTGTTTCTGGAATCCCTGAAGCTGGTGGTTCGCCCCGGCCACCCGCTGCTGCAGGAGACGGTGACGCTCAGTCGGGTGATGGACTGGCCGGTCGTCGTTTCACCGAAGGGGACCATCCCCCGCCAGAATGCCGAAACCCTGCTGCAAAGCCAGGGATGTAAAATTCCCGCGGGCTGCATAGAAACGCTCTCGGCCTCGCTATCGCGCCAGCTGACCGTCGATTACGACTATATCTGGTTCGTCCCCTCCGGGGCGGTGAAGGACGATCTGCGGCGCGGCCTGCTCAGCTCGCTGCCGGTACCGACCCAGGGCGCCGGGGAACCGATCGGTATTCTGACCCGGGTTGATGCCACCCTCACCTCCGGCGCGCAGACCCTGCTCAGCGCGATTCGAAAATCGATGCCCGCCTGAGTCTCTTTTCCGGACGGAGCGCCGCCTCCCGGCGCCTCTTCCGGGCAAACCTGTTACCCCTTCCGGCATTCTTAGCCTCCCGGCCGCTCCCGGTTTGACTCCGGCCAGGCCGGCGGCGCCCGAGCGCGGATAACGCCGCTTGCTTAGCAGCGTAATCAATTAGTGCGAAATTATTTATTAACAATTGCGCAAACTTCGGTAACAGATTTATCATTGCCACGATTTCACCATATGGTTCACATGAAATCAAAATCAGCAAAAAACCCTCTTTCATGAAGCCATTTATCGCTTCACTCAAAAGACACAGTTTTATTTTTTGATTCATTTGGTTCACACCTGAGAACGGGTGGTTAAGGAGACAACATGACAACGGGTCACGCGCCACGAGGATTCCCCCGGATCCTGAAGTGGCTTCTCGCCGGGCTGATGCTGATAATCGGCCTGGCCATCGGTATTCCTGGCATAAAACTCGCCACGCTCGGCGGCAGCCTCTATTTCAGCCTGATGGGGCTGGCGATGGTTATCGCCTCCGTACTCATCTTCCGCAACCGTCGCAGCGGCATCCTGCTGTACGCGCTGGCGTTTGTGGCGTCCATTGTTTGGGCCATCAGCGATGCCGGATGGACCTTCTGGCCGCTGTTCTCGCGCCTGTTTGTCTTCGGCGCGCTGGCGCTCCTTTCGGCCCTCGTCTGGCCTTACTTCTCGGCTAAAGCGACCGCCAAAGGCCCGGCCTTTGGCCTCGCGGCGGCGCTGGCCGTGGTGCTGGCCGTCAGCTTCGGCTGGATGTTCAGGGCGCAGCCGCTGGTGAGCGCCACCGAAGAGGTGCCGGTTAAGCCGGTTGCCGCCGGCGAACAGCAGAAAAACTGGGAACACTGGGGCAATACCACCCACGGCGATCGCTTCGCCGCGCTGGATCAGATTAACAAGCACAATGTTAATCAGCTGCAGGTGGCGTGGGTCGCCCATACCGGGGATATTCCGCAGAGCAACGGCTCCGGCGCCGAAGATCAGAATACCCCCCTGCAAATCGGCGATACGCTGTACGTCTGCACCCCTTACAGCAAGGTGCTGGCGCTGGACGTTGATAGCGGCAAGGAAAAATGGCGCTACGATTCAAAAGCCACCGCGCCGAACTGGCAGCGCTGCCGCGGACTCGGCTATTACGCGGACGGCGTGGCCCAATCGTCCCCGGCGGCTGACGTTCAGCCCGCCGCCTGCTCCCGTCGTCTGTTCCTGCCGACCACCGACGCGCGCCTGATCGCCATCGACGCCGATAGCGGCAAACCCTGTGAAGCCTTTGGTGAACACGGCGTCGTCGACCTGAGCGTTGGGATGGGGGAAATTAAAGCAGGCTACTACCAGCAGACCTCGACGCCTCTGGTGGCGGGGAACGTGGTGGTGGTCGGCGGCCGCGTGGCGGATAACTTCTCCACCGGCGAGCCTCCGGGCGTGGTGCGCGCCTACGACGTCCACAGCGGCAAGCTGGCGTGGGCGTGGGATCCGGGTAATCCGAGCCTGACCGGACTGCCGCCGGAGGGCCAAACCTACACGCGCGGTACGCCTAACGTCTGGTCAGCCATGTCTTATGACGCGAAGCTGAACCTGATTTATCTGCCGACCGGCAACGCCACGCCGGACTTCTTTGGCGGCGAGCGGACCGCGCTTGACGATAAGTACAGCTCGTCGATCGTGGCCGTCGATGCGACGACCGGCCGGGTACGCTGGCACTACCAGACCACCCATCACGATCTGTGGGACTTCGACCTGCCGTCGCAGCCGCTGCTGTACGACCTTCCGGATGGCAAAGGCGGGACCACCCCGGTGCTGGTACAGACCAGCAAGCAGGGCATGATCTTTATGCTCAACCGCGAAACCGGTGAGCCGATTGCCAAAGTGGAGGAACGTCCGGTTCCGCAGGGCAACGTGGCGGGCGAGCGCTATTCGCCAACCCAGCCCTACTCCGTCGGCATGCCGATGATCGGTAACGAAACGCTGAAAGAGTCGGATATGTGGGGCGCCACGCCGGTCGATCTGCTGATCTGCCGCATTGCCTTTAAATCCATGCGTCATGAGGGTATTTTCACCCCGCCGGGCGAAGATCGTTCATTGCAGTACCCGGGCTCGCTGGGCGGCATGAACTGGGGCAGCGTGTCGGTCGACCCGAATAACGGCCTGATGTTCGTCAACGATATGCGTCTCGGCCTGGCAAACTATATGGTGCCGCGCGCCAAAGTGGCAAAAGACGCCAGCGGGATTGAGATGGGTATCGTGCCGATGGAAGGTACGCCGTTTGGCGCAATGCGCGAACGCTTCCTGTCGCCGCTGGGCATTCCGTGCCAGAAGCCGCCGTTTGGTACGATGTCAGCGGTGGATCTGAAAAGCGGGAAGCTGGTGTGGCAGGTGCCGGTCGGCACCGTTGAGGATACCGGCCCGCTGGGGATTCGGATGCATATGCCAATTCCCATCGGCATGCCAACCCTCGGCGCATCGCTCTCTACTCAGTCCGGCCTGCTGTTCTTCGCCGGTACCCAGGACTTCTACCTGCGGGCGTTTGATACCGCCAGCGGTAAGGAAATCTGGAAATCCCGTCTGCCGGTCGGCAGCCAGTCCGGTCCGATGACCTACGTTTCGCCGAAAACCGGCAAGCAGTACATCATCATTAACGCGGGGGGCGCACGTCAGTCGCCGGATCGCGGGGACTATATCATCGCCTACGCGCTGCCTGACCAGCAGTAAGCGCGGCGTCCTGTAAAAGTCATACCTGCCGGTGAAGCCGCCGGCAGGTATTTTTTTGCCCAGGCGTCGGCCGCGGTTACTGGTCGCCGAAATGAATAACGGTACGAATTGATTTACCTTCGTGCATCAGGTCAAACGCTTCGTTGATCTGATCCAGCGGCAGGCGATGGGTGATAAACGGATCGAGGCGAATTTTGCCCGCCATCGCGTCTTCAACCATGCCCGGCAGCTGGGTGCGCCCCTTCACGCCGCCGAATGCGGAACCGCGCCATACGCGGCCGGTTACCAGCTGGAACGGCCGGGTTTTAATCTCCTGGCCCGCACCGGCCACGCCGATAATCACGCTCTCGCCCCAGCCTTTATGGCAGCACTCCAGCGCCGAACGCATAACGTTGACGTTGCCGATACACTCAAAGCTGAAGTCCACGCCGCCGTCGGTCAGCTCAACGATGACGTCCTGTACCGGCTTTTCGTAATCTCGCGGATTGATAAAGTCGGTCGCGCCCATCTCTTTGGCGAGGGTGAACTTATCCGGATTGGTATCGACCGCCAGAATGCGCCCGGCTTTCGCCTGTACCGCGCCCTGAATCACCGCCAGACCGATTCCGCCGAGGCCAAATACCGCCACCGTATCGCCCTCTTTTACCTTCGCGGTGTTGTGAACGGCGCCGATCCCGGTGGTCACGCCGCAGCCCAGCAGGCAGACTTTCTCCAGCGGCGCCTGAGGGTTAACTTTCGCCAGCGAAATCTCCGCACACACGGTGTATTCGCTGAAGGTGCTGGTGCCCATATAGTGATAAATCGGCTCGCCGTTATAGGAGAAACGGGTGGTACCATCCGGCATCAGGCCTTTGCCCTGGGTGGCGCGAACCGCCTGGCAGAGGTTGGTTTTGCCGGATTTACAGAATTTGCACTCGCCGCACTCGGCGGTATACAGCGGAATAACGTGATCGCCCGGCTGCAGGCTGGTCACCCCTTCACCGACTTCAACGACAATGCCGCCGCCTTCATGCCCCAGCACCGCCGGGAACACGCCTTCCGGATCGTCGCCGGAAAGGGTAAAGGCATCGGTATGGCAGACGCCGGTGTGGGTGATTTTGACCAGCACTTCGCCTTTTTTCGGCGGCGCGACGTCAATCTCAACGATCTTCAGCGGCTGGCCCGGGCCAAACGCGACTGCTGCACGTGATTTCATAAGGGTCTCTTCCTTCGTCGTGATTTATTTTAAGTAGGATCGTAGCAGATGGCCGACTTCCGCCATTCTTATCGCTCTCTGGTCGGGGGTGGTTTCGCCGCTTACCAGCTCATCCTGGAGATGAATTTCCACCATCTCCCCCATCAAACCGTTGGTTGCGCCGCGAATTGAGGCGATCTGCTGCAGGATTGTCATACAGGACTCGCCGGACTCCAGCGCGCGCTCAAGCGCCTCGACCTGCCCGCGAATACGGCGCACGCGGCTCAGCGCGCGTTTTTTGTCTTCAGGTGAATGTGGCACGGTGACGCCCTCCATATCATATAGGGGGGTATACTATATTTAATTACGCAAGCTGGCAAATTGAAACGCCGCTTTAACCGTAGCACAGCGGCGCCGTTTTAGGCTCAGTTCAGCTCCAGCGCCATATCCACGCAGCGCAAATCGGCGTTAGCCAGCTTTGATGGCAGCCATTTTTCACCGAGCGCGACAAAACCGTGGCGCAGATAGAAACCGGCGGCGTTGGGCGTGGCTTCCAGCGTGATCCGCGTCAGCCCCCGACGGCGCGCTTCGGCGATTATCGCCGTCACGATTAGCCCGGCGTAGCCCTTACCGAAGCACTCCGGGCGGGTAAAAATCGCCTCCACGCTGCCGGCGCGCAGGTCGAGATAGCCGGTGGCGGCCGTTCGCCCGCCCTCCTCTTCAACCACGTAAAAGGGGTTGTCGCGCACCGCATGACGATAGCCTTCCGGCATCATGTCCGGCGTCCAGGCCCGCAGAACCTCGGCCTCATAGCTTTCACGACAGCCGTGGCGTATCGCCTGATTGCGGATCTCCCATAGCGCCGGCGCTTCGTCCGGCGCGGCAAGTCTGACTCTCATCTTCATTCCCCTTTTCCCATGGATGCCATCAGATGTATCACAACCTGCGGCAAAAGAGATAAAAAAAACCCCGCGCGAGGCGGGGTCTGAAGGTAGAGAGCCAACGGGCGCTAGCGCCTGCGCGGCATCATGCGCAGCAGCGTATTGTCTTTCCACAAATAGTGATGCATCAGCGCCGCCAGCGCATGCAGGCCAACGACGAAGTAGCCGGTATTCGCCAGCAGGCTGTGCACGCCCTTCAGCGTGTCCACCAGCTCAAAATTACTTTGCGCCGCATAGGGCATCGTCAGGCCAAACGCATACCACGGGTTGCCGCGGTTATACATCATGACCATGCCGACGATCGGCAAGGCGATAAACAGCAGATAGATAACCAGGTGCCCGAGGTGCGCGAAGCCGGTCATCATCGGCGATGGCTTCGGCACAATCGGCGGCGCGGGCGACTTCAGGCGCACCAGCAGGCGCACTACCATCAGTACGCAGATGGAAATGCCGCAGGAGACGTGGATCATATTAATCAACGGCCGGTCGCTGCGGGGGAAAAAGCCCCGCAGCTCCATGGCGGCATAGGCGCCAACCACTAATAAAAATACCAGCCAGTGGATGCCTATCTGCAGGCCGGAGTATTTATCGCGCATGGAAAACCCTTAACAAAACTGTGATGCCGACAACATAACGACCTTTTGTTAAAAATTCATTAACTTTTACGTACTTATAAGAAACAATCGCGGGGAATCATGCGTTTATTGGCAATACAAGGAGTTAGGTTGTGCGGTTAACGGACAATAGCGGACGTTCGCGGCCTTTTTAATGCCCCAAAAACGCTCCTGAGGCCCTTTTCGCCCCCCAAAAATGCCCCACCTCCCCTCTAAAATACGACGTATTTTTGCCATCAACTTAACGTGTTTCGGGCAGATTTTTATCTGCGAACGCAGCGTGGTCTCTCGAAGTGAAATCACTCTATTTCCCCACCAGATATGAACATGGCGCGCAACATTTTTTGGAAGACAGGCGCCTCGAAGTTCATAATACGCTTACACGGCTGACATTTTTGACAAAAGGGAATAACTCGCAATGATAAGTAAATGTTTGCTCGGTTTTATCTTACTTCTGCCCGTTTCATCCGCCGATGCCGGATGCTGGGTTATTGGAAACTTACATGGTTTCGGTGCAAATGAGTACAACCAATATGACTTCAAAAAAGATGGTTACACGGGGAAAATATTCGTTGTGAACATCGATAAAAAAGCACCTTCCGTAACCGATAGCAGCATGACCTATACGGTGATAAGCCCAACATCAATGGTTGGAGCCTATGCCACAGATTTGGGGCTGACTCTTCAGACGTGGCAGATTTCGACGGATAAGACGAAAGCGTTAATGACCATAAACAGGACAAACTCAAATGACATCTCGCAAGATGCGGTGTCGTCTTTTGTCGGTGACGTTAAAGCCCAATGCGACCATTAGAATTTCGTGACATTGCGTGACTTACTGGCACTTGAACGCCTGAAATAATGTCCCAGCTGTCGCAATCGCTCTCAAACGGCGCAATGCTTCACGTGCTTGCTGGCCCCATCGCCGCTCTCTGCCCCAACGCATTGATGTATAAGCTGAGGTAAATCTTAAATCCTTTATCGGGCGGGAGTTTTAATATTTCGGCCATAGCTTAAATGGTAAAATTCGCGCCGGTTGTAGACCCCCTATGACCAAGGTCCGCCCTTGTGCTCTTGCACAGGGATCCCGGGCGGACCACCTCATCACGCCCCAGCATCGAACCGGCATGCCGTGCGAAATGCAACCGGGACGGTCAACGTGCGCTGTCGCATGCGAAGCGCAACAAATAGCGACCTCTGGCCTGTGTCAACCCAACGATCTGGCAGTTGCCCGCCGCGCCTTTAATCAGCATGGTTGGGTTCTGGAAAATCAAAGGATGATGACGGTGTTCAACAATCTAAGCGTTTTAAGAGCCTGGCTCTATTTTTCATCGATTTTTACCTGCCTGGCGCTGGGCGACATCATTGGAGAACATTTTTTTGACGGCTCCAGAATTCCATGGTTTATCGCGCTGGTAGCATCATGCGTTATCAACTGGAACCTGTCGGCCCATATAAAGAAGCTCAGCCGCCCTGCTTAACCGCATCGTACCCGGCGCGCCATCGGTACTTGTCGAGCAGCGGCAGCGTGGGGGAAACGTTGCCGCAGGCTGGCTTCACGTCGTTGCCAGCGAAAATCCATTAATCCGCATGCGGTAGCGCGGTCAGCGCCACGTTAACCGCCGCCAGCAGCCGCGATTGCGCAACGCCATCGCGAGCCTGAACCGACAGGCCGTGCAAAAAGGCGGCGAAATAATCACCCAGGCCGTCAGCGTCGGTCGTGGCTGGCAGCTCGCCGCTCTGCACCGCCTGCCGCAGCCGGTCGATAATCTGCTGCGTGCGCTGAAGACGATGCTGGGCCAGCCAGGTTTTGATGTCGTCATTGTCCGCGCTGACGCTGGCCGCGGAGGCGACCACCATACACCCCTGCGGCAGATCCGGCTGGCAGTACAGATACACGGCATCCATCAGCAGCGTTTCAATTGCCTGGCGCACGCTGTTCCCGGCGGCAAAGGCGCGATCCGCAAATCCCCCTTCGCGATTTTCATAGTCAGCGATCGCTTGCCGAAAAAGCTGTTCTTTTGAACCGAACGCCTTGTAAATACGCGCGGAGGCGATACCCAGTTCGGCCACCAAATCCGACATTGACGTCCCTTCATAGCCCTGTCGCCAGAATAGATTGCGCGCTTTCAAAAGCGCCAGCTCACGATCGAATTCGCGCGGTCTGCCTGCCATTACGTTGCTCCAGTTTGCCCGATATTGAGTGCGACAGGATCGCTTAAATCATTGAGATTACCAACGCATTTATAATTTTCGCTTGCGGTTATCGGTTTTTACTCCTATTGTTTGTCGATTGACAAACAATAGGAGTTTACGATGAGAACCCTCAAAGGTCCAGCCCTGCACCTCGCTCAGTTCAACGACGAGGTTGCCCCCTTCAACAGCTTGCCTGCGATTGCCCGCTGGGCCGCAGAAACCGGCTTTAAGGCATTGCAGATCCCGGTATGGGATCGGCGCCTCTTCGACGTGGCCACCGCGGCGGAAAGTCAGACCTACTGCGACGATCTTACCGGTATGCTGGCGGAACACGGCCTGGTGGTCAGCGAACTGACCAGCCATATTTTCGGCCAGCTGATGGCGGTACATCCGGCCTACGACAGCTTATGCGACAGTTTTGCGCCGCCCGAAGTGCACGGCAATCCGCAGGCCCGCGGCGAGTGGGCCCGACAACAGCTGCTGATGGCCGTCAAAGCCTCCGCGCGCCTTGGCCTCAGCGAACTGGGTACGTTTTCCGGCTCGCTGGCCTGGCCTTATCTCTTTCCCTTCCCGCAGCGTCCTGCCGGGCTAATCGAAACCGCTTTCGACGAGCTCGCCAGACGCTGGCTGCCGGTGCTCAACGCCTGCGAGGATTCGGGGATTAATCTGTGCTATGAAATCCACCCCAGCGAAGATCTTCATGATGGCGTGACGTTCGAAATGTTCCACCAGCGGGTGGGCGAACATCCCCGCTGTCGGGTGCTTTTTGACCCTAGCCATATGGTGCTACAGCAGCTCAACTACCTGGAGTTTATTGATATTTATAAGGACGTGATCGGGATGTTCCACGTTAAAGACGCCGAGTTTAATCCCACCGGTCGTCAGGGGATCTACGGCGGCTATCAATCATGGATCGATCGCGCGGGCCGCTTCCGCTCCCTGGGTGACGGTCAGGTTGATTTCAAAGCCATTTTCGCAAAGCTTGCGCAATACGATTACGCCGGCTGGGCAACGCTGGAGTGGGAATGCTGCCTGAAGAATCCGCTGGACGGTGCCCGTGAGGGGGCGGATTTCATCCGCAGCCACATTATTCACATCACCGATAAGGTCTTCGACGACTTCGCCGGCGCGCCGGTAAATCCTCATCAAATCAAAAAATTACTCGGCATTCTCTAGGCCAGAACATTTCAAGGAACCCCTCATGGAACAACAATATGACGAGATCCTCTACGCGGATCTTGAGGCGCAGCACGTCTATCCGAAGGTCAACGGACAGCGCATTCACTGCGTCGTGGCGGGAAAAGGACAGCCGGTACTGCTGATACCCGGCTGGCCCCAGACCTGGTATACCTGGCGCTACGTCCTCCGCGCGCTTGCCGACGCCGGTTTTCAGGCGATCGCGGTTGACCCTCCCGGCATCGGCGATTCCGATAAGCCCCTCGGCGGTTACGACACCGGCAGCGTTGGCGCCGTGCTGCACGCGGTCATGGCGCAGCTGGGGCATCAGCGCTACAGCCTGGTGGGCCACGATATTGGCATGTGGATTGGCTACGCCATGGCGAGCGATTTTCCGCAGGCAATTGAGCGACTTGTGCTGACTGAGGCGGTGATCCCGGGGCTGGCCCCTGCCCCGTCGATTTTTGTCGCCCCGGAGGAGAATATTTTTCTTTGGCACTTCATGTTCAATCAGCTGGCTGATTTACCGGAAACCCTGACCTACGGCCGTGAATCACAGTATCTCAGCTATATATTCAACCGCTGGTCTCATCGCCGCGATCGGGTAGCCGCGGAGGTTTATATCGCCGCTTATTCTGCGCCAGGCGGGCTGCGCGCGGGCTTCGATTACTATCGAGCGATCCCGGAGACCATTCGGCAGAACCAGCGCCGGGCGAAAACGGCCTTAACGATGCCGGTGCTGACGGTGGGAGCTGAATATGCAACGGGTGATGCGCCGCTGACGACCCTACGCGGAAATGCCCAGGACCTGCGCGGCGAGACGGTGGCCGACTGCGGCCATTTTATTACCGAAGAGCGTCATGAGGCGTTTATCGCGCTGATCGTCCCCTTTCTGTCAGAGGAAACTCACTATGCCGCTTGATCCGCATATTGCCGACTTTCTCGCCGCGTCGTCGCAAGCGGGCGCCCCGCCGCCCGCCACGCTGGCCGAGATGCGCGCGGCCACGGAAGCCGGCTTGCTCCAGCTCCAGGGGGAGATGGAAACCAGCGATGGCTACAAAGACTATGTCGCTACCGCTGATGATGGTCACGGTATTGTCCTTCGCGTTTATACGCCAGCCGGCTTAAACGCAGAAACCGCGCGGCCGGCGATGCTGTTTGCTCACGGCGGCGGCTGGTGTCTGGGATCGCTGGCGCTGTACAATCGGCCCTGTCAGGCGCTGGCCAATGCTACCGGACGGGTAATCGTGTCCGTGGATTACCGGCTGGCGCCAGAGCATCCGTTTCCACGACCGTTAGAGGATGTTTACCAGGCGCTATGCTGGGTCTACGAACGGGCGCAGCGTTTAGGCATCGACAGCCGCCGCCTGGCGGTGGGCGGCGATAGCGCCGGCGGAAACCTTGCAGCGGCGACCGCGCTGCTGGCGCGGGATCGCGGCGGCCCTCGCATCGAACATCAGCTGCTGCTGTATCCGGCGTTAAGTCGCGATATGGCAACCGGGAGCTATCGCGCATTCGCTGAGGGCTACTATTTAACGCGCGATGCGATGGCGTTTTGCTGGCACAGCTATCTGGGAGAACGTCGTCATCCTTACGCCGAACCGCTGCACGCGGCTTCACTGCGCGATTTGCCGCCGGCAACCATCCTGAGCTGCGAATACGATCCGCTGCGCGATGAGGCCGAACGATATGCGCTTCGGCTTGAGGAGGCCGGGGTGGCGGTACGCTGCGAACGACTGCCGGGCATGGTGCACGCCTGTATCCATATGTCAGGGTTGACCCCGGCGGCGCGTCGGCTGTTTGAACTGGCACGCAGCTAAGCAAGCCTGGCGGCACGTCCCCGACGCCAGTTATCAACGATGGTCCGGTTCAGCCAGGCTGCTATTGGTGATAAAAATCAGGGACGTGCCGCCTGCCCGCCGCAGCGGCCCGAAGAAGGTTCTCAGATTGAGCCTGTCGCCGCTGCGCGCGGCGTATCGTCAGCACTGCACGATAACTCTCGGTCAAAATAGCGGATCGCGGAGGATCCTTGCGAAACGATTGCCGGCTACGCATTACGGATGAGGATCGTCATCTCTACCGGTTGTTATCGATCGCCCCGCGTGCCTGTGCCTCAGCCTGCGCTCTACTCGTGACTAATACCTTCGAGAAACAGACCGCCTCTTCTCGCCCGATATAGGGGCCGTAGTTCTCAATACGCGCGTAACCATTTTTCTCATAAAAACGTACCGCCCGATGGTTAACTCGCCGGGTCTCAAGCCAAAGCTCGCGGTATCCCATACTCTTTGCCGATGTCTCCAGCAAAGCAAGTAAGGCGTGGCCAATACCATGAGCGCTGCGGTCGGAATACATCCTTTTAAGCTCGGCAATATCCTGCGTTAAGGGCCGGATGGCGCCACATCCTACGGCATCACCGCGCGTATTTCTTGCCAGAACCCAGAGCGTTCTCTCCCCGGCCATTGCATCAACGGTGAAATGGCTCTTGCCGCTGTCGCCGGTAATCGCGGCAAGCTCAGCGGACAAAGATTCGATTAAACCATACGATTCGGGGGAAAATGGATCCGCTTTCTCTACTGTTATCATGGGAACAGGTCCTTTATCAAAGCGTTGGTCAGCATAGAGGATGCTGGCGTAAAAGGCATCATCCCGGAGTCGATAATAATAAATCCCAAAGGCAGCCTTACCGGCTGCCTCGATGGATGGCGTTCGCGATGCCCTGACGCATACGGCACTCACTTGTCAGAATCAAAGTTCCAGTTAGCAGCGGTCGAAAGCGTTACAAACGGGCCCGCCAGCGTTCTGTTGTGGTGGCCAATAATTTCGTTTGCCGATAAATGCGGGTTATCCATTGTGGTATGCGCATCTGAAATCAGCACGGTGCTGAAGCCCAGCTCCGGCGCTGCCCGGCAGGTGGTGTCGACGCAAAACTCTGTTTTGATCCCGGCGATAGTCAGCTGCTTGACGCCTCTGTGGCTGAGCTGAAGCTGCAGTTCGGTATCGCGAAAACAGCTGGGATGCTTTTTAGTCAAAATGCTATCCCGCTCGGCGTCCACGTCGAGTTCGGGTATCAGCTTTGTTAGCGGGCCGTGCTCTGAGAAGGGGGAATCGTCAGGCCCAATGTGGCGAACAAAAAAGACCGGCACCTGAGAGCGCCTCGCTTTGGCGATGAGCAGACAGATATTTGACAGAACCGCGTCTGCACAATGCGGAGCAGCCGGGCCCCGGAAAAGCCCCTCCTGCATATCGATAATGATTAGCGCTTGTTCAGATGAAATCATGATGTGTCTCCATTCAAAATGTGATGAACGGAGAGCCGTGTCTCCCCGTCCGGACCGGCGGGGAGTGGGTATCTGTTTTGTCAGGAGCCAGCCACAGATACGCCCACGCCGCCGCAGGTTGCGGTGGTGGTGGTAGGCGTCGTTGCTGGCTGAACTGACTGAATCATTTTCCGACCTTTACTTATTCATTGAGCGGTAGTAACCAGAAATAGCAGGCATCACTCAAAAGCACTCTCATCTTATAGCACCGCTTAAATACCAAATTCAAGAGAGGGGTACGGCCCTACCGGCCCTCTTTTTTTCGCACCGGGCTGGCATGCCGGACACGATTTTTGGCTCTCTGCCCGACCTGCGCCTGACCTGGACTCCAGGCGGATGCTATTCGGTTTAAATATATCGTTAACTCTGGCACACCACTCCACGCTCCCTCCATAATCTGAGCAATATAAATCAATCATCCCCCGCCAGAATATGCATTCCACTCAGGGGGAACCATGAACAAACTTAATTACTCGCTTAAGTATATCGAATATTTACTCAGAAAAAGCAGAGTCTTTTTTACAACAGATCTTTACTATCATACTGCCGCGCTGACTAAAGTTTCAGGAAACGCATCCAACCTAAGAAACCCAGTAACGCTGAATGAGAAAATTTGTCATCGAATGATATTTGACCACAACTCATTTTATACCTTACTGGCTGATAAGCTGGCGGTGAGAGAGTATGTACATACAAGAACCCAGTTGGTTAAAACCATCCCTTTAATTGGTGTCTACAACAGAACCGATGATATCGATTTTAACAAGCTGCCTGAAAAATTCGTTTTAAAATGTAACCATGATAGCGGCAGCGCGGTGATTTGTACGAACAGAGAAAAGTTCAACCCGGTTAACGCCCTAAAAAAACTACAGCTGGCACTTAAAAAGAACATGTATTATACCACCAGAGAATGGCAATATAAGAATATCATCCCCGTCATCCTCTGTGAAAAATTTATCGACTTATTTTCCGACAAGGAAAAAAGCAATACCCCGGAAATGTTAAGAATTCATTGTTTTCACGGCGTGGCATGCTTTTTAGAGGCGGATTTCACTGATGAAAACGGTGACGAATTCATTAATGTATATGACAGATCGTGGAATTTGCAGCCATTTCAGATGGAATACCCAAATACGCCAGACGTCGTACCGGAACCAACGTCATTTCATAACGCCATCACCGCCGCTCAGGAACTGGCCAAAGAAATTGACTATTGCCGCGTTGACCTGATGTTGCAAGGCGATGACGTTTATTTCAGTGAAATCACATTAAGCCCAAAACGCGGCAAGCTTAAAATTACGCCGGCGCTGTGGGATGCTAAGCTAGGAGAAATGTGGCAATTACCCACCTAAAATAAGGCTCGATGGAGCCTTATTTATCAGTACGTTTGTTCAGCCTTAACCGCTGGCCACGATAGCGTAAACACCGAGTGATTATCGCGTGTTAACGTATAGCTAACGTCACCTCCGTGCGCCAGCATAATAGCCTTGACTACTGATAACCCTAATCCGCATCCATCAGGGTTAACGCTTCTTGCATATTCTCCACGCTGAAAAGGTTGGAATATATATTTCTGTAGCTCTTGCGGGATCCCTGGTCCCTTATCCTGCACCAGGATAAAATTATTTTTCCCTGAAACACCATTTTTCAAAATTAACGTTCGTGATGTTGAATATTTCAATGCATTATCAAAGAGAACCGTCAGGCACTGAATAATCCGCAACGGATCGCAGATGCAGTGCTGCTCTTTGAGTTCAGTTAAAATAGCAAACTGCTCTCGTCGAAACTCCGGTAAAAAAGTATCAAGGACGCTGGTAATGGTGGCGGGAAGATCGACCTTATTGAGCGTAAGAGTATACCCGGCGCCTCCGGAGGAGCTGACAACCCGCAGGTCTTCGATCAGATTAGTTAACCCTTCAGTTTGCTTAAGCAGGTTTCTGAACAGTAGCGGTTCAGGCTCAAACACTCCGTCAACCAGACCCTGAAGCCTTCCTCGTAGAATCGTCACCGGCGTCCTGAGCTCGTGAGCAATCGCCGCATTCCATAAATTCCGCTGAACATCCAGGGTCTGCAGTTTTTGCGCCATTTCATTGAAATCATTCACAAGATTATTCATCTCCCCCAGCTGAGAGCTGGTGCAAGATGCCCGAGCATCAAGATTTCCCTGGGAAATTTGTTTCAGGCTGGAGGCGACAGCGTTTAGCGGAGTCAGTATTCTTGACGACAGCTTAATGGTAAAGAACAGGGAAACAACAAGACTGGTTAGCGAAGCAATCGCGATCCACATCCAGTCCAGCATGGTCATATCATCTTCATTACCTGCGGTTGCGCCCCCCGGCAGATAGTCGATCAAAAAACTATAAAATAAATAAGAACCCACTACGGCGATTGCAATAATAATGAAGGTGAGCAACAGCATATACGTCAATATTTGCCGACTCAGAATCGTTTCTTTATTCATTTGTTTTCACCCAAACGGTAACCCAGACCTCGAACGCTTTCAGGGATCCCCTTAAGGCCCGCTAGTTCGAGCTTTTTCCGCAGCTTACTCATGTGGCTATCCACCGTGCGATCGAGGGTATCACCTTCCGGCAGGCAGGCATCAAGCAGCTCTTCGCGAGAGCACACCTTTCTGGGATATCTTGCCAGATAGGTCAGGAGTTTAAATTCAGTTGTGGTCAGCACCGGGGTGACGGACCGATCCCCAACGGTAATTTCAATAAAAAAATCATCCGGGTAGATTGTCATAAATGACGTTCTTAAGGGCCTTGAATTCACCAGTTCGGTATTCTGCCTGGTTCGTCGGAGCACCGCTTCGACTCTCGCGATAACTTCAGAGGGATTAAACGGTTTTATCACATAGTCATCTGCTCCCAGCCTCAGGCCCATCAGCTTATCGACGTCCTGATCCAGGGCGGTGACCATGATGACCGGAACATTGCTCTCTCTGCGCAAGGTCGTCAGGACGCTCCAGCCATCATACACGGGCAAATGGATGTCCAGTAAAATGAGATCTGGCTTATGTAAACGACTCAGGTTCAGGGCCTGCTCGCCGTCCGCAGCCCTGAGCGCCCTCATCCCTGCCCGATGCAAATAGCTTGTGAGTATGTCGGCAATTTCATCATCGTCTTCAACGACAACGATCAGGTTATTGTTGTTCATTTGATCTCCTGTCCGTACGGATCATCACTATTATTTTACGCTGAAAAGCTGGCCTGTCGTTATTAATTTACCCTCACTGCAGAGGGGAATAAATGCCGCATAATTTACCTGTCTGGTAACGACGTGACAATCTGACTATCGGATTGTAGAAAAGTTGCAACAGAAATTAATTTTTACGGCTGTACAGAAAAACCCATCGGGAAAGCACCAGACGACCTGTCCATACTCGCTACACAATTCAGATATAAATGCTCAACATTGTCATGCAACACTCGGCCATCAATAGCCATTGCTGAATATGATTCATCACATAACGGCAATTCTCGATAATATAATCGAGCGGTCATCGACTACTTCATTATGGTAATGAACATGAATATTATAAAAAACGTCTGCCTCCAAAAAATTATCGACTCTATTTTATTCATTCTTACGTCATGGGGGATGTTGTATGCCTGGCTGATTCTGATACATCATGTCGAAGAGAGGGTCACTACCACAATACTATCATCACCGTTCATATATGTTTGCATAGCCGTATCGGTTCTGTTGTTCATTAAGCAAAAACAAGCGGGGGCGCTTAAAGATCTCTCGATCGTGACGTTCTGGCTTGCAGTGATATTTGTTTATAGCGCTGTCGTTTTTAATCTGCTTTTGGACATAACGCCTGAAATAGCTGATGTCCTGTTTTATTATGAGTTTTTCCTGGTGATATTCTTCTGCGGCTCACCCATGTTTTTACTTATCCGGTTAATTTAAGCCACTCGTTAACATGAGCTCTCCTGACATCCCAACCAGGCGTAAACGCAGTATCGAGGAAAAGCCCATCATTATTTACCTCCACACTGTCTCCATAAACATCTCATACCGGGTCAATATCAGTCTCGTAGAATCAGCGCAGGCTCTCAGTCTAACCCGGGCCGCAACCGGGATTTTGAGCAAAGAACACAACCATTTGGGCCGGTGATGCCCATGACAGACCTAATGCGCTTTCAGGCGCACAAGATGAAATAACTATGATTTATAAAGATACCGCTTATCCACCAGCCCCTTCCGAGGTGGGTAATTCACTTAAAATCCTGGCAATCCGCCACAGGAAAAAACTGTTCGTCACTTTTTTTCTTGTCTTTGCCGAAAATATCGCCTTTCTGCTCTACCCCGTAGCGGCGGGTATCGCGATAAATGCCATTCTTGCCGGACAGACGTTCAGCGCGGCCATATATGGCCTGATGGTTTTGTTTATGTGGTTAATCGGCGCGGCAAGACGCAGTATTGATACCCGAACCTTTGCCAGGATCTACGCCAGGCTTGCCGTGTCGGTAGTGGTCTCTCAGCGTAAATACTCGCTCAATCATTCGACTATTGCCGCCCGCGTGACGCTCTCGCGCGAGTTTGTTGATTTCTTTGAAATGCATCTCCCTCTGCTTATCACCTCGGTCATTTCACTTTTTGGCGCGGCAATAATGCTGCTATTGATTGAGTTCTGGGCAGGGGTTATCTGTTTGATCATTGTGGCAATCCTGATGTGTTTTGTATCCGGATATGCAGATAAAAACGAGTCGTTATACCGACGCCTGAATAATCGCCTGGAAAAAGAGGTCGAATATGTTCACAAGGCGGTGCCGCTGGCGCTGAGCAGGCATTACGCCATCCTTGCGCGTCTACGTATCGCATTATCAGACAGGGAAGCGTGGGGATATTTAGCCATTGGTACCCTGATATCTTTACTTTTTACCATAACCATCATCTGGATGACGCTAACGCCGGGCACCAATGCCGGCCATATTTATTCCGTGATGACCTATATGTGGATGTTCGCGACGAGCCTGGACGACGCGCCGCAACTCCTTGAGAAATTCTCACAGCTCAGGGATATCGGCAAACGAGTCACGGCGGATGATGAGGTTCGTGTATCAAACGAATCATTTTGATTTTCCTGAACGTTATATTTGTTGACTGGAAGTTTATCTGATGCCGCATTTTTTTATTGAACGTCCCATTTTCGCCTGGGTGGTCGCCCTGTTTATTGTGCTGAGCGGAATACTGTCGATCCCGCGCCTGCCGATAGCGCAATATCCGGCTGTCGCTCCGCCGGGTATCATTATTTCGGTCAGCTACCCCGGTGCCAGCCCGGATGTAATGAACAGCTCTGTCGTTTCGCTTATCGAACGCGAAATTTCGGCTGTGGACAATTTACTCTATTTTGAATCCTCAAGTGACACCACCGGTATGGCTTCAATTACGGTCACCTTCAAGCCGGGAACCGATGTCAAGCTCGCCCAGATGGACCTGCAAAACCAGATTAAGATCGTGGAGGCGCGTTTACCGCAGGCGGTGAGACAAAACGGCATAAACGTTGAGGCAGCTAATTCCGGGTTCCTGATGATGGTGGGATTAAAATCCCAAAGCGGAGCATATGAGGAAGCAGATTTAAGTGACTATTTCGCCAGAAATGTGACCGATGAACTGCGACGCGTGCCGGGTGTAGGGAAAGTGCAGCTATTTGGCGGGGAAAAGGCCCTTCGCATATGGCTGGACCCAATGAAATTACACAGCTATGGGCTTTCCGTCACGGAGGTATTAACGGCACTGAGTCAACAAAACGTGATTGTTTCGCCCGGCAGAACGGGAGATGAGCCTGCCGTTCCCGGCCAGGGCGTCACCTACCCGATCAACGTCAGAGGACAGCTCTCAACGGTTGAGGAATTTCGCAATATCACGATTAAATCGGAGGTCTCAGGCGCGCGTCTGAAATTATCTGATATTGCCCGCGTAGAGTCCGGGTTACAAAGTTATGCATTTGGCATTCGTGAGAATGGCGTTCCCGCAACGGCGGCGGCTATTCAGCTTTCGCCGGGAGCAAATGCTATCAGCACGGCATCGGGTATTCGCGCGCGGCTGACGGAATTGTCAGCCGTGCTGCCTGAAGGAATGGAGTTTACGGTTCCTTTTGACACCGCGCCTTTTGTTAAGCTTTCAATCATCAAAGTTGTGCAGACCTTTGCCGAAGCGATGGTGCTGGTCTTCCTCGTGATGCTGCTTTTCCTGCATAAAATCCGCTGCACTATTATTCCCGCTATCGTGGCCCCTGTGGCTTTGTTGGGTACCTTTACGGTGATGTTATTAAGCGGCTATTCGATCAACATACTGACCATGTTTGGCATGGTGCTGGCGATCGGCATTATCGTCGATGATGCGATCGTTGTGGTGGAGAACGTCGAACGTCTGATGGAGGAAAAAGGGCTCTCCCCCAGGGAGGCAACGCGAGAAGCTATGCATGAAATCACCCCGGCCATTATTGGCATTACGCTGGTACTGACCGCGGTATTTATACCTATGGGTTTTGCCAGCGGATCCGTCGGGATTATTTACCGACAATTCTGCATTTCTATGGCGGTGTCCATTTTATTATCGGCATTTCTGGCGCTGACGCTCACCCCTGCCCTCTGCGCAACGCTACTCAAGCCGCACAGTCATGATCGAAGTAAAAAAAGAGCCTTTTCCACGTGGTTCAACGCACGTTTTAATCGCCTCGGCGCCTTTTACGAATCCGGACTGGGGTTTGTTCTGAGGCGGAGCGGACGCATGATGATGCTCTATGCCGCGCTATGCTTTGCGCTGTATGCCGGACTCTCGTCATTGCCTTCGTCATTTTTACCGGATGAAGATCAGGGCTACTTTATGTCGTCAATCCAGCTTCCAGCCGACGCGACGATGCAGCGAACGGTTAAGGTGGTGCAAAAGTTTGAGGATGAAATCGCCACTCAGCAGGCCGTTGAAAGCAACATTATGATCCTCGGATTTGGCTTTTCAGGCTCAGGCCAGAACTCGGCTATGGCTTTTACCACGCTGAAGGACTGGAAAAAACGCGTGGGCACGACCGCGCAGGATGAAGCTGACTATATTCAGTCCAGAATGGAAAACGTGCCTGACGCGGTAACGATGAGTCTGCTTCCCCCGGCTATTTCCGATATGGGGACATCATCCGGGTTTACCTATTATTTGCAGGACCGGGCCGGTAAGGGCTATCAGGCTCTCAAAAAGGCGGCGGACGGTCTCGTGCAGCGCGCGAATCAAAGTTATCAGTTGTCAGACGTCTATATCGATGGGCTTCCGGAAGGCACCAGCCTTGCTCTCGACGTGGACAGAGAAAAGGCGGAAGCGATGGGAGTGTCGTTTGACGAAATTAATCAAACGATTTCTGTCGCCACGGGTTCGAATTATGTCAATGATTACACCAACAAGGGTCGGGTTCAGCAGGTGATTGTCCAGGCCGATGCGCCGCACCGCATGCAGCCGGAGCAATTATTAGCCCTATCGGTCAAGAATCGCTCGGGGCAGATGCTGCCTTTAGCCACCTTTGTGACGCTATCCTGGAACGTCGCCCCGCAGCAGCTGAATCGCTATCAGGGGTATCCTGCCATACGCATTACCGGCAGCGCCGCCGTAGGGCAATCCACAGGCAATGCCATGAAGGCAATGGAGGAGCTGTCGCAACAGTTGCCGTCGGGTTTCGCAGGAGAATGGGCTGGAAGTTCATTGCAGGAAAAAGAGTCCGCATCGCAGTTACCTGGGCTAATTGTGCTCTCGGTGTTGGTCGTATTTATGGTCCTGGCAGCGCTGTATGAAAGCTGGTCTGTTCCATTCGCGGTTATGCTTGTTGTTCCTCTGGGCCTGCTCGGCGCGGTTATCGCCGTTACCGCGGCCAATATGACCAACGACGTCTTCTTCAAGGTAGGCCTGATAACCCTTATTGGACTTTCCGCCAAGAATGCAATCCTGATTATTGAATTTGCCAGGCAATTAATGAGCCAGGGTATGAGTTTGCTCGAAGCAACGCTGATCGCGTCGAAGCAGCGTTTACGCCCAATCCTCATGACATCGCTGGCTTTTACATTAGGCGTCGTACCCTTGATGCTTGCCAGCGGAGCGAGTGACAGCACCCAGCATGCTATAGGAACGGGCGTTTTCGGGGGCATGATTAGCGGAACCTTACTGGCTATCTTCTTTGTTCCCGTATTTTTCGTCGTGATTACGCGGTTTATTAAAACCCGTAAAAAAGGCTAACCCCAGCCCGTTCTCCCGGCCAGCTACCGCACCTGCTGGCCGGAATTAAATTGCATAAGAAATTAAACCATCCGAGATTATTATGAGCATTATAAAAACCCCAGGACTGATTATTCGCCCATTTATGGAAAAGGACGCCGCCGCCCTTTTTGACTACCTTTCCTCGCCGCTGGCCCCTTGTTTTTTGGATGAAAAACTACATTCGTTAGAAGAGGCAAAGCAAGAGGTGCTGAAAAGAGCGAACGATCCGGGACAGTTTGCCGTCTGTATCAAAGAAACAGACCAATTAATCGGGCATTTGTTTGCTGACAATAGCGGCGAAGCAGACAGCAATACCTGGTCGGTAGGATGGCATTTTAACTCACGTTATGCGAAGCAGGGTTTTGCAATACAATCGGCCACCGCCCTGTTTCAATATTTATTCAATGAAAAAGGCGCCAGGCGTTTGTACGCATGGGTTGAAGATTACAATCTGGCTTCGCAAAAGCTTTGTGAACGTCTTCATATGCGACGTGAAGGTTGTTTTAAAGAGTTTGTTTCCTTTGAAAGGGAGAACGGGGAAAAAAGATACGATAATACGTATATCTACGCGCTGCTAAAAAAAGAGTGGGTTCAGTAGCTGATTAAGTGCGATGGACGCACCTGGCAGACCAGCCCCTTCGCCCCTGTTCATGCCGCCGATAGCGAGTAATTAGCGGTATGTTATATTGCCTCTACTTATTTCATTACCAGACTGTACCAATATGGACATTACCTTAATGCGGCACGGGAAGCCTGAAATCGCAGCCCGCCGCGGCGTGCGCTGGCTTAAAGCTCGCGAAATGCATGCCTGGATAGCGGATTACAATGCGGCCACGGTAGCTGAAATGCCCTGCCCGAGGACAAAATCCGCCTGCGAGGCCGCCGACTATATCGTGTCCAGCCCCCTGCCGCGCGCGCTTACGTCTCTATCTACGCTGGGTGCAAACCCGAACGCTATCCTCCACGAACTCAGCGAAGCGCCGCTGCCGGTTATCCAGGTTCCGCTGATAAAATTCCCCTCCGGCATCTGGCTGATACTGTTTCGCCTGCTCTGGCTTGCCGATCTTGCGCGCGGTTCTGAAGCAAAAGCTGAAGTCCGAATGAGAGCCGCCAGGGTGGTGCGGAAGCTGATCGACGCGGCGGAGCGATACGGACACGTGGTCAGCATGGGTCACGGCATTTTAAACAAATTTATTTCGCTGGAATTAACGCGACTGGGCTGGATAAAAATTGAGAGTACCGATTCAGGCTACGCAAGCTATGTCACCTGGCGTTCTCCGAAGGGGACGCTCTGACCGCCCCTGATATCATACAAGCAGCAGCGATTAACGCCCCGCATAACGATGCATCATAATAGCGGGCGGTCGCCCGATTGTCAGAACCTGCTATTAGCCGACGGAGCGGCAGAAGCGGCTTATGTTCTGCGCTAAAAAACTGATAAAATGCGCAAAATTTTTGAGATACGTGAAAACTTATGCCAGGAAAAAAACTGCATCTGCGCACTCTCATGCTGATGTTGTCCGTCGGAGGGATCCTGCTGACATCAATGCTGCTGCTCAGCGCCCTGACGCTTTTCCAAAAGGGCAATATTGAGAACCGGCTGCTTGAGAACAACCTCGCTTACGCCCGTAAGCTGGCGGATACCACCGACCGCTACCTGGTGACGGCGCAGCGGGAGCTGGCCTACAGCGCCGGGCAGATAAAAGCCCTTAACGATCCCCAGCAGCTGAAGAGCGAAGCGGAAAGGCTGCGCCTGCAGTCCGGTTTTTTCAACTCGGTGGTTATCGTTAATTCCAACGCCGTTATTGCCGCCGCCTCCCCGGAGAGCCTCAAGCTGGTGGGGATAAAGCTGCACTCGAGCGCCAGCCAACAGGCCATTGCCGCTAAAAAGCTCTTTATCTCTGAACCTTTCATCTCGGCGGCGGGTAATTACGTGGTGTTTGTCTCTCAGCCACTATTTAGCCCCGGCGGCGACTATATCGGCTATATCGGCGGCAGCATCTACCTGCAAAAAGAGAGCATGCTCAGCGATATTCTCAGCATGCATTTCTATGAAAATACGACGGACGTCAGCGTTATCGATAATGACGGAAAAATCATCTTTAATCGCAATCCGGCGCGCGTTGGGGGCGAGTTTAACTCCGCACCCGGCCTGCAGGAGCAGATTATTAACGCGCAGAACGGCCACTTTTTTGGCGATGACAAAAGCGCAGACAGCCTGGTGGGCTACGCCAGCCTGAAGCAGGCCGACTGGAAGATTATCATCTCGGGGGCGTCGGAAAGCGTATCGCGTATATTAATGCAGACGGTGGTAAACGCCTTCTGGTTCACGCTCGCGATCATCTTCCTGACGGTGACAACCGTGACGTTTTTTGCCGCCATCATTTCGGCACCGCTAGAAAAGCTCGCCGAATTCACCCGCGCGGAAAACAACGAGTCCACGCGCAAAAAGCTGGCCAACATTAACGTCTGGTACAAGGAAGCCGAGCGCCTTAAAGAGGCGTTCAGCCTGCATCTGCAAATAATGGCCCGGCGGGTCAACGCCCTCAGCGATGAAACGATGACGGACCCGCTTACCGGACTCTATAACCGCAAAGGGTTCAGCACCCTGCTGCAACAGTCCCCCCATTGCGCCGGGCGCTGCGTCATTGCGATTGATATCGACCATTTCAAAAAGATTAACGATCTGCACGGCCATGACGGCGGGGATGCGGTGCTGGTCACGTTCAGCGATAAGCTGCGCAACCTCTGCGCCGACGGGCAGGTTGCCTGCCGGTTTGGCGGCGAGGAGTTTGTCGTATTCCTCCCGGATACCGGCCTGACCGCGGCGGCAGAAGTGGCGGAGCGCATCCGGGTGGGGATTGAAAATGCCGATTTCCCGCACGCCGATAGGGTAACCATCTCCCTCGGCGTTGCCGGGTTCAGCGATAGCGTAAACGACGTTTACAGCGTCCTGCGCAGGGCCGATTTGGCGCTCTATGAAGCCAAACGATCCGGCCGCAACGCCGTGGTTATCGCCGACGCCGAAGGCTTTTCCCGCATCTGAACGGCCGAGAATTACTGCGCCACGCAGGTGCCATAATGCTGAGAGGCGAAAATGCCTCCCGGCATCTCCCTATCCCGGCGCGCTGCTCTTTGAGATGGCCGCCGCGGTGACGCAGCCTGCTTCGGTTATTTTCCGCGACAGCAGGCTCGTACCGTGCCAATCAGCCCCGTCGGGCAGTGTTTCCCGGCCCCACTTCATCGCCGAAAGCATGAATGTTTCTGTCGCGTTTTTTCAAAAGCTTAGCCCCTCCGGTCGATTTTGCGGGTTGCCCAAATCGGCCGACTGGAGTATGCCTGTATGAGTTTTACCCTCTAACCGACTCACCAGGAGATTTTCCATGAGCAAGCTTGGAATTAATGGATTTGGTCGTATCGGACGTCTGGTATTACGCCGTTTATTGGAAGTTAACAGCCCGCTGGAGGTGGTGGCCATTAACGACCTCACCTCGCCAAAAGTGCTGGCCTACCTGCTAAAACATGACTCTAACTACGGTCCCTTCCCGTGGAGCGTGGACTTCACCGACGACGCCCTGATCGTTAACGGTAAGAGCATCACCGTCTACGCGGAGAAAGAGGCCCGGAACATTCCGTGGGAAAGCGCGGGCGCGGAGCTTATCGTTGAGTGCACCGGCTTCTATACCTCGACGGAAAAAGCCCAGGCCCACCTCAGCGCCGGGGCGAAAAAGGTCCTCATCTCCGCCCCCGCCGGGGAGATGAAAACCATCGTTTACAACGTCAATGACGACACCCTCACCGCGGACGACACCATTATCTCCGTCGCCTCCTGCACCACCAACTGCCTGGCGCCGATGGCCAAAGTGCTCCACGGTGCGTTCGGCATCAGGCTCGGCACGATGACCACCATTCACGCCTACACCGGCACCCAGTCGCTGGTGGACGGCCCGCGCGGCAAGGATTTACGCGCCTCGCGCGCGGCGGCGGAAAACATCATCCCGCACACCACCGGGGCGGCGAAGGCGATTGGTCTGGTCATTCCGGAGCTCAGCGGCAGGCTGAAAGGCCATGCCCAGCGCGTGCCGACCAAAACCGGGTCGGTCACCGAACTGGTGTCGATTCTTGAGAAAAAGGTCACCGCCGAAGAGGTCAATCAGGCGATGAAGAACGCGGCGGCGAATAATGAATCCTTCGGCTATACCGAGGAGGAGATCGTCTCATCCGACGTGATTGGCAGCCATTTTGGCTCGATTTACGACGCCACCCAGCTTGAAATCGCCGAGGCCGGCGACGTTCAGCTGGTCAAAACCGTGGCGTGGTACGACAACGAGTACGGCTTCGTCACCCAGCTCATCCGCGTGCTGGATAAGTTTGCTAAATAGGTTGTAACCGCAGCGGATAGCCCTCGGCTATCCGCCTTTTCACCCCGCGACTCAGGCCTGCAGATAGACCACCTGGGTCTGCAGGTACTCGTTCAGACCGTGGCGGCCGTCGGCGCCGCCGATGCCCGATTTGCGCCAGCCCGCGTGAAAGCCCTGCATGGCCTCAAAGTTTTCGCGGTTGATGTAGGTTTCGCCAAACTTCAGCCCCTTAATCGCCTTCATCGCCACGTTCAGGTCGCGCGTATAGATCGACGACGTCAGCCCATAGTCGCTGTCGTTGGCCATCGCCAGCGCCTCCTCAAGCGTGTCAAATGCCACCACCGGCAGCACCGGGCCAAAGGTTTCTTCGTGGACGATATCCATCTCCTGGCGCACGTCCAGCAGCAGCGTCGGCGGATAAAAATAGCCGCTGCCGGCGACCGCTTTACCGCCGAGCGCCAGCCGCGCGCCCTGGGCCAGCGCTTTAGCCACCTTCTCCTCGACCCGCTCCAGGGCGGCGGCGTTGATCAGCGGCCCCATGGCAATATCATCCCGCTGCGCCGGGTCGCCGAACTGCACCGCTTTCAGCGCTTCGCCGAGGCGGTTAACGAAGCGATCGTAGATCCCCTTCTGGACGTAAACGCGCTCGACGCAGTTGCATACCTGCCCGCTGTTGATCACCCGCGAATCGACCACCGCCCGGACCGCCAGCTCGAGGTCGGCGTCATCCATCACAATCGCCGGCGCCTTGCCGCCCAGCTCGAGGCACACTTTGGTGATATTTTTCGCCGCGGCGGCCATGATTTTTTCCCCCGCGCCCACGCTGCCGGTCATGCTCACCATCGCCACTTTCGGGTTCGCCGCCAGCTCCTGGCCGACGGTCTCCCCGCGGCCCAGCACGAGGTTAAACACCCCCTTCGGCAGGCCGATATCGTCGACAATCTGCGCGAAGACGACGGCGTTATTAGGGGTGAACTCGCTCGGTTTGATCACAATCGTGTTGCCGGTCAGCAGCGCCGGGGCGAGCTTGCGGGCAATCAGGAAGAACGGGAAGTTCCACGGCAGAATGCCGGTGGTCACGCCGAGGGCGCGTTTGAACACGAGGATGTTTTCACCGGGACGGTCGCTTTGCACGATTTCACCTTCGTAGCGCCGCGCCCACTCGGCCATATAGTCGAGATAATCGGCGGTAAAAGAGACCTCCACCGCCGCCAGCTGCTGGGTCTTCCCGCCTTCGGCAACGATAAGCGCCGCAATCACCCCCGCGCGTTCGCGGATCCCAGCGGCGATTTTACGCAGCCAGCCGGCGCGCTCGATAGCTGGCAGCGCCTCCCAGCCCGGCTGCGCGCGTTCGGCGGCATCAATAGCCCGCCGCGCGTCTTCGGCGCTGCCATCGGGAATGCGGGAGAGCAGCGCTTCGGTGGCAGGATTAAGCACGTCAATCCAGGCGTCGCCGCGCCCGGCAACAAACTGACCATCAATATACATCGGGTGCTGAACGGGTGCTGTCATAGCCTGCTCCTGTGGATTTATTGTTTTTAACAAGTGATTTATTTGTTAAAAATCTATCCATAAGAGACGACCGGAGCGGTTCGCAGGCGTGATTATGTGAATTACTTCATAGAATCGGGCCCAAAGCCCGGAGAAAACGTTACATTCAGACAACACAATCTGCCCGTTTGCGACAAATCCGTCACAAACGGGCAAAACCCATCAGCCTAAGGTGCGATCCCCGAGGGCGTGGGTCAGGAGGCTATCTTCACGCAGCTGGCGCCACGCGCTGACAATCCGGGGAGGCGTATCAACGTGGGCAATAAAATCTTTGCCCAGCGGGCCGTAACCCTGGGGGCTGTCCTGCAGGCGCGGCAGCTCGCCAAGGAGTAGCGCCAGGTAGCGCCCCACCGGCCACAGCCCCTGCGCTGCGCCGCTGAACGCGAGGCCCTGCTCCGGCGTGTTGTGCAGCTGCGGCGCGCAGCCCGGATAGCTGTACCAGCGCGGGAGCGGATCTTCTCCCTGCCAGACCCGGGCGAAGGTCGCCATCGTGCGCCGCTGCATGGTCGGGTCCTGGATAACCACCCCGACGCGGTGCGCCAGCCCCTCGGCCTCGAGCACCTCGCGGGTAAAGCGCGCGTTCTCGCCGCAGTTGGTGGAGCGCGCTTCCGCCACGATCCGCTCGCGCGGTATGTGCCAGTACTGATGGGCGATATCGGCAAGGATATGCGCCTCGGCGCGCCCCTCAACCGGCAGCGAGCCATAGCGCGGGTCGTTGCGTACCGCCTCATAGAGGAACGACGTTGAATGGCCGATCCCGCCGCTTATCAGCAGCGGAACCTCAGCCTCAGCCGTCAGCCGACAGGCGGCATCAATGGTTGGGATCACCGCGTTGCCCGCCAGCACCACCACCTCAAACGGCAGCTTCTGCGCCAGCGTTGTAAAATCGTCCTGCGCCAGCCATGCGCCGACGAGGTTCGCTGCCGCCAGCGTATCGGCGGACAGCGCCGGGAAATTATCTGACATACCCTCTCCTTTTCAATTTGCGCGGCGACAAAGTCGCTCTTTATCGCCGCGCAGCCGATTAGGCCGATTGTATCCCGTCAGGCGTTAAGTTTCTCCAGCCGCGTTTGCCCTTCTCGCTTCTGCTTCATCTTCCAGCACAGCCACAGCGCGATAAACCACAGCGGCGTGGCGATCAGCGCCTTCAGGGTATCGGGGTCGAAGATCATGATAAAAATAGCGAAGGCAAAAAACAGCAGGCTTAGCCAGCTCATCGCCACGCCCGCCGGCATCTTAAAGGTCGAGCTTTCATGCAGGTCCGGGCGCTTTTGCCGATACACCAGGTAGGCCACGAGGATCATTCCCCAGCTGAAGACCACCATAATGGCCGCCAGCGTCGAGACGATGGTGAACAGAGTCATCACGTTCGGCACGAGGAACAGCAGCAGCGTGCCGCTGAGCATGCAGAAGCAGGAGAACAGCAGGCTGCGCACCGGAATGCGGGTATGGCGCGACAGGATGCGAAACTGCCCGTGGGCGTGTTTCTCAACCGACAGGCCGTACAGCATGCGGGTGCTGGAGTAGACCCCGCTGTTGGCCGACGACATCGCCGAGGTCAGGGCCACGAAGTTAATCACCGCCGCGGCGGCGGGCAGGCCGGCTTTGGCGAACAGGGTGACGAACGGGCTGGCGTCGGGCGAGACGCCCGGCCACGAGGCCACGGCAATAATCACCACCATAGACAGCAGATAAAAAATGATGATCCGCAGCGGCAGCGCGTTGATCGCCTTGGGTAAGATCTTCTGCGGATCGCGAGTTTCCGCGGTCATCGTCCCGAGCAGCTCAATCCCGGTAAAGGAGAAAATCGCTATCTGGAAGCCGGCGAGGAAGCCGGTGACGCCGTGGGGCATAAAGACCGCCGGGTCGGTGATATGGTGCAGCGAAGCCTTCACGCCGTCCGGCGAGGTCCAGCCGATGGCGATCATCCACGCGCCGGTCACAATCAGCGCGATAATCGTAATCACCTTGATCAGCGCAAACCAGAACTCAGCTTCGCCAAACATCTTCACCGACAGCAAATTGAACAGGAACAGAATGCCGAGGGTGCTCAGGGCCGGCATCCACGCCGACATCTCGGGAAACCAGTACTGCATATAGCTGCCGCACACCACCACGTCGGCGATACAGGTCACCACCCAGCTCAGCCAGTAGGTCCAGCCGAGGTAAAAGCTCGCCTGCGGCCCCAGATAATCGCCGACGAAATCGGCGAAAGAGCGGTAATCCAGGCGGGTGAGCAGCACTTCGCCCATCGCCCGCATCACCATATAGGTAAAAAAGCCCACCAGCAGGTAGATCAGCAGGATCGAGGTCCCCGCCACCGCAATATTCCGTCCCGCCCCCATAAACAGGCCGGTACCGATAGCGCCGCCCAGCGCAATCATCTGAATGTGCCGGGCGCCAAGGCCGCGTTTGAGCTGCGACGGGCACTCCCCGTCGATGGCAGGATGCTCCTGCCCCTCACGTTGATGTTGAGTCATGTCGATTCCTTCAGAGAGGCAAAGAAAGGCATGGCGCGGCAGACTTCAGCAGCAAACCGGCGCGTTGCCCGTTTGCCACTCCCGCATTTGGAAACAGGATATAGGGAGCCCGGGCATCGATAACCCACGTCTTCTCCGCCTGGCGGGCAACAACCTGCCCGGCGGCAAGCGCGGTGAAGTTTTCGATTTTGGCATCGAGGTGCAAGGTGAAGCGATCGTCGCCCTTGATGATGCTCTCCTGAACCACAAAATGGTGCATCGGCTCCTTCTGACGCGACGGCAGCGCGCCGCCGCCGATCGTCGCCCGCAGCGCCGCATCGGCGGCGGCAAACAGGCGCAGATCGTTCTCGCCAAAGGGCATCACCTTGCCCAGCTCCAGCGTCGCGCTTTCGGCGGCGAACGCCTCGCCGGTAAAGTGGGTAAAGGTCCCGCCGGGTTCGGTATGCCGCACCACCGCATCCATGCCGCTGGCAGAGAGCAGCCGATAAAACCCGGCGCTGTACTCCCCCTCCCGCGCGGGCAGAAGCGCAAACTGGCGGTAGCGCGAGCCGCGGATGGCGGTATGCAGATCGAGATGCGCTCTGGCGACGGGGCCCTGCGCGTCGGCCGCCGTATAGAACGCCAGGACCGCCGCCTCCAGCTCTGCCGCGCGTCGGGACTCGTTGCCCGGCGCCGCGCGCAGATGACGCCCGCCGAACAGGCGGTTGAGGTCGTTATGCAGGTAGCGACGAGAGGCGCGGATCGCCGGCAGGTTGCCGAAGACGATCAGCAGCGCCTGCGACAGCGGCTGCCGGCCCTGGCTTAGCGCATGCACAATCTCCAGCAGCAGCTCTATCGGCGCGGTTTCGTTGCCGTGGATCCCGGCCGAAACGATCGTCGCCTGCCGCCACGGCCTCTGCGGCAGCAGCTGCAGCACGCCGTCCGCCAGCCAGCGCGCCTCGATTTCCGCGGGAAACGCCCACTTCGCCAGCCGGCAGTGCAGCAAATCATTCACCTTGTCGTCCATTCCCGGTCCCTTAGCGCTGGAAGTCATAGATGCAGCCCAGGCGCAAAATCTGCGTCAGTTCATCAAGGGCCTGATAGACCTCGCTCAGGAGCTGCGGGTCGGCCAGGTCGCGGGCGTGGAGGCGATCGCGATAGTGCTTTTCAACCCACTGCGTGAGCTGCAGATAGCGCGCGTCGTCCATCAGGCTATGCGGATTCACCGCCGCCAGCTCGGCGTGGTTCAGCACCACCCGCAGGCGCAGGCAGGCCGGGCCGCCGCCGTTGCGCATGCTTTCGCGCAGATCGAATACCGCCAGCTCGTCGATCGGCGAGGCGCTGTCGCTCACCAGCCCGCTCAGGTAGTGCCAGACGTTCTCCCGCTGGCGGCACTCTTCCGGCACCACGATCAGCATTTTGCCGTCCGGCTTGCTCAGCAGCTGGCTGTTGAACAGGTACGAGGCGACGGCGTCGTTGAGCCCCACCTGCGCCTGCGGAACCTCGACGCTGACAAACGGAATATCCAGGCGGGCCGCTTTTTCCCGCAGGGTCTCCAGCAGCGCCTGCTGCTGCACAAAGGCCTGCTGATGGTGGAACAGCACGTGGCGATTGCTCACCGCAATCACGTCGTTATGGAACACGCCGCCGTCGATGGCCGCCGGATCCTGCTGGGCAAAGACGGTATATTCCGGGTTCAGCCGATGCAGCCTCGCCACCGCCTGGCTCGCCTCCAGGGTCTGGCGCGCCGGATATTTTTGCGGGGCCACGCCGCCGCTGGCGCGCCTGCCGTAGACAAACAGCTGCAGCCCCTTACGGCCGTAGTCGTAGCAGAAGCGGTTGTGGTTTGCCGCCCCTTCATCGCCCAGGTCGCCGTGCTGAGCGAGGGCATGGTGATGGACGAAATAATTTTCGTCGGCAAAGGTTGCGCGCAAAATCGCCGCGGTGGTGGGCGCTTCCTGGGAGCGGTGCAGCTTGTTGGTCAGGTTGGCTACCGTAAAATGCAGCCTGCCGTCGGCGCTATCGGCGGATGGCGATACCGTCGCCGCGTTGGCGGTCCACATCGACGATGCGGAGCTGAAGGCCGAGAGCAGATGCGGCGCGTCGGCGGCGGCGCGAGTAATCACCTGCTCATCGCTGCCGTCGAAGCCCAGACCGCGCAGGGCGGCGATATTCGGCCGCGGCTGCGGGGGTAAAATCCCCTGAATAAAGCCCCTGTCGGCGAGGGCCTTCATTTTGCATAAGCCCTGCAGCGCCGCCTTCTTCGGGTTGGATACGCCGTCGCGGTTATTTTGCGAGGCTTCGTTACCGACCGACAGCCCGGCGTAGTGGTGCGTTGGCCCAACCAGGCCGTCAAAATTAGCTTCAAAACCAGACATAGTGTCCTCACAGAATCCGTTGTCAGAATGGCAGGCCGGGCGACGTTGCCGCCGGCAGCGTCAGCGTTTCGCTAATCAGCGAGGCCATCGGCCAGGCGCAGTAGTCCGCCGCGTACCAGGCCGACGCCCGGTGGTTGCCGGAGGCGCCCACGCCGCCAAACGGCGCTTTGCTGGAGGCGCCGGTCAGCGGCTTGTTCCAGTTGACGATCCCGGCGCGCGCTTCGTCGCTGAACCTGGCGAACAGCGCCGGGTCGGCAGAAATCAGCCCCGCCGCCAGCCCGTAGCGGGTGTTATTCGCCATGCGGATCGCCTCATCAAACTGCTCGTAGCGCGCCACCGTCAGCAGCGGGCCAAAATACTCTTCGTCCGGCACGTCGATCCCGGTGACGTCGATAATCCCCGGCGTGAGCAGCGTGGAGTTCGGGTCCGGCTGGGTCATGCGCAGCAGCACCTTGCCGCCGAGGCGTTCCAGCTTGTCCTGCGCCGCCAGCATTGCCTGCGCCGCCTGCAGGGAGATAACGCCGCCCATAAACGGCTGCGGTTCGGCATCCCAGCGGCCGGCGCGAATGCTGGCGCTGGCGGCAACCAGCCGCTGCAGCAGCGCGTCGCCCTGCTCCCCGTGTCTGACCAGCAGACGGCGGGCGCAGGTGCAGCGCTGTCCGGCGGAGATAAACGCTGACTGGATAATCACGTGCAGCGCCGCGTCGGTATCGGCCGCGTCGGCGACGATCAGCGCGTTGTTGCCGCCCATCTCCAGCGCCAGCATCTTCTCCGGCTGGCCGCCGAGATAGCGGTGGAAGTGGGTGCCGACCGCGGCGCTGCCGGTAAACAGCACCCCGTCGATATCGCGGTTTTCCAGCAGCGCCTGGCCGGTCTCTTTGCCGCCCTGAATCAGGTTGATAACCCCTGCCGGGATCCCCGCCTGCTGCCATAGCTGAACGGTCAGCTCGGCGGTTGCCGGGGTCAGCTCGCTGGGCTTAAAGACCACCGTGTTGCCGGCGATCAGCGCCGGAATAATATGGCCGTTGGGCAAATGGCCGGGGAAGTTGTAGGGGCCGAAGACCGCCATCACCCCGTGCGGCCTGTGGCGCAGCAGGGCCTTGCCGTCCGGCATCGCCGATTCGCGATCGCCGGTGCGCTCGGCGTAGGCGTCGATGGAGATCGCCGCTTTACCGATCATCGCCTGCACCTCGGTGCGGGTTTCCCACAGCGGCTTGCTGGTTTCGCGAGAAATCATCTCCGCCAGCGCCTCTTTATGCGCATCCAGCAGCGCGGCAAAGCGCTGCACGCGGGCAATACGCTCCGCCAGCGCCAGATGGGACCAGGCGTAAAAGGCGCCGCGCGCCGCCGCGCAGGCGGCCTGCACCTCCGCCGCACCCGCGCTGGCCGCCTGCCACAGCGGCGCCTGGTTTTCCGGCGCCACCTTGATTAACGGCGCCCCCGAGCCCTGCAGCCACTCTCCTGCGATAAAATGTGCGTTTATTGCCATGATGTTCTGCTCTCCGGATTGAGTGTTACCGCATGAACCCGGTCAGTCTCGCTAACCTCGAGGGCGTCCAGCGCGGCGTGTTCGCATTGGTGGTTCTCTTCCGGGGTCAGCAGCACCGCGCGGAAGCCTTCAAACTGGTTATTGGCGACGATGATCGGCGCCGCCCGCTGCGCCATGACGTGCATGGCAGGGATAAACTGGCTCTCGCCGATCGCTCTGATGCTGTCGGTTTGCGCTTCAAGCACCGGACCGGCGTCGAAAATGTCGACCGATCCGCGCCAGCTGAAGCCCTCTTTTTCGAGGATCGCCCGCGCCGGTGAGGTATTGGCGTGAACCTCGCCAATCGCCTGGCGGGCGTTTTCCGGCAGCAGCGAGACGTAAATCGGATACGCCGGCATCAGCTCGGCAATGAAGGTTTTCATGCCGGTGCCGGTCAGCCGGTCGGCGTCGGCAAAGGGAATATCGAAGAAGTGGTGGCCCAGGGCGTCCCAGAACGGCGAATTGCCCTGCTCATCGCTGCGCCCGCGCAGCTCGGCGAACAGATGCGGCGAAAACAGCTCCCGGAAGGCGGCGATAAATAAAAACCGCGCTTTGGAGAGGAACAGCCCGTTGCGGTTTTTTTGATACTCCGGGTCGAGAAACAGGGTGCAGAGCTCGCTGTGGCCGGTGTGGTCGTAGCTCAGGTTCAGCAGCTCCTGATTTTTATAGACCCCCAGCTCCTTCGAGGCGCGAACCGTGCGCTGCAGGCGGAAATTGTAAAAGGGTTCGTCGAGCCCCACCGCCACCTCAATGGCGCTGACGCCCACCGCCCGCGACAGGTCGGTATCCTCCAGCACGAACAGGAAGCCCTGCTGCCCGCGGGGAAGCCTGCCGGCGAAGGTGTCAACGCTGCGCTGGATCCGCGCGGCCAGCCGCGCGGGATCGTTGGGGAGCGACGTCATGCCAACCCCCGCCCGTGAGGCGAGGCGGATGATGTCGTCGAGATCGTTTTCCCTGACGGGACGAAATAGCATCATAAACCGTCTCCCAGATTAGCGCGTCAGGCGGGCGACGGCGCAGTCGAGGCGCGCGAAGGCTTCCTCAATGTCCGCCAGCGGAATATTGAGCGCGGGGGCAAAGCGCAGGACGTCAGGCCCGGCAATCAGGGCAATCAGCCCCTCCTGCGCCGCGAGGTTGGTCAGCGCTTTGGCCTGGCCGCGCAGGCGGCTCGCCAGCTCGGCGCCAATCAGCAGCCCGACGCCGCGCACCGCGCTGAAGAGATCGTACTTCGCGTTCAGCGCATTCAGCCCCGCGACGATCGCGTCGTGGCGCTCGCCAACCCCGGCCAGCAGGGCATCATCGAGCTGCGCCAGAACGCCGTTGGCCGCCGTTGCCGCCAGCGGATTGCCGCCGAAGGTGGTGCCGTGGGTTCCCGGCTGGAAAACCTGCGCCCACGCCTCTTTCACCAGCATGGCGCCAATCGGGAAGCCGCCGCCCAGCCCCTTGGCGCTGGTGAGAATGTCCGGGATCACGTTGTAGTGCTGATAGGCGTAGAGCGCGCCGGTCCGCCCGGCTCCGGTCTGAACTTCGTCAAAAATCAGCGTGACCTCATGCCGATCGCACAGCTCGCGCAGCGTCCTGAGGAATGCCGGATCGGCCGGAACCACGCCGCCCTCGCCGATAATCGGCTCAACGATCACCGCGCAGGTTCGCGCTGAGATGGCGGCGGTGAGCGCCGCGATATCGTTATACGGCAGATGGGTAATATCCGGCGGCAGCGGCGCGTAATCGCAGGAGTATTTCGGCTGTCCCCCTACGGATACGGTAAACAGCGTGCGGCCGTGGAAGGCGTTGTTGAAGGCGATAATTTCGCTTTTATCGGCGCCGAACTTGTCGCGCGCATATTTGCGCGCCAGCTTCAGCGCCGCTTCGTTGGCTTCCGCCCCGGAGTTGCAGAAGAAAACCTTATCGGCAAAGGTGGCGTTAACCAGGGTTTTAGCCAGCTGCAGCACCGGCTCGTTGGTATAGCCGTTGCCGATATGCCACAGGCTGTCGAGCTGCGCCTTTAGCGCCTCCACCAGCGCCGGGTTGCAGTGCCCAAGAGCGTTAACGGCGATGCCGCCCGCCAGGTCGATATACTCTTTACCCTGCCGATCCCATACTCTCGAACCCGCCGCTTTCAGCGGAATAAACGGGGCCGGAGCGAAGCAGGGAACCATATAAGAATCAAAATCTTCACGAGTAATACTGCCTGACATAACGCTTCTCCGGAACAATGGTTGACAATAATTAAATTTGTCAGTCGTGGATATTTGAAATTAACAATTCCCGGCCGCCGTTTTTATTGCGAGCGAATCCGTTGCGCGGCGGTGAAATTCAGCGCAGGAAATAAAGCCCTTATCAACGCAGGGGTAATTGTTAAGTCATGGTTAACACCTTGTGTGTTGCGTGCTCTCATGCTGGGGCCTGTTGTGCCGTAAAGTCAATACGGCATCACGGCATTTATTCACTTTTTGAAGATCATCAAGGTAATGAAAAATATAGATAATTTATTTTTATATTCACTAATTTGCATATAATGTGAATATAAATGCACTGCATGAGGTGGCTTTTTAGTGCGTAGTTATTCACTTAAAAAATAAAATTTCTAACAAAAATTTAAAATTCGCCATGGCCGTCAAATACTGCTTTATAAAATTGGTGATATTATTCTTCACACAGAGTTTACTGCTGTACCTATTCCACGGTTTCACACGATATAAATAACATTGAGAACAGGACTCTTATGGAAAAGTTATCTTACGCATCTGAAAGTAGTGCATCTCCATGGACCACCTATCTGCGCCAGATCGACCGCGTAGCGCCTTATCTGGGCGACCTCGCCTACTGGGTGGAAACCCTGCGTCACCCGAAGCGCGCGCTGATCGTCGATATCCCGGTGCAGATGGATGACGGCACCATCCGCCATTTTGAAGGCTATCGCGTACAGCACAATCTTTCGCGTGGCCCGGGTAAAGGTGGTGTTCGCTACCATCCGGACGTTGACCTCAACGAGGTGATGGCGCTTTCTGCCTGGATGACCATTAAGTGCGCGGCGGTCAATATTCCTTACGGCGGCGCTAAGGGCGGCGTTCGCGTTGACCCGTTCAGCCTGTCGGAAGGCGAGCTGGAGCGTCTGACCCGCCGCTACACCAGCGAAATCGGCCTTATCATCGGGCCGCAAAAGGATATCCCGGCGCCGGACGTCGGCACCAACGGCAAAGTGATGGCGTGGATGATGGATACCTACTCCATGAACCACGGCACCACCATCACCGGCGTGGTCACCGGTAAGCCAATCCACCTCGGCGGTTCTCTCGGTCGTGAAAAGGCCACCGGCCGCGGCGTGTTTATCACCGGTCGCGAAGTGGCTGGCCGCTTCGGAATTGAAATTGAGGGCGCGAAAGTTGCGCTGCAGGGCTTTGGTAACGTGGGTAGCGAAGCGGCCCGCCTGTTCTCCGAAGTTGGCGCTCGGGTGGTGGTGATTCAGGACCACACCGCGACGCTGTTCAACGAGGGCGGGATTGATATGGCCGCCCTGACCGCATGGCAGGCGGAGAAGAAGCAGATTGCCGGCTTCCCTGGCGCCCGCGAAATCGACAAAGAAGCGTTCTGGACCACGCCGATGGATATTCTGATCCCGGCGGCGCTGGAGGGTCAGATCACCCGCGAGCGCGCGGAAAAAATCAGCTGCAAGCTGGTGCTGGAAGGCGCGAACGGCCCGACCTATCCCGAGGCCGATGACGTGCTGGCCGAGCGCGGCGTGATCGTGGTGCCGGACGTTATCTGCAACGCCGGCGGCGTGACCGTCAGCTACTTCGAGTGGGTGCAGGATATGGCGAGCTTCTTCTGGAGCGAGGAGGAGATCAACGCCAAAATGGACCGCATCATGACCGATGCGATCGTCCACGTCTGCGAGAAAGCCGCCGACAAAGAGTGCTCTCTGCGTACCGCGGCCTACATCGTCGCCTGTGAGCGTATTCTGATGGCGCGTAAAGATCGCGGGATCTATCCGGGCTAAGGCTCGACGACGATCGCCACGACAGCCCGGGCCCTGGCCCGGGCTTTTTTTGCTCTTTCACCGCCAACCGTACGCTTTTCGTACAACCCATTAACAATTTTTCTATTTCACCTTGAATTCGCCAATCCGTCGGGCATAAACTCATTAGAGCTCTAATGACTTTGCGGAAAATTATGGATAACCGACAGCTCACCTTTTCCCATTTACTCTACCTCACCGCCCATCACTGGCGGCTGGCGGTCAACCGCCGCCTCAAGGACCTCGGCATGAGCCAGGCCAGCTGGGTCGCGGTCTCGGCGATTGCCCGCAACGAGCAGCCGCTGTCACAAAGCGAGCTGGCCCAGGAGCTGGGCGTAGAGAGCGCCACCATCGTCCCGCTGATCAACCGCCTGGTGGAGTTAGCGCTGGTGGAGCGCGTAAAAACCGACAGCGACCGGCGCAAGCGCCTGCTGGTTGCCACCGACAAAGGCCTTGAGCTCTATCTGCAGGTCAAAACGGTGGCCGATGATTTACGCGAAGAGATCTTAAGCGCCATTAGCCCGGAGGAGCGGCAGCAAACCCACCTGGTGCTGGAAAAACTGCTGCGCGAGGTGGAGAAAAAGTAATGCCTCGCCGTCCTGAAAACCCCTACGTGCCCCACGACTGGGCGCCGCATGAAAAGCCGGCGATCCTCGGCTCGCCGTCGACGCCGATTCACTCTACGCCAAAGCGTATCGCCTACGGCATCGTCGGGCTGCTGGTCTGCCTGACCGGCGCGCTGGGCAACGCGGTGGTCACCGCCAACCTGCAGAACCTGCAGGGAACCTTCGCCGCCTGGTCGACGGAGATCGCCTGGCTGCCGGCGGTCTACGTTATGACCAACGTCTCGATCAACCTGCTGCTGGTCAAATTTCGCCAGCAGTTCGGCCTGCGCGCCTTTACCGAAGGCTTTCTGGTTCTGTACGTGCTGGTGACCTTTTTCCACCTCTTCGTCAACGATCTCAGCTCGGCCATGATGGTTCGCGCCGCGCACGGCATGGTGGCGGCGGCGCTCAGCTCGCTGGGCATTTATTATCAGGTGCAGGCATGGCCCGCCCGCCACCGCCTGAAGGCGCTGACCATTGGGATAACCGGCTCGTCGCTGGCGATCCCTCTCGCCCGCCTCTTCTCCACGGAGCTGCTGCAGCTTGACGAATGGCGCGGCCTCTACTTTTTTGAACTGGGGCTGGCGCTGGTCTCACTCGCCTGCGTGATGGTGCTCAAGCTGCCCCCCAGCGATCGGAAGAAGGTGTTCGAGAAAAAGGACTTCATTACCTTTATTCTGCTGGCCCCGGGCATGGCGCTGGTCTGCGCCGTCCTCTCGCTGGGCCGTCTTGAATGGTGGTTTGAGGCCCCGTGGATCGGCTGGGCGCTGGCGGGCGCGGTGGTGCTGATTGTGTCGGCCATCGCCTTCGAGCACAACCGCAGCAACCCGCTGCTCAACACCCACTGGCTCTCCAGCGGCAGCATCCTGCGCCTGGGGTTAATTATGCTGCTGATGCGCATCGTGCTGGCGGAGCAGAACACCGGCGTTATCGGCTGGCTGCAGTACGTCGGGCTCCAGAACGAACAGATGACCCAGCTGGCGTGGTCGATTTTCGCCGGGATCCTCTGCGGAATTATCGCCAGCTGCCTGACGCTGAACCCGCAGCGGCTCTACTGGCCCACCGCCACCGCGCTGGCGCTGATCATGGTAGCCTCGCTGCTCGACAGCCAGTCGACCATCCTGACGCGTCCCGAGCAGCTGATGTTCAGCCAGTTCCTGCTCGGCTTCGGCAGCGCGTTCTTCCTGGCACCGGCGATGCTGGCCGGGATCGGCGGGGTCATTGCCGACCAGCGCAACCTGGTGAGCTTTTCGGTTCTATTTGGCATGAGCCAGAACGTCGGCGGCCTGCTGGGGTCGGCGATCCTCGGCACCTTTCAGACCTGGCGGGAAAAGTTTCACTCCAGCCAGCTCGCCGACCAGATAACCACGCTGAATCCGCTGATTGCCGAGCGCCTTCAGCAATACAGCCAGATGTATCAAAGCCAGATTGGCGACAGCACGCTGCTGAACGTTCAGGCCAGCACGCTCCTGCAGAACGCCTCAACGCTGCAGGCCAATATTCTTGCCTACAATGACACCTATCTGCTGACGGCGATGATTTCCGCCGGCACGCTGATATGGGTGTTCTGGCGCCTGATAAGGCTGCGTATTACCGCTCGCATTGCGCTTAAACGCGCGACGGGAAACAAATAACAAAGATAATTTTTACTCTGGAGTCGTTATGAGTCAGCAGGATGCCGCCAGGCAACAGGCCAATACCCGCAATAATATCCGCGTGGTCTCTATTTTTACCGCCGCCGCCATTGGCCTCGTTGGAGTGCTGGTGATTTTATACGCGTGGCAGCTGCCGCCGTTCACCCGCCACAGCCAGTTTACCGATAACGCCTACGTGCGCGGGCAGACCACCTTTATCAGTCCGCAGGTCAGCGGCTATATCACCGCCGTCAACGTTCAGGATTTTGCCCAGGTTAAACCCGGGCAGACGCTGTTCCAGATTGACGACCGGATCTACAAGCAGCGCGTCCACCAGGCGCAGGCCACCCTGGCGATGAAGGAGTCGGCGCTGAAAAATAACCAGCAGCAGCGCAGAAGCGCCCAGGCGGTCATTGCCCGCAACGAGGCCGCGCTGCAAAATGCCCGCGCGCAGAATCAGAAAACCCAGGCCGACTTAAAACGCGTGCAGGATTTGACCGCCGACGGCTCGCTGTCGATTCGCGAGCGCGACTCGGCAAGGGCCAGCGCCGCGCAGGGCGCCGCCGATATTGAACAGGCGAAAGCCACGCTGGAAATGTCGCGTCAGGACCTGCAATCCACCATCGTCAACCGCGACGCCCTGGAGGCCGACGTTGCCAGCGCCAGGGCCGCGCTGGAGCTGGCGGATATCGATCTGCAGAATACGCGGATCGTTGCGCCAACCGACGGACAGCTGGGGCAAATTTCCGTCCGGCTCGGCGCCTACGTCAGCGCCGGTACCCACCTGACGTCGCTGGTGCCGCCGCAGCACTGGGTGATCGCCAATATGAAAGAGACCCAGCTGGCGCACATTCGCATCGGCCAGGCGGCAACCTTTAGCGTCGATGCGCTCAGCGGCGAGAAGTTCCGCGGCGTCGTCCAGAGTATCTCCCCGGCGACCGGGGTTGAGTTCAGCGCCATTTCACCGGACAACGCCACCGGCAACTTTGTCAAAATTGCCCAGCGAATTCCGGTGCGCATCGCGGTCGATGAGGGGCAGAAAAATAGCCAGCATCTGCGCCCCGGCATGTCGGTGCAGGTCACCATCGATACCCGTGAGGGAGAGAAGCCATGATGCGCCGGCTCACCCTTGCGCTGGCGCTGAGCGTCGCGCTGGCCGGCTGCCGGTCGGCAGACGTGCCGCCCGCAGCGCCGTCGCTGCAGATCCCCGCCGCCTGGCGCGCCGATATCGGTCCCGCCAGCCCGCTTGAGGGCGTGTGGTGGCGCAACTTTCACGACAGCCAGCTCAATCAGTACGTGGAACAGGCGCTGCGCTATAACAGCGATGTGCTGATCGCCCGCGAACGGGTCAATGAATACCAGGCGCGGGCCTACGCCGCCGACGGCAGCCTGTTTCCGTCCCTTGACGCCTCGCTGACCGGCAGTCGCGCCCGCGCGCAGTCCGCCGCCACCGGCCTGCCCGTCCACAGTACGGTCTATAAGGGCGGGCTGACCGCCAGCTATGACGTCGATATCTGGGGAGCCAACCGCAGCGCCGCCGACGCCGCCGACGCCACCCTTGAGGCGCAGAAGGCCGCCGCCGCTGCCGCCGATCTGACCGTCGCCACCTCGGTGGCGGCAGGCTACCTGACGCTGCTCTCTCTGGACGAGCAGCTGCGGGTCACCCGGCAGACGCTGAAATCCCGCGAGGACGCCTACAGCATGGCTAAACGCCAGTTTGAGACCGGCTACACCTCGCGCCTCGAGCTGATGCAGGCCGATTCGGAGCTGCGATCTACCCGGGCGCAGATCCCGCCGCTGGAGCATCAAATTGCCCAGCAGGAGAACGCCCTTAGCGTGCTGATCGGCAGCAACCCGCAGGCCATCAGCCGCCAGGACTTTGCCCATTTGACGCCGCTGGCGCTGCCGTCGCAGCTGCCCTCCAGCCTGCTGAGCCGCCGACCGGATATCGTGCAGGCCCAGCACCAGCTGCTCGCCGCCGATGCCACCCTTGCCTCTTCTCAGGCCCGGCTGCTGCCATCGATCAACTTAACCGCCACCGGCAGCATGCAGGACCGCACGCTGCCCGACCTGCTCGATAACCCGCTGCGGCTGTGGAGCCTCGGCGGCAGTATTCTCGCCCCGCTGCTTAACCGCCAGGCGCTGAACGCCCAGGTCGACGTCTCGATGGCCCAGCGTAACCAGGCGCTGTACGGCTATGAGAAAACGGTGCGCGGCGCGTTTCGCGAGGTCAACGATAGCCTGGACGCCATCACCCGCTACGGCGAGCAGCTCACGGAGCTGCAGGATCAGGAGGCGGTGGCGCAGGAGACGCTACGGATTGCCGGCAACCGCTATCGCAACGGCTACTCCTCTTATCTCGAGGTTCTGGACGCCCAGCGCACCCTGTTCTCGACGCAAACCAGCGTCGTGCAGGTGAAAAATAACCTGCTGCTGGCCCAGGTTGATTTATATCGGGCGCTGGGAGGCGGCTGGTCTGATTCATCAGGGACGTAATACAGGAAATTTGCATGCAACAACAATGGTCTGCTGTAGATAATTATCTTGTTGAAACGCTGATCCCGCACGACCCGCTATTGCAGCAGGTGTTAGAGAATAACCAGCGCGCCGGCCTTCCGGCCTACGACGTTGCCGCCAACCAGGGCCAGTTTCTGGCGCTGCTAGTGCGCATCACCCGCGCCCGGCGGGTGCTGGAGATAGGCACGCTCGGCGGCTATAGCACCATCTGGATGGCGCGCGAGCTGCCGCCGGACGGCGAGCTGCTGACCCTGGAAGCCGACCCGCACCACGCGCAGATCGCGCGGCAGAATCTTCAGCTGGCGGGCGTGGACGATCGGGTCACGCTGCGCGAAGGTCCGGCGCTGGCAGCCCTTGAGAGCCTCGGCGATCGCCCCGCGTTTGATCTGATTTTTATCGATGCCGATAAGCCCAACAACCCGCACTATCTGCAGTGGGCGCTGCGCTACTCCCGCCCGGGAACGCTGATTATCGGCGATAACGTGGTACGGGATGGGGAAGTGGCCAACCCGCACAGCGCCGATGAGCGAGTCCAGGGCGTGCGGCGGTTTATTGAGATGATGGGCAGCGATCCGCGCCTGACGGTGACGGCGCTGCAGACGGTGGGCAGCAAGGGCTGGGATGGGTTTACGCTGGCGTGGGTCAACGGGTAGCTTTTGCGCGGGTCGGGCCTGGCTGATGGATCGCCGTGGAACGATGGTTTGGGTGAAGGCGTTTTTTCTTAGTTTGTTCTGTGAAATGTTCGGTGGAATGTTCCGTTCACCATTGGTCCCGCATGCTTCTGTTTCCAGCAGTGCAGGTGAACGGCCCAGGGCCGGTTTCGCCCGGCCCTGGGGACCCGGCATCCCGGCAAGAAAAATCGTCGCTGCGCGATACCTTCGTCTCCGCCGTCTGGCTATTCGGGGACGGCAAGAGGTAACGTCCCTGTAAGGCTTGCCTCCGCCAGGTTATTCGTCCCATCCATGGGACGAATAAAGCGGCCAGAGAGGCAGGTCGAGACAGGGACGTCGAGTCCTGCCCGGTCCGCCAGATGAAGCCGGAGTGGAGCGTACCGCGCAGCGGCAGTTTTCAGCGCCATGCCGGGGGCCACGGGGGGCGGGCGAAACGCCCCCCGTGCCGTTCACCCGCAGCGGGTTTGAGAATAGCGCCAGATTTACCGTGAACGGAATATTCCACGAAACTGGACGGAATATCCATGCCACGAGCAGCCAACGCGCTTCGCCCAAACCACCCTAAAACGACCATCAGCCCGCCGATCAGGCAACGATCTGCTCCATCGCCTGCAGGATCCGCTTATCGGAAATCGGGTACGGGGTACCCAGCTGCTGGGCGAAGAAGCTAACGCGCAGCTCCTCGATCATCCAGCGGATCTCCTGCACATCCTCATCGTCGCGGCGCGCCGGCGGCAGCTTATTCAACCACTGCTGCCACGCCTGCTGAATGCTCTCAATCTTCAGCATCTGCGCGCGATCGCGATGGGGATCGACGGCCATTTTCTCCAGCCGCTTTTCAATCGCCTGCAGATAGCGCAGCGTATCCCCCAGCCGGCGGAAGCCGTTGCCGGTGACGAATCCGCGATAGACCAGCCCGCTCATCTGCGCCTTGATATCCGACAGCCCCAGCGCCATGCTCATATCCACGCGCCCTTTCAGCCGCTTGTTGACGTTGAACACCGCGGTCAGGATCTGCTCAACCTGTTTGGCAATCTCCACCACCGTATCGTTGAGCTCGGCGCGAACCTTCTCGTGCAGCTTCGCAAAACCCTCTTCGGTCCATACCGGCCCGCCGGCCTCGTCGATAAGCTTATCGACGCCGCAGGAGATGCAGTCGTCAATCAGATCCAGCACCTTGCCGTAGGGGTTAAAATAGAGCCCCAGCTTGGCTTTATTCGGCAGCTTCTCGTGCAGATATTTAATCGGCGATGGAATGTTCAGCAGCAGCAGACGCCGCAGACCGCGCCACATCGCCTGCTGCTGCTCAAGCGGATTGTCGAACAGCTTAATCGCCACGCTGTCACGTTCGTCCACCAGCGCCGGCCAGGCCTTAACCCGATAGTTGCCGCGCTTTTGCTCATAGCTTTCCGCCAGGGTGCCGAAGCTCCAGATATGCAGCCCGCTCTGCTCGATACCGTCATCGGCCACCGCGGAGAGCGTCTCCTGCACTTTCCCCTTCAGCGCATCCTTTAACTCCTGCAGCGAACGGCCTTCGGCGAGCTTCTTGTTCTTATCATCCACCACCCGGAAGGTGATTTTTAGGTGATCGGGCACCTGATCCCACTGCCAGGCCTCGCGGTCGATGGTCACGCCGCTCATCCGCCGCAGCTCGCGCTCCAGCGAATCCAGCAGCGGCAGCTCCAGCGGCGTCGCCCGGCCTAAAAAGGCTTCGGCGTAGTTCGGTGCCGGGACAAAGTTACGCCGCACCGGTTTCGGCAGCGACTTAATCAGGGCGATAATCAGCTCCCGGCGCAGGCCGGGGATTTGCCATTCAAAGCCGGCCTCCTCCACCTGATTGAGCAGCGGCAGCGGAATATGCACCGTCACCCCGTCGGCGTCGGCGCCCGGTTCAAACTGGTAGGTCAGGCGCAGCTTGAGGCTGTCCTGATGCCAGAAGTTCGGGTAGTCCAGCTTGCTGACCTGCTCCGCGCCCTCTTTAATCAGCATGCTCTTTTCGAAGTTGAGCAGATCCGGAGTCTCGCGGCTGGCCTGCTTCCACCAGTTGTCGAAATGGCGCGCCGAGATGACGTCATGGCCGATGCGCCGATCGTAGAACTCAAACATCGTCTCGTCGTCGACCAGGATGTCGCGGCGGCGCGATTTGTGCTCCAGCTCTTCGATCTCTGTTCGCAGCTTGAGGTTATCGCGGAAGAAGGCGTGACGGGTCTGCCAGTCGCCCTCCACCAGCGCGTGGCGGATAAACAGCTCGCGGCACAGCGCCGGGTCAATCTGGCTGTAGTTCACCTTGCGGGCGGCGACGATCGGCAGGCCGTAGACGGTTACTTTCTCCGTCGCCATCACCGCCCCCTGCGCCCGCTCCCAGTGCGGTTCGCTGTACGAGCGCTTAATCAGATGCTGCGCCACCGGCTCCACCCATTCCGGGTCGATGCGCGCGGCGATGCGCCCCCACAGGCGGCTGGTTTCCACCAGCTCGGCCACCATGGTCCACTTCGGCGGCTTCTTAAACAGCCCGGAGCCCGGGAAGATCGAGAAGCGGGCGTTACGCGCGCCGGTAAACTCCTGCTTGTCGGTATCCTTCATGCCGATATGCGACAGCAGCCCGGTCAGCAGCGCGGTGTGAATTTCGCGGTACTCCGCCGGCTCGCTATTGACCGGCAGGCCCAGCTCTTTCACCACCTGGCGCAGCTGGGTGTAGATGTCCTGCCACTCGCGCACCCGGAGGTAGTTAAGAAAATCAAGGCGGCACTGGCGGCGGAACTGGTTCGATGACAGCGCTTTCTGCTGCTCGCCGAGGTAATTCCATAAGTTAACGAAGGCGAGAAAATCCGACTCTTTATCGTGGAAACGGCGATGCTTCTCATCGGAGGCCTGCTGCTTGTCCATCGGACGTTCGCGCGGGTCCTGAATCGACAGCGCCGAGGTAATGATCATCGCCTCGCGCACGCAGCCGTGCTTTTGCGCTTCCAGCACCATCCGCGCCAGCCGCGGGTCAACCGGCAGCTGGCTGAGCTGGCGGCCCATCGGCGTTAGCTTATAGGCGGTCATCTGCTCGTCGGTGGTAATCGCCCCGAGCTCCTCCAGCAGACGCACGCCGTCCTGAATATTACGCTTGTCCGGCGCCTCAACGAACGGGAAGGCGGCGATATCCCCCAGCCCCAGGGCGGTCATCTGCAGAATAACCGACGCCAGGTTGGTGCGCAGGATTTCCGGGTCGGTAAACTCCGGGCGCGACAGGAAATCGTCTTCGGAATAGAGACGAATACAGATCCCGTCCGATACGCGGCCGCAGCGGCCCTTACGCTGGTTTGCGGAGGCCTGAGAAACGGGCTCAATCGGCAGGCGCTGCACCTTGGTGCGGAAGCTATAGCGGCTGATGCGCGCGGTGCCCGGGTCGATAACGTACTTAATTCCCGGCACCGTCAGCGAGGTTTCCGCGACGTTGGTCGCCAGCACGATACGCCGCCCGCTGTGGGACTGGAAGACGCGGTTCTGCTCGCTGTTCGACAGCCGGGCGTAGAGCGGCAGCACTTCGGTATGCCGCAGGTTGAGCTTATTGAGCGCATCGGCGGTATCGCGAATTTCCCGCTCGCCGCTCATAAAGATCAGAATATCGCCGGGGCTTTCATGGCCCAGCTCTTCGACGGCGTCGAAAATCGCCTGCAGCTGATCGCGTTCGGTGTCGTCGGCCTCTTCCACGATCGGCCGGTAGCGAACTTCGACCGGCCAGGTGCGGCCGGAAACTTCGATAATCGGCGCGTGGTTGAAGTGGCGCGAGAAGCGTTCCGGATCGATGGTCGCCGAGGTGATGATGATTTTCAGGTCCGGACGCTTCGGCAGCAGCTCCCGCAGGTAGCCAAGCAGGAAGTCGATATTGAGGCTGCGTTCGTGGGCCTCATCGATAATGATCGTGTCGTACTGCATCAGCAGCCGGTCCTGCTGGATTTCCGCCAGCAGGATACCGTCGGTCATCAGCTTGACCATGGTGTTGTCGCTGACGTGGTCGCTAAAGCGCACCTTGTAGCCGATGCAGCCGCCCGGTTCGCTTTGCAGCTCCTCGGCGATGCGGTTCGCTACGGTGCGCGCCGCCAGACGACGCGGCTGGGTGTGGCCAATTAAGCCTTTCACCCCGCGCCCGAGCTCCATGCAGATTTTCGGCAGCTGAGTGGTTTTACCGGAGCCGGTCTCCCCCGCCACAATCACCACCTGGTGGTCGCGCACGGCTTCGAGGATCTCCTGCTTTTTCTGGCTTACCGGCAGGTTTTCCGGATAGGTAATCGCCGGCCGCGCCGCTTCACGCAGCAGGACTTTCCCTGCCGCTGCCGCAATCTCCTGCGCCATCTCCCGCAGAATAGCCTGCTGGGATTCAGGATTTTTAACCTTCTTCACGCCGTGCAGACGGCGGGAAAAGCGTAACCTGTCGCGCAGCATCAGGCCATCAAGCTGCTGGAAGAGCTGGGGGAAGGTGAAAATTTGTTGTTCTGTCATAGCGTTATCGGGCAGTGCTCTGCCAGGAAAAATCTCTTTTGAAGTATTGCTGTAGATTACCACAGCTGATCATTTCATGCCTTGTTCAAAAAAACTGAACACTGAGTTCGATTTATTGCGCTTTCTCTGCGGCATGATTGTGAATAAAGTGTCAGCAAGCACCAGGGCATCGACCCGTCAATCTCATATAAGGAAACACCCATGAGCAAAGTATTAGTTCTCAAATCCAGTATTCTGGCAGGGTACTCGCAATCCGGTCAGCTGTCCGACTATTTTGTTGAACAATGGCGTGAAAAGCACGCTGAAGACGTTATCACCGTGCGTGACCTGGCAGCAAATCCGATTCCGGTACTGGATGGCGAACTGGTTGGTGCTCTGCGTCCGAGCGATGCGCCGCTGACTCCGCGTCAGCAGGAAGCGCTGGCGCTGTCCGACGAGCTGATCGCCGAACTGCAGGCGAATGACGTGATTGTTATCGCCGCGCCGATGTATAACTTCAACATCCCGACTCAGCTGAAAAATTACTTCGACCTCGTGGCTCGCGCTGGCGTCACCTTCCGTTACACCGAGAAAGGGCCGGAAGGTCTGGTTACCGGTAAACGCGCTGTCGTTGTGACCAGCCGCGGCGGCATCCATAAAGATACCCCGACTGACCTGGTGACTCCGTACCTGTCGACCTTCCTCGGCTTCATCGGCATCACCGACGTGAACTTCGTCTTCGCTGAAGGTATCGCTTACGGTCCGGAAGTGGCTGCCAAAGCGCAGAACGACGCGAAAGCAGCCATCGATAGCGTGGTTGCAGCGTAATTTAGATTGCCACTCCCACCGCCCGGTGGGAGTTTCTTCTCCCCCTCACCCACCTTACGAGACGCCTCGTAAAATCAGCAGCCAATTCTGCCTGTAAATCCTCCAACGTATACGATAGCGCTCACGGCTTGCGGCATTCCGTCTCCGACCTGCGGGCACCCGCCTGACAGATTGCCGTAAAATTAGGGATGGGTACTATGTACACACATTGGTGTACATGGTACCTTAATAAGGAGCGTACTCATGTGCTGTGCGATTGAATTTATCGAAACGCCGCTGTTTACCCGGCAGATACAACAGCTTGCGACTGACGATGAGCTTCGGGCGCTGCAGAAAGAACTCATTGGCAATCCGGATGCCGGGGATATCATCCAGAATACGGGTGGGCTACGGAAAATCAGGATGGCGACCGGCCGGCAGGGAAAAAGCGGCAGCGCGAGGGTAATTTATTTCCTCGCAACCGCCGAGATTATCTATCTGGTTTTGGCTTACCCAAAAAGCACCAAAGATAGCCTGACCGATGCTGAAAAAGCGCAGCTCAAAAAACTAGCCAAACGACTGAAAAATGAGGTGTGATATGAGTTTTTTTGATGAGCTTCAAACGTCTCTCAAAGAAGCCGTTGATATCAAAAATGGCGATAAAGCCCCGGCCCGCGTGACTCGCTATGAGATTGCTGACGTGAAGGCCATTCGAGCGCGGCTGAACGTTTCCCAGACGGAAATGGCGCAAGCGCTGGGAACCAGCGTGGATACCATTAAAAGCTGGGAATCCAGACGACGTAACCCAACCGGGCTGGCGGCAAAAGTGCTGGCGGCGATTCAGGCGAACCCGGCACTCTTTCGCGAGCTGGCTAAATATTAGGCCCTCCATTCCGGAGGGCCGGAGGGCTACTGCTCAGGATGATGATTTCGGCCGCAGGCTTTCATCAAACTCCAGGCGCTTTCTCTGCGGTTCCACCTCTTTCAGCGGCTCCACCTGATGCAGCGTTTGCTGGCAGCGCTCGACCAGCACCTGATACTCCCGCGTCCCCTGCTTTTTCCACGCGATCTCCTGCTCGCTCAGGGTGCGAATCGCCTTCGCCGGACTGCCGACGATCAGATGGTTGGCCGGCATCTCGGCTTTGGCCTTCACGAACGCCGAGGCGCCAACGATGCTGTTTTCGCCAATCGTCGCGCCGTCGATAATCACCGCGCTCATCCCCACCAGCGCGTTGCGGCCGATAACGCAGCCGTGGAGGATCGCCCCGTGGCCGATATGCCCGTCCTCTTCGACCACCGTATCCTGGCCGGGAAAGCCGTGCATCACGCAGTTATCCTGAATGTTGGCGCCGTCTTTCACCAGGATGCGCCCAAAATCACCGCGCAGGCTGGCGTTGGGCCCGACGTACACGCCTTTCCCGAGGATCACGTCGCCAATCAGCACCGCCGTGGGGTGAACGTAGCTTTCATCCGGTACCACCGGGGTCATACCGTCAATCTGATAAATCGGCATCGGCTCTCCTTAAGCGGCGGTCAGGCCGCCAAAACGTTGAAAATAGAGCGGCCCCGGCGCCGGCAGTTCGCCGACCGAGCTCTCCCCGAGCTCACTGACGAAGGCCAGCGCGCCGGGGGCGACGCGTTGATAAATATTGATGCACAGCTGGCGCGCGGTCTGCCCCAGCCAGTGCGCCGGCAGCAGCTCCTCCGGCAGGAGCGGATCTTTGAGCACCACCCGACGATAAAAATGGATTAACAGCAGCTGGATCTGGAAGCAGCGCTCTGCGGTCAGCTCCGCGCTATCGACGTCGCGCAGCAGCGGCAGCAGCGGGCGAAACAGCGAAATAAAGGTTTCGTACATCGCGTTTTGTTCGGTGAGATGCCAGCACTCCTCGACGCGCGCGCGCAGCGCCGCCCGGGAGAGCGCCAGCGGAGAGTGCGCTTCAAAGCAGATGACGTTTTCCGCCACCCCCGCCTCATGCAGCAGCGACTGGACGTCCGCCAGCTTCTGCGCCGGCGAGGCGAGCAGGCTCGGCGCGAGCGCGCCAAAACCCTGCCACAGAAGCTGTTTTTTCACCTCCGCCAGGGTATTTTTTTCCAGCCCCTCGGAGAGCAGCAGCAGCCAGGTGCCGTCCCACTCCGGGGCGCCGGCGCGATAAATTTTGTGCTCCGCGCGGCGGGTCAGGCGCAGCCCCTTGTCGCTCAGACGATAGAAGCTGCGGCGGCCGATGCGTACCACGTCCAGCCACTCCTCCTTGTTGAGGCGAAACAGCGCCGTACGCACAAAGCGTTCGCCGAACCCCAGCCCTTCGAGCAGGGCCGCCACGCTGCCGAGCCACACTTCGCCCCCGCGCTGCAGCAGGGAATCGCCGTACAGGGAAGCGATCAGCGAGGTCCCACTAATCGGCATCGCCGTCACCGCCTGTTGAATAAAATTATCAAGCCTGCTCATCTGATTCATTCCGTTGCGGTTAGTAGTCCATGACGAATCATAGCACAGGGAATTCCCGGCGGGCGCGCGGCGTCCCGCCGGGGAGTTCATCGTCCGGCCGGGCCGGGTGGCGCTGACCTAGCCGTTGGCGGCAACCTTGCGCAGGTCGAACACCCGGCAGGCTTTGCCTTCCGAGCGCGGGATGCTGCCGCAGTTGACGATGCTGATATCGGTGGAGATCCCGACCATCGACTTGATGCGGTGGCGCAGCTGATGGCAGATCTGGCAGCGCTGCTCGTGGCTCAGCGACAGGCTGCTCTCCTTCAGCTCCACGCGTACCGAAAGTGAATCAAGATGCCCGCGGCGATTGACCTCCAGCTGATAGTGCGGCGCCAGATGCTCCACCTTGAGGATCTCCTCCTCCAGCTGCGACGGGAAGACGTTGACGCCGCGAATGATCAGCATGTCGTCGCTGCGTCCGCTGATGCGATCCATCCGCCGCATGCTGCGCGCGGTGCCCGGCAGCAGGCGGGTCAGATCGCGGGTACGGTAGCGGATTACCGGCAGCGCCTCTTTGGTCAGGGTGGTGAACAGCAGCTCGCCGTGTTCGCCATCCGCCAGCGGCGTACCGTCGTGCGGGTTGACCACCTCCGGGTAGAAATGGTCTTCCCAGATGGTCGGGCCGTCGGCGGTTTCCAGACACTCCATCGCCACCCCCGGCCCCATGACTTCCGAAAGCCCGTAGATATCCAGGGCGACGATCCCGAGACGGCGCTCGATTTCCGCCCGCATCGCCAGCGTCCACGGCTCGGCGCCGAATACGCCGACCCGCAGGGAGCAGCGGCTGGCATCGCCGCCCATCTGCCGCTCGAGCTCTTCAATCAGGTTCAGGCAGTACGAGGGCGTAACCATAATCATATCCGGCTGAAAATCGCGGATCAGCTGCGCCTGCTTTTCCGTCTGGCCGCCGGACATCGGGATCACCGTGGCCCCCAGACGCTCCGCGCCGTAGTGCGCGCCAAGGCCGCCGGTAAACAGGCCGTAGCCGTAGGCAACGTGGATTTTGTCCTTCGCCGTGCCGCCCGCCGCGCGTAGGGAGCGGGCGACGATGTTGGCCCAGGTATCAATATCGTTTTGCGTGTAGCCCACCACCGTCGGCTTGCCGGTGGTTCCCGACGAGGCGTGGATGCGCACAATCTGCTCCATCGGCACCGCAAAGGTATCAAACGGGTAGTTATCGCGCAGATCCTGCTTGGTGGTGCACGGGAATTTGCTCAGGTCGCTCAGCTCATGGAAATCGTCAGGATGCACCCCCGCCGCGTCAAACTTGCGGCGGTACATCGGAACGTTGTCGTAAGCGTGTTTCAGCGTCCACTTCAGGCGCTGGGTTTGCAGAGCCTGTAATTCGTCACGAGAAGCGTTTTCAATCGGATCTAATTTTGTATTAGTTATCATTTTAGGGTACTCGCAGGTAAATTAGCTCACACTCGCTCGAGGATCATGGCAATGCCCTGACCCACGCCAATACACATCGTACACAGGGCGTAGCGCCCGCCGCGGCGCTGCAGCTCCAGGCTTGCGCTCAGCGCCAGCCGGGCGCCGCTCATTCCCAGCGGGTGACCGAGAGCGATAGCGCCGCCGTTGGGGTTAACGTGCGCGGCATCGTCCGCCACTCCCAGCTGTCTGAGCACCCCCAGCGCCTGGGCGGCGAAGGCTTCATTCAGTTCAATGACGTCCATATCGTTAATATTCAGCCCCGCGCGCTCCAGCACCTTGCGCACGGCGGGCACCGGCCCGAGTCCCATCAGCCGTGGTTCAACCCCCGCCGTGGCCATCGCCACGATGCGCGCCCGCGGCGTCAGCCCCTGGGCCAGCGCCTGCTGTTCGCTGGCGATAATCAGCGCCGCTGCGCCGTCGTTAACTCCGGAGGCGTTTCCGGCGGTGACCACGCCGCCCTTGCGGAACGGGGTTTTTAGCTGTGAAAGCTGCTCCAGGGTGGTCTCCGCCCGCGGATGTTCATCATCGCGAACGGCGCTGACCGCCCCCTTCTTGCCGATAATCTGGACCGGCACGATCTCCTGCGCCAGGATGCCGTTACGCTGAGCCTTCGCCGTCAGCTGCTGGCTGCGCAGGGCGAAGGCGTCCTGATCGGCGCGGCTAATATTTAACAACTCGGCTACATTCTCCGCCGTTTCCGGCATGCTGTCAGTGCCAAATTGCTGCTGCATGAGCGGGTTCACAAAACGCCAGCCGATGGTGGTATCAAACAGCTCCGCCTGACGCTGGTAAGGCGCGCTGGCCTTGCCCATCACAAACGGCGCCCGCGACATCGACTCCACGCCGCCGGCAATCATCAGGTCGGCATCCCCGGCCTTAATGGCGCGGGCGGCAAAGCCGATTGCGTCCAGCCCGGAGCCGCACAGGCGGTTGATGGTGGTGCCGGAGACGCTCTGCGGGTAGCCCGCCAGCAGCGTCGCCATATGCGCCACGTTGCGGTTATCTTCTCCGGCCTGGTTGGCGCAGCCGAAAATCACGTCGTCAATGCAGCCGGGATCGAGGCGCGGGTTGCGGCTCAGCAGCTCGCGCAGCGGAACGGCGGCCAAATCGTCGGCCCGCACGCTGGCGAGCGCCCCGCCGTAGCGGCCGATCGGCGTACGAATTCCGTCACAAATAAAGGCGTCGCGCATCAAACTTCTCCTGTGATTGTGCCGCCGATGCGGTGCGATTTACCGCGAAACAGGGCGACAATTTTCTGTTGTTGGTTAACGATTTCGATGTCGTAGACGCCGGTCAGTTTGCCCTGCTGCCTGACCCGCGCGGTGGCGACCAGCCGGTCGCCGGCGAAGGCCGGGCGCAGAAAATCGATGCTCGCCGCCGAGGCCACCGCCGCCAGCCCCTGGCTGTTGCAGGCGTAGGCAAAAGCGGTGTCGGCGAGGGAAAAGAGTTGCCCGCCGTGGCAGGTTTGATGGCCGTTAAGCATGTTCGGCGCGACGGTCATGGTCATCTGCGCGTAGCCTTCGTCCATCTCAATGATGTCGATCCCCAGCGCCTGGGCGCAGGTATCAAGTTCGTACATCGCGCGCGCGTTGCGCCAGGCCTTATCGTTCATGACGCATCTCCAGCAGCGCCTTCTGGCGCAGTAGCGAACAGGGGCGATAGCGCTCCTCGCCGTAGTGCTGCTGGAGGTTTTCCAGCAGGTGCAGCACGCGGTTCCAACCCAGTCGGGCACCCCACACCAGCGGGCCGTGCGGATAGTTCACCCCGAGGCGCATCGCGGTATCGATATCCGCCGGCTCGGCCACCCCTTTCTGCACCGCATCCAGCGCCTCGTTTACCAGCATCGCCACCGTGCGCCACACCAGCAGCCCCGGATAGTCGGCAATCTGCAGCACCTTTTTGCCCTGCTGCTGAAAATAGTGCACCGCTTTATCGGTGGCCGACTGCGGGTTAGACTCCGCGCTCGCCAGCACCACCGTCTCCCCGGCGCTGTGGTCATAGACCACCACCGGACGGCCGTAGTGGGCGCTCAGGGCCTCGGCGGTTTGGCCTTCGGTCTCCATCAGCAGCAGCTCGTCAAGCTCGGTGACATTGTCACGTTTACCGCTCACCTTCAGCGCCCCTGCAGGATCGGCCACCGGGCTGAGGGCCAGATCCGCCTCGGCGTCCAGCGGCCAGCGGTACACGCCCTGCCCGCTCTTTTTGCCCAGCCGCCCGGCCAGCGCCAGCTCCTGCTGCAGCAGCGAGGGAAGGAAGCGCCGGTCCTGCCAGAAGGCGTTAAACACTGAACAGGTCACCGCGAAGTTGACGTCCTGGCCGATCAAATCGGTCAGCGCCAGCGGCCCCATCGGGAAACCGCCGCCGTCGCGCAGCGCGGCGTCAATGACCTGCGCGGGAGCCACCTGCTCCTCCAGCGCGCGCCAGGCTTCGGCGTAGAACGGGCGCGCCACGCGATTGACGATAAACCCGGGCGTTGAGCGGCAGCGTACCGGCTGCTTGCCCCACGCGGTGACGCACCGGCACAGCTGTTCGACCACCTCCGGCGAGGTGGCCAGGCCGCTGACCACTTCCACCAGCTTCATCACCGGAGCCGGATTAAAGAAGTGCAGCCCGGCAACGCGCTCCGGGTGCTTAACGTCGGCGGCAATCGCGGTAATCGATATCGAGGAGGTGTTGCTGGTGAGCAGCGCGGAGGGCGAGCAGATCTCCGCCAGCTGGCTGAACAGCGCTTTTTTGACCTCAGGACGTTCGGAAGCCGCTTCAATCACCAGCTGCGCCGGCGCCAGCGCGGCCAGCTCCGTCGTCGGCACGATGCGGGCCAGCAGCGCCTCAGCCTGCTCTGCGGTCAGCCTGCCGCGCGCGACGCGCGAGGCCAGCCGCTGGCGAATACCGTCCACCGCGCGGGTTAGCGCATCGGCGGCGATATCGTAGAGCAGCACCTGATGTCCGGCGCCGGCGGCGACTTCCGCAATCCCCGAGCCCATGGTGCCGCCGCCGATCACGGCGACGATATGCAGTGTTGTGCTCATAGGCTATTTCCCGCTGAACTGTGGAGGACGTTTGGCGAGGAAAGCGCTTACGCCTTCGCGGTAGTCGGCGCTGCGTCCGGCCATGCGCTGGTAGTCGCGTTCCAGGTCAAGCTGGGCATCGAGGCCGTTGGTTTCCGCGGCCAGCAGGGCTTGCTTAATCAGGCCGAGGCCGAAGGTCGGCTGCGCCGCCAGATGGCGGGCCAGCTGAAGGCTGGTGTCCGCCAGCTCGGCGTCTTCCACCAGCTGCCAGATCATCCCCCACTGGGCGGCCTGTTCGGCGCTGAGCTTCTCGCCCAGCAGCGCCAGCCCCATCGCCCTGGCGCGTCCGGCGACCCGCGGCAGGAACCAGCTGCCGCCGCAGTCGGGCACCAGCCCGAGCCTGCTGAAGGCCATCACGAAGCTGGCGGATCGCGCGGCGAGCACTATATCGCAGCCCAGGGCCAGGGTTGCCCCGGCCCCGGCCGCTACGCCATTAACCGCCGCAATCACCGGCTTCGGCAGCGCCGCCAGGCGGCGCACCAGCGGGTTATAAAAACGCTCCACCGACAGCCCCAGATCCGGCGCCGGGCCGCTGGGGTCAACGTTACGGTCGTTCAGATCCTGGCCGGCGCAAAAGCCGCGCCCGGCGCCGGTGATCAGCAGGCAGCGCACGCTGTCGTCGCGTTCGGCCTGGGTCAGACACTCGGCGAGCTGCTGGTGCATCAGGTCATTAAAACTGTTCAGGCGATCCGGACGGTTAAGGGTAATCGTCATCACGCCCTGTTCTACGGTGCTGAGAATAAAAGCTTCCACCATTAGCGTCCTTTAAATTGCGGGGTACGTTTTTGTAAAAAGGCGTCGATGCCTTCGCGACGATCTTCCGTCGCGCTGAGCAGCGTAAACAGCTGGCGCTCCTGCTGGAGCCCGGCCTGCAGCCCCACCTCCTGCGACTGGCGCAGCGCCTGCTTCGCCGCCCGCAGCGCCAGCGGCGAGTGGCGGGCAATGGTCGCTGCCAGCTTCAGTGCATATTCATCGGTTAACGCCGGCGGATAGATGTCGCTCACCAGACCGGCCTGCTGCGCCCGCCGGGCGTCGATGGCTTCGCCGCTCAGCACCATGCGGCTGGCCAGCGCCTTGCCGACGCAGCGGATCAGCCGCTGGGTGCCGCCCGCGCCGGGCATAATGCCGAGGGTGATTTCCGGCACCCCGAAGCGGGCGTTATCCCCCGCGACCACCAGGTCGCAGAGCAGCGCCAGCTCGCAGCCCGCGCCGAGGGCGTAGCCGTTCACTGCCGCAATCAGCGGTTTCGGGAAGGCGTCAATGCGCGCCCACAGGCGGGGGCGAATATCATCGAACGTGGCCGGGAGATCTTTTTCCGCCATTTCGTTCAGGTCGGCGCCGGCGGCAAAGAAGCGCTGGCCGCCGCTAATCACGCAGGCGCTCACCTCCGGGTCGGCCGCCGCGGCTTCCAGCGCCTCGGCAAGCTGCGTCAGCAGCGCATTATTGAGCGCATTGCGCGCCTGCGGCCGGTTGAGGGCCAGGTGCAGAACCCGCCCGTGGCGGCTAATCAGCAGTTCGCTCATGCCATCCCCCGGGCGTCAAAATCCACCACCACGTCGCCGCTGGTCGGCAGCGCCTGGCAGCTGAGCACGTAGCCGGCCGCCAGCTCGTCCGCTTCGAGGCTGTAGTTTGCCGCCATCGCCACTTCTCCGCTCAGCACCTTGCATTTGCAGGTGGCGCAGACGCCGCCTTTACAGGCGAACGGCAGATCCGCCCCCTGGCGCAGCGCCGCGTCGAGAATGCTGTCATCCTCCGCGCTGAGGGCCACCAGCCGGTCGCGGCCGTCCTGACGAATGGTGACGGTGCGGCCCTCGGCCTGCACCCCGGTCGCGCGCTTAACGCTGCTGCCCGGGGTATTAAAACGCTCAAGATGGATGCTGTTCGCCGCCATCCCGAGCGCCCCCAGCGCGGCCTCAGCGTCATCCATCATCACCGCCGGGCCGCAGATAAAGGCCTCATCGAAGCGGCTGAAGTCCAGCAGCCGGCCGGAGAGCGCGCGCAGCTTAGCGCCGTCGATGCGCCCCTGCAGCAGATCGCTGTCCATCGACTCCTGGCTAAACAGGTGCACCACCTGCAGCCGCTGCGGATAGCGGTCTTTCAGGTCCGCCAGCGCCTGGCGAAACATCATGCTGTGGCTGCTGCGGTTGCCGTAGATCAGGGTGAAGCGGCTCTGCGTTTCGGTGGCGAGCGTGGCGCCGATAATCGCCATCATCGGCGTAATGCCGGAACCGGCGGCAATCGCCAGGTACTCCCCGCGCCTTTCGGCCTGCGGCTGATAGCCAAAATGGCCCTGCGGAACCATCACCTCCAGGGCCATGCCCTGGTGGATATCGTGCTGCGCATAGCGGGAGAAGCGGCCGCCGTCGATGGCCTTCACCGCCACGCTAATTTCGGCCGGGGAGCGGCTGCGGCAGATGGAGTAGCAGCGCCGCAGCTCTTCCCCGCCGAGGCGGGTTTTTACGGTCAGGTGCTGGCCGGGACGGAAGGCGTACTCGGCCTGCAGCGCGTCGGGGATAGCAAAGGTAATGGTCACCGCATCGCGGGTTTCCGGCTCCACTCTCGCGACGGTAAGCGAATGAAACGTCGTCATGGCAACCTCAAATACATTTAAAGTAATCAAAGGGTTCGCGGCAGCTGTCGCAGCGGTAGAGCGCTTTGCAGGCCGTAGAACCGAATTCGCTAATCAGCGAGGTGTGGACGCTGCCGCAGCGCGGGCAAACCACCTCCTGCGGCATATCGGCGTGGCAGGCGTGCCCCTGCGGCGGGCTGATCCCGTACTGGCGCAGGCGCTCGCGGGCCGCCTGATTCATCCAGTCGGTGGTCCACGGCGGGTCAAGCTGCAGGACAATATGCACCGGCGTGTAGCCGCGGCGGGCCATCGCCGCGCGGATCTCGCCCAGCAGATGCTCCGTTGCCGGGCAGCCAGAGTAGGTCGGCGTAAAGCCAATCACCCAGCCCTCGCCGCGCGGCGCCACGCTGCGCACCATCCCGAGGTCGGTAATGGTCAGCACCGGCACTTCCGGATCGGGGATCTCGCTGAGCAGGGCCCAGATAGCGTGAACGTCGGCGGGGGCGATCGCGGTCAGTCGTTGCATAGCCACCTCCTGCTACCAGCGCTGGCCGGGATAGGCGCGCTGCAGATACTGCATCTCCGCGAGCATCGGTCCGAGGTGTTCGCTGTGCAAACCCTGCTTGCCGCCGCTGCGAAACGCCGCCTCCTCGGGGATCTGCAGACCCGACTCCAGCAGCGCGGTATGCACCGTGCTCTGCCAGGTTCCCTGCAGCTCGCGCGGGTCGACGGCAATTCCCTGCTCGACCAGGCTCAGCTCCAGCGCGTCGGCCATAAACAGCTCGCCGGTAAAGCGCCACAGGCCATCGACCGCCTGCTGCATTTTTTGCGCAGAAAGCGGCGTGCCGTTGCCCAGCCGTTCGAGCCAGCCGCGGCTAAAGCGTAGGTGGTAGCGCACCTCCTTCAGTCCCTTGGCGGCGATGGCGGCAATTTGCGCATCGCGGCTCTCTACCAGACGGGTGAACAGCGCCACGTGCCAGGCGTCGATAAAGAACTGGCGGACGAGGGTGTCGGCGAAGCTGCCGTTCGGCTGCTCCACCAGCAGCAGGTTGTGAAACTGGCGCTCGTCGCGGCCAAAGGCGAGAGTGTCTTCGTCCCCGCACCCTGCCAGCTCCGCCGCGTAGGTAAGGAAGTTACGCGCCTGGCCGAGCAGGTCGAGACCGATATTGGCCAGCGCCAGATCAATCTCCAGCTCCGGCGCGTGGCCGCACCACGCCCCCAGGCGCTGGGCCAGCACCAGGCCGTTATCGCCCAGACGCAGGGCATAGGTTGCAACGGGATTGAGGTTATTCATCGCTGCCTCACATATGTTCCATGCCGTCCGGCACGCTGTAGAAAGTGGGATGGCGGTAGATTTTGCTCTCCGCCGGGTCAAAGAATTCGCCGCGCTCTTCCGGCTGCGAAGCGATGATTTCGCTGGCCTTGACCACCCACAGCGAGCAGCCTTCGCTGCGGCGGGTGTAGACGTCGCGGGCGTTTTCCAGCGCCATCTGGTCGTCGGCGGCGTGCAGGCTGCCGACGTGGCGGTGCGAAAGTCCCTGTTTGCTGCGGACAAAAACTTCATATAACGGCCAGTAAACGTTGCTCATGGTGGTGCTCCTTACGCCGCGTCGCGGGAGTGTTGTTTTTGCGCGTGGGCCAGCGCGGCTTCCCGCACCCATGCCCCCTCTTCCCAGGCTTTACGCTTGGCGGCCAGTCGTTCGTGGTTGCAGATCCCGCGGCCGCTAATGACCTCGTTCAGCTCCTGCCAGTCAATCTCGCCGAAACGGTAGCGGCCGCTGGCCTCGTCGAAGCACAGCTCGGCGTCCGGGACGGTCATCCCGAGGAGCTCGATCTGCGGCACGGTGTTGTCGACAAAGCGCTGGCGCAGCTCATCGTTGGAGTGCAGCTTGATCTTCCACGCCATGCTGCGGGCGCTGTTGGGCGAGCTGTCATCGCTGGGGCCAAACATCATCAGCGCCGGCCACCAGAAGCGGTCGATCGCGTCCTGCAGCATCCGCCGCTGCTCGTCGCTGCCCTGGGCCAGCACCATGCAGGCTTCAAATCCCTGGCGCTGGTGGAAACTCTCTTCCTTGCAGATTTTGACCATCGCTCTGGCGTAGGGGCCGTAGGAGGTGCGGCACAGTGCCACCTGGTTGACGATGGCGGCGCCGTCCACCAGCCAGCCGATCACGCCGATATCCGCCCAGCTCAGCGTCGGGTAGTTAAAAATGGAGGAGTACTTCATCCGCCCGTCGAGCATCTTCTGATAGAGATCTTCCCGGGCGCAGCCGAGGGTTTCCGCCGCGCTGTACAGATAGAGGCCGTGGCCGGCCTCATCCTGCACCTTAGCCAGCAGGATCGCCTTGCGGCGCAGCGTCGGCGCGCGGGTGATCCAGTTCCCTTCCGGCAGCATGCCGACAATTTCGGAGTGCGCATGCTGGCCAATCTGGCGGATCAGCGTCTGGCGGTAGGCGTCGGGCATCCAGTCCTGCGGTTCGATGGCCGTATCCTGCGCGATGCGCTGGTCAAAGCGTTGTTCTTCTGTCACGTCATCACCTCTATGATTCCTGTAAATTCAACAAATCAATTTTTGTGAATCACTTTGTTTTGTAAAAGTTACACTCTGGTTAAATAAAACCACAAATTTTGTTTGTTCTTTTTGTGACGATCGCCGCAAAACATTCCACTAACAGCGTAAATACAACAACATATGACACACGCTCACGACATCATCGATCACAATGTTAATAAATTATTAAATATAGGCTTGCATTTAATGATTCATAAAATAACTATTTATAGATATTTCACGTAACACATCTGGAGATTCGCGATGCAGCAGTTAGCCAGCTACTTATCCGGCGCCTGGCAGACCGGCCGGGGCCGCACCCGTACTATTCACCACGCCATCAGCGGCGAAGCGCTGTGGGAAGTCTCCAGCGAAGGGCTGGATATGGCGCAGGCGCGCCGCTTTGCCATCGAGCGCGGCGGCAAAGCGCTGCAGGCCATGACCTTTATTGAGCGCAGCGCGATGCTCAAGGCGGTGGCCAAACACCTGCTGGAGCACAAGGCCGACTTTTACGCGATTTCGGCGCAAACCGGGGCGACCCGCGCCGACAGCTGGGTCGATATCGAAGGCGGCATCGGCACGCTGTTTACCTACGCCGGGCTGGGCAGCCGGGAGCTGCCGGACGATAACCTGTGGCCGGAAGATGAGCTGATTCCGCTATCAAAACAGGGAGGCTTCGCCGCCCGCCACGTGCTGACCTCGAAGTCCGGCGTGGCGGTGCATATCAACGCCTTTAACTTCCCCTGCTGGGGGATGCTGGAGAAGCTGGCGCCAACCTGGCTGGCCGGGATGCCGGCGATCGTCAAGCCGGCCACCGCCACCGCTCAGCTGACCCAGGCGATGGTGAAGTCCATCGTTGACAGCGGCCTGGTGCCGGAAGGCGCCCTCAGCCTGATTTGCGGCGGCGCGGGGGATCTGCTCGAGCGTCTCGATAGCCAGGACGTGGTGACCTTCACCGGCTCCGCCGCCACCGGCCAGCAGCTGCGCGTGCACCCGAACCTGGTGACGAAATCCATCCCCTTCACCATGGAGGCCGACTCGCTGAACTGCTGCGTGCTGGGGGATGACGTCACCCCGGAGCAGCCGGAGTTCGCGCTGTTTATTCGCGAAGTGGTGCGCGAAATGACCGCTAAAGCCGGACAGAAATGTACCGCTATCCGCCGGATTATCGTGCCGCAGGCGCAGGTCAGCGCGGTGAGCGAGGCGCTGATCGCCCGCCTGCAGAAGGTGGTGGTTGGCGACCCGGCGCAGGAAGGGGTCAAAATGGGCGCGCTGGTGAATAGCGATCAGCGCCGGGACGTGCAGGAGAACATCAATACGCTGATTGCGGCCGGCTGCGAGATCCGCCTCGGCGGCCGGGCGGACCTCAGCGCCGCCGGGGCCTTTTTCCCGCCGACGCTGCTGTTCTGCCCGCAGCCGGATGAAACCCCGGCGGTGCACGCCATCGAAGCCTTCGGCCCGGTAGCAACCCTGATGCCGTACCAAAACCGCGAGCACGCGCTGACCCTCGCCCGGGCGGGCGAAGGCAGCCTGGTGGGGACGCTGGTCACCGCCAGCGGCGAGCTGGCACGATCGTTTATTCTCGGCGCCGCCCGCTGCCACGGCCGTATTCAGATCCTCAACGAAGAGTCGTCCGCCGAGTCCACCGGCCACGGCTCTCCGCTACCGCAGCTGGTTCACGGCGGGCCGGGCCGGGCGGGAGGCGGCGAAGAGCTCGGCGGCCTGCGGTCGGTGAAGCACTATATGCAGCGCACGGCGGTTCAGGGCAGCCCGACCATGCTGGCGGCCATCTCCAGACAGTGGGTTCGCGGCGCGCAGGTGGCCGAGGACCGCGTTCATCCGTTCCGCAAATATTTCGAAGAGATTCAGCCCGGCGACAGCCTGCTGACGCCGCGCCGCACGCTGACCGAGGCGGATATCGTCAATTTTGCCTGCCTGAGCGGCGACCACTTCTACGCCCACATGGATAAAATTGCCGCCGCCGAGTCGATTTTCGGCGAACGGGTGGTGCACGGCTACTTCCTGATCTCCGCGGCCGCCGGGCTGTTCGTCGATGCCGGCGTCGGGCCGGTTATCGCCAACTACGGCATGGAAAATCTGCGCTTTATCGAGCCGGTGAAGCCGGGAGATACCATCCAGGTACGCCTGACCTGCAAGCGTAAAACGGTCAAACGCCAGCGCACGGCGGAAGAGAAAGCCACCGGCGTCGTCGAGTGGGCGGTAGAGATATTTAACCAGCACCAGCAGCCGGTGGCGCTCTACTCCATTCTGACCCTCGTTGCCCGCCAGCGCGGCGACTTCCCGGCCTGACGGCAAAACGCCCTCCCCATCGCCCCGGGTCATGGCCGCAGCGCCCTCCCGGGGCATAACTGGCAAATCTGACAAACAACCTGGCAAGAGCAAACAAACGCCCGATGGCCCGGCGCTGATAGCTTAGTGCTACTGAAGCCGACTTTCGCAGCGGCAAGGCACAACACAACAATAAGACGAGGTCACAATGGCAAACGGCTCGATTCTTTCCCCGCGTAAAACGGCTTTGGCCCTGGCTGTCGCCCTGTTTTGCGCCTGGCAAACGCCGGTACTGGCGCACGGTAGCGAAGCGCATATGGTCCCGATGGACAAGACGCTGCAGGAGTTTGGCGCCGACGTGCAGTGGGACGACTATGCCCAGATGTTTACGCTGATCAAAGACGGCGCCTATGTCAAAGTGAAGCCCGGCGCCAAAACGGCCATCGTTAACGGCAAACCGCTGAACCTGCAGGTTCCGGTGGTGATGAAAGAGGGTAAAGCCTGGGTTTCCGAGACCTTTATCAACGACGTGTTCCAGTCCGGCCTCGATCAAACCTTCCAGGTTGAAAAACGCCCCCACCCGCTCAACTCCTTAACCTCGGCGGAAATCAGCGAAGCGGTCACCATCGTCAAAGCGGCGCCGGAGTTCCGCCCGAATACGCGTTTCACCGAAATCTCCCTCCACGAGCCGGATAAGGCGGCGGTGTGGGCCTTTGCGCTGAACGGTACCGCCGTGGACGCGCCGCGTACCGCCGACGTGGTGATGCTCGACGGTAAGCACGTTATCGAAAGCGTGGTCGATTTACAGAACAAGAAGATCCTCTCGTGGAAAGCGATCAAAGACGCCCACGGCATGGTGCTGCTCGACGATTTCGCCAGCGTGCAAAACATCATCAACGCCAGCGATGAGTTTGCCGCAGTGCTGAAAAAGCACGGCATCACCGATACCAAAAAGGTGATCACCACCCCGCTGACCGTCGGCTACTTTGACGGCAAAGATGGCCTGAAACAGGACGCGCGGCTGCTGAAGGTGGTGAGCTATCTGGATACCGGTGACGGCAACTACTGGGCGCACCCGATTGAGAACCTGGTGGCGGTGGTCGATCTCGAGCAGAAGAAAATCATCAAGATTGAGGAAGGTCCGGTGATCCCGGTGCCGATGGAGTCCCGCCCTTACGACGGCCGCGACCGCGTGAAACCGGCGGTCAAGCCGCTGGATATCACCGAGCCGGAGGGCAAAAACTACACCATCACCGGCGATATGATCCACTGGCAGAACTGGGATTTCCACCTGCGCCTGAACTCGCGCGTCGGGCCGATTTTGTCCACCGTGACCTACAACGACAACGGTAAAAAGCGCCAGGTGATGTACGAAGGCTCCCTCGGCGGGATGATTGTCCCGTACGGCGATCCGGACGTCGGCTGGTACTTTAAGGCCTATCTCGACTCCGGTGATTACGGGATGGGCACCCTGACCTCGCCTATCGTGCGCGGCAAGGACGCGCCGGCCAACTCGGTGCTGCTGGATGAAACCATCGCTGACTACACCGGCACGCCGACCACCATTCCGCGCGCCGTGGCGATCTTCGAGCGCTATGCCGGGCCGGAGTACAAGCACCAGGAGATGGGCCAGCCCAACGTCAGCACCGAGCGCCGCGAGCTGGTGGTGCGCTGGATAAGCACCGTCGGCAACTACGACTACATCTTTGACTGGGTATTCCACGAGAACGGCACCATCGGCATCGACGCGGGAGCCACCGGGATTGAGGCGGTGAAGGGCGTGCTGGCGAAGACCATGCACGATCCGAGCGCCAAAGAGGATACCCGCTACGGGACGCTGATCGACCATAACATCGTCGGCACCACCCATCAGCATATCTACAACTTCCGCCTCGATCTCGACGTCGACGGCGAGAACAACAGCCTGGTGGCGATGGACCCGGAAGTGAAGCCGAATACCGCCGGCGGCCCGCGTACCAGCACCATGCAGATTAACCAGTACGCCATCGATACGGAACAGAAAGCGGCGCAGAAATTTGACCCGGGCACCATCCGCCTGCTGAGCAACACCACGAAAGAAAACCGGATGGGTAACCCGGTGTCGTACCAGATAATCCCTTACGCCGGCGGGACGCATCCGGTGGCGACCGGCGCCAAGTTTGCCCCCGATGAGTGGATCTATCACCGCCTGAGCTTTATGGATAAACAGCTGTGGGTCACCCGCTATCATCAGGAGGAGCGCTACCCGGAAGGCAAGTATCCCAACCGTTCGATTCACGATACCGGCCTCGGTCAGTACGCAAAAGATAACGAGTCGCTGGACAACCATGATGACGTGGTGTGGATCACCACCGGCACCACCCACGTGGCGCGCGCAGAAGAGTGGCCGATTATGCCTACCGAATGGGCCCACGCGCTGCTGAAGCCGTGGAACTTCTTCGATGAAACCCCAACCCTGGGCGAGAAGAAGAAGTAGACGCAGCCCTGCTGAAGCAAGACAGCCAGGCGCCGCCGGAGCCCTCTCCGGCGGCGTTTTTCGTCTCAGGCTTCGCCGGGCTCGCTGAAATCGAGCAGGATTTTGCGCGCGCTTCCCTGCCGCCCGCTGGCGACGATAGCCTCCTGCCAGCGCCTAAAAGGCAGCACCTGCGCCGCGGGCATGGCGGTCTGCGGCAGCAGCTGCCAGATGTCGCTAAACGCCGCCCGCCACTCGCCGACGTACAGCGGCGGCAGCGCCTCGCGCAGATGAAATTTACTCACCCGCGCGCCGTGGCGCGATTGCGTCAGCGGCGCGCCGGAAAGTAAGCCCCAGGAGATAAGCGTCGAGGATGCCGGCAGCATGGCCAGCAGCTCGCTGGAGGATTCGCCGCCCACCGCATCAAACAGCAGATCGGTCTGCTGAAGCACCTGCCCAAGCATGCCGCGATCCGTCGTCATCAGCGGATAGATCCCCTGCAGCTCCAGCCGTTCACGATGCTGCGGCGAACGAATCACCCCGCATACCGAACGCGCGCCGCTCCGCAGCGCCCACTGGCCCAGCAGGCTGGCGCCGGATGAGGCGGCGGCCGTAAGGACAATATTTTTACCCGCCACCGGCCAGCGCCTGAGCATCAGCAGCGCGGTCAGCGGATTGATATAGCCCCGCGCGGCGAGCCTGTCGTCAATCCCGTCCGGCACCGGCACCAGCCACTCGCCGGCGATATCGAGATAGCTCTGCCAGGTTCCTTCGCCGCGCAGCGGCAGCACACGCTGACCGGGCGCTATGCCCGAGCCCGGCGATGCGGCAACCACCACGCCAACGCCTTCATAGCCGGCCACGGCGGGAAGCGTCGTGCGGTGGCGATAGGCGCCGGTGACGGGAATAAGATCGGAAGGGTTGAGCGGTGCATAGCGCATTTGCACGCGCACTTTCCCCGCCGCCAGCGTCGGCAGAGGCCGCGTGTGCAGGGCCAGCACGCGCTCCGGCGGCCCGTAGCGGTGGTAGCAGATGGTATGGTTGAGCATATTCAGTACGGCACGATAAAAGCAGGATGATAGCAGAGTTTGCTCAGCGGCTCCCTGCCATCCTTTTGCCCCTCAGCCCGGCCCGTCGCTGGCGGCGGCCAGCAGCGGTACGATAAGATCGCTCAGCGGCGTCGGGATAGCGTGCCGGCGAGCGCGTCGCTGCACTACGCCGTTGCGAATATCCCACTCCAGCGGCAGCCCGGCCTCGCGGTCGATAAGAATGGAGGTGCTCAGATCGGCGGGCGCGCGGTGAAAGACCTCAACGATCTCCTGCGGCACGCTGTCGCTCAGTTTTGCACCCTCGGCGCGCGCGACGCTCAGGCACTCGCGCAAATAGGCTAAGGCCACGGCGGTAATATCCTCCCGAGAAAACATGCCGGCGCGACGCCCCGCCAGCACCATCAGGCCGGCGACGGCGTTCTGCAGCAGCTTGCGCCACGCAACGGTAGTGAAATCCTCGGCCAGATCCACGGCGCAGCGGGTCCCGCGCAGCGCGTCCTGCACCAGTTTGGCCTGCGCGGTGTCGGGTATCGTCAGCCTCGGGGCCGCGCGCAGCCAGACGGAGGCGGCTTCTTCCCGCAGCGCCGGGAACCACACCACCGCAGGCAGCACCGTGGCGCCCGCAACCCTGGCGGCAAACTGCTCCTGCTGTTCAACGCCGTTTTGCAGCACGCAAACCAGGGTATTTTTATCGCACAGCGCCGTCAGCCATGCGCTAATGTCGTCAATCTGCGTCGCCTTCACCGCCACGAAAACCAGGTCGAACGGACGCGCAACGGTCGCGGGATCGGTCAGTACCGGACCGGGAACGGTAATCTGTCCGCCGTCAAAGCGCAGCGATAGCTGCGGATGCGCGGTACGCCCGCACACCGTCGGCGTACGACCGACCTCGTGCAGCGCTGCCGCGATGGTGGTACCGATGGCGCCGGGGCCTATCAGCGCAACTGCAGGTTCTTTCGACATGACGATCGCCTCCTGTTGAGTCAGTTCCCGCCCTGACGGCGGGAAAGAAAACAAACAGTAGCGATAAATCATCGCTTTCAGCAAGCCCCGCCGGCAGGAAAACGATTGTTGGCGGCCCGCGGCCGGTTTAGCGGCTGACGGTCAGGGCGACGCTGCCGCGGTTGTTATCGTACATCTGCCAGGCGTCGTTGGCGTAAGCGTATAGATAGCCGCTCCTGGCCGGCGTAAAGCAGCATCCGCTGCCAATGACGAAGATCTGATGCCGCTGCTGAGGGACGGCGGGAACGGCGCCGGCGCCGTTGGCGACCACGCCGATCAGCGCGAACCACGGCGCCGTGCCAACGCGCCTGCTCAGCCAAAAGTCGACGTCCTGATTTTTGGTCGCCCCCTTCCACAGCATCTCCAGCTTATCGGCGACGGAAGCCAGAATCTGCGCCGCCTCGCCGGGGTAAAACTTCCCGTCATCGGTGCCGTCGGCATCGCAGGGTATCGAGCTGTCCATCCATTTTCCCGAGGCGCTAAACCGGTACTCGACGCCCGCCTCCAGCCAAACCCCGGTTTCATTCCAGCGCTCACGAGAAAAGACGTCGAACGTTACCGGATGCTCTGGCGTCAGCGCCCTGAGGCGCCGGTAGCCGCCGTGGAGCAGCGACGGCTGGCTTTGACGCTGCAGGACGCTGCCATCAACGTCGGCGCTGCCCGCTACAATCTGCGGCACCCCGCGCGGGCAGGTGTGCAGCAGCTTAAACACCCCGGTCACCGAATCGTGCAGCAGGCCCTGAGCATCGGGCCTGAGCTGGGTAGCGATATCCGGATGCAGCTCAAGGCCGAGATCGCGCGCTTCGGACATCATCCACTGCAGAGGGATATCCGATAGTCCGCACTGCGCGTAGCCACCGCCAACGTCGGAGTGCACGCCGACGAACCAGCGCTGCTTCACCCGCGGGTTTGCCGCCACGTTATCCCACAGCGTCGGGATAAAGCTTTGCCGCTGCTCGTCCAGCGCCAGCGCGTGGCGGGCGTTTTTGACGATCGGGCTCAAGGAGGTATCGTGGAACGCATACTTTTTCGGGTCATCCAGCAGGTTGGCTAAGGCCAGGTCGTCAGGGATCCCCAGCGACCCCACCGTTTCCCAGACGCCAATAAAATAGATCGGCACGCTCTCTTTGGTGGGATTTCCCGTGGCGACCTCATAGAAGGGCCGCCCGACGCTGGCTATCACCGCCGGCGCGCTGGCCGCCGGCTGTCGGTAAAGGCTGAACAGCGCGTTGATGTCCTCCCAGACTTTATCGTCGCCGGTTCCGGCTCCGCCGGCATTTAATAAACCGCAGCGCGAGATCATTCCGCCAAGGCTTCTCACCGTATAGGCCCCACGGCTAAAGCCAAATAACCATATTTTATCGCCGGGTCGATAGTTGGTGGCGAGCCAGTAATAGGCGCTAATAATATTTTTATCCAGACCGTCGCCTATGCCACCGCCAATATAACGATCGACAACGCCGCCGTCGGTACCGACGCCGGGGTGATAATAGACGCGCTGGGCGCTATTTTCCGTCACGGCGTTGCGCAATTTGACCACGTTCGTCGGCGCGGGTTTGCCATCATCAAGCTGCTGGGGGGTATTCCAGGTACCGTCACAAAAGACCAGTAAGTTCATATGAACCTCATCGACAGGCCGCATTAAAAGGGGATGTTTGACAAATTAAAAATAGCAGACTGTAATCGGATCGGCAGAACAAATGAAAAGACGCCCTCTTACTCCCCGCGCGGTTTAGCGGCAGGCGCTGACGGCGACATTTGGCTAGCATGCTAATCAAGTCAACGTTATTGCGGGGATCATCATGGGGACAGAAACTCACCGGCCCGCCGCGCTGAGCGATATAGGAAAGCTGAGTTCATTGAACCAGCCGCAAAAGCTCGAGGCTATTTTTAAAACCTGTAACGAATACGAAGAAAATATAATTGGCTGGTATCAAAAGGAAGTAAAGAAAAAACGCTGGCTCTCGTTGCTTCTTTTATTCACGGTATTCACGGCGATTGTTGCTATTGCCGCTATTCAAATTTTCAGGCTCCCATTTACGCAAACTGACGCGGGTAAGCTATGGTTAACCCAAATTTCACTGGGGCTGCTGACAATTGCGATGCTGCTATTTATTGCCGACCGCGTGTTTCGCCTGACCGACGGCTGGCTGTACTATATTCGAACCATTATTGCCATTGAGACGCGCTATGCGGAGTTTATTAGCGGATGGATCCAAAACGATGCCTCCAGTCACGCAGACGCGGATTTGCATTATATAAACGCCGCCGGGATTGCCGCGGCGTTTATTAATGACATCCACCGCATCCAGCAGCAGGAAACCCAGGCGTGGTCAAGCCAGCTTACGGAATCTATCGGCCTGCTGGGATCGCTGCTCAAAGAGCAGCAGAGCAAGGCGTCGGGGCAGAAGCAAAATCAGCAGCAGAACGGCGGCCAGCGCCACGCGACGCCCGAAATTCGCGGCCGGGGTAAGCGGTCGAACCTCAGGCGCCGGGTCAGCGGCTAATAGCGCACGCAGACCGATTTGGTTTCACACCAGTCGTCCAGCCAGTCCGGGCCGAAGTCGCGGCCGGTACCGGACTGCTTCATGCCGCCAAACGGCAGGTTGGCGTCGATAAGCGTATGGCTGTTGACCCATACCGTGCCCGCCTGCAGGCGCTCGGTGTAGCTCAGCGCCTGGCTCAAATCGCCGGTCCAGACGCTGGCCGTCAGGCCAAAATCGCTGTCGTTGGCGAGACGCAGCGCCTCTTCGCCATCGGCGACGCGCACCAGGTTCACCACCGGGCCAAAGACCTCCTCTCTGCTGAGCCGCAGCCCGGCATCGGGGTTAATCACCAGCGTCGGCGCAATGTAGTAGCCCTTGCCGTCCGGCCCGCTGCTGCCGGTAATCAGCTCGGCGTTCTGCTGCCGCGCCTGATCGAGATAGGCGGCGACCTTGTCGCAGTGCGTCCGGGAAACGACCGGGTTAATGTGGGTTGATTCCTGCATTCCGGGGCCGACCTGCAGCGACTTCACCGCCTGCTCAAAGCCGCTCACCAGGGTATCGAACAGCGGCGCTTCGATATAGATCCGTGAGCTGGCGGCGCACACCTGCCCCTGATTGAGGAAGCTGCCGGTCATCAGCCCTTCAATGACCCACTCCGGGTTGGCGTCTTTCAGCACGATGGCCGGGTTTTTACCGCCCAGCTCAAGGGTCACGCGGGTCAGCCGGTCGGCGGCCACGCGGGCAATCTGTTTGCCGGTCGCCGTCGAGCCGGTAAAGCTCACCTTTGCCACCTGCGGATGCGAGGTTAACGCCGCCCCGCACTCCGCGCCGCTGCCGGTGACCACGTTAAATACGCCGTCCGGCACGCCGGCTTCGCTCGCCAGCTCCGCTACGCGCAGCAGGGTCAGCGGCGTGGTCTCCGAGGGCTTAATCACGATGGAGCAGCCCGCCGCCAGCGCCGGCATCACCTTCCACATGCCGATCATCAGCGGGAAGTTCCACGGCACGATCCCCGCCACCACGCCAACCGGCTCCTTGCGGGTCCACGCCTGGTAGCGCGCGCCCTGCGGGAACGGAATCGACACGTCCAGCGTGCGGCCGCTAATTTTGGTGGTCAGCCCGGCGGTGTAGCGCATCCAGTTCAGCGTACAGCCGACTTCAAAGGCGCGGGAGATATTAATCGACTTGCCCTGCTCGAGAGTCTCCAGCTGCGCCAGTTCCTCGCCGTGCTGCTCAACCAGGTCGGCAAAGCGCAGCAGGATACGTTCGCGATCGGCCGGCGTGCGTCCGGCCCAGCTGCGGGAGACAAACGCGCGCCACGCCGACATCACGGCGCGGTCGACGTCCGCGGCACCGGCGTCCGCCGTGCTGGCTATCGCCTCCCCGGTCGCCGGGTTCCAGACGGTCAGCCGCTTTTCGCTCTGCGCCGCCTGCTGGGCACCGTCGATATACACGCCATGCTGTCTGTCTAAAAACTGCTGTACGCTGGCAAGCAGCGCTACCTGTGCTGTGGACATATCGCTTCCTTATTCCTCACGGATCGTGAATTCAGTCTACGACGCGCTCAGGCTTCACGCTTTTTTCTCTGTGACATTCGTTTTTGCCGCTGTGACAGCCGCCGCAATTAGGCATATTGCGCGGGCAAAAATGTGCCTCAGGTAATAGTTCTTTCATATACTCCGCGCTTCGCTCTTGTTTGGCGCAGCGTAAATGCAACAATGCGAAAACATTATTATTACAAGAGACGAGCTATGGCGGCGGCAGATAACGGACAGGACTACCAGCGCTGGTTGGCGAAAATCAATCAGGTCTGCGGAAACTTTGCCGCACGTCCGCTGGACAGCGACTTTCACGGGGAGATTGACGCCAGCTATGCCGGCAATCTCAAGGTCAGCACCGTCACCGCGCGCGGCGTCAACCTGTACCGCACCCGCAACGAAATCAGGCGCGATAACGATGCCTGGTTTTATACCGTATTCCAGCTCTCCGGCCAGGCGGCCATTGAGCAGGACGATCGTCAGGTGGTGCTCGAAGCCGGCGATATCACGCTGATCGATGCCTCCCGCCCCTGCTCTATCTTCTGGCAGCAAACCTCGCGCCAGGCGTCGCTGCTGCTGCCCCGCCAGCTGCTGGAGCAGCAGCTGCGCGGGAGCGAAATCAGCATCGCCACCCGCCTGGGCAAGTCCCTGCCGATGGTGCAGCTGAGCCAGCGTCTGCTGCACGAAAGCATGAGCAGCCCGGCGCTTTCGCAGAGCGAGAGCGAGGCCGCGCTGGAAGCCATCGTCTGCCTGCTGCGCCCGATGCTGCACCATCACGAGGCCCAGCCGTCGCGGCGCGAGAAGCAGTTTCAGAAAATTATGGCTTTGATTGATGAGTCGATTCAGGCGGAACATCTGCGCCCGGAGTGGCTGGCCGGCGAGACGGGGATGTCGGTGCGCAGCCTCTACCGGCTGTTCGCCGATAAGGGGCTGGTGGTGGCCCAGTATATTAAGAACCGCCGTCTGGATCTGTGCGCGCGGGCGCTGAGCAACGCCCACGATGATGAAAAGCTGGCGGGGATCGGCTACAGCTGGGGCTTTAGCGACCACAGCCACTTCTCGACCGCCTTCAAGCAGCGCTTCGGCGTTTCACCGGGAGAGTACCGCAAGCGCTGCCGCTGATTACTTACGCAGCCATTTGCCATTCAGACCCTGCACGTATTCACCCGGCTGCGCCCGCGCAACCAGCTTCTGGCCGGCCATTTTCGCCACCTCATCCACCGGCAGGTTGTTCTCATCCGCCAGCCGCTGATAGCTTTCGCTGCGCGCGGCGTTGATCTGCTTCACCAGACCCAGGGTTTCCCGATCCTGGCGCAGCGGGGCAAGATAGCCGCTCTGCGTTTCGCCAACCCGTCCCTGCTCCCGCGCCTCGCCGAGCGTCAGGGCCATCGCCGAGGTGCTAAACAGCGCCAGCGCCAGGGCGGTCGTCAACAGTCGTTTTCTCATCGCTACCTCAGAACAGGTCGCTACGCGACTTGAGCAAATCCTCGACGTCCTTATCCACTTTGATATGAATCTCATGTTCAATTTTGACATTCATATTGATGGTGATCGGCTCCTTCGATGCCGCAATCTCAATCCGCGGCGTACAGCCCGTCAGCAGTATCGTCGTTGCCAGCAGCATCGTTAGCAGTTTTATCATCGTTGTTCCTTAGCGCCTGTCCCAACAGGCGTACAGTGTTGCTTATCCTTACAGCGCTGAGCGGGAAGCACCGCATTCTGTTCAAGCCATGCCTGCAGGTTGTCGCCGAAGCGCAGGCTGCGCCACAGGTCAAAAATGTTCTCTTGATGAGAGTAGTTGAGATGGACCGTATTACTTCTCTCCCCGACGCGGCTGGTGCCGCTAATCGTCGCCTGCAGCGTCAGGACGCCGAGATTATCGAGATTAATGCGCGTCCACGAGCGGGCGATCTCCATATAGCGCAGCCAGTTGATCGCCGCGCCCGCTGAAATATTGTCCTTCACCATCGCATCGGCCATATCCGGGTCAAGGCGCAGGGTCATCGGACCGGGGTTACTCAACCAGCCGTCCTTGACTATCCATTTTTCGTTATCCAGCCACAGCGGCAGCGCGCCGTTAAACGCGCCGGACATGGCGAACTGTTTGATATTCACCGCGCTCACCAGCTCGCTGCTGGAGATGTGCCGCAGGCGCAGCAGCGCCGGATCGTGCTGCGGCATACGCAGCTGCTGCATGGTCAGCTGGCCGCCAAGAATATCGACGCTGACGTTGCTGAGCTGCAGCGGGCTGCTTTCGCTCCAGGGATACGAGCCCTGCAGGTCGGCGGTGAGATTCCGCGCCGTCACCTGGTTAACTATCTCGCCGATGCGCAGCGAAACCGGCCGCCGGGTGCCGAGCTGCCAGGTCCCCTGGCTAAAGCGAAACGGCAGCACAAAATCGACGCCGTTGATCTGATTATCCGGCATCCAGGCGCTTCCGCCTTTCAGCACCCCGTGCCCGCCGGCCTCAAAGCCCTGATCGGCCGCGGCGGAGAAGGCCACCTGGGCGTACAGCGCCCCTTCGCGCAGGTTCATTTTCCACTCCGGCGGCAGCAGCGGCTGGAAGACGGTCAACGACTGCTTCGGCCACCACGCCTGGCCGCGCAGGCGCTCGCCGTCCCAGCGGCCGGTCAGCCGCACGGGGCCGATTTTATTGGCGTGCAGCGACCCGTTAAACTGGAACCAGGTCGGGTCGCGCCCGTCGAGGCTAAATTTCAGCGTTGAGGGCGGCAGCTCGCTGCCGCTGCTAAAGCTGGTTTTGCCGGCATCCAGCGACAGCGCGCCGGTCAGCTTCGGATGCTGTTCGTCGCGCAGCCAGCGAATCGGCTGTTCCAGCGTCAGCCGCGGGGTGCTGACCAGCATGGTGCCGTACTGCAGCTTATCGAAGCCGGTTGACAGGCTGTTCAGGACGATGGCGCTGTCCACCCACTCTCCCGCGCCCTTCACGTCCCAACGCGCCTGCATCGGCGTGAAGTGCCCCTCTCCCCAGTAGCGCCACTGCCAGCGGCCGCGGTCGGGCATAAAGTTGTCGGCCTTGCCGTCAAGATGCAGGACGAAGTCGCCCATCTCCTGCTCGTGGGCGCGCAGAATCGCCTGCAGCCGGCCGTCGACGCCCTGCTGGGTAACCTTGACCCCCGCCAGCGGCAGGCGTATTTCATCGATATTAAGGGAGTCAATCACCCTCCCTCGCGAGCGCAGCAGCGCGCCGGGATGGAAAGTCAGCTCCGGGGTGGTGAGCGGACCGCTCAGCCTGGCCGGCAGCGCGGCGTAGACGATAAGATCCCCGAGCTTCGCCTCGCCGGTGAGCCGCAGCGGCATATCGCTGCTATCCATGCTCAGCTTACCGGGTCCGACGTTGAGAACCGCGTTGCCTTTTCCGGCCTCCCCCTGGGTCAGCACGTTCAGGCGCCCGCTGACCTGCATATTCTCGGTTCCCTCCTGCCAGTCGTCCACCGACAGCGCCACGCGGCCGCTCAGCGGATAGCCGGCATATTCGGTGCTCCAGCGACCGTCGCTGATCGCTATGCGTTCGGGGGTAATTTCCCACGGCAGGTCGAGCATCGGCTGCACCTCGCCCCGCGGCGTCACCAGCAGCTGGCCGCGGTTTTTCTGCCACTCCAGCTCGGCGTCAACCAGCCCCGGCTCCTGCGGAAATTCAAAGGTGCTCAGCAGATGGCCGTCAACCGGGAAGCCGTCCGGCACCAGCGGCATATGGAACTCACCGACCAGCCTGACCGGCGCCTGGCCTTCAACCAGCCGCGCGGAGAAGTCGCTGACGGTCAGCGCCTGGCCGCGCAGGCGGGCCTGCACGGTGACTTCCGACCCGCTGTAGCCGATATCCTGCTGCGTCGGCGTCAGCGACATCACCAGCCGCCCCTGCCATTTTTCCCACGGCGACAGGCGCAGATTCTCGATGGTCAGCCAGCTATAGGGCAGCATCGACTGCCATTCCGCCAGGGTGCGCGGCGCGCCGGGGGCGGGTTCACTCTCCGGAAGTTTGCTCAGGCAGGCGCTGTTGATATCCAGCTCATCGAGATGCAGGCGCCAGCGGCTGGGGTGGGAAAGCTGGGCGTTGGTGACCCTTGCCAGCTCGCAGTCGCCAACCATGTAGCGTAAATCGGGGATACGCAGCGCGGTGCGCGTCAGGCGCGGGCTGTCGGTTAGCGAGATCCGGGTCCCCGCCGGCAGCCAGATCCCGGCGAGCGTCGGCACCCAGTGGGTTAGCGTCGACAGCAGCGCCAGCGGGAGCAAAAGGAGTGCTAACACCAGCGCGATAGCGGCTTTATATTTACCCTTCATGGGCGCTTAATATCCTGAATCAACAATAGTATATGCCGAATGTAGCGCGTATTGTGGCACGTTCGACCAGTGAGTTAAAGTTTGCGTCCTGCCTAAGAATAGCCGCTGCGCCGCCATCGTTGCGGCGATTTTTGACCCGCCGCTGATTTAGCCTTCATTTAGCCAGTCCCTGTCACACTGGCAAATCATCATCAGAGCAGGCCGGAGGGAAAGCGTGGCGTTTATCTACTCGCTGATTGAGTCGGCGCAGGACCACTACGCGCTGCTGTTGCTGCTGGTGTTCCTGCTGACGTTCAGCAAATCCTGCGCGATCGTCTCGCTGCTGGTGCCCGGCACCTCCGGTCTGCTGCTGCTCGGTACCTTCGCCTCCGCCAGCCTCGGGCATTTCTTGCTAATGTGGCTCAGTGCCGGGCTTGGAGCAATCGGCGGATTCTGGCTCTCCTGGCGGGTGGGGCGCCGCTATCAACACCATCTTCACCGCCTGCGCTGGCTTAGCGCCGAGCGTCTCTCTCGCAGCCGGCGGTTTTTACGCCGCCACGGGGCCTGGGCGGTATTTTTCAGCCGCTTCCTTTCTCCGCTGCGCGCCACCCTTCCGCTCGCCAGCGGAGCCAGCGGTGTCTCTTTCTGGCGTTTTCAGCTCGCCAACGTCAGCTCCGGCCTGCTGTGGCCGCTGATCCTGCTGGCGCCAGGCGCCTTCAGCTTCAGCCTGTGGTAAAAACACATTATCTTTTAAAGCGATACCTCCACGCAGAGATATACTCTAGAATTATGATTATAACCTGTTATTTAAACTAATTTTTAAGAATTGTATGATTATTTTAAATATGCTACCGTGACGGTATAATCACTGGAGAAAAGTCTTATGAAAATCGCTGTTTATAGTACGAAGCAGTACGATAAAAAGTACCTTCAGCATGTTAATGATACATATGGCTTTGAACTCGAGTTCTTCGATTTCCTGTTAACCGAAAAAACCGCCAAAACGGCCAACGGCTGCGAGGCGGTGTGCATTTTCGTTAACGACGACGGCAGCCGCCCGGTGCTGGAAGAGCTGAAGTCGCACGGCGTGAAGTACATCGCCCTGCGCTGCGCTGGCTTTAATAACGTCGATCTGGACGCGGCCAAAGAGCTGGGTCTGCGGGTGGTGCGCGTGCCGGCCTATTCGCCGGAAGCGGTCGCCGAGCACGCTATCGGCATGATGATGTCGCTGAACCGCCGCATTCACCGCGCCTATCAGCGTACCCGCGATGCCAACTTCTCCCTCGAAGGCTTAACCGGCTTCACCATGTACGGTAAAACCGCCGGCGTGATCGGTACCGGGAAAATCGGCGTGGCGGCCCTGCGGATCCTCAAAGGATTTGGCATGCGCCTGCTGGCGTTCGATCCATACCCAAGCGCCGCCGCGCTGGATCTCGGCGTCGAGTACGTTGATCTGCAGACGCTGTACGCGCAGTCGGACGTGATCTCTTTGCACTGCCCGCTGACCGATGAGAACTATCATCTGCTGAACCATTCGGCGTTCGATCGGATGAAGGATGGCGTGATGATCATCAACACCAGCCGCGGCGCGTTGATTGATTCACAGGCGGCCATCGACGCCCTGAAGCATCAGAAAATCGGCGCGCTGGGGATGGACGTCTATGAGAACGAGCGCGATCTGTTCTTCGAAGATAAATCCAACGACGTGATTCAGGATGACGTGTTCCGCCGCCTGTCGGCCTGCCATAACGTGCTGTTCACCGGGCATCAGGCGTTCCTCACCGCCGAGGCGTTAATCAGTATTTCGCAAACCACCCTCGACAACCTGCGCCAGGTTGACGCCGGTGAAACCTGCGCCAACGCGCTGGTCTGATATCCTTCCCCTTTTGTGCCCTCCCCCTGCGGGGGGCACATTCAGATAAGCCCCACAGAATTTGCCTGCAGTACAGTTACACTCCGCTTACCTAAAAGATGTGAAATATTTCTGGAGAAAAAATGAATAAGTTTGCTGCACTGCTGGCGGCAGGAATGCTGCTTTCCGGCTGCGTATATAACAGCAAGGTGTCCACCAGCGCGGAGCAGCTTCAGCACCATCGGTTTGTCCTGACCAGCGTCAACGGTCAGCCGCTCAAGGAGGGCTCGAAGCCGCTGGAGCTGAGCTTTGGCGAGAAGACGTTCGTCTCAGGCAATATGTGCAACCGCTTTAGCGGCGAAGGCAAGGTGTCGGATGGCGAGCTGAAGGTCAAAGCGCTGGCGATGACCCGGATGCTGTGCGCTGACCCGCAGCTTAACGAGCTCGACGCCACGCTCGGCAAAATGCTGCGCGACGGGGCGCAGGTCGATTTAACCGAAAATCAGCTGACGCTGGCGACCGCCGATCGCACGCTGGTGTATAAGCTCGCCGATCTGGTTAACTAATTACCCGTCCGGCAGGCACCCAAGGGAGCCTCAATGCAGCGGGCACGAGGGTAGCTCACGGCGCCCGCAGAGGCAGGAGTGCGGCTTAGTAGTTACCGCAGCTGCCGCCGGCCAGAGCCTGCTCGCTGCAGCGTTTGCCGTTAGGCAGCGCGCACATCCCTATCGCCGAGCCGTCCAGCTGACGCGCCACCGACAGCGAGCCGCCGATCATCGCGCAGTTTGCCTGCCCGGTGCTGCTCATCGCAGCGCGCATGCCCGGTGATACGTGGGCCGCCGTCGCCTGCTGAACGGGTTCACTACTGCAGGCCGACAGTAATAACGCGGCACACCCAACTAAAAACGCAGCTCGCATCGTCTCTCCCCTCGGAAACATCTTAAAATAAACAAACCCAAGAATAATAGGCAGCCCGGCGCCCAACGTCGAGAGGCGAAACCGCTATTTATGCGCTCCATTAACATTTTCTAGCAAATTTCCCGCCGGATCGGCGATTCTCGCAAAGTATCCCCTCACTCCCCCGCAGCTGAATAACCGCGGCGGCTCCCGACGGATAAAATTGTTGTGAGATCGATCATATTTTAAAACATGCGGGTTGACTTAAGCGGCGGCTGAAAATAGCTTACCGAACTATGATATCGTTTTCATAAAAATTCTATGGCCACCATAAAAGACGTAGCAGAAAAAGCCGGGCTTTCCGTCACCACGGTCTCCCGCTTCCTGAATAATCATCCCTATATCTCTGATGATAAAAAAGAGAAGATTCTGGCGGCGATGCAGGCGCTCGATTACGAGCCAAGCACCGTTGCCCAGCAGATGCGCGGCGTCAAAACGCACCGTATTGGGGTGCTTATCTCGCGCATTACCAACCCCTTCTTCGCAAGCCTGGTCGATGCCCTGGAAGTCACCGCGCGCAAAAATGGCTACTCGGTGCTGATCGTGCAAAACCACGACAGCGCCGGGGAGGAGAAAAACTGCCTCGACCTGCTGAAGAAAAAAATCATCGATGGCCTGATTTTATGCGCGGTAGAGAGCAATAAGAACGTGCTGGAGAAATACCAGCAATACGGTCCGATCCTGCTGTGTAATACCAGCCTCGAAGCCACCAGCCTGCCGGTGGTTAAAGTGGACGATCGCCGGGCGACCTATGGCGCCGTGACCTACTTGATCAACAAGGGCTATAAAAATATCGCCTATTCGACCGGCGGCACCTTCGAGCAGAAAGGCCACGGCAGCCGCAGAAACCAGGGCTTTATCGACGCCATGCAGGCCGGAAAGCTGGATATCAATCCCGCGCTGATTTTCCGCCAGATGCATACCTATAAAGACGGGCAAGGTCTCGCCACCAAAATGCTGCAAATGGCCGCCAGCGAGCGCCCAGACGCGATTTTTGCCGGCAGCGATGAGGTCGCCTGCGGCCTGATTGCCGGCCTTACCGCTGGCGGCGTGAGCGTGCCAGCAGATCTTGCGGTGGTGGGCTTCGATAATTTGCCGGTGGCGGAGATGATCAACATCCCTCTCACCACCGTCAGCCAGCCGATTGAGCAACTGGGCAGAATTTCCGTAGAACGCCTGCTCGCGCTCATCAGCGGCGCCCGCTATCAGTACGACGAGCAGGATTTGCACTCTGAATTGATTATCAGAGCGTCCGCTTAATTTTTTTATTTCAATATGGTATCGATATCATATCAAGGAGAAGTGATGAACACACCCCAGCAGCACGCATGGTGGAAGGAATCCGTCGTCTATCAGATTTACCCGAAGAGCTTTTATGACAGCAACAACGACGGGACCGGCGATATTCGCGGCATCATTGCGAAACTCCCCTATCTCAAGACCCTGGGAATTACCCTCATTTGGGTGTCGCCGTTTTACCAGTCGCCGATGGCGGATAACGGCTATGACATCGCCGATTACTTCGCGGTGAATCCTGATTTTGGCGATATGCGGGACGTGGACGACCTGATAGCGCAGGCCGGAGAGATGGGGATAAAGGTGATGATCGATCTGGTGGTCAATCATACCAGCGACGAGCACCGCTGGTTCCGCCAGGCGTTGGCGAACCCGGACTCCCGCTACCGCGATTACTACATTTTTAAACCGGCGGTTAACGGTGCGGCCCCCAACAACTGGCGCTCTATTTTCGGCGGCAGCGTGTGGGAAAAAGTGCCCGGCGAAGAGACTTACTATCTCCACGTGTTTCATAAAAAACAGCCCGACCTGAACTGGGAAAACCCGGCGCTGCGCGAAGAAATTTACGCAATGATTAACTGGTGGCTGGCAAAAGGGATCGCCGGGTTCCGCATCGACGCCATTACCTTTATCAAAAAGGATCAGGACTTCAGCCCGCTGCCATCAGACGGTATCGACGGCCTGGCCTCAGTCAAAAGCAAGGCCCGCAACCGGCCGGGGATTGAGCTTTTCCTCAACGAACTGAAGCAAAAGACCTTTAACAAATTCGGCTGCGTGACCGTCGGTGAAGCCCCCGGCGTTCCGCTGGAAGAGTATGAGCGCTTTATCGGGCCGGAAGGCTATTTCGACATGATATTTGACTTCCACGCCGCCGATATCGACGTTGAAAATGGTTCAGAGTGGTTCAGGGAATGCGACTGGAGCGTCAAGGCGTTCAGGGAAACCCTGTTTGCCAGCCAGCTGGCCTTCGCCCGGGCGGGATGGGGTACCACTTTTATTGAGAATCACGACCAGCCTCGCGCCCTATCGAAACTGGTGCGCGACGCTGACTATCAGAACGAGATCGGCGCCAAGGCCCTCGCGGCCATGTACTTTTTCATGCGCGGCACGCCGTTTATCTATCAGGGACAGGAGCTGGGGATGAAGAACTTCTGCCGCAGCGAGATTAACGAATTTAACGATATCTCAAGCCTCGATAACTACTACCGCTCGCTGGCGGAAGGCTTTAGCACCGAGGAGGCTATGGGCTTTGTTAACCACCGCTCAAGAGATAATTCGCGCACGCCGTTCCCGTGGTCCGACGGCGTCAATGCAGGCTTTAACAACGGCGCTAGGCCATGGCTGGCGCTGTCCACTGACGATACGTCGCTGAACGCGCAAAGCCAGCTGGCGCAAGCCGATTCGGTATTCTCTTTCTACAAAAAGATGATTGCCCTGAGAAATATCGACTTCCCTGAAACGCTGATTTACGGCACCTTCACCCCGCTGGAGGAGGCTGCCGAGAACGTTATCGCCTATGCAAGAAGCTCGGCAACCGAGCGCCTTATTTCCATCACTAACCTCAGCGCCAAAGAGCAGCCGTTTACCCTGCCTGACGGGGAAATCGTGCTCAGTAATTACACCAACGTAACTTCTACCCTCAAACCGTACCAGACCATTCTCATTAAGGGATGCGTTAAAAATGAACAAATATAAAAATATCGCCATTGATATTGTTAATACGATTGGCAAGGACAACATTGCATCGGCCACCCATTGCGCGACGCGTTTGCGCTTACAGGTGAAGGATCGCGAAGCCATTGATGACGAAAAAATTCGCCAGATCGGCGAAGTGAAAGGCGTGTTTTATAATTCAGGTCAGTATCAGATCATTCTCGGCACCGGTATCGTCAACAAGGTTTACCAGGCGTTTGTGGAAGAGTTCCAGGTTGCCGAAGTTAGCAAAGACGAGATGAGTCGGCAGAGCACGGGCAGGCTGCAGCGAGGCATCAGAAACCTCTCTGACGTGTTCGTGCCGATCGTCCCGGTGCTCGGCGCCACCGGCCTGTTTCTCGGCCTGAAGGGGGTAATTTTTAACGATACGGTACTGGGCTGGTTTGGCAGAAACGTGCAGGATATCCCGGTTTACCTGCAGACGTTAACCACCGTCCTTTGCGATACCGCCTTTGCCTTCCTCGCGGCGTTTATCTGCTGGTCGGCATTTAAAAAGTTTGGCGGCACACCGATTATCGGCTTTTTAATTGGCCTGATGCTGGTTTCCCCGGCGCTGCCCAACGCTTACGATGTGGCATATGGCCACGCCGCGCCGATATATATATTTGGCTTTATTCCGCTGGTCGGCTATCAGGGTTCGATCCTCACCGCGCTCATTACCGGTATTATCGGCGCGAAACTCGAGATCTATTTCCGCAGAGTCATGCCGAACTCGATGGATCTTATTTTCACGCCCTTTATCGTCATCCTGATTGCACTCGCCATTGCCCTGCTGGTATTAGGCCCGCTGGTGCACGGATTCGAACATTATGCGGTGATGGCGATTGGGCAGTTCCTCGCCCTGCCGGCTGGAATTGGCGGCCTGCTGATCGGTTTTATTTATCCCATCGCCGTGATGACCGGGATGCACCATATGTTCATCATGATTGAAACGTCGCTGATTGCCGGCACCGGCTTTAATCCGCTGATTACGGTCTGCGCGATGTACGGCTTTGCCAACGCCGCCGTGTGCCTGGCTATTTCGCTGAAATCAAAGAACCTGGCCTTTAAGACCGCCGGCATCTCCGCCACTATAACGCAGCTGCTGGGGGTCTCAGAGCCGGCCCTGTTCGGGATTGTGATGCAGTCGGGGATCCGGGCCATTGTCGTGATGCTCACCAGCTCCGCGCTGGGCGGCATGGTGCTCTCGCTGATGGCGATCAAGGCTAACTCTTACGGCCTGGCGGTCCTGCTCTCTCCGCTGATGTACCTCTACGACCGCTACCAGTTTATTAGCTATATCACCGTCGGCATCGCGGTATTTATTTTTTCCTTTATTGCCGCGACTCTTTTTGTTAATACCAAGAAACCCGTGGCCAAAAAATGATAACCCGCAGCTAGCCGCCACCTGACGGCTTAATAACAGCAACATAATTTTTGCTGGCACACTCTTCCGTGCTGCAGGCTTGCCTATGCCCGCAGCGCGGGAATTCTCTGCACAGGGATTAATAATGAAAATCTATACCCTTACGCTCTGCGCGCTGGCGCTGCCGTTATCCGCGCACGCCGCCGATATTACGCTTAATGACATCAACGCCCGTCTGGAAAAACTTGAGGCTGAATTAAAACAGTCCAAAATAGATTTACGCTACGCTGAACAAAAGATTGATAAAGCGGAAAAGAGAGCCGCCGCCGCCGAGAATAATGCCAGCCAGGCCCGGCAGCGCCTGCTGGCCGTTGAGCAAAAAACGGATCGCGATATTGCTTCAATAAAAAATAAGTCGCTTAACCAGGACCCGGCTGAAATTAAAATCGGCGGCTATGCCCGCACCGGGATTCTCACCGGAAAGCAAGGGGCCACCAGCACCGTCGGCCCTTCCCTGACGCCCGCCGGAAGCACCGGCGGCAGCGTCGGCCGTCTCGGCAATGAATCAGACACCTACGTCACCGCCGATATTAACTATCTGCGTCGCTATGATAATAACGCTAAGCTGCGTTATTACATGAAAATTGCCGAATGGGATAAAACCTATAATACCGACAGCGCCTTTAACGGCCAAATGAACCTGCGTCAGGCGTTTGCCGAAATGAGCGACCTTCCATCCTTTTCCGGGGCGTTCAAGCACGCAACCCTGTGGGCAGGTAAGCGCGAGGATCGCGATAACTTTGATATTCACTGGCTCGACTCCGACATGATGAATTTAATCGGTACCGGGGCCGGTATTTATGACGTTAACCTGGCCGGCGACGTCAAAACCAATCTGGCGATTTACGGGCGTAACTTTAATGATATTGATGCCATGGAGAACGTTGAATATAACAACATGACCGGGGCCGCCAATACCTATATTCAGAACTATACCCTGTCGCTCAATAATAAATTAGGCCCGTGGCAGTGGATGGTCAACGGCCTCTACTCTAAGGATAACGATAAGCGTATTAATGATGGCCTGGCGACGGATAAGGCGGCGTCCAAAGGCTTCAACACCATGATGGCGTATCATGGCGACACTTTCTATGGGCTCCGGCCCGGACTGTCCAAAACGGTGCTGCTGTATGGCCAGGCGCTGGGGGCGGAAGTGCGCGGCCCGGGGTCGGACGGTTATCTGATCGATGACGCCTGGACCGTTAAATTCGCCTCCTACGGCATCACTTCCCTGACCGACCGGCTTAGCCTGGCGCCACTCATCGTCGCCCAGAGCAGCAATAGCCGCTACCTGGACGGCGATCGCTACGACTGGGTCACCCTCAACGCCAGGGTTATCCAGGAGCTCAATCAGAACTTTGCCCTGCAGTACGAGGCCAGCTACCAGTATATGGATATCGACCCCAGAGGCTTTAACGGCAACCGGCCCGCCCGCGGAAGCTACTACAAGCTGACCTTTGCTCCGACCTTTAAAATGCACAAGGTGACCGACTTTTTTGAGCGCCCGGAAATTCGCTTCTTCGCCACCTGGATGAACTGGGACAAAGCCCTGGATAGCTACTCCACCACCGACACCTTTGGCAGTGCCGGCTACCACAGCGGAGGCACGCTGATCTTCGGCGCCCAGCTCGAGACCTGGTTTTAAGCGCAGCGCTTTGTTGCCAAAGCACCCGCAACGTTCAGACTAACGGCATAGTAATCAGCAAGATAGCAGCCACTGGTTCTCCTCGCCCGGCGCACAGGCAGGGAGAGCCTCATGGATCAATTTGTGCACTCGAAAGCCGCACAACTTCAAGGGCATAGCGAAAGCCCCTATACTCACTCCATATAATTACAGGATCCGCCGCCGTTTTGCGGGTCCCTTCTTTTTTGTTTGCGCAATGTTAGGGTCTCTTTTTATGATTACTATCGACGGTAATGGCGCGGCCGCTTCTGTCGCGTTTCGCACCAGTGAAGTTATCGCCATCTACCCCATTACCCCCAGCTCAACGATGGCCGAGCAGGCGGACGCCTGGGCAGGTAACGGGCTCAAAAATATCTGGGGCGACGTGCCCCGGGTGGTCGAAATGCAGTCGGAAGCCGGGGCTATCGGCGCCGTGCACGGGGCGTTGCAAACCGGGGCCCTTTCGACCTCCTTCACCTCCTCGCAGGGTCTGCTGCTGATGATCCCGACGCTGTACAAGCTGGCCGGTCAGCTGATGCCGTTTGTCCTGCACGTCGCCGCGCGTACCGTCGCGACCCACGCGCTCTCTATTTTCGGCGATCACTCCGACGTGATGGCCGTGCGCCAGACCGGCTGCGCGATGCTCTGCGCCAGCAACGTCCAGGAGGCGCAGGATTTCGCCCTGATTTCGCATATTGCGACCCTCAAAAGCCGGGTGCCGTTTATCCATTTCTTTGACGGCTTCCGCACCTCGCACGAAATCAACAAAATCGCGCCGCTGGCGGATGACACCCTCCGCAGCCTGCTGCCGCAGGCTGAGATCGACGCGCATCGCCTGCGCGCGCTGAATCCCGAACATCCGACGATCCGCGGAACCTCGGCTAACCCGGACACCTATTTCCAGTCCCGTGAGGCCACCAACCCGTGGTACGACGCGGTCTACGACCACGTCGAAACGGCGATGGACGATTTCGCTGCCGCCACCGGCCGTCGCTATAAACCGTTCGAATTCTACGGCCATCCGCAGGCCGAACGGGTGATTGTAGTGATGGGTTCCGCCATCGGCACCTGCGAAGAGGTGGTGGATGAGCTGCTCAGCCGCGGCGAGAAGGTCGGCGTGCTGAAAGTGCGGCTCTATCGCCCCTTCTCCGCTGCTCACCTGCTGGAAGCGCTGCCGGAAAGCGCGCGCGCCGTCGCCGTGCTGGACCGCACCAAAGAGCCCGGCGCCCACGCGGAGCCGCTGTACCTCGACGTGATGACCGCGCTGGCGGAGGCGTTTAACCGCGGCGAACGCGAAACGCTGCCGCGCACCATCGGCGGCCGCTATGGCCTGTCGTCAAAAGAGTTCGGCCCGGAGTGCGTGCTGGCGGTGTTTAACGAGCTGAGCGCGGCGAAACCGAAGCCCCGCTTCACCGTCGGTATCTATGACGACGTCACCAACCTCTCTCTGCCGCTGGGGGAAAACACCCTGCCGTCGGAGGCGAAGCTGGAGGCCCTGTTCTACGGCCTGGGCAGCGACGGCAGCGTGTCGGCGACCAAGAACAACATCAAAATCATCGGCAACTCGACGCCGTGGTTCTCGCAGGGCTACTTCGTCTACGACTCGAAAAAGGCCGGTGGACTGACCGTTTCGCACCTGCGCGTCAGCGAGAAGCCGATTCGCTCCTCCTATCTTATCTCGCAGGCCGATTTCGTCGGCTGCCATCAGCTGCAGTTTATCGACAAATATCAGATGGTGGAGCGGCTAAAGCCCGGCGGGATTTTCCTGCTGAACACGCCGTACGCCGCCGATGAGGCGTGGTCGCGTCTGCCGCAGGAAGTGCAGGCGACGCTCAACCAGAAGCAGGCGCGCTTTTATATCGTCAACGCCGCCAAAATTGCCCGCGAATGCAGCCTCGGCGCGCGTATCAACACCGTGATGCAGATGGCGTTCTTCCATCTAACGCAAATTCTTCCGGGTGACAGCGCGCTGGCCGAACTCCAGGGCGCGATTGCCAAAAGCTACAGCAGCAAGGGCAAGGAGCTGGTTGAGCGCAACTGGCAGGCGCTGGCGCTGGCCCGCGAGTCGCTGGCCGAAGTGCCGCTGCAGCAGGTCAACGCCGCCAGCCCGAACCGCCCGCCGGTGGTCTCCGATGCCGCGCCGGACTTTGTCAAAACCGTCACCGCCGCCATGCTGGCCGGCCTCGGCGATGCGCTGCCGGTCTCCGCCCTGCCGCCGGACGGCACCTGGCCGATGGGCACCACCCGCTGGGAAAAACGCAATATCGCCGAAGAGATCCCTATCTGGAAAGAGGCGCTGTGCACCCAGTGTAACCACTGCGTCGCGGCCTGCCCGCACTCGGCGATCCGCGCCAAGGTTATCTCCCCAGAGGCGATGGAAGCGGCCCCGGCCAGCCTGCATTCGCTGGACGTGAAATCCCGCGATATGCGCGGACAGAAATACGTTCTGCAGGTGGCGCCGGAAGATTGCACCGGCTGTAATCTGTGCGTTGAGGTTTGCCCGGCCAAAGACCGGCAGAACCCGGAGATCAAGGCCATCAATATGATGTCGCGCCTTGAGCACGTTGAGGAGGAGAAGGTCAACTACGACTTCTTCCTCAGCCTGCCGGAGATCGACCGCAGCGCGCTGGAGCGCATTGATATTCGTACCTCTCAGCTGATAAGCCCGCTGTTTGAGTACTCCGGCGCCTGCTCCGGCTGCGGCGAAACGCCGTACATCAAGCTGCTAACCCAGCTCTACGGCGATCGGATGCTGATCGCCAACGCCACCGGCTGCTCGTCGATTTACGGCGGTAACCTGCCGTCAACGCCGTATACCACCGACGCCAACGGGCGCGGCCCGGCGTGGGCCAACTCGCTGTTTGAAGATAACGCCGAATTTGGCCTCGGCTTCCGCCTCTCCGTGGACCAGCATCGTCAGCGCGTGATGCGCCTGCTGGAGCAGTTTGCCGACGCGATACCGGCGGAGGTCAACGATGCCCTGCACGCCGAGGCCGCCCCGGACGTCCGCCGCGAGCAGGTGGCGGAGCTGCGCCGCGCGCTGGCCGGCGTTGAGGGAGCCCAGGAGCTGCTGACCGACGCCGACGCGCTGGTGGAAAAATCCATCTGGCTGATCGGCGGCGACGGCTGGGCCTACGATATCGGCTTTGGCGGCCTCGACCACGTGTTGAGCCTGACCGAAAACGTCAATATCCTGGTGCTCGATACCCAGTGTTACTCCAACACCGGCGGCCAGGCCTCGAAGGCCACGCCGCTCGGCGCGGTGACCAAATTTGGCGAGCACGGCAAGCGTAAATCGCGCAAAGACCTCGGCGTCAGCATGATGATGTACGGTCACGTCTACGTGGCGCAGATCTCGCTGGGCGCCCAGCTGAATCAGACGGTGAAAGCGATTCAGGAAGCGGAGGCCTATCCGGGGCCGTCGCTGATTATCGCCTACAGCCCGTGCGAAGAGCACGGCTACGATCTGGCGCTAAGCCACGATCAGATGCGTCAGCTGACCGCCACCGGATTCTGGCCGCTCTACCGCTTCGACCCGCGCCGGGCGGATGAAGGTAAGCTCCCGCTGGCGCTGGACTCTCGCCCGCCGTCGGACGCGCTGGCGGAAACGTTGCTCAACGAGCAGCGCTTCCGTCGCCTCAACGCCCAGCAGCCGGAGGTGGCGGAGCAGCTGTGGAAGGATGCCGCAGCCGATCTGCAAAAACGCTATGACTTCCTTGCGCAGATGGCCGGTAAAGCGGAGAAACCCACCGTCGAAAGCTAATTTGTACCGCGCCTGAGCGTTGCCATAAAAAAAGCCCGAATAGATATTCGGGCTTGTCATTTTACCGTTTAAATAGCCCGCAAGAGGACCGCGGGCGGCGGCAGCAAAAATGCGGCTGACAATAAACAAAGGCATATAACGCGCGAATAATATCCCATTAACTCCCCGCCGTATAATTTTTATTTTATATGTATTGCATTGATAGATTCACTAAAATTATTACCACAGTGGCGGGGTGTTTATTTTAGACTTTACTTATAGTGAAGCATTTTATATTTATTTTACTTTAACAGCCTTCACCTATAATAATGAAGCGTCTTCGAAGTAAGTTAAAAAACGTCAAAGAATTCTCCAAATGAAAGAACGTGCTGGCCATCATGAGTCGATAATTTACATTATTTATCCGATGATGCGTATTCTGCTGACGATATGAGCGATATCCATCCCGGCTTCAAAGGCGAAACTCATATTCGCGATCTGCTGACCGGCTACGGCCAGTGGGGATATCACGTTCAGGCCAATAGCAGCGAATCCGATACCAACAACGCCTGGGTCCGTCCGGCATTCGCCGGTCTGAAATTTAGCGAGTGCCGGGCGCACCAACGAGCAGACTCATCGCTCGACCGCCAACGGCGACAAGGATCTGGTGAAATATGCCGATATCGGCGCGACCTTTTACTTTAGCCGCACTAGGTCCACCTACGCTGATGACAAAATCACCCTGCAGGACGAAGACCATAGCGGCTACGCAAACCACGGCATCGGCACCGATGACGTCGTGGCGCCAGGCCTGGCTTATCCGTTCTGCGGCCGTGGCCTGCTGGGAGCTGCGGGCCTGGCCCCTCTTTCTGCCGATATTTTAACCAAATCAAAACAATATACCTGTTGCGTTAAAATAGTCGTCCAGTGGATGATATATTGCTTATAAGACCGCTCGTAAAGGACGCCAGCCATGCATCATCATCCCGTAAAATCATCACGAATCCGCTCCGTCGCCTACGACGAAGCCTCCGGCATCCTTGAAATACGCTTTCGTGACAATAAAACGCTGCAGTACTGCGACGTTCCGCCGCGGGTGTTTCACAACTTTCTGCAGGTCGTTTCCAAAGGTCGTTTTTATGACGGGGTTATCAAAGGTAAATTTACCGAACGTTCTGCGGTCTGAAGCCAAAGTGTGACCCTGGTCATTGTACATATTGCCCCTGAATGTCGTACACTTTTAAAGGTTAATTAAACAGGAGGTTTTATGACCAGAATAATTCTTGTACCCATAGATATTTCTGATACAGAATTAACTCAACGCGTTATCAGCCACGTTGAAGCCGAAGCACGGATTGATGATGCTGAAGTCCACTTTCTGACCGTGATCCCCTCTCTTCCCTATTATGCCTCGCTGGGCATGGCCTATACCGCAGAGATGCCGCCGATGGATGAGTTCAAGGCGGATTCCGAAACCCGACTGAAAGAGGTGGTGAAGCAGTTTGCCATCCCTGAAGACCGGGTGCATTTCCATATTGCCGAAGGTTCGCCGAAGGACAACATTCTGGGACTGGCGAAGTCGCTGCCGGCAGATTTAGTCATCATCGCCTCGCACCGCCCGGATATCACGACCTACCTGCTTGGCTCTAACGCCGCGGCCGTCGTGCGTCACGCAGAGTGCTCCGTACTGGTTGTCCGCTAACCTCTCCAGCCCGCCGCCGGTGCGGGCTTTTTATCTTAATCCTTCGCCGCTTAAACTCTCTTAAATGTGCTGACATCCCCGGCGCGAATCCGTACCATACACGCCACAGACTGATACTCATCGACGTCAGACGCCATAAGTTGCCGCCGTCAGCAACGCTGCTGGCAGAATGCGTGCGCCACACTACGAACTGAGCCATTATTAAATGCTGCAGAATCAAGACATTAGTAAGAAAGAAAAGTACAACATCGATAAGTTGCAGAAGCGCCTGCGCCGCAACGTCGGCGAAGCCATTGCCGATTTTAATATGATTGAAGACGGCGACCGGATTATGGTTTGCCTGTCCGGCGGGAAAGACAGCTACACCATGCTGGAAATCCTGCGCAGCTTACAAAAAAGCGCCCCCATCTCTTTCTCTCTGATCGCGGTAAACCTCGATCAGAAGCAGCCCGGCTTCCCGGCGCACATTCTGCCGGAGTACCTGCAGCAGCTCGGCGTCGAGTATAAGATTGTCGAAGAGAACACCTACGGGATCGTCAAAGAGAAGATTCCTGAGGGTAAAACCACCTGTTCACTCTGTTCGCGCCTGCGTCGCGGGATCCTCTATCGCACGGCCACCGAACTCGGCGCGACTAAAATCGCCCTCGGCCACCACCGCGACGACATCCTGCAGACGCTGTTCCTCAACATGTTCTATGGCGGCAAGATGAAGGGCATGCCGCCGAAGCTGATGAGCGACGACGGCAAGCATATCGTTATCCGCCCGCTGGCATACTGCCGCGAAAAGGATATCGAGCGCTTCTCGCAGGCGAAGGGTTTCCCAATTATCCCATGCAACCTCTGCGGCTCCCAGCCTAACCTGCAGCGTCAGGTGATCGGCGACATGCTGCGCGACTGGGATAAACGCTATCCGGGGCGCATCGAGACCATGTTCAGCGCCATGCAGAACGTCGTGCCGTCGCATCTTAGCGACGTCAGCCTGTTTGACTTTAAAGGCATTACCCACGGTTCTGACGTGGTTGACGGCGGCGACCTCGCGTTCGATCGCGAAGAGATCCCGCTTCAGCCTGCCGGCTGGCAGCCGGAAGAGGATGATGCCCAGCTGGACGAGCTGCGGCTGAACGTGGTGGAAGTGAAGTAAACCGCGAACGGGCGTCTCAGCGCGGTGGCTGAGACGCCCTTGCCTACTCTATTTCAGTAAACGAACCCGGCAGTTCTTGCCCTTAATCTTACCGTTCTGCAGCAGCTTAAACGCTTTGTGGGCCACGCCCTGGCGCAGCGCCACGTAGACGTGCGCCGGATGAACGTTGATCTTGCCGATATCGGCGCCATCGAATCCCAAATCTCCGGTCAGCGCCCCCAGAACGTCCCCTGCGCGCATTTTGGCCTTCTTACCGCCGTCAATGCACAGGGTCGTCATTTCGGCTTCCAGCGGTACGATCGTGCCGCCGGCCGGTGCGTTCATCCAGTTCAGCTTCAGCTGCAGCATTTCCGCAAGAATATTGGCGCGCTGGGCCTCTTCCGGCGCGCAAAGGCTGATCGCCAGCCCGCTTGCGCCGGCGCGTGCGGTGCGGCCGATGCGGTGAACGTGAACTTCCGGGTCCCAGGCCAGCTCGTAGTTAATCACCAGCTCCAGGGATTTAATATCGAGACCGCGCGCCGCCACGTCGGTTGCGACCAGCACGCGCGAGCTGCCGTTCGCAAAGCGGATCAGGGTTTGGTCGCGATCGCGCTGCTCGAGATCGCCATGCAGCGACAGCGCGCTCTGCCCGGCGGCGTTGAGCGAATCGCAAACGGCCTGGCAATCCTTTTTGGTATTACAGAACACCACGCAGGAGGCCGGCTTGTGCTGGCTGAGCAGCTTTTGCAGCAGCGCGATTTTGCCTTTCTGCGAGGTTTCGAAGAACTGCTGTTCAATTGCCGGCAGCGCGTCAACGGAATCGATCTCGATGGTTTGCGGGTCGTTCTGCACGCGTCCGCTAATCGCCGCAATGGCCTCAGGCCAGGTCGCGGAGAACAGCAGCGTCTGCCGCTCGGCGGGCGCAAAGCGAATCGCTTCATCAATGGCGTCGCTGAAACCCATATCGAGCATCCGATCCGCTTCGTCCATCACCAGCGTCTGCAGCGCGTCCAGCGAGACGGTGCCCTTCTGCAGGTGATCGAGCAGGCGTCCCGGCGTGGCGACGATAATGTGCGGCGCGTGCTGGAGCGAATCACGCTGGGCGCCAAAAGGTTGGCCCCCGCAGAGGGTGAGAATTTTAATATTCGGCAGAAAGCGCGCCAGGCGGCGCAGCTCACCGGCGACCTGATCCGCCAGCTCCCGCGTCGGGCACAGCACCAGGGACTGCGTCTTGTACAGCGTGGCATCAACCTGCTGGAGCAGGCCGAGGCCGAATGCGGCCGTTTTTCCACTGCCGGTTTTTGCCTGCACGCGCACATCTTTACCGGCCAGAATCGCCGGCAAAGCCGCCGCCTGGACCGGGGTCATTGCAAGGTATCCCAGCTCGTTCAGGTTATCGAGCTGGGCGGCGGGCAAAACGTTTAGTGTTGAAAAAGCGGTCACAATTTTTTCTCGTGTTAAAGGGCGCGCAATTGGCAGGCGCGTATCCTCGCAGAATTGCGCCTCTGATGCGACAATTTAATCGGTTCGTCGTCCGGCGGCGGGTCGGGTAAAGGATGCGGACGAGGCCGCGGGTCCGGCACCGGCGTCGGGTCGTTAGGTTCAGGTGAGATGGGTATGGAATTTAACGGCTGATATCGCATTTTGACTCTCCCGGTTATGAGCGGGTGTACCACCCATTAAGCGTAGAAGCTGGCCGCCGGAGAGCAAAAAAAAAGCCGACTCAATAAAGTCGGCATCGTACGAATCAATTGTGCTATGCAGTAATTCAAAAAAGGAAGTAAGACAATATGGAGCGCAACGCCCATCGCTTGACGTTGCATTCACCTGCGAGAGAGATATTGCCCCGAATGGGTAGATGGTTTATTGATTTCGCTCAAACATTGCCGGGTTTTCGCAATCAGACGCTGATAAAAGGCGATTATTTACAGCCATTTACTGCGATGTAACCACCACGCAACACCGCCAATCAGAACAACTAACATTACGCAAAAGATAGAAAAGCCCAAATGCCACTCATTGCCGGGGATCCCGCCGAGGTTAACGCCGAACAGGCCGGTCAGGAAGGTGCTGGGCAGAAAGACCATGGCCATCAGCGACATGGTATAGGTTCTGCGCGACATCGCCTCCTGCATAATTTGCGCGATCTCATCGCTCATTATCGCCGTGCGGGCAATGCAGCTATCGATCTCATCCAGGCCGCGGCCGAGGCGATCGGAGATATCCTGCATGCGCCGACGCTGGTCGTCATTCATCCACGGCAGACGTTCGCTGGCCAGCCGGGAGTAGGCATCGCGCTGCGGAGCCATATAGCGGCGCATCACAATCAGCTGCTTACGCAGCAAAGCCAGGAAGCCGCGCGGAGGGACCTGCTGATCCAGCAGATTATCCTCAAGGTCGATAATCCGGTCATGCAGCTGTTCGATAAATTCGCTGGCATGATCGGTCAGCGCATCGCAGATATCCACCAGCCAGCTGCCGCAGTCCACCGGGCCGGTGCCTTCACGCAGGTCGCCGAGCACGTCGTCCAGCGCCAGCACCCGCCGCTGGCGGGTAGAGACGATTAGGCGCTCGTCCATATATAAGCGCATCGCCACCAGCTGATCCGGCCGTTCGTCGGTGCTGCCGTTAATGCAGCGCAGCGTAATCAGCGTCCCGTCGCCGACCCGCGTCACCCGCGGCCGGGTGCTTTCGCCCGCCAGCGCATCCCGCACGCTGTTCGGCAGCAGCGGCGTTTCCGCCAGCCACTGTGCGCTGTCGGCGTGGGTGTAGTTGAGATGCAGCCAGCAGGGATGCTCTTTATCAATAGTGTCGCTATTCGTCAGCGGTTTTACGCCGCCCTTGCCGTCAAACTGCCATGCAAAAACGGCATCCGGTACACTCAGTTCCGCACCTTTAATCGCCTCCACCAGACCTCCGTCAACTCAGGCTTAATTTTCGTAGTCTAGCCTGACGCCTCCGTTAAGCAAGGGCTAAAACAAGCAGGGTGCTGAATTCGCTGATAAAAGCCGCTGCCCGAGAATGCTGGCGCCGATAAGGCCGCCGTCGCTCGCGTGGCGGCCCGCAACGATCAGCGGCCGCGCGGTTTTCAGCAAAATCTTACGCCGCAGGGCCTCGTCAAGGCGGCCAATCAGCGCCGCCTCGCTCGCCATGCCCCCGCCGGCCACGATTCGGTGCGGCCCGAGAATATTGACCGCGTGGGCCAGCGGCTCGCTCACCACCTCCAGCCACGCGGCGAGGGTCAGGGCCTGCGGTTCGCGGCCCGCCAAACCCTGGGCAACAATCTCCCGGCTGCTCAGCGACCGGCCGCTCAGGATATGATGCAGCCGCTCAATGCCCCTCGCCCCGCCTAAGGTGTCGAGGCACCCAGTCTGCCCGCAGCCGCAGGGCAGGCGCGGCAGGCTCAGGCTGTGCTCGCCCACCTTCAGCGCGGTTTGCACAATTGGCGCGTGGCCCCACTCGGCGCTGATCCCCTGATTACCGTAAAGAATATTGCCATGAATCGCGATGCCGCCGCCGATGCCGCTGCCGAGAATAATCCCCAGCACCACCGGGAACCCCTGCGCCGCGCCGCTGCTCGCTTCCGCGAGGGTAAAGCAGTCGGCGTCATTGGCCATCACCGCCGGACGCCGCAGCTCCGCGCTAAGGGTCCGGGTCACGCTGACGCCCTGAAAAGGCGGCACGTTGCTGGAGAGAATGCGATCGGTAGCAACATCCACCACCCCGGCGCAGGAGAGCGCCAGCGGGCTTTCCGCCGATAGCCTGTCGCCGTAGCCGGCAATGATATCGCCAATCGCGGCGGAAAAATCGCCCCAGCTGCCGGTGGGAACGGGGCGCTGGCGGATATCGCCGATAGCGCCCGCGGTTTCGGAGATCGCGCTTTTGATAAACGAACCGCCAATATCGAGACAGAGCACCCGCGCGTTCATAGGCGAGTGTCCAGCAGGTCGCGCAGGCCGTCGCCGAGAATATTAAATCCGAGAACCGAAAGGACGATAGCCAGCCCCGGCCACAGCGAGATCCCGAGGCTGATCCCGAGGAAGTTGCGCCCGTCGCTCATCATCGTGCCCCACTCTGGCATCGGCGGCTGCACCCCCATGCCCAAAAACGACAGCGAGGCGGCGGCCAGAATCACCGAACCGCCGGTCAGGGTGGCCTGCACGGTAATCGGCCCCAGCGTGTTGCGCAGAATATAGTGAATAATCTGCCGCCGGTAGCCGATCCCCAGCGCGCGCGCCGCTTCCATATACTCCATATTTTTAATGCCCAGCGTCAGGTTGCGGCTCAGACGGGCGTATACCGGCACCGAGAAAATGGCGATCGCCAGCAGCATGTTTATCAGCCCCGCCCCCAGCACGCTCACCAGCAAAATAGCCAGTACGATCCCGGGAAAGGCGAAAATCACATCCATAATCCACATAATGATGTGGTCAACGCTTTTGCCGCACAGCGCCGCCATAATGCCCAGCGGCAGCCCCATCGCCAGCGACAGCGCCACGCTGACCACCACCTCGATAAGGGAGATCCGCGCGCCGTATATGATGCGGGAAAAAATATCGCGCCCGTAGTCGTCGGTGCCCAGCCAGTGTTCCGCCGAAGGCGCGGAGAGAATATTGAGCAGATCCTGGTCATAGGGATCGTAGTGGCTCAGCCACGGCGCAAAGAGCGCGCCGAGAACAATTAAGGCCACGATAAAACCGCCAATGGCGATCGACGGATGATCTATTCCCCAGCGCAGGCCGTTCATCAGGCCATTGCGCGATTTGGCGAGTGAGATTTCAGACATATTAATCAAACCTTATTTTCGGGTTGATTCTGGCGATAATCATTTCGCCCACCAGATTCATCACCACCACGCTGGCGACCGTTATCATCGTCACGCCCTGAATAACCGGATAATCGCGATAGCGCACGGAATCCACCAGGTAACGCCCGATGCCCGGCCAGTTAAATACCGACTCCGTCACCACCGCTCCGCCGATCAGGCTGCCAAAGTTGAGCGCAATAATGGTCACGATGGGGATGAGGGCATTGCGTAAGGCATGCTTAAAGTAGACGTAGAACGGCGCCAGTCCTTTGGCCCTGGCGGTGCGAATATAGTCTTCACCGAGCACGTCCACCATGCTCGATCGGGTCATGCGCGACATCACCGCCATCGGGAAAATACCGAGGCACACCGAGGGCAGAATATAGCTTTTCCAGCCCTCAGCCCCCAGGAGCGGCAGCCAGCCCAGCTTCACCGAGAAGGTGTCCATCGCGATCAGGGCCAGCCAGAAGTTGGCGATTGAGGCGCCGGCAATCGCGATCAGCATCAGGGCGTGATCGGCGGCATGATTGCGATAAATCGCCGCGCACATCCCCATCGGAATGCCGAGCACCACCGCCATCAGCCACGCCAGCAGCGCGAGGCCGAGGGTATAGGGCGCCCGCTCGCCGAGCTCGGCGGAGACCGGCTGCCCCGATTTTAGCGAAATGCCGAAGTCGCCTTTGAGCATCCCGACCACAAAGCGCCCGTACTGCAGCGCCAGCGGATCGTCAAGCCCGAGGCGGGAGTGCATCCGGCTCACGTCGTCCTGGGTCGCCTGCGGGCCGGCCATCAGCCGCGCAGGGTCGCCGGGGAGCATCCTGATCGCCAAAAAGACGATCAGCGATGCGCCGAGCAGGATAAGCGGTAAGGAAAGCAGTTTTTTGATGACGTAGGCTTTCATAACGACTCCAGTCAGGCCCCTGCTTTACGGCTTCTGCGCGTTGATAACGATAATTTCGCCGCCCGGCTCCATCCGCACGCCTTTGATATCCGCGCGGGTGGCGTAGAGATCGTCCTGGAAGTAGAGCATCACGTGCGGCGCATCCTGCATGATGACCTTCTGCGCCTGCACGTAATCGGCGATGCGCGCCTTGTCATCCATGGTGGTTGCCGCTTTGTCCAGCAGGTCGTCGAGGGTCGGATTTTTATAGAAGCCGAGGTTGGCGCCAACCGGCGCGGCGCTCTGGGAGTAGTACAGCGGACGCAGCTGTAAATCGGATCCGTTGAGGCCGGAGGACCAGGAGGCAAGCACGGAATCGGTGCGGTTCGCCAGCTTTTCAGCCGCCGGCGCGAAGGCGGCCTTGCTCCAGACGCCGCTTTCCATCTGCTGAATATTCAGCTTAACCCCCACCTTGCCCCACATCGCCTGCAGGATTTGCGCGGTCCGGGCGTCCGGCCCCTGTACGGCGATGTTGATGTCAAATCCCTGCGGATAGCCGGCATCCTTGAGCAGCGCCCTGGCTTTGTCGATACTGTAAGCGTATTCGTTGAGCGACTTATCGTAACCCTCATTCACCGGCGCCAGCGGCGAGTTAGCGGCGGAGGCGTAGCCGAACATCACCGCCTTCAGCAGGGCGTCTTTATCCGTCGCCAGATTCAGCGCCTGGCGCACGCGGACGTCGTTGAGCGGTTTCTGCTCAACGTTGAGCGCCACCCAGAATACCGACGCGCCCTCGCCCTGCTCCAGCTTCACCTGCGGGTTGCTTTTCAGCTGCATACCGAACTGCGGCGGCACCGGGTTAATCACGTCAACCTGGCCGGAGAGCAGCGCCATATTCATCACCGAAGGCTCCGAGCTCCAGGTCCATTTTATTTGCTCCGGGCCGCCGCTTTCTCCCCAGTAATGCGGGTTCTTTTTCTCTAAAACATACTCCCCGGTTTTATATTCCTGCAGCATATAGGGGCCGGTTCCGTCCGCTTTGCGGCCAATGGTGCCGGCTTTGTCCGCCGCCGGGCTGACCATTTTCGCCGCGCCGCCGGTGAGTAAATTGAGGAACGAGGGGTAGACTTTTTTCAGCGTAATTTCGACGCTGCCGTCGTCAATTTTCTTCACCGACGCAATCACGTTGCGCATCCGCGAGCTGGCGGCCAGGCTGCCTTTAGGATCGATATGGCGCTGGATATTGGCCACCACCGCGTCGGCGTTAAACGGCGTACCGTCATGGAAGGTGACGTTCTTGCGTAGCGTGAAGGTCCAGACCTTGCCGTCCTCACTCACCTGCCAGGCCGTGGCCAGCGCGGGGGTGATTTTGTAATCGGGGGAGAGATCGACCAGCCCTTCATACATCGGCTTGAGGACCGTATCGGTGAAGGTCGCCGTCTGGTCGCCGGGATCCATGCTGCGCGGCGCTTCATTTTGCATCACATTCAGCGTCGCCGCCTGCAGCACCGTGATATTGCCTACCGCCAGAACGCCTGCCAGAACGGCAAGTCGATATTTGCTCATCAATACCTTCATCGCTCAACCCCTGCCCGTATGTTATTTCGCCAGTTGTGGTCATTATGTTGCTATTAAGTTTTGTTTTTACACATAACAAAATTCTTTAAATGTGATATTAGCCACCATTAGCGCTTAATTAGGTAATAAATTTAACTTATATGCGATCACTTAGTTACTTTTATGAAAAAACTGATTGCTAAATCAGCAGGTCGCCACTATGTTCAAAAAAAAGCGAAGGATCGGGGCACTATGCTGAACAAACTCCAACAACAACTGGTTCATCTGGTCTGCAGCGAAGAGGGGGCCAGCCGGGCCGACCTCGCCCGCCTGACCGGCATGAGCAAGCCGGCCATCGGCGCGCTGGTCAAAGAGCTGCTGGCGGCAGGCGTCCTGCAGGAGAGCGCGATGGCCGCCTCCAGCGGCCAGGGGCGGCCTTCGGTTACCCTGTCACTTTCCCCTGATGCCGCCTGTGCCATCGGTATCTCCCTGATCGACCATCGGCTGGTGGTGGTGCTGATGAACGGCATCGGCGAAAAGATGGCCGAGCGCCATCTCACTCCCGAGGTCGAGATCCCGGCGCTGATCCAGCAGCTGGCGGCGGAAATTGCCGACCTGCTCAGCAGCGCGGCCGTTAACCGCCAGCGCCTGGCCGGCATCGGCTTTGCGCTCTCCGCCTTCGTTGACGCCGCCCAGTCGGTTTGCGTGCAGTCCGCGCTGCTGGGCTGGCATCAGGTTCCGCTGGCGGAGCTGCTGAGTCGCGCCACCGGCGGGATCCCGGTGGTTATCGAAAATGATACCCGCGCCCTGGCGACCTACGAGAAGACCTTTGGCCATCTGCGCAAGTACGAAAGCGCGGTCGCTATCTCCCACGGCAGCGGCATCGGCAGCGCGGCGGTGATTTACGGGCGCATCTGGCGCGGCGCCCACGGCGGCGCCGGGGAAATCGCCCACTGCACAATCGTGCCGGCGGGTAAGCCCTGCCGCTGCGGGAAGCGCGGCTGCCTCGACACCGTGGCCTCCCTGACCGCCATCTTTGAACAGGCGCGCATGGAGGGCATCGAGGCCACCAGCCTCGCCGAGCTCGAGGCGCTGGCCCGCAAAGGACACTCCGGGGCGATCCATATCCTGCACCAGGCCGGCGACGCGCTTGGGATGGCTATCTCCCATCAGATTCAGACCCACGATCCGGCGGCGATCATGCTGGCGCATCAGCCAGATAGCTTTCAGGGGCTGCTCAATACCGTGATGCAGCAGGCCATTGAAACCTATCTGCTCCCCGGCATGGCGGGGAAAACGCCGCTCATCTACCGGCCGCTCGAGCAGGACAGCTGGGCGCTTGCTGCCGCAAGCGTGGCCATTACTCACGTTTTATTTCCTGAATATTAACGAGGTCCCTATGCGCATTGCCGTTGGTGGAATACATATTGAGTGCAGCACCTTCAATCCGGTACTGACCCACGAGGACGAATTTCGCACGGTCGAAGGTGACGCGCTGCTGGCGGCGCCCTACTTTCAGTTTCTCAAGGACTATCCGGCGACCTTTCTGCCCACCCTGCACGCCCGCGCCATTCCCGGCGGCCCGGTCGCGCGTGCCGCCTATGAGAGCTTTAAGACCGAGTTTCTGACCCGCCTGCAGGCGGCGCTGCCCGTTGATGGCCTCTATCTGGCGATGCACGGCGCGATGTACGTTGAAGGGCTGGAAGATGCCGAAGGCGACTGGATCGCCGCCGCCCGGGCCTGCGTCGGCGACGCCTGCCCGATAGCCGTAAGCTACGATCTGCACGGCAACGTGACCCAGCGCATTATCGACGCCATTGATATGTACTCAACCTACCGTACCGCGCCGCATATTGACGTTGAGGAGACCATGCGCCGCTCCGTCACCATGCTGGTCAATAGCATCACCACCGGCGTACGGCCCGGGGTGGTCTGGGCGCCGGTGCCGGTGATGCTCCCCGGCGAGCGCACCAGCACCGAAGATGAGCCGGCGAAAAGCCTCTACGCCACCCTGCCGGCAAGCGATCGTCTCCCCGGCGTGCTCGATAGCTCGCTGATGGTGGGCTACGTCTGGGCCGATGAACCGCGCGCCACCGCCGCCGCCATTTTTACCGGCACCGATCTGAAGGTGCTGAAACAGCAGGCGGAGAAGCTGGCGCAGTCCTACTGGGACGCGCGCGAAGAGTTTGTCTTCGGCTGCCGCACCGGCAGCGTGGCGGAGTGCGTGAAGGAGGCCATCGCCAGCCCGACGGCGCCGGTTATTCTGGCGGACTCCGGCGATAACCCCACCGGCGGCGGCGTGGGCGATCGCGGCGACGTGCTGGCCGAGCTTCTGCGCCAGCATGCCGGCAATACCCTGGTGGCGGGCATTGCCGATGCCCCGGCGACCCAGGCCGCGTTTCGCGCCGGCGTTGGCGCAGAGCTTGAGCTGACCGTTGGCGCGCAGCTTGACCCGGCTGGCGAAAGCGTCAGCGCACTCTTTACTGTGAAGCATCTTCTGCCCGCGGGCGCGCACGGTAGCGCTAACCAGGCCGTTTTGCAGGTGGCCGGCATCACCGTGGTGGTCGCCGACCGTCGTCGCCCCTATCACGATCTCGCCGATTTTAGCGCGCTCGGCCTGGACCCGCGCCGGGTGCAGATTCTGGTGGTCAAATCGGGCTATCTGTCGCCGGAGCTGGCGCCGCTGGCTAACCCCAACCTGATGGCCCTTTCCGAAGGGGTGGTCGATCAGGATATCGAGCGCGTGCCGCGCCGGCGGATGCTCACCCCGACCTGGCCGTTCACCGGCACGCTTGAGTTCACGCCGCAGGCGTTCGTTTCCGCCAGAGCCCCTTTTGCCGGGGAGTGCTGATTGATGAATACCCCGACGCCTTCTCCGGTGCTGAGTGTAGATAATCTGTCGGTCTCGTTTCGCCGCGGCGACAGCTGGCAGAAAGTGGTGCGTAATATCAGCTTTACCCTTAATCCGGGCGAAACGCTGGCCATTGTCGGCGAATCGGGTTCGGGGAAAAGCGTCACCGCGATGGCGATTATGCGCCTGCTGTCATCGCGCAACAGCCGCACGGAGGGCAGCGTGTGCCTCGGCGGCAGGTCGCTGCTGGCGCTGCCGGAGGAGGAGATGCGCCGCATCCGCGGCGCCGAGGTGGCGATGATTTTCCAGGAGCCGATGACCAGCCTCAATCCCGCCTTTACCATCGGGCATCAAATCGCCGAAGTCTTTATTCATCACCAGGGATTATCTAAACGCGAAGCGAAGCGCCAGGCCATTGCCCTGCTGGAGAAGGTCCGAATTCCCCACGCCGCGCAGCGCTACGACGAGTATCCGCATCAGTTTTCCGGCGGCATGCGCCAGCGCGCCATGATTGCGATGGCGCTGGCCCTCAGGCCTAAGCTGCTGATTGCCGACGAGCCGACCACCGCCCTCGACGTGACGATTCAGGGGCAGATTCTCGATCTGATTAAAACGCTGCAGGCGGAAAATAATACCGCTGTGCTGTTTATTACTCACGACATGGGCGTGGTGGCGGAAACCGCGGATCATACGCTGGTGATGTTCCGCGGCGATGCGGTGGAGTGCGCGCCAACCCCGGGGCTGTTTTCCGCCCCCCGGCAGCCCTACACCCGCGCGCTGCTGGCCTCGGTGCCGGCGGCCGGTGAAATGGCGGCCGTTAGCGCCCCGTGCCGGTTCCCGTCGGTGGATTTACAAACCGGCGAAACCCGGCGCTATCCGCCCGAGGCCGCGCTGCCCGACCGCTCGCAGCCGCCGGTGCTGTCGGTAAAGAATCTGGTGACCCGCTTCCCGGTTAAGCGCGGTTTTTTCAATCAGCTGGCCGGCCATATTCACGCCGTGGAGAACGTCAGCTTCGATTTGTGGCCGGGAGAGACGCTCTCGCTGGTGGGCGAATCGGGCTGCGGAAAATCAACCACCGGGCGCAGCCTGATCCGCATGATTCAGGCGCAGTCCGGCGACGTGACGCTCAATGGCTACAGCGTCCTGCAGGCCGACCGGGCGCAGCAAAAGCGCCTGCGTCAGGATATGCAGATGATTTTCCAGGATCCCTTTGCCAGCCTCAACCCGCGGCTAAAGATCCAGGAAACGCTGATTGAGCCGCTGCTGGAAAACGGACTAGCCACGCGCCAGCAGGCGCTCGCGCGCTCGCAGGAGCTGATTGAAAAGGTTGGGATGAGCGTGTCGGTGCTGAACCGCTATCCGCACGAGTTCTCCGGCGGCCAGCGTCAGCGTATCTGCATCGCCCGGGCGCTGGCGATGAACCCGAAGGTGATTATTGCCGATGAGTCGGTGTCGGCGCTGGACGTGTCGGTGAAGGCGCAGGTGGTCAACTTAATCATCGAACTGCAGCGCACCATGCAGATCGCCTTTCTGTTTATTTCGCACGACATGGCGGTTATCGAGCGCATCAGCCACCGGGTGGCGGTGATGTATCTCGGCGAAATCGTTGAAATTGGTCCGCGTCAGGCGATTTTCACCCACCCTCAGCACCCGTATACGCAAAAGCTGATCGCGGCAATTCCGAAGACCGATCCCGCGCGCCGCCATCTGCTGCGCGAAGGCAGTAACGACGAGCTGCCGACGCCGTTTCGCGATAAGGCCTGGCAGCCCCCCGCCCGCACCTATGAACAGGTTGGCCCCCAGCACTGGGTAATGCGCTAGCCTCCCTGCCCGCAGGCCCTCTTGCGAGGCGCCTGCGGGAGCGGTAATCAGAACCTGTAGTTCATGCTCAGCGAAACGCTGCGCGGCTCCCCGTACACCGCGGAATCATCGAGGTAGGAGTAATATTCACGATCGAAGAGGTTGTTGATATTGGCCTGCACGCTAAGCTGTTTCGTCAGCTGATACTGCGTGAACAGGCTCACCAGCGGGTAGCTGCCCTGATACAGGCGCTGCGTTTCGCCGTCCGGCCCGCTGACGTCTTTGTAGACCCGATTCTGCCAGGTTGCCCCGCCGCCGACGGTTAGCTCGGGCAGCGCCGGGATACGATAGCGCGTGAAGAGCTTGAGCTGGGTTTGCGGCGCAAAGCTGTTATAGCGGCCGCTGCTGTCGGTGGCGACGTAGCGCGTGGCGCTGAAGGTCAGCTGCATGTTGTCGCTGACCGCGCCGTTAACCTCCAGCTCCGCCCCTTTGCTGACCGCGCCCTTCGCCGCGCGGTAGGCCTGCTCGCTGGAGCCGTTAACAAACTCGCCGCTTACCGCCTCGGGCGCATTCTCCTGCTCAATGCGGAAGATGGCGAAGCTGGTGGTCAGCCGGCTATCCAGCCAGTCGGCCTTCAGCCCGGATTCGTAGTTCTTCCCGGTTATCGGCGCCAGCCATCCGCCGTCCGCCGAACGCTTGGTCTGTGGGGAGAAGATTGAGGTATAGCTGGCGTATGCCGACAGGCTCTCGGTGATGTCGTACACCACGCCGCCGTACGGCGTGACGTTGTATTTACGCATATCGCCGCTGCTGCCGTTGGCGCTGTACTGGGTGTAGCGCGCGCCGAGGATCAGCGATAGCGGATCGGCGAGCGAGAACCGGGCGGCGGTATAGGCCGATTTCTGCCGCACGATATCATCCGCATTCAGATACCAGTCGCCCCACTCCGGCTGCGCCACGCTGCCGTTCCAGCCGTTATTAAAGACGCCGATCTGCTCGCTATCCATCGGCCCGTCCTGGCTAAAGCTGGCGTTATGCTGGCGGCTGTAGCCGGCGCCGGCCATCAGCTGATGCTGGCGCCCCAGCAGCTCAAACGGCCCGCTGGCGTAGGCGTCGAAGGAGTCGAGGGTTCGCTTACCGCGATCCTTGCTTCCCCAGCCGCTGGCCCCTTCGCCGGTATCGGCATCGGGATTCCCCATCACATACAGCAGCGTGTCGTTCAGCGTCTGCTCGCCGTGGGTGCCGTTGAAGCGGAATGACCAGCCGTTATCCCACTCCTGCGTCAGGCTGGCAAATACCTTGCGGGATTCAATCGCGTAGCGCGTCCAGTCCGCCGCGGTGTTGGTGCTGCGGTCGTAGTGGGTCCGCGAACCGTCGCTATACAGGCTGGGGAGCCCGCCCCACGTCGGATTGCCGGTATTCGACTTCTGATAGTCCCAGCCCAGCGATACGTGGGTGCTATCCGTCAGGTCGGCATCCACGACGCCGTAGAGAAACTTTTTGCTCTTATGGTAGCGATCCAGCCAGCTATCCTGATCCTGATAGCCGGCAATCACCCGCCCACGCACGCTGCCGTCGGCATTGAGCGGAGCCGACAGGTCGCCCACGTAGCGCTGCTTATTCCAGCTGCCGTAGCTGGCGCTCACGTTCCCGGTCAGGGTTTTGCTGTCCGCCTTTTTACGCACCATATTCACCGTGGCGCCGGGGTCGCCCGCGCCGGTCATCAGGCCGGTGGCGCCGCGAACCACTTCGATGCGATCGTAAATAGCGGTATCTTCCTGCGCATCGCCGTAGTTCCAGGCATCGCCAAGCGAGGTGGGGATATCGTCGTAGGCGAAGCTGGTGACTTCAAACCCTCGCGAATAGTAATACGAACGCTCGCTGTCGATCTGCTGCGAGGAGACGCCGGTCGCGTTGGTCAGCACATCGTCGATGGTCTGCAGATTTTGATCCTTCATGCGCTGCTGGGTCACAATCGTGACCGACTGCGGCACATCGCGGGGAGCCAGCAGCATCTTCGTCCCCGCACGGGTGGTTTTGGCCGCGTAGTCCTGCTGCTCCTCGGGCGCATTTCCCGCGCTGCCGTAGACCACCATATCCTGCTGCGTCCCGGCCGCCGCGTCTTCATCCTTCTCCGCCGCCTGCGCGGGGTGGGCAAAGGCCTGGATCGCCAGCGCCAGCAGTGAAACGGTAAATGGTTTAGATAAACGCTGTGCCGGCAGCCTGCCGCCCGTGCCCCTGTCGTTGAAAAACATAAATTTTCCCATCAGGAATTATTATTGTGAGTGGCGTTATCTCGCCCACCGCCGCGCTGAAAAACTGCGCTTTGCCATCAGGTTGATGACGGCATACGGCGCGAGAAAACAATAAATGAGAATGGGAATAATAATTATTTGCCTTATTTATCGCAGGCTATTTTGTCAGTTAAATGTAAGCAAGTATATACTTTTTGTAAATCAACAACCTGGCACCATCGCGAAGCGGATCTGCCGCCGGGCTGTGCAGAAACGAACGCGAAAATAGCCGCGTCGTCGGCGATCCTCGTGCCGGTTCGGGCGCTCAGGGCCGCGCCTGAGGCCGGGATGATTTGCGCCCGCAGCATAAATGATTATGATTCTCATTCTTGTTTTTTTACGTTTCCGCTGCGGTTTGCCCGGCGGGAGTGCTTTATCCAATGATGGGGTTCAGAATGAAATCGTTGTTTGGCCCGCGTAAATCAGCGCTGTGCGCTGCGCTTCTCTCCACGTTAACCCTGACGGCATGGCAGGCTTCTGCCGAGGCCTCGCCGCCCGCCAAAGCGCCGGCGTCGTTAAGCCAGCGGACGCTGGGGGATGGTTTGTACGAGATGGCCTATTTACCGGCGCAGAGCGCGCTCGTTGTCGCCAGCGCCCAGGGATTGAAAGCGGTTAACGGCGGCATGATCTACCGTCTGGATCCCACCACGCTGGCCACCCGGACGGAAACCCATACCGATTTGAAGAACTTCGGCATGGCGGTCGCGGATGACGGCAAGGCGTTCTACACCACCAACTCGCTGGACGGCGGGGTATCCAAAGTGGATGCGCAAAGCGGTAAGGTGCTACAGCGCCTGATGTTCGTCGGTCAGGATAAGGACGGCGACCCTATCGGCGCCCGTGAAGTGCTGTTCCACAATAACCAGCTGTTTATTGGCCGCGTGGCCGATCCGGGTTTTATCTCCATCGTGGATGCGCAAACCATGACCCTCAAGGGGCGCATTGATAACGCCGGGAAGTGGGTGACGGGGCTTATCTACTCCCCGCACACCGATCGCATTTATGCGGCAAACGGCGGCGGTGAAATTCTGGTGATTAACCCGGCCAGCCACAAAATTGAGCAGCGCTGGACGCCGGGCGACGGCAAAGAGTACCTGTTCCTCAATCTGGCGGAAGATCCGGCCACCGGGCGCCTGTTTGTCACCGATGATTCTAAGGCCAAAGCGACGCTGGTCTTTGATGAGCGTACGGGTAAGGTGATCAAGCGTATCGACGGCGATGCGCTGGGTATTAAGTTCAGCGCGAAGCGCAACGAGATTTATATCAGCCAGCGCGAATCGAAGAAGGTGCTCCAGCTGGATGCCACCACCTATGCGCTGAAGAACGCCTGGTCGTTCGCCAGCCATCCGAACAGCCTGCTGCTCTCCCCTGACCAGGAGACCCTGTACGTCAGCATCAAGCAGGAGTTCAACGAGGATAACTCCACTAAGGGCCCGGACAGCGTCGCCCGCATTAAGCTCAACTGAGTTTTCGCCGCGCCGCGCGCGACCCGGGCCTGGTAAAGAAACGCCGGGCCTTCGCCGCAATCAGCGCCCCGAAGCCCGAAAAACAACACCGGCCGCCAGGGATGGCGGCGCCTCCCCTCTTCACGCTTCATCGCTTTAGCCGGCGCGGGATTTCTTTTGCCGCAAAATGCTGTATTATGCGATTTATTGCAGCAATTTGCAGGATTGAAAGCCGTGCACAAAACCGCCAGACAAAAATACCTCCTGGATATCATTAGCGAAAATGGCCAGGTCAGCATCAGCGAGCTGGTCGACAGGCTGCAGGTTTCCGCGGACACCGTTCGCCGCGACCTGACCGACCTGCAAAAGCAGGGGCTGGCGCAAAAAAATCACGGCGGCGCTATCGCCCTCGACCTGTCGGCGATGAACCGCCAGGGCAGAAACGCCCTGCTGCCGAAGACCAAACAGCGGCTGGGCAAAATGGTGGCGGAGAAAATCCCCGCCGGCTCGACGATCTTTTTAGACGCCGGCAGCACCGTGCTGGCCGTCGCCAGCCACATCAAGGGGCCGATGACCGTCATCACCACCTCTTTAGACATCGCCCAGCACTTCAGCGACCGGGCGGATATTCAGCTGATCCTGCTCGGCGGCAGGTGGGATATGCAGCAGCGCCTGTTTGCCGGCAGCGCCACCCTCGCGCTGCTCGCGCGCTATCGGGCTGATATCGCCATTCTCGGCGCCTGCGCGCTGCATGCGCAGCTGGGCTTAAGCGCCAGCCAGGAGGCCGACGCCGAGATCAAGCGCGCCATGCTGGCGGCCAGTGCCGAGCGCTGGCTGGTTGCCGACCATATGAAGCTGAACCACTGCGAGCCTTATCAGGTCGCCGGATTAGCAGAAATACATCAGCTATTTTTAGATACGGCCTGGGAAGACGCCGGGGACGACATTTCAACGCGCATCAACATTGCTGACGCTCAATAACGTGGAGAGAATAATGAACAAAGTTATCGCCGGTGACGGTAAGAACATTAATATTGCGCTGATCGGTTATGGATTCGTGGGCAAAACCTTCCATGCCCCGCTGATCCGCTCGATTGACGGCCTGAAGCTGGCCGTCGTCGCTTCTCGCGATGAAGAAAAGGTTAAGCGTGATATTCCCGATGTTACCGTCATCGCCTCACCCGAAGAGGCGATTCAGCACCCGGATATCGATCTTGTGGTGATCGCTTCCCCTAACGCCACGCACGCCCCACTCGCTAAGCTGGCGCTGAACGCCGGTAAGCACGTGGTCGTCGATAAACCTTTTACCCTCGATATGCAGGAAGCTCGCGAACTTATCGCCCTGGCGCAGGAGAAGCAGCTGCTGCTCTCGGTGTTCCACAACCGCCGCTGGGACAGCGACTTCCTCGGGATCAAGCAGGTTATTGAGCAGGGGCTTATTGGCAACGTGAAGCACTTTGAGTCGCATTTCGACCGCTTCCGCCCGGAAGTTCGCGTGCGCTGGAGAGAGCAGAACGTGCCGGGCAGCGGCCTGTGGTTTGATTTAGGCCCGCACCTGATCGATCAGGCCCTGCAGCTGTTCGGACTGCCGCAGTCGGTGCAGGGCAACATCGCCACCCTGCGTCAGGGCGCGGAGATCAATGACTGGGCGCACGTGGTCTTAAATTACCCTCAGCATAAGGTCATTCTGCACTGCAGCATGCTGGTCGCAGGCGGCAGCGCGCGCTTTACCGTTCACGGTGACCAGGGCAGCGCGGTCAAACAGAAAGCCGACCAGCAGGAGAGCCAGCTGCTGGCGGGCGTCATTCCCGGCAGCGCAGGCTGGGGCCAGGATGACGATAGCCTGAGCATTTTCGACGCGCAATCGCAGGTTCAGGAAGTGGGTGCGCCGCAGGGCGATCAGCGTCAGTACTACATCAGCGTGCGCGATGCGCTCACCGGCAAGATTGAAAACCCGGTGCAGCCGCTGCAGGCGCTCGCCGTGATGGCCGTGCTGGAGGCCGCCGTTCTCTCCGCAGAAACCGGCACGCTGCAGACGTTAGCGCTCACCGCCGACGAGCTGGCCGCGCTGAGGTAATCCTCGTATAAACATGGCCTGCGGCTACGCAGGTCATGCCCTTCCCCCGGCTTCAGCCCAGGGCTTCGTTTTCCAGCACGATCTCCATCGTTTTCAAATAATGCGCGGTAAGCAGCGACGTCGCCAGCGCGATATTGCGATCCAGCGCGGCCTGCAGCAGCTGGCGATGCTCCAGCGCCACGTCGCGCCCCTGGCTGACCGGCGACTCCACCGCCAGCGCGCGGTAGCGCAGCGTCTGATCGCAGAGGGTATCGACAAAGTGCAGCAGCCACGGCGAGCCGCAGTTGGCGAGCAGCGCCGAGTGAAATGCCTCGTGCGCCTCTTCCCACGCCGGGTCCAGCTGCTGGCTTTGCGGATCGCGCATGTCGTGGCGTTCCATACGATGATGGGCGGCAATCAGCCGGCTTTCCCAGTCGATGTCGGCATTAAGGATCGAGAGTTCCAGGGCTTTACACTCAATGTGCAGGCGAGTCAGGGTGATATCGCGCAGCTCCGGGGCCGAAACGCGGCGCACGCTAAAACCTTTCTGATCGACAGCCGCAACAAACCCGGTGGTCGCCAGGCGCGACAGCGCTTCACGCAGCGGAATAACCCCGGCGTCATAGTGCTCGGATAGCGCCTTCAGGCGCATTTTGCTCCCGGGCTTCAGCTTGCCGTTGATGATATCCCGCCGCACCCGCTCTTCCAGCCGTGACGCCATCGTACGTTTTTCATTCATCTCATCGACTCGCTATAGGGATACGGCAGCCCGCAGGCCGCGCTGAATGGCAAAATTATATACAGATCACACAATAGAACTTAATCCTTAAAAATATATATTTTTTATTGATCATATATTTTATTGCCATTAGCCTGCAACTAACTACTCACAACCACTACAGGAAATGACCTATGCGTTACGTGTATTTTACTCATCGGCAGCGGGCGACTCTCGGCGTGCGCACCGCGGAAGGCGTCAAAATCTTGGGTGAAGAACCGCTGGAATCCCTGCTCGGCCGCGGCGTAGACCTGAGCAAGTACGGCAAAGAGGCGCAGGGCGAAACCGTCGTGCCGGAGGAAGATAGCTACCTGCCGGTACTGACCCGCCCGGGGAAAATTATCTGCGTGGGCCTGAACTACGCAGACCACACCAGCGAATCGCCCTACGCTCAGCCGGATTACCCGACGGTCTTCCCGCGCTTTAACAGCAGCCTGCTGGCGCATAACCAGCCTATCGTCCTGCCCCGGCTTTCCGACACCCTCGATTATGAGGGCGAACTGGCGGTGATCCTCAAAAGCGGTGGGCGTTATATCAGCCCTCAGCACGCGCTGGAGTGCGTCGCCGGCTACGCGCTGTTTAACGACGCTTCCGTGCGGGAGTATCAGTTTCTGACTCCGCAGTGGACGGTCGGCAAAAACTTTGACGATACCGGCGCCTTCGGCCCCGATTTAGTCACCGCCGATGAACTCCCTCCCGGCGCCCGCGGTCTGCTGCTGGAAACGCGGGTAAACGGCCGGGTAGTACAGTCGGCCAACACCAGCGACATGCTGTTTGACGTCGCGACGCTTATCGCCACGCTGAGCCAGGCCATCACCCTCGAGGCTGGGGATGTGATTGTTACCGGCACGCCGGCAGGCGTCGGTTTCGGGATGAATCCAAAGCGCTATCTGCAGGCGGGCGATGTTGTCGAGGTGAGCGTGGAGCAGGTCGGCACGCTGCGCAATCCCGTGGTTTTAGAAAAATAACCTAACGTTACCCGACGTACCCTACATAACCGGGAGGAATGATGACGGAACTACGTGGTGTTCACTCCATCGATCACTTTGCGCTGTTTGTCCCTTCATTAGAGGAAGCCGCGTTTTTTTATAACCATTTTGGCCTGACGACCCGCAGCACGGCGGAGGGCCTGCAGCTGGCCGCCGCCGACGGGCATACCTGGGCCAAAATTTTACCGGCCGAACGCAAGTCGCTGGCCTACATCAGCTTCTTATGCTTCGAGCAGGATTATGACGCCCTGATCCGCCAGGTGCGCGCGAGCGGCGGCGAACCCGAGTTTGTTGACGATACCGGCTTCTGGTTCAGCGATCCCGACGGCAACCTGTTGAACGTCAGGCCCGGCAAAAAGACGATCCCGGATACCCGCCGGGTGGTGCCTTTCCAGTCGAAGTCAGCCGATACGCGCGGCACGGTCACCCGCGATGCGGTCAAAAAAATCAGGCCGCACCGGCTGTCCCACGTGCTGCTTTTCTCACCGGACGTGCCGCGCGCTATTCGCTTTTATCAGCAGGCGCTGGGGCTGAATTTGTCTGATTTTTCGCAGGATATTATCGCCTTTATGCACGCCCGCCACGGCTGCGATCACCATCTGGTGGCGTTCGCCAAAAGCTCGAGCAAAGGCTTTCATCATGCGGCCTGGGAAGTTGACAGCATTGATGATGTCGGCAACGGCGCATCCCAGATGGCCGCCGCCGGCTATAAGGCCGGCTGGGGAACAGGTCGGCACTGCCTCGGCTCAAACTATTTCCACTACGTCCGCGATCCGTGGGGATCGTTTTTTGAGTACTCGGCGGATATTGATTTTATCAGCGCCAACGCCAGCTGGCCGGCGGGCGATTTTCCGCCGGAGAACTCGCTCTACCTATGGGGCCCTGATGTCCCGCCCGACTTTATCCATAACAGCGAAGCGTAAATCCGCCATCAGGCGGCTCCCGTCACGAATACAGGCAAACGTTATGAATAACACTATGTACGATATTGCGATCGTCGGCTACGGGCCGGTCGGTCAACTGTTATCGCTCATTATGGGACGGCAGGGTTATCAGGTGGCGGTTTTTGAACGCTGGGAGACGCTCTACCCTCTGCCGCGCGCCGTTTTCCACGATCACGAGATCCGTCGAATGCTGCGCATGCTGAGTCTTGAAGAGGACGTGGCGGCCATTTCCCATCCCTCTTCTCTTTATCAGTGGTTCAACGCCCGCTGGGAAATGTTAGTGGAAGTTGACTGGGCGTCAGAATCGATCAGCGACGGGCCCTTTGGCTATTTTTTCAATCAGCCGGAGCTGGAGGCCATTTTTGATAAGCACGTGAAGACGTTAGGCAACGTGCACGTGCAGCATGGCTGGGAAGTGAAGCAGTTAAAGCAGCATCCCGAATCCGGCGAGCTGCTGATGGTACGCACCGCGGATCGCGATAACCCGGACGCGGCATGCCAGCGAGTGCAGGCCCGCTATATTATCGGCGCCGATGGGGCGAACAGCACCATCCGTCAGGCCTGCGGCATTGAATGGCTTGATTTAGGTTTTGCCGAAGACTGGCTGGTGGTTGACGTCAAGCCGCGCCCGGGCGTGACGCTCGACGTCCCGGAAGCTGCCCAGTGGTGCAATCCGCAGCGGCCGACGACCATGGTGCCGGGAGGCCCCGGCTGCCGCCGCTGGGAGTTTATGCGCCTGCCGCACGAGGCGCTGCACGAGCTGCAGTCAACGGACAAGGTCTGGCAGCTGCTGCAGCCGTGGGCCACGCCGGAGAACGTGGATCTGGTGCGCCACGCGGTGTATCAGTTCCGTTCACGTATTGCCGACACGTGGCGGCAGGGCCGGGTCCTGCTGGCCGGCGACGCCGCCCACCTGATGCCGCCGTTTATGGGCCAGGGTATGTGCTCCGGCCTGCGCGACGTCTGGAATTTAAGCTGGCGCCTCGATCGCGTACTGCGGGGTGCCAGTTCCGATGAGCTGCTGGATGATTATACGATCGAGCGCAGGCCGCAGATCCAGGCGGTGATCGAGGCCTCTATCGCGATGGGGCGCGTAGTCTGCGTTTCAGACGCGGAGCAGGCAGAGACCCGCGACAGGGCCTATCTTCGCGGGGATGTTCCTCCTCTCCCGCCTTTCCCGGGGCTAAAAGGAGGGCTGATTTACCTGCAGCCACACTCCTCTTCTTTACTCAGCGGCGAGCTTTTTGTCCACGGCTCGCTGCGGCGCGGAGGCCAGACTCAGCACTTCGATGATGCGATGGGGCGAGGGTTTCATTTGATTCTCAGCGAAGCCGTGGCAACGCGCACCCTGCTCGATTTCGCCCGCCGCGCGATGGCGCAGATCGGCGGCGAGGTGATAGTGATTGCCGATAGCGCAAATTCTCCCGGGTACTGGGAGGATGTCTCCGGTAAATACCGGGAGTTTATGTGCCGTCATCAGGTTAACGCCGTATTAATGCGCCCGGACTTCTATATTTACGGCGCCGTGTCATCTGCGGAAAATATTGCCGGGCTGCTCAGCGCGCTGCAGCAGCAGCTCGTTGGTAGCGAAGTGAATGCCCGGGCGGCCTATTTGACGACAGGCAAATCGGCGTAGCGGGTCGTATAGCCGGGCGATAGCATCTCACGCTTCATCGCCCAGCTTTTTTGAATGCCCTGCCCGGCAAACCACACGCTGCCGCGCCCCGAGCGATTCAGGCTATCCACCACCTGCATCAGCGCGGCGCTGTTCGCCTGCGGCTGATATTCATCGAACAGGTTGAGCTGCGCCACGCCCTGGCTAAAGAAATCACCCAGCATGATACCGGCTTTCATATAGCGAAAGCCGTCCTTCCACACTCTGTCCAGCGCGTGGATAGCGACGCGAATAATGTCCCGGGTATCGTCGGAGGGCGTTGTCAGCCGACCGCTGGCCTGGGGAGCGTAGAAGGCTTCATTTTCGGCGTGCGGGCTGGTCCGCATAAAGACGCTAATCGCGCGGCAGTACTGCTTCTCTATCCTGAGCTTTTCCGCCGCGCGTTCAGCATAGGCGCAAACCGCCTGATGCATATCGCTATATTGGGTAATACGGTGGCCAAACGAACGGCTACAGATAATCTGCTGTTTGGTCGGCGCAAACTCATCCGTCAGCAGGCAGGATTCCCCCCGCAGCTCACGCACCGTACGCTCCAGCACGACGTTAAAGTGTTTACGCATCACCCAGGTAGAACTGTCGGCAAGCTGCAGCGCGTTTTCGATGCCCATCAGCTCCAGCTTTTTTGCGATCCGACGGCCCACGCCCCAAACTTCATGCACCGGCACCAGAGCGAGCAGCTTACGCTGGCGATCGCGATTCGATAATTCGACCACGCCGCCGGTTTTGCTCCACGTTTTAGCCGCGAAATTCGCCAGTTTAGCGAGCGTTTTAGTCGGCGCGATGCCAACCCCAACCGTGAGTCCGGTATGCTTCAGGACCCGAGCGCGCATTTGCTGGCCGAAGGTCTCAAGCGGCATATAGCTGGAGATACCGGCTAAATTAACGAAGGCCTCATCGATGGAGTAGATTTCAATCGCCGGCGCCATCTCCGTTAGCGTCATCATCACCCGGTGGCTGAGATCGGCATAAAGCGCGTAGTTCGAGCTAAAAACCGCCACCTGCAAACGCTGCAGATCGTCTTTAATTTTGAAATAAGGCGCCGCCATGGGGATACCCAGCGCCTTTGCCTGCACCGAGCGTGAAATAATACAGCCATCATTATTTGACACCACCACCACCGCTTTTCCCTGCAGGTCTGGCCGGAAAACGGTTTCGCAGGAGGCGTAGAAGCTGTTGACATCAACAAGCGCGAACATGTCGGTGTGATTTTAAGCTGAAGGTGACCACGCCGAATATTTGTAGCTCCTCTCCCGGCTGGCAGACCACGGGGGAATAGCTGAGGTTACGCGGTATGAGCTGAAGGACAGGCCGGGTTTGCAGCTCTTTGACGGTAAACTCGCCGGCTACGGCAGCAATCACAATATCGCCATGTTCCGCGGTCAGCGAGCGATCGACCACCAGCAGGTCGCCATCATCAATCCCGGCCCCCGTCATTGAATCACCGCTCACCCTGACAAAGTAGGTCGCGTTTGGGTGCCTGATGGCCAGCTTATTCAAATCAAGGGTATCTTCGACATAGTCCTGGGCCGGGCTGGGAAATCCGCAGGGAACAAGATCGCGAAACAGCGGCACCAAAAACCGTGGCGACAGCTCAACCGGCTTGTAGAACGTCAACATAAACTCACCTGGAATAATTACTGTGTTTATATACAGTATTGATAAATCATCCGGGTTAATCAAGCCGCTTATGCTCCGTTATCGCGAAGGCCTTGAAGTTCGGCAATATTTAGACGGATGCTGCGGCTCGCCGCGCCCGGCGGCGCTAAAAATAACGCGTCTCTGGCAATCTCACGCGATTCGTAGCAGGATAGATGCTGCAAGCAGCGCGTTATGGTGAGGTACCATAACCCCAAACTATGGCGATTCGTCCGACATACTGAACGGGAGATTCTTATGTACTACACGTTAGGAGATACCACCCTCCACTTTTATCGCTATCAGTGCCGTTTCTACGTTGCCCACTGGGATGGCGGCAACGTAATGACCGACAAGTTCAGGCAGTTCATCGAGCTGATTACTGAAAAAACGGGCATTGACGCGAAGAACGTCGAGGCGGCTGCGCGAGACTATTTTAACAACGTCGACTAACGGTCGTTCAGTCGCTGAATACCCGACCACCGCTTATTACGTACATGCCCTGTGCTGGCCGGCTGGCGAGGCGGAAAACGCACGCTGTTCTTCCTCTCGCCTTGACACTGTACAAAAAAACAGTATAACTACTGCCTACCGTTACAGGAGCCAAAGCATGTTTGTAGAACTGGTTTATGACAAAAGAAATTTTGAAGGGTTAGCCGGGGCCAGAGAGACCATTATGGCTGAACTCACCAAACGTATTCACCGCATTTTTCCTGAGGCCGACGTTCGCGTTAAGCCGATGATGACGCTGCCCGCAATCAATACGGATGCCAGCAAGCATGAAAAGGAGCAGATCAGCCGCGCCGTTCAGGAGATGTTTGAAGAAGCGGATATGTGGATGACCGCAGACGAATAAGCCAGGCCGCCGCGTTGATATCAACAGCGTTTTTTCAGGGGCCGGCGTTAGCATTACCCAATACGGTTCCCTGGATAGCAATTTGCCCTGCAAATATTTTCCCCGGCCACCGGCGCTGCCCGCCGGCCGTTTAAATATGGTCTCCTGTTCACCAGACTTAAATTTATCCGCGGCCAGGGAAACAAGCTGCACCATCAACACCAGACACCAACTGCCCCCCTGAATATTACGTAATTTTATATTCACAACCTTAATAAAACGAAACCCACTGCAGACTATCCTGAGCATCGCGGCTGAGGAATGACTCCCGTCGTGTCCATAGCCATTTTTTATAGGCTGGTTTGCCGCAAAAGATTCAGGCAACGGCCGGCAGGTAGCGCAGGCGTTACCGCCTGCGGCCCTTTTTCCCTCCGCTGCGCTTTTCATCCGAGGGGCACCAATGTTTCTAAATTGTTTCAGTCAGTTAGTTCATGAAAACGGCACGGATAATGCTCTCTTTTGGCGCGAACGGCCCAAATTACCCCCAGCATCTTTAAGCAAAATAGCGGCGATTAATTGAAATATTATGCTACACCGCCGCGTACCCATCGATATGAAAACCCAGAATCCATTCACAAACATCATTAAAAAAGCTTTTTTGATAACTATGAAAAATATTTCATTAGGATTTTTCTTAAGGCGAGAGTAAATTTCTTCGCATAAAAGCAAGAATATCCATAAATTTCTCGGGGAATAAATGCGTATGGCGAATTTACTCTTTTTAGCACTGGCGGTCGCACTGCTCCTGGTCGCTGTTTTTTCTCTTATTTCGTATATAAGAGATCGCAAGAAACAAAAGTTTACCTTCAAGAAAAGACGCTAGCGGCAACAACGTTAGGGGGACGAGCACGCGTTGAGTCCCTTTAACCTACGCAGCCGGGCGAGCGCAGGGACCGTTCTTAACGGTATCTATTTGAAATAGCTTAAATAGCCAGAATTACTGAGCTGTACCCAGGCTTGGGGAAGCGAGAAATATATTATTGCATCACGTCAGGCCATCGCATCCCGAACGGGTTCTGTTTATTTGCGGAACTATTGCTCAGGTACGCAGTCTGATTACCGTCTGTATTAAACTATCGAGACTGCTGTGACCACACTTATGATTGTTGTAACAACGCTTGCCGTGCTTAGTCTGTTCGTATTGAGTCTGGCAAAAGTTGGAATCGCTGTATCCAATAACCCCGACGAGTTCTGATTGCTCTTCGGGTCATCGTCAAATCTCCGGACTCCCTGTCGCTGATCCTACATACCGCACGTCAGCGATTATCGTTTTTCCGTAGCGCCGCCCTCTTCTTTGCAGAACCCTCTCCTTTGCAGAAGCGCTTTACCGCCGCGGGTGCCCGACTCTCTCTTCCGCTGCCGTAACCTCTCCCCGAGCCGTCACCCGGAGGCGCTGACGCGCTGGCCGAGGAGACGGCCGACATACCTACTTCTTCTTCCGCTTACGCCGATACTTACGCTTAAATTTAATATCGATGGCAAAAATAACCACGATAACACCGACAAGCCATAACAGGGTGGCACCAGTTTCAGCAACGTTCACAACGTCCCTTTTATCTATCACTCAATGTTATGGGTAACATTAAGAACCATATAAAACCAGTAAGCAATCGTTTTCGTTACAATTGCATGGCGAATAAATGACGAAATGTCGCATCCGCAAGCAACAGGTCAGAAATCAGCCGTCGCCGGATGGAATGAAGCTCCCAGGACGGAGATTGACGGTTCGCATTCCCTCTTCCACCAGGCTATATCTTAGACACCTTTATGCGTACAGGAGTGATGATGGTGAGCAAGAAGATTCTGATGCTGGTGGGCGACTACGCCGAAGATTATGAAACGATGGTGCCGTTTCAGGCATTGCAGATGATTGGTCATCAGGTTGACGCGGTGTGCCCCGATAAAACCAAAGGTGACTACATCATGACGGCGATCCACGATTTTGACGGTGCCCAGACCTATAGCGAAAAACCCGGCCACCGCTTTGTTCTTAACGCCGACTTTTCCGCAGCGAAAGAACAAGATTACGACGCGCTGCTGATCCCCGGCGGACGAGCGCCTGAATATCTGCGCCTGAATGAGGAGGTGCTCAAGCTGGTGCAGGCGTTTGACCGCGCGGGCAAGCCGATTGCCGCCGTTTGCCACGGCCCGCAGCTGCTGGCCGCGGCCGGCGTGCTAAAAGGACGTACCTGCAGCGCCTATCCGGCCTGTGCTCCGGAAGTTCGGCTCAGCGGCGGACACTATGCCGACATCGGTATCGATCAGGCGCACGTTGACGGCAACCTGGTCACCGCTCCCGCCTGGCCCGCGCACCCGCAGTGGCTGGCGAAATTTGCCGAAGTGCTGCAGCAGCAATAGGTTGAACCGACACGTCAAAGCGGGCGAAGGCCGCTGGCAGGCGGTAATGGCGTGGAGAACCGCGCCATTACCGAATCACGATGGGATAACGAACTACGGGTGCTTGACGATATACATTGTCCGGCTATAGGCAACATCTTCCGGGTTGGTAATCGGATAGCCCTTCAGCCACGGCTTAATCAAACGTCCGTTGGTGTACTGATAAATTGGCGCAATGGGCGCTTTGGCCATGATTATCTTTTCCGCTGCGTTGTAATCATCGTTGCGCGCCTTATCCGACGTCTCCTGCGCCGCCTGGGCTAAGATCTTGTCGTAGGTCGGATCGTTAAAGCGGGAGATATTACCGCTATGGGTCGAGGTCAGCAGCGACAGGAAGGTGGAAGGCTCGTTGTAATCCCCCACCCACGAGGCGCGAATCACGTCGAAATTACCGGTGTTTCGGCTATCGATATACGTTTTCCACTCCTGATTCTGTAGCTTGACGTCGACGCCGAGGTTTTTCTTCCACATTGACGCCACCGCGATGGCAATCTTCTGGTGGTTTTCCGAAGTGTTATACAGCAGCGTCAACTGCAGCGGACGGCCAGGGCCATAGCCCGCCGCCTGCAGCAGCGCCTTGGCCTGGGCGTTCAGCTCGGCCTGGCTCATGCTCTCCGCCTGCGAAGGCTGCGGCGTAAACCCTGCCGTCACGTCCGGGGTGAAGTGCCAGGCCGGCTTTTCGCCGGTTCCCAGCACTTTTTCCGCCATCAGGCGGCGGTCGATGGTCAGGCTCAGCGCCAGGCGCACGCGCTCGTCGGCGGTCGGTCCCTTCTGCGTGTTAAAGGCGTAGTAGTAGGTTCCCAGCTGCGGCGGGGTGTACACCTGTCCCGGAATATCTTTCAGCAATTTTTGGTACAGGTTTTTCGGGAAGGACTCAGTGATATCGATATCCCCGGCCAGGTAGCGCTTGGTCGCCGACGACTCCTGGTTAATAGGCACAAAGGTCACCTGCTGGATAACCGTTTTGCCATTATCCCAATAGTGGCTATTAGGCACGACAACCAGCTTTTCGTTGACCACCCGGTCTTTTAACACGTAGGCCCCGTTGCCGATAAGGCTGCCCGGACGCGTCCAGTTAGCGCCGCTCTCGACGTTCGCTTTCTGCACCGGATAAAACGCGAAGCTGGCCGTCAGATTACTGAACCACGGCAGCGGCTTATCCAGCTGCACCCGCAGCGTGCGCGCATCTACGGCGGTAACCCCCAGCGTATCGACCGCGGCCTTACCGTCGATAATATTTTGCGCATTCGTGATGCCCGCCAGCGCGGCGAACCAGGCAAAGGGTGACGTCGTTTTCGGGTCAACCTGGCGCTGCCAGCTGTAGACGAAGTCCTGCGCCGTAACCGGGGTACCGTCCGACCAGCGGGCGTTATCGCGCAGGGTAAAGGTCCAGGTACGGTTATCGTTGCTCTGCCAGCGGGTCGCAACGCCGGGAATAAGGTTGCCCTTGGCGTCCTGGTTGACTAAACCTTCAAAAAGATCGCGGATCACCTGAATTTCCGGCAAGCCCACGGCTTTGGCGGGATCTAATGAGGCCGGCTCATCTTTAATGTGCCGTACCAGTACCTGTTTCTCGGCTAAGACGGTACCCGGAGGGACATCCGCCGCCCAGGCCAGAGATGAAACGCTGGCTAACCACAGCGCGCCGCATGTCAATGTGACAGGATACTTCATAAGATCCCCTTTAAAATAAAAAAACCAGAGCTGGCAGAAGAGTGATTATTTGTTTCATCACCTGAAATTGCAAACGGCTTGTGATAGAAAATTGACGCGTATTCTGATTTCATCGTCCAGGGAAACTATTTGATTCCGGGACGGTTTTACACAACACTGCTGAAAATAACCTGCTAACAGGATGCCCTATGCCCGTTTCTCGTCCCCGTACCCAGCGCGGCGCCTTTCCGCCCGGCACCCAGCGCTACGGCCAGTCACATCTTGGCGCGCCGCTGCTGTGGTTCCCCGCGCCGCTGGCCGATAGCCGCAGCGGCCTGATCCTTGCCGGCACTCACGGCGATGAAAACTCGTCGGTGGTCACCCTCTCCTGCGCGCTTCGAACCCTGAAGCCCGAACTGCGTCGCCATCACGTCGTGCTGGCGGTCAACCCCGACGGCTGCCAGCTCGGGCTGCGCGCCAACGCGCGCGGTATCGATCTCAATCGTAATTTTCCCGCGGCAAACTGGAAAGAAGGGGAAACGGTCTATCGCTGGAACAGCGCGGCCGAGCAGCGCGACGTCGTGCTGCTGACCGGGGAAAAGCCCGGCTCGGAGCCGGAAACCCAGGCTCTGTGTCAGCTGATCCACCAGATCCACCCGGCGTGGGTGGTCTCGTTTCACGATCCGCTGGCCTGCATTGAGGATCCTGGCCACAGCGAGCTCGGGCTGTGGCTGGCCGACACGTTCTCCCTACCGCTGGTCGGCAGCGTCGGGTACGAAACGCCCGGCTCTTTCGGCAGCTGGTGTGCCGATATCGGCCTGCCGTGCATTACCGCAGAATTCCCACCGATATCCGCCGACGAGGCCACGGAAACCTACCTGCCGGCGATGATCGACCTGCTACGCTGGCACTCTCAAAGATGAAGAACGCCGGTGCTGAAATGCAGCGCCGGCTCCACGTCAACCGCCAGCCAGGTCGGGCCATCGAGATCGGCGAAACGCGCCAGCGGAGCCAGCGGCAGCGCCGCTGAAATCGCCCGCGAGGTGCAGAGCATGCAGCCAAGCATGCGCTCAAAGCCCTGCTGCTCCGCCTCCTGCGCGAGGAACAGCGCTTCGGTCAGGCCACCGGTTTTATCGAGCTTGATGTTCACCATCTCATAGCGCCCGCGCAGCCGCGGCAGGCTGTCGCGGGTGTGGCAGCTCTCGTCGGCACAGACGGGCAGCGGATGAATAAAATTCTCCAGCGCCTCATCGGCGTCCGCCGGCAGCGGCTGCTCGAGCATCGCCACCCCGATATCGGCCAGCAGCTGGCAGCGCGCCGCCAGGCCATCGCTGTGCCAGGATTCATTGGCATCAACAATCAGCGTGGCCTCCGGCACCGCGCTGCGAATGGCGATCAGCCGTTCGCTGATAAGGCGATCGTCCAGCTTGACCTTCAGCAGGCGCGCGCCCTTTTCCCACAGCGCCGCGGCGCTGGCCGCCATCTGCTCCGGGGTGCCGATCACCACCGTTTGCGCCGTCACCACCCGGTTCGGCAACGCAACCCCCAGCAGCTGCGGAATGCTTTTGCCCACGCTACGCGCCTGCAGATCCCACAATGCGCAGTCGACGGCGTTGCGCGCCGCCCCCGCCGGCAGCAGATGCTGAAGCTGTTCGCGGGTCGCGCCGCTTTCCAGCTGCTCGCCGATCGTCAGAATTTGCGCCATAACCGAGGCAATGCTCTCCCCATAGCGAGGGTACGGCGTGCACTCCCCGACGCCCTTAACGCCATTCTCTTCTACCTCTACTACCACTACCTTCGCCTCGCTGCGGCTGCCGCGGGCAATCACAAACGGGGTATGTAGCGGCCAGGCTTCTTCGTACACTCGCAGGTTTCGCATTCCCAGGTTCCTCCAGGGGAAACGTTAAATAGGATTTGCCGTGCTGATAACGGATGTCATACACTACCCGTGACGTTAACTATATGTAAACAGGAAGATAAACATGTCACAAACCGTGCATTTCCAGGGCAACCCCGTTGCCGTTCAGGGCACCATTCCGCAGGCAGGCGCAGCCGCGCAGCCGTTTACGCTGGTCGCCAAAGATCTCTCCGACGTCGCGCTGAGCCAGTTCGCCGGCAAACGTAAAGTACTGAATATTTTCCCAAGCATCGATACCGGCGTGTGCGCGGCATCGGTACGTAAATTTAACCAACTGGCATCCGAGCTGAACAACACCGTTGTGCTGTGCATCTCCGCCGATCTGCCGTTCGCTCAGTCCCGCTTCTGCGGCGCTGAAGGCCTGAACAACGTCGTCACCCTGTCCACCCTGCGCGCGCCGCAGTTCCTGGCTGATTACGGCGTTGCCATTGCTGCTGGCCCGCTGGCCGGTCTGGCCGCTCGCGCAGTGGTCGTTGTTGATGAGAATGACCAGGTTGTTTACAGCCAGCTGGTGAATGAAATCACCGAAGAGCCGGACTACGATGCGGCCCTGGCGGCGCTGAAAGCGTAATCAGGCCTCTGCCCCGGACCGCGCTTCACGCCCGGCCCGCATGTTCTAAGCCCTCGTTTATCGGGGGCTTTTTTCTTTTCGCGGCGCATAGCGGGAGATAAACCGCGCAATCGCCGGGCCGGTCAACAGGATGGTGAACAGGCGCAGGGTCTGCATCGCCATGATAAACGACATATCGGCCCGCGTTCCCGCCGCAATAATCGCCACCGTATCCAGGCCACCGGGGCTGGTCGCCAGATAGGCGGTCATAAAATCGAGCGGCAGCACCTGCGTCAGGCCAAACGCCATCAGCGAACAGAGTAAAATCAGGCCGATTATGGAGGCGAGGATCTGCGGCAGGGTCTTTAGCGCCAGCAGAAAAATCGCCCGATTAAATTTTAGCCCAACGCTCCAGCCAACGGCGGCATAAGCCAGCGCCAGCAGCCATTCCGGCAGCTCCAGCATCAGCCAGCCCTCTCCCTGCACCAGCGCCCCCGCCAGCATCGGCAGCAGCATCACGCCGGAAGGAAAGCGCATGCGCAGGCCTAGCCAGCCCGCGGCGGCGGTCAGCAGCAGCGTCAAAGGCAGCTGCCCGCTGATGGCGGGAAACCAGACGATCTGCTGGTTCATCTCCTGCGCCTCGCCGCCAGGGGCAAAGCGCACCACCAGCGCCGCCGCGCCGGCGACGAACAGCACCCGCAGATACTGCATTAAGGCCACCAGCCGCACGTCGGCGCCGTAATCCTGCGCCATGACCACCATCGCCGAGGCGCCGCCCGGCGAGCTGCCCCACGCGCCGGTCGCCCCTGGCAGCGAGCTGTAGCGCACCAGCAGCCACCCGGCCAGCGCGCTGAAGGCCAGCGTAGCGAACAGAATAAACAGCACCAGCGGCCAGTGGCCGAGCAGCACGCCAAAAATTGAGGGAGTGAGGGTTAGGGCGATCATGCAGCCAATAATGGCCTGAGCGGCGATAAAAAAGGGTCGAGGTACGCTGATTGTCGCGCCGCGCAGGCTGAAGGTAATGCCGGCGATCATCGGGCCAAGCAGAAGCGCCGCGGGCAGGTGCAGCCAGAACAGCACAAACGACAGCGCGGCGGAGAGGGTCAGGAGTTTCAGCCACGACAGCAGCGGGCCAGGCGACATTACCATCTCAAATCCTGGAAAATAAGTTTGCAGTACGTTGGCCGACGGTCGATGCTGCCGGCCAACGAGGCTGCTCTATTCCTCACCCTTCTTCTGGCTGAGGCCGTACTCGCGCAGCTTATTGGCAATCGCGGTATGGGAAACCCCCAGACGCTTCGCCAGTTTACGGGTGCTCGGGAAGCTACGATAAAGCTGGGTCAGAACGGAACGCTCAAAGCGACGGGTAATATCGTCCAGCGAACCTTCCATCGCCTCTTCGCCTACCGGCAGCGAGGCGACGTCGCTATCCGGCAGCAGGATATCCTGAGGCCGCACTTCGTAGCCCTCAAGCTGCGTCAGCGCACGATAAACCGCGTTCTTCAACTGGCGAACGTTGCCAGGCCAGCTATAGCGGGTCAGCACCGTACTGAGATCGGCGGAGAGCTTCGGCCGCGGGATCCCCTGCTCGTCGGCAAAGCGGGCGACGAACAGCTCGGTCAGCGGAATGATATCCTGCGGGCAGTCGCGCAGCGGCGGCAAATGCAGGGTCAGGACGTTGAGGCGGTAGTAAAGATCTTCGCGGAACAGCCCCTTCTGCACCATCTCCACGAGGTTTTTCTGGGTGGCGCAGATCACCCGCACGTCGACGTGAACCTCGTGGTCTTCCCCCACCCGGCGGAAGGTGCCGTCGTTAAGGAAACGCAGCAGCTTCGTTTGCATGCGCGGCGACATTTCGCCGATCTCATCCAGCAGCACCGAGCCGCCGTTAGCCTGCTCAAAGAAGCCTTTTTTGCCCTGAATGGCATCGCCAAACAGCTCGCTTTCCACCGCGTCTTCCGGGATAGAACCGCAGTTCAGCGCCAGGTAGGGCTTGCTCGCCCGCGGGCTGGCGAGGTGGCAGGCGTGCGCCAGAAGGTCTTTCCCGGTACCGGTATCGCCGACGATCAGCAGCGGCGCGCTGAGCATCGCCAGCTTGCGGGCCTGCTCAACCACGTGGCGCATTTTCGGGCCGACGGCGAGAATTTGGCTGAACGCGCTGGTATCCTGGGTGGTCATGGTCTGCAGCTGACGCCCCATACGCACGGTGGAACGTAGCATTGCCACCGCCCCGGTGAGCACGCGTTCGCCGTGCTCGCCTTCGAGATAGACCGGCGTAATCTCCAGCACAAAGTTCTGTCCGCCGATCACCACATGCTCGCTGTGCGACTCCAGCGGGCTGCTTTCCAGCCAGCGCTGGATGTTAAAATCGGTAATTAGCTGGGCCACCGGGTGATTGCGCAGCCGCTCCTGGCTTTGCGCAAACAGCTGGCAGCTGGCCGGGTTCGCCAGCTCGACTTTCCCTTTGGTGTCCAGCGAGAGCACCGGTTCCGGCATCGCCACCAGCAGCGCCGACAGCGCAAGATGCTCGCGCTCAGACGGCATCCACGGCACGGTGCGCACGTCGGTAACGCCGGCGATACGGCGGATTTCCGCCATCAGGCTGCTAAAGTTAGCGAACTCCAGCTCGGCAAAATTAAGATAGATTCGGCCAATAGGGTCGATGTCTATACCGCGGAGATCGATCCCCCGCAGCACCAGCAAATCGAGCAATTCACGGGTCAGACCAAGACGGTCCTCACAAAAGACTTCAAGACGCATAGGAGTTTTCACCCTAAAAAGGCCAATGACGGATGAATAATAGGACAGTTATTTGCTGGCGTGAAGATAGCTGTCAACAAATATTGACAGTATGGCGGAAAAATGGCCGCTGTGGCGTAAAGGCGAGCGAAGAAAAGCGAGAATGCGCCGCTGGCCGCCGGGGAGCGACGGCCAGATCGGCTAAGAAGGTTATTCCGGGCGGGCTTTGCTTTTTTGCAGCGTCTCTTTCAGCTGGCCGATCAGCTCGCGGCGGAAATCCCCCAGCCGCGGCTTATCGTCAGCGATCCACGGCAGCGGGCGGCACAGCTCCATCGCTTTGATCCCCAGCCGCGCGGTGAGCAGCCCGGCACCGATGCCTTGCGCCGCGCGGGCCGATAGCCTGGCCGCCAGATCCTGCGACATCCAGTCCATTCCAACCTCCCGCACCAGCTCGCTGGCGCCGGCGAAGGCGATATTCAGCAGCACCAGACGGAACAGGCGCAGGCGGCTGTAGTAGCCCAGCTCGATGCCGTACAGCGTGGCAATCCGGTTAATCAGGCGTAAATTACGCCAGGCGATAAACGCCATATCCACCAGCGCCAGCGGGCTGACGGCGATCATCAGCGTCGATTCCGCCGCCGAGCGGCTGATTTCGCGCCGCGCCTGGGCATCCAGCACCGGCTGAACCAGCTGTGCATACAGGCTTACAACTTCACGATCGCTTTGCGTTTCGTGGATCGCGGCATACCAGCGCTGGAGAGCCGGGTGCGCCTGATCGAGCCCCGCCTGCTGGGCAAGCTTTTCGCAAAACGCCCGCCCTTTTCCTACCGCATGGCTGTGCATCAGATCGCGGGCCTCGTCGCGCTCGTGGGCGCGCTGGCGCAGCCGCCACAGGCGCCGCCATTCGGTGGCAACGGAACCGACGCCCGCGCCAACGATCAGCGCCCCGGCCGCGCAGCCGCCGAGCGCAATCCAGTCCTGCGTCTGCCATGCGGTCATCGTCCACTGCACGCCCTGCGCCACCACGCTGACGCCAAATATCGCCAGCCCGGCGCTGACCATCCGCCGCCACAGGCTGCGCTTCGGTCGCAGAACCGATTCCACCACCGCTTCCGCGGTGCCCTCTTCGTCTTCTGTCAGCAGGTCAACCCGCGCCGGGGCAAACTTTTCTGCGTCAGCGCCGGCAAACGCGCGGGCAGACTTTAGCGCCTCGCCAGGCTCCGCCTGCAGCGGTCCGTTGAAATCAAGACGCGGTTTTAACGGTTCGCTCATCGCAATTTATCTCCAATCAAAAACTCAAGCGCCGCGTCCAGGCGAATATGCGGCAGCGGCTTATCGACATCCATCACCCGCGGGCGGAAATTCTCAAACTGAAAGCCCTGCTGCTGCCAGAACGCCTGGCCCGGCAGGCGCGCAGGCACTTCGCCGGGATAGATGGTCAGCGGCTGGCCATCGCTCAGCCGATCGCCGCGCAGCGCGGGAATATTCTCGCCGTTGACCGCAATCAGCCCGCCCTGGGTGGCCTGAATCGACGCCAGCCCCAGGCAGTCCATGCTAATCCCTTCGAAGGCCGCATTTTGCCACGCGTCCTGAATTAGCTGCTGCAGCAGCGACACCATGTTGGCATGCTGATCGACGGTCACGTGATCGGCCTTGGTCGCCGCAAACAGCAGCTTATCAATCACCGGGGAGAACAGGCGGCGGAACAGCGTCCGCTGGCCGTAGTGAAAGCTTTGCATCAGCTGGGTCAGCGCGAGGCGCATATCGTTGAAGGCCTGCGGCCCGCTGTTCAGCGGCTGCAGGCAGTCCACCAGCACAATCTGGCGGTCAAAGCGCAGAAAATGGTCCTTGTAGAAGCCCTTAACCACCTTCTCGCAGTAATATCTGAAGCGCTCGCGCAGCATCCCGGCGTTAGTGTGCTTGTCCGCCTGAGCCAGCCGGGCTTCGCCGACGGCGTCCACGTCCGGCCATGGGAAGAACTGCAGCGCCGGCGCGCCGGCCATATCGCCGGGCAGCACGAAGCGCCCCGGCTGAATAAAGTGCAGCCCTTCGCGCTTGCAGGCGTGCAGATAGTCGGTCCAGGCGGCGGCAATCTCCGCCAGCCGGTTTTCATCGGCCGGCGCCAGCGGATCCAACCCTTCGCACAGCTGGCGCCAGCGCGCCGACCACTCCGCGCGCTGGCCCTGCAGCAGCCCGGTCATTTGCCGCGACCAGCCGAGGTAGTCCTGCGCCAGCATGGGTAAATCCAGCAGCCATTCGCCGGGGTAGTCGACGATTTCCAGATACAGCGTGGAGGTATCCTTGAAGTGGCGCAGCAGCGACTCGCCGGAGCGGTAGCGCAGCGCCAGGCGGATCTCGCTGACGCCGCGGGTCGGCGTCGGCCACATCGGCGGCGAGCCGTAGAGCTGAGCCAGCCCTTCATCATAGGTAAAACGCGGAATGCCGAAGTCGCGCTGCGGGACGCGCTTGACGCCCAGCAGGCGCTCTTCCCTGACCGCGCTGAGCAGCGGCAGGCGCGCGCCGGAGTGGATATTCAGCAGCTGGTTGACCAGCGCGGTGATAAACGCGGTCTTGCCGCTGCGGCTAAGGCCGGTAACGGCCAGACGCAGGTGCCGGTCAACGCCACGGTTGACCAGCGCATTGAATTCAGTTTTAAGTCGCTTCATTGCCATCCCATGCTATCCGTAATATTTCAGGCTAGTGCTTTGAAGAAAGTGCTTTAATCATAAGCCATTAGGTGGGGATAAGCCGAGAAGTTATAAAGTGCGGCACTACGATCCCCGCCCGCTACTTCATGTTGCGGGTTAAGCGGTTTGCCAGGCGGCTGAGCAGCGGCTCGAGAGCAACCGCCAGCAGCATTTTCACCGGCCGACGCGCAACCGACTTGATTGCCCAGCCGGCAACGCCCGCCGGGCCATAGCGCAGCGCGGTCAGCAGCACCAGCCGGCCGGCGATTTTCAGACCCGGTTTTACTTTTTGTCCTGCCTGCTGCCATTTGATGTTCATAGGTAACCTCAGGTTAAGCTACAGCTGACGAAAGCGGCTGCGCAGGGTAAAGGTGTCGGAGGTGACGTAGCGCTCCATTTCCCGCAGGCGCCGCTCGCTGGCCGCCAGCTCGCGATCCGCCTCGGCGAGCAGCTCGCCGCTGGCCGGGACTTTCTCGCCGTTCAGCTCGTTTTCCGGTATCGGATCGAGGGCGAACGTCAGGATAATGTATGCCACCACCACAAAGAAAAAGAGACCAAAAATCATCGCCAGGACGGTTATCAAACGCACCAGCTTAACCGGCACATCAAGGTAGTGCGCGATCCCGGCGCAAACGCCCTTCACCATGCCGCGCTGGGGAATTCGCCACAGTTTTTTACTCAAATCGAGTCCGGCCATTATTTGTCCCTCCAGTTTGGATGCTCGGCATCAAGAATGTCTTCCAGCGTCTGAATCCGTTCGCGCATGCGCTTCGCGTCATCGGTCAGCTGCAGCAGGCGCTGCTGTTCATTCTGCGACAGGCTGCCGCTGGCAGAGCGATTGTTGTAGTGCAGCCAAAGCCACACCGGCAAAACGAACAGCACAAATAACGTCAGGGGTATGGCAATAAAAAGCGTACTCATGTGTACTCCTTACAGTGAGTGAGCGGCGGCGCGCTACGGCGCCGCGACGCTTGATCCTTCAGGCCGGCGGTATCGCCTGCCCTGGTCTTGTCTTGTGACTGGCTGCGCGGCCTGAAGGATTTTGCGTAGGTCATCAGTTATTTTGATTCATTTTGCTTTTCAACGCCGCCAGCTGCTCGCTGATTTCGTCGTCGGCCTTCAGGTCGGCAAACTGCTGGTCCAGCGATTTTTGCTTGCCGAAGCCGTGGCTTTCCGCTTCCGCTTCCATCTGATCGATGCGGCGTTCGAAGGATTCAAAACGCGCCATCGCTTCATCAATTTTACCGCTGTCCAGCTGACGACGCACGTCGCGGGACGAGCTGGCCGCCTGGTGACGCAGGGTCAGAGCCTGCTGACGAGCGCGCGTTTCGCTAAGCTTGTTCTCCAGCTCGCCGATCTCTTTTTTCATCCGCGCCAGGGTTTCATCAACCAGCTGCGCCTCATTTTCCAGGCTGCCGATAAGGTCGGTCAGCTTCTGTTTTTCCATCAGCGCTGCCCGGGCGAGATCGTCTTTATCTTTGCGCAGCGCCAGCTCGGCTTTTTCCTGCCATTCGGCCTGCTGCGCGAGCGCCTGCTCAATGCGGCGGCTCAGCTGTTTCTTTTCCGCCAGCGCGCGCGCCGAAGTTGAGCGGACTTCAACCAGCGTATCCTCCATCTCCTGGATCATCAGGCGAACCAGCTTCTGCGGGTCCTCCGCTTTCTCCAACAGAGAGTTAATGTTGGCGTTCACGATGTCGGCAAAACGAGAAAAAATACCCATAATTTCAATCCTCATAGTTCTGTTATCAGGCAACGGCCTGTGCAGAGACTAATACAAATAGCGTGCCAGTTTTTTATCTCGTTGATTTTAAAAGGCATGGTTGTTATATGCGCAGCGGGTTGCTAAAGTAACCTGGTGAATCACACGACTAAATGGCGAATTTCATCATGGCGGAATACAAGGACAACCTGCTCGGCGAAGCCAACAGCTTTCTTGAGGTGCTGGAGCAGGTCTCACGGCTGGCGCCGCTGGATAAGCCGGTGCTGGTGATTGGCGAACGCGGGACGGGTAAAGAGCTTATCGCGAACCGTCTGCACTTTCTCTCATCCCGCTGGCAGGGGCCGTTTATCTCCCTCAACTGCGCCGCGCTGAATGAGAACCTGCTGGATTCCGAGCTATTTGGCCACGAAGCCGGGGCGTTTACCGGCGCCAGCAAGCGCCATCCGGGACGCTTTGAACGCGCCGACGGCGGGACCCTCTTTCTTGATGAGCTGGCAACCGCCCCGATGCTGGTACAGGAAAAGCTGCTGCGGGTGATTGAGTACGGGGAGCTGGAGCGCGTGGGCGGCAGCCAGCCGCTGCAGGTCAACGTGCGGCTGGTGTGCGCCACCAACGCCGATCTGCCGCAGATGGTTGAAAACGGTCATTTTCGCGCCGATCTCCTCGACCGCCTGGCCTTCGACGTGGTGCAGCTGCCGCCGCTGCGCCAAAGGCAAAGCGACATTATGCTGCTGGCAAACCAGTTCGCCATTCAGATGTGCCGGGAGCTGGGGCTACCGCTGTTTCCGGGCTTTAGCGAGCGGGCGACCGCAACGCTGCTGGGCTACCGCTGGCCGGGCAATATCCGCGAGCTGAAAAACGTGGTGGAGCGCTCGGTGTATCGCCACGGCACCAGCGACAGCGAGCTGGATAACATTATTATCAATCCCTTTCAGCCGCAGCAGCCTCTGCCAGCCGTCGCGGAGCAAACCCCGGACGGCCCCGCGCTGCCGCTGGATCTGCGCGCTTTTCAGCAGGATCAGGAAAAAAGCCTGCTGCAGTCCAGCCTGCTGCAGGCAAAGTACAATCAGAAGCAGGCGGCGGATCTGCTAGGGCTCACCTATCACCAGCTGCGGGCGCTGCTCAAAAAGCATCAGCTCTGAACCGTTCTCGGCAGCATCAGGGCGCTGACCGCCGTCGACCCCAGGCACAGCGCCGCGTTGAACCACAGCGCGTACTGCGCGGCGCTGGCCATGCCGAGGGGCAGGAACAGCGCGAAAAGTGACGCTGTCACGGCTATACCCATCGCGCCGCCCAGCGAGCTGCCCATTTTGTAAATACCGGAGGCCACCCCGACTTTGTTCTCCGGCGCATTAACCACCGCGGTGTCCGTCGACGGCGTCGCGTAGCAGCCCAGCCCGAGGCCAAACAGCACGTTGCTAAAAAAGACGGTCACGATATAGAGCGATTTATCGAGAAAGGTGCAGGAGATAAGCAGGATCCCAACGGCGGTGAAAAGGGGGCCGCTCATCATCGGCAGCCGCGCGCCGTAGCGCTGCAGCAGCTTCTCCCCGACGCGAATCATGACCAGCACGGTGAGCAGATAGCCCAGCGTCATCATCCCGGTCTCCAGCGGGGTCATATTGTGGCCCTTCTGGAGCCAGATGCTGGTAATCATCATGGTGCCGATAGCGCCGTTGAGCATAAAGTTCGACAGCACCGCCGCCCCGTAGGCGCGATTGCGAAACAGCGCAAAATCGATCAGCGCCGCGTCGCCCTTGCGCCGTCCGCTGAGGATAAAATAGCCGCCCGAAACCAGCGAACCGGCCAGCAGCGCCAGCGACAGCCCGCTGCCCCAGCCCCAGCTATGCCCTTTGCTGATAAACAAATTCAGCAGCACCAGCGAGACAATCAGCGTCAGCAGACCGCTGAGATCCAGCTTCTGCCGCTGCGCGCTTTGGCTGCGGCTTTCCGGCGTTCCGCGGAGCAGCAGCAGAGCCGCCAGCGCCACGACGATGGAAAAGACGAAAATCCAGCGCCAGCCAAGACCGGTAGCAATCGCGCCGCCGACGAATGAACACAGGCCGCTGCCGCCCCAGGAGCCAATCACCCAGAAGCTCACCGCCCGCTGGCGCGCCTTCCCTTCATACCAGGTTTTAATCAGCGCCAGGGTGGCCGGCATGATGCAGGCCGCCGATAGCCCCTGCAGCACGCGGCCCGCCAGAAACAGCCCCGGGCCCTGGGCCACCACCAGCAGTCCGCTGCCGACAATACTTAACCCCAGTCCCAGATGGGTCATGCGCATCCGGCCAAATTTATCCGCCAGCCCGCCGCTGGCCACCACAAAACAGCCGCTGAACAGCGCGCTGAGGCTGACCGCCAGGGTCAGGGTTTCGAGGGAAATGTCGAGACTGCTTTTCATCGCCGGAACGACGTTAATCACCGACTGGGCAAACAGCCAGAACGTCAGCACGCTGAGAACGATACCCGCCAGCAGGCGATCGGTACCGACGAACGACGTTGCGTTCAAAGATACGGAACTCATAATAAGGATCCCCCGTCGCAGGTGATTAACGCAGATACTCTTCCGTCAGGCCGCACCACAGCGCCGCGCCCGGGAGAAGGATCTCGTCGTTGAAGTCGTAGCCGGGGTTATGCACCATGCAGCGCTCCGCTTCATCCCCGGCGCCGATGGTGAAGTAGCAGCCGTGCGGATTGTGCTCGAGCATAAAAGCGAAATCCTCGCTGCCCATAAACGGCTTCACCTCCCCGACCAGCCCGGCGCCGAACAGCGACGTCGCCACCTTGCGCACGCTTTCGTTGGCGGCAGGATCGTTTCTGAGCACCGGGCTGCCGTTGACGTGCGTCAGCGTGGCGGTGGCGTTAAAGCTTTCCGCCTGCGCGACGGCAATATCGTGGATCCGCTGCAGCACGGTTTCACGCACCTCTTCATTCAGCGTGCGTACCGTCAGCTTCATCAGCACCTTGTCGTTGATAATATTCGGCGCATGCCCGGCCTGAATGCTGCCGACGGTCACCACCGCCGGCTCAAACGGCGTGACGTTGCGCGACACGATGGACTGCAGCGCCAGCGTGATGTGGCAGGCCACCAGGGTTGCATCGACGGTATGCTCCGGCACCGCGCCGTGGCCGCCAACGCCTCTTACCTCGATATGCAGCGTGTCTGAAGAGGCCATCATCGCGCCGTCGCGCAGGCCGATTTTCCCCAGCGTCTGCCCCGGCATGTTGTGCAGGCCAAAAATGGTGTCGCAGGGAAACTTATCGAACAGCCCGTCCTCAACCATCACCCGACCGCCGTACAGCAGCTCCTCCGCCGGCTGGAAAATCAGGTGCAGCGTGCCGTTGAACCGACGGGTGCGCGCCAGATACTCGGCGGCGTAGAGTAAGGTGGTGGTATGCCCGTCATGTCCGCAGCCATGAAAGCGGCCGTCGACCTGGCTGGCCCACGCTTTCCCGCTGGCCTCCTGCATCGGCAGCGCGTCCATATCCGCCCGCAGGCCAAGGCGACGCTCGCCGTTGCCGACTTTTAGCGTACCGACCACGCCGGTCCCGGCCAGGCCGCGGTGCACCTCATAGCCCCACTGGCCAAGCAGCCGGGCGACCTCATCGCTGGTTTTATGCTCTGCAAAACCGATTTCCGGCTGCTGGTGAAAGCGACGACGGAGGGCAATAAACTGCGCTTCATTAACCTGTAGTGCTTCAATAAGGGGATGTGTCATTTTTATTATTCCTGTTGTTGTGTTTGCGCGACACTTTCGAGTTTATGCTGCCGGACCGGCTTTAATACGCCGTTTTTTGTTTTATATTGACGGGATATTGAGAAGTGTTTTTCATATAAATCGGTTATGACAAAAAATAACACGCAGTTTTTTGTCCTTGCCAGGAGACGACGGTGGAACATCATTCAGGCGACTTTAGCGTCGCGGTTCGCGATATTCGTCAGCTCAGCCAGCCGGAGGGCGACGCGCTGACGCTGCTGTGGACGCTGCAGGGCTGCGTCAGCCTGCATGACGGCGAGGAGCATCAGCAGCTGGATGCCGATCGGCTGAAAATAGTGAACCGCAACCGCCCCTGGCGTCTGAGCAGCCGCGAGCCCAACGCGGTGATGGTTCTGACGCTCTCCGGCAGCTGGCTGACGCGCCTCGACGGTGATTTTTTTACCTTCGACTACCAAACTTCCCTCGATACCCGCGACGCCGACGATAGCCTGCGCCGCCTGATGCGCCAGCTGCTGGTGATCGAGCTGGTGAACCACCAGCCCCGCTATCGCCTTGAGGCCAACCGCTGGCTGAGCGAAATCGTTCTGCTGCTGGCCACCCGCTTTACGCAGCCGATCGCCGCCGGCACGAGGCGCGGGACGGAGAACTGGAGCCGGCGAATTGCCCGGGTCGTCGCGCGCATAGAGGCCAGCTATCGGCACCGGCTATCGCTGCACGAGGTCGCCGCCGCCGAGTTTGTCTCTGAAGCCTGGCTGTCGCGTCTGTTTCACAAAGAGGTCGGCATGAGCTTTGTGCAGTACATCACCGCGCTGCGCCTGAACAAAGCCGCCGAGCAGCTTATCAGCACCCGTAAAACGGTGCAGCAGGTCGCTCAGGAGCACGGTTTTGCCAGCACCCGTATGATGAGCGATCTGTTTAAACGCCAGCACGGCCTGACGCCGCGGCAGTATCGCCAGCAGCGCCCGCAGCCGACGGCGGATACAGCCCGCCCGCGCGCCGGGGCCGGCGACGACTGGCAGCCGGTGGCCGTCGAGCGGCTCTACGCCCGGCTAAACGAGCCGGAGATAAAAGGCTGGGACAGCCCGCCGCTGCTGCTCAATCCCCAGCAGACGCGCCAGATTGATATCCGCCAGTTTCCCGAGCGCACGGCGCCGCTGCGCCATACCCGAATGGTCGTCACCGTTCGCGAACTCGACGATTTACTGCGCGAAGACGTGCGCCGCGAGCTCGAGCAGCTGCACGGCAGCCTGCCGATTTACGCCATCGATATTAACGATCCTTTTCTCAGCAGCCGGCTGTTCGGCACCGGCTGGGACGACCCGCAGATGGCGGGCTACGCCTGCTGGTATAATCTGCAGCGAATTTTCAGCTGGCTGGCAAAAATGGGCTGGGGAGTGATTTTACATACCGGACTGACCACCCGCTGCGACCTGCTCCAGCGCTTCTTACGCCTCGCTGCTAACCATTTCTCCCCCGCCACGCTCGCCAGCTGGCGCTTTGTCTGGCACTGGTCGCCCCAGGCCAGCGAAGAGGCGCGCCTGCACGCGTGGCGGCAGCAGCGTGAAACGCTGCAGGCTTTACTGCCGCAGCCGCAGCTGGGCGTCTGGCACCGCTTTAGCGAAGAGGCGACGAGCGACGATCCTTTTCTTGCTTCGCCGATCCTCGCCGAAGCCGATTTTCTCGCCTGCCAGGCCGACGCCAACGAGCTGCTGGATCTGGCGCAGCTGGATAGCAGCAGGCTAGCCTCCAGCGAGAGCTATCCGGTGCACAAGCTGCGGCAGATCCAGGCCGCCCTGCGCCAGCGCCAGCTCGCGCTTCCCCTGTGGCTGCTGTCGTGGAATACGCTTACCGGCAACACCCGCGACACCAACGGCCGCTTCTTTCGCGGCGCGCTGCTGATGGATAATCTGCTGGGGCTGGCCGATCGGGTGTGGCTGGCGGGATTCTGGCTCAATTCAGGCCTGCAGGGCGAGGCGCGCGCTAACGGCAGGCTGGACACCTCCAGCCTGGCCCTGCACTACCTTCACGGCCTGCCGCGTCCGGTTTACTGGGTTCTGTGGCTGTGGCGGCGCCTGCGCGGCGAAGTGCTGGTTACGGATAAAAACCTGCTGCTGCTGCGCCATAACGGGCACTATCAGCTGCTGCTGCGCAATACGGTCGTGTTCAACCCCTGGCTCTCCAGCGAAGAGACCTTTACCCAGCGCTTCAGCCAGCCCTACAGCATTCAGCTGCTTGGCCTGGCCGGGCGCTGGCGGATTAAACAACATCTGTTTGACCAGCATCACGGGGCGCTGTTTCCACTGTTTGAAGCGTTTCGCAGCCGCAGCGGGCCGGATGACGAAGACTACGGCTGGCTGATGCACCACGCGCGCCCGGCGCTGAGCGTCGCCGAGGAGAGCCCGCAGTCGGGCTGGCATCGCGTTGATTCTCTGCAAAGCAACGCGCTGGTGCTGTATGAATTCTCGCCGCTGAACGAAGAGCCTATCGGGTTTCCGCCTGCGGCTTCTGCTCCCTGACCCGGGCGGCGATTTTAATCCGGCTCTCTTCGCTGGCCGGATTGAAAACCATCATGTTCAGATCCGCGCGCCCCTCGACGCTAAAGGTCGAGAATTCCAGCTCAATCATCCCTATCTGCGGGTGGTGCATGCGCTTAAACCCTTCCCCGTGCCCGGCGACATCGTTACTCCGCCAGTAGGCGTCAAACTCCGGGCTTTGGTGGGAAAGTTCGGCAATCAGCCGATCGGTGTCTGGAGAAGCACCCACCCGCGTGACGTCGGCGCGAAAGGCGCTGACGATAAGCCGGGCGACGGCGTGCCACTCCTCCAGCGCGCCGCGGGCCTGGGGGTTGGTGAACAGCCGGCGCAGAATGTTACGCTCGGCCAGCGGCAGCTGCCCGTAGTCGGTCAGAATGCAGGCCGCAGCGTGGTTCCACGCAATAACGTCCCAGGTTGCCGTTTTGATAATCGCCGGCACCTGGAGGACATCAAGCACGCGCTGCAGGCGCGGAGTGATATCGTCGCTGACGGTTACTCGGGACTCCGGCAAATGCCCGAACGCCAGGATAAACAGATGGTCGCGCTCCGGGGTCGTTAGCCTTAGCCCGCCGGCAATGCGGCTAAGCACCTCCCGGGACGGGGCGCCGCCGCGCCCCTGCTCCAGCCAGGTATACCAGGTCGGGCTGATACTGGCGAGCTGGGCGACCTCTTCCCGCCGCAGCCCGGGCGTGCGCCGTCGGCCGGCCTGAAAGCCAAACGCGGTTGGGTCGAGGCGTAAGCGCCGCGCCCGCAAAAATTCACCAAGTGCATGGGTTGAGGAGTCGGTCATCGTTAGCCTGTTAGTTTTTATACCCTGATAATGTCTCTACTTTTATAGTATCGCGTTAAGACTACCATAGCCTGGATACTCATTCTGGAGGTAGATCATGCGAATTTTTCTCACCGGCGCGACCGGTTTTATCGGCTCGCGTATTCTCAAGGAACTGCAGGCCGCCGGACATCAGGTCATCGGCCTAGCGCGCTCTGACGCCAGCGCCGCTGCCCTGAAGGCCGCCGGCGCTGAGGTGCAGCCCGGCACGCTGGACAATCCCGAAACGCTGCTGGCGGCAGTGAGCGCCGCCGATGCGGTGATCCACACCGCCTTCGATCATGATTTCAGCCGCTTTGTCGCCAACTGCGAAAAAGACCGTCGGGTCATTCTCGCCATCGGTAACGCGCTGGCGGGCCGGCGTTGCCCCCTGATTATCACTTCAGGCACCGCCATGGGCGACGCCGACGACGGAGAGCCGGCGAGTGAGTTAAACTTCAATCCCGCCCACCCAAACCCGCGCGTGGCCTCAGAACTCGCCGGCAACCAGCTGCTGGAAGCCGGCGTGGACGTGCGGGTGGTGCGCCTGCCGCAGGTCCATGACACCGTCCGCCAGGGGCTGCTGACGTACTATATTCAGCAGGCCGCCGAAAAAGGGGTCGCAGCGATCGTCGGCGAGGGCAATAACTGCTGGTCAGCCGGGCATATTGACGATGTGGCCCGGCTGTATCTGCGGGTGCTGGAACGAGGTGAGAAAGGTCGGCGCTATCATGCCGTTGACGAGGAAGCGGTGCCCTCAAGGCTGATTGCCAACGTGGTGGCTGAAAAGCTGGGCATTCCGCTTAAATCGTTAAGCGCCGAACAATCTGCTGCGCATTTCGGCTGGTTTGCCGCCTTTGCCAATATGGATTTACGCGCTACTTCCGCCCTGACCCGCCAGCAGCTCGGCTGGCAGCCACAGGGCCCAACGCTGCTCGACGATTTGCAGAATATGGACTACCGAAGCGTGACAACGTCACGATAAGCGCAGGCGAGCTGCCGTCGCCTTCCCGCTTTACCGCGCTCCGCGGCCCCTCCCGGCCGCCGGAGCGCGTTCGCTCCCGGAGGGCTAAGCGGCGCGGTTAAAGATTTGTAACTGGTAAGATGTGCTAATGTGAATTATCATCTGCGCTATCATCTTTCAATGGACTGAAAACGCACATGATTCCGGTTAATATTCATACTCTTAGTCGCTATGCGGCGCATGTCAGCTTGACCCATACGATGAAAAGCCATCGCTCGCCGGCGCTCTCGGTGATGATGATTTTTTCGGATCTGTGTATTCGCTCAACCCGCGACGCCTATCACCTGCAGGGCTGGGAAATTACCGAGAAAAGAAGCGGACTGGTGCTGCGCACCTTTGTCGCCGTTCATCACGACGGCGCCGAGTTAGAAATCACCCCTAAAGACTATATCGGACGCTATAATCGGCTGCTGCCGCTGGACTGACCCCGCCCTTTTAACCGCCCTCTGACCTTGCGCCTGCCGGCGATAATCGCCTAAAAAAAAGACAAATAAAAAAGGCGATTGTCGTATGTTTGTAAGCTTAAGGGTGTATAACAGGGCTCGGACGCCACCAAAGCTAAGACGAGGTGCAGTTGTGGGAATCATTAAAGCCAGCAGTTTAGAACAAGCAGAAGCGCTCCTGAAGTCCGGTGAACCCATTAAGATCGAGCTTGATTTTGAGCTCGACTCTGATGCGTTTTTTAACTTTGCTATGGAATATTGCACAAACGGAACCAAACTCACCCGCAACGACGATCGTTTCGTGGTTTCACGTAAGAAAGTCGCTTCCTGAATGAGCCAACCTGCGCCATTTTTAGCCTCCGTGCGGCGCAATCTGCGGGATCCAGAAAAGTGAGTAAGCGTTAGCCAAAAAATTGATGGCTAACGCATTTTCACCGCCAACAGCGTAATAAGGTAAACACGGGACTTCATAGAGGGTTAAACCGTGAAAAAGTTACTGATATGTTGCTTGTTTGGTGAAACCGCCGGTATTTTAGCGAAAAGAATGCAAAAAATAGCCGATGCGCAGGATCTGGATCTGTTAATTAGCGCCGTGGGTATTGAGAACTACCCGAGCGTGGCCCCCGCGTATGACTGCGTTCTGGTCGCGCCTCACATTCAATATAAAATAAATGAATTCACCCACGCGCTGAACCATCATCAGGAGATTGCCGTTATCGAGAGCTTACCTTATGCATCTTTCGATGGCGAAAAGGTGCTGAAGTTTGCCATCGCCCATATGCCACAATCACTTTTCTAATATTGCCGTAGCCTTATGTACGCGACGCCGTGCGGATTGGCAGTGGATATGCGATCCGCACCGATTTAGTCCCCCATCACGCTTTGTGCGTTCGGCATAACCTCGCGCCTTCCCTGCTCGCCAACCTGTCTGGCACAGGACCTCGTTCGTCACCTGGCCTATACAACCCGATACCCGCCGCATGCCCCTGATAAAAAGGGAGGTACCTTTCGCCGCTATTGGCAATTATACTCATAGCGCCTGCCGCATATTTCAGGGAACCTGGCACAACATCGCACGGTGAAAAAATGAGCATAAAAGAAAAAAAGATCGCCATTATGTGCACTGTCTCTTGTTTATTTATTGGCTATCTTTGCGCAAAAATGGCGCTTTATACTTTCGACAAAAATAAAACCGAACAATATTCTAAAAACATATTAACCAGAACTATTTTAGTCATAAAACAAATCGATGAAGTTTATGCTGACGCGGATCGAATATCGCCAAACCGGCCCTGCTCAGCAGATTATCTAAGCAGCATCCGGGCGCTTTTATGGTCTAAATCGCTGCTGAAAGATATTGCCTATATCGACGGCAAAAGCATGCGCTGTTCGGCGCTGTGGGGAACCTTCTCGCCGGCAGAAAATATTACCAACGCGCCTGCCGATATTATCTATCGCGGCGGAACGTGGTATCTCGATAAAGCGATAAATCAGGAGTTCAAAGCCAGCATTTATGCCAAAGGCAAACTCGCCATCACCGTTTCTCCGTTCATCTTCAATCGCTTCACCTCTGACCCGGAAAACAAAAGCGTCAGCGCCATCGTGGGTAACTACGATCGCAGCCAGCATATCTTTTTTATCGGCAACGAGACCGCAGCGGTGTATGACACCGAGCACGGCGGCGAGCATTATAAAAAATACGCCTTATCCAGAGCCTGCAGCAGGGAGTACGACCTTTGCGTGGTTTCCGGCATGTCCCTGCACGGTATTAAAGATATACCCTGGGCAATAAAGGCCGCCGCGCTCATACTCTCGACGCTGATTGGCGTCCTGCTCTCGATCAGCATCAACCTCTACATCCGTAAAAAAAGCTCGATCCTCACCCGGCTCCAGTACGCGCTACGTAACGATCGGTTCAGCATCGTCTATCAGCCGATCGTCTCGCTGGAGTGCGGAGAAACGGTGGGCGTTGAAGCGCTAATACGCTGGAAAGATAATGAGCTGGGCGTTATTCCCCCGGACGTGTTTATTCCCCTGGCGGAGAAGCGCGGGGTGATTAACCAAATCAGCAGCTACGTTGTCAAAAAATCAATTAATGAGCTGCATGACGTTATAAATAACCACAAAATATACCTGAGTATTAACGTCAGTTCCTCCGATCTGTTCTCTAAAACCTTTAAAGACCATCTCGATACCGTCAGCAACAAGTTTAATATTCCGCCGCAGCTGATCGCCCTCGAGTTAACCGAGAGGCAGACGGCAAACCTTGCCAGCCTCGGAGAGAAAATTGCCCGCTTCCGCGCTGCAGGCTATCAGATTGCGCTTGACGACTTTGGCACCGGTTATTCCAACCTCGACTGGTTATCAAAACTGGCGGTGGATAAAATAAAAGTCGATCGCACCATTACGGAGTCAATTGGTACGGACTCAATTAATTCCGCCCTGCTCAATAACATCATCACGCTGCTTAGCAATATGCACAATCAGGTTATCTTTGAGGGCGTAGAAAAAGAGCATCAGAAACGCTTTCTTGAACAGCGAATACCGCAGGCCAACGTTCAGGGATGGTATTACGCCAAGCCCATGAGCGCCGGCGAGCTGAAGAAATATCTCTTAGCTGCCAGCAATCCGGCAGCCAAGGATCCGCCGCCATAACGTCCCGCCGGCGGCCGGTCATCAAAGCCCTAAGTCGTTGCTAACTGGAGAAGTTAGCCAGAAAAAGATACCATGTCTCACCTGACAAGGCTGCGCCCGGCGCACCCAAACTCAAGCGCCTTATATTTTGCGGCATTTGCCGCTGGCGCAACCAGGGCGGATGACCCGCCGTGCCGTGCATGAAAATTTAAAGAATCTGAATGTGTCCAAAAATACGCCAGCCCTCTGCCTTTTGACCCGTAGCTGGCCCGTAACAGAGCGAAAGATGAATCCGGTCGCCTTATCTGGCCTGGCGCACGTCGGCCTGCCGGGCGCTTTGCTGCTGATGCTGAACCCTTTTTTATCGTCGTCCTGCCCCGGAATGAGAATGCCTGGGTGGTTTACGGGATATACTCAAGGTGAAACCCGGCGCGGTCAGGATCGGGCCAGAGCGTTGAGCGGTTCACCGCCAGGCACCGCGGCTAACGACGTCTCAGGACGATAAAGGGGATGAGAAATGTCATTGACTATTAATAAGACAGAGCGCTGCTCTGGAATCATAAAACCACTATGCGCCTGAAACTATGCTCTCTACTGGCAGCCGTATCGATGCTGTGCGGGCAGGCCGTTGCCGCCCCCACGCTGCCCGCTCACGCCGATATTCGCGATAGCGGCTTTGTCTACTGCGTTAGCGGCCAGGTTAATACCTTTAACCCGCAGAAAGTCAGCAGCGGCCTGATTGTCGATACCCTGGCCGCTCAGCTCTACGATCGTCTGCTCGACGTTGACCCTTATACCTACCGTCTGGTGCCCGAGCTAGCCGAAAGCTGGGAGGTGCTGGACAACGGCGCCACCTACCGCTTCCATCTGCGCAGCCACGTGCCTTTCCAGACGACGTCGTGGTTTAAGCCCGGCCGCGCCTTTAATGCCGACGACGTTATTTTCACCTTCAGCCGTATTTTTAATCGCGACCATCCGTGGCACAACGTTAACGGCAGCAGCTTCCCCTATTTCGACAGCCTGCAGTTCGCCGACAGCGTGGAGAGCTTACGCAAGCTCGATAACCAGACCGTCGAATTCCGCCTGAAGCGCCCGGACGCCTCGTTCCTCTGGCACCTGGCGACCCACTACGCATCCGTTATGTCCGCAGAGTATGCCGACCAGCTAACCAAAAGCGATCGTCAGGAGCAGCTCGACCGCCAGCCGGTGGGCACCGGCCCGTTCCAGCTGGAAGAGTATCGCTCGGGCCAGTACGTTCGCCTGCAGCGTCACCCCGGCTACTGGCGCGGCAAACCGCTGATGCCGCAGGTGGTGGTCGATCTGGGCTCCGGCGGCACCGGGCGCCTGTCGAAGCTGCTGACCGGCGAGTGCGACGTGCTGGCCTGGCCCGCAGCCAGCCAGCTGACTATCCTGCGCGACGACCCGCGCCTGCGCCTGACCCTGCGTCCGGGGATGAATATCGCCTGGCTGGCGTTCAATACCGCCAAGCCGCCGCTGGATAATCCGCAGGTTCGCCACGCCCTGGCGCTGGCAATCAATAACCAGCGTCTGATGCAATCTATCTATTACGGCACCGCGGAAACCGCCGCATCGATGCTGCCCCGCGCCTCCTGGGCCTACGATAACGAAGCGAAGATAACCGAGTACAACCCGACCGCCGCCCGCGCCCAGCTCAAAGCGCTGGGGCTGGAAAACCTCACGCTTCGGCTGTGGGTGCCCACCAGCTCGCAGGCCTGGAACCCCAGCCCGCTGAAAACCGCCGAGCTGATTCAGGCCGATATGGCGCAGATCGGCGTGAAGGTGATTATTGTGCCGGTTGAGGGCCGTTTTCAGGAGGCGAGGCTGATGGATATGAACCACGACCTGACCCTTTCCGGCTGGGCAACGGACAGTAACGACCCGGACAGCTTTTTCCGCCCGCTGCTGAGCTGCGCGGCCATTGCCTCGCAGACCAACTTCGCCCACTGGTGCAACCGCGAGTTCGACGAGGTGCTGCAAAAGGCGTTAACCTCCCAGCAGCTGGCTTCGCGCATTGAGGCCTATAAGGAGGCGCAGCATATTCTCGCCCGCGAGCTGCCGGTGCTGCCGCTCGCCTCATCGCTGCGTTTACAGGCCTACCGCTATGATATGAAAGGTTTGATCCTGAGCCCGTTTGGTAACGCCTCCTTTGCCGGCGTTTCGCGGGAGAAAAAAGACGATGTGCAAAAAGACGACGTCAAAAAAGATGAGGTGAAAAAACCATGATCATTTTTACCCTGCGGCGCCTGCTGTTACTGCTGGTCACGCTCTTTTTTCTGACCTTCGTCGGCTTCAGCCTGAGCTACTTTACGCCGCACGCTCCGCTACAGGGCGCGTCGCTGTGGAACGCCTGGCAGTTCTGGTTCACCGGGCTGCTGCACTGGGATTTCGGGGTCTCCAGCATCAACGGACAGCTGATTTCACAGCAGCTGAAAGAGGTCTTCCCGGCCACCATGGAGCTGTGCATTCTCGCCTTTGGCTTTGCGCTGCTGGTGGGGATCCCCGTCGGTATGCTGGCCGGCATTATGCGTAACAAGTGGCCCGACACCCTGATTAGCGCCCTGGCGCTGCTCGGCTTTTCGATTCCCGTTTTCTGGCTGGCGCTGCTGCTGACGCTGTTCTTCTCCCTGACGCTGGGCTGGTTCCCGGTCTCCGGGCGTTTCGATCTGCTCTACGAGGTCAAAACGGTGACCGGGTTTGCGCTGATCGACGCCTGGCTGTCCGATTCGCCGTGGCGTCATGAAATGATCGTCAGCGCCGCACGCCATATGGTGCTGCCGGTTCTGACCCTGGCCGTGGCGCCAACCACCGAAGTGATTCGCCTGATGCGCATCAGCACCAGCGAAGTGTACGACACTAACTACGTGAAGGCCGCCGCCACCCGCGGGGTTTCGCGGCGAACGATTCTACACCGTCACGTGCTGCATAACGCCCTGCCGCCGGTTATTCCGCGCCTGGGGCTGCAGTTTGCCACCATGCTGACGCTGGCGATGATCACCGAAATGGTCTTCAGCTGGCCGGGGCTGGGCCGCTGGCTGATCAACGCTATCCGTCAGCAGGATTACGCCGCCATTTCGGCGGGCGTAATGGTCATCGGCGCGCTGGTCATTACCGTGAACGTGCTATCTGATATTCTGGGAGCTATGGCTAACCCGCTGAAACATAAAGAATGGTATGCCTTACGATAGCGATGATAAATAAAACCAATTCTTCGCTCCGGCAGTCCATTATTTGATAGCGGCTGCCGGAGCTCGTCTTTATTTAATAGACATCCCGGACGTAGCGCTTCTCCTTTGACATCTGGACCACATAATCACTTGCCGCATCGGCGCTCAGACCGCCATGCTCCTGAACGACTTCCCTGAGAACGGTATCCACATCTTTGGCCATCCGGCTGGCATCACCGCAGACATAGAAGTGCGCCCCCTCCTGTAGCCAGGACCAGAGCTGCGCGCCCTGTTCACGGAGACGATCCTGAACATAAATTTTTTTCTCCTGATCCCGGGAAAAGGCCAGGCTGAGCTGGCTGAGAAAGCCCTCCTCGCGCATTGCCAGCAGCTCATCGCGATAATAGAAATCGGTTTCGGCATGCTGCTCACCGAAGAACAGCCAGTTGCGGCCGCTGTCTCCCCGCGCGCGGCGCTCGTGCAGAAAGCCGCGAAACGGCGCAACTCCGGTTCCAGGCCCAACCATTATCATGGGAGTATCCTTGCCTGACGGAGGGTGAAAATGCGCTGACTTCTGGACGAAAATCGGTATTTCGACGTCTGCCGCTCGATCGGCCAAAAACGTCGAGCAGACCCCTCCCCGGCACCTGCCTTTATAGTCGTAGCGGACGGTTGAAACGGTCAAATGAACTTCATTGGTCTGCACCTTTGGGCTGGAAGAGATCGAATACAGCCTGGGCTGTAATCGTCGGAGCGTCGTCATCCATTCCTGAGCCGTAGCCTGAACGGGAAACGCTTGCACAAGATCGACAATCTGTTTCCCCCACAGCCATTGTTTAAGGTCCGGCGCGCGTTCAGGTTTAAGCAGCTCCGCCAGCTCCTGGCTGCCTGAGCGATCCCGGATAAACCCCAGGATATCGGGCGTCAGCTTTGCTATTTCATGGTGGTGCAACATCGCCTCCATCACCGACATCTCCCCCAGGTCCTTTACTGCAACGGTCGCTGATGCGGAAATATTCATCGCGGTGAGCATCTCCTCCACCAGACCAGGGCAATTCGTTGGCCATACGCCCAGGGCATCCCCGGCCTCATAGCTCAGGCCCGATTCCTTGAGATCGAAAACAAACTGGCGCGTCTCTTTAGCGGATCCGGTCGTATTGAGCTCCCGATTTTGCAAAAGGCGAGCGCGTAGAGGATTCAACCTGCCGTACGGGGATTGAACGACCTGCTGTACGGGCCGGTCGCTTAATATGCCGTTATCGTTGCCTGACGTTGCCAGCACGCCGCCGGCTGGCAGGGGCCGCGGGGCCTGGGAAAATGACCTTAGCGCGTCCCGCACCGTCATCGTCCAGCCGGATGCGCGAACCTGATAATCAGGTTCGCAATCGACGCGGGCCGTAAGCCGCGGCGCGCCTAACGCCTCCAGCCTTTCATCGAGCCTACGCCCGAAGCCACAGAACTGGTCATAGCTTGAATCGCCAAAAGCAAGCACGGCGTACGGGTTGGACTTCAGCCGGGATGCCGCATCGGATGCCAGCGCCTGCCAGAACGAGATGGCGTTGTCCGGCGGATCGCCATCGCCAAAGGTGCTGGTTAACAGAAGAAGGGGGGAATTCGCCGGGATCTGCTCCAGCCCGCAGGCGTCCATGCTGTGCAGCTTCACCTCCCAGCCATCGCTTTCAAACTGAGTTACGCACTCGCTGGCGTAGCCTTCAGCATTGCCCGTCTGTGAGGCCCACAGTATCGTGAGCTTTCTGGTGGATTCTGCGGCCGGCGCGGCCAGCGCCTGGTCTACTGCGGCAAGCCAGGCGTTGGCCGCCTGCTGGTAATCAGGTTCGCAGTCGACCCTTGCGGCGAGGCGTCGTCCCCCCAGTTCTGCCATGCGGGAATCAAGTTTGCGGCCAAAGCCGCAGAACTGGTCGTAGCTTGAATCGCCGAAGGCCAGAACAGAGTAAGAGATGTCTTTAAACCTGCCGGCGTTACAGCCTCCCAGCGCCTGCCAGAACGCCGCGCCGCTATCGGGCGGGTCTCCGTCACCGAACGTACTGGTTACGAATAACAGATATCCCCGCGGCGGGAGATCGTCTACTCGACAAGCATCCATGCAGGTCAGCCTGACCAAACGCCCCTCTCCCTTGAGACGTTCAGCGCACTGGGCAGCAAAAGTTTCTGAATTGCCGGTCTGAGAAGCCCACAGCACGGTGATGACGGTAAGATCGGTTTCCGCCGGGGCCGCGGGTAAAAGGGAAGCTGGCGAATGGCCCGCGGCCAGGAGCGGGGTATCCACACCTGCGCCGGGAAGCCAGGTGCGGGAAAATAGCCCGGCCAGAATGCCGTCTATCAGCATGCGTTTGGCGGGAGTAAGCGGCGCCGTCAGCGGTAAGGATGGCACAACGCCCCCCTTTTGCTCCTGTTCGCTACTGCGCAGGCCCGTGAGGAATCCCTGCAGATACAGCTGTTCGTGGGGTTCGAGCACCGGAACCGGAGCGCTGTCAATGTTAAGTAGTCGGGCCAGGGTGTTGATTTGCATAATATGGTGCTCTCTTGCAGAAATGGCGGCAGGATCGGTACCTTCACTCAGCATATCGGCCATGGCCGCAACGGTACCTTGTGGCGTGGCGTCGCCTGCAGGCTGAGAGACGCCCGCATCAGGTTCGGACTCAAGGCGGATGAGCGCAACGGCGCTGTATTTGAATTCAGGCTGCTGTGACAGGGGATCGATGGCATCGCTGGTGACGGCATTAATGGCGAGATTTTCGCCGTAGGCATCATTCCAGTGGAAGGGCGCAAAGCAGTTCCCGGCGCGGACGCGATCTGTCACAACCGCGGGTAATATGGCCCGCCCCCGACGGGAGCGGATCTCAATGCGATCTTTATCCCTGACGCCTAACGCAGCCGCGTCTTCCGGGTGGATTTCAACAAAGGGGCCGGGATTAAGTTTGACCAGCGTGGGGATCTTCCCCGTTTTGGTCATCGTGTGCCACTGATGCTGAAGGCGGCCGGTGTTCAGCACGAACGGAAAGTCCACATCGGGCATCTCCGCCGGGTTACCGTAAGGACGAGGGAAGAATACGCCCCTCCCGCTCGCCGTGGCGAAGGCGATTTTTGGTTGGCTACCGTCCTCCCTGACCTTGAGTTTTTGGCTGATCCCCTCATTGAGGTAGCGAACAGGATGGCGATCTGCTTCATCGTTCGGTGGGCAGGGCCACTGTAAGGGCGTTTCGCGCAGCCGGTCGTAGCTTGCGCCGCGGATGTCATAGCCGGTCCCGGGATTCCAGAATCGTTTAATTTCCTCGAACACCTCTTCGGCGCAGGTATAGCTGAAGGCGTCAGCAAAACCCATTTCACAGGCAACGCGGGCGATAATCAGCCAGTCGGGTAAGGCCTGCCCGGGAGGCGGAACGGCTTTTTGCATCAGCGTGAGGTTACGTTCTGAATTGATCATCACGCCTTCCGCCTCGGCCCAGAGCGCTGCGGGAAGTAAAATGTCGGCATAACGATTCGTTTCGGTGTCCAGAAACGCATCCTGAGTGATAACCAGCTCAGCCTTTTGTAGGCCGGCAATCACATTCTTGCGGTTGGGTACTGTTGCCACGGGATTGGTGCAAATTATCCAGCAGGCCTTGATATCACCGGCCATCATGCGTTCAAACATGGCCACCGTTCCGCCGACCAGGCGGGTGTGCAGGGTTCCATGCGGAATGCCCCAGATCGCCTCGACAAAATGTCGCTCCTCTTCGACCAGTACCGTACGCTGGCCCGGCAGACCGGGGCCCATATACCCCATTTCCCGCCCGCCCATCGCATTCGGCTGGCCCGTCAGCGAAAATGGCCCGCTGCCGGGTTGACAAATGGCGCCGGTAGCGAGGTGTAGGTTACAGATGGCATTGGTGTTCCAGGTACCGTGGGTGCTTTGATTTAGCCCCATTGTCCAGCAGCTCATCCAGGATTTGGCTTCCCCTAAAATCTGTGCCGCACGGCGAATATCGCTCTCGGGAATGCCGGTTACGGCGCTGACTTTATCCGGGGGATAGTCCGCTAAAAACTCAGGCATGGCCTCCCAGCCTTCGGTGTACTGCATGATAAATTCAGGGTCGGTATGACCGGCGGCGTGCAGCAAATGCAGCAGTCCGTTAAGCAGCGCAAGGTCGGTCCCGGGCTTTATCTGCATAAATAAATGAGCTTTATCCGCCGTCGCGGTGCGCCTGGGATCAACCACGATCAGCTTCGCACCGGCTTTGACCCGATCCATCATCCGGAGAAAGAGAATCGGGTGGCAATCGGCCATGTTGGCACCAATGACAAAAAACGCCTCGGCCTGGTCAAAATCCTGATAGGAGCCCGGGGGGCCATCTGCACCCAGAGAGAGTTTGTAGCCGCTGCCTGCGCTGGCCATGCAGAGCCGGGAGTTCGACTCAATCTGGTTGGTTCCGATATAGCCCTTGCACAGCTTGTTGGCCAGGTACTGCGCTTCCAGCGACATCTGCCCTGAAACATAAAGGGAAATGGCATCAGGGCCCTCTTTATTCAGGATTTCCCTGAGGCGCCCGGCGGTCTCTTTTATGGCGGCATCCATCGCCGTTTGGATCGGATCGTCCTTGCGGTCGTGCCTCAGGAATGCGGACTCCATTCGCCCGGAATCGCGGAGAGCCTGGGCGCTGGTGGAGCCTTTTGTGCATAAGCGGCCAAAGTTCGTAGGATGCGTTTTGCTGCCTGACACCTTGATGACCTTTTCCCCCTGAACCTCGAGGGCCATGCCACAGCCCACTCCGCAGTAGGGGCAAACGGTTTTCACTGCTATAGCGGGCTCGGTGTTCATGCCAGTCGCTCCTGAATGGTTGTGATCTTGTCGGGCAGAAAGACCTTTGACGGTCATTGCTCAAACGATAAAAAAAAGCGCCCATTCCTCCCTGAACACCGGTATCAATCGATGTGGGGAAGTATGGGCGCCGTTGTCCAGCCTGAATCACCCCCTTCGTTGGGAGTGATTCAGGTTTTTATTGCGATCGTGAAGGGTATAAAGCAAGAACGGTGCCATCGTTATATTTCTACGTACATAGCAACGATATTGGCAGCCAGGCAGAGAGGCTTGCACCAAAGAGCGGCAACGGAATGGATATCTGTCCTGATTTAGTGCGGTTGCGCGAGACCGCTATCGTGGTGCAAACCCTCCGCTCAGCCCTACCCTGAACGCCGCCCTGTGCTCCGGGGCATGAAATAATGATACGGTCGGATTATCGCCAGTCGGCGGCTGAGCGGCTTTCCCGTTCCCTCTGTCGCGGTAAAAGAATGTTATACTGCCGGATATAGACAGCCTGACATTCAGACCCTGAGCCTCTGAAACGACCTCGATTTTGTCTTTTTTGCCAGGGGCAGTTCTTAATTTTGCGTCGGTGAGCAATGGGGACACTCCGGGAGAAGAGATACGCAGCTGCGTACGCTTTTTGCACAGCGTGATAACCGTCAAATAAGTGCGCAAGATTAACGCATTAACTGTCGGCAAGGCATTGATACTAGCGGAAACTTAAAAAAGACATACAGCATGACTAACAAGATTAAAACGGATTCATATGCCTTACGATAGCGTGTACCTGGAGAAGCGCCCCCCCGGAGCGCTGCGCACCGTGTGGCGCAAATTCTACGGCGACACCAGCGCCATGATCGGCCTGTACGGCTGCGCCGGGCTGATTCTGCTGTGCGTTTTTGGCGGCTGGTTTGCCCCTTACGGCATCGATCAGCAGTTCCTCGGCTATCAGCTGCTGCCGCCCTCATGGTCGCGCTACGGCGAGGTGTCGTTCTTCCTCGGTACCGACGATCTCGGCCGCGACGTCCTGAGCCGTCTGCTGAGCGGCGCGGCGCCCACCGTCGGCGGCGCGTTCGTCGTCACCTTCGGCGCCTCGCTGTTTGGCCTGGTGCTCGGCGTGATTGCCGGTTCGACCCACGGCCTGCTGTCGGCGATGTTGAACCACGTCCTCGATACCCTGCTGTCGATTCCGTCGCTGCTGCTGGCGATTATCGTCGTCGCCTTTGCCGGACCGCATCTGAGCCACGCCATGTTCGCCGTCTGGCTGGCGCTGCTGCCGCGCATCGTGCGTTCGGTCTATAGCATGGTGCACGACGAGCTGGAAAAAGAGTACGTTATTGCCGCCCGGCTCGACGGCGCCTCAACGCTGAATATTCTCTGGTTCGCGGTCCTGCCCAATATCACTTCCGGACTGGTGACCGAGATTACCCGCGCGCTGTCGATGGCGATCCTCGATATTGCCGCTCTGGGCTTCCTCGACCTCGGCGCGCAGCTTCCCTCTCCGGAGTGGGGGGCGATGCTCGGCGACGCGCTGGAGCTGATTTACGTGGCTCCGTGGACGGTGATGCTGCCGGGCGCCGCCATTATGATTAGCGTCCTGCTGGTTAACCTGCTGGGCGACGGCATCCGCCGCGCAATTATCGCCGGGGTGGAATAATGCCGCTGCTCGATATTCGCAATTTAACCATTGAATTCAAAACCAACGAAGGCTGGGTCAAAGCCGTCGATCGCGTCAGCCTGACCCTCAACGAGGGCGAAATTCGCGGGCTGGTCGGGGAATCAGGTTCCGGTAAAAGCCTGATTGCCAAAGCGATATGCGGCGTAACTAAGGACAACTGGCGGGTCACCGCCGACCGCATGCGCTTCGACGATATTGACCTGCTGCGCCTCTCCAGCCGCGAACGCCGCAAGCTGATTGGCCACAACGTGTCGATGATCTTCCAGGAGCCGCAGTCCTGTCTCGACCCTTCCGAACGGATCGGCCAGCAGCTGATGCAGAACATTCCCGGCTGGACCTTTAAGGGCCGCTGGTGGCAGCGTCTCGGCTGGCGTAAACGTCGGGCGATAGAGCTCCTGCACCGCGTGGGTATCAAGGATCATAAAGACGCAATGCGCAGCTTCCCCTACGAGTTAACCGACGGGGAGTGTCAGAAGGTGATGATCGCCATCGCCCTTGCCAACCAGCCGCGCCTGCTGATCGCCGATGAGCCGACTAACGCAATGGAACCCACCACCCAGGCGCAAATTATCCGCCTGCTGACGCGGCTGAATCAGAACAACAGCACCACTATTTTGCTGATCAGCCACGACCTGCAGATGCTGAGCAAATGGGCGAACAGAATCAACGTCATGTACTGCGGGCAAACCGTGGAATCAGCGCCGAGCGAAGAGCTGGTCACCACGCCCCATCACCCCTACACCCAGGCGTTAATCCGCGCGATCCCCGATTTTGGCAGCGCGCTGCCGCACAAAAGTCGCCTGAATACCATGCCGGGGGCCATTCCGCTGCTGGAGCAGCTGCCGATCGGCTGCCGCCTCGGGCCGCGCTGCCCTTACGCCCAGCGCAAATGCATCGAAGCCCCGCGGCTGACCGGCGCGCGGGCGCATCTGTACGCCTGTCATTTCCCGCTGAACATGGAGAAAGAGTGAAATGGTCGAAACGTTGCTCGAAGTCCGCAATCTGAGTAAGACCTTTCGCTATCGTACCGGCTGGTTTCGTCGTCAGACGGTGGAAGCGGTCAAGCCGCTGAGCTTTACGCTGCGCGAGCGCCAGACGCTGGCGATCATCGGCGAGAACGGCTCGGGGAAATCCACGCTGGCGAAAATGCTGGCCGGCATGATTGAACCCAGCGCCGGCGAACTGTTGATTGACGACCGCCCGCTGGCATTCGGCGACTACTCTTTCCGCAGCCAGCGTATCCGCATGATTTTCCAGGATCCGTCAACCTCGCTGAACCCGCGTCAGCGCATTTCGCAGATCCTCGACTTTCCGCTGCGTCTGAACACCGAGCTTGAGCCGGAGGCGCGGCAGAAGCAGATTATTGAGACGCTGCGGATGGTCGGCCTGCTGCCGGACCACGTCAGCTACTACCCGCATATGCTGGCGCCGGGGCAAAAGCAGCGTCTGGGCCTTGCGCGCGCGCTGATCCTGCGGCCTAAGGTCATTGTCTGCGATGAGGCGCTGGCGTCGCTGGATATGTCGATGCGTTCACAGCTGATCAACCTGATGCTGGAGCTGCAGGAGAAACAGGGTATTTCATATATCTACGTTACCCAGCATTTAGGCATGATGAAGCATATTAGCGATCAGGTTCTGGTAATGCATCAGGGGGAAGTGGTGGAGCGCGGCAGCACCGCTGACGTGCTGGCTTCGCCGCTGCATGACCTGACCAAGCGGCTGATCGCCGGCCACTTTGGCGAAGCGCTAACCGCCGACGCGTGGCGCAAAGACGGTAAATAGTCCCTCAATCACCCGGGTAAGGTCGGCGCCTTACCCGGGCCTGTTGCTTAGCGGTGCCCGCAGGCGCGTTCTCAGCCCGGAAGTATGGTTTGCGCCGGCAGCACCCGCCGGTCAAAGCGACGCAGCGAGTAGTACAGCAGCCCGGTGGCGAACCAGCCGATAATCCACGACACGTCGTTATCGGCAAATATCCACGTCAACGAGCCGTGGAACAGCGGGTTCTCGATAAACGGCAGTTGGATCAGCACCCCCACCACGTAGATGATAATGGCGTAAATATTCCAGTAGCCGTAGCGTTTTTTCGGGTCAGACAGCGCGGGAATATCCACGGCGCCGGCAGAGATAAGATAGTAGTCGGTGAGGCTAATGGCGCTCCACGGAACGAAGAACGCCAGCAGGAACAGCAGGAAATGGGTGAAGTTCTTCAGAAACGCCGGCTCGCTCAGCAGCGCGATAATGCACGATATTGACACCATCAGAACCACGAAGATAAGACGCGATCGCTGCGATAGCGACGTCTGGCTGCGAAAGCCGGAAACGATGGTGCTCAGCGACATAAAGCTGCCGTAGGCATTGAGCGTCGTGAAGGTGATTTTGCCGAAGCAGATCGCAAAGTAGATAACCATCGCCATCACCTGGCTTTTACCTAATCCCACGATAAAGCTCACCTCATGCCCGGGGAAAGCGCTGCCGGCAATGGCCGCCGTCAGCACGCCCAGGGTCATTGACGCCTGGGTGCCAAGCACCGTACCGCTAAAGACGCAGAAAAAGGTTTTCGCACCCGATACGTTGCTCGGCAAATAGCGCGAGTAGTCGGAAACGTACGGGCAGAAGGCTATCTGCCACGACGAGGAGAGCGACACGGCCAGCAGGAACATCGGCAGGGAGAAATGGCTATTCTGCGCGATGGTCGACAGGTCTGCGGAGAGCAGCAGCGTAATAAACAGATAGGCAAACGCCAGCACGCCGACGATGCTCGCCACTTTGCCCAGCTTATGGATCACCCGATAGCCCAGCACGGCAATGACGATGATAATCGCGCTGAACAGCAGCATGCCGGTGACGTTGGAGACCGACAGCAGCCTTGCCATCGCCTGCCCGGCAAGGACGGTGCCGCTGGCGGAAAAGCCAACGTACATAATGCAGACCAGCACCAGCGGAACCACCGCGCCAAAAACGCCAAACTGCGCGCGGCTGATGATCATCTGCGGCAGCCCCAGGCGCGGGCCCTGCAGGGCGTGCAGCGACATCACCGCGGCCCCAAGGACCTGCCCCAGCAGCAGGCCAATCAGCGACCATACCACGTCGCCGCCCAGCACCACGGCCAGCGCGCCGGTGACGATAGCGGTAATCTGCAGGTTGCCGCCAAACCACAGCGTAAACTGGCTGAAAGGATGTCCATGTCTCTCGCTTTCGGGGATAAAATCGATCGAGCGCGTTTCCCGTATGCGCTGTTCACTGCCTTTTGACTGTCCATCTGTTGACGAAAAAGAAGACATAGTTTCCTCGCTGTAAACGATTTTCTTGTTGCGTTGTGTTTTTCGCCGCCGACCCGCTATGCCAGCCAGTTCGCCGGCTGTTTTTTAATCGTCGCGACCGCTTTAGCGATTTCCGGGGCAAGCCAGCGATCGTCTTCCCACGTCGCCACGCTTTGCCGCAGCAGCGCCAGGCCGTGGCGGGTACCCCGCGCCAGCATGTCGACAGGATGGAACTCCAGCGCCTGGGCGGCGAGCAAATACTCAATCGCCAGAATTTGATACAGGTTGCTCAGCAGACGCTGGAGCTTCAGCGCCGAGCCGGTCCCGAGGCTCAGGTGATCCTCCTGCAGACCCGAGGTGACAAAGTTATCGAGCACCGCGGGCTGCGCCAGCTGCCTGTTTTCCGCACACAGCGAGGCCGCGACGTACTGCGCAATCATCATCCCTGAATTCACCCCCGGCTTTGCCACCAGAAACGCCGGCAGGCCGCTGACGAGCGGATTAACCAGCCGATCCAGACGCCGCTCGGCAATGGCGCCGAGCTCGGCCATCGCAATCGCCAGTAAATCGCAGGCCATTGCCACCGATTCACCGTGCGGATGCGCCTGAGAGACCACCCGCCAGCCGTCGAGAGTGCCGAGAATCAGCGGGTTGTCGGTGCAGGCGTTAAGCTCAACGTCGACCTGCCCCATCGCGTGCGCGAACTGATCGCGACAGGCGCCGTGGACCTGAGGCATAGAGCGCAGGCTCAGAGCATCCTGGGTGCGCACTCCCCGGCTGGCCGCCAGCAGCGGGCTGTCCGCCAGCATCTGCCGTAAGCGAAGGCCGCAGTGCTGCATTCCCGGGCTGGCCTTCAGCGCGAGGATCTCGGCGTCAAAGGCCACCGCCTGCCCGCACAGGGCTTCAAAACTCATGGCACCGGTCACATCGGCCCAGTCCAGCAGCCGGGCGGCATCATCCAGCGCCAGGCAGGCCATGCCGGTCATACAGGGTGTACCGTTGACCAGGCTTAGCCCCTCTTTTGCTCCCGGCGCAATGGGCTCGAGCCCGGCCTGCGCCAGAGCCTGAGCGGCGGGAACGACCTGCCCCTGCCAGCTCACGTCGCCGATCCCCATCAGCGCCAGGCCGATATGCGCCATATGGGTCAGGTAGCCCACCGACCCTTGCGACGGGACCTGCGGTGTAATCTGCAGATTCAGAAAGGCGAGCAGCTGCTCAACAATGGCGCAGGAAATCCCCGACTTCCCGTGGCTGTAGTTGGCTATCGCCGCGCACATAATGGCGCGCGCGTGCGTTTCATCCAGCAGCGGGCCAACGCCGCAGGCGTGGCTGAGCAGGGTATTGCGCGATAGCTGCCCGAGCTGCTCTTCGGGCAGCGTGATGTTGCACAGCGCCCCCAGGCCGGTATTAATGCCGTAGGCTATCTGTCCGGAGTCAATAATGTGCTGAACAATCGTCCGGCCCTGGGCAATGCGCTGCCAGGCGCCGTCGCTCAGCGCCAGCACGGCTTTTTCTCGCGCTACCCGCACGACGTCCTGCCAGCATAACGGGGCGTCTCCCCACAGCACGCGTTCGCTCATACTGGCTGCCCCGGCTGGTGGTGGCTGGAAATAAACTGCTGAAAACGCGGCGATGCGTGTGAACCAAAGAGCGCGTCCGGCGGACCGTCGCAGTCGATCGTCCCCTGATGCATAAACACCACGCGGTTAGAGACGTGGCGGGCAAATCCTAGCTCATGGGTCACCACCAGCATGGTGCGCCCCTCTTCTGCCAGGCTGCGCATCACTTTCAACACCTCACCGACCAGCTCCGGGTCCAGCGCCGAGGTCGGCTCATCGAAGAGCATCACCTCCGGATCCATTGCCAGCGCGCGGGCGATGGCCACCCGCTGCTGCTGCCCGCCGGAGAGCTGAGCCGGGTAGAAGTCCTTGCGGTTCAGCATGCCAACGCGATCGAGCAGCTGCTCCGCCTGCTCAATACACTCCTGCTTACTGCGTTTTAAAACGTAGTGCGGGCCTTCGATAACGTTTTGCAGGACCGTCATATGCGACCACAGGTTAAAGCTTTGAAAAACCATCCCCAGACGCGAGCGAAGGCGCTCAATCTGCTTCGGGTTGGCCGCCAGGCGGTGGCCGCGGGCATGATGCTTCATCTCGATGGTTTCACCGCCGACGCTGACCACGCCCGCATCCGGCGTTTCCAGCAGGTTAATGCAGCGTAGAAGCGTGCTTTTTCCAGAACCGCTGGCGCCAAGGATCGAAATCACATCGCCTTTTTGCGCCTGGATAGAAATCCCCTTTAACACCTCGAGCGAGCCAAAGGATTTGTGGATATCGCTGACTGACAGCGTCACGGGACGGGAATCGTGCATACTATTCTCCTTTAGCGGCGGTTTTGAGTGAAACGGTGGCAGGGTTTTGCCGGGTGTGCGGCGTCAGGCGACGCTCCAGCAGGGCATAAAGCTGCACGATAATAAAGTTAAGCAGCAGGTAGATCGCCGCGGCGCAGAGGAAGACCTCCATCGTCCGGTAGGTTCGTTGGATAATCTGCTGCGCCACGCCGGTGACGTCCCATACCGTGACCAGGCTGGCCAGCGCCGTCGATTTCACCAGCAGGATCGCTTCGGTGGAGTAGGCCGGCAGCGCGTAGCGCAGCATCACCGGGGCGACAATCCTGCGCAGCAGCAGGAAGCGCGACATTCCGCAGGCCTGGCCGGCCTCAATCTGACCGATGGGAACCGCCAACAGCGCCCCGCGCAGGATTTCGGCCGTATAGGCCGCGGTGCACAGCGCCAGCGCCAGCACCGCGCAGATGAACGGCTCGCGCAGCAGCGGCCATAAAAAGCTGTGGCGGATGACGCCAAACTGCCCCAGCCCGTAGTAGATCAGAAACAGCTGAATCAGCAGCGGAGAGCCGCGAAAGACCAGGATGTAGCCTTTCGCAAAGCCGCTCAGCAGCGGCCAGCGGCTCATCCGCAGCGCCAGCACGCCCAGCGCCAGTACCCCGCCGCAGACAAACGAGCAGATAAACAGCCCCAGCGTTACCGGCAGCGCGGCGCAGAGTTTTAAAAACGTGTCGCTGAGGAAGGCGAAGTCGATAAACATAGATTCTCCTTAGGCCTGAGCCGCCGCGCGGCGGGACCAGGCCCGATTGAGACGAATTTCCGCCCGAATAAATGCCCGGTTAGAGAGTAACGTCAGGAGCAGGTAGCAACCGCCGCCAATCAGGTAGAACAGGAAGTATTCCCGGGTAGATCCGGCGGCTATCTGGCTGGCGCGCATCAGCTCGGCGATCCCGGTGACCGAAACCAGCGCCGAGTCCTTCAGGCTCATTTGCCAGACGTTGGACAGCCCCGGCAGCGAGTAGCGCACGATTTGCGGCAGCATAATCCGCTGGAAAATGCGCCAGCGCGGCATGCCGATGGCCAGCGCCGCCTCGACCTCGCCCGGCGTCAGCGCCAGACGCGCCGCGCGATAAACTTCGGCCTGGTAGGAGGCGGAGATGAGGCCGATAGCCAGCGAACCTATCAGGAACGGCGGGATTTCAATAAAACCATCGGCGCCAAACAGCTGCCCGACCCACGACACCAGCCCCGACCCGCCAAAATAGAACAGGTAGATAACCAGCAGTTCGGGGATGCCGCGAAACACCACCGAATAGGCCGAGCCAAACCAGCGGGCCGGCGCCCGGGGCGACAGCTTTGCGGCGGCAATGATGCCCCCCACTACCGCCCCCACCGCAAGCGCGGCGAGGGACAAAAGAAGCGTTGTCAGGGTTGCGCTAAGGATGACCGTCCCCCAGCCGTTCTCATCAAAACTCAGCAGACTTACCATCTTCAACCTCGCTTATGGAGTGACGTCGCTCTTAAACCATTTTTCACTCAGCTTTTTCACCGTTCCATCGGCCAGCGCGGCCTGAATGGCCGCATCGAGCTTCGCTTTCAAATCGGCATCCGCATGGCGAACGCCCATTGCTTCGCCCTCGCCCCAGATTGGGCCGCTCAGCTGCGGGCCGCTAAAGCTCAGGTTGCTATTTTCAGGACGCGCAAGCGTGGTATTGGCAAAGGTAATATCGTCAAATACGGCATCAATACGCTCGGACTGCAGATCGAGAATCGCATCCGCCGAGCTGTTGTATTCACGAATGTCCGCGATATCTTTGAAGTACTTGTCAATAAACGGCGTATAGACGGTACCGGAGGCGATACCGATGGTTTTCCCTTTAAGCGCCGCCCGCAGCGGGGCAATCGCCGCCTGAATCTCTTTTTCGTCATCGTGGAGCTTGATGGTGTGGCCGGCGCCGGTCGCCGGCGGCAGCAGCGTGCCTTTTACCGCAATAAATGAGGCCGGCGTGGCGGCATAAGGCTGCGTGAAGGTGACCACCTGCTTTCTCTCAGGGGTGATCACGATGGCATCCATAATCACGTCGTATTTTCCCGCGTTCAGGCCGGCGATCATCCCGTCCCAGTTTTGCACTACCAGCTTGCACTCAATCCCCATGCGCTGGCAGAGGTTCGCCATCAGCTCGGGCTCGAATCCGCTCAGCTTCCCTCCCGGCAGCGTCAGGTTCCAGGGCTCATACCCTCCTTCGGTCGCGATGGTAATCGACTTCCACTCCTTCGCATTGACCGTTCCACCGCAGAGCAATAGTCCAGAAAACAGGGCTGACAGGCAGGTCTGACGAAAAGTAATGCTCTGCTTCATGATTGATTCTCCTGAGATCATTAAAATAATTGCCGAACGGCGACTGCCAGGCAGGTGTAAATCACAGATGACAGATCATGTATATACAAGCATTGACAAATCCATACACTGTTCCGATGATGGATTTGTGAACCAGGCTGTAAATAATTTGTGATTAAATTGAAAAGTGCATGTATCAAAAAATTTACATGTATTCACATATAAGGTGGTATGCCCGCGATGATTATGCCCTTTACATTATCCTCCCTGCCCGTCACGCCGTGGAAAAACGGCGGCGGCGAAACCCGAGAAATCGTCAGCGTGCCGTCGCCCGATGCGCCGTTTCTCTGGCGGGCCAGCATCGCCACTTTACAAAGCGACGGACCATTTTCACCCTTTCCGGGCGTAGATCGGGTGATAACCCTGATAGACGGCGGTTCTCTGTGGCTGCGCGGCGGAGATATCGCCCATCACCTGCACCTGTGGGAGCCGTGGGCCTTTGCCGGCGAATGGCCGCTGACCAGCGAGGGGATTACGCAGCCGGGGCTGGACTTCAACATAATGACCCAGCGTAGCCGGGCCACGGCGCAGGTGAGCGTGGTGTCCACCGCGCAGCGGCCCGGCGCGGTGGGAGTCGCCTGGGTGCTGCAAGGACGCTGGCAGTTGGGGGAGCAGCTGCACGCTGCCGGGAGCGGCATCTGGTGGCAGGATACGCCGCCGGGGGAGCTTCTCCCGCGATCCGCCGACGCCAGGCTGCTGCTGACGAGCCTGAGCGTAGGTTAGCCGTATTTCGCCCGGAGAACGGCGCCGAACGCCCGCGATATCCGGTGATATACTGGAGAGTACGCGATGGCAGGGATACGATAAGCCGCCTGCGCTGACCGTGAAGGTTGACGCCCATGAACGCAGCGGCAGCGCCGATGTCGCCCGCTGGATGTCCGCTGGATGTCCGCTATTGCTGAAAAATAGCGTGACACAGGGGGTCGTCAGTGGGATATAATTCTCGGCTAAATTTGAGTTATTTTGAAATAACAACACTAACTACATGATTGTTAAAGTAAAAATAAGCAATAACGATAAGGATTAAAGCTATGGGTTTTCTTTCCGGTAAGCGCATTCTGGTAACTGGCGTTGCCAGCAAACTGTCCATCGCCTACGGTATTGCGCAAGCAATGCACCGTGAAGGGGCTGAACTGGCGTTCACCTATCAGAACGACAAACTGAAAGGTCGTGTGGAAGAATTTGCTGCGGCACTGGGTTCCAACATCGTACTGCCGTGCGACGTGGCTGAAGATGAGAGCATTGAGTCTCTGTTCACCGAACTGAGCAAAGTATGGCCGAAATTCGACGGTTTCGTTCACTCAATCGGTTTCGCACCGGCCGATCAGCTGGACGGCGACTACGTTAACGCGGTAACTCGTGAAGGTTTCAAAATCGCTCACGACATCAGCGCCTACAGCTTTGTAGCGATGGCGAAAGCCTGCCGCGAGATGCTGAACCCGGGCTCCGCCCTGCTGACGCTCTCCTACCTGGGCGCAGAGCGCGCGATCCCTAACTACAACGTGATGGGCCTGGCGAAGGCGTCTCTGGAAGCTAACGTGCGCTACATGGCGAACGCGATGGGTCCGGAAGGCGTGCGCGTCAACGCCATCTCCGCCGGTCCGATCCGTACTCTGGCAGCATCCGGGATTAAAGATTTCCGTAAAATGCTGGCCCACTGCGAAGCCGTCACCCCGATTCGTCGTACCGTGACCATCGAAGACGTCGGCAACAGCGCAGCGTTCCTGTGCTCTAACCTCTCTGCGGGCATCTCCGGTGAAGTGGTTCACGTTGACGGCGGCTTCAGCATTGCCGCCATGAACGAGCTGGAACTGAAATAAGTTCTTTGCCCTCCTCACGCCCGTGAGGAGGGTTTTACTCTGCTGCTGACGACCTTTCGCGCCTTCTCTCCCGCTCTGTTATTCCAATCAGCTATTTGTTAGCACGTATCAATATTTTCTCCTGCTCCAGGGTTACGCCAGGATAGTTATGCATAGATGGCCCACAGAAGTGCGGCCGGACACATATCGATCAAGGAACGCCCATGGAGCAACGCCGCGTGTATGGCAAAAACCACTGGTATCACGAGACCCAGTCAACAATCTGCCCGGTGGATGTATTACCGCTCGTCCCTGAAGCCGCTTATGTCGAAGACCGTTTTTTACTCGACCTGACGTTGCCCGAAGAGCTGCTCCACGCGCATGCGGGCTGGCTGGCGCCGGCTCGATGTTTGGCCGACGCGCTCTTTCCGACCTCAGTGACGGCGAATCGTCTGCAAACCTTTAGCGCCTACGATCGCCTAAGCACGGCGCTAACCGTCGCGCAGGTCTATGGCGTACAGCGCCTGTGTAACCACTACGCGGCGCGCCTGGCGCCGCTGCCGGGCCCGGACTCATCCCGCGAGAGCAATCGTCGTCTGGCGCAGATCACGCAGTATGCGCGCCAGCTGGCCAGCTCGCCCTCGGTCATTACCGCCCTCTCCCGAAGCCAGCTGGACGAAGTGGGATTAACCAGCCGCGATATTATCCTGATTAACCAGATTATCGGTTTTGTCGGCTTCCAGGCCCGCGCGATCGCCACCTTCCAGGCGACGCTGGGCTTTCCGGTGCGCTGGATGCCGGGAATGCCGCAGCAGGAGGATGCGCCGGCAGAAGGCTTTGCCGCTGCTGACGTCGACTGGCTGGCCGACGTCAGCGACGGCGACCTGCGCTACGCTGACGACGATCGCCAGGCGCGGCTGGTCAGCTGGCAGCAACACCCCGGCCTCGCCGAGCTGGCGCCGCTGCTGGCGGTCCACGATGCTATCCTCAGCGCGCAGGATGAGCTGCTTACCCAACTGAGTGAAAATCAGCCGTTCGCGCCTCTGGTCGCGCTGATGGCGGCGCGGATCAACGGCAGCGTCAGCTGTTTTAACGCCTGGGAGCGAGCATGGACCGGCTCCCAGGCGTTTCCCGACGCATTACGCCATGACGATCGTGCGCTTCAGGCGTGGGGCGAGACGCATCAATCCGAACGCGCAATTTATCTGGCGGCGCAGCTGTTAACCCGCTCTCCCGACCGCTTCAGCGCGGCTCAGCTAACTCCCCTCATCGAATATGGGCTTTCCCGAACGCAGGTTATCGATATTCTGGCGTGGTGCGGGCTGTGCGGCTGGATCAACCGGCTGAAAATCGCCCTCGGCAATGTTCATCAACGGACGTAAAATGCCAAACAGCGCTTGCTGCAACAGGCATAATCGCGTAAAAATGACAGCCGCTCTTTTAGCCACGAAAATACCAAATTATGTTTCAGGACAACCCGCTGCTAGCGCAGCTTAAACAGCAACTGCATTCTCAGACTCCTCGCGTTGAAGGGGTCGTTAAGGGTACGGAAAAAGGCTTTGGCTTCCTCGAAGTTGACTCGCAGAAAAGCTATTTCATTCCGCCGCCGCAAATGAAAAAAGTGATGCATGGCGATCGTATTACCGCCGTGGTCCATACTGAAAAAGAACGTGAAAGCGCGGAGCCGGAAGAGTTGATCGAGCCTTTCCTGACGCGTTTCGTTGGTAAAGTGCATAAAAAAGACGATCGCCTGTCTATTGTTCCCGATCATCCGCTGCTGAAAGATGCCATTCCGTGCCGCGCCGATCGCAGCGTCAGCCACGATTTCAGCGAGGGTGACTGGGCGGTGGCCGAAATGCGCCGCCATCCGCTGAAAGGCGACCGCGGCTTCTATGCCGAATTAACCCAGTTCATCACCTTCAGCGACGACCACTTCGTGCCGTGGTGGGTTACCCTGGCGCGCCATAATCTGGAAAAAGAAGCGCCAGACGGCGTGGCTACCGAGATGCTGGACGAAGGGCTGGAGCGTCGCGACCTGACGGCGCTGGCGTTCGTGACCATCGATAGCGCCAGCACCCAGGATATGGACGATGCGCTGTATGTGGAAGCCGCCGCTGACGGCAAGCTGCAGCTGACCGTCGCGATCGCCGACCCGACCGCCTGGATTGCCGAAGGCAGCAAGCTGGACGACGCGGCAAAAATTCGCGCCTTCACCAACTACCTGCCGGGCTTTAATATCCCGATGCTGCCGCGCGAGCTCTCCGACGACCTGTGCTCGCTGCGCGCCAACGAAATCCGTCCGGTGCTGGCCTGCCGCATGATCCTCTCGGCCGACGGTACCATTGAAGACGATATTGAATTCTTCGCCGCCACCATTGAGTCGAAAGCGAAGCTGGCCTACGACAACGTCTCCGACTGGCTGGAAAACACCGGCAGCTGGCAGCCCGAAAGCGAAGCCATCGCTCAGCAGATTACCCTGCTGCAGGACCTGTGCCTGCGCCGCAGCGAATGGCGTAAAACCCATGCGCTGGTGTTTAAGGACCGTCCGGACTACCGCTTCGTGCTGGGTGAGAAAGGTGAAGTGCTGGATATCGTTGCCGAGCCGCGCCGTATCGCTAACCGCATCGTTGAAGAGTCGATGATTGCCGCCAACATCTGCGCCGCTCGCGTGCTGCGCGACCGCCTGGGCTTTGGCGTTTACAACGTGCATACCGGCTTCGATCCGGCCAATACTGAACAGCTGGCCGCGCTGCTGAAGACCCATGACGTGCACGTCGATCCGCTGGAAGTTCTGACCCTTAACGGCTTCTGCAAGCTGCGCCGTGAGCTGGACGCGCAGCCGTCTGGTTTCCTCGACAGCCGCATCCGCCGCTTCCAGTCCTACGCCGAAATCAGCACCGAACCGGGCCCGCACTTCGGCCTTGGCCTCGAAGCTTACGCCACCTGGACCTCACCGATTCGTAAGTACGGCGATATGATTAACCATCGCCTGCTGAAAGCCATTATTAAAGGTGAAACCATCGCGCGCCCTAATGATGACGTAGCGGTGCAGATGGCAGAACGCCGTCGTCTGAACCGGATGGCAGAGCGCGACGTCGGCGACTGGCTGTACGCACGTTACCTGAGCCCGAACGCCGGCACCGATACGCGCTTCGCGGCGGAAATTATCGATATCAGCCGCGGCGGCATGCGCGTGCGCCTGGTCGATAACGGCGCGGTCGCCTTTATCCCGGCACCGTTCCTGCACGCCGTCCGCGATGAGCTGGTCTGCAGCCAGGAAAACGGCACCGTGCAGATTAAGGGTGAAACCGTCTACAAGGTGACCGACGTTATCGACGTTAAGATTGCCGAAGTCAGAATGGAAACCCGCAGCGTTATTGCCCGTCCGTTCGCCTGATAGCACTCCTCAGCGGCTCCCGACTCCGGGAGCCGTTCGTTTTCCCGCTCCTGCTCTAAAAAACCCCAGATGAGATAGGTTGTGCGATCTTTTCACTTCTCTTTTGCATCCGTTTTTTGCATCATTGATTTCATTCGCTTTTGTAACCAGGATAATACTATGTCTGATCTGAATGCCCGCCTGCTCGCCCAACGTATCGATACCGTGCTGGATATTCTGGTTGCCGGAGACTATCACTCCGCGATTCATAATCTGGAGATCCTCAAGGCGGAGCTGCAGGCTCTTGCTAACGATGAGCCGGAAAGCAAGCCCGGTCAGCCGAAAGCCCCCTGGGAAATCTGACAGTCCTTCGCGCCGTAAGCGACCGCGCAGCGTTGATTGCCCGTAAAATAGCCCCCTAACAGTGATGTTGCTATGAACGCCCGACAACAAAGTATTTTGCAAATGGTCATCGATCAAGGCCGCATGAGCGTGGCCGATCTCGCGAAGATGACCGGTGTCTCTGAAGTGACCGTACGTCAGGATTTGAACCTGCTGGAAAAGCAGAGCTATCTGCGTCGTACCCACGGTTTTGCCGTGCCGCTGGATAGCGAGGACGTAGAAACCCGCATGATGACCTATTTCGCCATTAAGCGTGAGCTGGCTATGCGGGCCGCTACGCTGGTTTCTCCCGGCGAGACGGTATTTATCGAGAACGGCAGCTGCAACGCTCTGCTCGCCAGGACGCTTGCCGAGCGTGGGGATATCACCATCATTACCGTCAGCAGCTATATCGCCCACCTGCTGAAAGAGACGCCAGGAGAAGTGATTCTGCTCGGCGGGATCTATCAAAAACGCAGCGAGAGCATGGTCGGTCCGCTGACCCGGCAGTTTATCCAGCAGGTCCATTTCAGCAAAGCGTTCATTGGTATCGACGGCTGGCAGCTTGAGACCGGGTTTACCGGGCGGGATATGATGCGCGCGGACGTGGTTAACGCGGTGCTGGAGAAAGGCTGCGAGGCAATAGTGCTAAGCGACAGTTCAAAATTCAGCGTCGTACACCCTTACCCACTCGGCCCGGTTGGGCGCTTCGATCGCATCATTACCGATAGCAACCTGCACGATACCGCCCGCCAGCAACTGGCTGAAAGTGGTTTAACCGTCGATATCGTCAGCGTCGCCTGATCCGCCCCCCCTCCCTCTTTTATTCCTTTCTTCGTCGCCCACTCAGGTGGGCGCAGGCCGCGCCACGCCACGCCACGTCTGAGAGTATTCCGAGCCCCCAATTCAGACTATTTACCTGCCGGTAAAATTTAAAAAAAGTAGAATTATTGTTAGCGATATAACAGGAAGTGACTATCACCCGCGTGATTAAAGTAACACCTGCGCAACTAAACTTCATGGAATAGCCCTTAACGCATAGTTCACGCTATGCTTAAAGGAAGTTGTATCCATGAATAGATTATTCAGGAGAAAAATATGATGACTTCAATGAGCAAAAAAATGGCTGCGGCAGTTCTGGCTGTCACGGTGGTAATGTCCCTGAGCGCGTGTTCTAACTGGTCAAAACGCGATCGTAATACCGCCATTGGTGCCGGTGCTGGCGCACTGGGCGGCGCGGTATTAACCGATGGCAGCACCCTGGGTACCCTGGGCGGCGCAGCGGTTGGCGGAATTATCGGTCACCAGGTAGGTAAATAAGTTTTAAATCAGTTCAAATAAAAAATAACTGCTCGCAGATTTTCTGACTTACGCACCGGAAAAAATCAGGGCCACGGTATTTACCGTGGCCCTGTAGTTATTATCAGCCGCCGGCCAGCTTGACCTTCATGCCCTTAGCTTCAAGCAGCGATTTTATCAGGTCGCGCTTATCGCCCTGAATTTCAATCACCCCTTCTTTTACCGACCCGCCGCAGCCGCATTTCTTTTTCAGCTCAGCGGCCAGCTTCGCCAGCGCGTCATCGTCCGCGTCAATGCCGACGATCAGGCATACGCCCTTACCTTTACGGCCGCTGGTCTGGCGCTGAATACGCACCACGCCATCGCCTTTAGGGCGTTCGACAACCTGCTTCGGCTCATCGATACGTCCGCTCTCCGTCGAGTAAACCAGACGGCTGTTAGAATCGGTCATTAGGCCCCCTTATTCAGCGATGCATTAATCTGGCGTAAGGTCGCCGCCGGGTCTGCAGACTGCGTCACCGGACGGCCGATAACCATATAGTCCACGCCCGCGGCCTGCGCCTGCTCCGGCGTCATAATGCGGCGCTGGTCGCCTGCATCGCTGCCCTCGGGACGAATGCCGGGGGTCACCAGCTTAAACGCCTGGCCCAGCTCCTGTTTGAAGCGCGCCGCTTCCTGCGCCGAGCAGACGACGCCATCAAGGCCGCAGCGTTGGGTCAGCGCCGCCAGCTTGGCCGCATGGTCGGCCGGAGAGAGCGTAATACCCAGCTCCTGCAAATCACCGGCTTCCATGCTGGTCAGCACGGTGACGGCAATCAGCAGCGGCGCATCTTTGCCAAACGGCAGCAGGGCTTCGCGCGCCGCGGTCATCATCCGAGCGCCGCCGCTGGCATGGACGTTGACCATCCAGACGCCAAGTTCGGCCGCCGCCGCAACGGCGTGAGCGGTGGTGTTAGGGATATCGTGAAACTTGAGATCGAGGAAAACCTCGAAATGACGCTGGTGCAAATCGCGGACAAACTGCGGCCCCAGCAGCGTAAACATCTCTTTGCCAACCTTGAGGCGGCAGTCCCGCGGATCGATGCGGTCGACGAACGCCAGCGCCTTATCGCGGTTATCATAATCGAGAGCCACAACAACGGGAGAGGATGTGACAACGCGAGAAGAAGATGTAGCAGTAGACGTCATGACCAGACCTTAATTGTTGATGGGCGCCGGTCTCGGCGCAAAAAAGGTAAACGGGCAGCATTCTACCTGCGATAAGGGGAAAATAACAGGCTGCGTTTCAGCGCCTGCCCGGCGATGGCGGCGCAATGGCCGAACGACAGTGCGGTGCAAAAAACCATCAGGATGTTGTAACTAAAGAAGGGCTTTTTTTAAATCTTACTGGCCGTCAAGGCCGCGAATAGGTTTGATGGTGGACCACGAGCGGCAGGACGGGCAGTGCCAGTAGAGGCTGTGGGCGGTAAAGCCGCATTTTTGGCAGCGGTATCGCGGCTTGCTGCGTACCTGCTCGCCGACCATATTGCGCAGCACGCCGAGGCTCTCTTTCGCGCGCCCCTCTTCCGCTTCGTTAAGGTGGTAGTCCATCAGCTTATGGAAAACGCGCATCGTCGGATGGCGCTCAAGCTGACGGGTTACGTAGCTTTGGGCGGCTTCAATCCCCTCGCGCTGCTCGAGGATCTGCGCCAGCATCAGCTCGGCGGTCGCGCCGGTATTCTCATCGACGCAGCGGCGGAGAAACGCTTCCCACTCGTCGATTTTACCCAGCTGCTGGTAGCAGGTCTGGAGCATTTCGAGGGTCTCGCCGACCAGCTCTTTGTCCTGATTGATCACCCGTTCCAGGCTCTCGACCGCCTTAGGATAATCGCCCTTTTCCATCCATACCCGGCCCATCATGATCGACACCCTGGCGCTGTTGCGATCGGCCGCGGCGCCTTTTTTCAACAGCGACATGGCCTTATCCATATCGCTGTTCGCCATCTGCTGCAGCGCCAGCTCGCACCAGAAGTTGGCGATATCGCCGCGATGCTTCTCTTTGCCGAGCTTCACCAGACGTTCGGCTACATCAATGGCGGACTGCCAGTCGCTGGTGGACTGGTAAATCTGCAGCAGCTGCTGCAGCGCGCTGAGGCGAAAATCGGTTTCATCCACCAGCTGTTTGAACATGTCCTCCGCCCGGTCGTACAGGCCGGCGGCCATATAGTCACGTCCCAGCTGCTGCACGGCAAGCAGACGCTGATCGTAGGTCAGCGAGGCGCTTTCCATCAGGCTTTGGTGAATGCGGATAGCCCGGTCAACCTCGCCGCGGGAGCGGAACAGGTTGCCAAGAGTCAGGTGAGCTTCAACGGTGCCGGTATCCTCTTTCAGCATATCGAGGAACAGATCCACGGCTTTATCCTGCTGATTGCTCAACAGGAAGTTAACCCCGGTCACATAATCACGCGACAGGCGGCTAGCGTCGTCCTGTTTGGACTGTTGTGCACTTCTGCGCCCCATATACCAGCCGTACGCGGCGGCTACGGGCAAAAGCAGAAACAACAACTCCAGCATAAACGATTATTCCTTCACCGCAGGGGTGCCTGCGTCGAGTGGCGCTACGCCCGCTGGCGCAATCTGATGCTCAAGGCGCTTAACTTTACGCTCGGCGCGAGCCAACGAGACGCGAACCCGCAGCCAGAAAAGGCCGCAGATCAGCCAGCCAATGGCAAACCCTGCCGCGAAGAGCACCGCCAGCAGCGTTGAAATGCGGAATTCACCCTGTGCGAGTAAATAGTTGAACGTAACCAGTTGGTCATTTTGCGCACCCAGCGTCACGGAGATGACGAAGATCGCGAGTACCAGTAAGAAAATGAGTAAATATTTCACACTACTTCCCGTTATGTGGGTTGCGCGAAAAAATCCCGCGTTCAGCCCTATAAAGTATCATTTTCGCTGCAGCGGTGGAATGGAAAAGCACGGCACCACTGCAGGATATGGGGCCAGATGGCGCGAAAAACAACGTTAGCCCTGTTATTGCGTCCGTTTCTTAATATCCTGCGCCTCTTCCCCGGGCGGCGTCAGCGGGCCACACAGCCGCTGTGTCAGCCAGGTGGCCAGCGTCACCAGCAGCCAGGAGATAAGCGTGGCAACGAGCAAATCCTGCGGCCAGTGCATTCCCAGCGCCAGACGGCTCCCCATCACCGCGGTGGCCCAGACCATCAGCAGTGCAATGGTCAGCCGACGGCGGCGCGGCCACAGCAGCCCCACCCCGAGCAGCGCCCAGCTGGCCGCAAACATGGTGTGTCCGGATGGAAAAGCAAAACCGGTCTCTTTCTGCCAGTGTTTGCGCAGGAATTTAGGGATCCCCTGCTCCTGAACCAGCTGTTCATGCACCAGTTTAGCGCGTTCTTTGCGTTTTAACGCGTAGAATTGATCGACCGGAACCTGCTGCGTTTTTTCCAGCCAGATAACGAAGGGACGCGGCTCCTGAACCTGGCCTTTGATCCAGGACTTAATGCCCTGCCCGAGCAAAATGGCCGCGGCCAGAATCATAAACAGCACCACCGCCGCCCGCAGGCGAAAGCGCAGGCACCACAGGAACCAGCCGCAAAGGATCGTATGAGTGATGATGCCCCACGGCTGAGTCACGCTTTCGGTAACCCAGTACAGCACCTTTAACCCCTGCTGCGGAAGTTCAGGATGCCACTTCCAGCCGGTGAGCCAAACCACTGCGGGCATAATCATTAATAGTGCCGCACCGGTGGCGGTTCGTCTGGCAATCGACAGCATTTCATCTCCTTAATCCTTTCTGCCGACTATCATAACGGAAAGTGGTTCGTTTGTGCGCTTTACGCGCAGGCAGCAGTGCGTAATTAGGAGAACCTCACGGCATTGTGGCAAAATAGCGGCAAACAGAAAGCACATTCAGGTGCTGACAAAGTCTGGAGAATCACATGCAGCTTAAACGTGTGGCAGAAGCCAAACTGCCAACCCCCTGGGGCGATTTCCTGATGGTGGGTTTTGAAGAACTGGCAACCGGGCAGGATCATGTCGCGCTGGTTTTCGGCGATATTTCGGGCCAGGCGCCCGTCCTGGCTCGCGTACACTCTGAGTGTCTGACGGGCGATGCCCTTTTCAGCCTGCGTTGTGATTGCGGTTTTCAGCTGGAAGCGGCGCTGTCGCACATCGCCGAAGAGGGTCGTGGGATCCTGCTGTACCATCGTCAGGAAGGCCGCAACATTGGCCTGTTAAACAAAATCCGCGCCTACGCCTTACAGGATCAGGGCTACGACACCGTAGAAGCGAACCATCAGCTCGGCTTTGCCGCCGACGAGCGCGACTTTACGCTGTGTGCTGATATGTTCAAGCTGCTGAACGTCGAGCGCGTCCGCCTGCTGACCAACAACCCGAAAAAAGTAGAAATTCTGACCGAGGCCGGGATCAATATCGTGGAGCGCGTGCCGCTGATCGTCGGACGCAATCCGAAAAATGCCCACTATCTGGATACCAAAGCAGCCAAGATGGGGCATCTGCTGAATAACTGATTCGGCAGCATAGATTCAGGGCCAGCGATTGCTGGCCCTTTTTTTTACAGCATATTGCGGATCACATAGTGCAGAATGCCGTCATTCTGATAGTAGGTCAGCTCCGTGGCGGTATCGATACGGCAGCGGCAGGCAATCACCTCCTGCTTCCCGTCTGCCTGCGTCAGGGTCACCGGCACCGTTGCGCCGGGTTCTAACGCCTGCAGCTGGCTGATATCAATCCGCTCTTCACCGGTGAGCCCCAGCGTTTTGCGGGTTACGCCCTGCGGGAACTCCAGCGGTAAAATCCCCATGCCGATCAGGTTAGAACGGTGAATACGTTCAAAGGATTCGGCAATTACCACCCGTACGCCGAGCAGACGCGGGCCCTTCGCCGCCCAGTCGCGGCTGGAGCCGGAGCCGTACTCTTTCCCGGCAACCACCGCCAGCGGCGTCCCTTCGTCCTTATAGAGCATGGCCGCGTCATAAATCGCCACCGGCTCGCTGCCCGGCAGGTGTCGGGTCATGCCGCCTTCGACGCCCGGCACCATTTCGTTACGGATACGGATGTTGGCAAAGGTGCCGCGCATCATCACCTCGTGGTTACCGCGCCGGGATCCGTAGGAGTTGAAGTCGATACGCTCGACGCCGCGGTTTTGCAGATAGCGACCGGCGGGGCTTTCCGCCTTGATGCTTCCCGCAGGCGAGATATGATCCGTGGTCACCGAGTCGCCGAGCATTGCCAGAATCCGCGCACCGCGAATATCCTCTACCGGTTTGGGCTCAACGCCCATCTCATCGAAGAACGGCGACAGGCGGATATAGGTTGAGTCGCTCTGCCAGTCGTAGGTATCCGAACGCTCGACGCCTATAGCCTTCCATTCAGGCGTGCCTTCAAAGACCTCGGCATACTCTTTATGGAACATCTCGGTAGAAACCTGCTCTACCGCCCGCGCGATCTCCAGGCCGCTCGGCCAGATATCCTTCAGATAGACCGGCTGACCGTCGTTGCCGATGCCCAGCGGATCGCGGGTCAGGTCAACGTTCATATTGCCGGCCAGCGCATAGGCCACCACCAGCGGCGGCGAGGCCAGCCAGTTGGTTTTCACCAGCGGGTGAATGCGCCCTTCGAAGTTGCGGTTCCCGGAGAGCACCGCCCCTACGGTCAGGTCGCCCTTTTTAATCGCCTCTTCAATCGGCTCCGGTAGCGGACCCGAGTTACCGATACAGGTGGTGCAACCATATCCCACCAGATTAAAGCCCAGCGTATCGAGATAAGGCGTCAGCCGCGCATGCGCGAGGTAATCAGAAACCACCTTCGATCCCGGCGCCAGCGAGGCTTTGACCCACGGCTTCGGCTTCAGGCCAAGCTCCACCGCCCTTTTTGCCAGCAGGCCGGCGGCCATCAGGACGCTGGGGTTGGAGGTGTTGGTGCAGGAGGTAATGGCGGCGATGGCCACCGCGCCGTCCGGCAGCGAATATTGCTGTCCGTTCAGCGTATAGTCGACCGGCCGTTTGTCTTTCTGCGCGTGGTTGACCTCCAGCTCAGTGCTGGCCGCAAACGCTTTTGGCACGTCCCCTAACGCGACGCGGTCCTGCGGGCGCTTAGGTCCAGCAAGGCTTGCTTCTACCGTGCCCATGTCCAGCGCCAGGGTACTGGTAAATACCGGCTCATCGCCGGTCATACGCCACATTCCCTGCGCTTTGGCATAGGCTTCCACTAGCGCCACCTGCTCTTCACTGCGGCCGCTCAGGCGCATATAGCTGAGAGTCACCGCATCGATCGGGAAGAAGCCGCAGGTTGCACCGTACTCCGGCGCCATGTTGGCGATGGTTGCCCTGTCCGCCAGCGGCAGCGAATCCAGGCCGTCGCCGTAAAATTCGACAAACTTACCCACCACTCCGTGCTGGCGCAGCATCTGGGTGACGGTGAGCACCAGGTCCGTCGCGGTGATCCCTTCGCTTAATTTACCGGTCAGCTTAAAGCCGACGACGTCGGGGATCAGCATCGATACCGGCTGGCCTAACATTGCCGCTTCGGCCTCGATGCCGCCGACGCCCCAGCCGAGCACGCCGAGGCCGTTAATCATGGTGGTATGCGAATCGGTGCCGACCAGGGTATCGGGCCAGGCAAACCATTCGCCGTTATGCTCTTCGCTCCACACGGCCTTGCCGAGATACTCGAGGTTGACCTGGTGGCAAATGCCGGTACCCGGCGGCACCACGCTAAAGCGGCTGAACGCCTGCTGCCCCCAGCGCAGGAACGCGTAGCGCTCGTGGTTACGCTCCATCTCCAGGCGAACGTTCTCCTCAAAAGCGTCATCGTTACCAAAGCGGTCTACCGTTACCGAGTGGTCAATCACCAGGTCGACGGGGGAAAGCGGGTTAACCTTAGCGGTATCGCCTCCCAGGCGTTTTACCGCTTCGCGCATGGCGGCCAGGTCCACCACCGCCGGCACGCCGGTGAAGTCCTGCATCAGGACACGCGCCGGGCGATAGGCAATCTCCCGGTCCGCATGGGCCTGCTTGAGCCAGGCGGCCAGGGCGTGGATATCCTCTGCGGTGACCGAGTCGCCGTCCTGCCAGCGCAGCAGGTTTTCCAGCAATACTTTAAGCGACTTCGGTAACCGGGTCAGATCGCCCAGTTCTTTAGCGGCCAGCGGGAGGCTGTAGTAGTGGTAGGTTTTATCATTGACCTGTAGCGCGTCCTTACTGGCTTCTCGTAGGGTTGACGACATAGCTCCTCCTTTATCTCAGGGATGGCATACCCTGATGCTCCTCAGGGTTTATATTAAAGATAACACATCCCAGGCATAACACTTTGATAACAACCCGAATTGCTAAAATCGGTAAAACCGCATCAAAGATATTGCACCAAAATAGACAGCAGGAATTTTGTGGTTATAAAGAGGCGAGTTCGGGAGGGATATTATTATTAGCGGAAGGAGAACTAAGTAGCGAAATGCGAAAAAGAACTAATCGCCGGTTCAGTGACGATTAGTTCAAAGGAATGGATTATTGATTAAAAACCATCGTGGCGAAATATATCCTCCTTAATGCCGTTGGTTTATTAAACTGGAATAAACACCGAGGTTCTTACTGTCATAAAAGTGACATTTTCAGCGAGACGAAAAAGCGTCGCTTAGCTCACGATCCAGACGTTACAGATGACTAGTGCAACGATACTCCAGAACATAGCCAGCCCGATGAACACAGCGCCCCAGGCCCGACTTCTCAACACAGGATCCACTTCCGTCTTGTCACCGGCCTGTGACATCGCCAACTTCATATAATCGATATCACTTATCATATCTTCACCACCAATCGTTGAAATTATCAGGTACAGTTAAATATTAATTACGGACACTCTATTAATCCAGTGAATTTTGCCCAGAATTATTATCTTTAACCGTTAATTTGATCGGGGTAGGTATAATTGCAACCGTGTTAAAAGGAATAATGAAATTTGTGAGTTATACGAGGTTTACAATGTTAAATACGGTCCATTATAGGTATTGGCATCCCGGGGATGGGATGCCGAATATTTAGCCAAATCATTTTTCAGGCAGTTTAATATCCTTAAACATCGCCTCAATATCTTCATTCGAGCGTAAAGCCACCGCCGTATCCACCACGTCGCGCGTCAGGTGCGGCGCAAAACGTTGAATAAAATCATACATATAGCTTCGCAGGAAGGTGCTGCGGCGGAAGCCTATTTTCGTGGTGCTGTGGCTGAAAATGCCGTTGGCGTTAAGTTTCACGAGGTCCGGGTCGGACACCGGATCGACCGCCATGCTCGCAATAACCCCAACGCCCAGCCCCAGGCGAACGTAGGTTTTGATGACATCGGCATCGGTAGCGGTAAACACGATGCGCGGCGTCAGGCCGGCGCGGTTGAACGCGGTATCAAGCTCGGAGCGACCGGTGAAGCCAAAGGTGTAGGTAACCAGCGGATACTGGGCCAGCTCTTCAATCGTTACCGAGCCTCTGGAGGCGAGCGGATGCTCAGGCGTCACGACAATCGAACGATTCCAGTGGTAGCACGGCAGCATCACCAGGTCATCGTAGAGATGCAGCGCCTCGGTCGCGATAGCAAAATCGGCATTCCCCTTCGAGACCGCTTCGGCGATCTGCGTCGGCGACCCTTGATGCATATGCAGCGAGACGCGCGGATAGCGTTCGATAAAGCCCTTAATCACGCCAGGCAGCGCGTAGCGCGCCTGGGTATGTGTGGTCGCCACGTACAGCGACCCCTTATCCGGCCACGTGTGCTCGCCCGCCACTGATTTGATGGCGTCAACTTTCGACAGCACTTCGCGGGCAATGCGGATAATCTCCTGACCGGCAGGCGTCACCTGAGTTAAATGCTTGCCGCTGCGGGCAAAAATCTGAATACCCAGCTCATCTTCCAGCATGCGGACCTGCTTGCTGATGCCGGGCTGCGAGGTATACAGGCCTTCGGCGGTAGAGGAGACATTTAGATTATGGTTAACAACCTCAACGATGTAGCGGAGTTGCTGTAGTTTCATGGCTGATATCCGTTAACGCGTAAAATGAATTCGCTTGATACAGTTGACGTTCAGGCTGCCTGTCGGCAGAGAGCTGCGGTTCGCCGCGCTGGCGCCGCAAAGCGTCCTGAAACGAGAATGTAGTAAGACGATTTAATAATAAAAAAGGGATTAACTATAACCACTATATCATTTATATCTACAGTGTATAGACGCTAACGGAAAATAATAAGGCGGTTATAAGCCCGAATAAATGCGGCAAAACTTCAAGGATTTCAGCAATCAACGGGAAAAGAAAAGGGCCGCAGTGCGGCCCTTTTGCGGGGTAAGGCGCTTACTTTTTCGCTTCAGTCCACTTGCCGTCGATGTAGAAGGCTGACCAGCCGGTGGCTTTGCCATCTTTTTCCGACGCAACGTACTGCTGCTTGGTTTTACGGCTAAAACGCACCAGCGTTTTATTGCCTTCCGGATCCTGCTGCGGCGCATCGGCAAGATAACGCAGCTTCTCGGCGAGGCGGTCACGGAAGCGGTACAGCTCCTCGACCAGCGGCGCGCGCGTTTCGCGGGATTTCGGGAAGGTATTTGCCGCGAGGAACACGCCGGCTGCACCGTCACGCAGAACAAAATAGGCGTCCGATTTCTCGCACGGCAGCTCCGGCAGCGGAACCGGATCTTCCTTCGGCGGCGCCACTTCCCCGTTACGCAGAATTTTGCGCGTATTCTTACATTCGTCGTTGGTGCAGGCCATGTACTTACCGAAACGCCCCATCTTCAGGTGCATCTCAGAACCACATTTCTCGCACTCAACTACCGGGCCATCGTAGCCCTTAATGCGGAACTCGCCCTCTTCAATCTCATAGCCGTCGCAGGTCGGGTTGTTACCGCAGACGTGCAGCTTACGCTTAGGATCGATGAGGTAGCTGTCCATCGCCGTGCCGCACTTCTGGCAGCGGCGCTTGGCGCGCAGCGCGTTGGTTTCTGCATCGTCGCCTTCCAGCACGTTGAGCACTTCGTTTTCCGGCACCAGGTTAATGGTGGTTTTGCAGCGCTCTTTCGGCGGCAGCGCGTAGCCGGAGCAGCCGAGGAACACCCCGGTGCTGGCGGTACGAATGCCCATCTCACGCCCGCAGGTCGGACAGTCGATGCTAGTCAGCACCATCGGGTTAGGCTGCATGCCGCCCTCTTCCGGATCCTTCTCCGCCGTTTCCAGCTGAGCGGTAAAGTCGCCGAAGAAGTGATCCAGCACCTGCCGCCACTCGGCCTGATGATTCGCCACCTGGTCGAGACGGTCTTCCATCTGCGCGGTAAAGTCGTAGTTCATCAGATCGCGGAAGTTCTCTTCCAGACGATCGGTGACGATCTCACCCATTTTTTCCGCATAGAAGCGACGGTTTTCAACCCGAACGTAGCCGCGATCCTGAATAGTCGAAATGATCGACGCATAGGTTGACGGACGGCCAATACCGCGTTTTTCCAGCTCTTTAACCAGCGATGCTTCGCTAAAGCGCGCAGGCGGTTTGGTAAAGTGCTGCGCCGGGCTAAGTTCAACCAGGCTTAAGCTGTCGCCCTGATTAACCACCGGCAGGACGCGGTCTTCATCGCCCTTGCGCAGCGCAGGCATGACTTTGGTCCAGCCGTCAAAGCGCAGCGTACGGCCGCGCGCCTTGAGCTTAAAGTCGCCGGCTTTTACCGTCAGGGTGGTAGAGTCGTACTGCGCTGGCGTCATCTGACAGGCGACAAACTGGCGCCAGATCAGCTGATAGAGCTTCAGCGCATCAGATTCCATACCTTTTAAATCTTCCGCCATCACGTTGACATCAGAAGGACGAATCGCTTCGTGCGCTTCCTGCGAGTTTTCTTTGCTGGCGTACTGGTTGGCGTTCTCCGGCAGATACTTTTTGCCAAAGTTATCGCCGATATAGCCGCGCACCATGCTCAGCGCATCCTGACTCAGGTTGGTGGAGTCGGTACGCATATAGGTGATGTAGCCGGCCTCATACAGACGCTGCGCCATCATCATGGTTTTCTTCACCCCAAAGCCCAGACGCGTGCTGGCCGCCTGCTGCAGGGTTGAGGTGATGAACGGCGCGCCCGGCTTGCTGCTAGTCGGCTTATCTTCGCGTTCCAGCACGCTGTAGCCGGATTTCTCCAGCAGCGCGACGGCAGACATGGTCTCATCGCGGTTAACCGGACGGAACGGCTTGTCGTTCTTGTGCGTGACCTGCAGCGCTAAAGCGTCTCCGCCAGGCGTCGTGGTGCTGGCGTCAATCTCCCAGAACTCTTCCGGGACGAAGGCTTTAATTTCGCGTTCACGTTCGACCACCAGGCGGACGGCAACGGACTGAACGCGGCCCGCGGAGAGGCCGCGCGCTATTTTTTTCCACAGCAGCGGGGAAACCATATAGCCCACTACGCGGTCCATAAAACGGCGCGCCTGCTGGGCATTAACGCGATCGATGTTCAGTTCGCCCGGCTTGTCAAAAGCCTGACGGATCGCGTTTTTAGTAATTTCGTTAAATACAACGCGGCTGTAGCGTTTTTCATCACCACCGATAACTTCCCGCAGGTGCCATGCAATGGCTTCCCCTTCGCGGTCAAGGTCAGTTGCGAGATAGATGTGGTCGGCTTTTTCAGCCAACTGCTTGAGTTCTGAAACTACCTTTTCTTTACCCGGGAGTACTTCATAGTGCGCATCCCAGTCATGCCACGGGTCAACGCCCATGCGATTGACCAGAGCGCTACGTTCGTCCTTTTTAGGCTTTTTGGCCCCTTTGGTGGCGGTAGAGTCGGCGCTCTTTTTGGAAGCTGAGCCACTGGTCGGCAAATCGCGGATATGACCGACGCTGGACTTAACCACGTAGTCATTACCCAGATACTTATTGATCGTTTTGGCTTTTGCCGGGGACTCAACGATAACGAGAGCTTTACCCATATTCACCTTTACCTAATTTGATTCATCCAGGAATACATCGCACATTGATTCACCATCCGCTGGCGACGTCCGTCATATGTTGCGTCGTCGTCGAAGGATATCAACCCTCTGCACGTCCGGCCTCACGTCCATAAAACCAGATAGCCGGGTTTACTGACTTTGTCTAGCCAGGCGACATAGCACGAATAATTTTTGGCCGAATGTCAAGCAAATCTGCTGCCAGATCGCTGAAAGCGTCACACTGTACCTGATAAAATTCGTTACGCAACTTTATTAGCATGCAAAAACGAATCCTGCCAGTAAAGTCATGTTTCTTAGGCCCTTGCCAGTACCCCTGCAGAATAAATGGAAAATTTGCCCCCGCCCGCCGCGCGGCGTAGACTATGGCGCGAAGAATCACAGGAGGCCGTAATGCAAGGTACAACCCAACCCATCGATCGCCAGACGCTGCTTGAAAAAGCCAATAAACTTATTCGCGAACATGAAGATACGCTAGCCGGGATCGAAGCCACCGACGTCGTTCAGCGCAACGGTATTCTGGTATTTAGCGGCGAGTTTTATCTTGACGAGCAGGGTCTGCCTACGGCGAAGAGCACGGCGGTATTTAACATGTTTAAATACCTGGCGCACGCGCTGTCTGAAAAATATCATCTGGTCGATTAAGCCCTTGCGTTTTGCAGGGCGCTAAACGATAACGCGAGGCCAGGGCCTCGCGTTATTTTGCCTACATCAGCGGTTTTTGTCCCCGCTGCCACCAGCGCAGCAGCAGACGATCGGCGCTTTCAGCGGCGCTGCCGGTGAAGCGGTCAAACATCTTTTTCCTCTGCTGATAGCGCACGCTAATCACATCGTGGCTGTCGATCAGCCCCAGCAGCAGCTCATCGCTGGTTTCTACGGCATCGACCAGCCCTTTCTCCAGCGCCTGAACGCCGTACCAGTGCTCGCCGGTCGCCACCTGCTCAATATCCAGCGTCGGCCGCATTTTGTGGACGAAATCTTTAAACAGCTGATGGGTATCGTTCAGATCTTCCCGGAACTTACGCCGTCCTTCGTCGGTGTTTTCACCGAGCATCGTCAGGGTGCGCTTGTACTGCCCGGCGGTATGCAGCTCAATATCGATATCCTTGTTCTTAAGGAAACGATTAATGTTTGGGATCTGCGCGACCACGCCGATGGAGCCGAGAATGGCAAACGGCGCCGAGACGATTTTATTGGCCACGCAGGCCATCATATAGCCGCCGCTGGCGGCAACTTTGTCTACCGCCACCGTCAGCGGAATTTGCTTGTCGCGAAGGCGCTGCAGCTGCGAGGCGGCCAGGCCGTAGCCGTGCACCACGCCGCCGGGGCTTTCCAGGCGGATAATGACCTGATCGCGCGCTTTCGCCGTTGCCAGCACGGCGGTGATCTCTTCGCGCAGGCTGCTCACCTCGTGGGCGTCCATGCTGCCTTTAAAGTCGAGCACCCAGGCGCGCGGTTTGCCGTTTGGCTCCGTCGAACCGAGCTTCGCCCGCGCCTTCGCGGCCCTCGCTTCCTGCTTGAGCTTTTTCTTTTGCGCTTTATGCCAAAGCTTCTGCTGCGGGCCGTCGAGCAGCGCAACCGCGAGCTCCTCCCGCATCTCTTTATACTGCTCGCTAAGGTTGGTGACCCGCAGCTCCCCGCGCTGTTTCTTACGCTGAGCGAGGTTAACGATAATTGCGGCGATAACCGCAATAGCGACGACAACAGTCGCGATTTTGGCCAAAAATAAGCCATATTGAGCAAGTAATTCCACGTTTTCACCTTGTGTAAACCACTGACGTTGAAGCACAGTGTACATCAGCCTTTGCCGGGAAGTCTCTGCGCTTTGTGTCCTGTGCGAGTCGCCTTCTTGTTTTTTTCAGCGACGATGAAATCGTTGCAAGATATTAATTCCGCAAAGAGTTTCCGCTTCGCCGATTGCATTACCCGGCCGTTTCAGGCATAAAACGCAAAAGTGAACGACCGAAGAGAAAGCGTGACCCGTCAGCAGGTCACCCAAGGAGTCACCGTGCACTATCAGCCGCAGAATCATTTATTGAAAGATCGCATCATCCTGGTGACCGGCGCCAGCGACGGGATCGGCCGCGAAGCCGCGCTGACCTACTCCCGATACAGCGCCAGCGTTATCCTGCTCGGCCGTAACGAAGATAAGCTGCGCCGCGTGGCGCAGGAAATTGAGCAGGACGGCGGGATCCCGGCGCCCTGGTTTACGCTCGATCTGCTCACCTGCACCCCGCAGGAGTGCCAGCAGCTGGCACAGCAGATAAGCGTCCACTACCCGCGCCTCGACGGCGTATTGCACAACGCCGGTCTGCTCGGCGACGTCTGCCCGATGGACGAGCAGAATCCGGAAGTCTGGCAGCAGGTTATGCAGGTCAACGTCAACGGCACCTTTATGCTGACCCAGGCGCTGCTTCCTTTATTACTCAAATCCGAGTCCGGTTCGCTGGTTTTCACCTCATCAAGCGTAGGCCGTCAGGGTCGCGCCAACTGGGGCGCCTACGCGGCGTCGAAATTTGCCACCGAAGGGATGATGCAGGTGCTGGCGGAGGAGTACCAGAGCCGCCACCTGCGGGTTAACTGCATCAATCCGGGCGGCACGCGTACGCAAATGCGCGCCAGCGCCTTCCCGACGGAAGATCCACAAAAGCTTAAGACCCCCGCCGATATCATGCCGGTTTATTTATGGCTGATGGGCGACGATAGCCGTCGCAAAACGGGAATGACCTTCGATGCCCAACCGGGGCGCAAACCAGGAATTGCACAATGAGTGAAGAACGCCACCGCGAACGCCAGCAGCGGGTAAAAGAGAAGGTCGACGCCCGAATCGAGGCAGCTCAGGAAGAACGCGGCATTGTTATCGTCTTTACCGGCAACGGCAAGGGTAAAACCACCGCCGGTTTTGGTACCGTTACCCGCGCCATCGGACACGGCCAAAAGGCCGGCGTGATCCAGTTTATTAAGGGCACCTGGCCGAACGGCGAACGCAACCTGCTGGAGCCGCACGGCGTCGAATTTCAGGTAATGGCGACCGGCTTCACCTGGAATACCCAGGATCGCGAAAGCGATACCGCCGCCTGTCTCGCCGTGTGGCAGCACGCTCTGCGCATGCTGTCAGACGAGAGTCTCGACATGGTTCTGCTCGACGAGCTGACCTATATGGTGGCCTATGACTATCTACCGCTTGAAGAGGTGCTTAGCGCTCTGCGCCGTCGTCCAGCCCGGCAAACGGTGATTATCACCGGCCGCGGCTGCCATCGCGACATCGTGGAGCTTGCCGATACCGTCAGCGAATTACGCCCGGTTAAGCACGCCTTTGACGCCGGCATTAAGGCGCAGATGGGCATTGACTACTAAGAACCAGCCTCTCCAGCAGCGCGTCGTTTAGCGCCAGGCACAGGCAATCCTCGCCCTGAGCCAGCACGCTTTCGAGGCTGTTTTGTCGGGAGATAAAGTGCTTACGGTACTCTGTCGGCGTCAGCCCGCAGTATTTTTTGAAGGCGGCAATCAGGTACTTATGCTCCTGAAAGCCGCAGCTATGGCTAATTTCGGTGATCGGCGTGCGGGTATCGCGCAGCAGCGTCTTCGCCTTATTCAGCCGCACCAGCGTCAGATACTCCTTGAAATTGTGCCGGCTCACCTTCTTAAACAGCCGTGAAAACCACGAATAGCTCATTCCGCTACGGCTCGCTACCTCGCTGAGGGTCAGCGGCTGGTCAAAATGCTGGTTAATAAAGTCGATGCCTTTCTTTATCATCGCCTCTTCGCGCAGGGAGCTTTCCGCCTGCGGCACCGCGTCTCCCGCCAGCGCCAGCGCATCGAGCAGGAGATAGATAGTCGCGATGCGTTGAAACGGGGCGCGGTTGTCAATCAGCTGGCTGAGCAGGCTCAGCAGCCGTTGACGCACGACGCCATCGGCCTCTCTGTCGCCGCGCCCGGCGGTGCACCAGCTCAGCACCGGCGCGGGATGCAGCTCATCGAACAGGCCCGGTGAAAACTGCACGGTCACCAGCTGGCTGCCGGCCTCCTCCGCGCATAGCGAATGCACCGCCTCGGCGTTGATGTACAGCATGTCTCCCTGAGCCAGCTCCACGCTCTGCTGGCCGACAACGATAGAAAAGCGTCCCGTCAGCACGGTTATCAGCTCCGGCGCCGGGTGCCAGTGCGGTTCGCAGTAGCGTACCTCGGCGGCAAACGCGTTCAGCTTCTCGGCATCAAAAGCAATCAGCTCATAGCCGCTGTTCACCGTATGCCGACCGGCTTCCGTCGCCGAACGGGGGTGAGTGACTGAAAAGGGAAACATGCGCCATCTCCTGTAGTCGGACGATTATTCGCGCCCGGCAAGTACGCGATTCAGCTCGTCGCTGTCGATATCGAGCGCCAAAAACTCCGTCAGGGCGATCAGCAGGCCGCAGAAGAGATCCGGCGCCAGCTGGATCAGCCGCTCGCGGATCTGCACCGGCGGCAGCCGGCTCTTGCGCGCAATCAGGGCAACCACCCGGTCAAGCGCCGCGGGCTGCTGGATCAGCTGCTGCAGCGAATTGTCATCCCGCAGCGGCACGTAGCGCGGCGCAGTGGCCACTTCGACGTCGGCGACGAGAGGCAGATCGCGCGAAGAGCCGCCAATCCGCACCTGCCAGTGGCCCGGAGTAATAACCCAGTCCGAAAGCCCGGGGTGATAGCAGGCCAGGTCGGCAATCGGCAGCTGCATACTGACGCGACGGCTCTCGCCGGGCGCAAGGGCCACTTTACAGAACGCCTTCAGCGCCCGATCCTCGCGGATCAGCTCGCCGTCCGGCGCGCTGACGTACAGCTGCGCGATCTCTTTTCCCGCCCGATCGCCGTCGTTGCTCAGGGTAAACGAGACGGTCAGCGTCTCGTCAGGACCGACGCGAGAGGCGGAAAGCTCGGGCTGGCCGTAGGTAAACCGGCTGTAGCTTAGGCCAAAGCCAAACGGGAACAGCGGCGTCATCCGCCGTTTGTCGTAGTAGCGATAGCCGACAAACAGCCCTTCGCCGTAATGGTGGCGCAGGTTCTCTCCCGGGTAGTTGAGCCACGCCGGCGTCTCTTCCAGCGTATTCGGCACCGTCACCGTCAGTTTACCGCAGGGGTTACGCTGGCCAAACAGAATTTCCGCCACCGCCCGGCCCATGCCCTGCCCGGCGAAAAAGGTTTCCAGCAGCGCTTTACACTCCGCCAGCCACGGCATCACCACCGCATCGCTATTGGCCAGCACCACCACCACGTTGGGCTGCACCGCCGCCACCTCGCGGAGCAGCCGTTCGTGTACCGCCAGGATGTTTAAATCATGACGGTCGCCGTTTTCGCCATCCTCACCCACCGCGGTACTGACGAAGATAACCGCCACGTCCGCCTCCTGCGCCACCGCTCGCGCCTGGGCCAGCGCCTGCTCATCGCAGCGCTCGTCGTCCGGAGCGCCAACCGCCCAGGTGACGGTAAAGTCGTCGCCCGCCAGATCGAAGATCTCGTCCAGCGGACGATCCAGCAAATAGGGTACCGTGGTGGCGCAGCCCGATCCCTGAATCACCGGCTCCTGCGCCGGCTTGCCCAATACCGCAATCCGCCGGCTGCGCTCCGGGGTCAGCGGCAGCAGATTGTCTTCATTTTTCAGCAGGACGATGGACTCCCCGGCCAGCTGCTGCGCCAGCTGGTGATGGGCCGTGAAGTCAGCCCGGGTCTCCGGGCGACGGTGGCGCTGCACCTTTTCCAGCAGCGCCAGCATTCTCCGGCAGGCACGGTCGACCACCGCCTGAGGCACCTCTCCTGACTCGATCGCCGCCAGCAGCGTCCGCTTGTCGCGGCGGGTTTCCGGCATCGCCAGATCGTTGCCCGCCAGCAGCGACGCCGGGCGGTCCTTGATGCCGTACCAGTCGGACATCACCAGCCCGTCGTATCCCCACTCATCCCGCAGTACCTGGGTCAGTAAAAAGGGGTCCTGCGAAGTCTGTACGCCGTTGAGGCGGTTGTAGGAGGACATCACCGTCCACGGCTGCGATTTCGCTATCGCCCGCTGGAATCCGGCGAGGTAGATCTCACGCAGCGCCCGCTCTTCGATTATCGAATCCATTTCGGTGCGGCGATATTCAGAGTTATTGGCGGCGAAATGCTTGAGGCTGGCGCCTACCCCTTCGTGCTGCAGGCCGTTGATCAGCGCCGCGGCAATATCGCCGGAGACAACCGGATCTTCGGCATAATATTCATAGCCTCTGCCCGCCAGCGGCGTGCGGCGAATATTGATGCCGGGCCCCAGCAGGATCCCGACCCCCATCTGCTGACATTCGCGGCCCAGCGCCTGGCCCATCTGATAGACCAGCTCCACGTCCCAGCTACAGGCTAAGCTGGAGCCGTTGGGAAAGCAGGTTGCCGGCAGCGAGGCGCTGAACAGCGCTTCGCTGCCGCCTTTTGCCGCCGGCTCCTCCGCGCTGACCTGGTCAGCGGTTTGGGTGATGACCGAAATAAAGTCATCCATGCTCCACTTTTCGCTGCCGTCGATTTGTGCGCTGCTGTAGCGCACGCCGTAGGTTCCGTCGGTCATCACGATATCGTTGATGCCATGCTGCGGCAGCGATGCCGTGCGCCACAGGCCGCTGCCGGTCAGCAGCGCCACTTTTTCCTCTGCCGTCATCGCCGCAATCACGGTATTAAATTCACTCTTCATCTCTCTGGCTCCCTGAGGTTACAGCGCATTCTGCTTGCGCAGGCTAATTTTATGGACAATATCGCGGTAGGTTTTTTCATCCAGCGAATAGCACGCCACAAATATGGCGCTGAGGGCAAACATGGCACCGGGGAATAATGTCATCAAAATATTAATCCCGTTAATCGCGCTCGCCGTGATATTCCCTGCGTCATAATGATAATAGTCCAGCATCCATCCCGCACAGCCGCCGCCTATCGCCATCGCGATTTTAGTGATGAAATTAAAGAAGCCGTAGATCGCGCCTTCACTGCGCACGCCGTGATGCCATTCGGCATATTCTACGGTGTCGGCAATCATCGACCACATCGCCACAAAACCCATTCCCAGCGTAATGCTATACAGGCATACGCCGGTCATAATCAGCCACAGGTTATTTCCGGCCACAAAATACTGCATCATCACCCCCAGGATACCAATCCCCAGAGCAATCAGCGTCATTCTCTTTTTACCCATCAGGGCAATAATTTTTTCAGAAATAACCGTACCGACAATATACGCCGCTGACTGAATCAAAAAGAAGGTCGCGGTATAGCCTTCGCTGCCAATGATATATTTAATAAAATAGATCGCTATCGCCATCCAGACGGTATAGGCAATATAGAAGAACACCGTAAACAGCGACAGGTTAAGCAGCGGCGTATTGCCCGTCACCGCACGCAGCATCTCGCGCAGCGTCGGCGCAGGCGCCTCATCCTCGTCTTCGCCCACCCGCTCTTTGGTCATGCCAAAACAGGCGAGGAACAGAAAGGTGGCCAGCAGCGCAAAGCACGAAACCGCGAAAACGTAGCCCGTCTGTTTATCCGTAAACGGCGAAATCAGCAGGTCGGCGGTCGTCGAAACAATTAAATAGCCGACGATCGCCAATACGAAGCGATATACCGACAACGACGAACGTGAAGCTTCATGCTGCGTCAGGCGGTTGGTCAATGCCGAGTACGGCGTATTGACCGCGGTATACGCCAGGCAATATATCGTATAAGAGATTAAGGCAAAATAGAATTTCGCTTCGCCGCCAAACGGTACAAAGCACAGCACCGTCAGAAAACCGAGCGGAATCGAACCGTATAATAACCAGGGACGCAGCTTACCGTAGCGGCTGCGCGTTTTATCAATCGCCAAACCAATCAGGATATTAAAAATAGCATCAATTACCCGGGCAATAACAAATATCAGACTGGCCTGTACCGCGCTAATGCCATAAATATTGGTATAGAAGAAGAGTAAAAACAGCGAAACGAAACCAAATGATAAATTAGAAGCAAAGTCGCCGAAGCCGTAGCCTATTTTCTCTTTAACTCCGATAACCACGTAGCTGGCCGATAGTTTTCCTGCTGTATCCATTTTTGGCTACCTGTTTTTGTAATCAGTGTTGCCAGTATATGGCGTTCGCCGCCGCTTCACTTTGCGTTATTTGTCCGGGTATTTCCTGTTTTTTGTCTTTATACGGAAGTGTGAAAGGAGTCACATCAGGCAGGGAAAATAAACGTCCGGCGGGAGCCGCCGGACGCTACAACATCAATCTTTGCCACGACCCGCAGAGCGGCGGTTATTGCTGCTACCCACCTGGCTATGGCGTTTAACCGCGCGGCGGATCTGGTTCGCCTTCACGCGGCGGCGATCTTTCTCTACCGCCACTTTAGAGGCGGTTTCCGCCGGCAGCTCCACCAGCTCGCGCAGGTAGTTCGTCTGAGCCAGATCCAGCTCGGTATAGCCGCCGCGAGGCAGGCCCTTCGGCAGCAGAATATCGCCGTAGCGCACGCGGATCAGGCGGCTCACCTGGACGCCAACCGCTTCCCACAGGCGACGAACCTCGCGGTTACGCCCTTCCGTCAGGGTGACGTTATACCACTGGTTAATGCCTTCGCCGCCGGTGAATTTGATGGTTTTGAAGGCCGCAGGGCCATCTTCCAGCTGCACGCCGCGTGACAACTGGCGCAGCTTATCTTCATCGACCTGACCGAACACGCGCACGGCATATTCACGCTCAACTTCGCGGCTCGGGTGCATCAGTCGGTTCGCCAGCTCGCCATCGGTGGTGAACAGCAGCAGGCCGCAGGTATTCACATCCAGACGACCTACCGCAATCCAGCGCGCGCCGCGCAGCTTCGGCAAACGGTCGAAGACCGTCGGGCGGCCTTCCGGATCGTTGCGGGTGCAGAGCTCGCCTTCCGGCTTGTAGTAGGCCAGAACGCGGCAAATTTGCTCAGCGGACTCTTTCACCGAAATCAGGTGACCATCGATACGAATTTTTAAACCAGGAACAATTTCTACGCGATCGCCGAGGGTGGCGATTTTGCCATCGACGCTGACGCGGCCAGCTTCGATTTTGGATTCAATTTCACGGCGGGAGCCGTGGCCGGCGCGGGCCAGCACTTTCTGTAGTTTCTCGCTCATTGAGCTTCCTTAAGGTGTCGCCTTCCCAGGCGTCTGATATACTTTATGAAACAACAAGTTAATAAAACCATGCCCTGTTGTTAGGTAAATACTTTTGTCCCGAAGGGGTACCGCAGCCGGAGTCTGATAACCGTCACGACTGAGACACGCCTGCAAACGTGGTCGCACATATTACACTAACTTCAAAATGAATGCTTCTTCAGGTTATATTCGCCGCGCTCTGGCAGCGGCGCCCGGAGGTGGGCTGCATTGATTATGAACCAGCCACGGTCATTTATCCCTGTCCCGGTGCGAAATCCTGCGCTATGCAGCAATAAAATGTCGCAAGCCTGGCGCCCGTAGTTGCTGTTCGCCAGGCCACGCGACCACAAGCATGGCGCTCTCCCCTCCGGAGACTGCGGCGCTCAATCGCCGCCCTTAGTGCCCCCGCTCTGCCGGTAATAAAGCTGCGCGAGAGTTTTCCCGATCCTCTCCGGCGCGAGCCCCCGCTGCATCAATGTCAACAGCGTCTGCATAATCGGTAAAACGTGGCGCAGATGCAGCATGTAGCCGTCGCAGAAGTAATTCTTATTGGGTCGTCCATCGTCGGACAGCATGAAGCGGTGCTTCGGACAGCCGCCGTTGCAGACCGGGCGGAGCGAACAGTTAAGGCATTCGCGGCCGATGTTGGTCCGCTTACGCTGGGCAAAGGCGATATTCTGCGCCGAGTTAACCAGCGCGGAGAGGCTATCGTGGTTTATGTTGCCCAGCTTATGCTCGGGATAAACGAAATGATCGCAGGAATAGATATCGCCGTTGGACTCCACGATCGGATTGTCGCCGCAGGTTTCGCTCATCACGCAGGAGCCGGATCTGCCGGCTATTTTAGCCAACGTCTGCTCGAAGTTCATCACGAAAGCGCTTCCCATATCGTTTTGCACCCAGCTATCGAAGATAGCGTTGAGAAAGCGCCCGTACGCTTTGGCCGGTACCGACCATTCGGTCACCCGGCACTGCGCAGAAAAATCAGGAGAAATCAGCGTCAGACCGTTGGCATCGGGCTGTGCGGCTCGCCGCTCCACCAGCGGAATAAACTGCATGTAGCGGCTGCCGATATGCTTAAGGAAACGGTAGATTTCCAGCGGCCGTTTGACGTTTTCCGCATTCACCACCGTCAAGGTGTTGAAGTCCACATTGTGCCTTTTCAGCGCCTCCAGACCGCGAATAACGGCGTCGAAGGTACTTTTCCCCCCGCGCGTCAGGCGATACGCATCGTTGCTGAGGCGATCGCCATCGAGGGAGAGACCGACGAGAAAACCGTGCTGTTTCAGGAACCGGGCCCAGTCATCATCGAGCTTTATCCCGTTGGTCTGAAAAATATTGTCGATGCGCTTCCCGCTGCGGTAGCGCTCCTGCAGCCGCAGCGCCTCGCGGAAAAAGTCAATCCCGAGCAGGGTCGGCTCGCCGCCCTGCCAGTGAAAATGAACCGTTTGCCCCGGCTGGCTGGCGATATTTTTCCGCACGTAGTTTTCCAGCGTCGCGCCGTCCATTTTCCAGCGGGCCTGCTGCTGCGGATAGAGCCGCCGCTTTTCCAGATAGTAGCAGTAGGTGCAATCGATATTGCACACCGACCCCGACGGCTTCGCCATCAGCTGGAACTGATTGATATGATGACTCATAGCCCGAGATAGCGAATAACCGCGGGTTTCGCCGGTTCGCCGCCGCGCGTGGTCACGCCATCCAGCCAGCTATCCAGCAGCTCCGGACGGCGTTTTAACTCTTCTCGCGCCGCCTCCTGCGCCGTTTGCTGCCGGTCCAGCATCCGGGCGATCACCGCGTTTTCCAGCCCGACGTTAAATGTCAGCTGGCTGTAAAAGCGATTCAGATTCGGGCATTCAGCGGCAAAATTCTTCCGCGTCACCGTATTCACCGTAGCGCTGCCATAGTTAGCGCCAAAATACCGGTCGCCGCCGCTGAGGTAGACCAGCCGGAAGCGCGTGTTCATGGCGTGTGGTTCCCAGCCGAGGAACGCGATCCACTGCTGACGCTCCACCGCGCGCGCCACCTGCGCCAGCATGCCGCTTTCGCTGGACTCGACTAGCGTCCAGTTTTCGAGGGCGAAATCATGCGCATCAAGCATCTTCTTCAGACTGAGGTTAGCCGGCGCGCCCGGGGCAATGCCGTAAATTTTATGGCCGAACTTATCAGCAAATTTTTGCAGGTCGGCAAAATCTTTTACGCCAGCGGCGGCGACGTAATCCGGTACGGCAAGCGTAAAGCGGGCGGCGGGAAGATTCGTGCCGAGCACCTTAATCGCGCCATCGGCGGTGAACTTACTGATAACCGGTTCCTGCGCGGGCATCCAGTTGCCGAGGAACACGTCGACCTGGCCGGTTTTCAGCCCCTGAAACGCCAGCGCCACCGACAGGTTTTGCACTTTTTGCCGATAGCCCAGCGCGTTCAGTATCGTCCCGGAAAGGGCGTTGGTCGCCGCAATATCCGTCCAGCCCGGATCGGACTGCGTAACGGTGGCGCAGCGCGCGTCATCGGCGGCGAAGCCGCTCAGCGGCAACCAGCCGGCAACCGCCAGCAGCATCAGTCGGGTCATGCGTTTCATTTTCATTATGATTCCTGGTGTTTCACGGGGGAAGGATAGCGGGCGAACGCCTCTTGCTCATCCAGGGTTTGATGGTTACGGATATAGCGCGTTGATGCGCGCTGAAACGGCTGATAGTCCCAGTTCGGAATGGCATCCCGTCCGGCAACCTGGGTCAAAAACAGCCGTTTTTGCTGACTGGCGAGCACCTGCTGGTAGAGGGCATCGAGATCCCAGCGCCCCCGGATTTCATCGACGAACGCCTGCACGACCGTTTGGTAATGCGCATTCGCCGCCAGGTTCACCCGCTCATGGGGATCGTCGCGTAAATTGAACAGCTGCGGCGCCTCGCTGGCGGAATGAATGTATTTCCATTCGCCCCGGCGAAACATCAGCATCGGCCCGAGCGCGCCTTCGGCCAAATATTCGCTCACCGCGCCGTCCGGCCCAGGCAGCCCCTGGAGATGCGGCACCAGGCTGTTGCCGTCCAGCGGGGCGATGGCCTGCGCTTTGCGATCTTCGCCGCTGGCAAGCTCGACAAGGGTGGGTAAAAGATCCACCAGCGATACGCTTTCGCTGACCCGACGGGCCGCGAAGCGCGCGGGGTTATGCACGATTAACGGCACGCGCACGGCGTTCTCGAAGAAGTTCATCTTGTACCACAGGTCGCGCTCGCCGAGCATTTCCCCATGATCGGCAATCACCACCACCACGGTATTTTCGGCCAGCCCCGTCTCTTCGAGGGTGCGCACCATTTCGCCAAAGCAATCATCAACGTAGGCCAGGGCGCCGTAGTAGGCGTGGCGGGCGCGCCGAATATGCTCATCGTGGATCAAGCCCGGTTCCAGCTGATACATGGCGCGCATCCGCGCCGAATGCGCATCGTCTGCAATATCTTTGCCGCGCGTGACGGGCATATCGATATCTTCTTGCGCAAAGCGATCGAGGTAGCGTTTGGGTATCGCGAAGGGATCGTGGGGATGCGTTAGCGAAAGGAGCAGCATAAACGGCTGCTCTTCGGGGCGACGGGCGGCGTCATACAGGCGCTGGCGGGCGAGGAATAATGCCTCATCATCGAAATCGAGCTGGTTGGTGCGCACGCACTCGCCGGCTTCCAGCACCGAGCTCATGTTGTGATACCAGTCGAGACGGCGTTCCGGGTGTTGCCAGTCCGGCGTCCAGCCGAAATCGGCGGGGTAGATATCCGTTGTCAGCCGTTCGTCAAAGCCGTGCAGCTGATCGGGGCCGCAGAAGTGCATTTTCCCCGACAGCCAGGTGCGGTAGCCCTGTTCGCGCAGATAATGGCAAAAGGTCGGCGAGTCGGCGTGGAACTCGGCGGCGTTGTCATACACCTGGTTACGGGAAATATACTGCCCGGTCATCAACGATGCTCGCGATGGCGCGCACAGCGGGCTGTTGCAATAGGCGGAATCAAATACCACCCCTTCACGGGCTAATTTATCTATATTTGGCGTCAAACTAACGTTATTCCCGTACGCTCTTAAGGCGCTGGCAGTTAACTGATCGGCCATCAGAATAACGATATTCGGTTTATTTATAAGCATGACCTACCTGCGAAGTAAAATAATTAATAAAACGTGTTAGCCTTATCTCATGTATCGACAGGCCCTGTGAAGGGGCTATTTTTTTATCATGGCATAAGGTGAATTTATGGCAGGGAAATTACAGCTTCCGCCTTTACAGGCGCTGGTGGTATTTGAAGCGGCGGCGCGTTTAGGTAATTTTACCGCTGCCGGAAATGAACTCGGGCTATCGCAGCCGGCGGTCAGTCAGCGTATTCAGATGCTGGAGAATCTGGTCAATTCACCGCTATTTGAACGCCGTCATCGCGGCGTTCAGCTGACCGAATCCGGCAATAGTCTGTATCTGATCGTCCGCAGCAGCCTGCTGGAAATCAGCGAGCAGCTCGAACGCACGCGCCTGCAGCGTAATGTCCTGCGCATCGATACCGATATGGGTTTTGCCAGCTACTGGCTGTTACCCCGTATGGAGAGGCTGCAGGCGCTCATTCCGGGGGTGGAGGTACAGATAACCACCTCGCCCAACGACTATAACCTTCGCGACAGCAGCGCGGATCTGGCTATCTATTTTGGCCAGGGCAACTGGGCCGGAACGCAGAACCAGCGGCTGTTCCCTGAAATTGTCATTCCCGTTTGCAATCAAAAGATTAAGCAGGAAATGGCGCCAGCCGCCTCCCCCGAATCTCTGCTGAATTATCCCCTGCTGAAGCTGCCGGAATCCCGGCCCCAGCGCTGGATGACGTGGGAAGACTGGTTCCGCCAGCATCAGGTGCACGGCCAACACCAGGCCGCTTCCCGGACCTTCAACGCCTATTCCCTGGTGATCCAGGCCGCTCTGGAAGGCCAGGGGATCGCCCTCGGCTGGCAGCCCCTGATCGCGCCGTTTCTGGCCAGTAAACAGCTGGTACAGTGCGGCCCGATGCACCGTACCGAACGCGGCTATTACCTGATTTCCGCCAATGCTAAACCCGCCTCGGCGCAGCAGGAAAAGGTCAAGGCGTGGTTATTGGATGAAGCCTGGAGTTTTCACTCTTCCGGTCATCTAATCGCAGAAAACAAATAAGCTAATGCAGAAAACGCATATTGATTTAATAAAATACATTAGCGCTACCAACGGTTTTATATGTTAGCTTTTTAAGGCCACCCTAAAATAAATTTGACGCCATGTTACAACCTATATTTGAGTTACAGTCAGTTAATAAAAATTATTATTCATCCGGGAATAAACGTTTTTTCTCAACCACGCCCAAAAGCGCGGCGATTAATGCCTTGAGCGATATCAATTTAAAGATATATGGCGGAGAAATTTTTGTCATTGTCGGCCTTTCCGGCTCCGGCAAGTCGACGTTGCTGCGCACGCTTAACCACCTGCTCCCGGCCAGTTCCGGCTCGGTGATATTCCAGGGTAAAACGCTTTCCGCTCTCCGGGAGTCCGAGCTGATCGCCCTGCGTCGCCGTCATATCGGCATGGTTTTCCAGTCGTTCGCGCTGTTTGACGAACGCAGCGTGCTGGATAACGTGGCGTTCGGCCTCGAAGTGGCCGGCGAATCCCGGGATGTCCGCTATCGGAAAGCTCGCGACATGCTGGCAAAAGTCGGGCTTGGCGACGTTGCCGAACAGTATCCGCCTCAGCTTTCCGGCGGCATGCAGCAGCGGGTCGGTCTCGCGCGCGCGCTGGTCATGGATCCCACCGTGCTGTTAATGGACGAAGCCTTTTCGGCGCTCGATCCGATTATTCGCCGTGACATGCAGACGCTACTTCTGTCGCTACAGGCGGAATCCCGGCGCACGATCGTCTTTGTCACCCACGATATGGAGGAGGCGCTGCGCCTCGGTACGCGTATTGCGATTATGGAAAAAGGCAAGCTGGTGCAGGTTGGCAAACCGGAAGAGCTGATCGGCGCGCCTGCGACCGCGTATGTTCAACACTTTTTCTCCGGAATCGACGTTTCGCGCTGGCAGCTCGCCGAAAGCTATGCCGATATCTGGACTGCGCGTCAGGAGCCATCATGAGCTACCCCCTCGATTTTAGTCGTCAGATTGACGCCGCCGTGCAGCGCCTGCTGGTACACGCCGGCGGCGGCTTTGACGGGTTCGCCCATGCTATCGACAGCTTCGCCGGGGGCATCGAGAGCGTAATAAATGCGCTTTCGCCGTGGGGGCTGGTGATTATCGCGGTCTGGCTCGGCGCGTGGCGAATTGGCAAAAGTTTCGCGCTGTTTGCCCTGCTTGCTTCGCTGTATATCATTTACAGCGGCTACAGCGAGCACGCGGCGGTGACGCTGGCGCTAACCCTGTCGTCCACGTTTTTCAGCCTGCTGATCGGTATTCCGCTCGGGATCTGGAGCGCGCGACGCGCGGCTATCGGCAGCATCATTCGCACCGTGCTTGATTTTATGCAGACCATGCCCGCCTTTGTATACCTGATACCCGCGACGATTTTGTTCGGGCTTGGCCGCCCTCCGGGGATCTTCGCCACGATTCTGTTTTCTATGCCGCCGGTCGTGCGCCTGACCGATTTAGGCATTCGCCAGGTTAACGCTTCGCGCATCGAGGCAGGCATCGCCTTTGGCTGCACGCCGTGGCAGCTGCTGTGGAAAGTGCAGCTGCCCGCCGCGCAGCCCTCGATTATGGCCGGCGTGAATCAATCGATTATGATGGCCATGTCGATGGTTATCATCGCCTCGATGGTCGGGGCCGGTGGGCTGGGTAACGATATTTTGAGCAGCATTCAACAGCTGGAGATGGGCACTGGCCTGCAGAGTGGTTTCGTGGTGGTGCTGATTGCCATCCTGCTGGATCGGCTCTCCGCAAGCTTTGCACGACGCGGCGAGCCTTCTGGCGCCAGAAGGACGATTCTCGGCGGACTATTTCGACTCAGGTCAAAATAAAGCTACCTGTATCACATGCGCCGATGGGGCAAGCCTGTCGCGATCCCGGCAGCCTGGATCGCGATGCTGCCGGGGAGGAGGGATTCCGTTACTGGAACGGCTTCACGTCGCCAACGCCTTCACGTACCACGACCGGCGAATCTTCGGTCAGGTCGATAACCGTGGTCGGCTGCTGGCCGAGATAGCCGCCGTGGATAATCAGATCGACCAGCTTCTCCAGCCGATCCTTAATCTCTTCCGGATCGGACTCGGTGAATTCGCTGCCCGGCAGCATCAGCGAGGTGGAGAGCATCGGCTCGCCCAGGGTCTCGAGCAGCGCCTGGGCAATCGGGTTCGACGGCACGCGCATGCCGATGGTTTTACGTTTTTCCTGCAGCAGGCGACGCGGCACCTCTTTGGTCCCCTTGAGGATAAACGTGTAGTTGCCCGGCGTGTTGTTTTTAATCAGGCGGAACGCCACGTTGTCGACAAACGCGTAGGTCGACAGCTCGGAGAGATCGCGGCACATCAGAGTGAAGTTGTGGCCGTCCGGCAGCTGACGAATGCGGCAGATCCGCTCCATCGCGCCCTTATCTTCAATCTTACACCCCAATGCGTAGCCTGAATCCGTGGGGTAGACAATCACCCCGCCTTTACGCACGATTTCCACCGCCTGGTTAATCAACCGCGCCTGCGGGTTGTCCGGATGGATGTAAAAAAACTGGCTCATACTTCCCTCTCAATTTTATTCTGCGGCCGTTTCCCAACTGTGCCAGATCCCTTCTACACCTGCGGGTAGCCAAAGTTTCCGGCCCAGCTCAATCCACGGGCAGGGCTGATGGAAATCAGAACCCTGTGAACCCAGAAGACCAAACTGGACGGCGTACGCGGCAAGCTGCGTGCGCTCATGCGGCGCCTGCTGACATTGGGCCAGCTCCATCGCATCGCCGCCCTGCTCGCTAAAGTGGGCCAACAGCCTTTTCAGCCACTTGGCGGAGAGATCGTAGCGCCCGGGATGGGCGACAACCGCTTTGCCGCCAGAATGATGAATGACATCAATCGCTTGTTTTATTGTACACCACTGCGGCGGAACGTAACCGGTTTTCCCACGGGCGAGATATTTTTTAAAAACATCGGCCATATTGCCGGCGTGGCCTGCCTCCACGAGGAAACGGGCAAAATGCCCGCGGGTTACCGCCCCGCCGTCGGCAAGCTTCATCGCCCCTTCCCACGCCCCGGGAATTCGGGCCTTATCCAGCCGCTCGGCAATCATCTGCGCCCGCAGCTGGCGGCGCGCCTTCTGCTCATCAAGCAGGGCCAGCATCGCCGGATGCTCAATATCAATATTCAGGCCCACGATATGAATTTCATGGTTTTCCCACAGGGTGGAAATCTCCACCCCGGTCACCAGCGTCAGCGGCAGGCCGGCGCGGGCAATTTCCGCCCGCGCGGCGGGAATGGCCGCCACGGTATCGTGATCGGTAATCGCCAGGGTGCCCACCCGCATCTGGTGGGCACGATGGACAAGTTCTTCTGGAGTCAGCCGCCCGTCAGAGGCGGTGGTATGGCTATGCAGATCGTAAATCACTGCGTAAAGGGTATCGCTCAAGATGACTCCTGCTGGACATGGACTTAAATAAGCGCATTATCATACCGACTCGCGGAGAAAATCTGCAAACAGGGGTTGACATTATTCCTCTGGACTAGTTAACTAGTACGCAAGTTCACATGAAGGGGTATCACGATGAAAACGCAAACTATCACTCTGCACGGCTGGTGGCGCACCTCCTGATAACGGGCGGCGTGATCGCGTTTTGCACTCAGCATACAGATACCCGGCCCGCCAATGAGCGGGCTTTTTATTGGACAAATTATTATACCGAACAGGCGAGAACAATAATGCAAACATCAAAACCGGCACTCGAGCTTCTCACCAGCGACGCCATCTATCGCGAAAACCCGACGGCGCTGTTCCACCAGCTGTGCGGCGCGCGTCCGGCAACCCTGCTGCTGGAATCTGCCGATATCGACAGCAAGGATGATTTAAAGAGCCTGCTGCTGGTTGACAGCGCGCTGCGCATCACCGCCTTAGGTGACACTGTCACCATTCAGGCACTTTCCAGCAACGGCGCATCGCTGCTGGATTTACTCGACAACGCTCTGCCCTCCGGCATCGAAAATCTGCGTCAGCCGAACGGCCGGACCTTAACCTTCCCGCCGGTCAGCGCCCTGCTGGATGAGGACGCCCGCCTGTGCTCTTTGTCGGTCTTTGACGCCTTCCGCCTGCTGCAGGAGCTGGTGACCGTTCCGCACGACGAGCGCGAAGCGATGTTCTTCGGCGGCCTGTTTGCCTATGACCTGGTGGCCGGTTTCGAAAACCTGCCGCCGCTGGAAAGCGACACCGCCTGTCCGGACTACTGCTTCTACCTGGCCGAAACGCTGCTGGTTATCGATCACCAGAGCAAAAGCACGCGCATCCAGTCGAGCCTGTTCACGCCGCTGGCGAGCGAAAAGCAGCGTCTGACGCAGCGCATCGCCCAGCTTCGCCAGCAGCTCAACGAGCCGCCGGCACCGCTGCCGGTCACGACGGTCGAGCATATGACCTGCGACTGCGACCAGAGCGACGACGAGTACGGCGCAGTGGTCCGCAAAATGCAGCGCGCTATCCGCGCCGGCGAAATTTTCCAGGTGGTGCCATCGCGCCGCTTCTCTCTGCCCTGCCCGTCGCCGCTGGCGGCCTACGACGTGCTGAAGAAGAGCAACCCGAGCCCGTACATGTTCTTTATGCAGGATAACGACTTCGCCCTGTTCGGCGCGTCGCCGGAAAGCTCGCTGAAGTACGATGCCGTCAGCCGCCAGATTGAGATCTACCCGATTGCCGGTACCCGCCCGCGCGGCCGTCGCGCCGACGGTTCGCTGGATCGCGATCTCGACAGCCGCATCGAACTCGAAATGCGCACCGACCATAAAGAGCTCTCCGAGCATCTGATGCTGGTAGACCTGGCGCGTAACGACCTCGCCCGCATCTGCACGCCGGGCAGCCGCTACGTGGCCGACCTGACCAAAGTCGACCGCTACTCTTTCGTCATGCACCTGGTTTCCCGGGTGGTCGGCGAACTGCGTAACGACCTCGACGTACTGCACGCCTATCGCGCCTGTATGAATATGGGCACCCTGAGCGGCGCGCCTAAGGTGCGCGCGATGCAGCTGATCGCCGCCGCCGAGGGCAAGCGTCGCGGGAGCTACGGCGGCGCCGTCGGCTATTTCACCGCCCACGGCGACCTGGATACCTGCATCGTGATCCGCTCTGCCTACGTGCAGGACGGCGTGGCCACCGTTCAGGCCGGCGCCGGTATTGTCCTCGATTCGGTGCCTCAGTCAGAAGCAGATGAAACCCGAAATAAAGCCCGCGCGGTGCTGCGCGCAATTGCCCAGGCCCACCACGCTAAGGAGACTTTCTAATGGCCGACATTCTGCTGCTCGATAATATCGATTCTTTTACCTATAACCTGGCAGACCAGCTGCGCGCCAACGGCCATAGCGTGGTGATTTACCGTAACTCGGTTCCGGCGCAGACCTTAATTGAGCGTATCGGCACGATGGACAATCCGGTGCTGATGCTCTCCCCGGGCCCGGGCACGCCGAGCGAAGCCGGCTGCATGCCGGAGCTGCTGACTCGCATGCGCGGCAAGCTGCCGATCGTCGGCATCTGCCTTGGCCATCAGGCGATTGTTGAAGCCTACGGCGGCTACGTCGGCCAGGCGGGCGAAATCCTGCACGGTAAAGCCTCCAGCATCGAGCATGACGGCCAGGCGATGTTTGCCGGCCTGACTAACCCGCTGCCGGTTGCCCGCTACCATTCGCTGGTCGGCAGCAATATTCCGGCCGGGCTGACCATCAACGCCAACTATAACGGGATGGTGATGGCGGTACGTCATGATGCCGATCGCGTTTGCGGCTTCCAGTTCCACCCGGAGTCGATTCTTACCACCCAGGGCGCGCGTCTGCTGGAGCAAACCCTGGCCTGGGCGCTGCAGAAGCTGGAGCAAACCAATACCATCCAGCCGATTCTGGAAAAACTGTATCAGGCGGAAACCCTCAGCCAGCAGGAGAGCCACCAGCTGTTTTCTGCGGTGGTGCGCGGCGAAGTCAAGCCGGAGCAGCTGGCCGCCGCCCTGGTCAGCATGAAGGTGCGCGGCGAGCAGCCGCAGGAGATTGCCGGCGCCGCCACCGCCCTGCTGGAAAATGCCGCGCCGTTCCCGCGCCCTGACTACCCGTTTGCCGATATCGTCGGCACCGGCGGCGACGGCAGCAACAGCATCAATATTTCTACCGCCAGCGCGTTTGTCGCCGCAGCCTGCGGGCTGAAGGTGGCGAAGCACGGCAACCGTAGCGTCTCCAGTAAATCCGGCTCTTCCGACCTGCTGGCCGCATTCGGCATCAACCTCGATATGAACGCCGATAAATCCCGCGCCGCGCTGGATGAGCTGGGCGTCTGCTTCCTGTTTGCGCCGAAATATCACACCGGGTTCCGCCACGCGATGCCGGTCCGTCAGCAGCTGAAGACCCGGACGCTGTTTAACGTGCTGGGGCCGCTGATTAACCCGGCGCACCCGCCGCTGGCGCTGATTGGCGTCTACAGCCCGGAGCTGGTGCTGCCTATCGCGGAAACCCTGCGCGTGCTGGGCTACCAGCGGGCGGCGGTCGTCCACAGCGGCGGCATGGATGAGGTGTCGCTCCACGCGCCGACGGTGGTCGCGGAGCTCCATAACGGCGAGATCAAAAGCTATCAGCTGACCGCGGATGATTTTGGCCTGACGCCTTATCACCAGGAGCAGCTGGCCGGCGGTACGCCGGAAGAAAACCGTGACATTCTGACGCGCTTACTACAAGGTAAAGGTGAAGCCGCTCATGAAGCCGCGGTCGCCGCCAACGTGGCAATGCTGATGCGTTTACACGGGCATGAAGACCTGAAAGCCAACGCCCGGCAGGTGATTGACGTGCTGCGCAGCGGAGCGGCCTATGACAGAGTGACCGCATTAGCGGCAAGAGGGTAAATAATGCAGACCGTTTTAGCAAAAATCGTTGCCGACAAAGCGATTTGGGTAGAAGCCCGCAAGCAGCAGCAGCCGTTAGCCAGTTTTCAAAACGAGGTCGTCCCGACGCAGCGTAACTTTTACGATGCCCTGGCGGGGACGCGCAGCGTGTTTATTCTCGAGTGCAAAAAAGCCTCGCCGTCGAAGGGCCTGATTCGCCAGAATTTTGACCCGGCGGAAATTGCCGGAGTGTATAAGAACTACGCCTCGGCCATCTCGGTGCTGTGCGATGAGAAATATTTCCAGGGCAGCTTTGATTTTTTGCCCATCGTCAGCGCCATCGCGCCGCAGCCGATACTGTGCAAGGATTTCACCATCGATCCTTACCAGATCTATCTGGCGCGCTACTATCAGGCCGACGCCTGCCTGCTGATGCTGTCGGTGCTTAACGATGAGCAGTATCGCCAGCTCGCCGCCGTCGCGCACAGCCTCAATATGGGCGTGCTGACCGAAGTGAGTACCGAAGAGGAGCTGGAGCGCGCCATTGCGCTGAAGGCGAAGGTGGTCGGGATCAACAACCGCGATCTGCGCGATATGTCGATTGACCTCAACCGCACCCGCCAGCTGGCGCCGCGCCTGGGCCATGACGTCACCGTGATCTGCGAATCGGGGATTCATACCTACGCCGAGGTCCGCGATCTCAGCCACTTTGCTAACGGCTTCCTGATCGGCTCCGCGCTGATGGAGCACGACGATCTCGACGCCGCCGTCAGGCGCGTGCTGCTCGGTGAAAACAAAGTTTGCGGCCTGACCCGACCTCAGGACGCGCAGGTGGCCTACGAATCCGGCGCCATCTACGGCGGGCTGATTTTTGTCCCTGGCTCACCGCGCGTCGTCAACGAGGCGCAGGCGAAAGAGATTATCCAGGCCGCGGGGCTGCGCTACGTCGGGGTATTCCGCGATGCGCCGGTCGAGGACGTGGCCGAGCGCGCAGAGAGCCTGCGGCTGGCTGCGGTTCAGCTGCACGGCAGCGAAGACCAGGCCTATATCGACGCGCTGCGTACGCGGCTGCCGGGTCAAATCCAGATCTGGAAAGCGCTCAGCGTGGGCGACACGCTGCCGGAACGCAGCCTGCAGCAGGTCGATAAATATCTCTTCGATAACGGCCAGGGCGGCAGCGGCCAGCGTTTCGACTGGACGCTTCTGCAAGGCCAGGAGCTGGGTAACGTCCTGCTGGCAGGCGGACTCGGTGCCGATAACTGCGTAGAAGCCGCCAAAAGCGGCTGTGCCGGACTCGATTTTAATTCAGGCGTTGAGTCGCAGCCGGGTATTAAAGACGCCAGCAAGCTGGCCTCGGTTTTCCAGACGCTGCGCGCATATTAAGGAGCAATGCAATAATGAGTACTTTACTGAACCCCTATTTTGGCGAATTTGGCGGTATGTACGTCCCGCAGATCCTGATGCCCGCCCTGCGCCAGCTGGAAGAAGCTTTCGTCAGCGCGCAGAAAGATCCTGAGTTCCAGGCTGAATTTAGCGACCTGCTGAAAAACTACGCCGGTCGCCCAACGGCCCTGACCAAATGTCGTAACCTGACCGCAGGCACCCGCACCACGCTGTACCTCAAGCGTGAAGATCTGCTGCACGGCGGCGCGCATAAAACCAACCAGGTGCTGGGCCAGGCATTACTGGCGAAGCGCATGGGTAAAACCGAAATCATTGCCGAAACCGGCGCCGGCCAGCACGGCGTGGCCTCCGCGCTCGCCAGCGCGCTGCTCGGCCTGAAATGCCGCATCTATATGGGCGCTAAAGACGTTGAGCGCCAGTCGCCAAACGTCTTCCGCATGCGCCTGATGGGGGCGGAAGTGATCCCGGTACACAGCGGCTCCTCCACGCTGAAAGACGCCTGTAACGAAGCGCTGCGCGACTGGTCCGGCAGCTACGATACCGCGCACTATATGCTCGGTACCGCAGCCGGCCCGCACCCGTTCCCGACCATCGTCCGCGAATTCCAGCGCATGATCGGCGAAGAGACCAAAGCGCAGATCCTCGAGCGCGAAGGCCGCCTGCCGGATGCGGTCATCGCCTGCGTCGGCGGCGGCTCCAACGCTATCGGCATGTTTGCTGACTTTATCGAGGAAACCAACGTCGGCCTGATAGGGGTTGAACCGGCGGGCCACGGAATTGAAACCGGCGAGCACGGCGCGCCGCTGAAGCACGGTCGCGTGGGTATCTATTTCGGCATGAAATCGCCGATGATGCAGACCGATGACGGCCAGATTGAGGAATCTTACTCTATCTCTGCCGGGCTGGACTTCCCGTCGGTGGGCCCTCAGCATGCGTTCCTCAACAGCACCGGGCGCGCCGACTACGTGTCGATAACCGACAACGAAGCGCTGGAGGCTTTCAAAGAGCTCTCCCGCCATGAGGGGATTATTCCGGCCCTGGAATCCTCCCACGCCCTGGCCCATGCGCTAAAAATGATGCGTGAAAATCCGGAAAAAGAGCAGCTGCTGGTGGTTAACCTGTCCGGTCGCGGCGATAAAGACATCTTCACCGTACACGATATTCTGAAAGCGCGAGGGGAAATCTGATGGAACGTTATGAGACGCTATTTGCACAACTGAAATCCCGCCAGGAAGGCGCGTTTGTTCCCTTCGTGACGCTTGGCGATCCCAACCCGGCGCTGTCGCTGCAGATCATCGATACGCTGATCGAAGCGGGCGCCGACGCCCTGGAGCTGGGTATTCCCTTCTCCGACCCGCTGGCCGATGGCCCGACTATCCAGGGCGCAGCCCTGCGTGCGTTCGCCGCCGGCGTAACGCCGGCGCAGTGCTTCGAGATGCTGGCGGCAATCCGTCACAAGCACCCGACGATCCCTATCGGCCTGCTGATGTACGCGAACCTGGTGTTCAGCCCCGGCATTGACGCTTTCTATGCCGAATGCGCGCGGGTTGGCGTGGATTCCGTGCTGGTCGCCGATGTCCCCATCGAAGAGTCGGCGCCGTTCCGCCAGGCGGCGATGCGGCACAATATCGCGCCCATCTTCATCTGTCCGCCGAATGCCGATGACGAGCTGCTGCGCCAGATTGCCTCTTTTGGTCGCGGCTATACCTATCTGCTGTCGCGCGCCGGGGTCACCGGGGCGGAAAACCGCGCCGCCCTGCCGCTGCATCATCTCATTGAGAAGCTGCGCGAGTATAACGCCGCGCCGCCGCTGCAGGGCTTCGGTATTTCCGCCGCCGATCAGGTAACCGCCGCGATTGACGCCGGCGCCGCCGGGGCGATTTCCGGCTCCGCCATCGTCAAAATCATCGAACGTAACCTCAGCGATCCGCAAACGATGCTGGCCGAGCTGAAGGCTTTTGTGCAGGGCCTTAAAGCCGCCACTAAAGCGGCGTAACGCCTCTACCGCCTGGCAGCTCGTCAGGCGGTTGTTTTTTGCTGCAGGCTATCCGCGTATTTGCGCGTCAGGCGAAACAGCGCCAGCACATCCTCCTGCGTCCAGTCCATCAGCACCTGATTCATCAGCCGCGTTCTGGCTAGCGCAATGCGTTCGATCAGCGTCTGCCCCTGCGCGGTCAAGGTCACTTCGCTGATCCGTCGATCGCTAACGTTGGGCTGCTTCAGCGCCAGGCCCTGCGCCTCCAGCTTTTTCACCTGCCGGCTGACGGTGGTGTAATCCCGTCCCAGGCTATCTGCCAGCTCGACCACGCCCACCGGCCCATAGCGCCCAATAGCCACCAGCAGCGGAAAGAGGATCTGATCGAGCTGCACCCCGGCGGCCTGCAGTATCTGCTCATCGCGCACCGGCAAATTCATCACCCGGATGATATCCAGCAGCGCGCCGTGAAAGTCGGTGATATCGTAATTGTTATGTGCATCTTGCATATATTATTTAACCCGGTGTATAGTGCCGTTATCTGATATGTGCATTTTACACGTAATTCATCCCGGAGGTAACACCATGAAAGCAGCCGTCGTATTTGAACTCCAGCAGGGCCCGGTGTGGGCGGACTTTGCCGATCCGCAGGCCGATGAAGACCACCTCCTGGTTGACGTACGCGCCGCCGCCATCAGCCACGTCGTCAAGGGCCGGGCAAGCGGCAAACACTACAGCTTTGACGGTCGCCTGCCCTTTGTCGTCGGCATCGACGGCGTGGGAACATTGCCGAACGGGCAGCGCGTTTACTTCGCCTTCCCTCGCGCCCCCTGGGGCAGCATGGCGCAACGGGCGCCGGTGCCCGCGGCTAACTGCCTGCCGCTGCCGGATGCGCTGGACGATGTTAGCGCCGCCGCTATGGCCAACCCCGGGATGTCGGCCTGGGCTGCGCTGGTGAAACGCGCGGGCTTTATCGCCGGTGAGACGGTGCTGATCAACGGCGCCACCGGCAGCGCCGGCCAGCTGGCAATCCAGATCGCCCGCTATCTGGGCGCAAAAAAAGTGATCGCCACCGGACGTAACGCAGGGACGCTGGCAGCGCTCGACGCGGACGTCTGCATCAACCTGACCGCAGACGATCCCACTTTGCGGGCTCAGTTCGCCGAGCTTGCCGCAGGGCAGATCGACGTCGTCGTCGACTATCTGTGGGGCCCCAGCGCCGAGCTGCTGCTCCCGGCGCTGGCAAAAAGCAGCCCCGGCCATGCGCCGGTGCGCTATGTCCAGGTCGGCTCTCTCTCCGGGGCAGATATCTCACTCAACGGCGCGGTACTGCGATCGGCGCCGCTGCAGCTGCTGGGCAGCGGGATCGGCAGCCTGTCGATGGCCCAGCTGCTGGCGGCGACCGGGGAGATGCTGCAGGCCGCCGCGGCCGGCGGGTTTACTATCGCCACCACGCCGCTCCCGCTGCGCGAAGTGGCTGCGGCCTGGCCTCGCGACAACAGCCAGAAGCGCAGCGTTTTTGTGATCGAGTAAAAAAATCGCTTCCGCACAAAAGATGGGGTTGATATCTTAAATGAGAAACATTATCTTTCTCATTACCGAATAGTTGAGCAAAACACTCAGGTATTCGGTACGACATTGCTCACATTGCTTCCAGTATTTTTCGCCCGCATCCGTTGCGGGCTTTTTTTTGTCCTTATTCTCCCTGACGACATACGCTAAGCACCCGCTGACGCAACCAGCGGTGGCCCGGCTCCTGCTCCTGTCGGGGATGCCACATCTGCGAAACGGTAATTTCCGGCGTCTGCACCGGCAGCTCAAAAACGGCGATATCGGCCGCAGGGGCGTCGCCGATATAGGATGCCGGCACCAGCGCAATCAGCTGCGAACGGCGGGCAACCGCCAGCGCGGCGGCAAAGCTGGGCACCACGGCGACAATCTTACGCTGCAGGTCGAACCCGGCGAGGGCGTCATCAACCGGTCCCCGCACCATGCCATGACGAGACGTAATCACGTGCCCGCAGGAGATATACGCTTCCCGGGTCATGTTTGCCGACTGCGCCAGCGGGTGGCTCTTCGCCAGCACGCCGACGAAGCGATCGCGAAACAGCGCCTGCAGGCGGATTTCCGGCCCCATATTCTTGAGTACGCCAATCTCGAGGTCCACCCGCCCCTCGCGCAAAAACTGCGGATCCTTCTCGGTCTTAGCCACAAAGGTGAGCGTCACTCCCGGCGCATCCCGCGCGCAGGCGGCAATCAGCGCCGGAGCAAAGGTTTCTACGAAGCCTTCATTGGTGCGCAAGGTAAAGGTTTGCTCCAGCGTCGGGAGATGGAGCGGCGAAAGCGACGCGTTCAGGACCGAACGCACCTCGAACAGTGCATTCTGCGCGCGCGCTTTGATATTTTGCGCGTGCGGGGTTAGCACCATTTTACGCCCCGCCCTGACCAGCAGCGGATCGCCGGTTGCGTCGCGCAGGCGGGTGAGCGTCCGGCTCATTGCCGATGCGCTGAGCCCCAGCCGTCGCGCTGCCCCGGCCACGCTCTCTTCGGCCAGCAGCGCGTCTAGGGCAACGAGAAGATTAAAATCGGGATCGGTCATAAGATATCCTGCCGTAAGATATGGCGTGCGGCGCATGCTAATAGTGCACATGCTGCGCCTTCCGCCTGATATAGCCTATGACTATAGTCAGATCCTCACTCTTTACTGCGGATTTCGACTATGACCTCTCTTACTCATCACAGCATTTTAATCGTCGGCGCCTCTCGCGGGCTGGGCCACGCCATGGCCGCCGAATTTTTGCAGCACGGCTGGAACGTAATCGGTACCGTACGCGATATTCAGCACCCTACGCCGCTTCACCAGCTCGCCCGGGACAACCCCGGTCGGGTGCGCCTTGAAACGCTGGACGTCTGCAACGACGAGCAGCTGGCCGCCCTGGACCACAGGCTCTCGGGAAGCCGCCTGGAGATGCTCTTTGTCAATGCCGGAACCACTAACCGCGATCCTTCGCAGACCATCGGCGAAGTCTCCACTGAAGAGTTTATGCAGGTGATGCAGACCAATGCCCTGGCGCCAATGCGGGTCATAGAGCGCCTGCAGCGCCACGTGATCCCGTCAGGATTGCTCGGCGTGATGTCTTCCGGACAGGGAAGTCTCGGCAATAACCTTAGCGGGCAGCGCGAGCTGTACAGGGGCAGCAAGGCCGCGCTGAATATGTTTATGCGCAGCTTTGCCGCCCGCGCGGCTTCGGCGACGCATCCGATGGTGGCGATGGCGCCGGGCTGGATCCGCACCGCGCTGGGCGGCGACGCGGCGCCGCTGACCATCGAGGAGACCATCCCCAGCCTGGTCAAGGTGCTGCTGGAGAAACGCCAGCGCCCGGGGCTGGAGTATCTGGATTATCAGGGCCGCACCGTGCCGTGGTGATGGGTACAGAACGGCAGGCGGGGTAAGGCACAGAGGCATCGAGAGCCGGTAGGAGCCACAGCAGGCCCTGGTCATACAACGACCAGGGCTACAAGAAGCTGAGAACCGGTAACATCGGGATTTGTTCATCAACGGGGAGCAGCTCAGCCCTTTTGCGGGTTCGAAAAATAGCCCGCTTTCTACACGGGATAACCCACCGAAAACGACTTAAGTTCTGCATAAGCGTCAGGACGGTCTGTATGTAACGCCTGATTTTATTTTATACTTAAAAAATATGGGATTAGGACAGGAACCAAAGCGGTGAAATTCGCAAAGTGGTTAAAACGTATCGTATTCTCGTTACTTCTCTTAGTGGTTGGCGCTATTGGGATACGGCTGTATGACATTCAGCGCGGACCCGACCTGCAGCTCTGGCATACGTACGTCCCTGATGAGATGGACGCGGATGAAATCGACAGCGCAGACTGGAACGATTACATCAAGAGAGAAAATTCGCTCTTCAACGAAGTTAAACGTAACGTCACGGATAAGCTTGATGTCCAACAGCAAACTGAACTGAATCGTTACTATGCCGATAGTCCTATCTATCCGGACAAATTCCCAACAAACTGGAATCGGTCTTACATTATGATGCCGGACGCCAGGCCCAAAGGGGCCGTGGTGTTGTTGCATGGTCTGACGGATACCCCCTACAGCCTAAGGCATATTGCCAATAACTACCGTCAGCATGGCTATATCGCCATTGGGATCAGATTACCGGGACATGGCACCGTCCCTGCAGCATTGACCGACGTGAACTGGCAGGACTGGCTTGCCGCAACCCGCCTTGCCGTGAGAGAAGCGCAAAAGCTTGCTGGTCATGATGTGCCGCTGCATATGGTCGGATTTTCCAATGGTGGTGCTCTGGCAATGAAATATACGCTGGACGCACTGGATAATCCCGGCCTGGCTAAGCCACAGCGCGTGATCCTGATTTCGCCGATGATTGGTATTACAAGCTTCGCGCGCTTTTCCGGCCTGGCGGGTTGGCCTGCGTTTCTACCCGCATTCGCCAAAGCCGCATGGTTAGGCATAATGCCGGAGTTCAATCCGTTTAAATATAATTCATTCCCGACCAATGCCGCCCGCCAGTCGTTCCTGCTGACAAAGGCGCTTCAGAGCCAAATTGTCACTGACTCGCGTAATAGAAAAATGGCAAGCCTACCTCCGGTACTGACATTTCAATCGGTCATGGATTCAACCGTCAGTACGCGGGCGATCGTCACGGCGTTGTACAACCGTTTACCGGATAACGGCAGTGAAATAGTGTTGTTCGATTTGAATCATGCGGTGAGGTTTAATTCGTTATTACGCAGAACATCTTACACCGCGCTGTCCCGGTTGCTCCCTGCAGCTCCGCGGCTTTATAAAACCACGATCATCACTAACGCGAATCCCGGCACGACAGAGATGGAGATCCGCACAACGCCTGCCGGGAAAACAGAACAATCTGTGGAAACCCTGCAGGGGCAGCGCTATTTGCCGGACGTCTACTCCCTTTCCCACGTTGCTCTCCCCTTCCCTTTAAGTGACTCCTTATATGGGCGCTATCCGCATCCGCTGAATCAATATGGTATCAGCCTGGGGACATTTGCTGCCCGCGGCGAGCGCTCGGTGCTTGTTGTTGGGCTGGATTCACTCATGCGCCAGTCTTCAAATCCATTCTTCCCCTATATGATTACGCGGATCAATGAAGGAATCGACGCCGGTGCCGCCGCTCCCGGCAGTGATTGATTTCGGCTGCGGCGTCGAAAGCGCCGGTCGCACCGGCAAGGCGGGCCATATAATGACCCGCCTTGCCGGGGTTTTGCAGAAGACTTTAGAACCGGTATCCCGCAGAGAACATAAACACCCACGGATCGATGCGGGTGCTGACCTTCTGGTCCACGCCGCCGGCCTTAAATTTCACATCGGTGTCGATATCCATGTACCACACCGACATATTGAGCAGCCAGTCGCGGTTAATCAGATAGTCCAGACCTACCTGCCCGGCGGCGCCCCACGAATCCTTGAGGCTCAGATCGGAGAGTCCGGCCTCTTTGCCGGTGTCGTTAAAGTCTTCGTTAAAGAAGGTGGTGTAGTTAATACCGGCGCCAATATAAGGGCGCACCTTGCTCTGCGCATCGCCGAAGTACCACTGCGCCATCAGGGTTGGCGGCAGCTGGTGTACCGTGGCGATGGTGCCCGTCGGGCCGGTGCCAACCTTATGGCGGAACGGCGTGGCCGCCAGCAGCTCGATGCCGATATTATCCGTCGCCATATAGGTAAAGGTTAATCCCAGCTGCGTGTTATTGCTGACGTTAAAGCTGCCCAGACTGTTTAACACGTTGTCAGAACCTTCCGTCGGACGAACGGTGGCCGAACCTGCGCGAATGAAAAACTCTCCGGCTTCGTGCGCCCAGACGCCTCCGGAAAGCGTACTCAAAATTAATCCTACCGCTGCTAACTTCTTCATACCCACTTCCTCATTATGGTTATTCAGCGCGGAGAATATACCCACAATGAGTTAGGTTTGATCCAACATAGATCACACAAAATCATTAGTTTTAACATTTGTTGATCCAGATTAATTTTTGCAGCAGGATGCAATAAGCAAATGATTAAGCAGATCAATTTTCGCCATATTCCGTCGCCGGTGTACCGGCGCCCCGCTTTTACGGCGACAGCGCCCGCGGCACAAGCCATCCTCAGCGGGATACGGCGCTCACTCCTCTTTACAAAGATATACTTAGCCTGGCGTGAGCAGAGGCTGCTACGCTGAAGCGATTTGCGGTACAATCGCCGGCTAGTTAACACCTGCAATACTCAAGGAGAGTGCATGTCTATCACGGCGAAGTCCGTCTACCGTGACACGGGAAATTTTTTTCGTAATCAGTTCATTACCATTTTGCTGGTTGCGTTGTTGTGCGCGCTAATAACGGTAGTCCTTGGCCACGCGTTTTCACCCAGCGAAGAGCAGCTCTCGATTCTGAGCGAAGGCGATAATCTGGCGGGTAGCGCAGGCTTGTTTGAGCTGGTACAGAACATGACGCCGGAGCAGCAGCAGGTTCTGCTGCGCGCCTCTGCGGCCTCAACCTTCTCCGGACTGGTGGGTAACGCCATTCTTGCAGGCGGCGTGCTGCTGATGATTCAGCTGGTCTCCGCCGGGCAGCGCGTCAGCGCTCTGCGCGCGATTGGCGCCGCGGCGCCGGTTCTGCCAAAGCTGCTGCTGCTGATCCTGTTCACCACCTTCCTGGTGCAGATTGGGATGATGCTGGTGCTAGTGCCGGGCGTGCTGTTAGCCATCGTGCTGGCCTTTGCCCCGATTATGCTGGTGCAGGATAAGCTGGGGATCCTCAGCGCGATGCGCGGCAGCATCCGCCTGGCGTGGGCAAATATGCGCCTGGTGGCGCCGGCGGTGCTCGGCTGGCTGCTGGCCAAAACCGCGCTGCTGCTGCTGGCTTCCAGCTTTGCGGTGCTGACGCCAAACGTCGGCGCGGTGGTGATTAATACCATCAGCAACCTGATTTCCGCGCTGTTGCTGATCTATTTATTCCGCTTGTATATGCTTATCCGCAACTAAATTTAACCAGGGTCGGGAAACCTCCCGACCCGCTCTGAACTACGGAACCTATGCATGAAGCAGTTTCTGGATTTTTTACCGCTGGTCGTCTTCTTCGCATTCTATAAGCTCTACGATATCTACGCCGCCACCACGGCGCTGATTATCGCCACCGCGGTGGTGCTGATCTACACCTGGGTGCGCTATCGCAAAATTGAAAAAATGGCGCTGATCACCTTCGTGCTGGTCGCTGTTTTTGGCGGCCTGACGATCTTCTTCCATAACGACGAGTTTATTAAATGGAAGGTGACCGTCATCTACGTGCTGTTCGCCGGCGCCCTGCTGTTCAGCCAGTGGGTCATGAAAAAGCCGCTGATTCAGCGGATGCTCGGCAAAGAGCTCACGCTGCCGCAGCACGTGTGGTCACGTTTAAACCTCGCCTGGGCGGTGTTTTTCATCCTCTGCGGGCTGGCAAATATCTACATTGCGTTCTGGCTGCCGCAGAACATTTGGGTCAACTTCAAGGTCTTTGGCCTGACCGCCCTGACTCTGATCTTCACTCTGCTGAGCGGCGTCTATATCTACCGCCATATGCCGCAGGATGACAAGTAATCGATAAAGGCCCGTCGCGCTGATTGCGCGTTTAACGCTAAAAAGCACGCCTGCGGATTCTAAAAACGCAAAGCGTGCTTTTTTTTGCGCGCCGCTGCGCAGGTTTGCGGCAATACCCGGCCTAGGGCTTGTTCCTGCTGAGGGCGGCAAACCAATCATACTTCTGCCGCGTGCCGATCTCTTTTTCTCCCTCATCTAACTTGATGAGAAATCTGCGCTTATTGATGTCGTCGAGGTTAAAGAAGTAAGGCGCCAGGCGCTGCGATAAGGCCCCGTACATTGCCTGGGCGATGCGTTCCCCGGCCTCTTCCCCGTGCTTCTCGAATTCATCTTTTATCGCCTGGAAATCGTCGTTCATGCTCGCGTCCTCAACTTATACAGAGGGAGTGAGTATGATTTAGCCGCCATACATTTTCCATACCCCTTAATTTTTAGCCGACCCGGCGCTGGCTAACGGCCAGAGCAGCGAGGGCTATTCTCACGCGGCGGTTTTCATAGTAGCATCGCGCCAGATCTTCATTGACCATGACAGAGTACAGAATGACAACAACGGATCTCGTCCCCAAGGGCGAAATGGTTTTACGCACCCTGGCAATGCCGGCAGATACCAACGCGAATGGCGATATTTTTGGCGGCTGGCTGATGTCGCAGATGGATATCGGCGGCGCGATTATGGCCAAAGAGATTGCCCACGGCCGCGTGGTTACCGTCCGCGTGGACGGCATGACCTTTTTGCGCCCGGTGGCCGTCGGCGACGTGGTGTGCTGCTACGCCCGCTGCGTAAAGCGCGGCAATACTTCGATCACCATTAATATCGAGGTGTGGGTGAAGAAGGTCTCATCCGAGCCTATTGGCCAGCGCTACAAGGCAACGGAAGCGCTGTTTATTTACGTGGCGGTGGATAGCCAGGGCAAGCCGCGGGCCATTCCCGGCGAGTGAACCATTGCCCGGCAGGCCGGGCAATTTCTCGCTTACAGGAAGCCGAGCAGAGAAAAGAAGAAGTAGCCGATAACAATAATCACCACCGGCAGAACGTACAGCGGGAAATACTGCACCAGGATAGTGTGGCGCGGCACCACGATACGTTCGGCGATTTGCTCCCGCGTCAGCCCTTCCGCGCCTTTGGCCTGTTCCAGAATCAGCTGATCCTCAACCCCTTCGCGAAGGAATTTCGCCTGGCGGCTCATGCGCGCGCCGGATGCCTGCAGCGCCATCCCGACGAAGACCAGAATATAGATTATCCAGAAGCCAGCGTTGAGGCCGTGCTTAAAGTCCGGCAGCGGCGAGTTGTACCAGAAAAAGTTAAGAAACGGCGTATTAAATCGCATCATTTCAATCATGACGTGCGCAAAATCCATCATCACCGCGTCAATACCCGGCTTCTTCTCGCTGTGCTCATACATAAACTTCAGTACGGAAATCAGCGTCGATAGTATCGCCGGAATAAAGATGACCCACCCCAAAATACGTTTAAGTACTGCAATGCGTCCAGCTTGTTGATACGTCATGGGTTCCCCTTGTTTAAGACGCCTTCACTGCCAAGAACCAACCGGTCAGGTTCTAAGTCTACCTTCACTGGCGAATTTCGCCCACTAAAGCGCGGTATGATATACCATGAACGCAAATTGGTTATCGACTTACGCTACAGGAGAGGGACATATGTCAACCAGGCGCCAAATTCATGCCGCAATCTTCGATATGGATGGATTACTGATTGATTCTGAGCCGCTATGGGATCAGGCGGAGCTGGAGGTGATAGCCAGCCTCGGCGTGGATATCAGCCGTCGCGGCGAACTGCCCGATATTCTCGGGTTACGCATCGATTTAGTGGTGGACCTGTGGTTTGCGCAGCAGCCGTGGAGCGGGCCGGACCGCGCCGACGTTACCGCGCGGATCATCAGCCGGGCCATCGAGCTGGTGGAAGCCTCGCGCCCGCTGCTGCCGGGCGTGCGCGAGGCCGTGGCGCTGTGCAAGGCCCAGGGGCTGAAGATCGGCCTCGCCTCCGCCTCGCCGCTGCGGATGCTGGAAAAAGTGCTCACCATGTTTGAGCTGCGCGACCAGTTTGACGCCCTGGCCTCCGCCGAGCTGCTGACCTACAGCAAACCGCATCCGCAGGTCTATCTCGACTGCGCGGCAAAGCTCGGCGTCGATCCGATGCACTGCGTGGCGCTGGAGGACTCGATTAACGGCATGATCGCCTGTAAAGCGGCGCGCATGCGCTCAATCGTGATCCCCGCCGAGGAGCATAGCCACGACCGCCGGTTTGCCCTCGCCGACGTTAAGCTAACGACGCTGGCGGCGCTTAGCGTCAGCGATCTGCGCGGCTAACTTGCCGGCGTGATGAGGGAGCAGCGGCTGCCTCATCACACTAAATAAAACGGCGTTTCATTTTTAATTGTATTTTTCCGCCGGTCCCTCTATGCTGGCCGTAACGGCGTGTACTCACGCATACATCAGCATACGGAGGGACATATGGGACTTAACGCCTTCGATCTTACGGGTAAGGTCGCGATCGTGACGGGATGTGACACTGGACTGGGTCAGGGAATGGCCGTCGGGCTTGCCGAGGCCGGGTGCGATATCGTCAGCGTCAACCGTAAGATCCCGCACGAAACCGCAGAAAAAGTTCGGGCGCTGGGTCGCCGCTTCTGCGCCGTTCAGGCGGATCTCAGCCGCCAGGACGAGATAAGCCAAATCGTGGCTAAAGCCGTTGCCGCCATGGGTCGGATAGATATTCTGGTCAACAATGCCGGGACGATTCGTCGCGCCGATGCGCTCGACTTTAGCGAGCGCGACTGGGACGACGTCATGAACCTCAACCTGAAGTCGGTGTTCTTTTTATCCCAGGCGGTCGCCCGGCAGTTTATTCAGCAGGGCGGCGGCGGCAAGATCGTTAACATCGCCTCGATGCTCTCCTTCCAGGGCGGAATTCGCGTCCCCTCCTATACCGCCTCAAAGAGCGGCGTGCTCGGCCTGACCCGCCTGATGGCCAACGAATGGGCGGAACATAGAATTAACGTTAACGCCATCGCGCCGGGCTATATGGCAACCAATAATACCCGGCAGCTGCGCGACGATAGCGAGCGCAGTAAAGAGATCCTCGACCGCATCCCCGCCGGGCGCTGGGGACTACCGGACGATTTGCAGGGACCGGTGGTGTTCCTCGCCTCGGCCGCGGCGGATTACGTGAACGGCTACACCCTGGCGGTGGATGGCGGATGGCTGGCACGCTGACAATTTTGTGACAAAGAGTTACACCGTCACCTCTTTCGCACACTGTATAAAAACCCTATACTGTATGAATCGACAGTTTAGGGTTTTTATCATGACGGCGGAAGGCCATCTCTTCTTTTCTATCGCCTGTGCGGTATTTGCTAAAAATGCGGAACTCACGCCCGTGCTGGCACAGGGCGACTGGTGGCATATCGTCCCGTCCGCGGTGCTGACCTGCCTGCTGCCCGATATCGATCACCCTAAATCATTTCTCGGCCAGCGGCTGAGCTGGGTCTCCAGACCGGTGGCGCGCGCGTTTGGCCATCGGGGATTCACCCACAGCCTGCTGGCGGTATTCGCGGCGATCACCCTGTTCTATCTGAAAGTCCCGGAAAGCTGGTTTGTGCCCGCCGACGCGCTGCAGGGGCTGGTACTCGGCTACCTCAGCCATATTCTTGCCGATATGCTGACCCCCGCCGGGGTGCCGCTGCTATGGCCCTGCCGCTGGCGTTTTCGCCTGCCCATCCTGGCGCCGCGCAAGGGCAACCAGCTGGAACGCGCGCTGTGCATGGCGCTGTTTGTCTACGCGGTGTGGATGCCGCAGACTTTCGCCGATAATAGCGCCGTGCGCTGGTCGTCCGGCATGATCAATACGCTGCAGATAACCTTCAATCGCTTTATTAGTCAGCAGACCGGACGATAATTAAACGAAATATCAAATTAGTTATAATCAATTCCATTTGAATATAAATAATGAATTCCGCTTCTGCTAACCTTGCGCCATAAGAGCTGGCCCGCAGGCCAGCCCAGGTAATAAAAAGATATCAGGAGAACGGGGATGAACTTTCCACTTATAGCGAACGTTATCGTGTTCGCGATTTTGCTGTTTGCGCTGGCCCAAACCCGGCACAAACAGTGGAGCCTTGCCAAAAAAGTACTGGTCGGTCTGGTCATTGGCGTCGTATTCGGTCTTGCGCTGCAGCTGATTTACGGCTCCGACAGCCAGGTGCTGAAAGATTCCGTTCAATGGTTCAATATCGTTGGCAACGGCTACGTACAGCTGCTGCAGATGATCGTCATGCCGCTGGTGTTCGCGTCTATTCTGAGCGCCGTCGCGCGCCTGCACAACGCTTCGCAGCTGGGTAAAATCAGCTTCCTGAGCATTGGCACCCTGCTGTTCACTACCCTTATCGCCGCCCTGGTGGGCGTACTGGTGACCAACCTGTTTGGCCTGACCGCCGAAGGTCTGGTGCAGGGGAGCGCGGAAACCGCCCGCCTGAACGCCATTCAGAGCAACTACGCCGGTAAGGTCGCGGACCTCAGCGTTCCGCAGCTGATCCTCTCCTTCGTGCCGAAGAACCCGTTTGCCGACCTGACGGGCGCTAACCCGACCTCTATCATCAGCATCGTTATCTTTGCCGCCTTCCTCGGCGTCGCTTCCCTGAAGCTGCTGAAGGATGACGTCGCCAAAGGCCAGCGCGTTCTCACCGCCATCGACACCCTGCAGGCCTGGGTGATGAAGCTGGTGCGCCTGGTGATGCAGCTGACGCCGTACGGCGTGCTGGCGCTGATGACCAAAGTCGTGGCGGGCTCCAACCTGCAGGACATCATCAAGCTCGGCAGCTTCGTTGTCGCCTCCTACCTTGGCCTTGGCATCATGTTCGTGGTCCACGGGCTGCTGCTGGCGGTGAACGGCGTGAGCCCGCTGAAATACTTCCGCAAAGTGTGGCCGGTGCTGACCTTTGCCTTCACCAGCCGCTCCAGCGCCGCGTCGATTCCGCTGAACGTGGAAGCGCAAACCCGTCGTCTGGGCGTACCGGAATCTATCGCCAGCTTCTCCGCCTCCTTTGGCGCCACGATTGGTCAGAACGGCTGTGCCGGCCTCTACCCGGCCATGCTGGCGGTGATGGTCGCCCCCACCGTCGGCATCAACCCGCTCGATCCGCTGTGGATTGCCACCCTCGTCGGCATTGTGACCGTGAGCTCCGCCGGTGTCGCCGGCGTGGGCGGCGGCGCAACCTTCGCTGCGCTGATCGTCCTGCCGGCGATGGGACTGCCGGTAACCCTGGTGGCGCTGTTAATTTCGGTTGAGCCGCTGATCGATATGGGCCGCACCGCGCTGAACGTCAACGGCTCAATGACCGCCGGTACCCTGACCAGCCAGTGGCTGCGCCAGACCGATAAAACCATTCTTGAGAGCGAAGACGACGCCGAACTGGCGCACCGTTAACCTCAGGTCGGGATAAAAAAAACCGCAGATAGCGTACGCTACCTGCGGTTTTTTTATTGCTCAATTCTGCGCTCAGGGAGCCAGTTCGTTTTCCTGCCGGGTTTGCATCGCCCAGCGCTGCGCCGATTCCGGCACGCTAAACGGCGGAGAACGACGAAAGTGCTCTCCGAGTAAAATAAAGGCAACGTACTTCCCCCGCAGCAGCCACACGTCGCGAAAACCGTCCATTTTGACGGCGTGTTCCGGCGGCGCTGGCTCCGCTCGAGGCACGTAGCTAATGACAGGGCGATTTTGTTGGCGAAGTGTTTTCATAGCTCATGGATTCACTAAACAAAGCGGGAACAGAACCGCCATCATAGCCGAAAATCCCCCTTTGCGTCGCCCCCTGCTTGCCGCTCGTTTTGCTCCGGCAAGGCACGATGGCCGTAATGTTCTATAGTTAGAAGGGTTTTGGTTCAGCAACGACCATTTTCAGTAATGGAAACAGGAGACGAGCAATGTCCGATAAACACCATAACCCACAGTACCACCCGCCGTCGGTAGACGATGACCGCGAAGCGAAGCCCGGTCTTGATTCGCTGGCCCCTGATGACCAGCAGTGGCGCCCAACCCCGCACCCCACCGCCCCTGGCGAAGAGCCAACCGCCCCCGGCAGCCTGAAAGCGCCCGATACGCACAGCGACAAGCTTGACGCCCTGCAGAGCCAGCGTAAAGGCGGGGAAGATTTCCCGCTCACCACCAACCAGGGCGTCCGCATCGCCGACGATCAGAACTCCCTGCGCGCGGGAAACCGCGGCCCGACGCTGCTGGAAGATTTTATCCTGCGCGAAAAAATCACCCACTTTGACCACGAACGTATTCCGGAGAGGATCGTCCACGCCCGCGGGTCGGCCGCACACGGATATTTTCAGGCCTATCGCAGCCTGAGCGACGTCACCAAAGCCGATTTTCTCGCCGACCCGGAGAAGAAAACGCCGGTATTTGTCCGCTTCTCTACCGTGCAGGGCGGCGCCGGCTCCGCCGATACGGTGCGCGATATCCGCGGATTCGCCACCAAGTTCTACACCGACGAGGGGATTTTCGACCTCGTGGGCAACAATACGCCCATCTTCTTTATCCAGGACGCGCTGAAATTTCCTGACTTCGTCCACGCCGTGAAGCCCGAGCCGCACTGCGCCATGCCGCAGGGGCAAAGCGCTCACGACACCTTCTGGGACTACGTCTCCCTGCAGCCCGAAACGCTGCATAACGTCATGTGGGCGATGTCCGATCGCGGGCTGCCGCGCAGCTACCGGACGATGGAGGGCTTTGGGATCCATACCTTCCGCCTGATAAACGCTCAGAGTAAGGCCACCTTCGTCCGCTTCCACTGGAAGCCGGTGGCGGGCAAAGCCTCGCTGATTTGGGACGAGTCGCAAAAGCTGACCGGGCGCGATCCCGACTTTCACCGCCGCGATCTGTGGGAAGCCATTGAAGCCGGTGATTTTCCCGAGTATGAGCTCGGCCTGCAGCTGATCCCCGAAGAGGATGAGTTTGCCTTCGACTTCGATCTGCTGGACCCAACCAAGCTGATCCCCGAGGCGCTGGTGCCGGTGCAGCGGGTGGGGAAAATGGTTCTCAACCGCAACCCGGATAACTTCTTTGCCGAAAACGAACAGGCGGCGTTCCATCCCGGACATATCGTGCCGGGGATCGATTTCAGCAACGACCCGCTCCTGCAGGGGCGGCTGTTCTCCTATACCGACACGCAAATCAGCCGCCTCGGCGGGCCCAATTTCCATGAAATTCCGATCAACAAGCCCACCTGCCCGTACCACAACTTCCAGCGGGACGGCATGCACCGGATGGATATCGACACCAATCCCGCCAACTATGAGCCGAATTCGATCGGCGATAACTGGCCGCGCGAAACGCCGCCCGCTCCCCGGCGCGGCGGCTTTGAATCCTACGCCGAGCGCGTGGATGGCGAAAAGATTCGCCAGCGCAGCCCCTCCTTCGGCGAATACTACTCGCATCCGCTGCTGTTCTGGCGCAGCCAGACCCCGTTTGAGCAGCAGCACATTATCGACGGCTTCAGCTTTGAGCTGAGTAAGGTGGTCAGGACCTGGATCCGCGAGCGGATGGTCGATCAGCTGGCCCATATCGATATCCGGCTGGCCGAGGCGGTAGGGAAAAATCTCGGTATTGCGCTTAGCGACGCCCAGCGCGGCATTACGCCGCCGGCGGACGTCAACGGCCTGAAAAAAGATCCTTCTCTGAGCCTGTACGCCATTCCCGACGGGGAGGTCAAAGGCCGCGTGGTGGCGGTATTGCTCAACGACCGTCCGCTTGCCCAGGAGATGCTCACTCTCCTGCAGGCCCTGCAGGCAAAAGGCGTCCATACGAAGCTGCTTTTCTCGCGAATGGGGGAAGTCAGCGCCGATGACGGGACCCTGCTCCCCGTAGCCGGAACCTATGCCGGCTCGCCTTCGCTAACGGTGGATGCGGTGATTGTTCCCGGCGGCAACGCGGCCAGCCTCGGCGCCAGCGGCGACGCGCAGTACTACCTGCTGGAGGCCTACAAGCACCTGAAGCCCATTCTGCTGGCCGGCGATGCGCGACGGTTCAAGTCGCTGCTGCAGGTTGCCAGCCAGGGCGAGGAAGGAATTGTCGAGACCGACGCCGTCGACTCACCGGCGATGGATAATCTGTTAACCCTGATGAAGGCGCATCGGGTGTGGTCCAGAAGCGGGAAAACGGCAACGATCCCGGCATAGTAAAAGAGTAAAAGGCCCGCCGGCGTCACCGCCGTCGGGCCATTATCACCGACGAACCCTTCTTTAGACGTCGCGGTAGGTACCGAGACGATAGCCGCGCTCGGCAACCGCATATTTCAGCGCCTCGGAGGTCAGCACCTCCAGCTCCGCCAGCCGCGGGTGGCAGTAGGCGCTGCTCATAATGGCGTGGTCAATAAACGCCGGATGGCACATCACCTCCAGCGACGCCTCTTGCCGCCGGATTGAATCATCCAGGATCTGCAGCAGCAGCGCTTCAGAAATCGCCTCCCCGTAGAACTCGCTGGCAAAACCCTCGCTGCTGCGCGCCGCATCCTGATCCAGGCCGTCGCGCTGCGCCAGCTGGCGGTCAATACGCAGCGCCACGCCCTTCTCGCGGGCAAACGCCGCCACGATGGGGTAGACAGGCGCGATCATATGCACATGGTGATGGCTGTCGATATGCGTCGGTTCACAGCCAAACAGCGCGATAAACCGGCGATACTGACACTCCAGCTCGTGCGCGATCTCATCCAGCGGCAGGCTACCCTCTTCCGCCATCTGCCAGATCCACTTCCCCAGGCGCCCTTCGCGGGCGAGGCCCGGCATCGGGGAGAGCGGCTCGCCCAGCGTCAGGACAAAGTGCATCCCGACGCCCAGCTCCGGCACGCAGCGGCTGAGCTGGGCCGCGTGGCCGATCGCCGCGCCGTTAACCAGCGCCGTGGTGGAGGTCACCAGCCCGTTTTTGCAGGCTTCAATAATGCCGTAGTTCTGCCCCTTGCTGAGGCCAAAATCGTCGGCATTAACGATTAACACGCGTTCCATCAGCCGCTCCCGTTACTGTTTCAGTTTCGCAATCGTCGCCGCAAAGTTGGGCAGCCACTTTTCATGCGCGAGGATCATTTCACGCGCCAGCATTTCGGCATCGCGGTCGGAGTGAATCAGCGGACTCAGATTGAGCGCCAGCAGAACATCGTTCAGCTCGCCGCTTATCGCCGCCTGGCTCGCCGCCACTTCAAAGCCCTTGATGGTGTAAATCAACCCCTGGACTTTTTCATCGAAATGGGTGATGCGCGGCGTCGGCTTCGCCCCGTCGCGGCCGAGCGTACAGGTCATCTCCACCGCCCAGTCGGCCGGAATATTATCGATGTGGCCATGGTGCGGGATATTCACGTAGTGCTCGGTCTGCTTGTCGTTGTAGATAGCGTTGATCACTTCGCAGGCCGCGTCGGAGTAATAGGCTCCGCCGCGCAGCTCCAGCTCCTTCGGCTTAACGTTCAGATCCGGGTTTTTATACAGCTCGAAGAGCTGTTTTTCCACCTTCTGCACCACCTGAGCGCGGGCGCCGCCCTTATAGTACTCGCCCATTTCAATCGCCAGCATCTCTTTTGGCTTGAAGTAGTACAGCAGATAAGAGCACGGAATCAGGCGCAGGGAGCGGATCAGCCCTTCGCTGAACGGCAAGTCGAAGATGTTTTTCACCGAGTTGGCGCTCAGGCTGCCGGAGGCGACGCCGTCCAGCAGTTCGTCAAAGCGCGATACGCCGTTCACCAGCACGTCGCGGACAAACACGAGGTGGTTGAGGCCAAACAGGTCGATATTCAGCTCGTCGCTCGGGCTCAGGCGCAGCACGTCGGTGATAAACATTTTCATGCCGATCGGAATGTTGCACACGCCGATAAAGCGCCGGAAGTTCGTATGCCGATACACGGCTTCGGTCACCATTCCCGCCGGGTTGGTAAAGTTAATCACCCACGCGTCCGGGCAGATCTCCTGCACGTCTTTGACGATATCAAAAATCACCGGAATGGTGCGCAAGCCTTTGAACAGGCCGCCGGCGCCGTTAGTTTCCTGGCCAAGATAGCCGTGGCTAAGCGGGATACGCTCGTCTTTCTCACGCGCCTTCAGCTGGCCAACGCGCAGCTGAGTGGTGACGAAGTCCGCGCCTTCCAGCGCCGCGCGGCGATCCAGGGTTTTGTAGACCTTCAGCGGAACGCCGGCTTTTTCCACCATCCGCTCGCAGAGAGCGTGGATAATATCGAGCTTCTCCAGCCCTTCCGCCACGTCCACCAGCCACAGCTCCGTAACCGGCAGCTCATGATAACGCTTGAGAAATCCTTCGAGGAGTTCAGGGGTATAGCTGCTGCCGCCGCCGATAGTAACGATTTTTAATTTCTGGCTCATCATATTCTCCCTTGTGGCGCCACGAATTGCGCGTAGCCCACTCGCCGTATCAATACGGAGAGTTAACTTGAATATTTTCCAGCGCGGAAGGTTCCGCTCCGGTTAATTAAGGATGGTAAGCTTCTTACGATAATTGCTTGGCGTAAATGAGGTCAGCCTTTTGAATGTTTTAATAAACAAACTGGGGCTGCTGTAGCCTGATTCGTAAGCAATATCGGTTACCGAGTAGTTGGTAATTTCCAGCTGTTTCTTGGCGAAGTTGATGCGAATGTCATTAATAATCTGCATCGGCGTTTTACCATAATAGCGTTGGGTCGCCCGGGTTAAATATTCCTGAGTTTTCCCGGAGAGCTCAACCATCTGTTCAAGCGCCCCTTCGCCAAATTTATGTTTATCGTGCATATCCTCGACGGTATTTTTTAGCCACTGCGGAATAACATCCTGCACCGGCTCCTCGCGGTAGTGCCGTAAACGATTAATGGTATAAAACGAGACCAGCTCAATAAATTCGTCAAATTCAGTTTCGCGAAAGTTCAGCGAAGCAATCACCGATTCGATGTAGCTGAGAAAGGTGCTTTTGACCGCGTAGACCTGAGAAGCAACCAGACCAAACGGCAGCAGCGGCAGATAGTGTTTCTCAAAGAAACTGCGGCTGATGCCGACGTTAAGAATGCGCGTCGCGCCAAACTCGTAAAAGCTTTGATGGTGCGACCCCATTGGGATGAAGACAAAATCCCCGCGCTCCAGCAGCACCCGTTTGCCGTTAATCTCCTGATAATAGCGCCCGGTCAAAACGATGGTGTATTCGTAATAGTCATGCTGGTGAAGCCCGCTCACGCTCTCGGTCTTGTTGTAGATGACCACATGAAAATTATTCCCGTTGAAGAGCTGCTGTTCGCGGGCGGTACTAATTTCTGCGGTCATCATCTTTGGCTGCCTCATCGTGTAGATGGCCTATTGTACCTTCTCATGGAGCTCAATCAATTCGGCAACCAGTTCGCGGGCCAGCATTGAGGTCATCAGATGATCCTGCGCATGAACCAGCACCAGGCTGACCTTCATTTTGCCTTCGCCCTCATCGCTCTCAATCAGCTGAGTCTGTACGCGGTGGGCTTCGCTCAGCGCCATCCGCGACTGCTCCATCATCGCTTTCGCGGCGGCGAAGTCGCCCTGTTTCGCCTGCTTCAGCGCGGCATAGGCCAGGCTGCGGGCCTGTCCGGAGTTGATAATCAGCCCCATCACCACCTCTTCGAGGTCATTCTCGGGCATCTCTGTTGCTTCGATATGGTCCAGATCAAACATAGCATTCCCTCATTTCTCAGGCGGTACGGGAAGCCTCCCGTACCGCTCGACATCAGAATTTCAGTGCGTTAGCGATATCTTCTTCGCTCTCTTCCTGCTCGATGGTGCTTTGCGCTTTGTTAGAAATCGCGACAAACGGCAGGTAGACCAGGGTCGAGACACCCAGGTTGAACAGCGCCACCAGCAGAGCAGCGACGCTGCCGTTACTGTTAAAGAAGGCGCCGAGGCCGGTCGGCATGGTCCACGGAGCCAGGTTGGTCACCGGTGGAATAATCCCCATGCTGTAGGCCGCCAGGGTGATGGCCGCCAGAATTGGCTGCACCAGTACGAACGGGATAAACATCACCGGGTTCATGATAATCGGCAGGCCGAACAGGATCGGTTCGTTAATCTGGAAGATGCCTGACGGCAGCGCCAGCTTAGCAACCTGACGATGGTCAGCGCGGCGTGAGCCGATAAAGATGGCGATAATCAGGCCCAGAGTCGCGCCGGAACCGCCCAGCAGGATGTAGGAGTCGAGCATCGGCTTGGCCCAGAAGTGGAACTGTTTGCCCGCTTCGATAGCCGCTTCAACGGAGCCATACTGGTTATACAGCGCAATGTTTTCCAACGCCCACGGGGTCATGATGCCGTTATCCAGCGCGGTCAGCGCCAGCGAACCGTGTACGCCAAAGAACCACAGCAGGGAGTTGAAAATAACGTACGCCCAGCCGACAACGCTGCCCATCGCCGCCAGCGGCGTGGAGATGGAGTCCATAATAATCTGGTGGAAGTTGCTGCCATACGAGGCCAGCAGCCAGGAGACGATGCCGAAGATCGACAGGATCAGAAAGCCCGGGATCAGCGCCGAGAACGAACGCGATACCGATGACGGCACGCTGTCCGGCAGCGTAATGACCCAGTTGCGGCGAATAACGAAGGTGAACAGTTCCGCCACCACCAGACCAATGATCATCCCCGATATAATGTTTTGCCCGCCCAGCCAGTTGGCGCCCACGGCGTAGGCGTCGCCGACGCTATAGGGGGTGACGGTCATAAATGCCGCGACGGCTAACAGCCCGGCGGCCATCGGGTCAACCTTGCGCTCTTCCGCCAGCGCCGCGCCGATGAAGAACGGCGCCATCAGCGACATAATGCCGAGCGTACCGTTATAAACGTTGCCGCCGATGGCCTTAAAGCTGTTTAAGGTTTCAATGGTTGAAGCATCCAGGCGGATCCCCATTGAATAGAAGAAAGAGCCTTCACCAAAGCTAAGAAATACGTTGTTAATTAATACGAACATGGCCCCGGCGAGGGTCAGCGGCATTAATTTAATAAAACCGTTTTTAATCGCATTAATATGCGGTTGCTTTCCTATTTTAACAGCAAAAGGAAGGAGTACCTTTTCAAGCGAGTCAATCACTTTACTCATAGTCAATACCCTTTAAAAGCCGTAATAGTGCGATTACGGCATAATGATGAAATTACTCTTTGACGGGAAAATAAACTCTTTAATATTCGGGCAGCCGGCAGCGTACATATTTCGTGAAAGCGAAATTGACTTTACCCGTTGCCCGAAAGGTGAGTTTTAAAATTAAATTATTGTGCAGCAGCTTTCTTAATGGCCGCAACGGCCGCTTTCAGTACACCTAAACCATCAACCTTGCCGTACAGCGCAGAGTCGATCACTTCCACCGGCTTATTGGACAGCAGCCGCTGAATCTCGGGAAGCATATATGCAATCTGTGGGCCTAACAAAATCACGTCGGCTTCCGGCCCCTTCTCCCCGGCGAGGGTCTCAGGAAATGCTTCAATAATGACCGGCACCTCATATTTTTCAGCCTGGGCACGCATTTTGGATACCAGCAGCGAAGTGGACATTCCAGCCGAGCAGAACAGATAAATATGTTTCTTTTCCATGAACGCTTCCTCAATTTGTAGAACCTGGCGGCCTCCTGGCAGAATATTATGCCGAAGAACCGGGTAAGGCCTGTCACTGTTCAATTGATATTGTTTATGCATTGAGTATACGGCATCCCCCGGCACCTGGATAATTCCTGGTTAAACAAAATTGTCTCTCATTGACCTCGCGTTTTGACTACCTTCACATTTCCCTCAAATAATTCGCGCAATTAAATAAGCATCCGCACGCATAAAAAAGCCCGACCAGGGGTCGGGCATTCGTAGAGCTCAGTATCACGTACTACTTGCTGTTGCGCGGGTCCGTATCGTACTCCGAGCAGGTCTGGTAGCCGGAGTTCATCACGTGACCGGTCTCGTCAAGAGCGACAAAGTAGGTTTCCATTTTACCATCCCGTTGACCCAGGATGTAGGTCTGGCAGGTGCCGCGGGCGTGGATCATCGTCACTTCAGATGACGGTTTGCCCGCCACCTGCAGTACCTGGGAGCGCGACATCCCTTTTTTGACATCTTTAACAACCGGCTGTGTGAACTGGTCTGCAGTCCGATCGTAGGCTGTACAACCAGCCAGCATGGTCAGTACTGCCGCTGCGCCCATAAGTCCTGCTAAATTCTTATTCATATTCCGTCCTCTTTTATTTGGCGTGTGAATAAGCCTGGAATAAATATCGTTATTTTTCAAGCCGAAGGTCGATTTAAGCGAAATTTCGGTGCGATATGCCGGATTAGCCCGCCGCAGCGTGCCGCCAGCGGGCCGCCGCGCGTACCATAAAAAAATCGTATGTCATTGATTGCCTTCTTTTGCAGCACTCAAAACGTCGATCCTTGTCGTTTCAACGGCAAAGAGGTAGCTTTAAGCCATGCTGGTTGCCAAACAGATTCACTTTCCGGAGGGCGCGATGACGCTACAACAAGAAATTATTCAGGCTCTGGGTGCCAGTCCCCAGATCGATACAGACGGCGAGATCCGCCGCAGCGTAGATTTTTTGAAGTCCTATTTGCAGACCTATCCCTTTATTAAGGCGCTGGTTCTCGGCATCAGCGGCGGCCAGGATTCAACCCTTACCGGTAAACTGTGCCAGCAGGCTATTAATGAGCTGCGGGCAGAGGGTGACGACAGCCGCCAGTTTATCGCCGTGCGCCTGCCTTACGGCGTGCAGGCGGATGAGCAGGATTGCCAGGATGCCATCGCCTTCATTCAGCCGGATCGCGTGCTGACGGTCAATATTAAGGGCGCGGTGCTGGCCAGCGAACAGGCGCTGCGGGAAGCCGGGATTGAGCTCAGCGACTTTGTTCGCGGCAATGAAAAAGCGCGCGAGCGCATGAAGGCGCAGTACAGCATCGCCGGCATGACCCACGGCGTGGTGGTCGGCACCGACCATGCGGCGGAAGCGATCACCGGATTCTTTACCAAATACGGCGACGGCGGCACCGATATCAACCCGATTTTCCGCCTCAACAAGCGTCAGGGTAAACAGCTGCTGGCGCGGCTGGGCTGTCCGGAGCATCTGTACAAGAAGCTGCCGACCGCCGATCTGGAAGACGATCGCCCATCCCTGCCGGATGAAGCCGCTCTGGGCGTCACCTACGATAATATCGACGACTATCTGGAAGGAAAAACCCTCGACGAGAAGACGGCCAAAATTATCGAAGGCTGGTATCTGAAAACGGAACACAAGCGCCGGACACCGATTACCGTCTTCGACGACTTCTGGAAGAGATAGTCCTTCCCCATCGCCCCGGCGCCGGCCGGGGCTATTTATTGCACTTTTCGCCCTCTCCCCTGGCTGCTATACTGGTTAAATAAACAGCATCAGGAGCCACTGTGGTCAGAAGGCAATCCGCCCCGCGTCTGGAGTTTGAAGCGGCGGCAATTTATGCATATCCCGAACATCTGCGTCCCTGGCTAGCGTCTCTGCCCAGCCTGCCGGGCGTCTATCTGTTTCACGGCGAAAGCGACACCCTGCCGCTCTATATCGGTAAAAGCGTCAACATTCGCAGCCGGGTGCTGTCGCATCTGCGCACCCCGGACGAAGCCGCCATGCTGCGCCAGGCGCGGCGCATTAGCTGGCATCGTACCGCGGGCGAGCTCGGTGCGCTGCTGCTCGAAGCGCAGCTGATTAAGCAGCAGCAGCCGCTGTTCAACAAGCGGCTACGGCGCACGAAACAGCTCTGCTCGCTGCTGCTGAGCGACGCCCGCCCGCAGGTGGCGTATGCCCGCGAGCTGGACTTTTCCCGCCAGGAGCATCTGTACGGCCTGTTCGCCAACCGCCGCGCGGCCCTGCAGGCGCTGACCACCCTCGCCGATGAACACCGGCTGTGCTACGGGCTGCTGGGGCTGGAACCGCTCAGCCGCGGCCGGGCCTGCTTTCGTTCCGCGCTCGGGCGATGCGCCGGCGCCTGCTGCGGTAAAGAGAGCGTAGAAGCCCACAACGCGCGGCTGCACGCCAGTATGGCGCAGATGCGGCTGGTATGCTGGCCCTGGCCGGGCCCGGTTGCGCTGGAAGAGAAAGGGCCCGATATGACCCGCTATCATGTGATTCATAACTGGCTGTGGCTGGGGGCGGTCGAGACGCTAGCGCAGGCGCAAGCGCTGACGCAGCTGCCGGCGGGCTTCGATCATGACGGCTACAAAATTCTCTGCAAGCCGCTGCTGCGCGGCGATTTTACGCTCCACCCGCTTCAGCCGGCGCCCTGACAAACGAAAAAACCGCCGGTCCTGCCCAAAGCCTGACGGCGTATGTTGGGCAGAACCGGCGGTCTTCATTCCGCGGGCTGAATTACTCAGCAGATGGAGGCATTTTACCTTCCGGCGCTTTACGATCTGTCAGATGCTTCTCAAAATTAGCATTGAACTGTTTTTTCTGTTCCGGCGTCAGAATGTTGTAAATCTTGTTCTGGGTTTCGATACGAGAGAGCGCCATATCTTTATGCTGCGCTTCCATCTTGTCGATTTGCGCTTCCGCTTTCGCCTTATCGAAGGTATCGCTGGCAATCAGCTCATGCATCGCGCGGCGCTCGTCGAGAGACGGACGTTTCATATTTTCGCGCTGGCTCTTCATGATGTCGCGGATCTGCTGTTTCTGCGCATCGGTCAGGTTCAGGCCTTTAAACATCATTTCGTGCGGGCCGCCGTGCATTCCCTTATGGTGCATCATGGGTTTGCTGTCGCTCGGGGCGGCGGTGGTATCCGCAGCGTGAGCAAGGTTAGCGGCACCCAGGGCCAGAGTAGAGGCAACAAACAGAGCAGTAATCTTCTTCATATTCAGTCCTTACTTTAAGTTATTCTCACGGCCTGGTGCCGTGTTGACGAGATAAACTTTACGGCGTTTATCGTCAATTAGTCAGAGCAAGCGTAAAACAATGAAAGTGTAAAAAACATTTTCTCACCAATTGTGAAGAAAATAAGGAAAATGAGGAGGGAATTGCAACGAAAAATAATTAAGAAGCTGTTTTATAAAGAAATCATGGAGATTATAAAGCAGCGGAGATTAAAAACAAAGCGGTTAGCCAGGAATAATCTGCAATCAAACGTCAGCGCACGAAAAAATAAGACTATACAAGACGACCGGCGGTGAAAATTTACGCCGCCGCGGTCAGGCAGCGGGCGTATTTATGTTCAGGGCAGCCGCTCCAGCATCAGCCCGGCGCGCAGGCCCAGCGCGACCGAAGGGTTCGGGAACAGCACGTACTCCTCGGCCTTTTCCACCACGTAGCGGGTCTCACCGTCCTCCGCCAGCAGCGTCCCGGCGCTAAACGGCGTAAAGTTAAGCGTCTGCGCCGGCATATGCAGCTGAAAACGTTCGCTGGCGCGGGTGATCTGCTGTACCACCCGATAGCGCAGCGCTTCGTGCCCCTCTTCTACCTCCAGGTCGCCGACCAGTAAACGCATCAGCGCGCGCTGGGTAACGGCAAATTGCGTCAGATCGTTCGCGCCAAACGGCAGCGCCTTGCCCAGCTCAAGGGTGCAGGCGAGCGCCGCAAAGCGGTCGCTGCTGAAGTGGGTAAAGGTGCCTGCCGGCTGCTGATGAAAGACCAGCGCCTCCAGCCCCGCCGCGCCCAGCCAGCTAAGGAAGGCGTCATCCCACGGCGCCGGTCGCGCCGGAAGCACCCCAAAGCGGAGGTGATGCGATCCGCGGATCGCGGTATGCAGATCGAGATGCCAGCGCGCGTCGCCGGCGTCGGCATAAAACCGCGTCAGCACCGTTTCCAGCCGCCGCGCCCGCCTCGTTTCATCGCTGGCGGGGAAGCTCTGCCAGCGTCCGCTAAACATGCGGTTGATGTCGCTATCGAGATAGCGCCTGTCGGCCCGCAGCGCCGGAGGATTGCCCAACACCACCAGCAGCCGCCAGCGCAGCGGCAGCTCGCCGCTGAACAGCTGCCGCAGCAGGATGTCGGTCATCTCTACCGGCGCGGTTTCATTACCGTGAAGTCCGGAAGAGAGCACCAGCGCGCGCTCGCAGCGCGCGTGCGGCGTGAGCTGAAGCACGCCGTGGTCCAGCCAGTGCCAGCGGAAGTGCGCCGTTTCGCCGTGAAAATGATGGGGCAAACGCCCCGCGAGGGTTAATCTCAGAAAGTCGTCCACTGCGCCACCTCTATTGCTGAAACGGGTAAACGGAACCGAGCTGCATAATCTGCGTCAGCCGGTCAAGGGCCTCGCGTCCTTCGCTCAGCAGCTGCGGGTCCGCCAGATCCGCCTGCGTCAGACGATCGCGGTAGTAACGTTCGACCCAATCGTTGAGCGCGATGAACAGGCGATCGTTCATCAGCACCGCCGGATTAACCGCCCGCAGCTCCTCTTCCGTTAGCACCACCCGCAGGCGCAGGCAGGCCGGGCCGCCGCCGTTGGCCATGCTCTCGCGCAGATCGTAGACCTGCAGCTCATCGATGGGGTTGTCCTGCTCCAGCAGCCGGTTCAGATAGCGCCAGACTCCGGCGTGCTCCTGCGCCTCCTGGGGCAAAATAAGCCGCATCGCGCCGCCGGGTTTGCTCAGCAGCTGGCTGTTAAACAGGTAGGTCGCTACCGCCTCTTCAACCGTCACCGCGCTGGTCGGCACCACCACCGGCGTAAATCCGGCCACCAGTCCGGCCAGCCGGTGCAGCAGCTGCGGCTGATCGACAAACGCTTCCTCATGACAAAACAGCACCTGCTGATTGCTCACCGCAATGACATCGTTATGAAAAACGCCTTTATCGATAACCGCCGGGTTCTGCCGGGCGAAGACGATCTGCCGGGGGTTAACCTGATTGAGCCGCGCGACGGCCTGGCTGGCCTCCAGCGCCTGGCGCGCCGGATAGCGCGCGGGCAGAGCGTCACCTCCCTGCTCGCGACCATAGACAAACAGCTGCAGACCGGGCGCCCCGTACTCGCCGCCGAGGCGGTTATGGTTCGCCGCGCCTTCGTCGCCAAACAGCGCCACCTGCGGAAGCGCCGGATGCACGGCAAACCGCCGTTCATCCGGGAAAATGGCGCGCAATAGCGCCTCGGTGGTCGGCGCCTCGCTGGCGCGGTGGAATTTGTCGTTCAGGTTGGCGACGGTCAGATGCACTCTGCCATCCAGCGAATCGGCAGAAGGCGACACCGTCGCGGCGTTGGCCACCCACATTGAAGAAGCGGAGCTGGCCGCGGACAGCAGATCCGGCGCCTGCCGCGCGGCACGCTCCACCACCTGCGCATCGCTGCCGGTAAAACCAAGCTGACGCAAAAGCGCGACGTTCGGCCGCTCCTGCGGCGGGATCACCGCCTGCTGATAGCCCGCGTCCGCCAGCGCCTTCATTTTTTTTAGTCCCTGCTTCGCCGCCAGCTGCGGGTTCGATACCCGATAGCGGTGCTTCGTCGAAGCCTCGTTGCCAAAGGAGAGCCCGGCGTAGTGGTGCGTCAGGCCGGGGAGCCCGTCAAAATTCACTTCCCACGCGTTCATCGGGCCGATCCTTGCCGGAAGTCGAGGCCCGGGCTGAGGGTTTCCGGCAGCGTCAGCTCCGGAGACTCCAGGCTTGCCATCGGCCAGGCACAATAATCCGCCGCGTACCAGGCTCCGGGACGATGGTTGCCCGACGCGCCGATGCCGCCAAAGGGTGCGGTGCTGGCGGCGCCGGTCAGCGGTTTGTTCCAGTTTACGATCCCGGCCCGCGCCTCCAGCAGCAGCTGGTCAAACTTCTCGCGCTCGGCAGAAATCAGCCCGCACGAGAGCCCAAAACGCGTGGCGTTGGCCAGCGCGATCGCCTGCTCAAATTCGTCATAGCGCCAGACGCACAGCAGCGGACCGAAGACCTCTTCGTCTTTCACCCCGGCAACGTCGGTCAGCTCGACGATCCCCGGGGTCAGCAGCGAGGTTCCAGCCTCCAGCAGCCGCGGCTCCAGCAGCGTTTTGCCGCCGCTGGCGACGTGCTGCAGCCAGGCCTGATGGACCTTCTGCGCCGCCTGCGGGGAGATTAAACCGCCGAGGAACGGCTGGGGCTCCGCGTCCCACGCACCGGGAATAAGCCGCTGCGCGACGGCCACCAATCGCGCCAGGAACGCATCTCCGGCCTCGCCGCGCTTCACCAGCAGACGGCGAGCGCAGGTGCAGCGCTGCCCGGCGGTAATAAAGGCCGACTGGATGGTCAAATGCACGGCGGCATCAATATCCTGCGGCTCGTCAACGATCAGCGGGTTGTTGCCGCCCATTTCGAGCGCGAGGATCTTCTCCGGCTGTCCGGCCAGCTGGCGATGCAGCTGAAAGCCGGTAGCGGAGCTGCCGGTGAACAGAAGCCCGTCAATATCGGACTGGCCGCTCAGCGCCTCGCCGGTTTCGCGCCCGCCCTGCAGCAGGTTCAGCACGCCCGGCGGCAGGCCCGCTTCGGCCCACAGCTTCACCACCGCCTCGCCGCTCTGCGGCGTCAGCTCGCTCGGTTTAAACACTACCGTATTCCCCGCCAGCAGCGCCGGTACGATATGGCCGTTTGGCAGATGGCCGGGGAAATTGTACGGACCGAATACCGCCAGCACGCCGTGCGGCCGATGGCGCAGCGTCGCCGACCCGTCGCCCATGGCGGTGTGCGCCTCGCCGGTACGGCTGTGGTAGGCCTTGAGCGAAATGGCAATTTTATTGATCATCGCGCCAACTTCCGTCGCCGCCTCCCAGCGCGGCTTGCCGGTTTCGGCGGCAATGATGGCCGTCAGCGGCGCTTTGTTGGCCTCCAGCAGGGCGGCAAACTTTTCGACGATCGCCTGGCGCACGCGAAGCGGCGCTTTGGCCCACGCCGGAAACGCGCGCCGGGCGGCCTCAACCGCCTGCGCAACCTGCCCGGCGTCGGCGTCGTTACCCTGCCACAGCGGCTCTGCGCTCACCGGGTTGCTTTTACTGCGGGCCGGGCCGCGCCCGGTTTGCCAGTCGCCGTTAATCCATAGACTCATCACTTTTTCTCCTCGGGGATCAGGCGCACCATGCGGATACGGTCGCCGGGGTGGCATTTGAGGGCATCCAGCTCGCGGGCGCTCAGCAGCAGACGGTCGGTATCGGGGTCGGCCTGCACCAGCATCGCGCGAAACTGCTGATACTGCTCGTTGGCGACCAGGCACAGCGGCCACTCGCCCGGCGCCGGCTGTCCTTCCGCCACGGCGACCAGCCGGCTTTTGCGAATCGCCCGCACCCGGTCGATATCGCACTCCAGGGTTGGGCCGCCGTCGAAAATATCGACATAGTTGCGGTAGCGGAAACCCTCCTTCTCCAGCACCGCCCGCGCAGGGGCGGTTTGCGGATGCACTTCGCCAATGACCGCCCGCGCTTCATCGGATAAAAAGTCGATATAGAGCGGATGCTTCGGCATCAGCGCGGCGATAAACGCCTTCTGCCCGGTGCCGCACAGATAGTCAGCGCGGGAAAACTCCATCGCAAAGAAGCGCTTGCCCAGGCTCTCCCAGAACGGCGAGTAGCCGCTGTCGTCGATGACGCCGCGCATCTCGGCCACCACTTTTTCATTAAAGCGCTCGCGGAAGGCGGCCATAAACATGAAGCGCGATTTCGACAGCAGGTAGCCGTTGCCCTCTTTGCGCCACGCCGGGTCGAGAAACAGCGTGCACAGCTCGCTGCTGCCGGTGTGGTCATTGCTGAGAAACAGGGTCGGCAGCGCGTTGTAGACGTTCAGCTCTTTCGAGGCGTGAACCTGGGTGCCGACGCGGTAGTTGTACCAGGGATCGTTCAGCCCCACCGCCACCTCGACCGCGCAGATGCCCACCACCGCGCCGCTGGCCGTATCTTCAAGGACGAAAACGTAGCCCTGCTCGCTTTTCGGCAGCTCGCCGCGCCAGGTCTTTTGCGAGCGATCGATCCGCGCCGCCAGCGTCGCTGCGTCGGCCGGCAGCGAGGTCAGGCCGCCGCCGGTTTCACCCGCCAGCGTCAGCAGCCCCGCCAGATCGCCCTGTTCCACCGGACGGATAACCATCATGATGACGCTCCCGCGAGGAAGTGGCGGCAGGCCAGCTCAAAGCGATCCAGACCGGCGTTCACCTCTTCCTCACTCACTATTAGCGCCGGCGCGAAGCGCACCACGTTCGCGCCGGCAATCAGGATCATCAGCCCATCTTCCGCCGCCTGGGTGCTGATAGCTTTGGCCTTACCGGCGTACTCATCCTTCAGCACGCAGCCTATCAGCAGCCCGAGGCCGCGGGTCTCTTTGAACAGGCCATAGCGGGCGTTAATCGCCTCCAGCCGCTCGCTGAACCACTGGTGGCGCTGCTTAACGCCGTTCAGCACCGCCGGCGTATTGATAATCGACAGCACCTCGCCGGCGACCGCGCAGGCCAGCGGATTGCCGCCGTAGGTCGTGCCGTGGGTACCCACGGTCATCACGCTGGCGCACTCTTCGCTGGCCAGCAGCGCGCCAATCGGGAAGCCGCCGCCCAGCGCCTTGGCGGTCGACAGCACGTCCGGCGTCACGTCGTAGTGCATGTAGGCATAGAGTTCGCCGGTGCGCCCGACGCCGGTTTGCACCTCATCGAAAATCAGCAGCGCATTGTGGGCGTCGCACAGCTCGCGCAGACCACGCAGGAATGCCGGGTCCGCCGGCACCACGCCGCCCTCGCCCTGCATCGGCTCGACGATGACCGCGCAGGTATTGTCGTCAATCAGCGCCCGGGCGGAGTCCAGGTCGTTATAGACCGCGTGCTGGATCTGCGGCGGCAGCGGCGCAAAGTCTGCGGAATAGGCCGGCTGCCCGCCGGCGGAAACGGTAAACAGCGTCCGGCCGTGGAACGCATTCCTGAACGCCACGATGCCGCTTTTCTGGCTGCCGTAGCGGTCGTGGGCGTATTTGCGCGCCAGCTTCAGCGCCGCTTCGTTGGCCTCTGCGCCGGAGTTGCAGAAAAAGACCCTATCGGCAAAGGTGGCGTCAATAAGCTGTTTCGCCAGCCGCAGCGCCGGCTCGTTGGTGTAGCCGTTGCCGGTATGCCAGAACTTCCCGGCCTGCTCCGTCAGCGCGTTAACCAGCCGAGGGTGCGCGTGCCCCAGCGCGTTCACCGCGATGCCGCCGGCAAAATCGATATACTCTTTCCCCTGCTGATCCCACAGGCGTGAGCCCTCACCGCGTACCGGAATAAACGCCGCCGGCGCGTAAACCGGCATCATCCATTGATCAAAGTTGCTGCGCGTAATTGACTGAGACATATCGACCTCTTCCGGTAAATAAAAAGTATGAATAATGTTAAATATTATGAGTGATTACGCTGTAAATGTAGATTGCACGCATCGTGCCAGCCAGAGGAAAAAATGCATAAACTGAGGTAGATCGCGGAATATCAATGGCTTACAAAAGTGAAATATTCACATTAAATGCATAAATAGTGAATAACAATCCGATAAAGGCCGATGAACAGTGAATAAAACAGATAGTTTATTCATCAGTAAGATATAATTCTGTATTTGTGATCCTCTACGAAATTTATCGTAGATATTCGCCCTTTTTTGGCGCGGGACGCGCCAGAATGGTGCAGGATTTGGCCATTCGCCGCCCTGCGCCCGGCGCGGCGGACAATAAAATGCCTTCCGGCAGCCAGCCCGCCGAATTTCTGCTAACATCCCTGCACTATTCACCTAGCACAGTGGCAGCGACTATGAAATTTGTCTCTTTTAATATCAACGGCCTGCGTGCGCGCCCGCATCAGCTGGCCGCCATCGTCGACAAGCATCAGCCTGACGTCATTGGCCTGCAGGAAACCAAAGTTCACGACGACATGTTCCCTCTCGAAGAGGTGGCAAAGCTCGGCTACAACGTGTTCTACCACGGGCAGAAAGGCCACTACGGCGTCGCCCTGCTGACCAAAGAGACGCCGGTTAGCGTCCGTCGCGGCTTCCCGGGCGACGATGAAGAGGCCCAGCGCCGCATTATCATGGCGGAAATCCCCAGCGCGTCCGGCAACGTGACGGTGATTAACGGCTACTTCCCGCAGGGCGAAAGCCGCGATCATCCGACAAAATTCCCCGCCAAGGCGGCTTTTTACCAGAACCTGCAGGACTACCTCGATAACGAGCTGAAAAAGGACAATCCGGTGCTGATTATGGGCGATATGAACATCAGCCCGACGGACCTCGATATCGGCATCGGCGAAGAGAGCCGCAAGCGCTGGCTGCGCACCGGTAAATGTTCGTTCCTGCCGGAGGAGCGCGAGTGGATGGCGCGCCTGCTGGGCTGGGGCCTGGTCGATACCTGGCGCCACGCCAACCCGGAAAGCAACGAGCAGTTCTCATGGTTCGACTACCGCTCTAAAGGCTTCGACGACAATCGCGGCCTGCGTATCGATCTGCTGCTGGCCAGCACCCCGCTGGCGCAGCGCTGCGTCGAAACCGGCATTGATTACGAAATTCGCGCGATGGAAAAACCCTCCGATCACGCGCCGGTGTGGGCCACCTTTAAGCCGTAACCCCGCAGACCTGACTCTCCGCCCTCTGCCGGGCGGAGAGTCAGATTATCCTGAGCAAAATCAACAAAGCGGCGGTAATCCGTTGTTGCGCTGCGCGATTTACTATACTGTCGCGCGCACCGTTATTTCCCGAGAACAGACTCAAGGGGCGCGGTTTTTACAGGAGGCCCCCAATGCAAAAGAAGCCGTTATCCCGCTGAATATAAACTGCTGCTTGCCGCTATTCTGCTGTGCACTGCCGCCGGCGCCGTCTATCACTTCGGCCTCGGCGGGCTGCTGACCCATTTCCGCCATCTGCAGATGCTGATCGCTCAGAGCGGCGCCTTCGGCTATCTGCTCTATATCGCGCTATTTATTGTCGCCACGCTGTGCCTGATCCCCGGCACTATTCTGGTGGCGGTGGGCGGTATTGTCTTTGGCCCGCTGACGGGCACGCTTTTATCGCTCTGCGCCGCCACCGTTGGCTCTGCGCTTTCATTCCTGCTGGCCCGCTGGCTGGGCCGCGACGCGCTGCTGAAATACGCCGGCGATACGGCAACGCTGCGGGCAATCGAGCGCGGCATTGCCCGTAACGGCAGCGATTTTTTAATTCTGACGCGGCTGGTTCCGCTGTTTCCGTATAATATCCAAAACTATGCCTATGGCCTGACGGCCATTTCATTCTGGTCATTTACGCTTATTTCCGCGCTCACTACTCTGCCGGGTATCTTTATCTATACCCTGATGGCCAGCGAGCTCGCCAGGGAGGGCATGACCCTCGCGTTTATGCTTAAGCTGAGCCTCGCCGGCATGGCGCTGTTTGGCCTGGTTCAGGCGGCGAAAATGTTTGCCCGCCGTCGGCGGATCGCACCCGATAATATCAAGGCTGAGGATGAGACCCGATAAACCGCGCCCGTTTCGCTACTATCGGCTCGTGACCGTCGTCGCGCTGGCCGCCGCGCTGCTCATCGGCTGGCGGGTCCCTGCCGCGAATGAGTTTATTCAGCGCAGCCTGGCGGCGTTCTCGGCGCTGGACCCGCAGGCCGTTGAGCGCTTTATCGGCTCGTACGGCCCGCAGGCGGCGCTGGTCTCTTTCGCCCTCATGATCCTGCAGGCCGTGGTCGCCCCGCTGCCCGCCTTTTTAATCACCTTCGCTAACGCCTCGCTGTTTGGCGCGTTCTGGGGTGGCCTTCTCTCCTGGTCCAGCGCGATGGCGGGCGCGGCGCTGTGCTTTTTCATCGCCAGAGTCTTCGGCCGCGAGGCGGTTGAGAAGCTGACCGGAAAAACGATCCTCCGCAGCATGGACGCCTTTTTTGACCGCTACGGCAGGCACACCGTGCTGGTTTGCCGGCTGCTGCCGTTTGTGCCGTTCGATCCCATCAGCTACGCCGCCGGCCTGACCTCCATTCGCTTTCGCCAGTTTGCGATCGCCACCGGCGTCGGCCAGCTACCGGCCACCATCGTCTACTCCTGGGCGGGCAGCCTGTTAACCGGCGGGACCTTCTGGCTGGTCACCGGACTCTCTATTTTGCTGGCGCTGGCGGTGGTTATCGCTGTCGCCAAAGCGCGCTATTCTGAACGTCAAAAGAGGAATTCACCATGAGTTTGCCGCCGCTGGACTCCGTTCCGCCGATCCTCCGCCCGCAGGCCTGGCTGCACCGCCGCCACTACGGGGAGGTGCTCAACCCGATCCGCTGGTGGGGGCGCATTCCGTTTATTTTTTACCTGGTGTCGATGTTTGTCGGCTATCTCGAACGCCGACGCTCGCCGCTCGACCCGGTGCTGCGTTCGCTGGTCAGCGCGCGCATTGCCCAGATGTGCCTGTGCGAATTTTGTATTGATATTACGCAGATGAAGCTGGCGCAACGCAGCGGCGGCCGCGATAAATTACTGGCGGTCGCCGACTGGCGGCACAGCGGGCTGTTCAGCGATAGCGAGCGGCTGGCGCTGGAATATGCCGAGGCCGCCAGCCTGACGCCCCCCACCGTTGACGACGCGCTGCGCAACCGGCTGGCGGCACGCTTTGATGCCCGGGCGCTCACCGAGCTGACGGCGCTGATCGGCCTGCAAAACCTCTCCGCGCGCTTTAATTCCGCCATGGCCATCCCGGCGCAGGGCCTGTGCCGGATCCCGACCTCCGGGCCTGCAGATTCAAAATCATAAGGAGTGAGTATGCGTTGTTGTTGGATTTGGCTGGCGGCGCTGCTGCTTATGCCGCTGGCGGTCAGCGCCGGCGAGAGCTGGCAGCAGACCGAAGCGCAGGCGCGCGGGCAAACGGTGTGGTTTAACGCCTGGGGCGGCGATCCGGCGGTCAACCGCTACCTGGATTGGGTCAGCGAAGCGGTTAAGCGCGACTATGCGATTGACCTGCGGATCGTCCATATTGCCGATGCCGCCGATGCCGTCAGGCGGATCCAGACCGAAGCGCGGGCCGGACGCAGCCGCGGCGGCTCCATTGACCTGCTGTGGGTTAACGGCGAGAACTTTCACACCCTGAAAGCCGCCGGGCTGCTGCAAACCGGGTGGGCGCAGGCGCTGCCCAGCTGGCGCTATGTCGATCGGCAGAAGCCGGTCAGCGAGGATTTTTCCATGCCCACCGACGGCGCGGAGTCGCCGTGGGGCAGCGCCCAGCTCACCTTTATCGCCCGCCGCTCGCAAACCCCGGACGGTCCGAAAAACCCGCAGGCGCTGCTGGCGTTTGCCGCCGCCCATCCGGGAAGCGTCACCTATCCCCGCCCGCCGGACTTCATCGGTACCGCTCTGCTGGAGCAGCTGCTTATCGACCTGACCCGGCAGCCCGACGCCCTTCGCCAGCCGCCGCAGGCCGCGAGCTTTGCCGAGGTCACCGCTCCGCTGTGGCGCTATCTCGACGAGCTTCATCCGCTGCTGTGGCGCGAAGGCGGCGATTTCCCGCCCTCCGCGGCGCGCATGGATACCATGCTGGCGAACGGCACCCTGCGCCTCTCGCTCACCTTTAACCCGCTGCATGCGCAGCAAAAGGCCGCCAGCGGCGAGCTGCCGAAGGATAGCTACGGATTTGGCTTCACCAAAGGCACCCTCGGCAACGTGCACTTTGTGACGATCCCGGCCAACGCCCGCGCCTCGGCGGGAGCGAAGGTGGTGGCGAATTTTCTGCTGTCGCCGGCGGCGCAGCTGCGCAAGGCCGATCCCGCGGTATGGGGCGATCCGAGCGTTCTGGACCCGCAGGCTCTGCCGCCGGCCGAGGGCGATGCCCTGCGGCGGCTGATGCCGCAGAATATGCCGCCGGTACTGGCGGAACCGCACGCCGCCTGGGTTGACGCGCTGGAGCAGGAATGGCTGCGCCGCTACGGCACACGCTGAGCCTGCTGGCGTGGGGCGCGATGGGGCTGATTTATCTGCCCCTGCTGCCCGCGGCAGGGCTGATGCTTGCCCCCGCGCTGCGCCTCTCCCGCTGGCAGGCGCTGTTTGCCGATCCGCAGCTGTGGCAGGCGCTCAGCGCAACCCTGGTCTCAACCCTGCTGTCGGTCGGCGGCGCGCTGCTGCTCACCCTGGCCGTCACCGGGGCGCTGTGGCCCTCCCGACGCTGGCGGCGGCTGGCCGGGCGTCTGCCGCTGCTGCTGGCGGTGCCGCACGTGGCCTTCGCCACCGCCGCGCTGCTGCTGTTTGCCGAAGGCGGCTGGTGGTATCGGGTCTGTACCTTCTGCACGCCCGCCGTCGATCGCTACGGCCTGGGGCTCGGCCTGACGCTGGCGGTGAAGGAGAGCGGCTTTTTGCTGTGGGCGATCTACGGCCTGATGGGCGAAAAGCGGCTGGCTGAGCAGGTCACGGTGCTGAAGAGCCTCGGCTACGGCCGCTGGCAGTGCCTGCACTGGCTTATTCTGCCGACGCTGATGCCCTCGCTGGCGATTATCCTGCTCGCCACCACCGCCTGGAGCCTGTCGGCGGTAGACGTCGCGCTCATCCTCGGTCCGGGAAATCCGCCAACGCTGGCGGTGCTGGCCTGGCAGTGGCTAAACCAGGGAGACGAGCTGCAGCAGGCAAAAGGGGCGCTCGCCAGCCTGCTGCTGGTGGGTATTCTGGGGCTGCTGGCCGCCGGCGCGTGGGGAGCCTGGCGCCTGTGGCGTCGGCGGATACCGGACCTGCGGGGAGTGCGGCGTCTCCGCTCCGACGCGGGCGTCGGGCGCGTCGTGGCCATCGCCGTACCGCTGAGCGGCCTGCTCTGCGCCCTGTTTCTCGCCGCCGTCGCGCAAACCGCCGTTCCGGCAGGCGCCAGCGTCGCCAATAGCCTGACCCTGGCGCTCCTCTCCTGCGCGCTGGGCGGCATCATTTGCCTGCTGTGGCTGGAGTATGGGCCTTCCCGCAGCGACGGTTGGATCTGGCTGCCGCCGCTTCTCCCGGCGCTGCCGCTGGCGGACGGTCAGTATCAGCTGGCGCTCTACGCGTGGCTGGACGGACGGCTCTTCACCGTCCTGTGGGGCCACCTGCTGTGGGTCGTGCCGTGGATGCTGTTTATATTGCGCCCGGCATGGCGCAACCGCGATCCGCGCATGGAGCTGATCGCCCGCACGCTCGGCTGGCGACGCGGACGGATATTGTGTCTGGTTAAGCTGCCGCTGCTCGTTCGCCCGCTGCTGGCGGCGCTGGCGGTTGGCTTCTCGGTCAGCATTGCCCAGTATCTGCCAACGCTCTGGCTGGGCGCCGGACGCACGCCGACGTTAACCAGCGAAGCCGTGGCGCTGAGCAGCGGCGGGGATACGCAAAGCCTTGCCGCTCAGGCATTATGGCAGCTGCTGCTGCCCGCGCTCTTCTTTACCCTCACCGCCCTGCTGGCCTGGCTGGCGGGCCGCTACCGACGAGGATTACGCTAGTGCTGACCGTGAATAACCTGACCCTGACGCTCAACGGCAGGCCGCTGCTGCGGGACGTTGAATTTTGCGTCGCCCCTGGGGAAGTGCTGACGCTGATGGGCCCCTCCGGGAGCGGGAAATCGACGCTGTTTGCCTGGATGGCCGGCGCGCTTGACGAGAATTTTCACGCCGCAGGCGAACTGTGGCTGGGCGACGAGCGCTGCGACCGACTCCCCACCGAGCGGCGGCGAATCGGCGTTCTTTTTCAGGATGCTCTGCTGTTCGATGGCTTTAGCGTCGGGCAAAACCTGATGCTCGCGGTGGCGCCTGAGGTTCGCGGCGCAGAACGGCGCGCCCTGGTGGAGCAAACCCTGGATCGCGCCGGGCTGACGGGGTTTTACCCTCGCGATCCGGCGACGCTCTCCGGCGGACAGCGCGCGCGCGTCAGCCTGCTGCGGGCGCTGCTGGCCCGGCCGCTGGCGCTGCTGCTGGACGAGCCGTTTAACCGCCTCGATGCCGGACTGCGCGCCGATTTTCGCCGCTGGGTGTTCGACGAGCTTGCCCGGCTGGCGATCCCGGCGGTGCTGGTCACCCACGACGGCCACGATATCCCCGCCGCCGGCCGCTGCCTGCAGATGAGCCGCTGGCAATGAAAACCACCCTGACCTGCGTTATCGCAAAGAATTCGCCGCCGGGAGCGAGGAGAATAGCCGCTCAATTTTCTACTGTCGGGCATTTCGATGAAACGTGTTTCTCAATTGACCGCGCTCGCCCTGCTGGTTGGGCTTGCTGCTTCCTCTACTTTCGCTGCTGACGCCATGCCGGCGCTGACGCACTCCGCCCTGCAACAACAGCACGGCGTCGCCATCGATACCCGCCTGAGCGCGTTTTATAACGGCTGGCCGCAGGCCAACGGCGGCCCGCAGGGCCACGAGCCGCAGGCGCTAAACCTCTCCGCCAGCTGGCTGGGCGCCATGAACGACCAGCAGCTCGGCGCATGGGCAGCCCAACATCGTCTGCAGGCCGCGACGCCCGTCGCGCTGTACGGTAGCGACGAGGACAATGCCCGGGTTGCCGCTCGCCTGAAAGCCGCGGGTTTTAGCCATATCAACACCCTCAGCGACGCCCTCAGCCAGCCCGCGCGCCTGCAAAAGCTGCCGCACGTCGAACAGCTGGTCTACCCCCAGTGGCTGCACGATCTGCAGCAGGGTAAAGCGGTTGCCGCCGCCCCCGCCGGCCAGTGGAAAGTTTTTGAAGCCGCCTGGGGCGCGCCGAAATTTTACCTGCTGAACCATATTCCCGCCGCCGGCTATATCGACACCAACGAGGTGGAGAGCGAACCGCTGTGGAACAAAGTCTCCGACGCACAGCTGCAGGCCCTGCTGGCAAAAAACGGCATTCGTCATGACACCACGGTCATTCTCTACGGTCGCGACGTCTACGCCGCCGCGCGCGTGGCGCAGATCATGCTGTATGCGGGAGTGAAGGACGTTCGCCTGCTCGACGGCGGCTGGAAAACCTGGTCCGACGCCGGGCTGCCGGTCGAACGCGGCATGCCGGCGAAGCAGAAGCCGGAGCCGGACTTTGGCGCCGCTATCCCCGGACAGCCGCAGCTGATGCTGGATATGGAGCAGGCGCGCGGGCTGCTGCATCGTCAGGATGCCTCGCTGGTCAGCATTCGCTCGTGGCCGGAGTTTATCGGCACCACCAGCGGCTATAGCTATATCAAGCCCAAAGGTGAGATTGCCGGCGCGCGCTGGGGCCATGCGGGAAGCGATTCCACCCATATGGAGGATTTCCATAATCCGGATGGCACCATGCGCAGCGCCGACGACATTACCGCCATGTGGCAGCAGTGGAATATTCGCCCCGATCAGCAGGTCTCTTTCTACTGCGGAACCGGCTGGCGCGCCTCCGAGACCTTTATGTACGCCCGCGCGATGGGCTGGAAAAACGTCTCGGTCTACGACGGCGGCTGGTACGAGTGGAGCAGCGATCCTAAAAATCCGGTACAGAGCGGCGAGCGCGGTCCGGATAGCAGTATATAGCTGGCCTACGCCTGACGCTGAACCTGCTTCAGCGTCAGGTAGCCGCTGTAGATGCGGGTCGCCGTCGTCAGCCAGCACAGTCCGCCGAAGATCCACGCCAGCCAGACGAAGTGCGCCGGAAACAGGCAGCACAGCACGAACAGCAGGATCGTCTCCGTCCCCTCCGTCAGGCCGCCAATATAGTAAAACGATTTATGCGCATAGCCCGGGTTATCAATCTGGTGCTTTGCCGCCAGCGCCGCAAAAGCAAGGAAGCTGCTGCCAGTCCCGATAAAGGCAAACAGCAGCCAGCCGCCGGCAACGGCGTTGTGCAGCGGATCGGCGAGGATAAAGCCAAACGGCACCAGCGCATAAAACAGGAAATCGAGCGCAATATCGAGAAAGCCCCCGGCGTCGCTTAGCCCTCTGCGGCGCGCCAGCGCCCCGTCAAGCCCGTCCAGCAGCCGGTTCATGACAATGGCCGCCAGCGCCGCGTAATACCATCCTGCCGCCAGCAACGGCAGCGCCAGTACGCCAACGGCAAAGCCCAGCAGGGTTACGCCATCGGCGGAGATGCCGGGGCGATCGAGCCGCACGGCGCAGGCGTTGAGCAGTGGCTTCAGGCGGGGGTGCAGATGGCGGTCGAGCACGGCATATCTCCAGCGGGCTAAGGGGTTGTCTGGGCGTCACAAAGGCGGTGATAATAGGCCATTATCCTTCATGGAACGATGATTCAGATGCTAAAAACCATTGATGTTGTGGCCGCCATTATTGAAAGAGACGGCTGCATTCTGCTCGCGCAGCGCCCGCCGCACGCTGACCAGCCGGGAATGTGGGAGTTTGCCGGCGGCAAGGTGGAGTCCGGCGAGAGCCAGGCGCAGGCGCTTGCCCGCGAGCTGCAGGAGGAGCTCGGCATCGTCGCCCTTCCCGCCCGCTATATCGCCAGCCACCGGCGGGAGGTCTCCGGCCGGCTGATTCATCTTCACGCCTGGTGGGTGCCCCACTTTAGCGGTACGCCAACCGCGCACTACCACAGCCAGCTCCGCTGGTGCTCGCCGCAGGAAGCCTTAACCTTCAACCTCGCGCCAGCGGATATCCCCCTGCTGGAAGCCTTTATCGCCCAAAGCGCGTCTCTCCTTTCCCGCTAATACCGTCAGGCCGCGGTCATCGCTTTTAGTTATGACAGCCGGCGGATTATAAATTTTGCTTTCAGGATAACTTTTCCTTGCTTGCCTAACGATTGCCGGTGTTATAGTCGGAAAATCGGCTTTTTCAAGGGCCGAATCATAATAAATATCCATAAAATCATTCAGGTTGCAGCGCGGCAGCATGGGAGCCTTTCTCCGGCGGCTTACGCGAGCAGGCGCACCGGGTAAGCGAGCGCCGCCAGCCTGAAGGATGACATGTATAAACGCAATCACAACCATAAGGGGAACTTATATCTATGGATCAGACGTGCACTCTGGAAGGTTTTCTCGCCCGCGTTCAACAGCGCGATCCTCATCAAACCGAATTTGCTCAGGCCGTCCGCGAGGTGATGACCACCCTGTGGCCTTTCCTTGAGGAGAATCCGCGCTATCGCCAGCTCAATTTGCTGGAACGTTTGGTTGAACCGGAGCGGGCTATCCAGTTCCGCGTCGTATGGGTTGATGACCGTAATCAGGTTCAGGTTAACCGCGCCTGGCGCGTGCAGTTCAACTCCGCCATCGGCCCGTACAAGGGCGGCATGCGCTTCCACCCGTCGGTCAACCTGTCGATCCTCAAATTCCTCGGCTTCGAGCAAACGTTTAAAAACGCCCTGACCACCCTGCCTATGGGCGGCGGTAAAGGCGGCAGCGACTTCGACCCGAAAGGGAAGAGCGACGGCGAAGTGATGCGCTTCTGCCAGTCGCTGATGACCGAACTGTATCGTCACTTAGGCCCGGACACCGACGTACCGGCTGGCGATATCGGGGTTGGCGGTCGCGAAGTGGGCTTTATGGCCGGGATGATGCGTAAGCTCTCCAACAACAGCGCCTGCGTGTTCACCGGCAAAGGGCTCTCCTTTGGCGGCAGCCTGATTCGCCCGGAAGCGACCGGCTATGGTCTGGTCTACTTCACCGAAGCGATGCTTAAACGCCACGGCCTGGGCTTCGAAGGGATGCGCGTGGCGGTTTCCGGCTCCGGCAACGTTGCCCAGTACGCCATCGAAAAGGCCATGGAGCTTGGCGCGCGCGTGATTACCGCCTCTGACTCCAGCGGCACCGTGGTTGACGAAGCGGGCTTTACCCCAGAGAAGCTGGCGCGCCTGTGCGAAATTAAAGCCAGCCGCGACGGTCGCGTTGCCGACTACGCCCGCGAGTTTGGCCTGCAGTACCTCGAAGGCCAGCAGCCGTGGTCCGTGCCGGTGGATATTGCGCTGCCGTGCGCCACGCAAAACGAACTGGACGTTGACGCCGCCCGCCTGCTGATCGCCAACGGCGTGAAGGCCGTGGCCGAAGGCGCCAATATGCCGACCACCATCGCGGCAACCGACCTGTTCCTCGAAGCCGACGTGCTGTTCGCGCCGGGTAAAGCGGCTAACGCCGGCGGCGTAGCGACTTCCGGTCTCGAAATGGCGCAGAACGCCGCACGAATGAGCTGGAAAGCAGAGAAGGTTGACGCTCGCCTGCACCACATCATGCTCGACATTCACCACGCCTGCGTGGAATACGGCGGCGAAGCGAAGCAGACTAACTACGTGCGCGGCGCCAACATTGCCGGCTTCGTTAAAGTGGCCGACGCGATGCTGGCACAGGGCGTGATTTAATCCGCAGGCTCTCCCGGGTCGCGCGTATCCGGGAGAGCCGCTGACGGAGCCCAACGAAAAAGACCCCGGCCTGCGGGGTCTTTGATTATGGATTGTCGGCAGGCGCATCCGCCGCCGGCTTTTTGCCCTTCGTCCTGGCTCTCGGCTTGCCTTTGCTGAACTCCTTCTTACCGCCTCCCGGCGCAACGATACCGCGGAACTGACGAGCGGGCGTGCTGCGCGCCTGGTCGATAAGCTGATAAAGCGTTCCCACCAGCGGCTGCATAAAGTCCTGATAGCGGCACTGCTTTTCGCTGATTTGCGTCAGTACCGATTCCCAGTGCGCGGTCATATCCGGCCGCGCGGCCATTTCTGGCAGGGAGTGAATCAGCGCCCGTCCCGCGTCCGAGGAGTGGATATAGCGCCCTTTTTTGACTAAAAACCCGCGTTTAAACAGCAGCTCAATAATCCCGGCGCGGGTCGCTTCCGTACCCAGGCCGTCGGTAGCGCGCAGGATCTTCTTCAGATCCTTATCCTGCACAAAGCGGGCAATCCCGGTCATCGCGGAGAGCAGCGTCGCGTCGGTAAAGTAGCGCGGCGGCTGGGTTTGCCGCTCCACCACTTCACCCTTTTCACACAGCAGCTCATCGTCCTTCGCCACCACCGGCAGCGGCGTACCGTCGTTCTCTTCGTCGCGCTCTTTATTACCCAGCAGCGCCCGCCAGCCGGCCTCGGCGAGGAAGCGCGCCTTGGCAACAAACTTGCCGTTGGCGATCTCAAGGTCAATCTGGCATTTGCGGAACACCGCGTCCGGGCAAAACTGCATCAGGTACTGACGCGCGATCAGGCCGTAGACCTTGATCTCGTTCTCCGTCAGCCGCACCTGGCTGCTGCGCGCGGTGGGAATGATGGCATGGTGCGCATCAACCTTTTTATCGTCCCAGCAGCGGTTGCGGATCTCCGGATTGACCGCCGGCTGGGGCAGTAAATCCGGCGCGTGGACGCCAATGGCGTTGAGTACCGTATGGCGACCGGCGAAATGCTCCTCCGGCAGGTAGCGGCTGTCCGATCGCGGGTAGGTGATAAGCTTGTGGGTCTCGTACAGCTTCTGGCAAATATCCAGCACGTTTTGCGCGCTGAAGCCAAAACGCTTTGCGGCCTCAATCTGCAGCGCAGAGAGCGAAAACGGCAGCGGAGCGGGCTCCGAATCCCGCTTATCGTTGTAGGCGGTGACCAGCGCCGGCTGGCCGGTAATCCGCGCGACGACGTGTTCGGCCAGCGGGCGGTGCAGCAGGCGACCTTCATCATCCTGCCAGGATTCGCAGGCATCGCTCGGCTGCCAGGTCGCGACGAAGCGCTCCTCCTGGGGCGTGACGATATGCGCTTTGACGTCGAAGAAATCCTTCGCCACAAAGTTCTCGATCTCTTCATCGCGACGCACCACCAGCCCGAGCACCGGCGTCTGCACCCGCCCGACCGAGAGCACGCCCTGATAGCCCGCGTTGCGCCCAAGCAGCGTGTAGGCGCGGGTCATGTTGATCCCGTACAGCCAGTCGGCGCGCGCGCGGGCCAGCGCCGATACGCAGAGCGGAATAAATTCGCTGTTGGCGCGCAGGCGAGAGATCGCCCGCTCAACCGCCTGCGGGTTAAGGTCGTTTATCAGGCAGCGCTGCACCTGCTGGCGCTTCTCCGGCGCCAGCTGCAGATAGTCGAGAACTTCATCCACCAGCAGCTGGCCTTCTCTGTCCGGGTCACCGGCGTGGATCACCTCTTCGGCATCGCCCAGCAGCCGCTTGATAACGTTAAGCTGTTTGCTGACCGAAGGTTTCGGCTGTAGCTGCCACTTCTCCGGGACGATGGGCAGATCGACCAGGTTCCAGCGCGCGTAGCGCCCGTCGTAGACATCCGGCTGCGCCTGCTCCAGCAGATGGCCAATACACCAGGTAACCACCTGCCCGTTGCCGCACTCAATATAGCCGTCCCCCTTGCGATGCGGCTTGGGTAACACCTCGGCAATGGCGCGGCCGAGGCTCGGTTTTTCTGCAATAAACAGCCGCATGTAATCAACGGATCTCGATCATGGGGCGTCCACCGCGGGCGGTAACCAGCTCGCCGATAGCGGCCAGCGTCACGCCGGACGCCTCTGCCGCCGCGCGGACCTCGGCTTCAGCTTCCGGCGAGACCGCCAGCAGCAGGCCGCCGGAGGTTTGCGGATCGCACAGCAGATCGCGCCACTCCGCGGGCATTTCGCCCATCAGATGGCCGTAGCTGGCGAAATTGCGTCCGGTGCCGCCGGGAACCGCGCCGGCGAGAATATACTCTTCCACGCCCGGCAGTTTCGGGATATCGGCATAGTTCAGCTGCGCCTGTACGCCCGCCCCGCGGCACACTTCGCTCAGGTGGCCAAGCAGGCCAAAGCCGGTGACGTCGGTCATCGCCTTCACGCCGTCGATATTGGCAAACGCGGCGCCAGCGAGGTTCATCTGACACATGGTTTCGGTAGCCAGCCCCTGATGCTCAGGCTTGAGCAGCGATTTTTTCTCGGCGGTGGTCAGCACGCCGATCCCCAGCGGTTTAGTGAGGAACAGCCGGCATCCCGCCTCGGCGGTGCTGTTTTTCTTGATGCGCTCGGTGGGCACTACGCCGGTCACCGCGAGGCCAAAAATCGGCTCCGGCGCGTCAATGGAGTGGCCGCCGGCCAGAGCGATCCCCGCCTGCTGGCAGGCAAACCGGCCGCCGTCAACCACTTCGCGGGCGATTTCCGGCGCCAGGGTGTTAATCGGCCAGCCGAGGATCGCTATCGCCATAATCGGCCTGCCGCCCATGGCGAAAATATCGCTGATGGCGTTAGTCGCGGCAATGCGGCCAAAGTCGAACGGGCTGTCGACAATCGGCATAAAGAAGTCGGTGGTGCTGATGATGGACGTACCGTTGCCCAGGTCGTAGACCGCCGCATCGTCGCTGGTTTCGTTGCCCACCAGCAGATTAGGGTCAATAAATTTTGCCTGGTCACTTTTAAGGATAGTTTCCAGCACCTTAGGGGAAATTTTACACCCGCAACCGGCTCCGTGGCTGTATTGCGTTAAACGAATAGCTTGCTCGCTCATGGACATCTCCTGTCATTGCAATCCCGCTATGGTAGCGCCCAAACGGCAAGGTGGTAAGTACGACAGTCTGAAATCGCGAATAGTTGCTCATTAAGCAGACAAATATGCGATTTTGCGATAGAGAACAATTTTTTCAGCGTCATTTTAACTTTAACTAAAAGATGACAGAAATGTGACAACCCAACGTTCTGCTCTCTCTGGAGTGATAACAACGAAAGGAAATTTTGATGAAAAAGCGCGTTCTCGCCCTTTGCCTGGCAGGCCTCTTCTCCGTTAACGCTTTTGCCCTGACGGCAACGGGTAACGATGCCACGACTAAACCTGACCTCTACTACCTGAAAAATGCTCAGGCCATCGATAGCCTGGCGCTCCTGCCGCCGCCGCCGGAAGTAGGCAGCATCGCCTTTTTAAACGATCAGGCGATGTATGAGAAAGGACGTCTGCTGCGGGCCACCGAGCGCGGTAAGCTGGCGGCAGAGGACGCAAACCTCAGCGCAGGCGGCGTGGCGAACGCCTTCTCCGGCGCATTCGGCTCGCCGATCACCGAAAAGGACGCGCCGGCGCTGCACAAGCTGCTGACCAATATGATTGAAGATGCGGGCGACCTGGCGACCCGCGGGGCGAAAGAGAAGTACATGCGCATTCGTCCGTTCGCGTTTTACGGCGTCGCCACCTGTAACACCACCGAGCAGGATAAGCTGTCGAAAAACGGCTCCTATCCTTCCGGCCACACCTCTATCGGCTGGGCCACGGCGCTGGTGCTGGCCGAAGTTAACCCGCAGCGGCAGAATGAGATTCTCAGGCGCGGCTACGAGCTCGGCGAGAGCCGGGTCATCTGCGGCTATCACTGGCAAAGCGACGTCGACGCTGCGCGCATTGTCGGCTCGGCGGTCGTCGCGACGCTGCATACCAACCCGGCTTTCCAGCAGCAGTTGCAGAAAGCGAAAGATGAGTTTGCTAAACAGCAGAAGTAGCGCCTGAAGCAGCCCGGCGGCAGGCGCCTGCCGGGCAATTCATCCTCAGAAACGCACGACGAACGGCGCGGTGTCGGCCAGAGCGATGCTGGTTGATGCCTTCAGCTGCGGCGTACCCAGATAGAGGAAGCCGACAATCTTATCCTGCTCGCGGCAGGCAAACCCTTCACGCACGATGGCGCTTTCGGTTAACGCTCCGCTGCGCCAGATACCGTTGAATCCCTGAGCGACCGCGGCCATCTGCATCGCCATGACCGCGCAGCCCGCCGACATCTCCTGCTCCCACTTAGGCACCTTGGGGTGATCCTCACAGCGGGCAACCACGGTGATAATCAGCGGCGCCCGGAACGGCGCGCTGCGCGCTTTCTCTACGCCCTTTTCATCCTGCCCGGCGGCCAGCGCGCCTTTTTCCAACAGCTGGCTGAAGCGCTCGCGCCCTTCATCGGCAATAATAAAGAACCGCCACGGCTGTAATGTCCCGTGATCCGGGGCACGCAGGCCGGCGCGAAGAATATTTTCCAGCTGTTCGCCGGCCGGAGCCGGTTCAGCCAGGCGCGAGGCGCTGCGGCGGTTAACCAGTAGGTCGAGAGCATCCATCTATGTGACTCCTGTGAGGTTATTTTTCATAAAATTAACATGCTCACGAATTTTGTTACAGCCCGATGGGTGATTCCTGCTGACAAGCGCCGATGGTCTCTTTAGGATAGCCAGACGCGGCAGCCCCTGCGGTTAGCCCACTTTTGATAATGTTAGGGAGAATACATGCGAACCCTTTGGCGACTGATTGCCGGATTTTTTAAATGGACGTGGCGAGTACTTAATTTTATTCGTCAGCTCGCACTGAACCTGGTTTTCCTGCTGCTGGTGCTGGTTTGCTTCGGCATCTGGGCGCAGTTCAGCAGCACCACTACGGAGCATGCCGCCCGCGGCGCGCTGCTAATGAATATCACCGGCGTGGTGGTCGACAAACCTTCGGCCAGCAGCAAGCTCGGGGTGATTGGCCGCCAGCTGTTTGGCGCCAGCTCCGATCGCCTGCAGGAAAACTCGCTGTTTGATATCGTACAAACCATCCGTCAGGCCAAAGACGACCGTAATATCACCGGCATCGTGCTGGATCTGAAAAATTTTGCCGGCGGTGACCAGCCGTCGATGCAGTACATCGGTAAAGCGCTGCGCGAATTCCGCGATAGCGGCAAGCCGATCTACGCCGTCGGCAGCAGCTACAGCCAGGGGCAGTACTATCTGGCAAGCTTCGCCAATAAAATTTGGCTCTCGCCGCAGGGCGAAGTTGATCTGCACGGTTTTGCCACTAACGGCCTGTACTACAAATCGCTGCTCGATAAGCTGAAGGTCTCAACCCACGTTTTCCGCGTCGGCACCTATAAGTCAGCGGTCGAGCCGTTTATCCGCGACGATATGTCTCCGGCCGCCCGTGAAGCCGACGGCCGCTGGATAGGCGAACTGTGGCAGAACTATCTCAATACCATCGCTGCCAACCGGCAGATCACCGCCCAGCAGCTGTTCCCCGGCGCCCAGGGCGTGCTCGACGGCCTGCGTAAGGTCGATGGCGATACGGCGAAATACGCCCTGGACAGCAAGCTGGTTGACGAGCTGGCTACCTCCACCGACATCGAAAAGGCGCTGACCAAACAGTTTGGCTGGAGCAAGGCGGATAACAACTATCGCGCCATCAGCTATTACGATTACAGCGTTAAGACGCCTTCCGACCAGGGCGCCTCGATTGCGGTTATCTTCGCGAACGGCGCGATCATGGACGGTGAAGAAACGCCGGGCAACGTCGGCGGCGATACCACCGCGGCACAGATCCGCGATGCGCGCCTCGATCCGAAGGTGAAAGCCATCGTGCTGCGCGTTAACAGCCCCGGCGGCAGCGTCAGCGCTTCGGAAGTGATTCGCGAAGAGCTGGCGGCGGCGAAAGCGGCGGGTAAACCGGTAGTCGTGTCCATGGGCGGCATGGCGGCCTCCGGCGGCTACTGGATCTCCACCCCGGCGGATTACATCGTGGCGAACCCGAGCACCCTCACCGGCTCCATCGGCATCTTTGGCGTGATCAACACCGTTGAAAACACTCTCGGCTCTATCGGCGTGCATACCGACGGCGTATCAACGTCGCCGCTGGCGGATGTCTCCACCACCAAATCATTGCCGCCAGAAGTGCAGCAAATGATGCAGCTGAGCATTGAGAACGGCTATAAGCGCTTTATTACCCTGGTGGCTAATGCGCGTAAGAGTACTCCGGAGAAGGTTGACCAGATTGCCCAGGGCCACGTCTGGACCGGTGAAGATGCCAAAGCCAACGGCCTGGTGGATAGCCTCGGCGACTTCGATGACGCGGTGGCGAAAGCCGCTGAGCTGGCGAAGCTGAAGCAGTGGCACATCGACTACTACCAGGAAGATCCGACCTTCTTCTCAATGGTGGTTGATGGCCTGACCGGTTCCGTGCGCGCCTCTCTCCCGGCGGCGCTGCAGGCCTGGCTGCCCGCACCCGTTGCGGCAGCCGCCAATGCGGTGAAGGCCGAAAGCGACAAGCTGGCGGCGTTTAACGATCCGCAGAACCGCTACGCCTTCTGCTTAACCTGCGCCAATATCCGCTAACCCCCCCGTTCGACAGTAAACCCCGGCTATCGGCCGGGGTTTTATTTTTCCCCCGCAATAGCAGGTATACCCTAAATAATTCGTTGCGCTGGCCCAGAAGGGGTGAGGCCGGAGGCCGAATCACGCGGCAAGCGAGCGAATCCCCGGGAGCACAGGCTAATTATGTGACCGGGCAGCCAGCACAGCAGTAACCCGAATACCGGGTATACCCTAAATAATTCGAGTTGCAGAAAGGCGGCAAGCGAGCGAATCCCCGGGAGCATAGGCTAATTATGTGACCGGGCAGCCAGCACAGCAGTAACCCGAATACCGGGTATACCCTAAATAATTCGAGTTGCATGACAAAACGGTTAACCGTTTTGAACAGCGCTTGCGCTGGCCCCGAAGGGGTGAGGCCGTAGGCCGAATCACGCGGCAAGTGGGCGAATCCCCGGGAGCATAGGCCACTATGTGACCGGGGTGAGCACACGCCGCCAACGCATCTGCAGCTCGAAGTATGACGGGTATAGGCCGGGGTGAGCACGCGCCGCCAACACATCTGCAGCTCGAAGTATGACGGGTATAGGCCGGGGTGAGCACGCGCCGCCAACACATCTGCAGCTCGAAGTATGACGGGTATAGACGCTGTATTTTTTTCGCGACCACCTTATACTGCGCCTGTCTACGTACAACCTAAGCGATGTTATGCAAAAGAAATGGATTTACGTTGCCTACACCGGTGGGACCATCGGTATGCAGCGCTCCGAACACGGCTATATCCCCGTTTCCGGCCACCTGCAGCGTCAGCTCGCGCTGATGCCTGAGTTCCACCGTCCGGAGATGCCGGACTTTACCATTCACGAATATGCCCCGCTGATGGATTCGTCCGACATGACGCCGGAGGACTGGCAGCATATCGCGGAAGATATTCGCACCCACTATGATGAGTATGATGGCTTCGTGATCCTCCACGGCACCGACACCATGGCGTTTACCGCCTCGGCGCTGTCGTTCATGCTGGAGAATCTGGGCAAGCCGGTAATTGTGACAGGGTCACAAATCCCGCTGGCCGAGCTGCGCTCCGACGGGCAGATCAATCTGCTGAACGCGCTGTACGTTGCCGCGAACTATCCGATTAACGAAGTGGCGCTGTTTTTCAACAACTGTCTGTATCGCGGCAACCGCACCACCAAAGCCCATGCCGACGGCTTCAACGCCTTTGCTTCTCCGAACCTGGCGCCGCTGCTGGAGGCCGGGATCCATATCCGCCGTCTCGGGACGCCGCCGGCACCGCACGGCGTGGGCGAGCTGATCGTGCACCCGATTACGCCGCAGCCGATCGGCGTGGTGACGATTTACCCGGGGATCTCCGCCGACGTGGTGCGCAATTTTCTCCGCCAGCCGGTGAAGGCGCTGATCCTACGCTCTTATGGCGTCGGTAACGCCCCGCAGAACGGCGAGTTTATTCGGGTTCTGACCGAAGCCAGCCAGCGCGGGATTGTGGTGATTAACCTGACGCAGTGTATGTCCGGCAAAGTTAACATGGGCGGCTATGCTACCGGCAACGCCCTCGCCCAGGCGGGCGTGATCGGTGGTTTCGACATGACCGTCGAGGCGACGCTGACCAAGCTGCACTACCTGCTGAGCCAGAATCTGGACGTTGAGGCCATTCGCCGCCTGATGCAGGAAAACCTGCGCGGCGAGCTGACTCCCGATGAGTAAGGAGCTGATGATGACCAATCGAGCACTGCTGCTTGTTGATTTACAAAATGATTTTTGCGCGGGCGGCGCGCTCGCCGTTCCGCAGGGCGATAGCACCGTTGATGTCGCCAACCGGCTGATCGACTGGAGCCTGGCGCGCGGCGAAATCGTGGTCGCCAGCCAGGACTGGCATCCGGCAAACCACGGCAGCTTCGCCAGCCAGCACCAGACCGAGCCCTACTCGCAGGGTGAGCTCGACGGGCTGGCGCAGACCTTCTGGCCGGATCACTGCGTGCAGCATAGCGCCGGCGCGGAGCTGCATCCGCTGCTTAAGCAGCAGGATATTGCCGCCGTGTTCCACAAGGGTGAAAACCCGGCGATCGATAGCTATAGCGCCTTTTTCGACAACGGCCATCGCCACAAAACCCAGCTTGACGACTGGCTGCGCGCGCGCGGGATCGTCGAGCTTATCGTGCTGGGTCTGGCGACCGACTACTGCGTCCAGTTTACGGTGCTCGATGCGCTCAACCTCGGATATCGCGTTAACGTGATTACCGACGGCTGTCGCGGCGTCAATATCCAGCCGCAGGACAGCGCCCACGCCTTTATGGCCATGGCCGCCGCCGGCGCAACGCTCTATACCCTCAGCGACTGGCTGGAAACCCAGGCCTGACCCCTCGCCCGAAGCCGCCGCTTCGGGCCACTCCCTTGCGCTTCCTCTGCGCGATTCATTGAGCTAACTCGCAGATTCAACAGGCTATTGCTGATAGTGTGGGCGGGCTATTTTTTCGCCACGCCATTCCGTGGCGTGTTTGCTTTTTTAATGTCAAAGAGGATCGTCCATGAAACTTTTGCCTTTGCTGGCAGCATTACCCCTGCTTTGCGCTTCTGCGGTCTCAGCTCAAGCCCTGATGTCCGTCGGCTACTTTAACGGCGGCGGCGACGTGACCGCCGGGCCGGGCGGCGACATCGATAAGCTGGACGTGCGCCAGATTACCCACCTCAACTACTCCTTTGGCCTGGTCTACAACGACGAAAAGGATGAAACCAACGCGGCGTTAAAAGACCCTGCCCGCCTGCATCAGATTTGGCTGTCGCCAAAAGTACAGGCTGATTTACGCAAAATCCCCGCACTGCGCCAGCAGAACCCGGAGCTGAAGGTTCTGCTCTCCGTTGGCGGCTGGGGAGCGCGCGGTTTTTCCGGCGCGGCGGCCAGCGCGGAGAGCCGCGCGACGTTTATCCGCTCGGCGCAGGAGATCGTCGCGCAGTATGGCCTCGACGGTATCGACCTCGACTGGGAGTATCCGGTCAACGGCGCGTGGGGACTGGTCGCCAGCCAGCCTGCCGATCGCGACAACTTCACCGCCCTGCTGAAGGAGCTGCGTGGCGCATTTGGTCATAAAAAGCTGGTGACCATCGCCGTGGGCGCCAACGCCGAAAGCCCAAAAAACTGGGTCGACGTCAAAGCTATCGCCCCGCTGCTGGATTACATCAACCTGATGACCTACGACATGGCCTACGGCACCCAGTACTTCAACTCGAATCTGTACGATTCAACGCGCTGGCCGACGGTGGCGGCAGCGGATAAGTACAGCGCCGATTTTGTGGTGAATAACTATCTTGCCGCCGGTTTAAAGCCGAGCCAGATGAACCTCGGCATTGGTTTCTATGGCCGGGTGCCAAAACGGGCGGTTGAGCCGGGTATCGACTGGAGCAAACCCGATGCGCAGAAAAATCCCGTCACCCAGCCGTACTTCGGCAGCGAGCAGATCGCGCTGTTCAAATCCCTGGGCTTCGATCTGAGCAAAGATACCTACGTGAAGTACAACGATATCGTCGCGAAGCTGCTTAACGATCCGCAAAAGCGCTTTAGCGAGCACTGGGATGACCAGGCGAAGGTGCCGTGGCTGTCGGTGCAGTCGGCGGACGGCAAGGCACTGTTTGCGCTCTCCTACGAAAACCCGCGCTCCGTGGCCCTCAAGGCCGACTATATCAAGAGTAAGGGGCTGGCAGGGGCGATGTTCTGGGAGTACGGCGCCGATGAGCAAAATCAGCTGGCTAAGCAGCTGGCAGAGTCGTTAGGGATTAAGCACTAGCCTGCGGGCCGTTACGGTCCCGCAGCGCCCTGGAGGAGATGAGGTGTGTCCCGTCCGGGGATAGGTTATGATTGTCGCAATCGGCTGCGCCAGGCTTTGGCGCAGCTTTTCATTTGCTACAGGAGGCATGGGGCTTTATGGCTTTTATCCCCAAAAACTACGCCCGTCTGGAAGTCGGCTATCGCGAAAAGGCGCTAAAGCTCTTCCCGTGGGTCTGCGGACGCTGTTCCCGTGAATTTGTCTATTCGAATCTGCGCGAGCTGACGGTGCACCATATCGATCACGATCACAGCAATAACCCGGAAGATGGCAGCAACTGGGAGATGCTGTGCCTGTACTGCCACGACCACGAGCACTCCAAGTACACGGAAGCCGATCTGTATGGCTCAACGGTAGTGGCGGGCGAAGACGCGCAGAAGAGCGTCGGTGAGGCGAAATATAATCCGTTTGCCGATCTTAAAGCGATGATGAACAAGAAGTAACCGGCTCGTAAAGCGTCAGCGCCCGGCGGCGAAACCCGCCGGGCCTGCGTAAGCATCCCCCGCGCGAGCCGCTCAGGATTTAAACGTCGCAATAGGTTCTGGCGTAATGCCGAACTCCACCTTCAGCTGCTGCTTGCTCTTCATCACCATCTGCCCGCTGGTATCAATCGTCATGTGCTGGGCCTGGACGTTGTGTCGCGCCTGCCACAGCATCACCAGCTGCAGGCTATTCTCTTTCTGTTCCGGGGTAAGCGCCACCCCATCCGGCCATTTTCCCAGCTCCACCGCCGTGGCCAGACGCTGATAAACTTCCGGGGTCATACTGTCGATAATTTGCTCGATATCCATCGTCCGCTCAACTCCGCATTGGAATAATTTGCTGAATCGTTTCTCTAACCCTTGATCTGCTCGCCGTTATCATCGTCGCTGAAGCTTAACGACGCCGAATTTACGCAAAAACGCTCGCCGGTCGGCTGCGGACCATCCGGGAAGACGTGCCCAAGGTGAGCATCGCATTTGCCGCAGCGAATTTCCGTGCGCTGCATACCGTGGGAGTAATCATTCAGGTAGCGAATGGCCTCGTCGCTCACCGGCTCAAAAAAGCTCGGCCAGCCGCAGCCTGAATCGTACTTGGTTTGCGAGTGAAACAGCGCCGCGTCGCACACCAGGCAGTGGTAGACGCCGTCTCGCTTGTTGTGGAGCAGTCGGCCGGTGAACGGCGGCTCGGTGCCGTGATTCTGCGTCACGTAAAACTGCATCTCGCTCAACTCTTTTTTGAGCTCGTCCGAGGAGGGTTTATTCGACATGTGCATGCTTCTCGCTGTGAAAGGACAACTTTAACCGCTCGATTCTAACAAAACATTAACAATGAAGCGTGGACTTTTGTTCTAAACTTATTCGATGCCGATGGGCAGCTAGATAATTGTGATGCAAATCACATTTTTATCTTTAATGACCTTTAAAATTCCGCGCGCAGTCCCCATATGGAATTGGGCTCAAAGGGAGAGTGAGGCAAATCGATCGCGCAAAGGTGTGCTCAGGATTGATTTGTCGCAATGATTGACACGATTCCGCTTGACGCTGCGTAAGGTTTTTGTAATTTTACAGGCAACCTTTTATTCACTAACAAATAGCTGGTGGAATATATGACTATCAAAGTAGGTATCAACGGTTTTGGCCGTATCGGTCGCATTGTTTTCCGTGCTGCTCAAGAACGTTCTGACATCGAGATCGTTGCAATCAACGACCTGTTAGACGCTGACTACATGGCTTACATGCTGAAGTATGACTCCACTCACGGCCGTTTCAACGGTACCGTTGAAGTGAAAGACGGTCATCTGGTCGTTAACGGTAAAAAAATCCGTGTTACCGCTGAACGCGATCCGGCTAACCTGAAGTGGGACGAAGTAGGCGTTGACATCGTTGCTGAAGCAACTGGTCTGTTCCTGACTGACGAAACCGCTCGTAAACACATCACTGCTGGCGCGAAAAAAGTCGTTCTGACTGGCCCGTCCAAAGACAACACTCCGATGTTTGTTAAAGGCGCTAACTTTGACAAATACGAAGGCCAGGACATCGTTTCTAACGCATCCTGCACCACTAACTGCCTGGCACCGCTGGCTAAAGTTATCAACGACAACTTCGGCATCGTCGAAGCTCTGATGACCACCGTTCACGCGACCACCGCAACTCAGAAAACCGTTGATGGCCCGTCTCACAAAGACTGGCGCGGCGGCCGCGGCGCATCCCAGAACATCATCCCGTCCTCTACCGGTGCTGCTAAAGCAGTAGGTAAAGTACTGCCAGAACTGAATGGCAAACTGACCGGTATGGCGTTCCGCGTTCCTACTCCGAACGTATCCGTTGTTGACCTGACCGTTCGTCTGGAAAAAGCTGCTTCTTATGAAGACATTAAGAAAGCAATCAAAGCTGCTTCCGAAGGCGCAATGAAAGGCGTTCTGGGCTACACCGAAGACGACGTTGTATCTACCGATTTCAACGGCGAAGTTTGCACTTCCGTGTTCGATGCTAAAGCAGGTATCGCACTGAACGACAACTTCGTGAAACTGGTTTCCTGGTACGACAACGAAACCGGCTACTCCAACAAAGTTCTGGACCTGATCGCTCACATCTCCAAATAAGTTGAGATGAGAACCTGATCCAAAAAGGCGACTTCGGTCGCCTTTTTTTATGGCTTAACTCAGTACCTGCACACCAAGGATTGCACCATGATTAACAAAATTTTTGCTCTCCCGGTTATTGAACAAGTTACCCCTGTCCTCTCCCGCCGCCAGCTTGACGACCTCGAGCTGATTGTCGTTGACCATCCACAGGTGAAAGCCTCCGTCGCCTACCAGGGCGCGCACCTGCTCTCCTGGAAACCCGCCGGGGAAGAAGAGGTGCTGTGGCTGAGCGGCAACACGCCGTTTAAAACCGGCGTCGCGCTGCGCGGCGGCGTGCCCGTCTGCTGGCCGTGGTTTGGTCCATCGGCACAGCAGGGCCTTCCCTCCCACGGTTTCGCCCGCAATCTGCCGTGGACGCTGAAGGGCCATGATGAAGATGAGAGCGGCGTGATGCTGACCTTCGAACTGAAAAGCAGCGATAAGACCCGTCAGTACTGGCCGCACGAATTTACGCTCTACGCGCGCTTCAAGCTGGGTAAAACCTGCGAAATCGAACTGGAAGCGCACGGCGAATTTGAAACCACCTCCGCCCTGCACAGCTACTTCAACGTTGGGGATATCGCGGCGGTGAAGGTCAGCGGCCTCGGCGATCGCTATATCGATAAGGTGAACAACGCCCAGGAAGGCGTGCTGAGCAACGGCGAAGAGACCTTCCCGGATCGCACCGACCGCGTCTATCTCAACGCGGATGCCTGCAGCGTTATCCACGACGGCGTGCTGAACCGCGGCATTGACGTTATTCATCACCATAACAGCAATGTAGTGGGCTGGAACCCCGGCCCGGCACTTTCCGTGAGCATGGGCGATATGCCGGACGACGGCTACAAAACCTTCGTTTGCGTCGAAACCTGCTGCGTTACCGAGCCGCAGAAAGCCAGCGAAGAGAAGCCGTCTCGCCTGGCGCAGACTATTCGCGTCACGCGGCGCTAAGCCCGCGCGCTGCCTGAACCACAGGCGCAGGATCAAAAACAGGGCGATTGCGCCCTGTTTTTTTGAGGCGCTGTCGCGTTACCAGAACCCCACCAGCTTCATCCACGCGCCCCCCAGCACCAGCCAGATGAGAATAGACGCCACCGACACCACGAAACTAACGCCCCACCACTGACCCGCGGTGTTATAGCCGGAGCCAAACAGAGCGGGCCCCGGGCCGCCAGAGTACTGCGTCAGGCCCATCGACAGGTTAGAGGTATAGCCCAGCACCAGGGCGGCAAACAGCGGCGGTACGCCGACGGAAACGGCAACGGCCAGAAACGCCAGATACATCGCGGAAATATGCGCCATCGCCGACGCGAAGAAGTAGCGGGTATAGAAATAGACCAGCACCAGCAGTAAAAACACCGTTATCCATGCAAAGTGGCCGACGTAGCCGACAATACGCTCAGATATCCAGCTAATCATGCCGTATTTATTGAGCGCGTTGGCCATCATCACCAGCACGGCAAACCAGAACATCGTATCCCAGGCCGTTTTTTCTTCGATGATATTTTTCCACGACATGATATTGCTGACCAGCAGCACCATCAGACCAATAAACGCGGAAAGGGTGGCGGGAATGGCAAAGAAAATGTCGCCCACCGTCCAGAGCAGGATCAGCAGGACAAAATCAAGCGCGAGGATTTTTTCCGCCAGCGACATCGGCCCCATTTTGCGCAGCTCTTCTCTGGCGATCGCCGGGATTTCCGGCGTTTTCTTCAGCTGCGGCGGATAAATAGCGTACAGCACCAGCGGCAGCAGGATCAGCGAGGCGATCCCCGGCACGATCGCGCCGACAAACCAGGTCGTCCAGGTGATTTCAATGCCCTGGCTTCTCGCCAGTTCGGCAATCAGCGGGTTACCCGCCATCGCCGTTAAAAACATCGTACAGACAATGGCGTCAATCTGAGAAACGCAGAGCATTAAAAAGGCGCCGGCTTTTCTGGCCGTCGCGCCGGGCTCCGACTGGTAGGCGGTGGCAATGGACTGCGTAATCGGATACATAATGCCGCCGCCCCTCGCCGACGCCGAGGGAATGCCCGGCCCGAGGACCACGTCAGAGAGGGCCAGACCATAGGCAACCCCCAGCATGCTTGAACCGCATTTGGAAATAAACCACAGCGCCACCCGCTTGCCCAGCCCGGTCTTAATCACCGCCCGGGAGATAAACATCGCGATACCAATCAACCAGATCGTACCGTTGGCAAAGCCGGACAGCGCCGCGACTTTGTCGCTTTTACCCGGCGAGAGAGGCGTGACGCCCAAAAATGCGGAGACGATCAGCGCGATCATCGTCACCGCCCCCATCGGCATCACCTTCAGAATGATGGCAAAGATCGTTGCGGTAAAAATAGCAAACATTTGCCATGCGTGAATGGCCAACCCATCGGGCGGAGGGGTAAACCAGATAAGTGCGCCGAACAGGATTGTCAGGGCGGCCTTCCAGAGGGGAAAAGCCAGCTTCACGTCCAGGGGTTTGTTAGGTTCAGTCATGTGATTCTCCTTTTTCTTTTATCTTTAGGAGGAGAAGCACGGCCGAGCATTGATATCCATCAACGAATCACGTAGATACCGTTACAAAATCAGCCCCCTTACACCATATCTAAGGGCGTTTTGCGACCCGGCGCCGGAAAGGCCTTTTCCATCACCGCGATATCGTTCTCATCGAGCACCACCTCGAGCGCGGCAGCGTTCTCTTTGACGTGGGCAATGCTCCCGGCTTTTGGGATCGCCATCATCCCTTTGTGGCTGATGATCCACGCCAGCAGGAGCTGCGCGACCGTGACGCCCTTTTCCCGCGCCAGGCCGTTGAGTGCGGGATGGCTGATTAGACCATCGCGCAGGCGACCGGCCTGGGCCAGCGGGCTGTAGGCCATCACCGGCAGCTGCTGCTGCTGACACCACGGCAGCAGATCGTATTCAATGCCGCGCGATGCCAGATGGTACAGCACCTGGTTGGTCGCACAGCGTCTGCCGCCAGGCACCTGCCACAGCGCCTGCATATCGTCGGTATCGAAGTTGGAGACGCCCCAGCGGCGAATTTTGCCCTGAGCAACCAGCGCCTCCATCGCCTCGACGGTTTCGGCCAGCGGGAACTCCCCCGGCCAGTGCAGCAGATAGAGATCGAGATAATCACTCTTCAGGCGACGCAGGCTGGCTTCACAGGCCTCGCGCATTTTGTGCCCGCCGGCGTGCCACGGATAGACTTTGGACACCAGCGTCACGCGGTCACGCAGTCCGCGAATCGCCTCGCCTACCACCTCTTCCGCCCCGCCGTCGGCATACATTTCGGCGGTATCGATAACCGTCAGCCCGAACTCAACGCCCGCTCGCAGTGCAGCCGCTTCCTGTGAACGATGCGCGCTGCTTTGCCCCATATACCAGGTTCCCTGCCCGATGGCGGGAACCGCCTGCTGGTCGCCGAAACGGCTCATTTTTACGCTCATCGCTACCTCTCGTCAGCTATTGCACCACCGTAATGCAAAACAGGGCGTGACGCCCTGTTTTGATGCACAGATATCTCTATAAAGATGCACAATCAGAAAGTGTAGGTGATCCCGGTAGAAATCAGGCCGCTCCAGGATTTGTCCACCATCGGGCTGTCGGTGATTTCGTCGGACAGGCGGGTGTAGCGCGCCACGCCGTAAACGCTCCAGTCGCCGAGGAAGCGATAGTTGGCCGACAGTTCGAGATACGGGTTCCAGCTGCTGTCCGGGTCGTAGCTGCGCAGGCCGCTGCGCTCGGATTCACGCTTCGAGACGCCGTAGTAGTATTCGTTCTGGTTGTCGCTGCTCCACTCCACGCCGATACCCGGCGTTAAGGTCAGGTTGCCGTTGGTATAGCGGTAGAGCCAGGCCATGTCCCAGGTAATGCCGTTGCTTTTGTCCAGCGTGTCGCCGGCCAGCACCGTACGCAGGAAGCCATACTGGGTATTGTGCACGTAGGAGAGCCCGGCCATCATCGTCGATTTACGCCGATCCAGCTTACGCAGCTGTTCGCTGTCGCTGTCGCCCGGCTTAAAGTACATCGGCGACCAGTAGGCGGTAACCGACAGCTTATCGCTCTCGTCATTCCATAAATAGTAACCACCGCCTAAGCCACGGAACCAAAAATTATCGCTCTCGTAGCTGATAGCCGGCACCGGGTAAACGTCGACGTCATATTGCTTATACGGGCTTTCGACGATACCCACGCCGGCCCCCAGCGTTAATTTCCCGTCGGCGTGTGCTGCTGAGACACAGGCCAAAAGACACACGCCTGGTGCCAGAGATTTGATCTTCTTCACAATCCATATTCCCGTTTGTCAAATAATCCGCGCAGGCAGTTTAGCGTCGTAGGCCTCACGCCTCAAATTCTTTACCCGTCATTACAAAAAATGACTCACTCTCTCGTCAATACGCAAGCCCGGACCCGCAGCTTCATGACAACAGGATGAAGGCCCCCGGCAAGACGTGCGAAATCGCGACCTTTTTTGGGATGAGTTATTGATATGTCATTGAAATTGATTTTTCGCTGCATGCAAGTTTTCTAAATGCATCTACGCTTTAATTTAGAAGGCGTCATTGCAGGGCGCGTTATCTTAATCTCGTCGACAACCTGGCATAAGGGTTGCTGGAGAATCAGTAGACGTCGCGCTCTGCTTACCTCTTCCGGGAGCACCCACTATTCATATGAACGCTCTCAACTTGTGCTAAATACGAAAGGACGGCATGCCATGAATATATTCGATCACTATCGCCAGCGTTATGAAGCTGCCAAGGACGAAGAGTTCACACTGCAGGAGTTTCTTACCATCTGCCGGCAAGATCGCAGTGCTTATGCCAACGCGGCAGAAAGGCTACTGATGGCCATTGGTGAACCCGTCATGGTCGATACGGCCCTGGAGCCAAGGCTGTCCCGTCTCTTTTCAAACCGGGTTGTCGCACGCTATCCGGCATTTGAAGAGTTCTACGGTATGGAAGATGCCATCGAGCAGATCGTTTCTTACCTGAAGCATGCCGCGCAGGGTCTGGAAGAGAAGAAACAGATTCTGTATCTGCTGGGGCCGGTGGGCGGCGGTAAATCATCCCTTGCCGAGCGCCTGAAATCATTAATGCAGCGCGTACCGATTTACGTGCTGAGCGCCAACGGCGAGCGCAGCCCGGTGAACGACCATCCGCTGTGCCTGTTTAATCCGCAGGAAGATGCGCAGATCCTCGACAAGGAATATGGCGTACCGACCCGCTATCTCGGCACCATCATGTCGCCGTGGGCGGCCAAACGCCTGCATGAGTTTGGCGGCGATATCACCAAATTCCGCGTTATCAAGGTGTGGCCGTCGATTCTGGAGCAGGTCGCCATCGCCAAAACCGAACCCGGCGATGAGAACAACCAGGATATCTCGGCCCTGGTCGGTAAGGTTGATATTCGCAAGCTCGAGCACTACGCGCAGAACGATCCGGATGCCTACGGCTACTCCGGCGCCCTGTGCCGCGCCAACCAGGGGATCATGGAATTCGTCGAGATGTTCAAAGCGCCGATTAAGGTGCTGCATCCGCTGCTGACCGCAACCCAGGAAGGCAACTATAACGGCACCGAAGGGATCTCCGCCCTGCCGTTTAACGGGATTATCCTCGCGCACTCGAACGAATCCGAGTGGGTGACCTTCCGTAATAACAAAAACAACGAGGCCTTCCTTGACCGCGTCTATATCGTCAAGGTGCCTTACTGCCTGCGCATTTCCGAAGAGATGCGCATCTATGAAAAACTGCTCAACAACAGCGAGCTGACCCATGCGCCATGCGCCCCGGGCACCCTTGAAACGCTGTCGCGCTTCTCGATTCTGTCGCGCCTGAAAGAGCCGGAAAACTCGAGCATTTACTCCAAAATGCGCGTCTATGACGGTGAGAGCCTGAAAGATACCGACCCGAAAGCGAAATCCTACCAGGAGTATCGCGACTATGCCGGCGTCGACGAAGGCATGAACGGTCTCTCCACCCGCTTCGCTTTTAAAATACTGTCGCGGGTATTTAACTTCGATCACGCCGAGGTTGCCGCTAACCCGGTGCATCTGTTCTACGTCCTTGAGCAGCAGATCGAGCGCGAGCAGTTCCCGCAGGAGCAGTCGGAGCGCTACCTCGAGTTCCTCAAAGGCTACCTGATCCCGAAATACGCCGAGTTTATCGGCAAAGAGATCCAGACCGCCTATCTCGAATCCTACTCCGAATACGGGCAGAACATTTTTGACCGTTACGTCACCTACGCGGATTTCTGGATTCAGGATCAGGAGTACCGCGATCCGGATACCGGGCAGCTGTTTGACCGCGAATCGCTGAACGCGGAGCTGGAAAAAATTGAAAAACCGGCGGGGATCAGCAACCCGAAAGACTTCCGTAACGAGATAGTCAACTTCGTGCTGCGCGCCAGAGCCAATAACAGCGGACGCAACCCGAACTGGACCAGCTACGAAAAACTGCGCACGGTTATTGAGAAGAAAATGTTCTCCAATACCGAAGAGCTGCTGCCGGTCATTTCGTTCAACGCCAAAACCTCTACCGACGAGCAGAAAAAGCACGACGACTTCGTCGACCGGATGATGGAGAAAGGCTATACCCGTAAGCAGGTACGTCTGCTGTGCGAATGGTATTTGCGGGTACGCAAATCGTCCTGACGTACGGCAAGCCCGCTCGCAGCGGGCTAAGAGAGAGACCAGCAATTCGAGTTGCAGGGAGCCCCGGGGGTTTACTCAGGTAAGCGTCCGGGGTAAGCAACGCAAATGCGGCTTGAAGTATGACGTGTATGGTTGGCAAATGCAGTACGGGGGGCATATGACCTGGTTTATAGACCGGCGCCTGAACGGAAAGAATAAAAGCGCGGTGAATCGCCAGCGCTTTTTGCGTCGCTACAAGGCGCAGATAAAACAGTCGATCTCCGAGGCTATCAACAAGCGCTCGGTGACCGATATTGAGAGCGGGGAATCCGTCTCTATTCCGACGGATGATATCAACGAACCGATGTTTCATCAGGGTCGCGGCGGCCTGCGCAATCGCGTGCATCCCGGCAACGACCATTTTGTGCAAAACGACCGTATTGAACGCCCGCAGGGCGGCGGAGGCGGCGGCGGTAGCGGCCAGGGGCAAGCCAGCGCCGACGGCGAAGGCGAAGATGGCTTTGTCTTTCAGATATCCAAAGACGAGTATCTCGACCTGCTGTTTGAGGATCTCGCCCTGCCGAATCTGAAGAAAAACCAGCAGCGGCAGCTTACCGAGTTCAAGACGCATCGGGCGGGCTTTACCGCTAACGGCGTCCCGGCGAACATCAGCGTGGTGCGTTCGCTGCAAAACTCGCTGGCGCGACGTACCGCCATGACCGCCGGCAAGCGCCGCGAACTGCGCGCGCTGGAAGCGGATCTGGACGTCATTAGCAAAAGCGAGCCCGCGCAGCTGCTGGAAGAGGAGCGGCTGCGCCAGGAGATAGCCGAGCTGCGGGCGAAGATTGACCGCGTGCCGTTTATCGATACCTTCGATCTGCGCTACAAGAATTACGAAAAACGGCCCGAACCCTCCAGCCAGGCGGTGATGTTCTGCCTGATGGACGTTTCCGGCTCCATGGATCAGGTCACCAAAGATATGGCCAAACGTTTTTACATCCTGCTGTATCTGTTCCTCAGCCGGACCTATAAAAACGTCGAGGTGGTCTATATCCGCCACCATACCCAGGCAAAAGAGGTGGATGAGCACGAGTTTTTCTATTCGCAGGAAACCGGCGGCACTATCGTCTCCAGCGCGCTGAAGCTGATGGATGAAGTGGTTAAAGCGCGCTACGACCCGGCGCAGTGGAATATCTACGCCGCGCAGGCGTCGGACGGCGATAACTGGGCGGACGACTCGCCGCTGTGTCACGAGCTGCTGGCGAAGAACATCCTGCCGGTGGTGCGCTACTACAGCTACATTGAGATAACCCGCCGCGCCCACCAGACGCTATGGCGTGAATATGAACATCTGCAGACGACCTTTGAAAACTTCGCCATGCAGCATATACGCGACCAGGAAGATATCTACCCGGTGTTCCGCGAGCTGTTCCACAAGCAGGGCACCACCACCAGCTAACCCTAAAAAAATCAGCCAGTTAATGCTATTTTCTGGCTGATTTCCCCACCACTGCCGGAGCGCTATTCCCCCCTTGCCGCTGCGCTTCTTCCCGTTTCGCCATGCCGCTGCGCCTAAAGCCGCCTCAGGCCATCCGTCGCCGGGAAGGCTAGTACCAACGCCACTGCGGGCCGCCTGAGCAATCACAGGACCGGTGAATGGCGACGCCGGCCTTACTCGCCCGCCGGGTTCACCTGACCGTTCATCAGGATATATCGGGCATCTTCCCGCTTGTGCCGGTCGATCAACGGGACCAGCCGTCTGAAATGTTCGCTGGCACAGTGGGCGTCGAGGGCCGCATGGTCCGGCCACTCCTCGATAAAAATGAAATGTCCGGGATCCTTTTCATCAATATAGAGATCATAGGCGATGCACAGCGGCTCCAGCCTGGTTGCCGCGACCAGCTCCCGGTATAACGGCAGAACGGCTGCAACGCATTCGGGCTTGATAAAATCTTCGGCAATGACTTTTAGCATAGGGTCCTCTCGGTGAAAACGGATACGCAATCGTCCCGGGGATCGCCGGGACCTCGGCCGCACCTGGCCCGTTCTCCGTTGGAATAGCGCTGATGCTGGTCATTTTTTGCTGGTGGCATCATAGCCTTTGCTCTCGGGAAGTGCACGACGACCCGCCCTTCACTCGTGAAAATTAAAGGAGGGTCACGGGCAGTTTTGTGGCATAGGTGAACATACGACCGTGGCCTTAGATGAAAGAGAGAAGCATCAAATATAAATGGGAGGTTTTTTAAATAGGTTAATTTTTACCCAGACGTGATAGACTGAAACACATTCATTGAAAGGTTAATCATCATGTCATTTCTCGATTACGCAATGAAGCTCATCGGTGGAACGTCCACCGCCACCTGCCCCATCTGCGGCTTAAAATCCCCCCAGTCTGCATCAAAGATCCGATTAAAGCAGGCAATGCTATGCCCGGGATGTAAGGCCCTTTTTGTCTCGCCACGCTAACCCCTTACGCCGGCTCACGTACAAACCGGTGTTCTATACTGAAATAAAGACCGGCAGCTGTTAAATCCCTGATGCCTTACGCCCATCCTGAGAGAACGTTTCTGAACTGATTTCGCAACTGCTCCTGCGCGTTAATGTCGCATCAGAGCAACGCTATGAAAATGAATCCCCGAGCATGGTTTAGCCGCTCCCGTATGTCTACGAAATCTCCTGAACTGGTGCCGTTTCCTGCCAACGACTCAACAAGCGAAAATAGCTTGCGCTCAGAGCTGTTTTCGACGCCTCAGATGGAACGTTACGGCCAGAAACTGGCGCACACTCATAAGTTGTCACCGGATAAGCTGCCTTACTATCTTCTTAAACGTCTGGGAGATAATGAGGCTGCGATCACGCAAAACTGTTATGCGCTCAATGCCGGGAAAAAATCGAGCATCATGCCCGCGGGTGAGTGGCTGCTTGATAATTACTACCTGATTGAGGAACAAATCCGCATTGTCCGCCAGCACCTGCCAAAAAGCTTTGGCAAAGGCCTCCCGTCCCTGGCATCGCCTCACCACTGCCCGCGTATTTACGATATCGCATCTGAAGCTATTGCTCACGGTGACGGGCGCTGGGACGTGGCCAGCCTGACCAGCTATATTGCGGCCTATCAGCAGGTGACGCCGCTGACGTTAGGCGAGGTCTGGGCGCTACCGGGCATGCTGCGTCTGTCTCTAATCGAAAATCTACGTCGCGTCAGTATGGAAGTAGTAAAAGCCCAACAAGAACGCAGTCTGGCAGATACATGGATTACGCGGATTTTCGAATGTGCCGAGAATACTCCGGCAGACTTAATCATGGTGGTCGCCGACATGGCGCGCGCGCGGCCGCCGCTGAGCAGTGCGTTTGTCGCAGAACTGGTACGCCGCCTGCAGGGGCGCGGCAATGCGCTGGCACTGCCGCTGACCTGGGTGGACCAGCGTCTTGCTGAACAGGGCGTGACAACCGAGGTTCTCATTCACCGCTTCAATCAACAGCTTGCGGCCAGCCAGCTTTCCGTCAGCAACAGCATCGCGGGCTTGCGTTTGCTGAGCGAAACGAACTGGGCTGATTTCGCCGAGGCAATCAGCGTCGTAGAACAGACATTGCGTCTCGATCCTGCCGGCACCTATTCCCGTATGCACTTTGATACCCGGGATCATTACCGCCACGTCATCGAGATCCTGGCCAGAGACAGTCGCTTTAGCGAGTCAGAGGTAGCCAGCCGGGTACTGGCGCTTTCTGTGGAAAATGCGCCCGGCACGCCGGGGCATCATATTGGTTATTATCTCGCCGGTGGAGGCCGCGAGCTGCTGGAAGTGCAGCTTTCCGCCGATACCTCAGGGCTGATACGCCTGCGGCATAGTTTCAACAAAATCCCCTTGTTGTCATGGCTTGGCAGCCTGAGCCTGCTGACGACAGCGGTGACGGCCGGAATTTTGCACGAAACCGCGCAGCAGGGAATGGGCTGGATGCTGATACTTTTGGCGTTGCCGCTTATTTTGGCGGTCAGTCAGTTAATGAACGATTTGTTAAGCGAAGCAACCACCCGCTTTCGAATACCCCGACCGCTGCCGCGAATGGATTTTTCCGCTGGAATTCCGGCGGATTGCGCGACCCTGGTAGTGGTCCCTTGTATGCTGACAAGTCACGAAAGCATCAGCAAGCTCCTCACCAGCCTGGAAGTGTGCTGGCTGGGTAATCAGAACGAAAACCTCCGCTTCGCCCTTCTTACCGATTTTGCCGATTCCGCCGTTGAAAAACCGCCAGAAAACAGCGGGCTGCTCAGACAGGCCATCGCGGAAACAGAGGATCTTAACCGCCGCTATCCAGCCAGCCGCCCACGCTTTTATCTTCTGCACCGACAGCCAGAATGGGCCCCCACGCAGGAAAAATGGATGGGTTATGAACGCAAACGGGGAAAGCTGGCGTTGCTGAACAACTGGTTGCGCCATCCCGCGGCGCAATTTTCCAGCGTCGCAGATGCGCCAACGCATCTGTTGCCGGGTCATATTAAATATGTCATCACCCTGGACAGCGATACGGTGTTACCGCGCGACACGGCGCATAAGCTGGTCGCGACAATGGCGCATCCGCTCAACCTGCCAGAGTATGATCCGCTACGGCAGAGGGTCGTCAAAGGGTACGGCATTTTACAGCCCGGGCTGGCGGAGGAAATGCCGCGCAACGGACAGGGACGCTATGCCGCCATGCGCAGCAGCGTGCCGGGTAATAATCCCTATTCGATGATGTCTTCAGATATCTATCAGGATCTCTTCGGCGAAGGATCGTTCGTTGGTAAGGGCATTTATGACGTCGATATCTTTGTCCTGGCCACCGCCAACGCCTGCCCGGAAAATCTGGTCCTCAGCCATGATTTACTCGAAGGGTGCTACGCTCGCTCCGGGCTACTCAGTGAAGTTTTACTCTACGAGCAGTACCCAAACAACTATCTGTCAGACGTTGCCCGCCGCACGCGCTGGATCCGTGGCGACTGGCAGCTGCTTAACTGGCTCAGCCCGTACGTCAGAAAAGCGGATGGAACCCGGGATAAAAACCCGCTATCGGCGCTTTCCTGCTGGAAGTTATTCGACAATTTACGCCGCAGCCTGGTCAGCCCGTCTTTGCTGGCGCTTCTTTTTTGCTCCCTGCTGCTGGTCCCCAACCCGCTTTATTGGCTTGGCGCGCTGGCGCTGGTGTGGTTATTGCCTTCAGCGCTGAGCATCAGCCACGACCTTCTGCATAAACCTCTTCGTCGCCCTTTGCGGCTGCATATTCCACTCGTCGCGGCCGGGGCGCTGAAACGGTTTTCCCGTATCGGGCTCAATTTTGCGATACTGCCGCATGAGGCCGGATACTCATTGTACGCCATTGCCGTGACGCTCTGGCGCCTTGGCGTCAGTCAGCGCAATCTCATCCAGTGGACCAGCCACAGCCCCGACGGCCATCAGCCCGGCGTTTCGGTGATTCGTTTTTATCGGGCGATGTGGCTGAATGTTGTCGCCGGGGCGGCATTGACGATGATGACTTTTCATTTTTCCCCACGGCTTCTGACTATCGCTCTGCCCGTCGGCGTTCTATGGTGTCTTGCCCCCCTGCTGCTGAGCTGGCTAAGCCGCCAGCCTGAACGTAAGGCGGTTTCGCTGAACCAGGAACAGAAGCAGCTGCTGCGTCAGACGAGTCGCGAAATCTGGGCCTTCTTTGAAACCTTTGCCACGGCAAAAGAGAACTGGCTTCCACCGGATAATTACCAGGAAATACCGCAGCCAACCATCGCACATCGCACCTCCCCCACCAATATCGGACTTTCCCTGATGGCCAACCTGACCGCCTGGGATTTTGGCTACCTGCCCGGGGGAGAGGTTTTACAGCGCGTGACGATGACTCTCGACTCAATGGATAAAATGGAACACTTCCGGGGCCATCTCTTTAACTGGTATGACACCCGCACGCTTGCGCCCCTCAGCCCACGCTATGTTTCGAGCGTTGACAGCGGCAATATGGCCGGCCATTTACTGACATTGCGCGAAGGCCTGTCCGCCATGCGTCATCAGCCGGTTTTGAACAGCGAGCAGATCCTGGCCGGGCTGAACGATACGATAATCATTCTGGAAAAACACTGGGGTCAGAACGCGCCAACCGGTCTGCGACTGCTGCGCAAGCACTGCCTGAACGCAGCGTCGCTGCCTCCGGCGCAGCTGTTCAGCGAACTTAAAAAAATGCGCGCCCAGTGTAACCATCTGACGACGCAGTGCGCTCAGGAGAGCAGCCTTGTGGTGCGCTGGACAGGACACCTTGAGCATCAGCTGGTGCAGCTTTGCCATGAATGGTCGCATTTGCTTGGCTGGATACCTCAGACGTATAGCGAACAGATGCTGCCGACATTGAGCTGGCTTGCCGGCGCGAGCTATTGCGGCGAAGGAACGCCTCCGGCATCGGCTACGGCGCTGGCCCGCATGCGGCTGAAGATTATCACTGAACTTGAACAGCGGCTGAACGATCATGCGAGAATGGATTTTGCTTTTTTGTACAGCGAGGCGACCAGCCTGCTCAGCGTCGGCTACAACTGTGATACGAACACACCCGATAAAAGCCATTACGATCTTCTGCCGTCTGAAATCCGTCTGACCAGTTTTCTCGCCATCGCGACTAACCAGCTGCCGTTAAAAAGCTGGTATGCCCTGGGACGGTTGTTCACCACCATTGACCATGAAACCGCGCTGATGTCGTGGAGCGGTTCGATGTTTGAATACCTGATGCCGAACCTGGTGATGCCCACCTGGCCCGGTAGCCTTCTCGATGAAATGAGCCAGTCCGCGGTTAAGCGTCAGATACGCTGGGGCAAAGAGCGTGGGGTGCCGTGGGGGGTATCGGAGTCCGGTTATCATGCTTTTGATGTTCAGCACAATTATCAGTATCAGGCATTTGGCGTACCGGGCCTCGGTCTGCGGCGAGGACTTGCTGACGATATGGTCATCGCCCCGTATGCGACACTGCTGGCGCTAACGATCTCTCCGCAGAAAGCCTGCGAGAATCTGCTCAGCCTGGAAAAAAACGGCGCGCGCGGCGAATACGGTTTTTATGAAGCGCTGGACTATACCCCATCCCGCCTCGCAACCGGGCAGCTGTATGCCGTCGTGCAGTCCTGGATGGCGCACCATCAGGGGATGGCATTTCAGGCGCTGGCTCACGTGCTGCTTAACGCCCCGATGACGGAGCGATTCATGTCCAGTACCGTCTTCCGCTCGGCGAGCCTGCTGTTACAGGAGCGCGTGCCGGATGCGGTCGATCTCTACAGCCCGCGCCGTCATTTCGAATCCCATGAAGGAAGGGTCAAACCCGTTCGCTACGAACCGCGTATTTTCACCGGAGCAGATACGCCGGTGCCTGAAGTTCAGCTGTTGTCCAACAGCCATTACCATCTGATGTTGACCCCCGGTGGCGGTGGCTATAGCCGCTGGAACAATATTGCCCTCACGCGCTGGCGCAGCGATACGACCCGGGATAACTGGGGAGCATTCTGCTATATCCGCGATTCACAAACGGGCGAAGTCTGGAGCAATACCTGGCATCCCACCGGTAAAGACGCCGATAACGGCGACGAGGCGATCTTTACCGATGCCGGTGCTGAATACAGGCGTACTTTCGGATCGCTGAGTGTCAGAACCCAGATTGTGGTCTCCCCGGAAGATGATATTGAACTACGGCGGCTCACGCTGGTACACAGGGGGCGAATGCCGCGCGACCTTGAACTGACAACCTATTCCGAAGTGGTGCTGGCGCCCGACGCCAGCGATCGGGCCCATCCGGCATTCAGCAATTTATTCATCCAGACCGAGATTAACCCCGCTCGTGACGCGATCCTGTGCCATCGCCGCCCGCGTTCGCTGGACGAACAGAACCCGTGCATGTTTCACATGGTGGTCGTGCATGGCAATAACAGTAAGAGCATCTCGTTTGAAACCGACAGGGCAGCATTTATTGGCCGCGGCAGAACCCCTTCAAATGCGCTGACAAGCGTAAAAAAAGGACCGCTCAGCAATACCTCGGGGGCCGTTCTTGATCCGATACTGGCGATTCGCCACGCTATCACGCTACTGCCGGGACAGCCCGTCACTATCGATATCGTTTACGGTATCAGCGAAAGCCGCCAGCACAGCCTGGCGTTGCTTGAAAAATACAGAGATCACCCCATCGCTGACCGCATCTTTGAACTGGCCTGGTCCCACAGTCTGGTGGTGTTACGCCAGATGAACGCCAGTGAAGATGATGCCACGCTGTTTAACCGTCTCGCCAGCGCGGTGCTTTACCCCTGTCACGAGCTGCGCGCCGACGGCCAGATTATCAGCCGTAACCGGCGAGGTCAGTCCGGCCTGTGGGGCTGGGCGATTTCAGGCGATCTGCCGATAGTGCTGTTCAGTATCACCAGCGAAGAAGGTATCGCCTCGGTAACAACACTTATTCAGGCGCACCGATACTGGCGCCAGAAAGGGCTGGAGGTCGATTTGGTGATCCTCAATGAGAGCCCCGGCGGCTACCAGCAGGCGCTGCAAAACCAGATTATGGATTTGATTTACGCCAGGTCAGGAGCCAGCCTGCTGGATAAATCAGGCGGGATTTTTGTCCGTAATGGCGAACATCTCTCCGCCGAGGATAAGCAGCTTCTGATGAGCGTCGCCTGCCTGTATCTTGATGATCGAGCCGGCGGGCTAAGTGAACAGCTTAACCAGCGCATTCATACCCTAAAACCCCAGCCCAGGTTGCTAATTCCGCACCCTGCAGCAGAGGGCAATCGACATACCGACTGGACGCCTGATACCCATCAGCTGCGCCATTTCAATGGGCTCGGCGGCTTTTCTCAGGATGGTCGGGAGTATCAGATTGTCCTCAGGGAAAACGAGCCGACGCCAGCCCCGTGGTCAAATGTGCTGGCAAACGCCGATTTTGGCAGCGTTATTTCAGAGGCGGGACAGGCCTACAGCTGGTATGAAAATGCCCATGAATACCGCTTAACGCCCTGGGAAAACGATCCGGTAAGCGACCGCAGTGGTGAAGCCTTCTATCTGCGTGATGAAGAGAGCGGTGCGTGCTGGTCGCCGACGATACTGCCGGTGCGCGGCCACGGCGACTATCTGACCCGTCATGGTTTTGGCTACAGCGTGTTTGCCCACCGGGAGAGCGGGATAGACAGTGAGTTGACGATACTGGTCGCCGAACGGGCGCCGGTTAAACTGGCGATCCTGACGCTCAGTAATAATTCGGGACGAACGCGTAAACTGTCCGTCACCGGCTATGCGGAGTGGACGCTTGGGGATTTACGAACCCGTTCGGCCTCCCATATCGTTACGTATCCAGTCAACATTGCTGGCGGTTGCGGGGTGATGGCCAACAACTTTTACGGCGCTAACGGCGGCGAGCGCACGGCATTTTTTGCCGTCAGCGGCTCCTACTGCTCGCTGACGGGCGACCGCCGCGAGTTTATTGGCCGAAACGGTTCATTGCAAAATCCGGACGCCATGAAGCTGCGCAGGCTCTCGGGGAAAACGGGGGCCGCGCTGGATCCCTGCGCAGCAGTACAATCCGCGGCCACGCTAATTGATGGCGACCAGAGAACGTTTATTTTTGTCCTTGGCGTGGATGAAAATCATAGCCGGGCTCAGGAGACCCTGGCCCGCTATCTGAATGAGGATACCGTCCGCCAGGAGCTGAACAACGTTCACCGCTATTGGCATCACGTACTCGATAAAATGGTGGTCAATACCCCGGATACCTCCGTGAACTTACTGGTCAACGGGTGGCTGCTGTATCAGACGATGGCCAGTCGCCTTATGGCGCGTAGCGGTTACTATCAGTCCGGCGGCGCATTTGGTTTTCGCGATCAGCTGCAGGATACGCTGGCGCTCAGTCACGCCGCCCCGGAAAGGATGCGCGAACAGATAGTGCTGTGCGCAACACGACAGTTTGTTGAGGGAGACGTGCAACACTGGTGGCACCCTCCTCACGGTAACGGCGTGCGTACACGCTGTTCGGATGACTATCTCTGGCTCCCGCTCGCAGTCTGTCACTATGTCGAAACGATCGGGGACACAGAAATACTGGAATTGAATATTCCTTATCTGCAAGGTCGTCCGCTCCATCCGGGTGAAGAATCCGTCTACGACACGCCGGTCATCAGCAGCAGCGAAGAGACGCTATGGTTACACTGCGTCAAAGCTATTCAGCATGGATTACGCTTCGGGCAGCACGGTCTCCCGCTGATGGGGGCCGGCGACTGGAATGACGGGATGAACCAGGTTGGCATTGAGGGGAAAGGTGAAAGCGTCTGGCTGGGCTTCTTCCTGTACGATATTTTACAACGCTTCGCTTCGCTTGCCGATCGGCGACAGGATGCCAGCGTCGCTTCAATGTGTCGTTCAGAGGCGCTGCGCCTGCAAAAAAATCTCGAAACCTCGGCATGGGACGGTGAATGGTACCGGCGAGGATATTTTGACGATGGTACTCCCCTGGGCTCAAAAGCGTCCCAGGACTGTCGAATTGATGCGATTGCGCAAAGCTGGTCGGTACTGTCCGGGGTCGCCAGCCAGGCGCGTAGCGTCATGGCGATGCAGGCGCTGGATAAGCATCTGGTGGATAACGAGGCCGGGCTAATCAAACTGTTAACGCCACCTTTCGATGGGCACGGGCCGAATCCGGGATATATCCAGGGCTATCTGCCAGGAGTGCGGGAAAACGGGGGGCAGTATACTCATGGCGCCATCTGGGCGGTGATGGCGTTTGCCCGGATGGGGAATGCAGAACGCGCGTGGCAGCTGTGGTCAATGATCAACCCGATAAACCACACGCTGGATGCCGGTGAAGTGGAAAGATATAAAGCGGAGCCCTACGTCATGAGCGCTGATGTGTACAGCGTCGCGCCGCATACGGGTCGTGCCGGATGGAGCTGGTATACCGGTTCCGCAGGCTGGGCATACCGTTTGTTGACAGAGGAGCTGCTGGGGATAAAACGTTGCGGTACTTCCCTTACCGTTCATTCTCTGTTGCCGGACAACTGGCCGTCGTTTTCCATGACATATCAGTACGGCGACAGTCAGTATCACATTAGCGTTTCACGTGGCGTCGGGAAATACCAGGCCACTCTGGATGGCATCATCCTCCCCGATGACAGCATTCCGCTGATGGATGACGGACAATTCCATACCATTGATATCATTCAGAACTGACGCTGGCTTAGCGTGCGCATTAACGTCTGCCGTTAGTGCGCTGATTGTCCCGGAGAACATCAATTGCGGTCTTCATCGCGGTTTTGTCATCCCTTCTTTTTTGTTTGTCCTGCATCACCTGCAGGTACTCAAGCAACGTCCGGGTGTTAATGGGGCGGCCCTGTTTGCCGACGGCCAGCACGGCTTCACCAAGGATAATTTTCACTGGCGGCAATTGCGCCGGGTACCAGTCGAGGATGTCTTCTGATTTCATTATAAATTTCTCACGGAAGGGTATTATATCACAAATCACCCAGGTGGTCTGCGGGTCTGACTTGCTGATTTAGTAATAAATCCACATAACATTATCTAAATAATCTTGCTTAAAGGCGTATAATGAATATTACATTCCATAGAGTATCAATTTATGTCTTATACAAATGGACTCAGGCATTTTAAAGAGAGACCCGTTCACGTGGCTTGCCCGGTATGTGCCCACCGGGCCGATCAGAAAGCAGGTAAATTACGGAAAAATGCGGTTCTGGAGTGCCCCGCCTGCGGGCTATTATTCAGACCGTCAGAATGCTGGTGTATTGGAGGCTGATCGGCAATTTCGCATTTGAAAGATACACAAACGGGAAAATGGCGACCTACCTGTTTTACTCTGTAATGAAGGTTATGCTTATGAACACCAGTAAAGTTGTTCTTATTGAAGGAGATATTATTGGCTGCCGTCTTTCCGGCGAAATAAATCAACCTTTCTGTATTCACAGAGTCAGATTTAGCAATGATAAATATGCGATTGTGCGGGTCGCATCAGGACAGTGCTTCACGCCAGGGGAGATCATTGAACGGCACGGGAACCAATGGTTTTACAGCCATGAAAAAATTCGCCTGCTCGGGTTTGAATACCTTGACGAAAAGGAATCCGCCAGACAATTCCATGAACATTACTGGCATATATAGAATAGTCCTGAGGGATATTTTACTGATGCAAACCGAACGATTATAATTTCCGGCCACTGGCTAAATTCTGCACTTTAGCGATTTCATTTAAATAGATGAGTATCATCAACATTAACATACGCCGTTAAATATTAGCCCTACCGTTGTTTATCCTGTTCGCCATAACATGCAGGTACATTAAAGAAAAACGATGCCAGGTGTACTGCTACGATTGTGCTTTATCCCCAAACGGGTTTTTCTGGTTTTGATTGCGTCTGCAGTTCCCTTGAGGGGATATTAAGTTCAGCGCACATCACTGATAAGATGACTTCTACCCACAACAGCTATGCAAGAAATGCACAGATGCAATCAGAGAAATTTGCCGAATTCTCTGGAGTCTTTGTCGATGTCGCCCGTGAGAGCAGTTTTTCGGGTGCTGGTCGCCATCTCGGGCGCACTCCCTCCTCGATAGGACGGCAGATTGATGCGCTGGAAGCGTACCTGGATACCCCGCTTTTTTTGCGGTCTACGCGGCATTTAACCCTGACCGATGCAGGGGAAATGCTGCTGATTCGCGCCAGACAGATCCTCGATTCACTGGAGGACACGCAGCAGGAACTGGCGTCAATGAAGGGCGAAGTAACTGACGTGCTGAGAGTGGCGTGTTATCCCACATTTGGTAAACGCTATGTGCTGTCGGTTATGGCAAAACTCTCCCGCCAGTATCCGGCGAAGGCCCTGTCGTCACATGGAACTGAGCTGATATCGCCCTGCGGCCTGGCTATTTTAACCAACAACATAGCGCACTGCTGCAGGGCTTTCACTTTCGACACCTCCGTCGTTTAAGCGACCGGCGCGCGCAAATAGGTTTACTGTAAAGCTTGCAAAATGGTATATCCGGCGGTGATACGCGCCGGGTTCGGGTAGCTCTTATTCGCTAACATAACAATTCCCACCTGCAGCTGCGGGATAAACGCCACATAGGCGCCGAATCCGCCGGTGGAGCCGGTTTTATGCACCCATGAGGCGGCGACCGCCGGGACCGGCGGTTCTATCGCCGCTGCCGGATGCGGGGCCAGCGCCACCGCGTTATCGCCGCCTTTCGCTATCACCGCGCCATTGACCGGCCAGTTGAGCATCTCCCAGCCCAGCCCCTGATACATATCGCCAATCCGCCAGTAGCGTGCCTGCGCCATCTCGAGGCCTTTTCTGAGCGTGGGGCTGCCGGCCTCCCGGGGCGCCATATTAGCCTGTAGCCAGGCGGCCATATCCGTAATCGTTGATTTCACCCCGTAGGATTCGGCATCCAGCATACCGGGTGAAACGTGCACCGGCTGGCCGCTGCGGTAGCCCCAGGCATAGTTTTTCTCTTCCGCGGGCGGAATGTTAATCCAGGTATGGTTGAGATTCAGCGGCCGCAGGACCCGCTGGCTCATGGCGTCTTCAAAACCGAGCCCCGAAGGCTTCACCGCCAGCATGCCGAACAGACCGATGCTGCTGTTGGCATAGACGCGCATGCTGCCCGGCGCCCACTGCGGCTGCCAGCGCCGATAGAAATCGAGCAGCGAGGCCCTGTCCGTAACGTTATCCGGCACCTGTAGCGGCAGACCGCCTGCGGTATAGGTTGCCAGATTCAGCAGCGTTATCCCCTGCCACCGCTTGCCGTTAAGCTCCGGCCAGTAGCGGCTGGCATTGTCGCTGAGCTTGATTTCGCCGCGGGCCACGGCGTCTGCGCCCAGTACGCCGGTGAAAGTTTTGCTCACTGAGCCAAGTTCAAACAGCGTGTCCGTCGTGACCGGGCGGCCGCTGCCGACGTCCGCTTTACCCCAGGTGAAATAGTACCGCTGGCCCTGATAAATAACCGCCACCGCCATGCCAGGGATCGCCTGCTCTTTGAGCAGAGGCTCGATGGTTTGGCTGACCACCCGAGAAATCTGCTGCTCGGTGAGCGTCTTCGATGCAGCGAAACTTACCGCGGTGAGCGAAAGCGCGGCCAGTGCCAGAACGCCGTTCAACATTTTTTGCATGGGTAAAACCTTCCATAGAGTGAGAGAGATATCAGGGCCCTGAAAACGCGCTAAGTCTGTGGGCTTTGACTCGCTCTGACAAACGATTAAACTTAGCATCTGCCTGCAGTTTTTCTAACACATACGGCCATGACCAGAAGCTATCTCCCACTGAATGCCCTTCGCGCTTTCGAAGCCGCAGCCCGGCACCTAAGCTTTACTCGCGCAGCCGTTGAGCTCAACGTCACGCATTCTGCTATTAGTCAGCAGGTAAGATCACTGGAGGAACACCTTAATTGTCAGCTATTTGTGCGGGTATCGCGCGGGCTGATGCTGACGACAGAAGGCGAAAACCTCCTGCCGGTGCTGAACGGTTCTTTCGACATCATCGCCGATACGCTCGATCGTTTTAGCGCCCGGCAACGGCGAGAAAAACTAAAAATAGGTGTCGTCGGGACGTTTGCGGTGGGGTTCCTGCTGCCCAGGCTGGATGATTTTCGCCGCTGCTGCCCGCATATCGACCTGCATCTGTCGACGCATAACAACCGGGTCGATCCCGCCGCCGAAGGGCTGGACTATACCCTTCGTTTCGGCAACGGCGCCTGGCACGATACCGAGGCCATATTCCTTTGCGATGCGCCGCTCACCGCGCTCTGCACGCCGGCGATAGCCCAGACGCTCTACAAACCGGCGGATGTGCTTAAGTACACCTTGCTGCGCTCCTACCGCCGCGACGAATGGGCAACATGGATGACGAAGGCCGGTGAAGCCCCGCCGGCGCCGACGCATCCGGTGATGGTTTTTGACACCTCGCTGGCGATGCTGGAGGTGGCGCAGTGCGGGGCCGGAATTGCGATTGCGCCAGCCAGCATGTTTAGCCATTTGCTCAGCGCCGGGCGCATCGTGCAGCCGTTCCCAACGGAGATTCACTGCGGCGGATACTGGCTCACGCGGCTGCAGTCGCGCCCCGAAACTGTCGCTATGCGCGACTTTGCTGCCTGGGTAGCGAAGCAGTGGTAAGCCATTGCCCTATTAATTGCGCAAAATATCCCCGGTTCGAGAGAGTGACGCCCATCAGGAAAGCGCCCGTTCGCCCTGCTCCGGCTCTCCGGGAACAATAAGCTGCAGCAGGGGATAACGCTCAACCCACCTTTTGGCGGCAACCCGATGTTTAAACACGGACAACCTTTGCAGCGCAAACTGCGGCGTCGGCCTTAGGCGGAGCTCGAATAAATCGGCCAGGCCGTAGGGGGCAATTATCTCAATCAGGCCCGTATCGCCTATTCTGACGGCGACAGCCGTGGCCGTTTCAGGCCAGTAGCGGATAGCATCCTCCGTCGAGCGGTACGGCGCATTGCCGCTATGGTGATGCATTCTGGCCTGGTTCTTCACCGACCAGTCGAACGCGGGGCTCAGTTGATTAAGCGCGGCTTCCAGAAGGCGATCGCCATCGGCAGCGCAGCGCGCAGCGTCAAACCACACCACGTCAACGTCTCCGCCCACGGGCCGCTGGCCGTATCCATGCAGGCGATCCCAGACCGCATCCCGCACGAATCCGGCGCCGATCCAGCCGTCGTTGAGCCTTAAGCTTTGAACGGCATAAAGCGCCTTCATCCTTACGGCATCGTCTAACAACAATCTCTGCAGCGCCTGCTGATATGCCATCGTCTTCCTCATCTGTGCCTCTTCCGGCTATTGCCGCTTTAGCCCCGCAGCTCGCTCCGGGTCCCCTGATACTCTGCATTATTAACGATCGCGGCGGGCCTCAGCGAGGCTGACGCTGCGCATAATGGCGGTGATGCCATCGCCCTGCATCATATCTTCAGTGTATCAATGACGATTCTCAGGGCCGGCGACACGTTGCGATGGGGATAATAGAGGAATGAACCCTCCATGCGCAGGCTGTAGGGCTGTAACACTCGGATAAGCACGCCGCGCGCTAAATCATCGGCCACCAGCTCTTCGGGAACATAGGCCAGCCCCAGACCTCGCCGGGCGGCCTCGGCCTCCATATAGCTGTCAGAGAAGACCCACTGCCCCTGCGGTCGGTGGGTGATCTTTTTATCGTCCAGATTGAGCTCCCACTGGTACAGGCTTCCGTCGCCAAACTGATAGGCAATACAGGGGTGCGCCGCCAGCTCGGCCGGAGTTTGCGGAAAGCCGTAGCGACGAAAATGCTCGGGAGTGGCGACAACGACCATCTCCATATCCGGCGTAATGCGTACCGCGATCATGCCGCTGCCCACCTCCGGACCCAAACGGACGCCCGCATCGAATCTTTCGGCAATAATATCGACGAACCGGCTTTCACTCATCAGCTCCAGCCGGATATCGGGATAGCGTTGCTTAAATACCGCGAGCTTTGGCAGGAGGCATTTATCAATGGCGTGCTGGCTGGCATTGATGCGCACCGTGCCGGACGGGGTCTGACGATAGTGCGCCAGCGTGGCAAGCCCCGAATCTAAGGCGTCAAATCCGGACTCGGCCGTCTGGTAGAGCTGCTCGCCCGCCTGCGTCAGGGATAGCCTGCGCGTGGTGCGCACCAGAAGCTGGACGCCCAGCCTTTCTTCGAGCTCGCGAACGGAACGGCTAATTCCCGACTGCGCCAGCCCAAGCCGCTGGGCCGCTGCGGTGAAGCTCCCCTCCCGCACCACCTGCATAAACAGGTAGAGCTCATTATAGTTTTCCCGTTTTGCCATCAGTGCCTCCTGCGGTGTCGGGCTACGTATCGCCCGCTTCGCCGCCCTTTCTATAACAATATGATATTAATCCTAGCATTTTACCCCCTCTAATCAGCACTATTTTTGCTAACTATAATGAGCCCCATGAAACAAAGCACCGCAGCGTTGTCCGGATGAAACCTGTACCTGTATCCTTTTTTCCAGGGGAATTTTTGATGAATGCTTTCACCAAAAAACTGACGTCCGCTATACCTGCGATGCTGCTATGTGCATCATTAAGTGGAGTCACGACAATGAGTTATGCTGATACTACCAATCCAAATGCGCCCGTTTCGATGGTCGAGAAATGGGATAAGACCTTCGCCGAAAGCAGTAAAGTGGATCACCGTAAGGTGTCATTCCAGAACCGGTATGGCATCACCCTGGTGGGCGATATTTATATCCCCAAACGGCGGGGAGATCGCCGGCTGGCGGCAATCGCGGTCAGCGGGCCCTTTGGCGCGGTGAAGGAACAATCCAGCGGCCTGTATGCGCAGACGATGGCTGAGCAAGGATTTGTGACGCTGGCGTTCGATCCCTCCTACACCGGCGAGAGCGGCGGTCACCCCCGCAACGTCGCCTCCCCGGATATCAACACCGAGGACTTTAGCGCGGCGGTTGATTTCCTCGGCTTACAAAAAGAGGTCGATCGCAACCGTATTGGCATCCTCGGCATCTGCGGCTGGGGCGGGATGGCGCTGAACGCGGCGGCAATGGATACCCGCGTTAAGGCGGTCGCCACCAGCGTGATGTACGACATGAGCCGGGCGATGGGCCACGGCGTTGGCGAAGGTAAAGATCGTTATTCCACGGCCGATCGCCGCGCCGTCCTGCAGTACCTGAACGAGCAGCGCTGGAAGGATGCGCAGAGCGGAACCTTCGCCCATGCCGGTCACGACATCTACGTCGACCAGAACGGCAAAGCCAGCGCTGCGGAGCGTATTCTGCCGGAGACCCTCCCCGCCGATCCTCACCCGGTGCTGAAAGAGTTCTTTGACTACTACCGGATGCCGCGCGGTTTCCACGAGCGTTCGGTTAATTCCACCGGCGCATGGACGGCGACAACGCCTTTATCGTTTATGAATATGCCGCTGCTGAGCTACGCCAGTGAAATCACCATCCCAACGCTTATCGTGACGGGGGAAAAGGCCCACTCGCGCTACTTTGCGGAAGATGCTTTTAAAGCCGTTGGCAGCAAGCAGAAGGAGCTGGTTATTGTGCCGGGCGCGAACCACGTGGACCTCTACGACAACGTCGCCGGTAAAATACCTTTTGCGCGCTTCGGGCAGTTCTTCAAAGACGGCTTAAAATAGAAACCTCGAAAGCTAACCTTTAACAAGCCGCCGGACGCTGGCCGGCGGCTTTTATTCCGACGCCTCCAGCCTGATGTTATCGAGCCCGCTGACAACATCGCACTTTATCCTTATCCATAATGTCGATCGCTATTGCATAAATAGCGTCCGTTCCGGCGCGAGCACCGCCAGCCCGGGGCGATATTCAGAGATGTAGCCCATGTCCACGCTGAACCCTGTAACACCCCGCGCTAAAGAGCACGCCCGCTGGGGCGGCATTTTTGCCATGACCCTGTGCGTTTTCGTGCTGATTGCCTCGGAATTTATGCCGGTCAGCCTGCTGACGCCGGTTGCCAAAGATTTGGCCGTGACCGAGGGGCTGGCAGGCCAGGGAATTGCCATCTCCGGGGCGCTGGCGGTCCTGACCAGCCTGACCCTTTCCACTATTGCCGGCAACGTGAATCGCAAATACCTCCTGCTGGGGATGACGGCTCTGATGGCGCTGTCGGGGATCGTTATCGCCCTCGCCTCCAGCTTTTCGATCTACATGGCGGGACGGGCCCTGATTGGTATTGCCATCGGCGGATTCTGGTCGATGTCCGCGGCCACGGCCATTCGCCTTGTGCCGCAGCATCAGGTCTCCCGCGCGCTGGCTATTTTTAACGGCGGTAACGCGCTGGCGACGGTGGTGGCCGCGCCGCTGGGTAGCTATCTCGGGACCACTATCGGATGGCGTGGAGCCTTCATGTGCCTGGTGCCCGTGGCGATAGTCGCCTTCATCTGGCAGTGCTTCAGCCTGCCCAATATGGCGGGCAGCACAAGCCGCGCGCCGCGCGCAAACGTGTTTCGGCTGTTCGGCCGCCCGGTGGTCGCCATGGGCATGTCTGCCTGCGGCCTGTTCTTTATGGGGCAGTTTGCGTTATTTACCTACGTGCGCCCGTTTCTGGAGACGGTAACGCGGGTAAATAGCTCCGACCTGTCGCTTATCCTGCTCACGATCGGGGCGGCGGGTTTTGTTGGCACGCTGTTCGTCTCCGCGTTCCTCAACGCGAGGTTTTACCTGACGCTGATGGCCCTTCCTCTGCTGATGGCCGCCATCGCCGGGACGCTAATAGTGGCCGGGCACAGCCTGTGGATTGTTGCCCTGCTGCTGGGCCTTTGGGGGATGTTTGCCACCGCTGCGCCCACCGGATGGTGGACATGGATAGCCCGCACCCTGCCCGAAGATGCCGAGGCCGGAGGCGGGCTGATGGTCGCGACGATCCAGCTCTCTATCGCCCTGGGTTCGACGGCAGGCGGCGTTGTGTTTGACCATTTCGGCTGGCAGTACGCTTTTGCGATGAGTCTCGCGCTGCTGCTCGGCGCCGTCGTGCTGACGTTTTTCACCGCCCGTCAACAAGCCGACGCGCGTTAATCACCGTCTGATGAATGCTGCGACGAGGATCCCACCGGCGATAGCAATGAGGGGCCTTTTAAGCACCAGCATCAGGATGGCGGTGGTCAGCAACGCCATCTGGGCGCCTCTGTCGCCGGTCGCTGCCGTGGGGGCGATAATGGCGACAAGCACGGAACCGGACATGGCCTGAATAAATCTTTTTATCTTGCCGTTGAGCGGCACAAAAGACATCACGTATACGCCACCCCAGCGGGTGGCGAGCGTCACCAGCGCCATCACGATGATGACCATTACCGCCCCGGCATCCGACATCTCAACGTTCATTTTTTTTGCCTCCCGGCACGATGCCCACGATCCCTCCGGCGATGGCGCCGGCAATCACGTGGCTGTTTTGCGGCAGCCATTTATAGGCCAGCAGCGAGGCGCCCGCCGCCACGCACCAGATAATGAACGTCCGCGGGCTCCTTTCCCCCTCAAACACCATGGAGAGAAGAAAGCACCCCATCACCATATCGAGGCCGTAGCGTTGGGGATCGTGGATTGCGCTGCCGAAGTAGAGCACCACCACCGTACCGACAACCCAAAAAAGCCACAGCGCCAGACCGCCGCCAAAGAGCAGGCCCAGCCCCGGCCTGTCGCGGCTAAATGCCTGTATCGCCATCGCCCAGTTCGCATCGGATGCGACCGCCATGATCCCATAGCGCTTAGCCGGGGATAAATAGCGTAGCCACGGATACAGCGTGGCCCCCATTAGCAGATGCCTGGCATTGATCGCGAAAACGGTCGCCACAAGCGTGACTAGCGGCACCGGCTCTCCCCACAGGCCAAGCGCGGCGAACTGGGCGTAGCCGGCGAAAACCAGCAGGCTCATCATGGTCGCCGTAAGATGGCTTAGGCCCTCCTGCGAGGCCGCGAGGCCAAAGGCGGCGCCGAAAACGGCGACAAATAATGAAATCGGCATCAGCTCGCGAAAGCCGGAGCCAATAAGTGAGCCGTTCAGCAAAGCTAAATCGGCGCTGTTTTTCGTCATCGCGGGCATCGTCTTCTTCCAGTGGCGCAAACCTCAACTGAGAGCCACTATGCCCGCGTTGCGCGATCGATAAAAACGCATAATAATGGATGATACTATTTGCTTATCGAATACATGGAGCCAGCATGCATTTTCCGGATCTCCAGATGGACTGGCTCAAATGCTTTGTCGCCGTGGTCGATGCGGGGTCGCTTTCTGCGGCGGCGCCTGAGGTTCACCGCTCCCAGTCGGCGGTGAGCATGCAGCTTAAAAAGCTTGAATCGGCTCTCAGCTGCCAGCTTATCCTGCGCGGCCCCCGGCAAAACCAGCTCACGCCCGAAGGACAGAAGCTGCTGGGCTATGCCAGGCGGATGCTTGATTTGCACGCTGAGACCCAGGCCGCCTTTCACGGCGAGGAGCTCACGGGGCGCATTCGGCTGGGGGTGCCGGACGACTATGCGGCCAAATACCTGACGCCGGCCCTCAAGAGGTTTGCCCCTCACTTTGGCTCGATAGAGATCGAGCTCAGCTGCGAACAATCGACTTCGCTGATCCCGCGCGTTGAGAGCGGCGATTTAGACCTTGCGCTGGTCTCGCGGGAAAATGCCGGCCAGGGGACGCTGCTATTCTATGAACCGATGGTGTGGGTCGGTTCTCCACAGTTTGAGGTTTGGCGGCGCGACCCGCTGCCCGTGGCGGTATACGAAAGTACGAGCATGGCAAAACGCAGCGCTATCAACGCACTGGCCCTACAGGGACGCCGGTATAAGGTGGTTTATAACAGCTCCAGCCTCTCAGGCCAGATTGCGGCAGTGGAGAGCGGGCTGGCGGTCGCGGTGCTGACCCAGTGCAGCGCCCCGCCGCACCTGCAAATTTTGGGCAGGGAGCAGCAGCTCGGGCCGCTGGAGCCGATGGCGGTGGCCTTATACCGGAGCCGGGCGTCAAAAGACTCTCTGGCGGTCGGGAGCCTGTATGAGTCGCTGCTGAGGACGCTGAGAACGTCGGCTGCGGACCCTTTCGCTTATAGAGACCCCGAGCAGCGCTGACGGCCCGTTTTATGCCCCGGACGATCGCCGCTAACGGCGCCGGCCCGGGATTGATCGTCAGGATGGCGCGAGGTCGGTTCGATCTCCGCGCGTCGTCGGATGGGAGATAACGATAAACTCCACCGCAGAATCACTATCATTTCTGGCCTGATGCTCTGAGCCAGGGGGAATTTCCAGCCCCTGCTGAGCGCCGATTTCGTGCCTCTTACCCGCCAGCTCCATGGTGAGAACCCCCTGCAGCACGAAGAAAAACTGTCTGGACAGGCAATGATAATGGCGCTTTTCGCTGGTGCCCGGCGGCATTTTTTCGTGAATGACGAGCATGTCCTGGCGGTTGAGCAGATACCAGCCGTCGCAATTATCGCCCCAAACATAATGCTCAGCGTTCTCTTTTGAAATCATCGCCCTGCTCCTTTTTTAGGCTATCCGCTTCTCAGGGAAGTGATTGCAAGCTTACCGAGCAAGCGCGGCAACCGCCAGCGTAACGCATTGCTCAACGGACAGTTTTCCGCTGTCGAGAACCAGCCGCTCTCTGTTCCAGGACTCATAGTACAGGCCGGTAACGTTATGCCACTCCGGCAGGATTAATCCCTTGACCTCTGATGTCCGGGTTTCGACTCGCCGGCGATGTTCATCCCTGTCGGAGCACACCACTTCTATCTCTAAGAAGTCGCCCCCCGTAGAGAGCGCAACGTCGCGGTAAGCATCGCGCGTGAGGGTCAGGGGGTTCACCGAATCGGCAACGACCGTCGCCCCCATCTTCAGGTTTTCCCTCGCCACTGAACAGGCGACAAAGTAGCCCTCAGGCCCCATCTCCCGCGGATGTTCATGCGCTTCGCGGATTGCCTGCTCGATGGTGTCTATCCGCAGATAGAAGGCGCCGAGTCGCTTCACCAGCGCCTGCGCAATCGTGCTTTTCCCGCTACCGGGTAAGCCGCTGAAAATAATGAGCATCGTTAGTCCTTAACCTCCTTTAGGCCGGAGAATATCGTGCAGGCAAACATTTACTCCGCCAGGTAGCCGCCATCGATGGGATAGACGCCGCCGCTGCAGAACCCGGCCTTTTCCGACAGCAGGAACAGGATAAAATCCGCCACCTCCTGCATTTTAGCCATTCTCTTTAGCGGATGGCTATTCGCAAAGGCGCTCTGAACGTCTGCGGGCAGTTGATTTATACGCGGCGTGCTGACGTATCCCGGAGCCACGGCGTTGACCCGCAGGCCCTGCTGCGCAAACTCCAGCGCGGCGGTTTGGGTGAGGCCAATAACGCCGTGTTTAGCCGTCGTATAGGGCGCCAGCCCGGGAATACCGACCAGGCCATTAACTGAGGATAAATTAACGATCGCCCCGCCGCCGGATTTTAGCAGCAGCGGAATTTCATATTTCATACAGTAAAAAACGCTGCTCAAAGAGGTGGCGATCACCCTCTGCCAGTTATCTATCGTCTGCTGCGCAATATTTTTATGACTTTCGCCGGTGATACCCGCGTTATTAACCGCATAATCCAGCCTGCCAAAGCGGGACACTACCTCATCGATCATCCGCCGCACCTGCTCCGGCTGCGAAACATCGCACGCGATACCCGCCGCGGTGCGTCCATCCGCTGACAGCGATTTAGCCTTGCGCTCCGCCTGTTCGCGGGTTCGGCCAACCACGACCACCCGCGCGCCCGCGCGGTGTAATTGCTCCGCGACCACCTCACCGATGCCGGCGGTGCTGCCGGTCACTATCGCGACTTTGTGTTGAAAGCTCATGTTCGCTCCTGTAGAGAATGATGTTTTTTGCTCTACAGGAGTATATGAAAAGGCAGTGACAGCTTTTGTCAGTACTCATCGCCCAGGCGAAGCCCCTCCTGCTCCCTCCATTTTCGCAATAAGCGGATCCTGCTTTCGTTATATTTATCGGCAAGCAGCGCGATTTGTATTATCCGGTCGGTTCTGAAATGGCGAAAATCTTTTCGCAGCTCGCACCATCCGGCTAACAGCCAGCACTCCTCCATATAAACCAGCGCCACCGGCCATATCACTCGGGAAGAGAGTCGCTCGTTTTTAGCGCAATAGGCTATTTGAACTTTATGTCGGTGATTAATCGCGTGGCGCAGTTCAGGAAAAAAAGCCTCATCTCTTTCACCCGGCCCGGTCAGCAATGACTGATATTCGATGTGCTCCTTTAATTTATCAGGCGTCACCGAATGTATTTTTGCCAGCGTGCTTTTAGCGATCTTTTTAAAATCCGCATCGGTATTATGACAAACCCAGCTTAGCCCGAGCGTCAGGGCGTTAATTTCCTGGGCCGTAAAAACCAGCGGCGGCAGATGGTAGTCCGACTTAATAATATATCCCATGCCGGAACTGCCCTCGATGCAGACCCCCTGCTGCTGGAGCGTCTGAATATCCCGGTAAACGGTGCGCACGCTTATCGCCAAACGTTCTGCAAGGGTCGATGCGGTAACCGGATAGCGGTGCTCCCGCAGGATCTGGAGCATTTCAAGGAGCCTTTGCGTACGGGTCATCACGTTTTCCTGTTATTCGCCGTGCCTCATTCTGCGCTTTGCCCGGCAGCTGACGTTAATACCGGGACGGTGCGCAGAGAATCAAACGCCGATCGGCAACGGCCTGATAATAGATAGCTGAAGAATACCCCATTCCTCAATGCAGCGGCAGCTATCGCAGGCCTGATTGCCGACCGCCGTTGAAACCCGCGGCCGGGTCAGGATAGAGAAGTTCGCTGAGAAAAATTATCGTTCGCGGGCGGAGGCCAGCCGTGCGCTATCGGATAGCTGAGATGAGGCATCGATCTGCCGGTTATTAACCCAGCGCACGGACAGCGGCGTAATAATGGCGGCAACCACCGACAGCGCGGCAATTAACAGATAGCCGGACGACAGATTAATATGCTGCAGCATCAGCCCCATAATCACCGGGCCGACAAACATTCCCAGCGAGTAAATCGTCTGAAAAAGCCCCATCCGGGTAGACTGTTCGTCCGGGTTGGTATTAATCACGCTAAGCGACATGAAGGCGGCAAAGGCCATACCGAATGAGAAACCGGCCAGCGCCTGCAGGGCATAAATGAGGTACATATTGTCGGTAAACGGAATACCGAGCGTCGAGAGGATCTGCAGAATAATCCCCGCCACGGCGGTTTTCATCACCCCCAGGCGCTTATAGAAAACCGAGCTGCACAGGGCGATGGCGAGCGCATAGAAGATCAGATGGATATTGCTTAGCAGCGACAGGATCCCCGCCCTGGCCCCCAGCTTTTCGGCGTAAATAGGGGTCAGGGTATCTCGGGTGGCGAACGGCACCAGAATAACGATGGTGGCTAAAATACCAATCAGCCACACGGAGCGATCGCACAGCTGCTTACGCGCCCCGGCGATACAGGCCTGCAGCGTCGGGGCGCGCACCGAATCGTGCACGTCGCTGATGCGGGTGGTCAGGATCAGCGCCAGCAGCCCGGAGACGCAGGAGAGTAAAAACGCGATGTTATTCTCAAAATAGTGAATTAATAACCCGCCGATGCAGTTGCCAATGAAAACGCCCACCGGACCGGCCAGCGCCAGCAGCGCCACGGCGGCCGGGGCTTCTTTACGGTCAAAGTAGCGGATAAACAGGATGTTATACAAAACCCACGTCGCGGCCGTTACGCCGTCCGCCGCCTTCGCCAGATACAGGGTCACCGCATTCGGCTCCAGCCAGGCCAGAGGCCAGGTGAAGATAGGCAGCAGCAGGCTGATTTGGATAAAGATTTTCCGACTTTTCACCACGTCAGAGACGATCCCCAGCGGAAAGCGAATCAGCAGCGTCGCCAGCCCGCTGGCCCCCATGATTATCCCCATCACCTGCGGTTCAATGCCCCTCTCCAGCATCATCGGCGCCAGAAAAGCGTCAATGCTGTGAATACAGATAAAAAACAGAATGCTAATGATAAAAAAGAGCCGGGCTTCAGGTCGGCGAAGTAGTGCTTGAAACATGGTTTGAACCTCTGAGAATTAATGGTTTTTAACCAATCAAGAACGGCATTTACCGGCTCTTCCCTCTGGCTGAATCTCCCTTTGCCCGGTATCGTTGACGGCATGAAATTGTCGTGAATACGTATTCAATTATTGAAGTTACGAAAAGGTTTCAATTTTGTAAAGTGACCTAATTAACATTGTGAGAAATTTAATTTTTACTGTTGCATACGCATGCAAAGATGGTGTAAGTATAAAAAACACCCTCCTGCTGACGGCGGCCTAACGGCGTTGGCGAGAGTCCAGGATGAGGAACCGGGGTAATGAAACGTAAGAGTTTTGCGGCGGTCACGTCGCAACAGGTGGCGCAGCTGGCGGGGGTATCGCAGTCGGCGGTATCGCGCAGCTTTACGCCAGGGGCGAGCATCTCCCCGGCGACGCGTGAAAAGGTGCTGAAGGCTGCCCGGGAGCTTGGCTATCGCCCAAACGCGATCGCCCGCTCTCTCAATACCGCCCGGTCGCGCATCATCGGCGTGGTGATCTCCTATTTCGATAACCAGTTCTATCCGCAGGTTCTGGAAGCGCTGGCGCAAAAGCTCGATACCCTCAACTACCACCTGCTGCTGTTTGTCGGCGACAGAGAGGGCAACGTCGACCGGATTTTCGATCAGATTATGCAGTACCGGGTCGACGGCATCGTGCTGGCCTCGGTCACGCTGTCGCTGGATCTCTCCGAAGAGTGCCTGGCAGCAGGGATCCCGGTGGTGCTGTTTAACCGCAGCCAGGAGAACGGCATGGCGTCGAGCGTGAACAGCAATAACGAAGCGGCGGCGCGGCAAATCGCCGAGTTTCTGCTGGCCGGCGAGCACCAGCGCTACGCCTACGTCGGCGGCGTTGCCGACTCGTCGGTGAATATCGCCCGTCAGCGCGGCTACCTGACGGCGCTGCAGGAGCAGGGCATCACCGACGTGCGGGTAGTGAACGGCAACTATGACACCAGGCAGACCATTCGTGCCGCCTATAGCCTCTTCTCAACGCCTCCGCTGCCGGACGCCATCTTTGTCGCCAACGACCATATGGCGATAACGGTGATGGATGTCGCCCGCTACGAGTTCGGCCTGCAGATCCCTCAGGACCTGTCGGTCATTGGCTATGACGATACCGGCCCGTCCGGCTGGCCCTCGTATGCCCTGACCTCCGCTTCTCAGCCGGTACAGGAGATGGTGGAGGCAGCGGTTGGGCTGCTGATGAAGCAAATTGAGAGCGGCACCATCGAGCCCGAGCAGATTACCGTACCCGGCATGCTGGTTGTGCGCCACTCTGCCCGCCGTCCGCACAGCGGCATCATTGAAAAAGAGGGTCTATCCCTGTTTCAGCCCCAGGAGCTTAAATGAGCAGATTACGCGGCTTCAGCCCCCAGTTTGATTCTATTCAGCAGTTTATTACCACGCTGACCCACGTCGTCTGGGAGCAGAAGGATATCGGCCAGCTGGCCGATTTCTACGCTTCGCCGGTGGTGTTTATTACCCCGGAAAAGCAGCTGACCGACCTTTCCCAGTTTATGCGCCATACCCTGGAGGCCATGCATAGCTTCCCGCAGCGCAGCGTGCTGACGGAGGATATTCTCTGCGCGGAAAGCGAGGGCGGCGAGTATTACGCCTCCCAGCGCACCGTGGCCTCAATACGCCACCAGGGCGAGGGCTTTTTCGGCGCGCCGACCGGCAAAAGCGTCTGGGTACGCACCTGGACGGACCGCATCTGCGCCGACGGGGCGATACGCCAGGAGTGGCTGCTGCAGGACCGCACGGCGATCCTGGCCCAGCTGGGGCTGGACGTCCGCGAATTTGCCCGCAGCCTGGACAGCGTCCGCCAGCAGCTGGGGCTGGAAAAGACGCCGGCGGAGGCGCTGGACGCGCGCTGGGCCGGCGGACCCGACGGGGACGACGTCGATGGCCCCATCGCCGGGGTGATTGAGCGCTATCTGACCATGTGGGCCGGCGGCAACAGCGGGACGGTGCCCGGTTTATATCACCCCGCCGCGACGCTCTTCGCGCCGGGCCACTGTATGGGCACCGGAGAGGCGGAAATCAGCGCGCTGCTCTCCGGCTACCGCGCTTCGTTCGCCGATAGCGAAACCCAGCTGCATCATCTGACCGTGCGTAAAGATGCCCATGAGCCGGTGCGCATCTCGCTGCGCTGGTCGCTATTAACCTGGCACGACGGCTACGGCAAATTTGGCGCGCCGACGCGCAAACCTATTTCTATTGCCGGCATCAGCCAGCTGGAATTACGCGATGGTTTAATTATTCGCGAATATCTCGGTATCGATGAATTATCAATATGGTCGCAAATCGTTAACTAGCAAATATTTATCATAGTTTATCTGCCGCAATATTAATTGCGGTAATAACATCGCCCATTTATAGGGTGCAGGTCGCTTATTGTCTGAATAACTCTGAACATCTATGCAGGAGGTCCTATGTCTTCAACAGAAGTAACAAATAAAGCTCCAGCAGTACCCGAAAAAAATAATAGTAAAATTCAGCGTGACGAGCCGGTATTACAGGTTGAACGCCGCGACTTTATCGATCTGGTTCCGGAAAAACGCCCGCGCGCGCAGTCGTTAAAAGGCTTCGATGAGTGCTATACGGATATTGTCGACTATATCGTGCGCTGTACCCATAAAATATGGGATGAGCGCGACGTCGGCCTAATTTATACCCACTACACCCACAACTGCGTGCTTTATAACGCGCTGGGGACGCTGTATAACCGCGAGGAGGTGGTGCAGGATACCCTGAAACGGCTGGTGGCCTTCCCCGAGCGTCGGGGCATGGCCACCCAGGTTATCTGGAACGGGAATGACGTTGACGGTTTCTATACCTCGCATCTGGTCACCGGCAGCGGCCGACATACCCAGTTCAGCCATCTCGGCCAGCCCACCAACCGCACGTTTGTCACCCGCACCGTTGCCGACTGCATGATCCACGAGAACAAGATCTACCGCGAGTGGGTAGTCAGCGACAACATGTCGCTGATGAAGCAGCTGGGGCTGAATACCGATGAAATCGCCGGCAACATGGCGAAAGAGCAGTTTGATAAGGGCTTCCGCGTGACCGATATCGGTGAGAACGGCCGCCTGCTGGGCCAGTATCCGCCGGAGATAGAGTGCGATACCTCCATCGCCCATACCGATACCGAAGAGCAGTGCCTGCGCTGGATGCACGAAATTTATAACCGTCGGATGCTGGGCAAGATCAAAGAGGTGTACGCCCCTAACGTCCAGTGGCACGGTCCGCTGATGAAAGAGCTGTACGGCGTGGCGTCCGTGACCCACCAGACCCTGGCGCTGATTGGCATGATCCCGGACGGCGCGTGGCTTCCGCAGCACATCTGCTCCAACCCGTGCGATGAGGGCGGCGTGAAGGTGGCGATCCGCTGGATTATGGAAGGTCATCACCTCGGCTACGGCGAGCTGGGCAAACCCACCGGGGAGCGCCTGTTCGTGATGGGCATGTCCCACTATCACATCGTGAACGGCAGAATTGTCGATGAGTGGGTGGTTTACGATCACCTGGCGCTGCTGGCGCAAATCAAACTTGGTCAGATGGAGAACGCATGATGCCTGCACAGTCGATTGCCGATCGGGTTACGTGGATTAAACGTCCTCAGGGGCAGGATGAGAAGGCGGACCGCACGCTGACCGAAACCGTCAGCGCCATTATCGCACGCGTCAGGCAGGACGGGGACGAGGCGCTCAGGGACTACTCCCGCCAGTTTGATAAGCTGGTGCCGCAGCAGTTTGAAGTCACCGCCGACGAGATAGCGCTGGCGCTGGCCGACATGGACCCGCAGACCCGTCGCGACAGCGAATTTGCCATCGCCCAGGTGCGCCGCTTTGCGCAGGCCCAGTTTGCCACGATGCTGCCGCTGGAGGTGGAAACGCTGCCGGGGGTACATCTTGGGCATCGCATCATCCCGCTACAGAGCGTGGGCTGCTACGTCCCCGGCGGGCGCTACCCTATTCTCTCCGCGCCGGTGATGTCGATTGTGCCCGCCACCGTTGCGGGCTGCGAGCAGATTATTGCCTGCCTGCCGCCGGGCGCGCATCCGGCGATGATAGCCGTCTGCCATCTGGCCGGGGCCCACCGCATCTTTAAGGTGGGCGGCGCGCAGGCGATTGCGGCGATGGCGTGGGGCAGCGAGAGCATTCCGGCGGTGGATAAGATCGTCGGCCCCGGCAACGCCTACGTTAATGAGGCCAAGCGCCAGGCGTTCGGTAAAGTGGGGATTGATGCCCTTGCCGGGCCGAGCGAAATCTTCACCGTGGCCGATGAGAGCTCCGATCCGCGCATTCTCGCCGCTGACCTGCTGGCCCAGGCGGAGCACGACGTCCATACCCGCGTCGGGCTGGCGACCACCAGCGAAGATATCGCGAAACGCACCCTTGCCGAGGTTGAGCGCCAGCTGGGCAACCTGCCTACCGCCGCCACGGCGGGAGAGGCCTGGCGTCGTCAGGGCGAAATCGTGGTCTGCGAGACGGAAGAGCAGCTGATCGCCTTTGCCGACCATATCGCCACCGAGCATCTGCAGGTTCATACCCGCGATCCGCACGCCACCGCGGCAAAGATCCGCCACTACGGCTCGCTGTTTATCGGCCAAAATGCCAGCGTCGTCTTTTCGGATAAGTGCTGCGGAACCAACCATACGCTGCCGACCATGGCGGCGGCACGCTACACCGGCGGGCTGTGGGTGGGCGCCTACGTCAAAATCTGCACCCATCAGTGGATCGACGAGCCCGGCATTGCGGCCATCGCGGAACCGGCCATTCGCCAAAGCCGCACCGAGGGAATGCAGGGACACCGCCGGGCGGCGGAGATCCGCCTGCATCCGCAGGAGATTGACGCCATTACCGCCGGCCTGCGAGATTAGGCTGCGAGCACCGGCAGGCCGCGCGGCCTGCCGCATTACCGTCTTCAGGAACCTACGCTATGCGCGCAATGCGTCTTATCCCACCTCCGGACTGTCGCGAAGAGATAGCCCGCAGGCTCCAGCTGATCGCCGACCATCATCACCTCAACGCCATTATTGGCGTGAACGCGGATGCCATCGCCGAGGCCGAACGCTGCCAGCGGCTCCGGCGCGAAGGCGGCCTCGCCGGGCCGCTGCACGGCGTACCGCTGATCGTGAAGGACAATATCGCCTGCGCCTCCCTGCCGATAACCCTCGGGTGCCGGGGGCTGGCATCGCTACGGGCGACATCCGACGCGCGGGTCATCCGCCGCCTGAAGGCCGCCGGAGCGATTATTCTCGCCAGGGCGAATATGTCCGAGTTTGCTTTTGACGTTCGCTCCCGCAGCTCCCTGGCTGGCGACGTGCGTAACCCGCAGCGTCCCACGGTGACCGCCGGCGGCTCGAGCGGCGGCAGCGCGGCCGCCGTAGCCGTCGGTATGGCGGACGGCGCCCTGGGAACGGATACCGGCGGTTCGATTCGCATTCCCTGTAGCTATAACGGACTCGTGGGGCTGCGCCCCGCCTTTCGCCGCCAGATGCTTGAAGGCGTTGCTCCGCTCTCCGTCAGCAAGGACACCGTCGGCCCGATGGTCCACGGCGTGCGCGATGCCGCCCTTTTACACGCCATTATGCACGGCGAGCGGCCCGTTGAGCCGCCGGCCGCATCGCTGAAATCGCTCCGCTTAGGGGTGATTAGCGCGCTGGAGGGCGCAGACCCCGCCCAGCTAACGGTCTGGCATCACGCGCTGGAGGCGCTTCGGCTGGCCGGTGCGACGCTTGTCGAGGTGGAGCTGCCCGTTCTCACGGAGGTGCACTCCCGGCCCTGCCTTAGCCTTTGTGAATTTCAGGTGGCTATCAACGGCTGGCTGGCGCATCAGCCGGGCGCGCCCGCCAGCCTGCGGGCGATTATCGACTCCGGCGAATATCTCCCCGAGTTTCGGCCGCTGCTGGAGCAAATGCTCACGTCGAACGGCCTGAAAACGCCGCAGTGGCTGAGCGGCCGCCGCTTTCAGCGCCGCCTGTACCAGACCCTGGGCCAGGCCGCAGAGCACAACGCGATCGACGCCTTTGTCTATCCCACCGTCAGCCGTCAGCCGATAAGCCTTGAAAAAATGCCTCCGGGCTGTGCGCCGGAGCTGGCGGCTATCAGCGGCCTGCCCGCCATCACCCTGCCGTGCGGGCTGGTGCAGAACGGGTTACCGGTTGGAATGGAGCTGCTGGCGAAGACGCGGGACGAGCGCGCTTTACTGTCCATCGCCCTGGCCTGCGAAAGCATTTTTCAGCCAGGCTAAGCGAGGCGCGTTGGGGCAATGCCAACCGGCACCCGGGCGGGAACCCTTCCCGGGGGCGCCATCCCTGAGCCTGATGTGCCGTCGCGGCGGCCCCTGGCGCCTCTCGCTGCTGCCTGCCAGAGAAACAGGCAACTTTCAGGCAGGATCGGGCTCACCTCTACCATTCTCTCCCCGCTACAGTGTGGCTTTCTTACCCGCAAACAAGCTGGAGCAACAATGAAAACTTATGGTTATGCCGCATTGAGCGCCGATTCGCCCTTAGCCCCTTTCGCCTTCGAACGCCGCGCCCTGCGCGATAACGACGTGGCAATTGAAATCCTCTACTCCGGCGTGTGCCACAGCGATCTTCATCAGGCACGCAACGACTGGCAGGAGTGGGGACCCACCGTTTACCCGCTGGTCCCCGGCCATGAGATCGTCGGTCGGGTGATTGACGTCGGTGCCAACGCGAAACGCTACGCCATCGGCCAGATGGTCGCGGTAGGCACGATCGTTGACAGCTGTCAGGAGTGCGATCAGTGCCGCCGTCATGAAGAGCAGATGTGCCGTGAGTTCCCCACCGTCACCTACAACGGCCGCGACCGCCAGACGGGTGATATCACCTACGGCGGGTACTCAAAACAGATCGTGGTACGCGAAGAGTTTGTCCTCAACCTGCCGCAGGGCCTCGATCCGTCGCTGGCCGCACCGCTGCTGTGCGCCGGTATTACCGTCTATTCGCCTCTTAGAACCTGGCATGTCGGACCCGGTTCGCGCGTTGGCGTGGTGGGGATCGGCGGTTTAGGCCACCTCGCGGTACGGATGGCGGCTGGACTGGGAGCGGAGGTGACGGTGATCACCCGCAGCGCCGCCAAGGCCGAAGAGGCGCATCAGCTCGGTGCAGAACACGTATTGCTCTCCACCTCGGATGAGGCCATGCGCGAGGCTGCCTCTTCGTTTGACGTCATTATCGATACGATCCCGACGCGGCACGACGTCTCGCCCTACGTGCAGCTGCTGGATGTCGAAGGCGCGCTGGTCATCGTTGGCGCGCTGGGGGATATGGAAGGGTTCAGCACGCTACCGCTGATTATGGGGCGTCGACGCATTACCGGATCGCCGTCCGGCGGGATTGCGCAAACGCAGGAGATGCTGGATTTTTGCGCGCGCAAAGGCATCTATCCCGACTGCGAAACCATCAGCATGCAGCAAATCAATGAGGCGTTCGAACGCATGGAGCGGGGCGACGTGAAGTATCGTTTTGTGATTGATATGGCGTCGCTCACCGCCGCCTGAATACGCATCAGCCGGTCACCCCGGCTGATTTTATTTCACACCAAAGGCCGGGTAGCCGGCCCCTTTCAGCAGCTGTTCTTTGTCCTGGATCGGCGTCACGCCAAACATCCGCTTATACTCGCGGTGAAACTGCGTCACGCTCTCATACCCAACGCGGATTGCCACGCTGGCAGCATCGCCCTCCTCGGCAACCAGCAGGCGGCGCGCTTCGTGCAGCCGCAGCCGCTTTTGATACTGCAGCGGGCTCAAAGAGGTCATCCGGCGAAAATGATGGTGAAGCGTCGAAACGCCCATGCCGGCCATCCGCGCCAGCTCTTCGACCTTCAGCGGCTGCAGATAGTTGTCGCGCAGCCAGCCGATCGCCACGGAGACGCGCTGGCCGCTGGTGCCCGCCACGACCGTCTCGCGGAACACGCTGCCGGCATCCCCAATCAGTATCAGGTAGAAGATTTCGCGAAGGGTTAAGTCATTTATATATTGCCGCTCATGCTCCGGCAGTTCCGCATTGGCCAGGTAACGCCGCACGGCATCGAGCAGACGAGCGTTCGCCTCTCCCAGGGCCATCCCGGCGCTCGGCTGGCTCACGCGCCCGCCGCGGAGTTCCATATCGGCTATCACCTCCCGCGCCAGCCCTAAATCCAACCCGATCAGCAGCGAGAGAAACGGCGCGTCCGCGCTGACGGCGGGGACTTCAGAGACGGTGGGTAAATTTATCGCCGTGAGGAAAAAATAGGATTCGTTATAGGTATAAACCGTCTCCCCCACGGTCACGTTCTTTTCCCCCTGAATCACCAGCGACAGGCTGGGCTCATAAACATGCGCCATCGGCGGCATCGGCTCATGCAGCTCCGCCATCATCACGCCGGGAAAAGGCGTAAAAATGCCCGGCTGGCCGGCGGTATGGCGCTGAATCAGGGTCGCAATATCCTTCCGGACCCCGGCAGTCTGCTGCCGTAGCCGCTCTGTTTTTCGGTCAATACGCTGAAGCACTCGGTGACACCTGTAGTTGGAGTGAAAATGAGCGGAAGTGATTATCTTAAAACAGGAATGAAAAATTATCGGCGTGGATTGTGCTGAATAAGATAAAAGAGCGCCGCCTGCGCGATGAGGAGATATGCTGCAGGGCGGCAGGTTGCCGGGCCCCTGCGTCGTTAAAGTGACGGGGCGCCTTTTCAGGTCGCCCCTGTTTATCGCTGCGGCTACGCCTCATACGCCGCGGTATGGAAATCGATCTCCCACTGCAGCACCTCGCCGTACAGCGCCGACAGCGCCTGCTTTTCGCTTTCATTTAGCGCCATTGCGCAGCGGTCCAGCTCCGCCTTCAGCCAGCAGGCCTGGCGGTAGAACTCCTCCTCCGCATGCATCTCGACCCAGCGCCGCAGATCCGCGTCGCTCTGGGAGCACTCGCTCACCCGCCGGCACCAGCAGTAGTACATCCACTCCGCGCCGAACATCAGGGTAATAATCTGTTCATAGCTCCCCTCTTGAGCGATACGCAGCATGCCGTCGCGAAAACGGCGCACCCCGGGGCGGTCGTCCGGATAGTCGACAGGATTAACCCGGCGCTCGGCCAGCACCTGTTCAAACCAGGCGATCTGGGTGTCCACCAGCGCGTTGAGGACGCCGATCAGCCAGCGCTGCTGGCGAATATCCGGCGCCTTGCTGACGCCGAGGGCAAAAATGGCAATCGCCGTGGCGACAAAGTTGCCCTCAAAGACCAGATAGCGGTTAAAAACCGTCTCCGGCAGGCGGTCCTGCTCGATATCGACCACAAAGCGGTGCTGCTGCATCGCCTGCCAGACCTGCTGATGTTCACGCAGCAGGCGCTCGCTAAAGTCCTCCATTACGCCTCCTCCAGCGCGGCCTGAGCAACCGACATAAAGTGCTTCACCCGCGCCAGATCGACATCGTTCCACCAGACGCCGTCCACCTTCATGGTGCTGGCGACGATCACCCCCTGCGTGCGCCCGAGGATCTGGCAGACGTTGGCCGGCGTCACGCCGGAGCCCACCAGCAGCGGCAGCTCGGTGGCGGCGCGGATCTCATCGATCTCCTCCATGGTGGCGCTATCGCCGGTGCGCTGGCCGGTGGCGATCACCGCGTCGGCCTCGAAGAAGTCCACGTCGCGGGTCAGCTCCTGAATCGAACGGTCGGCGACGATGGCGTGGCTGCCGTGCTTAACGTGGCTGTCGGCAAAGACGCGAATATGCTCCGCGCGCAGCTGGCTGCGATAGCGCAGCGCCTTCGCCGCCGCCCCTTCAATAAACCCCTCGTTGGCGATATAGGCGTTGGCCCACTGGTTTACGCGGACGAAATCAGCCCCGCCGGCCAGCGCGGTAGCCAGCGCGGGAATCGCGGCGTTGGCCAGCACGTTAATCCCCAGCGGCACGCCGAAACGCTCGCGAACTTTCTCGGTAATGACCGCCATCAGCGCCGATGTTTCAGGGCCAATATCCTCCGGTTTGGCAAAGGGAATATCGCCGTGGTTTTCAACAATCAGGCCGTGAACGCCGCCCGCAATATAATTTTCAGCGTCCCGAAGCGCACGTTCAATAATACCATTAACTGATTTACCACGATATTTAGGCGTACCAGGAAAGGGATCACAGTGAATAACACCGATGACAGCTTTGCGACGTGAAAAAATATCTTGTATTGCGTTAGGTTTTTCTGCTGATATAGAAGTCATGTTATCCATCCTGTTAAGGGAACACTATGCGTGTTTACGTTATCGGTAATATTACCGTAGATGAAACCTGGTCTATTTCGGATATACCAAAAAAAGGCACATCGATTCATGGCATTAAAGTTTCGCAGGATCTCGGCGGAAAAGGCGCGAATCAGGCGATTATATTATCCCGCTGCGGCATAGATACGCGCTTAATTGCGGCCACGGGAAATGACAGCAACGGAGCCTGGATACGCCAGCAGCTAATAAATGAACCATTGACGCTGCTACCCGTCGAAAATTTCAACCAACATAGCGACACCTCGATTATCTTAAATAGCGCCGATGGCGATAATGCTATTATTACCACCACCGCCGCCGCCGATACCTTTAGCCTCGATGATATTCTGCCGCATCTGGCAGAGGGCGCTGCGGGCGATATTGTGCTGCAGCAGGGTAACTTCTCGCTGGACAAAACGCGGGCCCTGTTCCAGTTCGCCAAAGCGCGCGGGATGACCACGGTATTTAACCCTTCGCCGGTCAATCCTGATTTCTCCCTCCTGTGGCCGCTTATCGATATCGCGGTAGTGAATGAGTCGGAAGCGGAGCAGCTACAGCCCTACGGCGTACCCACCCTCGTCATTACCCAGGGCGCCGCCGGCGCCTGGCTGGTTCGCGATGGCCAGCGTCGATTCTCTCCCGCTGCCGCCGCCGAGGCGCTTGATACCACCGGCGCGGGCGACACCTTTCTCGCCGTTATGCTGGCATCCGCGCTGCGGCGTGGCGTCGCGCCCGACGCTCTGGCGCTGGCTCATGCCAGCCGCGCGGCCGCCATCACCGTGAGCCGTCGGGGTACGTTCAGCGCCTTTCCCGACGGCCGCGAGCTCGCCGCCCTGTTAGCGACGGGCGATGCCTGAAGATTACTTAAACAGCGAACGGTAGCTATCAACGTTCGCTTTGGTCACCACCGTAGCCGGAACCAGAATGGTTTTCGGCACGGTTTTACCCGACGTAATCGTGTTCAGCGCCTTCAGCGCCTGGGCCCCCATCTGCTCAGGATCCTGCTGCAGCACGGCGGTAACGTAGCCGCCGTCGATGCCCGAAATCGCCTTCGCCGTCAGATCCCAGCCGAAGACCTTAATATCCTTCTGCCGCCCCTGGTTCTCCACCGCGGCAATAGCGCCGAGCAGCGCGGGTTCGCCGGTGGCGTAAATCGCCGTCAGATCCGGGTTGCCGGTAATCAGGTTTTCCGCCGCGGTCATCGCTTTATCCTGCACGTTCTGGCCGTCAACGACGTTGGCGACAGTAATTTTCGGGTTACTTTTCAGCGTCTCCTCAAAGCCCTTCTGCCGCTGGTTCTGAATCGCCGAGTTCAGGGCGCCGACGATCCCCAGCCGCGCCTGGCCGCCCATCTCTTTCTGCACGTAGTCAACGAAGTATTTACCAATAATGCGTCCCCCTTCGATATTATCCACGCCGACCTGGGCCGCCTGAGGCCCCGCCGGTAATACCGCATCAATAGCAATTACCGGAATGTTAGCGGCGGCGGCCTCTTTTACCGCCGGCATAATTCCGTTGACGTCGATGGCGGCAACCAGGATGCCTTTAACGCCTTGCTGAATATAGTTTTCAATCGCATCATTCTGCGCGACGGGATTATCGTTGGAGTTGAAAATAACTAAATCCTTGCCGCTCGCCTTAGCCGCATCCTGCGCGCCTTTATTCATCAGATTAAAAAACAGCGCCTGCTGATTAATTTGCACTAACGCATAGGTGGGATTGGCGGCACTGGCGGAAGAAATAAAGCTAACCGATGCCAGCAGAGACGTTGCAACAGCAATAAAACGCAGTTTTCCGGTGTTAAATAACATCATCAGTATCCTCGTCGGGAATCATTGATAGCCAGCAGAGTTCCGCGCCGCGGTGCGAACGCAGAAGGAGTATTTTTTGGCGGGCAAATATCGTATATGGCCAGCACGATCGCAGATCGTTTGGCTAATACCAGCTTGATGCATTCCGGCAACCGGTCCGTTTCGGTGCGCGACTGGAATGTTTTAAGCGGGTTTGGGAATGACTTCCCGGATGATGCGGTAAACTTCCTATACAATTCTCCGCCGATTAAATTTTGTCAAGCATTTATTTAGCGCCGCCGCGGGCGGAAAAATTGCTGTATTGACCGCGCTTAACTATGTTACAGATAGCCGACTCTGGCAGAAATGGCGCAGGAAATGAGTATAAAACGCGTATTGTTATCCGATGTGGCAAAGCTGGCGGGACTGTCAAAGGCCACCTTATCTCGCTATATGAACAACAATATCGTGCTGCCGCAGGAAACTATCGACCGCATTGAAACGGCGATCCGCGAGCTGGACTATCGCGGAAACAGCCTGGCACGGCGCCTTAGCAAAGGGGGCAGCGAAACCCTCGGTCTGGTCCTCCCCGATATCACCAACCCCTTCTTCGCCGAACTGGCCGACGCCGCCGAGGAGGCCGCTTCGGCCAGCGGCTACAGCCTGGTGCTGTGCATCACCCGCAACAACCCGGAAAAAGAGTGCCAGTTCATTCGCTGGCTGGATACCTGCCAGGTCGACGGCCTGCTGTTCACCACCAACCGCCCCGACAACGGCCTGCTGCGTAAAGAGATTCAGCGTCACGAGCGCATCGTTTTGCTCGATGAGGATGTTCCCGGCAGCACGGTGCCGAAGGTGTTTGCCGATAACGTCCAGGGCGGACGAATTGCCACGGAGAAGCTGATCGCCGCCGGGCATCGCCATATCGCCTTCATCGGCGGGCCGGACAAGCTGATGAGCGTGCGTGAACGCTACCAGGGATTCTGCACCGCAATGGAGCAGGCCGGCCTCAGCTGGCCCCCCGAGTGGGTCATGTACGGCGACTACCAGCGCGAATTCGGCCAGCAGGCGCTTAAGCGCCTGTTCAGCCAGCCGCTGCGCCCCACCGCCGTCTTTGCCGCCAGCGACTATCTGGTGCTTGGCCTGCTCGACGGGCTGCGCGCCTGCGGGCTACAGGCGCCGGAGGCGCTGTCGCTGGTCGGCTTCGATGACGCTAACTATGCCGATTTTACCCAGCCGCGCATCTCCACCATCCGCCAGCCCGCGCGGGAGCTGGGCCGCACCGCGGTGAGCATCATGCTGCGCCTGCTGAATAACGAGCAGGATATCCCGGCGGAAACCCGCCTGCCGGTGGAATGGATTGGCCGCGATTCGATCAAAATTTGTTAAGCACGTCCCAAAATGGCGCAAAAGCGCCCAATTTTGGCGCAAAAAACGTTCAACTTAAAATCCCTTTATTATAATTAGTAAACCGGTTTACTTATAAACCGTTAATAAATTCTTTCTGTTACATAGGGTTAAGTGATGGGGCTGCTGTGGTTTTTCTGCCCTGGCACGGATGCTGCAATGTTCTTACTGGCGAACAAATATCTTAATAGCGTTTGACCTGACTGTGCTTGTGAAAGCTCCACTCCGCAGGTAAACCGGTTTACAAGGGCGTAAACCGTGTTGGATGGAGTCTTTTACCCACGACGGCAAACATTTTCCCGGCAATAGCGATGGGAGCGATCGGATGCAGCAGCCACAAACTATCCCGCCAAGGGTAGAAATGATCAATATCACCAAGACCTACGGGTCGATACGTTCCCTGCGCGGCGTAAACCTGGAGCTGGCTCCGGGCGAAGTGCTGGGCCTGGTGGGCGATAACGGCGCGGGGAAATCAACCCTGACCAAAGTGCTGTCCGGGGCGGTGATCCCCACCAGCGGCACTATCCGCATCGACGGCGAACAGCACCAGTTTACTAACCCGGCGGACTCTCGCCGCTGCCATATCGAGATGGTGTATCAGGACCTGTCGCTGTGCGACACCGTTGACGTTGCGGGCAACCTGTTTATGGGCCGCGAGCCGATGAAATCGGTGCTCGGCATCCCCTTCCTCGACGAGGCCAAAATGCACGCCGACGCGCGGGAGATGCTCAAGGGGCTGGGTATTTCCATTCCCGATACCCGCCTGCTGGTCCGCAACCTCTCCGGCGGTCAGCGCCAGGCCATTGCCATCGCCCGCGCGGCGGCCTTTGACCCCAAGGTGCTGATTATGGATGAACCCACCGCCGCGCTTGCCGTGGCGGAAGTGGAAGCGGTTCTGGAACTTATTCGTCGCGTTTCGGCTCGCGGCGTGAGCGTCATTCTAATCACCCACCGTCTGCAGGATCTCTTCCTCGTCTGCGATCGGATCATGGTGATGTATGAAGGCACCAACGTCGCCGACCGGCGGGTGGCCGACACCAGCCTGAGCGATATCGTAAACCTGATCGTGGGCGAAAAATTCACCGCTCGCTCAGCGGCAGCACACTGAGGTAACAGGATGAGTATCATGAACTTAAGCAGCTCCCGCATGATCCAGCATTCGCTGCCGCGCCGCCTGCTGCATAACCACTCTGGCGTGGTCAGCATCGCGCTGTTTTTCGTCTTCTGCTGCGTGGTGTTTTCACTCATTACCAGCAACTTCCTTACCGGAACCAACTGGCTGAATATCATTCGCCAGAGCGCCCCGCTGCTGATCGTGGCGACCGCGATGACCCTGGTGATTACCACCGGCGGCATCGACCTGTCGGTGGGCTCCACCCTCGCGCTGGTGGGCGCGCTCTCCGCCATCGCCCTCAACAGCTGGGGTTTGCCGTGGCCGGTGGTGCTGCTCGGCGGTCTGCTGCTCGGCGGATTAGTCGGCGCCATCAACGGCTTCTTTATAGCCTATGAAGGCATTCCGGCGTTTATCGTCACCCTCGCCACCCTCGCCGTGGTCCGCGGCATCGCGCTGCTGGTGACCCAGGGCTATTCGATTCCGGTTCCCGCCGACAGCCTGTTTACCTTTATCGGGCGCGCGTGGGTTGTGGGTATCCCGATGCCGGCGCTGATCGGCATCATGATCCTGGTTATCGGCCATATCGTGCTGAATCATATGCGCTTTGGCCGCTACGTCACGGCTATCGGCGCCAACGCCGAGGGCGCACGACGCAGCGGGATTAACACCAAAGCGGTGACCATGCGGGTGTATATCATCAGCGGAATGGCCGCCGCGCTGGCCGGCATGATCATTACCGCGCGCCTCGGCAGCGGCTCGTCCAACCAGGGGGAAGGCTTCGAGCTGCAGGTGATTGCCGCCGTGGTCCTCGGCAGCACCAGCCTGTTCGGCGGCTTCGGCACCATTATCGGCACGCTGCTCGGCGCGCTGTCGATTGCGGTTATCCAGAACGGGCTGATCCTGTCGCATATCTCGCCGTTCTACACCCAGATAGCCACCGGCACCATTATCCTGCTGGCTATCTGGCTCAACACCCGCATTCTTAACCCCACGCGATCTGCGGCGAAAGGATAGCTCATGAAAGGATCAATTTTTCGCCACCCTACTCCGCTGCCGGTCGGCGTCAGCAGCGGCTACGTAATGACGGTGCTCGGCCCGCTGCCGGTCAGCGAGATGGGCGTCACGCTGATGCATGAGCATATCCTGCTGGATGCCTCCGGCAAGTGGGTACCGCCCTGCTGCTGCAGCGATCGCCATCTTGCCGAAATGCCGGTGAAGATGGAAAACCTCGGCGAGCTGTCGCTGAATCCGCTGATCAGCCGCGATAACTGCCAGCTGTTTGACGTCGACGTGGCGATCGAAGAGCTGACCAAATATCGTGCCCTGGGCGGGGAAACGGTGGTCGACCCGACCAATATCGGCATCGGCCGCGATCCGCAGGCGCTGGCGCGCATCGCGCGTCTGACCGGGCTGAACATTATTATGGGCACCGGCTTCTATCTCGAGCCGTCGCATCCCGAGTGGGTGAAGAGCAGCAGCGTCGAACGGCTGACCGAGCGGCTGATCTACGACGTCGGCGGCGCGGAGGAGAAGCCGGAGATTGTCGCCGGGCTGATCGGCGAGATCGGCGTCTCCAGCCGCTTCACCGCGGATGAAGAGAAGTCCCTGCGCGCGGCTGGCCGGGCCAGCGCCGCGACCGGCGTGCCGATCGAGGTCCACCTGCCGGGCTGGGAGCGTCTGGGCCATCGGGTGCTGGATATTCTCGAACAGGAAGGGGCCGATCTGCGCCATACGGTGCTGTGCCATATGAACCCAAGCTTTGCCGACAAGCGCTATCAGCGCGAGCTGGCGCAGCGCGGAGCGTTCCTCGAATACGACATGATCGGTATGAGCTACTACTACGCCGATGAGTCGGCGCAGTCGCCCTCCGACGAGGAGAACGCCCGCGCCATCCGGGAGCTGATTGACGACGGCTATATCCAGCAGATTTTGCTGTCGCAGGACGTCTTCCTGAAGACCATGCTCACCCGCTACGGCGGCCACGGTTACGGCTACATACTCAAGCATTTCGTTCCCCGCCTGCGCCGCCACGGCGTCAGCGGCGAACAGCTTGAAACCCTGATGATTGGTAATCCCCAGCGGGTATTTGGCGGATAAAAAGGAAAGTTATAATGAAGAAGAAAGTTTTACTGGTCGGTGAATCCTGGACCAGCACCTCAACGCACGTTAAAGGCTTCGATCAGTTTGCTACCGCCACCTGGCACACCGGCGCGACGGATTTCCTGGCCGCGCTGGCCGACAGCAGCTATGCCGTCACCTATATGCCGGCCCACGCGGCGGCCACCGAGTTCCCGCTGAGCCTGGAAGGGCTGCAGGAGTGGGATGCGATTATCCTCTCGGACATTGGCGCCAACACGCTGCTGCTGCACCCCGACACCTGGCTGAAAAGCCGCCGCACCGCCAACCGCCTGACGCTGCTGCATGACTACGTTGCCGCCGGCGGCTCGCTGATGATGATCGGCGGCTACTACAGCTTCCAGGGGATCAACGGCGGCGCCCGCTACCGCCATACCGCTGTGGAGAAGGTTCTGCCGGTACGCTGCCTGGCGTGGGACGATCGTATTGAAACCCCGGAAGGCTGCTACGCCGAAGTCACCGAATCCCACGCCCTGTTTAACGATATTCCCGGCGAGTGGCCGTGGCTGCTGGGCTATAACGAGGTGGAAATGCACCCGGAAGGCAGGCTGCTGGCGACGGTGGCCGGGACCGGGCATCCGCTGCTGGCGGTGCGCGAATATCAGCAGGGGCGTTCGCTGGTGTGGACCAGCGATATGTCCGCCCACTGGCTGCCCGAGGAGTTTGCGCAATGGCCCGGCTATCGCCAGCTGTGGATTAACTGCCTCGACTGGCTGACGGAACGCGGCTGATGGCAACCACCACCCTCGAACTGGCCCGGCGGCTGCTGGGCTTTAACACCATCAACCCGCCGGGAAACGAAGCCGACTGCATGCGCTTTTTTGCCGACTGGCTGCGCGATAGCGGCTTCGAGGTTGCGCTGTCGTCGTTCGGCGAAGGGCGCTGCAACCTGATTGCCCGGCTGCCGGGGGCGACGGCGGGTAAACCGCTGGCCTTTACCGGCCATCTCGATACCGTGCCGCTCGGCAATGCGCGGTGGCGCTTCGATCCCTTCGGCTCGCAGGTTGAGAACGGCCGGCTTTACGGGCGAGGATCCAGCGATATGAAAGCGGCGGTGGCGGCGTTTGCCGTCGCCTGCGTCCAGCGGCGAGAGGCGATCCTCAAAGGTCGCGGCGCGGTGCTGCTGATCACCGGCGGGGAAGAAACCGGCTGCGACGGCGCGCGGGCGCTGATCGCCTCCGGCACGCTGCCGGAGATTGGCGCGCTGATCGTCGGTGAGCCTACCGCCAATTACCCGGTTATCGGGCACAAAGGGGCGCTGTGGCTGCGCGCGGAAACCCGGGGCAAAACCGCCCACGGCGCGATGCCGGAGCTGGGGATTAACGCCATCTATCTGGCGGCGGATGCGCTGGGTAAGATTCGCCATTTTTCGCCCGGCGCGCCGCATCCGCTGATGAAGCAGCCCACGCTCAACGTCGGGCGCATTGAGGGCGGGCTCAATATTAACTCCGTGCCGGACCGCGCGTGCTTTGATGTCGATATCCGCAGCGCCCCCAATTTACAGCACGCCGTCATTCGACAGCGGCTGAGCGCGCTGCTTGGCGAGAGCGTGACGCTCACTACCCTGGTCGATCTGCCCGCGGTGCTGAGCGAAGCGCGGCACGCGTGGATAGCCCAGGTTTATCAACGCTGCCAGCCGCTGCACGACGGACCGCTGGAGCCGCGGGTGGTGCCCTACTTTACCGACGCCTCCCTGCTGCTGCCCGCGCTGGGTAATCCGCCGTGCATTATTCTCGGCCCCGGCGAGCCGTCAATGGCCCACCAGACCGACGAGTACTGCCTGCTCAGCCGGCTGGAGGAGGCCGAGCGGCTGTACGGGGAGCTTATCGGCGACTGGATGGCCTAGCGCCGCAAAAGTTTCAATGTCACCCCGGGAAAAAATATTATATCTTCATCAATCACCCGGCACCGCCCGCCGCTAAGCGATTCATTGATTAACAATCTCGAGGTTGATCGTGCAGGATCTTGTCAGATTTGGTCGTATCGCGGCCGTGCTACCGGTTAAAAATATCGCCATCGCCAAAGAGTTCTATATCAACGGGCTGAACTTCAGCGCTGTTTTTGAAAACGGAGATCCGGTGGGTTTTATGATCATAAAGCGTGAAGAGGCTGAACTCCATTTAACCCTCCAGCCGCAGCACAAAGCACCCTCCTGGCCTGGCGCGCACCTGCTGGTGGATGATGCCAACGCCTTATACGCCCGCTGTCAGGAAATTGGCGCGAGGATTATTAAAGGCCTGGAGGATAAAGATTATGGTATTCGGGCATTTGTTTTCGCCGATCCGGATGGAAATCGTATCGACGTTGGGCAGATCCTGCAGAAGTAATTAAGGTCGGTTTTATAGCCCCCCATATGTCCTTATACCGGTAATTTTCCACCGCCATAATAGCGTCGCTGTCGCCATCCCGTCTGCGACGCTAATATGCCGGGCGCTTATCTTACTGCTTCAGCTTTACTTCCTGCGGTGGTAGCATTTTAAGGCTTTCTTTCCATAAGGACTTTAAAATGAGCATCATTTATGTAGTTGTTTTAACTTATATAAAACCACTCGAAGAAGTTGATTCTCAAATACCTGCTCACGTTGAGTGGCTTAAACAAGGCTACTCCGATGGCGTGTTTCTGGCATCAGGAAGAAGAATTCCCCGTAATGGCGGCGTCATACTGGCAAAATCTGACAGCCTCGAATCTCTGGAAGAACGTCTCAGCCAGGACCCATTCCAAAAATTAAAAATAGCTAAAGCGGAAATTATTCCCTTCGATGCCAGTATGAAGGCTCCGCTGCTCGAAAATATTTTCTGACTTTACATCGGCTCAGTAGCTCATATTGAGCCGCCCATAACGGAACATTCCCCAGTTTGAATCGCCGCCGGCGCCTGACTATGCGGAAAACACCGGCCATAAAGAGAGCAAGCAACGCGTTTCATCCCCGTCAGGCAGCAATCAGGTGAAAAGCGATGTTGACGCGGGGCCGGGATACTTTCGGACTGACGAAGTGCAGAGGTTCAGGAAAGGAATCGCTGCCAGGCCCCGCTGTAGCGGTAAACTATTTATGCAGGGATAAACCCTTTATAACCTTATCCACCGCTTTTTTATGGCCGCGGATACCGATACCGACGAAGTCCAGATTATCCGCATCGGCGGCCATAAATACTTCGCGATTTGCCTCATCATGCCCGGTGGAGAACATGGCATGAATATAAGGAATGATGGTCACCTCCCGCTCCAGCGCCTTACGGTGAACCACCTGCAGTTTTTCAAGGTCCGCCTCAAAAATCAGCATGGGCTGGCCGGACATGTTGCCATAATGCCGGCCTAGCGAATCGACGTAAGGTTTACCCATAATTTCCGGAGCCGCAGAAGCAATCCCCGTAGCCAGAAATGCCACAACATTCAGGCGCTGCCAGTCAGGTAAGTCATCTCTCACGATAAATGCAATTTTGGTGTCAAACGTCATTCAAATATTCCCGTCTTTAACTACGAAGCAGGCATGTTCACATGACGGCGGAATATCAGTATAGAACGTTTGAGCAGTGGCTCTGGAATGCCGCAGGAGACATGCGGTAAGCGCGTCTGAACCAGCGGCCTAAATGACTTTGGTCGGCGAACCCCGTCTGCGACGCCACCAGCGACGGAGCAAATCCTCGGGCCAACAGCCCGCGCGCGGTGCGAAGGCGTAGCCTGACAAGATAGGCATGAGGCGACTGACCGAATGCAGCCTTGAACTGGCGGCTTAAGCGAAAGCGATCGATACCGCTGACCTTTGCCAGCTCATCAAGTCCGGGATTTCTTGCCAGATGCTCATACAAATAATCCCTGACCCGGTTCATTTTGATGCGAGAGTCGGTCAGCTCTTCCGAGGGCTTCAGTTCGACATGGGGTGTGAGGTGAGCCAGCAATCCGTCCAGACTTTCATCCCGCGCAAGCCTCCCCTCGCCGTTGTGTAGCGCATCAAAAGCCCGGGAGATCGACGCAATTAACGCGCGGTCATCCGTGAGGGTATGGCGAAAAGCCGCCTGTATTAGCGAAATATCCCCCATACCACGCTGGCGGAAGCTGTCCGACACCCACCGTTGCGGAATATACAGCATGGCATACGTGAAGCCATCGCGTTGGGCGGCGTAACCATCATGCACAGCGCCGGGCTCGATGAGGATGGCCTTGCCCGGCGTGCTGGTATGTACCGTGCGATGGCAGCTGAAGCGCTGTGAACCCTGCAGGGTTACGCCCAGAAGTAGCTCTTCATGATCGTGGCTATCATAGGCGTGACCCGTAAAGTGGGCGTTAACGCTTTCAATGCCCGTTTCGGCATCACGACGAAAATCGAGCCAGTCTCCAGGCATCGCCTGTTCAGCAACGTCCGACATAACCACGCTCTGACAAAGATCGACGGAGAATCAGCCTGACTGCCTGCATTATTAGATGTTGTCCTGTTCAAATTCGGCTGCCGCAAGACGGGACAACAGGGCCTGCAGCGTCGCCGCCTCCGCCTTCCCAAGTTTTTGTTCAAACTGCTGCTGCGCCTGCGCCCAGCTGGCATCCGACTCGCCGAGTTTTTCCCTGCCGGCCGGAGTCAGCGACACCAGACGCGAGCGCCCATCGGAGGGGTCTGCGTCGACGCTTATCAGGCCATCCCGCTGGAGAGGTTTGAGCGTATGGGCAAGTCCTCCCCGATCCATGACCAGGGCCTCAGCCAGATGGCTGACCGACAGGCTGCCAGCTCGCCGCAGCTGGGCCAGAATCGCCCTCTGGGTGGTCTTGAGTCCGCTCTCAGCCAAAATACTGTCGTAATATTGCGACAGACGTCGGGAGGCTTTGCGCAAGGTAGTGCAGTGACAACTTACGCCAGACGACGCGCCGATACCCTCATTCTGAGACATACATCCCCTTCCTGATTAACGTTGACGTCCTGATTTTACCAGCATATGCTGATATTGCAAATAAGAGCATATGCACGTATTTTCAATCAGCCGCGAGGAGACGTTATGCCATTTGTTCGCATCGATTTACGTAAAGGGAAACCCGCCGACTATCGTCAGAAAGTGGCTGACGCGGTCTACGACGCATTGGTGAGCGTGGGCGTCCCGGAGAATGACCGTTTTCAGGCGATCGGTGAATATGAGCCGGCAGGGTTGATTTATGATCCGGGCTACCTCGGCATAAATCGCACCGATGACTTCGTTGCCATTCAGATAACCTGGAACGAAGGGCGTAACACGCAGCAAAAAAAGGCGCTGTACCGGGCCATTGCAGACGGACTCCACCACGCGGTGGGACTTCGTCAACAAGATGTCTTTATCAGTCTGGTGGAAGTCAAAAAAGAAAACTGGTCCTTCGGCAACGGTGAGGCGCAGTACGCGGACGAATGATCCCGGGTTACGGGGTGCGGTCAGAAGTGAAAAATAAAGTCGTTGATGACGTTTTATCAATTACCTCGAGGGTTTTTAATGACATTTTCGCAGAATAAAAGCGTCTGGCTGATTACTGGCGGGGCGCTGGTCCTCTTTCTCTCCCTTGGGATAAGGCATGGATTCGGCCTCTTTCTGCATCCTATGAGCGCTGAGTTTGGCTGGGGACGCGAAGTTTTTGCGTTTGCGATGGCAATACAGAATATTATCTGGGGAGTTGCGCAGCCGTTTGCCGGGGCGCTGGCGGATCGCTTCGGGACTCGCAGGACCATCATCACGGGGGCGATTTTTTATACTGCGGGACTGATGCTAATGGGGTTTGCGCATACCCCCCTGCTGCTCTCGCTCAGTACCGGATTACTGATTGGTATTGGTCTGTCCGGCACTTCATTTTCTGTCATCCTCGGGGCGATTGGCCGCGCCGTTCCCGCTGAAAAACGTAGCATGGCAATGGGGCTCACTGCCGCGGCGGGGTCATTTGGGCAGTTTGCCATGCTGCCCGGCAGCATGGTGCTGATCCACTGGCTGGGATGGGCATCGGCCCTGATCGCTCTCGGCATGATTGCTATGCTAATGCTGCCCGCCGCGGCGCTGTTTCAGCGTCAGGAAGCGGCGCATTCTGAACCGCATCAGACGATGAGCGAAGCATTACGGGAAGCTCTGGGACACTCCGGATTCTGGCTTTTATCCCTCGGGTTCTTCGTCTGCGGATTCCAGGTCGTCTTCATTGGTGTTCACCTACCCTCATATCTTATGGATAACCATCTCCCGGTCATCGCCGGAACCACCACGCTGGCTCTGGTCGGTTTATTTAATGTTTTCGGGACCTATTTCGCCGGGATGCTTGGCAGCCGCTATTCAAAAACAAAGCTACTGAGTCTGATCTACATTGTCAGGGCGGTAATCATTACCTTATTTATCTCGTTCCCGGTTACAACCTGGTCGGCCTACTGTTTTGGTATCGCCATGGGGCTTCTCTGGCTTTCAACCGTACCGTTAACTAACGGAACGGTAGCAACAATGTTTGGCGTAAGGAACTTATCAATGCTGGGGGGAATTATCTTCCTGATGCATCAGGCAGGCGCTTTTCTTGGCGGCTGGCTGGGAGGATATCTTTACGATATCACCGGAAGCTATAGCATTGTCTGGTACGTAAGTATCGTTCTCAGCGTTATCGCTGCGGCGCTGAACTGGCCCATTCGGGAAGTTTCAAAGCGTGCGCTGACGGGGCTGAAAGTATGAATTGTTCATTCAGGACCGTAGCGGCTTGCCTCATTCTGGCCCTCCTGCTGCTGATATTTCTCATGTGGCGAGAAAATAAAGACCTGATACTGCATATCGGCATGAGCCACTGCTTCTGATTAACTTTTCACTTTACAGAGCCGCGTCGCTGTTATTATCGTCAGCGACGCCTTCTTAATATCCTCATTTCCGTTCGGCATATTTGCTGCGTTTATGTTGATAGAGTAAATCGTCAGCTTTGAGCATCGCCTGCGCCAGCGTATCCCCCGACTGAAGTTGATACGCGCCCCAGGAAAACGCCACCAGCCTATCACGATCGATGGTGAGCAAATGTTCCTGCGCGCGGGCAATAACATCGCGGGATTTACTCAGGGAATAATCAATAAGAATCAGACAGAATTCATCGCCACCCAGCCGTATTCCGTAGTCGCTCTTACGAATGGCGCTCCCCAGCGCTGACCCCAGCATCTGTATCGCTTTATCCCCCATATGATGGCCCTGGGTATCATTAATTTTTTTAAGCCCATCGCTGTCAATTGCAATAACCGTGACCGGGATATTTCGCTCAACGAGGGAGCGGATTTTTTGTTCAAACTCCGGCGTCATGATTTTTCTGTTACGCAGTCCGGTCATCGCATCCGTCACGTTATCCCGGGAAAGCGATTCATGCCTGATTAACTGCTTACGGGCATAGCGACATAGCGCCCAGGTTCCCAGGATATAAAGCATGAACAGCCATAAATTAGCGATAATGACGTAGATGGCGTCCAGCTTCGCATGGAGGGTGTAATACTGGGTAAGCGAGTCTGCGTAACTGATCAAATCATAAGTTTTGACGTAGGGTTTATGGAAAAAAATATGCGTTCCAGTCACATTATCAGTAACATACAACGAGAGGAAGCGCCACAGCAGCGGGCGATCGACGGTTTTAAACGAAACCACAAGATCGTTAATATTGATGTCTGTGATCAGAATGCCCTTCACCTTATCCCCCAAAAACACCGGGGTAAGCATGCTGATAATATTGTTTTGGGTATATCCATCATGATAGATATGAGACAGCGTGCTTTCACCTTTAAGCAGGTCATTCAGGGCGTTGTCATCAATAGAAATGGTGTGCGCGCTGCGCACAATATTGATGCTGCTATTATCGCCAACTAACCAGTTACTAAAAGTGTAATTCTGTGTATTAATCAAATGATTAATATAAATATAGTTATGAGAAAGATCGATATAGTATCTGATATTCCTGAAAGTATAACCGGCATAGTTTGAAAAGCTGTACTTCGATATAGCCGCACTCTCCGCGGAGTGAATAACCGCCAGCGCATTAATATCACCCGCCCATTCTTCACACGATTCATTGCGGGTTTGCAGGGTACCTTGCAGGTTATTTCTGTTCTTTTTCAGCAGATTGAAGCCGTGGATGTCGCCTTCAGTTTCAAGGGACTGACAGACATTTTTCCGTTCACGTTCGCTTGAGGGGGCAGAAAATGCCTGGGTATAAAATGCCCGCGAAAGCCGGGTGGCAATATTCTGGTTAATGGACTCTTCATGGAAAAGTGCTGATTTACCATTTTCGGCAACATATCCCATATAATTCTGCAAAGCACGCCCTTCACGAACGGCCAACGCGGTAAAAAGAGCCGTAGTGCAAACCACGATCAGCACGATTGCGCTGATATATTTTTGACTGGACAAGATGGCTAACTCCCTGTCGTACCACCAACAAGTGACGGCAATTATAGCACCAATCAATACCTTCTCACCCGGTAATGACCACGGGAAACATGTCCGTTGAGCTCAACCGGCCGCGAAATTCCCGGCCACGATGGTTTAAAGCAATATCGGGCAGCAAATGCCGCCGGCGACGTGACGGCGCTGCCCGCAGAGAGCGATCCCGGTCAAGGCATTCAGCGCGCTAGCGTGGCATAATGCGTGAATACCGTACGGTATAGTTATTCATTTTTTAACCAGCTAAGGGTTCAACATGAAGGTACTGACGCAAGCGCGCCGCGAGGGGATCGTGGCCGCCGCCGCCGAGGTGTTTCTGGAGGTTGGCTACGAACGTGCCTCAATGGATGAAGTAGCCAGGCGTGCCGGTGGCTCGAAGGCCACGCTCTATAAATACTTCTCTTCAAAAGAGGCGTTGTTTGAAACGGTTGTGCGCAACTACAGCGCCAGGTTTCTCACCGAAGCGGCAAGCGGGCTGACTCAACCGGAAAACCAGCACCTCTCCCTGGAACAAAAACTCATCCGCTTTGGTGAAGATATGCTGCGGGTAGTGGCATGCGATAACCAGGCGCTGCAGATCTATCGCGTTGTGCTGGGCGAAGCCGGCCACTCCGATATCGGGAAACTGTTTCTGGAATCCGGCATCCGCCAAAGCATGGAGGCGCTGGCCCAGGAAATGCAGGCGGCGATGGAACGGGGTGAACTGGCGCCGTCGGAGCCAATGCTTCGCGCCATCCAGTTTACATCGCTGATCAAAGCGGAAACCGAGGTCTTGTTTTTCTTGCGCAATATGCCCGATTTTACTCAGGAAAAAGTCAGTGAGATGGTCAGGAATGGCGTGCGGCTGTTTCTCGACGGCGCGCTTAAAAAACCTGAATAGCCCCTGCCCGGCCAGCGGGCATGTGAAGACCGGGTTCGCCGCCGCGAACCCGGTTGTTTATACGCTAAGAAAGTTACGCTAAGAAAGATTAGTCGCGGCGACAAGCGGCCGCGCCCGTCGCCACCCAGTCCGTCGCGGTCTGTCCTATCTGGCTCGCCAGGCGCTCAACCACGCGCTGCCAGGCAGCAAACATCTGCGCCGGATCGCCGGAGAGAGTTTGCGACAGGTGGCTTTTGCACACCAGCCGGCGATTTTCGTCCCCTCGCTGCGTGGATAGGCTCCAGCCAGCATCCAGGCTGACGGCCTTGCCGGGCCAGCTATCAAAACGCCGAACCTGCAGCAGAACCCGTACCACAGGTTTGCTGTTATCCCGCGCCAGCCCCGCCACATCCACAGTGTTAAGCTGCTGCATCATGCTGAGGGACAGCGCCGTCTGCAGCTCATCGCCCAGCGGGCTTAGCCAGCGATCGTTGTCCAGAACGACGATGCGACTGTCGCTTTGGCGAACCACAACTTGTTGAGTGTCCAGCTGGGCCGGAACGCCAACGGGCAGCAGATCAATCACAAAGTCGGCCGGCGCGACGGCGCGGGAAACGGGGTCAGAATTGACCAGCGAGTGGTAGCGCACCTGGGGAGATGAGCATCCTGCCGGCAGGCACATGACGCCGAGGATAAGACATAAAACGGTTCTCATGGTCGTTCTCCTGCCTTAAGTGAACGGGGATCGTTCAGCTCCGCATCTGCGGAGCGGCCCTGCAATAGCGATTCCGGCTGGCGATCCAGCTGGTTTGTCAGGCTGCGGACGGCCCGCAGCGTTCGCGTGGTCTCCTGTAAGGACTGCAGGAGGTTAATCATCAGGGGGGAATCTTCCGCCAGCAGGTTTCGCGCGTCTTGTGTCGTTTTCTGAGTCTGTTGCATCAGGCGGTTGGCGGCGGGCAGAGACTGATTGTTCACCATTCGCAGAGTTTTATTCAGCTCTTCCAGCGTGTTATTCATGTTGGTCCCGATCTTATCCAGCGGCATTTTGTTTATTTTCCTGGCGATATCCGTGAGCTGGTCCTGAAGGATTGTCAGCCCGCCATTCACGGTGGGCAGCTCAACCGGTCGCCTGGTCGCATCAAAGTTCACTTTTGGCGCATCCGGTAAGAAATCGAGCGAGATGTAAAGTTGCCCCGTCAGCAGACTGCTGGAAGTGGCCTGCGCTCGCAGCCCGTGCGCGATCATCTCGCGCGTTAAAAGGGCCGTATTGAGGTCCGTGTCGCCTGTTGGTTTCGGCAGCTTTTCCAGCACATTGCCCATCCGCGAGGGATAAACGTCAATATCCACAATGGTCGGAAAGCGATATCCGTCGGGGTTATAGTCAAGCTCGACGGCGGCAACGCGTCCGATCCGCACGCTGGAAAACTCAACCGGAGCGCCAATGTTCAGGCCATGTAAGCCGTGTTCAAAACGCAGTTGAAAACGCACCGGCGGACCATCCTCAGGCGCCATCGCGCTTTCCCGATCCGCTGCCAGTTTGTAACGCGTTTGCTTATAGAGCACGCCGCGGGTTGGGTCATCCGGCCTTGAGAACGCGATCCCCCCCGCCATGATGGCGGCGAGCGTCTGGGTTTTAAGCTGAAAACCGTCGCTCCCTACCGAGAGATCCACGCCGCTCACATTCCAGAATCGCGAATCCGCCTTGACCAGGCGGTCATAAGGGGCATCAATAAAGATGTTGAGATCGATTCCCCTGCCGTCTTTGCGCAGCTGCCAGGAGGTGACCCGCCCCACCGGAATGCGGCGATAGTAAACCGGAGAGTTAATATCCAGCGATCCAAGGTCGTCCGCTTCCAGCATAAACTGGCTGCCCGTCATGTCGTTGACGATAGCCGGAGGGGTTTCCATACCGGTGAACTGGTATTTACTTTCATCGGACTTCCCTCTGTCCACGCCGATGTAGGCCCCGGACAACAGCGTATCAATGCCGCTGACGCCGCTCATTCCGACTCGCGGCCTGACCACCCAAAATCGGGTGTCGGCGAGCGCCAGATGCTGAGCGCTTCTGCCAAGCGTGACCCGAACTAACACCTGGGTGTTATCGGGGCTGAGGGTGATTTCCTTCACCAGCCCGACGGTGACATCTTTATATTTCACCGCTGTTTTTCCGGCTTCGAGACCGGCGGCGCTGCGAAACGTAATCACCACCTCCGGCCCGGCGGACAGGCGTGCCTGGATAACCATCGACACGGCGACCACAAACGCGACCGCGGGGATCAGCCAGATGACGGCATTGCGCCAGCGGCCGTGACGAAAAAGAGGAATACCCGAAACAGGAGGCTTCATTGCTTGTCTTCCCATAGCGTTTTTGGTTTAAAACTCAGCGCACAAAACATAGTCAAAATGACCACCAGGCCGAAAAGCAGAATCCCAACCCGGGGTTCGGCCTCGCTGAGCACATGAAAGCGGAGCAGGCCGCACACTGCGGCCACCACCACCACATCCAGCATCGACCAACGGCCAATCCACTCCGTTATCCGGTACAGCCTGGCCCGTTCGCATCTGGCCCAGCGGCTCCTTCGGGCAGTTGAGATCAGCAATACGCTCATTGACAGAAATTTCAGGCAGGGAACCATCACGCTGGCAATAAAAATGATCGCCGCAATGCCCCACGACCCGCTTCGCCAGAAGGCCACGATGCCGGAAAGGATCGTGCTTTCACTGCCATGACCGAGAAGCGTTGTGTACATTACCGGGAAAATATTGGCGGGTACGTATAGGATCATGGAGGTTAAAAGCAGCGCCCAGCTCAAATGCGGGCGCCCGGACTGGCGGCCGGGCAGCACCGTCTGGCAGCGAGGACATTTACCACGCACGCCGAACGCCGTTTCGTCGGCGCACACCAGGCCACACAGAGAGCAGCGGCACACCTGCATCTGACGGGCAAAGGGGGGATTACTCACCACGGCCCTTCTCCTCGACCGTAAGCAGATCCCACAGCGGACGCAGATCGTGGCTGTTGATGAGGACAACCAGCACGCAAGATAGGGCCAGCGCCCAACCGCCCGGCCCTATGGAGACATCCAGCAGTGACGAGAGCTTTATCCCGGCGACAAGAAACCCCAGCACGCCAACTTCCACCATGCTCCAGGGATGCAGCCACTTGAGCGCTCTCATAATGAAGATAAACGCCGGTGCCGGACGCGCGAAATACGCAAAGCTCAGCAGCCATACCGTGAGGGTTATCTGTAAGAAAGGGGCAATAACCAGAAGAAAAGCGGTACAGACCGCCATAATCGGATTGCCGTCTCCGGCAGCCAGCGCCCATGCCACATTCCACAGCGTGACGTCGTTCGCCATCCCGTGAAACCCAACGGATATAACCGGAAAAATACAGGCCAGAAACAGGATGATTGCCGCCGTCAACATCAGGGGCAGTACATGGCCAGGCACGCGCCGGTGACCACGCCATAGCACTGCGTAACAACGCTGGCAGAGCGCGATTTCGCCCGACGCGCAGGGTAATCTCTGGTAAACGCTGTCGCAATGTGGGCAGATGATCAGATGCGGGAATGTCTTCATAACGCCGGGCCGCCAGGACGTTGCTAATGGGGAAAATCACAGCCGGTTGCGCTTAAAAGCTTCCGGCTGCGCGTACTGTGTCTGAGGCTACCTGAGCGCTTCCGCCAGCTCTTCCGCCCCTTTTTCAATACCGACTTCGGCGGCGCTCAGCGAGCCGATGCTGGCAGAGATATTCATGGCATTCGGATACTGCCGGGCAACGTAGGCTTTCAGCAGTTCGTGGCTGTTTGCGTCATAAATTTCGACGGCATAATCCACCGAGCCGCTCATCAGCCCCCGACCGCCGCGCACCGATTGCACAATGTTGTAGGGGCCCCCTGCCAGATCGAATTTGGTGAACGTTCCGATCACCTGCGTTGTGGTGTCAGCCCCGGTCAGCGTCAACTTCAGACGCAAGGTATTCGCCGCGGGCTCTTTGAGCTCTTTAAAGCGCGCGCTCAGCGCTTTGCTGAACTCCTGTTGCATGTGAGCGGCAAGCGTTTGGCGATCGGCCTGCGCCATATCGTCAAACTGTCCATCGTTGCCCTGATAAATTCTCACCGGGTCAATGATGATGCTGTCGTACTTACGCCAGTCCACCAGAGGCGAATAACGATATGGCATGCGATCGGCATTATCATCGGCGTTTGCCGTCAGCTTTGAAGCCGAGTCGATACCGCTGTAACGCACGGGCTCATTACCGGCACAGCCCGCCAACAGCAGGGTGACACCGATAACCGCCAGCCCACCGATTTGCCTTAACATCTTCATGTGCAGATCCTTTCGTTTTGGTTAAGGGCTGCGCCTACCGGCCAGCCTTGCGTATAAACAGTCAAATTCATACCCGATGTGAACTGTACGGTTTAGTTTTGATCGCATCACTGAAATCTGTCAACTTAATTGTTCGGCGAAAATATTCTGTTTGGGAATTAACGCATGGATGCAGCGCGGATGGCTTTTTTGAGGAGAGCGGGTCGCGTAGGACAACGCGGCGCCCGGCACGGACAATGAGCCGGGCGTATTAGTGCATAACTATTTGAAAAAAAGGTGTTTCACGCCTCTTCCGGGCCCGAATATGATATCTTTCGCCTTGCCGATCTATTGGAAGAACACCGGTGTGTCGCGCCAGGCGAAAGTTAGCCGGCGCCGATCATCAGGTTCAGGTTTTGCACCGCGGCGCCCGATGCCCCTTTGCCGAGGTTATCGAAGACCGCCGTCAGCAGGATTTGCCCGCACTCAGGATTTGAAAATACGCCAAGTTCCATCTCGTTGGTGCCGTTCAGCCGCTGGGGATCGAGACGCTCAATCTCGCCGACGACTTCAGGCGCCAGCACCTTGACCAGATCGCTATGGCGATAATGCTGCGCCAGGCAGGCATGTACTGCTGCCGCATCGGCACGTTCAGGTAGCAGACGCTGCTGTAGCGGCACGCTGAGGATAATCCCCTGGCGGTAGGCGCCGTAAGCCGGCATGAAAAACGGCGGCGTGGAGAGCCCGGCATAGCGCGCGATCTCAGGCACATGCTTGTGTCTGAGGCCTAAGCCATACGCCTGAAAAGCAGGCCCGGAGCCCGCTTCCCCGCCTTCGTACAGCTCGACCGCCGCCCTTCCGCCTCCTGAATAGCCGGATACGGCATGGATGGAAACGGGATAATCAGCGGGCAGCAGCCCGGCTTTCACCAGCGGGAGCAGGAGCCCAATGGCGCCGGTTGGGTAACAGCCTGGATTGGTGACGCGCTTCGACGCTCTGATGCGATCGGGCTGGTCGGCGCTCATCTCCGGGAAACCGTACGTCCACCCTGAGACGGTGCGATGGGCCGAGCTGGCATCGATTACCCGCACCTGCGGATTCTCCAGCATCGCCACCGACTCGCGCGCCGCCTCATCGGGCAGGCACAAAATGGCGATATCGCAGCCGTTCAGCATATCCGCCCGAAGCCGTCGGTCTTTGCGCTGGGATACGGGCAGAGTCATCAGCTTAATATCTGAACGGTGGCGCAGACGATCGTGGATTTGCAAACCCGTGGTTCCCTGCTCGCCATCAATAAATACGTGAGTCATCGTCATTTCCTTAAACCAGACAGAACTTCAGTGCATAAATGTTGTGCCAGGTTTAAGTATTGGTAAAGTTGAATTATCCTAACGTCAAATTCAGTTTTTCTGAGGTACGCCTATGCGGGAGATCAACCTCGATCAGCTGCGCACGCTGATCACCATTGCCGATACCGGCTCTTTCAACGAAGCCGCCCGCCTGCTGCACCTGGCGCCACCGACGGTCAGCCTGCATATCTCCGAGCTTGAAAGCCGCGTCGGGGCTAAGCTGCTCTCCCGCACCCGCGGCAAAGTCAGGCCGACGGCCATTGGAGAGAACATGGTCGCGCACGCCCGCCGGCTCCTTGCCGACGTCGCCTATGCGCTTGACGACATATCCCGCCAGGCTCAGGGGTTGAGCGGTCAGGTCAGGCTTGGGGCGTCGACCGGGGCCATTGCTTATCTGCTGCCGCGGGCGATTGAAAAACTGGCGCAGTCCCATCCGAATATTGACGTACACATTACCGTCCTGACGTCGCAGCAGACCCTTGAGCAGCTGAAATCCGGTTCGCTCGATATCGGCATCGTGGCGCTTCCACAGCCCCGGAGCAGCGGCCTGAAAATTGATGCCTGGCGGAGAGATCCCGTTGTCGCGTTCCTGCCTGCGGACTGGGCGGCACCGGAGGTGGTGACGCCGGAATGGATGATTGCAAAGCCCCTGGTGCTGAACGGCTTCGGCACCCACCTGTCGCAGCTGACCAGCGGCTGGTTTGCCGATACGGGCCATAGCCCCACGCCGCGGATCAAGCTTGATTACAACGATGCCATTAAAAGTCTGGTGGGTGCCGGGTATGGCGCCACGTTGCTGCCTCTTGAATCGGGTACCCAGCTCTCCGCCGATAGCCGTATCGCCATTCGTCCCTTAAAGCCGGCGCTGTGGAGAGAGCTGGGATTAGCCTGGCGGGAGAGTGAAAACGAGCTATCGACGCAGCATCTGCTTGCAGCGCTGCGGGATCTGCAGCAGGAATAAATTCACCGGCAACTGCCGCACGTGATTGCGGGAGTGCCTGCCCCAGGTTTTATCTCCCCGGGGCGGCCTATCGGGCACGTCCATCGTCGGGCGTAGGCCCCGCCGCCGAACTTTAGCGAGGGGCGGTAGCCCGGGCCGATTTTGCGCTTAGCGGTTTTTCAGCACCTGGGGATCGATCTGCGCGACGATGAGGTCGGCAAGATCGTGCTGCTGGTGCACCTTGCCGCATTTAACGATGATCTGCCGCGCGTTGTCGTACCCCGGCGCCCACAGCCGGTTGTTCATCCGCACATCTTTATAGACCGCAACCAGCGGTTTTTTCCACGCCGCCGCCATGTGGACGATCGACGTATCCGGCGAGATAACCAGGTCGGCTTCGGCAATCAGCGCCATCGCGTGGTGCAGGGTCTTAAACGGATTCACGCTCACCTTTTCCGCAAGCGGAATGCGAATTTCGTTGCGATGATCGAGCAGAATAACGTTAACCCGAGGATACTCCGCCTGCAGCCTGGCGATAAGCGCCGACAGCTGCTCCTGCGACAGGCTGCGGTCCTGATGGCCGGCAAAAATGTTCACCACCGCTTTGGGCCCCTCAATAGCGGCCAGATGCTGGCGAACCTGCTGGTGGACATCCTGCGGAATATGCAGGTCGTAGGTCCCGAGATGTTTCTTATCCAGTTGCATATGCTCAGCAATAAAATCAAAGGTTTTGCTGACATGCCAGTTTTCACAATCAAATTTAAACGAGGTGGTGTAATGGTTAATTGATGGCCATTTATTAAAACCGAGCACGGTTTTTGCTTTTATTTGTCGGAGAAGCAGCATTCGGTGTACGGGCATATCAAACAAAGAGGGGTCAATAACGATATCGTACTTATTATTTGCCAGCTCATTAATAACGGACCGAGGAACGTTGTGGGTAAATTTCCGCAGAAAAGCGGCGGAGTCGACGTTATCAGCCTCATAGATATGGCGGATCCGCGGGTTATGGCGCATCACCTGGCTATTCGATTTAGTCAGCAGGAAATCCACGGTATAGCCCGATTCATGCAGGCATTTCACCAGCGCGGAGTCCACGACCACGTCCCCGACGGCGCCTTCGTTGCGCATCAGCAGCACGGTTTTCGCCGACCCGACGTCGGCCTCACGGCGGGTATGCTGGTCCCAAATCGTTTTCGCAATATAAACGCGCATCACGTTACGAACTTTCTTAATAAAATAATTACGGCGCCTGTTCAGTTCCCTTATTTTTTTGAACTTCCGGGGGGATACCTGCACCGCTGCGTTTTCCATCATCATAACCTCGTTACCACTATCAACAGCACCTCGTTAGTCCCATTAAGGACTAAAGAAAATGAGAAAAGTTCGCTTGATTAATAAATTCCTTTCGCTTTAAACAGCGCAAGGATAGTAATACGTTTCACTATTCCAGCATATCGTTACGCAGATAAAATGAGTGAAATATGGATTTAATGTGGAAGAATGCGGCGCCAGCCGACGGTTTTCATTCGCCGCGGGGAGGATTAGACTGGCCTTTTTATCCCCGGAGAGAACCGCGCATGAACGCACCTGAAAAACCGAACACCCACCAACTGCTGCTGGCGCTGCTCGACGAGCGCCAGGCCCGCTATCGGCTGGTAGAGCATGAGGCGGTGGGGAAATGCGAGGCCGTTTCTGAAATTCGCGGCACCGCGCTCGGACAAGGGGCCAAGGCGCTGGTTTGCAAAGTGAAAGGCCACGGCGTCAATCAGCACGTGCTGGCGATCCTCGCCGCCGACCAGCAGGCCGACCTCTCGCGCCTGGCGCTGCACGTTGGCGGCAGCAAAGCCTCGCTGGCCAGCCCCGCCGAAGTCGATGCGCTGACCGCCTGCGTTTTTGGCGCCATTCCCCCTTTCAGCTTCCATCCGGCGCTGCGCCTGGTGGCCGACCCGCTGCTGTTTGCGAACTTCAGCGAAATCGCCTTTAACGCCGGGCGGCTGGACCGCTCAATTATCCTCAATACGGCAGACTATCTGCGCATCGCCCGTCCCGAGCTGGCTGCCTTTCGCCGGGAAGCCTGAGGGGTCTCTATCTCTGCCGCGCCGGGCCGTCAGCAGCAAGCGCGCCGGCGTGACAAATAAGCCTGTTTATTCACGCTATTATGCGTAAAGTAGACGGGCTTATTATTTTGGCAAGGATCTCCTGACATGTTCGATACCACCCTGTTCGTGCTTCTGGGGCTGGCCGCGCTCGGCTTTATCAGCCACAACACCACCGTGGCAATCTCTATCCTGGTGTTAATTATCGTGCGCGTCACGCCGCTCAACGTCTTTTTCCCGTGGATTGAAAAACAGGGGCTGACGATCGGTATTATCATTTTGACCATCGGCGTGATGGCGCCTATCGCCAGCGGCACCCTGCCGCCATCGACGCTGCTGCACTCGTTCGTGAACTGGAAGTCGCTGCTGGCTATCGCCGTCGGGGTGTTTGTCTCCTGGCTCGGCGGGCGCGGCATTTCGCTGATGGGCTCGCAGCCGCAGCTGGTCGCCGGACTGCTGGTGGGAACCGTCCTCGGCGTCGCGCTGTTCCGCGGGGTGCCCGTCGGCCCGCTGATCGCCGCGGGGATCATCTCGCTGTTTATCGGAAAGTCGTAGTCAGGCTGGCAAGATAACGTCCGGGAGACTGGCCGAGGCCCTTTTTGAACATGGTGATAAAGGCGGTCGTCGAGTCATATCCCAGGCCGTGCGCGGTCTGCTGCACCGTTTGCCCGCGGATCAGCATCTGTAGCGCGAGGATCAGCTGCAGCTGATGGCGCCAGCGGCGAAAGCTAAGGCCGGTTTCGCGAACCACCAGCCGCGCCAGGTTGCGCTCGCTCATTGCGAACTCCGCCGCCCACTGTCCAAGAGTCTGCCACTGCGCCGGCGCCACCGCCATCAGCTCCGCCATCTGGCGGATTTTCGGGTGCGCGGAAACCGGCAGCTGCAGATGCTCCTCCGGCTGCTGCGGCAGCTCGTCAAACAGCACCTGAACCAGCCGTCGGGTAGTGGGAGCGTCGCTCTCGGTCGCGCTGCGCCCGGCAAGGGTCAGGATCAGCTCACGCACCAGCGGAGAGATCTTCAGCGTGCAGCTACGCTGCGGCATCGGCGCCGCGCCCGGCTCGATAAATAAAAAGCAGATCCGCGCCCCCGGCGTCGCGCGGTTGCTGTGGGGCTGCTGGCCCGGTACCCACACCGCATACTGCGGCGGCACCATCCACATCCCGCTTTCCACCTCACAGGTGAGCGCGCCGTGCAGCGCGAGGATCAGCTGCCCCTTGCGGTGCTGGTGACGCGGAATAAACTGCTCGTCCTCCACCACCTGAATATGGAATGCGAGAGCCGCCTCGTGCCCGCTGTCCGGGTCATAGCCGTCAAGACTTAATCCAATCATCAGATTGTCCGATATTAGCGATAATCTGTCATTTTAGCTTGATTTAAACATTCGGCAAACGCGCTATTGTAGCCTCCCTGTTTACTCGTTTGAGATAGCCATGAGTTCTGTTCTTCCTTCTGCCGGCCGCCGTAATCTGCTGCTGATTGCCGGTATTTTATTTATTGCCACCACGCTGCGCGTGACCTTTACCGGCGCCGCCCCGCTGCTCGACGCCATTCGCGCGGAGTACGGGCTGACCACCGCCCAAACCGGGCTGTTAACCACCCTACCGCTGCTGGCCTTTGGCCTGGTTTCGCCGCTGGCGGCAGGCGTCGCCCGCCGCTTTGGCATCGAGCGCAGCCTGCTGATCGCGCTGGGGCTAATTTGCCTCGGCATCGGCCTGCGATCGCTGCCTTCCGCGGCCATGCTGTTTGGCGGAACGGCCGTCATAGGCTGCGGGATTGCGTTAGGCAACGTGCTGCTGCCGGGCTTAATCAAGCGCGATTTTTCGCAGCACGTGGCTAAAATGACCGGCGCCTATTCACTCACCATGGGTGCCGCCGCGGCGCTGGGCTCCGCCATGGTGGTCCCACTGGCGCTGGCCGGCTTTGGCTGGCGCGGGGCGCTGCTGATGCTGATGGTCTTCCCGCTGCTGGCGCTGTTCATCTGGCTGCCGCAGTCGCGCAGAGAGGCCGCCGCTCCGCTGACCGCGTCAGGCGCCCTGCACAACCGCGGGATCTGGCGCTCGGCGCTGGCATGGCAGGTGACGCTGTTCCTCGGCATTAACTCGCTGGTGTATTACGTGATAGTCGGCTGGCTGCCGGCCATTTTGCAGAGCCTCGGCTATAGCGAAGCGCAGGCCGGCTCCCTGCACGGTCTGCTTCAGCTGGCAACCGCCGCGCCGGGCCTCGCGATCCCGCTGATCCTGCACCGCCTGAAGGACCAGCGCGGCATCGCGGTGCTGGTGGCGCTGATGTGCGCCGTCAGCTCGGCCGGGCTGTGGCTGGCACCGGGGCAGGCGGTTCTCTGGGCGCTGCTCTTTGGTTTCGGCTCCGGGGCAACGATGATTCTGGGGCTAACCTTTATCGGCCTGCGCGCCAGCTCGGCGCACCAGGCGGCGGCGCTTTCCGGCATGGCGCAGGCCGTTGGCTATCTGCTGGCCGCCTGCGGGCCGCCGGTGATGGGGAAAATCCATGATGCCAACGGCGACTGGCATATTCCGCTCATCGCCGTGGCGCTGACCGCCGTGGTGATGGCCATATTCGGCGCCCTTGCCGGCCGCGCCCGGGAGATTAACGGCTAAAGCGCTCTTTTGCCCTCGGCCCTACGACCCCGGCGTTACGGGGTCGTGGCGGGGGCCAGAGCGCGCTATTGGCTGGCGGCGCGTAAAAAGGCGTGCACCAGCGGCGACGGACTTCCGGCCAGCGCGTTGCGCTCGTGCTGGAACAGGGTCGCGACAAAGAACGGATGCGTTACCAGCTCCACCGCCCTAATATCCCCCTCTTCGTCCCAGCCGGTCACCCGCAGGTCGCCCTGCTCCAGCTCGCGGGCAAACTCCTCGGCAATGCCATAGCTGCAGTGATAGCCCTCTTCAATGCTGTCGCGGCCGTAGGCGCGGGCAATCAGCGTATTCGCGCGCAGCTCAATCGCCGCCGTTTTCTCCACCAGGGAGCAGCTCAGCGGCGCAATCACCATTCGCCCTTCGCTATCCGTTTCCGCATGCGCCGCATCCTGCCAGCCCAGGACGTTACGCGCATACTCAACGATCGCGTGCTGAAAACCGCCGCAGGTACCGAGGAAGGGAATGCTGTTTTCGCGCGCATAGCGGATCGCGATAAACGCGCCGGCAGCATTTTTATAGGGGCTGGCGGGAACGACCCAGATGGCGTCGTAGTCGGCGAGCGCTTCGGCATCGTGGATATCGCTGGTTGCCAGCCAGTCATAGCGCAGAGGCAGCTCCAGCACGGCAGCGGCATCGTCGATGGCCAGGGGGATCGCTTTGTGAGCGACAACGTCAGGGTTGTAGTCGCCAACCAGGGCAATACGCAGGGGAGTGTTCATAGCAGGGTCCTTATGTCGGAACGATTTTCGGGCAACACAAGGAGCCTCAGATTAGCGATCTCCCTCACGGAACACAATCCTTATTTTCCGCCCGACCGGCGACCTGCATTTGACGTGAGGGGGCGCTGCCCGCGCTGAAAATGAATTAAAAGTCCTCGCGACTTTTTGACTATCTTATTCAATTCCCGATATTTATTTACCCCGCTCTTTTTGTAGCTATTTTGTTAAATAAAAAACAGTGTTATTACTCTCGCAAAAAAGGAATTATTCACTTTATTTATAAATTAGCCTGTTAAATAATCCGTAATGATTTATTAAGCAGTAGAGGCAGCAAAATGCGTTTCAGTACGATGTCCGATAGCGAAATTATCTCTGAACTGTGCCGCAGAATTAAAGAAACGCGTATGCAGCTCGGGCTCTCCCAAATTGAACTCGCCGAACGTGCGCAGGTCGGCGCAGCAACCATCAAACGCGTAGAATTAGGTGAATCTGTTACCCTGAGTACGCTAATCGGAATATTGCGTGGTCTCGATCGTTTGCATCAGCTGGAGTCCGTTTTATTCGATTCGCACATTCGTACTTTTAATGCGCAAATCAACGCCACCGCCCCTCCCCGCATCCGTATTCGCAAAAAGGCGCAGCCGCCAAAAGAGCAATGCGCCGCAGCCGAAAAGGCCAGCGACGCGAACGCCACCATTAACGAATGGTACACCTCATCAGCATCTCACAGCGTTGTCTGGTCTTTCCCGCCGGCGGAAGCAGAGAAAAAAAGCTAGCCTGGCGGGGGAAGTCGCCCGCCGGCTGAGGCAGCCGCGCGGGCAAAGAATAGCCGAAAAAAACCGCCTGCGGCGCAGGCGGCGTGAGCAAACGTCAGGATTCGCAGACCGCGACTTTAATCGCCAGCCCGCCGCGGGCGGTTTCGCGATACTTGGCGTTCATGTCTTTCCCCGTCTCAAACATGGTATCGATGACCTTATCCAGCGACACTTTCGGATCGCTGGTGCGGTGCATCGCCATGCTGGCGGAGTTGATCGCCTTCACCGCCGCAATCGCGTTGCGCTCGATACACGGCACCTGGACCTGACCGGCAACCGGATCGCAGGTTAGCCCGAGGTTGTGCTCCATGCCAATTTCAGCGGCAATGCAAACCTTCTCCGGGCTGGCGCCCAGCAGCTCCGCCAGCCCGGCGGAAGCCATGGAACACGCCACGCCGACCTCCCCCTGGCAGCCAACTTCCGCGCCGGAAATGGAGGCGTTCATTTTGTACAATATGCCTACCGCGCCGGCGGTCAGGAAGTAGCGCATATAGATTTCCGGCGTCACCGTTTTGATAAAGCGGTCGTAATAGGCCAGCACCGCCGGCACGATGCCGCAGGCGCCGTTGGTGGGCGCAGTCACCACCCGGCCGCCGGAGGCGTTCTCTTCCCCGACCGCCATCGCAAACATATTGACCCAGTCCATCGCGCTGAGCGGCGTAATCGACTGGCTCTGGGGAGCCAGCACGCGGTGCAGCGCGGAGGCGCGACGCGGCACCTTTAACGGCCCCGGCAGCAGGCCTTCGGTGCTCATGCCGCGGTTAATGGCGTTTCTCATGGTCTCCCAGATTTTCGCCATAGTTTGCTCGACGCTTTCTCTGCCGTGGCGGGCAACCTCATTTTTCATCATCACCGCGGAAATCGACAGGCTGTTATCGTGGCAGTGCGCCAGCAGGTTGCGGGCGGAGTAGAAAGGGAACGGGATATCGACCTCCGCATCCTGGCTCTTGCCGAACGCCTCCTCGGTGACGATAAAGCCGCCGCCGATGGAGTAGTAGGTCTGGAAGTGGACGATTTTTCCGTCGCAGAGCGCGGTGATGCTCATACCGTTCTCATGCAGCGGCAAAAACTCATTATGAAAACGCATGCACTCCGCCACCGGGAACTCAATTTCCCGCTGGCCCTCTTCAATGCGCAGACGCTGCAGGGTATTAACGTCACGAATAATCGTGGGAATGGCGTCGATATCGACGGTATCCGGTAAATAGCCCGAGAGTCCAAGAATAATCGCAATATCGGTATGGTGGCCCTTACCGGTTAACGAAAGGGAGCCGTAGACGTCCACTACCAGGCGAGTCACTTTATGCAGCAGGCCCTTTTCCTGCAGGGTATCAACAAACTGTTTTCCCGCTTTCATCGGCCCGACGGTGTGTGAGCTGGAGGGCCCGATACTGATTTTAAAAATATCGAAAACGCTAATCATGTGGCACCCATTGGGTTACAAAGCAAAACGAATGCGCCTCCCGTGACGGGAGGCGCCGGGAGCTTAGCTGAACAGAGAGTAGAAGATGGCTGAGATGGCAATCAGCCCAATCACCACCACAAACGCGTTGCTGATGTGGCCGCTGTATTTACGCATGGCCGGTACCTTATTGATGGCGTACATCGGCATCAGGAACAGGATCATAGCGATAACCGGGCCGCCGAGGGTTTCGATCATCCCCAGAATGCTCGGATTCAGGGTCGCCACCAGCCAGGTGGTCACCAGCATGAACAGCGCGGTGATTTTATTCAGTTTGGTAATTTCAATGGTTTTACCTTTACCGCGCAGGGACTTGATAACCATACCGTTAAAGCCTTCACGCGCGCCGAGGTAGTGGCCGAGGAAGGATTTGGTAATCGCGATCATAGCGATAATCGGCGCCATCCAGGCAATCAGCGGCGCGTTAAAGTGGTTTGCCAGATAGGAGAGGATGGAGATGTTCTGCGCCTTCGCTTCCGCAAGGTTTGCCGGAGAGAGGCTCAGGACGCAGCTGAACACGAAGAACATCACCGTCAGCACCATCATGATGTGCGCATAGCTGAGGATGCGGGCGCATTTACGCTCGGCGTCCTGACCATACTCTTCCCGTTTCGCCACCGCAAAGGAGGAGATAATCGGCGAGTGGTTGAAGGAAAACACCATCACCGGAATAGCCAGCCACAGCGTCATCCACAGGCCGTTGCCGGTGGCGGCAGCGCTGCTGAACGACAGGGTATCCAGTACCGCACCGTTCCACTGAGGAATCAAATAGAGCGCCAGGATCATCAGCGCCGCGACAAACGGGAACACCAGCACGCTCATGGCCTTAACAATCATTTTTTCGCCAAAACGTACAATACCCATCATGCCCACAATTAAAATCAGCGATAAAATTGCGCGCGGCGGAGAAACCAGGCCGAGCTGGTGGGTAATAAAGCTGTCGACGGTATTGGTGATCGCGACGCTATAAACCAGCAGGATCGGGTAAATCGCAAAGAAGTACAGCAGGGTAATCAACTTGCCGGCACCGACGCCAAAATGCTCCTCCACCACTTCGGTAATATCTTCGCCAGGATTTTTACCTGAGAGCACGAAACGGGTTAAACCACGGTGGGCGAAAAAGGTCATCGGAAAGGCGAGAATGGCCATGATGATCAGCGGGATCAGGCCGCCACCCCCGGCGTTAATCGGCAGAAAAAGCACCCCGGCACCAATCGCCGTCCCGTACAGCCCCAGCATCCAGACGGTGTCACTTTTTCTCCAGCCGCTGCTTTCGCGAGCAACGAGGGTATTTTGAACGCTTTCCATAATATGGCCTCAATAATATAGAGTGGAGTCAGATTTAACTGACTCTGTTTCAGGTAATAAATTTCCGTGTTTATTTTGCTATTTTATTAAATTAAGCCAAACTGATGTATATACGGCGATCACATAACCTGATTTATCGCGGGGACTTTTAAAGTATCAAAAATAGCACCTGAGATTTAATATATTTTTAAGGTATCATTTTTAATACGTTATTATAAACAAGAGAATTTCTGAAGGCGTAAAATAATATATTACAAGAGCGCTATAGCGGAGAAAAGTCCCGTTTTAAAAATAAAAAAAACCCGCAGAGATACGGGCTGATTCAAAGCGCACAATCCATTTGTAGCAATAACAACTCAATGTGTCCTGAGCTATTCTATGCGTCACGCAAAAAAATAACACTCCTGATTCCAGGGGGATTCCCCCGCTTTGACAGCAGGCCGGCCGGCGACGACGCCCTGACGACGCTTTGGCAGTCGGTGATGGCAGATGATAATATCGGTATCGCCACGCGCTGCCGTCAGCCTTCCGCACCTGCTGCGGGATCCCTGAGGCATTACGGTGAATTTTTTATACCGGAGAGACCGATGCAAAAACCACTTCCCATTACGGCCGATGACGGGACGACCCGTTTGCTTTCGCCCCGCCCCGGCGGCGGTAAGCTGCTGGTGAGCGCCTGCCTGATGGGGTTCCAGGTACGCTATAACGGCAGCGACAAAGCGCAGCTGGCCGAGACTCTGGCGCGCTGGCAGCGCGAAAACCGGCTGGTGATCCACTGCCCCGAGCTGGCCGCCGGACTACCGGTGCCGAGACTGCCGGCAGAAATTGTCGACTCTCAGGGTGCGGAGGTGATGCAAAATCGCGGGCGCATCGTTGAAAGCGACGGCCACGACGTCACCGCGCACTATCAGCTGGCCGCCTGGCTGGCGCTGAAGGCCGCCCGGGAGGAGGGCTGCCAGGCGGCGCTGCTCACCGACGGCAGCCCGACCTGCGGCAGCCAGTTTATCTACGACGGCTCCTTTAGCGGACAGCGCAAGCCCGGCTCCGGCGTGGCGGCAGCGCTGCTGCACGAACAGGGTATTACGGTTTTTTCCGACGGGCAGATCCCGCAGCTGCTTGCCTGGATGCAACGGATGGAGAATAGCGATGATTCAATGTAAACGCGTCTACGATCCGGCCGACGCCGGCGACGGCTATCGCGTGCTGGTCGACAGGCTTTGGCCTCGGGGGATTAAAAAAGAGGCGCTGCGCTACGATGAGTGGTGCAAAACCCTGACCCCGTCCGCGGAGCTGCGCAAGGCCCTGCACGGCGAAGCTATCGACTTCGCCAGCTTCCGCGAGCAGTATTGCCGGGAGCTGGAGAGCCATCGTGACGAGGGGCTACGCCTGGCCACGCTGGCTCACCGGCAGCCGCTAACGCTGATCTACGCCGCAAAGGATACCCGGCAAAACCACGCGCTGGTGCTGGCCGAGTGGCTGGAGAACCTGCCGGTCGGCGAGATTACGCCTTAGCAGGATGATCCCGGCGCCACAGCTCCCATTCATCGAGGGTTTCACCGCCGGGCAGCCTGCAGTCGCTACGCACGCCCTGCGGCGTCTGTATCGGTATCAGCTTACCGCCCTTCTCGCCGCAGTAGACCGAGGCCGGGTTCGCCATGCCGATTGACTTCGGCGGTGGCGGTGCGTCCGGGGGCGTTGTCGGCTTCGCGCACCCGGCCAGCGCCAGCGGCAGTAGTATTGTCATCCACTTCATTTTGACTCCTTCAATTGACCAGCGCCGCGATGAGGGCCCTGATTCTTCACGATTTCTCCATTTTAACTACACTTTTGCGCCGTAGAGTAGCCCTTGTTCTCGAATTGACCAGAGAACAGATCATTCCATAATCAATGAGTTTTTCCCCGTCGCCCCCGACGGGGCTTTTTTCCCGCTGCGACCGCAGGTATTCCCGCCGCTAATGTGTTAAATTTGTTGTATCTATGTTTACTTTTCGCTGTTAGCCGTTTCAGCCTTTTACCGGCGATAGCGCTCGGCGATCGGGAGCCGTACATTCATGTCAGATTTTATTCTTGCTCGCGTCTCGCAAACGCTCGCCAACGAACATTCGCTGGAGCTGTTGGTGCGACAACTGCTTGAGATGCTGGAACTTGTGACCCGAATGGAGTCGACCTATCTGACCCGAATTGATCTTAGCGCCCAGCGCCAGCTGGTTATGTATGCGCATAACAGTAGCGAAATGACGATCCCGGAGGGCTTTTCCGTCCCGTGGAACGAGTCGCTGTGCAAGCGCGCTATCGATGATAACTGCCTGTTCAGCAACGACGTCGCCAGCCGCTGGCGCTCGTGCATTGCCGCCCAGGAGCTCGGTATCGCCACCTTTTTCAGCATTCCCGTTCGCCTGACCGACGGCTCGCTGTACGGCACGCTCTGCGCCACCAGCCGCCAGAAACAGCCCTACAACCTGGAAGGCGAGCAGGTGATGGGCCTGTTCGCCAACCTCATCTCACACTACGTTGAGAAAGAGACGCTGGTTGAGCAGCTGCGCGCCGCCAACTCGGCGCTGGAGATGCACTCCTACACCGACGAATTAACCGGCTTACCCAACCGTCGCGCGCTGTTCAAGCACCTCTCGACGATATTCCCGCGCGCGCGCGAACTGCAGCGCAATATTTTGCTGATCTTCATCGATCTCGACGACTTTAAGGCGATCAACGATCGGTTCGGCCACCCGTGCGGCGATAGCTTCCTTGTCCAGGTCGGCGAGCGTTTAAACGCCCGCGTGCGCCAGGGGGATCTGGTGGGTCGCCTCGGCGGCGACGAGTTCTTGATTATCGGTGCGGGTCTCGAAGCCGAAGAGCAGCAGGCGTTTATTGCCGCTCTGCGCAAGGAACTCGGCGGAATTTACTTCCTGGCCGAGCACCGGATTAGCTACCCTGGCGCCAGCTTTGGGGTGATCGACGTGGATCCGCAAACGATGGATATGGAGAGCGCGCTGCGGGCCGCTGACGATGCGATGTATCAGGATAAAAAGTCGCGCCGCAAAGAGACCTTCCTGAATATTGACTAACCCGGCGGGATTTCCAGTATGATAGCGGACATCACTTGCAGGCTCAGGGACAACACAATGAAATTGGGTATTCTTTTCCCGGTAGTAATTTTTATTATCGCCGTCATTTTTCTTGGCTGGTTTTTTGTTGGCGGATACGCGGCGCCGGGCGGCGCTTCGTGAAAAAAAGCACCATTTTGATGATTATTATCGCCGTTATTGCGCTGGCCGGCGTGCAGTTTGGCTGGTGGTAACCGCCCTTTTCCGTGGCGCTTAAATTGCAGATTTGTCTTATCCACTCAATAACTTAACGCGATACACTCACTTCACCAGCCGAACCCGTCGCCAGTTGCGGGCGGACGGCGGACTAACGGAGAAGTGAGAAATGAAAAAACCGATCGTGTTGTCGTTGATGCTCGCGCTATGCACGCTGTTATCGGGATGTATTGTTGATGATGGCTATCATCACAGACACCACCACCATCATTACGACGGCAGAGGCTGGTGAAAAAAGGCGGATCAAGGCGAACCTGGGTTCGCCTTGTTTCATTTAGTCCTGGCGGTCAGAACCCAAGAAGACGAAGCCCAGCGGAATGGAAAAAAGCAGCGTAAATACGATGCTGTAGACCGTCACCATCGCCCCTTGCAGGAAGAACATCGAGGTTGTCCATTCGGAGTACGGCATATTGTACTCGCTCACCACGCCGCCAAACGTCGCGCGTCCAACCACGGCAAGCGCGATGGCAAACACCACCGCTATCGACAAGAAAAATTTCTTACTGTTTTTATTGCTGACGAGTTTATGCAGAATCATCCGGGTTCCCTTTTATCTGACCGATAATCGGCTGTATATGTAACACCAATGCAATTAAAATTGAAGGGCTTTTGTTACAATCCAGAGATTATCGCTGCGGGCCGGCGCTACGCCACCGGCTGGACGGCTACGACTGCAGCGTCGCCAGGCGCGCGGCAAATCCGACAAAGACCAGACCTATCAGGCTGTTGCCAATTTTGGCGAGCTTCTTCTTCGTTTTAACGTAGCGCGTCACGAAAGATCCGGAGACAATTAAGAAGCTCATGTACATAAAGCTAATCACTTCCAGGGTCAGCGCCAGAATAAAGAAGGCCAGGCCCGGCGTCTTCGCGCTGACGTCGATAAACTGGACGAAGAAGGAGACGTAAAACAGGATAGCCTTAGGATTGGTGAGGCTGAGGGTCAGCGAACGCTTGAGGATCGCACTCGCCGGCTCGGCGTCGGCATCGCTCTGCCCTTCCCGCTGCGTCAGCACCGCGTAGAGCATTTTGCCACCCAGCCACAGCAGATAGATGGCCCCGAGATAGCGCACGATATTGAACAGTACCGGCGTCGTCTTGATCAGCGTCGCAACGCCGGCAAAAGCCAGCAGCATCAGCACCGCGTCGCCGATAAACACGCCAGCCGCCGCCAGATAGCCCTTCCTGATGCCGTGCGCGATGCCGGTTTTGAGGACAAAAAAGGTATTGGGGCCGGGCACCAGGATGATAAAAATAGCCCCGACCAGGTAGGTCAAATAGTTCAAAACACCAAACTCAGCGAACACACTGCACTCCTTCGCGTTCAACAAGAAATATGATCGCGCTCACGTTAACGCAACTAACGTGATTTTGAAAGAGCTTACTCTGCCTGGTGGCTTAGTACAGAGAGGCTTCACCCAGCGGACGCGTTTTGAAGCGTCGGTGAACCCACAGATATTGTTCAGGCGCGCGCAGGATCTCTCTTTCGATAACCCTGTTGATGTAGGTGGCCGCTTCCTGCTTATCTTCAACAGGATAATCGTCCAGCGTGTCGCCAATGTATAAGGTGTAGCCTTTGCCGTTCGCTTTACGCACCATGCTGATGGTCAGCATTTTGGCACCCGAGAGGCGCGACAGAACGTAGGTGCCGTTGGTCGTTGCGGCCTGGGGCACGGAGAAGAACGGAGCAAAGACGCTGCCCTTGGGGCCGTAATCCTGATCGGGAGCAAACCACACCGCCTCACCGGCTTTCAGAGCGTGCACCAGGCCGGATAAATTGCGGCGATCGATCATCGCTTTGTTCGAACGCAGGCGTCCGCGGGTCTGCACCCACTCCATCAGCGGGCTGTTGTGCGGACGGTAGGTTGCCATCATCGGCCGGCAGAGGCCCATCGTACGGCCGCCGAGCTCAAGAGAAATAAAGTGCACGCCGACCGCCATGACGCCTTTACGCGCGCTCATCGCCTTTTCGAGATTGTCGAGACCTTCGACATCAAACCATTTCCTGACGCGCTCGTCGCTCCAGAACCACGCCATGCCGGTTTCAATTAACCCCATTCCCAGCGACATAAAGTTCTGCTCGATCAGCTTTTCTCTCGCTTCAGCAGGCATGTCGGGGAAACAGAGCTCAAGGTTTCTTCTGGCAATCTGCTCCCGGCGCTTAAGGAAGCGTCGCGACAGCTTACCGGCGCGGGTGCCGATGCGGTGAAGGAGCGGATAGGGTAATTGCACGAGCGACCAAAGAATGGCCAGGCCTAGCCAGGTTCCCCAATTGCGGGGATGCAAAAGACTCTTATCAAAAGCGGAAGGCATCATTTTTCCTGTAAACATCCTAAATGAGGTAACGCTTAAGGAAAAAACGATTCCCTTCATCAGTCGTTAGGCGGTACATATAGCAAGTACGACAATAGTAATCTGCCTAAATTCACTCGGGCAAGTAAAAACGAACGCTGAGGGTAAAAAAACATAATGCCAGCACACTTGTTACAAAATGTAAATTAAAAATCAATAATTAATTAAGAATATTCATCTGTAAAATCATTTTCATGCTATTCATTTATACAAGCGCCAAACTCGCGCCTGCTGAAACACCCTTTTCCACCGCCGTTCCCGGCATCGCCGTCGATCGGCAAAAGCCCGGCAATTCGGCGCTGCCCGCGCCTTCAGCCTCCCCCAGGCGCTGCTTAATAATGATGCGCAACGAGGCGGCGAGGAATCAACCGTGGTATCGCCGGCGGCAGCGGAAAGAATAATTTACCTCGCTCATATTCGGTCAAAAATTTACCGCCGGCGGTGACGCAAAAAATAAGACTCAGCTTATTTTATCTTCCTGACAAATAATGACAGATATATAGGGTTGCTTTTATTTCGAACGTTTATTACACATTATTTTTGTACCGTACGGCTTTTAGCCGAACAGCAGGCAATAAAATTAAGCTGCCGCCGCTGACGCCGGAAAAAGCGCATCATCGCCAGAAAACGCGGACGATTCTCCCGCTTAAGCAGGCCATTACAGATGATCCTCAGGGCCTGGCGGAAACCTTCGTCTTTTATCAACCCCCGCGCCGACATCAGCGACATCGGGCCCGCGTGGCAGCGCACGGAGTCAAAGCCCGCCTCTTCGAAGAGAGACTGCCAGCGCGCCTGGCTCATCGGGCTGACGTGAGATTTGACGACTCCCTGCAGCGCCATGCGATCGCCCTCCCCCAGCGCCTGTCGGGTGTACATAATATCGTGGGTCAGCAGGCGGCCGCCGGGCTTGAGCACGCGATAATATTCCGCCACCAGCTTTGCTTTGGCTTTATCGGCATACATGGTCAGCATCGCCTCATTAATCACCGCGTCAAAGGTGGCGTCGGGAAACGGCAGGCTGGTAGCGTTAGCCTCCATCACCAGGACCTTATTATCCACGCCTTCAAGAACGGTATTTTGCCGGGCCTTCGCCAGCGCGTCTTTATCCATATCGATGGCGTATACCCGACAGCCAAATCGTTTCGCCAGCTCTATTGAGGTGGTCCCCATATTACAGGCCACCTCCAGCACCGTACTGTCCGAGGACAAATCGGCCTGGCGGAACAGCCACTCCGTCGCCTCTACGCCACCGGGCCGCAGCCGGGTTTTCCCCAGGCTGGCTAAAAATGTGTGTCCGGCCTTTTCACTCGCATTCATCTGCAGCACCTCACGACTTATAAGATGCATTATAAATACATCATTATCTTTGATGAGGGAATATTGATAATGACTTTTATTTGCATTTGACCGTTGAGAAGCCGGTGCCGCGCGCCAGGCCAGGCGGAGATAAAATCAATTGTAATGGGTAACAATTACTTAAGGTGATAACCCGGCCTGGAGGCGCACTTAGCGCTGCGTTTTAATTGTAATGAGAAACATTCTCATATTAACATATGCGCCATCGTTCCATTTTTCCTGAATCCGGCCATGTCCTCACTCTCCGCCACCGCCGCACCGCTGACGCTTGCTTCGCTGTATCACGCCCATCACGGCTGGCTGAAAAACTGGCTGACCGGCAGGCTGCAATCCTCTTTCGACGCCGATGACGTCGCCCAGGACACCTTTATGCGGGTGATGGGCGGCGAACCCTTAACGACCATCCGCGATCCGAAATCCTTTCTGTGCGCCATCGCGAAGCGGGTAATGATCGATCTGTTTCGCCGCAATGCGCTGGAGCGCGCCTGGCTGGAGATGATTGCCCAGCTCCCGGAAGCGCTGGCGCCCTCCGCCGAGCTGCAGCAAATTCAGTTGGAGACGCTGCAGCAGGTGGACGCGATGCTGGATGGCCTGAGCCAGAAGGCGCGGGAGGCGTTTTTGCTCTCGCAGCTGGAAGGACTGACCTACGCCGAAATCGCCGTACGCCTGACGGTCTCCGTCAGCTCGGTGAAAAAATATGTTGCCAAAGCGACCGAGCACTGCCTGATTTTTCGCCTGGAGAACGATCTGTGACCCCGAAGCTTAGCGACTCCCGTCGCCAGGCCCTGCGCTCGGCCTCCCACTGGTATGCCCTGCTCAGCGACGGCCGCCCCAGTCCGCAGCAGGAAGCCCGCTGGCAGCAGTGGTACGAGCAGGACCACGATCACCGGTGGGCCTGGCAGCAGGTCGAAAACCTGCGTCAGCAGATGGGCCATCTTCCGGGCGCGCTCGCCAGTCGGGCTCTCAACGACGGTCGGGCCGCCCGCCGTCAGGTGCTGAAAGGATTGATGCTGCTGGCCATCGCCGGCGGAAGCTGGCGGCTGTGGGACAGCGAGCTGGCGGAGGGACTTCGCGCCGACTACCGCACCGCCAGGGGGATGACGCGACGCCAGCCGCTGGCGGACGGCTCAATTCTGACCCTCAACACCGACAGCGCCGCCGACGTCTATTTCGACGCGCGCCAGCGCCTGGTGCGCCTGCGCTACGGCGAAATTGCCATCCGCACCGCCCGCGACGAGAGCCAGCGGCCGTTTCGCGTGCAGACCCGCGACGGGAACCTTACCGCGCTGGGCACCGAGTTTACCGTGCGCCAGTTTGCCGATGAAACCCGCCTGGCGGTGCAGCAGCACGCCGTTGAGGTGCGCTTAGCGCACGGCCAGATTCAGCGGGTCGAGGCCGGAGAAAGCCTGCGCTTCAGCGCCGGGGCCTTCTCGCCAATACGGACGCTGAGCGCCGGGGAAGATAGCTGGACCCAGGGCGTGCTCAGCTTTCGCGACCGTCCGCTGGGCGAGGTTATCGCCACGCTCTCCCGCTATCGTCCCGGCATTCTGCGCTGCGACCCTCGCGTTGCCGATTTACGCCTCAGCGGCGCCTTTCCGCTGAGCGATACCGGGCAGATTTTGCAGATTATTACGCAGACGCTGCCGGTAAAACTGCAGTTTGCCACCCGCTACTGGGTCACCGTCGTGCCCGCCTGAGAAAAAAAATACAAAAAATTCTCATTCTCCATTGTCCCTTTTCCCCTGCTCGTTCGACTTAACAGGTGAAAACAACCAAAACAATCGTGGAGAACAGATGACGCCTTTACGCGTTCTACGCAAACCAATGCCTCTGGTGATGGCAATCCGCTTAAGCCTGCTGCCGCTGATAGCGCTGGCCGCCGCGCCGGCCTTTGCCGCCGCGCAGTTTGATATTGCCGCCGGAGATTTAGATACCGCGCTCAATCAGTACGCCGCCCGCAGCGGCATCACCCTCGCAGCCGATGCCAGCCTGACCCGGGGCAAGCACAGCGACGGCCTGCACGGCAGCTACGACGTTGAGGATGGCCTGCAGACGCTGCTCAACGGCAGCGGCCTGCGGCTCAAAGCGCTGGGCAATAACGCCTGGACGCTGGAGCCCAGCCCCGTTGACAGCGAGGCGACGCTGACGGTTGTCGGCGACTGGCTCGGCGACGCCCGGGAAAACGACGTGTTTGAGCACGCCGGTGCCCGCGACGTTATTCGCCGCGCGGAGTTTGCCAAAACCGGCGCCACCACCATGCGCGAGGTGCTGAACCGCATTCCGGGAGTCAACGCCCCGGAGAATACCGGGACCGGTAGTCACGACCTGGCGATGAATTTTGGCATCCGCGGCCTCAACCCTCGCCTGGCCAGCCGCTCGACGGTGCTGATGGACGGCATCCCGGTGCCCTTCGCCCCCTACGGCCAGCCCCAGCTGTCGCTGGCGCCGGTATCGCTGGGCAATATGGATGCCGTGGACGTGGTTCGCGGCGCGGGCGCCGTGCGCTACGGACCGCAGAACGTGGGCGGCGTCGTTAACTTCGTCACCCGCGCCATTCCGCAGGATTTTGGCATTGAGGGCGGCGTTGAGGGTCAGCTGAGCCCAACCTCCTCGCAGAACAATCCCAAAGAGACGCACAACCTGATGATTGGCGGCACGGCGGATAACGGCTTCGGCTCCGCGCTGCTCTATTCCGGCACCCGCGGCAGCGACTGGCGCGAGCATAGCGCTACCCGCATTGACGACGTGATGCTGAAAAGTAAATATGCGCCCAACGAGGTCCATACCTTTAACAGCCTGCTGCAATATTATGACGGCGAGGCCGACATGCCCGGCGGGCTCTCCCGCGCCGATTATGATGCCGACCGCTGGCAGTCTACCCGCCCGTACGACCGCTTCTGGGGACGCCGCCAGCTCGCCAGCCTCGGCTATCAGTTTCAGCCGGACGCCATGCACAAGTTCAATATTCAGGGCTTCTACACCCATACGCTGCGCAGCGGCTACCTTGAGCAGGGCAAGCGCATTACGCTCTCGCCGCGCGAATACTGGGTGCGCGGAATTGAGCCGCGCTACAGCCAGAGCTTTACGCTCGGCGCTACCGCGCACGAAGTGGGCGTCGGCTATCGCTACGTGAACGAATCCACCCATGAGATGCGCTACTACACCACCACCGCCAGCGGCGAGCTGCCGAGCACCGCCAGCCCTTACGATCGCGATACCCGTTCCGGTACCGAGGCGCACGCCTGGTATATCGACGACCGGGTTGATATCGGCAACTGGACGATCACCCCGGGCATGCGCTTCGAACATATTGAGTCTTATCAGGATAATAACCTGAAGGGTAGCCGCGAGCAGGTCAGCTACAACGCCCCGCTGCCGGCGCTTAACGTGCTTTATCATCTCACCGACAGCTGGAATCTTTATGCTAACACCGAAGGATCGTTCGGTACCGTACAGTACAGCCAAATTGGCAAGGCTGTGGAGAGCGGCAGCGTGGAGCCGGAAAAGGCCCGCACCTGGGAAATCGGCAGCCGCTACGACAACGGCGCCCTGAGCGCGGAAATGGGCCTGTTCCTGATTAACTTCAATAATCAGTATGACTCCAACCAGACCAACGATACCGTCACCGCCCGCGGCAAAACCCGCCACAGCGGGCTGGAGACCCAGGCACGCTACGATCTCGGCGATCTCTCGCCGCGCTTCGACAACCTGTCGGTCTACGCCAGCTACGCGTACGTTAACGCTGAAATCCGCGAAAAAGGCGACACCTACGGCAATCAGGTCCCCTTCTCGCCGAAGCATAAAGGCACCCTCGGCGTCGACTATAAGCCGGGCAGCTGGACCTTCAACCTCAATAGCGATTTCCAGTCCAGCCAGTTTGCCGACAACGCCAACACCGTCGAGGAGAGCGCCGACGGCAGCACCGGCCGCATCCCGGGCTTTATGCTGTGGGGGGCGCGCGTCGCCTACGACTTTGGTCCACAGATGGCCGACCTCAACCTCGCGGTCGGGGTGAAGAATATCTTCGACCACGAGTACTACACCCGCTCGTACGACGACAACAACAAAGGCATTTACGCCGGTCAGCCGCGCACCCTGTACCTGCAGGGATCGCTGAAATTCTGACACTGCCCGTTCGCCGCCTCGAGCTGAGGCGGCGCTGTTGCTGGTTGATATCGGCGGGACGGTTGAAGCGTCCCGCCATTGTGGAGTGAGTATGTTGGCTATTTTACGTCTTGTCTTTGCCGCGCTGCTGGCGTTCGGCGGCCCGGCTTGTGCCGTGACGGTCGAGGATCTGCAGGGACAGTTTACCCTCGATAAAACCCCGCAGCGGATCGTCGTGCTGGAGCTCTCTTTCGCCGATGCGCTGGCGGCGGTTGACCTCAGCCCCGTCGGCATCGCCGACGATAACGACCCCGCGCGCATTCTGCCCGAGGTCCGCGCGCGCCTGAAGCCGTGGCGGTCGGTCGGCACCCGCGCCCAGCCCTCACTGGAGGCGATTAGCGCCCTGCGCCCGGACCTGATCGTGGCCGATAGCAGCCGCCATCGCGGCATTTATGCCGCCCTGCGGCAAATCGCTCCGGTGCTGCTGCTAAAGTCGCGCAATGAAACCTATGCCGAAAACCTGCAGTCGGCGGCCATTATCGGCAAAGTCGTCGGCCAGGATCCGCTTATGCAGCAGCGCCTGGCGCAGCACCGCCGGCGGATGGCCGATTTCGCCGCTCAGCTGCCGGCAGGCGCCAGCGTGGTCTTCGGCACCTCCCGCGAACAGCAGTTCAACCTCCATTCGCGCGATACCTATACCGGCAGCGTGCTGAGCGCGCTTGGGCTGTCGGTTCCGGCAGCTATCGGCGGCGCGCCGATGGCGACGATCGGCCTCGAGCAGCTGCTGGCCATCAACCCGCAGTGGCTGTTTGTGGCCCACTATCGGACGGAAAGCATCGTGCGCAAATGGCAGCAGGACCCGCTATGGCAGATGCTGCAGGCGCAGCAGAAGCAGCAGGTGGCCGCCGTTGACAGCAACAGCTGGGCGCGGATGCGCGGCATGTTTGCCGCCGAACGCATCGCCGCTGATGCGGTTAAAATTATTCACCACCAGGCGGTCGACGTGCAGCAATGAAATCATCCCGTTCCGCTTTGCTGGTCTGGGGGCTGCCGCTGGTCGGGCTGGCGGGTCTGCTGTGGCTGAGCCTGTTTAGCTATTCGGCGATCCCCGTTGCGCCGCTGGAAGCCCTGCGGGCGCTGCTGGTCCCCAAAACGCCCTCTCTGGCCCAGGCGCTGGTGCTTAATCTTCGCCTGCCGCGAAGCCTGGTGGCGATCGCGCTCGGCGCCAGCCTGGCGCTTTCGGGCACGCTGCTGCAAATTCTGACCCACAATCCGCTGGCCTCGCCGTCCCTGCTCGGTATCAACAGCGGCGCGGCGCTGGCGATGTCGCTGACCAGCGCCTTCAGCCCGGCGCCGCTGGCGGGCTATTCTCTGGCATTTATTGCCGCCTGCGGCGGCGGCGTCAGCTGGCTGCTGGTGATGGCGGCCGGCGGCGGCTGGCGTCAGGAGCTCGATCGCAGCCGGCTGATCCTCGCCGGGATCGCCCTGTCGGCGCTGTGTATGGCGCTAACCCGCGTCACGCTGCTCCTCGCCGAAGATCGCGCCTACGGAATTTTATACTGGCTGGCCGGGGGCGTTTCGCACGTTCGCTGGCCGGAGTTCTGGCAGCTGTTCCCCTTTGCGGCGCTGATTATTCCCGGCGTATTTCTGCTGGCAAACTCCCTGAACCTGCTACACGTCGGCGATAGCACCGCCCACTCGCTGGGGGTGAATCTCTCCCGGCTGCGGCTGCTAATCAACGCGGCGGTGCTGCTGCTGACCGGCGCCTGCGTCAGCGTAGCGGGGCCGGTGGCGTTTATCGGCCTGCTGATACCGCACCTCGCGCGGCTGTGGGTGGGCCAGGACTGCCGCGTCCTGCTGCCGATGGCGGCGCTGCTGGGCGGCATATTTATGCTGCTGGCAGATATTCTCGCCCGCGCGCTGGCCTGGCCCGCGGAGCTTCCGGCGGGCGCGGTGCTGGCGCTGGTTGGGGCGCCGTGCTTTGTCTGGCTGGTCAGGAGGCGCGGATGAAAATGCGCATCGCCTGCCTGCTGCTGGCGCTGCTGGCGTTAAACGCGATCTCCCTGCTTATGGGGGCCGTTCCGCTGCCCTGGCGGGCGCTGTTCGAGGGCTGGAACGGCGCCAGCGAGTACCACTACGCGCTGACGCAGTATCGCCTGCCGCGGGTGGTGCTGGCGCAGATCGTCGGCGCCGCGCTGGCGGTCTCCGGGGTGCTGATTCAGGGCCTGGTGCGCAACCCGCTGGCGTCGCCGGATATTCTCGGCATCAACCATGCCGCCAGCCTGGCGTCGGTCGCCGCGCTCTATTTTATCCCTTCGCTGTCCGTGCTGTGGCTGCCGCTGGTGGCGTTTAGCGGCGGCATAGCGGCGATGCTGGCGCTGGTTGCGCTGGCCGGCTTTGGCCACCCGATGCGCCTGGCGCTCACCGGTGTGGCGCTGTCGGCCTGCTGGGCCAGCCTTACCGACTACCTGCTGCTCTCCCGGCCCCAGGAGATCAACAACGCGCTGCTGTGGCTGACGGGCAGCCTGTGGGCGCGGGACGGCTCATTCGTCGTTATCGCCCTGCCCGTGCTGGCGATCCTGCTGCCGTTAAGCCTGCTGCTTAGCCGCAGCCTGGATTTACTGGCGCTTGGTCATGAGCGGGCCGGGACCCTCGGCGTCAATCTCCGGCTGCTCCACCGCGGCGGCCTGCTGCTGGCGGTAGCCCTGGCTTCGGTAAGCGTCGCCGTCTGCGGCCCGATCGCGTTTATTAGCCTGGTGGTGCCGCACCTCGTGCGCCGCTTAACGGGCGGCAGCCACCGCTACCTGCTGCCCGTTTCGGCGCTGACCGGCGGGCTGGTGCTGCTGTTGGCCGATCTTCTGGCCCGTACGATTCATCCCCCAATGGAGCTGCCGGCGGGCGTATTAACCGCCGTTATCGGCGCGCCATGGTTCATCTGGCTGCTGGTAAGAGTACGTTGAATGGAACTGAGAACTGAAAACCTGAGCGCCGGCTACGGCGCCAAACGCATTATCGACCGGCTGGATCTGACCCTTCCCGGCGGCCAGATCAGCGCCCTGCTCGGGCCAAACGGCTGCGGTAAATCAACCCTGCTGAAGTGCTTCTCGCGGCTGCTGGCGCCGACGGCGGGTAAAATATGGCTCGGCGAGCGGCCCCTGCCGGGCTTTAGCCCGCGCCAGCTGGCACGGCATCTGGCGCTGCTGCCGCAGCAGCACCACGTTCCGGAGGGGATTAGCGTACGCGAGCTGGTGAGCTACGGCCGCAGCCCGTGGCTGCCGCTGTGGGGACGCCTCAACGCCGAGGATCGGCGGATCGTTGCCGAAGCGCTCGAGCGTACCGGCATGACGCCGCTCGCCGGGCAGCCGCTGAGCGAACTGTCCGGCGGGCAGAGACAGCGGGCGTTTGTGGCGCTAATCCTTGCCCAGCAGACGCCGCTGGTGCTGCTTGATGAGCCGACAACCTGGCTGGATATCAATCATCAGGTGGAGCTGATGAAGCTGATGCGCGAGCTGCAGATGTGCGGAAAGACGGTGGTGACCGTCCTTCACGATCTTAACCAGGCCAGCCGCTACTGCGACCACCTGGTGGTGCTGGAAAGCGGGAAAGTGCGGGCCCAGGGCCTGCCGGAGGAAGTGCTGACACCCGCGCTGCTGCGCAGCGTTTTCCAGCTGGAGGCGGAAATTCACCCCGACCCTATCTCACGACGCCCGATGTGCGTGATGAAATAGCCCGGCCCATCGGCTAACAGGACGATCAGTACGTATGGAAGTAGTTCTGAATCACTTCCGGGTTACGCGTTTGCGTCAGGGCGGTCATCAGCAGAATGCGCGCTTTTGCCGGATTCAGCGAGTCGGCCACCAGCCCAGGCTGGCTATCGTCGACCGGGACCACGCCGCTGCCGGTGCGGGAGGCGCGTACCACCACGATGCCGGCTTTTTGCGCTTTTTCGATCCCAGCGGCGCTGCGCACGGATACCGAACCGGCGCCGGTTCCGGCGTAGACGATGCCGTCAACGTGATGGGCAATCGCCGCATCGTACATATACTCCGGGTCGTCCTGATAGCCGTAGATAATCACCACCTTCGGCAGCGTATTCAGCTGACGAACGTCAAAGACCGAGCGCAGGGTATGAATCTTATCGACGCGCGTTGCAAACTGCGGCTTGCCGCCGACGATAACGCCCAGGTAGCCCTCTTCCGGCGCTTTGAAGGTATCGAGGCTGTTAGCGTTGGTTTTGGTCACAAAGCGCGCGGCGCCGATGCGGTCGTTCAGCACCACCATCACGCCCCGCCCCTTCGCCTCGGGATCGGCGGCAACGGTGACCGCCTCCAGCAGGTTCATCGGGCCATCGGCGCTTATCGCCGTTGCCGGCCGCATTGCCGCCGTCAGCACTACCGGCTTATTGCTTTTCACCGTCAGGTTGAGGAAGTAAGGCGTCTCATCGAGCGTATCGGTACCGTGGGTGATCACCACCCCGTCAACGTCATCCCTGGCCAGCAGCTCATTCACCCGCTTAGAGAGTTTGAGGATAATATCGCTGGTCATATTTTCACTGCCGATATTCGCCACCTGCTCGCCGTCCACCCGCGCCACCTTGCTCATTTCAGGCACCGCGTTAATCAGGGTCTGGACGCCAATCGCGCCGGCCTTATAGCCGGTGGTTTGGGTATTGCTGGCCGCCGACCCGGCAATGGTTCCGCCGGTGGCGAGGATCACGATATGCGGCAGGCGCGTTTCGCTGGCTGCCAGGGAACTCATCGTCAGTAACGCAATCGCAAGTAATGCTCTAAAATTCATATTCACTCTTCCCCAAAATAGATATTAATCAAACTGGCGGAGAGTTAATGCAAACGGCTTGCCACTATTTATTTTCTTTTTACAGGCAAAATGGTTAACTATCGGGCAGTAAAGGCTTTTTCATTCATTTCTCGCGCAGATTTGGTGCAGCGATGCTCCAGGATGGGCATGTTTTGACAATGAAATCGCCGCCGGACTAAGCGTTTATTATTTTCGTCGTCCCGCTTCAGACGCGTTGCCATTAAATTATCACGACAGTAACGGCCATGATCGACCTATTTTATGTGGATATCGCGAAGAGGGAAAAACGATGCGTCTCGCCTTAAAATCAGCATTGATGCTTACCACTCGTGTCATACAGATAATCAATCCCGAACTCCATCTGCATATGCAGCGAACGGCCCTCATCGCCCTTGAGCTTTCGCTGGCGTTACGGTTGCCGCGTCAGCAGCAGCAGACCATCTTTTGCGCCGCGCTGCTGCACGATATCGGCGTACTGGGCGACAAGCGGATGATTACCTCGCTCGATGCGATAGATAATCTGAACGATCCTCACCAGCACCGGGGAGCGGAGATGCTCAGCGGCCTCGCCACCTTCGCGCCGATCCTGCCCATTATTCGTCACCACCACTTCAGCGTGGACTATAAAGGTAGCCTCGACGAGCATATCGTCTGTTTTGCCGACTCCTTCGAACGTCTGCTCTCCGCAGACGAGACGGCGGCCGCGTATCAGACTGATATTATTATTGATAAATTCCGCACCCTGCATCAGGAGCTGGACCCGCAGCTGTGCCGTACCCTGTGTCAGCTGGCGAAAAAGGAGCACTTCTGGCTGCATCTTAATCCCGGCCATATCCAGCGGATGCTGGAAATTATCGGCCCGATTAACGATCTGTATATCGATATCGACGGCCTGAAGGATATTTGCTTATTGATTGCCAAAATCGTTGATACCTACAGCAGCTTCACCGCCAGCCACAGTATTATGGTCGGCGAAATCTCCTGGCAGCTGGCGCGCTACATGGATCTGCCGGTAGAAGAGTGTAAGAAAATCGAGGCCGCCGGCTACCTGCACGATATTGGCAAGATCTTTATCCCGCTGGATATTCTGGAAAAACAGGGAGAGCTGGCCCCGGAGGAGCGGCTGCAGGTGCGCGAACACAGCTATATGACCGGCGAGCTTCTCAGCGCCTTTAGCGAACTTGGCGAGATTATTAACTGGGCCGCCAACCATCATGAAAAGCTCGACGGCAGCGGGTATCCGCTGCATCTGAGCGCGGATTATCTGCATCTGCCGGACAGAATCATCGCCGTCGCCGACATTTTTACCGCGCTGACCGAAAATCGCCCCTATCGCCAGGCGATGAGCTATCAGCAGGCATTACGGCTGATTGAAAACGATGTTATAAATGGCGCGCTGGATGCGAATGTTTTTGCCGTTTTACGCCAGCATGCCGACACGCTTCATCGCGAAATCATCGGTAAAAAACGCGATCGGTCACCGCCGTAACCTGCCGGCAGCCTGCGGACAGGACGGGGTTCTATAATAAAAAATAACGTTATAAATTCATCTGCACGCAAGGAAATTACCGGTGAGAATCGCCACCATGACCAACTGGGCCTACGGTATAACCGTCGCCCTGACCCTCGCCTCAGGCATTGCGATGCTGATGGCCTCAAACGCGGATACTGCCGAACGCCAGGCGGTCCAGCAGCGCCAGATTTTCGACCAGCTCACCGAAGAAGTTGAAACCGACGCCTGGGCGCTTTCGGACCTCGCGCGAGCCTATGTTATCAATAAAAACCCTGACGTTTTAGAGGAGTATCGCCAGAATGCTCAGACGACGGTCGCCATCGAGCACCGGCTAGCAAAGCTTAGGGATAGCGGCGCAACGCCCCAGGAGCTGGCGCTGCTGCGCGAGGGTTTACGCATCGCCGACGAGCTGCAGGATGAGCAGCAGACTGCGCTGGCTAATATCGCCCGCGGCGAAGATAAAGAGGCTATCGACCTGCTCTACGGCAAGGTCTATGAGCGCGAGCTCGAGCGGGTTCAGACGCAGATCGACCACTTCCGCCTGCTGCTGGAAGGCCGGGCCAACGGCGCTATTGCGCAAGCCACCGAGAAGTCCCACACCTGGCGCAGCCTCTCCGAGCTGATGGTCGGGCTGACGGCGCTGATGTTCCTGTTTGTGCTGGGTTTTATTCTGCAGCGCCGGGTGCTGTACCCGGTTGTACGCCTGAGCGATGTCGTGCAAAGGCTCGCCTCGCAGGATTACGCCGTCGAAGCGCCCAACTTCACCCAGATTGATGAAATTGGCGATATGGCGCAGGCGATCCGCATTTTCCGCGAGAACGGCCTGGCGCGCCAGCGTCTGGAGCAGGAGCGGGACGCCGACTGGGCGATCCGCGAGCTGCTGGCGCGGATGACCCAGCGCCTGCAGGGGTGCGAATCTTTCGAGGATGTGATTAAAGTGGCCGAGCTTTTCGCGCCCAACATCGCGCCGGAGATCCCCGGGCGGCTCTATATTCTCGACCTCGACCCCTGGCAGATGCGCTGCGTCGCCCGCTGGCTCTCGCCGCCGGATGAACCGGAGATCTTTCATCCCGAGAACTGCTGGGCCGTGCGGCGCGGGCTAAGCCACCCTCCGGTCAACGGCGAGCCGGATATCGCCTGCTACCATCTGCCGGAGTCGAGCGCGGAGTGCTCGCTTTGCGTTCCGCTGATTGCCCAGGGGGAAGCCATCGGCCTGCTCTCCTTCAGAAACGTCACTCCTGCCACCGCCCCTTCACGCGCCTACCTTGAGCTGATGGCGGAAGCGCTGGGCCTGGCGCTGGCAAACCAGCGCCTGCGCAACGCCCTGCTGGAAAAGGCGCTTTTCGACTCGCTAACCGGGCTGCGCAACCGCCACCACCTTGAAGACGCCCTGCATACCCAGATGAACCTGGCGGTGCGCAACGGCACGCCGCTGAGCTGCCTGATGATCGATATCGATCACTTCAAGGCAATCAACGACAGGTACGGTCACGAGGCGGGCGATCTGGTGATTAAAAACGTGGCGACCATCGTGCAGCGCGCGGTGCGTGATATCGGCATGGCTTTCCGCTACGGCGGGGAAGAGTTTTTAGTCCTGCTCGCCGGGACCAACGAAGAGTCCGCCCTGGCGTGCGCCGAGGATATCTACAACAACGTTCGCAATATGACGCTGCGCTACGGCCTGAGCGAAATGGGTCAGATAGATGTCTCTATCGGGATTGCCAGCTTCCCGCAGCATACGCAAAGCGACAGCCTGCTGCGCGCCGCCGATGCCGCGCTGTACCGGGCAAAAGAGCTCGGCCGCTCGCGGATCGTCAGCTTCGGGATGCTAAAAACCGACTGACGGCGGGTCGCCTAAACCCGCCCGGCAACGCTTTCATTCATCGCCGGCTGAGCGGGAATACGCGCGCTCTTGCGCACGATAAGCCGGCCGGTCAGCACCTGCTGCACCGCCGGCGATGCGGCATCGGCAAACTGCTGCGTAATGGTGCGTACCGCGCAAGCCACCATTTCATCGACGGGCTGAACCCAGGTGGTGAGGTTAAATAACGGCCAGTCGGCCATCGCGATATTATCAAAACCGATGATCGAAATATCGCGCCCGGCAACCAGCCCAAACTCGCCCACCGCCACGTTGAGCGCGCCGATGGCCATAATATCGTTGGCGCAAAAGATGCCGTCCGGGCGCTGCTTCCCGTTCAGCAAGGCGCGCGTCGCCGCCATTGCCGTTTCCACGCAGTAGAGCCCCTGAGCCCGCAGCGGCGCGGGAAAACCGTGCCGACGGAGGCGCTCGGTGAAGCCCTGCTCACGGTCTCTGCTGGTTGAGGAGGAGTCAAAGCCGGCAATAAAGGCGAGCTGGCGATGCCCTCCCGCCACCAGAAAATCAGCAATCTGCTCCCCGCCGCGCAGGTTATCGCTGGTGACGCTGGAGACGTTTTTACTGGCATTCTTACGGTTGAGCAGCAGCACGGGCAGGCCGTTATGCTGACACTCTTCGGCAAAATGTGAGGAGAGCATGGTGGAAACTAAGATCAGCGCCTCAACCCGGTGACGCAGGATATCTTCGAGAATAGGATCGGTATCCCCGTCGCTGTTCATCGAAAAGAGCAGTACGCTGTAGCCCATCTCCTTGAAGGCCTGCGCCAGCTCATCCACCAGGCCGGCGTAAAAGGGATTCATCAGGCCAGGAACGACGACGCCAATAAGGTTTGAGCGGCGGGTAATCAGCGAGCGGGCAACAAAGCTCGGCCGGTAGCCAAGCTGGGCGGCTGCATCCTTGATTTTTTCGCGCGTTGTCGCCGAGACCTTCCCGCCTTCAGTAAACGCACGCGATACCGCAGATTGTGACACTCCGGCCAGTTTCGCCACATCGTAACTGGTCACGGGGCGACGTATACGCTCAACCATTGAGACATCCCTCCTGACAGAAAAACCGTAGGCCCATTATGGGCGATTGACGCGCCGATGCATAATTTTTGCGATCTGCGTTGCATTCGAATGCATTAATGATTTCCTTCCTGATTCATTCGCGATAAAAATGCTTGCATTCGAATTCACCTGCACACAATACATCATCGGGAGTTAACAATCATGGCTAAATGGCTGAAACAGGGCGCAGAGGCGGAAGCCGTCAAAATCGCCGACCGTCAGGTCCGGGAAACGGTAGAAGGTATCCTGGCCGATATCGCTGAACGAGGAGATGCCGCGGTGCGCGAGCTTTCCATCCGCTTTGATAACCTCGATCGCGCCAGCTATCGTCTGAGCGTAGAAGAGATAGCCACCTGCTATGAGCAGCTCTCAGAGCGCGACATCGCCGATATCGCCTTCGCCCAGGAGCAGGTGCGCAATTTTGCCCGCCATCAGCGCGATAGCATGCGGGACATCGAGGTGGAGACCCTGCCCGGCGTCATCCTTGGCCACAAAAACATCCCGGTCAACGCCGCCGGCTGCTACGTACCCGGCGGCAAGTACCCTCTTTTAGCCTCCGCGCATATGTCGGTGATCACGGCCAAAGTCGCCGGCGTGCCGCGCATTATCACCTGCGCGCCGCCCTTCAACGGCAAGCCGGCTCCGGCCATCGTGGTGGCGCAGCATATGGCGGGCGCCGACGAAATCTACTGCCTCGGCGGCATTCAGGCGGTCGCGGCGATGGCTATCGGCACGGAGTCCATCGCGCCGGTTGATATGCTGGTTGGCCCGGGCAACGCCTTTGTCGCCGAAGCCAAGCGCCAGCTCTTCGGACGCGTTGGCATCGACCTGTTTGCCGGTCCTACCGAAACGTTGGTGATTGCCGATGACAGCGTCGACGGCGAGCTTTGCGCCACCGACCTGCTCGGCCAGGCCGAACACGGACCTGACTCGCCGGCCATCCTGCTGACCACTTCGGAAGCGCTGGCGAAAGAGACCCTTGCCGAAATCGAGCGTCTGCTGACCGTCCTGCCCACCGCGCACATCGCCCGCCAGGCGTGGGACAAGTTTGGCGAAGTGATCGTCGCCGAAAGCGACGAGGAGATGCGGGATATTGCCGATGGCCTGGCCTTCGAGCACGTCCAGGTCATGACCCGCAATCCTGACTGGTTCCTGCAGAATCTGCGTAACTTCGGCGCGCTGTTCCTGGGGCCCCGCACCAACGTCGCCTACGGCGATAAGGTCATCGGCACCAACCATACGCTGCCCACCCGCCAGGCAGCACGCTATACCGGCGGCCTGTGGGTCGGCAAATTCCTGAAGACCTGCTCCTATCAAAAGGTCCTGACCGATGAAGCGTCGGCCCACGTCGGCGAATACTGCTCTCGCCTCTGCGCGCTCGAAGGATTCGCCGGCCACGGCGAGCAGGCCAATATTCGCGTCCGTCGCTACGGCCACAGAGACGTCCCTTACGCCGGAATTGTTGAATAAGGACCTGCATATGACCTTGCCAAAAACGCCCAGCTTTCGCCTGGACGGCAAGCGCGCCCTGGTCACCGGAGGCTCGCGCGGCATCGGCTTTGCCGCCGGGCTGGCGCTGGCCGAGGCCGGCGCCGAAGTATGGATTGCCGCGCGCGACCGCGCGCAGCTTGAGGCGGCCGTGGACGCCGCCGGCGAGGCCGGGCTAACGCTCAGCCCGCTGGTGGTTGATATCACCCAATCCGCAGAGGTAGAGCGGGCCATCGAGCGTCTCCCGGCGCTCGATATCCTGATCAACAGCGCGGGCCTGGCCAGGCATCAGCCGTTTACCGACGTCAGTCGGGAGAATTATGACGCCGTCATGGATATCAACGTTCGCGCCACCTTCTTCGTGTCGCAGCAGGTGGTGCGGCGGATGATCGATGCCGGTATTCAGGGCTCGATCGTGCATATTTCATCCCAGATGGGCCACGTCGGCGGGCCGATGCGCAGCGTCTACTGCGCGTCAAAGTTTGCCCTCGAGGGCATGACGCGGGCGATGGCCATTGAGCTTGGGCCCAGCGGGATCCGCGTCAACACCCTCTGCCCGACGTTTATTGCCACCGAACTCTCGCAAACCTCGCTTGCCGACCCGGCATTCCATCAGCAGGTGCTGAGCAATATCAAACTCGGGCGTTTAGGGCAGCTGGAAGATGTGATGGGGCCGGTGGTGTTTCTCGCATCACAGGCGGCAGCGCTGATCACCGGCACCGCGCTTTTAGTCGATGGCGGCTGGACCGCATCCTGAATCTGGAGGTTATTATGTCCCTGCAATTACTGCGTCGTGATGTCCTGCTGTTCTTTATTATCAGCCTGCTCTTTTTTGTCAGCATTCACGCCTTCGACCCGTTCCTGGCACCCTACATCACCTCGCTCAACGTCGAGGCCAGAACCATGGGTATCATCATCGGCGCCACCGGACTCGCCTCCATGCTGCTCCGTTTCCCCACCGGCATCCTTTCTGACCGCTTCCATAACCGCAAGCGCATTATTCAGATTGGCCTCCTCTTCACCATTCTCTCCTGGCCGGTGGTCTTCCTGCATCCCACTCCCGAGACCCTCTTCATCGCCAAGCTCGCCGACGGCGTGACCAGCGCCACCTGGGTGATTTACAACGTCATGTTCGTCGCCTTCTTCCCCCCGCTTGAGGCCGCGGCCGCCGTCGCACTCCTCAGCGTGACCTCCCCCGTCGGCACCTTTATCGGCATCTCCCTCGCCGGCTTTATGGCCCGCCATTTTGGACCCGAGTCGAGCTTCCTCGTCGCCTCCGCCGCCGCCACCCTCGCGCTGGTGCTGACCTTCTTTATTCGGGAACGTCGCCCGCTGCAGGCCCGCGAGGACGCGGCTCAATCCGCCGTGCGCAGCCAGCTCACCGATAAATCCGTCTGGTATCTCGGCGCCCTCTGCGCCGCCGTAATGATGGTCCCCTTCGCCACCCGCGATACCCTCACGCCCCTGCTGGCCGAAGGCTTCGGCATGGCCGCCGGCTCGCTCGCCACCCTGAGCAGCATTCACCTCTTCTTCTATGCCCTCTCCACCGCCCTCTGCGCCCCGCTGTTCTATCGGCGCCTCGGCCTCGCCAGAACCGCGGTTATCGGCGGCGTCCTGCAGGGCGTGGTGGCCATCGCCATGCCCTACGCCCCCAATATCATGGTGCTCTTCGCCCTGCAGGCCCTCGCCGGCACCGCATTTGGCATGATCTTTACCGTGCTTAACTCCCTGATTGTCACCCATACCCCGGTGTGGCAGCAGTCCACCCGCGTGGGCCTCTACCAGAGCATCTACTCCGCCGGCATCTTCTTTGGCCCGGTGCTGGTGGGCTACATTAAATACTACTTTGCCATGAAGCAGGGGTTCCTCGTGGTCGGCATTATCTCCATTGTCTCCATCGTCCTGATCCGCCACGTTATCCGCATGGTTGAAGCCCGTCGCGAGCCCCAGCCTGCAGGCGTGCCGGCGGTATGATGCAGCCAATTAACAACGCCAGCGTACCGCTCATCCTGCTCGGCGGTACGCTTTGCGATGAGCGGCTGTGGCAGCCGGTGCTGGAACAGCTCGACGTTAGCGACGCGCGGCGTTTTACCCTGCAGGCGGATGATTCGTCCACGGCCGCGGCCGAGCGCCTGCTGGCGCAATTACCGCCGCGCTTCTGCCTGGCCGGATTCTCGCTGGGAGCGATCGTCGCGCTGGAGATGCAGGCCATCGCGCCGGAGAGGATTGCCGGGCTGGCGCTGATTTCGGTTAACCCGCTGGCCGACAAAGCGGAAAACGCGGCGGGCCGGCGGCAGGCCGTCGAGCACGCCAGGGCCGTCGGCTTCGCGGCGTTTATTACCCAGCAGCTGTGGCCGCGCTACGTCGCACGCCGGCGGCAGAACGAGACGCCGCTGCGCCAGCAGATTATCGCCATGGCCGACGCCTGCGGCCATGACGTCTTTTGCCGACAAACGGAAATCGCCATCGGCCGCCGCGATCGCCGCGCTGACCTGAGCCGGCTCAGGGTACCGATCCTGCTCCTCAGCGGCGAGGAGGATCCTATTTGTACGGCGCAACATCACCGGGCGGCGCTGCTGGCGGCGCCTTCTGCCCGCTGGCAGGAATTGCCCTGCGTAGGCCACTTTGTGCCGCTTGAGGCGGCGCAGGAGACGGCAACTGCGCTTCATTCATGGATAAACGAGGTTCTTGTATGCGATTCAATCCGCTAAAACAGCGCCAGCAGCCGATCGTTAACGGCTGGCTGGCCCTCCCCTGTAGCTACAGCGCCGAGATTGTCGGCCATCAAGGCTATGACTGCGTCACCGTTGATATGCAGCACGGCATGATTGACTTCGCTTCGGCGCTGAGCATGCTGCAGGCGCTCTCCTCCACTCCCGCCACGCCTATCGCACGGGTGTCGCATAACGACGGCGCGCTGATCATGCAGCTGCTTGACGCCGGCGCTTACGGCATCATTTGCCCGATGGTATCCAGCGCTGAAGAAGCGCGCCGCTTCGTGGCCGCCTGCCGCTATCCGCCGCTGGGCAACCGCTCGTTTGGCCCCGCGCGTGCGCTGCTCTACGGCGGCAAGGATTATCCCCAGCACGCCAATGAGCAGATCCTGACGCTGGCCATGATTGAAACCCGCGACGGCTTAAAAAACCTCGAGGCCATTCTGGACGTCGAGGGCCTCGACGGCATCTTCATCGGCCCTAACGACCTCTCCCTGACTCTGACCGGCACCGCCAGCGCGGAGTCTCAGCACCCGGAGATGCTGGCGGCGATCGATCGCGTGCTGACCCATACCAAAGCGGCCAATAAAATCGCCGGAATATTCTGCACCTCGGGCCCGGCGGCGGCGGCGCGCATCGCCCAGGGCTTTACGATGGTGACCCCCGCCAACGACGTTATGCAGCTCTCTCAGGCCGGACGTGATGCGGTTGCGCAATCCCGCGGCGAAGTACCCCCCGCCCGTTCGGGTTCAGGTTATTAATGGAGACCTTATGAAAAATACCGTGTTAACACATGAAGAAGCGCGTCAGCGCCTGGTCACCCCGGCGGATATGGTGTCCTGCAGCGTGGCCTTTATCGACTGTAAGCTGCCCGGTTCCCACCTCAAGCAGAACTACTCGTTTATCGGCCCCGGCGTGACCCAGTCGAGCGAGCAGGTAATCAATATTCCGCTGCCGCACGGATTTAACATCGGCGCCGCCGCCATGCCGAAGGGGGTAACCAATAACCTGCACCTTCACTTCACCGCCGAGGTATTCCTTATCCATGAAGGAAGCTGGCGTTTTCGCTGGGGGGCAAACGGTGAAAATGAAGCGACCTTCAGCGCCCCGGCGATTTTGTCGATCCCGACGTGGATCTTCCGTGGTTTTACCAACGCCTCTCCTACGGACACCAGCGGCTGGGTATTCACCGTTCTCGGCGGGGACAACACCGGCGGTATTATTTGGCACCCTTCGGTGATGCAGGCGGCGAAGGAGTACGGACTGTACCTCAGCCGTGACAATATGCTGATTGATACCGAAAAGGGAGACGCCGTTCCCGATGAGTCGGCGCTGATGCCCGAGATTTCCCAGGCCGACATCGATGCGTTGACGCACTACACCCCGCAGCAGATGGCCGAGTTTGCGGTGACGGGCGAGCAGCGCGAGTGGTCGACGCAGGGGTTACTCGACGCGGCCATCCCCGGCCACGGCGCCGAAATTGCCCCGGTGATTGGCTTTGGAATAAGCCAGGACCGCAGCAGCCGGGCGAAAATCATCCGCCCGCATGGTTTCTCCGTGGAGTGGCTGAAACTGCCGGCGGGCGGCAAAATGGGCCGCCACCGCTGCGAGCAGGTGCAGGTCATTATGGTGTTTAAAGGCACCCTGGAGGTCACCTTTAACCAGCGGGGCGAAGAGGTGGTGATAACCGCGCCCGAGCGCTCGGTTATCTCTATCCCGGAAAACTGCTGGCGGCAGTACCGCGCGCTGGACGGCGTCTGCGAAGTGACCTTAACCACCCGCGGCGACGAGCGTAAAACCCTCTACTGGGACGAAGAGATCGTTGCCGCCGCCGAGCAGCAGGGCTGGGCTGTGGATCCCGACGGCTACCTCGCCGCCGCCGACCTCCTTCCGCTGACGGCGCGCAGGGTTTACCCCCGCGTGCAGCGCGCCTACCAGAATCGTCTCGGGGAGTAGCGCGCCCGCGATGCTTGCGCCGCTGGCCGCTAACCGCAGGCTGAAAACGGCGCCAAAATCCCACTTCCCGCAAAGCCATCTGAGCAATCAGATGGCTTTTTATTTGTTTGCTCATCTCATTATGTGGTTTTGGTGTTGTTTTTTCTTTTTATGTGTTGTTTTTGATGTTGCTTTATGGTGACATTAGGCATCATTCCAGCACAGGCAAAATTTCTATGGAGCAGAAGACTCACGATTTTGATGTCGTCATTATTGGCGGCGGCGTTATTGGCTGCGCGGTCTTTCGCCGCTTCACCCTGATGGGCGCGCGTACGCTACTACTCGAGAAAGGCGGCGATATTCTTTCGGGCGCCAGCAAGGCAAACAGCGCCATTCTGCATACCGGCTTTGACGCGCCTCCGGACAGCCTGGAGCTGGCCTGCATGCAGGCGGGATATAGCGAATACAAAGCCATTCACCAGAAAATGAATCTTCCGCTGCAGGAAACCGGGGCTATTGTCGTCGCCTGGAATCAGGAGCAGCTGGAGGCGCTACCGGGAATCGTCGCTCAGGCGCACCAGAACGGGGTGCAGGACGTCGTGCAAATTTCACCGGAAGAGATCTACCGGCGCGAGCCGCAGTTGGCCACCGGCGCGCTAGGCGGAGTTCTGGTTCCGGGCGAAGGGATTATTGACCCCTGGAGCAGCCCGCTGGCCTATCTGACGCAGGGGGTTAAACACGGCGGGCAGTACCGCTTTAACTGCGAAGTGACCGGTGCCGAATTTAATCACGGCCGCTGGTCAATCCAGACTTCCGCGGGAGTTTATCGGGCCGCACTGACGGTCAACTGTGCGGGAAACCATGGCGATCGTATCGATGCTTTATGGCGTACCCCGGAATTTGAGATCAGACCGCGTAAAGGCCAGTTCCTGGTATTTGATAAACCGGCCTCGGCGCAAATCAACGCGATTATTCTGCCGGTTCCCACCGCGCGCAGTAAAGGCGTGCTGCTGTCAAAAACCATTTTCGGCAATCTACTTTTAGGCCCGACGGCCGAAGAGCAGACCGATCGCGATTGCGCCGAAGTCAACGAGGCGGTATTGCAGTCTTTGATTGCTCAGGGTGAGCGCATTTTACCCTCCTTAGCCGACTACACGGTGACCGCCACCTACGCCGGTTTACGCCCTGCAACCGAGTCAAAAGAGTACCGAATTTACCCTTACCCTGAGAAACAGTGGATAACAGTCGGCGGTATTCGTTCTACCGGTCTTACCGCCGCGCTCGGTATCGCCGGTTACCTGGAAGCACTCTATCTCCAGGACTTTGCGACCCTGTTCGAGCACGCGCCGCCCGAGCGCCTGGAGTGGCCGCAGATGCCGATGCTGTCGGACTATGAGCCGCGCGACTATACCTGCCCGGGTAACGGCGGCGTGGTATGCCATTGCGAATGGGTCACGCGGCGGGAGCTGGAGGCGGCGTTTGATTCCGCCGTTCCGCCGGGCTGCATCGGAGGGCTGCGGCGGCGGACGCGCGTCATGATGGGGCGCTGCAACGGATTTTTCTGTAGCAACCACGTTGCCGAAATTGTCGGCGATCGCTTTAGCAATACGTTGATCACGGGGCAGATAAAATGAGCAAGCTGTACGATGTCATCATCATTGGCGCCGGACCGGCGGGACTGGGCGTTGCGCGCGCCCTGCAGGAAGCCGGCGTGAAGGACGTTCTGCTGATCGAACGTGAAAATCAGCCGGGGGGCGTTCCCAAACACTGCCGCCATCCCACCTTTGGCCTGCTGACCTTTTGGCGGCCGATGAAGGGGCACACCTGGGCGGAAAAGCTCCTGAGCTACGTCCACTACCCTATCCGCACGGCAACTACCGTCACCGCGCTGCTGCCGAACGGGCAGATCGAAGTCTCGTCGGATAGCGGCATGGAAACGCTACGGGCGCGGAAAATCGTGCTGGCCACCGGCGTCAGGGAGACCCCTCGCCACCCGCGGCTGGTGAGCGGCGTCCGGCCGCAGGGCGTGCTGACCGCCGGGGCGCTACAGCAGTTTGTCTATCTGCGCGGGCTGAAGCCGGGAAACCGCTCGGTCATCGTCGGAACGGAGCTAGTCAGCTTTTCCGCCATCTGGACCCTCAGAAGCGCGGGTATTCGGGCGGTGGCGATGATTGAAGAGGGCCCGCGCCCTACGGCCTGGCGCTGCTGCCTGCTCTTTGCCAAACTCTTGCAGGTTCCGGTCTACTTCAACAGCCACGTATCCAGAATCACCGGCAGCGAACGCGTTGCGGCGGTCGAAACGATCGGCAACGGGGTAGAGAGAGTCATACCCTGCGATAGCGTGATTTTTACCGGCCGGTTCACCGGGGAATATACCCTGATACGTAAAAGCCATCTGGCTGCGGACTTTGGCACCGGGCGTCCGCTATTTGACCAACACGGCGCCTGCTCCGACCCACAATATTATGCCGTGGGTAACATGACCCACCCGGCCGATATGGGCGACCAGTGCTATCAGGAAGGGCTGCGTATCGGTCAAACCCTGGCACGGGTGCTGCGGTCCGAGGTTGCCGACGTCGCCTTTATTTCGCTCCAGCATGACGACAGCATCCGCATCTCAGCGCCCAGCATCGTTCGTCTCGATGGGGCCGATGCCAGAACCACGGTGAATATCCGCGTACAGCGCCCTATCGTTGGCGATGTCGTGGTACGCGACGGCGATAAAGAGCTCTACCGCCGCCGCCGCCGCTGCATGCCAGAACGCCGGATCCTGCTCAAGGATATTGATATGAGCGGCGTCACGGCGCAAAGCGTCCTGCATATCGCTATCGAAACGCGCTAACGTCCTTAAGATCGACTCCGCTGCCTGCCGCCAATAGTGCCGGCAGGCATTCTCCCCTGTCGACACGCCCGGCCATCTTTTGCAACGACTCTGCCGCCCTCTTCTCCAGGGAAATTCCGCCTGCCGCCGAACGAGGGTTCAAAGGGAACAAACGCTCTCGCTTCGTCAACCGCAGAGATGACAAAGGGGAAGACGACGCTTCCCCTTTACCCGATTATCGGGCGCGATACTGACAATAAGCGCAGCGGGTGATAGCCGCCGCGCCGCAGGCTATTTTAGCTGGCGATAAACTCGTCCTCGACCTCTGACCATAGGCTTACCCTCTGCCCCCGCTGTTCAAAAAACTCGATTTCCCGCTGAATACCGATGCTTTTATCCCAGCCCGGCAGGTCAACAATAATCAGCTCATCCACGACGCCCATAAAAAATGCATCCACCGGCGCCCAGCGTTTACCAATATCCTGCTTCGCAGTGTGTCGCATGACCTGATTGATGGGGTGCGATAGCGTCACCTGACTAAAAACAAGATTGCCGGACTCAATAATCGCCGCCGCGACCTGATTACATGAATTAAAGCGCTGGTTGACGACCGCTTCGTCGACGTGGCTATAGGGACAGGCCAGAAAAATCTTTCTCATTACGGGTACTCTCCATATTTACAGGGGGGAATATAGGATGGCATCAGGCGATTAATTTTTTACCTGCGGCGGTCGCCGGCGCTTGCGACTCCAGCTTTTCTGCCGCGGGCACCGAAATAACCATCGCGATAGCAATGGCTAAGATTCCGGCAATAAACTTACCGGCCATAATTGGAATAACCAGCGAGGGCTGGAAGTTGGCGGTGAACGCCAGGTGGTCACCCAGGGTGGCCTGAGCGCAGATACCAAAGGCGATACACAGCACTTTGTCTCTGGCGCGCATATTACGAAATAAATGGTACACCGCGATGATATTAGCCAGCACCATCACCAGTCCCAGCGCGCCGGTCTCGGTCAGGGAAAGCTTTTTGCCGATATAGCGCATAAATCCCTGGCAATACTTTTGGAAAAGAAAGCAGATCGGGAAGGTCCCTGCCAGCATAATGCCAATATATCCCGCTATTTCGATAGCGCGGTACAGGCTTTTCTCATCGGCAAACAGCGGGTCGAAAATCCAGCCGCCAAAAAGTCGGGTAAATACGCCGGTAAAATGTTCAATAATGCTCAGCGCGAGGACAATTTTAATAAAAGCGTCCATGAGTTTCCCAAATATCAGAAAAGCGCTGACCATAATCAATGGCCGATACTTCAGGCCGATAGCAAGGATAAAACAAAAGGCGAACAGCGGCGCCAGGAGCTTTAGCGCGGAGAGCAGGTCGATGCTGAGCATGTAGTTGGCGGGAGAGGTTGTGGAAATCATTTCCCGGACCGGCACGTGATATAGCGTGATGGCCAGCAGCGAAACCAGCACGCCAAAAGGAATGCTGACAAGCCCGGCCATAGCCCCTAGCGCAAGGTATTTATGGTCAGCTTTGTTGAGCATGATCAGCCCTACGGGAATGAGATAGACGATGCTCGCGCCGGAGGTATAGCCGACGAGCATAGCGGTTATCCACATATCGCGGTTCGCGGATAGCGCGTCAGCCAGCTGATAGCCCCCCATATCGACCGCAATCACCGACAGCGCCGCCACGGCCGCGTTGGAGCCCATTGCCTGAAACAGCGGCCCGACGGTTTGCAAAATCGCATGGGTTAACAGAGGAAGCGCGGCCATAATACCCGCCTGCGCCAGAAAAACCGGGCCGATGGAGTGAATACCGTTTACAAATTCACGCCCGAGGCCGCTTTCAGGACGGATAATCGAGGCTAAAGCCCCTAACAGCGTACCCGCCATAATAATGTAAACGATCGCATTGCCAATTTCTGACATAAACAAATCTCTTATTCAGGGCGTAAATTGCGGGCGCGGGAGATAATGTCCTGATAGCGTAAGAACAGATCCGCGAGGTTATTTTCCGAGGGTGTAATCACTTCCCGTTGATGGTTAATCTTTAACTCGCGATCGACGCCTAAACCCTTGCGAGCCAGCATTGCAATACCCTGGGCCGTCATCTCTTTATTGCTGGGGGTCACAATATTCTTTTGTAGCAGGTTAGCGAGGAACTGCTTGAAATAGTGATTGGCGGCCAGCCCGCCATCAACAGAAATGGATTCACCGACGGTCCCGACCTTTGCCATAGCGGCAATGACCTCGGCCGAACGTACCGCGATCCCTTCCAGAATAGATTGCAGCATATCCTTGCGCTCCGTTTCGAGCGACAGGCCGGCCCACAGCCCTGCGGCAGAGCGGTCCCAGTACGGGCAACCTAATCCGGACAGGGCGGGTACAAAGGCCAGACCCCGCGCAATCGCCGACTGGGTGGGGAAATCGCTGAACTCTTCGATATCGGTAAACAGGCCGATTTTGCGCGCCCAGTTAATCGCAGAGGCGGCATTGTACACGCCGCCGTCGAGCCCGTAGACCGGCGTCTCTCCAGGCATTTTCCAGCACAGGGTGGGCAAAAGGCCGGAGTCCAGTGGATCGGGTATCGTATGACCTGCGATAGACTGCAGGAAGGCTCCGGTGCCGAAGGTAATTTTCATCTGCCCTGCCGACAGGCAGCCGTGCCCGTAGGTCCCGGCAAACTGGTCTACGATACAGGCCGTAAGCGGCACCGCGTTGCCGTCCAGCATGACGTCGCCAAAATGACCGACGTTATCCTTAACCGCCGGTAGCGCATTGACCGGCACGCCAAACAGGCGGCACAGCTCTTCATCCCACTCCAGCGTGTGGATATTAAACAGCGAAGTGCGTGAGGCCGAGTTATAGTCCGTTGCGTGCACGCCGCAAAGGTGGAACAGGAAAAAGGAATCCATCGTGCCGAGACGCAGGCGCCCCTGCTTTGCCAGCGTATCTGCGCCCGGCACGTTGCGCATGATCCAGCCTAATTTCGTGGCCGAGAAATAGGTATCAAGAGGCAGGCCGGTTCGGGCCTTAACCATCTCTTCGACGCCATCCAGCTTCAGCGCGCGAACCACGTTTTCAGTCCGCTGATCCTGCCAGATAATGGCGTTATAGAGCGGCAGCCCGCTGCGTACATCCCAGGCAACGACGCTCTCCCCCTGATGAGCCAGGCCGATGGCGTCAACGGCATTACAGCTTCCCAGACAATTGCGGATATTGCGCAGGATCTCCAGCGGATCGTGCTCAACCCAACCCGGGTTAGGCGTAATCTGCTTGTGGGGAACGCTCGCTGGCGAGTGGTGCTTTCCATCTTCTGAAAAGACCACCACCCGTGTTCCCGTCGTTCCCTGATCGATAGCGGCATAGCGTTGGTTCAACATAATCGGCTCACTTGCAGGTGTGATTTAATTGTTGTTTACATGTGTATTTAGTGTGAGATTTACATAAAATCCACAAATACACAACACAAAAAGGCATCAATCGCCAGGGATTTGTGACTGAGATCTCGTTTTAATTTGCTCTCGGCCGGACGGGTGTTACATAAAATGATGTAGGCGTTTATGCTGGTAATGTATAATTGCGCGTCGGGAAAATATACAGGGCTTGTATGATGCCCTTTTGAATCAAAATAAAACGATCAGGGAAAATCAATGAATACTGAAATCGTCAGTTCGGCAGACAGAAGAACCATCATTCTGGAGAAACTTAAAAATAATGGTCAGGTTTCTGTGAATGAGCTTGCTGACATATTTCAGGTCTCTCAGGAAACCATTCGCCGCGATTTGAATAAGCTCGAAGAGCAGCGCCTGATTAAAAAAATCCACGGCGGAGCCGTCAGCAGCCAGTTTGGCTTCGAAATGGAGTTTAATGAGCGGGCGAAGATTGCGGCGAGTGAAAAAAAGGCCATTGCGCGCAGCGCGGTAAAACTGTTTAAGCCCGGAGATTCGCTGTTTATCGACTTTGGTACCACCACTCTGGAGTTTACCCGCCAGTTAGCTGAAATAAACGATCTAACCGTCATCACTAATTCACCGCTGATTGCTAACGTGCTGCATGAAAATGATTCGATAAAAACGATCCTGATTGGCGGCGAGTTTATCAGTTCAAAATTTGAGTGCGTCGGCGCCATTGCCCTCGATAATATTAAGCGCTTCTTTGTGGATTATGCGGTCATCGGCGCCGGCGCGGTGCATACCGCCGTCGGGGTGATGGACCAGGATATTAACGAAGCGACCATTGCCCGCCAGATGATTGAAAACAGCAGCCGTACGGTGGTTCTCGCCGATGGCCACAAGCTGCAAAATCACGCGACCACCCTCGTTTGCGAGTGGGACAAAATCCATTACCTCTTTACCACTAATGACGGCTCTCAGGCGAAGAAAAGCAAATTCCCGGACAATGTTCAGGTCACATTCGCCAAAGCGGAGCGGGAGTAATCCCGCTGTCACCGCGTTTGAGCACGCAGGCCGCGGTACCCCTTACCACGGCCGTTTACGTTAAGCGCGTTTTCCCACCGAGATTGGCAGGCTACAGCGCGGCGTTCGTTGCTGCACCAGCTTAGCCGCCAGCGCAATAAGCAGCGCGGCAGCGGACGACAGAGCGGCGATCAGCATATAGCCGGCCTGCATCGTGAAGTATTTCAACATAATCCCCATCAGCACCGGCCCCCAGAACATCCCGGTGGAATAGATAGTCTGGAACAGGCCCATCCGCGCGGTTTGTTCTTCAGGGGTAGTGTTTACCACGCTGAGCGACATCATGACGGCGAAGGCCATGCCGAACGAAAAGCCCGCCAGCGCCTGAAAGGCCGAAATCACCATGTAGTTTTGCGTCAACGGAATACCCAGGGCGGCAATCGCCTGGAGCAGCGATCCAATGACGGCGGTTTTCACCAGCCCCAGCCGCGGATAAAAGACGGCGCTGCACAGCGCAACGGCGAGCGCATAAAACAGCAGATGCAGGTTGCTTAGCACCGCGATCAGCATGCCCGTATTTCCCAGCCTCAGCATATAGATAGGCGTCAGGGTATCGCGGGTGGCAAAGGGCACGAGGAGGACGATGGCGCACAGGATCCCGACAAACCAGATAGTGCGGTCCGTCAGCTGCCCCCATGCGCTTTTAAAACAGTCGTTGAGCCGCGATTTTACCGGAGTTTCAACATGTTCCTGCAGGAATAAGGAGATAAATAACGCGGCTAACGCCGCCGCGCTGGGGATCAAGAAGCCCAGGTTCGGCGGGAAATTCTGCACAATAATGCCGCACAGCGTGTTACCCAGGAAGACGCCAACCGGACTTGCGAGGGCCAGTAACGCCACGGCGGCCGGCGCTTCGTTCTTACTGAAGTAGCGGATAAACATGATGTTGTAGAGTACCCACGTTGCCGACGCGATGCCTGAAGAGGTTTTGGCAATATACAGCGTGATATCGTTGGTATGAAAATAGGCCACAGGCCACATCACCATCGGTAACAGGAGGCTGATCTGGATAAATATTTTCCTGTTATGCAGCGTTCCGGATATAACGCTTAACGGAAAACGCAGTAATACCGTAGCCAGCCCCGTCGCGCCCATAATCAGCCCGACAATCTCAGGGGGAATATCGTGTTGAACCATATATGACGCGAGAAACGCGTCATAGCCATTAATACAAATAAAAAACAGCAGGCTCATAATAAAAAAGAGGAAAATTTCCCGCCGGGTGAATAATTGTTTAAACATATTCGCGTCCTGGTTTGTTATTACAGTCATAAGAACGAATTTATTACACGTCACGCTGCATTCGCGCCGCAGGTAGATGATAAATATTTAATTGATATTACTCATACCGCTCGCCTTCATTTTTTCTCGCTCATCCCTACCCGTTATTAGCCGCGCTCGACTCCGTGCGAGCAGGAGGTCCGTCACCGCTGCGGGCCGACCTTCTGCTTTCAGTGTACACATCAAAACAACACAATAACAACCAATATAAGCGCACAAAACAACATAAAAGCAACACACAAGTCACATCTCAGCGATAAAGTCAGCCTCTCACGCGCTTAGAGATTGCGGTTGGCGGAACGGATTTAGCCTTTTAGTGTGAGCACGATCACTAAAACAATCTAGCCTGTGACATTTATGTTGCTTTTAGTTGTTTTTAACGTAAAAGATTTTACATAAACAACACCAAGACAACAACAAGTCAGCGTGGAGTTATAGGCCAATCGGCCAGCGTGATTAATTAATTCATTGAAATAACACATTAAATAAAGCTAAACCGCATACAGAGGGCATGATGAACAAACCACAGATCGTCAATGATATTAGCGACAATAAAGCTGCGTCAGAAGTAAAAGCCGAGAATAGCAATGAAAATCAGAAAGATAAGAAAACGGTGCCGGTTTCATTAAACCGCCTGCCGCGTCAGCTCGACGAACAGCACATGCCGGCAGATTTCACTATCTCATGGGACAGCTATAAGCGAGGCGGGACGGACAAATTCCTCGCCCAGACCCCGTCTCACCTGCACCGCCATCCGATGCGCGGTTTTGACAAAGAGTACGTCAATATCATTGATTACATCATCCGCATCACCCACCGCATCTGGGAAGAGGGAGATATCGGCTATATCTACGATACCTACAGCCACGACTGTAACGTGTGGGATGATGTGGGACTGCACGTCGGTCGCGATCGCGTCGTGGCCGGCACGGCGCGCACGCTGAACGCTTATCCTGATATCCGCATTCTGGGGGATGAGGTGATTTGGGCCGGCGATGAGAACGTGGGATTCCACTCCTCCCACCGTAGCTACATCATGGGAACCAATACCGGCTTCAGCGAGTTCGGCGCACCGACAAACAGGCCCGTCCGCTTCATGTGTATTGCGAACTGCGTGATGTTGGAAAACGAGATCTTCTATGAACACGTGCTGCATAACACGGCGAGCCTGATCCAGCAGCTCGGTCTTAACGTATTTGACGTTGCCCGCGACATGATGACCAGGCATGGCGAAAACCCGCTGGCGCGCGATTTCGTTTCAAGCGAGCCTTTCCGCGTGCCGGGCCAGGGCAAGCCGGCCCTGCTGCCTTTACCGCAGGGGAATAAGCTGGACGTCCGCGCCTTTATCAATGCGTTCTATCAGAACGTGTGGAATCGCAGAATGCTGCGCTCCCTGACGGATTTCTGTTCACCCAACATCGCCTATCAGGGACCGACGGAGCGCGTGTATCAAGGCCTTGGTAACTACAAATCGTGGATCCTCTCTCTGCTCGCGATGTTCCCGGACCTGACGTTCTCCGTAGATGATGTTTACTGGATGGGTAACGATCAAAGCGGATATCTGGTTTCCGTTCGCTGGAGCGCGCAGGGTACCCACCTGGGTCACGGTATTTACGGTAAGCCAACCGGTAAAGAGGTCCATCTGGTCGGGATCAGCCAGTACCGCATTCAGGACAATATCATTCAGCAAGAGTGGTCAATCTTTAACGAGTTTGGCGTGATTACTCAGCTCGTTTCCTGATCTTTATCTTAAATAAGGGGCGGTCAGCCCCTTATTCATATCGACGCTAAGCCGTAGCGCTCTGTACCACCCGATCGTGAAGGTGTTTTTTTCAATGCTGCGCTATCGGGTTTCTACGATGTAACTCTTTCCCGCACTCTGAATCTGGAGGCTACTATGTCCCTGCCATTACTGCGTCGTGATGTCCTGCTGTTCTTTATTATCAGCCTGCTCTTTTTTGTCAGCATTCACGCCTTCGACCCGTTCCTGGCACCCTACATCACCTCGCTCAACGTCGAGGCCAGAACCATGGGCATTATCATCGGCGCCACCGGACTCGCCTCCATGCTGCTCCGTTTCCCCACCGGCATCCTTTCTGACCGCTTCCATAACCGCAAGCGCATTATTCAGATTGGCCTCCTCTTCACCATTCTCTCCTGGCCGGTGGTCTTCCTGCATCCCACTCCCGAGACCCTCTTCATCGCCAAGCTCGCCGACGGCGTGACCAGCGCCACCTGGGTGATTTACAACGTCATGTTCGTCGCCTTCTTCCCCCCGCTTGAGGCCGCGGCCGCCGTCGCACTCCTCAGCGTGACCTCCCCCGTCGGCACCTTTATCGGCATCTCCCTCGCCGGCTTTATGGCCCGCCATTTTGGACCCGAGTCGAGCTTCCTCGTCGCCTCCGCCGCCGCCACCCTCGCGCTGGTGCTGACCTTCTTTATTCGGGAACGTCGCCCGCTGCAGGCCCGCGAGGACGCGGCTCAATCCGCCGTGCGCAGCCAGCTCACCGATAAATCCGTCTGGTATCTCGGCGCCCTCTGCGCCGCCGTAATGATGGTCCCCTTCGCCACCCGCGATACCCTCACGCCCCTGCTGGCCGAAGGCTTCGGCATGGCCGCCGGCTCGCTCGCCACCCTGAGCAGCATTCACCTCTTCTTCTATGCCCTCTCCACCGCCCTCTGCGCCCCGCTGTTCTATCGGCGCCTCGGCCTCGCCAGAACCGCGGTTATCGGCGGCGTCCTGCAGGGCGTGGTGGCCATCGCCATGCCCTACGCCCCCAATATCATGGTGCTCTTCGCCCTGCAGGCCCTCGCCGGCACCGCATTTGGCATGATCTTTACCGTGCTTAACTCCCTGATTGTCACCCATACCCCGGTGTGGCAGCAGTCCACCCGCGTGGGCCTCTACCAGAGCATCTACTCCGCCGGCATCTTCTTTGGCCCGGTGCTGGTGGGCTACATTAAATACTACTTTGCCATGAAGCAGGGGTTCCTCGTGGTCGGCATTATCTCCATTGTCTCCATCGTCCTGATCCGCCACGTTATCCGCATGGTTGAAGCCCGTCGCGAACCGGCGCCGGCCGTCGGCTGAAGCCGACAAACTATATTCTGCGCAGGTCCAGGGACGGGTGCATGGCTATTCCGCTGACGTTGCTCATCCCGCTAATAATGGCCTCGGTGAGCATCCGCGCCTTCAGCGGGATAAAGCGTCGGGTAGGATAGAGCGCATACAGCGCGAGCGGCTGCCAGCGATACTCCGGCAGCACCTGGACCAGCGTTCCCTGCGCCAGCTGCCTGGCCACCAGCGGCTGCTGTATGCCGCCAATCCCGCCCCCCGCCTCCAGCGCGGCAATGAGCGAGAAACTATTGTTGGCGCGGAAAACAGGGGTCAGGCGGACGCTCTCTTTGCCGCCCGCGCCTTCCAGGGTTAGTTCGTCTCCGGCGGCCAGGCCGCTGTAGCGAAGCGTCCGGTGCCATGCCAGCTCTGACAGCCGCGCCGGCGTCCCCGCCTGCTGCAGATAGTGCGGCGCGGCGACCAGCACGCGCTGAACGTTAGCCAGCCGTCTGACGACCTGGCTAAGCCCAGCGGGCTCTCCCAGGCGGATGGCCAGATCGACGCCCTCGCTCACCACATCGGCAAGCCGGTCCTCCAGCGTCAGCTCGACGCTGAGCTGCGGATTCCGCTGCTGAAAGGCGACAACGATCGGCGTCAGAAGATGCTGGCCAATCCCCGTTGGCGCCTGCACGCGCAGCGTTCCGCTAAGTTTCTGCTGCTGCTCAAGCAGCGTCTCTTCCGTTTCGCTCAGCGCATCGAGGATTGGGCGGATCTGCTGATAGTAGCGCTCGCCCGGCTCGGTCAGGGTCACCGAGCGGGTGGTGCGCAACAGTAACGCCACCCCGAGGCTCTGCTCGAGGGCCATCACCTGCTGGCTGACCGCCGGCTGGGTCAGCCCGAGGCTGCGGGCCGCGGCCGAGAGATTACCGGTTTCGGCCACGCGGATAAAAACTTCCATCGCTTTGAGCTTGTTCATCGCCTTCACTTCAAAGATTTTGTTATTAATCTTATTACAAATGCCCCTCTTCTGCCTTCCTCGCTAATGAATCATGCTCAGGTTTCACTTTCGACTCGCAAAGAGGTGCTTAGCATGAAGACTCAACAACATCAGCGTTTGGCCGCGGTTGCCGGCGCCAACGGCGTCGCCGGAAACAGGCTTATCGATGAGCTGGAGCGCTCCGGCTGGCAGGTCATCGGGCTGTCGCGGCGGGGAGGCGCCTCGCGTCCCGGCGTTCGCTACCTGGCGGTGGACCTGCACGATCGCAAGGCGACGATGGCGGCGCTGGCGGATCTGCCGGTCAGCCATCTGTTTTATGCCGCCTATCAGCATGCCGACAGCTGGGCCGGACTGGTGGAGCCGAACCTCAGGATGCTGGATAACGCGCTCAGCGCCGCCGAGCAGTCGCCCCGGCTTGCGCACGTCAGCCTGATGCAGGGATATAAGGTCTATGGCGCGCATCTTGGCCCGTTTAAGACCCCGGCGCGCGAAAGCGATGCGGGGCATATGCCCCCGGAGTTCAACGTGGCGCAGCAGATGCTGTTGGAAGCGCGTCAGCCGGGAACAAACTGGCGCTGGACGGCGTTACGCCCGTCGGTCGTGGGCGGGCTATCCACCGGTAATCCGATGAACCTTGCCCTGTCGCTGGCGGTGTATGCGGCTATCTGCAAGGAGATCAATATTCCGCTGCGCTTCCCCGGCCGGCCGGGCGCCTGGCACAGCCTGATTGAGATGACCGATTCCGGCCTGCTGGCCAGGGCGACGCTGTGGGCGGCCACCAGCGAGGCGGCTGAGAACCAGGCGTTCAACGTCAATAATGGCGATCTGTTCCGCTGGCAGGAGATGTGGCCGCGTATTGCGGCCTGGTTCGATCTGCCGGTCGCCCCGCCCCTGCCGATGTCGCTGCGTGAGGTGATGGCGGATAAAGCGGCCACCTGGCAAAAAATGGCGGCAAAATATCAGCTCAGGGAGAGCAATATCGGTGCCATTACGGGCTGGGAATTCGTCGATTTCGTTTTCAGCTGGGACTACGACATGTTCGCCGATGGCAGCAAAATACGCCGCGCCGGCTTTCATGACTACTGTGAAACCGAGCAGATGTTCTTTCAGCTGTTTACCCAGTTCCGCCAGATGAAGCTCATTCCCTGAGCGGGTTAACCCGAGCCGAATGAGCCCGGCCGCGGCTCATTCGCCGTTAGCCGGCCGCCGCCTGCTCGCATAGCTGAAATTTATCATCCAGACTTAAAGCAAAGGCGTAGTCTGCGCAGGGATTGTGTTTTACACTGCGCGCTGCAAAAACTCAGTAGATAAACGATTAAGTAGGCGGTAATGGCGATGAACGGAACAATCACAACCTGGTTTAAAGATAAAGGCTTTGGATTTATCAAAGATGAAAACGGCGATAACCGTTATTTTCATGTGATTAAGGTCGCCAATCCGGAGCTGATTAAGAAAGATGCGGCGGTGACTTTTGAGCCCACGACCAATAACAAGGGCCTGTCAGCCTATGCGGTGAAGGTGGTCCCGGAAAGCAAATATATCTATATCGCCGGCGAGCGCATTAAGCTCACGTCGATCAAGTCTTACCTGGTCTACAGCGAAGAAGTGCCTGCCGATATCCGCATTGATAAAGAAAATGCGGTGCTCTCGGTGGGGGCGCTGATGGGCAGCATTCGGCCGAAGGCAGCCGCCGAGCCGGGTGAAATGCGCGCGCTGAAAAAGCTGGCGATCACCACCTTCCAGGGAACAACGCTCATCTTCTCGGAAGATGAGATAGACGTTGATGCCACGGTGAAAATGCTCAAGGTCTGAGAACCTGCGAACGGCCCGCTGCCAAAGCCCCGCCTGCGCATGGCGCAGCGTCCGGGACCTGGGCCGCGTTTTGCAGAAGCTATCCGCACCGCAGAGTTAATGAAAAGTCCTTCAGGACTTTTCATCTGAAAGCGCTGATGCAGGCAGATTTACCACATCAAATCATCAGGCACTTTGAAGTCGGCGTACGGATCGTCTTCATCCTGCTCTTCCTGACTCAGCGCGCTGTTTAAGACAATGTAGCTGGCATCGCGCTGGGCAATTTTATCGGCGACGACGGCGGGGATAATCGCGTATTCGTTCTCGCCGCTGCCCTCAGCAACCAGGCGCGCGATGGCGAGGCGGCCGCTAATCAGCTGAGCGTGGGTTGGCTTATCGACCACGATTTTTTTAATTAAGTTGCTATCGGTGAAGTTAAAATCGATATTGCCTCTGGCGACGCTGATTCGGTTCATTTCAATCAGCTGCTTGACCTGCGCTTTATACTCTTTCGATAAGGTGGCCTGCTTTTGCTGTTCGCTCAGCTGCTTATCACGCTCAAGCTGGGTCTTTTTGTTTTCTTCCACCGCCTCTCTGGCCTCACGCGCCTGAACCCGTGATTTTTTAGCCGTTCTTTGGACTTTAGCTATTTTCTTGCTGGTCACCAGACCCGCTTTTAGCATCTGCTCTTGTAAGGTAAGTTTTGTCATTTCCGCTTCTGAACCCGTTGAATAATGCGTGGGATTATACCCGTAATTTTAGCCGATATACCAGGCCACCTGCCCCGTTTGCGAGGGGTTTCCCAAACGGCGCGCCCGAGCAAAAGCGCTCATCCGCGCTAAGCCGCTTAAGCGCCTACGGGCAGCGATAATCGGTACGCCAGCGAGGGGCGCCGGTCGGGCGAAGAAACCGACGCCCGCGGTTAGCGCTTTTTTCATTCAGGGACAGCGGCCTGGCGCAGGGCTTGCGTCATGGACTCTCATTATATATTTTAATCCCTGGCCCGTGCTGCCCGCCGCTCGCTTCCGAAAGGAAAAGGTGAAAGCACGTCATTGACCCAGGTTGCTTAGCTCACATCTTGTGACGATCGGGGTTTGGTAATGCGAGCGCCAAAATGCCCTGACGACAGGAGAAATGATGTTTTCGATCGAGCAGGCAAAGCTTATGGCAACCAAACTGCGCAACTCGCTTGAGTCGCGCAACGTCACCCTCCCCCACTCTTCGGCGCTTGAAATCGTGGCGCAGCAGCTGGGCTATAAGGACTGGAATACGGCAGCGGCAAGGTTAGATCCGCCGGCGGCTCCCGCTGCGGTCTCATTTGAAAAAAGCATCCCTATTTTACGCATGTTTGACGAGCGCAAAGCGCGCGAATTCTACGTCGATTTCCTCGCCTTCAGCGTTGAATTTGAGCATCGCTTCGCGCCAGACCTCCCCCTTTATCTCGGGATTGGCCGAAACGGCCTGCAGATTCACCTCTCTGAACATCACGGCGACGCCAGCCCGGGTGCGACAATTTTCATACCGATGCGCAACATTGAATTATTCAGGGATGAGTTAAGCCGCAAGAATTACGGCTACGGGCGGCCGGAAATCGTGCACCAGGCGTGGGGAAAAATCCTCGAGGTTCACGATCCCTTTGGCAACAGGCTGCGCTTCTGCGAAAGCTAATCCCCGCCAACGCCTCCGCGCAGCGCCCTTCCCCCGTCGGTTGACGGGGGAAATCCTCCACTCCAGGGTCGTGCGCGGCGCCGACGCATTCAGCCCGATCCCGGATCATGAAGATAGCTCATGTTGTAATGAAATTAACTCGCTTTCGCTCATCTGGCGCCTCTGGCATAAATACACAATATTAACTTATTGACAACATGAAGAGTGACGGACGAGAAAACCAGCCGCTGCTGGACAATCACCCCGCAAACTCAGTTTTCATGTCAGAGCCAGGATACAAGATCGCGATGAATAAAGACTTTACGTTTACGGTTAAGACCACTCTTTTCGATGAAAACTATAACCCTTCTGAAAATACGCGTATTACTACCAACTTCGCGAATTTAGCCCGTGGCAAAGAGCGTCAGCAGAATTTGCGCAATACCCTGGTGATGATTGACAATCGTTTTAATACGCTGGCGCATTGGGATAACCCTAAAGGCGATCGCTATGCCGTCGAACTTGAAATTATTTCTGTTGAAATGAAGCTCGAAGCCAACGGCGAAACCTTCCCGGCGATCGAAATTTTAAAACCCTATATTATTGATAAAAAGACCCAGCAGCGCCTTGACGGTATTGCGGGGAATAATTTCTCGTCCTACGTGAGAGATTATGACTTTAGCGTCGTGCTGTTAGAGCACAATAAGAACCAGGCGCAGTTTAGCATCCCGGACAACTTTGGCGTCCTGCACGGCAATATATTTAAAAACTTTGTTAGCTCCAGCGAGTATAAAGCGAACTTTAAAAAGCCGCCGGTCATCTGTTTAAGCATTTCAAGTAAGGATACCTATCAGCGGACCGGCAACCGGCATCCGGTATTAGGTATCGAATACCAGCAAAACGGATCGTCTTTGACCGAAGAGTATTTCGGCAAAATGGGCTTAACGGTTCGCTATTTCATGCCTAAAAATAGCGCGGCGCCTTTGGCCTTTTATTTCACCGGGGATCTGCTGAGCGATTACACCGACCTTGAGCTGATCGCCACCATCAGCACCATGGAGACATTCCAGAAAATTTACCGCCCGGAGATTTACAACGCCAACTCCGCGGCAGGGCAATACTATCAGCCCAACCTGAATCACCAGGATCATTCATTGACCAAAATCGTTTATGACCGGGAAGAGCGTAGCCGGCTGGCTATCGAGCAGGGAAAATTTACCGAAGAGCATTTCATCAAACCATACCAGAATATTCTTGCGCAATGGTCTGCTAGCTGCCCTCTTTGATTAATAGAAAATAAAGGTCATCCATTATGAAAACGTTATTACCGACTTCAACCGCCGGCAGCTTACCGAAACCTTCCTGGCTGGCGCAGCCTGAGACCCTGTGGTCGCCGTGGAAATTGCACAACGAGGAGCTCGTCGAGGGGAAACAGGATGCGCTGCGCCTCTCCCTGGAAGACCAGCTTCGTGCGGGGATCGATATCGTCAGCGACGGCGAACAAACCCGTCAGCACTTTGTCACCACGTTTATTGAGCACCTCAGCGGCGTTGATTTTGAGAAACGCGAGGTGGTTAAAATACGTAACCGCTACGACGCCAGCGTTCCGACGGTCGTTGGCGCCGTAGCGCGTCAAAAGCCCGTTTTCGTCGAAGATGCGCGCTTTTTGCGCCAGCTCACCAGCCAGCCGATTAAATGGGCCCTGCCGGGGCCGATGACGATGATCGATACGCTTTACGATAACCACTATAAAAGCCGCGAAAAGCTCGCCTGGGAATTCGCAAAAATTCTCAATCAGGAAGCAAAAGAGCTGGAGGCGGCCGGCGTCGATATTATTCAGTTTGATGAGCCCGCCTTTAACGTCTTTTTTGACGAGGTGAATGACTGGGGGATCGCCGCTTTAGAGCGAGCCGTCGAAGGGCTTAAATGTGAAACTGCGGTACATATCTGCTATGGATACGGCATCAAGGCCAATACCGACTGGAAAAAGACCCTCGGCTCAGAGTGGCGGCAATACGAAGAAGCGTTCCCCAAACTGCAAACCTCTAATATTGATATCATCTCGCTGGAGTGCCACAACTCGCGCGTGCCGATGGATCTGCTCGAACTGATCCGCGGTAAAAAAGTGATGGTCGGGGCCATCGACGTGGCCACCAATACCATCGAGACGGCAGATGAAGTCGCCGCGACCCTGCGAAAAGCGCTGCAGTTTGTCGATGCCGACAAGCTCTACCCTTCGACCAACTGCGGCATGGCTCCCCTCTCTCGCCGGGTAGCTACGGGTAAACTCAACGCCCTAAGCGCGGGCGCGGAGATTATTCGCCGCGAGCTCGCCAACGGGTAGTCGCGTTACCGGGTAATGGCGATACTCGCCGACAGCCCGGCGACCAGCTCAACCCCTGCCGGTAGCGTATCTATATGGATACGTACCGGCACCCGCTGCGCAAGCCGCACCCAGCTGAAGGTCGGGTTTACCTCCGGTAGACCCAGCCCGCCGGTGTCGTCATTACTGTCGCCGATGCCGTGTCCGATACTCTCAACGTGGCCGGCGATGGTCGCTTCAAACCCCATCAGCGCGATCTGCGCGCTGTCGCCCACCCGAATATGGCGCAGCTTCGTCTCCTCAAAATAGCCCACCACCCAGAAACTCTGCGCATCGATAACGGCAACGGTGGTCACTCCGGCGGTGGCGTAATCGCCGGGACGCAGCCTGAGATGGGTGACGTAACCGGCGACCGGAGCCCGGACCGTGGCATGGGCCAGGTTGAGCTGCGCCAGCTCCAGCGCTGCCAGCGCCCCGTGATAGTTCGCCGCCGCGACGTTCGCCGCGCTGCCCGTTTGCTGTAAATCCTCCTTCGAAATCACGCTGCTGAGCTGCGCGCGCCTGCGGGCGGCGTCCTGGCGCATGGACATCTCATGGCGCCTCGCTTCGACTTCGGCCTCGGCGCTGGCTACCGCCAGCTTCAGCCAGTGCGGATCGATGGTATAGAGCACATCGCCCCGATTGACCCACTGATTATCCCTCACCGCCACGCCGTTCACCGGCCCGGAAACATCCGGCGCAATCCGCACCACATCCGCGCGAACCCGGCCATCCCGGGTCCAGGGTCTCTGGGCATAATGCTTCCACATCATGAAAGCCAGAATGGATGCCGCCGCGACCGCAATAAGCGTCAGCGCGTAGCGGCTCAGTAGAGACAGAAATGACTTCATGCTAATAACCCCAGCGCGTTCACTCCCTGCAGCAGCAGGAAAAAGGTGAAAATATAGGTCGAAAGCCCAATCAGTGGACGACAGGGCAAACTGCGGTATAGCCTGCTGAAAGCGAAAAGCGCCACCAGCAGCAGCGTGCACAGCAGGGCCACCAGCGCGACCGCCAGCAGTCCGGGGACGAAGACCCCGCCCAAATTAACGTCATTCATCATCGGATAGCTTCCTGTTTTGTTCGCTCAGGGCACAGTGCAGATCGACAAGCTCGTCCATCAGCCGACGCGATAGGCCATCCGTCGCCGGCGCATAGCGGTCCACGATGGCCAGGATCCGCGGGCGTAAGGCGGCGGCCTCTTCCCCACCGGCCAGCCGGGAAAATAGCGCATTAATTTCCTTCGCCGCCTCGCTCCCCATCTGAAGACGCAGGCGGCGTAACCGCATCACGCAGCGCCCCACGCGCAGATGGTGCAGCATGTGGTTGAGCGCCTGCCCCGACGATTGCCGGCTTCGCGGCAGGCGCGGCAGCAGGAGCGCCGTGCGGTCAATCATCAGATTCGTCCACTGCGCCTCATCCGGCGCAAAGGTCCCCTTTAGGCTGCGCCTGACGTCGCGGCGGCAAATGCGCAGCAGGCGATTGATGGCGGAGTCTGCCTGCACCGTTTGCAGCACGCGCATGCTCGCCACGGCAAAACCGGTGGCGGCAAACAGGGCGATGGCCGTGTTGATCGCCACCGCGAAGTCACCGCTGTAGTGAGGGCCCAGCTCGCATAAAATGGGCAGCGTCAGCGTAATCCCCATGGCCATAAACGTGGTGGGCGGCCGCGCCTGCAGCGAGCCAGCCAGCAAATAGACCGGGGCCAGCGCCGCGGCCAGCACGCTGAAATCGGTAATCTGGGGGAGGAGCACGAAGCTGTAGATCAGGCTGGCCGCCACGCCATAGGCCGAGCCGACGATATACTTAACGATATGGGGCGCCGGCGTATCGAAACTGCCAAACAGCGTGCAGCAGACTCCGAGAATGGAAACCGCCGTGCCGCCATCGGGCCAGGCAGAGTAAATCCAGACCGCGCAGCCGCTCGCTATTATCGTGAAAGCGCCCAGCGCGGTACGCGCAGCCGACAGGCCGTCGCGATGGAAAACGTAGCCCGTTACCGCCCTGCTTTCGGCGGCTATTTGCGCGGGCTGCGCATGGCGGATGGCGTCAGCGAGCCGCTCGCACTGCTGCAGCAGGATGATTGCCTGCTGGAGGTGACGGGCCAGGCTCACCTGCTGGTACCTGGCAAACGTCTGCGCATCGGCCGCGAGCCGCGCCGTTAGGAGCGCGCTGCGTTCTGCCAGCGCGTCTCCCGCTATTTTCCGCTGCCCCGCCTCCTCGCAGGCCAGCCATGTTTTGACATCCTCCAGCAGCTGCTGCAGATCGTCCGGGATGGCGCCGATCGGCTGCAGGCGATCGCGTAATTCGCAGCTGACCACCAGCAGCTGCGCCAGCCGGTCATGGATCGCTTTTCTGCCGTTGCGGGCAAATCCCGGGATCGCAAAGTCATAGGGGAGATGGTGATTGACGCCCTGCAGGAACTGCAGCGCCAGAGCCAGCTGCAGGCTCCCCGCGGCCTCATCGGGTTTACCCGTTAGCGCGTGGGCGAGAGTCTGGCGCACGGCGCGCAGCATTTCTGCAACCTTGCTGTTAAACAGTCCGGATAGCCGCTTTGGCAAAACGTACCTGTGGACCAGGGCTGCACAGAAGATGCCGATGGCAATCTCCTGCACCCGGGTGATGGCGACATCAAAAATGGCGCCGGGATCGAGTACCGCGGGAAAGCCGATCAGGCTGGCGGTGTAGCCGGCTAACAGATAGGCATAGGCGCGGGGCGTGCGCTCAAGCAGCGACAGGTAAAGACAGAAGGTAATCCAGCCGGCGAGCACCGCGCTGCAGACCAGCGGCGTATTAACAAAGGCCGGCACGATCAGCACGGTCGCCCCGGCGCCGGCTATCGTGCCGATCAGGCGATAGACGCAGCGGCTCAGCGACGCACCAACCGACGTTTGCGACACAATGTAGACGGTAATAATGGCCCAGGAGGGTCTTTCCAGGCCGATGGATAAGGCGAGGTAATAGGCCAGCATCGCGGCCGCAAAACTTCTTGCGGAATAGAGCAGAGCATCGGCATCGCTCAGGAGGCCGGGCGAGGAGAGTAGCGCCCCCGCCCGACGGAAGACCACGCTTTTAGCCCGCAGCAGGCGGGAGGGACAATCGTTTATTTGGCTCATGCCGGCAATTATTACCGGGTTGCGCATCTCATTAAATACTATATTCTGTCAAAAAATCCCTAAATACTGCCAATACGATGCCGTCCCAATACGCCACCACATTCTTTGACCCGGACGCCGCAGGATCTCCGGCGGTCGCCCGGCAGCTTGATTTCGTTGATTACGCTGCGGAAGTGCCGGTCCACGCCCACCGTAAAGGGCAGCTGATTATCGCGCTTTACGGCGCCGTTATCTGTCGCGCGGAGAACAACCTGTGGATCGTCCCCCCCGACTGTGCCGTGTGGATCCCCGGCGGCGTCCCCCACAGCGCTAAAGCCACCTGGAACGCGCACCTCAACTATTTATTCATTGAGCCCGGCGCCGCGGCGCTGCCGGAGCGCTGCTGTACCCTGGCGGTATCTGCACTGATCAAAGAGCTGGTCGAGCGCTTAACCCGCGAGGAGGTCGGCTATTCGGCAGACAGCCACGCCGCCAGGCTGACCCGAGTCACGCTCGATGAGCTGGCCGCCATGCCGCAGCAGAACTTCAGCCTGCCGGTCTCGGCGAATGCCAAAATACGCGCTATGGCCGATGCGCTGGTGAGCCATCCGGAGGATCGCAGCACGCTGCAGGAGTGGGCGAAGCGGCTGGCGCTCAGCGAGCGCTCGCTGGCGCGGCTGATGCAGCGTGAGACGGGTCTGACCTTCGGGCGCTGGCGCCAGCAGCTGCACCTGATTATTGCGCTACGGGAGCTGGCCAGCGGCACCTCCGTGCAGAACGTCGCGGCTCAATTGGGCTATGAGTCCGTGAATGCCTTCATCACCATGTTCAGAAAAATGATGGGGAGCACCCCGGCGCACTATTTCGCCGAGCGTAAAACCGCGGCTTCCTGACCGCGCAGGCGAATGAACGTGCGCTCACGGCGATATTTTGCGTGGGGCGGGAGATTAGGATTGATAACGTTTATTTTTACACGTTAAAGCGGCGCTGAAGTTATTTAAAATTAAATAAAATCGGCCTTATTAAGGCATGCTGATAAATAGCCGAAACGCCACGTTAATATCAAAACGCCCTCCTCTGCTTGATTCTCTCTTTTTCAGATGGCGTATGCTCGCGTACCGACCCTGGTGAACGCCCGGCGGTAAACGTTGGTTGAGGATATCCGCATCGGGAAAACGGCCGTGTTGTGACGACATGGCGACAAGATCGCAGCCCCGCTAACACTGAAGATATTTTTTCTGGCATATTTATGTGCTATGGGTATTTCGCCGCACCAACAACGAAGATAGCCATCGGCAACCCCGTTTATCTTATTGATTTGAGGAGTATCATGAACAATGTCATTCTCAGCATAATCGCGAAAATCTCTTCTATGGACGCGGAAAGCAAACAGCTTGCTGCTCAGGTTGAAGCTCAGTCATTACTTATCAGCGCCTTAATGCTGGCCATCGGCAAGGAAGGCGGCGTATCAGAACTGGTAGGCAGCGTTTCTAAGGCGATAAATTCCGTTCTCGAATCTTCCGAAGAGGTTCTGAAAACGGACGCTGAGCTTCTGTTGACAAAATTCCAGGAGCAAATCGCGCTGACGCAGCTGATCAGCACGCATGCCGATGAGATAAACCCGGAAGCGACGGACGGTTCTTCCCCCTCTTCCGATCCGCGCCCTGATTGAGCTGGCAAGCCAATAGCTGAGCGATAAAAACAATGAGGGCGGCCTGAAGACCGCCCCGTTGATTAAAACGACATGGTTACGCCGGCGTAATAAGCGCGACCCGGTTCGTTATAGGTTGAAGCCCCCGCGTTCTCACGGTAGATCTGCTTATCAAACAGGTTGTTGATACCCGCATTGGCGCGCAGATTTTTGGTGATATCGTAGTTAACGTTCAGGCCAACGATGGAATAAGGACTAATTTCACGTTGTGAAAGACCGTTATTGTTTTCAAGGGACGTTTCCGCATACTGGCGCGGTTTCTGGCGGCCATATTGCGTCCAGTTAACGTTCGCGCTCAGATCTTCAGTGGCCTGCCATTCCAGCTGGGAGTTAATGGTAAATTCCGGGATCACCGACAGCGGATTGCCGGTCTTCTTGCTTTCAGAACGGAACATGTAGGTGGCGTTAGAGCGCCACTCCAGCGTATCGGCAATCAGAGGAATGGTCAGATTGCCTTCCAGCCCTTCAACGATGGCTTTACCGCCGTTCTCCCACTGCAGCACGTTATAGGTGCCGTTGGTGTAAATGGCCGAAGTGCCGGACACGATTTTATTTTTGTAGTCATTGCGGAAGTAGGTAATGCCAGCGGCGTAGCCGGCATGACTGAATTCAATCCCCACCTCTTTGTTCACGCTAATTTCAGGATCGAGGTTATCGTTACCCAGTAAATAACATTGACTGAGGCCAATCGGGCAACCGTTGCCGCGCGTAGAAAGCAGGTAGCCCGGCGTTGACTGATAAAGATTAGGCGCTTTGAACGCGCGGGCAATACCGGCTTTCATGGTGAAATATTCCCCCAGCCCCTGCGAAATATTCAGGCTTGGGCTCCAGTTAGCGCCGAAATTATCGTGATAGTCAAAGCGCAGCCCCGGAATCACCTCGGTGCTGTCGGTCGCGGCAATATTATCCTCGAAATAGAGTGAGCTAATCGTGGCCGAGTTTTCACTGCTGCGCTGGGAAGGATCGCCTGAGCTACCCGGTAAATAGAGGTTAGTACTCGACGACTGCATGGAGGCGGGATCGTTGAGCTCATCGCGGTTCCACTCCGCGCCCAGGGTCACCGTTTGATCGACCAGCAGCTGCAGCGGGAAACTGACCTCCCCGCCCGCCCGATAGCTTTCCAGCCGGCTGGTCGAATAGACATCGCTGTTGATCATCCCTTCCGTACTGCCGCCGGTGCCCTCTTTTAAGCGGGTGTTATTGGTCTTTTCATAGTTAAAGTTAAGCCTGGACGTCCCCCAATCCCAAATACCGTTGTGAGTGATGCCATAGTTTTGACGGTATAAGCGGTTGGTTTCATCGCCATAGAGCGACTCTACTAAGCCACCAGCGCTGCTATTACTGTTGCTGTTTTGCGTATCGCCCGCGTAGATATTGCCCTGACGGCTATAGCCATAGGAGAAATCAACGATCTGGGCCGGGGTGATTTTCCACGACAGCACGCCGCTGATATCTTTATTACGCACGCCTTCGCGACCCGCAGCATAGGAACCGTTTTGTGCGGTATTGATGTCATAGGCATCGGCATCGGTGCGGTTGATATTGCCATACAGACGCATCGTTAGCGCGTCACCCGCCAGCGGGCCGCTGAGGTTGAAGTTAGCGCGTCGGGTGTCACCTTCTTTGCTGCTTTCCGGCTGATTGGTGAAGAGGGACAGCGAGCCATGCCAGTCATTGGTGGGGCGTTTAGTAATAATATTGACCACGCCGCCCGCAGCACCAGAACCATAGCGGGCCGCTGCCGGGCCGCGAATCACCTCAATACGTTCCACCATTTCCGCCGGCACCCAGTTGGTATCGCCGCGAGAGTCGCGTTCGCCGCGCCAGCTGTAGCGCACGGAGTTACGAGAGCTCACCGGCACGCCGTCAATCAGCACCAGGGTGTTTTCCGGGCCCATGCCGCGGATGTCGATTTGCCGATTGTTACCGCGGCTGCCGCTGGCGCCATTGCCGGTCAGGTTCACGCCCGGCATTTTGCGGATGATATCGGCAAGATCGTTAACAGGAGGGCTTTTTTGAATATCTTCTTCGGTGATGATCGACACGCCGGGCTGCTGTTTCAGCCCCTGCTCGGCGGTGACGAGCATCGTTTCATCGTCAGCCAATTTCTCCGTGGCTTCTTGCGCAAAAACGGGTGAGCTGAGTAAACCGGCCAAAAACAGCGCAATTGGGCGCTTTTTATCTAAAGTTACATTCACTTAAATAATCCCCAGAAGAGTTAATATTTGTAAGCAAATGCTTATGATAATGAGAGTGATTCTCATTGTACACACACCGAAATAGCGCCTCCTTTTTTTCTACATTATTTGATGGCTTTGCGGTTTATATGTAAATAAACGTAAGTCCATCGATAAACCGAAAAAAGAAATAGATATTGGAAAATACTCAACCACGAAACATTCATTAATATTCTTATAAATCATAGTAATGAAAAAATTAGTAACATACTGCAATTATATGGCTTTTGGTTGCTCTCCGCCGTTATGCCAAAAGGAGCTGCGGTGAATGAGCGAAAATTGAGGAGAAAGCGTGCAGAAGGTCATACAAAGCTTTACATTGAGCACCATTATTTCGCCAATACTTGCCCCTCATCAACGCCCGACGCTGGCCGCCCGATCGCGCCGTAATACCCAGCGGATGAATGAGTTAAATCTAATGCTGTGACCCTGCCCTGACCAATGTGCTCCAGTCACAATCAGGCGCTGGCGCCGAGGGCCGCCCGCTCGAATAACCGTTCACGATTCTGGATATAACGATAGATATTAATTTTGAATTCAGTACAAACTGAAGGGAAATTCCGGGCCGGGTTACAGAGAGGATCTTGCGAAATTATCAGTGCCTGGTTTCGAGCGCCAAAATTACCACCCGATTGCTGATTTCAACATATTGCACGTAGTGGCTTCGATGGTACCGGAGGGTGATTTGAGGCTTAAAAATCACCCATCCGCTGACCGCTTCAGTTTATCACCCAGGCTGCCTGATTAAACCACAATGCAGGTCAGCGCCAGGTAACTGATTTATTTAATATAAGAGTCTAAAACTTTCAGCACTACGTCTAAATCACCCTCACGTTTTGCTTCACTATCTTCGTGAACAATGTGTTCGCTCAGATGACCTTTAATAACCTCACGCATCAAGCCATTGACCGCTCCACGAATGGCGGCAATTTGCTGCAGTACGGCAGCGCATTCATGAGGCTCATCGAGCATTTTTTTCAGCGCAACGACCTGTCCCTGGATTTTACTGGCCCGGGCCTTAAGTTTCTGTTTATCACGAATAGTGTGGGACATGTTGCCCTCTTAAAAGCTGTAAATTATTAGAGATTATATCATTGCCGTTCTACTGGGGGGTAGTATTTGGTACTGGGGGGGAGTAGAATTCCTGTCACGTATTCTACGATGTCGATCATCCTCATGTTTGAATTCACAACGCTTTTGCAGCAGGGCAATGCCTGGATCTTCATCCCCAGCGCGATCCTTCTCGGTGCCATGCACGGACTGGAGCCCGGTCACTCAAAAACGATGATGGCGGCTTTTATCATCGCTATCCGCGGAACGGTGAAGCAGGCCGTTATGCTGGGTCTTGCCGCCACGCTTTCGCATACGGTAATAGTCTGGATGATTGCGGCAGGCGGCATGTATATAAGCCGCAAATTTACCGCTGAATCGGCCGAACCCTGGTTTCAGCTAATTTCTGCCGTCATCATTCTGGGCACTGCGGCCTGGATGTTCTGGCGTACCTGGCGCGGTGAGCGCCTGTGGCAACGGGAGCAGGAAGAAGAGCATGCGCACGGCCATCATCATGCCGAAACGCGGATTATTGATACCGGCCACGGTAGAGTTGAACTCTCTATTTTTGCAGAAGGACGCCTAGCGCACTGGCGTTTTCGTACCCTGAGCGGGCGCTGCTGGCAGGCACGGGATGTGTCACTGGTGACAAACCGGGGGCAAGGCACTTTCTCGCAGGTTTTCGATTTTGTCGAAATAGACGGCTTCATGGAGTCCACGAAGGCTATCCCGGAACCGCACAGCTTTGATGTTCGTCTGACGCTGGGCCATCGCGGCCATGTTCATGACTACGACCTGACATTCCATGAGCACCATCACGATCGTTCGGCGCTGGCAGGAGCAGATGCATCATCAAAGGAGTACCAGGATGCGCATGAAAAAGCGCACGCCAACGACATTGCAAAACGTTTTGCCAACCGGAATGTGACCACGGGTCAGATAATCCTCTTTGGCCTGACGGGCGGACTCATCCCGTGCCCGGCGGCCATCACCGTGCTTCTGCTTTGCATTCAGGTGAAAGAATTTTCGCTCGGTGCGGCGCTGGTTTTATGCTTCAGCGTCGGTCTGGCGATCACCCTGGTCACGGTCGGCGCTGCTGCGGCATACGGCGTGCGGCAGGCGACCAAACGCTGGGGTGGCCTTGATACGCTAGCGCGACGTGCTCCCTATTTTTCCTGCGTGTTGATTGCTCTGGTGGGAATTTATATGGGTTATCACGGCTGGGCCGGCGTCATGCAGTAACTCGCTGAAGGCTCTCTCCAGACCCGCTTTGCAATTTGACCTGAGCATGTGCGTGCTGAGGTCGAATATTTCGTCTAACTTCCATTGAGCGCTAAAGCTTCACCTTCAGGCATGAAGTTGCCGTCTGAACAGCTACCATCCACGTCCAGCTTAAATTAGGGATAAGCATAAATGCGGATGCGTTTTACAATGGTGTATTTTCAACTGTATGATGTTAATCGGAAAAAGAATTCAACCGTAAGGAAACAATATGCCAGATTTTTCTTTGATATTTTTTGGTGCAATAATATTAAGCCTGCTGATTTACGTGATCATAAACTTAATAAAATCGCCGAATAAAAAAGACTCCATTTTAAATATTTTAATCTGGTTGGCTCTTGCTTTCTCTATTGCCTATATCTCTTACTCAGAGAATGCCATCCAGGCTTTCGTGTATTTATTATCAATCTCATTCATTGTCTTATTCTCTATAGCATTTTTAAATATAGCGATAGACTCTGTGTTAGTTAGTACATGCATATCAAGAGCTTTAAAAAAATTACACGCTCAGGAGGAACTTGATCTTACTGATATATTCAAGCTAAAACGATCCATCCTCTATTCAAATAAAACATGGTACATCGTTTATTCAACAGCTAATGGATTTACTCTCATCGGCATAAATAAACTCAAAGAAAAGCCGCATGCGGATAAGAAATTTAACTTAAAAGCTTTAAGCGGTGAACATTATTGCGCTGACTCAATAAACCCTTTCCGGGAGGAAGATATAGGGAAAGTCGCTATCATTTGTCCTCTGAAAGAATTTTATGACTCCGGCGAGGAAAACAGAAAAATAGTTTATGCCTATTTATTAAAACTAAAAAATGAAAGGTTTTAGTTATTTTTCTTCTGTAGTCACTATTGATAATTTCTCGATTAGAAATGTAGGCAATCAGACGCCGGTGTGAACCAGAAAGCCCTGGTCCGCCGCCGGGATTCGACCTTCAACAACCTGAATTATTGTGCCTGAATAACTTCTGTCTCAGCCGGCGGTTTCGCTGTCGAAACCTTATCGCCGGGCAGGTGCTGAAGGTTATGGCGGGGTTTTGACAGCCCGTCTTGATAAAGCTTAGATATCCATGCGAAAGCTAATCATAAAAAAACGGGAGCTCAATGGCTCCCGTTTTTGTCTAACCCAGAGACTGGATTACATGTTCGCGATAATCGCGTCGCCAAACTCACTACATTTCAGCAGCTTAGCGCCTTCCATCAAACGTTCAAAGTCATAGGTCACGGTCTTAGCGGCGATTGCGCCTTCGGTGCCTTTAACGATCAGGTCTGCGGCTTCGAACCACTGCAGGTGGCGCAGCATCATCTCAGCGGACAGGATAATGGAACCTGGGTTCACTTTGTCCTGACCTGCGTATTTCGGTGCAGTACCGTGGGTCGCTTCAAACAGCGCACACTCGTCACCGATGTTCGCGCCCGGTGCAATACCGATACCGCCAACCTGCGCCGCCAGGGCGTCAGAGATGTAGTCGCCGTTCAGGTTCATACAGGCAATAACGTCATACTCGGCCGGACGCAGCAGGATCTGCTGCAGGAAGGCGTCAGCGATAACGTCTTTGATGATGATCTCTTTACCGGTGTTCGGGTTTTTAACCTTCTGCCACGGGCCGCCGTCAATCAGTTCGCCGCCGAATTCTTCGCGAATCAGCTCGTAGCCCCAGTCTTTAAAGGCGCCTTCGGTGAACTTCATGATGTTGCCTTTGTGTACCAGCGTCAGCGAATCACGGTCGTTGGTGATGACATATTCGATAGCAGCACGAACCAGGCGTTTGGTGCCTTCTTCAGAGCACGGTTTGATACCGATGCCGCAATGTTCCGGGAAGCGAATTTTCTTCACACCCATCTCATCACGCAGGAATTTGATGACTTTTTCGGCTTCAGCGGAGTCTGCTTTCCATTCGATGCCCGCATAGATATCTTCTGAGTTTTCACGGAAGATAACCATATCGGTCAGTTCAGGATGTTTAACCGGGCTCGGCGTACCCTGGTAGTAGCGTACCGGGCGCAGGCAGACGTACAGGTCCAGCTCCTGGCGCAGGGCAACGTTCAGAGAACGAATACCGCCGCCAACTGGCGTCGTCAGAGGGCCTTTGATAGCAACACGATAGTCACGAATCAGATCAAGAGTTTCGGCAGGCAGCCAGACGTCCTGGCCATAAACCTGGGTCGATTTTTCGCCGGTGTAAACTTCCATCCAGGAAATTTTACGCTCGCCTTTATAGGCTTTCTCAACGGCGGCATCCACCACTTTCAGCATCGCTGGGGTCACATCAACACCGATACCATCACCCTCAATAAACGGGATAATCGGGTTATTAGGGACGTTCAGTTTGCCATCTTGCAGGGTGATTTTTTGACCTTCCGCCGGAACTACTACTTTGCTTTCCATTAACCTCTCCTTCGAGCGCTTCTGGTTCTGCTCTTCCTTTTCACACTAACCGAGCGTTGGCTTTATCCGCCCACTCCGCTACCGGGTGATCCCGCTAACCGGAGATTCGCGTCCGTGCCGCCTTCTAGTAGCGCGAATCAGTTTGAGCAATATTTTTGTTAAAAAATTGTGATGAGCATGTCAATACTACCTGAATGTTTGCGTCCATGAAAGGCATTCGTAATTAGGCTATAATGCGGCAATTGACGGGGCCTGAAAATACCATGCAGAAAACTTCATTTAGAAAACATCGCGTTGAGCGATTCAGCTCACAACAAGTCACCAGACAACGTAAAGAACGCCAACCAACCAGCGTGATCTTGTTCAATAAACCCTATGATGTGTTGCCGCAGTTTACCGACGAAGCCGGACGCAGCACGCTAAAAGATTTTATTCCGCACGCCGGCGTCTACGCCGCGGGTCGTCTTGACCGCGATAGCGAAGGGCTGCTGGTGTTAACCAACGACGGCGCGCTGCAGGCGCGGCTCACCCAGCCGGGCAAGCGCACCGGTAAAATTTACTACGTCCAGGTGGAAGGCGAACCGACGCCAGAAGCGCTGGAAGCGTTGCGCAACGGTATTACGCTCAATGACGGCCCCACCCTGCCCGCCGAAATTGAGCGCGTCGCAGAGCCCGAATGGCTGTGGCCACGCACTCCCCCCATCCGTGAACGCAAGGCGATCCCCACCAGCTGGCTGCAAATCACCCTCTATGAAGGCCGCAACCGTCAGGTACGCCGCATGACCGCGCACGTGGGCTACCCTACGCTGCGCCTGATTCGCTACGCGATGGGCGGCTATACTCTCGACGGTCTGGACAACGGCCAGTGGCGGGAAATCCCCGAGGAGAACAAACCGTGAAACGACTGATCCTTACCCTCGCCCTGCTTAGCCCCCTTGCCGCCAGCGCGGCGAGCTTTGATTGTCAAAAGGCCAGGGCGGAGGATGAAAAGGCCATTTGCGCCCATCTTTCGCTCAACGATAAAGATGTCGAAATGGCCACTAAGTACCAGTTTCTGAAAGGGCTGTTCGCCATGGGCGGACGCGGCGCCATCCAGGACGCGCAGCAGAGCTGGCTTAAAACACGCCGGCAGTGCGGCGGGAATCTCTCCTGCCTGACGCAGGCCTATGACCAGCGTCTGAAGCAGCTGGATGAAATGTACGCCAACATTAATAAGCCGCTTTAATAAGGATGCCTATGTTCAAGCCGCACGTCACCGTAGCCTGCATCGTGCACGCTAAAGATAAATTTCTGATCGTAGAAGAGACCATCAACGGCAAAGCGCTGTGGAACCAGCCGGCCGGTCATCTCGAGGCGGATGAAACCCTGGTGCAGGCGGCCGAACGCGAGCTGTGGGAAGAGACCGGGATCCGCGCCACCCCGCAGCACTTTATCCGCATGCATCAGTGGATCGCCCCGGACCGCACGTCGTTTCTGCGCTTTCTGTTCGCCATCGAGCTTGACGAACCCTGCGCTACCGAACCGCACGACAGCGATATCGACCGCTGCCTGTGGCTCAGCGCCGAGGAGATACTCAACGCGCCCAACCTGCGCTCTCAGCTGGTGGCGGAAAGTATCCGCAGCTATCAGGGCGATCCGCGCCACCCGCTGTCGCTGATCGGCGCCTTTAACTGGCCGTTTTAACACGCAAAACCGGAGCCGGTGCTGGCGGGACGCGGCGGCACTTTTGGCGCGCACGCGCGCTATCCCCGCAGAGATAAGGCCGGTCAGCGCAGCGGCACGCAAAGTATGCCCCCTTGAGGGGGTGCCTGAGCCGCGACTGCGTGCTAGAATATGCCGCCTTGAAGTTCAATGTGGTGAGTATTCCAATGTCAGAAAATCCAAAAAAAGTGATCGTCGGCATGTCCGGCGGCGTCGACTCCTCGGTTTCCGCCTGGCTGCTGATCCAGCAAGGCTACAAGGTCGAAGGCCTGTTCATGAAGAACTGGGAAGAAGACGATGGTGAGGAATACTGCACGGCCGCCGCCGATCTCGCTGACGCGCAGGCGGTCTGCGATAAGCTCGGCATTGAGCTTCATACCGTAAACTTTGCCGCCGAATACTGGGACAACGTGTTTGAACTGTTCCTGGCTGAATATAAAGCCGGACGCACGCCGAACCCGGATATTCTGTGCAACAAAGAGATCAAATTTAAAGCCTTCCTCGAGTTCGCGGCAGAAGACCTTGGCGCCGACTATATCGCCACCGGCCACTACGTGCGCCGCGCCGACGTTAACGGCAAAAGCCAGCTGCTGCGCGGGCTCGACGGTAACAAAGACCAGAGCTACTTCCTCTACACCCTCGGCCACGAACAGATCGCCCAGAGCCTGTTCCCGGTGGGCGAACTGGAAAAGCCGCAGGTACGTAAAATCGCCGAAGAGCTGGACCTCATCACCGCGAAGAAAAAAGACTCGACCGGCATCTGCTTTATCGGCGAACGCAAGTTCCGCGAATTCCTTGGCCGCTACCTGCCCGCTCAGCCGGGTAAAATCCTCACCGTGGACGGCGAGGAGATCGGCGAGCATCAGGGTCTGATGTACCATACTCTTGGTCAGCGCAAGGGCCTCGGCATCGGCGGGACCAAAGAGGGCAGCGAAGATCCGTGGTACGTCGTCGATAAAGACGTCGAGAATAATATTCTGGTCGTCGCTCAGGGTCACGATCACCCGCGCCTGATGTCGGTAGGGCTGATTGCCCAGCAGCTGCACTGGGTCGATCGCCAGCCGGTGCAAGGCACCCTGCGCTGCACGGTGAAAACCCGCTACCGCCAGACCGATATCCCCTGCACCGTGAAGGCGCTGGACGACGAGCGCATCGAAGTCATCTTTGATGAGCCGGTTGCGGCGGTGACGCCGGGCCAGTCGGCGGTCTTCTACAGCGGTGAAGTGTGCCTCGGCGGCGGCGTAATCGAACAGCGCCTGCCGCTGCAGGCCTGACAGACAGTTTTTACCGCCGATAGCTGAATCCGCTACCGGCGGCTTACAAGGAGCACGTGTGGCGAAGAATTACTATGACATCACGCTGGCGCTGGCTGGCGTTTGCCAGGCAGCCCGTCTGGTTCAGCAGCTGGCGCACCAGGGGCATTGCGATAGCGACGCCCTGCACGTCTCGCTGAACAGCATCATCGACCTCAACCCGGATTCAACCCTGGCGGTGTTCGGTGGCAGTGAAGCCAATCTTCGCCTCGGGCTTGAAACCCTGCTCGCCGTCCTCAACACCGGCAGCCGTCAGGGGCTGAACGCCGAACTGACCCGCTACACCTTAAGCATGATGGTGCTTGAACGTAAGCTTGCGGCAGGCAAGGGCGCCATGGATACCCTTGGCAACCGCATCGCCGGCCTGCACCGCCAGCTGGAACATTTCGATCTGCAGTCTGAAACCCTGCTCAGCGCCATGGCGGGCATCTACGTAGACGTTATCAGCCCGCTGGGGCCGCGCATCCAGGTCACCGGTTCTCCCGCCGTGCTGCAAAGCCCGCAGGTGCAGGCGAAGGTTCGCGCCTCGCTGCTGGCCGGCATCCGCGCGGCGGTGCTGTGGAACCAGGTTGGCGGCGGACGTCTGCAGCTCATGTTTTCTCGTAATCGTCTGGTTAACCAGGCAAAACAAATTCTTGCTCATTTAACCCCGGAGTTATGATCTATGGAATTATCCTCACTGACCGCCGTTTCCCCTGTCGATGGACGCTACGGCGATAAAGTCAGCGCGCTGCGCGGTATCTTCAGCGAATTCGGTTTGCTGAAGTTCCGTGTTCAGGTAGAAGTACGCTGGCTGCAAAAACTAGCCGCGCACGCAGCGATCAAGGAAGTTCCTGCTTTTGCTGCTGACGCAATCGGTTTCCTTGATAAAATCGTTGCTGATTTCAGCGTAGAAGATGCGCAGCGTATCAAAACCATCGAGCGCACCACTAACCACGACGTGAAGGCGGTAGAGTATTTCCTCAAGGAAAAAGTGGCCGACGTTGCCGAGCTGCACGCGGTTTCCGAATTTATTCACTTCGCCTGCACCTCCGAGGACATCAACAACCTGTCCCACGCGCTGATGCTGAAAACCGCCCGCGACGAAGTGATCCTGCCCTACTGGCGCCAGATGATTGACGCGGTAAAAAATCTCGCAACGCAGTACCGCGACGTGCCGCTGCTCTCCCGTACTCACGGCCAGCCGGCGACGCCGTCCACCATGGGTAAAGAGATGGCTAACGTCGCTTACCGCATGGAGCGTCAGTACCGTCAGCTGAACCAGGTCGAAATCCTCGGCAAAATTAACGGCGCGGTCGGCAACTATAACGCCCACATTGTCGCCTATCCGGAAGTTGACTGGCACCAGTTCAGCGAAGAGTTTGTCACCTCCCTGGGTATTCAGTGGAACCCGTACACCACGCAGATCGAGCCGCACGACTATATCGCCGAGCTGTTCGACTGCATGGCCCGCTTCAACACCATCCTGATCGATTTCGATCGCGACGTGTGGGGCTACATCGCGCTCAACCACTTCAAGCAGAAAACCATCGCCGGCGAAATCGGCTCTTCCACCATGCCGCACAAGGTCAACCCAATCGACTTCGAAAACTCCGAAGGCAACCTCGGCCTGGCTAACGCCATGATGCAGCACCTGGCAAGCAAGCTGCCGGTCTCCCGCTGGCAGCGCGACCTGACCGACTCCACCGTCCTGCGTAACCTCGGCGTCGGTATCGGCTACTCCCTGATCGCCTATCAGTCCACTCTGAAAGGCATCAGCAAGTTGGAGCTCAACGGCGATCGCCTGCTCGACGAGCTGGATCACAACTGGGAAGTGCTGGCCGAGCCGATTCAGACCGTGATGCGCCGCTACGGGATCGAGAAGCCGTACGAAAAGCTGAAAGAGCTGACCCGCGGCAAGCGCGTGGACGCCGAAGGCATGCAGCAGTTCATCGACAGCCTGCCGCTGCCGGAAGACGAAAAAGTGCGCCTCAAGGCCATGACGCCGGCCAACTATATCGGCCGCGCGACCACCATGGTTGACGAGCTGAAGTAAGCCCCGCTACCCTCTTCCCGCAGGGGAAGAGGGTTTTGCCACCTCGCGCGCCAGCGCCAGAAAAGCGGCCAGTCCGGCAGACGGATTGCGCCTTCCCGGATAGTAAAGACAGAGCCCCGGAAACGGCGGCGTCCAGTCCGACAGCAGCCGAACCAGCCGCCCGGCGACAATGTCATCCATCACGTTTTGCTCCAGAAAAAAGCCGATCCCGACGTTTTCAAGCACCGCAGCGCGGGCCAGCGAGGCCTCGTCCAGCGTCAGCGGGCCATCGATCTGCGGATGGACCACCTCCCCCTGCTTTTCCAGATGCCAGCGATAGAGAGAGCCGTCCGGCAGCCGCACGCGAATGCACGGATGATTTTGCAGATCCGCCGGCTCGCGCGGCGTCTCGCGGTTGGCCAGATAGCCCGGGGAGGCGACCACCGCATAGCGCTGCGGCTGCCCGAGGGAGAGCGCGATCATGTCATTGGGGATCAAATGCGCGACGCGTACCCCGATATCAAAACCCTCGGCGACGATATCTACCAGCCGCCCCTCCGTCACCAGATCGACGTGCATCTCCGGGTAGCGCCGCAGAAACTCCAGCACCAGCGGCGTCAGAATCGCGCGCCCGGCAAACGGCGGCGCGTTTATCCGCAGTACGCCCGACGGGGTCTCCCGCCGCGAACGCACCTCCGTCAGCGCGTCATGAACGCCCTGCAGCGAAGGACCCATGCGCGCGATGAACAGCTGCCCGGCATCGGTCAACGCCACGCTGCGCGAGGTGCGATTAAATAGCCGCACGCCGAGGCTGGCCTCAAATTTGGCAACGGCATGGCTCAGCGCGGTCGTGGAGACCCCGAGCTCAACGGCCGCCGCCCGAAACGTCCCCCGGCGAGCAATCGCCATCACAGCATCTAAATCAGTGAGCGCAATACGCGACATTATCCCGATTCCTTCATTGTGGCATCCCGGCTGGGCCCAATTGTTTAAATTATAAAGAGTTCTTACAGTAAGTGGGTCATTTAATTACCGGAGTTTACCGATGAATATACCCGCAGCCGTCCAGCTTTTTTTCACCGCCCACGATGAAGATTCGATTGCCGAAGCGTTCACCGCCGACGCCGTGGTCCGCGATGAGGGTCATACCTACAGCGGACGTCAGGCCATTCAGGCGTGGCGGATCGCGGCAAGAGCGCAATATCAGTTCGTTGCCGAGCCCTTCGAAGCCCAGAGCCAGGACGATATCGTTACGGTACGCGCCAGGGTGAGCGGTAATTTCCCCGGCAGCCCGGTGGTGCTCGACTACCGCTTTCAGCTGGCGGATGCGCGCATCGCCCGCCTGGAGATTAAATAATGGCTGACTTTCTGACCTTCAGCGGCAAACGCGTTCTGATCACCTCCGGAACCAAAGGTGCCGGCGCCGCCACCGTCGCGCTGTTCAGCCAGCTCGGCGCGCGGGTGCTCACCTGCGCCCGCCATCCTCCCGCCGTCCCCTCAGAGGCGCTCTTTGTCAAAGCCGATCTGAGCGACGAGGCGGGCTGCGCCCTGCTGGCAAAGGGGGTACAGGAGCAGCTGGGAGGCGTCGATATTATCGTGCATATGCTGGGGGGATCTTCCGCGCCGGCAGGCGGGTTTGCCGCCCTCGACGACGCGCAGTGGCAGCGGGAGCTGGCGCTTAATCTGTTTCCGGCGGTGCGCCTCGATCGGCTCCTGCTGCCTGAGATGCTCGAAAAGCGGTCCGGGGTGATCATCCACGTCTCGTCCATTCAGCGGACCCTGCCGCTGCCGGAAGCGACCACCGCCTACGCCGCCGCCAAGGCCGCGCTATCGGTGTACAGCAAAAGCCTGTCCAAAGAGGTTTCGCCGGCAGGCGTGCGCGTGCTTAGCGTATCCCCCGGCTGGATTGAAACCGAAGCCGCCGTCGGCTTAGCCAACCGGCTGGCGGCGCAGGCGGGTACTGACTACGCCGGCGGACAAAAGATCATCATGGACGCCCTCGGCGGCATTCCTCTCGGCCGGCCGTGCCGGCCAGATGAGATAGCCAATCTGATCGCCTTCCTGGCCTCCGAGCGCGCCAGCGCCATCACCGGCGCCGAGTACGTTATTGACGGCGGCACCATCCCAACCGTCTAAGCGCGGCGGGTCGCAAACCAGAACATGAGCGCCAGCAGGCTGACGGCAGACCCCAGCAGGCACACCCCCTGCCATCCGGCGGCGGCGTATACCGCCGTCGTAGCGGCGGCGCCCAGGCCGCTGCCGGCGGCATAAAACAGCATATAGAGGCCCACCAGCCGGGAGTGGGCTTCTGGCCGGGTGCGAAAAATCATACTCTGATTGGTCACGTGCAGCGCCTGGCCGCCCAGATCCAGCAGCACGATCCCGAGAAGCAGCGCCACCGGCGACCACGCCATCAGCGACAGCGGCCACCAGGCGAGCAGCAGGATCGCCAGCGCCGCGGCGCTGGTGCGCTGTCCGTAGCCCCTGTCGGCCCATTTCCCCGCACGTCCGGCGGCCAGCGCCCCGATAACCCCCACCAGCCCCAGGGCACCGATAGCGGTATGGGAGTAGCTATAGGGCGGCGCGCTCAGCGGCAGCACCAGCGCGCACCAGAAGATATTGAAGGCGGCAAACATCAGCAGCGCCAGCACGCCGCGAACCTGGAGTATCTTCTCCTGACGCAGCAGCGTTAGCATCGATGCCAGCAGCTGGGGATAGCTCAGCGGACTCCTTGCCGCCGCCAGCGCCGGCAGCCGTCGCCAGAGCGGCAGGGCAATAGCCAGCATCAGCAGCGCGGCGAAGAGATAGACCCCGCGCCAGCCGACGAGGTCGCTGATGCCGCCGGAGAATACCCGCGCCAGCAGCAGGCCGATAAACACCCCGCTCTGGGCGGCACCGACCACCCGCCCCTGCTCGTGCGTCCCGGCGGCGCTGGCGGCATAGGCTATCAGCCCCTGCGTCATCGCGGTGCCCAGCAGGCCCACCGCCAGCATGCTGACCAGCAGCATAAGCGCCGACGTTGCGGCGCTGACCGCCGCCAGCGCGGCGATCAGCAGGATCAGCTGCGCGCCCATCAGCCGACGGCGATTGAGCCGATCGCCAAGCGGCACCAGCAGCAATAGCGCCAGCGCGCAGCCGATCTGGGTCGCCGTTACCACGCCGCCGACGGAGGCGTCGCTGATAGCAAACTCCCGCCCCAGGGCATCGAGCAGCGGCTGGGCGTAATAGACGTTTGCGACGCTCAGGCCGCTGGCGATAGCGAACAGCCAGACCAGGCCTGCGGGCATAGCCGCGGCCGGGTCGGCGGGTGTCAGGGATGCAATAGATGCCTTCATGATTCTCTGCCTCAGTAGTCTGGTTTCAAAATAAAACCACTTGAAGGCTAGAGCATGTAGTTTTAAAATGCAACCACACTGCACCACGCCGAGGAGCGCGCTTCGCGCCGCACAACATGATGAAAAACGAAACCTGCCCCGTTGCCCGCAGCGTGGATATTATCGGCGACCGCTGGTCGCTGCTGATCGTGCGCGACGCCTTTGATGGCATGAGCCGGTTTAGCGACTTTCAGCGCAGCCTGGGAATGGCGCGCAATATTCTCTCCGACCGCCTGCAAAAGCTGGTTGCCGCCGGCATCCTCAGAACCCAGCCTGCCTCGGACGGCACCGCTTATCAGGAGTATGTCCTGACGGAAAAGGGAGAGCGCCTGTTTCCCCTCGTGGTCGCGCTGCGTCAGTGGGGGGAGCGCTATCTTTTCGCCAGCGGCGAGCCACATTCCGTCCTGATCGATAAACGCACGCTGCAGGCGGTTCCGCCCATGGCGCCGACGGCCGAAGACGGCGCCCCGCTGTTGCCTTCGGCGACCGAGGTCCGCAAGGTGCAGGCGGACGGATAGCGGCCGGCGCCGCGCGTTTAAATATTCCGCCCGCTTATCAATGACCTGCTGCGAAAATAGCGGCCCAGCGAGAAAGCACGCGGAAAAGCAATTGAAATTCGTTATTTAACAGCCGTTTATATTCAACGTGTATAATTAGCGCTAAACTATTCAAATCAAATAATGAATATGGAGAAGCGGCATGCGCGTACTCGTGGTTGAAGATAACGCTTTACTGCGCCATCACCTGAAAGTTCAGCTTCAGGAGTTAGGCCACCAGGTCGATGCGGCGGAAGATGCAAAAGAGGCCGACTACTATCTCGGCGAACACGTGCCGGATATCGCCCTTGTCGACCTCGGCCTGCCGGATGAAGACGGCCTGTCGCTGATCCGCCGCTGGCGCAGCCACGAGGTGTCGGTGCCGGTGCTGGTGCTCACCGCCCGCGAAGGCTGGCAGGATAAGGTCGAGGTGCTGAGCGCCGGCGCGGACGACTACGTCACCAAGCCCTTTCATATCGAAGAGGTCGCCGCCCGCATGCAGGCCCTGCTGCGCCGCAACAGCGGCCTGGCGTCGCAGGTTATTTCCCTGCCGCCTTTCCAGGTCGACCTGTCGCGGCGCGAGCTGTCGGTCAACGAGCAGCCGATTAAGCTGACGGCGTTTGAGTACACCATTATGGAAACGCTGATCCGCAACCGCGGCAAAGTGGTCAGCAAAGATTCTCTGATGCTGCAGCTCTATCCTGACGCCGAGCTGCGCGAAAGCCACACCATCGACGTGCTGATGGGACGTCTGCGCAAAAAAATCCAGGCTCAGCATCCGCATGACGTGATTACCACGGTGCGCGGCCAGGGCTATCTGTTCGAACTGCGCGGATGAAGGGTCCGCTGCGGCATATCTTGCCGCTTTCCCTGCGCGTCCGCTTTCTGCTGGCGACGGCGGCCGTGGTGCTGGTGCTCTCGCTGGCCTACGGCATGGTCGCGCTGGTCGGCTACAGCGTCAGCTTCGATAAAACCACCTTCCGTCTGCTGCGCGGCGAAAGCAATTTGTTCTATATGCTGGCGAAGTGGGAAAACAACCGCATCGACGTTGATATCCCCGAAAATCTCAATATGCAGAGCCCGACGGTCACCCTTATCTACGACGCTAACGGCAAGCTGCTGTGGACCCAGCACGACGTCCCGTGGCTGACCAAACGCATTCAGCCGGAGTGGCTGAAGAGCAACGGCTTCCACGAAATTGAATCCGACGTCGACAGCACCAGCAAGCTGCTGAGTAATAATCATGAGGTGCAGGAGGAGCTGGACGCGCTGCGCCAGCAGGACGATGGCTCCGAGATGACCCACTCGGTGGCTATCAATCTATATCCGGCGACCGACAAGATGCCGCAGCTGAGCATCGTGGTGGTCGACACCATCCCGGTGGAGCTCAAACGCTCCTATATGGTGTGGAGCTGGTTTATCTATGTCCTGGCCGCCAACCTGCTGCTGGTCATCCCGCTGCTGTGGGTCGCCGCGTGGTGGAGCCTGCGGCCCATCGAATCGCTGGCGAAAGAGGTCCGCGAGCTGGAAGAGCACCATCGCGAAATGCTCAACCCGAATACCACCCGGGAGCTGACGCGGCTGGTCAGCAACCTGAACCGCCTGCTGAAAAGCGAGCGCGAGCGCTACGACAAGTACCGCACGACGCTGACCGATCTGACCCACAGCCTGAAAACGCCGCTGGCGGTGATGCAGAGCACCCTGCGCTCGCTGCGCAGCGAAAAGATTGACGTCAACGCCGCGGAGCCGGTGATGCTGGAACAGATCAGCCGCATCTCGCAGCAGATTGGCTACTACCTGCACCGCGCCAGCATGCGCAGCGGCGGAACTCTGCTCAGCCGCGAGCTGCATCCCATTGCCCCGCTGCTCGATAGCCTTACCTCGGCGCTGAATAAGGTCTATCAGCGTAAAGGGGTCAACATCACCCTCGATATCTCGCCCGAAATTAGCTTCGTCGGCGAACAGAACGACTTTATGGAGGTGATGGGCAACGTGCTGGATAACGCCTGTAAATACTGCCTGGAGTTTGTTGAAGTCTCCGTCCGCCAGGCGAACGATAACTACCTGCATATTCTGGTCGAAGACGACGGCCCGGGGATCCCGCACGGCCAGCGGAGCGTGGTGTTCGATCGCGGCCAGCGCGCCGATACGCTGCGTCCCGGCCAGGGCGTAGGCCTCGCCGTCGCCCGCGATATCGTCGAGCAGTACGATGGCGATATTCTTACCGGCGACAGCCTGCTCGGCGGCGCCTGTATGGAGGTGATTTTCGGCCGCCAGCTGCCCGACGAGAGCGAAGGCTAACCGCCCTTCTCCCCCAATGACGCCTGCGTCCTGCGGGCGTCGCGGATCTCTGTGACCAGACGAACAAACGCTGCCAACAAAGAGGCAGTTTGAGGGATGGCGTGTATAATCCCAAACAGACACCTGCTGTGGAATATAAAAATGGATTATCAATTAACGCTTAACTGGCCTGACTTTATCGAACGCTACTGGCAAAAACGCCCGGTGGTACTAAAGCGGGGCTTTGCCAATTTCGTCGATCCCATTAGCCCGGATGAGCTGGCCGGACTGGCGATGGAAAACGAAGTCGATAGCCGCCTGGTTAGCCATCAGGACGGAAAATGGCAGGTCAGCCACGGCCCGTTCGAAAGCTACGATCACCTGAGCGAGAACAACTGGTCGCTGCTGGTGCAGGCGGTCAACAACTGGCACGAGCCGACGGCAGCGCTGATGCACCCGTTCCGCGCCCTGCCGGACTGGCGTATCGACGATCTGATGATCTCCTTCTCGGTGCCCGGCGGCGGCGTAGGCCCGCATCTCGATCAGTACGACGTGTTTATTATTCAGGGGACCGGACGCCGGCGCTGGCGCGTGGGCGACAAGGTGCCGATGAAGCAGCACTGCCCGCATCCGGATCTGCTGCAGGTTGACCCATTCGAGGCGATCATCGATGAAGAGATGGAGCCGGGCGATATCCTTTATATTCCGCCGGGATTCCCGCACGAAGGCTATTCGCTGGAAAACTCGCTGAACTATTCCGTGGGCTACCGCGCGCCGAACGCCCGCGAGCTGTTCAGCGGCTTTGCCGACTATATTCTGCAGCGCGAGCTCGGCAGCCAGCGCTACGCCGATCCTGACGTGCCGGCGCGCGACCATCCGGCGGATATTTTACCCGTCGAGCTGGATCGCCTGCGCGAGATGATGCTGGAGCTGATTAACCAGCCCGAGCATTTCAAACAGTGGTATGGCGAGTTTATTACCCAGTCCCGTCACGAGCTGGACGTGGCCCCTGCGGAGCCGCCGTATCAGCCGGATGAAATTTACGACGCGCTGCAGCAGGGCGACAGGCTGGTGAGGCTCGGCGGGCTGCGCGTGGTGCGCATTGACGGCGAAGTGTTCGTCAACGGCGAGAGGATTAACTCCCCGCATCGTCCGGCGCTGGACGCGCTGGCCATGCACCTGGCGCTCAACGCGGAGCACTTCGGCGATGCGCTGGAAGATCCGTCGTTCCTCGCGATGCTGGCGGCGCTGGTCAACAGCGGCTACTGGTTCTTCGAAGACTAAGCTATCTTTCCCGGCCTGCGGGCCGGGCTACGGGCTCCGAGCGCGCTGCCGGCAGCCCGGTTTAGCCGGGCGCTACTGCGCGCCCCGCTTTGCCGTCAGCTCGGCTATCCGCACGATAACCTGTACCGCCTTCTCCATCCCTTCCAGCGTCACGAACTCGTGCTTGCCGTGGTAGTTATAGCCGCCGGTAAACAGATTCGGGCAGGGCAGGCCCATAAAAGAGAGCTGCGCCCCGTCGGTGCCGCCGCGAATGGGCTTCATTTCCGGTTCGATATGGCAATCGACCATCGCCTGGCGGGCAATCTCCACGACGTGCGGATGCGCCATCACCTTTTCATGCATGTTGTAGTAGCTGTCTTCAATCACCAGCTCGATATAGCAGTCCGGATGCAGCCCTTTGCCGACCTTTTTGGCGATCTCCATCATCCTGCGCTTGCGGGCTTCAAACTGCTTGCGGTCAAAATCGCGGATAATGTAGTGCATCTCGGCGCGGTCAACGCTGCCCTTGATAGTCGACAGGTGGTAAAAGCCTTCATAGCCTTCGGTGGTTTCCGGCGCCTCATCGGCCGGGACTTCAGCATGAATTCTTGCCGCCAGCGACAGGGCGTTAACCATCACCCCTTTGGCGGTGCCGGGGTGAACGTTATTGCCGACGATTTTAATGGTCACCGAGGCGGCGTTGAAGTTTTCAAACTCCAGCTCGCCGACGCCGCCGCCGTCAACGGTGTAGGCCCAGCGCGCGTCAAAGGCGGCAACGTCGAAGTGCTTCGCCCCTTTCCCCACCTCTTCGTCGGGGGTAAACGCCACGCGGATATCGCCGTGGGGAATATTTTTCGCCTTCAGCGTCGCCAGCGCGGTCATAATCTCGGCAATACCGGCCTTATCGTCCGCCCCGAGCAGCGTTTTGCCATCGGTGGTGATCAGCGTTTGCCCCAGCAGCTGATGCAGCACCGGGAACATCACCGGCGAGAGCACCTCGTCGCCGATGCCGAGGGCGATATCGCCGCCGCGGTAGTTTTCGACAATTTGCGGGCTGACGTGCTTGCCGCTGAAGTCAGGCGCGGTATCGACGTGGGAGATAAAGCCGATGGGCGGAATATCCCCCGCCACGTTCGCAGCCAGGGTCCCCATCACCGTCCCTTTCTCGCTTAGCGTCACGTTAACCAGCCCCATTTCTTCCAGCTGCGCCTGCAGCAGGCGCAACAACTTCCACTGCCCTTCCGTGCTCGGAACCTGACGCACGCCGGCCTTCGACTGCGTGTCTAAAGAAACGTACTGTAAAAAACGCTCAAGCAATTTATCCATGTGGCCACCCTCATCTTTTGTGACAACATTATTGATAAGCCCGAAAAGACAAATATTGCGTCAGGTCATTTTTAACCCGGCAAACAGGAATTTAATACATTAACTCGCGTAATGTTGTAAAGGTAAGCTATCTGCAGGCGACAAGGATTGGCGATCGGTAACCTTTGCCGTAGAATGCTTGCCCTTATTAATTATGTGCAGCCCCAAAGGTGGTTAACCACAAACCCCGCATCGGTAAGCCTTCCGCTGCGTCTACACGGGACAGAGTCAAAAATTGAATATACAACCGCGTTCACGTTCTCCGCTGGTTCAGCTGGCGGGAATTGGTAAAAGCTTTGATGGCAAAACGGTTATCGCCGATCTGAATCTGACCATCAATAACGGTGAGTTTCTCACTCTGCTTGGCCCTTCTGGCTGCGGTAAAACAACCGTTCTCCGCCTTATTGCCGGGCTGGAAAATGTCGATAGCGGACACATTCATCTCGAAGACCACGATATCACCCACGTTCCGGCGGAAAACCGTCACGTCAATACCGTCTTTCAAAGCTACGCCCTGTTCCCGCATATGACGGTGTTCGAAAACGTCGCCTTCGGCCTGCGGATGCAAAAAACGCCGGCGGCGCAGATAGCGCCCCGCGTCGTCGACGCCCTGCGCATGGTGCAGCTGGAGGAGTTTGCCCAGCGCAAGCCGCACCAGCTCTCCGGCGGCCAGCAGCAGCGCGTAGCTATTGCCAGAGCGGTGGTCAACAAGCCGCGCCTGCTGCTGCTCGATGAATCCCTCTCGGCGCTGGACTACAAGCTGCGCAAGCAGATGCAAAACGAGCTCAAAGCCCTCCAGCGCAAGCTCGGCATCACCTTCGTCTTCGTCACCCACGATCAGGAAGAGGCGCTGACGATGTCCGATCGCATCGTGGTGATGCGCGATGGCAAAATTGAGCAGGACGGCACCCCGCGCGAAATTTACGAAGAGCCGAAGAACCTGTTTGTTGCCAGCTTTATCGGCGAGATCAATATCTTTAGCGCAACGGTGATTGAGCGCCTCGACGAGCAGCGCGTCCGCGCCTGCGTTGAGGGCCGCGAATGCAATATCTACGTTAACTTTGCCGTTGAGCAGGGGCAGTCGCTGAACGTCATGCTGCGCCCTGAGGATCTGCGCGTCGATGAGGTTCACGACGCCAGCGAAGCCGATGGCCTGATAGGCTACATCCGCGAGCGCAATTACAAAGGCATGACCCTCGAATCGGTGGTCGAACTGGAAAACGGCAAAATGGTGCTGGTCAGCGAATTCTTTAACGAGGACGATCCCGACTTTGACCACCCGCTTGACCAGAAAATGGCCATCAACTGGGTCGAGAGCTGGGAGGTTGTACTGGCTAATGAAGAACACCAGTAAATTCCAAAGCGTGGTGATTGCCACCATCGTCGGCTGGCTGGTGCTGTTTGTTTTCCTGCCCAACCTGATGATTATCGGCACCAGCTTTTTGACCCGCGACGACGCTAACTTCGTCAAATTGGTCTTTACGCTGGATAACTATGCGCGCCTGCTGGATCCGCTCTATTACGCCGTGCTGCTGCACTCGCTGAATATGGCGCTGATGGCGACGCTCGCCTGCCTGCTGCTCGGCTACCCCTTTGCCTGGTTTCTCGCCAGGCTGCCGGAAAAGGTCCGTCCGCTGCTGCTGTTTCTGCTGATCGTCCCGTTCTGGACCAACTCGCTGATCCGCATCTACGGGCTGAAAATCTTTCTCAGCACCAAGGGCTACCTCAACGAGTTTCTGCTGTGGCTGGGGGTTATTGAAACGCCTCTGCGCATCATGTACACCCCGTCGGCGGTGATCATCGGCCTGGTCTACATTCTGCTGCCGTTTATGGTGATGCCGCTCTACTCCAGCATTGAGAAGCTGGATCGCCCACTGCTGGAAGCGGCGAAGGACCTCGGCGCCAGCAGGCTGCAAACCTTTATCCGCATTATCATCCCGCTGACCATGCCGGGGATTATCGCCGGCTGTCTGCTGGTGATGCTGCCGGCGATGGGGCTGTTCTACGTCTCCGACCTGATGGGCGGCGCGAAAAACCTGCTGATCGGCAACGTCATTAAGAGCCAGTTCCTCAATATTCGCGACTGGCCGTTCGGCGCGGCCACCAGCATTACGTTAACCCTCGTGATGGGCCTGATGCTGCTGATTTACTGGCGCGCGGCAAGGCTGCTTAACAACAAGGTGGAGCTGGAATGATCGGTCGACTGCTGCGCGGCGGTTTTATGACCGCCATTTACGCGTACCTCTACATTCCCATTATTATTCTGATCGTTAACTCGTTTAACAGTTCGCGCTTCGGCATCAGCTGGCAGGGGTTTACCACCAATTGGTATAGCCTGCTGATGAACAACGACAGCCTGCTGCAGGCCGCACAGCACTCGCTCACCATGGCGGTGCTGTCGGCGACCTTTGCCACCCTGATCGGTTCGCTGACCGCCGTCGCGCTCTACCGCTACCGCTTTCGCGGTAAGCCGTTCGTCAGCGGAATGCTGTTTGTGGTGATGATGTCGCCGGATATCGTGATGGCGATCTCCCTGCTGGTGCTGTTTATGCTGATTGGCATCCAGCTGGGCTTCTGGTCGCTGCTGTTCTCGCATATCACCTTCTGCCTGCCCTTCGTGGTGGTGACGGTGTTTTCGCGGCTCAAGGGTTTCGACGTGCGGATGCTGGAAGCCGCGAAGGATCTCGGCGCCAGCGAGCTGACCATTTTGCGTAAGATTATCCTGCCGCTGGCGCTGCCGGCGGTGGCGGCGGGATGGCTGCTGAGCTTTACGCTATCGATGGATGACGTCGTGGTGTCATCGTTCGTCACCGGACCGGGCTACGAAATACTGCCGCTGAAGATCTACTCGATGGTCAAAGTGGGCGTATCACCGGAGGTGAACGCGCTGGCAACCATCCTGCTGGTTCTGTCGCTGGTGATGGTTGTCGCCAGCCAGCTCATTGCCCGCGACGGCACCAAAGGCTCGCCCAAACGGGCCTGATTACTGCAGCCGGTTCGGGCCTTTTCCCGGACCGGCAACTACCATAGCCTGCTGAACAGGCTTAAACCAGGGGACGTTAAATGAAAAAATGGTCACGCCACCTGCTCGCGGCGGGTGCTCTGGCAGTCGGGATGAGCGCCGCGCACGCGGACGATAGCAAAACGCTCTATTTCTATAACTGGACCGAATACGTGCCGCCGGGGCTGCTGGAACAGTTCACCAAAGAGACCGGGATCAAGGTTATCTATTCGACCTACGAGTCGAATGAAACCATGTACGCCAAGCTCAAAACCTATAAAGATGGCGCCTACGACCTGGTGGTGCCGTCGACCTATTTCGTCGATAAGATGCGCAAAGAGGGCATGCTGCAGAAGATCGATAAGAGCAAGCTGACCAATTTCAGCAACCTCGATCCGCAGATGCTGAATAAGCCGTTCGACCCGAATAACGACTACTCCATTCCCTATATCTGGGGCGCAACGGCGATCGGCGTCAACAGCGACGCCATCGACCCTAAAACCGTGACCAGCTGGGCCGACCTGTGGAAGCCCGAGTACAAAAGCAGCCTGCTGCTGACCGATGACGCCCGGGAAGTGTTCCAGATTGCGCTGCGCAAGCTGGGCTACTCCGGCAACACCACCGATCCCAAAGAGATTGCCGCCGCGTATAGCGAACTGCAAAAGCTGATGCCAAACGTCGCGGCGTTCAATTCCGATAACCCGGCGAACCCGTATATGGAAGGGGAAGTGAATCTCGGTATGGTATGGAACGGCTCGGCGTTCGTCGCTCGCCAGGCCGGGACGCCGCTGGAGGTGGTGTGGCCGAAAGAAGGCGGCATCTTCTGGATGGATAGCCTGTCGATTCCGGCCAACGCCAAAAACGTCGACGGCGCGCTGAAGCTTATCAACTTCCTGCTGCGCCCGGACGTCGCCAAACAGGTTGCCGAGACCATCGGCTATCCGACGCCGAACCTCGCCGCGCGCCGGATGCTCAGCCCGAGCGTTGCTAACGATAAGTCGCTCTACCCGGATGCGGAAACGATCCAGAAAGGCGAATGGCAGAACGACGTCGGCAGCGCCAGCACCCTGTACGAAGAGTATTATCAAAAACTTAAGGCCGGTCGTTAGTCCCGCGGCTCGCGCATCAGTATCTGGCCGAATTCGGCCCGCAGCTGATTCTTCAGGACCTTGCCGGTGGCGCTCACCGGCAGGGCATCAATGAAAACGATGCGGTCCGGTACCTGCCATTTCGGCACCCGCTGCTGGTACCACGCCAGCAGCGCCTGCTCCTCGACCTCTCCCCCTTCCGCCCTGACGCACAGCAGCACCGGACGCTCGTCCCAGCGCGGATGCTGCGCGGCAATCGCCGCCGCGCTGCGGATAGCCGGGTGGGCAAGGGCAATATTTTCCAGTTCCACCGTTGAGATCCACTCCCCGCCGGACTTGATGATATCTTTGGCCCGATCCTGAATCTTCAGATAGCCGTTCGCATCGACGGTGCCGATATCGCCGGTATCAAACCAGCCGTCGTCGGTGAGCGCCGTTTCGCTGCGGCCAAAGTAGCTGGCCACCACCCAGTGCCCGCGGACCTGCAGATATCCGCGGCTTTCGCCATCAGCGGGCAGCGGCTCTCCGTCGACGTCCACCACCCGCAGATCGATGCCAAAGATGGCCCTTCCCTGCCCCTCGGCCACCCGCTGACGCTGCGCCTCCGTCAGCGCCTGATGCTTACCCAGCGGCGTATTGATGGTGCCGATGGGCGACGTTTCGGTCATCCCCCAGGCGTGGATCAGCTCGATACCGTAGTCGCGGCGAAACGCCTCCGCCATCGAGGGAGGCAGCGCGGAACCGCCGACGAACGAGCGTTTAAAACAGGGCAAGCGGATATCCGATTTACGCAGCGCCGCCAGCAGTCCGGCCCAAATCACCGGCACGCCAAAGGCCACGCTGACCCGCTCGGCGCTCAGCAGCCGCAGCAGGCTCTCGCCGTCAAGATGCGGCCCCGGCAGCACCAGACGCGCCCCGACCATTGCGGCGATAAACGGCGTACCCCAGGCGTTGACGTGAAACATCGGCACCACCGGCAGCAGGGAGTCGCAGGCGGAGATCCCGGCGGCATCGGGCTGATTGCCGCTCAGCGCGTGCAGCACCAGCGAACGATGGGTATTGAGCACCCCTTTGGGTTTCCCGGTGGTGCCCGAGGTGTAGCACAGCGACGCGGGGGTGGTTTCGCTCAGCCCCGGCCAGTCGTAGCCGGGATCCCCTGAGGCCAGCAGCTCATCGTAAAACAGCAGCGAATCGAGCTCGCTGAGCGCCTCTTCGCTGCGGGCTTCCATCAGGACAAAGTAGCGCACGGTGGGCAGATGGGGGCGTAGCTGGCGCAGCAGCGGCAGGAAGGTGGCGTCAAAAAACAGCACCTGGTCCTCGGCGTCGTTGATGATAAACGTCAGGTGCTCAATCGACAGCCGCGGGTTGAGGGTATGGGTAACCCGGCCTCCCGAGCCGATGGCGAAATAGACTTCCAGATGACGGCGATTATTCCACGCGAGGGTAGCGCAGCGGGCGCCGGCGGGGATGCCCAGCCGATCGACGGCGGACGCCAGGCGGCGCGCGTTATCCGCCACCGCTCCCCAGCTGCTGTACTCCGTCTCCCCGCGCGTGGACACGGAGACGATTTCGCTATCGGCATGGTAGCGCGCCGCGTGATTGATTAACGTTCCGGTGGTTAAATCCTGATACATCATCGATGGGTGCATGGCTGGTTCTCCGCGGCGTCGGCGCGCTTTTTGGGCAAAAAAAAGCGCCGATACGGGCGCCTTAGGGGTTATGCAAATTTTCTGGATTCGGTTTCGCGGCCAGAGATCAGGCGCGCACGGGATGCGCTCGCGATTTAATCAGCGCATCTTCCACGTCAAAATCGCTCAGCGGATAGTTCGTCGCCACCATATAGAAGCGGCCATCCTGGGCTGGATATTCGTGGACGTTGTAATTCACCGTTCGCGGCTGGGTGCCGGGGGCTTCTTCGGCAGGGGAATGGGCATGATTCGCCAGCGGGTATTTCGAACGAACTTCAAGACGGTGGGTTTTAACGCCGCTGTAGATCTCGCCGTGATGTTCATCCCCGAGGATCAGGTAGTCAAAATACTCTGTGCGCATGCTTACACTCCCTTTCTGTTGCAAGAATGTAAGAAGATGTCATAAAAGAGCACGCAATACTGCTTTCCCTGTCACATCATCGCATCAATTCCACAACCTCAGACGATAATGCCGGGAGCGCCGACCGGCAATACGCCGGAGGGCGCTACCCGCTAACGCCCTCCGGCCCCGAGATCCGCGCCGCGCGATCAGAGATCTTTGAGCAGCTGGTCGATAAACTCCGGCACCACCTGGCTTGCGAGGCCATAGCGTTTTTCGGCAAACTCGCTGCCCACCTGGCTCGGCTCCAGGTTGAGCTCAACCGTATGCGCTCCCTGCAGGCGAGCCTCGTGAACGAAGCCCGCCGCCGGATAGACGTGCCCGGAAGTGCCGATGGCGATGAAAATATCGGCATCGGCCAGCGCGCTGTAAATGTCGTCCATTCCCAGCGGCATCTCGCCAAACCAGACCACGTGCGGGCGCAGCGGCGCCGGGAACTGACAGCAGTGGCACTTGTCGTCCACGGTGACGTCCCCGGTCCACTCCAGTACCTGTCCGCTCCACGAACAGCGCACCTTCAGCAGCTCGCCATGCATGTGGATAACCCGGCGGTTGCCGGCACGCTCGTGCAGGTTGTCGATATTCTGCGTCACCAGCACAAAACGATCCCCCAGCACCTCTTCCAGCCGCGCCAGCGCCAGATGCGCGGCGTTAGGGGCGATATCCTGCCCCTGCAGCTGACGACGGCGGGCGTTGTAAAACGCCTGCACCAGCGCGGGATCGCGGGCAAAGCCTTCCGGCGTCGCCACGTCTTCCACCCGATGTTCTTCCCACAGGCCGTCGGCCGCGCGGAAGGTTTTAATCCCCGACTCGGCGGAAATGCCTGCGCCGGTGAGCACCACTACCCTGGGTTTTTCCATCGTTTCCGGAGCCACCTTATCCTCTTTAAAGAAAATTCGCTGACGCAGTCGCTCGCGCAGGCGTCGTTTATTGCGGCGAAAACGGCTCAATCGATGTAAGCGGCGCGACAACATAGCTACCTCTGTGATTAATCAGTCAAATGAAGGAAGGCCGCACCGCGCATTCCTCCCGCATCGCCGTGGCGCGCCCGCTCAATCCGAGGCACCCGGGCAACGGGAAGTAAGTGACGCGGCAGGCGCTGCGCCAGCCCTTCGCTTATTGCAGTAAAGTTAGACAATCCTCCGCCAACTACCAGCAGATCCGGGTCAACGATGGTTAAAATATTACCCAGACACACCGCCAGCAGGTCAAGATAGCGCTCGACGTGGGCGCGCGCTTTTTCATCGCCCTGCTGCCACTGCGCAACGATTTCTGGTGAGGTGAGGGATTGTTGGTAAAAGTGTTCGTACAGCCAGGCAAAGCCGCGGCCGGAAAGATAGTTTTCGATGCAGCCCAGCTGGCCGCAGCCGCAGCGGGTCAGCGGAAAGTCACGCCCCACCACCTCCAGCGCATCCACCGGCAGGCGGATATGGCCAAATTCGCCGGTGATATAGCTATGTCCGGTAATCGATTTGCCGTTAAGGATCAGGCCGCCGCCTACGCCGGTGCCGAGGATCAGCCCCATCACCAGCGGATAGCGGGTAAACTCGTCGTCCCAGGCCTCCGAGAGCGCAAAACAGTTGGCGTCGTTATCGAGACGCACTTCACGCCCCAGCCGGGCGCTGAGGTCGGCGCGCAGCGGTTTACCGCTGGCGGCAGGCACGTTGGCGGCGTACAGCGTGCCGTCCGCGGTTTCCGGCATTCCCGGGATACCTATCCCTACCGAACCCTGGCAATCAAAGCGGGCGTCCGCCTCAAGCACCAGCGCTTCTACCGCCTGGAGAAAATCTTCATAACTCTCTTGCGGAGTGGCGACGCGCTTTTCCCACTGCAGCCGCCGCTCCTTGTTAAATACGCCTAACGCAATCTTGCTGCCGCCAATGTCAAATCCGTAATACATTTCAGCAATTCCTCTTTCTAACCCTGCGCTTCACCTTGAAAAATGAAGCACATTAGCGGGTCATGACGATAAATTACTGGCCACTCAGCACCCTCGCCGGGTCAATGCGGCTGGCGCGGCGGGCGGGATACCAGCTGGCCAGCAAACTCAGCAACAGTGCCGTCACCAGCACGTAAATGACGTCCAGCCAGTGCAGTTCAGACGGCAGGAAGTCGATAAAATAGATGTCGCCGGAGAGGAATTTATGCCCAATCAGGGATTCAAGGCCGTTAATAATCGACGTCAGCTTCAGCGCGCAAACCACGCCAATGGCGACCCCGATCAGGCTTCCGACCGAACCGGCAAGTAAACCATACCATACGAAAATCGCGCGGATCAGGCCGTCTTTCGCGCCGAGCGTGCGCAGCACCGCAATATCGCTGCTTTTATCTTTCACCGCCATCACCAGGGTGGAGACGATGTTAAAGCAGGCAACGCCGATAACCAGCACCATCGCGAGATACATAATGGCGCGGATCATCTGGATGTCGCGATACATATAGCCGTAGGTGCCGATCCAGCTCTTGATATAGACGTAGCTGTTGGTGACTTCACCGGCGTCGCGCACCAGGGTGTTGGCGTGGAAGACGTCGGTGACTTTAATCGCGATCCCGGTGACGCTGCTGCCCATATCCAGATACTGCTGAGCATCCGGCATCGGGATCATCGCGAAGCTGTGATCGAGCTGGCCGCTCAGCTGCAGGATCCCGGTGACGTGGAGCCTGACGCGTTTCGGCTGCAGCAGCTGGTGCTCGGCGTCGGAGTTGGGGATCATTATCGATACCCAGTCGCCCTGCTTAACGTGCAGCGCATCGGCGACGCCCTTGCCTAAAATAATCTGCTGCTCGCCGGGCTTAAAACCGGCCCAGGCGTTGTTCTGCACGAAGGTCGGCAGCGAGCTCAGGCGGCTCTCCTGCTGAGGATCGACGCCCTTGACCTGAATGGCGCGCATGTTGCTGCCGCTCTCCACCAGCCCGGTAAAGTTGATATAGGGCGCAGCCGCAACGATGCCCTTGACCTTCTCAACCTTCGCCAGCGCCTCGTTCCAGTTGCTCCAGGGCTGCTTAACCGGCTCGATTTCCCCGTGGGGAACCACCGCCAGAATGCGGTTATTGAGCTCGCGCTCGAAGCCGTTCATGGCGCTCAGGCCGACGATCAGCACCGCCACGCCCAGCGCAATGCCGACGGTCGAAATCACCGAAATAAGCGATACCATGCCGCCGCGTCGACGGCCGCGGCTAAAGCGCAGGGCGATCAATAAGGATAACGGAGAGGCCATCACTCGGCCCCCATCAGGGTCAGTTCCGCGTTCAGGTGGCCATCACGCATCTCCAGCTGACGGTTCATCCGTTTTGCCAGCTGCAGATCGTGGGTCACCACCAGGAACGCGGTGCGCTGCGCGATATTGAGCTCGCCCAGCAGCTGGAAGATGCTGTCGGCGTTGCGGGCGTCAAGGTTACCGGTCGGCTCATCCGCCAGCACCAGCCGCGGCTTGTTGACCAGCGCGCGGGCAATCGCCACCCGCTGGCGTTCGCCGCCGGAAAGCTCGGACGGACGATGGCTGCTGCGGTGCTCAAGGCCGACCGCGCGCAGCATCTCTTTTGCCTGGCGTTCGATATCGGCCGCCTTCTGCTTGCCGATCAGCAGCGGCATCGCCACGTTTTCGAGGGCGGTAAAATCCGGCAGCAGGTGGTGGAACTGATAGATAAAGCCCAGCTCGCGGTTGCGCAGGTCGGCGCGGGCCGCGGCGGAGAGCTGGCTCATCGGCTGGCCGGAGAAAATAACGTCGCCCGAGGTCGGCGTATCGAGGCCGCCGAGCAGATGCAGGAGCGTACTTTTGCCGGAACCGGAGGTGCCGACAATCGCCATCATCTCGCCCTCTTCAATGCTGAAGCTGACATCGTGCAGCACGTCCGTTTGCACGTTGCCTTCCTGATAGCGTTTGCACAGGTTGTCGCATTGCAGCAGGATCTTATTCATAACGTAAAGCCTCAGCGGGTTGGGTGGCGGCAGCGCGCCAGGAAGGGTACAACGTTGACAACAGTGCCAGCACCATCGCCACCAGCGCAATGATCGTCACCTGCAGCGGTTCGATGGCAACCGGCAGCGCGGCGCCGTCAAGAAACGCGCCGATAATCGGCATCAAATTGTTCAGCTGGCTGGCGAGCAGCACGCCGAGCAGCGCGCCGAGCAGCGCGCCGACGATACCGGCGCTGGCGCCCTGCACCATAAAGACCAGCATAATCTGCCGCGGCGTCAGGCCGAGGGTTTGCAGAATCGCCACCTCGCCCTGCTTTTCCATCACCATCATCCCAAGCGAGGTGATGATATTAAAGGCCGCCACCGCCACAATCAGGCTCAGCAGCAGGCCCATCATATTTTTTTCCATCCGCACGGCCTGGAACAGCTCGCCCTTGCGCTCGCGCCAGTCCTGCCACTTCGTGCCTTCAGGCAGGGTTTGCTGGCTGAGCGTATCCACCTGCAGCGGCTGGTTGAGCCACAGGCGCCAGCCGGTAATATTCCCCAGCGGGTAGCGCATCAGGCGCGACGCGTCGTCAATATTGGTCAGCATCTGGTAGCCGTCGACTTCGCTACTGGCGGCGAAGGTGCCGATAATGTTAAACAGGCGCTGGCTCGGCACGCGGCCCATCGGCGTAAACTGGCTGGCGGACGGCACCATCACGCGGATCTGGTCGCCGCGATTAACCCCGAGCTGGCCGGCCAGTTGCTCGCCGAGAATAACGTTATATTTCCCGGCCTGCAGGTCGCTCTGCTTGACGTTAACGAGGTACGGCGTCAGCGGATCTTTTTGCGCCGGGTCGATACCGAGCATTACCCCAACCGCGACGCTGCGCGCGCTTTGCAGCACCACGTCGCCGGTGGTCAGCGGCGCGACCCGGCTGACGCCCTGCAGCTTCACGGCGCTTTCCGGCAGCGTTTGCGGATTGATTGAGCCCTGCTGGGCGCTAAGAATGGCCTGCGGCATCAGCCCCAGGATGTTGTTCTGCAGCTCGCGTTCAAAGCCGTTCATCACCGACAGGACGGTCACCAGCGCCATCACGCCGAGCGTAATGCCAATGGTTGAAAGCCAGGAGACGAAACGACCGAAGCGGTCAGCTGCGCGCCCGCGCATGTAGCGAAGGCCGATAAAGAGTGCGGCAGGTTGGTACATGTATTCCATCTGGTTGCTGATAGCCGATGCACGAGTATATATGTCATAGCACAACGCGTAAATCACTGAAACGGTAAGTTTTTGTCGCCAGACGGAGAAAAAGTAAAGATAAATCAATCGGATATTTGATATGTCAGTTCTTATCTATCAGAATCTTTCCCCGCAAACGAACATCCTTTTGTCATTCGGGTTGGCGAATTAAAGCCAATCGCGGATAATCAGAGGCATTGAATATCAGCGATTTGCCCCTACATCGTAGAGCGAATCACTCAGAGCCTATTGCGGTAGGCGTACTTTGCTGGCAAATAAAAAAGCCTAATGGGATAGGCTCTAAGGGATCCTGACAACCGCTATGTCTCAACAATATCGATACTCACTGCCGGTCAAACCCGGCGATCAGCGGCAGCTCGGCGAACTCACCGGCGCGGCCTGCGCGACCCTGGTCGCGGAAATGACCGAGCGTCACGACGGCCCGGTGATCCTCGTCGCCCCCGATATGCAAAACGCCCTGCGCCTGAATGATGAAATTCGGCAGTTTACCGACAGCATGGTCATCGCCCTGGCGGACTGGGAAACCCTGCCCTACGATAGCTTCTCGCCGCATCAGGATATTATCTCTTCCCGACTGGCGACCCTTTATCAGCTGCCGACCATGCAGCGCGGCGTGCTGATCGTACCGGTCAGCACCTTGATGCAGCGCGTTTGTCTGCATAACTACCTGCACGGCCACGCGCTGGTGATGAAAAAAGGCCAGCGCCTGTCGCGGGATACCCTACGCGAGCAGCTCGACAGCGCCGGCTATCGCCATGTCGATCAGGTTATGGAGCACGGCGAATACGCGACCCGCGGCGCCCTGCTCGACCTCTACCCGATGGGCAGCGAACAGCCCTATCGCCTCGATTTCTTCGATGATGAAATCGACAGCCTGCGCCTGTTTGACGTTGACAGCCAGCGCACGCTCGAAGAGGTGGCGGCGATCAATCTGCTGCCGGCCCACGAATTCCCGACCGATCAGGCCGCCATCGAGCTGTTCCGCAGCCAGTGGCGCGATCGCTTCGAGGTCAAGCGCGATGCCGAGCATATCTATCAGCAGGTCAGCAAAGGCACCCTGCCCACCGGCATCGAATACTGGCAGCCGCTGTTTTTCAACGAGCCGCTGCCACCGCTGTTTAGCTACTTCCCGGCGAACACGCTGATCGTCAATACCGGCGAGCTGGAAGCCAGCGCCGAACGTTTCCAGAGCGAAACTCACGCCCGCTTTGAGAGCCGCGGCGTTGACCCAATGCGCCCGCTGCTGCCGCCGGAGCTGCTCTGGCTGCGCAGCGATGAGCTGTTCAGCGAGCTGAAAAAATGGCCGCGCGTGCAGTTAAAAACCGACCGCCTGGCGGAGAAAGCGGCTCATACCAACCTCGGCTACCAGAAGCTGCCGGAGCTGGCGATTCAGGCGCAGAACAAAGCGCCGCTGGATAACCTGCGCCGCTTCCTCGAATCCTTCAGCGGGCCGGTTATCTTCTCGGTCGAGAGCGAGGGCCGTCGCGAAACGTTGGGCGAAATGCTGGCGCGCATTAAGGTTGCGCCAAAGCATATCCGGCGTCTCGAAGAGGCGACCGGCAGCGGCCGCTATCTGATGATTGGCGCCGCCGAGCACGGCTTTATCGATAGCCCACGCGGCCTGGCGCTGATTTGTGAAAGCGATCTGCTGGGCGAGCGCGTGGCGCGCCGACGCCAGGACTCGCGGCGCACCATCAACCCCGATACCCTGATTCGCAACCTCGCGGAGCTGCATATCGGCCAGCCGGTGGTGCATCTTGAGCACGGCGTCGGCCGCTATGCGGGAATGACCACTCTCGAGGCCGGCGGCATCAAGGGTGAATACCTGATGCTCACCTACGCCAATGACGCCAAACTGTACGTCCCGGTCTCCTCGCTCCATCTGATTAGCCGCTATGCCGGCGGCGCGGAGGAGAGCGCCCCGCTGCACAAGCTCGGCGGCGACGCCTGGGCGCGAGCGCGGCAAAAAGCGGCGGAGAAGGTGCGCGACGTGGCGGCGGAGCTGCTGGATATTTATGCCCAGCGCGCGGTCAAATCCGGCTTTGCCTTTAAGCACGATCGCGAACAGTATCAGCTCTTTTGCGACGGCTTCCCGTTTGAAACCACTCCCGACCAGGCCCAGGCCATCAACGCGGTGCTGAGCGATATGTGCCAGCCGCTGGCGATGGACCGTCTGGTCTGCGGCGACGTGGGCTTTGGTAAAACCGAAGTTGCCATGCGCGCCGCCTTCCTGGCGGTAGAAAACCATAAGCAGGTGGCGGTGCTGGTGCCGACGACCCTGCTCGCCCAGCAGCACTTCGACAACTTCCGCGACCGCTTCGCCAACTGGCCGGTGCGTATCGAAATGTTGTCTCGCTTCCGCAGCGCCAAAGAACAGGCGCAGATTCTGGAACAGGCGGCCGAGGGCAAAATCGATATTCTGATCGGCACCCACAAGCTGCTGCAGAGCGAAGTGAAGCTGCGCGATCTTGGGCTGCTGATCGTCGATGAGGAGCACCGCTTTGGCGTGCGGCATAAGGAGCGCATCAAGGCCATGCGCGCCGATGTCGATATTCTGACGCTCACCGCGACGCCTATCCCGCGCACCCTGAATATGGCCATGAGCGGCATGCGCGATCTGTCGATTATCGCCACCCCTCCGGCGCGCCGCCTGGCGGTGAAAACCTTCGTGCGCGAGTACGATGCGCTGGTGGTACGCGAGGCCATGCTGCGTGAAATACTGCGCGGCGGCCAGGTCTACTATCTCTACAATGACGTGGAAAACATCCAGAAAGCCGCCGACCGCCTGGCCGCGCTGGTGCCCGAGGCGCGCATCGCCATCGGTCACGGGCAGATGCGCGAACGCGAGCTTGAGCGGGTGATGAACGATTTCCACCACCAGCGCTTTAACGTGCTGGTCTGCACCACCATTATTGAAACCGGGATCGATATTCCGACCGCCAATACGATCATCATCGAGCGCGCCGATCATTTCGGCCTTGCTCAGCTGCACCAGCTGCGCGGGCGCGTCGGGCGTTCACACCATCAGGCCTATGCCTGGCTGCTGACCCCGCATCCGAAGGCGATGTCCACCGATGCGCAAAAGCGTCTGGAAGCGATCGCCTCGCTGGAGGATCTCGGCGCCGGGTTCGCCCTGGCCACCCACGATCTGGAAATTCGCGGTGCCGGCGAGCTGCTGGGCGAAGACCAGAGCGGGCAGATGACCACCATCGGCTTCTCGCTGTATATGGAGCTGCTGGAGAACGCCGTTGATGCCCTGAAGGCCGGGCGCGAGCCGTCGCTGGAGGACCTGACCAGCCAGCAAACGGAGGTCGAACTGCGGATGCCTTCCCTGCTGCCGGACGACTTTATCCCGGATGTGAACACCCGACTCTCGTTCTACAAGCGCATCGCCAGCGCTAAAAGCGAGCACGAGCTGGAGGAGATCAAGGTTGAGCTTATCGACCGCTTCGGCCTGCTGCCGGACGCGGCCAGAAATCTGCTGGATATCGCCCGTCTGCGCCAGCAGGCGCAGAAGCTTGGCATTCGCAAGCTGGAGGGGAACGAAAAAGGCGGCATGATCGAGTTTAGCGAAAAGAACCACGTCAACCCGGTGTGGCTGATTGGCCTGCTGCAGAAACAGCCGCAGCACTTCCGCCTCGACGGGCCGACGCGGCTGAAGTTTATGCAGGATCTCGCCGAGCGGAAAACGCGCATGGAGTGGGTTCGCCAGTTTATGCGCCAGCTGGAAGAGAACGCCGTCGCCTGACAGTGACGGAGAAAATGGATACGGTGACATTCATCGTATCCATTTTTTCATCCGACACATTCAGCAAACTTTACAAATGTTTTGCAATCCACCAGGGTTTCCCCACACTCTCCCGCGCCATAATTTGTTCCTGTTTTCGTAGAAAAATAACCACTTATTTATTATGGTCATGCACTCTTCGCGTTTCTCTCTGTGGCTGGCGCTGGTTGCCGTTGTCGCCGCGCTGGCGCTTCCGGCCCATGCTAACACCTGGCCTTTACCGCCGCCGGGAAGCCGTCTGGTGGGGCAAAATCAGTTCCACGTGGTGCAGGATAACGGCGGCTCGCTGGAAGCCATTGCCAAAAAGTATAACGTTGGTTTTCTGGCGCTCCTGCAGGCCAATCCCGGCGTCGATCCCTACGTTCCCCGCGCCGGCAGCGTGTTGACCATTCCGCTGCAGACGCTGCTTCCGGACGCGCCGCGCGAAGGGCTGGTGATTAATCTCGCCGAACTTCGTCTGTACTACTATCCGCCGGGCAAGAATGAGGTGACCGTCTACCCTATCGGTATCGGCCAGCTCGGGGGCGATACCCTCACGCCAACGATGGTCACGACCGTGTCGGATAAGCGCGCCAACCCAACCTGGACGCCGACGGCCAATATCCGCGCCCGCTACAAGGCGATGGGCATCGAGCTGCCTGCAGTGGTTCCCGCCGGGCCGGATAACCCGATGGGGCACCACGCGATCCGCCTGGCGGCCTACGGCGGCGTCTATCTGCTGCACGGCACCAACGCCGATTTCGGCATCGGTATGCGCGTAAGCTCGGGCTGCATTCGCCTGCGCGATAACGATATTAAGACCCTGTTCAATAAAATTACCCCCGGAACCCGGGTGAATATTATCAACACGCCGATTAAGGCTTCCGTTGAGCCAAACGGCAGCCGGCTGGTCGAGATTCATCAGCCGCTGTCGAAGCACCTTGATGACGATCCGCAGACTCTGCCCATCGTGCTTAACGCCGAAATGCTGGCCTTTAAGCAGGCTCAGCTGACCGATCGGCCGGTTATGGAGCGCGCTATCGAACTGCGTTCGGGCATGCCGATTGACGTGACCCGCCATCAACCGGACGCCGGTCAGGCGCTGTAGTCGCCCTATTCTGCCTGGCGGTGACGCGGTATTCATTCGCCCTGCGTCAGGCAGAACGTCCTTCCCCGGCACCGGGTGAGCGGATTTGGGGGAAGAGAAGCCTCTTCCCCTTTAACCTCGCGTAACCATCCCCGCGGTCCCGCACCGAAATCACCGCTGCGCGCCGCGCCCGGCTCAATTCGACCGACTCGCTCCTGTCTCAATTTACCTCTTGCGGCCTTCGGTTTGCCTTTTCCTCTGCATACGTTCATCAGCGCGAAAGCGTCGGTCGAAACAACCGATACTATCAGCCTCAAGGGGGCGACGGGACTGCCTGCAACCTCACGCGAGGAAACAGTGGGAGCGCAGCGTCCGCTGAGCGGAAACCGCTTAACTGAGGGGTTCTGTATGGCGTTTTATTGGGGGAGAAACCGGGGATTCAGACAGCGAGTCGCGGTCCATAAGGGTGTGGACCGCTTCGCAATCTTGGCATAACAGGGGAACAACTTACTGCTTACTACCGCGGCCTGATAAAGGGGTCAGAACCGCGTTTGTCAGTGGCATGACAGAGGGAACAGCTTATTTGTAGATAACCGCAGTCCCGTGCAGGGTGTTAGGACCGGTTACCGACGTAATGCGGAATGAAGTTGCGCCCATTTCTTCAGCTTTCTGCGCCAGCTGGTCTTCCAGAGAGCCCAGGTTGGTGCCGGCGGAAGCGGAAACGGTGCCGATTTTTTGCTGGCCAGCAGGAGTGGATTGCACTTCAACGGCAGCAAAGCTTGCGAAAGAGAGTGAGCTTAGTACAGCAGCGAGGGTCAGAGTTTTGATGGTTTTCATGATTATTATACCTATGCAGATGATTTTTTATTAGGGTCGTAAGAATTAACTTAACGATCGATAGGTAAATAATAATGTGACCTGCATCACACGTCAACGCATTTTTATAACGATCGTTTAATTATTTATAAAAAACTTAAAATTCATATATATATGAATTATTTATTTTTGGACTGACTCTGCTGGCAGGTTATGCCGTTTATTTTTATAATGGCCCTTCAACAAACCAACATAGGTACAGGCGGCATCATGACAACTGACGTTCAAAGTTGCACAAAAAAAAGCCGTGGCCGACCTAAAGTGTTCGACAAGGAAGCGGCGCTGGATAAGGCCATGGCACTGTTCTGGCAGCATGGGTATGAGGCAACCTCCCTTGCCGATCTGGTGGAAGCCACCGGGGCGAAGGCCCCTACGCTCTACGCCGAATTCGTCAATAAAGAGGGGCTGTTTCGCGCGGTGCTCGATCGCTATATCTCGCGCTTTGCCGCCAGACACGAAGCGCAGCTGTTTGACGAAGAGAAGTCGGTCGACCAGGCCCTGCGGGACTATTTCACCGCTATCGCCACCTGCTTTACCAGTAAAGATACCCCGGCGGGCTGCTTTATGATCAACACCTCCGCGGCGCTGGCGGCCTCCTCTACCGATATCGCCAACACAATTAAGTCGCGGCACGCTATGCAGGAGCAGACGCTGACCCAGTTCCTGCAGCAGCGCCAGCTGCGCGGCGAGCTCCCGGAAAACGGTGACGTTCGCCAGCTCGCGCAGTTCTTAAACTGCGTCCTGCAGGGGATGTCGATCAGCGCTCGCGAAGGCGCCGATTTCAGCAAACTAATGCAAATTGCTGAGACCACCCTGCGCCTGTGGCCGCAAATCCTCCAGCACTAACCCGCTCCTCTGCTGCCCGGTGACCTACGTTACCGGGCCTGCCTCTCCTCCGCGACATCCCGCTGTCTTAACCCCATTTTTATTAATGTTTTCACATCCTTAAGCGTTAATTTGTTGTAAATGATATTGATAACAATAATCACTGCGTGCAGAATTCGCATTTGAGTTTTTCAATATGTTTCACCTTGTAACAGTCGGTGCGCCCGCGCCGAAAAAATAGAACAACAATGCTTAACAACAAAGCAATTAACTCATAAAAGGAATGCGAATGAACACGCGTCTCTGGGTGCTTAACCCACTGCTGCTGGCTACCACCCTCCCCGTCTTTAGCACCCAGGCGGCCGAAGAAAACCTGATCGTTAGCGCCAACCGTACGCACCGTACCGTTGCCGAAATGGCGCAGACCACCTGGGTTATTGAAGGTCACGAAATTGAACAGCAGGTTCAGGGCGGCAAGGAGTTCAAAGATGTGCTGGCGCAGCTTATTCCAGGCATCGACGTCAGCAGCCAGGGACGGACAAACTACGGGATGAATATGCGCGGTCGCGCGATCGTGGTGCTGATCGACGGCGTGCGGCTAAACTCCTCCCGCACCGACAGCCGTCAGCTCGACTCCATCGATCCGTTCAACATCGAGCACATCGAGGTCATCTCCGGCGCCACCTCGCTGTACGGCGGCGGCAGTACCGGCGGGCTTATCAATATTGTGACAAAAAAAGGCCAGCAGGATCGCCAGGTCGATCTCGAGCTGGGCGGCAAAACGGGTTTTGCTAACAGCAACGATCATGACGAGCGGGTGGCAGCGGCGGTGAGCGGCGGTACCGACCACGCCTCCGGCAGATTATCGGTGGCTTATCAGCGCTTCGGCGGCTGGTATGACGGCAATAACGATGCGCTGATCCTCGATAATACCCAGACCGGCTTACAGCACTCCGATCGCCTCGACGTGATGGGCACCGGCACCATCAACATCGACGATAATCGTCAGCTTCAGCTGGTCACGCAGTACTATAAAAGCCAGGGCGACGACTACGGCCTGTACCTGGGGAAAAACATGTCGGCGGTGACCGGCGACGGCAAGGCCTACACCACCGACGGGCTGGACTCCGACCGCGTACCCGGCACCGAGCGCCACCTGATAAGCCTCCAGTATTCCGACGCCGACTTCTACGGTCAGAATCTGGTCAGCCAGATCTACTATCGCGACGAATCCCTGACCTTCTACCCCTTCCCGACCCTCGCTAAGGGCCAGGTCAGCAGCTTCTCCTCCTCGAAGCAGGATACCGATCAGTACGGAGCCAAAATTACCCTCAACAGCCAGCCGCTGGAGGACTGGGACCTGACCTGGGGACTCGACGCCGATCATGAAACCTTCAACGCCAACCAGATGTTCTTCGACCTCAACGAATCGATGGCCTCCGGCGGGCTGAATAATCAGGCCATCTACACCACCGGCCGCTACCCGGGCTACAGCATCACCAACCTTGCCCCGTTCCTGCAGAGCAGCTACGACCTGAACGATATCTTCACCGTCAGCGGCGGCGTGCGCTACCAGTGGACGGAAAACCGGGTGAATGATTTTGTCGGCTATGCGCAGCAGCAGGACGTCGCCAACGGGAAAGCCCGCTCGGCGGACGCCATTCCCGGCGGGAAAACCGATTACGATAACTTCCTGTTTAATGCCGGGATTGTCGCCCACATTACCGACCGCCAGCAGACCTGGTTTAACTTCTCCCAGGGCGTCGAGCTGCCGGATCCGGGTAAATACTACGGCATCGGTAAATACGGCGCCGCCGTTAACGGCAACCTTCCGCTGCTGTCGAGCGTCAACGTCGGCGATTCGCCGCTGCAGGGGATAAAAGTTAACTCTTACGAGCTGGGCTGGCGCTACACCGGCGACAACCTGCGCACGCAGCTGGCGGCCTACTACTCTACGTCGGATAAAACCATCGTCGTCAACCGCACCGATATGACGATTGACGTTGAGTCCGATAAGCGGCGTATTTACGGCGTTGAAGGGGCGGTGGATTACGCCTTCCCGCAGAGCGACTGGAGCACAGGAGCTAACTTCAACGTCCTGAAATCGCAGGTGAAGAGCGACGGCAGCTGGCAGAAATGGGATGTGACCCTCGCCTCACCGTCGAAAGCCACCGCCTGGGTCGGCTGGGCGCCGGACCCGTGGTCGCTGCGCGTGCAAACCCAGCAGGTGTTCGATCTTAGCGACGCCAGCGGCAACAAGCTTGATGGCTACAATACCGTCGACTTTATCGGCAGCTACGCGCTGCCGCTGGGTAAGCTGACCTTCAGCATCGAAAACCTGCTGAACGAAGACTACGTCACCATCTGGGGCCAGCGCGCGCCGCTGCTCTACAGCCCAACCTACGGCAGCAGTTCGCTGTATGAGTACAAAGGCCGCGGCCGCACCTTTGGTCTGAACTACGCCCTGAGCTTCTGATAAAAAAAGCCCCTCACCCTGAGCGTGAGGGGCAAATATCAATAAACGTCTTTTTTACGCTTTGTTATTCAGGATCAGCTGACCGTTACTATCCAGCGGAATTTGCGTGCCGGGGTCATGTTCCATGCGAATCTTGCCCTGCTGTCCGCCAATTTTGTACGTGACGTCATAGCCCAGCATTTTATCCGATTTGTCATACACCGTTTTGCAGCGCTGCTGCGTGGTGGTGTAGGTATCGCCTTCCTGCATCGATCCCTGAATCTGGTTACCGGCATAGCCGCCGCCCAGCGCGCCCACGACGGTGGCAACGCTGCGTCCACGGCCGCCGCCAAACTGGTGGCCGATAACCCCGCCGGCGACCGCGCCGAGCACCGAACCGGCAATCCGGTTTTCATCCTGTACCGGACGACGGTGGGTCACGGTGACGTTGCGGCACTCCTGACGCGGCGTTTTAACACTTTCTTTGATCGGCGTACTGGAGACCACCTGCGCATACTGCGGTCCGCGATCCAGTACGTTCAGACCGGCGACAGCTGCCACACCCAGCGCGGCGGCCACGCCAATCCCTATACCCGCCAACATTGATTTATTCACGGGGCATCCTCCGTTGTTGCTGATAGCGATAATTTTGCTATCTACCCGGGGAGCTTGCAAATGAGAAAGCGGATGAAAAATGCGAGGATCTGCAGCAAACGGCGGGGATTCAGAGGAATCCGAGAGGATATAGCGAATATTACAGGACGATATTCCGGATAATCGCCCGGCAGCGCGTTATCTGACCGGGCGACGGCTCGGCGCGCTCCGCGACCCCTGAGAAGGCGTTAACGCCGTCATCCGGAAGCGGAGCGCCCGAGGATTAGTGCAGCTTCAGGCGCGGACGAATGATGCGGTTGATGCGCCCTACCAGCATCATCAGGCCGGTTTTAAAGTAGCCGTGCAGCGCAATCTGGTGCATGCGGTACAGGGAGATGTAAACGAAGCGCGCAATGCGGCCTTCGATCATCATTGAACCGCGCATCAGGTTACCCATCAGGCTGCCGACGGTCGAGTAGTTGGAGAGCGAAACCAGCGAGCCGTGATCCTTATAAGCGTAAGGTTTCAACGGCTTGTTTTTCATCTGCGCGAGGATGTTATGCAGCGCGCAGGTTGCCATCTGGTGAGCGGCCTGGGCGCGCGGCGGCACGAATCCGCCTTCCGGACGGGCGCAGGAAGCGCAGTCGCCGATGGCGTAGATATCCGCATCGCGGGTCGTTTGCAGCGTCGGCTCAACCACCAGCTGGTTGATGCGGTTGGTTTCCAGACCGCCGATCTCTTTCATAAAGTCCGGCGCCTTAATCCCGGCAGCCCAGACCATCAGATCGGCCTTAATAAACTCGCCGTCTTTGGTGTGCAGGCCGTTAGCATCGGCGCTGGTGACCATAGTTTTCGTCAGCACCCGTACGCCAAGCTTGGTCAGCTCGCTGTGCGCGGCGCCGGAAATACGCGGCGGCAGCGCCGGCAGAATACGCTCACCGGCCTCAACCAGCGTGACGTTCAGCGCTTCGTTAGTCAGCCCTTTGTAGCCGTAGCTATGCAGCTGCTTAACCGCATTGTGCAGCTCGGCAGAGAGCTCTACGCCGGTGGCTCCGCCGCCGACGATAGCAATATTCACTTTGCCGTTGGCGCCGAGATCCGCGGAGTATTTCAGGAACAGGTTCAGCATTTCCTGATGGAAACGTCGTGCCTGGTGCGGGTTATCGAGGAAAATGCAGTTCTCTTTAACGCCCGGCGTATTAAAGTCATTAGAGGTACTGCCCAGCGCCATCACCAGGGTGTCGTAAGGCAGCTTGCGCTCGGCCACCAGCAGCTCGCCCTTTTCATCACGCAGTTCACTGAGCGTGATGGTTTTGGTTTCGCGATTGATATCCGCGACTGACCCGAGCTGGAACTGGAAGCCGTGATTGCGGGCATGAGCCAGGTAGCTCAGCGCATCTACACCTTCGTCGAGCGAACCCGTTGCCACTTCATGCAGCAGCGGTTTCCACAGGTGGCTATGGTTGCGATCCACCAGAGTGATTTTCGCTTTTTTGCTGCGGCCCAGCTTTTTACCCAGCTGAGTAGCCAGTTCCAGTCCGCCGGCGCCGCCACCAACGATTACTATTCTTTTCAATGGTGTAGTCACGTGACCCCCTAAAATTATTAACCAATTGTTAATTAAAAGTTATATAAATAGCCTTTAATTAACAACAAGTTACAGCATTGAAACCATTCAGCGAAATCGAGAATAACATGAACGGTTCATTGGTCATACCAAAATTGATATGCATCAAGTTTTACCGCATATTTTTTGCACAGGCAATCACGGAATGGATAAAAAAAAGCCCGCGGTGCGTTCACACAGCGGGCTGGAGGGGGGCTATCAGCCGAGGGTTTTAAAGGCCTTTATCCGCTGCAAATGCGGGGAGATACTCTTGAATTTATGGCCCTGCTCGTTATCCCAGATGATTTCATAGTAGTGATGCAGCAGCTCAGCCGAACGCTGGCTGTCGAGGGCTTCATCCTTGCGGGAAAGCATCACCAGGCAACGGTCGCGATTTTTTTCACGGAAGTTATTCACGCACTTCGTGCCGATATCCGCGTACTCTTCCGGGCGATCGATCTTCCCTTCCATGTTCTCATCGGGAAACAGGTTCGGGTTAAAAATAGCCTGGCGGATATCGCAGAGGAAACCAATCCGTTCCGCCCAGTAGCCGCCCAGACCGACGCCGCAAATCAGCGGCCGATCGTCGGCGTTGAGCTGCAGCATCTTATCGACCTCTTTTAACAAGTGCTGCATGTCGTGCTTCGGATGCCGCGTACTGTAGCTAATCAACCGCACGTCGGGATCGATAAACTGCAGCTGCAGCACCTTTTCATGGTTACCGGGGCTGTTAGAGTCAAAACCGTGTAAATAGATAATCATCGCATCCTCACCAGACAACAACGCCCTTCAGGTTTGCTACGCGGACTTCGCCTCCTGCCAGCGCGCGTGGAGCTGCTCCAGCTGCGCGTTGACCCTCTTCCAACGGGCGGAATCCCTTAGCTCCTGACGGGTAAAGGAACCTTTATGATACAATTTCGTAACACGCTCTGCTTTGATCGGCGACAGGTTATCCAGCACGCTGACCGCACCCTTACGATTATTGCAGACCAGGATCATATCGCAACCTGCATCCAGGGAAGCCTGCCCGCGTTCGGCGTAGCTGCCCATAATCGCCGCGCCTTCCATCGACAGGTCGTCGGAGAAAATCACGCCGTCAAAGCCTAACTCTCCGCGCAGTACCGTCTTCAGCCAGTGCGGCGAGCCGCTGGCCGGACGCGGGTCAACGTCGGTATAAATGACGTGGGCAGGCATAATCGCATCAAGGCGCTGCTCCGCAACCAGGGTACGGAAAACGGCCATATCCCGGACGCGAATTTCCGCCTCAGCGCGCGGGTCGCGCGGCGTCTCTTTATGCGAATCCGCGGTTACCGCGCCGTGGCCTGGGAAATGCTTCCCGGTCGCCTTCATGCCCGCTTCATGCATACCGTCAATAAAACAGCGCGCGATGGCCAGCGCCTTCTCGGGATCCTCATGATAAGAGCGCTCGCCGATGGCGGCGCTGATGTGGCCGACGTCGAGCACAGGCGCAAAGCTGATATCAATGTCCATAGCGATCATTTCGCTGGCCATCAGCCAGCCGGCCTGCGCCGCCAGCCTGCCGCCCTCTTCCATTCCCAGCAGTGCGGCAAAGGACTGCGCGGCCGGCAGGTGGGTAAAGCCCTCGCGAAAACGCTGGACGCGTCCGCCTTCCTGATCGACCGCGATCGCCAGATGATTGTGCGAAGCTTCGCGGATCTGACGCACCAGCTCGCGCAGCTGCGCCGGATCGTGATAGTTGCGGGTGAAGAGAATCAGCCCGCCAACCAAAGGGTGCGCAAGGATCTCCCGCTCTTCCGCATCCAGTTCAAAACCTTCGACATCCAACATTACCGGACCCACACTGACCTCTCTTATATTATGTGTCTAACTGACGCCAGGCCGCATCTGCCAGGGCGATAAACTGCCGGTCGCCGGTTTGCTGCCAGCGACGCTCGTACCAGCCTGCCATGAGCATCAATACCCACGGGCGCCAGCGCTGGATTTGTCGCCACAGCTGGCGCTCATTAATGTTCGCCTGTCGGGCGTACTCCGCTGCCAGCTGCCGATGCTGCGCGGAATCAATCCACACGGCGGCAAGCTCCAGCGCAATATCGCCGTCGCCGGCATATTCCCAGTCGATCAGCCGCAGCCCGCCCTCGGTATGAACCAGATTGCCCGCATGTACGTCCATATGCAGCGGCGCCAGGCGCAGCGGCCGGGGCTCTCCGCGGCGTAGCAGACGCTTATACCAGCGCAGCCATAGCGGGGTTCGTCGCGAGCCATCGCTCTGCTGCCAGTAGCGTTCCAGCAGCGGCGCCAGCGCGATACGCCAGCCCAGGTGCGGCTGCTGGTGCAGATGATACAGCACCCCGGCCAGCTGCGGGCACGGCGGCAGCGCGCTTTTCATTTCACCGATGCAGTACTCCACCACCATCCAGCGCGGGGAGTAAAAAATCGGCGACGGCGCAAGCGTATCCGGCATCCGGGATAAGGCGCGATATTGACGAAGGAAATCGCTGGCGGGCGCGGCAGGATCGTGCGGCTGGCGTAATACCAGCCGCCGGGTGCCGTCGCTGACGATGCAGCTACCGCCGCTCAGACCGGCAAAGGCCGGATCGTCGAGCGGCGAATAGCGGGGGAAAAAGCGCGACAATAGCTCATCGCGCGTTAGCTTACTGTTGCTGAACTGCACCTTTACCTGACCAAATAATCTCGCCGGTTTGTACCAGCATCAGCTGCATCTTCAGCTCAGGTGAATTGACGTTGCCGGTGGCATTAGAGTAGAGCACGTACTGGGCGCCAACGGTGCGCGCAATGCCCATCGCTTTGCTGCGGCTGCCGAGGCTATCCTGCGGCGACAGGCCAAGCTGCTGTTTCGCCACGCCGAGCTGCTGCTGCGAGACCAGCGTAAACTTGCCGTTTCCCGTCAGCGCATTGCGCAGGGCCTCGGTCGCCTCACCCGCGTTTAGCGTACCGTTCGTGCGGTTATTGACGCTATCGACCAGCAGAATGCTGCCCGCGTTCACGCCGCCCGCCTGCAGCATCTGCCCGACCATCGGCTGTACCGCACCGCTCCAGTCATAGTGGCGAACGCGCGGGGTTGGCTGAGTCGGCTGCTGTTCATGCTCAATCGGACCCGGCTGCGCCGGCACTGCCGGAATGCCCGGCACCGTAGGTACCGTAGGTTGAGCCGGCTGCTCCGGTTTCGGCTGCGCCTCCCCTACCGGCGCGGGCTCCTGACGCTGCCCAACGCACCCGGCAAGGAATATCGCCAGTGCTGTGATCAACGCATAGCGACACATTTTAATCATCACAATTACCTCTTACAGATAAAGATAGAGTCGGGCCTTATGCGCCCCCAAAATATTTGCGCTACCGTAAAGCGTCACGGATGAGCGTGCGGGCACCGTTATGCTCCGTGCCGGCTCCAGCGGGTGCATCTCCAGCCCTCTGGCGTCATACCAGAAAAAGCGGTAATGCACGACGATCGGCTCCTGGCGTTCGTTAAACAGCCTTGAGGTCGCGGTGGCCTGAATCTGTGAGGCGGTGACCTCAGGCGCATCGGCGCTGATACCTGCGGCTAAGACGTTAGATTCCATCACCAGCGTCTGCTGCTCTCCCACCGGAATTTCCGCGTGAGAACCGCAGCCGGCCAGCAGCGCCGCCGCCAGAAGAGTGCCGAAATGAGCTGCGCGCATTGATTAGCCTTTGTGAGCCAGCATGGGACCCAGCGGGCGACCGCCCAGCAGGTGCATATGAATATGGTAGACTTCCTGGCCGCCGTGGCGGTTACAGTTGACGATCAGGCGATAGCCGTCGTCGGCAAGACCTTCATCACGCGCTATTTTCGCCGCGACGGTCATCATGCGACCCAGCGCCAGCTCGTGCTCCGTGGTGACGTCGTTGACGGTAGGAATCAGGATATTGGGGATAATCAGAATATGGGTCGGCGCCTGCGGAGAGATATCGCGAAAGGCGGTAACAAGCTCATCCTGATAAACAATATCCGACGGGATCTCCCGGCGAATGATTTTGCTAAAAATCGTTTCTTCTGCCATGACTGATTCCTTATTAATTTTTATACCGTGCTCTGGCCTGCCCCTGCAGATAAACGCGGATGCACAGGATTCGTCTAAGAGTATGAGCGAGTTACTCCCCCTCTTTCAACCCGAATGCACTTTTTCTTACGCGGCGGCGGACTTAGCTGATGACGGATTAAGCATATCCCTGATTATGTCCCGGCACCGCCGTCGATAGAGCGCCTTTTTGACTACCTCTCTTACGTCTGTTTACACATTAAATATAAATGCGTATATTTCTCATTTGTATTCACCACATGGACGCACCGCACTTCGGGAATGATTCGACCGCGGCCACAGAGCCCCGGCGTATAACGACAGTCTCCTCATTAAGGGTTAATCATGTCTTTCACTACCAGCTCACGGGACGGCCAGCGCGCGCAGTCTCTCCTCGCCGTCGGCATTGCGTTAGCGCTCTACCCCGCCCTCGGCCTTGCCGCCGACGCGACCGACGACACCATTATTGTAGAAGGAACAACGCCAGCCGGCACCGACGAACAGCGGCAGGATTACAGCGTTAAAACCACGTCAGCCGGAACAAAAATGCTGATGACCCAGCGCGATATTCCGCAGTCGGTGAGTATCATCAGCGAGCAGCGGATGCAGGATCAGCAGCTGCAAACGCTTGGCGACGTGATGGACAACACGCTCGGTATCAGCCGCAGCCAGGCGGACTCCGATCGCAGCAGCTATTACTCCCGCGGTTTTCAAATAGACAACTATATGGTCGACGGTATCCCGACCTATTTTGAGTCCCGCTGGAACCTCGGCGACGCGCTCTCCGATACCGCGCTCTTTGAGCGGGTCGAGGTCGTACGCGGCGCCAACGGCCTGCTGACCGGGACGGGCAACCCCTCCGCATCGATCAATATGATCCGCAAGCATGCCACCAGCCGCGAGTTTACCGGCAATGTCTCCGCCGAATACGGCAGCTGGAACAAGCAGCGCTACGTCGCCGATATGCAGAGCCCGCTGACCGAAGATGGTAACGTTCGGGGGCGTATTGTCGCCGGCTATCAGAATAATGACTCCTGGCTCGATCGCTACAACAGCGAAAAAACGTTCTTCTCCGGCATTCTCGACGCCGACCTCGGCACCTCTACCAGCCTCTCCGCCGGCTACGAATATCAGCGTATCAACGTCGACAGCCCAACCTGGGGCGGCCTGCCGCGCTGGAATACCGACGGCAGCAAGAACCACTACGATCGCGCCCACAGCACCTCTCCGGACTGGGCCTATAACGATAAAGAGTTCAACAAAGTCTTCGTCACGCTGAAGCAGCGCTTTGCCGATACCTGGCAGGCGACCATGACCGCAACCCACTCCGAGGTCAAATTCGACAGCAAAATGATGTACGTCGATGCGTACGTTAACAAAGAGACGGGAATGCTGGTCGGCCCCTACGGCAGCTATGGCCCGGGCTATGACTACGTTGGCGGAACGGGCTGGAACAGCGGCAAACGTAAAATCGATGCCGTAGATCTGTTTACCGATGGCGGCTTCGATCTGTTCGGTCGCCAGCATAACCTGATCGTCGGCGGCAGCTACAGCAAACAAAATAATCGCTATTTCAGCTCCTGGGCCAACGTGTTCCCGGATGAAATCGGCAGCTTTAATAACTTCAATGCGGGTAATTTCCCTGAAACGGACTGGAACCCGCAAAGCCTTGCCCAGGACGACACCACCCGGATGAAGTCCCTGTACGCCGCGACGCGCTTCTCGCTGGCCGATCCGCTGCACTTAATTCTCGGCGCGCGCTATACCAACTGGCGTATCGACACCCTCTCCTACAGCATGGAGAAAAACCACACCACGCCGTACGCCGGCCTGGTGTACGACATCGATGATAACTGGTCGACCTACGCCAGCTACACCTCAATCTTCCAGCCGCAGAACGTCCGCGACAGCTCGGGTAAATATCTGACGCCGATCACCGGCAATAACTATGAGCTTGGCCTGAAATCAGACTGGATGGACAGCCGTCTGACCACCACGCTGGCCGTTTTCCGTATCGAGCAGGATAATCTGGGCCAGTCTACCGGGACGCCGATTGCCGGCAGCAACGGCGAGACGGCCTACAAAACCGCCAACGGTACGGTGAGTAAAGGCGTCGAGTTCGAAGTTAACGGGGCGATTACCGATAACTGGCAGATGACCTTCGGGGCCACGCGCTTTGTTGCGGAAGATAATGAAGGCAACGCGGTGAACCCTAACCTGCCGCGCACCAGCGTCAAGCTGTTCACCCGCTACCGTCTGCCGGCGATACCCGAGCTGACCGTTGGCGGCGGCGTGAACTGGCAGAACCGGGTCTATAAAGATACCGTCACGCCGTACGGCACCTTCCGCGCCGAGCAGGGCAGCTACGCGCTGGTTGATCTGTTCAGCCGCTACCAGGTCACCAAAAACTTCGCCTTGCAGGGTAATATCAACAACCTGTTCGATAAAACCTACGATACCAACATTGACGGCTCGATTGTTTACGGCGAGCCGCGCAACTTCAGCATCACCGCCAGCTACCAGTTCTGATTTATCCTCAGCGCTGACCAGCTGAACCCAGGGAGCCAGCCGGCTCCCTTTTTACTCGCTTAAGCCAATAAAAAAGGCAGCCATTCGGCTGCCTTAGTCTCCCCACATCACAACTTAGTTGGCGCGGATGTACTCGTCCATTTCAGTTTTCAGGTTATCGGATTTAGTCCCGAAGATCGCCTGAACGCCTGAACCTGCAACGACCACACCGGCAGCACCCAGTTTTTTCAGGCCAGCCTGATCAACTTTCGCTACGTCAGCCACGCTAACGCGCAGACGGGTGATGCACGCATCAAGGTTAGTGATGTTTTCTTTACCGCCGAACGCCGCGATCAGAGCCGGAGCCATTTCGCTGGTTGCGCCCACTTTGCTGTCTTCGGTTGAATCTTCACGACCCGGAGTTTTCAGGTCCAGTGCTTTAATCAGCACGCGGAAGACAACGTAGTACACGATCGCATAGCAGATACCGACAATCGGGAACAGCCACAGCTTGCTGCTGTTACCGGACAGGACGATAAAGTCGATCAGGCCGTGAGAGAACGATGTACCGTCACGCATACCCAGCAGGATACAGATCGGGAATGCCAGACCTGCAAGAATTGCGTGGATAACGTAGAGGATCGGCGCAACGAACATGAAGGAGAACTCGATCGGCTCGGTAATACCGGTCAGGAACGAGGTCAGCGCTGCGGAGATCATGATACCGCCCACTTTCGCGCGGTTTTCCGGTTTAGCGGAGTGCCAGATAGCGATAGCCGCAGCCGGCAGACCGTACATTTTGAACAGGAAGCCGCCGGACAGTTTGCCCGCAGTTGGGTCGCCTGCCATGTAGCGCGGGATATCGCCGTGGAAGACCTGACCCGCCGCGTTGGTGTATTCGCCAATCTGCATCTGGAAAGGAACGTTCCAGATGTGGTGCAGGCCAAACGGTACCAGGCAGCGTTCAATGAAGCCGTAGATACCGAACGCCACAACCGGGTTCTGGTACGCAGCCCACTGAGAGAAGGTCTGGATAGCAGTACCGATCGGAGGCCAGATGAAGGAGAGGATCACGCCGGTGAAAATAGCGGCCAGACCGGAGATAATCGGCACAAAACGCTTGCCCGCAAAGAAGCCCAGATACTCTGGCAGCTTGATGCGATAGAAGCGGTTGAACATGTACGCTGCGATTGCACCGGAAATAATACCGCCAAGTACGCCGGTATCAGCCAGGTGTTTAGCCGCAATCTCTTCAGCAGGTAAATGCAGAACCAGAGGGGCAACAACCGCCATGGTTTTCACCATGATGCCGTAAGCAACAACCGAAGCCAGCGCGGATACGCCGTCGTTATTGGTGAAGCCAAGCGCCACACCGATAGCGAAGATCAGCGGCATATTAGCGAATACCGAACCGCCTGCTTCTGCCATGACGTGGGAAACGACTTCTGGCAGCCAGCTGAAGTTTGCGGAACCGACGCCCAGCAGGATACCTGCGATAGGCAGCACGGAGACCGGCAGCATCAGCGATTTACCGACCTTCTGCAGGTTAGCAAATGCATTCTTAAACATAATTGAGAGTGCTCCTGAGTATTTGGTACTTTTTTACGTTTTCACGCATTGGCACGGGGGGAGAACCGTGCCGTGGACAGGACATCTAAGCGCCCTTTATTTATTACACAGAGTAAAATAATTGGCGGAATGATTGTTTGACGGCTATCACGTTTCAATCAGTCGGCGTGGAAAAGTTTACATCAACTTACATAAGCTGTATCTAAATGTAACCAAAAGCACGTCACCGCCCCTTTTGTGGCGGTGAACTTTACTCGCTTTAAGTATTAATTACGAGCCTTAAAATAATAGGAAGATCGGCGGGTTACAGGCGGGAGGGGGCGATATGGAACAATCTGGCGAAATTATCGGTGGTCTGCTGCGCCAGCTGCTCCAGCGAAACGCCCTTCAGAACCGCCATGTATTCGGCAACGTCACGGACCATCGCCGGCTGGTTCTCTTTACCGCGATGGGGAACCGGCGCGAGGTACGGCGAATCGGTCTCCACCAGCAGGCGATCGAGGGGAACGTAGCGCGCGGCATCGCGCAGCTGTTCGGCGTTGCGGAACGTGACAATACCGGAAAACGAGATATAGAACCCCATGTCCAGCAATTTACCCGCTGTCTCTCTATCCTCTGTGAAACAGTGTAGTACGCCGCCGCAATCCGTCACTTTTTCTTCCTGCAAAATTGTCAGCGTATCGGCCCGTGCGTCCCGGGTGTGCACAATCACCGGCTTGTTGAGCTCGCGGCCGATGCGGATATGATCGCGGAAGGACTCCTGCTGGCGAGGCCTGGTTTCCGGGGTGTAAAAATAGTCCAGCCCGGTCTCCCCCATCGCCACCACGCCCTCTTCCGCGGCCAGCTTGCGCAGCTCGTCAACGTCGTACGCTTCATCCTGGTTGAGCGGATGCACGCCGCAGGAGAAAACCACGTTGTCACGCTGTCCGACCAGCTCGCGCATCCCGCGATATCCCGGCAGCGTAGTCGCAACGGCAAGGAAGAACTTCACGTCACGCGCGGCGGCTTTTGCCAGCACATCGTCCACGTCTTTATGCAGGGTTTCATAATCCAGGCCATCAAGATGGCAGTGGGAGTCGACTAAAAACATAATGTCTCGCTCAGAGATGGGAAACGGGCAGAACCGCCCCAGGTTGCAGGTAATGTTCCCAGCGCAGAAGGCGCTCGGTTAGCAGCAGTTCGCGGTTGACGCCGACCACGTTCAGCAGCTGCTCTCGGCAGGCGCTGACGTCCCGCGCAATAGCCTGCAGGCGGCTGGCGGGCAGCGCCTGCGCCAGCTGGCTTATCAGCGTCCAGGCATCGGGGTTGCTCACCAGGGAGATTCCCTGCTGCCTTTTTTGTGCATCCAGCAGCAGCGATGCCAGCCAGTGCAGGCGAACGGCGGCCTGTTCATGATTCAGAATCGGCAGCAGCGTTAGCCAGTCACCGCAGGTTAGTACGTTTGCCAGAGTCTGGATGAGTTGCTGCCGGGCGGCCCAGCGGCTCTCTTCGAGCAGCTCCAGCGCCGCCGCTGGCGCGTTGGCGCTCAGGCGCAGCGCGGCCAGCAGCGCGTTTTGCTCAAGCGTTACCTCGCGCGCCAGCCACGCCAGGCCATAGGACTCCGCCGGCGGAGCAAGATGATACAGACGGCAGCGGCTGCGCAGCGTGGCCAGCAGCCGCGCCGGCTCCTGACAGGCGAGGAAGAACCAGGTATTTTCCGGCGGCTCTTCCAGCGTTTTCAGCAGGGCATTGGCCGCCGCATCGGTCAGCAGCGCCGCGTCGCTAATCCACACCACCTTGGCGCCGCCGAGGCGCGAGCGTTCATAGAGCTTTTCATTCACGTCGCGAACGGCATCAATGCCGAGGGCGCTTTTGCCCTTCTCCGGTACCAGCGTGTAGTAGTCGGGGTGGGTACCGGCCTGCATCAGCTGGCAGCTATGGCAGTGGCCGCAGCTTTTGTGTCCTTCCGGCTGTCGGCACATCAGGTAGCGGCACAGCGCGTAGAGCAGCGCATCGCCGCCCATTCCCGGCAGCGCCTGCAGCAGTAGCGCATGGTGACCCCGCCCGGCCTGATAGCTGGTGACTAACTGCTCGAACGGCGGGCGTAACCACGGATACCATTTCATGCGCGCTGCTCCGCCACCCACTGGCTGATAACCGCACGGATATCGCGCGCGACCGCTTCCAGCGGCTGGGTGGCGTCGATGGTGCGAATCGTCGGGTCCTGCGCCGCCAGCTCAAGATAGCGCGCGCGGGTCCGGTTAAAGAAGTCCAGCGACTCCTGCTCAATGCGATCGAGCTCGCCGCGGGCGCGGGCGCGCTTGAGGCCCACCGCAGGCGTGACGTCGAGATAGAGCGTCAGGTTCGGACGAAAATCGCCGAGCACCGCGTCGCGCAGCGTCGCCAGCATCGTCTGGTCAATGCCGCGGCCGCCGCCCTGGTACGCCTGGGTTGAGAGATCGTGACGATCGCCAATCACCCACTGCCCGCGGGCCAGGGCCGGCTTAATCACCGTTTCCACCAGCTGAACGCGGGCGGCATAAAACATCAGCACTTCGGCTTTATCATTAATCACTTCATCGCCGGTGGACTGGATATCGAGAACCAGGCTGCGCAGTTTCTCGGCAAGGATGGTGCCGCCCGGCTCGCGGGTAAACAGCAGATCGCTGACGCCAGACTGTTCCAGCGCCTCCACCACCAGGTTACGCGCGGTGGTTTTCCCTGCGCCCTCCAGGCCTTCGATAACGATGTAATTACTGCGCATTTTTTTCCTTAAGAACTTTTAGATAATCCTGAACCGAGCGGTTGTGGCTGGACAGATTGGTATTAAACGTATGTCCGCCCTTGCCGTCAGCGACAAAATAGAGGTACGGCGTTTTCGCCGGATGCGCGGCGGCGGTCAGCGAAGCCTCTCCGGGCGCGGCGATCGGCCCCGGCGGCATACCGCTAATCACATAGGTATTATAGGCCGTCGGGGTTTCGAGATCCTTGCGCGTCAGCCTGCCATTATAGCTCTCACCCATGCCGTAAATCACCGTCGGGTCGGTCTGCAAACGCATGCCGATACGCAGGCGGTTGATAAATACCGACGCCACGCGATCGCGCTCTTCCGCTACCGCCGTCTCTTTTTCGATAATTGACGCCATGGTCAGCAGCTGGTTTTGATCCTCGTACGGCAGGTTATCCATCCGCCCTTCCCACGCTTTGTCCACCTCGGCGACCATCTTCTGATGCGCCCGCTTGAGGATCGCCACATCGCTGGTATTGGCGGTATACATCCAGGTATCCGGCCAGAACCAGCCTTCCACCCAGTCCGGGTGTTCAAGATCAAGCGTTTTCGCTACCGTTTCATAGCTGTCGTCGGCCAGCGTATGCTTCACATACGGCGCGTCGCGCAGCTGGCGCAGATAGTCGCTCACCCGCATTCCCTCAACGAAACGCAGCGGGAACTGGGCCTCTTTGCCGCTGCCCAGCAGCTGGAGCATTTCGCGCACCGTCATTTTCGGCGTGAAGCGGTAGGTCCCGGCTTTGAAGTGCGACAGCTCCGGCTCAATGCGCAGCAGCCACTGGAAGACGCGAGGCCGGTTGATGACCTTGTCACCGTACAGCTGCTGGCCCAGCGCGAGGCGCCCGGTGCCGGCGTCAAGGGTGAAGATGGTCTCTTCTTTGATAAGCAGCTTGCTGTCAGCGAGCTGGCGGACTTTCCACATGCCCACGCCTGCGGCAATGCCGAACACCACTAACAACAGCAGGATAAAACGTAACATTTTCTTCATGACTAACCAGACAGCTCACACAGTGGGGCTAAAAAATGATAAAGCTCGCGCGAGGACCAACGGCTCTCGTCCCAGCGGCGAACCGGCACCAGCGGCATCAGGGCATTGCAAATCAGCACTTCATCGGCATCCCGCAACGCATCAGGGCTCGTGGTGACTTCGACAACGCGAAACGGCGATTGTGCCAGCCTCGCGATACAATACTGGCGCATAATCCCGTTCACGCCCGCCTGGTCAAGGCGCGGCGTAAATACCTCCACTCCCTTGCGCCAGAACAGATTCGCGGCACAGCATTCCGTAAGCCACCCTTCGCTGTCAAGAACCAGCGCCTCGTCGGCGTCCGTCTGCTCAAGATGAGAGCGGATCAGCACCTGCTCCAGGCGGTTAAGGTGCTTAAGGCCGGCAAGCGACGGGTTACGCCCCAGCCGTATCGGGCTCAGATTCAGGGTGATGCCCTCTTCACGCCAGCGGGAGTAGTGCGCCGGCAGCGGGGATACGCTGAGGATACGAGTCGGCTGCTGGCACAGCGTACCGCTATAGCCGCGGCCGCCGGAACCGCGCGTCAGGATAACCTTGAGGACGCCGCTTTTCTGAACCTGCGCCAGGCGCAGCATTTCCTGTTCCAGCGTTTGCCAGTGGGTATAGGGGATCATCAGCTTTTCGCAGGCCTGCTGCAAACGCCGCAGATGGGCAGGCAGCATCTGCACGTGACTTTGCACAATCCGCGCGGTGGTAAAGCATCCGTCGCCAAACTGTATCGCCCGGTCGTTAGCGGCCAGGACGTCCTGTTCAAGGCCATTAATCAAGAACATAGTGGCTCCTTATCGGTGGCCCGCTAGTGTCGCAGGATGAATTACGCAGGACAAGCAGAGAAAGCTGAAGAAAAAAGAAGGCCCGCATAAATGCAGGCCTGAGTCATGGCTGGATGAGGCGACTAACGCGCTTAGACCTTTTTAAAGATCAGCGAACCGTTGGTGCCACCAAAGCCGAAGGAGTTACACAGCGTGTACTCCATACCGGAAACCTGGCGGGCTTCGTGCGGAACGAAGTCCAGGTCGCAGCCATCGTCCGGGTTATCCAGGTTGATGGTCGGCGGAACCACGCTATCGCGCAGCGCAAGGATTGAGTAGATAGATTCTACCGCTCCCGCGGCGCCCAGCAGGTGCCCGGTCATCGATTTGGTCGAGCTGACCATGACGCTGCGAGCCGCATCGCCAAAGACCGACTTAACGGCCTGAGCTTCCGCTTTATCGCCCGCTGGCGTCGAGGTACCGTGCGCGTTGACGTAGGCGATCTGGCCTGGTTCAATGCCCGCATCGCGAATGGCGTTAACCATTGCCAGCGCGGCACCGGCACCGTTCTCCGGAGGAGAAGTCATATGGTAGGCATCGCTGCTCATACCAAAACCGACGATTTCCGCGTAGATTTTCGCGCCGCGTTTTTTAGCGTGCTCGTACTCTTCCAGCACCACCATGCCCGCACCGTCGCCAAGCACGAAGCCGTCGCGATCTTTATCCCACGGACGGCTTGCCGCCTGCGGATTGTCGTTGCGGGTAGAGAGCGCACGCGCTGCGCCAAAGCCGCCCACGCCAAGCGGGGTACTGGCTTTTTCCGCACCGCCGGCAACCATAGCGTCAGCATCGCCGTAGGCAATGATACGCGCGGCCTGACCGATATTATGCACACCGGAAGTACAGGCGGTCGCGATGGAGATGCTCGGCCCACGCAGACCAAACATGATGGTCAGATGTCCGGCCACCATGTTAACAATTGTAGACGGTACAAAGAACGGGCTGATTTTACGAGGTCCGCCGTTGGTCAGCGAGCTGTGGTTTTCCTCAATCAGGCCGAGGCCGCCGATGCCGGAGCCAATAGCTGCGCCGATGCGGTCCGCGTTCTCTTCCGTTATTTCAAGACCAGAATCCTGCATGGCCTGAACGCCAGCGACAATTCCATATTGAATGAAGGCATCCATCTTGCGCTGTTCTTTGCGCGAGATAATGTCATCACAGTTAAAATCCTTTACTAAGCCAGCAAATTTTGTTGCATAGGCGCTAGTATCGAAATGGTCGATCAGGCTGATGCCACTCTGACCGGCAAGGAGAGCTTTCCAGGTAGACTCTACGGTATTGCCGACAGGAGACAACATGCCCAGTCCGGTCACAACTACACGACGCTTAGACACGGTTGTCCTCCAGGGAGGGAAAATAAATTCTTGTGGGACAAACTAAAGATAAAACTCAGGCGGTCGAATGACCGCCTGGAGATGTTCACTTACGCCTGGTGACCGTTGATGTAATCAATGGCAGCCTGAACAGTGGTGATTTTCTCAGCTTCTTCGTCCGGAATCTCAGTATCAAACTCTTCTTCCAGAGCCATTACCAGCTCAACGGTGTCAAGAGAATCAGCGCCCAGATCTTCAACGAAGGAAGCATTGTTGGTAACTTCTTCCTGCTTAACGCCCAGCTGTTCGCCGATGATTTTCTTAACGCGTTCTTCGATAGTGCTCATACTCTTAAATTTCCTATCAAAACTCGCTTTCGCGATGGTTTTCGTAGTGTATAAAATGTTGAAAAATTTGCAACTAAATCCCGGCAGGTCGTACCACGATTTTACGCTATTTTGCGGCTGTTTGCCCTCATAACGCAAATCATTTTGCACAAAACCGTACCCGGAACCGCACAGACTGCGCGGTTCCTGAACGTTTTGCGCAAAACTCGGTCAGACCATATACATTCCGCCGTTGACGTGCAGGGTTTCACCAGAGATGTAACCCGCTTCGTCAGAAGCTAAAAACGCAACCGCACTGGCGATTTCTTTTGCATCGCCGAGGCGACCCGCCGGAACTTGCGCCAGAATACCCGCACGCTGATCGTCAGATAGCGCACGCGTCATGTCCGTTTCAATAAAGCCCGGAGCAACAACGTTAACAGTAATACCGCGGGACGCGACTTCACGTGCCAGCGACTTACTAAAACCGATCAGACCCGCTTTCGCCGCAGCGTAGTTAGCCTGACCAGCATTTCCCATGGTACCGACCACAGAACCGATAGTAATAATGCGGCCATGACGCTTTTTCATCATAGCGCGCATTACTGCTTTTGACAGACGGAAAACTGATGACAGATTGGTTTCGATAATATCGTTCCACTCGTCATCTTTCATCCGCATTAACAGGTTATCACGAGTAATACCGGCATTATTAACCAGGATATCAACTTCACCAAATTCTGCGCGAATATTTCCCAGAACAGATTCGATAGATGCCGGGTCGGTCACATTCAGCAGCAGACCTTTACCGTTAGCACCTAAATAGTCGCTGATCGCCTGCGCACCGCTCTCGCTGGTGGCAGTACCGATAACCTTCGCGCCACGGGCGACGAGCGTTTCAGCGATTGCACGGCCGATCCCGCGACTTGCACCGGTAACCAGCGCGATTTTTCCTTCAAAACTCATGATATTCCTCTTTTATTGCTCAAGCGCCGCAGACAGCGCTGCAGGCTCGTTAAGCGCGGAAGCGGTCAGGGTGTCAACAATACGTTTAGTCAGGCCGGTGAGGACTTTACCCGGGCCCACCTCATACAGATGTTCTACGCCCTGAGAGGCCATAAACTCGACGCTTTTGGTCCACTGAACCGGGCTGTAAAGCTGGCGGATCAGCGCGTCGCGAATGGCGTCAGGCGCGGTTTCGCACTTCACATCAACGTTGTTCACCACCGCAATAGTCGGGGTGTTAAAGGTGATTTTTTGCAGCTCAACCGCCAGTTTCTCCGCCGCAGGCTTCATCAGCGCGCAGTGGGACGGGACGCTCACCGGCAGCGGCAGCGCGCGTTTGGCGCCGGCAGCTTTGCAGGCGGCGCCAGCGCGTTCTACGGCTTCTTTGTTGCCCGCGATAACCACCTGCCCCGGAGAGTTGAAGTTGACCGGTGAAACCACCTGGCCTTCGGCAGACTCTTCGCAGGCTTTAGCAATTGACGCATCGTCGAGGCCAATGATGGCCGACATGGCGCCGGTACCTTCCGGTACCGCTTCCTGCATGAATTTGCCACGCATCTCAACCAGACGCACGGCGTCGGTGAAGTCGATCACCCCGCTGCAAACCAGCGCGGAGTATTCACCAAGGCTATGGCCTGCCAGCAGAGCCGGCGCGTGGCCGCCCTGCTGCTGCCACGCGCGATACAGCGCCACGGAGGCGGTCAGCAGCGCGGGCTGGGTCTGCCAGGTTTTATTCAGTTCTTCTGCCGGGCCCTGCTGGGCAAGGGCCCACAGATCGTAACCCAACGCCGCGGAGGCTTCGCGGAAAGTCTCTTCAATCACCGGATAAGCGGCTGCCATCTCTGACAACATGCCGACCGCCTGCGAGCCCTGTCCCGGGAACACAAAAGCAAATTGCGTCATCTCTAAATCCTTATACTAAAAACGAACCAGCGCGGAACCCCAGGTGAAACCGCCACCAAAGGCTTCCAGCAGAATCAGCTGACCGCGCTGAATGCGGCCATCGCGCACCGCTTCGTCCAGCGCGCAGGGAACGGAGGCGGCGGAGGTATTGCCGTGACGATCGAGCGTCACCACCACGTTGTCCATCGACATCCCGAGCTTTCTCGCCGTCGCGCTGATAATACGCAGGTTGGCCTGGTGCGGTACCAGCCAATCCAGGGCGGTACGCTCCAGATTGTTCGCCGCCAGCGTTTCATCAACAATGTGCGCCAGCTCGGTCACGGCCACTTTAAAGACTTCGTTACCCGCCATCGTCAGATAGATCGGATTTTCCGGATCGACGCGATCGGCGTTAGGCAGCGTTAACAGCTCGCCGTAGCGGCCGTCGGCGTGCAGATGGGTCGAGATAATGCCCGGCTCGCTGGACGCGCCCAGTACAACGGCGCCCGCGCCGTCGCCAAAAATAATGATCGTCCCGCGATCGGTTGGATCGCAGGTGCGCGCCAGAACGTCAGCGCCAATAACCAGCGCGTAGTCTACCGCACCGTTTTTGACATACTGGTCGGCGATGCTCAGGGCGTAGGTGAAGCCGGCACAGGCCGCGGCAACGTCAAACGCCGGGCAGCCGTTAATGCCCAACATAGACTGAATCTGACAGGCCGAACTCGGGAACGCGTGGGTGCCGGAGGTGGTCGCAACAATAATCAGACCAATTTGCTCCGGCTTAACGCCCGCCATATCCAGCGCATTTTTTGCAGCTTCAAAACCCAGCGTAGCAACGGTTTCATTCGGTGCGGCAATACGACGTTCACGGATACCCGTACGGGTGACAATCCACTCGTCAGACGTATCTACCATTTTTTCCAGGTCGGCGTTAGTACGCACTTGCTCAGGCAGATAACTGCCGGTACCAATAATCTTCGTATACATGTACGCTCAGTCACTCTTGGGTAACATACCCGCCTTGTTCAAGCCGCCGGGGCGTCAGTCCTGCTCGTTCGTCCCGCTTTGCTGTCGGGAGTTCCCGTTTCTGCCGCCCCCCGGCAGTTCAAAGCCTGCTGGGTATAAAGATTCCAGGCGAGCGGCGATCCGCTGAGGTATCTGCCGCTGCACCGCCTGCACTGCCTGCTCTATTGCAACGCTAAAGGCGCGCTGATTGGCAGCACCATGACTCTTAATCACGGAACCGCGCAATCCTAACAGACAGGCGCCATTATACTGGTCGGGGTTGAGGTGACTGAATCGCCTTGCGAGGCTTTTTTGTAACCAACGTTTCAATAACAGCAGCCACCACGACCGTTTTTTGCCCTCTCCCTGCGATTTCAGCAGCGAAAGAAACATTCTGACAACACCTTCCATAGTTTTTAATGTGACGTTGCCCGTGAATCCATCACAAACCAGTACATCGGTTTTGCCCGTCAATAGTTCATTGGCTTCAAGATAGCCTATATAGTTGAGAGACGGCAGCGTTTTCAAAACCGCCGCGGCGTCGCGAATGCTGCTGAGGCCCTTCATTTCTTCTTCGCCAATATTCAGCAGCGCGACGCGGGGATTTTCAATACCGACAACCTCTTCCGCCAGTACCGCCCCCATCACCGCAAACTGGACCAGCATGGTGCTGTCGCAGTCGACGTTGGCACCAAGATCCAGCACCACCGTTTTCCCCTTCTGCTGGTGCGGCAGTACCGTCACCAGCGCCGGGCGCTCAATCCCCTCAATGGGCTTGAGCAATAGTTTTGCCAGCCCCATCAGCGCGCCGGTATTGCCCGCGCTGACGCAGGCCTCTGCCCGCCCCTCTTTCACCAGCTCGAGCGCCATGCGCATTGAGCTTCCGCGGCTGCTGCGAATCGCCTGCGCGGGTCGCGCATCACTGGCAATAACTGACTGCGCAGGAATAACCTGCAGACGTGAACGTTGTTCGAAATCAGCTTTGGCAAGTAATGGCGTGATGGCGTCGGGGTCGCCGACTAAAAGAAGTGTGAGTTGCGAATTAGAGATCAGTGCCTGCAGTGCTGCAGGCACCGTCACGGAGGGACCAAAATCGCCCCCCATGACATCTAACGCCAGGGTTAGACGTGTCAAGGTATCGTCGCTGCCCGGTTCGGTTATTCCCCAGTTACCTGGGGAAATCCTCACTAAGCTTCACCACGCTTATACTCGTTGTCCTTCACGCTGCAGCACCGTTAACTGCACGGACTTCATGCAACACGAAGTTCATAGAGTATCGCGTGATTACTTAGTGATAACCTTGCGACCGCGGTAGAAACCGTCGGCAGTCATGTGGTGACGCAGGTGTTTCTCACCAGAAGTTTTGTCTACAGACAGGCTGGTGACTGCGGTCAGAGCGTCATGGGAACGACGCATGCCACGTTTGGAACGGGTTGGTTTATTCTGTTGTACGGCCATGGACCTTACTCCTCAATTACTTATTCTTTAAGCTGGCTAATACGGCAAATGGGTTTGGCTTCTGTGCCTCTGCAGGCAGTTCACCAAAAACCATGTCCGCGTCGGACACTTCACAGTGTTCAGAATCATGCACCGGAACTACAGGCAAGGAGAGAATAATTTCATCCTCAACCAGCGCTTGCAGATCGATTTCACCGAATTCGTTAACCTCAATCGGCTCATACGCTTCCGGCAGTGCTTCGGCCTGTTCGTCATTTCTGACCGGGCTGAAACAATACGTTGTGTGGACATGACGGGGGAACGGTTTCCCGCAACGCTGACATTCGAGGGTTACTGACACCGTCGCATCGCCGGTTATAACGGCAAGACGCTGGTTATCAATAGCGAACGACATGCTGCATTCCACATCGGTGTCCACGCTGACTACAGAATCGGCCACACGTGCTACCTGATCGCGAGCATAAATGCCCTGGTAATCAAGGCGTTTTTGAGCCGTGCGAACCGGGTCAAGAGTCAGGGGTAATTTTACTTTTTGCATAGGGCGCGCATATTAACTTTGTAATGTCATAGAGTCAAAGAAAAAGGCAGCCTCAGGTTGCCTTTTGCCATTTATTCGCACACATTGCGGCCCATAGTTTAAAATGATGCTCTTCGAAGCGCTATATGTGGATGAAAAAATATGTCTGAGCTTATCCTGGCGTCGACCTCGCCCTGGCGGCGCATGCTGCTGGAGAAACTCTCCGTGCCGTTTGAGTGCGCGGCGCCTGAGGTCGATGAAACCTCTCACCCCGGCGAGTCCGCTCGCCAGCTGGTCGTACGTCTGGCGCAGGCTAAGGCGCAGGCTCTCGTCGCCCGCTACCCGCAGCATCTCATTATAGGCTCCGATCAGGTTTGCGTCCTGGATGGCGAAATCACCGGTAAGCCGCATAGCGAAGAGAACGCCCGCCTGCAGTTAAGAAAAGCCAGCGGCACCATCGTGACCTTTTACACCGGTCTGGCGCTCTACAACTCGGCGAACGGCCATCTGCAAACCGAATGCGAGCCCTTTGACGTTCATTTTCGCCATTTAAGCGACCGGGAGATAGAGACCTACGTGCGTAAAGAGAACCCGCTGCAGTGCGCCGGGAGCTTTAAAAGCGAAGGGCTGGGGATCACGCTTTTCGAGCGCTTAGAAGGCCGGGACCCCAATACGCTGGTGGGCCTGCCGCTGATTGCGCTTTGTCAGATGCTGCGCAGAGAAGGCTATAACCCGCTGCTCGCCTGAAGCGCGGATCCACGTTCTGAGCATCACCGCCGCGGGCTTATCGGCCCGCGCGGTGAAAGCGGCGGAGAGCGCATCCGCCGTTCCGCTACTTCTTGTCGCGTAGCACCTGCAGGCAGCGCTTCAGCTGGCCGTCCAGCGGCGCTTCAACGCGCATCACCTCACCCGTGCCCGGGTGGGTAAACTTCAGCGCCGCGGCGTGCAGGAACAGGCGATTGAGGCCAGTTCCCGTTAGCTGCTTATCGAATTCCCGATCGCCGTAGCGATCGTCAAACGCGATCGGGTGCCCGGCATACTGCGTGTGCACGCGAATCTGATGGGTTCGACCGGTCACCGGGCTGCAGCGCACCAGCGTGGCGTCGGTAAAGCGCTCTTCTACCTTAAAGCGGGTTTCCGACGGCTTGCCTTCCTGATTCACGCGCACGATACGCTCGCCGCTTTGCAGGATGTTTTTCAGCAGCGGCGCCTGTACCACTTTGGTATGCGACTGCCACTGCCCGCGCACCAGCGCCAGATAATCCTTTTGCATCCCCTTCTCGCGCAGCTGCTCATGCAGCGAACGCAGCGCGGAACGCTTCTTCGCCACCAGCAGCACGCCGGAGGTATCGCGGTCAAGACGGTGCACCAGCTCGAGGAAGCGCGCCTCAGGACGCAGCGCGCGCAGGCCCTCAATCACGCCAAAGCTCAGGCCGCTGCCGCCGTGAACCGCGGTACCGGAAGGCTTGTTGAGCACCAGGATATGATCGTCTTCATACAGAATCACGTCCGCCAGAGCCGCGACTTTTTGCAGATGCGGGGAGACCGCGTCTTCCTCACGCTCGGCTACGCGGACCGGCGGAATACGGATCTCATCGCCTGCTTCCAGCTTGTACTCAGGCTTGACGCGTTTTTTGTTTACCCGCACCTCGCCTTTACGCAGAATGCGATAAATCATGCTCTTCGGTACGCCCTTAAGCTGCGTACGCAAAAAGTTATCGATGCGTTGCCCGGCTTCATCAGCGGTAATGGCAACCATTTTTACGGTTGGGGTCTCAGTTTTCATGGTGCGCGATTCTAAATAGCCCGACGCATTAGCGCCACTCATTTTTATATGCTTATATTTATCATTATCCGGTTTTCATCGTATGGGTCATCGTCGTTTTGTTTGTTATTAGAACAATCTGTATACGCAGGTGATAAAACTGTGAGTAACCGGGTGATAAAAGGTAAAAGTCAACTTGCTATAACAAGCTTAGCAATGGAATAATGATGCCGTTTTCCGTGTTGAATCTTGTTAGAACAAGAGATTAGCGGAATGACCAATTTTGTCTGACCGATCATCAACGCAGCAATGGCGTAAGACGTATTGATCTTTCAGACAGTTAGCGGGCTGCGGGTTGCAGTCCTTACCGGTACAGGCTCTATGGATTTCACGTCGCAGGAAGGCGTCGACTCCGGGTATCCCCGGGAGCTCATGATAATCGCATGATTGTGATGAGCAGGTTAAGCCAACACGCCTGCAACGTGAAAGACGATAGAATATACGCAAAATTATTCGAGATGCGTCATGGCAGCAAGAGAGTGAATCCCCGGAAGCCTGCATCGCCAGGTAACAGGGATGAACGAGCGCAGCCAGTGCAAAAGCAGCTCGATGCATGAAGCGTATAAATGGAATCTTCTCTGGTGATACATCCCAGGCAATTCCCCTGACAATTGCGCTGTGTTTCCGTTTGAAATGCAGGCGACCGACACTCTGCGCCTCTTAAGCGCGCGACAACCGTGAGGTTGGCGACGTGAAACAGACACGAGGCCATCGGTTTCCCCCGGCAAGGCGTTACTCTGCCCGCAGCTTAGTCGTCAATGTAAGAATAATGAGTAAGTTACGATGAAAAGAATGTTAATCAACGCAACTCAGCAGGAAGAGTTGCGCGTCGCCCTTGTTGATGGGCAGCGCCTGTACGACCTGGATATCGAAAGCCCCGGGCACGAACAGAAAAAAGCGAACATCTACAAAGGCAAAATCACCCGTATTGAACCTAGCCTGGAGGCCGCATTTGTTGATTACGGCGCCGAGCGTCATGGTTTCCTCCCTCTTAAAGAAATTGCCCGCGAATACTTCCCAGCCAGCTACAACGCTCACGGCCGTCCTAACATTAAGGATGTGCTGCGTGAAGGTCAGGAAGTTATCGTTCAGATTGATAAAGAAGAACGTGGCAACAAAGGCGCCGCGCTCACTACCTTTATCAGCCTGGCAGGCAGCTATCTGGTACTGATGCCGAATAACCCGCGCGCCGGCGGTATTTCCCGCCGCATCGAGGGTGACGATCGCACCGAGCTGAAAGAAGCGCTGGCCAGCCTCGAGCTGCCGGACGGTATGGGGCTAATTGTACGCACCGCGGGCGTCGGCAAATCTGCCGAAGCGCTGCAGTGGGACCTGAGCTTCCGCCTGAAGCACTGGGAAGCTATCCAGAAAGCCGCTGAAAGCCGCCCGGCGCCGTTCCTGATCCACCAGGAAAGCAACGTTATCGTGCGCGCGTTCCGCGACTACCTGCGTCAGGATATCGGTGAAATTCTTATCGATAACCCGAAAGTGCTTGAGCTGGCTCGCCAGCACATCGCCGCGCTGGGTCGTCCGGACTTCAGCAGCAAAATTAAGCTCTACACCGGTGAAATCCCGCTGTTCAGCCACTACCAAATCGAATCGCAGATCGAATCCGCTTTCCAGCGCGAAGTTCGTCTGCCGTCCGGCGGCTCTATCGTTATCGATAGCACCGAGGCGTTGACCGCGATCGATATCAACTCCGCACGCGCAACCCGCGGCGGCGACATCGAAGAAACCGCCTTCAACACCAACCTTGAAGCATCCGATGAGATTGCCCGCCAGCTGCGTCTGCGCGACCTCGGCGGTCTGATCGTTATCGACTTTATCGATATGACTCCGGTACGCCACCAGCGCGCGGTAGAAAACCGCCTGCGCGAAGCCGTACGTCAGGATCGCGCGCGCATCCAGATCAGCCATATTTCTCGCTTCGGCCTGCTCGAAATGTCGCGTCAGCGCCTGAGCCCGTCGCTCGGCGAATCCAGCCATCACGTCTGCCCGCGCTGTAGCGGCACCGGCACCGTGCGCGATAACGAATCCCTGTCGCTCTCCATTCTGCGTCTGATTGAAGAAGAAGCGCTGAAAGAGAATACCCAGGAAGTTCACGCGATCGTTCCTGTGCCAATTGCGTCCTATCTGCTAAACGAAAAACGTGCGGCGGTAAGCGCTATCGAAACCCGTCAGGGCGACGTGCGCGTTATCATCGTGCCGAACGACCAGATGGAAACCCCGCACTATTCCGTGCTGCGCGTGCGCAAAGGCGAAGAGACCTCTACCCTGAGCTATCTGCTGCCGAAGCTGCATGAAGAAGAGATGGCGCTGCCGGCTGATGAAGAACCGGCGGAACGTAAACGTCCGGAACAGCCGGCTCTGGCAACCTTCGTGATGCCGGATGCGCCGCCTGCACCGGCATATGAAGAGCCTGAAGCCGTCGCTGCAGCAGCCAGCGCACCGACAGCGGCCGTGGCCTCAGCGCCGGCCCAGCCGGGCCTGATTTCTCGCTTCTTTGGCGCCTTGAAAAATATCTTCTCTGGTACGGAAGAAGCCAAACCGGCTGAAGTCCAGGAAGAGAAAAAGGTCGAAGAGAAGCCGGAGCGCCAGCAGGAGCGTCGTAAACCGCGCACCAATAATCGCCGCGATCGTAACGATCGTCGTGACAACCGTGAAGGTCGTGATAGTCGCGATAACCGCGAAAATCGTGACAACCGCGACAACCGTGCCGAGCGCGATAACCGTGCAGAGCGTGCCGATCGCGATAACCGCAGCGAAAATGGCGAAGGCCGTGAGTCTCGTGAATCTCGCGAGGAGAACCGCCGTAACCGTCGTGAGAAGCAGCAGCAGAACGTCGAGCAGCGCGAACCTCGCCAGGCCACCGGCGACGAAGCGGAAAAAGCGAAATCCCGTGACGAGCAGCCGCCGCGCCGTGAACGCAACCGTCGTCGTAATAATGACGATAAGCGTCAGGCACCGCTGGAAGCCGTTAAGGTACAGGATGAGCCGGTTGTTCTGCAGGAAGCTGAGCTGGAAGAGCGCGTTCAGAACATGCCGCGTCGTAAACCTCGCCAGCTGGCCCAGAAGGTTCGCATTGAATCTGCGGTAGCGGAAGTCGCCGTAGAAGCAGCTGAAGCCGTAGCTGAGAAAGCGCAGCCAGACGTTGTTGTGGCTCCGCGTACTGAACTGGCGAAAGTTGACCTGCCTGCGGTTGTTGAGACTCACGTCGAGCACGAAGAGAGCAACGAATCCCGTGATGCTAACGGTATGCCGCGTCGCTCCCGTCGTTCGCCGCGCCACCTGCGCGTGAGCGGCCAGCGTCGTCGTCGCTACCGCGACGAGCGTTATCCGACTCAATCACCGATGCCGCTGACCGTAGCCTGCGCGTCGCCGGAAATGGCTTCAGGTAAAATCTGGATCCGTTACCCGGTAGCCCGCCCGAACGACCAGCAGCAGGAAGAGCCGCAGGTTCAGGCTGTTGCCGAAACCGTCGCGCCAGCTGTTGTTGTCGAGCCAGCTGTTGTTACCGAGCCAGCTGTTGTTGCCGAGCAGATCGTTAGCGAACCGGCCGTTACGGAAGTCATCGCTCCAGTCGCGGCTGACGTCGCTGCCAGCGAAGCCGAAGCGCCGGAAGCGGCTGCGCAGATTATCGCCAGCGAACCGCAGGCGGCGCCTGAGGAAGTCGTTGCCGAGACCGTAGCCGAAGACGCAGTAGAAGCTGAAGTTGCTGAAGTTAAAGCAGAAGCTGAAGCCGTGGTTGAGCCTGCCATCGCCGCTGAGTCTGCAGCCGTAGACGAAGAAGCCGTGGTTGAGCAGACGGCTGCCGAGCCTGAAACCGCCGTCGTTGACGCCGAGCCTGCAGTCCAGGCAGAGGCGCCGGCTGAAGTGGAAGAGGCTGTGGCACCGCAGGTCGTTGACCCGGCACCGGCAGCAGCGCCGGCCCCTGTTGCCGCGGTAGCGCCCGCTCCCGTTGCCGCAGCGGCTATCGTTTCTGACCGCCACGCTACCGCACCGATGACCCGCGCCCCGGCTCCAGCCTACGAACCGGAAGCACCGCGTCGCAGCGACTGGGTTCGCCCGTCGTTCGCGTTCGACGGCAAAGGTTCTGCCGGCGGCCATAGCGCAACTCATCAGGCTACGGCGGAACCAACCCGCCCACAGTCCGTCGAGTAAGCGTTAAGTCTAAAAAAACCGGCCTCTGGCCGGTTTTTTTTATTCCCCTTCCGGGCGCTGCATGCCGGCAACCTGCGGCATAACCTCGCGCATCAGGTCGAGAAACTTGCGCAACCGGGTCGGATAGTACCGCGCCCACGGATAGACCAGATGGACCGGCAGCGAAGAAGCTCGCCACTGCGGGAACGGCTCGACCAGCCGTCCGGCAGCGATATCCTCCACCACCGCCCAGCTTGAAACGATAGCCACTCCCAATCCCGCCAGCGCGGTATTGCGCGCCACGTACACGCTGTCGGTGCTCAGGCACGGCACGATGCCGAAGACCTGCTGCTGATTTTGCTCCTGATGGAATAACTTCACCTCATGCTGATAAAAGGTGCTGATCGCCACCCACGGCAGCTGCGACAGCTGCTGGGGCGTTTCTAATGCCGGATAGCGCGCCAGCAGAGAGGGAGAGGCGACCACGCTGCGCGGTACCTCAGCCAGCAGCACCGACACCGTCTCCGGATCCACTTCGGCCCCGACGCGAATCGCGCAATCGATATTATCGCTAAGAAAATCAACGTTTTTGTCATTCAGCATCCACTCTACGGAGAGCTGAGGATAGCGCTGCAGAAAGCTGACCAGCGGCTCCAGCAGCTGCTGCTGGCCAAAAGCGTGCGGCGCGCGAACCCGCAGCACCCCAACGGGTCGGTCATCGGCAATGCTCAGGTCATCCTCCAGCGCCAGCCACGCGTCAACCACCCGACGCGCATGCTGATAGCAGCGCTCGCCGTCGTCGGTCAGCTTCATCGCATGGGTGGTTCGCAGAATAAGCTTGCTGCCCAGCAGCCCCTCCAGCGACTGCAGGCGCCGGCTCACCGTCGCCTGGGTCGTGGTCATCTGCAGCGCAGCGGCAGAAAGCGAGCCGGCTTCGACGATTCGAATAAAGGTGCGCATCAGTTCAATTCGGTCTATACGTTCCTGCCGTTTCATACCCACTATGCCTATACGTTTTGCGTATAACCGTTTTACCACCACGCTATCTACCGCGCCAGCCGGATTCAGGGAAAAATAGCGCCATCGCATCTACGAGGGCTTTATCATGGCACCGACAACACTCTCCTCCCGCGAAGCCGGCTGGATTATCTTCATACTCGCACTTGGCGCAGGTTTTAGCGTCGCCTCTATTTACTACGCTCAGCCGCTGCTGCCGCTGATGGGTGCCAATCTGCATCTTAGCGTTGAAGGCATGGGGCTGGTTCCTACCCTGACTCAGGCGGGCTACGCGCTCGGCATTCTGTTTCTTCTGCCGCTGGGCGATCGTCATGACCGCCGTACGCTCATTTTGCTGAAAAGCGCGGCGCTGGCCGTGCTCCTGCTGCTGTGTAGCCTGACGGGGCAGCTTACTTCCCTGCTGATTGTCAGCCTGCTGATCGGGATGGCGGCGACGATGGCCCAGGACATCGTTCCGGCGGCCGCAATCCTCGCCCCGGCGGGGAAACAGGGAAAAATGGTCGGCACCGTCATGACCGGCCTGCTGCTGGGGATCCTGCTCTCAAGAACGGTGAGCGGCGTGGTCGGCGCGCTATTTGGCTGGCGGGTGATGTACCAGGCTGCGGCGGTAAGCATCGCGCTGATTGGCCTGCTGATGTGGCGGGTGGTGCCGCGGTTTGAAATTCACTCCGCGCTGAGCTATCCGCAGCTGATGAAGTCGATGGCGCACCTCTGGCAGCGCTACCCCGCCCTGCGCCGCGCCGCGCTGGCGCAGGGCTTTCTCTCCGTCGCCTTCAGCGCCTTCTGGTCAACGCTGGCGGTCATGCTGCTCGAACGCTATCAGATGGGCAGCGCCGTTGCCGGCGGATTCGGCATCGCCGGGGCCGCAGGCGCGCTCGCCGCACCGCTGGCCGGAGGCCTGGCGGATAAATATGGCGCCGGGAAGGTCACCCAGCTGGGCGCCGCGCTGGTTACCCTCTCTTTTGCCCTGATGTTCCTGATGCCGGTACTGCCGCCTCACGGCCAGCTGGTGCTGATCGCTATCGCGGCTATCGGCTTCGACCTTGGCCTGCAGTCAAGCCTCGTGGCGCACCAGAACCTCGTCTACGGCCTGGAACCGCAGGCCCGCGGCAGGCTGAACGCCCTGCTGTTCACCGGGGTCTTTATCGGTATGTCGCTCGGCTCCGTGCTCGGCAGCAGGCTGTACGTGATAGCCGGCTGGAGCGGCGTGGTGATTCTGGCCGTCGTCGCGGGCGCAATCGCCCTTGCCATTCGCCTGCTGGAAAACGCGCGGATCGCTGCGCTGCAGCGCGCAGGAGAATAAAAAAACCCGCTCCGCGCTGCGGAACGGGTCTGTTTCTACCCGGCGTTTAGCTTCAGGCCGTGCGTCGGGCAAACTCTTTCACCCTAAAGCCCAGCAGCAGCAGGCTGGCAAAATAGGCCACCACGCCAACCCCCACCACCGCCATCAGGCGCAGCAGACGGAACGGCATGGTCCCCTGGGACCACTCCGGCATGATATACATCATCCCGAGCAGCGCCGCAGACATCACCAGCACCGCAATCACCAGACGCAGCAGGAAGGCAAACCAGCCCGGCTGCGGGGTGAATATTTTTTGCTTACGCAGCTGCCAGTAGAGCAGCGCGGCATTGAGGCAGGCGGCAAGCCCGATTGAGAGCGACAGTCCGGCATGCTTCAGCGGGCCGATAAAGATCAGGTTCATCACCTGGGTCATAATCAGGGTGACGATGGCGATTTTAACCGGCGTTTTAATATCCTGGCGCGAGTAGAACCCCGGCGCCAGGACCTTAACGACAATTAGCCCCATCAGGCCGACGGAATAGGCCACCAGCGCGCGCTGGGTCATCGCCGCATCAAAGGCGCTAAACTTGCCGTACTGGAACAGAGCTACCGTCAGCGGCTTCGCGAGGATCCCCAGCGCCACCGCGCTCGGCAGGGCCAGCAGGAAGCACAGGCGCAGCCCCCAGTCCATCAAACGGCAGTACTCGTCATGATTGCCGCTGGCAAAGCTTTTCGACAGCGACGGCAGCAGGATAGTCCCCAGCGCTACGCCCAGCACGCCGGAGGGAAACTCCATCAGGCGATCGGCATAGTACATCCAGGAGACCGACCCGGAAACGAGGAAAGAGGCGAATATGGTGTTGATAATCAGTGAGATCTGGCTGACGGATACGCCGAGGATCGCCGGCCCCATCTGTTTGACGACCCGCACCGCACCGGCGTCTTTCAGGCTGATACGCGGCAGCACCAGCATGCCGATTTTTTTCAGATGCGGCAGCTGATACGCCAGCTGCAGCACGCCGCCGACGGTGACCGCCCACGCCATTGCCAGCATCGGCGGGTGGAAATACGGCGCCGCAAATAGCGCAAAGCCAATCATGCTGACGTTAAGAAAAGTCGGCGCAAAGGCGGGGACCGAAAAACGGTTCCAGGTATTAAGGATTGCGCCAGCTAACGAAGCCAGAGAGATAAGCAAAATATAGGGAAAGGTGATGCGCAGCAGCTGGGTCGTCAGCGCAAACTTATCCGGGGAGTCGGCAAACCCTGGCGCGGTCACGGTGATGACCCACGGCGCGGCCAGCATGCCGAGCACGGTCACGACCGCCAGAACCAGCGTCAGCAGGCCTGAAACGTAGGAGACAAATACGCGGGTAGCGTCTTCGCCCTGCTTGCTTTTATATTCAGCCAGTATCGGTACAAACGCCTGAGAAAACGCGCCTTCGGCAAAAATGCGCCGCAGCAGATTCGGTAATTTGAACGCCACAAAAAAGGCGTCCGTCGCCATGCCGGCACCAAAAATACGCGCGACGATGGCGTCTCGCGCAAAGCCCAGCACGCGCGAAAACATGGTCATCGAACTAACTGCCGCCAGTGATTTTAAAAGGTTCATTGAGGTGTTTTCCACAACCCTGAAGTAAAACGCCCGCAATGGCGGGCGCTGGAAAGTGGCGATAGTCTACCGGGTTCGTCATGAATTACTACTGCCAGATGTTACAACGAATTATTCGCTCATCGCCTCGCGCCACAGCTTTTCAACGATGCGCTGGGCCAGCAGCGCCTGTTCGCCAGCGGTTTCGGGAACCGTCTGATTTTGCACGCATTCGATAAAATGACGCGCGCAGCCGACAAAGCCGCGCTGCTCGAGGGTGGTTTGCCAGCCGGGAACCGGACGCTGAACCACGCCCTGACCGCGCTCTTCCTGCCACTCGCGCATATCGCGAACCTCATACAGGCCGCCGTCGGTAACCGCCTGCACCCACTCCCGCTGGCTGCCGGCGCGCCGGTGCATGCTGGTGGTAACCTCCAGCTGCGGCGAGCTGAAGCGGTGCTCAGCATAGAGCATTTCGCCCTGGGCGGTGGTTTGCAGCAGACCGCCGCTGAGACGCGCCTTCCCGCCGGCCAGCCACAGCGCGGTATCGACCACGTGCAGGTAGTCATCAAGCAGCGTAAAGCGCAGGTCGTGACCGACGCTGTCGCTGCGATGCTTATCCATACGCAGCGAGGCGGCATCGTCCAGATGCGCTTTCAGCTCGCGATAAAGCGGCGCAAAGCGACGGTTAAATCCGACCATCAGCGTCAGCCCGCGGCGGGCGGCCAGCTCGACCAGGGATTCGGCGTCGCTGAGCTTATCCGCCAGCGGCTTATCCACGCAAACGTGCACCCCGGCGCCAAGCAGCCGGCTGACGACCTCAAAATGCGAGGCCGTTGAGGTATGGACAAATACCGCATCGCACTGCGCCGCCAGCTGCTCCAGAGAGTCAGCGTAGGGTATGCGCCAGGTTTTGCAGACGCGCAGCGCCTTCTCTTTCCCCGGAGACCACGCCGCCTGCAGCGTCCAGCCGTCCGCGGCGCCTAACACCGGCAGCCAGGCCTTCTGCGCAATGCCGCCCAGACCCACCACTCCAACGCGTAGTTTTGCCGTCACGATTAATCCCCCAGATGAGCCAGCAGCGAGGCCAGCCGCTCTTTAAGTTCCGCCACTTCGGCCTCCAGCACCTCAACCCGGGTCTGGAGATCGTCTCCCGACGGCGATACCGCTTCTACCGCCGTAATCAGCGAGTCCATATCATCGCAGAACAGATGCATGTAGCGGCATTCGCGCTTCCCCGGCTCGCGAGGCAGACGCGCGACGAACGGGCCATCTTCGCGGCCAGCCAGCGTCTCGAGCACGCCTTCGATTTCCGCCATATCGCTGAATTCGTACATTCTCTGCGCCCGGCCGCGCAGCTCACCCGGGGTCTGCGCGCCGCGCAGCAGCAGCGTCGTGACCACCGCAACCTCCGCCGGGGTCAGCTTCAGATCGCCGAACTCGGAGTTGCAAAAGCGCTGTTCGTATTTGGTCACCCGATTGCCAAACCCGCTCACCGTGCGCAGGAAATGGCGCTTAACTAACGTATCCAGCAGATCCTGGATATCGCTTTCGCTGAGCGACATCACCGGCTCGCGGTTGGTTTTCTGGTTGCAGGCGGTCACCACCGCGTTAACCGAGAGAGGATACTGCTCCGGCGTCGTGACCTGTTTCTCCAGCAGGCAGCCAATAACGCGCGCTTCGTGCGCGGTTAACTGATATTTCATGCTCTCTCCTTAGCGACCCGGGATCCAGTCCGGTGTCGTCAACGCCGTCAATACGTGGTCACGCCACTGGCCATCGATTAACAGATAATCTTTGGCGTAACCCTCTTTTTCAAAGCCAAGACGCGCCAGCAAATCGCCGCTGCGCTGGTTGTGCGGCATATAGTTGGCCATAATGCGATGGATATGCTGCGTGCGCTGCATATAGCGAATCGCCGAAGTCAGCGCTTCAAACATCAGCCCCTGTCCCTGCCACTTCTCGCCGATGGAGTAGCCGAGGTAGCAGGCATGAAACGAGCCGCGCACCACGTTCGAAAAATTCGCCACGCCGACTATCTCTTTTTCTTCCGGATCGAGGAGCGCAAAGTAGAACGCCGATCCCTGCTTATGAAACTCCGAAATCATCGACAAGCGCGCCTGCCAGCCGGAGGGGTAGCAGTGGCTGTCATCGCGCACCGGCTCCCAGGGTTTTAAGAACCCTTTATTCTCCGCGTAGTAGTCGGCCAGACGCCAGGCGTCACGATCGTGGACCAGCCGCGTCACCAGCCTGTCCGTCGTCAAACGCACCTTTGGTACGTTACTGCGGTAGCCAAACATTCCCCTCTCCTGTTCCCCTGACTTATTACCCTGCTCCCTTCACTATACCTGTCCTGAACGACGGTGTGAAAACAGCAACATACCATTTTCTGCACCATCTCCCCTTTTCGATGAATAGCCTCTATCAAACTTGCTTTTTGATAAAAAAATATTGTCGCAGGTACGCTGGGAAACGCCCGCTCTTCCCCGCACACTAGAAGGGCTAATCTTTATTTTCCCAGGAGGGGAAATGTCCCGCGTATCGCAGGCAAGGAGCCTGGGTAAATACTTCCTGTTGGTCGACAATATGCTGGTCGTTCTCGGCTTTTTTGTCGTCTTCCCGCTGATTTCCATTCGCTTTGTTGACCAGATGGGCTGGGCCGCGCTGATGGTCGGGATCGCCCTCGGCCTGCGCCAGCTGGTTCAGCAGGGTCTGGGGATTTTTGGCGGCGCGGTTGCCGACCGATTTGGCGCCAAGCCGATGATCGTCACCGGTATGCTGATGCGCGCGGGCGGCTTTGCCGCGATGGCGGTAGCCCACGAGCCGTGGGTACTCTGGCTATCCTGCATTCTCTCTGGCCTCGGCGGAACGCTGTTTGACCCGCCGCGCGCGGCGCTGGTGGTTAAGCTGGTGCGTCCGCATCAGCGCGGCCGCTTCTTTTCACTTCTGATGATGCAGGACAGCGCCGGCGCGGTCATCGGCGCCCTGCTCGGCAGCTGGCTGTTACAGTACGATTTCCGCCTCGTCTGCAGCGTAGGCGCGGCGCTGTTCGTCGCCTGCGCCGGCTTTAACGCCTGGTATCTCCCGGCGTGGAAGCTGTCGACGGTAAAAACGCCGGTGCGCGAGGGGCTGGGGCGCGTGCTGCGCGACAGGCGCTTCGTGACCTATGTCCTGACGCTAACCGGCTATTACATGCTGGCGGTGCAGGTCATGCTGATGCTGCCGATTATGGTCAACGACATCGCCGGCTCCCCTGCCGCCGTCAAATGGATGTATGCCATTGAAGCGGCTATCTCCCTGACGCTGCTCTATCCGATTGCCCGCTGGAGTGAAAAACGCTATCGGCTGGAGCATCGGCTGATGGCCGGCCTGCTGGTCATGACGCTGGCCATGCTGCCGATCGGCTTAACCAGCAACCTGCAGCAGCTGTTTACGCTGATTTGCATTTTCTATATGGGGTCGATCATCGCCGAGCCGGCGCGTGAAACGCTGGGCGCATCGCTGGCCGACGCCCGCGCGCGCGGCAGCTATATGGGCTTTAGTCGACTGGGGCTGGCCTTTGGTGGGGCCTTTGGCTACGCCGGCGGCGGGTGGCTATTTGACGCCGGTAAAGCGGTCAATCAGCCGGAGCTGCCGTGGCTGATGCTGGGCATTATCGGCTTCATCACCTTTATCGCCCTGTGGTGGCAATTCAGCGCCAGGCGTTCGGCCTCCGGCATGCTGGAGCCGCGAACCTGATTCGATGCGTCATGCCGGGCTGATTTTCAGCATTTTCCGCTAGCGCCTGCGGTGCTGGCAGGCCATGCTGCTTTGTGTCAGGATGAGTCCATGGCATTACGTTAAGGAACCCAATGAAAAAGATGTTTATCGTGGCCGCGCTTATCGTTAGCGGCCTCCTGAGCGGCTGTAATCAGCTTACGCAGTATTCGGTAAGCGAACAGGAAATTAATCAGGCGCTGCAGAAACGTAATCACTTCGCCAAGGATATCGGCCTGCCGGGCGTGGCGGATGCGCATATTGAACTGCACGATTTAACCAGCGCGATTGGTCGCGAGGAGCCGAATAAGGTGACTCTGAGCGGCGTTGCCAGCCTGGATCTCAATTCGCTGTTTGGTAATCAAAAAGCCACGATTGACCTTAAGCTGAAAGCGCTGCCGGTCTTCAACAAGGAAAAAGGAGCGATCTTCCTGCAGGAAATGGAAGTCGTCGATGCGAAAGTCGCGCCGGAGAAGCTGCAGTCGGTCGTGCAGACGCTTATCCCCTACCTGAATCAATCCCTGCGCAGCTATTTTAACCAGCAGCCCGCCTACGTTCTGCGCGAAGACGCCAGCACCGGTGAAGCGCTGGCGAAAAAGTACGCGAAAGGCATAGAGGTCAAGCCGGGTGAGATAATCATCCCCTTCACCAATTAACATCACGGGCGCCAGGCGCCCGTTTTTTTACGGAAGTTGATGCAAAGGAAAACGTTTACGCTTATCCTTTGTGCCCGGTGAAAAACAGCCCTGATGACTGAACCTATTAGCCGGAGCCTTCCATGACAGCACAACCCCAGGTACTGAAAATCCGTCGCCCTGACGACTGGCACATCCATCTGCGCGATGACGATATGCTGGAAACCGTCGTGCCTTATACCAGCGAGTTTTACGGTCGGGCGATCGTGATGCCGAATCTGGCGCCGCCTGTCACCACCGTTGAAGCCGCCGTCGCCTATCGCCAGCGGATCCTTAACGCCGTGCCCGCCGGGCATGACTTTACCCCTCTGATGACCTGCTACCTCACCGATACGCTCGATCCCGCCGAGCTGGAACGCGGATTTGAGGCCGGCGTTTTCACCGCGGCTAAACTCTACCCGGCCAATGCCACCACTAACTCCAGCCACGGCGTGACCAGCATCGATACCATTATGCCGGTGCTTGAGCGCATGGAGAAACTCGGCATGCCGCTGCTGGTCCACGGCGAAGTCACGCACGCGGAAATCGATATTTTCGATCGCGAGGCGCGCTTTATCGAGACGGTCATGGAGCCGCTGCGCCAGCGCCTGCCGGGCCTGAAGGTGGTGTTCGAACATATCACCACCAAAGACGCCGCAGAGTACGTTCGCGATGGCAACGAGCTGCTGGCCGCCACCATTACGCCGCAGCATCTGATGTTTAACCGTAACCACATGCTGGTCGGCGGTATTCGTCCGCACCTGTACTGCCTGCCGATCCTCAAACGCAATATTCACCAGCAGGCGCTGCGCGAGCTGGTCGCCAGCGGCTTTACGCGCGCGTTTCTCGGCACCGACTCCGCGCCGCACGCCCGTCATCGTAAGGAAGCCAGCTGCGGCTGCGCCGGCTGCTTTAATGCGCCGACCGCGCTGGGCAGCTACGCAACGGTGTTTGAAGAGATGAATGCGCTGCAGCACTTCGAGGCGTTTTGCTCGCTTAACGGCCCGCGCTTCTACGGCCTGCCGGTCAACGAGACCTTTGTTGAGCTGGTGCGCGAAGAGAGCGTTGTGGCAGAGAGCATCGCGCTGCCTGGCGACACGCTGGTCCCCTTCCTGGCCGGTGAAACCGTGCGCTGGACGATGAAAAAATAAAATGCTGCCCTCTGTTGTAAATATGCAAATGATACTGTATAAATAAACAGTATATTACACAGGGGGCTATCATGCGCATCGAAGTGTCTATCGCCAAAACTACCGCCTTACCGAGCGGCGCTTTAGAAGCGCTGAATAATGAACTCTCCCGACGTATCGATCAGCAGTTCCCGGCCAAACCAAGCCAGGTAACCGTACGCTTCGCCACCGCTAACAATCTTTCCGTTATTGGTGGCCTCAAAGAAGATAAAGACCGGATAAGCGAAATCCTGCAAGAAACCTGGGAAAGCGCTGATGACTGGTTTATCCACGACGTACCCTGAGTCATTCGGGTTGCATGCAGGCGGCGGCGCAAAAAACTCAGGTCGTTCATCGAGGTTTTTGCCTGTTCCATGCTCATGCGCTCGAAGTCTGACCGGTACAGCAAATTAATTTGCTCCCTCATTGTGCTTCTTTTGCCGGGTCGCCCCGGCTTTTTTATTCCCTCTTCCTGAATACTCAGACTTTTCTTTAATTTCCTGATTATTTCCTTACAAAATAACGTACAGCGGGACAAAATTTGCGCAAAAAAGCGGCAAAAAGAGAAAAGCTCGCCCCACGCGCGTTAATTTCTCGAGTTTATTCTTAACTCCTGATATAATTAACTTGCTTCAAAAAATATGCATTAAACCTCGAGAATTGTTGTCTTTTAACATATGAATAAGGGGTTATGATGGAAAAGAATAATGAAGTCATCCAGACCCATCCCCTCGTCGGATGGGACATCAGCACCGTAGACAGCTACGACGCGCTGATGTTGCGCCTGCACTACCAGAACCCCACTCATGAAAGCAGTAATGAAGCTGAAATTGGCCAGACTTTATGGCTGACGACGGACGTCGCACGTCAATTTATTTCTATTCTTGAAGCCGGCATTGCGAAGATTGAAGCAGGTGAATACCAGGTCAATGAGTACCGCAGACATTAGTGATTCTGCTGTCATCCATATACTCTAACTAAACGGGCACCGATTGGTGCCTGATTTATTTTCGGGCTTGAATAAGTGCGGGTTGTTAATTACCCTGCTAATAAAGCAAAAACCCGGAACATACCATGCAATACGACCTCATCATTATCGGCAGCGGCTCAACCGGCGCCGCCGCAGGCTATTACGCTCGTCGCGCAGGACTCAACGTTCTGATGGTCGACGCCCACCAGCCTCCGCATCAGGAAGGCAGTCATCACGGCAATACGCGTCTTATCCGCCACGCCTATGGTGAAGGTGAAAAATATGTCCCTCTGGTGCTGCGGGCGCAGCAGCTGTGGGATGAACTGGCGACCCTCAGCGGTGAAGCCGTTTTTGAGCGTACCGGGGTTATCAATCTTGGCCCGGCGGAGTCTGCGTTTCTCACCAACGTCATGAACAGCGCTCGTGAATTTGAGCTCAACGTTGAAGAGATGGACGCCCAGGCTATTATGGCCCGCTGGCCGGAGATTCGCGTGCCTGAGGGCTATCGCGGGGTTTTTGAGCCGGCATCAGGCGTCCTGCGCAGCGAGCTGGCGATTGAAACCTGGATTCGCCTGGCCCGTGAAGCGGGCTGCGCGCAGCTGTTCAACTGTCCGGTCACCGCTATCGAACATCACCAGGACGGCGTCACTATCGACACCGCCGACGGTCAGTACAGCGCTAAAAAACTGCTGATCAGCGCCGGTACCTGGGTGACGCGCCTGCTGCCGGAGCTGCCGGTTCAGCCGGTGCGCAAAATCTTTGCCTGGTTCCAGGCCGATGGCCGCTACAGCAGCAAAAATAACTTCCCGGCGTTTACCGGCGAGCTGCCCAACGGCGACCAGTTCTACGGCTTCCCGGCGGAAGATAATGAACTCAAGATAGGCAAACACAACGGCGGGCAGCTTATTTCCAGTGCACATGAGCGCACGCCGTTTGGCAGCGTGGCGACGGACGGTTCGGAATCGTTCAGTTTCCTGCGCAACGTCCTGCCCGGCATCGGCGGCTGCCTGCACGGCGCATCCTGCACCTATGACAATACGCCGGATGAGGATTTCATTATCGATACTCTCCCCGGTCATCCGCAAACCCTGCTCATCAGTGGATTGAGCGGTCATGGCTTTAAGTTTGCGCCGGTTTTGGGCGAAATCGCCGTCCAGTTTGCCCGCGGAGAATCGTCAGCCTTTGATCTGACCCCCTTCTCGCTGGCCCGCTTTCAGCAATAATAGCCCGCCCGCGGTGCCGCCACCGCACCGATAAAAAAACGGCCTCATCGGAGGCCGTTTATCACTGAGAGATCCTATGCGTCGCCTGTATGACTTACTGATCAACAACGTCCGCGAGCACTTTATGATCTATCTCGCTCTGTGGCTGCTGCTGGCCATCATTGACCTCGTCTGGCTATGGTTTTTCTGACGTCTCAGGATCCGGGATCCCCAGCTTGGTATTCAGACGCCCGCGGGATTTATTGAAGATCTTATTCCCGTTCTCACGCCCGGCCCGCAGCTGACGCTGCTCCTCTTCCGGCAGCTTATGCTCTTCCATACAGGATTCACTGCAGCATCCGGCAAACTTCTCCGCGCAGCTCTGACACTGAATAAACAGCAGATGGCAGCCGTCGTTCAGGCAGTTGGTGTGGCTATCGCAGGGCTCACCGCACTGATGGCAGTGCGCGATGATGTCGTCAGAAATACGCTCGCCCATGCGCTCATCAAAAACAAAGTTTTTACCGATAAAACGCACCGGCAAACCCTGCTCGCGCGCGCGACGCGCGTACTCAATGATGCCGCCTTCAATGTGCCAGACCTTGCTGAAGCCGTTGTGTTTCATCCACGCGCTGGCTTTTTCGCAGCGGATGCCGCCGGTACAGTACATAACGATTTTTTTATCTTTATGCTCCTGCATCATCTCAACCGCCTTCGGCAGCTGATCGCGGAAGGTGTCGGCGGGAATTTCCAGCGCCTGCTCGAAATGCCCCACTTCGTACTCGTAATGGTTACGCATATCGATAAAGACCGCGTCGGGATCGTCCAGCATCGCGTTCACTTCCGCAGCCTTCAGGTAGTCACCGACGTCAGAGGCATCAAAGGTCTCATCATCGATACCGTCGGCAACAATTCGGTCACGTACCTTCAGGCGCAGCACCCAGAACGATTTCCCGTCGTCGTCGAGGGCGACGTTCATGCGCAGCCCTTCCAGCGCCGGGTTGAAGGCGTACAGATATTCGCGCAGGGCCTCTACGCGGCTTTGCGGGACGCTGATTTGCGCATTGATCCCTTCGTGGGCCAGATAAATACGGCCAAACACGTTCAGCTTAGTCAGCGCAATCCACAGGGCGTCGCGCGTCGCTTTTGGGTCAACGATGGTGAAGTACTTATAGAAAGAGATCGTCGTGCGCGGCTCGCTCTCGGCCAACATCTGCGCTTTTAACGTCTCATTTGAAATGCGGTTATGTAACACTGGCATGGTGTACCTGCTCGACATAGAAATGAGTAAAACAAACGGCCGGCATCATATAGTAAAAGGCATTAATTTACATCCATACATTTCACGCTACATTTTTTATAGCAACCTTAGCTATGATTTAACAATAAATGCCAACCTGGCCGCTGGTTTTGGCTGAACCATAAAAAAATGCGATAATAGAACGCGTTGCTTAATTAAACAGGTATGAGATGACCCATTTACCTAAATTTTCCGTGGCGTTGCTGCATCCGCGCTATTGGCTACTTTGGCCAGGAATCGGCCTGCTGTGGCTCGTTGTCCAGCTCCCCTATCCGCTGATTTATCGCCTGGGTACCGCCCTGGGTCGACTCGCGATGCGCCTGATGACCCGGCGCGCAAAAATTGCCTACCGTAACCTGGAGCTCTGCTTTCCCGAGAAGAGCGAGCAGGAACGTCATCAGCTGATAAAACAAAATTTTGAATCCGTTGGCATGGGCCTGATGGAAACCGGCATGGCCTGGTTCTGGCCTGCGCACCGCATTGCGCGCTGGACCGATTCTATCGGCGTCGAACATATCAGGGCCGTACAGGCGCAAAAACGCGGCATTCTGCTGATCGGTATCCACTTCCTCACACTCGAAATGGGCGCCCGCATGTTCGGGATGAATGAGCCGGGTATTGGCGTCTATCGCCCGAATGATAATCCGGTTATCGACTGGCTGCAGACGTGGGGACGACTGCGCTCCAACAAGGATATGATCGACCGTAAGGACCTGAAGGGCATGGTGCGGGCGCTGAAAAAAGGCGATGTTATCTGGTACGCGCCGGATCACGACTACGGCCCGGCCTCCAGCGTATTTGTACCGTTTTTTGCCGTCGAACAGGCCGCCACTACGTCCGGCACCTGGATGCTGGCAAAAATGTCGAAAGCCTGCATTGTTCCCTTCGTGCCGCGGCGTAAGCCCGACGGTAAAGGCTATGAGCTGATTATTTTGCCTCCGGAGTGCGATCCGCCGCTGGACGACCCGCAGACGACCGCCCTGTGGATGAACCACATCGTCGAGAAGTGCATTCTAATGGCGCCGGAGCAGTATATGTGGATGCATCGCCGCTTCAAGTCGCGCCCGCCCGGCGTTCCTTCGCGCTACGAATAGCCGCCGTTATTACGCCCAAAGCCCCCGTTAGGGGGCTACGACCTTAGCATTAAAAGCGCTCCTCCGTTGCAGCAATCCTTTCTCAGGCGCATAATTAGCAGGCTCATATTTTCAACTTTTGACCTGCGGCGCAGGCCAGTGGGATCCTATGTCGTCTGCCGATCTACCTGTTAACTGGAAACGTAATCTTACCGTCACCTGGTTCGGCTGTTTTTTAACCGGCGCGGCGTTCAGCCTCGTGATGCCGTTCCTTCCGCTTTACGTTGAACAGCTCGGCGTAACGGGCCACGGTGCCCTCAATATGTGGTCGGGTCTGGTCTTCAGCATTACCTTTCTTTTTTCCGCCGTCGCCTCACCGTTCTGGGGCGGCCTGGCCGACCGAAAAGGTCGCAAAATCATGCTGCTCCGTTCCGCGCTCGGCATGGCTATCGTCATGGTGCTGATGGGGCTGGCGCAAAATATCTGGCAATTTCTGCTGCTGCGCGCGCTGCTGGGACTGCTAGGCGGGTTCATCCCGAACGCCAACGCCCTTATCGCCACCCAAATTCCACGCCAGAAGAGCGGATGGGCGCTGGGTACGCTCTCCACCGGGGCGGTCAGCGGCGCCCTGCTTGGCCCGCTGGCCGGCGGTTTTCTCGCTGACCTGTGGGGCCTGCGCCCCGTCTTCTTTCTCACCGCCAGCGTCCTGTTTATCTGTTTCCTCCTGACGCTGTTCTTTATTCGCGAGCAGTTTGTGCCGGTGGCGAAAAAAGAGATGCTTAGCGCCAAAGACGTCTTCTCCTCCCTGAAAAACCCAAAACTGGTGCTCAGCCTGTTCGTCACCACCCTGATTATCCAGGTCGCGACCGGGTCGATTGCGCCGATCCTGACGCTGTACGTGCGGGATCTGAGCGGAGACATCGGCAATATTGCGTTTATCAGCGGAATGATCGCCTCCGTGCCCGGCGTTGCTGCCCTGATCAGCGCCCCGCGTCTCGGCCGGCTGGGGGATCGGATCGGGCCGGAAAAAATCCTCATCGTGGCGCTGATCCTCTCCGTTCTGCTGCTTATTCCGATGTCATTCGTCCAGACCCCGCTGCAGCTGGGCATTTTGCGTTTCCTGCTCGGCGCCGCCGACGGCGCGCTGCTGCCGGCGGTACAAACGCTGCTGGTGTACAACTCCACCAGCCAGATCGCCGGCCGCATCTTCAGCTATAACCAGTCGTTTCGCGATATTGGCAACGTCACCGGCCCGCTCATCGGCGCCTCCGTCTCCGCCAACTATGGCTTCCGGGCGGTCTTTTTGGTTACCGCCTGCGTGGTGCTGTTCAACGCTATCTACTCGACCATCACCTTACGTCAGCCGCGAAGCAGCGAACCCTCTGGCGGCCGGGGCTCCGGCGATCGTTCGGTAAATTAAGTCCACAAAGCGTCCTTGCCCTTGACGCATCGCCCGCCGCCTTCTATAGATTGGATCGTGTCCATTTCTCATTCTTCTTAGGGGGTTAGCCATGCCAAAGGATTCCGTTTTCTATGCCACGCTCGAAGAAGCTATCGATGCGGCCCGCGAAGAGTACCTGGCCAATAATCCGGATAGCGTCGAGGAGAGCGCCAGCGTCGAGCAGCTGAATATCCAGAAGTACGTCTTGCAGGATGGCGATATCGCCTGGCAGGCCGAGTTCTTTGCCGACGATGAGGGGGAAGGCGAGTGCCTGCCGATGCTCAGCGGCGAAGCGGCGCAGAGCGTTTTTGACGGCGACTACGACGAGATAGAGCTACGTCAGGAGTGGCTGGAAGAGAATACGCTCCATGAATGGGACGAGGGTGAGTTTCAGCTTGAACCCTCTCTGGATACGGAAGAGGGTCAGACGGCGGCCGATGAGTGGGACGAACGCTAGCTAATTGTAGGGGCCGTGGCTCGCATCAAGCGGCAGCAGCAGCGTGTCGAACACCAGCGAAAAAGGCAGGTCGAGGATGGTGATATAGCGCCACGGCGAGTCGCGAACGTCCCACTGGACGCCGGGATAATACTGATTGCCGTGCCCCTGCCCCGGCACCGTGCGGCTAATAATGCTGCCACAGCCGCTGAGTACCATGGTCATGACGATGACCAGCAAAATTCTCATCTGTAACCTCAATTCCTGGAGAAAAAAATACCGGCAAAATTGCCGGTATTTTTCTTAACGTGCGGCTTACTTCGTTTTTAACGCCAGCGGATTCAGCGCTAGCTTGCCATAGGCATCCACCCACGAAGAGTATTTCTCCGGCGCGGCCCATACCCGATAGTGCAGGCGCGACAGGGTCACCGGGTCGCTTAACAGCACCAGACGACGGTCGCGGTTAAGTTTATCCGGCGTCTCGTTCAGCGCCTGCTCAACGTGACGTTCACGGGCGATATCGAGGATCCGACCGTGGCGGTGACGAGCGGTAGCCATTGCCGTTGCCAGCGCGTTAAACGACGGGTTAAACACGGCGTGCATAAAGCCATCATCCAGCGAACGCTGACGGTTCAGGGTCAGGTAGGCGTCGGTATCCTTCAGCACCTGCGGCGGGGAGTACTCTTCCGGGATCAGGAACAGCTTCCAGCGTTTGGTACGCAGACCAATGGTCGCCCGGCTGGAGATCACCGACACAAACGGCGACAGAATCAGCGAGAAGACGATCGGTGCCAGCCAGAACAGGAAGCGCAGATCCAGCCACGCCATGCCGACGGCCCAAACCAGACCCAGCAGCAGCTGTGAACCGTGGCGCATAAACGCTTCGCCCCACGGGGTGGAGTCGTCATCACGCTGCGGCGAGTTCCAGACCACTTCCCAGCCGAGGAACGCGCTGACCACAAATACGGTGTGGAACAGCATACGTACCGGCGCCAGCAGCACGGAGAACAGCACCTCCAGCAGCAGAGAGAGGGTCACGCGGATAAACCCGCCGTACTCTTTCGACCCTTTGCACCACACCAGAATGATGCTCAGCAGCTTCGGCAGGAACAGCAGCACCATGGTTGAGGCAAACAGGGCTATCGCCAGCTCCGGACGCCACTGCGGCCAGACCGGGAACAGCTGACGCGGCTGCAGGAAGTACTGCGGCTCGGTGAGCGCGTGCACTACCTGCAGAGCGGTCGACAGGGCGAGGAACATAAACCACAGCGGCGCGGAGAGATAGGACATGACGCCGGTCAGGAACACCGCCCGGTGCACCGGGTGCATACCTTTAACCAGGAACAGGCGGAAGTTCATCAGGTTACCGTGGCACCAGCGACGGTCACGCTTCAGCTCATCCAGCAGGTTCGGCGGCAGCTCCTCATAGGAGCCCGGCAGGTCATAGGCAATCCACACGCCCCAGCCTGCGCGACGCATCAGCGCGGCTTCCACGAAGTCGTGCGACAGAATCGATCCGGCGAAGGAGCCTTCACCCGGCAGCGGCGCCAGCGCGCAGTGCTCAATGAACGGTTTTACGCGGATAATGGCGTTATGACCCCAGTAGTGCGACTCGCCAAGCTGCCAGAAGTGCAGACCGGCGGTAAACAGCGGGCCGTATACGCGGGTCGCGAACTGCTGGCAGCGGGCGTAGAGGGTGTCCATCCCGGAGGCGCGCGGCGAGGACTGGATGATCCCGGCGTTCGGGTTCGCTTCCATCAGGCGCACCAGGCCGGTCAGGCACTCGCCGGACATCACCGAGTCGGCGTCCAGCACCACCATGTAGCTATACTGGCTGCCCCAGCGACGGCAGAAGTCATCGATGTTGCCGCTTTTACGCTTCACGCGACGGCGGCGACGGCGATAGAAAATCTGCCCTTCCCCCTGGACTTCAGCAATCAGCTCCATCCACGCCTTTTGCTCCGCTACGCAGATATCCGGGTTGTAGCTGTCGCTGAGGATGTAGACGTCGAAGTGCTGCTGCTGGCCCGTCGCCTTCACCGATTCCCAGGTGGCGCGCAGACCGGCGAATACGCGATCGACGTCCTCGTTGCAGATAGGCATGATAAGCGCCGTCCGATGCGCCGGATTCAGCGGCTCATCGCCGACGGTGGAGGCGGAAATACTGTACTTATCGCGCCCCATCAGCAGCTGCAGGAAGCCCATCAGCGCCGTCCAGAACCCCGCTGATACCCAGCAGAAGAGGACCGCAAAGAGGATCAGAATGCCGGTTTGCAGCATATACGGCAGCAGCTGCATAAATGAAACCCACAGGTTCTGCCCAACCATGTCGGCGGGGTTGATTAACGCCCAGCCCTGATACGGCAGAATGGTTTTCATGTACCAGGTCGCAACGACGGTCTGCGCCAGCGTTAACAGCAGCAGCGTGTAGCGACGGATGGTACCGGCGGTACGCCATTTCTGTTCGTTTTCCTGCTCTTCTTTGGTCAGACGAGAAAGATAGCGCGGGGTGACATCGCGTCCACGCAGCCGATCCCAGAAGCGGCCGACCGGGTTGGTCCGCCACGGATCCGGGAACATAGAGGAGCGCTTCGCCTTCGGCATGGCGTGCAGCTGGGTGCGACCTTCATCATCTTTGATGAGCTGATCGCCCGCCAGCGCGTCCGGCCAGCTATGCTCCAGCCGCGCTTTCACCGACCCCAGAGGGGAATCGTCTTCGCGGGGAAAATCGTGACGATCGGCGTCCAGCGCTTCATGTACCGCCTTCAGGCTGGTATCAGGAAGTGCAGACTTCTCTGCACCCGACAGCGGTAAGGCGTCAATGTACTTGGTTATGTTATTCATTAGCAGGCAGCTGATAGCTCCAGGTTTCACTCAGCGTCTGGTCGGCATTGACCAGCGCAGCGCGCATTTCCGTAGTTTTCTTCGGATCTTTCACTTTCACGCGCAGAATCATACGCCAGCCCTTGGTGATCGGGTTATAACGCACCGCGTTCTCAACGATCTCCGCGTTATCGCCAATGCTCGCCTGTGCCGTTACCGGCGTATCTGACGGCAGTTTTTTCATCTCAGCGCCGGTGAAATCCACGATGAAGGCGATAGTGCCATCCGGCTGACGAATCAGGTTCGACTGCTTCACATCGCCGGTGGAACGACGGGTCTGCATCACGTAGGCGTTATCCGGCGCGTGCAGCTTGTCTTCATCGCGGCTGAAGGTAATAGAGTATTTGAAGTTCATCTCTTTACCCGGCTCCGGCAGCTGATCCGGCGTCCAGTAGGTCACGATGTTATCGTTAGTTTCATCGTTGGTTGGAATCTCAACCAGTTCGATTTTACCTTTACCCCAGTCGCCTTTCGGCGTGATCCATGCGCTCGGGCGCAGATCGTAGCGGTCGTCGAGATCTTCAAAGCGAGAGAACTGACGCCCGCGCTGCAGCAGACCAAAGCCTTGCGGATTTTCCATCGCGTAGCTGCTGACGGCCAGATGCTTCGGATTGTTCAGCGGACGCCAGATCCACTCCCCGTTGCCGGCGAGAATAGAGAGACCGTTAGAGTCGTGCAGCGCCGGACGGTAGTTTGTCGCCGGAGAGGGCTGATTCGGCCCAAACAGGAACATGCTGGTCAGCGGTGCAACGCCCAGCTTACCGACCTTGTCACGCAGGTAAACCTTGGACTGCACGTCAACCACGGTATCGCGACCCGGCATAATGACAAAACGATACGCTCCGGTTGCGCGCGGGGAATCGAGCAGAGCATAAATCGTCAGACGCTTGTCGGTCGCTTTTGGACGCTCGATCCAGAACTCGCGAAAACGCGGGAACTCTTCGCCTGAAGGCAGTGCGGTATCGATAGCAAGGCCGCGAGCGGAGAGCCCGTAAACCTGGCCCTGGCCCAGTACGCGGAAATAGCTGGCTCCGAGCATGCTGACAATTTCGTCATTCTTATCTTTGCTGTTGATCGGGTACAGCACTTTAAACCCGGCAAAGCCAAGGTCTTTGACCGTGTCTTTGTCATGCTGGACGCTGCCAAAATTGAAGTAGTCCGGGTTATATTTGATCTTGTGCACGCTACTTGCAGTCACTTCGTTGATCGTGACCGGCGTGTCGAAGTACATGCCCTGATGATAAAATTCAAGTTTGAACGGGGTCTTCTGGTTGTTCCAGTATGCTTTATCGTGATTAAACTGGATTTGCTGGTAGTCCGCGTATTTCATGTCACGGAAAACGGAGGGCAGGTTGCTCTTCGGCGCTTCATAGCCCTTCCCGGCTAACGATTTTGCCTCTTTTGCAACGTCATCAATGCTAAACGCCCATGCAGATGAAGTACACAGGGACAACATTACGGCTGCGCTTAACCAGCGCATTTTCATCATCTGTGGTTTATGTTTCATATAAGTAAGCACTTCCCCCTTTGTGTGCTTAAATCGATCCGATCTATTTTAATGGAAATTCAGGCAATCCGACAACATAATCCCTGCATTGTTCAGCTTAGCAGTACAGGTAATGGACAGTTCTCTGTCACTTTTGCACTTTGCGTGCTTATCCTGGAGACAGGTACCCAGAGTTGATGTAGGGTTGCTGAGAATTTAAACGTTATCACCTTGAGTGATAAGACGAATTGTCTGAGAAAGTAGTGAAACTGTATGAATAATGCGCCAGTAGAACGTGAATATTTCTTCGATAGCATCCGCGCATGGTTAATGCTTCTGGGGATACCCTTTCACATATCGCTTATCTATTCCAGCCACAGCTGGCATGTTAATAGCGCCGAACCTTCGTGGTGGCTGACGCTGTTCAACGATTTTATTCATGCATTTCGCATGCAGGTTTTCTTTGTCATCTCCGGCTACTTCTCCTACATGCTTTTTCTTCGCTATCCGCTAAAAAAATGGTGGAAAGTGCGGGTCGAGCGCGTGGGCATCCCCCTGTTAACCGCCATTCCGCTGCTGACCCTGCCGCAGTTTATTATGCTGCAGTACGTCAACGGTAAAGCCGACAGCTGGCACGCGCTCTCAGGGTACGACAAATTCAACACCCTCGCCTGGGAGCTGATCTCGCATCTGTGGTTTTTACTGGTGCTGGTCGTTCTGACTACCCTCGGGGTGGTGCTGTTCAAATGGCTCACCGGGCGCCGCACGGAAGGCGGCCCGAGTTTTGGTGACACCGTCACATTGTCTCAGCTGTCGATGATTTTCCTCGCGCTCGGCGTGCTCTACGCGCTGATCCGCCGCACGCTGTTCATTCTCTACCCGCCAATTCTCAGCAACGGCCTGTTTAACTTTATCGTCATGCAGACCCTGTTCTACCTGCCGTTCTTTATCCTCGGCGCGCAAACCTTTATCAACCCGCGCCTGAAAGCGCTGTTCACCCGGCCGTCGCCGTGGTGCTACGTCGGGGCCCTGCTGGGCTTTATCGCCTACCGCCTGAACCAACAGTACGGCTCCGGTGACGCGTGGATGTTTGAAACCGAGTACGTCATTACCATGGTGCTCGGACTGTGGATGGTTAACGTGGTGTTTTCCCTTGGGCACCGCCTGCTGAACTTCCAGTCGGCACGGGTGACCTATTTTGTGAATGCCTCGCTGTTTATCTATCTGGTGCACCACCCGCTCACCCTGCTGTACGGCGCGTGGATTGCTCCGGCCATCCAATCGAACACCTTAGGGTTTATTGCCGGGCTGATTTTTGTGGTCGGCATTGCGGTGATCCTCTACGAAATTCATCTGCGGATCCCGCTGCTGCGCTTCCTCTTTTCGGGGAAATTCCAGACTAAAACGCCGAAGCCGCAGGTTTCGGCCAACGGATAGCCACTCCGGGGCTGCGCCAGGCGCGCGGCCCCGGTGCAGGCCAGCGAAGATTATTTTTTGTCAAACAGAAGCTGGAACAGGTCGCGATAGAGCGCGGCCATCGCCGGCTTATTGGCCTCCGCTGCGGTGGTCAGCTCACGGCGATACGCCGCGCCCTCGGTTAATACCGCAATCAGTTCACTGGCAGCATCGATCTGCTCCGCCGACATCTCGGGATGAGAGTGACGGGTAAGACGCCCGCCCTCCTCTTTCAGGCGCCGGTCGGCCTGCTGTAAAATTTCGCGCAGGCGCGGGTTTCTCGAGGCTTCGGCGTTAATCTCCATCAGCAGATAATTGTCGGTTATCGTAGCGGCCGACGGCGGTATGACGCCAGCCAGCAGCGATGCCATCCGCTCGAGGTCGTGATTGCCGCGAATCATCTCCTCCACCCTGGCGTGAACAATTTCGCTGACTATCGCCTCGATAATCTCCTCTTTGCTGGCAAAAATACGGTACAGCTGCCCTACGCTAAGCCCGGCCTCGCGGGCAATATCGGCAACGGACGCGCCGTGGAGCCCTTTTGCGGCAAAACATGCTTGCGCCGCAGAAACAATCTCCGCCCGACGAACGAGCTGCTTTTGCGCTACCTTTCCCTCAGCCACCAACAGATCTCCTTCATTGATAATTGCCGACGCCTGCCTGGCCAGCAGCGTCGGCTGCGCTGCGCCTATTGTGCCTGCAGCAGGCGGTGATAAATCTCAGCCGTTTCGGCATCAAAACAGACAAAGCAGACGCGTTCCAGCGGATTGTAGCGGGTGAGAAAGGCGTTCACCGTCCGCACGGCTATCTCCGCCGCAGCCTGCTTAGGGTAACCGTACACGCCAGTGCTGATTGCCGGGAAAGCAATAGAGCGGTAGCTATTCGCCGCCGCCAGCTGCAGGCTGTTTTTATAGGCATCGGCCAGCAGTTCAGCCTCCTGGCGATCGCCGCCGTGCCAGATCGGCCCAACGGCGTGAATAACCGCGCTGGCCGGGAGCTGGCCGGCGGTGGTGATCACCGCATGACCGGGAGCGCACTCGCCCTGCTGCTGACGCACTATTTTGCACGCGGCCAGCAGCTCCGGCCCGGCGGCCCGATGAATAGCGCCATCGACCCCGCCGCCGCCGAGCAGTGAAGGGTTAGCAGCGTTGACGATAGCATCGACTGCCAGCGTTGTGATGTCTCCGAGAATAACCTCAGGTTTAACAGCCATTTCGCCTCCTGTCGGCAAACGTCTTAAGTAAAGCTTAGCGGTAATATCGCATGACGGCCCCGAGGACGAAAGCCCGAGGCCCGGCAATGCGCGATGTTCGGTTGCCAGAATAGCAAGGGTATGTTGCGGATTAATATACTTTAATTGCCCTGGCCTGCTGTTTTCCTCGCGCAGGCTCCCTTTTGCGGGCTGCCGACCGGCAATCCGTTTAATTTTTCGCCTGGGCCCGGGCGTAACAATATGATTAACCATCGAATAAAATGGCTTCGAGAGTACAGCCCGGGGGAGAGTTACGCCCGCCGTGGCGCCAGGGAGCGCCGCGCAAGCAGGAAAAGGTGATTGACAGAAAAGCAAAACAGGACCAGAGGTCCTGTTTTAGGTGGGATAGCGCCGCTCAGGCTTCGTCGGGGGTTTCGTGGGCCAACGATTTACTCTTTTCCGCCCGCGCTGCCAGCCAGAGTCCGCTGTTTTTCATCGCATAGCCAAAAACCAGCCCCAGCGCCAGAGAAGGCACAATCAGACGCCAGTCGTCGCCGCCGGCAAAGGTTGCGCAGGCGCCGATAAAGGTTCCGGGCACGAAGGAGAGCAGCACCTGACGCGCCTGAATGCACATCAGAAACGCCACGATTCCGGTTATCATATAGCCGAGGATTTCCAGATGCGGCGCCAGCGCGCTGCCGTAGACGATCGCCTGGGCCCATATCACGCCGCTCATCACCGTACATGTAGAGATCAGCAGCCCTTTCAGGCCGCCCTGCGGGCAGGCAAAATAGGCCGTGCAGCCGAGAAAGCCAGCCCAGCTCAGCAGGCCGAGCGCGACCGCCACCCATCCCCAGATCCCGGAGAGAATGCCCGTCGTTATTGCAATTGCGAGAAGTATGTTCATGGCGCGTATCATAGCAGATACGCACCCTTCAAATGCGATCATGAGCACACTATCTGAAATAGCATTCTCTTTGTTGCATTTAAAATGTGATATTAATCACATTTATTCTTCATTCTCTTCCTGCAGCTCATCCCACATGGCGGAGAGCGCCTCGCGCGTCAGCGGCGCCATTGTCCGCCAGAAAGGCGTCACCGCATGGGCCTCGACCTTGCCGAGGAAGATCCCGCACCACGGCAGAATATAGTCGGCAAACAGCGTTTCCAGAGTCTCGCTTTCATCTTCCGTCGCATGATCCTCAAGCCACGAAGCGGCCAGCAGCAGGGAACCAATATGGTCGGCTCGCCCCTCCCCGGTTGGGATCCCGTGCTCGCTCAGAAAGCCGCGAACTTCGGCCTCCGTAGCGCCCTCAACCCAGGCGCTACGGTACGGCGGGACGCCGCACTCTTCGCCGACAAACAGCGCGTTGTAATCGGCGGCCAGCGGCTGCACGTCGCAGCTTTTTTGCAGGCGCTCCAGCTGCTCATCCTGCTCCAGCGGCCAGCTTGCCGCCAGCTTGCCTTCACGAATAAGGGTAAACAGCGGCACCAGCAGCGGGTCCTGCGGCTGACGATAGTACAGGGAGCCCAGCACGCGGCAGAGGATTGAAAACTCGTTCATTCAGTTATTCCAGTTAGACAAATTAAAGATCGGCAAATTCAGCAATCGCCGGCATCCCGCGAGATTCAAGGAAGTTCAGCAGCCGGCGCGGAGAAACGTTAAGGATCCTCTCCTCGGGGAAATTCACCTCATCGAGGATCTTGCGACACTCCCTGAATTCGCCCAGCGTAAAGGCAGTATGCGAATCAGAGCCGAGGGCCACCCAGCCTCCGGCATCGCGCACCGCGGCGGCGATGGCCCGGCAGTTATCTTCGCTGCCTACGCGTGAGGAGATAAATGAGGAGTTGTTGATCTCCAACGCCACCTGGTATTTTGCCGCCGCTTCGGCGATGGCCGGGATATCGACCGGGAATTTAGGGTTGCCCGGGTGGCTGATAATGTGCACCGCGCCGCTCGCCATCGCGGCGATCATCGCCTCGGTATGGGTTGCTTTGTCCTGCGGTGGAAAGACCGGCTCATGGAAGCCCGCAATGAACAGGTCCAGGGAGGTGAGCATCGGACCGGAGCAGTCAATTTCACCGTGAATATTTTTAATGTTGGCTTCAATACCGCGCAGAATGCCAACGCCGTCCACCAGCCGCGGCCAGATGCGCATATTGACGAAGTGCCAGTAGTGCGGCGCATCGGCCATATCCGGGCCATGATCGGTGATCGCAAAGAGTTTGATCCCCTTGCGCTTTGCTTCGGCAATGTAATCGTGCAGGGTGCTGTAGGCGTGGGTACTGGCGACGGTATGCATGTGCAGGTCAACAGGATACATCACAATCTCCTTCTCTGTTTGTGGCAAGAATAGCAGGAATCAGGACGTATGATTAGCAAAACCCCGCCGCAGCGGGGTTCTCTTTTAATAACCGCGCTGGCGATCGACCTGCCCGCTGACCGTTTCCCCTCGTTCGAGCTGGCTAATCGTACCGGCTATATAGGCAATCGCTTCCTGCGGCCGCGTCACCGCGGCGATATGCGGCGTCATTGCCACTCGCGGATGCGCCCACAGCGGGCTTGCCGCCGGGAGCGGCTCGCGGCTGAAGACATCGAGCATGGCGCCTTTAAGTTTACCGCTTTCCAGCGCCGCCAGCAGGTCGTCTTCAACGACATGGACGCCGCGCGCCAGGTTGAGAACATAGCTGCCGTCCGGAAGCTGCGCCAGCAGCTGCTGATTAATAATGCCGACGGTCTCCGCCGTGTTGGGCAGCAGGTTGATCAGGACCCGGGTTTCGCGCAGGAATTCATTCAGCTCATCGGCCCCGGCAAAGCTTTGCACCTGCGGCCACGCCTTGCGGCTGCGGCTCCAGCTGCGCAGCGGGAAGCCCCATGCCTGCAGCCCTTGCGCCACCTTCGCGCCGAGCACGCCGGCCCCCATGATGCCGATGGAAAAATCTTCGCGCCGGTATTCATCGAGCGGCTGCCAGCGCGCCTGCTGCTTCAGCGCCTGATAATCGTCAAACCGGCGGAACCAGTGCAGCACCTGGCTGACCGCATACTCCTGCATCTGCAGCCCCATGCCGGTATCTTCCAGGCGGAACAGCGGAATCGAGAGCGGCAGCATCTGCGGATGTTCGCGCAGTTTGCTGAGGATCGAATCCACCCCCGCGCCGAGCGCAAAGACGGCCTTTAGGTCGCGGCCCTGGAGCATTTCCACCGGCGGGTGCCAGACCAGCGCATAGTCGGCGGGCCGATCGTCGCCAGGCTTCCACTCGCGTACGCGCGAACCGGGGAGCTGTTTTTCCAGCTCGGCAATCCAGTACGGGATATCAAACGTCGGGTGGTAAAAGATAATCTCCATTGTGACTCCTGATAGCTAATGTCTTCAGCAGGTTTGCGTTAGCGCCGTATTTTACTTGTTGTTTTCTATTGGTTTGCCAGCATAGCAAATTTCGACTGGCCGGCGGGTAAAAAGAGAGTGGTGACAAAAAAAACGATTGTCGTGCGTTTCGCCAGCAGGTTGCGCGAAGTTTGGCTAAACGCGCGCTTTTTTAAAAAAGTTGATTGACGGGAGATAGGTATTTCCCTAAATTAGCGCCCGTTCCCAGCGACAACGGGAATGACAATATGGTGAGGTGTCCGAGTGGCTGAAGGAGCACGCCTGGAAAGTGTGTATACGGCAACGTATCGAGGGTTCGAACCCCTCCCTCACCGCCATATTTGAAGAAGAGCTCGTACGCAAGTACGGGCTTTTTTTTCGCCTATTGCACCCGCCGGGAGGGATAAGAAGCCTCGACCAGGGTTCGACAGCTGGCATCGCCAGCTGGACAGACCGCGAGCCAGCCCTCCCCTTCGCGAAGAATCAGGTGATTCAGAACGGCGTGCGCCGGTACTGTCGATAAACCGGACGCCAGAAGCTGTCCGCAATGCGTGCCCGCAGCGTCTCCTCTGAGAGCACGGGGGCAACGCCGTCTTGCTGCGCCGCCTGCGCTACGCGAATCGCAATATGTTTAGTCATCGACTGAATATCCGAGATATCGGGCAGCAGCGGTCCGGTACCGTGAAGCGCCAGCGGAGAGTGCTCCGCCAGCGTTCGGCTTGCCGCCATCAGCATCCCTTCCGTCACCCTCCGGGCCTCGCCGATCGCCACCCCAAGCCCGATGCCGGGAAAGATATAGACGTTATTGCATTGCGCAACGGGGTAGCTTTTCCCCTGCCGCTGCACGGGCTTAAAAGGGCTGCCGGTCGCAACGATCGCCCGCCCGTCGGTCCAGGCCAGAATATCTTCCGGCCGCGCCTCGACCCGGGAGTCCGGGTTCGAGAGCGGCATAATAATCGGCTGCCGGCAGTGACGATACATCTCGGTTATCACAGCTTCGTTGAACAGACCGGGCTGGCCGCTTACGCCAATCAAAACCGTCGGCTGCGCGCGGCGAATCACCTCCAGCAGGCCGTAATTACCGTCCTTGCCCTCCCACTCCCCCAGACGGCTGCGCGGCTGGCCGAGGCGTGCCTGGAAGGCGAGGAGACCCGCCTGATCTTCCGTGAGCAGGCCAGCGCGGTCAACCATATAGATCCGCGCCCGGGCCTGCGCATCGCTTAAACCTTCGGCAACCATCTGCGTCACGATCTGTTCGGCAATCCCGCATCCTGCCGACCCGGCGCCAAGAAACACCACCGTCTGTTCGCGCAGCGGCCGTCCGGTTGCCCGGCTCGCCGCCAGCAGCGCTCCCAGCGTTACCGCGGCGGTTCCCTGGATATCATCATTGAAACAGCACAACTCATCGCGGTAGCGCTCCAGCAGGGGCATCGCCGCCTGTTGGGCAAAATCTTCAAACTGCAACAAGACATCCGGCCAGCGATGCTTAACGGCGCGGATAAACAGATCGATAAACTCAAAATACTCCTCGCCGGTAATGCGCGAATGCCGCCATCCCATATAAAGCGGATCGCTTAGCAGCCGGGGGTTATTGGTTCCAACATCAAGAAAAACGGGCAGCGTATATTCAGGCGCAATCCCCCCGCAGACCGTATATAACGACAGCTTGCCGATCGGGATCCCCATTCCGCCCATTCCCTGATCGCCCAGCCCTAAAATACGTTCGCCGTCGGTAACAACAATCACCCGGATATTCTGCCGGGAAGCATTATGCAGAATATCATCGATGCGAAAGCGATCTTCCCAGCTGATAAAAAGCCCGCGCGCGCGGCGATACATGGCCGAAAAATGCTCGCAGGCAAGCCCCACTACCGGGGTATAGATAATGGGCATCATTTCCGCTAAATGGCGCTCCAGCAGATGATAAAAGAGGGTCTCGTTAATATCCTGAATATTGCGCAAATAGATATGTCGGGCAATAGCAGAATCGATGCTCTGAAACTGCAGCCAGGCGCGTCGGGCCTGCTCTTCAATCGTTTCAACCGCGGCGGGGATCAGACCATGAAGATTAAAATTATCGCGCTCTGGCAGCGTAAAACCGCTGCCTTTATTCAGCAAAGGGGACTCCAGCAGCAGCGAACCGGCATACGGAATATAAAGTGGCTTGTCTTTGATATCATTCAACATAACGGGGTCCCGGTGAGTGAAGCGATCCATATCGTTTTCAGAACATGACATAGTTGGCCGCCAGCATGGCGATAATACCGCCCACTGCAGGAATTAACGTCCGGCGGACGATAGCAAATGGCGAACACTCCCCGGCCTTACTGACGGCGATGATAATCCCGGCGACCGGGGAGATAGAGCGTCCCATGCCGGCCATCATCTGCATCGGCAGGATCATTTTTACCGCGCTTTCACCAAAGGTCTTTGCAATAGAAGGAGCCATACCGGAGAAGGAGAAGAAGGCCGCGACGCCGGAGCCGGTGAGCACGGCGGTCACGCCGACCAGGGCGGTCATGACCAGCGTCATGCTGGCAAAACCAAAACCGGCGTTGCGTACGGCATCGAGTAAATAGTCGATAGCGCCAATTTTTTGCATTCCCTGGGCATAAATATCGGCACACACCAGCAGCGAAACGATGCTGGTAAACATGCTCCCCATCCCTTTAAAAAAGCTCTGCACGCCTTTACAGCTGGCGCGAAAATCCCGCGTCACCGCCAGCTCGCAGACGAAGGCCAGCAGCGTCCCGACGATCATCGCGGTAACCACGTCGACCTTAACCGAGGTGATGACTAACGGGCTGAATACCAGCACCAGTATGACGGGAAAGACCGGAAGAATGGCGTAAAACGTCGGCGCCCGCGGCCCGGCTTCGCCGACGCTCTCCTGCTCCACCAAGGCTTCACCTGGGTAATGTCCCTCTTTTTTATCGTAATATTTCGCGGTGAAGAAAATCAGCACCGCGACCGCCAGCATCACGGCCAGCGCCACCGGCATCTGGTAGTGGGCAAAATAGACCGCCGCCTCCATACCGGCATGCTTAGCCGCGAGGTTAGCGGTGCCAACCGCCGGGCCTAAATCCATAAACGCGCACAGGCCGATCATCGAGGCCGCCGCCGCTTTGCTCACTCCCAGACGCACCAGCACCGGGAAAAAGGTCACCAGCAGCAGCATCGCCAGCCCGGCGGCGCTGGAGATCGCCACGTGCAGTAGCTGAGCGCAAATATATCCCAGCGCCAGAATCACGTACGGGGCTTTAATAACCTGTAAAGGACGAATGCAAACGTTCACCATCGCATTCGACGCCTTAATATGATCCATGTAGCTGGCAAAGCCCCCGGCCGCCATGATGATAAGCCCTATCCCCGCAACCTGGGTGGCCAGGGACTCTTTGGCGAAAGCGAAAATATCGAGCCATATTGAGCCCGTCGATTTTGCGTGGCCGTAAAGAATGCTCTGTTGCGGATAAAACAGCGCCGTGACGGTCAGCAGCGTCAGGCCGGCCAGCAGCAGAACCGTCTGGGGCTGAACGTTTTTAATGATTAACCATGCAGCAATAATGGTAATCACAATGGCGATTATAAATGCGATCATGGATGATATCCTTGTATGAAGCCGGGTAAGATACGGAGCGCTTCGCTTCTGGTCGAGGGTTGTTTTTAGATGGCAACAGAGTAAATTTCGCGGGCGGCGTAAAAAATGAGAAAATGATTTTCCCACAGCAAATTGTGCGCACGATCCCATAACCTGAAGCGTCCCTGCTGATGGCATTAGCGTAATACTTACTTATCTCTCTAACTATGAGATATTTCACAGAGAAATAAGTCTTCGGGGTCAATGAAATGCCGATTAAATCACCCTTAACGCTGGATGAATATAAAGCCAACACCGCACATTTATCCGCTTTAACCGAGTCAGAACAGCGCCTGGATAACTATATCCGCGACCATTTTAATGAAATTCCCTACCACGGCATTGTCGATATCGCAAACAACGCGGCGGTCAGTAAAGCGACCATTGGGCGGTTTTTAAATAAACTCGGTTTCACCGGTTACGCGGCGTTCCGGCGCGTCGTTGAGGAGTCGCTGTCGCCGCAAAAGATGATTTCCCCCTATGAGCTGGCCGCGCGCTCGCCGGCCAGAGACCACGTGGCAACGGAACAGGTGGTCACGGAGTTCAATAATAACGTGGCGGGCCTTTTTGCCAGCTTCAAAGAGAGTATCGAGATCAACAGTCTGAATCAATTTATCGATATTATCCTCAACGACGAGCGTAAATTATATGTCGTCGGCCCCTCATCATCCCATGCGATGGCAACGCACTTCGTCACGCTCATCAAGTATTTTCGCGATCGCGTCACGCTATTATCGCTGGATGCCGGAGAATTACCAAAATCGTTGCTAAACCTGACCGATAACGACGTTTTGATCGTTTTCTCATACTATCGATTTAATAATATGGCGCTACGCATCGCCGAATGGTTTCGCAGCAAAAAGGCGCTGGTGGTGCTAATCACCAATTCTGAATCCAACCCCTACGGGAAATTTTGCAATCTGCAATTCGTGTTACCGAGCGATACCCATTCGGTATTTAAAAGTCGGATCATTGGTTTTTTCTTTATTGAGCTGACGCTGCATCTGGCCTATGAAAAAGGCGGCGGAGAAGGCAATTTTGAACAGCTGGAAGATCTTTTCGGCTTTTTTGAAACCTTCTCATCCGGTACCTGACGGCCACCGGATGAGCAGACATCGCCGATCAGGCCGGGGAAGATAGCTGACGATCGAAAGCATCGATCGCTTCATCAATTAACGCATCGTTGCTGCCAAGCCAGCTGGTCGGTTCGCAGGCCTCGCGGATCTCCTCCGCGGACAGGAGATCGACGATTGCCGGACATCCGGTGAGGGTCTCGTACAGGTTCTGCGATCCGTCCGCCTGGTTTAGCAGGTTTTTCAGCATGTTGTACCCCTCACTGCGGCCAACCTTTTCTGCCAGCTTCATGGAGACGGATTCAGACATAATAAAGTGACGCGAGGCGCTGAAGTTCTCGCGCATCTTAGCGGTATCCACCACCAGATGACGAATCAGGCGTTCGCCGCGCTCGAGGCTGGTCGCAAGACATAGCGCCGCTTCCGGCACCAGCGTCCAGTTCAGCACCCGGGCGGAGGCGGAACGGACGTCATGCTGATCGAGCAGGTTTGGCGCGCCTGAGGAGTACATCCAGCCCATGCGGGCCAGCGTCTGTATCATATTGCTGGAGCGCGGGTTGGTTTTATGCGGCATCGCGCTGGAGCCGCCGCCGCCTTCCCCCTCTCGCAGCTCGGCAATCGGCGTGCGCCCCAGCGTCTCGACGTCATTGGCGATCCGGCACAGCGTGCCGTGCACGAGGGCGAAAAACTGCACCACTTCAACGACGTTATCCTGGCTGGCGTTCATGGCGCCTGATGGGCAGCTTAATCCCAGCTCGCTCATCAGACGGTTGCGAATAGTCAGCCCCTGCGCGCCAACCGACGCCAGGTTACCCACCGCCCCGCCAAATAAGCCGGTTGTCGCCGTCGCGAACAGGTTATCCAGACGTCGCACATGCCGGGTCAGCTCCCCCAGATAGCCGCTCACCTGTAGCCCCCACGTGGTAGCCGATGCGTCTATCGAATTGGTGCGCGCCACCATGACGCTGTGCTTATGCTCTACGGCCATCTCTTTTAGCGCGTTTCCCAGCCCAATCGCCAGGCGCCGCAGCAGCGTCAGCGTCTGATGGAGACGCATCGCCAGTCCGGTATCCAGAAGATCCTGGGTGGTGCAGCCCCAGTGCAGATATTTTTTCACCAGCGGCGTCCCCGCATCGGCAATCTGATCGATCAGCGGCTTGATTGGCATACCCACGCTGCGGGTTTCCTCGGCAAGTCGGCCCCAGTCAAGGGAAAGCGTCCGGCAGGTTTCGCCAATATCGTCCGCCGCCTGCTGCGGAATCATCCCCAGCTCTGCCTGAACGCACGCCACGGTCGATTCGAACGTTAGCCAACAGCGAATCAGGTTTTCATCCGACCAGATAACCTTCATCTCCGATTGGGTAAACAGAGAGGAATAGAGTCCTGAATCAAATACCGAACTTTGACTACCTCGCATCATTAACTCCTGTATGGATTGCGCCCTTATCAACAGCATGGCGCCATTTTGCTACAACCGAATGGTTTTCTCTATCCGGGCTGATTGTGCGTTAAATAATTAAGCGGAAAAATGGGAAAATTTATTTCCCACAACCGAGCCAGGATCCCGGAGCTAAAATGTGAGCGACTTAACAAACCCACGCTGATTTACGCCGCCGAGGTGCTTAAATTAATTAATCTCCGGGCCGCCAAGGGATTAATCCGCGGTGAAAAGAGCAAAGTTTATGGCAATTTGTGTTTAAGCTCACAATTGATTATGAGAAAAAATGTTTCCCCTATTTCCCGCCCTCGTTCAGGTTTAAAAAAAAACGTACCTCCAACAATAGAACATAACCCGTTACTACGCCTTTTCTCTGGCCCGAGGATCCTATGCATATAACAACGAAAGCCATTATCATTGGCGCATTAATCAGCGTCAGCTATTCCGTTTCGGCAATGAACGTTTACAAAGATAAAAAGAGCACGCTGGATATATATGGCCGGTTAGAATGGCAGCTCGCCCACGGCGACGCCTCATTTGCCGAAGACGATTCGCGCAGCCAGCTCGGGGGTCGCCTGGGGCTTTATTTAACGCATAAATTAGATTTACTTGATGAAACCAAAATAGTCGGCCGGGTTGAATGGCAGGTGCGAACTGAAAAAAACGATAATAAAACCGGCGATAAAGATCTGGACGCGCGCTATGCCTACCTCGGTCTTTCCCACAAGCGCTACGGGGAATTAATCGGCGGGCGCACCAAAAACCCGCTCTATCAGGTCATGAAAATGACCGACCGCTATAAAAACTTTACCCCCAACGTCTATAGCTACGGGATTACGACGATAGATAGCTCATACCAGTTTAACCGCCAGGACGGCACCATTCAGTGGAACGGTGAGTTTGACGGACATCAGATCCAGCTGGCATACGTGATGGGTAACGGTAATAGCGATAATGACGCCCTCGATGACGGCATGATGGCCAGCTATCGAAAAACCTGGTCGCTGGCCGATCTGCAGATAACGCCGGCCATCGCCGCCAGCGAATATAAACGTAAGGAGGGGATCAAAACGACGGACGGGAGGAAAAAACATACGCAATATATCGGCGGACTGCAGCTGGACTATGGCAATATTTCGCTCGCGACCACGGTAGGCCGCGTGGCTATCGCCCGTGATAATAATAGCGATAACGATTATACCAGCTTCGACTCTTTAGCCTCATGGAAATATCAAAAAGTTAGATTCTTAGGAGGATATAGTACGCTAAATGAAAATGGCAAAAAATATGCCGAACGCCGGGGCTGGCGTGCCGAAACACAATTAAGCCTGGCGAAAGATACCTGGCTGTCCCTGAGCTACGTGAAGGAATTAGCCAATAAAAATAAGCCAGCCCATGACGATGCATTCATCGCCGGGCTGCGCTACGACTTTTAAGGATAAGCAAGATGAAAAAAGCACGTTATCTGCTGGCCGGCTATCTGTGCCTGTCAAGCCTCGCATTGGCCGATACCGTTATTGCGCCCTCTCCACAGGCGATAATGGACGGCGAAAATAAAACCGTCGCAATATATGGAAACTCTTACACCCACTACAATAACAACGTGAACACTCGCCTGCGGGACCTCGCCCGCTCGCTGCTGCCCGAAAGTGGCAAAGGCTATACGTATCGCGGTATTACCATCTCGACCGGACATCTGGGCTGGCATATTCCCAACCTGCAGTTCCAGAACGGTCTGCAAAAGTGGGACGTGGTCGTCTTCCAGGGAAACTCGACGGAAACCATCAGCAAAAAGGCCGCCACCCGGGAGTATTTCACGCAGTCGGCGATAGCCATGGCGGACATTGCGCATAAAGCGAATGAAAAGGTCGTCTGGTTTATGACCTGGGCCAGCAAAAATAAACCGGAGCAGACGGATAAACTGGAAAAGGCCTATCTTGACATCGCCCGCCAGACGCACGGCTACGTGGCCCCCGTCGGCCTCGCCTTTGCGCGCGCCGTTGAGCAGCATCCGGAGATAAATTTATACCACAGCGATGGCAACCACCCGTCGTTGGCCGGCACCTACCTGACGGCCTGCGTACTGTTTGCTACCCTCTATAATCAATCTCCGGTAGGCGGCGCCCTCCCTGTCGACAGCGATATGACCGAACGGACGGCCCGCGCCCTGCAGCAAACCGCATGGGATACGGTCGTCGCCTTCAGAGAGCAAAAGTCATCATAAACCTCTGGCCAGGGCCGGCGCATCCGGCCCTGCGCTAATCCTCCTCCATCCGCTGATACTCTTCGCTGAGGAAATCCACCAGCGCGCGCACCGACGGCAATAGCCCGCGGCGTGAGGCAAAGACCGCATGAATCACCTCCCGGCGCGGCTGCCACTCGTCAAGCACCACCACCAGCTCACCCGCCGCCAGCCGATCGCGCGCCATTAATAGCGGCAGCTGAACAACGCCAATGCCGGCGACCGCCGCTTCGCACAGCGCCAGCATGTCGGTAGTCACCATTCGCGGCGTAAAATAGACCTCCGCACGGGCGCTCTGCGGACCGGTCAGCTGCCATTTATGCTGATGCTTGCCGGCGGCCAGGCTCAGTCCCGGCCACTCGCTCAGTTCAGACGGCGCCTGCGGCTGCCCCATGCGCGCCACCAGCGCCGGGCTGGCAAACAGCCGGTGCCCGCGATCGGCCAGCACCCGCATCACCAGATCGCTATCATCAAAGGGCCGCGGCCGCACGCGAATAGCCACGTCAACCCCCTCACCGACCACATCAACCCGTCGGTTGGTTGCCTCCAGATGCACGTTCACCCCCGGATAGCGCTGCATAAAACGCGCCAGCATCGGGCCAATATGCACATGCAGGAGGGTAACCGGACAGGTGAGCTTAACGCTGCCGCGCGGCTCAGAACGAAGGGTATCCACCGCCTGCTGCGCCGCCTCGGCCTCGATCAGCATCGCTTTGCAGTGCTGATAAAACGTCTGCCCAACTTCGGTTACCGCGAACTGCCTTGTGGTGCGATGAATCAAGCGCACGCCGAGCCGCTCTTCCAGCTGGGCAATGCGGCGGCTGAGCTTCGATTTAGGCTGATCGAGCGCCCGACCCGCAGCGGCGAATCCGCCATGATCCACCACCTGGACAAACCAGGCTAAGTCGTTGAGATCCTGCATCCTTCCCCCATTGTTCCATTTTTAGAACAGTATAGGTCATTTTTGCTATCTACCGGGCTATTAGCCGCGCATCTAAGCTTATCGACATTGAAACAACCGCACAGGAGAGAACAATGAAACAGATTACAGGCGTCTATACCGCGCCATCCCAGCACTGGGTCGGTAACGGTTTCCCGGTACGCTCGCTGTTTTCTTATCAAACCCACGGCGAGCAGCTGAGCCCCTTCCTGCTGCTGGATTACGCAGGGCCGCATAGCTTCCCGGCGGGAAGCGGCAAACGCGGCGTTGGCGAGCATCCGCATCGCGGGTTTGAAACCGTTACCGTCGTGTATTCAGGTGAAGTTGAGCACCGCGACTCAACCGGCAGAGGCGGCGTGATTGGCCCCGGCGATGTGCAGTGGATGACGGCGGGCGCCGGGATCCTGCACGAAGAGTTCCACTCGGCGGAATTTACCCGTACCGGCGGCGAGCTGAAGATGATCCAGCTGTGGGTCAATCTGCCGGCCAAAGACAAAATGGCCGCGCCCGGCTACCAGAGCATCACCGCTGACCTCATTCCCCGCGTCGCGCTGGCGGATAACGCAGGCCACGTTCGGGTCATCGCCGGTGATTATGCCGACGTTTCCGGACCGGCACGCACCTTCTCGCCGCTGAACGTCTGGGATATGCAGCTGACGCAGGGCCGCGACGTCTCGTTACGCCAGCCTGCCGGCTGGAGCACCGCGCTGGTTGTGCTTGAAGGTGAAGTCCGCGTTAACGGCGCTGAAAACGCGCGCGAAGGCCAGCTGGTGGTGCTGAGCCAGCAGGGTGAAACGCTGCACCTCAGCGCTACCGCTGATGCCAGGGTCCTGCTGCTGGCCGGCGAACCGCTGGGTGAGCCTATCGTCGGCTATGGCCCATTTGTCATGAACAGCAAAACGCAAATCGCCGAAGCGGTGCGTGATTTTAATAGCGGCCGTTTTGGCCAAATCTGACGCGACAGAGGTACAAAAAATGTCTACTCCAGCTAATTTTAACGGGGCTCGCCCGGTGATTGATGTAAACGACAGCGCCATGCTGCTGATTGACCATCAGAGCGGTCTGTTCCAGACCGTTGGCGATATGCCAATGCCGGAACTGCGCGCCCGGGCCGCCGCGTTGGCGAAGATGGCCTCCCTTGCGGGGATCCCGGTTATCACCACCGCCTCGGTACCGCAGGGGCCTAATGGTCCGCTGCTCCCTGAGATCCATGAGAATGCGCCACATGCTCGCTATATTGCGCGCAAGGGTGAAATTAACGCCTGGGATAACCCGGATTTCGTGGCGGCAGTGAAGGCCACCGGGCGCAAAACGCTGATTATCGCGGGCACCATTACCAGCGTGTGCATGGCATTTCCGTCTATTGCGGCCGTGGCCGATGGCTATAAGGTCTTCGCGGTTATCGACGCTTCAGGCACCTACAGCAAGATGGCGCAGGAGATAACGCTGGCTCGTGTCGTTCAGGCCGGCGTCATCCCGATGGATACCGCCGCGGTGGCGTCCGAGCTGCAGCTGACCTGGAACCGTCCCGACGCCGCCGAGTGGGCCGAGGTTTATACTAAAGTGTTCCCGGCCTATCAGCTGCTGATTGAGAGCTACGCCAAAGCGCAGGACGTGGTGAAGAACGGCGAACAGCTTGATTCACAGCGTTAAAGCCACCGCCCCGGCGTTTTTTACCGGGGCGGTGTTCATTGCTTGAGCGAACGGTAAGGAAAGAATAAATACTGCTTGACCGTTTTAGCGCAACTCCCTATAGTACCGCCCCGTTGCCCACCCAAGGTGTGCAGCGAAACAATATGGTGAGGTGTCCGAGTGGCTGAAGGAGCACGCCTGGAAAGTGTGTATACGGCAACGTATCGAGGGTTCGAACCCCTCTCTCACCGCCATATTTGAAGAAGAGCTCGTACGCAAGTACGGGCTTTTTTTTCGCCTGTTGCCCATCCTGAATAACGTTGACACATTTTGCTCATGCGCTGAGGAAGATGTGATGAACCAACATGTTAAGCGCGCGCAACGCGATGACCCTCTATTAGCCGCTTCGCGGTGTATCAAATACACCGCGAAGATGAGCTCTTTTAGAATGCCAGTGACGCCTGAACAAAGAACGTTCTCGGCTCGCCAACATATTTCCCGTAGTTATTATCCGTTGAACGCGTGTAGTAGCGCTGATCGAAAAGGTTTTTAATACCGGCGCCCAGTTTCAAATTTGACCATGATGGCCCCATGTCATATTCGCCGCGCATATTCCACACCATATAGCCCGCAATATTGCCGTACTGGCCATCATCGCTCTCCTGGGTGATGTAACCGTTGCCGGCATCAGACGACCCCGGAGAATGCTGGCGCGATTGCGAATAGCCATCCACGTTCCACACCCAGCTGCCCGTTGCATAGCGGGAGCCCACCGTCAGCACCTGGCGGGAATAGAACGGCAGATCTTTACCCGAAAACTCTCCGCTGACGGATACGGCGCGCGTATAGGTATAGGTGGAATAGAGGCTGAGCCCATCCAGACTATGCGCCAGTTCGCTGAGATCGTAGTTCAGAGCCAGCTCGATGCCTTGATGCTTGGTCGCGCCCAGAGTGGTCCAGCCGATGGTGTTGTTGATGTACTGCAGCTGATTATCAAAATCAATGTAGAAAGCCGTCAGCTCCGCTTTGAGTACGGAATCGTCATAGCGGGTACCGACCTCATAGGTATGCGCTTTTTCAGGCTGTAGGCCAGGAGCCGGCTGGCCGTGATTCCCCCCGCGCGTTAGCTGGAAATACTGCAAACTGCCGAAAGAGGTATTGGCGTTAGCAAACAGCTTCCAGCTGTCGGACAGGTGGTACATCACGTTGATCGACGGCAAAGGTTCGCTATATGATTTTTCTCGCGAAATATCGGCGAAAGAATCATTTACATGCGTACGGATACTTTCATAGCGTAGCCCAGGGGTGATGGTCCAGTTACCGACGTTGACGGCATCATCAATATAAAACGCGTTAGCTTCCGTACCGCCGGAGGTATGCTGATAGTAGTTCTCTTTTGAATTCGGTGCAGAGGTGGTGGTCGTCGGATCGTACCAGTTGGATCGATATCCTTTTTCATCCGACGTCTCGTTCAGATAGCGATAGCCCAGGGTTATCTCATGAGCCATATCCCAGAAGCGGAACAGGTGTGAATACGTCGGCTCGATAGCCCAGGTCGTATAGTGACGCGGCGCTGCCGCCAGTCGGCTCTGCCCTTCCAGAGCCCCGGTGCCGTCGGTCTGAATATCGCTGGTACGGAAACTTTTAGTGAAATAGGTCAGCACTTCAAACTGGCTATCCTCTTCCTGATGGCGATATTTAAAAGACATATCCTGACGGCGCCCGGCAAACTGATCGAAGGGTCGTACGGACTGGAAGGGATTTTGCTGATACTGCTCTTTCGTCAGGCCGCCGGGCATACCTGCGGAGGCGTTATAGTAATGGAAGTTACCCGTCAGTTCGTCCTTCGGGGTAAAACGATAACGCGTTTTCAGCATAAAATCGTCAATATCGGTGTTGTCATTGTTTTCTCTGTATCCCTGCCCGTGCAAACCGGAGTACAGCAGCTCAGCACCCAGACCATTCTCCGCTGTTCCGCCAACGGAAGCGCTGGTCAGCGTTTTTAGCCCCCCGTGCGATGCGCCTTCCGTTTGCGCGCTCACCGCGCCGCCGAACTCTTCCGGGATATCCTTCGAGACGAAATTGATCACACCGCCGACGTTCTGCGGTCCGTAACGGACGGCGCTACCGCCCCGGATCACATCAATTGACTGAATGTTTCCCATTGAAAGAGGCGCCATTGACAGCTGCGGCTGGCCGTAAGGGGCAACGGAAAGCGGGACGCCATCCATCATGATGGTAGAACGAGGTGACAGGCGCGATGTCAGACCGCGTACGCCCACGTTCAAGGAGACATCGCTCCCGCCAGTGCCGTTATTCTCCTGAACCTGAACGCCGGGAATACCGCGCAGGGCTTCTGAAACCGTCTCCCCGCCCTTTTCCTTAACCTGTTGCTCCGTCACGATAGTCCTGGCGCCGGGGTGATCGAGCACAACCGTGCTGTAATCCGGCGAATCAAGCCAGTTACCCACCACCGTCAGGGTATCCGTGCGATCGGTTGACGAAGCGTTATCATTTTTATCAGCAGCCCAGGCCGGGAACGCTAAAACAATAGCGGTAGCAAGCAGCGAGAGCCGGAATTGACCAGACATGAGAAGATCCCCTGTAAAATAAATATATTAATTATTAATGAGTTAAATTATGAATGATTTTCATTATGAGAAACGCAATGATAATAATTAGCAATACATAGCAATGTAAACTATTTTTTGAACCGACGATTGTTTTACACGCCAGCCAGCTGGCCGGGTTGTGTCACTGCTATTTAGATTGGGAAAATGAGAGAGAAACTTTGGTGGCAGCTGGCGTTAACCGGCCGTATTTACTCTTTGCAGCAAATCTGCAGGCATCCCCCGTCACGGGGATGGATATTGCCGGAATCTGGCTACAGGCCAAATAGTCGTCGCGTTTTACTCTTTAGCCGGCGCCTCCAGAGAGGCTGCCGGCTTCTGACCATACTGACCGGTCCGCAAGGCGAGCGCTATTTCGCCGCCACATCCCGCACATCGAATGCTTTCAGGACCTGGGCCGCAGCGGCAAAGTCCGGGCTCAGCGGGCGATCGCTATCCATAAATTTCACCTGGCGCCTGAGCGCATCGTACAGGGCGCCGGTCGGCGGCGACATCCTGAAGCCGTTGTTCTTCTGCTTACGCAGATCGATAGCCTGCGCGTCATGGACCAGCAAAATCCCCAAAAGCTGATAGCTGTTATCGATTTGCTGCTGCAGGCGCTGCGCGACTTCCGGCGCATTCGTCGCGATATCCTCAATATCACCAGCGACCGGCATAAAGTCCATCGACACCGGCATGGCCAGCTCTTTGTTACGCATCGCCAGCGACATCACCGGTTTTTCCATCGCCCCAAAGGCGTGAACGGTATTGTCCGTGCCGAGGAAGCGCGTCAGCCCGGTAAACGACGGGTTGTTGAGCTTCACGACCTGCTGCGCGTTGGCCAACGAGCTGTGGGCCAGCGCCATGCTCAGCTGTTCAAAGGAGAGCACCCACGGCAGAGGTTCAAAGTTGGCGGTTGGCAAAACGGCGCCTTTCACGCCATTTTGATCCACATAGCCCAGACGATCCTGCGGGCGGTCCGACGGGGCGGAAACGCCGATCGCGACGCCGGGGTTATCGTCAGAACTGTTGAGCTGCACCAGCAGCTGGTCCCAGGCCTGCTGATAGCTACGCTGCAGCTCGGCCAGTAAATAGACGCCGGAGCGGAAGCTCAGCGGATCCTGCAGCGGGCGGCTATCGTCATGTTCCCACAGGCTGGAGCCGGCAAGCAGCGTGCGCAGGTGACTGCCCATCGCCACCACCTCCGGGTAGGGGCGCAGCGCCAGCGTATTCTCGAGGAAAGGCGAAACGTTGCCGTTTAACGCCTCAAGGCTGGTGGCATAAACCAGAGAATTAAGCGGCAGCAGATGAGCCAGCGAATTCAGCGCCAGCGCGCCGCTGGATGCCGAATAAGCGTTGGAGCTCAGGATGGATAGCGCGTCTTTGGCATAAGGCACCACCGCCGACGTTTTGCTGCGCTCCAGCGCGACCTTAGCCGGAACCTTTTTCCCCTGGTAGTAGACATCGCCTTCGCCGATCATCGCCAGCCCGATATGGCTGATAATGGTGATATCCCCCTCGCCAATAGAGCCTTCGCTCGGGATAACCGGCGTGATGCCTTTATTGAGGAAGTCGACGTACGCGTCAATCACCTCCGGCTGCACGCCCCCGCCGCCGGTCAACAGCGTGTTGAGGCGGGTTACCATCGTCGCCCGGGCGATGCGCTGGCTCATCGGCTCACCGATGCCGCCCGAATGGGCATGCAGCAGGCCGACGTTAAATTTCTTCGACGCGGCGATCACCTCATCGGTCAGCTTACCGTGGACGTCGACCATCGGCCGGTCCTTATTAAGACCGACGCCGACCGTTAAACCGTAGATTTTTTGCCCATTCTGCGCCGCCTCAATCAGCACCTGGTGGGCCTTTTCCACCCGCGCCGTGGCCGCAGGAGAGATCGCCACGGCTTCGCCGTCCGCCACGCTGGCAATAATTGCGGGCGTAATCGAGTGTCCATCCAGAGTGACCGCGGATAAACCTACCTTGCTGTAGCTCAGAGTGAGCAGTGCAATCATCAAAAGCGACAATTTTGCTGACATAGATCCAACCCTCTTATTATTTATGCTGTCATGTTAATCAGGCAATCTTATTGAAATTAAATAACTTTGTTTTATAGCCACTCGTCGATCAGCGTTTTTTCGCCTTTTGCCGCTCGATGCTGAGCAACGCAACCATCGCCAGCACGCTGGCGATCATCACGTACCACGCCGGCGCAAAGCGCGTTCCGGTATTTTCGGTCAGCCAGGTCAACACCGCCGGCGCAAAGCCGCCAAACAGGGTTACCGCGAGGTTATAAGAAACGGACATGCCGCTGGCGCGAACGTCGGTGGGGAACAGCTCGGACAGCGCCAGGGGGGCCACGCCGACGAACAGCGATACCAGGATGCAGAACAGGCTTTGCACCACAATCAGCGTCAGCGTGGTGTGCGAAGCGTCGAGCAGCAGCAGCAGCGGATAGCTGCAGATAAGCAGCAGGCCGGCGCCGATCATCAGCAGCTTATGGGTGCCGATACGATCGGAATAAGTGCCAGCGGCGACGCAGCACACCACCATAAAGCAGTTGCCAATCAGCGCCGCGAGGAACGCCTGGTGGCTCTCAAAATGCAGCTGACGCTGAACGTAAATCGGCATGTAGATAATCAGCGCGTAGACGCTAACGGCCCACAGTATCGATAGCCCGGTGCCGAGCAACACCGCGTTGCCGTGCGCTTTAAAAAGCTGCAGCAGGGGCATTTCCGGCCCGATCTTCTCCACCTTGCGGCGGGCCAGCTCCTCAATAAAGAGCGGCGTTTCCTCCAGCGTTTTGCGCATCCACAAACCGATAGGCGCGATGGAGAGGCCAATAATGAACGGAATGCGCCAGCCCCAGTCACCGATCTGTTCGTGGCTGAGGGTCAGGGTCACCACCGTGGCCACCAGCGCGCCAAAGATATTGGAGATCCCCATGCTGGCCTGCAGCCAGGAGGCGTACTGGCCCTTTTTCTCGGCCGGCGCATGTTCGACCAAAAAGGCCGCCGCGCCGCCCACTTCGCCCCCGGCGGAGAAGCCCTGCAGCACCCGACCGCACAGAATCAGCAGCGGCGCGCCAATGCCGATCGCGCTGTAGGGCGGAGCAAAAGCGATGATGGCCGTGCCCACGGCCATCGTCATAATGGTCAGCGTCAGGGCGGCCTTGCGCCCTACCCGATCGCCATAGACGCCGATGACCAACGCCCCCAGAGGCCGAATCACAAAACCGAGACCAAAGGCTAAAAACGCCTCAAACAGCTGCGCCCCGGCATCCTGCTGATGGAAAAAGTTCTGCGCGATATAGACCGCGAAAAAGGCATAGATTGAAAAGTCATACCATTCCAGCGCATTACCTATTGATGCCGCAGCAATCGCTTTATACCCCTTGCTGCGCGGCTCCGGTACCGACCGGATAGCCTCGGCGCTCAGGGGGGAAGTCGTGGTTTTTGTCATAATGACCTCATACGCAGGGCTAGCCGGCCGCAGATAAATTAATATAAGGGATTGATTTTTCTTTTACTTCATCCAGGGACTCCTGGTAACCCGCGTCGGCATAGCGCATCACGCCGGTGCTGGTATCATTGGTCATGGAGAGCTGCAGGCGCTGCGCAGCGGCGTCTGAACCGTCGGCAACCACCGTCACGCCGGAGCTGGTCATATAGCCGCTATATCCGCCGCCGCCGGAGTGAATCGCCACCAGATCGGCCATCGACGCGCAGTTCACCAGGGCGTTGAGCAGCGGCCAGTCGGCGATGGCGTCCGAGCCATCTTTCATCTTCTCGGTCATGATGTTGGGATGCGCCATCGCTCCGGCATCGAGATGGTCGCGGGTGAAGGCAATCGGCCCGCTCAGGCGACCATCGGCCACCATGCGGTTCACCTCCAACGCCAGTTCCGTTCGTTCGCCGTGGCCAAGCCAGGCAATACGCGCAGGCAGACCTTCGAACGGCACCTTCTCGCGGGCCAGGCGGATCCAGTTGCTGACGATTTGGTTGTCGGCAAAGCGCGTCAGCAGATAATCGTCGATCACCTTGATGTCATCGCTATTATTGGACAGCGCAATCCAGCGGAAGGGGCCGATAGCGCGGCAGAACAGCGGGCGCAGGAAGGCCTCGGTAAAAATCGGGATCTCAAAGGCGCGCTCAACCCCTCCCTGATAGGCATGGGTACGAATAAGGTTGCCGTTATCAAACACCACGGCGCCGCGATCCATAAATCCGAGCATGGCGGTGACGTGCCGGACGATCGAGCGGCGGCCGGCATCCATCAGAACGTCGATATCCTTTTCGCGCTGGGCGACAACCTGCTCCAGGGAGTAGCCGGAAGGCACGTAGCCGTAGACTAAATCATGGGCCGCGGTCTGGTCGGTCACGATATCGGGAATAATCCCTTTGGCTAAAATAGCCGGAAAAACGTCGGCGGCATTGCCCAGTAAGCCAACGGAGACGGGCTCCCGGTCGTTCTGCGCATTGCGAATAAGGGTGAGCGCATGCTCAAGGTCCCGCGCCTGATGCTGCAGAAAGCCGTTTTTCAGCCGCTTGTCGATGCTCTTTTGGCTGACCTCTACCGTGAGGATCGCGGCCCTGGCCATGGTGCCGGCCAGCGGCTGCGCCCCGCCCATCCCCCCTAAACCAGCGGTCAGAATAAAGCGCCCGCGCAGATCGCTATCAAAGTCGCGTTCGGCAATACGGGAAAAAATCTCGTAGGTCCCCTGAATGACGCCCTGCGAGCCGATATACTGCCAGTCGCCGGCGGTTAGGCCGCCCCAGCAGATCAGATTGTCCTTCTCCCAGCGATAGAAGTTGTCCGCTTTGGCCCACTGGCCGACCATATTGCAGTTCGCCATAATCACCAGCGGAGCGTTGGCGTGGGTTTGCAGCAGGCCAATCGGCTTGCCGGACTGCACCAGCAGGGTTTGGTCTTCGCGCATGGTTTTCAGCGCCTGCACGATGGCGTCGTGCGACGGCCAGTCGCGCGCGGCGCGGCCTAGCGCGGCGTAGACCACCAGCTCGTCAGGGTTTTCCCCCACCGCCAGAACGTTTTCCAGAAGGCGAAGCAGGGCTTCCTGGCGCCAGCCGAGGCAGCGAAGCTGGGTACCCGAGGTCACGCTATAGCTCTTTTTCATTTTGCGACTCCCTGCTGAATATGGCTGAACAGCTCGATCCCCAGGGTCTTCTCAACGGCAGGATAAACCGCCGGATCGGTGACGGAGGAAGAGAGCGGAATTTGGCTATGGTGCTGGTGAAAAATAACGATTTCGAGGCCCGGCTTCAGCTGCCCGGCGCTGACCGGGTTGCCCTGCATATCCAGCGTGGTGATGACGTCCGGATAGGTCGCCATGCGCTGGCCGTGGCGATCCTCCACCGCCATATGTTCATTCATCACGTGGATGCGGCGCAGGTTTTCGCCCTGGCCGACGTCGATAATGCCGACGTCAAAGGCCTCACTGGTATATTGCAGCGTGGTTTGCGTCACCTTCCCGCTGCCGATGATCTGCCCGCCGGTGTGGTTGCATATCGCATCGATGACCGCGCTGCCGCCCTTTTGGCCGGCGGCAATGATAGTTTCGCCAAGGGAAATGGCGCGGCTGATACCGCCATGCGCGGCGTGCTGGCGCACGTAAGCGCCGCGAATCGGGTTACGACAGCTGGCGATGAAGCCCCCGGACATGTCCGAAGCCTTGCGCAGTATGGGGGAGACTTTGGCGGTGGCGCCTTTAACGACCAGTTCAATATAGGCATGATTCTTTCGATTGCCGCCCACCGCCGCCTGAATCATCGGCTCGCTGCTGGAAGCAAGGCCCAGCGAGCCCATATCGCCGGTGGGATGGGCGCGCAGATCTCCCACCGCATCGACCACTTTGGTGCCGAGAATGGCGGACGGCAGCCAGCCGTTTAGCGTACTGGACATCCCGTTTTGCCCGATAATCAGGCCATAAATGGGCTCACCCAGCTCTTTTTGCACCAGCTGGACGGCCTTAACATAATCTATCCCGAGCATTTCCCAGTCGGTCAGCCCGCCGGGGGCGCCAATCGCCGCGGCGGTGGCAATCCAGGCGCTATCGTCGACCTCATCCATGGTGACCAGCTCGGGGCGGCCAACGGTGACCGCCATTCTGCCTAACTCCAGCCCGTGTTCGACCCAACCGCCGCCGCCGCAGGCAAACACTGAACCACCCTTAACGGCAGCTTCGACGTCAGCCAGTGTTAAAATTCGACCCATTGCTATTCCTCCAGAAGTACAGAACTCGTAAGCAGGCGCTAAAGTGCATAATTAATGAATAATCATCGCAGCCTTGGTTCGATACTAGAGGGCGGAATGTCAAAATGTCATATTACTTTTTGGCCACAGCGTATAACACAATGTTAACGATCGAGAAAAAGCCAACCCGCGCTAATTTACGCCAGGAGAAGTTAGGCATTTTCGGCGCCGATGGCGGCGACGAGCTATCTCGACCAGTGAACCTGAATCGACTCCAGAGTACTGATAAATTCCTGAGCCAGCCGCGAAAGCGGTTCGTACATGCCGTAAATGATGCTGATTGGCGTTTTAGCCGTTGGTGAGAGAGGACGAAAGACGACGTTGGTCCATACCGGGCCGCTGGCGGTAATTTCATCGATCAGCGCGATGCCCACCCCCGCCTGAACCAGGGCGCAGGCCACGTGAATCTGCTGCGATTCAACGATTGGCCGGACAACAATGCCTTCATCATTAAAGAGCTGCCTGACTATCTGCCCGATAGGGATATCGGATCCGTAGCCAATAAACGGCTGGCCCACAAGATCTTCGACATTGATCGTATTTTTGGCGGTCAGCGGATGGGTCGCAGGGAGCGCAACGACCAGATGATTTTCATATAACACCCGGGACTGCACGTTTGGATGGCCCTCATGGAGGAAGGCAATTCCTAGCTCAACCTGCTGAGTCAGCACCGCCTGCAGCAGCACGTCAGGGATCATAGTGTGCAGAATCACCCGGGTATCGGGCAGCGTACGGTGAAATTTAGCAATGGCGTTGGGTATTAACCCCTGCCCAAGGCTGGGGCTACAGGCAATCCTCAGATGGCCCATGCGGTTTTGAATCAAATCCTCAGCAACTTCATTAACGCGCTGCACGCCGAGATAGACCGAGTTGACTTCAATAAAGAGGTGCCGCGCCTCTGGCGTTGGATAAAGCCGCCCTTTTATCCGCTCAAATAGCGATAGCCCCAGCCGCTGTTCGGTATAGCCGATGAGCCGGGAAACGGCCGGCTGCGAAACGTGCAGCAGCTTTGCCGCGCCGCTGATGGAACCCGTCAGCATAATGGCGCGAAAAACTTCAATTTGTTTGAGATTTAAGCGCATCGCACCCTCTCCAAGGTTAACATAATGTTATGCAAGAGTGATAAATAAGCATAAGACATAATACGTACAGCCACCCTACACTAGACGCAGACTTTGGAAAAGAGGCCGATTACCCATCGGCCACATATGCATTTTTATGCAAAATTTTCGGTAAAAGTTATAAGGGCGTGCGTTATGAGTGTGCAGAAGAGATGGGACATAGTCGTAAAGGGCGATCTGGTTGATGCCGACGGCATCACGCTCGATGGATGGCTGGCTATCGAGCAGGGAAAAATCGCTGCCACCGGCAGCGGCCCGCTGCCGCAGGCTGAAAAAGTTATCGATGCCAGCGGCAGGTGGGTTATTCCCGGGGTGATTGACGGCCAGGTCCATTCAGGAAGCCAGGCCAATCAGGAGGGCCTCGGCTGGGCCTCACGCGCCGCCGCCGCCGGCGGCGTGACGGTAATGGTTGATATGCCCTATGACGACCCCGAGCCGGTCGCCAGCCGCGGCCAGCTGGACAATAAAATTGCGGAGGTCGAACGCGACTGCCACGTCGACGTGGCCCTGTTCGGCACGCTAAACCAAAAGCACGGCTTCGAGGCGGCGGCGGGACTCATCGAGGGAGGGGTCTGCGCGTTTAAATTCTCGACGTTCGAAGCCACTCCCGGCCGCTTCCCGCGGGTCGAGGAGGACGATCTGCTGCACGCGTTCCAGCTGATCGCCCCGAGCGGCTTAGCCTGCGCGGTGCACAATCAGATGCAGGAGATGACGCGCAAAAACATCCAGCGCATGGTTGCTGAAAACGATACCGGCTGGGACGCGTTCATGCGCGCGCATACGCCGCTGATCGAAGATCTGGCCACCGCGCAGCTGTATGAAATTGGCGCGGTTACCGGCGCCCGCGCCCATGCGGTCCACGTGTCAACCTCGCGCGGGTTTGAGATCTATAAAATGTACAAAAATGCCGGCTATCCGGTCTCAATCGAAACCTGCGTTCAGTATCTGATGCTGAACCATGAAGAGCACTCGTTCCGGCTAGGGGCCAAAACCAAACACTACCCGCCAATCCGGCCCAAATCTGAGTCCGAACGGCTGTGGGTGCATATTGCGCAGGGGGACTGCACGTTCGTCTCTTCCGACCACGTTAGCTGGGGGCTGGAGCGCAAAGGGGATGAGAACATTTTCAAAAACGCCTCCGGTGGCCCGGGCCTCGAGACCTTGCTGCCGGCGCTGTGGACCGGCTGCGAACAGCATGGCATCTCGCCCACGACGGTCGTGCAGCTGCTGTGCCGCAATCCGGCGCAGCACTTCCTTCTCGATGACCGCAAAGGGTCGTTTGCCGCGGGTAAAGACGCCGACTTCGTGATCCTGAACCGCGAAACCTATCGCTTCGATCCCTCCACCAGCCTGTCGGCGGTAACCTGGAGCTCATTCGCCGACATGGAGTTTACGGTGCGCGTAGAGCAGACGTGGTGCCGCGGCATGCCGGTATTTAACCACGGAAAAATCGTCAACCAGCCGGGCGACGGTCGATTCCTGCGCCCGCGCAGCGCCGCATAACGGAGACAACGCCATGACAAACATAAACGCTGAAATACTAAAGGATCGTCCTCTCATCAACGCTTCCCGCCTGTGGGAAAACGCCAACACCTTAGCGACCATGACGCTGCCGGGTACGCCCTGGACGCGCCGCGCCTTCACGCCGCTGTTCAGCGAGGGCCGCCGCTGGCTGCAGCAAAAAATGGAGCAGGCCGGGCTCAGCGTCACCCTCGACGCGGGCGGCAACCTGATCGGACGGCGGGCCGGACGACGCATGGATTTGGCGCCGATAACGATCGGTTCCCACAGCGATACGGTGGTTGGCGGCGGACGCTATGACGGCATTATCGGCGTCCTGGCCGGCATCGAAATCGCCTTAAGCCTGCAGGAGCGCGATATCACGCTTGAGCATCCGCTGGAGGTGATCGACTTCCTCTCTGAAGAGCCGAGCGACTACGGCATCTCCTGCGTAGGCAGCCGCGCCTTTTCCGGCACCCTCGATAGCGGCATGCTGGCGGCTAAAAACCATGCCGGGGAGACGCTGGCGGAGGCGATGCTGCGGGTTGGCGCTAAGCCGCAGCTATTAACCGCGCCGCTGCGCGGTCCGGGCAGCACGGCGGCCTATATTGAGCTGCACATTGAGCAAGGCCCGGTACTGGAAAACGCGGGCTTACCCATTGGCATCGTGACGCATATCGTGGGGATCCGTCGGGTGCGGATTATGGTTCACGGCCAGCCGGACCACTCCGGCACCACGCCGATGGACGTCCGTCGCGATGCCCTGGTGGGCGCCGCGCAGGTGATAACCCGCGTCCATCAGCAGGCCAGCGCGCAAAGCGGCAACCCGCATTACGTGGTGGCGACGATTGGCCGCATCGCGATGACGCCGAACGTGCCTAACGCGGTTCCGGGCTGGGTTGAGCTGATGCTTGAGGTCCGCAGCGACAGCCAGCAGGTTCTCGACATTTTCCCGGAAGACATTATGCGGCTGTGCGAATCAGAGCTGGCGGCTCTGGGGCTGTCCGCAACGTTGGAGCACGTGAGCCGCGCCAGCCCAACGCCCTGCTCGGACGTCGTGATGCGGGCAATCGCTGAAGCCGCGGAGCACCTGCAGCTGGGATCCCAGCGCTTGCCAAGCGGAGCCGGACACGATGCGGTGTACGTCTCCCCTACCGGCCCGGTGGGGATGGTCTTTATTCCGTGCCTGGGCGGACGAAGCCACTGCCCTGAAGAGTCGATTACCGAACGGCAGCTGGCGGATGGCGCGGCGGTGATGGCACAAACTCTGCTCAACCTGGACCACCAGCTGGCGGGCTAATGTCCTCCCCACGGCCTCTCAGAGGAGCGGCGCCGGTCGCTCCTTCCGCTATTCATCACTATTTCGTCTCGTTTCTCGACGCGGCGGAGCATCTGGCAATGCTCCTGCTTTGCTCGCGCCTCCTGACCCTGGGCCCCTCTTTGCAGTAGATTACGATCGCTGACAAATCTATACTTGGCGCACAATTTAATCCTAAGGCCTGGACATGACCTTCTCTTCCCCACAAAACAAGCGCGGCGTGACGCCGGCTAAAGCCATGGTCGCGGCGATCAGCGGCTACGCAATGGATGGTTTCGACCTGCTGATCCTCGGCTTCATGCTGCCGGCAATCAGCGCTTCTCTGGCGCTCAGCACCTCTCAGGCGGGTTCTCTCGTCACCTGGACGCTCATTGGCGCGGTGCTGGGCGGGATTCTGTTTGGTCATCTCAGCGATCGCCTGGGGCGCATTCGCGTCCTGACCTTCACGATCCTGATGTTCTCCGTTTTTACCGGTCTTTGTGCGGTCGCCCAGGGCTATTGGGATCTGCTGGCCTATCGCACCCTGGCGGGGATGGGGCTCGGCGGCGAATTCGGTATCGGCATGGCGCTGATTGCCGAAGTCTGGCCCGCCCATAAGCGTAACCGGGCCTCGGCATGGGTCGGCATCGGCTGGCAGCTAGGAGTCCTGCTTGCCGCCTTTATCACCCCGCTGCTGCTGGACATCATCGGCTGGCGCGGGATGTTTCTGGTCGGCCTGCTGCCGGCGCTGGTCTCATTTGCCATCCGCCGCGGCATGGGCGAACCCGAGGCGTTTACCAAAGATAGCCGCGTCGCTGAGGAAATGTCGTTCACGGCGCGGATCGGGATGCTGTTTGCCGACAGAGCCACCTCGAAGGCCAGTATCGGCATTCTGATCCTGTGTTCGGTGCAGAATTTTGGCTACTACGGCCTGATGATCTGGATGCCGAGCTATCTCTCCTCCAGCTTTGGCTTTTCGCTGACCAAATCCGGGCTGTGGACGGCGGTCACCGTGGTGGGGATGACCTTCGGCATCTGGCTGTTTGGCGTGCTGGCGGATCGCTTCCCGCGCTGGAAAATCTTCCTTATTTACCAGGTCGGCGCCGTGGTGATGGTCATTATCTACGCCCAGCTGCGCGACCCCGTCGTCATGCTGTTTACCGGGGCGCTGATGGGAATGTTCGTCAACGGGATGATCGGCGGCTACGGGGCGCTTATCTCCGATACCTACCCGCTGAAAGTGCGCGCCACCGCGCAGAACGTGCTGTTTAATCTGGGGCGCGGCGTCGGCGGATTTGGGCCGCTGGTGATTGGCCTGTTCGTCAGCCACTGGTCGTTTACCGCGGCGATCACCCTGCTGGCCCTGCTCTATCTGCTGGATATTTTCGCCACCCTGTACCTGCTGCCGAAAAAGCAGGGCAGCGAAGATGCGCTGGGGGCGATTGGCTAAGCCACAAACCGCGTCAGCGGGCCGCAGAAAAAACAAAGCCCGGGTTTCCCCGGGCTTTGCGCTGAATATAACCGCTAGTAGTAGGCTTTCAGCGCTCGCTGGCAGAGCATCGAGCGGACGCAGTCGTCGGTCGTAAAGCGGACAATGCCGACCATCTCGTCTTCTTCAAAACGCGCCAGCGCATCGACCAGGCCAGACCTTACGCCAGAGGGTAAATCGCACTGGGTAATGTCGCCGTTGACGATGACCGTCACGTTCTCCCCGAGGCGGGTCAAAAACATTTTCATTTGCGCAGCGGTCACGTTCTGAGCCTCGTCCAGAATCACAACCGCATTTTCAAATGTACGTCCGCGCATGTAGGCGAACGGCGCGATTTCCACCTTGCCGATTTCCGGCCGCAGGCAGTATTGCATAAAGGAAGCGCCCAACCTTCTCACCAGCACGTCATACACCGGGCGGAAATAGGGGGCGAATTTCTCGGCGATATCTCCCGGTAAGAAGCCGAGATCTTCATCGGCCTGCAGAACGGGACGGGTAACAATAATTCTGTCCACATCCTTATGGATCAGGGCTTCAGCTGCTTTCGCCGCGCTGATCCAGGTCTTCCCGCACCCGGCTTCACCGGTGGCAAAGATCAGCTGTTTATTGTCAATGGCATTCAAATAATGCACCTGAGCGTCATTGCGCGCTTCAATCGGCGATAAATCGCGGCTGTCCCGCGCCATGCCAATGGCTTCTACGCCACTCATTTGCACAAGCGATGTGACCGATTCTTCTTCGCGCTGCTTATGGCTGCGCGAATCCTGTCTCAGCACACGTTTGGCCTCACGACGAGCTTTGGTCACTGCTTTTTGTCTTCCCATGGATAGCACCTTGCGTTGTTGGTTTACATCACACGCGTCAATATCGACGCGATTATGCGCACGAACGATTGAGGTTTGGCTTCCTTTTAAGCCATTGCTTGCCTGTCGAATTGACAACGGGTCACGGCTACGCGCACCGCTCACCCGGTCTGGGTTCGGATTGTCTGTAGTGACTGGAGAAATATTAGGGGTGTGGGAATCGCGGCCGGAAGTGTGGCCCCCGTGCTGATGAGTACGGTAAGAAGTTTTACATTTTCCGTTACAGCAATCGGGCATTCGCGATCTCCATAGTGAAACGACATCACTGCCGGGAACTACCGCGTCTGTAATAAGTACATCAAAAATAATTCTTAATGCAACTTATTTTTCACATACAGACAACAAATAATTTTCATTGCAGCTCTGGAGAGTTTCCGACAATTAGATTACAGAAAAATAACACAAGGCAGGAAATACAAAAAAAGAATGGAAAAACAGCAGAAAACGCCCTGCCCTTGCGGGCAGGAACGTCAGGCTTCAAGCAGGGACTGCGCCAGGTAGTGCTGGCTATCCTTGACGCCCGGCAGCGCAAAGAAGTAGCCGCCGCCGATCGGCTTGACGTACTCCTCCAGCGCTTCGCCGTTGAGACGCTTTTGCACCGTCAGGAAACCTTTTTCCAGATCGTGCTGATAGCAGACAAACAGCAGCCCCATATCCAGCTGCCCGGAGTTGGTCACCCCCAGCGAATAGCTGTAGCCGCGGCGCATCATCAGGTTCGACTGCGTCTGCGGCGTGCGCGGGTTAGCCAGCCGAATGTGGCTATCCAGCGCGATAATATCGCCATCGGGATCTTTCGCGTAATCCGGCACGTCGTGCTCGTGCTGCATCCCCAGCGGCGCGCCGCTGTGCTTGTCGCGGCCGAAAATCGTCTGCTGCTCCTTCAGCGGCGTACGATCCCAGAACTCAACGTGGAACTGGATAATGCGCGCCGCCTGATAGCTGCCGCCCGTCGCCCACGCCGGTTCTCCCTGTCCGGCGGTAACCCACACTACCTCATCCATCAGCGCGTCGTCGGTGCTCACCGGGTTCGCCGTGCCGTCCTTAAAGCCCAGCAGGTTAACCGGCGTCTCTTTGCCTTTGCTCCGCGCGGCGCTATCGGAGATAAAGCCCTCGCGCTTCCAGCGAACGCTCAGCAGATCCGGGGTATGCTTAATCACATCGCGCAGCGCGTGGATCACCGTATCCTGGGTGTTGGCGCAAATTTGCAGCAGCAGATCGCCGTGACAGAGCGCGGCATCCAGCGAATCGTTGGGAAAGCGCGTCATCTTCTGCAGCTTCTTCGGCGCGTGTTCCGCGAGCCCATAGCGCTCGTCAAACAGCGAATGGCCGACCGAAACGGTCATCGTCAGGTTATCCGGGGCGATCCACGGCCCGAGAATGCCCGAGTCCATCGGCGGCAGGCGCGGATTCGGCGTGTCCGGCGCCGGCCCGCCCTTGGTCAAGAAGGCAATACGCTGGGTCAGCAGGCGGAAGAGACGCTCGAGGTCGGCCTTATCGCCGGCCAGCACGTCGAAGGCCACCAGCATCATCGCGGTTTGCTGCGGGGTGAGGATCCCCGCCTGGTGCAGCCCATAAAAGGGCTGCTCCTCCATACGCGCGTTGGGCGACAGCGTGCCCGGCGAGCTGGTGCTTTTGGCCGCATGCGCAACCGGACAGCCGCCGGCGATGGCCAGCGCGCCGCCTAGCGCGCCGATCCCTTTTAATAACCGCCGACGTGACGGTTCATTCACCTCGAATTGCTTCTGCTCTGCCATTGCTTTAGTCCAGACCCAGGATCCCGCGCAGCTGAGCCAGATCTTCCGCCAGGGTGGTGATCGGGCCTTTCAGCGCGTTACGATCCGCATCGGTCAGCTTGTCATAGGTCTCATAGCCGTCTTTGGTGCGGTATTTCGCGAGGATCGCGTCAACTTTCTTGAAGTTAGCGTCAACTTTCGCCAGCAGCGCGGCGTTCTCTTTCTGCAGCTGCGGACGCAGCAGGTCGACAATTTTCTGCGCGCCGTCAACGTTGGCCTGGAAGTCCCACAGGTCGGTGTGGCTGTAGCGATCTTCTTCGCCGCTGATTTTGCTGGCGGCCACTTCTTCAATCAGGCCCGCGGCACCGCCCACCACTTTAGACGGCGGGAACGCCAGCTCGCTGATGCGTTTTTGCAGCTCCAGCACGTCGGTATTCAGACGGTCGGCGTAGCTCTCCATGCCCTTGGTGCTGTTGTCGCCAAACAGGGCTTTTTCCAGACGGTGGAAGCCGGTGAATTTCGGATCTTCCGCTTTCTTCTCGTAGTCGTCTTCACGGGCATCAATGCTGCCGTCAAGATCGGAGAACAGCTCGGCGATCGGTTCGATACGCTCGTAGTGCTGACGCGTCGGGGCATACAGCGCTTTCGCTTTTTCGATATCGCCCGCTTTCACCGCGTCGGTGAAGGCCTTCGTGCCGGTAACCAGCTGGGCAGTTTCCGCCGTGACGTAGGCTTTATAGGCGGTAATCGCTTCGCCGAGGCTCAGCAGCGCGTCGGCTTTCGCCGCGTCTTTGGTGGCCGCACCGGTGACAATCAGCTTCCCTTTCGGGTTGGTCAACAGGCCGCAGGTCATATCGTATTCGCCCGGCTGCAGGTTAGCCGTCAGCTTTTGCGTAAAGCCCGGCGCAATGTTTTCGCGCTCTTCCACGACCATCACGCCTTTAAGGATCTCCCACTCCAGCGCCTTCTGACTGTGGTTCTGAATGATGAACTGCGTTTTACCCGCTTTCACGGTCACGTTCATCGGTTCACACTGCTTGTCATTAACGGTCACTTTTACCTGCGGAATATCCGCAGCCTGGGCGCAAAAGGCGGAGCTGAACAACGCTGCGACGGCAAGCTGCAGCGCATTACGGCGAAAATGAGTCATCATGATCATCCCTTTCGGTAAGTATGTGGTAACGATATATCCTGCGGCGCCCTACTTAAGCGGAGCGGTACGCGAGGCTGCTGGATTGCTACGCGGCGGCAGCGCAAACAGCACCAGCGCCGGAATCAAATAGATAAAGTACACCGCCACTTCGCTGACGGTCGGCGCTTCCTGATAGCCGAAGATGCCTTCAAGCAGCGTACCGAACAGGCTGTGCGTCGACAGCACGCCGCTCAGATCGAACGCCACGTCCTGGAAGTGGTTCCACAGCCCGGCCTCGTGAAAGGCGCGAATGGCGCCGGCGGCAAGGCCCGCGGCGACCAGCAGGATGAACAGGCTGGTCCACTTGAAGAACGCGCCGAGATTAAGGCGGATGCCGCCCCAGTACAGCAGGAAACCGAGGACGACGGCGGTGGCGAGGCCAAGCATCGCGCCCAGCGGCGGCCAGATACCGACATCCTGCTGGAACGCCGCCAGCAGGAAAAATACCGACTCCAGGCCTTCGCGCGCCACGGCAAAAAAGACCATCATCACCAGCGCCCAGCCGTGGTTGTTACCGCGCTGCAGGGCGTTATCCACCGCCTGCTCCAGCTGCTGCTTCACGTTGCGCGACACCTTGCGCATCCAGAACACCATCCAGGTCAGGATAAAGACCGCGACCAGCGCCACGATGCCCTCAAACAGCTCCTGTTCACGCTGCGGGAATTCGCCGGTTGTTTCGTTGATGAAGATCCCCAGGCCGAGGCACAGCGCCGCCGCGAGGATAACCCCAATCCACATTACGCCAATCCAGTTTCCGCGCTGAGTGCGTTTCAGATAGCTGGCGATCAGGCTGACAATCAGCGCTGCTTCCAGGCCTTCACGTAACATGATGAGAAATGGAACAAACATGCCGACATCCTTAAATGTGAGCCGCGGTCAACGGATGCAAAGATAGGTAAATATTTCTGATAGTGATTATCATTACAATAATCAGAAACACAAGTGAAATGTGTAGAGAATGATGACGAGTTGTAAATTAATCGCTGGAAAATAATTACTTAGGCAATTATTCACCTGCGCCGGCGGCAGCGGGCAGGATCGGCGGTTTTTTCGCAGCAGATATTTACCGGAGGTAGCGGCTGTGGCTAAATAGCGGCCTTATTTACCTGCGAAAAGAATAATATGACTCAGTTTTTACACTTCCTGCTGGCGCTGGTGGTTATCCTCGGCCTTGCCTGGCTTGCCAGCTATGACCGACAAAAAATCCGCTTTCGCTATATTATCCAGTTAATTGTTATTGAAATTGCCCTGGCTTTCTTTTTTCTCCACGCCGAAAGCGGCCTGTGGATAGTTAAAAATATCTCCGGCTTTTTCACCTCATTACTCGGCTTTGCCGCTGAGGGCACCAGTTTTGTATTTGGCGGCATGAGTGAAAAAGGCCTGGCCTTTATTTTCCTCGGCGTACTGTGCCCGATTGTCTTTATCTCGGCGCTGATTGGTATTCTCCAGCACTGGCGCATTCTGCCCATTTTTATTCGCGTCATCGGCACCCTGCTGTCAAAAGTCAACGGCATGGGCAAGCTCGAGTCCTTTAACGCCGTCAGCTCGCTGATCCTCGGGCAGTCGGAAAACTTCATTGCCTATAAGGGCGTGCTCGGCGATCTCTCCTCCCGCCGGCTGTTCACCATGGCCGCCACCGCCATGTCGACGGTGTCGCTATCGATTGTCGGCGCGTATATGAGCATGCTGGACGCGAAATACGTCGTCGCGGCGCTGATCCTCAATATGTTCAGCACCTTTATTGTGCTATCCATTATTAACCCGACGCGACCGGGCAGCGAACAGGAGATTAAGCTGGAGAAGCTGCATGAGTCGCAGAGCTTCTTTGAAATGCTCGGCGAATATATTCTGGCTGGCTTCAAGGTGGCGATGATTATTCTGGCGATGCTGATGGGCTTTATTGCCTTAATCAGCGCCGTTAACGCCCTCTTCGCCACCGTATTTGGCCTCAGCTTCCAGCAGATTCTGGGCTACGTCTTTTACCCGCTGGCGTGGCTGATTGGTATTCCGCTCAGCGATGCGCTGAACGCCGGGAGCATTATGGCAACCAAGCTGGTGGCCAACGAATTTGTCGCCATGATCGAGCTGCAGAAAATTGCCGCCGGCATGACGCCGCGCGGGCTGGGCATTCTGTCGGTCTTCCTGGTCTCTTTTGCTAACTTTGCCTCGATTGGCATTATCGCCGGCGCCATTAAGGGGCTTAACGAGCCGCAGGGCAACATTGTTTCCCGCTTCGGCCTGCGCCTGGTCTACGGCGCGACGCTGGTCAGCCTGCTCTCCGCCAGCTTCGCCGGTCTGGTGCTGTAAGCGCGAGCTTGCGCCGCGAATATCGCCGCAATTAAGGCGGGGCATCGCCCCGCCTTTTATTTAGCAACACCTTAATTGTGCAGCGCAGGTTATTTAGAAATGAACGCAAACCTGGCGATCGACGCGCATCACTGACTCCTGGGCGAAGCGCGACTTATAGATCGTGCGCAGCGCCTCAATCCCCTCTTCGCTCTTCGCATCTTTCCCGTGGATCAGCATCAGCGCCTTGCTCTGCTCGCGCGCCACGGTCCCGTCGTTACCCAGCCACTGGCCGCGGGCGTCAAACACCGTCAGGCCGTCGCGAAAGCGCGGGGTGACGTCGCGGTCAACAAACTGCTGCCACTCCGCGGGGGTGATATCTTTACCCGCCGGACGGCTGAGGCCAAAGTACAGCGTGGTCTGCTCCATGGAATTGTCCGCCGGGCAGGCGCCGGCAGCCGGCGCTGAAACGGTCGTTTTGGCCGGCGCCACGCAGCCGCCAAGCAGCCCTGCCAGCACCAACGCCATCGCACCCTGTCTGAAACTCATATTGCTATCCTCATTGTTATTTGTGCTCAGATATCAGCGTATTTTCAGAGAATTAGCAAGAGGGTTCCCGTCGGTCTCGGTCCGGCTGCGGCGAGCCGCGGGCACAAAAAAGCCCGCCGGAGGCGGGCTGTAGCAGAAAGCCTGTGCTTACTCAGCGGTCGCGCGGACCGGCGGCGCGGAGTGATAGTGGGCATCGGCCTCGGCAAAACGCTGCTGCATAGATGCCGAAGGCGCTTTGCTCAGCAGGCTGAAGACCACGATCCCGAGGCTGCCAAAGATGAAGCCAGGGATGATTTCGTACAGGCCCAGCCAGCCAAACTGTTTCCAGACGATAACGGTCAGCGCGCCGATAACCATGCCGGCCAGCGCGCCGTTGCGGGTCATGCGTGACCACATAACGGAGAACAGCACCACCGGACCGAAGGCCGCGCCGAAGCCCGCCCACGCGTAGCTCACCAGGCCCAGCACGCGGTTGTCCGGATTGGCCGCCAGCGCGATGGCAATCAGCGCCACCACCAGCACCATCATCCGACCGACCCACACCAGCTCTTTCTGCCCGGCGTTTTTGCGCAGGAAGGCCTTATACAAATCCTCGGTGATCGCGCTGGAACAGACCAGCAGCTGGCAGCTCAGGGTTGACATCACCGCCGCCAGAATCGCCGACAGCAGGATCCCGGCAATCCACGGGTTAAACAGGATTTGCGCCAGTTCAATAAATACGCGCTCGGAGTTCTGATTTACCGCCCCGGCCAGCGCCGGGTTGTTGTTAAACCACGCGATGCCGAAGAAGCCAACCGCCACGGCGCCCGCCAGGCAGAAGATCATCCAGGTCATGCTGATGCGGCGAGCGTGGACGATGCTGTGATGGGAGTCCGCCGCCATAAAGCGTGCCAGAATATGCGGCTGACCAAAGTAGCCCAGCCCCCAGCCCATCAGCGAAATAATGGCGACGAAATTAAGCCCCTTCAGCATATCGACGTTTTCAATGCTCTTTTGCTTAATCACTTCCAGCGAATCGCCGAAGCCGCCGACGGAAATAATCACCATCACCGGCGTCAGGATCAGCGCGAAAATCATCAGGCTGGCCTGCACGGTATCGGTCCAGCTTACCGCGAGGAATCCGCCGACGAAGGTATAAATAATCGTCGCGGCAGCACCGGCCCACAGCGCCGTTTCGTAGCTCATGCCAAAGGTGCTTTCAAACAGACGCGCGCCGGCAACGATGCCGGAGGCACAATAAATAGTGAAGAACAGCAAAATAACCAGCGCGGAGATAATACGCAGCACCCGGCTTTTATCTTCAAAGCGGCCGGTGAAATAGTCCGGCAGGGTCAGCGCATTATTATTCACCTCGGTATGAACGCGCAGGCGGCCGGCGACCAGCTTCCAGTTAATCCACGCCCCCAGCGTCAGGCCGATGGCAATCCAGCTCTCGGAAATACCGGAAAGAAATATGGCTCCCGGCAGCCCCATCAGCAGCCAGCCGCTCATATCCGAGGCTCCGGCGGACAGCGCGGTCACGAAGGGACCGAGGCTACGGCCACCGAGAATATAATCATCGAAGTTCTTCGTCGATCGCCAGGCAATAAACCCGATCAGTACCATGCCAAATATATAAACAGTAAAAGTCACCAACATCGGGGTGCTAATAGCCATGCAAATCTCCAGATTTTTTGTCGACAGCGTCCAGATTTGTCGTTTTATTCCACTACCGGAACGGGGTAATGGCACAATGGTTGTATTGGGCGACCGTATCCTGAGGGAAGCGGCGGTTTTTCACAAACGATTTAACACAGCATTTACACTAATTCCGCCGATGACCAAACCTCATTTTGTTATAGGTTGCACTTCCTCACGTTTTTATTGGTTGCACCTGGTAAAACTGTTAACTGACGCAGATAAATACGCCTTTAAATAAAGGTTAAATTACCGCTAATCCCATCATTAAATTTAACAACAAAACCATTTTTCAGCCTGACCCACAAGTTACGATTAACAAGGTTGCACAAAGTTGCAACATAGTAGATATTCCTACGCAACCTCATAACCGCACAGAAGCTCAGCTCGCCGAATCATGCCGCCACAATACGGGTCCGGTCATGGATGAAGCGAGTGACCAATAACAGGAGTTCATGACATGGGCACCACCACCATGGGCGTTAAACTTGACGAAGCTACGCGCGAACGCATCAAGTCCGCCGCCAGCCGTATCGACCGCACGCCGCACTGGCTGATTAAGCAGGCGATTTTCAACTATCTGGAAAAGCTGGAGAATGACGAATCGCTGCCCGAGCTTCCGGCGCTGCTCTCCGGAGCGGCCAACGAAAGCGACGACGCGGGTCCGCTGAGCGAAGAGCCGTACCAGCCGTTCCTTGAATTTGCCGAGCAGATCCTGCCCCAGTCGGTGGCGCGGGCAGACATTACCGCCGCTTATCGCCGCGCCGAAACCGACGCCGTGCCGATGCTCCTCGAGCAGGCCCGCCTGCCGCAGGCGCTGGGCGAACAGGCGCATAAGCTGGCCTGGACGCTGGCGGAAAAGCTGCGCAATCAAAAAACCGCCAGCGGGCGCGCCGGCATGGTGCAGAGCCTGCTGCAGGAGTTCTCCCTCTCCTCCCAGGAGGGCGTGGCGCTGATGTGCCTCGCGGAGGCGCTGCTGCGTATTCCGGATAAAGCCACCCGCGACGCCCTTATTCGCGACAAGATCAGCAACGGTAACTGGCAGTCGCATATCGGCCGCAGCCCGTCGCTGTTCGTTAACGCCGCCACCTGGGGGCTGCTGTTTACCGGCAAGCTGGTCTCCACCCACAATGAAACCAGCCTGTCGCGCTCGCTGAACCGAATCATTGGTAAAAGCGGCGAGCCGCTGATTCGCAAAGGCGTCGATATGGCGATGCGCCTGATGGGCGAGCAGTTCGTCACCGGCGAAACCATCGCCGAAGCGCTGGCCAACGCCCGCAAGCTGGAAGAGAAGGGCTTCCGCTACTCCTACGATATGCTCGGGGAAGCGGCGCTGACCGCCGCCGACGCCCAGGCCTATATGGTCTCCTATCAGCAGGCAATTCACGCGATTGGCAAAGCCTCCAACGGCCGCGGCATCTATGAAGGGCCGGGGATCTCCATCAAGCTCTCCGCCCTGCATCCGCGCTACAGCCGCGCGCAGTACGATCGGGTGATGGATGAGCTCTATCCGCGCCTGAAGTCGCTGACCCTGCTGGCGCGCCAGTACGATATCGGCATTAACATCGACGCCGAAGAGGCCGATCGCCTGGAGATCTCTCTCGACCTGCTGGAGAAGCTGTGCTTTGAGCCGGAGCTGGCGGGCTGGAACGGGATCGGCTTCGTGATTCAGGCCTATCAGAAGCGCTGTCCGTTCGTGATTGACTCGCTGATCGATCTCGCCACCCGCAGCCGCCGTCGTCTGATGATCCGCCTGGTCAAGGGCGCCTACTGGGACAGCGAAATCAAGCGCGCGCAGATGGACGGCCTGGAAGGCTACCCGGTTTATACCCGCAAGGTTTACACCGACGTCTCCTATCTCGCCTGCGCGAAAAAGCTGCTGACGGTGCCGAGCCTGATTTACCCGCAGTTCGCCACCCACAACGCCCATACCCTGGCGGCCATTTACCAGCTGGCGGGGCAGAACTATTATCCGGGTCAGTACGAATTCCAGTGCCTGCACGGCATGGGCGAGCCGCTGTATGAGCAGGTCGTAGGCAAAGTGGCCGACGGCAAGCTCAACCGACCGTGCCGAATCTATGCCCCGGTCGGCACCCACGAAACCCTGCTGGCCTACCTGGTTCGCCGCCTGCTGGAGAACGGCGCCAACACCTCCTTCGTCAACCGCATCGCCGATACTAGCCTGCCGCTTGACGAACTGGTCGCCGACCCGGTCAGCGCGGTCGAGAAGCTGGCCCAACAGGAGGGCCAGGCCGGCCTGCCGCATCCGAAAATTCCGCTGCCGCGCGATCTCTATGGTCAGGGCCGCAGCAACTCCGCGGGGCTGGATCTGGCGAACGAGCACCGCCTCGCCTCCCTCTCCTCCTCTTTACTCAACAGCGCCCTGCACAAGTGGCAGGCCCTGCCGATGCTGGAGCATCCGGCTGCCGAAGGCGAGCTGCAGGCGATCGTTAACCCTGCCGAGCCGAAGGATATCGTCGGCCACGTGCGCGAAGCCAGCGACGAAGAGGTACAGCAGGCGCTGACCAGCGCGGTCAACTGCGCGCCGATCTGGTTCGCCACCCCGCCGCAGGAGCGTGCGGCCATCCTCGAGCGCGCGGCGATCCTGATGGAAGGCCAAACGCAGACGCTGATCGGGATTCTGGTGCGCGAAGCGGGTAAAACCTTCAGCAACGCCATCGCCGAGGTTCGCGAAGCGGTCGACTTCCTGCACTACTACGCCGGCCAGGTTCGCGACGATTTTGATAATGAAACCCACCGCCCGCTGGGTCCGGTGGTGTGCATCAGCCCGTGGAACTTCCCGCTGGCGATCTTCACCGGCCAGATTGCCGCCGCGCTGGCCGCGGGCAACAGCGTGCTGGCGAAACCCGCCGAGCAGACGCCGCTGATCGCCGCTCAGGGCGTGGCGATTCTGCTGGAGGCCGGCGTCCCGCCGGGCGTTATCCAGCTGCTGCCGGGCCGCGGGGAAACCGTCGGCGCGGCGCTCACCGGCGACCAGCGCGTGCGCGGGGTGATGTTTACCGGCTCCACCGAGGTTGCGACGCTACTGCAGCGCAACATCGCCAGCCGCCTTGACGCCCAGGGGCGTCCGACGCCGCTGATTGCCGAAACCGGCGGCATGAACGCGATGATCGTCGACTCGTCGGCGCTGACCGAACAGGTGGTGGTTGACGTGCTGGCTTCCGCCTTCGATAGCGCCGGCCAGCGCTGCTCCGCGCTGCGGGTGCTCTGTCTGCAGGAGGAGATCGCCGACCATACGCTGACCATGCTGCGTGGCGCAATGGGCGAATGCCGGATGGGCAACCCGGGCCGCCTGACCACCGATATCGGGCCGGTGATTGATGCCGAAGCGAAAGAGAATATCGAGCGCCACATTCAGACGCTGCGCGCCAAGGGGCGCAACGTCTTCCAGGCGGTGCGCGAGAACGGCGACGACGCCCGCGAATGGCAGAGCGGAACCTTCGTTCCGCCGACGCTTATCGAACTCGACAGCTTTGACGAACTGAAAAAAGAGGTCTTTGGCCCGGTCCTGCACGTGGTGCGCTATAACCGCAACGCGCTGGATCGGCTGGTTGAGCAGATCAACGCTTCCGGCTACGGCCTGACGCTCGGGGTCCATACCCGCATCGACGAAACCATCGCCCAGGTCACCGGCAGCGCAAAAGTCGGCAACCTGTACGTCAACCGCAATATGGTGGGCGCGGTGGTTGGCGTCCAGCCGTTCGGCGGCGAAGGCCTGTCGGGCACCGGCCCGAAAGCCGGCGGCCCGCTGTATCTGTACCGCCTGCTCTCAAGCCGTCCGCACAACGCCGTCGGCGCAACCCTTGCCCGCCAGGACGCTGAACGTCCGCTGGACGCCCAGCTGAAAACCCTGCTGGAAAAACCGCTGGTCGCGCTACAGCAGTGGGCCGCAGGCCGGCCAGAGCTGCAGGCGCTGTGCCAGCAGTATAGCGAACAGGCGCAGGCCGGCACCCAGCGCCTGCTGCCGGGGCCGACCGGCGAGCGCAACACCCTGACCTTTATCCCTCGCGACCGCGTGCTGTGCGTGGCGGATAATGAACAGGATACGCTGACCCAGCTGGCGGCGGTTGCCGCCGTCGGCTGCGAGATCCTGTGGCCGGATAACGCCCTGCATCGCGAACTGGCGAAGAAGCTGCCACGCGAAGTCAGCGAGCGCATCCGCTTCGCCAAAGAGGCCGAGCTCACCGCCCAGGCCTTCGACGCGGTGATTTACCACGGCGACTCCGATCAGCTGCGCGCGCTGTGCGAACAGGTGGCGGCGCGGGACGGGGCGATCGTTTCGGTACAGGGATTCGCCCGCGGCGAAACCAACCTGCTGCTGGAGCGCCTCTATATCGAGCGCTCGCTCAGCGTCAATACCGCGGCGGCGGGCGGAAACGCCAGCCTGATGACCATCGGCTAAGGCCGATTCCCGCAGGCGGCGTCGGGCAAAACCCTGGCCCGCCGCCGGGGGATCGCAGACCGGATGACAGCAGGCCAAAGCTGTGGTTAATTAAGGCTCCCGGACGGGGGCCTTTTTTATGTATGGGAGTGGAACAATGAAACGCACTTTACTCGCGCTTGCCGCCCTGTTAGCAAGCGGTCAGGCGCTGGCGGACGAATGCGCCAATGCCAACAATCAGATGGAGATGAATCAGTGCACGGCGGCGCAGTATCAGGCGGCCGACGGCAAGCTCAACCAGACCTACCAGCAGGCGCTGAAGCGCGCCTCAGGCAGCCAGCAGGCGCTGCTGAAGAAATCTCAGCTGGCGTGGATCGCGCTGCGCGACGCCGACTGCGCGTTTTTGACCTCCGGGTCCGAAGGCGGCACCATCCAGCCGACGCTCGTCAACCAGTGCATGACGGACAAAACCGTGGAGCGCGAATCGTATCTCTCCTCGCTGCTGCAGTGTGAAGAGGGCGATCTGAGCTGCCCGCTGCCGCCGGCCAACTAGCGCACCCGGATCCCTTCAACGATCATCCGCTGAACGTTCTCCACGGTCTGCTGAAAGAACGCTTCATCGCGCAGCGTTGCGCCGGTCACCGCCTCAATCTGGGTGGCAAAATCGGCGTAATGCTGCGTGGTGGCCCAGATCATAAAGATCAGGTGCTGGGGATCGACCGGCGCCAGCTTGCCGCTTTCAACCCAGCCGGAAACGATCGCCGACTTTTCATCCACCAGCGCTTTCAGATCGCCGGTTAGCTCCCCCATCAGCAGCGGCGCGCCCTGCAGCATCTCGAGGCAGAACAGCTTTGACGCCTGCGGATGGTCGCGGGAGACCTCCAGCTTCAGGCGAATGTACTCGCGGATCGCCACCAGCGGGCTGATATCTTCGCGAAAGGCCTTCAGCGGCGCCAGCCAGATGGTGAGGATCTGCTGCAAAACGGCAACGTACAGCGCCTCTTTCGACGGGTAGTAGTAAAGCAAATTGGTTTTCGATACCCCGGACAGCTCCGCAACCTGCTCAAGCCGCGTGCCGTGAATGCCAAATTGCGAAAACGCGTCCAGCGCGGCGGCGAGGATAGCCTCTTTCTTTGCGCTCACCGCCAGCGAACGCTTGCCGCTTTTTTTCTCGGCGCCCTGTGCCATTTGTTATCTCCTTGTTTCACCGCCATCAGCATAGCAAAAGCCCATCGCCGACACGACCTCCTGCACCCCAATTGCGCATGACCGCCGTTTTTTCGTGCACCGATTTTGACCATTTAGTCTACTTTTCCAGGGCTCACATCCGGCAACCATTAAGCAACACATTAATAACATTGGCATTTGTAAAACTGGCATCGTCTTTGCTTTATCAGATTAGCGAGGTGGCTCAGGAAGATGCAGGATGCAGCGCCGCACGCCTTCTTGTTTAACGACCGCAAAGAGGTGCATATGAAAATTGGTGTCTTCGTTCCGATCGGCAATAACGGCTGGCTCATCTCCACCCATGCCCCGCAGTACATGCCGACGTTTGAGCTGAATAAAGCGATTGTGCAGAAAGCCGAGCACTACAACTTTGACTTCGCGCTGTCGATGATCAAGCTGCGCGGCTTTGGCGGTAAAACCGAATTCTGGGATCACAATCTCGAATCCTTCACCCTGATGGCGGGCCTCGCGGCGGTGACGTCGCGGATCCAGATCTACGCCACCGCCGCCACCCTGACCCTGCCTCCGGCCATCGTCGCCCGGATGGCCTCCACCATCGACTCGATTTCCGGCGGCCGCTTCGGCGTCAACCTGGTCACCGGCTGGCAAAAGCCGGAGTACGAGCAGATGGGGATCTGGCCGGGTGACGACTATTTCGCCAGCCGCTACGACTATCTCAGCGAATATGTCCAGGTGCTGCGCGATCTGTGGGGCACCGGGAAGAGCGACTTTAAGGGCGACCACTTCACGATGAACGACTGCCGCGTCAGCCCGCAGCCGTCGCAGCCGATGAAGGTTATCTGCGCCGGACAAAGCGATGCCGGCATGGCCTTCTCCGCCCAGTACGCCGACTACAACTTCTGCTTCGGCAAAGGGGTCAACACCCCGGCCGCCTTCGCCCCGACCGCCGCGCGCATGATGCAGGCGGCAGAAAAAACCGGTCGCGACGTCGGCTCGTACGTGCTGTTTATGGTTATCGCCGACGAAACGGATGAAGCCGCGCGCGCAAAATGGGAGCACTACAAGGCCGGCGCCGACGAAGAGGCGCTGGCGTGGCTCACCGAGCAGAGCCAGAAGGATACCCGCTCCGGCAGCGATACCAACGTCCGCCAGATGGCCGACCCCACCTCGGCGGTCAATATCAACATGGGCACCCTCGTCGGCTCCTACGCCAGCGTCGCCCGCATGCTCGATGAAGTCGCCGCGGTCCCAGGTACCGACGGCGTGCTGCTGACCTTTGATGATTTCCTCTCCGGCATTGACGCCTTCGGCGAGCGCATTCAGCCGCTGATGCGCTGCCGCGACCATATTGCCACCGCTACTCGCGAGGTTGCCTGATGATTACCCTTCCCGCTCGCCCGGAATCCTTAACCTTCGCGGCGCAAAACAGCGCGCTGATCGTGGTGGATATGCAAAACGCCTATGCAAGCCAGGGCGGCTATCTCGATCTGGCCGGGTTTGACGTCTCCGCCACCCGGCCGGTTATCGACAATATCAACACCGCCGTCGCCGCCGCCCGCGCCGCCGGAATGCTGATTATCTGGTTCCAGAACGGCTGGGACGACCAGTACATGGAGGCTGGCGGCCCCGGCTCGCCCAATTACCATAAATCCAACGCCCTGAAGACCATGCGCCGCCGTCCCGAGCTGCAGGGCAAGCTGCTGGCTAAAGGCGGCTGGGACTACCAGCTGGTTGATGAGCTTAAGCCGCAGCCGGGCGACGTGGTGCTGCCAAAACCGCGCTACAGCGGCTTCTACAACACCCAGCTGGACAGCATTTTGCGCAGCCGCGGCGTTCGCCACCTGGTGTTCACCGGCATCGCCACCAACGTCTGCGTGGAGTCCACCCTGCGCGACGGCTTCTTCCTCGAATATTTCGGCATCGTGCTGGAGGACGCCACCCATCAGGCCGGACCGGCCTTCGCTCAGCAGGCGGCGCTGTTCAATATTGAGACCTTCTTTGGCTGGGTCAGCGACGTCGCCAGCTTCTGCGACGCCCTGCAGCCCGCCAGCCCCATCCCGTTCCCGGAGGAGAAACGTTATGCCTAAACAGGTCATTATTCCACCCGGCACCACTACGCCGATCGCCCCTTTCGTTCCCGGCACGCTGGCCGATGGCGTGGTGTACGTCTCCGGTACGCTGCCGTTCGATAAGCAAAACAACGTGGTCTATATCGGCGACCCAAAGGCGCAAACCCGTCACGTTCTGGAGACCATCCGCAGCGTTATCGAAACGGCGGGGGGCAGTATGGAGGATGTGACCTTCAACAGCATCTTTATCACCGACTGGAAAAACTACGCCGCGATTAACGAAGTTTACGCCGAGTTCTTCCCCGGCGATAAGCCGGCTCGGTTCTGCATTCAGTGCGGCCTGGTGAAGCCTGAGGCGCTGGTGGAGATCGCCACGGTGGCGCATATCGGGAAGCCGGCGCTATGAAGCTCAATATCGCCCCTGCGCCTTATGTCGGCGCCCCGGTTGTGGTGCTAAGCGCCGGGCTGGGCGGCGCCGGCAGCTACTGGACCGCCCAGCGCGCGCCGCTGGCAGAGCGATACCAGCTGGTGACCTATGACCAGAACGGCACCGGCGAAAACGCCGGCCCACTGCCCGCCGCCTACAGCATGGCGACTATGGCCCAGGAGCTGTGGCAGGCGCTGGAGAAGGCCGGAATTACGCGCTTCGCGCTGGTGGGCCATGCGCTGGGAGGATTGATCGGCCTGCAGCTGGCGCTCGACAAACCCCGGGCGGTCAGCGCCCTGGTGCTGGTTAACGCCTGGCTAACGCTGTCGACCCACACCCGCCGCTGCTTCCAGGTGCGCGAGCGCCTGCTGCATACCGGCGGCGCTCAGGCGTGGGTGGAAGCGCAGCCGCTGTTCCTCTATCCGGCGGAATGGATGGCCGCGCGCGTGCCGCGCATGGAGGCGGAGGACGCCCTCGCGCTCAGCCATTTTCAGGGTAAGGACAATCTGCTGAAGCGGCTACAGGCGCTGAAGCAGGCTGACTTCTCCCGGCAGGCGGCGGCGGTGACCTGTCCGACCCTGATGATCAGCGCCCGTGACGATCTGCTGGTGCCCGCCTCCTGCTCGCGCTCGCTGCAGGCCGCAATCCCCGGCAGTCAGCTGGTGGAGATGGCCTGGGGAGGCCATGCTTGTAACGTCACCGATACCGAGACCTTCAACCCCATTTTATGCGACGGGCTTGCCGCGATGCTGCCCGCCGGCCAGGAGAGTTTATGAGTGAGAGTATTAGCCAAAGCGCGTGCGACACGCTGTTCGGCCACGCCAGGACCCACAGCGGCTGGCTGGATAAGCCGGTAGCCGACGGCCTGCTGGAGGAAATTTACGCGCTGATGAAAATGGGCCCAACCTCGGCCAACTGCTCTCCGGCGCGGATCGTTTTTGTCCGCACCCCGGAGGGTAAAGAGAAGCTGCGCCCGACGCTCTCCAGCGGCAACGTGGAAAAAACCCTCCGCGCGCCGGTCACCGCCATCGTGGCGTGGGACAGCGCCTTTTACGATCGCCTGCCGGAGCTGTTTCCCCACGGCGACGCCCGCAGCTGGTTTACCTCCAGCCCCCAGCTTGCCGAGGAGACCGCGTTCCGCAACAGCTCCCTGCAGGCGGCCTATCTGATTTTCGCCTGCCGCGCGCTCGGTCTGGATACCGGGCCGATGTCGGGATTCGATCGGGAAAAGGTCGACGCGGCGTTCTTTGCCGACAGCGGATGGAAAAGCAACCTGTTGATTAACATCGGCTATGGCGATGAGACAAAGCTCTACGATCGCCTGCCGCGTCTCACCTTTGACGACGCCTGCCGGCTGGCATAAGGAGCCTCCATGCCTATTGCGGATAAACAAAGCTTTCGCGACGCCATGGCCCAGGTCGGCGCCGCGGTGAACATCATTACCACCGACGGCCCGGCGGGCCGGGCCGGCTTTACCGCCAGCGCGGTGTGCAGCGTGACCGACGAGCCGCCGACGCTGCTGGTCTGCCTGAACCGCTCCGCCTCGGTGTGGCCGACCTTTAGCCAGCATCAGGCGCTGTGCGTCAATACCCTGGCGGCGGGACAGGAGCCGTTATCCAATCTGTTTGGCGGTAAAACGCCGATGGCGGAGCGCTTCGCCGCCGCCGAATGGCAGCCCGGCGTCACCGGCTGCCCGCGCCTGAACGATGCCCTGGCGAGCTTCGACTGCCGCATCAGCCAGGTCGTCAGCGTCGGCAGCCACGACATTCTGTTCTGCGAGGTCGCCGCCATCGTTAAGCATCCACAGCCGCGCGGGCTGATGTGGTTCGACCGCGGCTATCACACGCTTATGCGCCCAGCCTGTTAACCTTGAACCCGGGATATCATCATGGCACTTTTCGATTTTCCTCGCTGGCAGTTGACCTCCCCCTCCGCCGCTTCCGGCGTGGTGGCCCCCGATGAACGTCTTTCCGTCGGGCAAACGGTGGTTATGGGCGTACAGCACGCGGTCGCGATGTTCGGCGCCACCGTGCTGATGCCGATACTGATGGGGCTCGACCCCAACCTGTCGATCCTGATGTCGGGCATTGGCACCCTGCTGTTCTTTCTGGTGACCGGCGGCCGGGTGCCGAGCTATCTGGGCTCCAGCGCGGCCTTTGTTGGCGTGGTCATTGCCGTCACCGGCTTTAACGGCCAGGGGCTGAACCCGCATCTGGACGTCGCCCTCGGCGGGATTATCGTCTGCGGCCTGCTCTATACCCTGATTGGCCTGGTGGTGATGAAAGCCGGCACCCGCTGGATTGAGCGCCTGATGCCGCCGGTGGTCACCGGCGCGGTGGTGATGGCGATTGGCCTGAACCTCGCGCCGATTGCGGTGCGCAGCGTTTCAGCGACGCCGTTTGACGGCTGGATGGCGGTGCTGACCGTGCTGTGCATCGGCCTCGTGGCGGTCTTCACCAGCGGCATGCTGCAGCGGCTGCTGATCCTCGTCGGCCTGATCGCCGCCTGCGTGCTCTACGCGCTGCTGGCAAACGGCCTCGGGCTGGGCAAGCCGCTCGACTTTTCCCTGCTGGAACAGGCCGCGTGGTTTGGTCTTCCCCACTTCACCTCCCCGACCTTTAACGGTCAGGCGATGATGCTGATTGCGCCCGTGGCGGTGATTCTGGTCGCTGAAAACCTCGGCCACCTGAAGGCCGTAGCCGGAATGACCGGGCGCAATATGGACCCCTATATGGGCCGGGCGTTCGTCGGCGACGGGCTGGCGACGATGCTTTCCGGCGCCGTCGGCGGCAGCGGCGTCACCACCTATGCGGAGAATATCGGGGTGATGGCGGTCACCAAAGTCTACTCGACGCTGGTGTTCGTTGCCGCCGCGCTGATTGCCGTCCTGCTCGGGTTTTCGCCCAAGTTTGGCGCGCTGATCCACACCATTCCCGGGCCGGTCATCGGCGGGGCCTCGATTGTGGTATTTGGGCTGATTGCGGTGGCCGGGGCGCGGATCTGGGTGCAGAACCGGGTCGACCTGAGTCAGAACGGTAACCTGATTATGGTGGCGGTAACCCTGGTGCTCGGCGCCGGTGATTTTGCCCTCTCGCTGGGCGGCTTCACCCTCGGCGGGATCGGCACCGCGACCTTTGGCGCCATTCTCCTGCACGCTCTGCTTAGCCGCCGCGCGCGGGTAGCTGAAGCGCCTAACGCCACGGTATAAACGGTGCTTTCCCGGTCGCGCCAGGCCGACCGGGACTAGGGATCCGGGCGCTCCGCAAGCTCGGACAGCGCCCCGGCCTCCGTCGGGGCCTCCTGCGTAACGGAGGCCTTTTTCCGCTTCAGCTTCAGCTCGCTCACCAGAACGCCGGCCAGAATAAAGGCGCAGCCTACCAGCGCCAGCAGCGGTAAGCGCTCGCCGGCAATGCGGCCAAAAATCCCCGCCCACACCGGCTCACCGGTATAAATAAGCGTCGCCCTGGTCGGCGAGACGCTGCGCTGCGCCCAGTTCATGGTGACCTGAATAATGGCGCTGAAAATACCCAGCCCCAGCGCGACGCCCAGCAGCCCCGGCGACATCGCAGGGATCGCTTCCCCCGCCGGCACCATCGCCGCAAACGCCACCAGCGACGCGGTGGCCAGCTGCACCACCGTCACCCGCCGGACGTCCACCTTCCCGGCCCAGGCGCTAATTAAGATAATCTCCGCGGCGATCGCCAGCGCGCTGGCAAGGGTGATCGCTTCGCCGACGCCGAGCGCCAGCAGATTATTTTCCGGCCCGGCCAGCAGGATCAGGCCCGTAAAGGCCAGCACCACGCCCAGGCAGGACATCACTCCCGGCATTTTCCCAAGGCACAGCCACTGCAGCAGCGGCACCAGCGGAACGTACATGGCGGTAATAAAGGCCGACTTGCTGCTGGAGATCGACTGCAGGCCCCAGGTTTGCAGGCTGTACCCTAGCGCTATCGAGACGCCAATCGCCACCCCGGCCTTCAGCTCAAGCCATGTCAGCCCGCGCAGGACGCGCAGCGATAGCAGAGCAACCGCCAGCGCCGCGGTCGCGAAACGCACGCCGACAAAAAAGAACGGCCCGCTGAGCGTCACGGCGTACTGGACGGCAAGGAAGGTACCGCCCCAGAACATGGTGATCACGATGAGGATCGCTTCCTGGGGTTTAATGGAGAATTTGAACGAAGACGAAGACATAGCGCGGCCGGTAGCAAATGATAGCCGGATAGTGTGCAATTAGCCCGCCGGGAGCGCAACCGTTGGCAATAAAAAAACCGCCGGCAGCTGCCGGCGGCGAGAGCGATGCGCAGGGTGCCAGGGAGATTAACCCCGCATCATAAAACGCCCGACCTGCGTCATTGGCGATAAATCAGCTATGACGATTGCCGTGGCTGTTTTTGCCCCCTTTTTTGCCCGCATCCGAGGCGCGCTGGGGATCGTTTTTAAAGTTCCCCCCGCTGTGCTGACCACCTTTACGACCTGCTTCTGATGCTCTTTCACGATCCTCGGCGAAGTTGCCGGAACCGCCACGATGGTTTGCCATCACTGACCTCCACTTGGTTAGACATCATGCTGCATTACGCGCGATACGCAGCCGCAGCGTCTGCGGCCTATGGCATGACCATTAGCGTACCGCGTGCCTTTAAGCGTAGCGAACGAAACTCATTCATCCGGTAAATAGTAACATCCTGCAACAGCTTTCGGCTCTGTCGGGATATTCCCGCACCGGCAGTGCGCTAAGCTGCTCTTATGGCAGACGAAAGCAGCGCAGCGGAAAATGTATCTTTTTGCGACAAAGGCAATCTTTGCAATTTTGTTATAAATCAAATAAATGATTGTTAGATTTGCACTCTCCGCCAGACGCCTTATCTTTAAAGGTAGCCAGTCGTTTGGCTGGCCTATAACGCAACCGAGGAGTGATGCAAATGGCTAAAATTCTGGTGCTTTATTATTCAATGTATGGACACATCGAAACCATGGCTCATGCCGTCGCCGAAGGGGCGAACAGAGTAGACGGCGTGGAAGTGGTGGTGAAGCGCGTGCCGGAAACTATGCATGCTGAGGCATTCGCCAAAGCAGGCGGGAAAACGCAAAATGCGCCCGTCGCCACGCCGCAGGAGCTGGCTGAGTATGACGCCATCATCTTTGGTACCCCAACCCGTTTCGGCAACATGTCCGGACAGATGCGCACCTTCCTCGATCAGACGGGCGGTCTGTGGGCATCCGGCGCGCTGTACGGCAAGCTGGCCAGCGTATTCAGCTCCACCGGCACCGGCGGTGGACAGGAGCAGACCATTACCTCGACCTGGACCACCCTAGCCCATCACGGGATGGTGATTGTGCCGATTGGCTACGGCGCTCAGGAACTGTTTGACGTCTCGGTGGTTCGCGGCGGTACGCCGTACGGCGCCACCACCATCGCCGGCGGCGACGGTTCTCGCCAGCCGAGCGAGGAAGAGCTGGCGATCGCCCGCTACCAGGGCGAACACGTCGCCGGCCTGGCGGTTAAATTACACGGTTAACCCTTAGCAGGAGGATTTGCATGCCAACTCAAGAAGCAAAAGCTCACCGCGTCGGTGAATGGGCAAGTTTACGCAATACCTCGGTGGAGATCGCCGAAGCGATTTTCGAATTAGCTAAATACGATGAAAAGTTAGCGGAAAAAATCTGGGAAGAAGGCAGCGATGAAGTGCTGTCGCTGGCCTTTGCGAAAACCGATCGAGATTCGCTGTTCTGGGGCGAGCAAACCATCGAACGTAAAAACGTATAACCACGACGTAGCAGAATAAAAAAACCCGGAATTTTCCGGGTTTTTTTCTTTATTTTGCGGCCTGGTTCATCACCGTTTTAAAGGTCTCCATCGGGCAGAATCCGTCGGCGTCCACCGGACAGCCGTTCAGCGCCAGGGTCACCCGCTGCGGCGGCGACTGCAGCGTCAGGGCGTCGGCATTGCGCAGCTGCGCGGTACTTTGATAGACGTACTCAATCTTCATCAGCTCGCGGTTGCTGCCGCTGTCGTGCCAGCGCTGGAAGACAATTTTGCCGCCGATCGGCGTGCGCTCGTTCTGATCGTGCAGCTGATAGGGTTTAAAATCCAGCGCCGTCAGCAGCGAGGCGATATTGGAATCATGCCCCACCAGCAGCGTCACCTTCGCCGCCTGCGCCGCGTCGCCCACCAGCGCCTTGTCGATATACTTCACCAGCGGCTTCGCAACGTTACGCGCCACTTCCGTTGAGGTAAACAGGCTATCCTGATAGCCGTTTTTCAGCTTCGACAGCACCTGCCACTGCTTATCGGTTTTGATTTCGCCCCACGCCACCTGGTCCTGCGGGAAGCCTTCGTAATACTGCAGGGTGAACGCGTCCACCAGCGAATTACCGACCTTCAGCGGTCCGGATACGCCCGGCTCCTGCTGATATTTGGCGCTGAAGGCGTCCTTTCCGTCGCTCAGCGAGCACTGCTGCTTCTCTTTGCAGGAGGGCGAATTGCGATAGTCGGTCATCTCTTCGAGCAGCTTATAGCTCTCGGTGAGCTGCATTTTTTGCCGCTCTTTCTCCATGGCCTGCACCGCTTTCTCGCTAAACGCCGCGGAGTCATCGGTGATAACCGGGTTAAAGGTCGGGTCCATGGTGCCCATTTGCGGCTGGTGGTGGACGGTTACGCCGCAGCCGGGAAAGGCGCCGGTGATAAAGAACTGGGCGGTCGCGACGGTGCGCTGCAGGCTATTAGCATAGGCATACACCGCGTTGTCCGGCGGGCACTCGCCGCTGGTCACCAGCTTCTGCTGCGCCAGCCACTCCCGCATATAGTGCCCCATATAGACTTCCAGCACCCCGCCCTTGGTGGTCAGCTGTCCGCCCGGAACGTCCCACTCCGGCCAGGATTTCGGCGTTGACTGCTCCAGCACGCTGCCGTTATTCGCCAGCGGCGCGCGCAGGTTGTGGCGGCTCATGATCAGCACCTGCTGGAGCTGATAGCCCTGCGGGGCCGCCTGCTCCTGCGCCTGGACGCCCGCGGACAGCAAAACGCCAGCGGCAATCGCGCCGGCGAGTAGACTTTTTCTCATCCCTTAACCCTCAGTCAGTGATTAGTATCGTCCTGATTGTGACAAATTTATGACATTTTGCCAGACAACAGCGCGCAAACTGAGGCCGCGGGCATTCTTTTAGCGCTTCAGCCGATGGCCGTTGTGGTTCATCCACTCCGCCAGCGGCTGCAGCGCTTCGCGCATCGACAGCCCGAGCTCGGTTATCTGGTACTCAACCCGCGGCGGGATCTCCGGATAGACGCGGCGCGACACCAGCCCGCGCTGCTCAAACAGCCGCAGCTGGCGGGTCAGCTCTTTTTGCGTAATCGGGGCGATGGCGCGCAGCAGTTCGCCAAAGCGCACCGGAGTATTCAGCACGATCAGCCGATAGAGCACCGGGATCGCCCACTTCCCGGCGATCAGGTTAACGAAGCTGGTCATCGGGCAGACCGGGGGGACAAAATTATTTTCCGCAGCCTGCGCCGCTGTTTTCGCCATAGCACACCTCTTCCCTCTTTAGTACCCAATTGGTACCTGGTACCTTTTGGATACTAATGCTTTTATAGTGGGATTTCCAGTAAGCGAACGGGAGCACCACGATGGGACGTTTAGCAGGAAAATTAGCCTTAATTACCGGAGGAACCAGCGGCATCGGCCTCGCGACGGCGCAGGAGTTTATCGCCGAGGGCGCCCAGGTTGCGGTCACCGGCCGCAGCCCTGAGGCGCTTCAACAGGCGCAGGAACTATTGGGGGATCGAGGATGGGCTATCGCCGCCGATGCGGGCGACGTCGCAGACCAGCGTCGGCTCGCGCAAACTCTTGCCGGCCGCTGGGAGCGCCTCGATGCGGTGTTCATTAACGCCGGCGACGTCAGCCACGCGAATATTGGCGACTGGCGTGAAGAGAGCTGGGATCGGTTGATGAATACCAATCTCAAAGGGCCGTTCTTTCTGCTACAGGCTCTGCTGCCGCTGCTGGCGAACCCGGCGTCGGTGATCCTCTGCGGCTCGGTGAGCGCCCATATCGGCCTGCCGACCAGCAGCGCCTACGCCGCCAGCAAAGCCGGGCTGCTGTCGCTGGCCCGCACCCTGTCGGCGGAGCTGCTGCCGCGCGGCGTTCGCGTTAACGGCCTGAGCCCGGGCCCGGTGCGCACGCCGGCGTTAGATAAGCTCGGCCTCAGCGCGCAGGCGCTGAGCGCCCTGCAGGAGGAGATCAAAAACCTGGTCCCGCTCGGGCGAATGGGCACCCCGCAGGAGCTGGCGAAGGCCGCGCTCTATCTCGCCTCGGACGAGTCCAGCTACGTGGTGGGAACCGAACTGCTGGTGGATGGCGGCACGGGAAATCTCTAATCTGCCCGGCGGCGGTAGAGGCTACTCCGGCAGCGGCACCGCCGCCAGGGTGCAGATAGCCTCATGCTCTCCGCCGCGGCGATCGACCATCACCACTTTGTCTCCGGCCTTCTTGCCTTCGCAGGGCTTGAGCACCTGATCGACGATCCGTTCCCGGGTTTGCTGACGTTCGGTCTCTGCCTGTGAAGCAAACGAGACCAGGATAAGTGCCACCCCTGACAGGCTGACGACATGTTTATTACGCATTCAATATTATTCTCAGACAATTCGTACTCGCGTGCAGAGTAGCAGCCTGAAGGCCGCGCGTCTGTAAAATCGCTTAACGGAGTGTTACCCCGCCCGACAAAACAACAGGTTTACTCTGCGGCAGTTGTTAGGTTTTACCTATGGAAGAGTCATATTTCAGACATATCCCGATGCTATCTTAGCCGCGTATTTATAGAGTGCATCGTTTTCAACCAGGACCCAGGATTGTGTATGTCCGGTATTATTCTCCTTCTCGCCGCGGTCATTTTGCTGGGGGTTGCGCTTTACAGTCTGGTGTCATACGTCAAAGAGCGTCGCGCCAGCCAGCTGCCTTTTCACAAGAAGAAAAAATAACCCCCGTTCCGCGATAGCGACAAAAGAAAAGCAGGCATAGCCTGCTTTTCTTTATTCAGCGTCCACCTTTGCGCTACGACTCCCAGGCCTGCTCCACCTTCGCGCCGTCAAACTGCGGCGGCGGCTTGCGAAAGCGCCGGGTCAGCCAGGTCAGGTACAGCAGACCGACCGCGGCCCACACCAGGCCCAGCGTCAGGGACGTCGCCTCCAGGTTCACCCACAGCACGCCTACCGTCACCGCGCCAATCAGCGGCAGCAGCAGATAGTGGAAGCGGTCCTTCCAGGTTTTGTTATAGCCCTTGCGCCGCCAGAAGTGGTTGAACACCGACAGGTTAACAAAGGTAAAGGCCACCAGCGCGCCGAAGTTGATCAGCGCCGTGGCGGTGACCAGGTCAAAGAACAGCGCCGACAGGGCGACAATGCCGACCATAATCACGTTCAGCGCCGGCGTCCGCCATTTCGGGTGGATATAGCCGAAAACCCGCTCCGGGAAGACGTTGTCGCGCCCCATCACGTACAGCAGACGCGAGACGCTGGCGTGCGAAGCCAGCCCCGACGCCAGGGTATTGACGAAGGTGGTGCAGAGGAAAATTGACTGGAACAGCTTGCCGCCAACGTACAGCGCAATCTCCGGCAGCGCCGCGTCGGGGTCCTTAAAGCGGCTGATATCGGGGAAAAAGAGCTGCATAAAGAACGAGGCGGCGATGAAGATAATGCCGCCGTACATGGCGGTGAGGAAAATGGCCTTCGGGATCACCCGCGCGGCGTCCGGAGTCTCCTCCGACAGCGTGGTCACCGCATCAAAGCCGAGAAACGAGAAGCAGACGATCGTCGCCCCGGTGATGATCGGGATCAGATGCGCGTTCTGGCTGATAAACGGCTGCAGCGACCAGACGGTCCCCACGCCTTCACCTTTATGCAGCCCCTGCACCACCAGCACGATAAAGACCACCATGATCGAAATCTGCACCAGCACAAACAGGGTGTTGAAGTTGGCGACCAGGCTCACGCTCTTCAGGTTCGCGGCGGTGAGGATCGCCACAAACGACACCACCCACACCCACGGCGGAACCTCGGGGAACAGGGCGGAGAGATAGATTTTAGCCAGCAGGACGTTGATCATCGGCAGAAACAGATAGTCCAGCAGCGATGACCAGCCGACCATAAAGCCGACGTGGGGGCTGATTGATTTTTGCGCGTAGGTATACGCCGACCCCGCTTCCGGGAACTGGCGCACCAGCTTGCCGTAGCTGATGGCGGTAAACAGCACCCCCGCCAGCGCCAGCAGGTAGGAGGCGGGGACGTGGCCGTTGCTGATACCGGAGACGATGCCGAAGGTATCGAACACCGTCATCGGCGTCAGGTAGGCGAGGCCCATCATCACCACCTGCCAGAGCTTGAGCGACTTGCGCAGCCGGGGTTTTCCCGCCTCGGATGAGATGTTAAGAGAAGTATTAGCAGCCATGACCGTTTCCCCCCATGCACGCGTAGGTTTGTGGGTACACTGACCGGGTTACAAACCTGCTTAGCAAGGGGGTTAAGCGTAAATAGCTGGGTAAAACGTACCGGCGAACGGCGGCGGGTTCACATTCATAGCGGCCCTCATGGCCCCCTTCTCCCTGCGGATATTTGAACATCTGCATCATCTCCTACCTCGTCACACACTGTGTCGTTAACTGAAGCCCCGCTGTCGCCTGCGCTCCTTAACGCGACATCCGGGAAACGGCTGGATCCCCAGCAAAAATATTCGGCCAGGCTCCGCTCAGGCCGTATGATGCTACCGATAGTTCTCACCCGTTGGCCCCTTGCGGGGCGGCGGTCAGGCGTTTTTCAACATCCACTCAATCTCTGTTTCGGTGATCAGGCGCTCAAACTGCAGCAGCTCATCATGCTTACAGGCATGGTAAACGTGGCAGAAGCGCTCGCCGAGTAGTTCTCTCAGAGAGTCGTTTTGCATAAACTCCCACAGCGCGTCGCTTTGGCGAATCGGGAACGGCAGCCCCTCCTGCTCGAGCCCGTTGCCCTCCACCTCTTCCTGCAGCGGCAGCGTATTGTTGTCCAGTCCGTGTAAAATCCCGGCGAAGATGGCCGCCATCACCAGATACGGGTTGGCATCCGCTCCCGCCACCCGATACTCGACGCGGTGGTTATGGCGATCGCCGCAGGGAATGCGCAGCGCCACGGTGCGGTTGTTGTGCCCCCACGACGCCTGGGTCGGGACGTACATTCCCGGCTGGAAGCGACGGTACGAGTTCACGTTCGGCGCCAGCAGCGCCATCGACGCCGGCATCAGGTCAATCATTCCGGCCAGCGCGCGCTTGAGCAGCGCGGAGTCTTCGCCCTGCGCGTCCGCCAGCACGTTTTCACCCTTATTGTTCTGCATGCTGATATGGATGTGCATCCCGCTACCGGCGTGCTCTTCATAAGGCTTGGCCATAAAAGTGGCGTGCATCTTATGCTTCTCCGCCATTAAACGCACGAGGCGTTTTAACGCCAGCGCATCATCGCAGGCGTCGAGCACGTTATCGGTATGGTAAAGGTTGATTTCGAACTGTCCGGGCGAGGCTTCCGCTACCGCGCCGTCGGCCGGGATCAGCTGCAGCTGGGCCAGCTCGTCGATATCATTCAGCACGTCGGCGAAGTGGTTGAGGTTATCCACGGAGTAAACCTGGCTTTGGGTGTTGCGCACGTCTGTGCCCGGCGCGCAGGGCGGCTGGAGATAGCCTTCGGCATCGCGCTTGCGATCGAGTAAATAGAACTCCAGCTCTACCGCTACCACGGGGAACAGCCCGCGCTGGCGCAGCTGCTGCCAGAGACGGTTAAGTACGTTCCGCGGCTCAACGTCAAAGGGAGCGCCATCTTCATCAATCATGGTCAGCAGCACCTGGCCGACGTACTGCGGATCGGCGGCGGAAGGCGTTAAGGTGCCCGGCACCGGGACGCAGGTGCAGTCCGGCTCGCCCATATCCTGGCCGAGGCCCGCCTCTTCCACCACGTTGCCCAAAATATCCATCGCAAAAACCGACGCCGGGAAGTAGCAGCCCTTCTCCAGCTTGCTGAGGCTGGAGACCGGGATGCGCTTGCCGCGGAAGCAGCCGTTCAGGTCGGTTAACAGCACGTCGACGTACTGGGTATCAGGGTAGCTTTCAAGGTAGCGCTTTACTTCAGCAGTAAATGCGCTGCCCCGTCTCTCTTCTGACTGCTGAACAAAATTCTCAACTTCTACGATATTGGTTTCCATCATTCACCGCCGTTGTGTTGGTTTCGGACTTCGGCCTGCTTGCCGTTAAATATAATGTCCACCCTTCGAATGTGTATGCAAACAAAATGTTTGTCAAATGTTAAATTAAGTTTGCAAACGGCTATTCTCGCTGCTAGATTGAGAAAATATTGAACGATATGGCCTTTTAATACCCTAAATGGTCATAATTTAGTCCACTTTGTGAGGGCGATCATGGAAAATATAATGTACAAGCCAGTTATTGGCGTCGTGATGTGCAGGAACAGGCTTAAGGGTCACCAGACCCAGACCCTGCAGGAGAAGTACCTGAATGCGATTATTAACGCCGGCGGGCTGCCGATTGCCCTGCCGCACGCCCTGGCCGAACCGGAAATGCTTGCCGCGCTGTTACCCAGGCTGGACGGCATCTACCTGCCAGGCAGCCCCAGCAACGTCCAGCCGCACCTTTATGGTGAAAACGGCGATGAGCCTGACGCCGATCCCGGGCGTGATCTTCTGAGCATGGCATTAATTGCCGCCGCACTCGAAAGGCGCATCCCCATTTTCGCCATCTGCCGTGGGTTGCAGGAACTGGTTGTCGCCACCGGCGGGACTCTGTATCGTCGTCTTTTCGAGCAGCCGGAACTGCTTGAACATCGCGAAGACCCCGAGCTTCCGGTAGAGGAGCAGTACGCTCCCTCTCACGAGGTTCAGGTGCAGGAAGGAGGATTACTTTCTCAGTTAATACCGGGCTGCAACACGTTTTGGGTAAACTCGCTACACGGGCAGGGAGCAAAAACATTAGGCCCACGTCTGCGCGTGGAGGCCCGCTCTTCGGACGGGCTGGCGGAAGCGGTCAGCGTTAACGACCACCCCTTCGCGCTGGGCGTACAGTGGCATCCTGAATGGAACAGTAGCGAATACGCCCTGTCGCGTATGTTGTTTGAAGGTTTTATCACCGCCTGTCAGAACCACGTTGCTGAAAAGCAGCGGCTCTGACCACTACAGTTAAGGAAATGCAAATATGAGCGATGACGGACTGGCGCCAGGGAAACGTCTGTCAGCGATCCGGCAACAGCTGGGTCTCTCACAGCGTCGTGCCGCCGAACTGTCTGGGTTAACACATAGTGCCATCAGTACCATAGAGCAGGATAAAGTCAGTCCTGCCATCAGCACGCTGCAAAAGCTGCTGAAAGTCTATGGGCTGTCGCTCTCGGAATTCTTTTCTGAACCAGAAAAACCTGATGAACCGCAGGTGGTTATTAATCAGGATGACCTTATCGAAATGGGCAGTCAGGGCGTTTCGATGAAGCTGGTTCACAACGGAAATCCGAACCGTACGCTGGCGATGATTTTTGAAACTTACCAGCCTGGAACCACCACCGGGGAGAGGATCAAACATCAGGGTGAGGAGATAGGCACCGTACTGGAAGGTGAGGTTGTGCTGATTGTTAACGGTCAGTCGTATCACCTGGTTGCCGGGCAAAGCTATGCCATTAATACCGGCATACCGCACAGCTTCAGCAACACTTCGGCCGGTATTTGCCGAATTATCAGTGCCCATACCCCCACCACGTTTTAATTTTAGCCTGAGCTGGCTTCAGGTTTTCTTCAGGCCCGCACCGGCGGATGAAATATTTCCGCCGGCGCGAAGAGTACGCAAATAATCTATTTGCGCAGCGCGGTAATATCACTCTCCGCCGGCCTCAATAAAATGCGCCAATAAATAGCGCTGAACGGTATCTGACTCCGGGGAGCATCCGTATCCCAACGCATCGGCTTGCGCACCGGCCGAAGCCGCCCCGCGCTGTCTGAAAATACCGAATATTATTATCCGATTACTTTATGAATACTCTTACCCGCTTATATTATGATGGAGTCTATATATGGATTTTCAGCATCTAAACTACTGGCAGGAAAAAGCAAATAGCCTGCAACCGGAAACCCGTTTATTTATTAATGGTGAATATTGCGCCGCCGCCGATAATAGCACCTTTGAAACCATCGACCCCGCCGCTCAGCAAACGCTGGCCCACGTGGCGCGCGGTAAAAAAGCCGACGTCGAGCTTGCCGTTCAGGCCGCGCGCAGCGTCTTCGATCGCGGCGACTGGTCCCAGGCCTCGCCTGCCCGACGTAAAGCGGTGCTGCATAAATTTGCCGACCTGATGGAAGCCCATAGTGAAGAGCTGGCCCTGCTGGAAACCCTCGACACCGGCAAACCGATTCGCCACAGCCTGCGCGACGATATTCCCGGCGCGGCCCGCGCGATCCGCTGGTACGCCGAGGCTATCGATAAAGTCTATGGCGAAGTTGCCCCGACCGGCGTGAACGAGCTGGCGATGATCGTCCGCGAGCCGATTGGCGTCGTCGCCGCGGTGGTGCCGTGGAACTTCCCCCTGCTGCTGGCCTGCTGGAAGCTGGGCCCGGCGCTGGTGGCCGGCAATAGCGTGATCCTTAAGCCGTCAGAAAAATCGCCGCTCAGCGCGCTGCGCCTTGCCGGGCTGGCAAAAGAGGCCGGGCTGCCGGACGGCGTGCTCAACGTCATCAGCGGCTTCGGCCACGAAGCGGGCCAGGCCCTCTCCCTGCACCCGGACGTTGAGGTCATCACCTTTACCGGCTCGACCCGCACCGGCAAGCAGCTGCTAAAAGATGCCGGCGACAGCAATATGAAGCGCGTGTGGCTGGAGGCCGGCGGCAAAAGCGCCAACATCGTCTTCGCCGACTGCCCCGATCTGCAAAAAGCGGTGAACGCCACCGCCGGCGGCATCTTCTACAACCAGGGCCAGGTGTGCATCGCCGGCACCCGCCTGCTGGTGGAAGAGAGCATCGCCGACGAGTTTCTCGCGCGTCTGCAGGAGCAGGCGAGCCTCTGGCAGCCGGGCAACCCGCTCGATCCGAATACCACCATGGGGATGCTTATCGACAACACCCACGCCGATAGCGTTCACAGCTTTATTCGCGCCGGAGAGAGCAAAAGCACCCTGCTGCTCGACGGGCGCAAAAACCCGTGGCCGGCGGCCATTGGGCCAACCATTTTTGTCGACGTCGATCCCGCCTCGACCATCAGCCGGGAAGAGATCTTCGGCCCGGTGCTGGTGGTGACCCGCTTCAAAACGGAAGAAGAAGCGCTGCAGCTGGCCAACGACAGCCGCTACGGCCTCGGCGCCGCGGTGTGGACCCGCGATCTCTCCCGCGCCCACCGCCTGAGCCGCCGCCTGAAGGCCGGCTCGGTCTTCGTCAACAACTATAACGATGGTGATATGACCGTACCTTTCGGCGGCTACAAGCAGAGCGGAAACGGACGTGATAAGTCCCTGCATGCGCTGGAAAAATTCACCGAACTGAAAACCATCTGGATTGCTCTGGAGTCTTAATCATGACCGAACATACCACCAGCTATTACGCCGCCAGCGCCAACGCCTACGAGCCGTTCCCGACGCTGGATGAATCCATCAGCTGCGACGTCTGCGTCGTCGGCGGCGGCTATACCGGCCTCTCCTCGGCCCTGCATCTTGCGGAACTGGGCTATGACGTGGTGCTGCTGGAAGGCGCGCGCATCGGCTTCGGCGCCAGCGGGCGCAACGGCGGCCAGCTGGTTAACTCCTACAGCCGCGATATCGACGTGATTGAACGCACCTACGGTCCGGATGCGGCAAAAATGCTGGGCAGCATGATGTTTGAGGGCGGGGAAATTATCCGCGAGCGCATCAAGCGCTATCAGATTGCCTGCGACTACCGTCCCGGCGGCCTGTTTGTGGCGATGAACCCTAAGCAGATGGAGACGCTGGAGGAGCAAAAAGAGAACTGGGAGCGCTACGGCAATAGCCAGCTGGAGCTGCTGGACGCCAGCGCTATCCGTCGCGAAGTCAACAGCGATCGCTACACCGGCGCGCTGCTCGACCGCAGCGGCGGTCATATTCATCCCCTGAATCTGGCTATCGGCGAAGCGGATGCCATCCGCCTCAACGGCGGCCGGGTGTACGAACAGTCGCCGGTCACGCAGATCCAGCACACCAGCCCGGCGGTGGTCAGCACCGCCCGCGGCCAGGTCACCGCGCGCTACGTTATCGTCGCCGGTAACGCCTATCTCGGCGATAAGCTCGAGCCGGAGCTGGCGAAGCGCAGCATGCCCTGCGGCACCCAGGTGGTCACCACCGAGCCGCTCTCCGAGGAGCTCGCGCGCTCGCTGATCCCGCAGAACTACTGCGTGGAGGACTGCAACTACCTGCTGGATTACTACCGCTTAACCGGCGATAACCGCCTGCTCTACGGCGGCGGCGTGGTCTACGGCGCCCGCGACCCTGACGACGTTGAGCGTCTGATTATGCCCAAGCTGCTGAAAACCTTCCCCCAGCTGAAGGGCGTGAAGATCGACTACCGCTGGACCGGCAACTTCCTGCTGACCCTGTCGCGGATGCCGCAGTTCGGCCGTCTCGATAAGAACATTTACTACATGCAGGGCTACAGCGGCCACGGCGTCACCTGTACGCATCTCGCCGGCAGGCTGATTTCCGAGCTTCTGCGCGGCGACGCCGAGCGCTTCGACGCCTTCGCCAAACTGCCGCACTATCCGTTCCCGGGCGGACGCAGCCTGCGCATTCCGTTTACCGCGATGGGCGCCGCCTACTACAGCCTGCGCGATCGCCTCGGGGTGTAAGCCTCCGCGCCGGTCAACGTCATCAACTTTGCTAAAAGGTGTTAAACATGAGCAACAGCGAATTTCATCAGCGTCGTCTTGCAGCGACCCCGCGCGGCGTGGGCGTGATGTGCAACTTCTTTGCCCAATCGGCGCAAAACGCCACCCTGACCGACGTTGAAGGTCGGGATTACATCGACTTTGCCGCCGGGATCGCCGTGCTGAATACCGGGCATCGTCATCCGGAGCTGGTCGCCGCCGTGCAGCAGCAGCTGCAGCAGTTTACCCATACCGCCTACCAGATTGTGCCCTACGAGAGCTACGTCGCGCTGGCAGAGAAGCTTAACGAGCTGGCGCCGGTGCGCGGCCCGGCCAAAACCGCCTTCTTTTCTACCGGCGCCGAAGCGGTAGAAAACGCGATTAAAATTGCCCGCGCCCATACCGGACGCCCCGGCGTTATCGCCTTTGGCGGCGGCTTCCACGGCCGTACCTACATGACGATGGCGCTGACCGGTAAAGTTGCGCCCTATAAGCTGGGCTTCGGGCCGTTCCCCGGCTCCGTCTACCACGTCCCCTATCCGTCGGCCCTGCACGGCATCACCACCCAGGACGCGCTGACCGCCATCGAGCGCCTGTTTAAGGCCGATATTGAAGCCAAACAGGTGGCGGCGATTATTTTTGAACCGGTACAGGGCGAAGGCGGCTTTAACGTCGCGCCGAAAGAGCTGGTCGCCGCCGTTCGCCGCCTCTGCGACGAGCACGGCATCGTGATGATTGCCGATGAGGTGCAGAGCGGCTTTGCCCGTACCGGTAAGCTGTTCGCGATGGATCACTATGTCGACAAGCCGGATCTGATGACCATGGCGAAGAGCCTGGCGGGCGGCATGCCGCTCTCCGGGGTGGTCGGCAACGCGCAGATTATGGACGCCCCGGCGCCGGGCGGATTAGGCGGCACCTATGCCGGTAACCCGCTGGCGGTGGCCGCCGCCCACGCGGTGCTTAACATCATTGATAAAGAGGGGCTGTGCGCCCGCGCCACCGCCCTCGGCGAGCGCCTGACGGCAAGCCTGGAAGAGGCAAAGGCCTGGTGTCCGGGGCTGGCGGAGGTACGCGGCGTGGGTTCGATGATTGCCGCCGAGTTCGTTGACCCGACAAGCGGCGAGCCTTCGCCGGCGCTGGCGCAGGAGATCCAGCGTCGGGCGCTGGAGCAGGGCCTGCTGCTGCTGACCTGCGGCCAGTACGGCAACGTGATACGCTTCCTCTATCCGCTGACCATCCCGGACGCGCAGTTCGCCAGCGCGATGGCCATTTTGCACAACGTGACCCGCCCGTAACGCCCTCGGCCGGCGGCCACCGCCGTCGGCTATTTCACCTCGCCGCTGACCATGCGCTGCTGCGGATCTTGCTGGGGATAGTGCTGCTGAAAATAGTGGCGCAAAAACTCCACGGTAGCGCGAATTTTAGCTGAGGTCGCCAGCCGCGACACGTATACCGCCCAGACGTTGGCGGGCTGGTAATAGTCCGGCAGCACGTGAACCAAATGGCCGCTGGCGATATTTTCATTCACGTCCCACCAGGAGCGTAAAGCGATCCCCTGACCGTCAAGGCACCACTGATGCACAATTTCGCCGTGGTTCGACGACAGCGGGCCGGTGACCTTAATCGCCCGTTCGCCCTCTTTACCCTGCAGCTGCCATACGCCGAAGGGCCGGTCGCGCTCTTTAATCACCAGGCACGGCAAGGCCGCCAGATCGCTAAGCTGTTTCGGCTGCGGGTGGCGCGCCAGGAAGGTCGGCGAGGCGCAGAGAATGCGCCGATTGCTCACCAGCCTGCGGGCAATCAGATTCGGGTCAATATCGTCCCCCACCCGAATATCTAAATCCACCCCTTCACTGACCAGATCCACCAGCCGGTCTTCAACATCGAAGCGCAGCTCCAGCTGGGGATACTGCCGGGAGAGCGCCGCCAGCGCGGGAGCCACCACCCGCCGGCCGAAGCCAAAGCTGCTGATAATGCGCAGCGTACCCTGCGGGACCTGACGGACGTCGGAGAGCTCGTCGAGCATCTGATCGACATCCTGCAAAATGCGCTGCGCCCATTCGTAGATCCGCTCGCCCTCTTCGGTAATGGCGACGCGCCGCGTGGTGCGGTGCAAAAGCGCCACGTGCAGGGTCTGTTCAAGCAGCGAGATTCGCTTGCTGACGAAGGCCGGAGAGACGCCCAGCTCTTCGGCGGCGGCGGCAAAACCGGCGCGGCGGGCAACCAGCATAAACACCCGGAGATCGTTAAGCAGCGGCAGATTATTCATAAAGTGTGTTTTATGTTTCACCAGTTGGCATGATTAATTATGAAGCAGTCAATTATAGGATAGAGGGGAAGTCAATTTCGCAGGCCAACAAATGAGAACCCGTATGAAGAAAACCTGGCGCATTGCCGCCATTCCCGGCGACGGTATTGGTAAGGAAGTTCTGCCCGAAGGTATTCGCGTGTTACAGGCCGCGGCCGAGCGCTGGGACCTGGCGCTCAGCTTTGAGCAGATTGACTGGGCGAGCTGCGACTACTATGCCCGCCACGGCAAAATGATGCCGGACGACTGGCATGCTCAGCTCAAAGAGTTCGACGCCATCTATTTCGGCGCCGTCGGCTGGCCCGATACCGTGCCGGATCACGTCTCCCTGTGGGGATCGCTGCTGAAGTTTCGCCGCGAGTTCGATCAGTACGTCAACCTGCGCCCGGTGCGCCTGTTCGCCGGCGTCCCCTGCCCGCTGGCGGGGAAAAAGGCCGGTGATATCGACTTCTACGTGGTGCGTGAGAATACCGAAGGCGAGTATTCGTCCCTCGGCGGGCGCGTGAACCCGGGCACCGAGCACGAGGTGGTGATCCAGGAGTCGGTGTTCACCCGCCGCGGCGTCGATCGCATTCTGCGCTACGCCTTTGAGCTGGCGCAGAGCCGGCCGCGCAGAACCCTGACCTCGGCGACCAAGTCCAACGGTCTGGCCATCAGCATGCCTTACTGGGACGAGCGGGTTGAGGCGATGGCGCAGGGCTACCCGGAGATCCGCTGGGACAAGCAGCATATCGATATTCTCTGCGCCCGCTTCGTGCTGCAGCCCGAGCGCTTTGACGTGGTGGTCGCTTCCAATCTGTTTGGCGATATTCTCTCCGATCTCGGCCCGGCCTGTACCGGCACCATCGGTATCGCGCCTTCGGCAAACCTCAACCCGGAGCGCACTTTCCCCTCGCTGTTTGAACCGGTCCACGGCTCGGCGCCGGATATTTACGGTAAAAATATCGCCAACCCGATAGCGACTATCTGGGCCGGGGCGATGATGCTTGATTTCCTCGGGGCGGGCGACGCGCGCTACGAAGCGGCGCACGGCGGTATTCTGGCAGCGATTGAGCAGGTTATCGCCAGCGGGCCAAAAACGCCGGATATGCAGGGCTCGGCCTCGACTCAGCAGGTCAGCGAGGCGATTTGTCAGGCCATTCTGCGTTAAGTGCAGCAGATAAAATAGATGCCGCGTCGCTGACGCGGCCTGTCCCTCGAAGACGCCGGGCTCTGGTATCTGCTTTTTTCCGTTCCCTAGCCGGGACCGCAGAGTCCGTAGCGCTTTACAGTTCGAGTTCGCGGTGTAGCAGTTCAGCAATAGCTTCGCTGCTCTGCGCCGTGACCAGCGAGTTTCTGAACGCTTCATGCATAATGCGCCGCGCCAGTCGGGAGAAAATTCGCATATGCTGGTCGCCGGCGGCGTGCTTATTCAGCGTCAGCATAATGACAAACTGCACCTCGTCCTCTCCCCACGCCACCGGCTCAGCCAGGCGGGCAACGCTGATGGTGGATTGTTCGATATGTTCCGACTTGCTGTGTGGAATGGCGAAACTGAAGCCCAACCCGGTGGAGAACACCGCCTCCCGCGCCCAGAGATCGGCCTCCAGCTTGCGCGGATACCGGCAGCGGCCCGCCAGCAGAAGGTTGTCAGTCATGCCTTTAATCACCTCCTCTTTGCTGCGCCAGTCGCTGTTCAGGGTGATGCATTGGCTGGCGATCAGCGGGGCGTCCTGCTGGGTCATACGGAACTGGGCCAGCAGATGCTCCACTTCCAGCGAGGTTCGGCACTGCATCGCCTGGTTCAGCAGCTGGCGACACGCCCGGCTGTCGAGCTGCGCCAGGCGCGATTTAGCTGCCGGAATTGACGGCGAGCTCATGCTCAGCTCATCCATTCCGAGGCCGACCAGCAGCGGCAAAACGGAGCCCTTCGCGCCCAGCTCGCCGCAAAGACCGATCCACTTTCCCTGGCGATGCACGGCCTGAACCGCGTAGTCCAGCGCGCGTAAAAAAGCGGGGTTGAGGCTGTTATAGTGGCGCGTCACCTTCGCGTTATCGCGGTCTACCGCCAGCAAATATTGCGTCAGGTCATTACTCCCGATACTAAAGAAATCGACCTCTTCGCAGCACTGATCGATGATAAACATCACCGACGGCACCTCCAGCATGATGCCGAGCGGGATCTTCTCATCAAACGGGATATGCTCGTCGCGCAGCGATTGCCTGGCTTCCGCCAGCCGATCTTTCACCCATAGAATCTCCTCCATCGACGAAATCATCGGGATCATGATTTTCAGCGAACCGTGCGCGGAGGCGCGCAGAATGGCCCTGAGCTGGGTATGAAACAGCGCCTGATACTCTTCATAAATCCGCACCGCGCGGTAGCCGAGGAACGGATTGTTTTCAGCCGGAATATTCAGATAGGGCACCGGCTTATCTCCGCCGATATCCATCGTGCGGATGATAATGCTGCGCCCACAGGCCGGCTCCAGCGCCTGGCAGAAAATATTATAGAGCTCGGACTCGGACGGCGCGCCGGGCCGGTCCATATACAGCATTTCGGTGCGGAACAAACCCACCGATTGTGCCCCGTTATTGAATGCCACAGCGGCTTCAACGGAGTGCGCGATATTTGCCGCCACCTCCAGACGCAGGCCGTCTTTGGTCTGCCCTTCCTTATCCAGCCACGCCTGCTGCTGGCTATGCACCTGCGCCTGAACCCAGGCCTCCTGCTGATAATAGCGCGCGACCGCCTCATCGGGATTGACCACCAGCAGCCCGGCGTTGCCGTCGATATGCACCGCCTGGCCGACCCAGGGGAGCAGCGCGTCCATATCGACGCCAACCAGCGTGGGAATATTAAACGAACGCGCCAGAATCACGGTATGCGAGGTGGTCCCGCCGCTGCGCAGCAGCAGGCCTTTGAGCAGGGTCTTGTCCAGTTCAAGAAACTGGCCGGGCGTTAGCTCTTCTGCCAGACAAACAGACGGCGCGTTGAGCTGACCCGGCGCCGAAAAACGGGCCTCGCCGTAGATATGCTGCAGCAGCTGAAAGCAGATATCGCGGACGTCGAGCACCCTTTCCTGCAGGTAGCTATTCGCGGATTCGCTAAACCGGGAGCAGAAGTGCTCGCCGCTGGCAACAACCGCCTGCGCGCAGCTCAATCCGCCAAGCAGCCCGTCGAGCAGATGCTGGCGCAAGGAGGCATCGGTCGCCAGAGAACGATGCGCTTCAAGGATGGCGCCGGCGGTACCGTCGTTGTCCAGCAGGCGGAATTCGATATTCCTGACCAGGAGCAGCAATCCCTTATCCAGCAGCGCCTGCTCCTCTTCGATACTGCCGGCAGCGGGCAGCGGCCCGAGGTCGCTAAGCTCAAGGGATTTCAGATGACTGAGCCTGCCTCCCGCGCTCCCTCCACAGACGGGCTGGCCGCGAAAGAGCGTCGGGTTGAGGCGGGAAAGCGATTCAGGGACCGGCTGCACGTCCATGCTGTTTACCATTGCCAGCGGCGTATCACAGTGCGGAAACTCCTCCACAATAAACGTCGACAGCGCGGCAAACGCCTGCTGCTCGTCATCGCCGCAGATGATTAACTGGCACTCGTCCCCCTTAATCGTATCGGTACCGATGATCGCCAGCGCGCTTTTCGCATTCCCGCGCCTTCCGCTGCGCGTATTCAGCCAGTCAACGGTGGACGAAAAGGTATTACAGCGCGTTTCGACCAGACTGGCCGGGCGGGCGTGAACGCCATTCGACAAATCGCATATGAATTTAATGACCAGAGCCATCGCCTTTCTCCTGAGCAATACGTTAGTTACCCAAAAGGTAAAGAAAGAACCCTGACGGCACTACGCGAAATAACTCTTAATTACTGGACTATTGTACACAGTATTCTTTTTCATGCCCGCGGTCACAAATGCGGCGTATAAATTGGTTTTATACCCGCCAGCGCTAAGATTTGAGGTGGATCGCAATTTTATTCTCACCTTACAAATATCCAGTAAATGCACTTTTTCTCTTCTATTTTCTGTACCGCCATTTTCCTACTGTTGAGACATCAATACCGTCACGAGCGAGAGCACGCTCAGGAGCAAGCAATGAACGAACTGGTGCAAATACTAAAAAATACACGCCAGCATCTCATGACCGGCGTTTCACATATGATCCCCTTCGTGGTCTCCGGCGGCATCCTGCTCGCCATCTCCGTCATGCTGTACGGCAAGGGCGCGGTCCCGGACGTCGCGACCGATCCGAATCTGAAAAAACTGTTTGATATTGGCGTCGCCGGTTTGACGCTGATGGTGCCCTTTCTGGCGGCGTATATCGGCTACTCCATTGCGGACCGCGCGGCTCTGGCGCCCTGCGCCATCGGGGCGTGGGTAGGCAACAGCTTTGGCGCCGGCTTCTTTGGCGCGCTGATCGCCGGGATGATCGGCGGTCTGGTGGTCTATTACCTCAAGAAGATCCCGGTCCACAAGGTGCTGCGCTCGGTGATGCCCATTTTTGTCATCCCGATCGTCGGCACCTTTATTACCGCCGGGATCATGATGTGGGGTTTAGGCGAGCCCGTCGGTGCGCTGACCGCCAGCCTCACCGGATGGCTCCAGGGAATGCGCGAGGGCAGTATTGTCCTGCTCGCCATCATTATGGGCCTGATGCTGGCCTTCGACATGGGCGGCCCGGTGAATAAAGTGGCTTACGCCTTTATGCTGATTTGCGTCTCCCAGGGCATTTACAGCGTCGTGGCGATTGCCGCCGTCGGTATCGCCGTTCCGCCGCTTGGCATGGGGCTGGCAACGCTTGTCGGTCGCAAATATTTCAGCGCCGAAGAGCGTGAGACCGGCAAAGCCGCGCTGGTGATGGGCTGCGTAGGCGTCTCAGAAGGCGCCATCCCCTTTGCCGCCGCCGACCCGCTGCGGGTGATCCCCTCAATTATGATTGGCGCCGCCAGCGGCTGCGTCACCACCGCCCTGCTCGGCGTGCAGTGCTATGCCGGCTGGGGCGGGCTAATCGTGCTGCCGGTCGTGCAGGGTAAAGGCGGATTTATCGCTGGCCTGCTGGTCGGCGCATGCGTCGCCGCCGCCTGCGTCATTACTCTTAAAGCGCTGACAAAAAAGAAAACGCCGGCCGCTAAAGCCGATGACGAGCTGGATCTTGATTTCGAAATTAACTGAGAAGCAGAGAGGATAATTCTATGACCCACATTATTGCCGTCACCGCCTGCCCGTCGGGAGTAGCGCATACCTATATGGCCGCCGAGTCGCTGGAGAGCGCCGCCAAAGCGAAAGGCTGGCAGATAAAAGTCGAGACCCAGGGCTCTATCGGGATCGAAAACGAACTGACGGCGGAGGATGTCGCCCGCGCCGATATGGTCATCCTGACCAAGGATATCGGCATCAAGTTTGAAGAGCGCTTTTCCGGTAAAACCATCGTCCGCGTCAATATCAGCGATGCGGTGAAACGCGCGGAGGCCATCATGCAAAAAATCGACGGCCATCTTGCACAGAAAGCCTGAACAGAGCGGAGCGCCCTGGCGCTCCGCCGGACTAACATGGAGTTTGTCATGACGAATCGTACTCAACGCTTAAAAGACAGTTTGTTCGCCCAGCCGCGGGAGATCTCGCTTGAGCGGGCGCTGCTGTATACCGCAAGCCACAAACAGACGGCGGGTGAGCCGGTGCTATTACGCCGGGCGAAAGCCACCGCGTGGATCCTTGACCATGTGCAGATCTCGATTCGTGAGGATGAACTCATTGTGGGCAACCGCACGGTCAAGCCGCGAGCCGGGATCGTCTCCCCGGAAATGGACCCTTACTGGTTACTGAACGAACTGGACAGCTTCGCCTCTCGCCCCCAGGATCGTTTTGTCATCAGCGAAGAAGATAAACGCATTTACCGCGAAGCGCTGTTTCCTTACTGGGAAAAGCGCTCGATGAAAGACTTTATTAACGCCCGGATGACCGATGAGGTCAAAGCGGCCGTCAGCACCCAGATTTTCAGCGTCAACCAGACCGATAAGGGCCAGGGCCATATCATTATCGACTACCCCCGGCTGCTCAATAATGGCCTCGCGGCCCTGGTTGCAGAACTACGGGCGGCGGCCGAAAGCGCGCCAGGCAACCACTTCTATCAGGCCGCGCTGATTCTGCTGGAGGCCTCGCAGCGGCACATTCTGCGCTATGCGCTGCTGGCCGAGGAGATGGCCGCCGCCTGCAGCGACGCTAAGCGGCGTCAGGAGCTCGCCGCAATCGCCGCGATCTCCCGGCATAACGCGGTTCATCGCCCGGAGGATTTCTACCAGGCCTGTCAGCTGTTCTGGCATATGAATATTATTTTGCAGCATGAATCTAACGCCAGCTCCCTCTCGCTGGGGCGCTTCGACCAGTACATGCTGCCGTTCTATCAGACATCGTTAAATCGGGGCCAGGACCCGGCTTTCCTGCAGGAACTGCTGGAGTCATTGTGGGTCAAGTGCAACGATATCGTCCTGCTGCGCTCGTCAAGCAGCGCTCGCTATTTTGCCGGCTTCCCGACCGGCTATACCGCGTTGCTCGGCGGGCTGAGCGAGACCGGACGCAGCGCGGTGAACGTACTCTCGTTTCTGGCTCTTGATGCGTATCAGAAAGTCCGGCTACCGCAGCCTAATCTTGGCGTCCGCGTCAATGAGCTGATCGACCGTCCGTTCCTGCGCAAGACCGCAGAAACGATCCGCCTGGGTACCGGTATCCCGCAGGTCTTTAATGATGAAGTCGTAATTCCGGCGTTTTTGAATCGCGGGGTATCGCTTGAGGATGCTCGCGACTACGCCGTCGTCGGCTGCGTTGAGCTGTCGATCCCCGGGCGAACATACGGGCTGCACGATATTGCGATGTTTAACCTGCTCAAGGTGATGGAGATCGTAATCCTGGAGAATGAAGGCAATCCCGACGTGAGCTGGAACGGGCTGCTCAACCAAATCCGCGAAAAAATTCGCTACTACATCAAGCTGATGATTAACGGCAGCAATATTTGCGATATCGGCCATCGCGACCAGGCGCCGGTTCCCCTGCTGTCCTCTTTTATTCTGGACTGTATTGAACGCGGTAAAGATATCACCGAGGGCGGAGCGCGCTATAACTTCTCCGGCGTGCAGGGCATTGGTATCGCCAACCTCAGCGACTCTTTGCATGCGCTTAAGGGAATGGTGTTCGAGCAGCAGCGGATGAGTTTTGATGAGCTCATTCAGGTTCTTAAGGCCAACTTCAAAACTCCGGAAGGGGAAAAGATCCGCGCGCGGCTGATTAACCGTTTTGAAAAATATGGCAATGATATCGATGAAGTCGACAATATCAGCGCCGATTTACTGCGTTTTTACTGTAAAGAAGTCGAGCAGTATCTCAACCCGCGCGGCGGACATTTCACGCCGGGTTCCTACACCGTCTCAGCGCACGTGCCCCTGGGGTCAGTGGTCGGCGCAACGCCCGACGGTCGTCTGGCCGGCGATCAGCTAGCCGACGGCGGGCTTTCGCCAATGGTCGGCCAGGACTCTCAAGGGCCGACGGCGGTACTAAAATCCGTCAGCAAGCTGGATAACTATCTTTTATCCAACGGTACGCTGCTTAACGTGAAGTTTACGCCGGCTACCCTTGCCGGTGACGGCGGCCTCAATAAGCTGGCTGACTTTTTGCAGGCATTCAGCAAGCTCAAGCTTCAGCATATCCAGTTCAACGTGGTCAATGCCGATACCCTGCGCGAAGCGCAGCAGCGTCCCCAGGATTTCGCAGGCCTGGTGGTGCGCGTAGCGGGTTACAGCGCCTTCTTTGTCGAGCTATCAAAGGAGATTCAGGATGACATTATCCACCGCACCGCGCATCAGCTGTGAGGTTCTGGAGACGCGCGCCGATCGGGCGCGCATTTTTAACATCCAGCGCTACTCGCTGAACGATGGCCTGGGGATCAGGACAGTGGTCTTTTTTAAAGGCTGCCCGCACGTCTGTCCGTGGTGCGCCAACCCGGAATCTATCTCCACTAAAATAGAGACCGTACGCCGGGAGAGCAAATGCCTGCGCTGTACGCGCTGCCAGCAGGATGTCGAAGAGTGCCCCTCCGGCGCATGGGAGCAAATCGGCCGCGACGTGACGCTGAATAATTTAGTTAAGGAAGTCCTCAAGGATGACGTTTTCTTTCGCGCCTCCGGCGGCGGCGTCACCTTGTCAGGCGGCGAAGTATTAATGCAGGCCGGGTTTGCAACCCGCTTCCTGCAAACCTTACGCCAGCTGGGAATACGCACGGCGATTGAAACGGCCGGCGACGCGGCGTTCAGCCACTTTTACCCGCTCGCCAGGCAGTGCGATGAGGTGCTGTTCGATCTGAAAATCATGGATACCGGTCGCGCGCAGGCTCAGCTGCGGATCGATGTACCGCGGGTGCTAGATAATTTCAGCAGGCTGGTGGACAAGCGCATTCGGGTTATTCCCAGGGTACCGCTCATTCCCGGGTATACGCTTAGCGAAGAGAATTTCCGGCAAATCCTGGCGTTTCTGGCGCCATTTAAGCTTCCTGAAATACATCTTCTACCGTTCCATCAATATGGCGAGCCTAAATACGCGCTGCTCGGCAGGAAGTGGTCGATGGCGACAATTAAGGCCCCGGACGCGTCACAGATTGAGCCATTCAGGATTATGGCTGAGAAAGCGGGTTTTCGCGTCACCATCGGCGGTTAGCGCCTGGAGGAGAATATGGAACTGAATATCGTAGCGGTGACCGCCTGCGTCAGCGGCGTGGCGCACACCTATATGGCGGCGGAACGTCTGGTCAAAGTCGCGCACCATGAAAAATGGCATATGAAAATTGAAACCCAGGGCGCATTAGGCGTTGAGAATAAGATTACCCCTGACGAAATTACCCACGCCGACGTGGTGCTGCTGGTGACAGATATTGAAATCGACGATGCGCAAAGGTTTATCGGCGTACGGACCATTAAAACCAGCATCAAAACTTTTTTACTTCAGCCGCAGCAGGTTATCGAGGCGGTGAAGTGCATCATGAAAAAACCGGTCGTCTATCTGGATATTCCCTGACCTTTCCTTCAGCAAAGGGCGGCTCCCCTGAACCGCCCTTACTTCGCTGGCCTACTTCACATCAAGCAACCATTTTTGCGCCGGCGTCAGACGACTTGCCGTTTCAGGCCTGAGCCAGCGCTGCTGGTCCTGCTGCGGCGTATCTTGCCTGTCGATATAGAGACCGTGCAGCACGCGCCTTCTGCTGCCGATGTGATTGCAGGTGCCGCCGTGCCAGGTATGGGCGTTATAAATCATCACGCTTCCCGCTGGCGCGGCAAACACCACCTCGTCAGGATGCGGCAGCTCGGGGTCCTCCAGCACGTCCTCCGGCAGTTCCGGCCGCAGATGAGTGCCGGGAATAATGCGCGGCGCGCCATTTTCGGCGCTTAAATCGTCAATAGCCCAAATCGTATTTACCAGATGTACTTTCGGAAAATCCGGTCGCGGCTTTTTCCAGTCGGCATGCAGCGGCTGGCTGCCGCCGTTGAGCAACGCTTCCCGCGCATTGAGGCTGGAAATCTTAAAATCGCCCTGAAAAATATACCGACAGGCAGAGAGGATCAGCGGATGAGCCCAGACTTTCTCCCAAATCACGCCCTTGTTAATCAGGTTGGCAATACGGGTCGCCGTCGCTTCCTGATGGTGTTCGATGGCGAGATTATCCCCCTCTTTCTCAACGATCTCGTCGATAAGGTCCCGCATCGCCTCCAGCCATTGCGGGTCGGCGACGCCATGCACCACGGTGTAGCCGAGGGTATTCAGCTCCTCTTTCATCTTTTCGGTGAGCGCAATATTGGCGCCAAGCGCATCCAGATATACGGCAGACTGATGTTCCATATTTATTTCCTTTAACCTTTCGATAACACGAAATAAACTTTAAACGGCGGCCGACTGAAATACATGAGGCTATTCCTACGAAAAACTGGATATCCGTACGCGGGGGAGCAAACTGTGATTGCCATCAAAATCTCCGCATCCGCTGCCGTCCGCGGCGAAGCCGGCGCGCTGCAAGGTGATCCAACCGCGTCATTTATTTATAAAATAGTTTATAATCAAAAGGATAATAGCTATCTTTCGGGGTTTAGAGGATGATTGCGGATCTGCCTGAAATTCTACATCGCCTGGTCAATCAGCAGGATACGCTGCAGGTCAGATTCCCGGAGCCGGACGTATCGGTCCCTGAGCTGGCCTATAAAGTGCCCTTCCCTCGGCTGGAAATTGTCCTGAATGGCGAGCTTAAAGAGCGCGGTTTGCCGCTGTCTGATAGCCAGCTAACGCTATCGCAGGTGCTGTACGTGCAGGCAGGTAAATGGACGCTACCGGAGTGGACCGGCCCGGCTTCTACGCTGAGTATCCTGTTCGGTAGGCAAAAGCTGGGATTCTGCATCCAGCGCTGGGATGGCAAGCAGCTGCACACGGAGAAGCAGAACGTCGCCCGACTGGGGCCTCGCGTCGGATCGTATTTGCTGTTAGCGCTGAATGAGATCTGCCTTCAGCCGGACCCGGTCACCGCCAGGCTGGTGGTGTCTGCACTATTAAACCATTGTCTTGAGCAGCTCGTCGGCCTTGAGATGCAGGTCAGCCGGAGCCGCGATCTGTTTTTGGCCGTCCAGGATTTTCTGGAGGACAATCTCAGCCAGCCCTTAACCCGGGAGTCGGTGGCAAAACGTTTCCATATTACCCCCAACTACCTCTCGCATATATTCCAGAAATCGGGCTCCGTTGGGTTCAACGAATATCTGACCAGCGTTCGGCTGGAAAAAGCCAAAAAGCTGCTGCGCGGCTATGATTTAAAGGTCAAAGAGATCGCCCATAACTGCGGCTTCGTTGACAGCAACTATTTTTGCCGGGTCTTTAAACGCTACACCGAGCGCTCTCCTTCAGAATATCGTCGCCACTGCCGCAGCGCGCAGCAGGCGTAATTTCCGCCTCACTCAGCGGCCCACTCCACCCGGCCGCGGCCGCTGTTTTTCGCCTTATAGAGCGCTTCATCTACTTTCTTGATAAACGCATCCTGCGGCTCATCGCGCCCGCGCATGCCGACGCCAATGCTCACCGACAGCGGATAGTCGCTATTAATCAGGATGGTGCGGACGTTCTCCAGAATCGACTGCGCCAGGCTGCGCACCTCTTCAGGCGACATCCCGTCAACGATAATGGCGAACTCTTCGCCGCCAATCCTCGCCGGCTGTATTTTATCGCTGGTTAATTTTGCCAGCTGCTTGCCGAGCGCAAACAGCACCTCATCGCCCATCAGGTGGCCGTAGGTGTCATTTATTTTCTTGAAGAAGTCGATATCGAGAATCATCAGCGCCAGCTGGTGGCCCTGCTTTTCGCGAATGGTATCGATAAAAAAGCGCCGGTTGGGCAGCTGGGTTAACTCATCCTTCAGCGATTGCGAGCGCGCGTCGACGTAGAGGATGTTAATGCGATCGATAATTTTGTAGATCCCGATAGTGGTCAGGAGCATGCCGGACAGGCGCAGCAGATCTTCGCAGTAGTAGCCCATCCATCGCGGCTGGACGAAAATCTCATCCATTAAATCGAAGGTGCCGCCGGCGATCCACAGCAGCAGCCCGTAGCGCACCCAGTTCACCGCCACGTGGCTCATTCTGACTTTTGCCGAATTCCACAGCATAAATACCAGAAACAGCAGGGCCAGCAGATCGATATAGAGTCCGGAGTTGGTAAATATCACGTTCCAGGGGCCTAAGGGTTTTGAGATGAAAATACAGAGCGCCGATACGGCGATAATCACCAATAGCGCGGGCAGCAGGTTGGCCCGGGAAGCGACCAGCGGGGCCTTGGGAGGCAAATGTTTTTGTAAATCAGGCATTGGCATGTCTCTCAAACAACGTTGTCTCTCTCAAAACGCAGCATACCAGCCTGATGAGATTCGGCACATCAAAAAACCCGCACTGCGGCAGCGTAAATCAGGGGCACTAAGGGGGGAACCAACGGTGGAGGAAGAGAGTGGACTGACCCCGCGGAATTTTTCCAACTGACTACCAATCCATGGCGACGAGGTCAGTGCCGCGGATGGTATAGCGATCGCCTGCGGCATTTTTAGCATTTAGTGCTAATTTCTTTACACATCCCCCCGGCTTTCCCGTACCAACGCGGGGGGAAGAGCGTCAGGTCATATCGCTCAGGGCGAGGGTTGCCTGGCTAAACGCGGCGATCGCCAGGGCAACGTCCGCCGCCGTCACCGACTCTGCCGGATGATGGCTGACGCCGCCCTTGCAGCGGACAAACAGCATGCCTACCGGCCAGCGTTCGGCCATCGCGATGGCGTCGTGTCCGGCGCCGCTCGGCAGCGACAGGGAGCGATCCTGCACCCGGCACACGGCCGAACTTAGCACCTGCTGCAGTCGCTCATCGCAGGCGGTGGCCGCAATCCGGTAGAACTCCTCGCAGCCGAACTGCAGGCCGCGGCGGGCGGCAACCTTGCGCGCATCGTCGAGCAGCGCATTCAGCAGCGCCTCCAGCGGTTCTTCGTGCGGGCCGCGAATATCAAGGCTCAGCGTGACCTCGCCGGGGATCACGTTAACCGCCCCCGGCGCGCAGTGCAGGGTGCCCACCGTCGCCACGAGGTTGCCCCCCTGCTGGCGGGTACGGCTCTCAATCAGCGTCATCCATTCGGCGGCGGCGGCCAGCGCGTCCCGGCGGTGGCTCATCGGTACCGTCCCCGCGTGGCCCGCCTCGCCGCGAAAGCGACAGTTCAGGCGGCGCGCGCCGTTGATGGCCTCAACCACGCCCAGCGCCAGCCCCTCCTGTTCGAGGCACGGCCCCTGCTCGATATGCAGCTCCAGATAGGCAGCAATCTCCTCCACCCGGCGGGCAGAATGCGCGACCCGCGTCGGATCGAGCCCGACCTGCGTCATCGCCTGCGCCACGCTGGTGCCTTCGGCATCGGTCTGCGCCAGCCAGCCCTCGGGCCAGGTGCCGGTCAAACCCCGGCTGCCGAGCAGGGTAATGCCGAAACGGGTCCCCTCCTCGTCGCAGAAGCCGACAATTTCAATCGCCCGCGCCGGCCGTCGCCCTTGCTGATAGAGGCGGTGTACGACCTCAATCGCCGTCAGCACCCCCAGCATGCCGTCGTAGCGCCCGGCGTTGCGGACGGTATCGAGATGCGAACCCAGCAAAATAGCCGCCGCTCCCTCCTGCTCACCTTCGTAGCGCCCGCAGATATTGCCGACGCTATCCTGCCAGACGCGCATCCCGGCTTCGCTCATCCAGCGGGCGACCTGCTGGTTAGCCTGCAGATGCTGCGGTGAAAGATAGACCCGGGTCAGCGCATCCGCGCTTTCGCTGATCGCGGCCAGCTCGTCGGCCCGCGCCATCACCCGCGCCGCGGCCTGCGCCCACTCCGCCTGCTGGCGTACCGCCTGGCTCATTGCGGCGTCTCGCTGCGGTAGTGATCCCATGCTGCCTGCATGCCGGCGCCCTGGGTGGTGGCAAACTTGAGGTGGTTCAGCACCGACTCCAGGGCGCTGAGGGTGGTCATCACGCAATCTTTGCGCGCGTTGTAGCCCATCGTGCCGATACGCCATACCTTGCCGTGCAGCGGGCCAAACGAGGTGCCAATCTCTATCGCGAAATCGTCGAGCATGATTTTACGCAGCTGGTCGCCGTTGATCCCCTGCGGGATAACGACCCCGAGGACGTTATTCATCTTGTGCCTGAGGTCGCCGAAGGTCTCCAGCCCCATCGCCTGGATCCCCTTCAGCAGCGCATCGCCGTGCAGCTTATGCCGGGCAATGCCGTTATCCAGCCCCTCCTCAAGGATCAGGCGGGCGCATTCGCGGGCGGCGAACAGCGCCGAGGTGGCCTCGGTATGGTGGTTCAGGCGCTCCGGCCCCCAGTAGTCCATGATCATGCCCAGATCGAAGTAGTTGGAGTAGATAGCCTCATCAACGCCGTCGAGATGGGCCTCGGTGCGGATCCCCTCTTCAACGCACTTGCGGCGACGAATAGCCTCCTCCATCCGCGCGCTCAGGGTGACGGGCGAGGTCCCGGACGGGCCGCCAAGGCACTTCTGCATCCCCGCCGATACCGCATCCAGCCCCCAGGCATCGCTTTCGAGGGCGTTGCCGCCCAGCGACGCGGTAGCATCGGTATAGAACAGCACGTCGTGGCGGCGGCAGATTTCGCCCAGCTCGGCCAGCGGCTGCAGCATGGTGGTGGAGGTATCGCCCTGTACCGTTAGCAGCAGGCGCGGGCGTACGCGCCTGATCGCCTCTTCGATTTGGTCAGGGGTGAAGACTTCGCCCCACGGCACCTCAATGGTATGGACCTCGGCGCGGCAGCGGCGGGCGATTTCGCACAGCAGGTGGCCGAAGCGGCCAAATACCGGTACCAGTACCCTGTCGCCGGGACGGATGGCGGAGACCAGAATCGCCTCGATGCCGGCACGCGAGGTGCCGTCTACCAGCATCGTCCAGCGGTTATCGGTGCGAAATACGCCGCGATACAGGGCCATCACTTCGTTCATATAGTGGGTCATCGCCGGGTCATACTGGCCGATAAGCTGGCTCGACATGGCGCGCAGCACGCGCGGGTCGGCGTTGATCGGTCCCGGCCCCATCAGCAGGCGCGGCGGCGGGTTGATTTGCGAAAACTGAGTAATATCCATCGTTAATTCCTTATTGATTTAAGCCGCGCACGGAGGAGATAAACTGCTTCAGCTCGAGGGTCTGCGGGTTGGCGAACAGCGTCTTGCTGTCGCCCTGCTCCCAGACGCGTCCCTGATGCATAAACACCACGCGGTCGCCCACTTCACGGGCAAAATTCATTTCATGGGTCACGAGGATCAGCGTCATCCCTTCGGCGGCCAGCTGCTCAAGAACCTTGAGCACTTCGCCCACCAGCTCGGGGTCCAGCGCCGAGGTTATCTCGTCGCAGAGCAGAACCTTCGGCGACATCGCCAGCGCCCGGGCAATCGCCACCCGCTGCTGCTGGCCGCCGGAAAGATTGGCCGGATAGTAGTCCAGGCGGTCGCCGAGCCCCACTTTTTCCAGCATCTGCCGCGCCAGCTCGCGACATTCGGCGGCGCTCTTTTTCAGCACCCGCCGCGGGGCCAGCATCACGTTTTCCAGCGCCGTCATGTGCGGGAACAGGTTAAAGTTCTGGAACACCATCCCGACGGAGCGGCTGATTTCGCGGGCCTGCGAATCGCGGTCGGTAATGGTCATCCCGCCGAGCTTAATGCTGCCGTCCTGATACCCTTCCAGGCCGTTGATGCAGCGCAGCAGCGTGCTTTTCCCCGACCCGCTGCGGCCGATAATCGAGATCACCTCGCCCATATCGATATCCAGATCGACGCCTTTGAGCACGTGGTTGTCGCCGTAGTACTTCTGCATCTGATTAATGGTGATGAGAGGCATTGAATTTGTTCTCCAGATAGCGGCTGTAGCGGGACAGCGGGTAGCACAGAATGAAGTAGCCCAGCGCCACCAGCGCAAAGACCTTAAACGGCTGGTAGGTGACGTTGGTCAGCATCGTCCCGGCCTTGGTCAGCTCGACGAAGCCGATAATCGACGCCAGGGCGGTGCCTTTTATCACCTGCACCGCGAAGCCCACCGTCGGGGCAATGGCGATGCGCAGCGCCTGGGGTGCAACGACCCGGCACAGCGTCTGGGTGAAGCTCAGCCCCAGGCAGCGCGAGGCCTCCCACTGCCCTTTCGGCAGCGCGCGGATGCTGCCGAACCAGATATCGAGTAAAAAGGCGCTGGTATAGAAGGTCAGCGCCATCGACGCGGCGGTCCACGGCGAGACGTCGATGCCGAACAGCGCCACGCCGAAGAAGGCCAAAAACAGCTGCATTAATAGCGGCGTTCCCTGGAACAGCTCAACGTAGCCGCGGATCAGCCGCCTGACCTGGCGCCCGCCGGTGAGGCGCAGCAGCAGCAGCGGCAGCGTCACCAGCGCGCCACCGAGAAACGCCACCAGCGACAGCAGCACCGTCCAGCGCCCGGCCAGCAGCAGATTGCGGATAATGTCCCAGTCGGTAAAGGTGGCCATCATGCCCGTACTCCCAGCCATTTTCGCCCCGCTGCCATCAGCAGCTGGCGCATTGTTATCGACAGCACCAGGTAGATCCCCGTGGTGACCAGATAGACCTCAAAGCTGAGGAAGGTTCGCGACTGGATCAGGTTCGCCGCGAAGGTCAGCTCCTCATAGGAAACCTGCGAAACCACCGACGATCCCAGCATCACGATGATGCACTGGCTCACCAGCGCCGGATAAATCCGCTGCAGCGCCGGCGGCAGAACCACCTGAATAAAGGTCTGCGTGCGGCTCAGCCCCAGCACGCGCCCGGCCTCCCACTGCCCTCTGGGAGTCACCTGAATCCCGGCGCGCACGATCTCGGTACTGTAGGCCCCGAGGTTGATCACCATCGCCAGCAGCGCGGCCTCGCCGGCGGTCATCTTTAAGCCCAGGTTGGGCAGGCCAAAGACGATAAAAAACAGCTGCACTACGAACGGCGTATTGCGAATCAGCTCCACGTAGCCGCCCCAGATGCGGCTGAACCACGTCGCCCGCCCGCTGCGGATGGCGGCGCCGAAAATGCCTATCGCCAGGCCGCCCGCCGTCGCCAGCACCGTCAGCTGCACGGTAACCCACAGCCCCGCCAGCAGTTCTGGCCAGTGCGGCCAGAGCTCAGAAAAATGAAGTTGCTCCGTCATTCGCAGACCCTATGCGCCAAAGCCTGCGGGCAGCGGCGCTTTCAGCCACTGCTGCGACAGCGCGTTGAGCGTGCCGTCCTTAACTCCCTGCTCAATCAGCGCGTCCACCTTCTCCTTCAGCGCCGGCTCGTTCTTTTTCAGGCCGATAAAGCACGGCGAATCTTTCAGCATAAAGCTCGGTACCGGCGCCTTCTGCGCATTTTGCCGGGAGATAGCCGCCACCACGAGGTTGCCGGTCGCCAGGTACTGCACCTGCCCCGAGAGGTAGGCTGACAGCGTGGTGTTGTTATCCTCGTAGCGCTTGATCTGCGCCTCTTTCGGCGCCAGCTCGCTCAGCACCATGTCCTCCACCGCGCCGCGGGTGACGCCGACGGTTTTCCCGCTCAGCGCCGCCGCATCCTTCAGCTCGGCCCCCTTCGGCCCGAAGACGCCGAGGAAGAACGGCGCGTAGGCGCGGCTGAAATCAATCACCTTCTCGCGCTCCGCATTCTTGCCGAGGCTGGAGATAACCAGATCCACTTTGTCGGTTTGCAGGTAAGGCACCCGGTTGGCGCTGGTTACCGGCACCAGCTGCAGCCTGAGCTTCATCTGCTTCGCCAGGTAGCGCGCCATATCGATGTCATAGCCCTGGGGCTGAAGATCGGTACCCACCGAGCCAAACGGCGGGAAATCCTGCGGCACCGCGATACGGATAACCCCGCGCTTTTCGATATCCTGCAGCTGGTCGGCTCTGGCCGCGCTCATTTGCGTAAACAGACAGGCGGCCCCGGCCAGTGCGATCAACAGTTTTTTCATGATGTTTACCCGTTACGTTAGTATGAAACAAAAGATTCTTTAAATAAACTTTTGCAACTAATGTGCCAGATATGCGCCGCGCCGCTGCCGAGGCGGAAGATGCCATAAAAGAGTGATGAAACAAGGAAGAGAGAGAATGCGCGGCAATATCGCCCTCTCTCACCGCCGGAAACCCGCACTAAAATAATGCAAAGCACCAGACTGACGCCCCATTATCGCTGCTCGAGCTCGTCCAGCTGCTGATAAAGGGTGGCAATATCGTGAATGCGCGGGCGGCCCTTATCGAGGATCTCATGCAGAAAAGCGTTGGCCAGCAGGTTGATCAGGCTGTTGACCGACGCGTAGCTATCGTAGGCCGAGACGCTATCGAGCGGCGCGCAGAGCTGCCAGCACGCCAGCGGAAACAGGCCGTGCGCCTGCGGCTCGCACATCAGCAGCACCGGCACGCCGCGGGCCTGGAGCTGCAGCAGCAGCGGCCGAATAAGCCGCGGGCGGCGGCGAAAGGCCATCACCACCACCACATCCCTGGCCGACAGATCCACCAGCTCCTCGCTCAGGCTTTGCCCCGGCTGCGGCAGCACCTGCACCTGACCGCGCGCCTGCAGCAGCTGCTGGCGCAGGTGCAGCGCCGCCGGATAGGCGTTGCGCATGCCGACGATAACCACCCGTTCGGCGCTCACCATCGCGTTAATCGCTTCGGCAAACTGGCGCGCGTCGAGGTCGTTGACCCACTGGGTCAGGTTGGCCATCTCCTGCTTATAATGGCGCGCCAGCAGCGTGTTTCCCTGCACCGCGTCGCGGTTATCGGTCAGCGGCATCCCGCTCTGGCGCAGGGTGCGCAGCTCGTCACGCATATCCTTATACTTCTCGTAGCCCAGCCGCTTGAACAGGCGGCTCACCGTCGCTTTCGACACCCCGCTCAGCTGCGCCAGCTCGGCGCTGTTGTAGCTGATCAGGTCATCAAAGTGATCGAAAATAAAATCCGCCACCCGCTGCTCCTGGGGCGACAGGGAGGCGTACTGCCCTTTGAGTCGTTCATCAAGCTGTTGCATAAGGCCCCTGTAACTTTTGTTTCATCGCACTATACCCGTCATACTCCACCTTGCCTATGCGCTGGCGATGCGTCTCGCGCTGTTGTCGCTATTTATGCCCGATCTGCGGCTCGCATGACGTTGAATACCCTTCCTTTCACGATGCGTGCCACTCCGGCAAAAAGCGCCGGCGGCAGGGAATGAAACTTTGGGTTCAGAAGTGGAACGGCTTTTGCACTCTGAGAGAATACATCGCGTCACGAGGACAACGAATGCACAGTCATGTATCCACCCGCGGGATGGCGGTCGCCCCCCATCACCTGGCCAGCCAAAGCGCGCTTGCCGTGCTGCGCGAAGGCGGAAGCGCAATCGAAGCAATGGTCGCCGCGGCGGCCACCATCGCCGTGGTTTATCCCCATATGAACGGGCTCGGCGGCGACGGCTTCTGGCTCATCGTCCCGCCGGAAGGGGAACCGATCGCAATCGACGCCAGCGGCGCGGCGGGATCGGGGGCGACGCTGGAGGCCTATTCCGACCTGCAGCAGATCCCGCACCGCGGCCCGCGCGCCGCGCTGACCGTCGCCGGCACCGTCAGCGGCTGGGACGAAGCGCTCCGCGTGTCGCGCTCCCTGAGCGGAAAAGCGCTGCCGCTGGCGCGTCTGCTGGAAGACGCTATCGGCTACGCCAGCGGCGGCATTCCGGTCACCGAATCCCAGGCCAGCGCCACCGCCGGCAAGCTTAATGAACTCCTCTCTCTGCCGGGATTTGCCGAAACCTTTCTGGTTGACGGCCAGCCGCCGATTGCCGGCAGCCGCTTTCACCAGCCCGCGCTGGCCAACACCCTCAGGCGGCTGGTCGACGAGGGGCTGGACAGCTTCTATCGCGGCCCGCTGGCTGAAACCCTGGCCGAGGACATGGCGCAGTACGGGCTGCCCGTCACCCTCGACGATCTCCGCCAGCACCGCGCCCGCCGCCCTGCGCCGCTCAAACTGACCCATCGGCACGGCGAGCTGTGGAACCTCGCGCCGCCGACCCAGGGGCTGGTGTCGCTGGCGATTCTCGGCATTACCGACCGCCTGGCGATGGCCGAGGCCGATGAGGCCCTGACCGTCCACCGCATCGTCGAGGCCACCAAGCTGGCCTTTAGCCTGCGCGACGCCCATATCACCGACCCGCGCCACCTTGATGTCGATATTCAAAGCCTGCTGGAACCGGCGGCGCTGCAGGCGCTGGCCGAGCAGGTCAGCGACCGGCAGGCCGCCCCGTGGGGCGCCGGCAAAGGTCCCGGCGATACCGTGTGGATGGGGGTCATGGACAGCAGCGGGCTGGCGGTCTCCTTTATTCAAAGCATCTACCATGAGTTCGGCAGCGGCGTGGTGCTGCCGGAGAGCGGAATTGTCTGGCAGAACCGCGGCGCCTCGTTCAGCCTCGATCCGCAGCATCTTCTGGCGCTGGCCCCCGGCAAGCAGCCGTTCCATACCCTTAATCCGGCGGCGGCCCGCCTCAGCGACGGCCGGGTGATGGTGTACGGCTCGATGGGCGGCGACGGCCAGCCGCAAACTCAGGCCGCCCTCTTTACCCGCTACATCCTGCAGGGCGTGCCGCTGCAGGAGAGCATCTCCCGGCCGCGCTGGCTGCTGGGCCGCACCTGGGGACAAACCTCCGACTCGCTGAAGCTGGAGGGCCGCTTTACGCCGCAGAGCGTCGCCCGCCTGCGGGCGCTGGGGCATGAGGTCGAAGTGCTGGACGATTTCAGCGAGGCCATGGGCCACGCCGGCGCCATCGTCCGTCATCCGAATGGCCTCTTCGAAGGGGCATCCGATCCGCGCAGCAACGGCTCAGCCGCCGGTTATTAGGAGTTCAGCATGCAAAAAGTGACGCCCGACTGGAGCACGTACCTGGCACAAATGGAGCAGATCCTCGGCCTGGAGCTGGATGAAGCCCGCCGCGCCGAGCTTCAGCTGCAGTTCAGCCGCATCGCCGCCATGGCCGAACAGCTGATGGCCTTCCCCCTCGACGAACGCCTGGAAATCGCCGGAGTGTATAAAGCATGACGCTTAACCAAATGACGATTAGCGAGATCCAGCGCGCCCTGCAGGCCGGGGAACTCAGCGCCCGGGAGATCGCCCGCCGGACCCTCGACGACATTGCGCGGGTCAACCCGCACATCAACGCCTGGACCACGGTGACGGAGGCGCGAATGCTCGCCGAAGCGGACAGCATTGATACCCTGCGCCGGGGCAAGCAGCCGCTGCCGCCGCTGGCCGGAGTCCCCTACGCGGTAAAGAATCTGTTCGACGTCTCCGGACAGACCACCCTCGCCGGCGCCCGGCTGTTTAGCGAACGCGCCCCCGCCGCGGCCGACGGCTGGGCGGTGCGCCAGCTCCACGCCGCCGGCGGGCTGCTGTCAGGGATGCTGAATATGGACGCCTACGCCTACGGCTTTACCACCGAAAATAGCCACTACGGCGCGACGCATAACCCGCACGACCTGGCGCGCATCGCCGGCGGCTCGTCCGGCGGTTCGGCGGCGGCGGTAGCGGCCGGGCTGGTGCAGTTCGCGCTCGGCAGCGATACCAACGGCTCCATCCGCGTACCGGCTTCCTTATGCGGTATTTTTGGCCTCAAGCCGACCTTTGGCCGCCTGTCGCGATCCGGCAGCCATCCGTTTGTCGCCAGCCTCGACCACATCGGCCCCCTCGCCCGCAGCGTCGGCGACCTCGCCGCGGTCTACGATGCGCTGCAGGGGCGCGATCCCGGCGACGGTTTCCAGGCCGATAAGGCCAGCGAGCGCACCAGCAACCTGCTGCCGCGCGGTCTGGAAGGCCTGCGCTGCGCGGTGCTCGGCGGCTATTTTAGCCGCTGGTGCGATGACGACGCCCGCGCCGCCGTCGCCCGGGTAGCGCAGGCGCTCGACGCCCGCGAGGAGCTGCTGTTCCCCGAGGCCGAGCTCTCCCGCTCGGCGGCGTTTATCATCAGCGCCTCCGAGGGCGGCAACCACTACCTGCCCGCGCTGCGCCGCGAGCCGGAGCGCTTCGAACCCCACTCCCGGGAGCGGCTGCTGGCCGGGGCGATGGTTCCGGCGAGCTGGTATATTCAGGCCCAGCGCTTTCGCCGCCACGCCCGGCAGGCGTTTCAGGCGCTGTTTGCTCACGCCGATATTCTGATCGCGCCGACAACGCCGCGCAGCGCCACGCTCATCGGCGAGCAGACCATGGAGATCAACGGCCAGCAGCTGCCGGTCCGCGCCAGCATGGGGATGCTCACCCAGCCCATCTCCTTCGTCGGGCTGCCGGTCACCACGGTGCCGCTGCGCAGCGCCGCCGGGCGGCCGATTGGCCTGCAGCTGATCGCCGCCCCGTTTAATGAACAGGCCTGCCTGCGGGCAGCGCGCGTACTGGAAGAGATGGGGCTTACCGATGCCAGCCCTGCGGAGGTAATAGCATGATCGATCAGGATAATATCAACCGGCCTCGCGTTCTGGCCGAGGTGACGGCCGCCTTTTATCGCTATGAAGAGGCGCTGGTCAGCAACAACGTCGCGGTGCTCGACGAGCTGTTCTGGGAGGATAAACGCACGGTGCGCCTCGGCGCCGGGGAAAATCTCTACGGCGCCGACGAGATCCGCGCCTTTCGCGCCGCCCGCCCGGCGGCCGGACTCCAGCGCGAGCTGCGCCACACTGTCATCACCAGCTTCGGCGAGGATTACGCGGTCTGCAGCACCGAGTTCACCCGCGAGGGCAGCGATCGCGTGGGCCGCCAGCAGCAGACCTGGGTGCGCTTTCCCTTCGGCTGGCGCATTGTCGCCGCTCAGGTAAGCCTGATGAGCTAACGAAAACGGCCGGTACAACCGGACCGGAGCAGGCTCCGGTCCGGCCATCGGCTAGCGGCGAAACGGATACGCCTCCCGCCAGCGGTCGGCAATCTGCTGGCGGGTGCAGACCCACACCTGCTCATGCTGCTGGACGTAATCAAGGAAGCGCTGCAGGGCCCGGAAGCGCCCCGGGCGGCCCAGCAGGCGGCAGTGCATGCCGACAGACATCATCTTCGGCGCCTCGCGCCCCTCTTCATACAGCACGTCAAAGCTATCTTTGAGGTAGGTATAAAACTGCTCCGCGGTATTGAACCCCTGCGCGGTGGCAAAACGCATGTCGTTGGTATCGAGGGTATAGGGCACGATCAGGTGCGGCCTGCGTGAACCGTCGCCGCACGGCACCTCGACCCAAAACGGCAGATCGTCGCCGTAGTAGTCGCTGTCGTAATCAAAGCCGCCGTGCTCGACCACCAGCCGGCGAGTGTTGGGGCTGTCGCGCCCGGTGTACCAGCCGGTGGGCGGCCTGCCGAAGAGATCGGTTAACACCTGCACCGCCTGCTGCAGATGCGCGCGCTCGGTCTCGATATCCATATGCTGATAGTGGATCCAGCGCCAGCCGTGGCTGACCACGTCGTAGTTGGCGGCCTTAATCGCCGCCACGATCTCGGGATGCCGCGCCAGCGCCATCGCCACGCCGAATACGGTCAGCGGCAGCCCGCGCTGGCTGAACTCGCGGTGAATGCGCCAGAATCCGGCGCGGCTGCCGTACTCGTACAGCGAGTCCATCGACATATGTCGGTCAGGGTAGCTGGCGGCGCCGATAATGTCGGAGAGAAACTGCTCGGAGCCCGCGTCGCCGTGCAGGACGTGGTTTTCCGCCCCCTCTTCATAATTTAAAACAAACTGTACGGCGATACGCGCATTCTGCGGCCACGGCGCGCGCGGCGTCTGGCCGGCATAGCCGCGCAGATCGCGAGGGTAATCCTGATTAAAAAGCGCTGACTGCTGATCCATCTCCCACCTCTTTACTCATCACCATCAGTTAAATGACTGAAACCTGCCGCCTAAATCTTTCGCTTCCGGGAAGGCCAGGTCGCCCTGCTTGCTGGTCGACAGGCCGAGCGCCACCAGCGACTCGACCATTTTTACCGCCGCGCTGACGCCGTCGATGACCGGCACCCGCAGCTCGCGAGTGAGCTCCTGCGCCAGCGTCGCCATCCCGCCGCAGCCCAGCACAATCGCCCCGCAGCCGTCCTCCTTCAGCGCCTGAACGCAGCGCTGACGTACCTGCTCCTGCGCCCGGCCGCTGCCGTCTTCCAGCGCCAGCACCGGCAGATCGATGGCGTGCAGCCCGGCGCAGTGGTGGTAGAAGCCATACTGGTGCAGCAGGTGGCGGGCGATAATCAGCGTACGCGGCAGCGTGGTGACGATGGAAAAGCGGGTGGCGACCAGGGTGGCCATATGCATCGCCGCCTCGGCGATGCCGACCACCGGCCCCTGCGCCAGCTCGCGCGCCGCCAGCAGCCCCGGATCGCCAAAGCAGGCGATCACGTGACCCGAGACCCCCTGCTGGCGCCCGGCCTTAATTTGTTCGAGCACCCCGACCGCGGCGATGGCTTCATCGAAGTGCCCTTCGATGGAGGGCACGCCCTCCGTCGGGCAGACCGCCAGAATCTCGGTTCCCGGCGCCGCCGCCGCTCGCGCGGCGGCGCCGATGGTCTCGGTCATGGCGCGGCTGGTGTTGGGATTGATCACTTGTATACAAACAGAGGACATTACGACTCCTTGTAGCCGGCAAACAGCCGGGCGAAATCGGGCAGGGAAACGCCCGCGGTGTCAAAGCGCAGGCTGGCAACGATATGGGCAAAGTGGTGGGTCAGCGCCTCGCTCAGCGGCTGCAGCTCCCCGGCGCGCAGCAGCCCGACCAGCTGCCCGTGATCGTCGCAGCGGCAGCCTTGTCGCCACGGCGATCCCCATGCCGCAACGGCTAATGACGAGCGCTGGCTCAGGCGGGTGACCATCTCGGTAAGCACCTGGTTGGCGGAGATCGCCTGCAGCTGAATATGGAATTCGGCGGAGTAGCGGATCGCCGCCGGGCCGTTGCAGGCCTCATGCGCCTGCTGCTCCTGGCGAATAATCGCCTCCAGCGCCGCCAGATGCGGCGGCCGGCAGCGGGCCAGCACGTCGGGCAGGTTGGCGACCTCCAGCAGCTCGCGGGTGCGGAAGATCTCCCGCGCCTCTTCTTCCGTGGGGCTGGCAACCTGTGCACCACGCTTGGGCGTCAGGGTGACCATTTGCACAGCGGCGAGTCGCTGCAGCACCTTGCGGATCCCCGTGCGGCTGACGCCAAAGACCTCCGCCAGCGCCTCTTCCGGCAGCTTGCTGCCCGGCGGCAGCTGGTGTTCAACGATGGCGGTCATCAGCGCCTGATAGATGGCTTCATCCTTGTCCTGCAGGCCTGGCGCGGCGTGCAGACTATTTTCGTGACTCATTAACCGGCTCCGTATTCACGTTTCGATATCAGACTGTATACATAAAAATTAAATATTGCATACAAGATTAACTATTTTGGCCTAATTCCTGCAACAGCCTCAGCAATCCATATTCAGGGGTTTCATCAAGAGGAGCAGGTTTCATGCCACATTCACAAAATACGCATCAGGTTAAGGCCGCGGGCTCCAGCGCCGGCTACAGTCCACGGCTGTGCAACGAGGATCTGGCGCCGACGCGCGACCAGAACTGGAGCTGGTACAACATCTTTTCCTTCTGGATGTCGGACGTGCATAGCATGGGGGGCTATGTCGTGGCGGCGAGTTTCTTTACCCTGGGCTTAGCCAGCTGGCAGGTGCTGCTGTGCCTGCTGGTCGGCATCTGTATCGTTCAGCTGTGCGCCAACCTGGTGGCCCGGCCGAGCCAGATGGCGGGCGTGCCCTATGCAGTGATCTGTCGCCAGGCGTTCGGCGTCTTCGGCGCCAATATTCCGGCGGTGATCCGCGGGCTTATCGCCTTTGCCTGGTACGGGATCCAGACCTATCTGGCCGCCAACGCGCTGATGCTGGTGATGCTAAAGTTCTGGCCGTCGCTGGCGACGCTCACCGCGAGCAGCTTCCTCGGGCTGTCTCATCTCGGCTGGCTGTGCTTCGCCACCATGTGGCTGCTGCAGGCGATGGTGTTCTGGCACGGGATGAGCGCCATCAAGCGCTTTATTGATATCGCCGGTCCGGCGGTCTACGTGGTGATGCTGGCGCTGGCGGGCTGGATTGTATACAAGACCGGCTTCGACGGGATCTCCTTTACCCTCGCCAGCAAGTCGCTGAGCGCCGGGGAGCAAACCTGGCAGATGATCACCGCGACCGCGCTGGTGGTCTCCTACTTCTCCGGCCCGCTGCTTAACTTTGGCGACTTCTCGCGCTATGGCAAAAGCATGGGCGAAATCCGCCGCGGCAACCGCTGGGGCCTGCCGTTTAACTTCCTGCTGTTCTCTATCGTTACCGTGGTGATTGTCTCCGGGACGCAGTCGCTGTTCGGCCGCATGATAACCGACCCGATTGAGACCGTGAGCCGCGTAGGCAACGACCTGGCGGTGGCCATCGGCCTGCTGACGATGATCACCGCGACCATCGGGATCAACATTGTCGCCAACTTCGTCTCCCCGGCCTTCGACTTCTCCAACTGCTCGCCGCAGAAAATCAGCTTCCGTACCGGGGGGATGATCGCCGCGGTGGGTTCAATCCTGCTCACCCCGTGGAACCTGTTTAACTCCCCGGAGCTTATCCACTACACCCTCGACGTGCTGGGGGCGTTTATCGGCCCGCTGTTCGGCATTCTGCTGGTCGACTTCTACCTGATTAAGCGCGGGAAAATCTCGGTGGACGATCTGTTTGACGACACGCCGAAAGGACAATACTGGTATCGCAACGGCTTTAACCCGAAGGCTATTGCCGCGCTGGTGCCCTCCGTGGCTATCGGTCTGGTTATCAGCTTTATCCCCGCCCTGCATGAGGTCGCCAACTTCAGCTGGTTTATCGGCGTCTTCCTGAGCGGCGCCGCCTACCGCTGGATTGCCCGCGACGATCGCGCCTCCGTCGTCGCCACGCGCTATGACGCCCGCGCCGTGGCGCAGAAAGAGTAATCTCCCCACCCAGGCCGCGCCCCCCGGCGCGGCATACCCCGCCACCGCGACGGCTGGCATCAATATTGCTTTAAATTTTGCTCAATGCGCGATTCAACAGGGAGCCAACATGGCGGAAACCATCAAGTCGTACGATGCTGCAATTCGCGGGGCGTTTTTTGATATCGCCCGGGTCGCCGACGGCGCCGACGATATCGCCCGCCACGCGCGCTATCTTGCCGACGGCCTGCTGTTTATTGAGAACGGCACGATCCAGGCGCTGCTGCCGTGGCAGGAGGGAGAGCAGTTTCTCCATCCGCACAAGGGATACACCGACCTGCGCGGCAGGCTGCTGCTGCCGGGCTTTATCGACGCCCACGTCCACTATCCGCAAACGGAGATGATTGGCGCCTACGGCGAACAGCTGCTGGAGTGGTTAACCACCTACACCTTCCCGGTCGAAAGCCAGTTCGCGGACGAGGCCTATAGCGCGGAGATCGCTCGCTTTTTTGTCAACCAGCTGCTCAGCCACGGCACCACCACCGCGCTGGTGTTCTGCACCCTGCATCCCGAGTCCGTCGATGCGCTGTTTAGCGAAGCGCTGCGTCTGAATATGCGGCTCCTCGCCGGGAAGGTGATGATGGACCGCCACGCGCCGGATTATCTGACGGAGACGGCGCAGCAGAGCTACCGGCAAACCCGCGAGCTGATCCAGCGCTGGCACCACCGCGGGCGCCTGGGCTACGCCATTACCCCGCGCTTTGCCCCCACCTCCACGCCGGAGCTGCTGTCGGCCATTCAGCAGCTGAGGGAGGAGTTTCCGGATACCTGGCTGCACACCCATCTGAGCGAAAATCTCAGCGAGGTGGCGTGGGTGAAAAGCCTGTGGCCGGAGCATGAGCACTATCTCGACGTCTATCACCACTACCGGCTGACCGGCAAGCGCAGCGTATTTGCGCACGGCATTCACCTCGCCGACGCCGAGTGGCGCTGCCTGCACGAAACCGGCTCCGCGCTGGCCTTCTGCCCAACCTCAAACCTGTTCCTCGGCAGCGGCCTGTTTCGCCTGCCCGCCAGCTGGCAGCAGCGGGTGCGGATCGGCATCGGCACCGACGTCGGGGCGGGAACCACCTTCAGCATGCTGCGCACGCTGGGGGAAGCCTATAAAGTTGCCCAGCTTCAGAGCTATCGCCTGCCCGCCTGCGAGGCCTTTTACCACGCCACGCTCGGCGGCGCGCACGCGCTGCGCCTTGACGATAAAATTGGCAACTTCGAACCGGGAAAAGAGGCCGACTTCGTGGTTATCGACCCGGCCGCCACCCCTTTGCAGCGGCTGCGCATCGGACGCTGCAAAGATATCTACGAGCAGCTGTTTGTGCTGATGACCCTCGGCGACGAGCGCAATATCAGCGAGACCTGGGTCAACGGCGAGCGCGTCTGGCACCAGCAGGGCTGACGCCCCGGGCCGGGCCAGAACGCAAAATTAGCTCCCCCGATAGGTCGACCAGCCGCCGGGGGCAATCAAAAACGGCAGGTGGAAGTGCTCATCGGCGTCTTCGGCGATCGCAAAATCGATCTGCGCCTTGAGGTAGAGCGTTTCCCGCCCGTCGCGCGAAAACCAGTCGCCGATCTCCGCCACCAGCCGATAGCGCCCGGCGGTCAGCATGCCGGGTGCCAGCAGGGCAATGCGGCCCTGCTCATCGGTCAGGCCGCTGGCGATCGTTTGCCCGCCCAGCAGCAGGTTCACCGCCACGCCCTGTGCGGGCCTGCCGCTGGAGATATCGAGAATATGGGTACTCAACGTATTCATTCGCCTATGACTCCCGTCAGTCTTAATAAGGTAATTTCGCGCAGCTGCGCCAGCGCCGCCCGCGTCTCTTCCGCCTCGTCGTGGTTCAGCCGCTGCGTCAGCGCCTGCAGGATCTCTTCCCCGCTGCGGCCTTTGGCGCGGATCAGGAAGACCCGCCCGAAGCGGGCTTCGTAGCGGGCGTTGCCCTCCCTCAACGCCTGAGCGAGGAGCGTATCTTCATCATTGATGGCCCCCTGCTCGTGCCGCGACAGCGCGGCATGGCCCCGATCTCCGGCCGGTTTTTCACCAATGCGCGGATGGGCGCTCAGCGCCCGATCCAGCTCGGCCTCCCCCCAGCGCTGCGCGGCCTCCTCCGCGGCGGCCAGCAGCGCGGCGCAGTCAGGATAGGGACGGCCCTGCACCAGCATCGTGGCCCAGGCGGGGATCGCCACGCAGGGCTGCAGCAGGCCGCGGGCCGCCTCATCGTCCAGGCGGTTAAAGTCCTCAATCGCGATCGTCGCGGCCACTTCGGACATGTTGTCGCTCCTTATACCAAACGGCCAATGCGGCCCGTCGTTAATCACGTTAGCGCAGTATTGCGCAAATCAGCTTACATAAAGCGGCTTGCACAAAGCAGGCCACATTCCCTCGGTGCGGGTCCGGATGCCGCGGGCGGGTGAAACGCTCGATTCGCAATCGCCAGACTTACAATTTTTGATGCAATAAAAGGCAATTATTGCCCAATAACGCACCACTTTAGCGCATCCTCCCCGCCAACGCCTCCGCCAGACGCCCCTGTCGCGCCCGCCGGCAAGCTGGTACGCAAATTGCTCCGCTCTTCACAACGCATGCCACAGGAGAAGATGATGAAAGCATTAGTGATGGGTGCCGGTATCGGCGGCCTGAGCGCGGCGGTCGCGCTGAAAGCGGCCGGAATTAGCTGCGAGGTGTTTGAGGCGGTGCAGGAGATTAAGCCGGTTGGCGCCGCCATCTCAATCTGGCCCAACGGGGTGAAGTGCATGAACCTGCTGGGCATGGGCGACATCACCGAGACCTACGGCGGGCCGCTGCGCTATATGGCCTATCAGGATCACCGGCATGGCAAAACCCTGACCCGCTTTAGCCTTGCTCCGCTGGTCGAGCGCACCGGCGGCCGCCCTTGCCCGGTTTCACGCAGCGAACTGCAGGGCGAGATGCTCAATTTCTGGGGCTGCGATGCGGTACGGTTCGGTAAACGGGCCACCCGCGTCGCGGAGGACGACGACGGCGTGACGGTATGGTTTAGCGACGGAACCACCGCCCGCGGCGATATGCTGATTGCCGCCGACGGCAGCCACTCGGCCCTGCGCCCGTACGTGCTTGGCTTTACGCCCGAACGGCGCTACGCGGGCTACGTCAACTGGAACGGTCTGGTGGAGATTGACGAGGCCATCGCCCCCGCCGACCAGTGGACCACCTTTGTCGGTGAGGGCAAGCGCGTCTCGCTGATGCCGGTCGCCAGGGGGCGCTTCTATTTTTTCTTTGACGTCCCCCTGCCGGCCGGACTGGCGGAAGATCGTAGCACTCTGAAGGCGGATCTTAGCCGCTACTTCAGCGGCTGGGCAGCGCCGGTGCAGGAGCTGATCGCCCGCCTCGATCCGGCCACCACCAACCGTATCGAAATTCACGATATTGAGCCCTTCGACCGCCTGGTGCGCGGGAAGGTGGCGCTGCTGGGAGATGCCGGACACAGCACCACTCCGGATATCGGCCAGGGCGGCTGCGCGGCGCTGGAGGACGCGGTGGTGCTGGGCGAAGCGTTGCGCGACGGCAAGGATATTGTCGCCGCGCTGCGCCAGTACGAAGCCCGGCGCTGCGAGCGGGTTCGCGACCTGATCCTGAAAGCGCGAAAGCGCTGCGATATCACCCACGGCAAGGAGATGGCGCTAACTGAGGCCTGGTACCGGGAGCTGCAGGAGGAGAGCGGTGAGCGGATTATCAACGGCCTGTGCGAGACGATCCAGGGCGGCCCGCTCGGCTAGCCGCCTTCAGGGCTGCGGCTCCCGGCTTTCGCCGACGGCCCGCATCGCCTCCATCACCGCCGTCAGCTTCTGAATCGCCATCTGCGCCGGACGAGAGAGCTGGCGCGATGGCGCGGTGCACAGCGCCAGGGTCAGCGGCCGCAGCAGCTTGTTGCGCAAAGGGATAAACGCCAGCTGACCGCTTTTTACCTCATCCAGCACGTCGAGCAGGCTCAGCACCGTTACGCCGCTGCCTTTAAGGACCAGCGATTTAATCAGCCGAATATCATTGCAGCTGATGCCGTTTGCCGGGGAAAAATCGTAGTGCCGATAGAGCATCGCCACCCGATCGTGCACGATAAGCGGCGCGCCGGGAACGATGTGCCGCTGCTGGCTGAGATCGCCTAACGACAGCGTCGCCGCCTGCGCGAGGGGGCTGTCCGGGCGCATCACCACCCCCATCTCCAGCTCGACGAACGCCAGCACGCTGAGCCCCGCCTGGCCCTCCGGATCGAGGATCAGGCCAAAATCGACGTCGGCCTGGCGAACCTTTTCGCTCACCGCGTGGCTATCCGCCACCCGCAGATTGAGCTCCAGCCACTGCCACCCGGTAATGATATCGGCCAGCGCCGCGGCAAAGCTGCCCTCCGCCAGCGCCTGCACCATGCCGATGCTGACGCTGCCGCGCTTTAGCCCCTGCAGCTCGTCAAACTGCTGGCGGGTAAGCTGAAACTCCTTTTGCCAGCGCAGCAGGTTGTCATAGAGCAGCTCTCCGGCGGTGGTCATGCGCAGCCCTTCCGGCAGCCGTTCAAACAGCGGCGTGCCGAACTCCTCTTCGGCCTGCAGGATCTGGCGGTTTATCGCCGAGGCCGAGATATGCAGCTTTTCAGCCGCCCGGCGCAGGCTGCCGCTGCGGGCCACCGCGGCGAAATAGATAGCGAAACGCGAAAACGGACTCATATTCCCCCTGTTCTCTTTTTTGCAACGGGTTAGTGAATTAATGGCGATGGATGTCAACACCCTAATATGACAACAATAAACTCACAACAATTAAACAAATGCTTTTCCGTGAGCAGGAAGGAACATGATGAACAGAACCAATCCCACCCCACCGGCCCGCTGCACCTTCGAGCCGGACGACTGGCTCCGGCTGGCGAAATGCTGGCACCCGGTCGCCCGCGCCGAGGACGTCGGCGGCGCCCCGCTGAAGGCGACCCTGCTGGACGAACCGCTGGTTATCTACCGGATTAAAGGCTCGGTGGTGGTCGCCCGCGACGTCTGCCCCCATCGCGGCGTACCGCTGACCCTCGGCTCTCACGACGACGAAGGGATTATTTGCCCCTATCACGGCCTGCGCTTCGGCGAAGAGGGGCGCTGCAACCGGATCCCCTCCAGCCCCGACCAGCCGGTGCCGGCCAGGCTCCACCTGACCCACTACGCGGTGGAGGAGCGCTTTGGGCTGATCTGGGTGTGCATGGCCTTCGACCCAGAGAACCCGATGCCGCTGCCCACCATGCCGCACTGGCACGATGAGGGGTTTCAGCAGATCAACTGCCCGGCGTTTGAGGTCAACGGCTTTGCCGGCCGCCAGGTGGAGGGGTTTCTCGACGTTGCCCATTTCGCGTGGATCCATACCGATACCTTCGCCGATCCGGATAATCAGGAGGTGCCGGCCTACAGCCCGCAGGAAACGTCTTTTGGTTTTATTGCCGACTACTGGAGCTCGGTCGGCAACTATCCGGCCAGCGCCGGATTCCGCGCGCCGGAGGGGTTTCAGTGGCTGCGCCGTTTCGAGATGCACCTGCCCTTCACCGCGACGCTGACCATCCACTTCCCCGGCGAGGCCCGGCTGGTGATTATGAACGCCGCTTCGCCGGTATCGTCGCGCGTCACCCGCATGTTCGCCCCGATTGCGCGCAACTTCGATCTGCACGTTCCGGTCGCGGACGTGCACGCGTTCAATCTCCGCGTCTTCGAGGAGGACCGGCTGATGGTCGAAACCCAGCGGCCGGAGAGGCTGCCGCTGGACTTAACCCTTGAGGCGCATATTCCCGCCGACCGCAGCTCGATTGCCTATCGTCGCGGGCTGCAGAAGATGGGCTTTGGCGACTTTTTCCTCGTATAGGCGGAGGCGAAAATGAGTGAACTGCTGCAGGTTGTCGTTGACGGAATGTGGCGCGAGGGCGATTCCAGCCTCGCCGTCAGGCTGGTCTCCGGCCGCGGGGAGCCGCTGCCCGCGTGGCGGCCGGGGGCGCATATCGATCTCCATCTGCCGGATGGGATGACGCGTCAGTACTCGCTGACCGGCCCGACGAGCGGCGCAGAGGGCTATCTGATCTGCGTCGCGCGGGATCGTAAATCGCGGGGCGGATCGCGCTATATCCACGAGGCGCTGCGCCCGGGCCAGACGCTGCGCGTCTCTCCCCCACGCAACCTGTTTACGCTGCAGCCCGCGGAGCGCGTTGTGCTGCTGGCCGCCGGTATCGGCATTACGCCGCTGTACGCGATGCTGCTGCAGCTCGAAGCGGACGGCGTGCCCTGTGAGCTGCACTATTACGTCAGGCGCCGCGAGAACGCGGCCTTTATCCGCCCGCTGGCGCGGCGCTTCAGCCAGGGAAGCGGCGCCCTTTACTGCTCTGAGGAGGGGCAAAGCCCGCGCCAGCACCTCGCCACGACGCTCGCCGGGGCACGGCCTGGAGAGCTTCTGTACCTCTGCGGGCCCCGGGATTTTATGGCCTGCGCGCGCGAGGTCGCGGCGGCAAAAGGCTGGGCGGAGGCGCAGATCCATAGCGAAGCGTTTCAGGCGACCCCGGCGGTCGCCGACGTCAGCGGCGAGGCCGATACCTTTACCGTCACCCTCGCCTCGTCGGGCGCGCGGTGGCCGGTTCCGGCACACCAGACTATCGCCCAGGTGCTCCAGCAGCAGGGGGTTACGGTCCCGCTCTCCTGCGAGATGGGGATGTGCGGCGCCTGCCTCACGCCGGTGATCGAGGGCGTGGTCGATCACCGGGATACGGTGCAGTCCCCGGCGGAGAAAGCCGCCGCCGCGCAGCGTATCGCGCTCTGCTGCTCCCGCAGCCGCTCGCCAAACCTGCTGATCGATCTCTAGCGGGGTCGTTTTTCACCAGCGCCGGGCTGCCGTGGAGCAGGCTGGCGCCCTGCTCGCTGACAAATCTTAAAAGCCATCAAAAGCCGGCCAATCATTCCCTAATCGAATAATTTTAATAAAAATTATTCATTTCCTTTCTGAATCAAATATCGCCATATTTGTATGACAAATTTGCCATCGCCAAACGCCTGCTGCTGCCCGAGGGGAAGAGACGATCTCTCCCGGCGCACAATAAGCGTGACGAACCTGACCAGCTGTCTGGATATTGCCTGTCGCAGCTTCCAGACCGGTGCTCAGGGATCATTCTGAACATCCACTATAAAATTGAGTACTATCCGAGTATTTGCCAGCCAGCTTTTGGCTGGCTTTTTTTTGCCGTCACCGGCCTGATTTTTCGTTTTTCAGCAGGTCGCTTAAGCGGGCATGGTTTTGCGCAAAGAGTGCGTTAAACGTCTCGCGGCTCTGCGGGTCTAAATCCGCCACCAGCGCCTCGCGCTGCGCCTGCCTGCGGATACTCTCCTGCACCGATTTTAGCGCCGCCTCCATGGCAATAAGCTCCCCTGCCAGCTCGCTTTCAAGCTTTGAGCGATAGAGAAACTCCCGCGCCAGCATGCCCATTTTGCTATTGGCTTGATTAATCGCGGTGCTGCTTTTTTGCAGCGATTCGGCGACGGCGGCCAGTATTTTATTCTCACTCATTGCTCAGTTCCCCCGGCCGAGATCAGCCTCAGCGTCTCTGCCAGCTGGCGATGAAACATTTCACGCTGGGCGACGCTCAGCGCATCCAGCTCTTTTTTAACCGCGTTCACGCGGTCGAAGTACGCCTGCTGCACTTCTGCCCGGATCTCCCGTCGCCGCTCGGCGGGAATATCGGTAAAGGCGTCCGTTGCTGCCGAGTCGGGGGGGAAAAACGTGCCAGGGAGTCGCCTGACCATAAGAGCCTCCTGATAGTTTAAAACAGGCGCATATTGCGCAGATCGCCGTCGCTGGTGTTGTAAATCGTGAATTGCTCGATCAGCGCAATAAACTCGTCGCGCGGCGGGATCCCGTTCGCCAGCAGCTTACGCTGGCTCAGGGCGCACCACAGCGCCACCGAGTAGGCCTGACAATTCACCGATTTTTCCGGGTTGAATTCAATATCCGTAAACGCCGAGTACTCCAGCACCCTCTCTTTAATCGGCGAATGGTTAAGGGCATTGAGGTACAGCCAGTCGTAGAAAGCGGTTTTCGGTTCTAATTCCCAGATGATGGCCGCGCGCTGTTCGTTCGGCTGGAAGGAAAAGTGCGCCAGTCGTCCGGATGTTTTTAGCTGCTCCGCACGCTTTGCCTCTTTCGGCGACATGCGCATCAGTTCGCGGAAAGGCCCACGCACCACCCCGTTGTCAGTAAATACTTTCGAAGACTGAAACAGCGATTCCACGCTAATAAACTGTCCGCCGCTGCTCTGCACGCCCATATTAAAGGCGCTCAGCTCCCGGCCCAGGGTCTGCGTGGACTTACTCGATACCTCAAGAATTTCCGCATCCGGGGCATGTAGCCGATAGTTCTCGTGCAGGGAGGCAATTGATTTCTGCTTTTGCGCCACCGCCAGCCCGGCAGACCAGCTGAAATCAACGTTAGCGATATCAACCAGGGTATCCCCCTGGCTTCTCGGGATAAACACGGGGCGTACGGCCATAAATTCACCTGAAAGAAAAACGAGAAGGATCGACCGTGATTATCACCGGACTCTCGCGTAGCCATAAAGGAATATTATCGGCGCTGTAGAAAATAACCTCACTGATAAACCCGGGGGAAATATTGCCAAGATAGAGAATTTCCGCCTGGATATCATGCGGGCGATCCCCGGACTCCTCGTCATTATCCCCGACAAACATGGTTTGAAACGCCGTATGCTTTTTACGCTCGCCGAGGCTGACGGCCCTCACCGCATTCGACGCCGCGTTGCTTTTGCAGAATACGGCCCGGTTAAGCAGCTGTGAAAAATCAAATGAGGGCTGGGTCGGTCCGCTGATTAGCTCTTTTTTGATCTTCAAAATCACCCAATCGCCGTGGCTTAACCCCTGAGAATATTTGTAGAGCATTTTATTATTAATATGCCCCACCGACAGAGAGATTGAGTCTCGTACCCCATCCAGCCGCAGTTCGTCATTATAATGAAAAGGGTAGCCCGCACTTTCAATTTGCTGGCGCGTCATAATACCTAAGGAAAATATCCCTTTTAAATTATCCAGGTGCGTAAAGTGATACAGTGCAGAGATATTTCGGCGTTTTATCTGTGAAAAATCTATCGCCCGCGCCCAGTTAAATTGCTGAATGGCATAGAACGGTTTGCCCGGAACTTGCTGCATAAATGCGTAGTGTAAATCAGATGTATAGTCCGGCGCCAAATGGGTCAACCCGGTAATCGCGTAGCGCGTTAGCATATAGTCCTTAAAGCCGACGACATGCATAATAATAGCCAGCGCCTCGGTCATCGTAATCGACACTGCGCCATTATCAGGCTCGCGACTTAGCGCCGGCTTTTCTTTATTAACGACGTCGAGATTACTAAATAGCGAATTGCGCCGCTGTGCCGCCTCGCGGAACGGCTCTGCCTCTCGCTGGCGCGGCTCAGGCCTTACGATCGTCGGCGGCCGCACGACCGGCGGTTGGCTACCTGATTTAGTAGGGGGAACGTCCTTCTTTTTTATTAAATTACCAATAACAGCCAGCACAATTAGAATGCCAATCACCGTCCACATATGAACTCCAGCAGCCGCATTATGATTTTGTTGTGTGTAAAAATGAACAGCGCCGTCTCCCCGATAATGGGTGCGGGCAAGGATTATCTTATTAGTATTTTTACGCCGGTCGTCGGAGGCACGGAGCGTGCAATAAACAGGCGCGCTCTACGGTAATCCATTCATTGGGTGAACTCAAGAGTCATCAATATGGCTAATTTTTATCACCAGATACGCGGTAATAAACAGCAGCCCGTCATGCCATTGAGCAATCAGGCAGAATAAGCCCCTGTCAGCGCCGGCGGCCGATCGGGCCGCAGCGCTTTTAAAAACGTCGCGATTCCGCCAGTATGGGTTCTCTCCCCCGCCTGCCGGGGAATTTATCACCTTGCTTAATGAGGAATAATGGAACGCTTATTTGTCTACGGCACGCTGCGTCCGGGCCACGCTAATGCCTATATTCTGGAAAATATCGGCGGAGAGTGGCTGCCGGGAACGGTGACCGGCACCTTTTACGCGCGCGGCTGGGGCGCTGCCGCTGATTTTCCGGGGATCGTCCTGAGTGAAAGCGGGCCGCAGGTCCACGGCTATCTGTTTGCGTCCGCAAAGCTGGCGGAGTTCTGGCCCGCGCTGGACGAGTTTGAAGAGGGCTACGACCGGGTGGAAGCTGAGGTGACGACGGCCGACGGTCGGCGCCAGTCCGCGTGGATCTATCAGCTCCAGCCGCCGGCTCAGCCGTAGGGGTTAACGCCCCGCATGGCTCACGGGGCGTTGGCGTGACCGCCTATTTGTCGCGCCAGCCCAGCGCCGGCGCAACCTGTTTGAGGATCGACTCAATAACGTGCACGTTGTAATCCACGCCCAGCTGATTCGGCACGGTCAGCAATAAGGTGTCGGCTTCGGCAATCGCTTCGTCTCTCTTCAGCAGCTCGATAAGCCGGTCCGGCTCGGCGGCATAGCTACGCCCGAAAATCGCCCGCGTTTTCTCATCAAGCTGGCCAATTGTATCCCCGTCATCCCGGCCTGTACCGAAATACATCCGGTCGCGATCGTTCATCAGGGCAAAAATACTGCGGCTGACCGAGACGCGCGGCGTACGGGAATGCCCCGCCTGCGCCCAGGCCTCGCGGTATGCCCGGATCTGTTTTGCCTGCTGAATATGGAAAGGCTCGCCGGTTTCGTCATCTTTCAGCGTCGAGCTTTGCAGGTTCATCCCCAGCTTCGCCGCCCACACCGCCGTGGCGTTGGAACCCGCGCCCCACCAGATACGCTCGCGCAGCCCTTCGGCATACGGCTCGGGGCGCAGCAGGCCCGGCGGGTTGGGGAACATCGGCTGCGGATTCGGTTGGGCAAACCCCTCCCCTCGCAGCACGTCGAGCAGCACTTCGGTATGACGACGCGCCATGTCTGACTCGTTTTCTCCGTCGGCGGGCACGTAGCCAAAATGACGCCAGCCGTCAATCACCTGCTCCGGAGAGCCGCGGCTGATGCCAAGCTGCAGGCGACCGCCGGAGATCAGATCCGCCGCCCCCGCGTCCTCGGCCATATAGAGCGGATTTTCATAGCGCATATCGATAACGCCGGTGCCGATTTCAATCCTGCTGGTTTTCGCGCCTATCGCGGCCAGCAGAGGAAACGGCGAGCTGAGCTGGCGGGCAAAATGATGCACCCGAAAATAGGCGCCGTCCGCGCCCAGCTCTTCGGCGGCAACCGCCAGATCGATGGACTGCAGCAGCGCGTCAGCCGCCGAGCGGGTGGCGGACTGCGCCGACGGCGTCCAGTGGCCAAATGACAAAAATCCAATCTTTTTCATGACGTATTGATCCTGGTTTGCAGGGAAATTATCCGCAGGCCGGCATTAACCGCGATGCCGTAAATCAGCGCCTGCCGAGGTTTACGTCTACTTTACGCATTCGCTGATGGGAATAAATATCGTTTGTTTAACATAATGCATCAAATAAATTGACCGAGTGGCGGCGGGCCTGTCCCCCGACTCCCGACGGCCGAATCGACCCGTAGAAAATCTTGCGACGTTCCAACCCGGATATAAGCGCAGGTGCGTGATTAATCGCTTTTTAGCTAAGAGGCATTGAAAAGCAGCTGCTGATAAAGCGGCGCTATTTTCCCTATGAGAGAAGCGGCGCCGCGTATCAGATATCGGCGTAGCGCAGCTTATCCTGGTAAGCTAACGCTGCTTTATCCGTTTTCTTTTTGTCCGTAACGATCATATCGACGTCTGAGATATGGCATACGTGTGAAACCGCGCGGTATCCCAGCTTAGACGTATCGGCCAACACCACGCGGGTTTTCGCTGAATGGAGGATCGCCTTTTTCGTCGGTAATTCGATGGCGTTAATATTGGTTATGCCGGCTTCAGGGTGTACGCCCTCTGCGCCAAGAAATGCCCAGTCCGCATAGACTTCGCTAAATTTTCTGGTCGCGTCTGGCCCGACAAGGGTGTAGGAGTTGCCAACGACGACACCGCCGGTAACGTTCAGATTGATTGACGAATATTGGCTCAGCAGCATCGCAATATTCAGGTCATTGGTGATGACGGTCAGATCTTTTTTAGATACCAGCTGCAGGGCCAGCTCATACACCGTTGAACCGTTGTCTAAGATAACCGAGTCGCCGTCCGCGATTAAAGATGCTGCGTACCTGCCGATGGCAACCTTCTGTTCATGATTCCGACTTTTGCGGATGCTGTAGGGCGTATCCTGCCCCTCCGTGGAAAGTACGGGAAGCAGCCCGCCGTGCGTTCTGATGATTTGATGCGTTTTCTCTAAATAAATCAGATCTCTTCTGATTGTCGAACTATCCACCTCAAACATGTCGGCCAGCTGATTGGCATTCAGGTAACCCGTTGAATTGAGCATGGAGATAATTTTTTCCCGCCTTTCTTGTGCCAGCATTTTCCACACCTCCCACATTTCAGTGCAGTCGATATTACCATGTTTTTGCTAATTAAAAAGAACAAACATCTATCTTTCAAACGGTTAATTACCACCTCCGGGAATGTGCCACCTCCGTCACATAAACGATATCGTGCATTGACATGCACGATATCGTGCATGTAGCGTGTATTCGTGTTCACTAACTCCCTATGAGGAAACTATGTCTAATCCCTATGAAAATGATATTGCCATGCAGCCGGATGCCATTGTCGCGCAGCTGAACAACCCGCTACCGGCCAACCTTCACTCGGTGCGGCTGAGCAGCTTTGACCGGATCGTTCTGACCGGTATGGGGTCTTCTGATTATGCCCTGATCCCCGTGGAGAGAGCCCTCATTGCCAGAGGCTACCCGGTATGGCGAGTAGATGCGGGGCGTTTGCTGGATATGCCGTCACTTGTGACCGAAAACTCCCTCGTGTGGGCCACCTCGCAGTCCGGCATGAGCGGTGAAATCGTTGCTCTGATTGAAAAAGGAATTCGTCCGCACACGCTTATCGGTTTAACCAACGACCCGAACAGTACGCTCGGAAAAAGCGCCGACGTCCTCGTCACGCTTGAAAGCGGTGATGAAGCCACGGTGAGTTCCAAAAGCTATCTGAATACGCTTATTGCCTGTCACCGAATCCTTGCCGTTTTGCTGGATGAGGATGAGGCGGCGGTGCGTCATGCGGTAACGGAGGTGCTCGACGCGATCCGTAATACGATCGGCGACGGCCGGTCGGTACAAGACGTGACGGAGAGGCTATTTAACGCCAGGCGCCCCCGCGTTGCCTACATTGGCACGGGATCGTTTGCCTCCAGCGCGCTGACGGCGGCATTAATCACAAAAGAAGCCTCAAAGGTCAGCGCAGAAGGATTCATCGGCGGAGAGTTTCGGCATGGCCCGCTGGAAACCTCAGGTGAAGGCATGCTGGCGGTTCTGACCGGGAAACCCGGCGACGAAACGCTTGAAAAGCTCGCCTCGGAGCTGCTGGCGAACGGAACCGACGTCGTTACCATCGGCTCGGCGCCTTTCGCGAACTCTGAGCTACTTTTCGTTCCGCCAAAGAGCGAACTATGCCAGCTGCTATGCGGTTTTATTTACATTGAGCATCTGACGGTTGAGCTTGCGAAGAAAAACGGTTTTGTTCCGGGTCAGTTTCTCTATGGAAAAAAAATTACGGTGGCGGTATGAGCAGCCCAACCCTATTCGCCAAAGCAGGGATCGATCTTGGCGGGACCGGGACCCGCATCATTATTCTTGGCGCCGAGGGGATCCTTAATACCAAAACGATCCCGACAGCGGAATTTAATCGCGTTGATAAGCAGCATCGTTCCGCAGCGCTGGCCGCCCATGTCGCTTCTCTGATCCCCGATGGCGTCGAGCTTGTTAGCCTCGGCATCGGGGCCAGCGGGCCGGTCGATACCACCACCGGGGTGATTAATAATAAGGATACGCTGGAGTGCTTTTCCTTTTTCCCCCTTGTGGACGAGCTGCGGGAGCGGCTCAAGGTCAAAGTGGGTATTGACAACGATGCCGTCGCCGCCGTGCTAGGAGAGTATCATTTCGGCGCAGGGAAAAAGAGCAAACGGCTGCTGATGGTGACGCTGGGAACGGGAATTGGGGTGGCGCTGCTGGATAACGGGAAGCCTTTTCGAACCAGCGACGGCCAGCATCCCGAGGCTGGCCACATACCCGTATCGGGCAATCCAGCGGTCTGCTACTGCGGCCTGCGCGGCTGCTGGGAGATGCTCGCCTCCAGAACCTGGCTTCAGCAGAATCTGGAAGCGCTTCTGCCCGATGCGCCCTTTGAAAAACATGACGTCAGCTTTTATCAGGCCATTGCGGAGAACAGAGCGGACGTTGCAAACGTATTTCATCGTTATGGAAACTATTTAGGGCGAGGGCTAGTCACGTTATTAACGCTCTATGGCCCTGATTTAACCATACTGAGCGGCAGCGCCGCCCATTATTACCCGCTATTCAAATCCGGACTGGAGGAATCACTCACGCGTGCGCAGGCGTACGCTATTAACGACAGAATAGTGCCGTCGCAATTGGGCGATATTGCTGGAGCCCTTGGCGCTACGGTTATTCCGTCAGTGGCTTAACAATCACAAATAAATACAGGTTAACATCATGGCGCATTCAGATTATAGCGAAGGTCGCGGCACGCCTGAAAGAATGAAGATAAGTATTTATATTATTCTTTCCGTGCTGATCTCTTCCGTAGGTGGCATCATATTTGGCTATGACACCGGCATTATTGGAGGAGCAATTGTCTATATTGGCAAAGAGTTTCAAATTAATGATTTAATGCAGGGCGTCATTGTCAGTATGTCGCTGCTGGGCGCCATGATCGGCGCACTGGTGGCAGGCCCGCTGGCGGACAAATACGGACGCAAAGTGAACCTGTTTATCTCAGGTATCTGCTTTGCTACCGGCGCCGTCATTTCTGGTTTTAGCTCTCAGATAGAGGTTCTGACGTTTGCACGCATCCTGCAGGGTATTGGCGTCGGAGCCTCTTCGGTTCTTGTGCCGGTTTATATTGCGGAATTGTCGCCGGCAAAAATCCGCGGCGTTTTGGTCACCTCATTCCAGCTGATGATTACCGTAGGCATTGTTATGGCTTATGGCGTCAATGCGGTGGCTGAAAGCAGCGGTGAATGGAGAATTCCGCTCGGGATTGCCGGAATCTTTGGGGTGCTGTTAGCGGCGGGCACGCTCTTTGTTACCGAGTCGCCGCGCTGGCTTATCGCCGTAAACCGCCATGATATTGCCAGGCGATCGTTGATGAAGCTGAGGGGGCGCCGCGACGTTGAGGCGGAGATTAAAGAAACCGAACGCCTGAATACGCTCGAGCAGGACAGTATGCGCTGGCGGGATTTATTTCGCGGCCACGTCAAGCCCATGATAACGATGGGCGTTCTGGTGGCTTTCTTCTCTAATGCTTGTGGTATTAACCTGGTCATTTATTTCGCTCCGCAGATATTACAGTCCAGCGGTTTCACCTCTTCGGCCTCCTGGATCGGAACCATCGGGCTGGGCATAACCAACGTTATATTTACCATTGTCGGCATGCTTATTGTCGATAAAGTTGGGCGCAGGCCATTGCTTATATTAGGTGCGATTGGGCTGACCATTAGCCTCATCATTTTGGCCCTGCTTTTCTCCGTTCCCGCGTTTCCTGGCAGCAGCTGGCTGGCGTTCGCTTCGCTAGTATTTTATATCGTGATGTATGCCGTCAGCCCGGGAATGCTAGGCTTTCTGATGATTTCTGAAATTTCGCCGCTCAGAGCAAGGGCCAAAGTCACCAGTCTGTCTATCTTTGTTATTTTTGCCACCAATCTGGTGATCGCGCTTCTCTCCCTTCCCATGCTCAATGGCATAGGCGCATCGACCACGTTCTGGATATTTTCCGTAATTTGCGTTGCCTTTACCATATTCAGCTTTTTTGTTCCGGAGACTAAAGGGAAAAGCCTTGAGGAGGTCGAGCTATATTTTAAGGAGCGACAGAATAAGACTACGGGAGTTGAAACCGCTGGCAGCTGAATTTAATATCTAACTTAAATCGTTAATTAAAAAGCCCTGAAGAAGCCGTCAGGGCTTTATTATCGCTCGCTAAAATATCCTCTGCCTCGGCGAGCCTGCCGCGACGGGATGGTCAGGGGGCAACCTTCGGTAACACGGCCCAAGGCGGCGGCTTCAACCTCTCCGCGATCCAATCAGAAAAAGCGCGAGTTTTCGAGGGCGTACCAGCGGCTGCGGGGGTGACCACATACACCGCACCTCGGTCAAGCACGGTCCATTCAGGCAGGATCTCCACAAGCCGCCCCGCTGCCAGCTCACGGGAGGCATACCAGTCGGAAGTATATAAAACCCCCATGCCGCTGACGGCCGCCTCGACCAATAGCTCGGCATCGTCCGAAGCAAGGGGGCCGGTCACCGCGACGCCAGAGGCTCCTCCATTTGGTTTGCTGAAGCTCCATTTGTAAGGATCGTGCCGGCCGGTGAAGCATAAGCACGGCACGTTCGTCAGGTCCTGCGGTATCCGGATAGTCGGATGTTGGGCAATAAACGCCGGTGATGCGCAGATTAATCGGCGCCGCTCGGCTACTTTGCGCGCAACCAGGCGCGAGTCGGGGAGTTCTCCCAGCCGAATAGCGAGATCAAAACGCTCGCCGATAAGATCGACGAATCGGTTACTGGTATCCACTTCCACGGTTACCCGGGGATGCGCGCGCAGAAACTCCAGGATGAGCGGCGTCAGCCACAGGCGGCCAAAGTTTCCCGGCAGGGTGACGCGTAAATGTCCGCGGGCTTCGCCATCGGCAAAGGCAGCCGCCTCTCCCCCCGCGGCCTGCAGCTCATACAGCAGCGGACGAATACGCTCCAGGTAGCTGCGGCCCGCTTCCGTGAGGACAACCTTACGCGTGCTTCGCTCCGCCAGTCTGATCCCCATTCTCGCCTCCATCGCACTCAGGCGGCGAGAAATAGCCGTCGAATCGCGTCCGAGTTGCCGACCGGCTGCGGCGAAAGAACCCGTATCAGCCAGCGCCACAAATGCCGCCAGTTCGTTCAAGTTAGAAAAAAATGATTGCTGCATATATCGCACGTATTAAGTGTAATTTCTACCAATTCTAAATATAAATGCAGCAATGTACAGTGGGTTTTTCCCCACGGAGTAACCCCGATGAAATACATTGAAATCACCGCCCCTGCACGAGATGCATTCCAGTATGGAGAGCGTCCCGACCCCGTCCCCCCGACCAAAGGCCGCATTCTGGTACGGATGAAGGCTGGCAGTATTAATTTCGCCGATCTGGCCGTGGCCTCCGGCCAATATCCCGGTGCGCCTTATCCCATTATTCCGCTTGCCGATGGCGCGGGTGAAGTCGTGGCGATCGGGGAGGATGTCTGGCAGGTCAAGGTGGGGGATCGCGTCGCCGTCCACGTTAAGGCGCGCTGGATTGCCGGCCGCTCCAGCGCCGAGCTGGCCAACCCCATGCGCGGAGCGACCCTCCCCGGTTCGCTGGTTGAAATCGCCGAACTCGACGCGGCCGGCGTTGTAAAGATCCCGGATTACTTAAGCTGGGAAGCGGCGGGTACGCTGCCCGTCGCCGCGATGACCGCATGGCGAGCGCTGGAAGCGGCGCACATTGGACCCGCTTCGACCGTCGTCCTGCTGGGTACGGGCGGAGTGTCTATATTCGCTCTGCAGCTGGCCAAGGCGCGAGGAGCCAGGGTCATCATCACCTCCTCCTCCGAGGAAAAACTGGAACGTGCCCGTGAATTAGGTGCCGATGAGGTGTTCAACTACCGCAAGGATGCTGCCTGGGACCTGTTTATCCAGCAGCGCACCGGCGGCGTGGGCGCTGACTTAGTTATCGATCCCGTCGGAGGGGAAGCCTTTAACCGCTCGGTATCCGCCGTACGGCACGGCGGTACGGTGGCGGCTATCGGTTTTCTCGGCGGCGGATCGACTCCGCTGGACCTGCTGTCAGTGATCTTCAAGGAGGTCCGCGTGCAGGGTACCAACGGCGGGTCGGTGGCCGATCTGGCCGCTGCGGTGGCGGCGATCGCGGCGCACCGCATCGAGCCGGTCATCGACCGCAAATTTACGCTCAACGAGCTCGCGCAGGCCTATGAGCTGATGTCGCAAGGCGGGCATTTCGGTAAAATTGCGATCGAATTTGATTGGTGAGGCCTGTCGCCCCGGCATCTAATTCCCGGGAGCGCCACTGGTAGATGAATGCCACCTGCCCGCAGGTGGCTATTTTACATAATCAAAGAGGACGCGCCCGCATACGCACGGGGTGGATATCGGTAAACAGCGGCACGTCCGCCATCACTTCGGCGACTTCCGGCGAGGAAAATACCGCGGTCACCGACGCCTCGTCGCGGAAAATGCATTCGCAAATGGCCAGGGTTCCCGGCTGCTCCCGCAGCGGGAAGAAGGCGGCCACGCTGACCAGGCCATATTTTTCCCACAGCTTCATCACCAGCGGAAGATGGCCGTCAACATAGTATTGCCGATCGAAACGATCCTCCGCGCGGCCCTGGTAGCTGACATAGATAACAACCTGCGTATTCTCTGTATTCATAATGCTCTTCTGTTAAAGGGATTTGAAATAGCCGCGCAGCAGCAGGATTCACCTAAGCGCGGCCGGGATGACTCATGCGTTCGATTTGCTAAGCTTCAGCGCAGCCGCCGACTTCCGGGCGAGGCTGATACTCAACCCTGCCCCGGCCGCCAGGCAGCAGGCGATGCACAAGACGGCGACGATAAATGCGTGGGTGATGGCGCCAGGATCGCCGCGTGAACCCAGTACGGCATAGAAAATGCCGCCAATAATCGCCACGCTAAGGGCGGTGCTCAGCTGCAGCGTCGAGCTGACCACGCCGGCAATCATCCCGGCGTAGGCCGGCGCAACGCGGCCGGTAATAATGTGCATCAGCGTCGGGAGCGCCAGCCCCTGGCCGAAGCCGATGATGAACAGCGCGGCTGACAGAGGAAGCGCGGCCGGCGGAATACCGTCCGCCGTCGTCATCATCAGCCCGGCAAATCCGAGCAGACCCAGCGTTTCCAGCCCCATGCCGATGGGATTGACGTAAGGACCGACCATCCGTCGGCCAAACGGCGTTGACAGCGGCCCCAGCAAAAAACCGGCGCCGAACGGCAGAAAGATCAGCCCTGCCCGCAGTACGCTTTGCTGCAGAACGCTCTGCAAATAGATTGAGAACAGCAGGAAAAAGACGCCAATCGAGTAGAACAGCAGCGCCAGCAGCAGGGAGAGCCCCATGCCCGGCTCGCGAAAAATCATCGGGTCGATGAGCGGATCGCCGCCCCGGCGCGCAAGCCGGTTTTCATAGCGCCAGAACAGACAGGCAGCGACCGGAGTGAGCGCCAGCGCCAGCCAGGACCACCCCGGCCAGCCCGCCTCCCGGCCTTCGATCAGCGGCACGATAAGCAGACCCAGGGCGATGACGGAGAGCTCCGTCCCGCCCATGTCTAACCGGCGGGCCTGCCGCGCGCGGGTCTCTTTGATCAGCGGAATGCCGAACAGCAGGACCAGCAGCGCGATCGGCAGGTTGACGAGGAAAATGGCCCGCCAGCCGCTATCAAAGAGATTTAAAGAGATCAGAATGCCGCCCAGCGCCTGGCCGATAACCGACGCCAGGCCGAACACCGCCCCGTAAAGGCCCAGCGCGCGCGATTTTTCCGCTTCCGGGAAAATCGCCTGAATTGACGCCAGCGCCTGCGGAGCCATAATTGCGGCGGTGATCCCCTGCAACACGCGGCCGGCGATCAGCGCCCCGGGCGACCAGGCAAAACCGCACAGCGCCGACGCCGCGGCAAAGCCAATCAAGCCGGTGAAAAACATCCGTCCGCGGCCAAACAGATCGCCCAGCCGCCCGCCGGTGATCAGCGTCACGGCATAAAATCCTGCGTAGGACGATATCACGAACTGCTCGGCCGACGCCGAGGTCCCCAGCTCCCCCTGAATTGAAGGCAGCGCCACGTTCACGATGAAGAAATCCAGCGGCGGTAAAAAGGCCCCCACCAGCAGGACGATAAACATTGCCCAGCGGTGAGGCTCGGCTGAGTCAGGATTTAAGTGGGACATATACGGTCTCTAAATGGAACCATTCAGTTCCAAATTGGATAAAAAATTTAACCCGCGATAACGCGCATCGTGCAATCAACCACGGCGCGCATCTCCTCTTCGCGCGCGCCGGTTTTGCCCAGCACCCGCATTCCTTCAATCTGACAAACCAGGAAACGGGCCGCCGCCTGCTCATCGCACTCGGGCAGCTCGCCGCCGATCTGACCGCGCACGATCGCCGCGGCGTAGAGCTGCTGCAGCCGCCGGAACATGCGTCCGGTTCGCTCGGCCACCTGCTCGTCGCGCGCGGCCATTTCGGTGGTCAATGACACCACCAGGCAGCCGCGTCGCCCCTTCTCGCCCGATGAAAGCGCGGCATAACGCAGCAGCGAAGCGCGGATCGCCTCGGCGACCGATCCGGGCTGCGACAGAATATCCGCCGTCGCCTTCAGCCCGTCGGCGGTGTAGAGATCCAGCGCCGCCAGCAGCAGCCCCTTTTTATCGCCGAACGCCTTGTAAAGGCTGCCGCGCGACAGGCCGGTCCCGGCGATCAGATCCGGCAGCGACGCCGCCTCATAGCCGAGATCCCAAAACACGTTCATGGCGTCGCGGGCGGCCTCTTCAAGCTCGAACTCCCGCGGACGCCCGATAGCAGACAGATTTTTCATTGATAAACCCAGATAAGAGGCTTAGATTATAAACCGATTGGTTCCTATACTAGCAGCGGCTGAAGGACAAATGCAAGCCGCCCGCTGCGCAACGAAGGATTAAAGACGTCATGACCGATAGAACATTCATTATCCCCGCCGCCATGCGGACGCTTTCGGAACGCACCGGCTACGTGCCCGCCGTGCTGGTCGGCAACACGCTGTACTGCGCCGGGCAGGTAGGCCGCACGGCCGAGCTTGAGGTGATTCACGACCCGGAACAGCAGTTTATTGCCTGCTGGCACAACCTGGAGTTAGTGCTCAACGAAGCGGGCTGCAGCTTTGATGACGTGGTGGAGATGACCACTTATCACGTCGCTATGGCAGAGCATATGGATACCTTTCGCCGCGTGAAGGACGGCCTTTTCCCGCGCGGCAGAAGCGCATGGACCTGCGTAGAGGTGACGAGCCTGGCGCATCCCGGTCTGCTGGTCGAAATAAAATGTATTGCCGTGCGGGGTGCGTAAACGCCGCCCTACGGCAATAAAAATTTAAATAAAATCGCCATAAAAAAAGCGCGGATCGTTCCCCGCGCTTCTGTTTTACCGAAGGCCCTGCGCCAGGCGGCTAAACGGCGAGGCTGCCGCCATCGACAAAGAGTTCGCTGCCGGCAATAAAGCTGCTCTCAGCGGATGCCAGGAACAGCACCGCTTTCGCCACTTCGTCCGGCCGCCCCAATCTGCCGAGCGGAACAAGCTGATTCAGCATATCTTCAAATCCAGGACGTGCGTCAAGATAGCCACGCATCAGAGGTGTTTCCGTACCGCCCGGCGCGACGACGTTCACACGAATGCCCCGCTCCTTCAGATCGTTGGTCCAGGTTCGTGCGAACGAGCGCACAGCCGCCTTGCTCGCGTTGTACAGCGACTGGCCCGCAAAGCCTTTGCTGCCGGCAACCGATCCGTTGAGAACGATCGCGCCTCCCGCGCCCATCAACGGCAGCGCCTTCTGCACGGTGAAAAGCAGGCCTTTAACATTCACCGCAAACATTCGGTCGAAATGGGCTTCATCGATCGTCTCCAGCGGCTGCGTTTCGGCAATCCCCGCATTGGCAAAGACAACGTCCACTCTGCCGTGGTCATGCTGGATCCGCGCGTAGAGCCGATCGAGATCGGCGGGAATAGCGACATCCCCCTGCACGCCCACCGCGCCGTTACCAATCTCCCGCACGGCGGCAGCGAGATGCTCCTGCCGACGCCCGGTGATATAGACGTGGGCGCCTTCAGCGGCGAACTCTTTCGCCGTCTCCAGGCCAATCCCGTCGCTGCCGCCGGTGATGACCACAACCTTGTTCTCAAACCGCTTCGTCATTTTACCGCCCTCTCAAACAATAAGTGGAGTGTTGCTCCACTTAAAATACGGAGGTATCCTCCACTTGTCAAAGGGAGAAAAAGAATTGAACGATGAATCCATACTGCGCGCTGACGCGCTGCGCAACCGCGAGCGTATTCTTGCCGCCGCCGAAGAGATTTTTCTGACCAAGGGCGCCGCCGTGTCGCTGGAGGACGTGGCGAAACGGGCGGGCGTCGGCATCGGTACGCTCTATCGGCGCTTTCCGACTCGTGAAGCCCTGCTGGCAGCCGCCTGCAGCGAGCGCTTTCTGTCGCTGGCCGAGGCCAGCCGCGTCCGGGATGCCGGGGTCGATGCGGGCAGCGCGGTACGCCTCTACCTTGAAGAGCTGGTGACCAACACCACTCTCTATCGCAGCCTTGCCGCCTCGCTCGGAACGGTTCTGCAAAGCGGAACGCCCGGCTGCCACGCGATAACTGAAGAGGGTCAGCGTCTGTTGCGACGCGGGCAGGAGGCCGGGATCCTGCGTCGCGACGTGACCTTTGACGATCTGGTGTATGTCGTCACGGCAATCTCTCTGGCCGCGGAGCAGGATGGCTCGCCGCCGTCGCGCATCGAACATTTGGTCAACCTGTTTCTCGTCGGTATCAGCGAGCGCTGAAGTCGCCACGCGCGGTAATGGCGTGAACCCCAGGCGGCTCTCCGGGTCACGAACAGGGTCCTAAACGCCGCCGCGCGCCTTTAGCCACACCTTCCTCCGCTCCTCTCCCCGTGCGCCAAAGGCCCGCGCCCGGCCGTCATTTTTTTGTCATAACTGACTCACCTTCCTGTCAGAACCCTCTCGCTACACTCACTCCCACACCGAACAAATCCCCGTTGAGGAGAGAATGAGCATGAAAATCCAACATAAAGCAGTAATGAGCCTTGTCGCCGCGGCCATGATGATGGCCGGCGCCAGCCACGCGGCCGAGGCCGCGCCGGTGAAAAATATCGTGCTGGTACACGGCGCCTTTGTTGATGGTTCCGGGTGGAAGCCGGTCTATGACATCCTGAGCCGCGACGGCTACAGGGTCACGCTGGTGCAGGAGCCGCTGACCTCGTTTGCCGACGATGTCGCCGCCACCCGGCGTATTCTGGATCGTCAGGAGGGTCCGGTCATTCTGGTCGGCCACAGCTACGGCGGGGCGATTATTACCCAGGCCGGTAACGACCCGAAGGTGGCCGGGCTGGTTTATATCGCCGCCCACGCGCTGGATGCCGGAGAGAACCGGGCGGAGGTCAGCAAAAAATATCCCAACTCCGCGCACCCGTTTATCAAAACGGCTGACGGCTACGTGATGCTCGATCCGCGCTACTTCCCGGGGGATTTTGCCGCCGACCTGCCGCGCGAGCAGGCTCAATTTGGCGCCCAGTCGCAAATCCCCACCTCCCCGACCTCGCTTGCTGCCGTGGTGACGCAGGCCGCGTGGCGAACCAAGCCGAGCTGGTATATGGTGGCGAAATCGGACAAAATTATTAACCCCGATCTGGAGCGCATGTACGCTAAACGCGCGAAAAGCCATACCGTGGAAGTTGACGGCAGCCATTCCGTTTTTCAGTCTCATCCCAAAGAGGTCGCCGCGCTGATTGAGCAGGCGGCCAACGGCGCGCAGAAGTGAGTCGCTGCCGCTGCGTGGGGAAACGCGTTCAGGAGCCATGGTGAAAATACTGGTGATAGAAGACGAACCCAAAGCGCGTGAGTACATGCGCAGCGGCCTGACCGAGTCCGGCTACGTGGTCGACGTTGCCGTAAATGGCCAGGAGGGGCTGTTTATGGCCCGGGAGCACCACTACGATCTCATCCTGCTGGACGTGATGATGCCGCAGATGAACGGCTGGGAAGTGATGGCGCAGCTGGATGAGCAGCTTGATACCCCGGTGATTTTCCTCACCGCCAAAGGCACCGTCGAGGACAAAATCAAAGGGCTGGAGCTCGGCGCCGATGACTATCTGGTCAAGCCTTTTTCGTTTGCCGAGCTGCTGGCGCGCATCCGCACCGCCCTGCGCCGCGGCGGACAGGCGAAGCGCGAAGAGCAGCTGACGGTCGGCGATTTGCGTCTCAATATCACCACCCGGCGGGTGGAGCGCGCCGGCGTGCGGCTGGACCTGACCAATAAAGAGTTCAACCTGCTGCAGCTCTTTATGCTCAACTCCGGGCAGGTATTGACCCGCACCCTGATCGCCTCGCGGGTCTGGGACATGAATTTTGATAGCGACACCAACGTGGTTGACGTGGCGGTGCGCCGTCTGCGGCAAAAGGTCGATGCGCCCTTTGACCTTCCGCTGATTCATACCGTCCACGGCGTGGGCTACTGCTGCGAGGAGCAGAAATGAAGGGCCTGTCGATCAGCACCCGATTATCGCTGATGGTGGGCGCCGCGGTTCTGCTGGTGCTGCTCGGCGTCGGTACCGCGCTCTACCGCTCCCTCTGCCAGCAGCTCAGCATCCGCGACGACATCGCCTTAACCAACCGCCTGGATCAAATCCGCACGCTGGTGCTTAACGAGGACGTCCAGCGGATGATCCGCGAAAAGCCGCATTTGTTTACCAACATGCTGGGCAACACCGAATCGCTGCTGGTGCTGCGCTTTCCGGGCCAGCCGCCGCTGATTGAGGTCAATCCGGGCAGGCGCCCGCTGCCGGACATCGTGCCGGTGGCCGCCAGCCGGCCCATCGTCCCCCAGGACGTGCACCACCAGCAGACGCCGGGCGGCGTGCCCTTTATCTCGGCTTCCGCAATGGCGGTTACCGGCCACGTGCCCTCCCGCCAGCTGGAAATTATTACCGGCAGGCTAATGACCGAGCGTACGCAAACCCAGGCCAGCTATCTGCGCCAGATCGCGCTGATCACGCTGTGCGCGGCCCTGGCGGCCGTCGCGCTCAGCGCCCTGTTTGCCCGGCGCAGCCTGCGCCCTTTGCAGCGCCTGGCCCAGGAAACCTCGACGATTGACGTACGTCACCTGGGAAGGCGCATCGCGCTGCCCAACCCGCCGGCCGAACTGCAGCCGCTTATCGGCGGGTTTAATCAGATGCTCGACAGGCTGGAAAACAGCTTTCAGCAGCTCAGCCAGGTCAGCGCGGATATGGCCCACGATCTGCGCACGCCTATCGGCAATCTGCTGGGGCAGACCGAAATCGCCCTGACGCAAAAGCGCAGCGAAGCCTATTACACCGCGCTGCTGGGCTCCAACTTTGAAGAGCTGGTGCGCCTTTCCACCATGATCGACAAGATGCTGTTCCTCGCCCGGGCGGAAAACGCCAGCCAGGCGATTAACAAAGCGACGCTGTCGCTGAATGACGTTCTGCTTCCGCTGGCGGAATATTTTGAAGGCCCGGCGGAAGAGCGGCGGATAGCGCTGCGCTTTTCCGCCAGCGGGGAGATCATCGCCGATGCCGACCTGCTCCGGCGGGCGGTCGCCAATCTGCTCGATAACGCGATTCGCTACGCCGACGGCGGTAGCGAAGTCCAGGTTGAAGCGCAGACCCAGCCCGATGGCGTGCTGCTTAGCGTCACCAACCGCGGCGAGGCGATTTCGCCGGAGCAGCAGGAGCGGCTGTTCGATCGCTTCTGGCGCGCCGACAGCGCCCGCCACGCCTCGAACAACAGCAGCGGGCTGGGACTGTCTATCGTGCGCGGAATTATGCAGCTGCACCAGGGGCGCTGCGGCGTAAGCTCAGGGCAGCGGCGGACGCGCTTCTGGCTGCTCTTTCCCCACGCTCCGGCGAAGTAGCGCCGGGCGCCAGCCGATCTGCGGGCGCCCCCGCTCATCGCCCGCACCATTCTCCGCGCCTTCGCCGCAGCTTCTCCATTCCTTCTTCGTTCCTTTCTCTACGCCTGTTCTTCCCGCTTCTCTGGCTCATCGGGCTGCGCTGCCGCTTCTGGCGCCAAACCCCACCCCACATTTTGACCGCTCCCGCTCAGGGTTAGCGATCGCACCGGGTCAAGAATCGCTAGCTGAAACGTTTCATATCTCATTTTGCTCATGACGATGTTGAACTCCGGGCTGGAGATGAATACAACTGAACTTGTATACAAGAACCTTAGGTACTTATAACCTCATCATCAGGACACACCATGCAAACCACAGATTCTGAAATTGAAAAAAGGGTTATACGCAAACTTTCCTGGCGGCTGATCCCGCTGTTGATTGCTTGCTACGTCATCGCCGTTATCGATCGCGCCAATATCGGGGTGGCCGCATTAACCATGAATGCGGATATCGGCCTCAGCGCCGCAAGCTTTGGCCTGGCCGCAGGGCTGTTTTTTGTTCCCTACGCGCTGCTTGAGCTGCCCTCAAACCTGCTGATGGAGCGGATTGGCGCCCGCTGGTGGATAGCCAGAATTATGGTGACCTGGGGGATTATTTCCGGCGCGCATATCTTCGTCTGGAACGAAAATAGCCTCTACGTCATGCGCGCCCTGCTCGGCGCTGCCGAAGCCGGCTTTTTCCCCGGGATCGTGTTTTACCTCACCATGTGGTTCCCCGCCGCCTGGCGCGGACGCATTATTGCCTCCTTCATGACGGGCATACCGATTGCGCTGATTATCGGCACGCCGATTTCCAGCCTGCTGCTGGAGCTGCACGGATGGATGGGGCTTAGCGGCTGGCAGATCATGTTCCTGATCGAAGCCATTCCGGCCGTCGTTCTGGGGCTGATTGTCCCCTTCGCGCTGCCCGACAAGCCCAAAGATGCCAAATTCCTCGAAGCAGAGGAGCAGCGCTGGCTGATGGCCACCCTCGCCGCAGAACAAAAAAAGCTGCCGCCGCGCGGACACGGCGGCCTGCTCAAAGCGCTATTCAGCCCGCTGGTGCTGCTATTCAGCCTCACCTACTACGGGCTGGCTAACCTCAACGGCGCGGTCAGCACCTTCCTGCCGTTAATCATCAGCGAAACGGGTTTAAGCCACGTGCAAACCGGCTTTATCACCATCATTCCCTACATCTTCGGCCTGATTGGCATGCTGGTACTAGGGCGCATCGCCGACCGTCCCGGCTCGCGGCTGCTGGCTAACTATGCCGCGCTGCTTATCTCATGCCTCGGGCTGCTCTGCGTGGCGTGGTTCGATAACTCGCTGCTCAAAATGGCGTTCCTCTGCGGCTCGGCGTTCGGCTTTTTCGGCGCGATGCCCGTGTTCTGGGGCCTGCCGGCGCAGTTCTTCCCCGCCTCCGTGGTGGCGGGCAGCATCGCGCTGATTAACGCCCTCGGCAGCATTGCCAGCGTCGTTAACCCGTGGGTCATCGGCGTGATCCGCGATCGCAGCGGCAGCTATAACGGCGGATTCTACTGGCTGGCGGCAATGGCCCTGCTCTCCATTATCACCCTGAGCATCATTTTCCGTCGCCAGCAATCATCGGCATATCAAAACAGCAATGAACAACGTGAGGGTCAGTAAGATGAAGATTATCGACGTCCGATTACTTCAGGTTAAGGGCATATTGCCCGGGGAAGTGGATTTTTGGGAGGAGCGCCTCGCTCGTCCGACCGACGTGTACGCCCAGTATCGCGTCGTCGACAACCATGACGGCGGCGTGCAGCTGAAAGAGGGATTCTCCATCTCCACCGTGTTTGTGGAAATTATCTCCGACGAAGGCGTTGAGGGGCTGGCGGGCCCCGTTCCCCACGCCGTCGCCTCGATTATCCACGGCCAGCTGCGCCCTTTACTGCTGGGCCAGGACCCGCGCGACAGCGAGCGCCTGTGGGACCAGATGCATCGGGCGCTGATTCACGGCCGCCAGGGCGACGCCATGCTGGCGATCAGCGCGATCGACTGCGCGCTGTGGGACCTTCGCGGCAAGTGGATGCAGCAGCCGGTTTATCGTCTGCTGGGCGGCTCGATTCGCGAGGAGATCCCGGCCTACGCCTCGATGCTGGGCTTTGCCGTCCAGGATATGGGACTAGTGCGCGAGCGCGCGCTGCAGTATAAAGCGCTGGGCTATCGCGGACAAAAATGGTTCTTCCGCCACGGCACGATGAGCGGTAGAGAGGGATTAAAGAAGAACGTTGAGCTGGTGAAAACCCTGCGCGAGGCGGTGGGCGAGGATTACGATCTGATGTTTGACTGCTGGCAGTCGATGGACGTGACCTACGTCATCGAACTGGCGAAGGCCATTGAGCCCTACCGACCGCGCTGGCTGGAAGAGTGCGTGATGCCGGACAGAATCGACAGCATGCGTCGCCTGAAGGAGCGGCTGACCATCCCGCTGGCCGGGGCCGAGCATGAATATACCCGCTGGGGCTTCAAACGCTTCTTTGAGGCCGACGTGCTGGACGTTATTCAGCCGGATATCTACTGGTGCGGCGGCCTGTCTGAAACCTTAAAAATCGCCGCGGCCGCCACGATGTACGACCTGCAGGTCATTCCGCACGGCCACTCCACCATCGCGACGGCCCACTTTACCACCACCCAGTCGCCGATCCACACGCCGTATCAGGAGTACCTGGTGAAGTGGAACGATATTCACCAGTATTTCCTCAGCGAACCGCTGGTCCCGGAAAATGGCCTGATTCGGGTGCCTGAAGTGCCGGGCATGGGGATGGCGCTCAACCCTGAGCACATCCGGCACCAGGAGTACCTCTTCACCTCCTGATCCTCTCCCCCTCACGCGGCGAATGGGTCGCCGTTTGAGGGGGCTGTATCTTGTATACTACACCTTGCATCTTAAATCGGATCGTGCAACTATTGCGGCAATAAAGGCTATTTGTATTAAGGAAGTACGCCACGCTATGTCCTCCGATAAACTACTTATTGACTGGTCCTCAAAGAAGATAATCCGCCCTCAGTCACTGAGTAGTATTCTGGCCGATCACATTCGCGACCTCATCGTCAATTGCCAAATAGAGCCCGGCTCGTTAATTTCAGAAAACGATATTGCGGCCCAGCTCAACGTGAGCCGTACGCCGGTCAGAGCCGCGCTGCAAAAGCTGGAAATGGAACGCCTGGTACAAATATTCCCCCAGCGTGGCACCTTCGTGTTTGAGTTCAACGAGCAGGAGATGCGGGAAACCTGCGAAATGCGGCAAATTCTGGAGGCCGGCGCGCTAACGCTGGCGCTTCGCCACGACCGCAACGCGCTAATTACTCTGCTGAAAGAGCACGTTGTGCGGGGGCGCGAGGCGCTACTCAACGCGCCGGAGAGCTACCGCCAGGCAGATGCAGCGTTCCATATGGCGATTATTGAATCCAGCCAGAACCGGGAGCTGATCGGCTTTTATAAAACCAGCATCAACCGCATCCGCGCCTTCCTCAACCATCTGACCAGAACGCCGGAAGAGTTTCAAAACTCCCAGGTCGATCATGAAACCATCGTCGGGCTGTTGGAGCAGGAGCTGGACCAGCAGGCGCAAGAGAAGCTGCACTGGCATCTTGGCGGAATAGTGCGCAGATTTCATGAAAAATTCGGCAAGGAGCCGCCCGCCTCAGAGTAATTTTCCTTGAGGTTCTCCACCCGGATAAAAGCCGCCTGAGGCCTGAGACACCTGCGGCTCATCGCGTAACCAGTCGATACAGGCCCTCATCGCCGGCGACATCGCCCTCCCCGCCGTCCAGCACAGGTAATATCCTGCGAATGCCGTTTCCCAGGCGCTAAGAATGCGCTGCAGGGCGCCGGAAAGCAGGTGCGGCTTCACCCTCTCCGCGGTAACCTGAGCCACCCCGACGCCGGCGATGGCCGCCTGATACTGCCGCTCGCGATCGTCCACCACCAGATTCCCGTTCACCGCAATATTTTTTAGCCGGCCGTTATACGAAAACTGCCAGGGCTCCGGCACCGCCGCGCCCGGCCAGCGCCAGCCGATGCAGTTGTGATGGATTAAATCCTCTGGTCTCTCGATGCCGCCATGAGCTTGCAGCCAGGACGGCGCCGCCACAACTATCTGATGCAGCGGCCCGCCGACGGGGACCGCAACCAGCCCGGGCGCCAGCACCTCCCCGAGGCGCAGCGAAAGATCGTACCCGCCGGCGATAAGATCGACGGGAGAATCGTGGACGGCAATATCCATGTGCACGTCGGGAAAAGCGGCAAGAAAAGCGGGGATCCTGGCGTCGAGGAACATTTCTGCCGCCGAGCGAAAAGCGTGAAGGCGAATATGCCCCTTGATGACCCGACTACGGGACTGCGCCTGCATCAGCGCGCCGGCAAGGTTCTCCAGCAGCGGGGCGACCTGCAGATACAGCCCCCTGCCGTCCTCGGTGAGGCTGACGGAACGCGTTGTTCGGTTGAAAAGCCGCAGCCCCAGCTGCTCTTCCAGGCCGTTAATTTGCTGGCTGACGGCGGATGCGGAGACGCCCAGGGCGTCCGCAACGGCCCTGAAGTTCAGTTTCTCGGCGACCATCACAAAGGTATTAAGCGCAGGGAACTGCGCGCGGCTTATCATCCGTCGCTCCTTTATTAAATATGGCTAATCACTGCATTAAGTTTGTAGCCGATTATACAGTCGCACAAAACAATTATTATTGTCATACCGCTTCAATCAGGTTTGCAATAACAGGAAGAGACGCCGTATGGCTAATGACAATCAACTAACGACCGAACAAAGGCTGCGAATAATCGAAGCCAAATTAGCGATCTATGAACTTATTGCTTCTCATCCGCCCAGCGCCGACAGCGGGCTCGCTGAGTATACGGCGTCCGTCTATACCGAGGACGGCGTTTTCAACCGCGGTGCGGGGCTGGACGGCGCGCAGGGCGTGGAGGCGATTGCGGCCTTTATTCTCAGGCCGGAGCACGAAGAGGCTATCAAAGGCGGGCTGGCGCATTTTGCCGGATTACCGCTTATCGACCTGCGCGGCGATACGGCGGTGGTCACCTCCTACCTGCAGCTTTTGCAGCTGGATAAAGAAGGCACGCCGCGGGAAATGACCAACCACGGCACCTCCACCGGATACCGCATCCATCGGGTTGTCGTTAACCGCTGGGAGCTTGAGTGCCGCGACGGACGCTGGAAAATATGCAGCAGGACGCTACTCCCCGTTGACGGGAGCGATGCCCCGCGTCAGCTGCTGGCGCAAGGCCTCTCCGACGTTCTACAGGCGACATACCAGAATTCATTAACCGCTACGGAGCAGGATCATGAGTGAAGAGAACCGCCAGCTTTTATCGTCGCTGTTCCTTTCGATCGCGGATCGGGGATGGGGAGAGAACTTTATCGCCGCATTAGATGACGATCTGGAATTCAATGCGATGGGCACCTCGCCGATCGCGGGATGCTACCGGGGCAAAGAAAGCTACCGCCAGCGGCTGCTTAAACGGCTGGATGAGCGGCTGGCGTCATGGCCCGTGCCGATCGTCGATAGCCTGATCGTTGACGGCGACCTTGCCTGCCTGCAGTTCCACGCCACCGGCGGTAAGGGTAAAAACGGCGCAGATTTTAATATGCAATATTGCTGGGTGCTGCGCCTTGAGCGCCAGAAAATCGTAAAAATATGGGGCTATTATGATTCAGACAAAATGAACGCACTTTTTGCGGATGAATAACCCGCCGCCGCGCCCAGGCGCCGCGATTGCCGCCGCTGAAATAACGGCGGCGGCACGCTGAGGATCAGGCGACCGGCTCTTCCAGGGCCATCGCCAGCGCAGCATCGCAGTGGATAAGCGTGGTATCGAACACCGGCACCGTTACATTGCCCTGGTTAAGCAGCATCCCTACTTCCGTACAGCCGAGAATCAACGAGTCGGCGCCGGCCTCAACCAGCCGCTGCGCAATACCGACGTAAGCCGCCTCGCTTTCACTGGTGACAATATCGCAGCATAGCTCGTCATAGATGATCCGGTGCGTTGTGGCCCGGTCGGCGCTCTGCGGGATAATCGGCGTCAGGCCGGCCGCGACCAGACGGTCGGTATAAAAGGATTGTTCCATAGTGAAGGCCGTCGCCATCAGTCCCGGCGCGCGCAATCCCTGCTGGCGGATAGCCGCGGCGGTGGCGTCGGCGATGTGCAGCAGCGGGATTGAAACGCCCGTCATCAGCTGGCCGGCCAGCTTGTGCATGGTATTCGTCGCCAGCACAATAAAGTCGGCGCCGCCGCGCTCAAGCGCTTTAGCTTCCCGGTTCAGCACCTCGCCGGCCTGCTCCCACTCACCCGCCATTTGCAGCTTCTCTATCGTGGCAAAATCGAGGGAGCGTATCAGCAGCTCCGGGGAGTGCAGGCCGCCCAAACGCGCCCGGGTCAGGTTACAAAGCTGCCGATAGTAAGTTTGCGTTGAAGCTGCGGACATGCCGCCAAGAATGCCGATAGTTTTCATGCTATTAATCCTTATTTTCGTAAACCAGCGGCGAATTTTCCGCCGCCTGCCCGCGCATGGAGGTGGTTATCAAACTTTTTGCGCTTATATTTCGCCGCGCCGCAGCGTCCGCTCCCGCTCGCCGGCGCCATGAGGGCACTTCCCACAAACGATCAGGCGCGAACCACGATGTTATCGATCAGCGGCTGCACTATTCTGCGGAAAATATCCGCATCGTTAAAGGCGCGCGCCGACAGCATGGCGCCGTGCACCGTGGCCATCAGCAGGCTCGCCTCATCCGCAGGGCTGACGGGGAGCCGCAGGCGCTTTTCGCTTTCCCCTCTGCGCAGCAACGTGGCCAGCCATTCGGTAAGATCGGCGAAATGGCCGCTCACTTCGCGGGCCACTTCCGCCGGCAGCGTCGGCAGCTCAACGGCAAGCATGGCGCAGATGCAAAACGGCGAGGAGCCCTCGCGAATGCAGGTCGTCCAGTAGTCGACGTAGGCCTGAAGTTCCGCCAGCGGATCATTCATCTGCTGGCTCATCGCCTGCATTCCGGCCCGGGCCTCTTCCCGATACTCGGTGACCACCACCTTCACCAGCTCCGCCTTGCTCGGGAAGTGGTGATGAATGCTCGCCTTACGAATATTCACCTTTGCAGAGATATCGGCAAAGCTGAAGCTCTGGTAGCCACCGGAGGTAAGTAGCTGTCGGGTATAGGAAATAATCTCGTTTGCTTTCGGTGAACGCTCAGTCGTCATAGTCGGATCCGCATGTGCATATCGTACTGAATAAGGTGCATATTATCAGAGCGTTGGCAGGAAACCTACCAACAGGTAGACCTGCTAACGCCCAAACTGGCGCCGGGATCGAGCCGAGGGTCGCTGGCCAGATAATTCACTTGCCGACCTCAGAGGGCGTCAATATACTCATTGGGCATTGCCACAATGCCGTAGGCGTTACCGTCATCCAACGCGCCCGGATACCCCAGGGTCTCAGCAGAGAATAGGGGATCTATGCGGCGACGTTCCCATCTCTGGCGGCTATCAGCGACGACAACAGATCCGATAGCCCCTCGCCGCCTTTCCATCTGCTCTATCCGGAGAGGACAATGTTATGAATATTAGCGGTAACACCATTCTGATTACTGGCGCCACCCGCGGTATCGGCCGCGCGCTGGCCGAAGCGTTTTACGCGCGCGGCAACCGGGTCATCATCACCGGGCGCAGCCAGGCCCTGCTCGATGAAATCACCCGCGCGCATCCCGGAATGACGGGCTTCAGGCTCGATACGGACGATGAGACGATGCCTGCCGCCGTGGCCTCAGAGGTCAAAACGCGCTTTCCGCAGCTCAACGTGCTGATCGCCAACGCCGGTATTTCGCGCAGCGAAAATTTCCTCACCGACGGCGGGAATACGTCCGTCGCAGAGGAGATAGTCAGGACCAACATACTCGGTACCCTCCGCTTCGCGGCGGCCTTCCTGCCGCTGATTCAGGGCCAGGCTGACGCCACTTTTATGGCAACCAGCTCCGCGCTGGCATTCGTGCCTAAGGCAGACTTCCCGACCTACTGCGCCGGCAAGGCGTTCCTGCACTCGTGGCTGATCTCGTTACGTCACCAGATGCGGCATATCCCGGTTGAGGTGCTTGAGCTGTCGCCGCCGTACGTGCAGACCGGGCTGACGGGCAGCGCGCAGTCCGTGGACCCGAGGGCGATGCCGCTGGCGGAATACATCTCCCGCGTAATGGCATTAATTGAAAACCAACAGCACCCGCGCGGGGAGATCCTGCTTGACGGCGATAAAGGCCGCCGCTGGGCGGAAAAAGAGGGCACGTTTGATACGCTTTTCCGCGCTATGAACCCGGATTAAGCCCTCATCCGTGCCGATATGATTCGGCACGGATTTTTTGCCAGGGCTATCGCCTGCCGCCGCCGGACATACTTTCAAAGACGCCGTCGCGGCGCACTAAAGCATGAAATAGCGCGGCGGCCAGATGCAGCATCACGGTCATGAACAGCAGCAGCGCAACCGCCGAGTGCAGCGGGCGCAGGAGCGCATACCAGTCATTATTCACCGGCGCGATAGGCGGTAAAATAAAGGCCCCGCCGACGGAGACGGGATACCCCGCGGCCGACTGCATCGCCCAGCCGACCAGCGGCTGGAGGAGCATCATCGCGTACAGTACCCAGTGCGAGAGATGCGCCAGCCGCCGCTGCCAGCCGGGTACGGTGCCCGGCAGAGGCGGCACGGCGGTGTAAAAACGCAGCCACAGCCGCACCACCACCAGCAGCAGGATCATCAGGCCCAGCGGCTTGTGAATGGACACCAGCAGCGCGTGCAGGGAGGAAACCGTGGAAACCATCGCCACGCCAATAAACAGCATCGCCACGATCGCCGCGGCCATCAGCCAGTGCAGCCAGCGCAGCGCCGGATGAAAATGGGTTACCTGTTTCATAAGTGGGCTCCTGACCGTTGGGACTGTTCGCGGGTACGCGCGTTATACGATTTGGCGTAGGCCGACGACCGCGCGTTGAGTAGAGGATCGTCCGAGGCGGCGATCCCGGACGGCAGGATCAGCGGATCGTAGTTGATATCGTTGCAGGGGCCCCCCTCCTGCGCGGTGGCGCTCACCAGCTCGAGCGTACCCGCATTGATGGTTTGACGATCGTCAGGCCAGAGCTTAGCCGCATCGTTACTTGCATCCCCCGGTTGGGCGACGGTTATCAGCAGATCCCAGCGCAGCGGCCCCTGAGCCAGGCGCTGCGTGATATCGTGCTGCAGGAAATCCTTATCGCTTTTATCCGCCTCGCTAAGGGGCTGATAGCCGGTACGCGGCACCATGCTCCAGCGAACCAGGTGCTCGGCCCCGGCCTTATCAATAAAGCGAAACGCATTCAGGCTGTTATAGCGATCGCTCGCCCAGCTGGACGAGGGGACGTACTGCTTTGCCCAGGCCAGATAACGCTGCAGCTGAGGGTGCGAGCCGACAAACGCCTTCAGCCTGTCAGGGTCGGGTTTGCCGGTTTTCGGGTCGGGCAAGGTGACGGTTTGCAGTTCGTAGAACTCCTCCACGGTGGAGACCGGGAACAGCGGCATGGCGTTCATTCCCGTGCGCCACTGCTCCCCGTTACCCTGCCTGAACTCCAGCGCCATGCTGCGCACGGGAACGGCATAATCCGGCGCGTTGGGGTTGCCGCCGGCGATGGCAAAGCGGCCCGTTACCGGGGTTTCTCCGGCGGCGAACAGCGCCGCACGCGACAGCGCGCTGGCGTTGCCGTTAGAGATAAAACGGCCCACAACGCATACGCCCTTGGCATGATTGCGTCGAAAGCCCGGGTGCTCGCCGCCCGATTTTTGCAGAACCGTCACCAGCCTGTCTGCACTGAGGCGGTTCGGCGCCAGCCAGCCGCCTGCCCACAGAAAGAGCAGTATCACGCCTAAAGGGATAAGGCCCACCAGCAGCAGGCGCGCTATTTTCTGGCCAGCGGAAAGTGAAGAGGTTGTCATATTTTCGCTCACACTATTAACATTGAACCCACAAACAAAAACGCGAGAAGCGATTCCCGCAGGAAAACTCTAATGGCCGCCAGCCGCTTTAAAGGCCGAGGCTTGCGTTAATCAACCGACGCGCATCGGCCATAATCGGCGGGCGATTTTGCGAACGGCGAAAACAAACCTACTAGTTGGTAGATTCAATGTCAATGCTCTCGCGCTTGCCCCATCGGGGTGCGGAAGTTTGTCATTCAGAGGTTTTATTGGCTGAGTAAGCCGCAGCAGAAGCCGGCTTTCTGCCGGCAGGCAGGCCTATCGGCCCGCTTACGGCGTAGCGATGAAGGGCCTGAGAGGCTACTTTTTTAATTGTCCAATGATCGTCGGCTTGCCAAAAAGAAAGCCCTGGACTTCGTTGCAGCCTTCATCTTTCAGGATTTTCAGCTGTTCCAGGGTCTCAACGCCCTCGGCGATCAGCGGGGTATTAATCGATTTACTGAGCGAGATAACCGCCCTCACGAAGGAGCGAACCTCGGTGTCGTTCTCAATGTTTTGCAGAAAACTGCGGTCCATTTTGATGAGGTCAAAATGGAATTCACGCAGCATGCTAATGGAGGAGTAGCCGGTTCCAAAATCATCGAGGGCGATACTGATCCCCATGTTTTTTATTTGATTGAGAACGTTAAACACCAGCTTTTTATCGACAATAAACGCCGTCTCCGTGACCTCGAACTCAAGGAGGCTAACCGGGAAACAGGTTCTCATTAAAATTCCGCGGACGTTGTCTATAAAATGGCGATGGCGCAGCTGCACCGGAGAGATATTTACCGAAACCTTCTTGTGAATTTTATTCACCAGCGCTTCACGACATACCTGCTCTAATACCCAATAGCCCAGCGGTATAATCGTCGCGCTCTCTTCCGCCAGGGGAATAAATTCGTCAGGGTATATCAGCCCGAGTTCGGGGTGCTGCCAGCGGAGTAAAGCCTCATATCCCGTCACCTGCTTTCCGGAGATCGAGCGCTTTTCTTGATAATGCAGATAAAACTGGTCCTCCTTGATCCCCTGCCTGATATCCGAAATCATTTGATTGCGCTTACGCGTTCGCTCGTCCATCTCAGGCTCGTAGCGGCACACCTTATTGTCGATATCAGATTTGGCACGATACATAGCCAAATCTGAGTTGCTGATTAAGGTATTAAGATCGGAACCGTCGCGAGGAAAAACAGAAAAGCCGATGCTCGCAATGACTGAAACCGACGTAGTGGCAAAATCATGTATTCCGCTAAAGCACCCCTGCAGCTTCTCGATAAAGAGATCGAGTTCGTCGGCGGACTCAAACGGCTTTACCGCCACAAACTCATCGCCACCAAACCGGGCCACCAGCTCATCGTTCTTGACCATTTTAGCGACATTTGCCGAAACTCTTTGCAGCAGGAGATCGCCAATAAGATGGCCCTCAACGTCATTTATTTCCTTGAACTTATCAAGGTCTATAGTAAAAATAGCCAGCTGAGTATAGTTATTACCCGCGATCAATCCTTCGACAAACGCAAAAAACGCCACCCGATTAGGTAGCCCGGTCAGAGAATCATACCGCGCCATCCACGAGAGCTTATCAATCACTTCCTTATGTTCGGTAATATCCCGGGTTATTTTGGCGAAACCCAGTAAGGTCCCGTCGTCATTGCGGATAGCGTCTATTACTACGTGCGCCCAAAATGACGAACCATCCTTTCTGTAGCGCCACCCTTCCCCCTCGAATTTGCCGGTTTTCAGGGCGAGCGCCAGGTTTCTCGCCGGCTCTCCTGATTGCTGCTCGCCTTCGCTGTAAAATATGCTGAAGTTACTGCCAATAATCTCTTCGCTGGTGTAGCCCTTAGCCTGGCGCGCGCCCTCATTCCAGCTGGCAATCGTCCCATCCAACTCCAGCATATAGATAGCATAATCTTTCACATTTTCAACGAAATGACGATATGAAATATCAGTTAACATTCTGTTATCCATATAAACCAACCCAACGGCGTAGCAGTGTATTGACAGAATCACGGAACAGAAATGTGAAAATGTGTTAATCACAATGTAACCCATCGCTACCGCTCTTGCCACAAGCATCTCTGGCCCGTAGCTTCGCGGCATCAGGCGCCAGCGCGCACGTCGCCCTTTCCTGTACCTCAGGGGACGATGCGCCCGCACGCGCCAGCCGCCAGGCCTGAAAAAGACTGCCTTTATTATTTATTGCCGCAACCGCCGTCAACAATATTAACAAGCAGCATCAGCGGTGATGAGAAAAATACCCTCAGAGGCCTTATTCATTACCCCAAAATTAATAGAAAAAAGAGTGGGCCCGCTATTTCAGGAACGTGTAAGAATAGATACTCCACTTATCCAGCCCTCTGCGAACGTCATTTTTATTAAATGTTACAGGATGCGAAAAAACTCAACTCCCTTAAAATTCGCGCGCGCTTCACCGCCCCTGCGGAAGAAAAAAACCACCGTTTGCATCAATAAATATTGATTTCGCGAAAATCGTCATATAAGCTCAATTTACAAGGTGATGGTGTTCCACCTTTCCCAACCGCCGGTTCTGTCGAACCGGATGATGACGCCTGATATACAACTGTTGCTGTTTCCTTTTAGGCATGTATGTCAGGTGTTGCTATGCAAAACGTCATTGATTTTTCTGCACTTCCCGTTACTTTCTCATCTGAAAGCGAATCTCCTGTTGGCGTTTTTGGCTACGGCCATCCTGACGGCAATGCTATCTGCCGCGCGCTGACGATGGCCCCCAGGCTCAGCCATACCCTCAGACCCTCTTACCCTTGGGAAATGCCCCCGAATACCCTATGCGTACGGCATCAATCCGACGCGCCGCGGCAGGAAAAAGACGTTCTTCCCTCGATGCTCCTTCGTTTCGCTTCGACTAAGAGGTGAGCTATGCACATCTACCGGCATGCACTGTTACTTGTTCAGAATGAAACCGACGGACTGCTGCTGCTCCAGCATGCTGAACGCCTGGCAAAAGAGATGGCAACCCGCATCACCGTAGGCCATCTCAGCGCTGATTATCGGGAAATGGATTACACCAGTGATTCACTCATCAAGGACCGTCAGTCGCGCGAGATTATCGACGCGAAGGCGATGCTGAGCCGCCTGGTGGAGTCCTGCAGTATTGATATTAAAGTCAGATCCATCGTCAGTATTCATCGTTTCAGAGACGTTGAGGCCGTAGTGCAGCATGAGGATATCGACCTGGTCATGCTCGGGCATAAAAACCGCCTGTTCGGGGTGTACTCCTCGTTCTCTTTTGAATTTATCAACCATCTCTCCGTTGATGTACTGATTAAACATATCCCTGTTCCGTAAAATAAGGTCATTATATGAGCTATGAAATCGAACGCGTAATTGCCAGAGAAATTCTGGACTCCCGGGGTAATCCGACCGTAGAAGTGGAAGTGACCGCTGCCGGCGGGCGCACGGCGCGAGCGTCGGTGCCTTCCGGCGCCAGCACCGGATCCCGTGAGGCGATTGAGCGTCGCGACGGCGACGGGCAGCGTTTTGCCGGCAAGGGGGTGCTGGATGCCGTTCACAGCATCAATACGGAAATTCACGATGCTCTGCAGGGCTACGACGTCCGCCGGCAGAAGGATATCGATAGCCGCCTGATTGCCCTGGACGGGACGGAAAATAAGGGCCGGATAGGCGCCAACGCCATCCTCGGCGTCTCGCTGGCCGCGGCTCGTCTCGCCGCCCAGGTCTCCGGCATCCCGCTGTACCGGTATCTGGGCGGCGTCGGCGCTAATCTGCTTCCGGTCCCGTGCATGAATATTATTAACGGCGGGGTCCACGCCCGCTGGCAGGGCGCCGACTTTCAGGAGTTTATGATTGCGCCCTGGGGGGCCTCCTCCGTGCGCGAGGCTATTCGCTGGGGCAGCGAGGTGTATCAGAATCTGCGTCAGGTTTTACTTGAAAAAGGCCTCTCCACCGGCGTGGGTGACGAGGGGGGATTTGCGCCGGTGGTCTCCTCCAACCGGCAGCCGCTGGAGCTGATTGTTGAAGCCATTAAAAGAGCCGGCTACCGGCCTGGCGAAGATATCGCGATCTGCGTGGATCCGGCATCCAGCGAGTTTTATAAAGAGGGGAAATACGCCCTGCGCACGGAAAATGCCCGCCTCAGCGCCGAGGAGATGACCCGCTACTATGAGCAGCTGGTGGGCGAGTTCCCGATCGTGCTGATTGAAGATGGCCTCGCGGAGGACGACTGGGCCGGTTGGAAAATCCTTAGCGATGCGCTCAGCGATAAAATCGAGCTGGTGGGTGACGACATTTTTGTGACCAACGTGAAATATATCCGGCGCGGCATTGATGAAAATCTGGCCAACGCGGCGCTGATTAAGCTCAATCAAATAGGCACCCTGAGCGAAACGATTGAGGCCGTGCAGCTGTGTCAGGACCACGGCTGGGGGACCTTTATATCGCACCGCAGCGGGGAAACCGTGGACAGCTTTATTGCGGATATGACCGTAGGGCTTCGCGCCGGGCACCTGAAAACCGGCGCCCCCAGCCGCGGGGAGCGGATTGAGAAATACAATCAGCTGATGCGAATTGAAGATGAGCTGGGCGATGCGGCCGTCTTTGCGGGTAAGTCCGCCTTTAAAAAACGCTAACCCCGTGCCCCCTCCCGTACCGCAGGTGCGGGAGGCTATAAAGGAAGCCCGCCGTGAAGCCAAAAATCCTTTTACTGTCGACGGCCGTCGGGATCCTGAGTACCTGGCTGGTATTCCTGATTGCTGACCTCTTTTTTGCTGCCCGTGCGGATGATTACCCGGCGGCAGCCATTGCTTTGTTTATCGGGAGCTGCGGCCATTTTCTGACCCGCCACCTCCTGAGCAAAGCGGCATAAATGCGCAGGTCGTCGCTTCAGCATGCCGGGTAATTCTGGAAATTTATCATCAACTAACGGGTTCCTGGTCATGGGAAAAATCATCTTATTACGCCACGGGGAAAGCATCTGGAATCAGCAGAACCGTTTTACCGGCTGGACAGACGTCCCGCTGACCCTGAAGGGAATAGAAGAAGCGCGGCACGCGGCCAGGCTGATAAAACGGTCGGGTATAGAGATAGATTCAGCGTGTACCTCCGTTCTGAACCGGGCCATACACTCGCTGTGGCTGATTATGGATACGCTGAATCAGCTGTGGCTGCCGGTGAACAAATCCTGGCGGCTGAATGAACGCCACTACGGCGCTCTTCAGGGCATGAATAAGGATGAAGCGGCACAGCGGATGGGGGAGAAGCTGGTTTACCACTGGCGCAGAAGCTATCGGGGCATCCCCCCGCCGCTGACCGAGGATCCGGGGCACCTTCACCGCGATGCGCGCTATCGCCACGTGGCCCTGGCAGACCTTCCTGCCGGAGAAAGCCTGGAGATGGCGCAGCGGAGAATTCTGCCCTACTGGCAGCATGTCGTCGCCCCGCGCGTGGTCAGCGGGGAAACGGTGCTGCTCGTTGGGCACGCCAATATGCTGCGGGCGCTGACGATGCTCCTCGAGCAGACCGACGAAAATGAGGTGATGAACCTGCATATTCCCTGCGGGGTCCCGGTTCTTTACGAAATTAACGAAAACGAAACTATCCGCGGCGGCGCTCCTCTGGAGTAAGCGCCGACGGTCCCGTACATCTGTGAGGTTTTATGTATAAATCATTATTCGCCGTGGTTATCGGCGGATCGCTGGGCTGCGTGATCCGCTGGGTGCTCTCCATGCGTCTTAATGGCTCCTTTCCTAATCTACCGCCGGGCACCCTGCTGGTTAATTTGATCGGCGGATTTATTATCGGACTCGCCCTGGCCTTTTTTGTCAGGCAGCCGCATCTGGATCCGGCGTGGAAGTTTTTTATTACCACCGGCCTGTGCGGCGGCATGACGACGTTTTCCACCTTCTCTGCCGAGGTTGTGGTGCTGCTTCAGAACGGTAATTATTCGTGGGCCGTCATTTCGGTGCTGACGCACGTCTTTGGTTCACTGCTGATGACCGCCGCCGGCTTTTTGGTCATGACGGTAATATAGAGAAGATCTCTCCGTTCCGCGGTCCCTGGAACGGAGAGCCCGCTCGGTGCCGCTATTTAGCCCGGGAAGCGGGTAAATCAGGGGTAAAAACCGCCTGAAAGAGATCTTCCCCGTAGCTGGTATCCAGCGGTGCGCCTTGCGCGATCCGGAACGTCCTGACGCCATCGTCGCCTCTTTCGGCGCAGAGGTAGAGGGTATCCTGGTGATACTCCTGATAAAACGCGCAGGCAAATTCTGCGCTGTGGGTAACAAAAAATAGCTTAACCCGGCTTTCCGCCAGCGCGGTAACGATCCCCCTGATAATATCCGCGCCTTCCCTGCTATTGGTTGCGGAAAAAGATTCATTAAATAAGACCAGATCGTCCTTCTGCAGAAGATTCATGATATCCCGCATCCGCCTGAGCTCTTCATCGAGCTTCCCGCTGACCATGTGGCTGTCCTCTTCACATTTGTAATGGGTGAAAATCTGCCTGCAGATATCGGTACTGAAACACTCTGCGCAGACGAACATTCCGCTCTGCATCATCACCTGCGCCAGGCCAATACTGCGCAAAAAAGTGGACTTCCCGCCCTGATTGGCACCGGTAATGATAAACGTATTTTTATTATCAGTTTTCAACGTATTACTGACGATATTCTTGCCGGCCGCCAGCGCCAGGCAGACGTCGTACAGTGATTCAAAAACCAGATGGCGCTCTCGCCGGTATATCGGCACGGGAAAACAGCGGGGCATATTGAGCTTATTGAGCGCCTGCGCAAGGTTAATGCAGGACACATAGAACCCGAGCTCGACGCGCAGCGATTTGAAAAAATTGAGCAGATGCGCGGTCGACTGCGCCATCGCGCTGGCAACCAGCACAAGCCCCCGATCCTGTAAATCACTGAGCGCCCGGAAACCATTTTCATCGCGCGGGGCTATCTGAACCGTATAGCGTTCCGGCTTTTTGGCGAAAAAACGTCGCAACCATCCCTGAGTCGGGGGATTGGGTTGCCTGAGAATGTACTCCTCTCCCCTGTTTCCCACTCCGAGCCTCGCGCTCATTAATATCCCTTTTTTGAAGGTCATCTGTTTAAGATGCTCTTCGATAACGCCGAGATAGACCTCATTCAGCTCCTGAATAAGCATGGAAAATAGTCGGGCCATTCCTGGAGATTCAAAATGAGAAAGATTTTTTTCCGCAATACTGCGGATCTTTCTTAAGTTTGCCAGCAGGAAGCGGGTAAAGGTAATCGACTGATGCAGCACCGCCGAGGGGTAATGGCCGAAGACGCCGTAGTGGAGATGTTCCTTCTCCATTGCCAGACACTCCACCACGACCTGATAAAACTCGCCGATCGCCTGCGGGTTATACAGACAGTCCCTGAGGATAGCCTGCCGGTATTCAATATCCTGAACCTCCGAAAGGAGCTGCGAGCAGGCCTTTTTGACTACCGAGTATAAAAACGCATCCCCGCCAGAAAGCGCCTGAAATAGCACATTGAGCTCCAGATCCTTCATCATGACGTTGAAGCTATCCGCAAAGAGATCGTCCACAATAAAGTCCGCATCTTTATACATCAGCCAGGCTTTCATCCGTTTAACCTCGCTTTAATTTTCTCATGGGTGAGCCCGTATTTCTGAACCAGCGTTGTCGACCAGGCCACGCCGTCCGCGGGCTTCCTGATAATTTTATAGGTTCTGGACGCCTGGCTATCGTTTTCAACGGTACTCATCATGCTGACAATGGCCCGATCCAACCCGCTGAGCTCATCAATAAACGTCACGCAGAGACAAAACGCATCCAGCTTGAGTATTTTTTCTATAATGCGGGTACCCAGATATATCGCATCGTGGGATGTCGTTGAGGTGAATATTTCATTCATGATAATGAGGCTTTGCGAGGTGGCCGCATCGAGTATCGCTTTTATTCTTACCAGGTCATCATGCAGTTTCCCCCGCAGATTATGAATATTTTCACTTTTTTCAAAATGCGTGAAAATATTATCCGTGAGAAACAGATTCGCTTCCTTTGCCGGAACATACAGCCCCAGCAGTGCAAGGTAGTGGAGCTGGCCCACCATTCTGGCGAAAGTGGTCTTGCCGCCCTGGTTAGGACCGGTGATCGCTAAAATACGTTCTCCCCCCTGCAGGTGAAAATCGTTGCAGACCACCGTGTGTTCTTTCTCCAAAAGGGTATCAGCAAGCGCTAAATCAAACGCGGCGGCAACGGCGATCTCTTTTTTGTGGCGATTGATCTGCGGGATACAAAACGCCAGCCCTCGCTGCTGGAATTTACGGATGTAGGCGATGCTGGCGAGATAAAACTGGATTTCGCGTTCAAAAACCACCAGCGTACGGCACTGATACTCTTGATGAGATTCGATAAACCCATCAAGCCCGGAAAATATAGCCGGAAAAAGCCTGGCGACACGATCGAGGATCCTGGCTTCAACATCATTCATATAGCCGTCGTGGCTTTTAAGATCCACCTCAGCCTGTACATCGCGCTGTTTAAACTTAGCAAAAACGTTGAGAACGGTATCACTGTAGTTTATTTCATTGGCATAACGGCAAACGCTAATTGTGTCACCTTTTATCTTCAGGCTATAGCGAATGGTATCTATTTGATGTTGTATTTTTAGGGCTGTGGCAGATAGCCGCGTAAAAGCGTCGCTTTCAACGTAGCGAATAAGATAGCTTTTGAAATTCGTCATCCCGCAGGAGCTCAGGGGCAGTGCGCATAGCCGATCGCGCAGCGCCGTCACCGCCTGGCAGTAAAGAAGGATACATTCCAGCTGCCAGCGCCTGTGCTGATAGTGGTAGTAGCGGTTTTCCTTTTTCCCGGCAATCCCCCTGATTTTTTGCATGCTGGATGAATATTCCATAAGCGCGCTATAGAGATTTTCATTAGCCACATCCTGAATAACCCCCTGGCGATAGTAGATGTCCTCCTGGTACTCGAGAGGAGAGTAAAAGCAGGGTTTTATATCGTACTCTTCCCGCCCATGGGTTATCGCACCCACAACTTTATCAAGATTAAGATCTGAGAAGCACGCGGGCTCATGGATGCTAAGGTGATGTTTTTGGCTTCCGTCAAGGCTGGCATATAATATGCTAATAAATTCCATAGTCCCTCCAGGCTATTATTCCGGATATATCCCCATGGCTCTGCCTCATTTCATTTCGCCGGCTAACTGCCGGATAATAAAACTGGCATGCTGCTATACTGTTCCTGTTGCCAAAGGGAGGCCAGCATGGGTTATTTAGTTATGGCGTTGATTCTCTTCATTCTCGGCATTATTTGCGTTTATGCTTTTGCGTTATGGTCACCGCGGCGAATATCGCGTAAAAAACGCCACAAAAAATAATATTGCCGATCATTTGCGGATCACCGTCACGGGACAGCGGGCGTGATCCACGACCTGCCGGGCGACGGAACCCAGCAACCAGCGGGAAAATTGCGTGTTCCCCCGGTGCCCAACGACAATATGATCGATACCATGACCATCGGCATAGCGCAGAATTTGTTCTGCCGGATGTCCCATTGCAACATGAAACCGGGTCTCCTTTTTCAGCTCCGGATACTGTTTTTTCAGACTCCTCATCATCTGGTTGAAATAAGCGCGCGTGCGGCTAACGAAATCCTGCATTTCCACTTCACCGCCAAACTCAGGCAGCTGACACACGGCAATAACGTGCAGCTCGCTATTAAAATGGCGGGCAAGTTCAAAGGCGAAATCCATCGCCTCTTTTGCCGGATCCGAACCATCGTAGGCAATCAGTATGTTATTCATCACGAGATTATCCTCTTCACGTCAGGCTCAATGGATGGAGCTCAATGGGGTCGTTGGCCCTTTTTTTCCGCCACGTCATCTGCGGTCATCCGATGAGAATCATGTTCAGGGAGGAGATGACGTGGCAGGAAAAAGGCATTAGCGATCAGGGTCGGGATCACCGCGCTGCCGATCACGGCGGCGACCAGCGATGAATACTGCGCTTCGTCGATCAGATGATGCGACAGCCCAAAAAGGGCCGAGATGGTGCCAAACGTGAGTCCGGTTGACATCAGCAGCGTGGTGTACATTCCCTCCTGATGCGATGAACCATAGAACCGGCTGAGCGGATAAACCCCCGCCAGCTTGCTGGCCATTTTCACCGCCAGCAGCAGCAGAAACGCTCCCGGCGCCCCCGCCAAAGCGGGTAAAGAGACCAGCGAGCCCGCGCGAATAAAGTAGAACGGCGTCAGCAGCCCAAACGTCATGGTTCTGAGGCGGCGGATAAGGGCGTGATCCTTACCTACGGTCCCCGCCAGCACCATCCCAATCAGATACGCCGGCAGCACGGCTTCGCTATCGGCCCAGGTCGCCAGCCCTCCCAGCGCGAACAGGCAGAGCATCAAAAATTTAGCTTCGAGCTCAGAGGGGCGTTCGCCGAAGCGTTTAAAAAATCGCGGCGTTAGCCAGGGGAGCAGAAATGCGGCCGCCGCCATAGCGCCGGTAAAGGCCAGGGTCTTCAGCGTAAAAGGTGCAAAAATCAGCCCCAGGGCAATCACCGTGGCCAGATCGGTAACGAAGCAGGCGGCGAGCACCATTTTTCCATATCCGGTGGTATTAATGCCGAGTTCCAGCATGACGGCGTATACCACCGCCACCGACGTCGTCGACATGGCAATACCCGCGAGCCAGCTTGCCGGAAGGCTCCACGCCAGCCCCCAGTAGGCCAGGGCTGAGCAGAGAAAAAAGGGAAGGAAAAAACTCATCAGGCCGACAATAAGCGCCTGTTTCCACTGCTTTCTGAATACCGCTGGATCGAGCTCGGCGCCGGCAAGAAAGGTTAACAGTATTGCTCCTGCCCCGGATAAAAACTGCACCCAGCTGGCGTCTCCCGCCAGAATCGTCGCCCCCAGCAGCGCGCCAATCACCAGCTGGGCAATCGTTCCAACCACAATTTCGGAAAGCGCGGTGGCGATGCGCAGATAAATGGATGCCAGGGTGGCGACCAGCGCCAGGCCCAGCCACAGCGCGGCCTGGAACCAAATTTGAGTCATAGGAGCCCCCGTAAAAAACGGGCTGGCTGAGCGGGATTAAGAACTAAAGTAGCGTGATGCATAACGACTCCTACACAAATAGGGACCCACACTCATAGAGTCAGGATCGAGATTGCGTAGGCATCATCAGCCAAAAGGGCGGTTAAAGGAGGAATGCCATCTCCTGTACAAAAAGTAGCAATGAACGAGGATATTTGCCAGCGGGGGAAGCTGTTTTTTTAAAGGCAGGAGTGCGCGTTAAATTCACTTCCAGCGACTCTGAAGGGCGCTGTTGCCTTAATGACCGCCGTCAAACGTCTTGCCCCGTGAAGCCCTCCGAGCCAGTGGCGGAGGCTCGCTTCCCGCTATTTCCGACACCAACATCGCCAACCGGACCGAACCTACCCGATGCAGGTGGGGCTGCATTTCTGATAACAGCCGACCGCGCATCATAAGCTGATAAATAGGGGCCGTGGACAGCGCAGCCCGCCCACAGCCCCCCTTCAACGGCTGGCGGACTTATCACATTGTGATATTCCGAGCGTCCTCCCGGTACTCATGTGCAATAACGCGCTCCGAAAAGAGGCGTTCAACATCGGTCCGTGCGTCACCCCGGGATAATCCCAGTATTCCACCGCGAGCCCACTTTTCCGCATGGCGGACACGCCGTTGTGGATTTTACTCATAGTATCAGTAGGTTGAGTTTGCGCATTTTTCCCCGGAGATGCGGATCCCTCCATGAAAAACAAACTCTTATGACAATATTGCGCTTTATCGCTCGCCGTTAGCCGGGCTAATAACGAGAAATTGTCTCTTCCCAAAGAGGGGCTGGCGCTGTAGTACGAACGGAAGAAAGAGGATGATAGCCACGAATCCAGGACGAACAGACCGCCGTAAGAATGCCCCCAGACACCGCGCCGCTCAGGATCGATTTTAATCCCCCGTTCTGCATTCGGCGCGATACGCATCTCCAGCAGCCGGCGAAAATCTTCGCTGCCGCCGCCTTTACGCTGGTAGCGCCCGCTCTTCCCTACCGCCTCCCCGTTCTTCACTTCCAGCGCGGGCGTATAATCATAAGCCCGGGCATTCAGATCGAAGGGTAGATTGGTCTGGTAACCAACGGCGACAATGACGGGAGGGGATTTTTCCGCAAGCTGCTTAAGCAACGGCTCCGACAGACGATCCATCACCGCATTGCCATCCAGCATATAAAGGATGGGGTAACCCGACGCCGGCGCTTTTTTATCCGGAATACCGGTCCAGACCCGGTAATGTCTCCTTCCGTCAGCCGAGTCGAAATTTTCGACCCTGAAATGGTAAAACGCAGAGCCGCGATCGGCGATATTCGGCCCCAGCGGCGCCATATCCGGTTTAGCATACCCTTTCGCGCCGTAGAGGAGAGCCACACAAACGAGCGCTGAAAACAGCATCCTGCGACGCCCCCCGTTTCGATACTCGCGAGCGTACATCCGTTATTATTCCTTTTTTAGCGGTGAAATTTAAACTTACTACATTACATACGGTTAGCAGAAATGGCTATCGAAACAGGCGGGTAGGCTACGGCGGCGCCGGGCCATCGATAAGCGCCGCGCCATCACGCATCATCATGACCGCCGGTATAAACGCTGGTACAACCGCCGCGTCTCTGGGCCAGGCGAAGAGCGCGGCGGGTTTAACGCCGCATTCACCCAAGCCCTCTACGCTCAGCGCTTGTCTGCCGGCTGGCCCGCAAGCCAGGCATAAACCGCCGCCAGATCCTGACCGGCATAGCCATCTGCGGCTGCCTCTTCCCAGCAATCGGCGATTTTGCTCAGGATTGGCAGCTCCGTGTCTGCGGCCGCATCGAGCGCCAGATTGGCATCTTTTAGCGCGTGGCCGAGCTGCATTTGCGCAGGAAAACGGTTTTCCGCAATCATCTCCAGCTTGCCTTTGACATAGGGTGCCGCCAGAGGGCCGCCATCCAGCGCTTGCCAGAACTCTGCCGGGGTAAAGCCTAATTTTGCCGCCAGCAATGCGCTCTCGGCCACGCCTTCCATCATCGTAATCAGCCAGGCGTTCAGCACGAGCTTCATTTTCTGACTGCTGCCGGCCTCACCAAACCATTGCGTGCGGCGCGCAATGGCGGCAAATACGCGCTCAGCCGCCGCGCTTCGCTGACGATCGCCGCTGGCGAGTACCAGAATTTGCGCATTCTCGGCCGGTTTTTTGGTCCCCGAAACCGGGGCATCGAGATAGGTTGACGAAGGAGACAGGGATTCCAGCAGGCCGATGGCTTCCCGGGTCTCCTCAACGCCAATGGTCCCCATCTGGCAAAAAACAACCCCTTCCCGGCACCCCGGGGCGATCTGCTGGATCACCTGCAGGGTAGCTTGCGCATCGGTCAGGACTGACAGAATCACCTCGGCAGATTCCACCGCCTGCTGCGGCGTCGCATGCCGGATGAGCCCGCCGGCCAGCAGATCGTCCCCGCGTTCTGGCGAACGGTTCCAGCCGTGGACGGTGAAACCATTTTTTAGCAGATTGCTGGCAAAAGCGTGCCCCATCGCACCCAGCCCAAGAACGGCGACAACCGGTAAATTCATTCCATACTCTCCCACATCACGATTAACATCCCACGCAGTTTCCCCTGGCTTTGCCCGGAGCGCTCTGCGTAGTCGATTTAGCTGAATATCACCATAACTAACTATAACACCATCAGGTATGGTGATTTCTGCAAAACAGATTTCCGCATATTGATATATCGAACTTATTAACAATATGTATAATTATTTCCGCGTTTATAATGTTAATACAGACTCATTAGTCGGGTTATTTAGCATGCTGTCATTCGCCTCTTCTCATAACGTTATTGACAGCAGAAAACTCCGCACGCCTTTATTCTCCCTGACGAGGAACTGATAATATGAGTGAAAACTCTTATGGCCGGCGTAATACGCTGGCGACGATAATTTATAATCTTCTCAACCCCGTGCCGTATGGCTTTTTTATTGCCGGATGGATTTTTGATATTATTTATCTCTATAGCACCAACGTCATGTGGGGAAAAAGCGCCAGCTGGCTTATTGCCCTGGGGTTGATTTTCGCCATCGTTCCGCGGCTGATTAACCTCGCGCAGGTCTGGTTCGTCGCCCCTTCCCCGCGACTCCCGGCGGCAAAAATTGATTTCTGGCTGAACGTCATCGCCATTCTTTCAGCCATTGTGAATTGTTTTGTCCACAGCCGCGATGCTTACGCGATTGCGCCACAAAATGTGGTCTATTCGACCCTCACCGTTATCTGCGTGCTGCTTGCCAACATTATCAGCTCCTCCTGCCATACAAAAAATAAAGGTTATCGCCATGAATAGAATATTACTGCCCCTACCAGTAATGTTAACGCTGACTTTGGTCCTTGCGGGATGTGATGAAAAAGCAAAACTGTCCCCGGATCAACAAACCGGGCCGGATCCGGTGATGCCAAAAGCACAGGATTACCTGATGCCGCCGATGCAGGTTCCGTCCGGCGTCGGCTGGAAAGCGGGCGCGCAGCCTGACGTTGCCGAGGGGCTGAGCATTGAGAAGATGGCTGACGGTTTCCTGCATCCGCGCATGGTCTACGTCCTGCCCAACGATGATGTGCTGGTGGTTGAAAGCAACGGCCCCGGCGAGGAGCCGCTGACCACGCCGAAACAGCTGATTGCCGGGATAGTAAAAAATCAGTCCGGCAAAGGCGGTAAAGGCGGTAACCGCATTACCCTGCTACGCAAAAGCGGCAGCGGCTGGGAGAAACATGTTTTCCTCGAACATCTGCACTCCCCGTTCGGCGTACAGCTGATTGGCAACAATCTGTACGTAGCCAATACCGACAGCATCATGCGTTATCCCTATCAGCAGGGCGAAACGCACATCAGCGATGCCGGAACCGAGCTCGCCGACCTGCCCAATACCATTAACCACCACTGGACCAAAGCGCTGCTGGCGAGCCCCGACGGTAAGAAGCTGTACGTCGGCGTCGGCTCCAACAGCAATATTACCGAGAACGGCCAGGACGTGGAGTACCGTCGCGCCAACGTCCTTGAGGTCGATACCGCCACGGGAGCCAGCCGGATCTTTGCCAGCGGCATCAGGAACCCGACGGGCCTCGGCTGGGAGCCGCAGAGCGGGAAGCTGTGGGCGATCGCCAACGAACGCGATGAGATAGGTGCCGATCTGGTTCCCGATTATCTGACCTCCGTTCAGGACGGCGGTTTTTACGGCTGGCCCTGGAGCTATTTCGGTCAGCACGTCGATCGCCGCGTCCAGCCGCCTCGCCCGGACAAGGTCGCCAGGGCTATCAAGCCGGACTACGCCCTGAGCTCCCACGTTGCGCCGCTGGGGATGCAGTTTTATACCGGGCAGATGCTGCCGCAAAAATACCGGGGCGGGGTCTTTATCAGCGAGCACGGCAGCTGGGATCGCTCACCGCTCAATGGCTATAAGGTCAGCTTCGTCGCCTTTAAAGATAGCAAACCGGTCGGTAAGCCGGAGAGCGTGGTCAGCGGTTTTGTCTCACGGGATGAGAAAGAGCTGTATGGCGCTCCGGTAGGGCTTGCCCAGGATAATCAGGGGGCGTTAATTATCGCCGATGATGTCGGAAATACCGTCTGGCGCGTCACGGCAAAATAACGTTATGCCATTAATCATCCGGCTTCCTGCCGTTGGGGAAGCCATTTTTATGCATCGACCATCAGTATCCATGAATATTGCAGGGAATACCTGAGGAAGCAAAGTGATAAGCTGTAAAGTCAGGACCGTTATTGCTGAGTGGTTACACCAATGGGTTGCTGAAAAGACATTCATCATAAATGAGACGTAAAATTCGATGAACCATTTATCCGCAATCAGGACCTTTGTCAGCGCCGCCGATCATAAAAGTTTTAGCGCCGCAGCCAAAGCTTTAAATATAGAAGTATCAACCGCCTCTCGTCATATTTCTGAACTGGAAGAGTATTTACAGGTGACGCTGTTTAACCGCTCCACCCGCGGATTAACGCTGACGGAAACCGGGGATTTTTTCTACTCTCATGCCCGACAGCTGCTCCTGCAATGGGAGGAAGCGCGCCATTTAACTTCCGCGCTGGATAAACACCCTTCCGGACTGCTGCGCATCAGCGTACCCAGCACCTTTGGCCGGCTACACGTCATGCCTTTTGTCGATGAGTTTCTCCGCCTGCACCCCAACATCTCTCTGGATATCAGTTTTAATGATGAGATCCAGGATCTGATTGAAGCGCGAATAGATCTGAGTATCCGCATTGGGGTGCTGCCGGACTCCTCCATTCACGCTCGCAAACTGGCCTCTCAGACGCGCGCCGCCTGGGCCAGCCCGCGGTGGATCGCGCAAAACAGCCCTCCGGTCGTTCCCGGCGCCGGCGGCGACGGTCAGAAGGAGATGAATATTGTGATGTTTTCTCGCCTGCACGGCGCCGGGTGGTATACGCGCAGAGCCGGATCGGAAGATGAATGGCAGCGGATACCGATTAACTATCGGCTTAGCGTCAGCGATAGCGCCGCGATGCTTTATGCCTGCTGCAACCACGGCGGGATTGCGATTCTGCCCAACTGGCTATCCCGCGAGGAGGAGGAAAAAGGCCATATCCAGCGGGTCTTTCCGGACTGGGAGTTTAGTATGTTCCCCAGCGAAACCGCCATCTGGATGCTCTATCCGCAAAAGCGGATTTTACCGCACAAGGTCAGAACCTTTATTGATTTTATGGTTGAGAAAGTCGGAACGCCGCCGTACTGGGAAGATAATTCCCCGTCTCACAGCGAACGGTAGCCCGCCTTCAGGATTAACGCAACGGTCGTCAGCAACCCTTGCGTTAATCACGCCGCGTTCACTCTTACCGCGGATAAGGGAATTTCACCACCAGCTTTTTGACGCGACCGGCGCGACCGGCGGTATGGCACATCGGTTTATGAATTTCTCCGGGATAAAAAACAATAAACTCGCCCTTGTTCAGCACCACTGAACCATTCGTACTAGCGTGTTCTAAAAAATAAAGATCGGTTGCGGCAGGCGCTACCCCGTACTCATCTGCATCTGGCGGAGTGGTCCTGAAGTAAATTGTTTCCGAGCCGTTAATCACCAGCTGAATATCGCCATAGAGTTTATGAAACTCGGCTTTATGACCAGTTTCAGGTTTGGTTTCATCTTCGCTGATAATATAGAACCACTCCTGTCCTTGTACAGAATACTTCCCGGACGGCGTATTTATCAGCGTCGACAGATCAAGTTCGGGATGATTCAGTATTTCCGTTAAAGGAGTATAATCACGACTGACATTTTCTAAGCTTGATATAATCATAATACCCTCAATAATAAGTGGCGGTTAATACAAAATAACGTAATTGCTCATGATTTTGTGGAAGGCTGGCGCACGCTGTTCCTTTTGACCAGCTCTCCGCTGAGCAACACGCTGGTATGGTTGTTATTCCGCCCCTGGTCTATTTTACTGACCAGTAAATCAACGGCGGCGGCGCCCAGCTTTTTATTCCCCACCTTCACGGTAGTCAGTGCCGGTTCCATCACCCCGGAGACCGGGAGGTCGTCAAAACCGATAACTGAAACATCGTCGGGCACGCGGAATCCACATTCATGTAGCGCTCTGATACAGCCGTAGGCGACGATGTCATTAATACAAAAATAGCCTTGCGCAATTTTTCCTGCTGCCCTGATATGGCTGAGCATGGCCTCATATGCCGATCGGGCGTTCGGACTGACGCAAACCAGATTCTCCTCTGCGGATCTCAGCCCTATCGTCGGTACCAGTTCATGAAATGCCTGCTCACGTTGTCTGAAATTTGGCGTATGCGCATCGCTGTATACCAGCCCAACATTCTCTATTCCGGCACGTTTGAAATGGTGAAGAATATTGTAAATCGCCGCGCGATTATTCATGTTAATAAAATCAAAGGGTAAAAAATCATTCACATTATCGATAATCACAAAGGGGACTGATAATCGGCGCAGGGGCGTAAAGTCCCCCTGCTCGAACTCGGTGCCAAGGATGACCAGCCCATCGGCGAGGGCTCCGCTATTCTGCGACCTGACGATCTCTTCAACGTTTTTTTTATCATAGCCCACAACCTCAAGCGCATAGCCGTATTTTCCGGCCTGTTCAATTAGCCCATCAATATATCCGCTGATAAACAGGTTATGCGCCTCGTTGATCGTTTCACCGTGTAAAGCAATTTTCAGGAATCGCAATACGCCGCGAATTTCTCGTGCCGAAGATTGCTGATAATTTAATTCATGGGCAATTTTCAGGATTTTCTCCCGCGTCTCTACGGACAATCCTTTTTTACCGTTAATCGCTATCGATACCGCGCTCAAAGAAACGTTGGCCTTTTTAGCAATATCTTTAATTTTAACCATGGTGAGAATTCAACCCTATGTATTACAAGCTTTATTTGACGATCTTTTATTTTATAAACCCTAGCCTGTTAGTGAATTTAAACATGTGATAGGAATCACAATTCTTTTTTCTTAAAATCATTTTAGTAAAATTTTAGTTTACGCCGTAGCGGACCAATTTCATTATCAAAACAGATATCCGGCGGGTATCAAGCCATTAATTAAATATCAGCCCTGTAAGGATTTACCAAATGAAGAAGTTCGTTAATACCCCTGGTGAATATGTGGCGGAAATGCTCGAGGGAATTTACGCGGCGCACCCCCGATACCTTAAATATGCCGATAACGACCGCCACTGCCTGGTGACCGCCCAGGAGACTCGCCCGGGGAAAGTTGGCATTGTCACCGGCGGCGGTTCGGGCCATCTGCCGCTGTTTCTCGGGTACGTCGGGAATAATTTGCTCGATGGCTGCGCCGTCGGCGATGTTTTTCAATCTCCGTCCGCCGATCGGATTTTACAGGTGACAAAAGCGGTGGATAAAGGGGCCGGCGTGCTTTACCTCTATGGCAATTACAGCGGAGACATCCTCAACTTCGACATGGCTTGCGAGATGGCGGAGATGGAAGGTATCAGAACGCTATCCGTACGCGGGGCCGATGACGTCGGCTCGGCCCCGGCTGAGCGGGCGGCAACCCGGCGCGGCGTAGCCGGCATTTTTTTCATGTATAAAATCGCCGGCGCCGCCGCCGCGGCCGGTTTATCCCTCGATGACGTCGCCAGAGTGGCTAAACAGGCCGGCGATTGCACCAGAACGATTGGCATTGGGCTCTCACCCTGCATCATTCCTGAAGTGGGTCACGCCGCCTTCTCGGTGGCCGAGAATGAAATGGCGATTGGCATGGGTATCCATGGCGAACCCGGAATTTCAACAGCCGCGCTCGGCACCGCCGACGAAATTATTGACCGCATCCTGCCCCTGCTTCTTAACGAACTGAATTTTAACCTCGGTGACCGCGCTGCCGTTCTGCTGAATGGCCTGGGGGGCACGCCTCTGGATGAGCTTTACATTCTTTTCCGCCGGGTCAAACAAACGCTGGACGAACGCGGCATCACCGTATTCCACGCGTATCAGGGGGAGTACGCCACGGCAATGGAAATGACCGGGTTTTCATTGTCCCTTTGTAAGCTCAACGATGAGCTGGCGGGCTACCTCGCCACCTCCGCCTGTACCCCCTTCTTCTCTCAGCCGGAACTGGATGGCTAAAGGTACGATATGAAAACTGAACTGACATTTAACGATACGACAGGCCTTATTGCCGCGTGGTCTGCCGAAATGAGCCTGAAGCGGGATGAATTGATCAAATTAGACCAGGCCGTGGGCGACGGCGACCTTGGCATCACGATGCAAAAAGCCTTCCATGCCGCGCAGCAGATACGGCCCGAGCAGGAGAAAGGGATTGCTCATTACCTCGTTCAGTGCGGCTTTGCGATGGCCAGGGCGGCGCCATCGACAATGGGAACGCTGATGGCCACCGGCTTTATGCGCGGGGGAAAAGCGCTGGCGTCGGAGCTGATGACGCTCAGCGCCGCGGATCTGGCCGCCTTCTTCAGCGCCTTTACTCAGGGTATTGCGGAGCGGGGAAAAGCCCAGCCCGGGGAAAAAACCGTGCTGGATGTCTTATTGCCGGCCAGCGGCGCGTTAGCGCAGGAAACCGCCGCGGGAGCGCCGCTCGGCAGCGCGGCGAAAGCCGCTCATACCGCCGCGATGGCCGGACTGGAAGCAACCCGAACCATGTTTCCACGTCACGGCAAAGCGGCGGCGTTTGCCGACAGCAGCGCGGGTAAAGAAGATCCCGGCGGCACCGCCGCGCTGATTCTTTTTAGCGTACTTAGCCGCTACGTTAATAACTAACAAGACGACTCACCTTTATTCAGGCAGTAAAAATCCGGAACTCCCGGCGCCCGTCGCTCATTTCCGGAATATATCCTTCAACATCTGACGAGGTCTCTGTGAAAAAACTATATGGTATTACCACAGCAATGATTACGCCGTTTAATGACGACGACACCATTAATTATGACAGCATCGAAGCGCTAACCGATTTCCTTGTTGAGAAAGGCGTGCACTGTCTTTATCCGCTGGGCACCACCGGCGAAATGTTGCGCCTCAGCGAACAAGAGCGGAAGAAAGTTGCCGAAACCGTCATTAAAAGAAATAACCAACGAGCGACGGTTTATATTCACGTCGGTGCGATGACCACAGCAGAAACGCTGTCGCTTGCCCGGCATGCGGTAGAGGCCGGGGCTGACGGAATCGGCGTCGTGACCCCATCATTCTTCGGCGCAAACGACCGCGAGCTGGAAGCTTATTTTGTTGCCGTCGCCAATGCCGTTCCCCACGATTTCCCGGTGTATCTCTACAATATTCCGCAGTGCGCCGCGAACAACCTCTCTGCTGACGTCGCCCAGCGCGTTGCGGATAGATGTAAGAATGTCGTGGGGATTAAATACAGCTATCCGGACTACCTCACCGTCAACCAGTACCTTGCCATCAAGGACTATGATTTTTCCGTGATGGTCGGCGCCGACCGCCTGTTTCTTCCGGCACTGGCGATGGGCTGCGATGGCGTGGTTTCAGGGGTTTCCTGCGTTTACCCGGAGCCTTTTATCAAAATTTATGAGGCCTTTAATCGCGGAGATATTCCGGGCGCCCGCGCCGCCCAGCGCCAGGCGAATAAATATTGCGAACTGCTGAAAAACGGCGGCAATATGTCCTACTTTAAAGAAGGACTTAAATATCGCGGAATTAATGCCGGCGGGATGCGCGCGCCGCAATTAAATATTACTCCCGAAGAGGTGCAGAGCCTGATTGCCGGGCTGGCCGAACTGGAAACCTCAGCCCCTATTTAACTTCGACGAACAATATAAATTTTAAACAAATAACGTCGATGCCAAGATGAAGTTTAGAGGATTCTTTCATGAGAAGAACAGACTCTGTATCCGTACCTGATAATGCCCTCAGCCAGAATAAAGTTAACGTCATTCCCGGAGCAAAGCTCAGATGGTATCTGGTGGTGATTATTTTGCTGGCCGCGGTGGTCAACTATCTCGACCGCGCCAATCTCAGCGTCGCGAACTCGACCATTGCCGCTGAATTTGGCCTGTCGTCATTTCAGATGGGACTACTGCTATCGGCTTTTCTGTGGCCCTATGCGCTGGCCAATCTCCCTGCCGGGTATCTTGTCGACCGCTTCGGCCCCAAAAAGATGTTTTCCTTTGCCGCCGGGGGCTGGTCGCTGGTGACGATATTCTGCGCGTTTGCCAACGGGTTTGGGATAATGTACGCCCTGCGCATGCTGCTGGGCGTAACGGAATCGCCGTTTTTTACCTCCGGCGTCAAGGTCACCAATAGCTGGTTCAGTAAAGAAGAGCGCGGCTTTCCAACCGCCCTGTTCAACACCGGATCGCAGATTGCCAACGCCATCGCGCCCCCCATACTGACGATCCTGATGCTGACGATGGGCTGGCGAGGCATGTTTATCGTCATTGGGGTTCTCGGGCTGGTGATCCTGCTCGCATGGCTGCGGTTTTATCGCGAACCCACCGCGGAAGAGGCCCCGCAAGACAAAATTGTCGACCACCATCAGCCATCTTCCGCACCTTCCCGCAGCTGGGGTTCCCTGTTCCGCGAGCGCTCGACGTGGGGGATGGTCGTAGGCTGTTTCGGGATTTACTTTACGGTCTGGGTCTACCTGACCTGGCTGCCGCGTTACCTTGAGCACGATCGTCATATGAGCCTGATGAATACCGGCTGGCTGGCCGCCATCCCGTTCTTTGTCGGTATTTTTGGCGTGCTGCTGGGGGGCGTTATTTCAGACTTCCTGATTAGAAAAGGCATGAAAGCCATTACCGCGCGTAAGATCCCGATCGTCGGCGGAGCGCTGATTGCGGCATGTGCCGTGGCGCCGGTACCTTACATTGAAAGTACGCCGCTGTGTATGTTGTTACTGACTATTGGTTATTTCGCCGCACAGCTTCCTTCAGGCGCGATCTGGGCGCTGGTGACGGACGTTGCGCCCGCGGGCTCGGTAGGCTCTCTCGGCTCCATTCAGAATTTTGGCGGTTTCCTGGGCGCGGCGCTGGCCCCTATCGTTGCCGGTTTAATTCTCGATACGACCAATAACTTTACCAATGTCTTCCTTGCCGGTGCGGCTCTGTTATTACTCGGGGCTCTCAGCTATGCCTTTGTTCTGAAAGAACCTATCAGGAGCGAGGAACATTCGTAGCGATAACCACGCTCTTAGCCCGGTGCACCGGGTTCGGGATCAAGAAGCCGATGACTCCTGATTACGGCTGGAGCGTATTCGGAGTTAAAGAATCCCTTTAGTTTGAGGTATCAGCCTGGCCTAATGCAGGACGGGACGGACCCAATCAGACCGGCATACGGAGAAGGTCAGAAATGAAACAACCCCAGGTAATTTAATTGCCTGGGGTTTATATTTGGCGGAGCATAGACTACCTGCCATGGAAAATTATCCTCTGATTTGCTTGCAATTCCGACTGATACTTTTTTTTCCAAAAAGTTGAATTGACCTACTGAATTTATATTGTGTCTTTTTAACGTTCTTCCTTTGCTGAAGTGCCGGGCTAAGATCCTATTGTAGGGTCCATTAAGTTAACCGGTCTATTAATGAAATGATGCACGCCTATCGCATAATCATGCCTGCGATAAAAAGGACACCAGGTATAAATTAATACAAATATTACCTGGATTACAGGCTACAGTAACTGGCAACGCGACCACTACTATAACGATGATGAGTAAATTAGCCTTCGCCAACGCTTGACGCTTGACGCTGTAGTATATTCCTGATAACACATGCATCTTCGACGCTGCTGGATATTTGGCTTAGACTTGTTCACCCAGGTAAGATATTGGTGCTATACTCGGCATCGTATACTCTGGGTTGTTCTTGCTTTAAGGGAGCTACTTTTCCGCACAGCGATTTCGTGAATTCTATTTACAGTTAGTTTTGGACCAAGGAGAACCTGTTCAGTGAAAGACAATACGCAGAAAATATTTTCCCTCATTGAGAAAAATGTAGCCAATCTTAGCACCCCATTGATTATTGGTATCAGTGGAACATATACCTCTGGTAAAACTCATTTTGCGGACGGACTGGCGCAGTACCTGCAAAGTCAGGGGAAAAAGACACAGCTTATTCACTATGATGACTTTCATTATCCGTTTGCTGATATAAATTGGACCCAAAAAAGTGGTGATGAAATTAATGCTTTTTATAATAATGCTTTTGATTACGAAAAGCTTATTGAAGAAGTCATTAGCCCGCTGAAGCAGCACGGTGTAATTAAAAAAGAAATTGACTGTATAGATCTCGGCAGCGGCAAGCACACGAACAAGATACATGTTGATATTAATGAAGAAACCATCGTAATTCTGGAAGGAGTTCTTTTATTTCGTTCTCCTTTATTACACTTTCTGGATTATAAAGTTTTCTTAGAGATATCTGTCGAAGAAATGTTAAGTAGAGGGAGCATTCGGGACGTGCCAAAATTTGGGCAAAGCATTCTCGATTTATACAAAAGCAGATATATTCCTGTTCATCATCGCCACCTGGATGAAGATAGCCCCAGAGAAGTCGCTGACATGGTTATCGACAATACCAGCTATATCAATCCCATAGTAATAAAATGATAAAAAAACAGTTATGCCGCGCTAACGACTCCAGGCTAGCAGGAGCAGAATCGCTTACTCTTTAGACAGCCGATGAATAAATTTGCCTATCCTCTGATAAGGAAGTGCATTCCCTGGCCACCTAACAGGTCATAAAAATTGCCTCCCCTCTTTTTGTCCTGATAATTATCACGAGAAAATCCGATTCTAAAATAATTAACGGAATGATAAAAAAATACCGCAAAGAATTATATCAGCATAATGTACGACACAGTTTATCTCGTATGCGCCGAGGGACGCTGCAAGGTAATAAAATCCAGAGTCAACGGTTCATCCCACGAAAGGCGTTTCTTTAAAGCGAGGGGACAGTTTACCGGTACGATGGCGATAAAATCGCAACCAGCAGCAGGCGCACTATTTTCTACCTGCCTGGGAGTGAAGGGGTTGTCATATTTTTGCTCACGCTATTGCGTCGAATCCGCAGACCGGGACGCGCGAAGGCGCTCCCGCAGCTCAAAAGCTTACGTGACACCGTTACTTATCGTCGAAGCAGCAAGAAAAAACGGTGCTGACGCCCTTTTCTCGCGATTACAACATCGCCTCGCGCATCATCTCGATCAGTTTTCTCAGGCCCGGGTGGAGCTGCCTGCGGCTGGGGTAATACATCACCATCGGCTCATCCTCGCATATCCAGCCGGGAAGCACCTGCACCAGCTGCCCGCTCTCCAGCAGCGGGCGCGTCCGCACGTCCAGACAGTAGGCCAGTCCGAAGCCGTTCAGGGCGGTATCGATAATCATCTCGGTTTCATTAAGGATCAGCGAGCCGGGAACATCCAGCGCCAGCGCCTCCCCGGAGTGTTTAAGCTGCCATTTATATACCGTCCCGTTGCCGAGGCGCATGCGGATACACTGATGCTGAAACAGGTCGTCGGGGTGCTCGAGAGGAAGATGGGCGTTACGGGTCAGATAGGTCGGGGAAGCCACCACAATCCACTTCAGCTTGCGGGTCAGCGGCATGGCAATCATGTCGCGCGGCACGCTTTCGCCGTAGCGGATCCCGGCGTCATATCCGCTACCGATGATATCCACCAGCGTATTATCGACGGCGATCTCCAGCTGCAGCCGCGGGTGCATGGCCATAAATTTCGCCAGCACCGGAGCAAACAGCAGCTGGGCCGCATCGCGGGGGATATTAATCCGCAGCCGCCCCACCGGCGATTCGCGATAATGATCCAGTTCATCCAGCGCCAGGCGGATATGGGAAAAGCCCGCTTCCAAATGGCCGAGCAGCGCCTCGCCGGCATCGGTCGGCACCACCGAACGGCTGGTGCGGTTGAGCAGACGCACGGCAAGCCGTTCTTCCAGCCCGCGCATGGTATGACTCAGCGCGGAAGTCGAAACACCAAGTTCCGCAGCCGCAAGGCGAAAGCTTTTACGCCGACAGATAGTTAAAAATACGTTCAGATCGGCGAGCTCGCCGCGAACCGGTGCTGGCATAAAAGAGCCCTCTGTCATCAAGGATTCGTTGAAATTAATTCAACTTAACATGAGTTAGTATAGAGCCAACTATCGACAGGAGGAAACATGGCAATCGAAACCATTCACATCGCCGGCATTTCACAACCGGTCAGCCGTATCGGTCTTGGCACCTGGGCAATGGGCGGCAGTATGTGGGGCGGCAGTCATGACGAACAGTCGATTGCCACGCTGCACGAAGCGCTGGACCGTGGCATCAATCTTATCGATACCGCGCCGGCTTACGGCTTTGGCCACTCGGAGGAAGTGGTCGGCAAGGCGCTGGCGGGCCGCCGCGACCGGGCGATTATCGCCACCAAGGTCGCCCTGGACTGGGACGATGCGGGCTGCATTACCCGCAATTCCACCCCCCAGCGTATCCGTCAGGAGATTGAAGATTCACTTCGCCGCCTGCAAACCGACTATATTGACCTGTACCAGGTCCACTGGCCGGACGAGCTGGTGGCCGTCGAGGAGACGGCGCGCGTCCTCGAAACGCTGCAGCAGCAGGGAAAAGTTCGCGCGCTGGGGGTCAGCAACTACTCTCCGGCGCAGATGGATCGGTTTCGCAACGCGGCGCCGCTGGCGACCCTGCAGCCGCCGCTCAACCTATTTGAGCGCGGGCAGACGCAAAGCGAGCTGCTGCCTTATGCTGAACGGCATCAGCTGGTGGTCCTCGCCTATGGCGCTATCTGCCGCGGCCTGCTGTCGGGGCGGATGACCCCGGAAACGATATTTGGCGCCGACGATCTGCGCAGCATCGATCCGAAATTCCAGCCGCCGCGCTATGCGCACTATCTTGCGGCGGTTGCGGCGCTAAAAAACTTCGCTCAGCAGCGCTTCGGCAAGAGCGTAATGGCGCTGGCGCTGCGCTGGGTACTGGACGCCGGCCCAACCGTTGCGCTGTGGGGCGCCCGTCGTCCGCAGCAGCTGGCGGGGCTCGAAGAGGTTGCCGGCTGGCAGCTGACCGTGGAGGATAAGCAGGAGATTGACGCAATCCTCGCGCAGCATATCGCCGAACCGCTGGGGGCGGAATTTATGGCGCCGCCGCACCGCCGCTAATCGCGGCCAAAATCGCTGACGCGCCCCGTGCAGTTCGCTGCACGGGGCGCATTTGTTGTTCACCTGCACAAGTCAAAATAAAAATGATCTCATCGCTCAATGAACACCCTCGCGATAAGGATACTGATGAAGTTTCCCTCTCGCGCACCGCTCTGCTGAAGGCGCTGTTCGCGCTCGGCACCGGCGGTTTCGCTATCGGTACCGGCGAATTCGTCATTATGGGTCTGCTACCCGATGCGGCCAGCGGGCTGCGCGTCTCGATCCCTTCCGCCGGCCATCTGATCAGCATCTATGCGCTGGGCGTGGTGGTCGGCGCGCCGCTGCTGGCGGTTCTCGGCGCGCGCTGGGCGCGGCGGGACTTTCTGGTAGCCCTGATGGCGATGTTCGCCGCGGGTAATCTGCTCAGCGCCGTTGCGCCGGGCTACTACTCCATGCTGCTGGCGCGCTTCCTCTCCGGGTTCCCGCACGGCACCTTCTTCGGGGTGGCAGCGCTGCTGGCTGCCAGCCTGGTGGATCGCACTAAGCGCGCCCGGGCGGTCTCGATGGTGCTGCTGGGCCTGACTATCGCTAACCTGCTGGGGGTTCCGGCAGTGGCCGCCATCGGACAGCTGTTCGGCTGGCGGTGCGCCTTCGCTATCGTCGGCGGTCTGGCGGTGCTGACGCTGATTCTGGTTCGCGCCTGGGTGCCCTGGCGCGCCGGCGATAAGGCGGCCAGCCCGCTGCGCGAGCTGACGGCGCTGACCAGCAAGCAGGTGCTGCTGACGCTGGCCATCGGCGCCATCGGCAGCGGCGGAATGTTCTCAATCTTCAGCTACGTGAAGCCGACGATGCTGGAGCTGGCCCACCAGCCGGTGGCGATGATCCCGGTGATTCTGGCGATGTTTGGTCTGGGGATGATTATCGGCAACATCGTCGGCGGCCGCCTGGCGGAGCGCGGTCTGGAAAAAACCATTCGTCTACTGCTGGTCTGGGCGATTGTGGTGATGAGCGCCTACGTGTATACCGCGCATTACGCGTGGCCCGGCGCGATCACCGTGATGCTGGTGGGTACCATGGTGTCGCTCTCCTCGGTCCTGCAAATTCGCCTGATGGATGTCGCCGGCGATGCGCAAACCATGGCGGCGGCGATGAACCACTCCGCGTTTAACATCGCCAATGCGCTGGGCGCCTGGCTGGGCGGGGTCACCATTTCCGCCGGTTTCGGCTGGCAGTCCACCGGCTGGATCGGGGCCATCCTCGCGCTCTGCGGCCTGCTGATCCACGCCTGGGCGGCGATCGATGCCCGAAAACGCGCCCCTTTACCCCATTGAGGATGATGTGATGATCCTAACCCTGGCGCTTGCTGAAGCCCTGATTGCCGGCGGCATCGCGCTACGCAATGCTCAGGGCGCGCTTATCGGCGCGATCGGCGTTTCCGGCGCCAGCAAAGATCGGGACCGGCAGATTGCCGTTTTTGCCATAGCGGCAGCCACGGCGCCCCGCGCATAGCCACGGCGGGCGGCACATACGCCTTCGCGTCACCGCGCCGCCCTCCCGCCCGTTCCCCCTTCGCCTTTTCTCCCCTCCCGCGGCTCAGAGCATCCCCGCGGGAGTTAGCCTCGCTTTCATTAAAAATCCGCCAAATCAAGTGACAAAATCGAACCGACATCACATTAAGCCGCGCTTTAGCGGCCAGCGGTCGAAATTTGTGAAATCGATCATACTTGTATTATTGCATTATTGTCATACAAGTTTATAACCTCTTTACTACAAAAAACGATCGTGCAGTTATCGACCTTTTAACAAGGAGTCAACTATGTCTTCCGGCGTTGAACAGTATCGAATCTACGCAATCCGCTATGCCCACCACCATCGGATGGCGCGGGACAACTTTATCGGCGGCGATCTCCATGACGGCCCGATGCCCATTGACTACTTTATCTGGGTGATCCAGAACGACGCCCGCACCATCGTGCTGGATACCGGCTTCGATGAGCAGATGGCGCAGCAGCGCGGGCGCACCATCATCCATCCGATCGCCGAAGGCCTGGCGCAAATTGGTGTCGATCCGGCAAGCGTCGCCGACGTCATTATCAGCCATATGCACTACGACCACGCCGGTAACCACGCGCTGTTCCCGGCCGCGACCTTCCATCTGCAGGATCGCGAAATGGCCTTCTGTACCGGGCGCTGCATGTGCCACCACGAAGTCCGTCACCCCTTCGATGTGGAAGACGTGAAAGCGATGGTTGATAAACTGTTCGCCGGCCGCGTCCGCTTTCATAACGGCGACGGCCAGCTGGCGCCGGGCATTACCCTGCATCGCACCGGCGGCCACTCTGACGGCCTGCAGATCGTCCGCGTCAATACCGCCCGCGGCTGGGTGGTACTCGCCTCGGACGCGGCGCACTTTTACGCCAATATCGAACAGGGCCGCCCCTATCCGGTGGTGTTCAACGTTGGCGATATGATGGAAGGCTACGACATCGTCAAACGCCTGGCCGACTCCGCCGACCATATCGTTCCCGGTCACGATCCCCTGGTTCTACGCCGCTACCCGGCATCTTCCGCCGAAACGGAGGGGTGGATCGTCCGCGTCGATCGGCAACCGCAGCCGCTTTCTTCATGCTGAAAAGGAGCATCCCATGATCGTTGAAATGCGCATTTACCACTGTATGCCGGGTCGCCTACCGGCGCTGCTGGAACGTTTTCGCCATACCACCCTCGGTTTCTTTGAGAAATACGGTATTAAACAAATTGGTTTCTGGACGACCGCCGTCGGCGAGAGCAACCACACCCTGACCTATCTGCTGAGCTGGGAAGATATGGCCGAACGCGAAAAATGCTGGAATGCGTTCCAGGCCGACGTGGCCTGGCAGGAGAAGCGCGCGGAGAGCGAGCGTCAGCAGGCCATTGTGTGTCGTATCGAAAATAGCTTTCTGCTACCCACTGATTTTTCGGCGCTGCGCTAGCGCTGCCGTTTCTGTCGTTAAGAGAGGTTGACGTGAAAAGTATCCACACCGTGGGATTTATTGGTTTAGGCATGATGGGAACGCCCATGGCCACCAGCCTGAGCGAGGCGGGCTACGCCCTGCTGCTGCATGATGCCGATCGGTTGCGCGCCGGCGCGCTGGCGGAATCGCTGCACGCCGGGCTGCTGTCGGCGGACGGCGCCGCCGGCCTGGACGTGCTCATCACCATGTTGCCCAACTCCGACATCGTCGAGGAGGTGCTGTTCGGCCAGCAGTGGGCCGAACGCCTGCCCGCTGGCGCAGTGGTCATTGATATGAGCTCCTCCGTGCCGTCCCGCTCGCGGGATCTGGCGCAGCGTCTGCAGCAGCAGGGCTTACATTATCTCGATGCCCCGGTTTCCGGCGGCGTCAAGCGCGCAGAACAGGGCAAGCTGGCCATTCTGGTCGGCGGCGAAGAGGGCGTGCTGTCCCGCTGCCGGGCGCTGCTGTCGGCGATGGGCAGTTCCGTCCTGCATATCGGTGCCGCCGGCAGCGGTCACGCGGCGAAGGCGCTGAATAACTATGTTTCCGCCGCCGGGCTGACCGCCACGGTGGAAGCGCTGCAGGTTGCCCGCCGTTTCGGCATCGACCCGCAGGTGATGACCGATGTGCTAAACGCCTCCAGCGGCCGCAGCAATACCTCAGAAAACAAGGTGAAACAATTTATGCTGAGCGGCAGTTACGCTTCAGGCTTTGCCCTGAAGTTAATGGATAAAGATCTGCAAATCGCCAAAGGGCTGGCCACCGCGGTCGATTATCCGCTGCGCCTCGGCGAGCAGTGTATCGATCTCTGGCACCAGTGCGCGGCGACCGTATCGGCCAGCGCCGACCATACGGAGATGTACCGCTTGCTGGACGATAACGCGCCATCCACAGGAAACTGATCATGTCCCATACCACACAGTTTTATATCGATGGTCGCTGGGTTGATCCGGTTGCGCCGCGCTGGTTCACGGCGATCGACCCGGCCACCGAGCAGCCCATTTGCCAGTTAGCCCTCGGGAACGTGCAGGACGTCGACCGGGCGGTCGCCGCCGCGCGGCGGGCCTTTCCCGGCTGGGCTGAAACCGCGGTTGCCGAACGCATCGCGCTATTAAAACGCATTCTGAGCGGGTATCAGCGCCGCTACGACGAGTTTGTCGACGCGATTCATCGTGAAATGGGCGCGCCGCTCGCATTCGCCCGCAATGGGCAGGCGGTACGCGGCGTAGCCCATCTGGAGACGCTGATTACGGTGCTGGAAAATTTCGCCTTTGAAGAACGGCGCGGCAGCACCCGCCTGCGTCTGGAACCGATCGGCGTTTGCGGGCTGATAACTCCCTGGAACTGGCCGGTGAATCAGGTGGTGGTGAAAGTGCTGCCGGCGCTGGCGGCGGGCTGCACCATGGTGCTGAAGCCCAGCGAATACTCCCCGCTCAGCGCCCTGCTGCTTGCCGAAGTGCTGCATGACGCCGGAGTTCCCGCCGGGGTGTTCAACCTGGTCAACGGCGATGGCCCAGGCGTCGGCGCCGCCCTGGCGGCGCACCCGGACGTAGAGATGGTGTCGTTTACCGGCTCGACTCGCGCCGGGATCGAAGTCGCCAGGCTGGCCGCTCCCGGCGTCAAGCGCGTGGCGCAGGAGCTGGGGGGCAAATCGGCCAATCTCCTGCTGGATGATGTCGACCTGCAAAACGCCGTGACCCGCGCGGTGGCCGCCTGTTTTACCAATAGCGGACAGTCCTGCTCGATCCCGACGCGTTTACTGGTCCCCCGCACTCAACTGGATGAGGTTAACGCCATCGCGCGCCGGGCCGCTATGCAGTATCGCGCGGGGCCCGGCGACGATGATAAACCCCGGCTCGGCCCGCTGGTCAACCGCACGCAGTTTGACCGCGTTCAGCAGCTCATTCAGCGCGGCATCGATGAACGAGCGGAACTGCTGATCGGCGGCACCGGCAGGCCGCCAGGCGTCGAGAAAGGCTACTACGTGCAGCCGACAATTTTCAGCCAGGTGACTCCCGACATGACCATTGCCCGCGAAGAGATCTTTGGCCCGGTGCTCTGCATTATGCCCTATGACGATGAAAACCAGGCCGTGGATATGGCCAATGGTTCCGACTACGGCCTGGCCGCCTACGTGCAGTCTGGCGATCCCGAACGCGCGCGGGCGATAGCCCGGCGGCTGCGCGCCGGCCAGGTGCATATCAACTATCCCCCCGTGGATTTTCACGCCCCCTTCGGCGGCTATCGCCGGTCCGGCAACGGACGCGAGTGGGGAGAAGCCGGCCTGCGCGAGTATCTGGAGGTGAAGGCGATGATCGGCTATCACCCGGCCTGATCGGCAAAAAAATTTTAGCCATTTCTAGTGTCATACAATCATACGAAAAATGAGGAACTGCTCCTCAAGGAGGCATGATGGAAGAGAGTGAACTGTTTCAACAAGGCTTTGCGAACCGCAAAGAGGTTTTAGGCGAGGCGCACGTGGATAAATCCTGGGCCAGCGCCGACGACTTTAATCGCCCCGTCCAGCGGCTGGTGACGGAGTTCTGCTGGGGCCGGGTGTGGGGTGACGAAACGCTGCCCTTTAAAACCCGCAGCATGCTCAACATCGCCATGCTGACCGCAATGAGCCAGCACCACGAGCTGGCGGTTCACGTCCGCGGCGCGCTCAACAACGGCGTCAGCAAGGCCGAGATCCAGGCCGTGCTGATGCAAACCGCCGTGTACTGCGGCGCGCCCGCCGCGCTCGCCGCGTTTCGCATCGCCAGCGCCGCCATTGGCGAATGGGAAAAGGAGAATATCGCCCGGCCATAGCTACGCATCCTGACCCTACACATTCACCGCCGCCGGCGGTGAGTTCCCAACGTCAAACGCGCCCTGAGAGGCGCGAACAAAGCAGGAGACAGACATGGTAAGCATCGGTGCCAACCAGGCCGTCACTGAAGTGGAACAACAACAATCACATGAAGAGAAGCGCAAAAGCGCCGTGCGCGGCGCATTCTTTTCCGAATATATCGACATGTTTGATATCTATCTGCCGGTGGTTGCGCTGTCGCCGGTGCTGTTTTATTTCCAGCCGCCCAATCTCTCCAGCGGCACGGCGACCATTCTGGCTTCGCTGGTGTTTATCACCACCCTGCTGGGCAGGCCGCTGGGGGCGCTGATTTTTGGCATCGTGGCCGACAAGCTCGGGCGACGCAAAGCTTCCATCTATTCGGTGTCCGGATTTGGGATCGTCACCTTCCTGATCGCCCTGCTACCGGGATACGAGACGCTCGGCCTCACCGCCTACGTTTTGCTGGTGCTGCTGCGTTTTATTGACGGCATCTTTCTCGGCGGCGGCTATACCGGGGCCATGCCGCTGGCCATCGAGTACGCCAAAAAAGAGCAGCGCGGCTTTGTCGGCGGGCTGATCATCGCCGGTTTCCCGGCCGCCTATGTGACCATCAACTTAATCACCATGCTGATGTTCTTCCTGTTCCCGCTCGACGGCATCCACTCGCCGTATGCGCAGTGGGGCTGGCGTATTCCGTTCGTTATCGGCGCGCTGCTGGCGGGCGCCCTCGCCCTTTATTATGTCCATAAGGTGGCGGAGTCGGAGGTCTGGCAAAGCGAAGAAGGCGCGGTGAAAGAGAAGCTGCCGCTGCGTGATTTGATTAGCGGCAAAAGCGCCCGCAACCTGCTACAGGTGCTGATAATGATGACCGGCTTCTGGTTAACGCAGAATATCGTCACCATCTATCTGCCGACCGGCCTGCTGATCAATACCCTGCATCTGAGCGGCTTTGAGATGACCGCCACGCTGATGCTCACCTACCTGGTGCTGTTCTTCAGCTATATCGGCGCCGGCCTGCTGGGGCAAAAATATGGCCGCCGTCGCTTCTTTATCGTCGTCGGGCCGCTGATTGCCACCGTTGGCGCCGCCATCCTCTATTTCCTCAGCAGCGTGCCGCATCTGCCGCTGTGGGCGGTGATGACGCTGGTCTGCCTGCTGGCCGTGCTGGTCACCTCCCCCTGGGGAGTGATCGTGACCTATATCAACGAACGATTCGTGACCGATGTCCGGGCGACCGGCTTTGGCGTGGGCTTCAGCCTGTCGGTGATCCTGCCGTCGTTTTACGCCTTTTACATGAGCTGGCTGAGCGCCCTGATGCCGCTGGCCCTGACCGCCGTATTCCTGCTGGTGCTCGGCGGAGTGATTGGCACGGTGGGCGCCCTGATGGGACCCGAAACTAAAAATGTGGACTTCACCGCACACTAACCGCAAGCACAGGAGAAAAGTGATGCCCGGTAAAAAGTTAGGTTTTATTGGCTTAGGCAACATGGGAGGACGCATGACCCGTTGCCTGGTGGACGCCGGTATCGAGGTACTGGGGTTCGATCCTCAGCCCGGCGCAGCGCAAAAAGCCGGCGCCCGCGAAGCGCGGGACGTTGGTCAGGTGGCGGCGGAGTGCGATCTGATCCTGCTGTCGCTGCCGGATAGCAAAGTCGTCGAAAACGTGATGCTACAGCAGGAGGGACTGCTTGCTCATTGCCGCCGCGGGCAGATTATCGTCGATTTGAGTACCGCCGCGGCGGCGTCAACCGTGCGCCTGCACGGCCTGCTGCGGGACAAAGGCGTCGCCTATATCGACGCGGGGATCTCCGGCGGCGCCGCGGCCGCGGAAAAAGGCCAGCTGACGCTGATGGTCGGCGGCGAGGAGGCTGCCATTCAGGCGATTGAGTGGGCGTTCGCCCCCATCGCCAGCAAAGTGGTGGTCATGGGTGCCAGCGGCGCGGGCCACACCACCAAGCTGCTGAATAACTTCCTCAATGCGGTCAGCCTGGCGGCAACCGCCGAGGTAATGGTCGCCGGTAAAAAGGCCGGTCTCGATTTACCGCGGCTGCTGGACGTGCTGAACAGCAGCAGCGGGGTGAACTTCGCTACCCTCAACCGCTTCCCGCGGATCGTGCAGGGCGACTACCTGGAAGGCGGATTAACCGGCAAGCTGATGACCAAGGATATCGTGCTGTATACCGACCTGCTGCACCAGCTCGGCGTCACGTCGTTAAACAGCGCCGGGCCGCTCGCCAGCTTCGGCCTGGCCACCGCGCTGGGCTACGGTGATGCCATCAGCAACCGCGTGGTTGATGCCATCGGCGATATTTCCGGCGGTATCCGCCTCTCTTCTTCCGATAACTGATACGGAGCACATTATGCGTATTTTTCATGGCCGCGAAGCGAACTTACCTTCTGAAAAACGAGGAGCCACCTTCACCGGCGAGGTCTGGGCCGATGTGGTGATGCCGGCAGCCGACGGGATCACCATTAACAACGTCTTTTTTACGCCGGGCGCGCGCACCTTCTGGCACACCCACGAACAGGGTCAGATCCTGCAGGTCACCGCGGGCAAAGGCTGGATTTGCGTGGCCGGAGAAAGCGCGCAGCCGATCCGCGCGGGCGATACCGTGTGGATCCCCGCCGGCGAACGCCACTGGCACGGCGCGGCGCAGGATAGCTATATGCTGCATACCGCGACCTCGATCGGCAAAACCGGATGGCAGGACGAAGTCACTCAGGACCAATACGAACAATCAACCCGTTGATAGAGGGCGCAATGAATAATAGCCAACCCGATTTACGCCAGCAGGTGCTGGATGCGCATCACTACTGGGAAGAGGGTCAGGATGCGCTGCTGCGTCTTGATGCCGGTTTCCTGCAGGCCTGGCACCGGATGGCCTGCGTGCCGTTAAGAAAAAATCATTTGGAAAACAAAGTGAAAGCCATGGTCGCGCTCAGCGCCAGCCTGGCCTCGACGCATATTTATCAGCCGGGGATCCGCCGCCATATCGACGTGGCGCTAGGATACGGCGCGACCCGCGAAGAGCTGGTGGAAATCCTCGAGCTCACCAGCACGCTGGGGATCCACGCGGCCAATATTGGCGTCCCTCTGCTGCTGGAGGTGCTGGAAGAGGAAGGGCTACGCCAGGGGCCGGCGCCGCTGACCGAGCGTCAGCAGGCGCTGAAGGCGAGCTTTGTTGCCAACCGCGGCTACTGGCACGCCTCATGGGACGGTTTGTTAGAGCTGGATCCAGATTTGTTTGAATACTATATCGAATTTTCATCCGTCCCCTGGCGAACGGGCGTACTATCACCCAAAGTTAAGGAGCTTATCTACTGTGCCTTTGACGCCTCGGCCACGCATCTGTATGAGCAGGGTCTGAAGCTGCATATGCGCAACGCAATCGGCTACGGCGCCACGAAGGAAGAGATTATGGAAGTGCTGGAGATCGTCAGCCTGATTGGCATGCACGGAGCGGAAGCGGCGGCGCCGCTGCTGGAACAGGCGCTGAACCAGCGCTGAATAGCTGAGTCACAGCAGGGTAACTTGCTGTGACTCAGAAAGATGTGGTACAAATTGTGGTGTCTTTTGTCATACAGGAATACAAAAATGAACACGGAGATGAACTTAGTCCGGCCGAATACCCTGCGCCGTCAGGTGGAAAATGCCCTTCGTGAAGCCATCATGTCCGGTCGCTTTCATCCAGGCCAGCGTCTGATTGAACGCGAGCTGTGCGAAAATCTCGGCGTGAGCCGTACCTCTATCCGTGAAGCGTTACGCCAGCTGGAAGCGGAAAAACTCATCTGCATCGTGCCGCATAAGGGTCCTACCGTCGCCAGTATCTCCCTGAAAGAGGCCGAGGAGCTGTATGCGCTGCGCAGCGTGCTGGAAGGGTTTGCCGCCAGAGAGTTTGCGCTGCAGGGCAGCGACGCCAGCATCGCGCAATTCGCTCAGGCCGCGGCTCAGCTGCGCGCAGCCGCCGAGACGGGCCAGCAGGAAGAGGTGCTACGCGCCAAAACCGCCCTGTATGACATCATTTTCGATAACTGTAATAACAGCCTGGTGAAAGAGATCCTCACCAGCCTGCATTCACGGGTGAACCTCCTGCGCGCCACCTCGCTGATGGAGCCGCATCGTATGCCGTCCAGCCTGGCGGAGATCGATCGGTTAGCCCAGGCGCTGCGCGATCGGGATGCCGAGCAGGCCCAGGCGATCGCCTCTCTACACGTCAATAATGCCTGCCAGGTGGCGCTGCAGATGCTGCGTCGTCAGAGCGAAGAGTAGCCGGCGCGGCGGCATCCGCCTGCAGATCCATAAATGAACGGCGCGTGGCGACTTCCGGCGCCTCATGGCTTCATAACGATGCGGCCCAGCGGTTTTGCGGTCTCGGCGAATTCGTGAGCCTCGGCAGCGTCGGCCAGGGGAAATATGCGGTCGATGACAACCCTGATGCGCCCTGCCGCTACGGCCTGCAGCATCTCGTCCACGCTTGATCGAACTGCGGGCCTTGCAAAAAGAGGTCCCATGAATACCCCCATGAGCGTCTGGTTAGACTGCATTGGCGGCCACAGGTCGACACTCAGGCTGCCACCGCCCGCATTACCAACGAAGACCAGACGCCCTTCCGCAGCAAGTGCAGAAAGTGAAGCAGGCAGCGTCGTCCCCACGGGATCGATGACGAGGTCAGCGCCGGCGCCGCGGGAGATCTGTCGGACGCTGTCCACCATGTTATTCGCGGCGCGATCCACGACATGGTCGGCACCCAGTTCAAGCAGCCGGCTCCTGCGCTGCGTTCCGCTTGCCACGGCGATGACCGTCGCGCCCGCCTGTGAGGCAAGCTGGACGGCGGCGAGACCCACGCCGCCGGCTGCCGCCTGAATAAGGACGGTTTCTCCGTGCCGGAGCATGCCCCGCGTGAAAAGGCAGTGATGCGCGGTGCCAAAAGAGATTGGTAGCACCGCCGCTTCTGCCGCCTCCACCCCATCGGGTATCAGCCACGTTCGTTCCGCGGGCACGGCCCAAAGCTCCGCATGCGACCCCTGCATGTTAAAAGCAGCGACCCGGTCCCCAACCTTACGGCTACGGACGTTCGCTCCAACCGCAATCACCGCGCCCGCGGCCGCGTAGCCGACGATCCATGAAGGATGAGGCGGCGGCGTTGAACGGCGGTTGATCAGATCCCCCCCTTCAATCGAGATGGCCTCGACAGAAATCAGGACGTCATCAGGTCCTGCAACCGGATCGGGGATATCGACATATTTCAGGACGCCGGGAGCGCCTTCCGCATCATAAACCGCTGCTTTCACAAGTACTCCTCCGTCTCTCTGACCGCTCGACGGTCACAACCGCCGCTCGCTGCCGTACGGCTGCGTAACGCTTACGGCAGCCTGGCAATCACTTTAATCTCAAACTGGAATCCGTAAAGCCAGGTCACGCCGATCCCGGTCAACGTGGGATAAGGCGCTTCCCCCCAATATTCTGGCAGGACGCTCCAGATAGCGTCGAGGTTCGACTCAGGATCGACGACGAAGAGGGTGACGTCAACCACGTCATCGAACGTGCAGCCCGCCGCCGCGAGAACGGCATTAAGGTTATCGAATGCCAGCCCAATCTGCGCTTTTAGATCCGGCTCAGGGGAGCCATCCTCGCGGCTACCAACCTGCCCCGAAACGAACAGGAAACCGTTAGATTTGATGGCCGGCGAATAGCGATTGCGCTCATAGAGCGCCTGCCGACCGAAGGGAAATACTGCTTCGCGTGCCGTCATGTTTGTACCTTTGCAATGGGGCGAAATCCGCCCGGTGAACATAAAGACACTTTACAGGAGCCAGATCGGGCGGATAAACAGGCGACTTTGTCCATCATTGTTTGTAATATCCAAACAATCGCTGAAAAGAGAGGATAAGGAATGGATCGTTTCGATGCGATGCGCGCCTTTGCTCGCGTAGTGGAGGCAGGTAGCTTCACGAAGGCTGCCCAAACGCTTCATATGAGCAAAACCACGGTGACGCAGCTCATTCAGCAGCTGGAAGCGCGCCTGCGCGTCAGGTTGCTTCATCGCACCACCCGCAGGCTCGGGGTCACTCCCGATGGCGCGGTTTACTACCAACGCGTCATCCGCCTGCTGGCGGACATGGAGGATGCTGAAAACAGCCTGTCCAGCGCGGCGATTACGCCCAGGGGACGGCTGCGGGTGGATGTGCCCAGTCCGCTGGCCCGCCTCGTCCTGGTGCCGGCGCTACCGGCTTTCCACGCGCGCTACCCTGATATCCAGTTCGACATGGGCGTGAGCGACCGGGTGGTGGATCTGATCGGCGATAACGTGGATTGCGTCCTGCGCGGGGGCGAAATCAACGACCAGTCCCTGATCGCACGCCACGTCGGCGATTTGCCAATCGGCGTGTACGTCGCGCCGAGCTACGTGGAACGCCTTGGCGCCCCTGCGCACCCGCGGGAGCTGGAAAACAGCGACCATCGCATAGTCGGATTTTTGTCTTCGCGCACCGGTAAGATTGATTCTCTGGTACTGCGCAGTGAGAGTGAACGTATTGAAGTCACGGGCAGCTATGTACTTGCCGTGGATGATGGCAATGCTTACCTCGAAGCGGGATTAGCTGGGTTAGGCGTGATTGCGCTGCCAATCTATATGGCGGCAGCACATCAGGCTGTTGGCGCTTTAATTCCGCTATTTGAACAATGGCGTATCAGCCCCATGCCCCTGCACCTGGCGTTTCCGCCGAACCGCCACGTCAACGCCAAACTGCGAGTTTTTATTGATTGGATCGTTGAATTGATGCCGCAGCATGCCCCGTACTCCAGCGATAAGTAGCGACATCCCAGCCCGCTGATTCGCTCCGGCAACGGAATCAGGCGTTATGGAACCGACCAAGTCCGAAAGCGGCGATCGGTACGGTACGAATCCGTTGACTTACTCAAGCGCGCTGACTACGTCCGCAAATCTTTTTAGCGCAGGGCCGGTCGCTTTTTTTAACGTGAGTGGCTTAATGAGACCAAAGCAACAAGGGGCTACCTTTCGGTAACCCCTTGTTTTATTTGGCGGAAGCGTAGAGATTCGAACTCTAGAACCCTTTCGGGTCGCCGGTTTTCAAGACCGGAGAAGCAACCATATGAATCAATGAGATAGCGTAATTAACTGGTATATTTGGTATTTTTTCATGGGTCTAATTTCAATAAGTTAGACACTTTCTCGCACATAGTATACCAACAATATTTAGATCCCTTGCTACACAGGACAGTCGTCCCGACGCAGATCGTTAACGGAAAACGTAACCACGCCGAACACCTCGACTCCATCACCCTCGATCGCCTCACCGTCTCTGGTGATAAACGAACGCCCCATTAGCCGGCCAAAATCCGTCATCCCGTCGTAGCGGATCAGCACGATGTCGCCTTGCCCTGGGCGGAGGGACATATCCAAAATTGCATAACCGGAGTCTGTTTTAATAAATCGTGAGTTGCCATCCACCTGGCACAGTTTCGTGATTGTGAGAGTGTCCTCGACATAATCAGCAGCTGGCGACGGAAATCCCATTAGAGAATCCTCCCCATATTAATCAGCATCCATAACCGGTTTTCGTTATCGTCCGTGGTTTTGTTGACAAAAAAAGTCTGGTATCGCTCTATCCACTGGTTAGCCTCGCGGCCGGAGAAATGAACTCCCCTTTCCTGTAGTCTGCGCACGAAGTCCCACGTACGCAGATACTGATACCCTTTCGGGTTGCGAGAAATAGAGGCGCAGAACGCCTCCCTGATTTTGTGCTGGAGCATGGTAGCCTCCTGATTAATACTGGTTGTGTATACAGTATTTTTGTCTAGGAGGCAGATCAAGACAGGTCTCGCCTATCAATAATGACCTCAGCTGTAACGTATTGATGAAACTAATTTGCAAGCAGAAAAAGATTTGTAAGCGCGTCCCTCCCCTAACACTGCGCACATTCGAGACTGCACTTCTCCTGCTCAGCAACTATCATTGGTAGTAGTTAATTGGTTACAAAACTTACATTAAGTTACAATGCGTGCTATATGTTTATAAAACATAACTTGTGACAAGAGACTATGAGACTTCCGTTGGTACTGAACTCATTTTATCGAGTGTTTGCACAAAACCTACCTGAGACTATAAAACCGTCATTAAGGGGCTGGTATAACGAGTTAAATAAAGTTTTCACATACGGATTTAGAAATAAAGATATTTTTACGGCTCTCGACTTTGAAATAAATTCACATTGTAATCTAGAGTGTAATTACTGCCCCGCATCATTTAAAGATGGTCGAGGGAAGCACCTAATGCCATACGAAACGTTCAAAAAAGCCATTGACGACCTGTCAAAAATAAATTACTCAGGAAGGATTTCACCTCACTTTTTTGGAGAGCCTCTTCTTGATGAAAGGCTTCCTGAATTAATGGCATACGCCAGACAAAAACTTCCAAATGCAGAAATAATAATACATACAAACGGCATAAGATTAAGCAAAGAAAAATATGATGCCTGCATGTCTGCTGGAGTTACAGGGTTCCTGGTAACAAAACATACAAAAATGATGCCTAAAAATATAGTTGATATAGTAGAAAACAAATACGCGGCACACGGAACAATAAAAGTTAGAACAATTGAAAACCTTACTTTATTTAATAGAGGCGGCTCCGTCAAACCTAAAAAAGAAAGAAAAATGAAACGATGCTTTTATCTATCAGATGAAATATCTATAACTCACACCGGTAACGTGGTTTGTACAAACGATTTCGGAGAAACTCATGTTTTTGGAAATGTTAATGAATCGAACTTGCTGGACATATGGAATAGTAAAGAATTCAAGAAAATCAGAAAGGATCTCAAAATAGGGATTTTCAATCTGGATATGTGTAAAAAATGCGTTGGCATTAAATAACAAAACATATACGGGAAAAGCCCCTTACTGGGGCTTGTTTTTGCGTTTTTCCGCCATTGCTACGTTAGCTTCCTCGTTAGCCTTACGGATTTTTTCCGCGACTCCCTCCTCCGCTTCACGTTTTTTAATCTCTTCCAGCTCTTCAGATTCCAGAATAGCATTATATTTACGCACCAGAAACTGAAGCCTCTCACTATTGTTTTCAGACTCCAGTTGCACAATATGAGCAGTTGCTTCAAAAAGTTTTTGACGAGTTTCGCAAAGTTCAATTTCTAATTCAATTTCGTGTTTATCTGACATTTTATTACCGCTCCTCAAATTTTGTTTTTTCATAGCTTACAGCAGAATCAGTAGCCTTATCCAACGCGGCAGCAATAGCCGACTCCTCGCTGTCGTAATCTGTAATATTTACTTCAGAGATAAAATCAAGTCCGTTTTCATTCGTCAGACAGCAAACCAGCTTATCACTGTAATTAAAATACTCAGCCTTTACAGACATTATGACCCCCTTATCCCGAAAATTACCCATGAGTTACCATCGTAAATGGCTGTGTATTCACCTCGGGCCACCGTATGCAGCGTGTATGTGCTAAAGCCCTCTACCAGCAAACCATCGGCGCTGGAAAAATAAAGGACGCCGGCGCCCAGCACTCTGATTTTTATTGGGTGGCCGGCAAGCAGTAAAGAGGATGTTGGTAGAGTGATCGTGATACCTAACGCCGTAACTGTAATGTTAGGTATAAGCGACGTAAGGGTTACACTGGTCGATACTACACTTATTGACAGTGCTTGTTTACGAACCCTGCCATCTGTATCCCAGCGCACAAGGGTAGATTCTTCGGAGTGATTCGTATCGTTCGCAAGGTTCATCAGCTCGAAACTGGCTACTGTATTTGTATTCATTAGTCGAAGACCTACTGCGGCACCGGACTGGTCAAAAAATCCTATTCTTGGAGCGTACACACCAGCGTATGACAAAAAGTTGGACTGTTTAGACCCCTGTGCCATAAACCCAAACTTCCAGTTTTTCCCACCAGACCCTCGGGACAGGTAAGCGGCGGTACAGTCATATAAACCTCCGAGCACGACCGTATCAAAACCGTTAATCTCACTAGAGTTTGCAGTTTTATTATTACGTACACCGGCTTCGACAATAACCCCTTTAGTAGCACGCCCGTTTTCGGGTAGGAAAAGGTTAAGATTGCCCGTCCATATTTTATTTTGAGGATTTAAATAGAATCCAACGCCATTTACTGGCGTTGTTGTTGTTGTTCCACTATCCGCCCATTCGTCTACGCTCAAGGTGCCATCAGAATTTTTCCCAGTAATAAATCCGTTACAAGGAGTAGAATGCTTTGTGTAAATCACATCGCCGATTTTGGCGTTTATCCATGTATCAGGATCAGAAGGCTTTATAGAATTTTCGGTATAGGTGGCGCTTTCAACGTCTTCCCATGATTCATACGGTAACGAAGAGATATCACCGTAAAGCGTAACCCCATCGGTTCCATTCGATGAATACGCTCGCAATCCCCTTGAATTAGCAACACCTGAAATTAACGGGTTAAATAAATCCCCGCCAGACTGGTTCCCCCTCAATGACAAGACCATGCCATTCCGCCTGATTCCAGTCAACTTTTTTCCAAGGGCAAGACTGCCAATGCCCATATAGTCAAAGTCTTTATCAGCCGAAAACATATTGGCGATTATCGCGTCGTTTGATTCATCTTTTCCCAAATACGGGCGCGCAACTCCGATATCTGCCAGAGACAGTAGCGAAGACAGCCTGTCAAATATATTACTGTGTCTATATCCGACAATAGCCCCACCGATTTCTGACACCAGGTTTTGGCGAAGCGCTGCATCACCGACAGATACAAAATGCGCAGCGTCGGTACTGGTCCATGTTTCGTCAGTATTACCAGCCGTGGTAAACGGGATATCTGTCGCCGCGGTAAGTTTGTACAGCTCGTTGTTATAACGAACGAGCTGGTTATATTCGGTGACTGTCAGCGGGTTACCGCCTGGAATGGTCCCCACTGTATAGTCGCCAATAACGTCATAGCCGGATGATGCAATGAACGTATCGAAGCGCGCATCCTGTCCGTCCAGTTGTGTTGTAAACCGGCTTTCTTTGTCCGCCTGAGCCACATCGAAAGCAGTTTCCTGCTCCGCTATTTGCGAGACAAATCGTGATTCAAAGTCACTCAGCTTTACAGTGAAGGCAGACTCCATGCCATACCATGTCATACGGTTGCGGCCAAGCCTGTCAGCCCAAATGGCTGATGTAATATCGTTCAGAGCTAGATCTAAATTCTGCGAGTTATCACGAATGTCGAGCACGCTTGCCGACGGAACAGGGTTGCCCGTTAAATAAAATGGCATATTAGTATTACCTCAGAAACAGATCAGGCGGGGATTTCGGGCCAGGAGATATCAGGGGCGGTAGTTGTATCAATACGGCTAAGAGCGACCCGGTATTTTTTCCACACTGCCAACTGAGCTATTTCATCATCAGTCTGAATGCCCAGTTCGACGGCATCCTTCAGGGGAGCTATTTTTTCGTAAGCCTCCCGCATCAACTTATTAAGAAGTTCACCTGCAGCATTAACATCGGCCTGATGTTTGGCTTCCTGGTCACTAATCCAACCATCGCCATTCCATTTTTGGTAGCTGTCTGCGGGTGCTATTTCCGTCACATCATCCGGCAGGGCGCCGAGATCTGAAATTTCAATGGGTTCGCCAGATACGGTGCTGTATACGATTTTTCCGCGATGGTCCTCGAAAAGAGACCACAGACCCGCCTCGATATTGAAAACCGCCGTTTCTCCGGTGGCTATTTCGGGTGGTGAACTTTGGGTGCTGCAGGCAGGCAAGCCAGTGTGAGGCGGGATCGTCAATTCTTCAACGCCCACCAGCTCCCCCGTATCGTCACTGATATGATAAACAGTTACCACCTGAGGTTTGTCAGACATTTCAAAAGCCATTATGCGAGCCTCACGATGTAGTTAAATGCGATGTTTTTAACGGTGTTTTCTGTGTTACCCGTAGCATCAACAGTAATGATGTGCGAGTGGGCGCCAAGAGCCAGGGTGTGCGTATGCGCGCCGGCAGTAGAGGTTGTGCCAAAGTTATTGGCGCTGTTGCTGCCAACTTCCTGATCGCTACCGCCCTGTTTCTGCATACCGCCACCCCACGTGTGAGAGTGATCCCCGTTGCTGCTTGTTGTTTTCGTACCAAGATCTGTGGATGTCGCAGAGGCTGTATGTGTGTGCGACTTCACGCCATCCTGCTCTTGCGAAAGCACCGCCCTACCTGAAGACGGCTTACCTTTGATAGTCCATCCCCTCATATCAGGGAGAACACCAGATGGGTACACCGCCGCAAGTAACGGGTATGCTGTCAGGCTGAATGTTTGTCCTTGCATAAATGCAAAGGAACCGGCGGAAGGTAAGGAGTCAGATGGCCATGCGATAGGAGTACCCACTGGTACAGCTGCAGACGATATTGTTTTTAAAATCTGAAAAATCTGGGTCGAATCATCCGGGTTAAGTGTAAGGCCAAATCCCTCAACAACATTTACAAGTTCAGTTTGAACTGCATTAAACCATTCGGCAACCAGCCTTGTTGGCGCAATACCGCTTGCAACTTTTCCGTTAGTAAAAAGACCATCAAGGGCCGTGAGTGGCTCAACGTCACTTATTTTTAACATGGCGATACCTGCAAATTAAAATATCTACATTAAAGTTCAGTATTTCAGTGATGACATATTGAAATAACTAAGATTCAGGCCATTCTCTGTTCATGGCTATATCAAATATCATGCGATATTCTGGTGTATTCAGTTCGGCATCCAGACCGTACGCAAAAATAATATTAATATGTGAGGGTGCTATTTTTGTTATGGAGCACTCAAATTGCTTGTCACCCCATGACGCCAGTGCGTCACCACAAAAGGTGGTCCCCGCATACGAATATCTTACCGATGATCCAGGAACATTAATCTGCCAGGTAAACGGCCATTCCTCACCATTTATAGGCTCATCACAAACCGACATCCCGCACATCGCAGGCCGGAACTGGTTTATGGTGATTTCATAACCTAGTGCTGCAGCTACATTGATGTAATAGGCCCGATTCAGGCCACCGGTACTGATAAGCTTTGAAACAACAGCTCGCTGCCGATCGCTGATACTTCCGACCTCACCAATCGCGCAATCATCGGGAAGGCCAAGCGCGCTCTCCCATTCGGAAAGCATCATCAATGCTGTTGACGGAAAGCCGCCACTAAGCAGTGCCTGTGAGTCAGTGTCAGAACGAGCAAAGGAATCGCCCAGCGCCCTGAGGGTCGCGTACTGAGTGCTTTTTAGATCACGTGGCCACGCGAGACCTGTGGGAATCAAGGCAAAAAGTGCGCGGGTATAGTCGTCAACGGAGTACAAACTCATGTGAAGTTAACCTCACCCAGTAATGGTAACTCCCCCGTTTCCAGAATGATATTCTGCGCAGGGGACTCCAGTACATATCCGGTTGAACCTTCAACCTGGCTCAGCGCGCCATTAATATCGGATAAATAAATCTTCCCATTGCCATCCGGATTGCCGTTTTCAAAAAACAGTAAATTGATAGCATCTTTTATTGCCTGTATTGTGTCGCTGTCGGTATTCGGAATGCCTGAAATGATGAGGTCTACAACTTTTTTTATTGGAGAGCAAACATAGATGATTGCGGTATCCGCCTGGAGCGGATAAATATAATCAGCTACCCTGCCCTGATCTCCCGTCGCCTTTATGACACCCCAGTCTTCCAGTGAAGAAACGCCATCGGTTCCTGTAGGAAACCCGTTATTTGTCGCATCATTTCCATCACACATAATGTAAATGACAACACTCCCTACACCCATTCCCCGGCGTTTTACCCATGCACGGGTAACACCGGAGACGGCCAACGCCCATTTTTTATAATCGGCATCACTTCCGCCCTGAGGCGGATTCTGGTATGCCAGCAGGCCCCTCTGCCTGAAGTCCTCAACACCTTCGATGTCGGTGCCGCCTGTTGCCGGGTTAATCAATGTTAACGAGTTGTCTATACCGGATACATTCGCATCAAGGGTGAGAATTGTACCTGCGTCAGCATTGCCATCACTCCCGCCGCCTGTCGAATCATCAGTCAGATCAGGCAGGATAGCGGTGATGGCCACCGTCCCCTTTTTCCCGGAACCGATAATCAATTCCGCATCAGTAACGTACTGATATCCATCAGACCGATTAAGAACCGTCCCTGCAGGGAGTCTGTATCCCACGGTACCGGTGGCTTCAACTTCGGTAGAACGTGAGGCGGTGGCCGCCTTGCGATAAATCTGCTTTAGGGCCATCCAACCCGCCAGCCATTCATCGGTAGAGGTGAATGGGTTTGTCTGCAGGGCAATGTAATCCAGGTAGGCATAGTGCAGGTGTGACATACCCGCATCCATATCTGCGATAACCTTGAGGTTACCGAAGCGAAGCAGTGCACCGACATTTTTCAGTTCAGCCTGCATAAACTGCCGGTTTTCTTCGCGCAGTTCACTCAGCGTTTTTCGTTTAAACGGCATTGTTTATTTGCTCCCAGATCCAGAAAAATGCGCTCTCCTGCCAGTCTCCGTCCGGCGGCAGATAACGAATAATCAGATTGAGCCTGTTCGGCATAACGATCTGTGTTGCGCAGCTGATATCACTGACCACACCATCACTTTTCAGCCAACCAAGAGCCTCGTTCGCATACTCTTCTGCCCTGATTGCGACATTAGTCGTCAGTTTTTCGCGGCGCAATAACCACAAGCGAGACCCCAGTTGCTCATCTGCGTCTGAATCCCCCCACCAGCCACGGCGATCACTACCGTCATAATTATCGTCCCGGCGGGCAAGGCGATCAGTGAACAGGCTGATAATGATTGCAGTTTGCAGGTCGTTGCCGGTTTCCAGCGCGCCGAGATCGGATCGCCAGTCGGCACAAAGCGCATCGACATTCCAGAATGATGAAATATCACTCATACCTGTTCTCCCGGTTTCTCGCTGGTTACGGTGTCGTTACCTTGCTCGACCCCTTTCACTTCATGATCGTGATCGTTATACGCATCCCGTAGCTGTTTCAGCGTTTTGTCGTTGGTTTCACAGTTATCAATAACATCACCGGTGACGAGTAATTTAGGTGTGATGAGCTTTACCTGTTCTGTCGCGGTAGCTGTCAGATTTTTGGCATTATTGACGATTACGTCCTGACCCTTTGCATTGATGATGACGCCGGCCTCCGTCAGCTGGATGTAAAGCCCCCACTGGTTGTACATCACCGTTTCACCGGGGTTCAGATCTGAATGGCGGTATCCCTGATGGTTAGAAGCGATAACAACAGGGTTGGAGCGATTCGCCCCGAGGAATACCAGCATCACATCTGTCCCAACGGGCAGCCCGGAGGAAAACCCAAACTCCGCAAGCCTGTGGGCGTTGGCGACCTCGAGCGGAGTCTGATACTGCACGGACTGGGTTCCACCGCCGTCCTTCATCGCAGTAACTCGCCCCACTCCCAGCATATTTGCGAAAAATCGAAAAAAACTCATGAGTTGAATCCTGCTATCTGCTGGTAAAACGCATAGGGTTGCACCGCAAAGGCCTCTTTCGGCATCAACGTCAACCGGGCATGCGTGCCATCGCTGTCCCGCATAAACGTGACTTCCGCTATCAGTAATTCAGTGTTCGGCAGCCTGAGCGTGGGGAGATTCACCGGGATCAGCGTATTTGGTTCCCACAATTTCCCCGCCTTATCCCGCCAGCTGTCTACCGTGACGCTTATCTGCTTCGAGCGGCCGTACCGGCGGTTCATCTCCCAGTCGATCGCGCGCTGCGCCTGCTTCGACGCCATCAGCGTGCTTTCAACGATAATGATGCGTTTACGGTAGCGCATCTCCGCTGCTTCAGGGTCACGAGCGGTCGCCAGCGTCACCGAATCATAGGCAGTATCCGGAGAAAAACCGGCGATCGGAGAAACGCTCATTGAGACGCCGACATAATCAGAGAACCGTTCCGACATATCAGCGCGGTAGTACGCCTGCTCGACGTTCTCACCTTCTGCCACCCCACTGGCCGCCCGCCGTGTGCCTACGCGGGTAAGCAGCAGGTTACCGTCGGGCAGATCGTAATAGAGCAGCGCCGACCACCGGGATACTCGCTCGATGATCTCCTGTGGCGATTCCCCCCAGTTAATCGTGAACTGGGGTACCTCCACCAAATCATCAACATCGGATGAAACTTTAATGCCGTACCATGAAGCCAGCCGGGAAGCGATGCTAAGCGCATCACTTCCGTTGATAACGTTGTTCGGCCACTCTGCAGAACAGTCCACCAGATCCTGACATTTGCTGCGTCCGTTCGCCTGAACCTCATGTCTGGCACGCGTTATCGCCGGCTCCCAGCTGTCAACATAACCCGTTATCACCGGGTCCTCACCAAAGTGGACCTCGCAGGGCGCGCCTTCCTGCACCAGTTGGCGATCCTGGGTGCCAGGGTAATAATCCAGGAGTCCGAGGCTAAAATCGGACGGGAAACGCTCAATGGAGCGCGTCACGCGGACTGAATCCCAGCCCTCTATTTTTTTGTCACCGACTGTCAGCGTTACTACATCCTGATCATCGCTCATTGTCGTAACACCCTCATCGAAACAGGCATAAAGGCCGGATGCGGTACGTCTGACTCCTGAATCAGCTCATCAGCGCGCCCGACATCCTGATATAACCGATTAGCCAGTGCCAGCGCGGGGAGTGGTTGCGCAGAATTGAACTGCATGAGCTCGCTTAAACTGGCTGAAAGCGCCGACATGGTGTCAAGAAATGAAGATCTGACCAGCAATAATGAACTGTAGAGTTCATCGTCAGCGCGGTCGCCTGTCGCCAGCAGGGCTGCATCCAGCTGATCAGAGACCCGGCGGATTATCTGCTCTGCCTCGTTACGACTCGTCGGGTTTGATTCGGCGGCAGCGGCCGCCATTGCTGCGCTGCACAGAACAATGATGAGAACATTGACGCTTTCCGCTATATCCGCCCCTGCTGACGACTGCTGATATTCTGAACTGGTGGCGCTGGCCAGCTTTCCCAGCGCGGTTATACGCTCATTAACACCTCCGGTGCAGTTGAGGATCGCGTTAATAACGTCGGCGGTACGCTGTACAAAATCATCCACCGTGGCTGAGCTATTCAAACCACTGACGGTGTCAAAAATCCCCTGGCGGTCCATGATGGCGCTGGCAGATACCTGCTCAGACAGTGATTCAAAATCATCGGTATCATCGGCTGAACTGCTACCGGTCACCCCGGATGACGAGCCACCTACGGTCCCTTTGCTGTAACGACCGTACCGCTGATTCCCGAACGTGGATTTCAGAACGTTACTGACGTTCGTCACCTCGTTGATGGTGCTGTCCACCATGTTGATCCAGAAGCCGATTGTGTTCTTTATGGTTTTGATGGCCTGCGTCATCCCGCGGATTTCGCCTTTAATCCGCGCGATCGTACTGAGCACCGTCGTGCTGACCAGTTTGAGGTAATTAGTCCGAACGGTTTTACCTGCCGCACTGCTGCCGGTAACTGCAAACACTTTCAGTCCGGACTCGATAGCCATCAGCGTAAATTCAAATACCCGTCCGGCATCTGCCGAACCGGATAAGCGCAGTCCATTTTCGGGTATAGCCACCGTCATTTCACCCAGGGTAGGATGAATCAACGTACCGGCGCCCTTATCTTCACATGCAGAGATAAGCGCCTGACGCTGGGTAATAACATCCCCACCGCCATACATCTGGCTGTCCTGAATGAGGAAGCCACGAATAACAATCCGCCGGACACCGCGCCCCATGTCCTCTATCCAGGCGGTATCACGATAAGGGTATTCGTGCACCGCCTGGCGGCGACCGTGACTGCCTTCCTCGGCGATAACGGCAAACGGAACACCCCGGAAACTGGAAGGTTGCAGCTTGCTCAACCAGTCGTCACTGGCATCGCCCCCCATCAGCGAAGAAATCGCATCCTGAATAATTGGCATATAAACTCCGGGTATAAAAAAACCGCCTTGCTGAAGGCGGTCTGTTTGCAACTATGCGAGGATTTTCTAATAACTCATCGGGAGTGTTATGCGTCCGCCGTTTTGTGTTTCAAACACTTTCCGGTCCCCTTTTTCATTAACCGTGGTTATTTCGAGTTTCAGCTTGTTATCTTCCATAGCGCTTTTGAACGATTTGGTTAAATCATTAACGGATACAGAACCCGCGCCCGCCGTGGGCTGAACAATGCTACCAGGTTTCTCCTGATTAATTCCTGATGGGTTTCCACCAGTATCGCCGCTGATAATGTCCTGGTAATACCCTAAAACCGCACCAGGATACGCTGCATTCTCCCGCCCCCAACGACGCCGGTCATAACCACCATTGTAGTAGCGCAACGCTAACGGGATGTTGCCACCCGCGTTTCGCATGTTTTCCGCCATAATCTGCGCGCCAGCGAAGATGTTCTGACGAGGATCGGTCCAGTCTGAAATGCCTGTAGACTTAAAATTAGACGGTATAATCTGCATAAGCCCGCGGGCCCCGGCTCGGCTAATGGCATAGGGATCACCCTTAGATTCCTGCTTCATGATGGCTTTCAACAGACGCGGATCCACGCCATACTTTCTGCCTGCCTCACTGAGGAGATCGTCATACCGGCTGGTATTGTCGTTCTGGCGATAAGGGATTTTTTCATTGCCGGAGGCTTTTTGCGGAGCAATCACTGACATATCACCACGCAGACGCTCTGCCGCATCCGTCGCGCCATATTCTGCATCATAGCGTTTACGGACGGCGTCGGTCATAAAACCCGCATCGACCGCCCCACGCTCCCGGCGAGTGAGTTTATTATAAAGGTCTTTATTTCCCTGGATGCGGCGTAGCTTTTCGGCTTCATCAGTGTTGATAAAGCCGGCTGCGTGAGATAAGGCAGTTAAATCACCGTTGGTCAGCAAATCCGTGATACCCTCCAGTCCATTTTTTACGGAGCCGTCGGACATAACAAATTTCAGAACCTTTTTTTCTGACTTATTGATTAAACCATCCCAGGCAGCACCCAGTTCATTCATCGTCACGTTGACATCTGAAAGCTGTTTATTCAGACCTGGATCAACAGTCAGACCAAACTCATCGGCTTTCGCCAGGAGTTTTTTATAATTCGCGCCTTCACGCATCAGTGTCAGAAGCTCTGGCGTCAGACCCATAGCATCCGCGAACGATTTTTGCTGGTCAGGTCGCAGGGTCGGAAAAATTTTAGCAATCGACTCCAGTGTTTTGAGGGTATTCACTGAGCCGTCGCTGTTCTTTTCGATCTGCGCGCCAATTTGTGCCATAGCAGCCATAACACCCGCATTCTTACCGCTGGCGGCCTCATTGAATGCTTTAAAAACTCCCTCAATTGATGAGGCCGCACTTTCACTATCTGCCCCCAGAATACGCATCGCGCCTGCCAGGCGCGTAAAATCCTGAACACTCATGGCCGTGTTCTGCGCCTGAGTATCGAGGTTGTACGCCTCCTTAGCCGCTTCCCTGAAACCGTCGGCGACCTTTTTTATGCCGTATCCGACAACGCCGGCCGCACCAAAGGTTGCCATTTTACCTGCCAGCTCGCCGACGATCTTCAGTGGAGGAATGATATCGCCGATGAACTGGACGTTATCCCGTGCGCTACGGGCCATTTTATCCAGCCGGCCGCCGACATCATCCAGGCTATCAACCGTCTCATCACCGCCGAGGTTAAGCTTTTCCTGCGTCTTATCCAGTTGAGGGAGCAGGTTTTTAATGGCCTCGTTGATTTCATCAATGGTGGCGCTGACCCTGTCGTCCGCAATCAGCTCGAAATCGAATGCATTACTCATCGTCCTGATCTCCGGACTTCAGTTTATTAATTCGTTTGGCCTGCACCACCCACCAGAGCAGCCGTTTCTGGGTCATACCCCACGCCCGTTCGTCGCTCCACCCGAAATAGAAGGTGACGTCCGCCGCCAGCTCCTGCCACGCCGTCAGGGCTTCCAGTTCAAAAAACCGAGCAGATACTCCTTACATTTGCAGAAATCCACATAGTCCATCGGCGCCAGCACGCTTTCCCGGGTGTCTGTCACCAGGGCGATCAGCAAGCGCATTGCAGCAATCGAGGTAGAGGATTCCTGTTTTTCGTAGAACTTCTCAACCTGAGTCAGTGTAGGGGCCTTCAGCTCCAGCTGCTCATAACGTATTTTTTGCGCGGCATCGTCCAGGGGGACGGTCAGAATAATGATCTTCGTACGTTCTAATTCAGCCATAGATTAATTCTCCGTCACGTCGCGGCCTTCCCAGCGAACATCGAACACTGCATCTTCGCTTTCAACTTCCTGAACGTTGACCGTCCAGAGCGCGCGACCAATAATCGTTTTCCCGTTCGCCAGCTCGGCGATCACGTTAACGTTGGTCTGCCCGTTAAACCCCCGGACACTGGTGCCGCCGCTGTCACGCAGGCGAGCTGAGATATACCCGGCAACCGGTTTTTCCTTATAACCATGCACACCATCCATACCTGTCAGCGTCGAGCGGTTAACAGTGGACGGCTGGTATTTAAAGGAACCTTCCACCATCACCGATATACCGTCCACGGTGACATAGGCGGTACCGGCCAGGCGGTTAGAGGTATCAGCCATGAGTTATGCTCCTGTATCTGTTGACTGCGCCTGCAGGCGGAACTGGTTAAGCAGCGCAAAAATACGCAGCTGATTGATGAGCGTTCCCGGCCACAGGACGTCAACGCGGTTCGGATTGGACGCATTTTGTTCAACTATGATATTTTTCGCGAACGCGTCGGCATCCTGTGCATACCCGTTAAACACCAGTGTCTGGTATTCCGCGATCTGGTCTGCTTTGATGATATTGGGTGTCACAATGGGCTGACCGGGTGCAAATCGGGTACCATCGGCAGCCAGTTTCATGCGCCCGAACTTGCTGGTCACCGCCGTGCGGAGATAGCGGGTCACGAACATCAGGCTGAACAACGTCTCCACCTGCAGATAGCTGTCGTCTTCATCGCCGTAGCTGTTTTTCTGGTAGGTGGTGATGATATTTTCCACGTTGACCGTCCCGTCGTCGGCGACGGTGTACGTTGAAATACCGCTGTACAGCAGGTTGTTACGCTCAGTGAGCTCGAAACGGTCCTGCAGAGCGGGCGCCAGTACGCCATAAACCGGCAGGCTCTGCAGCGGGCGGCCAGGATCGTTCCGCAGGCTCGGGGCAATAGCCCCGACGATTGCAGCAGACCAGATATAACGAGGCGTTGGCGAGCGATAGACGCCCAGCAGCGTTTCATGCTGGTTATTTCGGGTCTCGCCTTTCGTACCCAGCTCGGCGTAGGTTCCCGACGTCGTGCCGAAAGCGTGACCATACAGCTGCTTATCCCATGCCCAGCGGCCGGAAGCATCGTTCAGAAACGCCCTCATCGCATCGAGAGAGGCGGTATCGTCGTAGGGGTTGATGATGAAATCAAACGTCTTATCCTGCAGGTTGCCCAGCGCATCGACAAAGTCAGGCGCGCCAGCGCCGCCCGCCATCGCCGTGATGGTCAGGGTGAGACCCGCCGGCGTCGATTCACCGCCCTGCGTCCCCAGGTAGTTAAGGCGAATATCCATCCCGTTACCCAGGAGGCCCGCATTTTTTGCCGTCAACTCTACCGTATCGGTCGCATCCGATTTAACGGCTGCTGTAACCGGGAGGTCCGTTTTACGGGCGATAGCGGCCACCAGTGCCGTCGCAATTTGCGCCGGCGTATCAGTTGCCAGCACGGTGAGTTGCACGCGGGTCCCGGCGAGGTAAAGAGAGATTACGCCCGTCTCAGACGCCTGTGACGCAACCTTGATACTCCCCTTCGCCGCCGTCATTGATTCTGTATCGTCTGCCAGCGGCAGGATCCAGATTTCAGCGGCCGTGTCATTCTTCTGATAGGCGGTCATCATGCCATGCAGTTGTGACCCCTTACCAGTCAGATCCCCTACACCATTCGCCGAAGAGACTTTGACGGGGATATTGACCTGCGCCGAACCAGCAGCCAGCATCTGGCCAATCAGCAAGGTTCGTTGCGTCACTGTCGCGGTATTGGCCATCGAGTTATCAAACTCAACATAAAACAATGGCGTCCGGAGATTTCCAGGAACTCGTGAAAACGGAACGGTCATTTAAGCGTCCTCTTTTTTAACGGTGTTTTTCACACCTTTTTCCAGCACCAGGCTGACATCGCCATCCTTCAGCCGGCGGCGCCAGAACGTATTATCCGGGACAACCGCACCTTCTACAGGCAATGGCTCACCCCGGACGGGGCAGCGAACGCTAAGCCCGTCTTTTGGTTTTACAAACATGGTTACTCCTGCAGGTTAATACTGATGCCAGGCCGCTGCGTGCCGTCAGGCATTTCGATGGTGATATCACTCCCCTCCAACGGCGGTGGGTCGATGGGATAAAAATCTTCCGGCCCCTGATAATGTTCGATGTCGATCTCAAACAGCAGCTGGCCCAGATGAGCCTCCCCCTCGCCGTCAACGTCAATCGTCGAACGGATTTCCGCGTACTTCTGGATTTTACGGGTGAGCTCGTAGCTGTTGATCACCGCCCTTTCTACCTGCTCGCGCAGGTCCTCCAGCGCAGTTTCGGCCCGCATGGCGCCGTCATCATCGGTTTCCCCGTCATATTCCTGGACTCGGCCAGTAATGCGAACAGTGGTCACCGTGGTAAACGCCGGCGTATTCCGGCCCTGCGCCTTTTTATGGTCAAACGGGGTCTGCACCAGCAGCGCTGGATAAAGTGCCGCCGAGGTTGGCCAGTCCCGCGGAGAATAAACGCGGTCGCCGGCATCGGTGTGACCGACCAACGCCGTCACCACCATTTTACGAATAGCTGCTGCATTCATCGTTCTTTCACCACATTGAGAACAAGGCGGGATCCGCCATGACTGTCCGGCTCGACATTGGACACCGCGAATAACTGATTAATGACGTGGCCGCCCACTGTTTTAATAAACACCCGGTCAGATACTTCGGGCTGCGGCTTACCAAGTTTCCTGAACTCGGCATCACGCACACCCAGCATCGGGCTGGAAGTGTTAATCACTGAATCCCCGTCAAGGTTTTCAGCAGCCTGGGCATAGCCACGGTCAAAAATGCCGTTAATCGTGAACGGAGCACCGCTTTTAGGGCGGTACTCGTGTTCATCGCCGAAGACGCCATGAAGCGGACTCAAAAGGTGTAAATCCCAGTCCACTCCCATATGCTTACTCCGTAGTGATGCTCACGGCAGGCGCCGCAGAGAGTATGCGCTGACGCAGAACCTGAACATCGGCAATCACACCAGCAGCCAGCAGGCGCTCAGCATCCTTACCGGATACCGGGATACGCACATTTTCGCGGTAAATCCCTCCGTCATGGCGAATGCAGTTCCCCTTCAGAACCACAAATTCAGGAGCTGCGGCTTCTTCGTCCGCATCATCCTCAGCACCATCATCACCGGATGAATCGGCACCGCCCTTATCGCCTTGCTGCTGATTACCTGCGACGCTTTCGCCTGCATTCAGGTCATCAACGTTAAGGTCGTCTTCGCCAGTGCCTTCCGCATTCAGGTCATCCACCGACCCGGTTTTGGTTGTTTTAGCCATATCAGACCACCGTTGCGCAGAGGGAAGCGTTTACCCGGCTCGGAATAACCAGCGGAGAGGATTGCATCAGGATAAGGCGTTGTGCCGGGTCTTCTTTCACCCATGACTTGGGTGCATAGGCCAGCGGGCCGTAGTTGAATGCCGGATCCAGAATGACGCCAAAGGCGCGGGTACCCATCAGGTCCGCACCGCTCATGATGACGGCACCATCAGGGATCATCGGCTTCTCAACGTTGTCCAGCGGGTCAATGTACCAGTCGTTATATAACCAGAGGTCAAAATTACCCCAACGCCCTTTATAGATAGCCCCCTTCATCACCTGCGGACCCGCATTAATCTGGTTACCAAATGGGCTCAGCGCCGGGAAGTTGATGGCATTATCCTTGATGGTGGTATCTAGGCGGAATGCACGCCACGACTTATTCGTGAAGACCAGGTCAGTGGCGACAGAACCGGATTCTTTCAGGAAAGTGGTCTGCCAGTCTTCAATATCATCTGACGGTTGGGTATTGGTCGCACCGGCGGCAACGGTCAGCGGCCATTTATCCGAACCGCTCAGGGTGATGGTCAGGTCAGAAGCGCGACCAAAGTCCACCACTTTGGTTTCGTAACCCTCCCCGGTGACCGTGACTGTCCCGGACACCAGCGCGCTGGCCGCCATCCACTCCAGACGACGATTGATCATGTCGATCTGGTCAGTCATTTCAAACTGAAGATTTAACATTTCACGTTCGGCGGCGGTGTATTCGCCACCAATTCGCTCGCCAATCTGACGACGAATAGGTTTACGCAGATCAGGGGCGCGCTTGTCTTTGATGTACGCAGGTTTGAAGGTATTGGTCTGGTATTTACGGGACTCGACCAGCTTGCCCTCCACCAGCGGAGAGACAAACGGCGCCATACGACGCAGACCGACATCAACATCAATCGCCACTTCTTCAGTCTCGTAGGTCACGACATTCGGGAAGAAGCGATCGAGTAGCCAGTTCTGACTGGTTTTCAGGTTAGGAACGACCTGTACCAGTACGCTGGTATCATAAATATTTTCCATATTCAGTCTCTTGATAATGCCAACTGCACGCTGGCAAAAATTGGAATGAGTCAGCCCCTGCCGGTTAAAGCATTGGGTCAGAGGTAAGAGGGTTAAATCAGGAAGCGACTACAGGGGCCTGAGTGCTGTCTTTCAGGAAAATAGCCAGCGGGCGCAGCGCCGTTTTCATTGCCGCCAGAGTCCATGATGCATCAATAATGATATGGTTCTGGTTGAACTCGCCCATCAGATAGAGTCCGCCATTCTGATCGGCTGACGCGGCATCGACATTATCAACAAGAATTGCCACAGGCGTTTCACTGCCATCTTCAGCCGTTTTCACACAAGCAGTGTATTTTCCGCTGGCGGTGACCACTCCCAGCACCGTTCCGCGCTTATAGGTCCCACCGGTGATAATGCCGGTATCGGTAACTACCTGAAGCGTACCGGCGATGAGCTGGTCCGGCATAAACAAGGCACTTTTCATACCCGGAGCAAACTGATTCTGACCATACTGATCCATTATTTCTCTCCTTTGGTGGAGTTGTAGAGACTGGTCATTTTGTTCACCAGTGTCGCTTTACCGCCAGATGGTTTATCCCCATCCAGCCCAAGCCGGACATCATGGCTTTCCTGCATGCGCTGATCGAGAGAGCGCTTACGTGTCGCCTGCGGTTGCGACGCTGGCGCGGTAGATGCCAGAACGTCGATAGCGGCGGCAGCGCTCATCCCGGTATTGAATGCGAGCGAGGCGGCCAGTGATGGGTTTGCAGCAGCATGCTTACTGCCGAAGATGCGAGCGCAACGTTTACGCTCAGCAATGCGGGCACTTTTAGCCACTTTGCCTTCTTTGCGGTCATCGTCATCGTCGGAATCATCCTCTTCGGAAGCATCCGGATCGTCATCGTCATCTTCCGCATCATCATCGCGCTCGTCTTCTTCGGCGTCGTCGTCACGCTCATCGTCTTCAGCGTCATCATCACGCTCATCGTCTTCAGCACGACGGGATTTCGCCTTTTGGGATTTTTTATCGTCTTCCTCTTCGGAAGCCGACGCGCCAAGTCCAATAAGGTGGGCAAAACTAAACGGTTTCTTTGCCATTTCAGGCTCCTGTTTTTTCAAGTAAACGCCTGAACGCAGCATCAGGAGGGCATACCTCATCAGCCAGTCCAAGCTCCACACCATCAGCAGCCATAAAACAGGCGGCCTGAGTACCTTTAATCACCTTCGCGCTAATCCCCCGATTTCTGGCGACGGTATTCACAAACAATTCCCCCATTGCGTTAATGTCCTGCTGGATGGCATTGAACGCTTCTTCAGAGAGTTCGCGTAATGGCGAACCTTCTGCTTTACGGCTTCCGAAGGTAATGATCGTCACTTTCAGACCGTCGTCTTTAATTCGCTGCGTCCAGTCCAGGTGCATGGTGATAACACCGACGGAACCCACACCGCCGGTCCGGGGAACGGAAATACGGTCAGCAGCACTGGCAATCGCATACGCCGCGGAATACGCATTTTCGGTCAGAATGGCATGGATAGGTTTCGCGCCCCGGGCGTTATAAATTTCATCCACGAGATCAAAACACCCTGCCACTTCACCGCCGGGCGAATCAATATCAAGGCAGATACCGTTAACTTCCGGGTCCGCCAGCGCGGTCAGAAATGACTGGCGGATGCCGTCATAACCGGTCATGCCGCTATATGGTCGCAGACTTCCCAGTTTTTGAACCAGCGTACCGCAGATGGGGATCACGGCTACCCCGGCCACGTTGTCATATCCGGGGTCTCGCTTTGACTCCCGGCCACGTTTGTCGTCGTAGCCGTACCAGTCATCGTCTTCCATCGCCAGAGAGGATTCGATTCTGCTGATACCAAACCGGTCCATGACCGCGGCCATGATGACCTCGGCTTTATTCGGATGAAGGGCCAGCGGCGTATTAAACAGCCGCTGCGCCAGATGAGGTAGATTCACTTTTCCTCCGGATCTTTGATTGTTTCGCTGGCGAACTTGTCCGCCTGCGCCCAGCTGGGTAATGGAAGCCCGCGTTTCAGGCAGGACTCAATTTCCAGCTGTCGTTGGTCCAGCACTTCTTCCCAGTCCTCGCCGACGTTTTCCCCCACTTCAATTTCGAGTGTGGAAAGACCCGCATCCAGACCAAGAATCGCGCCTTTTTTCTCTGCAACCGGATCCACCCAGCCACGGCCTGGCCCCATCCAGCGCGCACGGGAATAGGCAGCACGTGCCTCTACAAAGTCGGGAGCTCCCGATGGCAAAGGCAGGTCCTCGTTATCATGAACTTCCTCTGCAAATGCAGTCAGCACAGGCTGCGCGGTACCCATTGAAAAATCATCACGACGTCGGGTCAGTGTCTTCCACGCTTCCAGCAATGAAGATCGCGCGGAGCTGTAGTTAACATCAGACCAGTCCTGAGTGACCTGCTGCGGAGAAAGCCCGGTACCGGATGAGAAGTTACGCAGCACGGCCGATTCGAACACCTCAAAGTTGCTGTACGGCCGGGCGGCGTTAACCGTTGTGATTTTTTCACCAGGGTAAAGAATTGGCATCCGGGCGCCATTTTGCAGAGTCAGCCGGCGGTCATTGTGAAATTCCACACGGCCATCCTGATAGGCACCCAAACTGGTGTCATCGAAGTTTTCCCCCATCGCAGCCTGAACCATTTCGGAATCGTACGGTGACTCGATATAGGCAGCGAAAATGGCATTCAGAATGGCGGCCTCCAGTTCGCTCTGGTCATATTTCACCAGCATTTTCAGACGCTGAATGACCGGCGTCAGGATGCCATTGCCCCGGTGTTGAGCACCCCGCTCATGGTCGAAATCATGGACGACATGCGGACGCCCCCAGGAGGTTTCGCGAGGTATACGCCGCCATGTCATGGTTTTGGCGCCGCTCCACCAGTCACCGATATGCGCCTCGCGGATGTGATAAGCAATCGGCGCGCCGTCATCATCAATCTCCACGCCACCGCGAATATTCGGCATATCAAAATTCTGCTGCGGGTTACTGAGTCTGTCCGGATCGACAACCTGAATTGTTGTGGCGTATCGCCCCCTGCCGCGCCCTAACCGATCCGGGCGATACTGGAGGACCATCAACGCATCCCCGTCAATAAGTTTGTGGCGGAAGGCCAGACGCAACATCTGAGGAACCGTTATCTTACGTTCAACATCGCAGTACCGCCCGGTGTCATACGCCCAGGTGCGCCAGTGCGCTTCAAGCGCCTTGCCATACTCTTCCGCCCATGTCGAATCGAAGGCTTTGTTACCTGTGACCATACGCAGCACACGGTAATCGGGTTTCATAATGGGCCGGAAATTGGCGCCGACGGCATTATCCAGAAGGCGGGTTACCGCGCCGTTCGCCCACCCGTCGTTACGGACCAGGTCACGGGCGCGGGAAACAATGCGATCGCGATAGATGTTGATTTCGTTGTCTGGCGACCATAACGCTGGCTGCCAGTTCGCAAGCTGATCACTAAACGAATCGGCGGCGTCATAAGGTACCCGACTGCCGCCCGTCAGCATGCTGGGCCGCGGTGCGCGATACGGAGTACCATCCGGGCCAAGAATTTGCACTTTATTCATCAGAATCGAAACCTCACTGGCTTCCGCGGTCTCGCGACGATCCCCAGTTGCGCCTGCAGTAACTGAATCAGCGCCAGCAGGTCAGCCAGAGAACTTTGCTGATAAGACACCGACCGTGTCCCGTCTCCCTGCGAATAGGAAAATGAAACACCGCGACTCCCGGTTGTTAAATCAATGTATGCCTGCTGAGCTTTCTGCAGGGCGTCCCTGAGCTGCTCATCAGTCATCGAGCCAGCCAGCAGACTGGTATTCCGGTTGAACATGGTTTTCCTTATTGCGGCAGGAGTTTAGAAATTTGCTTACGCTTAACGGGCGCCGGTTCTTCAATAACCGCGCCGGGTAACTCGTAGCTGATTTTTTCTTCTGGTACGGCAGGTGCCGGCAGGAATTTTTCAGGGTTGGCTTCGAGGTTGGCGGCTCGAACGTTGAGTTTTAATCCCATATGTTTGAGCCCGCATAACGCAGCATAGCTATAAACGAGGCAGTCGAGCGCTTCGTTCGCCCGCCCAGGTATCTGTTCCCAGACACTGAAGCGCTGGCCGGCAGTCACTTTGTAAACAAGACGTTCGGCCAGCAGCTGGTTGAAATACCCCAGATCACGGTCATCCGGGAAATGCATATAACCCGCCGAAGCTGCGCCCGGCGCAGGAGGGTCCAGGTGGAGGCGACCGCGCACCACATCCTTGGCAGAGTTCACACCGATGATAATTGGCCGGAAAGTGGCTTTGCTTTTCGATGTCGGGCGCTTTGTCGGCCAGACCGGGTTACGCCTGCCGCTCTGAGCAGACTCACCTTTGATCGCCCATACACGACGCCCTAAACGTTCCTTAGCAAATTCGTAAACCTTTTGCGTGTGGTGGCCGCCGGAGTCCATGCATGTCGCCATGATGTTTAGTCCACGACCATCACCCCGGCGCCAGATCTGTTTCAGGTACGCATCGAGTCGTTTCCAGGGCTCATCCGTTTCCAGATCGCCATAAATCACATCGTGGGAAACCGACCATGACTCCTCATCCCTTCCCCAACCGGTGATCGTGATTTCGAAACGATCATCCTGGGTATCTACGCCTGCAGTTAACAAAGCCACGCCATCAGGAACGATGGCCGGGAATACTTCACGACGCGCCAGCAGAATATCAACCGGCAGCTGCTTGCCGTGGTTGGGTCTGTGTGGCAATCCCATTTGTGTGTTCCACCAGGCTTGCTCTTTATCCGGATCCCCCTTCGCCTTGATATATTTTCCCGCGATATCCGACGGTTTATCTTTCTGCCAGGGGCTGAACAGTTTGGAGGCCTGATAACCGGCGTGGTGGTTATCGACAGCCTCTTTGCCGCAATCCGGACAAATTGCCCGGTAGACCGCATGCCGTGGTGATTCAGACCATTTCCAGACAGCAGCCACACTATTTTCGTCATTCGCCCGCCAGGCGAGATCGTACTCAAGCAACGGGGAATGTCGCGCACCACAGCACTCAAACGGCCGGGTCTGGTGCCAGCGAATGGTTTGTAACGCCCGGAGTCTTTCACCTTCAGACCATCCTGCGCCGCAGCATTCACAGTGGATCATGGCTGATTTCGTCAGGTGTTTATCACCCTCTTTCGGCCACTGAACGTGTTTGAAAAAATCCAGAAACTGCCGATGCCCGCAGTGCGGACAAATCACAGAGGCCCGGCGCTGGTCAGATTCAGCATAGCTATCTGCAATCCGGCTTTCGTCCTCAACGGTCGGCGAACAGGCGCGGACAGAGAGCCAGGTCAGGCCAAACGTTGCGGTTCGTTCCTCCGCGAGGGTGATCGGATCGCCCTCGCGGGTAATCGGGTATTTATCCACCTCATCCGCCAGTAGAACACGGATAGGTCGGCGTGCCAGGTTGTCCGGGCTACCGGCGCCAGCCAGCGCCAGAAATCCGCCCGTAAACGCCTTATAGAGGATGGTTTCTTTCGAACTCTTCTGTTTTGAATCGCCGATGATTTTCCGTAGAACCGGCGTCACCCGCACCAGCGGGCTGATACGCTCTTTTGAAAACTGCTCTGCCGCCTCTTCTTTCGGCTGAAGGAGCAAAATCGGACATGGGTCGAGGTGAGCGAAATAGCCAAACAGGTTTTCCAGCAATGCCGTTTTCATCAGCTGTGTGCAGCACATCACCGTGACGACATGCACGCCGGATTCAGTCGCCGCCAGCATCGGCCCGCGTGCAATCTCTACGGTCGAAGTCTCCCAGTTCCCTGATGTGCTCCCGGCCTCCTTCGCCAGCTTCCTGTAGTCATCCGCCCATTGCGGCACGCTGATACGCGGCGGCGGTGTCCATCCTTTTCTGACACTCAGTTGAAGTCGTTCAATCTTCAGCTGAGTTAAATTCTGGCTCTCCGAGGACTGAGATATGTTTGTGGACATGTTCGATCAGCACCTCTGTCATCCTGTCCGCCGGCACATCCAGATCAGCAGCCATAAGTGGCGCCACCCGGGAAGGCCAGTTCATCCAGGCATCACGCTGTTGGCGAAAGGCGTTGAAAAGAATCTCCTCGGCGGCGACCAGTTCAATCGTCTGGCCACTGTCTTTTTCATACTGTAGTTTGGCCAGCAGAGCCATATAGTTTTCGCGCACCCGCGCGGCTTCCTCCCGGGTGAGATCAGCACCTTCGGTGAGGATGATTTTTCTGGCGGTGTCTTCAATTTCGTCATCGCCATCATCAATAACCGCCGGCGTTTTCTTTTTCTTCGCGTTCGATGCACGCGGATCCTTTCCGTCGCGATTTTTCTTCAGCGCTGCATCGCTCGCCTCAACATCAATCAGGTCACCGTCCATCACAATGAAACGGCCGGCTTTAATCCAGCGCCCAATTGTTTTGCGATCGACACCCGAGTGCTGCGCATACTGGCTCTGATTCATCGTGGTCATGGGACATCACCTGGGACATTTTGTAGTTGGGACATTTACCTGGGACATTTTTGCAATGTCCCACACGAATGTCCCACTGGAATAAATGGAATAATCCGTGCTGGCTCTGGCGTGGCTGGCGATCCTTTGAGGTGGGACATGGGACACAAAATAAAAAGTTGTAGCTACAAAAACACCGCGGCGCGCAATGCCCGTGCCTTACAAAAGTCTCAGGAAGGACCCAAACCCCAGGGGAGGGGTCACCTCGCCGTCCGGATCGCGTCAGCGATGGCACGGCTCAGCGCGCCGGGCATCAATGCTTCCGCCATAGTTCGTGAGCGGTCCATGTACCCAAGTACCGGCGTTACGGGCAGAGCATCACCAAACCTCACCAGCAGCTTAGGAGAGCGCTGTTTCGGCTTCGGCCTGCGCGTACCATTCGCTGAACGTTTTGCCCGTTTCTTCTTCGCCTTCTTCGGCTTCCTGCGCTGCCAGACAGCGTTGACGCCATTCACCTCACCGACGAACACATTTGGCTTCGCTTTCATCTGTGAAAGCTTATTGCGCGGCATGTTGCCGTACTTGTTCAGTTTGATGTTCTTCGGGTTGAGTAGCGCCTGGCTGTTCAGCTTATGCTCACCACCAAACTCGAACGGCTCCAGATACTCGGCGGCGATATCACGCACATAAACCTTCGCTCGGAGGTTGTTCTTTCTGGCCCCCAATGAGCCCACTGCATTAACCGTGAACGGCGTCGGCGATTCCAGCTTTCGACCCAGCGCTACTTTTTGCGCTGTGGCAATTTCTCGCACGACCGTTGTCATAGCCTGAGCAGTGGCGAAGGGTATTTGTTTCTGCAACTGCGTTAACTGGCGGGAAAGATCCTTCAGAGTTGCCATGTTTACCCACCATTGGTTAAAGCCATTAAAAAAGCCACCCGAAGGTGGCCTTTTGAGAGCTATGTCACATATTCACATGGTGATTTATGAGTCAGCCTTTAAAAATAAAGCTGTATTGAACCACGCCGGGATAATCAACACTCATAAACAACTTACTTTCTAATGCGACCTCTTTTCCTGATTCAATTCGATCAGCCATGGCACGCAAAATTGTTGCTGTATGTGGCGTAAACTTTAATTCTAAATCTTGACCAGGTTGTAGCTGTTCTAGCATTTCCTCTAGTGTCATTTGATTCTCCTTAGAAACTGAAAAGATTAAACATCAATATCTATTTAGCATCATTTCCATAGATTTAGTAGAGGTATCAGATATCAATTCATACACTTTGTGTATTATTCCTGCGACTGGCTTACCGCTCGGTAGTAGGCTTGCCAGCGATATTTATCTAACCGGAGCTGCCGAAGACACTGAGCTGTTTCGATATCAGCTTGCAGGTCTTCGTCGCTGTCTTTTCCGGCGTCACTTACCTTGCACGGCGGGCTCATCAAATCCGGGGATGGCGTTGGCAGCGTCGATGGCACGCTGGCGCAGCTGCACAGCATCATCGTCAAACCTGCACACAGTACGATTCGGAGATTGGACATATTTCACCACGTCGCGGGTTATGGTTCGGTAGATGACCTTGCCCTCTTCTGTAGCGGCAGCGGCCTTTTGTTCTACCGGCTGAATAGCTTTTTCGGCTTTCTCTTTCTTCTTAGCTGCCTGAGCGTTGATATGGTCAGCGTGAGAATTCCAGCCAGAGCGCCATGAAATGACGCAGGACGCCAGCAGGATAACCACTGCGCAGATAATGGCGGTTAAGCGGCTCATTGGTCCAATCCCCAGCATGTCAATGCGCTTTCCTGGTCACGCCGTTCAACTTGACCGTAGCAGCCGTTCTTCTGGCCTTTGGTCAGCCGGCAGTCACGACCACCGTCTTTAATCCACCAACGGATCGCTTCACAGGCACCCTTACGGTCTCCGGCATTGATCCGCTGATAGAACGTCGAGGGAAAACATTTACCGGGGCCGATGTTGTACGGGCAGAAACTGGCGATGCCGACTTTTTGCGGCGCCGTCAGCGAAACCTTGATGTTCTTGTCTACCCACGCCAGAGCCTTGTTACGCTCGATAGCGTTTACCTGGTCGCATTTGTCCTGGGTTAACTTCATTCCCTGCGTTACGGGCTTACCATCAATGCGAGTAGCACCGCGGCAACTCGTCCAGATCCCGGAACCATCACGGTATGACGTCAGGCTGTTGCCCTCTTTCTCATTCAGGAACTGATCCATGAGAACGGGAGCTGATGCGCCGGCGGCAATAAGCGCCAGCATGGCCGCGCTGAGTTTTGTCTTCAGGTTAGTCATCTTAGTTATCCTGCGGTGGTGGACCGCCATAGCCACGATCAAGGGACTGTTGATACATCTTCGTCCAGCGGCGCTTGAAGTAGAGATTGGTCAGGTAGGTGGCGACGCCAATTATCACGCCGCTAGCCAGGGCTATAAAATTCCAGTCCAGCCCGTGAAACCAGTCGTAGGTTCGCGCCAAACCAGTACAGATAAGGCCGCCTGACGTGCAGTACGAGGCCGCCGAAAATATTTTGTCAGGCATTTTCATAGTCTCCACCTCGCGTAGTTAGCGGGTGCTGTGTTTGAGGTTTAAAAGTCCACCAGCTAGGTGGTATTGAGGAAATATGCTAAGAATTAACTTCCTAACGAAAAATACTCATTTTTCACTCAGTTCTTTATTTGCGGGTTTTAATATGAATCTACGTTTATCCATTCCCTTAGCTCTTTGCTTTTTTGCCTCTCAGGGTTTTGCCGCACAACTCACCCAAGCTGATTGCAACTACGCAATAGAAAAGCTCAAAGCGTTTAACGCCGATGGAAACGCTCATCCGGGGAAAAGAACCACCTTCGAGGAGAAGGCAACCTATGCATATGCGGAAGCTTGCGAAAATAGTGGTTTGGCCACGATTTATGGGTATTTGCGAGAAGCGCCAGAGGCTTCTCCTGAAGTGACTAAATTTTGTCAGGACAACGCAAAGAGTCGAGGTGAGGCTGAACACTGCCTTGCTACAGGGAAATTGGATAACTAGATAACTATAGCAACGCAGCCATAAGATTTAGTTTTGTAATATGAATCACGGCGATATGACAGGGGTACTGATGCATTGCATCTTGCGAATACCCCTGTCGTATCGCCGGAAAGCAAAAACCCCGCGCTGGCGGGGTTCTCGTTATAGTCAAATTGTCGCTTTTACCGCTGCCGAGTGGCGCAGCTCTGCCAAGCATGAATGGATTATCTAAATTTCTGGCCCATTTTCAATACTAACACCAAAAAATAGCACTAATAGCTAAAATAACTCTTATTCCTCTTCCGCCAAAAGTTTACGGGATGACAGAAAGACCTTCGCTCTGAATATCTCCAGACACCAGCGTACGCGCTTCCGCGCCTCACCATCAGTGAGCCACGGCGCGACAACCCTAACCTCCCTGGTGATATCTGATATTTTCTTACGCGTGGTGTAATAGTGAAGCCCGACGACATACACCGGATCGTTTGTTTCAAATGCCAGCAGCACAGATTGCTCAACAAAATCGACGTCGTCATTATGCATAGCAGTATCAATGACGCTGACAGGCATTTGAGGCCATAGAATCGCGTGAGCACGCTTCAGCGCCAGTGGCCCCTGATACCCCTCAGCCCTGGCCTGAGTCAGCGCTACAGTAAAACGTTCCAGCGCTTTATCTGACCAGCGCGCCCCTCTTAGGACATTCCAGCAAGCGTGCTCTCTCGGCATCCGGGGAGATGTACCGCCTCGTATCCCTTCCCCCCATGTTGTAAGAAGCGATTTAATCCAGGATGACTGAATGCCATTCAATAACATACATTTGCCCAGCCAGCTTTTGCGCGGGGCAGCGGCGATGGTTTCTAATCCTGCATTGTGTAGGCGACGTTGACGTGGTGTCATTTTGTTCTTCTCCTTACGCCAGAACGCCGAGCGCATAAGCCCGGTCCAGCAGTTTAATAATCAGCTCCGGCTGGGTACCGTATTCGCGTTCGAATGCCCGTGGATTTTCATGCAGCTGGCGGTGATGTTTTCGGCAAAGCGGGATCGTAAAAATATCGTGGGCTTTTGTACCGACGCCACCCTGCCCCCAGCCAATAAGATGGTGAGCATCATCCGCGGACTGGCCACAACACATGCAGGCTTGAGTTTTTACCCACGTAAGAAAATCAGGGGATACCCAGCGAATACGTTTAGGCCTGGCAAAAAACGTTGAAGGGGCTTCCGGGTCAACGAGCACACCTAAAATTGGTTCCTGAGGCTCCGGGGGTAATTCTGGTGGTGCGGTAGGCGCAGGAGGCATTAAAGCCAGCCGCTCCTTCAAAATGCTGGTGGATGGTACGGACGGCATAATATCGCTTTCGCGGTAGACGGACTGAAACCCTTCGCTCTTCAACTTCAGAGAACGTCGGGCCATTTCCTCTGTGATTTCGCTGCCAATACCCTCGCAGACTGCCCACCAGCACAATTCAGCGAGGGAAAGCATACGTTCTTTGTTGTATCCCAGATAAATCAGTGCCGTATCAATAATCCAGTCAGCAGTGTTCGACATAACAAGATTATCGAGCGTTTGCGTGGTCTGATTGCGAAGATGGTTATCACAATGCCAGCAGGCACGTATCGCCCCGGGACCATGTCTGAAATTTACCAACTCGGGATGATGATACGTTGAATGCGGCCACTGGCAGTGCTTAACCGTACGTTCAAGCCACGCTTCCAGGGCATTGACTCCCCCGGCAGCTGCAATGACCCGCTCATTCATGAAAAAGGATTTGAGCTCTTTATCATCCCGCAGCGGTTGTCTGGCATCAGCCAGCCGTCCGCTAGGCAGAGCGTCCATATACTCGGGCGGCAATTCCACCAGCACTCGGCCTTTGCCAAAGAGGGACATCAGTTCGCCCCCAGGCTTCAGCAACACAACCCCCAGATGTCGGGCAATATCTACTTTCAGCAACGCCCGCATCAGTCCCTCCACATTTTCTGTAAGAAGGTTCTGTCGGCGCGGGGCTCCCTTTCTGACTCGGGTAAAAACACGCTAACCTCCCACGATACAAAATCACGGGATAGGCACTTCTCTACCTGGTAGTTCGCCTTCCGGTAGCGCGCCACCAGCTCCAGTGCCTGCGACTCTGTCAAACCTGTATGCTGAAACCAGCTTCTCTTCATAGCTGGGCCTCATACAGTCGAATGAACTCAATAGCCCTGTCGCGCGCTCCTGGCTCGTTATCAACCATTTCCTGCAGCAGCTGCACGGCGAGCGAGGGCTCTTTATGACCGACGATAGAAATACCGCGGGACATATTAGGGGCGATGGTGATGACCCCTTTTCTGCGCAATGCGCGAAGGTGTTCAGCGGCCGCGTTCGGAGACGCAGCGCCAATCAGATCTGACAGCTCTCTGGCCGTCGGCGGGTAACCGTGTTTTTGGATGAACGCAACAAGGAGATCAAACACCTCCTGCTGGCGCGGGGTCAGTTTCTGGAATGACGAAAGACCAGCGTTGTCGGTATGACTGCCGGTCTGATTTGATTCTGGTTTTACGACGGTTTGCGCCATGGTTTCTCTCCGTGGCGCAGCAGGTATAGGTTGTTCAGGCCTATGACGAGAGTGTAACAGAACCCGGCGGAAGCTGGTAACCAACTCCAGACTTCGCCTTTTCTATCATCTGCGCAAATAACGAGAGAGTCCCCACGATCTCATCTTGATGCAGTGGCATAAACGAAACTGTATCACCGCGACGGTACATCAAAGCGCGCTCACATACCGGAAACGACCTGAGGCGGGCAACAATAACCCCATCATCGCACCTGATTACTACATAGCCGGTGTTCGGCATTTCTTGTTTTTTTCCCACTACAAAATCCCCTCAGCAAACTAGGTCAATCGCCACGCTGAAAATTAATAAAACCAGTCGTCGGCGCTTTCCCACGTTTCCTGCAGGATCTCTTCTATCGTTTCTCTATCGCCGTCAATGCCACCCAAAACACTCAGCCCATCTGTCCCGGCGCGGCGAACTGATAATTTGCAGTCCTCGTATTTTTGGCTTAACCGCCGCAGAAGTTCAGCTTCCAACGCTGGCTCTGCACCATCAGGCAGCGCTTTCTTGCGGTCGATTGTGATTTCAATTCTCATAGTAACCCCGGCCTTGATATACTGTATAAATAAACAGTACACCTAACCCGGGAAATGTTCAATATCTTAAGAGCACAAATTGTTAACTTAATGTCAGGATGGGAAGAAAAAACCCGCCGTAGCGGGTTGAATTGATAAGGTTTATTTTTTGGTGTTCTGTTCGGCCATCTCGATATAACGCGGGTCACTAGCCCGCGGCAACTGGATGCTCTGCTCTCGGTAGTAGCGGACGCGCTCCATGAAGTATTCGCGCAGGAAGTGACTTTTACGGTCTGGACGGTCGAAAGTTTATTGTACTCCGAGAAATACCAGGCTTTCCGGGCTCAAACTTACACTTTCTCACTGCTGATTTAGTTACTGTAAAAAAGACCTCATCACCAGTTGTCTCGACAGAAGTGACTTCCCCCTTTTCATTAACTGAGGCAGCGTATTTTACAGTGCCGCCAATCCCTAGAGCTTTTGCGGAAACAGGATATAACGGGAAAGGACAGCTTATTCGTACAGGTATTGTTTCTTCCGCATTTTCAACAGCAAATGCCATGTTTGATATAAGTCCAGCACAAATCAGAAGAGGTATTTTTTTCATCGAAGGTACCAATTGTTATGTTTTTGAGCGAAGAACGGCATGTTCAGATGTTCTTTTTATGCAACGCCAGAAGTTGCAAGCTCGACCTTAACCTTGTCCTGCTCATCCGGGATTTTGGCTGCGATGCTCCACTGTGACATAAAAAGACCCTCAAGATGAGGGTCTTTAACTACATACACCCCCGCAAACGGGGGAAGATGATTGCTTTATCAAAAAGCATCACTTGCATTACCCAATAACCCCCACATCGCGGGGGGAAGTATATTGCTACTATAGCTCTTTTTCAGTATGACACTATACCGCCTAACTCTTCTAACACATTTCAGGAAGATTAGCCCTTACTAGGGCCTAGGCAAAAGGCTGCGGGACTGCATTACCGCAGCGCGCAACCTGCTTGCCCTTCACGTACTTCACGCCGCGGTAGTCCCGGTCGATGATGTACCAGTCCGGTAACCCTCATGGTTAATTGAGAAACAATAAACCCGCCGAAGCGGGTTTAGATTTTTATTTACGCTGCCTTCTTAGAAGAGCAGTTGCAAAGAGGAATAGGGAAAGGTCTTCCCTTCTTCGCGTGACGTACCACCCCATCTACACATACGGTGTAGCGGAAAATGATCTCGCAAGAACTTCCACATTTGCGACAGGTTCCCATAGCCATGGCTTCTGTTTCCCTGCATACCTGTAAACCCATACAGATTGCACTTTGTTGGGAGAACCACTACACTTCGCCTGTCAAAGAAGAGTGTTGTGGTTGGATTACCTCCATACTCAACGGAATGTGTTAGCGCACTTTCCGCCCCCCGAAAGCCCTGTTAGCGCAGGGCTTTCAATTAAATATTTACTATTCATTTTTTACTAATTAATAATTATTTAAATAAAATTAGTTACTCATACTGAACAAAAGAAAATTGTAAATCTGAAGGTAACACCATGCTGTCATCCCCACCTGATTTATATGTCATAAATTCAAGCTGATACCGCTTATACAAGCGTTCTTCTTTACGAGTAAATTGATCCTCTTGCAAATCCAATACAGTTTTGACTTCAACATTTTCAATACCTTGAAGTATTAGACGTAATTGTTCCTTCAATGCATCTAGTTTAGGTTTCATTTCCCTATTAAACCTCTTGTGCTCAGCGCCATTTTCTAGAGATGGGGTGACAATAAGTGCTGACACGGTGTAGCGTTCAGCTTTATCTATTTGTTTAAATGGTGTTATATGGAAAAACACACCTGCACATTTATCAACAAGTGTCTGATCTGAGTAAAATTTTTCAAGCAACTTTTTCTTGCTTTTTAATCTATCGTTCCATTCATCAGGAAACACTGGCTGTCTAATTCGTTCAGTTAACCAATTTAACATTGTCTCAAGACCGAAAACTGGCCATTTGACATCAGGAATTATTGATGATTGCAGAAAAATATCCCGTCTCATATGAGTTATTGCTAAGGCATTAGTTTCAAAAAAAACCTGTTCTCCTTTGACATTTAAGGGAAAATGGTATTTACGCGGGTTTTTGCAATATTTGAAATTGCCATCGCCATCATTTTTGCTGCATTTCCAACACACAACTAAATTAACCCAAGGCTCCTGGGTAAAGTTTTCAGAGATCAATGCACAATCGTACAAAACAGGAACAAAATAGACTTCATTGACATCGGCAGTTGATATCAAAAACTCTTTGAGTTCTAAGGGTATATACTCAAGCAACCTTATGTTCTGGGATAAGCAAACAAAGGACCCCCTTTCCCAACCAGCTTTTATAAATTCGTCTCTACTTTGTTCCATTGAAAACTCACTTAACTAAACATTAAGAAAGAAGTTGTCTTTTGTAAAAACCATCTATTTCAGTATAATATTTTTCGTAAGCTGAAATCATTAACTCAATAGACAAAGGTTGTGTTGTAAAGGCTTGAGTAAAATCATCTTTTCGCCCCTTACCAAATGTCATCTTTGAGATAAAAGGAGCATGCCCATCATCAATCTCTTCACTAAATTTTTTTAGGACTTCTAAATTAGTCATTACTTTAGCATGAGGAGTTGAATCAGGTTTTTCCTCCCAATTGTACAGTGTTTTTCTCTCAACATTCAATACACTTGCCCACTGTGCTTTTTTAAACCCAAATTCACGCTGTAATTTAGCACTTAAAACAAGAATAGGTGATTTAATACCTTTAAGGTCCGTTTCTGAATACACGACCTCATTAGACTTAACCCGCTCGTTAATCTTATTCCCAACATCAAACTGATCAAGTGTTGATGTTGCATCACTGTTAAATGAAAAACTAGCAATAGCCAAAAACATGATGACTTTCATAAAGCCAATAGTACTCCAGCCAGTTTTTTCATCCACTTCCGAAAAAGAAAGATAGGTTTTATCGTTCTGTTCAAATTCTTTATAATCAACAAATTCCATAGTGGCTCCTTATGTATTCACAATTCCACTGTAAAATTTATTAGCACAATCTCTCAAGGAAGACAATATACCAACCACTCTATCCTTGTCGAATTTCACTAACGACTTATCTGGCTTGTGAGAGTCAAGGTCTAGATGAGCCCAAGGGCCTTCACATATCTCACTTTTACTATTTAGCGTAACAGAAAACTGTTCCAGGTCTGGTGGTAACCTGGACCCATTCACAGTTACGCCACTATTCAGATTCATCCAGCCTGCATCAGTTTGATACTTGGCCGATAAATTTGAACCAGCACCCTTATATGATTCTAACATAGGTTGCAAGAACTCATATCTCTTGAATGCAAGTGGAAAGGCTCGCTCACCAGAATTAGAAAATTTATTTAAAAACCTCATACCAATAAATCCGGTGTAATATATTGGAAAAATCGGAGCAAGCCTCTCTAGAATAGCTATCAATCTAAGTTCAAAACTCTCAAAATTAACATACGAATCAGTATATAAGTATATATCACTAGTAGTAACCCTCACCCCCCAATTGCGTTCGGCAGAGACCAGCGTGATACTAGGTATTTCAACCTTGTTTACTTTTTGCCCTTCCGGTCCGAACTGTACCTCGAACGTTGTGGTATCATCCCTTTGGTCTAAAAATGGATAGGCCTCTCTAAGCTGCTCCTGAATGGCATCTCTAACTTGCGCAAATTTTGTATTTGTAACGTTACCAAACTGCACTCTAGCCAAAACGAATACAAGATCGTTACTCATTTTCCTTCCCTCAGGTTTATCTTTCCTTCATTTTTACACACTTTTAGAGCACCTGCATAGCTTTTTACACACTTTTTCTTGGCATACCCATATAGCTCCTTTCTTACGACGCAGGGCCGATCGCCGGCAAAATTATCAACGATGATTTCTCTCACGCGTATTTCTCCATGACGTTAGCCAGCGAACGGGCCGCGGCGATAATTGACGATACCGGCATTTTTTCCAACCACATGCGGTTGATATGGTGCTGCAGTCGGCGCTGGTGGTGCGTAGGGAGCTCCCCGGCACTGTCTACCTGAGCAAAAACCATTGCGACTTCAGCGGGCCAGACGGTTTCAGGCACATCCACCAGCAGAAGCCCTTCCAGCTCTACTATGCGTTTGCAGGCATATTCCAGTGAGGGTTCCACTATTTCACCCCCTGCGGGGCGGCTGCGAACATGGCGGCGCGGCAAGCGTCATCCTCACCAGATAGCCCGACAAACGTCTGATGCCAGTTATTAGCGAGCAACTCCCATTGCTCGGCTGTTAGTGGCGCGTATTCGCGCGCATCCTTCAGCAGCTCAGCCAAGGCTTCAGCTTTGAGTTTATTCCGCACTTCTACCGGCGCTGGCTGCGCGTGGCGATAGAGCGTGACATCTGCTGGATCTGAGTTCTGCTTGCCCCACAGGTACGCAGTTTCCCTTCCTCGGTCGATGTAGCCCAGGTTGCGCTGGTCGGTATACGCCACCGGCTCGCTGTCCACCCCTTCCAGACGCGCTAGCGCATACTCAGCAAGCTGCAGGTCAGCCAATATTTCTTCGCGCGCGCTTTCGAATGCATGCTGGCGTGACGCCATTTTCAACGCTTTGACGTTTTCACGGGCGCGTTCAAGCAATTGCTCTCTGGTTAATTTGCTGGTCATTGGTCATTTACTCCCGTCATAATTGTGAACGCAGAGAAACTAGGATTGCCGCGAATAATTGACGTAGCATCTGCAAATGCTTTTATGTGTCTACCTTTAAAGGTCAGCGTGGTAGTGCAGCAGCCAATGCCATTCTCTTCGCTGTTTTCATAGGCGAATGAGGCAACCATCGGCATGTTATGAGCTTTGCAAATATCGATAATCTGGCGCATCAGCGGGCTGATTTTTTCGTCGTAAACGCTTTCGAGGTTGTAGTGTTCGGGTTGTTCAGCCATCACTCAGTCTCCCACTTGATGCCGGCGGTAATTGATATCAGGACATCACCAAATCCTGTGATGTAGCTAATTCGTCCCTTGCGCTGCAATGCTCCGATTGCCTCAAGCCGCCGCACCTGCTCTATTTCCAAATCGTGGCCGCCAGATTCAGGGTCATCGCAGTATTCTGCGAAGCGGTGTAATGCTGCTATGTCGGCATCAGTAACAAACGAGCGAAACGGTTCAATGGTGACTGTGCGGCCCTCTTTGTGCCGCAGCAGTTCCCGTAGACATGACAGCTCGAATTCGTGGTTGATGCTCAGCGTAAATCCGCCAGGCATGGTATTGATGGCATGCTCGATCTGCTTGATGCGTGCTCGTACCGTTTCAATGGTTACAGGTTTCATGCGGCACGCTCCCCGGGAAGTAACTGCATCCCATCAGCCAAGGTTTTCTCCAGGCGCGATAACACGCTACGCAGCCTCTTAACTTCCTCATCTCCGGCAAGTCTTCGAGTAGCTTCCCACAGCGATCTGGTCAGAATGTACATAGGCACGTTTGCGTCAAGACCTAGCGCCACTGCAAGATCGCGTTGAGCGTCGGTGAGCCTTTCTTCGGACTCTTCGCGCCGTTTGCGTTGGCGAGCGAGTTCCTCTGCTCCTTCCTGCTGCACGCTTTGCAATCTCTGCTCCTGAGCGATAATTTCCCGCTCAAGCTTTTCTCGGGAACGATAGGCCCGGCATACCAGATCGGCTATTTCAGCACCATGCTTTTTCATCAGCGTCTGGTCGACAAAATAGGTTTGCAGCACACGGCTTTTAATCTGGGTGCGCTCCACCTGGCGGGTTACTCCATCCATCAGCAACTTCATCCAGGCATCGCGTGGCAGGTTATCCAACTGGCGCATCGTCGGCCCCTTCAGCGTATGCCAACCGGATTCTTTGCGGATCATCAGGCCACAGCCTTCGGGGATGTCCGTTTTCTTCAACAGACCTTCCGGCACAGCAAAGACAACACCTCCGGCATATTTGAAGTATTTGGTGTATTTCCCCGCGGTAACGTCGGCGCGAAAATCGCTAACGCTAACTTTGACCTCATAAACCACCGGACAAAACTTGCTGTAGCTATGCGCCATCGCGTATACATCAGGGCGACAGGTTCCTGATGGGCCGAGCTGCATATCCTCCCAGCAAATGCGCGCTGTGTTTTTTCGTAGATGCTCGGCCAAGTCGTGAGCTAAATCGTTGTGTTTCCAGTTCACACTGCACACTCCTCAAACAGTACATCTCCCTCGATACCGCCCAGGGCATAAACGATCGAACCATCGTCCCGGTATTCGATAGGACTAGCGCTCCAGTCTTCCCCTACAGGGTCTTCGTCATCTCCAACGAGAATAAAACCGCCGGCAGAGGCTACCGCTTCGTAATATTCGCCTTCAGTCCAGTAGCCCTCGGTATCTTTGATGCATTTAACTTTCATGCTGATACCCTCCCGTATCCTGCATATGGCTTTTCTCCGACAAAGGCATCCAGGGCTAAAATGTCTTCAGGATTTTTGACGACATACTCAACAGGCTTATCGTCATACGTGGTGCGATTCTTCTGGACCTTCCAACCACCATCTGTATACGGGCACCGGCGAAACTTCACACCATCACCGCCAGTAACGTACCAGGTCCGAAATTCACCAGTTCGTGGCCCGCTGTAAGTACCGCCTTGAAATTTCTCGGCACCGTCAACGACAAAGCGCCATTTACGTTGTTTGCTCATACAGCTTCCCCCAGCACCCAGCGCAGTGCATCAGCGTATTCACCGCTGGCACCTTCGAGCGCTTTAACTATTTCTTTACGAGATTTGAGGCGAGGTTTTGTGTCTCCCAAAACCGCGCGTTGACGGCGCGATTTTTCGCGCCCTTTTGTGCCGGCGGTCGCCGTTTCGATTTCTGCCACTTTTGCCCGCTGCTCTTCCGGGGGAAGCGTGCCGAGCTGGCGTGCCTGGGTAACTGTGACGGTCCCGGCTTCTACGGCGTCTTTAACTGCCTGAGTGGCATCCAGCAGCGCAAGCGTTGCGCGAACGGTTGGAATACTGACGCCAAACGTCAGAGAAAGGTCTTGCTCATCTTGTCCGCGACCCAGCGCATCGGCCATTTTCTTTGCTCGGCCTAAAGGCGTGTCGGGCTGATAAATTTCGTTGGCACTAACCATCACCTGAGCCAGGCGTGAAGGCGAATCACGCTTCGCTACCGCCGGCACGAGGAGAGGCTTTCTACCTTCCTTACGAAGCCGTTTATTTGCCTCAAGGGTGTTCTTAACCCGCTGACGGCCTTCGACCACGCAGGTTAGAGCTGTCTCAGGATCTTTCCAGACGATAATCGGCTCCAGCACTCCCAGTTTCATGATGTTCAGCACAGTCGGCTCATGGATAGGCAGGTGAACGCGCTCGTCGTAAAGCGGGTGTGTCTTATCAGTCACCAGGTGCAGTTTTTCCGGTTCGAACGTCAGCACGTTGGTTTTGCCACTGGCGCCGTATACATCTTTTGAATTTTTAGCCATGATCAGCACCTCCGCGCATTACGCAGGCAACGACTGCGCAGCCGGGCAATAAACCATAATTCGTTTGCTGTGGCGGTCATTCCCAGAATGTTTGTGTACACCGTCGCAGCGCGCCGCCAGAGTTTTTTATCTTCCAGCTGCTTCGCCAGAACCACGCCCGACTTCACCTGCTGAACATCACCGGTTTCTGCGCGCGGGGCTAATACAGGCAGCACCACTTCCGGTACTTCCACACCCGGCTTTACCCAATACACGTACTGGGTTCCGTTGTGGAAACGGATCAATTTGCCAGCCTCGGTCAGTTTCCGAAGAATTGCGCCGGCGGTGCTGGACTGTAAATCCAACGCTTCGCACACGTCCTGCAGGACGCAGTCAGGCGTAAGGTTGACAATGGCCAGCGCCATCTGTGACTTTGTTACTCGGTCTTTCTTTTTTTTGGTCATGGTCAAAACTCGCTTACTTAGTTAAACCTGCCGCTTTGCGGCGCTTATACTCTTCCATCAAAATTTGTGCCGGCGTTGGCCCTGGTGGATGCCGCGGTGCCTCGAGCTGCTGGCGTATCGGCGGCATGGTGAATCCGTTGGCAACATGTTTTGTCCACTTCGTCAGCAACTTCTCAGCCAGCTTTTTCAGCTCCCCCTCAGTCATCTGCCGTTCAACCCCAGTCCGACGCATCTCAACGCAAATGTGATAGAGCACGTCCTGTTTCCACGGATATTTGTCACTGCCCGCGTAGCGATACGACTCATTTCGCCAGCGTTTGTACTCGGCCATAACGGTTTCTGAGGTCAGGCTGAACGGGTTGGCTCCGCTCTCTGAAACCAGCGCGACAAACTCAGCCAGATCCGGCGGCCAGGTGTTCCCCATAGCGCAGCGCTCCATGCACTGGCGGCAAACCAGAGTGATCTGGGCATCACTCATCGACCCAATCTGAGCTATCCACATATCCGAAGGCGCCGCCCCGTTCTTCTGGGTCCAGCGGTTCGAAAATATCTCCCCCATGACCGTCCAGAGCCTCCATGCCGTGTCCGCCGCCAGTAAGTCCGTTTTCCTGCTCCCAGCGCTCTCTGGCTGCCTGAATTTCCTGGACTGCCCGGGATGCGGTGTTAACTGGTTGAAGTCCTGCATTGCCGGTACCTCCGGTTGGTGGTTGTGAATTGGATTTAGCTCTGGCGGTCACCACGCTACGGGCGAATTTTTGTTCCCACTGAGTCTGAGTGAACACCTTGCGTTCCGATTCCCAGTAGGCCGAAAATTCAGCCAGCTCTGTTGGCAGGTAAGCCGGCTCAGGGAGAGCGATCCCCCAGGTGGTAGCCAGCCGCGGCCAGTCCAGAGATGGCAGCCAGTTCTTGTGCATCGTGAATTTACCGATGGGGATATCCAGCCCCTCCAGGTATTTCGGTTCCTGAACGGCTGGAATTGCTTGCCCGCGTAGAGAGGGGTTTTCTTTTAGATCTGTATCTATATCTGGATCTTTATTAGTTGGGTTGCCGCTGGCTTCCTGTTCCAACGGGTTATCAACGCCCGTTGAACGGTCGTTACCATCCCGTTTCTCCTCCGTTGATTTTTTGCCTTTTCTGGCTCTTGCTGAGGCTTTCCCGGCATCAGATTTCTGTCGCTGTGAGGAGCGAACCATCTCCAGGTCTCGTTCAATGCGGTCGTGCACCCACTCGGTGCCGTTATCGTTAAAAAACTCTTTCAACGAGGGTTCAACGGACGACCAACGGTCGTTACTTAGCCGTGCTATTTTCGATAACCGACTTTTAGGGATAGACCTCCCCGTTTGCCAGTAATTGAACATCAGCAGCAGATACGCGCCGTGCTCCTCGGTAGACAAATGCATGGTGTCCGCCAGGTAATCAGCAATGTAAAGTTGCATGTAGGGCAGCGCTGCCATGGTTACTCCTGGTGCCCGAAACTAACGGGCATATAGTTATTGGTCACAACTCGATTAAAAACACTGTGGCGCTACGGCGCTGATGCTCGCCAGTAGTGGTCCCGCCACGTCTGCGGGTAGCAGATTAAATAGAGATATCGCTGCATTGCAGATCTGACGTTCCAGTTTTTGCAGCGGAACGCCGATAAGCTTTGCGTGGTGCGCCTCGCTGCATTCTTTTATCGCGCTGGCCACCAGCTCGACTTCAGTGAATCCACGTTTAAGGTGATATTTGCGTGCGATCTCTATCGGCATCGCATCAGCAATGGCCGGCGCCAGCTGCATCACGTAACTGGTGTACTTTTCCGATCCACTCTCATTTTTCAGGTAACGGTAAAGGTTCTGTTTGTTGACGCTGATCCCTCTCCCGTTCTGTTTTTCCCACTGTTCTGCCACCAGCTGCGCGATGATTTCCTGTGCGCGCCCGGGTAAAGTTGATTCCCATTCCTGAATGGCAGCGAAAATAGTTCTGCACTTCATGCTGTCCCGGCGCCTCGGCGAATACTGATTTTCAGATTTCAGTTGAACAGCTACCGGCGAAGTATGATTTCCTACGGTGATAGGCTGCATGATTAGCTTTCCTTGTGAGGTAACCCATCGGTAGGGTTTGGATACAGATCGGGACGTAGTTCATGCGGTGTGACTTGCCAATTAAGCGCGCGGCTAGCATTGATTACTTCCGTGCTGGCAACACCGTTTCGGAACCATGCAGAAACTGTTTGTGAATTTTTACCGAGCCGTCGAGCCAGCTCTGATTGGCTTCCGCAAGCGGCGATAATTTTTTGCTGTATGTTTTCGTTCATGACACCTCCCAAATTTGTTTTCACATAATTGACAATTAAATTTTCAGTGTCAAGAAAATTAACTAGTCACAACTGAAAAGAAACTTTGTATCCTTTGTCATTGGTATGATTGGGAACGGAATATGAACTTCGAAGACAGGCTGCAACAGGCACTTGATGAGGCGGGGATCTCACAATCAGAGCTGGCCAGACGCGTAGGAGTTAACTCGCAGTCAGTTAGCGGGTGGTGTAACTCAGGAATTATTCCTCGTAAAGAAAAGCTAGCCCTTCTCCCTGAGGCGCTTGGGCGTCCCCTTTACTGGTTCTTCATGTCAGAAGATGAAGAAAAAGCAGTTGAAGCCGCCACCGCTAGCAAAACCGTTTTGAATGACAAACAAAGTCGTCTTTTGGAAGTGTTCGATCAACTGCCAGAGGCAGAACAGGACAGATTTATTGACCTGGCAAGAATTCGCCTGGACGAGCTAGATAAATTCATGGAAGAGTATCTAAAACGAAGAAGAGTTGATCCTAATCCTCAATAACCAAAATCCCCTATAAAAGGCCGCTTCGAGCGGCTTTTTTTTCGCCTTTTTCTAGCACCTACCACACAATAAAAAACTCATTGATATTTTTATTATCAGTTTTTCATTGACTGCTGATAATTTTATTTGTAGCCTGTTTAAAGCACGAGGAGTCATCGAGGCAGGACGCCCACGAAGTAGCTGCCGGCGGCATACGAAACACCGGATGAGATGGCATCAATCATTGCGCAGCAGGTTTCACGTTCGGTTAGCCGCCTTAAGGCCAGATGAAAAAGATTAATCAGCAGGCTTTGCAATGCGGTGAATGCGGCTATGCGCACGCGGCTCAGTTAAAGCAGTACCGCCTTGTTTCCCTGGTGGGGTGGAAAAGAAGCTGCCGGCAGTAGTTGTTAACTGGCTACCGTCACCGGGAGGCACCCGGCGCCGCATTGCAAAGCCTGATTAATGGTTAGTCAGCACGCAACGTTAGCCGCGTTAAGGCTGGAGCTGAAATGAGTAAAAACGGCATTCGCTCTATGGTCATTTCGGTAGGTATCGGGCTCATCTTTTGGGCTTCAGTTTCAAAACCAATTACGGAGTTTGTCACATGGTTGATTTCGCTCGTGTAGCAACAGGCCGCCAGGCAGTACGCCTTAACTGGATCACCGCAAGAATTCGCCAGCTCTGCTACTTCCTCGCGCAGAAAGGGGATCCTGAGGTAAACGCATGAGCACCCTGTTTGCCTTAGTTATCAGCGTCTGCGCGCTGACCGGCGAATGCTCAGATGTTCTGATCGGGGTTTATGACACGGAAAAGATTTGCACGGATGCTGCAACAGAACAGCACGTTAACGGCCATTGCTTGCCCTACAAGCAGGCGTTCGCCGCGGCTGACGACCAACAGCCTGCAGTAAGTTTTTAAATCGAGTTTTAACCAATGGCTACACCAGCCTAATGCCCGGTGCACAGGGCATTGTGATGGTAATACCGCCATCATAACCAAACAGGAGACGAGGCCTGTTCTGGTTAAATTGGAAAAGTTGTCTTTGCCCGCCATGCGGCGGGCCCTTTTTCCGGAGGTTTTATGTCAGCTAACGATCTGGCATTGAAATACAGCAATACGCCGGCCATAGAACGTATCGGCAAACTCCCCCATGACGAAGTCATCGAGACTCTTAAGGAAGAAGTCGAGGACGAGGTTTGTGGAGAACTATATCAGGAGCATGAAATTGAGTTGCAGGCGTTGGAACAGCAGCTTGACGAAGCAACAGATGAAGCGCGGGAATTTGAAGAGATAGTCGAGGATTTTGCCACCGCAATAAAGCTTGCTATTACCTTGCCATGGGCGCAGGCGTTACCTCATCTTGAAAAAGTGCTTAATGACAACCCGGGATACGGCCGGGAGCCACCAGCAGCCTCATAAAGCACAAAACCCGCGCAAGGCGGGTTAAGTACCCGGTCAGCCGACCAAAGCTTTCCGGAATCGAGTTTTGACCAATGACCACCACCAAGGCGGCTGCCATCAGCTGCCGGGTATCTTACAATCCAATGGAGCCCAAACGCAATGAGCAACTATGCGTACCTCATCAAAGCTAAAGCAAAATCAGCTGACGCTAAAAGCCTGTTTTGCTGGTTCTCGGCAAAATCCGACTCACGCGCCGACCGTGAAATACTGAATATTCTCGAAGACGCCGGTATCTCAGTTGGCCGCGGTGCTGACCACCAGCTGCCGATCCGCACTAACTGGTTTATCGTTGACGATCTGCCAGAAGAAAACGTACTGGATGATACCTGGTGCGACCGCTACGAACTCGGCGGACAAGATGGGATCTCCTGGGGAAAAATTGTCACACCAGAACCTGATGAACCTGATGAAGGGCTGACTCCGGAAGACGATGCAGGCGATGCAGGCGATGCAGGCGATGCAGGCGATGCAGGCGATGCAGGCGATGCAGGCGATGCAGGCGATGCAGGCGATGCAGGCGATGAAAATGCAGTATATCCACTCGCGACAATGCCTTTCCGCACTCAGTTACTGGCCCAATTCGTAGCCGTTGACCGTCATACCTACCACATCAGCATTCCGGAACGTAACCGGCTGTCAATTCTGGAAATGGATGTCGATAACCATGCGGTTCAGGATCTGATTCTGGCGGCGGAGAACGTGCCGGACATCAAATCATACGATATGCCGGGGCTTTGGAAATTTACCAGCGCGATGAAGTCTGTATTCCCTGCAGAAAAGCGCCATGAGCTGGGCAAGCAGGTCCAGTTTGCAAAATTATGGTTTCAGACGTCTCATCTTGACCGCGGCATCCTCACAAAAGAATGGTCCAGCGGCAATTTCATCACAACGGTTAATCGTACTCCATCAGGAGCAAACGCCGGCGGCGGTAATAAAACTGATCGACTAACCGAGTTAACGGTTTTGGGGCTGGAATATGAAATAGCCCTCGGGCTCATTGCGCGCGACAAAGAGTTTGATATCTACAATGTCCCGATGGAAATAGATATTCAGGCTAATTCCATTATGAACAAGTTTGATAACAAAGAGTTTCTGGCAACCCGCGAATTATTTATGTCCATACCTGGTGGGCGAAATTACTCACGCGCCTGCAATATCGCAACGGTGAAAACCACGCCTGTGGGTCTGTGGGAAGATCGCGTTGCTCACCGGGAGCATATTAACCACGTAATGACAGAAACGGACCACGCGCACCCAGACGAGCTGATCGTGGATATTGCCTGCGGACGGTCCTCTATGCCTATGCCTACAAACATAGCCAAAATTTCTGACCTCCGAAAAGCAGAAACCGCGGCTGATGAGACGGCAGCTGTAAAAACGAAAAAGAAAACATACGAAGAACTGCGTGAAGACCTTGATGAAGCGAGAAAAAATATCCCTCCCAAAAATATCCCTGTCCCGGAGACCACCAGCAATGTGCAGATGGAAGAAACTGGCGGTGATGAAGCCGCGGATCATGATGAAATGTCAGAGGGCAAAGCGGCAGCTGAGCATGCTGCGTGCGACGCTGAGCCTGGTGGCGCGTCAGCTGCCGTAAATATTGAATCCGGTCATCACAATGGTGGTGAAGAATTACCCACTGAATATGTTCACATTATGGTGGATATAGAAACCATGGGTAAAAAATCAAATGCTCCTATCGTCTCCATTGGCGCCGTTTTATTTGACCCGGCTACAGGGATTCTCGGCGAAACATTTTACAAAGTTGTCAGCCTGGAATCTGCGGTTTCATGGGGTGCTGAGATCGACCCCTCAACAGTTATATGGTGGTTAAAACAATCCTCTGAGGCGCGTTCGGCCATAGCCAATGATGATGCCATAAAGCTGGATGATGCCCTGCTCATGTTCACTGACTTCATCCTGGAGAACGTCACGGGCGGCCGTAAAAAAGCGCAGGTGTGGGGTAATGGCGCCACATTCGATAACACCATTTTGCGTTCGTCATTTGATCTCGCCTGCCTCGATTGCCCCTGGGACTACTGGAATGACCGCGACGTCAGAACGATGGTTGAGCTCGGCAAATCCATTGGCTTCAATCCAAAAACCGCGATCCCGTTCGAAGGTGAACGGCATAACGCGCTGGCGGATGCACAGCACCAGGCCAAGTACATTTCTGCTATCTGGCAGCGCCTGATTAAAAACTGATTTTTCGTTTTCAGAGATAACCCCACCAGCCGGTTAATTTTAACTGGCTGGCTATCTGAGGTGATAGCCATGCAAACACTAACACTGTCACCGGCGGAAATTGAAGAAATCACTGGCTACAGACGATACACGGAACAGCAGCGGCAACTTCGCTGCCATGGCATCCCATTCACGACGGATGGACGAAACAGGCCTATTGTACTGCGTAGATATCTGGAACCGAGCATTACTGAATTACCAAAGGTTGATGAGTATGTTGCAACGGAACCAAATTTCGACGCCATTTATGGGACGACCACGAAAAAATCCAGCGGACGCGCAGCTGCCGCCCAGGGTTACCAAAAATAAATATAGCTATGTGTGGAAACCCAAGGGGACAAAAATAAGCGTAACCCTTGGGAAAATTAGAGATACAACCATGTCCGCACTCTGGCGGAAATACGAAGAGGAAAAAGCCAAACGCCACGACGTTATGACATTCGCTAAATTATGGGGAATGTTTCTGGAAAGTCCGACCTTTACCGAATTGGCGCAACGGACACAGAAAGACTATCAGCAGCATGAAAGGAGGTTATTACCGGTTTTTGGAAAGGTAAAAGCAGACGATATAAAGATCGAACAGGTTCGTATCTATATGGACCGCCGCGGGTTAAGCAGCAAGAACCAGGCTAATCAGGAGGTATCAAGTATGTCTCGGGTATATGGTTGGGGGTTCGAGCGGGGATATGTGAAAGGGAATCCATGTAAAGGCATCCGAAAATTTACGCTCGTAGACAGAGACGTATATATTACCGATGAGGATTATCTGGCAATTTATCAACATGCTCGCACAGAGATTCAGGTGGCAATGGAGATCTCATATCTGTGTGCAGCACGAGAAGGCGATGTGTTTGATTTAAAGATATCTGACCTGATGGAACCCGGGATTTTCATTGAACAGAATAAAACAGGGAAAAAGCAGATTAAAGAATGGTCCCCTCGCCTGCGCGATGCGATCGAAATGGCACGGGTCCATTTAGTTGGTCGGTCAGCTGCAGGTTACGTTATCCCAAGCCCATCAGGTGGCAGGCTAAACCGAAAAACGTTCAATACCTGGTGGAATGACGCAAAGCGAGAAGCAGGGTTAAAGTTGGGCCGAAAGATCTCCGGTACCTTTCACGACATCAAGGCTAAAGCGATTTCAGACTTTGAAGGGAGCAGCAAAGATAAGCAGTTATTTAGTGGGCACAAGACAGAACTGCAGGTGGCGACATACGACAGAAAGGTGAAAATTTCTCCGACTCTCAACGTTCCCCCGCTGCAGAAAGATGAGTGATCAGGAGTGCCAAAAGCGGGAAATATACCAAGCGAATATACCAACACTATACCAAGAGCCCAAAGCAACAAGGGGCTACCTTTCGGTAACCCCTTGTTTTATTTGGCGGAAGCGTAGAGATTCGAACTCTAGAACCCTTTCGGGTCGCCGGTTTTCAAGACCGGTGCCTTCAACCGCTCGGCCACGCTTCCGGTATGGGGCGCACTATAAACACCTCTGTTCAGGCTGTAAAGCACGATTTTGTTCAACTGCCTTAAAAACAAACAAAACTGTGTTATTCGTCTGAAAATCAGGCGGTTTGCGCAGAATTTCAGCGCCAGCCGCCCTCCCGGCGCTAATGTTTTTTGATGTACATATCGCGAGTAAAGTAATACCCCAGCTTATCCGGCGTAAATCCACCTACCCACGGCTTCACCAGATGCGTACGGACATAGTGGTAAACCGGGACTGCCGGGACATCTTTGCCCAACAGATCCTCTGCCTGCTGATAAAACTTGCCGCGGGTGGTCACGTCCGGCGCTTTGGCCGCATTACGCAACGCTTCATCATACGCAGGGTTGCTGTACTGGCTGGTGTTTTCACTATCGCCGGTGCGGAAGTTATTGAGGAAGGTGGCAGCATCGTCGTAATCGGCAATCCACGCGTAGCGTACCGCATCAAAATTATGCGTATGCATGGTGTCGAGCATCGTTTTCCACTCCTGGTTTTGTAGCTTCGCCTCAACGCCGAGGTTTTTCTTCCACATCGAACTGGCGGCAATGGCCACACGCTGATGCGATTCAGAAGTGTTGTAGAGCAAATTAAACACCAGCGGATGGCTGTCATTATAACCGGCTTCGCTCAGCAGCTTTTTAGCCTCGGCAATACGCTTGTCGCGCGGCCAGCTGGCATAGTCCGGGTTATGCAGCTTTACGCCGCCAATATCAGGCTGGCTGATTAACCATGCCGGACGCTGCCCCTGCCCCAGGACCTTCTCCGCGATGATGTCTTTATCCAGAGCCATATTCAGCGCCAGCCGCACTCGCGGATCGTTAAACGGCGGCTTAGTGGTATTGAACTCGTAATAGTAAGTCGCCAGCTGCGGGGAGACGTCCAGCTGATCGCCCATGGTTTTTTTCAACTGCGCGAACTGGTTAATCGGCACCGTATAAACGATATCAATTTCTCCCGCCTTATAGCGGTTAACGTCTGCCGCCTCGGAGCTAATGGGTAAATAGGTCACTTTATTGATGACGGTGTCGGCATTATCCCAATAGCGCGGATTGCGCTCGGCCACAATGCGCTCGTTCACCACCCACTGGGACAGCTTATAGGCACCGCTGGTCACCATATGCTCCGGTTTGGTCCACTTCTCGCCGAAGCGATTGACCAGCACTTTATCAACCGGCACCAGAGACGGGTGCGCCAGCATCGGCAGGAACGCCGCGTTAGGCTGGCTTAAGGTGACTTCCAGCGTGGCATCATCGATAGCCTTCACGCCCAGCGTATCGGGCGTTTTTTTACCCTGTGCGATATCCTGAGCATTCACAATATGCATATTTCCCGGATAGCTGGCATAGGGTGATGCCGTCGCCGGGGAAACCAGCCGCTGCCAGCTCCAGACAATATCCGGCGCGGTAATCGCGGTCCCGTCTGACCACGTGACGCCCGGACGCAGGTGGAACGTCCAGACGGTGTTATCTTTGTTCTCCCATTTCTCCGCCAGACGAGGCTGAATCTCGCCTCCCGGAGAGACGCTGACCAGCCCTTCGAAGAGATCGCTGATGATGTTGAATTCAACGTCACTTTCGACTTTATGCGGATCCAGCGATGAGGGCTCGCTGCCGTTATTTCTGACCAGCTCCTGCTTCTCTGCCAGCGCGGTGCCGGCCGGGATCTGTGCAGCGAGAGTCGGCGCCGCTGCGGCGAGTAAACCCACCATCAGTAGCGCCTGCGTGATGTCGTTATATTTTTGTAATTTCATATCCCTTGCCTTTGTAGTGCTTCGTTTGTACCCTCTCCACACTTAGCCATAGAATCGCCATAACGCAATATTTTTCAGTGACCTATCAGATTCCGATCTGGTTCCTGACGCCAAACGCACAAACGCGCCGCCTTATCGTCAGTTATCAGAATAATATGCTGGTCATAAGCGCTGAGGTCTAAGTAAAGATGGGTAAAAGCACTATGGCTTCTGGCGTGGTTTTTTTATGCTTCGTTATTAATAACATCTGTCATAAGAGAGTGACTCATGGATCGTATAATTACGTCGTCGCGTGACCGTTCATCGCTGCTCAGCACGCACAAAGTTCTGCGGAACACCTATTTCCTGCTCAGCCTGACGCTGGCATTTTCTGCCATTACGGCAACGGCAAGCACGGTCCTGATGCTGCCGTCTCCCGGGCTAATTCTGACCCTGGTCGGCATGTACGGGCTGATGTTCCTGACCTATAAGCTGGCCGACAAGCCATCGGGCATCCTCGCGGCCTTCGCCTTTACCGGCTTCCTGGGCTATATCCTTGGGCCGATGCTTAACGCCTATCTGTCGGCGGGTATGGGAGACTTGATCGGCCTGGCGCTGGGCGGTACGGCGCTGGTGTTCTTCTGCTGCTCGGCCTATGTGCTCACGACCCGCAAAGATATGTCTTTCCTTGGCGGAATGCTGATGGCAGGCGTAGTGGTGGTGCTGATCGGTATGGTGGCGAATATCTTCCTGCAGCTGCCGGCTCTGCATCTGGCAATCAGCGCGGTGTTTATTCTGATTTCATCCGGCGCCATCCTGTTTGAAACCAGCAACATCATCCGCGGCGGTGAAACCAACTATATCCGCGCCACCGTGAGCCTGTACGTGTCGCTGTACAACATCTTTGTCAGCCTGCTCAGCATTCTGGGCTTCGCCAGCAAAGACTAATCTCTCTCGCGTTCTTCTCGGGCCCTGCTTATGCGGGGCCTTTTTTTTTGCTAAACTGCCGCCAGTTTTAGCGGTATGTGAAGAATTATGTTTATCTTTGAAGGCAATGAAATTGAGACCGATAGCGAAGGCTATCTGAAGGATACCACCCTCTGGAGCGAAGCCCTGGCAACCGCCATCGCCGAGCGGGAAGGTATTGTTCTGTCGACTGAACACTGGGAGGTCGTGCGTTTTGTCCGCGACTTTTATCTGGAGTTCAACACCTCGCCGGCCATTCGGATGCTGGTGAAGGCGATGGCAAATAAGTTCGGCGAGGAGAAAGGCAACAGCCGCTATCTCTACCGCCTGTTCCCCAAAGGCCCCGCCAAACAGGCAACGAAAATTGCCGGGCTGCCCAAACCGGTGAAATGCATCTAGTACAGAATAGAGAACTTTTGCCACTCTCTGGTGGGTTGATGGGGCTCGGTGTGCACCCGGTCGACCCGCGCGCTGCGGGGCCCGCCCTCCTTCAGCCAGCTCACCAGCGCCGCTACCTGCTCCGCCTCGCCGCAGGCCAGCACCTCTACGCTGCCGTCATCAAGATTGCGCGCGTAGCCTGTCAGCCCTAAGCGTAGCGCCTCCCGCTGCGTCGTGTAGCGAAAGCCAACTCCCTGAACTGAACCGTATACCCATGCCATCGTGCAGAGCGTCGCCATGATTGATCTCCTTTGTTGCCAATAACTCTATGCTGAGAATAGCAAATTCTGGCTAGCGTACGTGCTTCGGCAACAGGCCATAGTGCTGACGAAAGCGCGCCGTGAAGCGCGAGCCGGACTGATAGCCGCTGTTGAGGGCGATTTCACCTATCGGTAACGAGGTCGATTGTAGCTGGCCGAGGGCATAGGCCATACGCACCTCCTCAACAATCTGGCGAAAACTTTGATCTTCCTGCTGCAGGCGACGGCGCAGCGTCGATTCCCCAAGAAACAGCATCTTCGCCACCCGCGGGACGCTCCAGGCCTGCGCGGGCGACAGCATGATAATTTGCCGCACCTGGCCGCTCAGATTCTGCTGTCGCTCATTGAGCAGCGGCCCGGCGTAGCCCGCCTGATGCAGCGCCAGCAATAGTCCCATCGCCTGATGATGCTGCAGCTCCGCCGACAGCCCGCTGCGCACCGCCTGCAGGACGTTTTGCCACATAAACAGCAGGTCCGGGGTCGCTGGTGCGCACAGGGAGGTGAGTCGCCCGGGCTGCGGCTCGCTCATATAGCGGGCTTTAAAATCCGCCAGCAGGTCCGGCGTCAGAGAGAGCAGATCGGAGCAAAACAGCCCGTTATCCGGCTGATTAATTACCTCGAGCTCAAGATCGGCGGGCAGAATAATCAGCTGCTGCGGCGTAGCCAGCATCTGGCTAACGCCCTGAACGATAATCTTGCTGCCGCGATTGACCCGACACAGGGCGGGGGTAAATAGCGTCACGCGATGCAGTTTATACAGGCGCCTGGAGGTAATTTCCGCCGCGGTTAAGGCGTTATGGCGAAAGTTTATATTCTGCATCTGGCCATCCTTACGGGGTTAGCGCCCTGCCCTTGCCGTCAGCTGCGCGCTGGCGATAGCGTGGCTATGCAACATAAATCCGACCAGCGCACCGCTGGCCTGGGCATCAATGGGTAATGTCGGCGTATCAAGCGCCCACACGGTAAAGCGGTAGCGGTGAGGCTTATCGCCGGCGGGCGGACAGGCGCCGCCAAATCCGGCATAGCCAAAATCATTGCGTCCCTGAACCGCTCCGTCCGGCAGTTTAGCGCTGTTTTTATCTCCGGCACCAGCGGCTAAGCTCGTCACGCTGCTGCTGATATTCACCACCGTCCAGTGCCACCAGCCGCTGCCGGTTGGTGCATCCGGATCGTAGGCGGTGACGGCAAAGCTGCGGGTCCCCGACGGCGCGTTTTTCCAGGCCAGCTGCGGCGAGACGTTGCCGCCGGTGCAGCCAAAACCGCTGAACCAATGTACCTGAGCGAGGCTGCCTTCATCCCGCATATCGCCGCTGGTGACCTGAAACTGCGCCGCTGCCGCGCTGCCGCTTATCGCTAACATCAAAACCGCTGCTAAGCCGGATCCTGTTTTCATTGCATTTTCCTCCATTGGGTTGAGGAAAACACTGTAAGATCCGCGGGTGATTTTTATTGTGCCAAAGTGCCTGTGTTTTGTGCCGAAACGCTCACCTGCTGGCGCAGCGGGCATGGTGCTTGCGGCGGCCACATGTGCTAACCTACGCGCCATTTTTCGGTGCCGACATTCCCGTTGCTAAAGGTAGCCCCATGACAGATTCCATTTTCCCCCGCTTAGTGTTGACCAAAGGACGCGAGAAATCCCTGCTGCGTCGCCACCCCTGGATTTTCTCCGGCGCCGTCGCCCGTATGGAAGGTAAAGCCCGTTCCGGCGAAACTATCGATATCGTTGATTCGCAGGGGAAATGGCTTGCTCGCGGCGCGTTCTCTCCGTCGTCGCAGATCCGCGCTCGCGTCTGGAGTTTTGACCGCAGCGAGGAGATCGATATTGCCTTTTTCGAACGCCGTCTGCAGCAGGCGCAAACCTGGCGCGAATGGCTGGCAGAGCGCGATGGCCTCGACAGCTATCGTCTGATTGCCGGCGAGTCCGACGGGCTTCCGGGCGTGACTATCGACCGCTTCGGCAATTTTTTTGTTCTGCAGCTGCTTAGCGCTGGCGCAGAATATCAGCGCGCCTCCATCGTTAGCGCGCTACAAACGCTGTTCCCGACCTGCTCCATCTACGATCGCAGCGATGTCGCGGTACGTAAAAAAGAGGGTTTGGATCTGGCGCAGGGCCTGGTTACCGGCGAAATGCCGCCTGCGCTGCTGCCCATCACCGAGCACGGAATGCAGCTGCTGGTGGATATTCAGGGCGGCCACAAAACCGGCTACTATCTCGATCAGCGCGATAGCCGCCTGGCGACCCGCCGCTATGTTACCGACAAACGCGTCCTCAACTGCTTCTCCTATACCGGCGGTTTCGCCGTTTCTGCCCTGATGGGCGGCTGCAGCCAGGTGATCAGCGTCGACACCTCTCAGGAGGCGCTGGACGTGGCGAAGCAGAATATCGAACTGAACCAGCTCGATCTCTCCAAAGCTGAATTTGTCCGCGATGACGTCTTTAAGCTGCTGCGTAAGTATCGTGACCAGGATGAAAAATTTGATGTGATCGTGATGGATCCGCCGAAGTTTGTTGAGAACAAAAGCCAGCTGATGGGCGCCTGCCGCGGCTATAAAGATATCAACATGCTGGCTATCCAGCTGCTCAATCCCGGCGGGATCCTGCTGACCTTCTCCTGCTCGGGTCTGATGGCTACCGATTTATTTCAGAAAATCATCGCCGATGCCGCAATTGACGCCGGACGTGATGTACAATTTATAGAACAGTTCCGCCAGGCTGCCGACCATCCCGTGATCGCAACCTACCCGGAAGGTCTGTATCTGAAAGGGTTTGCCTGCCGCATCATGTAACTTGAAAAGCGCAACGTTGCCCGCATATAGCAGGTAATAACGTTTCCCAGGAGGTGCCTATGATTGCCAGCAAATTCGGTATCGGCCAGCAGGTTCGCCATACTCTGTTAGGCTTCCTCGGCGTGGTCGTTGATATCGATCCAGAATATTCGCTTGCAGAACCGGCGGAGGATGAAATTGCGGCCAACGACGAGCTGCGGGCGTTGCCCTGGTATCATGTGGTGATGGAAGATGAGGATGGTCAGCCCGTTCATACCTATCTTGCCGAAGCGCAGCTCAGCAGCGAGCCCAGCGATGAGCATCCTGAGCAGCCGTCAATGGATGAGCTGGCAAGGACCATTCGCCAGCAGCTTCAGGCGCCTCGACTGCGCAACTAGCAGAAAAAACCCCGCAACGGCGGGGTTTTTTATTTACTTAGCCAGACCTAATCTCGGGATTTCAATCGCCGGACAGCGATCCATCACCACGTTTAGCCCTGCCTCTCGTGCCAGAACAGCCGCCTGCTCGTTAATCACGCCTAGCTGCAGCCACAGCGTTTTCGCACCGATGGCAATGGCCTCCTGAGCAACGCCCAGCGCCGCATCGGAGTTGCGAAAGACGTCGACCATATCCACTTTTTCCGCAACATCTGCCAGCGTTGCGTAACCCTGTTGCCCCATGAGGGTTTTACCCGCCACCTTCGGCGAAACAGGGATCACGTGATACCCCTGCTCCAGCAGATACTTCATCACCCGGTAGCTTGGGCGGTCCGGTTTGTCACTGGCTCCCACCAGCGCAATCGTCCGGGTTGAGGTCAGAATGCCTGCGATATCGTTCTCTTTCATTTTATCCTCCCGCTATTTAGCCCAAGTGTAAGCTAATCCGGGCTAACCGGCCATCTGCCCTGACTCGCGGCTACGTCAAAATTTTTCACCCTGATGCTTGCAGCAGCAGTCACTTCCAGTAATCTGTCTGCAGGCTAAAATGTGGAATGAAATTATGGAACTGACGACACGTACGCTACCCGCGCGCAAACATATCGCTCTGGTTGCTCACGATCACTGTAAAGATATGCTGATGAAGTGGGTTGCTCGCCACCAGGCGCTGCTGGCTCAACACGAACTCTACGCAACGGGTACAACCGGAAACCTTATCTCCAGGGCAACCGGGCTTGAAGTGAACGCGATGCTCAGCGGCCCGATGGGCGGCGACCAGCAGGTCGGCGCGCTGATTGCAGAGGGGAAAATTGATGTGCTGATTTTCTTCTGGGATCCGCTAAACGCCGTGCCTCACGACCCGGACGTTAAGGCGCTGCTGCGTCTGGCGACGGTATGGAATATTCCCGTTGCGACCAATGCCTCAACCGCCGACTTTATTATCCTGTCGCCGCACTTTGGCGAGCCTCTCGATATTCTGATCCCGGATTATCAGCGTTACCTGGCGGAACGCCTTAAGTAGTCCCTGCTGGCGGCCAGGCCGCCAGCCGTTAAGGTTTTCTTGCTACCGGTACATCCAGCGCTTCCAGCATCTCCACAAACGCAGACGGCCGCTCTTTGTTGAACAGCAGCCAAACGCGAAGACGCGCACGCGTGACGGCAACGTACAGCAAGCGCCGCTCTTCTGCATCGGGAAAATCCTCCGGCTGCGGCAGCAGCGCCTCTTCCATGATCGACTCTCGCGCCGGAGCCGGGAACGCATCATCGCCATCCTGAAGCCCAAGGACAATCACGTAATCTGCCTGCTGCCCTTTGCTGGCATGGATCGTCATAAAATCGAGCTGCAGATTCGGCCATCGCGTAGCGGCCTTCTCCAGCTCGGCGGGTTTCAGATGATGGTAGCGCGCCAATAGCAGGATCCGCTGGTCTGGTTTCACGTAGCCGCTCAGCTTATCGAGCAAATCATCAAGCTTATCGTCCGCCAGCAGCGTCACGGCCTTTTTATCCCCGGCGGTCAGGCTGTTGAGCGGCTTGCTCAGCTGGTGTGGGTTCTGTTGAATAAAACCGTTCGCCACTTCGCCAATGCGGCCATTAAATCGGTACGTGGTATCCAGCGCGCAGCAGTCCCCTTCGCCAAAATAGTGATTGAACGCGGTAGTCAGCGAAAGCTGGGCGCCGCTGAAGCGATAGATTGCCTGCCAGTCGTCGCCGACCGCAAATAGCGTGGCCTGGGTATTCTGCCGGCGCAGCGCGGCCAGCAGCGAAGCCCGCTGCGGTGAAATATCCTGAAATTCATCGACCAGAATATGCTTCCACGGGCTGACAAAACGGCCTTTATCAAGAATATTGATGGCCTGATGGATCAGGCCGGAGAAATCGACCGCATTTTCCTCTTTCAGCGCCGTTTTCCACGCTTTCAACAGCGGCGCCATTAATTTTACGCGCTTAGCAAAAAGCTCGCGTATATCCTCCGGCGCGCCGGCGATCATCTCCGCCTGTGAACCGCCGTGCATACGCATCAGGCTGACCCAGCGATCGAGACGGCTCGCCATTCGCCGCTCTATTTTTTTGTCCTGCCAGAAATCGGTTTCCGGAACCTGCCAGCCCATCTCTTCTTCCAGCCACTGTCGCCAACCTTTGGCGTGAGCTTTTTTCTCCCGGCACTGCTGCTGCCAGTTTTTCAGCAGCAGCGCCTGGCGCGCCGGACCGTCGCTCTCAAGCCGACTAATAGACGGTACTTTTTTACTGCCCTGCTGGATGATATGCAGGGCCAGGGAGTGAAACGTCCGCGCCGAAATATCTTCGGAGCCCAACCGCTCGCGAATGCGCTCATCCATCTCCTGCGCCGCCTGACGACCAAACGCCAGCAGCAGGATCTGCTCCGCCGCCGCTTCACCTCTGGTCAGCAGCCATCCGGCACGGGCAACCAGCACCGAGGTCTTGCCGCTGCCGGCCCCGGCAAGCACCAGCAGAGAGCGCTCGCCGTTCACTACCGCTCGCGCCTGCGCCGGGTTAAGCGGTGACGACTCCACGCCCGCAAAAAATGCGCCGTACTGCTCGAGCATCGAGGCCGTGAAAGCCTGATTGTGGGCCAGCCGGGCCACCTCGGTATCACCCAGCCAGCTTTGACATTGACGCCACAGCTCGCGGCAGTTGTCGAAAGCGTCAAGCCGGCTGGTCGGTATCGGCAGTCCGGTGAGCGCCCGCCGAATTTTTCCCTGCACCTCACTGACCTGCTGACGGGTCAGCCACTTGCCCTCTGCGCTGGAGCGGGCGATCTCAGCCAGCTGCTGGCTCAGCACCTCGGCGGCAATGGCGCTCATGTCCGCGCTCCACTGCTGCCAGAGCGTATTCAGATGATGAAAGAAACGCTGAGTTTCATTCCATTCGGTACCATGCAAACGCACGACCTTGCCATCCGGCAGCACGAACTCAAGCTCGCCCCAGACCAGCCCACGCCGACAATGAACTGACAATAACTGATTGAAAGGTATAAGATACTCGTGGCTATCGCCGGAAACTTTTACCCCGGCGTTAAGCAGCTGCACCCTATCATAGGGATGCTGCGCCATGCGTTTGCCCAATGTTGTCGCTTTAAGTTCCATATCATGCCGAATTTCAATCAGGTTGGATGTTTTTAAGTTTAACCGCCAGTGACCGGGTGCTCCAGCGTAAAAAACGTTACAATGGCCGGGTCTTATTATCCACAGGAGTGAACGGAGGGTTTATGCGTACCATTCTGAATATTTTGAACTTTATTCTCGGCGGTTTCGCCACTACGCTGGGCTGGCTGCTGGCGACGCTGGTCAGCATCATTCTGATCTTCACGCTGCCGCTGACCCGCTCATGCTGGGAAATTACCCGACTCTCTCTTTTACCCTATGGGAATGAAGCCATTCACGTCGATGAGCTCGAGCCGCAGGGCAAAAATAGCCTGCTGAACGCAGGCGGTACCGTGCTGAATATTCTATGGTTTATTTTCTTCGGCTGGTGGCTGTGCCTGATGCATATCTTTAGCGGTATCGCCCAGTGCCTGACCATTATCGGTATCCCGGTGGGCATTGCTAACTTTAAAATTGCCGCTATTGCGCTGTGGCCCGTGGGACGCAGGGTTGTTTCCGTCGAAACCGCCCGCGCCGCGCGTGAAGCGAATGCGCGCCGTCGCTTCCAGTAATCGGACGGAATACTGACATGCTTAGCCCCCTGCTACGCCGTTATACATGGAACAGCGCCTGGCTCTATAACGCCAGGATTTTCATCGCGCTTTGCGGCACAACCGCCGTTCCATGGTGGCTTGGCGAAGTAAAACTAACGATTCCATTAACGCTCGGGGTCGTTGCCGCCGCGTTAACCGATCTCGACGACCGCCTGACCGGGCGGTTACGCAATCTGGCCATCACCCTGGTGTGCTTTTTTATCGCATCGGCTTCGGTGGAGCTGCTCTTTCCCTGGCCGTGGCTATTTGCTATCGGTTTAACCCTCTCGACCACCGGGTTTATTTTGCTCGGCGGTCTGGGGCAGCGTTACGCCACTATTGCCTTCGGCGCTCTGCTGATCGCTATCTACACCATGCTGGGGGTCACGCTCTACGATCGCTGGTATCTGCAGCCGTTATTTTTGCTGACCGGTGCCGTTTGGTACAACCTGCTGACGCTGGCCGGACATATAATTTTCCCGATTCGCCCGCTTCAGGACAACCTTGCGCGCAGCTATGAGCTACTGGCGCGCTATCTGGATCTTAAATCACGCATGTTTGACCCGGATATTGAAGACGAAAGTCAGGCGCCACTCTACGATCTGGCAATCGCCAATGGCCAGCTGGTTACGACGCTTAACCAGACAAAAACGTCGCTGCTCACCCGCCTGCGCGGCGACCGCGGGCAGCGAGGTACCCGACGGACGCTGCAGTATTACTTCGTTGCCCAGGATATCCACGAACGCGCCAGCTCATCGCATATCCAGTACCAAACGCTCCGCGACCGTTTTCGCTACAGTGACATCATGTTCCGCTTTCAGCGCATGCTATCGATGCAGGCTCAGGCGTGTCAGAAGTTATCCCGTGCTATTTTGCTGCGCGAACCCTACCAGCACGATGCGCATTTCGAGCGCGCATTTATGCATCTTGACGCCGCACTCGACCGCGTACGGGCCAGCGGAGAGCCGTTAGAGCAGGTCAAAGCGCTGGGCTTCCTGCTGAATAACCTGAGAGCCATTGACGCTCAGCTCGCAACCATCGAGTCCGCTCAGGTTGCCGCACCCGCGCACGGGACCACGGAAAATTTACTCGCAGAGGACCGTCTTAGCGGCTTCAGCGATATCTGGCTGCGCTTACGCCGCAACCTGTCCCCGGAATCGGCCCTTTTTCGCCACGCGGTGAGGATGTCGCTGGTACTGTGCGCAGGCTACGCGTTTATCCAGCTAACCGGGCTAAATCACGGCTACTGGATACTGCTGACCAGCCTGTTTGTTTGTCAGCCAAACTATAACGCCACCCGTCACCGCCTGGCCCTGAGGATTATTGGCACCCTGGTGGGGGTGGCTATTGGTCTACCGATACTGCTGCTGGTACCCTCGGTCGAAGGCCAGCTGCTGCTGATCGTCCTTACCGGCGTCCTGTTCTTTGCCTTTCGCAACGTACAATATGCCCATGCCACAATGTTTATTACCCTACTGGTTCTGCTCTGCTTTAATCTGCTGGGGGAAGGCTTTGAAGTCGCTCTGCCGCGCATCTTCGATACCCTCATCGGCTGTGCGATCGCCTGGGCTGCGGTCAGCTTTATTTGGCCGGACTGGAAATTCCGTAACCTGCCGCGGGTTCTGGATCAGGCCATAAACGCCAACTGCCGATACCTCGACGCCATTCTTGAACAGTATCACCAGGGGCGCGATAACCGCCTGGCGTATCGGGTTGCGCGACGGGATGCCCATAGCCGGGACGGTGAGCTGGCTTCAGTAGTATCAAATTTATCAACGGAGCCCCGGGCTAATGTCGATATTCGTGAAACGGCCTTCCGCTTGCTCTGCCTGAATCATACCTTTACCAGCTACATTTCAGCGCTGGGGGCGCACCGGGAGAAGCTGACCACGCCGGAGACGTTGGCGCTGCTGGATGACGCCGTCTGCTACGTAGATGATGCACTCCATCATTCACCGGCCGACGAACAGCGGGTACAGCAGGCACTCATCCGCCTGCAAACCCGGATCCAACACCTCGAACCTCGCGCCGATAGCAAAGAGCCGCTGGTGCTCCAGCAAATCGGTCTGCTATTAGCGCTATTACCGGAAATCTGCCGCCTGCAGCAGCAGGTGGCAGTTCGGTCAGAGTAAATCGCGACCAGCCTTACCGCTGGTTAAGAGCCCACTCCTGCAGCTCCTGACGCCGTGCCGTCGGGAGCGCAGCGGCGTGAACGCCGGTAATCGCCCCTTCCAGTGAATAGAGAATATTCAGCGTCACGGCCTTATTCGACTCTCGCAGCTTTAGCCACGCACGCTGTGCGCCAATATGACGCAGCGCCTGCTGATCTATTACTCCCGAGTTAATTAATAGTAGCTCCATATGAAAACTAATATTTGGCAGATCTTTCAACCTGCCGGAATAACGCTGCTGGTTCTTTTCCTTTTGCGCCGCCTGCAATGAAAGCGACGATAGTTTGAAAAGCATTTTACTGTCACACCAAAGCGTTTCATTTATTTGATAATATTTAAGCAAAATTGGCCGCCCGTTTTTTCGCATTTTTAAAAGCTGATTTTCATGAGCCACGCAATATGCGGCGCCCTGCTCACAAATCTTAAGATAGATCTCCCCCTCTGCAACCATCGCAAATACGGTGTTGTCTATTGCCAGGCTATAGCCACCAAACAAAGGACGGCAGATTATTTTTCCTAATGGCGACAAGCACTTCTGAAATTTATGAAACCGTAGGGATGATATTTTTTTCATGATTATTCCTTGGTTAATCATGCGAATACTGAGTCATTTAGTTAACGGATCCGTTAGTTCAGAAAATAAGTGAGTTCCTTTATTGCAGCAAGATGATTTTAACGTTCGGCTCAATCAACTCACCATTTTGCGAGGTGCTTTCAAGAAATTACGCCTGCGTGAAACCTGATGTATTAAAGATAAAATATAAACGGAGCATTAATTAATAGTGGCACAAATAGTTTGTGCTCAAGGAGAGCGACTCTAAACCTGGAGCTTCAAAAAAATGTGCGACCAGACTCGCACGGCTTGCTGCTTATTGCGCAAAAATTTATGCCACGGCTTGAGCCTGACGAGAGCAGGTCGTGGTGGGCATGGCCGACAACGTCGAACAAATTTCGAGCGACGACACGATAAATGAGGTTGATCTTTTCACCGCCCGGATATACTGTATATGCATACAGTAACCACAGGCGGAAATAGACAATGCTTACTTCAGCTTACGCAAATCGTTCATCACTGACTTCTGCTTCAGTACGTCGCCAATCCCATGACGCCGTCGAACAACCAGCCAGCGGGCTGATTAGTGAGATTGTCTACCGTGAAGATCAGCCGATGATGACGCAGCTGCTGCTGCTTCCTTTATTACAGCAGCTGGGTCAGCAATCCCGCTGGCAGCTCTGGCTCACGCCAAAACAGAAGCTGAGCCGCGAGTGGGTGCAATCCTCCGGCCTGCCGCTGTCGAAAGTCATGCAGATAAACCAGCTCTCCCCTTACAACACGGTAGAGTCAATGATTCGCGCCCTGCGTACGGGTAACTATAGCGTGGTAATCGGCTGGCTGGCTGATGAGCTGACGGCCGAAGAACATGAACGGCTGGTTAGTGCCGCGGAAGAAGGTCATGCAATGGGGTTCATCATGAGGCCTGTAGGAAATACGAGCCAGCATGGGAGACAACTGAGCGGGCTAAAAATTCACTCTAATTTGTATCACTAAGGTAAATTAGGATTAATCCTAGAATTATTTTTGCGCAGTCCAAAGGCATACTTCTGTGAGGGTTGTTTTTGTGCGGATGCCTGTCTGATGCGGTCTCGCAGGTTTCTCCGGTGAACGAAAACCAACCATATTTGTTAAATATTGTGTATACAACCCTTTTTTTTCATATGCCTGACGGAGTTCACACTTGTAAGTTTCGAACTAAGTTGTAGACTTTACATCGCCAGGGGTGATCGGCTTACGCTGCATGTATCAGCATAGTTAACAACAAGTCACGCCCCGGGTGAAGGATCTAACCGTGAGGTCTTTTGTACCTTCATGGCGAATTTTGGATGATAATGAGGCGCAGAAAATGAAAAAGACAGCTATCGCGATTGCAGTGGCACTGGCTGGCTTCGCTACCGTAGCGCAGGCCGCACCGAAAGATAACACCTGGTATGCAGGTGGTAAACTGGGCTGGTCCCAGTATCACGATACCGGTTTCTACGGTAACGGTTTCCAGGGCAACAATGGCCCAACCCACAACAGCCAGCTCGGTGCTGGTGCGTTCGGTGGCTACCAGGTTAACCCGTACCTTGGTTTTGAAATGGGTTACGACTGGCTGGGCCGCGTAGCATATAAAGGCAGCGTTGATAACGGTGCTTTCAAAGCTCAGGGCGTTCAGCTGACTGCTAAACTGGGTTACCCGATCACTGACGATCTGGACATCTACACCCGTCTGGGTGGTATGGTCTGGCGTGCAGATGCTGACGGCAACTACGGTTCTACCGGTACTTCCCGCAGCGAACACGACACTGGCGTATCCCCGGTATTTGCTGGTGGTATCGAGTGGGCAATGACTCGCGACATCGCTACCCGTCTGGAATACCAGTGGGTTAACAACATCGGTGATGCAGGTACCGTTGGCGCACGTCCTGATAACGGCATGCTGAGCGTAGGTGTTTCCTACCGTTTCGGTCAGGAAGAAGCAGCTCCGGTTGTAGCTCCTGCTCCGGCTCCGGCTCCGGAAGTGACTACCAAGCACTTCACTCTGAAGTCTGACGTACTGTTCAACTTCAACAAATCTACTCTGAAACCGGAAGGCCAGCAGGCTCTGGATCAGCTGTACACCCAGCTGAGCAACATGGATCCGAAAGACGGTTCCGCAGTTGTTCTGGGCTACACTGACCGCATCGGTTCTGACGCTTACAACCAGCAGCTGTCTGAGAAACGTGCTCAGTCCGTTGTTGATTACCTGGTATCTAAAGGTATCCCGGCTGGTAAAATCTCCGCTCGCGGTATGGGCGAATCCAACCCAGTTACTGGCAACACCTGTGACAACGTGAAAGCTCGCGCTGCACTGATCGATTGCCTGGGTCCGGATCGTCGCGTAGAGATCGAAGTTAAAGGTTACAAAGAAGTAGTAGCTCAGCCGCAGGCTTAAGTTTTACTACCGATAAAAAACCCCGCTGATGCGGGGTTTTTTTTGTCTCAAATTTAGCGTCAATGCGAAAAACGCTCGCGCATCGCGCTATCAGCTTTGCGGGCTACTCTTTACCCAGCAATACCTGCAGGTCGTGCTTCAGGCTGGACATCTTGCTGGCATACTTCTCTTTATGCTCAGCGTCCTCAATCAGCTGTACGATAGTTTCCGACAGCGTTTTTCCCCGTCGCTGCGCCAGACCCGCGAGACGCTGCCAAACCACAAACTCCAGGTCGATAGACTTTTTACGCGTATGCTGATGCTCAGCGTTAAAATGACGCTTGCGACGCGCGCGGATAGTCTGCTTCATCCGGTTCATTAGCTCCGGATTAATATGCTGATCAATCCAGGTGTTCACCAGAACCGGTTCATTTTCGAGCGTCAGCAAGACATCGACCGCGGCTTGCGCTGCGCTGGCTTCAATATAGCGGGTAATCAGCTCACCTTCCCGGTGCTTTTTAACCAGGTATTTCCATTTCCAGCCGCTTTCAAGATTTTCCAGTTGTTGATATTTCATTGCGATCTCAATGTGACCGTGTAACTCACTTCAGGATATCAGTTTTTTCTCGATGTGCTGAGAATAAATCATCATTCGTGATATGCGTTGCGTCGTTATCGTTAACGCAAACACGATCCTCCGTGTGCTCGGACGCGGCATAAGGTATAATCGCGCGTTTTACATCTCACTAAAAAACAGCGACTTTGACCATTACGAAACTTACCCGAAACGACCTTGCTCCTGATACGGAAAGTTATCAGGCGCTGTTTGCACAAGCTGATTTAGCCCAGCCAGAGACTTCCCTGTCAGGCGAACTGCAGCCCCGTTTATTCTATGCGTTGGAGCAGCTACTGGTGACTCCAACCATTTCACCGTTCATGCTGGTTAAGGCCCCGGAAGAGCCGGAATACCTGCAGTGGTTAGCGGCAGAGACCCGCAGCCTATACCAACCGGCCGCGCCGCTCTACGGCGTACGCTACCAGGTTAACGGTGGAAACGTCACCCTTTCGCCAGCCAAAAGCGCCGATGATAATTTTGCCAGCACCGCGCCGGTTGAATCTGCCGACTGGATTGAAGCAGAGCAGCTTTTTGGCTGCGTGCGCCAGTTTAACGGCGAAATATCCCTGCAGCCGGGTCTGGTCCATCGCAGCAACGGCGGCGTGCTTATTATCGCCCTACGCGCGTTATTAGCCCAACCGCTGCTGTGGATGCGCCTGAAGAACATCGTTACCCGCCAGCGCTTCGACTGGCTCTCCATCGATGAGTCTCGCCCGCTGCCGGTCAGCATTCCGTCGATGCCGCTCAATCTGAAGATTATTCTGGTCGGTGAACGCGATTCATTGGCTGATTTTCAGGATATGGAACCTGAGCTCTCGGCCCAGGCGATTTACAGCGAGTACGAAGACAACCTGCAAATCGCCGACGGCGACACCCTGAAACAGTGGTGTCAGTGGGTATGGCAAAACGCACAGCAGCTTGAGCTGCCTGGGCCGGCCGCCGATGCCTGGCCGCTGCTGATTCAGGAAGGCGCACGCTATACCGGCGATCAGGAAACGCTGCCGCTGTGTCCGCTGTGGATTGCCCGCCAGCTGCGCGAAGCCGCTGCTTTCAGCGAAGGTGAGCTTATCTCCGCGGAAGAGATGCAGACCATGCTGGCTCGTCGTGAATGGCGCGAAGGCTATCTTGCCGAGCGGATCCAGGACGAAATCCTGCAAGAGCAAATTTTGATTGAGACCGATGGCGAATGCATCGGGCAAATCAACGCGCTGTCGGTGATCGAATTCCCCGGTCATCCGCGGGCCTTTGGCGAGCCGTCGCGCATCAGCTGCGTCGTCCATATCGGCGACGGTGAATTCATCGACGTTGAGCGCAAGGCCGAGCTGGGCGGTAACATCCATGCCAAAGGCATGATGATTATGCAGGCGTTCCTGATGTCCGAACTGGAACTCGAGCAGCAGCTCCCCTTCTCCGCATCGCTGACCTTCGAGCAATCCTACAGCGAAGTGGACGGCGATAGCGCCTCCATGGCCGAACTGTGCGCTTTAATCAGCGCCCTGGCCGGCGTGCCTATTAACCAAAGTATCGCCGTCACCGGCTCAGTCGATCAGTTCGGCCGCGTACAGCCGGTAGGCGGGCTTAACGAAAAAATTGAAGGCTTCTTCACCATTTGCCAGCAGCGCGAGCTGACCGGCAAACAGGGGGTCATCATTCCTGCGGCGAATGTTCGCCATCTGAGCCTGGCGCCAGAACTACAGCAGGCTGTCGCTGAAGAGAAGTTTTTCATCTGGGCGGTGGAAGACGTTACGGAAGCGCTGCCTATGCTGACCCAGCTGTTGTGGGATGGTGAAGGGCAAACTTTACGCCAAACCATTCAGGAGCGGATTGCGCAGGCGACGCAGCAAGAGAGTCGTCATCGTTTTCCGTGGCCGCTACGCTGGTTAGGTGGTTCAGGTTCTAACTGATCGGACTTGTTCAGCTTACACGTGTTAGCTATCCTGCGTCCCGAACTCAAAATAAGGCTTACTGAAAACATGGTAGATAAACGCGAATCCTATACGAAAGAAGACCTTCTTGCCTCTGGCCGTGGTGAACTGTTTGGCGCAAAAGGCCCGCAGCTGCCCGCGCCAAGTATGCTGATGATGGACCGCGTCATCAAAATGAGCGAAACCGGCGGCAACTACGATAAAGGTTATGTCGAAGCAGAACTCGATATCAACCCGGACCTGTGGTTCTTCGGCTGCCACTTTATCGGCGATCCGGTGATGCCGGGCTGTCTGGGCCTGGACGCAATGTGGCAGCTCGTTGGCTTCTATCTGGGCTGGCTCGGTGGCGAAGGCAAAGGCCGCGCGCTGGGCGTGGGTGAAGTTAAATTCACCGGCCAGGTGCTGCCGACTGCGAAGAAAGTGACCTATCGTATTCACTTTAAACGCGTTGTTAACCGTCGTCTGATTATGGGCCTGGCGGATGGTGAAGTGCTGGTTGACGATCGTCTGATCTACACCGCAGCCGATCTGAAAGTGGGCCTGTTCCAGGACACTTCTGCGTTCTGATAAGCAGTAACGCTTAAAAAAGGCGAAGCCCCCGCTTGGCGGAGGCTTCTTTTTTAAAGAGACAGTCAGGCAGTTTGTACCCTGTCCTCCATGGCTTCTCGCCAGCCTCCTAGCCAGTAGGACCTTTGATTCAGGGTCTGGTAGGGACACATTTCTTTCGATCTTCCGGTTATCCCGGCCTGATATCCACGTTGATGTGCCCGTTCCAGGCGATCTCGTTTTTGTCTCTTCATGCCTCGTTTCCCTCATTCTTTGATCTGGTGGAAAAGAAAACAGTGGTCACTAAATATGCAACCACGGTTAACGAATACCGCGAATCTGAGGTCACGTCAATGCGCAAAATTCACGCCATTGTCATATTTGTGAGCTACATGAAAGTTCATTTGTACAAAAACTGTGAACCAGCACAAGTAACAAGCTGACGAAACAAATAAAAAAACCGCCGCGGTTTTTCAGACCACGGCGGCTATTTAGCTTCATTAATTATACTTATGGCAGGCGATTCAGCTCATTGGCAATAGCGGTCGCTTCCTGAGTCCAGGCCTGGGCCATCGTTTTTACCATCGCGTCGTAGCCGTCCTGCTGCTGCTTAAGCTCAATATTAAACGGACGCTTAATCAGCTGCCCCTGGTGCTTCAGCAGCCACTCTCCGCTGACGATAACTCGCCCGTCATAACGGCCATGGAAGCCGTTAACGGAAACGTTAAGCGTATCCTGCTCGTTGCCCAGCGGCTGCGATGCCACCACCCAGCCGGGCAGCTGATTGCTTAAATTCGCAACCAGGGTGGTGCGCAGCTGCTGATCGAGCGGGCTGGCCCACAGATTATTACTCGCAATAACGTACTGCACGTCGGTGGTCTGGTAGACCACCCCGTTGCCCGCCAGATAGTCCGGGATAGTGACCTGTTCAACCCACAGCAGGTTCTTCCCCTGATGGGCGGCGCTTTGCGCACCGCTTTGGACGACCGGCAGCTGATAGTAGGTTTTATCCTCCCCGCTGCTGCTGCAGGCCGCCAGCGCGCATACCGCTGCCGCTACTAACCACTTTTTCATTATTTCGCTCCCTTCGGCTGCGGATCTTTTTTACCCTTGGCCTCAAATACCAGCGCGTTGCTCTTATCATTGAGCGTTTTCAGTACCGGCTGCAGTTCACGAAGAACCTGATCCAGTCGCTGCATATCCGCAACCATCTTATTGTACGCCGCGGACCCCGGCTGGAAGCCCTGCATACTACGGTTCAGCTCGCGCAGCGTATTCTGCATATCGCCCGGCAGCTGCTGCATCGACTGGCTTGAGGTGATCTTATTCAGGCTATCCAGCGTTGCCTGAACGTGCTGCATCGTTTTTTCGCTCTGCGCCAGCGTACTGGTCGCCTGCTCTAGCAGCGGGTTAATCGGCAGATTGTTAATCTTATCCAGCGCATCCATCAGGCGCTGCTGAATTTGCGCAAGACCACCGCTGACCGTCGGAATGATCGGATACGAGCCAAACTCATGCATACTGCCGCGCGGAGGCGCTTTCGGATAGAAGTCGAGATCGATAAACAGCGCGCCGGTAATCAGGTTGCCCGTTTTCAGCGATCCGCGCAGGCCGCGATTGATCAGATCGTCCATATGGGTGCGAATATTCGGATCGTCACCAAGCTGGTTGATCAGCCGTTCCGGCTCAATGCGCACCTCTACCGGAATGCGATAATCGTCATTCAGCCGCTGATGCAGCCCAGGAATAAAGAACGGTACCTTGCCGACCGTGCCCAGACGTATCCCGCGGAACTCCACCGGCGCGCCGGGCTGAAGCCCGCGGATCGAATCTTTGAAGAACATCACGTAGTCGATGTGCTGGGTAAAGACCGAATCCTGAATACTTTTCTGGTCATCAAAAAGATGGTAGCCGGTCTTGTTCGCGACCGGTTCGCCAAGATCCAGCCCTTCCGGAATATCAAAACTCACCCCGCCGCCAAACAGCGTCGACAGCGAGCCCATTTCCACCCGCATCCCGGCCGAGGTCAGATCCACGGCAATACCGCTATCTTTCCAGAAACGAACGTTGGTAGTCACCAGGCGATCGTTTGGCGCGTTGATGAACAGCTGATAGGTAATATTACGCTTTTGCGGATCGAAGGTGCTGGTCTCGACCGACCCCACCCGATAGCCGCGAAAGAGCACCGGATCGCCGGGAGAGAGCTGGCCGGCTTTATTGCTTTCCAGCAGAATGCGGATACCCTTCGCATCCGGCGAGGCCAGCGGCGGAGAGTCCAGCAGCGGGTACTGCGCAGCATCCGCCCCTTTCGTTCCAGGCTGAAGCTCAATATAGGCTCCGGACAACAGCGTCCCAAGGCCGCTGATCCCTTCACGCCCCACCTGCGGCTTTACTACCCAAAACACCGAGTCCTGATGCAAAAGCTTCTGCATACCGGAGTTCAGGCGAGCCTTAATCTCTACGTGCGTCAGATCGTCCGTAAGGGTGGCGGTTTCTACCACACCGACGTCAACGCTGCGGCTTTTAATCCGGGTTTTACCACCCTCAATGCCCTCGGCGTTGGTGGTGATCAGCGTCACCTCCGGCCCCTGATGGCTATAGTGATAAAAAAGAATCCACGCGCCGATTAGCACAGTGACGATGGGGAAGATCCATACTGGTGACCAGTTCTTCACCTTTTGCACTTTTGCTTCTCCGCTATTATTTTCCATGCTGCTGTATTTCCTCATGGCTTGAATCTGGTTCACGGTCCCACAACAAACGAGGGTCGAACGTCATCGCTGAAAACATTGTCATCACAACAACCAGCGCGAACATCACCGCCCCTATCGCAGGATAGATATTCATCAACCCTCCCATGCGCACCAGCGCCGAGAGTACAGCGATGACAAAGACATCAATCATTGACCAGCGGCCAACAAACTCCACTACTTCATAAATCAGATGCATGCGCTCTGAATCACGCGAACCATTGCCGTTGGCGTTCCAGCACAGCCAGCCAATCGCGAGCATTTTCAACGTCGGCACCATAATACTGGCGATGAATATCACCAGCGCCACCGGATACGATCCTTCGCTCCACAGCAGGATCACCCCGGCCATGATCGTCGACGGCATTTTATCGCCCAGCAGGTCGGTTATCATAATGGGCATGATATTGGCGGGGAGATAGAGCAGGCACGAGGTGATCAGCAGGGCCAGCGTCCACTGCAGGCTATGCTTGCGCCGCGCCGTCCCTTTCGTCTGACAGCGCGGGCATACCGCGGCGTCAGCGGGTAAAACGGCCGTACAGCAGGAGCAGGAGCGCAGGCCCTGGCGAATCCCCGTCACGCCAACCTTCAGCGGCTGTTTAACCGCAGGCATTGGCGCGATGTCGTCCCACAGCCAGCGCCGGTCCACGCACTGTAGCGCGCGCAGCTGCAGCAGGCAGAACATACACCAGGGAAAAAAGCTTAGGCCAACGCCAATATCGCCGTAGGCCATGAGCTTCACGAAGCTCACCAGCACCCCGGCGAGAAAGATTTCCGCCATTCCCCAGGTTTTGAGGTGGAACAGAATTCGCGCCAGAAACGCCTTTAGCGCTGCGGGCATCCGCACGCGGTTGACCAGCAGCAGAATGGTTATCAGGCAAAAGGCCGGCACCAGCTGCACAAAAAGGAGAAAGAAGGTGCCGAGGCTGGCGTAATTCTCGCTAAACAGCACGTTGGGGATCTCCAGCAGCTCAATTTCACTGTTGAGTCCCCCAACGTTCATGTAGACGAAGGGAAACAGGTTTGCCAGCAGCAGCATAAACAACGCGACCAGCGCATAGGCTGTGGGACGCTGCCGAGGCGCGTCCCATGAAGTCGTTAACGTTGTTCCGCAGCGCGGACATACGGCTTTCTGGCGATGCTCCAGCTGGGGCAAAGCCACCAGCAGATCACATTGTGGACACAGGATATGCCGCGCAGCATGATGATGATCGCACATGAAAACTCCTCAGCTTATGCGCCGTTTTTTAATCCTTCGAGATATTCCCAGCGCTCAAAGGCCTTTTCCAGGGCCTGTTCAGCTTCAGACAGCTGCGCCAGCACCTGCTGCGTATGGTCATGCGACTGACCAAAGAAGGAGGCGTCGGCAACCTGATCCTGCAAGCTCTGCAGCTCGGCCTCCAGCTCTTCCAGACGCTGCGGCAGCTGCTCCAGCTCGCGCTGCAGGTTATAGCTTAGTTTGCTCGCTGCGCGTTTGACACTTTCCGTTTTCGGCGGCGTTGCTTCAACGTTTTTTTTAGCCACGAACTGTTTTTGCGCCAAAGACTGAGACTGCTGTCCGCGCGCGTCGTGGTAGCCGCCAACGTACTGACCGATGCGCCCTTCACCTTCGAAGATCCAGCATTCAGTGACGGTGTTATCGACGAACTGACGATCGTGGCTGACCAGCATCACGCTGCCCTGGTAGCCGTCGATAAGCTCTTCCAGCAGCTCCAGAGTTTCGACATCCAGGTCGTTGGTCGGTTCATCGAGAATCAACAGGTTGCTGGGCTTCAGGAACAGACGCGCCAGCAGCAGACGGTTACGCTCCCCGCCGGAGAGCGCGCGAACCGGCGTCATCGCCCGCTTCGGATGGAACAGGAAGTCCTGCAGATAGCCCAGCACGTGGCGCGGCTTACCGTTAACCAAGACTTCCTGCTTGCCTTCAGCGAGGTTATCCATCACCGTGCGGTCCGGATCCAGCTCGGCGCGGTGCTGATCGAAGTAGGCAACTTCCAGCTTGGTGCCGACGTGAACCCGTCCGCTGTCCGCCTGCAGCTGACCGAGCATCAGCTTCAGCAGCGTCGTTTTACCGCAGCCGTTAGGGCCAATCAGCGCTATTTTGTCACCGCGCTGAATCTGCGCCGTGAAGTCTTTGACCAATACCTTGCCGCCAACCTGGTAGTCAACGTTCTCCATCTCGAAGACGATTTTGCCCGAGCGTGACGCCTCTTCTACCTGCATCTTCGCGCTGCCCATCACTTCGCGGCGCTCGCCGCGCTCGCGACGCATCGCCTTCAGGGCGCGCACGCGGCCTTCGTTACGGGTACGACGCGCTTTGATCCCCTGACGGATCCAGACCTCTTCCTGCGCCAGCTTGCGATCGAACTCCGCGTTCTGCAGCTCTTCAACGCGCAGCGCTTCTTCTTTTTCCAGCAGATACTGATCGTAGTTACCCGGATAGGTCACCAGCTTGCCGCGATCGAGATCGACGATCCGCGTGGCCATATTGCGAATAAATGAACGGTCGTGCGAAATGAAAATAATGGTGCCTTTAAAGGTCTTCAGGAAGCCTTCCAGCCAGTCGATAGTTTCGATATCGAGGTGGTTAGTCGGTTCATCCAGCAGCAGCACGCGCGGGCCGCTAACCAGCGCGCGGCCGAGGGCCGCTTTACGCAGCCAGCCGCCGGACAGCGAAGCCAGCTCGGCGTTGGCATCGAGGCCCAGCTGCTCCAGCACTTCGTTAATGCGGCTCTCCAGCTGCCACAGACCGAGGTTATCCAGCAGATCCTGCAGACGCGCCAGCTCGTTTAAATTTTTGTTGCTCGGGTCGGTCATCACCAGACGCGAAACGTCGTGATAGCCTTTAAGGTACGCCGCCTGCTCTTCGATGCCTTCGGCAACGAAGTCGTACACGGTACCCGCAATATTGCGCGGCGGATCCTGCTGCAGACGCGCAACAACCAGATCCTGTTCATAAATAATGCGCCCGTCATCCAGACCCTGCTCGCGGTTAAGGATCTTCATCAGGGTGGATTTGCCCGCGCCGTTACGCCCAACCAGGCACACGCGCTCGTTATCTTCGATATGCAACTCGGCGTTATCCAGCAGCGGAGAGTCGCTGAAGGAGAGCCAGGCACCATGCATACTAATCAATGACATTCTTTATTCCTTTCAGGCTGCGGTAATCAGCCAGCAGTTGTGAATCTGACGGTTACGGGCAAAATCCTGAGATTGCGTTTTTTGCGTAATTTCCTGCGCTTTCAGGCCAAGCTGCGCCAGCCCGTCATGATCCATACGGAAACCGCGTTTATTGTTCGAGAACATAATCGTGCCGCCTTTGCGCAGCAGACGTTTAAGATCGGTCAGCAGGCGCAGGTGATCGCTCTGTACGTCGAAGGTTTCTTCCATGCGCTTTGAGTTAGAAAACGTCGGCGGATCGATAAAGATCAGGTCGAACTGTTCATCGCTCTCGCGCAGCCAGCCCAGCACGTCGGCCTGCATCAGGCGGTGCGAACGGCCGGTTAAGCCGTTGAGGCGCAGATTTCGCTCGGCCCACTCGAGGTAGGTGCGCGACATATCGACGGTGGTCGTCGAGCGCGCGCCGCCGAGACCGGCATGAACGCTGGCGCTGCCGGTATAGGCAAAGAGGTTGAGGAAATCTTTGCCTTTGCTCATCTCGCCAAGCATGCGCCGCGCGATGCGGTGGTCGAGGAACAGGCCGGTATCGAGGTAATCGGTCAGGTTGACCCACAGCCGGGCGTTATACTCCTGCACCTCGATAAAATCGCCTTTTTCGGCCATTTTCTGGTACTGGTTTTTGCCTTTCTGCCGTTCGCGGGTTTTCAACACCAGCTTATTCGGCGCGATACCTAAGACCGAAATCGTCGCGGCGATAATATCAAACAGGCGCTGGCGGGCTTTATGCGCATCGACCGTTTTCGGCGGCGCGTACTCCTGCACCACCACCCACTCGCCGTAGCGGTCGATAGCGACGTTATATTCCGGGAGATCGGCATCATACAGGCGGTAGCATTCGATACCTTCCTGGCGCGCCCATTTCTCAAATTTCTTCAGGTTTTTACGCAGACGGTTGGCGAAATCTTCGGCAAGCGAAACCGCTTTACCGCCTTCGTTTTCGGCAATGTGATAGTTTTTCTGCACGCAGTCCAGCGGGCCGTTTTTAGCCTTAAACTGCTTGTCGGCCCGCAGCTGCAGGCAGCTCAGCAGATCCGGAGAAGCGCTGAACAGCGATAGGTTCCAGCCGCCAAACTGGCTTTTCATCGTCCGGCCAAGCAGGCTGTGCAGGGCAATCAGCGCCGGCTCGCTCTCCAGACGCTCGCCGTACGGCGGGTTACCGATCACCGTTCCGTACGGGCCTTTCGGCAGCGGGTTGCTCAGCTGAGCAACGTCTTTAGCGGCAAACGTAATCAGCTCGCCGACGCCCGCGCGACGGGCGTTGCTGCGCGCGCGTTCAATCACCCGCGCGTCGACATCGGAACCGTAGAAACGGGATTCATACGCCGCGATGCCTGCGCGAGCGCGGGTCTGGGCTTCGGTTTTAACCTCTTGCCATACCGCATCATCGTGCTGGAGCCAGCCGTTGAAGCCCCAGTGGCCGCGATGCAGGCCTGGAGCGCGATCGGTCGCCAGCATTGCGGCTTCGATCAGCAGCGTACCGGAACCGCACAGCGGATCGAGCAGCGGCGTACCCGGTACCCAGCCGGAACGCATGACGATCGCCGAGGCGAGCGTCTCTTTGATTGGCGCCATCCCGGTACCGTCGCGGTAGCCACGCAGATGCAGGCCTTCGCCGCTCAGATCTAACGAGATGTGCGCCGTCTCTTTGTTCAGCCAGACGTTGATCCGCAGATCGGGATTTTCACGATCGACGTTCGGCCGCGGCAGATTTTTGCGCGTAAAGCTGTCGACGATGGCATCTTTTACCTTCAGCGCGCCGTACTGGCTGTTGCGAATCTCATCGTTCAGCCCGCTAAAATGGACGGCGAAGGTGGCGTCAGGGGTGAAAATCTCCGTCCATGGAATGGCCTGTACGCCGAGGTACAGGTCCAAATCGCTATACACGCTACACTGGCCTAACGGCAGCATGATGCGTGAGGCCAGCCGGCTCCACATCAGGCTTTGATACAGCAAGCGCGTATCTCCCTGAAAATGGACCCCGCCCTGGACTACCTGGCAGTCCGCTGCGCCAAGTGATTCCAGTTCAGTTTTTAACAGCTCTTCAAGCCCACGAGCCGTACTGGCAAACAGAGAATTCATATCGTCACTTTTACTAAAAGAAAATTGGTGCGCATTATAGCCAATATGCGCCCTATGTCATAAAGTTAAAGGCTTATTTTTAAGCCCAGAGACTCCGCATGAAAACGCTATCGCGACTTTTTATTCATCCCGTCAAATCCATGCGTGGAATTGGCCTGACGCATGCGTTTGCCGATATCAGCGGCCTGGCCTTCGATCGCCTGTTTATGGTGACGGAAACGGATGGCACCTTTATTACCGCCCGCCAGTTTCCACAGATGGTGAAATTCACCCCCTCCCCGCTGCAGGATGGCGTTCACCTGACCGCACCTGACGGCAGCAGCGCGATCGTTCGCTTCGCTGATTTCGCGCCTCAGGGCGAGCCTACCGAGGTGTGGGGAAACCATTTCACCGCCCTGGTTGCGCCATCAACGGTTAACCAATGGCTTAGCGGCTTCTTTAATCGCCAGGTTCAGCTTCGCTGGCTGGGCCCGCAGCTGACCCGCCGCGTTAAGCGCCATGACGCCGTCCCGCTCACCTTTGCCGACGGTTACCCCTATTTACTCACCAACGAAGCCTCGCTGCGCGACCTGCAGCAGCGCTGTCCGGCCAGCGTCCGTATGGAGCAGTTTCGCCCTAACCTGGTGGTCACCGGCGCCGAACCGTGGGAGGAAGATACCTGGAAGGTGATCCGCATTGGCGAAGTGACTTTCGATGTCGCTAAGCCCTGCAGCCGCTGTATTTTTACCACCGTCAGCCCGGAACGCGGGCAAAAGCACCCGTCCGGCGAGCCGCTGGCCACGCTGCAACGCTTTCGCACCGCCGTGGATAATGGCGATGTCGATTTCGGTCAAAACCTGATTGCCCGCAGCAGCGGCGTTATTCGCGTGGGGGATGAAGTCGAGGTGCTGAAGCGTGCCCCGGCGAAGGCCTACGGAGCGGGCGAAAGCGATGATAGTGAACCTTCTGCAGCTCAGCAGAATGCGACGGTTGATATTGAGTGGCAGGGACAGAGCTTTATCGGGAATAACCAGCAGGTTCTGCTGGAACAGCTCGAGCAGCAGGGGATCCGCGTGCCCTACTCCTGCCGGGCGGGCATCTGCGGCAGCTGCCGCATTCGGCTTGAGGAAGGTGAGGTTAGCCCGCTGAAGAAAAACGCCGTGGCGGCGGATGGCACTATTCTGTGCTGCAGCTGCGTACCGAAGACCGACCTGCGCCTGGCACCCTGAGGCCTGCAGCGGCTCATCGGCTGGCGGCCAAAGAGACTCGCCGCCTTAAACCGCCTCGCCGAGGCTGTAGCTGGAGATACGCGGGGCGGGCTGCAGCCTGTCGTTCATAATTTTAATCACGTCGCCAAGCTGCATCACCCGTCCGGCCAGGGTTAACCCCGGCTGGGCCAGCAGGCACAGCGCGGCATTTTCGCCGGGCTCCACCACCAGCAGATTCACCTGCTGCCCGGTATCGCTGAGCCAGGCGCTGGCGGTATCGCCGCCGCCGGGCTGCCAGCTCTCTTCATGGCTGGTGAAATGCCAGCTTTTCGGCATTTGGGGCTTAAGAAAACGAATGGCAACCAGCGCGTTAAGCACTAATTCAGCGCGCTGCTCTTTAGATAATTCTATATCCCGGCATTTTTCTTCGAAGGAAAAATAAAGAGCGGCGTCGTCAACGCAAAATCCGGATGGCGCGAATGCATCGGGCGTGAGCATCCGGCGCGCAAAGCGCGAGCGGAACAACATGCCATTGGCCAAATCGAGCATCATGCGATCGTGCTCTTCATCGTAATACCAACGCCAGTTATCGTCAGGTTTAATCCGCATTTTTCCCCCGTCCTCTTTCACTTCCATCTGTAATGCACGGCATACGGCAACAGAATTATTTCCAAAATTAAGAAAAGACTAAAATGTCTAAATAAGCAACAATGAGGGAATATAAAACAACCAGGGCCGGAAATAAAGCCCTGGGGGTGTTTCAGTGGGGGAAAAGATTAGATATTGGTAACAATTTCTTTAATCAGCGGCGGACCTTTAAAAATAAAGCCAGAATAAATCTGGACCAGCGTCGCGCCGGCGGCGATTTTTTCCCGGGCTGCTATCGCAGAGTCAATCCCGCCGACTCCGATAATTGGCAAGCGGCCGTTTAATTCTGTCGCCAGCATGCGGATAATCTCAGTGCTTTTTAATTGCAGAGGACGACCGCTGAGGCCACCGGTTTCATCGCAATATTGCATCCCCTGTACCAGCGATCGATCGAGGGTGGTATTGGTGGCAATCACGCCGTCAATATTATGGCGAACCAGGCTATCGGCCACCTGGATCAATTCCTCAAGGGAAAGATCCGGGGCGATCTTCACGGCCACCGGGACATATTTTTGATGCTTTTGCTGCAGCTCAAGCTGCTTATTTTTAATACCGGAAAGTAAATCATCGAGCGCGTCGCCATATTGCAACGTGCGCAGGCCCGGGGTATTCGGTGAGGAGATATTAATGGCGATATAGCCGGCGTAGGGATAGACTTTTTCCATACAAATCAGGTAATCATCTTTGCCCTGCTCAACCGGGGTATCCTTATTTTTACCAATATTAATCCCAAGAATACCGTCAAAATGCGCCTTTTTAACGTTCTCGACGAGGTTATCAACGCCGAGATTATTAAAGCCCATGCGGTTGATCAAACCTTCTGCCGCCACCAGGCGGAAGATCCTCGGCTTATCGTTACCCGGCTGCGCGCGCGGCGTCACGGTACCAATTTCGATTGAACCAAAACCCATTGCCCCGAGCGCATCGATACACTCGCCGTTTTTATCCAGCCCGGCGGCAAGGCCCAGCGGATTCTTAAACGTGAGACCCATGCGGGTCACCGGTTTAGAGGGCACCTTCTGGCGGATCAGCATTTCAAGCGGCGTTCCCGATACACGGCGTAATTGTTGGAAGGTTACTTCATGAGCGCGCTCAGGATCGAGCTGAAAAAGAGCTTTACGAACGAAGGGGTAGTACATGAACTCTCCTGGATTCCCGGTGTGCAAACCGGGGGCGTATTATGTTCGATCCTCAGCGGAAAGGGAATTGACCTACGACAAAAAATCCTCCATCCGACGCAAACGTTTACTTTTCCGCCCTTCTTTATGCAAATTCCGACAAAACAAGGGTGGAAAAATCATTTAGGTAAATAAATCGCCTCTGTCACACTGCCGGTAAATGTTATCAATAATAGATAAATGCAAACATTTGGTTATAAGGAGAGAGAGAACATGCGCGTTATCACACTTGCGGGCAGCCCGCGCTACCCTTCCCGTTCCAGCGCCCTTCTGGAATATGCCAGAGAGACGCTCTCCGCCGCTGATGTTGAAGTCTGCCACTGGCACCTGCAGAATTTTGCCCCGGAAGATCTTCTTTATGCGCGTTTCGATAATCCGGCGCTGCATACTCTGAACGAACAGCTGGCCGGCGCGGATGGCCTGATTATCGCCACCCCGGTCTACAAGGCCTCTTTCTCCGGCGCGCTGAAGACGCTGCTCGACCTGCTGCCGGAACGCGCGCTGGAAGGCAAAATCGTCCTGCCCCTCGCGACCGGCGGCACTATCGCCCATATGCTGGCGGTGGATTATGCCCTGAAGCCGGTTCTCAACGCGCTGAAGGCCCAGGAGATCCTCCACGGCGTGTTTGCCGACGATAGCCAGGTGACTGACTACCAGCACAAGCCGCAGTTTACGCCAAACCTGCAGGGTCGCCTCGACCACGCGCTGGAAACCTTCTGGCAGGCGCTTCATCGCCCAACCAGCCGCGCGCCGGCCCTGAAAGCAACCCACGGGGTCGAACATGCGTAATCTCCTGGCTCCCCTGGCGCTCGGCGGGCTGCTGATGCTCTCCGCCCTGAGCCACGCGGCGCAGTCCGCACCGGACGCGCTGCGTATCGGCTATCAAAAAGGCAGCGTCAGCATGGTGCTGGCAAAAAGCCACCAGCTGCTGGAGCAGCGCTACCCGAGCACCAAAATCTCCTGGGTGGAGTTTCCCGCCGGCCCGCAGATGCTCGAAGCGTTAAACGTCGGCAGCATTGATATTGGCAGCACCGGCGATATTCCGCCTATCTTTGCCCAGGCCGCCGGGGCCGATCTGGTCTATGTCGGCGCCGAACCGCCGAAACCCAAGGCCGAAGTGATTCTGGTGGCGGAAAACAGCCCGATTAAAAACGTCGCGCAGCTAAAGGGCCATAAGGTCGCCTTTCAGCGCGGCTCCAGCTCCCACAACCTGCTGCTCCGCGCGCTACAGCAGGCGGGTCTGACGTTCAACGATATTCAGGCGGTCTATCTTGCTCCCGCCGACGCGCGTGCGGCTTTCCAGCAGGGTAACGTCGACGCCTGGGCCATCTGGGACCCTTACTACTCCGCGGCTCTCCAGCAGGGAGGCGCCCGGGTTCTGAAAGATGGCACCGACCTGAAGCAAACCGGCTCTTTCTATCTCGCTTCGCGCCCTTATGCGCAAAAAAACGGCGCCTTTATTGAAGGCGTGCTGCAAACCTTTAGTCAGGCCGATGCGCTGACGCTCAGCCAGCGCGCGCAAAGCATTACCCTGTTAGCCAAAATCATGGGTCTTCCTGAGGCGGTGATAGCCAGCTATCTCGACCATCGCCCGCCGACCACCATTACGCCGGTTAGCGCCGAAACCGCCGCTCGCCAGCAGCAAACCGCCGACCTGTTCTATGAGAACAAGCTGGTGCCGAAAAAAGTCGATATCCGCGCGCGCATCTGGCAGCCCGCAGCCCTTCAGGGAGCGAAATCATGAGTCTGAATATGTTCTGGTTTTTACCTACTCACGGTGACGGCCGCTATCTTGGTACCGAGCAAGGCGCGCGTCCGGTTGATTACGGCTATCTGCAGCAGATTGCGCAGACCGCCGATCGCCTCGGATATACCGGCGTCCTGATCCCCACCGGACGCTCATGTGAAGACGCCTGGCTGGTGGCCGCCTCGATGATCCCGGTGACTCAGCGCCTGAAGTTTCTCGTCGCCCTGCGTCCGAGCGTGGTGTCGCCAACGGTCGCCGCGCGCCAGGCGGCGACGCTGGATCGGCTCTCCAACGGCCGGGCGCTGTTTAACCTGGTGACCGGAAGCGATCCGCAGGAGCTCGCCGGCGACGGCGTATTCCTCGATCACGCCGAGCGCTACGAAGCCTCGGCGGAATTTACCCATATCTGGCGCCGGCTGATGGAGGGCGAAACCGTGACCTTCAACGGCAAGCATCAGCGCGTGCGCGGTGCGAAGCTGATGTTCCCGCCGCTGCAGCAGCCGCGTCCCCCGCTCTACTTCGGCGGATCTTCTGAAGTGGCGCAGGATCTCGCCGCCGAGCAGGTCGATCTCTATCTGACCTGGGGAGAGCCCCCGGCGCAGGTGGCGGAAAAAATCGCCCAGGTGCGCGAAAAGGCCGCGCGCCACGGTCGTAAGGTTCGCTTCGGCATCCGCCTGCATGTGATTGTGCGTGAAACTAACGCAGAGGCCTGGCAGGCGGCGGAGAGCTTAATTTCCCATCTGGATGATGACACCATCGCCCGGGCGCAGGCCGCCTTTGCGCAAACCGATTCCGTCGGCCAGCACCGCATGGCCGCGCTGCACAACGGCCAGCGCGACAGGCTCGAAATCAGCCCTAACCTGTGGGCCGGCGTCGGGCTGGCGCGCGGCGGCGCCGGAACCGCGCTGGTCGGCGATGCCGCCACGGTCGCCGAACGCATCAACGAATATGCCGAACTCGGCATCGATAGCTTCGTGCTTTCCGGCTATCCGCACCTTGAGGAAGCCCTGCGCGTCGGCGAGCTGCTGTTCCCGCTGCTGGACGTCAATATTCCGTCAATCCCGCAGCCGCAGAGCCTGCGTCCGCAGGGTGAAGCGGTAGCGAATGAATTTATCCCGCGTAAAGCGGCGCAGAGCTGAGGAGCGACATATGGCTATCGCTGGGCAAAAACTGCTGATCCGCCTTGCCCCCTGGTTTTTACCGGTCGGCACCGTCATCGTCTGGCAGCTCGCCTCTTCGGTGGGCTGGCTCTCCACCCGGATCCTGCCTTCGCCGGAAGGGGTGCTGAAAGCCTTCTGGACGCTCTCCGCCAGCGGCGAGCTTTGGCAACATCTGGCCATCAGCTCGTGGCGCGCGCTGCTTGGCTTCGCTATCGGCGGCTCCATTGGCCTGGCGCTGGGGATGATCAGTGGCCTCTCCCGCTGGGGAGAGCGTCTGCTGGATACCTCGATTCAGATGCTGCGCAACGTGCCGCACCTGGCCCTGATCCCGCTGGTTATTTTATGGTTCGGCATCGACGAGAGCGCCAAGATTTTTCTCGTCGCGCTGGGCACCATGTTCCCGATTTATATCAACACCTGGCACGGTATCCGCAACATTGACCGCGGGCTGGTCGAGATGGCGCGCAGCTACGGCCTATCCGGCTTTGCGCTATTTCGTCACGTGATTCTTCCCGGAGCCCTGCCGTCAATCATGGTGGGTATCCGCTTCGCGCTCGGCCTGATGTGGCTAACGCTGATCGTCGCCGAGACCATCTCGGCAAACGCCGGCATCGGTTACCTGGCGATGAACGCACGCGAGTTTCTGCAAACCGACGTGGTGGTCGTGGCCATCATTCTCTACGCCATTCTGGGCAAACTGGCCGACTTCAGCGCGCAGCTGCTGGAGCGCGTCTGGCTGCGCTGGAATCCGGCCTATCATCTTCAGGAGGCAAACGCATGACGACCGCCCGTCTGAACCCAGGGATCCCGCTGTTGCTTAACGGCGTGACCAAACGCTACGGCGAAAACACCATTCTTAACGCGCTGGATTTACATATTCCCACCGGGCAGTTCGTCGCGGTGGTCGGGCGCAGCGGCGGCGGTAAAAGTACCCTGCTGCGCCTGCTGGCCGGGCTGGAGAAACCCAACGCCGGCGAGCTGCTGGCGGGATCCACGCCGCTGGCGCAAATCCAGGACGATACGCGCATGATGTTTCAGGATTCGCGCCTGCTGCCGTGGAAAACGGTGATCGATAACGTCGGCCTGGGGCTTAAAGGCTCGTGGCGAGACGCGGCCCTGCAGGCGTTGGCCAGCGTCGGCCTCGAAAATCGCGCCAACGAGTGGCCGGCGGCGCTTTCCGGCGGACAAAAGCAGCGCGTGGCGCTGGCCCGGGCGCTGATTCATCGTCCCGGCCTGCTGCTGCTCGACGAGCCGCTCGGCGCGCTGGACGCCCTCACCCGCCTCGAGATGCAGGATTTAATCGTCTCGCTCTGGCAGGAACATGGCTTCACCGTCCTGCTGGTGACTCACGACGTCAGCGAAGCGGTGGCGATGGCCGATCGGGTGCTGTTGATTGAAGAGGGCAAGATTGGGCTGGACGTCACGGTGGATATTCCGCGCCCACGGCATACCGGTTCGGCGCGGCTGGCGGAGCTGGAGGCAGAGGTTCTCAACCGGGTAATGAAGCGCGGCAGGCACGAAACCTCGCCACGCCTTTTTAGTCACGGCTAAACGGCTCCCGGAGCGCGGCACCGACGCCGCACTTCGGGAGCGGACGCTATTATGCCAGCGCCTTACTGATTTTCTCGAACAGATCGCCGGAGAGATTCTCCAGACCTTTCAGCTGCTCCAGCGCCGCGCGCATCAGCGCCTGGCGTTTGGCATCATAACGCTTCAGACGAATCAACGGCTCAATCAGACGCGACGCCACCTGCGGGTTGCGGCTGTTGAGCTCGGTCAGCATCTCCACCAGGAACTGATATCCGCTGCCATCTTCGGCGTGGAAGGCCGCCGGGTTGCTGCCGGCAAAGGCGCCAATCAGCGAGCGAACGCGGTTCGGGTTGTTCATGCTGAACGAACGGTGGTTCAGCAGCGCGCGCACCGTCTCCACGGCGTTATCCGCCGGGCTGGTGGCCTGCAGGATCAGCCATTTGTCCATCACCAGGCCGTCCTGATGCCATTTATCGTCATACTCCTGCATCAGCGCATCGCGGCACGGCAGCTGCGCCGCCACCGCTGCCGACAGAGCCGCCAGCGCGTCGGTCATGTTGTCGGCCTGATGATACTGGGCGACAACCAGCTTATCCGCCAGCTCAGCGTCGCCAAACGCCAGGTAGCGCAGGCAGGTATTGCGCAGCGAGCGCTTGCCAATATCGGCATGCTCTACGCGATAGCCGTCGAGCTTATTAACGTTGTAGATAGCGAGGAACTCGTCCGCCAGCTCTTTCGCCAGCGTGCGGGTGAGCGCTTCGCGCACCGCCACGATGGCCAGCGGATCGATAATCGCAAACAGCTCGGCGATTTCACTGGCGGACGGCAGCGTCAGGATCTCTGCCGCCAGAGCCGGATCGATCTTCTCATCCAGCAGGATCGCGCGGAACGCATCGGCGACGTGAACCGGCAGCGACAGGGGCTGGCCCTGCTGATGGCGGTTGACGTTAAGCTTGATGTAGGTCGCCAGCAGGCTCTGCGCCGCATCCCAGCGGGAGAAGTCGTTGCGCGCGTGGCGCATCAGGAACGTCAGCTGCTGATCGCTCCACTTATATTCCAGCTTCACCGGCGCTGAGAACTCGCACAGCAGCGCCGGGACCGGCTGGAAGTAGACGTTATCAAAGACAAACGTCTGTTCGGCCTGGGTGACGTTCAGGACGTGATGCACCGGGTGCCCGCCCTTCTGCAGCGGAATCACCTTGCCTTCGTTATCGTAGAGCTCGATATCGAACGGAATATGCAGCGGCTGCTTTTCCGCCTGCTCGGCGGTCGGCGGCGTGCGCTGGCTGATGGTCAGCCGGTACTGCTCGGTTTCCGGGTTATAGTCATCATGAACGCTCACTACCGGCGTACCGGACTGGCTGTACCAGCGGCGGAAGTGCGACAGGTCAACGTTCGACGCGTCTTCCATCGCCTGAACGAAATCGTCGCAGGTGGCGGCGCTGCCGTCGTGGCGCTCGAAGTACAGCTGCATGCCTTTCTGGAAGTTTTCCTCACCCAGCAGGGTATGCAGCATGCGGATCACTTCCGCACCCTTTTCATATACCGTCAGGGTGTAGAAGTTGTTCATCTCGATAACCTTATCCGGACGAATCGGATGGGCCATCGGGCTGGCGTCTTCGGCAAACTGCAGCCCGCGCATGGTGCGGACGTTGTTAATACGGTTCACCGCACGCGAGCCCAGATCGGAGCTGAACTCCTGATCGCGGAACACGGTCAGCCCCTCTTTGAGGCTCAGCTGGAACCAGTCGCGGCAGGTCACGCGGTTGCCGGTCCAGTTGTGGAAATATTCGTGGCCAATCACGCGCTCGATATCGAGGTAGTCTTTATCGGTGGCGGTGTCGGTGCGGGCCAGCACGTATTTGGAGTTAAAGACGTTCAGCCCTTTGTTCTCCATCGCGCCCATATTAAAGAAGTCAACGGCGACAATCATGTAGATGTCGAGATCGTACTCGAGGCCGAAACGGGTTTCGTCCCATTTCATCGAGTTTTTCAGCGACGTCATCGCCCACGGCGCGCGATCGAGGTTGCCGCGATCGACGAACAGCTCCAGCGCCACTTCGCGTCCGGAACGGGTGATGAAAGTGTCGCGCAAGACGTCGAAATCACCGGCCACCAGCGCGAATAAATAGCACGGTTTTGGGAACGGGTCCTGCCACTGGGTCCAGTGGCGGCCGTTTTCCAGCTCGCCCTGCGCCACGCGGTTGCCGTTAGACAGCAGGTACGGGTATTTCGCCTTATCGGCGATAATTTTGGTGGTGAAGCGCGCCAGAACGTCCGGACGGTCCAGATACCAGGTAATATGGCGGAAACCTTCCGCTTCACACTGCGTGCACAGCGCTTCGCCAGACTGATACAGCCCTTCGAGCGCGGTATTGGCCGCCGGGCTGATTTCATTGACGATAGTCAGGGTGAAATGTTCCGGCAATCCGCCAATAACCAGCTGGTTATTTTCTTCTTTATAGTCGCTCCACGGCTGACCGTTAACCTGCAGAGAGACCAACGTCAGGTCTTCGCCATCCAGACGCAATGGCACATCAGACGCAGCCGCGTGACGGGAGACTTTACTCTCAGCCGTAACAACGGTTTTCGCGGCATCCAGGTCAAAGGTCAAATCGATATCGCTAATCAGATAGTCCGGCGCACGATAGTCGTGGCGGTATTTGGCTTGGGGCTGTTGTGTCATAAAAAACCTTTAGCATGTTCCATAAAGTGTCAAACCCAGTCTATTCCTGTTGTGATGTTCTCGCTATGCAGAATCTTCATCTTTTCAACGCCAAACACGAAAATCGCTACATTTTGATAACACAGGAGGCACGAAATGCGCTCGACCCGGTGCAAAGCTTGTGGTGTGATCCGTGTTCAATATATTAAACTAGGCCTCGCAAATGACCGTCAGCGTCGCCATCGGCCTTCACTGCGGGACAGAGTCGGGGAATAAAGCTATACTCCGCCTCCTTTTTTCTGCTCAGGTTTTGATGGATACGCTCCAGTGAGAGGATGCTACTGCGCACCATGACACAATTCACTGCTCCTGTACTGCACTCGCTGCTTGATACGGATGCCTATAAGCTGCACATGCAGCAGGCCGTGTTCCACCGCTATAACGAGGTACACGTTGCGGCGGAGTTCCGCTGCCGCGGGGATGATTTGCTCGGCATCTATGCCGACGCGATTCGCGAACAGGTTGAGGCTATGCGCGACCTGAAGCTGCAGGACGATGAGTATCACTGGCTGTCGACCCTGCCGTTCTTTTCCGGGGATTACCTCGACTGGCTGCGCGACTTCCGCTACGACCCGCGTCAGGTCACCGTCAGCAACGACAACGGCAAGCTGAACATTCGTCTATCCGGCCCCTGGCGCGAAGTCATTATGTGGGAAGTCCCGCTGCTGGCGGTGATCAGCGAGCTGGTTCATCACTACCGTTCGCCGGAAATCGGCGTTGAGCTGGCGCTGGAGACCCTCGAGCACAAGCTGAGCGACTTCAGGGAAATCACCGCCGATATCGATATGAGCCGCTTCCGCCTGATGGACTTCGGCACCCGTCGTCGCTTCTCGCGCGAGGTCCAGCAGGCTATCGTCGAACGTCTGCAGCAGGAGCCGTGGTTTACCGGCACCAGCAACTACGACCTGGCGCGTCGCCTGCATCTTACGCCGATGGGTACCCAGGCGCATGAGTGGTTCCAGGCCCATCAGCAGATCAGCCCAAGCCTTGCCAGCAGCCAGCGCGCGGCCCTTGCCGCCTGGCTGGAAGAGTATCCAGACCAGCTGGGCATTGCCCTGACCGACTGTATTACGATGGATGCCTTCCTGCGTGATTTCGGCCCGGAATTCGCCGAACGCTATCAGGGGCTGCGCCACGACTCCGGAGACCCGGTTGAATGGGGCGAAAAAGCCATTGCCCATTATCAGAAGCTGGGTATCGACCCGCTGAGTAAGGTGCTGGTCTTCTCCGATAACCTCGACCTGACGAAAGCCGTCGATCTCTATCGTCACTTCTCGTCGCGGGTGAATCTCAGCTTTGGCATCGGAACGCGCTTAACCTGCGATATTCCACAGGTTAAGCCGCTCAATATCGTGATAAAGCTGGTGGAGTGCAACGGCAAACCGGTGGCCAAGCTCTCAGATAGCCCTGGCAAGACCATCTGTCACGATAAGGCATTCGTGCGCGCCCTGCGCGAAGCCTTCGACCTGCCGCCGATCAAAAAGGCCAGTTAATCACCACAAGGAGCCGTTCTGGCTCCTTGTTCTTTATTTATTTCCGAAAACTCTCCCTCGCGGTGCGAAATCTGCTTGTCTGACGGAAGATGACAGGTAACATAGATATCCCCCCATTGCAGGGGGAAACAGATATTTTTATTGGACTACGAATAGAGAGACTATTATGAGCGTTGTGCCTGTAGCCGACGTACTCCAGGGCCGTGTTGCGGTTGACAGCGAAGTCACCGTCCGCGGATGGGTACGTACCCGCCGAGATTCAAAAGCTGGCTTTTCCTTCCTGGCCGTCTATGACGGTTCCTGCTTTGATCCTGTACAGGCCGTCATTAGTAATTCTCTTCCCAATTACAATCAGGAAGTGCTGCGTCTGACGACCGGCTGCTCGGTCATCGTCACCGGTAAAGTCGTGGCATCCCAGGGCCAGGGCCAGAGCTTCGAAATTCAGGCCAGCAGCGTAGAAGTTACCGGCTGGGTCGAAGATCCGGATACCTACCCGATGGCGGCCAAGCGCCACAGCATCGAGTACCTGCGCGAAGTCGCCCACCTGCGTCCGCGTACCAACCTGATTGGCGCAGTTGCCCGCGTGCGTCATACCCTGGCGCAGGCGCTGCATCGTTTCTTTGACGAGCAGGGCTTCTTCTGGGTTTCTACTCCGCTGATCACCGCCTCTGATACCGAAGGCGCCGGCGAAATGTTCCGCGTCTCGACGCTGGATCTGGAAAACCTGCCGCGCAACGACCAGGGCAAAGTGGATTTCGATAAGGATTTCTTCGGCAAAGAGTCGTTCCTTACCGTTTCCGGCCAGCTGAACGGCGAAACCTACGCCTGCGCGCTGTCAAAAATTTACACCTTCGGCCCGACCTTCCGTGCGGAAAACTCCAACACCAGCCGCCATCTGGCGGAGTTCTGGATGCTGGAGCCGGAAGTGGCCTTCGCCAGCCTGAACGATGTGGCGGGCCTGGCGGAAGCGATGCTGAAGTACGTCTTCAAGGCCGTACTGGAAGAGCGCGCGGACGACATGAAATTCTTCGCCGAGCGCGTGGATAAAGATGCGGTCGACCGCCTCGAGCGTTTCGTCTCTGCCGATTTCGCACAGGTCGATTATACCGACGCGGTAACGATCCTCGAAAACTGCGGCAAGCAGTTCGAAAACCCGGTCTACTGGGGCGTCGACCTCTCTTCCGAGCACGAGCGCTACCTGGCAGAAGAGCACTTCAAAGCGCCGGTGGTGGTAAAAAACTATCCGAAAGACATTAAGGCGTTCTACATGCGCCTTAACGAAGACGGCAAAACCGTCGCCGCAATGGACGTTCTGGCTCCGGGGATCGGTGAAATTATCGGTGGTTCGCAGCGTGAAGAGCGCCTGGACGTGCTTGACGCACGTATGGCGGAAATGGGTCTTAATAAAGAAGACTACTGGTGGTATCGCGACCTGCGTCGCTACGGCACCGTTCCGCACTCCGGCTTCGGCCTGGGCTTTGAGCGTCTGATTGCCTACGTCACCGGCGTTCAGAACGTTCGCGACGTGATTGCGTTCCCGCGTACTCCGCGCAGCGCGACATTCTGATTTTTATTCCCGCTTTGCAAAAAGGGTCAGCGTAAGCTGGCCCTTTTTTATGTCAGTTGTTGTTAACAAATATATAGAAACTTAAACATCAACCCTTCCACGTCACATTTATGTTACTCACTATTTCGACACCCGCCGACACCAGAAAGCGCACCTTATGTTCATTCTTCGGTGAAATGCCTGATTATTTTGCTCATTTTTTAACCACCCACCGCACAACATGCAAAGACAAATGCTGTGTGAAAAAAAAGCGAAATCCAGCCACAAAATGCACAAATCGCCACTTATCTAAATTAATCATAATTAATTCATATAGATATATAATCCATGACGATTTTATACGCAAAGTGGAATGGAATTTTGATTGAGTTCACAAAGTTCCCAAAAATTCACATTTTGTTACATACACTTTCTAATTGTTACTCATATGCGACATTGGTAGCATTTTCCGGCTAGCGAAACGATGTCGCGGATGGAAAGATGCCTTCAGACACCAAACTATCATCAATGGTTCTGTAAATTTTCATTGACAGAATGTATTGGCGGCAGTGGCAAGTGTTCATATAAAAATACTAATGAGGGTAATAAATAATGATGAAGCGCAATATTCTGGCAGTGGTAATCCCTGCTCTGCTGGTAGCCGGCGCAGCAAATGCTGCAGAAATCTATAACAAAAACGGCAACAAACTGGACTTTTACGGGAAAATGGTTGGCGAGCACGTTTGGACCACAAACGGCGACACTAACAGCTCCGACACCACCTATGCACGTATCGGCCTGAAGGGCGAAACCCAGATCAACGATCAGCTGACCGGTTACGGCCAGTGGGAATACAACATGGACGCGTCCAACGTTGAAGGTTCCCAGGGGACTAAAACCCGTCTGGCATTCGCAGGCCTGAAGGCTGGCGAATACGGTTCATTCGACTACGGCCGTAACTACGGTGCCATCTATGACGTTGAAGCTGCAACCGATATGCTGGTTGAGTGGGGCGGCGACGGCTGGAACTACACCGACAACTTCATGACCGGCCGTACCAACGGCGTTGCTACCTACCGTAACTCTGACTTCTTCGGTCTGGTTGACGGCCTGAGCTTCGCGCTGCAGTACCAGGGTAAAAACGACGCGAGCCGTGCTATCCAGAAACAAAACGGCGACGGCGTCAGCACCTCTGCAACCTACGCATTCGAAAACGGTATCGCGCTGTCTGCAGGCTACGCGAGCTCTAACCGCAGCATCGCTCAGAAAGCTGATGGCAACGGTGACAAAGCTGAAGCATGGGCAACCTCCGCTAAGTACGATGCAAACAACGTCTATGCGGCAGTGATGTACTCCCAGACTTACAACATGACTCCGGAAAACCAGGCTAACTACTTCGCTGGCAAAACTCAGAACTTTGAAGCCGTTGCTCAGTACCAGTTCGACTTCGGTCTGCGTCCGTCCGTTGGCTACGTTCAGACCAAAGGCAAAGATCTGCAGGGCCGCGCTGGCTTCTCCGGCGGCGATGCTGACCTGGTTAAATACGTAGAAGTGGGTACCTGGTACTACTTCAACAAGAACATGAACGTCTACGCAGCATACAAATTCAACCTGCTGGACGACAACGATTACACCAAAACTGCTGGCGTAGCCACCGACGACCAGGCTGCAGTAGGTATCGTTTACCAGTTCTAAGTTTTAATCAGTACACCCCTTCGTGATATGCCTAAAAAGCAGGACTTCGGTCCTGCTTTTCTGCGTTACTAAGGCAAAGATCGTAACTTTGGAAAACCTTCGCGCTTTTTGTCGCAAACGGTTGGCAATTGGTCATTCTCCCGTTACCCTGATAGCGGAACTCCCTTCAGTAATCACAATGGAACCTCGTCATGTTTGAGAACATTACTGCCGCCCCTGCCGACCCTATTCTGGGCCTGGCCGATCTGTTTCGTGCCGATGACCGTCCTACAAAAATTAACCTCGGGATTGGCGTTTATAAAGATGAAACGGGTAAAACCCCGGTCCTGACCAGCGTGAAGAAGGCAGAGCAATATCTGCTGGAGAATGAGACCACAAAAAATTATCTGGGTATCGACGGTATTCCGGAATTTGGTCAATGCACGCAGGAGCTGCTGTTCGGTAAAGGAAGCGCTATCATCAGCGACAGGCGCGCGCGTACCGCACAGACTCCTGGCGGTACCGGTGGCCTGCGCGTTGCCGCCGACTTCCTTGCCAAAAATACCGACGTTAAGCGCGTTTGGGTGAGCAACCCGAGCTGGCCGAACCACAAGAGCGTATTCAATTCCGCCGGCCTCGAGGTTCGCGAGTATACCTACTACGATGCGGCTAGCCGCACGCTCGACTTTGCCGGCCTGCTGGCAAGCCTCAATGAAGCTCAGGCGGGTGACGTTGTTCTGTTCCACGGCTGCTGCCACAACCCAACCGGTATCGATCCGACGCTGGAGCAGTGGCAACAGCTGGCACAGCTCTCGGTTGATAAGGGCTGGCTGCCGCTGTTCGACTTCGCCTACCAGGGCTTTGCCCGCGGTCTGGAAGAAGACGCTGAAGGCCTGCGCGCCTTTGCCGCGCTGCATAAAGAGCTGCTGGTTGCCAGCTCCTACTCGAAGAACTTCGGCCTGTACAATGAGCGCGTTGGCGCCTGTACGCTGGTCGCGAGCGATAGCGACACCGTCGACCGCGCGTTCAGCCAGATGAAGTCAGCGATCCGCGCTAACTACTCCAACCCGCCGGCGCACGGCGCTGCCGTTGTGGCGACAATTCTCAGCAACGATGCGCTGCGCGCTATCTGGGAGCAGGAGCTGACCGACATGCGTCAGCGCATTCAGCGTATGCGCCTGCTGTTCGTCAATACCCTGCAGGAAAAAGGCGCTGACCGCGACTTCTCCTTCATCACTAAGCAAAACGGTATGTTCTCGTTCAGCGGCCTGACCAAAGAGCAGGTTCTGCGCCTGCGCGAAGAGTTCGCTATTTACGCCGTGGCTTCCGGGCGTATCAACGTTGCCGGCATGACGCCGGACAACATGGCGCCGCTGTGTGAAGCGATCGTCGCCGTACTGTAACGCCGCAGGACCCTAAAAAAAGAAGGCCGCATTTGCGGCCTTTTTTGTATTTAGCGTCCGGTATGGTTACCAGACCGGCATTTCATCCTGCAGGAAGGGATTGTGCAAACGCTCATGACCCAGCGTTGACATCGGCCCGTGGCCGGGGATAAACGTCACGTCATCGCCCAAAGGCAACAGCTTGCGTTTAATCGCGTCGATCAGCTGGCCGTGGTCGCCGCGCGGGAAGTCGCTGCGCCCGACGCCACCTTTGAAGATAACGTCGCCGGAAACCAGCAGCCGCGACGCGTCGTCGAAGAAAACAACGTGTCCCGGCGTATGGCCCGGGCAGTGCAGAACCTGCAGAGAAACGTTCCCCACGCTGACGACATCGCCTTCATTGAGCCAGCGGTCAGGATGCAGCGGCTGGCAATCCTCCAGGCCGAACATCCGGCTTTGCGCAGGGAGTCCTTCCAGCCAGAACTCATCTTCTTTTTCCGGACCGATAATCGGCACGCCGTAGTGTTGCGCCAGCTCGGCTGCCGCACCAACGTGGTCGAGATGACCGTGAGTGAGCAAAATCTGCATCAGGCTAACGCCCGCTGCCGTCACTTCCTGTTTGATTCGCTCTGCATCACCGCCGGGATCGACCAGCGCAGCAAGTCGGGTTTGCTCACACCAGATTAAAGAGCAGTTCTGGGCGAACGCGGTAACCGGAATAATACGATAGTTCATGACGCTCCTTTCGTTACCAGTGCCTTACGGGACCGGTATCAATATGCACAAAGTTGCTACGTGGGTAGTATCCTACACCACCCGCGCCCATAGATAACGCCGCTTTGCGAACATTGCTCAACGCAATGCCTTCAATATGAAAATCCATGGCCTGGCCTTTGGTGTGGTAGCTATGTTTGGCTACACCCCGGCTTCGTGCACGTAGCTCATCGTTGGTATCGAGTGAACGATAGCCGGAGATAAGCTGGACAGGCTTACTGGTGCCAAGTAATCCCTGCAGGCGATAAAGATGATCGAATAAGCTCGGATCGATGGACTTTATTTTATTCGCGCGGAAATCACGGAAAAAATGGTTAAGTCTTGCTAATTCATCCTGAATATAGCCTCTGCCATCGAAGAACTCCGCTTTGAGTGATTCACCGGTATGCAGGTTATTCAGCGTCAAAATACGCGGTCGGGGGGTCGAGAGGGTGGCAAATGCCGGCGCAGGCAAAATGGCTGCTGCACCTAGCGCAGCGCCACCTAGCGCCAGCAGTTTGCGGCGATTAGCGTCAAATTTGTCCATGATAATCAGGTCTACAAGTAAATGAATCGAAATATACACGCCATCCTTCAAGCTGCCTCTTTACTGGCGACGTCTTCTCCCCCGCGCACTTACCGGAGCAAGCGTCAGGAGGTTCCCAGACCTATCACCTCAATGCAGTTTTAATGGTGTTGTGTAATATGCACTTCTGGCGCACGAAAGGCACCTTACCGGGCATTATTGCCAACGTCAAGGCGGCCTAACCCCAGTGAAAACAGGCCCTGTAGACGAACAGCGCCTGTTTTCACCCAGAGTTAGGACAACGATATCCGTTGAACTACTTCATTTACCTGATTAATTGTTCGGCTTTTGCCAGAATTTGTGCGCCAGATCGCGCGGTGAGATCGTAATTGTAAATATCTGTTCTATATTGTGTGCGTCCATCAGCGCCAACAAAGGCGGTGAGATAATAAAGATTCACCGGGATATTGTTGCGGATATTCACATAGCGGGTATCGCCCTGCTTAAGCGCGGCGGAAATTCGCGTATCGTTCCAGCCCGCATCCTGCAGCAGCATATTTGCCAGCTCGGAGGCCTTATTCACGCGCACGCAGCCGGAGCTCAGCGCCCGTACGTCTTTCTGGAACAGGTTGTGGTTCGGCGTATCGTGCAGATAGATAGCGTCAGAACTCGGCATGTTGAATTTGTAGCGCCCCAGCGAGTTGCGCGCGCCCGGAGCCTGCTGGAAGCGGAACGGGAGATTGTTCTCGGTGATGGTCGACCAGTCTACGCGATAAGGGTCGATCGCCTCTTTGCTGTTCCAGCCGCGCATCAGGGTATAGCCATGCTGCTCAAGATAGCCCGGATCGTTGCGCACCTTCGGCAGAATATCTTTGCGCGCCAGCGTCGGCGGCACGTTCCACGGCGGATTGACCACCACGTTATTCAGCGCGCTGCTCATCATCGGCGTTTTACGGTCCGGACGACCGACGATCACCCGCGATGCCAGCACCTGGCTACCGTCCTGGTAATAGACCAGCGAAAAGGCCGGAATATTCACCATAATGCCGGTCGACAGCTTGCCTGGCAGCAGGCGCAGGCGCTGAATGTTGAGCGCCACCACCCCGGCACGCTGCGCCGCGGAGACGTTCAGCCCATCGCGCGTGGATTGGCCGATCACGCCGTCCGCCCCCAGCCCCTGCCAGGCCTGAAAGCGCTTTACGCCCTCAACCAGCTGGCGATCGTAAATGCCGCGGGCGGCCGGCTTGCTTTTCTTGCCCGCCGACGGGCTGACAACGTCGCCCGGGAGGGTAATTTTCGCCGAATCATCCAGCATGCCGGTACGCTGTAATATCTCGCGCAGCGCGCCAACATCATTACTCCACTCGCCAGGACGCAGCGATGCGCTGCCGGTCATCTGCGGCCACGGACGCGAATCGGCCACCAGCTGCAGCAGAGCCTGATGCATCGCTTCATACTGCGGATGACGCGGCGTGAGTCCGGCAATAAACTGCGGCAAAGAGCCGTTGTCCAGCGCCAGCTGCCACTGATTGATGACCGATAGCGGCGGCGTGGCCATGACGTAGGGTTTAGTTCCGTATAGCCAGCGGTTGCCCTGAATCGGAATACCGCTAATAAAATGCAGGTAGCCCATCATGGCGTCGGACAGCACGACATCACGCGCCATGCCGCTCACCGCGGGATCGGTCAGCAGGCTCACCCAGGTGGTGAACTGCGGCTGGAAGCCGGCGATAGCGACTTCGGCCAGCTGCTGCTGAAACGCCTGCACCGCCTCACGGCTATCCCACATCGGTTTCATATCCCTGGCCGCATACAGCGACACCAGCGGATTCATAAAGACGGGCTTATAGCCTGCGGGAAGCAGCGCTTCAATCTCAGCCCGGCTTTTCGCGGCGACCTCGGTCGCCAGGGGCTGCTCGCCGGCCATTTTCGCCACCGCGGCAGACTGGCCGTTGTTTTGCAGCAGCGCAGACGAAAGCTCTCCCAGCGTGGCGGAACTGTCCGTGGGTACGACTTCAGGCTCTTCGGCCTGGACATTGAACAGTGGAGCAAATGCAAAAGCCAGGCTCAAGCTCAGCGCCGACAATTGACGACCATACCGTTTCTTTAGCAACATCCCTTGCCCCCCTGTTGACACATTGCCGCCCTTAAAAATAGGGCTCACTCTCAGTATATAAAGGCAAAAACGCTTTTGCCTTCCCAAATGTAAAGAAGTTTAAAGATTATACAACGTTAACACATCATACCGGCTAACAAAAAGGGCGACATCATGTCGCCCTTTTAGACTACTCACTGTATATCACTGCAGATCGGTCAGGAAGCGTCCGCCGTGCCCGGCAGCGTTTGGGGCAGCTGGGCCGCGAAACCGCGCAGGCCAACCACGTGCACGTGCTCATGGTTATTGAACACCTTACGCACCAGCTTATAGGTGGTGCCTTTTTCCGGGCTGATATTTTCCGGGGCGGCAATAATCAGCTGCATTTCCAGACGTTCGCACAGCTCAAACAGGGTGGCGATAGAGCGGGCATCAAGACGCGCCGCTTCGTCGAGGAACAGCAGACGGCACGGCGACAGGTCTTTACCGCGCAGGCGGCGGGACTCGTCTTCCCAGCTCTGAACGACCATCACCAGAATCGACATCCCGGTACCGATCGCTTCCCCGGTCGACAGCGCGCCGGACTCCGCGCGCAGCCAGCCGTCGGAGCCGCGGTTAACTTCCACTTCCATCTCCAGATAGTTGCGGTAGTCCAGCAGCTCTTCACCGATGGTTTGCGGAGTACGCTGGCCCATATCAATCTGCGGATTGAGGCGCTGATAGAGCTTCGCCAGCGCTTCCGAGAAGGTCAGGCGGTTGCTGTTGAACAGATCCTGATGCTGCTCATGCTGCTCAGACAGCACGTCGAGCAGCGTCGAGTGGGTTTCCCGCACGTTGACGTTGAGACGCACGCTGTTGACCTGACCAAAGGAGACGCTCTGCAGGCCCTGGTTGAGCATCCGAATACGGTTCTGCTCGCGCTGAATGGTCTTGCGGATGATATTGGCCACGCTGCGGGAGCTGATCGCCAGCTTCTGCTCGCGGTTGGTCAGCTCTTCGGTCAGACGGCTGAGCTCGATCTCCATCTGCTCAATCGCCTCAACCGGGTCGTCGGTGCGGATAATATCCTGACGGATACGCTCGCGCAGGTGCTGGTAGACGGCAACGAAGAACTGAATTTTGCGCTCAGGACGCTTCGGATCTTCAGAGACTCGCAGCACGTCACGCAGGTGTTCGTTATCCGCCACCGCCAGACGCAGCGCACCGAGCGCTTTATCCGACATCGAACGCAGCTCGTCTGCCGAGAGGTAGGCCAGCTCGCGACGGTGCAGCCGGCGCTCAACGCCGTTGTCTTTCACCAGCCGCATCACCGCACACCAGCCGGCTTTGGCGCTGACCACCTGCTCACGCATTTCGCAGTAATCGCGCTCAAGCTTGCGCAGCCTGCGGGTCAGGTTGTCCATCTCCGCTTCGCAGAAGGTCAGGGCTTTTTCCAGCTGATTGCGCCGCGAGCGGTTATTGCTCAGACGCGTATGCAGCTCATCACGACGCACGCGGGCGCGCTCTTCCGCCCCGCTATCGGCGCGCACGCCGATATCCTGCAGCTCTTTATACAGATCGCCCAGCAGCTCTTTTTTGGTGTCATACGAGCTTTTCAGCGAGGCCAGAACCTGGTTGTACTGGTTCAGCTGCGCGGTATGCGTACGCGTGGCGTCACGAGCCCGGCTGCGTTCGCCCTCCGCCTGCTCCAGACGCTGGCGCAGCTTTTCGTTGAGATCGCTGTTGCCGCTGAGCATCTCCGCGGAATCAGAGTAGCTAAAGTGGGCGCGACGCTGCACCACTTCGCTGAGCGCAAACGCCTGCTGGCGCGCTTCACGCTGGGTTTGCTGCGAGTAAGCGTAGTCTTCTTTCAGCTGCTCGAACTGCTCCGGATCGCTCTGCAGTACCGAGAGCATCGGTTCCAGCTTCGCCAGCTGATTGCCGTGCTGCTGGATAAAGCGGGCCGCTTCCTCGGCTTCGTCCAGGCGCTCCTGAATCTCGTCGACGCGATCGGCCAGCGTCTCGTCCGCCAGCAGGCTAAGGCGCGGCAGCAGGCGGTTAAGCGCGGAAACGCCCTCTTTTGCCTGCTCGTACTGCAGCCGGTTCTGCTGGTTATCGCTCTCGTGCGCGTTAAGCGCCCGCTCCAGCTCGCCGCGGCGGCCGTTGAGCTTACGGATCTCTTCTTCCGGATCGTCTTCGAAGGCCACCGCCAGGTGGCTGCCGATAAAGCGGCTGAAGGCCTGGTGCTGACGCTGGGTCTTCTGCACGTCGAACGACAGGGTCGCAAAACGCTCGGACAGCTCTTCCCGCTCGGCGTGCAGGCTTTCAATACGGCTTTCACGGGCGGCGCGGCCAAACAGCGGCAGCGTCGGGAAGCGCGAGTAGCGCCACTGGCGATCGGCAACCTTGACGACCACCGCTTTCTCCAGCTCATCAACGCTAAAGACGCTGTCATCGAACGACTGCGGATCGCCTTCGATCAGGTAGAGATCTTCCGGGCAATCCTCAAGGCCTTCAAGCTGCCCGGTGAGCTGCGACAGGTCGGGAACCACGATGGCGTGGCGCGACGGGCCGTACAGGGCCGAGAAGTACGGCGCATCTTCAAGGCTAACGTCGTCATAAATTTCCGACAACAGCACGCCGCCAAAACGCTCTGCCAGGGCATTCAGCCGCGGATCTTCCGAGCCGCCCGGCTGGCTAAGACGCTCAATCTCTTCATCAATAGCCCGCTTACGCGCGCCGACTTCGTCGCGCTCAACGATAGCCTCGCGCTCGCGCTCCAGCAGCTGCTGGAGGTATTCGGTGACGTCCTGGCTTGATTCAAACTGCTCCCCGCTCTGCTCGCAGAGCTGGCTGAGGGCGTTCTGCGCCGCCAGCCAGATCGGCGCCCGACGCAGCAGCGTCTGGGTACGGGACTGCAGCTGCTCCAGCTCCTGACGCAGCGTCATTCGCTGCTCGCTGGCGGAGGAGACGCCGTCGGACAAGGAGGCAATTCGCGCTTCCAGCTCTTCGTGCAGCGTTTCCAGGCGGTCAATATCGTAACGCTTGCCCTGGCGCTTGCAGAATTCGTTGAGCTGGCGTTCAGCTTCCTGCTGCTCGCGCAGGCGCTGCTCCAGCTCGGTCAGGCGGCTGCGCAGCCCCGGCGCCTGTTCGGCGTGATGGCGCTGGTTGACGCCGTCGCGCAGCAGCTCGCGCGCTACGTTCCAGGCTTCGTTACGCGCCAGCGGGCCGTTGATGGCCGCCACCAGTTGGAAAGCCTGCTCAAACTGACCGTGCGCGGTTTGCGCAACGCTCATTTTTTGTTCCAGCGACAGCATTTTCTCCGTCGCTTCCTGCTCCTTCGCCTGGAAGGTTTCCAGCCACTCGCCGGCGCTTTCCGCGGTTAAATCCGGCAGATGGCACAGCGCCTTCGCACGGTCTAAGGCCTGCAGCGCCTGGTTGTACTGGATCGCGCGGGTCTGCTGGACGTCCAGCGCCTGCTGGTAGTCGGCAAGCTGGCTTTTCAGCTCATCCACTTCCAGCTCTGCGGCTTCCGCACGAGCCTCGTTCTCTTCCTGCAGATCGGTCGCTTCCGCCACCACTTCGTTCTGCTCTTCAAGACGGATCTGCAGCTCGTCGAGATCCGCTTCGTAGCGCTCGATTTTTTCCTGCTGGCGAAGCGCGGTTTGCACCAGGTTCAGATGATCGCTGGCGGCCTGATAGTCGGCCTCAAGCTCGCCTTCTGCCCCGTTATGCTCCTGCAGCTCGCGGGCCATATCGACGTGCTTATACTGCTCTGCCGCCAGCTGTGCGCGGGAGGTGAACAGATCGCGACGGTACTCCAGCGCTTTATCCAGGTGGACGCGACGCTCGTTGGCGTGACGCATGTAGTCCGCCGCCACGTAGTTGGTGGCCTCGCTGATCAGGTGCTTGAACAGATCGCGGTCGGACTGCGTGACGCGGATCGCCTCCAGGGTCATGCGGTTTTCACGCAGCGCGGCTTCCATATCCTGGAACGCCTTGCGTACGCCGCTGTTTTCCGGCAGCAGGTAGTCGCGCAGCGAGCGGGTAATGGTGTTGGAGATCCCGCCGTACAGCGAGGCTTCGATCAGGCGATAGTATTTGCTACGGTCAGAGGCTGAGCGCAGACGGCGGGCGACCACGCCCAGGTCGAACATCAGCGAGTGATAGTCGGTGATCGAATTGAACTGCTTGAACTGCACCCCTTCTATCTCTTCCAGCTTATCTTTTAGCTCGTTGAGGCTCAGGACGCGCGCCTGGCGTTCGTTAAGGGTTTCCGTCAGCAGCTGAGTCGGCTGAATAGAGTCCGGCAGGCCCTGGATGGCAAACGGCTTGATATCGACTTTGCGGTCGCGACCGGCAATCTGCTGCAGACGTACGCCCACCACCACGCGCTGGTGGTGAGAGTTGATAACGTCCAGCACCGAGTAGCACACCCCGGCGCGCAGCTTGCCGTGCAGGCCCTTATCGCGCGAGCCGCTGGTGGCGCCCGCTTCGGTGGTGTTACGGAAGTGCAGCAGGGTCAGGTCCGGGATCAGGGCCGTGACGAAGGCCGCCATGGTGGTTGATTTCCCGGCGCCGTTGCCCCCTGAAAGCGTGGTAACCAGTTCATCCAGGTCAAAAGTACGGGCAAAAAAGCCGTTCCAGTTAACCAGCGTTAGCGAGCGAAATTTACCGCGTTCAATCATTACTCTTCCTCCCCGCTATCCGGCTGATTCTCTTCATTCTCATCATTGAGCTGCAGGTGATTCTCCAGCGCCATCGCTTCGCCGTCGCGGATCAGGCGCTTCTGCGCCTCGCGCGGATCGTCGCCGGCGCGAACGTCAGCGCCGAAGCGGAACACCGATTCGGTAATGCGGAATTTGCTGCTGTCATGGCCCATAAACCACACCATGCCGAGACGGCGCAGGCGGTTAAGCGACGCGCGCATTTTTTCCTGCAGCTTCTGCCTGTCGAGGTCCGAACCGGTGGAGCGGTTATTCACCAGCTTCAGCAGCCTGGCTTCGTCCGCCAGGCTCAGCAGCTCGTCGTAGAGCTCCTGCTGGGTGAAGATCCCCTCATTCGCCAGGCGCTCCGGGCTCAGGTAGAGGTAGCAAAGAATTTTGCCGACCATCATATCCAGCTCTGACAGCACCGAGCGCGGGATCAGCGTGGTGGAGCGCGGACGCAGGTAGAAGAACCCCTCCGGCGCGCGAATCAGCTCAACGTTATAGCGAGCGTAAAACTCTTCCAGGTAGTCCTGAAAATCCATCAAAAATGCGTGATTATCCAGTTCGTCCAGGCCGATATGGCGGCCCGCACGCAGGGCGCTATCCAGCGCCGGAAATAACGGATTGCCCAACGCCAGCGCCAGCTTAACCGGCATCACTTGTTCAATATTTGTCGATGACATGCGCCTGTACCTTGGCTCCGTAATCATTAATCGGCTGCCATTGTGCCGGCAGTCCGGTGAAATCTGCTTGCGCTACGCCCAGGCGTACCGCCTGATCGACGACGATTCTCGCCACGTCGAAGTGCCGCGCGCGCGGATACTGCGCCAGATACTCGCGAACGACCAGGCCGAGGTCCAGCGGCAGACCTTTGTCTTTATAAATAACCAGCTGCGCTTCAATCAGGGCCGCCAGCTGTTCACGGATTTCATTAAACTCTTCGTACTCCAGATCCTCAGGGAGCTCCCCGGTGACCTCTTCGTCGAGCAGCGCCATCTCTTCGTCACGCATATCGAGCAGGCGGTCGGCGCTGGCGTGGGTCAGGGCCCACGGCGCATCGAAGTAGGTCTGCACCGACTGGCGTAGACGCTGAGCAAAGACGCGGTTTTTATCCATATCAATGGCGGTACGGATAAACTTGTGCACGTGGCGATCGTAGCCGATCCACAGGTCAATGGCCTGCTGGCCCCAGCTTACGATACGATCAAGCTTGCTCTGCAGATCGAACACCAGGCGATCGACAAAATGCAGGTCGTCGCGCGCGAGCGTCGCGTCCTGGATCCGCAGCAGGTTAGCCTGCAGCTTATCGCCCGCCGCGTCCAGCGTATCCTGCAGTTCGCGCAGCGTCCCGGAGGTTTCCGAAAGCAGCAGCTCGCAGCTGGAGATCGCCGCTCGCCAGTCTTTGTTCAGCAGCTGGGCGATGTCGTCCTTCACCAGCTGCTGCTGTTCGTCCATGATCCTCTGGGTCAGATCGATGCTGTCAAAAATTTCCGCGACCGAATATTTCAGCGGCGCGAAGACGTTACGATGCCAGTGAAACTCGTCGCCGCCCTCTTCCGCAGAATCGGCGGCGCGCTTGAGCTCGCCGGCGACGATCGAGAGCTGCATCGACAGGCGCAGCGTGGAAAACTCGCGCTGGCGAATATAGTAGTCGGTAATCCCAATACCTAACGGCGTCAGGCGATAAATAGCGTTGCCTTCCGTGAGTTCGCTGGTAAAGCGGTTCAGCAGACGCTGGCGCACCATATCGTTAATCGCGTTATTGGCGCGCTGGCTGATGGTTTCGCTGGTCTGCTCAAACGCATCACTGACGTGGCGGAACGCGTCCACCAGTTCTCCCTCGGTCATTTCCCCTTCAAGCCGCTCGCCGTTCAGCGTGGCAACCGCCAGCAGAAAAGAGAGTCTGTCGACCGGCAGCGAAATAGAAAAATCATTTTTTCTGGCCCAGGCAACCAGTTCGGGGACTGTCTGGGAAAATTCACTCATACTTTATCCTTGCATCTGCAGCTCTGAGCCTGGTTCTTCATCGCGGTGACGTGAATATAGCGACCCAGGCTAATATACGGCTCCTGGCGACAGTAGCGCGTCTCCAGCTCCAGCAGCGCCGCAAAATTGTCGCGCTGTCTGCGTTTTTCACGCAGATAGTCATGAAACACCCGCACGCCGGTTTTGCCGGTAATTTGCCAGCCCTGCTCTTCCAGCCAGCCGTACACCTGCTCCGGCGAACGCGGATAGTCCGGCGATAGCGTGCGTTTTTTCTTTTTTGGCATCCCGATCTGCACGTAATCGAAGTTTCCGACGACCATGTTGTGCATCAGCAGACCGTTAGCATTGTAGAACATTAGCGACAGCGCGCCGCCGGGACGCAGCACCGACCACAGCGCCCGCAGCATCTCCTGAGGCTCGGCCACCCATTCCAGCACCGCATGAAACAGTATCAGATCGACCGGGCTTTCCAAATGCTGCGCAATATCCTGAGCCGCGCATTGTACAAAATGCATGTTGTCGATCACACCTTTATCGACTGCCGCCTGCCGGGCGCGAGCAACCATCTCGGCAGAAAGATCGCAGAGCGTGACGTGATGACCCATCTGAGCCACCTTTACCGCCGTTTGCCCCTCGCCGCCGCCGGCGTCGAGAACGCGCAGCGGCCCGGGACCCAGCCGATCCAGCAGCGGCTGCAGATCCTGCCAGAGGATAGCCTGGCGCAGTTCGCCCTTGGTGGTGCCGTATATATTGCGCGAAAACTTTTCGGCAATGTCATCGAAATTGCGATCCTGCACGGGCGACTCCACAAGCCAACACAAAGCCGCTATTTTGTCATACCCGCGCTGAGAGTGAAGCGATCTGTTATAAGATCGGGGCATAAGTTTGGTTATGTGGTTAAAAAGGACCCATCTGGCATGCTTTTTACGCTGAAAAAATATTTGGGCGGCATGATGCTGCCCCTTCCCCTGCTGCTGATGCTGATCGCTTTCGGCATCGCGCTGCTGTGGTTTAGCCGTTGGCAAAAAACCGGCAAGGCCTGCGTCAGCATCGGCTGGCTGCTGCTGGCCCTGCTCAGCCTGCAGCCGGTGGCCGACAGCTTGCTCAAGCCGATTGAAGATACCTATCCGACATGGCGCGGCAGCGAAAAGGTTCAGTATGTGGTGGTGCTCGGCGGCGGGTACACGTGGAATTCGGCGTGGGCGCCCAGCTCGAACCTGATTAACAACAGCCTGCCGCGGCTGACCGAAGGGATCCGCCTGTGGCATGAGAATCCGGGATCGAAGATGATCTTTACCGGCGCCGCGGCGAAAACCAACCCGGTCAGCACCGCGCTGGCCGGCGCTCGCGTCGCGGAGAGCCTCGGCGTGCCGGCCGGCGACATTATCGTCCTCGATCGGCCAAAGGATACGGAAGAAGAGGCTCAGGCGGTAAAACAGGCGATTGGCGATGCGCCTTTCCTGCTGGTCACCTCCGCGTCGCATCTGCCGCGAGCGATGATCTTCTTCCGCCATGCCGGGCTCAATCCGCTGCCGGCACCGGCCAACCAGCTGGCGGTCGAATCGCCGCTAAATCCCTGGGAGCGCGCAATCCCGTCTCCCTTCTGGCTGATGCACAGCGATCGCGTCGGCTATGAAACGCTGGGGCGCGTCTGGCAGTGGCTTAAAGGCGCGTCAGGCGAGCCAGGGCAGGAGTGATTTCGCCGCCAAATCAAAGCGGGCGCGATCGAAGCGCCCGGTGTTGACCAGGCTGTCGACCTCGTCCCACAGCAGATAGAGCCAGCGCCGCCAGAGAAAGGATTCCGCTACCGGCGCGCGGTGCAGATAGTGCCACAGCAGCTGTTCCGCCTGCCCGCCGTCGCAGAGGCGGAAGAGCTCATATTCACGCGGCGCCCACAGCATCATCCCCGGCCCCACCATGGCCAGCAGCTGGTCGCTACGCGCGTCCTTCAGCATGCTGCGCAGCGTGAAGCTGCCGTGCACCAGCACGCAGTTGTCGTTGAAGTCTTTAAATAATTCGCCAAGGCACTCGCGCGAGCGGAAGAGGATCCGCTTGTCCTTCATCGTCAGGCCGGTATCCTGATACAGGTTAAGCGTCCCCCACAGAACCTCCACCCGCTGGCGGTACCAGTTTGGCCACAGGTTCTCCTGCGTACAATCCACCACCCCGACGCAGCCGCCGCTATCCTGACGGTGCCACGACAGCAGCGCTTCAACGATCTGCTCCTGCAGCTGCTCCCAGCGCTGCGGAGTGCGGGCCGGGGCTTCGACGGAGACGCCGCGCAGCCGCTCAATCAGCAGAACGTCCGGCCCGGGGTGCTCCTCATGCGTCATCACGCCGTAGACCACCGGCATACGCACGGAGCCGCTGCGGGCCAGGGTTGATATCTTCCACGCCAGCTGGCGCGCGACGCCGGGCGTGGTGAAGCTTCTCGCCAGCAGCGGCAGCGGATTTCCCTGTGCATCATAGAGCGCCCACAGCGCCGTTAAGGGCTTCTCGCTCACGCACTCTACCCGGCTGAGCTTTTCGCCCAGCAGGTGACTCAGCTCGGTTCGCAACTGTTCCATTGAATTACCCTCATGAACACTACTGGTTTTATCATGAGCGTCGGTCGCGAGGTTGTCATCGGGTGAGATCAAAAATTGCGGCGAAAAGTATGGAAAAATAGCCTGAGGATATCCCCTCCTGACGGAGGGGATCGGGGAATTAACGCAGCTCGGCGCGAACGCGCTCCAGATCTTCCGGCGTATCGACGCCGGTGCCCGGGACAACTTCCGCTACCGCGACATGGATTTTTTCGCCGTACCACAGCACGCGCAGCTGCTCGAGCATTTCGATCTGCTCCAGCGGGCTCGGCGCCCAGCTGACATAGCGGCGGATAAAGCCTGCGCGATAGCCGTAGATGCCGATATGACGCAGCAGCGAATCGCCGATGGCGTCGCGGGACTGCGCAAAGCGATCGCGATCCCAGGGAATCGTGGCGCGGGAGAAGTAGAGGGCGTAGCCTTCGGCATCCATCACCACCTTCACCGCATTCGGATTGAACGCCTCTTGGGCATCGTGGATCGGCACCGCCAGCGTCGCCATCCCGCTGGTGCTGGAGGCCAGATTCTCGGCCACCTGGCGCACAATCGCCGGCGGGATCATCGGCTCGTCGCCCTGAATATTGACGATAATCGTCTCATCGCTGAAGGCGCACTTCTCGACAACTTCCGCCAGGCGTTCAGTGCCGGACTGATGATCGGCGCGCGTCATGCACACTTCGCCGCCGGCGGCTTCCACCGCGCGCGCCACCTCTTCATGGTCGGTAGCGACGATAATACGCTCGGCCCCGGACTCGCGCGCGCGCTCCAGCACATGGACAATCATCGGTTTGCCGTTAATATCCTGCAGTGGCTTACCGGGCAAACGCGTGGAGGCAAAGCGCGCAGGAATGATGACCACAAAACTCATGAGTGGCTCTCTCCAACGGCTAGCGAGCGGGCTTCGGTTTCCAGCAATACGGGAATACCGTCGCGCAGAGGAAAGGCCAGGCTGTCAATTTTGCAGATAAGCTCTTGCTTATCCTGGCTGTAATACAGTTTACCGTTGCAAACAGGACAGGCGATAATTTCAAGTAAACGGTGATCCATGTTTCCTCCTGATGGACCGAATAGATTCCGCAGCAGCATAGCACAGGATACCTGACACCGGGATCCGTTTGCGCGAGCGGCTAAGGGGCGAAAGCCCGCCGACGCGCCGCTGCCGAGCGGCGTTTGGCGATGCGGCCGGACGGATGCCGGCCGCTCAAATAGCGTCGAGCTGCCAGCCCTGCCGGCGGTCGGCAAAGAGTTCCGCCGGCAGTTGGCCGAAGCTCACGCGTTCGGCCTGCTGCCAGCGGGCAAAATCGTCAATCGCCCGCTGCAGCCCACTCTCCAGGCCAGAGGTCACCTTGACGCCCTCTTCCAGCCATAGCGAGAAAATTTCCAGAACCCCGGTTTTGCGATGCATTTTGCTGTCCATGCGGCCCACCAGCCTGCCCTGATGCAGCAGCGGCAGCACGAAGTAGCCATACTGGCGCTTTGGCGCCGGCGTATAGCACTCGAGGCGGTAGCTAAAATTAAACAGCTGCTCGGCGCGCTTACGGTCCCAGACGACCGGGTCGAACGGCGACAGCACCGCACTATGGCTCGCCGAAAGCCTGCCGCCCGGCGCCGCCTCCAGCTGCTGCAGAGCCTCCCGGTGCAGCCACATATCGCCGAGCCCTTCGACGTTCACCGCCGTCACCAGCCCCTCTTCCTGCCAGTTTGCCAGCAGGCCCGCGAGCGCCGGCTGCCGCAGGCGATAATAGTCCGCCAGCCACTGCGGGCGGAAAATACCCAGGCTGCGGGCGCTATTGCGCAGCATAATCTCTTCAGCCTGCGCCTGCGACAGCGCATCGCGCGCATCGTCCCAGTGCGGCATCACCCGCTGCGTCAGGTCGTAAACCCGCTGAAAGTTGCGCCGTTCCACGACCATCACTTCGCCGGCGGTAAACAGCCCCTCCAGATGACGCTTGTGCGGCTTCCACTCCCACCAGCCGCTGGCACCTTTACGCGGATGGCTAAAGTCGGCCGAGCGTACCGGGCCATTTTGCGCGATGTGCTCCAGCAGCAGCTGGATATCATCCGCATGCTCCGTCATCCACCCCTTATGATACTTCCAGCCCATGTTATCCGGCGTCAGCATGCGGTGGCGCACCAGCGAAAAATCGCTGCGTGGTAAAAAACAGGCCTCATGAGCCCAGTATTCCATGAGTTCGCCCGCGCGCAGCGCCTCGTCCAGCCAGCTTTGCGGATAGCCGCCGAGGCGGCTGAAGAGCACCAGATAGGGGCTGCGGGCGACGACGTTGATGGTATCAATTTGCAGCAGCGACATCTGGCGGATAGCCTGCAGAATATCGGCCGATTGGGCGCGACGGCGGGGCCTTTTCAGCAGGCCCTGCGCCGCAAGGTGAAGATGGCGGGCTTCTTTAAGTGAAAGCGTTAGTACCGACATGCAGGTTCTCCGTTGTGGATCCCGATACAGCGGCACCGAAAGCAGGCGTGGCGAAAACTAACGTTGCGCCAGCGTCGCCAGATCCGTAAGCAGCCGCTGCGCGCGTTCGTCCGTCATTATGGCGTCGACGGGCAGATACCACCAGTTGGCTTCGGCAAAGGCCCGGCATTTCACCGCGTCTTTTTCGGTCATCAGCAGCGTTTGCCGCTCGGTCACCAGCGCGGCAACGTCGGCACGGGTAAGGGCCTGATGATCGGCCAGCGCCACGGTTTTTATCGGCCGCACGCCGCAGCCTTCGAGGGTGGCAAAAAAGCGCGGCGGATGGCCAATCCCGGCCATCGCGACGACGTTATCAAAGCTCGCCACATCGCGTCGTTCGCCGTTAAGCACATTCACCGCCTGCCCGGGGCGCAGCTGCATGGCTATCTCTCCCGGCCGCGCGACGCCGCCGTTAGCGATAATGGCATCGACGCTGCGCAGGCGTGAGGCGCGTTCGCGCATCGGCCCGGCCGGCAGCCACCAGCCGTTGCCAAAGCGGCGTACGCCGTCAATAACCACGATTTCTTTATCGCGCGCCAGCCCGTAGTGCTGCAGGCCATCGTCGGTGACGATAAGCTGCAGGTCGTGTACGGCAAGCAGCGCCCGCACCGCATCGCTGCGCTGGGGGGAGACCGCCACCGGCACGCCGGTGCGTTGATAAATCAGCACCGGCTCGTCGCCGGCTTCCGATGTGCCGGTGGTGCTGTTGAGCACCAGCGGATAGCTCGCCGCCTTACCGCCGTAGCCGCGGGAAACAACGCCAACGCGGATCCCGCGCTGCTGCAGCTGCTCCACCAGCCAGATGACAACCGGCGTCTTGCCGTTACCGCCGGCGGTGAGGTTACCGACAACAACAACCGGAACCGGCGCGCGCCAGGCCTTCTTCAGCCCCAGCCGATAGCTGAGACGAATCAGGCCGCTCACCAGGCCGTAAAGCCAGGAGAGCGGAAGCAGCAGCCGCCATAAAGGCGACTCACCGGACCAGATGCGCGCAATCATTGGCCAAATTGCATTTTATGCAGCTGAGCGTAAACGCCGCGATGTTCCAGCAGGTCAGCGTGGCTGCCGCGTTCAACGATGCGTCCATCTTCGACCACCACGATTTCATCGGCCTTCTCGATGGTTGACAGGCGGTGGGCGATCACCAGCGAGGTGCGGTTTTTCTGCAGCTCGTCCAGCGCCGCCTGAATGGCGCGTTCAGATTCGGTATCCAGCGCCGACGTTGCCTCATCGAGGATCAGGATTGGGCTGTTACGCAGCAGCGCGCGCGCGATGGCGATACGCTGGCGCTGGCCGCCGGAAAGCAGCACGCCGTTCTCGCCGATGACGGTATCGAGGCCGTTATCCATTTTACTGATAAAGTCCATGGCATAGGCCATCCGCGCCGCCTCTTCGATCTGCTCGCGGCTGTACTCTTCGTTGCGCGCGTAGGCAATGTTGTTGGCTACGGTATCGTTGAACAGGTGCACGTTTTGCGAAACCAGGGCGACCTGATCGCGCAGGGAGGCCAGGGTGTATTCGCGCAGATCGTGACCGTCGAGCAGAATCTGGCCTTCATCGATATCATAAAAGCGCGTGATCAGGCTCGCGATTGTCGATTTACCCGATCCCGAACGTCCCACCAGGGCCACGGTTTTACCTTCCGGAATATTCAGGCTGATGTTGCGCAGCGCCGGCGTTTCACGGCCAGGGTAGGTAAAGGTGACGTTACTGAACTCAAGGCTCCCCTTCGCGCGCTCGATAACCCGCGTGCCTTCGTCTTTTTCCTGCTCGGAATCAAGAATAGCAAACAGCGTCTGGCAGGCGGCCATCCCGCGCTGGAACTGCGCGTTGACGTTGGTAAGAGACTTCAGCGGACGCATTAAGGCGATCATCGAGGAGAAGACCACGGTAATCGTACCGGCAGTCAGCGTTTCCATAACGCTTGGGAAGCTGGCGGCGTAGAGCACAAACGCCAGCGCCAGAGAGGCGATCAGCTGAATGATGGGGTCAGAGATGGACGATGCGGAGACCATTTTCATCCCCTGCAGGCGCATTTTGTTGCTGACCTTATCGAAACGCTTGGTTTCTACGGCCTGGCCGCCAAACATCAGCACTTCTTTATGCCCTTTGAGCATCTGTTCCGCGCTGGTGGTCACCTGGCCCATGGTGTTCTGCATATTCTTGCTGATATTACGAAAACGCTTCGAGACCACGCGGATCGCGATGGAGACGATTGGCGCCAGCACGATCAGGATCAGCGACAGCTGCCAGCTGTAGTAGAACATCATGATAAACAGACCGATGATCGACGCACCTTCGCGCACAACGGTGATCAGCGCGCTGGAAGAGGACGAGGCAACCTGCTCGGAATCATAGGTGATACGCGACAGCAGCGTACCGGTGGACTGTTTATCGAAAAAGGAGACCGGCATCCCCATCATGTGGCTGAATAAACGGCGTCGCATGGTCATCACGACCTTGCCGGAAACCCACGAGATACAGTAGCTCGAAATATAGCTGGTGACGCCACGCAGCAGCATCAGCCCAATCACCACCAGCGGCATCCATAGCAGCACTGAGCGATCCGTTTTACCAAAACCATCATCCAATAACGGTTTAAGAAGCGATAGCATGAAGGTATCACTAGCCGCGTTAAAGACTAACGCAATTGCCGCGACGATCAGTCCGGTTTTAAATGGCGCAATAAGCGGCCAGAGGCGGCGGAAGGTCTGCCACGTGGAGAGATCTTTATCATTCTGCATTCAGTAAACCAGCTTATGTTGAAATAGCCGCATATTCTACCCGTTATCCTCGGTCTCGCCAAACCACTGATGATACCAACGAGGTAAAAGTTGATCTCGTAAGCTAAGGATTTGCCAACCATCTGGGGAAAAAATAGCCGTAATTTGCCCCTGACGGGCCGTATCGAACCAGCGGTAGCCCTGCTGTCGATAGCGCTGGACAACCTTATCCGAAGGCATACGCCACGCATTATAGCGGGATACCGAGGCCAGCGCCGCCTCGCCGCCGGTGCGCTGCAGCAGCGCAATGGTCGAAGAGGTATTGCTGCCATGATGCGGAACCTGGATAAGTGTAGACGCCAGATGCTGCCAGTAGCGGCTCAGCATTGCCCGTTCTGCTACCGCTTCGATATCACCGGTGAGCAAAATACTGCGCCGGCCGTCGTCAACGCGCACCACGCAGGAGCGATTATTGCCGGCTGCGGTCGCTCCCGGCAGCGGCCAAAGCGCGCTAAAGGTTAAACCGCGCCACCGCCAGCGCTCTCCCCTTCTGCACGCGCGATGCCCCACCCACCCCAGAGGGCTGCGTATCCAGGCCGCTGGCCAGACCTGGCGTATCGAATTCAGGCCGCCGCGGTGGTCAAGATGCTCATGGCTCAAAATAATCCCTTCCACCCGCAGATGGTGCCAGCGTAGCCAGGGGATGATAATCAGCTGACCGCTGTCGCCCTCGGGCCAGGCCAGGCCGGTGTCATAGAGGATTGCAGCTCCCTGCCGTTCGATGACCATCGCCAGCCCCTGCCCAACGTCCAACATCGTCACGCGCCACTCCTCCTTCGTCATCGGCCGCCAGAAGGGCCAGCTCAGCAGCACGATGCTGCTCAGGCACAGCGCCGGAAGCGAGCGCCAGGCGTGAAAGCGCCAGACAATCAGCAGCAGCCAGGGCAGCGCGCTGACGCCCGTCCAGCGAGAATCCAGCGGCAGCCAGCCCTGCGGCAGCCCGCGCAGAAACCAGAACAGCGCCGCCAGCAGGCGGTCTGCCGATAGCCATAGCGCCATCTCAACCACCGCAGGGCCGCAAAGGTGCAGCAGCATCGCTGCCAGAATAAGGGGCACGATGGCAAAAGTGACCAGCGGCACGGCAACAAGGTTCGCCAGCCACGAGGTCAGGCTGATACCGTGAAAGATAACAATCTGCATCGGCAACAGCAGCAGCATTAGCCCGAACTGCAGGTGGCTTAGCCCTAGCAGCTGGCGCAGCAGCCAGCCTCGCGATGTCGGGGGCAGCGGCGCCAGCCGGTACCAAAAAATGAGCGTCGCCACGGCAAATACCGAGAGCCACAGGCTGTCGGATAGCACGGCCAGCGGATCGGCAAACAGAATAGCGCCCACGCAGCATATCCCTATCTGCCATGACGTCCAGCGCCTGCCGGATAGCCGCAGCCCGCAGCCGACGGCGAGTGCGACGCAGGTTCGCAGCGCGGGTGGCTGCATGCCGGTAAGCCAGGCATAGAACAGCGCGCAGGCCAGGCCAATCAGCAGCGGCAGCTGCCAGACAATCCAGCGGCAGGGGAAAAAGAACTGCGCGCCGCGAGTCAGTAGCCCACCCAGTATGGCACCCAACGCAATATGTAAACCGGAGATGGCCATCAGATGGGAGGTCCCCGTTTGCTGCATCAGGAGCTTGATCTCCTTCGGCACCACCAGCCGCTCCCCCATCCCTAATCCTAATATCACCGACCGCCACGGCAGCGCATCGAGGGTACGGGTTAACGAGCGCAGATAGGCCGCGCGTCGGCTGCAGCGCAGGTCGAGAGCCTCTGCGGACGTGAAGCGCCCGGTCACGGGGCGAGACTGCGCCAGGGCATAGCGCTGGCTGTCAAAACCGCCGTCGTTAAGCTGGCCGTGTACCGGGCGAATATGAACCGTCATCATCCAGCGCTGCCCTGCGCACGGCGGTTCGGGAAACGCCTGGCCGTAGAGCGCGATCCCCGGCGCCGGGAGCAGCCGCCGCCCCTCCACCCGGATGATATTTGCCTGATGGCGGGTCCCCTCGTCCGTCGCCGTCAGCTCAACCTCTACTCGCCGCGGACTACCGGATAAGGCGTGCGTCGGCCAGATGACCTGATGAGCGCTCAGCACACCCCAGAGGAAAAAAAGCAGCGTCAGCGCCGCGAAGCGCAGGGGCCGCCAGCGGAACAGCGACGCGGCAAACGCCGGGCCCGCCAGCCACCACAGGGTAGCCAGTTCGGGCAGCCGCGCGAGCAGCAGCAGCGGCAAGATTCCGACGATCGCACAACCCGCAAGCTGGGGTAAACGCATGCCAACCTCCCTGTTTAAGGGAAGTATCGCGTCGGGTTAGTCGATAGTCATCCAGCAGCGGCGCGGCGCGGGTGCCGGCTTCCGGGAATATTGGCGCGTTGCGCTAAAGCAGGCAGAGGTTTGCGAGGAAGGTCGGATTGCGGGCATAAAAAAAGCACCTGAAGGTGCTTTTTTTATCTTCGGAGTACGTTAACGCCGTTCAGCGAAACTTACTCTTCGTAAATATTGGCGCGGTCGCGTAATTCTTTCCCAGGCTTAAAGTGCGGAACGTACTTGCCTTCCAGCTCGACTTTATCGCCAGTTTTCGGGTTACGCCCGGTGCGAGGTGCTCGGTAATGCAAAGAGAAGCTGCCGAAACCGCGGATTTCAATGCGCTCACCTTGAGCAAGCGTTGAGGCCATATGTTCCAGCATTTCTTTAACAGCATCTTCAACCGCTTTCGCAGGAATGTGGGATTGCTGGCTGGCAAGTCTTTCTATCAATTCTGACTTGGTCATTTTTCCTCCGGTTTCCTTCAGGGCCAGATTAGCTAACAGCTTTAAACAAGGGCGGCCGTAGCCGCCCTTTGTGCTTGATTACAGGACGAATCCTGCAATCTGTCAAGTAAACTCGTCGTAATTCAGGTTGTTGTAACCCGAAAGACTAAGATTACTCGCCTTTAGCTGCTTTGAAAGCTTCAGCCATTGCGTTGTTAGAGAAGTTTGCATCTTCCTGTTTGTTAACAGTTGCGATTGCATCTTTCTCATCAGCTTCGTCTTTCGCACGAACGGACAGGCTGATTGCGCGGTTTTTACGATCAACGCCGGTGAATTTAGCTTCAACGTCATCGCCAACGCTCAGAACCAGAGTCGCATCTTCAACGCGGTCACGGGATGCTTCAGAAGCACGCAGGTAACCTTCAACGCCGTCAGCCAGTTCTACGGTTGCGCCTTTAGCGTCAACTGCAGTGACTTTACCGTTTACGATTGCGCCTTTCTTGTTCAGTGCAACCCAGTTGTTGAACGGATCTTCTGCGAGCTGCTTAACGCCCAGAGAGATACGCTCACGTTCTGCGTCAACCTGCAGAACAACTGCTGCGATTTCGTCGCCTTTTTTGTATTCACGTACTGCTTCTTCGCCTGCAACGTTCCAGGAGATGTCAGACAGGTGAACCAGGCCATCGATGCCGCCGTCCAGGCCGATGAAGATACCGAAGTCAGTGATAGACTTGATTTTACCTTCAACACGGTCGCCCTTGTTGTGGGTTTCCGCGAACTGCTGCCATGGGTTGTTTTTGCACTGCTTCAGGCCCAGGGAGATACGACGACGTTCTTCGTCGATATCCAGAACCATAACTTCCACTACGTCGCCAACGTTAACAACTTTGGACGGGTGGATGTTTTTGTTGGTCCAATCCATTTCGGAAACGTGAACCAGGCCTTCAACGCCTTCTTCGATTTCAACGAAGCAGCCGTAGTCGGTCAGGTTGGTCACGCGACCGGTCAGTTTGGTACCTTCCGGATAACGCTTAGCGATAGCTACCCACGGATCTTCGCCCAGCTGTTTCAGGCCCAGAGATACACGGGTACGCTCGCGGTCGAACTTCAGCACTTTAACAGTGATTTCGTCGCCAACGTTTACGATTTCGCTCGGGTGCTTAACGCGTTTCCACGCCATGTCGGTGATGTGCAGCAGGCCATCGACGCCGCCCAGATCAACGAATGCGCCGTAGTCAGTGAGGTTCTTAACGATACCTTTGACTTCCATGCCTTCCTGCAGGTTTTCCAGCAGCTGATCGCGTTCTGCGCTGTTCTCGGATTCGATAACGGCACGACGGGAAACAACAACGTTGTTACGCTTCTGGTCCAGCTTGATTACTTTGAACTCAAGCTCTTTGCCTTCGAGGTGCAGCGTGTCGCGAACCGGACGAACGTCAACCAGGGAACCCGGCAGGAACGCGCGAATACCATTCAGCTCAACAGTGAAGCCACCTTTAACTTTGCCGTTGATAACACCGACTACAGTTTCAGCTTCTTCGTAAGCTTTTTCCAGCGTGATCCAAGCTTCGTGACGTTTAGCTTTTTCACGGGACAGCAGGGTTTCACCGAAGCCGTCTTCTACTGCATCCAGAGCAACGTCAACTTCGTCACCGACCTGGATTTCCAGCTCGCCCTGGGCGTTTTTGAACTGCTCTGCCGGAATGGCGGACTCAGATTTCAGACCGGCGTCAACCAGTACGATATCTTTGTCGATAGCAACAACAACACCACGAACGATGGAACCCGGACGGGTTTCGATTGTTTTTAAGGATTCTTCAAATAGTTGAGCAAAAGATTCAGTCATGTTTAATCTTCAGGTTTCATATTTAACGTCCACCTGGCTCCGTGCCGGATGGGGTTGTTTAACATACCCGCTAACACTCCGTTGCTGCGGGGGTACTGCTATAATTCGGAGGCCGCTGCGCTTTGCCGGTAACGGCTAAGCGGCTGCCAATTTCTCGCGCGCATATTGTAGCGCTTTTTCAATTACTTGCTCAATGTTTAGTTCAGTAGAATCGAGAACTAAAGCATCGGCAGCCGGGACAAGTGGCGCCACGCTGCGATTGCGATCGCGGTCGTCACGCTCTTTTATCTCGGATAAAAGGCGGTCAAAGTTAACACTAAAGCCCTTTTCCTGCAACTGCAGCATACGCCGATGCGCACGTTCTTGCGCGGACGCATCAAGGAAAATTTTCACCGGCGCATCGGGGAACACCACGGTGCCCATATCGCGTCCGTCGGCAATCAGGCCCGGCAGTTCGCGAAACGCGCGCTGACGGCGCAACAGAGCTTCACGCACCCGGGGAAAAGCCGCGGCTTTCGAAGCGGTATTCGCCACTTCCTGCGTGCGAATTGCCGCGCTAACGTCCTCACCTTCAAGGATAACTTCGAGGCTGCCATCGGTGGAAATAAAGCGCACGTCCAGGTGCGCGGCCAGCGGCACCAGGGCTTCTTCAGACTCGACGTCCACGTGATGATGCAGCGCCGCCAGCGCCAGAACGCGATAGATAGCGCCGGAATCGAGCAAATGCCAGCCTAACGCTTCCGCCATCGCCTTGCACAACGTTCCCTTACCCGCACCGCCAGGCCCATCAATGGTGATTACCGGAATAGCTGCCGTCATCTTTTTCTCCTTCAGCAAGGCGCATAGAATATAAACGCCGCGCATTATACGCATCTATACGACGGAAAGTGAGCATTGGATGCAAAATACGGACGACCGGAAATGAAATGCAGAATAATTGCGCAATTATAGCGGGCTGACGGCATATCAGCCCGCAGATGACAAAGCTTTACGTTGGCGCAACCGCAGGCGCTTACGCCTGGGTGCTAATCCGCGCCAGCTGCTCGAAGTAGTCAGGGAAGGTTTTTGCCGTGCACTTCGGATCGAGGATCGTCACCGGCGTGTCGGAAAGCGCCACCAGCGAGAAGCACATCGCCATGCGGTGATCGTTATAGGTGCCAATCTCAGCAAACTGCAGCGCCAGCGGAGGCGTAATGCGGATGTAATCCTCACCCTCTTCCACTTCAGCGCCGACTTTGCGCAGTTCGGTGGCCATCGCGAACAGACGATCGGTCTCTTTCACGCGCCAGTTATAAATATTGCGCAGCGTGGTGGTGCCTTTGGCAAACAGCGCCGCGGTGGCGATAGTCATTGCCGCATCCGGAATATGGTTCATGTCCATATCGATGGCGTTCAGCTCGCCGCGGGTACAGGCAATATAGTCATCGCCCCAGCTGACGATAGCGCCCATTTTTTCCAGCACGTCGGCAAAGCGGATATCGCCCTGCACGCTGTTACGGCCGATGCCGGTGACTTTCACCGTACCGCCCTTAATGGCGCCCGCCGCGAGGAAGTAGGACGCCGAAGAGGCATCGCCCTCAACCAGGTAGTCGCCCGGAGAGCGGTAGTGCTGATTGCCGCGAATGACAAAACGCTGATAGGACTGGTTTTCAACGTCCACGCCGAAGGTCTTCATCAGGTGCAGCGTAATATCAATATAGGGTTTGGAAACCAGATCGCCTTTAATGGTGATAATGGTGTCCTGCGGCGCCAGCGGCGCAGTCATCAGCAGAGCGGTAAGGAACTGGCTGGAAACGCTGCCGTCAACCTCAACGCTGCCGCCGGCAAAGCCGCCGCGCAGGCGCAGAGGCGGATAGTTTTCCTGCTCCAGATACTCAATTTGGGCGCCACCCTGACGTAGCGCATCAACCAGATGACCAATCGGACGCTCTTTCATCCGCGGTTCACCGGTCAGCACGATATCGTTGCTGCCCAGGCACAGGGCTGCCGCCAGCGGACGCATGGCGGTCCCGGCGTTGCCCAGAAACAGCTCCAGCGCGCTATTCGCCCGCAGCGGACCACCGTTGCCGGTCACTTCACAGCGGGTACGATCGGAGGACAGGGTGTAATGAACTCCCAGGGCGCTCAGGGCATTCAGCATGTGGCGAACATCGTCGCTGTCCAGCAGGTTGGTCAGCACCGTGGTGCCACGGGCTAATGCCGCCAGCAGCAAAGCGCGGTTAGAGACACTTTTAGACCCAGGCAGGTTCACGGTGCCATCCACGCGCGCGATGGGTTGTAACGTCAGGGATTCCATCAAACTCAACTCTCAAAAAAACGGAATAAAAACCCCGCAGACCGGCCGCGGGGATGAAAAGCACAACAATGATTAGCCGTGACGACGCTCAAAGTCCTGCATAAAGTCGGTCAGCGCCTGCACGCCCGCCAGCGGCATTGCGTTATAGATAGATGCGCGCATACCGCCCACGACGCGGTGCCCTTTCAGTGAATGCAGGCCAGCGGCGAAGGACTCTTCGAGGAACAGCTTGTCCAGCGCGCTGTCGGCCAGCTGGAACGGAACGTTCATGCGCGAGCGGTTGGCCGCCGCCACGTCGTTACGATAGAAGCTGCTGCCGTCGATCGTACCGTAGAGCAGATCGGCTTTTTGCTGGTTGATTTTATCCATTGCCGCCACGCCGCCGTGCTCTTTCAGCCATTTGAATACCAGGCCAGAGAGGTACCAGGCAAAGGTCGGCGGCGTGTTGAACATGGAATCATTGGCATCAAGCACGGAGTAATCGAGTATTGACGGACAGGCGACGTTCGCTTTACCCAGCAGGTCTTCGCGAACGATAACCAGCGTCAGCCCTGCCGGGCCAATGTTTTTCTGCGCGCCGGCGTAGATGACGCCAAAGCGGCTGACGTCGATCGGCGCGGACAAAATAGTCGAAGAGAAATCGGCGGCGACAACGACGTCATCGCCGAAGTTCGGCGTTTCATCAATGGCGATGCCGTCGATGGTTTCATTCGGGCAGTAGTGCAGGTAGGCCGCGCCCGGCGTCAGCTGCCATTCGCTCATCGGACGGACGGCCCGCAGGCCATCAACGGTGACTTTGGCGTCGATGGTATTTGGCGAACAGTATTTTTTCGCTTCTTTAATGGCGCTTGCTGCCCAGTAGCCAGCGTCAACGTAGTCAGCGGTGGTTTTATCGCCGAGCAGGTTCAGCGGGACGCCGGCGAACTGGCCGCGACCGCCGCCATGGCAGAATAAAACTTTGTAGTTGGAGGGGATGTTGAGCAGATCGCGAAAATCCCGCTCCGCCGCCTCGGCCACCTGGATAAACTCTTTACCACGGTGACTGATCTCCATTACCGACGTTCCCAGACCCTGCCAGTCGCAAAGCTCCTGCTGAGCCAGTTTGAGAACTTCCGCCGGCAGCATTGCCGGGCCCGAACTAAAGTTATAGACCTGAGCCATTTCCCCTCACCACGTTGCTATGTTATTTGCCCGCGAACCGTCGCGTGCATAAGTTATTTCGGTATCTGACCATGATAATTCGAGCTGCGGACGGGCGACCAGTGGATTCTTCCGCGGGCGCCTGCTGAAGTCAGCGGCCGGCTTGCACGAGTGCGGCCAGCGCACATGCAGCCTGAAGTATGACGGGTACATCGGTTTTATCATTCAGCGACACGCATCGCAATGCCTAAAACTTATGAGCGGAAAAATATGATCGGCTTCACACAAAACAATTCACTAGCCCTCCGTAACAAAACCGACAAAAAGGCTGTCAGGTGATGCGTTTAGCTCTGCTAACCCTCGCCCATTCTGGATTTTGACAGCGCCGGCATAATTGCTTTTTACCGGCCTGAATGACGATCACCTGGCTACAGCGCACACAGGCGTATTCGCCGGTCTCAGGAATGGTCACAAAACGCTCATAGCAGCCCTCCGGCAGAATACATAGCCCCGGCTTAACCTCTTCATCAGCGTAATAGTACATACTGATTTGGCCGTTAGTTTCCATTATCGCCAGCCGAACCTGGCCGAGCTGCTCCACGCTGTAGAGGCGAAGCTCCATAAAAAACTCGAACTCGGTCATGTTGGCGCGGTGGACTTTTTCCCACGCCAGCTCCCCTTCTTCGACGATGATCACCGGCTTCCCTTCCAGCAGGTTTTCCAGCTTCTCGCTTTTTGACATCAGCCACATTACCAGGCGGTAGAGCAGCGCCAGGGTGACAAACACGACGAACACCGGGATCAGCGGCACGTCGTCATAAAAGGCGACGTCCCCGGCCGCAGAGCCTAGCGTCAAAATGATCAGCACTTCAAAGAGCGACATCTGGCGGACGCCGCGCCGTCCGGTAATTTTAAGGAACAGGAAAACCAGCAGGAAGGTAAAGAGGCTGCGCAGCGCAACCTCCCCTAAAAACTCCGGCGGCACTTTATCAAACGCCATGCGATGAAGATCGAACGCTTTCATTTTTTAATGCCTTAACAGTAGGTTACTGCCTGTAAGCATAGCCCAGGCTTTTATTTTCGCCGGGGCCTTCACGAAGATAGCGCCTGACACACAAACCCCGTATCATTGCGCGCTTTACGTACGAAAAAAGTGACCGCTATGACTCAAACGTTTATCCCCGGCAAAGACGCCGCCCTGGAAGATTCCATCGCTCGCTTCCAGCAGAAATTGCTCGACCTCGGATTTGATATTGAAGAGGCCTCGTGGCTGAATCCGGTACCGCACGTGTGGTCAGTTCATATCCGCGATAAAGCCTGCTCGCTATGCTTCACCAACGGCAAAGGCGCGACCAAAAAAGCGGCGCTGGCCTCCGCGCTGGGCGAGTACTTCGAACGTCTGTCGACCAACTATTTCTTCGCCGACTTCTGGTTAGGCGAAACCATCGCTAACGGGCCGTTTGTTCACTATCCAAACGAAAAATGGTTCCCGCTGACCGAAGATGACGAAGTTCCGCAGGGGCTGCTCGATCCTCGCCTGCGCGCCTTCTACGATCCTGACGATCAGCTGACCGCCGGCATGCTGGTTGACCTGCAGTCGGGTAATGACGATCGCGGCGTGTGCGGCCTGCCGTTCACCCGCCAGTCCGACGGCGAAACCGTTTATATTCCGATGAATATCGTTGGCAACCTGTACGTTTCTAACGGGATGTCCGCGGGCAACACCGCGAACGAAGCGCGCGTTCAGGCCCTGTCGGAAGTCTTTGAGCGCCATATCAAGAACCGCATCATTGCTGAAAGCATCAGCCTGCCGGAAATTCCTGCCGAAGTGATGGCCCGCTATCCGGGCGTGGTGGAGTCGATTAATAAGCTGGAAGCGGAAGGTTTCCCGATTTTTGCTTACGACGGCTCGCTGGGCGGCAAGTATCCGGTGATCTGCGTAGTGCTGTTTAACCCGGAAAACGGAACCTGCTTCGCCTCCTTCGGCGCGCATCCTGACTTCGGCGTCGCGCTGGAGCGCACCGTCACCGAGCTGCTGCAGGGCCGCAGCCTGAAGGATCTCGACGTCTTCACGCCGCCAACCTTCGATGACGAAGAAGTGGCTGAACACGCCAACCTTGAAACCCACTTTATCGACTCCAGCGGCCTGATCTCCTGGGATATGTTCAAACAGGATGCCGACTATCCGTTCGTCGACTGGAGCTTCTCCGGTACCACGGAAGAAGAGTTCGCCACCCTGATGGCCATCTTTAAAGAAGAAGATAAAGAGGTCTACATCGCCGATTACGAGCACCTGAGCGTCTACGCCTGCCGGATTATCGTTCCAGGGATGTCGGATATCTATCCGGCAGAAGACCTGTGGCTGGCGAACAACAGCATGGGCAGCCACCTGCGCGAAACGCTCCTCTCTCTGCCGGGCAGCGAGTGGGAGAAAGAGGACTATCTGGCGCTGATTGAGCAGCTGGACGATGAAGGTAATGACGACTTCACCCGCGTTCGCGAACTGCTGGGCCTGGCAACGGGCAAAGACAACGGCTGGTATACGCTGCGTATTGGCGAACTGAAAGCGATGCTGGCGCTGGCCGGCGGCGATCTGGAGCAGGCGCTGATCTGGACGGAGTGGACGATCGAGTTCAATGCGTCAATCTTCAGCGCAGAGCGCGCCAACTACTACCGCTGCCTGCAAACGCTGCTGCTGCTGAGCCAGGAAGAAGAGCGTCAGCCGCTGCAGTACCTGAACGCCTTTGTGCGCATGTACGGCGCAGATGCGGTGGAAGCCGCCAGCGCTGCGCTAAGCGGTGAAGCGCCGTTCTACGGCCTGCAGGCGGTAGATAGCGATCTGCACGCTTTCCCGGCCCATCAGTCCTTACTGAAAGCCTACGAGAAGCTGCAGCGTGCTAAAGCGGCGTACTGGGCTAAATAGCCTTTAGCGCCGCCTGAAGTGCCCCATCACGGAGTCGTTTACGGCTCCGTTTTTTTATATTTTATTCACGGGACCAATAATTTGTAGTTGTGAAGTTAATTTACGGTGAAAATTGATCGCGCAACAGTTTTGAGATGTTAATTTTAATAAAAATACCCCATTTTAATTAACCGCTACCTTTGCCCAAAAATGAAAAAAATCAACATAATTTGTAAATATTAAACTTTATTTTCCCATTAATAAACAGCAAGTTACCTCTTATTACCGCAAAAACCATACGCTAAACGGGCTTATAGTTCCGGTGGGATATGATCTACATCAATTTCCCTTCTATAATGCTTTGTTAGTATCTCACCGCCAACTTATATAAAGAGAGAGTTAGTGTGAAAGCTGACAACCCTTTCGATCTATTACTCCCCGCTGCGATGGCGAAAGTCGCCGAAGAAGCGGGTGTCTATAAAGCGACAAAGCACCCGATGAAGACCTTTTATCTGGCGATTACCGCTGGTGTCTTTATCTCCATTGCTTTTGTCTTCTACATCACCGCGACGACCGGGACAGCCGCAATGCCTTTCGGTATTGCCAAGCTTATTGGGGGGATCTGCTTTTCACTCGGCCTGATTCTGTGCGTCATCTGCGGTGCTGACCTGTTTACCTCCACCGTACTTATCGTTGTGGCGAAAGCCAGCGGCAGGATCACCTGGGGTCAACTGGCAATAAACTGGCTCAACGTCTATGTTGGTAACCTGATAGGCGCGCTGCTGTTCGTGCTGCTGATGTGGCTATCGGGTGAATATATGGCCGCTAACGGCGGTTGGGGGCTCAACGTCCTGCAAACCGCTGACCACAAAATGCATCATACATTTATTGAAGCCGTCTGCCTGGGCATCCTGGCGAACCTGATGGTCTGCCTCGCGGTGTGGATGAGCTACTCCGGCCGCAGCCTGATGGATAAAGCAATGATTATGGTTCTGCCCGTCGCCATGTTCGTTGCCAGCGGCTTTGAGCACAGTATCGCTAACATGTTTATGATCCCGATGGGTATCGTAATCCGCGACTTTGCAAGCCCGGAATTCTGGACCGCCGTTGGTTCAACTCCGGAAAGTTTCTCTCACCTGACCGTCATGAACTTCATCACTGATAACCTGATTCCGGTAACTATCGGGAACATTATTGGCGGTGGTCTGCTGGTTGGGTTGACATACTGGGTCATTTACCTGCGTGGCGACGACCATCACTAAGGGTTGTTTCAGGCAGTAAATAAAAAATCCACTTAAGAAGGTAGGTGTTACATGTCCGAGCTTAATGAAAAGTTAGCCACAGCCTGGGAAGGTTTTGCGAAAGGTGACTGGCAGAACGAAGTCAACGTCCGTGACTTTATCCAGAAAAACTATACCCCGTACGAAGGTGACGAGTCCTTCCTGGCTGGCGCAACTGACGCGACCACCAAGCTGTGGGACAACGTAATGGAAGGCGTTAAACAGGAAAACCGCACTCACGCGCCTGTTGATTTTGACACTTCCCTTGCATCCACCATCACTTCTCACGACGCAGGCTACATCGAGAAAGCGCTCGAGAAAATCGTTGGTCTGCAGACTGAAGCTCCGCTGAAACGTGCGATTATCCCGTTCGGCGGTATTAAAATGGTTGAAGGTTCTTGCAAAGCGTACGATCGCGAGCTGGACCCGATGCTGAAAAAAATCTTCACCGAGTACCGTAAAACTCACAACCAGGGCGTTTTTGACGTTTACACCAAAGACATCCTGAACTGCCGTAAATCCGGCGTGCTGACCGGTCTGCCGGATGCCTACGGCCGTGGCCGTATCATCGGTGACTACCGCCGCGTTGCGCTGTACGGCATCGACTTCCTGATGAAAGACAAATACGCTCAGTTCCTGTCTCTGCAAGAAAGACTGGAAAACGGCGAAGATCTGGAAGCAACCATCCGTCTGCGCGAAGAGATCTCCGAGCAGTACCGTGCGCTGGGCCAGATCAAAGAAATGGCGGCCAAATACGGCTGCGATATCTCTGCTCCGGCAAAAACCGCGCAGGAAGCTATCCAGTGGACCTACTTCGGTTACCTGGCTGCCGTTAAGTCTCAGAACGGCGCGGCAATGTCCTTCGGCCGTACCTCCAGCTTCCTGGATATCTTCATCGAACGCGACCTGAAAGCCGGTAAAATCACCGAGCAGGACGCTCAGGAAATGATTGACCACCTGGTCATGAAGCTGCGTATGGTTCGCTTCCTGCGTACTCCTGAGTATGATGAACTGTTCTCCGGTGACCCGATTTGGGCAACTGAATCAATCGGTGGTATGGGCGTTGATGGCCGTACTCTGGTAACCAAAAACAGCTTCCGCTTCCTGAACACCCTGTACACCATGGGGCCGTCGCCGGAGCCGAACATCACTATTCTGTGGTCTGAAAAACTGCCGCTGAGCTTCAAAAAATACGCGGCGAAAGTCTCCATCGATACCTCTTCTCTGCAGTATGAGAACGACGATCTGATGCGTCCTGACTTCAACAACGATGACTACGCTATCGCTTGCTGCGTAAGCCCGATGGTTGTTGGTAAGCAAATGCAGTTCTTCGGCGCTCGCGCTAACCTCGCGAAAACCATGCTGTACGCTATCAACGGCGGCGTTGATGAAAAACTGAAAATGCAGGTTGGTCCTAAGTCTGAACCGATCAAAGGCGACGTTCTGAACTTTGATGAAGTTATGGATCGCATGGATCACTTCATGGACTGGCTGGCTAAACAGTACGTCACCGCGCTGAACATCATCCACTACATGCACGACAAGTACAGCTACGAAGCTTCTCTGATGGCGCTGCACGATCGTGACGTTGTTCGCACCATGGCATGTGGTATCGCCGGTCTGTCCGTTGCCGCTGACTCCCTGTCCGCTATCAAATATGCGAAAGTTAAACCGATTCGTGACGAAGACGGTCTGGCAGTCGACTTCGAAATCGAAGGCGAATACCCGCAGTTTGGTAACAACGACTCTCGCGTAGATGACATGGCGGTCGATCTGGTTGAACGTTTCATGAAGAAAATTCAGAAACTGACTACCTACCGCAACGCTATCCCGACTCAGTCCGTACTGACCATCACTTCTAACGTTGTGTATGGTAAGAAAACCGGTAACACCCCTGACGGTCGTCGCGCTGGCGCTCCGTTCGGACCGGGTGCTAACCCGATGCACGGTCGTGACCAGAAAGGTGCCGTTGCCTCTCTGACCTCCGTTGCAAAACTGCCGTTTGCGTACGCTAAAGATGGTATCTCTTACACCTTCTCTATCGTTCCTAACGCTCTGGGTAAAGACGACGAAGTTCGTAAGACTAACCTGGCCGGCCTGATGGATGGTTACTTCCACCACGAAGCTTCTATCGAAGGCGGTCAGCACCTGAACGTCAACGTTATGAACCGTGAAATGCTGCTCGACGCGATGGAAAACCCGGAAAAATATCCGCAGCTGACCATCCGCGTATCCGGCTATGCAGTACGCTTTAACTCCCTGACTAAAGAGCAGCAGCAGGACGTTATCACTCGTACCTTCACTCAGACCATGTAACGGGTTTTGACTGAAATCGCGATATAAAAAGCGTACAATAAAGGCTCCACGCAAGTGGGGCCTTTTTAACAATACCTCCCAATCCCCCCAGTCTCTTTTGTCCGCTATCTATACTCAATGGATAACTGCCAAAACAGACTTAACACAGCCGGTTTGAGCTGTGCATCACAGGTCCCGGACGGGCCGAATCTGGAGATACCACCGCAATGTCAACTATTGGTCGCATTCACTCCTTTGAATCCTGTGGCACCGTCGATGGCCCAGGGATCCGCTTCATCACCTTCTTCCAGGGCTGCCTGATGCGCTGCCTGTACTGCCATAACCGCGATACCTGGGATACCCACGGCGGCACCGAAGTCACCGTCGAAAGCCTGATGAAAGAGGTTGTCACCTACCGTCACTTTATGAACGCATCCGGCGGCGGCGTGACCGCGTCCGGCGGTGAGGCTATCCTGCAGGCTGAATTCGTACGCGACTGGTTCCGCGCCTGCCACAAGGAGGGCATCCATACCTGCCTCGATACCAACGGCTTCGTTCGTCGCTACGATCCGGTGATTGACGAGCTGCTTGAAGTGACCGATCTGGTGATGCTTGACCTTAAGCAGATGAATGATGAAATCCACCAAAATCTGGTCGGCGTCTCTAACCACCGCACGCTGGAGTTTTGCCGCTATCTGGCGAACAAAAATATTAACGTCTGGATCCGCTACGTGGTGGTACCCGGCTGGTCAGATGATGATGATTCCGCGCACCGCCTCGGCGAGTTTACTCGCGATATGGGCAACGTCGAAAAGATCGAGCTGCTGCCGTATCACGAGCTGGGCAAGCATAAATGGGTGGCGATGGGTGAAGAGTACAAGCTTGACGGCGTGCATCCGCCGAAGAAAGAGACCATGGAGCGCGTAAAAGGCATTCTCGAGCAGTATGGTCATAAGGTGATGTACTAGCTGAAGCTTGCCTCTTAGCAAGAGCCCCGGATAACGACGCTGGAGGTCCTATCCGGGCCAGGCTTTTCTTCAGCGGCATCAGGACATAAAGTATTGCGACAGCTTGCTGGTCACGCTCTCAATTGAGAAAATACGTTTTTGATGCGCTTTACGGTACTCAGCGTAGCGCTCGTCCTGCTCCTCCAGCGCGCTAAGGATCCGATCGGCCACCATCATTGCCCCCGCAATCTCGGCAAACCCAGATTCCCCCTCCCCCTGTAAAGCCACGGCTGCCTGTAGATTCCAGTCAGAGAGGCGCGCCAGGGGCGCAAACGTACCGCGAGTCAGCGACAGTATTTTAATCCCCTGCTGCTTCGCCAGCGATAGCGCCTGCATCATATCCGCCGATGCCTGCTCGGTATGAATTACGATAATCCCGGTTTTTTGACTATCAGACGACATCGGCAGCGCCGCCGGGTAAGAGCGGTCGACAAAACTAGCGGCTTTCCCCATGTTGATTAAGTTCATCTGCAGAAATAGCGCCACCGGCACCGCCGTACCTACCGCATAAATTGCAATATTATTCAGTGAATTAAGCCAAATTGCCGCAGCCTGAAGTTCCTGAGCGTCAATGATGGCGTTGCTATCACGAATGCTTGCCAGCACGGGAGCTATCTCTTCATTACCGCCGTCCTCCGATCGCGTCGCCCCTTGCTCAATCGCCAACGCCGTTCTGAAATCAGAAAAGCCTTTAAAGCCAAACGCCCGGCAAAAACGCGTAATGCTGCCCTCGCTGGTATCGACGGAGTCGGCCAGTTCCGAAATGGTATGCCGCATCACAAAATCAGGATTTTCGGTGATAAAGCGGCCGACCTTTTCCAGTATCGGGCTAAGGCCTGCAGACTCATTTCTTATGTTTATCAATAAATTACTGTCTATATGGCTCATTTTTCGCCTTTATTGCTCAAAATGCAAACACAGTCACATCTTTCATCTCACATCGAGGATAATAATTATTATCTCACAAGACAAAATAAAAATAATTATTTTTACAAACAGGAGAACATCTAATGAAAGGTCTCATCGTCTGTCGTACCGGTATGGGCAGCTCTCTGATGCTCAAAATAAAAGCACAAAAAATCATCGATAAGCACCGCTGGGATGTCGAACTGGAACATGACGTACTTTCCGGCCTGAGGACCTGGCGAGATATCGATTTCGTTATCACTATGCGCGATCTCACCGATGAAGTCGAAGCCGCTGGGTTCAGGGCCATCGGGATAACCGATCTGATGAACAGCGAAGAGATGGAATCTGCGCTCATCAGCGTCATCCAGGGCAACTAAATTCTCCCGGAGGCAATATGGATTTCCTCAGATTTATTGTATTCGACATTCTGGGCGTTACCCCACTTTTAGTTGGTTTTATCGCATTAATTGGCTTGTTAATTCAACGCAAACCGATTGAAAAGGTGCTCTCCGGCACCTTCAAAACTATCGTCGGGTTTCTGGTTTTTGCCGGCGGCGCCGGGCTGGCGGTAACCTCGCTTGGCAACTTTCAGACGCTGTTCAGCGACGGGTTTGGTCTGAAAGGCGTGATGCCGCTGGCGGAAGCGCTCACCGGGCTGGCGCAGACTAAATTCGCGATGTGCGTGTCGCTGATTATGGTCATCGGCTTTGGCTGGAATCTGTTCTTTGCGCGCGTCACCCCGTTTAAGTACATCTTTCTCACCGGGCAGCATAATCTCTATCTCTCGGCCCTGCTCACCGTCACGCTGAAAGCGCTTGGCTATAGCGATATGACCACGATTATTGTCGGCTCAGTTCTGCTTGGCCTCGCCGCGTGCCTTTATCCGGCCATCGCCCAACCCTGGATGAGGAAAATCACCGGCAATGATGAAATCGCCATGGGGCACTACGTTACGCTGGCCTACGCGGCATCCGGATGGATCGGATCAAAAGTCGGCGATCCGAAACAGTCGACGGAGAAGCTGAATCTGCCCGGCTGGCTGGGGATCTTTAAAGATTATATTGTCTCCGTGTCGATCTCGGTCAGTATCTTCTACTACATCGCCGCTCTCGCGGCCGGAAAAGAGGCCGTAACGGCGGCGGCCGGCGGGATGCACTGGCTGGTTTACCCGCTGTTCCAGTCGCTGACGTTCACCGCTTCGCTGTACATCATTATTACCGGCGTACGCCTGCTGCTCTCCGAAATCGTCCCCGCGTTCCTCGGTATTTCGGAGAAATTCATTCCTAACGCCAAACCCGCACTCGACTGTCCCGTGGTCTTCCCCTACGCGCCAACCGCTACGGTGCTGGGATTTATCTCTTCATTTATCGGCGGGCTGGTGGTGATGGGGTTCCTCGCGATCCTCGGTCAAACCGTCATTATCCCGGTTGCCATCCCCTATTTCTTTATCGGCGCCACCGCCGCGGTGTTTGGTAACGCGTCCGGCGGCTGGAAAGGCGCGATTGCCGGGAGCTTTATCACCGGGATCCTCATCGGCATCGGGCCGGCCCTGATCTACCCGATTATGGAGTCCGTTGGTCTGTCGGGAACAAGCTTCCCGGAAACGGATTTCGTCGCGCTTGGCCTGGTCGTGTACTACATCGGCAAAATGCTGCCATAGGAGGAAAAAACGTGAATATTGCAGAACTAAAGTCCCACGCGCTCGCTGCACGACGCGATATCGTTAGCATGATCTATGAATCAGGGATTGGCCATCCGGGCGGCGCCCTGTCAATCATCGATATTCTGACCTGGCTCTACTACGAGGAAGTGGACCTCAGTCGCTCCCCCCGTTCGCGCATCGTCATGAGTAAAGGCCATGCCGTCGCCGCCCAGTACGCCATGCTTTATCAGATGGGCAAGATTGAACGTCGGGAGTTCAGCACCTTCCGCCAGATCGATTCCCGCCTGCAGGGCCACCCCAGCATCAAGGCGCTACCCGACGTCGATGCCACCACCGGCCTGCTCGGCCAGGGTCTGTCGGTTGCCCTGGGGATGGCGGCAGCGAAAAAGCGCCGTAACGATCCCCATCGGGTATTTGCGATCCTCGGCGACGGCGAGATGCACGAAGGGCAAATCTGGGAAACCCTGCAGCAGGCCGCTCATATGAAAATGGACAACCTGGTCGCCATCGTCGATTACAACCGCTTCTCGTCACACGATCCGGTCAATGAGGTGGTCAACCTCGAGCCGCTGGCTGACAAAATCCGCTGTTTTGGCTGGCATGTGCTGGAGCTTCTTAACGGCAATGACATGCACCAGGTTGCCGATACCCTGATGCTATCCCGCCATCTAAAAGGCAAGCCGGTGGCCATTATTGCGCATACCACCAAAGGCTCCGGCGTTAGCTATATGGAAAATAACGGTGACTGGCACTCAAAAACCCCCACCCGGGAACAGTATCAGCAGGCAATGGAGGAGTTACAGTGATGAAAGCCCCACGCGATGAAATCGGTAACGCGCTGATCGCCCTGAAACAAAAGGGCTATCCCGTGGTTGCCATCGACAGCGACTTAGCCAGCTCAACCCGCACGGACCAGTTTCAGGCCCTCTATCCCGAGGCGTTTTTCGAAATGGGTATTGCGGAGGGCTCGGCAATGAGCTTCGCTACCGGCCAGGCGCTTGAGGGGTTCATGCCCTTCTACGTCAATTTTGCGATGTTTGTAACGGGCACCGCCTGGACCCAGCTGCGGCAGGCCTGCTATGCCAAAGCCAACGTCAAGCTGGTGGGTAGCCATCCCGGTATGGATGACGGACCGGACGGCGCCTCGCACCATGCGCTGGAAGATCTCGCTCTGACCCGCGTGCTGCCGGGATTGACGGTCCTGACGCCTGCGGATGCCGAAGAAATTGCGGAAGCCTTCGAACAGGCGGCCAATATTACGGGTCCGGTCTATATCCGCGTCGCCCGCGAGCCAATGCCGGTTCGCGATAAGAGCACGATTCCGCGGGTTACGGATATCGCGGCCATCGCCAGCAGCGGGAACGATTTTGCCATTCTCTTCGAGGGTACGGTGCTGGAGCAGGCCACCGATGGCTACGAGAAGCTGCTCGCCAGCGGTAAAAGAGGCAGGCTGATTCACGTGGCGCAGCTCAAACCCTTCAACCACAAGGCGTTCGCTGCGCTGGTTGCCGACTGTCCGCTCATCGCCACCCTTGAGAATCATAGCGTAAACGGGGGACTCGGCGGCCAGATTGCCGAAGCGATGGCGCAGGCGGCCCACCCGGCGCGTCTGATACGCCTGGGAACTCAGGATACCTTCACCGAATCCGGCAATAGCCGTCAGCTAAAAGAGAAATATGGCATCTCCGGCGAGGCGCTGTATCACGCACTGAGCTAAGACGTAGCACGGGCCGGCCACGGCCGGCTCGTTATCTGAGGAATTGATATGGACGACACGCTTTTTGCCGCCTGCCAGTATGCGCAGCACGCTCTCGACTGGCGCAGCGCCGTTCGGCTCGCCTGTCAGCCTTTAGAGCGGCAGGGAAAGGTCACCGCGGAATACGCGCAGGCGATTATCAGCGCCACGGAACAGCACGGTCCCTGGTACATACTGAGCCCTGAATTTGCGCTACCGCACGCGCGACCGGAAGACGGGGTGTTAAGCCACAACAGCGCGCTTTCGCTGCTCTGTTGCGGGGAAGCCGTTGAGTTTCCCGGCTATTCCGCTATCCGGCTGATAGTCGTGCTGGCGGCAGCGGATAGCGAACAGCATATTCAAACGATCCAGCGACTAGTGTGCTGGTTAGATGAGGAGGACCGGCTGCAGCGGCTGGCTGCGATTGAGGAGCGCAGCCAGCTTGCGGCGCTTGTCGCTTCTCAGCCATAGCCAGCGGAGGTATCCCGCCGGCTATGGCTTGAGAAAATCAGGCGTGAGCCACCGGCGTCGGGTGGTGCCCCGCTTTGCGCAGCAGCGTCAGCAGGTAAATAAACGAGACGCTCGCGATCATAATAAACAGCAAGTTATCGGAGAAATTCTGCATCAGCATCGCGGTAAGCGTTGGCCCAAGCAGGCTGCCGATGGTGTAGCTCATCAATAGCGCCTGGTTCATCGCCACCAGCTGATGGCGCTCAACTTTTTCGCATGCCCAGGCCATCGCTACCGGATACAGCGTAAAGCCGGAGGCACCAAGGATAAACAGCGCGGGCGCCATCGCGGCCTGACTAAGCATGGCCAGACAGCCGAGAATAACGATAAACACCTGAACGCGCAGCACCAGCAGGCGGCCATAGCGATCCGCCAGGCGACCCACCGGCCACTGCCCGAGGATCCCGGCGCTCACCATCACCGCCATCCAGAAACCAATCCCGGCGTCGCTCACCCCCTGATGGTTCAGCCACAGCGGCATAAGCCCGTACAGCGAGCCGAGGACGATCCCGGAAATAATGCAGCCGTTAACGCCGTGGCGAGCCTGGCGAAGCCTGAGCATCGGCCAGATGCGGGCCGGCTCGTGCGGCTCGTCCGTCTGATTGACCACGCGCGTAAACAGCAGAGGAAGGATGGCGGCCAGCGCCAGACCGGTCACCCAGGGCAGGACGCTCATCAGATCCGTCGGCAGCTTGCTCACCATCAGCTGGCCCAGCACGGTACCGACGTAGTAAACCATCATATACGCCGCCAGCAGGCGACCGCGGCTGCGGGTGGTCCCGCTGCAAACCAGCGCGCTTTCCACCACCACCCAAATCATTGCGCAGCCTACGCCGGCGATAAAACGCCAGCTAAACCAGGTCCAGAAGCCAATGGTGACGCCAAGCCCAACGCAGCCGACGGCAAAAATCAGCGAGGCAAGATAGTAGCTACGGTTAAATCCCAGATGTTTAATGACCCATCCAGCCAGCAGGGTTCCGACCAGGTTACCGGTGAAATAGGATGAGCCAACCATCCCGACCTGCCAGGTAGGCATGTTTTCATGGGCGAGCCAAAGCGGGACGAGGGTATTTAAAACCGCTATCGCCAGCGTCAACAAAAGCAGGCCGCAGAGCAACATTTGCACCGGCCGGGTGTAGATGGACATGGATATAAACCGTGAGGAAGTTCAGATTTCGTGCGCATCATGCCACCGCTAAAAACATTGTCAATCCACCTGAAATCAGGCAGGACGCGGTTTCTCGGGCAACGATTGAAGTTTTTTATCCATCGGCGAGGCGGCAGAATTATTCTTTATATTATTCCATTGTTTTTATTAATTTATTGGAATTAACGGGCGGGAATATCAGTTGAAATATTTCATGAAGAGAGCGCATTTTTTATCGCGCCGGAACCGCGAAGTTCCGGCGCGAATAGCGGCTTAGCTGGCGATCGCCATGCCCACCGTCATATGCAGACCGTAGAAGACCCCGCGGCCCACCATCTCCCCCACCAGCACCAGCACGAATGCCAGGCCCAGCAGCGGCAGCGCCGGCTGATATCCTTTAAGCATCGGCGCAACCCAGCACGCCAGAGCCAGCGCCAGGGCCGCAACGCGCCACGCCATCAGCGAACCGTAGTCCGGCACCAGCGCAGACGCCTGCTGGATTGAGCTGTGGATAGTCGACAGCTCGCTGCCCTGCATCAGCGCCACGGCCACGCTCGCCACCAGGGCCACCAGCGTTACGACGGGCAGCAGGCGCATCGCCCAGCCGTTCACGCCGGCCGCGCGCAGCAGCAGATAGCCCAGCAGCGGTCCGCCGATAAACAGCGTCAGGAAGAAGCTCAGCGGCGTCCAGACGCTATACCAGGTCGGGACCGTATCAATGGTGTTGTACACCCGAACCATCATCCAGACAAAGATGACGCCCAATACCATCGTGACGATCAGCCACGGGCTGCGCAGCCCGGCCGGCAGCTTCTTAACCGCCGCCAGCAGCCAGCCAATGCCGCCAACGGCGAAGAAGAGCGCTCCGCTGGCGATTTCATTACTCAGCGACGATGCTCCGACGCGGTTGAGCGAATTGAAGGCCCGCATCGGCGACCCCAGATGCAGCGTCGAGGCGATAAACCCAATCCCCATCAGCACCCACAGGCCAAACATGCTCAGCACCACGCGCTGCTGCTGCTCATGCGACAGGCTGCCTTTCATAAGCGCCAGCGCCAGGACGATGAAGCCCCCCACTACGCACTGACCAAAGACCGTGAAGATCATCAGCGGCCATTCATGCCATCCACTTCCCATCTCACACCTCCTTCGGGTTGGCCAGATAGCCGGTTGTATCGCCACACGGGCGACTGTTGGCGTTCGGTTTAATGACAATACTGGGTTGCGTAAAATGCGCCGACGGCAGCGGCGCAACGGCGGCCAGCTTGCCATGTTTCTGCCGCAGCTCTTCGATTGGGCCAAAGTCCAGCGCCCGCAGCGGGCAGGACTCAACGCAGATCGGTTTTTTACCAACGGCGACGCGTTCGTGGCAGCCGTCGCACTTGGTCATATGCCCTTTCGCCGCGTTGTACTGCGGCGCGCCGTACGGGCAGGCCATATGGCAATAGCGGCAGCCGATGCAGACGTCTTCATCCACCACCACAAAGCCATCGTCGCGCTTGTGCATGGCGCCGCTCGGACAGACCTTGGTACATGCTGGATCCTCACAGTGGTTACAGGCGATAGAGAGGTAGTAGGCAAACACGTTCTGCTGCCAGACGCCGTTATCCTCCTGCCAGTCGCCGCCCGCGTACTCATAAATGCGGCGGAAGCTGACGTCCGGCGTCAGGTTCTTATAGTCTTTACAAGCCAGTTCGCAGGTTTTACAACCGGTGCAACGGGCGGAATCGATAAAAAATCCATATTGAGTTGTCATCGGTTATTCCTTACAGCTTTTCAACCTGGACGAGGTTGGTATGCGACGGATTTCCTTTCGCCAGCGGCGATGGGCGTTGGGTGGTGAGCACGTTAATACTCCCCGCCTGATCCACGCGGCCTGCGTCCGGGTTATACCAGGCGCCCTCACCCAGCGCGACGACGCCAGGCATCATACGCGGCGTCACTTTGGCTTCGATATGCACTTCACCGCGGGCGTTGAAAATACGAATTCGCTCGCCGTTGGCGATCCCTCGCGTCTTCGCATCAAGCGGGTTAATCCACATCTCCTGGCGACAGGCCGCCTGCAGCACGTCTACGTTGCCGTAGGTCGAGTGCACGCGAGATTTATAGTGGAAGCCGGTCAGCTGCAGCGGGAACTTCTCGGTCAGCGGATCGTTATAGTTCTCAAAGCCGGGGGTATAAATCGGCAGCGGATCGATAACGTCCCCTTCGGGTAACTCCCAGGTGGCGGCAATTTTTGCCAGCTCCTGCGAATAGATTTCGATTTTTCCCGACGGCGTGGTCAAGGGATTCGCCTGCGGATTTTCACGGAACGCCTTATAGGCAACGTGGTGGCCTTCCGGGTCACGCTGCTTATAGATCCCCTGCTTGCGGAAGGTCTCAAAGTCCGGGAGGTCGGGGATCGCTTTGCGGGAGAGCTCGTGCAGATAGCGCATCCAGCCTTCCTGGCTACGGCCTTCCGTAAACTGCTGCTCCACGCCCATGCGTTTCGCCAGCGCCGTCGTCATGTCATAAATCGTTTTGCATTCAAAGCGCGGCTTAATCGCCTCATCGGTGAAGATTACGTACGACATGTTGCCGCAGGAGGCATCCAGCGCGAAGTCCATCTGTTCGGAGGCGGTGCAGTCCGGCAGCAGGATATCGGCATATTTTGCCGACGAGGTCATATGGCAATCGATCACCACGATCATCTCGCACTTCCTGTCGTCCTGCAGAATTTCATGGGTGCGGTTGATATCAGAGTGCTGGTTAATCAGGCAGTTGCCCGCATAGTTCCAGATCATCTTGATCGGCACATCGAGCTTATCTTTGCCGCGAACCCCGTCGCGGAGCGCCGTCATCTCCGGGCCACGCTCGATGGCGTCGGTCCACATAAACATGGAGATGCTGGTCTCAACCGGGTTTTCCAGCGTCGGCATACGCTCAAACGGCAGATCGTATGAGCCCTCGCGCGCACCGCTGTTGCCGCCGTTAATGCCGACGTTGCCGGTGAGAATAGAGAGCATCGAGATCGCCCGGGTCGCAATTTCACCGTTAGCGTGGCGCTGCGGCCCCCAGCCCTGGCTGATATAAGCGGGCTTCGCGCTGGCAATCTCGCGCGCCAGCTTCACGATGCGATCGACCGGAATGCCGGTAATGGTTGACGCCCACGCAGGCGTTTTGGCGATACCGTCGCTGCCCTGGCCCAGGATCCAGGCCTTATAGTGACCGTTTGCCGGCGCATCGGCAGGGAGCGTTTTCTCATCATAACCAACGCAGTATTTATCGAGGAACGGGGTATCGACCAGGTTTTCGGTAATCATCACCCACGCCAGCGCGGAGACCAGCGCCGCGTCGGTACCAGGCCGAATCGGGATCCACTCGTCCTCACGACCGGCCCCGGTATCCGTATAGCGGGGATCGACAATGATCATCCGCGCATTGGATTTTTGTCGCGCCTGCTCCAGATAGTAGGTCACCCCGCCGCCGCTCATCCGCGTTTCGCCCGGGTTATTGCCAAACAGAACCACCAGCTGGCTGTTTTCAATATCCGACGGGCTATTGCCGTCGGCCCAGCCGCCGTAGGTGTAGTTCAGCCCGGCGGCGATCTGCGCGGAGGAGTAGTCGCCGTAGTGATTAAGATAGCCCCCGCAGCAGTTCATCAGGCGAGCAATGAGCGTTTTTCCCGGCGGCCAGGAGCGGGTCATGGTTCCGCCCAGGGTTCCGGTACCGTAGTTCAGGTAGATAGATTCGTTGCCATAGTCTTTGATCAGGCGCTGCATATTGCCGGCAATGGTATCGAACGCCTCTTCCCAGCTGATGCGTTCAAATTTCCCCTCACCGCGTTTACCCACGCGCTTCATCGGGTACTTCAGGCGATCGGGATTGTAGACGCGACGACGCATCGAGCGCCCGCGCAGGCAGGCGCGCACCTGGTGCAGGCCGTCGTAGCTATCGTCACCGGTATTATCTGTTTCAACGTATTTAATTTCGCCATCAACAACATGCATGCGCAGCGGGCAGCGGCTACCGCAGTTAACGGTACAGGCGCTCCAGGTCACCGCTTCACCTGCCGGTGACAGGGTATCTGCGGCATGGGCAATGCGCGTGAAGGGTAAAGTAAATGCGTTACTGGCCACTGCCAGACCGCCAATCGCCGTGGTTTTCATTAAACCACGCCGGCTTACTTCGGCAGCCAGTAAAGCATCGGGGGCTTTAATTTTCATGGGTACTCGCTTTGGTTGCTCACAATTTACTGATAACCGATATATAGATTTATATATAGCGCAACTAGCTTATATTAGTTTTTTATGCTGCTTTAACACCAAGGGAGTATGGGGGTATTGAACGGACGGGTTATTGCCCGGCATCAAGAAGGAGATGAAAAAAAAGCGCCCGTAGGCGCTTTTGAGAAGGGGGTAGAAAAATCAGCCGATGAACTCAAGGCCGCGCATATACGGGCGCAGAATTTCCGGGATTTCGATACGGCCGTCAGCCTGCTGATAGTTTTCCATCAGCGCAACCAGGGTACGACCCACTGCCAGGCCAGAGCCGTTCAGCGTATGGACCAGGCGCGTTTTCTTATCAGACTTGCTGCGGCAGCGTGCCTGCATGCGGCGCGCCTGGAAATCCCAGACGTTCGAGCAGGACGAAATTTCGCGGTAGGTATTCTGCGCCGGCACCCACACTTCCAGATCGTAGGTTTTGCACGCGCTGAAGCCCATATCGCCGGTGCAGAGCGCCACTTTACGGTATGGCAGACCCAGCAGCTGCAGAACTTTCTCCGCATGGCCGGTCATCTCTTCCAGCGCCGCCATGGAATCTTCCGGACGGACGATCTGCACCATCTCAACTTTGTCGAACTGGTGCATACGGATCAGACCGCGGGTATCACGACCGTAGGAGCCTGCTTCAGAGCGGAAGCACGGCGTATGCGCGGTCATTTTGATCGGCAGATCGTCTTCATCGATGATCTCATCGCGAACCAGGTTAGTCAGCGGAACTTCGGCGGTCGGGATCAGCGCGTAGTTGCTGCTATCCGCCTCTTCTTCCAGCGGACGAGTATGGAACAGGTCGCCGGCAAATTTCGGCAGCTGGCCGGTGCCGTACAGCGTTTCCTGGTTTACCAGATACGGGACATAGTTTTCACTATAGCCGTGCTGTTCGGTATGCAGGTCCAGCATAAACTGCGACAGCGCGCGGTGCAGACGAGCCAGCTGGCCCTTCATGACCACAAAGCGCGAGCCGGTCAGTTTAACCGCCGCAGCGAAGTCCAGCCCGCCGTGCATTTCGCCCAGAGTCACGTGATCGCGCACGTCAAAATCGAACTCGCGCGGGGTTCCCCAGCGGCTCACTTCGACGTTGTCGTTTTCACTTTTGCCCAGCGGAACGTCATCATGCGGGACGTTCGGAATGGTCAGCGCGATGTCGCGGATCTCGGCCAGCAGCGCGTCCAGATCGGTTTTCGCCGCATCCAGCTGTTCGCCAAGCTTGTTCACTTCCAGGCGTAACGGCTCGATATCTTCCCCACGCGCTTTCGCCTGGCCAATGGATTTCGATCGGGAGTTACGCTCCGCCTGCAGATTTTCAGTTTCAACCTGCAGAACTTTACGACGCTCTTCCAGAGCGCGCAGTTTATCTACATCCAGCTTAAAGCCCCGGCGTGCCAGTTTTTCAGCGACTGCGTCTGGCTCGGTACGCAGCAGATTGGGATCGAGCATGCTTATCCTGTGCTTATCGAATTAATAAAATGAAAAGTGGCCGCAGAATACGACCACCGGAATATCTTGATAACCTTACCGCAACGCCTCTGTTAGCGGTAGCGTTTTGTGGGGCTATTTTGATCCTGTTCGGCAAGCCAGGCGAGCTTTTCGCCAATTTTTCCCTCAAGCCCTCGGTTTGTTGGCCGATAATAGCGAGTTTGCGCCATTTCCTGCGGGAAGTACTCCTCCCCGGCGGCATAAGCGTTGGGCTCATCGTGGGCGTAGCGATACTGCTGGCCATAGCCCATCTCTTTCATCAGCTTCGTCGGCGCGTTGCGCAGATGGACCGGCACGTCGTAGTCCGGACGTTCGCGGGCATCGGCCATCGCGGCCTTAAAGGCGCTGTAAACCGCGTTGCTCTTCGGCGCACAGGCGAGGTACACAATAGCCTGCGCAATCGCCCGCTCGCCTTCCGCAGGGCCGACTCGGGTAAAGCAGTCCCAGGCAGAGATAGCAACCTGCATGGCCCGAGGGTCGGCGTTGCCGACGTCTTCCGAGGCAATCGCCAGGCAGCGGCGGGCAACGTACAGCGGATCGCCGCCGGCGCTAATGATCCGCGCATACCAGTACAGCGCGGCGTCCGGCGCGCTGCCGCGCACGGACTTGTGCAGCGCCGAAATTAAATCGTAAAAGCGATCGCCCTTGTTATCAAAACGCGCGCTACGCTCGCCGGCAATTTCGGTCAACAGTTTGGCCTGCAGCACCCGCTGACCGGCGGCGTCGGTTTCGGCCATATCGGCCATCATCTCCAGCGTGTTGAGCGCACGGCGCGCATCGCCGTTTACCAGCTCGGCGATCGCCCGACGCGTGTCGTCAGGCAGCACAATATTCTGCCCGCCGTAGCCGCGGCCCGCATCGCTCATCGCCTGCGTGAGCACCTGCTCGATATCTTCCGTGGTGAGTGATTTCAGCAGATAAACGCGCGCTCTCGATAACAGCGCGGAGTTGAGTTCAAAAGAGGGATTTTCCGTCGTCGCGCCGATAAAGGTGATGGTGCCATCTTCGATATGCGGCAGAAACGCGTCCTGCTGGCTTTTATTGAAGCGGTGGACTTCGTCGACAAACAGGATGGTGCGCCGACCGGCGTTACGGTTCTGCCGGGCGCGTTCGATGGCTTCACGGATCTCCTTCACGCCGGAGGTCACGGCCGAAATGCGCTCGACGTCGGCGCTGGCATAGCGAGCAATCACTTCCGCTAAGGTGGTTTTTCCGGTGCCCGGCGGGCCCCATAAAATCATCGAATGAAGATGCCCGGCCTCAATTGCCCGCGGCAAAGGTTTACCCGGTGCCAGCAGATGCTGCTGGCCGATGTACTGCGCTAAATTTTCTGGCCGCATACGGGCGGCCAGAGGTTGAAACGCATTGTCGGAAAAATCGAGCGACAGATTGCCCACATTCGCCTCTATTTACGTTGATCGTCCACCGTAACCCCTTGCGGCGGCGTGAAGGTAAACTTAGATGCGTCTATCGCACCGTTTTGCTGCGACTTCAGCTGGTAGCTGCTGCGCTGGTCGTCCTGCTCTACCGCGCTGAACTGATGGATGGTGCCATCACGCCCTACGTTAATGGTGAACTGCTTCAGGTTACCGCTGCCGCTTTTCGGCGTCAGGACAAAGTCATCGCCGTTTTGCTTAATATTATACTGCTGCCAGTCGTTAGACTGGTTACGCGCAATCAGCATAAACGGCGTGTTGCTGGTGGCGTCTTTCAGCCAGGTGACGGTCGCCTGCTCAACGAACGGGTTATAGAACCACAGCGTTTTGCCATCAGAGACCAAAATGCTTTCATCCGGCTGGGTCATGTGCCAGTTGAACAGATTCGGCCGCTTGACCCACAGATCGCCCTGTCCGTCCTGTACCGCGTTGCCGCTGCCATCGGTCACTTTCTGCGTGAAGCTGGCGTGGAAGCTGCTCACCTTATCCAGACGGCTTTTCAAATCGCCGGCGGCGTCAGCCCAAACCTGGCTGACAACAAATCCAGACAGTAATGCACAGGTGATTGCGAGTTTTTTCATTGTTATTCCTTAATGTCCGTCAATGTGCGTCGCTCCCTGCGCGGGAGCCTCTTCTGCCCCTAATGTAGGACCGCCTGGCGCGGCGGGACAGAAGAATAGGCTGATTTTGCTCTTATTTACCCAACTTTGCACTCACTCGAAGGGCGGCGGCGCCAGCACTTCGCGGTTGCCGTTATGGCCCTGCTCGCTGACGATGCCCTGCGCTTCCATCTGCTCAATGATGCGCGCGGCGCGGTTATAGCCGATACGGAACTGACGCTGAACCCCGGAGATAGAGGCTTTACGCTTCTCGGTCACGAAGTTGACCGCCTGGTCGAACAGCGGATCCAGCTCTTCTCCGCCGTCAAATCCGCCGCCGCCGCCTTCGCTTTCGCTATCGGAGGTGATGCCGTCGACATACTGCGGACGCCCGCGCGCTTTCCAGTCCTGGACTACCGCATGGACTTCCTGGTCACGCACAAATGCGCCGTGCACGCGCACCGGGATAGTGGAGTTCGGCCCGGAGTAAAGCATATCCCCCATCCCCAGCAGCGATTCGGCGCCGCTCTGGTCGAGAATGGTACGCGAGTCAATTTTACTCGACACGGTGAACGCAATACGCGTCGGGATATTGGCCTTAATCAGACCGGTGATCACGTCAACCGACGGACGCTGGGTAGCCAGCACGAGGTGAATACCCGCCGCACGCGCTTTCTGCGCCAGGCGAGCAATCAGCTCTTCCACTTTCTTACCCACGGTCATCATCAGGTCGGCGAATTCATCCACCAGCACCACGATGTAAGGCAGTTTTTCCAGCACCGGATGTACCGCATCCATGCTGTCGCCCGGTTTCCAGTACGGATCCGGAATTGGGCGCCCCATGCGCGCCGCCTCGGCAATCTTCTCGTTGTAGCCCGCCAGGTTACGCACGCCCAACGCTGACATCAGCTTGTAGCGGCGTTCCATCTCGTTCACGCTCCAGCGCAGAGCGTTGGCGGCGTCTTTCATGTCGGTAACCACTTCTGTCAGCAGGTGCGGGATCCCTTCATAGACCGACAGTTCGAGCATTTTGGGGTCGATCATAATGAAGCGCACGTCTTCCGGCTGCGCTTTATAGAGCATGCTGAGGATCATGGCGTTGACGCCGACCGATTTACCGGAGCCGGTGGTGCCGGCTACCAGCAGGTGCGGCATTTTTGCCAGGTCGGCGACGACCGGATCGCCGGCGATATCCTTGCCCAGCACCACGGTCAGCGGCGACGGGTTATCGCGGAACTTGGTGTTATCCAGCACTTCGCGCAGGTAGACGGTCTGACGCTTCTTATTCGGCAGCTCCAGGCCGACGTACGGCTTGCCCGGGATAACCTCTACGACGCGCACGGCAACCGTGGAGAGCGAACGGGCCAGGTCGCGCGACAGGTTAGAAATACGCGCGGCCTTTACGCCCGGCGCCAGGTTCAGCTCAAAGCGGGTGATAACCGGGCCGGGCGAGTAGTTTACGACGTCCGCTTTAATACGGAAATCGGCAAGGCGAGCCTCCACCAGGCGCGCCATTTGCTCCAGCGCGAAGGTATCAACCGGCTCGACCTCGCTCGGCGGCGGCGTCAGCAGATCCAGAGACGGCAGCGGCGTTGTCGGCCGCGGCACCGGCTGGCTGTTGCCGTTGCGCATCAGGAGCGGGTGAATCAGGCTCTCCTGCTGCGGCGGCGCCGGCTGTTGGACCGGCGGCTGCATCGGGGCCTGAGGGGCCTGCTGCGGCTGGTAAGCAGGCTGTGGCGTCGGCTGCTGATAGTGCTGCGCGGGCTGCGGCTGTACCTGCTGCGGCTGCTGTACTGGCTGATGCTGATGCTGCGCCGGCTGCTGGTATTGCGGTGCCGACGGCTGAACCTCCGGCATCGGCGTAAACAGCGGCTCGCTCGGGCCGTCGTCCACCAGCGTTTTCATCGGCGAGAAGTCATAATCAGCCGGAGAGAACGGGTTCGCCCCGCGCGGCTGCTCGCTGCTGTAGCGCTGCTGCTGGGTGGCGGCAAACTGGCGAGCCAGCTCGGCTTCAGCGGCTGAATCGTCATCTCCGCCGTCGTCAGCCTGGTAGACCTCACCGTAGCGCTGCTGCTGGGTGGCGGCAAACTGACGCGCCAGCTCGCCCTGCTCCAGCTCGTTAACTTCTTCATCGGTGAGCGGCTCATCGTCATAATTTTGATCAAGCTCCGCCTGGCGGGCGCGCTCTTCCGCGATGCGCTGAGAAGGCAGCTTAATGCCATACGATGCCAGCTCACGGCGCGTCGGTACGCGGACGTGGTTAGGACGCGGCAGCTTCGGACCAATGCCCTCTTTGACCTGCACGCGCGGCCCGCCCGCGGCCGGACTGAACAGCGGCGCGGCGGATGACGCAGCGGAGACCACCGAGGCGGCGGTTGCACCAGCGCCCGCAGCCTGATGTACGCTGGCGGCAAGCGTAGTCACCGCAGCGGCATCAACAGAAGATGATGGCGGCGGCGAGATAGGCCTGGTCGCTACCGGACTCGCAGGCTCCGGAATCGGCTGATACCAGGCGGCAAGCTGTTCGCGCTCGCGCGCACGCTTCTCTTCAACCTCTTCGAAATAGTACATCGGCGGACGCTGCGGCTTAACCTCTTCCTGGGGAGCGTCTGGCTCAATAACAGGCGAGGCGGCATAAGGTTCAGGCTGATAAGCAGGCTGCTGTACCGGCGCCTGTTCAGGCTGATACGCCTGATGCGGCGGATACGTTGGCTCAGGGCGATAATGAGGCTGCTGCACCGGCGCCTGCTCAGGCTGATACGCCTGCTGCGGCTGATAAGCGGCCTCAGGCTGGTAGTGAGGCTGCTGCACCGGCGCCTGTTCAGGCTGATAGGCCTGCTGCGGCTGATACGCGGCCTCAGGCTGGTAGTGTGGCTGCTGTGCCGGCGCCTGCTCAGGCTGATAAGCCTGCTGCGGCTGATACGCGGCTTCAGGCTGGTAGTGAGGCTGCTGTACCGGCGTCTGCTCCGACTGATAAGCCTGCTGCGGCTGATACGCGGCTTCAGGCTGGTAGTGAGGCTGCTGTACCGGCGCCTGTTCAGGCTGATACGCCTGCTGCGGCTGATACGCGGCCTCAGGCTGGTGGTGGGGCTGCTGTACCGGCGCCTGTTCAGGCTGATAAACCTGTGCCTCTGGCTGCCAGCCGGCCGGCGGAGTCTGGCCGGCTACCGGCTCAGCCCACGCCTGCGGCGCCGCGGTGGCTGCCGCAGCCGCGCTCACCGGATCGGCAATGCTATGGCCGTTCAGCAGCGGATCGTAGGGGTCGAAGTCCCCCGGACGCGTTGCGCTGGCACCGGAGAATAAGACATCGTCCACATCTGCCGGGCGCGCGGCGCTGGCGCCAGAAAACAGCACATCGTCTGCCGCAACCGGCGCGCCGTTGGCGCTGAACTGAACCTCTTCCTCGGCATCATCCATGCGCTTACCGGAAAACAGCGCGGCGTCGGTCTTGCGCCCCAGCGGATTGGAGAATTTTTCTGCCAGACGCTGGCGACGCGCTAAAGCGCTGCGTAAAATTCGCGCGCGACGCGAGCCCTGCGGTTTCGCCGTATCGTCGTCTTCGTCATCTTCATAGTCGTCCTCATCCACCCACGTATCGTCCCGACGGGTACGGTTGCTGGCGAAGGTGAGGACGGACAGGATCGCGCCGCCGAGTTTTTCGGCAATGCTGACCCACGACCAGCCGGTAAACAGGGTTAAACCCGCCGCCCAGATGCAGAGCAGCGCGATAGTTCCACCGCTGCTGTGCAGCAGCGGTTGCAGAGTGGTGCTCAGCAGGCTGCCAATGACCCCGCCCGAGGCGAAATACCAAATATCATCGGCATTGATAGAGGCCAGGCCACAGGAGGTGAGGATCAGCGCCAGCGCGCCAATTAAGCGCAGCGAAACGGCGAAATAGTCGATGTACTCGTCGTTAGTTTGATTGCGCCAGGCAAACCAGCAGCCGCCGATGATAATCACGGGAATGGTGTAAGCCATTACGCCAAAAATGAAAAATAGCGTATCGGCAAGCCAGGCTCCCGGCGTGCCGCCGATGTTGTGGATAGGCTCGTGCCAGGCCGTTTGCGACCAGCTTGGATCCGAGGGATTAAAGCTGAGTAAGGCCGCCATCAGCCAGATAGCAAAAAGGGTGCAAAGGATAAGTAACGCCTCAAGGAGTCGGCGCCCGCTGCTTAGCTTCGTCAGTTTGACTTCTTTGTCTTCGGTGTATTCCTGGCTCAAAAAAGGCTCTCCAGGTATCAGGCTGTTTCCTGCCTGCTGCTAAAACGGACAACAGTGCCGGGTCTCCCCGGCACTGTTGCTGTATGGATTAACAGGAGTGTAATCAAACTACGTCGATTTTGCACCTGTTCCGTGTTAGCGCGTCTTAATTACCAGACGATTGCTCTGCTTGACCTCTTCCATTACCACGTAGGTACGGGTGTCGTTTACGCCCGGCAGGCGCAGCAGGGTTTCGCCCAGTAGTTTACGATACGCTGACATGTCCGGTACGCGAGTTTTCAACAGGTAGTCGAAATCGCCGGATACCAGATGACACTCTTGAATTTCTTCAAGTTTTTGCACAGCGGCGTTAAATTGCTCAAACACATCCGGCGCGCCACGATTCAGAGTAATCTCAACAAATACCAGAAGTGATGCATCCAGATAATGCGGGTTAAGCAGCGCCGTATAGCCCTGAATAAAACCCTGTCTTTCCAGTCGACGCACGCGCTCAAGGCAAGGCGTCGGAGAAAGTCCCACCCGTTTAGAAAGTTCGACGTTAGAGATACGTCCATCTTTTTGTAACTCGTTCAGAATGTTACGATCGATGCGGTCGAGATCTTTGCCAGGGCGCTTCTTGCTATCTACCATTATTATTGTCTCTCTGTATTCCTTCCCTACTCCTGTTCTGACTCTGAGCCTTCACTGCCAGAGCCCATCCTGTTCTTACCCGTACGACTTGAGTAACCCAGGGGTACGTGAGAAGCCCGTTGCCTGACGGCAGCCACCGACATCACGCATGGCGTCTGTCCACACCATGCGTAGATTTCGCTAACCCGGATAAAAATGGCATTTGCATGCATGAAAATTCGCCACACGCAAAACGCTGCTTTTCTTCTTCCATGAATGTTTTCGCAAAAGCACAGGGGATTGTCAAAGCAAAACATCGATTTTTAGTACAAGATGCCAGATATTCATTATCCCCCCCCGTTGATTCTCATGTTTTCCTCTTATAATTGTGCTGCTGACAGTAGAATTAGTTATATTCTCCGTTCGTTAAATCGCCAGCTCATCGGCGGGTGCTATTGCACATATCGTTAACAAAATCGCTATGCTCTTTTTTTACGACAACAAATTCCCTACAATCCAGCCCAATGTATGCCAATAAATTATGGGGTTCTCATGGGCACGGCCAAACACAGTAAGCTGCTAATTCTTGGTTCTGGACCTGCGGGATACACCGCTGCGGTCTATGCCGCACGTGCAAACCTGCATCCGGTGCTGATTACCGGGATGGAAAAAGGGGGTCAGCTGACCACCACCACGGAAGTGGAAAACTGGCCTGGGGATCCGAACGATCTGACCGGGCCGCTGCTGATGGAACGTATGCACGAACATGCGGCCAAGTTCGAAACCGAAATTCTTTTCGATCATATCAACAGCGTCGATCTGCAGAACCGTCCGTTCCGCCTGGTCGGCGATAGCGGCGAATACACCTGCGACGCGCTGATTATCGCGACCGGCGCTTCCGCGCGCTATCTCGGCCTGCCGTCTGAAGAAGCCTTCAAGGGCCGCGGCGTTTCCGCCTGCGCCACCTGCGACGGTTTCTTCTACCGTAACCAGAAGGTCGCGGTTATCGGCGGCGGCAACACCGCGGTTGAAGAAGCGCTGTATCTCTCTAACATCGCGTCTGAAGTGCACCTGATCCACCGTCGCGACTCCTTCCGCGCGGAAAAAATTCTCATCAAGCGCCTGATGGACAAAGTGGAAAGCGGCAACATCGTGCTGCATACCCACCGCACCCTGGAAGAAGTGACCGGCGACCAGATGGGCGTCAGCGGCCTGCGCCTGCGCGATACGCAGAATGCGGACAACGTTGAATCGCTGGAAGTCGCGGGCCTGTTTGTCGCTATCGGCCACAGCCCGAACACGGCGATTTTTGCCGGGCAGCTGGAGCTGGAAAACGGCTATATCAAGGTTCAGTCCGGCATTCACGGCAACGCGACCCAAACCAGCGTTGCTGGCGTCTTCGCCGCCGGCGACGTGATGGACCATATCTACCGTCAGGCTATTACCTCTGCCGGCACCGGCTGCATGGCCGCGCTGGACGCCGAGCGCTATCTCGACGGCCTGGCTGACGCTTGCAAATAATCTTTACAAGTCAGTAACAAAGGTAAAGAAGGCGACGAAAAGTCGCCTTTATTTTTTCCTCGTTGTAACATTGCCGTGCCCAAAAACCTATAACTCCACCTGCTAAGTGCGCAATGAATAAAACCCGTCAACAAGAGTTAACCCGCTGGTTAAAAGAACAGAGCATTCTCTCCCGTCGCTGGTTGATGATTTCCCGCGCGCTGGGCGTCATTAGCGGGCTGCTGATCGTCGCTCAGGCCTGGCTGCTGGCGCGGATCCTTCACCGCATGATCATGGAGAATATTCCGGCGACGGCGCTGGTGCTGCCGTTTACCGTGCTGGTGCTGATTTTCGTCCTTCGCGCGTGGGTGGTATGGCTGCGCGAGCGGGTAGGATTTTATGCCGGGCAGCATATCCGCTATGAGATCCGTCGCCAGGTGCTCGATCGTCTGCAGGAGGCCGGTCCGGCGTGGATCCAGGGCAAGCCTGCGGGCAGCTGGGCTACGCTTATCCTCGAGCAAATCGACGATATGCACGATTACTATGCGCGCTATCTGCCGCAGATGACGCTGGCCGCGTGCGTCCCGCTGCTCATCGTTATCACTATTTTCCCGATTAACTGGGCGGCAGCGCTGATCCTTCTCGGCACCGCGCCGCTGATCCCGATGTTTATGGCGCTGGTCGGAATGGGTGCCGCGGATGCAAACCGCCGCAACTTCCAGGCGCTGGCGCGACTGAGCGGCCACTTCCTCGACCGCCTGCGCGGCATGGAAACGCTGCGAATTTTCGATCGCGGCGCCGCGGAAACCGACAATATCCGCGAGGCTTCGCAGGATTTCCGCCAGCGCACGATGGATGTCCTGCGTCTGGCCTTCCTCTCCTCCGGGGTGCTGGAATTTTTCACTTCCCTCTCCATTGCGCTGGTGGCGGTCTATTTCGGTTTCTCCTACCTGGGCGAGCTGAACTTTGGCCATTACGGCGCAGGCGTTACCCTGATGGCCGGCTTTTTGACCCTGATCCTCGCGCCGGAGTTTTTCCAGCCCCTGCGCGATCTGGGCACCTTCTACCACGCTAAGGCGCAGGCTATCGGCGCGGCGGACAGCCTGAAAACCTTTATGGAAACGCCGCTGGCGCAGGCCGAGCGCGGCGAGAAGGTGCTTAGCGACAACGAGCTGGTGAGTCTTGAAGCGCGCGATCTGCGGATCAAATCACCGGAAGGCAAGGTGCTGGCAGGGCCGCTGAACTTCTCCCTGCCCGCCGGTAAGCGGGTGGTGCTGGTTGGGCAAAGCGGCTCCGGCAAAAGCTCGCTGCTGAATACGCTGGCGGGCTTTCTGCCCTATGACGGTTCGCTGATGGTCAACGGCGTTGAGCTGCGCGATCTTGATAGCCAGCGCTGGCATCGGATGCTGAGCTGGGTTGGACAAAACCCGCAGCTGCCGGCGGCTACGCTGCGTGAAAACGTGCTTCTGGCGTGGCCTGAAGCGACCGAGGCGCAGCTTCAGCTGGCGCTGGATAAGGCCTGGGTCAGCGAATTTGTCTCGCAGCTGCCGCAGGGCATTAATACGCCGGTGGGCGATCAGGCGGCCCGCATATCGGTTGGCCAGGCGCAGCGTATCGCCGTCGCGCGCGCGCTGCTGGTTCCCTGCCGGCTGCTGCTGCTCGATGAGCCTGGCGCCAGCCTCGACGCCCACAGCGAGCAGCGGGTGATGCAGGCCCTGTCAAACGCCTCTTCGCAGCAAACCACGCTGATGGTCACCCACCAGCTCGAAGGTATAGCCGGCTGGGACGCTATCTGGGTGATGCAAAACGGGCAGATTGTCGAACAGGGCGAGTATTCACAGCTTGCCGCCGCCGAAGGGCCCTTCGCGACCCTGCTGGCCCATCGTCAGGAGGAGATTTAAATGCGCGCATTATTACCTTACCTGGCGTTGTACAAGCGGCACATATGGCTGCTGATGCTCGGCGTGGTGCTGGCGATCGTCACCCTGCTGGCGAGCATCGGGCTGCTGACGCTGTCGGGCTGGTTCCTCTCGGCGTCGGCCGTTGTCGGCGTTGCCGGTATCTACAGCTTTAACTACATGCTGCCCGCCGCCGGCGTGCGCGGCGCGGCGATAATTCGTACCGCCGGGCGCTACTTTGAACGCCTGGTGAGCCACGACGCGACTTTCCGCGTCCTCCAGCATCTGCGCGTTTTCACGTTCAGCAAGCTACTGCCGCTCTCCCCTGCCGGGCTGGCGCGTTTTCGCCAGGGCGAGCTGCTTAACCGCATCGTTGCCGACGTCGATACCCTGGATCACCTCTATCTGCGGGTTATCTCGCCGCTGGTGGGAGCGCTGGTGGTCATTCTGGTGGTCACCGCCGGCCTGAGTATTCTGGACGTCACCCTGGCCCTGACGCTGGGCGGCATCATGCTGCTGACCGTGCTGATACTGCCGCCGCTGTTTTATCGGGCCGGTAAACCCGCCGGCGAGTGCATAACCCAAATGCGCGGCCAGTACCGCCAGCAGCTGACTGCCTGGCTGCAGGGACAGGCGGAGCTGATGCTGTTTAACGCCAGCGATCGCTACCGCGAGCAGCTGGAGAAAACCGAACAGCGCTGGCAGGATGCCCAGCGACGTCAGGCCGAACTCACGGCGCTTTCCCAGGCGCTGATGCTGCTGATTGGCGGCGTTGCGGTGATTGCGATGCTGTGGCTGACCTCTGCCGGCGTGGGCGGCAATAGCCAGCCGGGCGCGCTGATCGCGCTCTTTGTTTTCTGCGCCCTGGCGGCGTTTGAGGCGCTGGCGCCGGTCACCGGCGCGTTCCAGCACCTCGGGCAGGTCATCGCCTCCGCGCGGCGGATTACGCAAATCACCGAGCAGCCGCCGGAAGTCTCCTTTGCGCAGAGCGCGGACCAGACCTTCTCACGCGTGGCGCTGACGCTGAATCAGGTCACCTTTAGCTATCCGCAGCAGCCCACCGCGGCGCTGGAGAATCTCTCGCTACAGGTTGCTGCCGGCGATCACATCGCTATTCTCGGACGCACCGGCTGCGGGAAATCGACCCTGCTGCAGCTGCTTACCCGCGCCTGGGATCCGGCCCAGGGCGAGATTTTACTCAACGACCAGCCGCTTGCGCAGCTCAACGAGACGACCCTGCGCCGGGCAATGAGCGTGGTTCCTCAGCGCGTGCATCTGTTTAGCGCAACGCTGCGCGACAACCTGCTGCTGGCGGCACCCCAGGCGAGCGATGCGCATTTGGTCAACATCCTCGAGCGGGTTGGGCTCGGCAAGCTACTCGACGACAGCGGCCTCAACGGCTGGCTGGGAGAAGGCGGTCGCCAGCTTTCCGGCGGCGAGCTGCGCCGGTTAGCCATTGCCCGCGCCCTGCTTCATGACGCGCCGCTGATGCTGCTTGATGAGCCGACCGAAGGCCTGGACGCCACGACTGAAAGCCAAATCCTTGATTTACTGGCCGAAGTGATGAAAGAAAAAACCGTGCTGATGGTCACCCACCGCCTGCGCGGGCTGGCGCGTTTTAATCAGATAATTATCATGGACAACGGCAAGATTATTGAGCAAGGTAGTCACGCAGAACTGCTGGCTCAACAAGGGCGCTACTACCAGTTTAAGCAGCGCCTGTAGGTCAGTCGTTATCGGGCCATCGCCGCCGGGCATCCCGAATGATTTTGTGTATATACTCTATGAGTTTCAGGCACGCGCATACTGCGTTGACGCCTGAAAGACAGCGAATATACTGGACAATTGCTGGTGCGTATTGAGGTTAAAATGCGTCTGGTTCAGCTCTCCCGTCAGTCCATTGCCTTCCCCGCGCCGGAAGGCGCCCTGCGTGAACCGAACGGCCTGCTGGCGCTGGGTGGCGATCTTAGCCCCGCGCGCCTGCTGATGGCCTATCAGCACGGCATCTTTCCGTGGTTTTCACCGGGGGATCCTATTTTATGGTGGTCTCCCGATCCCCGCGCGGTTCTGTGGCCCGGGCAGTTTCATCTCAGCCGCAGCATGAAACGCTTCCACCAGCGCTCTCCCTATCGCGTGACGCTGAACCATGCCTTTGGCGAGGTGATTGAAGGCTGCGCCGCCAATCGCGATGAGGGCACCTGGATAACCGCCAGCATCGTCAAGGCCTATCACCAGCTGCACGAACTCGGGCACGCGCACTCCATCGAGGTGTGGCGCGATGAGACGCTGGTTGGCGGCATGTACGGCGTGGCTCAGGGGGCGCTATTTTGCGGCGAGTCGATGTTTAGCCACGCGGAAAACGCATCAAAAACGGCCCTGCTGGTATTCTGCCAGGCATTTATGCGCGACGGTGGCCAGTTAATTGACTGCCAGGTGCTAAATAACCACACCGCGTCGCTGGGCGCCGTTGAAATTCCCCGCCGCGACTATCTCGATCGGCTGGCGCAATTGCGCAGCCAGCGTTTACCGGAAAGATTTTGGGTACCGAGGGTGCTATTTACCGGCAATGTGTAAATGTTTTCAGCACATTCTTCGCCGGGATGGTATAATTGCGCGGTAGAGTAGCTTCTGCCCGTTGCCCCGCCGCCGTTTGGGAATAATAAGAGTCAGATAACGCCCATCGTTCTGTCACTCCCCCCTTTACGTTTGCGCCTGTCGTGCGGTTTATCCGCGTGCGTTCCGGGCAATGCGCCAAAACTACTTCAGTGATTTAAACCCAAACTTATTCATGATGCGCCGGGACGACAAACCAAGCGCCAGGCAGCATCAATAACTATGTGACCGTGAGAACTAAGGCAGCCAGAAAGATAAAGTATATAGACTCGCAACAGCTCGGGTTGCAGGCGGGCGGCAAGTGAACGGATCCCCAGCGCTTACTGAAAAAAGTAGCCGGGATCGAAGAACGCAGCCAACGTGGACGCAACGCGAAGTGTGGTGGGTATAAACGTAAAACTTTACTTACTCGCTGAACTTCGGCATTATCTTGCCGGTTCAAAACTACGGTAGTGATACCCCAGAGGACTAGATGGCCAAAGAAGACAATATTGAAATGCAGGGCACCGTACTTGACACGTTGCCTAACACAATGTTCCGCGTAGAACTGGAAAACGGTCACGTGGTAACTGCGCATATTTCCGGTAAAATGCGTAAGAACTACATCCGCATTCTGACGGGCGACAAAGTGACTGTTGAGCTGACCCCGTACGACCTGAGCAAAGGCCGCATTGTCTTCCGTAGTCGCTGATAGTTTTCCGCCCTCGTGGCGTTAGATGCGAAAGGCCGGGATAATTCCCGGTCTTTTTACATCCCCTCTCCGCTAAGCGACTGCGGATATAAAAAAACCGGCCCGCAGGCCGGTTTTTGACGTTTCAGAGTAAGAATTAATGCGCCGTTTCCGGTTTGTGCTTCTGCGCACTTTGGAAATCATAGGTCAGCGAACTCTTCTCTTTATCCAGCGCAACGGTCACCTGGCCGCCGTCAACTAACGAACCAAACAGCAGCTCGTTGGCCAGCGGTTTCTTCAGGTTATCCTGAATCACCCGCGCCATTGGACGCGCGCCCATTGCCCGGTCATAGCCTTTTTCTGCCAGCCAGTCTCGCGCTTCCTGACTTACTTCCAACGACACGCCTTTCTGATCCAGCTGAACCTGCAGCTCGACGATAAACTTATCCACCACCTGATGGATCACCGTCGTTGACAGATGATCGAACCAGATAATGTTGTCGAGGCGGTTACGGAACTCCGGCGTAAAGATCTTCTTGATCTCATCCATCGCATCCGGACTGTTATCCTGATGAATAAGGCCAATCGACTTACGCTCGGTTTCGCGCACGCCGGCGTTAGTGGTCATCACCAGCACCACGTTGCGGAAGTCCGCCTTGCGGCCGTTGTTGTCGGTCAGCGTACCGTTGTCCATCACCTGCAGCAGCAGGTTAAAGACGTCAGGGTGCGCTTTTTCAATCTCATCAAGCAGCAGCACCGCGTGCGGATGTTTAATGACCGCATCGGTCAGCAGCCCGCCCTGATCGAAACCAACGTAGCCCGGAGGCGCACCGATCAAACGGCTCACGGTGTGACGCTCCATATACTCGGACATATCAAAACGCAGCAGCTCGATACCCAGCGCCTTGGCCAGCTGTACGGTGACCTCGGTTTTCCCGACGCCGGTTGGTCCGGCGAACAGGAAGGAGCCCACCGGCTTATGCTCGTGGCCCAGTCCGGCACGCGCCATCTTGATGGCTTCGGTTAAAGCCTCGATCGCCTTGCCCTGACCAAAGACCAGCATTTTCAGCCGATCGCCAAGATTTCTCAGCGTATCGCGGTCGCTTTGGGAGACGCTCTTCTCAGGGATGCGGGCAATGCGCGCCACCACCGATTCGATATCCGCCACGTTAACCGTTTTCTTACGCTTGCTGGCCGGCATCAGCCGCGCCCGCGCGCCCGCTTCGTCGATAACATCTATCGCCTTGTCCGGCAGATGACGATCGTTAATGTATTTCACCGCCAGTTCAACCGCCGCACGCACCGCTTTCGCCGTGTAGCGCACGTCGTGGTGCGCTTCGTACTTCGGCTTCAGGCCGTTAATAATCTGTACCGTCTCTTCTACCGAAGGTTCAGTAATGTCTATCTTCTGGAAACGCCGGGCTAACGCGCGGTCTTTTTCGAAGATATTGCTGAACTCCTGGTAGGTCGTCGACCCCATCACCCGAATCTTGCCGCTGGAGAGCAGCGGTTTAATCAGGTTGGCGGCATCGACCTGGCCGCCGGAAGCGGCGCCCGCACCGATGATGGTGTGGATTTCATCAATAAACAGAATACTGTTGGTATCCTGCTCCAGCTGTTTCAGCAGCGCTTTGAAACGTTTTTCAAAATCGCCGCGGTATTTTGTCCCTGCCAGCAGGGAGCCGATATCCAGCGAATAGATCGTGCAATCGGCCATGATTTCCGGCACGTCGCCCTGCACGATTCGCCATGCCAGCCCTTCGGCTATCGCGGTTTTACCCACGCCGGACTCACCCACCAGCAGCGGGTTATTCTTACGACGGCGGCACAGAACCTGAATGGCACGCTCCAGCTCTTTTTCGCGACCAATCAGCGGATCGATTCCGCCAACGCGAGCAAGCTGATTGAGATTGGTGGTGAAGTTTTCCATACGATCCTCCCCGCCTGCTTGCTCTTCATTGCTGGGCTGGCTTCCGCTGTTTTCGGAAGGCTGGCTCGGCTCGTCTTTACGCGTACCGTGAGAGATGAAGTTCACCACATCAAGACGGCTGACTTCATGTTTACGCAGCAGATAGGCCGCCTGCGACTCCTGCTCGCTAAAAATAGCGACCAAAACGTTGGCACCGGTCACTTCGCTGCGGCCAGAGGATTGTACGTGGAAGACGGCACGCTGCAGTACGCGCTGGAAGCTCAGCGTCGGCTGAGTGTCGCGCTCTTCTTCCGTGGCGGGTAGAACAGGCGTGGTCTGTTCGATGAAGGCTTCAAGTTCCTGACGCAGCGCCACCAGGTCCACGGAACACGCTTCCAGCGCTTCGCGGGCCGAAGGGTTGCTGAGCAACGCCAGCAGCAAGTGCTCGACGGTCATGAACTCATGACGGTGCTCGCGCGCTCTGGCGAAAGCCATGTTTAAACTGAGTTCCAGTTCTTGATTGAGCATAGGCACCTCCCCCAATTTTCTTGCCTGTCTTCAGGCTTTCTCTAGCGTACACAGCAATGGATGCTCGTTCTCCTTCGCATACTGGCTCACCATCGCAACTTTGGTTTCCGCAACCTCTGCGGTAAATACACCACAAATCGCTTTACCTTGATAGTGAACCGTCAACATCAGCTGCGTTGCACGTTCTACATCATAAGAAAAGAATTTTTGTAACACGTCAATAACAAACTCCATTGGAGTGTAGTCATCATTGAGCAATATCACTTTATACATCGATGGTGGTTTAAGCTCATTACGCACTTCGTCTTCTACCAGCTGATCGAAGTCCAGCCAATCTCTCTTACTCATCGTCAGTATTCATCATCGGTTGCTGTTGCCAACAGGCGGTGGCCTGTCGATGACCAAAAGTTATGCCCATCACAAATCTACAATAGATCATAGATAACTATCATCTATTACTTCCATCCGCGACGTCTGTCACATTCCCCGGCAATAGCGTTAACTGCTTCAAATTTTGACGCATTTTTCGCCTTCCCCTACCGTCAATCGCTTGACGCCTTTTCGTATTTCTCTAAATTGTACTGGCGAGAGTTGGCGAGCATTTGAACAACTCGTCACTCCACTACCGGTTCATTCCATCTTACTTATAAAGAATTACGAAGGATGTCGAAGTATGGAAATGGGTACTGTTAAGTGGTTCAACAATGCCAAAGGGTTTGGTTTTATTTGCCCTGAGGGCGGAGGCGAAGACATTTTCGCCCATTACTCCACCATCCAGATGGATGGTTACAGAACGCTAAAAGCCGGACAAGCCGTTCGGTTTGATGTTCACCAGGGACCGAAAGGTAATCACGCCAGCGTGATTGTTCCTGTAGAAGCGGAAGCGGCTGCATAACTCTTTCGCTTCATTGTGTACATCCCGCCAGTAAAATGCCAGTCCTTCTGACTGGCATTTTTTTAGCGCTACTCGCGAGCCAGCGCATCCACCGGGTCAAGGCGTGCGGCGTTTCGCGCAGGAAGCCAGCCAAACAGCACGCCGGTTAGCGTCGAACATAAAAACGCCGTCAGCAGCGCCAGCGGTGAAAAGCCAATCTCCCAGCCGGGTAAAAAGAGCTGCAGCACAAAGGCAATCATTAGCGATAGCGTCACGCCGAGCGCGCCGCCCACCAGGCAGACTAAAACAGCCTCAATCAGAAACTGCTGCAGCACGTCGCTGGCCCGCGCCCCGACCGCCATGCGGATACCTATCTCGCGGGTCCGTTCGGTGACCGATACCAGCATGATATTCATCACACCAATACCGCCAACCACCAGCGCGATCACCGCTACCAAAGTCAGAAACAGCTGTAGTGTATGTGTGGTCCGTTCCGCCGTTTTCAAGATGCTGTCCATATTCCAGGTGAAAACATCTTTTTTGCCGTGCCGCAGCTCGAACAGACGCAGCAGCTGCTGTTCGGCGATTGAGCTATCGTATCCTTCATGCACCCGCACGGTGATTGAGTTCAGCCACGACTGCCCCATCACCCTCCCGGCCATGGTGGTATAAGGCAGCCAGACCCGGAGGATTTTGCTGCTGCCGAACATCGACTGCTTCTCATCCGCCACGCCAATCACCGTCGCGGGCATATTGCCAACCAGAATAACTTCGCCCACCACCCGCGCCTTGTGCGGAAAGAGCTGGCGTCGGGCATTGCTGTCCAGCACCACCACCTGCGCCCGGCTGCTTAGCTGCAGCTCATTGAAGGTATTGCCTTCGCTAAAGGTCATGCCGTAGACGTTAAAATACTGCGCCCCGACGCCCTCGGCGCTGGCAGCAACGTCGATATTATCGGCGCGCAGGCGCAGGTTTTTCGATACCGCAGGCGTCGCCGAGCTGACCCAGGGCTGCTTCTGAATAGCCAGCAGATCGTCATACTTCAGCGCCTGCTGATAGCGGGGATCGTCATCACCGAAATCCTTCCCGGGATAGACATCAATCGTGTTAGTGCCGATGGCGCGAATGTCCGCCAGCACCATCTGCTTCGCCGCATCGCCCACCACCACAATCGACACCACCGAAGCGATGCCGATAATAATACCGAGCATGGTGAGCAGGGTGCGCATTTTGTTGGCGGTCATTGCCCGCCAGGCCATCACCAGCGCTTCGCGAAAGCCGCTGCTGAACTGACGCCACGCGGAGGGTTCGGCCGCAGGGCTCTGGCGAATAACGCCGGCGCTGCTCGCGCCCTTAGGCGGCGGATTACGCACGATCTCACCGTCGTGGATCTCAATGATCCGCTCGGCCTGCGCCGCCACCAGCGGATCGTGGGTGACGATAATTACCGTATGCCCCTGCGATTTCAGCTGATGCAGGATAGCCATCACCTCTTCGCCGGAATGGCTGTCCAGCGCGCCGGTCGGCTCATCCGCCAGAATAACTTCCCCGCCGTTCATTAGCGCACGGGCAATGCTCACCCGCTGCTGCTGGCCGCCGGAGAGCTGCGAAGGCTGATACTCCGCCCGATCGCCAAGCCCCAGCCGCACCAGCAGCTCGCGTGCGCGCTCCAGGCGAGCCCGTCGCTCAGTGCCGGCGTAGACCGCCGGCACCTCGACGTTCTGTACCGCCGTCAGGTGCGACAGCAGATGGTAGCGCTGGAAGATAAAGCCAAAATGCTCTCGCCGCAGCCGGGCCAGCTCGTCGCCGTTGAGCCGCGATACGTCGGTGCCCGCCACCCGATAGGTGCCGCTGCTCGGCTTATCGAGACAGCCGAGGATGTTCATCAGGGTCGATTTACCGGAGCCGGAAGCGCCGACAATGGCTACCATCTCTCCGGCGTTGATGCTCAGCGTGACCCCCTTCAGGACATCAACGCTCTCGTCGCCGGAAAGATAGCTGCGGCGTATATCACGCAGTTCGAGCAGCGCCGTCATTTAGCCGTCCCGGGCGCGCTTTCCCCGACGATGACCTCATCGCCTTCGTCTAATCCCTTAACTATTGCCACATCGATATCGTTGCGCGCGCCGATGGTGACCTCGCGCTCTTTAACCTCGCCGGTGCGCAGCAGCCGCACGCGATAGCGGTTTTCGCCGATGGCATCCCCCAGCGCGCTCAGCGGAATGGTTATCACATTTTTCACTTCCGCCATCTGGATATGGACCTGAGCCGTCATTTCGAGGCGCAGGATCCCCTGCGGGTTCGGGACCTCAAAGCGGGCGTAGTAGAAGATAGCGTCGTTCACCTTTTCCGGCGTGGGTAAAATATCCTTCAGGGTCCCTTCGTAGCGGGTAAACGGGTCGCCAAGCACGGTGAACCACGCCTTTTGCCCGGCACGAAGGTGGATCACGTCCGCCTCAGAGACCTGCGCCTTCACCAGCATGGTGCTGAGATCGGCGAGGGTCAGAATATTCGGCGCCTGCTGGGCGGCAATCACCGTCTGCCCCTGCAGGGTGGTGATTTGCGTCACTTCCCCGGACATCGGAGCCAGAATTTTAGTGTAATCGAGGTTAGTTTTCGCGGTATCCAGCGTGGCCTGGTTGCGCTTAACCTGCGCCTCGATGGTGCCAATCTGTGCCTCTTTGACCGCTAAATCGGTGGCCGCGGTATCCAGCTCCTGACGCGAAACCAGCTGACGCTGCGCCAGCTGCTGCTGACGCGCTAAGGTCACGGCGGCCAGCTGACGCTCGGCGCGGGCCTGATTCAGCTGCGCGCGCAGCTCCATCAGCGTCGCCTCAACCTCTTTAATCTGGTTCTCCGCCTGTTCGGGATCGATGACCCCCAGCAGCTGATCCTTCTGTACCTTGTCGCCGATACTCACGCGCAGCGTTTTCAGCTGCCCGCTCACCTGCGCGCCAACGTCGACTTTACGTACCGCGTCCAGCTTACCGGTCGCCAGCACGCTCTGCTGCAGATCGCCTTTACGCACCACCAGAGTCTGATACTGCGGCAGCGGCGCATTCAGCACCCGCCATCCCCAGATGGCCAGAGCCAGTACGATAATGGCCAGTAGCCACCAGACTTTCCTGCGTTTTCCATTGAGCTTCATAAAAATTCCTGATGTTTTAAACCGCAGCGCAAGCCGATGATTCTATCTGGAGATAGCGAAAACATAACCCTGAATTTGCTGCATCCTTACCGCAAGCGCACTTAATCCGCCCGGCCACGCGCCAGCCACAGCACGCGGGAGAACATTTTCTTCAGCAGCGCCGGTACGGATTCAATCCCGCGCCTCCCGGCTTCCATCGCCACCTCAATCGCCAGGTCCGGCTTTGATGAGCGATGAATAGCTTTGGTGATCACCCGCCGCATATTCATCGGCACGTTTGGCGGCAGCTGCGCCACCCGATGATAAACATCGTTGAAGCCCTGGCGATACATAAAGTGTTCCATGTCCAGCGCCGGCAGCGTTGTTAAATGGTCGCGCTCCAGGTCGCGATCGTCGTTAAGCAGGCTGCGCACCGTCGCGGCGTATTTCTTCCCCGCCTCGTCGCCATCGACCAGAACGTGCCATTGAATGCCCATCCGCCGGGCGAATTTAATCAACGGCTTTAGTCCCGACTGGGCAAACTCAATCACCTTCACCCCTTCCGCATCAAAGTGATGCCCGCACTGTCTCGCCAGTTCGTTGATAACCCAGGTTTCGGTCTCCCCTTCCACCAGCAGCCAGCAGCGGGCAAACAGCGACGAGGCGCGATTGAAGCGAATGTGGAAGGCGATGCGCCGGCTGTCTTCGGCATTCATCCCCCCCGGCCCAAGCCGCCAGGCCGAGACGCGCGACGATTCGCGCACCAGCCGGCAGACGTGCTCAACGGGGGTCAGCGACAGCAGCTCGCCGGAGTTGGTGGTGGTCACGCGCTGCAGCGGCAGCAGGTTGAGCAGATGCCAGGCGACGGAGAGCATAATCGGGTGCAGCCGGGTTTCCGGATCTTCAATCAGCAGCAGCGGCCGCGCGTCGCGGTCGAGCCGGACCGTGCCCTTGGCCTGCAGCAGAGTAGAAAACAGCCCCAGTAAGATTACCCGGTGGCTCCGCCCGCCGGGCTTATCAATCATCCGGTTGATGATATCCAGATAGCGCCAGCTGCGCTGTTCATCGTGGGAATGGCGGCGCATCAGGCGGTTGCGGGACTGCACGCTGCTCTGCTCGGCAAAATAGTGTTCAAGGAGCTGCACCATGGCCGACAGCCCCTGACGAATCTGGCCGTCGGTTAAATTTTGCGGATGGCTCACCAGCTCCCGGGAGAGATAATCCAGCTGGCGGGCGGTAATTTCAATTTGCGGAGAGTGCGGCACGCTGTCGTTATGGATGCGCCGCATAAAGCGGGCGTCGCGCAGGCGCAGGACCGGCATCAGGCGCACCAGATGGCGCACGAGCTCGTCAATATCCTCCAGCTCCAGCGCTTCCCCTTTGCCGTCAATAAAGCTGCGCAGCGTCATGACGCTGCCATCATCGGCCAGCTCGCCCTCCAGGCGATAGAAAATTCGCTGATAGCCGTCATCACAGGGGACCCAGCCGTCGCTGAGCGGGCGAAAGCGCCGCACCCGATGGTGGCCGGGCTCGCTCTCGCGAAAGGTCAGAATGATGTGCAGATGGTGCTCGCGTCCCTGCACGTCGCCGGGCGGGAACCAGAAATCATCCCGGACAAAATGATAAAGCTCGAACTCTGGCGACAATAGCAGCGTCAGGGCATCCAGAAGGCTGGATTTTCCCCACGCATTCTCGCCGATCAGCACGTTATTTTGCTCCAGCATCAATGATAAACGATTGATACCGCGAAAACCGACGATCTCCACGCGCTCAAGAAGCATATCCCCTCCGCTCAGTCACCACTTTCTCCTTCAGTTATCAGCAGTATAGCGACACATGCTGGAACATGACACTGCCGTAAACGCCAATATCAGCAGAGGCGAAAAATAACGTTTTCAATATGATTATTGGTAAGGGTATTTGTTTAAAAAATAATTCATTCATTGCAGTGGTTACATCTATTATTTTTGTACTACTCTTTTCTTGCACAGTGAATGGTATAAGGATTAACATCACCTTGCCCTAAATCAAATTACATCTATTTATTTAACTGGTTACGGGATGGCGATCGTCCATAAAATAGCGGCGCTTTATTTTTATCTTCATCCTTTAGTTGATAAATAAAGAACGGCACGTTAAATCGTGCTCATTAACATTATTATTTGAGGTGGTTATGTTTAGAAAATTAGCAGCGGAATGTTTTGGTACATTCTGGCTTGTGTTCGGTGGCTGCGGTAGCGCAGTTCTGGCTGCAGCCTTCCCGGAGCTGGGAATAGGGTTTGCCGGGGTCGCTCTGGCCTTTGGTTTAACCGTATTAACGATGGCGTTTGCCGTGGGGCATATTTCCGGCGGGCACTTTAACCCGGCGGTGACCTTAGGCCTGTGGGCCGGCGGTCGTTTCCCGGCCAAAGACGTGATCGGTTATATTATCGCCCAGGTGGTTGGCGGTATTATTGCGGCCGGCGTTCTGTACGTGGTTGCCAGCGGTAAAGCGGGCTTTGACGCAGCGGCCAGCGGCTTTGCGTCCAACGGCTTTGGCGAACACTCCCCGGGCGGCTACTCAATGCTTTCGGCGATTGTCATCGAAATTGTGCTGACCTGCGGCTTCCTGCTGGTTATTCACGGCGCAACGGATAAAAACGCCCCGGCGGGCTTTGCACCGATCGCTATCGGCCTCGCGCTGACCTTAATTCATCTCATCAGCATTCCGGTAACCAATACCTCCGTCAACCCGGCGCGTAGCACCGCGGTCGCTATCTTCCAGGGCGGCTGGGCGCTGCAGCAGCTGTGGCTGTTCTGGGTTATGCCAATCATCGGCGGGATCCTCGGCGGCGTGCTCTACCGCACGCTGCTGGAAAAACGCAGCTAGTCTCAGCTTAGACTCGCGCTCAGGCCCGGCGATGCCGGGCCTTTCTTTTTGGTGACAGCTTTACTCGCTACAATGATTTGGGTAGTGTCAGTGGCGCTATTTTCATTCTGCAAGGACCAGGCCGTTCATGTTTTCGGGATTATTAATCATTCTGCTGCCGTTGATTATCGGCTATATCATTCCACTTCGTCAGCCGGTAGCGCTTAAAGTCATCGCGCGACTTTTAAGCTGGATTGTCTACGTTATCCTCTTTTTCATGGGGATCAGCCTCGCCTTCCTCGACAATTTAGCCAGCAACCTGCTTGCCATTCTTCATTACGCCGCGGTAAGCGTCGTCGTTATTATGCTGTGTAATATTGCGGCATTAATGTGGCTCGAGCAGAAGATGCCGTGGCGCAGCCAGCATCGGCAGGAGAAATTACCTTCGCGCGTGGCGATGGCAATGGAATCACTGCAGCTGTGCGGCGTGGTGCTTATTGGTTTTCTGATTGGCTTAAGCGGTCTGTCATTTTTGCAGCACGCCACCGAAGCCAGCGAATATACGCTGATCTTCCTGCTGTTCCTGATTGGTATTCAGCTGCGCAATAACGGCATGACCCTGCGGCAAATAGTGCTTAATCGTCGCGGAATGATTGTGGCGGTCGTCGTCATGGCCAGCTCATTACTCGGCGGGATGATCAACGCCTTTATTCTTGACCTGCCGCTAAAGACCGGCCTGGCAATGGCTTCAGGTTTTGGCTGGTATTCGCTATCAGGGATCCTGCTGACCGAATCCTACGGGCCGGTTATTGGCAGCGCCGCGTTCTTTAACGATCTTGCCCGTGAGCTGCTGGCGATTATGCTTATTCCCGGCCTGCTTCGCCGCAGCCGCTCAACGGCCTTAGGCCTCTGCGGCGCGACCTCGATGGACTTTACGCTGCCGGTATTACAGCGCTCCGGCGGCGTTGAAATCGTGCCGGCGGCGATTGTTCATGGTTTTATTCTCAGCCTGCTGGTGCCCGTGCTGATGGCCTTTTTCTCCGCTTAATACCCCCGTGGCGGTAGTCATCTACCGCCAAAATTGCGCTAAATCAATCTCCCTGTAAATTGTATTAGAAATACCTTTAATCCCTGCGCGCCCGGGCATAACCTTAAACATGTATCTAAAATATAACTTTAAAAAGGTGTGACCATGTTTTGTGTGCAATGTGAACAAACCATCCGTACCCCCGCAGGGAACGGCTGCTCTTACGCGCAGGGTATGTGCGGTAAAACGGCCGAAACCTCCGATCTGCAGGATCTGCTGATTGCCTCCCTGCAGGGCCTCTCCGCCTGGGCCGTTAAGGCTCGTGAATATGGCATCGTTGACCATGAAATTGATAACTTTGCGCCGCGTGCCTTCTTCTCCACGCTGACCAACGTTAACTTCGACTCCCCGCGCATCGTTGGCTACGCGCGTGAGGCCATCGCGATGCGCGAGGCGCTGAAGGCCCAGTGCCTGAACGTTGACGCCGGCGCGGCGGTGGACAACCCGATGGCCAGCCTGCAGCTGGTTAGCGACGATTTGGGCGACCTGCAGCGTCAGGCCGCAGAATTTACCCCGAATAAAGACAAACCGGACATCGGCGAAAACATTCTCGGCCTGCGTCTGCTGTGCCTGTACGGCCTGAAAGGCGCCGCGGCCTATATGGAGCACGCTCACGTTCTGGGTCAGTACGACAACGATATCTACGCTCAGTACCACAAAATTATGGCGTGGCTGGGCACCTGGCCTGCCGACCTGAACGCTCTGCTGGAGTGCTCAATGGAAATCGGCCAGATGAACTTTAAGGTCATGAGCATTCTGGACGCCGGTGAAACCACCAAATACGGTCACCCGACCCCGACCCAGGTCAACGTGAAGTCCGTTGAAGGTAAGTGCATCCTGATCTCCGGCCACGACCTGAAAGATCTGTATAACCTGCTGGAACAAACCGAAGGCACCGGCGTTAACGTCTATACCCACGGCGAAATGCTGCCGGCGCACGGCTACCCTGAGCTGCGTAAATTCAAACACCTGGTCGGTAACTACGGCAGCGGCTGGCAGAATCAGCAGGTTGAATTTGCCCGCTTCCCTGGCCCTATCGTGATGACCTCTAACTGCATCATCGATCCGACCGTTGGCGCCTATGACGACCGTATCTGGACCCGCAGCATCGTCGGCTGGCCGGGCGTGAGCCACCTTGAAGGCGAAAACTTCGCGCCGGTGATCGCCCAGGCGCAGCAGATGGCCGGCTTCCCGTATAGCGAAATTCCGCATCTGATCACCGTTGGTTTCGGCCGCCAGACCCTGCTGGGCGCGGCGGATACGCTGATCGACCTGGTCAGCCGCGAAAAACTGCGCCATATCTTCCTCGTCGGCGGCTGCGACGGCGCGCGCGGCGAGCGCAACTACTTCACCGACTTTGCCACCAGCGTTCCGGACGACTGCCTGATCCTGACCCTGGCCTGCGGTAAATATCGCTTCAACAAGCTGGACTTCGGTGATATCGAAGGCCTGCCGCGCCTGGTGGATGCCGGTCAATGCAACGACGCCTACTCGGCGATTATTCTGGCCGTCACCCTGGCTGAAAAACTGGGCTGCGGCGTGAACGACCTGCCGCTGTCGCTGGTGCTCTCCTGGTTCGAACAGAAAGCGATCGTGATCCTGCTGACCCTGCTCTCCCTCGGCGTGAAAAACATCGTCACCGGCCCAACCGCTCCGGGCTTCTTCACCCCGGATCTGCTGGCTATTCTCAATGAGAAATTTGGCCTGCGCTCTGTGACTACCGTTGAACAAGACATGCAGCAACTGTTGAGCGCGTAAGGAGCGAACGAATGACTATGCCAACCAATCAGTGCCCGTGGCGGATGCAGGTACACCACATCCATCAGGAAACCCCGGACGTCTGGACGGTATCGCTGCTGTGCCACGACTACTATCCCTATCAGGCCGGGCAGTATGCGCTGGTCAGCGTACGCAACTCGGCGGATACGCTGCGCGCCTACACTATTTCCTCTACGCCGGGCGTCAGCGAGTACATTACGCTGACCGTGCGGCGTATTGATGACGGTGCCGGTTCTCAGTGGTTAACCCGTGACGTCAAGCGCGGTGACTACATCTGGCTGTCCGATGCGATGGGTGATTTTACCTGTGCAGATAAGCCGGCGGACCGTTTCCTGATGCTGGCAGCCGGCTGCGGCGTGACGCCGATTATGTCGATGCGTCGCTGGTTGGCGAAGTACCGCCCCGAGGCGGATGTGCAGGTCATTTTCAACGTGCGTTCGCCTGAGGACGTCATTTTCGCGGAAGAGTGGCGCCAGTATGCGGTCACCCTGGTGGCGGAAAACAACGCCACCCACGGCTTTGTTGCCGGCCGCCTGACCGCCGATCTGCTGAAAAGCGTGCCGGACCTGGCCTCGCGTACCGTGATGACCTGCGGGCCTGCGCCTTATATGGAAATGGTTGAGAGGGAGGTCAGCGCGCTGGGCGTCACGCGCTTCTTTAAAGAGAAGTTCTTTACGCCAGTTGCTCAGGCGGCCACCAGCGGGCTGAAGTTTACCAAACTGCAGCCGGCGCAGGAGTTCTATGCGCCGGTAGGCACCACCCTGCTGGAGGCGCTGGAAAGCAACAAGGTTCCGGTTACCGTCGCCTGCCGCGCCGGCGTCTGCGGCTGCTGCAAAACCAAAGTCGTTGCCGGCGACTATACGGTCAGCAGCACCATGACGCTGACCGGGCAGGAGATCGCCGACGGCTACGTGCTGGCCTGCTCCTGCCACCCGCAGGGCGATCTGGTTCTGGCCTAGCGGGGAACAATCCTTAACAGCAAGCCCCGCCCCGGCGGGGCTTTTTTTATTTCCACGCCGGGTCTTTTACCAGCGAGTAGCGGCCGGCGCCCATAAAGGCAATCGCCAGCGCGCCGACAAAGAAGTAGACCAGGCTCTCAATCGCCCAGGCGCCGGTTTTATCCAGTTGCCAGGTTTCTCCCGTACCGACCATCAGCCACGCCACCACCATAGTAAACGCCAGCACCAGCGCCGCCGGCCGGGTGAGGATCCCTAGTATCAGCAGGCACGGTGCCAGCACTTCCCCCACCAGCACGCCGTAGGCAATAAACCCCGGCAATCCCTTCGCCACCAGCATCCCGCTAATGCCCGCCACGCCGTCAAACAGCTTATGCAGCCCGTGGAACAGCATCAGCCCGCCCACGGCAAGTCGTAACAAGAGTTTGCCAAAATCGTCGTGAGTCAGCATTTTATTAACAGCATTTAACAGAGATTTAACCATTTGAAATGATTCCTGTTTACTCTTTTAGTGGTAACAGATTATGCGGAATTTTCGCGCAATAATACCAGCTGAAAATAGGAGGGGAATGCGGGCGTAACGATGAGTTTCATCTAAGCTTGTAAGCGTTATCACATAAAGGAGATGGAGAACCATGAAACAAACCGTGGCCGCATACGTAGCGAAAACTCTTGAACAGGCCGGCGTGAAGCGCATCTGGGGCGTCACCGGCGATTCACTCAACGGATTGAGCGACAGCCTGAACCGCATGGGTACGATTGCCTGGATGCCAACGCGTCACGAAGAAGTTGCCGCGTTTGCCGCGGGCGCCGAAGCCCAGCTTACCGGTGAAATGGCGGTATGCGCAGGCTCCTGTGGCCCGGGCAACCTCCATCTGATCAACGGTCTTTTTGACTGTCACCGCAATCACGTTCCCGTTCTTGCCATTGCCGCCCATATCCCCTCCAGCGAAATCGGCAGCGGCTATTTTCAGGAAACCCATCCGCAGGAGCTGTTCCGCGAATGCAGCCACTATTGTGAGCTGGTCTCCACCCCGGAACAGATCCCGCAGGTGCTGGCCATCGCCATGCGCAAAGCGGTCCTCAACCGCGGCGTTTCGGTGGTGGTACTGCCGGGAGACGTGGCGCTGAAAGCCGCCCCGGAAGGCGCCAGCAGCCACTGGTACTCCGCCCCGCTGCCGGAGGTGACGCCACCGGCGGAAGAAATAGCCCGCCTGGCGCAGCTGCTGCGCTACTCCAGCAACATTGCCCTGATGTGCGGCAGCGGCTGTGCCGGAGCCCATGAAGAGCTAGTAGAGTTCGCCGCCAGGCTCAAGGCGCCCATCGTCCACGCCCTGCGCGGCAAGGAGCACGTTGAGTACGACAACCCTTATGACGTCGGGATGACCGGGCTGATCGGCTTCTCGTCCGGCTTCCACACCATGATGAACGCCGACACCCTGGTGCTTCTCGGCACCCAGTTCCCCTACCGGCCTTTCTACCCCAGCAGCGCAAAAATCATTCAGATTGATATCAATCCCGGCAGCATCGGCGCGCACAGCAAAGTCGATATGGCGCTGATCGGCGATATCAAATCGACCCTAAAAGCGCTGCTGCCGCATCTGGAAGAGAAGACGGATCGCCGCTTCCTCGATAAAGCGCTTGAGCACTACCGCGAGGCGCGCAAGGGGCTCGACGATCTGGCTAAGCCCAGCGATAAGGCCATTCACCCCCAGTATCTGGCGCAGCAGATTAGCCGCTTCGCCGCTGACGACGCCATTTTCACCTGCGACGTCGGCACGCCAACCGTCTGGGCCGCCCGCTATCTGAAGATGAACGGCAGGCGCCGGCTGATCGGCTCGTTTAACCACGGCTCAATGGCCAACGCCATGCCGCAGGCGATTGGCGCCAAGGCAACGGCGCCGGAGCGTCAGGTGGTGGCGATGTGCGGCGACGGCGGCTTCAGCATGCTGATGGGCGACTTCCTCTCGCTGGCGCAGATGAAGCTGCCGGTAAAAATCGTGATCTTTAACAACAGCGTGCTGGGATTTGTGGCGATGGAGATGAAGGCCGGGGGCTATCTGACCGACGGCACCGAGCTGCACGACACTAATTTCGCCCGCATTGCCGAAGCCTGCGGCATTAAAGGCATTCGCGTCGAAAAAGCCTCTGAGGTTGACGAGGCGCTGCAAACCGCGTTTAGCACCGACGGCCCGGTGCTGGTCGACGTGGTGGTCGCCAAGGAAGAGCTGGCGATCCCGCCGCAAATCAAGCTGGATCAGGCTAAGGGTTTCAGCCTGTATATGCTGCGCGCCATCATCAGCGGACGCGGGGATGAAGTTATCGAACTGGCGAAAACCAACTGGCTCAGGTAAAACATCCTTTTAAGCCCACACAACATCATTCATGATGCATCGAAGGCCCCGCTGGGGTGGTTTATGCGGCTAACGCGGATACAGCGTGAAGGATGAAACATTAACAAGGAAATGCCGTGATAGATCTCCGCAGTGATACCGTAACCCGTCCGGGGCGCGCCATGCTGGATGCCATGCTGTCAGCCCCGGTCGGCGACGACGTTTATGGCGACGACCCGACCGTTAACGCGCTCCAGCGCTACGCCGCAGAGCTGGCCGGCAAAGAGGCGGCGCTGTTCCTGCCGACCGGCACCCAGGCGAATCTGGTGGGCCTGCTGAGCCACTGCCAGCGCGGCGAAGAGTATATCGTCGGCCAGAGCGCACATAACTATCTGTACGAAGCCGGCGGCGCGGCGGTGCTCGGCAGCATTCAGCCGCAGCCCATCGACGCGGCGGCGGACGGCACCCTGCCGCTGGATAAGGTCGCGGCAAAGATTAAGCCTGACGATATCCATTTTGCCCCCACTCGCCTGCTGAGCCTCGAAAATACCCATAACGGCAAGGTGCTGCCGCGCGAATACCTCAAAGAGGCGTGGGAGTTTACCCGCGAACGCGGCCTGGCGCTGCACGTTGACGGCGCGCGCATCTTTAATGCGGTGGTGGAGTACGGCTGCGAGCTGCGCGATATCGCCCAATACTGCGACTCCTTCACCATCTGTCTCTCTAAAGGGCTGGGAACGCCGGTGGGCTCGCTGCTGCTCGGCAGCCACGACTACATTCACCGCGCCACCCGCTGGCGTAAAATGGTCGGCGGCGGCATGCGCCAGGCCGGAATTCTGGCGGCTGCGGGCCTGTACGCTCTGCAAAATAACGTCGCGCGCCTGCAGGAGGATCACGACAACGCCGCGTGGCTGGCCGGGGAGCTGCGCGCCATCGGCGCTGACGTAACCCGCCACGACACCAATATGCTGTTCATCCGCGTTGGCGAAGAGCAGTCCCGGGCGCTGGGCGCGTTTATGCAGCAGCGCGGCGTGCTGATCAACGCCTCGCCGGTTGTGCGCCTGGTCACCCATATCGACGTCAATCGTCAGCAGCTGGCGGAAGTGGTTGGCCACTGGCAGGAATTTTTGAACCGCTAAGGAGTCAGGCGTGTCGCAACGAATTCTGGTGCTCGGCGCCAGCGGCTATATCGGCCAGCATCTGGTGCAGGCATTGAGCGATCGGGGCTATTGCGTGCTGGCGGCGGCGCGCCATATCGAGCGGCTAAAAAAACGCAATCTCCCGGGGGTCAGCTGTCATCCCATCGACCTGACCCGGCCGCAGAGGCTCTCTGATCTGCTGGCGCAGGCGGACACCGTTTACTATCTGGTGCACGGCATGGGCGAAGGCGGCGACTTTATTCGGCACGAGCGCGAGGTGGCGCAAAACGTGCGCGACGCGCTGCGCGCGACGCCGGTAAAGCAGCTGATATTTCTCAGCTCGCTGCAGGTGCCGGCGGCGGAACAGTCTGACCATCTGCGCGCCAGGCAGGTTACCGCCGACGTTCTGCGCGAATCCGGCGTGCCGGTCACCGAGCTGCGGGCGGGTATCATCGTGGGCGCCGGCTCCGCTGCGTTCGAGGTGATGCGCGATATGGTCTACAACCTGCCGGTTTTAACCCCTCCGCGCTGGGTGCGCTCGCGCACCACGCCGATCGATCTCGAAAATCTGCTCTATTATCTGGTGCAGTTGCTCAACCACCCGGCCAGCGAACATCGCGTCTTCGAAGCCGCCGGACCGGAAGTGTTAAGCTATCAGCAGCAGTTCACCCGCTTTATGGCGGTCAGCGGCAAGCATCGCCTGCTGATCCCGATCCCTTTTCCCACCCGCTGGATTTCGGTGTGGTTCCTCAACGTGATTACTTCGGTTCCGCCCACCATCGCGAAGGCGCTGATTCAGGGGCTGAAGCACGATCTGATCGCCGACGATCGCGCGCTGCGGGCGCTGATCCCCCAGGCGCTAATCTCATTTGACGAAGCCGTGCGCCGCACGCTGAAAGAAGAGGAGCAGTTAGTTAACTCCAGCGACTGGGGCTACGACGCCCAGGCCTTCGCCCGCTGGCGGCCGGAATATGGCTATTACCCTAAGCAGGCCGGCTGTACGGTCAGCACGTCCGCCAGCGCGGCGGCAATCTGGCAGGTCGTCAACCAGATTGGCGGCAAAGAGGGCTACTTCTTCGGCAACGCGCTGTGGAAAATTCGCGGTGCCATGGACCTGCTGGTGGGCCATCGCCTGGCGAAAGGCCGGCCGTCGCACGACCTTCTGCAGACCGGCGACGCGGTAGACAGCTGGAAGGTGATTATTGTCGAACCGGAAAAGCAGCTCACCTTACTCTTTGGCATGAAGGCGCCCGGCCTGGGGCGCCTGAGCTTTACCCTCAGCGATAAAGGCGACCACCGCGAGCTCGACGTCCGAGCCTGGTGGCACCCTCACGGTATGCCGGGGCTGTTCTACTGGCTGCTGATGATCCCCGCCCATCTGTTTATCTTTCGCGGCATGGCGCGGCGTATTGCCCGGCTGGCAGAGCAAATCACAGGCAAATAGGAAGTATCTACGTCATTCTGCTATCATTCTCATTGCATCGTGAGGAGAATCACGGAAAAATGCGCACGAAATTCTTTTCTGGGACAGTAGGTTGATATGAAGGTACTGGTTACCGGTGCGACCAGCGGCTTAGGCCGCAACGCGGTGGAATATCTGCGTAACAAAGGCATCAGCGTCAGAGCGACCGGGCGAAACGAAGCGATGGGCAAGCTTCTGAGCAAAATGGGCGCCGAATTTGTCCCCGCAGATTTAACCGAACTGGTTTCATCTCAGGCCAAGGTGATGCTCGCCGGTATCGATACCCTCTGGCACTGCTCAAGCTTCACCTCGCCGTGGGGCACGCAGCAGGCCTTCGATTTAGCCAACGTCCGCGCCACCCGTCGCCTTGGCGAATGGGCCGTGGCCTGGGGCGTTCGCAACTTCGTTCATATCTCCTCTCCTTCGCTCTATTTTGACTATCACCACCACCACGAGGTGCGGGAGGATTTCCGCCCTCAGCGCTTTGCCAACGAATTTGCCCGCAGTAAGGCGGCGAGCGAAGAGGTGATTAATCTACTGGCACAGGCGAACCCCAATACCCGCTTTGCCATCCTGCGCCCGCAGGGTCTGTTCGGCGCTCACGACAAAGTGTTCATCCCCCGCCTTGCGCAGATGATGCAGCATTACGGCAGCGTGCTGCTGCCCCGCGGCGGCAGCGCGCTGGTTGATATGACCTACTATGAGAATGCGGTGCACGCGATGTGGCTTGCCAGCCAGCCGCAGTGCGACCACCTGCCCTCCGCCCGGGCGTGGAATATCACCAACGGCGAACCGCGTACCCTGCGCAGCATTGTGCAAAAGCTGATTGATGAGCTGGGAATAAGGTGCCGTATCCGCTCGGTCCCCTATCCGATGCTGGATATCATCGCCCGCAGCATGGAGCATTTTGGCAATAAGTCAGCCAGGGAGCCGGCCTTTACCCACTACGGCGTCTCCAAGCTGAACTTTGATTTTACCCTTGATATTTCCCGCGCCCAGGAAGAGCTGGGCTACCGCCCGGTGGTGACGCTGGATGAGGGAATTATCCGCACCGCCGCCTGGCTGAAAGATCACGGTAAGCTGCACCGCTAGCGTCGAATTAACCCTGGCCGTATTTTTCCAGCAGCGCCTCGGCGATGGCCTGGGTTTCCGCATCGGCGACGCCGTCCCAGCGCGCCGGCCGGAAATGCATCTGAAAGGCCATAATCACCCGTTTCTGCTGCGCTGGCGTCATCTCTGGCGTCACCTGATAGCCGTAGCGGGCGAGTAGATCCAGCAGCTCCGCGCTATCGACCGGCTGCCAGGTCGGGCGATCGTTGAGATAAAAGGCGACCCGCTCTTCATCCGGCCAGGCGCCAATGCCCTGCTCAGCCAGCTGGCGCCAGGGAAATAGCGGCCCAGGGTCGTCCTTGCGCTGTGGCGCAATATCGGCATGAGCCACCACGTTTTGCGCCGCTATGCGGTAGCGGGCGATAATATCCTTCGCCAGGGGGATCAGGGCATTAATCTGCGCCGGGCTAAACGGCGTAAAGCTTTTCACCCCCGCCTCTTTCTGCCAGCCGCGGTTCTCCAGCTCAATGCCGATGGAGGTGTCGTTTATGCGCGTACTACCGCGCCAGAAGCTAATCCCCGCATGCCAGGCCAAATCCTCTTCCGGCACCAGCTGCCAGATGCGCGGCTTGCCGCGGTGCAGCGGCGGTCGTTCAGGGATCAGGTAGTGGGAGCTCACCTGGTTGTCGGTTAAGGTCGCCAGCGAGACGTCAAAATCATCGGCGGTATAGTGAATGACCAGCACCTTCACCCGCGGGTAGGCGGCCTGCGCCGGATGGCGGGTATCCAGCTGATAGCCGTCACGATCGATAATCCCCTTTTCCGTTGCGCAGCCGGCCAGCAGCAGCGCAACGAGAACCATCCCTGCGCTGAGCTTCATCGGGAGGCCCTCCCGGCGCGTGCGGTGAAACATGCCATCAAAAAATCCTTCCTTTTGGCCTAAGAGAGCCTGAGCGTTCCGACATAAGGCGGGGCGAAGCGCTCAAAGGCGGCGTCAGCCAGCTCTCCCGCATTCGGTAAAAGATGCAACCGTTAACACGAAATTATAATAATTACGGACGGCAACAAAAACGTTTCCCCATTCGCGGCGGCGTTAATAACAACCTGTTTTATGATAAACGATAAGCGCGGCGCTGTCTGCCAACGGCGATTCAACGATCGGAACGGCCATTTTATATAAGATAAATTTATACTAACGACAGTTATAAAATGATGATAAGACGATGCTCAACCACGGGCATCATGCAGGTCGCCGCCTGCAATGAAGTCGGGTTCATCTTTTCCTTACGAATTCGCGAGTTAGCGGTCATGGTTTTGTAGTATTTTGCTTGAAATTTTTCCTTAGTTAATTCAGTCTTAATTCGCTCATGAGCAGTTAAAATAAGAGCATGATGATAGCAAGATAAACAATGGAGTTTAAAAAATGAAATATGCAGCTTTAGTAGCAGGTGCAGCATTGTTTTTGACCGCAAACGCTTTCTCCGCAGAAATCTTATCTAAAGAAGATTTTGCCAAGGTTGAGACTCAATATCAGAAAGTCGGTACGATCTCTTCTACCGGCCAGACCGCACCAAGCGATGCGCGCGCTGAGCTGATTAAGAAAGCCGATGAAAAAGGCGCAGACGTTATCGTTCTGTCCTCCGGCAACACTGATAAAAAGCTGCACGTCAGCGCCAATATCTATAAGAAGAAGTAATTAATTCTTCGCGAAAGAAACATTATCATCGGCAGATGATAATGTTTCCCATCCAGAACCGTGCGAGCAATATTTATTTTTAGATAGCATGGCTATTTACCGCTATCGCATTCTGTCATCAAATACCCGCAACGTCCCCGAATAAAACACTCAAACGTCACGCAGGAAGTAAATCGCTGCGCCGGCGTGTTCATGTTTTTCAGCAAACTCATATTTAAAAGCATAAGCCCCTGGCGGTGAGTCAATGCTGTCTATACTTCTGGCTATAAAAATGAGACTCAATTTTAAACATTGCAGGTAGAAAATGAAAAGAATCGCGTTAATTATCTCTGGGCTCCTCTACTCCGGTCTTTCGCAGGCAAGCGCGCTCTATTTTTATGAAATAGGCACAGAAGATGTCGGCCTCGCCGGCGCAGGCCAGGCCGCCAGGGCGCAGGATGCGTCAACGATCGTTACTAACCCCGCAGGAATGACCCGCCTGCCGGATCATATGTTCACCGGCGGGATGCAGGCGATGGGCGGGGATATCTCGTATCAGCTTAAAGATGAGAACGGCAGAAGCAGCCCCGGCAACGTGATGAACGTCTTTCCCAACGCCAGCGGCTTCTATACGCAAAAAATCAATGATGACCTTTACGCCGGCATTGGTCTCTACGGCAACTACGGCTTAGGGATCGATTTTGGCAACTGGGCGGGCGATCGGCTGATCAAGAAAAGCACCATGGTCGCGATGACGCTGAGCCCGTCGCTGGCCTACAAGCTCAACGACCGTCTCTCCATTGGCGCGTCCGCTAACCTTAACTACGGCTTCCTTTCCCTGACCCGCAGCGTTGATGGAACCGAGCAAAAGGACAAGGATCGCGACTGGGCCATGAGCTATCGTCTGGGCCTGCTGATGCAGCTGACGGAGCAAACCCGCGCCGGTATCACCTGGACCAGCAAGACGGACTACAGCTTCAATATTGACGGTAAGGCTCGCTTACCCAATCTGCCGAATACCGAGTACGACCTGCCGATTTCAGCCCAGGTTCGCGCACCGCAGCAGATCATGCTGAGCCTTGTGCACGACATCAACAAGCAGTGGTCGGTGATGGGGGATTTGGGCTGGCAGGACTGGAGCCAGTTCGGTAGCCCGCAAATCACCGTTGTCGGCAAGGAGAGCAACAAACAAAACCGCCTGAAGGACTCCTGGCATACCGCGGTGGGCGTCCAGTACCGGCCAACCGAGCAGTGGCGTTTGAACGCCGGGGTAGGTTTCGATAGCACGGTATACGATTCGCAGAGCGACGTGGCGCTCACTCTTCCGACCGGCGACGAATGGCGCTTTGCCACCGGCGCGCAGTATCAAATTACGCCGGCAAGCAATATCGGCGTCGCGGTCTCCTACCTGCACATGCAGTCGTCGCATGTGAAAACGCCGGAAATTATCGCCGGGGATTACGATCATCCGTACCTGTGGTTCGCCAGCGTCAACTACAGCTACCAGTTTTGATAGCGAATCTCGCCCGATGCTCCATCGCGCATCGGGCATCGGGCATCAGGCATCGGGCATCGGGCATCGGGCATCGGGCATCGGGCATCGGGCATCGGGCATCGGGCATCGGGCATCGGGCAATATTTGCATGGGCTTAAATCAGTTTGAATAGAAATCTCACCGGTTTTATCTGCAGAATATCCTGCCAGATTTTATGTAAATCAATCACTCCCGCCAGCCCCAGCAGTGCCAGCGTAATCAGTACCGTCGCGGCGGTAACGATCGGCATCAGGCGCACCATATTACGCTGAATTTTATCCTGCTGCTTCGCCCGGCGCTCATCCTTCTCATGCTCGACCAGGGTGGCAATGGCGTTTCCCTGGACCCTATATACGTTATTCTCTACCGCCAGCTCGCCGGAAAAAACCAGTGACGCCATTAACAACGTCACCTTTCGGCGAAACTGCTCGTTGCGAATATGCTGATACCACAGCTTGCCGTATAAAATATCGATAACTTCATCGACCGTAATCCCGGATGAGAGCCTTGAAGGCCGCTGGTGCACAAACTCGTTAACGATCAGACCGAGCAGATATATACGGTCCTGACTCCTCACCTCACGCTCGCGGAAAAAAGCGGACACCACCGCAGCCTTCCCCCTTAAGAGGGCTGTTTTTATATTTAAAATAGGTAGATAGCAGTTAACAAAATAGCCAAAAACGTTAGCGAAGGTTATCTTGCCATATTTTTTATAGCTAACAATCTCACTCTCCATTGCGGCCAGGCGGGCGACAGGAAAAGAAATATCGCAATTGGCAGCAGCCTCTGATGAATTTAAACAGCGTATGCTAACATCGCTGCCGTTAAAACCCGTTAACTGATAGCAGTTACGCTCAACGTCGGCAAAATAGACCGCGTAATAATCGTAAGGATCGCCGCCGCGTTCATTCTTGGCCACCAGCTTTGGTAAATGCGCGGCCCAGATCCTGGCCTTCAGGCTGGCCAGCGTTTTTCTTAACATAATATGTTCCGTCGAGGTAGGTTTCATACTGCCTATAAATATAGCCTGAGATTGACTCAATCTTTTAGCATTAAGCCCGATCGCTGGTTTATTTTTAGCTAAGAATAGGTTTTACAAATCGGCATTTATCAATATAAAAACTGTGCTCTGGTTCCAGAAAATTGCGCGCGCGCTGAGCCAGATGCATTAATTCAATCTGATAACGGCGATAACTTAATAGCTTAGCTCTTAGAGTCAAGCGCATTCTGGAGCCAGTGCGCTATGCTTGAACAGAAACTAATAACGTAGTGAGCTTATAAGGAAATCATCATGCGCTACAAAATCATGGCCTTTATTATCCCCTGCGCGCTGGTACTTAGCGCCTGTACCACCGTTACGCCGGCCTATAAAGATAACGGCACCCGCAGCGGTCCCTGCATCGAAGGCGGCCCGGACGCGGTTGCGCAGAAATTTTATGATTATCAGATCCAGCACCGCAATAGCGACCTGACGGCGCTGCGTCCCTACCTGAGCGACGATCTGGCGAAGCTGCTCGACGACGCGCGCCAGGATCCGTCCCGCAACGCCGTGCTGCAGTCCAACCCGTTCTCCAGCTCGGCCACCCCGGCCGATAGCGCGGATGTCGCCAGCGCCTCCACCATCCCGAACAGCGATGCGCGCAATATTCCGCTGCGCGTTGAGTTCAGACAGGGCAGCAAAACCTGGAAAGATGAGGTGCTGATGATTCAGGAAGGCCAGTGCTGGGCGGTAGATGACGTTCGCTACCTCGGCATTAACGCCCACGCGCCGGCGGGTTCACTGCAACAGAGTCTCGAAAAACGCGGATAAGGGCGCTGAACCTGCTCTACAAAACCGATAACCCCGGTAAAATGTCGGTATTTCATGCGGTAATGCCGACATTTGCTCCCGCCTCCCCCACGAACCCATATTTTGTGCTAAGTTTAGAGGTAAATGCGGGTTACATTTAACTTTTAACGCATAAATATTGCATAACTATTCTGTCAAAGGTAGTATTTGCGGCCTCAATAGCTATTCGTATCAGACTGCCCAGATGAGTATTAAACTAAACGGCATTAACTGCTTCTACGGCGCGCACCAGGCGCTGTTCGACATCACGCTGGATTGCCCGCAGGGGGAAACGCTGGTGCTGCTCGGCCCAAGCGGCGCCGGGAAAAGCTCGCTGCTTCGCGTACTCAACCTGCTGGAGATGCCGCGTTCCGGTACGCTACATATCGCCGGTAACCACTTCGACTTTACCAAAGCGCCGTCTGACAAAGCCATCCGTGAGCTGCGCCAGAACGTCGGTATGGTTTTCCAGCAGTACAATCTGTGGCCGCACCTGACCGTGCAGCAAAACCTGATTGAAGCTCCCTGCCGCGTGCTGGGACTCAGCAAAGATAGCGCTCTGGCCCGCGCCGAGAAGCTGCTGGAACGTTTGCGCCTGAAACCCTACAGCGACCGCTATCCGCTGCACCTTTCCGGCGGCCAGCAGCAGCGCGTCGCCATTGCGCGAGCGCTGATGATGGAGCCGCAGGTGCTGCTGTTTGATGAGCCAACGGCGGCGCTCGATCCGGAAATTACCGCCCAGATCGTCAGCATTATCCGCGAGCTGGCGGGCACCGGCATTACGCAGGTCATCGTCACCCACGAAGTGGAAGTGGCGCGTAAAACGGCCAGCCGCGTGGTGTATATGGAAAATGGCCATATCGTTGAACAAGGGAATGCTGACTGCTTCGCGCATCCGCAGACCGACGCGTTTAAAAACTATCTTTCACATTGATGTTTTTCGGGGAAATGACGATGAAAAAAGTACTGATTGCCGCGCTTCTGGCCAGCATGAGCCTTTCTGCTACCGCAGCCCAGACCATCCGTTTTGCCACCGAGGCGTCCTATCCTCCGTTTGAAACGACCGACGCCAACAACAAAATCGTCGGCTTCGACGTCGATCTGGCTAACGCGCTGTGCAAAGAGATCGATGCCACCTGCACCTTTACCAACCAGGCTTTCGACAGCCTGATCCCAGGTCTGAAATTCCGCCGCTTCGACGCGGTGATGGCCGGGATGGACATTACGCCTGAGCGCGAAAAGCAGGTGCTGTTCACCACGCCTTACTATGAAAACTCCGCGCTGTTCGTTGGCCAGCAGGGCAAATTTACCAGCATCGAGCAGCTGAAGGGCAAAAAGGTCGGCGTCCAGAACGGCACCACCCATCAGAAGTTCATTAACGACAAGCATCCGGAAATCACCACCGTTCCGTACGACAGCTACCAGAATGCGAAGCTGGATCTGCAAAACGGCCGCATCGATGCCGTATTTGGCGACAACGCCGTGGTCACTGAATGGCTGAAGAGTAATCCGAAGCTGGCAGCGGTGGGCGATAAGGTGACGGACAAAGACTACTTCGGTACCGGCCTTGGCATTGCGCTTCGTCAGGGCAATACCGAGCTGCAGCAGAAATTTAACGCTGCGCTGGAAAAAGTGAAAAAAGATGGGACTTACCAGACCATCTATAGCAAATGGTTTCAGAAGTAATCCTCAATGAACGAATTTTTTCCATTAGCAAGCGCCGCCGGGATGACCGTCGGCCTTGCGGTCTGCGCGCTGATTATCGGCCTCGCCCTGGCGATGCTTTTTGCCGTGCTGGAGTCAGTCAAATGGCGCCCGCTGGCGTGGCTGACCACCGGCGTGGTAACGATCCTGCGCGGGCTGCCGGAAATCCTGGTGGTCCTGTTTATCTATTTTGGATCGTCGCAGCTGCTGCTCACGCTCTCTGACGGCTTTACCATCAATCTCGGCTTTGCGCAGATCCCGGTGCAGATGCAGATTGAGAACTTCGACGTCAGCCCGTTCCTGTGCGGCGCGGTGGCGCTCTCTCTGCTGTACGCCGCCTACGCCTCGCAAACCCTGCGCGGCGCGCTGAAAGCGGTGCCGCAGGGACAGTGGGAGTCGGGCCAGGCGCTGGGGCTGTCGCAAAGCGCGATTTTCTTCCGCCTGGTGATGCCGCAAATGTGGCGCCACGCTCTGCCGGGACTCGGCAACCAGTGGCTGGTGCTGCTAAAAGATACCGCCCTGGTCAGCTTAATTAGCGTTAACGATCTGATGCTGCAAACCAAGAGCATTGCCACCCGCACCCAGGAGCCGTTTAACTGGTACATCATCGCGGCGGCAATCTACCTGGTGATCACTCTGCTCAGTCAGTACATCCTCAAGCGTATTGACCAGCGTGCGACGCGCTTTGAACGGAGACCCGGCTGATGCTTGACTACTTACCAGAACTGCTCAAAGGGCTGCATACCAGCCTGACGCTGACGGCGGCCTCGATCGTCGCCGCGCTGATTCTGTCGCTGATCTTTACCATCATCCTGACGCTGAAAACGCCGGTGCTGGTATGGATTGTGCGGGCGTATATCACGCTCTTTACCGGTACGCCGCTGCTGGTGCAGATCTTCCTGATTTACTACGGTCCGGGGCAGTTTCCGTCGCTGCAGGAGTACCCGGTGCTGTGGCATCTGATTTCCGAGCCGTGGCTGTGCGCCCTGATTGCCCTGTCGCTCAACAGCGCCGCCTATACCACCCAGCTGTTTTATGGCGCGATCCGCGCCATTCCTGAGGGTCAGTGGCAGTCCTGCGGCGCGCTGGGGATGAGCAAGAAGGACACGCTGGCGATCCTGCTGCCGTACGCCTTTAAGCGCGCCCTCTCCTCCTACTCCAACGAGGTGGTGCTGGTCTTCAAGAGTACCTCCCTGGCTTATACCATTACGCTGATGGAGGTGATGGGCCACAGCCAGCTGCTGTACGGACGAACCTACGACGTGATGGTCTTCGGCGCGGCCGGTATCGTGTACCTGATCGTCAACGGCCTGCTGACGCTGCTCATGCGTCTGGTGGAGCACAGGGCGCTGGCATTTGAGCGTCGAAGCTAACGTTCGGAAATGCATAATTAGTAAATAGCAAGACGGGTAAGGATGATGACTTACCCGTCTTTTTTTATGCCAATAAAAATACTTATACATCATTATTGAATATAAATTCATTTAATGGCATTGTAAAACCCGGCCGCAAGCACGGCACAACATCATAAGATTGACCGACGGGAGTTCGACGATGAAAAAGTTAGTTCTGGCTGCACTGCTTTCCACTTTCGCTTTTGGCGCCGTTGGCGCAGAAAAAATCAGCTTTGGCGTCTCCGCTACCTATCCACCGTTTGAATCCATGGATGCCAATAATCAGATCGTTGGCTTCGATCTCGACCTGGCGAAAGCGCTGTGCAAACAGATGCAGGCGGAGTGTACCTTTACCAACCATGCCTTCGACAGCCTGATCCCGGCGCTAAAATTTAAAAAATATGATGCGGTGATTTCCGGCATGGACATTACCCCGGAGCGCAGCAAGCAGGTGTCGTTTACCGACCCGTACTACGCCAACTCCGCGCTGGTGATCGCCAAAAAAGATGCCTTCCACTCCTTTGCCGATCTGAAAGGCAAACGCATCGGCATGGAAAACGGCACCACCCATCAGAAATACCTGCAGGATAAGCATCCTGAAGTGAAAACCGTCGCCTATGACAGCTACCAGAATGCGTTTATCGACCTGAAAAACGGCCGTATTGATGGCGTATTTGGCGACACCGCGGTGGTTAACGAGTGGCTGAAAACCAACCCGCAGCTGGGCGTCGCCACGCCGAAAGTGACCGATGCGCAGTACTTCGGTACCGGCCTTGGGATCGCGGTTCGTCCGGATAACAAAGCGCTGCTGGAGAAGCTGAACGGCGCCCTGAAAGCGATTAAAGCGGACGGCACCTATCAGAAAATCAGCAGCCAGTGGTTCCCTGAGTAAGCGCGGGCCCTTCCCGGCCCCGGGCGTGAGCGCCGAAACGGACCGCCGGGAAAATCTTACAGCGGCAGGGTAAAGCGGAAGCTGGCCCCTGCCGCCGCCTCCTGCAGGTGAATATCGCCCCCGTGCAGCTGCAGCATGCGGCGCACGATCATCAGTCCTAATCCCCCCGTAGACTCCCGGCGCTGGCCAGGCTCAAGTACCGAAGGTCGTTCAAAGAGGGTTGCCCGCAGCTCGCTGGCGACGCCGGGGCCGCTGTCCGCCACCTCAACGACTATCTGCGACGCCTGCTGGCGCGCCGTCAGGCGAATCACTCCTCCTTCCGGCGTGTGGCGAATGGCGTTATCGAGCAAATTGGTCAGCACCCGCTCCATCATCGATAAATCGGCCACCACCGGCGGCAATCCCTCGGCCAGCGACAGCTGTAAACCGATGCCGCGGGTCGCAATCGCCAAATCGAATTTCTGCGCGACGTCCTGAACCAGCTCGGCGAAGATAAACTTCTCCGGCTGCGGTTTGATGCCGCCATGTTCGAGCCGGGCCAGCTCAAACAGCTGCTGCGACAGATGGCGAACCTTATTGCCCTGGCGCAGCGCGATATTCAGATACTGCTGGCGATCCTCGGCGTTGAGCCGGTCGGCCTTCAGCGTCAGCGTCTCCAGATAGCCAAGCAGCGAGGTCAGCGGCGTGCGCAAATCGTGGGAGATATTGGCGATAAACTCGCGCCGCTGGCGGTCGCTATCGGCCAGACGATCCCACTGATCGGCAATCTGGCGGGCCAGCTCAATAAAGCGATTATGCAGGATCGCCACCTCATTCCCGGGATGCGGGTCGGGCGTCTGCGCCGCCAGGGCTTTGATCGCCACCATGCTGTCCGGGCCGGAGATCGCGACCTGGGCGGTCAGCTGACGCACCGGGCGCGTGACCCAGAACCACGCCAGCCCGCCCGCCAGCAGGCCAAACAGCGCCACCAGCAGCAGCGTCCACAGCAGCAGGCTCCACAGCGTCTTCTGCCAGGCGGTGGCCGCCAGTTCGTTAAAGGTTTCGCCCTGCAGAATGATATAGAGATAGCCACGCAGCTGGCCCTCGAGGCGCAGCGGCGCAACGCTAAAGACTTTCTGCTGTCCGAGGCTGCGGGGATCGTCGCCGTAAACCGGCCACGCGGCGCCGGAGAGGAACGCCTGCACCGGCGCCAGATCGATGCGCTGGCGTTTGATATGGCCCGGCGGCGCGGCATCGGCTAACAGCTCGCCGTCGGGAGAAACCAGATAGAGCTCAACGCTGGGATTAAAAATCATCAGCCGGTCGAACAGCGGCTTCAGCGCCTGGCGATCGACCTCCCCCTGCGCGTCCAGCAGCGGCTCGCGGGCGACAATTTGCTGCGCCAGGCCGGCGGAAAGACGCTGCACCATCGCGTTACCGTACTGCGCGCTGGTATAGAGCTGAACGAGGCACACCGCCGCCGCGCACAGCAGCAGCAGCGAGGTGAAGACCAGCGCCAGGCGCTGGCTCAGGCTGAGACGGCGCATCATTGCCCCACCTCCTTCTTGCGCTCCACGGCAAACTTATAGCCCTTTCCCCACACGGTGAGGATAATTTCAGGCTCCGTCGGCTCGTGCTCGATTTTGCTGCGCAGGCGGTTGATATGGGTATTGACCGTATGCTCATAGCCTTCGTGCTGGTAGCCCCAAACGCTGTCGAGCAGGGAGAGGCGAGAGAAGACCTCTCCCGGATGGCGGGCGAAGTAGTACAGCAGATCGAACTCGCGCGGGGTCAAATCGACAGGCTCGCCGCGCAGTCTGACCTCGCGCGACAGCGGGTCGATATTGAGGCCGTGGCAGGCGATGCGCCCGGCATCCATCAGCAGATTTATCCCCATCGCCTCCTGGCGGCGGAACACCGCTTTGACGCGGGCGATAAGCTCCAGAACGGAGAAGGGTTTGGCCAGATAATCATCCGCCCCCATCTCCAGCCCCTGCACGCGCTGGGTTTCGCTGGATCGGGCGCTGATGATGATCACCGGCAGATAGCGGGTCATCTGGCGGATGCGCCGGCAAATCTCCAGACCGTCAACGTTCGGCAGCATCAGGTCAAGGATCACCGCATCCCAGGGGCTTTTTTCCAGCAGCCTCAGGGCCTCTGCGCCGTCCGCTACGTGGGCAATCTGATACCCCTCGTCCTGCAAATTCAGGCGCAGCAGGGCGGCAATATCATCGTCATCTTCAACTAACAGGATTTTCTTCGCCACCGGTGTCGCTCCGCTAATATCATGCTCTTATTAGCAAAGCTTACCCGATTTTGGCCGGCAGAAGAGTTCACATTTTGTTTAAACTTCGCGGACCAGCAGCGTCAGCACCTCATAGTGCGCGGTGTGGGGGAACATATCGAACAGCTGTACCCGCTCGGTGCGATAGCCCGCCAGCTGAGCGATATCTTTCGCCATCGTGCGGGCATTGCAGCTGGAATAGATAATATAGGGCGGCGCCATGCGGCTTAAATAGTCGCACAGCTCGCTGCCAATTCCACGACGCGGCGGGTTCACCAGCACCAGCTGCGGAACTTCGCCCTCGCCGGTAGCAAAACGGGTGGAGTCCAGCGCCTGGAAACGGAGGTTGCTGAGGCCAAGCTCGGCGGCGGACTGCCGCGCGCAGGCGATGGCCTCTGGCGCAATCTCAATGCCGGTCAGCCGCATCTGCGGGGTGGCGCAGTGCAGGCCGAAACCGCCGACGCCGCAGAACAGATCCCACATATGGTCTACCGGCAGCTGGCGCACCCACTCCCGGGCGGTGGCGTACAGCCGGCTGGCGACTTCGGGGTTGGTTTGAAAGAAGCTTTGCGGGCGGATCCACAGCGGTACCTCGTTGAAGCGCTCCGCCAGCGCCTGCTGCGGGGTGAGGAAAATCTCCTGCTCCCCTTCCATAATCGCCATATGCACCGGCTGAATATTGGCGGTAATCACCTTCAGCTGCGGCAGCTGCGCCTGCAGCCACGGCAGCGCGGCGCGCAGCTGGGCGAGCTTCGCCTCAGAGCGCAGCACAAAGCGCAGCATCATGCCGCCGTCGAGGCGACTTTCGGTGAGCAGCAGATACTTCAGCTCTCCGCGTCGGCGGGCTACCTGATAGGGCGTGAGGCCGGCGCGGGCAATAAACGGCTTCAGCAGGGCGAAGACCGGCGCAAAGCTTGCCGGGTAGAGCGGACAATCGGTGAGGTCTTCAGGGTTGCCGTCGCGATGCAGCATGCCGAGCAGCGGGCGCTCAACGCTGCCGCTGACCACCATTTTGGCCTTATTGCGAAAGCCGGTTTCCGGACCGGAGACCGGTTCGCACCACGTCGCCACCGGGCGTTCTGCCAGCAGCGACCGCAGATCGGCCATTTTATCGGCGAGCTGTTGTTCTGGCGGCAGTTCCAGCCACTGACAGGAGCGGCAGCGGCCCGCGTCATAGAGTGCGCAGTGCATAAAAAGACCTTCAAAAAATCAGGGGCGGGGATTGTATCACCGTTACTGCAGTTGGAAAAAGCGTCGGCACGATGCCGGGATAAACAGCAGCGCCAGCACCAGCAGGTCCGGCAGCTTCTGCATCACCAGCGAACGGAGAATTTCCCGCTTCGATTCGCCGGCAATGCTAAAGAGTTCCGGGTAGCCGTAGCCCAGCGAGGCGGCCCACAGATAGCCGCTGACGATAATCTGCGTCAGCAGATAGATCCAGCGCGCCCGGTTCTGCCCTTTGACCAGTGAAAACGCGCACCAGATTTCAATAAATACCAGCAGCAGGCTTGAGAAGAAGACCAGCGTCAGGGGCCACGTCTGCACGCTGCGGTGGATAAACTCGCCGATCCCCCGCACGCCAAGCTGATTGAGGATCATCAGCAGGTCGAGGGCGCGGATTAAAATAATGGCGAACGCCGCCACCTGCACCAGCGCAGGGACGTTCAGGCGAGCATGAGATGAGCGAGCTTTAGTAAACAATCCCAACGGTTGAGTCTTCCATGAAAACGGCGTCGCACAATCGCGACGCCGGCACCAGGTCTTGCTATCGATTTTAGGGGCTTCAGCCGCGTCTTGCACGCTGGATATCGCGTACTCGCTGCTTTTCTGCGCGGGCCATCAAATACCAGGCGATAAAACCAACAATCCCGACCACGCCGAGGATAAGCGTCGCCAGGGCGTTGATTTCCGGATTGACGCCCATGCGCACGCTGGAGAAAACCAGCATCGGCAGCGTGGTGGCGCCAGGACCGGAAACAAAGCTGGCAATCACCAGATCGTCCAGCGACAGGGTGAATGCCAGCAGCCAGCCGGAAATCACCGCCGGCATGATCATCGGCAGCGTGATGATGAAAAATACCTTCAGCGGCGCGGCGCCCAGATCCATCGCCGCCTCCTCGATGGAGTGATCCAGCTCGCGCAGACGCGACGAAATCACCACCGCGACGTAGGCGGTACAGAAGGTCACGTGCGCCAGCCAGATGGTCAGCATCCCGCGATCCGACGGCCAGCCAATCGCGTGCCCCAGCGCGACGAAAAGCAGCAGCAGCGACAGCCCGGTGATCACGTCCGGCATCACCAGCGGCGCGGTAATCATAAACGCAAAGCCGCTCGACCCGCGGAAGCGGCCAAAGCGCACCAGCACCACCGCGGCGATAGTGCCGAGGATCGCCGCCGCCGTCGCCGCGCAGGTGGCGATAGTCAGGCTCAGACCCACGGCGCTCATCATCGCATCGTCGTGGAACAGCTCGCTGTACCAGCGCGTCGACCAGCCGGCCCAAACCGTCACCAGCTTCGAGCTGTTGAACGAGTAGATAACCAGCATCAGCATCGGCGCATACAGGAAGGTAAACCCAATCACGAGGATTAATATTCGCCACGGCGAACGCACTACCGGCAAATCACTCATCCGTGTTCCCCTATCTGTTTTTGCTGATGCTTGTGGAACCACATAATCGGTACGATCAGCAGCAGCAGCATCACGATCGCCACCGCCGACGCTACCGGCCAGTCGCGGTTGTTAAAGAACTCCTGCCACAGCACGCGGCCGATCATGATGCTGTCCGGACCGCCGAGCAGCTCAGGGATAACGAACTCGCCCACGGCCGGAATGAAGACCAGCATCGAGCCGGCGATAATGCCGCCTTTGGTTAACGGTACGATCACCTGGAAGAAGGTTTTCAGCGGGCGGGCGCCCAGATCCAGCGAGGCCTCCACCAGCGAGTAGTCGATGCGCGTCAGCGCGGTATAAATAGGCAGCACCATAAACGGCAGGTAGGCGTAAACGATGCCGATATAGACCGCCAGGTTGGTGTGCAGGATCTCCAGCGGCTGATCAATGACCCCCAGCCACAGCAGAAAGTTATTCAGCACGCCGTTGCTTTTCAGCAGCCCCATCCACGCGTATACGCGGATTAAGAACGAGGTCCACGACGGCAGGATCACCAGCAGCAGCAGGATATTGCGCGTTGAGGGCTTGCTGTGCGCCACCGCCCACGCCAGCGGGTAGCCCAGCAGCAGGCAGCAAAACGTGGAGATCCCGGCCACCTGCAGCGACTGCAGATAGGCCTCAAAGTAGAGCGGATCGTCGGTGAGCTGCAGGAAGTTCGCCAGATTAAGGGTAATCGTCAGCTGACCGTCGGCCCACTCCAGCAGATCGGTATAGGGCGGAATAGCCCGCGCCATCTCCGCGAGGCTGATTTTAAAGACGATCAGGAACGGCAGCAGAAACAGCAGCGTCATCCACAGATACGGCAGCGCAATCACCAGCTTGCGGCCGTGGGCCATTTGCAGGCGCGTCAGCCACGGCGTCGCGGCGTCCGGCTTTTTCGCCCCTGCCGGTGGTTCTAATATACTCATCGCCCTCTCCTTACACCGTCAGAACGACGCAGCTGTCTGCGTCCCAGCATAAACGGACTTCATCACCCCAGGTTGGCGCGCCTTTGCGATGACGATGTTCGTTCTGCAGCTGGGCGCTGAGCATCTGCCCACTTTGCAGTCGCACGTGGTAGATAGACAGATCGCCGAGGTAGGCAATGTGGATCACTTCCCCGACGGCAAAGTTGTAGCCATCCGCCGGCGGCTCGTCGCAGAGCATGATCTTCTCCGGACGCAGGGCAACCCACACCGGCACGTTATCGACAACGGAAGCGTCGGGGTCAACCTTGAGCGGATGCACCAGCCCCGGAGACTTCAGCACCAGGCCGTCCTCCAGCCGCTCCTGCACCAGCCCTTCAAAGACGTTGACCGAGCCGATGAACTCCGCGCTGTAGCGGGTCGTCGGGTGCTCGTAGATCTCCTCCGGTTCGCCGATTTGCACGAACTTACCGCGATTCATGATCGCAATGCGCCCCGCCATGGTCATCGCCTCTTCCTGATCGTGGGTCACCATGACGCAGGTCGCCCCCACGCGCTCGAGGATGTCCACCACCTCCAGCTGCATTCGGTCACGCAGCTTTTTATCCAGCGCGCCCATCGGTTCGTCGAGCAGCAGCAGCTTCGGCCTTTTTGCCAGGCTGCGGGCCAGGGCCACGCGCTGACGCTGGCCGCCGGATAGCTGGTGCGGCTTGCGTTTGGCAAACTCCTGCATATGCACCAGCGCCAGCATCTCCTGCACCCTACTGGCGATTTCGGCTTTCGGCAGCTTGTCCTGCTTCAGGCCAAAGGCGATATTCTGCTCTACCGTCATATGGGGGAACAGCGCGTAGGACTGAAACATCATGTTAATAGGCCGCTGGTACGGCGGGACGCGCGACAGGTCGACGCCATCGAGCATAATCTGTCCGGCTGTCGGCTGCTCAAAGCCCGCCAGCATGCGCAGCAGCGTTGATTTCCCGCAGCCGGATGCGCCCAGCAGGGCGAAGATTTCACCTTTATAAATCGTGAGATTGACGTCATCGACGGCGTGCTGACCATCGAACGATTTGGTCAGGTTACGGATTTCCAGCAGCGGGGTCAGCGCTTTGGGGGCTTTCATTTGTGGGCGGGAAATTAGGTCATTCACTTAAGCGCTCTCCGGCAAAAACTCACCACCGTATGGCCCGGTTGCCATACATCATTCTTTATCGTGCAGTCGCACCATCCTGGTGCGTTTTTTTAGCCGGGCATACTGCAATACTCCGGCTATTTATACCCTTTTCAGGCCCGGCGAACCGGGCCATCGGGTTTTATTTCCCGCTTTTTACCTTGGTCCACGCGCGGGTGCGCACGCGGTCGATTTTCGGCTCCTGAACCTTCAGGGTGAACAGCTTGGCGAACACGTCGGCCGGCGGATAAATTGCCGGATTGCTGCGGATGGCTTCGCTGACCAGCGGCGTTGAGGCCTTGTTGCCGTTGGCGTAGTACACCTGATCGCTAATCTTAGCGATGACTTCAGGGCGCATCAGATAGTTAAGGAACTGATAGGCTTCATCTTTATTCTTAGCATCTGCCGGCATCGCAAAGACGTCAAAGAACGCCATCGCCCCCTCTTTCGGAATAAAGTAGGAGACGTTGACACCATTTTTCGCCTCTTTAGCGCGGTTTGCGGCCTGCCATACGTCGCCTGCCCAGCCGATCGCGACGCAGATATCGCCGTTGGCCAGGTCGTTAATGTACTGCGAGGAGTGGAAGTAGCGGATGTTCGGCCGCAGCTTGAGCAGCAGATCGGTCGCCGGACCGGTATAGTCATCGGCCTTCATGCTGTTCGGGTCTTTGCCGAGGTAGTTAAGCACGGTGGCAAAAATCTCTTCCGGTGCGTCAAGGAAGGAGACGCCGCAGCTTTTCAGCTTTTCGAGGTTTTCCGGCTTCAGCACCAGATCCCAGCTATCCAGCGGCGCGTCTTTACCCAGCACGGCCTTCACTTTATCGACGTTATAGCCAATCCCGGTGGTGGCCCACAGATACGGCATCGCGTATTTATTTTCCGGGTCGTGCTTAGCGACCAGCTTTAAGACTTCCGGATCGAGGTTTTTCCAGTTGGGCAGCTTGCTTTTATCCAGCGGCTGGAACACGCCCGCCGCCAGCTGGCGCTCGAGGAAGCTGGCTGAGGGTACCACCAGGTCAAAACCGGTGCTGCCCGCCATTAGTTTGCCTTCCAGTACTTCGTTGGAATCAAAAACGTCGTACACCACTTTAATCCCGGTCTCTTTTTCAAAATCGGCCACCGTGTCCGGGGCAATATAATCAGACCAGTTATAAACGTGCAGGGTTTTCTGTTCAGCGGCAAGCGAACCGGCAGAGACGGCCATCAGCGCGCCGGTAACCAAGCCTGTTAACCATTTTTTACCAAAGGCGGTCATATCTCTTATTCCTTCTCAATGCCCGTTAAGCACGGACTTAATATACGCAATTATCCGCATGCAAAAATCATGCATATTTTTTCATTGTCTAAGAAAAGGAGAGAGGACCTCTCCCGGAATGGTTGCCCGCAACTGGAAGCAGCGTCAGAATAACTGTAGCCAGAATAAGAGGCTATAGCCCAGGTAAAATAACGCCTTTTATCAATTTTTTATGCAATATGGGTCTACGTGATAAGCCGAAAGCGGCAGAATGGCGGTGAAAAATTCTTTAATGGCGGGTTAATAGCAGAATAAAAGCGTGTAATACGCAGCCGCTCTGGCAGTGGCTGCGCTATTCACCGGCGAGGCTAGTGAAGAAAATGGTGCTGAACCTCCTGCACCGCGAGATCCTCTTCCTCATCGGCCTTATACAGCAGCTGGTTGGCCGCGGCTTCGAGGATAACCATCGAGATCTGCTCCTCGCCCTGGCGGAAGAACCAGCCGAACTGCTCGAGGGTAATGCCGACGCCCACCGGCAGCGCCTGACAAACCACCAGCTTGGGCAGATTGTCGTCCTGGATATCGAGGAAGGCTTTGGCGGTCAGCGAGCTGGCGTTAATCGCCGAGAGATCCGCCGCCAGAGGCAGCAGCGCGGACGGCTTCACCTCCGCCAGCGCGGAAAAGAGCACCACGTTATCCACCAGATCGAGCTTGGCGTCAAAAATGCCGTCGAAGTTCTGCATGTGCGGCAGGTGCAATGCCTGGCAGGAATCACACTCAAAAAAGCTGATGCCTAATTCGTCGAGCCAGTGACGTAACGTATCCAGACCCGGAACGACCAGAGAATCCATATGACCTGTAACCTCTTGCTGTGGAAAAACGACGTCATAGCTTACGCAAAAAACGCGGCGCATACCATGAAAGTGTCATCAATGCGCGCTATCCGCCCATTTTCAGGCAGAATTCCGGCGTCGCCTGGCGCTCAATCCAGGCAATCATGTGCCCGGCGATATCAACCCCGGTAGTGGTTTCAATGCCCTCAAGGCCCGGCGAGGCGTTAACCTCCATCACCAGCGGCCCGCGGTTGGCGCGCAGAATATCGACCCCGGCAACGTCCAGACCGAGCGTTTTCGCCGCCTTAATGGCGATCGCTCTCTCCTGCTCGCTAATCGTCGCCACCGTAGCGACGCCGCCGCGGTGCAGGTTGGAGCGGAAATCGCCCTCTTTCGCCCGTCGCTCAATGGCCGCCACGACCTCATCCCCCACCACCAGGCAGCGAATATCCCGCCCTTTCGCTTCGGCGATATACTCCTGCACCAGAATATGGGCGTTGAGCACGCGGAAGGCGTCAATCACGCTCTCCGCCGCCTGGCGGGTCTCTGCCAGCACCACGCCGATCCCCTGCGTGCCCTCGACCAGCTTGACCACCAGCGGCGCGCCGCCGACCATGGCGATCAGATCGCTGGTGTCGTCCGGGGAGTGGGCAATACCGGTCAGCGGCAGATCGATCCCCTGACGCGCCAGCAGCTGCAGCGAGCGCAGCTTGTCGCGCGCGCGGGTAATGGCGACGGATTCATTCAGCGGATAGCTGCCCAGCAGCTCGAACTGGCGCAGCGCGGCAGTACCGTAATAGGTGATGGCCGAGCCGATGCGCGGGATCACCGCATCGAAATGCGGCAGCTGGCGGCCTTTATAGTGAATCGATGAGGCCACCGGACTGACGTTCATATAGCAGGAGAGCGGATCGAGGATTTCCACCTGGTGGCCGCATTTGCGCGCGGCTTCAGTCAGGCGGCGACATGAATAGAGCGTCCCGTCCCGGGATAATATGGCAATTTTCACCCTGCACCTCGGCAAAAAGGCCCGTTCAGACGGGCCGTTGATAGCTGACAAGTCTCAACATTCGCGCTGGCCTGGCGCAACGCCCGGATGCCAGTCCGGCTGCAGTTTACACGCAATCAGCGCGTTGCCCAGCCCTGCTTATGCAGATAGTCGAGAATAAACGGGCGGCTCTCTTTAATGATGGTGCGGCGGATATGGTCGCTCCAGGTATCCCGGCGCGCGTTGCTGCTGCGCGACAGGTAGTACTGCGCCAGCTGCTCATCATACTGGGCCAGCACGTCGTCATCGACCGGCTGATAGCCGTTTTCATGGACCAGCATCGCCGCCGGCATGCGCGGCTTGACGTCCGGATTATCGGCCGGCCAGCCGAGACACATGCCAAACAGCGGCAGAACGTGCTGCGGCAGGTTCAGCAGCTCGGTCACCGCCTCAATGCTGTTGCGAATGCCGCCGATATAGACCCCGCCAAGGCCCAGCGACTCCGCGGCCACCAGCGCGTTCTGCGCTAGCATCGCGGTATCGACGGCGCCAAGCAGGAGCTGCTCCGCGAGGCCCAGCTGGGCGTCCGGGCAAATCTGCAGCAGGCGGTTAAAGTCGGCGCAGAATAGCCAAAACTCCGCAGCCTGCACCACGTGCTGCTGGCCGCCGCTCATCGCCGCCAGCTGCTCGCGCAGGCGCGGGTCGGTAATACGGATAATCGAAGTACACTGTAAAAAGCTGGAGCTGGAGGCTCCCTGTGCGCTGGCAATAATCGCCGCGCGCTGCTCATCGCTGACCGGTGCGTCGGTAAAGTGGCGAATGGAGCGGTGGCTACACAGCAGCTCAATGGTCGGCGTCATCTCGTTTTTCTCTGTCTGACAATGAAGAAGGTGTTTTTTTGCTTTCGGTTAGCTGAGGAGCAACGATCTTCGCCATCCGCCACACCAGCGCGATGGCGGCCGGGATCATGAGCAGGACGCCGGCAAAGATCATTATTAGCGCAGCGGTTGGGCTGGCAAAAGGCGCCGGCAGCTGCAGGTACTGATTAAGCGAGAGCCAGGCCAGCGTCAGCAGTACGATGCCGACGATCTCTATCACCAGAACGCTTTTGGGTAACACAGCGGGCGATCGCATCGCTCTCCTCCGGTCCGTGGGCTTAGCGCGGCGAAGTAAAAATCGTCGCGCAACGAGGTTAGTATAACGGTTTAAAAGCAAAGTCATTTATCAAACATAGCCTTAAACCATCGAAGCAAAAGGCAGAACCTTCTTTTACTCGCCGGCAGAACCCGGCATCATAGCGGTCATTCGCCATCCGGCTGAGATTTAAGGAGAGAAATAATGTTTACCGTAATTTTTGGTCGTCCAGGTTGCCCCTATTGCGTCCGTGCCAAAGAGCTGGCTGAAAAACTGACCAACGAGCGCGACGATTTTAACTACCGCTACGTTGATATTCACGCTGAGGGCATCAGCAAAAGCGATCTGGAAAAGACCGTAGGTAAACCCGTTGAAACCGTGCCGCAGATTTTTGTCGATCAGAAGCACATCGGCGGCTGCACCGACTTTGAAGCCTGGGCCAAAGAGAACCTCGGCCTGTTTGCCTGAGACGGTTTAATGCTCCGATGAGTTGCTGCGTCTGGTATCGATCCAGGCGCAGATAAACATAAAGCACAGCGCGCCGAGCGCGCACCAGAATATCGCGCTAAACAGCCACGCCAGCTCCTGCCAGAACGTCCGTTGAGTAACAAAGAAAATCCGCATCATCGCCAGGCAAACCGGCGCCGCCAGAATTGCGCCAACCAGCGGCTGCATCACGCGTCGTCCCGGAGAGAGAGAGCTCGCCAGCGCGCCGGGCAGCAAAAAAAGCAGCAGCCCGAGCTCGGGGTTACCGCCGGCCCGAAAGGCGCCTTTCATATGCAACAACAGCGATAAACAGACCACGATAAACAGAAAAAATCCGCAGACGGCACCCGTCCAGGCACGCTCAGCTTTCACAACATCCTCCTGATTTTGCCTCTAACCCACTTCCAATTAGCCCAGTCAGATAAAGCATTCTGGCAATCCATGCCAATAAAGGCTCCCGCCGGAGTAAATACGATTGTGACTAGCCGCAGCATCCAGGAAGGATTAAACTATCGACTATATTTTTACCGGTTATAACGGGATGCCAGAATAGGGTTCGGGACAACGCGAACACTGGAGCAACCTTAGACCAAATAACCATTTCCTTCAACAACTTACTAGTAAATGAGAAGTTGGTTTTCGTGAATATAAACGTCGCAGATTTGTTAAACGGGAATTACATCCTGTTATTATTCGTTGTCCTTGCACTCGGTCTCTGTCTCGGGAAACTGCGCCTCGGGTCAGTACAACTTGGTAATTCCATTGGCGTTTTAGTGGTTTCCTTATTATTAGGCCAGCAGCATTTCAGTATTAACACTGATGCGCTGAATCTGGGCTTTATGTTGTTTATTTTTTGCGTCGGCGTCGAAGCCGGCCCCAACTTTTTTTCTATTTTTTTCCGCGACGGGAAAAACTATTTGATGCTCGCCCTGGTGATGGTCGGCAGCGCGATGCTGCTGGCCTTAGGGTTAGGTAAACTCTTCGGCTGGGATATCGGCCTGACCGCCGGGATGCTCGCCGGCGCCATGACCTCAACGCCGGTGCTGGTGGGCGCTGGCGATACGCTGCGCCACTTTGGCCTGCCTGCCGACCAGCTGGCGCTTTCGCTCGATCATCTGAGCCTCGGCTATGCCCTGACCTACCTGGTTGGCCTGGTGAGCCTGATCGTCGGCGCGCGCTATATGCCCAAGCTGCAGCATCAGGATCTGCAGACCAGCGCCCAGCAGATTGCCCGCGAGCGCGGGCTGGATACCGACTCCAAGCGCAAGGTCTATCTGCCGGTGATCCGCGCCTATCGCGTTGGCCCGGAGCTGGTGGCCTGGGCGGACGGTAAAAATCTGCGCGAGCTGGGCATCTACCGTCAGACCGGCTGCTATATCGAACGCATTCGGCGTAACGGTATTCTGGCCAACCCGGACGGCGATGCGGTGCTGCAGAAAGGGGATGATATCGCGCTGGTGGGCTATCCGGACGCCCACGCCCGCCTCGACCCCAGCTTTCGCAACGGCAAGGAGGTCTTCGACCGCGACCTGCTGGATATGCGCATCGTCACCGAAGAGATCGTGGTGAAAAACCACAATGCGGTGGGCCGCCGTCTCGCTCAGCTGAAGCTGACCGATCACGGCTGTTTCTTAAACCGCGTGATCCGCAGCCAGATTGAGATGCCGATTGACGACAACGTGGTGCTCAACAAAGGCGACGTTCTGCAGGTCAGCGGAGACGCACGGCGGGTAAAAACCGTGGCCGACCGCATCGGCTTTATCTCTATCCACAGCCAGGTCACCGACCTGCTCGCCTTCTGCGCCTTTTTCATCGTCGGCCTGATGATCGGGATGATCACCTTCCAGTTCAGCTCGTTCAGCTTCGGCATCGGCAACGCCGCGGGGCTGCTGTTCGCCGGGATCATGCTCGGCTTCCTGCGGGCCAACCACCCTACTTTCGGCTACATCCCGCAGGGGGCGCTGAATATGGTGAAAGAGTTCGGCCTGATGGTCTTTATGGCCGGGGTCGGCCTGAGCGCCGGCGCCGGGATTGGCCACGGCCTCGGCGCCGTCGGCGGACAGATGCTGGCTGCGGGCCTGGTGGTCAGCCTGGTACCGGTAGTTATCTGCTTCCTGTTCGGCGCCTACGTTCTGCGCATGAACCGCGCAATGCTGTTTGGCGCGATGATGGGGGCGCGAACCTGCGCGCCGGCGATGGAGATTATCAGCGACACCGCGCGCAGCAACATTCCGGCGCTGGGATATGCGGGAACCTATGCAATAGCCAACGTGCTGCTAACCCTCGCCGGGACGCTGATTGTCATCATCTGGCCAGGGCTTCAGTAATTTTTTGAGAAAAAAATGCACATCGGCAGAACTTTTCTTACGGGCATCAGTCATAAGTAGTGCCACTGCTTTTCTTTGATGTCCCCATTTTGTGGAGCCCATCAACCCCGCCACTTAGGTTCAAGGTTGATGGGTTTTTTGTTGCCTGAATTTTGGGAGTTTTGAAATCATAAAGTTAGAGCAAGATATGAATATGAGTGCAGACAAAATGGCGACAACGCTACGACAACCAAGGTAGCTCTAACCCGGAGGGCCCGTAGATATAGCCAGCGCTGATCCGACACTTCCCACCATACCTGGGACCATAAATATGATTACCGCTTATCCAGTATTTTCCGGAATTTCTCGGTCCATAAATGTAACCTCCTGAAATCCAGAAGCGGCCTGACTCTTTCGGGCCATAAATGTAGTTATTACTGATCCAATACTTACCAGAGCTCATAGTCTCATCCTTCTCGCTCGAGTTACCGACAGATGAGAAGAAAGCATGCTTTGTTTGCCTGAAATGATTTGCAAATAGCAAATTGACGTTCAGTCTTTCCGTTTACATGTCGGTCATGAATCATAAAAATCGTCCGCGGTGGATCAGAATCAGGAAGCGAATTGTTAACGGGATAGTTACAGGGAAGGCAACTATACTGGAAACAATCAGGCCATTCACAAAGTCAAAAACCACCTACACTATAAATAACCTGCATAGTATATAATCAGAATTTGGAGGTTTCTTTGTCTATTGCAATTTTCAACACTGTAGGCGCCGTTGCTGGTATCGGAGGCATTGCTTTTGCTGTTTTATACCTAACCTTTAAAGCAATCATTAAGAACCCAGCACTTTTTCCACAACTCCCCCCAGAATATGCATTTCGTATTTTGCGATTATTAATAATATTGACATTCTTTTCATTAGCTATAGGGGTATCAGCCTGGCTCATCTCTATCGCGATACCTTATTGGATTAATAACCACCCCGTGGTCGCGAGTGAAAAACGTTACTTAAATCAATACGGGGAAAATAATTCAGGAGTAGAGATCGTATATCCTGCAGATTGGATTGAGAAAGACGGAGGTACGGGTGTCCCCAGTCTTGTTCCCCCAACAAATTCAAGCGAAAAAAATCTTGGCTTAAATATAGACATAGCAGTTTACAGCATTCCCCGATCCAGACTTGAGTCATACTCAGGAGCCGATTTGGCTGACCCTAAAAGAGATGCTGCAACGTTAAATGATGATGAGTTTATTGCTTATATTAAAAAATCTACCCAAGATATGATACCAGGTTCTGTAACATGGAAAGGCGAACGACTTGCTAGTGTCCCAGTGAACTCGGACACTAGCCCATCGCATGAATCCACATCAAGTAACGCATGGATTGTTGACTATATATCTGAGAACACTCACTTTAGAGAGTTCTATTTTCTTGAACAACCAGAACTTTACGCCGAACTTCCTGAAGATTATCCTGTAATTGTCATTACCTGTTCGGCACCAGAAGTTAATTTCAGATTAATCAGCGCGTCCTGTGATAAAATTTTTTCTGATACCACCATCATATCAAAAAGCTATTTTTCCGATTAAAAAATCACTTTCCCTAACACTCAGCATTAAATATTAATCTCGACCGAAACCCAACAAATAATGATTTAAAAAACTATACATGAAAGAAATTTCATCCGTATTCAATATCACTACATTCTCTTACAAGCGCTGATTTCGACGAAGTTCAGCCCCTGATGGAATACTGTCATCTCGCAGAAGTAGATAGTTCTCAGATTCACGATCATCAAACTCTCTAAAACTCTGTTCTTCCTCAATCTGCTGGTGCCACTGTGCTGAAATGTTCACTTTGTAGGGTTTTTCCGCCTCGGTTTGTTACACTCACCTTGCATAAAAAAGCCCTGCGCAGCCATGAATCAGGAATCTTTAGATGCTGGTGGCATGCGCACCAGGTAGTAGAGTAGTAATATGATGAATGTCCTTTTAATCGGGTAAATATGTTTATGAACGAACTGCAGCAGCAGGGATTTGAACTTCGTGTTAAAGCTAAAGAATTAGCTCTTTCAGCTTTGGCAAAGCATCCGGATGGACGCAGAAATGGCAAGGGAGTTAAGCAGGCTGAAGTGTTTAGACTCTGCGGTCTCGACTGGGGAGATTACCCTAAAGCCCCCAGTACCCAGCAACAATATTGGGCTGTAGCGTTGCTGCGAGAGCTTGAATCTGAAGGAATGGTCGAACAAGTCGAAGAAAAAGGGCCCTGGCGCTTGAGGTGACACGCTGTGTATGAAGTGGCAACAACGATTAGTACCGCCCCGTAATCGCCACTTTTTATCAATAAATTAATTCATTGATAAAATTACAATATTTTTTCATTAATTTTTCTCACCCTCTCCGCGGCCCGTTTGATGGCGCCAGCGGCGGCGTTCGCCATGACATTTGTTCCCCATAGTTTTGCACTAATGAGGCACAAGCTATCTTATTTAAAGACAGATCTTCGGCGCGCTACGCCTCCCCGGCCAGGCGGCCGACCATCAGGCGAATCGCCTCTTTTGACAGCGGCGCGCTGTCGGTGACGAAATGCAGGGTCATGCCCTCAATAAACGCATCCAGACCGCGGGCGGTCTGCGGTTCGAACCACTGCTCCAGCGTCTGCTGGCTGCGCTGCATCCAGCTCTGCATCACCGCCTTGAGCGCCGGACGGCTGCTGCAGAAGGCATACAGCTGGTACATCAGCTCCATGTTGCGCGCGGTGGTCACCTGGGCGCTAAAAATAAGTTCGGCGATGGCGTCGCAGGCCTCATCGCGGCTGCTCACCTCGGCAAAAAACTGCTGATACTGGGCGGACATCTCAACGGTAAAAATGCAAAATGCCTCCTCAATCAGCGCGTCTATGCCGCTGAAATAGTAGGTCAGCGAACCCAGCGGGACTTCGGCGCAGCAGGCAATCTTACGGTGCGTAACCGCATGAATACCGTGGGCGGCAATCGTGTCCAGGGTCGCGTTCAAAATGCGCTCCCGACGCTGGGGGTCGTTCGGTCGACGGGCCATATTTATCTCTTTCCATTGCGCCCCATTCACAGATCATGATGGGAATAACGATAGCCAACTATTTGCTAACCTGAAGGCTATCCGGTGTATGTACAAATGTACACAAACTTGCTAGTGTTGTCTGCATCTTCTCTTTCACTGGCGTTTACGGATGACAGCGCAAAACTCCCGCAGAGCCCTCCAGCTTCGGCTATGGGCGCTATTTATGTTCTTCTTTATCCCCGGATTACTGATGGCCTCATGGGCCACGCGCACGCCGGCAATTCGCGATCTGCTGGCGCTATCGACGGCAGAAATGGGTATCGTCCTGTTTGGCCTGTCGATTGGCTCCATGAGCGGCATTCTCTGCTCGGCGTGGCTGGTTAAGCGCTTCGGCACCCGCAAGGTTATTCGTACCACCATGTCCTGCGCGGTGGTGGGTATGGCGGTGCTGAGCGTCGCGCTGTGGTTCGCTTCGGCGACCCTGTTTGCCATCGGGCTGGCGATTTTTGGCGCCAGCTTCGGTTCCGCAGAGGTGGCCATTAACGTCGAAGGCGCCGCCGTCGAACGAGAAATGAATAAAACCGTGCTGCCGATGATGCACGGCTTCTACAGCTTCGGCACCCTGATCGGCGCCGGTATCGGCATGGCGGTCACCGGCTTTGGCCTGCCCGCCGCGCCGCACATTCTGCTGGCCGCGCTGGTCGCCATCGCGCCCATTGCGATCGCCATTCGCGCGATCCCCGATGGCACCGGGAAAAATGCCGCCGAGGCCGCTCAGCAGGGGGAAAAAGGCCTGCCGGTCTGGCGCGACGCTCAGCTGCTGCTGATTGGCGTCGTGGTGCTGGCAATGGCGTTTGCCGAAGGCTCCGCCAACGACTGGCTACCGCTGCTGATGGTGGACGGTCACGGCTTTAGCCCAACCTCCGGCTCCTTAATTTACGCCGGATTCACCCTCGGCATGACCGTTGGCCGCTTTACCGGCGGCTGGTTCATTGACCGCTACAGCCGGGTAACGGTGGTGCGCGCCAGCGCGGTAATGGGCGCGCTGGGTATTGGTCTGATTATTTTTGTTGATAACCCATGGGTCGCTGGGATCTCCGTGCTGCTCTGGGGGCTTGGCGCTTCGCTCGGTTTCCCGCTGACCATTTCGGCGGCCAGCGACACCGGGCCGGATGCGCCGAAGCGCGTCAGCGTAGTGGCCATCACCGGCTACCTCGCCTTCCTCGTCGGGCCGCCGCTGCTGGGCTTCCTCGGCGAACATTTCGGCCTGCGCAGCGCCATGATGGTGGTGCTGGGGCTGGTCATGGTGGCGGCGCTGGTCGCTCGTGCGGTGGCTAAGCCGCAGCCTGAACCTGTCATGGAGAACAGCTAATGAGCATCAAACTGATTGCGGTAGATATGGACGGTACCTTTTTAAGCGATGCCAAAACCTATAATCGCCAGCGCTTCCTCAGCCAGTATCGGCGGATGCGCGAGCAGGATATCCGCTTCGTTGTCGCCAGCGGCAACCAGTACTACCAGCTGATTTCGTTTTTCCCCGAAGTGGCGGATGAGATTGCCTTCGTCGCCGAAAACGGCGGCTGGGTGGTCAACGCCGGAGATGACGTATTCAACTGCCAGATGCCGAAAGATCACTTTCACGCGGTCATCGACTTTCTGCAGACGCTGCCGGAAATTGAAATTATCGCCTGCGGCAAGCGCAGCGCCTACACGCTCAACCGATACAACGATGAGCTAAAAGCGGTCGCGGCAAAGTATTATCACCGCCTTGAGCTGGTGGATGACTTCAATAACCTCGACGATGCGATCCTTAAGTTTGGCCTTAACGTGCCCGATAATCTGATCCCCGAGATGCAGCCAAAGCTGCATGCGGCGCTCGGCGAGATGGTCAACGCCGTCGCCACCGGCTACGGCAGCATTGACCTGATTATGCCCGGCGTGCACAAGGCCAACGGCCTGCGCATCCTGCAGGAACGCTGGGGGATTGAAAATCATCAGGTCGTCGCCTTTGGCGACAGCGGGAACGATATTGAAATGCTGCAACACGCCGGATTCGGCTACGCCATGGCCAACGCCGCCGCGCCGGTAAAAGCCGTCGCCGGTTACGATGCGCCGCATAACAATGAGGAAGGGGTGCTGCATATTATCGATAAGGTGCTGAATCGCGAAGCGCCGTTCGCCTGATGCGCTCCCGGGTGAGGCGTCGCGCCGCACCCGGGGTTATTAGCATGCGCTACTGCGGATCGTGGCCGCTGCCGACGCTTTTATCGTGCAGGAAATAGATAATCATCGCCAGCCACAGCACGCCGCTTAGCAGGTTGAACAGGCTGAATATTCCGCTGCCCCCCAGCTCATAGGCATGTTTGCTGACTTCAATCCCGACGGTGAAAATCAGCATTTGCAGCATCCCCATCGCCGCCGACACCGTCCCTTTGCTCATATCGCTGGCAAACAGCGTCAGGCGAACCAGGCCGGCGTTAGCCAGACCAATTCCGAAGGCGTAGACGCTCAGCCCGGCGGTCATCCACAGATAGGCGTGGGTCGACACCACCGTCGCCACCGCGGAGAGCAGCAGGCCAAACATAATCGGCCAGCCGCCGAGGATAATCAGCGAGCGCACCGTGCGGCGGGAGGTCAGCCGCGCCAGCACCAGATTACCGGCAATCAGCGCGCCAAAGATAGGCACCTGCAGCAGGCCGTACTCATAGCTGGTCGCCTGCTCACCGCTGATAATAATGACCGGCGACTGGGCAATCCATGCCAGCAGCGGCAGGCTGACAAAACCGGTGGCCAGCGCCCCGGCGACAAAGCGCAGGTTCTTCAGCACCAGGCCGTAGTCGCGGCCCAGCTCTTTCATCGACAGCTTCTCACCAATGCGGGTGGCGGTTTCCGGCATCGCCCGCTGCAGCCCGAAGAAGGCGATGGCCGCCAGCACGGCAAACAGCACGAACATCATTTCCCACGGCAGGATGTGGACCCATGCCGCGCCGACCAGCGGCCCGAGCAGCGGCGCAATCAGCGCGACGTTAGCCATCAGGGCGGTGATTTTGATACACATCGCCTCATCAAACGACTCCTGAATCGCCGCGTAGCCAACCGCTCCGATAAAGCAGAGGCTGATGCCCTGTAAAAAACGCAGCAGCGTGAACTGCTCGATGGACTGGGCCAGCAGCGTCGCCAGGCAGGTGACGATAAACCACACGACGCCGGTCAGCATGACCGGGCGGCGACCAATACGGTCCGACAGCGGGCCGAGCAGCCACTGTAAAAACATCCCACCCGCAAGGTAGGCGGTCATGGACGTTGGAACCCACTCATTACCGACCTGAAACTCGGCGACCACCGAGAGCATGCCCGGCTGGATCATATCGTTGGCGATATAGGTGGAGAATTCGTATAAAACCAGGCACAGCGGGAAAAGTAGCGCCTGCCGTCCGAGGCGTTTGCCTGAAAGCGAATAATTCTGCATGAAATCTCTTATTTATAAAAAATCGCGCAAAGTTTAATGAAAGTCTTGTCGGGGAGATAGTGAATTGTGAGTGACAGTTAAAAAAATAGCACAACCTTTCTTCTGTCCCCCGCCCCGCGCAATTTTTATTATCCCTGTCTATATTTCGTTTATATTTCAATTAGGTTACAGGCCTTATACTCATTGCAGCCGGCGTGTTAGCAAAGTCGCCAGTCCAAAAAATAATCATAACAAGCTGATAATTAAGACAATACTGCTTTATCTCATCGCCACCGTCTCATAAGGTGGGCGGCTTATTGTTATCGGACCCCAAGAGCCTGAAAGAATGCTGGAAAATATCAACTACGCGCTGTTCGCCGCGATCAACGCCACGCCCGCCTCACCTTCGTGGGCAATTACGCTGGCCACCCTGATCGCCAAAGATTTGATTTTGATTGTTCCTCTACTGACGGCCGCGCTGTGGCTGTGGAGACCGAACCGGCGCCAGCTGGTATTTAAGGTGATGCTGGCCCTGGCAATAAGCCTGGCGCTGTCGTGGATATTCGGCCTTCTCTTCCCCCACGAGCGCCCCTTTGCCGCCGACGTCGGCTATCAGTTCCTGCACCATTCGCCGAATAACTCGTTCCCAAGCAACCACGGCACCATCAGCTTTACCTTCGCGCTGGCCTTCTTATTCTGGCATCGGCTGGGCTCCGGGGTCGCGCTGCTGGCCGCGGCGGCGGCTATCGCCTGGTCTCGGGTCTATCTCGGCGTGCACTGGCCGCTGGACATGCTCGGCGGCCTGCTGACCGCCATGTGCGGCTGCCTGGCCGCGCAGCTGCTGTGGCACAGCGGCGGCCGTCCGCTCTATCAATACCTGCAGCGCCTGTACCGCCTCTGTTTCTCCCTGCCAATCCGCAAAGGCTGGGTCCGCGAATAGCCCGCGCCGGGCGGCCCCTCGTTCGGCGCGAATTGTAGACGCGTGACTAACCCCCTTCCGGCAGGTAAAATTGCCCACTGACGCCCTGCCAACGCAGGGCGATTTCAGCTTAGAGGGATTATGGAAACACGTCGTGATGAACGCATCAGCCAGCTTATTCAGGCACTCAAGCGCAGCGATAAGCTTCACTTAAAAGAAGCCGCAGCGCTGCTTGGCGTTTCTGAAATGACCATCCGTCGCGACCTGAACGGCCATAATGGCCCCGTTGTCCTGCTGGGCGGTTACATCGTCCTCGAGCCGCGCAGCGCCACGCACTACCTGCTTAGCGATCAGAAGACGCGCCTGGTGGATGAAAAACGCCGCGCCGCCCGCCACGCAGCTGGCCTGCTTGAAGCCCACCAGATGGCCTTTTTTGACTGCGGGACCACCACGCCGTGGATCATTGACGCGATTGATAACGCCCTGCCGTTTACCGGCGTCTGCTATTCGCTGAATACCTTTCTTGCGCTGCAGGAAAAGCCCCACTGTCGGGCCATCCTCTGCGGCGGAGAGTTTCACGCCAGCAACGCGATTTTTAAACCGCTGAGCCTGCAGGATACCCTGAGCCATCTGTGCCCGGACATCGCCTTCTACTCGGCGGCGGGAATTGACTGCGAGCAGGGAGCGACCTGCTACAACCTCGAGGAGCTGCCGGTTAAGCACTGGGCGATGAGCAGCGCGCGCTACCACGTGCTGGTGGTGGATCACAGCAAATTCGGTAAGGTCAGGCCGGCGAGGATGGGCGATTTATCGCGTTTTGACGTGATTGCCAGCGACGTCTGTCCGGACGACGACCTGCTGGCGCTGGCGAAGCAAAAACAGATTTCACTGCTGTACTGATCGCGCCCCGCAGGGCGCGACCGGCGGATTACGAGAACCAGCCGCCGAACCAGCCGTGCAGTTTCATCAGCACGAAGTCCATCATTCGGCTAAAGAAGCCGCCTTCGTTGACCGCTTCCATCACGATAAGCGGGCGCTGCTCAATGGTTTTGTCATTGAGCTTAAAGTCGATAGTCCCTACCACCTGCCCTTTGGTCAGCGGCGCCGTCAGCTGCGTATCCTTCAGGGCATAGCTGGCCTTCAGGTTCTTCATCTGGCCGCGCGGAATGGTAATCGAGCCGGCTTCACCCGCGCCGAGCTTCGCTTCGCTGCTGTCGCCAAACCACACGCGCTGGGTGATAAAGGTGGCGTCCGGCTTAATTGGCGTCACGGTTTCATAGAAGCGGAAGCCCCAGGTCAGCAGCTTTTCTGACTCGTTGAAGCGAATACGGTCGGTTTTGGTCCCCAGCACTACGGCAATCAGGCGCATATCGCCCTGCTTTGCCGAGGAGACCAGGTTATAGCCCGCGCCGGCGGTGGTGCCGGTTTTCACGCCGTCGGCGTTGAGGCTGGCGTTCCACAGCAGGCGGTTGCGGTTCGGCTGGCGAATCTTATTGAAGGTAAACTCTTTCTCTTTATGGATGGCGTACTCTTCCGGCACGTCGTGGATCATCGCTTTGGTCAGCAGCGCCATATCGCGGGCGGTACTGAACTGGCCCGGCGCATCAAGGCCGTGGACGGTCATAAAGGTGGTATTGGTCAGGCCCATTTTTTGCGCATAGCCGTTCATCAGGCTAACAAACGCGTCCTGGCTGCCCGCGACGTAGTCAGCAATCGCGATGCTGGCATCGTTGCCGGACTGAATGATGACGCCTTTATTGAGGTCCTCAACCGAGACCTGCATACCCGGCTTGAGGAACATCACCGACGAGCCGCGCAGCGCCGGGTTACCGGTGGCCCAGGCATCGCGGCCGACGGTCACCATATCGGTAGATTTAATCTTGCCCGCTTTCAGCGCCTGCCCGACGACATAGCTGGTCATAATTTTGGTCAGGCTTGCCGGATCGAGTTTTTCATCGGCATTGCCTTCGCTGAGCACCTTGCCGCTGGCGTAGTCCATCAGGACCCAGGCTCGCGCATCAATCGACGGGGCGTCGGGGAGTTGGTCTGCAGCCTGTACCGCAGGTGCAACGAGAACGAGAAGAGCGCAGCCTGCCGCGAGGCCGCGAAGGGAAAAAGCATCATGCGTCATAAGAGCCACCCAAGTATCCTTTCCAAACAAAATATGCCGCAGCACTCTATCGGCGCAGCAGCAGCCGGTGAGTAAAGCGTACAAATGACCTTAAAGAAACAGCGAGTTGGTAAAGTTTTTAAAGTTTACGCAATAACCTCGCGTCTTGCTGAAAACAGAGCAATTTTTTTGATCGCGATTGCCTATATATTAACTTTATTATGGCAAGAAAAAACTTACCGTTCAAAAATCAATGATATAGCCACATTTCAATAAGATACAAAAATTTATGGCAAGACAAATGCGGACAAATGCGGACATTTGGTTGCCCCAAATCATGCCCCAAACGCCGATTTGCCCCAAAATCTGCCCCAAAATTGCCAGCCTCTGCTCTCAAAAAGCCCATCAGGGATGATAATGAAGTTATGGACTGATTTCATCGATGGTCGCGCAGGTGAGTAAGCCATTTCGCCAGCTCTTCAAACACCATGATGCTATCAGCGCCACCACCGCCGGTACAACCAACAGCAACTAAACAACGGTGTTGTCCCCGCGAACATCGCAGATAGTAAACGTCACGACGCCGATAACAGTGACATCGTCCGGGGCCTCACCTTCGATCGCTTCGCCATCCTCGGTAATCAGCGACTTTCCTCTAAGCGTGGCGAGTTCCGCCCCGCCGCCATGCTGGATAAGAACCTGACTGCCCTGCTTTGCCTTAAGGGAGATATCCAGACACAACGTAACCACCCGACCGCTCGAAGAGAATCGTATTTGGCCCGACATTGCATATCGAATTAACAAACAATCGCTGTTCGGTGTAGTCCGTTGCTGGAGAGGGGAAGCCCACGATTACAGCCCTCCATTTGGGTTGTAAAGCTGGTACGTGCGATCGTCACCTTCCTGAGTTGAGACATCGCGGAATGTTGTCACGTAGCCTTCTATCCACTGGTTAGCCTGCCGTGGCGACCAGTGCCAGTTATATCTCTCCAGTTCCTGCAGAAATCGCCTGGTGGTGAGGATGCGCTTTCCGTTAGGCAGGATATCTATTGCGTTACGGCAGGCCGTCTCGATTTCGTATAAACGCGGCATACTTCCCCCTGTCAAATTTACTGTATATAAATACAGTAAACGCATGTGTGCAGCAGATCAATATTGGCAGTGGCTACCAATGATCGGCGCTGACGTAACGCATTGATGCCTCAATTCGACTGACTACATTGAGCAGGGAAATATTTATAAATCGTCTTCACCCCCCTCCTATCACATCGGCCAGCAACACAATGTTTTAACTGCTCAGACCAGAAATATCTGGAAGCTTTAGGCATATTCTTGGAAGATAGACGAGCGCAAAGACGCACACAGCAATGATGTTATGTAGTATTTCCCCCTTGAGTGTGCCTGCTCAAGGGGATTTTTTACCGCCGTATTGTACCGGCAAATATTTGAAAATAGTCTTACCCCCACACCGATCGCATCGGCCACACGCTACTGGACAGGCGGTTAGTCCGGTATGTTTCTCGCGCTACGACTACTTACTTTAACGTCTGGTAATGATCTAGCGGCGAGACGTAAAGCGGCGTTGAAAGCAATTATAGTGACCGGCCGGCGTTGGTACTTCACACGGTTAGAATGACTCTGAAATAAAAAAACATCTTCTGGATAGCGTTCTCTTCTACGAGCAATCATCGCCTCCACTGGAGGGGTTGATTCAACACGTAGCTCCTTCAGGTGACCCTGTTTTCGTATCAGTATCAAGCCACCATCAATATCATCATATCGAATACTCAGCAGCCTTCCAGCGCTTAAACCCGTGTGAAAAATTAACGCCCACAAGTCAGCCCATGTATCTGAGATGGAAACAAGATTGCTGTTAATAGTTAAAAATTGCTCAAAACTTATTGTTTTCTTACCGTTCACGAAAAAACCAAACTGTTTTCAAAGCTGAATGAATTGATTAAGCCAAACGTAACATATCAGGAAAAGTAGTGAAATCTTTGTCTTCAAGTCGCCGGGAGGTACTTGTAGATTGTTTTCACGTCCACGCCTGTCACATCAGCCACCTGCTGCCGGGTGGCGCCGTTATCCATCATCCGATGAGCCCGCTCTATGACATCAGGAGTCATAACACGCCTGCGGCCGCCGATACGCCCCTGCTCTCTTGCCGCGGCTAAACCTGCCCGTGTTCGCTCCACGATCAGCTCTCTTTCCATTTCCGCGAGCGCGCTCATGACGTGAAAGAAAAAGCGGCCAGCGGCCGTACTGGTATCGATGCTATCTGTCAGGCTGCGAAAATGTATGCCCCTCTCCTGCAGCTCCGACACCAACGTTATCAAATCGCGTACGCTGCGCCCCAGTCGATCCAGTTTCCAGACCACCAGCGAATCACCAGGGCGAAGACGGCGAATAGCCTTTCTCAATCCAGGCCGTTTGGCGTTCTTCCCACTGGCTGTATCTTCAAAAATCAGCTCACATTCTGCGCGGATCAGCGCGTTTTTCTGTAAATCGAGGTTTTGGTCACCGGTAGATACCCGTGCGTAGCCAATCAGCATTATGCAACCCTTTGAAAAAGCTGATTGTAAATTGGTGGGGTTATTCGCGTAAACCTGGGTTCAGGCGAAGAGGGTATGGGTTCATGGCTCCTGGCCTTTAAACAGACATTTGAAGGAGCGGTCGCGAGGACTCAACAGTCGAAAAACAGTGAGTCAATGAGCATCATGGATTTTGGCGGAAGCCGGGATGCTTTCGACCTGACATCATACGAAACGTTAGCCAGGGCTCGGGCAACAGAGCTGAGAATTCCCTATCTCGGATACGACCAAATGATGTTTCCAGGGATGGGACTGAAGATTTTCAAATACTGTGATGGCCCATATGACAGATTCCCGGTTGTCTCTATCAGAAATATGATGGACCCTCATGACTCGGAACCTCAGTCTAGCATTGGTGGGTTCTCTAACTCTGCGGCATTGGCGAATAATTCAGAGCGGGGCACGGCCTCGCTCTACGTTCACCACGTGGGTCAGCCGGTTTTATTTACCACGTCAAATACGATTTTTACGGCAGAATCAGTAACATGTTCTGATTTAACTTCCGATATTATTTCTAAAATCAGAGTTAAACAAATCATTAACGTTACATATGATTCTGCCACCTGGTCAGCATTTGTTCTTGGTATTGCTGGTAACACAATTTATATAGAAGACGCGTGGTACAAAGTTGGTGGGAAAGGGACAACCGGCACTCCTGCGAACGGCTCGTTGATAAAATTAGTGCCAAATAATAAAACATGGGGCGCAAATATTATATCAAGCCTGAATGAGGACTCGGACTCTAATTCGCTGGTAGGCATCGAATTAAACACGAGAAATAATAAAGCACTGGCCGCGGGGCAGGGTTACGGATTAGACGTGGTCAGCAATGGCGCATACAATGTCGGCCAGGGCGTTCAGGTTCGTGGTGCGTGTGTGTTTGGATTCAGGAACTACACGCATAATATGTACGGTTTTGCCAACACACCGGAAGCCGGAAACCTTGTTTATGGTTTCTATGACACATCATCAACAAGTGGTTTTTATGCCTGGAATAATGCATACGGCATTACGGCAAAAAATTCTGCTAACTACTCGTTACGGGTTTTAGATAATGATAATGGTTTTCAGACAGGGATGGGACCCACCGGCACCTGGCAACGATTAAAGCTTTATGCGACAACCACTCCCACTGGATCAGAGATCAGCTCTTTCGCCAGTATAACTTTCGTTGCTCCTGACGAAACAAATAATACCGTATCAATGCCGGGCATGCACTCGGGGCACACACTAACCATCAAAAACCGGAGCTCATTGCAGGCATTGACCCTGACAGGTCCATTCGAAGATGGAGCCAGTTCATTTGTTATTCCGGTGAAAAATGCAGTAACGTTTTATTGCGACGGGTCTCGTTGGTTTCCGTTAAATAACTATAAATGAGGATTAAACATGTCTCTTCAGGTTTCAAAGAAAGTAGAAAAACACACCCACTACGTGGGCATATGCCCTGCTTATTCATCATTCATCGATGCGGTGCTTAACATTGAAGTTCTTAAAACTGAAATAGTGGATTATGAAAAAAACACAGCAGCGGTAACTTTTTCCGTGAAATTTGATATTGATAGTGATGTGTACTTAGAATCAACGGAACAGTTTGCCTTTGCTGATGAAGATGACCTCGTTTCCGAGGCCGAAGCGTTCCTGACTAAATTCTATGGTGAATAAAAATGGCGACTAAAGAAGATCTGATGAAAAAAAGCAAGCGCGAAGTTGAACTGGAAATCGAGCTGTGTACAACACGTGAGGCGTTGCTCAATGCGCATATGCAAATCCTGTCCCGGGATAAATCGGCAAACGATAACCAACTTGCCGAAGCAAAGCTGGCGATGATGCTGATCAGGAAGGAAGAGAATAAGGCGGCAAAGGAAGGGCCGGGTGATAAGGCAACCCGCCAGTAATGGCGGGCAGGGTCAGTTTTATTCGCTCAGTACTTCGGTTTCCTTTGCTTCCAGTTCGGCTTTCAATGCCTCCTCCGCTGCGGCCAGCGGGTTCCCTTCGCCGGGATAATCAAAATGATAATCCCGGCTCCCCCGGATATAGCACCCGTCTACCGCAATCTGAAACTGTGCATCTGCTGTACAATCTCCGTTAATGGTTAATGATACGGCGGTATAGGTTACGTCCGTTTCAATTTCTTCCCCCGGCATTTCGACGCCAAGCGCCGGGAAATGTCGACGAACAGTTAATTTACGGGTAATGGTAAATGACATCATTTCACCTCTTATATTTGTACCGCTTTATTGCCGCTCTCAATAACGAACTGGTAATACTTACCCGCCACCATGTTGATATTGGCACCCGTTGAGGTGACAAGCAGTGATGAGTTAACCAGAATGCATCCTGTGACGTTAGCTTTAAGCACAATGGTCTGCCCCGCCATACCAATTAGCTGCGTCACATTGCCCGCCGCCGTTAAATACATGGTCTTTTTTCCGTAGCAGTAAACAATGCCTGCTGCCGAATTCCCCCATTCAGTGCCGAGTGTATCAGCGGCATTATCCATATCGCCCCCGACAAGTCTGAATGGGGCGGTCCCGCCTTCTACAGTCTTGGCGCCTTTCAGTTTTGATTTTTTATTCCTGAAATAGACCAACGGCCCGGCTTCTTTTTCCACTGACGAATTGAAGTTATAGAAGATATCAATATCGCAGGAATATCCGGCACTGATGAGCCCGCTGTTTTTACTGGTAAAGGTTCCCTGAGTGGTAACCCCCGAAGCAGCCGCCGATGCGCGTCCTTTAAACTCAGTGTAATGACCGAAATAAACCGGGTAATCCGCACTGCCGTTCGCTGCATCCGAAGGCAGGCAGTTATCAAAGCTCATGTATATTCTCTTGCGGTACAGGTTGGTGATGTTCATCCCGTAATACCAGCGAACACCGGCATATTTATCGTCTTTATTAGGCGTCCCGCCAGCACACCACCCGTCGATTTCGGTATAGCGACCCAGATCCTGCATAAAGTAATGAAGCGTGCTGGGGTTAGTCACAAACATTCCCTGAAGCCGGAGTTTGGTGGATTCAGAGCGGATAGTGACAACATAGTGCTCGGCGTCTTCTTTTCGATGTGACTCAACCTTGAAGTTATCAAACGTAATATGCTCGCAAAAACCAAAGTCGACAGAGTACGGGCTGAACTCAATATGGAAATGGCCCACGCTGAGGTTATTACTGTTGTCAGTACCCGTTGACCCGAAGGTCACCGCCGGAACAGTTCCATCCGCATTAGAGCCATACATAACCCGGCAGTTAAAAACGCTTCCGTCCCATAGCTCATTACCGATAAATGACCGTTCGAAACCAAAAGTCACCAGCCCTTTGATGTCTACCTGACCGCCACTGTATTCGAGCTCAAAGCCGGTTCGCTTTGAACGTTCGGTAAACTCACCCCGGTTCGGATTAGCGTAGAAGTCGAGAGAGACGAGCTTGATATATTTGAGGAAAAGCCCCGTAACACGACTTTTACCCGTCGCGGTGGCGGAGGTGACTTTAAAAAAAGACTGATATACGCGGTCACCGTCTTCATCCAGGGTGTACTGATCGTTATCGTAGATAGCCAGGCATGTTCCGTTACCCCCGGTCGCACCAGCGGTTGCGCCAAACGTCCCTATCATCTTCGGGTCAACCCCCTGAATCAGTATCGGGAGTGTGCGTATAGTTAAGGGGGGCAGGATAATTAAACGCTTCCCGTTATTCCAGTATGCCAGTTGCTGAATAACGTCGCGATTGTATGCGAGGTCATCAGTCAGGCCCAGGCCATATTGCACAGCGTTAATAATATCCCCGACGTTCAGTCGCCAGGCACCCGATGCACCGGTGGGATCTCTGTCTGGTGCAATAAATAGCCGGGGATATTTGATTACCTCATTACTTAAATTTGAAGCATCAAATATCCAGTCTGCCATTCCTCCATCAAAGGACGTAATTGCGCCGTCAGTTTTAATGCTGTCGAGAATAGACAATTCAACCTGTCGTAATTCTTCGATAAACCCTGGTGCACCAATCAATAACTGACCTTCGCCTGAACCCAGGTTTTGGCGAAGAGCAGCATCACCGACAGAGACAAAATGCGCAGAGTCAGTTGCTGTCCAGGTCTCGTCTGTTTTACCCGACGCAGTGAACGGGATATCCGTCGCCGCCGTGAGTTTGTAGAGTTCGTTGTTATAACGAATAAGCTGGTTATATTCGTTGATGGTCAGAGGGTCCCCCCCCGGAATGCTCCCCACAGTGTAATCGCCAACAATGTCATAGCCAGAAGAAGCGATGAACGTATCGAAGCGCATATCCTGATCGGACAGTTGGGAGGTAAACCGACCTTCCTGGCTTGCCATGTGATTCAGAAAAATCGCTTCCTGCTCTGCCGTCTTCTCGGAAAAACGAGACTCAAAATCGATGAGCTTTGCCGAGAAACTAGACTCTATGCCATACCATGTCATCCGACTGCGCCCTAGACGATCAGCCCAGAGAATGGATGTAATGTCGTTGAGAGCCAGATCTAAATTCTGTGAATTGTCGCGAATGTCGAGCACACTTTCCGACGGGACAGGGTTGCCCGTTAAATAAAATGGCATAATAATTTTACCTCAGGGACAGATCAGGCAGGAATTTCAGGCCAGTCGATATCAGGTGCGGTAGCTGTATCAATGCGGCTCAAAGCAACGCGGTATTTTTTCCACTCAGTCAACTGTGTGACTTCTTCGTCGGTCTGGATACCAAGTTCTACAGCATCGTTTAGAGTGGCTAATTTTATGTTTGCCTCACGCATTAATTCGGTTAACAGCTCAGTAGCGCTACTTACTTCGGCCTTGTGTTTAGCTTCCGGGTCGTTTACCCAGTTAGCACCACCCCATTTTTGATAGCTGCCAGTAGGGGCTTTCGTCGTTACCCCTTCAGGTAACCTCCCGAGTGCTGAAATCTCAACAGGCTCGCCAGATGCAGTGCTGTACACGATCTGCCCGCGATGGTCCTCGATAAGGGACCACTGGCCCGCAGCGGTATTGAAAACCGCTGTTTCTCCGGAGGCTATTTCGGGTGGTGAACTTTGAGTGCTGCAGGCAGGCAAGCCAGTGTGAGGCGGGATCGACAATTCTTCAACGCCCACTAACTCCCCCGTATCGTCGCTGATATGATAAACGGTTACCACCTGAGTTTTGTCAGACATTTCAAAAACCATTATGCGAGCCTCACGATGTAGTTAAATGCGATGTTTTTAACGGTGTTTTCTGCATTACCCGCGGCATCAACCGTGATTGTGTGTGAGTGGGCCCCAATAACGACGGAGTGTATGTGCGCCCCTGCAGTGGATGTTGTGCCAAAGGTGCTCCCACCATTGCTACCAACCTCCTGATCGCTTCCGCCCTGCTTCTGCATTGCCGATCCCCACGTGTGGGTGTGGTCCCCGTTGCTGCTCGTCGTTTTGGTACCGAGATCGGTCGATGTGGCCGACGCTGTGTGTGAGTGGGATTTAACACCGTCTTGCTCCTGAGACAGCACCGCACGCCCGGTGGCCGGCTTCCCTTTGATGGTCCAGTTTCGCATATCTGGAATGACACCTGACGGGTACGCTGCAGCCAGTAACGGGTATGCCGTAAGGGTGAATGTCTGTCCTTGCATAAATGCGAAATTGCCGGTGGCAGGCAAGGTATCAGATGGCCAGGGAATAGGAGTACCCGTGGGTATAGTTGCGAACGATATCGTTTTTAATATCTGTAAAATCTGAGTAGAATCATCTGGATTTAATGTAACGCCAAACCCCTCGACTACATTTACCAGCTCAGTTTGAATTGCATTAAACCACTCAGCCACCAGTCTTGTTGGTGCAATACCGCTTGCTACTTTCCCATTAGTAAAAAGTCCATCAAGGGCAGTGAGAGGTTCTACGTCACTTATTTTTAGCATGGGGATACCTGTAAATTAGAATATCTACATTTAAATTCATTATTTCAGTGGAGTTAATCAGAAAACATGATATTCAGGCCACTCTCTGTTCATGGCAATATCAAATATCATGCGATATTCCGGAGTATTCAGCTCAGCATCCAATCCATACGCGAAAATAATATTAATATGAGACGGTGCTATTTTCGTTATCGAGCACTCAAATTGCTTGTCCCCCCATGACGCCATCGCATCACCGCAAAAGGTAGTGCCCGCATATGAATATCTTACCGATGAATCAGGAACGTTAATCTGCCAGGTAAACGGCCATTCCTCACCATTTATCGGCTCATCACAGACAGACATCCCGCACATCGCAGGCCGGAACTGGTTTATGGTGATTTCATAGCCCAGGGCGGCAGCCACAGTGATGTAATAAGCACGATTCAGACCGCCGGTACTGATAAGCTTTGAAACAATGGCCCGCTGCCGTTCGCTGATACTTCCAATCTCACCAATGGCGCAATCATCGGGAAGGCCAAGCGTATTTTCCCACTCAGAAAGCATCATCAATGCAGTTGAGGGGAAGCCACTACTCAGCAGCGCCTGCGAATCGGTGTCAGAACGAGCGAATGAACCTCCCAGCGCCCTGAGTGTCGCATGCTGAGTACTTTTAACATCACGTGACCATGCGAGACCGGCTGGCAACAATGCACTTAATGCGCGCGTATAATCGTCTACGGAGTACAGGCTCATGTAAAGTTAACCTCACCCAGTAATGGCAACTCCCCCGTATCCAGAACAATATTCTGCGTTGGGGATTCAAGTACATATCCGGTTGAACCTTCTACCTGACTCAGCACGCCATTAACATCGGATAAATAAATCTTCCCTGATCCATCCGGATTGCCGTTATCAAAAAACAGTAAATTGATAGCGTCTGTTATTGCCTGGATAGTTTCGCTGCTGGCGTCAGGGATTCCTGAAATAGTGAGATCGACTATTTTTTTTATTGGTGAACAAACATAGATGATCGCAGTATCCGCCTGGAGCGGATAAATATAATCCGCCACCCTCCTCTGGTCTCCTGTCGCTTTTATCGCGCCCCAGTCTTCCAGAGAAGAAACACCATCGGTCCCTGTGGGAAATCCGTTATTTGTCGTATCATTTCCATCGCACATAATGTAAATAACAACACTCCCCACCCCCATTCCCCGGCGTTTTATCCATGCACGGGTCACGCCAGAAACTGCCAGCGCCCATTTTTTATAATCGGCGTCACTCCCCCCCTGTGGTGGATTTTGGTACGCCAACAGCCCGCGCTGCCTGAAGTCCTCAACACCTTCTATGTCAGCACCACCGGTTGCCGGGTCAACCAACGTTAGTGAGTTGTCTACGCCGGATACATTCGCATCAAGAGTGAGGATTGTGCCTGCATCAGCGTTGCCATTACTTCCACCACCAGTTGAGTCATCAGTCAGGTCAGGCAAAATGGCAGTGATCGTTGTCGTACCTTTTTTGCCTGCACCAATAATCAGTTCGGCATCAGTAACATACTGATATCCATCAGACCGATTAAGAACCGTTCCTGCAGGAAGTCTCGCCCCCGAAGTTCCTGTGGCCTCTACCGACGACGACTGTGAAGCTGTGGCGGCTTTGCGGTATGTCTGCTTCAGCGCCATCCATCCCGCCAACCATTCATCCGTTGCCGTAAAAGGGTTTGTCTGAAGTGCAATATAATCCAGGTAGGCATAGTGCAGGTGGGCCATACCGGCATCCATATCAGCCAGAACCTTCAGGTTTCCGAAGCGAAGCAAGGCACCAACATTTTTTAGTTCTGCCTGCATAAACTGCCGGTTTTCTTCGCGCAGTTCACTCAGCGTTTTTCGTTTAAACGGCATTATTTATTTGCTCCCAGATCCAGAAAAATGCGCTCTCCTGCCAGTCTCCATCCGGCGGCAGATAACGAATAATCAGGTTGAGCCTGTTCGGCATGACAATCTGCGTTGTGCAACTGATATCACTGACGACACCATCGCCTTTCAGCCAGTCAAGGGCCTCTTTAGCGTACTCTTCTGCCCTTATGGCAACATTGGTCGTCAGTTTTTCGCGGCGCAGCAACCACAGCCTGCTACCCAGTTGCTTATCGGCGTCTGAATCCCCCCACCAGCCACGGCGATCGCTACCGTCATAAGCGTCGTCCCGGCGGGCAAGGCGATCAGTGAACAGACTGAGGATGATTGCAGTTTGCAGGTCGTTGCCGGTTTCCAGCGCGCCGAAATCGGTACGCCAGTCAGCACGAAGCGCATCGACATTCCAGAATGATGAAATATCACTCATACCTGCTCCCCCGGTTTCTCGCTGGTTACGGCGTCGTTGCCTTGTTCAACCCCTTTAACTTCGTGGTCGTGATCGTTATATGCGTCCCGCAGCTGTTTCAGCGTTTTGTCGTTGGTTTCGCAGTTATCGATAACATCACCGGTAACCAGTAATTTAGGCGTAATGAGTTTCACCTGTTCTGTCGCGGTAGCTGTCAGATTTTTTGCGTTATTGACAGTGACGTCCTGACCTTTCGCGTCAATGCTGATACCGTCCTCCGTCAACTGGATGTACAGCCCCCACTGGTTGTACATTACCGTTTCACCGGGGCTCAGATCTGAATGGCGGTATCCCTGATGGTTGGTCGCGATGACTACCGGATTCGAACGATCACCGCCCAGGAACGCCAGCACGACATCAGTACCAACGGGAAGCCCGGAAGAAAAGCCAAACTCGGCCAGTCTATGTGCGCTGGCGACCTCAAGCGGGGTCTGGTACTGCACTGACTGGGTCCCACCAGTGTCCTGCATCGCAGTGACTCGCCCCACGCCCAGCATGCTGGCAATACGGTTTGCAATATGTCGAAACTGGTTCATTGGCTGAATCCTGCTATCTGCTGGTAAAACGCATAGGGTTGCACTGCAAACGCCTCTGGTGGCATCAGCGTCAACCGGGCATGCGTACCATCGCTGTCCCGCATAAAAGTGACTTCGGCGATCAGCAATTCAGTATCCGGTAGCCTGAGCGTGGGGAGATTCACCGGGATCAGCGTATTTGGCTCCCACAATTTCCCGGCCTTATCCCGCCAGTTGTCTACCGTGACGCTTAACTGCTTCGAGCGACCGTATCGGCGGTTCATCTCCCAGTCGATCGCGCGCTGCGCCTGCTTCGACGCCATCAGCGTGCTTTCAACGATAACGATGCGTTTGCGGTATCGCATACTGGCCGCTTCAGGATCACGGGCAGTGGCCAGCGTTACCGAGTCATAGGCCGTATCCGGAGAAAATCCGGCGATCGGCGAAACGCTCATCGAGACCCCAACATAGTCAGAGAATCGTTCCGACATATCGGCGCGGTAGTACGCCTGTTCGACGTTCTCGCCTTCCGCCACTCCACTGGCTGCCCGTCGGGTTCCTGTGCGCGTAAGCAGCAGGTTTCCGTCGGGCAAATCGTAATAGAGTAGCGCGGACCACCGGGACACCCGTTCGATGATCTCCTGCGGAGATTCGCCCCAGTTAATCGTGAACTGAGGCACGTCGACCAGATCGTCAACATCGCATGACACGTTGATGCCGTACCACGAGGCCAGGCGGGAAGCGATATTCAGTGCATCACTTCGGTTAATAACGTTGTTCGGCCACTCGGCAGAACAGTCCACCAGGTCCTGACATTTGCTGCGGCCGTTCGCCTGGACCTCATGCCGGGCTCGTGTTATCGCAGGCTCCCAACTGTCAACATAACCCGTTATCACCGGGTCCTCACCGAAATGGACCTCACAGGGCGCCCCCTCCACCACCAGCTGCTTTTCGTGGGTGCCCGGGTAATAGTCCAGAAGGCCCAGGCTAAAATCAGACGGGAAGCGCTCAACAGATCGCGTTACGCGGACTGAATCCCAGCCCTCTATTTTTTTGTCACCGACTGTCAGCGTTACTACATCCTGATCATCGCTCATTGTCGTAACACCTTCATCGAAACAGGCATAAACGCCGGGTGCGGTACGTCTGATTCCTGAATCAGCTCATCAGCGCGCCCGACATCCTGATATAAACGATTAGCCAGCGTCAGCGCGGGGAGTGGTTGCGCAGAATTGAACTGCATGAGCTCGCTTAAACTGGCTGAAAGCGCAGACATGGTGTCGAGAAATGAAGACCTGACCAGCAACAATGAACTGTAGAGTTCATCGTCGGCGCGGTCGCCTGTCGCCAGTAGAGCGGCATCCAGTTGATCCGACACCCGGCGGGTTATCTGCTCCGCCTCGTTGCGACTCGTCGGGTTTGATTCAGCGGCCGCTGCCGCCATTGCGCCGCTGCACAGAACAATAATCAGGACATTGACGCTTTCCGCTATATCCGCGCCTGCTGACGACTGCTGATATTCTGAACTGGTGGCGTTGGCTAACTTTTCCAGCGCAGTTATCCGCTCATTCACACCGCCGGTGCAGTTGAGGATCGCGTTGATAACGTCAGCGGTACGTTGCACAAACTCATCAACCGTGGCAGAGCTATCAAGGCCGGTGACGGTATCAAAAATCCCCTGACGGTCCATGATGGCGCTGGCAGATACCTGCGCGGAAAGTGATTCAAAATCATCGGTGTCATCGGCAGAGACGCTACCGTTTACACCTGATGAACTGCCACCCACCTCCCCCTTGCTATAGCGCCCGTAGCGCTGATTACCGAACGTTGATTTGAGAACGTTGCTGACATTCGTCACTTCATTGGTGGTGCTGTCCACCATGTTTGTCCAGAAAGCGATCGTGTTCTTGATGGTTTTTATCGCCTGCGTCACGCCACGGATTTCACCTTTAATCCGTGCGATGGTGCTTAATACGGTGGTGCTGACCAACTTCAGGTAATTTGTGCGAACAGATTTTCCTGCCGCACTGCTGCCGGTGACCGCAAAAACCTTTAGCCCTGACTCGATCGCCATCAACGTGAATTCAAAAACACGGCCGGCATCTGCAGAACCGGAAAGCCGAAGCCCGTTTTCCGGTATGGCCACCGTCATTTCACCCAGGGTCGGGTGAATCAACGTGCCTGTGCCCTTCTCCTCACATGCGGTGATGAGCGCCTGACGCTGGGTGATAACATCCCCGCCGCCATACATCTGGCTGTCCTGAATGAGGAAGCCACGAATAACAATCCGTCGGACACCGCGCCCCATATCCTCTATCCAGGCAGTGTCGCGATAAGGGTATTCGTGCACAGCCTGGCGGCGACCGTGACTGCCTTCCTCAGCAACAACGGCAAACGGGACACCCCGGAAACTGGAGGGTTGCAGCTTGCTCTGCCAGTCATCACTGACGTCCCCGCCCATCAGTGAAGAAATAGCATCCTGAATAATCGGCATTTGAACTCCAGGTATAAAAAAACCCGCCGGTTGGCGGGTTCATTGATTGTGGATATCTACAGGTTATCACTACAAAGACTTTTGGCCGCAGAGTACGCCTGGCTTAGGCCATTAAGGGAAAAGTACATATTGGATGAACCGCGCACCTCCCCATTGCCGCTTGCTGGAACCCAGATAGCGAGATTTCCTCGACTTCCTGAATTCACTAGTTTATTCAAGGACAACTTCTGGAATTTAAAGAAAGCGAACTCTTCACCTTGAAGCATTTTAGTTTCTACTGCTTCAGTGTCCTCTTTTTGACCTGGAATTTTATAAGAAAGGGGCACGTGACCATTTGCGAGGTTTTCACTATATCCCCCCATAAGCATGCTCATTTCAGCTAAGGAGGGTTTACATTTTTCAGATGTTGTCAGATAAAAACTTAGGTATGTTTCTTTGAGATTTTGATTGAGTGCCTCTGTCGCTACCTTATAAATGATCTGCCTGTCTGCCGCGAACTCAACAATATTCCAATCGCCGATCTTAAAGGCTTTCATTGCCCTGTCTGTATAGTCAGTTGCATGCAAGGCCGGAGGGACGAGCCCTATAGCCATTGCGATTAATGAGCAAAGAGATTTCTTCATGCTTCCCTCACCAAAATTTAGCATTCACCCAGATTTATTGCGTATTTTAGTAATTCATGGGTAAGGTTATCCGACCTCCGCTCTGAGTTTCAAACACTTTTCGGTCCCCTTTTTCATTAATCGTAGTGATTTCGAGCTTCAGCTTGTTATCCTCCATAGCGCTCTTGAACGATTTTGTAATATCGTTTACAGATACGGCACCTGTCCCTGAGGAGGGTTGAATAATGTTTGGGGTTGACCTCTGATTGATGTTCTCCTGATTATCACCGTTGATTATCTGCTGGTAATACCCTAAAACCGAACCAGGATACGCTGCGTTCTCCCTCCCCCAGCGACTCCGATCATAGCCACCATTGTAGTAACGTAACGCTAATGGAATGTTGCCGCCCGCGTTCCGTATGTTTTCCGCCATAATCTGCGCACCAGCGAAAATGTTCTGACGGGGATCGGTCCAGTCTGTGATGCCTGTGGACTTAAAATTAGAAGGTATAATCTGCATAAGCCCCCGAGCATCGGCTCGACTAATAGCATATGGATCACCCCTGGATTCCTGCTTCATGATGGCTTTCAACAGACGCGGGTCCACGCCATATTTTCTGCCGGCCTCACTGAGGAGATCGTCATACTGGCTGGTATTGTCGTTCTGGCGATAAGGTATTCTTTCATTGCCGGGTATTTTTTGGGGCGCAATCACCGACATATCACCACGCAGACGCTCTGCAGCATCCATCGCCCCATATTCTGCATCATAGCGTTTACGGACGGCATCGGTCATAAACCCGGCATCGACCGCCCCGCGTTCCCGGCGAGTGAGTTTGTTATAAAGCTCTTTGTTGCCCTGAATGCGCCGTAACTTTTCAGCTTCATCCGTGTTGATAAAGCCAGCGGCGTGGGATAAAGCAGTCAAATCACCGTTGGTGAGCAAATCCGTAACACCTTCCAGCCCGTTCTTAACGGAACCATCAGACATAACAAATTTCAGAACTTTTTTTTCTGACTTATTGATTAGTCCATCCCAGGCAGCACCCAGTTCATTCATTGTCACGTTGACATCTGAAAGCTGTTTATTCAGCCCGGGATCAACGGTCAGACCAAACTTCTCCGCCTTCGCCAGGAGCGTTGCATATTTGGTCCCCTCTCGCATTAGAGTTAGTAGATCTGGAGTAAGCCCAACCGCATCAGCAAAAGACTTTTGCTGGTCGGGGCGGAGAGTTGGGTAAATGTTTGCGATAGATTCAAGCGTTTTGAGGAGGTTAACTGAGCCGTCGCTATTCTTCTCAATCTGAGCGCCGATTTGCGACATGGCAGCCATGACACCGGCATTTTTACCGCTGGCAGCCTCATTGAATGCGTTGAAAATACCCTCAATAGACGCAGCAGCAGTCTCACTGTCCGTACCGAGAATGCGCAAGGCGCCAGAAAGCGTCGTAAAATCTTTAACGCTCATAGCGGTGTTCTGCGCGTGTGTTTCGAGGTTGTAAGCCTCTTTTGCCGCGTCCCTGAAACCGTCGGCAACCTTTTTTATGCCGAATCCGACAACGCCGGCCGCGCCAAAGGTAGCCATTTTTCCTGCCAGCTCACCGACGATCTTCAGTGGAGGAATGATGTCTCCGATGAACTGGACGTTATCCCGTGCACTACGGGCCATTTTATCCAGCCGGCCGCCGACATCATCCAGGCTATCAACTGTCTCGTCACCACCGAGGTTAAGCTTTTCCTGCGTCTCGTCCAGGCGAGGGAGCAGGTTTTTAATGGCCTCGTTGATTTCATCAATGGTGGCGCTGACCCTGTCGTCCGCAATCAGCTCGAAATCGAATGCATTACTCATCGTCCTGATCTCCGGACTTCAGTTTATTAATTCGTTTGGCCTGCGCCCCCCACCAGAGCAGCCGTTTCTGGGTCATACCCCACGCCCGTTCGTCACTCCACCCGAAATAGAAGGTGACGTCTGCCGCCACCTCCTGCCACGCGGTCAGGGCTTCCAGTTCAAAAAACCGAGCAGATACTCCTTACATTTGCAAAAATCCACATAGTCCATCGGTGCCAGTACGCTTTCCCGGGTGTCTGTCACCAGGGCGATCAGCAGGCGCATTGCAGCAATCGAGGTGGAGGATTCCTGTTTTTCGTAGAACTTCTCAACCTGAGTCAACGTGGGTGCCTTCAGCTCCAGCTGCTCATAACGTATTTTTTGTGCGGTATCTTCCAGGGGAATGGTCAGAATAATGGTCTTCGTACGTTCTAATTCAGCCATAGATTAATTCTCCGTCACTTCGCGGCCTTCCCAGCGAACATCAAACACGGCATCTTCGCTTTCCACTTCCTGAACGTTAACCGTCCAGAGCGCACGACCAATAATCGTTTTCCCGTTAGCCAGTTCGGCGATCACGTTAACGTTGGTCTGCCCGTTAAAATCCCGGACACTGGTGCCGCCGCTGTCACGCAGGCGTGCTGAGATATACCCGGCAACCGGTTTTTCCTTATAACCATGCACACCATCCATACCCGTCAGCGTCGAGCGGTTAACGGTGGACGGCTGGTATTTAAAGGAACCTTCCACCATGACTGATACTCCGTCCACGGTGACGTAGGCAGTACCGGCCAGGCGGTTTGAGGTATCAGCCATGATTTATGCTCCTGTATCTGTTGACTGCGCCTGCAGGCGGAACTGGTTAAGCAGCGCAAAAATACGCAGCTGATTGATGAGCGTTCCCGACCACAGCACGTCAACGCGGTTCGGATTGGACGCATTTTGTTCAACGATAATATTTTTCGCGAACGCGTCAGCATCCTGGGCGTAACCGTTAAACACCAGTGTCTGGTATTCAGCGATCTGGTCAGCTTTGATGATGTTGGGTGTCACAATGGGCTGTCCAGGCGCAAAACGGGTTCCGTCAGCAGCCAGTTTCATGCGCCCGAACTTACTGGTCACCGCTGTACGGAGATAGCGGGTCACAAACATCAGGCTGAACAACGTTTCCACCTGCAGATAGCTGTCGTCTTCATCACCGTAACTGTTTTTCTGGTAGGTGGTGATGATGTTTTCCACATTGACCGTTCCGTCGTCGGCGACGGTGTACGTTGAAATGCCGCTGTACAGCAGGTTGTTACGCTCAGTGAGCTCGAAGCGGTCCTGCAGATCTGGCGCCAGTACACCATAAACCGGCAGGCTCTGCAGCGGGCGGCCCGGATCATTACGCAGGCTCGGGGCAATGGCGCCGGTCAGCGCGGCAGACCAGATATAACGAGGCGTTGGAGAGCGATAGACGCCCAGCAGCGTTTCATGCTGGTTATTTCGGGCCTCGCCTTTTGTGCCCAGCTCGGCGTAGGTTCCCGACGTCGTGCCGAAAGCATGCCCGTACAACTGTTTATCCCACGCCCAGCGGCCGGAAGCATCGTTCAGAAACGCCTTCATGGCATCAAGAGAGGCCGTATCGTCGTAAGGGTTGATGATAAAATCGAACGTTTTATCCTGCAGATTGCCGAGTGCATCCACAAAATCCGGTGCGCCGGCGCCGTCTGCCATCGAGGTAATGGTCAGGGTGAGACCTGCAGGCGTCGATTCCCCGCCCTGCGTCCCCAGATAGTTGAGGCGAATATCAATCCCGTTACCCAGGAGCCCCCTGTTTTTTGCCGTGAACTCCACTGTGTCAGTGGCATCCGATTTAACAGCTGCTGTAACCGGGAGGTCAGTTTTTTTGGCGATAGCGGCGACCAGTGCCGTAGCGATTTGCGCCGGCGTATCGGTTGCCAGCACAGTGAGCTGCACGCGGGTCCCGGCGAGGTAGAGAGAGATTACGCCCGTCGCAGACGCCTGTGATGCAACCTTGATACTCCCCTTCGCGGCCACCATTGAACTGGAGTCGTCCGCCAGCGGCAGGATCCAGATTTCAGCGGCCGTGTCATTTTTCTGATAGGCGGTCATCATGCCATGCAGTTGTGACCCCTTACCGGTCAACTCTCCCACGCCATTCGGCGAGGAGACTTTGACGGGGATATTGGCCTGCGTCGAACCAGCGGCCAACATCTGGCCAATCAGCAAGGTTCGTTGCGTCGCCGTCGCCGTATTGGCCATAGAGTTGTCGAACTCGACGTAAAACAACGGCGTCCGGAGGTTACCGGGTACGCGTGAAAACGGAACGGTCATTTAAGCGTCCTCTTTTTTAGCGGTGCTCTTCACACCTTTTTCCAGCACCAGGCTGACATCGCCATCCTTCAACCGACGGCGCCAGAACGTATTATCAGGCACCTCTGCGCCATCTGCGGGCAAAGGTTCGCCCCTGACGGGGCAGCGAACGCTGAGCCCGTCTTTTGGTTTTACAAACATGGATCACTCCTGCAGGTTAATACTGACGCCCGGGCGCGGTGTGCCATCCGGCATTTTGACAGCGATATCGATCCCCTCCAGAGGTGGCGGGTTGATGGGATAGAAATCTTCCGGCCCCTGATAATGTTCGATATCGATTTCGAACAGCAGCTGGCCCAGATGGGCTTCCCCCTCGCCGTCAACGTTAATCGTCGAACGGATTTCCGCGTACTTCTGGATTTTTCGGGTGAGCTCGTAGCTGTTGATGACCGCCCTTTCCACCTGCTCGCGCAGATCCTCCAGAGCCTCCTCGGCCCGCATGGTGCCGTCATCATCGGTTTCCCCGTCATATTCCTGGACGCGGCCAGTGATGCGGACGGTGGTCACCGTAGTAAACGCCGGCGTATTCCGCCCCTGCGCCTTTTTATGATCAAACGGCGTCTGGACCAGCAGCGCCGGATAGAGCGCTGCCGAGGTTGGCCAGTCCCGCGGCGAATAAACGCGGTCTCCGGCATCGGTGTGACCAACCAACGCCGTCACCACCATTTTGCGAATAGCTGATGCATTCATCGTGCTTTCACCACATTGAGAACAAGGCGGGATCCGCCATGACTGTCAGGCTCGACATTGGACACCACGAATAACTGATTAATGACGTGGCCGCCGACGGTTTTAATAAACACGCGGTCAGACTCCATCGGCTGAGATTTACCCAACTGGCGGAACTCGGCATCACGTACGCCGAGCATCGGACTTGACGTGTTAATCACTGTGTCACCATCGAGGTTTTCAGCAGCCTGGGCATACCCACGGTCAAAAATGCCGTTAATCGTGAAAGGAGGAGTACCGTCTTTAGGGCGGTACTCGTGTTCATCGCCGAAGACGCCATGTAGCGGACTCAACAGGTGTAAATCCCAGTCCACTCCCATTGCGCTTACTCCGTAGTAATTTTCACGCCACGCGCAGCAGATAACGCACGCTGCCGAAGAACCTGAACATCGGCGATCACACCTGCAGCCAGTAGACGTTCTGCGTCCTTACCGGAGACCGGAATGCGCAAATTTTCGCGGTAAATCTCGCCGTCATGGCGAATGCAGTTCCCCTTCAGAACTACGTATTCAGGGGCAGCGGTTTCATCTTCATCGCTATCCGCATCCTCTACTGAATCACCGTCTGTTTCGTCATGCTGTTGGTTATCCTGAACGATGCCGCCTGCATTCAGATCGTCAACATTCAGGCCTTCTTCGGCGGTGCCTTCCGCATTCAGGTCATCCACCGATCCGGTTTTGGTTGTTTTAGCCATATCAGACCACCGTTGCGCAGAGGGATGCGTTCACCCGGCTCGGAATAACAAGCGGGGAGGATTGCATCAGGATAAGGCGTTGTGCTGGATCTTCTTTCACCCAGGACTTTGGCGCATAGGCCAGTGGGCCGTAGTTGAATGCCGGATCCAGAATGACGCCAAAGGCGCGGGTGCCCATCAGGTCCGCACCGCTCATGATGACAGCGCCATCAGGTATCATCGGTTTCTCGACATTATCAAGCGGGTCAATAAACCAGTCGTTATACAACCAGAGGTCAAAGTTACCCCAGCGGCCTTTATAGATAGCTCCCTTCATTACCTGCGGGCCCGCATTAATCTGGTTACCAAACGGGCTCAGCGCCGGGAAGGTGATGGCGTTATCCTTGATGGTGGTATCGAGTCGGAATGCACGCCATGACTTATTCGTGAAGACCAGGTCGGTGGCGACAGAACCGGACTCTTTCAGGAAAGTGGTCTGCCAGACTTCGATATCATCAGAAGGTTGGGTATTGGTCGCGCCGGCGGCAACGGTCAGCGGCCATTTGTCCGAACCGCTCAGGGTGATGGTCAGGTCGGAAGCACGACCAAAATCCACCACTTTAGTTTCGTAACCTTCCCCGGTGACCGTGACGGTCCCGGACACCAGCGCGCTGGCCGCCATCCACTCCAGACGACGGTTGATCATGTCGATCTGGTCAGTCATTTCAAACTGCAGATTTAACATTTCACGTTCGGCGGCAGTGTATTCGCCACCAATTCGCTCGCCAATCTGACGACGAATCGGTTTACGCAGATCAGGGGCACGCTTGTCTTTGATGTACGCAGGTTTGAAGGTATTGGTCTGGTATTTACGGGACTCGACCAGCTTGCCCTCCACCAGCGGAGAGACAAACGGCGCCATACGACGCAGGCCGACATCAACGTCAATCGCCACTTCTTCAGTCTCGTAGGTCACGACATTCGGGAAGAAGCGATCCAGTAACCAGTTCTGACTGGTTTTCAGGTTAGGAACGACCTGTACCAGCACGCTGGTATCAAAAATATTTTCCATATTCAGTCTCTTGATAATGCCAGCTGCACGCTGGCAAAAATTGGAATGAGTCAGCCCCTGCCGGTTAAAGCAATAAATCAGGAGTGAGAGGGGTTAATCAGGAAGTGGCTACAGGGGCCTGAGTGCTGTCTTTCAGGAAAATAGCCAGCGGGCGAAGTGCTGTTTTCAGCGCCGGAATCGCCCAGGAGTTATCAAAGATAATGTGGTTCTGGTTGAACTCGCCCATCAGATACAGGCCACCGTTCTGATCTGCAGTTGACGCATCAACATTATCAACCAGAATCGCCACCGGGGTTTCGCTACCATCGGTTGCCGTCTTCACACTCAGTTTATACTTCCCGCTGGCGGTGACCATCCCCAGTACGGTTCCACGTTTATAGGTACCACCGGTAATAATGCCGGTGTCCGTAACAAGCTGAAGCGTCCCGGCGATGAGCTGGTCGGGTAAAAACAACGAACTTTCCATACCCGGGGCGAACTGATTCTGACCAAACTGATCCATTATTTTTCCCCTTTCGTGGAGTTGTAGAGACTGGTCATTTTGTTCACCAGTGTCGATTTACCGCCGGCTTTGTTTTCACCATCCTGCCCAAGCCGGACATTCTCGCTTTCCTGCATGCGCTGATCGAGAGAGCGCTTGCGCGTCGCCTGGGGTTGAGTAGCTGGCGCGGTAGATGCCAGAACGTCGATAGCGGCCGTAGCGCCCATCCCGGTGTTGAATGCGAGCGAGGCGGCCAGAGATGGGTTCGCAGCAGCGTGCTTACTACCGAAGATGCGGGCGCAACGTTTACGCTCAGCAATGCGGGCACTTTTAGCCGCTTTGCCTTCTTTGCGGTCGTCGTCATCGTCGGAATCATCCTCTTCGGAAGCATCCGGATCGTCATCATCATCTTGCGCATCGTCGTCGCGTTCGTCTTCTTCGGCGTCGTCGTCACGCTCATCGTCTTCCGCATCATCATCGCGCTCGTCTTCTTCCGCGCGACGGGCTTTCGCCTTTTTGGCTTTTTTATCGTCTTCCTCTTCGGAAGCCAACGCGCCAAGTCCAATAAGGTGGGCAAAACTAAACGGTTTCTTTGCCATTTCAGGCTCCTGTTTTTTCAAGTAAATGTCTGAACGCAGCATCCGGAGGGCATACCTCATCAGCCAGTCCAAGCTCCACACCATCAGCAGCCATAAAACAGGCGGCCTGCGTACTTTTAATCACCTTCGCGCTGATCCCGCGATTTCTGGCGACGGTATTCACAAATAATTCCCCCATCGCGTTAATATCCTGCTGGATAGCATTGAACGCTTCTTCAGAGAGTTCACGTAATGGCGAGCCTTCTGCTTTACGACTTCCGAAGGTAATGATCGTCACTTTCAGACCGTCGTCTTTAATTCGCTGCGTCCAGTCCAGGTGCATGGTGATGACGCCGACTGAACCCACACCGCCGGTTCTGGGAACGGAAATACGGTCAGCCGCGCTGGCAATCGCATACGCCGCGGAATACGCATTTTCGGTCAGAATGGCATGGATGGGTTTCGTGCCCCGGGCGTTGTAGATTTCATCCACGAGATCAAAGCACCCGGCTACTTCACCGCCGGGCGAATCAATATCCAGGCAGATGCCGTTAACTTCAGGGTCGGCCAGCGCGGTCAGAAATGACTGGCGGATGCCGTCATAACCGGTCATGCCACTATAGGGTCGCAGACTTCCCAGTTTTTGAACCAGCGTACCGCAGATGGGGATCACGGCGACCCCGGCCACGTTGTCATATCCGGGGTCGCATTTTGACTCCCGACCACGTTTGTCGTCGTAGCCGTACCAGTCATCGTCTTCCATCGCCAGAGAGGATTCGATTCTGCTGATGCCAAACCGGTCCATAACCGCGGCCATGATGACCTCGGCTTTATTCGGATGAAGGGCCAGCGGCGTATTAAACAGACGTTGCGCCAGATGAGGTAGATTCACTTTTCCTCCGGATCTTTGATTGTCTCGCTGGCGAACTTGTCCGCCTGCGCCCAACTGGGTAATGGGAGACCGCGTTTCAGGCAGGACTCAATTTCCAGTTGCCGTTGGTCAAGCACCTCTTCCCAGTCCTCGCCGACGTTTTCCCCCACTTCAATTTCGAGTGTGGAAAGCCCCGCATCCAGACCAAGAATGGCGCCTTTTTTCTCTGCAACCGGATCCACCCAGCCACGCCCAGGCCCCATCCAGCGCGCGCGGGAATAGGCGGCGCGGGCCTCTACAAAGTCAGGAGCGCCTGACGGCAAAGGAAGGTCCTCGTTATCATGAACTTCTTCTGCAAACGCAGTCAGGACAGGCTGCGCGGTCCCCATTGAAAAATCATCACGACGTCGGGTCAGTGTCTTCCAGGCTTCCAGCAATGAAGATCGCGCGGAGCTGTAGTTAACATCTGACCAGTCCTGAGTGACCTGTTGCGGGGAAAGCCCTGTGCCGGACGAGAAATTACGCAGCACAGCCGATTCGAACACCTCAAAGTTGCTGTAAGGGCGGGCGGCATTAACCGTTGTGATTTTTTCACCAGGGTAAAGAATCGGCATCCTGGCGCCATTTTGCAAGGTCAGCCGGCGGTCATTGTGAAATTCCACGCGGCCGTCCTGATAGGCTCCCAGACTGGTGTCATCGAAGCTTTCCCCCATCGCAGCCTGAACCATTTCGGAATCGTACGGTGACTCAATGTAGGCAGCGAAAATGGCGTTCAGAATAGCGGCCTCCAACTCGCTCTGGTCATATTTCACCAGCATTTTCAGACGCTGAATAACCGGAGTCAGGATGCCATTACCGCGATGTTGAGCTCCCCGCTCATGGTCGAAATCATGGACGACATGCGGACGCCCCCAGGAGGTTTCGCGAGGTATACGTCGCCATGTCATTGTTTTGGCACCGCTCCACCAGTCGCCGATATGCGCCTCGCGGATGTGATAAGCAATCGGTGCGCCGTCCTCATCAATTTCCACGCCACCGCGAATATTCGGCATGTCGAAATTCTGCTGCGGGTTACTCAGCCTGTCGGGATCGACAACCTGAACCGTTGTGGCGTATCGCCCCTTGCCGCGCCCTAACCGATCCGGCCGATACTGGAGGACCATCAACGCATCCCCGTCAATAAGTTTGTGGCGGAAGGCCAGTCGCAACATCTGAGGAACCGTTATCTTCCGTTCAACATCGCAATACCGCCCGGTGTCATACGCCCAGGTGCGCCAGTGCGCCTCCAGCGCTTTGCCATACTCTTCAGCCCATGTTGAATCGAAAGCTTTATTACCGGTGATCATCCGCAGAACCCGGTAATCGGGTTTCATAATGGGCCGGAAATTGGCGCCGACGGCGTTATCCAGAAGGCGGGTTACCGCGCCGTTCGCCCACCCGTCGTTACGGACTAAATCTCGGGCGCGGGAAACGATGCGATCGCGGTAGATGTTGATTTCGTTGTCCGGCGACCATAGCGCTGGTTGCCAGTTTGCCAGCTGATCACTAAACGAATCGGCGGCGTCATAAGGTACCCGGCTGCCGCCCGTCAGCATGCTGGGCCGCGGTGCGCGATACGGGGTACCATCCGGGCCAAGTATTTGTACTTTATTCATCAGAATCGAAACCTCACTGGCTTCCGCGGTCTCGCGACGATCCCCAGTTGCGCCTGCAGTAACTGGATCAGAGCCAGCAGGTCAGCCAGAGAACTTTGCTGATAAGACACCGACCGTGTCCCGTCTCCCTGCGAATAGGAAAATGAAACACCGCGACTCCCGGTTGTTAAATCAATGTATGCCTGCTGAGCTTTCTGCAGGGCGTCCCTGAGCTGCTCATCAGTCATCGAGCCAGCCAGCAGACTGGTATTCCGGTTGAACATGGTTTTCCTTATTGCGGCAGGAGTTTAGAAATTTGCTTACGTTTAACGGGCGCGGATTCTTCAATAACCGCGCCGGGTAACTCGTAGCTGATTTTTTCTTCTGGTACGGCAGGTGCCGGCAGGAATTTTTCAGGGTTGGCTTCAAGGTTGGCAGCCCGAACGTTGAGCTTTAATCCCATATGCTTGAGGCCACACAGAGCGGCGTAGCTGTAAACCAGGGTATCCAGCGCTTCGTTAGCCCTTCCAGGGATCTGTTCCCAGACGCTGTAACGTTGGCCTGCAGTGACTTTATAAACAAGTCGTTCGGCCAACAGCTGGTTGAAATACCCCAAATCACGATCGTCAGGAAAATGCATGTAACCTGCAGCAGGCTTTCCTAGCTCGGGAGGTTCCAGATGTAGTCTTCCGCGCACTACATCTTTAGCTGAGTTCACCCCCAGAATAATGGGACGGAAACTGGCTTTGCTTTTCGACGTCGGGCGCTTAGTCGGCCAGACCGGATTACGTTTGCCACCCTGCGCGGATTCCCCCTTAATAGCCCAGACGCGGCGGGCAAGACGTTCTTTGGCGAATTCGTAAACCTTCTGCGTGTGGTGTCCGCCGGAGTCCATGCACGTAGCCAGAATATTCAGCCCGCGCCCATCATCACGCCGTAATACCTGCTTCAGGTACGCATCCAGACGCTTCCATGGTTCCTCTGTTTCCAGATCACCGTAAATAACGTCATGCGCAACCGACCATGATTCTTCATCACGGCCCCAGCCGGTGATCGTGATTTCGAAGCGATCATCCTGTGTATCCACCCCCGCGGTTAACAACGCCACACCATCAGGTACGATGGCAGGGAATACTTCACGGCGCGCCAGCAGAATATCAACCGGCAGTTGCTTGCCGTGGTTGGGTCTGTGTGGCAAACCCATCTGGGTATTCCACCAGGCCTGCTCTTTATCTGGATCCCCCTTCGCCTTGATATATTTTCCCGCGATATCCGACGGTTTATCTTTCTGCCAGGGGCTGAACAGTTTTGACGCCTGATAGCCGGCGTGGTGGTTGTCGACAGCCTCTTTGCCGCAATCCGGACAAATAGCCCGGTAGACTGCATGCCGCGGTGATTCGGACCATTTCCAGACAGTAGCCACGCTATTTTCATCATTCGCCCGCCAGGCCTGATCGTACTCAAGCAACGGGGAGTGGCGAGAACCGCAACACTCAAACGGCCGGGTCTGATGCCAGCGAATGGTTTGTAACGCCCGAAGGCGCTCACCTTCAGACCAGCCGGCACCGCAGCATTCACAGTGGATCATGGCTGATTTTGTCAGGTGTTTATCACCCTCTTTCGGCCACTGAACATGTTTGAAAAAATCCAGAAACTGCCGATGCCCGCAGTGCGGACAAACAACAGAGGCCCGGCGCTGATCAGATTCGGCATAGCTGTCAGCAATCCGGCTTTCGTCCTCAACGGTCGGCGAACAGGCGCGGACGGAAAGCCAGGTGAGGCCAAACGTTGCAGTTCGTTCCTCCGCCAGGGTGATCGGATCCCCCTCGCGGGTAATCGGGTATTTATCCACCTCATCCGCCAGCAGTACGCGGATAGGTCGGCGCGCCAGGTTGTCGGGGCTACCGGCACCGGCCAGCGCCAGAAATCCGCCGGTAAACGCTTTGTAGAGGATGGTTTCTTTCGAACTCTTCTGTTTTGAGTCGCCGATAATTTTCCGTAGTACCGGAGTCACGCGTACCAGCGGACTGATTCGTTCTTTTGAAAACTGCTCAGCTGCCTCTTCTTTCGGCTGCAGGAGCAAAATCGGGCACGGGTCGAGGTGAGCGAAATAGCCGAACAGGTTTTCAAGCAATGCCGTTTTCATCAGCTGCGTGCAGCACATCACCGTGACGACATGCACGCCGGATTCAGTCGCCGCCAGCATCGGACCACGGGCAATTTCTACAGTCGAGGTCTCCCAGTTCCCTGACGTGCTCCCGGCCTCCTTCGCCAGCTTCCGGTAGTCATCCGCCCATTGCGGAACGCTGATACGCGGCGGTGGCGTCCATCCTTTTCTGACACTCAGTTGAAGTCGTTCAATCTTCAGTTGAGTTAAATTCTGGCTCTCCGAGGACTGAGATATGTTTGTGGACATGTTCGATCAGCACCTCTGTCATCCTGTCCGCCGGCACATCCAGATCAGCGGCCATAAGCGGTGCCACCCGGGAAGGCCAGTTCATCCAGGCATCACGCTGTTGGCGAAAGGCGTTGAAAAGAATCTCCTCGGCGGCGACCAGTTCAATCGTCTGGCCACTGTCTTTTTCATACTGAAGTTTGGCCAGCAGAGCCATATAGTTTTCGCGCACCCGCGCGGCTTCCTCCCGGGTAAGATCGGCACCTTCGGTAAGGATAATTTTTCTGGCAGTGTCTTCAATTTCATCACCGACATCATCAACGACCGCCGGCGTTTTCTTTTTCTTCGCGTTCGATGCGCGCGGATCCTTTCCGTCACGGTTTTTCTTCAGTGCGACATCGCTCGCTTCAACATCAATCAGGTCACCGTCCATCACGATGAAACGGCCGGCTTTAATCCAGCGCCCAATCGTTTTGCGATCGACGCCTGAGTGCTGCGCATACTGGCTCTGATTCATCATGGTCATGGGACATCACCTGGGGCATTTTTGAGTTGGGACATTTACCTGGGACATTTTTGCAATGTCCCACACGAATGTCCCAGTGGAATAAATGGAATAATCCGTGCCGGCTCTGGCGTGGCTGGCGATCCCTTGAGATGGGACATGGGACACAAAATAAAAAGTTGTAGCTACAAAAACACCGCGGCGCGCAATGCCCGTACCTTACAAAAGGCTCAGGAAGGACCCATTTTTTGTAGGGAGGATGATGAAAGCATTCATCGGGTCAGGTATTTTCAAGAGGCGCACCACGAGCAGGTGAGGCGCCTCACTTAAAGGAAAATGCAATGACCAAAGAGCAACTTGATTTCATAGTCGCAATGATTGCCGGCCAGCAAACGGCAACCGTACATCTATCGCTGATGTTTGCTGAACAAGCTGGGGTATCAAAGGACCTAGTCGCGGAGTCTTTCCGCCAAACCGCTGAACTGCTGGGACAAGATGTAATGAATAGAGAAATCATTGTTACAGTGCTGAACCAGATAGCCAACGGTATCAATACATCTACAACAGAGTACCAGAAAAATATTGAAGAGATGATCAAGAACGTTCTGCATTAACCAGTAAATTCATTAGTTCACTCTGTACTCTATTCAGCCATGCTGAATTGAACTGACATCCAACCGCAGAATTTGCAGATTCTGTGGTTTTCTTTTTCCTTTCTTTCGACATTTTATCACCTTGCTTATTTTGCCGTCCTGATCGCCTCAGCAATGGCACGGCTCAATGCACCAGGCATCAATGCTGCCGCCATGGCGCGTGAGCGGTCCATGTACCCGAGCACTGGCGCCACGGGAAGAGCATCACCAAACCTCACCAGCAACTTAGGAGAGCGCTGTTTCGGCTTCGGCCTGCGCGTACCGTTCGCTGAACGCTTTGCCCGTTTCTTCTTCGACTTCTTCGGCTTCCTGCGCTGCCAGACAGCGTTGACGCCATTCACCTCACCGACGAACACATTCGGCTTCGCTTTCATCTGCGAAAGCTTATTCCGTGGCATATTGCCGTACTTGTTCAGCTTGATGTTCTTCGGGTTGAGCAGCGCCTGGCTATTCAGCTTATGGTCACCGCCGAACTCGAACGGCTCCAGATATCCGGCGGCAATATCTCGCACAAAAACCTTCGCACGGAGGTTGTTCTTTCTGGCCCCCGATGAGCCCACTGCATTAACCGTGAACGGCGTCGGCGATTCCAGCTTTCGATCTAGTGCGACTTTTTGCGCTGCGGCAATTTCCCGCACGACTGTTGTCATGGCCTGAGCAGTGGCAAAGGGTATTTGCTTCTGTAACTGCTTTAACTGGCTGGAGAGATCCTTCAGAGTTGCCATGTTTACCCGCCATTAGTTAAGCCATTAAAAAAGCCACCCGAAGATGGCCTTTGTAATGGCAATACAAAACGCCCAGAGGCGGCTGAGTATTTTTTACTTAATTTGGTCTTTATGCTTTTAAGGCGGACTGAATTGCATCAGCAAGCTTACCAATACGTTCAGCCGCTTGGTCTAAATCACTGTGCATCACACCGTTACCTGAGTTTGCTGAAGCCTTAACGATCTCAAGAGCAGCCTGAACGGCGAGCAAGCGCTGGGTTTTTTCATCCGTAGTTATCGCGCCATTTTTGAAATAATGTTCTAACATAACGATCCCCATTTTTTACCCTGCCAACATGGCGGGTTACAAAATGTAAATGGGGATTACGTTTCTGAATTCAAGGCCATTATCGAAGCCACTCGATGAATGGCTCCTGTTATGCCCATAAAAAAGGCCGCTGAAGCGACCTTTAATGTGATATCCGTAATCCGAAATATTACGAATTGAGTATGCTCGTTCAGGTAAAGCTCCAGCCTGAAACGCCAACAACAATGGCAATGACAATAAACGTGATTGCTGTTTTCCTCATTAGCACACCGAAAAATGCAAATGACATCCCGGCACACAGAACTATCAAAACTGGCCACATGCTGAGTAAAAGCAATAAGTAAGCCTCGATACCGCTGTGAATAATCATATTTACCCCAAAAATCCGAAAATCTGACCTTCCATAGCTCTTACACTTCATCACATGAGATCATGTAACTGTCCCTAGTGTAATCGGACCTTATCACAGGCACTCAGTGAATACCTACTCAGCCGGGGCTATATCGATGAAATACTCTTTGCCCTGTTCAAACTGTTCGAATGCTGCGGGGTTGGAGATGACCATTTGCAGTTGCCCGCTGGGGGTATATTTCGACCAACTCTCGTTCTCCGTGCTGCCAGTCGTTACCGCCATCAGGTTGACGACAGCAGAAGAGTTGTCGGGCGATTTATTGATGCTGTTACATTGAAATTTTGCACGTACGGTCATTGGAATTCCTCGGTTAGTAAAAGACCCCGCTATTGCGAGGCTCGTTGTTTCTCGGACTGCCTGATATCTGCTTTATCCCGGTTGCACTGCCCAAGGGCTGATAGCAGGCTGACGTTTAAATCCAGGCTTTGCCCCCACGTCAGATTGTCAGGTATTTCTGGCTGCGGGGTCTCAGCTGTCAGGCTGGCCGGTAACGACACCACCGGCACTTTGACGTAGACCGTTCGCGAATTGTTGCAGCCGCTTAACTGCGCCAGCAGGCACAGGGCGATTAGTACAATCATCATTCGCAACAGCAACCCGGATGTCAGCCGAGGCTCCCGATGCGTCCAGTGCGATCTGCTCTTTTGCATGCTGGTTAGCCTCTGCGATTGAATTGAAGATGGTCATGGTGGTCAGGACGTTTGCAGTGATGGTCTGAGCGCTATTCACCTGCTCTTCCGCACCATCCGCGCGTTTTTTCTCTTTCCCTAACTGATGAAGGAGAAGAAAGATAATCAGCGCAGAAAGGAGAATCTCACCCAACACCAGAATGACGACAGAAGATGTTTTCACTGGTCTAACCCCCAACACGTCAGCGCGCTTTCCTGGTCTCGCCTTTCGACCTGACCGTAGCAACCGTTTTTCTGACCTTTGGTCAGCCGGCAATCGCGGCCACCGTCTTTAATCCACCAGCGAATCGCCTCGCAGGCGCCTTTGCGGTCACCGGCATTGATTCGTTTGTAGAACGTCGAGGGGAAGCATTTCCCGGGGCCAATGTTGTACGGGCAGAAGCTGGCGATGCCGACCTTTTGCGGTGCCGTGAGAGGAGCCTTGATATTCCGGTCTACCCACGCCAGCGCCTTGTCTCGCTCGATAGCGTTTACCTGCTTACACTGCTCCTCAGTTGCTCTTTGCCCCTTAATGACGAGCTTGCCATTGATGACCGTTACACCGTGGCACAATGACCACACACCGCCGGGATCAACAACTGCCACCAGCGCATTACCTTCCTTCTCGCTGATGAACTGGTCAAACAGCACCGGAGCTGACGCACCAGCAGCAATGAGCGCCAGCATGGCCGCGCTGAGTTTTGTTTTCAGATTGGCCATGTCAGCTATCCTGCGGAGGTTGTCCACCGTATCCACGGTCAAGGGACTGCTGATACATCTTCGTCCAGCGGCGCTTGTAATACAGATTGGTCAGGTATGTCGCAACACCGATTACTACACCACTCGCCAGCGCTATGAAATTCCAGTCCAGCCCGTGAAACCAGTCATAGGTTTGCGCCAGTCCGGTACATATCAGGCCGCCTGACGTGCAGTACGAGGCCGCCGAAAAGATTTTGTCAGGCATTTTCATAGTCTCCACCTCGCGTTGTTAGCGGGTGCTGTGCGTGAAAGAAGTGGGCGAGCTCTGCGCAAGCGCCCGACGGGTGGGTTATGAGCCGTCGCCGGTGAGCCCTGCATAGGGAATGGCCACCAGATGGATTTACGACAACACACAGAGTGAGTGACGTTCTGGCGGCACAAATAGAAAAGGCCGAACAAATGCGCGGCCTTTATATGTCTGAGCAAAAAAAAGCCCACTCGTCGAAGTGGGCAAAATGGTAGTTTGTTCAGTGGAGGTTACACCGCCAGCTCTGCCACAACGTCTTATGCACGTTATTTCAGGATTTAGCGAAACGATGCAACCACACAAAAAGTATAGTACGTAAAACAAGAAAAACATGGAGTGTGGTGCCGGGTGCCTCCCGGTAAGTCGCCGCCAGTCCACAGACGACTCGCAATGCGCAAAAAAACATATCAGACTGGCAATGCCCCTCCGCATAGGGGGATTCACCACGTCATAAATTTAACATCTGACAAATTTCGTTTCAATGCAATATACGACGATGTGACAGGGGTACTGATGCAATGCATCTCGCGAATACCCCTGTCGTATCGCCGGAAAGCAAAAACCCCGCCTGCGCGGGGTTCTCGTTATGTTCAAATTGTCGCTTTTTAACGCTGCCGAGTGGCGCAGCTCTGCCAAGCATGAATGAATTATGTAATTTTTAGACCTGAAATCAACTGATAATTAAAAAATAAGCACAATTTGCTAAATTCACTCATTCGGATTCAGCCCTCAGGTTTTGCCTGGCAGACAAAAAGGTTTTTGCCTGAAACAGCTGAATGCACCAGTTGACACGATCTTTTGCCATTTTAAATGTTAGCCACGGTGCTGCGCGCTGCAACTCACGGGCAATATCTGCCACTTTCTTACGGGTGGTATAGAAGCTCATCCCAACCACATATACTGGATCTGTTACCTCAAAAGCCTGTAGCACACACTGCTCAACAAAATCGGCATCATCATTGCGGATAGCAGTATCTATAACGCTTACTACTGGCTGCGGCCACAGTATTGCATGTGCACGGGTTAACGCATGCTGACCCTGATACCCTTCATCGCGCGCCTGCTTAATTGCTGCTGTAAAGCGCTCAAGAGACTTATCTGACCAACATTTTCCCCTGATCATTCGCCAGCACGCATGACCTTTTGGCAAACGTGGCGCCGTCCCACCACACATGGTTTCTCCCCACACTGAAAGCAATGATTTAATCCAACCAGACTGAATTCCTGTAAGTAACTTCGCGCGTCCGAGGTATCGCTTGTTTGTGGCGATCGCTACTTCTGAGAGGGCTGCGTTATGTCTGCGACGCTGCTGTGGGGTCATTCAGTCACCTCATTTTTGATTTTCAACTGCCCAGCAGCAAACTGCGCCAGGGTCATAAATGCGCGGCCTTTTTCTTCTAGTTCAGCTCGATTGATGTAACTAAAACGCTCTCCGCGCCATGCCTTATCAAACACAACAATGGCGCCGGCGAAAAACGCACTGGTTGGCTTTTGTTTGTCGTCGGCAGGGTTAAACCAGACAGGCAGATCGAAACCAATTCGCCCACGGATAAAGCAAACATGGTCCGCACCTTCCGGCCACCACGTTTCACTCGTCGCTGATTTAACCAGGAAGACGTAGCGACCGCCCTTCTCGCGTTGCGCTGCTGCGTAATTCATGATGTGAGCCATGCCAGTAATGGCCTGCTTTTCGTGGTACTGAGAGCGGCTATATGGTGGGTTTCCAAAGGCTGCACCGCCGAGTTCTGCCAGGTGTGTCGACCAATCCTGTGTAAGCGCGTTATCTTCAGCGGTGTACCATGCCGGACATTTTGCGTTACTGTCGTCAGCGAACAGGTCAAGAACCAGCGGACCGAACAGCGCATTGACTCCCCAGAACAGCAGATCCGGAGTGCGCCACTGGTCACCAACCTCTTTTAAATAATGGGATGGCGCTACGCGTTGAGCTGCCAGGGATTCGCAGTAGGAATTAGTCATGCCGCCTCCTGCGCTTTTTTCAGCGCGCGCAAGTCGGCGTATGCCTGAATGCGAATGGCTTCCAGTTCTTCGATGGTCCAGCGGTGAATTCGGTTGTCGTTATCAAGTTCCTGCACTGCGGCTTCACCGATTTTCGCCACCAGCCCTATGCGGTAGGCTTTGATATTTCCTGACTTGCCTACGTTGCAGTCATCGCACTGGAGATTGATATTGATGCGGGTAAACCGCAGGTGGGAGGCTTTGGCGACTGTCCGGTAATGGCCGGCATGCCAGACAGCAGCAGAGTGTGTACCGCATGAAATGCATCCTTCACCATTAGCAAGGGCCATTTCACGGCAAAGGGTGTTCACAACCCGCTCGGTAACTTCCAGCCAGTGACTAAGGGGTTTTTCTGCCGTTGGCAGTTCAGGGCGAATACGATGAACGGGTTTGTTTTTTAACCGGTCTTGCGCCTTGGCCTTTTGCTTGTCGCGCTGCAGCGCCAGGTACTGGCGTTTATGCTCTTCACAGCACCAGTAAACGTTAGGATAGGTAAGGTTAAACCAGGCACCGCAGCCGGGTGCTTTACATCTGCGACGGGGGTCTCTCATATCGCACCGCCTGAGTGCGACAGACAAGCAGAAACACCGCGCACAAAGGCACGGCGTAGAATGGCGTTACTGCGTTTTTGCGTCATCACTTTACTCCGGTGATGGCGCGATAGGTTCGGTGTTCAGCCGATGTGATTATTATAAATCAGCTTGCTGGATGTGAGCTATCAATTTGGTAACTTTTGTTCGACCTTGTTGTGAATCTCCCACAGGCTAATTCCGCAACTTGCGCAGAAGCTGGCGAGATAGTCCAGGCCAGACCACTCCCGAACGCCACCGCGAGCAGCTTCTACAAAAACAGCGATATCCCTATCGCGCCAAAGACCAAATAACCGCCAGCCTCCACCATCAGGGCTTTTTACCGCGGCTATGCGCGTTAATACACCGGTTTGATACCGCTCGGTAAAGGCTGGCTTCTTTCTGGTTATCATTCGCATAAATAACAAACCTTAGATTTGTTGATAACAAATAGCATGTTTGCGTTTCTTACTTTGCCGTTGCGCGGCTTTGCGTTCTGCGGGGGATCTACTCATTGCTTTATCCCCTGCTCGGTATTTTTCAGGTCGTTTTCCGCGTAGAGGATTGACGTTCTGGCGGCGCGTAACCGGGCCTTTGCGTTTTTCTCTTCGCGCTCCAGGTTGGCTACGGCCTCCCGTAGCTCGTCACGGCGGCGGTGAAGTTGCGCTATCTCTGTCACGACCGTTTCGCCGTTGGTGGCGCACTGCAGGAGATGGTCAAACGGGTCAACAGCACAGCCGCAGCGGGTGCAATGCACAGTACGCTCCTTTTCGCTAACCTCAATCGACAGGTGCTTACAGCGCTGTTCTTCGTAAGCCTTTTTATCAGTTACGGTGATATTCAACAGTTTCTCTTCGTCGCGCTTTGGCTGCACCAGAGTGATGACGTTGTCGCTATCTTTGTCCATCGGGTACCTCCTGGGGGGCGGCTGCGAGCATGACTTTGTACGTGCCTTTTGATGAGGGGTTCTTGGTGCCCATGAAATGCAGCCACCCGGCATCAATCATCTCTTTTGTAGGCTCCTTCGGCACCATCACGTAACCACCCGGAATTACCGGAGAGTTGCTGCATTGCGCCGGAGAACCGTTACTTTGCTCCGGGCGAGGTCCAGAATGCGCCGGAGAGTTGCCAGCCTGGAGCATGGCGGCGCGGCAGGCTGCATCAATTCGGCATTGAATACGTGAGAGCAACTGAACTTCACCACCAAGAAATTCATGGCGGCGATTTACGTCGCACAAAATCTCCCTGGCTGTTTCAAGCGCTATGGTGTCGAAATGCTGAGTGATAGCTCTGTTATCCGGCACTACAGGCGCTGGCTGCGCGTGGCGATAGAGCGGGAACACATCTTTAAACTCAGCCATCCAGTAATGGCCTATCTTTTGGCTTACAGTTATCGCTGGTATGCCAATGTCGTTATTGCTGTGCATCCACGCCACCGGCTCGCTGTCCTGCTCGGCCTTGCGGCGTTCCTGTAGCTCTGCAGCCAGCGCCATCCATTCATCCCGGGTGGCTGAGTTGATATCTGTGCCAGGTAATGGTTTGAACGCCACTAATTCCGCCAGGCGCTCGTCTGTTATGGTTAATTTGCTGGTCATGGTTAAGTCCTCACCCAGCCTTTGGATGTACTGCGGATTTTTCCCGCTTTACGTAGCGCCTGAAGCCGGCGGTCAAGAATGCGGAAAGGTTCCGGCTTGTTCTCTTCAGCCGCGATTTTTTTGCATTCCTCGGCAACATCCCTGACGTAAAGACTGGAAAATGGTGCTGGGTGCCCACCGATTTTGCTCATTATTTTTGAGTCGAGTAATTCATATTTGGTCATGGTTGGCTCCTTACACTGCCAGTTGCAGCTGCATGTCGAACCGGTCGCGCTGCTCACAATATGTGAGCGAACCGGGACTATTGTGCGATTCAATGCGCTCCACCATCAGGGTGGCGCGAGTCTCTTTCGATGCCGGTGCATAGGCACCAGACCATGCTTTATCTATCCCGATATTGCGGGCTACATTCGTGCTATCGGCACTCGCAAGCGGGAGCTTTGTGAAAATCAACGGATTCAGCATGCGTAACCCGTGCAACTTCGTTATCGGCTGTCCGTGTTCGTCAACGATGTGTCGAATCAGATCTTTCATTCTGGCGACTGCGAGGTTTGGTCGTTTAACGTCGTAATCGCCACAACTGCCGATAGCCACACGCGGATACTCGTTGCACAACCGGATAAACCGCTCGTCGCTTTCGTTCATGTGCCATACCGGAACGCCGAAGAATTCCCCGTGAGGCCACTCGCCCAGAAGCGCTTCGTTCTCTTCCTCGCCTCCGTCGATAACGTCCGGGATAATGGCAAAATCAAAACCTGGGTGATTCTTCCAGCGCGCCACAAATCCGTAGTAATCACTCCAGTCGATTTTGTTTTTCCCGGCTGCCTTCCATGCGGTAAATGCGCCATTATCGAGGGCGAAGGACTGGCAATATTCAGATGCCAGGTTTATCTGCCCGGAGTGCGCGAAACTTATGAACGCGTGACGCGCTTTCCACGCCTTCATTGCGCACGTATCCGGTGTTATAGGCCCACCGTGATAGTGAATCATGAATCACTCAGCCTCCCACTTGATGCCAGCTGCGGTCAGTTCAGCACCGACATCATCCAGCGCCTTGTTGTACCACTCGGCAGCACCACCGCCGACGCGGCCGCCGTTGTACATAAACCACCCATCAGCATCGCCGCGCTCAATTTTTGACGGCAGCCTCACGGTGACGGTGCGGGATTCCCCACCCAGCGGCGGCGGCAGGTCTGGAGTAGTCACGCCAAACAGAGCCGCCAGTGCGCGATAGTTCTGCTCGCTGTGATAGCGACCTTTGCAGCGGACCAGTTTTTCGGCTGCTGCGTTGATGGTCTGCGCCTTCTCCATCACCTGCTCTGCGGTTGCGCAAGCTACGGCGACCTCATGAAGCCGTGATTCTGACTTCTCCAGCGCCTCTACCAGCGCGAGGATGTTGGCGGGCGTTGCTATGCGGAAATACTGTTCAGCAAGCCCGTGATGCTCCCCGATGCCATAAAACTGAATTCCCAGCGCAACACCGTCGATGTTGCAATAATCGCGCTCAGCATCAACGCTACCTTCGCCACCGCAAACCGGGCACTCAAGGTATCCGTCTTCATCTCGGACTTCCTGAGCTGTATCCAGGTTAAGCGCGGTCGCTTTTTCTGCTGCCGCTTTCATGGCCGGCGCCAGTTCGGTGATATCAGTCATTCGAATTATCCTCGCAGCAGTAGTGAGCGCCGTCGGGGTCGGTGCTTTTGAAACCGCAGATATCACACTCAATTTCGTCTTGGGCTTCCTCCCCGCATTCGTGACTTTCCGGATCATCGGCTTTGTAATAGCCGCCGCACAAAGTGCAACTAACATCAGGAACTTCGTCGTAGTTCGTGGTTCCGGTAATCATTTGGCCCCCTTCACAGCCAGAAACGTACCCATTGCTTTATCAACAAGCTTCGCGTTGTGGTATTTGCTGATGGCCCAGGTGATAGCAAACAGAATCCAGCGGAAATGGCTGGTATAGGTTTTAAAGGTCAGGCCATCGCAGATATCCCAGGCGCTAAACCTTTCAGGCCAATCAGCGTCATAAACAGCGTTATAAGCTTCAAAATCGTGGTTAAACTCAGCCCTGCATAATTCACGGACAATTTCGCGCACCCTTGCTTTATCGCTATCTTGCACATCGTCATCGTCATCGTCATCGTCATCGTCGTCGTCGTCCCAGTCTTCATCTTCTTCTGGTTCTAGGCCTTCCTCATCCTCCAGGTAATCACTAAGCGACTCTTTCAGGCTTTTGCAAAACGCATCGTGGTTGTATTCTTTCGCCAGCATTTCGCGCGCCGAACAGCCCGCGCCAGCCTCCAGCTTTTCAGACCAATAATGGGTATTGACTCCACCTTCCCAGACGCCAAAAAAGTCGAACATGTCCGCAATGCGGCTGAAGGTCCAGGTACCCATATCGCCGGTGACGGTAAGATAGCCAGGCCAGGTGATGACGTCGTAGTAGTAGCAGGACGTTCCCGGCTGCTGCATGCGCAGGTGCCGATACAGACCATCATCACGGATGATTTCCAGACGGTGAAATGCTGTATCAAGCAAAAAGCGAGTGTCGGTTTCAAACCGGTGGCGTCTCATTTGGCCCCCTCGCGCAGCTGGCGGTCTTCTAACGACGCGGGGAGCTTTGTGTAATGAGTTACACCCTTCAGGCTGTTGATTGAGCGAGAATGGTCAGCCAGCCAGATTTTATGGATGTTGGTATCACTGGAAGCGCAGAAGTTGTATTCCATCCATTGCGCAGAGCAGTACTGCGGCCCGATATCGGTTTCGTACCGGACCCAGTAACGGCCAAACTCGCGCGGCTCACTCCCTTCAATCCATTCCACCCCATCAGCCTTAATCCCGGCTACGAGACAAGCGTAAGCAGGCATTTTCATACAGGCTAAAGAGCGAATGATGCTTTGCACCTCCTTAGGACTTGCGTCATATAGTTCATCAGTGATGAATACAGCTCTGTTGTGAATCTCTTCTACAACGCTTAACTCTGATGCCAGTATCTTCACCCAGTCCTGCAGGCTAACACCTGCCGGACAGCCAGTAATCTCCCGGCACTTCTCGATAGTCGCCAGTGCTGCTGTTAATTCGCTCATACAACCTCCCCGAGCACCCAGCGCAAAGCATCAGCGTAATCGCCGCTGGCGCCTTCGAGGGCTTTGGTTATTTCTTTGCGGGTTTTGATGCGCGGTTTCTTATCGCCGAGCACCTGACGCTGCCGGCGCGCTTTTTCGTGGCCGGTAGTGCCGGCGGTTGCCGCTTCGATTTCTGCCACTTTTTCCCGCTGTTCTTCGGGCTTCAGCGACGCCAGTTGGCGCGCCTGGGTGACGGTGACGGATCCGGCCTCTACGGCGTCTTTAACCGCCTGGGTTGCGTCCAGCAGGGCCAGTGTTGCGCGTACTGTCTGGATGCCAACGCCGAACATCAGGGAAAGGTCCTGTTCGTCATGCCCACGTTCCAGCGCGTCGGCCATTTTTTTCGCCCGACCCAATGGGGTGTCCGCCTGGCGGATTTCGTTTGCGCTGACCATCGCCTGCGCCATACGAACGGCAGAGCCACGTTTAGTTACTGCGGGAACCAGCAGTGGGGATTCACCCGATTTCACCAGCCGTTTATTGGCTTCCAGGGTGTGACGCACGCGTTGACGGCCATCAACAACACAGGCCAGCCCGCTTTCGGGGTCCTTCCAGACGATAATCGGCTCCAGCACACCCTGATCCATGATGTTCAACACCATCGCCTCGTTGATGGGCAGGTGAATACGCTCGTCGTAAAGTGGATGCGCTTTGTCAGTCACCAGATGCAGTTTTTCCGGTTCGAACATCAAAACGTTCGTCTTGCCGCTGGCGCCGTATGCGTCTACTGAGTTCTTAGCCATTTTTAACCTCGTTGTTATTCACCGCCGCGACCCATTTTTCTTCGAGCTGCTGCTTTGCTTTTTTCTTTCCACCAGCCCAGTAACTCTGCTGGACTCGGTGATGGTCATACGGGCATTTCAGCGCGCCTGAACAGGAACCAAACCGGTAGTCCTTCCAGTGAAATTCAGGCTCCGCCCCACAGTCAGGGCATTTCTGCAATTTCATTGAGCGACCCCGCGGCATTCCCTCAGGAGATTTTCAAACATCATCCGGATGCGGTTAGCGCAGCCAAATGGCATATCGTTAAACCGCCAGGTGATCACGCCATTACGCTGCCCGCTTTGGGTAATCTGCCCCGCACCATGCAGCTGGCGAAGTTGGCCATTCACCGAGGCCATAGTGCGGCTCAGAGCGTTGGCAATTTCACGTGTGGTCAAATCAGGGTTTGCCCTGAGGAATTCCAGCGCCGTAATTTCATTGCGATATTGAGTTTTCTGAGATTTCTTTTTCATCAAAAATCCTTAGCCCCTAAAGCCTTTCGGGATGTTGGTGTCCAGTTTGCTGCTCATGCCGAATGAGCCGCCGGTTGCCAGATTTCCAGAGCACAACTTCAGTGCCAGTTCCGGCCATTTGTTACGGAGCGTCTTCGTGTCCTGAACCTTCTCGCACCACCACTGGTCGCGCTGAATACGTTCGATCATGGTGCGCATTTGCTCGTGACTGCAGCCATGCTCCTGACGCAACAGGCGAACTTCGTTTGCCCAGCGAACAAAATTTGGTTCTCTCGGTTTTGCCAGACAGCCGTCGAACTCGGCGGCGCGTTCGTACATTTCGATGATGGTCGACCAGAACCACATCGCGAGATCGAAGTCGTCATCGGTAGACAGGTTGCTGTCTTCGGTGGCATCCGGGAGATTCACTTCGGGGGTGACTGTTTTCTGAGTCAATTCAGAAAAGTTATCCACAGGCAAAACCTCGCCACTCTGGTTTTTAAGATCTGTTATAAGATCTGTTCTTTTAAGATCTGTATAGAGAAGGGATTCGGCATAAACGCCGTTTCCATTCGGCGCTTGTGCCGTTTCCTGGATTCGGCTCTTATGCCGAATGCATTCGGCGTTTGTGCCGTTTCCATTCGGCGTTTGTGCCGTTTCCATTTCTTTCAATGGCTTACTCCGATTCGGCGTTTGTGCCGAATCCAGTATTGACGGGAATATCTTGAGCATCAGCTCTTCCTGGTTGATGCGGTAATGCTTCTTCGGCGTTCCATTCACCTGGCGAATCTGTTCCTGAATAACACCGGGTAAATATTGCTCAGTAATCTTGTAAATAGCCCTTCGGACCACGTCCCCCTCGATAACCCGAACTTCTTTCGCCAGCGCTGCGTGCTCTTTGTAAAACCAGCCATCCTCCAGGCTCGATTTTCCCGACCAGAACACCAGCTGATTCAAAATCGCCGCCAGCAAATGCTGCTGCCTGTCACCTGCAAAGAAATCCAGATACGGTCCGGGGATCGTTATGCAGTTCCCCTGCCCCGACATGGCCTGAACAATGTCAAAAACCTGATTGCTCATACCAAAACCTCATTGTATTGCCGTAAAAACTCACGTAACCCCATCCAGCACAATGTCCCGCATGCCTTCCGGTATGAAACGTCTTTCTCAGTAGCGATGATTACCGTGACCAGGTGGCCCCTGAGTCCGTGCTTAAATTGCGCACCCGCTTTAGGGATACCATTTGATGCCTTGTCACCTTCAGACGGCGTATAGGCTGGGTAAGCCCTTTTCAGGCGGGCAATCAATTCAGCAGCAGACGGGTTGCACATAGTCAGCTCCTCGCTTAGTGGGCCAGCGTGTTACCGGACGGACCGCCACCAGCAATCCGGCCAGACATAGCAATCATTGCGCCGAACAGCGCCTCCATTTCGTCATCTACCCGCTGCTTGCGCTGCAGCAGTTCGCGGAACGTAGCGGAGTAATAACTACGCATCCGCGCCAGCAGTAGCGGCGGCATGGCTCGTTCAATGGCCGGAAGAAGCTGCGCAATCTTTTCGACTGATCCAGGTGAGTCGCTTTCAACCCAGCGGTAAATTTTCTGGATATTGCGGCTCAGTGCGTCAGGGTGGCTTTCGTCGTAAAGCTCAGGGGTTGTCATACCCATTGAGAAATACGCCTCTACAATCGCCGCGGCTGGCGTTTTACGGCCGCCGGGATAAAGCGCCCAGGCATTCAGAGCCTCGCGAATAAGCTCATGCCTGATTTTCATGATTCACCTCGGCTGACTGACGTTGTGGCACGATTACGCCTTCAGGTATTCCACTGATTGGGGTTGGATGAAGATCCGGACGCAATTCATGGGGGGTTACTTCCCAGCCCATCAATTGGCAAAGAGGGATTACTCGACCAGATGGAACTTGTTTTCTTAACCATTTAAAAACGGTCTGCTGGCTTACGTTTAAATGCCGCCCAATTTCTGCTTGAGTGAAGCGCCGTGCTACAAGCGCCTTAATTTCTTTTTTCATGGAACCTCTCCTGTTATTCACAATTTAAAAATACAACTTCAAGGCGTGACTTGCAACAACTTTAGGTTCATATCGCGTGTAACAATCTTTGGTTGTATTATTTGGGTATGAAAATGAAGACTATCGACATCACCACTTACCGCATAAACAGGCTCCTAAAGGAAAGAAATTGGAGTCAAACAGATCTCGCCCAGAGGATGGGGGTTACGCAGCAAACTATTCAGAAATGGGCGAAAGGTAAAACTAGCCCTTCAATGGAGAACGTCGATAAGTTATCGGAGATTACGGGGTATGCGCCCTACTGGTTCATGCTCCCGCCAGACGAAGGCGATCAGGTGGTGACTCCGGACGCAATGAAGTTAGGCCCTATGCAGTTAGACCTGCTTAAAACCTTCAATGCGTTCCCGGAAGAAGATCAGCAACAAATGCTCTACGAAATGAAAGAGCGAAAAGAGACTATGGATAAGACCGTTGCCCGGTGGCTTGCCGCCCAGAAGGGCAATAAAGCGTAATGCTCTACATGCGCCTTACAAACATCCAGACAAAGAAAAGCCATGCTGCGTTAGTCAGGGAGATAGCTAACGCAACAGTGGATAACATATCTGAAAAAGTATATACATCTGGCATAAGGATATTTCCTTGGTTTATAGCGACTTAGTAGCAACATCCGCCATGATTGTAGCCATAGTGGCTGTTCCAGCAAGCGGCTATCTAAGTTACCATTATGCGATTAAGGGGGAAAAGCGCAAGGAGTACAACGCCATCGCCGACACCCTCCGCAAGAAGCTAAGAGAACAACTTGAGGCAATCGATCTCGGGTATTATCCAAATGAAAGAAATGGCATATCTGATGGTGAATTTGAGTTTTTTTTAGATATGCACCCAAGAAAAAGACGCGAGTTCGCCCGTAAAATTTGGAAAGAATATCAAATATCTTTAGTTGAATGTGCACATTACGACGAGGATAATTTTTTTAGTTTCATCAATGAAGGCGAGCTTAAATCGTCCATACAAAAACTTCTTCTCGTTACAGAACGCCATTAAGCCGGCCACATAGTCTGGATTTGATTACCCTACTCTTCCAGCAGTTTCACCGCCAGCTCCATCGCCTGAAGCTGATCTAAATCCCACTTCTCCAGCCCCTTTGCAATCTCCGTTCTTATCACGTCTGCTATGGCTACCCGCTTGGTTTCATGGCCTTCGGCGACCATATCCGTAACCCTCAGTGGTGTTTTTGTGAGCATACCACTTTACTTCGTTTTGGAGTACACCCTTCCCCGCCCAAAAAATACAACCTGAAGTTATTGACAACATAACTTCAGGTTGTATTATTAAGTCCATCAACACCACAACGGTGCGATAGGTTAAACGTTCGGTTGGCCGCCTGAAGGCCAAAAATCAACAGACGTTGCAATGCGGTGAACGCGGCTATGCGCACGCGGCTCAGTTAAAAGAGAAATGCCCAACTGTCATTTTGGTTGTGGGGGAATTTTGCCGGCGGTAGTTGTTAACTGGCTACTGTCACCGGGAGGCACCCGGCGCCGCATTGCAACGTCTGTTCGTTATTCGAATTCATAAGAGGGCAAGAGGATGAAATTCATAATCCATGCAGCAACCAAAATGAAATTCAGAACTGATGGAAAGCGCGTCGATCGGTGGTCATCCAATCACCGCGTATGGTTCCCCGACGGAAATGTAACACCGGACATAATTGAGAACATGATTAAAACCGGTAACGCATACCCCCTGCTCCCATCAAAGCTCCACGCGTAACGAGGGTGAGAAAATGATCCGGGAAGAAGATAAACCCTCATGGCGCCAGTTCTGGACCAAAGTTATTCCATTTTTGGTTGCGGTCGTGGTTATCAGCTTTATGTGCTGGGGTGGAAAATGAGCAGAAATGGTATTCGTTCACTGGTTATCTCGTTGGCTATCGGGATCGTTGTCTGGTCAGCTGTCGCTATCAAAATTCTGCACGTTGCGGGGGTGTTCAATGGCTAGTTTACCTCTAAACCCACAAGTGATGGCGGCTCGTAGCAAGTTGGCTATTGCGCAGTTTATTGGCAGCCAGGATATGTGGGGCCAGGCCATGGCATCCATGAAAAGCATTTATGAGGCTGAGAGGCACGCAGAAGACCGCATGTTTTGTGGCCGCGTAGATGCGATGTCAGGACTTAATGTCCGCGATGTTGTTTTAAATCACGAAACTTACGGTGATTTAGTTTCTGTCGATGGCGACTTTCTTACAGCGCATTATAAAATAAACACCGAAGTTTCTTATTAATTATTAAACCACAGGATTACTTAATGCCTTAAGCGGCAGGCATCCACACACCTAAAACAAAGGAATATATATGGAAACCGAAACCCATAATTGCTATGGCTGCGGCGGTGCATTTTCACGCAAAGACTTGCAATACCGCCCTTCCGGCAAGGGTGCGTATCGGAAAGAGAGGTATTTCTGTCCGGTATGCAACGAGAAAGAGAAACAGAAAAACACTCTCTCTGCCTCTATCTCTACATTTCGTAAATCATTGCCTTCACGGCCGGGCTACATGAACCATAAACGCTGGTAGGTGATAAATGATAATAACCTCTAACCGCATCCCTCTGCATATTAATGAAAGGGCATCACAGGTTCTTGGCATGTATGACAGCGGGGATATTAAGCCATGTCGAATCAAGTGCGGAAATTTAAGTTTAAAGGTCGGCAGGAAATGGCGCTTGTTATCCAGAAATAATGGAAATTGCTGGGAGGTAATGAGCCATGAAAAATACAACCAAATTAAAGACAGGAGATAGCTATCATGAAAGTTGAGTTCAACGACCAGGGAGCAACTGCGACCGCAACTATCACCAGCACGGTATTCGAGTTCCGGCGCCATAATCGCGCAGTCGAAACAACGTTATTCCTGGCCCCTGGCGTTCGCGCCAGCAGGTCCGGCTTCTTTATCTTGAAAACGGTGATATCTGGCAAAGTCATTCATGTACTACGTGCGTACAAAACGCTTCAGGCGGAGGCTATACGATGAGCAACCAAAACAGAGAATTAACTTTAGAGGCGTTTCGTGCAGAGATTAAAGCTCAGGACGTTGATCCACTGGATTACGCGTTTATCTGTCCCGCATGTAACACCGTTCAAAGTGCACGGTGGTTGATTACCGCTGGAGCCGGGAAAGACTTTGAAGAGGTGCAGGGTGTACTGGGATTTTCCTGCGTTGGTCGCTTCACGGGTGCTGGTAGTGGCCGTATTGAAGGTAAAGGCTGTAACTGGACGTGCGGCGGTTTATTTCAGATCCACAAGCTGACCGTGATCACCCCGGACGAAAAGAAACACCCTCATTTTGAAGTTGCAAGCCAGCAGCAAGCACACGAGTTACGCATAAAACTGGAGGCGCGCCATGTGCCAGGCGCTAATTCTTAAATACTCAAATGCCGACCCTGAGCAGATGCTGGGGCAACTTCCGATTGAAGAGGTGATTGATGCGCTGAAGGACCGACTGCGCAATGAAGTGATAGAAGAGGTGCGCTGTGAATTTAAGGACGAAATCGGCCAGCTTGAATATGAGCTGGAAAACAGCACCGACTTTGAAAGCGAGGCGGAATCGTGGGAGTGCGATGCTAATGACCTATATCGCGCTATTGAAAAAGCACTAACTGAAGGCTGGGAAGAGGCAAAGCTCACGTTACAGCGTGCCCTCCAGGATTCCCAAGCAGGCTAATCGAGTTCAAACAATTTGTCAGAAACACTGATTTCCAATAATCAACATTAAGCCGGGACACTGATTATAGTTTCCCGGCCATGAGGTTATTTATGGCCGATATTGCTCAAGAAGACGAATGGGTAATGGAAAAAGGAATTGTAGCGAAGATGTATATGACTCCTCGGCAAATTAAATCTTACCGGAAGGGGAGATGGGTTGAGGGTATTCATTACAAGAAGCACTCCCCAGACCCTCAAGCTACTGAAGGAAGAGTGACTCTTCTCTACAACTACACCAGGATTAATAGGCTTGTTGGAGAAACTTGATGAATATGCCTGCTGGCGTAGAGCTGCATGGGAAGGGAATAAGAATTAGCTTTCTATATCGCGGCATACGATGCCGCGAAGTTTTACGAGGCTGGACAATATCAAACAGTAATATTCGTAAGGCTGGAAACCTACGCGCATTAATTATGAGCGAAATTCAGGCTGGGAAGTTCGATTATGCTTCCCATTTCCCCGAATCAAAAGCGATTAAAAAATTCACCACGACGCAGAAAATAAAAACCTTCGGAGAGCTAGGTGCTGTTTATCTCGCAGCGAAAAAACTGGAAGTATCAGCAGCTTCATATAGAGTCGCAGAGTCACGCATAGCAACGCTTTGTGCTATCGTCGGAAATAATACGCACATTGCTGATATTCAGCATCCAGACCTGTTGAATTACAGGAATTTGCTGTTAACAGGAAATACCTTTAGCGATCATGCTCCCTGGCTAAAAAGGAAAGGTCGTGCTGTATCCACAGTTAATGGCCTGATGAACAATCTGACCGCCCTACTCAAACTGGCAAACCTGAGCGGGTTTATCGACCATACCCCGCACGAAGGGATAAAGATGCTGAAGCGCTCCAGGCGAGACCCGGATCCGCTTCTGCAGAGCGAGTACGACGCTTTTATGGGTGCCTTATCACCTAAACATGCTTTGCTTTGGACGACGGCTATATTTACCGGCCTTCGTCACGGCGAGCTTACGGCTTTGTCCTGGGAGGACGTAAATCTTGATGCTGGGGAGTTGTATGTCAGGCGTAACCAGACTAATGGAAGTCTGTTTGTGCCGCCTAAGACTGATGCGGGGATCAGAACGGTAACCCTGCTTGAACCTGCGCTGAATGCTCTACGCGAGCAATTCAAACTAACAGGTGCATTAAGCAAAACTGAAATTACCTTTCATCATCGTGAGCACGGGCTAACCGAGCAGCAAAGACTGCGTTTCGTGTTTATCCCGTCAAGGAACTGGCGTGGGGAAACGAAGTATTACGGATCTCAATCGCTGGGGTATAGTTGGGAGGCAGGGTTAAAGAAGGCAGGGCTCAGGAACAGACGCCCTTACCAGTCGCGCCATACATTTGCGTGCTGGCTGTTAACCGCAGGGGCTAACCCGTCGTTTATCGCAGGACAGATGGGGCACGAGAACGCGAAGATGGTTTATGAGATTTATTCGAAGTGGATCGGAGAAATGGACCGCAACCAGGTGGAAATGCTGAACAATAACTTTTCTAGCGTAGTGCCCCAAGGCTGCCCCAAACGCAAAGTGGTTGGTATAAAAAACGTTTAATTTCAGCAGAATAAAAACGGTTGCCGGAATATTAACTTTATTCCAACATGATGACTCACCTTGCTGCAACGACGGCTCAATAACTAACGGGAACCGATATGATTACGCTATGGGGCAGAAACAATTCAACTAACGTGAAAAAAGTACGCTGGGTGCTGGAAGAGCTGGACCTTCCCTATCAGCAGATTTTGGCGGGGCTGGAGTTTGGTGTGAATCACGACGCGGAGTATCTGGCGATGAACCCGAACGGCCTGGTGCCGCTGCTGAAGGACGACGGCCTTGTGCTGTGGGAGTCGAACGCCATTATTCGCTATCTGGCGGCGCAGTATGGGCAAAACCGCCTGTGGGTCGACGATCCGGTACGGCGGGCGCAGGGCGACAAATGGATGGACTGGGCCAACGGCTCGCTCTCTCCCGCCCACCGTCCGGTATTGATGGGGCTGGTGAGAACGCCGGAGGAGAAACGCGATCCCGCAGCGATTGCCGCCGGTATTGCCGCCTGTGAAGCGCTCTTCGCCATCCTCGACGACGAGCTGGCGGCGTTCCCGTGGCTCTCCGGCGAATCATTCGGCCTCGGCGATATCGCCGTTGCGCCGTTCGTCTACAACCTGATGAGCATCGTCACGACCTGGCAACCGCGCCCGCACCTGCAGCGCTGGTATCAGCAGATTAGCGAACGCCAGGCCTGGCGCAGCGTGGTGGCGATCCCGGTCACCTGAGGCTAGCCCTGCGGGCTAACCTTCAGCAGTTCGCCGTTGGATTCGTCGGTCAGGACGTACAGATAGCCGTCGGGTCCGACGCGAACGTCGCGGATACGCTGGCCGCGATCGCGCAGAATCCTCGCCTCTTCGCTGACGCTATTGCCCTTGACGTCGAGGACAATCAGCGACTGGTCCTTCAGCGCGCCAATAAACAGCTTGTGCCGCCACTGGGGGAAGGTTGCCGAGTCGTAGAAGGCCATGCCGCTGACGGCGGGCGATGTTTTCCAGACAAACAGCGGCGCTTCGGTTCCGTCCACCGCCGTCCCCTTAGCTTCCGGAATAGGCAGGCCGCTGTAATTTATGCCGTGCGTCGCCAGCGGCCAGCCGTAGTTCTTACCTTTCTGCGGGATGTTTATCTCATCCCCGCCGCGCGGACCGTGCTCGTTGAGCCACAGGGTATCGCTCCACGGATTGATCGCCATCCCCTGCGGGTTACGAATACCGTAGGCCCAAATCTCCGGCCTGGCGTCGGCGCGACCGACAAACGGATTGTCCGCCGGAACCTCCCCGGTCTCGGTCAAACGCACCACCTTTCCCTGCAGCTTATCGAGATCCTGGGCCGTTGCGCGCTGGTTATTCTCGCCTAAGCCGATAAACAAATGCCCCTTACCGTCAAATACCAGACGTCCGCCAAAGTGGTTGCCGGTGGAGAGCTTCGGCTGCTGGCGAAATACCACTCTGAAATTCTCCAGCCGCCGGCGATCCTCACTCAGGCGGCCGTATCCTGCCGCGGTTCCCGCTTTGCCATCCTCCCCGGCCTCCGCGTAGCTCAGCCACACCCTGTGCGAGTGGGCAAAGTCCGGCGCCAGCGCCACGTCCAGCAATCCGCCCTGCCCGCTGGCCCACACCTGCGGTACGCCGGAAATAGCCGGCGAAAGCCCCTCTCCCTGACGCCAAAGCCTGAGCTCACCGCCGCGCAGGGTGATCAGTATCCCCTGCTGGTCGGGGAGAAACGCCAGCGCCCACGGATGGTCGAGCTTATTTTGCAGGACCTCGACGCGCACCTTCTCGGCGGCGACAGCGGCGGCAGGTAACAGCAGAGCGGCAAGGGTTATCAGGGCTACGGTCTGGCGCATGGCGAACTCCTTTTATCAGCAATGGGATAAGGGTAGCCAGCGCAGGGGATCGGCAGGAGGAGTTTTACATAACATTAAGCAGGGGGGCGTGCCCCCCTGAGTTCAGACGCGGGTCGTTGGCGCTGATGCATTCAGTTTATGAATGTTTAGCGACAAGCCCGCCAGGCAGCGTTCTAGCGTCTCTACGTTAACCGCAATGTAAGACGGACAATCGTGATGCCCGCTCATCAGGCAAACCGCCGCGGAAGCAACGGCTTCACCCGCAAGACGAAGAGCTTCCCTTTCCTCCGGCGTAACGGCGTGCTGCAATCGCGGCGCGCCTTCACGCAGTTCACGACAAAGCTCAAACAGGTTATCACGCAGATGCTCATTCTCGCTGACTGACATATAGCCTTTAGCTTTGCGAAGCTGCAGATAAGCGTCGAGATCAATGTTGGCATTAATCAGCTTATTCAAAAGGTTACGATACAGTCTGTCAACGGTCATCAGGGTTCCTCCTCTGTCATCCATTACCCTAATTATAATATGGTCGTTTTTTGCGCAAAATCATGCGCGAGGTCAATAATTCCCGGTTAATTAACATCATTTACAATGTTACAGCAATGTTTGACACTGCCCGCGCCCGACGCGCTGCTTCCGCGGTCACACAACCAACAAAAAACAATAATTTGTTATACGCTCTCATTATGAGCATGATTATCATCGGTTGATAAAGTTGGGATTAAAGCCATTTTTTGCAGTAAAGATCACAAATAACACTTATTAATGTTGCTCGTTAGTGCCGGCGGGTGTCATATCACTCCGTTAAATGTAATACGTATAACAAACAAATAAAAAACGCGAACATCTCCGCTTCGCGGCACTAACCTCTACCCGTTTGAAGGAACTGAAATGATTACGCCCGGCAAAAGAAACTATATCTTGTTGAGTCTTTTCGATTTCCTCTACCTGTTCGCCTGGTCATCTACCATGGCGTTCTTCGTTATCTGGACAACCCAGCATCTGGGCATCAGCGCCACCAAAACCGGCCTGCTGTACTCGGTAAACGCCTTTATCGCCCTGTTGATGCAGCCTTTCTTCGGCTTTATTTCTGATAAGTTCGGCCTGAAAAAGCGGCTGATCTGGATTCTGGTTGCCATGCTGCTGCCGGTTGGCCCGTTCTTTATCTATCTGTACGCCCCGCTGCTGGTCCACAGCTTCTGGCTGGGGGCGCTGCTGGGCGGGGTCTACCTGGGGATTATCTTTAACTCCGGCTGCGGGGTTATCGATTCCTATATCGATAAAATCTCCCGCCGCTATCACTTTGAGTATGGCCGGGTGCGGATGTGGGGCTCTTTAGGCTGGGCCGCAGCGGCATGGATCGTCGGAAAATATATCGATAGCAACCCCAACCTCGCCTTCTGGCTGGCCAGCACTGCCATCGTTATTGCCGCCCTGTGCTTCATGCTGACCAAAGTCGAGCTGACCGAGGCCGAGATTGAAAAAACCAGCGCCCTGAAGGTGAGCCACGCGCTGGAGCTCGCGAAGAATAGTCAGTTCTGGATGCTGCTAATCTTTACCCTGTTCGTTACGCAAATCTACGACACCTACGATCAGCAGTTCGCCCAGTACTTTTCCCTGCAATTTGCCACCCCGGAAGAAGGTAACCGCTGGTACGGCATCCTCGCCTCCATTCAGGTCTGCGGCGAAACGCTCTTTTTATGCCTGATGCCGTGGTTCGTGAACCGTACCGGCGCGAAATGGGCGCTGATTATCGCCGGAATGATTATGTCGGTCAGGATCGTCGGCTCCGCGATCCCGCTCGGCCCGGTGTGGATTGGCGCGGTGAAAATGATGCACGCCCTTGAAAAGCCGCTTATCCTGGTATCCGTGTTCAAGTTTATCGCCGCCAACTTTGATAATAAGCTGTCGTCCACGGTCTATTTACTGGTGCTGTTTGTCGCCTCTATTGCCACCGCCATCTACTCTCCGCTGGCCGGCTATCTGTACGACACCATCGGCTTCGCCCGCACCTATTATATCCTCGGCGGCATCGCCGGCCTGTTCACGCTGATCTCTGTTTTCACGCTGCGTGATAAGCGAGAGCCCCGCACGCCGGGCACGGCGCCTGCGGGAGACGCCGCCCAATCCTAAAGTCTCATCGCGCCCGGGAGTCTTTCCCGGGCTTTTTCATCATCTGACGCACCATTGCTATACTTTTTTTGATAAACACCTGTAAAATCCCGCCCTGACACCTTCCTTTATGATGAATTTTTAAGCTATGAGCAATGTAACGCACCAGCCGAAGATCGGCTTCGTCTCCCTTGGCTGTCCGAAAAACCTTGTAGACTCAGAACGCATTCTGACCGAACTGCGCACCGAAGGGTATGACGTGGTTCCTACCTACGAGAACGCCGATATGGTTATCGTCAACACCTGCGGCTTTATCGATAGCGCCGTTCAGGAGTCGCTGGAAGCGATTGGCGAAGCTTTAAAAGAAAACGGCAAAGTGATCGTTACCGGCTGCCTGGGCGCAAAAGTCGACCAGATCCGCGAAGTTCACCCGAAAGTGCTGGAGATCACCGGCCCGCACAGCTACGAGCAGGTTCTTGAGCACGTCCACCACTACACGCCGAAGCCGAAGCACAACCCGTTCCTGAGCCTGGTGCCGGAACAGGGCGTTAAGCTAACGCCGCGCCACTACGCTTACCTGAAAATCTCCGAAGGCTGTAACCACCGCTGCACGTTCTGCATCATTCCGTCCATGCGCGGCGATCTGGTGAGCCGTCCAATCGGCGAAGTGCTGTCGGAAGCCAAGCGCCTGGCCGACGCCGGGGTGAAAGAGCTGCTGGTTATCTCTCAGGACACCTCCGCCTACGGCGTTGACGTGAAGCATCGCACCGGTTTCCACAACGGTATGCCGGTGAAAACCAGCATGGTCAGCCTGTGCGAAGAGCTGGCGAAACTGGGTATCTGGGTGCGCCTGCACTACGTTTACCCCTACCCGCACGTTGACGACGTGATCCCGCTGATGGCGGAAGGTAAAATCCTGCCGTATCTCGATATCCCGCTGCAGCACGCCAGCCCGCGGATCCTCAAGATGATGAAACGCCCGGGCTCCGCCGATCGCCAGCTGGCGCGCATCAAGCAGTGGCGCGAAGTCTGCCCTGACCTGACCCTGCGCTCGACCTTTATCGTCGGCTTCCCTGGCGAAACGGAAGAAGATTTCCAGATGCTGCTCGACTTCCTGAAAGAAGCCCGCCTTGACCGCGTCGGCTGCTTTAAATACAGCCCGGTCGATGGCGCAACCGCCAACGAACTGGCGGATCAGGTAGAAGAAGAGGTGAAAGAGGAGCGCTGGAACCGCTTTATGCAGCTGCAGCAGCAGATCTCCGCCGAACGTCTGCAGGAGAAGGTCGGCCGCGAAATCATGGTACTGATCGACGAAGTTGACGAAGAAGGCGCCATTGGCCGCAGCATGGCCGACGCCCCGGAAATCGACGGCGCGGTGTACCTGAACGGCGAAACCAAAGTGAAACCGGGCGACGTGCTGCGGGTCAAAGTCGAGCACGCCGACGAGTACGACCTGTGGGGAAGCCGGGTTTAATCCGCTTCTTACTCCGGCTACGCGTCAGCGCCAGCCGGAGCCTTCCGGAGGCGGCGCGGCGCGCCCTCTCCGGACTCCTTCTCTGCCTATCCCTTTATTTTCGGATCCAGCGCATCGCGCAGGCCGTCCCCCAGCAGGTTAAACGCCAGCACCGTCAGAAAAATAGCGATCGCCGGGAACAGCGCCACGTGCGGCGCCATCACCATATCCGCCCGCGCTTCGTTGAGCATCGCTCCCCACTCCGGGGTCGGCGGCTGCGCGCCGAGGCCGAGGAATGAGAGGCTGGCGGCGGAGATTATCGACACCCCGATGCGCATGGTGAAATAGACCACAATCGACGACACCGTGCCGGGCAGAATATGGCTGAAGAGGATCGTCGCGTCGCTGGCGCCGATGCTGCGCGCCGACTCGATAAAGGTCTGCTGCTTGAGCACCAGCGTATTGCCGCGCACCAGGCGAGCAAACGCCGGAATGGAGAAGATCGCCACCGCGATGATCACATTCGACATCCCGCTCCCCATGACCGCCACCACGGCGATCGCCAGCAGGATCCCCGGGAACGCAAACAGCACGTCGCAGATGCGCATTATTATCCGGTCCCACCAGCCTTCATAGTAGCCGGCCAGCAGCCCGAGCACGGTGCCGATTGCCGCGCCGATCAGCACCGCCAGCACCCCGGCCGCCAGCGAAATCTGCGCCCCGACCAGCACCCGGCTGAAGATATCCCGGCCCAGCGAATCGACGCCGAACCAGTGCAGCGCCGACGGGCCGTCGTTGAGGCGATCGTAGTCAAAGTAGTTTTCCGCATCGAACGGCGCTACCCACGGCGCCACGACGGCTACCGCGATCAGCAGCAGCACAAACACGCCGGCGCCCATCGCCACCGGCTGACGGCGAAAGCGCCGCCAGAACTCGTGCCACGGCGTACGTATCTGACCGGGTTTTATCCCGGGCATGGCGTTAATAACCGCCTGCCTTCTCCAGTTGAGCAATCGCACCTTACTTGTACCTGATAGCCGGGTTAATGGCGGCGTACAGCACGTCCACCACTAAATTGATAAGAATAAATTCCAGCGAAAACAGCAGGACTTCCGCCTGAATCACCGGATAGTCGCGCATCTCGACCGAATCCACCAGCAGCCGGCCAAGCCCCGGCCAGTTGAAGACTTTCTCCACCACGATCGAGCCGCCGAGCAGAAAGCCAAACTGCAGCCCCATCATCGTCACCACCGGAATCATCGCATTGCGCAGGCCGTGCTTAAGCACCACCAGCGTCTCGCTGACTCCTTTCGCCCGCGCGGTACGCATATAGTCTTCGTGCAGCACATCGACGAAAGAGGCGCGGGTGAAGCGCGCCATCACCGCGGCTACCGCCGCCCCGAGGGTCACGGAGGGCAGAATATAGTGCCGCCAGCTATCGGCACCCACCGTCGGCAGCCAGCCAAGTTCGACGGAGAAGACCTGCATCAGCAGCATCCCGAGGGCAAACGCCGGAAAGGAGATCCCGGTCACCGCCAGCGCCATCCCCAGCCTGTCCGGCCAGCGGTTGCGCCACACCGCGGCGGCAATCCCCGCCGCCATACCAAACACCACCGCCCAGCTCATGCTGGCCAGCGTCAGCCACAGCGTCGGCATAAAGCGGCTGGCGATCTCGCTACTCACCGGGCGTCGCGAGGCCATCGAGATGCCAAAATCGCCCTGCAGCACGCTGGTGATATAGTGCCAGAACTGGACGTGCAGCGGCCGATCGAGCCCCAGCTGCTCGCGCACCATCGCGACAACCTGCGCATCGGCTTCCGGTCCGGCAATCAGCCGCGCCGGGTCGCCGGGCAGCATATGCACAAACAGAAAAACCAGCACCGCCACGATCAGCAGGGTGGGAATCAGCCCCAGCAGGCGTTTAAGCACATAATTTAGCATCGCCCCTCCTCACCCGCCCCCTCTGCGCGAACGGCAGAGGGAGCAAGGCCCGGCACCCTCTCTCCGGGAGAGAGGGTTGGGATAAAGGTAACCACCGTCACTGGGCTAAATCCGCCTGCTCAAAGCTGAATCCGGTATCCGGCTGGATATAAAAACCGCTCAGGTTCTTACTGTGTGCGGAGACCAGTTTTTCCACCACCAGCGGCACCCACGGCGACTCTTTCCAGATAATCTCCTGGGCCTGCTTGTAGAGCCGCGTTTTTTCCTGCGCATCGGTCGTCTTCAGGGCGTCGGTGAGGTCTTTATCCACCTGCGGATTGCCGTAGAAGGCGGTATTAAACAGGGTTGGCGGCCAGTTTTGCGAGGCGAACAGCGGCGACAGCGCCCAGTCGGCTTCACCGGTCGAGGCCGACCAGCCGGTGTAGAACATGCGCACCCCGCTCTCTTTCTGTCCTTTACCTTCCACTTCCGCCGCGCGCTGGCCGGCATCCATCGCCGTCAGCTGTGCCTTAATGCCCACCTGCGCCAGCTGCTGCTGGGTAAACTGCAGCACCTTCTGGGCGGTGCTGTGGTTATGCGATGACCACAGTGTGGTGCTGAATCCGTTAGGGAAACCGGCCTCTTTGAGCAGCTCGCGGGCCTTAGCCGGATCGTACGGCCAGGGTTTAAAGGTCTCGGCATAGGCGATGGACGGCGGCACGACGCCGGTCGCCGGGGTGGCGTACCCGGCGAAGGCAACCTTCACCAGCGCCTGGCGGTTGATGGCGTAGTTAATCGCCTCGCGCACCTTCGGATTATCAAACGGCTTCTGCGTGACGTTCATGCTGATATAACGCTGCATGATCGACGGGCTGGCAACCAGCTCCAGCTTGTCGTTTTTCGCCAGCAGCGGCGCCTGCTCGTAGGGGATCGGGAAGGCAAACTGCGCTTCGCCGGTTTGCAGCATCGCGGCGCGGGTGTTGTTATCCACCACCGGACGCCAGGTAATAGAGTCCAGTTTCGGCAGGCCCGGCTGCCAGTAGCCGGCAAACTTCGTCACCTTCACAAAATCGGTCTGGTTCCAGGTATCGAGCTGATACGGCCCGGTACCGACGGGATGGAAGCCAATCTCTTTACCATATTTTTTCAGCGCCGCCGGAGAGATCATCGCCGTAGCCGGGTGGGCCAGGACGTTGATAAACGCCGAGAAAGGCTGCTTAAGGGTGATTTTCACCGTCGCCGGGTCAACCGCTTCGGTGCTGGCGATATTTTTGTACAGGTTATAGCGCTTGAGATGGTTTTCCGGATTGCTGGCGCGGTCGAGGTTGGCCTTCACCGCCTCGGCGTTAAAGTCGGTGCCGTCCTGGAACTTGACGCCCGGGTGCAGCTTAATGGTGTAGACCAGGCCGTCGGGCGAAACGGTATAGCTCTGCGCAAGAACGTTTTCCAGCTTCATCTCTTTATCAAGGCCGAACAGCCCCTGATAGAACGATTTGGCCACGGCCTGGGATAAGGTGTCGTTGGCATCATAGGGGTCGAGGGTCGTGAAGTTAGAGCCGACCGCCACCACCACATCTTTTGCGGCCAGCGCCGGCGCCGTCGCCAGCGCCGAAGCGACGCCCAGCGCCAGCAACCATTTGCGTGATACGCGTTGTGTCATGTTGTTCTCCTGAAATGCTGCGTTATTGGTGTCGTTGTTATCTGCCCAGCACGTCGGCAGCAGGTTCCCTGGCAACGAAATGCCCGGGTCCTACCTCTTGTAGCGGCGCGCTGGCTACCTCTTCCCCTCGCTTATAGATGTTGCCCGGCAGCTCGTCTGAAAGCAGTACGCGCTGCGGATGACGATGCGCCGGGTCGGCCACCGGTACGGCGGCCATCAGCTTGCGGGTATAGGGATGCTGCGGGTTTTCAAATACGGCGCGGCGCGGGCCAATCTCAACGATCCGCCCGCGATACATCACCGCAACGCGATGGCTGATGCGCTCAACCACCGCCATATCGTGGGAAATAAACAAAAAGGCGATGCCCATTTCACGCTGTAAATCGAGCATCAGGTTAATAATCTGCGCGCGAATAGAGACGTCGAGCGCCGAAACCGACTCATCGGCAATCACCACTTTGGGATTCAGCGCCAGCGCCCGCGCAATGCATACGCGCTGGCGCTGGCCGCCGGAAAACTCGTGCGGATAGCGCCAGGCGTGCTCCGGCTGCAGGCCGACGCGTTCAAGCAGCCAGGCCACGCGCTGACGGGCCGCCTCGCCTGCCAGCAGGCCGTGTACGCGCAGCGGCTCCATGATCGAGTAGCCCACCGTTTGCCGCGGATCGAGCGAGGCGTACGGGTCCTGGAAAATAAACTGTATATCGCGGCGCAGCGCCTGCAGCTTACCGCTTGCCAGGGTATCGATACGCTCGCCGTTAAACACGATAGTCCCGCTCTCGGTCGCCACCAGCCGCAGCAGCGCCCGACCGGTGGTGGATTTACCGCAGCCGGACTCGCCGACCAGCGCCAGGGTTTCCCCCGGCCAGAGGTCAAAGCTGACTTTTTCAACCGCATGCACCTCGCGGGTCACCCGGTTCAAAATGCCGCTGCGCAGCGGGAAGCGCGCCACCAGGTCGCGCACCTGCAGAATCGGCTCGCCGGCGACAACGGTATCCTGTTCGCCGTCATCGGACGCACTCTGGTTGAGCAGCGGGAAGCGGCGCGGCAGGTCGCTGCCGCGCATCGAGCCTAAGCGCGGAACGGCTGCCAGCAGCGCCTGGGTGTAAGGATGCGCAGGCGCGCGGAAAATATCCTCCACCGTTCCGCTCTCCACAGCTTCGCCGCGGTACATCACCAGCACGCGGTCGGCAATATCGGCCACCACGCCCATATCGTGAGTAATAAAAATAACCCCCATCTCCATCTCTTTTTGCAGCACGGCAATCAGCTGGAGGATCTGCGCCTGGATGGTGACATCCAGCGCGGTGGTAGGCTCGTCGGCAATCAGCACCGCCGGACGGCAGGAGAGCGCCATGGCGATCATCACCCGCTGGCGCATCCCGCCGGAGAGCTGATGCGGATAGCGCGACAGCATCGCTTCAGCCTCCGGTATCCGCACCTGGTCGAGCATTTTCTTCGCTTCGCGCAGGGCCTCGTCATGGCCCAGATTTTGGTGCAGGCGAATGGACTCGGCGATCTGTTCCCCGATGGTAAATACCGGATTCAGCGAGGTCATCGGCTCCTGGAAAATCATCGCGATATCCGCCCCGCGCACGTGGCGCATTGCCGAAGCGGACTGTTCGCTCAGCGCAATGACCTGACGATTGCGCCGGCGCAGCCACAGCGCGTCGCTGCTGACCTGGCTGGCGGCGTCATCGAGCAGGCGCATCAGCGCCAGCGCGGTGACCGACTTCCCCGAACCCGACTCGCCCACGATGGCTAACGTTTCGCCGCGCCGCAGGTTGAACGAAAGATGCCGCACCGCAGAAAAGGTCTGCTGCTCCTGGCTGAACGCCACGTTCAGATCGCGCACCAGCAGCACATCATTGGCGTCGATTTCTTGACTATGCGGCAACGTCCCTACCCCCTTATTCCCGATAAATTCCAATAGTGGGCGTATCGCCCGCGTAGCACCAGGCCCGATACATACCTTCGCTGTTAAACGGCAGCACCACGTTACCTTCTCTGTCGATGGCAATCAGGCCGCCGCTGCCGCCGAGGGCCGGCAGCTTCTCCATCACCACCCGCTCGCAGGCCTCATGCAGGCTCAGGTTCGCGTACTCCATCAGGGCGGCGATATCGTAGGCCGCCAGGGTGCGGATAAACACCTCGCCGGTGCCGGTACAGGAGACCGCCACGCTGGCGTTATTGGCGTAGCAGCCGGCGCCGGGCAGCGGGCTATCGCCAACGCGTCCAGGAAGCTTGTTGGTCATCCCGCCGGTGGAGGTCGCGGCGGCGAGGTTGCCGGCAATATCCAGCGCCACCGCGCCGACGGTGCCCATTTTATGCCGCTCGTCCAGCGGCGCGGCGCCGTGGTCGAGGAGTATCTCATCGTCCGCCTGCGCCTGCTGAAGCTGCAGGCGGCGCTCGGTCGTCGAGAAGAGATCGTTTTCCACCCGCGCCATCCCGTGAGAGGTAGCGAACGCCTCCGCCCCTTCGCCAATCAGCAGCACGTGCGGGCTCTCCTCCAGCACCAGCCGCGCCGCCAGGATCGGGTTGCGCAGATGCTTAACGCCGGCAACCGCCCCGGCGTGCAGGCTGTTGCCGTCCATTACGCAGGCGTCGAGCTCATGGGTGGCGTCCCGGGTAAATACCGACCCGATGCCGGCGTTAAACAGCGGACACTCCTCCAGCTGGCGCACCGCCTCGGTTACCGTATCCAGCGCGCTGGCGCCCGCCGCCAGCATTTTCTGCCCGCTATCGACAATCGCCGACAGCGCCGCCACGAACTGCCGCTCGCGCTCCGGCGTCAGCTGCGAGCGGCTAATTGCCCCCGCGCCGCCGTGAATTGCTATCACCGCCTTGCTCATTCCGCTATTCCTTCCTGCTGCGCCGATCCGCCGTGGGTTGCGCTATTGATTCACGCCGCATCAGGTCTCTGCCCTCGCAAAGCGAGCTTAAATAATAAAGTGTATAGATATCATTATCGTGCTGACTGTCCTATACAATTTTTGAATATAGAAAGAGCGGACGGTGATGTAAAGCCTGTACCCAGGTGGCATATAGCCGCCCGCACTTTTCTGCCATAATAGGCGTTTTCGATGTTTGCCCGCAGGAGAAACCCATGGATTTTACCGCCGGACTGATGCCTCTCGACACAGCCCTGACCCAGATGCTCAACCGTATTACGCCGCTGAATGCGGTGGAAACCGTGCCGCTGTTGCAGGCCTTTTCGCGCGTCACCGCCCATGATCTCGTTTCGCCGCTGGACGTCCCCGGGTTTGATAACTCGGCCATGGACGGCTACGCCGTACGCCTTGCCGATCTTGCCGACGGCGCGGCGCTGCCGATCGCCGGGAAAGCGTTCGCCGGCCAGCCGTTCCACGATGCCTGGCCCGCAGGCACCTGCATTCGCATTATGACCGGTGCGCCGGTGCCGCAGGGCTGCGATGCGGTGATGATGCAGGAAGAGACCGAGCAAACCGCCGACGGCGTTCGCTTCATCGCCGCGGTAAAACCCGGCCAGAATATTCGTCGGCGCGGGGAAGATATCGCTCACGGCGCGGTGGTATTCCCGGCAGGTACGCCGCTGACCGTCGCGGAGCTGCCGGTGCTGGCGTCGTTGGGCATCGCCGACGTCGAGGTGGTGCGCAAAGTTCGCGTGGCGGTCTTCTCTACCGGCGACGAGCTGCAGCTGCCGGGCCAGCCGCTTGGCGACGGGCAAATCTACGATACCAACCGCCTGGCGGTGCACCTGATGCTCCAGCAGCTGGGCTGCGAGGTGATCAACCTCGGCATTATTGCCGACGACCCGGCAAAACTGCGGGCGGCGTTTATCGCCGCCGACCAGCAGGCCGACGTGGTGATTAGCTCGGGCGGCGTCTCGGTCGGCGAAGCGGATTACACCAAAGAGATCCTCGAAGAGCTCGGCGAAATCGGCTTCTGGAAGCTGGCGATCAAGCCCGGTAAACCTTTTGCTTTCGGCAAGCTCAGCAACAGCTGGTTCTGCGGCCTGCCGGGCAATCCGGTTTCCGCCACCCTCACCTTCTATCAGCTGGTGCTGCCGCTGCTGGCAAAACTGAGCGGCAGCGCGGCCAGCGCGCAGCCAATGCGCCTGCGCGTGCGGGCGGCGACGCGACTGAAAAAGTCTCCGGGGCGCCTCGACTTCCAGCGCGGCGTGCTGCAGCGTAACCCGGACGGCGAGCTGGTGGTGACGTCCACCGGCCATCAGGGTTCGCACATCTTCAGCTCCTTCAGCCAGGGTAACTGCTTTATCGTGCTGGAGCGCGAGCGCGGTCACGTGGAAGCGGGCGAGTGGGTCGAAGTCGAACCCTTTAACCACCTCCTCGGAGGGCTGTAATGGACGTTGAGCTGAGCGATGAGGAGATGCTGCGCTACAACCGGCAGATAATCCTGCGCAATTTCGATTTTGACGGTCAGGAGCGGCTGAAGGGCGCCCGGGTGCTGGTGGTCGGCCTCGGCGGTCTGGGCTGCGCTGCCGCCCAGTATCTGGCGGCGGCCGGCGTCGGCGCGCTTACCCTGCTCGATTTCGATAGCGTCTCGCTCTCCAATCTACAGCGCCAGACGCTGCACAGCGATGCCGCTATTGGTTTGCCGAAGGTGGACTCCGCCCGCGACTCGCTGGCGCGAATCAACCCTCACGTGCGGCTCACCCCGCTTAATGCGCTGCTCGACCAGCCGGCGCTGGCGGCGCAGATCGCCGCCCACGACCTGGTGCTCGACTGTACCGATAACGTGGCGATACGCAATCAGCTCAACGCCGGCTGTTTTCAGCATAAAACGCCGCTGGTCTCCGGCGCCGCGATCCGCATGGAGGGGCAAATCAGCGTCTTTATGTATCAGGATAACGAGCCCTGCTATCGCTGCCTGAGCCGGCTGTTCGGCGAGAACGCCCTCACCTGCGTTGAGGCCGGGGTGATGGCGCCGCTGGTCGGCGTCATTGGCTCCCTGCAGGCGATGGAGGCCATTAAAGTCTTAACTCAGTACGGCACGCCTGCCGCAGGCAGGCTGGTCATGTACGATGCCATGACCTGCCAGTTCCGCGAAATGAAGCTAATGCGCGACCCGCAGTGCGAGGTTTGCGCCAGCCGCTAGCCCTTCTCCGGCGGCGGCCGTCGCCGGAAAATTTGTGACCGACCGCGACTTTCCCCTCTTCGCCGCAGCGGCCCGCCCCGCTTGTTGATTTGCATCAATGCAACTTTCATTCGAAAGTAATTTAATCTTCATATGCAAAACAGAGGGGGTCTCATGATTTTCAACATTCAGCGCTACTCAACCCATGACGGCCCAGGGATCCGCACCGTCGTATTCCTCAAAGGCTGCTCGCTGGGCTGCCGCTGGTGTCAGAACCCGGAAAGCCGCTCCCGCACCGCGGATCTGCTGTATGACCCCCGCCTGTGCCTTGCCGGCTGCAATCTGTGCCAGCAGGCGGCGCCGGATGCAATAACCCGCAGCCTCGACGGCCTGATTATCCACCGCCAGAAGCTCACCGCCGAAGGCTATGAGTCGCTGCGCGACTGCTGCCCGACCACCGCCCTCAGCGTATGCGGCGAAGAAAAAGAGGTGGCGCAGATTATGGCCACGGTGCTGCGCGATAAGCCTTTTTACGATCGCAGCGGCGGCGGGGTCACCCTTTCCGGCGGCGAACCGTTTATGAATCCCGAGCTGGCGCAGCAGCTGCTGCAGGCCAGCCGCGCGGCGGGAATTCACACCGCGGTCGAAACCTGCCTGCACGTGCCGTGGAAATACGTTGAGCCCTCGCTGCCCTGGGTTGACCTGTTCCTCGCCGACCTCAAGCACGTCAACGAAGCCATTTTCAAAGAGTGGACCGACGGCAGCGCCGGTCGGGTGCTCGATAACCTGCAGCGCGTGGCGCAGGCGGGGAAAAAAATCATCATCCGCGTCCCGCTGATTCAGGGCTTTAACGCCGATGAGGCGACGATCGCCGCGATTACCGACTTTGCCGCCGACCGCCTGCGGGTTGGCGAGATCCACTTCCTGCCGTACCACACGCTGGGAATGAACAAATATCAGCTACTCAGTCAGCCCTATACCGCTCCGGACAAACCCCTTGCTGCCCCCGAGCTGCTCGCCTTCGCGCAGACCTACGCTCAGAGCAAAGGTTTAACGGCTACTCTACGAGGATAAAATGATGACCACTCTGAAACTGGATACGCTAAGCGCCCGCATTCAGGCGCATAAAACCGCGCTGGTACATATCGTTAAGCCGCCGGTATGCACCGAGCGCGCCCGTCACTATACCGCCGCCTGTCAGCAGCATCTGGATAAGCCGGTCCCGGTACGCCGCGCGCTGGCGCTGGCTCACCATCTGGCAGAGCGCACCATCTGGATCAAACACGACGAGCTGATCGTCGGCAACCAGGCCAGCGAAGTGCGCGCGGCGCCCATCTTCCCGGAGTACACCGTCAGCTGGATTGAAAAGGAGATTGACGATCTCGCCGATCGCCCAGGCGCCGGCTTTGCGGTCAGCGAAGAGAATAAGCGCATCCTGCATGACATCTGCCCGTGGTGGCGCGGTCAGACCGTGCAGGACCGCTGCTACGGGATGTTCACCGACGAGCAAAAAGCGCTGCTCGCCACCGGGATTATTAAGGCGGAAGGCAACATGACTTCCGGCGATGCTCACCTCGCGGTGAACTATCCGCTGCTGCTGGAAAAAGGCCTCGACGGCATGCGCGCTAAGGTCGCCGAACGCCGCTCGCGTATTAACCTGACCGTGCTGGAAGATCTGCACGGCGAGCAGTTCCTGAAGGCCATTGATATCGTGCTGGAGGCGGTCAGCGATCACAGCCGACGCTTTGCCGAACTGGCGCGCACCATGGCGGCGGAAGAAACCCGCGCCTCCCGCCGCGACGAGCTGCTGACTATCGCCGAAGGCTGCGAAATCATCGCCCACGAACCGCCGAAAACCTTCTGGCAGGCGCTGCAGCTGTGCTACTTCATTCAGTTGATCCTGCAGATTGAATCCAACGGCCACTCGGTCTCCTTCGGCCGTATGGACCAGTACCTGTACCCGTACTACCGTCGCGACGTTGAGCTCCAGCAGTCGCTGGACCGCGAGCACGCCATCGAGCTGCTGCACAGCTGCTGGCTGAAGCTGCTGGAAGTGAACAAGATCCGCTCCGGCTCGCACTCCAAAGCCTCCGCGGGCAGCCCGCTGTATCAGAACGTCACCATCGGCGGCCAGACCCTGCACAACGGCCAGCCGCAGGATGCGGTAAACCCGCTCTCGTACGCGATCCTCGAATCCTGCGGGCGCCTGCGCTCGACCCAGCCTAACCTCAGCGTGCGCTACCACGCCGGGATGAGCAACGACTTCCTCGACGCCTGCGTGCAGGTCATTCGCTGCGGCTTCGGCATGCCGGCGTTCAATAACGATGAGATAGTGATCCCGGAGTTTATCAAGCTCGGGATTGAGCCGCAGGACGCCTACGACTACGCGGCGATCGGCTGCATCGAAACCGCCGTGGGCGGCAAATGGGGCTATCGCTGCACCGGGATGAGCTTTATCAACTTCGCCCGCGTGATGCTGGCCACGCTGGAAGGCGGCCGCGATGCCACCAGCGGTCAAATCTTCCTCCCGCAGGAGCACGCGCTATCGAAAGGCAACTTCGGCAGCTTCGAACAGGTGCTGGCCGACTGGGATACGCAGATCCGCTACTACACGCGCAAGTCGATCGAAATTGAGTACGTCGTCGATACCATGCTGGAGGAGAACGTGCACGATATTCTCTGCTCCGCGCTGGTGGATGACTGCATCGAGCGGGCGAAAAGCATCAAGCAGGGCGGCGCGAAGTATGACTGGGTTTCCGGTCTGCAGGTCGGGATCGCCAACCTCGGCAACAGCCTGGCGGCGGTGAAAAAGCTGGTCTTTGACCAGGGCGCCATTGGTCAGCAGCAGCTGGCGGAAGCCCTCGCGGAGGACTTCGAAGGGCTGACCCACGAGCAGCTGCGCCAGCGCCTGATTAACGGCGCGCCGAAGTACGGCAACGATGACGATAGCGTCGATACCCTGCTCGCCCGCGCCTACCAGACCTATATCGACGAGCTGAAGAATTATCATAACCCGCGCTACGGCCGCGGCCCGATTGGCGGCAACTACTACGCCGGGACCTCGTCGATTTCCGCCAACGTGCCGTTTGGCGCCCAGACGATGGCCACCCCGGACGGACGTAAAGCCCACTCTCCGCTGGCCGAAGGCGCGAGTCCGGCTTCCGGCACCGACCACCTCGGGCCAACCGCGGTCATCAACTCGGTCGGTAAGCTGCCCACCGGGGCGATTCTCGGCGGCGTGCTGCTGAATCAGAAGCTCAACCCGGCAACGCTTGAGAACGAGTCCGATAAGCAGAAGCTGATGGTGCTGCTGCGGACCTTCTTCGAGGTGCACAAAGGCTGGCATATCCAGTACAACATCGTCTCGCGCGAAACGCTGCTGGACGCGAAGAAACACCCTGACCAGTATCGTGATTTAGTGGTTCGCGTCGCCGGCTACTCGGCGTTCTTTACCGCCCTGTCGCCGGATGCCCAGGACGATATTATCGCCCGCACCGAGCATACGCTGTAGAGCGGACCCCGCATCACACAACACCCGGCTGGCGCGATGCCCGGCCGGGCTACCCGCTTCCCCAGCGGGTTTGGCCGATAGGTTTTGAGCGGCAGTAAGCCGCAGAAGCCGGCGGATAAACTTTCATTCGAAATAAATTTGTGCTTTAGGTCACATTGTAATTAGAATGTTACTGGTCGCAGTTAAGCCAGGAGCACAGGTATGACCGTTAAAGTTATCGTCACTGATATGGACGGAACTTTTCTCAATGACGCCAAGCAGTATGACCGCTCGCGTTTTCTCGCGCAGTTCGCGCAGCTCAGGCAGCAGGGTATTGAATTCGTTGTCGCCAGCGGCAATCAGTACTACCAGCTGATCTCCTTTTTCCCGGAAATTCGCGAGCAGATTTCCTTCGTCGCCGAGAATGGCGCGCTGGTCTACGAGCACGGCCGGCAGCTGTTTCACGGCGAGCTGACCCGCCATGAGTCGCAGATTGTGATCGGCGAGCTGCTCAAAGACCCGCAGCTCAACTTCGTCGCCTGCGGCCTTGAAAGCGCCTACGTCAGCGACCGCGCGCCCGACAGCTTCGTCGCGCTGATGTCAAAGCACTACCACCGTCTGCAGCGCATCGCGAACTACCATGATATCGACGACACGCTGTTTAAGTTCTCGCTTAACCTGCCGGACAGCGATATCCCGCAGCTTATTGATAAGCTGCACGTCTCGCTGGACGGCATCATGAAGCCGGTGACCAGCGGCTTTGGCTTCGTCGATTTAATTATCCCCGGCCTGCATAAGGCCAACGGCATCAGCCGCCTGCTGAAACGCTGGCAGATCTCGCCCCAGGAGTGCGTGGCGATTGGCGACAGCGGCAACGACGCCGAAATGCTTAAGCTGGTGAAGTACTCTTTCGCCATGGCCAACGCCGCCGATAGCATCAAGGCCATCTCCCGCTTTGCCACCGATGATAATAACCACCACGGCGCGCTGAATGTGATTCAGGCCGTGCTGGACCACGCCGCCCCCTTCAACGAATAGCCTGCCGCCGGGGCCCCCTGCCCCGGATTTTTCCATTTTGTGCACCTCATCCAATTTTTAAACTTGCATTAACTTAAATTTAACTTAAATTAACGTTTGTAATATTTAATACTTTCGAATGAAAGAAAAGTGAGGCCATCATGACGGTTATCCATACCAGCGAAACGCTCCCCGCCGACCACAAAGCGGCGATTCGACAAATAAAACAGGATCTGCGCGCGCAAATTGGCGACGTGCAGGCCGTGTTCGATCGGCTGACGGCGCGAATTAGCGCGCGCCTCGACGAAATTGACGCCGTTAAGGCCCGCGGGGAAGAGGTCTGGCCGATAGTCCCGTTCAGCGATATTGCGCAGGGCAAAGTGAGCGATGCCCAGCGCGAGGCCATCAGGCGCCGCGGCTGCGCGGTGATCAGAGGCCACTTCTCCCGCGAGCGGGCGCTGGCGTGGGACAACTCGATGCTGGAATACCTCGACCTCAACCGCTTCGACGACGTCTACAAAGGACCGGGTGATACCTTCTTCGGCTCCCTCGACGCCTCGCGTCCGGAGATCTACCCGATTTACTGGTCGCAGGCGCAGATGCAGGCGCGGCAGAGCGACGAAATGGCCGCGGTGCAGTCGTTCCTTAACCGCCTGTGGACCTTCAGCCATGACGGCAAGCAGTGGTTCGACCCGGACGTCAGCGTTATCTATCCTGACCGCATCCGCCGCCGCCCGCCGGGCACCACCTCGAAGGGGCTGGGAGCGCACACCGATTCAGGCGCCCTCGAGCGCTGGCTGCTGCCCGCCTATCAGCAGGTGTTCGCCAACGTCTTTAACGGCAATATCGACGCTTACGATCCGTGGGATGCGGCGCACCGCACCGAGGTGGAAGAGTACACCGTCGACAACACCACCAAATGCTCGGTATTCCGCACCTTCCAGGGCTGGACGGCGCTCTCCGATATGATCCCGGACCAGGGCCTGCTGCACGTGGTGCCGATTCCGGAGGCGATGGCCTACGTTCTGCTGCGTCCGCTGCTCGACGACGTCCCTGACGACGAGCTGTGCGGCGTGGCGCCGGGTAAAGTGCTGCCGATTTCCGAGAAATGGCACCCGCTGCTGATTAAAGCGCTGAGCGCGATCCCGGCCATCAGCGCCGGCGATTCGGTATGGTGGCACTGCGACGTGATCCACTCGGTGGCGCCGGTCGAAAACCAGCAGGGCTGGGGCAACGTGATGTATATCCCCGCCGCGCCGCTGTGCGAGAAGAATCTCGCCTACGCGCACAAGGTTAAAATCGCGCTGGAGAAAGGCGCGTCGCCGGGTGATTTTCCGCGTGAAGACTACGAAGCCGACTGGCAGGCGCGCTTTACCCTCGACGATCTCAACGTCCACGGCAAACGCGCGCTGGGCATCGAGGTTTAATCGTCGTACAGCCCCTGTTGCTCAACGGCGGTACGGCGGCTGCCGGGCCGTATCCGCCGTACCGAATCCCGCACCGCCAGCGTGCCGTTTAGCAGCAGCGAGCCGCTCGGGGCCTGGGGGCGGATCAGCCGCTGCTGCAGAAGCTGCACCGCCTCCGTGCCGAGCTCATCGCGCGGGACGTGAACGGCGGTAAGCGGCACATCCTGGATGGCGGCGAGGTTAAACCCGTCGATGCTCATGACCGAGATGTCCTGAGGCACCCGCAGGCCGCGCTTTTGCAGCGCATTCACCGCCCCCACCGCCATATAGTCTCCGCCGACCAGAAAAGCCGTCGGCAGCGGCTTCCCGGCCTGAGCGTCAAGCCACTCCCCCACCTGCTCTTCCGTCTCCCTGGCGCTAAAGTTCGCCACGCCGATCAGATCCCGCCCGTCGGTGAAGCGCAGGTTGCGCGCGCGCCAGGCCTCCTTGATGCCCACCAGCCGCAGCTCCATGGTGTAGCGGCGCAGGCACATCACGTTCATGACCGCCCGATGCCCCATCTCAAACAGATAGCGCGCGGCAAACTGGCCGATCAGCCGGTGATCCGGGGCGATCGACGACAGGCGCATGCCCTCATCCCGGCAGTTGATCAGCACGCAGGGTTTGGCAAAATCGGCGGCCAGATCGTGAATATGCGGATCGTCAATGCCCAGCAGAATAGCCGCCTCGGTCTCCGCCTCGTTCATGCGGGCCAAAAACAGGTTGGCATCGCTGTCGTTCTCTTCCAGCGCGCAGGTCCGCAGGCGGACCTCATGCGGCGCCAGCGCATTATTAATGCTCTGAATCACGCGGTAGTAATAGATATCGGAGCGCTCATCAAACGCCCGGGAAGGGGCGAAAACCACCAGGCTGTTCAGCAGCATGCGCCCGGCGGCGAGCCCCTCCATCACCCCCATTTCGCGGGCGCACTGCAGGACCCGCTGACGCGCCTTTTCGCTGGTGTTCGCTTTACCCGCCAGCACCCGGGAAACGGTACTCGCCGACATCCCCGTGCGGGCCGCGATTTCGGCAATTCTCAGCTTTTTATCCATTTTGTGATCCAGCTCCATCTTACAAATGAAAGAATTTTCATGGCACCAAAAAGCAGTTTATCAAGCCAGATTCGCTATCTGTCGTGAGCATCTCCCCATCTCATGAAAAAACTTGCATAAATAAGGCTATTGGCCGCTCATTTTCTATCTTAACCTGAATTGGTCCGATAACTTCCATACTAGTTATACGGAAAGACAAATAAATAAAACAATAATATTCATAGCGTTAATAAAACAGGTATGACAACTCAGGGATTGAGCATCGGTCATTTCCCCCTACAAAGTTCTTGTGGAGAGTTCTATGAGCCAAGGCCTCAACAACGATATGGCGGTCAGCAAATCTCGCCGCGTGGTCAAAAACCTGCGCTGGTGGATGCTGACCCTGTTTCTGCTCGGCGTCACCGTTAACTACATTACCCGCAACTCCTTAGGCATTATTGCCCCCGAGCTGAAGACAACGCTGGGCATCACCACCGAGCAGTACTCATGGATCGTCGGCGCTTTTCAGCTGGCCTACACCCTCTTCCAGCCTCTCTGCGGCTGGCTGATTGACGTGATTGGCCTGAAGCTCGGCTTTATGATCTGCGCCACCCTGTGGGCCGTCGCTTGTATCGCCCACGCCGGTGCCGGCAGCTGGCTGCATCTGGCGATCCTGCGTTTTTTCATGGGCGGAGCAGAAGCCGCCGCCACCCCGGCCAACGCAAAAACCATCGGCGAATGGTTTCCAAAATCTGAACGCCCGATAGCCGCCGGCTGGGCCGGCGTCGGTTTCTCCATCGGCGCGATGCTGGCGCCGCCGATCATCTATTTTGCTCACGCCTCTTTCGGCTGGCAGGGCGCGTTTATGTTCACCGGGGTGCTGGCGCTGCTGTGGGTGATCCTGTGGTGGGCGTTTTACCACAATCCGGAAAAGCATCCGAATCTGGGCAAGTCGGAGCTGGAGTTCATTCGCCAGGACAACGAGCCGCCGGCGGTAAAGCTGCCGTTCTTTACCGCGCTGAAAACCGTGTCGAAAAATAAGCGCTTCTACGGTATTGCCATCCCGGCCTTTATGGCGGAGCCGGCCTGGGCGGTCCTGAGCTTTTGGGTGCCGCTGTACCTCGCCAAAGAGCACGGCATGGATCTCAAGCAAATAGCCATGTTCGCCTGGCTGCCGTTCCTCGCCGCCGATCTCGGCAGCGTGGTGAGCGGCTATCTGACCAAACTCTATACCCGCTGGTTCGGCTGTTCACGGGTTAACTCGGTGGTGGCAAGCTCGCTGACCGGCGCGTTCCTGATGATTTCGCTGGCCCTCGTCGCCATTACCCGCGACCCCTACGTCACCATCGTCCTGATCTCTATCGGCGGCTTCGGCCACCAGATTATCTCCTGCATGCTGAGCGCACTGGTGGTGGAGTCGTTCGATAAGGGCCAGATGGCGACCGTCAACGGCATGCGCGGCTCCGCCGCCTGGATCGCCAGCTTCCTGTTCTCCTTATTAATCGGGGTGACCGCCGACAAGATTGGCTTCAACCCGCTATTCGTCGCCATGGGCTTCTTTGACCTGATTGGCGCGGTTTTCCTTGTGGCTTTTATTGCTGAACGTCGCGCCAAACGCGCCTGAGAGTGGATGTAAAAATGAAAACGTTGAAACACTGGAAATTACAACAGCAGCTGGCCCACCACGTCGAGCTGACGGTCGACGGACAGCACACCCTGTGCCTGTACGTACTGGAAGAAAACCTGTTCCGCGTCCTGCTTAAGCGCAGAGGGGAGCTGGCGCTGGACCGCACCTGGAGCATCGCTCCGCAGCAGGACGTTCCCTGGGAGGGACGCAGCCGCGACGACGTCAGCGGCTTTACCCTTCCCGCCTGGAGCCTGGAGCAGCAGCACGAGACCCTGACGGTTGCCACCGAACGGCTGCGCGTCACCGTCCACCAGCCGCTGTGGCTGGAGTGGAGCTACCGCGACGATGCCGGAGAATGGCAGCCGCTGGTCAACGACCGTCCGACCAGCGCCTATCTGGTCAACGCCCACGGCGACGGCGTCGCGCACTACCAGAGCCGACGTCAAGATGAACGCTTCTACGGTCTGGGCGAAAAGGCGGGCAACCTGCAGCGCAACGGGAATCGCTACGAGATGCGCAACCTGGATGCGATGGGCTATAACGCCGTCAGCACCGATCCGCTGTATAAGCACATCCCCTTCACCATCGCCCAGCGCAGCGATATCAGCTACGGCCTGTTCTACGATAACCTCAGCAGCTGCTGGCTGGATCTGGGCAACGAAATCGACAACTACCACACCGCCTATCGCCGCTGGCAGGCCGAAGCGGGCGATATTGATTACTACATGTTTACCGGCAAACGCGTGCTGGACGTCACTAAAGCCTTTGTCCGCCTGACCGGGAAAACGCTGTTCGGGCCAAAGTGGAGCCTGGGCTACAGCGGCTCGACGATGCACTACACCGACGCGCCGGATGCGCAAAACCAGCTGATGAACTTTATCCGCCTCTGCGAAGAGCACGCCATTCCGTGCGACTCGTTCCAGCTCTCCTCCGGCTATACCTCGATCGGCGGTAAGCGCTACGTCTTTAACTGGAATTACGACAAGGTTCCGCAGCCAAAGGTGATGAGCCAGCGCTTCCACGACGCGGGCATCAAGCTGGCGGCCAACATCAAGCCCTGCCTGCTGCAGGATCACCCGCGCTATAGCGAGGTGGCGGAGCGCGGGCTGTTTATTCAGGACTCCGAAAGCGAATCCCCGGAGCGCTCCAGCTTCTGGGATGACGAAGGGTCGCACCTCGACTTCACCAACCCACAAACCGTCGCCTGGTGGCAGGAGGGGGTCACCGCTCAGCTGCTGGAGATGGGGATTGATTCGACGTGGAACGACAATAACGAATTTGAAGTCTGGGACGGCGAGGCGCGCTGCCACGGTTTTGGCCAGGAGATTGCCATCAAGCATATCCGTCCGGTGATGCCGCTGCTGATGATGCGCGCGTCGCTGGAGGCCCAGCAGCGCTTTGCCCCGGAGAAACGCCCGTACCTGATCTCGCGCTCCGGTTGCGCCGGGATGCAGCGCTACGTGCAAACCTGGAGCGGCGATAACCGCACCAATTGGGATACCCTGCGCTACAACACCCGCATGGGGCTGGGGATGAGCCTCTCCGGCCTCTATAACGTCGGTCACGACGTCGGCGGTTTCTCCGGCGATAAGCCGGATGCCGAACTGTTCGTGCGCTGGGTGCAGAACGGGGTGATGCATCCGCGCTTCACGATCCACTCCTGGAACGACGATCGCACGGTTAACGAGGCGTGGATGTATCCGGCGGTCCTGCCGGCGATTCGCGGCGCGATTGAGCTGCGCTATCGCCTGCTGCCCTACCTCTACACCCTGCTGTGGCAGGCGCACGCTGACGATGAGCCGATGCTGCGCCCGACCTTCCTCGATCACCAGCATGACCCGCAGACCTTCGAGGAGTGCGACGACTTCCTGCTCGGCCGCGATCTCCTCGTCGCCAGCGTCGTGGAGCCCGGCCAGCGCCAGCGCCCGACGTGGCTGCCGGAAAACGAGTCCGGCTGGTACGACTTTTATAGCGGGGAGTGGTTCGCCGGCGGCCAGTGGATAACGCTCGATGCGCCGCTGGAGAAACTGCCGCTGATGGCGCGCGCCGGGGCGGGCCTGCCGCTCAGCGAGAGGATCGTCCACGTTGACGCCAAAAAAGACGATAGCCGCGAGCTGAAGCTGTTTCCGCTCAAGGGCGCGGGCTCGACGAGCGGCCTGATCTTTGAAGATGACGGCGAGAGCTGGGGCTATCGCGACGGCGACGCGCTGTGGCTGGGGTGGGAGATGACCTGCAGCGCCAGCGCCATCAACCTGCAGGTAAACGCGCGCGGCCGCTACCGCCCGGCGTGGAAGGCGCTGAAGATAACGCTCCCCGCCGGTGAAAAGCGCCGGCTGTCGGTGAATGGTAAAGACGCCGGCGAGTGGCTGCTGGACTAAGGGCAATAAAAAACCCCGGTCGCGCGAGGCTGACCGGGGCTTCTGTTTCACTCCCGGTAGCGCCGGGGCGGCGGACGGTTAGCCGTCGATGCCTTTGCTGCGCAGATAATCTTCGTAATTACCGCTAAAGTCGACGACGCGCTCCGGCGTAATTTCAATCACGCGGGTGGCCAGCGAGCTAACGAACTCGCGGTCGTGGGAGACGAAAATCAGGGTGCCCTGATACATCTCCAGCGCCATGTTCAGCGATTCGATAGATTCCATATCCAGGTGGTTGGTCGGTTCGTCCATCACCAGAATGTTGGGTTTCTGCATCATCAGCTTACCGAACAGCATGCGGCCCTTTTCGCCACCTGAGAGCACTTTTGCCGGCTTTTTGATATCGTCCTGGCTGAACAGCAGGCGGCCGAGGAAGCTGCGCACAACCTGCTCATCGTCACCATCCTGCTTCCACTGGCTCATCCAGTCGAACACGCTCAGATCGTTATCGAAGTCTTCGGCGTGATCCTGCGCGTAGTAGCCAATCTGCGCATTCTCAGACCATTTAACGCTACCGTTATCCGGCGTCAGTTCACCCACCAGGGTTTTCAGCATGGTGGTTTTACCCACGCCGTTGGCACCCAGAATGGCAATCTTCTCGCCCACTTCCAGCAGCAGATTGAATTTTTTAAACAGCGGGCCGTTATCAAAACCTTTCGCCAGCTCTTCAACAGCCAGCGCGTTACGGAACAGCTTCTTGTCCTGCTCGAAGCGGATGAACGGGTTCTGACGGCTGGAGGCCTTCACTTCATCGAGCTTGATTTTATCAATCTGACGGGCGCGAGAAGTCGCCTGACGTGATTTAGAGGCGTTGGCGCTAAAGCGGCTGACGAAGGATTGCAGGTCGGCAATCTGCGCCTTTTTCTTGGCGTTATCAGACAGCAGACGCTCGCGGGCCTGGGTGGCCGCGGTCATGTATTCGTCGTAGTTACCGGCGTAGACGCGCAGTTCACCGTAGTCGAGATCCGCCATGTGGGTACACACCATGTTAAGGAAATGACGGTCGTGCGAAATGATGATCATGGTGCTATCGCGCTCGTTGAGCGTCTGCTCCAGCCAGCGAATGGTGTCGATGTCGAGGTTGTTCGTCGGTTCATCGAGCAGCAGGATATCCGGGTTAGAGAACAGCGCCTGGGCTAACAGTACGCGCAGCTTCCAGCCGGGAGCGACTTCGCTCATCGGGCCATAATGCTGTTCAACCGGGATGCCGACGCCGAGCAGCAGCTCACCGGCGCGGGCTTCAGCGGAGTAGCCGTCCATCTCGCCGTAGGTCACTTCCAGATCCGCCACCTTATAGCCGTCGGCTTCGCTCATTTCCGCCAGAGAATAGATGCGATCGCGCTCCTGCTTCACTTCCCACAGCTCGCCGTGGCCCATGATGACCGTATCCAGCACGGTGAACTCTTCGAACGCGAACTGGTCCTGACGCAGCTTACCGATACGCTCGTTCGGATCGAGGGACACGTTGCCCAGCGTTGGCTCCAGATCGTTGCCGAGGATCTTCATAAAGGTAGATTTACCGCTACCGTTGGCGCCAATCAGGCCGTAACGGTTGCCGCCGCCAAATTTGACGGAGATGTTTTCGAACAGCGGCTTACTGCCAAACTGCATGGTGACGTTGCTGGATACTAGCACGGGGTTATCCTGAAAAAAGAGAATGAGAAGTGTGACACATCGGACATTATGCCAGCAAAACCATCTCTTTTCACGGTCTGCGGTGAATTCCCTTACCGCTGGCGCCGCGTTCGGCGCCTTTTGCCCCCCGCCGGCGGCGTCCGGCAGGCCTCAGCGGCGGCCCGGCGGCCCCAGGCATGCCGTGCGATCGCCCCTGCGACGGCGCGGCTTCGCCGGTTAAAGGACGACACTTGAAACAAGCGGCAAAAAAGTGTGATTTCGTACACATCTCATTTCCCTGTTGGCGGGAATGCACATATAATGCGCTCCCATCTACTCCCTGAAAAATCTAACAAAGGCCTGTGTGGCTTTAACATCGCACACGACATGATGAATATGAAATTATCGACACTCCTTGCGGCAGCCTTCGCCATCGTGGGCTTTTGCAACACAGCATCCGCTGTAACCTATCCTCTGCCGACCGACGGTAGCCGACTGATTGGCCAGAACCAGGTTGTCACGGTTCCGGACGACAACAAGCAGCCGCTGGAATACTTCGCCGCCAAATACCAGATGGGTCTCTCCAACATGCTGGAAGCGAACCCGGGCGTCGATACCTACCTGCCGAAAGGCGGTACCGTGCTGAATATCCCGCAGCAGCTGATTCTGCCGGACACCGTGCATGAAGGTATCGTGATCAACAGCGCGGAAATGCGTCTTTACTACTACCCGAAAGGCACCAACACCGTGATCGTGCTGCCGATTGGTATCGGCCAGCTGGGCAAAGATACGCCGATCAACTGGGTGACCAAGGTTGAGCGTAAGAAAGCCGGCCCGACCTGGACGCCGACGGCGAAAATGCACGCCGAATACGTCGCAGCCGGTAACCCGCTGCCGGCCGTAGTACCGGCCGGTCCTGACAACCCGATGGGCCTGTACGCGCTCTATATCGGTCGTCTGTACGCGATCCACGGCACCAACGCCAACTTCGGTATCGGCCTGCGCGTCAGCCACGGCTGCGTGCGTCTGCGCAACGACGATATCAAATTCCTGTTTGAGAACGTGCCGGTCGGCACCCGCGTCGAATTTATCGATGAGCCGGTGAAAGCCACCAGCGAGCCGGACGGCAGCCGCTATGTTGAAGTCCACAACCCGCTGTCGACCACTGAAGCCCAGTTCCAGGGCGGTGAGATCGTCCCGATTACGCTGAACAAATCCGTCCAGGCCGTTACCGGCCAGTCCGACGTCGATCAGAGCGTGGTTGAGCAGGCGGTGCAGAACCGTTCCGGTATGCCGGTTCGTCTGAACTGATCCTGAGCGCCATGCACAAAAAAGGGCGAGGTGAAAACCTCGCCCTTTTCTTTTTGCCTGACGTCAGCCGTTGTTCACGATAACGATGCCGCCGTGATCGTAGCGGTAGTGACAGTGGGCATACTCCAGCGGCGTACCGTCCTCCAGGTAGATAACCTGCTCAACTTCCAGCACCGGATCGCCGGCTTCGCACACCAGGTGCTGCTGTTCGAGCTCGCCGGGCTTAATGGCGCGTACCACGCGGTACGACCCCATTATCTTCAGCCCAAGCGTCTCAACATACTGGAATACGGAGCTTTCGAGGTGGCTTTTATTCAGACCGGGTACCAGATTCACCGGCATCACCGTGGCGTCCAGCGACATCGGCTCGTCGTTGAGCAGCCGCAGGCGCACGAAGTCATAAACCGGCGAATCGGCATTAATCAGCAGCGAAGTCTGCTCCTTCTCGCTGGGAAAACGCAGCTCGAAGCGCACCACCTTGCTGCTAACCGCCCCCAGATGGGCCCAGGTTTTGGTGGCGCCAAAATAGTCGCTTCCCGGAAGATCCCACTGCGAAAGCTGAAGAAAGTTTTTACGCACGAAGGTGCCCTGCCCCTTGCGGGTATAAATCAATCCTTCAACAATAAGCTGGCGCATCGCCTGCTGGATGGTCATCCTGCTGGTGTTAAACTCCGCCGCCAGCGCAAACTGGTCGGGTAATGGCATGCTGGCGGGGTACTGCTGGCTGATAATCCGCTTTTTAATCTCCCGCGCGATCAAAAGATACTTCGCCGCCATCGTCCTTCCTTATTATTCATTTATCCCATTGTTTTTTAAGGCCACTCTCTCAGATATTTTGAGAAATGGCAGGTAGAAGAATACACCAAAGATGATGATTATCAACTGCACCACCACCGCCCGCCAGTCCCCCGCCGTTGCCAGCCAGGCGCTGAGTACCGGCGGCGTGGTCCACGGGATCATCACCACGCAGCGCGACATCAGCCCGAGCGTGGTACACACCCAGGCGAAAAAGATGCCGATGGCGGGCAGCAGCACGAACGGGATCATCAGCGGCACGTTGAAAACGATCGGCAGACCGAAAATCACCGGTTCGTTGATATTGAACAGCCCCGGGGTAATAGCCAGGCGCGCCACCTGCTTCGAGGCCTGCTGACGCGAGAAGAGAAAGATGGCGATCAGCAGAGAGATGGTGCTGCCGGTGCCGCCCACCATGCCGAAGGTCGGCACGAAAATATTGTTAATAATATGCGGAATCGGCTGGCCGCTGGCGTAGGCCAGCATATTCTCATTGGTATTAATCAGCAGGAACGGTTCCAGTACCACGCTATTCACAACCGATTGATGAATACCCAGCGTAAACAGGAAGTTGCCGAAGCTGTAGATAAAAATAGTTCCCGGCAGGCTGGTATTAATCAAGCGCAGCGGCTGCTGGATAAGCGTGGTGATCAGATGGATAAGATCGGTGTGCAGCAGGTTATTCAGCAGTGCCGCCAGCGCCGCAAACAGCGACAGCGTAAGAATGGCCGGGATGAGCGATGAAAACGATTGGCCCACCGCCGGCGGCACGTTCTCGCCAAGGTTGATGGTCAGGCGCTTGATCCCGGCGATGCGCATAAAGAGTTCCGTCGCCACCAGGCCGATGAGCACGCCGGCGAAAATGCCGGTAGAGCCGATATTGGCGAAGGTCAGTACCGACGTCAGGCTGACCGTCGTCTTCCCGCCAACCGGCACCAGATCCACCTGCATCGGCATCATAATAATAAAGCTGCAAATAGCGATGACGACGGTCGAAACCGGGTTAGCGAAGTTTTTGTTACGCGCCAGCGACCACGCGATCATCGGCGCAATCAGCAGCGCGGCGATATTCAACGTCCCGTTGATAATCGCATCGCCCCATACCTTAAAGCGCACCAGCGTCTCGCCCTCCAGGATCCAGGGAAACACCACGTTGTTCACCAGTACCGCCAGCCCTGCCAGAATGAAAATCGGCATCACCCCGGCAAACGCATCGCGCAGCGAACGCAGGTGTACCTGGTTGGCGATACGCGCGGAAAACTCAACAAAGCGATCGGTCAAAGACTGCATACTGGACGTTGTATTATCAGACATTTTGCAGAATCCTCTTCATCACTTACCCGTATTCCCCGTCAGGCTTCAGGTTGCAGGCAGCGCGCCCGCAGCCTGAAATCTGACGGAGGTAACCCGGTGCGGCCCGCGCGAACTACATCTCTTCGCCGTTGCTGTGGATCGCGCGTTTCAGCCATGCATAGCTTTTCTTCGGCACGCGGTTAAGGTCTTTCAGATCGTGGTTTTCACGGTTGACGTACACCACCCCGTAGCGTTTACGCATATCGCCCTGCGAGCTGAGAATGTCGATAAGCCCCCAGCCGAGATAGCCGATCACCTCCGCGCCGTCCTCAAAAATCGCCTCTTTCATGGCGTTGATATGGTCGCGGTGATAGGCGATACGATAGTCGTCGGCAATCATGTTTTCGCCATCCCAGGACTCAATCACCCCAATACCGTTTTCAATCGGGAATACCGGCAGGCGCCAGTCGTTGTAGTAGCGGGTGATGATGGTACGAAAGCCGAGCGGATCGATTTGCCAGTTCCATTCCGTAGACTTCAGGTACGGGTTGTCCTTATCGCCAAACTGCATGTAGTAGTTCACCTCGGTGCCTTCCGGGATCGGATCGCTGCTCAGCGTGCGGCTGGCATAGTAGCTAAAGGCCATGTAGTCATTTTTATTCTGCGCAATCAGGGCTAAATCCTCTGCGCGGTAGATATCCTCGAAGCCTTCGCGGGCGACCACGGCCATGACCTCGGGGCTGTAGCCCTGGCCGGCATAGACGCGCAGCAGGTTCTGGTTGAGAAACTCATCATGCTGCTGAGCGCAGAAAATATCGCGCGGCCGGCAGGTCGCCGGGTAGATAAGCTGATGCGCCAGCATCCCCCCCATCAGCCTGCCGGGCTGGGTTTCATGCAGGTAAGCGGTCAGATGGACGTGCGCCATCATGGTGTAATGCTGGATCTCGTACAGCTCACGGAGCGTTTCGTCGCCATGCATATAGCCCGCAATACGGAACGCAATCGGCATGTGGAAAATATTCTGCTCATTGAAGGTCAGCCAGTACTTCACCTTGTCGCCGTAGCAGTCGATCATTTTCTTGCCGTAGCGCACAAACGCCTCCATCACGCGGCGATCGATAAAGCCGTTGTACTCATTCGCCAGCGCCAGCGGCATGTCAAAATGGTACAGGCAAATCATCGGTTCAATGCCGCGGGCAATCAGAGCGTCGATAAAGCGGTGGTAGAAGGCGATACCTTCTTCGTTGAACTCGCCATCGCCGGTCGGGCAAATGCGGCTCCACGAAATCTGGAAGCGGTAGCAGTTCATCCCTAGATCCTGCATTAAATCAAAGTCTTCCTCATAGCGATGGTAGGAGTCGGTCGCCACCTTCCAGTCAGAGGCAAACTCTGAGGGCTCGCGAATGTCGTATACCGACATCCCCTTTCCGCCTTCATTCCACGCCCCTTCCGTCTGCATGCTGGAAACCGAGTTGCCCCATAAAAAATCCTTTGCCAGTGTCTTCATCGTTCGCTCCGTTACTATGACTAGTCATTAAAAATTCATGACTAGTCATATAGAATGAAATGATAAATCACGCAAAGGAGTTGTGTCGTTTTTGTGAGCGATTTCGAAAAGAGAGGATAGAAAGCGGCGGGACAGCGCCCGCCGTTGAGGAAAGGACAGGATTAATCGTTAAGCTGATTGCGGCGATATTCGCCCTGACGCTCGAGCATCCAGCCGGGATATTCGCGCGGCAGCGCGCTCACCGCATCCAGCCGCCTGAGATCCTCTTCGCCGAGCTGGATGTGAGTGGCGGCAATATTATCCGCCAGCTGATCCGCGCGTTTGGCGCCGATAATCACGCTGGTCACCGCCTGCTGATGGAGCAGCCACGCGAGCGCGACCTGCGCGACCGTCGCGCCTTTGGCGTCCGCCACCTCGCGCATCGCGTCCACGCAATCAAAGGCGCGATCCTTATTCACCGGCGGGAAATCAAATTCCAGCCGGCGGCCGCCCGCTTCCCCCTGGCCGTCGCGGGTGTATTTGCCGCTCAGCAATCCGCCCGCCAGCGGGCTCCAGACCATCAGCCCCAGCCCTTCGCTCTGCATCATCGGCACCAGCTCACGCTCCAGGTCGCGCCCGGCGATGGTGTAGTAAGCCTGTAGGGAGGCAAAGCGGGCCAGCCCAAGGCGTTCGGCGATCCCCAGCGCCTTGACGATTTGCCAGGCCGCCCAGTTCGAAATGCCGATATAGCGGACGTGCCCCTGGCGAACCAGGGTATCCAGGGCGTAGAGGGTCTCTTCGACGGGCGTCGCCGGATCGAAGCCGTGCAGCTGGTAGAGATCGATATGATCGAGCTGCAGGCGCCGCAGGCTCTCTTTGACGCTGCTGAGAATGTGGTAGCGGGAGCTACCGCGGGAGTTAACGCCGGCGGTGCCGGTTTCACCGAACACCTTGGTGGCGACCACCACGTTTTCGCGCGGGATCTTGAGATTTTTTAGCGCCTGGCCGGTTATCTCTTCCGAACGCCCTTCCGAATAGACGTTTGCGGTGTCGATAAAGTTAATGCCGGCATCCAGGGCGCTGCCCACCAGCTGCTCGGCTTCCGCCTGGCGCAGCTGGCCAATTTTGCCCCACATCCCCTCTTCACCGCCAAAGGTCATGGTGCCAAGGCACAGTTCAGAGACAAACAGACCGGTATTTCCGAGTTTTTTATAACGCATCGGACTCTCCTCATCAGGATAATTAACGTCAGCGCTATAGTTATACTCCCGCCTGCACGAGCGCGAATGGGGAGATCCTGTCCGTTTCTTGCCCAATCCTCCGAATATCAGAACCCGAAGTGCAGGATGGCGTAGCCCACCAGCGCCGCCCACAGCAGCATCGGCAGTGAGTAAAGATGAAAGCGCCACCAGATGCGCCGGTCCGCCGCCATGCGCAGGGCAATCAGGTTGGCCAGCGAGCCGGGCAGCAGGCCAAAGCCGCCGACGTTCACCGCCCAGGCCAGCAGCGTTGACGGCGGAACATAGTTGAGCAGCAGAATGGTTGCCGGGACGTTGCTGATGAACTGCGACAGGCCGATCGCCGTCAGCCACAGGCCGCCGGGGGAGAGCTGGCCGACGCTGCTCAGCAGCTGATGCAGCGCCGGCAGCTGGATCAGCAGGTGAACGTCAATAAACATCACCATAAAGACCAGCAGCAGGGACCAGTCAACGTTGATAATCACCGCCCGCGCCAGCAGCAAAAAGCCGATGACGATCAGCGCGAGGCCCCAAAGACCCTGCTTCATCTCTAACGCCGTGAGGAAAACCAGATACAGCGCCAGGCAGCCCCAGACCAGCTTTGGCTGCCAGGAGGGCACCCGCTCGCCGCTATGATAAGTGAGGCGTACGGCGGAAAAACAGCACCAGCACAGCGCCAGCAGCGTTACCATCATCGCCATCGCCAGCGGCAGCATCTGCCCGATAAATGCCGGGAAGCTGAGGCCGGAGCGTCCCCACAGCAGAATGTTTTGCGGATTGCCGATCGGCGTCAGCAGCGAGCCGGCGTTCACCGCCAGCGCCTCGAAAATAATCAGCCGGTTAACCGGAATGGCGCACCATTTTTTTAACGTCAGAGTGAGCGGAACGACGATAAAAAGCGCCACATCGTTGGTTAAGAAGGTGGAAAGCAGCGCCGCCGCCAGCACCATAAAGATGGCCAGCTGCCGTTCGGTCACAAACCGCCGCGCCATTTTGCGGCCCAGCACGTCAAAATAGCCGCTCAGCTCGACCCCTTTGGTCAGCAGCATCAGCCCGCTGAGGGTAATAATCGTCTGCCAGTCGATAGCCTGAGGCCAGCTGGCAGGGGCAAAGGGGACAAAAATGCTTAATACGCCGGCAATTATCAGCAGTAAATGGAGGAAGCGGTCACCCGCCAGCGCCTGAATAAAGGGCAGGTTCATTCTCCGTGCTGCCCGTACTTGAGCGTGAACTGGCTAAAAGCCTCCAGCGTCTCCTGACTCACGTGATGCTCCATCCCTTCGGCATCGCGACGGGCAATCTCCGGGCTGACGCCAATCACCAGCAGGAAGTTTTCCACAATCTGATGACGTTCGCGGCTTTCGTGCGCCAGCTTCTCGCCTTCCGGAGTTAAAAAGACGCCGCGCCACGGGATCTGCTCGATCAATCCTACGCTGGCCAGGCGCTTGAGCATTTTCGCGACCGTCGGCTGCGAAACGCCCAGACGCGCGGCCATATCGACCTGACGCGCTTCGCCCACCTCGCGGATCAGATCGGAAATCAGCTCAACGTAGTCGTCAATCAGCTCGCGACGATGCGCCTCGCGCACCTGACGAAACCCCTCAACGTGCTCTTCAACATTCACTAGCTGCGTCACTTTTTTTGTTATTTGTTTGCCTGCGCGACGGTTCATTGTGCTTCCTCAAATACGTGTGACGCAGCAAGCGTCATCTCAAAGAGGGCCATTGTAAATGATTGGGCCCGTAGCACAAAAAATTAACTTTTTAGCCATAGCTATAAAATATAGCCTGTGCTATATCTGTATGTAATGCAGACATCCTTCACCGAGCGAAGGACGAAAGCGCAGGAGGTTACGATGAACGAACTCAAGAGGTGCTTACAGGTGTTTACCCACTCTCCATTTAAAGTACGCTTAATGCTAATCGGCATGCTGTGCGATCTGCTCAACGGCAAAAAAGAGCAGGACAAACCGGGCAACTAACGCGGCGTCGCGGTACGCCGCTTCATTTTTTCGTCATAATTCCTCGTCATACTGGCCCGTTTGCCCTCCTTTCCCGGACTTTTTTCAAGTTTTGTAAGCTTTCTCCCAAAACAATCCGTTATGGCTAGTTGACCTTAGCATTTGCAAGCCCTATCTTTTGTCAGCCCTGCCACTACTGCGGCTCGCAGAGACCCTCTTCCGGCACTGTCCAGCAGGTTTTACCCCTTGATGCCAGGGGATGCACATGGCGTCTTTTTGATTGTTAACTATGAACCTCACCCTGAAAGAAACGCTGGTCGCTCGTGGGCTGGTCCTGAACCCGTGGACCGGATTCTACTTTTTACAGTCCCTGCTGATTAACCTGGCCCTTGGCTACGATTTTAGCCTGCTCTACGCCGTTGCCTTTACATGCGTGCTACATCTGCTGTGGCGCAGCTTCCCGCGCGCGCAGAAGGTGGTGGTCGGCGGCTACTCGCTGCTTGCCGCGCTCTATTATCCGTTTGGCCAGGCCTACGGCGCGCCCAATTTCAATACGCTGCTGGCGCTGCACGCCACCAACGTCGAAGAATCCACCGAAATTTTGACCATCTTCCCGTGGTACAGCTATCTGCTGGCGGTGTTTATTTTTGCGCTGGGCGTCATTGCCGTGCGTCGCAAGCCGGACGAACGCAAGCGCTGGAGCAAAATGGACAGCCTGGGCCTGCTGTTCAGCGTCGGCATCTTCTTCCTGCAGCCGGTGCAGAATCTGGCGTGGGGCGGCGTCTTCAAGGTGATTGATACCGGCTACCCGGCGCTGCGCTTCGTCAAAGACGTGGTGGTCAACAACAACGAGGTTCTGGATGAGCAGGCGCGCATGGCGCAGCTGGCGAATATGAAAGATAGCTGGCACGTCGTGGCGGTGAAGCCCAAATATCACCTGTACGTGGTGGTGATTGGCGAAAGCGCGCGCCGCGACGCGCTCGGCGCCTTCGGCGGCCACTGGGACAACACCCCTTTCGCCAGCTCGGTGAACGGCTATCTGTTCAACGACTACATTGCGGCGAGCGGTTCAACGCAAAAGTCGCTGGGCCTGACGCTTAACCGCGTCGTTGACGGCAAGCCGCAGTATCAGGATAACTTCGTCACGCTGGCCAACCGCGCGGGCTTCCAGACCTGGTGGTTCTCGAATCAGGGGCAAATCGGCGAGTACGACACGGCAATTGCCAGTATTGCCAAGCGCGCCGACGAGGTGCAGTTCCTCAAAAACGGTGATTTTGAGGCCAATAAAAACACCCAGGATGAGCAGCTGTTGAAGCTAACCGAGCAGGTGCTCTCCACCCAGCGGACTCAGCCGCAGCTGATCGTCCTGCACCTGATGGGCTCGCACCCGCAGGCCTGCGACCGCACCAGGGGAAAATATACGGTATTCGTGCAGTCGAAGGAGACCTCGTGCTACCTATACAGCATGACGCAAACCGACGCCCTGCTGGGCAAACTCTATAGCCAGCTGCAGAACTCCGGCGACAGCTTCTCAATGACCTATTTCTCCGATCACGGCCTGGCCTTCAAGGAGCGCGGGAAAGAGGTGCAGTATCTGGCGCACGACGATAAGTTCCAGCAGAACTTCCAGGTGCCGTTCATGGTGCTGTCCAGCGATGATAAAGCGCACAAGGTTATCAAAGCCCGCCGCTCGGCCAACGATTTCCTCGGCTTCTTCTCGCAGTGGACCGGGATCAGCGCCGAGGAAATAAAGCCGCGCTATCGCTTTATCTCTGAGCAAAAGGCCGGACCGGTTTTCATCACCAACTTCCAGCTGCAGAAAGTGGACTATACCCATCTGGGCAGCGACCTGTTCACCACCCAGTAGGCCACCTCATTCGCCATCGGGATGCTGATGGCGACGGGTTTGTCGAGTGACAGGCAAAAAAAATCCGCCCCTGTGAGGCGGATTTTTTATATCACCGAAGTGATTAGAAGCGGTAACCAACGCCCGCGATCCAGGTACCAACGTCAACGTTACGAATGCGAGACTGCTCGTAAGAGAAGTCCAGAGCAACGTTTTCGATCGGGTTGAACTGCAGACCAGCGCCGTAGGAGAAACCGTAGTCGCTCATGTCAGCTTTGTTCGGGTAGCTGTTGTCCTGGAATTTACCGTAACCAACACCCACTACGCCGTAGATGCTTGCCCAGTCGTTGATGCGGTAAGCCGGACCAGCGGTGATGCCGTAGTACTGGCCTTTTTCGTATACGCCAGATTCGGTGCGATCTTTTTCAGTGTAGGTGAAGGAACCGATAACACCCAGCGGGCTATTGTCTTGCTCGTAACGGTACTTCAGGTTGAAACCGCCTGCTTTATTCGCTTCGCCCTGCATGTCGCTCTGAGCATAACCACCGGTAACGGTAGAAGTTGCAGCGAACGCGGTACCTACGGATGCAGCCAGTACAACAGCCAGTGCTGAAAAACGTGCAATTTTATTCATAACCACCTCAAATGTGTTTCTAATAAGTCCTAAGTCTTAAATATATCAAAAACTTTCAGGAAACTCTTTCCGCTTTACACTGTCTAACATACTTTTTCATGTAACCAAAAGTTTCCACAAAACTATAACAAACTGGAAAACAACCGTTTTTAGCGGATACAATCATATTTATGCGCGTAGCTTGCCGGAGATGCATCCAGATTATTCCTAATCACCAGACGAGTGTTTCAGCGGCGCGCTTCCGATTGTACTCCCCTCGCCGAGGATTTTTTCAACATTAGCTCAACTGCGGTTGGGTAATTCATTTACACTGGAACCTTTACCGGTTTTGACAAATTTTGACAGGAGAAAGGATGCCCGGCTCGTCCCGAAAGGTCCCGGCGTGGTTGCCGACGGCAGTTATTTTAATCGCCATGATCTCTATTCAGAGCGGCGCGTCGCTGGCGAAATCGCTCTTTCCGCTGGTTGGCGCGCCCGGCGTGACGGCCCTGCGCCTGGCGCTAGGCACCCTGATTCTGGTGGTCATTTTCAAGCCCTGGAGGCTGCGCTTCGCCCGCGAACAGCGCCTGCCGCTGCTCTTTTACGGCCTCGCGCTGGGGGCGATGAACTATCTGTTCTATCTCTCAATTCAGCGCATACCGCTGGGCATTGCGGTGGCCCTCGAGTTTACCGGCCCGCTGGCGGTGGCCCTCTTTGGCTCGCGGCGTCCGCTCGACTTCGTATGGGTGGTTCTGGCGGTTCTGGGGCTATGGTATCTCCTGCCGCTGGGGCAGGACGTGGCGCAGGTCGATCTCACCGGCGCGCTGCTGGCGCTGGGCGCCGGGGCCTGCTGGGCGGTCTATATTCTTACCGGCCAGCGCGCGGGCGAAGAGCACGGCCCGGCAACGGTGGCGATGGGCTCGCTCATTGCCGCGGTGATTTTTGTGCCGCTGGGTATGCTGCAGGCAACCGATACGCTATTCCAGTGGTCGCTGCTGCCGCTGGGCCTGGCGATCGCCGTGCTCTCTACCGCGCTCCCCTACTCGCTGGAAATGATCGCCCTCACCCGCATGCCGACCAAAACATTCGGCACGCTGATGAGCATGGAGCCCGCCCTTGCCGCGCTGTCGGGAATGGTGTTCCTTGGCGAGACGCTGACCTTCACGCAGACCCTGGCGCTGGGGGCGATTATCCTTGCCTCGATGGGTTCGACGCTGACGATGCGACGGGAAACGAAGCTGAAAAAAGTCGATATCGGCTAAATTGTCAGACGGTTCTGTACGGCCAACGCGCCGTACAGCGCTCACGCACAAATGAGCTCAACCCATTGAATTAAATGCCTTTTCAAATTATCAACAAGCCTGCGCTATCAAACCGATAGAGACTACCGACACCGCCTTCTGCGTATCCGTTGCTATACTTGTTCCCATGAGTTACCGGGGACAAGCGCTCCATATAATTCGATTTGAAGTATGACGAGTATAAATATCAAGAGGATATGAAACTATGAGTACCGCAAAACTGGTTAAAACTAAAGCATCTAACCTGCTCTATACCCGCAACGATGTGACCGACAGCGAAAAGAAAGCCACCGTTGAGCTGCTCAATCGTCAGGTTATCCAGTTCATCGACCTGTCGCTGATCACCAAACAGGCTCACTGGAATATGCGCGGTGCCAACTTTATTGCCGTTCATGAAATGCTGGACGGCTTCCGCACGGCGCTGACCGAGCACCTCGATACGATGGCCGAACGCGCCGTCCAGCTCGGCGGCGTTGCGCTGGGCACCACTCAGGTTATCAACAGCAAAACTCCGCTGAAAAGCTACCCGCTGGACATTCACACCGTCCAGGACCACCTGAAAGAGCTGGCCGACCGCTACGCGATCGTGGCGAACGACGTGCGCAAAGCGATTAGCGAGGCAAAAGACGAAGATACGGCCGACATCTTCACCGCCGCTTCTCGCGATCTGGATAAATTCCTGTGGTTTATCGAATCTAATATCGAATAATCGCCACGCCGACTGCCGTCAGCCCCGCTGGCGGCATTTCCCTCCCTCCTCGCCTCACGTTTCCCGCTTTTTTTATCACCGCGCGCCATCGCACTCTTTTAGTGCATCACAATGGTCAAAATGCGTACTAAAGTAAATCAAATGTAATAATCACCTCACACAATCGTTACAGCAAGATTGTTTTCCCATCGGTGTTTGCGTTAAAAATGCTCTTGTTATTCGGCATATTTATGACGCACCAAAACAACGCCCCGTTATGGTGCAGATTCCGTTTGCCAGACCCGAAAGCGTGCAACAGGAACCACCCTGGTTGTTATAAAACAACAAGTTGTAAAACTGGCACGATTTTTTCATAGGGTTACTCGTTCTCGCAGGGGATCGTCCCGTGGATATAAAAGGAAATGCTATGAAGTCTGTATTAAAAGTTTCACTGGCTGCACTGACCCTGGCTTTTGCGGTTTCTTCCCAGGCCGCTGAAAAACAACTGATTGTTGCGACCGATACGGCGTTTGTTCCGTTTGAATTTAAGCAAGGCGATAAGTACGTTGGCTTCGATGTCGACCTGTGGGCCGCCATCGCTAAAGAGCTGAAACTGGACTATACCCTGAAGCCAATGGATTTCAGCGGCATCATCCCGGCGCTGCAAACGAAAAACATCGACCTCGCGCTGGCGGGGATTACCATTACCGAAGAGCGTAAAAAAGCGATCGACTTCTCCGATGGCTACTATAAAAGCGGCCTGCTGGTGATGGTGAAAGCGAACAACAACGACATCAAAGACGTGAAGGATCTGAACGGCAAAGTGGTCGCGGTTAAAGGCGGCACCGGCTCCGTTGACTACGCTAAGGCCAACATCAAAACCAAAGACCTGCGCCAGTTCCCGAACATCGATAACGCCTACATGGAGCTGGGTACCGGCCGCGCCGATGCCGTGCTGCACGATACGCCAAACATCCTCTACTTCATCAAAACCGCCGGCCACGGCCAGTTCAAAGCGGTAGGCGACTCGCTGGAAGCGCAGAGCTACGGCATCGCGTTCCCGAAAGGCAGCGACGATCTGCGTGAAAAAGTGAACGGCGCGCTGAAAACCCTGCGCGAAAACGGCACCTACAACGAAATTTATAAAAAATGGTTCGGTACTGAGCCAAAATAATAATCAGACCGTATCCGCACGGATATATCTCTTACAGGCCTGCTGAGGTCTGGTAGCCCGGCACCGGCGCTTGCGCCCTCTGCCGGGGATCGCCTCGCAGCAGGCCTGAGTCATTTTTTCTCAGAGGGCTATCCTCTGCTTTCGACACGGTAACAGGAACGAATTATGCAGTTTGACTGGAGTGCCATCTGGCCCGCCATTCCAATTTTGCTGGAAGGCGCCAAAATGACGCTGTGGATCTCGGTCCTCGGCCTGGCTGGCGGTCTGATAATCGGCCTCGTCGCCGGTTTCGCCCGCTGCTTTGGCGGCTGGATAGCGAACCACATCGCGCTGGTCTTTATTGAAATTATTCGCGGCACCCCGATCGTGGTGCAGGTCATGTTTATCTACTTCGCCCTGCCGATGGCGTTTAATGATTTACGCATCGATCCGTTCTCCGCCGCGGTGGTGACCATCATGATCAACTCCGGCGCCTACATCGCGGAAATTACCCGCGGCGCGGTGCTCTCTATCCACAAGGGCTTCCGCGAAGCCGGCCTGGCGCTCGGACTGTCACGAAGCGAAACGATTCGCCACGTGATCCTGCCGCTGGCGCTGCGCCGCATGCTGCCGCCGCTGGGCAACCAGTGGATCATCAGCATCAAAGATACCTCGCTCTTTATCGTCATCGGCGTTGCCGAACTGACCCGCCAGGGACAGGAGATTATTGCCGGTAACTTCCGCGCGCTGGAGATCTGGAGCGCCGTTGCCGTTATCTATCTCATTATCACCCTGGTTCTGAGCTTTATTCTGCGCCGTCTTGAAAGAAGGATGAAAATCCTGTGATTGAATTTAAAAACGTTTCCAAGCACTTTGGCCCAACCAAGGTGCTGCACGATATCGATCTGAAGATTAACAAAGGTGAAGTCGTGGTGATTATCGGGCCTTCCGGCTCAGGTAAATCAACCCTGCTGCGCTGCATCAACAAGCTGGAAGAGATAACCAGCGGCGAGCTGATCGTCGACGGCCTGAAGGTCAACGATCCGAAGGTAGACGATCGCCTGATCCGCCAGGAAGCCGGCATGGTGTTCCAGCAGTTCTATCTCTTCCCGCACCTGACAGCGCTGGAGAACGTCATGTTCGGGCCGCTGCGCGTGCGCGGCGCGAAGAAAGAGGCGGCCGAGAAGCTGGCGAAAGATCTGCTGGAAAAAGTGGGGCTGGCGGAACGCGCGCACCACTATCCTTCAGAGCTCTCCGGCGGCCAGCAGCAGCGTGTAGCCATCGCCCGCGCGCTGGCGGTGAAGCCGAAAATGATGCTGTTCGATGAGCCCACCTCCGCGCTGGATCCGGAGCTGCGCCATGAAGTCCTGAAGGTAATGCAGGATCTGGCAGAGGAAGGGATGACGATGGTTATCGTGACCCACGAAATCGGCTTCGCCGAAAAAGTGGCCTCGCGCCTGATCTTCATCGACAAAGGGCGTATCGCGGAGGATGGCGATCCGCAGGTTCTGGTCAAGAACCCGCCCAGCCCGCGCCTGCGCGAATTCCTGCAGCACGTTGCCTGATAGCCAACGGCTCCCCCGTCGCGGGGAGCCGCTTTCCAGATTCATCCCACCCCCGTCCTCCCGACATCGTCTTCTATACTTACTGGTTTGAGACGCAATGGAGGTGCTCGTGCCGTGGATCCTGTTACTGCTTGCCGCTCTATTTACCGCCCCGCTTTCGGCCGCAGCCCTGCCCGGCGTCCCGACCGCCGCCCCGCAGCAGTCCGCCAGCAACGAACCCGACCTTGAGAAGAAAAAGGCCGCCTACGCGGCGCTGGCCGACGTGCTGGATAACGACGCCGCTCGCCAGGAGCTCATCGACCAGCTGCGCACCGCCGCCGCCACGCCGCCGCCGGCCAGCGCGCCCACGCTGACGCCGCCGAAAGAGGAAGAGCAGCCAACGGTGCTGGAAAACGTCACCCACATCAGCCGCGAATACGGCGAGCGCTTCTCGTCGCGTTTCTCGCAGCTGTGGCGCAATATTACCGGCGCGCCGCATAAGCCTTTCCATGCCGATACCTTCCGCCACGCTGCGAGCACCTTCCTGATGCTGGCGGCGCTGGTCTTTGCCTTCTGGTGGTTGGTGCGGCTGGCCGCGCTGCCGCTGTATCGCAAAATGGGCCAGTGGGGGCGGCATAAAAACCACGATCGCAGCAACTGGCTGCAGCTGCCGGCCACGATTGCCGGGGCCTTTATCTTCGACCTGATCCTGCTGGCGCTCACGCTGTTCGTTGGCCAGCTGCTCAGCGACAGGCTCAACGGCGGCAACCGCACCATCGCCTTCCAGCAAAGCCTGTTCCTGAACGCCTTCGCGCTGATCGAGTTCTTCAAAGCTATTCTGCGGCTGATTTTCTGCCCACGGGTGGCGGAGCTGCGGCCGTTTAACCTCAGCGACGACGGTGCGAAATACTGGAACCTGCGCCTGAGCGCGCTCAGCAGCCTGATTGGCTACGGCCTGATAGTCGCCGTACCGATTATCTCTAACCAGGTCAACGTCCAGGTCGGCGCGCTGGCCAACGTGGCCATTATGCTGTGCATCACCCTGTGGGCGCTGTACCTGATTTTTCATAACAAACACGTGATTACCGAAGGGCTGATTCATCTGGCGGACCGCTCGCTGGCCTTCTTCAGCCTGTTTATCCGCGCCTTCGCGCTGGTCTGGCACTGGCTGGCCTGCGCCTATTTCATCGTGCTGTTTTTCTTCTCGCTTTTCGACCCGGGCAACAGCCTGAAGTTTATGATGGGCGCCACGGTGCGCAGCCTGGCGATCGTCGGCGCCGCGGCGCTGATCTCCGGCATTTTGTCGCGCTGGATAGCCAAAACCATCACCCTGTCGCCGCAAACCCAGCGCAGCTATCCTGAGCTGCAGAAGAGGCTCAACGGCTGGATCTCCGTGGCGCTGAAGGTGGCGCGCATTTTGGTGGTCGCCGTCGCCATTATGCTGCTGCTCAGCGCCTGGGGGCTGTTCGATTTCTGGAACTGGATACATAACGGCGCCGGGCAGAAGGCGGTGGATGTGATTATCCGCATCGCGCTGATCCTGTTCTTCTCCGCTATCGGCTGGACGCTGCTCGCCAGCCTGATAGAGAACCGCCTCGCCTCGGATATTCACGGCCGTCCGCTGCCCGGCGCCCGGGCGAGAACGCTGCTGACGCTGTTTCGCAACGCGCTGGCGGTGATCATCAGCACCATCACCGTGATGATCCTGCTCTCGGAAGTGGGGGTCAATATCGCTCCGCTGCTGGCGGGCGCGGGGGCGCTGGGGCTGGCAATCTCCTTCGGCGCGCAAACGCTGGTAAAAGATATTATCACCGGCATTTTTATTCAGTTTGAAAACGGGATGAACACCGGCGATCTGGTGACGATCGGGCCGTTAACCGGCACGGTGGAGCGGATGTCGATTCGCTCGGTCGGGGTGCGCCAGGATACCGGCGCCTACCATATTATTCCGTGGTCTTCGATCACCACCTTCGCCAACTTCGTGCGCGGGATCGGCTCGGTGGTGGCTAACTACGACGTCGACCGCCATGGGGATCTGGATAAGGCCAATCAGGCGCTGAAGGATGCGGTGGCGGACGTGATGGCCCAGGAGGAGGTGCGCGGGCTGGTGATTGGCGAGCCGTCGTTCGCCGGGCTTGTCGGCCTGAGCAATACCGCCTTTACCCTGCGGGTGACCTTTACCACGCTGCCGCTGAAGCAGTGGACGGTGCGTTTTGCGCTGGATACGCAGGTCAAAAGGCATTTCGACCTTGCCGGCGTGCGCGCCCCGGTGCAAACCTACCAGGTGCTGCCGATGACGCCCGCCGCCGTTGACGGGCCGCCGGCCCCGGCGGAGCCAACCCTATAGCGCCCCGGCTGCAAGGAGCAGACCGGGGCGCCAGCAACGCTAAGCGGAGGTGCGGCCGCCGAACGGCTTAAAACGCGCGTCGGCGCTTTGCCTCATCCATAAAGGTCCAGGCGATAAAGCGGCTCTGCTTCTGCCCCTGCGCCATCTCTTTTTTCACCACCTTCACCGCGCCGACTTCTGTCAGGGCGCGATACAGCGGCGGCAGGTTGTCGCCGCGGGAGACCAGCGACGTAAACCATTTCACCTGGCGCCCAAACTGCTGGCTCTCCTCAATCATTCGGGTGATGAAGGCCACTTCGCCGCCTTCACACCACAGCTCCTGCTGCTGGCCGCCAAAGTTCATCACGCTATCGGCGCCCAGGCCCAGGTTACGGCGTTTGCGCTCGCCGCCCGCCTGCGCGCTGGCGGCAGAGTCGTGGAACGGCGGGTTGCACAGCGTCGCGTCAAAGCATTCATTTTTATGGATCACGCCGGTAAAGATCGCCGTGGCGTCTTTTTGACGACGCAGGCGAATCTGGCGGCTCATTCCCGGGTTGCCGGCGATAATGGCCTGAGCGCTGGAGATCGCTTCCTGGCTGATTTCGCTGCCGGTAAAGCGCCAGCCGTATTCATGTGCGCCGATCAGCGGGTAGATACAGTTTGCGCCGGTGCCGACATCGAGAATGCTCGCGTTCTCAGGAATAGTGCCGGTATCCAGCGCCAGCAGGTCAGCGAGATGGTGGATATAATCCGCCCTTCCCGGCACCGGCGGACACAGGAAGCCATCCGGAATATCCCAGTGTTTCACCGCGTAAAAGTGCGCCAGCAGCGCCTTATTCAGCGCCTTCACCGCGAGTGGGTTGGCAAAGTCAACGGTCTGCTCGCCCGCCGGATTCAGGGTGATAAAACCCTCGAGCTCGGGATGAGCCAGGCAGAGCTCGGGCAAATCATAACGTTGATGGTGACGGTTACGCGGGTGTAACCCCGGTTTCTGGGCTTTCATGGCAATCTCCTTTGAACAGCCGCGTAAGATACCCGTTGACGGCGGCGCGGTAAATAAGGGAGTCTGGATATCTCCTCTTCGGTTACGGGTATTCTATGTATTTCTATCAACCTTCGCAGGGACACGGTCTGCCACACGACCCGCTCAACGCCATTATCGGGCCGCGCCCTATCGGCTGGATCGCCTCGCTGGATGCGGCAGGACAGCGTAATCTCGCGCCCTACAGTTTCTTTAACTGCTTCAACTATCGGCCACCAATTATCGGCTTTGCCAGCAGCGGTTGGAAGGATAGCGTACAGAATATTGTCGAAACGAAAGAATTTGTCTGGAACCTGGCGACCCGCCCGCTGGCCGAAGCCATGAACGAGACCTCTGCCAGCCTCCCGCGCCACGAAGATGAATTCACTCGCGCCGGGCTGACCGCCGCCGCCAGCCGGATCGTCGCCGCTCCGCGGGTTGCACAAAGCCCGGTGAACTTTGAGTGTCGCCTCTCGCAGTGCATCCGCCTGACCGCCGCCGACGGCACCCCCGTCGACAGCTGGCTGGTACTTGGCGAGGTTGTCGCGGTTCATATCGACGAGTCGCTGCTGGAAGAGGGCATCTATCAGACCGCCAAAGCCCAGCCGATCCTGCGCGCCGGTGGCCCAAGCGCCTACTACGGTATTGATGAAAGCCAGCGTTTTGACCTGATCCGCCCCGACGCCCGCTAGCGCCATCCCGGCGTCGACTCGCCGTCCGTCCGCCACGACGTTATTCGCGCGGGCGAGCGGCGTTTGCGCAAAAAAAATCGTTGTTTAGCCTCAATTTTTTATCCTGCTTATCCTCCGGCAAAGGCCTAAACTTAGAGTATGTCCCATGCCGTTAATGAGGATATGCTCATGAGAAAATCTCTGCTACTACTCGCGACTGTCGCCCTTGCCGCCGCCTCCTTTACTGCCCAGCCCGCAGCCCCCCTCTCCGCTCCCGCCGATGCCGGCCCGCTGCGGCCTTCAGGCACCGTCTCCGCCTCCGGCGCCAGCAATCTCGACGATCTGCAGGCCCAGCTGGCGCAAAAAGCGCATCAGCAGGGGGCGATAGCCTGGCGAATCAACTCTGCCGGCGGCACAAACAGGATGGCAGGCACCGCCATCATCTATAAATAACGTCCCGACGGCCCGGGCAGGGAGCGGACTTCCCACCGCCCTGGCCCACGTTCGCCCTGTTCTCTGCTGACAAAATCGGTTTATGTAGAAAAAATGCAGCGAATGTAAATAAATGTATTTATTTTTTTATAAATGAGTGATAGAAAATCTGCCGTTGTTTGATAATGCTTATCACAATCATTATCAAAAGCATTGTTGTTGTAACAAACACCTGCAGTGGTCGGGGGCACGGCATCGCTTTGCCTGCGGTCTTAATGGCTCAAATTAAAACTATAAGTTGCTCATTGAAATGGATAAAAAACACAATTTACCGTTCAGCAGTTTTGGCTCGCTGACGATCTTTACCGGCCTGTGTCTGAGCCTGTCGCCGACAGGCCAGGTGCTGGCAGCCGATAGCACTGAAAAAAGCGGCGGTGAAACGCTGGTGGTAGAGGCGCAGGCGCCCTCGCTGTATGCCCCAACCCAATCCGCTGACCCCAAGTTTTCCCGCCCGCTGGCAGATACCACGCGGACGATAACGGTGGTTTCCGATCAGGTGATGAAAGATCAGGGCGTCACCAACCTCACCGATGCGTTGAAAAACGTCCCGGGCGTGGGGGCCTTTTATGCCGGTGAAAACGGCAGCTCATCAACCGGCGACTCCGTTTATATGCGCGGTGTCGATACGTCAAACAGCATCTACGTTGATGGCGTTCGCGATATCGGCAGCGTGACCCGCGATACCTTTAACACCGAACAGGTCGAAGTCATCAAAGGCCCATCGGGTTCTGACTACGGCCGCAGCGCGCCAAGCGGCTCGATCAATATGATCAGCAAGCAGCCGCGCCTGGACTCCGGCATTGACGCCTCCGCCAGCGTCGGCAGCGCCTGGTTCCGCCGCGGCACGCTCGACATCAACCAGGCGGTCGGCGAAACCAGCGCGGTGCGTCTGAACCTGATGGGGGAGAAAACCCACGACGCCGGTCGCGATAACGTTAAAAATGAACGCTACGGGATTGCGCCGTCGGCCGCCTTCGGCCTCGGCACGGAGAACCGTCTCTATCTCAACTATCTGCACGTGACCCAGCACAACACGCCGGACGGCGGTATTCCGACCATCGGCCTGCCGGGATACTCCGCGCCGAGCGCGGGAACCGCGGCCCTGAACCACTCCGGTAAAGTCGCGACCAGCAACTTCTACGGCACCGATTCGGACTACGACGACTCCACCACCGATACGGTGACCATGCGCTTCGAGCACGACCTGAGCGATACCACAACCATCCGTAACACCACCCGCTGGTCGCGCGTGAAGCAGGATTATCTGCTCACCGCGGTGATGGGCGGCGCCACCAACATCACCCAGCCGGACCCGAACGACGTCGGCACCTGGACCTGGTCGCGCCTGGCTAACACCAAGGACGTCAGCAACAAAATCCTGACCAACCAGACCAACCTGACCACAAAGTTCTATACCGGATCGGTCGGTCATGACATCAGCACCGGTTTCGAGCTGACCCGCGAAACTCAAACTAACTACGGGGTTTATCCCATCACGCCGCCGGCGGTGAATATTTACCACCCGAACAGCGCGATCTCCATCGGCGGCCTGGATCGCAGCGGCGCCAACGCCAACGGCCAGACCGACACCTTCGGGGTATACGCCTTTGATACCCTGCAGATTACCCGTGATTTCGAGCTGAACGGCGGCATTCGTCTGGATAACTACCAGACCAAATACGACAGCGCCAGCCTGTGCGGCGGTACCGGACGCGGCGCCATTGCCTGCCCGGACGGCGTAGCCAAAAACAGCCCGGTGACCACCGTTGATACCTCAACCAGCGGCAACCTGGTTAACTGGAAAGCCGGCGCGCTGTATCACCTGACCGATAACGGTAACGTCTACGTCAACTACGCCATCTCTCAGCAGCCTCCGGGCGGCAACAACTTTGCGCTGGCGCAGAGCGGAACGGGAAATAGCGCTAACCGCACCGATTTCCAGCCGCAGAAAGCGAAAACCAGCGAAGTCGGCACCAAGTGGGAGCTGATGGACAAGCGCCTGCTGCTGACGGCGGCCCTGTTCCGTACCGATATTGAGAACGAAGTCGAGCAAAACGACGACGGCACCTATTCGCAGTATGGTAAGAAGCGCGTCGAAGGCTACGAGCTGTCGCTGGCCGGCAATATCACCCAGAACTGGCAGGTTATCGGCGGCTATACCCAGCAGCACGCCAGCGTTCGTGAGGGCAAAAACATCGCCCAGGACGGTACCAGCTCGCTGCCGTACACCCCTGAGCACGCCTTTACCGTCTGGAGCCAGTATCAGGCCACCGACGCCCTCGCCCTTGGCGCCGGCGCGCGCTATGTCGGCAGTATGCACCGCGGCAGCGACGGCGCCGTCGGCACGCCGTCCTACACCGAAGGCTACTGGGTGGCGGATGCGAAGGTCGGCTATCGCATTAACCGTAACCTCGATCTGCAGCTGAACGTCTATAACCTGTTTGATACCAACTATGTCGCCTCAATCAACAAGAGCGGCTATCGTTATCATCCGGGCGAACCGCGTACGTTCCTGCTGACCGCCAACGTGCACTTCTAATCCACACGCGGGGCGGCAACGCCCCGCTTGTTCAGGAGAAACAACCATGATGTACCATATCCCCGCCGTTCTCAGCCCGCAGGAAGTTGACGATTTTCGCGGGCAGCTGCAGCAGGCCGAGTGGGTTGACGGACGCGCAACCACCGGCGATCAGGGCGCCCAGGTAAAAAATAATCAGCAGGTCGACACCCGCAGCGCGCTGTACGACGAGCTGCAGGGTAAAGTGCTGGCGGCGCTCAACCGCAGCTCGCTGTTTTTCGCCGCCGCGCTGCCAAAAACCCTCTCCAGCCCGCTTTTCAACCGTTACCAGCAGAGCGAAACCTACGGTTTTCACGTTGACGGCGCGGTCCGCAGTCAGGCCCAGGGCGGCTGGATGCGCACCGACCTTTCCGCCACCCTGTTTCTGAGCGCCCCGGAGGAGTATATCGGCGGCGAGCTGGTCATCAACGATACCTACGGACAGCACGCGGTTAAGCTCCCGGCGGGCGATCTGGTGCTCTACCCTTCCAGCAGCCTGCACTGCGTGACCCCGGTAACCCAGGGCGCCCGCGTCGCCTCCTTCCTGTGGGTTCAGTCGATGATCCGCGATGATAAACGGCGCGCGATGCTGTTTGAGCTGGACGGCACTATCCAGGCGCTGAAGAGCCGCCACGGCGAGAGTGAAGAGGTCCTGTCACTGCTCAACCTGTACCATAACCTGCTGCGCGAATGGTCAGAGATCTAAGCCTTGTCTGACCCTTTTCTGCCCCCATCTTATCTATACTCTTCTTATTTCCGGCGGCCGTCGCGCGGATAAAGCGCGCTCACGCCGCGCCGTTTTCCACATACCGGGAAAGCGCGGACCCCGCCGCCGGGCGGCAGAGTGAACGACTTAGATTCTCTGTTAATTGATACAGCATCCGATGGGAGGTACATCATGGCATCAGGGTGGGCAAATGATGACGCGGTGCAGCAGCAGATCGACAGCACGATTGACGATGCGGTTGCGCGGGCGCGAAGAGAGCTGCCGGGCGGCGAGAGCCACAAATTTTGTGATGAATGCGGAGAGCCCATTCCTGAGGCCCGACGCAGGGCGATTGCCGGGGTCAGGTACTGCGTGAAATGCCAACAGGATAAAGACTTACATAACAATACATTTTCAGGATATAATCGTCGTGGCTCCAAGGATAGCCAGCTACGTTGACCTTCCTTTACCGTTCATTACCACAGATCGCATTATCTTTTCGCGCACGTTTTTTGGCGAATAAAGTAGCAAAATGTGCCCTAAAAGCCCGCAGCGCTTCTCTGCCGAAGCCGATGCTCCATTTCTGATAAATAATTTATTAATAATCAATAAATTAATAATCATTCAAAAAATTCGATGGAGACTGTTAATTTCCTTCGATTTTATATCTCGCAAAAAAACGTGATACTTATCACATCGACGGAACATCGTCACCCTAACAGAACAACCTGCGAGAGATTAACTATGAAAACCATCAAATATGCTGCCGCTGCTATCGCCCTGTCCGCTCTGTCCTTTGGTGCCTTCGCCGCTCAGTCGGTCACCCCGGCTCAGGCAGAAAGCATGAACAAAATCGGCGTCGTTTCTGCTGAAGGCGCAACGACTCTGGATGGCCTGGAGGCCAAACTGGCTGCTAAAGCGGATGCCGCTGGCGCGACCGGTTACAGCATCACCTCCGCTAACACCAACAACAAAGTTAGCGGTACCGCGGTTATCTATAAATAATCGCCGCCCGACCCTGTAGTGCCACTGTATTACCCCTGAAATACCCTTTAATACCCTTGTTTTGCCCGTCCGTGCCACCGGACGGGCTTTTTTTTTGGGGTTCTCGCAGGGCAGAGTGATGCCTTCAGGCGGCGGTTATGCGCAGCCTTATCGCGTGATTGACTTCTGTACATGCTCGCGCAGGGAGAATGTTCCGTTCACTATGACCCCGCGCTCCCTGATGATCCCACAGCGTTGAGCTGTCCGCGCGCTACCAGCGCTCCGCAACCTTAGCCAGCCCCTCCTCCAGGGATGCCACCTCTCCGGTCGCCAGCAGACAGCACGCCAGCTGGATCCGCAGCGGCAGCGGCAGCGGCTCAAGCCCCGCCGCGCAGCGCTCGGTCCAGCGCGCGGTCACCGCAGGATCTTTTGACTCCGGCAGCGCTGGGACCTGCGCCGGTGTATCATTCTGCCGCTCGTACAGCGCCCGCGTTCCGCTCCCGTCAATCAGGCTAATTTGCGGACAGCGCTGAGGGTTGGCATACACCTCGCCTTCGGTACCGTGCATCAGCAGCGCGCGACCGCCGGTTTCGCTAAAGAATTTTGCCACCTTGCCGATGTATTCCGGATGCGACACGCTCGACAATCGCAGGGCCGCGTCTTCGGCAAACGGCGTCGCCAGCTTAGCCAGGGTATGCGCGCTGTTGCGAACGCCCAGCCGCCAGCGCAGAGCCAGCTGCTTCTCCAGCGGCGGACAGAGGGCACCCACGGGGATATAGACCGGCTCGTGGCCGTCCAGACGCGCCTGGGCCTGGCCGGCGTGCTGCGTAGTCGGGATCCCCATCAGCTCAAAAATCGTCTCCGTCAGCACCCGGGTTGGATCGTGGCTGACGCCGTGCACCAGCACCGGGAAGCCGAGCTTATGCAGCAGGACGGCAAGCAGCGGCGTCAGGTTGGCCTGCTTACGCGCGCCGTTGTAGCTGGGGATCACAATCGGCATCGGCCGCGCCACCGGCGGCGTCAGGCGCAGCGTTTGCTGCTGCATCGCCTCATAGAAGCCCCTCATCTCCGCTTCGCCTTCACCCTTAATGCGCAGGGCAATCAGAATCGCACCCAGCTCCAGCTCGGCAACCTCACCGTTGAGCATCCGCACGTACAGCGCGCGGGCGGTCTCCACATCCAGGTCGCGGGCGTGATTCTTCCCCCGCCCGACTTCTTTAACGATCTTGGTGTAATCCATCGAAGATTCCTCTTATCCGCCCTGCTTCACGCGATAAACGGCTGGCCGCAGTACCCTTGCGGCTGCTCTTTACCGATGCGCGAAGGAGGACGAGTCGTGCTGCTCACATTGCCGACCTGCGCCGCTAGCGACGTTTGCGACGCGTCTGTTTAGTTTTACTTTTTACTATAACCTCCGGGACGGCAGGCTGCTCTATCGGAAACACGGGTAATGCATTCAGTAAACGCTTGCCGTAATTTTTGGTCAACAAACGCTTATCGTAAATCACCACCTCCCCCCAGCAGCTGTGGCTGCGGATCAGACGGCCGACCTGCTGAATCAGGTTAAAGGAGGCGCTCGGCAGGCTTTGTACCTCGAAGGGGTAGCGGTTCAGGCTTTTAAGCCACTCGCCTTCGGTGATCACCACCGGGCTGTCTATCGGCGGGAAAGCAATTTTGTGAATATGGACCTGGCTCAGCAGCTCGCCCTTGAGGTCCAGCCCCTCGGCAAACGACTGCAGCCCGACCAGCACGCTACGCTCGCCGCTCTCCACCTTTTTACGGTGCAGCTCCACCAGCCGATAGCGGGGCTTATCGCCCTGAACCAGCAGCATCAGGCGCAGATCGGTGACGTGCTCGAGAAAACGCTGCATCGCCCGCCCGCTGGCAAACAGCACCAGCATCCCGAGGTGCTTTTTGCTCTCAACGTGCTCGCGAAAGCAGGCCGCCATTTCGGCAATATGCTGCTCTTCGTTGTCGATGACCGGCTCATAGTGCATCTGCGGGATGATAATTTTTCCCTGCTCAACGTGATTGAAGGGCGAATCCAGGGCGACGAAGCGATCGCCGGCCTTCTCCTTGAGGCCGCTCATCTCCTGCAGGCGAGAAAAGCTGTTCAGCGAACGCAGGGTGGCGGAGGTGACGACAATATGCGGCACGCTGCGCCACAGCAGCCGTTCCAGCTGATCGCTAACGCGGATCCCGACGCAGTGGAACCAGATATGCGCCTGGCCGTCGCGCAGAACGCGGGAGGCCCATTTAGTGACCGGCGCGCCGGATGACTGCGCCAGCGACGCCAGTCGCCACAGCTTGCTCTGGCTTTCAAACATGCCCAGCGCGCGGTTCATTTGCAGCAGCACCCGGTGCAGGCGAACCACGTCATGGCTGCCGGTTTTTTCGCTGAGATCGTTAAGAAACAGCTCCGCCAGGCCGCGCAGCGTCTCGGTCAGTTTGGCCAGCCGCTGGCAGATATCCATCACCTCCTGCGGCAGCTCCCCCATCGGGAAACGATGCTCGGCTTCCTGAGCGGCGGGCATATACAGATTCAAAATGTTATTCAGCGAGGAGATGAGCTCGGACAGCTCCTCGCAGTGGGCGTTCAGGCGCTCGGGGTTCGCCAGCGGCGGCGTCGTTTTGGGGCGAAACTGCTCCATGCAGGTCGCCACCAGGCGGGTGAAAAGATCGAGCTGTAGCCGATACCAGGGGGCGGTAATTTCGGCGCTCATCTCCAGCGCATCCCGGGCGACATCGGGCAGGTGGTGGCCCTCATCGAGCACCAGCAGCAGGTTTTTCGGCTCCGGCAGCACCGCTTCGCTCTCCATCGCCGCCATCACCAGCGCGTGGTTTGCCACCACTACTTCGGCCTCCTGAATCTCACGCCGGGCAACGAAGAACGGACATTCGCGATAGTAGTGGCAGTTGCGGTTCAGGCAGCTTGCCTTATCGGTGCTCAGACGGCCCCACAGCGCGTCATCGATGGCCTTGTCGCTGTGATCGCGCAGGCCGTCCCATTTATAGCTATCAAGATCGCTCTTCAGCGTGGCGCACAGCTTCTGCTCCGCCTGATTATTCGGCGTGAGATCGTCGTCTAGAAACGCCAGCAGGTCCTGCTGCGTGGGCTCGGTGCTGGCCATCGCGTTGAGGTTGCGCGGGCAAACGTAGCGCCCGCGGCCAAAGGCGGCGGTGAAGCGCAGGTCGGGAATAATTTTACGCAGCAGCGGCAGGTCTTTGCTGAAGATCTGGTCCTGCAGCGCAACGTTGGCGGTGCTGACCACCAGCGTTTTTTGCTCTTCGCGGGCGATGGCGATACCGGGGATCAGGTACGACAGGGTTTTCCCGACGCCGGTCGGCGCCTCAATCGCCAGGTGCCTTCCCTCTTCCCCGGCGAGCGTTTTCGCCACGTCAGCAATCATCTGCCGCTGCGGAGTACGGGGAATAAAGTCAGGAATCTGTTCCTGGAGCGCCTTATACCAGGCGGCGATTTGCGTTTTTAGCGCAGTGGTCAAAGCCATGAGAAAACCTGAATACTGTATAAACAGCCACTATTGTGACACTTTTTGCCTGGCTGGAGGAATTTCTTTCTGAGCAAACGGGGATCGTGCTCGAGGTTTAGCATCAGGCGGGAGAGTTCCGGGCAGGGAGACCCGCCCGGAGAGTCAAACCTGTATCCGCGGGCAGCGCCGGGCTGCCGCAGGGATAGCAGGTTTGCGGAAGTGCTGTTACTCAGCGGCCGCTGGCTTGCGGGAGCGGCGACGCTGCGGCTTGCCGTCCTGAGTACGCGCTTTCGGCGCGTCGCCGTCGCTGCGGCGCGGTGAAGACTGCTGACCACGACCTTGGCTCTGACCGCTGCGACCCTGACTCTGGCCGCCGCGACCCTGGCCCTGACCGCGACCGCCGCCACCGCCGCTGCGCTGCTGACGACCGTTTTGAATCGGCTCCGCGCGGATGGACGGATCCGGCTCATAGCCGGCAACGCTAATGCGTGGGATCTCTTTTTTCAGCAGGCGTTCGATATCGTGCAGCAGCTTATGCTCATCAACGCAGACCAGCGACAGCGCTTCGCCGGTAGCGGCGGCGCGGCCGGTACGGCCAATACGGTGGACATAATCTTCCGGCACGTTCGGCAGCTCGTAGTTCACCACGTGCGGCAGCTCTTCGATATCCAGGCCGCGCGCGGCGATGTCGGTCGCTACCAGCACGCGAATGCCGCCGGATTTAAAATCAGCTAATGCGCGGGTACGCGCGCCCTGGCTTTTGTTGCCGTGGATAGCGGCGCTGCGAATGCCGTCTTTGTTCAGCTGTTCCGCCAGGTGGTTGGCGCCATGCTTGGTACGGGTAAAGACCAGCACCTGCTGCCAGTTGCCTTCGCCGATCATCTGCGACAGCAGCTCGCGCTTGCGCTTCTTATCAACGAAATGCACGTACTGGCTGACCTGCTCGGAGGCCGTGTTGCGACGGGCGACTTCGATTTCCAGCGGGTTATGCAGCAGCTTTTCCGCCAGCGATTTAATCTCGTCGGAGAAGGTTGCCGAGAACAGCAGGTTCTGGCGCTTCGCCGGCAGCTTCGCCAGCACGCGGCGAATATCATGGATAAAGCCCATGTCCAGCATGCGGTCGGCTTCATCCAGCACCAGCACTTCAACCTTATCCAGGCTGACGGCGTTCTGGTGTTCCAGATCCAGCAGGCGACCCGGCGTTGCCACCAGGATATCGACGCCGCTGCGCAGTTTCATCATCTGCGGGTTAATGCTCACGCCGCCGAATACCACCAGCGAGCGAACGTTCAGATACTTGCTGTAATCACGGACGTTTTCGCCAATCTGAGCGGCCAGCTCACGCGTAGGGGTGAGGATCAGCGCGCGCACCGGGCGACGGCCCTTCGCGTGCGGCTCCTGCTGGATCAGATGCTGAAGCAGCGGCAGGGTAAAGCCCGCCGTTTTGCCGGTGCCGGTCTGGGCGCTGGCCATCAGATCGCGCCCCTGCAACACCGCAGGGATAGCCTGCTGCTGAATGGGGGTTGGCTCAACATAACCCTGCTCGGCTACGGCACGCAGGATTTCAGGATTAAGGCCAAGGGAATCAAAAGACATAACAACTCCAAACCGCCCCGGCCTTTTACAGGCGTAGTTTTCGGGGAGATTATTGCGAAAGAGATGGCAAAAACCACAATGCCATGAAGGGGCGCAGTCTAGCAGGTTTTGTGACGTATCGCATAAAAATCCCCTCGGGTTTTTCTGCGAAATCAAGCTCCTCTATTTTGGCGATAAATAGAGTATTCACCATTCTGGACAGTTCTGCGAATTGGTCATACTCTTAATCAATCGATTGATTAATTTTTTCAGGTGCGATGAATACCACTCCCGCGACCAGCAAAGGCGAACAGGCAAAAAGCCAGTTGATTAGCGCAGCCATCGCCCAGTTTGGCGAATATGGCCTGCATGCCACCACCCGCGATATTGCCGCCCAGGCCGGGCAAAACATCGCCGCAATCCCCTACTACTTCGGCTCAAAGGACGATCTCTATCTCGCCTGCGCCCAGTGGATAGCCGACTTTATTGGCCACAATTTTCGCCCTCACGCCGAAGCGGCGGAGCGGCTGCTTGCCGAACCGCACCCGGATAAAGAGGCCATGCGGACGCTGATCCTCGGCGCCTGCCGGAACATGATCCTGCTGCTCACCCAGGATGACACGGTCAACCTGAGCAAATTTATCTCCCGGGAGCAGCTGTCGCCCACCCCGGCGTACCAGTTAATCCATGACCAGGTGATCGCTCCGCTACACTGCTACCTGACGCGATTAATCGCCGCCTTTACCGGGCTTGAGGCGGACGACACGCGGATGGTCCTGCATACCCACGCGCTGCTGGGGGAGATCCTCGCCTTTCGCCTTGGCCGAGAAACCATTTTGCTGCGCACCGGATGGGCGCAGTTTGATACCGAAAAAACCGAGCAAATTTATCAGGTTATTACCTGCCATATCGATTTTGTTCTGCAAGGATTATCGCAAAGGAGTTTGGGATCATGAAAAAACCGCTCATCGTTGTCCTGGTGGTGCTGCTGCTGATCGTTGCTACGGGCGGCGGCTGGTGGTGGTATCAAAGCAGCCAGCAGAAGGGGCTGACCCTGTATGGCAACGTCGATATTCGTACCGTAAATATGAGCTTTCGCGTCGGCGGGCGGCTGGCCTCGCTGAGCGTGGACGAGGGCGATGCTATCAAGGCCGGGCAAACCCTGGGCCAGCTCGACCGCGCTCCTTACGAAAACGCGCTGCAGCAGGCGCAGGCCAACGTCTCAACCGCCCAGGCGCAGTATGACCTGATGATGGCCGGCTACCGGGCGGAAGAGATTGCCCAGGCCGCGGCGGCGGTCAACCAGGCGCAGGCCGCTTATGAATACGCGCAGAACTTCTACCAGCGCCAGCTGGGGCTGCGCAAAAGCAGCGCCATTTCCGTCAACGATCTCGACAACGCGCGATCCGCCCGCGACCAGGCTCAGGCAACGCTGAAATCGGCGCAGGATAAGCTGCGCCAGTATCGCGCGGGCAACCGTCCGCAGGAGATAGCCCAGGCCAAAGCCAACCTTGAACAGGCGCAGGCCGCCCTGGCGCAGGCGAAGCTGGACCTGCACGATACCACGCTGGTCGCCCCTTCCGACGGCACGCTGATGACCCGCGCCGTTGAGCCGGGCAGCATGCTCAGCGCCGGAGCCACCGTCATGACGCTGTCGTTAACCCGCCCGGTATGGGTTCGCGCCTACATTGATGAAAAAAATCTCGGCAACGCGCAGCCAGGACGCGAGGTGCTGCTGTATACCGATAGCCGCCCCAATCAGCCCTGGCGCGGCAGGATTGGCTTCGTTTCGCCGACGGCTGAATTTACGCCGAAGACCGTAGAGACGCCGGACCTGCGAACCGACCTGGTCTACCGCCTGCGTATCGTGGTGACCGACCCCGACGACTCGCTGCGCCAGGGGATGCCGGTTACCGTCACCTTCAGCAGCGGAAACGAACATGAGTGAAGAGCTCATCACCCTTGACGGGCTGACCCGCAGCTTCGCCGGCATGACGCGGCCCGCCGTTGCCCCGCTGAGCTGCACCGTTCGCTCGGGCTACGTCACCGGGCTGGTCGGGCCCGACGGCGCGGGGAAAACCACCCTGATGCGCATGCTCGCCGGACTGCTCAAGGCGGATAGCGGCAGCGCCAGCGTCATCGGCTTCGATCCGATTCGCGACGATAGCGCCCTGCACGCGGTGCTCGGCTATATGCCGCAAAAGTTCGGCCTGTATGAAGATCTGACGGTGATGGAGAACCTGACGCTGTATGCCGATCTGCGCAGCGTGACCGGCGAAGCGCGGCGGAAAATTTTCGACCGCCTGCTCGAGTTTACCTCCCTCGGCCCCTTCACCGACCGGCTAGCCGGTAAGCTCTCTGGCGGCATGAAGCAGAAGCTGGGGCTGGCCTGTACGCTGGTGGGCGAGCCGAAGGTGCTGCTGCTTGACGAACCGGGCGTCGGCGTTGACCCCATCTCGCGCCGCGAGCTGTGGCAAATGGTCCACGAGCTGGCGGGGGACGGAATGCTGATCCTCTGGAGTACATCGTACCTTGATGAAGCGGAGCAGTGCCGCGAGGTGCTGCTGATGAACGAAGGCCAACTGCTGTATCAGGGGGAACCCCGCTCCCTGACCCAAACGATGGCCGGACGCAGCTTTTTGGTCTCCAGCCGGGAAGAGAACAACCGCCGCCTCCTGCAGCGGGCGCTGAAGCTGCCGCAAATCAGCGACGGCGTCATTCAGGGAAAATCGGTGCGCCTGATCCTCAAGAAGGAGGCCAGCATCGAGGAGGTGCGCAGCCACGCCAGCCTGCCGCCGCTGGAGATCGCCGAAACCTCGCCGCGCTTTGAGGATGCGTTTATCGACCTGCTGGGCGGCGCCGGGACCGCAGAGTCGCCGCTGGGGGCGATTATTCACAGCGTCGAAGGCTCCCATGATGAAACGGTTATCGAAGCGCAAACCCTAACCAAAAAATTTGGCGATTTCGCCGCCACCGACCACGTTGATTTCAAGGTTAAGCGCGGGGAAATTTTCGGCCTCCTCGGCCCCAACGGCGCGGGTAAATCAACCACCTTTAAAATGATGTGCGGCCTGCTGGTGCCCACCTCCGGTAAGGCGCTGGTGCTGGGCATGGATCTGAAGGTCAGCTCCGGCAAGGCCCGTCAGCATCTCGGCTATATGGCGCAGAAGTTTTCGCTCTACGGCAACCTGAGCGTTGAGCAGAACCTGCGCTTCTTCTCCGGCGTTTACGGCCTGCGCGGCCGGGTGCAGAACGAAAAAATTGAGCGCATGAGCGAAGCCTTCGGCCTGAAGGAGATAGCCAATCACGCCGCCGACGAGCTGCCGCTGGGCTACAAGCAGCGGCTGGCCCTGGCCTGCTCGCTGATGCACGAGCCGGATATCCTGTTTCTCGACGAGCCGACCTCCGGCGTCGACCCCCTCACCCGCCGCGAGTTCTGGCTGCATATCAATAGCATGGTCGATAAAGGCGTGACGGTGATGGTCACCACCCACTTTATGGACGAGGCCGAATACTGCGACCGAATCGGCCTCGTTTATCGCGGCAAGCTTATCGCCAGCGGCACCCCGGATGCGCTAAAAGCGCTGGCGGCCAGCGACGAGCAGCCGGACCCCACCATGGAGCAGGCGTTTATCACCCTGATTCACGACTGGGATAAGGAGAATAGCAGTGAGCGCTAAAATGCTGTCATGGCGGCGCGTGCGCGCCCTGTGCGTCAAAGAGACGCGGCAGATCGTACGCGATCCCAGCAGCTGGCTGATTGCGGTGGTGATCCCGCTGATGCTGCTGTTTATCTTTGGCTACGGCATCAACCTCGACTCCAGCCGGCTGCGGGTCGGCGTGCTGCTGGAGCAGCAGAGCGATGAGGCGCTGGATTTCGTCCATACCATGACCGGCTCGCCCTATATCGACGCCACCATCAGCGATAATCGCCAGCAGCTGATTCAGCTCATGCAGGCCGGGCGGATCCGCGCGCTGGTGACCATTCCGGTGGATTTTGACCAGAAGATGGCCCGCCCCGGCGACGATGCCCCCATTCAGCTCATTACCGACGGCAGCGAGCCCAATACCGCCAACTTCGCCCAGGGCTATATCGAAGGTATCTGGCAGATCTGGCAGCAGCAGCGGGCGGAGGATCGCGGTGAAACCTTTGAGCCGCTGATCGATGTACAAACCCGCTACTGGTTTAACCCGGCGGCGATCAGCCAGCATTTTATTATTCCCGGCGCGATCACCATCATTATGACGGTCATTGGGGCGATCCTCACCTCGCTGGTTATCGCCCGCGAATGGGAGCGCGGCACCATGGAGGCGCTGCTCTCCACCGAAATTACCCGCGTCGAGCTGCTGCTGTGCAAGCTTATCCCCTACTATTTTCTCGGCATGCTGGCGATGCTGCTGTGCATGCTGGTGGCGGCGTTTATTCTCGATGTGCCCTACCGCGGCTCGCTGTTAATTCTGTTTTTCATCACCAGCCTGTTTTTGCTCAGCACTCTCGGGATGGGGCTGCTGATTTCGACCATTACCCGCAACCAGTTTAACGCCGCCCAGGTGGCGCTCAACGCCGCCTTTCTGCCGTCGATTATGCTGTCCGGATTTATTTTCCAGATAGACAGCATGCCGGCGATCATCCGCACGGTGACCTACGTCATCCCGGCGCGCTATTTTGTCAGCACCCTGCAAAGCCTGTTCCTGGCAGGCAATATTCCGGTGGTGCTGCTGGTAAACGTGATGTTTCTGATCGCCTCGGCGGTGATGTTTATCGGCCTGACGTGGCTGAAAACCAAACGGCGGCTCGATTAGGGCATTAGCCATTCCCCCCTACGGTGGCTATCCGGGGGCAGCGTAAAGAGAGAACTGAAGATGTTTCATCGCTTATGGACGTTGATTCGCAAAGAACTGCAGTCGCTGCTGCGCGAGCCGCAAACGCGGGCGATTTTGATTATGCCGGTGCTGATTCAGGTGCTGCTGTTCCCCTTCGCCGCGACGCTGGAGGTGACCAATGCCACCATTGCTATCTACAACGAAGACAATGGCAGGCACGCGGTTGAGCTGACGCAGCGCTTTGCCCGCGCCAGGGCCTTCACCCATATTCTGATCCTCAAAAACCCGCAGGAGATCCAGCCCACCATTGATGAACAGAAGGCGCTGCTGCTGATCCGCTTCCCGGCGGATTTCTCGCGCAACCTCGATAGCTATCAGACCGCCCCACTCCAGCTGCTGCTGGACGGCCGCAACTCAAACAGCGCGCAAATCGCCGCCAACTACCTGCAGCAAATCGTCAAAGAGTATCAGCAGGAGCTGCTGGAGGGGAAAGCGAAGCCCAACAACAGCGAGCTGGTCGTGCGCAACTGGTATAACCCCAATCTCGACTATAAGTGGTTCGTGGTGCCGTCGCTGATCGCCATGATCACCACTATCGGCGTGATGATCGTCACCTCGCTATCGGTTGCCCGCGAGCGCGAACAGGGCACCCTCGATCAGCTGCTGGTCTCGCCGCTGGCGACCTGGCAAATTTTCGTCGGCAAAGCGATACCGGCGCTGATCGTGGCCACCCTGCAGGCCAGCATCGTGCTGGGGGTCGGGATCTGGGCCTATCAGATCCCCTTCGCCGGCTCGCTGCTGCTGTTTTACTTTACGATGCTGATTTACGGGCTTTCGCTGGTGGGATTTGGCCTGCTGATTTCGTCGCTGTGCTCCACTCAGCAGCAGGCGTTTATTGGCGTATTTGTCTTTATGATGCCGGCAATCCTGCTCTCCGGCTACGTTTCACCGGTCGAAAACATGCCGCAATGGCTGCAGGACGTGACGTGGATAAACCCCATTCGTCACTTTACCGATATTACCAAGCAGATTTATTTGAAGGACGCGAGTCTGGAGATTGTGTGGGGAAGTTTGTGGCCGCTACTGGTCATAGCGGCCACCACGGGGTCAGCGGCGTATGCAATGTTTCGCAGAAAGATCGCCTGATCCCCGGATCCCCGTCATCGTTCAGGCTGCCTCGGCGTTGGCTTTCCTTACTCACCCCGGTCACATAGCTATCTATGCTCCCGAGGATTCGCTGCGTCGCCGCCTTGATGCAACCCGAACGCTTTAGGGGATCCCCGCCATTGCTCAGGCTGCCTCGACGTTGGCTTTCCTTACTCACCCCGGTCACATAGCTATCTATGCTCCCGGGGATTCGCTGCGTCGCCGCCTTGATGCAACCCGAACGCTTTAGGGGATCCCCGCCATTGCTCAGGCTGCCTCGGCGTTGGCTTGCCTTTCTTTGCCCCCGGCCACATAGCTATTATCTATGCTTCGGCGGGTTCGCGGCGCTGCCGCCCTGATGCAGTCCAAACGCTTTAGGGTAGCGGTTTTTATCTTTCGCCAGCAGCGATACCACCGCCGGACCGGCCAGAATAACCAGCCCGGCGAGCGCCAGCAGCAGATTATTGTGCAGCACCCGTGACAGCAGCCACAGCACGATAACCGCGGCGCCAAAGTACCAGGTGGTGGTGAGTTCCTCAAGGAAATCACCGACATCGCGCCAGCGCTCTTCGTGGTGACGCTGTAAAAACAGCATCGACAGCAGCGTAACGCCGTACAGCACGCACAGCCCTAATCCGACACGAACCAGCGCGCCGCCCATCCAACCCATCACCAGTACTGCCACGACCAGTAGATGCAACATAATCTGCCAGCAACTGAGGCCAGTTGCGACGCGTACACGTTGTTGCCACTTCATGGCTTCTCTCCTGAAGGATCTTTATCTGTAACTCAGAGTACCGCACTTTACGGAAAATTCCGTATCACCGCATCTTTTTGTGACAGCTACTACACTATTTCATTCAGGAAAGAGATGTTAACCGGGGAAATATGGCCGAGAAAAACCCTTTATTCTCAGTAAACGTGCTGACAATTAACACCCATAAAGGCTTTACGACGTTTAATCGACGCTTCATTCTGCCCGAACTCCGCGACGCGGTACGCAGCATCGGCGCCGACATTGTTTGCCTCCAGGAGGTGATGGGTGCGCATGAGATTCACCCCCTGCATATAGAAAACTGGCCGGATACCACCCACTATGAGTTTCTCGCCGATGCGATGTGGAGCGATTACGCCTACGGGCGCAACGCGGTGTACCCGCAGGGACATCACGGCAATGCCGTGCTCTCCCGCTTCCCCATTGAATATTATGAGAATCTCGATATCTCCGTCGGTAAGAGCGAAAAGCGCGGCCTGCTCTACTGTCGGATCGTGGTGCCGGAAAGCGGCGTGAATCTGCATCTGATTTGCGCCCATTTAGGGCTCAGCGCGGGGCAGCGGCGGGCCCAGCTGGCGATGCTGGCCAAGCGGGTTAACAGCCTGCCGGAGGGGGAGCCGGTGGTGGTCGCGGGTGATTTTAACGACTGGCGCCAGCAGGCTAACCGTCCGCTCAAGGCGCTGGCCGGACTGGAGGAGATCTTCACCCGCGCCCGCGGTCGCCCGGCGCGCACGTTCCCGGCGCGCTTTCCGCTGCTGCGCCTTGACCGCATCTATGTCAAAAACGTCCACGCCGGTCAGCCACGGGCGTTGGATCTTCAGCAATGGCGTCATCTTTCCGATCACGCCCCGCTCAGCGTGGAGCTTCATCTGTGAAATGCAGCTGGCAGAATGGAAACCGGATCCAGCTTCTGGAGAACGGCGATAGCTACTATCCGGCGCTGTTTCGCGCCGTCGACCGCGCAAAGCGCAAGGTGACCCTTGAAACCTTCATCTGGTTCGAGGACGACGTGGGCTGGCAGCTCCATGCGGTGCTGCTGAAGGCCGCGCGCCGCGGCGTCGAGGTGGAAGTGCTGCTCGACGGCTACGGCTCCCCTGACCTGAGCGATGGCTTCGTTAACGAACTCATCTCGGCGGGAGTGATATTTCGCTACTACGACCCGCGCCCGCGCCTGCTGGGGATGCGCACCAATCTGTTTCGCCGCATGCACCGTAAAATTGTCGTCGTGGATGACACCACGGCGTTTGTCGGCGGGATTAACTACTCCGCGGAGCATATGACCAACTACGGCCCGGAGGCTAAGCAGGACTATGCCGTGCAGGTGGAGGGGCCGGTGGTGCTGGATATTGCGCAGTTTGTGCAGCAAAACCTGCCCGCCAGCGAAGGTGGACGCCGTCGCTGGCGTCGACGTCGCCACCAGCCGGAGGTTAACCAGCATCCCGGCGAAGCGCAGGCGCTGTTCGTCTGGCGGGACAATCTCGAACATCGAGACGATATCGAACGTCACTACCTGAAAATGCTGGCCAACGCGCGGCGGGAGGTCATTATCGCCAACGCCTATTTCTTCCCCGGCTACCGGCTGCTGCACGCGATGCGCAGCGCCGCCCGGCGCGGCGTGCGGGTGAAGCTTATCGTGCAGGGCGAACCCGATATACCCATCGTCAAGGTTGGCGCGCGGCTGCTGTACAACTATCTGGTGAAGGGCGGCGTGCAGGTTTTTGAGTATCGCCGCCGCCCGCTGCACGGCAAGGTCGCCCTCGCGGACGACCACTGGGCTACCGTCGGCTCCAGCAACCTCGACCCGCTCAGCCTGTCATTAAACCTCGAGGCCAACCTGATCGTGCACGACCGGGATTTCAACCAAACCCTGCGCGATAATCTGAATACGCTTATCCAGCAGGACTGCAAGCAGGTAGACCGCTCCATGCTGCCCAGGCGCAGCTGGTGGAATCTGGGCCGCAGCGTGCTGGCCTTCCACTTCCTGCGCCACTTCCCGGCGTGGGTAGGCTGGCTGCCCGCCCATACGCCGAAGATGGCGCAGGTCAAACCGCCGGCTCAGCCGGAAATAGAAACTCAGGATCGAACGCAGGCGCAGAGCCCGGAGGTAAAATCCTGATGGCCAAATCACACCCTCGCTGGCGGCTGGTCAAACGTATCCTCAGCGGACTTTTTTTTATCGCCGTTGCCGTACTGCTGGTGGTCTATGCGCAAAAAATAGACTGGCCAGAGGTATGGAAAGTGATTCGCGGCTACAACCGCGCGGCGCTGCTCGGCGCCTTTGGCCTGGTTATCGTCAGCTATCTGATCTACGGCTGCTATGACCTGCTCGGACGCGCCTACTGCGGGCACCGGCTGGCTAAGCGCCAGGTGATGCTGGTGTCGTTTATCTGCTACGCCTTCAACCTGACCCTCAGCACCTGGATCGGCGGGATTGGGATGCGCTATCGCCTCTACTCCCGCCTCGGCCTGCGCGGCGCAACCATTACCCGCATCTTTTCGCTGAGCATTACCACCAACTGGCTCGGCTACGTGGTGCTTGGCGGGGTGATTTTCAGCGCTAATCTGGTGCAGCTTCCCGCGCGCTGGTATATCAGCCAGGAGTCGCTGCGCATCATCGGTATTGCGATGCTGCTGGTTTCGGCACTCTATCTGTGGGCCTGCGCGTTCGCTAAACGCCGCCATCTGACGATAAAGGGGCAGCGGCTGGTGCTTCCCTCCTGGCGCTTCGCGCTGCTGCAGGCCGCGCTTTCCTGCGCCAACTGGCTGGTGATGGGGGTCATTATCTGGCTGCTGCTGGGTCAGGAGGTGAGCTACTTCCTCGTGCTGGGGGCGCTGCTGGTGAGCAGCATCGTCGGGGTGGTCGTTCATATCCCCGCCGGTATTGGCGTGCTGGAGGCGGTGTTTATCGCGATGCTCTCAGCGGAGCCTCTCTCCCGGGGAGCGGTGATTGCCGCCCTGCTCGCGTACCGTCTGCTCTATTACTTCCTGCCGCTGGCTATCGCCACGATGGGCTATCTGATTCTGGAAAGTCAGGCCAAAAAGCTGCGGGAGAAAAATCAGCGCAAGCTGGCGGGCGGATGAAAAGAGAGAAGAAGGGAGAAGAAGGGAAAAGAAGAGAGAACAAGAAAACCCCGGCGGCATAAGGCCTGCCGGGTTTTTTAGATCTTAACGGCGGTTGCCGAAAATACGCAGCAGCATCAGGAACAGGTTGATAAAGTCCAGATACAGCGTCAGCGCGCCGAGGATCGAGTATTTGCGCAGCGTCGAGGTATCGCGGGTATCGATCTGCTCGCCGATATTTTTCAGCTTCTGGGTGTCATAGGCGGTGAGGCCCACGAACACAATCACCCCGATATAGGTCACCGCCCACATCAGCGCTTCGCTCTTCAGCCAGAAGTTCACCAGCGAGGCCAAAACGATACCAATCAGCGCCATAAACAGCATATTACCAAAGCCGCTGAGATCGCGTTTAGTGGTATAGCCGTAGAGGCTCATCGCGCCAAACATCCCGCCGCTGACCACAAAGGTGCTGGCAATCGACGAATAGGTGTAGACGATGAAAATGCTGGATAGCGTGAGCCCGGTTAGCGCCGAATAGAGCATAAATAGCGTCGTCGCCATGCCCGCGCTCAGGCGCTGCACCATCCCGGAGAGCACGAAGACCAGCCCCAGCTGGACGATAATCAGCCCGAAGAAGGTAATTTTGCTGGAAAAGACAAACATCATCACCGCCGGCGTGTTGGCGGCAAACCAGGCGATAAACGCCGTTAGCAGCAGGCCGACCGTCATCCAGCCGTACACCTGGGCCATATAGGTTTGCAGGCCGCTGCGCGCCTGGACGATGGAATCGGAACGGGGGAATCTGTCCATGACTATCTCCTGATTAACGAAATTAACCCTTTAAGCGTATCATACTACCAGCGCTCTGCCGCCTGACGATCGCTGTCGCGCGCGTCAACCCAGCGTTCGCCTTCCGGCGTAGCCTCACGCTTCCAGAACGGCGCGCGGGTTTTCAGATAGTCCATAATGAATTCGCCGGCGGCAAAGGCGCTGCTGCGGTGCGCGCTGGTGACGCCGACAAACACAATCTCTTCGCCCGGCCACATTTCACCGATGCGGTGAATCACCGTGACCCGCCCCAGCGGCCAGCGCTCGCGCGCCAGGTCGACAATCTCCGCCAGCGATTTTTCGGTCATTCCCGGATAGTGTTCGAGGGTCAGCGCCTTCACGCTCTCGCCGAGATTGTGGTTACGCACTTTACCGGTGAAGGTGACGACGGCGCCGTCCTCATCGCGCTCGGCAAGCCACGGATATTCGTCGCCAACGCGAAAGCGCGCCGGGCTGACGATAATGCGGGTTTGCGTCATCTCAGCCTCCCGTGACCGGCGGGAAAAACGCCACTTCGTCACCGGCGGTAACCGGATGGTCAAAGGCGGTCAGCGTCTGGTTCACCGCCGCCAGCAGCTTGCCCTCCTCCAGCGCCAGCGCCCAGCGGTCGCCGCGGGTGATAAGCTGGCGGCGAACCGCCTCCACCGTCGAGGCCTCGCTCGCGTCGAGGGTTAACGCATCGGTACCCACCAGCTCGCGCACCTGGGCAAAAAACAGAACCTTAATCATGAGCCTCGTCCGCCTTAAAGTCGCCGGATTTGCCGCCGCTCTTCGCCAGCAGGCGCAGCGGGCCAATCACCATATCTTTCTGCACGGCTTTGCACATATCGTAAATCGTCAGCGCCGCCACGGAGGCCGCGGTCAGCGCCTCCATCTCCACGCCGGTTTTCCCGGTCAGCCGACAGAGGGATTCGATCCGCACCCGGCTATGTTCCGGCTGCGCCTGCAGGTTAACCTCCACCTTGCTCAGCATCAGCGGATGGCACAGCGGGATCAGCTCCCAGGTCCGCTTCGCCGCCTGGATCCCGGCAATGCGGGCGGTGGCGAAAACGTCACCCTTGTGGTGGCTGCCGTCGATAATCATCGCCAGCGTGGTCGCCTGCATGTCGACAAAAACTTCAGCCCGCGCCTCGCGAACCGTTTCGGCCTTCGCCGAGACGTCAACCATGTGCGCCTCGCCGGCGGCGTTAATATGGGTCAGTTGTGACATAAGCTATTTCTTCAAATGAGGGATAAAGTTACACGGGCGGGTGCGGGCATCGAGCTGGGGCGCAATGATATTTTCCCACGCGGTGCGGCAGGCTTTGGTCGAACCGGGCATCGCAAAAATAAGCGTGCCGTTAGCCACGCCGGCAACGGCGCGGGACTGCAGCGTCGAGGTGCCGATCTCTTCAAAGGAGAGCATGCGGAAGACCTCACCAAAACCTTCAACTTCCCGGTCAAACAGCGGCAGCAGCGCTTCCGGGGCCTGATCGCCCTCGGTAAAACCGGTTCCGCCGGTAATGAGCACCACCTGAACGTCGTCGCTGGCGATCCACGCCGACACCCGGGCGCGAATGGCGTAGCGGTTCTCTTTAACAATCGCCTTATCAACAATCACGTGCCCCGCTTCCTGCGCCGCGTCGCGCAGCCAGTGGCCAGAGGTATCGTCCTCTTCGCCACGGCGGCTGGAAACGGTGAGAATAGCAATACGGGTCGGGATAAACTCAGCGCTGGCCTGACTCATCTGTTCGCTCCTTTAGAATCAATTATCCGCCAATATACGACAGGTTTTGCGTAATACCGGTGTTGCCCTGATGCAGGAAATGGGTTTGTTTTTTATGGGTTAACGCTTCGGAGATGCGCGCTTCCAGCACCGCCTGCTGGCAGTCCTCGGCCAGCAGATCGCGTAAATCTACGCCGCCGTCGCCGAACAGGCACAAATGCAGCTTGCCCACGGAGGAGACGCGCAGGCGATTGCAGGTGGCGCAGAAGTCTTTTTCATAGGGCATGATCAGGCCGATCTCTCCGGCGTAGTCCGGATGGCAGAAGACCTGCGCCGGGCCGTCGCTGCGCTGGCTGATCTGGTGGATCCAGCCGCGTCGGAGCAGCTCGTCGCGCAGCACCATGCCGGAGATATGGTGCCGGCGGAACAGGTCGCTGCCCTCTCCGGTTTCCATCAGTTCAATAAAGCGCAGCTGGATGCGGCGCGGCTGGATCCAGGCGAGGAAGGTGTCGAGCTGGTGGTGGTTCACATCGCGCATCAGCACGGTGTTGACCTTCACTTTCTCAAAACCGGCGGCGAAGGCGGCATCGATGCCGTCCATCACCTGCTGAAATTTATCCTGCCCGGTGATGGCGTGAAACTGGCGGGCGTCGAGGCTGTCCACGCTGACGTTGATGGCCGTCAGCCCGGCGTCGCGCCAGCGTTCGACGTCCCGCGCCAGGCGATAGCCGTTGGTGGTGACCGCAATCTGCCGAATGGCGCTGTTTTCACGCACGGCGGCGATAACGTCGGCGAAATCGCGGCGCAGCGAGGGTTCACCGCCGGTCAGGCGCACCTTTTCGGTGCCGAGGGCGGAAAAGGCACGCGTCACGCGGCGCACTTCATCTACGCTGAGAAAGCCTTTGTTGGTCACCGGGCCGGGCTTATAGCCGTCCGGGAGACAGTAGGTGCAACGAAAGTTACACACGTCGGTAATCGACAGGCGCAAGTAGTAAAACTTACGCGCAAATGCATCGGTAAGCTGTGAGGCCATATACACCTTTCCAAATACGGGAGACGCGGTCATTTCTTCCCACGCCCTGGTGACAAGCTGAGCTGTCACGGCCAAAGCACCATATCTTGCGACACAGGCACAGAGGCTAGAGTGTTAACTGGTTTATGCCGATAGTAGCGCGGAAACGACCGTTTCGCCATTTTCGATTTCGCTATATAATTATGTATATATCGCTACGATCGTGCATTTTCGTAACAGAATAGCCAAAATTCAGGGTTTTGCATTGATGTCGGTCAGTTTGTCAGGATCGGAGCATCGTCTTTTAGGGGTAGATCGGTTACTGTGAGCCCGTTCATTTGAGATAAGGAATTAGTATGCGCAATCGGACTTTCGCCGACCTCGATCGGGTAGTGGCTCTTGGCGGAGGGCATGGTTTGGGCCGGGTGATGTCGTCACTCTCATCGCTCGGATCGCGCCTGACCGGCATCGTCACCACCACAGATAACGGCGGATCGACGGGGCGTATTCGCCGTGCCGAAGGCGGTATTGCCTGGGGGGATATGCGCAACTGTATTAACCAGCTGATCGCCGAACCCAGCGTAGCATCCGCCATGTTTGAGTACCGTTTTGCCGGTAACGGCGAACTTTCTGGGCATAACCTCGGAAATCTAATGTTAAAGGCCCTCGATCACCTTAGCGTCAGGCCTTTAGAGGCGATTAATTTAATCAGAAACCTGCTAAAAGTTGACGCATTCCTGATACCGATGTCCGAACAACCGGTGGACCTGATGGCGATTGACGACGAAGGCCACGAAGTTTATGGCGAAGTCAATATCGACCAGCTTCCCCGCGTGCCGCGCGAGCTGATGCTGACCCCGCCGGTTCCCGCCACCCGCGAAGCGGTTGCGGCGATCGCTGAAGCCGATCTCATTCTGATCGGCCCCGGCAGCTTCTACACCAGCCTGCTGCCTATTTTGCTGCTCGACGATATGGCGCAGGCGCTGCGCCGCACGCCGGCGCCGATGGTTTTTATCGACAACCTCGGCAAAGAGCACAGCCCGGCCGCTACCCTGACGCTGGCGGACCGCATCGCGATTATGGAGCACCACGTGGGCAAGCGGGTGATTGACGCCGTGGTCGTCGGACCAAAGGCCGATATCCGCGGCCTTGAGGACCGGATGGTCATCCAGACGCCGCTGGATGCCAGCGACGTGCCCTATCGCCACGATCGCCTGCTGCTGCGCAATGCGCTGGAAAAAGCGATTCAGATACCCGGCTAATTCCGAATGGCTTCATAGCGTGGGGAGCGTCGACTCCCCACATTAAAATCTTAAGGTTGTCTTAAAAAAGAAGTGGCAGCATAGCGAGCATGTTTTCACCTGGACTTTTGCTATGTCGTTATTTCCACTGCGTCGACCGGTAGTGAGCCGCACGGTTTACCTGATTATCTTTGCCGCCTACGTCGGTCTGTTCCTCAATATTGCCTTCTACCGCCAGGTCTTCACCCTGCTGCCGGTCAGTAACCTGCATAGCTGGCTGGTGTTCCTCAGCATGCCGCTGGTCGCCTTCAGCGTGATGAATATTCTCACCACCCTGGCCTCTTTCCTCAGGCTCGACCGCGTCGTTATCAGCCTGTTTATTCTGCTTAGCGCCGCGGCGCAGTACTTTATCTGGACCTTTGGGGTCATCATCGACCGGGCGATGATCACCAACATTCTGGATACCACGCCGGCGGAGAGCTTCGCCCTGATGTCGGGCAGCATGGTGCTGACGCTCGGGATTTCCGGCGTGCTGGCGGTACTGGCGGCCTGGTGGATTAAGGTGCGTAAGCCGAAAACCTTCACCCGCGGCGTCGCCGTGCGGCTGCTCAACGTGGCGCTCTCGGCGCTCCTTATCATGCTGATTGCCGCCCTGTTTTATAAAGATTACGCCTCGGTGTTCCGCAATAATAAAGAGCTGGTGAAGTCGCTGAGCCCGTCAAACAGCATCGTGGCGATCAATTCGTGGTATGCACACAATAAGATGGACAATCTGCCGCTGGTCAAAATTGGCGAAGATGCGCAGCAGAAGCCGCAAATGCGCGACGGGCCGCGAAAAAACCTGACCATTCTGGTGCTGGGTGAGACCTCGCGGGCGCAAAATTTCTCCCTCGGCGGCTATCCCCGCGAAACCAACCCGCGCCTGCAGCAGGATAACGTTATCTATTTTCCCGACACCACCTCCTGCGGTACCGCCACCGCCGTTTCCGTGCCGTGCATGTTCTCCAACATGCCGCGCGAGCGCTATGATGAAGAGCTGGCGCATCACCAGGAGGGCGTGCTGGACATTCTGCAGCGCGCCGGTATTCAGGTATTGTGGAACGACAACGACGGCGGCTGTAAAGGCGCCTGCGATCGCGTGCCGCATCAGAACGTCACCGATCTCAAGCTGACGGGTCAGTGCATCGACGGCGAATGCTACGATGAGGTCTTATTCCATAATCTGGAAAGCTACATCGACGGTTTGCAACAGGACGGCATTATCGTTCTGCACACTATCGGCAGCCACGGCCCGACGTACTACAATCGCTACCCGGCTGAATTCAAAAAATTCACCCCGACCTGCGATACCAATGAAATTCAGGGCTGCACGCAGCAGCAGTTGACCAACACCTACGACAACACCATTTTGTACGTCGATTACGTGGTGGATAAGGCCATCAAGCTGCTGCAGTCGAAGCAGGATAAATTTACCACCAGCCTGGTCTATCTTTCCGACCACGGCGAGTCGCTGGGCGAAGACGGCGTTTATCTGCACGGGCTGCCGTGGTCTATCGCGCCGGATACGCAAAAGCATGTCCCGATGCTGATGTGGCTGTCGCAGGATTACCAGCAGCGCTACGGCGTTTCCAGCCAGTGCCTGCAGCAGAAGGCAAAAACGGCGCCCTATTCGCAGGATAATTTGTTCTCCACCCTGCTCGGCCTGTTCGGGGTCAATACCCGTGAATACCAGGCGACAGACGATATTTTAACGCCATGCATAAGCGAGGCCGGCAGATGAAAATCTTAGTCATTGAAGACGACGCGCTCCTGTTACAGGGATTAATTCTGGCCATGCAGAGCGAAGGATACGCCTGCGACGGCGTCGCCAGCGCGCATGAGGCCGCGCTGTCGCTGGCCAGCAACCACTACAGCCTGGTGGTCCTCGACCTCGGGCTGCCGGATGAGGACGGCCTGCACTTCCTGGCGCGGATGCGGCGGGAGAAATTCAGCCAGCCGGTGCTTATCCTCACCGCCCGCGATACCGTCGAAGACCGCATCGACGGTCTCGATACCGGCGCCGACGACTATCTGGTGAAGCCCTTTGCGCTGGAGGAGCTTAACGCCCGCATCCGCGCGCTGCTCCGCCGCCACAATAACCAGGGCGACAGCGAAATGGTGGTCGGCAACCTGCGCCTCAATATCACCCGCCGGCAGGTGTGGCTGGGCGGGGATTCGCTGGAGCTGACGCCAAAAGAGTACTCCCTGCTGTCGCGCCTGATGATGAAGGCGGGCAGTCCGGTACATCGGGAAATTCTCTACAACGATATCTACAGCTGGGATAACGAGCCGGCGACCAATACCCTGGAGGTGCATATCCACAACCTGCGCGATAAGGTCGGTAAAGCGCGGATCCGTACCGTCAGGGGCTTTGGCTATATGCTGGTGAACAATACCGAATCGGAGTCATAAAGAGATGCCGCTGTTAGCCACCGAAAAATGGACCATGCGCTTTCGCCTGCTGCTGACCATCGGCACGATTCTGGCGGTCTGCCAGATTATCAGCGTGTTCTGGCTGTGGCATGAAAGCAAAGAGCAGATTCAGCTGCTGGTGGCCAGCGCCATCGAGGGGCACAACAACCAGAAGCACGTTGAGCACGAGGTGCGGGAAGCGGTCGCCAGCCTGCTGATCCCAAGCCTGCTGATTATCGGCCTCGCGCTCTATATCAGCCTGCTGGCGGTGAAAAAGATAACCCGCCCGCTCTCCCGCCTGCAGGGCGAGCTGGAGAACCGCACCCCGGATAATCTCCAGCCTATCGAGCTCAGCGAGTCGGTGCCGGAAGTGACCGCCGTAACCACCGCGCTGAACCAGCTGGTATCGCGCCTGAACCTGACGCTCGACCGCGAGCGCCTGTTTACCGCCGACGTGGCCCACGAGCTGCGCACGCCGCTGGCCGGGCTGCGCCTGCACCTCGAGCTGCTGGCCAAAGTGCACGGGGTGGGGGTCGATCCGCTTATTCAGCGCCTCGATCAGATGACCAACAGCATCTCCCAGCTCCTGCAGCTGGCCCGCGTAGGGCAGTCGTTTTCCGCCGGTAGCTACCAGCAGGTGCAGCTGATGGAGGATGTCGTTGAACCGCTCGAGGAGGAGCTGGAAGCGATGCTGACGCCGCGCCGGCAAAAGCTTGAGATAGCCGGTGCGGACGAGGAGGTGATGGTGTCCGGCGACGCCACGCTGCTGCGCGTGGTGCTGCGCAATCTGGTGGAGAATGCGCACCGCTATAGCCCAACGGACTCTACGATCCGCGTCTCGATTCAGGCGGGGTCAACGCCGATTCTGGCGGTGGAGGATGAAGGGCCGGGAATTGATGAAGCGAAAAGCGGCGAGCTGAGCAAAGCGTTTGTTCGCATGGACAGCCGCTACGGCGGCATTGGTCTGGGATTAAGCATCGTCACCCGTATCGCCCAGCTGCACGATACCCAGTTCTTTTTGCATAACCGCCAGCCGGGCCCCGGCGTTCGCGCCTGGGTGCTCTTCCCGAGGCCTTCGCGTCAGAAGGTCAGCACCCAGTGATGGAAGAAGGCGACGACGATAATAAAGGCGCAGGTAATGGCCAGGTATTGGCGAAAGTGTAGTTTTTGCATGGCGCTATCCTCATTAGAATGAAGATAGTGTCCCTGAACAAGATTAAGCGGATATTAAGAGCCGCCCCCACCGGCTATTTTATTTGCCATTGTGACGCCGGGCAGCCCTCGCATCCGCAGGCGCTGCCCGTACGTTACGAGCGTTCCACACGGCCAGAAGCCAGTCTGGCCGCGGCATAGACGCCCGACGCGACGGGCGCCGGTCTACGACGCGGCGATAAACAGATCCCGCAGCTTATGCAGCTGGTCGCGGATCTGGGCCGCCTCTTCGAACTCCAGGTTCTGCGCGTGCTGCATCATCTGCCCTTCCAGCTCGTGAATTCGCTGCTGCAGCGCTTTTGGCGTCAGCACCGGCGTATCCGCCTCGACCGGTGAACGCGACTTGCCGCGCCCTTTGGCCTTGGTCTTCGCCAGGCCGCTGCCCAGCGCCAGGATATCGACCACCTTCTTATTCAGGCCCTGCGGGGTGATGCCGTGCTCTTCGTTATAGCGCTGCTGCTTCTCGCGACGGCGTTCGGTTTCGCTGATGGCCTTCGCCATCGAGGCGGTGATCCTGTCGCCGTAGAGAATCGCCTTACCGTTGATGTTACGCGCCGCGCGGCCGATGGTCTGGATCAGCGAGCGCTCGGAGCGCAGGAAGCCCTCTTTGTCGGCATCAAGAATCGCTACCAGCGAGACCTCCGGCATATCCAGCCCTTCACGCAGCAGGTTGATCCCAACCAGCACGTCAAACTCGCCGAGGCGCAGATCGCGGATAATCTCCATACGTTCGACGGTATCGATATCCGAATGCAGGTAGCGCACGCGCTCGCCGTGCTCTTCGAGGTACTCGGTGAGGTCTTCGGCCATCCGCTTGGTGAGGGTCGTCACCAGCACGCGCTCGTTGATGGCGGAGCGCAGGCGAATCTCCGACAGCAGATCGTCGACCTGGGTCCCCACCGGGCGCACTTCGATAACCGGGTCAAGCAGGCCGGTCGGACGGACCACCTGATCGACCACCTCATCGCCGGATTTATCCAGCTCGTAGGCGCCGGGCGTCGCCGAAACGTAGATGGTCTGCGGCGCCAGCGCCTCAAACTCCTCAAACTTCATCGGGCGGTTGTCCAGCGCCGACGGCAGGCGGAAACCGTACTCCACCAGCGTCTCTTTACGCGCCCGGTCGCCGCGATACATCCCGCCGATTTGCGGAATGGTCACGTGGGATTCATCGATAACCAGCAGGCCATCCGCCGGCAGATAGTCGAACAGCGTCGGCGGCGGCTCGCCCGGCCCGCGCCCGGAAAGATAGCGCGAGTAGTTTTCAATCCCCGAGCAGTAGCCCAGCTCGTTCATCATTTCGAGGTCGAACTGGGTACGCTGGCTCAGGCGCTGCTCTTCCAGCAGCTTGTTGTTTTCCAGCAGCACTTTACGCCGCTCCGCCAGCTCGACTTTTATCTCTTCCATGGCCTGAACGATCCGCTCGCGCGGGGTAACGTAGTGCGTTTTCGGGTAGATGGTGTAGCGCGGGATGGACGATTCAACCTGCCCGGTAAGCGGGTCAAAGAGCGACAGGCGCTCAACCTCTTCGTCAAACAGCTCAATACGCAGGGCAATATCGTCCGATTCCGCCGGGAAGACGTCAATGACCTCGCCGCGAACGCGGAAGGTCCCGCGCTGGAAAGCCTGATCGTTACGGGTGTACTGCAGCTCCGCGAGGCGACGCAGAATGGCCCGCTGGTCAATCAGCATGCCGGTGGTCAGATGCAGCATCATCTTCAGGTACAGGTCAGGATCGCCGAGGCCATAAATAGCCGAGACCGAGGCCACCACGATGACGTCGCGGCGCTCCAGCAGCGCCTTGGTTGCCGACAGGCGCATCTGCTCAATATGTTCGTTGACCGAGGCGTCCTTCTCGATGAAGGTGTCCGAGCTCGGCACGTAGGCTTCAGGCTGGTAGTAGTCGTAGTAGGAGACGAAATACTCGACGGCATTCTCCGGGAAAAACTCCTTCATTTCGCCATACAGCTGCGCCGCCAGGGTCTTGTTGGGCGCGAGGACCATCGTCGGGCGCTGCAGGTCGGCAATGACGTTAGCGATGGTGAAGGTTTTACCCGACCCGGTTACCCCCAGCAGCGTTTGGTGCGCCAGACCATCTTCCAGCCCCTCTTCAAGGCGACGAATGGCTTCTGGCTGATCGCCAGAGGGACGGAAAGCGGAATGCAGCGTGAACGTTTTACTCATATGTCTGACCCTGAAGGAGGATGAAGCGCCCGGCGCGAAACGGCAGGTGTTTAATTCTACCCGTCGCCGGCGCTTTTGCCAATAAATAATACTGGATATAAAACCAGTATCGTATTACTGTTCGCTCTGTAAACCTTGCCCCGGGCGGCCGCATTTGGGCAAAAAAAGCGCGCCATGCGGAATAATCCGCCACTGTGTAAGGTTATCCCCAGAAAATTTTGTCATTTAACATTTGTCAAGCAAGGCGATGAATCTTTTATGGCAGCAGGTGACACTTTCCTTACAGCCATTGATTTTATACAACCAATTGATATTAAATAAAATTTAATAAAAGACGGGTTTCGCGCCAATTCAGCCGCAGGCCGCGTAATCTCTAGCTTACCGCAAGTTCTCTAACTCTAATACACAAGGTTATCCACAGGAATAGTGGATAACTCGCTGCAGGCCATGACCTCTGCCACCCGGCCGAAATTGTCCGCCGGCAAAAATCACGCGGCTAAAAAATATTATTGAATTATTTTTGATATTTATCAGCTAAGGACGCCCGCCTTTTTGCTGCTTTCTGCACCACGTTTCACGTCGTTTAGCACCGGGAAAGTGCAGCCGCTTCGCTGTTCCCCGCCGGCGGTGGCCGCCGCGACCTGCGCTGGCGAAAAAATGCCGTCACTTCTTTTTCCTGGCAAGAGATTTGCAGAATGTTTGTCTCGCTCGCCGTCGTCAAAAAGGAGAAAACGTCTATGTTGAGTCTACGCGCCGTCAATCAGTACTATGGAAGCCAGCACACGCTGTGGAACGTCGATCTTGAGCTCAGGTCAGGAGAGTGTACCTGCGTGATGGGAAGTCAGGGAATGGGGAAAACCACGCTGGTCAACTGCATTACCGGGAACCTCCCGGTGGCCAGCGGCAGCATCACCTGGCAGGAGCGCGGAGCGCCGCCCTGCGACCTGATGCCGCTCTCCGCCCATTCACGCAGCGTCATCGGCATCGGCTACGTGCCGCAGGACCGGCGCATCTTTTCGCAGCTCAGCGTAGAGGAGAATCTGCATATTGCGCTGGCGGCCGGAGGCACGCCCGGCGCGGTGGTGAATAGCGAGATTTACGATCTCTTTCCGCAGCTTTACGCCCTGCGCCAGAGCAAAGGCGCCGCGCTCTCGGAAGACGACAGGTACCAGCTGGCGCTGGCAAGAGCGCTGATCGTCCGACCGCGCCTGCTGATACTTGATGAACCGTCGCGCGGCAGCGGGCAGCACTTTATGCATAAGCTGGGGGATCTGCTGGTGCGCCTGAACCGGGATATCGGTTTAACGGTGCTGCTCGCCGAGCAGCACCTGCCGTTCATTCGCCGGGTGGCCGACCGCTTCTGCCTGCTGCACCGCGGGCGCAGCGTGGCGCAGGGCGACGTTATACAGCTGGATGAGCCGCTGCTGGCGCAGTGGATGACGCCCGATCCAGCGCGCTAAGATCGAGATACTGGCCGAGGTCTTCCCGCTGCGACGCCTCCTCCAGCCACGGGATCTCGCCCAGCATGGGCGCGGGCAGCAGCCGTTTGAGGGTCGCGAGGTATTCGCTATGCCGCTTCCCCGGCGGCTGGACGTCGTTGGCAATCCAGCCCACCAGAGGCAGCCCTGCCTGGCGCACCGCCTGAGCCGTCAGCAGGGCATGATTAATGCAGCCCAGCTTTATTCCCACCACCAGGATCACCGGCAGCCGCTCTTCCTGCACCCAGTCGGCAAAGCTCAGGGTTTCGGACAGCGGCGTAAACCAGCCCCCTGCCCCTTCCACCAGCAGCCAGTCGGCCAGCGGCTCCAGCTCGCGCAGCCCGGCGGAGAGCGCGGCGGCGGTAATGGGTCGCCCCTCATCGGCGCTGATAATATGCGGCGAAGTGGGTTCCGCAAAGGTTAACGGGTTAACCTGCTGGTAGCTCAGCGCCACGCGGCTGTTGCGCTGCAGGGCCAGGGCGTCGTCGTTGCGCAGGCCCTGCGCCGTGTACTCGCTGCCGGAGGCCACCGGCTTATAGCCGGCGCTGTTCCGACCCCGCAGATTCGCCGCCTGCAGCAGGGCGCAGCTGCTCACCGTTTTGCCGACTTCAGTATCGGTTCCGGTGACGAAATAACGCTCAATCACGTTCAATTACTCCTGTAAAAAGATGGTAGGTCAGCGGGCACTGCCCGTGCCGTTTCGGCCACGCCAGCTGAAGCTGCTGCAGCTTTGTGCGGCTCAGCGGCGCCGCGCTGCGCCCCTGGTGTAAATGGGTGGCGCCGATGCCCTTTAGCGAACGCATGGCGCAGAGGGCGTCGGGGAACGGCAGCGTTACGGCATGTACCTGCGCCTCGCCCCGCCAGCCGCTCATCACGCTGCGTACCGCCTGCTCGCTGAGGAAACGATTGGCGTGCGGATGCCGGTCAATCGTCGCCCAGGCCTGGTTGAGCTCGGGGAGCGAACCGGCCAACAGGGTGCTGAAGGCCACCCGCCCGCCGGGACGCACGACCCGGTGCAGCTCAGCAAGCGCGGCGCCGAGGTCGTCGCACCACTGCACCGCCAGATTACTCCACGCCAGGTCTACGCAGGCCGCCGGCAGCGGCAGGGATTCAATATCGCCCTCGACGTAGCCGTGCGCGACCTGCTGGCGCCGGGCCTCCGCCAGCATATCAACGGAGATATCCAGCGCGGTGACGCGGCTGCCCGCCTCGCGCCAGTAGCGGCTCATGCTGCCGGGACCGCAGCCCGCATCCAGAACCTCGGCAAAGCGCCGGTCACCAAGCTGGCGCAGCAGCAGCCCGGCGCTGCGGCGCTGCAGCTCATCGTGCTGCGTATAGCGGCTCGCCGCCCGGCCGAAGGCGGCGGCCACCGCGCGTTTATTCACCGCCGTCATGCAGGACCTCCAGCAGACGATCGATATCCGCAGATTCATGGGCCGCGCTCAGGGTCAGCCGCAGCCGGGCGCTGCCGACCGGCACCGTCGGCGGGCGGATCGCCGTCGCCCAGCAGCCCTGCTCGCGCAGGCGCGCCGCCAGGCGCAGAGCCCGGGCGTTGTCTCCGACGATCAGCGGCTGAATGGCGCTGGTCGATTCGGTAAGCTGCCCCGGATAGTCGCGCATCCCGTCCCTGAACTGGGCTATCCGGCAGGCCAGCGCCTCCCGCCGCCGCTGGCCCTCATCGCCGCGGATAGTCCGCAGCGCGGCGCTGAGCGCAACGGCCTGGGCCGGCGGCATGGCGGTGCTGTAAATCAGGTGGCGGGCAAACTGCAGCAGATAATCCGCCAGCGCCTCGCTGCACAATACCGCCGCGCCGCTGACGCCAAAGGCCTTGCCGAAGGTCACCACCAGCAGTTCAGGGTGGACGTTTTGCGCATAACAGCTGCCCCGCCCCTCGTCGCCCAGCACGCCAATGCCGTGGGCATCATCGACCAGCAGCCAGCCGCCGGCTTCAGCGGTCACCTGGTGGATCGGGCCGAGGGGCGCGCTATCGCCGTCCATGCTGAAGACGCCTTCGGTGATCGTCAGCTGCTGGCCCGCCAGCGGTTTCTCCAGCAGCGTTTTCAGCTGCTGAACGTCGTTGTGCTGAAAGCGCCGCAGCTGCGCCGGGCTGAGGCTGGCCGCCTCCAGCAGCGAGGCGTGGCTCAGACGGTCCGCTACCGCGCGATCGTCCTTGCCGAGCAGGGCGGCAATCAGCGCCTGATTAGCGGCAAAGCCGGAGATAAACAGCAGCGCGCGCGGATAGCCCAGCCAGTCGGCCAGCGCCTCCTCCAGCTGGCGATGCGCGTCGCTGTAACCGCTGACGTGAGCCGAACCGCCGCTGCCGACGCCGTAACGTTCGGCGCCCTGCTGCCAGCCGGCAACGATCTGCGGATGCTGGCTCAGGCCGAGATAATCGTTGCTGGAAAAGTTGAGCCAGCGCTGCCCCTCGCGGGTCAGCCAGCGCCCGGCCCCCTGCGTCACCGGCTGGCGAGAGCGGAAAGCATCCGCCTGCCGTCGTTCGCTCAGCGCCTGCTCGATGCGTTGCTGCCAGCTCATAGCACCGCCGCGTTGTAATATTCCTCGGTATCCGGGTTATTCAGCGCGTGCTCCAGACGCTGCTGCTGCTCGTTATCGCCTTCCAGCACCGCCGTCTGCTGCGGATTAAGCCCCAGCTTGCGGAAAAGCTGCAGGTCCTTATCCTCTTCCGGGTTCGGCGTCGTCAGCAGCTTGCAGCCGTAGAAAATGGAGTTGGCCCCGGCCATAAAGCACATCGCCTGGGTCTGTTCGTTCATCTGCTCGCGGCCGGCGGAGAGGCGCACGTAGGAGGTCGGCATCATGATCCGCGCCACCGCGATGGTGCGGATAAACTCAAACGCGTCGACGTCGTCGTTGTCCGCCAGCGGCGTGCCCTTCACCTTCACCAGCATGTTGATGGGCACGCTTTCCGGCGGCGTCGGCAGGTTGGCCAGCTGCAGCAGCAGTCCGGCGCGATCTTTTACCGTTTCGCCCAGCCCGACGATACCGCCGGAACACACCTTAATTCCCGCGCCGCGCACTTTACCAAGGGTATCGAGGCGTTCCTGGTAAGTACGGGTGGTGATGATATTGCCGTAGAACTCCGGCGAGGTATCGAGGTTGTGGTTGTAGTAGTCGAGGCCGGCACCGGCGAGGCGCTGCGCCTGGCTATCGGTGAGGGTACCGAGGGTCATACAGGACTCCAGCCCCAGCGCCTTCACCCCTTTGACCATCTGCTCAAGATACGGCATATCGCGTTCGTGCGGATTCTTCCACGCCGCACCCATGCAGAAACGGGTCGAACCGGCATTTTTAGCCTGTCGCGCCGACTCCAGCACCTGTTCAACTTCCATCAGGCGCTCGGACTCCAGGCCGGTTTTATAGCGCGCGCTCTGCGGGCAGTATTTACAATCTTCCGGGCAGGCGCCGGTCTTAATCGACAGCAGCGTGCTGACCTGAACCTGGCGCGGGTCAAAGTGCTGGCGGTGGACCTGCTGGGCTTCAAACAGCAGATCCAGCAATGGTTTATTAAATAACTCAGTGACTTGCGACATTGTCCAGCGTGCGTGGTGAGCCATTGGCTTCTCCAAAGGGTTTTGTTAACTGTCGGTTCGGTTTATACTCGTAAACCTAAATGTTTTCAAAATGGTTTACAAGTCGCTTATGACAATGGACGATCTCGCCTTCGATCGGCGCCACATCTGGCACCCCTACACTTCCATGACCTCTCCCCTGCCGGTTTACCCGGTGGCGGCCGCTCACGGCTGCGAGCTTTCTCTGGCCGGCGGCGAACGGCTGATTGACGGCATGTCGTCATGGTGGGCGGCGATCCACGGCTACAACCATCCGCGGCTGAATGCGGCGATGAAAGCGCAGATCGACCAGATGTCGCACGTGATGTTTGGCGGCATAACCCACCCGTCGGCGGTCGCGCTCTGCCGCCAGCTGGTGGCGATGACGCCGGAATCGCTGGAGTGCGTGTTCCTTGCCGACTCGGGGTCCGTGGCGGTCGAAGTGGCGATGAAAATGGCTCTGCAGTACTGGCAGGCAAAGGGCGAACCGCGCCGGCGTTTTCTCACCTTCCGCAACGGCTATCACGGCGACACCTTCGGCGCGATGTCGGTGTGCGACCCGGACAACTCCATGCACAGCCTGTGGCAGGGCTATCTGCCGGACAACCTGTTCGCGCCGGCGCCGCAGAGCCGCTTTGACGGCGAGTGGGACGAGCTCGACATGGTGCCCTTTGCCCGCCTGATGGCCGCCCATCGCCAAGAAATTGCCGCGGTGATCCTCGAACCCATCGTGCAGGGCGCTGGCGGGATGAGGATGTACCATCCGGAGTGGTTAAGGCGCATCCGTAAGATGTGCGATCGCGAAGGTATCCTGCTGATTGCCGATGAGATTGCCACCGGCTTTGGCCGTACCGGCAAGCTGTTTGCCTGCGAACATGCGGGCATTGCGGCGGATATACTGTGTCTCGGCAAGGCGCTGACCGGCGGGACCATGACGCTCTCCGCGACGCTGGCCACCCGCACGGTCGCGGAGACCATCAGCAACGGCGAGGCCGGCTGCTTTATGCACGGCCCGACCTTTATGGGCAACCCGCTGGCCTGCGCGGTGGCCGCAGAGAGCCTGAACCTGCTGGCAAGCGGAGAGTGGCAGGCCCAGGTTGCCGCCATCGAAGCGCAGCTGAAGGCCGAGCTGGCGCCGGCGCGCGACTCCGCGCTGGTGGCCGACGTGCGCGTGCTTGGCGCGATTGGGGTGGTGGAAACCCGCCGTCCGGTAAACATGGCCGCCCTGCAGCGCTTTTTCGTGGAGCAAGGCGTGTGGGTGCGCCCGTTCGGCAAGCTTATCTACCTGATGCCGCCGTATATCATTAGCGCCGAACAGCTGACGCACCTGACCCGGGCGGTTAACGCCGCGGTGCTGGAAGAAACATTTTTTAGCGATTAAGAGACGGTAATGCCGCGCCCCGCGCGCTACACTTCTTTGCCAATCAGGCGATTAACTTGAGGAGAGACGATGAAACTCATCAGTCATGATTTGCAGGATGGCGAGAAGCTGCCCAACCGTCATGTATTCAACGGCATGGGCTACGCGGGGGACAATATTTCACCGCATCTGACGTGGGATGATGTGCCGGCGGGCTGCAAAAGCTTTGTGGTGACCTGTTACGACCCGGACGCGCCGACCGGCTCCGGCTGGTGGCACTGGATTGTGGCGAACCTTCCTGCCGAGACCCGCGTGCTGCCCCAGGGCGCCGGTTCCGGCCTGGCGCCGCTGCCGGAAGAGGCGGTTCAGACCCGCACCGATTTCGGTCAGGCGGGCTACGGCGGCGCGGCGCCGCCGAAGGGTGAAAGCCATCGCTACATCTTTACGGTGCACGCGCTGGACGTTGATAAAATTGAGGTCGATGAAGGCGCAAGCGGCGCGATGGTCGGTTTTAACGTCCATTTCCACAGCCTCGGCAGCGCCTCAATCACCGCCCTGTTTAGCTAACTTCGGAACATCCCCGGGCCGGGGCTCACGCCTGACCCGGGGATGTCTGATTACTGCTCCGTCACCGCGATGACCGCGCTTTTTCGCACCCGTGCATACCACACCACGGTTAGCAGGCCCAGCCAGACCAGGCCGGCGATCAGCGCAATACGCGTCTCTTCCACCATTCCCAGCACCGCAATCACCAGCCCCATAAACAGCAGGGTCAGCAGCGGCGCAACCGGCCAGAACGGCACCGGGAACGCGATATTACGCCGTTCTTCCGCCGACAGGCCGCGGCGCATCGCAAAGTGGGCCAGCAGGATCATCAGCCAGACCCATACCGTGGCAAACGCCGCCAGCGAGGCGATCAGCACGAAGATCTGCTCCGGCATCAGGTAGTTCAGCACTACCGCCGCCAGCAGCGCCACGCCCATCACCACCACCGTCATCCACGGCACGCCGTTGCTGGCGATACGCTGGAAGCTTTTCGGCGCCATGCCCTCTTTCGCCATGCCGTACATCATGCGCCCCGCGCCAAATATATCGCTGTTGATGGCCGAAATGCTGGCGCTAATGACGATAATATTGAGGATGGTCGCCGCCGCCGGAATCCCCAGCCCGCTGAAGATCAGCACGAACGGGCTGCCCTGCTCGCCAAAGCTGTTCCACGGGAAAATAGCCATCAGGATCGCCAGCGTGCAGACGTAGAACAGCACGATGCGCAGCGGGATGGTATTGATTGCCTGCGGAATAACCTTTTTCGGGTCCTGCGCCTCCGCGGCGGTGACGCCAATGATTTCGACCCCGCCGAAGGCAAACATCACAATCCCCAGCGAAGCGATAATCCCCTGCCAGCCGTTGGGGGCAAATCCGCCGTGGCTCCACAGATTTTCCAGCCCCGTCGCCGGAAACGCGTGGCCGAAGCCAAAGAAGATGATGCTGCCGCCGGCAACGATCATCGCCATAATGGCCACCACTTTAATCAGCGAGAGCCAAAACTCCATCTCACCAAAAATTCGCACGTGGCACAGGTTCATCGCGCCGATGAAAAAGATAATGCTCAGCACCCAAATCCAGCGCGGCACGTCGGGGTACCACAGCCCCATATAAATCCCAAACGCGGTCACGTCGGCGAGGGCCACAATGACCATTTCGAAGGTGTAGGTCCAGCCGGTGATAAACCCGGCCAGCGGGCCGAGATACTGGCGCGCGTAGCTGCCGAAGGAGCCGGAGACGGGGTTGCGCACCGCCATTTCTCCCAGCGCCCGCATCACGATAAAGACCGCCGCGCCGCCGATAAGATAGGCCAGCAGCACCGCCGGACCGGCAGCCTTGATGGCCGCGGCCGAGCCGTAGAACAGCCCGGTGCCGATGGCGGAACCGAGCGCGATAAAGCGAATATGGCGAGCGTTCAGCCCGCGCAGCAGATGTGGCTTTTGTTGCGATTGTTGTTGCATATGCAAGTGTCCTGATAATTTTTATACGACGACAAATATGCGTGTAGGACGGCCGGGGGGAAGGCATCCCCCCGACGCGGGTACAGAGAACAGCGAATGGTTAGTTGTGATCGGGCAGTACGGCAGGCAGCAGTCGCGTCAGGTGACGCGCGGCCAAAAGCTCAATAGCGTGTTCAATATCCGGCGCGAAGAAGCGGTCTTCGGTGTAGTGCGGCACGCGTTCGCGCAGCAGATGGCGCGCCTTTTCCAGCAGCGGGCTGCTGGCAAGACCCTCGCGCATATCCAGCCCCTGAACGGAGGCCAACCACTCGACCGCCAGCACGCCGCGGGTGTTTTCCGCCATCGCCCACAGGCGGCGACCGGCGGCCGGCGCCATCGAGACGTGATCCTCCTGGTTCGCGGAGGTCGGCAGGCTATCAACGCTATGCGGGTGCGAAAGCGCTTTGTTTTCGCTGGCTAACGCCGCCGCGGTCACCTGGGCAATCATAAAGCCGGAGTTGACGCCGCCGTTTTTCACGAGGAACGGCGGCAGCTGCGACATATGGCTGTCCATCATCAGCGCGATGCGACGCTCCGACAGCGAGCCGATTTCGGCTATCGCCAGGGCGATGTTGTCCGCCGCCATCGCCACCGGTTCGGCGTGGAAGTTGCCGCCGGAAATCACCTCATTCTCGCTGGCGAACACCAGCGGGTTGTCGGAGACCGCGTTGGCTTCAACCAATAACACTTCCGCCGCCTGACGGATCTGCGTCAGGCAGGCGCCCATCACCTGCGGCTGACAGCGCAGAGAGTACGGGTCCTGCACCTTGGTGCAGCCGTGGTGCGACTGAGAAATCGCGCTATCGTCGGTCAGCACGTGGCGATAGAGCGCGGCGGCGTCAATCTGTCCGCGCTGGCCGCGAGCCTCGTGGATACGCGAGTCAAACGGACGACGCGAGCCCAGCGCTGCTTCGGTGGTTAGCGCACCGCATACCACCGCCGAGGTAAACAGGTCTTCGGCTTCAAACAGGCCGCGCAGCGCGAACGCCGTCGAAGCCTGGGTGCCGTTAAGCAGCGCCAGCCCCTCTTTGGCCGCCAGCGTAATCGGCCTGAGGCCGGCTTTTTCCAGCGCCTGCGCGGCCGGCATCCACTCACCCTGCCAGCGGGCTTTCCCTTCCCCCAGCAGCGTCAGCGACATATGCGCCAGCGGCGCCAGGTCGCCGGATGCTCCCACCGAGCCTTTCGCCGGGATCCACGGCGTAACGCCTTTGTTCACCAGCTCCGCCAGCGCCTGGATCACGCTCAGACGAATGCCGGAAAAGCCGCGGGAGAGGCTGTTAATCTTCAGCACCATAATCAGCCGCGCCATGGCCTCATCCAGCGGCTCGCCGATGCCGGCGGCATGGGACAGCACCAGTGAGCGCTGGAGGTTTTCCAGATCTTCGGTCGAGATGCGGGTTTGCGCCAGCAGGCCAAAACCGGTGTTGATGCCGTAAGCGGTGCGCCCTTCCGCGAGGATCGCGTTGACGCAGGCCACGCTCTCGTCAATCGCCGCAAAGGCGCCCTCGTCGAGCGCGACGTTTAGCGGGTGGCTATAGATATCGCGCAGCTGCGTCAGGCTCAGCTGGCCGGGAATAAGAGTTAAAGTTTTCATTTCAGCGTTGCCCCTGCGTTGCTGACACCATAGGAAGATTCAGTCCTTGTTCCGCTGCGCATTCAATCGCAATCTCATAGCCCGCATCCGCGTGACGCATCACGCCGGTTGCCGGGTCGTTATGCAGAACGCGAGCAATTCGCGCGGCCGCTTCGTCGGTTCCGTCGCAGACGATAACCATTCCGGAGTGCTGAGAGAAGCCCATGCCTACGCCGCCGCCGTGGTGCAGCGAAACCCAGGTCGCGCCGCTGGCCGTATTCAGCAAGGCGTTGAGCAGCGGCCAGTCGGACACCGCGTCGGAGCCATCGCGCATCGATTCGGTTTCACGGTTCGGGCTGGCAACCGACCCGGAGTCAAGGTGGTCGCGACCGATAACGATCGGCGCGGAAACTTCGCCGCTGCGGACCATTTCGTTAAAGGCCAGGCCCAGCTTCTGGCGCCACTCGAGGCCAACCCAGCAGATACGCGCCGGCAGGCCCTGGAAGCTGATGCGCTCGCGCGCCATATCCAGCCAGTGGTGCAGATGCTTGTCGTCTTTGACAATCTCTTTCACTTTGGCATCGGTCTTATAAATATCCTGCGGGTCGCCGGAAAGCGCCACCCAGCGGAACGGGCCGATACCGCGGCAGAACAGCGGGCGAATATAGGCGGGCACGAAGCCCGGGAAATCGAAGGCCTTGTCGACGCCCATTTCCTGAGCCATCTGGCGAATGTTGTTGCCGTAGTCGAAGGTCGGAATGCCCATCTCATGGAAGGCCAGCATGGCCTGAACGTGGTCGGCCATCGAGCGTTTGGCAGCCTGAATGGTGCCCTGCGGGTCGGAGACCGCTTTTTCCTGATACTCTTCCCAGCTCCAGCCTTTCGGCAGATAGCCGTGCAGCGGGTCGTGGGCGCTGGTCTGGTCGGTGACCATGTCCGGGCGCACGCCGCGTTTCACCATTTCCGGCACGATGTCGGCGGCGTTGCCGCACAGCGCGATCGAGACGGCGCGGCCTTCGGCGGTATATTTCTTGATGCGGGCCAGGGCGTCATCCAGCGACGTCGCCTGCTCGTCAACGTAGCGGGTACGCAGGCGGAAATCGATACGGCTCTGCTGGCACTCAATGTTCAGCGAGCAGGCGCCCGCCAGGGTGGCGGCCAGCGGCTGCGCGCCGCCCATGCCGCCCAGGCCGGCGGTGAGCACCCAGCGGCCTTTCAGACTGCCTTCATAGTGCTGGCGCCCGGCTTCGACGAAGGTTTCGTAGGTGCCCTGCACGATGCCCTGGCTGCCGATATAAATCCAGCTCCCGGCGGTCATCTGGCCGTACATGGCCAGGCCTTTGGCGTCGAGTTCGTTGAAGTGTTCCCAGGTCGCCCAGTGCGGGACCAGGTTAGAGTTGGCGATCAGCACGCGGGGTGAGTTTTCATGGGTTTTAAATACCCCCACCGGCTTGCCGGACTGCACCAGCAGGGTCTCATCGTTCTCCAGGTTTTTCAGCGCCTTCACGATAGCGTCATAGCATTCCCAGTTACGCGCCGCGCGCCCAATGCCGCCGTAAACCACCAGCTCATGCGGGTTTTCGGCGACGTCCGGATCGAGGTTATTCATTAACATACGCAGCGGCGCTTCGGTCAACCAGCTCTTCGCACTCAGCGTGGTGCCTCGCGGTGCACGTACGTCCAGCTGGCGGTATTTGCTTTGCGACATCGGGGTTTCTCCTGACAATTAACGTTGTTTACGTAGATACATATACTTGTCTATACAACTCTACGCAAGCCAGGATTTAACAGAAATGATACAATTTTGTTATATTGCGTCAGCAATCACGCTTTTGCCGACGCGCTGAGGATCAGGAGCCGAAGCGTCCCTGCAGGCGATAGCGGCTGCCGGGAAACAGCAGGCGGGCGTGGGAAACAATATGCGTCGTCGACCAGGTGCGGCGACGAATCATCAGGCAGGGATCCTGGGCATGAATGTGCAGCAGCTCGCACTCCTTCGCGCTCGCCTGCACCGCTTCGACAATATGCTCCCCCTCGGTTAGCGGGGCAATCAGCGACAGGTAGTCGTGCGGCGTGGTGGCGGTGTAGTCCTGGCGCAAATAGTCCGGCACCACGGTGGCGTTGACGCAGCGGTCCTCAATTTGTACCGGTACGTCGTTTTCGAAATGCACCATCAGGGAGTGAAATATCCGCGTGCCTTCGGCGACGTTGAGCGCCGCCGCCTGGATAAGGTCGGCCCGGGTCTCCTCCAGCAGCAGCACCTCACAGCGGTGCTGGTGCTGGCGGGAGACGATTTCATCGGCGATGCTGCGGACTTCAAACAGCGCCGACTGCCCCTTCGGCTCCGCCACGAAGGTTCCCACGCCCTGCAGGCGCACCAGCAGGCCTTCGTCGGTGAGCTCGCGAAGCGCGCGGTTAATGGTCATCCGGCTAAAACCAAACTGCGCCACCAGCTCCGCCTCCGAAGGGATGCGATCGTGCGGGCGCCAGACGCCGCTTTGGATCTTTTCGCTGATCGCCTGCTTCACCTTTTCATAGAACGGTGCCGGCGCGGAGCGAGATTGATGTGAAAACATAGCCTGGCTTTCCTTATTCTCAATGGGCGGCGAAACGAGCAGAATATACTGAATCGTCAGCGCCACCAATGGGCGATTTGCCATGCCAGCCGGGCCGCCGTGCGGGCGCCCTGGCTATCGATGTCAAACTGCGGATTAAACTCCACCAGATCCACCGCCTGCAGCTTGCCGCTGCGGCACAGCGGCTCAACGATGCGCAGCAGCGCGGTCAACGGCACGCCCAGCGCTGCGGGAGCCGAGACCGCCGGCATTTCGCGGGCCGGCATGACGTCAAGGTCGATGGTCAGGTAGAGGCGATCGTAGAGGGCTATCTGGCGCGCGATTTCCGGCGCAACCCGTTCTTCATAGGCCTGCAGCACGTCCAGATCCTCAATGACCCGCACCTCGCGACGCGCCGCCTCATCCCACAGGGCCTGGGTATTCGCCGCCCGGCTGGCGCCGATGCAGGCGTAATGAAAGCCGCGCCCCTGCGCCTCGCACTCCAGCGCCAGCTGGCGGAACGGCGTCCCCGAGCTGGCCCGTTCGGCAAAGCGTAAATCGAGATGGGCATCGAGGTTGATAATGCCGACCTTTTCATCGGGGAACGCGTCCAGCACGCCGGCGCCGTGGCCAAAGGCGGTTTCGTGGCCCCCGCCCAGCACCAGGGTGCGTTTGCCGGCGCGCTGGCAGGCGGCCACCGCCTCACGCAGCGCCCGCTGCGCCTCTTCCAGCGCCTCGCCCACCACGCTAATGCTGCCCATATCCACGCAGCGGTCGTGGCCGCTGTGGCTGGCCATATTCGCCAGCGCCCGCCGCAGCGTCTCGGGCCCCTTTTCCGCCCCCGTGCGCCCGAGGTTGCGCCGTACGCCCTCATCGCAGGCGAAGCCCAGCAGGGCAATTTCGCCCGGCTGCTCGTCGGGGGCGAAGCGGTCCGCCCGCGCTATCGTCTGAAACAGGCGCAGCGCGTTGGCGGCTTCGCCGCTGTCGTCGCGCCCTTGCCACAGCCCGGCGGGCGTCGGTTGCCACAGCTTCATTGCATCTCTCCTCGAACCACGCGATGCCAGAGCGGACTGCGCCCTGGTTCATACACCATCTCTACCGGATGTTCGGCGTCCCAGATGGCAAAATCGGCGACGAATCCCGCCGCCAGCTGGCCGTGGCTCGCCTGACGCCCCAGCGCCCTCGCCGCGTGGCGGGTCACGCCGGCCCACGCCTCCTCCGGCGTCAGGCCAAACTTGACGCAGGCCATATTCATCGCCAGATGCAGGCTGGCGAACGGGCTGGTGCCCGGGTTGTAGTCCGTCGCCACCGCCATCGGGACCTGATACTGCCGCAGCAGCTCTACCGGCGGCCGGCGGGTCTCGTTGAGGAAATAGAAGGCGCCGGGCAGCAGCACCGCGACCGTACCGCTGTGGCTCATCGCCGCCACGCCCTCTTCCGTCAGATATTCGATATGGTCGGCAGAGAGCCCGCGATAGCGGCTGACCAGCTCGGCGCCGCCGAGGGAGGAGAGCTGTTCGACGTGGCCCTTCACCGGGATTCCGCGGGCCTGCGCCGCCTGGAATACTCGTTCGGTCTGCTGCGGGCTGAAGCCGACGTTTTCACAGAACACGTCGACGCTTTCAAACAGCCCCTCTTCCCACAGCGTCGGCAGCAGGGTTTCGCAGACCAGGGTGATATAGCCGTCCGGGTCACCTTTATACTCCGGCGGCGTGGCGTGGGCGGAGAGCAGCGTGGCCGACAGCTCAAACGCATTGCTTTCGCTCAGCCGTCGCGCCACGCGCAGCATCTTGCGTTCGCTTTCCAGATCCAGCCCGTAGCCGGACTTAATTTCAACCGTCGTGACCCCTTCACGCAGCAGGCGATCGAGGCGCTGCTGCGCCAGCGCCAGCAGCTGCGCTTCGCTGCTTTCGCGGGTGGCGCGCACCGTCGAGTTAATGCCGCCGCCGTTAGCGCTGATGGTCTGGTAAGAGACGCCGTTGAGCCGCTGCTCCCACTCCTGCGCCCGGCTGCCGCCGAAGATCAGGTGGGTATGGCAATCAATCAGCCCCGGCGTCACCAGCCTGCCGCCAAGGTCAACGCTGCGCCCTGCTGGGGCGTCGCTTTCGGGGATCGCGGCCTCAATCCGGCCATTGCGCACCAGCAGCGCGTGGCGATCCAGCAGGCCATAAGGCCGCGAGTCCTGTGGGTTCAAGGTGGCGAGGCGGGCGTTTCGCCAGATAACGAGATCGGAAGTGGCTTCAGTCATAGCGGTCAACTTGTCATGGGTTGTATAGACATTTATTTTCATTCCATCGAAAATGTCAATAAAAGCAGGGATTATTGTTATTTTTTTGTGACTACGAGCGGCCCCGCCTGCGGGTGCAAAACAGCATAACGCTAACTTTTTAGCTCAGCGTCTTCCCGTTTTGCTCAACTTAGTATAAAAAAGCAGGTTTTAAAGAGCTTATCTATTCACACACCCCAAATAATTCGGCCCGTATCGAGGTGGCAGGCGCACGCTGCCAGCAAAGAAGCGGCTTGAAGTATGGCGGGTATAGCTAATTGATTCTTGCCCGGAGCAACATGAACACATTTTCAGTTTCCCGACTGACGCTGGCGCTGGCCTTCGGCGTGACGTTATCCGCCTGCAGCTCAACCCCTGCCGATCAGCAACCCTCTACCCAGGCCGCGCCGGGTACCGCCTCTCGCCCCGTTTTAAGCGCCGATGAAGCGAAGAATTTCCTGCCGGCGAGCTATTTCCAGTCGCTCAATCCGAACGCCGCGGCGTGGACGCCGGCGGCGATTGCCGCGCCGGCCCAGCCTGACTTCGTCGTCGGGCCTGCGGGGACTCAGGGCGTGACCCACACCACGATCCAGGCCGCCGTCGATGCGGCAATTGCCCGTCACTCCGACCGCCGTCTGTTCATTGCGATTATGCCGGGTGAATATACCGGTACCGTGTATGTCCCGGCCGCCCCCGGCGCGCTGACCCTTTACGGTACCGGCGAGAAGCCGCTGGATGTGAAAATTAGCCAGGCGATCGATTCGGAAATGGACGTAACCAGCTGGCGTCACCTGGTCAACCCGGCCGGGAAATACATGCCAGGCAAACCGGCGTGGTATATGTTCGACAGCTGCCAGAGCAAGCGTACGGCCACCGTCGGCGTGCTGTGCTCCGCGGTCTTCTGGTCGCAGAATAACGGCCTGCAGCTGCAGAACCTGACCATCGCTAACAATCTCGGCGATAGCGTTGATGCCGGCACCCACCAGGCCGTCGCGCTGCGCAGCGATGGCGACCAGGTGCAGATTAACAACGTCAATATTCTCGGCCGTCAGAACACCTTCTTCGTGACCAACAGCGGCGTGCAGAACCGTCTGCAGAACGATCGCCAGACCCGCACGCTGGTCAGCAACAGCTATATTGAAGGCGACGTCGATATCGTTGCCGGCCGCGGCGCCGTTGTCTTTGATAACACCGATTTCCGCGTCGTGAATTCCCGCACGCAGAAAGAGGGCTACGTCTTCGCCCCGGCGACGCTGAAGAGCGTCACCTACGGCTTCCTCGCCATCAACAGCCGCTTCACCGCTTCCGGCGATGGCGTCGCGCAGCTGGGCCGCTCTCTGGACGTTGACGGCAACACCAACGGTCAGGTGGTTATCCGCGATAGCGTGATTAACGAAGGCTTTAATGTCGCGAAGCCGTGGGCCGATGCGGCAGCCTCTAACCGCGCCTTCAGCGGTAATACCGGCGCGGTAGACGCCAAAGGCGTTGTGCAGCGTAACCTCAACGACGACGGCTTCAACCGCATGTGGGAATACAACAACCGCGGCGTGGGAAGCGTTATCGTGGCGGAACCTAAGCAGTAATCGTCCTGCCTAAAGGGGGGAGCCGCTCCCCCCTTTGTCCCTCCCTCTTCCCGCCCGGCTTTCCCCTGCGCAAAAAAAACGTTTTTTAGGCGAATAAAAACGCCCGCTGGCGCGTTTACACCATGCAAGACCATGACGGCGCTTACCCCCTGCGGTTCGCCTGTACGCCCGGTCGCGCATTCGCCCATTCTGGAGACTAAAATGAACGTACTTTCATCCGTATTACGCCCCGCCTCGCGCCGCATGGCCGTTCCGGCACTGCTATTTTTCCTGTCCGTGCCGCCGGTGTTTGCCATGGGCGATAATAGTACCGAGAGTAAAACCCCTGACTGCCCGAGCGGACAGGTTTATGACAGCGCCACCAAACAGTGCGTGCCGGAGAAAACCAGCAGCCTCAGCGACCAGGATAAAACCAACTACGCCTACCATCTGGCGAAAAAAGGCGAATACCAGACGGCGCTGAACCTGCTGGATTCGTTAAAAAACAGCAATACGGCCGAGGCCTGGAACTACCGCGGCTACGCGACCCGCAAGCTCGGACGTACGGACGAAGGCATTGGTTACTATCAGCGTTCGCTGGCGCTTGAGCCGAACTATGCCAAAGCCCGGGAGTATCTGGGTGAAGCATGGATGATAAAAGGTCGTGCGGATCTGGCGAAGGAGCAGCTGAAGGTGATTGCCGGGATCTGCGGCCAGGGCTGCGAGGAGTATCGCGATCTGCAGGCGGCCATTAACGGGCATCCTGAATCCTGATAATCGTCACGAGGGTAAGAAAATCACAACCAGTGAAGTTCGCTCACAGCTTGCCGCCCATCTCTCGCGCCTTTGGCGCTACGGGCTGGTCCTGTCGCGCAGCCGCGATGTCGCCGAGGAGCTGGTACAGTCCACCTGCGTACGCGCGCTCGAAAGGAGCGCGCAGTATACGCCGGGCACGCGTATCGACAGATGGCTGTTTTCTATTCTCCACTCCATCTGGATTTCAGAGCTGCGCGCGCGCCACGTGCGGATGGGGCAAGGATTCGTCGACAGCGAAGAGCTGGTTGCGCCGGATTCTCGTGAAATGGCGGAAGATAGCCTGCAGTACCGGCAAATTATGCGCCGCGTGGGCGCGCTGGCGGAAGCCCAGCGCAACGCCGTATTTTTGGTGTATGTCGAAGGCTTTACCTATCAGGAGGCGGCTGACACCCTGTCGGTGCCGGTCGGTACCATTATGAGCCGGCTGGCGGCGGCAAGGCTGACGCTGGCAAAATCGATAGCTACCCCGCCCTCAGCGAAGGAGAAACGCTCTTGAAATCGTTAAGTTTTACGCCTCCCTATAGCGATGAGGCTATCGTTGCCTGGCTGGACGGTGAGATGAGCGACGCCGACGCCCGCAGCTTCGAGGCGGCGTTCAAGAGCGATGGGCAGCTCGCCGCCCGCACCGCCGAGCTGATGAGCAGCAATCAGAACTATCGCCAGGCCTTTGCGCCCCTGCTCGATGAGGCGCCGCTGGAGCGCATGCAGGCAAGGCTCGACGCGCAGCTGGCGCAGGCCGGAGATAGCCGCACGCCCGCGCCGCGCCCGTCGTTTAGCCGCCGCGCAATGATTGCGGCTTCGATCAGCTTTTTGCTGATAGGCAGCGGATTAGGCTACCTGGCGCGCCCGGCGGCGGACGAGCAGGATGAGAGCGAAAACATTCGCGATCTTGAGGCCCGCTATATGTCGCTCTACAGCGCCGAAACGCTGCTCGATCTCGACAGCTCGCCGCCGCTGCTGCAGCGCGGGCTGGCGCGCACCGCCGAGGATCTTGGCCTGCATCTCAATGAACAGCAGCTCAGGCTGCAGGGCGCGGAGCTTAAAATGGTCCGCATGCTGCGCTACGACAGCACCTCCATCGCGCAGATTGCCTGGATGCACGCCGAGTATGGCCCCATGGCACTGTGCATCTCCCCCCAGCGCCAGCCGGGCAGCGCGGAGATTAGCGGCGAGCGGCGCCACGGGATGAATCTCGCCTGGTGGAACGATCGGGGATATCAGTTCGTATTAATTGGCCGCAATCCCGGCGCAGAGCTGCAAAACAGCGCCCGCACGCTGCAGACGGCGCTGTCATAAGCGCAGTACCGCCCGCTCGGAGGGCGGCTTAAGTCTGCTCGACGCATAAAAAAACCTCGCCGCAGCGAGGTTTTGTCGGCCGCTTTGGCTTAGTGAGCGTTAACAACGACCCACATCGGCCCCTGGCCGACGGCATAGCGCCCTTTCTCCTGCAGCAGACCCTGCTCGCCGCTGATTTCGTACACCGCGACGTGGTGAGATTTCTGCCCGGCGGCAATCAGGTATTTGCCGCTGTGATCGAGGTTAAAGCCGCGCGGCTGGGCCTCGGTCGGCTGGTAGCCTTCAATCGCCAGCACGCTGCCGTCTTCGGAGACGCTGAAGATAGTGATAATACTGGCGGTACGATCGCAGGCGTAGAGATGACGGCCGTCGGCGGTCAGGTGGATATCCGCCGCCCAGCGCACGCCGGTAAAGTCGGCAGGCATCATATCCAGCGTCTGCACGCACTCAATTTTGCCGTGCGGATCCTTCAGCTCCCAGACGTCAACGGAGCTGTTCAGCTCGTTCACGCAGTAGCCGTACTGCTGGTTCGGATGGAACACCATATGACGCGGGCCCGCGCCTTCAACGGTGGTCACTTCCGCCGGCTCCTGCGCCGCCAGGAAGCCATCATCGCTGAGGGTAAACAGGCAGATGCGGTCCTGCTTGAGCGCCGGTACCCACAGCGTGCGGTTATCCGGAGAGATATTGGCAGAGTGGCAGCCTTCCAGGCCTTCAACCACCGCCACCGTTTCACCCGGCAGACCGTCGGTCAGCGGAGTGACGCTCACGCAGCCCGAATTATACGAGGCGCTGAACACAAAGCGGCCCAGCTGGTCGGTGGAGATATGCGTCGGGCTTCCCGGCAGCGCGGCTTCACCGGCAAAGGTGAGCGCCCCGTTATCTGGCGCAATGCGGTAGGCCAGTACGCGAAACTCCGGACGCACGCCGACGTAGAGATACTCTTTATTCGGGCTCACCACCATCGGCTGCACCTGGCCCGGGGCGTCGACAACCTGCACCAGGGTCAGCTTTCCCTCAAGATCCAGGCTCCAGACGTGGATCTGCTGGCTTTCCGGGCTGGCGGTATAAACGGTTTGTTTCATGACTGCTCCTTTCCTCACTGCACGTGGAAAACTTATACATTTCATTCATCAAACTGCTGGTTCGATGCAATGTATAGACTCTTTTAACGGTAGATGCTGAAAAATTTGCCCCTGAGGCACAGCGGTGTACCATCATGGCCTGCTCACTTTTCACCATTAACCGGAAACAACACATGACCTCACGCGTGATTGCCCTGGATTTAGACGGCACCCTACTGACCTCCAGCAAGACCATTCTGCCCGCCTCGCTTGAGGCGCTGGCGCGTGCCCGCGCGGCCGGTTACCGGGTGATCGTCGTCACGGGTCGACATCACGTCGCGATCCATCCTTTTTATCAGGCACTGGCTCTGGATACACCTGCAATTTGTTGTAATGGCACTTATTTGTATGATTATCAGGCAAAAAAGGTTCTGCAGGCCGATCCGATGGCGGTCGATAAGGCGCTGAGCCTTACCGGGATGCTCGCCGACCACGACGTTCACGGCCTGATGTACGTCGACGATGCCATGCTCTACGAGCACCCGACCGGACACGTCATCCGTACCGCCCGCTGGGCAGAGTCGCTGCCGCCGGAGCAGCGCCCGGTCTTCACCCAGGTTGACTCCCTGGCGCAGGCGGCGCGCGAGGTGAAGGCGGTGTGGAAGTTCGCCCTCACCGACGAAAATATTCCTAAACTGCAGCAGTTCGCACAGCACGTCGGCCAGACGCTGGGTCTGGAGTGCGAATGGTCGTGGCACGATCAGGTCGATATCGCCCGCGCCGGCAACAGCAAAGGCAAGCGCCTGGCGCAGTGGGTTGAGGCCCAGGGGCTATCAATGCAGGACGTAGTGGCCTTCGGCGACAACTATAACGACCTCAGCATGCTGGAAGCTGCCGGTACCGGCGTGGCGATGGGTAACGCGGTCGACGAAGTCAAAGCGCGTGCGAACGTGGTGATTGGCGAGAACGAAAGCAACAGCATTGCCGACTTTATCAACCGCAACCTGCTGTAATCAGGCGCTAATCGACACGCTCTTGATTTGCGCATACAGCCACTGACCTGGCTTCACCCCCAGGTCATCTCTGGCCCACGGGCTGATGCGCGCCCACAGCGTACGGCCGCTGACCTCCAGCTGCACCTCAATCTGTCCGTTGGTTTCAATACACTGCACGACCTGCGCGCGTAAAATATTGCGAATGCTGGTCCGCTGCGGTTGCTCCAGCACCAGCGATACGTCGGAGGCCTGAACGCGAATGCGCGCCGACTCGCCCGCAGGCCGCTCAAGCTGATTAACCCACAGCCGCTGCTCGCCGAGGGCCAGAGCGGTCATCGCATACTGCGGATGCTGGGCGACAACCGAAACGGTGAGAATCGTGCTCTGCTGGTCCTGCGGCAGCCACGGGTGCATCACGCTGCTGCTCCACACCTCTTCGAGATCGCCAAACGCCTTCACGCTGCCGTTTTCCAGCACCAGCACCTTATCCGCCAGATGCTGGATCTCATCCAGCGAATGGCTGACGTACAGCATCGGGATATTGATTTCGCGCGCCAGCCGCTGCAGGTAGGGCAGCAGCTCGCGCTTGCGCGGAATGTCCAGCGAGGCCAGCGGCTCATCAAGCAGCAGCAGCTCGGGGGCGGTCAGCAGCGCCCGACCGATGGCCACCCGCTGCTTCTCGCCGCCGGAGAGCCCGCCCGGCAGACGATCGAGCAGCGGCTCAATCCCCAGCAGCGCCACCAGCTTATCGAACTGCCCGGCCATACTCTTCGCCATGCCGTACTGCAAATTGCCGCGCACTTTGTAGTGCGGGAACAGGCGGGCGTCCTGGAAAACGTAGCCAATGCGCCGTTTTTCCGGCGCCAGGCAGATGCGCTTTTCGACATCGTTCAGCACCCTGCCGTTGAGCACGATGCGCCCTTTCTGCGGCCGGGTCAGGCCGCTGATGGCGTTGATAAGCGAGGTTTTACCGGCGCCGGATACGCCAAACACCGCGGTAATACCGCTGGCGGGCAGCGTCTCCTGAATGCTCAGGCAATGGGTTCCCAGCGTCTGGGTAAAATCGAGTTCAAGCATCGTTATTTGCCCATTCGCGCGCGGCTGAGGCGCGCCAGCCATTCGGAAACCAGCAGCGAGATCAGCGCCAGCACGATGGAAATTAAGCATAAGCGCGCGGCGGCGCCCTCCCCGCCCGGGGTTTGGATCAGGGTATACATGGCGGAGGGGATGGTGCGCGTTTCGCCAGGAATATTGGAAACGAAGGTAATGGTCGCGCCAAACTCGCCCAGCGAGCGGGCGAAGGCCAGCACGGTGCCGACAATAATGCCCGGCAGCGTCAGCGGCAGGGTGATGGTAAAGAACACCCGCCAGCGCCCGGCGCCGAGGGTTCGCGCCGCCTGCTCCAGCTTGATATCGACCCCTTCAAGCGCCAGGCGAATCGCCCGCACCATTAAGGGAAACGACATCACCGCCGCCGCCAGCACCGCGCCGCGCCAGCTGAAAGCAAACGTCAGGCCGAACCAGTCGTACAGCCAGCTGCCGATAAAGCCGCGCCTGCCCATTGCAATCAGCAGCAGGTAGCCAACCACCACCGGCGGCAGCACCAGCGGCAGGTGGAGAAGGCTGTCGAGCAGCGCTTTTCCGGGGAAGCTGCGCCTGACCAGCAGCCAGGAAAAGAAGATCCCGAAAGGTAAGCTAAACACCACCGCCAGGGATGATACTTTGAGGCTCAGCAGCACCGCCTGCCATTCGGGATCGCTTAAAATCATTGGCGCGTAGTAAATCCGTATTGTTTGAAGATGGCTGACGCCTCGGGCCCTTTCAGGTAGTCATAGAATGCGCTGACGGTTGCATTTTTATGTCCATCAACGATAGCCAGCGGATACTCAACCTTCTTATGCGAATCTTCCGGGAAGGTGCCCACGACTTTAACCCCTTTGCTGGCAACCGCATCCGAGCCGTAAACAATGCCCAGCGGCGCTTCGTCACGTTCAACCAGCGCCAGCGCCCCGCGTACGTCTTCCGCCGGAGCCAGCTTCGCTGACAGGGTATCCCACGCGCCCAGCTTCTGCAGCGCTTCTTTAGCATAAATCCCGGCCGGCACGTGCTCCGGATCGCCCACCGCCAGACGACCGCCCTTCAGCAGGCTGGTCCAGTCGGTCTTGCTGCTGATGGTAATATCGCCCTGCGCGCTGGCCTTAGGCGCGACGACGACCAGGCTGTTACCCAGCAGCGTTGCGCGCGTGGCGGTATCAATCGCTTTTTTCTCGACCGCGTAATCCATCCACTTCTGGTCTGCGGAGATAAACAGGTCAGCAGGCGCGCCCGCTTCAATTTGCCGTGCCAGCGTTGAAGAGGAGGCGAAGGATGAAACCACATCAACCTTTTTCTCCTGCTTATAGGCCTTCGCGATATCCTGCATCGCGTTGGTTAATGAAGCCGCCGCGAAGACCGTTATCTTTCCCTCTTCTGCCAGCGCCTGCCCGGCGACGGAGAGCGTTAACGTTGCTCCAACAAAAAAACGTAACCATTGACGTGCCATCTGAAACTCCTTTGCATGCGTTATGTACGGGCTAATATAACGACAAGATTGGGGTTTTCCCAGTGCGAATTGGTGGTAACCAGATGAGGATCAAAAGGAAGGGATAAAAAAACGCCCGGAGGAACCGGGCGTCAGGAAATCAGTTTTTTTGCTGGCCGCGATCTTTATGACCGACGCCGGAGAAGATGTTGAACACTTCGCCCAGACCGTAAATCAGACCGAGGATGATAGCCATCACCACCGGGACCATGACCACGGCAAAAACCAGACTTTTCAATAGCTCTAACATAGTGGGCTCCAGAAAGTACGAATGCTTAAGTGTAACCGTTTCAGCAGGAAAAACACGCCCCATTTGTGCGATGCCTCGCCGGCTACGGTCATAGATCTATCTTGCAAGATGCTCGCTATCGGTCACAATACCCTTTTTGCCAGGATATTATTATGCAGGCCGAAATTCTCCTCACCCTGAAATTACAGCAGCGCCTGTTCGCCGACCCTCGCCGCATCTCCCTGCTAAAGCAGATTGACCAGACGGGTTCCATTAGCCAGGGCGCGAAAAATGCCGGCATCAGCTATAAAAGCGCGTGGGATGCTATTAACGAAATGAATCAGCTCAGCGAGCAGGCGCTGGTTGACCGCGCCACCGGCGGTAAAGGCGGCGGCGGCGCGGTGCTGACCCGCTACGGCCAGCGGCTGATTCAGCTTTACGACCTGCTGGCGCAGATTCAACAGAAAGCGTTTGACGTCCTGAGCGACGACGACGCGCTGCCCCTCGACAGCCTGCTCGCCGCCATCTCCCGCTTCTCCCTGCAAACCAGCGCCCGTAACCAGTGGTTTGGTACCATCACCGGCCGCGACCATCAGCAGGTGCAGCAGCACGTTGAGGTTTTGCTGGCCGACGGGCAGACCCGCTTTAAAGTCGCGATCACCGCCCGGAGCGCCGAACGGCTCGGCCTGGATGAAGGCCAGGAGGTGCTGGTTTTGCTGAAAGCGCCGTGGGTCGGTATGACCCAGGACCCGACTGTGGCGGCAGAGGCCGACAACCAGCTGACGGGACGGATCGGCCATATTGAATACGGGCCGGAGCAGTGCGAAGTGCTGATGACGCTGCCGGACGGTCAGAACCTGTGCGCGACCCTGCCGCGGGAGCAGACCGCAGGGCTGGCTGAAGGTGCCGAGGCGATCGCCTATTTCAATGCCGACCGCATCATTCTTGCCACCTTGTGCTGACGGGATTGACATTGCCCGCCTGAAGACGTATCCCTGAAGCATATTGCTGCAAAAAGTGGGATACACAATGTCATCATTGCAAATATCGCAAGGCACGTTCCGCCTGAGCGACACAAAAACGTTAAATATTGAACACCTCACCGTTGGCGCCGGCGAAAGCTGGGCATTCGTCGGTAGCAACGGCAGCGGTAAATCCGCGCTGGCCCGCGCGCTATCCGGCGAACTCACCCTGCTCTCCGGCGAGCGTGAAAGTGATTTTACCCGCATCACCCGCCTCTCCTTTGAACAGCTACAGAAGCTGGTCAGCGACGAGTGGCAGCGCAACAACACCGATCTGCTCAGCCCGGGTGAAGACGACACCGGCCGCTTTACCCATGAGATAATCCAGGATGAGTATAAGGATGCCGCCCGCTGCGCGCATCTTGCCGGGCTGTTTGGCATTTCCGGCCTGCTACAGCGCCGTTTTAAATATCTCTCTACCGGCGAGACGCGCAAAACGCTGCTGTGCCAGGCGCTGATGGCGAAGCCGGATTTGCTGATCCTCGATGAGCCCTTCGACGGTCTTGACGTGGCCTCCCGCCACCAGCTGGCCGAGCTGCTGGCTACCCTGCACGGCGAGGGCATCGCCCTCGTGCTGGTGCTCAACCGGTTCGACGAGATCCCCGCCTTCGTCCAGTTTGCCGGCGTGCTGGCGGACTGTACGCTAAGCGAAATCGGGGAGAAGCAGACCCTGCTGCAGCAGGCGCTGATCGCTCAGCTGGCCCACAGCGAGCGGCTTGACGGGATCGCACTGCCGGAGCCGGATGCTCCCGCCGCCCGCCACTCTCTGGTCGCCGATACGCCGCGCATTATCCTCAACGACGGGGTGGTGTCCTATAACGACCGGCCAATCCTCAATCACCTTAGCTGGCAGGTCAATCCCGGCGAACACTGGCAGATAGTCGGGCCCAACGGCGCCGGGAAATCAACCCTGCTCAGCCTGATAACCGGCGATCATCCGCAGGGATACAGCAACGATCTGACCCTGTTTGGCCGCCGTCGCGGCAGCGGCGAAACCATCTGGGATATCAAAAAGCATATCGGCTACGTCAGCAGCAGCCTGCACCTGGAGTATCGCGTCAGCACCACCGTGCGCAACGTCATTCTGTCGGGCTATTTCGATTCGATTGGTATCTATCAGGCCGTTTCCGATAAGCAGCGCAAGCTGGTGCAGACCTGGCTGGATATTCTGGGTATCGACGGCCGCACCGCCGACGCCCCGTTCCACAGCCTGTCGTGGGGCCAGCAGCGCCTGGCGCTGATTGTGCGCGCGCTGGTGAAACACCCGACGCTGCTGATCCTCGACGAGCCGCTGCAGGGGCTCGACCCTCTCAACCGCCAGCTGGTACGCCGCTTTGTTGACGTGCTGATTAGCGAAGGGGCAACCCAGCTGCTGTTCGTCTCCCACCACGCTGAAGATGCTCCGGACTGCATCACCCACCGCCTCGAGTTTATCCCTAGTGGAGACGGTTACACTTATCAAATCGGTCCGCTGGCAAAATAGGCCAATTCAGGGGTCTGCAGATCCCTGATTTTTTTCAGAAAAAGTTCACAAAAAACAATTAAGCTCATGTTTTAAAATGGTAATTATTTAAATATAGCGTTTATGTATTTTAGTGTAAGCGATACCACCAATTTGGTCTGTGTCACACTTTTTCGTTCTTTGATATGCTATCGTCTTCACATACGATAAGCCTATTGGAGCGAGTCATGAAAGTATTGGTTACAGGTGGTAGCGGTTACATTGGAAGTCATACCTGCGTGCAGCTGCTGCTGCAGGGGCATGAGGTGATTATCCTCGACAACCTCTGCAACAGTAAGCGCAGCGTGCTGCCGGTGATTGAGCGTCTTGGCGGGAAAAAAGCGACCTTTGTTGAGGGCGATATCCGCAATGAAGCGTTGATGACCGAGATCCTGCACGATCACGCCATTGAGGCGGTGATCCACTTTGCCGGACTGAAAGCCGTCGGCGAATCCGTCGCCAAACCGCTGGAATACTACGACAATAATGTGACAGGCACATTAAAATTAGTTGCCGCCATGCGCGCCGCCGGCGTCAAAAACTTTATTTTCAGCTCCTCCGCCACCGTCTACGGCGACCAGCCAAAGATCCCTTACGTTGAAAGCTTCCCGACCGGCACGCCGCAAAGCCCGTACGGCAAAAGCAAGCTGATGGTCGAGCAAATTCTTACCGACCTGCAGAAAGCCCAACCGGACTGGAGCATTGCGCTGCTGCGCTACTTCAACCCGGTTGGTGCTCACCAGTCCGGCGATATGGGCGAAGACCCGCAGGGCATCCCTAACAACCTGATGCCGTACATTGCGCAGGTGGCGGTGGGTCGTCGCGAATCGCTGGCGGTATTCGGTAACGACTATCCGACCGAGGATGGCACCGGCGTGCGCGACTATATCCACGTCATGGACCTCGCGGACGGGCACGTTGCGGCGATGGAAAAACTGGCCGGTAAGTCAGGCGTGCATATTTATAACCTTGGTGCAGGCGTGGGCAGCAGCGTCCTGGACGTCATTAATGCCTTCAGCAAAGCCTGCGGCAAACCGATTAACTACCACTTCGCGCCGCGCCGTGAAGGCGATCTCCCGGCCTACTGGGCTGACGCCGAAAAGGCCGACCGTGAACTGAACTGGCGCGTCACGCGCAACCTTGACGAGATGGCACAGGACACCTGGCACTGGCAGTCCCGTCATCCGCAGGGTTACCCAGACTAAGGAATCGTCATGAGCGTATTTAACCCCGTCGACCATCCGCACCGTCGCTATAACCCGTTAACCGGGCAGTGGATTTTGGTTTCCCCGCATCGCGCCAAGCGCCCCTGGCAGGGGGCGCAGGAAACGCCGGCAAAACTGACCTTGCCCGCGCACGATCCGGACTGTTTCCTGTGCCCGGGTAACACCCGCGTCACCGGTGATACCAACCCGAACTACGCCGGCACGTACGTGTTTACTAACGACTTTGCGGCCTTGATGACCGATACCCCGGACGCGCCGGAAAGCGACGATCCCCTGATGCGCTGTCAAAGCGCGCGCGGGACCAGCCGGGTCATCTGCTTCTCGCCAGACCACAGCAAAACGCTGCCTGAGCTGAGCGTTGAAGCCCTGGAAGGCGTGGTTAAAGCGTGGCAGGAACAGACGGCCGATCTCGGCCAGCACTACCCGTGGGTGCAGGTGTTTGAGAATAAAGGCGCCGCGATGGGCTGCTCCAACCCGCATCCGCACGGCCAGGTCTGGGCCAACAGCTTCCTGCCGAACGAAGCCGAACGCGAAGATCGCCTGCAGAAAGCGCACTACGCCGACTACGGCACGCCGATGCTGGTGGATTACGCCCGGCGTGAGCTCGCCGACGGCAGCCGCACGGTGGTCGAAACTGAACACTGGCTGGCCGTCGTTCCCTACTGGGCGGCCTGGCCATTTGAGACCCTGCTGCTGCCGAAGGCGCACGTCCTGCGCCTGACCGACTTAACCGACGCGCAGCGCACCGATCTTGCGCTGGCGCTGAAAAAGCTGACCAGCCGTTACGACAACCTGTTCCAGTGCTCATTCCCCTACTCGATGGGCTGGCACGGCGCGCCGTTTAACGGTGAAGACAATAATCACTGGCAGCTTCACGCCCACTTTTATCCGCCGCTGCTGCGTTCCGCTACGGTACGCAAATTTATGGTCGGCTACGAAATGCTGGCCGAAACCCAGCGTGACCTGACGGCGGAACAAGCCGCCGAGCGTCTGCGCGCGGTCAGCGACGTTCATTTTCGCGAATCCGGAGAGTAACAATGAGTCTGAAAGAGAAAACCCAAGCCCTGTTTGCCGAGAAATTTGGCTACCCTGCCAGCCACACCATTCAGGCTCCGGGCCGCGTGAATTTGATCGGCGAACATACCGACTATAACGACGGTTTCGTGCTGCCCTGCGCCATTGATTATCAAACGGTCATCAGCTGTGCGCCGCGCGCGGACCGCGTGGTACGCGTGATCGCCGCCGATTATGAAAATCAGTCCGACGAGTTTTCGCTGGATGCGAAAATTGTCAGCCACGATACCCAGCAGTGGTCCAACTACGTGCGCGGCGTGGTGAAGCATCTGCAGAAGCGCAACAGCCATTTCGGCGGCGCGGATCTGGTTATTGCCGGAGACGTTCCCCAGGGCGCCGGCCTAAGCTCCTCGGCTTCGCTGGAGGTTGCCGTCGGCACCGTATTCCAGCAGCTCTATCATCTGCCGCTAGACGGCGCGCAAATCGCGCTGAACGGTCAGGAGGCGGAAAACCAGTTCGTCGGCTGTAACTGCGGAATAATGGACCAGCTGATCTCCGCGCTGGGCAAGAAGGATCACGCCCTGCTGATTGACTGCCGCACGCTGGGCAGCAGGGCCGTCTCAATGCCAAAAGGCGTGGCGGTGGTGATCATCAACAGTAACTTTAAACGCACCCTGGTCGGCAGCGAATACAATACCCGCCGCGAACAGTGCGAAACCGGCGCGCGCTTCTTCCAGCAGCCGGCGCTACGTGACGTCACCCTTGCCGAGTTCAACGCCGTGGCCGCGGAGCTGGATCCGGTCGTTGCTCAGCGCGTTCGCCACGTGCTGACCGAAAACGCCCGTACCGTCGAAGCGGCAACCGCGCTGGAGAAAGGCGACCTGAAGCGGATGGGCGAGCTGATGGCGGAATCTCACGCCTCGATGCGCGATGATTTTGAAATCACCGTTCCGCAAATTGACGCTCTGGTTGAGATCGTTAAAGCCACCATCGGCGACAAAGGCGGCGTACGCATGACCGGCGGCGGCTTCGGCGGCTGCATCGTCGCGCTGGTGCCGGAAGAGCTGGTGGATACCGTTCAGCAGGCCGTTGCCGCGCAGTATGAAGCGAAAACCGGGATTAAAGAGACCTTCTACGTTTGCAAACCTTCCCAGGGAGCCGGCCAGTGCTAAATCAAACCACAGAACGCGCGCCGGATGGCCAGCCGTGGCAGCTCATTACCCTGCGCAACGATGCCGGGATGGTGGTCACGCTGATGGACTGGGGCGCGACGCTGCTCTCCGCCAGGGTCACTCTGGCCGACGGCAGCGTCCGCGAAGCCCTGCTCGGCTGCGCTTCGCCGGAACAGTATACCCGCCAGGCGGCCTATTTCGGCGCCTCGGTCGGCCGCTATGCCAACCGCATCGCCAACAGCCGGTTTGTTCTCGATGGCCATACCGTCAACCTGGTGCCGTCTACTGACGCCGGCCACCAGCTGCACGGCGGGCCGGACGGATTTGATAAGCGTCGCTGGCAGATCGTCAGCGCCGACGAGCGTCAGGCGCTGTTTTCACTCTCTTCCGCCGACGGCGACCAGGGATTCCCGGGGGCTTTGCAGGCGACGGCGCACTATCGCCTGACCGACGATAACCGTATTGCCATTGAGTACCGCGCCACCGTCGATCGGCCCTGCCCGGTGAATCTGACCAACCACGTCTACTTTAACCTCGATGGCCAGCAGACCGACGTTCGCCAGCATCGGCTGCAGCTCTTCGCCGACCGCTACCTGCCGGTAGAGAGCGACGGGATCCCCGGCGGCGATCTGCGCGACGTTGCCGAAACCAGCTTTGACTTCCGCGAGCCTCGGGTGCTGGCGGAGCGCTTCCTGAGCGATGACGATCAGCGCAAGGTGAAAGGCTACGATCATGCGTTCCTGCTGCAGGCGCAGGGCGACGCCGGCCGGCCGGCGGCTCACCTGTGGTCGCAGGATGAGAAGCTGCAGATGACGGTCTACACCTCCGCCCCGGCGCTGCAGTTCTATTCCGGCAACTACCTTGACGGCACGCCGTCGCGCACGGAGCAGGACTACGCGGCCTGGCAGGGCCTGGCGCTGGAGAGCGAATTCCTGCCCGACTCGCCAAACCACCCGCACTGGCCGCAGCCGGATTGCGTATTGCGCCCGGGCGAGGAGTACGTCAGCCTGACGGAATACCAGTTCATCGCCAGATAATGCCCCCGCCCTCCTGATGGAGGGCTTTTTTTCGCCACTTTGGCGTAAATTGCGCCACCCGCCGACAAAAATATAACCGCTGATTTACAAGCATCTTACACTGAGCCACTATTTTCGCTATGGTTAGGGATAAGCGTTGCCGTGAGGCAAATCACGGCAATATAATGAGAATAGTTATCAATCAATAAACGCATACACCGCAGCATTCGGGTTGTATCGATTCGGCTACTGAGTGAGTCCCGCAAAACATAGTCTCGCTATGCTCGCAGGGGGAACGAAGGCGGCCGCTGAGCCACAGCGCGAAGGACGGCGTGTTGTATTGAGGAGTGAGAGAATGGCTGTAACTAAGCTGGTACTGGTCCGTCACGGCGAAAGCCAATGGAACAACGAAAACCGCTTCACCGGTTGGTACGATGTCGATCTGTCCGAGAAAGGCGTGGGTGAAGCAAAAGCGGCAGGTAAACTGCTGAAAGAGGAAGGCTTCAGCTTCGACTTTGCTTATACCTCTGTGCTGAAACGTGCCATCCATACCCTGTGGAACGTGCTGGACGAACTGGATCAGGCCTGGCTGCCGGTTGAAAAATCCTGGAAACTGAACGAACGCCACTACGGCGCGCTGCAGGGTCTGAACAAAGCTGAAACCGCTGAAAAATACGGTGACGAGCAGGTTAAGCAGTGGCGCCGTGGTTTTGCCATTACGCCGCCGGAGCTGACCAAAGACGACGAGCGCTTCCCGGGCCACGACCCGCGTTACGCGAAGCTGACCGATGCCGAGCTGCCGGTAACTGAAAGCCTGGCGCTGACCATCGAGCGCGTGGTGCCTTACTGGAATGAAACCATTCTGCCGCGTCTGAAAAGCGGCGAGCGCGTTATCATTGCCGCTCACGGTAACTCCCTGCGTGCGCTGGTTAAATACCTCGACAACATGGGTGAAGAAGAGATCCTCGAACTGAACATCCCGACCGGCGTACCGCTGGTTTATGAGTTCGACGAAAACTTCAAGCCGATCAAACACTACTATCTGGGCAACGCTGACGAAATCGCCGCAAAAGCGGCGGCAGTAGCGAACCAGGGTAAAGCGAAGTAATTTTCGCTGGCATTAAAAAAGCGTGGATTGCTCCACGCTTTTTTTTGTTCTTAATTCCGCCCGCGCTTCGCGCAAGGACAGCGAACGGCGCTATCCGCGGCGGGCTTTCACCGCATCCGCCAGCTGGCGCAGGATGGTATCCGTGTCTTCCCAGCCAATGCAGGCATCGGTCACGCTCTTACCGTAGGTCAGCGGCTCTCCGCTCTCCAGGCTCTGGCTCCCTTCCACCAGATGGCTTTCAATCATCACGCCCATGATCGCCTGCTCGCCGCCGGCAATCTGCTGGCAAACGTCGCTACCCACGTCCATTTGTCTTTTAAACTGTTTGCTGGAGTTGGCGTGGCTGAAATCAATCATGATCTGCGCCGGCAGACCCGCTTTCGCCAACCCGACCTTCACTTCGGCAACGTGCTTCGCGCTGTAGTTCGGCTCTTTGCCCCCGCGCAGGATGATATGGCAGTCGCTGTTGCCGCTGGTGTTCACAATCGCTGAATGACCCCACTTGGTCACCGACAGGAAGCAGTGCGGCGCCCCGGCGGCGTTAATCGCATCAATCGCGACTTTAATCGTCCCGTCGGTGCCGTTTTTAAAGCCAACCGGGCAGGAGAGGCCTGAGGAGAGCTCGCGGTGAACCTGAGATTCGGTGGTGCGCGCGCCGATTGCGCCCCAGCTCATCAGATCAGCCACGTACTGAGGCGTGATCATATCAAGGAATTCGCCCGCCGCCGGCAGCCCGCTGTCGTTAATCTCCAGCAGCAGCTTACGCGCAATGCGCAGGCCGTCGTTGATGCGGAAGCTGTTATCCATGTGCGGATCGTTGATCAGCCCCTTCCAGCCGACGGTAGTGCGCGGTTTCTCGAAATAGACGCGCATCACCACTTCCAGCTCGCCTTTCAGCTCTTCTCGCAGGGTCAGCAGGCGCTCAGCGTACTCTTTCGCCGCCGCCGTATCGTGAATTGAGCAGGGCCCAATCACAACCAGCAGGCGATCGTCATTGCCCTTGAGGATCTGGTGGATCGCTTTACGAGCATGCGCCACGGTATTAGCAGCATTTTCGGTCGCGGGGAATTTTTCGAGAAGCGCAACGGGAGGGAGTAATTCGTTGATCTCTTTAATGCGTAAATCGTCGTTCTGATAATTCATTTTCTTTCCAGCTCTGCCATCTTATCTATTTAAATGCAATCCCTCCAATCTATCTCTTCGCTCAAAAAGTGTAAACGTGATTTTACAGTGACAACAGATTAATCCTGAAAATAGATTAAAATTCGCAATAAAGAAGCGAAAAACAGGCCATGAGCTACAATTTTTAACTGTTAAGACCAATCTTCACGCTGCTAATCAGTATTCCGTGCTGATGTAACTTATTGATGTGAAGCTTTTAACCATAGAGCGCGAGCGAGCGCTGGCACATGCACTGTTGGAAGAGGTTATCCGACATATCGACCATAACAGGAGCATCCTATGAAAATGACCATCCTCACCCCACTCTTTTTAGCCGCCACCCTTGGCCTGAGCAGCGCCGCCGCGCTGGCTGCAGATACCGGTGCCCAATCCAACAACGGGCAGGCCAACGCCTCCGCCGATGCCGGGCAGGTCGCACCTGATGCCCGCGCCAACGTCGCGCCAAACAAGGTTGATAACGACAAGATCAACTCTGGCGACAAGATGCTTAACTCCGACGGTTCAACCATGAACCATGATGGGATGACCAGCGACGAAGCGCATAAAAACGCGATGTGCAAGGACGGCCGCTGCCCTGAAAGCACCCCGAGCGATAACGGCAGCAAAACGGACGGCACGACACAGTAGTATCCACGCCAGAAATAAGGGCTGAAAATAAGGGGAGCCGCGGCTCTCCTTTTTTATTTTATTCACCGAAAATCGGTATGATGTCATACAGTAATAATGATAATAATCAGGGGATGACACCATGGCGCACTCGCATACTTCAGCTCAGCAGCCGCAGGATAATAATGCTCGCCGCCTGCTGCTGGCCTTTATCATCACCGCCGGCTTTATGGTGGTTGAAGCCATTGGCGGTGTGCTCTCAGGCTCTCTGGCGCTGCTGGCCGACGCCGGCCATATGCTCACCGACTCCGCCGCCCTGCTCTTCGCCCTGCTGGCCGTCCGTTTTGCCCGTCGCCCGCCCAACACCCGCCATACCTTCGGCTGGCTGCGTCTGACGACCCTCGCCGCCTTCGTCAACGCCATCGCGCTGGTGGTGATTACCATTCTTATCGTATGGGAAGCGATTCAGCGTTTTAATCATCCGCAGCCCGTCGCCGGGGCGCCGATGATGGCGATAGCCGTTGCCGGGCTGCTGGCCAATATTATGGCCTTCTGGATCCTTCACCGCGGCGGCGAGGAGCGCAACCTTAACGTTCGCGCCGCGGCGCTGCACGTGCTGGGTGATTTACTCGGTTCGGTAGGGGCGATCGTCGCCGCAATAGTGATTTTAACCACCGGCTGGACGCCGATTGATCCGATTCTGTCGGTGCTGGTCTCATGCCTGGTGCTGCGCAGCGCCTGGCGCCTGCTGCAGGAGAGCCTGAACGAGCTGCTGGAAGGCGCGCCGCGTTCGCTGGATGTTGAAGTCCTGAAGCGTGATTTACGCCGCTCGGTGGCCGAAGTCCGCGACGTGCATCATGTCCACGTCTGGCTGGTCGGAGAAAAAACGGTGATGACGCTGCACGTCCAGGTTATCCCGCCGCACGATCACGACGCCCTGCTGAATCGTATTCAGGAATTTTTACACCACAAGTATGACGTTGAGCACGCGACCGTGCAGATGGAGTATCAGCCCTGCAGCGGCCCGGAGTGCCGCCTTAACATGGCTCACTCCGGACACGCCCATCAGCATCATCACTAGCGAGAAAACGCGTGAGAACCCCGCTCACGCGCGCTGTTGATCCACATCCGGCTACCGTTGAGGGCAATAAAGGTCAGCAGCAGGTATTCCAGCGACATCGCATAGACGCCCTGGCGCGCAAAAATGACCACGCTGATCACGTTAATGATCACCCACAGCAGCCAGTTCTCAACGTATTTGCGGGTCATCAGGATCATGGCGGCTATCGACAGCACCATCATGCAGGAGTCCCAGAACGGGAAGGCATCCGGCTGTAGCTCCGGCATCGTCACCTGCAGCCCCAGCCCCTGCATCAGCGTCACCGCCACCCGCGTCAGGAACGCGAATACCGGATCGATAAATACCGTCATCAGGCCAATCGCCACCACGCACGCCGCCAGCCAGCCCAGCGCTTTTGGCAGCGGTAGCCAGCGGATTTGCAGCGCGGCCTCATGGCTGCTGGTCTGCCGCGACCAGGCGTACCAGCCGTAGACGTTGGCCACGAAGAAAAATACCTGCAGCAGCAGGCTGGCATAGAGCTGGATCTGAAAGAAGATAATGGCGAACAGGGTGACGTTAATCAGCCCAAAGGCATAGTTGCCGATCTTTTCCAGACTCGCCAGCCAGATGCACAGCAGTCCGGCAATCGTCCCGACGGCCTCAATCCAGGAGAGGTCGTATCCCCCGGCGCCAATGGGTATATGTACCAAAATATTCTGCGTACTTAAAAAATCCATCTTATCCCCAGAGCGTATTGCACGCGTTGTCGGTTATCCCCGTAGTGTAGCCGCAAAATCCAGCATTCTGTTAAGCGGGATTAATGCGCCGGTCCGCAGCTGCTCGTCAACCTGAATCTCGTGCGCCGCGCCGCCGTGCTCGAGACCTTCGGCAATCGCCTTCAGGCCGTTCATCGCCATCCAAGGGCAGTGGGCGCAGCTGCGGCAGGTAGCGCCTTCACCGGCCGTCGGCGCTTCCAGCAGCTCTTTCTCCGGTACCGCCTGCTGCATTTTATAGAAGATACCGCGATCGGTGGCGACAATCAGCTGGCGCTGAGGCAGCGTTCTCGCCGCATTGATCAGCTGGCTGGTAGAACCGACGGCATCGGCCATATCAACTATCGACTGCGGCGATTCCGGATGGACCAGCACCGCGGCGTCGGGGTACAGCGCCTTCATTCGGGTCAGCGCCTGGGTTTTAAACTCATCGTGAACAATACAGGCGCCCTGCCAGCACAGAACGTCTGCGCCGGTCTGTTTCTGCACGTAGTTGCCCAGATGGCGGTCCGGCGCCCAAATGATTTTTTCGCCCAGGCTATCAAGGTGCTCAATCAGCTCAACCGCAATGCTGGAGGTCACCACCCAGTCAGCGCGGGCCTTAACCGCCGCGGAGGTATTGGCGTAGACCACCACGGTGCGATCAGGATGCGCATCGCAAAATTGACTGAACTCATCGATGGGGCAGCCGAGATCGAGGGAGCACTCGGCGTGGAGCGTCGGCATCAGGATCGTTTTTTCCGGGCTAAGGATTTTTGCCGTTTCCCCCATGAAACGCACGCCGGCGACCAGCAGCGTGGATGCCGGGTGCCGGGCGCCAAAGCGCGCCATTTCAAGAGAGTCAGAAATGCACCCGCCGGTCTCTTCCGCCAGCTGCTGAATTTCTGGGTCGGTATAGTAGTGGGCAACCATGACCGCATCGCGTTCGCGCAGCAGGCGCTTTATCTTTTCGCGATAAAAGTGCTTTTCATCGCGGCTTAACGGCATCGGCTTGGGGGGAAAAGGATAAATCGCCGTTTCAGGGTCAAACATTACGCTCATCTTGCAATCTCGTTTTACTGGCTTAACTCAAAGACCGTTAAAATGCCTTCACGCGGCACCGGGACGGCCGTAGTGTTTTATATGCTAAACAAGATAGCCGATTGTACAGAAAATGTCGTGGGGAATTTATCCGCAGAAAAAGGGGTAACGCGGCGGGCTGAAGCTTGTCTATCGCAGATAGCAAAAAGGCGCCCTTTTACATTGGTGGGTCGTGCAGGATATCACTCGTCTCATCCTGAGACTCGCCCTGTAGGTCGCCACAAGTGGCTATGCAAAATCGCTCCCGCCGATTTTGTCGAACCTGCTGCAGGTTCTCATCCTGAGACTCGCCCTGCGGGTCGCCACAAGTGGCTATGCAAAATCGCTCCCGCCGATTTTGTCGAACCTGCTGCAGGTTCTCATCCTGCACGGTTGAGCATAGTGCGCAGAAACGAAAAAAGCGCCTGAAGGCGCTTTTTTCTAAATTTGGTGGGTCGTGCAGGATTCGAACCTGCGACCAATTGATTAAAAGTCAACTGCTCTACCAACTGAGCTAACGACCCCTTGCGGGTTTGCTACTTTAATCATTCAGGCTGGTGGGTCGTGCAGGATGACTCGGCTTTGCCTCGCCCTACGGGCCGTTGCTGCGCAACGTTATCCTTCACTGTCTCTACCGGTAAATACCTTAAGCGTTGGTGGGTCGTGCAGGATTCGAACCTGCGACCAATTGATTAAAAGTCAACTGCTCTACCAACTGAGCTAACGACCCGCTCGGGTACTACCTGAATCATTTTTTACTCGTCACCAACAAAGTTGGTGAGTCGTGCAGGATGACTCGCTTGCGCTCGCCCTACGGGCCATTGCTACGCAATGTTATCCTTCACGCTTAACATCTGAGTTAGACGTTAAAATTGGTGGGTCGTGCAGGATTCGAACCTGCGACCAATTGATTAAAAGTCAACTGCTCTACCAACTGAGCTAACGACCCGAGTGGTGGGTGATGACGGGATCGAACCGCCGACCCCCTCCTTGTAAGGGAGGTGCTCTCCCAGCTGAGCTAATCACCCGATACTACGCTGGATACTGCTACTAATTAACTTAGTAATTAGCTAGTGGTGGGTCGTGCAGGATGACTCGGCTTCGCCTCGCCCTACGGGCCGTTGCTAATGCAACGTTATCCTTCACGTTTTACTATCGCGTTCCACCAGAACGATTGGTGGGTCGTGCAGGATTCGAACCTGCGACCAATTGATTAAAAGTCAACTGCTCTACCAACTGAGCTAACGACCCACTTTTTTCGTCGCTTCAGGCTTGTTCGATATCCCTTGGCAACGGCGGCATATATTACTGATTTAAGAATTCAGCGCAACAAGTATTTCGATAAAAAACATCTGACTGCTTAGGATTCACGCGACACGACCAGAAATACTGCAATTTCTGGTCATGGCATAATCATCCGAGCGCGTTAAGACGTTTCTGCGCTTGTTTCGCGCCGTCGGTACCGGGAAATTTACCGACCACCTGCTGGTAAACTGCCTTCGCTTTTGCGGTATCACCTTTGTCCTGCATGATCACGCCGACTTTAAACATCGCATCCGGCGCTTTTGGGGATTTCGGGTAATTCTTCACCACCGAAGCAAAATAGTAGGCCGCATCGTCCTTTTTCCCCTTGTTGTAATTCAACTGACCGAGCCAGTAGTTGGCGTTCGGTTGATACGTTGAATCCGGGTACTTTTTAACGAAATTCTGAAACGCAGCCATGGCATCATCCTGGCGGGACGAATCCTTCACCAGCGCAATCGCGGCGTTGTAATCGGTGTTGGCATCTCCGGTCAGCGCCGGAGCGCCGGAGTTCGCCGCTGGAGCCGCCGTAGCGGCCGCTGCGCCCTGCGCGTCGCCGGACGATGCCGCCGGCGTCTGCGCACCCGCCGCCGCCCCGCCGCTGCTTAGACCGTCAATCTGCAGCAGGATCTGTTTCTGGCGCTCAACAACCTGATTAAGCTGATACTGACTTTCCTGAATCTGGCCGCGCAGGGAATCAATATCGTTCTGGTTATCGGAGAGCTGTTGCTGAAGCTGAGTTAAAAGCTGACTGTGAGCGTTAGAAATACGCTCGAGTTGAGTGACGCGGTCTTCGACCGAGCCTGAGCCGACACTACTGATTGGCGCCTGAGCAAAAGCGGCCCAGGGGGCCGCTATGCCAACCAGTAACGACAGACTCAACAGATGATGTCTGAAGTTACTGCTCATGCAATTCTCTTAGTAAACCAGTACGGCGCGACGGTTTTTAGCGTAAGCCGCTTCGTCGTGACCCAGTACTGCAGGTTTTTCTTTACCGTAAGAAACGATGGAGATCTGGTCAGCAGAAACACCTTTGCCCTGCAGATACATCTTAACGGCGTTAGCACGACGCTCACCCAGAGCGATGTTGTATTCCGGAGTACCGCGCTCATCCGCGTGACCTTCAACGGTCACTTTATAGGACGGGTTGCTACGCAGGAAGTTAGCGTGCGCATCCAGCATTGCAGCGAAGTCAGAACGGATATCGTACTTGTCCAGATCGAAGTAAACGATGTTGTTCTGCTGCAGCTGCTGCATCTGCAGACGAGCCTGCTCTTCGGAAGACATGTTGCCGCCGTTAGCGTTAGCATCCATACCAGTGCCGGCACCCAGCATGCCTTCACCGCTCTGGTCGTTGCTGGCGTTCTTGTTGGAAGAACACGCCGCGATTGCCATAACCGGCAGAGCGATCATCAGCCCTTTCAGCACTTTGTTCAGTTGCATTTCTTTGATTCCTTTAATAATCAATTATTTATTATCACAGATACGGAGACCAGGCAGGGAATTTGACCTGTCCATCAGTCGCCGGAAGACGCGCTTTGAAACGCCCATCTGTAGAAACCAGATTCAGCACGGATCCCATCCCCTGAGAAGAGCTGTAGATTACCATAGTGCCGTTAGGTGCCAGACTTGGCGTTTCATCCAGGAACGTTGACGACAGAACTTGTACGCCACCCGCTACCAGATCTTGTTTGGCAATGTGCTGCTGGCCGCTGGCCGAGCTCACCATTACCATAAATTTACCGTCACTGCTGACGTCCGCATCCTGGTTTTGCGAACCTTCCCAGGAAATACGCTGCGGAGTACCGCCGCCAACGCTGACTTTGTACACCTGCGGACGACCGGCCTGGTCAGAAGTAAAGGCCAGGTTCTGACTGTCCGGGAACCAGGTTGGTTCGGTGTTATTGCTGCGACCGTTGGTCACCTGACGAATCTGACCAGAGCCCAGATCCATCACGTACAGGTTCAGGCTACCGGTTTTCGACAGCGCGAAGGCCAGCTTGCTGCCGTCCGGCGAGAACGCCGGCGCGCCGTTATGCTGCGGGAACGAGGCAATCTGACGCACCGCGCCGTTAGCCAGGGTCTGAACGACCAGCGCAGAACGACCGCTTTCGAAGGTGACGTAAGCCAGCTTAGAGCCGTCCGGAGACCATGCCGGAGACATCAGCGGCTGCGGCGAACGGTGGACAACAAACTGGTTGTAGCCATCGTAGTCGGAAACGCGCAGCTCATACGGGAACTGGCCGCCGTTGGTCTGTACAACGTAAGCAATACGGGTACGGAACGCGCCCTTAATAGAGGTCAGCTTCTCAAATACCGCATCGCTGGCGGTGTGACCCGCATAGCGAAGGTACTGTTTAGTCACCTTATAAGAGTTTTGTGCCAGAATCGTACCCGGCGCACCGCCGGTGTCGACCAGCTGGTAGGCAACGTTGTAAGAACCGTCCGGGTTTGGCGTGACCTGGCCTACGACCACGGCGTCAATACCCAGCGCGGACCATGCGGCAGGTTGAACTTCCTGCGCGGTTCCCGGCTGCTGAGGCAGACGCGAGCGATCCAGCGGGTTGAATTTACCGCTGTTGCGCAGGTCGGCCGCCACCACACCGCCAATATCCTCAGGTGCAGCACCCGGTCCGGCCCACTGGAACGGGACAACGCCGATCGGGCGTGCCGAGTCCACCCCTTGGGTGATCTCGATACGTACTTCTGCGTGCAGCACAGCCGCCCACAGCATTAAAAAACCAAATGCTACTCGTAATGCCTGCTTCATCATATCTCCCTTATCCGGGCGGAAAGCCCACGATAATTTAGCAGAATGTTAACAAACTCAAATACACAAAACTACCAAAACCCGGTGACAACCATAGATTGTTTTGCCCCGTTTTCACGGGGAAAACATCATTATGGTTTAAAGTCCAGAGGCGCGTTTTTGAATGTCTCATAAACAGCCTGCGACGGCGGTTTCGGGAACTTGCTCATCCGGCTGGTTGCCGCCAGCATCTGCTGACAGAAAGCAGGATCGCCTCCCTCTGACTTCACGTTCAATAACGTCCCATCCTGAGCTATGTTCACGCGTAACGTACATGTTTTACCTTTGTACGTGTCCCAGTCATAGAGATGCCCTTTAATCGCCGCCTGAACCTGCGAAATATAGCTGGCAATTTCAGCCTGAGACGCGCCCCCCTGCCCCGGTTTACTTCCTTTAGCAGGAGATGAGCCTCCATTGCTACCGCTGGTGTTACCTTTCGGCGCATTCTTACCCGAGCTCAGGTCGCCGAGCAGGTCGTCAACGCCGTCAGCTTCTTTAGCCGCCGCGGCCTTCTTCGCGGCAGCGGCTTTACCGGCTGCGGCTTTCGCTGCGGCGGCCTTAGCCGCTTTTTCTGCGGCAGCTTTTTCGGCGGCCTCGGCTTTGGCTGCTGCTGCCTTCTCTGCAGCCGCTGCGGCTTTATCAGCCGCGGCCTTTTCAGAGGCGGCTTTGGCTGCAGCCGCTTTCTCTGCGGCTTTCTCTGCCGCAGCCTTCTCGGCGGCGGCCTGTTTAGCCGCGTCCTGCTGGGCTTTCTTCTCAGCCTGCTGCTGCGCTTTTTTAGCCGCATCGGCCTCAGCTTTCTTCTGCGCGTCTGCCGCAGCTTTCGCTTCGGCCTTCTTCTGCGCGTCAGCTGCGGCTTTCGCCGCTTCAGCTTCCGCCTGCTTTTTCGCATCGGCTGCGGCCTTAGCTGCCGCAGCTTCTGCTACTTTAGCCTGGGCATCAGCCTTCGCTTTTGCATCGGCAGCGGCTTTCGCCGCCGCTTCCTGCGCTTCTTTAGCCTGAGCGTCAGCTTGCGCTTTCGCCGCTGCAGCCGCTTTCTCTGCGGCCTCTTCAGCCTGCTTCTGCTGTTCTTTCGCTTCTTTAGCCGCTTCCTGAGCCTGCAGACGATCCTGCTCCAGCTGCTTCAGGCGCTCCTGCTCTGCGGCTTGTTTTTCACGCAGCTCTTCGGCCTGCTGCTGAGCCTGCTTTTCGCGTTGCTCAGCGGCGCGGCGCGAACTGGCCTGCTGCTGCTGCTGACGGTTGTAGTTGTTAACGACCGCCCCAGGATCGACCATCACCGCATCAATGGAAGAACCTCCTCCTCCACCGGCCGAAGTATCCAGATGCTCATCGAACGAACTCCAGATCAGCAGCGCGATCAGAAAGATGTGCAGCACGACTGAAACTATGATGGCTCGTTTAAGCTTGTCGTTTTGTTCGGTTGCCTTTGACACTATCGGTTCCCAAAAACTGTTCGCCTGTTCCCGCTCTTCTCGCAGGCGACGAGCCTGTTTCTCTCGTCGCCTGCGTCCTGCGGGCGCACATATCTGAAGCGATTAAATAGGCTTGGTCATTAAGCCAACCGATTTAACCCCTGCGCTATGCAACAGGTTAAGCGCTTTAATAATTTCATCGTAAGGTACGTCCTTCGCACCGCCGATCAGGAACACCGTTTTCTCATTGGCCTCGAGTCGGCGCTTCGCTTCGGCAATAACCTGCTCCGGCGGCAGCTGCGACAGCGTTTCCTGGCCAACTTTCACGCTGTACTGCCCGACGCCGGAAACTTCAACGATCACCGGCGGTTCGTCGTTGCTTTTAACCGCCTGCGATTCGGTAGCATCCGGCAGGTCGACCTCTACGCTCTGCGTAATGATCGGCGCTGTTGCCATAAAGATCAGCAGCAGCACCAACAAGACATCCAGCAGCGGAACGATGTTGATCTCGGACTTCAGTTCGCGACGTCCGCGTCCACGTGCTCTGGCCATGGCTTACCCCTTATTGCTTTCGCTGCTGGTAAACGCCTGACGGTGCAGAATCGCGGTGAACTCTTCCATAAAGTTGTCGTAGTTCAGTTCAAGTTTGTTCACCCGCTGGTTCAAACGGTTGTAGGCCATTACCGCCGGGATTGCGGCAAACAGACCGATTGCCGTGGCGATAAGCGCTTCGGCGATACCCGGCGCAACCATCTGCAGAGTCGCCTGTTTCACCGCCCCGAGGGCGATAAAGGCGTGCATAATCCCCCAAACGGTACCAAACAGGCCGATATATGGGCTGATGGAGCCGACGGTTCCGAGGAACGGGATATGCGTTTCCAGGGTTTCCAGCTCGCGGTTCATGGAGATACGCATGGCGCGCGACGCCCCTTCAACCACCGCCTCTGGCGCATGGTTGTTTGCGCGATGCAGGCGGGCAAACTCTTTGAAACCACTATAGAAAATCTGTTCCGAACCGGCCAGGTTATCGCGACGCCCCTGGCTTTCCTGATACAGGCGAGAAAGCTCAATACCCGACCAGAACTTGTCTTCAAAGGCCTCAGCCTCGCGGGTTGCGGTATTGAGGATACGCGTTCTCTGAATAATGATAGCCCAGGAAGCGATAGAAAAACCAATCAAAATCAACATGATAAGTTTAACCAGAAGGCTGGCCTTCAGGAACAAATCAAGGATATTCATGTCAGTCACTGCTTAAACTCCGCGACAATAGACTTGGGAAGCGCACGAGGCTTCATTAAGAGTGGATCAACGCACACAATGAGAACCTCAGCTTCGTTTAACACTGTATTCTCGGCGTTGACGATTCGCTGCGTGAAGACCAAAGAGGTGCCTCGCATCGAAGATATTTCCGTCTGGATTTCGAGCATGTCGTCGAGTCTGGCGGGCGCAAAATATTCAAGCGTCATTTTGCGAACCACGAAGGCAACTCGCTCAGCCAACAAAACCTGCTGACTGAAGTGATGGTGGCGCAGCATCTCCGTACGTGCTCTTTCATAAAAAGCGACGTAGCTGGCGTGGTAAACCACACCACCGGCATCGGTATCTTCGTAGTAGACCCGAACCGGCCATCGAAACATATACTTATTCATTCCTGCTGCCTCTTTGTTGGCTTCGTCCGCTCACGCCAGTCACTTACTCTTGTAAGCTCCCGGTGAGTTGCGTACCTGCCGCCGCGATGCATTGAGAATGCCGTTGTATATCGCGTTGTGTTCACTTTACATCCCGGTAATGCAAAAAAAGATTAGTGCTTTCAAACTTCGCTACTATACGCGCGGGAATCGTGGTTTGGAATGGGAGAAAGTAAACGGCGAGTAAATTTTTATGGGCTTATGCAAGCCCATGAGGTTACCAGAGTTCTCTTATACTTTTATCGTTCAAAAGAAGAAAAAGAAAAGCCCGGTAATGAGGACAATATCAGCGATAAGTGGACAGAAAATCCCCTGCCAGTAAACGGCGCGCGGACGAAAGCCCACGCCGTGGATAACGCCGGCACAAACGGCCCACATCAGCAGGAAACCATGCCAGATTTCAAGCTCGCTGGTTTTCGCCGCAAAGCGCGACGGATCCCAGAAAATGCAGCCCGCCAGCAGCAGCGCCATCACCAGAGAAAGCGCCCTGAGCGGGCGCTTATCCATTATCGCATAGATATATTTTATCATTCGTGTTGCCTCCTTGTTGGCTGCGCCCGCTTACCCCAGTCGCTTACCTCCGTAAGCTCCCGGGGATTCCCTGGCTTGCCGCCTCGATGCAACCCGACTGATTTCGTATATCGCGTTGCGATAACTATCATCAGTGTTCTTCTTTACCTGCTTTGGTGGCTTCCACGTGCTCAAGCGCCAGCGCGGTGATAACCCCAAAAGCACAGGCAAGAAGCGTTCCCAAAATCCATGCGAAATACCACATATATATAGCTCCTTACCTTAGTACAGCGAGTGGGTGTTCTTTTCGATGTCTTCTCTGGTGATGCGGCCAAACATTTTCCAGTAACACCAGCTGGTGTAGCCCAGAATAATCGGCACGAAGACAATCGCCACATAGGTCATCAGGTTCAGCGTCAGCTGGCTGGAGGTCGCATCCCACATGGTCAGGCTAACGTTCATCATCGTGCTGGACGGCATGATGAACGGGAACATAGCGATACCCGCAGTCAGGATGATACACGCCAGGGTAATGGAGGAAGAGACAAACGCCAGGGCGCCCTTCTCCAGACGTGAGGTCAGAATAGTCAACAGCGGCAGCACGACGCCCAGCGCAGGGATTGCCCACAGCGACGGCATGTTGTTGAAGTTAACCATCCACGCGCCGGCCTGACGCGCCACTTCTTTGGTCAGCGGGTTAGACGGCGCCGCACGGTCGATAACCGAGGTCACCACGTAACCATCGATACCGTAGACCACCCAAACGCCCGCCAGCAGGAAGCAGACCAGCGTGACCAGTGCCGCAACCTGTGAGGTGACGCGAGCGCGCAGGTGCAGTTCACCGACGGTACGCATCTGCAGATAGGTCGCGCCCTGGGTCAGGATCATCGCCACGCTCACTACGCCGGCCAGCAGGCCAAACGGATTCAGCAGCTGGAAGAAGTTACCCGTGTAGTACAGGCGCATGTATTCATCCATGTGGAACGGCACGCCCTGCAGCAGGTTACCGAACGCCACGCCGATCACCAGCGGCGGCACGAAGCTACCGATGAAGATGCCCCAGTCCCACATGTTACGCCAGCGGGTGTCCTCAATCTTCGAGCGGTAGTCGAAACCAACCGGACGGAAGAACAGAGACGCCAGCACCAGAATCATTGCCACATAGAAGCCGGAAAACGCCGCGGCATAGACCGTCGGCCAGGCGGCAAACAGCGCGCCGCCCGCGGTAATCAGCCATACCTGGTTTCCGTCCCAGTGTGGAGCAATGGAGTTGATCATGATTCGACGCTCGGTGTCGTTACGACCGAGGAAGCGGGTGAGCATGCCCACCCCCATGTCGAAGCCATCGGTGACGGCAAAACCAATCAGCAGAATGCCGATCAGCAGCCACCAGATTAAACGCAATACTTCATAATCGATCATTTGACGACTCCTGTCTTAGCGTGCCGGCTGAGTAGTCGCGGAAGACTGCTCAAAATGGTAGCGACCGGTTTTCAGGCTGCTTGGGCCACGGCGTGCGAATTTGAACATCAGGTACAGCTCCGCCACCAGGAACAGGGTGTACAGACCGCAAATCAGCAACATCGAGAAGATCAGGTCAGCGGCGGTCAGCGAGGAGTTCGCCACCGCGGTCGGCAAGACCTCACCTATCGCCCACGGCTGACGGCCATATTCAGCAACGAACCAGCCGGATTCGATGGCAATCCACGGCAGAGGAATCGCGTAAAGCGCGATGCGCAGCAGCCATTTTTTCTCGCCAACCTGATTACGGATAACCGTCCAGAAGGAGGCCGCAATGATACCCAGCATCAGGATGCCGCAGGCAACCATGATACGGAAGGCAAAGTACAGCGGAGCCACGCGAGGGATCGAGTCCTTCGTTGCCAGCGCAATCTGAGCTTCCGTCGCGTCGGAGACGTTAGGCGTATAGCGTTTCAACAGCAGCCCGTAGCCAAGGTCTTTCTTGACGCTGTTGAATTGGTCGCGAACGGCCTGATCTTTCGAACCGGCGCGCAGCTCTTCAAGCAGGGTGTAGGCTTTCATGCCGTTGCGGATACGCGCTTCGTGCTGAACGAGCAGCTCTTTCAGACCGGTAACCTGCTTATCCACGGAGCGGGTGGCAATAATCCCCAACGCATACGGAATTTGAATCGCGAAGCGGTTTTTTTGCGCATCCTGATCGGGAATACCAAACAGGGTGAAGGCGGCCGGTGCCGGCTGAGTTTCCCATTCGGCTTCGATAGCCGCGAGTTTGGTCTTCTGCACGTCGCCCATTTCGTAACCGGACTCATCACCGAGAACGATAACGGAGAGAATAGCGGCCATACCGAAGCTTGCCGCGATGGCAAAGGAGCGTTTAGCGAAGGCGAAGTCGCGACCGCGCAGCATATAGTAGGAGCTGATGCCCAGAACGAACATCGCGCCGCAGACGTAACCAGAGGCGACGGTGTGGACAAACTTCACCTGAGCTACCGGGTTCAGCACCAGCTCGGAGAAGCTGACCATCTCCATACGCATGGTTTCGAAGTTGAAGTCCGAGGCGATCGGGTTTTGCATCCAGCCGTTAGCAACGAGGATCCACAGTGCGGAAAGGTTGGACCCCAGAGCCACCAGCCAGGTCACCGCCATGTGCTGTACTTTGCCCAGACGATCCCAGCCGAAGAAGAACAGACCGACAAAGGTAGATTCGAGGAAGAAGGCCATCAGCCCTTCAATGGCCAGCGGCGCACCGAAGATATCGCCCACGTAGTGCGAGTAATAAGACCAGTTTGTCCCGAACTGGAACTCCATGGTCAAACCGGTTGCTACACCCAGCGCAAAGTTGATACCAAACAACTTGCCCCAGAATTTGGTCATATCTTTATAAATCTGTTTGCCGGAAAGGACGTAAACCGTTTCCATGATGGCCAGCAGGAACGCCATACCGAGCGTCAGTGGCACAAAAAGGAAGTGGTACATCGCGGTCAAGGCAAACTGTAAGCGCGACAGTTCGACTATATCTAACATCATGACTCCTTGCTCATCGCATGAAGACTCCGAGAGTGAACCCCGTTAGAAAGGGTCACACACATGCCCCAATACAAATTTATTTGCGCCCTTTCGCCGTACCCTTTCTTCCGGAGAGGAAACGGTAATGGAGAAAAGTTACAAACATGTTAAAAAAACACCCAAATTGATCCCGTGGTTATATTACGCTGCAAATCCCTTACAATAAATAGGTTTTTATTGAGATAAATTTGCGCTTTTCGACAGCGATCAATTTATAGCGAAAATACCGGTTTTCGGCCAATTTGATCGGCGACAATTTAACTCCATTTCTCATTTTTTTCCAACAGTTAAACATTGATTTAAATCAATTTTCATTTTGAATGTTAATTATGTTTACTATGTGCAACGCTAGTAAACGATAGGTTAAGGATATGTTTTGCGAAGGTGTCATCAGTTACTGGAAATGATAGTCGATTTATTTAAAGCCGGATCCTCTTTTAAGCTGAAGGAACAATGCCGGGACGAGAGACTATCGGCAAATAATGTCGCGTAGCTCACGGATTTTTTTTATCAAGTTATTACCCGTTTATTTTCAACTTATTTTATTTATCATTGTTTTTACCAACACTTAACACAGCTGGGGAACTATCCCACAATCAACGAAGCAGGGATGCCGCTCCGCTACCGCCACGAAGTTCTGGCCATGCCTCGCGCCACAACGCTGACGGCGTAAGAATAATGCTCAATGCTGGTCAGCCCTCCCCTCTCCCGCCCTACAAAAAATAAATATATAACAAAGGGTTCCGCCATCACCTCCGGCGTTTAAAAAAACATATGCAGAAAACCGCCCTCGCCCAGGCATTGTTTTATACCCGTTGAGAATTAATTTAAAAACGATTTAATAACGTCATTAAATAGTTATTTTACATCGACGATAAAAATAACAGTCCGCGTGTAAATATAAACTCGGGCTTATTTAAGCCGCTGTTCATAGCCCTTACCCTGTAAACGAAATGAAAGTAACCCCTTGATTAACATTGATTTAAATGAGGTTATTAAACCTTCAGGTGGTCCTGCATTGATAGTCGATGCTCCTGAGGAGAGCGCGTAAAAAAACGGCCCGAGTCACGGGCGTTATTGAGCACCGTAGTCGGCGCAACGGAAAAGATCGGAAATATCAGCGGGAGCGGCATAAAAAAGGCCACCGGAAGGTGGCCAACCATGTCGAAACTGGACCGGCCCCGGTCTATTCAATAGCAAGCATCAAATAGCAGGGGCCGTTTTATTACATTTACTTAATGATAGATTTCAGCGCTTCGCCGATGTCTGCCAGGCTACGGACGGTTTTCACACCGGCCGCTTCCAGGGCAGCAAACTTCTCGTCAGCCGTGCCTTTACCGCCGGCGATGATGGCGCCAGCGTGGCCCATACGCTTGCCTTTCGGCGCGGTCACACCGGCGATATAACCCACTACCGGCTTGGTCACGTGCTCTTTGATGTAGGCTGCCGCTTCTTCTTCAGCGCTGCCGCCGATCTCACCGATCATCACGATCGCTTCGGTCTGCGGATCTTCCTGGAACAGCTTCAGGATATCGATGAAGTTAGAACCCGGGATCGGGTCACCGCCGATACCGACGCAGGTAGACTGGCCGAAGCCGTAGTCAGTAGTCTGCTTAACCGCTTCATAGGTCAGCGTACCGGAACGGGAAACGATGCCCACTTTACCCGGCTGATGAATGTGGCCCGGCATGATGCCGATTTTGCATGCGCCTGGGGTGATAACGCCCGGGCAGTTAGGGCCGATCATGCGCACGCCGGCTTCATCAAGCTTCACCTTCACGGTCAGCATATCCAGCGTCGGGATACCTTCGGTGATGGTGATGATCAGCTTAATGCCCGCATCGATAGCTTCCAGAATGGAGTCTTTGCAGAACGGAGCCGGTACATAGATAACGGTCGCGGTTGCGCCGGTTGCGTCAACGGCTTCGCGCACGGTGTTGAACACCGGCAGGCCCAGATGCGTGGTGCCGCCTTTGCCCGGCGTCACGCCGCCGACCATTTGCGTACCGTAAGCGATCGCCTGTTCGGAGTGGAAAGTCCCCTGGCTACCGGTGAAGCCCTGGCAGATAACCTTGGTGTTTTTATCAATTAAAATGGACATTATTTCCCCTCCACTGCAGCAACAACCTGCTGCGCTGCGTCCGTCAGACTTTTCGCTGCAATAATATTCAGGCCGCTGTCAGCCAGTTTCTTCGCGCCCAGTTCGGCGTTGTTACCTTCCAGACGAACGACCACCGGAACGTTAACACCCACTTCCTCTACCGCGCCGATAATGCCGTCAGCGATCAGGTCGCAACGCACGATACCGCCGAAGATGTTAACCAGTACGGCTTTAACATTGCTGTCGGAAAGGATGATTTTGAACGCTTCGGTAACGCGCTCTTTGGTTGCGCCGCCGCCAACGTCAAGGAAGTTAGCCGGTTCGCCGCCGTGCAGCTTAACGATGTCCATGGTACCCATCGCCAGGCCTGCGCCGTTAACCATACAGCCGATGTTGCCGTCCAGCGCAACGTAGTTCAGCTCCCACTGTGCAGCCTGGGCTTCACGCGGATCTTCCTGAGACTGGTCGCGCATTTCACGCAGGTCCGGCTGACGGAACAGGGCGTTGCCATCAGCGCCCAGCTTGCCGTCGAGGCAGATCAGGTCGCCCTGTTTGGTGATAACCAGCGGGTTGATTTCGATCAGCGCCAGATCGCGCTCCAGGAAAATGTTCGCCAGGCCCATGAAGATTTTGGTGAACTGCTGAACCTGCTTACCTTCCAGACCCAGTTTGAACGCCAGCTCACGGCCCTGGTAAGGCATCGGGCCCGCCAGCGGATCGATAGCAATTTTGTGGATCAGGTGCGGCGTCTCTTCCGCCACTTTTTCGATTTCCACGCCGCCTTCGGTGGAAGCCATGAACACAACGCGACGGGAGCTACGGTCAACCACGGCGCCAAGATAGAGCTCTTTGGCGATATCGGTCGCCGCTTCAACCAGGATTTGGTTAACCGGCTGGCCGTGCGCATCCGTCTGGTAGGTCACCAGGCGCTTGCCCAGCCAATGTTCAGCAAATGCGCGAATGTCTTCTTTGCTGTTAACTACTTTCACACCGCCCGCTTTACCGCGGCCGCCAGCGTGAACCTGACATTTCACTACCCACGGACCCGCACCGATTTTTGAAGCGGCTTCTTCTGCTTCGCGCGGAGTAGTACAGGCATAACCCACCGGCGCCGGTAAGCCATAGCGGGCAAACAGTTGTTTTGCCTGATATTCATGTAAGTTCATGTGTTCAGTCCATCCTTCAGGTAATCGTTATCATTGAGTCTGTAAGGCGATAAATCGCGGTTTACAGCGCTGATGATGTTTTTATTGGCCCGGCACGCTGAACGCTGCCGGGCCATGATCGCTACACGTCCAGCAGCAGACGAGTCGGGTCTTCCAGCAGCTCTTTAATCGCTACCAGGAAGCCTACCGATTCACGTCCATCGATCAGACGGTGGTCGTAGGAGAGCGCGAGGTACATCATCGGCAGAATTTCTACCTTGCCATTGACCGCCATCGGACGATCTTTAATAGCATGCATACCCAGAATTGCGCTCTGCGGTGGGTTGATGATTGGCGTAGACATCAGAGACCCGAAGACGCCGCCGTTGGTAATGGTGAAGTTACCGCCGATCAGATCGTCTACGGTCAGCTTGCCGTCGCGGCCTTTCAGTGCCAGCTCTTTAATATTCTTTTCGATATCCGCCATACCCAGCAGATCCACATCGCGCAGAACCGGCGTTACCAGGCCACGCGGCGTCGATACGGCCATGCTGACGTCGAAGTAGTTGTGATAAACCACGTCGTCGCCATCGATGGAGGCGTTCACTTCCGGATAGCGCTTCAGCGCTTCCACGACCGCTTTCACGTAGAAGGACATAAAGCCCAGGCGGATGCCGTGACGTTTTTCGAACGCGTCGCCGTACTGCTTACGCAGGTCCATAATCGGCTTCATGTTGACTTCGTTGAAGGTCGTCAGCATGGCGGTAGAGTTTTTCGCTTCCAGCAGACGCTCGGCTACGCGTTTGCGCAGGCGGGTCATCGGAACGCGTTTTTCAGAGCGGTGGCCCAGTTGAGCAACCGGAGCTGTGGCCGCAGCCGGCGCCTTGGTTTCCGCTTTAGCCGGCGCTGCCGCCAGATGTTTTTCAACATCTTCACGGGTCAGACGGCCGCCAACGCCGGAGCCTTTGATCGCGCTCGCATCGAGGCTATGTTCAGCCAGCAGGCGACGGATCGCCGGGCTGAGCGCATCGTTGCTCTGCTCTTCCAGAGAAGCCTGCTGACGCTGAGCCGGGGTGGACTCTTTCGCATCGGCCTTCGCACCGGACTCTTTGCCCGCGCTGTTGCCTTCACGCAGGCGGCCCAGAATTTGACGAGAAAGCACGGTTGCGCCTTCGTCTTCCAGCACTGCTTCCAGAATGCCGTCCGCTGATGCCGGTACTTCCAGTACCACTTTGTCAGTTTCGATTTCCACCAGCACTTCATCACGCTGGACGCTATCGCCCGGTTTTTTATGCCAGGTCGCAACGGTCGCGTCAGCTACGGACTCAGGCAGGTCGGGAACCAGAATATCTACGCTACTCATTATGTATCCTTTAATTAATCGACGTTCAGCGCGTCATTGACCAGATCTTGTTGCTGTTTCTGGTGAACGGACATATATCCTACCGCCGGAGAGGCGGAGGCCGGGCGGCCTGCATAACGCAGAGAGGCCCCAAACGGAATCACTTCGCGGAAGTGATGCTGGCTGCAGTACCACGCGCCCTGGTTGAGCGGTTCTTCCTGACACCAGACAAAATCATGCACCTGCGCATAAGGCTTCAGCGCTTCCTGTACCGCCTGATGCGGGAACGGATAGAGCTGCTCTACGCGCACGATAGCGACATCTTTTTGGTCGTTCTTACGACGCTGCTCCAGCAGGTCGTAATAAACTTTACCAGAGCACAGTACAACGCGCTTCACGGCTTTCGGGTCGAGGTCGTCCACTTCGCCAATCGCCGGCAGGAAGGTGCCGTTTGCCAGTTCGTCGAGGCTGGACACCGCCAGCGGGTGGCGCAGCAGCGACTTCGGTGACATCACCACCAGCGGACGGCGCATACCGCGCAGCGCCTGACGACGCAGCATGTGGTAAACCTGTGCCGGGGTAGACGGGACGCAAACCTGCATGTTCTGCTCGGCGCAGAGCTGCAGATAGCGCTCCAGACGCGCGGAGGAGTGCTCCGGGCCCTGACCTTCGTAGCCGTGCGGCAGCAGCATCACCAGGCCACACATCCGGCCCCATTTCTGCTCGCCGGAGCTGATGAACTGGTCAATAACAACCTGGGCGCCGTTGGCGAAGTCGCCGAACTGTGCTTCCCAGATAGTCAGAGTGCGCGGCTCAGCGGTGGCATAGCCGTATTCAAACGCCAGTACCGCTTCTTCAGAGAGCACGGAGTCCCAGACTTTGAAATGCTCCTGGCCGTTGTGCACGTGCTGCAGCGGAATATAGGTTGAGCCGTTCACCTGGTTATGAATAACCGAGTGGCGGTGGAAGAAGGTGCCGCGACCGGAGTCCTCACCGGACAGACGAATCGGAATGCCTTCATCGACCAGCGTCGCGTAGGCCAGGTTTTCCGCCCCGCCCCAGTCAAACAGCTTCTCGCCGGCCGCCATCGCCTGACGATCGCCGTAAATTTTGGCGACGCGAGACTGCATTTCAATGCTTTCAGGCACGGTGCTGATGCGCTTAGCCAGTTCCTGCAGGCGCTTCATCTCTACCTTGCTCGGGTAGCTCTCATCCCACTCGTGGTTGAGGTACGGCGACCAGGTAAAGGAGTGCAGGTTCATCGGGCGCCACTCTTCTACCACGCATTCGCCGGCATCCAGCGCGTCGCGGTAGAGGTTGACCTGCTCGGTTGCATCTTCCAGCGTCGAAACTTTGTCCTGCTCGAGTTTGTCAGCATAGATTTTGCGCGGAGTCGGATGCTTTTTGATTTTCTGATACATCAGCGGCTGGGTTGCGCTCGGCTCGTCGGCTTCGTTATGGCCGTGACGGCGGTAGCACACCAGGTCGATCAGAACATCGCGTTTGAAGGTATTGCGGAAATCCAGCGCCAGGCGGGTAACGAAAGCCACGGCTTCCGGGTCATCCGCGTTAACGTGGAAGATAGGCGCCTGAACCATCTTACCGATATCGGTGCAGTACGGCGTAGAGCGCGCGTCCAGCGGGTTCGAGGTGGTGAAGCCCACCTGGTTGTTGATAACAATACGTACGGTACCGCCCACTTCGTAACCGCGGGCTTTCGACATGTTCAGGGTTTCCTGAACTACGCCCTGACCGGTGATCGCGGCGTCGCCGTGAATGGTAATCGGCAGCACTTTATTGCTGCTTGGCTCGTCCAGACGATCCAGACGGGCGCGCACGGAACCGATAACCACCGGGCTGACGATTTCGAGGTGCGACGGGTTAAACGCCAGCGCCAGGTGCACCAGACCGCCTTCGGTTTCCATATCGGAAGAGAAGCCCATGTGGTACTTCACATCGCCGGTGCCAAGGTGTTCTTTATGCTTGCCGGCGAACTCGTCAAACAGATCCTGCGGCTTTTTACCGAGGACGTTGACCAGCACGTTCAGACGGCCGCGGTGCGCCATGCCCAGCACCACTTCGCGGGTGCCGCTTTTGCCAGCGTGGCGGATCATCTCTTTGAGCATCGGGATCAGCGCATCGCCGCCTTCCAGCGAGAAGCGTTTCGCACCCGGGAATTTCGCGCCGAGGTAGCGTTCCAGACCTTCAGCGGCGGTCAGTTCGCTTAGGAAGCGTTTTTTCTCTTCAGCGGTAAAGCTGGCTTTCCCTGCTACCGATTCAATACGCTGCTGGATCCAGCGCTTCTCTTCGGTAGAGGTGATATGCATGTATTCCGCGCCGATAGCGCCGCAGTAGGTCTGTTTGAGCGCTGACAGCAGCTCGCCCAGCTTCATCGTATCTTTCCCGATGGCAAAGGAACCTACGTTATAACTTTCCTGGAAATCGGCCTCGGTCAAATCGTGGTATGCCGGGTCTAAATCCGCCACTCTATCCTGTTTCCACAGTCCCAGCGGATCGAGATTCGCATGCTGGTGACCGCGGAAGCGATAGGCGTTGATGAGCTGCAGGACTTTAACCTGCTTCACATTGGTGTCAGGGTCGGAAATCGAAGAAGTGTAACGTGAGGCATCCTTCGCCAATCGACGGAAATAATCACGCGTTTTGGAATGAAATTGATCCGGTTTGACTCCGGTGCCAGGTAACTGCTGGAACATAGAACGCCAGTTGGCGTCAACAGAGTCAGGATCGGTTAAGAAGTCTTCATAGAGCTGTTCTATCCAGCTCTGGTTCGAACCAGAGAGGTAAGAAGAGTCCAGCCAGGCTTTCATTGCGCCGTTCTGCATCGTGATCCCTTAAGCATTTATATGCTTATTTCGCCGTAGAAACTACCACGCACATGGATTGTACGTGCCGGGGTTCACTCATTACGGACGAGTTGTGGCTTCTGCGTCCGCTAAGGAACCTTTAAAAACTGCCATTAATCTTCGGCGTTCAGGCTGCGGTTGCGTTAGCTGCCTTCACTTACCCCGGTCACATAGTTCACTATGCTCCCGAGGATGCGTTCAGTTGCCGCCTTACCTCGCTCTGAACGCCTTGATTACTGGTACATATTTGGCGGTTTTTAAAGATTTCCTGCCATTCCCTTCATACTTCAAGTTACATGTGCGTTGGCTTTCCTCACTCACCCCAGTCACTTACTTGAGTAAGCTCCTGGGGATTCGCGGCGTCGCCGCCTTCCTGTAACTCGAATTATTTAGGGTATTCATTTCCCGGCGGCACAAACGCTGCCGGGGCTACTGCTTCGGGTAGCCCGGATAAGCGATAGCGCCATCCGGGACAGACCGGGTTACTTACGCACTGCGCTGCAGCAGCATCGACTTAATATGGCCGATGGCGCGCGTCGGGTTCAATCCCTTAGGACAAACACTGACGCAGTTCATAATGCTATGACAGCGGAATACGCTGAAAGCATCGCTTAACCCTTCCAGGCGGCTGTCGGTTTCGGTATCGCGGCTGTCGATCAGGAAGCGATACGCCGCCAGTAAGCCCGCCGGGCCGACAAATTTGTCCGGATTCCACCAGAACGACGGGCAGGACGTTGAACAACATGCGCACAGAATACACTCGTACAGCCCGTCGAGTTTCTCACGCTGTGCCGGCGACTGCAGATGCTCACGAGCCGGAGGATTTTGCCCATTATTCAACAAGTAAGGCTTAATCTTCTCATATTGTGCATAGAATTGCCCCATGTCTACAACCAAATCGCGGATAACCGGTAAACCTGGCAGCGGACGGATAACAATTTTCTTGCCCGGCTGATTCAGCGCGGAGATCGGCGTGATGCACGCCAGACCGTTTTTACCATTCATGTTCAGACCGTCGGAGCCACAGACCCCTTCACGGCAGGAACGACGAAATGAGAGCGACGGGTCTTTTTCCTTCAGCTGCATCAGCGCATCAAGCAGCATCATGTCGCGACCTTCTTCCGCTTCCAGGGTGTAATCCTGCATATGCGGAGCATCGTCAACGTCCGGGTTATAACGATAAATTGAAAACTCGAGTTTCATTTTCCTGTCTCCGCATTAATAAGTACGAATCTTCGGCGGGAATGCCGGGCGCAGTTTCGGTTGCATGTTGACGCTACGACGCGTCATCGCTTCCGACTCTGGCAGGTACAGGGAATGGCACAGCCAGTTTTCATCGTCACGTTCCGGGAAGTCGAAGCGGCTATGCGCGCCACGGCTTTCGGTACGGAAGTTTGCCGACACCGCGGTGGCGTAAGCAGTTTCCATCAGGTTATCCAGCTCCAGGCACTCGACGCGCTGGGTGTTGAACTCGCTGGAGGTATCGTCCAGACGCGCATTTTTCAGACGCTCGCGGATCGCCTTCAGCTGCTCAAGCCCTTTTGCCATCGCATCACCTTCGCGGAACACCGAGAAGTTGTGCTGCATACATTCCTGCAGCGCTTTGCGGATCTCGGCCGGGTCTTCACCGTTACGGTTGCCGTTCCAGCGGTTGAGGCGCGCCAGGGAAGCGTCGATCTCTTCTTCCGTAGCGTCGCGCAGATCGCCCTGTTCGGCGATAGATTCCTGCAGATGCACGCCGACCGCGCGGCCGAACACCACCAGGTCAAGCAGCGAGTTGCCGCCCAGGCGGTTAGCGCCGTGGACCGATACGCAGGCGATTTCACCGACGGCGAACAGCCCAGGAATAACCACATCTTCGCCCTGCTCATTAACGGTCAGCGCCTGGCCGCTTACGCGGGTCGGAATACCGCCCATCATGTAGTGGCAGGTTGGGATAACCGGAATCGGCTCTTTCACCGGGTCAACGTGCGCAAAGGTGCGGGACAGTTCGAGGATACCCGGCAGGCGGGATTCGAGAACCTCTTTACCCAGGTGGTCAAGCTTGAGCTTGGCGTGCGGGCCCCACGGACCGTCGCAGCCGCGACCTTCGCGGATTTCGATCATGATGGAACGCGCCACCACGTCACGACCCGCCAGGTCTTTCGCATTCGGCGCATAGCGCTCCATGAAGCGCTCGCCGTGTTTATTCAGCAGATAGCCGCCTTCACCGCGGCAGCCTTCGGTGACCAGAACCCCTGCCCCGGCGATACCGGTTGGGTGGAACTGCCACATTTCCATATCCTGCACCGGCACGCCGGCGCGGATCGCCATCCCAACGCCGTCACCGGTATTGATGTGGGCGTTAGTGGTGGATTGATAAATACGACCTGCACCACCGGTAGCCAGCACGGTTGCGCGGGCCTTGAAGTACACCACTTCACCGGTTTCGATACACAGCGCGGTACAGCCAACGATGGCACCGTCGGCGTTTTTCACCAGATCCAGCGCGTACCATTCGGAGAAGATAGTGGTGTGGTTTTTCAGGTTTTGCTGATACAGCGTATGCAGCAGGGCGTGGCCGGTACGGTCAGCTGCCGCCGCGGTACGTGCCGCCTGCTCGCCGCCGAAGTTTTTCGACTGGCCGCCAAACGGACGTTGATAAATGGTGCCATCTTCGAGACGCGAGAACGGCAGGCCCATATGATCCAGTTCGAGAATCGCTTCCGGACCGGTTTTGCACATATATTCGATGGCGTCCTGATCGCCAATGTAGTCCGACCCTTTAACGGTGTCGTACATGTGCCATTCCCAGTTATCTTCATGGGTATTACCGAGCGCAACGGTGATGCCACCCTGCGCGGAAACGGTATGGGAACGAGTAGGGAACACTTTGGAGAGCAGCGCACAGGACTGGCCGCTCTGGGAAATCTGCAGCGCCGCGCGCATACCTGCGCCACCGGCACCAATCACAACAGCATCAAATTCTCTGACAGGCAATTTCATTACACACCCCACACCACAACAAATCCATAAAGAACGTAAGCCACCAGCGCAACAACGATAAGCAGTTGCAGAACCAGGCGCACAGCCAGTGGTTTAACGTAGTCTGTCAGTACCTGCCACATACCGATCCAGGCGTGGATCAGGATGGAGACGAGGGCCAACAGGGTGAAGACTTTAGTGAACGCGGAGGAGAAAAAACCCGTCCAGACTTCCCATGAGATTTCACCCGTGGTGGCAAAAAAGCCGACCATATAGATGATGTAGAGGGTCAGAACGATAGCGGTGGCACGAACCAGAATGAAGTCATGTACGCCGTTGCGTCCCAGTGCTGAGGCGTTGCTTACCATACGAGGACTCCTGCGAGAAGTGAAAGCACGACAGTAATAACAAAAGAAATCTTGGCGGAGCGTGTCCCTACTTCGAGGGTTTCTTCCAGGTAGCCAAAGTCCATCATCAGGTGGCGGATACCGACCACGGCGTGATAAGCCAATGCGGTCAGAATGCCCCACATAATGAATTTCACGAAGAAGCTATCCATAATGGATGCCGCAGTGAGGAAACCTTCAGGAGAGGAAAGGCTGGTGCCCAGCAGCCAAAGCAGAATCCCGACCGCCACGAAGGTGATCACACCGGATACGCGATGGAGAATGGACGCTATCGCCGTGATTGGGAACCGGATCGTTTGCAGATCCAGATTGACAGGTCTTTGTTTTTTCACATTTCTTACCATGAATAACGCCCACATGCTGTTCTTATTGTTTCCTTCCTCCGGTCTGCTTGCGGGTCAGACAGCGTCCTTTCTATAACCTGTAGTCATGAATAAACTCCTTTTCAGGAGCGAAAACGTGACCAAACAACGCTGGGTGGCTCGGGATTGCAGGGTGTTCCGGAGACCTGGCGGCAGTATAGGCCGTTCACAAAATCATTACAATTAACCTACATATAGTTTGTCGGGTTTTGTCCCGAACAGTGATCAAAGTCACGATAACAACATTATTTTAAAATTTAATCACCTGATTTGACAAATATTAAACATTCTTGTTACAACCATTACCAGATAAATGCAATAATGCTCAAAAGTTATGGGGTCACTCTTTCACCTGAGAATAAGTTATGCAACAGTGTGACGGTATTGACCAATGTAATCAGGACGGTTATTAGTGGTATAACGATTTTTAAATTCGGGCTGCTAAAACGCTGATTTGCTGTTATTTCGTCGTAAACTGAAAACGTTCCATCAAGCGCCTTTGCTCTGTACCCTGCCAATTCCGCTGTCGCAGAGCTGTGTGCAACATAACAAACTGGTAACGTAATCAGGCACGAGCCGAAGGCAAATCCCCCCCGGCAGTCTTAAGCAATAAAGGCGCTAAGGAGACCATAAATGTCTGATGCAAAAGCAAAAATCACCCTAGGTGGTGATACTGCTATCGAACTGGATGTGCTAAAAGGCACGCTAGGCCAGGATGTTATTGATATTCGTAGTCTTGGTTCAAAAGGCGTATTTACCTTTGACCCTGGTTTCACTTCAACCGCATCGTGTGAATCTAAAATCACCTTTATCGACGGTGATGAAGGTATTCTGCTCCACCGTGGTTTCCCGATCGATCAGTTAGCGACCGAGTCCAACTACCTTGAAGTCTGCTACATCCTGCTGAACGGCGAAAAGCCGAATCAGGCCCAGTACGAAGAGTTCAAAACCACCGTTACCCGCCACACCATGATCCACGAGCAGATTACCCGTCTGTTCCACGCGTTTCGTCGCGACTCGCACCCGATGGCGGTGATGTGCGGTATTACCGGCGCGCTGGCTGCGTTCTATCACGACTCCCTGGACGTGAATAATCCACGCCACCGTGATATCGCGGCGTTCCGCCTGCTGTCCAAAATGCCGACAATGGCAGCGATGTGTTACAAATATTCAATCGGCCAGCCTTTTGTTTATCCGCGCAACGACCTCTCCTACGCGGGTAACTTCCTGAATATGATGTTCTCCACGCCGTGTGAAACCTACGAGGTTAATCCGGTACTGGAACGCGCCATGGACCGTATTCTGATCCTGCACGCTGACCACGAGCAGAACGCTTCAACCTCAACCGTCCGTACCGCAGGCTCCTCAGGCGCGAACCCGTTCGCCTGTATCGCTGCGGGCATCGCCTCCCTGTGGGGACCGGCGCACGGCGGCGCGAACGAAGCGGCGCTGAAGATGCTGGAAGAGATCAGCTCCGTTGAGCACATTCCGGAATTCGTTCGTCGCGCGAAAGATAAAAATGACTCTTTCCGCCTGATGGGCTTTGGCCACCGCGTGTACAAAAACTACGACCCGCGCGCCACCGTCATGCGTGAAACCTGCCATGAAGTGCTGAAAGAGCTGGGCACCAAAGACGATCTGCTGGAAGTGGCGATGGAGCTTGAGCACATTGCGCTCAACGACCCGTACTTCATCGAGAAGAAACTCTATCCGAACGTCGATTTCTACTCCGGTATCATCCTGAAAGCGATGGGTATTCCGTCCTCCATGTTTACCGTTATCTTCGCGATGGCACGTACCGTAGGCTGGATTGCCCACTGGAACGAAATGCACAGCGACGGCATGAAAATTGCCCGTCCGCGTCAGCTGTACACCGGCTACGACAAGCGTGATTTCAAGTGCGACATCAAGCACTAAGCCAGATTTCGGCAACAAAAAACGCGCCTTCAGGGCGCGTTTTTTTATGGCTGCGATATCGCCGCTATCTGAGCACCATTCAGGGCAGACGAAACGCCAGCTGAACGTCATTGAGGCTATCGAACGCCTGAGATGATTGCTGCTGCAGGCGCGGAAGATCGAGCTGATGCAGCAGTTGGGCTACGGGAGAGGACGAGCGGACCACCAGTACCGCGCTGGAAATCTCTTTGGCCAGCGCCTGCGCGGACGGATTATCCAGCGGACAGATGTTCAACCCAACCTTATCCAGCGGAATCAGCGATGCTTGCTGATGCCAGACGCCGGTATCAATTTCGCCGAGAAAAACGGAACGCGGCAGCAGGGTAAAATCCACTTCCACATACTCATAATCCGCTTCCGGGAACTGGGCTCGCGTCAGCCGCTGATGATCGCTGGAATGAAAATCGATGCCGACGCGCGGGCGCCGGGCTAACGCCGCATCGGTTTTCTCCACCACCACCAGACTACCCGGCCGATAGTAGCTTCCGTAGCCGACGTCAAAGAGTTCGAAGCCCTGTTCGGCGGTATCCGCCATCAGCATTTGTGCAGAACCGGAAGAGAGCAGAACAATATCCACCGCATGATGCTCAAAAGCGGCCAGGCGCGAACGCGCGCCGCGCAGATAGCCGACGGTGGTGACCACACCCCAGCATTCGGACTGCTGTACAAACGCGGAGGCCACCTGCGTCGCTTCGAGGGAGCCTCGAGGCGGCAGCAGGATATGCACCGGCGGCATGCGTGCGGCGTCCCAGAGCGTCGGGAAATCCCAGGAGACGACAAATGTCCCCTGGTGCCCGCGAGAGACGAGATTGACCGCGCCATCTTTTTTCAGCTCCTGCAGCGCCTTTTGCACCGTACCAGAGCCAATATCCAGCACCTCCTGAAACCAGGAGGTGGTCGGCAGACGGCCGGATAGCCCAAGCGTGATAATCGTGCGGGCAATAAATGCGACCGGAGAAAGCTGTTTCGCATCGTGCGCAATAACCGTCATTGTTTCCGTCAACTCTTACTGTTCCAGAAGCCGCAGCGCCCGTTCAACGCTGTGGTTTTCATGCACCACGGCATTTAGCGCGCGAAGCACGCCGGCCGGCCGCTGCGCGCGGAAAATACGTCGTCCAAACATGACCCCTTTCGCTCCCGCCTGCATGGCATCGGCTGCCAGCTGCAGCGTTGACTGCGGATCTTCGCCGCCCGCACCGCCTGCCAGCAGCACCGGAGTATAGCAGGTGCTTGTTACCGCAGCAAAATCCTCCACCGAGCCGGGCCAAAGCGCCTTCACCAAATCCGCGCCGATATCGGCGGCAATCCGGCAGTACATACTCATCACCCCGGCGCTAAGCGCGTCGGGATCGATGCCCTCCAGCGCCGAGCGGGGTTCGATAATCACCGCGATACCGTATCGTTCACATTCGCGAACAATACGCGCGTTGCGCGCAATTTCCGCCTGTTCCAGCGCCGTATCCTTCTGCCCGAGGTACATATAGGTCATCACTGCATCAATACCGCTGGCGGCCACCTCGCTAATTTCTGCCAGCTGCACCAGCACGCCTTCGCTGCGGCCATCTTTTCCCGGCGTATAAATCGAACGCGCGTGGTTTTTCCAGTCGAGATGTAGCACAAACCCCGGCCTGTCACGCCCCATAAACGTCTGATCCACCAGCGGGATCATCCCCGGCGAAACCATCACCCCATCCGCGCCGCGCAGCTGGGCAAAGACGGTTTCAATATCCCTGCGGGTTTTCAGCCCCGACGGTGGGCCGGACATCACCCCGTGGGATGCGGCGACGACCACCGCGTGCCCTGTTTCCGGGCGCAAAATACGACTTAAACGAACTGCCTTGCCGGTACGGGAATCCATCTTGCTCTCCTTCACAAAGTTGACTAAAAAATAAAATGCAATTTGCAGCTTTCTGCAAATTGATCGTATATTAGCCATCAACACGATGTCAATGAATTATCCCTGAGCGCGTTTTCTCCGCCAGACCGCCAGGATGTTCTCTACAATTGTCAATGCAGGAGTTGGTATGCCGGACATTTCTCATCTCATTAGCGCCTTGAAAAATATATTGCCAGAACAGCAGGTACTGAGCGACCGCGAAACCCTTCAGGCCTCAAGCCACGATACATGGCCACTGTCGACAAAGCTCAGGCGCTTAGGGTGCCATGATTACCAGGCCGACGTTGTGGTGAAGGTCACCGATGAGCAACAGATCCAGCAGGTGCTCGCGCTGGCGACGGCGAACGATACGCCGGTCACCCCTCGGGCTCTGGCTTCTTCGGTCACCGGACAGCCGCTACCCACGCGGGGCGGTATCGTCCTCGATCTCACTGCCATGGCGCATCAGCGCGCAATCAATACGACCAACCTGACCGTCGAAGTCTCCGCCGGCTACAACGGCGGTCAGTTGGAAGATGAACTGCAGCAGATGGGCTGGACGCTAGGACACTCACCGCAATCGCTGTACCAGTCCAGCGTCGGCGGCTGGCTATCAACGCTGGCGACCGGCCAGTTCTCCTCTTACTACGGCGGAATTGAAGATCTCATTACCGCCTATACGGTTATCCTCGCAACGGGTGAAAAGGTACGGCTGAAAGCCTCGCCGCGCGCGGCGATGGGGCCGGATCTACGCCAGCTATTTATCGGCGCCGAAGGAACGCTGGGCGTAGTAACCTCGGTGCAGCTCAAGATATTCCCGCTGCCGCAAACGCGTCTTTACGACACCCTGGAGCTGCCCTCCGTCGAAGCCGGACTGCAGATCATGCGCGAACAGGCGATGGCCGGGCTGCGCCCTTTCCTCCTCCGGCTGTACGATCCCACCGAAGCCCGCCACGCTATGCAAAATCCGGCTCAGGACAAGCCGGTGATGTTCCTAGGCACTCAGGGCGTTGAGGCCGTCGCCCGTGCGGAAATGGACGCATTTATGACTCTTGTCCAGCGTCACGGCGGCAAATCGATCGGTACTCAGGGCGTACTGCAGTGGATGGATCGCCGCTTCGACTTCTCAACGGTCGAAAAGCTGCTGGATTGCAGCGGCGGCTTTGCTGAAACCATCGAAGTCGCTCATACCTGGGACGGTATCGCCAGCCTGTATCACGACCTGAATCAAGCGCTGACGCCGCTGGCCGGCGAAGTTCTCTCGCATTTCTCCCACGTCTATCCGCAGGGGACCTCCATGTACATGATCCTTCTCGGACACGAAACCAACGACGCCGAGGCGGTAGACAAGCTTCGCACTATATGGCGGGAGGCGATGCGCGTCTGCCTGGCGCACGGCGCCGAGCTCTCGCACCACCACGGCGGCGGACTGGTACGCTCACCCTATGCCCGAGAATCGCTTGCTTCGGCGCATATACTGCTGCGACGCGTTAAGCAGGCGCTCGATCCAAACGGCATTCTCAACCCTGGCAAACTGGGGCTATAACGCTTAACTGAGGGTCATCACCATGTGGTTTCTCGGCATTGATATTGGCACCACGCATATAAAAATTATCGGCATCGACGAAGAAGGTCAGCCGTTGGCGGTGAAAAAGTGCCGCACGCCCGTCCTCCAGCGCGACGGGCTGACCTTCCACGATGCGCAGGCGGTTTGGCAAACCGTGGCGGCGCTTATCATCGACTACTCCCGCAGCGAGGCCCGCACCTGCGGCCCGCTGGCGGCGATCTCCATCGGCACCTTTGGCCAGGAGGAGTCGGTGGCGGTCAATCGCTATGGTGATGTTGTCTATCCATCGCTGGCGTGGTGGGAGAACTACCCTGCCGCCGCGCTGCCCGACGACGTTCATCTCTGGCTGGATAGCCAGGCGCATTACGCTGTTTCCGGGATGCGATCGCGCCCGAACCAGAGTCCGGAACGGCTGAGCTGGATACGCCAGCAGCATCCCGATCTCTGGAGGCAAATCGACCAGTGGGTAGATTTCGGCAGCTACACCATGTGGCGTTTAACCGGCGAATGGCGGGCCTGCACCTCGCAAATAACCCACTCGCAGTGCGTCGATTTACAATCGATGCGCCTCCATGAACCCACGCTGGATAGGCTCGGGCTACGCCCCGAAATTTTCCCGGCTACGGTTAACACCGGCGAGCACTGCGGGGAGATTAGCCCTCAGGCTCTTCCCGCAGTGGCGCTGCACCCCGCAGCCTGCGTTTTTGCCGGCGGGCACGATCAAATTATTGCCGCCTGGGCGGTTCAGAGTCGCCAGCCCACTCACGTCTTCGATTCGATCGGCACCTCGGAATATCTGATGGTGCTGACGCCCCACTTCCCGGATACGCCGATCGCCTGGCAGCTTGGCGTGGATATCGAACGAACCTGGCAGCCGGGAGAATTTGTCATGGGCTGCGCGACGCCGTCGGGGAAAATCATTCAGACGCTGGCGGAACTGCTCTATCAGGGGGATTACGATCCGCTGTTTCGCGAGCTGCTCGAGGAGGCACGCACGCCTGGCGTGTCGGTCTCAGTTAATGACGACGAATCTCTGGGCCTGTTTTCACTGCACCATTTGCCTGCCGGTATTCAGCCGGCAAGCATCGTGCAGGCAACCCTGAACCATATCGCCGATCGCGCATTCCGACTGCTGACCAGGATGTGCGAGATTGGCGCAATCCGCCCTCAGGATGCCGTGCTGATGGGCTCGCTATTCCAGCGCAAGGAGATGCTTGAGCACCGCAAACGCCGTTGGAAAATGCCGCTGTTCGTCAGCGAGCTCGCTGAACCGGTTGCCACGGGCGCCGCCATGATCGCCCGCGAAAGCTGGCTCATTACCACTCACCGGGAGAACCGCCAGTGAACGTGCTTATCGCCTCGCTGAATACGGCTATTGAACGTCTGCTGCTGGTCGACCAACAGCGTCCCGGAACGGTCCATCGCCTGCTGAACGATAAAACCCTGGCCGGCGGGAAAGGGGTGAACGTGGCGCGCGTTTTACGCCAGCTTCAGCTACAGCTGGAAAACGCGCCGGAGCCCCTGCTGCTCGGTTTTCTTGGCGGCGCGACGGGTCGGCTATGCCGCGAGCTGCTGGCCGAGGAAGGGCTGGAGGGACGCTGGTGCGAGATTGCCGCGAGCACCCGCATCTGCGAGGTGGTGACGGAGCAAAAAGCACCGGACAAAGCCAGCGTCTACAACGCCGTTGGCCCGGCTATTCAGCCCGAGGAATACCGTCGTTTGTGGAGCATGCTGGCGACGGAGCTTCCTCGCGCCAGCGCCGTTGTCTGCACCGGTTCTCTGGCGCAGAACCTGACGCCGGACGAGTACGGGCGCTGGATATCCCTGGCCCGCGAACATGGCGTCCTTTCGCTGCTCGATACCCACGGGGCCGCGCTGCTGCAATCCGCCGCCGCGCTGCCTGACATCATCAAAATCAACCGCGATGAGCTGCGGCAGGCCAATGCAGAGACGGCGGACGATTTACCCGGCCACTGGCTCGCGCAGGGCGTGCGCTGCGTGATTATTACCGATGGACAGCGGCCAACCCAGGCGCTTACGCCGGACGGAAATTTTACAGTCGCCGCCCCCGCCGTGGCGACGCTCAGCGCGGTTGGCTCTGGCGATGCGTACTGCGCCGGGCTCATCGCCAGCCTGCTGGCCCGACCGCAGTCGGGCTGGGCGGCGCACCTGACGCTCGCGGCGGCCTGCGGCGCGGCCAATGCGGCCAGCTCAACGGCAGGCCTGGCCGCCGACGTCAGCCTTCATGTATTACAACAACGCTGCGCGGTACGCGCGGTACGCTCACCCGCTTAATAACGGAGTGTATTATGGTCAGTCATGCCTCTATCTCAGCAAAAAACGCCTGGATGCGTAACGTTCTGTTGATCTCCATAGTGACCGCCGTCGGCGGGTTTCTGTTTGGTTTTGATAACGGCAGTATTTCCGGCTCCGTCGGTTTTTTACAAAGCAAATTCACCCTTGATGCGAACGGTATCGGCTGGGTGACGTCGTCGATTATCGTAGGCTGTATCATCGGCGTAGCGCTGGCGGGGCCGCTTTCCGATGCGGTAGGACGAAAAAAAGTTCTGCTGCTGACGGCGCTGATTTTTATTTTTGGCGTACTCGGTCAGGCCATGGCGACCTCGGCGGAGATGCTGGTGTGGTTTCGCATCCTCGTGGGGGTGGGTATCGGCGTGGAAACAACCATCGCGCCGCTCTACATCGCCGAGGTTTCCCCGGCGCACATTCGCGGTCGACTGGTCTCGTTAAATCAGCTTTTTAACTGCGTGGGCAATCTGGCTATTTTTTCGATTGCGGCAATCATCGCCAGTAGCGCCAGCGAAGCGTGGAATATCGAATACGGCTGGCGGGTTATCTTCGCGACCGGCATCGCCCCGGCGGCGATCTTTCTGATCCTGCTGGCATGGGTGCCGGAAAGCCCACGCTGGCTGCTGCGCAAAGGGCATGATGCGAAGGGGCTCGAGGTGCTGCGAAAAATTAATCCGGATGAAGCAACGGCCAGGCAGCAGCTGGCGGCGATCCAATCCGCGTTACAAAATGAAAGCCAGTCCAGACTGAGCGAGCTGTTTACCCCTCGCCTGCGTAAGGCGCTGATCGTCGGCTTTTGCGTGGCTCTGTTTCAACAAATTACCGGAATTAACGCCATTTTTTACTACGCCCCGGAAATCTTTAAAACAGCGGGTGTGGATGTCAGCGGCGCGATGTCTTTTACCGTACTGATTGGCCTGACGCTGGTTATTTCGACCCTGCTCTCCATGTGGATCATTGATAAAGTCGGACGCCGTTCGCTGCTGATTTTCGGCTCTATCGGTATGACGATTGCGCTAACCTGTATTGGGATGCTGTTCCGCGCCAGCGAAGCGCACACCACCCTGTTGCTGCTGAGTATTCTCGCCTATGTGGCTATTTTCGCCGTCTCTTATGGCACCGTGGCCTACGTCATCATCGCAGAAATATTCCCTATTCAGGTTCGCGGCGTGGCGGTTTCTATCGCAACGTTTGCCCTTTGGGGAGGCAACTTTTTGGTGTCGCGCTTTTTCCCGGTCCTCGTGGAAAATATCAGTGCGGCAGGCACATTCTTTATTTTTGCCGCCACCTCGGCGGTCGCGCTAATTTTTGTCCTGACCATGGTTCCTGAAACTAAAGGCAAGACCCTGGAGGAAATAGAGCTCGAATTACACCATAAATAATCCTTAGCCCACGGCGGGCGGAGGGAGCGTTTCACCACCTGACACCCTGTACCGTATTTTACTTATATAAATAACACTATCCGGAGTACATTATGAGACCTGGAAAAATCCTACATCCGCAAATCGCCTCAGCGTTAGCCAGTTTAGGGCATGGCGACATTATATTAGTTACCGATGCCGGCGCACCGATTCCCGCTGACGCGAACCGCATCGATCTTGCCTTTTATTCCGGGAGCATCGATCTTCTTGAAATTCTCGCCGTTCTGCGCAATGAAATTTTCATCGAAGAAGTTATTTTTGCCGATGAGGTCCCGGATAATAATCCAAAACTACTCACCCATGTAACCGAGATATTTACCGGCAGCGGTGCGGACTTCACCTTGATTCCCCACAGCAATCTCGTTACCGATATTTATCCGCGGGCTAAAGTGACTATTCGTTCCGGTTCGCTGATGCCCTGGGGAAACTTTGCGCTGGTCGCCAGCACCGATCCTGATGCCTGGTTCGACGGCTCCATGAAAATAATCCCTGAATATATTGAACGCTCCCGGCGCATTACCGACAAGGCCGTACCAAAAATAAAAAAAGTTTACTAACGGGTGCCTGCACATGAATACAACACATCATATGAGTTATAAACTGTCCCTCATAGCCTCATTAGCGGGGCTGTTGTATGGTTTTGATTCCGCAGTTATCGCCGGAGCAATCTCTCATCTCAGTAAATATTTTTCACTCGATGCTATCGGTACCGGATGGGCGGTTTCTTCGGTCGTTTTAGGGTTTATGATAGGCGCGCTGAGCGGGCAGTTTATCAATAACTCTTTGGGGCGCAAAAAAGCATTACTGATCTCCGGATTGCTGGTTTTTTTAGCGGGGATATTCACCGCATTCCCCTATAACTTTACCCTGTTTATCCTGTTCAGGATCCTTGGTGGCGTCGGCGTGGGGCTGGGTTCGGCAACCGCCCCCGTGTATATCGGCGAAATATCGGCACAGGAAATACGTGGTAAAACGCTGGGTTTTTACCAAATGATGATCGCTTTCGGCATCCTGCTGGTCTACCTGGTCAATGCGCTGGTCGCCGCCCAGGCGCCAGACCAGGCGTGGGCGACCCAATATTCATGGCGCTTTATGTTAGGCGCGATGGCGCTTCCCGGCTGTTTGTTTATGATCCTCGTCTGCTTTTTGCCAGAATCCCCACGCTGGCTAATGGGTAAAAACAGGGATGCCGAAGCAAATAAGATAATGAAATATATTAATGGCGAGGACTATGACTGTACCGCTGAATTGTCGGAAATTAAACGCTCATTTTCCGCTAGCGGGGCCGGAAGCTCAGGGGCCACCACCTCACTATTATCGAAAAAATACCGCAGGGTATCATTTACGATCCTCGCCATGGCGCTGCTGGCAAATCTTTGTGGCATTAACGCCGTCCTGTATTATGGCAACGTATTACTTGAAAATATTGGCATCGCAAACGAACGCACCGCCTATTATCAGCAAATTATTATCGGCAGCGCATTTTTTGCCGCTGCGGTATGGGCCGTGTATCGGGTGGATAAATATGGTCGACGTAAGCTCCTGGTCGTCGGATCGTTTGTCTGCTTTGTATCGCTTACGCTGCTCGGAATTTTAATCTGGATGGGCGTCACCAGCATCTTTATGCTGGTGATTATGATTATCTATATTTTATTTTTTGGCGGAACCGTCGGGCCTATTCTATGGATAATTATCCCGGAGCTGTCACCGAACATTATTCGCGGTAAGCTGATGTCGTGGGCGACATTTTTAATCTGGAGCGGTAGCTTTATTGTCTCCCAGACTTTCCCGATGCTGACGGATAGCCGCATGCTCAACGAGTGGTTCAACGGCAGTTTCCCTTTCCTGCTCTATGGATTGTGCTGTCTGCTGTGGTTTTTACTCAATCTCTTCTGCGTAACGGAGACCAAAGATAAATCCCTTGAGCAAATCAGCGCCGAGATGAGCGCGGCCTGAATACGACACGACCCGCCTGCAAAAAATCACGCTAACCCTGCCCGCCTACGCGCAGGGTTAGCAAGCTGCTTTAATGCTGGCAGCCGGGGCACCAGTAGAACGGCCTGGAGGAGAGCATGGTTCTCTCGATAAGCGTGCCGCAGCGTTCGCAGGGCTCGCCGTCGCGGTGGAAAACCTTAAAGCGAAACAGCGCCCCGTGGTGCCGATTTTCATCCACCTGGCCGCGGGTAGTGTAGGAGAGACGCGGGATCGCCAGCAGCGCCTGCGCCAGGGCATCGAGCTGGCTGTCCGTCAGCGCCGAGGCCTTGTGCCGCCCGGTCAACCCAACCTGCCAGAGGATTTCAACCCGCAGATAGTTGCCCAGCCCGGCGAGGAATGCCTGGTCCAGCAGCAGGCCGGAAAACTGACGCTGGCGGAATTTTGCCGACAGCAGGCGGGCCTTGACCTCTTCCACCGTCAGGCTCATATCCAGCACGTCGGGGCCGACCCTGAGTAAAAACGGGTGTACCGCCAGCTGCGCCGGGGTCAATATTTCAATATCCGAAGCGCTGTAGAGCAGCACCGCCTTCTCCGCCGTCTGCAGCCTGACGCGCAGAATGCGGTTGGTCGACGGCTGCTCTCCTGCCGCGACCACACGCCACACGCCGTACAGCTGATTGTGGCTGTACAGCGTCAGCCCGCCGGAGAAATGCGTCAACAGCGCTTTACCGCGCGTCTCAATGTGCGTCACCTGCTGGCCCACCAGCTCAGACTGCCAGGGCTGCAGCTGCGGGAAAGCAAACCAGACCTCGGTCAGAGGTTTGCCTTTAATCGCCAATTCCAGGCTATCCGCCGCGCGGCGGATTTCCGGACCTTCCGGCATAATATCGTCCTTCTGTTAGTGCGTCGCGCCGCCGGTAACGCTGAGATCGTCGTCGTGAGTCAAGGATACGGCAATCGCCGTTTCCAGCGCCGCTCGTATCGTTTCCAGCGCCATACTCGCCTCGCCGGGATGGGCCGCAGCCTGCTCCGGCAGATACGGAATATGGATAAAACCGCCTTTTACGCCCGCCTGACCCTGCAGCTTGTGCAGCAGACCGTACATAACGTGATTACACACGAAGGTCCCCGCCGTCTGTGATACCGAAGCGGGAATGCCCTGCTGGCGCAGCGCGGCGACGATCGCTTTGATCGGCAGGCTGCTAAACCAGGCGGCCGGACCATCAGCCACGATCGGCCGATCGATCGGCTGCTGGCCCTTGTTATCCGGGATCCGCGCATCGTCGACGTTGATCGCCACGCGTTCAACGGTAATATCAGCCCGCCCTCCCGCCTGACCAATAGCAAGGGTTAACGCGGGCCTGAATTCATCCAGCGCGGCGTGAAGCGCCGTCAGCGCCTCATTAAAAACGCAGGGCAGCTGCCGCGCCACGACGCGCTCTCCGGCAATGATAGCGCCATCGAGTCGCTTTACCACTTCCCACGAAGGGTTAACCGCTTCGCCGTCAAACGGTTCGAAACCGGTGATCAATACGCCAGCCATGCTCCCTTCTCCTCTTCCGGCATCGTTATGGTATGTTGTAACTAACTACTTGACTAGTCTTCCACCGCCGCGCTGACCTGAACGTGACGTCCGGCAAACGCCGCCCGTAGACGGCGGGCAAACTCCAGCGCGTGCTCCCCGTCGCCGTGCAGGCAGACGGTTTCCGCCATAACGTGTGCCCACTCGCCGGTGATGCTACGCACCCGGTGGTGCTGCACCATTTCCAGGGTCTGCGCCAGCGCCTGCTCCTCATCGGCAATCAGCGCGCCGGGCTGTGAACGCGGCACCAGGCTGCCGTCGGCCAGGTATCCCCGGTCGGCAAACACCTCCTGGCGGGTGGGTAGCCGGTAATGCTGGCCCGCCCGAATCAGCTCGCTCCCCGCCAGCCCCACCAGCACCAGCTCGGGGTTAAAATCGCGAACGGCTCTGGCAATCGCATCCGCCAGCGGAGCCTCTTTTGCCGCCTGGTTGTACAGCATGCCGTGCGGCTTGACGTGCCGCAGCTCGCCGCCCTCGGCGCGAACTATCGCCGCCAGGGCGCCAATCTGGTATAGCGTCTGGACGTAAACCGTCTCCGGCGGCAGCTGCATCGCGGTGCGGCCGAAGTTTTCCCGGTCCGGGAAGCTGGGGTGCGCCCCGACGGCAACGCCGTATTTTAGCGCCTCGCGCACGCACTGGTGCATCAGCAGCGCATCGCCGGCGTGAAAACCGCAGGCGATATTGGCGGAAGAGACCAGCTGTAAAAGAGCGCTGTCGTTGGCACAGCCTTCGCCAAGATCGGCATTAAGGTCAATTATCATCGTTAAGCCTCCACGCCAGCTGGTCCAGGTAGCGCTGGCGGTCGGCGCGCGCTTTCAGCGCCTCCTCCAGCGAGCAGGGAACAAAGTGAATGGGCTGACCCAAAGGAATTTGCGCCAGCTGGTACATATCCGCCTCAATGATGCTCGCAATCCGCGGATAGCCGCCGGTGGTTTGCGCATCGTTCATCAGCACAATCGGCTGACCGCTATGCGGCACCTGCACCACGCCGGGCAGCAGGCCGTGAGAGAGCATTTCGCGATCGGTGGTGCGTACCAGCGGCTGTCCCTGCAGGCGGTAGCCCATTCGGTTGCTCTGCGCGCTCAGCTGCCACGGCGAGCGCCAGAAGGAGGCCTGCGAGGCGCTGTCGAACTCATGATATTCCGGCCCCGGCAGCGCGCGAATGCGGTTGCCGATCGGCAGTTGCCTGACGCCCTGCGGGCCGCTGAACTCGCGGGACGCTTTGCCCAGTTTCAGCCGATCGCCGTCCTGCAGACGTCGCCCTTCCAGCCCGCCAATGCCGACCTTCAGGTCCGTACTGCGCGATCCCAGCACCACCGGTACGTCGATGCCCCCCGCCACCGCCAGATAGCTGCGGATACCGTACTGAGGGTTTTTTAGCACCAGATGCTGGCCGGCTTGCGCCGCCGTCCGCCAGCCGATCCAAACCGGCTTGCCGCCCACCGTCGCCTCACAGGCGGCGCCGGTCAGCGCAAACCAGCAGTCGCGTTCAAACGCAATATCCACCTGCCCAAGAGTGATCTCCAGAGCGGCCGCGTTGACGTCATTCCCCACCAGCAGGTTAGCGATCGTCAGCGCCGGCTTATCCAGCGCGCCGCAGCGGCTGATAGCCGACTGGCGCTGCCCTTCCCGGCCGCCGTCCTGCACTGAGGTATACATCCCTGCGCGAATCATCTTCAACATAGGCCCTCCTTTTGCGGCACGAAGCGTACTCTGTCCCCAGACCGCAGCAGCGCCGGCTCTTTACGCTGCGCATCAAATAGCGCCAGCGTCGTGCGCCCCAGCAGCTGCCAGCCGCCCGGCGTTGCCAGCGGATAGACGCCGGTCTGCGCGCCGCCGATGCCGACTGACCCCGCCGCAACCTGCAGACGCGGCTCCGCGCGGCGCGGCATTGCCAGCTGCTCCGGCAGGCCGCCGAGATAGGGGAAGCCCGGCTGGAAGCCGAGGAACCACACCACGTACTCCACCGACGAATGCAGCTCGACCACCTGCTTCTCCGTCAGCCCGCAGTGGCGCGCCACCTCGCCGAGGTCGGGGCCCGCTTCTCCGCCGTAGATGACCGGGATCGCAATCTCCCGCGACTCAGGCTCAAGGGCTTCACTCTCTTCCCACCAGCGCTGCAAACGTTCAATCGCATCCCACGCCATGAGCTGCGGATGGCGCAGCACCACGGTGATATTGTTCATCCCCGGTATCACATCCACCGCATCTTCATGGTCCGCCAACCGCTGGGCCAGGCGCCAGATGCGCTTTTGGCTTTCCAGCGTCACCGGGGGCTCGAGCTCCAGCACTACCGCCGTTTCGCCTAGCAGATAACAACGCGCTCGCTGCACTTTTCTCTCTCCCTTAGGCCGGGTTGGGGATATCAATAAACGTGACGTCCAGATCGGTATTTTCCGTCAGCCATTCGCTGAGGGCGCGAATACCGCCGCGCTCGGTGGCATGGTGCCCGGCGGCATAAAAATGCAGCGACTGCTCGCGCGCAGAGTGGATGGTTTGCTCCGACACTTCGCCGGTGATAAAGGCATCGACGCCAAAGCGCGCCGCGCTGTCGATAAAGCCCTGACCGCCGCCGGTGCACCACGCCACCCGCGAGACTTTTTCCGGCCCGGTATCGCCGCACCACAGCGGTTTACGTCCCAGACGCGCTTCAACCCACGAGGCCAGCTCGAGGCCGGAGACCGGCATCGACAGTTCGCCCCACGGCACCAGGGGTTCAATTTCGCCCTTGATAGTGATACCCAGCAGCTGGGCCAGCTGCGCGTTATTGCCCAGTTCAGGATGAGCATCCAGCGGCAGGTGCCAGCCGTAGAGGTTGATATCGTTGGCCAGCAGGGTTTTCAGGCGCTGGCGCTTGATGCCGCGGATAGCCGGCGCCTCGCCCTTCCAGAAATAGCCGTGATGGACAATTACCGCATCCGCCTGCAGGCGCACGGCCTCATCCAGCAGCGCCTGGCTGGCGGTTACGCCGGTAACGATTCTTTGCACCGTCTCGCGTCCTTCCACCTGCAGGCCGTTCGGCGCATAGTCGCTGAAGGCCGCACTATTGAGCTTTTCGTTAATGAGTTGTTCCAGTTCGCTATTTTTCATTGCCGCTCCATCAGGTCGTGAGGTTATCTGCGAAGATAACATAACGATAACCTCGCTGACCGTCGATAGCACGCTCGCAGCGCGCTCTATTTTGACTTTTAGCTTAAAGCCGCAATTTGTCTACCCTCCCCTTCGCGCATTCGTGTATATTTATGCACTATTACAGCATATTAAATAATCAGAAAGCCTTTTAGACCATGAATCTCACTACTAAATAGCTATTCATGCAGGAAGATCGACTTTCGTTTTACGGCAGGAACTGAGCGTTACATGAACACACAATCATCGCAGCCGCGCGCTATCTACTACGTCGTCGCGCTGCAAATCTGGGAATATTTCAGTTTTTACGGTATGCGGGCGCTGCTGATTTTGTACCTCACCAATCAGCTTAAGTATGATGATAACCACGCCTACGCCCTCTTCAGCGCCTACTGTTCCCTGGTTTACGTTACGCCGATCCTCGGCGGTTTTCTGGCTGATAAGCTGTTAGGCAACCGCATGGCGGTGATGATCGGCGCGCTGCTGATGGCTATTGGCCATCTGGTGCTCGGCGCCAGCGAAATCGCCCCTACCTTCCTCTACCTGTCGCTGGCCATTATCGTTTGCGGCTACGGGCTGTTTAAGTCCAACGTCAGCTGCCTGCTCGGCGAGCTATACGAGCCGACCGATCCGCGCCGCGACGGCGGCTTCTCGCTGATGTACGCCGCGGGCAACATCGGCTCGATTATCGCGCCTATCGCCTGCGGATACGTGCAGGAAGAGTACAGCTGGGCGATGGGCTTCGCGCTGGCGGCCATCGGCATGATCGCCGGGCTGGTGATTTTCCTCTGCGGCAGCCGTCATTTCCGCCACACCTCCGGCGTCAATCGCGAGGCGCTGCGCGCCCGGCGCTTTCTGCTGCCGAACTGGGGCTGGCTGCTGGTGCTGCTGGTGGCTACGCCGCTGCTGATTACGGTGCTGTTCTGGCAGGAGTGGTCGGTCTATGCGCTGATTGTCGCCACCGTCATTGGCCTGGCGGTGCTGGCAAGGATCTATCTGCGGGCGGAAACCGCCAGGCAGCGCCGGGATCTGCGGCTGATTATTATCCTGACCGGCTTCAGCCTGCTGTTCTGGGCCTTTGCCCAGCAGGGCGGCAGCTCCATCAGCCTCTACATCGACCGCTTCGTTAACCGCCACGTGATGAGCTACGAAGTCCCGACCGCAATGTTCCAGTCGGTGAACGCCTTTGCGGTGATGCTCTGCGGAATGGTGCTGGCGTGGCTGGTCAAAGAGAATATCAGCGGCAACCGCACCGTGCGCATCTGGGGCAAATTTGCGCTGGGCCTTGGCCTGATGAGCGCCGGCTTTTGTATCCTGACGCTGAGCGCCCGCTGGTCGGCAACCTACGGCCACTCCTCAATGCCGCTGATGGTGCTGGGGCTAGCGGTCATGGGCTTTGCCGAGCTGTTTATCGATCCGGTGGCGATGTCGCAGATTACGCGGATTGAAATACCCGGCGTCACCGGCGTGCTGACCGGCATCTACATGCTGCTCTCCGGTGCCATCGCCAACTATCTGGCGGGGGTTATCGCCGATCAGACGTCGCAGGCTTCGTTCGATTCGGCCGGGGCGGCGCACTACGCGATTGAGGCCTACGTCGACGTGTTCAGCCAGATTACCTGGGGCTCGCTGGCCTGCGTCGGCCTGGTGCTGGCAATCTGGCTCTATCACTCCCTGCGGGTCAGGACCCGCCGCCTGGCGCTGGAGTAGCGCCTTTGCTGGCGGCTTCCCAGGCGGCCAGCGTCTCCAGCCGCGCCTGCTTGTGATCGACCAGCGGGCGCGGGTACGCCAGGGTTACACCCTGCTTATCGGCCCAGACCCACGGCTGGTGCAGGGCCTTTTCCGGCACCGCTGCCAGCTCCGGCAGCCATTGGCGAATAAACCCTCCCGCTTTATCAAACTTCTCGCCCTGAGTCGTGGGGTTGAAGATGCGGAAATAGGGCGCCGCATCGGTGCCGGTAGACGCCGCCCACTGCCAGCCGCCGTTATTGGCGGCTAAATCGCCGTCGATCAGCTGGCTGATGAAATAGCGCTCGCCGGCGCGCCAGTCGACGCGCAGATCCTTCACCAGAAAGCTGGCGACAATCATCCGCAGGCGGTTGTGCATCCAGCCCGTCGCGTTGAGCTGACGCATCGCGGCATCGACAATCGGAAAGCCGGTGCGCCCCTCCTGCCACGCCTGCAGCCCCGGCGCATCGTCCCGCCACGCCACCCTGTCGGTCCAGGCGATAAACGGCCGCCCCTTGCACAGCCCCGGGTAGTAAACCATCAGGTGGCGATAAAACTCGCGCCAGATAAGCTCGTTGAGCCACACCGACCCGCCCTCGCCATCCAGCGCGCCGGGCAGCTCCGCCAGCAGACGATGCAGGCACTGGCGCGGTGAGAGCGCGCCAATCGCCAGGCACGGCGAAAGCCGGCTGGTGCCCTCCAGCGCCGGGAAGTCGCGCTGCTGGTCATAATCGTCGGCCTTATGCTGGCAAAAAGCGCGCAGGCCGGCGATGGCCGCTTTTTCGTCGGCGGCAAACAGCAGCGGATCGAACGCCGTCTGGGGGTAGTCAATCTCCGGCAGGGCGGCGGGCGTCAATGGCCCGCTTTTACGCACCTTCGGCGCCGCCACGCACTCCGGCAGCGTCTCGCGCAGGCGGCGGATGAAGGCGTTTTTGAAGGGCGTGAACACCTTATACATTTCACGACTGCCGGTCAGCACGCTGCCGGGCGGCAGCAGCAGGCTATCGTCAAACCCCTGGCACACCACGCGGCTCAGCGTTTTCTCCGCCGCCGCGTCGCGCTGGCGCTCGTTAATTTCATACTGGTAGTTGTAAAACAGGTGGCTGACCTGCTGCTCCTCGCAGAAGCGGGCCAGCAGGTCGACGCTGGCGGAGAAATCTGTCGCCTGCGCCACCTGCAGGGCGATACCGCGCTCGGCCAGCGCGGCCTGCAGGCTGCGCAGATGGCTGACGATAAACGCCGCCTGACGCGGCGCCATCCCGTGCTGACGCCACTGTTCGGGCGTGGCGATAAATAGCGCCAGAACCCTGGCGTCGGGATCGCGGCAGGCCGCAGCCAGCGCCAGATTATCGTGAATGCGCAGATCCGCGCGAAACCAGACCAGATGGGTGGCCATAAAACTCCTGCTCTTATGCTCTAAATAACGTCTCGTTAGCCCTGCGCCTCGGGCCAGGGATTGAAATAGCGCTGGTCGGCGAGCCAGGGATCGGGAAATTCGCTCATATAGTGTTGGAGGAGGCTCACCGGCGCAAGCAGCGGCTGCTGACCGCGGCGATATTCATCGATCAGCGACGTTAGCTCCTGCTTCTGCTGCGCGGTTAAATGTTCGCGGAAGTAGCCCTGAACGTGCATCAGCACGTTGGTGTGGTTGGCGCGGGTAGAGGGATGGGCCAGCAGCTTCACCAGCCGCTCGCGGTAGGCCACAAAAAACGCCTCCAGTGACGGCCAGCGGGCGATCTCCGCCACGAAGGGACCAATCTGGCGGTATTCAGGCTGTGAATGGGCCAGCAGCAGCAGCTTATAGCGGCTGTGAAAATCCATCAGCCGGCCGCGGGTCAGTCCGTCACGGTGCAAATTATCCAGCTCGCGCAGGGTGTAAATACGAGTTTGCTCATCGTCCTCTAGCCAGTGATCGCTCATGACGGCTCCTTTATCGTTAAGAGCTTTCAGTGTAAGCCACTACGGGCGAAAAAAAACCGCCGGTTTTCCGGCGGTTGCTTTATCAGTCGACAGGCTGGCTATCAGTAAAAATCAGCAGCTGCCTTTTCGGCCTGCGCCATCCATACCGGCTGTTCGCTGGTCTTAGCCCATACGCGGTGCAGCCAGCTGTAGTAGCGGGCTCTGTCTTTCCAGAACAGCATCACCGGAAGTGCCGCAACGCCGGCCACGACGGCGAAAGCACGACGTAAGAAGACGACGTGAGCAGGATAGGTTTTGTATAACGCCATAATTTCTCTCCCTTATGTCAGGCCGGCAATCAGCGCCGGTAAAGTTTCAATGTTTCTCTGTGCAAAATAATAGCGCTTTGGCTGTAATTTTACTACTCATCCGACCACTAAAAACGGCCTATTTAGCCTTTATTTACATTCATCCGGTAATTGAGTTACATAAAAGTTAAATTAATACTAACCATTAGTTAAATAATGGTCTTTGCATTTTTATACTTTTTTTACACCGCCCCCGCCGATTTTTGCAAAATCTTTGCGCCGTAATTCCTATCCTGCAGATAAATCGTAAATACACCCGGAGGTGGATTGTGAGTGCAGGCGTAATCGCTGGCGTGGCGCTGGTGTTCCTGTTGCTGGCTTACTTGGTTTATGCCCTGATCAACGCGGAGGCATTCTGATGGCCGCTCAAGGATTTTTACTTATCGCCAGTTTTATTCTGCTGCTGATGGTTCTGGCCCGCCCGCTGGGAACGGTGCTTGCCAGAATGATCGCCGATACCCCGCTGCCCGGCCTCGCCGGGATAGAGCGCGGGATCTGGCGCGTCGCAGGTATTCGTTCGCAGGAGATGAACTGGTATCAGTATCTCTTCGCCATTCTGCTGTTTAACGCCCTCGGGCTGGTGGCGCTGTTTGTTCTGCTGATGCTGCAGGGATCGCTGCCGCTTAACCCTCAGCATCTGCCCGGCCTCTCCTGGGACCTGGCGCTGAACACCGCGGTGAGCTTTGTCAGCAACACCAACTGGCAGGCCTACGCCGGTGAAACCACCATGAGCTATCTCAGCCAGATGGTGGGCCTGGCGGTGCAGAACTTCCTCTCGGCGGCAACCGGTATCGCGGTGATCTTCGCCTTCACCCGCGCCTGGTCACGCCAGCAGGTGAGCACCCTCGGCAACGCCTGGGTCGACCTCACCCGCATCACGCTCTGGCTGCTGCTGCCGATCTCGCTGCTGCTCGCCCTGTTCTTTATTCAGCAGGGGGTGCCGCAAAATCTGCTGCCGTACCAGGCGTTCACCTCCCTGGAGGGCGTGCACCAGTCGCTGCCGATGGGGCCGGTGGCGTCGCAGGAAGCCATTAAAATGCTGGGGACCAACGGCGGCGGATTCTTTAACGCCAACTCGGCGCACCCGTTCGAAAACCCGACGGCGCTAAGCAATATGGTGCAGATGCTGGCGATCTTCCTGATCCCGGCGGCGCTGTGCTTTGCCTTCGGTGAAGCGGTGGGCGATCGCCGTCAGGGCCGGGCAATTTTGTGGGCCATGACGCTTATCTTCATCGTCTGCGCGGCGGTAGTGATGTGGGCGGAAACCCACGGCAACCCTCACCTGCTGGCGCTTGGCGCCGATAGCAGCGTCAATATGGAGGGTAAAGAGAGCCGCTTTGGCATTTTAGCCAGCAGCCTGTTTGCGGTGGTGACCACCGCCGCCTCCTGCGGCGCGGTGAACGCGATGCATGACTCCTTTACCGCCCTCGGTGGCATGGTGCCGATGTGGCTGATGCAGATCGGCGAGGTGGTCTTCGGCGGCGTCGGATCGGGCCTGTACGGCATGCTGCTGTTCGTCATGCTGGCGGTGTTTATCGCCGGACTGATGATCGGCCGGACGCCGGAGTATCTGGGTAAAAAGATCGACGTGCGCGAGATGAAAATGATCGCCCTGGCGATCCTCGTTACCCCGACCCTGGTTCTGCTCGGCACCGCGCTGGCGATGATGACCGATGCCGGACGGGCGGCGATGTTTAACCCCGGCCCGCACGGCTTTAGCGAGGTGCTGTACGCCGTCACCTCGGCGGCCAATAACAACGGCAGCGCCTTCGGCGGCCTGAGCGCGGCCACCCCGTTCTGGAACCTGCTGCTGGCGTTCTGCATGCTGGTCGGTCGTTTCGCGGTCATCATTCCGGTGATGGCGATTGCCGGCTCGCTGGTCGGCAAGAAAATTCAGCCCGCCAGTATCGGCACGCTCGCCACCCATGACGTGCTGTTTATCGGCCTGCTGATCGGTACCGTGCTGCTGGTTGGCGCCCTGACCTTTATCCCCGCGCTGGCACTCGGCCCGCTGGCGGAACACTTCTCCTTACTTTAAGCGATGCGGAGCAACCTGTTATGAGTCGCAAACAATTAGCCCTGCTGGAGCCAACGCTGGTGCGCCAGGCGCTGCTGGACGCGGTGAAAAAGCTCAACCCTGCGGTGCAGTGGCGTAACCCGGTGATGTTCATTGTCTGGATCGGCAGCCTGGTCACCACCCTGCTCGCCGTCGGCATGACCAGCGGACATATCGCCGGCAGCGCCGGTTTTACCGCCGCCGTGAGCGTCTGGCTGTGGTTTACCGTGCTGTTCGCCAACTTTGCCGAAGCGATGGCAGAGGGGCGCAGTAAGGCCCAGGCCAACAGCCTGAAAGGCGTGAAAAAGACCTCATTCGCCCGCAAGCTGCGCGCCCCGCAGCACGATGCCCGGATCGACCATATTCCGGCCGAGGACCTGCGCAAAGGCGACGTGGTGCTGGTGGAAGCCGGGGATATCATTCCCTGCGATGGCGAAGTGATTGAAGGCGGCGCGTCGGTAGATGAGAGCGCCATCACCGGGGAATCGGCGCCGGTGATCCGCGAATCCGGCGGCGACTTCGCATCGGTCACCGGCGGGACGCGCATTCTCTCCGACTGGCTGGTGATCCGCTGCAGCGTTAACCCCGGCGAAACCTTTCTTGACCGGATGATCGCGATGGTGGAAGGCGCCCAGCGGCGCAAAACGCCGAACGAGATCGCGCTGACGATCCTGCTCATCGCCCTGACGCTGGTGTTCCTGCTGGCCACCGCCACTATCTGGCCCTTCTCCGCGTGGAGCGGCAGCGCGGTCAGCGTAACGGTGCTGGTGGCGCTGCTGGTATGCCTGATCCCGACGACCATCGGCGGCCTGCTGTCGGCCATCGGCGTCGCCGGGATGAGCCGCATGCTGGGCGCGAACGTCATCGCCACCAGCGGGCGCGCGGTTGAAGCCGCCGGCGACGTTGACGTCCTGCTGCTGGATAAAACCGGCACCATCACCCTCGGCAACCGTCAGGCCTCGGCCTTCCTGCCGGCCCGCGGCGTGGAGGAGCGAACCCTCGCCGACGCGGCGCAGCTCTCCTCCCTGGCCGATGAGACCCCCGAAGGCCGCAGCATCGTGGTGCTGGCTAAACAGCGGTTCAATCTCCGCGAACGCGACCTGCAGTCGCTGCAGGCGACCTTCGTGCCGTTCACCGCCCAGACGCGGATGAGCGGCATCAACATCGACCAGCGCATGATCCGCAAAGGCTCGGTCGATGCCATTCGTCGCCACGTCGAGGCCAACGGCGGCCACTTCCCGGCGGACGTCGATAAGCAGGTGGAAGAGGTTGCCCGCCTGGGCGCCACGCCGCTGGTGGTGGCCGAAGGCGAGCGCGTGCTGGGGGTTATCTCGCTGAAAGACATCGTCAAAGGCGGGATCAAGGAGCGCTTTGCCCAGCTGCGCAAGATGGGCATCAAAACGGTGATGATCACCGGTGATAACCGCCTGACCGCGGCGGCGATTGCCGCCGAAGCGGGGGTCGATGATTTTCTCGCCGAAGCCACGCCGGAAGCCAAGCTGGCGCTGATTCGCCAGTACCAGTCAGAGGGCCGGCTGGTGGCGATGACCGGCGACGGCACCAACGATGCCCCGGCGCTGGCCCAGGCCGACGTCGCGGTGGCGATGAACTCCGGCACCCAGGCGGCAAAAGAGGCCGGAAATATGGTCGACCTCGACTCCAACCCGACCAAATTAATTGAGGTGGTGCATATCGGTAAACAGATGCTGATGACCCGGGGTTCGTTAACCACCTTCAGCATCGCCAACGACGTGGCGAAATATTTTGCCATTATTCCGGCCGCTTTCGCCGCCGTCTACCCGCAGCTCGCCATGCTCAACGTGATGCGCCTGCACTCGCCGTCATCGGCGATCCTCAGCGCGGTTATCTTTAACGCGCTGATTATCGTCTTCCTGATCCCGCTGGCGCTGAAGGGCGTGAGCTATCGCCCGCTGTCGGCATCGGCCATGCTGCGCCGTAACCTGTGGGTCTACGGTCTTGGCGGGCTGCTGGTGCCGTTTGTCGGCATCAAAATCATCGATCTGCTGCTGACCCTGACCGGGTTGGTGTGAGGAAAATACCATGTCATTCATTCGTCCGGCCGTTGTGCTATTTATTCTGTTAACGCTGCTCACCGGCGGGCTCTATCCGCTGCTGACTACCGCCCTCGGGCAGTGGTGGTTCCCCCAGCAGGCGAACGGTTCGCTGATCCGCATTGATGGCGAGGTGCGCGGCTCCAGCCTGATTGGGCAAAACTTTACCGCCGCAGGCTATTTCCAGGGACGGCCTTCGGCTATCGCCCAGACGGCGGATAGTCCGCTGGCGTCCGGCGGAAGCAACCTCGCCGCCAGCAACCCGGCGCTGGATAAAGCCATTGGCGAACGGGTAGAGGCGCTGCGTCGCGCCAACCCCGACGCCAGCCCGCGGGTGCCGGTGGAGCTGGTCACCGCCTCGGCGAGCGGGCTGGATAATGGCCTGACGCCGGCGGCCGCGCTATGGCAGGTTCCGCGCATCGCCAAAGCCCGCAGTCTGAGCGCGGAGCAGGTCACCCGGCTGGTGAATGAGGCGACGCAAAAACCGCTGGTCAGTTTTCTCGGCCAACCTGTGGTAAATATACTGCAGCTGAATATGGCGCTGGATGCCCTGAAGGATAACTAAAAATGAGTGACGAGCCGCTGCGCCCGGACCCTGACCGTCTGTTGCAACACGCCGCCGAGCCGCATCGCGGGAAGCTGAAGGTGTTCTTTGGCGCCTGCGCGGGCGTCGGTAAAACCTGGGCGATGCTGGCGGAGGCGCAGCGGCTGCGTGCCCAGGGGCTCGATATTCTGATTGGCGTGGCGGAAACCCACGGGCGTAAAGAGACGGCGGCGATGCTGGAGGGGCTGAGCACCCTCCCCCCGCGCCGTTTCTCCCACCGCGGGCGCTACGTTCACGAATTCGATCTCGACGCCGCCCTGGCCCGCCGCCCAGCGCTGATTCTGGTCGATGAGCTGGCGCACAGCAACGCCCCCGGCTCACGCCACCCTAAGCGCTGGCAGGACGTCGAAGAGCTGCTTGAAGCCGGGATCGACGTCTTTACCACCGTTAACGTCCAGCATCTGGAAAGCCTGAACGACGTGGTCAGCGGCATCACCGGCGTGCAGGTCCGCGAAACCGTCCCCGACCCGTTCTTTGATGCCGCCGATGACGTGGTGCTGGTCGATCTCCCGCCCGACGATCTTCGCCAGCGCCTCAACGAGGGGAAGGTGTATATCGGCGGCCAGGCCGAACGCGCCATCGAGAACTTCTTTCGCAAAGGTAACCTGATTGCCCTGCGCGAGCTGGCGCTGCGCCGCACCGCCGACCGGGTCGATGAGCAGATGCGCGCCTGGCGCGACCGCCAGGGTCAGGAGAAGGTCTGGCACACCCGCGACACTATCCTGCTGTGCATCGGCCACAATACCGGCAGCGAGAAGCTGGTCCGCGCCGCCGCCCGCCTCGCCGCCAGGCTCGGCAGCGTCTGGCACGCGGTCTACGTTGAAACCCCCTCGCTGCATCGCCTGCCGGAAGCCAGGCGGCGGGCGATCCTTGCGGCGCTCAGGCTCGCCCAGGAGCTGGGCGCGGAGACCGCCACCTTGTCCGATCCTTCGGAAGAGAAAGCGGTTTTGCACTATGCGCGAGAACATAACCTCGGCAAGATCGTTATTGGCCGTCAGCGTCAGCGCCGCTGGTGGGATCGGCAGGGTTTTGCCGACCGCCTGGCCCGCCACGCGCCGGACCTCGACCTGGTGGTGATCGCCCTTGATGAAAAGAGCACTCCCCTGCCCGCCCGCGCCGGCGATAGCCGCAGCACGATGGATAAGTGGCGGCTGCAGCTGCAGGGTTGCTGCGTCGCGGTGGCCATCTGCGCGGTAATTACGCTCGTCGCCATGCAGTGGCTGGTGGCCTTTGAGGCCGCCAACCTGGTGATGATCTACCTGCTCGGGGTGGTGGTTATCGCCCTGCTGTACGGCCGCTGGCCGTCGGTGCTGGCGACGGTTATCAACGTCGTCAGCTTCGATCTGTTCTTTATCGCCCCGCGCGGCACGCTGGCGGTTTCCGACGTCCAGTATCTCCTGACCTTCGGAGTCATGCTCACCGTTGGCCTGGTGATCGGCAACCTCACCGCCGGCGTGCGCTACCAGGCCCGCGTGGCCCGCTACCGCGAGCAGCGCACCCGTCATCTGTATGAGATGTCAAAAGCGCTGGCGGTCGGGCGCTGCCGGGAAGATATTGCGCTGACCAGCGAGCGCTTTATCGCCTCTACTTTCCACGCCCGCGGTCAGCTCCTGCTGCCCGACGAGAGCGGAGCTCTGCGGCCGCTGACCCAGCAGACGGGGCTCACCTCGTGGGATGATGCGATTGCGCGCTGGAGTTTCGATAAAGGCCAGCCCGCCGGCGCGGGCACCGATACGCTGCCCGGCGTTCCCTACCAGATCCTGCCGCTGAAAAGCGCCGCCCGCAGCTGGGGGCTGCTGGTGGTTGAGCCGGATAACCTGCGCCAGCTGATGATCCCCGAGCAGCAGCGACTGCTGGAGACCTTTACCCTGCTGATGGCCAGCGCCCTTGAGCGGCTGACGCTCACCGCCAGCGAAGAGCAGGCCCGGCTCAACAGCGAACGCGAAAGCCTGCGTAACTCCCTGCTGGCGGCGCTGTCGCATGATTTACGCACCCCGCTGACGATCCTCTTCGGTCAGGCGGAGATTCTGACCCTCGATCTGGCGAGCGAAGGGTCTAAACACGCGCCGCAGGCCAATGAAATTCGCCAGCACGTGCTCAACACCACCCGGCTGGTGAATAATCTGCTGGATATGGCACGGATCCAGTCCGGCGGATTTAATTTACACAAAGAGTGGCTCACCCTCGAAGAGGTGGTCGGCAGCGCGCTGCGGATGCTGGAGCCGGGTCTCGGCGGCCAGCATATTCAGCTGGCGCTACCCGACCCTCTGCTGCTGGTTCACGTTGACGGGCCGCTGTTTGAGCGGGTGCTGATCAATCTGCTGGAGAATGCGCTGAAGTACGCCGGCCCGCAGGCGCAAATCGGCATTACGGCGCAGGCCGACGATCGCCAGCTGCAGCTCGACGTGTGGGATAGCGGCCCGGGGATCCCCCAGGGCCAGGAACAGGCTATCTTTGATAAGTTCGCCCGCGGTCATAAAGAGTCAGCCATCCCAGGCGTAGGGCTGGGGCTGGCGATCTGCCAGGCGATCGTCGAGGTCCACGGCGGCACCATCGGTGCGCAAACGCGCCCTGAGGGCGGCGCCTGCTTCCGTGTTACACTGCCGCGAGAGGCGCCGCCGGAGCTGGATGAGTGGTGCGGCGACGCGCGAACTGACTGAAAGCACTAGCCGAGGAACCGTGATCAACGTTCTTATTATTGAAGATGAACATGCTATTCGTCGCTTTCTGCGCACCGCGCTGGAAGCCGACGGCATGCGCGTATTTGAAGCCGAAACGCTGCAGCGCGGTCTTCTCGAAGCCGCAACCCGCAAGCCTGACCTGACGATCCTTGATCTTGGCCTGCCTGATGGCGACGGCAGCGATTTTATTCGCGAAGTGCGCCAGTGGAGCCAGATGCCGATTATCGTGCTGTCGGCGCGCACGGAAGAACAGGATAAAATTGCCGCCCTCGATGCCGGCGCCGATGACTACCTGAGCAAGCCGTTTGGCATTGGCGAGCTGCAGGCGCGGCTGCGGGTCGCGCTGCGCCGTCACGCCGGTGCCCAGGCCGATGAGCCCATCGTCCGCTTCTCCACTATCCAGGTTGATATCCCGGCGCGGCGGATCCTGCGCGGCGAGGAGGAGATTCATCTGACCCCGATTGAGTTCCGCCTGCTGGCTGCGCTGCTGAATAACGCCGGCAAGGTGCTGACCCAGCGCCATCTGCTGAATCACGTCTGGGGGCCGAATGCGGTGGAGCACAGCCACTATCTGCGAATTTATATGGGGCATCTGCGGCAAAAGCTGGAGGTTGATCCTGCGCGACCGCAGCATCTGCTGACCGAGACCGGTATTGGCTATCGCTTTATGCCTTAGGTTCGGTTGGAAGAGCGTCGGGCCGCGGCGAAAGCGCCGGGCCCGAGCGGGAGCGTCCCCTCTTCCCGGCTAGCGTTGCGCCGGCGGGAGAGGGTTCACCAGGCTATCAGGCGTTTTTCAGCACTTCGCTGACAATTTCTACCGCCTCTTTCTCAATCTGCTTGCGATGTTCTTCGCCGAGGAAGCTTTCGCAGTAGATCTTGTAGGCATCTTCCGTGCCTGACGGACGAGCGGCAAACCAGCCGTTGTCGGTCATCACTTTCAGACCGCCGATCGACGCACCGTTGCCCGGCGCGGCGGTCAGGCGAGCGGTGATCGGATCGCCCGCCAGCGTGCTTGCGCTGACCATCTCCGGCGACAGCTTCGACAGCGCCGCTTTCTGCGCGGAGGTTGCCGATGCCTGCAGGCGGTTATAGCTCGGCGCGCCGAAGCGTGCGGCCAGCTCGTCATAGTGCTGCTGCGGGTTTTTACCGGTGACGGCGGTGATTTCCGCGGCCAGCAGGCACATGATGATCCCGTCTTTATCTGTAGACCACGGCGTGCCGTCAAAACGCAGGAACGAAGCGCCCGCGCTCTCTTCACCACCGAAGCCAAAGCTGCCGTCAAACAGGCCGTCAACGAACCACTTAAAGCCCACCGGCACTTCCACCAGCTTACGGCCAAGATCGCCGACCACGCGGTCGATCATCGCCGAAGAGACCAGCGTTTTGCCGACGGCAACCTCTTTGCCCCACTGCGGACGGTGCTGGAACAGATAGTTAATCGCCACCGCCAGATAGTGGTTCGGGTTCATCAGCCCGGCCGGGGTTACGATGCCGTGACGGTCGTAATCCGGATCGTTGGCGAAGGCCAGATCAAACTTGTCGCGCAGCGCCAGCAGGCCGGCCATCGCGCACTCGGACGAGCAGTCCATGCGGATGGCGCCGTCTTTATCCAGGTGCATAAAGCGGAAGGTTTGATCGACATGATCGTTAACGATGGTCAGATCCAGCTTGTAGTACTCGGCGATGCGCTTCCAGTATTCAATTCCGGAGCCGCCCAGCGGATCGACGCCAAGCTTAAGGCCCGCTTTTTGAATCGCCGCCATATCGACGATATCCGCCAGACCTTCAATAAACGGCTGAACCAGATCCTGCTCTTTCACGTGACCGGAGGCCAGAGCGGCATCGAGAGAGATGCGCTTCACGCCCTGCAGGCCGGAAGCCAGCAGTTCGTTAGCCCGGTTCTCCACCACCTTGGTGACGTTGGTATCAGCCGGACCGCCGTTCGGCGGGTTGTACTTGATACCGCCATCTTCCGGCGGGTTATGCGACGGCGTAATTACGATGCCATCCGCCAGCGGACCACCCTTTTTGTTGTGCACCAGAATGGCGTTGGAAATCGCCGGCGTCGGGGTGAAGCCGTTGTTTTCCTGCACGATCACATCAACACCGTTAGCCGCCAGTACTTCCAGTACGGAAATAAAGGCCGGCTCGGAGAGCGCGTGGGTATCCTTACCGACGTAGCATGGACCGGTAATCCCGTTCTTCGCGCGATCTTCCGCAATCGCCTGAGCAATCGCCAGAATATGCTGCTCGTTGAAGTTATGGCGACCTGCGCTGCCGCGATGGCCAGAGGTCCCGAACTTCACCGTATGCTCCGCGTTGCCTGCTTCCGGCTTCAGTACGTAGTACTGGGCAGTCAGCTGGGCGACGTTAATCAAATCACTCTGTTGTGCAGGCTGCCCCGCACGCTTATCGATTGCCATTGCCTGATCCTTCTGATGCAAAGGTGAATAAAGCTAGATCGTGCCGCAAACCTTCTCAATCAACTCCGCAGGGAATTGCATTGACTGCATGATATGTTCAATCATGCTGCATTTGCGGCCAGTGTTGGTATTGGTGATCACCCACCACGGCGTGCCGGGGACCTGCTTAGGCTTGGTCTGATTGCCGCTTTTCAGCAGAATGCGGGCATCTTCAGCAAAATAGGTCCGCGTACGCCCGTGCAGAGACTCGGTGGCCGCAGCAAACGCTTTGCTGTCCAGCGAGTACAGCGTCGTCAGCACCAGCATAAAGCGGTTTACCGCGCGCTTTTGCTCGGCGTATTCATCAGATAACAGCAGTTCGCGCACGGCGCGGACTTTATCCTTCACCGGGTTAGCAGGCCTGGCCTCAACAACGGCGGTCGGAGCCGGGGCCGGCGCGGCTTTCGCAACGGCGGTGGCAGTCTGGGAAGCGGCGGAAAATTTCAGCATGCGCCGTAAAATGTCGGATGCACTCTCACCAATATGCTGGGTGTGGCTGGCAATATAGCGATAGAGATCATCATCAACTTCAATTGTTTTCATCTTAATCCAGTGCGATATCTTATTCTGAATACAAGTTGTCAGGATTATAAGGACAAATCCTAACCGCGGATAGCGTCAAACCAGGATGGCGGTAAAACTCAGATAGCTCTGGGTCTTGCAGCCGGATGGCAGAATGTCCAACATAATACCCTAACCCGACGGAGCGAAAAAAAGAACTTTGCCATGAAATTAAATAGCCGCGCGCAATCTGCACAAAATCCGCACAATAATTCCCCTGTGGTCCTGGTTCACGGCCTGTTTGGCAGCCTTGATAACCTGGGTATCCTCGCACGCGACCTGGTCGCCGACTACGATATCCTGCAGGTCGATATGCGCAATCACGGTCTTTCCCCGCGCGATCCGCAGATGACCTACGCCGCGATGGCTCAGGATCTGCTTGACACCCTTGACGACCTGCAGCTGGAAAAAGCGACCTTTATCGGCCACTCAATGGGCGGTAAAGCGGTGATGGCGCTGAGCGCCCTCGCGCCGGAACGCATCGACGGCCTGGTGGCTATCGATATCGCGCCGGTGGATTATCACGTCCGCCGCCACGACGAAATCTTTGCCGCCATCAACGCCGTGACCGCCGCCGGCGCCGCAACCCGTCAGCAGGCGGCGGCAATTATGCGCGAGCATCTGCAGGAAGAGGGCGTGATTCAGTTTCTGCTGAAGTCCTTCGTTGACGGCCAGTGGCGGTTTAACGTGCCGGTCCTGTGGGATCAATATAGCCATATCGTTGGCTGGCAGCCGGTTCCCGCCTGGCCGCATCCGGTCCTGTTTATCCCGGGCGGCAATTCCCCCTACGTGTCCGATGAGTATCGCGACGCGCTGCTGGCGCAGTTCCCGCAGGCCCGCGCGCACGTGATTGCCGGCGCGGGCCATTGGGTCCATGCGGAGAAACCGGAGGCGGTACTGCGCGCAATTCGCCGATATCTCTCCTCTTTAGCGGCATAACTGGCTAAAAACTGCCCGACCGCGCCGCAGAATGCCCGCGGTCGTTGGCGCAGCGGTTCGCCTGATGTATTATGGCGCGCTATCTGTGTCGGCAATGGCCCGACAACTCGTTTCCCCGAAGTCACTCTGAATCATGGCAAAAGAACAAACGGACCGTACGACATTAGATTTGTTCGCAACCGAGCGTCGCCCGGGTAGACCAAAGACCAATCCGCTTTCGCGCGACGAGCAGCTGCGCATCAATAAACGCAACCAGCTTAAACGCGACAAAGTTCGCGGCTTAAAGCGCGTGGAGCTCAAGCTCAACGCTGAAGCGGTTGATGCGCTCAATGAGCTAGCTGATGCCCGCAATATGAACCGTAGCGATCTGATTGAAGAGATGTTGATGAACCAGCTTGCAGCCCTACATAGCCAGGGTAAAGTCTGAGAAACCTCAAAAACAGCACTTTCGTGTAGCAGAGTGTGCAGTCGGGCATGATTGCTGTTTCCGCGCCCTTCCCTGTTCTGCTATGATTGCCGTTATCTGCGGGCATTACGCCACTACCACATCATTAAGTTTCAAGAGGTTATTTTACTCATGGCAATCATCGGCATCTTTTTTGGCAGCGACACCGGCAACACCGAAAATATTGCAAAAATGATCCAAAAGCAGCTCGGTAAAGACGTTGCTGATGTTCACGACATTGCCAAAAGCAGCAAAGAAGACCTGCAGGGTCATGACATTCTGCTGCTGGGCATCCCAACCTGGTACTACGGTGAAGCGCAGTGTGACTGGGATGATTTCTTCCCGACGCTGGAAGAGGTCGACTTCAACGGTAAGCTCGTCGCCCTGTTTGGCTGCGGCGACCAGGAAGACTACGCTGAATACTTCTGTGACGCGCTGGGGACCATTCGCGACATCATCGAACCGCGCGGCGCAACCATCGTCGGCCACTGGCCAACGGCGGGCTACCATTTCGAAGCCTCTAAAGGTCTCGCCGATGACGACCATTTCGTCGGTCTCGCTATCGATGAAGACCGTCAGCCTGAGCTGACCAACGAGCGCGTTGAGAAATGGGTTAAGCAGATTTCTGAAGAACTTCATCTCGAAGAAATCAAAAATGCCTGATGGTTAAACGACGATACCTTCGGGTATCGTCGTATTAATAGGTAAAAGCAATAAAACTAATAGCTACAAGTTTTTAACTTTTAATCACATATCTGTACAATGTCCTCTGATTTAACGAGGAGACGTGACACAGTTTGTAGCCTGTGCCTCGTTTTTGACAGCATACAAGGCTCGATGCTTGCGGTTTTCATTTCATCATGGCAGTTCTATAATGAGACGCGTTACATCGGGTGATTCTCTGTATTACTTCCGCTAATGGAAGTAGATCGTTTAGCAACAGGACAGATTCCGCATGACTGACAACAATACCGCATTGAAGAAGGCTGGCCTGAAAGTCACACTTCCACGATTAAAAATTCTGGAAGTGCTGCAGGGGCCGGATAACCATCACGTCAGCGCGGAAGATTTATACAAACGCCTGATCGACATGGGGGAAGAGATCGGTCTGGCTACCGTTTATCGCGTACTGAACCAGTTTGATGATGCCGGCATTGTTACCCGCCATAATTTTGAAGGCGGTAAATCCGTTTTCGAACTGACGCAGCAGCATCATCACGATCACCTGATTTGCCTCGATTGTGGCAAAGTGATCGAATTCAGCGATGACTCCATCGAAGCGCGTCAGCGTGAAATTGCCCACCGTCACGGTATCCGCCTGACCAACCACAGCCTGTACCTGTACGGTCACTGTGCTGAAGGCGACTGCCGCGAAAATGAACACGCGCACGACGCGGTGGAAAAGTAGTTTCCCACAGCGTAAGCAGCAAAAAGCCAACCTGAAGGTTGGCTTTTTTTATGCCCGCAAATACGGAGTACGAGGGAAATCAGGGCCGGGTATTGTTGCTGCGGATCTCTTTCCAGATCTGGTCGCAGCGGGCTTTGACCGCCTGATCGTTGCCGGTGCGGGTCGCCAGGATACACTGCTGATAATCCAGCACCCGTACGCTTTCCTGGGTGGCGAACTGCTGGTGCTGCTTATCCTCTTTAAGAACGTTCAGCACGCTCTGGCAGGCCTGAACTTTATCCGGATTCCCTTCTGCCGTATTGATGCAGGCGCTGTAGGCATCCTTCAACTTAGTATCTTCTTTTGGCGCCGGTGACTGCGCACAGGCCACCAGACCCGATGCCATGATGGCGATGAGCAATAGCTTTTTCATAATCAACCTCACAGGCTGGCGGCAGGCTTACGCCCGCCGCTGCGGCATCAGAAAATAGTGAACGGGGCAATAACCATAAACTTCACGTCGCGCTCATCCTGGAAGATGTTGCCGTAACCGCCGCTCCAGCTTGGAATATCGGAGTGGTTGTCGTACTGGGTGAAGTGGAGTTTGAACAGCGTTCCTTTTGCCCGGCCGTCCTGTACGGTATACATGGCGTCGAGGCTGTAGGCCGACTCTTCCAGACGTTTGTCGGCGTTGTAGTACGCGTCAGGCGTCGCCATTTTGCCCGGTTTCGCATCCCATGCGTAAACGTAAGATGCACCAAACGCCCAGCCCGGCATATTCCAGTTTTTCATGTCGTACATCGCGCCAAAGAACACGGCCTTTTCGCCGTTGGCGTTAAAGTCGGAGCGGTTATCCCACCACACGTCCAGGCGGCCGTTAGAGGAGGCGTAGGTTGGGGTCATGCGCTGCAGGAAGTAGCCCTGCTGGCCCTCGGCCTTAACCCAGGTACCTTCCAGACGCAGGTCCAGCACGTCGGCAACCTTGTAGCCAAAGGTCAGCGCCTGCAGCCAGGCGGTGCCGTCGTAAATATCGTTGGCGCCGCCGTTGCTGACCTTATCGCGGGTGCCGTAGAACTGATAGCTGGTGTTTAACGGGGTACCGGCAACGTCAAATTTATAGCTGGCCTTGGCAAAATACTGGTCGATATACCCCTGGGCCTGGCCAAACGCGGCCTCCAGCACGAGGTCGTTTTTAAAATCATATTTGGCGCCCAGCGAGTGCAGATAATCGACTTTCGTCTTCTTATCGTTCTGGTAGAACTCATCCATCTCAATGTGCCACGGCGCTTTGTATTCGTTCGTCCACATGTAGGAGAAACTCAGCGCGCCGGAATCACCGTAATCAAAGTTTGCTCCGGCTTCAGCACCTTGATAAGTGCCCGGCATAAAGCTCCAGTGCGGAGCCAGCAGCGTTTGCCCGGTTGGCTGAATGTAGCCAGCGCGCGCCCACGTCGGGCCATACTTAAATTTTGCCGCCGCTTTATAGAGGCTGATCCCGCTCTTATCGCCGGAGTAATCTTCGTCGTAGGCTTTATTTCTGGAGGAGAAGGCAATTTCGTTCGGGTGACCGCTTTCGCTGCTTTCCGCCATTTCAATGGCGGTAAAGGCCGCCACGTCGATACCAAACATATCGGCGGCATAGCCGGACTGGAAGTCCAGGTTGGCGTTCCAGGTTGAATGCGAAAGGTTGGTTTTGTACTTATCGCCGTCGGTGACGTCTTTACGGTCGCGCTCACGCTGCCAGTAATAGATACCGCCGGTTAATGTGGAATCATCAATAAAACCTGCTGCGCTGGCCTGCGGAACAACGATCCAGCTCGACATCGCGGTGACGGCGGCAATAGCCAGCGCCAGCGTACTACGTTTGCCACTAAACGTACGCATGTGCATATCCTCTTTGACGTTTTAAAACGCGGAGCCAAAGGCAAGCCGCGAAAAATAAATAAAACTGCTAAAAAGCGGTGCGGAAAAAAGTCCGCAAATCCACTCTGGATAGACTATTTTTCGTGACGCGAATTATCAATCTCTTTCGCCGATCAAAGCTTAAGATTATGACAAAGCGCACATATTCTATGTCTTTTTGTTACAGCCTTAAATTTCGTAGATTTAGTACAGAAGTGTTTGCAAAATCAGGATAAAACGGGAAATGGAAACGCTTACAGCGGTTTTTTACGCGAAAATCGCCGACGGGCCCGACGGGATATATTACAGGTTGTAAACAAGATTAATTCGCATCGCGAAAATAACCATATTCGGCCACGAATGACGGAAATAAAAAACGCCGCGGAGGCGGCGTTTTTGCTGACGAGGCGGGGACGCGGGCTTATGCGCCGGTCTTCGCCCAGGTATCGCGCAGGCCAACGGTGCGGTTAAACACCAGACGGTCAGCGCTTGCATAGCGGCTGTCGAGGCAGAAGTAGCCTTCGCGCTCGAACTGCAGCGCCTTGCCGACCTGCGCCTGCGCCAGGCTCGGCTCGGCAAAGCCGTGCTTGATAACCAGCGATTCAGGGTTCATTACGGCCAGGAAGTCCTCTTCGGCGCCCGGATTCGGCACGCTGAACAGACGGTCGTACAGGCGAATTTCTACCGGCAGCGCGTGCGCCGCGCTCACCCAGTGGATAACGCCCTTCACCTTGCGGCCGTCAGCAGGATCTTTGCTCAGCGTATCGGCATCATAGGTGCAGAAGATGGTGGTGATATTGCCCTCTGCATCCTTCTCTACGCGCTCGGCTTTGATCACGTAGGCATTGCGCAGGCGAACCTCTTTGCCCAGCACCAGACGCTTGTACTGCTTGTTGGCTTCCTCACGGAAGTCAGCGCGATCGATCCAGATCTCACCGCTGAACGGCACGTCGCGGCTGCCCATTTCCGGCTTGCTCGGATGGTTCGGCATGGTCACATTTTCACTGCCGCCCTGCGGATAGTTTTCGATAACCAGTCTTACCGGATCGATAACGGCCATTGCGCGCGGGGCGTTTTCGTTAAGATCTTCACGAATGCAGGACTCCAGCGACGCCATTTCAATGGTGTTGTCCTGTTTGGTCACGCCGATGCGCTTACAGAACTCGCGAATCGATTCGGCGGTGTAGCCGCGGCGACGCAGGCCGGAGATCGTCGGCATACGCGGATCGTCCCAGCCCTCAACGTGCTTATCGGTGACCAGCAGGTTGAGCTTGCGCTTGGACATCACGGTATATTCGAGATTCAGGCGTGAGAATTCGTACTGGCGCGGGTGAACCGGGATGCTGATGTTATCCAGCACCCAATCGTACAGGCGACGGTTATCCTGGAACTCCAGGGTACACAGAGAGTGCGTAATACCTTCCAGCGCATCGCTGATGCAGTGGGTAAAGTCATACATCGGGTAGATGCACCACTTGCTGCCGGTCTGATGGTGATCGGCGAACTTAATGCGGTACAGCACCGGATCGCGCATGACGATAAACGGCGAAGCCATATCGATTTTCGCACGCAGGCAGGCTTTACCTTCCGCAAAACCACCGGCGCGCATTTTTTCAAACAGCGCCAGGTTCTCTTCTACGCTGCGATCGCGGTACGGGCTGTTTTTGCCCGGCGCTTTCAGCGAGCCGCGGTATTCGCGGATCTCTTCAGCCGACAGCTCGTCAACGTAGGCCAAACCTTTATTGATCAGCTCAACGGCGTAGCTGTGCAGCTGATCGAAATAATCAGACGAGTAGCAAACTTTCCCGGACCAGTGGAAACCTAACCACTGCACGTCGTTTTTAATCGACTCAACGTATTCGATATCTTCTTTCACCGGGTTGGTGTCATCGAAGCGCAGGTTGCATTGGCCTTGATAATCCTGAGCAATGCCGAAGTTCAGGCAAATTGATTTCGCGTGGCCAATGTGCAGATAACCGTTCGGCTCCGGCGGGAAGCGCGTATGAACGGTGGTGTGCTTACCAGTAGCCAGATCTTCATCAATGATCTGACGAATAAAGTTAGTTGGGCGGGCTTCTGCCTCACTCATCGTGGGTTCCTCAAAGCGTAAACAACGTATAACGGGACATGATCTTACAAGCAGGACGTGGAGACAACTATTAGTTACTGAAAATACGTATCTGAAGGAGATTATGGGGTCATTTGCTGCAAAAAAAAGCGGCGGAGGTTTCCCCCCGCCGCACAGGCATAAACTCTACTCAGGAGCCCTACTTGCCTTTAATCTCATACAGCGGCGTCTGGCCGGCGATAACTTTACCGGTCGCCAGAATCACCAGCGCGCTGTAATCATCGCTGTTGCTGCAGACTACCGGGCTAATCATCGAACGGGCGTTCGCGTTGAGGAAGTCCAGATCCATTTCCAGAATCGGCTGGCCTGCCTTCACTTCCGCGCCCTCTTCGACCAGGCGCTTGAAGCCCTGGCCGTTCAGCGCGACGGTATCAATGCCCATATGGACAACGATTTCCGCGCCGTTTTCCGTTTCCAGACAGAACGCGTGGTTGGTATTGAAGATCTTAACGATGGTGCCCGCAGCCGGGGAGACCACAATCTTATCGGTCGGTTTCACCGCCACGCCGTCGCCGACGGCTTTGCTGGCGAACGCTTCGTCCGGGACCTGGTCCAGCGCCACGATATCACCGGTAATCGGCGACACCAGCGCGGCGATAGTTTTCGCGTTAGCCACAGCCTGCGGTTTTGCAGCCGCAGCGGCGACAGGCGCGCTGTCGGTTGTGGTGGCCGTGGCGGCTACCGGGCCGCGCGCAACCACTTTTTTCATCTCATCACCGACCGACTCTGCTTTCGCACCGACGATAACCTGGATGGTTTGTTTGTTCAGCTTAACCACGCCGGAAGCGCCAAGGCGTTTACAGGCCGCATCGTTAACGCGCGCGGAATCCGCAACGGTCAGACGCAGACGGGTAATACAGGCATCAATCGCTTTCAGGTTGTCAGTCCCGCCGACGGCCGCAATGTACTGCGTAGCCAGCTGGGTCAAACCCTCTTCGGTGTTGCTGTTGGCTTCCGAAGTTACCACGTCGTCAGTTTTATCTTCACGACCCGGCGTTTTCAGGTTGAACATGCGGATTACTGCGGTGAACAGCAGGAAGTAGATGAAGAAGAACACCACGCCCATGACAATCAGCATCCAGACGTTTTTGCTGGCTGCCGGCAGGCTGTACATCAGAACGTAGTCAATGGCCCCTGCGGAGAAGGAGAAGCCCGCATGGATACCCAGCGACGTGGCCACAAACAGGCTGATGCCGGTCAGGACGGCGTGCAGGAGGTACAGCAGCGGAGCCAGGAACATGAACAGGAATTCCAGCGGCTCGGTAACACCGGTCAGGAACGCGGTGATAGCGACCGACAGCAGCATACCGCCAACCATCGGACGACGCTCTTTCGGCGCAGCGAAGTACATCGCCAGCGCCGCACCCGGCAGACCGAACATCATGATCGGGAAGAAGCCGGACATGAACATCCCCGCGGTGCCGTCACCGGCGTAGAAGCGGTTGATGTCGCCGTGGAACACCGCGCCTGCGGCGTTGGTGAACTCACCGATCTGGAACCAGGCAATGGTGTTCAGCACCTGATGCAGGCCGGTTGGGATCAGCAGACGGTTGATGAAACCGAAGATACCGGAACCCAGCGCGCCCTCGGCCACGATCCACTCGCCGCCGGCGTGAATAGCGTGCTGTACCGGAGGCCAGACGTAGCCGAAGATGGCCGCCAGCACCAGACAGAAGAAGCCGGTCGCGATAGGAACAAAACGTTTCCCGCCGAAGAAGCTCAGGAAGTCAGGCAGCTTGATGCCAGACCAGCGGTTATAAACGGCACCGGCAACCAGACCGGTAATGATCCCCGCCAGCACGCCCATGTTAATTTCTGGGTTGATGGTGACCATGGCTTTGGTTAATACGAAATAACCTACCGCACCGGCCAGCGCCGCCGCGCCGGCGCTGTCTTTAGACCAGCTGGACGCCACGCCGATCGCAAAAATCAGCGCCAGGTTATCAAAGATTGCCCCGCCTGCCTGCGCGATGAACGCCACGTTAAGCAGATCGGGTTGACCGAATCGCAGCAGCAGCGCTGCGACGGGCAGCACGGCGATAGGGAGCTGTAACGCCCTACCTAGCCGCTGAAAAAAACCTAAAATATTCATCTTATTCCCCCTATGAGACCCCGATGAGGCTCACTCAAAGCCATTTTTTTATTGTGTAAAAAGGTCAGTTTTTTAACTTACCCGCAAAGTGTGTGAAAATTTAATTCGTATCGCAAATTAAACGCGTATTTTTTGTGACTATAATCACCAAATATCGTATTAACCCCTCCCCTGGACTGGCTAACAACGAAAACTTATTTTATCATTCAAAAAATCAACACGGATTGAGCCGGTCGGCGTAGTTACTGCAATACTCTTCATAGAGTACTGGCGCCAATCCGCCAGGTTATAATTTAACTATAGAGGTGAAGAATGAGACTGATTCCCCTGGTAACAGCTGAACAAGTAGGTAAATGGGCTGCTCGCCACATCGTTAACCGCATCAATGCGTTCAAACCGACTGCGGACCGTCCGTTTGTACTGGGTCTGCCTACCGGTGGTACACCTCTTACCGCCTACAAAGCTCTGGTTGAGATGCACAAAGCGGGCCAGGTTAGCTTCGAACACGTTGTCACTTTCAACATGGATGAGTACGTTGGCCTGCCGAAGGAGCATCCGGAGAGCTATCATAGCTTTATGCACCGCAACTTCTTTGATCATGTTGATATTCAGGCAGAAAACATTAACCTGCTCAACGGTAATGCGCCAGACATCGATGCAGAATGTCGCCGCTATGAAGAGAAAATCCGCTCCTACGGCAAAATTAACCTGTTTATGGGCGGCGTGGGTAACGACGGCCACATCGCGTTCAACGAGCCGGCCTCTTCTCTGGCTTCCCGTACCCGCATTAAAACCCTGACCCATGACACCCGCGTGGCAAACTCCCGCTTCTTCGACGGCGACGTTGACCTGGTACCGAAATATGCGCTGACCGTGGGCGTTGGCACCCTGCTGGATGCCGAAGAGGTGATGATTCTGGTGCTGGGCCATCAGAAAGCGCTGGCGCTGCAGGCGGCGGTAGAAGGCAACGTCAACCACATGTGGACCATTACCTGTCTGCAGCTGCACCCGAAAGCAGTGATCGTTTGCGACGAGCCGTCCACCATGGAACTGAAAGTGAAGACGCTGAAATACTTCAACGAATTAGAAGCCGAAAACGTCAAAGGGCTGTAATCTGGTCCCGTCCTGCGGCTACCCCCGCGGGACATTTCTTTTTTTCTGATGCACAAAATCATTCAGGCGGCAGTAAAACGGTCAATTAACGGTCTGCTAAAGAGGCTGGCTTGAAGGATAGCGTGCGTAAACCGGGGGTCGTATGTATGCATTAACCCAAGGCCGGATCTATACCGGTCATGAAATTCTGGATGACCATGCGATAGTTATCGCTGATGGCCTTATCGAACGAATCTGTTCCCTGGCTGATTTACCGTCCGAGATTGAGCAACGCTCGGTCAACGGCGCCATTCTCGCCCCCGGTTTTATCGACGTCCAGCTGAACGGCTGCGGCGGCGTGCAGTTTAACGACAGCCCGGATGCGGTGACCGTCGAAACGCTGGAAATCATGCAGAAGGCCAACGAACGATCCGGCTGCACCAGCTATCTGCCAACGCTGATTACCTCCAGCGACGATCTAATGAAACAGGGCGTGCGCGTCATGCGCGAGTACCTGCAAAAATATCCTAACCAGGCGCTGGGCCTGCATCTTGAAGGCCCGTGGCTGAACATCGTAAAAAAAGGGACTCACAACCCGGACTACGTGCGTAAACCGGACGCCGCGCTGGTGGACTTCCTGTGCGAAAATGCCGATGTCATCACCAAGGTGACCCTTGCTCCGGAGCGCGTCGGGCCAGAAGTGATTCGCCAACTGGTCAACGCCGGGATTGTCGTCTCCGCAGGGCACTCCAACGCCACCCTTAAGGAAGCCAAAATCGGTTTCCGCGCGGGCATCACCTTTGCGACCCATCTGTATAACGCCATGCCGTATATTACCGGTCGCGAGCCGGGCCTGGCGGGCGCTATTTTTGACGAGCCGGACGTTTACTGCGGTATTATCGTCGACGGTATGCACGTTGATTATGCTAACGTACGCAATGCGAAGCGCCTGAAGGGCGACAAGCTGTGCCTCGTGACCGACGCCACCGCGCCGGCGGGTGCCGATATTGAGCAGTTCATTTTTGCTGGTAAAACAATATACTACCGTAACGGACTGTGCGTAGATGAAAACGGTACCCTCAGTGGTTCTTCGCTGACCATGATTGAAGGCGTGCGTAATCTCGTTGAACATTGCGGTATCGCGCTGGAAGAAGTGTTGCGAATGGCAACCCTCTACCCTGCGCGCGCCATTGGCGTGGAAAAGCAGCTCGGCAGCATTGCGCCGGGAATGGTCGCTAACCTGACCGCCTTTACCCGCGACTATAAAATCATCAAGACCATCGTTAATGGTAACGAGGTCGTCACTGAGTAAGTAAAAGTATGACAGCAGGCGGACATGCTCAAATTGGTAACGTTGATCTCGTAAAACAGCTGAACAGCGCGGCCGTATACCGCCTGATTGACCAGCATGGCCCCATCTCGCGCATTCAGATCGCGGAACAAAGCCAGCTTGCCCCTGCCAGCGTGACTAAAATCACGCGTCAACTGATTGAACGCGGGCTGATCAAAGAAGTCGATCAGCAGGCCTCCACCGGAGGCCGCCGCGCTATCTCCATTATTGCCGAGACCCGCAGCTTCCAGGCCATTGGCATACGCCTCGGCCGCCACGACGCCACCCTGACCCTGTACGATTTAAGCAGCAAGACGCTGGAAGAGGAGCACTTCCCGCTGCCGGAGCGCACCCAGGAAACCCTCGAGCACGCGCTGCTGAACATCATTGCCGCCTTTAGCGAACGCTGCCAGCGCAAGATCCGCGAACTCATCGCCATCTCGGTGATTTTACCCGGCCTTGTCGATCCGGAAAGCGGCGTTATCCGCTACATGCCGCACATTCAGGTTGAGAACTGGGGTCTGGTAGAGGCGCTGGAAAAACGCTTTAAAGTCACCTGTTTTGTCGGCCATGATATCCGCAGCCTGGCGCTGGCGGAGCACTACTTTGGGGCAAGTCAGGACTGCGAGGACTCTATTCTGGTGCGCGTCCACCGCGGCACCGGGGCGGGGATCATCTCCAACGGCCGCATTTTTATCGGCCGCAACGGTAACGTGGGCGAGATCGGCCATATCCAGGTCGACCCGCTCGGCGAACGCTGCCACTGCGGCAACTTCGGCTGCCTGGAGACCGTCGCCGCCAATGCGGCCATCGAACAGCGGGTGCGCCACCTGCTGGAACAGGGCTATCAGAGTCGCCTTAGCGTCGATGAGTGCAATATAAAAGCCATCTGCAAAGCCGCCAATAGGGGCGATACCCTGGCCTGCGAGGTTATCGAACACGTCGGTCGCCACCTGGGAAAAACCATCGCCATCGCCATTAACCTGTTCAACCCGCAGAAAGTGGTGATCGCCGGTGAAATCATCGAAGCCGAAAAGGTTTTGCTCCCGGCCATCGAAGGCTGTATTAACGCTCAGGCGCTAAAAGCGTTTCGTAAAAATCTGCCGGTGGTGCGTTCCACGCTCGATCATCGTTCGGCGATCGGCGCCTTTGCGCTGGTGAAACGCGCGATGCTCAACGGGATCCTGCTCCAGCGCCTGCTGGAAAGTTAGCGTATTCTGGTTCACGAATTTCTGCTTTTCTTCAACGATGTCGGACTGTCCATGACCATTCAAAACGTAATTTGTGATATTGACGGCGTGCTGATGCACGACAATGTGGCCGTACCGGGCGCTGCTGAATTTATCAAACGCATTCTCGAAAAAGATATGCCGCTGGTGATGTTGACCAACTATCCGTCCCAGACCGGCCAGGATCTGGCAAACCGCTTCGCCACGGCGGGCATTGACGTCCCGGATAGCGCCTTTTATACCTCAGCTATGGCGACCGCCGACTTTCTGCGCCGTCAGGAAGGCAAAAAAGCCTACGTTGTGGGTGAAGGCGCGCTGATCCACGAGCTTTATAAGGCTGGCTTCACCATCACCGACGTCAACCCGGATTTTGTCATCGTCGGCGAGACCCGCTCCTTCAACTGGGAGATGATGCACAAAGCGGCCTTCTTCGTGGCAAACGGCGCGCGCTTTATTGCCACCAATCCGGACACCCACGGCCGCGGCTTCTACCCGGCATGCGGCGCGCTGTGCGCGGGGATTGAGAAGATCTCCGGCCGCAAGCCGTTTTACGTCGGCAAGCCGAGCCCGTGGATTATCCGCTCCGCGCTGAACAAGATGCAGGCGCACTCCGAGCAAACCGTGATTGTCGGCGATAACCTGCGTACCGATATTCTGGCGGGCTTCCAGGCCGGGCTGGAAACGATCCTCGTGCTGTCCGGCGTCTCGACGCTCGACGATATCGACAGCCTGCCGTTCCGACCGTCGTGGATCTATCCGTCGGTCGCCGAAATCGATATTTTCTAAGCCAAACCACGTCCCAGGACGTGGTTTTTCATTTTTCACCCACAATGAAAAGCCTTCATCTAATGAAAGCGGCTTATTTTTGAATATCCGTCAATAAAGTCGCTCAAAACATATTCTTTTTTTAATATTCAACAATCGCCATTGCGTTTTTTCCTGTTGCCCCCGTAAAAGCCTTGCACCGCCCTCTCCTTTGCGGCATTTTCTTAAACACTCACTAAGACCTCGCAACAAGACGACGTCTGCACAACATCAAATACGATAGGGTAACGGAGAAGGCTATGTGTTCAATTTTCGGCGTACTGGATATTAAAACTGACGCGGTAGAACTGCGTAAAAAGGCACTGGAGCTTTCCCGCCTGATGCGCCACCGCGGGCCGGACTGGTCCGGCGTCTACGCCAGCGATAAAGCTATTCTGGTCCATGAACGTCTCTCTATCGTTGACGTTAACGCCGGCGCCCAGCCGCTGTATAACCAACAAAAAACCCACGCCCTGGCGGTGAACGGTGAAATTTATAACCACCAGGCGCTGCGCGCAGAATACGGCGACCGCTATACCTTCCAGACCGGTTCGGACTGCGAAGTCATCCTCGCGCTGTATCAGGAAAAAGGCCCGGCCTTCCTCGACGATCTGCAGGGAATGTTTGCCTTCGCGCTGTACGACAGCGAGAAGGATGCTTATCTGATCGGCCGCGACCATATCGGTATTATTCCGCTGTATATGGGTCACGACGAACACGGTAACTTCTACGTCGCATCAGAAATGAAGGCGCTGGTTCCGGTGTGCCGCACCATTAAAGAGTTCCCGGCGGGCAGCTACCTGTGGAGCAAAGATGGCGAAATCCGTGAATACTACCAGCGCGACTGGTTTGATTACGACGCGGTAAAAGACAACGTGACCGATAAAAACGAGCTGCGTCAGGCGCTGGAAGAGTCGGTGAAAAGCCACCTGATGTCCGACGTTCCTTACGGCGTGCTGCTTTCCGGCGGCCTGGACTCTTCGGTCATCTCCGCAATCACCAAAAAATTTGCCGCCCGTCGCGTTGAAGATCAGGAGCGTAGCGAAGCCTGGTGGCCGCAGCTGCACTCCTTTGCCGTCGGCCTGGTCGGATCGCCGGATCTGAAAGCCGCGCAGGAAGTGGCAAACCATCTGGGCACCGTGCACCACGAGATCCACTTCACCGTGCAGGAAGGCCTCGACGCCATTCGCGACGTGATTTATCACATCGAAACTTACGACGTGACCACCATCCGCGCGTCGACGCCGATGTACCTGATGTCACGTAAAATCAAAGCGATGGGCATCAAAATGGTGCTGTCAGGCGAAGGTTCTGATGAGGTCTTTGGCGGCTATCTCTATTTCCACAAAGCGCCAAACGCCAAAGAGCTGCATGAAGAAACCGTGCGCAAGCTGCAGGCGCTGCATATGTTTGACTGCGCCCGTGCGAACAAAGCGATGTCCGCGTGGGGCGTGGAAGCCCGCGTGCCGTTCCTCGACAAGCAGTTCCTCGACGTCGCCATGCGCATCAACCCGCAGGATAAAATGTGCGGCAACGGCAAAATGGAAAAGCATATCCTGCGCGAATGCTTTGAATCCTACCTGCCGGCAAGCGTGGCGTGGCGCCAGAAGGAGCAGTTCTCAGACGGCGTCGGCTACAGCTGGATTGATACGCTGAAAGAAGTGGCGGCCGGGCAGGTTTCCGACCAGCAGCTGGAAACCGCCGCCTTCCGCTTCCCGTACAACACGCCGTCGTCGAAAGAGGCGTATCTGTACCGTGAAATCTTCGAAGAGCTGTTCCCGCTGCCGAGCGCCGCGGAGTGCGTCCCCGGTGGCCCGTCGGTCGCCTGCTCTTCGGCTAAAGCGATCGAATGGGATGAAACCTTCAAAACCATGAACGATCCGTCAGGACGCGCGGTAGGCGTGCACCAGTCGGCCTATAAATAATCACGCCAGACGACAAACGGACCCCGCGGGGTCCGTTTTTTTATGCCTTTATTTACGGCTTAAAAGCGATAAATAACCAATAATTGCCGATTATTACACCACGCTGCTCGCAACCTAACCAAACAGTCACATTCCAGCGATTTTCCTTGAAAAAGAGGTTGACGCTCGCAGGCCCAATACGCATAATGCGCCCCGCAACGCCGATAAGGTAACGCGAAAAAAAAGATGGCTACGTAGCTCAGCTGGTTAGAGCACATCACTCATAATGATGGGGTCACAGGTTCGAATCCCGTCGTAGCCACCATCTTTTTTTGCGGGAGTGGCGAAATTGGTAGACGCACCAGATTTAGGTTCTGGCGCCGCAAGGTGTGCGAGTTCAAGTCTCGCCTCCCGCACCATTCACCGAAAGCGTTGCACGGATGGGGTATCGCCAAGCGGTAAGGCACCGGTTTTTGATACCGGCATTCCCTGGTTCGAATCCAGGTACCCCAGCCATATTTCTTCGAGGTTAGCGGTTCACCGCGACGGTTATTGGGGTATCGCCAAGCGGTAAGGCACCGGTTTTTGATACCGGCATTCCCTGGTTCGAATCCAGGTACCCCAGCCATAGAAGAATGTGATAAGATTTGGCTACGTAGCTCAGCTGGTTAGAGCACATCACTCATAATGATGGGGTCACAGGTTCGAATCCCGTCGTAGCCACCAGATAGGGAATTATTGATTCAGTTCGATAAATCCAAAAAAATTGTTGGGGTATCGCCAAGCGGTAAGGCTCTGGTTTCTGATACCAGCATTCCGAGGTTCGAATCCTCGTACCCCAGCCAATTTAAAAAAGTCGTTCACTTGTGAGCGCACCCGTTGGGGTATCGCCAAGCGGTAAGGCTCTGGTTTCTGATACCAGCATTCCGAGGTTCGAATCCTCGTACCCCAGCCACTTAGTAACAAAAAAGCTCGCTTCGGCGAGCTTTTTTGTTTTTGTCGTCCGCCGCGTTCAGCGCACGATGATAGCAACGCGGCTCCCCGGCTTTGCATCGCGCAGGCCGGGGAGCCTCTTCGCTACAGCCCCAGCGCGTACTTCAGCGCCTGACGCTTTAAAATACCCGCCCGCGCCGCCGCCATCAGGCCGATATTGCGCAGCGCGCGCACCGGCGCCAGATCGTTGCTGAAGCCAACGTAAAACAGATCCATCCCCGACTGCATAATGAAATTATCGGTTCTGCGCCGCGTCTGATAGCGTTTGAGCACCGGCAGGCTGTCCCACTCCTCACCGCGATCCCGCGCGCGCGTTAAGACATCCAGCATCGCATCGACGTCGCGATAGCCGAGATTCACTCCCTGCCCCGCCAGCGGATGAATGGTGTGCGCCGCGTCGCCCACCAGCGCCAGCCCCGGCTGCACGTACTGCAGCGCGTGGCGGCGGGTCAGCGGAAACGCGCCGGCGCTTAGCGGCGTGACATCGCCACAGCGCGACGGAAAGTGGCGCCCGATCTCCTGCTGGAGCTGCGCCATGCTCATCCCCTGCAGCTGACGAATTCGCGCGGGGGTGTCGTACCAGACCAGCGAGGCCCAGCGATCGAACAGCGGCAGAAACGCGCGCGGCCCGGAGGGCGTAAACTGCTGCCAGGTGCTGTCGCCGGGATCGCCGGCGCACTGGACGCTAATCAACATGCAGGATTGCTGGTACTGCCACGCCTGTACGCCAATCCCGGCCAGCCGACGCACCTCGGAGTTTGCGCCGTCGGCGCCGATAACCAGCCGGGCCGCGCACTCGCTGCCGTCGCTCAGGCGCAACAGCGTATGCGCAGATTCACGCTGCAGCGCCTGCAGCGAAACGCCAACCCGCAGCGTAACCTGATCATGCGCCTCCAGCGCCTGCCACAGAGCCAGCTGCAGCACGTTATTCTCCACCATATAGCCCAGCTCAGAGAGCGCCAGCTCCGCGGCGTCGAAGGAGACGTGAGCCGCTTCCCACTCCCAGGTCTCCAGCCGACGATACGGATGCACGCGCATCGCGCGTATCGTCTCCCAGACGCCGAGGCTTTTTAATAGCCCGACGGAAGAAGAGCCGATCGCCGAAATGCGCACGTCCGGCGGCTGCGTCGGGTCAAAAGCCGCCGGCGCGGCCTTCTCGATGACCGTTACCGTAAAACCGTGCTGTGCCAGCCCTAGCGCCAGGGCGCCGCCGACCATTCCACCGCCAATAATGGCGACATCCGTTGCGTGAGTTGTCATGGCAATTATCCTTAAAACCTCAATCCATTCAGTTTACCGGATTTTCAGGCGCCTGCGGTGATTACGCTCGCGCTGGTCAGGGCCCCCCCAAAGCATTACAATGTGCCCCCTGCAATCCTGGCTATACTCGTCGTTTTTCAAATTGCAGGTGCCCTGGCTGCACCCGCTCGCCCCAGTCGCATAGCGACCTATGATACTGGGACCTCCCGGGCCTGCCGCCTGCAATTCGAAATTCATAGAGCGTCTGTACCCGTCATTTTGGATATCTATAATTGAGCATGAGCATGTCGATGACAAAAAAACTCCATATTAAAACCTGGGGCTGTCAGATGAACGAATACGATTCATCAAAGATGGCCGATCTGCTGGATGCCACGCACGGGTATCAGCTCACTGAAATCGCGGAAGAAGCGGACGTTCTGCTGCTCAATACCTGCTCAATTCGCGAGAAGGCCCAGGAAAAAGTCTTCCACCAGCTGGGCCGCTGGAAATTACTGAAAGAAAAAAATCCCAACCTGATTATCGGCGTCGGCGGCTGCGTCGCCTCGCAGGAGGGCAAGCTCATCCGTCAGCGCGCCCACTATGTCGATATTATTTTTGGTCCGCAGACGCTCCATCGTCTGCCGGAAATGATTAACTCGGTGCGCGGCAACCGCCGGCCGGTGGTTGACGTCAGCTTCCCGGAGATCGAAAAGTTTGACCGCCTGCCGGAACCCCGCGCCGACGGGCCAACCGCGTTCGTCTCGATTATGGAAGGCTGCAACAAATACTGTACCTACTGCGTGGTGCCCTATACCCGCGGTGAAGAGGTCAGCCGTCCTTCGGACGATATCCTGTTCGAGATTGCCCAGCTGGCGGCTCAGGGCGTCCGCGAGGTCAACCTGCTGGGGCAGAACGTTAACGCCTGGCGCGGCGAAAACTACGACGGCACCACCGGCAGCTTTGCCGATCTGCTGCGTCTGGTGGCGGCGATCGACGGGATCGACCGCATTCGCTTCACCACCAGCCACCCGATTGAATTTACCGATGACATTATCGACGTCTATCGCGACACTCCGGAGCTGGTAAGCTTCCTGCATCTGCCGGTACAGAGCGGCTCTGACCGCGTACTGAACCTGATGGGGCGCACCCACACGGCGCTGGAATATAAAGGCATCGTGCGCAAGCTGTACGAAGCGCGGCCGAATATCCAGATCAGCTCCGACTTTATCGTCGGCTTCCCCGGTGAAACCAACGACGATTTCGAGAAGACCATGAAGCTGATTGCCGACGTGAATCTCGACGTCAGCTACAGCTTTGTCTTCTCCGCGCGCCCGGGCACGCCGGCGGCGGATATGGTCGACGATGTCCCGGAAAAAGATAAAAAACAGCGCCTCTATATTCTGCAGGAGCGCATCAACCAGCAGGCGATGGCCTGGAGCCGCCGGATGCTCGGCACCACCCAGCGTATTCTGGTCGAAGGCACCTCCCGCAAGAGCATTATGGAGCTCACCGGGCGCACCGAAAATAACCGGGTCGTCAACTTCGAAGGGACGCCGGATATGGTCGGCAAGTTTGTCGACGTTGAGATCGTCGACGTCTATACCAACTCGCTGCGCGGAAAAATCGTGCGTACCGAAGAGGAGATGGGCCTGCGCATTGTGGAATCACCGCAATCCGTTATCGCGCGGACCCGCAAAGAAAACGATTCGGGCGTCACGCTTTATCAGCCTTAATCCGTTCAGGCCTGCCGGCTCCGGCAGGCCTTGTATTTCCTCTCCCGGACCCAATATTCATAGCAATGCTTGCGCCATATTCCCGTGACGTGAATAATTTCCTTACCCGCCGGGGTATCGCCTGCAAGATGGCGGCTATACCCGTTTATCGCCCGGCAAAACGCAGATAAGAGGAACAGCTTGAACACAGAAACTCGCGAAATCACCCTGGAACCAGCGGACAACGCACGCCTGCTTGGGCTGTGCGGCCCGTTTGACGACAACATCAAACAGCTTGAGCGCCGGTTGGGCATCGAAATCAGCCGCCGTGACAACCACTTTAAGCTGACCGGACGCCCAATATGCGTCAACGCGGCGGCGGATATTCTGCGCAGCCTGTACGTCGATACCGCCCCCATGCGCGGGCAGATTAACGATATCGAGCCGGAGCAGATTCACCTTGCCATCAAAGAGGCCCGCGTGCTCGAGCAGAGCGCCGAGAGCGTCCCGGAGTACGGCAAGGCCATTAATATCAAGACCAAGCGCGGCGTGATTAAGCCCCGCACGCCAAACCAGGCGCAGTACGTCGCCAACATCCTCGACCACGATATCACCTTCGGGGTCGGTCCTGCCGGCACCGGGAAAACCTATCTGGCGGTTGCCGCCGCGGTCGATGCTCTTGAACGTCAGGACGTGCGTCGTATTCTGCTGACCCGCCCCGCCGTTGAGGCCGGTGAGAAGCTGGGCTTCCTGCCGGGGGATCTGAGCCAGAAGGTCGATCCCTACCTGCGCCCGCTGTACGACGCGCTGTTCGAAATGATGGGCTTTGAGAAAGTTGAGAAGCTGATCGAGCGCAACGTGATTGAAGTCGCGCCGCTGGCCTATATGCGCGGCCGTACGCTGAACGACGCCTTTATCATTCTCGATGAGAGCCAGAACACCACCATCGAGCAGATGAAGATGTTCCTGACCCGTATCGGTTTTAACTCTAAAGCGGTGATTACCGGCGACGTCACCCAGATTGACCTGCCGCGCAGCACCAAATCCGGCCTGCGTCACGCTATCGAAGTGCTGGCGGAAGTCGATGAAATCAGCTTCAACTTCTTCAATAGCGAAGACGTCGTGCGCCACCCGGTGGTGGCCCGCATCGTTAACGCCTATGAGGCGTGGGAAGAAGCGGATCAAAAACGTAAAGCAGAACTGGCCGCCGAGCGCAAACGCGAAGCCCAGGAACAGGAGCAAAAATGAGTCAGGTTATTCTCGATTTACAGCTGGCTTGCGAAGAGAACGGCGGGCTGCCGGATGAAGCGCAGTTTCAGCGCTGGCTGGATGCCGTGATCCCTCAGTTCCAGGAAGAGTCGGAGGTGACCGTTCGCCTGGTAGACGAAGCCGAGAGCCACGAGCTAAATCTGACCTATCGCGGCAAGGATAAGCCGACTAACGTGCTGTCATTCCCCTTCGAAGCGCCACCGGGCATCGAACTGCCGCTGCTCGGCGATTTGATCATCTGCCGCCAGGTGGTTGAGCAGGAAGCGAAAGAGCAGGAAAAACCGCTGGAAGCGCACTGGGCGCATATGGTGATTCACGGCAGTCTGCACCTGCTGGGCTATGACCATATCGTTGATGAAGAAGCGGAAGAGATGGAAAGCCTCGAAACAGAGATAATGCTTGCTCTGGGCTATGAGGATCCGTACATTGCCGAGAAGGAATAACCTGCCGCCGGCTTTGCCGGCGACTGGCCGCTATGCCGGGCGCTGAGTATACGCGCGACGGGCGACGATTTAACTAACATGAGAACCCACACGACGCCATGAGCGACGACAACTCACACAGTAGTGACACAGTAAACAGCAAAAAGGGATTCTTCTCCCTGTTACTCAGCCAGCTCTTTCACGGAGAACCCAAAAACCGTGATGAACTGCTGGCGCTGATCCGTGATTCCGGGCAAAACGACCTTATCGACGAAGATACGCGCGATATGCTCGAAGGGGTAATGGATATCGCCGACCAGCGCGTCCGCGATATTATGATCCCCCGCTCGCAGATGATTACCCTGAAACGCAACCAGACCCTGGACGAGTGCCTCGATGTCATCATCGAATCCGCCCACTCGCGTTTCCCGGTGATCAGCGAAGACAAAGATCACATCGAAGGGATTCTGATGGCCAAAGATCTGCTGCCGTTTATGCGCAGCAATTCCGAAGCCTTCAGCATGGAACAAGTGTTACGCCCGGCGGTTGTCGTGCCTGAAAGCAAGCGGGTTGACCGCATGCTGAAAGAGTTCCGCTCCCAGCGTTATCATATGGCTATCGTTATCGATGAGTTTGGCGGCGTCTCCGGTCTGGTGACCATTGAAGACATCCTTGAGCTTATCGTCGGTGAAATCGAAGACGAATACGATGAAGAAGAAGATATCGATTTTCGTCAGCTGAGCCGCCACACCTGGACGGTCCGCGCGCTGGCCTCGATTGAAGACTTCAACGAAGCCTACGGCACCCACTTCAGCGATGAAGAGGTTGATACCATTGGCGGGCTGGTGATGCAGGCCTTTGGCCATCTGCCGGCTCGCGGCGAGTCTATCGACATTGATGGTTACCAATTCAAGGTCGCAATGGCCGATAGCCGACGTATTATCCAGGTACATGTCAAACTTCCTGACGACGCGCCGCAGCCGAAGCTGGAAGACTAATCACACGGGACGATTAACCTAAATGGTATTTGCCTCTCTTCTCGAACGCCAGCGCGTACGTCTGCTGCTGGCGCTGTTATTCGGAGCCAGCGGAACGCTGGCTTTTTCTCCTTATGACATCTGGCCCGCGGCGATTATTTCGCTCATCGGCCTGCAGGGCTTAACCCTTAACCGTCGTCCTTTACAGAGCGCCTGGATTGGTTTCTTCTGGGGCATGGGGCTGTTCGGCTCGGGGATCAACTGGGTCTACGTCAGCATCGCGCAGTTTGGCGGCATGCCTGGCCCGGTCAACGTATTCCTCGTGGTGCTGCTGGCGGCGTATATGTCGCTGTACACCGGGCTGTTCGCTGGCCTGCTCTCCCGCCTGTGGCCTAAAACCAGCTGGCTGCGCGTCGCCATCGCCGCGCCGGTAGTCTGGCAAATCACCGAGTTCCTGCGCGGCTGGGTGCTGACCGGCTTCCCGTGGCTGCAGTTTGGCTACAGCCAGATTGACGGCCCGCTGAAGGGCTTAGCCCCAATCGTGGGCGTCGAGGCGATTAACTTCCTGCTGATGGTGGTCAGCGGCCTGCTGGCGCTGGCCGCCGTCGAGCGTCGCTGGAAACCGCTGATTATCGCCGCGGTGCTCTTCGCCCTGCCCTTCCCGCTGCGCTACATTCAGTGGTATCAGCTGCTGCCCGAGCGCGCGACCGAAGTGTCGCTGGTGCAGGGAGATATTCCGCAGGCCCTGAAGTGGGATGAAAAGCAGCTGTTCAACACGCTGAAGACCTATCTGGATCTGACCCAGCCGCATATGGGCTCATCCCAGCTGATTATCTGGCCCGAATCCGCCATTCCGGATCTGGAGATCAATCAGCAGAATTTCCTCACCATGATGGATGACCTGCTGCGGTCGAAAAACAGTTCGCTGGTCACCGGCATCGTCGATGCCCGACTGAACAAGCAGAACCGATACGACACCTACAACACCATCATTACGCTGGGCAAGGATAACCCTTACAGCTATGACTCCACGGATCGCTATAACAAGAACCATCTGGTTCCGTTTGGTGAATTTGTGCCGCTGGAATCAATTCTGCGCCCGCTGGCGCCGTTCTTCGATCTGCCGATGTCCTCCTTTAGCCGCGGCCCGTACGTTCAGCCGCAGCTGGTGGCGCATAACCTGAAGCTAACGGCCGCAATCTGCTACGAGATAATCCTCGGCGAGCAGGTGCGCGATAATTTCCGCCCGGATACCGACTTCCTGCTGACCATCTCCAACGATGCCTGGTTTGGCAAGTCGATAGGCCCGTGGCAGCACTTCCAGATGGCGCGCATGCGCGCGCTGGAGCTGGCGCGTCCGCTGCTGCGCAGCACCAATAACGGCATTACCGCCGTCATTGGCCCACGGGGTGAAATTCAGGACATGATCCCGCAGTTCACCCGCGCCGTGCTCACCGCTAAGGTCACTCCGACGACGGGCCTGACGCCGTACGCCCGCACCGGCAACTGGCCGCTGTGGGCGCTGACCGCGCTGTTTGGCTTTGGCGCCCTGCTGATGAGCCTGCGTCAGCGCCGCCGCTAATCCCTGCTTAGCGGATACTCTCCGCCTGCCCCGGTGATGCTCGTCACCGGGGAATTCTCCCCTCCCGCCCAATCTGGCACGCTCATTGCTTAATATACTTACGTCGCGCCGCTATGGCTGCTGGTACAACCGGGTTGCACCACAGGCAGACCTGCCGCGCGCCATTTTGGTGCAATGAGCGATTTTTGCCTTTAAATGGTGCGGAGCACTTCGCAAAAATAAACAATATCACAGCAAAATCTTTACATTAAGCCAAACTAAATGCTAACAAACACATACAAACGCTGCACTTAAAGGCGGCAGCGATAATAAAGCTCACACACAATCACAATGGGCATCAATGGCGTCCCTGGCGCTGCGGATAAGGAGTTGGATATGCAATTACGTAAACTGGCCACAGCTATGCTGGTCATGGGTATGACCGCCGGCCTGGCGCACGCGGAAGATGCCGCACCGGCTACAGGCCAGAGCACTCTGGATAAAATTGCCAAAAACGGCGTGATCGTCGTTGGCCATCGCGAATCATCCGTACCGTTCTCCTACTACGATAACCAGCAGCAGGTCGTCGGCTACTCGCAGGATTACTCCAACGCCATCGTCGATGCTATCAAGAAGAAGCTGAACAAACCTGACCTGCAGGTAAAACTGATTCCGGTCACCTCGCAGAACCGTATTCCGCTGCTGCAAAACGGCACCTACGATTTCGAATGCGGCTCCACCACCAACAACCTGGAGCGGCAGAAACAGGCGGCTTTCTCTGACACCATTTTTGTCGTCGGCACTCGCCTGCTGGCGAAAAAGGGCGGCGCGATCAAAGACTTTGCTGACCTGAAAGATAAAGCCGTGGTGGTGACTTCCGGGACCACCTCAGAAATTCTGCTGCACAAGCTGAACGATGAGAAAAAAATGAATATGCGCATCATCAGCGCCAAGGATCACGGCGACTCCTTCCGTACTCTGGAAAGCGGCCGCGCGGTGGCCTTTATGATGGATGACGCGCTGCTGGCCGGCGAACGTGCCAAGGCCAAGAAGCCGGACAACTGGGAAATCATCGGCACGCCGCAGTCCAAAGAGGCCTACGGCTGTATGCTGCGTAAAGATGACCCGCAGTTCAAAACCCTGGTAGACGACACCGTTGCCAAGGCGCAGACCTCTGGCGAAGCGGCAAAATGGTTCGACAAGTGGTTCAAAAACCCAATCCCGCCGAAGAACCTGAATATGAACTTCGAACTCTCTGAAGATATGAAGGCGCTGTTCAAATCACCAAATGACAAGGCTCTTAACTAATTAAAACAACAAGGGGCGGGAAATCCTGCCCTCCCGATTGTTGTCACAGCACGGACAGACTATACGGCGGCTGGTCGTTCCCCAGCCGCCGCGAATACCGAAGTACGCTGGGCAAGGATCTTCGAGGGTAGCGCTGCTACCCTTTTTTTTCCAGGAGTCATTTATGTCAATAGACTGGAACTGGGGGATATTCCTGCAACAGGCCCCGTTCGGCAACACCACCTATCTGGGCTGGCTATGGAGCGGCTTTCAGGTCACCGTCGCCCTGTCGGTTACCGCCTGGATCATCGCTTTTTTCGTCGGCTCGCTATTCGGTATTTTACGTACCGCGCCTAATCGACTGTTATCCAGCATCGGCACCTGCTACGTCGAACTGTTCCGTAACGTTCCGCTGATCGTGCAGTTCTTTACCTGGTACCTGGTGGTGCCGGAGCTGCTGCCGGAAAATATCGGCATGTGGTTCAAGTCCGAGCTGGACCCAAATATTCAGTTCTTTATCTCCTCCATGCTCTGCCTCGGGCTGTTTACCGCCGCACGCGTGTGTGAGCAGGTGCGGGCGGCAATCCAGTCGCTGCCGCGCGGGCAGAAAAACGCCGGGCTGGCAATGGGCCTCACCCTGCCGCAAACCTACCGCTACGTGCTGCTGCCCAACGCCTATCGGGTTATCGTCCCGCCGATGACGTCGGAAATGATGAACCTGGTAAAAAACTCGGCCATCGCCTCCACCATCGGGCTGGCGGACATGGCGGCGCAGGCGGGCAAGCTGCTGGACTACTCCGCCCACGCCTGGGAGTCGTTTACCGCCATTACCCTCGCCTATGTGTTCATTAACGCGGTGATTATGCTGATTATGTATGTGGTTGAGCGCAAAGTTCGCCTGCCGGGCAATTTGGGGGGCAAATAGCTATGTATGATTTTGACTGGAGTTCTATCGTTCCATCCATGCCGTATCTGCTGGCGGGACTGGTTATCACCCTGAAAATCACCGTTATCGCCATCGTTATCGGTATCGTCTGGGGCACCCTGCTGGCGGTCATGCGTCTGTCGAGCTTTTTACCGCTGGCGTGGTTTGCCAAAACCTACGTCAACGTCTTCCGCTCCATTCCGCTGGTGATGGTGCTGCTGTGGTTTTATCTGATTGTTCCCGGCTTTTTACAGAACGTGCTTGGCCTGTCGCCGAAGACCGATATCCGGCTTATCTCAGCCATGATTGCGTTCTCCATGTTTGAAGCAGCGTACTATTCGGAAATTATCCGCGCCGGCATCCAGAGTATCTCCCGCGGCCAGTCCAGCGCCGCGCTGGCGCTGGGGATGACCCACTGGCAGTCGATGAAGCTGATTATCCTGCCGCAGGCCTTTCGCGCGATGGTGCCGCTGCTGTTAACCCAGGGGATCGTCCTGTTCCAGGATACCTCGCTGGTCTATGTTCTGAGCCTGGCAGATTTCTTCCGCACCGCGTCCACTATCGGCGAGCGTGACGGAACCCAGGTCGAAATGATCCTGTTCGCAGGTGCCGTTTATTTTGCAATTAGTCTCAGCGCATCGCTGTTGGTCAGCTGGTTGAAGAAAAGGACTGTGTAATGATTACCCTGAAAAACGTTTCAAAATGGTATGGTCACTTTCAGGTGCTGACCGACTGCTCCACGGAAGTGAAAAAAGGTGAAGTGGTGGTGGTTTGCGGGCCGTCCGGCTCGGGAAAATCAACGCTGATTAAAACCGTTAACGGCCTGGAGCCGATTCAACAGGGCGAGATAACCGTTGACGGCACTCAGGTGAACGATAAAAAGACCAACCTCGCGAAGCTGCGCTCCCGCGTCGGGATGGTATTCCAGCACTTTGAGCTGTTTCCGCATCTGTCGATTATCGACAACCTGACGCTGGCGCAGGTCAAAGTGCTCAACCGCGATAAGGCCGCTTCCCGCGCCAAAGGCCTGAAGCTGCTGGAGCGCGTGGGGCTTTCCGCCCATGCGGAAAAATATCCGGCGCAGCTTTCAGGCGGCCAGCAGCAGCGCGTCGCCATCGCCCGCGCGCTGTGCATGGACCCGATTGCCATGCTGTTTGACGAACCAACGTCGGCGCTGGATCCGGAGATGATCAACGAAGTGCTGGACGTCATGGTCGAACTGGCAAACGAAGGCATGACCATGATGGTCGTCACCCACGAAATGGGCTTCGCGCGCAAGGTGGCCAACCGGGTTATCTTTATGGATGAAGGGAAGATCGTCGAAGATGCTGACAAGGAAGCATTTTTCGCCAACCCGCAGTCCGAGCGCGCCAAGGACTTCCTCGCCAAAATCCTCCACTAACGGTCAGGCGCGCACGGGCTCTCGTGCGCGCTGTTTACGGCTATACTCAACGCGGAATATCAAGGTTCAAACGGCCGGCGCTGGAACTGATCGTGGCCGCACTTCGGGCAGCGCGGCAGCACGTCCGGGGTGTAAACCGCCAGATGGTGGTGGCACTTCTCGCACACCAGATTGCCCAGCCCAACCACCTCGCCGCTCTGGTACACGCCGTGGTGATTCAGGTCCTGAAACACCTCGCGCCACTCAAGCTGGGTTTTATCGGTAATATCGGCCAGCTCCTGCCACAGGCTCTCCTTTATAACCCGCATAAATACGCTGTCCGTTAGCTCATCATGGCTCTCTTCATAGCTGCGGGCGAACTCTTCCAGATCGCGCCTTACCGCCTTAGTCAGCGTCTCAACTTCGCGATGCGTTAACTCACCGGACTGGCTGATTCTCACCCGCGCCTGCTCCACCAGCGCGTCTATATCACGCTCTCCACTGCGTAACCGTTCGCTGAGCGTTGACACCAGCTCGCGGTAGAATTGAGCAACCTTGTTCATCATTTCGCCTCCTGTGTGGTTAACTTATTCTAATAATAGACGTTATCTGCCGGTTGCTTTGCCATTCAGGCCACAGAGTCGCTAAATATTCTGCGCCGCTTTTGCCGATGTTAATGTGCGAAAGGCTGTTTTGACGTGGGCGTTTGGGCTATGCTATGCCGATCTGAGATAACACATCCATTGGCTACATTTGTAGCTGTATTGAAAACAGGACCACTGGCTGCCATGCAAGAGCAATACCGCCCGGAAGAGATAGAATCGAAAGTCCAGCTTCACTGGGACGATAATCGTACATTTGAAGTCACTGAAGACGAGAGCAAAGAGAAGTACTACTGCCTGTCGATGCTACCTTATCCTTCTGGCCGACTACACATGGGCCACGTGCGTAACTACACCATCGGCGATGTGATTGCCCGCTACCAGCGTATGCTCGGTAAAAACGTCCTGCAGCCCATCGGCTGGGATGCGTTCGGCCTGCCTGCAGAAGGCGCGGCGGTGAAAAACAATACGGCGCCGGCGCCGTGGACCTATGACAACATCGCCTACATGAAAAACCAGCTGAAAAAGCTGGGCTTCGGCTACGACTGGAGCCGTGAAGTGGCGACCTGCACCCCGGAATACTACCGCTGGGAGCAGAAGTTCTTCACCGAACTGTATAAAAAAGGCCTGGTATATAAGAAAACCTCCGCGGTGAACTGGTGCCCTAACGACCAGACCGTGCTCGCCAACGAACAGGTTATCGACGGCTGCTGCTGGCGCTGCGATACCAAAGTTGAGCGTAAAGAGATCCCGCAGTGGTTTATCAAAATTACCGCCTACGCCGACGAGCTGCTGAGAGATCTGGATAATCTGGATCACTGGCCGGATACCGTCAAGACCATGCAGCGCAACTGGATCGGCCGTTCTGAAGGGGTCGAAATCTCCTTCAACGTTAACGACTACGCCGACAAGCTGACCGTCTACACCACGCGTCCTGATACCTTTATGGGCTGCTCCTACCTGGCCGTAGCCGCGGGCCACCCGCTGGCGCAGCAGGCGGCGGCCAATAATCCGGCGCTGGCTGCGTTTATCGACGAATGCCGCAACACCAAAGTCGCAGAAGCTGAAATGGCGACGATGGAGAAAAAAGGCGTCGATACCGGCTTTAAAGCCATTCACCCGCTGACCGGCGAAGCTATTCCGGTATGGGCGGCCAACTTCGTGCTGATGGAGTACGGTACCGGCGCGGTGATGGCGGTTCCAGGCCACGACCAGCGCGACTATGAGTTTGCCACAAAATATGGCCTCAACATCAAGCCGGTTATCCTCGCGGCAGACGGCTCTGAGCCAGATCTCTCCGAACAGGCGATGACGGAAAAAGGCGTGCTGTTCAACTCCGGCGAATTCAGCGGGCTGAGCTTTGAAGCGGGCTTCAACGCCATCGCCGACAAGCTGGCGCAGATGGGCGTCGGCGAGCGTAAGGTGAACTACCGTCTGCGCGACTGGGGCGTATCCCGTCAGCGCTACTGGGGCGCACCGATCCCGATGGTTACCCTGGAAGACGGCACCGTAATGCCGACCCCGGAAGATCAGCTGCCGGTTATTCTGCCGGAAGATGTGGTGATGGATGGCATCACCAGCCCGATTAAGGCCGACCCTGAGTGGGCTAAAACCACCGTCAACGGCCAGCCTGCGCTGCGTGAAACCGACACCTTTGATACCTTTATGGAATCCTCCTGGTACTACGCGCGCTACACCTGCCCGCAGTACGACCAGGGCATGCTGGACCCGGAAGCGGCGAACTACTGGCTGCCGGTTGATATCTATATCGGCGGTATTGAACATGCGATCATGCACCTGCTGTACTTCCGCTTCTTCCACAAGCTGATGCGCGACGCGGGCATGGTTAACTCTGACGAGCCGGCTAAGCAGCTGCTGTGTCAGGGGATGGTTCTGGCGGACGCGTTCTACTACGTCGGCGAAAACGGCGAGCGTAACTGGGTCTCCCCGGTTGATGCCACCGTCGAGCGCGACGAGAAAGGCCGTATCGTTAAGGCCTTCGATCCGCAGGGCCGCGAGCTGGTGTATACCGGCATGAGCAAAATGTCCAAGTCGAAGAACAACGGCATCGACCCGCAGGTGATGGTTGAGCGCTACGGCGCGGACACCGTGCGTCTGTTCATGATGTTCGCCTCTCCGGCAGATATGACTCTCGAATGGCAGGAGTCCGGCGTTGAAGGGGCAAACCGCTTCCTCAAGCGCGTCTGGAAGCTGGTCTACGAGCACACGACTCAGGGCCCGGCCATCGCCCTCGACGCTGCCAGCCTGAGCGAAGATCAGCAGGCGCTGCGCCGCGACGTGCACAAAACCATCGCGAAAGTGACCGATGATATCGGCCGCCGTCAGACCTTCAACACCGCGATCGCGGCGATCATGGAGCTGATGAACAAGCTGGCGAAAGCGCCGCAGGAAGGCGAGCAGGATCGCGCGCTGATGCGTGAAGCGCTGCTGGCGGTGGTGCGTATGCTCAACCCGTTCACCCCGCACGCGAGCTTCACCTTATGGCAGGAGCTGGGCGGTGAAGGCGATATCGACAGCGCACCGTGGCCGGTCGCCGACGAGCGCGCCATGGTTGAAAATACTACCCTGGTCGTCGTCCAGGTTAATGGTAAGGTTCGTGGTAAAATTACCGTACCGGTCGATGCCACCGAAGATCAGGTCCGCGCCCGCGCGGGTCAGGAACATCTGGTCGCGAAGTATCTCGACGGCGTCACCGTACGTAAAGTGATCTACGTTCCGGGCAAACTGCTCAATCTGGTCGTTGGCTAAGCGCAGGAGGAAGCGTGCGATATCTGGCAACATTGTTGTTATCTCTGGCGGTGTTAATCACCGCCGGATGCGGCTGGCACCTGCGCAGTACTACCCAGGTCCCAACCGCAATGAAAACCATGATCTTCCAGTCGGGCGATCCGAACGGGCCGCTGAGCCGTTCGGTGCGTAACCAGCTGCGCCTGAACGGGGTTGAACTGATCGATGGCAGCACGCTGCGTAAGGATGTTCCTTCTCTGCGTCTGGAATCATCGTCTATTCAGAAAGATACGGCCTCCATTTTCCAGGACGGACGTACCGCTGAGTACCAGATGGTGATGACGGTTCACGCCAGCGTGCTGATCCCGGGTCATGATATCTATCCGATCACGACGAAAGTCTACCGCTCGTTCTTCGATAACCCGCAGGCGGCGTTAGCGAAGGATGCCGAGCAGGATATGATTATCCAGGAGATGTACGACAAAGCGGCAGAGCAGCTGATTCGTAAGCTGCCAAGCGTTCACGTTGCGGATGTCGAAGCCACCAAAGGCGAGGAGAAGCCGGTTACGACGCCCCCCGCCTCCTCCACCTCCGGTGGTCGCGTCTCCACCACGCTGGGTAACTGATGATTCGGTTGTACCCGGAACAGCTCCGCGCGCAGCTCAATGAAGGGCTGCGCGCGGCCTATTTACTGCTGGGTAGCGATCCTCTGCTGCTGCAGGAGAGTCAGGATGCGATTCGCGAAGCCGCTGCCGTTCAGGGCTTTATCGAACACCATACCGCGACGATTGACGCCAGCACCGACTGGCACGCTCTCTTCTCGCTGAGTCAGGCAATGAGCCTGTTCTCCAGCCGCCAAACGCTGCTCCTGATCCTGCCTGAAAATGGCCCCAATGCGGCCATTAACGAACAGCTGGCAACCCTTATCGGCATGCTGCATGACGATTTGCTGCTGATTGTGCGCGGCAATAAGTTGACCAAAGCGCAGGAGAACGCCGCCTGGGTCACCGCCCTCGCCAGCCGTGCGGTGCAGGTAAGCTGCCAGACGCCGGAATATGCTCAGCTGCCGCGCTGGCTGGCCGCGCGCGCTAAGCACAACAGCCTGCAGCTTGACGACGCGGCCAGCCAGCTGCTGTGCTACTGCTACGAAGGCAACCTGCTGGCGCTATCTCAGGCGCTGGAACGGCTGTCCCTGCTGTGGCCGGACGGCAAGCTCACGCTGCCGCGCGTAGAGCAGGCGGTTAACGATGCCGCCCACTTTACGCCGTACCACTGGGTCGATGCGCTGCTGGCGGGCAAAAGCAAGCGCGTGCTGCATATTCTGCAGCAGCTGCGCCTGGAGGGGAGCGAACCCGCGATCCTCCTGCGCACGCTGCAGCGAGAGCTGCTGCTGCTGGTGAACCTGAAGCGCCAGTCGGCCCATACGCCGCTGCGCTCGCTGTTCGATAAGCATCGCGTGTGGCAAAACCGCCGACCGCTGTTAACCGACGCGCTCACCCGCCTCGGCAGCGATCAGCTGCGTCAGGCCGTTACCCTGCTTACCCGAGCGGAGCTCACCTTCAAGCAGGACTACGGAACCAGCATCTGGCCCGAATTAGAGAGCCTTTCTTTACTGCTCTGCCACAAAGCGCTGGCGGACGTGTTTATCGATGGTTGATATGACTCAGCTGCAGGCCATGTACGGAGGCACCTTCGATCCGGTGCATTACGGTCACCTCAAACCGGTCGAAATTCTGGCGAATCAGATAGGCCTGGGGAAAGTGATTATCGTTCCTAACAACGTGCCGCCGCATCGTCCCCAGCCCGAGGCAACCAGCGCCCAGCGCTGGCATATGCTCGAACTGGCTATTGCTGATAAGCCGCTGTTCGTGCTCGACGATCGCGAGCTGCAGCGCCAGACGCCGTCCTGGTCGGCGCAAACGCTGCAGGAGTGGCGCCAGGAGCAGGGGCCAAAGCCGTCGCTCTCATTTATCATCGGCCAGGACTCTTTGCTCACCTTCCCCACCTGGCACAACTACGCCAGCATTCTGGATAACGTGCATCTGATCGTCTGCCGGCGTCCGGGCTATCCGCTGGTGATGCAGCGCCCGGAGGACCAGCAGTGGCTCGATAAGCATTTGACCCACGATGTCGAGCAGCTGCGCCGCCGCCCCGCCGGGGCTATCTATCTGGCGGAAACGCCGTGGTTTGATATTTCGGCCACCCTCATTCGCCAGCGACTTGAGCGCGGCGAATCCTGTGTCGATATGCTGCCGGCGGCCGTCCTGGACTACATTCATCAGCAAAAGCTTTATTGCTAATCCTCGGCGCTGCCGGGTAATTTAGCGTCTCACCTTTCGGCTCAGTGAGGATAATCATGAAACTATGGTTAGTTCGTCATGGCGAAACCCAGGCTAACGCAGCCGGTCTGTACAGCGGACGCGCCCCCACTCCCCTCACCGAACGCGGCGAGGCCCAGGCCCTCCGGCTTGGTCAGCAGCTGCAGGCGGTGGCGTTTGACCGCGTTCTTTGCAGCGAGCTTGAGCGCACCCAGCGCACCGCCGACCTGCTGCTGGGCGAGCGGGCGATCCCCCGAGAAATTATTCCCGACCTCAACGAGATGTTCTTCGGCGACTGGGAAATGCGCCACCATCGGGATTTGCAGCATGAAGATGCGGAAAACTATGCAGCCTGGTGCGCGGACTGGCAGCACGCGGCGCCCACCAACGGCGAAAGTTTTCAGAGTTTTTCCCGGCGGATCGCGGCATTTAGCAAGGCGCTGGCGCAGTATCAGCATCTTGACCATCTGCTCATCGTCGGCCATCAGGGAGCGCTTAGCCTGTTAATCGCCCTGCTGCTGGAGATGCCTGCGGCGGCGATGTGGCGTTTCCCCATCGAGCACGGCGCGTGGAGCATGCTCGATCTGCGCGCAGATTTCGCCACGCTGCGGGTACTAAATAGCCGGGCCGTCTGGCGGGCGGAAGAAGAATTCAGTCCAGACCATTGACAGGTCGGAGCAGGCTGCTATTCTCCGCAGCCTGAAGGTATCCGCCATACAGATGTTTTACAAAAATGGCGATGCAATCAGCGGCGATGGATGGGATGATAGCCGCCTCCAACGCCGGTTGGCAGACATTTATCCCGACTTTTTTATGAGTTCAGGTATACTGCCGGGCTGTTTATTATTTTCACTCTTCACTCACCCAGGGGGAACTCTTGCAGGGTAAAGCACTCCAGGATTTTGTTATCGACAAAATTGATGACCTGAAAGGTCAGGACATCGTAGCCATTGACGTTCATGGCAAATCCAGCATTACAGATTGCATGATTATCTGCACCGGCACGTCTACGCGCCACGTAATGTCCATCGCCGACCACGTGGTACAAGAGTCTCGCGCCGCCGGCATGCTGCCGCTGGGCGTCGAAGGTGAAAGCGCCGCCGACTGGATTGTTGTCGATCTTGGCGACGTCATGGTTCACGTCATGCAGGAAGAGAGCCGTCGTCTTTACGAGCTGGAAAAACTCTGGAGTTAATGCGTGAAGCTGCAGCTGGTGGCCGTTGGCACCAAAATGCCGGACTGGGTTCAGACCGGCTTTAGTGAATATCTGCGTCGTTTTCCAAAAGATATGCCGTTCGAGCTGTTGGAAATCCCCGCCGGTAAGCGCGGTAAAAATGCCGATATCAAGCGTATCCTCGAAAAAGAAGGGGAGATGATGCTGGCAGCCGCGGGTAAAAACCGCATCGTGACCCTGGATATTCCGGGGAAACCCTGGGATACGCCGCAGGTAGCGCGTGAGCTGGAGCGCTGGAAGCAAGATGGCCGCGACGTCAGCCTGCTGATCGGCGGCCCCGAGGGGCTTTCTCCGGCGTGTAAAGCCGCGGCGGAACAGAGCTGGTCGCTCTCCACCCTGACCTTGCCTCACCCGCTGGTTCGCGTACTGGTTGCGGAGAGTCTGTATCGGGCGTGGAGCATTACAACCAACCACCCTTACCACCGTGAATGATGATGACCAGGGTAGACTAAGCAGCGAATGAAATTACAGAATTCTTTCCGCGACTATACGGCTGAATCCTCGCTGTTTGTGCGCCGGGCGCTGGTCGCTTTTTTGGGGATTTTGCTGCTTACCGGCATACTGGTTGCCAATCTTTATAACGTACAGATAGTCCGTTACACGGACTACCAGACGCGCTCGAACGAAAACCGCATCAAGCTGGTTCCCATCCCGCCAAGCCGCGGCATTATCTATGACCGTAACGGCACGCCGCTGGCGCTGAACCGCACCATCTATCAGCTGGAAATGATGCCGGAGAAGGTCGATAACGTGCAGCAGACGCTGGACGCGCTGCGTGACGTCATTGACCTCACGGATGATGATATTGCCGGTTTTAAAAAGGAGCGCTCGCGTTCCCACCGCTTCACCTCTATTCCGGTCAAGGTTAACCTGACCGAAGTGCAGGTTGCCCGCTTCGCGGTCAATCAGTACCGCTTTCCCGGCGTCGAAGTGAAAGGCTATAAGCGCCGCTATTATCCCTACAACTCCGCCCTCACCCACGTTATCGGCTATGTCTCAAAAATTAACGATAAAGACGTCGATCGCCTGGATAAAGAGGGCAAGCTGGCTAACTACGCTTCAACCCACGATATCGGCAAGCTGGGTATCGAACGCTACTATGAAGACGTCCTGCATGGGCAGACCGGCTACGAAGAGGTCGAGGTCAACAACCGCGGCCGCGTCATTCGCCAGCTCAAAGAGGTGCCGCCGCAGGCCGGGCGCGATATCTATTTAACCCTCGATCTCAAGCTGCAGCAGTATATTGAAACGCTGCTGGCCGGCAGCCGCGCCGCGGTAGTGGTCACCGACCCGCGCACCGGCAGCGTTCTGGCGCTGGTTTCCACCCCGAGCTACGATCCAAACCTGTTCGTGGACGGGATCTCCAGCAAGGACTACTCCGGGCTGCTCAACGATCCGAATACGCCGCTGGTCAACCGCGCCACGCAGGGGGTCTATCCGCCGGCCTCGACGGTGAAACCTTACGTTGCCGTCTCGGCGCTGAGCGCCAACGTCATCACCCGCAATACCAGCCTGTTCGATCCCGGCTGGTGGCAGCTGCCCGGTTCGGACAAACGCTATCGCGACTGGAAAAAATGGGGCCACGGGCACCTGAACGTGACCAAAGCGCTGGAAGAGTCTGCAGATACCTATTTCTATCAGGTTGCCTATGATATGGGCATCGACCGCCTGTCGGAATGGATGAATAAATTCGGCTACGGCCACTATACCGGCATCGATCTGTCAGAAGAGCGCTCCGGGAATATGCCCACTCGTGAATGGAAGCTGAAGCGCTTTAAAAAGCCCTGGTATCAGGGGGACACCATTCCGGTCGGTATCGGCCAGGGCTACTGGACCGCCACGCCGATTCAGATGAACAAGGCGCTGATGATCCTGATTAACGACGGCGTGGTAAAAGTGCCCCATCTGCTGCAAAGCACCGTCGAAGACGGCAAGCAGGTACCCTGGGTTCAGCCGCACGAGCCGCCGGTGGGCGATATTCACTCCGGCTTCTGGGAGATAGCCAAAGACGGAATGTTCGGCGTGGCCAACCGCGGCAACGGCACCGCGCATAAGTACTTCGCCAGCGCGCCTTACAAAATCGCGGCGAAATCCGGTACGGCCCAGGTATTCGGCCTGAAGGCCAATGAAACCTATAACGCGCACAGAATCGCTGAGCGCCTGCGTGACCATAAGCTCATGACGGCGTTTGCTCCTTACAACAACCCCCAGGTTGCCGTGGCGATCATTCTCGAGAACGGCGGCGCAGGCCCGGCGGTCGGGACGATTATGCGCCAGATTCTCGATCACATAATGCTGGGTGATAACAATACGAATCTGCCGACTGAAAATCCGGCGGTGACGGCGGGGGAGGATCAATAATGACCGATAATCCAAACAAAAAATCGCTGTGGGATAAAATCCATCTCGATCCCACCATGGTGCTGATACTGCTGGCGCTGCTGACCTATAGCGCGCTGGTTATCTGGAGCGCAAGCGGCCAGGATATCGGGATGATGGAACGTAAAATTGGCCAGATCGCGATGGGTATCGTGATTATGATCGTCATGGCGCAAATCCCGCCGCGCGTGTATGAAGGCTGGGCGCCCTATCTCTATATCTTCTGTATTATTTTACTGGTGGCGGTGGATGCCTTCGGCGCTATCTCGAAAGGCGCCCAGCGCTGGCTGGATCTCGGCGTCGTCCGTTTTCAGCCCTCGGAAATTGCCAAAATCGCCGTTCCGCTGATGGTGGCGCGCTTTATTAACCGCGACGTCTGCCCGCCCTCGCTGAAAAATACCGCCATTGCGCTGGTGCTGATTTTCCTGCCGACCCTGCTGGTTGCGGCGCAGCCTGACCTTGGGACCTCAATCCTTATCGCCCTGTCCGGCCTGTTTGTGCTGTTCCTTTCCGGGCTGAGCTGGCGCCTGATCGGCGTTGCGGTGGTGCTGGTCGCCGCGTTTATCCCGATTCTGTGGTTCTTCCTGATGCACGACTACCAGCGTCAGCGCGTTATGATGCTGCTCGATCCGGAAACTGACCCGCTGGGCGCCGGCTATCACATTATCCAGTCTAAAATTGCTATTGGCTCCGGCGGACTGCGCGGGAAAGGCTGGCTACACGGCACCCAGTCGCAGCTGGAGTTTCTGCCGGAGCGCCACACCGACTTTATCTTCGCGGTCCTGGCCGAAGAGCTTGGGCTGATTGGCGTGCTGGTTCTGCTGGCGCTCTATATCCTGCTCATAATGCGCGGGCTGTGGATCGCCGCCCAGGCGCAAACCACCTTTGGCCGGGTCATGGCCGGTGGTTTAATGTTGATTTTATTCGTTTATGTCTTCGTAAATATTGGTATGGTGAGTGGTATTTTGCCAGTGGTGGGGGTACCGTTGCCGCTGGTCAGCTACGGGGGCTCAGCCCTGATCGTATTGATGGCCGGGTTTGGTATCGTAATGTCGATCCACACCCACAGAAAAATGTTGTCGAAAAGCGTTTAAGGGGTTCGCAATGCGTAAGCAATGGCTGGGGATCTGCATAGCAGCAGGGCTGCTGGCGGCATGTTCGGGTGAAGACGTTCAACAAAAAACCGTCAGCACACCGCAGCCGGCGGTTTGTAATGGCCCAAGCGTAGAAATCAGCGGCGCCGATCCGCACTATGAAGCGCCGAATCCGACGGCAAATCAGGATTACGAACGCGACGGTAAAAGCTATAAAATCGTGCAGGACCCGTCTAATTTTACCCAGACTGGCCTGGCGGCGATTTATGACGCTGAGCCCAACAGCAACCTGACCGCATCCGGTGAGGCCTTCGATCCTACCCAGCTCACCGCCGCGCACCCTACGCTGCCGATCCCCAGCTACGCGCGTATTACCAACGTCGCAAACGGCCGCATGATCGTGGTGCGTATCAACGATCGCGGCCCGTACGGCAACGATCGCGTGATATCGCTTTCGCGCGCCTCCGCCGACCGGCTGAACACCTCGAATAATACCAAGGTGCGCATCGATCCTATTATCGTCGCGCAGGACGGTTCGCTCTCGGGTCCGGGAATGGCCTGTACCACCGTGGCGAAACAAACTTATGCCTTGCCGGCCCGTCCGGACCTGGACGGCGGCAGCGGCGCCTCGACCGATCAGCCGGTGCAAACCGACGTGCGTGCTATCAGTAACTCAACGCTGAAATCCGACGATAGCGTCGGCGCGCCGGTCAACAGCAGCGGCTTCCTCGGCGCCCCAACGCCGTTGAATAACGGCGTGCTGGAGGGCAGTGAGCCCGTCGCTCAGGCCGCCGCATCAATCGCACCGGTCACCGCGCCGGGATCCATCCAGGGCAGCGTTGCTCCGGCCGCCGCCGCGACGACTGCGGTTGCCGCCGCCTCTACCTCGACCCGCGCTGCTGCCAGCGGCGACTATGTGGTACAGGTTGGCGCCGTTAGCGACCAGGCCCGCGCTCAGCAGTACCAGCAGCGCCTGAGCCAGCAGTTCTCCGTTCCCGGCCGCGTGGTGCAAAACGGCGCGGTGTGGCGTATTCAGCTGGGCCCGTTCGCCAGCAAACCGCAGGCCAGCACCGTACAGCAGCGCCTGCAGAGCGAAGCTCAGCTGCAGTCATTTATTACTCACGCCAACTAAACGCGTCGGACCGCCGTCCGTATCGCATTGCGCATGACAAAATCGTTAACAAAGTCATGCGCAATGTCGGATGCCGGTCCGTAGAGCATTTGTTATAGTAAGGCACTTTTTTAACTCCATCACGGATGCCGTTGTTCAGACCATGAAGATCTCTTTCACCGCACGTTTACTCGTTACGGCTCTCTCCGTTGCCGCGCTCTCCTCCGCAGCCCACGCCGATGACCTGAATCTTAAAACCATGATCCCAGGCGCGCCGCAGATTGACGCCGAATCCTGGATACTTATCGATTACAATTCAGGCAAAGTGCTGGCGGAAAATAACGCCGATTCCCGCCGCGACCCGGCGAGTCTGACCAAAATGATGACCAGCTACGTCATTGGTCAGGCCATGAAAGCGGGTAAATTCAAAGAGTCCGATCTGGTCACCGTGGGCAACGACGCGTGGGCAACCGGTAACCCGGTATTTAAAGGCTCCTCCCTGATGTTCCTCAAGCCAGGCATGCAGGTGCCGGTTTCTCAGCTGATTCGCGGTATCAACCTGCAGTCAGGCAACGACGCCTGCGTCGCGATGGCGGACTTCGTTGCCGGTAGCCAGGACGCTTTCGTCAGCCTGATGAACAGCTACGTCAACGCCCTCGGCCTGAAAAACAGCCACTTCCAGACCGTTCACGGCCTGGATGCCGAAGGTCAGTTCAGCTCCGCGCGCGATATGGCGCTGATTGGCCAGGCGCTGATCCGCGACGTGCCGAACGAATACACCATCTACAAAGAAAAAGAGTTCACCTTTAACGGCATCCGCCAGCTCAACCGTAACGGGCTGCTGTGGGATAATAGCCTCAACGTCGACGGCATAAAAACCGGCCACACGGATAAAGCGGGCTATAACCTCGTCGCCTCGGCAACCGAAGGCCAGATGCGCCTGATCTCCGCCGTGATGGGGGGTCGCACCTATAAAGGTCGTGAATCCGAAAGCAAAAAGCTGCTGACCTGGGGCTTCCGCTTCTTTGAAACCGTCAATCCGCTGAAAGCGGGCAAAGAGTTCTCCTCCGAGCCGGCCTGGTTTGGCGATAGCGATCGCGCATCGCTGGGCGTCGATAAAGACGTGTATCTGACTATTCCGCGCGGCCGCATGAAAGATCTGAAGGCCAGCTACGTACTGAACAATACCGAACTGCACGCACCGCTGCAGAAAAACCAGGTTGTCGGCACCATTAACTTCCAGCTGGACGGCAAAACTATCGATCAGCGCCCGCTGGTGGTGCTGCAGGAAATCCCGGAAGGTAATTTCTTCGGCAAAATGATTGATTACATTAAGTTAATGTTCCACCACTGGTTTGGTTAAAAATCGAACGCTTGAAAGTGTGATTTACATCCCCATATACTAACTATCAAAGTAACCTGATAACTCCCGCATCTTGTGGGAGTTATTATTTTTTGTCGTAACACCGGAGCTGACATGAAAACCAAACTTAACGAACTGCTTGAATTCCCTACTCCATTTACTTACAAAGTAATGGGGCAGGCGTTGCCTGAGCTGGTTGATCAGGTGGTGGAAGTGGTACAGCGCCATGCGCCTGGTGATTACTCTCCGCAGGTAAAGCCGAGCAGCAAAGGTAACTACCATTCGGTTTCTATCACCATCAACGCTACCCATATCGAGCAGGTAGAAACCCTGTACGAAGAGCTGGGTAATATTGAGATCGTCCGGATGGTGCTGTAACCCATTCTGCTACCCGGCCTCGCGCCGGGTCATCCCCTCCCCCCCTGTGATATACTCGCTGCCTTAAATCACTTCTCTGTGCGGAGACGTTGTTTTGCAGCACAATAAAATCCTCATTCGGCAACTCGGCCTGCAGCCTTACGCCCCTGTCTCGCAGGCAATGCACGACTTTACCGACTCGCGCGATGAAACAACCCTCGATGAAATCTGGCTGGTTGAACATCATCCGGTCTTTACCCAGGGCCAGGCGGGAAAAGCGGAACACGTTCTGGTGGCGGGCGATATTCCGGTCATTCAAAGCGATCGCGGCGGCCAGGTGACCTACCACGGGCCGGGGCAGCAGGTGATGTACGTCCTGCTCAATCTCAAACGCCGCAAGCTTGGCGTACGCGAACTGGTGACGCTGCTCGAGCAGACCGTGGTTAATACCCTGGCGGAGTACGCTATTGAGTCGCACCCGCGCGCCGATGCGCCCGGCGTTTACGTCGGTGAGCAAAAGATCTGCTCCCTGGGCCTGCGCATTCGCAAAGGGTGCTCGTTCCACGGCCTGGCGCTCAATATCGCGATGGACCTTTCGCCGTTCCTGCGGATTAATCCCTGCGGCTACGCCGGGATGGAGATGGCGCAAATGCGCCAGTGGCAGCCCGAAGCGGCGCCGCAAATCGTCGCACCACGACTGGTTGCCAACCTGCTGGCGCTGCTCGACAACCCGCCGCACGAGTTCATTTCCGCAAAGTAAATCCGAGCGTCCCGGCTTCCCGGGGCGCGTTTTGCGCCTGACTTCTGTTAAGCCATTCTATTTGCAATTAATTGCCACAAACGGCGGCGTCGCTGACCGCTATACTTGCGCTATTCGCTATGACAGGAGGCGCAGAGTGGAAAAAAATCATCCGCAACCGGAGCCCACCGAACGGCTCGACGATCGCCAGGTATTCCGCATTCTGCGTAATATTGACCTCAACTTACTGACCATTTTCGAAGCCGTGTACGTACACAAGGGCATCGTGAATGCGGCTAAGGTGCTGAATATCACCCCCTCGGCCATTAGCCAGTCGATTAACAAACTCCGCGCGCTTTTTCCCGACCCGCTGTTTATTCGCAAGGGCCAGGGCGTGACGCCGACCGCCTACGCGACGCACCTCCATCAGTACATCAGTCAGGGAATGGAAGCCTTCCTCAGCGCGCTGGATTTAACCGGCAGCCCGCATCAGCAGCGGGTCATGACCATCGCCACCTCGCCCACCGTCGGCGCGCTGGTCATGCCGACGATTGCGCAGGCGCTGAAGCCTCGCTTCCCGCAGGTGCTGCTGCACAATATCGCCATTACCGATGCCCCCAGCCAGCTTAACCAGCGCCAGGTGGATCTGCTGATCGACAGCTACGCGCACAGCGGCCAGTCTATCGTGCACCATGTTCTGTTCCAGGATCGGGTGATGATGTACTGCCGTGAAGCGCATCCGGCGCTGGCTATGCCGCACAGCGAAGAGCATCTTCGTCAGTACGAGTTTGCCCTGCTACTGCCCGAGGGCCAGCGCTATCCGGCGCTGCACCGCCGGCTGCAAGAGCAGCTAGGGGAGCGGCGCTGCGGCTTTAGCAGCTACAACCTGTTAACTCAGGCAGCGCTGGTAAGCGCCAGCGATATGCTTGGGCTGATGCCGAACCGGATGTTTTCGCTGTTGGCCAAAACCTGGCCGCTGGCGGCGCTGGACTACCCGCCTCTCGCCGATGAAACCATCGACATTTCGCTGCATTACAACAAGCTCAGCGCCCAGGAACCGCTGCTCCATGAGGTGATTGAGGCGGTTCGTCAGGCTTTTTAAGCCATACCGCACGTGAGGGAAAGCATAAAACAACAACTATTTTACAATTTGCCGAACAGGCAGGCTGCTTTCTGGTCCGTATCAATGGTATACTGCCTATCCTTGATTCAAAAATAGTTGATAAATACAACATTTACTTGAATTAATTCGTTTTCCTTCGTACTCGCAACTGGAACACGCACGCTATGAGTAAACCCATTGTGATGGAACGCGGTGTTAAATATCGCGACGCCGATAAAATGGCCCTTATCCCGGTGAAAAACGTGGCAACTGAGCGTGAAGCTCTGCTCAGAAAACCGGAATGGATGAAAATCAAACTTCCGGCTGACTCGTCCCGTATCCAGGGTATCAAAGCAGCGATGCGTAAGAACGGTTTGCACTCCGTGTGCGAAGAAGCTTCTTGCCCGAATCTTGCGGAATGCTTCAACCACGGAACGGCAACCTTTATGATCCTCGGTGCTATCTGCACCCGCCGCTGCCCGTTCTGCGATGTCGCCCACGGTCGTCCGGTGACGCCGGATGCTAATGAACCGCAGAAGCTCGCGCAAACCATCGCCGACATGGGTCTGAAGTACGTCGTTGTCACCTCCGTCGACCGCGATGACCTTCGCGACGGCGGTGCTCAGCATTTCGCCGACTGCATCAGCGCCATCCGTGAGAAAAACCCGTCGATTAAGATTGAAACCCTGGTTCCGGACTTCCGCGGCCGTATGGATCGCGCCCTGGATATCCTCAAGGTGACGCCGCCGGACGTCTTTAACCACAACCTGGAAAACGTGCCGCGTCTCTATCGCCAGGTACGCCCAGGCGCCGATTACAACTGGTCGTTAAAGCTGCTGGAAAGCTTCAAAGAAGCGCATCCGGAGATCCCAACCAAATCGGGTCTGATGGTCGGCCTCGGTGAAACCAACGCTGAAATCGTTGAAGTTATGCGCGACCTGCGTCGCCACGGCGTCACGATGCTGACCCTCGGTCAGTATCTGCAGCCGAGCCGTCACCACCTGCCGGTACAGCGCTACGTTAGCCCGGACGAGTTCGAAGAGATGAAAGCCGAAGCGATGGCCATGGGCTTCACCCATGCTGCCTGCGGCCCGTTCGTCCGCTCGTCCTATCATGCCGACCTGCAGGCCAAAGGGATGGAAGTGAAGTAGTTCACGCCGTCCTCGACCGCTGCGCGTTTCCCGCGTGCAGCGGTCAGCTCTCCTTGCGCTACCTCATCTTTTTCCCCTCAATAAATCCGCCGGCGCGGTTACAGTCGGTTGCATTTTTTCAGCCAATGACCTTGCAGGATACAAAAAGAGGCCGCAACGATAATCGCTGCGGCCTCTTATCCGTGCAGGCGGATAGCCTGCCGGCAGCCTGCTCCCGCTGTCGGGGAGCAGGCGTTTAATTACTCTTTATGAGAGAGCTTCTGTGCCGGAGTTTCTTCTTCCGCACTGGTTTTCTTCGCGCTATCGTCGTCGTCGTTCATGGCCTTCTTAAAGCCTTTGATAGCCGAACCCAGGTCTCCACCCAGCGTACGTAGTTTTTTGGTACCAAACACTAAAATAATCAGTGCTGCGACAACCAGCAGTTTGGTAATACTAATCTCACCCATAGCTAACCTTCTTCTCTAAAACAATCTGCGAATACGCCATCATACACGCGAACAATTAACGGCTATTTGACGCGCGGACAAAATAGCAATCTGTAACAAGGTGAATCAAGCTCTGTTTAAAAAAACGTCACAATAATTGCGGTGGCGCAAAGCGGCGGTTCTGCAGCACCGGCAAACGCTCGCGCACCTGGCGTAGATAATCCACGGAAACGTCGGCAAAAATCATCTGCGGCCGATCCGCCGCGCCGGCCAGCGTCGTGCCGAGGGGATCGATAATTCGACTCTGGCCAATATTACGGTTGCCGCACTCTCCCGCCGCCACGATATAGCAGGTCGTGTCCAGCGCGCGGGCGGCCAGCAGCGTCGCCCAGTGATGCTCCTTCATCGGCCCTCTCACCCACGCGGTCGGGAGAACGAGGATCTCAGCGCCGCTCAGCGCGAGGCTTAACGCCAGCTCCGGGAAGCGCAAATCATAGCAGGTCATCAGGCCAACCCGAACCCCGTCGACGTCAATCAGCGCCGGGATCTGCAGGCCGGCATCAACGCGCCGTGACTCCTGTATATTAAACGCATCGTATAAGTGTAGCTTCTGGTATTGTGCGATAACCTCGCCGCGGCGTATCGCCACCAGCGTATTAGCCGCGCGTCCCTCGCCGGAAGGCACGTGAATCGTCAGCACGGTGGTTAAGCCGTTATTACGGCTCTCCTCACGCAGCAGCCGCAGGAAGCCGCCGTCTATCTCCTGCGCCGATTTAACCGAGAGATCCGGGTCACTATCGTCGCGCGCCAGCAGCGCCTCGGGCAGCACCAGCAGCGACGCGCCCTGCTCAGCGGCCTGGGCCATCAGCGCTACGCAGGTCCGCGCATTCGCCCGCCAGTCAGGGGTGACGGCAAATTGTCCAGCAGCAACTAGCATCTTAATCTCCCGTTCGCGAATTCATAGCCAGCGATGCATTTTGCGCGCTACACTCATTCCCAGTATTAACCAAATAGCAGGGAATGAGAGTGTCACAACTACTTTTAGCCGTTTTTCTTGGCGGCGGTACCGGCAGCGTATTGCGCTGGTGGCTAGGAATGAAGTTTAACCCCATGCACCATGCCATTCCCATTGGCACGCTAACGGCCAACCTGCTGGGCGCATTTATCATTGGCGCCGGCCTGGCCTGGTTTAACCGCCTGACCGATATCGACCCAATGTGGAAGCTGCTCATCACCACCGGCTTTTGCGGCGGATTGACGACCTTCTCCACCTTCTCAGCGGAAGTGGTGTTTCTGCTGCAGCAGGGGCGCTTCAGCTGGGCGCTGCTCAATATTCTGGTCAACCTGCTGGGCTCATTCGCCATGACGGCGGCAGCGTTCTGGCTCTTCTCTCATGCCGCCAGCCGTTAAAAACAGGCAAAAAAAAACCCGCAAATTGCGGGTTTTTATATTCTACTGACGCGTTGCTTAGATAGCGTTTACGTTTGCAGCAGAAGGGCCTTTGGCACCGTTAGTGATTTCGAACTCTACACGCTGACCTTCAGCCAGAGTTTTGAAACCGTTGGACTGGATTGCAGAGAAATGTACGAATACATCTTTGCTGCCATCTTCCGGAGTAATGAAACCGAATCCTTTGGACTCATTAAACCACTTAACGTTACCTTTAATCTTAGACATCAAAATTACCTTTATATGAAAAAAAGACACTGATACTGTGTCGCGATCCAGTACATCAATTGTGGTGCCTTTTGTCCAGTCGAACTTTGCTAAAAAGTGACAAAAGTCGCTATCTTTTTTAGTGGTTGCGCTTTAGTTATTGTTTTTCCACATAACATAATGCTCAGCTCTTTTATCACTAAGCTAGTGCGGATTAAAACTGAAAGCGGGCCCAGGCAAAGTAAACGTTACCGTTGTTATAGGTACCGGGGATGTAGGTCATCTGGAACGTCGCCGGACCGTAGCCGATAGACGCCATCGGCAGTACCACCGGCAGCGGAATATAGTTCCAGTTATCGCGCGCGGTTACCCCGAGCGTATAGCCGAGCCCAAGATGAAAGTTATCGTCGGCCAGCGGACGCCAGGTTTTCTCCCAGCCGTAGCCGGCGATAGGTTCCCACTTGTTAAATGAGTCCTTAAACGCCATCAGGTAGAGACCGTGCCAGTTACCTTTATCATCCCAGCGCGACACGCCGAAACCGGCCCCCCAGGGACGCTCGTTATACGCATCGGTTTTTTCTTTGTCATAGGCAAATCGGGCGTGCCAGGTGATCGCGGGAACATACAGGTCGTAGTGTTCTGGCTCCTGCCAGGTCTCAGCAACGTTATCGCTTAAGGTGTTATAGCCGTCGCGAATCGTCGAGCTGAATGACGCATTTGCTATCCCGCTGGAGAGCAGCAGCCCGGAAAAACTGAGCAAAAACAGTACAACATAACGTAGTCTTAACACTTCTCAATTACCAACATCTATTTTAATAGCGTAATAAAGTAGCAAATATAATCTTAATATTACCTTAACGAAATACGGCAAAGTCTTGATTTTCCGCCCACCAAATCGCAACAACCCTGCCTGTCGACTTTGTGATAGCGCCCGCGCGCCGGGCGCTGATTAGGCAATTCTCATCGGTTTATTGATTTGCATCAGCATGTTTCGTCGATTTATTCGGCACATTCCCTCCCTTAATTTTTGCACAACCTTATTTATCAGCAGATTCTTTGGGTTAATGGTTCAGGGGTAAAATAATGCTTACGCTAGTTGAGATACTTATTGGGGTCGTGGTCATTGTGGGCGTCGCCCGCTATATCATCAAAGGGTACTCCGCCACCGGCGTGCTCTTTGTTGGCGGTCTGACGCTGCTTATCGTCAGCGCGCTGATGGGACATAAAATTTTACCCGGCGAGGCGAAAAGCACGGGCTATTCCGCAACCGACATCATCGAATACATCAAAATTCTGCTGATGAGCCGCGGCGGCGACCTCGGCATGATGATCATGATGCTCTGCGGATTTGCCACCTACATGACGCATATCGGCGCCAACGATATGGTGGTCAAACTGGCCTCGAAGCCCCTGCGCTACATTAACTCCCCCTACCTGCTGATGATCGCCGCCTATTTTGTCGCCTGCCTGATGTCGCTGGCCGTCTCTTCGGCGACCGGACTCGGCGTCCTGCTGATGGCAACGCTGTTCCCGGTGATGGTCAACGTCGGGATCAGCCGCGGCGCGGCGGCGGCCATTTGCGCCTCCCCGGCGGCGATTATCCTCTCCCCGACCTCCGGCGATGTCGTTCTCGCGGCGAAGGCCGCCGAAATGCCGCTCATCGATTTTGCCTTTAAAACCACGCTGCCGATCTCCATCGCGGCGATTATCGCCATGGCGATCGCCCACTTTTTCTGGCAGCGCTATCTGGATAAGAAAGAGAACGTCGCCCACGAAATGCTCGACGTCAACGAGATAACCACCACCGCCCCTTCCTTCTATGCCATTCTGCCCTTCACGCCCATTATCGGCGTGCTTATCTTCGACGGGAAATGGGGCCCGGAGCTGCATATTATTGCCATCCTGGTGATGTGCATGCTGCTGGCGGCGGTGCTGGAATTCTGCCGCGGCTTTAACACCAAAAACGTCTTCAGCGGGCTGGAAGCCGCCTATCGCGGGATGGCCGACGCCTTTGCCGGCGTGGTCATGCTGCTGGTCGCCGCCGGCGTGTTTGCCCAGGGCCTGAGCACCATCGGCTTTATCAATAGCCTGATTTCGATTGCGACCTCGTTTGGCTCCGCCAGCATCATTCTGATGCTGGTGCTGGTCGTGCTGACGATGCTGGCAGCCATGACGACCGGTTCAGGTAACGCCCCGTTTTACGCCTTCGTTGAGATGATCCCCAAGCTGGCGCACTCGTCGGGTATTAACCCGGCCTATCTGTCGATCCCGATGCTGCAGGCATCCAACCTTGGCCGGACCATTTCCCCGGTATCGGGCGTGGTGGTTGCCGTGGCCGGGATGGCAAAAATCTCGCCGTTTGAGGTGGTGAAAAGGACCTCGGTACCGGTTCTTGTCGGCCTGCTGGTGGTGATTATCGCCACCGAAATTCTGGTGCCCGGAACCACCGTTCAATAAACGTGAAAAGGCGCCAGCAGGCGCCTTTTTTATGCTTTAATAATTCGAGGAACTCATGACCATCCACTATCAGGAATAAAAATGTTCAGGAAGGATTTCGTCGCCATTGCCCTCTTGCTAACGGCAACTCAGGTCGGCGCTGAACCGCTCACCGCAACACAATACGGCGATTTCGACCGCTACGTACTGGCCTTATCCTGGCAAACCGGTTTCTGCCAGAGCATGCATGACCGGAACCGCGGCGAACCGGAAGAGTGCCGCCTGCAGCAGGAAACGGCCAACAAAACCGATTATCTCACCGTGCACGGCCTGTGGCCGGGTCTGCCGAAATCCATCGCCGCTCGCGGCGTGGACGATCGCCGCTGGATGCGTTTTGGCTGCGCCACGCGCCCGGTACCCAATATGCCGGAGGTCAAAGCCGGGCGGAAATGCCAGGCTGCGGAAACCGGCCTGTCGCTGGAGATGGCCAATAAGCTCAACAGCGTGATGCCCGGCTCCGGCGGCAACTCCTGCCTTGAGCGCTACGAATACGCAAAACACGGCGTCTGTTTTGGCTTCGATCCTGACAGCTACTTCGGCACCATGGTCCGCCTCGGCGGCGAAGTAAAGCATAGCGCCATCGGGACATTCCTCGCGAAGCACTACGGACAGAGCGTCAGCCGCGACGACTTCGATGCGGCCATCGCCGAGGCCTGGGGAAAACAGAGCGTTAAGGCGTTCAAGCTGACCTGCAGCGGCAATCCGGCCTATTTAACCGAAATACAAATAGCCATCAAGGCCGCGGCCATCAATACGCCGCTCTCCGCCGACGCCTTCCTGCCCCAGCCCCATCCGGGCAACTGCGCTAAGCAGTTTGTTCTCGATAAGGTCGGCAGTTAATCATGCGGCGGCGCCAGCCGCCGCAGGGGCTTCATTCGCGAATAAACGCCAGTAAATCCTGATTAATCTGATGCTTGTGGGTCGTGCAAATCCCGTGCGACCCGCCTTTGTAGACGGTTAATCTGGCGTCAGGCAATATTTGCGCCGCCGCTTTACCGCAGGTTTCGAAAGGCACGATCTGGTCGTCATCGCCGTGGATAACCAGGGTTGGGATAGTCATCTTGCGCAAATCCTCGCGCAGATCGGTTTCCGAGAAGGCTTTGATACAGTCATAAAGCGCCTTAATCGACCCCTGCAGCCCCTGCTCGACGAACCCTTCGCGCACCGCTTTTGACTCTTTGGCCCCATCGCGGTTATAGCCGTAGAACGCGGCGGTCAGCTCATAGAAGAACGCCCCTCGGTCCTCGATAACGCCCTCTCTGATGCCGTCAAATACCTCTTTGGGCACGCCGTCCGGGTTGAAATCCGTGCGGATCATTATCGGCGTCACGGCGCTGATAAGCACCGCTTTGGCCACCCTTTCGGTCCCGTGGCGCCCGATATAGCGCGCCACCTCGCCACCGCCGGTGGAGTGGCCCACGTGCACCGCATCGCGCAGGTCGAGGTGCGCCGTCAGCTGAGCCAGGTCATCAGCATAGGTATCCATGTTGTGGCCGTCCCAGGGCTGGGCCGACCGGCCATGGCCACGGCGATCGTGGGCTATCGCCCGAAATCCGTTATCGGCCAGAAACAGCATCTGGTCTTCGAAAGCGTCAGCCGTTAGCGGCCAGCCGTGGCTAAATACAACCGGCTGCCCGCTCCCCCAGTCTTTGAAATAGAGATAGCTGCCGTCATCGAGAGTAAGTTTGTCAAAACCGCTCATAGAGTCCTCCTGCATGTATTGGAAAGGACGTGCCTGATACCGCCTAAAAAGGATAAGACAATTTTTCTGGCTGTGACGGCAGCAGTATAAATTTCATCTGGCTCCTTTGGCGATCGTTGCTGAATGTGCGTTTAATCACTTCAAACCACCGACAAGTCTCAGTATGATGGGAAGACATTAACCCTTGCCCTTTTCGGTGAGGGTTTTCTTTTACGGACAGGTTCCTGGATAACATGGAGTATGCAATGACCAGACCCACAATCATCATTAACGAGTTCGATGCCGAACGCATCGACAGGCTGCTCGAGCAGCCGGCGTTCGCCAGTTCTCCGGTCGCCGATGCGCTGAACGACGAGCTGGATCGCGCGCAAATGCTGGCACCGGAAGCGATGCCACATGATGTTGTCAGCATGAACAGCACCGTCAGATTCCGTGATTTATCCAACGGCGAAGAGCGCGTGCGCACCCTGGTTTTCCCCTCCCAGGTCACCGATAGCGCCACTCAGCTTTCGGTACTCGCCCCCGTCGGTGCCGCACTGCTCGGCCTGAAGGTCGGCAGCGCCATTCACTGGGAATTACCGGGCGGCGCCTCTGCGCACCTCGAAGTCCTCGAGCTGCTGTACCAGCCGGAAGCCGCGGGTGAATTTCACCGCTAACTCTCCCGCCGCCTGAGGCGTTCTGCGCTTTATCAGAGGGTGTCTTTGCATCCTCTTTCTGCCCTCCCCGCCCTGACAAACTTTTACGCCTCCCTGAACCCGATCTGATAGTTTTGCGACCTGAATGGCACAATGTATTTGTATAATATGTTGATATAGAAACAGTCGAACAAGGAGGAATGCATATGTATAAAACAATCATTATGCCGGTTGACGTTTTTGAGATGGAGTTAAGCGACAAAGCCGTCCGCCACGCGGAGTTTTTGGCCCAGCAGGACGGAATTATTCACCTGCTCCACGTATTGCCAGGCTCATCCAGCTTCACCATGAGCCGATTCACCGCCGACCTGCGCCGCTTTGAAGAGCATCTGCAGCATGAAGCGGAAACGCGGCTAACCACCATGGCCGGGCACTTCAGCATCGATCCCTCACGCATTAAAAAGCACGTACGCTTCGGCAACGTGCGGGATATGGTTAACGAGCTGGCCAACGAAATTAAAGCCGACGTGGTGGTCATTGGCTCACGCAATCCGTCTATCAGCACCCATCTGCTCGGTTCTAACGCTTCGAGCGTTATTCGCCACGCGCATATTCCGGTAATGGTTGTCCGATAAGCGGGAGACGCAGCTTCGCCTACGACGACGTGTAGAAAGGCGATAAAAAAAGAGGCTACCCAAGGGTAGCCTCTTTGCTGTGCAGGTCGCTCTTACTTTCTTTTATTATGCGGTTTTGGTACGAATCAGATAATCGAACGAGCTCAGAGACGCTTTTGCCCCTTCGCCGGCGGCGATAATAATCTGCTTGTACGGTACGGTGGTGCAGTCGCCCGCGGCAAACACGCCCTTGACGTTAGTTTCGCACTTCGCATCGATGATAATTTCACCCATCCGGTTACGCTCAATCGCGCCTTCCAGCCAGGTGGTATTAGGCAGCAGGCCAATCTGTACGAAGATTCCCGCCAGCTCGACGTGATGCTCATCACCGCTCAGCCGATCGCGATACTGCAGTCCGGTCACCTTGCTGCCATCGCCGACCACTTCCGTCGTCTGCGCGTTAAGAATAATGTCGACGTTTTTCAGGCTGCGAACTTTGTCCTGCAGCACCTGGTCCGCCTTCATTTCAGGGGCGAATTCCAGCAGCGTCACGTGTTCAACCACGCCCGCCAGATCGATTGCCGCCTCGACGCCGGAGTTGCCGCCGCCGATCACCGCCACGCGCTTGCCTTTAAACAGCGGGCCGTCGCAGTGAGGGCAATAGGTCACCCCTTTCGTCCGGTACTGGTCTTCACCCGGCACGTTCATGTTGCGCCATTTAGCACCGGTAGCGATGATGATACTGCGCGCCTTCAGCACCGCGCCGGAGGCGGTTTCAATCTGATGCAGGCCGCCTTCTACCGCCGCCGGAACCAGTTTCGACGCGCTCTGGGAGTCAATGACGTCCACATCATATTCATTGACGTGAGCCTTCAGCGCCCCGGCCAGCTTCTGACCTTCGGTTTTCGGTACCGAAATGTAGTTTTCGATATCTACGGTATCCAGCACCTGGCCGCCGAAGCGTTCGCCCATCAGGCCGGTACGAATCCCTTTACGCGCCGAGTAAACCGCCGCCGCCGCGCCGGACGGGCCGGAGCCGACGATCAGCACGTCGTAAGCGTCGCGCTTGTTCAGCTCTTCCGCGGCACGTTTCTCCGCGCCGGTGTCAACCTTCGCGACGATCTCCGCCAGCGTCATGCGCCCCTGGCCAAACTCCTTGCCGTTGACAAAGACCGCCGGAACGCCCATCACGTTACGATCGGTAATCTCATTCTGGAACGTCCCGCCGTCAATCGCCGTATGCTTAATACGCGGGTTCAGCACCGCCATCAGGTTCAGCGCCTGCACCACGTCCGGGCAGTTATGGCAGGTGAGCGAGTAGTAGGTTTCAAACTCAAAATCACCGTCAAGGTCGCGGATCTGTTCCAGCAGGGCCTGGGCCTCTTTCGACGGATGACCGCCGGTCCACAGCAGCGCCAGAACCAGAGAGGTAAACTCGTGCCCCAGCGGAGAGCCGGCAAAGCGCGGCCCCTGGTTAGATCCTGGATTCGTAATCAGGAAAGACGGTTTGCGCACGGCGAGCGTGTTGTCTTCTTTAAACGTCACTTTCTCAGACAGCTCGGCGATTTCTGCCAGCAGCTCTTTGATTTCTGCCGATTTAGCGCTGTCGTCCAGCGTAGCAATCAGCTCAACGGGCTTAGTCAGTTTCTCAAGGTAGGCCCTGAGCTGGGTTTTCATGTTTGCTTCGAGCATCTCGTATCCCTCTCTTAAAACGTCATCATGCAAGCGGCCTCGCGGCTGCCTGAATGCGGCTTGCATCATGGGGTTTGGAAGAAAAACGGGCGTAATAAAACACCCGTTATTCGGTATCAATTTCCCTTTGGATTTCGCGTCAGGGCAAGACGGCTAGCCTGGGAATCTCCGGGAGCTTACATAAGCAAGTGACCGGGGTGAGCAGGTGTCGCCAACGCCGCCATGGCGTGAAAAACATGGAAATTTTAGATTTTACCGACCAGATCTAAGGACGGAGCCAGAGTCGCATCGCCTTCTTTCCATTTCGCCGGGCAAACTTCGCCTGGGTGGGAAGCAACGTACTGCGCCGCTTTGATTTTACGCAGCAGGTCAGACGCATCGCGGCCGATACCTTCAGCGGTAACTTCGATAGCCTGAATGATGCCCTGCGGGTCAACGATAAAGGTGCCGCGGTCGGCCAGGCCTTCGTCTTCACGCATGTTTTCGAAGTTACGGGTCAGGGCGCCAGTCGGGTCACCAATCATCGCATACTTGATTTTAGCGATGGTGTCAGAGCTGCTGTGCCATGCTTTGTGAGTAAAGTGGGTATCGGTGGAAACAGAGTAGACGTCTACGCCCAGCTTCTGCAGCTCTTCGTGATGGTCAGCAACGTCGCCCAGTTCAGTCGGGCATACGAAGGTGAAGTCAGCCGGATAGAAGAAGAAAACGCTCCAGCGGCCTTCGGTGTCTTTCTCGGTAACTTCGATGAACTCACCGTTTTTGAACGCCTGGTTTTTGAAAGGTTTGATTTTAGTGTTAATTAAGGACATCTATACTTCCTCCGTGTTTTCGTTGAGGTCTAAGGTAACGAATTTTTCCTGACCCGACCAATGCGTTTGCATTATCAAATCAATAAGCAATATCTAACAACCGCAACAAGACAGCTTTGTGAACCCGTCGAGACAAGTCGCGCAATCGGCCGTACTCGCCTGGCCGATAAAGTAAAAAGGCCGCCCTTTCAGGCGGCCCTATTACCTGAAATACCCGAGGGTAGATTCAGGGCCAGGCAGGCTGGCTATGCGTTGCGCTCTACATTACCTTAATGTAACAGCATGGGCGATTACACCATCCGCCCTGGCAAAGGGCAATCTGTCCGGGCGCAGGTCTTGCCTATAGCTGCGATAGGTTCCATCATCTGCCGTACCTTCTCCATTGATTTTACAAGGAATAATCATGTTAAAACGTCTGCTTTTCCTGGGTCTTTTACCCTTATGCAGTTACGCAGAAGAGCTCCCTGCCCCCGTAAAAGCGATAGAAAAACAGGGTATTACCATCATTAAACCCTTCGAAGCGCCGGGCGGAGTGAAAGGCTGGCTGGGTAAATATCAGGACATGGGCGTCGCTATCTATCTCACCCCCGACGGCAAGCACGCCATTTCCGGCTACATGTATGACGAAAACGGCGCCAACCTTAGCGAACAGCTGTTCCAGAAGGAGCTCTATACGCCGGCAGGCCAGCAGATGTGGAAGCAGATGGAGGCCGCCAGCTGGCTGCTTGACGGGAAAAAAGAAGCGCCGATCATTCTCTACGTCTTCGCCGACCCCTTCTGCCCGTACTGCAAGCAGTTCTGGCAGCAGGCTCGGCCCTGGGTAGAGTCGGGGAAAGTGCAGATTCGCACGCTGCTGGTCGGGGTTATCAAACCGGAGAGTACGCCGGTGGCCGCCGCCATTCTCGCCAGCCGCGACCCGGCAAAAACCTGGCACGATTACGAAAAATCGGCCGGAAAAATGGACATTGCAATCCCGGCGAACCTCCCCGAGGACAAAATACGCACCCTCAACCAGAACCAGCAGCTGATGGACCAGCTGGGGGCGAACGCCACGCCGGCTATTTACTATATGAATAAAGAAAATATGCTGCAGCAGGTTGTCGGCCTGCCGGAAGCGGATAAGCTGCAGGTGATGATGGGCGAAAAATAAAGCGTCCCGTCATATTTCGCATAGCCAGACTATTCGCCACAAAAGGGTCTGGCTAAATCACTTTTGGTCATATACATTCAGAGTCACCAATAAACCCGACCTTAAATAATTCAGCCCATCAATCACCACGCAAATTAAATACAATAGACAAATAAAATAAAAATAATAATTCGCACCGGACACAGCAACGGAAAGGATGCTAGCCATGGCTAAACTTTACGAACTCAAAAAGTTCGATCTTAACCTACTGGTTATTTTTGAATGTATTTACCAGCATTTAAGTATCAGCCAGGCCGCGGGAACCTTATTTATTACCCCTTCCGCCGTCAGCCAGTCGCTGCAGCGCCTGCGCAATCAGCTCAACGATCCGCTGTTTATCCGCTCCGGTAAAGGGATGAGCCCCACCACCCTGGCGGTGAATCTTCATCGCCATCTCGAGCAAAACCTCAACCAGCTGGAGCAGACGATTAATATCGTCCACGGCGCCGAGCTAAGTAAACGCTTTGTTATTTACAGCCCGCAGTTTTTCCTCTCGCCCTGCTCGGCAACGCTTATCAGCGCGCTCTACGGCGACCCCAACCTGCAGGTGGAGCACCACGACCTTCAGCTCGCCTCGGAGTCGGCGGAGAGCCTGCTCGCCTACCGCAAAGCCGACCTGATTTTTAGCCTCTCGCCGCTTGCCACTCCCACTACCCTGTGCCTGCCGTTTGCGGAAATAGAGATGGTGCTGGTCTGCCGGCGCAATCATCCGCGCATAGCCGACCTCACCTCTGCGAAAGCCATTGCTCGCGAGCGCTTTACCGACTATCTGACCAAAGAAGCCGGAATGCAGGCGGTTGACTACCGGCTTGAAAAACTGTTCCCCGAGCGGAATATCGCCTTCAGCAGCGACTCACACATTGCCATCCTCAATATTATTAGCCAGACTGATTTTATCGGTTTTATTCCCAAAGTCGCCTCAGGCCCACCGCTATTTGACCACCGGCTGAAAGTGCTCCCTGCGCCGGCGGAGATTCCCCGGGCGATGATTCATATGATTTATAATCGGGTGCAAATGGCCCACCCGGTTTTAGCTTCGCTGATTGAAAAGGCGGCATTGCGATAATAGCGGCCGCCGTTAATTATCGGCCATGTGAATATCTGCCAATAAAGCGGAAAAATTAAAATAACGAAAGCGGTAATAAGCGAGAATTAACGATCGGCCTATCACGCCCGGCGATCGTTAATTCTCTCAGCGACCTGATTTCCGCGCGCTACAGCTGGCGCAGACGCTCCGCGGCGGCCAGCAGGGTTGCCGGCTGCTTGGCAAAGCACAGCCGAATCAGCCTGTGCGGGAACGGATCGGCGCAGAATACCGACAGCGGGATCGCCGCCACGCCGATTTCCGTCGTCAGCCAGCGGCAAAAGCTGACGTCGTCGAGATCGGAAACCGCGCTGTAGTCTGCCAGCAGGAAGTAGGTGCCCTCGCAGGGTAATATCTCCAGGCGGCTGGCGCGCAGGGCCTCGATAAACAGGTCGCGGCGCTGCTGGTAAAACTCAGGCAGCTGGCGATAGTGCTCCGGCTCGTGGCGCAGCATATCGGCGATGGCCAGCTGCGCCGGCGTATTCACCGAGAACGTCAGATACTGATGCACTTTGCGCAGCTCGGCGCTGATTACCGCAGGCGCGACGCAGTAGCCGACCTTCCAGCCGGTCATATGGAAAGTTTTACCAAACGAAGAGACCGCTACCGCCCGCTGCCGCAGCTGCGGATGGGCCAGCACGCTGGCGTGTCCCTGCGCCGCAAAGCAGATATGCTCGTAAACCTCGTCGCTGACCACGTAAATCTCGCGCTCGGCAATCGCCTGCCACAGCGCGGCGAAATCCTCGGTCTGCCAGACCGTCGCCGACGGGTTGTGCGGAGTATTGAGGATCACCAGCCGGGTACGCTCGCTCAGCGCGGCGGCAAACTGCTGCCAGTCCACGCGAAAATGCGGCGGCTGCAGGGCAATGCGCTTCAGCACGCCGCCGGAGAGCTCAACCGCCGGAGCATAGCTGTCGTAGCTCGGATCAAAGCAGATAACCTCATCCCCGGCGCGCACCAGGGCGGTAATGGCCGCATACAGGGCCTCGGTGGCACCCGCCGTCACGGTCACATCGCTGTCGGCATCCGGTCGGTAGCCGTAAAGCTCGGCGGTTTTATCGGCGATGGCCTCGCGCAGCGCCGGTACGCCGGTCATCGGGGCGTACTGGTTGGCGCCCTGGGCGACATGAAAAGCCAGTCGCTCCTGCAGGTAGCGCGGCCCGTCAAAATCCGGGAAGCCCTGCGAAAGATTTATCGCCTGATGCTGCTGCGCAAGCGCGCTCATCTGGCTAAAAATAGTGGTGCCCAGTGAAGGGAGTTTACTCTCAGGAATCAGTGGCTTATTGCTCATTTTGTTATTACCGATTGTAATGCCGTTGTTGAAGCCACTATAACACGATGTTAATATTTGGCAATCGAGACGCTTAGACGTCTATATGCGCCGTTATGCAAAAAAGCCGCAGCGCGCATTGCGCAATGCCGTGTATAAATAATGAGGTCTGGCCGGCTACCGTCTGCCGCCACCGTCAATGCGGCGTAACGCCCACTCTGGAGAAACCATGATCCGCGCCATCGTGACCGATATTGAAGGTACCACCAGCGACATTCGCTTCGTACACAACATTTTGTTTCCGTACGCCCGTGAACGGTTAGCAGGCTTCGTGACCGCCCAGCAGTACGCTGAGCCGGTCAAAACGATCCTTGATAACCTGCGTCACGAAATCGCCGCTCCCGCTGCCAGCACCGCCGAGCTTATCGAGACGCTGTTTGCCTTTATGCAGGAGGATCGCAAATCCACCGCGCTGAAGGCGCTGCAGGGGATTATCTGGCGCGATGGCTACCTGAACGGCGACTTTACCGGCCATCTGTACCCTGATGTTCTGCCGGCGCTGGAAAAGTGGAAGTCACAAGGGATTGATTTATATGTATATTCCTCAGGCTCGGTCGCTGCGCAGAAATTGTTATTTGGCTACAGCGACGAAGGTGATATTACTCATCTGTTCAGCGGCTATTTCGATACCCTGGTAGGGGCGAAGCGCGAAGCGCAGTCCTACCGCAACATTGCTGAACAGCTGGGTCATCACCCCGCCGCCATCCTGTTCCTTTCCGATATCCATCAGGAGCTGGATGCCGCCGAGGAGGCCGGTTTTCGCACCCTGCAGCTGGTACGCGGCGATCGCGACCCCGCCAGCCATCATCCGCAGATTCAGCGTTTTGACGACATTCACCCGGAGCAGATACCTGCATGAGCGCATTAACGATTTTTTCTGACCACGACGCCGCAACCGCCATCTGGCACAGCACCGACGGCGAAGAGATTCAGCAGCAGCTAAACGCCAAAGGCGTCCGCTTTGAACGCTGGCAGGCCGACCGCGACCTGGGCATCGCGCCAGCGCCGGAAACGGTGATTGAAGCCTACCAGCACGCCATTGACAGGCTGGTTGCCGAAAAGGGCTACCAGAGCTGGGACGTCATCAGCCTGCGCGCGGACAACCCGCAGAAAGAGGCGCTGCGCGCGAAGTTTCTCAACGAACATACCCACGGTGAAGACGAAGTGCGTTTCTTCGTCGAGGGCGCCGGGCTGTTTTGCCTGCATATCGGCAATGAGGTGTTCCAGGTACTGTGCGAGAAGAACGATTTAATCTCCGTCCCCGCCGACACGCCGCACTGGTTTGATATGGGCTCGGAACCGAACTTCACCGCCATCCGCATTTTCGATAATCCGGAAGGCTGGGTGGCGAAGTTTACCGGGGATGATATTGCCGACGCCTACCCGCGCCTGGCGTAGTCGTCTTCGTCCAGCCCGGCGGCTCTGCGCCGCCGGGCTGCCGTTCAGGACAGCGCGTCCGCGCTGATAAACGCCGGCGGATCGAAGGCGGTAATCGCCGGCAGCGCCTCACGCCACGGGACAATCTCAACCCAGCAGCTCTGCGCGCTACAGCCCTGACCCAGCCGCGAGCTGCCGCGATCTTCGGTCAGCACGTTCGGATTACCGTGCTTGTCCAGCGAACCTTTTTCGCTCGGATCCAGCGGATCGTACCAGGCGCCGGTGGCCATCTGCACTACCCCCTGGCGGATCCCTTCGCTGAGATGCACCCCGGCCAGAATCGCTCCGCGGGCGTTATGCACCTTCACCACGCTGCCTTCGGTTACTCCCCGCGCCTGCGCATCCTGGGGATGCATCCACAGCGGCTCGCGCCCCTGAATTTTGGTCGCCCGGCTGACGCTGCCATGATCGTACTGGCTGTGCAGACGCGTGCGCGGCTGGCTGGACAGCAGATGCAGCGGCCAGCAGCTGGCCTCTTCCCGCTGCCAGCTCGCTTCCTCTTCATCCCACCACGGATGGCCCGGGCACTCGCGGTAGCCGAAGTCGGCGACGGTCTGCGAGAAGAGCTCAATCTTGCCGGACGGCGTGGAGAGCGGCGAGCCCAGCGGGTCGGCGCGAAAATCGGCCAGGAAGACCTGCGGCTGCTCCGGCGCGCTGTACTCCAGCACGCCCTGCTGCCAGAAATCATCAAACGACGGCAGCTCAATGCCCTCTTCCCGGGCCCGCGGGCGCGACTCATCATAAATATGCCGCAGCCACTGCCCGACGCTGCGCCCTTCGCTGAAGCGCTCGCCGCAGCCTAGCCGGGCGGCAAGATCGCAGAAAATCGCGTAGTCGTCGCGGGCCTCGGCAACCGGCGGGATCTGCGCGCTCATGGCAATCATAAATCCGTCATGCCCGCCGCTGCCGATATCCTCCCGCTCCAGGGAGGTGGTCACCGGCAGCACAATGTCGGAAAACTTGGCCTGCGCGGTCCAGTACTGCTCATGCACCACCACCGTTTCCGGCCGTCGCCACGCCTCGCAGAGCTGGTTAAGGTCCTGATGGTGGTGAAAGGCGTTGCCTCCCGCCCAGTAGACCAGGCGGATATCGGGGTAGCGCAGATGCTGGCCGTCAAACTCATATTCGCCGCCGGGGTGCAGTAGCATATCCGCCAGCCGGGCCACCGGGATCGCGCCGTTAACCGCATTTTTCCCCGCCGGCAGACGGGGGCCGGAAAAGGCTTTGCGCGCCGCGCCCGCCAGGTTGGTACAGGCGTAGCCGAAGCCCAACCCGCCGCCCGGGGTGCCAATCTGCCCCAGCAGCGCGGTCAGGGCCACCGTTGCCCAGTAGGCCTGCTCCCCCTGGCGGGCGCGCTGAATGGACCAGGAGATATTGACCATCGTGTGCTGGCTGGCCATCTCGCGCGCCAGAGAGACGATCTGCTGCTCGGAAATCCCCACGATCGCCGCCGCCCAGCGCGGCGTTTTTGCCACCCCGTCACGCTCTCCCAGCAGATAGGCGCGGTAGGGAGCAAAGCCCACCGTGTGGCTGGCCACAAAGTCACTGTCGTAGAGGGATTCGGTAATCAGGACGTAGCACAGCGCCAGCAGCAGCGCGGTATCGGTCCCCGGACGCACCGGCAGCCACTGCGCCGAGCTCACGGCGCTCAGATCGTTGCTGACCGGGCTGATATTGACGAAGCGCGTGCCGTTGGCCTGCATCTTCTCCAGCCAGTGCTTCAGCATATGATCGTTGGCGCCGCCGCCGCTCACCTGAGAGTTGCGCAGCGGCAGGCCGCCAATCGCCACGAACAGCTGACACTCCCGCGCCAGCTCGGAGAAGTGCGTGTGCTGGCGATGCAGCGGGCTAAGCGGCCCCAGCACGTGCGGCAAAATACGCTCGCCGGCGGCGCTGCTGTAGGTATTGGTACTGGCGGTGTAGCCGCCGAAAGATTTCAGGAAGCGGTGCAGCTGGCTCTGGGCGTGATGAAAACGCCCGGCGCTGGCCCAGCCGTAGGAGCCGCCGTAGATGGCTTCGTTCCCGCAGCGCGCCTTCACCGAAGTGAGTTCACGGGCCAGCAGGTCGAGGGCGATCTCCCAGCTCACCTCGACAAAGGGCTCTTTGCCGCGACCTTCTCGCGACGCGGGACCATTTTTCAGATAGCCGGCCCGCACCGCCGGACGACGAATGCGCGTATTGCCGGTGACCGCATCGGTGAGGGACTGACCGATGCGCGAGGGATTTTTATCCCAGGCGACCGGCACGACGGCGTCAATGGCGCCATCGCGGGTTTGCACCTGCCAGGTCCCCCAGTGCATCACCGCCAGATTATGTTGTTTATTCATGTTGCCCGTTTTGTTGTCACCCGATAAAGGCCGCTATAATAAGTCGGGAGTTGGCTGAAGATAAAATGCCGGCAGCGCTATAATATCCTGCCACTCAGGCCAACAGCCGCCCGCATTACGTGCCCCCTGGAATATATTCACCACATCCCACCAGAAATATGGCCATCATTAAGCAGCAATTACCGTTTGCAATAAAAGTCGGCGCTTTTACCTTATACCCACAATATAAACATGGCTTAATTTCAGCATCATGAAATATTTTCAGGTTATAGCGGGTAAAATTAAGTTTTCCTGCCCTATTCCGTCGATATACCATTATTGGTATAACTTAGACATATTTTGTATTTGAGGTTGCGTGGTCGTTATTGTCATGCTACGAATCCGCAAACACCTTCATCACAGGACTATAATAAGAATGTCGCAGAGAAAAAAATTACTGCCCGCCGCCCTGGGTCTGATGACGCTCGTCTCCGTCAGCGCCTCCGCCGCAGAACCCTTGTCGCTAAAGGGGAAAACCATCGGCGTCGCCGTTGTCGGTACCCAGCACTTCTGGGATCGTGAAGCCTATAAAGGCGCCACCGAAGAGGTTGAAAAACTGGGCGGTAAAGTCATCGGCGTTGACGGCGGTCGTGATAATCAGGTACACGCCAATAACCACGATATTTTATTATCACGCAAGGTTGATGCCGTAATTAGTATTCTCGGCGACAGCGCCGTTGAACCTAAATTTAAAGCGCTGCGCGATGCCGGCATCCCGGTATTTACCGTGGACCACGTTTCTAAATACTCCGTCAATAACACGACCTCCGACAACTACACCCTGGGTTCAACCATTGGCCGCTATATGGCCGATGAATTAGGCGGCAAAGGTAACGTTGCGGTATTTAATGCATTCTCCAGCTCGCTGCGAATTTGCGGCATCCGCTACGACCAGTGGAAATATGTCCTTAAGGATTATCCGGATATTCATATTATTCAGCCGGAGCTGGCCGAACAGTTTGCCAACTCCCCGGAAGATGCGCGTAAGAAAACCCTCGAACTGCTCAGCCAGTATCCGAAAGGCAAACTGGACGCTATCCACGTCGCCTGCTGGGATCAGCCGGCCATCGGGATCGTGCAGGCACTGGAAGAGACCGGCCGCGATAAAGACGTGAAGGTCACCGCCATCGACGCCGGTCCGGAAACGCTGGAGATTATGGCCGAACCCGGCAGCCCGTTCGTCGCTAACGTCGCTCAGCAGCCGCACCTGATTGGCCAGACGTCGGCCGACAACGTCGCGCACTACTTCGCTAAGCAGGCTCTGCCGCTGCAAACCTTTATTCCTGTGGTGCCGGTGAAGGGTCCGCAGGAAGCGAAAGCGGTCTACAAACAGCTGGGATATGGCGAACTGCAGTGATTAATCAACCCCTCGGCGGGGAGCGCCCCGCCGCTGGTCTGGTCATGAGCCAGATCGGCAAAAGCTTTGCCAACGTGACTGCATTAAATGCGGTCACGCTGCTTCTTAACCCCGGTGAAATTCACGGTCTGATCGGCGAAAACGGGGCCGGAAAATCCACCCTGATCAAGATCCTTGCCGGCGTGTACCAGGCCGATAGCGGCAGCGCCACCCTCGACGGCGCGCCGATCCCGTTCGGCAACCCTGCGGCTATCGAAGCGATGGGCATCCGGGTTATCCACCAGGAGCTCAACCTGATCGCCCATTTCACCGTGGCGGAGTCCGTTTTTCTCGGCCAGGAGTATCGCCACCGCTGGGGCGCGCTGGACAGAAAGCGCATGAACGCCGCCACCGAGGCCTTTTTCCGCGATAGCTGGCAGCTGAGCATTAACCCGCGGCGGCTGATTCGCGATCTCAGCCTTGCCGAACGTAAGCTGGTGCAAATCGCCCGGGCGCTGATCGACGGCGCCGCGAAGCTGGTGGTGTTTGACGAGCCTACCGCGCCGCTGGAAGCGCAGGAGGCCAGCCTGGTCTCCTCGGCGATCCTGCGCCTGCGCGAGCAGGGGATCGCCATTCTCTATATTTCCCACTATCTGAACGAAATCGCCGCCCTCTGCGATCGCGGAACCGTGCTGCGCAACGGCGAGGTGGTGGGCTACCCTGACCGCTCGCTGCTGCAGGATACCGATGCGCTGATCAAAATGATGGTCGGCCGGGAAATCGAGCAGCTCTATACCCCGCGCCAGTCCGCGCCGCCTGAAGCCGACGCCAGCGCGCCGCTGCTGTCGGTGCGCGGGCTCGGCGACGGCCATCAGCTGCGCGATATTACCTTTGATATTCAGCCCGGCGAAATCGTCGGTATCGCCGGGCTGCTGGGCGCCGGGCGCGACGTGCTGGTTGACCTTCTCTATGGACTCAAGCGCGTGGACGGCGGCGTCATTAGCATCGACGGCCAGCCGCGTCGCATCCGCACGCCGAAGCAGGCGATTCGCGCCGGCATGGCGCTGGTGCCCCGCGACCGCCGCCATCAGGGGCTGATCCTCCCCTTCTCCACCGCCGATAACATTAACCTGGCCTCCCTGTCGGACACCGCCACCCTCGGCTGGGAGCACCGGGGCCGGGCGCTGGAGAAAGCCCGCAGCTGGATTGAGCAGCTCTCTATCCGCCCCGGCCGCCCGGAGCTGCCGGTGCGCTTGATGAGCGGCGGCAACCAGCAAAAGGCGATTCTGGCCCGCTGGCTGGGCACCGATGCGCGGCTCTTTATTCTCGATGAACCGACCCTCGGGGTCGATATCGGAGCCCGCAGCGATATCTATCAGCGTACCCGCCAGCTGGCGGATCGCGGACGCGCGGTGCTGGTCTCCTCCAGCGATGCGCCGGAGCTGCTGGGATTATGCGATCGGATCCTCGTGATGTGGCGCGGCGAGCTGGTGGCCAATCTCGCCACCCAGGGGCTGACGCTCGACGCCCTGCTGGCAACGATTAACGGTGGACAGGAACAACAGCTATGAGTACGGGTATCCAGCGCCGCGGCCTGCCGGGCATGACGACGCTTATTGAAAAATTTCCGCTGATCCTCTTCTTTGCCCTGCTGGTCTGGCTCAGCCTCCAGTCGCCCTTCTTTTTAAGCTGGCAGAATATCAGCATGATGCTGGTGCAGAGCGTGCCGCTGGCCATTCTCTGCTTCGGACTGGTTTGCGTGATTGCCGTCGGCGGCGATGACGTGGTCACCGGCGGGATCGACCTCTCGCTTCCCGCCATCGCGGTGCTCGGGGTCGCGCTTCTGAGCCTCGGCATGGTGGAGTGGCAGATCTCCTATCTGTGGCTGCTGCTCCTGCCGCTCGTGGTCTGCCTCGCCTGCGGGGCGATCAACGCCGGGCTGGTGCTGGTCGCCGGGCTGCCGCCGCTGCTGGCAACGCTCTCAACCTCCGTGGCCTTTACCGGCCTGACCGATTTACTCACCGGCCAGCGGCGCATTGCGGTCAGCGATCCGCTGATGGTGGCTTTTCGCGACCAGACGCTGCTCGGCATCCCCTGGCCGCTGATCTATCTGCTGGCGGTCTTCGTCCTGTTCCAGCTGCTGGTGCACCACTCGCGTTTCGGCCAGCATCTGCAGGCGGTCGGCGGCAACCGCGATATGGCGCAAATGAGCGGGCTTAACGTGCGCCGGCTGACGATTTACGTCTGGCTGCTGGCCGGCATCGCCGCCGGCCTGGCGATCCTGCCGCTCTTAAGCCAGGGCTCGGGCAGCTCCAGCGGCACCGCCACGCCGCTGCTGCTGGAGACCGTGCTGGCAACCTTTATCGGCGCCGCCTTCTCGCGCCGGCGCGTCGTCACCATCTGGGGCGCGCTGCTTGGCGCGGTGCTGGTCAACGCCCTCTCCAACGGCCTCGGGCTGCTGGGGGTCAATATTTTCTGGATGGGCGCCATCAAAGGCACCCTGATCCTTATCGTGCTGGCGGCTTCTGCGGTCAGACATCACGGAGGCAATCAATGAGCCAGCTGACGCTCAAATCCTCATCGCCGCAGCAGACCGCCGGCGGCCCGCTGGCCTATCTGTCGCGGGCGGGCTTCGGCGTTATCACCCTGCTGGCCATTGCCCTGTTCGGCTGGGCCAACCCGGTATTTCTCACCGTTGATAACTGGGCCAACCTGCTGCAGGGCAGCGCGATTCTGCTAATTGTGGCGATGGCGATGACCCTTATCGTCAGCGCCGGGGCCATCGATCTCTCGGTGGGCGTCGCGCTCGACTTTGGCGCCGCCTTTGCGCTGGTGGCCCTGAAAACCTGGCACCTGCCGTGGCAGGCCGCGGTGGGCTACGCCCTGCTTGGCGGGACGATCATCGGTCTGCTGAACGCCTTTCTGATCCTGATTTGCCAGATCCGCCCGTTCCTTGCCACCCTCGGGACCTGGTTTATTGCCAGCAGCGTCGAGCGGATCTACACCGACGGCGGCGGCTCGATCGCCTATCGCCGGATGGCGCCGGAGTACCACGATCTGGCAGTGGGCAATATCGCCGGCATTCCGACGCCGGTGGTTATCGTGCTGGCGCTGTGGCTGGTGGCGTGGCTGATTACCGAACGCACGCTCTTCGGCAAGTACGTTCGCGCCATTGGCCAGAACGGGGAAGCGGCGCGGATCGCCGGGATCCGCGATCGGCTGACCATGCTGTGGGTGCTGGTGGCGGCTTCCGCCATGTGCGCCATCGGCGGCGTGATCCTCTCCGCTAATCTGCGGCAGTTTGCGCCGCTGGCCGGCCAGTCCTATCTGATGGATGCGATTGCCGCCGTCTTTATCGGCACCGCCTTTAACCGCCAGGGCCGGGCCAGCATCGCCGGTACCCTCGGCGGGGTGCTGTTCCTCGCCATCATTGATAACGGCCTGAACCTGATGGGTCTTAACTACCTGGTCAAAGACGCGCTGGTCGGCGTCATTCTGGTGGTCGCGCTGGCCCTCTCTTTCTGGCAGGCGCGTCTGCGTCAGCAGCATCGTTAACGGAGTATCTATGGCAGCCTTTGACGCCGTTTTTGTCGGCCTGACGATCCTTGATATCGCCGGCCGTCCGGTTCTCGACATCCCGCCCCGCGGCGGGGTGGCCTTTATCGAACAAATTCGTCTTAACCCGGCGGGCACCGCCGCGGGGGCGAATATCAACGCCGCGAAGCTCGGCGTTCGCACCGCCGCCGTCGCCTGCCTTGGCCACGATGAAAAGGCCGATTTTATTCTCGCCAGCTACGCGCGCCTGGGAATTGACTGCTCGCTGATCCAGCGCACGACGCAAAAGGAAACCTCGGCAACCATCCTGCCTATCCGCCCGAACGGCGAGCGGCCCGCGCTGCACTGTCGCGGCGCCTCGGATGCACTGTTTGTCAGCGAAGAGGCCTTTGCCTCGATTCTCGACTGTCGCTTCCTGCATCACGGCGGCACGGGTCTGCTGGCGGCGATGGACCAGGGTCAGAGCGCGCGGCTGCTGGCGGCGGCTAAAGCGCGCGGCGTCACCACCAGCTTCGACCTGATCGCCCCCGATGAGCTAACCCTGGATCTGCTGCGCCCGCTGCTGCCGTCGGTAGACTACTTTATGCCCTCGCTGGAGGAGGCCGCCTATCTGTCGGGACGCAGCGAGCCCGCCGAAATCGCCCGTTTCTTCTTCGACCTCGGCGTCGGGACCTGTATTTTGAAAGACGGCGCCAACGGCTCCTGGCTGCTGACTCGTGACGGTCGCGTCGAGCATATCGCCCCCTGGCGCGTAGAGGCGGTGGATACCACCGGCTGCGGCGATAGCTACTGCGGCGGCTTTATTGCCGCCCTGGCCCGCGGGTTGAACGAAAAAGAGGCCTGCGAAGTGGCGTCGGCCGTGGCGGCGCTGGTCGCCACCGGCCTGGGATCGGATGCGGGCGTGATCGACTGGGACCACACCCTGGCATTTATGGCCGCGAATCGGGCCGCATAGCCTGCGGCCCCGCGCTTAGCGCCACTGGTATAACAGCGGCTCGCCGGCGGCGTAGCGCTGGAGATCGGCGGCAATCATCGCCGTATGCTTGCTGATGCTTTCGCGGGTCGCGCCGGCAATATGCGGGGTGATAATCACGTTAGCAAACTCGGTGACAAACGGGTGATCGCGCCACAGCGGTTCGCGATGATAAACGTCCAGCGCCGCGCCGCCCAGCGGCCCGTGGCGCAGGGCGTGAATGAGCGCCTCCTCGTCAACCACCGCCGCGCGGGAAGTGTTAATCAGCAGCGCGCCGGGCTTCATGCTGTTCAGCAGCGGCGCGTTTACCAGGCCGTCGCTGCCGGCACCGCTGCTCAGATGCAGGCTGACGATATCCGCCTCGCGGAACAGCGCTTCGAGAGTGGTTTTGCGCAGCCCCGGCTCGTTGATATCCTCGCCCGCCACGAACGGGTCCACCACCAGCACCGCCATACCGAACGCGCGGGCGATACGCGCCACCCGGCGACCAATATTCCCGTAGCCAATCAGCCCCAGCGTTTTATTGCGCAGCTCGCTGCCTTTAAACACCTCGTAAGGGCTCTGCGGGCTCACGTCCCACACCACGTCGCGGCGCAGCCCGGCCTGAGTGACCGCCGCCGCATTGTCGGCGTTGGTAAACTCGCCGCGCTTCAGCGCCGCGTGCGCCTGCGGGATATGCCGCGCCAGGCTCAGCATCAGCCCAAGCGTGAGCTCCGCCGCGGCGTCAGCGTTGCGGCCCGGCGTGTAGAGCACGCGAATGTCGCGCGCCGCCGCGGCTTTAACGTCGATATTCACCGGATTGGCGCGGGTACAGGCAATCACCTTCAGGCGCGGGCAGGCGGCGATCACCTCTTCCGTGACGTCGTCGTAGCTGGTCACCAGCACGTCGGCATCGTGGGCCAGGTCGATCAGCTGGCCGGCGCTGAGCTTCGGCTTACCCAGCGCCCATCCCTCCACCCGCAGCTCGCCCAGCTGCTGGAACGCGGTGAGATCGCCGGAGTGTTCGGCGGTAAATACAATTTTCATTGGTCTGATTCCTGAGAAATACGTTGAAGCGCCTCCTGCCGAGCCTGCCAGACGGGCAGCAGCTGTTCGCGCAGCAGGCGATAAACCGGATAGAGCACGGCGTAGCGGGCGTGCGCCCGCGGATGTGGCTGATAGCACGTCTGCTCCAGCTGCGGGTAGTGCGAGAGTCCGTTAACGCTGCGGGCTGCCAGAATCGCCGCCCCGCGGGCGCTGAGTTCGTTAAAGGTGCTGGAGACCACCGTTCTGCCGCTGCAGTCGGCAATAATCTGTAGCCAGGTCGCGGAGGCCGCGCCGCCGCCGGTCAGGTACAGTTCACCGCCCTGCGGATAGCCCTGCAGCGAGTCGACAATAGCGTATGCCAGCCCTTCAAACACCGCCCGCTGCAGCTCGGCGCGGGTGGTGTGCTGGCTGATGCCAAAATAGCCGGCCCGCGCGTCCGGGCTATAAAACGGCGCGCGCTCGCCGTTAAGATAGGGCTGCCAGAACACGCCCCCGCTGCCCGGCTCGACGTCGGCAATCGCCCGCTCAAGCTGCTGGAGGTCCGGGCTCAGGGAGATATGCTGCTGCAGCCAGTCGATATTCGGCGTTCCGGCCTGCATCGGGAAGAGGTTAATAAAGCTCCCCGCTTCGGTATGGGTGACGTAGCGCGTTCCCTCGTTCACCGTCTGACGACCGTGGCACACGATGCCGGTACAGCAGGTGGTGCCGAGGATCGTATAGATATCGCCGTCGTTCACCGCGCCGCAGCCGAGCGCCGCGCTGCACACGTCGAGCGCGCCGGCGGCCACCGGCGTGCCGGCCGCCAGTCCGGTCAGCGCCGCCACCTCGTCGCGCAGGGTGCCGGCCTGCGCATCCGGCGCCAGCAGCGGCGGGAAGAGGTGCTGCAGATCGGCAAGCCCCATTTCATTCAGCACCACCGCCGACAGCTCCCCGCTCTGCTGATTGAGCAGCGAGGTGCTGGCATCGGTGATATCCAGCGCCGCGACGCCGGTCAGGCGAAAGCGGATCCAGTCTTTGGCAAAAAACAGATAGCGCGCCGCCGCCAGCCGCTCCGGCTGATAGTGCCGCAGCCAGCATAGCTGCATGCTGGTATTGCACGGCTGCAGGTGGGTGCCGGTCTCGGCAAAGAAGCGGCGATCGAAGTCCGGACGGCGCAGCAGAACGCTCATCAGCTCCCGGCTGCGGGTATCGCTCCACAGGATCCCCGGCCCGACCGGCTCGCCCTCGGCATCGCTTAGCCACACCCCTTCGCCCTGCCCGGCAAGGCCAATAGCCCTTAAGCGCCCGCCCTGCAGCTCCGGGCGTTGCGCAATCTGGCGCAAAATAGCGATCACCGACTGCCACAGCTGCGCCATATCCTGCTCGGCGTAGCCGTTAGCCGACAGACGCGGCCCGGTATTCTCCGCCGCGCTGGCCCGCGCCTGAAAATGTTCGTCAAACAGCACCGCCTTAACTCGCGAGGTGCCGATATCGATACCCAGATAAAAATCCATGCCTGACCCGATCGCCCGTTGAATATTAGTCGCGCTCGTAGCGGCGACGCATCAGCTCGCACTCGAACAGGAATTCCAGACCTTCCAGCTGACGACGCGCCTCGTTGATATCTTTCCCCCAGCAGGTCAGGCCGTGGCCGCGCAGCAGGAAGCCGTAGCGCAGCGGGCGGGTTTGCGCATAATCTTCGATGCGCGCCGCCAGGGCGTCGATATCCTGATCGTTATCGAAAATCGCCACCGGGACGGTGTCGAGATGGCTGTGCTGGCCGGTCAGCGTTTTCTGCATTTCGTAGCCCTGCAGCGCCAGCGTCCCGCTCTTCTCGATGCGCGACAGCACCGTCGCGTTGACGGTATGGACGTGCAGCACGACGTTGGCCTCGGGGAACAGGCGATAGACCAGGGTATGCAGCCCGGTTTCCGCCGAGGGCTTGCGCCCGGAAGGCGCGGTATTGCTGGCAATATCAACCTGCAGAAAATCTTCGCTGGTCAGGCTGCCCTTATCGCGTCCCGACTCGCTGAGCCAGCACCAGGTCTCATCCTGGCGCACGGACATATTGCCGCCGGTCGCCGGCGCCCAGCCCTTCGCACCGATCCAATGACAGGTGGTGACCAGTTGCGCGAGTCTTTCTTGCCACATAGCAGTTCCTTAGTTTAGCGATGGTATTTGGAGAACCTTTACGCTCGGGGGATGCTGCGGCAGGCAGCGGCGTCGCTGCGCTAAGGCAAAACGGCCAGCAGGATAACCCGAACCAAGGTTCTTTAGCCGTCTAAATGGCTATTTATCCGATACTAACACCGCCTGCCCGGCTGAACAATATTTCAGGAAAGGCTTACATTAAGAATGGTTATATCAGAAACGCATATGAAATTACCGCTTTTAACAGTGATACAACTGAACGTTTTCATAACGCCAATATTACCCGCTGCGGGTCGCTAAAAAGACGGGGGATCGTTCTGCGTACGGCTGGCGTAAATTTCAGCGCCAGCGATAGCGACCGCGCGCGATGGCAAAGTCCGAACGGCTGCTCCACGCTGGTGCAAAACTTTGCACCCTGCACACCATTCTGGCAAAACGGCGCCGTTTAACGCCTTTTTATGTGCACACTGCCCACCCCAATATGTTCCCGTTGCCCCGCTTTTTTTGGCACACCTCTTGCTACCCCTCTGGCATCGCCATTCGGGTGACCACTCAGAGGTTCCACTATGTCAAACAGCAACGATTTCCCGCTCGTCGAAGCGCCGGCCTCAGGGCGCAAGGGCCTGTTTTCAATCTCCATGGTTCTGTTCAGCTTTACCTTTTTTACCGGCACGATGTTCGCGGGCGGGAAGCTCGGCGTCTCTTTTTCCATCGTTAACCTGCTGTGGATTGCGGTTATCGGCAACTTTCTGCTGGCCCTCTACGCGGCGTCGCTCGGCTGGATTGCCGCCCGCAGCGGGCTGAACACCGTACTGATGGGGCGTTTTTGCTTCGGCGAGATCGGCAGCAGGCTCGCCGATTTTATTCTCGGCTTCGCCGAGCTGGGCTGGTACGCCTGGGGTACCGCCACGGTGGCAATTTCGCTGGTCAAAATACTCGCCCTGCCCGAGGCGATGACCGTTCCGCTGATGGTGCTGTTCGGCATCCTGTTCTGCGTCACCGCGCTGGTGGGCTATAAGGGGCTGGATGCGCTCTCGCGGGTTTCGGTCCCGCTGATGTTTATCCTGCTGGTGGTCTCGATGTACCTTGCCGCCCACCACGCCGGCGGCTGGCAGGCGATGACCAAAATCGAACCGGGCGAAACCATGACCTGGTCGGCGGCCATCACCATGGTATTTGGCACCTTCGCCAGCGGCGCGACCCAGGCGACGAACTGGACGCGGCTGGCTAACTCCAGCCGCACCGCCATCCTCGCCAGCATGGGCAGCTTCCTTATCGGTAACGGGCTGATGATTGTGGCCGGGGCCTGGTGCGCCATCGTTTATCAGCAGGCCGATATCGTGGAAGTGCTGATTTTGCAGGGGCTCTCCGTCGCCGCGGTGGTCATGCTGTGCCTCAATCTGCTGACGATTCAGGGGCCGACCATCTATAACGTTTCGGCCGCCGCCTGCCACCTGCTGCGCAGCGAACGCCGCCGGACCCTGACCGTTGTCGCCGCCGGCGTCGGCATTCTGCTGGCCATTGGCGGGATGTACGAAATGCTGATCCCGTTCCTGGTTCTGCTGGGCAGCATCATCCCGCCCATCGGCGGCGTGATCCTCGCCGACTACTGGTTCTATCGCGGCGGGCGCTATCCTCTGCTGCAAACCGCGCGCTTACCGCGCTTCAACTGGCTGGGCCTGGGCGCTTATGCCGTCGGCGCGCTGGTGGCTTACCTGTCGCCGTGGGTTGCGCCGCTGGTGGGCATCTCCGTCTCCGCGCTGGTCTATATCGTCCTGACCCGCCTGAGCAAACGCCAGCCCGCGGCTGACGCGGCCGCGGAGCAGTAGCCATGAGCCTGACGGTCAGCGAAATCCTCGCGCTGGAGGGACTCTCGGCGATGCGGCTGCGCGCGGGGCAGCAGGGGCTCCAGCTGGCGGTGCGCTGGTACTACGTAGCGGAAAATGAAAATATCGCCGAGTGGATCATGGGCGGAGAGCTGGTGTTTATCACCGGGATCAACCATCCCCGCAATGAGGAGAACCTGATCCATCTGCTGATGGAGGGCAAGCAGCGCGGGATCGCCGGCATGGTGATCCTCACCGGCGACGCCTATATCCAGACGATCCCTCCGCGGTTGATCGCCCTGGCCGACGAGCTGGGCATTCCGCTGATCGAACAGCCCTATCTGCTCAAAATGGTGATCGTCACCGAGCGCATCGGTACCGCGCTGGTGCGCAGCGAAAACGCGCTGCAGTCGCAGCGCGATATTCTGCTGCAGCTGTTAACCGGCGACTATCCCGACCTGCAAATCCTGCATCAGCGCGCGCTTCATCAGCAGCTGGATTTTACCCGCCCGCTGCGGGTGGCGGCGCTGCGCCTTGAGGGGATTCAGCGCCTGTTTCGCCAGTTTCCGCCGGAGCAGGCCGAAGCCTGGCTGCAGCAGGCCCGTCGCACCGTGCGCCAGCGGCTGCAGCAGCAGCTTAACCAGCAGGGCAACCCCTTTCCGCTGGTAGAGCGCAGCAATATGTTTCTCTTCCTGCTCCCGGATGAGGAAGGCGAATTTTATCAGCAGAAAAAGTGGCTGCAGCAGTGGCTGCTCCAGCTTGCGGAGGGCGACGACGGGCTGTCGCTGCTGTGCGGCCTCTCCGCGCCGGTGCAGGAGCTGCAGGGCTATCAGCGGGCGCTGTCGCAGGCGCGCCAGGCGCTGGATCTCAGCGATACCCTGCGCCCTGCTCAGCGCATCAGCGACTATCAGCAGCTGGGCTTTATCAAGCTGCTCTCCGCCGTCGGCGATCCCACGCTGCTGAGCGATTTTATGCACGACACCCTTGGCTGCCTGATCGAACCCGATCGTAAAAGCCCGTGGCTGCTCATGGAGACCCTGGAAACCCTGCTCCAGGAGAACGGCAACGTGATGAGGGCCGCCGAGCGGCTGGGCATTCACCGCAACACCCTGCATCAGCGTATCCAACGTATTGAAAAGCTGACCCGCTATCCGGTCAGCCATCCGCAGTTTCATCTCAACGCCTCGGTCGCCCTGGCTATCTGGCGTATGTCGCAAAACCATTTACGGGAACAACCATGAAAATTATCAACGCGCGCCTGCGCCATAAAGAAGCGCTCTATACCCTTGAGTTACAGGACAGCATGATTAAAAGCATCGCCCCGCAGGCCGCCGCGCGGGCGGCTGACGCCAGCGATATCGACGCGCAGCAAAAGCTGGTTATCCCGCCGTTCGTCGAGCCGCATATCCATCTGGACGCCACCCTGACGGCGGGCGAGCCGGAGTGGAATATGAGCGGCACGCTGTTTGAGGGCATCACCCGCTGGAGCCAGCGTAAAGAGAGCGTCACGGTAGAAGATACGCGCCAGCGCGCGCTGAAGACCATCGGTATGCTGCGCGATAACGGCGTGCAGCACGTGCGCACCCACATCGACGTCACCGACCCTTCCCTGACGGCGCTGGAGGCGATGCTGGAGGTGAAAAAAGAGGCCGCCGATCTTATCGACCTGCAAATCGTCGCCTTCCCGCAGGAGGGGATCGAGTCGTTCCCCGGCGGACGAGAGCTGATGACCCGCGCCATTGAAATGGGCGCCGACGTGGTGGGCGGCATTCCGCACTACGAGAACACCCGCGACAAGGGCGTCAGCTCGCTGGCCTTTCTGATGGACCTGGCCCAGCGCCACGGCTGCCTGGTGGACGTGCACTGCGATGAAATCGATGACCCGCAGTCGCGCTTTCTGGAAGTGCTGGCGGAAGAGGCTCGGGTACGCGGCATGGGCGCGCAGGTCACCGCCAGCCATACCTGCGCGATGGGTTCCTACGATAACGCCTACTGCTCGAAGCTGTTCCGCCTGCTCAAGGCGTCGGGCATCAACTTTATCTCCTGCCCAACCGAAAGCATTCACCTGCAGGGGCGCTTCGACAGCTGGCCAAAACGCCGCGGCGTGACGCGGGTGGCGGAGCTGGACCGCGCCGGGATTAACGTCTGCTTTGCCCAGGACTCCATTCAGGACCCCTGGTACCCGCTGGGCAACGGCAACATCATGCGCATCCTCGATGCCGGGCTGCACATCTGCCATATGCTGGGGTATGAAGATTTGCAGCGCTGTCTCGATTTGATTACCGATAACAGCGCCCGGGCGCTGTGCCTCGGCGATAATTACGGTATCGCCGAAGGCCACCCGGCGAACCTGCTGATCCTCGATGCGGAAAATGACTATGACGCCGTGCGGCGTCAGGCCAAAGTGCTGACCTCCATTCGCCGCGGCAAAATCATTCTGCAGCGCCAGCCGGAGCAGATCCGCTATCCGGCGGCAGACCCGCGCCGTTAGCCAATATTTGGCGCAAATGCGCCGGCCGCCACCTGCTCGCGGGTAACGACGCCGCTGTCCAGCACCCAGCCGCTGATTAATGCCGCAGGCGTGACGTCAAACGCCGGGTTATAAACCGATGCATCCGCCGGCGCCCACTGCACCGCGCCGAAGCTGCCGGCCACGCCGGTCACTTCCGCCGCCGCGCGCTGTTCAATAGGAATGGCCTCGCCGTTCGGGCAGCCGCGGTCGAGCGTGGTTTGCGGCGCGGCGACATAGAACGGAATGCCGTGATATTTCGCCAGCACCGCCAGCGAATAGGTACCGATTTTGTTCGCCACGTCGCCGTTGGCGGCAATGCGATCGGCGCCAACCCACACCGCATCGACCTGCCCTTTAGCCATCAGGCTGGCGGCCATCGAATCGGTAATTAGCTGATAGGGTACCCCCAGCTCGCCCAGCTCCCAGGCGGTCAGACGGCCGCCCTGCAGCAGCGGGCGCGTCTCGTCGACCCACACGTTCGCCACCAGGCCGCGCTGATGGGCCAGCGCGATCACCCCTAACGCCGTGCCCACCCCTGCGGTCGCCAGCCCGCCGGTGTTGCAGTGGGTCAGCAGGCGACTGCCCGCTTTGACCAGGCTGACGCCGGTTTCCGCGATGCTGGCGCACAGCTGCTTATCTTCAGCGATCAGGCGCAGCGCTTCTTCTTCAAGAGCCGGAATATAGTTCTCTTTCGCCAGCGCCAGCTTCATGCGGTCGAGGTTATTCATCAGGTTGACCGCCGTCGGGCGCGCGGCGCGCAGCGTATCCAGCGCCTGCGATAGCTCATCGCGGGTCAGGCCGCGCTGCGCCAGAAGCGCTAACAGCAGACTGGCAGAGAGACCGATTAACGGCGCGCCGCGCACCCGCAGAGCATGAATATGGTCAACCAGTAACGAAACGTTATCTGCCGCCAGCCAGCGTTTTTCCTGCGGCAATGCCTGCTGGTCAAGAATAAAAAGCTGATTTTCGCTTACCCGCAGGCTGGTGGTCTGTAGTGTCTGCATGTCGTTAAATCCCTGTTGCGTTGTTGTATCACATTGTGTCAGGATGGAATCCAGAAGTATAGACGTCTGAACGGCTTAATCAGAACTTTTGAGGATCGAGGCAATGTCGCAATACCATACCTTCACGGCCAGCGATGCGGTGGCTTATGCACAACAATTTGGCGGTCTCGACGACCCGTCGGAACTGGTGTCCGCGCAGGAAGTGGGTGACGGTAACCTCAACCTGGTATTTAAAATTTTTGATACCCAGGGCGTGAGCCGCATTGTGGTTAAGCAGGCCCTGCCCTACGTCCGCTGCGTCGGAGAGTCCTGGCCGCTGACGCTCGATCGCGCCCGACTCGAGGCGCAGACGCTGGTGACCCACTATCAACACTGCCCGCAGCACACGGTAAAAATTCACCATTTCGATCCCGAGCTGGCGGTGATGGTGATGGAAGATCTGTCCGATCACCGCATCTGGCGCGGCGAGCTTATCGCCAACGTTTACTATCCGCAGGCGGCGAGCCAGCTGGGCGAATACCTGGCCCAGGCGCTGTTCCATACCAGCGATTTTTATCTCCATCCTCACGATAAAAAAGCCCAGGTCGCGCGCTTTATTAACCCGGAGATGTGTGAAATAACCGAGGATCTGTTCTTCAACGACCCCTACCAGGTTCATGAACGCAACAGCTATCCGCCGGAGCTGGAGGACGATATTGCCGCCCTGCGCCACGATAGCCAGCTCAGGCTGGCGGTGGCCTCGCTCAAGCACCGCTTCTTTTCCCAGGCGGAAGCGCTGCTGCACGGCGATATCCACAGCGGTTCAATTTTCGTTGCCGAGGGCAGCTTTAAAGCCATCGACGCCGAGTTCGGCTATTTCGGCCCGATTGGCTTTGATATCGGCACCGCCATCGGCAACCTGCTGCTCAACTACTGCGGCCTGCCGGGCCATCTGGGCATTCGCGACGCCGCCGCCGCGCGCGAACAGCGGCTGAACGATATTCAGGCGCTGTGGACAACCTTTGCCGAACGCTTCCAGGCGCTGGCGGCGGAGAAGAGCCGCGATGCGGCGCTGGCCTATCCCGGCTATACCTCAGCGTTCCTGAAAAAAGTGTGGGCGGATGCGATTGGCTTCTGCGGAACCGAACTGATTCGCCGCAGCGTCGGCCTGTCGCACGTCGCCGATATCGACAGCATTGCCGATGAGGCCATGCGCTACGAATGTCTGCGCCATGCGATTTCGCTCGGCAAAGCGCTGATCGTGATTGCCGAACGCATCGACGGCGTCGACGAGCTGATCGCCCGCATTCGCCAGTACGGCTAATCCCTTCCCGGTCGTTCCCGGGCAGCGCGCTGCCCGGGCTCTCCATTCACCGCCCTTCCCTACCCCAAATACTCGATCACCGACAGCCCGCCGTTATAGTCGGTGCTGTAGATAATCCCCTGCGCGTCAACGAACACGTCGCAGGACTGGATCACCTGTGGGCGACCCGGACGGGTATCCATCATCTTCTCCGGCGCCGCGGGCACCAGCGCCCCGGTTTCTACCGGCCGGTAGGGGTCGGAGATGTCGTAGGCCCGCACGCCCGCGTTTTGGTAAGTGGCGAAAATCAGCGTCGAGCTGACGAAGCTTCCGGGGCGATTCTCATGCAGATTATGCGGGCCAAAATGCGCCCCTTTCGCCACATAGTCGCTCTCCCGCGGCTGCGGGAAGGTCGAGATGCTGACCGGATTCGCCGGGTCGCGGATATCGAACAGCCAGATCAGCTTCTCGCCGTCCTGCTGGTTGTCGAGCACCGCTTCGTCGAGCACCACCAGTAAATCGCGATCCGGCAGCGGCAGCGCGGTATGGGTGCCGCCGCCAAACGGCGGGCTCCAGTTGCGGAGGCTAATCAGCTTCGGCTGGGTGCGGTCCTTGACGTCGAGCAGGGTCAGACCGCCGTCGCGCCAGCTGCCGTAGGCGGTATCTCCGGCGATAATGGCGTGATGCAGGGCGTAGCGTTTCCCCTGCGGCCAGCTCGCCGTCTCCCCTGCCGCCTGGTTCATCCCCGGCAGCCACCAGCGCCCGGCGACCTGCGGCTTGCGCGGATCGGCGAGATCGATGGTCAGGAAGATATAGTCGCTAAAACCGTCGATCAGCGCGGAAACGTAGGCCCAGCGGCCGCCGACGTACCAGATTCGATGAATGCCGATCCCGTCGAGCGACAGAAAGCTGATTTCCCGCGGTTTATCCGCAACGGAGATATCAAAAATACGCAGCCCGGCGCTCCAGCCCTTCTCCCGTACGTCGCTGACCGTCTCCCCCACCGAACGGGTATAGTAGACCTTCTCGTCGGCAAAGCGGGCGTCGGCAAAGAGATCCCGGGCGTTGATCACCAGCAGCAGATCGTCGTGCGCCTGCAGGTGCACGTTCCAGGTGCCGGGCGGCGCGGCGACGTAGTTCACCGCTTTGGGGTTTTTCGGGTCGCGAACGTCCACCACCGAAAAACCCTGGGACACCATGTGGCCGATATAGGCAAAGCCACGATGCACCATCAGCTGGACGCCGTCCGGGCGTCCGCCCTGATCGCTATGCCCAATCAGCCGCATATTGCGGCTGTAGTCGGGACGCGGGAGTTCCGTCGCCATACCTGCTCCTTACTTGTTTTTAGCTTCCAGGGTGGCGAACCACGGGGCGATAAAGTCTTCGGTCTGGCCCCAGCCCGGAATGATTTTGCCAAGCGACGCCACGTTTACCGCCCCCGGCTGCGCGGCCAGCAGCGCCTGAGGAATTGCCGCCGCTTTAAAATCGTAGGTTGCAGGCGTCGGCTCCCCGGCAATCTTGTTGGCCACCAGACGTACGTTGGTCGCCCCGATAAGCTTCGGATCCACGGCCACGCTCACCTTCCACGGGCTGCCGGATTCGCGCATCAGCTGCAGATCCTGGTTAGAGATATCAATGCTGTAGAGCTTAATCTCGGTACGGCCGTTCTCTTTCAGCGCCTTATAAGCCCCCTGGCTGAAGGCGTCCCAGGTACCCCAAATCGCGTCAATTTTGCCTTTCGGGTATTTCGCTAAGATCGCCCCGACTTTGTTGGCGGTATCGCCCTGCACGTCGGAGGAGACGGCGCCGATCGACTCCAGCTCTTTGATGCCCGGGTTCTGCTTGAGCAGCGCCTGGTAAGCCACCTGACGGCGCTCCATCGGCGGGAAGCCGGCGACCCACAGCTTGATAATGTTGGCTTTACCGTTGAAATCTTTCACCAGCTGACCAAAGGAGAGATCGGTCAGGGAGGCGTCATCCTGCTGGGTCACGGTCACGCCCGGGATCTCGCCGCTGACGGCGGTGTCGAATACCGCGACCTTGATCCCGGCGTCCACCGCCTTCTTCACCAGCGCGGTCGAGTAGGGATCGCGCCCCTGGGAGAGAATAATGCCGTCATATTTCTGGCTAATGGCCTGATTGACGAAGTCCTGGAATTTCGCGTCGTCGCCGTTGCTCAGGAAGGTGCTCATTTTAAAGCCGAGCTTCTTGCCTTCCTGGATAGCCCCGGAGACAAACTGGGTGGTGTTATCATCGGAACCCAGGTTACGGATCACCGCAATGCGGATCGGTCCGTTATGTTCAGCGATAGCGGCCGGCACCGGCGTTGGCGTCTCAGCATAGGCGGCTACGGAGTTGAGCAGCCCCAGCGCGATAAGAGAAAGCGTTATTTTTTTCATCATGTTTACCCTGTTTATAATTAGGTGCGGCGCTGAAAATAGGTCAGTGCTAACGCGCCAGCCAGCACCAGCCCTTTAATAATGTCCATTGCGTAGTACGGAACCGAGAGCATCACCAGGCCGTTGGAGAGCACCCCGAGGATCACCGCCCCCACCAGCGTGCCCAGCGCGTTCGGTTTGCCCGAGCCCGCCAGCGAGAAGCCGATCCACGCCGCCGCCACCGCGTCCATCAGGTAACCGCCGCCGGCGTTAACCTGGGAGGAGCCGATGCGCGACGCCAGCAGGATGCCGCCGAGGCCCGCCAGCAGCGAAGCGATAACGTACGCCGCCACCTTGTAGCGCGTGATGCGCAGGCCGGAAAGACGCGCGGCCTCCGGGTTGCCGCCGATGGCGTACATCCGCCGCCCGTGGGTGGTGAAAGAGAGCGCCAGCTGGGCAACCACGGTCACCGCCAGCATAATAATGACAATCGTCGGCACCTGCCCCAGCAGGCCAAACGCCGCCGGAATGGTCCCTTCCGCCATCTCGCCGCTCGGCAGCACCATGTTCTCGGTAATCGAGCCGCCGTAGCTGTAGGTCATCGCCACGCCCTGAATCACGAACAGGCTGGCGAGGGTCGCGAGCATGTCGGGAATGCGCAGCACCACGATCAGAAAGGCGTTAAACAGCCCCACCAGCGTACACAGCGCCAGGGTGATCAGAATCGCCTCCGTGGTGCCAAATCCGTGCCAGACGAACAGCGAAATCACCAGCGCGTTCGCCAGCGAGGCGGTCGAGCCGACCGACAGGTCGAATCCGCCGATGGTGAGCGAAATCGACACCCCGATGGCGATCACCGTCACGATGGCAATCGAGCGCAGAATGTTGATGATGTTGAACGGGTCGAGGAAGTTATCCGATGCGAGGCCAAAAACGGCGATCAGCAGCACAACGGTCAGCAACATGCCCCATTTGTAGAGAAAATCGAAAAATCGCTGACGGCTCGATGCCGTCGCGGTAGCGGTCAGGGCCTTGCTCACGCTGCTGCTCCTCCGGTGGAGTAATAAAGTAGGGTCTCTTCGCGGGCCTCTGCGCCCGCTATTTCTGCCACAATGCGGCCATCCCACAGCACGCAAATGCGGTCGCACAATCCAACCAGCTCCGAGAATTCGCCCGAGGCGTAGATCACCCCTTTGCCTTCTCGCGCCAGCCCGTCGATCAGGTTGAACAGGTCGGTCTTTGCCTTCACGTCGACGCCTTTGGTCGGCTCATCAAAAATCAGTACGTTAGCGCTGCCGCGCAGCCATTTACCGATGGCCACCTTCTGCTGATTGCCGCCGGAGAGACGACGCAGCGTCTGGCCCGGGCCGGTGGTGCGAATACCGATCCGGGCCACCACCTCCTCCGCCCAGCGCCACGCCTGGCGATGGCCAAACAGGCTCCAGCGCGAAAAGCTGCTATCGGCGCTCACCGCGAGGTTCATGGCGATAGGCTCTTCGATAAAAATCCCCTCCTTGCGCCGCTCCTCTGGCACCAGCGCCAGCCCGCGGGTGACGGAGTCCGCCGGGTCGCGCGGGCGCCACGGCTGGCTGTTCAGCTCGCCGCGCGTCAGGCGGCTTTTGCTGGCGCCGAACAGCGCCTTGCACAGCTCGGTTTTACCGGCCCCCGCCAGCCCGGCGATGCCGAGAATTTCGCCTTTGCGCAGGCGCAGAGAGATATCCTGCAGCAGCCCCTCGTCGTGCAGCCCTTCCACCTGGAGCAGCACCTCTTCACCGTGCGGCGGGCGCTTCGGCGGAAAAATATCGCTAAGCTCATGGCCGAGCATCTTTTCCACGATCTGCTCGCCGCTGAGCTCCGCCATCGGGCCGCTTTCGATCAGCCGTCCGTCGCGCAGCACCGTTAAGGTGTCGCAAATGGCCTTCAGCTCATGAATGCGGTGGGAGATAAACACCACGCCGATCCCCTGCTGCTGCAGGCGGCGCACCACGGTAAACAGGCGTTCGCTTTCGTGACGATCCAGCGGCGCCGTCGGTTCATCAAGGATCAGAAAGCGGCAGTGGTGCGACAGGGCCCGCGCCAGCAGAATTTGCTGCTTCTCGGCCAGGGAGCAGCTATCGATAGAGCGGCGCACGTCAAGAACGATATCCAGCTGGGCCAGCGCGGCCCGGGCCTGCTCGCGGACCCGCCGCCAGCTAAAGCCCTGGCCCGGCAGCGCCAGCCGGTCCAGCATGATGTTCTCGGCAATGCTCAGGCCGGGAACCAGCGCCACGTCGACTTCCTGCTGCACCAGATGAATGCCAAGCTGCTTTGCATCGCGTGGAGAACGAATATTTACCGGCTGATTATTGATGACAATCTCGCCCTCATAATGCGCGTGTGTCCCGCAGAGCACCGCCATCAGCGTCGATTTTCCCGCGCCGTTGGCGCCGGTCAGCGCGTGCACGGTCCCCCCCTTCAGGGAAAACGCCACGTTGTTCAGCGCCCGAAAGCCGGAAAAGGCCAGGTTAATGTTGTGCATCTCGAGGCGATTGGCTGTCATCCCCTGCTACCCTTTACGATTAATATTTTGATTTAATGAATTTTTCACAGCCGCCCTTGACTGACAACTGCGTAAAAGGCATAAGATAAAACGAAATAATATTAGCCATCCGGATGTCCAGACATAACATCAGGTTAGCGAAACGACAATAAGGTCAGCCTCTATGAGCAACAGCGATATCCGCGTGGTCCCCGGCCCCGCCAACTACTTCTCCCATCCCGGCAGCCTCGCTCGGCTGCATGATTTTTACAGCGCAGAGCAGCTTTCCCGGGCGCTATGGATCTACGGCGAGCGGGCAATCGCCGGCGCAGAACCCTTTTTACCCGAGGCCTTCAATGCGCCCGGCGCCAAAAAAATCCTCTTTAAGGGCCACTGCAGCGAAAGCGACGTCGCCCGACTGGTTCGCGAGGCGGGTGAAGACCGCTCCGTGGTGATTGGCGTTGGCGGCGGCGCGCTGCTGGATACCGCCAAGGCGGTGGCCAGGCGGCTTGCGCTACCGGTGGTGGCGATCCCGACCATCGCCGCCACCTGCGCGGCGTGGACTCCGCTGTCGGTGTGGTACAACGACGCCGGCCAGGCGCTGCATTTTGAAATTTTCGACGACGCCAACTTCCTGGTGCTGGTGGAGCCGCGGATCGTCCTCAACGCGCCTGAGGAGTATCTGCTGGCGGGGATCGGCGATACGCTGGCGAAATGGTATGAGGCGGTGGTGCTGGCACCGCGGCCGGAAACCCTGCCGCTGACCGTACGCCTGGGGATTAACGGCGCGCTGGCGATCCGCGACGTCCTGCTGGAGAGCAGCGAAACGGCGCTCGCCGACCGGCAGCGCGGCGAGCTGAGCCAGCCGCTGCTGGACGTTATCGATGCGATTATCGCCGGCGGCGGGATGGTCGGCGGCCTCGGCGAGCGCTACACCCGGGTTGCGGCAGCCCACGCGGTGCACAACGGCCTGACGGTGCTGCCGCAGACGGAGAAGTTTCTCCACGGCACCAAGGTCGCCTACGGCATTCTGGTGCAGAGCGCCCTGCTCGGCCAGGATGCGGTGCTGGCTCAGCTGGTGGCGGCCTATCAGCGCTTTAACCTGCCGACCACCCTGGCAGCGCTGGATATCGATATCAACAACCGGGGCGAGCTGGATCGGGTCATTGCCCATACCCTGCGCCCGGTCGAGTCCATCCACTTCCTGCCGGTGGAGCTGACGCCGCAGACCCTGTACGCCGCCTTCGCGAAGGTGGAAAATTTTAGCCACGCCTGATGCGACGACGCCGGTGGTGAAAACGGCCGCGGCAAAAAGAGGCGGTTTGAAGGATTACGTATATACCTAATGATGCATCTCAACGCTCACGTCACGAGGTCATCATGCAGATCGATTTAACAGGTAAGAAGGCGCTGGTTACCGGAGCCAGCCGGGGGTTAGGCCGCGCGATTGCGCTATCGCTGGCGCAGGCCGGGGCCGATGTCGTTATCACCTACGAAAAGTCCGCCGACAAAGCCCAGGCGGTTGCCGACGAGATTCGCGCTCTCGGTCGCCGCAGCGAGGCGGTGCAGGCCGATAGCGCCAGCGCGCAGGCCATTCAGCACGCCGTCGCCCGCACGGTGCAGAGCCTCGGAGGGCTGGATATTCTGGTTAATAACGCCGGGATCGCCCGCGGCGGGCCGCTGGAGTCGATGTCCCTGGAGGATATCGATGCGCTGATCAACGTCAATATTCGCGGGGTGGTTATCGCGATTCAGGCAGCAATCCCCCATCTGCCGGACGGCGGGCGGATTATCAATATCGGCAGCTGTCTCGCCAACCGCGTCGCGTCTCCCGGCATTGCGGCGTACGCGATGACTAAATCGGCGCTTAACTCCCTGACCCGCGGCCTGGCGCGCGATCTGGGGCCGCGCGGTATAACCGTTAACCTCGTGCACCCGGGGCCAACCGACAGCGATATGAACCCGGCGGACGGCGAACAGGCCGAGCCGCTGCGGCAGCTTATTGCGCTCGGACATTACGGTCAGCCTGAGGATATCGCCGCGGCGGTAACCTTTCTGGCAAGCCCGGCGGCCGGACAGATTTCCGGTACCGGACTGGACGTAGACGGGGGGCTTAACGCCTGAGGGGGTGGCCTAGCAGCACTTCGCGCCGCCCTTGCCGCCGTAGCGCGCGTCCTGGCGCTCGCGAAAGAACTCTTCGTAGGTCATCGGCGTCTGCTCAGGGTGGGTCTGGCGAATATGGGCGACGTAGTTATCGTAATCAGGCACGCCAATCATCATCTTTGCCGCCTGGCCTAAGTATTTTCCCGCTTTCGAAAGGGTATCGAACATTTTTCTCTCTCACATCATCCTCTCCCTTACGGGAGAGGATTAGGCTAACAAAAACCGGCTGGCTAATGCGCGCGTTTCGCCTGGGTGACCAGGCTCTCAGCATCGGCGGGCATCGCTTCGTACGGCGTCTCTCTGGCGGTAGGATGCTCCTCTTTCAGCGCCGCCAGCGCGGTTTTGATTGAGAACAGCGCCAGCACTACCACCACCACCATAAAGAAGATGGTCAGACCGGCATCCAGGCGGTTGTTAAAGACCAGCTGCGCCAGCTGGGATTCGGTGTACTGCGGCGGGATAGAGCCGCTGTCGATCATCGCCTGGAACTTATTGGCGATCGCCAGGAAGCCGACTTTGGTATCCGGACTGAACGACTTCTGCCAGCCGGCGGTCAGGGTACAAATCAGCAGCCACGACGTGGGCAGCAGCGCGACCCATGCATAGCGCTGACGTTTCATTTTAAACAGTACCACCGCACAGAGCATCAGCGCCATCCCTGCCAGCATCTGGTTGGCGATGCCGAACAGCGGCCACAGGGTGTTAATCCCGCCGAGCGGGTCCACCACTCCCTGGTGCAGGAAGTAGCCCCACGCCAGCACGCACAGCGCCGTCGCCAGCAGGTTCGCCGGCAGCGAGCTGGTTCTCTTCAGCCCCGGGCTTATCACGCCGAGCAGATCCTGCAGCATAAAGCGCGCCGCGCGGGTGCCGGCATCCACCGCCGTCAGAATAAACAGCGCTTCAAACAGAATGGCGAAGTGGTACCAGAAGGCGACATCCATCAGGCCGCCCAGCGAGCCGTGCAGGATGTAGGCCATCCCGACCGCCAGCGTCGGCGCGCCGCCGGCACGGGAGATAATCGACTGTTCGCCGACCTCGCTGGCTATCTGGCGCAGCGTATCCGGGGTGATGCTAAAGCCCCAGCTGCTGACCACCTGCGCGGCGGACGCCACCACGTCGGTGGTTCCGGCAGGCGCCAGCACCGCCATCGGGCTGTTCATCGCAAAGTAGACGCCGGGGTCGATAACGCAGGCCGCCACCAGCGCCATAATGGCGACGAAGGATTCCATCAGCATGCCGCCATAGCCGATAAAGCAGGCCTGGCCTTCGTTGGCGAGCATTTTCGGCGTGGTGCCGGAGGCGATCAGCGCGTGGAAGCCCGACACGGCGCCGCAGGCGATGGTGATAAACAGGAACGGGAACAGGCTGCCGCTCCACACCGGGCCGGTGCCGTCAATAAATTTGGTCAGCGCCGGCATGGTCAGCGTCGGGCGCATGATCAGAATACCGATCGCCAGCCCGACGATGGTGCCGATTTTCAGGAAGGTCGAGAGGTAGTCGCGCGGGGCCAGCAGCAGCCAGACCGGCAGCACCGAGGCGATAAAGCCGTAGCCCACCAGAATCCAGGTCAGCTGCACGCCGGTGTAGTCAAACCACGGCGCCCAGGTCGCACTTTCGGCAACCCATCCGCCGGAGACGATGGCAAACACCAGCATCACCAGGCCAATCACCGATACTTCGCCAATGCGCCCCGGGCGCAGATAGCGAATGTAGATCCCCATAAAGACCGCCAGCGGGATGGTGAAGGCGACGGTATAGGTTCCCCACGGGCTGTGGGTCAGCGCTTTCACCACGATCATCGCCAGCACCGCGAGGATGATCACCATGATCATAAAGCAGGCCACCAGCGCCAGCACCCCGGCGGTGGGCCCCATCTCCTCTTTCACCAGCTCACCGAGCGAGCGGCCGTCGCGGCGGGTCGAGACGAACAGCACCATAAAGTCCTGCACGGCGCCGGCCAGCACCACGCCGGCGAGGAGCCAGATCATCCCCGGCAGGTAGCCCATCTGCGCCGCCAGCACCGGCCCAACCAGCGGTCCGGCGCCGGCAATGGCCGCAAAATGGTGACCGAACAGCACTTTCTTATCGGTCGGAACGTAGTCGAGGCCGTCGTTGTGCCGCACCGCGGGCGTCATCCGCGTCGGGTCAACCGCCAGCACGTTTTTGGCGATGTAGAGGCCATAGAAGCGATAGGCAATCAGATAGATACAGACCGCCGCCACGACAATCCATAGCGCATTAATCTGTTCGCCGCGGTTTAAGGCTATGTAGCCGAGGGCAAAGGCTCCAATGACGGAGAGCAGTGTCCAGATGAGGTATTTCCCTGAATTATTCATTATCGGGTTCCACGATAGGGTAATCAATCTGTTACATTTTGTTTCTAGAACACAACGCAGATTTTAACAACGTCGAAACCCTGGAGATGTCGCCCGAAGGCAGGGATTTGTCTCACATTGCTAGCGAGATCACTTCTGGCAGGAAAATAGATGAAAACAGCAGGGTCGGAAAGACGCTCGCGCCGCGCCCGAACGGGCTACAGAAATAAAACCGTAGCCCGAACGGGACGCGGCGCGAACCGGAGGATGGTGGAGCGCTAGCCGAGCACCGAGGTGCCCAGGCGGCAGGTGCAGCAGCGCCGTCCGCGTTCGTCGAAGACGGCAATTTCCCAGCTTTGCCCCTGGCGGCCGAGGTGCAGAGGGCGGCACTCGCCGCGAACCTTCCCGCTGGAAACCGCCCGATGATGGGTGGCGTTCAGCTCGGTGCCGACCACGCACTGGCCCTCTTCGGTCATCAGCCAGCCGGCCATCGAACCCAGCGTCTCCGCCAGCGCCGCCGACGCGCCGCCGTGCAGCAGGCCAAAGGGCTGATGGGTGCGGGCATCGACCGGCATTTCGGCCTCCAGCAGGCCCTCTTCCAGCCGGGTATAGACAATGCCCAGATGGGCCACCATCGTATTCGCGCTGGTGGCGTTAAGCGCCTCCAGCGTCAGCTGACGTTTCCAGGCCATCTATGCCCCCAGCGTCGAGCCGCCGTCGACCACGATATCCTGCAGCGTGATATGGCTGGCGTGATGGGAGGCGAGGAACAAAATGGTGCTGGCAATCTCCTGCGGCCGGGCGATCTTACCCAGCGGAATGCCGAGCTTGAACTGCTCGCCAAAACCGCGAATGCGCTGCTGCTCGGCGTCATCGCTGACCCACAGCGTGCGCTGCATATCGGTGTCGGTTGAGCCCGGCGAGACGAGGTTGCAGCGCACTCCGCTGCCCGCCAGCTCAAGCCCGACGGTCAGCGCCAGGCTCTTCAGCGCCGCTTTCGACGCGCCGTAGGCGCTCATCCCGATGCGCGGCGTATGCGCGGCGTCGGAGGCCACGGTGACGATCGCCCCGCCCCGCTGGCGGCGGAACTGGGGCATCGTCTGCTGGAACAGGTTAAACGCGCCGCCGACGTTAACGGCGAAGGTCTGCTGCCACTCTTCAACGCTCAGCGCATCGGTGGCACCCATGCGTAAAATACCCGCCGCGTTGACCAGCACGTCGAGACGCTCAATGCCGTTCAGCAGGCGCCCACACACCTCGGCCACCTGCGGCGCGTCGGCCACGTCCAGCGTCTCGGTGGCGAACGGATAGCTTTCGCCCGCGAAGGCGAGGTCAAAACCGGTGACCTGCGCCCCGGCCTCGACGAAAGCCAGGGCGGTGGCGTAGCCGATGCCCTTACCCGCCCCGGTCACCCATACGGTCTGACCCTGAAAATCGAGCGCGGCCACTATTTCACCTCGCGGGAGAGCAGCGCCCACCAGGCATCAATCGACGGATTTTTCGCCAGCATCACGAAGTCGATATCGCCGTGCACTTTGCGCCAGCGCGCGGCCAGCGCCATCATGCGCACCGAATCCAGGCCGTAGTCGATGAGGTTTTCATCATCCATCGGCTCGTCGGACTCGTCGAGCAGCGGCAGCACCAGCGCGCGCAGCGCCGCCTTTGACGCCGGCAGCGGCAGCAGCTCTTCGGTCATCACCACCCGACCGCAGCGTCCGGCAACGTATTTCAGCGCCATCAGATGCTCTTCGCGGCTAAAGTCCGCCAGCGCGTCGGCAACGAAGAACGGCTTGATGTCGCGCATAAAGGCGTCGGTCGCGGTCGTCATGCAGCCGATATGGGCATAGACGCCGGTGACGATCAGCTGATCGCGCCCGGCCTCTTTCAGCATCTCTTCCAGCGGCGAACGGTGGAACGCGCTGTAGCGCCACTTCACCAGTACGGTGTCGTTTTCGTCCGGCGCCAGGGCGGCAATCACCCGCTGCTGCTCCGGCGAGCGGGTCAGACCCGGTCCCCACATATCGTTCAGCAGGGCGCGGTCTTCATCGCTCTGCTCCTTCGGCTGCGCGGTGTAGAACACCGGGATATCGTGCTGCTTGCAGAAATCGCGCAGCGCGGCAACGTTGGCGACCACTTTCGCCATCATCGCGCTATCTTCACCCCAGAAGTTGAGGAAATACTCCTGCATATCGTGGATAAGCAGCGCGGCGCGGGACGGCTCAAAGGCCCAGCTCACTTTGTTCGCCGGGATATCGCTGGCTTCCGGCAGCGCGTAAGCCTGTAATTGAGGAATGGCCATTCTGTCTTCTCCTTCAGCCCAGCTTGCGTTCAGCCAGCCACTGACGTAATTGTTTTTTATCGACTTTGCCCACCGGCGTCAGCGGCAGCGCGTCCACGCACTCCACCCGATCCGGCAGCTTAAATTCAGCCACGCCCTGCTCGCGCAGGAAGCGACGTACCGCGACCGCGCGCAGCGGCTCTTTGACCACCAGGTACGCGCAGCTTTTCTCCCCCAGCAGGCTATCCTCCATGCTCACCAGCGCGGCATGGATCGTCGCCGGGTGGCGCAGCAGCAGGTTTTCAATCTCTTCCGCGGCGATCTTCTCCCCGCCGCGGTTGATCTGATCTTTCTCGCGCCCCTGCACGGTGATATAGCCGTCTTCGTCGATCGAGATCAGATCCCCCGAGCAGTAGAAGCCGTCGGCGTCAAACGCCTCCAGGTTATGCTGCGGGCTTTTATAGTAGCCGCGGAAGGTATAGGGCCCGCGGGTCATCAGGCGGCCGACTTCGCCGCGCGGCAGCGGGTTGCCTTCGGCATCGGCGACCCACACTTCGTCGTCAGGGCTCATCGGGCAGCCCTGGGTATTGATAATGCGCTGCTGGCTATCGTTGAGGCGGGTGTAGTTCACCAGCCCTTCCGCCATGCCGAAGACCTGCTGCAGCTGGCAGCCAATCTCGGCCGGAATGCGCGCGGCGAGCGTCGCGGACAGGCGCGCTCCGCCAACCTGCAGCAGCTGCAGCGACCGCAGCTGCGCATTGCTGCCCCATTCGTGGATCGCCTGCAGCCACAGGCTGACCGCCGGCGGCACCAGCGAGGCAACATTAATCTGATGCTTTTCAATCAGCGGGAAGCACAGCGTGGCGCTCGGGTCGGCGGCAAGGATCACCCGGCCTCCGGCCAGAAACACCCCCAGCGATCCCGGCGAGCTCATCGCATAGTTATGCGCCGCGGGCAGCGCGTTGAGATAGCGCGTCTCGGCGCTAATCGCGCAAATTTCGTTGCTGCGGCGAATGCTGTATTCGTAATCGTTATGGGTGCGCGGGATAAGCTTAGGCGTGCCGGTGCTGCCACCGGAGAGCTGGAAAAACGCCACCTCATCGGCAGGCGTTGGGTTGGCGATAAAGCCCTCGGCGGGCTGGGCGATCGCCGCGGCCAGGTCATACTCGCCGCTATCGCCGCGCAGCAGCGCCACCCGCACCGACGGATGCTGCTCAATAAAGCCGTTGAGGAAGCTATCGTCGGCAAACAGCGCGTGCTGGCGATCGGCCACCAGCAGCGCGGGTTCAATCTGCGTGGCGTAGGCGTTGAGCTCGCTGCGCTGATGGCTGAACAGCGCGTTGACCGGCGCCACGCCGATGCGCAGCAGCGCAAAGAAGGTGATGTAGAACTCGGCGACGTTGCCCAGCTGCACCAGCGCGGTTTCGCCGCGCTTGAGCCCCATCCCCTGCAGGGAGCTGGCAAGGTTATCCACCAACCGGTTGAACTGGCGATAGCTGTACTGAACCTCGCCGTCGATAATCGCCACGGCATCGCTTGCCGCGTGACGGGTAATCAGCTCGGTTAACGGCAGATCCTGCCAGTAGCCTTTTTCACGGTAGCGGGCGGCAAAGCTTTCCGGCCAGCGGTTAAATGCAATCATCATCGCCTCTTAATACAAGCCGAACACGTTCAGCATAGTGGTCAGTTTGACGCCGGTTTCGCGCCACTCTCCCAGCGGGGAGGAGGCCGGAACGATCCCCGCGCCGGCAAACAGGCGCAGCGTGTTCTGCTGCAGGCGAGCGCAGCGAATGGTCACCACCCACTCGCCGTTGCCTTCGTCATCACACCAGCCAACGATGCCGCCGAACAGCTGGCGATCGAACGGCTCCAGCTCGCGGATCAGGCGCGTGGCGGCCTGGTGCGGGAAGCCGCTGAGGGCCGGCGTCGGATGCAGCAGGCAGGCCAGCGACATGGCGTTCTCCCCGGCCGCGGCGGTCCCGGAGATGGGCGTCGCCAGATGCCATAAGGTTGGGGTGGTGATCAGCTGCGGAGAGTCCGGCAGCGACAGCTCGCGGCTGCGCGGCGCAAGCACCGCCTTCATCGCCTGGGTCACCAGCTCGTGCTCGTGGCGATCTTTGCCGGACGCCAGCAGCTTATTGCCCGCCTCGCGATCCAGCACATCGTCCGGCTGACGCCGGGCCGAGCCCGCCAGCGGCAGGGAGCTAAAGCTATCGCCCTCTTTACGCAGCAGCAGCTCCGGGCTGGCGCCGAGCAGAACGCCGCCATCCGAGAGCGGCACGTGGAAGTTATAGCTGGCGGGGTTTTGCGCGATCAGGCGCTCCAGCAGCGCACCGCTGTCCACGCGATCGCGGGTGGTGATATCGATCAGGCGCGACAGCACGACCTTATCGACTTCCGGCGTAGCGGTCAGCGCGGCGGCGCGCTCGACCATTGCCATAAATGCGTCCTGCTCGGGGATCTCCTGGCGGGCCACCACGTCCATCGCCGCCTGGCCCGACGCGTAGCGCGCGGAGCGCTGCTTGCCGGTGCGGGAGAAGGTTTCCCAGCGCTCGGGAATAAACAGTTCGGACGGCTGGCGGGTATCGAAGGGGATCGCGCCGACCATCACCGGCTTGCTGATCCCGGCGGCTTTCGCCTCCTGGAACGCGGCGGCCATTTTTTGCTGGAATTCACCGGACAGCGCATCGCCGTCGGCGGCGGAATGAGAGAAGCGCCTGAAACAGCCTGAAGTGCTAAAACTGCGGTACGGCGACATAAAGAAGAAGCTTTCTGGTGCCAGGGTCATTTTTTGTTCCCGTACATCTTCGGCCATTGACGTTTCCATATCATCCTCCAAAAACGATAAAGATATTACGAATAATTATCATTTATATTTTGGTTGGCTAACCTAAAAGGTATTGCTCTACATGTCAACCGTATAAACAGCATGTTGTGCTACTTAGGCTTGCATCCCTGCGGCACAAAGCTGAAAATGAGACGCATTTATCTCAACTCAATCAGGACGCAAATTCGTGAATTTCTCCACTTTGTGCCGCCGTACCCTGCTGGCCTGCGGGCTGGCGTATTTAGGAATTACCTCAGCGTTCGCCGCCGACTGGCCGCGTCAGATTACCGACAGCCGCGGCGCGCACACCCTTGAACAGCGGCCGCTGCGCATTGTTTCCACCAGCGTCACCCTCACCGGCTCGCTGCTGGCGATTGATGCCCCGGTGGTCGCCAGCGGGGCCACCACGCCGAATAACCGCGTGGCCGATGGCCAGGGATTCCTGCGCCAGTGGAGCAGCGTGGCCCGCGAGCGTAAGCTGGCGCGGCTCTATATCGGCGAGCCGAGCGCCGAGGCCGTGGCCGCACAGATGCCGGACCTGATCCTGATTAGCGCCACCGGCGGCGATTCCGCGCTGGCGCTCTACGATCAGCTTTCTACTATTGCGCCGACGCTTATCATTAACTATGACGATAAGAGCTGGCAGGCGCTGCTCACCCAGCTCGGAGAGATTACCGGCCAGGAGAAGCAGGCCGCGGTGCGCATCGCCGAATTTGATAAGCAGCTGGCGGCGCTGAAGCAGCAGATGAAACTGCCGCCGCAGCCGGTTAGCGCGCTGGTTTATACCGCCGCAGCCCATAGCGCCAATCTGTGGACGCCGGAGTCGGCCCAGGGCCAGATGCTCGAACAGCTGGGCTTTACGCTGGCTACCCTTCCCGGCGGGCTGCATGCCAGCCAGAGTCAGGGTAAACGCCACGATATCATCCAGCTGGGCGGGGAGAACCTGGCCGCCGGCCTCAACGGCCAAAGCCTGTTCCTGTTCGCCGGCGACGAGAAGGACGCTCAGGCGATTTACGCCAATCCGCTGCTCGCCCACCTGCCTGCGGTCGAAGCCAAACGCGTCTATCCGCTGGGCATCGAAACCTTCCGTCTTGACTACTACAGCGCCATGCTGGTACTGCAGCGCCTCGCAGCCTTCTTCGGCTAAATCCTCTTCCCGGCCGGCGTAACGCCTGGCCGGGAAGCAGCCTCAGATTTCGCTCACCGTCTCCGGGCGCTGAAAGCGGCGCAGTTCGCTCAGCAGCCCAATCAAAATCGCACCAACGATAACCAGCACCCAGCCGCTGGCGCTTGCCGACGCGACCGGGGTCATCATCACGCCGAGGCCGCCCAGCAGCGCGGCGCCAACGGCATCGCCGGTGACGTTCTGCGCGGTCCACAGGCCGTTGATGCGCCCAAGCATCGCCTCCGGCGTCTGGGTTTGAATCAGGGTGTACTGCAGCAGCGAACTGATGGCGCTCAGCCAGCCAAACAGCGCCAGGCACAGCGCGCCCAGCTGCCACAGCGGCATCAGGCTAAACAGGGCAATGGCGACAAAGGAGCCAACGGTGGTGGTCAGCATCAGCGCGCCCGGCCTGGCGGTTTGCGCCAGCTGGCCGCTGGTGAGCGCCCCGAGCGCTGCGCCCAGCGGGATCGCGGCGTACAGCAGGCCAATTTGCGAGGCCGACATCTGCCAGCCTTCGGCCAGCGCCGGATAGAGTACGCGCACCGCGCTCGCCATCGTCAGCAGGCCGCCGAGCAGCGCAATACCGCCAATCAGCGGGCTATTAAAGAGGAATTTAAGCCCCGCCAGCAGCGACTTCAGCGGATGCTCGCGCGGCTGAGGCGGCGGCGGGAGCTGCGGTAAACGCAGCAGGGTCAAGGTGGTGATAAAGGTTCCGGCCGCCGCCAGGCCGTAGTTCCAGGCCACGCCGCCGGTCGCCAGCAGCAGACCGCCGATCATCGGCGAAATCACCGAGCCCAGGCGCACCGTCAGCATGGTAATCGCCCCGGCCTGCATCAGATTTTCCCGGCCAACCAGCGCGGGGGTTGCCGCCAGCAGCGCCGTGACGCCCAGCGAGGCGAAGAAGCCGTCCCAGACGCCCAGCAGGTAGATGGCCGCCAGCGAAGGCTCGGGCAGCATGGCGTTGAGGCACAGGCCGACAAAACCGACCCCGCAGGTGCCGCGCGCCAGCAGGATCAGGCGCTTGCGCTCGTAGCGATCCGCCAGCACGCCCCCCACCATCAGGCCGATAAACATCGAGGCGCCGGTCAGGGTGACCGAGAGCCCCACCTGCAGGGTGGAATGGGTCATCATCTGGATTTGTACCGGGATAGCAACGCCCAGCAGGCCAAGCGAGAGGATAGAGATAAAGCGGGCGATAAAGACGGCGCGAAACGCCGGATGCGTTTTCAGCAGGCTCAGGTTCAGCAGCCGGGATTGTCGGTTCATTACAACACCTTGTTATTATTTTCCATCGATACTCGTTATACGTCGGGCGACAGATGCGCTGGCGGCAGCCGGTCAATCCCGGCCTCGCGATAGCGGCGCGTCGGCCGCCGGGCGCTGACCGCTCGGGCACTCACGCCCTGCCGTCGCGATGCATCCCGAATGATTTGCGTATACCATTCTTAGGGGCCGCCATGCTAACATAACTGAATAGAATCGATAACGATAATTACTATCATTATCATGTCAGGGATGTGAACTATGTCGTTTTCTACGACCAGGGTGCGCGCCGTCGCCGTGCCGGGTCTGCTGCTGATCTTAGCCGTTGCGATTGCGCTCAGCCTGCTCGTTGGCGCCAAACCTCTTCCACTCAACGTCGTTGTGGATGCCTTTACCGGCACCTGTCAGAGCGCTGACTGCACCATCGTGCTCGATGCCCGCCTGCCGCGCACCCTTGCCGGGCTGCTTGCCGGCGTCGCGCTGGGGCTGGCGGGAGCGCTGATGCAAACCCTCACCCGCAACCCGCTGGCCGACCCCGGTATCCTGGGCGTCAACTCCGGCGCCAGCTTCGCGATCGTGCTGGGCGCCGCGCTGTTCGGTATTCATTCACCGCAGGAGCAGCTGCTGATGGCCTTTTGCGGCGCCTTTGCCGCCTCGCTGCTGGTAGCCTTCACCGGCAGCCAGGGCGGAGGCCAGCTTAGCCCGGTGCGCCTGACGCTGGCCGGCGTCGCCCTGGCGGCGGTGCTCGAAGGGCTCTCTAACGGCATTGCGCTGCTTAACCCCGACGTTTACGACCAGCTGCGCTTCTGGCAGGCCGGCTCGCTGGATATCCGCACCCTGCAAACGCTAAAAATCGTTCTGCTCCCGGTACTGATCGCCGGCGCGGTGACGCTGCTGCTCAGCCGGGCGCTGAACAGCCTGAGCCTCGGCAGCGACACCGCCACCGCCCTCGGCAGCCGGGTGGCGCGCACGCAGTTTATCGGCCTGCTGGCGATCACCGTCCTGTGCGGCAGCGCTACGGCGGTGGTCGGCCCCATCGCCTTTATCGGCCTGATGATGCCGCACATGGCGCGCTGGCTGGTGGGCGCCGACCACCGCTGGTCGCTGCCGGTCACCCTGCTGGCCACCCCGGCGCTGCTGCTGTTTGCCGATGTTCTTGGCCGCCTGCTGGTGCCCGGAGAGCTGCGGGTCTCGGTGGTCAGCGCCTTTATCGGCGCCCCGGTGCTGATCTGGCTGGTGCGTCGTCAGCCGCGCGGAGGTGCAATGTGACCGCCCCTTCCCGTCGTTTGCTGCTCAGCTGTTTTATCCTGATCGTCGCCAGCGTGGTCGTCTCCCTCTGGGGGCTCGGCAGCGGCCTGGTGCCGCTGCGGGTGGAGCAGGTTATCTCCGCACTGCTGGGCGACGCCCCGCGTAATATCACCATGGTGGTCACCGAATGGCGGCTGCCGCGGGTGCTGATGGCGCTGCTGATCGGCGCGGCGCTGGGCGTTAGCGGCGCGATTTTTCAGTCGCTGATGCGCAACCCGCTGGGCAGCCCGGACGTGATGGGCTTCAACACCGGCGCGTGGAGCGGCGTGCTGGTGGCGATGGTGCTCTTTGGGCAGAACCTGACGGCCATCGCGCTGGCGGCGATGGTTGGCGGGGTGCTGACCGCCCTGCTGGTCTGGCTGCTGGCCTGGCGTAACGGGATTGAAACCTTCCGGCTGATTATTATCGGTATCGGCATCCGCGCGATGCTGGTGGCGTTCAATACCTGGCTGCTGCTGCGCGCGTCGCTGGAGACCGCGCTCTCCGCCGGGCTGTGGAACGCCGGTTCGCTCAACGGGCTGACGTGGGGTAAAACCTGGCCGTCGGCGCCGCTTATTGTGCTGATGCTGGCGTGCAGCGTGCTGCTGGTGCGGCGCATGCGCCTGCTGGAAATGGGTGACGATACCGCCTGCGCGCTCGGCGTGCGGGTCGAGCGCTCTCGCCTGCTGCTGATGCTGGTGGGGGTGGTGCTGACCGCCGCCGCCACCGCGCTGGCGGGTCCGATCTCCTTTATAGCGCTGGTGGCCCCGCATATCGCCCGCCGCCTCAGCGGCACCGCGCGCTGGGGTCTGACCCAGTCGGCGCTGTGCGGCGCGCTGCTGCTGGCGCTGGCCGACTATAGCGCCCAACGCCTGTTTATGCCCTATCAGCTGCCGGTGGGGGTCGTCACCGTCAGCCTCGGCGGTATCTATCTCATCGCACTGTTAATTCAGGAGTCCCGCAAAAAATGACCGCTGTAACCCCCCGTTTGCGCGGCGACCAGTTGACCCTGGCATACGGCAAAAAGATCATCGCCGAATCGCTGAACGTGACCATTCCCGATGGCCACTTCACCGCCATCATTGGCCCCAACGGCTGCGGAAAATCGACGCTGCTGCGCACCCTCAGCCGCCTGATGACCCCGACCAGCGGTCATGTTTACCTCGACGGCGAGCAGATCCAGCGCTACGCCAGCAAGGACGTCGCCAGACGCATCGGCCTGCTGGCGCAAAATGCCACCACCCCGGGCGATATTACCGTCCAGGAGCTGGTCGCCCGCGGCCGCTATCCGCATCAGCCGATGTTCACCCGCTGGCGGAAAGAGGACGATGAGGCGGTCAATCAGGCGATGCGCGCTACCGGCATCACCGACCTTGCGCAGCAGAGCGTTGATACGCTCTCCGGCGGCCAGCGCCAGCGCGCGTGGATTGCGATGGTGCTGGCGCAGGAAACCGCCATCATGCTGCTCGACGAGCCGACGACCTGGCTGGATATCAGCCATCAGATCGATCTCCTCGAGCTGCTGAGCGAGCTGAACCGCGAGAAGGGTTATACCCTGGCGGCGGTGCTGCACGACCTCAACCAGGCCTGCCGCTACGCCACCCATCTGATTGCCCTGCGCGACGGCAAAATTATCGCCGAAGGGGCGCCGAAAGAGATCGTGACCGCCGAGCTTATCGAGCGGATTTACGGCCTGCGCTGCACCATCATCGACGACCCGGTCGCCCACACGCCGCTGGTGGTGCCGCTGGGCCGCCGCTAGCCTCTGGTCTTCCCCCGGCTAAAGCATAAAAAACCCCGGCTCGCGCGACGCTGACCGGGGCTACAGAGCGATGTGCAGAGGTCGTCCGGAAACCTCCGGACGACGCGCGACCTATCCCAGAATCTCCCGCACCACCGGACCTATCGACTCAAAGGCCTGGGGAGAGATAATCTCCACGTGCGCGCAGGCCTGGCTGAAGACCTCCAGCTCTCCGACCCACGGCCCCCACAGCACCTGCGGGTCCATCCCCGGCTGGCGCGTTTTTTCCGCCACGAACAGGGTCGCCTTGCCGTCGAACTTCGCGCTGTGCGCGGTGGTCAGCAGGCGCACCGCGTCGGCGTAGTTGCCCTCGATGGTGCTAAACAGCTCGCCGGACGGCTGCCCCTGCTGCGCGGCAAGGAACGCTTCCCGCTCGCGGTCAATTTCCGCCAGCACCTGCGGGTCGAGGCCGTTGGCCTCTTTTTCCGCCCAGTTTTGCGACTCCGGCGGCCAGGTATCCAGCAGCCCGAGGAACGCCACCGCTTCACCGCGCTGGCGCAGGCGCGCGGCAATTCCCTGCGCCAGGGTGCCGCCGAGAGAGTAACCGAACAGGTAGTACGGCCCGTGCGGCTGCTGCGCCAGTAACGTCTGCAGATGGGACTCGCAGACCTCGTCCAGGCTGGCGGCGTTCGCCATCGGCCCCTGCGGGCGCGGCGACTGAATGCCGGTAATTGACCAGCGCGGGTCGAGGTAGCGCGCCAGCACGCTGAACTGCCAGGCAAAGCCGGAGGCCGGATGGAAGCAGAACAGCGTCGGGCCGTCGCTTTTGCGTAGGGGCAAAATCGCATCAAAGCCCAGGCGCTGCGCCTGCTCGTCGCTGAGATCGGACGCCAGCAGCGCGCTCAGCTGGCCGACCGTCGAGGCGACCATCACCTGTCCCGGCGTCACCTGACGCGCAAACCGGCGGCTCAGCTGCGCCGCCAGGCGCATCGCCAGCAGCGAGTGGCCGCCAAGCGCAAAGAAATCGGCTTCGATATCGTTCACGTCGCAGCCCAGCAGCTGGCTGAACGCCTCGGCGACCGCACGCTCGCTCTCCGACTCCGGCGGCCGGCCGCGGCGTTCCTGGCTCAGCGTTGGCAGCGGCAGCGCTTTACGATCCAGCTTGCCGTTAGCGCTCAGCGGCAGCGCCGGCAGTTGGATCAGCACTACCGGCACCATGTGCGGCGGCAGCTGTTCGCCGAGGCGCGCCTTCAGCGCCGCGGTATCGAGCGGCAGCCCGGATTCAGAGACCAGGTAGCCGACCAGCTGGCGCGCATCGCCGCCGGTGGCCGCCGCCTGATTAAAGACGCAGGCGTGGGTGACCGCCTGGGCCACGTCCGGCAGCGCCGCCATGACGCGGTCTATTTCGCCGAGCTCAATGCGCTGGCCGCGAATTTTCAGCTGATCGTCGCTGCGCCCCAGATACTCCACCGCTCCGCTGTCGAGCCAGCGCGCCACGTCGCCGGTGCGGTACATGCGCTCGCCCGGGCTAAACGGGTCGGCAATAAAGCGGCTGGCGGTCAGGTCCGGTCGGCCGAGATAGCCCTGCGCCAGCTGGATGCCGGTGAGGTACAGATCCCCCGCCACGCCGGGCGGTACCGGGCGCATAGTGGCGTCAAGAATGCGTAATCCGGTGTTCCATACCGGCCAGCCGATCGGCACGCTGCTGCCGGTCACCGCCGCCAGCTCCGCGCCGCAGGCCGGATACCAGCTGACGTCAACCGCCGCTTCGGTCGGGCCGTAGAGGTTGTGCAGCGCCACGCCGGTTAGCGTTTCCCATTCGCGGCACAGCCCGGTCGGCAGCGCTTCGCCGCTGCAGAATACCCGCCGCAGCGTTTGGCAGGCGGTGACGTTTTCCGCGTCGAGCGCAGCGACGAACGCCGCCAGCATCGACGGCACAAAGTGGGTGGTGGTCACGCCGTAACGGGCGAAGAAGCGCTGCATCGCCAGCGGATCGCGATGCGCTTCGGGCTCCGCCATCACCAGCCGGGCGCCGGCGATAAACGGCCACCAGAACTCCCACACCGAGACGTCAAAGCTGCACGGCGTTTTCTGCGCCACCACGTCATCGGCGCCGAGCGGATAGTGGTTCTGCATCCACAGCAGGCGGTTGACGATCGCGGTCTGTCCCACCATCACCCCTTTCGGGCGGCCGGTGGAGCCGGAGGTAAAGATGATATAGGCGGTATGCTCCGGCGCGGAGAGCGCCAGCGGCGCGTCATCCCCCGCCGCCAGCGGCTGCTGATAGCACAGGCTGGCAAGCCCGGGGATATCGCTAAAGCGCGCCAGCTGATCGTCGGAAGTCAGCAGCAGCGTCGGACGCGCGTCTTCGAGCATCATGCGCAGGCGATCGTCAGGATAGCCGGTATCAAGCGGCAGCCAGGCGGCGCCCGCTTCAACGATGGCGTGCAGCGCCAGGGTGAGGAAGACCGAACGCGGCAGCGCCACCGCCACGCTATCGCCGGGCTTAACCCCGCGCGCGCGCAGCACCTCGGCCAGCGCCACCACCTGCTGGCGCATTTCGCGGTAGCTGAACTGCCAGCGGGCGTCCGCCAGCGCGGGGGCGTCCGGGGTCTTCAGCGCCTGTTCCGCCACCAGCGCGCTCAGCGTCGTGGCGGGCAGCGCGATGCCGGTATTATTGATTTCCGCCAGCCGCTGCGTTTCCCGCGCGGACAGCATGTTCGCTTCGCCGCAGCGCAGCGCCGGGTCGGCGGCAAACTGGGCCAGCAGCGCGGAGAGGCGCTCAACGTGCGCGCGCAGCGTGGCCTCATCGTAGCGCTGCTTATTGGCCAGCACTTCCAGCGACAGGCCGCCGGATTCGTCCGGGAACAGCGCCAGCTCAAGATCGTTAACCGGGCCGGTCGCCAGGGTGTGCGTCACCGCCTGCACGCCGTCGATATCGAGGACGTAATCGAAAACTTTGATATTTAATACCGGGCCAAACAGCGGCTCATCGCCGGCGGCCTTGCCGCTATCGCGGACAATTTGTTCCGCATCATAGCGCTGGTGACGGCGCATTTTTTTCAGCTGTCCGGCAAGGCGCAGCGCCAGCTCGGCCAGGGTTTCCTGGGCATCGATGTTGATCGCCAGCGGCAGGACGTTAAGCACCGGCCCGGTCGCGGTCAGCGCCGCCGATCCCATGCGGCGCATAAAGATAAAGCCGGCGGCATAGTCCATCCGCCCGCACAGGCGCCCCAGCCACAGCGCGGCCAGCGCCAGCGCCAGGTCGGCGCGCTGGCACTGCGGGGCGCCGGCGGCGAGGCGGCTGAACGTCGCGGCGTCAGCGTCAAGCTTCAGGCGCCAGATCTCCGTGCCCGTTGCCCGTCCCGCCAGCGGCGCGTCGGAGAGCGAAACCGGCGCCGGCAGCGTCCTGCGCTGCTCCTGCCAGAACTGCTTGTCCCGCTGCCAGCCGTCGCTGCCGTAGTAGCGCTGATACTCTTCCACCACCTCGGCGAACGGCGTAAACGGCGACTCCGGCGTCGCCTCTCCGCGCTGCCAGGCACGGTAAATAGCGGCGATCTGGCGGGTAATGGCAGGGAAACTGAAGCCATCGACGAGTAAGTGATGATAGCGCTGATACCAGTACCAGCGATTATCCGCCGTGCGCAGCAGCCGGTGACAGACCAGAGGATTACCGCTATCGACGCGCAGGTTCTGTTCAAGGTCGGCCCGCATAATGGCCAGCGCGGCCGCGTGCGGATCGTCCGCCTCGCGCAGATCATGGTGCTGCGGTTCGTCGAAGCGACGGGCCTCATCGACCCACTGCCAGGCTTCGCCGTTGTCTTCGCAAAAGTGCAGGCTTAGCGTGTCGGCCTGGGCCAGGCCGGCGACGATCGCCCGGCCGAGCAGCGCCGGATCGAGGCTGCCGCTGAGCTCAACGTAGTGAGCGACGCTCCAGGCGCCGGGCAGCGTTGACAGCCGCTCCGCCATCCAGATCCCCGGCTGCGCTGCAACCAGCGGTAAACGAGTGGTCATCATCGGCTCCTTAGGACGCGTAGTGCGCGGGGGTGAGGGTTGACCAGTTCGCCGCCAGCCAGGCATTGCACGCTTCCAGCGACTGCGGCGAACACTCTACCGTCCAGCCCTCCGGCAGCGCGCAGTGATGGGGCCACAGGCTGTACTGCTGCAGCTCGTTACGCAGAATGTAAAACTGCCCTTGCGGATTATCGAAGGGGTTACTGAATTGCATTTCAAACTCCTGTTAATACTCGCTATCCTGCTGGCCGCATCCGCAGCCCTCGCGCACGATCAATGATTCGGTTCTGCCGGGCGTCCCGATGGGACGGACTCCGCGGATTGCCACAGCTGAATGAGTCCCGCCGTCAGCCCGCCGCGCCAGCACAGCGCATCGTGCCCGCCGTCAACCTGGCGCCAGAAAACCGACCGTTTTGGCGGCGGCAGCTGGGCTAAAAGCGCCTGATTGGCGCGGAAAATAAGGGGCTCCCGCTCGCCGGCTTCGAGCCAGATTCGCAGCCCGTCGGCGCGCAGTTCGCCCGATTTCAGGCCTTCAATCAGCGCGCCATCCTGCGCGCCGCCGCGGTGCGGCCACCAGTAGGAGCCGGACTGGCTGAGCACGCAGCCAAAACGCTGCGGCCAGTTCAGGGCGGCGAACATTGCCGCCAGGCCGCCAAAGCTTTGCCCGGCCACGACGGTACGCTCGGCCCGGTCGCTAAATTCCGCGATTTGTCGCACCTGCGGCAGGAGCTCCTCCTGTACCGCCAGCCAAAAATCGCGGTTGCACGGCAGCTCGCGGCTGCGGTGCGCGTTATCGATAACGTCGATCAGCAGATACACCGCCGCCGGCAGCCGGCCCTCGCGGGTCAGTCCGGCCAGCGGCGACCATACCGGCATGCTCTCGGCCCAGAACTGGCCGTCCAGCAGCACCGCCAGCGGGCGCTCTTTTGCCGCGCCGTCGCCGGTGGCATAAACCCACACCCGACGGCTGTTGCCAAGCCGCGCGCTGCGCCACTGGATGCAGACCGGCGGGGCATAGCTTTCATCGCGCAGCGCCCAGCCGGGCTGCTCCGGCGCCAGCGCAAGCTCCAGCGCGGAGACCGCGTGGCCGCGCCCGCCCTTCCAGCTTTGCACATTGAGCGGGTCGGCTACCGCGCGCGGCAGCAGGCGTCGCCAGCCCTCGCGCAGCAGGGTGCGGTCCGGCGCGTCACCGTTAAAAATCTCGGGAGCAAAATCGTCATCGCGTTCGGAGGGGATAAAACAGTAGCTGCCGCGCCAGGTCGGCGAGAGCGTGGTCTGCCATTGCCAGGCATCGGTGCCCGGGATGCGACGTAGGGTTTGCGGAACGGCATTTTTGTGGTGGTCGGTGACGCCGGTGATGTAGATCCACACCCGCCGCGTCGCCGAGGTGGCCTCGCTGCCCGCCGGGTCCCGCCACCAGAACGTCACCCGGTACGCATCGCCAGACGCCTCCGACTGCGGGCCGCTCAGGCTCTGCCACCAGTCATCGCTTCCTGTTTTTAACATTAAATAACCCTATGTTTATCGTGATATTTATCAATAAACGTAATATTTTGTTGATAATATTATTGATAACTATTTGCATTTGCAATAGCGTATTACCGCGCGTAGGAATGAGTAACTTCTAAAAACATGTCAGAGATGGCGGGCATCTGTCCTCTACTGGCAACATTTGTGCATGCCGTCACCTCTCCCGCTGGGAAGAGGTCTTTGGGGAAAGCGGCAACAGACAGCTGGATGATATTAAAATGAATAACAGGATCAAATCCCTGGCCTTGCTGGTCAATCTGGGAATTTATGGTGTTGCTTTCCCGCTGTGTGCGGAAGAGACCACAGACAGCAAACAAACGGCCGCCGAAGAAACCATGGTGGTTACCGCAGCGGAGCAGAACCTGCAGGCGCCCGGCGTCTCCACCATCACCGCCGATGAAATTCGTAAACGTCCCCCGGCCCGCGATGTTTCAGAAATCATCCGCACCATGCCGGGCGTTAACCTGACCGGTAACTCCACCAGCGGCCAGCGCGGCAACAACCGCCAGATTGATATTCGCGGCATGGGCCCGGAAAATACCCTGATCCTGATTGACGGTAAGCCGGTCACCAGCCGTAACTCCATTCGTCTCGGCTGGCGCGGCGAGCGCGATACCCGCGGCGATACCAGCTGGGTACCGCCGGAAATGATCGAACGCATTGAGGTCATCCGCGGCCCGGCGGCGGCGCGCTACGGCAACGGCGCGGCGGGCGGCGTGGTCAATATCATCACCAAAAAAGGCAGCAACGAGTGGCACGGTTCATGGAATGCCTACATGAACGCCCCGGAGCATAAAGACGAGGGCGCCACCAAGCGCACCGACTTTAGCCTTAGCGGCCCGCTGGGCGGCGATTTCAGCTTCCGCCTGTTCGGCAACCTCGACAAAACGCAGGCCGACGCCTGGGATATCAACCAGGGGCATCAGTCCGAGCGTACCGGCATCTACTCCGATACCCTGCCGGCCGGGCGCGAAGGGGTCGAGAATAAAAACATCAACGGCGTCGTGCGCTGGGACTTCGCGCCGATGCAGTCGCTGGAGTTTGAGTCAGGCTACAGCCGCCAGGGCAACCTCTACGCGGGCGACACGCAGAACACCAACACCAACGACCTGGTGAAAGAGAACTACGGTAAAGAGACCAACCGCCTCTATCGTCAGACCTACTCCGTCACCTGGAACGGCGGCTGGGATAACGGTATCACCACCAGCAACTGGGCGCAGTACGAGCACACCCGCAACTCGCGTAAGGGCGAAGGCCTGGCCGGGGGCACGGAAGGGATCTTTAATAGCGATAAGTTTAGCGATATCGACCTTTCCGACGTAATGCTGCACAGCGAAATCAGCATTCCATTCGACCTGTGGGTCAATCAGAACCTGACCCTGGGGAGCGAATGGAACCAGCAGCGGATGAAGGATAACGCCTCCAATACCCAGACCTTTATGGGCGGCGATATTCCGGGCGCAAGCAGCACCGGCCGTAGCCCGTACTCGCAGGCGGAGATCTTCTCGCTGTTTGCCGAAGACAACGTTGAGCTCACCGATTCCACCATGCTGACGCCAGCGCTGCGTTTCGATCATCACAGCATCGTCGGCAATAACTGGAGCCCGTCGCTGAACCTGTCCCAGGGACTGGGCGACGACTTTACCCTGAAGATGGGTATTGCCCGCGCCTATAAAGCGCCGAGCCTGTATCAGACCAACCCGAACTACATCCTGTACAGTAAGGGCCAGGGCTGCTACGCCAGCGCAACCGGCACCGGCTGCTATATGGTGGGTAACGATGACCTGAAGGCAGAGACCAGCATCAACAAAGAGATTGGCCTCGAGTTTAAACGCGACGGCTGGCTGGCCGGGGTGACCTGGTTCCGCAACGACTACCGCGACAAAATCGAAGCGGGCTACGCGCCGCTCTCCTCTACATCAAGCGGTAAGGTGAAAACCGATATTTACCAGTGGGAGAACGTGCCGAAAGCGGTGGTTGAGGGCCTGGAAGGGACGTTAAACGTGCCGGTTAGCGAGACCGTTAACTGGACCAATAACATCACCTACATGCTGCAGAGTAAGAACAAAGAGACCGGCGATCGCCTGTCGATTATCCCGGAATATACCCTGAACTCGACCCTCAGCTGGCAGGTATACGACGATGTTTCCGTGCAGTCGACCTTTACCTGGTACGGCAAGCAGGAGCCGAAAAAGTATAACTACAAGGGCGAACCGGTGACCGGCAGCGAGAAGAACGAGGTTAGCCCATACAGCATCCTCGGCCTGAGCGCGACCTGGGACGTCACCAAAAACGTCAGCCTGACCGGCGGCGTGGATAACGTCTTCGATAAGCGCCACTGGCGCGCGGGTAACGCCCAAACTACCGGCGGCACCACCGGTTATATGTACGGCGCGGGTGCCGAAACCTATAACGAATCGGGCCGTACCTGGTATATGGGCATCAACACTCACTTCTGATTGCTCGCCTGAATCCCGCCGCCCTCTGGCCATAGAGGGCGGCGGGCAAATCGGTTAACATCCTTTCATGCACACACGTCACAGCACGCTTCTCCTTGCCGGCCATCTGCTTCAGCGGATTGATTTCGACCCTGCCAGCTTCCAGCCCGCGGATCTGCTGTGGCTGCCCCATCACGCCCTGCTCGCCGCAGGCGGCCGCAAGCGCCAGACCGAACACCTTGCCGGGCGCATCGCCGCCGTGCACGCCCTGCGCGAAGTTGGCGAAAAAGTGCCGCCGCCGCCCGGCGAGCAGCGCCAGCCGCTGTGGCCCGCGCCGTGGTTCGGCAGCATCAGCCACTGTGAAAACAGCGCCCTGGCGGTGGTCTCCTCTTACCCGATAGGGATTGATATTGAGCGGCGCTTTACCCCGGCGCTGGCGGCGGAGCTCGAAAGCAGCATTATCAGCGCCGCGGAAAAACCGCTGCTGGCGGCCAGCGGCCTGCCCTTTGCGCTGGCGCTGACGCTGGCGTTCTCGGCGAAAGAGAGCGGGTTTAAGGCGCTCCCCCTTCCCCGTCAGAGCGGGATGGATTTTCTGCGCATGCGGATAACGTCTATAAAGGAGGGAATGCTGCGGATGCAAATTGATGATGAGAGCGTTGAGGTTCACTGGCTGCAAAGCGACGCGCGGGTCATCACCCTCTGCGGGAAGCGCAAATAGCGCCACCCGCACGGGTTTTTAGCGCTACGGTTAGCCCAGCGTCCGGGCCAGTGCCGCGATCGCCGGCGCATCGAAACCGTGGTGCTGACGAAGCCAGCCGCGGTCCGCCGCCGCCGCGTACTCGCCGTCCGGGATCCCCAGGCGCTTCAGGGGAATGGCGGCGCCGCCTTCGGCCAGCACTTCGGCAACCAGGCTGCCAAGTCCGCCATTGACGTTGTGCTCTTCAACCGTAATGACCGCGCGGCAGCCCTGCAGCGCCGCCAGCAGCGCCTGAGTGTCGCAAGGGCGAATCGACGGAACGCTCACCACCTTCGCTTCAATGCCCTGCTCGGCCAGCAGCTCCGCAGCGTCAACGATTTCATGCACCGTCGAGCCCGTCGCAACCAGCGCAATATCCCGGCCTTCGCGCAGGGTAATCACCGCCCCGGGCACAAAGCGGTAGCTCTCGTCGTGCAGCTCCGGCAGCGCCTTGCCGTCCAGGCGGATATAGACCGGCCCCTGATGCTGGATGGCGTAGTCGATTATCTGCCGGCACTCGCGCGGCGTAGAGGGGGCAAAGATCTGGATATTGCCGAACCCACGCATCACGGCAAGGTCGTCAATAGAGTGATGGGTGCTCGCCAGCGGGCCGTAGCTGGCCCCGGCGTTGAGGCCGAACAGCTTAACGTTGGTGTTGTTGTAGCAGACGTCAACTTTGATCTGCTCATTGGCGCGCGAAATCAGGAAGGGCGCGGCGTTACAGGTCACCGCAACTTTCCCGCCCAGCGCCAGCCCGGCCGCCATGCCGACCATGCTTTGCTCGGCAATCCCGACGTTAACCAGACGGCCGGGGAATTGTTTAATAAAGGGCGCAATTTTCGCCGTCGAGGTGGAATCAGCAACGACCGGCACCAGATCGACGCCGCTTTCTACCGCGTCAATAAACGCCTGCACCATTACGCTCGCCAGGTGTTCTGCATTACTCATCTTTCAGTTCCTCCAGTGCCAGTTCAATCTCTTCGCCTTTCGGTACCCGGTGGTGCCATTCCGGACGCCCCTGGATAAAGGAAATACCGGCGCCTTTTGTGGTATTGGCAATAATAACGTTAGGTTTACCCGCCTGCGGCAGCCCTTCCAGAGCCGCCACCACTGAGGCCATATCGTTTCCCTGACACTCGGTCACGGTCATGCCAAACGCTTTCCACTTATCGGCAAGCGGGTCGGTATTCATAATCTCGCGGGTCGGCCCGGCGAGCTGCAGGTTGTTTTTATCGTTGATAATAATCAGGTTATCGAGCTCGTAGTGCGCCGCAGCCAGCGCCGCCTCCCAGTTGCTGCCCTCGGCCAGCTCGCCATCGCCGGTAATTAAAAAGATGCGGCGGCGGCTGTTGCTCTTTTTCGCCGCCAGCGCCAGCCCCACCGCAACCGGCAAACCGTGGCCCAACGCGCCGGTATTCAGCTCGATGCCGGGGGTTTTTTGACGAACCGGGTGGCCGGGAAGATGCGAGTTCGCGTGCTGATAGGTCGCCAGCCATTCGACCGGGAAAAAGCCGGCTTCCGCCAGCACGCAGTAGTAGCACCCTACCGCGTGGCCTTTAGACTGGATGTAAATATCCCGCTCGGGGTCGGCAATCTGCTCCGGGGAGACGTTCAGCTCGCGGAAGTAGAGCGCGGTCAGGAGCTCTACCTGCGACAGGTCGGCGCCGGTATGCCCCCCGGCGGGGCTGTTGGCATTCAATCTGATAATGTGGCGGCGTACCGCGCGAGCTTGACGCTCAAGAGCCTGGACATCGTAGCTATAGGGATTCATTTAATACCTCTGAATTTAATTTCAACTTGGAATATTTATTCCGTCAGGGACTAAAAAAACCAGACATCCCCAGGCAGCGCATCATCAGGCTTCCGCCGCTGCATCATACTCAGGAACATTCTGCCTCCTTAACTATCAGGCCCGTCTGTGCCTGGATAAGTTTTCAGTTGACTTGATATCACCATGAATATATATTCAATAATGATTCTTTATTCAATTATGCCGTGACTGTTTTGTTTTTGTCCACCGCTGATTTTGAGGATTGATAAAAGTTAGAGTTTCATCACACTTAGTTCTCTTTCTTTTTCACGTATGATAAAAGCCTCTATACCCTGAATTATTCGCCCTGCAGTCTGCTCAGGCAGAGGGCTGGCGCGGTTAACGCGCGGCGCCAACAGACATGCGGTTTTGGCATGACGGGTATAACATAATGGATGTACGTTAATGATTTTCGGGGATATATATGGCTAAGCAGGATGAACAAAGGCTGTTAGTTAAGATTGCCACGCTTTACTATCTTGAAGGACGAAAGCAGTCCGACATTGCACAACTTCTTTCGCTCTCCCAGTCATTTGTCTCCCGCGCCATCACCCGCTGCCAGAAAGAAGGGGTGGTAAAAATTAGCGTCGTTCAGCCCTCGAATATTTTTCTCAACCTCGAAAAAGGCATCGAAGATCGCTACGGAATTAAGCAGGCTATCGTCGTCGATACCGAAGAGGATGCCAGCGATCACACCCTCAAGCGCGCGATTGGATCCGCTGCGGCCCACTATCTGGAAACCCGCCTGCGGCCGAAAGATCTGATCGGCGTCTCCTCATGGAGCTCGACCATCAGAGCGATGGTCGATGAGGTTCACGCGCAGAACTTAAAGGCCAGCGGAGTCATCCAGCTGCTCGGCGGCGTCGGACCGAACGGCAACGTCCAGGCCACCATCCTGACCCAGACGCTCGCCCAGCATCTTAACTGTCAGGCCTGGCTGCTTCCTTCGCAGAGCATTGAGGGCTCGATGGCGGAGAAAAACCGCCTCATCGCCAGCCAGGACGTCGCCGACGTGGTTTCACGCTTCGACGAGGTTGATATTGCCATCGTCGGGATCGGTATTCTCGAACCCTCACAGCTGCTGAAAACGTCAGGTAACTACTACCACGAAGATATGCTGCAGGTGCTGGCCGAGCGCGGCGCGGTGGGGGATATCTGCCTGCACTACTACGACAAAAAGGGCCGGGCCGTGTTAAGCGATGATGAAGATCCTGTTATCGGCATGGCGCTGGAAAAAGTAAAAAAATGCCCCAACGTCGTGGCGCTGGCCGGCGGTAGCGATAAGGTTGCGGCGATCAAAGGCGCCCTCTCCGGCGGCTATATCGACGTTTTAATCACCGATTACCCGACCGCGAGGCTGCTGGTCACCGGCTAATTTTCCATCAGATATCTTTTTTGCATGCCTTTGCGCCCCCCCTTCAGATGCCGAGGCGTGCGAAATAAACAGTTATATTTCAATATGCTGATCGAATATCTCCGCGCTCGCCTCCTTTGCCCTCCAGGCATTTATCCATTCAGATAAGTGTGATTGCCAGCACAATTGATAACTTTCCCTCTAGCCCCGGGGAAAGTTTCTGGCTAAGGTATTAAATAAATAATCACTATCGAATATATATTCAGTGATTAAAAAAGTGATAACGAAATGTCACATCATGGCCTGCTCAGTCGCAACGCGATAGCGAGGAATGTTCGCCCCTCAGCGCCAGGACGCAGTGTGACTCAGGAGACTATCTAATGCCGGCAACACAGCAAGAGTTCATTATTGCGCTCGACGAGGGGACGACCAACGCCAAAGCGGTCGTGCTCGACGGCCGCGGCAACGTTATTGTCAAGTTTTCACAGCCCCTGGCGATTCAAACCCCGCGCGACGGCTGGGTAGAGCAATCCGGCGAGACGCTGATCGAGGCCTCCCTCGCGGTGATTGCCAAAGCGGTTGAGCACGTTGGCGCGGATAACGTGGCCGCACTCGCCATCAGCAACCAGCGGGAAACCGCCATCGGCTGGTATCGCCACAGCGGGAAGCCGGTTAACGCCGCCATCACCTGGCAATGCACCCGCAGCGCCGCGTTTTGCGACGAGCTGCGCCATGCGGGCAAAGAGCAGCAGATTAAAACCACCACCGGGCTGCCGATTGCGCCCCTGTTTTCCGCCTCCAAAATGCGCTGGCTGCTGGAGTCGATCCCCGAGGGTCGCCTTCTCGCCGAACGCGGCGAGATCTGCCTCGGCACCATCGATAGCTGGCTGCTGTGGAACTTAACCCACGGCGACGCCTTCTGCTGCGACTACTCCAACGCCGCGCGCACCCAGCTGCTCAATCTGCAGAGCGGGCAGTGGGACGACGACATGCTGGCGCTGTTCCAGATCCCCCGCGCCGCGCTGGCGGAGATTAAGCCTTCCAGCGGGCTGTTTGGCTACACCCGCGGGCTCGCGGCGATCCCTGACGGCATTCCGATCATGTCGATGGTCGGCGACTCCCACGCCGCGCTTTTTGGCCATGCGCTGGGGGAACTCGGGTGCGTGAAGGCCACCTACGGCACCGGCTCATCGGTGATGGCGCCGGTTAAATCAGCCCAGTGCGACATTGACGCGCTGGCCACCACCATTGCCTGGCACGACGGCGAGCGCATCACCTACGGGCTGGAAGGGAATATTCCCCACACCGGCGATGCCGTGGCGTGGATGGCCGACAGCACCGGCCTGAGCGAGCTCTCCGCCGACGAGCTGGCCCACGAGCTGAACACCCTGCCCGCTTCGGTTTCGTCGACGATGGGGGTCTATTTTGTGCCGGCGCTGACCGGGCTTGGCGCGCCGTGGTGGGACGATAGCGCCCGCGGCGTGATTTGCGGGCTGAGCCGCGGCGTTAAGCGCGCGCACCTGATCCGCGCCGCGCTGGAATCCATCACCTACCAGATTGCCGATGTGGTGGTCGCCATGCGTCAGCACGATGATTTCAGCCTCTCGGCGCTGATGGTCGACGGCGGACCGACCAAAAACGACTGGCTCATGCAGTACCAGGCCGATCTGCTGGGCTGCCCGGTGATGCGCAGCGACGTGCCGGAGCTCTCGGCCATTGGCGCAGCCCTGCTTGCCCGCAAAGCGCTCAATCCCGATGAACCGGTCGACCTGGCGGCCTTTTTAACCGCACACGGTGAATTTAGCCCCGACATGGCCCGCCACCAGCGCCTGCAGGCAAGATGGCAGGAGTGGCGCCATGCGGTGGACAGAACATTATGGAAACCGGCTACGTCCGCCTGACGCCCACCAGGGGATCCGCGGGTGACGAACCTTAATCACTAACAGAAGGAGAATTCCGGCCCATACAACCGCCTTTCCGGCCTTACGTTGTTTCACCGTACCCGACAATAACAACACAGAGAGAACATTGTCATGAAATTACGTTTAACGCTTTTAACTGCTGCAACCCTGACCGCGTTTTCTTTTACTGCTCAGGCAGTAGAAAAAGGCACCATCATGATCATGGTTAACTCGCTGGATAACCCGTATTACGCTTCTGAAGCCAAAGGGGCCAGCGAGAAAGCAAAAGAACTCGGATATAAAACAACCATTCTGTCTCATGGCGAAGATGTAAAAAAACAGAACGAGCTGATTGATACCGCCATCGGTAAAAAAGTTCAGGGCATTATTCTGGATAACGCCGACTCAACCGCCAGCGTCGCGGCGATTGAAAAAGCGAAAAAGGCGGGTATTCCGATCGTATTAATTAACCGGGAAATTCCTGTCGACGACGTGGCCCTTGAACAGATTACGCATAATAACTTCCAGGCCGGTTCGGAAGTGGCTAACGTTTTTGTCGAGAAAATGGCGGAAAAAGGCAAATACGCCGAACTGACCTGCAACCTTGCGGATAATAACTGCGTCACGCGCTCTAAATCATTCCACCAGGTTATTGACCAGTACCCGGATATGGTCAGCGTCGCCAAACAGGATGCCAAAGGTACGCTCATTGACGGCAAGCGCATTATGGACAGCATTCTGCAGGCCCATCCTGACGTCAAAGGCGTGATCTGCGGCAACGGACCGGTGGCCCTTGGCGCTATCGCCGCCCTCAAGGCGGCCAACCGGACTGACGTCGTGGTGGTCGGCATCGACGGCAGCAACGACGAGCGCGATGCGGTCAAGGCCGGCACGCTGCAGGCAACCGTGATGCTGCAGGCCCAGTCGATTGCGGCGCAGGGCGTTACCGACCTCGATAACTACCTGCAAAAAGGCGTCAAGCCCGCCAAGCAGCGCGTCATGTTCCGCGGCATTCTGATAACCAAAGATAACGCAGATAAAGTTCAGGACTTCAACATCAAATCCTGAGTTCGGGTTGTTGCGCCCCTTCGGGGGCGCGTAGGAGAGTGATATGTACAAAAAAACCTGGCTGGCACTGGCCGTTCTTACTCTCGGGGGCTGTCGTATCGTCTCCCAGCAGGAGCTAGCCGATCTTAAATCCCCGCCCAATCCGCACATGGCAAATATCGATCAAACCTGGCAGAACAACATCGTGCCGCAGGTTGTGGCGCAGGCCCGTCCGGTCAGCGAACTGATGGCCGCCCTGCGCGCCGCTAAAGATTTCGACAGCGCCTGTCAGGCTCTGGGCTACCGCTCTCAGGAGGAGAACCCGTGCATTTTTTACGTCACGGTAGCGGGTAAAATCGGCAAAATCGACGCCACCTCCCGCAGCGGCAAAATGACGGTTGCAGATAGCGCCGCCGGCCCGGTAGTGGTGCAGATTGGCCCGACGCTTCGCGGCACCCAGCTGCGCGATGGCTATAAAGGCACCAGCTATCAGGATTTTAATGACCAGGTGCTGTTTGGTGAATACGGCCGGGCCATTAATGAACAGGCGCTGAAAATGATCCAGACCGCGCAGGTAAAAAGCGGCGAAACGATCCAGGTATATGGCGTCTTCTCCGCCTGGGATATTCCGCAAACGGTTCCCGACATTACGCCAGCAAAAATCGTACGCTCCGGAGGACAATAAGATGCCGTCGCAACCCATCGTCGCTCCCCAACCAGTCGAATCTGAAGTTATTATCGAAACGCGCGAGCTGTCCCGCGTTTATCCGGGGGTTATCGCCTTAGATAACGTTAATTACCGGGTATATCGAAATAAAGTAAACGTTCTGATCGGAGAAAATGGTGCGGGTAAATCCACCATGATGAAAATGCTTGCCGGTGTCGAAACGCCCTCCTCCGGACAGATTATTCTCGACGGTGCCGAAGTTTCATTAAGCTCAACTCACCAGGCCGAACGTCAGGGGATCAGCATTATTTTCCAGGAGCTTAATTTATTCCCCAATATGAACGTCATGGATAATATTTTCATGGCTAACGAATTTTTCCAGAAAGGCCGAATTAACGAAAAATATCAGTACGAACTGGCGAAATCGCTGCTGGAAAGACTGGAGCTTGATGTCGACCCCTACACCCCGCTGGGCGAGCTGGGGATCGGCCATCAGCAGCTGGTGGAAATCGCCCGCGCGCTGTCAAAGGATACCCGGGTGCTGATTATGGATGAGCCCACTTCGGCACTCAGCCAGTCGGAAGTTAAGGTCCTGTTTAACGTTATTGAGCAGCTAAAACGACGCGGCGTCACCATTATTTATATCTCCCATCGCCTGGAAGAGCTGATGGAGATTGGCGACCACATCACTATTTTCCGCGACGGCCGCTTTATCAGCGAACGCACCGTCGGCGACGCCAGCATTCCCTGGATCATTGAGCAGATGGTCGGGGATAAGAAAAAGCACTTCGACTATCAGCCGGCGCCGCAGGGCGAGGCGGTGCTTGCCGTCGAGGGCCTGACCGCGCTGCATCACAGCGGCGGCTACAAGCTTAACGACGTGACCTTCACGCTCAATAAAGGCGAAGTCATCGGCATCTATGGCCTGCTGGGCGCCGGGCGCACCGAGCTGTTTAAGGGGCTGATCGGCCTGATGACCTGCCAGACCGGCAGCGTCCATCTCAACGGCGAGAATATCGGCAAAGCCCACTTTCAAACCCGCTTAAAAAAGGGGCTGGCGCTGGTACCGGAAGACCGCCAGGGCGAAGGCGTGGTGCAGATGATGTCCATTCAGTCCAACATGACGCTCTCTGACTTTAGCCTGCAGGGCTTTAGACGGGCGTGGAAGTGGCTGAATCCGCAGAAAGAGAGCGCCAGCGTGAAGGAGATGATCCGCCAGCTCGCCATCAAGGTCAGCGACCCCGAGCTGCCCATTACCTCCCTGAGCGGCGGCAACCAGCAGAAGGTCGTGCTGGGTAAAGCGCTGATGACGCAGCCGCAGGTGGTGTTCCTCGATGAACCCACCCGCGGGATTGACGTCGGCGCTAAAACGGACGTCTATCACCTGATCGGCAAAATGGCGCATCAGGGGCTGGCCGTCATGTTCTCCTCCTCGGAGCTGGATGAGGTTATGGCCCTGGCCGACCGCATTCTGGTGATGGCCGATGGCCGTATTACCGCCGATTTGCCGCGCCATGCGGTTACCCGCGAAAAGCTTATCGCGGCTTCAACACCCCAAGATTAATCAGGCTGGAAACCATCATGAACCAGAAATATATGATTTATATGTACCTGCTGAAGGCCAGAACGTTTATCGCTCTGCTGCTGGTTATTGCATTCTTCAGCGTGATGGTACCGAATTTCCTGACCGCCTCTAACCTGCTGATCATGACCCAGCACGTGGCGATTACCGGCCTGCTGGCCATTGGGATGACGCTGGTGATCCTCACCGGCGGTATCGACCTCTCGGTCGGAGCCGTCGCCGGGATCTGCGGCATGGTCGCCGGCGCCCTGCTGACCAACGGGCTGCCCCTGTGGAACGGCAGCGTTATCTTCTTTAACGTCCCCGAAGTGATCCTCTGCGTGGCCATTTTTGGCATCCTGGTCGGCTTTATTAACGGCGCCGTGATCACCCGCTTTGGCGTGGCGCCTTTTATCTGCACGCTCGGCATGATGTACGTCGCCCGCGGCTCTGCGCTGCTGTTTAACGACGGCAGCACCTACCCTAACCTCAACGGCATGGAAGCGCTGGGGAATACCGGCTTCTCGATCCTCGGCTCCGGCACCGTGCTCGGGATTTATCTGCCCATCTGGCTGATGATCGCCTTCCTCGTGCTCGGCTACTGGCTGACGACCAAAACGCCGCTGGGTCGCTACATCTACGCGATCGGCGGCAACGAGTCCGCGGCGCGCCTCGCCGGGGTGCCTATCGTGAAGGCGAAGATCTTCGTCTACGCCTTCTCCGGCCTCTGCGCCGCCTTCGTTGGGCTGATCGTCGCCTCCCAGCTGCAAACCGCCCACCCGATGACCGGCAACATGTTTGAAATGGACGCCATCGGCGCCACCGTGCTCGGCGGCACGGCGCTGGCGGGCGGCCGGGGTCGGGTCACCGGCTCGATTATTGGTGCCTTCGTTATCGTGTTCCTCGCCGACGGCATGGTCATGATGGGGGTCAGCGATTTCTGGCAGATGGTCATTAAAGGCGTGGTCATTGTGACCGCCGTCGTCGTTGACCAGTTCCAGCAAAAGCTGCAGAACAAAGTCATCCTGATGCGTCGTCACGAAGAGAAGCAGGCCGCAGCGCTGCCCGGCGGCGCCGCCTCCAGCTAATACGCCGACGGACAACACTCATTGCGCCGGGCGTCGCCCGCCCGGCCTCGCTAAAGGGAAACTAATATGAACAGAAATTTTCACAACAAAACGATTGTTATTACCGGAGCCTGCCGCGGCATTGGCGCGGGGATCGCCGAGCGCTTTGCGCGCGATGGCGCCAGGCTGGTGATGGTCTCTAACGCCGCTCGCGTCCATGAAACCGCGGAAACCCTGCGCCAGCGCTACCAGGCGGAGATTCTCTCCCTCGAGGTCGACGTCACCGACGAGGCCCAGGTTCAGTCTCTGTATGAGCAGGCCGCCGCGCGCTTTGGCACCATTGACGTCTCCATTCAAAATGCCGGGGTAATCACTATCGACTACTTCGACCGTATGCCAAAGGCCGATTTTGAGAAGGTGCTGGCGGTCAACACCACCGGCGTCTGGCTGTGCTGCCGCGAAGCGGCTAAGTACATGGTCAAGCAGAACCACGGCAGCCTGATTAATACCTCTTCGGGCCAGGGCCGCCAGGGCTTTATCTACACCCCGCACTACGCCGCCAGCAAGATGGGCGTGATCGGGATCACCCAAAGCCTCGCCCACGAGCTGGCGCCGTGGAATATCACCGTTAACGCCTTCTGCCCCGGGATTATCGAGAGCGAAATGTGGGACTACAACGACCGCGTGTGGGGAGAAATCCTCAGCAGCGATAGCAAGCGCTACGCCAAAGGCGAGCTGATGGCGGAGTGGGTTGAAGGTATTCCAATGAAGCGCGCGGGGAAACCGGAAGATGTCGCCGGGCTGGTGGCGTTTCTCGCCTCCGACGACGCGCGCTACCTCACCGGACAAACGATTAACATCGACGGCGGCCTGATTATGTCCTGATCCCCGCGGGGGAATGTCGGGCAGCGAGGCTTCACTACGGATGGTCCGGATACCGCGCCGGGCCACGGAATATTCATTAACAGAGTAACGACTATGATCGCCAAAGATTTTGCTCAACAGCTGTTTAATCTACAGGGACGCGTCGCCTTCGTCACCGGCGCGGGCAGCGGGATCGGCCAGACCATTGCTTACGGGCTGGCCAGCGCCGGTGCGCGGGTCCTGTGCTTCGATCTGCGGGAAGACGGCGGCCTCACCGAGACCGTGAATAACATCGAAGCCATCGGCGGCCAGGCCTGCCTGTATACCGGGGACGTGCGCCAGCTCGGCGATCTCCGCGCCGCCGTCGCGCTGGCGAAAAGCCGCTTCGGCCGCCTGGATATCGCCGTGAACGCCGCCGGTATCGCCAACGCCAACCCGGCCCTGGAGATGGAAACCGAGCAGTGGCAGCGGGTGATTGATATCAACCTCACCGGGGTGTGGAACTCCTGTAAAGCCGAGGCGGAGCTGATGCTGGAATCCGGCGGCGGCTCGATCATTAATATCGCCTCCATGTCCGGCATTATCGTTAACCGCGGCCTTGAGCAGGCGCATTACAACAGCTCTAAAGCGGGCGTCATCCATCTGTCAAAAAGCCTGGCGATGGAGTGGGTCGGCAAGGGGATCCGCGTGAACTCCATCAGCCCCGGCTATACCGCCACGCCGATGAACACCCGCCCGGAGATGGTCCATCAGACCCGCGAATTCGAAAGCCAGACGCCGATTCAGCGGATGGCGAAAGTTGAGGAGATGGCGGGCCCGGCGCTGTTCCTCGCCAGCGACGCCGCGTCATTCTGCACCGGCGTCGACCTGGTGGTCGACGGTGGATTTATCTGCTGGTAAACCACGCCGCCTCTTCGACCGCGTCAGCCCTTTGACGCCGCCCGCTACGCGCCTCCCCCTCCGGTTATTCAGGCGGGGGAGATTGCTTCCCGGAACTCATCCAGCCGCTTTATCTGCCGCCCCTCGGCATCGAAGTTGTCCGCCGCCAGCCACGCCCGCAGTTCGGCGTCGCGCTGCGGCCATTCGCCGTCGATAATCGACAGCATGTCGCTGTCGCGGCTGCGCGCCTTGCGCACCATCTTCTGGCGCAGGCGTCCCTCCCAGGTAAAACCCAGCCGCTCGGCGGCCCGGCGGGAGGCGATATTCATCGAGTCGCACTTCCACTCCAGGCGCCGGTAGCCGGCGGCAAACGCGTACTTCAGCAGCAGCCAAACCGCCTCGGTGCCCAGCGGGGTATTTTTCATCTTTCGCGACCAGGTGACGTGGCCGATCTCCACCGAGCCCATCGCCTGCTCAATCGCCATAAAGCTCACCAGCCCCACCGCCTGGCCTGAGCCGAGATCGATAACCGCAAAGGGGACCAGCGCGTCGTCGCCGACTTTGCCTGCCACCCAGTGCGCGGTAGCCTCAACGGTTTCGGGGCGCGTGCTGGCAAGCCAGGTCCAGTCGCTGCCGTCGCCCAGGGCGTAGGCGGCAAACAGATCGGCGGCGTGTCGCCGGGTATCCAGCGGCTCAAGCCGGCAATAGCGTCCCGTTAACGCGCTGCGCTTTAGCACGCTGGCGCCCTGCCAGCCAACGACCACATCGTTCACCTGCTGGCCATACTGATTGATTTCCGGCATTTTCACGTTCCGTTAAATTGTGATCAAATTGTTATATCAAGAAGCGCGGCGCGCAGAAAGCCGGCGGCGTAACTTTTCACTCATCGCCCGATGATATTGATTATGCTTTTTAAGCATAAGCTTATCCGCATTTTGACTTTACGCCTTTGGTGAAGGGGCCTAATTTAGCGGCACATAAATAATCAAAACATCATTTTTCAGGGATTGCTCATGACTAAAAAACTGCTGTCATTACTGGTGCTGACCGCGCTATCCGCCGCCGTCCATGCCGCCACGCCGCCAACCACCCTGGTGGTTGCCCAGGGCCTCGACGACATCGTTAGCCTCGACCCGGCGGAAGCCAACGAACTCTCCAGCATTCAAACGGTACCGAGCCTCTACCAGCGTCTGGTGCAGCCGGACCGCGACAACCCTGAAAAAATCACCCCCGTTCTGGCCGAAAGCTGGCAGGCGGACCCGGCGGCGAAAACGCTGACCGTGAAGCTCAAGCCCGAGGCGAAGTTCGCCTCCGGCAACCCGGTACGCCCGGAAGATATTATCTTCTCCTACACCCGCGCGGTGACCCTGAATAAATCCCCGGCCTTTATCCTCAACGTCCTCGGCTGGCAGGCGGACAACATTGCCGGCCAGCTGAAAAAGGTGGATGACCACACGCTGGTGCTGCACTGGACCGCCGAGGTGAGTCCGGCGGTGGCGCTGAATATTCTCTCCACGCCTATCGCCTCTATCGTCGATGAAAAGCTGGTGGCGCCGAATGCCAAAGATAACGATTTCGGCAACGGCTGGCTGAAGATGCACTCGGCGGGCAGCGGGGCCTTTAAAATGCGCGTTTACCAGCCGCATCAGGCCATCGTGCTGGAGGCTAACGACAGCTCGCCCACCGGCGCGCCGAAGCTGAAAAGCATCATCATCAAAAACGTGCCCGATCCGGCCTCCCGCCGCCTGCTGATCCAGCAGGGTGACGCCGACGTGGCGCGCGACCTGGGCGCCGATCAGATTGCCGCCCTGCAGGGCAAGCCCGGCGTGAAGGTGCTGAGCATTCCGTCGGCGGAACAGAACTACCTGGCGTTTAACACCGGCAACGCCGCCAACCCGCTGCTGAAAAACCCGGCGCTGTGGGAGGCCGCGCGCTGGCTGGTGGATTACGACGGCATCACGAAGGACCTGCTCAAAGGCCAGTATTTCGTCCATCAGAGCTTCCTGCCGGTGGGTCTGCCGGGGGCGCTGGACAACAATCCGTTTAAATTCGACCCGGCGAAGGCCAAAGCGATCCTCGCCAAAGCCGGAATTAAAGACGCCCACTTCACCCTCGATGTCGAAAACAAACCGCCGTTTATCACTATCGCCCAGTCCATGCAGGCCAGCTTCGCCCAGGGCGGCGTGAAGATCGACCTACTGCCGGCGGCCGGCAGCCAGGTGTACGCCCGGGTGCGGGCGAAGCAGCATCAGGCGGCGATTCGCCTGTGGATCCCCGACTACTTCGACGCCCACTCCAACGCCAGCGCCTTTGCTTACAACGACGGGAAGTCGAGCACCGTGGCCGGTCTTAACGGCTGGCAAATCCCGGAGCTGAATAAAGCCACCCTCGCGGCGGTGGCCGAGCCGGATGCCGCCAAACGCCTCGGACTGTATAAACAGATGCAGGAAGAGCTGCAGCGCAGCTCGCCGTACGTGTTTGTCGATCAGGGAAAAACGCAGATCGTGGTTCGCGACAACGTCAAGGGTTACCAGCAGGGGCTGAACGCCGATATGGTCTGGTACGATCGGGTCAGCAAATAGCGATATTTTAGTCACCCGGATCCGGCGTTACGCCGCGGTCCGGGGATTTTACCCGCAACGGTTACACTGCACTCTTTACCTACGGAATAACCATGTCTGCTGTTTCACCCACCGGAGCGGAGCGGCGCGCAAAGCGCCCTCTGCTCGCGCTATTTCAGGGGCTGCTGACCCTGGCGCTGACTCTGCTCGGCCTGCTGCTGGTGACCTTCGCGCTCTCGGCGCTGTCGCCGGTTGACCGGGTTTTGCAAATCGTCGGCGACCACGCCAGCCAGTCCACCTACGATCAGGTACGCCATCAGCTCGGCCTTGACCGGCCGCTGCCGGTCCAGTTCTGGCACTATCTGACCCGGCTCGCGCACGGCGATCTTGGCACCGCCAGTGCGACCGGCCAGCCGGTGCTTCACGACCTGCTCTCCACCTTCCCGGCGACGCTCGAACTGGCGACGCTGGCGCTGATTATTGGCGCCCTGCTTGGCGTCATTGCCGGCGTGCTCTGCGCCCGCTACGTCGGCTCGCCGTGGGACCTGGCGGTACGCACCTTTACCCTGCTCGGCAACTCGGTGCCGATTTTTTGGCTCGGCCTGCTGATGCTGGCGCTGTTCTACGCCAGGCTGCAGTGGACGCCTGGCCCCGGGCGGCTGGACGATATCTATCAGTACAGCGTCGAGCCGCGCACCGGGTTTGCGCTGATTGACACCTGGCTGTCCGGTGATAGAGAGGCGTTTAAAAATGCCGTCGGCCACCTGCTGCTGCCGGTGCTGCTGCTGGCCTACTACTCGCTGGCCAGCATCACCCGCCTGACGCGATCCGCCTGCCTGAGCGAGATGAACAAAGAGTACGTCCTGCTGGCGCGCGCCAAAGGGGCCGGCGAAATGACGATCCTCTTTCGCCACGTGCTGCCCAATATTCGCGGCACCCTGCTGACGGTCATAGCTCTGGCCTGGACCGCCATGCTGGAAGGCGCGGTGCTCACCGAAACCGTCTTCTCGTGGCCGGGAATCGGGCGCTATCTCACCACCGCGCTGTTTGCCGGCGACACCACGGCGATCATGGGCGGCACGCTGCTGATTGGCGCCAGCTTCGTCCTGATTAATAACCTAACCGACCTGCTAGTACGGTTAACCGACCCGAGGGTGCGCTGATGCCGACCTGGTTGTTTTTACGCCGCCTGCGCCGCTCCCCCGCCGCCTTCTGCGGGCTGGTGATTATTCTGCTGCTGGTGCTGGTGGCGCTGTTCGCGCCGTGGCTGGCGCCGCTGGACCCCAACTGGCAGGATGCCGCCGCCCGCCTTCAGGGGCCGAGCGCCCAACACTGGCTCGGCACCGACAGCTACGGCCGCGACCTGCTTTCGCGCCTGATTTACGGCACCCGGCCGGCGCTGGGGCTGGTGGCGCTGGTCACCCTGATCACCCTTCCCGCCGGCCTGCTGGTGGGTATTCTCTCCGGCTACTACGGCGGCTGGCTGGAGCGCGGGCTGATGCGCTTTACCGATGTGGTGATGTCGATGCCGCGGCTGATTCTGGCCTTCGCCTTTGTCGCCATGCTCGGCCCGGGGCTGGTTAACGGCGCGCTGGCGCTGGCGCTCACCGCCTGGCCGGCCTACGCCCGCCAGGCGCGGAGCGAAATTCAGCGCCTGCGCCACAGCGACTACCTGGCGGCGGCGGAAATGATGGGCATTGGCGGCCGGAGGCTGCTGATGGGCCATATTCTCCCGCTGTGCCTGCCTTCGGCCATCGTGCGCCTGGCGCTGGATCTGGCGGGCATCATCCTCGCCGCCGCCGGACTGGGCTTTCTCGGCCTCGGCGCCCGCCCGCCGATGGCGGAATGGGGGGCGATGATCGCCGATGGGATGCAGGTGATTTTCGACCAGTGGTGGATCGCCGCCGCGCCCGGGGCGGCGATCCTGATCGCCAGCCTGGCGTTTAACCTGCTGGGCGACGGCCTGCGCGACGTTCTGGAGCCGCAACATGACTGATATCCGACTCAACGTCCAGGGGCTCTCCATTGATTACCCCGGCGCCCGGGTGGTGAACGATTTAAGCTTTACGCTCGGCAACGAACGCCTGGCGCTGGTGGGCGAGTCGGGATCCGGGAAATCGATGACCGCCCGCGCCCTGATGGGGCTGGTGCGCAGGCCGGGCGTGGTCAGCGCCGGCGCGCTCAACGTGCTGGGCCGCGACGCGCTCACCCTCAGCAGCCGCGGCTGGCGCGCGCTGCGCGGCAACGATATGGCGATGGTGCTGCAGGACCCGCGCTATGCGCTAAACCCGGTGCTCAGCATTCAGGCACAGCTGGAGGAGGCGCTTACGCTCCACCAGCGCCTGAACCGCCGCCAGCGGCTGGAGGCGGTGAAAGCCGCCGTGGCCGCCGTGGGCCTCGATTTACCGGTGCTGGCCCGCTATCCGGGGGAGCTCTCCGGCGGCATGGGCCAGCGGGTGATGATCGCCCTTGCGCTCCTTAATAACCCGAAGGTGCTGATTGCCGATGAGCCCACCTCGGCCCTCGACGCCCGCCTGCGCAACCAGATCCTCGAGCTGCTGGTCGAACAGTGCGAGCAGCGGCAGATGGCGATGCTGCTGATCAGCCACGATCTGCCGCTGGTCGCCGAACACTGCCATCGGGTGCTGGTGATGTATCAGGGGGCGCAGGTCGACGGGATGGCGGCGCGCGACCTGCCTGCGGCCACCCACCCCTATACCCGCACGCTGTGGACCTGCCGTCCCGACGCGCAGACCTACGGCCGGATGCTGCCGACCCTCGACAGAAATCAATCTTTTACGGAGGCGACGCATGACGGTCGTTAATCTCGCGGCGTTACGGGTAATTTTCGGCGCTAAAACGGCGGTTTCCGCCGCCAGCTTCAGCGTTGACGCCGGAGAAACCTTCAGCCTGATCGGCGCTTCCGGCTGCGGAAAATCCACCATTTTGCGGGTACTCGGCGGCCTGCAGCGCGACTGGAGCGGCGAGGTGGCGCTGTTCGGCAAGGCCATTACGCCGGGCGTTCGTTTCCAGGGTCAGCTGCGGCGCAACGTGCAGATGGTGTTTCAGGACCCCTACGCCTCGCTGCATCCAAACCATACCCTGTGGCGCACCCTCGCCGAGCCGCTGGAGATTCACGGCATCAGCGATATTGCGCAGCGGGTCACCACCGCGCTGGAGCAGGTAGGGCTGCCCGCCGACGCCGCACGTCGCTATCCGCACCAGCTTTCCGGCGGCCAGCGCCAGCGCGTGGCGATTGCCCGCGCGCTGCTGCTACGCCCGCAGATTCTGCTGCTGGATGAGCCGACATCGGCGCTGGATATGTCGGTACAGGCGGAGATCCTCAACCTGCTGAACCGGCTGAAGCAGGAGCACGGTATGACCTACCTGCTGGTGAGCCACGACGCCGACGTGGTGGCCCATATGTCGGACCGGGCGGCGTTTATGGCTGAAGGGACGATCCAGCGCTTCTTCGACCGCGAAGCGCTGGTTAACGGCGAGCATCGGATGAGCTGAGGTTTTCGAACCGCGGGCCGCACCCGGCGTAAATGCCTTATCCGGGAAGCGGCCGCGGCGTCTGTTCTACTCCGCCAGAGCGGCAAACCGGGCGAATACCGCGTCAAAAATAGCCAGCCCCTTGGCGACCTGCTCCGCGCTGATGGTGCACGGCGGCACCACGTGGATGCGGTTTTCCACCACGAAGGCCAGCAGGCCGGCCTCGGTTAATGCGCCCTTGATCGCCGCCATATCGGAGGCCGCCAGCGGCGTTTTCCGCGCGCGGCTGCTGACCAGCTCCAGCGCCTGGAACAGCCCACGCCCGCGCACCTCGCCGATGATAGCGTGCTTCTGTGCCAGCGCCTCCAGCCCCTCGCGCAGCACGCCGTTGCCAATCGTCGCCGCGTTTTCGACGATCTTTTCCTCTTTCATCGCGTCGATAGTGGCCACGATAGCCGCCATCGCCAGCGGGTGGCCGGAGTAGGTCAGACCGCCGGCAAAGAAGTGGTCGTCAAAGTGGCGGGCGATCGGCTCGCTAATCAGCACCCCACCCGCGGGCACGTAGCCGGCGTTAACCCCTTTGGCGAAGGTCACCAGATCCGGCACAATCCCATCCTGCTCAAAGGCAAACCAGCTGCCGGTGCGGCCAAAGCCGGCCATCACTTCATCGAGGATCAGCACGATGCCAAACTCGTCGGCCAGCGCCCTCACGCCCTGCATATAGCCATCCGGCGGCACGAGGATCCCGGCGGTGCCCGGAATAGACTCCAGCAGGATCGCGGCAATCGCGCCGGGACCTTCGCACTCGATCATTCTGCGCAGGTGCGCCAGCGCGCGCTGGCACTCCTCCTCTTCGCTGGCGGCATTGAATTCGCTGCGGTAGAGGTACGGGTTGAAGAAGTGAACGTGGCCGCGCGAATACTCGTTCGGCACCCGGCGCCAGTCGCCGGTGGCGGCAATCGCGCTGCCGGTATTGCCGTGATAGGAGCGGTAGGCGGAGAGCACCTTATCGCGCCCGGTATACAGCCGCGCCATGCGGATCGCATTTTCGTTGGCGTCCGCGCCGGCGTTGGTGAAGAACACCTTGCTAAAGCCTTCCGGCGCCAGCTCAACGATCCGCTTCGCCGCTTCGCCGCGCGCGAGGTTGGCGGTAGCCGGCGCGATGGTCACCAGCTCCTCCAGCTGCGCCTTCATCGCCGCCAGCACCCGAGGATGCTGATAGCCGATATTGACGTTGACCAGCTGGCTGCTGAAATCAAGGTACGTTTTACCTTCGTAATCCCACAGCTCGCAGCCTTTGGCTCCGGCAATCACCAGCGGGTTCAAATTGCCCTGCATCGACCATGAGTGAAATACGTAAGCGCGATCCAGTTGGCGTACGTCATCGTTGCTTACCGATACATCGTCTTGTAGTGCCAGCTTCATACCCTGCCCCTCTGATGGCGTTGTTGTTGTCACTATCATTGGGCGCATTGGCAAAAAAGGGATAGAGCCAGTGCGCGGCAGGCGTTGTGACACGGTGTCACATCGCCGCATGACGACTGGCCCTGTGCGCGCCCGCCGCCGGTTTTTATAGTGGGTGAACCAGGCACACAGGAGAATGAAATGACGACCAACAACGTGGTATTTATTACCGGGGCAACCTCGGGTTTTGGCGAAGCGGCGGCGCAGGTTTTTGCCGAGGCGGGCTGGTCGCTGGTGCTCAGCGGCCGCCGTCTGGCGCGGCTGGAGAAGCTGAAGGATGCGCTGAGCCAAAAGGTGCCGGTGCATATTATCGAGCTCGACGTGCGCGACGGCGACGCGGTGGCGGCGGCGGTGGCCGCGCTGCCGGCGGCCTTCGCCGATATCAAAACCTTGATTAACAACGCCGGGCTGGCGCTGGCGCCGCAGCCGGCGCAAAAGGTTGACCTGCAGGACTGGAAAACGATGATCGATACCAACGTCACCGGGCTGGTCAACGTCACCCACGCGCTGCTGCCGACGCTGATTAAGCACGGCGCCGGGGCCTCGATTATCAACATCGGCTCGATCGCCGGCCAGTGGCCCTATCCGGGCAGCCACGTCTACGGCGCAAGCAAGGCGTTCGTGAAGCAGTTCAGCTACAACCTGCGCTGCGACCTGCTGGGGACCGGGGTGCGGGTCACCGACCTCGCGCCGGGGATCGCCGAGACCGAATTCACCCTGGTACGCACCAAAGGTGACCAGGCGGCATCCGATAACCTCTATCGCGGCACCACGCCGCTGAGCGCGCAGGATATTGCCGGACAGATGTTCTATATCGCCACCCTGCCGGATCATATGAATATCAACCGCGTGGAGGTGATGCCGGTACGTCAGGCCTGGCAGCCGTTCGCCATCGATCGCGATTAAAGCAGCGTATTAAGAAAGCCCGGTCGGCCAGCCGACCGGGCTTTTTAGCACTAGCGGCTGCTCTGCAAAAACTGCCGCACCCGCTCGGAGTCCGGGTTAGTGAAGAACTTCTCCGGCGGCGCTTTCTCGATCAGCAGCCCCTTATCCAGAAACACCACCTCGTCGGAGACCTGGCGGGCAAAGTCCATCTCGTGGGTCACCACCACCATGGTGTAGCCCTCGGCCGCCAGCGCTTTCATCACCCCCAGCACTTCGTTGACCAGCTCGGGATCCAGCGCCGACGTCGGTTCATCGAACAGGATCACCTCCGGCGACATGGCCAGCGAGCGGGCAATCGCCACCCGCTGCTTCTGCCCGCCGGAGAGGGTGATCGGCCAGGCGTCGGCCTTGTGCGCCATGCCAACCTTCTCCAGCTGGCGCAGGGCTATCTCGTTGGCTTCGCCGCGCTTCATGCCCTTCACGTGCAGCAGGGCTTCGCTGACGTTCTGCTGCACGGTCAGGTGCGGCCACAGGTTAAAGCTCTGGAAGACCATGCCCACCCGCTCTCGCACCTTCGACAGCTGGCGGTGGGACATCGCCCGGCCGCTGCGTTCATCGACCCCGAGGCGCAGGCCGCCGATATGGATCTCGCCGCGATCCGGCTGCTCCAGCCAGTTCATGCAGCGCAGCAGCGTCGATTTTCCGGAGCCCGACGACCCCAGAATGCTGACCACCGAGCCTTTTTCAACCGTCAGGTTGATGTCGCGGAGCACTTCAATATTATCGAACTGTTTGGAGACGTTTTTAATGCTGACAGCGGTTGAATCAGGCATGGCTCATTCCTCTTTTCGCTCCCCAGGCGCTCAGCCGCTTAATCAGCAGCTCCAGCAGAATGCCGATCGCCCAGTAGAGCGCAATGGCGACGATAAACGCGTTAAACGGGATAAACCAGGTCGCCTGGACGCTGTTGGCGGCGGCGGTAATTTCCTGGACGGTGATAATGCTCAGAAACGCGGTATCTTTCAGGCAAATAATCAGCTGGTTGCCCATCAGCGGCAGCGATGATGAAACGATATTGGGCAGAATAATGCGGGTAAATATTTTGTAGCGCGAAAAGCCCTGGGCCACCGCCGCCTCAATATAGCCGCTGGAGAAGACCCGCCGCTGGCTGCGCAGTATTTCAAAGAAATAGGCGCCGTGATAAATAATCAGCGCCACCAGCCCCGCCGTCCAGGCCTCGAGGCTAATACCGATTTCCGGCAGTCCGTAATAAAGCAGATAGGCGAGAATTAAAAAAGGAATGGCCCGCATCAGGCTGACGAAGCCGATAATGAGCCGGTTAAGGAACTTCTTCTGATATTCGCTGAGATAGCACAGCGCAATCCCGATAAATAAACCGGCCAGCGCCGCGATGATAAAGAGTTCAAGGGTGGCAAGCAAACCGGCAATAAAGCTCTCGCGCACCGACCAGATAACGGCCCACTGATTCATAGGATCTCCTGTTTTAGCGCGCCAGGCGTTTAGCTTTGCGTTCCGCCATACTCTGCAGCTTCAGCAGCAGCCCGATAATGACCACATACAGCAGCCCCGCGGCGAGGATCGGCGATAAAGGTTCGTAGGTCACCGAGGAGATACGGTTTGTGACGCGGGTTAAGTCCACCACCCCAATCACCGCAATCGCCGGGCTGCCTTTGATCAGAAAGGACATTTCGTTCACCAGCGCCGGCAGGCTCTCGATCCACATTTGCGGCAGCATGATGTAGCGGAAGTAGGTCCAGCGCCGCATGCCGACGGACTCGGCGGCCTCGCGCTGGTCGCGGGGGAAAGTGCGAAACGCGTTGCGCCAGATCTCGGCGTTAAAGGCCGAGGTATTCAGCGTCAGCGCCGCGATTGCCGACAGGTTCTTATCGAGGTTAATCCCCATCGTCGGTAGCGAAAGGAACAGAAACAGCACCAGCGTCACCAGCGGCGTGGCGCGGGCGAGGCTGATATAGACGACCAGCAGCTGATCGACAAGCGGAATTCGCATCATCCGCACCAGGGCGATCAGCAGGCCAATCACCACCCCGAGGGCGATGGCGATGGCCGAAATCCAGAGGGTCGTCCACGCGCCTTCAATCAATAACTGCCAGGAAATTGCATCCATGTTGCCCTCCTTCGCATCAACAGGCGGCGGTTGCCCGCCGCGACGTGTTACAGACCCGCCAGCTTATGGAACTGCTCAGGACTGGTTATCGCCTCCGTAGGGAGGTTATCGTAGGTCTCGCCAAACCATTTTTTCTGCAGCTCGGCCAGACGCCCCGTTTCACGCATATGGTTGATAAATTTGGTCATATAGGCCAAAAGCTGCGGTGAGTTTTTAGGAATAGGCCACGCCATATAGCCCGGACCGGACACCGCCAGCCCTTTGGCAAAGACCTTAGGCTTCGACTTCGCCAGGTCGTTTACCGAAATCACCACGTTAATTACGTAGTCAAGGCGCTTGTTGGCGAGATCGGCATAGGCTTCCGGATAGGAGGGATACTCCACCACTGGCCCAAGCTTGCCGCCGGTTTTCTCCAGCATCGCTTTCAGCTCCGGCAGCCGCGCCAGCAGCGCGCTGCCGGCCTGCAGGCCAACCTTTTTGCCGCTGAGGGCGGCGATGGTGTCGAGGGAGTCGTCCCCGGCGCGTTTCACGAAGTAGTGCTGGGCCGACGCCCACGGCGGAGTGAAGTCAAACACCTTCAGCCGGTCGTCGGTAATCACCGCGCCGGTAAGGGCCATATCGTACTGGCCGGTTGAAACCGCCGCCAGCAGGCCGGTCCACGGCAGGATGCTCTGGTCAACGTTGAATTTCGCGTATTTGCGTAACTCATCGAGCATATCTTTGTTAAAACCATCCGCCTGGCCATTATTCATAAAGTTAAAAGGCGCGTAATCATCCTCGGTCGCAACCTTCAGGGTGCCCGCTTTTTCGATTGCCGGCAGATCGGCAGCGGCTGCGTGATAAGAAAAGGCCATTGCCATAACGGCGCCCAGACAAACTGAACCCAATGATTTGTTCATCAATCTACCCCTTATTAATTCGCCAGACTGGTTCACTCCGGAACACGGAAAGGTTTTGCAAAATATGTGCCGACGGACGTTCCGGTCCACGACCGATAGACGGTTTCTTACTGTAGGGAGCGTTTTCAATTTCTGGATAGAGCCAGATTCGCCGCGCAGATGTGTCAGTCATTTTCAGGGTGGTATGGAGTTTGCAGCATGCCCGATACCCTATTTGCGTAAGGAGCTGAGCATGATCCGTCACCTTTTACACGTTGATTTCGACCCGCATCGCGGGCTGCAGGAACAGGTGCGAGAGACGCTGATTGACGCCATTCTGAGCGGCTTCTTCGCCGCCGATACCCCGCTCCCCTCCTGCCGTCAGCTGGCCAGCCAGCTGCGGGTCTCGCGCAATACCACGGCGCTGGTTTTTGAAAGCCTGGTCAACGAAGGCTATCTCATCAGCCGGCCGCGCAGCGGGTTCTATCTGCACCCGGACTACCTGCAGCCCGCCGCCGGCGCCGCCGTGCAGAGTGCACCGGAAGACGAGGCCGCTGCACCACGCTGGGGCGCCCGGCTGCAGATGACGCCCAGCCAGCAGGAGTCGATCCTCAAACCCGCCGGCTGGATGAACTACCGCTATCCGTTTATCTACGGCCAGCCGGATACCCGCCAGTTCCCGCTGGCCACCTGGCGCTCGGCGGCCAACTGGCTGCACGGCGGCGTGCGCGATCCGGCGTGGGTGGTCGATCACGTTGACCAGGACGTGCCGATGCTGATTGAGCAAATCCGCACCCGGGTGCTGCCGAAGCGCGGGATTGTCGCCGCCGCGGATGAAATTCTGATCACCCTCGGTTCGCAGAACGCGCTGTACCTGCTCACCCGCCTGCTGATGTCCTCCGCCACCCGGGTCGGCGTGGAGAATCCCTGCTTTCGCGAGGCGATCAATACCTTCCTGCTGGCGGATGCCGACATCGTGCCGCATCCGGTGGATGACGAAGGGATTGTGCTCAACGACGCCCCCTGCGATTACTACTACGTGACCCCCGGCCACCAGGTCCCCACCGGCGTGGCGATGAGTAAGGCCCGGCGCAGCCAGCTGCTGGAGTACGCCGCGCGCCACGACGCGGTGATCGTTGAGGATGATTACGATTCGGAGAGTAACTTTATGCTCAACCCCCTGCCGGCGCTGAAGGCCAGCGATCGCAGCGGGCGGGTGGTGTACGTCAGCAGCCTGTCAAAGGCGCTGTCGCCGGGGCTGCGCCTGGGCTTTATGGTGGCCGACCCGGATCTTATCGACGAGGCGCGGGCGCTGCGGCGCCTGATCTATCGCCATCCGCCCACCAATATTCAGTATCAGATGGCGCACTTCCTCGCCCAGGGGCACTATGAAACGCACCTGCGGCGCTACCATTACGATTCGGCCCAGCGCTGGGATCGGCTCAATAGCGCCCTGCAGAACCATCTCCCGGAGTGCCGGATCATACCCGGCAGCGAGTACGCCAACGCCTTTTGGCTGGCGACGCCGGAACATATCAATACCCAGCAGCTCACCTGGCGCGCCGCCCATGCGGGAGTGCTGATTGAGCCCGGCGCGCGCCATTTTCTCAGCGACGCGCCGCCGGATAACTTCTTTCGTATGGGGTTCCACGCCATCAACCCCGACGCCATCGAGCAGGGGGTTGAGGTGCTGTGCGGCCAGCTGGAGCAGATGGGGTAGCCCGGCTAAGGGCTACCGTTGCGCAGGACTATAGCGCCCGGGCGTACTGCAGCATCACCTGCAGCAGCACGTTGGCGCCGGCGGTGACGTGTTCCGGCGAGGCGTACTCGATTTCGTTATGGCTGATGCCGTCCCTGCAGGGGATAAAAATCATGCCGGTGGGCGCCAGATAGCTCATGTACACCGCGTCATGACCGGCACCGGAGACGATCTCGCGGGCCGGATAGCCCAGCCGCTGCGCCGCGGCGGCAATCGCGGCCTGACAATCAGGATGGAACGGCGCGGCCGGATAGTGGCTGACCTCTTTCAGCGCCACCGCGAGGCCGCTCTCCTGTTCGATTTTGGCGATAAACTCCCGTAGCTGGCGGTCCATCTCATCCACCAGCGCGTCGCTGAGATTGCGCATATCAATAGAGAAGGTCACTTCACCCGGCACCACGTTGCGGCTGTTGGGATAGACCTGCACCCGGCCAACGGTCCCGCGCCCCTCTTCGCTGCGCCCGGCGATCGCCACCACCTCCTGCATAATGTGGGTTGCCACCTGCAGGGCGTCTTTGCGCAGGCGCATCGGCGTCGGCCCGGCGTGAGACTCCTGGCCGCTGACCACGCAGTCGTACCAGCGAATGCCCAGCACGCCCTGCACCACGCCAATCACCTTCTCTTCGGCTTCGAGGATCGGGCCCTGCTCAATATGCGCTTCAAAGTAGGCGCCGACCGGCCGATCCCCCGGCGTCTGGCTGCCGATATAGCCAATGCGCGCCAGCTCTTCTCCCACCGTTTTCCCTTCCGCATCCTGCACGGCATAGATATCTTCCAGCGCAAACACGCCGGCAAAGACCCCGGAGCCCATCATCACCGGTACAAAGCGCGAGCCCTCCTCGTTGGTCCAGAACACCACCTCAATCGGCGCTTCGGTTTCGATATCGAGGTCGTTCAGCGTGCGCACCACCTCCAGCGCCGCCAGCACGCCGTAGTTGCCGTCAAACTTGCCGCCGGTGGGCTGGGTATCGATATGGCTGCCGGAAACGATCGGCGGCAGCTGCGGGTTGCGCCCTTCCCGGCGCATAAAAACGTTGCCGATTTTATCAACGGTGACGCTCAGCCCGGCCTCTTTCGCCCAGCCGATCACCAGATCCCGCCCCTGCCTGTCGAGATCGGTTAAGGTCAGACGACAGCAGCCGCCTTTCGGCGTCGCGCCAATCTCCGCCAGCGCCATTAACGAATCCCACAGCCGTTCGCCGTTGACCCGACCGGCGTCAACCCCGGCGACCGGGGTAAAAAGGACATCACTGCTCATTGTCTTCTCCTTGCACAAAAGCGGCGGCCAGCCCCACCAGCAGACGATCGCTGTCGCGCGGCCCCAGGAATGAAATACCCAGCGGCAGGCCGCCCACCAGGGCGACCGGCAGCGTCACCTGCGGGCGCCGGGTCATAACGGAAATCAGCAACAGATCGTGCGACAGGCGGCGCACCGCCTCAATTTCAGCGGCCTGCGCCGTCAGCAGCGGCGCGCCGTCGGGCACCGTCGGCAGCACTAAGATGGCCTCGCCCAGCTGCCGATCCCACCAGGCGCTGAAGCGGGCCCGCTGCCGGCAGGCGCTGTCGAACTGCGCCGCCGTCACCGCTTTCCCCCACAGGAACCGCTCGCGCACGTCCGGCCCCAGCTGCAGCCCGTAGCGCTCAATCGTCTCTCCCTGCGCCTGCCAGGCTTCATAACCCTGAATCTGGCGGAAGGCGAGATAGATCTCATCGACGTCCGGCAGCGGCGCGCTGAGCGAGGCGATTTCACCAAAAGCGCGGCCCAGGCGCTGGCGTACCGGCAGCAGCGCCTGCTGGCTGCGCAGCGGCAGACGCGAAAACAGCGCCTCGTGGCTGGCCAGCCTGACGCCATCTACCGCCGGGCGCTCGCCGCCGAGCAGGCATTCGGCGACGGCGCGAAAGACCTCCGCCGAGCGGGCAAAGAAGCCGCAGGTGTCCATGGTGGCGCACAGCGGCTGGCAGCCGTCGAGGGAGATCCCCCCGTGGGTTGGCCGCAGGCCGAACAGCCCGCAGTAGCTCGCCGGCGTGCGCACCGAACCACCGGTGTCGGTGCCGAGGGCAAAATCGCAGACCGCACTGGAGACCGCCGAGGCCGACCCCGAGGAGGAGCCGCCGGGAATATGATTCGGCGCCGCGCCGTTGCGCGGGGTGCCGTAATGCACGTTGTGGCCGCTCATCGAATAGGCCAGCTCGCTGGTGTGGGTTTTACCCATAAAGCGGGCGCCGCTATCCAGCAGCCTCTGCACGACCGGCGCGGTGCGGCTTTTAATCCCCGAGAGCGCCAGCAGATGCGGATTGCCGCCGCCGGTCGGGTAGCCCGCCACGTCGAACAGATCTTTTACCGCAAAGGTCATACCGCTCAGCGGCCCGCCGTGCGCGTGCGGCACCGGGTGCGCCGGATAGGGCATAAACGCGCGAATATCATCCTGCATGCTTGTCTCCTTATTTGATTCTGGCGTACTGCGCCGGGCTCTCGACGCTGGCGGCCAGCTCCCGCCAGCGATGGCAGCTCACCACGTGGCGCTCGCCAGCCTGCTCCGTCGCCGGCTGGCTTTGCCCGCAGACCGCCCTCGCATGGGGGCAGCGGTCGGCAAACGCGCAGCCCGCCGGCAGGCGCGCTAAGTCCGGCGGCGAGCCGGGGATGCAGCGCAGCGCATCGCCTTTTTTAAGCCCCTCTTTCGGGCGGCTGCCCAGCAGAACCTGGGTATAGGGGTGGCGCGGACGGTAGAGAATATCCTCCATCGACGCCTCTTCGACGATGCGCCCGGCGTACATCACCGCCACGCGGTCGGCAATCTCCACCGCCGCGCCGATGTCGTGGGTAACAAAGATAATCGACAGCCCGCGCTCCTTTTGCTGCTCGCGCAGCAGGATCAGGATCTGGATCTGCACCGTCGCATCGAGGGCGGTGGTCGGTTCATCCGCCAGCAGCAGCTGCGGGTTGCACGACAGCGCGAGGGCGATCATCGCCCGCTGGCGCATCCCGCCGGACATCTCGTGCGGATAGGCATCCAGCCGCCGCTCGGGGCTCGGAATGCGCACCTGACGCAGCGCCTCCAGCGCCCGCTCCCTTGCCGCCGGGCGCGAAAGCCCTTCATGGCGGCACAGGCCTTCGACGATCTGCTGCCCGACGGTATACACCGGATCGAAGGCCAGCAGCGGCTCCTGAAATATCATGGCGCAGCGCGCGCCGCGATAGCGCCGCAGCCGGGAAGCGCTCATCTCCAGCACCGCTTCGCCATCCACCCGCAGGGTTCCGGAAAGGACGCTGCTTTTGGGAGGATGCAGGCGCATCAGCGCTCTGAGGGTCACGCTTTTTCCGGAGCCGGACTCGCCAATCAGCGCCAGCACCTCGCCCTTTTGCACATCAAAAGAGACGCCGTTGACCGCATTGATCGTCTGACCGTCGCGGCGGAACTCAACCCGCAGATCGCGGATATGAACAAAGGCTTCATGCGACATGGCGTACCTCCCGTACGGCGATAGCGTGATGCCAGGGCGACGCCGGCTGCGCCATCAGGCAGGCGCTTTGATGCCCCTCCCCCACGCTTTCGAGGGCGGGTTTCACCTCGGCGCAGACCGCTCTGGCGTGCGGGCAGCGGGTATGGAAGCGGCAGCCCGCCGGGGGGGAAATCGGGCTGGGCGGATCGCCGCTGAGCGGCGAGGTCAGGGTGCGGTTTTTCGGGTCCATTGACGGCATCGAACTCAGCAGCGCCCGGGTATAGGGATGGGCCGAGGCGGTAAACAGCTGCTCCGCTGGCCCGATTTCCACCACCTCGCCGAGATACATCACCAGGATTCGATCCGACAGCCAGCGCACCACGTGCAGATCGTGGCTGATAAATACGTAGGTCAGCTCCAGCGTGCGCTTCAGCTCCTGCAGCAACTGCAGCACCTGCGCCTCCACCGATTTATCCAGCGCCGAGACCGCTTCGTCGAGGATCACCAGCCGCGGCTTCATCGCCAGCGCGCGGGCAATATTCACCCGCTGGCGCTGGCCGCCGGAAAGCTCGTGCGGATAGCGGTGGGCAAAGCGCCCCGGCTCAAGGCCCACGTGCGCCAGCAGATAGCGCGCGTACTCGCTGGCCTCCTTCGCGCTGACCCCGTGCACGCGCTGGCCGAAGGCAATGCTCTCCTCCATGGTCATTCGCGGGTTGAGCGAGGCGTAGCTATCCTGAAACACCATCTGCACCTGGCGACGGTACTCTTTCATCGGCAGGCGGGACGATCCCACCTCAAGTCCGTCGAAAACCAGCTCCCCGCGATCCTGGTTCAGGAGCTGCATCAGCAGCCGCGCGGTGGTTGATTTCCCGCAGCCCGACTCTCCGACGACGCCCAGCGTTTCGCCTTTGACCACCGTAAAGCTGACGTCATCCACCGCCTGCACCACTTCATGTCCCTTCCCGCCGCCGGCGCGAAAGTACTTCAACAGATTGTTGACCTGCAGCAGCGGCTGGGCCGGGCCGCCGAGGTCAATATTGACAAAAGGTTGCATCGTTTACTCCTTGATCGCCATCGCCGCGCGCAGGCGGTCGGCGAGGATATTGAACGAAATGGAGGTGATAAAAATCATCAATCCCGGCAGGGCCGCCACCCACGGCTGGGTGTAAATCGCCGTGCGCAGCGTGTTGAGCATCAATCCCCACTCCGGCTCGGGCGGACGCACGCCCAGCCCAAGGAACGAGAGCCCGGAGGCGAGGATCATGCAGACCGAAATTAAGCCGGTTGAGAAGACGAAGATCGGCCCCAGCACGTTGCCTAACACCTGAACGCGGATGATGGTCAGCGCGCTGGCCCCGGTTGCCCGGGCGGCGTCGATATAGTCCATGTGCCGCACCTGGGCGGTGACGCTTTCGGCAATGCGCGCCACCTGCGGGACGAAAACCAGCGTCAACGACAGCAGCGCGTTGCCAATGCCGGCGCCTAGCGCGCCGGAGAGCGCAATCGCCAGCAGCACCGAGGGAAAGGCGTAGAACACGTCAACGGTGCGCATAATAATGGTGTTGGTTTTGCCGCCCGCGTAGCCGGCAACGATGCCGATCGCTCCGCCGATGAAAAAGGCGAAGACCACCGGGACAATCCCCATAAACAGCGACAGCCGGGTGCCGAGAATCAGCCGCGACAGCATATCCCGGCCCAGCTCGTCGGAGCCCAGCGGGAAGCCGTCGGTACCAATCGGCTTCAGGCGCAGAAACATCGACGTCTGGTAAGGGTCTTTCGCGATCAGCCACGGGCCAAACAGCGCCAGAATAAGCAGCAGCAGAATAATTGACCCGACCGCCACGCCGCCGGGATCGCGCAGCAGGCGGCGGAATACGCCGCGCCAGTAGCCCTGGCGGGCGGGGATAGCCGGGGGAACGGGTCGCGCTTTCGTCGTCAAGGTATCTATCATGGTTAGCTCCTCTTAATGCGCGGGTCGAGGGCGGTTTGCAGAATATCCACCAGCAGATTGAGCAGCACGAAGAACAGCGCCAGCACCCAGATGGTGCCCTGCAGCAGCGGCAGATCGCGCTGGAAGATAGCGGTGTTGAGCAACAGGCCGGTGCCCGGCCACGAGAACACCGTTTCCACCAGAATCGAGCCGCCCATCAGATAGCCCACCTGCAGCCCCATCACCGCCAGCGCGGTGGGGGCGGCATTTTTCACCACGTGGAGGAAAATGCGCGATTCGCCCAGCCCGCGGGCGCGCAGCCCGACGATAAACTCCTGGCTGAGAATATCGGCAACCTGCGAGCGCACGGTGCGGGCAATGATCCCGGTCGGGATCACCGACAGGGTGATCGCCGGCAGCAGCATAAACTGCAGATGATCCCAATCCCATTGCCAGCCGATTTCGCCGATCGGCCCGCCGCCGGTGGCGGGTAAGACCGCCAGCTTGACGCTAAAGGCAATCACCAGCAGCATTCCCAGCCAGTAGTGCGGCACGCTGACGCCAAACACCGACAGCACCGATGCCAGACGATCGATGATGCTGTTGCGAAAATAGCCGGCGACAAAGCCGAACAGGCTGCCGAGCACGAAGCCGATAATCGTCGCCAGCAGCGCCAGGCGCAGGGAGTAGCTGACGGCGGTCATCACTTCGCCGATCACCGGGCGTCCGGTGGCGACCGACATCCCTAAGTCGCCGTGCAGCGCTCGCCACAGCCAGTGAACGAACTGCAACGGCAGCGGTTTATCAAAACCGTAGGCCTGCATCAGCGTCTGGCGCAGCGCCTCCGAGGCGTCCGGCGGCATCACCGACACCAGCGGATCCCCCGGCGCAATCTGCACCAGCATGAAACAGATTACCGCCACGCCGAGCATGGTCGGTACGGCCAGCAGAACGCGGTACAGCAGCGTATTGATCATCTTTGGCTCCCGTCTCGATTACTCTTTCTTACTCACCAGGCTGAGATCGATAAACCAGCTCTGCGGCTGCACCACGCCGCTAACCGCCGGCGAAATTGCCCGCGGTCCAACGTCATGCGCGACGAACAGGAACGGAACCTGGTCCACCAGCGCGGCGTGGAGCTCGCCGGCCGCTTTGTTCATCTCTTCGGGGGTAAAGGCGTGCTTCACCGCCGTTGCCAGCTTTTCGGTTTCCGGGGTGGAGAAATAGCCCCAGTTCGTCGCCACCGGCGGGAAGGCTTTGGCGGTTGAGAAGCGGATCATGCCGAAGTAAGGGTCGTTAACCGCCGCGCTGACGTTGATGGCATCAATGCCTTTTGCCGAAGGGTCTTTTGCCCCGAGGCGCCAGTTGGTGAACAGGGTGTTCCATTCGGCCACCTTGATGTCGACGTTAAAGAAGCAGCTTTTCAGGCTCTGCTGAATGTACTCATTCATCGGCAGCGGCTGCATCTGTCCGGAGCCGGACGCCGAGGTGGCGACGGTAACGTGCAGCGGTTTGCCGGTGCTGTACCCGGCTTCGGTCATCAGCTTACGGGCGGCTTCCGGGTCATATTTGATCTGGAAGGAGGGCTTGCCGTGCCACGGGCTGTCGGCCTCATAGACGCCGGTCGCTTCGGTCATATAGCCGCCGAGGTAGCTCTTCAGCTCCGCGCGGTTAAGGCACAGGTTGGCCGCCTTGCGCACGCGAATATCCTGCCACGGCGAGCCCTCTTCGAATGAGAACTGCCACGGCCACAGGTGTGGCTGGGTGTTGGCGTAGATTTTAAAGCCCTGGGCTTTGATTTGATCCACCGCGTCCGGGGCCGGAGCCTCAATCCAGTCCACCTGCTTCGACAGCAGCGCCGCGGTGCGGGCATTGGCCTCCGGGAGCGGGATCAGCACCACCTTATCGACCCGCGGGATGCGGTCTTTATTCCAGTAGTCCGGGTTTTTATCGAGGATCAGCTGCTGGCGGGGAACCAGTTTTTCCATTTTGAACGGGCCGCTGCCCACAGCATGGGCGGCAAACTCCGTCCACGCCAGCTTGCCGCGCGCGGCGGTATCGCCGGCGCTGGCCGGTACCGCGGCATACAGTTTCTGCCATGCCGTCGGCGAGACGATAAACAGGTTGGTAATGTTGTACGGCAGCAGGGCATCGGCTTCGGAAGTGGTGAGCGCCACGGTGCGATCGTTAATTTTTTCGGCCCCGGTCAGCGTCGGCATGCGGGACAGCGTATTGCCGATCTGCCCTGGGGCATACTGCGGCGCATTTTTGTTTAAGACCTTATCGACGTTCCAGACGATGGCGTCGGCGTTAACGTCGGTACCGTCATGAAACTTCACCCCGGGGCGCAGGGTAAAGATCCAGCGGGTCTGATTTTGCGGGTCAACGTGCCACTCCGTCGCCAGGCCCGGCACCAGCCCGCTCGGTTTCTCCCCCTGCGAGAGGTCCCATTCCACCAGCGCATCATACAGCGGGATGCCGGTAAAGCGGTTGCCTTCATAGCCCTGGTCAGGCTGGCCGAGGGTTAACGGGATATCGGCGGCGGTCATCGCGATCCGCAGCGTTGAGGCGCTCGCCTGCAGGGAGGTCAGCAGCGCCAGCGCGCCGGCCGCGGCGACAAGGGGGCGGCGTTTACGCAAGGGTAAGGTATTTTTGAGCATCACATTGTCCCTGTTAAATAAAAAGTCGTTATTTAACAGGCAAGATGCATACCACTTCTGAAAGCAAGGAAAATAAGTGTGAAAGCGCTTATAAAATAAGAATAAATTATACTATCTACATGATATGTATTAATAAAATAATAACAGCTTATTCTTACGCACCGCCGTTGTGAAATATGTTGCAGAACTGCACCAGCCTATTTTGTCGCGGCAGGTAATAATAACGCAGCGTAACTTAATATAAAATAAATTCATAATTCTGCTTTATTTATAAGGGCTCGCGCCGATCGCCTGATGTGGGCCGACGCTGAGCCGGAGAAATTTTACCTATACTTCCTGCATATCCGTACGCAAGGAATCGCCATGTCATTACCTGATTTTCACGTTTCGGACCCTTTTACGCTCGGTATCGAGCTGGAGCTGCAGGTGGTCAACCCGCCGGGATACGATCTGAGCCAGGACTCCTCGGCGCTGATTGCCGCCGTGGAGGACGCCATTCCTGCCGGGGAGGTGAAGCACGATATCACCGAGAGCATGCTGGAGGTGGCGACCGGGATTTGCCGCGACATTCACCAGGCGATGGCGCAGCTGACCACTATTCAGCAGGAGATACTGCGCGCCGGCGCGCAGCAGCATCTGCAAATCTGCGGCGGCGGCACCCACCCGTTTCAGGCCTGGCAGCGCCAGCAGATCAGCAGCAACCCGCGCTACCTGAAGACCGTCGAGCACTTTGGCTACCTCGCCCAGCAGTCAACGGTGTTCGGCCAGCACGTCCACGTTGGCTGCCAAAACGGCGACGATGCGATTTATCTTGTCCACGGATTGTCGCGCTACGTGCCGCATTTTATTGCCCTTAACGCGGCATCGCCCTGGCTCGACGGGGCCGACAGCGGATTCGCCACCGCCCGCCTGAACCTCTTTTCCGCCTACCCCGACAACGGTCCGATGCCGTGGGTTACCGACTGGCAGGCGTTTAACGGGCTGTTCCGGCGCCTCAGCTATACCAGCATGATCGACAGCATGAAGGATCTGCACTGGGACATTCGCCCCAGCCCGCGCTTCGGCACCGTTGAGGTGCGGGTGATGGATACCCCGCTGACCGTGGCGCAGGCGGTGAATATCGCCGGCTATATTCAGATAATTGCCTGCTGGCTGCTGGCGGAAAGGCCGTTTAAGCCGCAGCCCGAGGACTATCTGCTCTATCCCTTCAACCGCTACCAGGCCTGCCGCTACGGCCTCGAGGGGATCGTCACCGACGTCCACTCCGGGGAGCAGCGCAGCGTCCGGGAAGAGATTCTACGCCTGGCAGAGCGCCTGGCGCCCTTCGCCCACCGGCTCAACGCCACCAGCGCCCTTGACGCCATCGTCCGCCAGGCGCAGCGGGATCGCAGCGAGGCCCAGCGGATGCGCGAATTTGTCGCTAACGGCGGCTCGCTGATCGGCCTGGTGCAAAAGCACTGCGAGATCTGGGCGGCGTAGCGGCGGCAAAAAGGTATACTGCCCGCCTTTGCCGCCTCAAGGAATGCCCATGGCCCCGCGCCTCTCGCCGCGACTCGTCGCGCTTATGCTGTTGCCGTTTTCGGCCTTTGCCGCCGCAAAATGCGCCCTCACCGACCCGTCGCTGACGCTGCAAAGCTACGCCGTCAATCCGCAGCAGGAGCGGATCGCCATGTACTGGAAAAACGACGCCGGCAGCGCCTGGGGCTCCCTGCGATCGCTGCTGGCGGATATCAATCGCGACGGCCGGGTGCGGATGGCGATGAACGGCGGGATTTACGATAAAGCCTATGCGCCGCTGGGGCTGTATATCGAAAAGGGCAAACAGAGGGTTGCGCTCAACCGCGCCTCCGGCGGCGGCAACTTTTTCATTCGTCCCGGCGGGGTCTTTTTTGTTAAAGGCCAGCAGGCGGGGATCGTCAGCATCGATAAATACCGGCCGTCGCCGGCCATCGATTACGCCGTGCAGTCCGGCCCGATGCTGATTGAAAACGGCAGGATTAACTGGCGGCTGAAGCCGTCCGCCGGGTCGCGCAAGCTGCGCAACGGCGTCGGCCTCACCCGCCAGGGTCAGGTGATATTCATGCTCAGCGCGCGCGAAACCAACTTCTACGATTTCGCCTGCTACGCGCAGTCAAAGCTCAACGTCCGGCAGATGCTCTACCTCGACGGCACCATTTCGAAAATGTACCGGCAGGGCGGCGGCGTGCCCTGGCAGTACCATCCGTTCGTCAGCATGATTACGGTGGAAGCCCGCTAGCGCCGGGCCGACATCCGGCGGTGCCCCCACTCGCGCAGGCGCTGAAAAAGCACAAACAGCGTGGGGATAAACAGAATGCCGATTACCGTCGCCACCAGCATGCCGCTGAACACGGTGGTGCCGATAATCCGCCGACTCTGCGCTCCGGCGCCGGTGGCGAACATCATCGGCACGATCCCGATAATAAACGAGACCGCGGTCATCAGCACCGCGCGGAAGCGGCGGGTGGCCCCTTCGCGGGCGGCATCGGCTATCGACATCCCCTCTTCGCGCTTCGCGCGGGCAAACTCGACGATCAGGATCGCGTTCTTCGCCGCCAGCGCGATAAGCAGCACCAGGCCAATCTGCACGTACACGTCGTTGGCGTAGCCGGCTGCCCACAGCCACAGCAGCGCCCCGCCGATGGCGAACAGCACCGACAGCATCACGCTCGCCGGCAGCGTCCAGCTTTCATACTGCGCGACGAGGAACAGCCACGCCATCGCCACCGCCGCCAGCACGATCCAGATAGCCTGGTTGCCGGTCTGCTGCTCCTGCCACGAGATCCCGCTCCAGGCGTAGTCGTAGCCCTGCGGCAGATGGGCCTGCAGAATCTCCGCCATTGCCGCCATCGCCGCCCGGCTGCTGACGCCCTCAGCCGCCGAGCCGCTTATCGATACCGACGGGGACTGATTGTACTGCTGGATAAACGGCGCCCCCACCGCCGGGGTGACGGTGACCAGATTGCTCAGGCGCACCCGTTCGCCGTGGTTGCTGCGCACGTAGAGCTCGCTTATCTGCTCCGCCCGCTCGCGCCACTGCATCTCGTTTTGTATCACCACGTGGTAGACCCGATTATTGATGCTAAAGTCCCCGGCGCGGGTGCCGCCAAATGCCGTCTGCAGGCTGCTGAAGATCCGCGCAACCGGGACATCCAGCCGGGCGGCGCGGTCGCGATCGACGCTCAGCGTTAGCTGCGGCACGCTGCTGCTCCAGGTGGTAAAGACCCGGCTCAGCTGCGGATGCTGATTGGCAATTTGCAGCACCTGCAGCGCCACGCGCTCCAGCTCCGCCGACGATTGTCCGGCCTGGGCCAGAATGCGCAGGTTAAAGCCCGAGGCGTTGCCCAACCCCGGCAGCGTCGGCGGCGCAAAGGCCATAATCGTCGCCTCCGGCAGGGCCAGCAGCTGCCCCTGCAGCTTGCTCATCACCAGCTCCAGCGACGGCCGCCGGTGCCAGTCTTTCAGCATCACCGAGATAAAACCGCCGTTTGAGGCGCTGGTGCCGTTCAGAATATTGAAGCCCGATACCTGAATGACGTCCTCCACCGCCGGATTGGCCAGCAGCAGCTCGCGCGCCTGGGCCATCACCGCTTCGGTGCGCTCCAGCGAAGCCGCCTCCGGCAGCTGGACGCTGGCGAAAAAGTAGCCCTGATCTTCTTCGGGCAGAAAGCCCTTCGGCATGCTGCTGAAGCTGAACGCCACCGCCCCGGCAGCCAGCGCGACCGCCGCCAGCGCCAGCCACGGACGGCGGTTCATGCGGGCGACGAGCGCCCCGTAGCCGTCGCGCAGTCCAGCGAGGCCGCGATTGAACAACCGCCAGACGGCCGCGGGCTGCGCCGGACGCGGGCGCAGCAGCAGCGCGCACAGGGCCGGCGTCAGCGTCAGCGCCACGACGCTCGACAGCGTGACCGCCGTGGAGAGGGTGACCGCAAACTGGCGATAGAGCTCGCCGACGATGCCCGGCAGCAGCGCCACCGGCACGAACACCGCCAGCAGCACCAGGGTGGTGGCGATAACCGGCCCGGCGATTTGGCGCAGCGCCTGGGCGGTGGCCTCAAGGCGGCCCAGGCCTTCCGCCATCTGGCTCTCGACGCTCTCCACCACCACGATGGCGTCGTCCACCACCATCGTCAGGGCGAGGATCGCCGCAAACAGGCTGAGGGTATTGGCGCTGTAGCCCAGCAGATAGAGCACCGCGAAGGTGCCGATCAGCGAGACCGGGATCGCCAGCGCGACGATCAGCGTCGCCCGCCAGCTTTGCAGGAACAGCGAAACCACCGCCACCACCGCCAGCAGGGTGAGCACCAGCGAAACGGCAATCTCTTTGATGGTCGCCGCCACGAAGCGCGTGGTGTCGAACTTCACCTCCCAGGTGAGATCCGGCGGGAAGCGCGCGTGTAGCCGCGTGAGCTCGGCGCGCACCGCGCTGGCAACCTGCAGCGCGTTGGCGGTCGGCGTCGGATAAACCCCGAGATAGGCCGAGTCGCGACCGTTGAGCTGCGCGCCGGAGCTGTAGCTGCGGGCGCCGAGCTCGATGGTTGCCACCTCGGCCAGGCGCACCAGCTGCCCCTGCTCGCCGCTGCGGATCGCTATCTGTCCGAAGCTTGCCGCATCGCTCAGGCGCCCAATACCGTTGATGGTCAGCGTTTGCTGCTGGCCGTTAAACACCGGCGGCGTTCCCACCCGCCCGGCGGCGCCCTGCACGTTCTGCTCCCGCAGCGCCTGGGCGATATCTTCGCTGGTGACGTTGAGCGCATTCATGCGATCCGGACGCAGCCAGACGCGCATGCTGTAGTCGCGGGCGCCGAACATCTGCACCTCGCCGACGCCCGGCAGCCGGGCCAGCGCCTCGCGCACCTGGGTACTGGCATAGTTGCTGACAAACAGCGGCGAGAGCGTTTCCGTCGGCGAATAGAGGCTGATCCCCATCAGCAGATTGGTCGCCCGCTTGCGCACCTGCACCCCGTTCTGCTGCACCTCGGCGGGCAGCTGCGCCACCGCCTGCGAGACGCGGTTCTGCACGTCGATCGCCGCCAGGTCGGCGTCGGTGCCGGCCGCAAAGGTCAGGCTCAGGCTGTAGGCCCCTTCGTCGGAGCTGGTGGACTCCATGTAGAGCATATGGTCAACGCCGTTGAGCTGGGTTTCCAGCGGCGCGGCGATGGCCTCGGCCACGTCTGCCGCGCTGGCGCCCGGCCAGCTGGCGCTGACGCTAATCACCGGCGGCGTAATCTGCGGATACTGCTCAACCGGAATCAGCTTCAGCGCCACCGCGCCGGCAAAGGTTATCAGCAGCGCAATCACCATCGCGAAGCGCGGGCGACGGATAAAAAACGTCAGCATCCCTTCTCCTTTCTTATTTCAGTAGCCGTACGGCGGCGCCGTCACGCAGGCGCTGTACGCCTTCCGTCACCACGCGCTCGCCAACGTCCAGCCCCCGTGCGACCGCGTAGCGCTGTCCCTGCTGCTCGCCGAGCGTCAGCCGACGCAGCGCGGCGGTGTTATCTTCCATCAGCACCCAGCTATAGAAGCCCTGCGCGTCCTGCTGCACCGCCGCCAGCGGGATGGTCAGGCTCTCCTGCTGCTGGCGCGGGCGCAAAATCACCGTCACGCTGCCGCCCGGCAGCAGGCGATGCTGCGGATTAGCAAACTCGGCGCGCATCACCACGCTGGCGGTGCGGCTGTCGATGCGGTTATCCACCGAGGTCAGCACCCCCTCTTCGCGCGCGCCGCCGGGGGCAATCAACGCCTGCCACGCCTGCTTCAGCGCGCTAATATCGTCGTGCTGCCCCGCCTTACTGTAAAAAGCGTTTTCATCTAAGGCGAAAGAGACGCGGATCGGGTCGAGCTGGACGATATCCACCAGCGCGCCGCTGGCCGGATTCACCAGGCTGCCGACGTGAAACAGGCTGTGGCCCACGCGCCCGGTCACCGGCGAATCAATGCGGGTGTAGCCGAGCGTAATCTGCTGCGCGGCAACGCGCGCCTGCGCCTGCTCCACCGCGGCGGCGGCGACATCGCGCTGCATCTGCGCGTTATCGACATCGTTGCGGCTAATCGAGTGGTTGTTTTTCAGGCGCTGATAGCGGCTAAGCAGCTGTTCGGCCTGGCGCAGCGAAGCCCGGGCGCTTTTCAGCTCGGCCTGCGCCAGCGCCAGCGCGGCGCGCGGCTGGGCGTCATCGAGGGTAAAGAGGCGGTCGCCCTGCCTGACGTACTGTCCGTCCGCAAAATGGCGCTGAACGATAGCGCCTTCGGTACGGGCGCGGATCTCGACCGCGTGAATCGCCTCGACGCGTCCGGGGATCTGCCGCTCATCGACGTGGGCGGCGCGTTCGACGGTCGCCACGCGAACCGGAACTGCCGGCGCCGCGGCGGCGCTGAGGGCGTAGCCGGCCAGGCCGCAGGCCAGGAAGGCGCAGCGGAGTATTTTTTTCATAGGGGGAATTCCTTGCTGACGTTATCGCGCCCCTCCCGGAGGGGAAGGGCGCGAAGGTTCAGGCGGTTTTACGCCAACGGCGGGTCAGGCGCTTCTCAACCTCCACCACCAGGAACATCACCATGCCGATGGCAAGAGTGACAAACCAGTAGCGCAGCGGCAGCCCTTCGGTACCGAACATCGTCTGCATCAGCGGGACGTAGATAATGACCAGCTGCATCAGCAGCAGCACGCCGCTCACCAGCCAGATGCCTTTATTACGCAGCAGGCCCATGTTGAGCGAGAAGCTGTCGCTGCTGCGGCAGTTGATCATATACACCCACTGGGCGGTCACCAGCATCTGCAGCAGCACGGTACGGATAAACTCCGGGCTGTGGCCGCGCGGCGCCAGCCAGGCCTCAAGGATAAAGGCGGCGACGGCGATCATCGTGCCGACGAACGCCACCCGCCAGACGGCGAAGGCATCCATCACGTGCTGGCCGGTTTTACGCGGCGGACGGTTCATGGCGTTGCGCTCGGCGGCTTCAAAGGCGAGGCCGAAGGAGAGCGTGGCGGAGGTCGCCATGTTCATCCACAGGATCAGCACCGGCGTCAGCGGAATAATGTTCCCCGCCAGCAGGGCGATGATAATCAGCAGCCCCTGCGCCAGGTTGGTGGGCATGATAAACAGGATGGTTTTCTTCAGGTTGTCGTAGACCCGACGCCCCTCTTTTACCGCGCTGGCGATGGTGGCAAAGTTGTCGTCGGTCAGCACCATATCGGCGGCTTCTTTGGTGACCTCCGTCCCTTTGATCCCCATCGCAATACCGACGTCGGCCTGACGCAGCGCCGGCGCGTCGTTAACGCCGTCGCCGGTCATCCCGACCACTTCGCCGTTATCCTGGAGAGCCTTCACCAGGCGCAGCTTATGCTCCGGGCTGGTGCGGGCGAAAATATCGTACTCTGCGGCGACTTTTGTCAGCTCGGCGTCATCCATGTGCTCCAGCCGGTAGCCGGTCATCGCCTGGCTGCTGTTGGCGATCCCCAGCATCTGGCCGATGCTCATCGCCGTCTGCGGGTGATCGCCGGTGATCATCTTCACGCGGATCCCCGCGTTCTGGCAGGCGTGAATGGCGTCGATGGCTTCCGGACGCGGCGGGTCCATCATCCCGGCGATGCCGAGGAACACCAGGCCTTCGCGCAGATCATCATGGGTCAGCGTCGCGCTGCCGGCGGCGGCCGGCTTGCTGGCGGCGGCAACCATACGCAGGCCCTGACGGGCGAAGCGCGCCATCTCATCTTCCCAGTACTGCAGCTCGAACGGTACCGCGCCCTGCTTGCTCATCTGCTGGCGGCACATGGCGAAAATAACGTCCGGCGCGCCGGTAATCAGCACCCGCGCCTCATCGCCAATCTGCTGCAGGGTGGCCATATATTTGTACTGCGAGTCGAACGGAATTTTGGCAATCAGACGCGTGTCAACCGGCGCCAGCTGCGCTTTCGCCGCCAGCACCTTCAGCGCGCCTTCGGTTGGCCCGCCGGTAATGCCCCACAGCCCGCGCTCGTCCTTGACGATCTGGCTGTCGTTACACAGGTCGATGGTGCGCAGCCAGCTTTCCAGCACGCTGCCCGGCTTAATCTGCACCGGCTCGTCGCTGCCTTCGAGGCAGATATCGCCCCGCGGCTCGTAGCTGTCGCCTTCGACGCGGTAGCAGCAGTCGGCGGTCACGATCGCTTTGACGGTCATTTCGTTCATCGTCAGGGTGCCGGTTTTATCCGAGCACACCACGGTCATCGCCCCGAGGGTTTCGACGGTCGGCAGCTTGCGGATAATCGCCCGCTGCCGCGCCATCGCCTGTACGCCCAGCGATAAAATAATCGAGATGATGGCCGGTAAACCTTCCGGTACCGCCGCCACCGCGAGGCTAATCAGCGACAGCAGCAGTTCGCCAAGCGGGATGTCGCGCAGCGCCAGGCTAAAGAGGAACAGCGCGGCCATCATCGCGAGGATGATGACGAAAATCGCCTTCCCGAGCTTGTCCATCTGCACCAGCAGCGGCGTGCGGTGCTTCTCAATCCCCGCCATCATCTGGTTGATATGGCCGAGCTCGGTCTGCTGGCCGGTGGCGGTCACCACGCCCACGCCAGCACCGGCGCTGATGGTGGTGCCGGAGAAGAGCATATTGGTGCGATCGCCCAGCGGCAGCTCGCCCTGCAGCGCGTCGGTGGTCTTATCCACCACCGTCGATTCGCCGGTCAGGATCGCCTCCTCCACCCGCAGGCTGTGGGTTTCAATCAGGCGCATGTCCGCCGGGACGCGGTCGCCGGCGCGCAGAATAACGATATCGCCCGGCACCAGCTCGCGGGTCGCCACGGTTTCGTGCCTGCCGCTGCGCTGCACCCGCGCATCGCTGGAGAGCATGTTGCGAATGCCCTGCAGGGATTTTTCGGCGTTGCTCTCCTGCACGTGGCCAATCAGGGCGTTGATCACGGTGACGCCAAGAATAACCAGCGTATCCACCCAGTGGCCCATCACCGCGGTGAGCGCGGCGGCGGCCAGCAGGACAAAAATCAGGACGTCGTTAAAGTGCGCGAGAAAGCGCAGCCAGCCCGGCTTGCCTTTCTTTTCCGGCAGCGCGTTAGGGCCCCAGCTTTCCAGGCGCTCTGCGGCCTGGGCGGAAGTCAGGCCCTCGGCACGGCTCTCTTGCTGCGCCAAAACTTCAGCCACGGTCTGCTGATAAGCCTGACGGGATGCGGCCTCCCCTGAAGGGGGCGTATTACGGGGATTTATCTTTTTGGTCAAAATAAATTTTCCTTATAAATTCCGTGAAGCGGAAAGCCTGAAATCATTTCTGGCCAATGAAAGATTATAATTTCACGGGGCGAGAGAAATGACCCTGGGGAAATTTTTAATCTCTCGCAAAATTCAAAATATGTGATAAGTTATTTCTCAGACCAACTATTACAGAAGATTAATAAACCTATATTAAACGAGGGGCAATATGACTAAAATCTACCGCGGAAGCCGCCTGGCGCTGTACGTTGTGCTGGCTATCCTGATTGCCACGCTGGTGGGCTACAGCACCTATAGTTTTGTAAAGGCGATGCTCTAATAATGACTTTAATTTACATTAAAGCGTTATTAAATTAATCACAAAAATCTCGATTAAAATTAACAGAAAAATTAAAACCGAGGTATCAGATATAATACAAAGAGGGGCAAATAATAGCCGGTGAAATAATATTGCGTTAAAGAATATTTTACCCGACAATATGTTTTTTAACTGACGATTAACAAGTAATGAAACATCCGCTTGAAACGCTGATCTCCGCCGCCGGTATTCTGCTGCTGGCTCTGCTCTCCTGCCTGCTGCTGCCGGCCCCCTCCCTTGGGCTGACGCTGGCGCAGAAGCTGGTTGCGACCTTTCACCTGCTCGATCTCAACCAGTTCTACACCCTGCTGTTTTGCCTGTGGTTTTTAGCGCTGGGCGCGATTGAATACCTGGTGCTGCGCTGGGTCTGGCGCCGCTGGTTTTCCCTTGAGCGTTAGGCCGGTGAAATCGCGCATTCCCGCCACCAGCGCCTCGCACCACGCGGCATAGTCGTGGCCGCTGGAGGAGGGGTGGAAGCTGACGCGATAGCCTTTGTCGCGCAGCACCTGCCCGAACTCCAGCGTATTGGCATAAATCCCGCCGTCCGGCCCCGAGGTCTCAAACTTGCCCGCCTGCAGCCAGAAGCGCACCGGGTAGCGCGGCGACTGCTGGTACTGCCGCGTCAGCCAGCTCGCCTCCTCCCCCTTCGGCGCCCACCAGTACGACCCCGACAGGCTGAGCACGTTGGCAAACTGACGCGGATAGCGTAGCGCCACCCATGAAGCGGCCAGGCCGCCGTAGCTCGAACCGGCGACCACGGTTTTTTGTCGCGTCGGGTTCAGCCCCTGCTGGCGCAGCCAGGGCAGCAGCTCGTGGGCCATAAAGTCGGCGAAGAAGGGATTGGGCGGCAGCTCTTTGGCCCGCCGCGGGTGGTCGAGGCTGTCGATAAACACCACGTTAATCGGCGGCAGCGCGTGGCTGGCGATCAGGCTATCGAGGACGTTGGCGAAGTGGTATTCATCCTGGTAGGTTTTGCCATCAAACAGCATCAGCGTCCAGCGCGCCGGCTGCGGCAGGCGCGGGCGATAGATCGATACCTCCCGGCTATTTTGCAAAAAGTCGCTGTGCAGCTGATGGCGGGTCAAGGTGCCGTAGCGCAGCGGCTGCGCCATCCGCTGCGGGGTGCAAAAACGCGCCGGGTTGAGGGCCAGCAGCGAATAGCGGTTCCAGCGATCGCTGGCGGCGTTGACGCTTTGCGGATTCAGCGGATCGGCCTGGGCGCTGACCAGAATTGCCCGCCGCTGATCGCGCGCGCTGCCGTCAATCACCGGCACGTCCGGCGCCAGCTTGTACTGCATCAGCGTATCCGACGGGACCACGTAGCTGCGGAACCAGACGTCGGAGCTGCCGAGACGAAACAGCGGATCGTGATCGCCCGCCGGCGATCCCAGCAGAAACACGTTGCGGCTCGCCCCGCGCCACAGAAAGGTAACGCGCTTATGGCCGGCGTCCAGCGCCTCAACCATCGGCGTCCCCTCCTGCTCACGCTCCTGCCAGAAGCCCGCCGTTGAGCCTCCCGCCGCCAGCTCCCGCATCAGCAGCTGCAGACGCGGGCTAACGGGGTCCAGAGGCTGGTTTTTTGCCAGCGCGGTCGTCTCCTTCATCCGCCACTGAAAGCGCCAGCGGGCCCCCTCTTCGCCGTGCAGCACCAGCGCCGAGGGGCGGTTAACCGGCAGAGAAAACAGCACCGTCTGTTCGCCGTCCGCCGGTCCGCCCGCCAGCAGCGTGCGCAGACGGCGGTTGTGCTCATCCAGCAGGCGGGCATCCGTTACGCCGGAGAGGGTCGCGGTGACGTAGTTTTCCCCCAACGTCGGCAGGTCAAAACAGACCTCACCGCTGGCATCGAATTTTCCCTGCAGCTCTCCCTGCAGCGAGGGAGACTCGCAGTTCATTGCCGCCGCCGGTAGCGCGCTCATCCCCACCAGCAGACCACTCCATGCCATCTTCATTGCCCGATTATCCCTGTAAGAATTTGTTACCAACGCTAATGCAAATAGGAATGATTTGCAATAACATCTGGGCGGTTGGTGATGACCGTTACATTTTCCCCTGGCGGAAAAACGGGTTTCTATGGCAATTAAAACCAAGGATGTAGCTAAAAATATGTTTAACAATAATAAGATAACAAAAATCTGGGTCACGGGTATGGCGCTGGCTTCATGCGCGGGGCAGGTGCAGGCGGCGGAGGAGACACTGGTGGTCACCGCGGGCAGCGGGGAAGATCCTACCGCGCCGCTGAAGGGCATCGTGGCGACAAAAACGCTCTCGGCCACCAAAACCGCCGCCGAGCTTATCAAAACGCCGCAGTCGGTCTCGGTGGTCACCCGCGATCAGATGCAGGCCCTCGACGTCACCTCGGTATCCCAGGCGCTGCGCTACAGCGCCGGCGTCTTTACCGAGTATCGCGGGTCGTCCAACCGCAACGACGAGGTCTTCGTTCGCGGCTTCAGCTACGTGCCAAAGTATCTCGATGGCCTGAGCTACGGCGCCACCGCCTCCTCGCAAACCGGCACCGTTGACCCGTGGCTGCTGGAGCGCGTGGAGCTGGTACGCGGCCCGGCCTCGGTGCTGTTTGGTCAGGTCAATCCCGGCGGGCTTATCAGCATGACCAGCAAACGCCCCACCGCCCAGCCGGTTCACGAGGTGCAGTTCCGCACCGGCAACAACCATCTCGCCGAAGGCGCCTTTGATTTTGGCGGCCCGCTGAGCGATGACGGCAGCCTGCTGTACCGCCTGAACGGTATCGCCCGCACGCAGAATAACCAGGTTGACGACTACAAAGAGACGCGGATGGCGATAGCGCCGGCCCTGACCTGGTATCCCAACCAGGCCACCCGCTTCACGCTGCTCACCAGCTATCAAAAAGATCCCGATGCCGGCTACCGCAACTTCCTCCCGCGCTACGGCACCGTCAGCAGCGTCGACGGGAGCTATATTCCGCGCGATTTTAACGTCAGCGACCCTAACTATGACCAGTCGTGGCGCGAACAAACGGCGATCGGCTATGAGTTTGAGCATCAGCTCAACGACACCTTTACGCTGCGCCAGAACGCCCGCTACGCCACCATCAAGCAGAAGTATCGCTATCTGGTGTACACCACCAGCGACGCCAACAGCTCGGTACTGTCCCGCCGCGCCCAGCGCGAGGAGCGCCAGACCGATGAGTTCGGCATTGATAACCAGCTTGAGGCGCAGTTTACCAGCGGCCAGCTGGCGCATACCGTCATCGGCGGGCTGGACTATAAGACCAGCAAGGATAAACAGTACCTCGGCCGCGCCGGCGGCGCGCAGTACGATATCGACTGGCGCCATCCGGCGTACGGCGTTAACGTCGACGAAAGTACCTTCAGCACCGCCAGCGACGAGCAGCAGAATCTCGACCAGATGGGGGTCTACCTGCAGGATCAGCTGAGCTGGGAGAGCTGGGAGCTGCTGCTTTCCGGCCGCTACGACTGGGCGGAGGTGCGAACGACCGACTTTACCGACGCCAGCCGCAGCCAGAAAAACGACAGCAAGTTCACCTGGCGCACCGGCCTGCTGTACGCCTTTGATTTCGGCCTCTCTCCGTACATCAGCTACAGCACCTCCTTTGAACCTAACCTGCAAACCAACCGGGCGCCGGGGGTGGGTCCGTTCGACCCGAGCGTGGGCAAGCAGCTGGAGGTGGGCCTGAAGTATCAGCCAAACCAGAATGCGCTGATGACTCTCGCGATGTACGACCTGACGCAGAGCAACGTCGCCACCTACAACAGCGCGGCGGGATGGTTTGAAAACAGCGGCAAAGTGCGCTCAAAAGGGATTGAGGCCGAGGCGCACGCCACGGTCTTCGACAACCTGAACCTGATTGCGTCCTACACCTGGACCGACGCCGAAACCGTCAGCACCACCGTGGCGGGAACCGAAGGGAAAACGCCGGCGCGCATCCCGACGCATATGGCGTCGGCCTTCACCAGCTATACGCTGCCGGACGGCGCGCTGAAAAGCCTGACCGCCGGGGTAGGCATGCGCTATATCGGCACCAGCTACGGTGACGCCAAAAACACCTTCAAGGTGCCGGCGGTGGATCTGTATGACGCGATGGTGAGCTATGAGTTAGGCGAGCTTAGCCCGCGCCTGCAGGGGGCGAAGGTGCAGTTCAACGTGAATAATATCGCCGATACCAAATACGTCGCATCATGCGCCAGCGATAGCGCCTGTTTCTACGGTATTGGCAGAACGGTAACGGCGACGGTGAACTACGCCTGGTAAGAAAAGCATCCGCCGGTCTCCCCCGGCGGATGCGTCTCAATGGGCACGATGGTGGTTTTCTTTACGGTAGGCGCCCGGCGGCTGGTTAAACGTCCGGGTAAAGATGCGGGTAAACGTCTGCTGCGAATCAAAGCCGTATTTCAGGCAGATATCGTAAACCCGCTGGTCGGTATCGCGTAGATCGCGCGCCGCCAGCCGCAGCTTACGTTCACGAATATAGCGCCCCAGACTCTCCCCTTTATATTGTAAAAACAGTCGTTGCAGATGCCATTTTGAGTAACCGGAGTGGCGAGCAATATCATCAATACGCAGCGGCTGATGCAAATTGTCATCAATCCACCCGACGATAGTCTCAATCACCTGAGCGGAAATAGTCATAAGTCCTCTCTCCTCTTGAACCATACTGGCGATTACTGCCACCAGGCATTAAATGATTGTTTCTTATCAGCGACCCAAACCGGCTCGCCCAGCATTGGCGTCAGCAAACGCCATGCGCGTTTTTCACTGGCCGCAGCCAGCCGTTTATAGGGGTCGTCCCAGCTGTGCTTTGCCAGCACGAAACGCCCGGCATGTCCCGGCAATACCGCGCGAGCGCCGAGATCGTCGGCTGCCTGCGCCGTCTCATCCGGCATCATATGAATATATTTCCAGTCCTGGTCGTACTGGCCGTTTTCCATAATCGCCAGATCCACCGCGCCAAACCGCTCGCCGATGGCCTTGAAATGCGGGCCATAGCCGCTATCGCCGCTGTAGTAAATTTTCTGCTGCGGCGTCACCAGCATAAAGCTGGCCCACAGCGTCTGGTTGCGCTTGAGGCCGCGCCCGGAGAAGTGGCGGGCCGGCAGCACGTGCACGGTGAACTCATCGCTGATCTTCACCGACTCGTTCCAGTCCGCCTCGCTGATAATCGCCCCGTCCATTCCCCAGTAGCGCAGGTGTGAGCCGACGCCAAGCGGCGTAACCACGCGCTTAATTTTCGGCATCAGCGCTTTGATGGTGGCGTAATCGAGATGGTCGTAGTGGTCGTGCGAGATAATCAGCAGATCGATTTCCGGCATCTGCTCGGCGCGCCACGGGTAGTCACCCGGGAAGGCTTTGTTGATAAACGAAAACGGCGCGGCATAGTTGCTGAAGACCGGGTCAATCAGGATACGTTTGCCCGCCAGCTGCAAAAACCAGGAGGAGTGGCCAAGCCACACCATCGCATCCTGCCCCGCCGGCAGGCTGGCAAGATCGGTATTGACCAGCGGCAGCGGCTGCTGCGGCCTGGCGTTTTCGCGTTTGGTCACCAAAAAATCCCACATCGCGGCCAGCATATTTTTCTGCCCGGTAAAGCTCGGCGTGGACAGCTGGTTATGAAACTGGCCGTCATGATAGTGCGGCGATTGTTCAACGAGGCTAAGCTGTGCGCCCTGTGGCGCCTTACCAAACCCGGCATTTAACACAAACGGTAAAGCTGTTGCTGAGGCTAATAACATGATGGCGACCACGCTGACAATGACACGGTTCATATTCGGACCAGGCTAAACCCTCTGTCCCAAAGGTTTTGCTATAAGACTTGATTATGAGTGAGTAAGCACTCATTATTAGGAAGAAGACGAAAGTCGTCAAGACGATTTTCAATTTTTGACATACACCGTTGCAGTGCCATCACCAGGCATGCTTAGATCCGGGTTTAATTACGTGTGAGGTAAAGCGCAGTGGCTCGTCCTAAGAGTGAAGATAAAAAGCAGGCGTTACTGGAGGCCGCAACCGCCGCCTTCGCCCAGTCAGGTATTGCCGCCTCAACGTCGGCCATAGCCCGCAGCGCGGGGGTTGCCGAGGGGACGCTGTTCCGCTATTTCGCCACCAAGGACGATCTGCTCAACGAGCTGTACCTCTCTATCAAAACCGGTCTGGTTGCCTCGATGGTGGCCGGGCTGACGCCGAACGAGAAGCGCCCAAAAGAGAACGCGCGCAACATCTGGAACGGCTATATCGACTGGGGTATTCGCCACCCGATGGAGAACAAGGCCATCCGCCGGATGGCGCTTAGCGAAAGGATCACCGACGAAACGCGCACCCGCGTTAAAGAGATGTTCCCCGAGCTCAACGAGATGTGCCAGCTGTCGATCAAGGCTATCTTCCAGAGCGACGCCTATCGCGCCTTCTGCGACGCGCTGTTTCTGTCGCTGGCGGAAACGACCATCGAATTTGCCAGCCACGACCCGCAGCGCGCCAGGGAGCTGATCGCACTCGGGTTTGAGGCCATGTGGCAGGCGCTGCATGAGGATGCCGCCTGATGACTCCCGATTCACTGCACAACAGCGCCCGGCGAATCGCGCTGACCTACCCGTTTACCGAGCACTGCTGGCCGTTCGGCCCGGAGTACGACGTGTTCAAAGTAGGCGGACGCATTTTTATGCTGACCACCCACGTTCGCGGCCGGGCGCTGGTGAACCTCAAGGCCGAGCCGCAAAAATCACTGCTGAATCAGGAGATTTATCGCAGCATTGAGCCGGGCTACCACATGAACAAGAAGCACTGGATTACCGTGGTTCCCGGCGCCGATATCAGCGAAGATCTGCTGGCAGAGCTGATTGACGATTCGTGGAACCAGGTGGTGAACAAACTGCCGAAAAAGGTCCAGCAGCGGCTGCGCCCTGAATGATTTTCAGCGCAGCGCGATAAGTGTTATCGCATTTTTGTCTCTTATCATTTCCCCGGCATCGCTGTACTCTTCCTTCACTGAATGCTCCGTAAGGGGCTGTAAACTCAAATTATCTTGAGATTAAACCTGAGGAAGAGTTATGGATATCGTTGCCGTCGCCCTAAAGCGCCACTCCACCAAGGCATTTGATGCCAGCAAGAAGTTGACCGCAGACCAGGCGGAAAACCTGAAAACGCTGCTGCAGTTCAGCCCGTCGAGCACCAACTCCCAGCCGTGGCACTTTATCGTTGCCAGCACCGACGAAGGCAAAGCGCGGGTGGCTAAAGCGGCCAGCGGCACCTACGTGTTCAACGAACGTAAAATCCTCGATGCGTCCCACGTGGTTGTTTTCTGCGCCAAAACCGAGATGGACGATGCCTGGCTGGAGCGCGTGGTCGATCAGGAGGAGGCCGACGGCCGCTTCGCGACGCCGGAAGCCAAAGCGGGTAACCACAAGGGCCGCACCTTCTTCGCCGATATGCACCGCAAAGATCTAAACGACGCCAGCCACTGGATGGGCAAACAGGTCTATCTGAACGTCGGCAACTTCCTGCTCGGCGTGGCCGCGATGGGCCTCGATGCGGTGCCGATTGAAGGCGTCGATTTCGCCATTCTGGACGCTGAGTTCGACCTCAAGGCGCAGGGCTATACCAGCCTGGTGGTGGTGCCGGTTGGCCATCATAGCGTCGAAGATTTCAACGCCGCGCTGCCAAAATCACGCCTGCCGCAGGCGACCACCATTACCGAGATTTAATCGCCCCCGGCACGCCGCTCGCCGGCGTGCCAGATTCTTTCCGCGTAGCGGCCGAGCACGGCCAGCGACGCCGCCAGAATCAGAAAGAACACCACCTTATGCATGCTCCCCCAGAAATACTCGAAAAAGCGGGTATAGAGATTTATGGCGAGGAACGTCAGGCCAAACCCCCGCAGCATGCCGTCATCGGTTTTCAGGCTGATATAGATACAGATACCCGCCGCCGCGCCAAACAGCAGCGCCCACGGCAGCAGCTGCGTCGGCGAAAGGCCGTACCAGCTATCCAGATCGTGGTTGCCAAAAATCGACAAAATCCATAGCGCAATAAACAGATAGGTCAGGCCCGTCGCCTTGCTGACGCTAAACAGCCGCCGCTGGCGCAGCCGCTTTTGCAGCGCAAAACAGAGCGCCAGCAGCGCGCCGCCAAACAGCACGAAGCGAATCGGGTAGCTCATCCCCAGCCAGTAGGCGCCCCACCCTGATACATAGCCGGTTTCCGCCCCGAACCAGTTGCCGAGCGCCAGCAGAAAAAATAGCCATACCAGCCCGGAGCGGCCGGCGTAGCCAATGGCGCCGTAAATCGCACAGCCAACGAGGAACAGCGGGGCGATATGGCCGCTGCCGTCATCCAGCCGTACGCCGAGCTGCCAGAGCGCCACCGCGGTAAACACAACGCCGGTAAAGAGAATCGCCTCGGTGCTGTAGTGCCACTGCGCTTCTCGCCGCTGGCGGCGAAAGCCCCAGGCATAACACGCCAGGGCAATCACCGCCGGCAGGGCAATACGCGCCAGCGCCGAGTCGCTAAACAGGCCCACCAGCCAGGCGATCGCGTCGCTATCGGCGAACAGGCTGCCCAGCGCAATGAGCAGGCAGGCCAGCGCCGTCCAGAAGGCGTAGCGGCTCAGGCGCTGCCAGTCGAAGGGGGAACGAACTAGATGCGCGTTTAAATGCTGCTGCATCCGCTCGTCGATAACGTTATCTTCCCGCCAGCGGCTCACGGCCGCGCGAATAATCTTTTCCTGTCTGCGCGTCACTTTCATTGATAGTCATATCCCTACGGCAATATCGCGTAAGTATGACACGGAAAGTGCGCCGCGGCCTGCCGGCACGGAGCGGCGGCAGGCGAAGCCCTCTCAGCCCTGATTATCCAGCCACGCCAGCGCCCGCTCGCCGGCCTCATCCATCGGCAGATAGACCAGCAGCCGCGAGCCGTTGCGCGGCGCCGAGTACCAGTACATCTGCTGCAGGCTAAAGCGCCCCAGCTGCGGATGGTTGAAGTTCTTCACCTGATTCTCCACGCCGCGGACCTCGTAGCGCTGGTGCCAGAGCGCCTCAAACTCCGCCGAGGCGGCGAAAAATCGCGCCAGCTTATTTTCCCACAGCGGATCGCCCCGATGCTCGGCCATCGCCGCGCGGAAATAGGAGACAAAGGTCGCCAGCACGTCGCGGTTTTCAATCCGGCTGCGCCAGGTTTCGTTGGTCAGATAGAGATAGATACAGTTGCGGTCCTCTTCCGGGAGGCTCGCAAAATCGAGGCCCATCAGGCGGCAGAAGCTCTCGTTCCACGCCACGATATCGAAGTTCGGCTTCTGGATACTGGCCGGCTGGGGCATCAGGCTGTCGAGCATCCGCCGGGTGCCGGGGCTTATCCCTTCGCACACCGTTACCTGCGCGGCCTCCGGCGGCGTCACTCCCGCCAGCACGAACAGGTGCCGGGTTTCCAGCGGGCTGCATTGCAGCGCATTCGCCACCGCAACCAGCACCGATTCCGAGGGATTTACGTCCCTCCCCTGCTCCAGCCAGGTGTACCAGGTGACGCCGACGTCGGCGAGCATCGCCACCTCTTCGCGGCGCAGGCCGGGCGTACGCCGCCGTCCGACGCGCGGCAGGCCGAGACGCTGCGGATCGAGGCTCTCGCGGCGGGCGCGCAGAAAGGCGCCCAGCTGCTTACGGCTGTCGTCGGGCGCGACCGGCAGCGGTGCGCGTTGCGGCATTACGGTCATATGACCTCCAGCATGGTAGTGCCAATACCAGTATAAGCAGGAACTGGTACCCGTTTAATTTATCGTTGATGCTACGACCATCCGCTGAATGACGCAATGGAGAGATCCAATGAATTCGTCTGCTGTTTCACCCGGCCGCGCCGGTTTATTCCTGCTGTTAACCGGTCAGATGCTGCCGCTGATCGATACCTCAATCACCAACGTCGCGCTGGATTCCATCACCCGCTCGCTGGACGCCAGCGCCACCCAGCTGGAGCTGATCGTCGCGCTCTACGGCGTCGCCTTTGCGGTGTGCCTGGCGATGGGCAGCAAGCTCGGCGATAACTACGGTCGCCGGCGCCTGTTTATGTGGGGCGTGACGCTGTTCGGCGTCGCTTCTCTGCTCTGCGGGATGGCCAGCTCCATCGGCGAGCTGCTGGCGGCGCGTACCCTGCAGGGCGCCGGGGCGGCGCTGATCGTCCCGCAGATCCTCGCCACCCTGCACGTTACCCTGAAGGGCAGCGCCCACGCGCGCGCCATCAGCCTCTACGGCGGCATCGGCGGGATTGCGTTTATCGTCGGCCAGATGGGCGGCGGCTGGCTGGTCTCGGCGGATATTGCCGGGCTGGGCTGGCGCAACGCCTTCTTTATCAACGTGCCGATCTGCCTGCTGGTGCTGGCCTTTAGCCAGCGCTACGTGCCGGAAACCCGGCGCGAAGGCCACTCGACAATCGACTGGCAGGGCACCTTCAGCCTGGCGCTGATCCTCTGCTGCCTGCTGTTCCCGATGGCGCTGGGGCCGGAGCTGCACTGGCCGTGGACGCTGCAGCTGATGCTGGCGGCGGTGCTGCCGCTGCTGGTATGGATGCGCGCGAGCGCGCTGCGCAAACAGCGTCGCGGCGAGCAGCCGCTGCTGCCTCCGCGCCTGCTCAGGCTCACCAGCATTCGCTTCGGCATGGCGACCGCCCTGCTGTTTTTCAGCGCCTGGTCCGGGTTTATGTTCTGCATGGCGCTGAACATGCAGGCCGGGATGGGAATGGCGCCGTGGCAGTCGGGCAACAGCTTTATCGCCCTAGGGATTGCCTATTTCGTCTCCGCGCTGTACGCGCCGAAGCTGATTGCCCGCTACAGCATGGGCCGCATTTTGCTGATCGGCCTGACGGTGCAGATTATCGGCCTGCTGCTGCTGATGGCGACCTTTTATCATTTCGCCACCCGCACCTCGGCCCTGGCGCTGGTGCCTTCCACCGCGCTGGTCGGCTACGGCCAGGCGCTGATCGTCAACAGCTTTTACCGTATCGGGATGCGCGACATTAGCGCCAGCGACGCCGGAGCCGGCAGCGCGATCCTCAGCACCCTGCAGCAGGCCTCGCTGGGGTTGGGCCCGGCGCTGCTCGGTTCGCTCTTTTTAGCCCTCGCCCGGCGCAGCGGCGGCGACTACGCGCTGGCGCTGATCGACTTTCTGGCGGTTGAGGTGGTGATGATGCTGCTGCTCGGCGCCATTGCCCTGCGCCTGCGCCATCATCTGAATATTCGCCCGCTGGTCGTCGCCTCATAATTCATCGGCGCGCAGCCGGAGATTTGCATAATAGGCATCCAGCGGTCATCATAACCGCTGGATGTAAAGGAGACGTTATGCAGGAATTAATATCGCAAATCGCCGCAGCCGGCATCAAAATTACCCCGACGACCTCGCTCATTATTATCTTCGGCATTATTTTTCTGACTGCCATTGTTGTCCATTTAATATTGCACAAGGTGGTACTGCGGACCTTCGAAAAGCGCGCGCAGGCCAGCAGCCACCTGTGGCTGCAGATCATTACCCAGAACAAGCTGTTTCATCGGCTGGCCTTTACCCTTCAGGGTATTATCGTCAACGTGCAGGCGGTTCTCTGGCTGCAAAAAGGCAGTGAAGCCGCCGACATATTAACCACCTGCGCTCAGCTGTGGGTAATGATATATGCCCTGCTGTCCTTCTTCTCACTGCTGGACGTGGTGTTCAACCTCTCGCAAAAATTCGCCACCGCGTCGCAGCTGCCGCTGAAGGGCATATTCCAGGGCGTAAAGCTGGTCAGCGCTATTATCATCGGAATTCTGGTAATTTCGCTGCTGATTGGCCAGTCGCCGGCCATTCTGATTAGCGGCCTTGGCGCCATGGCCGCGGTCCTGATGCTGGTGTTTAAGGACCCGATTCTCGGCCTGGTGGCCGGTATCCAGCTCTCCGCCAACGACATGCTCAAGCTCGGTGACTGGCTGGAGATGCCGAAATACGGCGCCGACGGCGCGGTTATCGATATCGGCCTGACGACGGTCAAAGTCCGCAACTGGGATAACACCATCACCACCGTGCCGACCTGGTCGCTGGTTTCTGACTCCTTTAAGAACTGGAGCGGCATGTCGGCCTCCGGCGGCCGTCGAATTAAGCGCAGCCTGAATATTGACACCACCAGCATCCATTTTCTCGATGAGCAGGAGCAGCAGCGTTTAGTACAGGCGAAGCTGCTGAAACCCTATATGGACTCGCGGCATGAGGAAATCAGCCTGTGGAATCAGCAAAACGCCGCCGATCTCTCGGTGCTGAACCTGCGCAAGATGACCAATATCGGCACCTTCCGCGCCTATTTGCAGGAGTATCTACGCAACCATCCGCGGCTGCGTAAAGATATGACGATGATGGTGCGCCAGCTGGCCCCGGACGCCAACGGCCTGCCGATTGAGATCTACTGCTTCACCAGCACCGTGGTGTGGGCGGAGTATGAGAGCATTCAAGCCGATATTTTCGACCACATCTTCGCCGTGGTCGACGAGTTTGGCCTGCGCATTCATCAGTCGCCTACCGGCAACGACATTCGTTCGCTGGCCGGGCATATCGGCACCTGACCTCAGGTACTGGCGCGGGTAATCACGCGCCAGTCCATCATCACCCGCTCGGCTTCCGCCGTCGGGTTATCGATTTTCTTCAGCAGCAGGGTCACCGCCGTGCGGCCAATATCGCGCGACGGCTGCTCAACGGTGGTCAGCTGGGGCGAGACCATCTCCGCCAGCTCGGTGCCGTCAAAGCCGATCACCGCGATATCTTCCGGCACCCGCAGTCCGGCCTGGGCAATGGCCCGCAGCGCGCCGGCGGCCAGCGAATCCGCCACCGCAAAAACCGCATCAGGCCGCTCTTTCGCCGCCAGCAGGCTTTCCATCGCCGCCTTTCCGGCCGCCGCGCTGAGATCGCTGGCGTAGGCCACCTGCTGATAGCTGAGATCCCGCACGTGCAGCACGCTTTTATAGCCGCGCTCGCGCAGGCGGGCGTAGCGATAGCTCAGGTCGTGGTTAATCAGGGCGATTCGCTGGCGACCGCCCTGCGCCAGGCGCAGCACCGCCCCCTGCGCCGCGTCAAGATCGTTGATCCCCACGCAGGAGATATTGCCGGCATCGGCGTACTCGGCGCACTGCACCCAGGGCGCGTCGCCGATAAGCGTGGTCAGCTCCGGCAGGCTGGCGAGCGCGTTCATCGTAATCACGCCATCGACCATTTTCCCGGAAAGCAGCTGCAGCCCGGAGGTCGAGCGCGCCAAATCGGAGCCGGAGTGGCAGAGCAAAATACGATACCCGTGCTTTTCGGCCTCCTCTTCTATCCCCTTCACCACCTCGGCGCAAAAGGGATTGGCGATATTTGAGACCATCACCAGGATCATGTAGCTGCGGGCGGTGCGCAGCTGGCGGGCCAGCAGATTGGGCTGATAGTTGCTTTCCTCAATTGCCTGCAGCACGCGCTCGCGGTTTTTCGCTTTAACGGTCTCGCTGTTGTTGAGCACGCGCGATACCGTCGCCACCGAGACGCCCGCCAGACGAGCAATTTTCTGAATTGACATAGGGGCTGCACTTCCTGCGATAAGCGTAATATGACGCAGGCTATCATAAATGAGCGTGCCGCAGGCATCCAGCGTCGTCGGGAGCGGCGCGATGGCCCGCCCGGGCCGTAAAATCCTTCGCCGGGCCGGCCGCGGCGAAAACTATCAATTATCAGGGCTCTTATCTTCTGGCGTTTACGCTGTCTTTTTTTTATGCAAAATAGGGCTCAAAGAAGACGCCAGCGGTGCGTTAGCCGCGCCTTCGATAAATAGATAATTATTATATTTTCAATAAGTTAATAAACTCATAATTAGGGATGATGTTACCAATGAAATTAAAATCAACGATTATCGCTCTCGGCTGCGCGGCGGCCCTTCTTTCCGGCTGTAGCGCCTCAAAGCCTTCGCCCGAACGCCACGCCTACTACTTTGTCTCCCACCGCTCCGATTTTGTCGGCGGCAACTTTGCCGTCAATGTCCAGGATAATTACCGCTTAAACCTGCCGACGTTCAGCAAAATCTATCAGCTCGGCAAAGAGGATCGCGCGGCAGGAATGAGTGAAAGCGATGCCAGAAGCCGGGCCGAGCAGATTAAGCAGCAGGCCAGCCAGGGGACGAAGACCGAGCACTCTTTTGACGGTAAGGCGGACGATAAGTGGACCTCATCGATGGAAGATAAAGACGCCCAGCTGTTTGGCCGCGAGCTCTCCGGCGCCTATCTCGATGGCTATCTCGGCGTGAAATAGCCCGGCCATGCGCCACCCGAGGTGGCGCATCTCCCTCGCTACCGCTCTACGCTAACCCAGCGCTGCTGCTGATGGCTGCGCAAAATAGCCTCAACGATGTACATCACGTCCGCCCCTTCATAAAAGGAAGCGAACCGCCGGGAGCGCGCATCCGGCATCGCCCCGGCCCGCACCGCCTGGTAGAAGCTCAGCATCATGTTTTTGAAGGCGTCCGGCCAGCCCTCAATGTGGCCGGCGGGGAAGTGGGCGCTGCCGGCAACGTCGCGCTGCATCAGGGAGGGGTCATCGCTGAAGGTCTGATTGGGCCGGTCGCGCTGGCCGACCCACAGCCGCTGGGGGATCTCCTGATCCCACGCCAGGGCGCAGGCGCTGCCGCTGATTTCAACCGTCAGCTGATTCTTCCTGCCGGCGCTCACCTGCGAGACGCTGAAGCAGCCTTTACTGCCGTCATCAAAGCGCACCAGCACCGATCCCCGATCTTCGGTATCCACCGCCCGCTCCTCGTGGCCCCGGCCGTCGCCCTGCTGGCTGAAGGTGGCATCGCCCTGCAAAGCCGCCCGGCGGGTCGGCCACACCGTCGAGAGGTCGGCCATGACCTCGGTGATGCGGCGTCCGGTCATAAACTGCACCGTATCGCACCAGTGCGAGCCGATATCCGCCATCGCCCGCGACGCCCCGCCCAGCTCTGACTCCACCCGCCAGTTGTAATCGGTTTGCAGCAGCATCCAGTCCTGTAAATAGCTGCCGTGCGCCGAAAACAGCCGCCCGACCAGCCCTTCACGGATCATGCTGGCCGCCTGCTGGACCATCGCAAACTGGCGGTAGACAAAGCTCACGCCGTGCACCACCCCGGCCTTTTCCGCCAGCGCCACCAGCTCGCGCGCCTCCTCCGGGCGCATGCACAGCGGCTTTTCCGAGAAGACGTGCAGCCCGGCGCGCAGGATCTGGCGATTAATCCCGGCATGCAGATGGTTCGGCGTGCAGTTGTGCACCACCTGCAGGCCCGGATGCGCCAGCAGGCCTTCGACGCTACCGTAGGCATGGGCTACGTTCAGCTGCCGGGCCTTTTGCTCCGCCTGCGCCAGGCTATGGTCGCCCAGCGCCACCACCTCTATATCGCCCACCCGGCGCAGCGCCTCAATATGCGCCGGGCCGATAAACCCGCTGCCAATAATGCCGACCTGAATCATCCCTGCACCTCGCTTCCGGCGGCAAAATCGTCAAACGCGCGCCCGGAGGCCGGAATGATATGGCGGCGGATAAATTCGCTGCCCTCGCGGGCGCCGGCCTCAGCCTCTTTCAGGCAGCACTCCCACTCCAGCACCGCCCAACCGGCATAGCCGTACTCGGTGAGCTTGCTAAAAATCCGCTTAAAATCGATCTCCCCATCCCCCGGCGAGCGGAAGCGCCCCGCCCGCTGGAGCCAGTTCTGGTAGCCGCCGTAAACGCCACAGCGGCCGTCGCGGCGGAACTCCGCGTCCTTAACGTGAAAGGCTTTTATCCGCTGATGATAGATGTCGATGTAGGCCAGGTAGTCCATCTGCTGCAGATGCAGATGGCTGGGGTCGTAGAGCATATTGCAGCGCGGATGGTTATCCACCAGCTGCAGAAAACGCTCGAAGGTCACGCCATCGTGCAGATCTTCCCCGGGATGAATTTCGTAGCACAGATCCACTCCCTGCTGGTCAAAGCCGTCGAGGATCGGCCGCCAGCGGCGGGCCAGCTCGCTAAACGCCTCCTCGAGCAGCTGCGGGTTGTGCGGCGGCCAGGGGTAAAAATAGGGCCACGCCAGCGCCCCGGAGAAGGTCGCGTGCGCCGTCAGGCCTAAGCGCCCGGAGGCGATCGCCGCCTGCTGCAGCTTTTCGCAGGCCCAGCGCTGCCGCGCCTGAGGATTTCCGCGCAGCGCGGGGGGCGCAAAGCCGTCAAACGCCGCGTCGTAGGCCGGATGTACTGCCACCAGCTGCCCCTCCAGGTGCGTAGAGAGCTCGCTAATCACCAGCCCGTGCGCCGCCAGCCGTCCCTTAACCTCGTCGCAGTAGGTCTGGCTCGCCGCCGCCTGCTCGAGGTCAAAGATAGCCGGATGGTTGCACGGGATCTGCAGCGCCCGATAGCCCAGCCCCGCGGCCCACTCCGCCAGCCCGTCGAGGGTGTTAAACGACGGCTGCGTGCCGATAAACTGCGCCAGAAAGATGCCCGGCCCCTTGATAGTTCTCATCACCACCTCCGAAAAAATTAGCGCGGCTCTTTCTCGTTATACTGGAAAGAGAAAAGGAAAATCAGTGCGATAACCGCCGCCGCAACCGCCGGGATCCACCAGAAGGTGACCCACGCCTGCGGTACGGCCTGTCCGGCAACCAGCTGGTTATACAGCGCGCCGGAGATTTGCGAACCGAGCAGCATGCCGATGCCGTAGGTAAACATTACAATCATGCTCTGCGCCTGGCCTTTTACCTTCTCTCCCGCCACCCGGTCGGTATAGATAAAGCCGACGACGAAGAAAAAGTCGTAGCACACGCCGTGCAGCAGAATGCCGAGATAGAGCAGGAAGCGCCCCTCTTCGCTGACGCCGAGGGCAAAGAAGGCGTAGCGGACGAACCACGCCAGCATCCCCACCAGCAGCATATATTTCACCCCGAGGCGGCGGAACAGCAGCGGGATCACCAGCATAAAGACGATTTCTGACATCTGACCGAACGACATCGCGGTGCTGACGTCAGCCACGCCGGCATCCGCCAGGTATGAGGCGGTGTAGGCGTAGTAGGTCCCCAGCGGAATGGAGATCAGCGTGGCGCACAGGCAGAAGATAAAGAAGTGGCGCGTTTTCAGCAGCGCAAAGGCGTCGGCACAGAGCAGATCGCGCAGCTTTACCGGCATCCCCTTCGCCGGCGCCGGCGTATGGGGCAGCGTCAGGCTGTAGAGCGCCAGCGCCACCGAGCACAGCGCCGCAAGGCTGAAGATGGCGGTGGTGTTGGAAATACCGGTCACCCCGATGCAGATCCCGGCGATAATCCAGCCGATGGTGCCGAAGACGCGCACCACCGGAAAGGTTTTATCGACGTTCGCCAGGCTGTGGAAAGCGATATTATTGGTCAGCGCCAGCGTCGGCATATAGCACAGCGTATAGCCAAACAGCAGGCCGATCAGCAGCGCGCCGTTTTGCGCGACCAGCGCCTGCGGGACAAACCACAGAATCGCCGCCCCCGCCAGGTGCATCACCGCCATCACCTTCTGCGACGGGAAGAAGCGATCGACCAGCATCCCCAGCACAAACGGCGATAAAATGGAGGCAATCGGCCCGGCGGAGAACGCATCGCCGATCAGCAGCGCCATATCGTAGCGCGTCATCACCAGGCCGAGGGTGACCGACCAGCTCCCCCAGATAAAGAACTGCATAAACATCATTAACGACAGGCGCGGCACCAGAAACCGGTGCTGCACGCGAACACTTTCACGACCTTCAGCTGTTGATACCATTTTGATCGCCCTCAAAAAGTAATCGATTACAAAGTATCTCAATGGACAAAGTAATCGATTACAAAAAGAAGATCCTTAAGCAAATGCGCTAAGCGCGAAGAAGATCACAATAAAGGATTACGGCTCCGTCGGACGACGGAGCCGCGGGCGTTACGCCGGACGGCGCAGCAGCTTGAAGACCACAAACAGGAACAGGATCCACACCGGCAGCAGAACGGCCGACAGGCGCATTCCGTCGATCGTGCACATCAGCACCAGAATCAGCCCCAGGAAGGCGATGCAGAGATAGTTTCCGCCAGGCGCCAGCAGCGCTTTGAACTTCGACTCGCGTCCCTTACGACGCTGCGCGGCGCGGAATTTCAGATGCGCCATGCAGATCATTATCCAGTTCAGCAGCAGCGTCGCCACCACCAGCGCCATCAGCAGGCCTAGCGCCTTTTGCGGCAGCAGGTAGTTGAGCAGCACCACCAGGGAGGTAATCACCCCGGAGAGGATCAGCGAGTTGACCGGCACGCCGCGCTTGCTGACCCGGGCGAGAAACTTCGGCGCGTTGCCCTGCACCGACAGGCCGAACAGCATCCGGCTGTTGGAATACACGCCGCTGTTGTAAACCGACAGCGAGGCCACCAGGATGACGAAGTTAAGCGCGGAAGCCACCACGTTGCTGTCGAGATTATGAAAAATCATCACGAACGGGCTGCTGTCAGATTTAACGTCCACCCACGGATAGAGCGCCAGCAGCACCACCAGCGAACCGATATAGAACAGCAGGATACGGTAGACCACCTGGTTCACCGCTTTCGGGATGCTCTTTTCAGGATTCTGCGCTTCCGCGGCGGTGATACCGATAAGCTCCAGGCCGCCAAAGGAGAACATAATCACCGCCAGCGACATCACCAGGCCATGCCAGCCGGTGGCCAGAAAGCCGCCGTGACGCCACAGGTTATCGAATCCCGCCTTGCTGCCGCCGTGGCCGCCGAACAGCATCCACAGGCCGAAGCCGATCATCCCGACAATTGCCAGTACCTTAATCAGCGCGAACCAGAACTCCGCCTCGCCGTACAGGCGCACGTTCACGAGGTTAACGGCGTTGATGATAATAAAGAAGACCGCGGCCCACACCCAGGTCGGCACGTCCGGCAGCCAGTACTGCATGTAGATGCCGGCGGCGGTCAGCTCCGCCATGCCCACCAGCACGAACATTACCCAGTAGTTCCAGCCGGAAAGAAAGCCGGCAAACGGGCCCCAGTATTTATAGGCAAAGTGGGCAAACGAGCCGGATACGGGCTCTTCGACAACCATTTCGCCAAGCTGGCGCATGATCAGAAAGGCGATAATCCCGGCGATGGCGTAGCCAATCAGGACCGCCGGTCCCGCCATTTGAATAGCCGGGCCAATGCCGAGAAACAGGCCGGTGCCGATTGCGCCGCCGAGGGCGATGAGCTGGATATGTCGGTTCTGTAAACCGCGATGAAGCGTCGGGCCGCCGTGTTCTACGGTATCCGACTGCGTTGACGCGTCTTTCACGTCGATCCCCTGTCATTTTTAGTGAAGGGGCACCTTTTACACTTATGCTCGTCCGACTTCAAGCCGCAGATGCGTTTGTTGCCGGCAACGAGGGGCGAGCCGTCCGGGCCCGCCCCCGCGCTTTGGCCTTAGAAATCGTAGCTCATCGATACGCGAACGGTGCGCGGATCGCCCACCGACAGGTAGGTGCCGGAATCATCGACGCCGGACCAGTACTTCTCGTTGGTGACGTTAGTGACGCCCGCGCGCCAGACCATTTCATTGCGATCGGCGTTGAGGCGCATGCGGTAGCGAACGCCCAGATCGAGGGTGGTATAGCTGTCGAGCTTCTTCGTATTCGCCGCATCGGCGTACTGCGAACCGGTGTGGTTCACGCGAGCGGTGGCCGTCAGGCCCTCGACCGGCTTGATATCATACTCGGCCCCCAGCACCGCATAGAAGCGCGCCACGCCAACCGCGTCTTTTCCGTCGTTGACGCCCTTAGCCGTTTTGGTCTGCTCGGGATCGAGCCACTGCGTGCTGCCGTTGAGGCGTAGCCCCAGCATCGGCTCGCCAAAGACGTTCAGCTCGGCGCCGCGGTTGCGCTGCTCGCCGTCCAGCCCGTAGTAGCCGCTAGCATCGGAAATCGCGTTCGGCTTTTTGATTTGAAACAGCGCCAGCGACCCGCCGACGGTACCGTAGTCAACCTTCACGCCCACTTCATCCTGCTTCGAGTGCGCGATCCCGGTGCTCTGCCCGGCGTTGGCGGCGGTATTCGGCGCCACGCTGCCCGGCTGCAGCGCTTCGGTGTGGTTGGCGTACAGCGACAGCGTTTCCCACGGCTTGTAGACGAGGCCCACGGTCGGCGTCCAGCGGCTTTGGGTATAGAGCGAAGCGGGGTCCTCCACGCCGGTTTTATTGCTGTAGTTACGCACCACCACCTTCTGATGACGGGCGGCGGCGGTCAGCAGCACCTTGTCGTTGAAGAAGCCCAGCGTATCGCTCAGCAGCCAGCCCTGAGTGCGGCTGCGCGAGGTGGTCAGCGGGTCGAAGTAGTTGCCGCCAAACAGGGTGTTATCCGGCATCGGCACGTCGTGGCCGTCATAAATATTGGTGGTCGGGTTTTTCGTCGACATCCGCCACGCGGTTTTATCGCGCTTGATCTGCGCCGAGTAGCCGACGTTGACCTGATGGGAAATTGCGCCGGTGTTGAAATTGCCGCGCACGCCGCCCATGCCGCTGAAGGCATCGATAATCCGGTTGGTATCCAGACGCCCGGCGGTGGCGTCGCCGTTTTTATTCAGCAGCTTCGCCGTGCTGTAGGTGCCGGTCTCGTGCGCGTGCTGGCCGCCGAGGGCGCCGTACAGCGTCCAGCTGTTGCTGAGATCGTACTCCGCCTTCGCCATCCCGAATTCGTTTTCGATATCGCTGTAGCCCCACTTCTGGCCGTAGTTTTTGCGGTTATCCGGCACCGCGGGCACGAAGTCGACGCCGCTGACATTCACCCCCATCTCGCCGCCGTGGAAGGTTTTTTTCTGGTAGCCAAAGTCGAGCGATGAACGGAAGCGGTCGCTGCGGTAGTCCAGCCCCAGGGAGGCCAGCGTCGTGCGGCGGCGGTCGTTTTCCACCGCCGACTCACCTTCGCGATGCACCAGGTTGACGCGCGCGCCGAACTGGTTGTCGTCGCCAAAACGACGGCCGAGGTCGAGGCTGCCGCCGACCTGAGAATCGGAGGTATAGTCGACGCCCACCCGAGCGGTGGGAATATCCTCAGCCCGCTTCGGTTCAAGGTTGATCATCCCGCCGACGCCGCTGCTGGCCGCGCCGTTGAGCAGGCCGTTGGCGCCCTTAAAGATCTCCACCCGCTCCAGCATCTGGGTATCCATCACCTGACGCGGCACCACGCCGGCGAGGCCGCCCATGGTCATGTCGTCGCCGTCGAGCTTAAAGCCGCGAATGCGGTAGGTTTCGGCAAAGTTGCCGTAGCCCTGCACCGTCTGGATCCCCGCATCGTTGCCGACCACGTCGGCAATGGTGTGCGCCTGCTGGTCCTGAATCAGCTTTGCGGTGTAGCCGATGACGTTAAAGGGGACGTCCATCGCCTTTTGTTCGCCGAGCATGCCCAGTCGGCCGCCGTGGGCAATCTGCCCGTCGAGGAAGGCCGGAACCACCAGGTCGCCGCCGGCTTTAAAGTCGCCGCCTTCGCTCGCCTGGACGACCATAACCTCTTCGTTTTTTTTGCCGGCGCTGGCGTCGTCCGCCGCCGCAGCGCCCTGGGCTATGGCGCCAATCGTTAACGCCAGCAGCGTTTTACGCAGCGGAAAGGATGAAGTATCAGTGACGTGCATAATGTGTCCCGTGGAGGAGAAAAAGAAGTGAAACAAAGGGCCCGCTGCCGGGCCAATTTTATTTATTTACTCGTCAGGTCGATGCGGGCAACGCTGTCCGGGCCTTTGGTCGAATGATCTTTATTAAACGGCTGCTTGACGGTCACAAACAGCGTCTGACCATCGGCAGAGAGCAGCAGGCTGTTGGGGTTGGCCGGGATATCCCACTGACGCTTCTGCGCATAGCTGGTGCCGTCGAGGCTGATGACCTTGCCGGACTCGCGCTGGGAGATATAAATCTCATTGCGTTTCGGGTTGAACAGCACCGCCAGAGAGTCGCCCACGTCGAGCTGCTTAATCACCTTGCCGCTGTGAATATCCAGCACCAGGGTGGTTTTCGCTTTTGAGTTATCGGTGACGAACAGGCGGCCGGTCTCGCTATCTTCGGCGATATTCAGCAGCAGCGCCGGCTTGTCGCCCAGCGGCTTCCAGCGCTGTTCAATACGGTTATTGCGCGGGTTGATCACGAGGATTTCCCCGCCGCCGTTGGCCGCATACAGACGCCCGGTTTGCGCGGAATAGTGCAGGCCGGTCATCCATTTGCCGGTATTTTTAATCCGCGCTTTCAGCTTCAGCGTATTGGCATCAACCACCCAGATTTGCGCCGGGTCGGCAACCGCCCCCACGTAGAGGGTATCGTTCAGCAGCAGGATCTGGCGCGCGCCGTACGGCAGCCCCTTCTCGTTGCGCTCGCTAAACAGCAGGCGCTTTTTGACTTTGCCGGTGGCGGTGTCAATGGCGCTGATGCCGCCGTCAAGCGAGTTGGTGACGAACAGCGTTGCGCCATCCGGCGTTATCTGGACGGCAAAGTTTTTCAGGTCGGTGTAGCTCAGGCCGATGGTCTTCAGGGTTTTCGGGTCGAGCTTATAGACCGCCCCGCCCTGCACGTCTTTAAAACCTTCGGCGCTGGCAACGTACAGCGCATCGCCTTTCGGGCTCAGCGCCATTTCATAGAGGCCTTCGGCCAGCTCGCGCTTCAGCGGCTGCGCCACGGTAGCAGCGGCGGCGCTTTCGACAGCCGGTTGAGCAACGGGAGGGGTATGGGTAGCGGCGCAGCCGCTTAAGATCGCAGAGATAGCCAGCGCGAGGGCCGGGATAGCGTATTTCACAGGAGGAATCCTTTACATAATCAATGACCTGATGGAAGCTCCTGGCCGATATTTTTTGCTTCAGCCTTGCCGTACCGAGCCCCACCCTATGCCTTCGCTGTTTCCCTGTGAGCGACTCACTGACGCAGGTTATTCCCTACTTAGCCTGCAAACAAAAAGAAGAATGAGAACTATACTCATTATCGACACTCAGGCAAGCGTAATCGCTTCCGTTGCGGGCAAAAACAATAATCTGCTGATTTTAGAACATGATACGCGGAGGGATTTGTCGCCGGATTAGCGCCGGGACGGGCAGCCGGATTTAACGCCTTCCGGACCGCCGCCTGCGCCGCCGTCCGGGAGGCTATCTCACCTTTAGTGCAGCTTGAGGTGCGGACGAATGATGCGGTTGATCCCGCCGGAGAGCATCAGCAGGCCGGTTTTCACGTAGCCGTGCAGCGTCACCTGATGCATACGGTACAGCGAATCGTAGACCAGGCGCGCGAGCCTGCCCTCCACCATCATCGGCCCCACCGGCAGATGGCCCATAATGCTCCCCAGAGTGGTATAGCCGGAGAGCGAGACCAGCGAGCCGCGGTCGCGATAGACGAACGATTTCAGCGGCCGGCCCTTCAGCTGCGCAATAATGTTATTCGCCGTGAAGAGCGCCATCTGGTGAGCCGCCTGGCCGCGCGGAGGAATAAATCCGCCCTCCGGACGCGGGCAGGCGGCGCAGTCGCCGAAGGCAAAAATATTGGCATCGCGCGTCGTCTGCAGCGTCGGCTCAACGACCAGCTGGTTAATCCGGTTGGTCTCAAGGCCCGCAATTTCGCGCATAAAGTCCGGCGCCTTGATGCCGGCCGCCCACACCATCAGATCCGCGCTAATTACGCTGCCGTCTTTGGTATGCAGGCCCTGCGCGTCGGCGCGGGTAATCAGGGTTTGGGTCATCACGTTGACGCCCAGCTTCGTCAGCTCGTCGCGCGCGGCCAGGGAGATGCGCTCCGGCAGCGCCGGGAGAATACGCTCGCCGGCTTCAACCAGGCTGACGTTCAGCGCCTCGTTGGTCAGACGCTTATAGCCGTAGCGCTGCAGCTCTTTCACCGCATTGTGCAGCTCGGCCGACAGTTCGACGCCCGTCGCCCCGCCGCCGACAATCGCAATATTCACCTTGCCGAGGCTCTGCGGGTTAGCCGAATGCCTGAGAAACAGGTTAAGCATCTGCTGATGGAAGCGTTTTGCCTGCTCGGCGCTGTCGAGAAAAATACAGTTCTCTTTTACCCCGGGGGTATTAAAGTCGTTGGAGGTGCTGCCCAGCGCCATCACTAAGGTATCCCAGCCGAGGGTGCGTTCGGCAACCAGCAGCTCGCCGTTTTCATCGCGCAGCTCCGCCAGGACGAGGGTTTTCTCGTCGCGATTAATATCGATAACGGCACCGTGCTGGAACTCAAAATAGTGCTTACTGGCATGCGCCATAAAGCTCAGGGCGTCCACGCCGGCATCGAGCGATCCGGTCGCCACCTCATGCAGCAGCGGCTTCCACAGGTGGCTGTGGCTGCGATCGACGAGGATAATCTGAGCCTTATTACGTCGACCAAGCTTATGCCCCAGCTGCGTGGCCAGCTCCAGACCGCCGGCACCACCGCCGACAATGACAATTTTTTTTAATGGCGCAGTCACTGCGACCTCCTAAAAATAAAAAACAAATGTTAATTAAAAATTATTAATTAATGTTTAATTAACAACAGTTCGCCGAATAGCGATAAGCAAAAGAAATAATTCCGCAGGCTGTAGTAATAATGCCGAAATGGATAAGCAGCCATTTTTAATCCGCTTATTATTGTACAAGTTTTCGCTGAATTCTCTGGCACACATATATGAGGTAAATAAAAAGGCCACTAAGTTGTTAGCTAGTGGCCGGAGGGAGGATGATTTAAATATTAGCCCAAAGTATTATTTTATTTGCGACAAGAGTTAAACCCTAAAGAGTATATTTCGTCAGGCCCGTCGGCTATTAATAGCGCACCATCACGGATTTAAGTTCAGTGTAATCATCAATAAACGCGCTGCCAAACTCGCGCCCGAGGCCCGAGCCTTTCATGCCGCCAAAGGGAACCGCCGGGTCGAGGAAGGTGTGCATGTTGATCCATACGATACCGGCATCAATAGCCTGCGAATAGCGCAGCGCCTTGCGAATATTATCCGACCAGACGCTGGCGGCGAGGCCAAACGGCGAGGCGTTGATGCGGGACAGCGCATCCTCTTCACTATGATAGCCAATAAAGCTGCACACCGGGCCGAACGTCTCTTCATGCATCAGGGTGCTGCTTTCGCTACGCACCCTGACCGCCGCCGGAGAGATAAAGTAGCCGTCGCCGGGCAGCGCTTCGCCGCCGCATACGATGGTGTCACCCTCTTCCCGCGCCGTCTGCAGCAGGCTCAGCACCTTTTCATACTGTACCCGGTTAGCCAGCGGCCCCATTTGCGTGCGCTCATCCAGCGGCGAGCCCGGCTGGAAAGCCGTCAGCCGCTGCTTCAGCAGATCCAGCACGCGATCCAGCTTGCCCTGCGGCAGATAAAACCGCTCGGCGGCGGCGCAGATCTGCCCCTGATTGAGATAGCCCGCTTCGATAACGCCGTCCGCCATCGCCTCCGGGCTGAGATCGTCGAGAAACAGGGCGGCGTTTTTCCCTCCCAGCTCAAGGGTGACGCGCTTTCCGCCGGCGGTCGCCGAGCGCTGCACCTTCTCGCCGGTCGCCACCGAACCGGTGAAACTGACCTTGGCGCAGGCCGGATGGCTAATCAGGCGCTGGGCTATCTCACCCCCCGCGCCGTTGACCACGTTGATGACCCCGGCGGGGATCCCCGCCTCCGTCGCCAGTTCCGCCACCCGCAGCAGGGTTAGCGGAGTGTATTCGCTCGGCTTCAGGACGATGGTGCAGCCGCAGACCAGCGCCGCCGCCAGCTTCCAGATGGCGATCATTATCGAGAAATTCCACGGCACAATCCCGACCACCACCCCGACCGGCTGGCGATGGGTAAAGGCGGTGTATTTCTCCCCGGCCATCGACGGCAGCGAGACGTCGAGGGTTTCGCCGGTAACCTTGCCCGCCCAGCCGGCAAAGTAGCGCAGGAACGCCACCGACTGATCCAGTTCGAGCATCCGCGCCAGCATGATGGTTTTCCCCGAACAGAGGCTCTCGAGCTGCGCCAGCTCTTCGCGGTGGGCCGCCAGGCTATCCGCCAGCTTCAGCAGCAGGGTGCCGCGCTGCAGCGCCGGCAGCGCGCGCCAGCCGGAGAAGGCCTCGCGGGCGCTCTCCATTGCCCTGGCGGCCTGCCCGCCATCCGCCTCCGTCACCTCAGCAATCGCTCTGCCGGTTGCCGGGTTAATCACCGCCAGCGTCCGGCCGCGGCCCGCCAGGGCTTCTCCGGCAATAAACTGCCCGTGGGGGCGGGCTAAAAAGGCGCTGACTTCTGCAAGTAAAGTGACTTCGTTCATCGGTGACACCCGTTTTTTCAGGAAATTCCCGCCATCACAGCACCTGCTTCGCGCGCTGAACATCGTTCTAAAGAACGTCATTCTTCCGAACGATATTCAGCCGGTGCCCGGCATGCTGTGATGTTGGTCTTAGCCAGGCGAGACAGGGTAACGCTATGAATATCAAAATCGATGCGCTGAACTACTACGGCGCGACGAAAAAATACCAGCTCCATTTTCCGGCGCTGCAGGAGGACATTGAAGCCGACGTGGTGATTATCGGCGGCGGATTTTCCGGCATTAACACCGCCCTGGAGCTGGCGGAACAGGGGATCACCAACGTGGTCGTACTCGAGGCCCGCCATTTAGGCTACGGCGGCACCGGGCGCAACGGCGGGCAGGTGATGGCCGGGATTGGCCACGACATCGAGGCGGTGAAAAAGCACGTCGGTAAAGAGGGGCTGGAGACGCTGTTTAAGATCTCTAACCTCGGCGCAGGGATCATTCGCGAACGGATTAAGAAATACAATATCGATGCGGATTTCGTGCCGGGCTACGGCTACCTCGCCTATAACCAGCGGCAGCTGAAAACGCTGCAGCAGTGGGAAAAAGAGTTCAAGGCGGCGACCCCGGATGAGGATATCGCCCTCTATACCGGCAAAGAGGTGCAGCAGATCGTCGGCTCCGAGGTTTACTGTGGCGCCCTCAAGCACATGGGCGGGGGGCAGATCCACTCGCTGAATATGCTGCTCGGCTCGGCGACGGCGGCGCACTCCCTGGGGGTGAAGATTTTTGAATCCTCGCCGGTAGTCGAGGTGAATTACGGCAAAGAGGTGCGCGTGCGCACCGCGATGGGCAGCGTGCGGGCGGCAAAGCTGCTGTGGGCCTGCGACAGCTTCCTCAACAATCTGGAGCCGGAGATCTATAACAAGACCCTGGTGACCTACTCCTGGCAGGTGTCGACGGCTCCGCTGTCCGATGCGCTGATCGAGCGTATCAGCCCGCTGCGCGGCGCCTTCAGCGATATTCGCCCGGTGATTAACTACTACCGCATTACCAAAGAGAACCGCCTGCTGTTCGGCAGCGCCACGCGCTATGTCGAATATACGCCCAACGATTTTGCCGCCTGGAACCGCACGCTGCTGGGGCAGGTATTCCCCTACCTCAAGGATGTCAAAATCGACTTTGCCTGGGGCGGCCCGATGGCCTGCAGCGCCAACCTGTTCCCGCAAATTGGCACCCTGCGCGAGCACAACAACGTCTTTTACGTTCAGGGGTACTCCGGCTTTGGCGTCACCCCCTCGCACATCGTGTGCAAAATTCTCGCCGAGGGGATCAGCGGCGGCTCGGACCGCTACCGCCTGATGAGCAGCATCCCCCACGCGACAATCCACGGTCGTGACAGCCTGCGCCTGCTGCTGGTCACCGCCGGAAAACTGATGCACCAAACCGCCGGCTACTGGAAAGGCCGGAGTTAACCAGGAGAACGCTATGCACGCTTTTAAACTCAATCAACCGGTCCCCGAACTGCAGCCTATCGGCAGCGTCAGCCTGCTGGGCGCCACGCCAACCGAAGGCGACCCGCAGGTTGCCGGGGCGATGATCTACGGCGAACCGCAGGATGCCTTTACCTGCGGTCTGTTTTCGTCCACTCGCGGGAGCTTTACCATGACCTATCCGTTTACCGAACACGCCACCGTGCTGGAGGGCGAAGTTGAGCTGACCGTCGCCGGCGGCGCGGCCCAGCGCTTCGTCCCCGGCGATAGCTGGTTTGTTAAGCAGGGAACCGAAGTGGAGTGGAAGATCCTCACCCCGCGCTTCGTGAAGCACTACCTGGCCAACGTCGAAGGCCGCTAGCTTCCCGCACGCCGCCCCCGACAGCGGGGCGGTAATCATGCACTGCGTCACAGAATCAACCGCCGCTCTCCACCTTCAGGACGATATTCGTTGAGCCGGATACCAGCCTAAATTATGACTATCCGGAATGGCTGTTCCCACGCGGCCACTCCCTGCCCTCCCCTATATTGCGCAGAGGTTGACTATGTTCAGTAACAGGCTCGCCCGCCATCTCGAACGCGGCGTTGTCGGCTTTCCCACCACGCTGGCCAGCTCCGTCGGGCTGATTATGGCCAGCCCGGTCATTCTGACCGTCACCAGCGGTTTCGGCATGGGCGGCGACACCTTCGCGCTGGCGGTGCTGCTGGCATTTATCATGATGCAGGCGCAGGTCACCACCTTTGCCGAAGCCGCGACGCTGATCCCGACCACCGGTTCGGTATATGACTATATCGCCTGCGGCATGGGCCGCTTTTTCGCCATTACCGGCGCGCTGTGCGCCTATCTGATCGTACATATTTTTGCCGGCACCGCCGAGACCATTCTCGCCGGGATCATGGCGCTGGTGAACTTCGAGTCGATCAACGCCCAGATGGCGGCGCACCAGAATACCTGGATGGTTGGCGTCGGGATGGTGGTGATTTTCGGCCTGCTGAACGCCGTCGGCGTCGAGGTCTTCGGCAAGGTTGAAGTGGTGCTCACCTTCGGGATGTGGACCACCCTGACCATCTTCGGCCTGTGCGGCATTTTTATGGCCCCGGTGACCCATCTCGCCGGCTGGTTCGGCACCCCGCTCAACGTCAGCGACATCTCCGGCCTGTTCGGCTATATCGGCATGGCGATGTTTATGTTCGTCGGCTGCGAGCTGGTGACGCCGATGGCACCGGAGATTAAGCAGGCCCACCGCACCATTCCGCGGGCGATGGCCCTCGGCCTGTTCGGCGTGGCGAGCTGCATGTTTATCTACGGCGCGGCGATTAACCGTCAGGTGGAGAACGTGGTGCTGGATGCGGCCAATAACGTCCACCTGCTGGATACGCCGATGGCGATCCCGGCGTTTGCCGAACGGGTCATGGGCCACGCCGGACAGTACTGGCTGGGCGTCGGGCTGCTGCTGGCGGGCTGCGCCACCATCAACACCCTGATGGCGGCGGTGCCGCGCATCATCTACGGGATGGCGCTGGACGGCGCCCTGCCCCGCTTTCTCACCTGGCTGCATCCACGCTTTAAGACGCCGGTGATCGCCATTGCCATCGGGGTGGCGATCCCCTGCCTGCACGCCTGGTATCTGAACGGCGACCTCGACCGCATCGTGCCGCTGATCCTCGCCGCCGTCTGCGCGTGGGGCGTCGCCTATCTGCTGGTCACCCTGTCGGTGGTGGCGCTGCGCATTCGCCGTCCGGACCTCCCCCGCGCCTACCGCTCGCCGTGGTTCCCGCTGCCGCAGATTATCTCCAGCGTCGGGATTATTATCGCCATCTTCAACATTACGCCGCCGGGAATGGACAGCCGCGAAGTGCTGGTGCCGTTCGGCATTATGCTGGGGATCACCGCCGCCTACGCCCTGTTCTGGACGGTGTGCGTCCAGCGCGTCAATCCGTTCCGACCGCTGGAAGTGGAAGAGGTGGTGGAGCGCGCGATGAGCCACTATGAGAGAAACGCTGCCGGGGAGATAGCGCCTGATGCCCTCCGCCCTCTGGTTTGAGACGCCGTTAATGAACGCCGTGCAGCGCGACCTCGCGGGCTGGCACAGCGAAAAGCTCAGCGAGCGGAGCGCGGTTTTACACCTCACGCCCACCGCGAAAGTGACCTATAGCGTTCGCCAGAAACGGCTGTTTATGGCGAGCATCCACAGCTGCGAGTTTGTCATCGAGGGGCCGCTGTCCCGGCCCGCTCAGGGCAGGATCCGCGCCCATCAGCCCGGCTGGCTGAAGCGCCGACCGATCCGCTTTAGCGGCAGAGAGGGCACCGCCGATCTCGCCGACTATCTCAATCGCTTTCCCAATCTGCAGCAGACCCTGAGCGAGCTGGACTACCGGCGCTTCTCCCTGACCTGCAGCGGGCAGCGCTGGCGCTGCGGCATTGAGCCGTGGGCGGCCAGCGAAGTGGTGTGTAAAATGCCGCCGCTGCGGCGCTATCTGCGGCTCGAAAAGCAGCAGCGCATGCTGCTGCTGAGCGTCATGAATATGCTCGATCGGGCCATCGGTCGGTGGATGCAGCGGGAGGGAGATTAGACGAAACGGGAGCGCGTCTCTCCCCCGCATTGGCGGAGAGACGCAGAGCGCTTACTGCAGGCCAAACCGGCTCGCCAGCTCATCAATCGCCCGGCGCTGGAAGCGGGTAAAGGCCTCTCGCGGCTGCTGCTGCTGAATAAACGCCAGCAGCGGATCCTGTACCTCGGTTTTTATCCCGCTCAGGGTTTCCATCACCGCCAGGCCGCAGAACGGCACGTAGGATTCCGCGTAGCCCCCTTCGTGCACCATCACCAATCTGCCGCCGCACAGGCGATCCGCCGCCTGCTGCACCAGCCCGGTCATAGAGCGAAAGCTGTCGCTGTGCAGCTGCATCCGCGCCAGCGGGTCCATGGCGTTAGCGTCGTAGCCGCAGGCGACGATAATCAGCTGCGGCTCAAAGCGCTCCAGCGCCGGAATAACGATCGTTTCCAGCGCATAGCGCCAGCTGTCGTCCCCGGCGCCGGCCATCAGCGGAATATTGATATTGTAGCCTTCACCCGCGCCGACGCCGCGATCCTCCTCTCCGGCGTAGCCCGGCGGGAAGCAGCCGTCCTGATGCACCGAGATGGTCAGCACATCGTCGCGCTGCAGGTAGATATGCTGGGTGCCGTTGCCGTGGTGCACGTCCCAGTCGAGGATCGCCACCCTGCCGAGGCCGTGCAACGCTTTCGCGCGCTCGACGGCGATGGGAATATTGGCGAGGAAGCAGAAGCCCATCGACTGGTCCGGCAGGCAGTGGTGCCCCGGCGGGCGCGACAGGGAGTAGGCGTTATCCAGCTCGCCGCGCAGTACCGCCTCCACGGCGGCGCAGGCCAGCCCGGCGGAGAGGCAGGCAATTTCATAGCTCCCCGGCCCCAGCGGCGCCTCTTTGCCCAGCATGCCGCCGCCGCTGTCGCTGATCGCCTTAAAACGCTCCAGATAGCGGTCGGGGTGGATACGGCGTAAATCCTCCTCGCTGGCGGCATCGGCGCTGCGCAGCTGCAGCTGCGGGGTCAGCCCCGACACGTCCATCAGGTTTTTCATCCGCCGCTTGGTTTCCGGCGATTCCGCGTGGCCGCCTCCCGCAGGAGGCTGGACCCAGCCGCCGACCGGCAGCGTCACCGCGTGCAGGCCGGTACTGTGCCAGAAACAACGTTCATCAAAGAAGAAACCGGTTTTTCTTTTCACTCTATCCTCCGTTGGCTAACCCTTTCCCGGCGGACGAAGCCGCGAGAATCAATCCTGCAGAGACCAGCGCGCAACCGCCCGCCGCGGCGAGCAGCGCGTCGGCGCTGGCGAAATGTTGCAGCAGCGCGCCGGCCAGCGCCGGGCCGGCCGCCATCCCGCCGCCAATCACCAGGTTGATGCTGTTCATCAGGCGACCGCTGTTATCCAGCCCGGCGACGCGCGCGAGAATAAAAGGCAGGACAAAGGTCCAGGTAAATTTGAACAGCACCGCCGCCAGCGCGAAGCGCATCAGCAGCGGGTGGCCGACCAGCAGCGCGATGCTGGCGATCAGCAGGGCGTAGCCCAGCCATACCGGGATGCGGTCCGGGCGCCGGGTGCCGCGCAGCGCCGCCCCTCCCGCGCCGACAATGCCGAACACCGTTGCCGCCGCCAGCACCATGCCAATGTGCGACGGGGTCAATCCTGCCGCGCTGCCGATGGTGCCGATAAAGGTCCACACCGCGCTGAGGCTGATATAAAAGGTCAGTACCGCCAGCACCGCCAGCACCTTGCGCAGCGGCGCCACCGGGGGGCGAAGGCCGGAGGCGGACATCGGCTGAAAGCGCAGAGGGAATGCCGCAACCAGCGGCAGGCAGCAGAGCATGATGGCCGCCAGGATCAGGTACACCGCCTTCAGGCCGAAGCTGGCAAACAGGCCGGGGAGGATCAGCAGCCCGAGCACCCCCAGCAGCAGCTGGCCGAGCACCCAGAAGGCATATACCCGCGAAGGGTTGGCGGTACCCGCCGCGCAGCTGATGCACAGAATCATCAGCGTGCCGCCCGCCAGCGAGGCGACAAAGCGGGCGATCAGCAGCGTTTCATACTGGCTGACCGTCGCCGAGACCAGGTTCGCCACCAGAAACACCGCGCAGGCGCACAGCGCGACGCGGCGCCAGCTGAGGCGGCTCATCCACCACCAGGCCGGCAGCGTCGCGAGGCTCATCGCCCCCAGCTCCGCGGAGAAGAGATAGCCGATTTGCCCGGGGCTTAGCCGCCATTCGCTGGCCAGCTGCGCCGCCACCGCCGGCGCGGTCATCAGGATCCCCGGCGCAATGGCGGCAAAGATGACAATCGCCGCCAGCAAACGTGCGGTGAAGACCAGCCCGGACGGCTGGGTTAAGGCGTGTTCGGTCACGGGCGTGCTCGACATCGTGATGCGTGCTCCAGTCAAAAAGTCTCCCCCCGGATAATTATCCAGGGAGTGATACCGTCAGGCATCAGGAAAACGCCGCGGTCGGCGGCGCGCGCGGGATGCGATGGGTCAGATTACGGATGCAGCGTGCGCTGAGCGGAGGGCATCCAGGTTCGGCAAACGAGTTCGGTGCGGTTGACCACTTCCGTCTTGGCGAAAATGTTGCGTAAGTGGGTCTTGACGGTGGAGAGCGAGATATCCAGCTGGCGGGCAATCAGCTTGTTGCTGGCCCCTTCCCGCACCATACCGACAATTTCACGCTCCTTGGCGGTGAGCATTGCCGGCAGATCGTCCTCGTCCTGCAGAAAATCATGGATCGCCAGCTCCACCAGCGGCAGCACGGCCTGGGCGCGCAGGCGCTCTTCGCTGGAGAAAGGCACGTCGCGCATCAGGGAGATACCGGCAATAATCCGCCGCTCCCGGCGAATAAAGACCTCGGTCATGTCGCGGACGTTATTAGGCAGCATAAACTCATGGTAATAGTGGCGATGGCGATCGCAGACCCCGGGCGTCATCGCCGCCATGGTAATCGCCTGATGGCTAAAGCGGGACGGCAGCAGCGGGTCCAGCGGCTGAAAACACTCCAGATATTGCCGGTGCGTAGTCGCGGAAATATTATGCAAAATATAGTGTTCGGGTTTTAAACAATTATTAACCCGATAAAAAACCGCCGACGACAGTGGAATTAACTGGGAAATAGTCTGTAGACAACGGGTAATTATCGCATCATTACGACCGGCTTTTAATAACGCAGACATGAGCTTCTCCCGGCGAAGTAAAAGTACGCGAAACGCGGATAACCAACACTATCTCAAAGCATACATTTCACATTTAAGTAACACAATCATTAACATGTTAACAATGTGATATGGGTTACAATATTTTATTTAACATACTGTTATTTAATAAGTTAATAATCAGCATAGCCTTGCGTTATCGACCAGGCGATAAAACATAAACAGAAGTTATTAACTTTTCCGTCGCGGATTTTTTTACCGCTTAACGCACGCGTTTTTTTGTTACGTTCTCGTCCTTTAGAACGATAGCCTTTTAAAACCACTTCTCTATACCTAATGGACCTTGCCGCAATAATTATCCTCAGGCGCTTAATCATGATGCAGGCCCTGGCTTTTCTGCTGCGCGAATAATCTCGCCGGCGGAAATAATAAATAGGATCTAAACGATGCTGAATATCGCCGCGCTACGCCAACAGCGAATTCCGCTGGCCGTTGAACCGCGGGCGCAGGTGCCCTTTCATATCCTGATTCCCCCCTGGCCCGGCCTGCAACCTCACCTGTCGCGACTGCGATTGTCCGCAGACGATGCGGCCGGCTCCGGCCTTCGTTCTTTTGAACGATAGCCGGGCGGCGATCCCCTTCATAAGGTAGAAAGACGATGCTTTCGGGAGAGATGAAATGGGCAAAGTGGTGGTAATAACCGGCGGAGGAAGCGGCATTGGCGCCGCCTGCGCCCGGCTGATGGCCGCGGCGGGCGACAGGGTGGTGATTATCGGCCGCCGTCAGGCCCCCCTGCAGGCGCTGGCGGCGGAGACCGGCGCCGTGGCGCTGACGGGGGATGCCGCCAGCGGCGACGAGTGGCGGCAGCGCCTGCTGCCGGCGATTAGCGAACGGGCGGGCCGGATCGACGTTTTAATCTGCAGCGCCGGCGGAATGGGCTACGGCGCCGCCGCCGACACCAGCGACCCGCAGTGGCGAGCGGCACTCGACGGCAACCTCAACAGCGCCTTTGCCAGCGTCCGCGCCTGCCTGCCGTCGCTGATCGCCAGCCGGGGCTGCGTGCTGTTCGTCGCCTCGATTGCGTCCCTCGCCGCCGGGCCGCAGGCCTGCGGATACGTTACGGCCAAGCACGCGCTGATCGGCCTGATGCGCTCGGTAGCGCGGGACTATGGCCCGCAGGGGGTGCGCGCCAACGCTATTTGCCCCGGCTGGGTCACCACCCCGATGGCCGACGAGGAGATGCAGCCGCTGATGGCGGCGCAGGACATCAGCCTCGAGCAGGCCTATCAGCAGGCGTGCCGCGACGTGCCGCTGCGTCGCCCCGCCAGCCCGCAGGAGATAGCCCTCGCCTGCCGGTTTCTCTGCTCCTCTCAGGCGTCGATTATCAGCGGTTCAACGCTGGTCGCCGACGGCGGCGCCAGCGCGGTCGATGTTCCCACGCTGGCGTTTTCGTAACCCTCTTAAACCCTAAGGATCCCTATGACTGCAGAAGCTGTGTTTATTCAGGTCGGCGCGCTTGCCGACGGCTTTGCGCCCCACGGTAACCTCCTGGCCGACGCCGCGCTGCCCGCCGGGAAGTCCCTGACCTTCTCTCTCGCCGACGGCGGCGAACAGCAGCTGGTGATTGAAGACGCCCGGACGCTGCGCTGGAACGGGAGGCCCGTCGCCTGGCGCGCGACGGCTATTCGTCCCGATATTCTGTTTATCGACTTCCTCGATCCCGACGCCGAAAACGCCAGCATTAGCGCCATTTGCAACCTCAGCGCGGGCAACGCCACCCTCGTTTACGGCCAGCTGCCGACGGAATCCGCCGCCCGCCTCGACGCCTTTAGCCGCGTCGAGCAGGGGCTCCCGCTGACCGCCGTTGCAGCGACGTTTCACTTTGCGCGCCTCGACCGCCGCCCGGGGCCGCTGCCGGCCTTTAGCCAGGCGCTCATCGGCATGCGCAATCAGTACGTCTACAGCCCGACGGAGCGCTACGAGCACATTTATCTCAATGAGAATCTCTACGCCTGGCAGTGCCTGGACGGCGTGGAGAAGGGGCTGGCGGATGTCGATCGCTGTCACTACGTGGCGGTCGCCGACGATCTGTATCTCTTCGTCTGGCGAGAGAAAATTATTCCGACCCTCGGGGTGATCCTTATCGATCTGCAGCAGATGCGTACCGACGGGAAGATCATGGGCTATCAGGGAAGTGATTTTAGCGCGATCAGCAACTTCCCGGTCGGCGCCAGCGCGCAGGTGCTGAACGTAACGACGCACCGCTAGCCGGGAAAAGCCGGAGCCCGACGGCTCCGGCAGGCGGCCATCAGGCGCTGGCGATCTCGAGCCGCGCCAGCTGCGCGGCGTTGAGCGTCAGCCCGGCGGCGCGGGCAAAGCTCTCAACCTGGGCGACGCTGGTCGCGCTGGCGATCGGCGCGGTCACCCCTTCCCGACTCATCAGCCAGGCGAGGGCCACCTCCGCCGGCTTAGCGTTGTGCTGTCCGGCAACCTCTTCGAGGGTATCGAGAATGCGTATCCCGCGCGGATTGAGGTACTTGGCGATGCCGCCGCCGCGCTGGCTCTGCGCCAGGTCGGCCTGTTGGCGGTATTTGCCGGTTAAAAAGCCGGAGGCCAGGCTGTAGTAGGTCACCACGCCAATCTCGCGGCTGATGCAGAGATCGCAGAGCGCGCCTTCGAAGGCGGAGCGGTGATAGAGATTATATTCCGGCTGCAGCACCTGCCAGGCCGGCAGGCCGCCCTTGCGCGCCACCTCCAGCGCCGCCGACAGCTGCTGCGCGTCGAGGTTCGACGCGCCGGTCGCGCGGATTTTTCCCGCCTGCTGCAGGGCCTGGAACGCTTCCAGGGTTTCCGCCAGCGGAGTTTGCGGATCCGGCCAGTGGGCAAAATAGAGATCGATATAGTCGGTATTCAGGCGGCGCAGGGAGCGTTCTACCGCCTGCTGGATCCAGGCTTTGCTCAGCCCTTTTTGCCCGTCGGGCCCCATATCTGCGCCGACCTTGCTGAAGATTTTAACCCTTTCACGCATCCCCGGCCGCGCCTGCAGCCAGCGGCCGATTATCGTTTCCGACTCTCCGCCCTGATTGCCATCCGCCCAGCGGGAGTAAACGTCCGCCGTATCGATAGCGTCAAAGCCGTGGTCAACGAAAGCATCAAGAATGGCAAAACTGGTTTTTTCATCGCAGGTCCAGCCGAAAACGTTGCCGCCAAAGACCAGCGGTGCAATGGAAAATCCGGTTTTGCCCAATGGACGTGTCATCATGCCGTTCACTCCTTATTGACCCGTCGTCCTTCAGGTTGCCCGCGCCCGGCCTGGTTCAACTCGAATGAGTGAGGGTCTCGTTTATATTCTGCGTCCTGCGTTATCGGTCCAGGGTCAGAAATGATAGTAGAGAAAGGAAGCCTGAGGCGGGCTTTCCGTGCCCGCCGCCTGCATAACCGCATTATGTCCCGGAATAGACGTCAAAGCTAAAATATTTCCCGGCCAGTTTTTTATAGGTGCCGTCGGCAAGAATTTTGGCAATCGCGCCGTTAATCTCCTGACGCAAGGCGTCGTCGTCCTTGCGCAGGCCAATGGCCGCCCCGGCGCCAAACAGCTTATCGTCCTGCAGATGACCGCCAACGAAGGCGAAATCTTTGCCCTGCGGCTGCTGCAGGAAGCTGTAGTCCGCCATCATTCCGGAGAGCACCGCGCCGTCGATACGCCCGGACTCCAGATCCCGCACCACGCTGTCGGCGCCCTGGTAGGCCACGATATTAATTCCCGCCGGACGCCAGTGCTGATTCACGTAGGTTTCCTGCGCCGAGCCCTGCTCCACGCCGATGGTTTTGCCCTTCAGCTGCTCCGGCGTATTGCCGCTCAGCGTATTTTTGCGCGCCACGAGGAACACCGGGCCGTTGTAGAGCTTGTCGCTAAAACCAATCTGCTCTTTACGTTTCTCGGTCATATACATACCGGAGAGAATGGCGTCAAATTTACGCGCCTTCAGCGCCGGAATGATGCCGTCGAAGTTGCTTTCCACCCACACGCATTTGGCCTGCAGCTGCTGGCAGATGGCGTTGCCTAAATCAATATCGAAACCCGCCAGCTTGCCCTGCGGATCCTTCCATTCAAACGGCGCAAAAGTCGGATCGACGCCAAAGCGAATTTCCTTATTTTCCGCGGCCAGCGCCGACGTTGAGGCCATCAGCGCAACCCACAGCAGAAGTGATTTTTTCATTATTTACGAGCTCCAGAGATCAGCGGCAGTGCGTTTCAACTAACCGGGCGAAAAGCGTCGCGCCGGTGCTAATAATGTCATCGTTAAAGTCGTAGCCTGGGTTATGCACCATGCAGCTGCCCTTGCCGCCCTTCTCGCCGTTGCCCAGCAGGAAGTAGCAGCCCGGACGCGCCTGCAGCATAAAGGCAAAATCTTCACTGGCGTTCATCGGTGAAATCGACGGCAGCACCTTCTCGCTGCCGAAGACCTCCAGCGCCAGCGCCCTGGCAAACGCCGTCTCCTCCTCGCTGTTGGTCAGCACCGGATAGGAGTCATAAACCTCGATCTCGCTGGTTGCGCCGTAGCTTTTGGCGGTGAACTCGGTGATTTCGTGGATGCGTTTAATCAGCAGATCGCGGACCTCGGGCTTCATCGCCCGTACGGTCAGCTCCATCACCGCGCTTTCAGGAATGACGTTGGAGGCGATGCCCGACTGGAAGGTGCCGACGGTGACAACGGCGGTTTCTCCCGGCGGCACGTTGCGCGCGACGATGCTCTGCAGGGCCATCACCAGCGCCGCGCCGGCCAGAATCGGGTCAACCGTGCGGTCAGGATGAGCGCCGTGGCCGCCGTAGCCGTGAACGGTGATTTTGACCGTATCCGCCGAGGCCATAAAGTTGCCGGCATAAAAACCGAGCTTGCCGACCGGCAGCCCCGGCATGTTGTGCAGCGCAAAAATTCGCTCGCAGGGGAAGCGATCGAACAGCCCGTCTTTAATCATTAAATCCGCCCCGCCGATGGCCTCTTCCGCGGGCTGGAAAATAAGGTGCACGGTGCCGTTAAACTCGCAGACCGGAGAAGCGATATACTTCGCCGCCGCCAGCAGGATGGTGGTGTGGCCGTCGTGGCCGCAGGCGTGCATTTTTCCCGCCACGGTGCTGGCCCAGGGCAGGTCGGTGGTTTCAAAAATCGGCAGCGCGTCCATATCGGCGCGCAGCCCGATGGTGCGCGGCGAATCGCCCTTGCGCAATGAACCGACCAGCCCGGTTTTTCCCAGCTCGCGGGTCACCTGATAGCCCCACTCCGCCAGCTTTCCGGCCACCAGCTCGCTGGTATTAAACTCTTCGAGGCTTAATTCCGGATTGGCATGTAAATAATGACGGATCGCAATCATTTCATCTTCAGCTGCTTTAATTTCTGGAATTACAAAATCGGTCATGCCGGTCTCCGGGAAATAAGATATACCCGCCGTCATTGTGCCTGCATCCGCGTTGGCAATAGTCCGGCCGCTTGCCGTTTTCGCCCGTCGGGCACGGTGTACGGCCGCTAATCCGGGTAAACGCCTGGGCGTTCGCCGCGCTGCAGAGCAAAATCCATTGGGTCAGAATATCTTCAATAATTGACGTTCCGACGGCGCCGAAACCTGAAGGATGAAGAATATACTCAGAGTGAATAACTTATCTGGATAAGCGGTTATTGCAAGCAGCATTTCTAATTCCTGAGGGAGCCATCATCTTATTTACTAATGATTATTCAGCGCCTTATCAAAGGCGCCGGGGAAAATACGCCGGCGCCTGGCGCATTAAAGAACGCGCCGCCGGGTAGGCTATTTCACCCCGACAGAGAACAGAGTAATAAGCTAATAAACAGGCAAAATTTAAATATAAACTTTTAAGTTCTGGGTCTTTATCGCAACTTCATTCTACGATCGCCGGCCTTAATCCCGTTTATCGCAACCCATACGGCAGATTGTAAAATGAAATATCAGCTCCTTTTTCTGGCATCGGCGCTGGCGATCGCCGGCTGCAGCGCACAGGGCGATACCGCCAGCCAGCAGCGCGCCAGCATTCAAAAAATGCGTAACGAAACGCTGAGCAAACTTTATTCCCTGCACCCGGAAGCCCGCGCCGATATTCAGCATGCCGACGGCTACGCGGTATTTGCCAGCAACAGTAGCAAAATCCTGCTGTTCGGCTTTGGCAGCGGCTATGGCGTCGTTAAAGATATCCGCAGCGGTAAAGATACCTATATGAAAATGGCCCAGGGCGGTGCCGGCGTGGGAATGGGGGTAAAACAGCAGCGCACCGTGGTGGTCTTCCACGATAAAGCGGCGCTGAATAATTTTATCACCCGGGGCTATGTCGTCGGAGCCGATGCCAACGCGGCGGCAAAATATGACGATAAGGGCATTGCGCCGGTCGGCGCCTCGGCCAACGGCGTCGCCAAGGACGCCGCGTCCCTGCCTTCGAAAGTTAACGTCTACGAAATGACCGAAAAAGGGCTGGCCGCCCAGGCGATGATTAACGGCTATAAGTACTGGCCGGATGACGAGCTGAATAAAAGATAGGGCAGCCGCACCGCCGCAGGCTCGCGAAAGGCGCTCCCGGAGACGGCACGCAGTACCGCTCCGGGATGCCGCTGGCTAGCGGCTAGTTGTTGAGAAGACCATTCACCAGAATTGAGGTGATGATCCCGGTCGCCGCCGCGATCAGAACGTAGTTGCCGTCAATATAGGACCAGTGCTGCCCCTGAGGAGGTGCCGGCAGGCCGCGATCGTTCCAGTTATTAATCCGGTACGCGCTGCCGCGATAGCGCTCAGGCGCGGGCTGGCCTTTGCGGAAGTCGTGGCCGTTCCAGGCGAAATGCTCCTGCTCGTGGCGATCCTGACGATGCTGCTGCTCGCCGCGATTCGATCCGCGATGATTGCCGTTATCCTGATGGCCGTTCGCCTGGTTTGCCTGCGGCCCGTTGCCGGGCCCCTGCTGGCGATTGCCGTCGCCTTTTCCGTGCCCGGACTCATTTTGCCATACCTGCTGCTGGCCGGGACCGTTGCTGCCATTCGGGCCGTCGGCGTAGGCCAGCGACGTGAGCGTGCAGGATAAAATAACTGCCAGAGTAATAATCTTTTTCATTGTCCACCTCCTGATATATTTCCTTTTTACCGGCGGAATGTGGAGAAACGGTGAGTATCGGAATAACCAGGAGTATTCCTGGCATATTGTCGCGGGCGGTAACCTTAATAATCTGGCGGATATGGCGTCTGCAGGAACCCAATAAAAAAGGCCGCTTGCGCGGCCCTTTTATGCAGAACAGTCAGTGATTACTCAGTGACTTTCTTTTTCAAATCGTCAGCACCCTGCCTGGTTTTATCCCAGCCTTCCTCGGTGGCGGCTTTGGTTTTATTCCAGCCTTTTTCAGTGCCTTCTTTGGTCTTATCCCAACCCTTCTCGGTACCTTCTTTGGTCTTGTTCCAGGTTTTCTGCGTGCCTTCGCTGACCTTGCTGCCCAGGCTATCGCTTTTGCCTTCAGCCGCGTGCTGAGACTTGAGCTTCAGCTCATCGCCTTCATTCTGGGCCTTATGCAGCTTTTCCTTCGCTGTGTTAGCCCCTTCATGGGCCGCCGCGACGGTTTCATCAGTAGCGTGTGTGGTGGTGGTTGCAGCAAAAACGGGGGCTGCTACCAGAATCGCAGATAACGCAATCATTGCCTTTTTCATAATTTCCTCTCTAACGTGCTTAATGTTATGAGTCGCATTCAGCATGGCACAAGATTCTGCCGTTTGGCTTTAGGGATAGTTCTTAAAACTACCTCTGACGCTGACTGACTGTTTTTTAGGCAGTTAACCACAGATCGCGGCCGTTCTTATAAACTCCAGCAAAGTTGTTACATTTTATGAAATCGACGTTTCATATATCTGCCGTTTATTTTCACACGAGAATAATTATCAAAATCATTATATTTATAATTAGCAAACGGAACTCACATTATGGCAATAAAATCAGTAAGTTCGCTTATTCTTACTGCGCTAATCTCCGCCCCACTGTCCGGCTATGCCACCCAGTATCCGCTCACCGTGACCGACCTCGACGGCCGCAGCATTACTCTCCAGCACGAGCCGCAGCGCATCATCCTGCAGGACGGCCGGGATATTATGGCGCTGGCGCTTCTCGACCGTGACAACCCCTTTAAGCGGCTGGTTGCCTGGAATAATCTGGCGAAAAAACAGGATGTTGAAACCTGGAAGATGCTGCAGCAGAAGTGGCCGCAGTCGGCGAGCATTCTGGATATGGGCTTTAGCGATAAGGGCAATATTGACCTTGAAAGCGTGATTTCCCGCCAGCCGGACCTGATGATTGCCCAGCTGCGCGCGAAGCCGGCGCTGGAAGAGAGCGGCATTATCAGCAAGCTCGGCGCGCTCAATATTCCGGTGCTGTTTGTCGATTACGAGGTGAATCCGGCGAAGGATACCGCCCCGAGCATCGACCTGCTGGGCCAGGTGCTCAACCGCGAAGACAACGCCAAAGCCTATACCGACTACTATCGCCAGCAGCTGCAGGCCATTCGCCAGAAAACCGCCGCCATCACGCCGAAGGCGAACGTCTTCGTCGAGGCGCTGGCGGGCAACAGCGACGCCTGCTGCTTTACCCACGGACATAGCGGCTGGGGCGGGCTGGTTGAAGCGGTCGGGGCCAATAACATCGGCGCGCAGGTGCTGCCAGGCGCCTCCGGCTTTGTGGCGCTGGAGAAGGTGATTAGCATGAAGCCCGACGCCTACATCATGACCGGCTCGAAACGCGGCAACAGCCAGGTTCTGCCGCTGGGCTACCGGGTTAATCAGCAGGAGGTGAACGCCCAGGCTCAGGTTCTGCTCTCGCGGACCGGCGTCAGCGCTATCCCGCCGGTGAAGGCCGGGCGGGCCTATGGGATCTATCACCACTTCTACAATCATCCGTGGAATATCGTCGGCATGGAGTATCTGGCGAAAGATATCTATCCGCAGACCTTTAGCAGCCTCAGCCCGGATGACAGCTACCGCTATATCGTGCGCCATTTCACCACCCTGCCCGACCTGCCCTTCGTCTTTTCCTGGAAACAAGGTGAGTAAGCGCCCATGAGCTCGACGACTGAATCCGCCCTCGTAGCCCAAGGCGTCGGGCGGGACGTGATGACCAACTACCGCCGGATCGTCCGCCGCCGCATCGGTTTTATGCTGCTGCTGGCGGCGCTGATTATCACCTCGCTGCTGCTCGATTTTATGATGGGTCCGTCCGGGATGCCGCTGCAGACGCTGTGGCAAACCCTGATCGATCCGGCCGGCGCCAGCGCCGGAACGCGGGTTATCGTCTGGGATATCCGCCTGCCGTACGCCCTGATGGCGATTATTGTGGGCCTCGCGCTCGGCCTCGCCGGGGCGGAGATGCAGACCATCCTCAACAATCCGCTGGCCAGCCCCTTTACCCTCGGCGTCTCCTCGGCGGCGGCCTTCGGCGCGGCGCTGGCCATCGTGCTGGGGATCGGCATTCCGGGGATCCCCAGCCAGTGGTTTATCTCGGCCAACGCCTTTATCTTCGCGCTGCTGGCCGCCCTGCTGCTGGACGGCATTACCCGCTGGACGCAGGTGGCCTCCTCCGGGGTGATCCTGTTCGGCATCGCGCTGGTCTTTACCTTTAACGCGCTGGTCTCGATGCTGCAGTTTGTCGCCAACGAAGACACGCTGCAGGGGCTGGTGTTCTGGACCATGGGCAGCATTGACCGCGCCTCGTGGCAGAAGGTCGGCATCCTGCTGGCGGTGCTGGCGGTAGTGATGCCGCTATCGATGCTGAGCTCATGGAAGCTGACGGCGCTGCGCCTCGGCGAAGATCGGGCCATGAGCTTCGGGATTAACGTGCGCCGCCTGCGCTTAACCACCCTGCTGCGGATCAGCATCCTGTCGGCGATTTCGGTGGCCTTCGTCGGCCCGATTGGCTTTATCGGCCTGGTCGCTCCGCACATCGCACGCCTGATTTTCGGCGAAGATCACCGCTTTTATCTCCCTGCCAGCGCCCTGATCGGCGCGCTGGTGCTGTCGCTGGCCTCCGTGGCGTCGAAGAATCTGATCCCCGGCGCCATTATTCCGGTCGGGATCGTCACCTCGCTGGTTGGCGTTCCGTTCTTTCTGAGCATCATTCTGCGCCATCGGGGGAACGTATGAATCCGCACATCTCTACGGGGCTGGCGCTGTCGCGCTTTAGCGCCGGCTATCCTAAGCGCCAGGTGATCCGCGACCTGACGGTACCGCGGCTGCCGCGCGGTGAAATCACCGCCCTGCTGGGCCCCAACGGCAGCGGCAAATCGACCCTGATGCGGGCGATGGCCGGCCTGGGCCCCTCGACGGGAGAGCTGTCGCTTGACGGGGAAAACCTGCTGGCGCTGCCGTTTGCCCGGCGGGCGGAAAAAGTCGTCTATCTGCCGCAAACGCTGCCGGCGGGGGTCCATCTGCACGTGCTGGAGTCGATTATCGTCGCCCAGCGCGCGGCCGGCGGCGTGCACGACGCGCAAAGCCAGCAGCAGGTGATGTCCCTGCTGCGCCAGCTGGGCATTGAACATCTGGCGCTCAGCTACCTCGACCGGCTTTCCGGCGGGCAGAAGCAGCTCGTCGGCCTGGCGCAGTCGCTTATCCGCCAGCCGGGGCTGCTGCTGCTCGATGAGCCGCTCAGCGCGCTGGATTTGAACTATCAGTTCCACGTGATGGATCTGGTGCGCAGAGAGACCCGAAAACGCAATATCGTCACCCTGGTGGTAGTGCATGACATTAATATCGCCCTGCGCCATGCCGATCGCGTGCTGATGCTAAAAGAGGGACGTCTGCTGGCCGAGGGGGCGCCGTCGCAGGTGATTACGCCGGAGATCTTAGCCGAGGTGTACGGCGTGCGGGGACGCATTGAGCCCTGCTCGCAGGGGGTCATGCAGGTGATTATTGACGGACTGGTCGGCAGCGCGGTGCCGGCGTAGGCGGCGGTGGCCTTGAGCAGCGCCGGCGCCCTGAACCGGGGCGCCGGCCTGAGGCGGCGATTAATGATCGAGGTAGAGGTAGTTTTCCCAGCTTTTCATGCGGATCAGGATCTTACGAATAAGCGACAGGTGCTCGAAGTGTCCGGAATAGACCGCCGCTTCAACGTCGGTCCCCTGCGGTAAACGGTAATTTTGCAGGCGCGGATCGCTCACTTTGAAGACCACCAGCGCCCGGCCGTGGGCGTTTAACGCATCGGTGGTCAGCAGCTTGCCCTGACCCTGGAACTGGCTTTCACCGATTGCCGGCAGAACCTCGACGACCTCCGCGCGGAAAACGGTGCCCGGGATCGCCGGGAACAGCAGCTCCGCCTTCTCCCCGGCCTGCAGGCGCTGCAAAGAGTTCTGCCGGAATGCCGCGACGTATTCACGGGACTGATTCCCCGTCACCGGCACAAAGGTCATGACCGGCGCGAGGCCCAGGGCCGTCGACATGGTGCCGGGCCGCAGACCCACGGTGCTCACGTAGCCGTCAGACGGCGCGCGCACCACGGTATTCTCCAGCTTAAATTCGGCTTCCCGCAGCTGCGCCAGCAGCGAGGCAACCCGGGTATTTTCCCCGTGAACCACGGAGTGCAGGGCATTACGCGCCTGGACAACGTTCTCTTTTGCGGCCGCTACCGCGGCTTCGTCCGCTTTCCACGTCTGGCGACGGGTATCGACCATCTGATCGGAAAAGGCCCCCTTGTCATGGCCGGCGGCAAAACGGGCATACTCCCGCTGGGCTCGGTCGCGCTCGGCGCTGGCTTTATCCAGGCTGGCCCGGGCGCTATTTAGCGCCGAGTCGAGCGATAGCGCGTCCTGGCTGGCCGCTTTTACCTGCGCCTTGAGGTCATCCACTTTGGCCTGGAACGGAGTGGGGTCAATAGTAAACAGCACGTCGCCCTGCTTCAGCATCTGATTAGACTGAACCGGAACGCTGGTCACGCGGCCCCGCGTCTGAGACACGATGGGCACCGTACGAAATACCTGCTTGCCCGTTTCGGTATAGGGGAAGTTATAATTCATGCCTAAAATAAGCGCTCCGATAATAACGACCCCACCTAATACCGCGGTCGGTACCGTCCATTTATTGAGTGGAATACGAAATATTTTAAAAATAGCGATACAGAGTGCGGCATAGCACAGCAGCAGCAGCGTTTCCATTATTTATCCTCCTTCGCGGCGACGCCTTCAGCAGCCACCGGCAGCGAATGATGGCCTTTCAGGGTATTTAATTCCTGCTGCAGCGTATCCAGCCGCGTTAATACCTGAGTCAGGTGCCGATGCAGATCGCTACTTTCCTGCTGCGCCTTCTGCATTCCCCAGCCGCGGTCCTCACGCCACAGCGTCGCCCAGATCCACAGCAGCGGCCACAGCACGTGAAGCGTAAACAGGCTGACCCAGCCGGCGTAGTGAATAGCATCCTGGTGCGGATGGTTTCTTTTTTTGGCAATTTCGTACGGGATATCGTGGATCACAATTATCCCGTAAAATAGAATCAGCACCACCGCAATCAGGATGGCCAGAGCGACATAGTCAAGAGTCATCGAATACTCCAGAGTTGAATAAGAGAAATAAATACCATCCCGACGGCGTGCCGAGGCCAGGTGGATATAGCGTGCTGCGAGTTTATTTTACGCGACAGCCTGCGGGAGAGAGTAAATAACCACTCGCGGAATAATTAAAATTTATCAGGGATTTTTCGGTCGATAGATATTAGCCGGCCCTTTTTCACCGTAATATATCCCCCCTCTTTCAGAGCGGCCAGTACCTGATAAACGTAGCTGCGCGAAAGGTTGGTACGTTTGATAATAAAGGCGGACAGGCTTTCACGCTGCCCGGCGTCAATCCCGGTCCGGAACAGGTAGCGGGAAAGCATCGATTTGATGGTCTGAAAACCCGACAGATTACCCCGTTCGTTGTGGGCATCAATCGCCAGGATGCCCATATAGACCAGAATAGTGGTCAGCTCTTGCATATATTTTGGCGACGAGTGAAAGAATATGCGCTCAAAATCGGCGACCGTGACTTTAGCAAAACGACACGGGTTCTGGCACTGATAGAGCCAGTTCAGCTGCGGAAAGTAGCGTTCCGGCAGGCCGATCGGCATATGCTCAATCACAATCCCTAACAGATTTTGCGCATCGCCCACCGCCAGCGTCATTTGCCCCTGCAAAAGGAAGTAGATGTACCCCTCTGCGGGCTGAAAGCGCGCGCCGGCGGCACATTCAACCTCCTCGCCGCAGGCGACAACCTCGGGGAGATGCGTGCTCAGCTCGAGATTCTGGTAGGAAGAGTAGATATCGCCAAAGCTGCTATTCACCCCGTTATTTCCCCGTCAGAAAAATCTGCTGAACAAATCATTGCCAGACAAAATATACATAAGATTAATAGAGAGTAAAAGTCCACAGCTGGAGTTCCTGCCGCGATCGGCGCCCGGTTTGCGGCGTCAATCCTCGGGCCGCGTTTTTTTGTCCTGTCTCCCACTTTAGGCATCACGGCGTTTCGATCTGCACGGGGCTATGCTTTAATAAAGCTAAACCGGTTTAATATAGTTTAGCAACGAGGTGGAATGAGCATGAACGCAAAAGTTTGGGTGGTCGGAGATGCGGTGGTGGACCTGCTGCCGGAGAGCGGAGGGCGGCTGCTGCAGTGTCCCGGCGGTGCGCCAGCCAACGTCGCGGTAGGCGTTGCCCGCCTCGGCGGAGAGAGCGGATTTATCGGTCGCGTCGGCGACGATCCCTTCGGCCGCTTTATGCACCAGACGCTAAGTCAGGAGCGGGTCGACGTGAGCCATATGCGCCTCGACCCGCAGCAGAGAACCTCAACCGTGGTGGTCGACCTCGACAGCCACGGTGAGCGCACCTTTACCTTTATGGTGCGCCCCAGCGCCGACCTCTTTTTGCAGCCGGAGGATCTCCCGGCCTTCGCGCCCCGCCAGTGGCTCCACGTCTGCTCTATTGCCCTCAGCGCTGAGCCTAGCCGGAGCACCACCTTCGCGGCGATGGAGCAGATCAAAAGCGTCGGCGGCTGGGTAAGCTTCGACCCCAATATTCGCGAGGACCTGTGGCAGGACCCGGCGCTGCTGCAGGCCTGTCTCGACCGGGCGCTGTCGCTTGCCAACGTGGTGAAGCTCTCCGAGGAGGAGCTGGTCTTTATCAGCGGCAGCAGCGATCTGGCGCAGGGTATCGCCATCTTAACCCAGCGCTACCGGCCGGAGCTGCTGCTGGTCACCCAGGGAAAAGCCGGCGTGCTGGCGGCCTTCCAGCAGCAGACGATCCACTTTGCGGCAAAACCGGTGGTCAGCGTCGATACCACCGGCGCGGGCGACGCCTTCGTCGCCGGGCTGCTCTCCGGCCTCGCCGCCAACGGCATACCGGCCGACCTGGCGTCGCTGGAGCCCGCGCTGCAGCTGGCGCAAACCTGCGGCGCGCTGGCGACCACCGCCAAAGGCGCCATGACCGCCCTCCCCAGGCAGCACGATCTCAATCGCCAGTTTTGATCCCCCCGGGCCGTCCTCAACGGCCCGCTTTGTTGCCTCCGTCACAATTATTAAATCGGTTTAGCAAAACTTGTTTCGCTATGTTACGTGTCGCGTTTAACATATCAATTAAACCGGTTTAGCAAAAAACAACACATCATTAAACTTCACTTTTGGGATGCGAACAGCATGTATAAAAAAAGCACACTTGCCGTCCTTATCGCTTTGCTAACCGGAGCCGGTTCGGTCCATGCGCAAACGGATTTAAGCACCATCGAAGCCCGCCTGATAGCCCTGGAAAAACGCCTGCAGGATGCGGAAAACCGGGCGCAGACCGCGGAAAACCGCGCTGACTCGGCCGAGAAGAAAGTTGAGCAGCTCACCACGCAGCAGCAGAAAACCCAGGACAACACCCGGCAGGTGGCCCAGCGCACCGCCCAGCTGGAGAAGAAAGCCGATGAAAAGAGCGGCTTTGAGTTCCACGGCTACGCCCGCTCCGGCCTGCTGATGAACGACGCGGCCTCCAGCAGCAAAAGCGGTCCTTACCTGACGCCAGCCGGCGAAACCGGCGGCGCGATTGGCCGCCTCGGCAACGAGGCCGATACCTACGTCGAACTCAACCTGGAGCATAAGCAGACGCTGGATAACGGCGCGACCACCCGCTTCAAGGCGATGCTCGCCGACGGGCAAAAAACCTATAACGACTGGTCGGCCGACTCCAGCGATTTGAACATTCGCCAGGCGTTCGCCGAGCTGGGCAATCTCCCGAGCTTCGACGGGCCGTTTAAAGGCTCCACCCTGTGGGCCGGTAAGCGCTTCGACCGCGACAACTTCGACATCCACTGGCTGGACTCCGACGTGGTCTTCCTCGCCGGGACCGGCGGCGGTATCTACGACGTGAAGTGGAGCGACAGCGCGCGCAGCAACTTCTCGCTCTACGGGCGCAACTTTGGCGACCTCGAGCAGGTCGACAACAACGTGCAGAACTACATTCTGAGCATGAACCACTTCGTCGGCCCGGTGCAGGTGATGGTCAGCGGCCTGCGGGCAAAGGATAACGACGACCGTAAAGACGCCAACGGGGACGCCATCCAGACCGACGCCGCCAACAACGGGGTTCATGCGCTAGTCGGGCTGCACAACGACAGTTTTTACGGCCTGCGTGAAGGGACCAGCAAAACGGCGCTGCTCTACGGCCACGGCCTGGGCGCAGAGGTTAAGGGCATAGGCTCCGACGGCGCGCTGCTCTCCCAGGCCGATACCTGGCGCTTCGCCAGCTACGGCACCACGCCGCTTAGCGAGCGCTGGCATATCGCCCCGGCGGTGCTGGCGCAAAGCAGCAAAGACCGTTACGTCAAAGGCGACAGCTATGAATGGGTGACCTTCAACATGCGCCTGATCCAGGAGGTGACGCAGAACTTTGCCCTGGCGTATGAGGGAAGCTACCAGTACATGGATCTGCATCCGGAAGGATATAAAGATCGCAACGCCGTTAACGGCAGTTTCTATAAACTGACCTTCGCGCCAACGTTTAAAGTCGGCAAAATTGGTGATTTCTTTAACCGCCCGGAGCTGCGCCTGTTCGCGACCTGGATGGACTGGAGCAAAAAGCTGGATAACTACGCCAGCGATGACTCCTTTGGCAGCAGCGGTTTCAACGCCGGCGGCGAATGGAACTTCGGTATTCAGATGGAGACCTGGTTCTGACGGCAAGGGTCTGAAACCAGCTTAAAACCGCGGCATCAGTCCTCTGCTGCCGCGGAAATAAAACCAACAAATAATAATGCATTCAGAGGGTACTATGGATTTCGAACACATTTCCCGCTCGCTGCTTCCGCTGTTGGGAGGTAAGGAAAATATCGCCAGCGCCGCGCACTGCGCCACGCGTCTGCGCCTGGTGCTGGTCGATGATTCGCTGGCCGACAAGAAGGCCATCGGCGAAATTGAAGGGGTGAAGGGCTGCTTTAATAACGCCGGTCAGATGCAGATTATCTTTGGCACCGGCATCGTCAACAAAGTCTACGCCGCGTTTATCCAGGCCGCCGGGATCGGCGAGTCCAGCAAGTCGGAAGCCGCCAATATTGCGGCGAGAAAGCTCAACCCCTTCCAGCGCATTGCGCGCCTGCTGTCGAACATCTTCGTCCCTATTATTCCGGCTATCGTCGCCTCCGGCCTGCTGATGGGCCTGCTGGGGATGGTCAAAACCTACGGCTGGGTCGATCCGAGCAACGCCATCTATATCATTCTCGATATGTGCAGCTCGGCGGCCTTTATCATTCTGCCGATCCTGATTGGCTTCACCGCCGCACGCGAATTTGGCGGCAACCCCTATCTCGGCGCGACCCTCGGCGGCATCTTAACCCACCCGGCGCTCACCAACGCCTGGGGCGTGGCCGCCGGCTTCCATTCGATGAACTTTTTCGGTCTGGAAATCGCCATGATCGGCTACCAGGGCACGGTATTCCCGGTGCTGCTGGCGGTGTGGTTTATGAGCATCGTCGAGAAGCAGCTGCGCCGGGTCATTCCTGACGCCCTCGATCTGATCCTGACGCCGTTCCTGACGGTTATCATCTCCGGCTTTATCGCCCTGCTGATTATCGGCCCCGCCGGCCGCGCGCTGGGCGACGGCATCTCGTTTATCCTTAGCACCCTGATCGCCCACGCCGGCTGGCTGGCCGGGCTGCTGTTCGGCGGCCTCTACTCGGTTATCGTGATCACCGGTATTCACCACAGCTTCCACGCCATTGAGGCCGGACTGCTGGGCAACCCGTCGATCGGCGTCAACTTCCTGCTGCCGATTTGGGCCATGGCCAACGTTGCCCAGGGCGGCGCCTGTCTGGCGGTCTGGTTTAAAACCAAAGATGCCAAAATCAAAGCCATCACCCTGCCTTCGGCCTTCTCCGCGATGCTCGGGATCACCGAAGCGGCGATATTCGGTATTAACCTGCGCTTCGTGAAGCCGTTTATCGCGGCCCTGATCGGCGGCGCGGCGGGCGGCGCATGGGTGGTTTCGATGCACGTCTACATGACCGCGGTCGGGCTGACGGCGATCCCGGGTATGGCTATCGTGCAGGCCAGCTCGCTGCTGAACTATATTATCGGGATGGTTATCGCCTTCGGCGTGGCCTTTACCGTTTCCCTGCTGCTGAAATACAAAACGGACGCTGAATAATGTCACTTCCTTCACGTTTGCCGGCAATTTTACGCGCCGTGATGCAGGGCCAGCCGCGCGCGCTGCGCGATAGCCACTATCCGCAGTGGCACCTGGCACCCACCACCGGCCTGATGAACGATCCTAACGGCTTTATCGAATTTGCCGGGCGCTATCACCTGTTTTACCAGTGGAACCCGATAGCCTGCGATCATACGTTCAAGTGCTGGGGGCACTGGAGCTCCGCCGACCTGCTGCACTGGCAGCATGAGCCCATCGCGCTGATGCCGGACGAAGAGTACGACCGCAGCGGCTGCTACTCGGGGAGCGCCGTCGATAACGACGGAAAATTGACCCTGTGCTACACCGGCAACGTGAAGTTTGAAGACGGCAGCAGAACCGCGTGGCAGTGCCTGGCAACGGAAAACAGCGACGGCACCTTTAGCAAAACCGGGCCGGTGCTGGCGCTGCCGAAGGGCTATACCGGCCACGTTCGCGACCCGAAGGTTTGGCAGCACGAAGGCCGCTGGTTCATGGTCCTCGGCGCCCAGGATCTGCAAAAGCGCGGTAAGGTGCTGCTGTTCAGCTCCGCGGATCTGCACCGGTGGGAGGCGGAAGGCGAAATTGCCGGCAGCGACCTCAACGGCCTGCACGACGCCGGCTATATGTGGGAGTGTCCGGATCTGTTCCCGCTCGCCGACCGGCATATCCTGATCTGCTGTCCCCAGGGTATCGCCCGCGAGGCCGATCGCTACCTCAACACCTATCCCGCCGTGTGGACGGCGGGCCGCTTCGACTACGCCAGCGCCCGCTTTGACCACGGCGCGCTTTATGAGCTCGATGCCGGTTTCGAATTTTACGCCCCGCAGACCATGCTGGCCGCCGACGGCCGGCGGCTGCTGGTCGGCTGGATGGGGGTTCCGGACGGCGAAGAGATGCGCCAGCCGACCCTCGCCCACGGCTGGATCCACCAGATGACCTGCCTGCGGGAGCTGGAGCTGCGCGACGGCAAACTCTACCAGTATCCGCTGCGCGAGCTGGCGGACCTGCGCGGCGAAGCCCGCGGCTGGCAGGGGCCAGGCCTGCCGCTGACGCCGATGGACATGGTCTTTGAGGTGGCGCCAGGCGACGCGCTGGGGATTGATTTCGGCGGCGCCCTCAGGCTCACCCTCGACGCCGACGGCATTCGCCTCGAACGCCGCAGCCTGGCCTGCGACGAGGCGCTCTACCGCTACTGGCGGGGAGAGGTGCGTGCCCTGCGGATCTTATGCGACAGCTCAAGCATTGAGATTTTCATTAACGGCGGAGAAGGCGTGATGAGCAGCCGCTATTTCCCGCAGTATCCTGGGCAAATGATTTTCAGCGGTGCGACGCCGGCTGCATTCTGCTACTGGCCGCTGCGGCCATGCATGGTAGAATCAGCGTTTTAAATTCTCGGGCGTATGCTGTCGTGATGAAAACCAAACGCGTTACCATTAAAGATATCGCCGAGCTGGCGGGCGTCTCGAAGGCGACCGCCAGCCTCGTGCTGAACGGGCGAGGCAAAGAGCTGCGCGTGGCGCAGGAGACCCGCGAACGCGTCCAGACCATCGCCCGCGAGCAGCACTATCAGCCGAGCATTCACGCCCGCTCGCTGCGCGATAACCGCAGCCATACCATCGGACTGGTGGTGCCGGAAATCACCAACTACGGCTTCGCGGTCTTCTCCCATGAGCTGGAGATGCTGTGCCGCGAGGCGGGCGTGCAGCTGCTTATCTCCTGCACCGACGAAAACCCGGCCCAGGAAAGCATGGTGGTCAATAATATGATTGCCCGCCAGGTTGACGGCCTGATCGTCGCCTCCTGCATGCACAACGACGCGGATTACCTCAAGCTCAGCGAGCAGCTGCCGGTGGTATTGTTTGACCGCAGCCCCAGCGGCAGCAGCCTGCCGCTGGTGATGACCGACTCCATCACCCCTACCGCCGAGCTGATCTCACGGATTGCTCCCCAGCACGCCGACGAGTTCTGGTTTCTCGGCGGCCAGCCGCGGCTTTCGCCTTCGCGGGACCGGCTGGCCGGCTTTACCCAGGGGCTGGCGCAGGCGGGCGTTGAGCTCCGCCCTGAATGGGTGATTAACGGCAACTATCATCCCAGCTCAGGCTACGAAATGTTTGCCGCGCTCTGCGCGCGGCTGGGGCGGCCGCCTCAGGCGCTGTTCACCGCCGCCTGCGGCCTGCTGGAAGGGGTGCTACGCTATATGAGCCAGCATAATTTACTCGATTCCGGCATCCACCTCGCCAGCTTCGACGATCACTATCTGTACGACTCGCTGTCGCTGCGCATTGATACCGTCCAGCAGGATAATCGCCAGCTGGCCTGGCACTGCTATGACCTGATCAGCCAGCTTATCGACGGCGCGGCCCCGGAGCCGCTGCAGCGCTATCTGCCGGCGACCCTGCAAATTCGCCACCGCTAGCCTATCCGAGGCGCTTACTTCAGCGCCTCGCCGCGCAGCCAGCTCTGCAGCAGCCTGCCGTTAGGCGTCATTTCGCTGTCCTGGCGCACGCACAGGTAGTAATCCCGGCCGTCATCGATGGCCGCGTCAAAGATTTTCACCAGCTCGCCGCTGTTCAGATACGGCGCGATCAGCGGCTCGCGCATCAGCGCGCAGCCCAGCCCGGCCTGCACGCCGGCGAGGGTTAACAGCCCGTCCTCAAACAGCGGCCCCGTCGATCGCGGCGGGCGCTTCACGCCCTGCTGCACAAACCACTGGTTCCAGGTGCTGCGCTCCTCGTCGTGGAGCAGCGGCATCTGCAGCAGCTGCTCCGGGGTATCAATATGTCCGTGCAGGCGGATAAACGCCCGGCTGCATACCGCCACCATTCTGCCGGAAATCAGCTTTTCGCTCTGATATCCCGCCCACCGCCCGTTGCCGAAGCGAATCGACATATCCGAGGCGTCGCTGAGGTAGTTGCGGTGGTTGGCGTAAACCACGTTGATTTCGGTCTGCGGGTTGGCGTGAACGAACGACGGCAGGCGGGGAATAAACCAGCCCATGCCAAACAGCGGGATCAGGCTGATCGTGACCTGCTGGCTCTGGACCTGATCGACCAGATGCTCGGTGGCCTGGCGCAGAACGTTAAACGCCGCGCGAATGGAGCGGTAGTATTCCCGCCCCTGCAGGCTGAGGGTCAGCCGTCGCCCCTGGCGCTCGGTAAGCGGGATCTGCAGGTATCCCTCCAGCACCTTCAGCTGATGACTGACCGCCGACGGCGATATCGCCAGCTCCTGAGCGGCCTGGGTGATGCTGCCGAGGCGGGCGATGGCCTCAAAGGCGCGCACCGCCCGCAGCGGCGGATCGTTGGCCAGGCCGCTTTCCGCCCAACCTTCCCGCTCCGCCGATTGTTCTGTTTTTTTCATATATTGATTTTCTTAGCGCTAAGTGAGATCCGACACGTCATTTAATTATAATTAATATCATAAAGATAGATAAATTCGCGATCATAATAAGAAAGAATATATCCGTATTTTACAATTTAATTCATTTATTGGATGGTAGCCGTAATTTGAGCACATTGTCGGGTAAATCGGTTGGACACACTCATACAGCAATTCATCAATGGCATCATGCTGGGAAGCATCTATGCCCTGATCGCGCTCGGTTACACCATGGTGTACGGCATCCTGCGCATCATTAACTTTGCCCACGGCGATATTCTGATGGTCGGCGCCCTGACGACGCTGTCGGCAATGAACGCGCTGAACGCCCATTTTCCCGGCCTGCCGCTGCTGGCCCAGCTGAGCCTGGCGCTGATGCTGGCGATGATCGTATGCGCGCTGCTGGCGATGGCGGTTGAGCGCTTTGCCTACCGCCGCCTGCGCAACGCTCCGCGCCTGGCGCCGCTGATCTCGGGGATCGGCGTGTCGGTGCTGCTGCAAACCGTGGCGATGATTATCTGGACCCGCAACCCGCAGATGTTCCCGCAGATCCTGCCGATGGAGCCGATCGCCGTGACCCACGGCAGCGCGGCGCATCCGCCGGCGATCGTCACCGTGACCGGCATCGTCACCGTTGCGCTGGCTTTTGCGGTCATGCTCGGCCTGTGGCTGCTGGTGGAATTTACCCGCTTAGGCCGCGGCATGCGCGCGGTGGCGGAGAACCCGCGCATCGCCACGCTGATGGGGGTCAACCCCAACGCCATTATCACCCTCACCTTCGCCATCGGCGGCGCGTTTGCGGCGCTGGCGGGCGTCATGATGGCCAGCAACTACGGCAGCGCCAGCTTCTCAATGGGTTTTCTCCCCGGCATCAAGGCCTTCACCGCGGCGGTGCTCGGCGGCATCGGCAATATTCGCGGCGCGATGCTCGGCGGCCTGCTGCTGGGGATCATCGAATCGCTGGGCGCCGGCTATCTCGGCGACCTGACCCACGGCGTCTTCGGCAGCAACTATCAGGATATCTTCGCCTTTATGGTGCTGATTGTGGTGCTGGTGTTCCGTCCCGCCGGTTTACTCGGCGAGCGCGTCGCGCATCGGGCATAGGAAAAAATATGACAACGGCACAACTCGTCGCGGCCCCCGCCGCCTCCCGTCGCTTCTGGTCCGGCATGACCCTGTTTATCTGCGCGCTGCTGGTGGCGCCGATGGTCGCCAGCCAGCTCGGCGGCAACTACTGGGTGCGGGTCATCGACTTCGCCCTGCTGTACATCATGCTGGCGCTGGGTCTCAACATCGTGGTCGGCTACACCGGCCTGCTGGATATGGGCTTTATCGCCTTCTACGCCGTCGGCGCGTACCTGGCGGCGCTGCTGGCCTCCCCGCATCTGCTGGAGGCGTTCCCACAGCTTCTGGCCTGGTTCCCGGACGGCCTGCACACCTCCTGGCTGCTGATTATTCCGTTCGCCGCGCTGGTGGCGGCGGGCTGCGGCATCGTGCTGGGCGCGCCGACCCTCAAGCTGCGCGGTGACTACCTGGCCATCGTCACCCTCGGCTTTGGCGAGATTATCCGCATTCTGATGCGCAACCTCGATCGCCCGGTGAATATTACCAACGGCGCAAAGGGCATTTCCGGCATCGATACGCTCAGCCTGTTTGGTCTTAAATTTAGCGGCGTCTATCACTGGTTCGGCGTTAAGGTCCCGGCGCTGTGGCTGTGGTACTACCTGCTGATGCTGGTGATTGTGGCGATTATTTTCGTCTGCCTGCGCCTGCAGCACTCGCGGATCGGCCGCGCCTGGCACGCCATCCGTGAGGATGAGGACGTTGCCCGAGCGATGGGCATTAACCTGCGTAACTATAAGCTGCTGGCTTTCGCCATCGGCGCCTCGTTCGGCGGCGTCGCCGGGGCGCTGTTCGGCGCCTTCCAGGGCTTCGTCTCCCCGGAATCCTTCACCCTGCAGGAGTCGATTGCGGTGCTGGCGATGGTGGTGCTTGGCGGGATGGGGCATATCCCGGGCGTTATCCTCGGCGCCGTGCTGCTGACCGCCCTGCCCGAGCTGCTGCGCAGCCAGGCCGCCCCGCTGCAGCAGGCGCTGTTTGGCGAAGTGCTGATTGACCCGGAAATTCTGCGCCAGCTCTTTTACGGCCTGGCGCTGGTGCTGGTGATGCTGCTGCGCCCGCAGGGCATCTGGCCCGCCGGACATAAAGGAGCCAAAGCATGAACCTGCTCAGCGTTAGCCATATGTCCAAGCGCTTCGGCGGCCTGACGGCGGTCGATAACGTCTCGCTCGCCATCAACGAGGGCGAAATCTACGGTCTTATCGGCCCCAACGGGGCGGGTAAGACCACCTGCTTTAACCTGATAACCGGGCTCTATCCGGCGGACAGCGGCGAGTTCGCCATCGCCGGTCAGCCCTACTTTCCGAAAAACATAGAGAAAGTCACCGCCGCCGGCATCGCCCGCACCTTCCAGAACGTGCGGCTGTTTAACCAGATGTCGGTGCTGGAAAACGTGATGGTCGGCCGCCACGTACGCACCCGCAACGGCCTGTGGGCGGCGCTGAGCCGCCACCGCCGCGCCCGCGCCGAAGAGGCGCAAACCCGCGAGCTGGCGTGGCACTGGCTGGAGTATACCGGCATCGCCCAGTTCGCCCACTACCGCGCCTGCGACCTCGCCTACGGCCACCAGCGGCGTCTGGAGATTGCCCGCGCCCTGGCCACCGACCCGCGTCTGCTGGCGCTGGACGAGCCGGCCGCCGGGATGAACGCCGCGGAGAAAGTGGCGCTTGGCGAGCTGCTGCTGCGCATCCGTAACGATGGCAAAACGCTGCTGATGATTGAGCATGACGTCAAGCTGGTGATGGGGATCTGCGATCGCCTGATGGTGCTGGACTATGGCAAAACGCTGGCCAGCGGCACCCCTGAAACCGTACGTCGCGACCCGGCGGTTATCGCCGCCTGGCTGGGAGGAAGCGCGCATGTCTGATCTGTTAACCGTCAGCGGTCTGGGGGTGCACTACGGCGGCATCCAGGCGGTACGCGAGGTGTCGTTTAGCGTCCAGGAGGGCGAGCAGACGACGCTTATCGGCGCCAACGGCGCGGGCAAAAGCTCCACCGTCCGCGCCGTTACCGGCCTGGAGCCGTTTAGCGGCGACATCGTCTTCAACGGCAGGCCGGTACGCCAACGGCGGGCCGAAACGCTGCTGCGTGAAGGGCTGGTGATGGTGCCGGAAGGCCGCGGCATTTTCGCCCGCATGACGGTGCTGGAAAACCTGCAGATGGGCGCCTGGCTGCGCCGCGACGGCGCGGCGGTGAAGCGGGAGATGGACGACATCTTCAGCCAGTTTCCCCGCCTCGGCGAGCGCCAGCATCAGCTGGCCGGGCTGCTCTCCGGCGGCGAACAGCAGCTGCTGGCGCTGAACCGCGCCCTCCTCAGCCGCCCGCGATTGCTGATCCTCGACGAGCCGTCGATGGGGCTGGCGCCGCTGATGGTGGAGAACGTTTTTCGCGTTATTGCCACCCTGCGCCAGCGCGGCGTGGCGCTGCTGCTGATCGAGCAGAACGCGCGCCTGGCGCTGGAAGCCACCGACAGCGCGTGGGTGATGGACAGCGGTAGCATCGTTGAGCGCGGCGCATCGCAGGCGCTGCTGGCCGACGACCGCATTGCACAGATTTATTTGGGCGAAATGCCCGTTTAACACACCAACCAACATCAGGGAAAAACAATGAAAACAGCAAAAATCAGTGCGCTCAGCGCCGCTATTGTGCTCAGCGGTTTTGCCTCTTCCGCCGCATGGTCCGCCGCCGGCGAAACCGTCACAATCGGCCTTGCCGGCCCGCTGACCGGCCCTTCCGCGCGTATTGGTAAGGATCTGGAAAACGGCGCTCAGCTGGCCATCGACGATATCAACAAGCAGCACCCGACGATCGGCGGCAAGGCGGTGACCTTTAAGCTGCAGTCGGAGGACGACCAGTCTGACCCGCGCACCGCGGTCGCCGTGGCCCAGCGCCTGGTGGATAGCGGCGTGGCGGGCGTGGTCGGCCACTGGAATACCGGCACCAGCATTCCGGCGGCGCGGGTCTATCACGACGCCGGGATCGCCCAGGTTGCGCCGGTGGCGACCGGTCATGCGTATACCAAACAGGGCTTCGATACCAGCTTCCGGGTGATGGGCCATGACGATGACGGCGGCCAGTTTGCCGGCCAGTACGCGGTGCAAACCCTGAAGGCCAAACGCATTGCGGTGATCGACGATCGTACCGCCTTCGGCCAGGGCCTGGCGGATGAGTTTATTAAGTCGCTGAAGGCCCAGGGGATCGATATCGTCGATCGCCAGTACGTTGATGACAAAACGGTGGACTTCAGCGCCGTGCTGACGGCGATTCGCAGCAAAAACGCCGATCTTATCTTCTTCGGCGGCGTCGACAGCCAGGCCGCACCGCTGGCGCGCCGCATCAAGCAGCTGGGGCTCAGCGCCACCCTGATGGGCGCGGGCGGCTTCGTCAGCCAGACCTTCCTGCAGCTGGCGCAAAAAGAGGGCAACGGCGTGGTGGCGCTGGAGCCGGGGCTGCCGGTAGAGCAGATGCCGGGCGGCAAGGCCTTTGAGCAGGCCTATCAGTCGCGCTATCACACCCATATCGAGCTGCACGCGCCGTTCGCCTACGACGCCACTCGCGTACTGGTCGCGGCGATGGAAAAAGCCGACTCCGTCGATCCGGCCGTCTACCTGCCCGCCCTGCGCGCCATCAGCTACTCCGGCGTCACCGGGCAGATAGCCTTTGATAAAGAGGGCAACCTGAAGTCGCCAACCTTTACCGTCTACAAAGTCGTTGACGGTAAATGGCAGCCGCAAACCGTACTCGGCGGCGCCGCCACGAAGTAACGCAGTGAGGCAATGTGATGAGTGATAATAATGAGCTGGGCATTCTCGCCCGCCGCAAAATTGAAGCAGAGATTATTAAGCCGATTTACGACATCCTGGTCCGCGAGATTGGTAAAGCTCGCGCCCAGGCAGTCATCGGCGAGGCGATTGAAAACGCCGCCATTGAGGCGGGGAAAGCCTTCGCCGCCAAAGAGCCCAACGGCGCGGATATCCAGAGCTTTGTCGCCCTGCAGTATCTGTGGGAAAAGGACAATGCGCTGGAGGTCACCGTGCTGGATGCCGACGACCGGCAGTACAACTACAACGTTAACCGCTGCCGCTATGCCGAAATGTATCACCAGATGGGCCTCGGCGAGATTGGCCACCTGCTCTCCTGCGCCCGCGATGACAAGTTTATCGTCGGCTATGCGCCGGAGGTTGAGCTGACCCGCACGACGACCATTATGCAGGGCGCGCCGTGCTGTGATTTCCGCTATCGCGTAAAGAAGGACCCATCATGATAACCGTTAACGGCGAGCGCCTGTGGGCAACGCTTAACGCAATGGCGACCATCGGCGCGACGCCCGCCGGCGGCGTCACCCGGCTGACGCTGAGCGAAGAGGACCGCCAGGCCCGCGATCTGCTGCGCGACTGGGCGCTGGAGGCGGGATTTGGCTACCGGGTCGATAGCATGGGCAATATGTTTATCCGCCGGGCGGGTAAAAACCCGGCGCTGGCGCCGGTACTGACCGGTTCGCACGTCGACTCCCAGCCGCTGGGCGGCCGCTATGACGGTATCTACGGCGTGCTGGCGGGGCTGGAGGCGCTGCGGGCGCTTAACGAACGCGGCATCGAAACCGAGCGCGATATCGTGCTGGTGAACTGGACCAACGAAGAGGGCGCGCGCTTTGCCCCGGCGATGCTCGCCTCCGGCGTGTGGGCCGGGCAGTTCAGCGAAGAGTGGGCCCTTGCCCGGGAAGATCGCAGCGGCGTCAGCGTCGGCACGGCGCTGGAGGCGATCGGCTATCGCGGCCAGCACCCGACGGCGGCGTTTCCCCTGCACGCCTGCTACGAGGTGCATATCGAACAGGGGCCGATTCTGGAAGACGAAGGGATTGATATCGGCCTGGTGCACGCGGCGATGGGCCAGCGCTGGTTCAACCTTACCCTGACCGGCTTCGCCGCCCACGCCGGCACCACGCCGATGGGCAGCCGTCGCGATGCGCTAACCGCTTTTTCCGAGCTGGCGCTGGCGGTGGAAGAGATCGGTATTGCCCACCAGCCAGACGGCCGCGCGACGGTCGGCACCGTGCAGGTGACGCCGGGGTCGCGCAACGTGGTGCCCGGCCGCGTTGAATGCAGCGTCGAGTTTCGTCATCCGCAAAGCGACGCCCTCGAAGCGATGGAGCTCGCGCTGCGCCGCGCCGCCGCGGCGCTGGGCCAGCGCGGCGTAGCGGCAGAGGTCGAGCGCATTTTTGACTACGCGCCTATCGCCTTCGACCCCGACTGCCTGGCGCGTAGCGAGCGGGCCGCCCTGGCGCTCGGCTACAGCGCTAAACGGATGGTTTCCGGCGCCGGACACGATACCTGCTATATCAGCAAAGTGGCCCCCGCCAGCATGATATTTATCCCCTGCGAGAAGGGGATTAGCCACAATGAGGCCGAAAACATTCTCCCTCAGTGGGCCGAAAAAGGGGCCAACGTCCTGCTTAACAGCGTGCTTAGCGCCGCGAGCGAATCCTCCTCCTGATCCCCGCCTGTCGTCATAGCAAACGCATTGCGCATGGCGACAAACGCTCTCCTCGCCGGGGGCCGCACGGCGCGCCCGCGGAGAGGAAAACCCCAGCATAAATAAATTAAAACAGCATCTTACCCGACGCTTAAAGACGTTTATTTTTGGATTCTCTACTAAAATTAGCAGGAAGATCGCCTATAGTATGGCCAATGTACGCAGGGAAAGAAGCGGCGTCTGGCGGGCTTAAGGCCAACGTGCCGGCACTCTGCCGGGTCATACTCGCCGCGAAAATAGCCTGCTGGGATCGCCTCTTACTGCTGACGCCGGGTACGTGTGAAAACGAAAAAAAAAGCCGCCGCATCGTCCAACGTACTCCGCTATATCTGGGGGTCTGCGTTAGCGACAATCTGTTTAACCACCATTCTCTCCTTCTGGCTGCTCTCCGGCTCATGGTCGATGTGGAAAAGCGCGCATAACAACGTTATTCAGTTCGACATATTTTACCGCATCCTGCAGGTCTCCAACGATTTAGCCGGCGAACGCGCCTTCGCTAACGAGCTGGTATTAAGCCCGCAGGCGGATAAAGAGCGGCAGTGGCAGGCGCTGGAGGCCCACCGCCGGGTCACCGATCGCGATATGCAAAGCATTCCGCAGCATCTGCTCTCCCCCGAGCTGATGGTGGAAATGCAGCATCAGCTGGCCCACGCCAGACGCCTCGCCGATACCTTCCGCAGCCGGGAGCTCGGCGATCCGGAGACGGCAGAGCACGCCATCCGCGATATGGTGGTGGCGACCGACTTTTACCATCAGGCGCTGTTTGAGCGCACCGCCGAGTTTTTACTGCTGGAGCCCAGCGCGCTGGGGCCCATTCTGCGCGCCCAGGCGCTGGGCGAGCTGCGCGACGCCACCGGCAGGCTCGGCTCGCAGCTGCTGATCCCGCTGGCGACCCAAACGAAGATCCCCGAGGCGAACCGCGAAGGGATCACCCGCGGCATTGAGCGGATTAATACCGCCTGGTGGCTGCTGCGAACCCAGGGCGACGAGGCGAGCTATATTCCGCACTTCCAGCGCCAGCTGGAGAATACCCGCCAGGCCTTCGAAACGCAGGGGATTGGTTTAATTAATCGCTTAAAAGTGGAGAGCGACGGCAATCAGCCCTACAGCATTAGCGCCGAGCGCTTCGCCATTGATTATCACGCCAGCCTCGGCGCTTTTGATAATCTGCTGAATACCTACATGACCGGCGTCAAAAAGCACTACACCGCCACGGAGCGTCTGGCGCTGCGGAATTTGCTCATCCGTTCGCTGGTGCTAACCCTGGTCTACGCCCTGACGATCGCGATGATTTTCTATATTCGCTCGCGGGTTTTGCGCCCTATTCTGCGCTTAAATAATATTGCCGCCGATCTGATCGCCGGCAAGCAGGCGCACGTCCAGATCGATGACGACACCGCGGAAGAGGTGCAGGAGCTGTTCTCATCCCTCGGCACCCTCGGGAAAAAGCTGCGCGAAGACGCGCGCATCAGCCGCCAGTACCAGCGCCAGTCGGAGGAGGACCCGCTCACGCACCTGTTTAACCGCCGGGCGTTCAATAGCCGGGGCGAGGCGCTGCTGCGTCAGTCGAGCGAGGCCCTCAGCGCCTGGCTTATTATGCTGGACGTCGACCGCTTCAAGTCGATTAACGATAGCTGGGGACACCCGATGGGCGACGAGGTGCTGGTGGCGCTGGCAAAAACGCTGAGCAAGTTTAGCCGCCCGAGCGACGTCGTGGGTCGTCTCGGCGGCGAGGAGTTTGCGGTGCTGTTTCTGGCCCCGACGGCGCAGGACGTTGCCCGCTACGCCGCGCGGATTCAGCACAAAATCCGCAAGCTGACCTTCCACACCAGCGGCGGCGAGACCTTTAAGGTCACCGCCAGCTACGGGGTTTCTCAGGGCTGGCAGTGCCCGCTGGAGGAGCTGCTGTCTCGGGCAGATAGCGAACTGTATAAGGCGAAAAACAGCGGCCGGGACCGGATCTGCGGCCTGCCCTGAGCGCGGGCCGGGGCCCTGCGCTCGGGCATTGCCGATGAGGTGGGCTAGTGCTTCTTACGGTTACGGCGCATATCGATGGTCACCGCGGCGACAATAATGATGCCCTTAATAATATCCTGCACGTAGGCATCGACGCCGACGAAGGTGAATCCGCTTTTAATCAGCCCCAGAATCACCGCCCCAATCAGCGTTCCGGTAATCCGCCCAACGCCGCCCATCAGGCTGCTGCCGCCGATCACCGCGGCGGCGATGGCATCCAGCTCATAGGACATCCCCATGCTCGACTGGCCGCTGCTGACGCGCGCGGCTAATACCACGCCGGCCAGACCGGAGAGGGCGCCGGCAATGGTGTAAACGATGACCAGGTACTTGTTGACGTTGATGCCGGACACTTTTGCCGAGGTCATGTTGCCGCCGATGGCGTAGACGTATTTACCGTAGCGGGTATGCTTGAGCGCGATATGGAACAGCGCGGCGATGACGAAGAAGATAATGACCGGCATCGCCCCCTGACCCACGGCGGTAAAGCTGTCGGACAGGAAGCTAATCGGGTTTCCCTGGGTGTAATACTGCGCGAGACCGCGCGCGGAAACCATCATCCCCAGGGTGGCGATAAACGGCGGGATCCCGGTACGGGTCACCAGAAAACCGTTGGTTAACCCACAGAGCAGGCCGACGCCGATCCCGGCCAAAATGGGGATCGCCGCCGGCAGGTTGACCAGCGACGGAAACATCGGCGTGAGGCTGTCCGAGGTCTGCGCCAGGCTCGCCGCCACCACCGCCGCAAGGGCGATAACCGAGCCGGAGGAGAGGTCGATCCCGGTGGTAATAATCACCTGGGTCACCCCCACGGCGATAATACCGATAATCGCCACCTGTAAAACGATCAGCACCAGGCGGTTGCTATTCATTAAAAATGATTGGTCGCGAACGAACCAGCCGGCAATTTCAAACGTCAGGGCAATCGCCACCATGACGATAAATATCCCGGTATCTTTCGGCATTTTATGCCGTAGCTGACTCAAGAAAGAGGGTTTCTCATTTACGGGAGCTGCGGTCAATTTCATATTGCTCATTCTCTACGCCTCAATTGGATGCCAACGACAAAATGGTTTCCTGATCGGCCTCATCTTTTTCAAGGATGCCGGTAATACGCCCTTCGTGCATGACCATCACGCGGTCACTCATCCCGAGGATTTCCGGTAGTTCAGAGGAAACCATAATCACCGCGACGCCACGGTTCGCCAGTTCGCTAATCAGATGGTAAATTTCAGCCTTCGCGCCCACGTCAATACCGCGGGTCGGCTCATCGAGAATCAATATTTTGGGCTGGGCTAAGAGCCAGCGGGCAATCAGTACTTTTTGCTGATTACCGCCGCTGAGGTTATTAATAATTTGATCCATCGTCGGGGTTTTAATATTCAGACGGCGGATCTGCTCCATACAGTCTTCCGCCATTTTCACATGCTTAACAAACCCGCTTTTGCCGACATATTCCGGCATATTGACGATGCTCATATTCTCCAGCACCGACAGGACGAGGAACAGGCCGGACTTTTTGCGATCCTCGGTCAGCAGCGCCATCCCCTTTTCGATGGCCACGGAAGGAGAATCTATCTTCACCGGGACGCCATCAATCAGCACCTCTCCTTCGTCAAAGCTCTCCATACCGAACAGGCACTCCATCACCTCGCTGCGCCCGGCCCCGACCAGCCCGGCAACCCCGAGGATTTCGCCGCGCCGCACGCTGAAGCTGACGTCATCAAAGTAGCCCTTGCGCGACAGATTGCGCACGCTCAGGACGTCCTCGCCGATCGTATTATTGAATTTTGGGAACAGCTGGGTTAATTCGCGCCCGACCATCTGAGTGATTAACGACTGGCGGGTATATTCCGCCGTCTGCTGGCTGGCGACCCAGCTGCCGTCGCGAAAGACGCTGATTTCATCGGTAATCGCAAAAATCTCATCCATCTTATGGCTGATATAGATGATGGCTTTGCCCTGCGCGCGGAGGTCGCGAATAATCGTAAACAGGTGCGCCACCTCCCCTTCGGTTAACGCCGAGGTCGGCTCATCCATAATCACGATATCGGCGTTCCACGAGACCGCTTTGGCAATCTCCACCATCTGCTGGGCGGCGATGCTCAGATCGCCCACCAGCCGATCGGCAGCGAGGCGGATATTGAGCTTATTCAGCAGCGCCTGGGTCTGGCGGATCAGCTGGCGGTGATCGACGAAGCCGTACTTCATCGGCTCACGGCCGAGCCAGATATTTTCCGCCACCGTCATATGCGGCACCAGGTTAAGCTCCTGGTGGATCATCGAGATCCCCGACCGCAGCGCATCCATGGTGTCCTGAAACTGAACCGGCTGGCCTTTGACTTTTATCGCGCCCTTATCGGGACGGTAAATCCCGATAAGGCATTTCATCAGCGTGGATTTACCGGCCCCGTTTTCGCCCATCAGCGCGTGCACCGTTCCAGGGCGCACGCGCAGTGAGACATTATCGAGCGCCTTCACGCCGGGAAAGAACTTGCTGATACCTTCGGCTTCTAGGGCAAAAGCGTTCATAGAAAAACCTCCGTACCGCTGGGCCAGGAATCGTTATTTTTGGTTGCGGCTGACGAAATCAGACATGTTTTCTTTGGTGATCAGCTGGTAGGGGACGTCGATGACCTTTTCGACTTTTTCACCGTTAGCCAGCTTGATGGCGGCATTGACCGCGCCCTCGCCCTGACCCTTCGCGTCCTGGAAAATCGTGGCGATCATCTTGCCGTTTTTGAGCATCTGCAGCGCGTCGGGGGTGCCGTCAACGCCGGCGATCAGAATGTGGTTCGGGTTGCTGCCCAGCGCCTGCAGCGCGCCGATGGCCATTTCATCGTTGTTTGAGGCAATGGCCTGGATGTCTTCTCCGCTGGTCATCCAGTTGCTCACCACGTCAACCGCGTCGTTACGCATAAATTTGGCGGTCTGCTTCTGCACGATTTTAATATTCGGGTATTTCGCCACCACCTCTTCCACGCCCTTGGTCCGGTCACGGGTCGATTCATTGGCCAGGTCGCCCAGCAGGATCGCGACGTTTCCTTTACCGTTCATCGCCTTCGCCAGCGCTTCCATCTGCAGGCGCCCGGCGAGGACGGAATCCGAACCGACGTAGGCCATTTTGTCCGTCAGCGGCAGCTGCGGGCGGCGGTTAACGAACACCAGCGGGATACCGGCTTTGGTCGCCTGATCTATAATCGGTTTCACCGCGTTGGTGTCGACCGGGGCAACGATGATGGCATCAACGCCCTGGCCGATGAAGTTCTGTACCTGCTGCAGCTGCTGCGCCACGTCGCCCTTGGCGTCTTCAACCTGCGACTTAACGCCATCTTTTTGCATCTCTTTTTGCATGGCGTTACGCAGGATGGTCAGAAAGTTATCATCAAAAAGCGCCATCGAAACGCCGACGGAAATATCTTTTGCCATCACAACCGCAGGCAACATACAGGCTAACAAAGAGGCAACAATCGTTTTCTTGATATTCACAGTTGATCCTTGAGCGTCGTTGATACGCCAGTTTATTGAGATAAATGAAAAATTCATTTCATAAAAAACGGGTCAAACACCTGCCTGCCTTTCGGCCAGAGAACGCGTCTCCGCCAGCGCCGTCGGCCTTTCCTTTGTCAAAAACCGCTAAAATCGGTTGATTTTTAATGGATTATTAAAACAGCAGTTCATTAACCATCTACGCCTGGGGCCACCCGATTTCAGTTAGTTTGTTTCATTAACAACTTATTTGAAACTTTTATAATTAAATAACTGAAATGAAAATTTTAAAACTACGCAGTAACAGAACTTTGACAGATATCTAACATTGCCGCATAAACGAGCGAAAAATGAGAGGCAACCAGCAGTTTGCTCACGAGCCGATGGGGCGGGACTGGCATTCAGCAGGAGATGATTTGATTGGGGAATCATTCATGAATGGACAAGCTTTATCATAGATAGACACTGGAGAGAGGCGCCGCCGGCGGCGTAAACTGTGCCCTCTGCGTTCTGCTTAGCCCAACAGGCCTCTTATGCCGCGTTCCTCTCTCTTTCAACCGCTGATATTCGCAGCGGCGCTATCGCTGTCCGCTGTCGCCCAGGCCGCACCTGACGTTGAGGTGGGCTTTTCACCTGAGGGGTCGGCCCGGCAGTTGGTTCTACAAACGATTAATCAGGCCCACGTCTCGATCCGCATGATCGCCTACGCCTTTCAGGCTCCAGATATTGCCCGTGCGCTGGTGGCCGCCAGGGCTCGCGGCGTTGACGTGCGGATCGTGGTGGATAAAAAGCGCAACCGCGCGAAAGCCAGCCGGCTCATGATGCAATATATGGTGCAACATGGCGTGCCGCTCCGCGTCGATGGCCACTATCACATTCAGCACGACAAGACGATTATCGCCGATGGCGCAACGGTGGAAACCGGGTCATTTAACTACGCCCCTTCGGCGGAAACGATGAATAGCGAAAACGTGGTGGTTATTCGTAACCGGCCGGAGATTGCCAGGAAGTATATCGCGCACTGGCGATCGCGGTGGGCGCTGGGTACTCCCGCCGGCGGGCTATAAGCGCACTAAATAGCCGCCCGCGGGCGGTTGTGCCGGGGCTGGCTAGTGGATAATTTTAAACGTCAGCTCGTAGGGGCTGGTTTTTCCCTCATCGCGCGCGCCGCCCATTTGGTACACGCGAACGGTATATTTGCCGCCGGTCGCCAGGCGCTGCTCGAAATCGCCGTCACGCATGGCGCCATTAAAAATCGTTTCATTAGCGGGGTTAATGACGTTGAAATAGGGATGGTGGGCGCCGCGTTTCATACTGACGCGCATCGTCTGGCCTGCCTTAGCCACCAGCGTATAGTCTTTCACATCGGCTCCGCTCACCGCATTATGAATAGCGGTGCCGCTGGTGCCTTTATCGAAATGAATCGGCTGGGTATTTATTTTATAGCTTGCCATCGATACTACTGGCGTTAATAAACAACCGGCGCAGATCAGGCTACCAACAATAAACTTAAATTTTTGCATTTAATTAACACCTTATGTTTTTATACGCGCTGTTATATCACATAAAGCGGCCGGCCCTGCTGCCATTATTTCCCGCGATGGAGCAAATCCTGATAAATAGCGGTCAATACGCCTCCCGGACGAAACTCTTTTTTAATCCACTGGGTCACCTGCCCGGTCGCCGCGTGCTGGGTGGCAAGCAGCATTCCCGAGTCCTGGCGCGGGTTGTGGATCTGGCGCGTCACCAGCAGCCGCTCGTCCATCGCTTCATTGACCATATAATCCGGCAGGAAGCCAATTCCCTCGCCGAGGATCTGGCACTGGCACTTGGTATTAAAATCCGGCACCAGGATCGCCTCCTGGCCGTGCAGCAGCCAGCCGACCTTTTTATTAATCGTATTCGCGGTGTCTTCCACCATGATATTCGGATAGAGGCGCAGCTGGCTTTCGGAGATCGGTTCCGGCATAAACGCCAGCGGGTGATCCGGCGCAATGGCGAACACCCAGCGAATGGCGCCGATTTCGGTGTAATCAATGCCGCCGCCGTCGAGCAGCGTATCCGGCGCGCCGATGGCAATGTTGGCCTGGTTATTAATAATGGCGTCCCAGACGCCGTTGTAGACCTGGGTGGTGACGGTTATCTGGCAGGTGGGGAACTGTTTTTTAAGCACCTGCAGCAGGCGCGCGGTGTGCCGCGGGGTATAGAGCAGCTGATTAATACAGATTCGCACCCGCGCCTCGATGCCCTGGGCGATAGTATCGATGCTGCGCTTGATGGCGTGGAAATCATTCAGCAGGTCGGTGGCTTTGCGAAAAAGGTAGTAGCCGGATTCGGTGAGCTCAATGCTGCGGGTATTGCGGGTAAACAGCACCACGTCCAGCCCCGTCTCCATGCGCTTAATGGTGTAGCTGATGGCGGAGGTTGTGAGCCCCAGCTCATCCGCCGCCTTACTAAAGCTGCCAAAGCGCGCCGCCGTGGTGAACGCCTGCAGATTCTCTTCGGTAAAAATTGAGTTCATTTGCCCGCTCCTGCTCTCGTCAACCGGCCATCCGCTAAATTCTCATGCTGAATGTATTTGCCAGGTGGATGATTGGGCAACCATTTTTGAATAACTTTTAACACCACGCTCGCAATCTGCCTGAAAGAACGCGGGTTCTCTCAGGCCGCGGCGGCGCTTCAGGCTTCGGGCTTCGACGTCGCTTCACTCAGCCGACGGCCGGTATATTCGGAAATGAGGCCAACGCAGTTGCCGGCAAAAAAGCCCAGCAGCGTCACCGGCCAGTTCAGCCCGGAGGCGAAGAACAGCGTCATGCCGAGGAAGCCGCCGGGAATAAACGACGTCAGAGAAAACCGCCCCTGCCAGACGATCGCCGCCGAGAACGGCACCGTCACGATGACGCTGGCCCAGAAGCCCGATATGCCGCTCAGCGCGGCGAGCCAGCCCGAGGCCAGCGCCGCAAGAAACGCCCATACCGCCCCGGAGTAGTTAACAAACAGGCTCCTGACGAACCCCGCTTTCCCCCCGCCCGCGGCATAAAAACTGCAGAAGGCCACGAAGCCAATCGTGCCTAATAATTCCCAGCCGTGCTCAAGCCCAACCTGCGAGGAGATAAGCTGCCAGACGCCAGCGCTAATTCCGACAGTAATCCCCGTAGCCGTGAGTCCGTTCATCTTGTCCTCCTCCGGATAATCGTTTCCAGGCGTCGTTATTACGTTCGGCAACTATATATAAATAAAACCCGATTGCATTAAGGGGAATACGAAGAAACCAGCAAAGGGTGCACCACCGCACAGCCTGCATCCATTATTAAATAATATTCAACAATCAGCCGTTTTCCGGCGAATAAATTTTAAGCGGGTTCTTTTATCATTTTTTCATTGCTATCCTCAGCCCATCAACCAAAATCGTCAGCGCAAATTATCCGGAGCCGGTTTATGTCCAGGGAAAATCTTATCACTGAATACCTGTTAGCGGCGGAGCAAGGCAACCTCGCACAGTTAAAGCAGTGCCTGCTCAAGGGCGTTAATATTAATAGCGTTAACCGCCACGGCCAGACCGCCATCGTCCTTGCCAGCTTACATCAGCACTATGACTGCGTGGCGCAGCTAATTGCCGCGGGGATCGATATTAATAAACAGGACCAGACCTGTTTAAACCCCTTCCTGATAAGCTGCCTGAATAATGATTTAACGCTGTTGCGCTTAATTCTTCCCGCCGCTCCGGACCTCAACTGCTTAACGCGTTTTGGCGGCGTCGGCCTGACGCCGGCCTGTGAAAAAGGCCATCTGGCGATCGTCAAAGAGCTGCTGACGCAGACCGGGATTAACGTTAATCACACCAACTTTGTCGGCTGGACGCCGCTGCTGGAAGCCATCGTGCTCAACGACGGCGGCAGCACGCAGCAGGAGATCGTTGCGCTGCTGCTGGAGCACGGCGCCAGCCCGCATATGACCGATAAATACGGCAGGACTCCGCTGGAGCTGGCGCGGGAAAAGGGCTTTAGCGAAATAGCCCGGCTGCTGACTGCCGCGGGCGCCTAGCCGAAGGAGAACCGCTATCGACACCTCCGGACGGCGGTGTGTGCAAGCGCTAACTGCGGACGAAAGGTTTCTCGCGCAGCGCGGCAGCGGACGGGTTGAACAGCGCTTTTCCCGGGCGGTAAACCTGTTTGTTCCGGGTCCGCAGCGGATGCTGACGCTGCTCTGCGCAGATTACGACAACGCGCCCAACAGCTGTAGGTTGGCACTCACACACTTTGACAACCTGTTCCGGCCCGGCCAGCCGGTTCGCTTTCTTGATTCAGGCATCGCGTTTGGCGAGAGCGGATGGATAGAGACATCGCAATGCCGGCGCTGGCAAATGGCCAAACCCACGCTGAGCGACGACCGCCTGCGGCATATTCCATGGCGGCGCTGGAGCCAAACGCTCCGCCAGCAGCTGCACGACGATGAAACCTTATTTCTCTATCGCGGCAATAATCCTTTTCATCGGGAAATTAGCCGGCAATTACAGCAACGCCGCCGCGCTTTATTAGCGGCCCTGCAGCAGGGAGAGGAAATTACGTCCTCGGTCTCCTCAATGATCGGGCTGGGTATTGGCCTGACGCCGTCGGCGGATGATTATCTGGTTGGCATGAGCACTATTTTATTACTCCCCGGACATCCGCGGGAAAAATACCGGGAGGACTTTTTATTGGCCCTGCGGCGCGCCGGGAATAATACCACGGCGCTCAGCGCTATAACCTTAGAAGCCGCCTTAAACCAGCGTTACCGAGAAAGTATTGCGCGATTTATTCATTATTTACTGAATGAACCAGCGTCCTTTTCTATCGAGGCTATTGCCGATATTAAAAATATTGGCTCAAGCTCCGGCTGCGACATGCTGTACGGCATGGCGGACGCCTGCGCCCTGAGCCAAACGTATGGAGGAAATGATGTCAGTTAAAATAATCGTTAAGCCAAATACCTATTTTGATTCCGTTTCGCTGATGTCGATTTCGACGCGGGCCAATCAGCTCGACGGCGTCGAGCAGGCGTTTGTGGCGATGGCCACGGAGATGAACAAAGGGGTGCTGAAAAATCTCGGGCTGCTGACGCCGGAGCTGGCGGCAGCGAAAAACGGCGACCTGATGATCGTCATTAAGGGTCGCGACGGCGCGGACAACGAACAAACCCTGGCGGCCATCGAAGAGCTGTTCCACAACAAGGCGCAGAGCGGCCAGCATGAAGCCCGTTATGCCACGCTTGCCAGCGCCAAAAAGCATCTCCCCGAAAGCAATCTGGCGGTGATTTCGGTCAACGGCCTGTTCGCTGCCCGGGAGGCCCGCCAGGCGCTGCAAAACGATCTTAACGTCATGCTGTTTTCCGATAACGTCACGCCAGAAGAGGAGCTGGCGCTGAAGCAGCTGGCCCATGAAAAAGGCCTGCTGATGATGGGGCCGGACTGCGGCACCGCCATTATTAACGGCACCGCCCTGTGCTTTGGCAACGCGGTGCGCCGCGGCAATATCGGGATTATCGGCGCTTCCGGCACCGGCAGCCAGGAGCTGAGCGTCAGGATCCACGATTTCGGCGGCGGCGTGTCGCAGCTTATCGGCACCGGCGGCCGCGATCTGAGCGAAAAAATCGGCGGCCTGATGATGCTGGACGCCATCGGGATGCTGGAAGACGATCCGCAGACCGAAATCATCGTCCTGATCTCCAAACCCCCGGCTCCGGCGGTGGCGCGCAGGGTCATTGAACGCGCCCGCGCCTGCCGCAAGCCGGTGGTGGCCTGCTTCCTCGGTCGCGCCGAAGCGCCTGCGGATGAGAGCGGCCTGCAGTTTGCCCGCGGCACCTACGAAGCGGCGCTGAAGGCGGTCGCACTCTGCGGCATTACGCCCGCAGACGACGATCGCCAGGCGGCGGATCGGGCGCTGATTGCCGAGGTTCGCGCGCGCCTGACTCCGCAGCAGAAGTATATTCGCGGCCTGTTCTGCGGCGGCACCCTGTGCGATGAAACGATGTTTGCGCTGCTGGAACAAGAGGCCGAGGTCTACAGCAATATCCAGCCCGACCCGGCGCTGCGCCTGACGGATATCAACCGCAGCGTCGGGCATACCTTCCTCGACTTCGGCGATGACGACTTCACCAACGGCAGGCCGCATCCGATGATCGACCCGACCAGCCGCATCCAGCGGCTGCTGCAGGAGGCCAGCGATCCGCAGGTCGCCGCTATCGTTATGGATTTCGTGCTCGGCTTCGGCTCCCATGAGGACCCGGCCGGCGCGATGCTGGAGGCGATTAAGCAGGCGCAGGCCATTGCCGCCGCCGACGGGCGCCCGCTGGCGATCCTCGGCTACGTGCTGGGCACCGACCTCGACGCCCCTTCCCTGGAGCAACAACGCCGCATGCTTAGCGATGCCGGCGTCATTTTGGCCAGCAGCAGCAGCCATACCGGCCTGCTGGCGCGCGAGTTTATCTGCAAAGGAGAGAAAGCCTGATGAGCCAGCCACTATTCAACCAGCCGCTGAACGTGATTAACGTTGGGATCGCCCTGTTTAGCGAGGATCTGAAAAAGCAGCACGCTGCCGTTACCCAGCTCGACTGGACGCCGCCGGGTCAGGGCAATATGCAGGTCGTGCAGACGCTGGACGCCATCGCCGACTCCGCGCTGGCCGACAAAATCACCGCCGCCAACCGGCAGGCGCTGGAGCGCATTATTCAGTCGCACCCGGTGCTGACCGGCTTCGACCAGGCCATTAACGTGGTTCCCGGCATGACCGCCAAAACCATCCTCCACGCCGGGCCGCCGGTCCAGTGGCAGCAGATGTGCGGCGCGATGAAGGGCGCGGTGACCGGGGCGCTGGTGTTCGAAGGCCTGGCGCAGGATCTGGATGAGGCCGCAGAGCTGGCGGCCTCCGGGGAGATCATCTTCTCGCCGTGCCACGAGCACGACTGCGTCGGCTCAATGGCGGGCGTCACCTCGGCCTCAATGTTCATGCATATTGTCGAGAATAAAACCTACGGCAACGTCGCGTTTACCAACATGAGCGAGCAGATGGCGAAGATCCTGCGCATGGGTGCCAACGACCAGAGCGTGATCGATCGCCTTAACTGGATGCGCGACGTGCAGGGGCCGATGCTGCGGGAGGCGATGAAGATCGTCGGCGAAATCGACCTGCGCCTGATGCTGGCTCAGGCTCTGCATATGGGCGACGAGTGCCACAACCGCAACAATGCGGGCACCACCCTGCTGATCCAGGCGCTGACGCCGGGCATTATCCAGGCCGGCTACTCCGTTGAGCAGCAGCGCGAAGTCTTCGAGTTTGTCGCCAGCAGCGACTACTTCTCCGGCCCGACGTGGATGGCGATGTGTAAAGCGGCGATGGATGCGGCCCACGGCATTGAGTACAGCACCGTGGTCACCACCATGGCGCGCAACGGCGTCGAGTTCGGCCTGCGGGTCAGCGGCCTGCCGGGAGAGTGGTTTACCGGCCCGGCCCAGCAGGTTATCGGCCCGATGTTTGCCGGCTATAAACCGGAAGACTCCGGGCTGGATATCGGCGATAGCGCGATTACCGAAACCTACGGCATCGGCGGCTTTGCGATGGCGACGGCTCCGGCCATCGTCGCGCTGGTGGGCGGCACGGTTGAGGAGGCTATCGACTTTTCACGGCAGATGCGTGAAATCACCCTCGGTGAAAACCCCAACGTCACCATTCCGCTGCTCGGCTTTATGGGCGTCCCGACCGCCATCGATATTACCCGCGTCGGCAGCAGCGGCATTCTGCCGGTGATCAATACCGCCATCGCCCATAAGGATGCCGGGATCGGCATGATCGGCGCCGGCATTGTCCACCCGCCGTTCGCCTGCTTTGAAAAGGCCATTTTGCGCTGGAGCGAGCGCTACCTCGCCTAGCCAGGGGTTCCCCGGGGGCGGCGCTCCCGGGCAACGGCGAACAACCATAACTCTCTTACCCTCTGTAGCGGAACCCGGACAATGAAAGAACTCGTGGTCGTTGCCATTGGCGGCAACAGCATCATCAAAGATAACGCCAGCCAGTCGATTGAGCATCAGGCCGAAGCCGTGAAAGCCGTGGCGGATACGGTGCTGGAGATGTTGGCATCGGACTATAACATCGTGCTCACCCACGGCAACGGGCCGCAGGTCGGGCTGGATCTCCGTCGCGCCGAAATCGCCCACGAGCGCGAAGGCCTGCCGCTCACGCCGCTGGCCAACTGCGTCGCCGATACCCAGGGCGGCATCGGCTATCTGATCCAGCAGGCGCTTAATAATCGCCTGGCCCATCGCGGCGAGCAGAAGGCGGTCACCGTCGTCACCCAGGTTGAGGTGGACAAAAACGATCCCGGTTTTGCCCATCCCACCAAGCCGATTGGCGCATTTTTTAGCGCCGCCCAGCGCGATGAGCTGCAGCTGGCGCATCCCGACTGGCGCTTCGTCGAAGATGCCGGGCGCGGCTATCGCCGGGTGGTGGCCTCGCCGGAGCCAAAGCGCATCGTCGAAGCCGAGGCGATTAAAACCCTCACCCGCCAGGGCTTCCTGGTGATCGGCGCCGGCGGCGGCGGCATTCCTGTGGTGCGCGGCGAAGGCGGCGATTATCAGAGCGTGGATGCGGTCATCGATAAAGACCTCTCCACCGCGCTGCTGGCGCGGGAAATTCACGCCGACGTGCTGGTTATTACCACCGGCGTTGAAAAGGTGTGCATTCATTTTGGCAAAGCCAACCAGCAGGCGCTGGGAACGGTGACGGTCGGCGAGATGACCCGCTATATGCAGGAGGGCCACTTTCCGGCGGGCAGCATGCTGCCGAAAATCGTCGCCAGCCTGGCATTTTTAGCCCACGGCGGCAGCCGGGTCATTATTACCCCCCCCGAACGCCTGCCCGCCGCGCTGCGCGGGGAAACGGGCACCCATATTGTGCATAACTAACGGCGCATAGCTTAAGGAAGAAAGATGAATAACGACAATAGCCGCCGGGAGTTTCTCACCCGCAGTGGAAAAATAGCCGCCGCCGCGGCCCTGCTCGGCGCAGCGTCGCCCTCCGCCTACGCGGACGGCAGCAGCCCGGCCGCCTGCCGCGATCCCAAGGGGGCCACGAGCCTCGGCGACAGGCACTACTACCTCGACAACGTGCTGCTGGAGAGCGGCTTCGAGTATGAAAACGGGGCGGTGGTCCATACCCGCACCGAGCTGCAGACCCTGGAGATTCGCGACGGGAAGATAGCGGCCCTGCGGAGCAATAAAAGCCATCCCGATGCCACCCTCCCCCGCTACGACGCGGCGGGCATGCTGATGCTCCCGGCGATGCGCGACATGCATATTCACCTCGATAAAACCTTTTACGGCGGCCCGTGGCGCTCCCTGAACCGCCCGGCGGGCACCACGATTCAGGATATGATTAAGCTTGAGCAGAAGCTGCTGCCGGAGCTGCAGCCCTATACCCAGCAGCACGCAGAGAAGCTTATCGATCTTATCCAGTCCAAAGGCTCCACCGTGGCCCGCAGCCACTGCAATATCGAACCAACCTCGGGACTAAAAAACCTCGAAAACCTGCAGGCGGTGCTGGCACGGCGCAGTCCGGGATTCGAATGTGAAATCGTCGCCTTCCCGCAGCACGGCCTGCTGCTGTCGCACTCCGAGTCGCTGGTACGCGAAGCGATGCAGGCCGGGGCGCACTATGTCGGCGGCCTCGATCCGACCAACGTTGACGGCGCGATGGAGAAGTCGCTCGATACCATGTTCCAGATCGCGCTGGACTATGACAAAGGGGTGGATATTCATCTGCACGAAACCAGCCCGGCGGGCGTGGCGGCGATAAACTACATGGTAGAAACCGTGGAGAAGACCCCGCAGCTGAAAGGCAAGCTGACCATCAGCCACGCCTTTGCCCTGGCGACCCTCAGCGAACGGCAGGTCGATGCGATTGCCGGGCGCATGGCGGCGGCGCGGATAACCATCGCCTCCACCGTGCCGATCGGCACCCTGCATATGCCGCTCAGCCAACTGCGCGAGAAAGGCGTGTTTGTGATGACCGGTACCGACAGCGTCATCGACCACTGGTCGCCGTACGGCCTCGGCGACATGCTGGAAAAGGCCAACCTCTACGCCCAGCTCTACATTCGTCCGAATGAGCAGACGCTCTCCCGCTCGCTGGCGATTGCCACCGGCGACGTGCTGCCGCTGAACGATAAGGGCGAGCGCGTGTGGCCCAAGGTCCTGGATGACGCCAGCTTCGTGCTGGTTGACGCTTCCTGCTCCGCCGAAGCGGTGGCGCGCATTTCGCCGCGCACCGCAACCTTCCACCGGGGCCAGATGGTCTGGGGCCGCGTAGGCCGCGCCTGACGGCAGGCGGACATAAAAAAGCCCCGGGACGCCGACGCGCCTCGGGGCTTTGCTTTTTACGCTGGCTTATTTCTGCGGACGCATCGCCGGGAACAGGATCACGTCGCGGATGGTGTGGCTGTTGGTAAACAGCATCACCATTCGGTCGATGCCGATGCCCAGACCGGCGGTCGGCGGCAGGCCATACTCCAGCGCGGTCACGTAGTCTTCGTCGTAGAACATCGCTTCGTCGTCGCCGGCGGCCTTGGCGTTCACCTGGTCGAGGAAGCGCTGCGCCTGATCTTCGGCGTCGTTGAGCTCGCTGAAGCCGTTGCCGATTTCACGTCCGCCGATGAAGAACTCAAAGCGGTCGGTGATCTGCGGATTGGCGTCGTTACGCCGCGCCAGAGGCGAAACTTCTGCCGGATACTCGGTGATGAAGGTCGGCTGAATCAGGTGCGCTTCCGCCACTTCGTCAAAGATTTCGGTGACGATGCGGCCCAGGCCCCAGCTCTTCTCAACGTTGATGCCGATAGATTCGGCAATCGCTTTCGCCGCATCGAAGTTATCCAGATCCGCCATCTCGGTTTGCGGACGATATTTCTTGATAGCCTCGCGCATGGTCAGCTTTTCAAACGGCTTGCCGAAGTCGAAAACCTGGTCGCCGTAAGGCACTTCAGTTTTACCCAGCACGGTCTGCGCCAGGGTGCGGAACAGCGACTCGGTGAGTTCGATCAGGTCTTTGTAATCCGCGTACGCCATATAGAGTTCCATCATGGTGAACTCGGGGTTATGGCGCACGGAGATGCCTTCGTTACGGAAGTTACGGTTGATCTCAAAGACGCGCTCGAAGCCGCCAACGACCAGCCGTTTAAGGTACAGTTCCGGCGCAATGCGCAGGTACATGTCCATGTCCAGCGCGTTGTGGTGGGTGATAAACGGACGGGCGGAGGCGCCGCCGGGGATCACCTGCATCATCGGGGTTTCGACTTCCATAAAGCCGCGAGCCACCATGAACTGACGCATCGTCGCGAGGATCTGCGAGCGCACTTTAAAGGTGTGGCGCGAGGCGTCGTTGGAAATCAGATCCAGATAGCGCTGGCGATAGCGCGCTTCCTGATCCTGCAGGCCGTGGAACTTATCCGGCAGCGGGCGCAGGGCTTTGGTCAGCAGACGCAGTTCGCTGCAGTGGATCGACAGCTCGCCGGTTTGGGTTTTGAACAGCTTGCCGCGGGCGGCGATGATGTCGCCGAGGTCCCACTTTTTAAACTGCTCGTTGTAGACGCCTTCCGGCAGATCGTCACGCGCCACGTACAGCTGGATGCGGCCGCCAACGTCCTGCAAGGTCACGAAGGAGGCTTTACCCATGATACGACGGGTCATCATGCGGCCAGCCACGGAGACTTCGACGTTCAAGGAGGTGAGCGCTTCGTTGTCCTTGCCGTCAAATTCAGCGTGCAGCTGGTCAGAGGTATGGTCACGGCGAAAATCGTTCGGGAACGGGATACCCTGCTCGCGCAGCGCAGCCAGCTTTTCACGACGGCTTTTCAGTTCATTATTAAGGTCAATTGCCTCATCGGCACTTTGTGCTTGTTGTTCAGACATGTTGGTTCCTCATAACCCTGCTTTCAAACTTGCTTCGATAATTGAACCAGGTCCCCCCTCCGGCGCGGCCCGTCTCGGGCGCCATCGCCGAAGAACAATCTTAATGAACCTGGCTTCACTTCCGGCTGATCTCACTCAACCATCGCTTCACTAACGATTTTTTATCTCAGGCCTCCGCTACAGCCAGAATATCCTCCTCCTGATTATTGAACGGTGCAAGGAGCGTATGCCGCTCCCGCACCTGAGATAGCCTCATGGCTTACGCGCCGCCGCCGGGAATTTCGCCGGCGGCGCGACGTTTGCCGAGGCTGCAGGTTGCGGCAAGCGCCAGCAGCACGATCGCCGCCACGCAGCCGAGCGTCCATGCGCCCATCTGGGAGAAAAAGTGTTGATAAGCGGCAATGGCCGTTTCGCTGATTTGCGATTCGGTGGTCTGCTGCGCCACCATCCCCGCCAGCCAGTTGGCGACCGCGCCGGTGGCGAGCATGTAAATACCGGTCAGCACCCCGGTCACGCCGGGCATGTTGAGGCGGGTAATCTGCGCCATCGCCACCGGGTCGATAAACAGCTCGGCAAACCCCATCAGCGCCAGCCCGCCGACCATCAGCCCCATTGAGGCCTGGCCGTCGACGGCTGCGTGGCGAGCGTTAAGCGCCAGCAGCATAAATCCGCAGCCCATCAGCACCAGGCCAAAGGCGAATTTCAGCCATACCCGCAGCGCGGAGCGGGTGGCGCCTTCCGGACGCATCAGCCACGCCAGCGCCACCCCCGCCGCCATCACCGCCACCGCGTTGACCGACTGGAACAGCGCCGTCGGCACTTCAATATTCAGCAGGCGACGGTTAACAAAGTGGTCGATAAACAGGCTAATCGAGCTGCCGCCCTGCTGCGCCAGAACCCAGAACAGCGTCCCGGTCAGCATCAGCAGAACGATTTGCCACAGCGCCCGGCGGTGCTGCGGGGAGGCGATCATGATCCGCGCCACCATCTGGGCGGCAAAGACGCAGACGATCGCCAGCAGATAGCCGGACCAGTTATTTTGCAGCAGCAGCGTAAAGAACACCGGCGCCACGCACAGCATCACCACCAGCCAACCCCAGGTGGGCAGCACAAACTTCACCGCCCGCAGCGCCTGCTTGTCGACGCCGCGGGTGTGGCGGAAGTAGCGGCCGCCGCTTAAGAAAATCAGCAGACCGATAAACATGCCGATCCCCGCCAGCGCAAAGCCGATGTGCCAGCCGTACCACTGGGCGGTCAGCCCGCAGGCAATCGGCGCGGCGATTGAGCCGACGTTCCCCGCCGCATAGAGCAGCGAAAAACCGCCGTCGCGACGATGGTCGTCAACGGCATAGAGCTCGCCAAGCAGGCAGCTGATGTTGGATTTGAACAGACCATAGCCGCAGATGATGATCGCCAGCGCGAGGTACAGGCTCCAGGTTGCATCGGATTCGACGCCGAGCACCACGTGGCCGAGCGTCATCAGCAGCGCGCCGGCAATGACCGCCGTGCGGTTGCCGAGCAGGCGGTCGGCAAGCCAGCCGCCGAGAATAGGGGTAACGTAAACCAGAGAGGCGTAGGCGCTAAACAGGCTGATGGCGTGGCTGTCATCAAAGCCAAGCTGATGGGTGAGGTAGAGGATAAGTAGGGCACGCATGCCGTAAAAGCTGAAGTATTCCCAGATTTGAATCGCCACGATGTAATAGATCGCGCGCGGCTGTGAGGGTGTTTTCATGAGGTCTCCTTGCAGCGTGAAAAAGGGAAGTGGCAGGCCACTTCCCTTTGGTGCTTCAGTTACTTGGTGTTTTCGTCTTTCAGCACCTTAACGGTGTAGCGGCCATCCGCCTGACGATATGCGCCGTGGATATCGGTTTCGAAGCCCGGGTAGTGGGCGCCGATTTCGCACAGCATCTGCAGGAACTCCAGCACCGGACGGCTCTCTTCGGTGATCATCTCACCCGGCATAACCAGCGGAACTCCCGGAGGATACGGCAGGATCATGTTGGCATTGACGCGACCAACCATCTCTTCGAGATAGACCTCTTCGGTCTGAGCGTGCAGCTCTTTCTGGAACGCGGCGTACGGCGTCACCATCATTTTTGGCAGCACTTCGAACGCGCGGAACATCAGGTCCGGCAGGTTGTGATGCTCCACCAGTTTGTGAATGTTCTGCGCCAGCTCCTGAACGCGCATGTTTTCATAGAATTCAGGATCTTCACGGTACAGAGACGGCAGCATGTTTTTCACACGCAGGTTCAGGTCGAACGCGCGTTTGAAGTCGGTCAGCGCGCGCAGCAGGCTCAGGGCCTTGGTTTTGTCGATACCAATGCTGAACAGGAACAGCAGGTTGTACGGACCGGTTTTCTCGACCACGATGCCGTGTTCGTCGAGGTATTTCGCCACGATACTGGCCGGAATACCGAACTCATCCATGGTGCCGTCTTTTTTCATCCCCGGAGTCAGCAGAGTGACCTTAATTGGGTCGAGGTACATGTGCTCGTTATCGATGTTTTTGAAACCGTGCCATGCGCTGTCGGAGCGCAGCGGCCAGCATTCGGCGCCGTCGATATGCTCCGGCTGCCATACGTCGAAGAACCAGCCTTCGGACTCGCCTTTCAGACGCTTGATCTCTTTACGGAACTTGATTGAACGCTCAATAGAGCCGTCGATCAGACGCTTACCGGCGTTGCCTTTCATCATCGCCGCGGCGGTTTCGGTGGAGGCCACGATCCCGTAGTGCGGAGAGGTGGTGGTGTGCATCATGTAGGCTTCGTTAAAGGTTTCTTCGTTGATGTCACCTTTCACGTGGATCATTGAAGCCTGGGAGAACGCCGCCAGCAGCTTGTGGGTGGACTGGGTTTCGTAAATGATTTTCCCTTCCACGCGGCCGCCGCTCATCCCGCATTTGCCGGCATAGATTGGTGAGAAGTTGGTGTAAGGCACCCACGCTGAGTCAAAGTGGATGGATTTAACATCGAGGGTTTTCTTGATGAAGTCGGTGTTGTACAGCAGACCATCGTAGGTGGAGTTGGTGATAACCGCGTGCACCGGCCAGGTCGCGTTCGGGGTCTCTTTCACGCGCTTCGCGATGGTCGCGTGCTGGAATTCGCTCTGCGGGATCCCGCCGAGGATGCCGTAGGCGTTACGGGTCGGGCGGAAGTAGATTGGCGTAATGTCGCTCATCATCATCAGATGGGTCAGCGATTTGTGGCAGTTACGGTCAATCAGCACGGTGCTGCCGGCCGGAGCCGAGTACATACCGACGATTTTGTTGGCGGTAGAGGTGCCGTTGGTCACCATGTAGCTGCGTTCAGCGTTAAAGACGCGGGCGATATACTCTTCCGCTTCTTTATGCGGGCCGCTGTGATCCAGCAGGGAGCCGAGCTCAGAAACCGAAATCGAGATATCCGACTTCATGGTGTTCGGGCCAAAGAAATCGTAGAAGATGCTGCCTACCGGGCTTTTCTGGAAGGCGGTACCGCCCATGTGGCCTGGGGTACAGAAGGTGTATTTGCCTTCACGCACGTATTTGAACAGCGCCTTGGTCAGCGGCGGCAGAATCGCATCGATATACTCATCGGTGTTCTGTTTGATTTTGTCGGCGATGTCGTCGGCCGCGCCCAGCGCATATTCAAAGAAGCGCACCTGCATGCGCAGATCGTTCAGACTTACGTCCAGCGTGGAGTAGGTGTTGGCGAAAGCGTACAGCGGCATATATTCGTTCAGCTTGCTGATCTCTTCGCACAGCTCAAGATTGTATTTATCCCAGTCGAAGATAACGCCGCACAGGCGGGAGTTATTTTCGATAAGTTTCAGTAAATCTTCGCGGTCGTTCGGATAGACAATACGGAAGTCCAGGCGTTCAAGGGCACGATGCAGTTCACGGATAGGCTCTTCTTTAAAGTAGACGCCCATGTGATTCATGATTGCGATAACGTTCATAGTCAAATCTCCAGATAGAGAAAGCCCCTCCCGTCGCGTGGTGACAGGTGCAGGAAGGAGCTCCAGGAAAAGGGGTTACTGCTTAATGCGCGCCAGCGGTAGAGTTGTCAGCAGGGTCATTTTCATGCTGGCGCTGGTGCATTTTGCGGCCGTAGAACATCAGGATAATCAGGCTGACGATAAAGGTACCGGCCAGTTCGAAGGAGCTTGCCCCCATCAGGGCGATGAAGCAGAAGCCGCAGCCCAGCACCGAACAAATCAGGCTGACCAGGTTACGGATGTTGATGCCTTCAAAGCGAATCAGGTCAACGCAGGAGTAGAAGTAAGGCAGCATGGTCAGCAGTACGGCGATACCGGTCAGCTCGCCGAACAGGTCAGAGGCTTTACCGCCGCTGGAGTTCATCAGGGTAATCAGCACCATCAGCACGGTCATTTTCACCGCCGCCAGCAGCAGGCCTTTTTTCGGGTTACCGTTGCTATCAAGCTCGCCGTAGATTTTCGGGAAGTTGCCGTCGTTGGCGGCACGTACGCCGGCCTGTCCAACCAGCATCATCCAGGAACCGAGAGACGTCAGGCAGGCAAAGGCGGTGAAGGCGGAAACCATCGGAGCCGCCCAGCCGCCGAGGATAGTTGAAGCGCTAATGGCGAACGGTGCGCCCGATGCGGCCATCTGGGCTGCAGGGTACATCCCGGCAATCACCTGAGTTGCTGCGATATAAACGATACCTGCCAGCGCGGTACCCAGCATGGTCGCCAGCGGCACGGTACGTTTCGGGTTTTTCACCATCCCGGTACTGACGGCGGCGGATTCTACGCCGACGAAGGCCCACAGGCACAGCAGGATACTTTTCACGACCGCGTGGCTGTCGGTGGTGCTGGAGGTGTTCCAGTTTGCCTGGTAGGTGGCAGCGTCAAACCAGTGCCAGCCGACAACCGCCGTCATCACCACCGGAATTAATACCAGCACCAGACCAATGGTGGTCAGGCGGCTTACCCAGGTCCCCCCGAGCATATTAACGAAGGTAAATATCCAGACGATTGCAATACAGGCAATACCGGCCGGAACCGGGTTATTTAATATAGGGAAGAATGTCGACAGGTAGGATACGGCGGTAATCCCGATCGCCAGGTTTCCAATCCAGTTGGCATGATAATAAAGGACGCCGGTCTGAAAACCGAACGCCGGAGATATTTCACCGGCGTACGCAATTGGCCCACCCTGCTGCGGATTTTTGGTCGCCAGTCGGGCATAAACATAAGCCAGAGACATTGCGCCAATAATAGAAATCACCCACCCCCAGATTGCAATTGAACCAATACTGGCGAGGTTCGCAGGTAATAATGCAATACCGCTCCCCATCATATTACCGGCAACCACGCCGGTACAGGCAAATAGCCCGATCTTCTTGGCAGAACTCATGTTTGCTTTTCTCCTAAGTTTATTTGGGAGGTACAGATCATGATAGTGAACCTTTTATTGACCCGACCAACTGCCAACCAGATTACTGATTCAAAGAAGATAAGTCCTAAAGATAAAGTGAAATAACGGAAAACATCAGACAAATGATATTTTGACCTTTTTTGATTAACATATCAGGATGACATGTTGATATCATAAAAAGATAAACATCATTAAATTACAGACAGTTACGATATGGATTTCATGTTGGAAATGTGTTGCAAGCGGTAGTTGAATTACTCCATAAATATAACAATCACCGGCCTCATGAGAAACATAAGTTTAACCTCACCATGCCCAAAACTATTCACACGGTGAGGGTTTACTTATTCTGAAGAGAGGAAGTTATCGAGATACGGCACCACCCGGGTAACCGAGGTCTGGAATACCGCGTTTTCAATCCAGTAAAAGGTATTTTCGCCTGGGCGCAAATTAAAAGCGGTCAGGTAAGCATCGGCCGCTTCCCGGTTCTCGCCCTTCATCTCGTAGACTTTACCCAGCAGCACATAATTCATCCACGACATTTCAAGGTCAATGCCGGTATTAATCGCGTGGTACGCTTCGTCTACTTTCCCCTGCCCCAGCATATCCACGGCTTTAATTTGATAAAACACCGCCAGATCTTTAATACCCGGCATATCGCCAACCCGGTTTATTTCCGCATACAGCGCCGCGAGCTGCTGTTCATCCAGCGGCTGTTGCGAATGACGTAATACGTCCACCAGCGCCTTTTCCGCATACGCGTAGGTAAAGTCAGGAGCCTGTTTAATCACGTCATCAAGCAGCGCGCTGGCTTTTCCTAATGATTCGACATCACCATTCATTAATAGCTGATGCGCCTGGTAGAAGTGGGTCAGCGCGACGCTTTGCGAAGGCTGGTACTGCTTAAGCATGGTCTGCATGCGTTCCGGCCACGGCTGCTTGAGCGCTTCCGACAGGCTATTGAGCAGATCGTTTTGAATCGACAGCTGGTTGTCGCTGGTGATGAAGTAGCGCTTGTCCATCATGGTGGAACCGTCGGCGTTATCCACCATCTGCACCGACATAAAGCACTGCTGGGCGCGATAGTGGCGCTGGTTGACGAACTCAATGGTCAGCGTTTTACCCGAGCTGCTCGGCTCGTTGATGTTGTAGTTGGTTTTGTCATGCACCATAAAGGTGGAGAAGGTATTCAGCGAGGTGGTGACCAGGCTGCCAAGCCCCACCGCGTAAGAGTGCTGAGACGCCCAGTTGGTGCAGGAGTTGCCGTTAAGCAGGTGGATATCGATGTCGCGCGGGTTTAACAGCAGGCGGGCTTTATTGACCGGCGGGCGCGATTCGATGGTCGAGAGCGCCACCAGCGCCACGCAGGTTGCCAGCGCCAGCAGGAACAGCCCCCAGACGATAAAGGTGCTGATCCGCTTGCGTCTCTCCGGCCTGGCCGGGGGCTGAACGCCGGGCGCGACGGGCGCGGATGGCGCAGCGGCTTCCGGCATCGCCTGCGGCGCGAGCGGCGGAAGGAGCGGCGTCAGCTCTTCCCCCTCCTCCGTACACCAGATGACCGGCACCGTCAGCTTATAGCCGCGTTTCGGTACCGTTGCGATATATTCGAGGCTGCTATCGTCGCCGTCCTTCAACGACTTGCGCAGTTCAGAAATGCTCTGGGTGACGACGTGGCTGGTCACAACGTTGCGCGTCCAGACATTATCAATCAGCTCGTCCCTGCTGAGCACTTCGCCAGGATGGCGGGCAAAGAAAACCAGAAGATCGATTAAGCGCGGTTCAAGAGTGAGCTGGCGTCCCTTCCGGCTAATTTGGTTAACAGAGGGGGTAACCAGCCATTCTCCAACGCGAACAACAGGTTGTTGCATAAAAAGGGCCCAAACGAAAAGGGAAAGGCGCGATGATACCATATTTACCCTACCTATTTATGATAGGGGTCATGACCTTGAACGCGTTATATCGCTCTGCGTTTATTAAGTTTAGCCATTTTTTGTTTTTAGACAAAATCAGCAATAGTTTATTAACACTTTTGCCATTTCATTAAAAATATCCCGAAACTATTCTACGTTCATCGTTTATTCAGCGTTCATTCCCTCAGACGCGACGGTTTGCGCGCCGGGAGCGAACGGGCTCCACGGAGACGCATCATGCTATTTAATCCCTGCTCTTTACCGGCGCTGACGCTGAAAAATCGTATTGTTATGCCCCCGAGCGCTCTTCGGCGGGGTCAGGCAGGCTATCGTGACTACCCCGCCGTCGCGGCGAAGTAAAGCGGCACTCGCCCGCAGCCCTTTTGCTGCGGGACTTTCACGCGTTAGCGGCGGCGGCGCACCGCCTGCTCCAGCGCCGTAATATCCTCCCCGGACAGCAGCGGCTGCAGCGCCAGCAGGTCGTCCTCCGGCAAAGCGTAGAGGTTCAGCGCCAGCAGGCGCTGAATATCCGACTCGGCAAAGCGGTATTTGATAAATTTGGCCGGGTTACCGCCCACCACCGCATACGGCGGCACGTCTTTAGTCACCACCGCGCCTGCGGCAACCACCGCCCCTTCGCCTATCGTCACTCCGGGCATAATCATCGCCCGCATGCCAAGCCAGCAGCCATCGTGGAGCACCGTATCGCCGCGGTGCTGGTACGATGCGGCAATGGACTCCATAAACGGATAGAGGCTGATCCAGTCGATCCGATGGGTGCTGTTGCCGCCCATCAGGATCGCCGTTTCCGCGCCGATGCAGACGAAATTGCCGATGATGAGCTTATCCAGCTGCCCTAAGGGCTGCCACTGCTGGCTAACCGCATCCCCGTGCAGGTAGCGCACCACGGAGCGCTCAAAGCCGTTGTCCCAGCAGTCGCTGTAGTAGCTGTGGGTGCCTTTAATAATGATATTCGGATTGGTCACCGTCTGGTGCAGACGTTCGGTTCTCGACCAGTGTTTGTCGGTCATGGGGCATTCCTTTCGCGTTAATATGTCCTGTTAGTCAGGACATATCATAAGCCGGAAACGCTCAACCGGCGCTCAATAGCGCGAAGCAACGCCGTCGGGGCAGGTTTTAAAGCGGCGATGGAGCCACATATATTGCTCCGGCGCCATCAGGATGCACTTCTCGACGATCTTATTCATCCACGTCGCCGTGGTTTGCGGATTCTCCAGCGGCGGCCTCGACTCAGGGATCATAGAGATGAGCTCGTATCCTCCGCCGTTTGGCTTACGCCGCGGGACGAAGGGGACGATCGTCGCCTTCGACATTTTGGCCAGCACCCAGGTACCGGTTGTCGTTGCCGCCTGCTCCACGCCAAAAAATGGCGCAAACACGCTGCTGCCTGGCCCGTAGTCATGATCGGGCGCGTACCACAGAATTTCGCCCTCCTTCAGCACCCGCACCATTCCCTTCAGGTTTTTGCGATCGAGCATCGTCTTATTGGAACGCAGCCGCCCGCAGGTCTGCAGCCAGTCAAGCACCGGGTTGTCATTGGGGCGGTACACGCCGATCCCCGGCGTATGCATGCCGAACATTCGCGCCCCGAGCTCAAGGGTCAGAAAATGGACGCCGATAAGCAGCACTCCCTGCTTTTGCGCCTGCAAATCGATGACCGCCTCCAGCCCGCTGGTCTCGGTCCAGCGGGCAATCCGCCGCTCCGGCCAGAACCACGCCATGCCGGTTTCCATTACCCCCATGCCCAGCGATTCAAAATTCTGCACCACCATCTGGTGGCGCTGCGCGGCGCTCATTTCCGGGAAGCAGAGTTCGACGTTACGCCGGGCAATGCGCGCACGACGCGTCATAAAGCGCATCGCCAGGCGGCCAATCGAGGTCCCGAGGCGGTAAATAAGCGGATACGGCAGCTGCACAACCAGCCACAGCAGGCCGGCCCCCAGCCATATCAAGCCGTAACGAGGGTGCAGCAGGGATGCGGAAAACTTCGGTAACTGGGTCATATTATTCCTGTTAATTCAGTCAAATATTTCGACGCTTTGATTTATAAGACCAGATGACGGGCATACCGTTTAGCAATAAACAGGTCGTGAATTTATCATGCGCAAGTTTCTTTCCGCACAGGCCGAGCGCCATTTTCTGCCGGGGATCATAGGTCTTTCACCGCCATAAAACGACTTAATCCCGGTAACAAATTTATTATTAACTAAATAATCGCGTTTTTTACAGCAATAGTAAAATGGGCTTACGAGGAAATTTATCGGCAATAGCATCAGCAATTAATAAAGCGCATTATCAATTTAATTTTACCAGAAATTTATTATCCAAAATTAAATAACCCGTTTGCAATTTCAGCGAACAGGCGTGGTACAAAGCAGGCTATTTTATTCTGCTGACAGGCTCTACCATGGTTAAAATGCTTATACTCAGCGCGGTGCTGCTTCTGACATCGTGCATGGGGAGCGCACCAGGAACGGCGCCGGAGGCTTTGGGTCGCTCTCCTGAAGCAAACGGGCTTCCTCGGTGCCATGACCTTGATAAGCTTATTATCTGCGACTGGGGCCGCGACCGGTAAATGCGCTCAAAAACGCCGCATCAGGCCGGCTGGCCGCGGTCCTATCCGCCTTCCCCGCGCGCAGCGGCCTCCTCTGAGTCGGCAAAGCGCCCGCTTCCCTCGTATTTACTGTGACCGAGCCAACGTCCTGAGAAATGACCGTCGGCCGCGGGGTGTACAAATACCCTGAACCGTTCATACTTACCGGTATAGATGAGTCATTGATTTTTAATATTAAATTAGCATCAGCACTGTCGTGTAGCAGAATAAATAAAAAGGAAGACCGGCCAATGAAATACAAATTAGTCAAACAGGTTATGGATAATGATGCCCTGAGGAACAGCTTCATTGACCTGGCTATTAAGACCTTTGATCTCTCATTCAAAGACTGGTACAAAAAAGGCTACTGGACTGAGTCATACATTCCCTACGCTTTCGTTGATAATAATAAGGTGATTGCTAACGCCTCCGCCAACGTCATCGACCTCAAGTGGCAAGGGAAGCTCGTTCACTATATTCAGATAGGCACCGTGATGACCGATACCGACTATCGCGATAAGGGCCTTGCGACGCAGTTGATTAACCATATCCTCGATGACTGGAAGGATAAGGCCGACGCGATTTTTCTGTTTGCTAACTCCACCACCGTCGATTTCTATCCGAGATTTGGCTTCGAGCAGTACGATGAGTATCAGTATACCCTGCCGGTGACCCCGGCCGAGGGCGACTTCCGCCGGCTTGATATGGATAAAGAGAGCGATGTGGCAATTCTCAGGCACTATTATCAGAAATCCAATCCCTTCTCTCAGCTCTCGGCGCACAATAACTTCGGCCTGCTGATGTTCTACTGCTCGGCGTTTATGAAGCACTTCGTCTACTATTCGGAAAAAAATAGCGCCGTGGCCATCGCGATGCAAAACGATCGCGCGCTGATCTGCTTTGATATTTTCTGCGACGCCAGCGGTTCGATGTCGGCTATCGTCAATGAGCTCGCCGACCAGCGCACCCAGCTGGCGATTTTAGGCTTCACTCCCGTCGAAGGTCGCATCGGCGAGTATGAAAAAATAGAGGGCGACGACTTCTTATTTATCTCTACGGCCAAAGAGAACATTTTTAAGGGCAACAGGCTGATGTTCCCGACGCTATCCCATGCCTGAGCCGCGGTGGCCTGCTGTCTTATCTCGGCGCAAAATCCCCTCATGAGAAGTCATGAGGGGCAAAACCAGGACAGAGCTGAGAAAGAGCTGAGAAAAGGCTGAGTCAAAACCGGGACAAAACGGGAGCAATGAAGGGACAACGCAGGGATAAAACGGCGGGTGAGCGCCTCCCCGCTGCCGCTTATGATTTATCGCCATCATTAATCACCTCGCTTTATTTTAATTTATCGCGGCAGAACGTTTTAAATAAGCGCTCAATAAGGCATAAATAGGATTGACTTCATCTGCAGCCTGATAGAGGATCCCTTAATTATAATCCGTCCTGACGGCAACGGCGAAAGTAAACGGTCGGTTTCTCTTCCCCTCGCGCCAAAACAGAGAGCGCCAGCCCTTAAGATAGCGCGCGATCGCAACCCGCATTAAAAACAATTAAAAATGTCAATGATGCAAATCAGCATCTAAAGAAAAATAAGAAATAAAAAGATCTGAGATTCAGTAATTAAAATAACAATTTCCCTTACTAAAGATTACTTAAGATAAATTAACTACCCAAAACAATATCACCCGCCTTATGATTTTTCCCCATGAGTTCAGACGCTCTCAGTGAACAATTAAAATTGCAGGCATTCCCTATGCATGAACAAATAAGCGCATCCGGTCAACAGAGTAAGATAATTAAACCCGATACGGAACACTACGCTTACTTAGATCTTGAGCTATTGTTGAAAAACTATAGCGGCGGCAGCCTTACGGATATCCCACCGGCAACGGCGATCTCTGCATATTCCTATATGGCGAACCAGTACCTCAGCGACGGCCTTGAGACGCTAAAAGAGTCGATACGACCCAGCGGCGCCGGGGATCTCTTTGTTCTTGAAGAAAGCTACTTCCCTAATATCCGCGCTCTTCTCACGGTTATTCAGGTGCTGATTATTCGCGGTAACGCATCGATATTAATTATCAGCGACCGCAAAATAAAAGACGGCATGGCCGATTTCTTTATCTCTAAGCAGGCCGGATTACGCGAGTGGCGTAGAAAGCTCAAGGGCAATAACGCCGCCAGCATCGGTAAGCTGCTGAGATATTATGGCGAACTGCGCAGCGGCGGCCTCTTAACAAAAAGAGAGTATGACGTTATGCGCGCCGCATATACTTCACCGTCCCGCGGCGGCGTCGAACGGATGCTCTCCATGAGCAATAAGCAGGTCTCCCATTACTATCTGAGAATAAAAGACAAGCTCGGCGTAAATAATAAAATCGCAATGCTCAACTATATCGGCTGGCTATTCCCTTAGCCGGCGTGGGGACTGCCCCCTTTAACCTACGTTTAATAACCAGGAGGGCTGGTGAAGAAGATAAATCTCGACATAGATGTTCTTGATGCGGCGCTGCTTCGCCTCGACTGGGTGTTTGAATCATTTGAGCAGGTTTGTTTATCTTTCTCTGGGGGCAAGGACTCAACCGTCCTGTTTCACCTGGCGGCAACCGTTGCGCGCAAGAAGCGCAAAAAGTTCGTGGTCCTGTTTATCGACTGGGAGGCGCAGTATTTATTAACCATTGAGCATGTCGCAAAAATGCGGGCCCTCTATCAGGACGTCATCAGCCACTTTTACTGGATTGCCCTGCCGCTGACCACGGTAAGCGGCGTATCGCAGCACCAGCCGGAGTGGATCTGCTGGGAGCCCGGCGTCGAATGGGTGCGCCAGCCGCCGGCCTCCCCTTCTATCACTATCCGATGACCTTTGAATCCTTTGTGCCGGCGTTCATTCAGTGGCTGGCCGCCGGGCGCAGCCTGGCCTCGCTGATCGGCATTCGCACCGACGAGTCGCTACACCGCTATATGGCGCTGACATCGCAGACAAAATCGCGTTTTGCTGATGACAAACCCTGGACGACGGCGCTGCCGGGAGGCGAAAGCTATACCTGCTACCCTCTGTACGACTGGCGTACTCGGGATATCTGGATCTTCAACGCCAAATCGAAGCTCCCCTATAACCCGCTGTATGACCTGATGTACCGTGCCGGCGTGACGCTGAAAAACATGCGCGTGTGCGAACCCTTTGGCCCGGAGCAGCGCCGCGGGTTATGGCTTTACCACACGCTCGAACCGGACACCTGGGAGAAAATGTGTCGCCGGGTGTGCGGCGCGCACGGCGCGGCGAAATATGCTAACGAAAGCGGCGATTATTTTGCCCTCAGAACGCAGATGCGCAAGCCGGAGCAGCATACCTGGCGCAGCTACGCGCTGTTCCTGCTCGACAGTATGCCGGATACAACCGCAGAGCATTTCCGCAACAAGATAGCCATCTATCTGCACTGGTATCAGACGCGCGGCTTTCCGCAGGATATTCCTGATGCCCAGGAGAAGGACCTTGGCTTTCGCGATATTCCCTCCTGGCGCCGGATCTGCAAAACGATCCTCAAGAATGATTACTGGTGTCGGACGCTGTCATTCAGCCCGACCAAATCCCAGCATTACGAACGTTACTGCAACAATATCAATAATAAACGAAAGACATGGGGGACTCTGTAATGTCGAAGGATATCAGCAAGGTCGTGGCCGAATACCTTGAATCTTTCTCAGATATGAAAAGTAAGATTGACGCCATAAACCAGCTCAAGACGCTTATCCACCGGCACAGCCCCTTCCGCGACGAGCCCGTAGATTGCGTATTATGGGTTGATGCCGAATCGGTCACGGCGAATGACTATAACCCCAATAGCATGAGCGCAACGGAAAAAAAACTGCTGGAACGCTCGGTTGAAATGGATGGCTTCACCCAGCCGGTGGTGGTCGCTCGCCAGCAGGAGCAGTATCTGGTTGTCGATGGCTTTCATCGACATCTGATAAGCGCGGCCAACCCGCAGATTCACCAGCGGCTGTATGGCCATCTGCCGGTTACGCTGATCAACGCATCGCGTCAGGGGAAGAAGGAGCGCATCGCCGCCACCATTCGCCACAACCGCGCCCGGGGCAAGCACCAGATCGCCGCCATGTCGGATATCGTTCGCGATCTTTACCGCCTGGGCTGGGACGATCGGCGCATCGGCCAGGAGCTGGGAATGGACAGCGATGAGGTATTACGCCTGAAGCAGATTAGCGGGCTGGCGGAGATCTTTATCAACGATAGCTTCAGCCAGGCCTGGACGGTTGAATAGCCCGGCGGCCGGAGTCGCCTGCGCGCAGAGCGTTACCGTCGGTGCAGGACTCGGTGGTGGTCAGGAGCAATCCTCGCCGGGTCAGCGCCCCGGCCGCCCGCGCCGTCAGCTGTGAGGTAGCGTTGCCAGAATCCGGCATGATGATGCGCTCCTTACTCTTCTGCCGGGATAACCGATATATGGCCGTTGCGCTCCAGAATGGCATATTTTATTTTGCGAAATTCCGTGATGCCTTGATTTTGACGCGCGGCGACCAGGATGTCGTCGCAGGAGACATCGACCTTTTTCAGGTTATCGGTTAACGGTACCCCGTCGGCCACCAGCACCACGGGGGAGCCATCGAGCGCGGACTCCGCGCCGGAAATATATTTTTTCATTAGCCCAAACAGGATATCGACCACCACCAGCGTAATAATCGTCAGCATCGCCCCGGTAACCGAAAAATCGTTGCCGAGCAGGGCCTGCTGCGTCGCCTCGCTGATAATCAGCAGCAGGATCAGGTCGAAGCTGGTCATTTGCAGCAGCGCCCGGCGGCCGGCAATTTTAAATACCACCAGCAGGATTAAATAAATGGCTAACGCCCGGAAGACCATCTCCATAGCAACCCCCTAAGGATAAATAAACTGCCAAAAGCGGATTTCAGGCTCGGCGTTCACCTGGATGGAATTCTCCGACCTTCCCGGCTTCGCCGGCGTGACGTATAGCCAGATGGTGAAGTCGCCTTTATTTTTCACGTTGTTGTAGATCAGATACAGCGTCTTTCCCTGGCTGTACATCCCATCCGGCTGCGGCCAGATGCTGCCAGGCTCATAGCTTTCATTAAAATCGCCGCCGAGGCTGAAGACATATTTATCGCCACGGTGCGGGTGCGCCGTGATTTTGAGGCGAAACTCTTTCTGCAGCCGGCCAAAATACTCGTAGTCGAGCTTTATCGTCCCCGGCGGATTGGTTTTTTCAGCCTCGCTGAAATAGCCGACAGAAAATCCGCCGGCCAGCGCCACGCAGATAATAGCCAGCAGAATAACCAGGCCGACGTTCCTCGAAGCGGCCTCGAAATTCAGCAGGCGCTGACTCTCTTTAATCCCGGGCAACTTCACCTTATTCTCTGCCATTCATCACCCCACCGCTTCGCCTGCAGGCTACAAACCATATACTTTACAATTAGATACTGCTTTAAGGCTCATATTCTTTGCCTGATTAAGCAATAGCAAGCGCGCTTAAGATGTCAAGCCGATCGCCACGGGAAGGCAGCGCGAGGTTATTGGCGTTGGCGCTATTGTGTTCGCTTTTAGTCGCGACGCACTGGCTGCATTCGCGGAGGGATATGCCGGGACGCCGCTTCGTTCAGAGCCTTTAAAATAGCCGCGCTATTTAATACGTCATATTTAAGGTATAAAACGCGTTCCGCCGCCGCTGCCCAGATACACAGCGAGCGGCGGCGTAAAAGAGTTTTAACTATAATCACCCTGCTCCCACATTTTCAGCGAGGCCCGCCGTGTTAGCCAATCTCCTTATCGCCCTGGTGGCCGCCATCCACCTCTACATACTGATCCTCGAGATGTTTCTATGGGATACCAAAACTGGTCACAAAGCCTTTAACCTGAGCGCTGATTTTGCGCGCGACACCCGGGTGCTGGCCGCGAACCAGGGGCTGTACAACGGTTTTTTAGCCGCGGGCCTGCTGTGGGGGCTTTGGGCGGGAGAGAGCGGGTTTCAGCTTAAAGTCTTTTTCCTGTCCTGCGTTGTGCTTGCCGGAATATACGGCTCGATCACCGCAAGCAGGAAAATACTCTACGTTCAGGCTTTGCCCGCCATCGCGGCGCTGGCGGCCCTGTTTATCGGCTGACGGCGGATAAAATAAGCCGGCGCTTCCGGCCTGCTGCAAATTGCGCTAAGTTGCTTAATAATCAGCCGCTCCTTAATTACGGCCGGCTTTTCTTACTCTTCGCGGAGGTTATCCTGAACACGTTCAGTATTATTGCCATACCTTTTTTCACCCTTGCCGTTGTTCTCTTAACCCTGGGTGCGACCAGGAAGAACCGGGCGTGCGTTATCGTTGGCGGCGTGCTGATGTCCTCCGCCGTTGTCAACGCGGTGATTGGAATGTCGCTTTAGCAGGACGCCGGAAAAACGCCCTGACCAGCGGCTAAAACGAGCGCGCCGTCCGGCATTTGATGCGCGATCTCCCGCCTGAGCGAAAAGGTCCGCGCTTATCAAAACCGCCAGGCGGCAAACAGGACGCCGTTAACCTGCCCTGACTTTTGCGTAACGGGGCTGTCGGCGGCGTCGTTTTGCAGACGCTGCGCGCTGACCCGGGCGCCGATCAGCCATGCCGGCGTCACCGAATAGTCCATACCCAGCTGCCAGCCCACTTTCTCCAGCCCGGCCCCACCGTCGTAGCGTGACAGGCCGCTGCGCGCCGACTGAGCGGCGGTGACGCCGTACTGCGTCTGCATATAATCGCCGTCCCCCCAGCTCAGGCTGGGGCCGGTATAAAAGCGCAGGCTCTCGAGCGGCCGCCACTGCAGGTGCGCCCAGGAGATGAGCCTCAAGCCCTGCCGATCCCCACCGATATCCTGGGTCAAAATCACGCCGCCGTTGAAGAGCGTATTTTCATAAACCGCCGAGCTAAAGGCGCGCGGCGAGACGCTAATATCGCCCAGCCCTCGGAGGTGTTCGTCATCGGACTCCTGGCGAGGAGAGAGATCCGCACCCACGCCGAGCGAAAAGGTCCAGCGATCGGTGCGGGCAAACTCCCACCCCAGCGCCGTAAGATCGTCCACTCCGCCGACAAAAAACGGTCCGTAAGCCAGCTTTATTGCGGGTACGAACGTCGTTTTGGACTCTTTGGCGCCGGAATACTTCGGCTTTACGCCCACGCCGCCGCCGATAAAGCCGGAGAATCCGTTTTCGGCGGGCTCGGCGACGGCGGGAAAGGCTGCCGCAGAGAGCAGACACAGGAGCGTAAAGGGTTTAGCCAGGGTGGATAGCATGCAGATGATCCTTACCGTTACAGGAAGCCGACAATGAGATTGGCTTATTCAAACAGGCTCCTGTAACCCCTCTTTTTACCTCAGGTAAAGTTATGTAACAGCGACTGGGATGCGTACCTGGAAACAGGCTCCGCCGCCGCGGCGGTTGCGGACCGCAAGGGTTCCCCGGTGGTATTCAGTGATTGAACGGACCAGCGCCAGGCCAAGACCGCAGCCGTTTCCGCTGCTGCTGAGCCGATAAAACGGCTCAAAGATACGTTCTATTTCCGCTTCAGGAATGCCGGGGCCGCGATCTTTCACCTCGAGGGTGAAGTACTCCCGGTCGGTAAGCTTCAGGACGACCGAAATCTCATGACCCGCATAGCGCTGCGCATTTTCAATCAGGTTGCGCAGCAGGCGGCGTATTAACCGCGCGTCCACCTCGGCGAGCACATGCTCGGCGCACAGCTCAATCTGCGCGCTGGCGCACTCCTCCGCCGCAATGGCGGTGATATCCGCCGGCCGGAAGTCGCCGGTAATCACGCCGGTCGCCTGAGTCAGGCGGCTCAGCGTCAAAATCTCCTCCACCAGCGCATCCAGCTCGCCGACGCTGCGCCGCAGCTCGCGGGAGGCGGGCGACTCCTTCTGCACTAACAGAGCCGCCGCCATTTGAATACGCATCAGCGGCGAACGCAGCTCGTGCGAGGCGTTGGCCAGCATGGTTTTTTGTGACTGAACCAGCTGCTCAATCTGCGCGGCGGCGCGGTTAAAACTGGCCGCGAGCTGCGCCACCTCATCGCGTCCGGTAACCTGCACGCGCGCGTCGAGGTTGCCTTTGCCGAGCGACTCGACGCTCTGCTGTAACGACTCCAGGCGGGCGGTCAGGCGGCGGATCACCGGAAACGACACCAGCACCACGCTGGCCGCCATGCCCAGCAGCAGCAGGATAAACAGCCACGGGCGCTTTTGCCGGTCGCTGCTGAGCTGAATGACCAGCACGCGCTTATCCTTGAGCTGCCAGACAAAACGCGTGCCGTACCAGTCATCAAACAATCCTCCCGACGCCACGCGCAGCGGAAAAGAGAGCGGAGGTGCCAGCGGGCGGCTAAGCGGAGAGCCGTCGGCGGCGTACAGGGAGAAGCGGGTATGGGTACGCTGGATCCAGCTATCAATGGCCAGAGACTGCGCGGCGCGCGGCGCAGAGGCCGGAGGAAGGTTTTGCTCTACCAGCTCGGAAAAGGTAGCGAACGCCTTTAGATGACGGTTGTTATCGTTGTTCCACAGCCACAGCGCGATAGTGCAGGTCACCACCAGCGCCAGCGCGCAGCTAAAGGCGAAAAAAATCTGCAGATGCATGGGAAAGCAGGCGAGCCGCTTCATGGGTGGGGCAAGGCGGAGAAGACGTAGCCGACGCCGCGCACGGTAATAATGCGCTGCGGTACCTGCGGATCGTCCTCAATGGCCTGACGAATGCGCCCGATATGGACATCGATGGCGCGATCGAAGCTGTCGTAGCTTTCACCGCGCACCGACTGCCAGATCTGTTCGCGGTTAAGCACCCGGCCCGCATTGCGCGCCAGCGCGACCAGCAGGTCAAACTGTAGGGAGGTCAGGCTACAGCGCCGCTGGTTAAGCGTGACGCTGCGCGCCGCGGTGTCAATCTCCAGCGCGCCGGAGCGAATAACGCCGTCGCCGCCCGACGCCGCGCCGGGCCTCATGCGCCGCAGCACCGCGCGCATGCGCGCCAGCAGCTCGCGCGGCTCAAAGGGTTTTGCCAGATAGTCGTCGGCCCCCACTTCGAGTCCGATAATCCGATCCGCCGGATCTCCTCGCCCCGTCACCATAATAATCGCCGGGTCGTGCCGGAGCTGGGTGCGAATTTGCCGACACAGCGCCAGGCCATCGGCGTCGCCCAGCATCAGGTCCAGCAGCACGACGTCAAAGGCGCGCTGCTTCAGCTTATTCTCCGCGTCCTGTGCGCTGGCGCTGTGTACCACGCTAAATTCGTACTGGGTAAGGTAGGGCATCAGCATACCGGCCAGCCGGCTATCATCCTCAATCAACAAAACGGACGTCATCTTTATCTTCCACACCAAAAGCATTGCGCCAATGAATTAAAGACAGCGTTAGCTATCAGTTAGTTTCAGGCTGCAGCGCGGCTGCCGCTAATTACTTTTCCCGGGGCGCCTTTATCTCCCTTTCGCATGTGCTACCCGGCGGCTATACTTGCCCGCTCACGGCCTAAAACCGGACCCGCCGCGGTAGGCGGATCCGGCGCATAACGTCAGGCTCAGGATTTAGCGAACGCCAGCAGGTCCGGGTTAATGACCTCAGGGTGGGTGGCAAACATCCCGTGCGACAGTCCCGGGTAGATTTTCAACGTCCCGTGCTTCAGCAGCTTGATTGATTTGCGCGCGGCGTCATCGACAGGCACCACCTGATCGTCTTCGCCGTGCATTACCAGTACCGGTACATCAATCGCCAGTAAATCCTGCGTAAAGTCGGTTTCAGAGAACGCTTTGATACAGTCATATTGCGCTTTGGCGCCGCCTGCCATGCCCTGACGCCACCAGTTATCGATCAGGCCCTGGCTGATTTTGGCCCCCGGGCGGTTAAAGCCGTAGAACGGACCCGACGGCACGTCAATGAAGAATTGCGCGCGATTAGCGGCGAGCGCGGAGCGGAAGCTATCAAACAGGGATAGCGGGAGCCCTTCCGGGTTAGCGGCCGTTTTTAGCATAATCGGCGGGACCGCCCCCATCAGCACCGCCTTCGCCACGCGGCCTTTTTCGGCCCTGGCGACATAGCGCGCCACTTCTCCGCCGCCGGTAGAGTGGCCGATATGGATGGCATTTTTAAGATCCAGCGCACCGGCAAGTTCAGCGACGTCGGCGGCATAGGTATCCATCTCGTTGCCGGTATCGGTCTGGTCGGAACGCCCGTGGCCGCGACGGTCGTGGGCAATCACCCGATACCCCTGCGATAAAAAGAACAGCATCTGATTATCCCAGTCGTCGGCGCTTAACGGCCAACCGTGGTGGAAAACGACGGGCTGCGCATTTTTAGGGCCCCAGTCTTTATAGAAAATTCGGGTACCGTCTTTGGTGGTAATAATGCCGTTGCTCATAGAAATATCTCCTGTCTGTAATGAGAGTGAGGTCATACCCCGGGCGAAGGGCGAAAGTGACAGCCCGATACCGGCAGACAACGTGCCGCTGAGGATCAGCAGACGCCGTCGTGAAATCTCAAACCGTTCGTCTGGCATAGCTGCTCCTTTATCGTTCAGGTCATCGCTGTTGTTGTCCGATGGGGCTATTGTTATGCAATACGTCGGGAGATAGAATTGTCAAAAATGACACTATAAAAGGCAAAAATGACAAATGAAGCCTTCTGTTGAAAAGAGCATCGTGGCGGAAGTGGGCCTGCTGATTTATCCCGAGTGCCAGCTGGCTGCGGTGTATGGATTGACGGATATGTTCAGGATTGCGGCGGACTGGGCGGTGAGTATCTCCGGCGAGGAGCGCGTTCGCGCGATTCGGGTGTCGCACTGGCAGGTCATGCCCGACGGCGATACGGTGGCGTGCGTCTGGGACAGCCATCCGGATGAGCCGCATCGCCTGAGCCATGTGATAGCCCCGCCCAGCCTGGTCATGCCCGCGCAGATGAAGCCTATGGCGGCCCCTGCCGCCTGGATGAGCGCCCTGTATCATGACGGCGTAACGCTCTGTTCGGTTTGTGCCGGAGCGTTCGTGCTGGCGGAGACCGGGCTTATCGATCATCGTCGCGCAACGACGCACTGGGCGTTTGCTCAGGCCCTGTCGGAGCGTTTCCCGGAGATTGACGTCGCGGCGGAAAATATGGTTATCGACGACGGCGATATTATCACCGCTGGCGGTATTTTTGCCTGGACGGATCTGGGCCTGACGCTGATAGAGAAGCTGCTGGGAAACGGTACCATGCTGGCGACGGCGCGTTTTTTACTTATCGACCCTCCCCGCCGCAAGCAAAACACCTATTCGGCATTTATTCCGCATTTCGACCACGGCGACCTCGTCATTCTGCGCGTCCAGCACCACCTCCATGCGACATATTCTGAACAGCAGAGCATCGATGAAATGGCGGCGCTGGCGGGGATGACCCCGCGGACATTTCTGCGCCGCTTTCAGAAAGCGACGGGCGTGCGGCCAACGGAGTACCTGCAGCAGGTTCGCATCATGAAGGCGCGGGATGCCCTTGAGTTAACCGGGCGTTCGGCCGACCGTATTGCCTGGGAAGTGGGATATACCGATCCCTCAGCCTTCCGCAAAATTTTTCGCAAAATCACCGGCGTAACGCCGGGCCAGTACCGGCAGCGTTTTGGCCTGGAATAAAGCGGCTTGCCGCTGCCCCGGCTTAATTTTAATTAGCTGACAAAACCGCCAGGCATATTATTTAATTGCCGCCGGATAAGAAATTAAGCAGCAATGTTTATAACTTGATGTTTTCTTTTTTCAATTGTATGATTATCGTAATAATATTCTTAATATGATGAAGGCTGTTAAATGTTCGACGTAAAAATCCGTGAAGTTAGTCACGAACTATCTGCCAAAGAACGGAATGTCGCCAATTACATCATTGAAAACAAACAGTCATTGAAAAGTATGAGTATTCAGATGCTTGCTAAGGTAAATGGCGTAAGCACCACCACTATTTTACGCTTATGCCACAAGCTAGGTTATCAGGGGTTCAGCGATCTTAAAATTGATTTGATGACCTCATCCAGCGCGGTAACCAATAATAAATTCCTCCAGGAAGATATTTGCCTCGATGATTCAGTTGAGGCTGTCAATGCTAAAATCCTGCAAATAGAGAAATCATCAATCGATGAGACGCACGCGCTTGCTAATGCCGGCACGCTTCTTGAAGCCAATGAGCTGATCAGGAAAAGCCATAAAATTGTTATTTATGGTGCCGGCAGCAGCGGCCTTGTGGGAAAAGAGCTTGAATACCAGCTAATCAAAATTAAAAAAGATGTCAGCTGTCATCTGGACTACAGTATTCAGTTTAGTATTGTTAATACCCTGGATGAAAACGATCTGCTGATTATTATCTCGCATTCTGGTGAAAACCAGGAAGGCGTCATGCTCCTGACCCTGGCGCAGCAGCTCGGCGTGCCCTCCATTGCCATTACTAAAATGGGGCAAAGCCGTATTTCCACCCTTGCCGATATCGTCCTGCACACGGTTTCTACGGAAAGCGTTTCACGCCTGATACCCATCCGCTCCAAAATGTCGCAGCTGGCGGTGATTAACATGCTGGTGACCAATCTTTTCGTCCAGCAATATGACGAGCGCCTGCTCAAACAAATCCAGATGCGCGCCGAGCGTTTTTATCGTCAAAATCATAAGCCCTGAAGCGGCCGCCGCGAAGCCGATCGCCTTCCGCGGCTGAGATTCCCCCCCAACGCCGTCGGTGTTCCGCCGCTCCCCACGCCTTAAGCTCGCCTTTATTCCTCGCTACCCGGCCGAAAAACGGCTTCTGAAAGCTCAAGCTGACTCATTGCCAAAGAGCGATCGTTATCACATATCGGTCAAAATAGTGTTTCATGGTATTTCCTTAAGCCAAAAGTAATAGTATTACTATAATTAAATTAAATCGTAGTAATAATGTCACAAAAAAAGGAAAGCTATGTCAGCCGAACTTCCCGTCATCTTGATAAGCCACGGCCCCTTTGCCCAGGGAGCCCTCACCTGCGCGGAGATGCTCATTGGTAAGCAAAGTCATGTTTTGGTTATTTCCATCGAGGAAGAGAGCAATATCAACGACGTGCGCGCGCGGCTGGCCGAGGCCTATCGTGCGCTAAATAAAGAAAATGGCGTTCTCATTCTGGTTGATATGCTGGGCGGATCGCCCTGTAATTTAGCCAGCGAGCTGGTATTAACCTATGATGACGTTGTTTTATTCTGCGGGTTTAACATTCCAACGCTGCTTGAAGTCTTTAACAACCGCGACCAGCCGCTGCCTGCGGTTAGCAAACTTATTGCTGAAGTATTTCCGCAAAGCTGTTTCAACGTCGGGGATATTTTAAACGAAGAACGGCAGCAAGCCGCCGATCTCTAAGGGGAATATCATGCCAGTTAATGTTGCAAGAATAGATGACCGCCTTATCCACGGCCAGGTCATTACAACCTGGGTAAAAAATCATGATATCGAGCAGGTGCTGATTATTAACGATAAGGTCGCAGGCGATAAAGTTCAGCAGTCCGTGCTGACCATGTCCGCGCCACCTGAGCTGAAGGTCCTCGTTTTTGGAGTACAAAAATTCATTGATGTTCTGAAAAAAACGGAAATAAAGAAACGCACTATGTTGCTATTCACCAATAGTATTGACGTGAATATTCTGGTGGAAAACGGTTTGAAAATTACCACCCTGAACGTCGGCGGTATGCGGATGCAGGAGGGGCGTAAAAGCCTGACCCGCGCGGTTGCCGTTACGCCGGAAGAAGAGGCGGCGTTTAAATCCCTTATCGCCAAAGATATTACCGTAGAAGTGCAAATGGTGCCTAAAGACCCCGTTATTGAGCTTCACACGTTACTTAAATAAGTACCCGGAACATTTATTTTATAATAAATGAGGAATAGCAAATGTTAATTGAAGCTCTTTTAGTCGCTATCTGGGCAGGTATTTGCTCAATGGATGATGTGGGTCCGCAGATGCTTCGCCGGCCTCTGTTAACCGGCACCGTTGCCGGTATTATCATGGGCGATACGGTCCAGGGACTGGCGATCGGCGCCACGCTTGAGCTGATGTGGATGGGTATCGGGAACGTTGGCGCCTACTCCGCCCCTGATATTATTGCAGGCTCTATTATCGGCGTCGCTTTGGGGATTGCCTCCAAAGGGGGGATTGCCGCAGGGATTGCGCTTGCGGTCCCGGTCTCTATTTTATGCCAGCAGCTGCTTATCGTATGGCGCTCTTTCGCCAGCTTTCTTAACCTCTGGGCAGAAAAATCGATCCATGATGGCGACTACCGAGGGCTGGTTAAAGTTCATTACTTTTCCACACCGCTGTGGTTTTTAATTCGCGCCGTACCCTGTTTTCTGGCGATCTACTTCGGCGGCGATCTGGTGAGCAAAATTTTAGCGGCGATCCCTGAAAACGTTTTGACCGGTATGGGCGTGGCATCAAAAATGATCCCGGCCGTCGGCGTATGTATCCTGCTATTGATGTTATTAAAAGGCAGAATGTGGTTTTTCTTCCTGCTCGGTTTCATCCTGACAACGTATTTGAAACTGCCGATTATTCCTATCACCTTTATTGCCCTGGCGTTTGCCGTTTTGTATGACATGGCCTACACCAACGGAATTAACAACGCTAACAATACGACGCCGGACGAAAAAAACTCCGCCGCGACATCTGAAGAAGAGTACGATTTATGAACACCGAAAATACCTGTCCAGACGTTAGTGAAGAAGACCTTCCCTGCGAACGTAAACTCAATAAAAAAGATCTGAATCGTATTTTTTGGAATCTGCAAACAATGTCATTTTCATATAACTATGAAAAATTGCAAACTATCGGCTTTGCACACTGCATGATCCCGGTTCTTGATAAACTCTATGCCCAAGCTGATAAAGAAACGCGAATCAAGGCGATGCAGCGCCATTTCGAGTTTTTTAACTCGCAAATAAATACCGGGGCTCTTATTTTAGGGGTCACCGCCGCGCTGGAAGAAAAGACCACCGAAGAAGAAAAGGATGCTGTAGTTTCCGTTAAGGCCGGATTGATGGGACCGCTTGCGGGTTTAGGTGACAGCCTGCTCAAGTTTACCTGGCTACCCATCTGCGGAAGTATTGGCGCGGCCTTTGCTCTGCAGGGAAATCTCATTGGCCCAATCCTGATGTTTCTTTTATTTAATATCGTCAACATTGGCACCAAATATTTCTTTATCCACTATGGCTATAACAAGGGCGTCGACTTAATCGAACAGTCGAAAAACTCAAATATTATTCAGAGAATTACTAATATCGCCAACGTTGTCGGGGTTATGGTGCTCGGTTCTTTAATCGCCACGACGGTCAAAATATCGACACCGCTGGTTATTGCGGTAGGTGAACAATCCATCAAAGTGCAGGAGATGTTTGATAAAGTTACGCCTAATTTATTAACCCTGCTTTTCTCCTTAGGCGTGTTCTTCCTCGTCAAAAGGCTGCGCGGGAAATATACCGTATCACTCATTATTTCGATGATGGTGCTTGGCGTTATATGTTCAACTTTCGGTATTTTAGCTTAAGGATAAAAAATGAGTTTATGTCAGACCCCGTCAGTATGCAGAAATAATAAAAATTATCTCACGCTTTCTTTTACCGCTCCCGCGGAAAACGTAGCGCTGTACTGGACCAAAGATAATGATGTCAAAACAAAAGAGCGCTACCTTATTACTCAACATGCCGTCAGCCCGTATGAACTGGAGGACCCTTTACAAGCCGAGCAGCGGATCTATTTTATTCTGGAGCACAGCGGCCAGCCAGTACTTTTCGCCGAACGAACACTGCCGGTTTCTGGATTAAATAACTTTCGGGATTTTGGTGGTTATCCCGCAGCCGAGGGGAAAACCGTAAAATGGGGCATGCTATTTCGCTCCAACCATTTGTACAACCTCGATCGACAGGCATTGGCCTACATCCGACGCCTTAACATTCAGTCAATCATCGATTACCGAAGTGAAAATGAAATCGCCAAAAGCCCGAACGACCACGTCGGTGAAAAGAGAACCTACCATTTAAACGCAACGGCACAAACGGCGGAGCTGGCGGCACAGTTCTCTGCCGAACCCAGTAATGAAGATCGAGCTTTAATCGAAAGCGTGATACGGGACATTCCCGCAGAATTAATTAATGGTCGAGGCGAACAGGTTTTAGAGCAATATCGTAACTTTGTGACCAGCGAAAAATCGAAGCGTGCATTTAAGCACATGATCGATGTGCTGCTCGATCCCCATAACGCGCCCAATATCCAGCACTGTCGTGGGGGAAAAGACCGCACCGGTTATGGCGTTCTTCTGGCACTATCGATGCTCGGCGTATCCGAAGAGGATATTATCGCCGATTATATGGTCACGCAGGCTAATCGCATGGAGCGTAATGCTATCAAAATGGACGCCTACCGAAAAATAACCAATGATGAGGACGTCCTTGCCTATCTTCACACGTTAATCGATACCCGTGAATCCTTTATTATTGAAGTATTTAACACCATCAAAGCCCATTCAGGCAGCGTCGCTAACTATATCTGCAGCGAGCTGGGCTTTTCACAACAGGCCTTTGCTCAGATGCGGCAGAACTATTTAACCGATGATTAACGGGCCCGCTATTTGTAAGCACGCCCGCGGCGCTGGCTCAGGATCGCCGCCGGAACTGCACCATCCGGTCAATCACGATCGCGCAGATCAGGATCGCCAGCCCCGCGAGTATGCCTTTACCCTGGGCTGCGTACTGCAGCGCGGAAAGGACATCCTCACCTAAGCCTTTTGCGCCGATCAGCGCCGCAATGACCACCATCGACAGGCTCATCAGCACCGTCTGGCTGACGCCTGCGAGGATCGCCGGGCGGGCAATAGGCAAATCAACTTTAAATAGCATAAACCCCCGCCCGGCGCCAAAGGCCAGGGCCGCCTCCCGCACGGCGGGCGGAACGTTGGCAATACCAAAGGCCGTCTGGCGAATCACCGGGGCGATGCCGAAGATGATAGTGGCAATAATCCCGGCGGTCTTACCGATACCGAACAGGGCGATGATCGGGATCAGGTAGACGAAAGCGGGCGTGGTTTGCATAAAATCAAGGACCGGTCGGATAACGGACGCCACGCGCCGGCGATAGCCGCTCCAGATGCCGAGCGGGATGCCGACGGCGACGGCGATAAACGATGCCGTCCCCAGCAGCGCAACGGTTTGCATCGCTTTGGTCCAGTAGCCGAAAGCGAGGATATAGGCCAGCCCCACCCCGACGCCAAATGCCAGGCGCCAGCCGCCGCGCTGCGCGGCAAAGGCGAGAAGCACGATAAACACCACCGGCCACGGCGTGGCGATCAGCGCATATTCCAGGGCACCCAGCAGCGCATCGATGACCCCGGATATATGCTGCGCGGCGGGAGCAAGGGCGGCGGCCAGCGACCCCATCCCCTCGTCGATCCACCGCGATGCGTTCGACGCCAGCTCGGGTAACCCGGCGGGGTTGAAAATCTGAGCGGGGATCGCGCCGGCGTAGTTTAAGAGCGCCATCGGCACGATCGCCAGCCAAATCAGCGCCGCGAAGAGGGCGGCGCCGGTCGAACAGGTCATGCCGCTAAAATCCTCCGTCAGGCGCGCTCTGCGCAGCCGCCCCGCCATCAGCGGCACGGCGGCAAATCCTAAAATAACGCGCGCGCCCAGCAGCGCGGCCAGCCCACCGAGGATAAGGCCACGCCCTCCCCGCTCGGCCTCAAGCGCCGCGCGCGCGTCGCTGGCGGCTCTGCTCAGCGACGCGGCGGAGCGCTCCAGGGATTGGGTCATCGCACTCTGCGGGTCCTGCCTGTGGGCCGCGGCGGCCTCCTGCGCCCGCTGGCTCGCGAGCTCGACCAGGGTGGTCACGCGCGCCTGCTGGTCGCGCGACAGGCCGTGGCTCAGCGCAAGCACGATCAGCGCCGCCCCGATCAGCTCGGCGCTTAAAAACAGCCAGAACAGTCCCCGAAAGCGGTGCGCGCCAAGCCAGAGGCTGCCGAACAGCGCCGCTTTGCGATGAAAAGGCGGCAGCCTGCGCGATTCATCCTGCAGTTGGCTAAACGCGCGCTGGTAAAACGGCGTCACGACATCCGTCTGGTGCATCATGTGGTCTCCTCTGCTCTCGCCATGCCAATGCGGATAAAGCGGGCGACATATTCATTAGCCGGACGGGCCAGAAGCTCCGCCGGCGTGGCCAGCTGCTCGAAGCGGCCCTGCCGCATAACGGCGATACGATCCGCGATGCGCAACGCTTCGGCGACATCATGGGTAATAAACAGCGTGGTTTTATTGAGATCGCGCGACAGGCTGCGAAACTCGGTCTGCAGGTCGTCGCGGATCAGCGGGTCCAGGGCGCTGAAGGGCTCATCCATCAGCAACACGTCCGGATCGGAGGCCAGCGCGCGCGCCAGCCCAACCCGCTGCTTCATCCCGCCGGAGAGCGTGTCGATCCCGCGCTGCCCCATCCCGGCAAGCCCCAGTCGTTCCAGAAGCGCTTCGGCGCGCGCTTCGCGCCGGGCGCGGGCAACCCCGAGGATTTCCAGCGGCAATGCCACGTTTTCCTGAATGCTCATATGTTCGATGAGAGCGTGGCTCTGGAACACCATCCCGATACGGCGGGCGCGCAGCTCGCGCAGCCTGGCGGGCGACAGCTCGGCAATCGCCTCCCCGGCGATGCGCACGCGGCCGATGCTGGGCGCGATCAGGTGGTTCACCATGCGCAGAAGCGTGGACTTGCCGCACCCGGAGAGGCCTAAAATGCATAGCAATTCGCCGCGCTCGACGTGCATATCGATACCGCGCACCGCCGCCAGGCCGCCTGCGGGCAGGCGGGCGTCGGGGTCGCGCCGCAACGCCGTGACGGCATGCTGCGGATCGCAACCGAATACCTTCCAGACATTTTCCAGCTGAATCATTTCGCGCTCAGCCAGTCAGCCACGCGCGCCTTATTCGCATCCAGCCAGCCGCGCGCCGCCTGCTCCGGCGTCTTCCCTTCGACGGCGATCGCATAGGCCAGGGCGCTGACGTCCTGGGTGTCGAAATGGACCGCTTCAACGATTTTTACCCCATCAGGGTTCGTTTGGGCAAAGTGATTGCTGTAGGCGATGTGGATCGCCGCATCGCCATAGCCGGTGCTGATGCGTGATTTCGTTAACCAGTCCGGGTCCGACTGATCCGCAACCTGCCAGGTCGTCGGCGTATGCTTAGGCTCCTGCAGATTGGTGAGCTTGTAGCGGACGTAGTTCTGATGCGGCGCATAGCAGTAGCCGATCCAGGCGCCGCCCGTTTTCGCGGCGTTATCCAGCGCCGCCGTCGCCACCGCCTCATCGGAACGGGTCAGGTCGAAGAACGGCGCGAAGCCGTAGGTTCGGGCGCGGATCTCTTCATAATTGGTGGACAGCCAGCCCGCCGCGCCCAGCCAGATCTGCCCGCGATCCGACCCCTTCGGTGCAAAAACTTTTGCTTTGTCAGGGTCGGTCAGATCGTAGACGGAATGAATGTTGTGCGCCTCGGCGGTCGCCGTCAGGGTGCAGTAACCCTGGGTTCCGGCATAGGCGTTTTTCGCCAGAGTGACGTTCTTGCCGGCCCCGGCGTATTTCGCCACCAGCGCGTCCTGGTTCGGTAGCCAGACGTCTGTCCAGATATCGATCTCGCCGTTGTTGCGGTTCAGCCCTTCCCAGATAACCGGCACGGAAGAGACGGGCACAATTTTGGTCTCCGCCCCCGTCTGATCTTCGAGCAGCAGCTTGACGACATACGCCGTGCCCTGAGCGGTAGCATAGCCGGCATCCACAATGCTGACGGCGTGGGCTGCGGGTGTCGCCAGCAGAAGGGCGACAATCATTTTCTTCGCTAAAAATTTCATCTGGTTATCATCCTTCCGGGTCAATATTGTGTGTGAGATGAGGTTGCGGGACGGGCAGACGGAGCCTCTCGCGCAGCGTGCCGCTAAATTCCAGCGGCGTCAGCAGACCGCGCTCGCGAAGCAGGGGAACCACATCGGAAATAAAGAGGTCCAGCCCTTCCGGGAAGGTGGGAGGCAGCAGCATAAAGCCGTCCGCCCCACCCGCTTCGTGCCAGCGGATCATCTCCGCCGCCACCTGCTGCGGGGTGCCGACGATCTGCAGGTGGCCGCGCGCGCCGGCAATGCGCCGCGCCAGCTGCAGCACGCTGAGGTTTTCGCGCTCCGCCAGCTCCCGCAGCAGCTGCTGGCGGCTGGCAATGGAATTGGACGCGGGCAGCGGTGGCAAAGGGCCGTTGGGATCGACATCCGTTAAATCAATATCGCCGAGATAGCTCCCCAGCAGCGCCAGGGCGACCTCTTCGGCGATCAGCCCCTGCAGCTGGTCAAACTTCGCCTGGGCCTCAGCCTCGGTTTTGCCAATCACCGGAAAAATGCCGGGCAGAATATACAGGTCGTCGCTGCTGCGGCCGGCCGCTTTACGGCGGGCGTGCAGATCCTGGCGATAGGCAACCGCCTCTTCCAGGGTGGGCGCCGCAACGAAAATCACTTCCGCATGGCGGGCCGCAAGATCCCGTCCCGCGGGCGACGCCCCGGCCTGCACCAGCACCGGCTGTCCCTGCGCCGAGGGCAAGACGTTCAGCCCGCCCAGCGCGCGGAACCAGCGCCCCTGAAAGCCGGGCTCACGCAGCGCATCGGCTTCAAAAAAAACGCCGCTTTGCTTATCGCGCGGAAAGTTCGTGACGTTCCAGGAACCCCACAGCGCCCGCACCGCCGCAATAAACTCCTCTGCGCGCGCGTAGCGTTTATCGTGGCGAAACTCCGTCGGGTTAAAATTCGTGGCCTCACTCGACAGGCCCGACGTCACGATATTCCAGCCCAGGCGTCCGCCGCTGATAAGATCGAGCGAAGCCAGCTGGCGCGCCAGGTTGTAGGGTTCATTGAAGGTGGTGCTGGCGGTGACGACGATGCCGATGCGCTGCGTGGTGGCCGCAACCGCCGCGGCCAGCGTCAGCGCCTCGAAGCCGTGCGACCACTCATCCACCCGCCGCGTCGCCTCGAGGGGTCCGGCGGGAATGCCGAGGCGGTCCGCAATAAAGGTGATATCAAACCCCGCGGCCTCGGCGGCGCGCGCGCTGGCAATATAGCTATCGACGGAGATATTGGCCTTTGGATCCGTATCCGGATGGCGCCACGCGGCGACATGATGGCCGCTCGGGTACTGCAGCAGCGAAAGCACCAGCGGCTTTTTCACGCGATTCATAGAAGCGGGTTCCGATTGTTGGCGACCGTAGACGCGGCGGCCTGGGATAAACAATCAGCTAAACTTATTGGAATAAGAAACGCCGCTCAAATACCATTTTGATATATTTTATACGCCATCGACAGGCAGCAGGCGCCTCGATTGCGCTCCGGCGGTGAGCCGCATTTTTTCCCTTAACAGCGGCAATAAATAGCTGCAGCGGCCGCGACAGATACCGTCGGCTGGGATATACAATGCTTACAGGCAGGTCGGCATCACTTCGCATAAAACTCCTGCGGCCAGCCATTCGCACATCATATTCAGGGATCTGAATCATACCCATGCCAGATGCGCAGGCCGCAATATAGGCCCGGCGCTGTTTACCGTCAGGTGGCTGCTGACGGCGGCGCTGGAAAAACTCTTACGTTGACTACCTACCTACTAGTAGGTTAATGTTTATTCATTGAGCAGGAACATCACGCGACGAACCGCTCATGCAGCTCGCCCCGGGCTGCTTTGCACTCAGGTTAGTCCCCGCGCGTAAGCGGCGGCGGTACCACCCGACATTCTACCTACTAATAGGTCGTTAGTGATTTTTATTACCTGACGGCCTGGAGAGCTGACATGCAAAACGCCCCTGCAACCCCGAATCGATCTCTGAACCAATGGCTCCAGACCTACTACTTTCTGCGAACCGGGGTCTCGATTGCCTGGATCGCCCTTGCCGTTTTCGTGGGCAAGCACAATCCCGCCGTGGGCGCGGCCCTGCTGATTCTGTATCCGGCCTGGGACGCGTTCGCGAACTATCTGGACGCCCGCAGAAGCGGTGGCCTTGGCGCGAATCCATCGCAAAAGTTTAACTTTGTGGTCAGCATCATTATCGCCCTCGCCGTTTGCGGAGCGCTTACCGTCGGTATGCCTACGACGATCGCGGTGTTCGCCGCCTGGGCTATCTTCTCCGGCCTGCTGCAGCTGGCGACGGCCGTGCGGCGCTGGAAAACGACGAGCGGCCAATGGCCGATGATCCTCAGCGGTGCCCAGTCCGCGCTCGCCGGCGTCTTCATGTTTCAGCAGGCGCATAGCGGCATGGCGCTGGACGTGACCACGGTCGCACCCTATGCGGCCTTCGGCGCGTTCTACTTCCTCGTATCCGCCATCTGGCTGACCGTCAAGAACGTTCGCCAGCGCGCCGCGCTCGCCGACTGAACGATCCTCCCCGCTGGACGGCGGCTCGCCGGAGACAAAGTGGAACGATAAGCACGAGGACGACTTTTCCTGTGCTTATCTTCACCGCTGCGGTAGTGTTGCTGAGGCGTTAGCAGCGCCAAAGCCGACCGATAACAAGCGCATAAATGGGAAGCGATAGCATGAACGATCGACAGATTGTGCCAGACGAGAATAGCTGGGACTCCTGGAGCCCTGCCGAGCTCTCCCGTCGGCTGAGCCGCATATCGAGGCCGTGGTGCGTCGTGGGCGGCTGGGCACTCGATCTGTGGCACGGGAAGAAGACGCGCGAGCATGAGGATATCGAGTTCACGATCCTGCTCGAGGATCTGCCCCTTTTTCGCCGCGAGCTGCGCGATATGGAGTTTTACACCGTCAGCGACGGCGTGCTCGAGCGGCTGGCGGCCGACCGGCAGCCGGAGGCCGAGATTTCCCAGATCTGGTGCTTCGACCGCCCCGCTGACCGCTGGCGGGCGGATATGATGATTGAGCCGGGAACGGATGAGCGCTGGGCCTATAAGCGGGATCCACAGCTCACGCGACCACGCAGCGAAATGGTCGCGCTGACCGCGGGCGGCATTCCTTACCTCAGCCCCTCAGCCGTGCTGCTGTTCAAGGCAAAGCACCGCCGGCCGAAGGACGAGGAGGATTTCGCCCGGACCATACCGGGGTTACTCCCGTCCGAGCGCTTATGGCTGCGGGAGTGTCTCGAGCGCCTGCACCCTAACCATCCGTGGGCAGACATGCTGTAACGGCCAGGATAGCGCCCGGCCTATCATCCCACCGACGCGGGAAAGCCGCGATCTCTGGCCGACCACGCCACCAGCAGCGTGGCCAGCAGCAGCACCAGCAGCGCAGGAGAGAATGCCCCGACGCCAAAACGGTCCAGCAGCACGCCGCCAACGATACCTCCGCTGGCAATAGCCGCATTCCAGGCGGTCACCAGCATCGACTGCGCGATATCGGCCGCATCGCCGGCGATCCTCGCCAGCGCGGTCTGAAACAGGGTCGCCGCCCCGCCGAAAGCCAGCCCCCACGCCCCTACCGCCGCGTAGACCGCAACAGGATCGCCACCGGCCATACCCAGCGTCAACGCCGCCGCGCCGAACAGGAGCGTGCTCGCCAGGGTTAGCCGGCGCAGGTAGCGATCGATCAGCACACCGACGATCCAGATACCCGCTACCGACGTCCCGCCAAAAACCAGCAGCACCACATCCGTGCGCTCCACCATTCCCGCCTTCACCAGAAACGGAGCGATATAGGTGTAGAGGATGTTATGCGCCAGAACGAAGGCCAGCACCACGAACAGCACCGGACGGATCCCCGGCAGGGTGAACACCTGGCGCAGCGACAGGCGCTTGCCCGCCGCCTGCCCGGCGAAGTCCGGCACTTTCAGCCTCACCCAGCCCATCAGCAGTAGCGCCAGCAGGCTGATGATGCCAAAACACATCCGCCATCCCAGCAGATTGCCAAGCAGCGTACCGGCAGGCACGCCCAGAGAAAGCGCCAGCGGCGTACCCACCATGGCGATAGCGATGGCGCGGCCCTTCTGCTGCTCCGGCACCATCCGCGCCGCGTAGCCGGCCAGCAGAGCCCACAGCAGGCCCGCCGAGACGCCCGCCACGAAGCGTGCCGCTAGCGTCAGCGCATAGCTGGCGGAGAGCGTCGTGACCGAGTTGGCGATGGCGAATCCGCCAATGGCGGCCAGCAGCAGCGGCCGGCGACGAACGCCTTGAGTGGCGGCGGTCAGCGGAATGGCGGCCACCAGAGAACCGATGGCATAGACAGTCACCGTCTGGCCGACCCACGCCTCGGAGACGGCCAGGCCTTGCGCCATCTGGGGCAGCAGGCCGGCCGGCAGCGCTTCGGTCAGGATGGTGATGAAAGCCGCCATCGCGAGCGCCAGCAGCGACGCGACGGGCATGCGATGCCCGGTCGTCGAATTCATCGCTCAGCCTCCAGGGCGCCGTAGACCGCATCGCGCAGATCGCCGACGAAACGGCCCGACATCCCTTCGTATAGGGTGTTAGTGAAGGCGACGACGCTCAGCCCCCGCGTCCGATCCACGAACCACGAGTGGCCGTAGGCGCCTCCCCAGCGCCAGGTGCCTTCTGATTCAGGCGAAGCGGCCAGCGTCCGATCGCGCAGGACCGAAAAACCGAGCCCAAAGCCGCAGCCCGGCGCGTTGGGCAGCTCCAGATTCTCCGTCCGATCCCGCGCCATTTCCGCAATCAACTCATCCGGCAGGATCGCGCCGCCCCCCTGACGCAGAGCCTCCAGCAGGCGCAGGAAGTCTTCGGCGGTTCCCGCCATGCCCGCGCCACCCGAGGGAAATGCCTGCGGGTCGAAGATGCGCGCAGGGCTGTAGGGAATACCAACCGCCCCCTCGAAGGGCGAAACGATTTCACCTTCCGCCAGCGGATGCGGCTGAGGCACATCGTTCACGTAGGCGGTCGCCACGCGCTGCGCATCCCGCGCGATAAAGCCGGTATCGGCCATGCCCAGCGGGCCGGTCACCAGCTGGCGCACGGCTGCGTCAAGCGGTTCGCCCTGCACTCGCTCGATCAACGCGCCCAGCACGTCGGTCGCCAGCGAGTAGCCCCAGCCCGTACCGGGCTCGTACAGCAGCGGCACGCTGGCGATGCGGCGCAGGTTCTCCGCCAGGCTGATACCGGACGCATCCATGCCGTCCGATACGCCGGCCCGCGCATAGGGGCCGTTGGCATCGGCCTCGAAGAATCGATAGCCCAGCCCGGCCGTATGGCTGAGCAGCTGCCGTACGGCGATCCGCGCGGGCTGGCCGTCGGGCAGCAGCGGCCTGAACTCAGGCAGCCAGCGCTCGAGGCTGTCGTCCAGGCCGAGCCTTCCCTGCGCCACCAGCACCAGCGCCGCCGTTGAGACGATAGGCTTGCTTACCGATGCCAGACGGAAGACCGCATCCGCGGCCATCGTCCGACCGCTTTCACGATCGGCCCAGCCGGCGGCCTGGCGGTAAATAAGCGCGCCGTCGCGGGCCACCAGGACCACGGCGCCGACCAGACGCCGTTCGTCCAGCGCCCGTTGAACGGCGGCCTGAATGCGGGTGGAGAGATGCGCAGGCGCAACGCCTGCGTGCAGCGAAAATGCGGGAACCGACATGGGAAATTCCTTTCATCAGTGAACGTTCCCGCCATGATAGAAACGCGGCTATTAAAGAAAAAGTAGGGTACAGTTCCTGTCTTAGCGGAACTCTATGTCCGCAATGGAGGAGTGAAGTGGACAACCTTAACGGCTTCGTGGTGTTCGTACGGGTCGCCGAAACGCGCAGCTTCGTCGCGGCCAGCCGGCTGCTGGGCGTTTCGGCATCGGCCATCGGCAAAAGCGTGGCGAGGCTGGAAGAGAAGCTCGGCGTGCGTCTGTTTCACCGCAGCACCCGCAGCGTGACGCTGACGGCCGAGGGCACGCTGTTTCTGGAGCGCAGCCGGCGCATTCTTGCCGAAATCGAGGCGGCTGAGCTGGAGCTGTCGCAGGCAACGGCCGCGCCGCGCGGTCGGCTGCGGGTCAGCCTGCCCCTGGTCAGCTCGCTGGTGCTGCCGGTGCTCGGCGAGTTCATGCGCGAATATCCGGCCATCGAGCTGGATCTGGACTTCACGGACCGGCTGGTCGATGTGATTGAAGAAGGCTTCGACGTGGTGGTCAGAACGGGACACCCGACGGACTCGCGCCTGTCGGCGCGCAGGCTGGGCACCTTCCGCTCGATGCTGGTCGCCTCGCCCGATTACCTGGCACGACGGGGTCTCCCCACCGCGCCTGCCGATCTGCTGGAGCATACCTGCCTGCACTACCGCTTTCCCAACAGCGGCAAGCTGGAGCCGTGGGCGCTACGGCTGACGCCCGGAGACCCTGAGCTGCAGCTTCCCACCTCAATGATCTGTAACAACATTGAGACGCGAGTGTGCTTTGCTCTGCAAGGTCTGGGGATCGCCTATCTGCCGGAGTTCGCAATTGCGGAACCGCTGGCGGATGGCCGACTGCTCGCCGTTCTGGCCGATCGGGTGGAACGCACCGGCGTTTTCCACGTGCTCTGGCCCGCCAGCAGGCACCCCTCGCCGAAGGTTCGGGCGCTGGTCGATTTCCTCTGCGCCAGGGTGTTTCCGCCCGCCAGCGCCGGGAGATCAATCAGCAGCAGAGGCTGAGGCTAAGTGCTGATCCGGGGCTACGGGATGAATAGCTACAGGTAGCAAATCATTTCATCGCGCGAATTGGCTGGATATTGGGCAGAGGGACGCAAATACGACGCAAGGGGAAAATTAAGCGGGATTAAAGTTAGTGTAACTTACTGATTTAAATGGTACGCCCTACAGGGCTCGAACCTGTGACCTACGGCTTAGAAGGCCGAAAATCCTTGATTTCTTTCGTGACAAAAAGCGCCTGTAAGGGCGCTTTGATTCAAACTATTAACAAGTGCCGTCAGGCACTGGCACAAGTTTTAAGGAAGTTTGAGGAAAACGTTCGCGAATAAACTTTCCCTCCCCCTCACTCCAGTATTCGCACTCACACATAGGTGTTTTAATCTCTGAGCTTTCAAATCCATCGAAAGCCCTTAGAACTATCATTTCGGGCCCAGCCCCCGAGGCGTGGACCACTTTATCACCAGCTTTGAAATTAGCCATCTGTGTAATTCCTTATTGGTTTTGCTTGTGTATAGAGCCAAAAGGGTAGTAGCGACACATCCATTTCGTAATAACGGATAAAAAATACATAAATATTAAGAGGTGTTCGGAAACCTTCTACGAAATACCTATCACCAATAGTACCCTTGCTTATTGCAATGCCACGCTGAGTTTGGCCACCTGAACATAGGTGATACGCTCACCTCAGAACATTATAGCTGCCATGATGAAAAAAATTCACACGGAGCTCAAACGCGAATCCGCTCAGCTTGTTGTCGCTCAAAATGACACCTTTGCTGAAGCGGAAAGTGTTATGAATGTTAGACTTTCTACAATAGCATGATAGGTAAAAAAGCTGTGTACTGAGTGTAAGGGAAATACATCTACCCCCGCCAATTACCTCGAAAAAAATGAAGTACGTGAGCTAAGAAACAAACCTCAACACATTGAAATAAAATCTAAAATACTGAAAAACGTACCGTAAAACCAGACGGCAGGCGGACTGTATTACGAAGCCAGGTTCTGGGGCTGCATAACATCAACCATGGCTCCACTGACGCAAAAGCATTGCAACCATGCCAACTTCGAGAGTCTTTCGGATAGAACGATAACTTGCTGGCAGATTGATGAAAAAGCCAGACCTGGTCAGCTGTCAGCAACCTACTCATTGATATAAATACGGTGACCTGCTCCCTGTTGATTAACACACTGCGATGCTAGTAATGTCTTCATAAGCCACATGAGGACATCCCCATGAAGAAGCGTTTTTCCGACGAACAGATCATCAGTATTCTCCGCGAGGCCGAGGCTGGCATTCCCGCCCGTGAGCTTTGCCGTAAGCATGCTATTTCTGACGCGACCTTTTACACCTGGCGTAAGAAGTTTGGTGGCATGGAAGTACCGGAAGTAAAACGCCTTAAGTCGCTTGAAGAAGAGAACGCCCGTCTCAAGAAGTTGCTTGCAGAAGCCATGCTGGATAAGGAGGCGTTACAGGTGGCGTTGAGCCGAAAGTACTGACGACAGACCACAAGCGGGAAGCTGCTGTAGTGATGTGTGAAGCGACGGGTCTGTCGCAACGCCGAGCCTGCAGGCTGGTTGGTTTGTCCCTGTCGACCTGCCGCTATGAGGCGCAGCGTCCGGCGGCTGATGTGCATTTATCCGGACGCATCACTGAGCTGGCGCTTGAGCGCAGGCGTTTCGGTTACCGCCGTATATGGCAACTACTGCGTCGGGAAGGCCTGCATGTTAATCACAAGCGCGTGTACCGCCTTTATCACCTCAGTGGCCTGGGTGTTAAGCGCAGACGACGTCGTAAAGGACTGGCAACAGAACGTCTGCCACTGCTCCGTCCGGCTGCTCCTAACCTGACGTGGTCGATGGATTTCGTCATGGACGCACTGGCTACCGGACGCAGAATAAAGTGCCTGACCTGCATCGATGATTTCACGAAGGAATGCCTGACAGTCACTGCCGCCTTCGGTATATCAGGAGCTCAGGTCACACGCATTCTGGACAGTATTGCGTTATTTCGTGGCTATCCGGCAACGATCAGAACAGATCAGGGACCAGAATTTACCTGCCGGGCACTGGACCAGTGGGCTTTTGAGCATGGCGTTGAGCTTCGGCTTATTCAGCCGGGTAAGCCGACACAGAACGGGTTTATCGAAAGCTTTAATGGTCGATTTCGGGATGAGTGTCTGAACGAGCACTGGTTCAGCGATATCGTTCACGCCAGGAAAATCATTAACGACTGGCGGCAGGACTATAACGAGTGCCGGCCTCATTCCTCACTGAATTATCGGACGCCAGCGGAATTTGCAGCGGGCTGGCGAAATGGAAAAATTGAAGGTAAACAAACCGACATTACTAACTGACGATTGTGTTTAATACTGGGGGCAGGTCAACGGTGGTCATGAGCGTATCGCTATCCCAAATCACCTTGCGCGGCAATTCGCGTTGACGGAGCTAAACCGGGTTTGGTGCGAAGACGTGATATATATGTACGGGTAGTACAGGGCTCTCAGGATGCTCGAATATGACTGTGGATTATGACCAAACGAATCGGAAGATTGGTACTGGAAAAACGCTAAAGAACGGACCGGTGCTTTCACAGAACGATTCATTGATCGCTGAGGGCGCCTTGTTCCTTTCTATATTAAGCGATATTGATGGCGAATTTCATCAAATTTCGTCAGGAACACCCATTAGTTGGGTGCTCCATTAGAATATCAGTGATGTTAAGCAATAACCCACGGTAGTAAAGAGGATTATTTATAACGCATCGTTCAGTAACATCGGAAACCTAAGTAGAATGATACGTTCAAGCAATAGTTTATATGTTTCATTAGTTTTCCCAGGCCTGTTATAAAAGCATTTTAAACCGGGGGCAATTCAAAACACTTCACCGGTTTTCCATCCTGCATTTCTACCAGTAACCGTGCAGATTGCGGTTGCTCAGTCAACAATCCTTGTTGGAATTGCCCGAACGACAAATGGGCTTCATTAATAGCCATCTTTTGCTGCATTAACGTCGTTGTCACCCATTTCCGCAGTAATACTTTATTGGCATTGGTCGTATTGCTCTGTTCCGTCAATGCGCTGATACCTTGTATCCGCTGGTGAAGCTGACTCTCAACTTTGTCAATAACGCTTGCGAACTGCTGATAATTATGAACAATAGTTTGTTGGCGGTGCCTGACGAGTGTTATGTCACCTTCGGCATGAGTCAGAAGATGCAATGCTTGCGCACGAACCTTCATTGCCAATCCCCATTCATGGATTCGCTCATCAAGGATCTTTTGTTGGGTTTGGATCTTGTTCGTAATTTCTGTACTGCCAAAGAGTCCGTGGTCTTTAAGCACTGACACTTTGTCGCCAGCAGCAGTAATATCACTCAGTAAGTGCTCCTGCAGGGCGGAAAACTGGACTTCAATATCCTCCAGTTTTTGGCGTATCGCAGGTGAGCATTGCCCCTCCAGCACCGTGGGTGTGATTTGCTGCAGATAGTGTATGGCTCCAATGATCTCTGACTTACGTGCACTGTTCTGGAACTCAGAAATCTCACGCACCGCTTCAACAATTTCCGTTAATTTCTTGCTGATATCTGCCAGATGTTTTTGCGCCAACACTGCAGAAGCAACATTCAACAACATACCGGCATTAACAAGTTGATTGAGTTTGTCAGGATTAAGCAGAACGGCATGTTCCTTAATACCTTTTTCTCCCAGACTGAATCCACGAAAACCTGGACCACCTTTTACACTCGCCAGAGGGCCATTAATAACGACCTCCATATATTGATGCCTGGCAATGCGTGCAGAGGTAGCCAGTGAGGGCAACGTTTGCAACAGCGGGCTCAGGCGTGAAATACCTGTAATATCCTGTTCCTGCATCGCTTCCGTGCTGATAAGTTCCGAAGATGGAATTGTCGAAACCGTAAGCGCAGGTTGGTTAATATCCTGCCCAAAACCCCAGCGTTCATCGTATGCGAGAGCAGGCATCGTGGCTGGTGTTGATTGAGCGGCAAGTTGGAACTGGCGGGAATTTTTTAAACGAATCCAGGCAATCTGCACCACGCAGGGCAGGGTTACTCGAAATGCCGGGTTCGAGATGTCATAGGCTGTATACAGACCGGTAATAGCCAGACCAACCGGCCCCGTCAGAACTCCCAAAACACGCCCGATCCCGAGCCCTGCAATTAATGGCAGGGCTTTGCCTGCCGTAGTTTGGGCAAGGCCATTGGCAACTAATGCTGCTTTCTGCCAGACGGGCATATCCATTCTGGATAATTTATCCATGCTGGCAGATGGGCTTATGCCCATATCATGCAGAATCTGGCTGCGTTCATCATCCGACATTTTTTTCCATGATGAGGTAAAGACATCATCAATGATCAGCGCTTCTTTTTCTTCAACAGTGGTAGAGGTTGGGGCTTTAATCTTCAGATGGCTGGCAACGTCATCCACAATTTCGTTATAGCCGACACCATTGCGACGAAACAGATTCACGAACGTATTGCCACCAAAATGCTGCAACTCCCGCACCAGCAGGCGCAGAGTTTCTTCATCGGGAACATCGTGGCGCTTGGCGTCCTGCAATACAGTTTTCACGCTGTCTGACATTGAAAAACCAAACTTGCCAGTGTTGGTGATGTAATCGATCAGCAGATCAATATCACCTTTATCCGCGTTCAGCAGCAGCGTAACCAGAGTCTCATCCCCCTGGATATCTATCTCGTTCATGAAAATTCCTCTGCAGTATTCATTGTCTGAAACTCTTAAAACCCACGTATTCCATCAATAAACGTATCAATCACGCTACGTACTCACTCATAGACACGTGTGCGGACCGTTTTACGTTCCAGAATTTTAGGTTGCCAGGTGAGGATTTAGGCTATCCGATCTTCTCGCGGGAATACATCGGTAAAAATGTAATGTTCCAGTAGTCCTGTGAGCTTAATGGCATCCAGTCGTTCTTCTTCACAACTAGCTGAAATGGCTCTACTTTTTTCGTGCTTAACATAGATTTCAAATGTCTGAGTGACATCTTCATCATGGGTGACGTATAGCAGATTTTCTTCAATAAGGTTTTCAATCAGCTCACTTTTCTGCGCATCGCGATATTGCTGTCGATGATATCCATGACCTTTTTCTTCTACTCCTGCGGCTCATTAGGCAGCGTTACCTGAATACCCGCCAACAGTATCAAAAGGTAGCCAACGTTAATTTCATCGCAGTGGCGCAGTGGCATTTCAAAATCGATATCATCCAGGCTTGCCCGTACTCACTGTGCTGGATACGGCTGCTATGTGAACCCGCTGTAAACATGACGATATTATGGTAAGTGGGCTGCACTAAGATTCCGAATAAAAATAAAATTACGTAAAACGATGGGCTTTAATCATAAGTTTTATGAATGACTCATATCAAGATATTTCAATTTATTAGATATGCGCAGGATCAATACTTTTTCGATGTGTATAACGTTCTATATATTCGATTATAAGAACATTATTATTTTGTTACTGGTTACCCTATGGGCCATGATAGTGAGCTATGACTTTTGAAGAGACGCGAGATGAGTTTCTCAACCGTAAGCGTGCTCTGGCAAGAGATATATTGAAAAATACTTCACAATTAACCGTTACTGATTTTTAAATCGTACTGAAATGGTACGCCCTACAGGGCTCGAACCTGTGACCTACGGCTTAGAAGGCCGTTGCTCTATCCAACTGAGCTAAGGGCGCACTGAGAAGCGGGAGCTTCATGATGTGCAATCGCCGGGAATTATACGGTGCATGCCTGATGAGTCAATGCATTTTGCCATCAAACTGTTTTCTGCGGCCGACTTGTCTACTTATGCACCAGGCGACGCATAAGGATTATCCAATCCGCTTCGTCATTTCCCCGTATAACATCGGCTTAAATGTCCGCCGGTTCGTCGTGTATGGATCTTCATCGCGTCGCAACGGCAGGGCTTATCGCCCCTCCGCGCGCCGAAAAGCGATAAAAAATCAAACGAGGACTGACAGAGAGGCTGGCTTCTGACAAAATATCCGCAACCCCCTTTCGTTAAGATACAGATGGAATCCTCTCTCTGATGGCAGCAAAAATTATTGACGGTAAAACGATTGCGCAGCAGGTGCGCTCTGAAGTCGCGGAAAAAGTGAAGGCGCGCACTGCGGCCGGAAAACGCGCCCCAGGGTTAGCCGTCGTGCTGGTTGGCAGCAACCCGGCATCGCAGATTTATGTCGGCAGCAAGCGCAAGGCGTGTGAAGAGGTGGGGTTCATCTCCCGCTCATACGATCTCCCGGAAACCACCAGCGAAGCGGAGCTGCTGGAGCTTATCGATACGCTGAATGCCGATTCGGCTATCGACGGTATCCTGGTGCAGCTGCCGCTGCCTGCCGGGATCGATAATGTGAAAGTACTGGAACGCATTGCGCCGGACAAAGACGTCGATGGCTTCCATCCCTACAACGTCGGCCGTCTGTGCCAGCGCGCTCCGCGTCTGCGCCCGTGTACGCCGCGCGGTATCGTGACGCTGCTTGAGCGCTACAACATCGATACCTACGGCCTGAATGCCGTGGTGATCGGCGCCTCTAACATCGTCGGCCGTCCGATGAGCATGGAGCTGCTGCTGGCAGGCTGCACCACCACCGTGACCCACCGCTTTACCAAAAACCTGCGCCAGCACGTCGAAAATGCCGATCTGCTGATCGTCGCGGTCGGTAAGCCGGGCTTTATTCCGGGCGAATGGATTAAAGAAGGCGCGATTGTGGTCGATGTCGGGATTAACCGCCTGGAAAGCGGCAAAGTGGTTGGCGACGTGGTTTATGAAGATGCCGCCGCGCGCGCGTCATACATCACGCCGGTCCCTGGCGGCGTCGGCCCGATGACCGTTGCCACCCTCATTCAGAACACGCTGCAGGCGTGCGAAGAGTATCACGACATTCAGGAGGCCTAAGATGGCGACTTTTTCTCTGGGTAAACACCCGCACGTTGAGCTGTGCGATCTGCTGAAGCTGGAAGGCTGGAGCGAAAGCGGCGCGCAGGCAAAAATCGTGATTGCCGACGGTCTGGTGAAAGTTGACGGCGCGGTTGAAACCCGCAAGCGCTGCAAGATCGTTGCCGGCCAGACGGTCAGCTTTGAAGGTCAGAGCATCACCGTGACCGCCTGACCGCCGTCGCTGAATAAAAAAATGCCGGGCCCTTAAGGTCCGGCATTTTTATTTCGCTAAAGGCTGCGCTGCCCCCTGGCGTCTCGCCCGGAGTTCAGGCCTGAGACTACTTGCGGCGCCAGGTGGTGCCCTGAGCGCCATCTTCCAGCACGATCCCCATCTCGTTGAGACGGTCACGCGCGGCGTCCGCTGCGGCCCAGTCCTTCGCTTTACGCGCGTCGAGACGCTGCTGAATCAGCGCTTCAATCTCAGCCACTTCGCCGTCATCCGCCTGCGCCCCACTCTGCAGGAACACGTCCGGCTCCTGCTCCAGCAGGCCCAGCACGCCGGAGAGCTTACGCATATGCGCCGCCAGCGCGTTCGCCGCCTGCGCATCTTCGGTTTTCAGCCGGTTCACTTCGCGCGCCATATCGAACAGCACCGAATAGGCTTCCGGGGTGTTGAAATCGTCGTCCATCGCTTCCACAAAGCGCGCTTCAAACGCCTCGCCGCCGGCCGGGGCTACGCTGCCATCGGTACCGCGCAGCGCGGTGTAGAGACGCTCCAGCGCGGAACGCGCCTGCTTCAGGTTCTCTTCGCTGTAGTTCAGCTGGCTACGATAGTGGCCGGACATCAGGAAGTAGCGGATGGTTTCGGCATCGTAGTACTTCAGCACGTCGCGCACGGTAAAGAAGTTGCCCAGCGATTTCGACATCTTTTCGCGGTCAATCATCACCATGCCGGAGTGCATCCAGTAGTTCACGTATTCGCCGTCGTGCGCGCAGGTGGACTGCGCGATTTCGTTTTCGTGATGCGGGAACATCAGATCCGAACCGCCGCCGTGAATATCAAAATGGTTGCCCAGCTGCTTGCAGTTCATCGCCGAACATTCGATGTGCCAGCCCGGACGCCCGGCCCCCCACGGCGACGGCCAGCTCGGTTCGCCCTCTTTCGACATCTTCCACAGCACGAAGTCCATCGGGTTGCGCTTGACGTCAACCACGTCAACGCGAGCGCCGGCCTGCAGCTGCTCCAGATCCTGACGCGACAGCTGACCGTAGTTCGGATCGGTCGGAACCGAGAACATCACGTCGCCGTTGTCCGCCACATAGGCGTGCTCGCGGGCGATCAGCTGCCCGGTGATTTCAATAATTTCCGGAATGTGGTGCGTCGCACGCGGCTCGAGGTCCGGGCGCAGAATATTCAGCGCATCAAAATCGCTGTGCATTTCGCCAATCATGCGATCGACCAGCGCCACGAAGCTTTCGCCGTTCTCATTCGCACGCTTAATGATTTTGTCGTCAATATCGGTGATGTTGCGCACATACTTCAGCTTATAGCCGAGAAAACGCAGGTAGCGGGCTACGACGTCAAAAGAGACAAAAGTACGGCCGTGGCCGATGTGACAGAGATCGTAAACGGTGATACCACACACGTACATGCCAACTTCCCCGGCATGAATAGGTTTAAACTCTTCTTTTTGGCGCGTCAGTGTATTAAAAATTTTTAACATCGAAGATTCCGTGTAAACGTGTGTAGTGATAAGCCGCATATTCTAACCTGAATTCAACCCCGAAGCAGCACACAATGCAAGGTGATCCAACCCCGCGGTTATGCTATAACAGCCCCCTATGTCACGCCCAACCTTGGGTTCAAGCACCACAATCATCGGAACAGGATGCAAAAATGGTTACTTTCCACACTAATCATGGCGATATCGTAATCAAAACCTTTGACGACAAAGCGCCGGAAACAGTTAAAAACTTCCTGGACTACTGCCGCGAAGGTTTCTATAACAACACCATTTTCCACCGTGTTATCAACGGCTTTATGATCCAGGGCGGCGGTTTTGAGCCGGGTATGGAGCAGAAAACAACCAAGTCTCCGATCCAAAACGAAGCCAACAACGGCCTGAAAAACACCCGCGGCACTCTGGCGATGGCCCGTACTCAGGCGCCTCACTCCGCCACCGCGCAGTTCTTCATCAACGTGGCTGATAACGACTTCCTGAACTTCTCTGGTGAAAACCTGCAGGGTTGGGGCTACTGCGTATTTGCTGAAGTCGTTGAAGGCATGGACGTGGTAGACAAAATCAAAGCGGTTTCTACCGGCCGCAGCGGCATGCATCAGGATGTGCCGAAAGAAGATGTTGTGATCAAAAGCGTCACCGTCAGCGAATAATTCGTGGCGACACTTTTTATTGCAGACCTGCATCTGCAAACCGAAGAACCGGCGATCGTCGCCGGTTTTCTCCGCTTTTTACGCGGCCAGGCCCGCGAGGCGGACGCGCTCTATATCCTTGGCGATCTGTTCGAAGCCTGGATCGGCGATGACGATCCTAACCCGCTGCATCAGGAAATCGCCGCCGCGCTCAGCGCATTGACCGACTCCGGCGTCCCCTGCTTTTTCGTCCACGGCAACCGCGATTTTCTTATCGGCCAGCGCTTTGCCCGCGCCTGCGGCATGACGCTGCTGACGGAAGAAAACGTGCTCGATCTCTACGGCCGCCGCGTTTTAATTATGCATGGCGACACCCTCTGCACCGACGATGCCGGCTACCTGGCGTTTCGCGCCAAGGTGCATACGCCGTGGATCCAGCGCCTTTTCCTCGCTCTGCCGCTGTTTATTCGCCGCCGCATCGCCGCGAAAATGCGCGCCAACAGCACCGCGGCCAACAGCAGCAAGTCGATAGAGATCATGGACGTTAACCCGCAGGCGGTCACGGCGGTCCTCGAAAAGCATCGCGTCCAGTGGCTGATCCACGGTCATACCCATCGCCCGGCCATCCACCAAATAGAAGCAAACGGCATGCCGGCCTTTCGCGTGGTCCTCGGCGCGTGGCACAGCGAAGGCTCGATGGTGAAGGTCACCAAAGACGACGTTGAACTGATCCCCTTCCCGTTTTAATTATCGCGCTATTTTCCGCCGCAATCGGCCTACGCAACCGTTTTCCTCGCCCGTTTATCGTGTTATTCTCTGTGGCCTCTAAAGCAGTGTGAAGCACACCCACAGGAGTTTTAAGACGCATGTCTTCCCGCAATAATTCGGCGCGTATCGCCATCGTGATGGGGTCCAAAAGCGACTGGGCTACCATGCAGTTTACCGCAGAAATCCTTGATGCCCTGAACGTTCCGTACCATGTTGAAGTGGTCTCCGCGCACCGTACTCCCGATAAGCTGTTCAGCTTCGCCGAAGGCGCGGAAAGCAACGGCTATCAGGTGATTATTGCCGGTGCGGGCGGCGCGGCGCATTTGCCGGGCATGATTGCGGCGAAAACGCTGGTCCCGGTGCTCGGCGTGCCGGTGCAGAGCGCGGCGCTGAGCGGCGTTGACAGCCTCTACTCTATCGTCCAGATGCCGCGCGGGATCCCGGTCGGCACGCTGGCCATCGGTAAAGCCGGCGCGGCCAACGCCGCCCTGCTGGCGGCACAGATTCTGGCGGTGCACGACGCCGAACTGCACCAGCGCCTGAGCGCATGGCGCCAGGCGCAAACCGATGAAGTGCTGGATAATCCGGACCCACGGGGTGCGGCATGAAGCAGGTTTGTATCCTCGGCAACGGCCAGCTCGGCCGCATGCTGCGCCAGGCCGGAGAGCCGCTGGGTATCGCGGTGTGGCCGGTTGGCCTTGAGGCCGATCCTGAAGCGGTGCCGTTTCAGCAAAGCGTCATCACCGCTGAAATCGAACGCTGGCCGGAAACGGCCCTCACCCGCGAACTGGCGCGTCACCCGGCGTTTGTTAACCGCGACGTGTTTCCCATTATTGCCGATCGCCTGACGCAAAAGCAGCTGTTCGACAGGCTGGGCCTCGCCACCGCGCCGTGGCAGCTGCTGGCGGATAAAAACCAGTGGCCGGAGATTTTCGCGACCCTCGGCGAGCTGGCTATCGTTAAGCGCCGCGTGGGCGGCTACGACGGGCGCGGCCAGTGGCGCCTGCGTGAAGACGACTGCGCGCAGCTGCCCGACGATAACTACGGCGAATGCATCGTCGAACGGGGAATTAACTTCTCCGGCGAAGTGTCGCTGGTTGGCGCCCGCGCCCGGGACGGCAGCACGGTGTTCTATCCGCTGACCCGCAACCTGCATCAGGACGGAATTCTGCGCACCAGCGTCGCCTTCCCGCAGGCCAACGCCCGCCAGCAGGACCAGGCCGAAGGCATGCTCTCCGCCATTATGGACGAACTGCAGTACGTCGGCGTCATGGCGATGGAGTGCTTCGTCACCGCCGACGGTCTGCTGATCAACGAGCTGGCCCCGCGCGTGCACAACAGCGGCCACTGGACGCAGAACGGCGCCTCCATCAGCCAGTTTGAGCTGCATCTGCGGGCCATTACCGACCTGCCGCTGCCGCCGCCGGTGGTCAACAGCCCGTCGGTGATGATCAACCTGATCGGTACCGATCTCAACTACGACTGGCTGAAGCTGCCGCTGGTGCACCTGCACTGGTACGACAAAGAGGTTCGTCCGGGCCGCAAAGTGGGCCACCTGAACCTGACCGACAGCGATACCGACCGCCTGAGCGCCACGCTCGAAGCGTTGAAGCCGCTGCTGCCGCCGGAGTACGCCAGCGGTATTTTCTGGGCGCAGTCGCAGCTCAGCTAAGCCTTTCGTGCCGGGGGAAGCGCGTTATTCCTTCCCCGGCACGCCTTCAGGCGCGTAGAATCCCTCCTTCGCTTTACAGAAAATCTCGGTTTCACTGCAAAAGGAAGACCCATGAATAATGGGACGGATTACCGCGCCATTCTCGCCGCGGATACCCCACTCATTGACGTACGCGCCCCGGTTGAATTCAGCCAAAGCGCGCTCCCCGCAGCGCTCAACCTGCCGCTGATGGACGATGAAGAACGCGCCGCCGTCGGCACCTGCTATAAACGTCAGGGGGCAGAAGCCGCCCTGGCGCTCGGCCATCGCCTGGTCAATGGCGACCTTCGCGCCCAGCGCATGCGGGCGTGGCGTGAAGCCTGCTTACGCAATCCTCAGGGCTATCTTTGCTGCGCCCGCGGCGGCCAGCGCTCGCACATTGTTCAGCAGTGGCTGCGCGAATCGGGCGTCGATTATCCGCTGATCGTCGGCGGCTATAAGGCGCTGCGCCAGGCCGCCATCCAGCTGACGCAGGAGCTGGTCCAGCGCTCGATAGTGCTTATCGGCGGCTGCACCGGCAACGGTAAAACTCAGCTGGTCGGCGCGCGGCCCGACGGAATAGACCTCGAAGGCCTCGCCCACCATCGCGGCTCCTCCTTCGGACGCACGCTGCGCGAGCAACACTCTCAGGCGACGTTTGAAAACCACCTCGCGGTAGCCATGCTGAAAAAAGCGGCCAGCCAGCGCCGCTGGGTGCTGGAAGATGAGGGGCATATGATAGGCGCCAACCACCTGCCGGAATGCCTGCGCGAGCGCATGGCGCAGTCGCCGCTGGCGGTGGTGGAGGATCCGTTTGACGTCCGCCTGGCGAGGCTGCGGGAGGAGTATTTTGACCGGATGCACCGCGAATTTATGGCCGCGTACGGTGAAGAGCAGGGCTGGCAGGAGTACGGCGCCTATCTGCACCACGGCCTGTTTGCTATCCGCCGTCGCCTGGGGCTCCAGCGTTTTGCTCAGCTCACCGCCCTGCTCGATGATGCGCTGGCGGAACAGCTGCGCACGGCAAGCACCGAGGCGCATTTTGCGTGGCTCGTTCCGCTATTGAAAGAGTACTACGACCCGATGTATCGCTATCAGCTGGGTAAAAAGGCGGAGAAGATTATCTTTCGCGGAAGCTGGCAGGACGTCGCCTCCTGGCTGGCGCGGTAGCCCGCGTAAACGCAGCGCAAGCCGGGATTTTCGGCGTCGCGCTGCGCGGGAGGTCGCGGTTTAGAAGTCGTAGCGCAGACGCACCAGGTTCATATCGCCCAGGTTGTCGGTGCTCGACGTAAAGACGTGTTCGTAGTCAACGCGGAAGCCATAATCGAGCTGGAAGCTGATCCCCAGACCGTTATCAATGCGCTGGTAGTTACGTCCGTTCACGTATTCCAGGCGGTCGCCCATAAAGTACGGCTGAACGGATTTAAGCGCGTACTGGCCAACCGGGATTTTATACCCCGCAAAGTACTCAATACCCCAGGCATCGCCGGCGAAGTAGTTATTCACATCGGCTTTTTTGGTGGTCAGGAAGTTCTGATACCAGCCGCCGCCGAAGGAGAAGGTCCAGTTATCCGGCGTCCAGCTTAGGGCGGTACCGAGGATATTCTGGTCATAGGTTTTATTCTCAGCGCTCGACGGATCGCGCATTTCGGCACGCGTATAGTTCCACGCCGTACCCCAGGTCAGGTCCTTCATGATGTGATAGTCCACGCCAACGGAGCCCCCGCCTTTACGCTTATAGCGCAGGCCATTTCCCGGCAGATACTCATTATCTTCAAACAGATAAGAAGCATACAGATCGACGTCACCGGCCGATTTTTTGTACTTGAGCATATTGCGCGAGCGGTAGGAACCATCGTAATCGCCGTTGATCCCGTTACCCGGTGCCTGGGCAATCATGTCGTAATCCCAGATATCGGTTTTGGCGCCCACCACATCGTAATAAATACTGTTTTGCTGACCGTAGGTTAACGTCCCCCAGGTGTCGCTCTTCAGCCCGGTATAGAGCATACGGCGAGAGGTGTTATTGGCGCCCTCCGCATAGTGATTATCCCAGTCGAACAGCGCCGGAATATTGACCCCCAGTTCGTAATAGCTGATCCAGCTGATATCGTCGAACAGGTAATAATCAGCGGCGAAGCGGAAACGGGTGCCGCCGTCGAAGCCGTTACGCTTATAGGAGCCTTTGTCGCCATCGCCGGACATCATGTTGAACTGCGGACGAATACTCCCGCCGACGGTGAAATTCAGACGGCTTAACGGATCGCCGGCCTGCGGATCTTGTTTCAGCAGCGTTATCTCGGCCTGGGAAGCAAAAGAAGTGACTGCCAGCGCTGCGCCGATCGTTATCGCCAGCGCTTTTATTTTATGTGCCATGCTTTTTCCTTGAGTAATAAGCAACCTTATATTTGCAAGGTGAATATTAACCGTGATTACCAACTCCGTGTTGTCGCTTTTTTACGCTTTCGTGCTCTTAAAAATCAGTGACTTACCATTTTGTGCCGTTAACGAAAAGCCGCCGCGAATTTCATTCAACCGTCATTAACCTGCGCTAGCTGCGTCGCGCCCGCAGGGGCTCGCTTTGCCGTCGCCGATCTATTGCGGGTATAGTTGCCGATGCACGGCGCTCCCGGGAAGTACCGCTCTGCCGACGGCGCGCTGGCGAACCCTACGTCGAGCCCATGGAGGAGTTATGTCGAATAAACTGCTACAGCTTCACTTTGCCTTTAACGGCCCGTTTGGCAGCGAGATGTCCCGTCAGCTGGTGGAGCTTGCCGAGTCCATCAACCAGGAGCCGGGTTTTATCTGGAAGATTTGGACCGAAAGCGACAAAAACTACGAGGCGGGAGGTATCTATCTTTTTGCGGATGAGGAGACGGCGCTCGCCTATCTTACGAAGCATACCGCGCGCCTGAAGTCGCTGGGCGTCGAATGCGTGGAGTACAAACTTTTTGATATTAATGAACCGCTGACCGCGCTGAACCACGGCCATGCCCGCTAGCCGGGCGCCTGGCTTAAACGCAACGCAGTAAAAAGCCCGGGGCGCTGATGCTCCACCCCGGGCCTGCAAACGATCCGCCCGCTGAATTACTGGCTAAACTGGCGGAACAGCGCCTTGCCTTTTAACAAACGCAGCCCCAGCCAGCCGCCGCACAGGGAGAGCAGCAGCGCCCCGCAGAGCGGCAGCATCACCCACAGCCGCCAGTCCGGCGACCACGGGAAATCAAAGACTTTGGTTTGCAGCATCGCCAGCGCCACCTCAGCCCCTATCGCCGCCACAATCCCGGAAACCACCCCCAGCAGGGCAAACTCCGCCCACAGCGTGGTACGCAGCAGCGATTTTCCGGCCCCCAGCGTGCGCCAGACCACCAGCTCCTGATAGCGCTGGCGCATCCCGACCTGAACCTGCGCCAGCAGCAGTAAAATACCGCAGGCGGTCACCAGCACCACCATCACTTCCAGCGCGCGGCTGACCTGCGTCAGTACCTGACCCACCTGACGCAGAATGGCGCCGATATCCAGCAGGCTGACGGTCGGGAATTCGCGGTTCAGCTGCGTCAACATGCCGCTGCCGTTATCCCAGCGGAAGCTGGTCAGCCAGCTCTGCGGCTGTCCGTCGAGCGCGTTCGGCGGGAAGATAAAGAAGAAGTTAGGCCGCAGGCTCTCCCAGTCAACTTTGCGCACGCTGGTCACCTTAGCGCTGAAGTCCTGGGTATCGCCGGTGAAGGTGACGCTATCGCCGAGCTTAACCCCCAGCCGCTGCGCCAGCCCCTCTTCGATCGACACCTCACCGGCTTTTGGCGGCCAGCTGCCGGCCACCAGCGGATTATGATCCGGCCGGTCGTTGCTCCAGGTCAGGTTGAGCTCGCGATTCAGCGCTTCGTCCTTATTGCCCTCCGTCGCCTGGCCGTTAATCTGCGTCAGGCGCGCGCGGACGATCGGGTAGAACTCCGTCGCCGCCGTCTGGTGCCCGGCAAGAAAAGCTTTGACCGGCGCGACCTGATCCGGGGCAATATTAATCAGGAAGTAGTTGGGGCTTTCCGGCGGCAGCTGCTGCTGCCAGCGATCCAGCAGATCGCCGCGCAGCACCAGCAGCAGGGCGAGCAGCATAAACGACAGCGAGAACGCCGCCAGCTGGCTGAGCGTCGACCACGGCTGGCGCAGCAGCCGGTTGACCGCGAGGCGCAGCGGCAGCGCCTTCAGCGTCACGCGCTTCAGCAGCCACAGCAGCCCCCATCCCAGCAGGCCGCACAGCAGCGCCAGCACCACCGCGCCGGCCAGTACCGCCCACAGCAGCGGGCTGCCGCCCATCAGCCAGGCCAGCAGAATAACCACCACCGCGCAGACCAGCGGAATATAGACCTTCAGCGGCCAGACGTTAGCCACCACGTCCTGACGCAGCACCCGCAGCGGCAGCGTCGCCAGCAGCAGCCGATAGGGACGCAGGCCCACCAGCAGCGAAATCACCACCATCGCGCCAATCGCCCACAGCCACGGCCAGAGGCTGGCGGCCGGCAGCGCGCCCGGGAGAACCGGTTTCAGCATCACCAGCAGGACTTTCTCCAGCCCCATCCCCATCGCGCCGCCGGCAATGACCGCCAGCGCCAGCAGCAGCAGCCACTGCCCGACGATCAGCTTGCGCAGCTGCGCCCGCCCGGCGCCCAGGGTTTTAAGGATCGCCACCAGATCGTAACGGCTGCGGCAGTAGTGGCTCATGGCCACCGCTACCGCCGCCACCGCCAGCAGGAGGGTGAGCAGCGCCGAGAGCAGCAGGAACTGCTGCGAGCGTTCGAGCGATTTACCCAGCGCGCTGTCATCCTGCTGCAGGCCAATCCAGCGGTGTTCCGTCCCCAGCTTTGGCAGCAGCCACCGCTCATATTCCGCCAGCTGCGGCGCGGTTCCGGCAAACTTATAGCGCCAGGAGACGCGGCTGCCGGGCTGCACCGCCCCGGTCTTTGCCACATCGGCGGTATTCATCATCAGCCGCGGCGCCATCTGGAAAGGATTGAACCCGGCGTCCGGCTCCTGAATCACCTCCCCGGCAATGCGCAGCGTGGCGTCGCCGACGTCGATGGTATCGCCGGTTTTTAAATTTAGCAGCGCCATTAATCGCGGGGCCAGCAGCACGCTGCCCGCCTGCGGTTTTAAGCCCGGCGGCTGGGTTTCCAGCAGCCCGTAAAGAGGATAGGTATCATCAACCGCCTTGACGTCGGCCAGCTGCGGCGTATCGCCAGCGAAGGTCATGGTGGCGAAGCTGAGCTGTTCGCCAACCGTTAACCCCAGCCGGTGCGCCTGCGCGAGCCAGTCGGCGGGCACCTCGCGCGAGCTGCGCAGCGTCCGGTCTCCGGCCATAAACTCACGGCTCTGCTGGCTGAGCCCCTTTTCCATGCGATCGCTTATCGACCCCAGCGCCAGCACGCAGGCCACCGCCAGGCTCAGCGCCAGCCAGACGATCAGCAGCGATGGCGATCGCCATTCGCGCCAGAACCAGCGGGCAATCATGCTTCCTCCCGCAGCTGACCATCAACCAGCCGCAGCCGCCGGTCGCAGCGCGCCGCCAGCAGCGGATCGTGCGTCACCAGGATCAGCGTCGTCCCGTGTTCGCGATTGAGCGAGAACAGCAGGTCGGCAATTTTATCCCCGGTCTGCCGATCGAGGTTGCCGGTCGGCTCATCGGCAAACAGCAGCTCCGGACGCCCGTTGAAGGCGCGGGCCAGCGCCACCCGCTGCTGCTCGCCGCCGGAAAGCTGCGCCGGCAGATGGTTCAGGCGCTTGCCCAGCCCCAGCTGCTCCAGCAGCGCCCTGGCGCTGCCCCGGCTCTGGCTGTCGCTCTCGCCGCGCAGCAGCGCCGGAAGCTCGACGTTCTCCAGCGCGTTGAGGGTCGGGATTAGCATAAAGGACTGAAAGACAAAGCCGATGTGCTTCGCGCGCAGCTGCGCCCTCGCCTCTTCGTCCATGCGGTGCAGCGGCTGCCCGAGTAAAGAGACTTCACCGCCACTGCCGTCGTCCAGCCCGGCAAGGATCGCCAGCAGCGTGGATTTGCCGGAACCCGACTCGCCAATCAGGGCGATGGTCTGCGCCGGTTTGACAACCAGCTCAACTCCGGTGAGGATGGAAAGCTGATGCTCTCCCTGACCGACGGACTTCTTAAGATGATGAACTTCAAGTATGTTTTCCGCTGGCATTTGCCTTTCCTGTTTCTGGTCCTGTTTACCTGCCGCGCGATGGCGGCGGACACGCTGTTAGTTCTCGGCGATAGCCTGAGCGCCGGCTATCGCATGGCGGCCAACGCCGCGTGGCCTGCGCTACTTAACGATAAGTGGCAGGCAAAAACGCCGGTGGTCAACGCCAGCATCAGCGGCGACACGTCGCAGCAGGGGCTGGCGCGTCTGCCGGCGCTGCTTAAACAGCATCAGCCGCGCTGGGTGCTGGTCGAACTGGGCGGCAACGACGGGCTGCGCGGCTTCCCGCCGCAGCAAACGGAGCAGACGCTGCGCACCGTTTTGCAGGATATCAAAGCGGCGAATGCCCAGCCGCTGCTGATGCAAATTCGCCTGCCCGCCAACTACGGCCGTCGTTATAATGAAGCCTTTAGCGCAATGTATCCCGCACTGGCCAAAGAGTTTGATATTCCTCTGTTACCCTTTTTTATGGAAGAGGTCTATCTGAAGCCGCAGTGGATGCAGGATGATGGAATCCACCCCAACCGCGACGCCCAGCCGTTTATTGCCGACTGGATGGCGACGCGGCTGGCTCCCTTAGTTAATCATGACTCCTGATCCTCAGGGGTTGTTTGCAGGTAAAGTTATGCAAAAAACGGTTTTAGTTACAGGATGTTCCAGCGGTATTGGCCTTGAAAGCGCGCTCGATCTGCAACGTCAGGGCTTTAACGTTCTGGCGGCCTGCCGCAAGGCTGACGACGTTGCGCGGATGCAGGAACTCGGACTGACCGGTATTTTGCTGGATCTCGACGATCCGCTGAGCGTGGAGCGCGCGGCGGCAGAGGTTATCGCCCTGACCGATAACCGCCTGTACGGCCTGTTTAATAACGCCGGCTACGGCGTGTATGGCCCGCTTATCACCATCAGCCGCCGGCAGATGGAGCAGCAGTTTGGCGCCAACTTTTTTGGCGCCCATCAGCTCACCATGCTGCTGCTTCCGGCGATGGAGCCGCACGGCGAGGGCCGCATCGTGATGACCTCCTCGGTGATGGGGATCATCTCCAGCCCCGGGCGCGGCGCCTATGCCGCCAGCAAATATGCACTGGAGGCCTGGTCCGACGCCCTGCGCATGGAGCTGCGCTATAGCGGCATTAAGGTCAGCCTGATTGAGCCGGGGCCGATTCGCACCCGCTTTACGACCAACGTCAACCAAACCCAGAGCGATAAACCGGTGGAAAACCCCGGTATCGCCGCGCGCTTTACCCTCGGGCCGGAGGCGGTGGTGGAAAAAGTGCGCCATGCTTTCGTTAGCGAGAAACCGAAGCTGCGCTATCCGGTGACCCTGGTCACGCACGCGGTGGCCCTGCTCAAACGCCTGTTGCCCACGCGGATGATGGACAAAATTATCCAGGGCTGAGTTGAAGCTCCGGCCGTCGCCCCCATGTATACAAAAAATTGATTAAAGAGATGCGCTTATGTCAGTACAGAATATTATCAACATTACCGAAGCTAACCTGCACCAGACGCTGGAACAATCCGTTACCGCACCGGTGCTGTTTTATTTCTGGTCCGCGCGCAGCCAGCACTGCGAGCAGCTGACGCCGGTTCTGGAAAGCCTGGCGGCGCAGTACAACGGTCAGTTTATCCTGGCGAAGGTGGACTGCGATGCCGAGCAGATGCTGGCTTCACAGTTCGGCCTGCGCTCGATCCCAACGGTTTATCTGTTCCAGAACGGTCAGCCGGTGGACGGCTTTGAAGGCCCGCAGCCTGAGTCCGCCGTCCGCGCGCTGCTTGATAAGGTGCTGCCGCGCGAAGAAGAGCTAAAGGCCCAGCAGGCGCTGGCGCTGATGCAGGAAGAGAAGTACGCCGAAGCCCTGCCGCTGCTGAAAGAGGCGTGGCAGCTCTCCGCTCAGGATAGCCAGATTGGCCTGCTGCTGGCGGAAACGCTGATCGCCTTGCACCGCTCCGACGAGGCCGAAGCGGTGCTGAAAACCGTTCCGCTGCAGGATCAGGATACCCGTTTCCAGGGGCTGGTGGCGCAGATTGAGCTGCTCAAGCAGGCGGCCGATACCCCGGAAATCCAGCTGCTCCAGCAGCAGGTTGAGCAAAACCCGCAGGACGCGGCGCTGGCGGCCCAGCTGGCCCTGCAGCTGCATCAGGTTGGCCGCAACGAAGAGGCGCTGGCGCTGCTGTTCAGCCATCTGCAGAAAGATTTAGACGCCGGCGATGGCCAGGTGCGCAAGATGCTGCAGGAAATTCTGGCCGCCCTCGGCACCGGCGACGCGCTGGCCGCCAAATATCGCCGCCAGCTCTACTCCCTGCTGTACTGATCGTTACGCCACAAAACCCTCCCCGGCGGCGCTGCGCCGACCGGGGAACGCGGTCAGGCGCTCTTTTTCAGCTGCGTCACCACCAGCTGGTGGCGCGGGTTAAAGAATTTCCGGTAGGTCAGATAGCCGGCGATGATGGTTGACAGGCTGGCGGTCGATAGCAGCATAAACGTGACCATTATCTGATATTTAATCGCTTTCACCGGATCTATCCCGGCAAAAATCAGCCCCGACATCATCCCCGGCAGGCTCACCAGCCCCACCGTTTTCGCCGAATCAATGGTCGGAATAAGCGCGGCGCGAATGCTCTCGCGAATCAATCCGGCAGAGGCCATTTTCGGCGTCGCGCCGAGGCTCAGCTTCTCCTGAATCTGCTGCTGCTCGCTGCTGAAGCGCTGGCCCATATTGTTGTAGCACAGCCCCACCGCCACCATCGCGTTGCCGGCGATCATGCCGGCGATCGGGATCACCTGCATCGGCACGAAAGAGATCGACCCGGAGAAGACCAGCACCGCCAGGGTAAGCCCCGCGCCGGTGGTAATGGCGATAAAGGATGAGAGGAAGGCCTTATCGATATATTTGCTGCGCTTTTGCGCATTCCACGCGGCGTTAAAACAGATAAACAGCACCATAAGCAGCGTCAGCAGGGCGTGATTGACGTTGAAGATATATTTCAGCACGTAGCCGACGATAATCAGCTGCACCACCGCCCGGCAAATGCTCCAGACGATATCTTTCTCCAGCGCCAGCTTTTCGCGATAGCTCACCACGATGGCCACCAGCACCAGCACCATCGACAGGGCCAGCGATTCGTTAGTGATATTATGCCCGTTCATTGATGAACTCCTGCCCCTCTGCGCTCGCCGGCTGCAGCGTAATCACCTCATCAGCGTGGTCGATTTCACTCCGGTCATGCGTCACCCACAGCACCGCAATATTCTTTTCCGTCGTATAGCGATGAATAATATCGTTGACGTTGCGCTTATTGCTCTCATCCAGGGCGCTGGTAATTTCATCGAGCAGCAGCACCTTCGGCAAAAACTGTAAATTGCGGATCAGCGAAACGCGCTGCTTTTCTCCGCCGGAGAGTTCGTTGATCGATTTGCCCAGCGTATTTTCCGCCAGCCCGAAGCGGCGTAAATCGGCAATTAGCGCCTGCGGGTCCGGCTGCTGATTGCGAATTTGCCACGGGAAGATGAGGTTGTCATAAACCGAATCGCCGAACAGCGCCGGGGTTTGCGCGCAGTACGAGACCTGCTGGCGGTAGGTTTCCGGCGACAGCGTATTGATATCCTTACCGGAATAAAAAATCTGCCCGCTGGTCGGGCTGAGCAGCGAGGCGATAATTTTTAGCAACGTACTTTTACCGCAGCCGGAGGGCCCGGTAATTAGCTTAAATTCCCCGGCGCCCAGCTCGAGATTAATATTATGCAAAATGACCGACTTATCGATCTGAAAGCCTACGCCGTCAAGGCGCAAGATAGCGTTATTTTCCTTCATTATCGTTCCATATATTTCCCAAAACCCGACTAGTTTACTCCACTTTTCTTTCGCCAGGATGAGGAGAAAGATATACTCGATTTAAACATGCGTCATTTTGCTGACGCCTGGCAGGCAATTAAACAGGAGGTTTTTTGATGCTAATTTTTATCCCCGTTCTCATTTTCGTCGCCCTGGTTATCGTGATTGCCGGAGTGAAAATTGTCCCGCAGGGTTACCAGTGGACCGTTGAGCGCTTTGGCCGCTATACCATGACCCTCCAGCCGGGCCTGAGCCTGGTGGTGCCGTTTATGGACCGAATTGGGCGGAAAATTAATATGATGGAGCAGGTGCTGGATATCCCCTCGCAGGAGGTTATTTCGCGCGATAACGCCAACGTCACCATCGATGCGGTGTGCTTTATTCAGGTTATTGACGCGCCGAAAGCGGCCTATGAGGTCAGCAACCTCGAGCTGGCGATTATCAACCTGACGATGACCAACATCCGTACCGTGCTCGGCTCGATGGAGCTCGACGAAATGCTCTCCCAGCGCGACAGCATCAACACCCGCCTGCTGCATATCGTCGATGAGGCCACCAACCCGTGGGGGATCAAAATCACCCGCGTGGAAATTCGCGACGTGCGCCCGCCGGCGGAGCTTATCGCCTCGATGAACGCCCAGATGAAGGCCGAGCGTACCAAGCGCGCCTATATTCTGGAGGCCGAAGGGATACGTCAGGCAGAAATCCTCAAAGCCGAAGGCGAAAAGCAGTCGCAAATCCTCAAAGCCGAAGGCGAGCGCCAGTCGGCGTTCCTGCAGGCAGAAGCGCGTGAACGTTCGGCGGAAGCGGAGGCCCGCGCCACCCAAATGGTCTCTTCCGCTATCGCCTCCGGGGATATTCAGGCGATTAACTACTTCGTTGCGCAGAAATATACCGACGCGCTGCAGCAGATTGGCGCATCAAATAACAGCAAAGTTGTGCTGATGCCGCTCGACGCGACCAGCCTGATGGGCTCTATCGCCGGGATTAGCGAACTGCTTAAAGAAGGCGCCGGCGAACGGAAAAAACTATGATTGCGATGATACTGGTCCATCCGCACCTCTTCTGGCTGAGCCTCGGCGGGCTGCTGCTGGCGGCGGAGATGCTCGGCGGTAACGGCTATCTGCTGTGGAGCGGGGTTGCCGGCGTGATCACCGGCGCCCTGACCTGGCTACTGCCGCTGGGCTGGGAGTGGCAGGGCACGCTGTTTGCCGCGCTGACCCTGCTGGCGGCCTGGCTCTGGTCGCGCTGGCTGCGCGGCCAGGTGAAGCGGCAGAAGCCGGCAGACGCCCGGCTTAACCAGCGCGGGAATCAGCTGATCGGCCGCATCTTCTCCCTGGAGACGGCGCTGGTTAACGGCCGCGGCCACGTGCGCGTTGGCGATAGCTCATGGCCGGCGATCGCCGACGAGGACCTCCCGGCGGGCAGTAAGGTCGAGGTGCTGGCCGTTGAGGGCATCACGCTGCGGATCAGGCTCGCCCCTCCCCACCGCTAGCTCTGCGCCTTGCGATGGCAGCAGCCGGAGAGATTGTCGATAATCGGACAGTCCGCGCCGTCATCGCCGGGACAGGATTCCGCCAGCGCCAGCAGGTGGCTACGCATGCTCTGCAGCTCGCTGATATGGCGCTCAATATCAGCGACTTTATCCAGCGTTCTGCGCTTGACGTCGGCGCTATGCCGCGACGGATCGTTAAACAGGCCCACCAGCTCGCGGCACTCCTCCAGATTAAAACCAACCTGCCGCGCCTGGCGCAGCAGGGTCAGCTCGTCCAGATGCCGCTGGCTGTAGCTGCGGTAGCCGTTTTCACTGCGCAGCGGCGGCGTCACCAGCCCCTTCTCTTCGTAGAAGCGGATCGCTTTACTGGTTAAGCCGGTTTTTTTTGCCACATCGCTGATATTCATCGCCTCTGCACCTCATTGCTTCTCGCACAGCCCCTATTGTAGGACCATTCGCACAATAACCAACCCTGTGCGCGGGGAAAAAGATATAAGCCATATCTTTTATCAGGTTAACCGCGCCGGCGGTTTTTCATAACGTGATGAGTCTCGCAAAAAACTATTTACGCACCGGTAGAAATTGACCCATATCAAAGGTGTATTCCATTTACCTCTTAGCGTCTGGACGTGTCCTCCACAAACCAATATAAATGCGAATGATAGTAGTTATCATTATAATAAAGGTTACTCTAATGGTGAAAAGGACAAACCGGGGGAGCATGTTACTCTCCAGCCTGTCGCTGTTTGTTGCCGCCAACGTTTCTGCGGCAACCCCGACCAGCACAGCCAAAACGGCCGGCGACGAGATGCTGATCGTCACGGCCAATCGTACAGAATCAAGCCTCTGGGACAGCCCGGCGACCGTTCAGGTTATCGACCGGGAAACGCTCAACAACTCAACCAGCGTCTCTATCGCCGACGATCTGCAGGATATTCCCGGCGTTGAGGTGACCGACAACTCCCTGGCCGGGCGTAAGCAAATCCGCATCCGCGGCGAGGCCTCGTCGCGGGTGCTGATCTTGATTGACGGCCAGGTGGTCAGCTACCAGCGCGCCGGGCAAAACTACGGCGTCGGGCTGCTGATTGATGAGTCGGCGCTGGAGCGGATAGAAGTGGTAAAAGGCCCCTACTCGGTGCTTTACGGCTCGCAGGCCATCGGGGGCGTGGTTAACTTTATCACCAAAAAAGGCGGGGATAAGCCCCTCGCCGGGACGGTGAAGGCCGTTTATAACTCGGCGACCGCGGGCTGGGACGAGTCGGCGGCGGCCTGGGGCAGCATCGGCCAGTTCGACTATCGCATCAACGGCAGCTACTCCGACCAGGGCAACCGCGATACGCCGGACGGCAGATTGCAGAACACCAACTTTCGCAACAACAGCCAGGGCGTCTGGCTTGGCTACAATCTCGACCGGCATAAATTCGGCCTGTCGCTCGACCGCTACAAAACCTCCACGCAAACCTGGTTTGACGATCCCGAGGGCCAATACGAAGACTTCAGCGTCCGGATCCCCAAGCTGGAACGCGAAAAAATCGGCGCGTTCTATGACTTCGACGCCGGCGGCGATTACCTGAAAAAAATCCACTTCGACGCCTACAGCCAGACCATCGAGCGTGAATTTGAAAACCGGATTAAGACCACCCAGCCGATCCCCAGCCCGATTATCCAGGCGCTGACGGTCAGCAACCAGACCAACACCAACGATAAGCAATATACCCAGGGCGTAACGCTGCAGGGCAACTTCTCCCTGCCGGCGAACAACGAGCTGGTTATTGGCACCCAGTACCAGCATGACAAGGTGAAGCAGGACACCCGCAGCAGCACGCGGCAGACGGCGGCCACCGGCGCCTTCGATATCCAGACCCTCACGCTGTCGCATATTGAGGCGGAGCAAAGCAACGCCTCGGTGTTTGCGCAAAACGACTGGCGCTTCGCCGATGACTGGACCTGGACCGTTGGCGCGCGCCAGTACTGGCTCTCCTCCGAACTTAACCGCAGCGACAGCCAGAGCGGCGCGGTCAGCCAGTCTACGGGCGGCAAGTCGGCCCATGACGATAAGCTGGTGACCTCAACCAGCCTGCGCTATTCCGGCTTTAAAGATATTGAGCTGCGCGCGGCGTACGCCCAGGGCTACGTCTTCCCGACGCTGACCCAGCTGTTTATGCAGACCTCGGCCGGCGGCGGCGTCACCTATGGTAATACCGGCCTGAAGGCGGAACACTCCAACAACTACGAGCTGGGCGCCCGTTACAAAGGCAATATGTGGCTGGTTGACGGGGCGATTTACTACTCCGAAGCCAAAGACTATATCGCCAGCCTCCCCTGCTCGGGTCAGGCGATATGCAGCGGCAACAGCACCTCTTCCCGCGGCGAATATTTCTATTACGACAATATCGATCGCGCCAAAACCTGGGGGATGGAGCTGACGGCAGAGTACAACGGCTGGGCCGTTTCGCCCTATCTGAGCGGCAACCTTATCCGCCGGCAGTATGAAGGCGAGACCGTTAAAACCTGGGATACCGGCGAACCCGCCCTGACGGGAAGAGCGGGCCTGAAGCATACGCTGCTGCTGAACAGCGCCAACGTCACCTCCGATCTCTTCGTGCGCGCCGCCTCCAGCGCCGACGATAAAACCGGCAGCAGGGAGATTCGCTATCCGGGCTGGGCAACGCTTAACCTCGCGTTCAATACCGAGTTTGGCCCGCAGGAGCAGTATCAGGTCAACCTGGCGCTCAACAACCTGACCAACAAGCGCTATCAAACTGCCCATGAAACCATTCCGGCGGCCGGATTTAACGCAGCGGTCGGTTTTGCGTGGAACTTCTGATGATGAAAAAACTCTTGTTCGCCCTGCTGGCGCTTTGTGCCGCCGGCGCAGCCTGCGCCAGCGAACGTATCGTCGTGGCCGGCGGCTCGCTGAGCGAGCTGGTCTACGCGCTTGGTGCCGGAAATCAGGTGGTCGGCGTCGATGAAACCACCTCCTGGCCGCCGGAAACGGCCGGGCTGCCGCATATCGGCTACTGGAAGCAGCTCAGCAGCGAAGGCATTTTATCCCTCAGGCCGGACGTTTTTATCACCTGGCGGGATGCCGGGCCGCAGATCGTTCTGGACCAGCTGCGGACGCAGAAAGTAAGCGTCGTGACCCTGCCGCGCGTGCCGGCCACGGTTGAACAGATGTACGCCAACGTTCGCCAGCTGGCGAAGACGCTGCGGGTTCCCGAACGAGGAGATGCGCTGGTAGGCCAGATTGAGCAGCGTCTGGAGCGCGTTCAGCGCAGCGCGGCGCAAAAGGCGCCGCTCAGGGCGATGTTTATTCTCTCCGCGGGCGGCAGCGCGCCGCAGGTGGCCGGTAAGGGCAGCGTTGCCGACGCCATTCTGACCCTCGCGGGCGCGCGGAACGTGGCTTCGCACGCGCAGTATAAAAGCTACAGCGCGGAATCGCTGATTGCGGCAAACCCGGAGGTCATTGTCGTGACCTCGCAAATGGTCGACGGCGATATTAACCGGCTGCGCGCCGTCGCCGGCATAACCCACACCGCCGCATGGAAAAATCAGCGCATTGTCACCATCGATCAGGCGCTGATCCTCGGGATGGGCCCGCGGGTGGCCGACGCGGTTGAGTCCCTGCACCGGCAGTTTTGGCCCCAATAACTGGATGTGATGTTGACGCTATGAAGACTAACAATGCCCTCGATCTCTCCGCGCACTTCGCGCTGGAGGGAAGCCAGCCCTTTAAAGATCGTCGGGCCACCATGCCGTGGCGCGGTGCGATCCCGGTGGCAAAAGAGCAGCTGGCGCAGACCTGGCAGGAGGTCATCAGCCGCAGCGCGCCGCCGCGTAAAAGGCTGCTGTACCTGCACATTCCCTTTTGCGCCACCCACTGCACTTTTTGCGGCTTTTATCAGAACCGCTATGAGGATGACCACTGCGCCCGCTATACCGACGCCCTGCTGCGCGAAATAGAAATGGAGGCCGATAGCGTCCTGCACCAGTCGGCGCCGATCCACGCGGTTTACTTTGGCGGCGGCACGCCCTCCGCGCTGGCGGCGCAGGACCTGGCGAGAATTATCACCGCGCTGCGGGAAAAGCTGCCCCTCGCGGCGGACTGCGAAATCACCATCGAAGGACGGGTGCTTAACTTCGATGACAACCGCATCGACGCCTGCCTTGACGCCGGCGCCAATCGCTTCTCCATCGGCATTCAGTCCTTCAACAGCAGGGTGCGCAAGAAAATGGCCCGCACCTCCGACGGCCCCACCGCCGCCGCCTTTATGCGGAGGCTGGTGCGGCGGGATCGCGCGGCCGTGGTGTGCGATCTGCTGTTCGGCCTCCCCGGTCAGGACGCAAAGCTGTGGGGGGAAGATCTCAGCATCGCCCGCGATATCGGGCTCGATGGCGTCGATCTCTACGCCCTTAATCTGCTGCCCAACACGCCGCTGGGTAAAGCCGTGGAAAACGGACGCACCGCCGTCCCCACTCCGGCAGAGCGGCGCGATCTCTATCTCCAGGGCTGCGATTTCATGGAGGATGCGGGCTGGCGCTGTATCAGCAACAGCCACTGGGCCCGCACAACCCGCGAACGCAACCTCTACAACCTGCTGATTAAACAGGGGGCCGACTGCCTGGCCCTGGGCTCCGGCGCGGGCGGCTCGGTCAACGGCTATTCGTGGATGGTGGAGCGTAACCTGACGGCCTGGCACGAAGCGATCGCCGACGGGAAAAAGCCGCTGATGATGATGATGCGCGCCGCCGAGCGCGGCTTTCAGTGGCGGCATACGCTGCAGGCAGGCGTGGAAACAGCGCGCGTGCCGCTGGATGAGCTGACGCCGCGCGCCGGGGAGCTGGCCCCGCTGCTGGCCCAGTGGCATCAGGCGGGGCTCACCCGCGACGCCTCAACCTGCCTGCGGTTGACCAATGAAGGCCGCTTCTGGGCCAGCAATATTTTGCAGTCTCTTGATGAGCTGATTCAACACCTTAACGCGCCGCGCATTGCGGTAGAGCAACCCTAACAGGAGTGATTTATGAGCCATGTTTCTTTAGCGGAATTTTTGCTAACCGAGCCGGACGGCACCCTGGAAGCGATCGCCGATCGTTACCAAACCTCCCTTCTGGAGGTGGTGCAAAACCTCCCCTCTCCGACCCTCGTGTCGGGTGAAAGCTTTGACGCCGTCTGGGAAACCGTCAGCGAATGGGGCAAGGTCACCACGCTGGTCCATACCGCCGACGTCATCCTCGAGTTTACCGGCGAACTGCCTTCCGGATTCCACCGCCACGGCTATTTCAATCTGCGCGGCAAAAAGGGCATGACGGGCCATATCAAAGCGGAAAACTGCCGCCATATCGCGCTGATTGAACGTAAATTTATGGGCATGGATACCGCGTCGATTCTCTTCTTTAACCAGGCAGGTAGCGCGATGTTCAAGATTTTCCTCGGCCGCGATGAGCATCGCCAGCTGCTCGCCGACCAGGTTAGCGCCTTCCGGGCCCTCGCCGCTTCCCTCAAGGAAACCGCCTGATGAGGCCGTGGTTAATCTTTGGCGCCGGCGGCAGCGGCACGGGCGCAAAGGTGCTTGAACTGGCGCTGGCGGAGCGGCGTCCGCTGCTGGCGGTGGTGCGCAATCCGCAATCCGCTGCCGCCCTTGAGGCGAAAGGCGTGCGGGTTTTCGCCGGCGACGCCTGCGATGCCGACGTGGTGGCTGACGCCTGTCATGCCGCCGGTGCGGATGCGCTGATCGTCTCCTCCATGGGCGGCGCCGAGGACTACCTGGCGCACAGGACCGTTATTGATGCGGCAGAGGCGGCGGGCATCGGGCAAATGATTCTGGTGACGTCGCTGGGCTGCGGCGATAGCTGGCCCTTTTTATCCCCGCGCGCCAAAGCCGCGTTCGGTCAGGCGGTGCGCGAAAAGACCCTGGCGGAAAGCTGGCTGCAAACCAGCGGCCTGGATTATGCCATCCTGCGCCCCGGCGGCCTGCTCAACGGCGAGGCGAGCGGTAAAGCGCAGCGCTTGCAGAACCAGGAGTGCCACGGTTTCGTGAGGCGCGCGGACGTTGCCGCGCATATTCACGAGCTGGCCGCCGCGCCGGCGCTCAACAATCAGATCTACAGCCTGATTGAGCCGGACCTGAAGCCGGCGTAATCCCCTCGCGGCGCGGCTCGTCCGCGCCGCAAAGACGTAATGGAGTTTTGCGTGCTCAAGGATTCACTCTCTTCCGTCGGCGTTCTGACGGGCCTTTCGCTGCTGCTGGTCGCGCTGGTGCTGGTTGGCGCCAGCCAGGGCGCGCTGAACATCAGCTTCAGCGCGCTGTTTAACGAAGAATACCGCGATATCTGGCTGAATATTCGCCTTCCCCGCGTCCTGCTGGCGGTCCTGGTAGGCAGCGCGCTGGCGACGGCTGGCGTCATTATGCAGGGCCTGTTTCGTAACCCAATGGCCGATCCCGGCCTGCTCGGCGTCAGCAGCGGCTCCGCGCTGATGGTGGGGGTGGCGATCGTTCTGCCTTTCTCATTTCCGGTGGTTTTGGCGCTGTACGAGCAGATGATTTTCGCCGTCGCCGGCAGTATGGCTGTCTGCGTGGTGATTTTTCTCATCAGCCGGCGCCACGCTCACGGCGGCATGATGCAGCTCCTGTTAGCCGGGATCGCCATCAACGCGCTGTGCGGAGCGGCGATAGGCGTGCTGAGCTACATCGGAGACGAGCAGCAGCTGCGCCAGCTCACGCTGTGGATGATGGGCAATCTTGGCCAGGCGCAGTGGCCTACGCTGCTGGTCGCCGGCTCGTTTATTCTGCCGGCTATTGTCACCACGCTGTTTCTTGCCGGGACGCTCAACCTGCTGCAGCTGGGTGATGAAGAGGCGCACTATCTCGGCGTTAACGTTAGCCGTAAGCGTCAGCAGCTGCTGCTGCTCAGCTCGCTGCTGGTAGGCGCGGCGGTGTCGGTGAGCGGCGTTATCGGCTTTATTGGTCTGGTTGTCCCGCACCTGATCCGCATGACCACCGGGGCCGATCATCGCTGGCTTATCCCCTGCTCGACCCTGGCCGGCGCCTGCCTGCTGCTGGTGGCCGATACCCTCGCCCGCACGCTGGTGCAGCCGGCGGAAATGCCCGTCGGCCTGCTGACCAGCCTGATCGGCGGCCCCTATTTTCTGTGGCTGATCCTGCGCGGCCGGAGGTCAGCATGATTCTGGCCGAAAATCTGGTTTATACCCTGCAGGGACGTCGCCTGACCGATAACGTCTCTCTGACGCTGCCCGGCGGGGAGATCGTCGCCATTCTCGGCCCAAACGGCGCCGGAAAATCGACGCTGCTGCGCCAGCTCACGGGCTATCTGCGGCCGCACGGCGGGCGATGTTCCCTGCTGGGTACGCCGCTGGAGGCGTGGTCGATAACCGAGCTGGCGAAAACCCGCGCCGTGATGCGGCAGAACGGCCATATGGCGTTTCCGTTCAGCGTACAGGAGGTGATCCGCATGGGAAGGCATCCCTGGCGGACGCGCGGCTCCCATGATGAAACGGATCGCATTATGGCGCTGTGCGACTGCCGCGAGCTGGCCGCCCGCGACTATCGACAGCTCTCCGGCGGCGAGCAGCAGCGGGTACAGCTGGCGCGTCTGCTGGTGCAGCTCTGGGAGCCGATCCCGTCGCCCAAATGGCTGTTTCTGGATGAGCCCACTTCCGCCCTCGATATTCACCACCAGCAGCATCTTTTCCGCCTGCTGCGCCGGCTGGTGCGCGAGCGGCAGTTCAACGTCTGCTGCGTCCTGCACGATCTTAATCTCGCCGCCCGCTATGCCGACCGCGTGGTGCTGATGGATAAGGGGCGCGTCGTCGATAGCGGCAGCCCGCAGGCGGTTATGCAGCAGCGGGCGCTGAAAGACCTCTACGGCGCGGATATCACGGTAATTAAAGAGTCTGAAAATCAAACGCCGCTGATCGTTCTTGATTATTAAGCTCAGGGTTCCCCGGTCGAAGCGCCCCCGTAGCCGGCGTCTTTTTGCCGCATTGACGAAAACCGCCTTGACCTTCCCCTTGCTGGAAGGTTTAACCTTTATCACAGTCAGCTCATCCACGTAATAAAGGAGTTTGTTATGTCACAAACCATCGACCTGACGCTCGATGGCCTCACCTGCGGCCACTGCGTCAAACGCGTAAAAGAGAGCCTGGAGCAGCGTCCTGACGTTGAGCTGGCGGAGGTCACCACGACCGAAGCCCACGTCACCGGTAGCGCCAGCGCTGAAGCGCTCATCGACACGATTCAGAAAGCCGGATACGGTGCGGAGCTCAGCCACCCAAAGGCTAAACCGCTGGCGGAATCAACACTCCCGTCGGAAGCACTGACAGCGGCCTCTCCTGCGCTTCCGGCAGCCCATGATAGCGATGACAGCCAACAGCTGCTGATCAACGGCATGAGCTGCGCCAGCTGCGTTTCCCGGGTCCAGAAGGCGCTTGCCGCGGTACCGGGCGTCGCGCAGGCGCGGGTAAACCTGGCGGAACGCACTGCGCTGGTCATGGGCAGCGCGTCCGCCGCAGAATTAGTGCAGGCGGTGGAGAAGGCAGGCTACGGCGCCGAGGCTATCGAAGATGACCTGGAGCGCCGCGAGCGCCAGCAGGAAACCGCCATCGCCACCATGAAACGCTTTCGCTGGCAGGCGATCGTCGCCCTGCTGGTGGGCGTTCCGGTGATGGTGTGGGGAATGTTCGGTGACAACATGATGGTCACCGACGACAACCGCTCGCTGTGGCTGGCTATCGGGCTTATCACCCTGGCGGTGATGGTCTTTGCCGGCGGCCACTTCTACCGCAGCGCCTGGAAAAGCCTGAGAAACGCCACCGCCACCATGGATACGCTGGTGGCGCTGGGCACCGGGGTCGCCTGGCTCTACTCGATGAGCGTCAACCTGTGGCCGCAGTGGTTCCCGATGGAAGCCCGCCACCTCTACTATGAAGCCAGCGCCATGATTATCGGCCTGATTAACCTCGGCCATATGCTGGAAGCCCGCGCCCGGCAGCGCTCTTCCCGGGCGCTGGAAAAGCTGCTCGATCTGACGCCGCCGTCGGCACGCGTAGTCACGCCCGAGGGCGAAAAAAGCGTCCCCCTGGCCGACGTTATGCCCGGCATGACCCTGCGTCTGACCACCGGCGACCGGGTGCCGGTTGACGGCATCATCTCTCAGGGCGAGGCCTGGCTGGATGAAGCCATGCTGACCGGCGAACCGATCCCGCAGCAGAAAAGCGGCGGAGATCCCCTGCACGCCGGGACGGTTGTGCAGGACGGCAGCGTCCTGTTTACCGCCAGCGCCGTAGGGAGCCAGACCACGCTGGCGCGAATTATCCGTATGGTGCGCCAGGCGCAGAGCAGTAAGCCAGAAATCGGCCAGCTGGCGGACAAAATTTCCGCCGTCTTCGTCCCGACGGTGGTGGTCATTGCGCTGTTCAGCGCGGCAATCTGGTACTTCTTCGGCCCGGCGCCGCAAATCGTCTATACCCTGATCATCGCCACCACGGTGCTGATTATCGCCTGCCCCTGCGCGCTGGGCCTGGCTACGCCGATGTCGATTATTTCCGGCGTCGGGCGGGCGGCAGAGTACGGCGTGCTGGTGCGCGACGCCGATGCGCTGCAGCGCGCCAGCCAGCTGGATACCGTCGTATTCGATAAAACCGGGACCCTGACCGAAGGAAAGCCGCAGGTTGTGGCGGTGAAAACCTTTACAGCTATCGATGAGGCGGCCGCTTTACGCCTGGCCGCCGCGCTGGAACAGGGCTCCAGCCACCCCCTGGCGCGGGCGATCCTCGACAAAGCGGCGGAGAGCGCGCTGCTAACGGTCGGCAACTTCCGTACCCTTCGCGGGCTGGGGGTGAGCGGTGAAGCCGACGGCCATCGTCTCCTGCTCGGTAACCAGGCGCTGCTCAACGAGCAGAATATTGCCACCGACGCGGCGGAAAGTGACCTCAACGCTCAGGCCGCGCAGGGCGCCACGCCGGTGCTGCTGGCGGTAGACGGCGAGGTTGCCGCGCTGATCGCCATCCGCGACCCGCTGCGCAGCGACAGCGTGGCGGCGCTGGCCCGCCTGCATCGCCAGGGCTACCGTCTGGTGATGCTCACCGGGGATAACCCGGTTACGGCCAACGCCATCGCCAAAGAGGCGGGTATCGATGAGGTGATTGCCGGCGTCCTGCCGGACGGTAAAGCCGATGCCATCAAGCGTCTGCAAAGCCAGGGCCACCAGGTCGCGATGGTCGGCGATGGCATTAACGACGCCCCGGCGCTGGCGCAGGCCGATGTCGGCATTGCGATGGGCGGTGGCAGCGACGTCGCCATTGAAACGGCGGCGATTACCCTGATGCGCCATAGCCTCAACGGCGTCGCCGACGCGCTGGCGATTGCAAAGGCCACGCTGCGTAATATGAAGCAAAACCTGCTGGGCGCCTTTGTCTATAACTCGCTGGGCATTCCGATTGCCGCCGGGATCCTCTGGCCGCTGACCGGCACGCTGCTCAACCCGGTGGTTGCCGGGGCGGCGATGGCGCTCTCTTCCATTACCGTGGTGAGCAACGCCAACCGGCTGCTGCGTTTTAAACCAAAAGAGTAGCCCCTCGCGCGAATCAGCACCGGATCCTTTCCCGGACAGCGGCATCACGCCCTGTCCGGGCTATCGCACGCCGATCCTCCCGCCCACGCTTGCACCCTCAGGCCGCGCGCGCTAGCATGAGTTCTTCACTTTGCGGAGCGCGTATGGGCCTGTTAAACCGAATAAAAATGCTGTGGCGAGCCGCCGTTGGCCCGTCTTATTCCTGGCCGGCGCTGGATGTTACCCTCCCCGGCGGACGCTATCTGCACCTCGTCGGCAGCATTCATATGGGCACCCGCGATATGGCGCCGCCCCCGGCCAGGCTGCTGAAAAAAATTCGCCAGGCCGATGCGCTGATTGTGGAAGCCGATATTACCGGGAACGAAACGCCCTTCAGCAACCTCCCCTCTTATCCGCCGCTGGCCGGGCGCCTGAGTCCCGAACAGCTCGTGGAGCTGGAAGCCCGCGCCGCGGAGCTGGGGCTGGCAACCGCCCTTTTCGACAGCCAGCCGCTGTGGCAGGTTGCCATGGTGCTGCAGGCGACCCAGGCGCAAAAGCTGGGGCTTCGTCCGGATTACGGGATTGATTATCAGCTGCTGATGGCGGCGCGCGAAAGCCGCGTGCGGGTGATGGAGCTGGAGGGGACCGATAGCCAGATTGCGCTGCTGCGCGATTTACCCGACGGCGGGCTGGCGCTGCTGGAAGACACGCTGACCCACTGGCGAACCAACGCCCGTCTTCTGCAGGTGATGATCGGCTGGTGGCTGGAGCAGCCGCCGGCAAAAGGGGCCACCTCGCTACCCACGACCTTTAGCCAGTCGCTGTACGATGTTCTGATGCATCAGCGCAACCTCGCCTGGCGCGAGACGCTGCTGGCTCTGCCTCCGGGGCGCTACGTTGTCGCCGTCGGCGCGCTGCATTTATACGGTGAAGGGAACCTGCCTGATATGCTGACGTAAAAAAATGGCCAATATTTCTATTGGCCCGTCAAAGAGGAATTTCATCATTATTATTATCCCGAGATTCGCACCTCGGATCGTTCGATTGTCGCTCAAAGTGACCATCACTGCCAATACTATTGCGCAAGATGGTACTATTTTTTACACAATCATCAGGCGTATGCTTAACGAATGGAAGGGACTTCCCCTGATTATGCGCCTGATTAACTCTTGTGCAATCATGGGGTACACATCGTCCCGGAGGAATTCGTTATGACTATCACGACTGTCGGTATCGATCTTGCTAAAAATGTGTTTGCTGTTCACGGTGTTGATCAAAATGGTAGAACTGTTCTGGTTAAGCCTAAAGTATCGCGTGCTGCACTTCCTGAGTTAATTGCAAGTTTGCCTCCCTGTGTTATCGGGATGGAAGCATGCTCCGGGGCTCACTACTGGGCAAGATTGTTTCGGCAGTATGGTCATGAGCCACGTCTGATGGCTGCTAAGTTTGTATCGCCTTATCGTATGGCCGGAAAATCAGGAAAAAATGATGCAGCTGATGCTCAGGCTATCTGTGAAGCTGTTCGTCGTCCGCATATGCGGTTCGTACCAGTGAAAGACGAAAGCCAGCAGGCCATGCAGTGTTTACATCGTACCCGTCAGGGTTTTATCGAAGAGAAAACAGCAACGTATAATCGTCTGCGAGGATTGATATCTGAATTCGGTGTCATCGCGCCACAAAGTGCTGATGCCCTGCGCCACATGGTTTCTGTGCAGAAGAGCTCTTTACCGCTTCAGGTTCAGCAATGTGTTGATGATTTGATGGAACACGTTGATCGCATTGAAGCTAACATCACTGAATATGACCGAATTTTGTCCCACATAGCCAAAACAGATCATCGCAGTCAGCGGCTGATGGAGCTAAAGGGCGTTGGTCCCACAACGGCCTGTGCACTGGTCGCCAGTATCGGTAATGCACATGATTTTAAAAATGGACGTCAACTGGCAGCCTGGCTGGGGCTGACGCCATCACAATACAGCAGCGGGGGAAAGTCGAAACTCGGCAGGATCACAAAAGCCGGTGATTCGTATCTGCGAACGCTTCTGGTTCAGGGGGCTCGTTCAGTGCTTATTGGCGCCGGGAAAAGGACTGACTCATTCAGCCGTTGGGTTTGTATGTTGGTTGAGCGCAGAGGGTACTGGCGGGCTGTTGTGGCCATCGCCGCCAAAAATGCGCGGCTGTGTTGGGCATCACTACATTACGGTGATGATTTCCGGCTGTACTCAGTCAACTAAAGCTCGAAGCTGTATAACCATCTGACCTGCAATTCGTTGATGATAAAGGGTTAGACCCCGTGAGGCCTATCTGGCTATTGTACAGGATATACGTATCCGCTTAACGAACAAGAACCTCACGCGCGTCTTTCATCAGGGCCCGAATCGATGACGATTCATCATGGCCGTTTATAGTACCGCAGTCTCTCCCCTTTATTTTTACTGAAGAGCAGACAGAAACCATAAATACCGGCTTTGACATGCCGGGGAAGTCCTTATAGTACATTAGATCGGTTGGTAAGAAGGATAGCGATGACTCCCGCCGTTAAGTTACTCGAAAAAAACAAAATTGCTTTTACGATCCACAGCTACGATCACGATCCCGGCGAAACCAATTTCGGCGACGAAGTGGTGCGCAAACTCGGCCTGAACGCCGATCGGGTTTATAAAACGCTGCTGGTGGCGCTCAACGGGGATATGAAGCATCTGGCCGTCGCGGTCACCCCGGTTGCTGGTCAGCTGGATTTGAAAAAAGTGGCCAAAGCCCTGGGCGCGAAGAAAGTGGATATGGCCGACCCGATGGTGGCGCAGCGGGTAACCGGCTATCTGGTCGGCGGCATCAGCCCGCTTGGACAGAAAAAACGCCTGCCGACGGTGATTGACGCCCCGGCGCAGGAGTTTGCCACCATGTATATCTCAGGCGGCAAGCGCGGGCTGGATATCGAGCTGGCGGCCAGCGATCTGGCGAAAATCCTGGATGCGAAGTTCGCCGATATCGCCCGCCGCGATTAATCCTCGCAGCCGGATCGCGCTGCGCTTCGCCGGGCTAAACTGACGACCCGGCGAGCGCCGCAGTTCCGTTACTGCCAGCTCACCTCGCCTTTCGGCTCAAACGCCGCCGCGTCCAGCGGGGAGTTCTTCTGGATATACTCCTTCAGCACTTCGGCGTCGATGAAGCCGGTATTGACGTAGCCTGGCTTAGCGTCGATATGCGGATAGCCGTCGCCGCCGGTGCCGTTAAAGCTCAGGGTCGCCATGCGGTAGGTTTTCGTCGGATCGACCGGCTGGCCTTTGATTTTCAAATCATTCAGCTTGCCGTCTTTCGCCACAAAGCTGACGTTGGCGAACTGCGGATAGGCCCCGGAATCGGGCTTCATCTGCGCCACTGCGGTGAGATACTCCGTCACCTCCTGGCCGTTCATATCGACATACACCAGCACGTTGCCGAACGGCTGCACCTTCATCACGTCTTTATAGGTAATATCTCCGGCTTCGATGGAGTCGCGAATACCGCCGCCGCTCATCACCGCAAAGTCGGCGCCGCTGCGCGCCATCTGCGCCGCCAGCAGCAGCTGCCCCATGTTGGTCTGCACGAAGCGCACCTTGCTGCGATCGCCCTCAAGATGGCCGTTGACGCTGCCGATTTTCACCTGCAGCTGCGCTTTGCCCTTATTCTGGAACGGCGTCAGCAGCGATAGCATCTGCGCGTTTTCCGGGATCTGCGGCGTATAGAGCACGCGTTCGCTCTGGCCGTTGTCGTAGGTCACCTTTTTCTTCAGGTTGACCGGGATCAGCTGATAGTGCACCAGCTTCATTTCGCCGTTGCGGAATTCAAAATCCGCGCGGCCCACGTATTTACCCCATTCATGCGCCTGAACTATCCAGATACCGTTTTGCCTGTCCGGCGCGCACGGCGTACCGGGAACGTAGTCCACCTGCTTTTTATTCTCCGCCGCCATGCATACCGGGTCCTGCGAATGGCCGCCGACGATCATCGCCAGCGCTCCGGCAGGGAGGCTGCGCGCCATCTCCACGTCGCCCGGGGCATTCGAACCGTGAGCGCCGTTGTCATAATGGCCCATATGGGTCGTAGCCAGAATGACGTCCGGCTTTTCATTCTGCTGCAGCTCCTGAATCACCAGCTTCGCTTCTTCCGCCGGGTTGCGGAATTCAATATCGGTGAAGTACTCCGGGTTGCCAATTTTCGCCGTATCGTCCGTCGTCAGGCCAATCACCGCGATATTCAGCCCGCCGCGCTTAAACAGGGCCCAGGGCTTAAACAGGCGCTCACCGGTGCTTTTCTGGTAAATATTGGCCGACAGGAACGGGAATTTAGCCCACTTCTCCTGCTGGCGCAGCACGCTGAGCGGATTATCAAACTCATGGTTGCCCACCGCCATCGCGTCGTAGCCCACCAGGTTCATGCCGCGAAAATCAGGCTCCGCATCCTGTAAATCAGACTCCGGAACCCCGGTATTAATATCGCCACCGGATAGCAGCAGCACGCTGCCGCCCTCGCTGGCAACCTCTTTGCGAATACCGTCCACCAGCGTTTTTTGCGCCGACAGGCCGTATTCACCGTAATCGCTGCGCCAGAAATGTCCGTGATGATCGTTGGTATGCAGGATGGTGATTTTATAGGTTTTATCCTGCTCATAGGCCTGCGCCGACAGGCTTCCCAGCGATAGCGCCGCCAATAACGCCAGCGCCACGCCCTGTTTCACAAATTGCATCTTTCACTCCCTGATTTAATAACAAGTGCCGAAAGTATAGCGAGTTAAGCCATTAGACAAATATGTTTTCAGAATTGCGGCTTCCTTCAAACCTTAGGCGCGGGTATGTTAGTCAGATAATAATTCCACCTGCATCCTCTAATAAGAACCTTTAAGTGAATCTATGGCAATGAATCAGACCGCTCAACCCTTACCCGGCTCCGCTGCGCCGCCGCAAAAAGCACGCACCTCGTTTCGCATTCTGGGGGCCATCAGCCTTTCCCACCTGCTGAACGATATGATCCAGTCGCTGATCCTCGCGATCTACCCGCTGCTACAGTCGGAGTTCTCCCTCTCCTTTGTGCAGATCGGCATGATCACCCTTACCTTCCAGCTCGCATCTTCGCTCCTGCAGCCGGTGGTGGGCTATATAACCGATAAGCACCCGATGCCGTGGTCGCTGCCCGTTGGCATGTGCTTTACCCTCTGCGGGCTGGTGCTGCTGGCGCTGGCGGGAAGCTTTGGCACAGTGCTGCTGGCCGCCGCGCTGGTCGGTACCGGCTCCTCGGTCTTCCATCCGGAATCTTCTCGCGTGGCGCGCATGGCCTCCGGCGGACGCCACGGCCTGGCGCAGTCGCTGTTCCAGGTTGGCGGAAACTTTGGCAGCTCGCTGGGCCCGCTGCTGGCGGCGGTCATCATTGCCCCTTACGGCAAAGGCAACGTTGCCTGGTTCGTGCTGGCCGCGCTGCTGGCTATCGTTGTGCTGTCGCAAATCAGCCGCTGGTACGCCGCGCAGCATCGGATGAACAAAGGTAAACCTAAGGCCGTCATCGCCAATCCGCTGCCCAAAAATAAAGTTATTCTGGCGGTAAGCATCCTGCTGATGCTTATTTTCTCGAAATACTTCTATATGGCGAGCATTAGCAGCTATTACACCTTTTATCTGATGGATAAGTTTGGCTTATCGATCCAAAACGCGCAGATTCACCTGTTTATCTTCCTGTTCGCGGTTGCCGCAGGAACGGTTATTGGCGGGCCTGTCGGCGATAAAATCGGGCGGAAATACGTAATTTGGGGCTCTATCCTTGGCGTAGCGCCGTTTACCCTTATTTTACCCTATGCCACCCTCGAGTGGACGGGGATTTTGACCATGATAATTGGTTTTATCCTCGCATCGGCGTTTTCTGCCATTCTGGTTTACGCCCAGGAGCTATTACCGGGCCGAATTGGCATGGTTTCCGGCCTGTTCTTCGGCTTTGCATTCGGAATGGGCGGCCTGGGAGCCGCGGTGCTGGGGCTGTTAGCCGATCACACCAGTATCGAGCTGGTCTATAAAATCTGCGCTTTCCTGCCTCTGCTCGGCATATTGACGATATTCCTCCCTAACAATCATCAAAAAGCGTGATTATACGGTAGCCAAAGTGAAACTTTGGCTACCGTCACCCCTTACCCCATCAGGATCGCCCGGCATTACCTGCCCCTGTTTTCCGATCTGTGCTTTTTTGCGGGCTAATTCCAGTTTTCAGCATAATTCAATAATTATTCATAAACAAAACGGCTAAAAGTGTCATAAACTATTACTCGGTTTTTTAGGTTTATGCACCATACCATTCGAGTTGCATCAGGGCCGCGAGCAGGATGAACGCGCGAAGCTAACGCCGAGGCAGCCTGAAGGATGAGGTGCTTAATACCGAAAATGGATTGGCTCACCACATGCAAGGAGACGGAATGCACCACGCAACACCGCTTATCACCACCATTGTCGGCGGGCTGGTCCTCGCTTTTATTTTTGGCATGATCGCCAATAAGCTACGTATTTCTCCACTGGTGGGCTACCTGTTAGCGGGCGTACTCTCCGGCCCTTTTACCCCGGGTTTTGTTGCTGATACCAAGCTGGCGCCAGAGCTGGCCGAGCTTGGGGTCATTTTGCTGATGTTCGGCGTCGGTCTGCATTTCTCTTTAAAAGATTTAATGGCGGTAAAGTCGATAGCCATCCCCGGCGCGATTGCCCAGATAGGCGTGGCAACGCTGCTAGGTATGGCGCTTTCAGCGATGCTGGGCTGGTCGCTTATGACCGGTATCGTTTTTGGCCTGTGTCTTTCTACCGCCAGTACCGTGGTGCTGCTGCGCGCGTTGGAAGAACGCCAGCTTATTGATAGCCAGCGAGGGCAAATCGCCATCGGCTGGCTCATCGTCGAAGATTTAGTGATGGTGCTGACGCTGGTCCTGCTGCCCGCCGTCGCCGGAATGACGGAAAAAGGCGACGTCGGCCTGGCGTCGCTGGCCGTGGATATGGGCATCACCATCGGTAAAGTCGTCGCCTTTATCGCCATTATGATGCTGGTTGGCCGCCGCCTGGTGCCGTGGATTTTGTCGCGCAGCGCCGCGACCGGCTCGCGCGAACTGTTTACGCTTTCGGTGCTGGCGCTGGCGCTCGGCATTGCCTTCGGCGCGGTTGAGTTGTTTGACGTCTCCTTTGCCCTCGGCGCCTTTTTCGCCGGCATGGTGCTCAACGAATCCGAACTCAGCCACCGCGCCGCCCACGATACGCTGCCGCTTCGCGACGCGTTCGCGGTACTGTTCTTTGTTTCCGTTGGCATGCTGTTCGACCCGATGATCCTGCTGGAGCAGCCGCTGGCGGTGCTGGCAACGCTGGCGATTATCATCTTCGGTAAATCGGTGGTGGCCTACTTCCTCGTGCGGATGTTCGGCCACTCTCCGCGCACCGCGCTGACCATCGCCGCCAGCCTGGCGCAAATCGGCGAGTTCGCCTTTATCCTCGCCGGCCTCGGTATGGCGCTGGATCTGCTGCCGCAGGCCGGGCAAAACCTGGTGCTTGCCGGGGCGATTATCTCCATTATGCTCAACCCGGTGCTGTTCGCGCTGCTGGAGAAATACCTCGATAAAACCGAAACCCTCGATGAGCAAACCCTCGAAGAGGTGCTGGAAGAAGAGAAGCAAATTCCGGTCGATATCTGCAATCACGCGCTGCTGGTCGGCTTTGGCCGCGTCGGCAGCCTGCTCGGCGAGAAGCTGATGGCGCAGGGTATTCCGCTGGTGGTTATCGAAACGTCACGCACCCGCGTGGACGAGCTGCGCGAACGCGGCATCCGCGCGGTGCTGGGCAATGCGGCAAACGAAGAGATTATGAATCTGGCGCATCTGGACTGCGCCCGCTGGCTGCTTCTGACCATCCCTAACGGCTACGAGGCGGGAGAAATTGTGGCCTCTGCGCGCGAGAAGTGCCCGAACATCGAGATTATCGCCCGCGCGCACTATGATGACGAAGTGGACTATATTGTCGAACGCGGCGCGAACCAGGTGGTCATGGGCGAGCGCGAAATCGCCCGCGCCATGCTGCTGCTGCTGGAAACGCCGCCGGCGGGTGAAGTGGTCACCGGCTAGGCTCTGACGCCCTCTCGCCTCGGCTGAGGGCGCTCCTGTCCGTCTAACGGTTTCCCTCCCCCTGCGGCGAGGGAAACGCGCCTAGCGCTCCCAGTACGCCTCTTCGAGGCTGTCTTCCCGCTCCGGCAGCCCGCGGGTTAAACGCGGCGAGTGCTGATTCAGTACCTGATAGCTCACGCGGTTCGCGTACTTGCACACCTGCGCCAGGGATGAGTAGGTCAGCCACTTGCACTTGTGCTTGCTGGAGTTGGGGACGTTATTGCGGTGGTAGTTGTTGGCCGTGATATCGTGCAGCAGCGCCGCCAGCGCGCCGTCGCCGGCACCGTTGGTATTCATGATTTTCTCAGGCCCGCCCATGTACGGGGCGATGTGGGAGTAAATACGCAGCGGGTTTTGACAATCCTGATGGCGCATCGCGCGGCTGAACTCGTACTGATTAAACTCGGCAATGGCTCCCGGCAGCAGCGGGTGCTGGGTTTTGCGTTTCGCCTCGTCTTCGGTGAAGCTGGCCATATACAGGCCCGCAGGCCCGGCGGTGCATAGCACCAGATCCACCCACTCCAGCGCCTTATCCGAGGCCAGCAGCGGATCGGCAAGCCCGGTCAGCGCCTCGGCCTCTTCTTCGTTCATCGCCAGAATCGAGACATTTTCCTTCAGGAAGTCCTTCCACCACTGCGGGTTGTCGGCAATGACGTATTTGGTGCCCAGCGTCAGCACCACCGGCACGTCGTGTTTTTTCGCATACTCAATCGCTTTCATCGTGGCATCCGGCATCGGTTCGCCGGGCTTGCAGCGCACCAGATAAGAGGTCAGGACCAGCGCTGAGGCGCCGGCAATCACCTCTTCCGGGATACTTTCCGGACGCAGCTTATTCATGTGCCCAGGGCTGATGGCGAAGGTGCGTTCGCCGGAGTCGCCGATCAGGGTGAAGCAGCGGCCGATCGCCCCGTCCACGCCCTGAAGATAGTTAAGATCGGTACGGCTGGAGGTATTACAAAGATAGCGATAGGCGTAGCCGCCGATGTCGATATTGCTGCACATCACGCCAAGCAGCACCGAGCGATCGTCCGCCAGCACCGAATAGTTGTGCATGGTATTGCCGATGGTGCCACCGGCAAACTGGTGGGTGATAAGATCGTTATGCAGCAGATCCTGATAAAGCGCCTCGGCGATATCATCTTCAATCACCAGCGAATGTCCGGCGCTCAGGCCGTAGCGCTCGATAAACGCCTCATCCACTTTCGCTTCGATATCTACCAGCGTCTGGTCGATGCCGACCACCCAGGAGATAGCGGATTCATTTTCCGGCTGAATTTGCTGCAGCAGCGGATCGCGGGCGTTGACGGGGAAGTAGTGTTTAGATTTGCGTTTACCGGGAAATTTCATAGTGGTGGTTTAGTGGCAGTGGACAGGCGGGGAATAGTAGCATATTCCCCGCGCCGCACGCGATTAGCGATACGCTGCCGTCAGGTTAACCATCATTTCAATATGCGCAGCGTCGGCGTTGAGAGCGGGAATATATTCATATTTCTGCCCGCCGGCCTCGAGGAAGAACTCGCGGTTCTGCACGGCAATCTCTTCCAGCGTCTCCAGGCAGTCGGCGGAAAATCCAGGACAGATAACCTGGACGTGCTTCACGCCCTGCTCGCCCAGCATTTTCAGCGTCTCGTCGGTATACGGAGTCAGCCACGGCTCGCGGCCAAAGCGCGACTGGTAGGTCATCATCACCCGGTCGGGAGAGAGATCCAGCGCGGAGACCAGCTCACGGGTGGTATCGCGGCAGCGCTGCGGGTAGACATCCCCTTCGCGAGCGTAGCGCTGCGGAATACCGTGATAGGAGAGCAGCAGCACGTCCGGCTCGCCGTGTTCGGCAAACGAAGCGCGAACGCTGGCGGCGAGCGCCGCAATGTAGTCCACGTCGTCGGCATAATCACGGATAAAGGAGACACCCGGGATCGCCCGCTTTTTGCCGAGGATCCGCGCCAGCTCGTCCCATACCGCCGCTACGGTGGAACAGGAGTACTGGGGATAGAGCGGCAGCACCACGATATGGTCAACGCCCTGGGCCAGCAGCTCGTCCACGGCGCTTTCAAGCGCAGGCGAACCGTAGCTCATCCCCAGCGCCACCGGCGTTTCCGGCAGTCGGGCGGCCAGCGCCTGCTGCTGCTGACGGCTGTAGACCATCAGCGGCGAGCCCTCTTCCATCCATACCGCCTGGTAAAGCTTCGCCACCCTCGGGGAGCGCAGAGGGAGGATCGCGCCGCGCAGCAGCGGCCACCACAGCAGACGAGGCGTATCAACGACCCGTTTGTCGCTCAGAAATTGTCGCAGATAGCGCTTCACCGCGTCGGGCGTGGGCGCATCGGGAGTGCCTAAATTGGCCAGCAAGATACCTGTTTTCGTCTGATGCATTACCGCCTCTTAACCATTTGAATCGCAGCCAATTGTAGCTGAAATGGCGCTAAACGGAACCAATCATAGAAAAAGGTAGAATGAGAGGTGTTCTCACCCCGTAATGACGGGATGAGAACGCACGGGATTAGCCGAGGATTTTTTCCAGCTCAACGCGAACTTCAGCCACGGCTTTGGTGCCGTCAACTTTGGCGTATTGGGTGTTGCCCGCCTGCGCTTCTTTCTGGTAGTAGCCGATCAGCGGCGCGGTCATCTGATGGTATTCCACCAGGCGCTTACGCACGGTCTCTTCCTGATCGTCTTTACGGGTGCTCAGCTCTTCGCCGGTCACGTCGTCTTTGCCTTCAACCTTCGGCGGGTTGAATTTGATGTGGTAAACGCGGCCGGAAGCGGCGTGGACGCGGCGACCGATGATGCGATCGACGATCAGCTCGTCCGGTACGTCAAACTCAAGGACGTAATCGACGGCGATGCCCGCTTCTTTCATGGCGTCAGCCTGAGGAATGGTGCGCGGGAAGCCGTCGAGCAGGAAACCGTTGCGGCAATCTTCCTGGGTAATACGCTCTTTCACCAGCGCAATCACCAGCTCATCGGTCACCAGCTTGCCGGCGTCCATAATGTCTTTGGCTTGCTTACCCAGCTCAGAGCCAGATTTCACAGCCGCGCGCAGCATATCACCGGTAGAGATTTGCGGAATACCGTATTTCTCCATGATGAACTGAGCCTGAGTTCCTTTACCCGCGCCCGGAGCGCCAAGCAGAATAATACGCATTACGAAAATCCCCTCAAAAGTCGATTCTATTTTTCAAAAACGCTAAACCATACCACCAGAACGCAGATGGCTCAAGGAAGGCAGAACGGCTGAAACGGTTAATGGTCAGTTTATTTTGGCTGAAGAGGGTATTTCGGAAGGTTTGATGCAGATACCCTCCCCCGTTTCGGGAGAGGGTATTGAGGGCAGGAGTTAGGATGCCAGCAGCTGGTTCATGCGGCGGATAAACTGGTTAGGATCTTCCAGCGTACCGCGCTCGGCCAGCAGCGCCTGATCGAGCAGCAGCTCAACCCATTCGCCAAACTGAGCATCATCCTGGGTATCCGCGGCGCGTTTAACCAGCTGATGAGCCGGGTTCAGTTCAAAGATGTACTTCACTTCCGGCGCCGCCTGGCCCGCAGCGGCGAACAGCTTCGCCATCTGGGTGCTCATCTCATCCGCATCGGTGGTGACGATGGCCGGCGTATCGGTCAGACGGTGGGTCAGACGAACCTCTTTCACCCGCTCGCCCAGCAGCGTTTTCACGCGGTCAACGAACGGCTCCAGCGCCTTTTCGGCCTCTTTGGTGCTTTCATCGACTTCATCCGCCAGCTTATCCAGCGACTCGTCGGTTTTGGCTACCGACTGGAACGCCTTGCCGTCGAACTCGGTCAAATAGCTCATCATCCACTCGTCAATGCGGTCAGAGAGCAGCAGCACTTCGATGCCTTTCTTACGCAGCAGCTCGAGGTGCGGGCTGCTCTTCGCGGCGGCGTAGCTGTCGGCGGTGATGTAGTAAATCTTCTCCTGCCCTTCTTTCATGCGGGAGACGTACTCTTCCAGCGACACGGTCTGGGCGGCGGAGTCGGTATGCGTGCTGGCGAAGCGCAGCAGCTTAGCAATGGTCTGCTGGTTCGCAGCGTCTTCCGCCGGGCCCTCTTTCAGCGCCAGGCCGAACTGCTGCCAGAAGGTCTGATATTTTTCACCATCGTCTTTCGCCAGCTTTTCCAGCATCTGCAGCACGCGCTTGCTCAGCGCGCTGCGCAGGTTGCGGGTGACGCTGCTATCCTGCAGGATTTCGCGCGATACGTTCAGCGGCAGGTCGTTGGAATCAACGAGGCCGCGGACGAAGCGCAGGTAGTTAGGCATGAACTGCTCGGCGTCGTCCATGATGAAGACGCGCTGAACGTACAGCTTCAGGCCATGTTTATGATCGCGGTTCCACATATCCCACGGCGCCTGGGACGGGATATACAGCAGGCTGGTATACTCCTGCTTCCCTTCAACGCGGTTGTGGCTCCAGGTCAGCGGATCGCTATAGTCGTGGGCAATGTGCTTATAGAACTCGTGGTACTCGTCGTCTTTAATTTCCGACTTATTGCGCGTCCACAGCGCCTGCGCCTTGTTGATTTTCTCCCAGGAGATAACGGTTTCACCGTCAACTTCTTCCTGTTTTTCAATCTCTACCGGCAGCGCGATATGGTCGGAGTATTTGCTGATGATCGAGCGCACGCGCCAGTCGTTGAGGAAATCATCCTCGCCTTCGCGCAGATGCAGAGTGATCTCGGTCCCGCGATCGGCCTTGGTGATGTCGGCAACGGTGTAGTCACCTTCACCGGCGGACTCCCAGAATACGCCGTTTTCGGCGCTGTCGCCCGCGGCACGCGTGCGTACGGTGACCTTATCAGCAACGATAAACGCGGAGTAGAAGCCGACGCCAAATTGACCGATCAGCTGGCTGTCTTTGGCCTGATCGGAGCCCATCGACTCGAGGAACGATTTGGTGCCGGATTTGGCAATCGTCCCGAGATGATCGATAACCTCGTCGCGATTCATCCCGATGCCGTTGTCGGCGATGGTCAGAGTGCGGTCGTCTTTGTTAAAAGAGACCCGTACGCGCAGCTCGCCGTCGCCCTCGTAGAGATCCGGCTGCGACAGCGCGCGAAAGCGCAGCTTGTCGGCCGCATCGGAGGCGTTGGAAATAAGCTCGCGCAGGAAGATTTCTTTATTGGAATAGAGAGAGTGGATCATCAGGTGCAGAAGCTGTTTTACTTCTGACTGAAAACCGCGAGTTTCTTGTCCTTTCATCTAGCTTAACCTCAACAATGCCATGTTTAATGGTAAAAAAACCGTTGAGTGTGAGATGGGGACGACGGGAAAATTTTTCAAGCAACGGCGGCGAAAAATGCCGAATGCGCGAAATAATTCAGGCTGCGGGCGACGCGCGCCAGCAGCCTGAATGTCGGACTAAAGCCGGATCTTATGCCGTCCGGCGAGGGAGTGCGACAGCGTGGTGCCGTCAACCATCTCCAGCTCGCCGCCAACCGGCACGCCGTGGGCGATGCGGCTGGCCTCGACGCCGTACTGCGCGCAGAGTTCGGCAATGTAGTTCGCGGTCGCTTCGCCTTCCACCGTGGGGTTGGTGGCGAGGATCACTTCCTGCATCGATTCGTCACGCAGCCGCTGCTCCAGGCGGTCAAGCCCGATGTCATCCGGGCCGATGCCGTCAAGCGGCGACAGGTGGCCCATCAGGACGAAGTAGCGGCCGGAAAACTGCCCGGTCTGCTCGATGGCGTAGATGTCCGCAGGACTCTCCACCACGCAGATCTGCCCGTTCTCCCGGCGGCGCGGATTGCTGCAAATATTGCACACCTCCTGCTCGGTGAAGGTGCGGCAATCGGCACAGTGGCCGATTTCCGACATGGCGCGCGTCAATGACTGCGCCAGACGCATCCCGCCGCTACGATCGCGCTGAAGTAGCGTAAACGCCATACGCTGCGCCGACTTCGGGCCAACGCCCGGTAGGCAGCGCAGTGCTTCCATAAGCTGAGTTAACAGCGGGCTGGTTTGCATCAGAACGGCATCTTAAAGCCAGGCGGCAGCTGCATACCGGAAGAGACGGAGGCCATTTTCTCTTTCTGGGTCTCTTCAATGCGGCGCGCCGCGTCGTTGAAGGCCGCAGCCACGAGGTCTTCCAGCATATCTTTGTCATCTTCCAGCAGGCTTGGGTCGATCTCCACGCGACGGCAGTTGTGCGCGCCGTTGATGGTGACTTTAACCAGTCCTGCGCCGGATTCACCGGTCACTTCCAGCCTGGCAATCTCTTCCTGCATCTGCTGCATTTTGTCCTGCATCTGCTGGGCCTGCTTCATCAGGTTACCCAGGCCGCCTTTTCCACCAAACATAGGCTTCTCTCTCAGTAAGTCATCGTTAAGGATGATGATGGCAAGTCGAACTTGTCATCAAATGGGGCGAATACTCTCTTCATCCAGGTCTGCATCGAAGAACCGGCGCAGCGTCTGGATGTTGTTATCCGCAATAATCGCTTCACGCGCCTGCGTGAGCTTCTCTTCATAAATTGCCTGCCGCCACTCCAGCGGCGTGCGCATCGCGGGATTATCGTCTTCCACGATGGTCAGTTCAACCGCTGCGCCGTATAAAACGCCGAGCGCTTCCGCCAGCTTTTGCTGCGCGCCAGCGGAGTTGAGATGCCGCTGGCTCGGCCGCAGATGCAGGCAGATACGGTTACCGTCCTGCTCTTTCCATGCGTTGAGCGCCACCTGCTCGACCAGCTTCGGCACCGCAAGCTGGTTAACTTCCGCCGCCCAGCTATCGCGTTCGACCGCTTCAACGGCAAGCTTTGCCGCCAGCTCCGGGGTTTTCTCATGCTCCAGCGCTTTCTTCAGCGCCTTCGGCGTGGCGACTTCTTCCTTCACCGTTTCGACGACGGTCGTCGATTTCCAGCGATAGGCTTCTTTCTTCGCCGGGGCCTGCTCCAGCGCCGCTGCAGCAGGTCGTGCCTGCACGCGCTCGGTAATCGAACTCAGACGCTCCAGCGCAGAGTTATTCACCGGCCGCGCGCGTGATGCGGCTGCCGGTTCACTCTTTTTTGGGCTGGGTGCTCCCTGATTACGCTGCAGATGGCTCCGCGCCGCCAGCACCTGACTGGTGTTCTGCGGCAAATTCTGCGGCGGCGGTGGTTGAACCGGCGGCGCCGCTGCGGCCTGCTGCGGTGCGGCGGCTATGGTCGGCACCCGCCGGACCTCCGGTTCGGGCAGCGGCTTATGCGGATGGAAAGCCAGCGCGCGCAGCAGGGTCATCTCAACGCCCATGCGCCGGTCAGGGGCATAGGGCAGCTCTTTACGGCCAATCAGCAGCGTCTGATAGTATAGCTGTACATCGGCAGGCGGGACGGTGCGCGCAAGCTCACGCATGCGCTGCTCTATCGCGGCCATATCGGCGCCCAGCGCCGAGGGCGACAGCTGTACCATCGCGATGCGGTGCAGCAGGCTCTGCATCTCGACCAGCAGCGCCTCCCACTCTACGCCGCGCGACGCGGCCTCGTTAACGCCGGCCATCACCCGCTCGCCGTCGGCGGCTACCAGCGCCTCAATTAATGAGAGCGCCTGGTCGTCGTCCAGGGTGCCAAGCATCGCGCTGACCGACTCCGTCGTCAGGCGACCATCGCCGCTGGCAATGGCCTGATCGGTGAGGCTCAGGGCGTCACGCAGGCTGCCGTCCGCCGCGCGCGACAGCAGCTGCAGCGCGCGGGCTTCAAAGGCAATCTGCTCTTCGCCGAGGATATGCTCAAGCTGATGGCGGATCTGCTCGACGTCCAGCGCCTTCAGATGGAACTGAAGGCAGCGCGACAGGATCGTCACCGGCAGCTTTTGCGGATCGGTGGTGGCCAGCAGGAATTTGACGTGCGCGGGCGGCTCCTCCAGCGTCTTTAACAACGCGTTGAAGCTGTGGCGCGACAGCATGTGGACTTCATCGATCAGGTAGACTTTGAAGCGGCCACGGGCCGGCGCGTACTGAACGTTGTCCAGCAGATCGCGGGTATCTTCGACTTTCGTCCGCGAGGCGGCATCGATCTCTATCAGATCGACGAAGCGCCCCTGCTCTATTTCACGGCAGTTGTCGCACACGCCGCACGGCGTGGCGGTAATGCCGGTTTCACAGTTCAACCCTTTTGCCAGCAGGCGCGCAATGGAGGTTTTACCTACCCCGCGGGTGCCGGAAAAGAGATAAGCGTGATGGATGCGCCCTAACGACAAGCCGTTCGCCAGTGCGGTCAGCACATGTTCCTGGCCGACGACGTCAGCAAAGGTTTGTGGGCGCCATTTACGGGCTAAGACCTGATAACTCATGGGCTGGCTCTGAAACGCTGGAAGGTGAAATCACGAAGGGGCCATGCTATCACAGCCCCGCCGGATCGGCGAGGCTATGTATCGGGAAATGCTTAGTGACCCGGGAACGGAACCAGGCTGTAGCTGTTGATGCCCAGCTTATCCAGACGCTGCTCGCCGCCCAGATCGAACAGGTTGATGACGAAAGCGGCATCCTGCACCTCACCGCCCAGACGGCGGATCAGCTTCACGGTCGCATCGATGGTGCCGCCGGTCGCCAGCAGATCGTCAACCACCAGCACCTTGTCACCTTCTTTGATGGCGTCAACGTGGATTTCCAGGCTGTCGGTGCCGTACTCGAGCTCGTAGCTCTCGGAGATAGTTTCACGCGGCAGCTTACCCGGTTTACGTACCGGAACGAAGCCAACACCCAGCGCCAGCGCAACCGGTGCGCCAAACAGGAAACCGCGCGCTTCGGTACCCACCACCTTGGTGATGCCGGCGTTTCTGTAACGCTCGGTCAGCAGCTCGATGCTCAGGGCATAGGCCTGCGGGTCTTCCAGCAGGCTGGTGACATCACGGAAAAGAATACCCGGTTTCGGATAGTCCTGAATGCTTTGGATGCTGTTCTTCAGATATTCAAGCTGCTGTGCAGTTGCGGTCATAAGTTTATGCCTGATAAAAACGGTGTTACTCACGGACGCGCCAAACGGGCCAGGGAAACATTTGATTAACCTTTGACCAGGCGTACCCGCGCTCGAAAACGCTCGAATTTACTGACTGTCAGCGACAATTGCAACAGGCATTATGGCGCATCAGTGCTTTTGTTGCTTTGCATCAACCACCGGAATACGCCACATAAATATCAGCAGGCAGGCCAGAATCACCAGCAGCATGATGCGTACCCACGTAAGCTTAACCAGCCACAGGGAAATGGCAAAGGTCAGTATAATCATTGCTATCGCCCGGGGCTTGGCGCCGGGCGGCATGGCGCGGTGCTGCTGCCAGTGGCGCAGGTAGCCGCCAAACCACGAGCGATACAGCAGCCAGTGATGAAAACGCGGCGACGAGCGGGCAAAGCACCAGGCTGCCAGCAGAATAAACGGCGTCGTCGGCAGTAAAGGCAGGAAGACGCCCAGCGTTCCCAGAACTACCGCCAGCCAGCCAATGATGATTAAAATAATACGTGGCATAATGCGAATCGTTATCAAGCAGATGTGGCTACTGTAGCACAGTTGCTTCTCAGACCAGGGAGGAGTTATTTGAAAACAACCCGGCTTTTACACTCGCTGGAAGAGCAGCTTGCCCGGCTAGCCGCAGAGGTCGCGCCGCTGGCCAACCACGCAACGCTGAGCGCCCGCTTCGATCGCCAGCTGTTCCGTACCCGCAGCACGCTGATGCAGGCCTATCTGGATGAAGCCCGGCATAATTTTGCCAATTTACAGCAGGCCGTTGCGCACCGGCAGCTGCCGCAGGTTGCCTGGCTGGCGGAGCGCCTGAGTGCGCAAATTGCCGCCATCAGCCGCGAGACGGCAACCTGGTCGCTGCGCAGCTGGGACAGCGCGGCATCGGGGCTAGGCCGCTGGCAGCGACGTCGGCTGAAGCATCAGGAGTATGAGCGTCGCCTGCTGGCCATGCGCAACGATCGCCAGCGGCAGTGGCTGCAGGCGACGACGCTCGATGAGCAGCAGCGCCTGGCGAAAGAGGTGGAGGCCTATGCCGGACGCCTTGCCCGCTGCCGCGATGCGCTGGAAAAAATAGAGAGCGTGCTGGCACGCATGATGCGCTAACGGAAGGAGTGAGAATGTCGCTAGAAAACGCCCCGGATGAAGTCAAACTGGCCGTTGATTTAATCATGCTGCTTGAAGAGAACCAGGTCAGCCCGCGCACGGTGCTCGGCGCGCTGGAAATCATTCGCCGTGATTATGAAAACAAGCTAAAGAACGCGCCGGGATCGGCGCAGAACGAAGAACGGTAGCGGGCTGCGGGGCGGCGCATCGGCCGCCCCGAGAGTTAATTAGCCGAGCGCCGGGGAAGGATCGTCCCCTTTAACTTCACGCTTCAGCTCCGTCACCTCATCACCCTTTTCATTACGCAGATGCACTTCCAGCTGGTTGAAGGCGATGTTGATGTTGTTTTCACGGCACAGGCGGTCGATGGTGCGGTTCAGTTCGTCCACCGTGTAGCTGCGATCGCGCAGTTCGCGAACGTAGAGACGCAGTTCGTGATCCAGCGTGCTGGCGCCAAAGGTCGTGAAGAAGACCGACGGCGCAGGTTCAGGCATCACCTTCGGATGCTCGTGCGCGGCCTGCAGCAGGACCTCCTTCACCTTATCCAGATCCGAACCGTACGCCACGCCGAGGCGGATGACGACGCGGGTAACGGTGTCGGACAGCGACCAGTTGATCAGGCGCTCCGTCACGAACGCTTTGTTCGGAATGATCACCTCTTTGCGGTCAAAGTCGGTAATGGTGGTCGCGCGGATGCGGATCTTGCTGACGGTGCCGGAGAAGGTCCCGATGGTAACCGTATCGCCGATGCGTACCGGGCGTTCAAACAGGATGATCAGGCCGGAAACGAAGTTACCGAAAATTTCCTGCAGGCCAAAGCCCAAACCTACCGACAGCGCGGCCGCCAGCCACTGCAGTTTGTCCCACGATACCCCCAGCGAGCCGAACACCGTCATCGCGCCGATGGCGATAATGGCGTAGTTCAGAATCGAGGTGATCGCATACGACGTCCCCTGGCGCATGTTGAGCCGCGACAGGATCAGCACTTCCAGCAGGCCCGGCAGGTTGCGGATGAGCGCCCAGGCCACCATCGAGGCCACTATCGCAAACAGCAGGCTGCCCATGGTGACGCTTTTTACCACGTTGACGCCGGCTTCGGTGCCGTTGTAGTGCCACAGGGTGATGCTGTCGAGATAGGCAAATACGGTGATCAGATCCGACCAAATGGCCCAGAACAGGATGCCGAACAGCGCGATCATCACCAGCATGGTGATGCGCAGCGTTTGCTGGTTGACCTGCTCCAGCGCAATCGTCGGCTCCTCCTGCGGCTCGGCGCCTTCGGCGCCCTCTTTGACCAGGTGCTGACGACGAGCCAGCGCGCGACGCCAGGCGATGCGGCGGGCCGCCACGCTCAGGCCGCGCAGCACGGTCTGATACAGCAGATTCCACAGCATCACCAGATAGACGGTTTCAATCCAGCGGCCGGCAAGGCGCAGCGTGGTATAGAAGTAGCCGGTTGCGGTCAGCGCCATCAGCGCGATGGGGACGATCGACAGCACGGTGACGGTCGCCAGGCGCAGGCTGTGCGACTCCTTGTCGCGCCAGCTTTCGCGGCACATCGGCCACACCAGCACCGCGATCAGCAGCAGGTTGATAAAGATAACGAACTGCCCCAGCACATCGTCCATCAGATGCAGCGGAGAGAGTTCGGAGATAACCGACCACAGGTTCAGCGGCAGCAGCGCCAGGCTGACGCGGACAATCTGCCGACGCCAGTGGCTGGTGAGCTGCGGCGGCATATTGAAGTGGCTTACCGCCACGCCGTCTTTTTCCAGAACCTTCCAGCACAGGCCAAACACCAGCCAGAACAGCGCCAGCTTCTTGCTGTAGGCCCACAGCAGATCGCTGATATTGAGCTGCATCGTCAGCAGAATCAGGCCCGCGGCGAGGATCAGCAGCACCACCGGCAGCGCTCTTATCAGATCGATCAAAATCGCTTTTGGCGTATGCAGCTGGGTATCGTTACGCAGCTGCCCGACCTGCGACGCCAGCTTTGCCTGGTAGCTGCGCAGCCACTGCAGGCGCCAGCGGATAAGGCCGGCAATCAGCAGCAGCGGCAGCCCGGCAAGGAAGGCCACAAAGACGGCGGGCCAGGCTTTTTCCCAGTTCACGGTGATTTTCATCGCCTTAAACTGCCCCTTCAGCGCCTCAGGGAAGGATTTGATCCACTCCCAGTCCATGGGCTTGTTGCTGTTAACCCAGAAAATTTGCTGGGTCAGGATAGCTTTCAGGGCGCTGGAGACGCTCATCAGCTGCTGCTGGTTAATCTGCAGGTTGATCGCCATCATCAGCTGATTACCCAGCTGCTTATTGAACTGATCGAGCAGCTCGCGGCGCATATCCACCACGTCCAGCAGGGCGTCGTGGACTTCCGGATTCACGTCGCTGCTGTGCCCTTCTTCCAGTTTTGCGACGTAGGCGTCGCTCTGGAACAGGGCGTCGCGCTGCTGGTTCACCTCAAATTGCTCGAGGCGCAGGTCGGCGATGCGGTTGGTCATATCCTCCAGCTCGTCGGCAGACGGCAGCGTCTGCTGCTGCTGGTAGAGGATACGCGACAGCAGCAGGCTGCCTTTGAGGACCGAAATCTGTTCTTTAATATCGCGTTCCGACTGCAGCGCGCGATCGAGCCAGTTTTTGACCTTGATATTGCGCTGCACCAGCTGGTTGCCGCTTTCAGTCGCCGAAATCAACCTCTGGCTAAGCTGGTGGTTAATCTCCAGCTCCTGCTTCACCAGCGGATTGGCCTGAATGCGTGCGGTTTCATCTGGCGTTACCGCTTCCTGCGCGGTTTTTTCCGTCAGCGTCAGCCGCTTGCTGTTAACGGCTTCCTGCAGCAGCTGCAGCTGATGCTCCAGACGGTTGCTGTTGGCGCTGACGTAGTCCCGCTGCTTCTGCAGCGTGTCCTGCAGGACGGTATTTCCTTCCAGACTTTTACGCTGCTGGTCGATCTGCGCGTTCAGCAGCGCCTGCTGCGTCAGCAGAAGGCTCTGCTGGGTTGGGCGCAGGGCCTCCTCCCCCACCGAGGTGCCGTTCAGCCGGTTACGGATCTGCTGCAATTGCTGGGACGCCGAGTACATCGCGTTCTGCACGCGCTCCGGCTGGGTTTGCAAAGCAACCAGCTGGCTGTTGTACGTCGCCAGATCGTTCTGGGCATTTTGCAGATCGTCGAGGGTCTGGGTGACGCGGGCTTCCAGCTGACGGAGCGACAGCGAGGCCAGCGTTTTACGCGTGGCCTCATCGTCAGGCACATCGCCGAGCGCGTTCAGGCCATCGACCGCCTGGCGCATTTTCGCCGGGGCCTGATCGACCTGCTGGCGCAGCTGGGCCGACTCCGACTTGATGCGCTCAATTTTATCGAGCGTTTCGAGGGTTTGCGTCAGGTCCTGCTGAACCAGCTTGTCCTGAGGGGTGAGCTCTTTCTGCTTATTCAGCGTATTGAGCTGGCTCTGCACTTCGGAGCGATCGGGTAAATCGGCCGCAAAGGCCCGCGTTGCGCCAAGGCTGCCAACGAAAAACATCAGTACAATTACAAAAGCGGAAATGGCGTTTCGCCAACGAATAGTATGCAGCATAGTGTTAACATGAATGATTGCAGAAGCCGGAGAATACCGGGGGTCGTCGCAGCGCGCAGAATAGCACTTCTACCCGCGCGCGAATAGCGGCGGATAGCGGCATTTTTTCGCGCCGGTTCGGGCCGGGAATTTGCGCGAAGCGCTAGATCGCAGCCTCGGCTGGAGCCCGCAGTGACGGGCAAAACTGATACATCTCGAGAAGCGTCTCGACAAATTCGCGCGCGTCTTTTTGCAGATCGAAAGAGTCCGGCGCAAATAGCCAGTTTTCCATCAGGCCAGAAAGGTAGCTGCGCATTAAAATCGCCGCCCGCCGGGTTAATAAATTGGCCGGCAGCATCTTCGCCGCAATACATTCGTTAAGGGTGTGCTCGATGCGATCGTAGCTCTCGAGACAGAGGCTGCGCTGCGCCTCCTGGACCACCGCCATCTCGCCAACAAACTCACATTTATGGAAGATGATTTCCATCATCAGCCGCCGACGCTCTTCTGTCACCGTTGCTTCAAGAATATAGACTAAGATCTCACGGACAACTGACAGTGGATCGTTGGGGAATTTTGCCCGATACTCAACTTCGAGGTCACTAATGCTGGCCTCCGAAAGCACCCATATTTCATTAAATAAATCTGATTTATTCTTGAAATGCCAGTAGATAGCCCCCCTCGTCACCCCTGCAGCTTTTGCAATTGCTGCCAACGAGGTAGATGATACGCCTTGCTGCGAAAACAAACGCAGAGCAACGTCCAGAATGTGTTGCCGGGTTTCAAGTGCCTGTTGTTTGGTTTTTCGTGCCATAGGTCGATGAGTTTACAGAGGTTACGTTTACATACATTTGTGAATGTATGTACCATAGCATGACCATAATAGAAACACAGCAGTGGGTTTGTGGTCGTTTGAGCCACTGAACAATTTGAAATTGGACACTCGAGGTTTACATATGAACAAAAACAGAGGGTTAACGCCTCTGGCGGTCGTTCTGATGCTCTCAGGCAGCTTAGCGCTAACAGGATGTGACGACAAACCGGCTCAACAAGGGGCCCAGCAAATGCCGGAAGTCGGCGTTGTGACGCTCAAATCCGCACCTCTACAAATCACCACCGAGCTGCCTGGCCGCACCAGTGCATATCGCGTTGCTGAAGTTCGCCCTCAGGTGAGTGGCATTATTCTGAAACGTAACTTCACTGAAGGCAGCGATATCCAGGCAGGTGTGTCCCTTTATCAGATCGATCCGGCAACCTATCAGGCCAGCTACGAAAGCGCGAAAGGCGACTTAGCCAAGGCGCAGGCGGCGGCAAATATCACCCAGCTGACGGTTAAGCGCTACCAGAAACTGTTAGGCACCAAATACATCAGTCAACAAGACTACGACACCGCAGTTGCTGACGCTCAGCAGAACAATGCGGCCGTCGTGGCGGCAAAAGCTGCCGTGGAAACCGCGCGTATTAACCTGGCGTACACCAAAGTCACGTCGCCTATCAGCGGCCGTATTGGTAAATCGGCCGTAACGGAAGGTGCGCTGGTACAGAACGGCCAGACCACCGCGCTGGCCACCGTTCAGCAGCTGGACCCGATCTACGTTGACGTGACCCAGTCGAGCAACGATTTCCTGCGCCTGAAACAGGAGCTGGCAAACGGTAAGCTGAAACAGGAAAACGGCAAAGCCAAGGTCGAGCTGGTCACCAGCGATGGTCTGAAGTATCCGCAGGGCGGCACGCTGGAATTTTCTGACGTGACCGTTGATCAGACCACCGGTTCTATCACTCTGCGCGCTATCTTCCCGAACCCGGATAACTCCCTGCTGCCAGGTATGTTCGTCCGCGCGCGTCTGGAAGAAGGCACCAACCCTGACGCACTGCTGGTACCACAGCAGGGTGTAACCCGCACTCCGCGCGGTGATGCCAGCGTAATGGTGGTGGGCGAAGGCGATAAGGTCGAGGTTCGTCAGGTCACTGCAACGCAGGCGATTGGCGATAAATGGCTGGTCACTACCGGGGTGAAATCGGGCGATCGCGTCATCGTCACCGGACTGCAAAAAGTAAAACCAGGCGTGCAGGTGAAAGCGCAGGAAGTAGCCTCTGACGATAAGCAGCAAGCCGCAAGCAGCGCTAAGTCAGAGTAAACCAGGTCTTAACTTAAACAGGAGCCGTTAAGACATGCCTAATTTCTTTATCGATCGCCCCATATTCGCATGGGTGATCGCCATAATAATCATGCTAGCTGGGGGACTTGCGATCCTGAAGCTGCCTGTCGCGCAATATCCAACGATTGCGCCGCCGGCGGTGACAATTTCCGCAACCTACCCGGGAGCTGATGCGAAAACGGTGCAGGATACCGTCACGCAGGTTATCGAACAGAACATGAACGGTATCGATAACCTGATGTACATGTCCTCCAACAGTGACTCAACCGGTACGGTTCAGATCACGCTGACCTTCCAGTCCGGTACCGACGCGGATATCGCGCAGGTGCAGGTGCAGAACAAACTGCAGCTCGCGATGCCGCTGCTGCCGCAGGAAGTACAGCAACAGGGCGTGAGCGTGGAGAAATCCTCCAGCAGCTTCCTGATGGTTGTCGGCGTTATCAACACCAACGGCACCATGACGCAGGAGGATATTTCCGACTACGTTGGCGCCAACATGAAGGATGCGATCAGCCGTACGTCAGGCGTGGGCGACGTTCAGCTGTTTGGTTCCCAGTACGCGATGCGTATCTGGATGGATCCGAACAAGCTGAACAACTTCCAGCTGACGCCGGTCGATGTCATTAGCGCCATTAAAGCGCAGAACGCCCAGGTTGCAGCCGGTCAGCTAGGCGGTACGCCGCCGGTGAAAGGCCAGCAGCTGAACGCTTCGATCATTGCACAAACGCGTCTGAAATCTGCGGACGAATTTAGCAACATCCTGCTGAAAGTGAACCAGGACGGTTCGCAGGTTCGCCTGCGCGATGTGGCGAAGGTCGAGCTCGGTGGCGAAAACTACGACATCATCGCTAAGTTTAACAACCAGCCGGCTTCCGGTCTGGGTATCAAACTGGCGACCGGCGCTAACGCATTGGATACCGCAAACGCCATTCGCGCTGAACTGGCAAAAATGGAGCCGTACTTCCCGTCAGGCCTGAAGATTGTTTACCCGTATGACACCACGCCGTTCGTGAAAATCTCCATTCATGAAGTGGTTAAAACGCTGGTTGAAGCCATTATCCTGGTCTTCCTGGTTATGTACCTGTTCCTGCAGAACTTCCGCGCCACGCTGATTCCAACCATCGCGGTTCCGGTGGTCCTGTTAGGGACATTCGCCATCCTCTCCATCTTTGGCTTCTCGATAAACACCTTGACCATGTTTGGTATGGTGCTGGCGATAGGCCTGCTGGTGGATGACGCCATCGTGGTGGTAGAAAACGTCGAGCGCGTCATGGCCGAGGAGGGGCTCCCGCCGAAGGAAGCAACCCGTAAATCCATGGGCCAGATCCAGGGCGCGCTGGTCGGTATCGCGATGGTGCTGTCGGCGGTATTCATCCCGATGGCCTTCTTCGGCGGCTCAACCGGGGCGATTTATCGTCAGTTCTCCATCACTATCGTTTCGGCGATGGCGCTGTCGGTACTGGTGGCATTGATTCTGACTCCGGCGCTGTGCGCCACGATGCTGAAACCTATCGCTAAAGGCGGTCACGGCGAGCACAAAGGCTTCTTTGGCTGGTTTAACCGCATGTTCGATAAGAGCACCCACCACTACACCGATAGCGTAGGCAACATCCTGCGCAGTACCGGTCGTTATCTGGTGCTGTATCTGATCATCGTTGTCGGAATGGCCTTCCTGTTCGTTCGTCTGCCGAGCTCGTTCCTGCCGGATGAAGACCAGGGCGTGTTCCTGAGCATGGCGCAGCTGCCTGCTGGCGCCACCCAGGAGCGTACGCAGAAAGTGCTGGATGAGATGACGGACTACTACCTCACGAAAGAGAAGGCCAACGTTGAATCCGTGTTCGCGGTTAACGGCTTTGGCTTCGCGGGGCGTGGTCAGAACACCGGTATTGCGTTCGTTTCTCTGAAAGACTGGAGCGAACGTCCGGGCAGCGAGAACAAGGTTGAAGCGATTACCGGTCGGGCGATGGCGCGCTTCTCGCAGATTAAAGATGCGATGGTCTTCGCCTTTAACCTGCCGGCTATCGTCGAGCTGGGTACCGCAACCGGCTTTGACTTCCAGCTGATCGACCAGGGTGGCTTAGGCCACGAAAAACTGACCCAGGCGCGTAATCAGCTGTTTGGTGAAATAGCGAAGCACCCTGACCTGCTGGTCGGCGTGCGTCCGAACGGCCTGGAAGATACGCCGCAGTTCAAGGTGGATATCGATCAGGAGAAAGCGCAGGCGCTGGGCGTCTCCATCAGCGACATCAATACCACGCTGGGCGCAGCCTGGGGCGGTAGCTACGTCAACGACTTTATCGACCGCGGTCGCGTGAAGAAGGTGTACGTGATGTCCGAAGCGAAATACCGCATGCTGCCGGAAGATATTGGCAACTGGTACGTTCGCGGTAGCGACGGACAGATGGTGCCGTTCTCGGCCTTCTCAACGTCGCACTGGGAGTACGGTTCACCGCGTCTGGAACGCTATAACGGTCTGCCGTCAATGGAAATCCTCGGCCAGGCGACTCCGGGTAGAAGTACCGGTGAAGCCATGAACCTGATGGAAGAGCTGGCGGGCAAGCTGCCGGCTGGCGTTGGCTACGACTGGACCGGTATGTCCTATCAGGAACGTCTGTCCGGTAACCAGGCTCCGGCACTGTATGCCATCTCGTTGATTGTGGTATTCCTGTGTCTGGCAGCTCTTTATGAAAGCTGGTCGATTCCGTTCTCGGTTATGCTGGTTGTACCGCTCGGGGTTATCGGCGCGCTGCTGGCCGCAACCTTCCGCGGTCTGACTAACGACGTGTACTTCCAGGTTGGTCTGCTGACCACCATCGGCCTGTCGGCGAAGAACGCGATACTTATCGTAGAGTTTGCCAAAGACCTGATGGATAAAGAAGGCAAGGGCCTGATTGAGGCGACGCTGGAAGCGGTACGTATGCGTCTGCGTCCAATCCTGATGACCTCGCTGGCCTTTATCCTCGGGGTTATGCCGCTGGTTATCAGCTCCGGCGCAGGCTCCGGCGCGCAGAACGCCGTAGGTACCGGCGTAATGGGCGGGATGGTCACCGCGACGGTTCTGGCAATCTTCTTCGTGCCGGTATTCTTCGTGGTCGTTCGTCGCCGTTTCAGCAAGAAAACGGAAGATATTGAGCACAGTCATCCGACCGGGCATCATTAATCTCTGAACTCAGGGCCGCATTTGCGGCCCTTTTTTTATCGATGAAAGCGCACACAATGTGATTGTTTAGCGGATGTTCTGCTATATAATCAGCAAAGATATGACATAACCTATTTTTACCAGATTATTCTTCACGGTTTTACCCTTCGGTCTCACTCAGAATATTCTTAATACCAGCGTTATCCGTGGCTGCCGACGGGTGCATGACAAAATAACCTGCTAAACCAATGATCCATAAGGTGTGCTTTGCGATAGCCATCACCTTGATATGTTGCGGTATAATAGAGTCCGGTGCTTTAAGATAAATTAAGGGTAATAATTGTAATTTTTCGTAATAGCACGGTGAAATCTGTTTAAGAGTGGATTATAGTTAAATCAACAGGATTACAATGTATGTGCCAGGTCTGTTAGTCGTGTTCATCCCACAACGGTGCTTGTTAGTCGTCGTTTAAAACCACTCAAAAGGGGATGTGTTATGGACGAATACTCGCCAAAAAGACATGATATCGCACAGCTTCGATTTCTCTGCGAAACCCTGTATCATGATTGCCTTGCAAACCTGGAAGAGAGCAACCACGGGTGGGTTAATGACCCGACCTCGGCTGTCAATCTTCAGCTTAATGAATTGATCGATCACATTGCTACCTTCGCGCTTAATTATAAAATTAAGTACGCTGAGGATAATAAACTGATTGCTCAGCTCGATGAATACCTTGATGACACTTTCATGTTGTTTAGCAGCTACGGCATTAACAGCGTAGACCTGCAGAAATGGCGTAAATCGGGAAATCGGTTATTCCGTTGTTTTGTTAACGCCAGCCGGGAAAATCCGGCAAGTCTTTCTTGTTAGTATTATTACAATCTAAAGGTGAATTTATGTCTGGTGAACCATTAACCAAAACAGACTATTTGATGCGCTTACGCCGTTGTCAGACAATTGATACGCTGGAACGCGTAATTGAAAAAAATAAATACGAACTTCCGGACAACGAATTGGCTGTATTTTACTCAGCGGCCGATCACCGTCTTGCCGAATTGACCATGAATAAGCTGTACGACAAAATCCCGACGTCGGTGTGGAAATTCATTCGCTAATTCATTTCAGGTAACGACCAGGCGGTAATCAGTCCCCTCCCCTCACTTCGGGTATATTTGTGATATTACTCGCATAAATAGCCAAACGGCGTATCTGAAACCGGTTTCTTTTTTATACTGTGGCCCACCCGCTATTTGAGGAAAGCCCCATGAGTGAAGAGAAGCTTAAGATGATCGCCGGAGAGCTGTATCAGCCCGGAGATGCGACGCTACGCGCGGATCGCCTGCATGCCAGGCAGGAGCTGCATCGCTACAACCATTCGGCGCCGGAAGAACGTGAACTACGCAAAAACTGTCTGACAGCGTTATTTGGTCAGGCGGGCGATGCCTGGATTGAGCCCACCTTCCGCTGTGACTATGGTTACAATATTTATCTCGGCAGTCATTTCTACGCTAATTTCGACTGCGTCATGCTCGACGTCTGCCCGATAAGGATCGGCGATAACTGCATGTTGGCACCCGGCGTACATATCTATACCGCCACTCATCCTCTCGATGCGGTCGAGCGCAACAGCGGCAGAGAGTACGGTAAACCGGTCACCATCGGGAATAACGTCTGGATTGGCGGCCGCGCCGTAATTAACCCAGGCGTGACGATTGGCGATAACGCCGTCATCGCCTCCGGGGCCGTGGTCGTCAAAGACGTTCCGCCGAATGCGGTCGTTGGCGGCAATCCCGCGCAAATCATCAGGATGCTGGAAGCGGAAAAAGAGTAACTGTTATGCTTTTCCGCAACTGATCTGTTACTTTTCCATCTGATTCCCGCAACATAAAATAGCCTTCAGGCTGGGCCTTAGTAGAATTCGGGGACAAAATGACAGAAATACAGCAACTGCTGACCAATACCATTGATGAGCTCAATGTGAAAGAGAAGCGCGACAACCGTCCGCGCTTCAGCATCAGTTTTATTCGCAATCATCCGTGGCTGTTCGTCGCGATGTACGCCGCCTTTGCTGCGACCTTCGTCGTCATGTTCACCTCAGAGACGCTGGTGGATTCCGTATGGCTACTGGTGGTGCTGTTTGTCCTGCTGAACGGCTTCTTTTTCTTTGACGTCTATCCGCGCTATCGCTACGAAGATATCGACGTCCTGGACTTTCGCGTCTGCTACAACGGCGAATGGTACAACACCCGCTTCGTCCCGCCTCAGCTGATCGAGCGGATCCTGCAGTCGCCACGCGTAGCGGGCGAGCAGAAAACGCAGCTGCAAAAAATGATTGCTACCAAAGGCGAGCTGTCGTTCTACGATGTCTTCAGCCTGACCCGCGTCGGCACTGCCTGATAAGACGATTTAACGTCCGCAGCGCCGGATCAAAATGCGAAGCGGACGTATTGCCATATCCCAGCACCAGCCCGCTTCGCGCGCGCCGTGCGTCCAGATAGAAGCGGCTTAACGCCGCAGGGGCCTGCTGATACTGGCGGGCCTGCTCAACCACCGCCACATCATCAATCCCCTCAACGGCGACCGTCAGGTGCAGCCCGCCCTCGCCGCCGAGAATGTCACAAGGCTGGGTCAGCTCCCTGGCCAGGGCCTCGCGTAGCTGCAGCTGACGCTTACGGTACAAACGGCGCATGGCGGCCAGATGACGGGCATAGTGGCCCTCTTCGATGAAGAGCGCCAGCGCCCGCTGTTCAGCCCGATGGCCGCCCCGCAGCAGCGCGCTAACCGCCCCCTGAGCCGCGGCGGCCAGCGCCGGTGGCATGACCACAAAACCAATCCGCAGCGCCGGGAACAGCGTTTTACTAAACGTACCGAGATAGACCACCGGCGCGTCTTTTACCATTCCCAGCATCGCCGGGATCGGCTCACCGCTGTAGCGAAACTCGCTATCGTAGTCATCTTCCACGATCCAGGCATTATGCTGGCGCGCATACTCCAGCAGCGCCAGACGTCGCCCGGCGCTCATCACCGCTCCGCATGGATACTGGTGCGAAGGGGAAGTGAAAATGAGCCTCGGCGTTTCGCTCTCATCCACCTCCGGACGCATGCCTTCGCTATCGACCGCCATCCCCTTCACCCGCAGTCCGGCCTTCAGAAATACGCTTTTGGCGCCTAAATAGCCCGGCTCCTCTACCCAGGCGGTATCGCCGGCGACGCTCAGCAGGTGGGTACACAAATTCACGCCCTCAAGCGCGCCTTCGGTAATGACAATCTGCCGGGCATCGCAGCGAATCCCGCGCGACAGCGCGAGGTGGCGCACGATAGCCTGCCGCAGCGCCAGCTCCCCGGCCGCATCGCCGTAGCCCAGCAGCGTGCTGCCCTCCTCGCGCAGGACGCGATCGAGCAGGCGTCGCCAGATGGAGAGAGGAAAGTAGTTAATCGCCGGCGTACCGGGAGTAAAGGCCAGCGCAGGAGAATCGCGCCTGGCCCCCGCCGGGAGCTCCAGCAGCCGCTCCGGCAGCGCAATCGCCGGTAGCGTAACCTTGCTCTCCTGCGCAGAGCTCAGCGCCGCCACGTACGTCCCCTGCCGGCTGCGCAGCAAATAGCCTTCCATCGCCAGCTGCTCCAGCGCCGCGTTTACCGTATTGCGCGACAGATTGAGCCAGCTGGCGATGGCGCGTGAGCCCGGCAGACGGCTGCCTCCTGCCAGAGTCCCCTGCAAAATAGCGCCACGCAGCGCGTGGTACAGCGTCCGCTGCAGCGTCTCATCTCCCCTGTCTCGCAGGGCATGTTCCAGTAAAGTGAAAAAGGCATCGTCAGGGATATTCATTGCGGCTCCTCGTGGCACCATAAAAATATAATTCAATGGCACTTTTTATGGAACCAGTAAGGCCTTAGTCTCAGCGCATACCTCCATACAAGGAAAGCAAAATGAGTCAGCATAACCACTTCGGCCAACCCGTTGGCGATGCCCTGCCCGACTGGCAGCCGCGTCCCGCTCCACAGCGGCAGACCCTGCAAGGACGCCTCTGTTATCTGGAGCCGCTGGCCGGAAAGCACGCTGAGGCGCTCTTCGCTGCCCATCAGCAGGCTCCGGATACGCGCAGCTGGACCTGGCTGCTGCGTGAGCCCGATAGCAGCGTCGAAGAGTTTAGCGCATGGGTAACCGGCGTAGCCGAACTTAACGACCCGCTTCATTTTGCGGTGATTGACCGCCAGACCCGGCTGCCCGTCGGCTCACTGGCGCTGATGAGAATTGATGCCAATAATGGCGTTGTCGAGGTGGGGCACGTGCATTTTTCGCCGCTGCTTAGCCGAACGGCAATGGCTACCGAAGCGCACTGGCTGCTGATGCGCTACGCGTTTGATACCCTCGGCTATCGCCGCTATGAATGGAAATGCAACAGTTTGAACGAGCCTTCGCGCCGGGCGGCACGGCGGCTAGGTTTTCACTATGAGGGGCGCTTTCGTCAGGCGCTGGTGATAAAGGGCCACAACCGGGATACCGACTGGTTTTCGATAATCGATACGGAGTGGCCGCAGATTGATAGCGCTATGCAGAGATGGCTGGCCAGCGACAATTTCAGCGCCGATGGCCAGCAGATCCGTACCCTTGAGAGCCTTCGCCCTCAGGCGGGCTAGCGCCTTTTTTTCCGCCCCTGCACGGCCTTAAAGCGGGGGTTGCTTTTGCAGATGACGTACAGCCGCCCTTTGCGTTTGACTATCTGGCAGTCCGGATGGCGCTGTTTGGCGCTGCGTAAAGAATTAAGTACCTGCATTATTCGCTCCTTTTCGCATCAATAAAGCTGCCAAAACGCTTACGGAAACGAGCGGTGCTCCCTTCACTGGAGAAGGTTTTCTGCTTACCGGTGTAGTACGGGTGCGATTTGGAGGAGACGTCAATCGGCACGTACGGATAGGTCACCCCTTCCAGATCGATCTCACGCTCGGTTTTTATCGTCGAACCCACTTTAAAATATTCATTAGCGCTGGTGTCGTGAAACACAACGGTGCGGTAATGCGGATGAATATTCGCTTTCATGATGACCTCATTCGATACGTTATAACATAACAACAAGGTTACGCCGGTAGACAACAAAGATCAACCATGAACAGCAAAGGGATTTAGGCGGCGGGCTGAGACGCCCGTCCGCTGGCTATCAGGAATTCAGCTGATGGGCAAGCGCGCGCAGCTGCTCGGCAATGGCCTGCAGGTTCTTCCCCTGCTCCATTTTGGGCCCGGTGGAGTGACGCACCACCAGCCGCGCCGGAAGGATGGAGGAGGTGTTCAGCTTTTCGCTATCGCCGCTGTCCAGAATGCGGCGCACGGCCTCTTTCCCCTGTAAATCAAGATCCAGTGAAACGGTGGTTAGCGCCGGATAGAAGAAGGAGCTTTCATAGGTATCGTCATAGCCAATGACCGACTTCTCACCGGGGATCGGCACCTGATGCTGATGGAAAGCGCTCAATACCCCCAGCGCCATCTGGTCGTTGCCGACCAGCACCGCGCTAAATTTCGGCGTCTCGCGCAGCATCTGTAAAGCCCCGGCGTAGCCGCTTTGCGCATCCCAGTTGCCGCGGATCACCGTTACCGGCTGCAGGCCATAGCCCTCCAGCGTTTCAAGCCAGCTTTTCAGCCTCAGCCTGGCCGATACGGAGCTTTCCGGGCCGGCCAGCAGCGCAATTTCACGGTGGCCCATCTCATAGAGATATTTCACGCTCGCACGGGTGCCATCGGCCGGGTTAAACGAAACGTTAAACACCGAGCTATAGGGATCAACGTCTAAAAACAAACATACGATGTCGTCATTGTCAGCGGCGATTTTCTGCGCCTGTTCGGTATCCAAAGGGACGTTAATGATCACCTTGTCTACCAGCTGAGACTTCAGCTCATTGATCGAATCCTGGATACTTTGGTTGACGCTCTCATCAATCATTGAGATCAGCACCTGATACCCTTCAACGTTAGCGTAGCGTTTCACCGCCGCCGCCACCTGCGAAGGCGCGTGCAGCGCGAGCGAAATGGTCACCAGACCGACGGTCCGACTTTGCTTACCCACCAGCTGCTGAGCCAGGCGATTTGGCACGTAGCGCAGCAGCTCAATAGATTTCTCCACCTTGTGACGCGTGGCTTCGGATACATTGGCAGATTTATTCAGTACCCTGGACACCGTCTGATAAGAGACCCCCGCATGGCGAGCGACATCTTCTAAGGTTGCACTTTTAGACTTCATGGTCCGGTTCCTTATGTTGTTATCCCTGGATTGTAACAGGGGCTATTTGAAAAAACGCTCCCCGCAACGTTCCCCGGCGAAAAATTGCCAATAAAAGTATTACGCTCACAATACATAAAATTGTGAATGGACTCACCAACCGTAACAAAATGCGCTGTTTTATTTGCAGTTAGTCACACTATCGCGATCGTTCATTTGCCTGAATTTACGTTTAGGCATTTTATGACATCGTTAATGTGAACGTAATACAAAACAATAAGAGGATAGACATGAACACTACGCTGCGCACTCTTTCTGCTGCGTTAACCGCCGCGCTGATTTCACCCTCCGTAATCGCGGCCACCGCTACGGTTCCGGGTATCGATTTTCATGGTTATATGCGCGCCGGGGTTGGGGTCTCCGGTGATGGAAGTCTCGCCGAATGGCAAAAGAATAAGATTGGCCGCCTGGGCAACGAATCCGATACCTACGGCGAGCTGGAGCTCGGCTCGGAAGTCTATAAAAAGGACGACGTCAGCTTCTACCTTGATAGCATGGTCAGCATGGTGTCAGACGGCTCCAACGATAACGAAACCACGCTTAACGACGACGCGCAGTTTGGCCTGCGTCAGCTCAACCTGCAGATTAAAGGCCTGGTCCCGGGCGACCCGAACGCGGTGATATGGGGCGGCAAGCGCTATTACCAGCGCCACGATCTGCACATCATTGATACCAAATACTGGAACATTTCCGGCTCCGGTGCCGGGCTCGAAAACTACACCCTGGGCCCGGGCGCGGTCTCGTTCGCATGGATCCGCGGCGACGCTAACGACGTCGACTACCGCGTCGATGGCGACAGCAACGTCAATATTAACTACCTCGATCTGCGCTACGCCGGCTGGAAGCCGTGGTCCGGCTCGTGGACCGAATTCGGTATCGACTACGCTATGCCGAACACCACCAAAAAGCAGGACAGCTACGGCGGACTCTACGATGCTGAAAACGGCGTCATGCTGACCGGTGAGATAAGCCAGGATATGCTGGGCGGTTATAACAAGCTGGTGCTGCAGTACGCCAATAAAGGGCTGGCGCAAAATATGGTCTCCCAGGGCGGCGGCTGGTACGACATGTGGAACTACGTCAACGACGCCAGCGGCTATCGCGTTATCAATACCGGCCTGATCCCGATAACCGAGAAGTTTTCCATTAACCACGTTCTGACCTGGGGTTCCGCCGACGACATCACCGACTACACCAATAAAACTCGGCTGCTTTCCCTCGTCGCCCGCGGACAGTATCAGTTTACGGAGTACGTACGGCTGATCGGCGAGGTGGGCGGGTTCTACCAGAAAGATAGCTACAAGAACAATACCGACTACAAACAGGCGGGTGAGAAGTACACCATTGCGCTAGGCCTCGCCGACGGTCCTGACTTTATGTCGCGCCCGGAGCTGCGTATTTTTGCCTCCTATCTGAATGATTCAGAGCACGGCAAGCCGTTTGAAGATCAGACTGCCAGCAACACGTGGAACTTTGGTGTCCAGGTAGAAGCCTGGTGGTAACAAATATCACGTAATATCGTTTTATCTCCAGCTGTAAGGTTGTTAATTACCCTCCGGTAATGAGTATTGCCATTGCTATTTTAATATCCTGAATAATTCGGGTCGCGGGACGGCGGCAGTCATGAAAGCATTTTTAACGACAGCAGCTGCCCACCTACGGCGTGAAATATGCGGCGTATATCAGGGATAACTCACCGTTGAGTTATCCCTTTTTTATTTAACGACGGGCGGTAAAGTGGCCGTCTAATAATTGACGCAGGGCATCCGACTGTTTGCCAAAAATAGCATGCACCTGCTGTCCAAGAATAATAACGCCCAATGCCCCCTGCTGCTGTAAAGCCTGAGAGTCGACGACCGCCAGATTATTTACCGTGACCCGCAGGCGGGTAATACAGGCATCAACGTTCACAATATTCTCCTCGCCGCCAAAGGCGGAAATGAGGGACTGAACCTGCTGCTTTTCCACATCGCTTAGCGGAACCGTCGGGCGGGGCTGGGAGAAATAGTGCAGGAAGGATTTTAAACTCACCATAATACGCTCCAGATGATAACAGATAAAAAAAAGCCTGCTCGCGAGAGCAGGCACGGGCAGAGAGGAGTTACGCTTTGCGGCTGAGGATGCGGCAATCCCAGGCGCTCAGGCTCAGAGGCGCATCAGCCGCGGCGCCGGAGAGGCAGTCGCGATAGCCCGGCGGGAGCGTCACGCTATGCTGCTGGGCGCTGTAGTTTTGCAGGAACACAAAGGTCGTTTCACCGTCGGTACGCGCCGTTGCCACGACGCCCGGCGGGAAATCCGCGTCGACGGCCCGCGGCAGCGCCAGCTCTTTGCTTATCGAGGCGAAGAAATCGCGCTGGAAGGCCAGGTCGTTGCGCGACGCCACGTGCCAGGCCTTGCCTTTGCCAAAGCGGTTAACGGTGACCGCCGGCCGCCCGGCGTAGAAATCATCCCGATAGGTCGCCAGCGGCTGCGCGCCCTCAGCATGGATAAGCTCGCAGAGGTGGCGCACCTGATAAGGGCCCTGCAGGCCGCTCTCATTGCCCGCCAGCCCCTGAACCAGATTACGTTCGCCCTCATTCAGGCAGTCAATCTCCTCCGCCCAAATTCCCAGCAGGTTGCGCAGCGGGCCCGGGAAGCCGCCGAGGTGGCAAAGATCGCTCTCGTTTACAATCCCGGTCCAGTAGGTGGTCACCAGATGACCGCCGCCGGCAACGAACGCTTCGGCGCGCTCGGCAAAGCCGTCGCGAACCATATAGAGCATCGGCGCAATCACCAGCCGATAGGGGCTTAAATCGACATCAGCATCGATGATATCCACCGCAATGCCCTGCTCCCAGAACGGGCGGTAGTGCTCGTTAACGGTATTTTCATACTCCATACCCATATTGCGCGGCCCCTGGGCATCGTCCAACGCCCAGCGGTTTTGCTGATCGAAAACGATCGCCACTTTAGCATCGGTGCTACAGCCCACCACCTCCGGCAGCTGACTCAGCATCTCACCCAGCCGGGTCACTTCCCGGCCGACGCGGGTATCAAGGTGCCCGACGTGATCGATAATGGCGCCGTGGAATTTCTCCACCGACCCCCGGCTCTTGCGCCACTGGAAGTACTGCACCGAATCCGCGCCGTGGGCCACAGCCTGCATGGAGGAGAGAATGTGCATGCCCGGCTTTTTCAGCTTGCTGGTCGGCTGCCAGTTGGTTGCGCTCGGCGTCGACTCCATTAGCACAAACGGCTTACCGCCCTTCAGGCTACGCATCATGTCGTGATACATCGCGGTGTAGCAGGCCAGCGTCGTCTCATCCTTGTCGCGATGCCACATCGGGTAGCTATCCCAGGAGATGAAATCGAGGTTTTTTGCCAGCTGCCAGTAGTCGTAATCGTAGAAATATTCCATAAAGTTTGTGGTCACCGGCAGGTCGGCATTTGCCGCTTTCAGCGGAGCAACTTCATGGCGGCAAAAATCGCTCACCTGGGCGGTGTTAAAGCGATGCCAGTCGAGGTTGAGGCCGTGGATGGAGACCTCCCCCTGCGGGGACGGAGACTCAATCTGCGACCAGTCGCTATAGGTGTGGCTCCAGAAGGTGCTCCACCAGGCATGATTGAGATTATCCAGCGTCTCATAGCGCGCCTTCAGCCAGTCGCGGAAGCGCTCCTGGCAGATATCACAGTGGCACTCGCCGCCGTATTCGTTGGAGATATGCCAGCCCAGCACCGCCGGATGCCGTGAATAGCGCTCCGCCAGCAGGCTGTTTATTTTGAAGCTTTTTTCCCGGTATACCGGCGAGCTCATGCAGTGGTTGTGCCGCCCGCCGTGCAGCGCCGGCACGCGGTCGCGCCCCACGCGCAGCACCTGCGGATAGGCCTGCGACATCCAGGCCGGCCGCGCCCCGCTCGGAGTGGCAAGAAATACGTGAATGCCGGCGGCATAGAGCTTATCCAGGATGCTATCCAGCCAGCCAAACTCAAATACGCCTTCCCGAGGCTCAAGTTTGGCCCAGCTGAAAATACCCACCGACATGACGTTGCAGTTTGCCTGCTGCATCATGGCAATATCCTGGTCGATAATATCGGGATAGTTTTCCCACTGTTCCGGGTTGTAGTCCGCACCATGCAATAGCGCATTAACCTTCGGACTCAAAGGCGCAAATTTTTTCATAATAAACATCCTGAAGTTTAACATTCATATATTCCCTGAATAACTTGAGCATCGGCCGACGGGAAATTAATCCCATATCGGGGTAGCCAAATGCCGCCGGCGCCTGCGAAGCTCAATACGTCTCGGGGATATTAATTAAAGACTTTCATCGACGGTAATACTTTACCCTGGCAATCAAATAGCGCCTGGTTTTCACGGGCATTGCCCTGCTTCCACTCATCATGAATATATTTCATTCCCGCCGGCGTGGCCCAGGTATTTCCCGGCACGGCAATCCACGTGGGCTCCCAATAAAATATGCCCTTTCCGCGATGGTCGGGAACATCGGCAACGGCCTGCATTAAATCGTGAACGTAATTATATTGTCCCTGCACCGTTGCCGGATAGCCGCCGTCTTTTTCCTCTTTGGCCTGGAAACTATTTTCGGCACTGTCGCAATTCTCCAGGGTATAGGCGTAAGCGGCCTCCACCACGATAACGTCTTTGTTATAGCGTCTGCTGATATCGTCCATATTGGCCTTCAGCGCGCTAATCGGACCATTCCAGTAGGTGTACATCGACAGGCCAATGATGTCGTACGGCACGTTGCGCTTGCTGATTTCGTCAAACCACCAGCGGAAGGTATCGTTTTTGGTGCCTTCAGCCAGATGGAGCATGATTTTGACCTGCTCGCCGCCCTTCAGATTCTCCTTCAGACCATCGATGGCGGCGTTCAGCAGGCCGGCCAGCCGGTCAAACTCGCCGCCGCCCTGCCCCCAGCTTTTGCCTTCCGGCCACAGCATGCCGCCGTTAATTTCATTGCCAATCTGCACCATATCCGGCAGCACGCCCTCCTGCTTAAAGCGGGCGATGGTATCGCGGGTATAGTCGTGGATAGTAGTTTTCAGCTGCGGATAATCCATCTTTTCCCAGGCTTTCGGCTTGAACTGCTTGCCCGGGTCGGTCCAGAAATCGCTGTAGTGGAAGTCGAGCAGCAGCTTCATACCCTGCGCTTTTGCCCGCTTAGCCAGCGTCAGCGTTGCCGCCAGATCGTTATCGCCGCCGCCGTAGGCCTGGCCCTGCGCATCTTTCGGGTCAACCCACAGGCGCAGGCGCACGTAGTTAACGCCGTCGGCCTTGAGGATCGCGATGGGGTCCTGCAGCTGGTTGCTGTGGTTATAAAACTTTGCCCCGTGCTTTTCGGCATCCAGCAGGGTGGAAATATCCGCGCCTTTGATAAAGTCGGCGGGCATAGTGTTAAAAGAGCGCGTTTGCAGCGTATCGGCAGCATGCAAACTGGCGGAAAAACTGCATGCCAGACAAACAGCAAGCAGCGCGGGCGTTAATCTTTTCATGGGGTTATCCTTTTGTACTGCCAGAGGTCAGGCCGGAAACAAAGTATTTTTGTAATGCCAGATAGAGAATCGCTACCGGTACCGCAATCAGCACCGCACCCGCCGCATAGGTGGTGTAGCTGGCGCCCATTTTCTGCGCCACCAGGTTATACAGGCCGATCGGCAGCGTGTATTTGTCCGGCGTGCGCAGGATAGTGCTCGATAAAATGAAGTCCCCCAGCGGACCGGTGAACGAAAACAGCGCGACCACCGCCAGAATCGGCTTCGACAACGGCATGATGATTTCGAAAAAGATCCGCAGGCTGCTGGCGCCGTCCATACGCGCCGACTCGTCCAGATCTTTGGGGATCGCGTCGAGGTAGCCCTTCATCAGCCAGGTGTTCATCGGGATCATGCCGCCAACGTAGATCAGCACCAGCGCCAGATGGCTGTTGATCAGGCCCAGCAGCTGCGAGAGGACAAAGATCGCAATCAGCGCCGAAAACTGGGGGATCATCTGCAACAGCAGAAACAGCATCAGCCCGTTCTGCCGTCCTTTAAAACGAAAGCGGGAGAAGGCGTAGGCGGTGAAGCTGACGCTGATGAGGGTCAGCGCCATGGTCATGAAGCTGATCTTCATCGAGTTCCAGTACCAGGTCAGATAGTTCACGTTACCGTTGAACAGATCGGCGTAGTGCTGGAAGGAGAGATTCTCCGGAATAATCGAGGTGCTGAGCAGGCTGTTGCCGGCGTTCAGCGACGCCCCAACCGTCCAGACCAGCGGATAGATGATGATCGCCGACACCGCGGCGATAACCAGCCAGGTGAGCGACAGGCGAATCCACTTTTCGCGTTTAATACTGGGTGATTTAGCCATGTTGCTTCCCTTACGCCATCTCGTCATTTTTAAAGGATTTAGTGGCGCGGAACTGCCACAGCGCCAGGCCGACGACAAAAATCGACAGCAGGATGGTAATGGTCGCCGCAATGGCATATTGCGAAGACGACATCGTCAGCTTGTAGATCCACGACACCAGGATATCCGTCCCGCCGGCGTTCGACCCCGCCACCGCAGGCCCGCCGTTGTTGAACAGGTAAATGATGTTGAAGTTGTTAAAGTTGAAGGTGTACTGGGTGATGATGATCGGCGCAATCGAGTACAGCACCAGCGGCAGCGTAATCGTCCGCAGACGGGTCCAGGCGCTGGCGCCATCCATCGTTGCCGCCTCATACAGATCGTCGGGGATCGCCTGCAGCACGCCGGTGGTCATGGCGAATACGAACGGGAAGCCCAGCCAGGTCTGCATCATAATCAGCGCGGTTTTAGTCCAGAACGGGTCGGTCAGCCACGCCTTCGGGCTGATGCCAAAGAAGGAGAGGATCGCGTTGTTAATCACCCCGAACGAGTCGTTAAACATTCCCGCAAACACCAGAATGGTGACGAAGCCCGGCACCGCCCACGGCAGGATGAAAATGGTGCGGATCATCGGCTTGAAGCGCAGATCTTTCTGGTTGACGAGGATCGCCAGCAAAACGCCAACGGTACACTGCAGGGTGGTCGCCAGCAGGGTCCAGACCACCGTCCACTGCAGGACGTCAAAGAACGTCGAGCGCCAGATAGAGAGGGTAAAGATATTAATAAAGTTCTTTAATCCCACCCAGTCCACCAGCTTCGCCGGCGGCGTGTGGTAGAGGTTGTAGTTGGTAAACGCAATCGCGAAACCGAACAAAATCGGGAAGATCACGACAAATACCAGCAGAATGAAGCCGGGGGTAATCATCAGATACGGGAAGCCGTCTTTGAGCAGCATCTGGTACTGCTTGCGAACGCTGTTTAGCGCCACGCCCTCATCGCGCTTTTTGCCGTTAACCCAGGCATCGCGCAGCGAGAGAGAGTAGACCAGCACGCCAAAAGCGACGATCAGTACGCTGATTATCCCTTCCGCCAGCAGGAAAATAGAGTTGTCTCGCGGCACCTCTTCACCGAGGGTGTACAGCCCCCACAGCCCCTGATGCAGGAAGTCGTAAAAAACGCTCATAAAACTGCTCAGCAGCACGAGGAAAACCAGCCCCTTCAGCCACTGACGATGATAAAACTGGCCAAAACCCGGCACCACAGCCAGCAGCAGGCCGCACCACGCATGGCGTCCCGCGCCGCGCGCTGCGGCAATATTTTCGCTGGGATTGATAATCACACACGACTCCTTCTGAAAACGGGAGGTTCCCCGCCCGTTCTGTTACAGCGATACCCTGGATCGTTCGCGCTGCGTTACAGCGCGAATCAACGTCGCCAACCTACGCGTCGCCTGCAGAGTGGCGAACATCGCAATTACTGGTTACTGGCCTGCATCGCTTCAATTTGCATTTTGATCTGTTTTTCCGCGTTATCGAGCGCCGCCTGCGGCGCCTGCTTGCCGGTCAGACTCAGCTCCAGCGCGGCGTTAGCCGGCCCCCAAACCTCGCCCATCTCCGGGATCCCCGGCATCGCCGTGGCGCGCGCCGACTGCACCGCCACCGCGCTGGCCTTCTCATCATTTTTGATTAACGGGTCGTCAATCATCGCCTTCAGCGCCGGGATTTCACCGGTGGCGACGTAGCGGGCCTTCGCGTACTGCGGCTGATTGATAAACTCAATAAACTGCTGCGCCAGCGCTTTGTCTTTGCTCCAGGTCGACACCACGTAGCCTTTCACGCCGAGGAAAGAGCTCATTGGCTTACCGTCCGGCAGCGTCGGCAGCGGTACGACGCCGTAGTTGATCCCCGCCGCTTCGTACGGCTGGAAGGCCCACGGGCCGTTGATCACCGCCGCCGCTTTTTTCTCGGTAAACAGCGAGTCGATCGCGTTCAGGCCGTTATCGCCAAGGATCCCCGCCGGGAAGACGTTATCGCTGTAGAATTTTTTCAGGAAGGTCACCGCCTCGACGGCCCCCGGTTTATTCAAACCGACGTCCTGCGGGTTAAAGCCGCCGTTGGCGTTTTTGCCAAAGATATAGCCGCCCATCGGGCCAATCGCCCCCCAGCTGTAGTAAATCTGGTCAAACTTCGCCAGCAGGCCGTATTTGTTCTGCGCACGCTGCGCCTTCGAGAAGTCATACCACGCCTGCAGGCTATCCAGCGGCTTGTCGATCAGGTCTTTGTTATAGATCAGCACCAGAGTTTCTACGGCTTTCGGCACGCCGTAGAGCGCATTATCGAGGCGGAAAGCGCCGATCGATGCCGGCGTAAACGCCTCTTGTTTCGCCTGCTCCAGCTTCAGCGGCGACAGCAGCCCCTGAACCACCGCTCCGCCCAGCTGGTCGTTGGGGATAACCAGTACGTCAGGGCCAATACCCGCCGGGCCATCGAGACGCAGCTTTTCCAGCTGCTGCGCGTAGGGCATTTCCTGCACGCTGACCTTCACGTCGTACTGTTTTTCAAAATCGCTCACCGCGGCTTTGATGCCGTCGGATTTTTTGATGTCTTCCCAGACGTTAAGCTGGCCGGCGGCCTGCGCCTGCAGGCTAACCAGCTGTCCGGCAGCCAGCGTCGTGAGGATAAGTGCGGCAAGAGTGTTCTTTTTCATTATCAACCTCATGTGAAGGTATAACAATTTATTGGTTTTTATTAAGCCATTCGACGTTTGTCGATGTTTACATCAGGCATTTTACGGTGATTTATAACGCTAAAACCCAACTTTCGTGATTTGTTATACGCTACGCTTTGAAGGCGGATAAAACCATATGAAGCTACCAGTTGTGTGATCGTGCTTGCAGAAATGAAACATCGGTGTAGGGCGCAAAAATACTGGAAGTTATAGTCACAGCATGATTTCAGTGCTGTTGATCATCGGTCAGACGAGTTGTTACACGTAATACAAAAACCCGCTGCAACCCTAATCCCAACGGCAAATAACGACTACTAACCCCGGGGAACGTTGATGTCCAATATACGACTGAGGAATGTCACCAAACGGTTTGGCAGTACCGTGACGCTGCATCAGGTTAATCTTGATATCGAAGATGGTGAATTTGCGGTTTTCGTTGGGCCTTCCGGCTGCGGAAAGTCAACCCTGCTGCGAATGATTGCCGGTCTTGAAGAGGTCAGCGATGGTGAGGTGCTGATTGGCGATGAGGTGATGAATGACGTTGTTCCCGCCCACCGCGGCGTGGCGATGGTATTCCAGTCCTATGCGCTCTATCCGCATATGACGGTCGCGGAAAACATGGGCTACGGCCTGAAGGTCAATAAAGTGCCGAAAGACGAGATCCGCCGTCAGGTTGAAATGGTGGCGAAAACCCTGCAGCTCTCGCATCTGCTGGACCGCAAGCCCAAACAGCTCTCCGGCGGCCAGCGCCAGCGCGTGGCGATCGGCCGCGCCATCGTGCGCAATCCGCGGGTGTTCATGTTCGATGAACCGCTCTCTAACCTCGACGCCGAGCTGCGCGTCGAGATGCGTCTGCATATCGCCAAACTGCACCATGAGCTCAAAACTACGATGGTGTATGTCACCCACGATCAGGTTGAAGCCATGACCCTTGCCGATAAGATCGTGGTGATGAACTACGGCAAGGTTGAGCAGATGGGCTCGCCGATGTCGCTGTACTACAACCCGGTCAATAAATTCGTTGCCGGGTTTATCGGCTCGCCGAAGATGAACTTCCTGCCCGCAACGGTCACCGCATGGCAGCCGGGCCAGCTCAGCGTGAAGATGGCGCAGGATCATCACCTGACGCTGAATATCACCACCGCCCCGGTACGGCCCGGCGATAGCGTCACGTTAGGGATCCGCCCTGAGCATCTGTCGACCGACGTTCGCAGCGGGACGGTCGTCGGCTTCCAGTGCGAAGTCGTTGAACGTCTGGGGAACAACACCTATCTGTTCGGCCAGTGCTACGGTCACGATAATGTCAAAATCCTGCTCCCCGGCGACGTGCACTTCCGCCCGTGGCAGAAAATCGACGTCGCCTTCGACGACGGCTTCTGCATGGTCTTTGATGAAAATGACCTGCGCATCAGCGCCGATATTGCCGCCCCGGACGCCCACTAGACCTTCATGATGAGCAACATCTCGCTGTCACGATCGTCGATTAAGCTGTTACGGAATGCTTAACGCTAGCGCGGAAGGCATTCCGGCCCTCGTTTTTTCCGCGCGTTCAACGCTTTGAACGCTGCGGATCGTCCATCTTAGCCCGATATCGGCGGCATCTTCCGGTTCGGGCATTTTTTACATCCAATAATAATTCACCTCTGCCGTAACCTTTTTACGCTATCGGGTATACTCAGCGAACCCCCTCTGACATAAGGATATTCTCATGACGACCCGGCATCTGGTGAGTCTGGTTACGGGGGTGCTGATTCTCGCCATTATTTTACCCACCGGGCTGAGCATCTGGCTGGCAACGAGTCAGGCAAAAACGCAGTTTTATAGCGAACTGGATAACTACTCCAAACGCGTTTTAATGCGGGTTCAGCAGGTTGCCGATCGGGCGAAAGAGGCGCTGCAGGAAGCGGAGGCCATTCCCTACGCCCCGTGTAGCCCGCAGCATTTACAGGCGATGCGGCGCATTGCCTATACCCATCGCTACGTGCAGGAAGTGCTGTGGCTGCATGATTCAGTCCCGCAGTGCTCTTCGCTTGAAGACCGCAGCGCGCCCGTCAAATTTCCCGAGCCCGATAGCATCACCTCCGACGGCTACCGCGCCTGGCTGACAACCCTCAACGATCTCGGCTTGCAGCGCCGAATGACGGCCCTGGGCAGCGATAACCACATGGTGATGATAGATCCCGCATCGTTTATCGACGTCGTCCAGCTGGGCCCGGATGAGATCCACACCGTTCTGTTTGGCACCCGGCGCGAACGGGCGATCGTCAGTAGCGAAAAGATCGATCCGCTTATCTGGGAGAAAATCAAAAACCAGAATGCCAAAACGCTGACCCTCGACAATACCGTTTTCCGCATTCGCCGCATCCCGGAGCTGGGCCTCGGGATTGCGACCTGGTCTTCGACCTTGCCGCTGCAGGAGCGATGGCGGCATCAGCTGCTGCTGTGGGTACCCATCGGCCTGTTTACCAGCCTGCTGGCCTCATTTTTAATTCTGCGGCTGCTGCGTCGGCTGCGCTCGCCGCGCTATGCGATGCTGGATGCCCTGAACTCCAACGCCATCCAGGTCTACTATCAGCCGGTTGTTTCGCTGCAGAGTGGCAAAATCGCGGGGGCGGAAGCGCTGGCGCGCTGGAAGCAGCCCGACGGCAGCTTTCTGTCGCCGGATATTTTTATCCCGCTCGCCGAACAAACCGGGCTTATTACCCGCTTAACCGAAGATCTCGTCCGAACCATTTTTGCCGACCTCGGCCCCTGGCTACAGCGACGCCCGGAGGTCCATATTTCGATTAATCTGTCAGTTGATGATTTGCGCTCGCCACAGCTGCCGATACTTCTGCGCGAACAGCTTCAGCACTGGAATATCGCCGCGCGGCAGATCATTCTGGAGATTACCGAGCGCGGCTTCGTTGACCCGCAAACCACGCTGCCGGTGATCGCCAGCTACCGTCAGGCAGGGCACCGCATCTCCATCGATGATTTCGGCACCGGCTACTCCAGCCTGAGCTATCTGCAGCGGCTGGACGTTGATACCCTAAAAATCGATAAATCGTTTGTTGATACGCTGGAGTATAAACCGCTGACGCCGCACATCATCGAGATGGCAAAGGCGCTCGACCTGGCGACGGTTGCGGAAGGCGTGGAAACCGAACGCCAGCGCGACTGGCTGCGCGATCACGGCGTGATATACGCCCAGGGCTGGCTGTACAGCAAAGCGCTGCCGAAAGAGGAATTTATTCTGTGGGCGGAAAATAACCTGAAGAGAACGTGAACGCCGCGCAGCTGGCTAACACCATCCCCGAAACCGGCGGGCCGGCGGGGATGGTGCTGCTGGCAGATTATTCATCGAGTAGCGGCGCAAAGCCGCCAAAGATCATGCGCTGGCCGTCAAAGGGCATTCCCTCTCCCAGCGCCTTCATCCGCGGGTCCGTCATCAGTTTTGCGTTGGCGCTATCCCTCGCCTCTTTCGACGGATATTCGATCCAGCTGAATACCACCTCTTCATCGTCCTCGGCTTTTACCGCCATCCGAAAGTCGGTGTACTTGCCTTGCGGCACGTCGTCCGCCCAGCACTCCACAACGCGCAGCGCGCCAAACTCTCTGAACAGTGACGCGGCCTTCGCTGCCATCTCGCGGTATGCTTCCTTATTCTCCGCGGGCACGGCAACGACAAAACCATCAACGTACTTCATGAGCATTATCTCCGAAGTGAGCAGCGCAGCCGGCGAACCCGGCCGCATCTGCAGCGTTAAGTTTAGTTCTCATCGCCGAAGACGGCATAAAATCAGGATGCGGCTTCGCGACCGGCGTTAACGGGCTGCGCAGCGACGGGCTGGCGGAACCAGGGCAAACAGAGCTGAATAAGCGGCCCGATGGTCAGCGCATACAGCACGGTGCCGACGCCAAAGGTGCCGCCGGCCATCCAGCCAATCAGCAGGACCGATACCTCGATGGCGGTGCGGATCCCGCGCAGCGACCAGCCGGTACGGGCATGGAGTCCGGTCATCAGGCCGTCGCGCGGCCCGGGGCCAAATCCGGCGCCAATATACATACCGGTTGCCAGGGCGTTGAGGACCACCGCGCCGACCAGCAGCAGGCTGCGCGCCACCACCGATTCAAGCGGCGGCAAAACGGCCAGGGTCGCATTTGCCGCCAGGCCCAGCACGATCACATTGCTGATGGTACCCAGCCCGGGCATCTGGCGCAGGGGGATCCACAGCAGCAGGACCGCCGCGCCGGTCAGGATCATGACCGTGCCAAAATCCAGACCAAACTGTTTACCCATGCCGAGATGAAAAACATCCCACGGGTCGGCTCCGAGGTTAGCGTGCACAAAGAGCGCGGTCGACACGCCGTACAGAACAAGGCCGATATAGAGCTGCAGTAGACGACGTAACATTTTTTGCCTCTGGATGATTGCGGACCTCTCCATCATCGGCAAAAATGGATTGATAATTAATGGCCAGTTTTACAAAAGTGGATCGCTATGGCTTCTCGTCGATTTGGTACGCAATCTTTGGTGCGCCTGCTGGGAAACTGGCAGGAGTCCGCCTCCCGCACCCCGCTCTGGCGCCAGCTGGCAGAAGCCCTGAGGCTACTGATCCTTGACGGCCGCCTGACGCTGGAAACGCGCCTGCCCGGCGAGCGCGAGCTGGCGACGGCGCTGAGCGTTAGCCGCACGACCATCGCCAGCGCGCTCGGCCAGCTGCGGGAAGAGGGGTATCTTTACAGCCGCCAGGGCAGCGGCTCACGCATCGCCCTGCCCCAGCGCCAGGCTGGAACGGTGGAACAGGCCGCCAGCGCCACGTCGGTGAACCTGGCCACCGCCGCCCTCAGCGCCGGGCCGGAAATCCATCAGGCCTACCATCACGCGCTGGGCGTGATGCCTCAGCATCTGACCAGCACCGGCTACGATCAGCAGGGACTGGCGACGCTGCGCGAGGCGATAGCCCGCCGCTACTGCGAGCGCGGTTTAGCGACCCAGGCTGATGAAGTGATGATTGTTAACGGCGCGCTTAGCGGCCTGGCGCTGGTGCTGCGCTTAATGACCGGACCCGGCGACCGCGTGGTGGTCGATGCCCCAACCTACCCCATGGCGATCAGCGCGATTCAGGGAGCCTCCTGCCGGCCGGTTGGCGTGGCGCTGCCCGCCCAGGGCTGGGACTGCGACGGCCTGGCGGCAACCATTGCGCAAACCGCCCCGCGCCTGGCCTGGCTGATGCCGGACTTTCACAATCCCACCGGCCGCTGCATGGATAGCGCCACGCGACAGCGGGTGGCTGATATTGCGGCCCATACGCGCACCACGCTGGTGGTCGATGAGACAATGGTTGATTTATGGTACAACGCCCCGCCGCCTCCGCCGCTGGCGGCCTTCAATCCCGAGGCGCCGGTTATCACCATCGGCTCTGCCGGCAAAAGCTTCTGGGGCGGGCTGCGCATTGGCTGGATCCGCGCGTCGTCCCGAACCATCGCCTCGCTCGTCCAGGCCCGCGACTCCCTTGACCTCGGATCGCCTCTGCTCGAACAGCTGGCCTGCTGCTGGCTGCTGGAAAATGAAAAACAGCTGCTGCCGCCGCGTCGGGCAATGCTGGCCGCCCGCCGGGATATGTGCGGTAAATTAATGGCTGAATATTTTCCCCACTGGCACTTTACGCCGCCGGAGGGCGGACTCTCTTTTTGGGTTGAACTACCGGGGATGCTGGCGACGATACTTTCCGCGCGGGCAGAAAGCCGCGGTATTCATATCGGGACCGGGACGCGCTTTGGCCTCGCAGGGGCTTTCGATCGCTATCTGCGGCTGCCGTTTACGCTGGAGGATGAGGCGCTGCGCAGCGCCTTCACTACGCTACAGCCGCTGTGGCATAGTCTTGCACAGCAGAGTGAAAATACGCGGGCGCGGAAAATAATATAATAAAATATCGACGGGCTGGGTTCAGCCCGTCAAAAATCATCGTCCATGACGGATATGAGATGTTTTTATAAAATTGCAGTTCATCTTGTCATCGCAATATGTCAGCGGAATGACAAAATCAACCGCATTTCATTAATGCTGGCGCGGAATGGGAAAACTTTTTAACGAGATAATAAAACCATCGTCATCTTTTTTTATTTTTGCCCCGGTTTCACACCAGTCGGACGCAATGCGAAAGAACTCATCGCTGCCGATATTCCAGTTCAGGCGAACGTGCTTCACATACCCTGAACGTAACATGTCGCAGGCTTCGCTGTAGTTGCTGGCTGTAGAGAGTTGTTGTTTCATTTTCTCTTCTTCAGAATCTTTCTTAATGCTTTGATTTCTTTAGGGGTTAATGGGGTTGCTTCCTCTTCGGTATGCTGGCTGTCAATGTCCTCTTCCGAAACCCCCGCCTCGTCCGCTGAATCCGCTATTTGAAAAGCGAGTAGCAGCAGTTTCTCCGTCGCAGTACCCAGATTTTCGTTATTTACTTCCGCATAGTGACGCAGCTTCTCTTTTAATTCTGCATCAATTTTTACGTTCAAAACCACTGTGGTCATAGTCACGCTTCCCGTGCAATAAATTCATCATAATTAATACACGAAGTTAACATGTTGATCCAGACATATATTTACGGCTTGTAATCTGGCAACAAATTCCCACTACTAATCTGCCAGTTATTTATGACGAATGCATGACGGATATATTTCAGTATTATTTCAAAATTATGACAGCTCATTTTTTGGGTAGCAGAAGAGTCGACTTTGTGCAAAAAAATAAATTCGCTGCCGCTGCCGGGCGACGAGCCTCTTCGGGTCGCGTAGAAGCAGATGAAGAACGGATCCTGACCGATAATCAGCCACTGCGTTGCGTGGAACGGCTTCACTCGATGGAAGGCGACTGCCGACCCCTGCGAGATCCACCCTCAGGCTATCCAGTTTGGTTTCATACCTGTCGCGGGCGGCCTGCTTCCCGTCCCGCAGGCTGGCTCAGTTTGCTACTTCCGCCTTCGGGCGGCTAGCGCGGCGCGAGCCTCACTTACTGCCGGCAGCTGTCGTATTGGGGTCCATCTCGCGCGCCAGCGCCGTTAGCGCTTTTTTATTACTTATCGCATAGCCGGTATTGAGTTTGAGCAATATTCCCTGAGCGCACAGCTGCGCAATCACGTACAGCAGGTGGCGATAGGTTACGCCAAGATACTCCGCGACCTGCGTATGCTTTTCTTTGTAGTGCGCATCGTGCTCGGTCAGCAAAATAAAAGCTGCCAGGCGATTGAGCAGCGGATAGGCCTGGTTACGCGTCGACGTAACAATATTGCGGTGATTCTTGCCAACCAGCCCGAGGCAGACGTTGCGCAGAAATAACGTATCGTTGAGCAGTGCGCTGCGTAAGATTTTGACCGGCAATGCCAGACACCAGCACTCTTCAATGGCCTGCACCGCGCGAGAGGGATGCTGTTCATCTAACACTTCTATTTCCCCTATAAAACAGGGGGCGCTAAAGAAATCGACCAGGGATATTCGGCCATTGGCTAACGTGACGTAAAGTTTGGTCCGTCCGCGCACCAAATAAAAAAGAAAGGTCGGTAAAGTCCCCTCCCGCACAATGTAGTCTCCGGCCTGGGCATGGAGTAAATGTGTGTTGCGGATCACATCCATTGAAAATTTATCGGCATAGCCAGACTCCTTTATCAATTGATTTTTAAAGGATTCATTCTGTACTTCTTTCATCTGTCGCCTGCCTATATGAGATTTCTCATGCCTGCAATATTTTGCCGCTGATAAGGTGAAAACGTCAACCCTACTTCACCTGCTTATTTCTTCATAAATAATATCCAGGTGAGCCAAAAATAAAAGATGAGGAATAAAAATGACAGCGCGTAAAATAATTCTGGACTGCGACCCGGGTCACGATGACGCAATAGCAATCATGCTCGCCGCAAAACATCCGGCAATTGAATTACTGGGTATCAGCATCGTTGCAGGAAATCAAACGCTCGATAAAACCTTGATTAACGGCCTGAACGTTTGTCAAACCCTGAATATTGACGTTCCGGTACACGCCGGGATGCCGCAGCCGATTATGCGTAAACAAATTGTCGCCGATAACATTCATGGCGAAACCGGACTGGACGGCCCGATATTCGGCCCGCTCACTCGCGAGGCCGAAAAAAAGCACGCGGTTAACTTTATTATTGATACGTTAATGGATAGCGCAGGAGATATTACTCTGGTCCCGGTGGGGCCGTTAACTAATATCGCGGTCGCGATGCGGATGCAGCCGGCGATTATTCCAAAAATACGCGAAATCGTGCTGATGGGCGGCGCCTATGGTACCGGAAACTTCACCCCCTCTGCCGAATTTAATATTTTCGCCGACCCCGAGGCCGCTCGCGTGGTCTTTACCTCTGGCGTTCCGCTGGTGATGATGGGGCTCGATTTGACCCACCAAACGGTTTGTACCCCGGATATTATCGCGCGCATGGAGAATGCCGGCGGTCCGGCAGGTAAGCTCTTCAGCGACATGATGAACTTCACGCTGAAGACGCAACACGACAACTATGGCCTGGAAGGCGGCCCGGTGCACGATGCCACCTGCGTCGCCTATCTCATCAACCCCGACGCCTTCAAGGTGCAGGAGATGTACGTCGAGATCGACGTCAACAGCGGGCCATGCTATGGCCGCACGGTCTGCGACGAGCTGGGCGTGCTTGGCCAGGCACCGAATACCAAAGTTGGCATAACTCTGGATACCGCCTGGTTCTGGGAACTGGTCGAAGAGTGCGTGCGTAAATATCATTAATTAAACCACCATGGGCAGAATGCAGTCGCCCATACCGCTATGAAACATCCCAAAGATGACATGAAGAGAGATCATTATGGATATACTGAGAAGCATTCTTGGTATGGTGGTACTGCTGGCGATTGCATTTCTGCTATCAGTCAATAAAAAAAATATTAGCCTACGCACCACCGGAGCGGCACTGTTAATACAGATTATTATTGGCGGCGCCATGCTATATCTCCCGCCAGGAAAATGGCTGGCCGAGAAAGCGGCAAACGGAATTCATCACGTATTATCCTACAGCGACGCCGGCAGCGCCTTTATCTTTGGCGCCCTCGCCGGACCGCAAATGGATAAGGTGTTTGACGGTGCCGGCTTTGTTTTTGCCTTTCGCGTCTTACCAGCCATTATATTTATTACCGCGCTGGTGAGTATCCTGTATTACATCGGCGTCATGGGGTTTTTAATTCGTATATTAGGCGGATTATTTCAGAAGGCCCTGAAGATTAGTAAGATCGAATCTTTTGTCGCGGTGACGACGATATTCCTTGGGCAGAATGAAATTCCGGCAATCGTCAAACCGTTTATTCATCGCCTCAACCGCAATGAACTCTTTACCGCAATCTGCAGCGGCATGGCGTCGATTGCCGGCTCAACGATGGTGGGATACGCGGGGCTCGGCGTGCCGATCGAGTTCCTGCTGGCCGCCTCGCTGATGGCTATTCCCGGCGGAATTCTGTTTGCTCGTTTACTCAGCCCCGCCACGGAAGAGTCGAAGGTCGATTTTGATAATCTCTCATTCAATGAAACCCCCGCGCGCAGCTTTATAGAAGCTGCGGCATCCGGGGCCATCATTGGCCTGAAAATCGCCGCCGGGCTGGCAACGGTGGTGATGGCATTCGTTGGCATCATCGCGCTGATCAATGGGATTCTGGCCGGCATCGGCGGCTGGTTTGGCTATGGTCATGCAAGCCTGCAGGCTATTCTGGGCGTGGTACTGGCGCCGCTGGCGTGGCTGATGGGCGTTGACTGGAGTGACGCTGCGCTGGCAGGCAGCCTGATCGGCCAGAAGCTGGTGGTGAATGAGTTTGTTGCCTATCTGAGCTTCTCACCCTATCTACACGCTCCCGGCCTGTTGGATAGTAAAACTATCGCCATTGTGTCGTTCGCCCTGTGTGGATTCGCCAATTTTGGCTCCATCGGCGTGGTGGTGGGCGCATTCTCCGCCGTGGCGCCGGATCGCACCTCGGAAATAGCCCGTCTGGGCATGCGGGCCCTGCTCGCAGCGACCCTGTCGAATCTGATGAGCGCCACTATCGCCGGTTTCTTTATCGGTATTGGCTAAACGTTAGGCCTCTGCGATGGCGGCCGCTCAGGGCTGCCATCGTCCAGCGGGCGGGTCCCCTCGGTCACCCGCCCGCTTCCTGAACCACGGCGGTAGCCCCTAACATGCGCGCTCACCGTAAGCCATGCCTATGGGCCAGGCAGGAGAAATAGCGCCCATACTTACGATACATTCTCTGAATGAAGGAAAATGCCATGACGGCGTTGGAACAACAGTTAACGTTTCTGCGAGAAATCGACAAACTTAAAACGGTGATACGCCAATCACCGTTGCTTGATAAAAGCCGCAGGGAAAACTCCGCCGAGCACTCCTGGCATCTGGCGATGTACGCCTTAATCTTGAGCGAATACGCCAGCGGTACGGTTAATCCCTCTCGGGTGATAAAAATGCTCCTGCTGCATGACGTTGTCGAAATAGACGTTGGCGATCATCCCATTCATCACGCTTACTCAGGCGAGCTCTATCAGGAGGAGTCAGCGGCCGCGACGCGGCTGTTTGGTTTATTGCCGCAGCCGCAATGCACTGAGCTCAATAATTTGTGGCAAGAGTTTGAGCTGGCAGAAACCGCAGATGCGCGATTTGCTAAAGCCCTCGATCGCTTTCAGCCCCTGCTGGTGAATATCTTTACCGATGGAGGAACCTGGCAAGAAAACGGCGTATCGCTTGAACAGGTATTAACCCGCTATGGGCCGACGATAAAAAGGGGCTCACCTGCGCTATGGGAAACGTGCGAGAGTTTGATAATGAAGCATTTTTGCTAATATTTGACGACCATGACGCGGGCAGAGCGTAGATACATATTGCCCAGCGGGCGACTTCGGGCTACCGCGCAAAATACAAATCAGCCCATACCATCCGCTCAGAACCTCACGCCCAGGGGCGCGGACAACACGGATGATGCGGGATAGCCTGTGGTTAAACTTAAATCAGTCGCTTGCCATCCTTATCAACGACTTTTTCCCCGTCTTCCTTAATGAACTCTCCCTGCTGGGGCGCAGGCAGAATCTCGAGCACCACCTCTGACGGGCGACACAGACGCGTTCCCAGCGGTGTAACGACGATCGGGCGGTTGATCAAAACCGGATGACTCAGCATGGCTGCAATCAGTTCTTCATCGCTGAAGCGGTCTTCAGCTAAACCAAGCTGGTCGTATGGTTCAACATTTGTCCGCAATAATGCGCGAACACCGATCCCCATTGCGCCGATCAGCGCCTTAAGTTGCGCCCTGGTCGGTGGCGTTTCCAGATAGAGAATCACGGTTGGTTCAACACCGCTATTTTGAATCAAAGCCAGCGTATTACGGGATGTTCCACATGCTGGATTGTGATAAATGGTTATATCAGTCACGGTTCTTCTCCTGTCTTACAGGGAAAGCGACAGGCGCAGAGCCAGCGCGCTAAGGGTGACCAATAACACAGGCAGCGTCATAGCCACGCCCATCCGGAAATAGTACCCCCAACTTATTTTAATGTTTTTCTGATCAAGTACATGTAACCAAAGCAAGGTTGCGAGACTGCCTATTGGTGTGATTTTCGGCCCCAGATCGCAGCCAATCACATTGGCATAGATCATCGCTTCCTTGATAACCCCTGATGCCGTACTTCCATCTATCGATAAAGCGCCAATCAGGACAGTGGGCATGTTGTTCATGACCGATGACAAGAACGCAGATAAGAAGCCGGTTCCCAGCGTAGCTGCCCAGATGCCCCGATCCGCAAACTGATTGAGAACAGCGGAAAGGTATTCGGTGAGTCCTGCGTTACGCAGACCATAAACAACCAGGTACATTCCAAGAGAGAAAATAACTATCTGCCAGGGCGCCCCGCGCAACACTTTGCCCGTGTTGATGAAATGCCCGCGTTTAGCAACAAGGAAGAGTATTAACGCCCCTGCTGCGGCAATAGCGCTTACCGGGATTCCAGCAGGCTCCAGCACAAAAAAGCCGGCTAAAAGAAGCAATAACACGATCCAACCCGTTCTGAACGTCGCCAGGTCTTTAATAGCCTCTGCTGGTGCTTTCAATCGCGATAGCTCGTAAACGGCGGGAATGTCTTTACGGAAGAACAGATGAAGCACGGCAAGCGTGGCAGCAATAGCGGCAAGATCCACCGGTACCATCACGGAAGCGTAATCACTGAATCCCAGCTGGAAGAAGTCAGCGGAAACAATGTTCACAAGATTAGAGACGATCAGCGGTAAACTTGCCGTATCCGCGATAAACCCGGCGGCCATAACAAAAGCCAGCGTTGTTCCTTTGCTGAAACCCAGCGCCAGCAGCATAGCAATAACGATCGGCGTAAGAATCAGCGCCGCGCCATCATTAGCGAAAAGTGCAGCAACGGCAGCCCCCAACAAAACGATGTAGGTAAACAGAATCCGCCCGCGTCCATTCCCCCAGCGGGCAACATGCAGAGCACACCATTCAAAAAAACCCGATTCATCAAGCAGTAAGCTGATAATGATGACCGCGATAAAGGCCCCGGTAGCATTCCAGACAATGTGCCATACAGCCGGAATGTCGTTGACTTGTATAACCCCCGTAACTAAAGCCAGTGCCGCTCCAGTAGAAGCCGTCCAGCCAATACTGAGGCCGCGAGGCTGCCAAATCACAAAGATAATGGTGAGTACGAAGATTGCTCCTGCCAATAACACGACAAACCCCTTAAACACATTCGATTTAGTGAATGTGTATTTATTATCAGCCGCAGATCGCGGCATTGGCGCTATTTAAAGACTCCCGCACTTGATCGCGTTGACTACTCCAGGCAGTTTCGATGATGGAAGCCACCCAGGCAGGCATGTGCGGGGAAAGTCGATAATAAATCCATTTTCCTTCACGCCGATCCAGCACCAATCCGGCCTCTCTCAGCAAGGCTATATGCCGGGAAACTTTGGGTTGAGATTGATGAGTGACCGAGCAAAGCTCGCATACGCACAGCTCCCCCGCCTCTCGCAGCAGTAGAATAATCGTCGTGCGCGTCTCGTCTGCAAGTAGCTTGAAAAGTTGAACAGGTCGCATCCGTAAGCAGCTCCAGTGGAAAATTAATACATATGTTATTCCATATGTATTAAAAGTAAAGCCTGGCGTTGCAGACTCGGAGTAACAATGCGACCGGTTCAGCCACTGCTTGCAGGACTGCACAAAAATGGCAGGGCCGATTCCAGCCGACGGTGACATTCACGGGTCAGAGCAGTTTATAATTTCTAATCGACAAGGCGATCAACGAAGTCAAGCAGTACACGGGTTTTAGTGGGGACATATCGGCGCGAAGGGTAGTATGCGTAGAGAGGGAACCGATGATCTGACCACTCAGGGAAAACCTGTACCAGCTGATTTGCGGCCACGTAATCTTCAATACCCAGCTCAAAAAGCTGCGCTATACCCAGTCCGGCAAGACAAGAGCTGTATACAGTCCCCGGATCGTTGACTGTCAGCATACCCTGCGGCTCAACAAGTAGTTTCTTACGACGCTGATGAAACTCCCATGGAAACGGTTTTCCTGTGACGGGCTCCCTGAACAAAATACATTTATGCGGTGGAGACTCCAGCTCTCGGGGATCCGTCGGATGGCCGAATCGCTGCAAATAGTCCGGTGATGCCATAGCCAACACTCTGGTATCAAATAACTTTCTGGCTACCAGCGATGAGGATTGAGGATGGCCAAAGCGCAGAGCAAGATCAAAACCGTCCGCAACCAGGTCACCTGGCTCATCCTTGCTTCGCAATTCAATTTCTAATTCCGGATAACGATCCATGAAGGCCCCAAGGCGAGGGGCCAGAATGAATCTTGCGAACAGGGGATCGACATTGACTCGCAATTTTCCGCGGACACGTTCAGCGTCCCCTGCTGCGCTGCTGGTCGCTTCTGCCAGAGCGCCGATAAGTGGCATGACTTCCTCATAGAAGCGTCGTCCTTCATCCGTCAGACGTACCTGCCGTGTCGTGCGCTCGAAGAGGCGAATGCCCAATCTGGCCTCAAGGCGCGCGATGGCTCTGCTGACGCCGGACTGTGACATATCCACAATCTCTGCCGCTTTTCCAAAACTGCGCGTGTCGACTATTGCAGCCATGACGTCCAGGCCTTCCAGAAGCTGCTTGCTGAATGCGCTCATTTATGACTCCGACACATAAATATTGTGATTCCCATGCTATCGCATTTCAAAGCACGGCGGGACAGAATTGCACCAACGCGAAAGAGCGTTGCTCCATGAACGAAGCGCTTTCTTTAAATGCCGGGGCGATTGACCGGCACAAACAGGATAACCAGATGGCAAGAATCTTCATCACCGGATCGTCTGATGGCCTGGGCCAAATGGCGGCGAAACTGCTCGTAGCCCAGGGTCACCAGGTCGTTCTGCATGCCCGTAATAAAGCACGCGCAGAATATGCCCTTGCACAGCTCCCGGGAGCCCGGTCGGTACCAGATGCCGATCTTTCGAGTATTGAGGAAACGAAGGCTCTGGCATATCGCAGTAATGATATGGGGCACTTCGACGCCGTGATTCATAACGCGGCAGCGGGCTTTCAGGAGCCTGGACGCATCGCAACCGTCGACGGTCTGCCCCATGTGTTTGCAGTGAACTCACTTGCACCTTACATCCTGACAGCGCTGATCAATGTGCCCAAAAGGCTTATCTATATCAGCTCAAGACTGCACCTGAATGGCGATCCGTCCCTGGCAGACCTTGCGTGGGAGACACGCCTCTGGAACGGAATGCAAGCCTGCTCTGACCCTAAGCTACATGTTGTGCTGCTCGCTTTTGCCGCTGCCCGCCGCTGGCCCGAAGTCTTATCTAACTGCGTCGAACCTGGCAGGGTTGCAACGAAGATGGGCGGAGCAAATGCCCCTGACGACCTCGATCTTGCCTGTCGTACTCAGGCCTGGCCCGCTGCCGGGGTCTCTCCCGCACGTCGCGTAGCGGGCGACGACGTCTATCACCAGACATCGGCAGAAGCTATGCGTGCGGCATTCGAGCCTACGCTTCAGGATAGCTTCATGAAGAGATGCGCCCGGTTTAGCGGAGTTGCGCTTCCCGCCCACTAATCACGTCCAGGTTATATCCAACCCCGCGGTCGATTTGCCCGGGGAAGGTAGCGCTATGCCTGAAAAAAGCCGCAGCGACGCCAGACCTATTTAATTGTTCATTTTAATGGAGAACATTCATGCACTCTCATGGTACTGAATCTAAAGTCGATTCATCATCGCAGACGCACCACGCCGCTCATCATCGAGGTAGCAATATTTCTCAAGCGCGAGCGGTTGCCGCCATACTCGCATTGAGCATGGGCTGCTTTACCTTTGTCAGCACCGAACTCATGCCTGTCGGCGTATTGCCGGCAATGGCTGAGGGTTTGCATGTATCGCTCGGAGCAGCGGGCTATCTTGTGACGATATTTGCCTTCATGGTGGCCCTCACGGCCGCGCCGCTCACCAGCATATTGGCTGGATTCAACCGTAAAGCGCTAATGGCCGGTTTGCTGGCCGCGTGCTGCGTCGGCAACCTGGTCACCTTTCTGGCGCCGGGCTACTTTGTCGTCTTTCTGGGGCGTATTCTTGTCGCAGCCGCGATTGGGGTATTTTGGTCTACCGCTGTTGTCACGGCGGTACATATGGTTTCTGCCCGTCATGCAGTGAGGGCCACTGCCATCGTTTTTGGCGGCGTCTCTCTGGCAGCAGTGCTCGGGGTTCCTGTCGGGACGATGTTGGGCGATCTGTATAATTGGCGCGCAGTATTCGCCGCGCTCTCCGCGCTGAGCCTGTTAGTTTTCACGCTTATTGTCTGGTCGGTACCCGCCGTTCGCATTTCCAAAGCCGCCAGGCGTGGTGCAATGTCGTCCGTGCTGAAAAACGGGCCGCTGCTTGCCGTATTCGCTATCACCGCCCTGGTCGTGACCGGCAATTTCCTGGCATATACCTACATCTCGCCCTACCTGGAGCAGATCGCAGGACAAAGCCCTGCGCAGATCGGCATGCTGCTTCTCATCTACGGCGCTGCTGGCGTGGTCACCAACTTTGCCATCGGTCCCTTTGCCTCCAGCGCCCCGCGTACAAGCCTTGGCCTGGTCACGGCCCTCTTCATGCTGAGTCTGGCATGTCTGAATTCGGCTGCGGCCAGCACGGCCGCGTTGTTTATTACATTGGCGGCATGGGGAGCCGCATATGGGGCACTGCCCGTTCTGCTGCAAACGCTGGTGTTCCGGGAAGCGTCCCGGATTCCGGGAGCCGCTGACGCCGCGACCTCCATCAATGTCTCGGTATTCAACGCAGCGATCGGTCTCGGCTCTTTGCTTGGCGGAATGTTGATTAACCTGGCCGGTCCGCATCCCATTCCCTATCTGTCTGCATGCTTTGGCCTGGCAGGATTAGGGGCCATTTTTATCAGCCGTGAAGGCAGGTCACGCCAGCATTAAGTTAATCGCATCGAGCGAAGAAAAGAGGATGAATATCAACGTACCGGGGGGAAGTGCGAGGGGAAAACGCTAGCAGAATTGGGTGGGGGCCCTGCCAGCTACATCCCGGCACACACGTCGTCTGCTCTGGCTGCTTCCTTCCGGATCTGACCTGGTAAACAGAGTAGCGTTGCGGGAGAACCAACAGAGCCCCCATTGAGAGCGTTGTTAACCAACGCGCCGGCGCATTATCCCCACTGCGGCGCTGAATTGCAAGCTGGCGTCGCTCGGATGCTGGTTTATTGCGCAAAGCCGCCAATAAGCTGGCTAAAAGCCGCCGTCGTGCGGGCTGTTAATTTTCGAAACAATCCTTCCGGGACAATACGAGGGATTGCGAGCGCCGTCGCGGCAGGATGCTTCATGCTCATCCATACTTTATCAGATACCGAAGCCCTCTTTTTAATCAATATCTTATCAGTATGGGGAATCCATGAGTGAATCACCGCGTTTGACGTCAACTCTGGCGATGCCGGCGATTGACGGCGTGACCGTATCCTTCAAGGGCTTGCACTACCTGCGCCCGGAGCTGGTGCTGGATTTTATCACCATCAGCAGCGGCACGATGCTGGCGGTGACGCCGGTTGCGCTGCTCTACTCCACCGTCGGCGTGCTGCAAAGCGTCGAGTTACGCAGGCTGCCTATCGCGGTCTGCGGGCGCGTGGTTTACCCCATCACCTCGCAGAAGCTCCCTGCCCTGCGCGCAAAGCTGATTATTAACGCTCAGTCGCGGCGGCTTAAGTTTCTCGAAAGCCTGATGGCTTTGACTCCGCATGACAACATACACGGGATGCAGACCCTCGGCCTGGCGCTGGAATTTACCCTTGCGCATTCCGCTTAAACCGCGGGCTGTACAGCCCGTTATCCAGCGCTTATCCTGAACCTTTCCCGGCAACAGGGCGCCTCATGGATCCTCAAGACACATTTCCTCAGCGGGTATGGCAGATTATCGCCTCTATACCGGAAGGCTATGTCGCCACCTACGGCGACGTCGCGCTGCTGGCAGGCTCGCCGCGCGCGGCCCGCCAGGTGGGCGGCGTGCTCAAGCGTCTGCCGGAAGGCTCCGCTCTGCCGTGGCATCGGGTGGTGAATCGGCACGGCGATATTTCCCTGACCGGGCCGGACCTGCAGCGTCAGCGCCAGGCGCTGCTGGCCGAGGGGGTACAGGTCTCCGGCAGCGGGCATATCGACCTGCAGCACTATCGATGGATTTATTAAAAAAAATGCCCCTGAACAGGGGCATGTGAGGTCTTATTGCGCGACGGCCGGCGTGTTCGCCGCTGCGCCATCGCCGGCGACAGGTACCGCGGTTTGCTGTACCGGTACCAGCAGCAGATCGGCACGACTGCCGCCACCGTTGACCACCGTCTGGACCGTATCGGTGATAAACATCAGCTGCCCATTGACCGTAATGGCCGAGCTCAGCAGGATACGCGCGTTAGGCTTTATATCCGCCTGGTTGTACGGCAGAACAAAGTTATACGGCGGCTGCTGGCCTTCGGTACGTACGGCTTTCTGCGCCAGCACGCGCGACGGCGCGTCGGCCAGTGAAGCATCAGACAAGGTCACGGTCAGTACCGCATCCGGCGGCAGGGCAACTTTCTGCCGAATAGAGATAGTCCCGGAAACGTTAGGCTGTTGCTGCGAGGACGTCAGTGACGCGATGCCGTAAGGATCGGCGGCAGCCGCGTTATTTTTCGCACTGTCGCTGTGATTATTGGCACAGGCGGTCAATGCGGTGGCAACGGCTAAAGCACTTAACATATAGGCAAATTTCATGTTGTTCTCCTTTTCATCCCTATATACACAGGAGCATGTCCTACCGACTGAATGGCATGAACATTTGTATCGTGCATAAGTGTGGCACAGATCTCAGATCTCTTCCTGCAAACGACCCCTTATTCAGATTATTACACCCATCGGACCACTTGCGATTCCAGGTTATACTTTGCCTCAATACGCGCCGCGAGAAGCGGTTATCACCGATTGAGGGTAAATATGAGTCAGGCACTAACCAATCTGCTGGCATTGTTAAATCTGGAAAAAATTGAAGAGGGGCTGTTCCGCGGGCAGAGCGAAGATCTGGGGCTGCGTCAGGTTTTTGGCGGCCAGGTCGTCGGCCAGGCGCTGTACGCGGCGAAAGAAACCGTGCCTGCCGAGCGTCTGATCCACTCGTTCCATAGCTACTTCCTGCGCCCCGGCGATAGCCAGAAGCCGATAATTTATGACGTCGAAGTCCTGCGCGATGGCAACAGCTTCAGCGCGCGCCGGGTGGCCGCGATTCAAAACGGCAAGCCGATTTTCTATATGACCGCCTCTTTCCAGGCCCCGGAGCCGGGCTACGAGCATCAAAAAACGATGCCAGCGGCCCCGGCGCCGGACTCTCTGCCTTCAGAGACCGATATTGCCCGTAAGCTGGCGCACCTGCTGCCGCCGCAGGTCAAAGATAAGTTCCTCTGCGATAAGCCGCTGGAGATCCGCCCGGTTGAGTTCCATAACCCGCTAAAAGGCCACGCCGCGGAGCCGACCCGCCAGGTATGGATCCGCGCCAACGGCGCCGTCCCGCAGGACATCCGCATCCATCAATACCTGCTGGGCTACGCCTCGGACTTTAACTTCCTGCCGGTCGCGCTGCAGCCGCACGGCGTGGGCTTCCTTGAGCCCGGAATGCAGGTGGCCACGATCGATCACTCGATGTGGTTCCATCGTCCGTTCAACATTAATGAGTGGCTGCTGTACAGCGTTGAGAGCACCTCAGCCTCCAGCGCCAGAGGATTCGTGCGCGGCGAGTTCTATACCCAGGACGGCATCCTGGTGGCCTCAACGGTGCAGGAAGGCGTGATGCGCAACCGCAATGCATAGGGCGTAACGGCATAAAAAAAGCCTCCCGAGGGAGGCTTTGCTGCTACTGGAGATAACACAAGGATTCAGGCGTTGTAGGCGTTTTCGCCGTGGCTGTTGACGTCCAGACCTTCGCGCTCCTGCTCTTCCGGTACGCGCAGACCGACGGTCATATCAGCAACTTTATAGCCGATCCAGGCGACGATGCCGGACCAGACGATGGTGATGCCGATACTTTCCAGCTGCACCAGCAGCTGATGCCCCATGGTGACGCCTTCTGCGTAACCCACACCGCCCAGAGAAGTCGCGGCAAAGATGCCGGTCAGGATACAGCCGACAATCCCACAGACGCCGTGCACGCCGAACACATCGCACGGGTCGTCAACGCGCAGCCAGCGCTTCAGGACGGTCACGCCCCACAGACCCGCCAGACCGGCAGCAAGACCGACAATCAGTGAACCACCCACGCCGACGTAACCACAGGCTGGCGTAATGCCGACCAGACCGGCAATCGCCCCGGAGCAGGCGCCCAGCAGGGACGGCTTACCGCGGGTCACCCATTCGCCGAAGGTCCAGGCCAGAATCGCAGCGGCAGTCGCCACGACGGTATTCACAAATGCCAGGGCCGCAATTTCGTTCGCCGCGCTCGCAGAACCGGCGTTGAAGCCAAACCAGCCAACGTACAGGATCGCGGTGCCGGTGAAGACCATCGGCAGGTTATGCGGTTTGAACGCCTCTTTGCCAAAGCCCACGCGTTTGCCCATCATGTAGGCACCCACCAGCCCGGCAACCGCGGCGTTGATATGCACGACGGTACCGCCGGCAAAATCCAGCGCGCCGTGCGTCGCCAGCAGACCGCCGCCCCATACCATATGGGCAATCGGGACATAGGAGAGCGTCATCCACACCACCACGAAGATCAGCACCGCGGAGAAGCGAATACGCTCCGCCAGCGCGCCGACGATGAGGCCGACGGTGATACAGGCGAAGGAGCCCTGGAAAGCAACGTGAATGTACTGATAGAAGGAGCCCATCAGCGCTTTCAGCTCAATATTCTTCAATAATACCCAGTCAAAGTTGCCGAAGAAGCTGCCGCCGGTGCCGAACGCCAGCGTGTAGCCGTAGACCACCCACAGAACGCACACCAGAGCAAAGGTGACAATCACCTGAGTCAGCATCGAAAGCACGTTTTTGCCGCGAATCAGGCCGCCGTAAAACAGCGCGATGCCCGGAATAGTCATAAACAGCACCAGCGCGGTGCAAATCATCATAAAGGCGTTGTCGGCTTTATCCGCCACCGCCGGTGCGGCCATGGCCAATCCCGGGAGAAGCGCCAGCGCACCCAGACCTGTTTTCATTGTTGTTGCTATTTTCATCTTCTCAATCCCCATCACTGTGTGGTCTGGTCGTTACAGTGCCGCTTCGTCGGCTTCGCCGGTGCGGATGCGAATAACGCGCTGCAGCTCGGCGACAAAAATTTTGCCATCGCCAATTTTCCCGGTGTATGCCGCTTTACTGATGACGTCGACGACCTCATCCAGCTGATCGTCGGCAATCGCCACGTCAATTTTTACCTTCGGCAAAAAGTTAACGCTGTATTCGGCGCCACGGTACAGCTCAGCATGGCCTTTCTGGCGGCCAAACCCTTTCACTTCAGTGACCGTCAGGCCCTGAATGCCGATGGAAGATAACGCTTCGCGAACGTCTTCCAGTTTAAACGGTTTGATTACCACGGTAACCAGCTTCATAAGTCCCCTCCGATCAGAATTCGTAATGGCAGCAGCTAACACACAGGGAATAAAGCAAAGGCTATGCCAGAAATGAAAAAGGACCGCTAAGCGGCCCTTTTGATGGAGAAAAGCGAGAAACGCCCCGGGAACGCGGGGGAAAGCGCCCGGGAGCGGCTAAAAACGCACCATTTTAGTGCGTGAGAGGTTGCATTTTTGCACCACGCTATATCGCCGCAGAATCACTGCCTGCTTATAGTGCATCAGGCAATCAGGGACTCTTCCTGCGAACTGGCCGCCAGCTCCTCGCCGGCCAGCTGCAGCTGGTACATCTGCCAGTAGCGCCCTTTTGCCGCCAGCAGCTGCTGATGGTTGCCGCGCTCAACCGCCTGGCCGCGATGAAGCACCAGAATCGTATCCGCTTCGACTATCGTCGACAGGCGGTGGGCAATCACAATCAGCGTGGTGTTCTGACGAACCTTTGCCAGCGCCTGCTGGATCGCCTGCTCGGTGCCGGAGTCAATATTGGCCGTCGCCTCGTCGAGGATCAGTATCTGCGGCGTATCGACCAGCACCCTGGCCAGCGCCAGCAGCTGCTTCTGGCCCACCGAGAGGTTGTTGCCCTGCTCGCCCAGCTGGGTATAAAGCCCGCCCTCCATGCCGCGTGCCAGCTCGGCCAGCTGAACGGCTTCCAGCGCGTCCCAGACCTGCGCCTCGCTAATATCGCGGCCGAGAGTGACGTTGGCGTAGAAGGTATCGGCCAGCACCACCGGATCCTGCTGCACCATTGCGACGCCCTGGCGTAATGCGCTGTGGCTTAAAGAAGAGAGCGGCCGGCCGTCAATACGGATCTCGCCTTTGCTCAGCGGGTAGTAGCCCATCATCAGGCTGGCAAGCGTACTTTTACCGCTGCCGGTATGGCCAACCAGCGCCACAAAGCTGCGGGACGGAATTTCAAGGTTGATATCCTGCAGCACCAGCCGATCGCCGCGGTAGGCGAAAGAGAGATCCTCGATCGATACCGTCCCGCTGCGCAGCGGGGCATCGTCCTGCCCCCACGCCTGCCGCGGCCGATCCATCAGCTCGAAGACCCGCTCGCCGGCCACCACCGCCTGCTGCAGCATCGACTGCTGCGTAGTCAGCTCAATCAGCGGCTCGTTCAGCCGACCGAGATAGCTGATAAAGGCGTACAGCACCCCCACCTCAATGGTTCCCGAGGCGCTGAAGCCAAAGAGCATCAGCAGCCCGCACAGCACCAGCGTCGAGAAGAGGCTGAGCAGCGGACGCAGCAGGAAGCCGTCGAGACGCAGCGTTTGCATGCGCGCCAAATAGTGGGCATAGCTGGCCTCGCGCATCCGCTCGCCGAACCGCGCCTGCTGGCGGAACTGCTGGATAACGCCCATACCGTTAATCACTTCATTAAAGCCGTCGTTGATATCCGCCAGCCAGGCGCGCACCCGCCGGACGATAGGCGTGCTGTAGCGCTGATAGATCATCATGACGATCAGCACCGCCGGGAAAATCGCCAGCGCCACCAGCGCCATGCGCCAGTCGAGGCTGAACATCGCCACCAGCATGGCGCCAATCAGCGCCGCGCTGCGCAGCACCGTCGCCACCACGGTAACGTAGAGATCGCGGATCACCTCGGTGTCGTTAGTCACCCGGGAGATAAGCTGCCCGACCGGCTGCGTATCAAATTCGCTCAGCGGCTGGCGCAGCGCGGCATCCATCACGTCGCTACGCAGCTGCTGAACGACGCCGACGGCGGCGCGGTTAAACAGCAGTGACTGGTTGTAGTGCAGCGTCGCCGCGAGGATCTGCAGGCCAAGATAGGCCACCGCGAGCCCGCTAACCAGCTTCAGCGGCAGCGAATTCTTCGCCACCATATTGTCGATAAAGTAGCTGATCAGCAGCGGGCCGCTGACTTCAGCGGCGGCCGCAACCCACATCATTCCGACCGCAATCAGCAGCGGCCTGCGCCACGGCGAGCCGTAGGCCAGCAGGCGTTTTAAGGTCGGCCAGAGTTCGGTAAAACTACGCATCGGCAGCCTCCTCAAGTTCATGAGGGGCATCATCCAGCGCCGCCTCCAGCTGCTGATAGCGGTACATATCGCGATACCAGCCCGGCTGCGCTGCCAGCACGTCATGGCGGCCGCGCTGGGCAATATGGCCATGCTGCATCACCAGAATTTCGCTGGCTTCCGTCAACGCCGATAGACGATGGGCGCTGATGATTACCGTCCGGCCTTCTCCCCACTGCCGCAGGTTATAGAGTATCTGGTGCTCAGTGCGGCCATCTACCGCCGACAGGGCATCGTCAAGAATCAGGATCTCCGCCTCCAGCAGCAGCGCGCGGGCAATGGAGATGCGCTGTTTCTGTCCACCGGAGAGCATCACGCCGCGTTCGCCCACCTCGGTCTCGTAGCCCTGAGGCAGGCGCAGAATATCCTCGTGAACGCTGGCAAGGCGCGCCACCCGCTCAATTTGCTCGGCCGTCGCGTCGGGCCTGCCGAGCGCGATGTTGTTTGCCACGGTGTCGGAAAACAGGAACGGCGTCTGATTGACCACCGCCAGCCGGCCGCGCCAGCTGTCGAGCTGTAGCCGGGTTAGAGGAATATCGTGAAAACGAATATCTCCCTGGGTGACGTCGAAGTGGCGCTGTATCAGCGCCAGAATCGTGCTTTTCCCCGAGCCGGTTGGCCCGCAGATGCCGAGCATTTGCCCCGGCTGCAGCACAAAATTGACCTTCTCCAGCGACGCTTTGTTGGCCTGAGGATAGATAAATTCGCGCACGGCGACGCTAAGCGTTCCGCGCCCTTCCGGCGCCGCTTCGCTGCCGTCTTTGACCGCCGGCGCCTCTTCCAGCATCGTGCGAATTCGGCTGTAGGCCGCGCTGCCGCGCTCAACGATATTAAACATCCACGCCAGCGCCAGCATCGGCCAAATCATCAGCCCCAGATACATGACAAAGCTGGTGAGCTGGCCCAGGGTCATGCTGCCCTGCAGCACCATCCAGCTCCCGCCGCCGATCGCCAGCAGGTTGGCGGTGCCGATAGCGATATAAATCGTCGGGTCAAAGCGCGCGTCGATGCGCGCCACGCGCATGTTTTTCTTACCGGTATCCTGCGCATCGGCCGCGAACTGCGCCGACTGCCGGTCTTCCAGGCCAAAGGCTTTAATCATGCGGATACTGGTCAGGCTTTCCTGGGTTCGGTCGTTGAGGCTTGAGAACGCCGCCTGCGCCACGCGAAAACGCTCGTGCAGCGCATCGCCGTTGCGCTTAATCACCAGCGCCATCACCGGCATCGGCAGCAGCGCCAGCAGCGTGAGCTGCCAGCTGATTTGCGTTGACATGACGATCAGCACCGCGCAGCCCATCACCAGCGAGTCCACCAGCGTCAGCACGCCCTCCCCCGCCGCGAAGACCACCCGGTCAACGTCGTTGGTGGCGCGGGCGATCAGGTCGCCGGTGCGATGGCGCAGGTAGAAGGCCGGATGCTGGCGGCTCAGCTGGCGATAGAAATCTTCCCGCAGCTCAACGGCCAGCTGATAAGAGGCGCCAAACAGCAGCACGCGCCAGACGTAGCGCAGCAGGTAAACCATTATCGCGATAAGTACCAGCACGCCAATCCACATCCACACCTTTTCCGCGGTGTAATGTTCTTTGGTGACGCCATCAACCACAATCCCCACCACCTTAGGTGGGATCAGCTGTAGGACGGCGATAATGGCCAGCAGAGCAATAGCGCCGAGATAACGGCGCCACTCCCGGCGGAAGTACCAGCTAAGTTGAGCAAATAATCGCAAGCAGTTAAATCCTGAGTGTATAAATCGTCGCGGCAAACGCCGTTAATCAATCGGTAAGGCCGTGGTGTATTTTATCTGTTCCATGGCAAAACTCGAAGTCACATCGGAGAGTCCCGGAACGCTGTTCACCAGCCGTTTATAAAAATCGTCGTAGCGCTTCATATCCGCGACCTGGACCCGCAGCAGGTAATCATACTCCCCCGCCATGCGCCAGAAGCCGAGAACTTCCGCCATTTGCGTCACCTCGCTTACGAAGCGGCAGTACCAGTCGCTGCTGTGATGCTGGGTCTTGATCAGCACGAAGGCCGTCAGGCTAAGACCGAGCTTTTCGGCATCAAGCAGCGCGACCCGCTCGCGCAGGATACCCTCATCTTCCAGCCGCTTCAGCCGTTTCCAGCAGGGCGTGGTGGTCAGATTAACGGCATCAGCCAACGCCTGCAAAGAGAGGGTGCAGTCCCTCTGCAGTAAAGAAAGCAGCTTGCGGTCAATTTTATCTAACATAGGTCACCAATAGAGAAAATTTTACTCCTTTTATTGTAATTCAAAGGCTAAATAGCAACAATTTTTCCTTCGACTTCCTTTAAGCTGGGCACAAAATGACAAACAGGAAATGAAGATGAACAGCGCCTGGGTAAAACACGCCATTAGCGAAATCAACGCCGACTATCAGCGCTCCGCCGACACGCACCTTATTCGCCTTGCGCTGCCCGGGTTCCCAGGGATCCAGATCTACCTGAAGGATGAAAGTACCCATCCCACCGGCAGCCTGAAGCATCGCCTGGCGCGCTCGCTCTTCCTTTATGGTCTGTGCAACGGCTGGATTAAAGAAGGGACGACGATTATCGAGTCGTCTTCGGGCTCCACCGCGGTGTCCGAGGCCTACTTCGCGCGCCTGCTGGGCCTGCCGTTTATTGCCGTGATGCCTTCCTGCACGGCGAAGCGCAAAATCGAGCAGATCGAGTTTTACGGCGGTCGCTGCCATTTCGTGGACAGCGCCTGCGAAATCTACGCCGCCTCCGAAACCCTGGCTCGCGAACTGAACGGCCACTATATGGATCAGTTTACCTTTGCCGAGCGGGCGACCGACTGGCGAGGAAACAATAATATTGCCGACAGCATCTTCCGTCAGATGACCCATGAGCCGCATCCGCAGCCGTCGTATATCGTGATGAGCGCGGGAACCGGCGGGACCTCGGCAACCATCGGCCGCTATATCCGCAGCCAGGGCTACGATACTCAGCTGATGGTGGTTGACCCGCAAAACTCGGTGTTTCTCGACTACTGGCAGAGCCGCGACGCCGGCCTGCGCAGTCCGGTCGGCAGCAAAATAGAAGGTATCGGCCGCCCGCGCGTCGAGCCGTCATTTATTCCGGATGTGGTTGATGAAATGCTGCGCGTGCCCGATGCCGCCAGCGTCGCAACCGCCCTGTGGCTGGAGACGCTGCTGGGCCGTAAGGTCGGAGCCTCAACCGGTACCAATATGTGGGGCGTGCTGGAGCTTGCCGTCCGCATGCGCGCCGAAGGGCGGACCGGCTCGATTGTGACCCTGCTCTGCGACAGCGGCGAGCGCTACCTCGAAAGCTATTACAATCCGCAGTGGGTAACGGCCAATATCGGCGACATCGCGCCGTGGCAGGCGCAAATTGCGGCAAGAGTGGCAAGAGTGGCAGCGCAATAAAAAAAGCCAGGCTTAATGCATCATCGCGATGCCCGGCCTGGCTTGCTGGAATGGTCTGATTATTCGGGGGAATAAGGAAGATCGGGTGTATCCAGCCAATGCGTTAAAAAGTGGGAAACGGCCTGGTTGCGGCAGTCTCCGATAACCGGTAAATGCGGCAGTTCAGCCTTGAGCTGCGCCATTGCATTGCCCATAATCACCCCGCGCCCGACGCTGCCCAGCATCTCGCGGTCGTTCATCGCGTCACCAAACGCCATACAATCCTGCAGCGTCAGGCCAAGATGCTGGCTAAGCACCGCCAGCGCCGCGCCCTTATTACAGCCGTTCGGCAGCACTTCCAGGCACTCAATGGCCGAGAAGCATATATGCGCGCGATCGCCCAGGGCTTCAGTAAGCTGGACTTTCAGCCGCTGGAGATCCTGATAATCGCCGCAGAAGCACACTTTAGTGACCTCGTGCGCCGACATGCGTTTTAAATCACGGATGTGGTAGCGGAAGCCGCTAAAGATATGCGCCTGCAGCAGCTCGGGGATCGCCTGCCCGGTAAACCAACCGCCGTCGTTAAATACGTGCATGCTGGCCGCCGTATCCCAGGCGCCGTGCAGGACGAGTTCAGCGACGCCCGGATCGAGATCGCATTGATGCAGAACCTCCCCCTCCAGGGAGTGGATGCGCGTGCCGTTGCCGGTGATCAGGAACGCGTCGAGCGCGAACTCGCCGATCACGTGGCGCATTTCCAGAGCATGGCGCCCGGTGGCAAAGGTCAGGGTTATATCGCGCTCGCGCAGACGTTTCAGGGCCGAAAGCGTGCGCTCTCCCAGACGATGGTCCGGCATTAACAGCGTACCGTCCATATCAAATGCAGCGAGTCTTGCCATGTTTTGCTCCCGGAGGTGAGGTGGGTTTTGCTTGTGTTCCAGTATTGCCTGAGATATACGGAAGTAATAGTGAATAGATATTTTTTGTTGTTCCGGGTTTATAAGCGGCGCATGAGCTGGCCTCAAACGGACGCAATGCAGCCACTACAAGCGCCAGTGATTGTCTTGTCAGGTAAAGTAGGTATACACAAAATCATTCGACCTGCATCAAGGCGGCAAGTGCGCGAATCCCCGGGAGCTTACACCAGTAAGTGCCTGGGGTGAGCAAGCGCGGCCAACTCAAGCAACTCAAGAAACTCAAGCAACACAGAGACAGCCTTGTCAGGTGAGGTGGATATACACAAAATCATTCGACCTGCATCAAGGCGGCAAGGGCGCGAATCCCCAGGAGCTTACGCCAGTAAGTGACTGGGGTGAGCAAGCGCGGCCAACGCAGAGGCAGGTTGAAGGATGAAGTGTATATGAGATTACTGAACAGGCTGAACCAGTACCAGCGCCTCTGGCTGCCTTCTTCCGGCGCTCCGCAGCAGGTTACCGTGGGCGAGCTGGCTGAGCGCTGTTTTTGCAGCGAACGTCATATCCGCACGCTGTTACGCCAGGCGCAGGAGGCCGGCTGGCTGAGCTGGCAGGCCAGTTCCGGTCGCGGCAAGCGCGGCACTCTTCTTTTTCACACTTCGCCTGAGATGCTGCGTAATGAGATGATGGAGCTGGCGCTCAATAGCGGGCAGCAGAAAAATGCGCTGGAGCTGGCCCAGCTGGCGCCGGTCGATCTTAAAGCGCTGCTGTCGCCGTTCCTCGGCGGTCAGTGGCAGAACAATACGCCGACCCTGCGGATCCCCTACTATCGCCCGCTCGAACCGCTGCGGCCCGGCTTTTTACCCGGCCGGGCGGAGCAGCACCTCGCCGGGCAGATATTTTCCGGCCTGCTGCGTTTTGATGCGCAAAGTACCTGCCCGATGGGGGACCTGGCCCACCACTGGCAGGTCTCGTCGGACGGATTACGCTGGCATTTTTACATCCGCTCGACGCTGTTCTGGCACAACGGCGACCCGATAGAGACGCCTCAGCTACGCCAGCGTCTGCTGATGCTGCTCACTATACCGGCGCTGCGTACGCTCTTCGCCAGCATCAGCCGGATTGATGTTACCCACGCCCAGCGTCTGACTATTACGCTGCATCGTCCGGACTACTGGCTGCCGTTTCGCCTTGCCAGCTATTGCAGCGTCCTCGCGCATCCAGACGATCCGACGATCGGCAGCGGCCCGTTTCGCCTCAAGCTGTTGAGCCCCGAGCTGGTGCGGCTGGAGAATCATCCCCGTTATCATCTGAATCATCCGCTCATCCAGGCCGTCGAATATTGGATAACCCCGCAGCTTTTCGAGCAGGATTTAGGCACCAGCTGCCGTCATCCGGTGCAGATAACGATTGGCGATGCCGACGAGCTGGCCCATCTTCGTCAGGTCAGCAATAGCATTAGCCTCGGCTTTTGCTACCTGACGCTGCGCCAAAGCCCTCGTCTAAGCAAAGCTCAGGCCCAGCGGCTGGTGGCGCTTATTCACCGCTCTTCGCTGCTGGAAACGCTGCCGCTCGACGAAGATCTGATTACTCCCAGCAACGAAGTGCTTCCCGGATGGTCAATTCCGCAGGAGCCTGAAGATCGGCAGGTAGCGCTGCCCGAGCGGCTAACCCTGCTCTACCATCTGCCGGTTGAGCTGCATACCATGGCCGAACAGCTACGGCAGCGGCTAAGCGAGCTCGGCTGTTGCCTGACGCTTATTTTTCACGATGCCAAAAACTGGGACGGCTGCCAGGCACTGGCGCAGGCAGATTTGATCATGGGCGATCGCCTGATCGGCGAGGCGCCGGAATATACTCTTGAGCAGTGGCTACGCTGCGACGCCATGTGGCCAAATTTACTGACCGGGGCACAGTATGCTCATCTGCAGGCCACGCTTGATGCGGTCCAAACGCAGCCGGATGAGCGCAGCCGCAACGATGCCCTGCGTAACGTATTCAACAGGTTGATGGACGACGCCATCATGACGCCGCTGTTCAATTATAATTATCGCATTAGCGCCCCGCCGGGAGTTAACGGCCTGCGCCTTAACGCGCGCGGCTGGTTTGATTTCGCCAGCGCCTGGCTGCCGGCCTCATCGCCGTGATGAAGCTGGTCGCCGCGCCCATCAAGCGCTACCATACTGCTTTCATTTTAATAGCCAGGAATGACCATGAAACGCGCCGTAGTTGTCTTCAGCGGAGGACAAGATTCAACGACCTGTCTGGTGCAGGCTCTGAAACAGTATGATGAAGTGCACTGCGTCACTTTTGACTATGGGCAGCGCCACCGCGCAGAGATCGACGTCGCTCGCGAGCTGGCGCTAAAGCTGGGCGCCGTGGCCCATAAGGTGCTCGACGTCACCCTGCTTAACGAACTTGCGGTGAGCAGCCTGACCCGCGACAGCATTCCGGTTCCGGACTACGAACCGGACGCCAGCGGGATTCCGAATACCTTCGTTCCCGGGCGTAATATCCTCTTTTTAACCCTGACGGCGATCTACGCTTATCAGGTTAAAGCCGAAGCGATTATCACCGGCGTTTGCGAGACCGACTTCTCCGGCTATCCAGACTGTCGGGACGAGTTCGTGAAAGCGCTCAACCACGCCGTTAATCTGGGCATGGCAAAAGATATCCGCTTTGAAACGCCGCTGATGTGGCTCAACAAGGCTGAGACCTGGGCGCTGGCCGACTACTGGGGCCAGCTGGAGCTGATCCGTACCGAAACCCTGACCTGCTATAACGGAATTAAGGGTGACGGCTGCGGGCAGTGTGCCTCCTGTAACCTGCGCGCCAACGGCCTGCATCAGTACCTGGCCGATAAGGTCGGCATCATGGCCCTGATGAAGCAGAAAACGGGATTGCGCTAAGCATCGCCGGGCGCTTGCCCCGTCCGCGCTTCGCGTAGCGGGGAAAGTGCCCTGGTATGGGTGGGGCGTGGCGGAAAATATGGCCGCCTGCCCTTTCCGCTACAGCTCCATCTGCTCGAGCTTCTCGCGCAGCTCACCGTCCAGCGGCAGCGCCTTCTGAGTTTTCAAATCGATACAGACAAAGGTAATCATCGCATCGGCGACCACTTCCCCTTCGAGATTCAGGGTTACCGTCTGGCTTAAGGTGCCGCTTTTGCCGTTCAGCTGCTGCAGGTGGCTGGTGACGGTTAACACGTCTCCAAGGACCGCCGGACGGCGATAGTTAATATTGATGTTCACCACCACGAAGGCGATATTGCGGGCGGTCATCCAGTGGAACGCCGCGCTGTTTTCCAGGCCATCCCAGCGCGCCTCCTCGAGGAACTCAAGATAGCGGGCATTATTAACGTGCTGATAAACGTCCAGGTGATAGCCGCGAACTTTAATTTGTGTCTGCATAGCGCAAGTGCCTTTGTCTTATTATCGTTGATGAGGTAAGAGGTCACACCACTAGTGTGACCTCTTTAGTCTGGCAAAGATTTACGCTGCTGCAAGCCCCCGGCGCAAAATTACAGGGTGAGGTGCGCCAGGTTTCGCTCTACCAGCGCATGACCCATTCCGGGAACCTGCTTGAGATCGTCGATGGTCTTAAACGGCCCAAACTCTTCGCGATAGCTCACAATCCCCTGCGCTTTCTTCAGGCCTACGCCGTTCAGCGCCTCCATCAGGTCCTGCGCGCTGGCGCTATTGATGCTGACCTTTGTCGTCCCCGACTCCCCCACTTTGGCTGAGTCGGGCGCTTTAGCCCGCACGCTCTCCCTACCTGTCGACACCGACGACTTGCCTGTCGCCACCTGCACCTTGCCCTCGGCAGGCGCTCCCAGTGCCACAGGGCTTCCCGCAGCGCAAAGTAATGCGGCGGCAGCTACGATCGCTTTCACTCTTGGTTTCATGCTGTGTTCTCCTTTTTTGTAGACAGCAGAGCCACGATAGCGAGCGGAGAAAAAGAGGACAAAAGGCGAATGCCAGAAATGGAAAAGGCCGCGAAAGCGGCCTTTGGGGATGACATTACGTTACTTGCTTTTGCGAGTATGCGCGAAATTACTGCTGCTGGTCGATGATATCGCCGAGCTTAATTTTCGCTGATTTACGCAGGCTGCTCATCAGCGCTTCGAAAGCAATCTGAGCGTTGTTTTGCGTAATACCCTGCACCATGGCCTGTTTCTGCTCAGCCGGCATGTCGCCTGCTTTAACGGCATCCAGAGCCAGCAGTACCACGTTACCGTTCGCATCGCTGCCCACGCCGTAGCTTGCTTTACCTTCCTGCGGCAGCGGCAGAGCGAACGCGGCCTGGCTCAGCGGATCCTGACCGGTACGCGCCAGCGTCTGCGCCGCACCAAAGCTTAAGCCCGCGGCCTTCATCGCGTCATCGCCTTTGCCGTCTTTCAGGGCAGCCAGCAGTTTGTCCGCATCGAGCTTAGCCTGCTGCTCAGCTTTGGTGTGCTTAACGATATCCGTCACCTGCGCTTTGACTTCCGCCAGCGGCTTAACGGCCTGCGCTTTATGCTCGCTAATGCGCACAACAAAGGCGCGATCGCCATCAACGGTGATGATATCGGAGTTGCTGCCCGGTGCGCCGTTTTCACCCACCAGACCACCGTTAAAGATAGCGTCGGAGACCGGCTTAAAGTTCAGCTCCTCCGGCAGGTTGTCGTGTCCGAACCAGCCGGTTTCAACAACCTTAACGTCTGCGACCTGTGCTGCACCGGCCAGAGATTCGTTATCGTTGCTGGCGGCATCGCTCACCTTCTGCTGCAGCGCGTAGTACGCATCGAGGGCTTTTTCCTGCTTCACCTTCGCTGCGATATCCGCGCGAACGTCGGCGAGCGGTTTCACCTGCGCAGGCTGAACGTCAACCAGGCGTACGACCAGGAAACCGACGGAAGATTTGATCACGCCGGAGAGCTGGCCTTTTTCTTTCAGCCCGGCCTCTTTCAGCTCGGGAACCGTTGCCGCATCTTCCAGCCAGCCCATATCGCCGCCGTTGCGGGCAGAGATAATGTCGGTAGATTTTTCTTTCGCCAGCGTCGCGAAATCGGCGCCTTTTTTCAGTTCGTCCAGTACGGCCTGCGCATCAGCTTCGGTCTTCGTCTGAATCACGCTGTAGCGGTTACGCTGCGGCTGAGTGAACTGATCCTGATGCTGGTCGTACCAGGACTGAATTTCCGCGTCAGAAGCGTTCTCCTGCATGCTCGCTGCATCCATTTTGATGTAGCTCACGCGGAACTGCTCCGGCGCCATGAAGCGCGCCTGGTTCTGCTGGTAGTAGGCCTCAACTTCCGCGTCGGTCACCGTCTGCTTCACCGCCAGCGCGTTGACGTCAATCGTTGCTTCACGCACCACCCGCTGCTGAGAAACCAGCGCCGCCAGCTGGTCGGATTCGCCCGGCAGCATGAAGTCGGTACCGGCAACGGCGTTAATCAGCTGCTGAGTCGTCAGCTGGTTGCGCAATGCCTGAGCGTACTGGTCGGTGGTCATGCCCATCTGATTAACGATGCTGCCAAAACGTTCGTTATCAAATTTACCGTTAGACTGGAAGGCCTGGGTCTGGAAGATGGCCTGCTTCACCTGGGCATCGCTGACGCTAAGGCCGAGTTCACGCGCGTACTGGTCAAGCAGCGATTCGTCGATCAGGCGGTTCAGCACCTGCTGGCGCATGGTTTTCATGTAGTTTTCGTTGGCCGCCAGTTCAGAGAACTGGTCGCCGAGCTGCTGCTGCATGCGATTACGTTCGCTGGCAACGGCATTTTCAAACTGTGAGCGACCAATTTCCTGGTCATTAACTTTCGCGGCATAATTGCTGCTGCCGCCAATCAGGTAACCACTCACCCCGGTCAAAATGAACGAGACAATGATGATACCGAAAATAATCTTGAGCACGACGCTGTTGGCGGCCGTGCGTAGGTTGTCCATCATGGTGTAACAACGCTCCGCTGTAGATGACTTTAGCTCGCGCAGCATAGCACGTGATGGCCGCCGCGCGTGAGGACCTATTTTGACAACAAAATGGGGTGATTGTCAGCCCACAAGTGTCCGCAAACACACATAAAGTCGCTTTCTGGACAAATAAAAAAGGCACATCTCTCGATGCGCCCTTGTACTTCGTCAAATTCCCTGACGGGAAGCCGATCAGTTGACCGCGTCTTTCAGCGCTTTACCAGCACGGAAACCCGGAACTTTAGCAGCGGCAATAGTAATTTCTTTACCTGTTTGCGGGTTGCGACCGGTACGGGCAGCACGCTCTTTAACAGCAAAAGTACCAAAACCTACCAGCGCAACGTCATCCCCAGCCTGCAGAGATTCAGTAACAGAAGCAATTAAAGCATCTAACGCACGTCCGGCTGCAGCTTTAGAAATGTCCGCACCCGCAGCAATTTTGTCAATCAGTTGAGATTTATTCACTGTTCTCTTCCTCTCTTTATAATTTATATCGCACCAGAATCCTTCGTGGTGCGACCGCGCAGCAGTTATATCAGGACTGTCATGCCCTTACAACAGAGTTGTAGATGACCCCCTGCCAGCGATCTAAGTTAGCTACACAAAAAAAGGCTGGCAAGCACGAATTTACTTACCAGCCCTACTTTTCTTAGCGCAATTTGCGCGAAATCACTATTTCGCCGTGACGACCTGCATGCCGAACGGCTCATTCTGCAGCGCAAGTGCCAGAACTTCTTCGATTCGTTTCACCGGATGGATATCCAAATCGGCGATAACGTTATCTGGAATTTCTTCAAGGTCACGTTTGTTTTCGTCAGGAATCAGAACAGTCTTAATGCCGCCGCGGTGCGCCGCCAGCAGTTTTTCCTTCAGACCACCGATTGGCAGCACCTGGCCACGCAGGGTAATTTCCCCGGTCATGGCGACATCGGCGCGTACCGGATTGCCCGTCAGACAGGAGACCAGCGCGGTACACATTGCAATACCGGCGCTTGGGCCATCTTTCGGCGTCGCCCCTTCCGGAACGTGGACGTGGATATCACGTTTTTCGTAGAAATCTGAGTTAATACCCAGCTTATCCGCACGAGAACGCACCACGGTCAGCGCTGCCTGAATGGACTCCTGCATCACTTCGCCGAGCGAACCGGTGTAGGTGAGCTTGCCTTTACCCGGAACGCAGGCGGTTTCGATGGTCAGCAGATCGCCGCCCACTTCCGTCCACGCCAGGCCGGTCACCTGACCTACGCGGTTTTCGCTATCCGCACGACCGTAGTCAAAGCGCTGAACGCCGAGGAAGTCGTGCAGGTTATCGCCGTTGATGGTGATGTGCTTGAGCGATTTATCCAGCAGCAGCTGTTTAACCGCCTTACGGCACAGTTTGGAGATTTCACGCTCCAGGCCACGCACGCCCGCTTCGCGGGTGTAATAGCGAATAATGCCGACGATCGCGCTGTCTTCAACGGTCAACTCGCCTTTTTTCAGCGCGTTACGCTCGATTTGCTTCGACAGCAGGTGCTGTTTAGCGATGTTCAGCTTTTCATCTTCGGTATAGCCGGAGAGACGAATAACTTCCATACGGTCCAGCAGCGGCGCCGGGATATTCATGGAGTTAGAGGTCGCCACGAACATCACGTCGCTCAGATCGTAGTCCACTTCCAGATAGTGGTCGTTAAAGGCCACGTTCTGTTCAGGATCCAGCACTTCCAGCAGAGCTGACGCCGGATCGCCGCGCATGTCGGAGGACATTTTGTCGATCTCATCAAGCAGGAACAGCGGGTTTTTAACCCCCACTTTCGCCATTTTCTGGATCAGTTTACCCGGCATTGAGCCGATGTAGGTCCGGCGGTGACCGCGGATTTCCGCTTCATCACGCACGCCGCCCAGCGCCATACGCACGTATTTACGTCCGGTGGCTTTGGCGATGGATTGACCCAGAGAGGTTTTACCTACCCCCGGCGGCCCAACCAGGCACAGGATCGGCCCTTTGAGCTTATTCACGCGGCTCTGCACTGCGAGGTACTCAAGAATACGATCCTTCACGCGTTCCAGACCGTAGTGGTCGGTATCGAGGATCTCCTGCGCCTGGCGCAGATCTTTTTTGACCTTGCTGCGGGCGTTCCACGGCACCTGCACCATCCAGTCGATGTAGCCGCGCACGACGGTGGCTTCCGCCGACATCGGCGACATCATCTTCAGCTTTTGCAGTTCCGCTTCGGTTTTTTCTTTCGCCTCTTTCGGCATTTTCGCGGCGTCGATTTTACGCTTCAACGCTTCGTTTTCGTCCGGGGCATCGTCCATCTCGCCGAGCTCTTTCTGGATGGCCTTCATCTGCTCATTCAGATAGTACTCACGCTGGGACTTTTCCATCTGCTTTTTAACGCGGTTGCGAATGCGTTTCTCAACCTGCAGCAGATCGATTTCTGATTCCATCATCGCCATCAGATACTCCAGACGTTCGTTAACGTCGGACATCTCCAGCACGGACTGTTTGTCCGCCAGCTTCAGCGGCATGTGCGCCGCGATGGTGTCCGCCAGACGCGCGGGATCGTCGATGCTATTCAGCGACGTCAGCACTTCCGGGGGGATTTTTTTGTTCAGCTTGATGTAGCCTTCAAACTGACCGATAGCCGTGCGAACCAGGACTTCCTGCTCGCGCTCTTCAATAGCAGGCGATTCAAGGTACTCCGCTTTCGCTGAAAAATGCTCGCCGTCATCGGATAACGCGGAAATACGCGCCCGCTGCAGGCCTTCAACCAGCACTTTTACCGTGCCATCAGGCAGCTTCAGCATCTGTAAAATTGACGCCACGGTCCCGACGGTGAAAAGATCATTTACACCCGGCTCATCCGTTGAAGCTTCTTTCTGCGCAACCAGCATGATTTTTTTATCATGGTCCATAGCCGCTTCAAGACAACGGATAGATTTTTCCCGCCCTACAAACAGGGGTATGACCATGTGCGGATAAACCACCACATCGCGCAACGGCAATACGGGGATTTCAATGCGTTCAGAACGCTCAGGATTCATAGAGCTCTCTCTTAGTTTAAAGTCCGCCAGGTAGCCAGCGGCACGACTCTCGATCGCGTCGCCGTTAATATGTAATCCAGTATATGGGGATGTAATCCACACATTCAACGGCAGGAATGCAGGAAAAATAAAAGGGGAGATAAAATCCCCCCTTTTTGGTTAACTGCTTGAGCGAGTTGGCTAATTATTCACCAGACGCCTGCTGCGCTTCCGGTTTCCCGTAAATCAGCAGCGGCTTGCTTTGTCCGTCGATAACCGAGGCGTCGATCACCACTTTTTCGACGTCTTCCATCGACGGAAGGTCGTACATGGTATCGAGCAGCGCCGCTTCTACGATAGAACGCAGGCCGCGGGCGCCGGTTTTACGCGCCATCGCTTTCTTGGCGATAGCGTCCAGCGCTTCATCACGGAACTCCAGCTCAGCGCCTTCAAGATTGAACAGCGCCTGATACTGCTTGGTCAGGGCGTTTTTCGGCTCTTTCAGGATCTGAATCAGCGCGTCTTCGCTCAGCTCGTTGAGGGTCGCCACCACCGGCAGACGGCCGATAAACTCGGGGATCAGACCAAACTTGATCAGATCTTCCGGCTCAACCTGGGACAGCAGCTCGCCTTCGCTGGCCTTGTCGGATTTCGCTTTTACCGTCGCGCCGAAACCAATTCCGGAACCGGTCTCTACGCGATGAGAAATCACTTTATCCAGGCCGGCAAACGCACCGCCGCAGATAAACAGAATCTTGGAGGTATCAACCTGCAAGAACTCCTGCTGCGGATGCTTGCGCCCGCCCTGAGGCGGAACGGCGGCAATGGTGCCTTCGATAAGCTTCAGCAGCGCCTGCTGCACGCCTTCACCGGAAACATCGCGGGTAATCGACGGGTTATCCGATTTACGGGAAATTTTGTCGATTTCATCGATATAAACGATGCCGCGCTGCGCTTTCTGCACGTCGTAGTCGCATTTCTGCAGCAGTTTCTGAATGATGTTTTCGACGTCCTCACCCACATAACCGGCTTCGGTCAGGGTGGTGGCATCAGCCATGGTGAACGGTACATCCAGCAGGCGAGCCAGCGTTTCCGCCAGCAGAGTCTTACCGGAGCCCGTCGGCCCAATCAGCAGAATGTTGCTTTTACCCAGCTCCACGCCGTTGCTGGTATCGCCATTGCGCAGGCGCTTGTAGTGGTTGTATACCGCAACTGCCAGCACTTTTTTCGCCGGTTCCTGGCCGATAACGTAATCGTCAAGATGGTGGCGAATCTCGTGCGGAGTCGGCAGCGCGCTGCGCTCGCGATGCGGCGCCACTTCTTTAATCTCTTCGCGAATGATGTCGTTACATAAATCAACGCATTCGTCGCAGATATACACGGATGGCCCGGCGATCAGCTTACGCACTTCATGCTGGCTTTTGCCGCAAAAAGAGCAATACAACAATTTGCCCGATCCATCTTTGCGTTTATCTGTCATGAGTCCAAACCTCTTATTAAGTTCTTTGTGCCGCACACGACGACGCAAATGCCATTCTCAGGCGCAAGCCGCTGTTAAGCGTTGTGCCGCCCTACTTCAGACAAGTATAGCGGCACCCTTGCGCCAGGGGCATCAATTACGATGGGTCAAAATGGAATCGACCAGGCCGTATTCCACCGCTTCTGATGCAGACAGGAAGCGGTCACGCTCGGTGTCGCGCTCAATCTGCTCAAGGGATTGACCCGTATGGTGTGCCATCAGTTCATTCATGCGCCCCTTCACTTTCAGAATTTCACGGGCGTGAATTTCGATATCCGTTGCCTGACCCTGATAGCCGCCCAGCGGCTGGTGGATCATCACGCGGGAATTCGGCAGGCAGAAACGCTTGCCTTTTGCCCCTGCGGTCAGCAGGAACGCGCCCATCGACGCCGCCTGGCCCATACAAATGGTGCTCACGTCAGGCTTGATGAACTGCATGGTGTCATAAATCGACATCCCGGCGGTAATCACCCCGCCCGGAGAGTTAATGTACAGGTAAATGTCTTTTTCCGGGTTTTCTGCTTCCAGAAAAAGCATCTGCGCCACGATCAGGTTCGCCATGTGGTCTTCCACCTGGCCGGTCAGAAAAATGACGCGCTCCTTGAGCAGACGGGAATAGATATCAAAAGAACGTTCACCGCGCGAGGTCTGTTCAATGACCATCGGCACCAGGGCCATATGGGGTGCAAAGTTATCTCGTTCGCCACTGTATGACATTTCCGTCTCCTGGATTAATTTTGAATAAACCTGCTGCACTGATTGTAACCTTATGGACGGATTATCAGCCAGAGTCTTCTGCCCGTCATCATTCGAATTACCGCTGCTTAAGCTGAATTCCTGCGTCCTCAATGATGGCGGCCAGACACGCTTCGTCATTATGCATGATTTCACGCGTGCAGTTACGTTCCCCGGTAATGGGGGCGTTGTCGCCATAATTCAAGCATAACAATCTTTTGTCGTAACGCTATCACTGAAATCGGCTTTTCGCACTCGTCCTAACGCCATCATTGTTCTAAAAAAAAACCCGCAGCCTCTCGGCAACGGGTTTTGCTCGAACCTTAAACCGCCGGGCGAAATTACGCCTGCTGGTTCATCAGCTCGCTGAAGGAGGTCGCTTTCTCGGAAACTTTAGCTTTCGCCAGTACCGCTTCAACAGCCTGCTCTTCCAGAGCTACGTTACGCATGTTGTCCATCAGTTCGTTGTTTTTGCTGTAGAACTCAACAACTTCAGTCGGATCTTCGTAAGCAGAAGCCATCTCTTCGATCAGGCCTTTCACGCGGTCTTCGTCAGCTTTCAGCTCGTTGGTACGAATCACTTCGCCCAGCAGCAGGCCAACAACAACGCGGCGTTTAGCCTGCTCTTCGAACAGCTCACGCGGCAGTTCCAGAGCCTGGTTTTCGTTACCACCAAAGCGCTGAGCAGCCTGACGACGCAGAACGTCGATTTCGCTGTCGATCAGTGCCGCAGGAACGTCGATTTCGTTAGCCTTCACCAGACCTTCGATAGCCTGAGTCTTCACGCGGTTACGCACGGCGCCTTTCAGCTCGCGATCCATGTTTTTACGCACTTCAGCGCGCAGACCTTCTACGGAACCATCTTCAACGCCGAAACGTTTGATGAATTCTGCGGTCAGTTCCGGCAGTTCGCGCTCTTCAACTTTCTTCAGGTTAATAACGAACTTAGCCGCTTTACCTTTCAGAGTTTCTGCGTGGTACTCTTCCGGGAAGGTCACTTCGATAGTGAACTCTTCGCCAGCTTTGTGGCCTTTGATACCGTCTTCAAAGCCCGGAATCATACGACCCTGGCCCATCGCCAGTACGAAGTCAGACGCTTTGCCGCCTTCGAACTCTTCGCCGTCAACGGAACCGCTGAAGTCGATGGTTACGCGGTCTTCTGCATCAACAGCGCCGTCTTTGTCTTTCCAGTTCGCCTGCTGCTTGCGCAGGGTGTCCAGCATGGTATCGACGTCAGCGTCGGTCACTTCAACAACCGGTTTTTCAACTTCGATCGCGTCCAGACCCTGCAGCTCAACTTCCGGATAAACTTCGAATTCTACCGCGTAGGTGAAGTCTTCACCCAGCTTGTATTCGCCCGGAACATAGTTCGGTGCGCCAGCCGGATTGATTTTCTCTTTGATGATCGCGTCAACGAAGTGACGGCTCATCAGGTCACCCAGCACGTCCTGGCGAACGGATGCGCCATAACGCTGAGCGACAACATTCATCGGCACTTTACCCTTGCGGAAGCCGTCAATGCGAACTTTTTTCGCTACGTTGACCAGCTCGCTTTTGACAGCATTCTCGATGCTGTCAGCAGCGATAGTAATCGTTACACGGCGCCCAAGGCCCTGAGTGGTTTCAACTGAAACTTGCATCTTGTTACCTCAAAAAAATCACAGTGCTCGGTCAACTCTGGAAGCGCGTGTAGGTTGCTTCGCAGAACCGGGATGCCCTCTTCACTTCAGAAACACATTCCCTGTCGTCAGAATCATCCCGAAGACATTCATATAAGACGCGGCATTATAGCGGCATCACTTTTGTGAGTCGAGAACGGTTGTCGCCCACTGCTGCGGCATTTTTCACATTTCTCGTGCAAATTTACCTGTAAAAGTGTCCATAGCGCACATTTTCCAGGCAAAATAAAACGGCCCGTAGGCCGTTTTCTGATAAATCTTCACGCAACATACTGGAAAAGCTCCGGCGGTTGCAAATAGGATTTCTACGCGATGCTTCCAGCCCCGCGACAGGCAGGGGAGGCAAAGACGGTGTCCTGGAGTCCTTCCCACTCTTTAATCGTATAGGTATGCAGCGCCAGCGCGTGCACGGGGCCAGACAGCTCCTCGGTCAACGTACCGTAAATCATACGGTGACGGCTGAGAAAACGCTCGCCGGTGAAACGATCGCTCACCAACACCACTTTAAAATGACTTTCGGAGCCCGCGGGAACATTGTGGCGATAACTTTCATCCACGACTTCGAGATACACGGGGTCGAACGCTGCCCTAAGTTTTGCTTCGATCTGTTCACGTATCATCATGAATTTTCTCCTCCGACAACGCTGAGATGCCGCCATTCCTTTTAAATGTTAGCCGCTTTTACCGTTTCCATTACCGGAAAACAACAAAAAATTAGCATTTCTCTGATATTTTCATTCAAAAGTATCAAGTTTACTGGCTCTGCCTGGCGTAATGTCCGTGCGGATCGCCATAAAAATGGGAAGACGGCCAGAAAACGCACAGCGAGATGAATTTACATACGTTGCCACTTCCCCTCGCCGTTGGCGATGTTATGATGACGGCAATTTTCCTCATAACAACACCATGCCTTGAGACCCCTGAACATGTTTAAGAAAATTCTTTTCCCACTGGTCGCAATGTTTATGCTGGCAGGATGCGCCACACCGCCGACCACTATTGATGTCTCGCCGAAAATGTCCCTGCCTCAGCAGGATCCGAGCCTGATGGGCGTTACCGTCAGCATTAACGGCGCCGATCAGCGTCCGGACCAGGCCCTGGCCAAAGTGACCCGCGATAATCAGCAGGTCACCCTGACCGCCTCCCGCGATCTCCGCTTCCTGCTGCAGGAAGTGCTGGAGAAACAGATGACCGCCCGCGGCTATATGATTGGGCCGAACGGCGCCGTCGATCTGCAAATCATCGTGAATAAACTGTACGCCGACGTTTCCCAGGGCAACGTGCGTTACAACATCGCCACCAAGGCGGATATCGCCATCATCGCCACCGCGGCGAACGGCACGAAGATGACCAAAAACTACCGCGCCAGCTACTCCGTGGAAGGCGCATTCCAGGCTACCAATAAGAATATTGCCAATGCGGTGAACAGCGTTCTGACCGACACTATCGCCGACATGGCGCAGGACACCAGCATCCACGACTTCATCAAGCAAAACGCGCGTTAATAAAATCACGAACCCGGCCAGCGGTCGGGTTCGTGCTACAGGCCCATGTCCAGTCACTACTTACGTATTTTTCAGCAGCCTAAATCAGCTATTTTGCTGATCCTCGGCTTTGCTTCCGGTTTGCCTCTCGCCCTCACCTCCGGCACGCTGCAGGCGTGGATGACCGTCGAGAATATCGATCTGAAAACCATCGGTTTCTTTTCGCTTGTTGGCCAGGCCTACGTCTTCAAATTCCTGTGGTCACCGGTCATGGACCGCTACACGCCGCCGTTTCTCGGCAGGCGCCGCGGCTGGCTGCTGCTGACGCAGTTTCTGCTGCTTATCGCCATCGCGGCCATGGGCTTCCTTGAACCCTCGACGCAGCTGCGCTGGATGGCGGCGCTGGCGGTGGTTATTGCCTTCTGTTCCGCATCGCAGGATATCGTCTTCGACGCGTGGAAAACCGACATTCTGGCCGCCGAGGAGCGCGGAGCCGGCGCCGCGGTTAGCGTGCTGGGCTACCGTCTGGGGATGCTGGTTTCCGGTGGCCTGGCGCTATGGCTGGCCGACCGCTGGCTGGGCTGGCAGGGCATGTACTGGCTGATGGCCGCGCTGCTGGTTCCGTGCATCATCGCCACCCTGCTGGCGCCGGAACCCAGCGACGCGATCCCGGTACCGAAAAGCCTTGAGCAGGCCGTCGCGGAACCGCTTCGCGATTTCTTCGGCCGCAACAACGCCTGGCTGATCCTGCTGTTAATCGTCCTTTATAAGCTCGGCGACGCTTTTGCGATGAGCCTGACCACCACTTTTCTGATCCGCGGCGTCGGTTTTGACGCCGGCGAGGTGGGGATGGTGAATAAAACGCTGGGGCTGTTTGCCACGATCGTCGGCGCCCTGTACGGCGGCGTATTGATGCAGCGCCTGACCCTGTTTCGCGCCCTGCTGATTTTCGGCCTGCTGCAGGGGGTCTCCAACGCCGGCTACTGGCTGCTGTCGATTACCGATAAGCATATCTACTCGATGGCCACGGCGGTATTTTTTGAAAACCTGTGCGGCGGGATGGGGACCGCGGCGTTTGTCGCGCTATTAATGACGCTGTGCAATAAATCGTTCTCCGCCACCCAGTTTGCGCTGCTGTCGGCGCTCTCCGCCGTGGGTCGCGTGTACGTCGGGCCGATTGCCGGCTGGTTTGTTGAAGCCCACGGCTGGCCGACGTTTTATCTCTTCTCGGTCGTGGCGGCCGTTCCCGGCATCGTACTGCTGCTTATCTGCCGGCGTACCCTGGAACATACCCAGCGCACGGAGACGTTTATGCCGCGCACGCATTATCGGCAGGCCTATTCCCTGGCCCTGATCGTGTTGGCTATCGGCTGCACCATGCTGGCGGTCTGGCTGCTGCTGCTGGTGCTGAACGCCCTCGATTACACCGCTTTCTCCTTCTTAACCGGCCTGCTGGAGATTGCGGCGCTGACCGCCATTGGCGGCATTTTGCTCGGCAGCCTGCTGGACTATCTGGCGCTGCGCAAAACGGAGCTGGCTTAGGTTACCGCGTTCTGCGGGGCCCAGCGCGCCTGGGCCCGCGTCTGTCGGCGGTGGGAATAAGCCGTTTTAATCACTAAACGTAATTATAACGGCTTATTAACGATTTTATATTTTCCTTTTTTCATTTGTTGTTTTGTGCGCTTTACATTTTGGGAAATTATTGACAACTTTTATTCAATTCATTAAATAATTTAAACGATTCAGCAAAGGCCGTTTATTTCCTCTTGCCGTCGATGTCTTTTATTTGATAATTAAATGTTAATTAGTTGTGCTATTTTCTCGATAGTTATACCCATTACCCCATAAGCAACTTCATTCTTATCCCTTTCGTTATAGATCCAGCGCAAATCAGGCTTTGCAAGCGACAGCGTCACACTCGGTTACATATGTGACAAAGCAAGCAGAACCCACTAACACGGAACTGACACAGCTCCAATCATGTTTACAGTAATGCAACCTTCCCGTAAAATGCCCGCACACTTTAAGCGCCACCAGATTCCGTGGAATTGAGGTCGTTCAATGAGACTTAGGAAATACAATAAAAGTTTGGGATGGATGTCATTAATCGCAGGTACTGTATTACTCAGTGGTTGTGATTCTGCGCTCCTTGACCCAAAAGGACAGATTGGACTGGAGCAACGTTCTTTGATACTGACGGCCTTTGGCCTGATGATGATTGTCGTTATTCCCGCCGTCTTAATGGCAGTAGGATTTGCCTGGAAGTATCGCGCGAGCAATAAAGATGCGAAGTATAGCCCGAACTGGTCACACTCCAACAAAGTTGAAGCTGTGGTCTGGACGGTTCCTATCCTGATCATCCTGTTCCTGGCCGTTCTGACCTGGAAAACCACTCACGCATTAGAGCCAAGCAAACCGCTAGCTCACGAAGAGAATCCGATCGTCATCGAAGTTGTTTCGATGGACTGGAAATGGTTCTTTATTTATCCGGAACAGGGTATTGCTACCGTCAACGAAATCGCCTTCCCGGCGAACGTACCGGTACACTTCAAAGTGACCTCTAATTCCGTGATGAACTCGTTCTTTATCCCACGTTTAGGCAGCCAGATTTACGCAATGGCCGGGATGCAGACTCAGCTGCACCTCATCGCGAACGAAACTGGTACTTATGACGGTATCTCCGCAAGCTATAGCGGCCCGGGCTTCTCAGGAATGAAGTTCAAAGCTCTCGCCACGCCGGATCGTGCATCCTTCGATCAGTGGGTAGCGAAAGTAAAACAGTCTTCGAACACCATGGACTCCATGGCTGCCTTCGAAAAAGTGGCTGCGCCTAGCGAATACAACAAAGTGGAATACTTCTCTAACGTGAAGCCAGATTTGTTTAAAGACGTTATCGGCAAATTCATGTCTCACGGCAAGAGCATGGACATGTCCCAACCTGAAGGCGAGCACGCAGCGCACGAAGGAATGGAAGGCATGGACATGAGCCACGCGGAAACCGCTCACTAAGGGACCGAGGAAGAAAACGATGTTCGGAAAACTAACACTGGATGCAGTGCCCTATCACGAACCTATTATCGTGATTACGGTAGCTGCAATCATCATCGGGGGACTGGCGCTTCTGGCGGCAATCACTTACTTCGGTAAGTGGTCCTACCTATGGAAAGAGTGGCTGACTTCGGTTGACCACAAACGACTCGGTATCATGTACGTCATCGTAGCAATCGTTATGCTGCTGCGTGGCTTTGCTGACGCCGTCATGATGCGTAGCCAGCAGGTGCTGGCCTCGGCCGGGGATGCGGGCTTCCTGCCTCCTCACCACTACGATCAGATCTTTACCGCCCACGGCGTTATCATGATCTTCTTCGTAGCGATGCCGTTTGTTATCGGTCTGATGAACCTCGTTGTTCCGCTGCAGCTCGGCGCGCGCGACGTGGCGTTCCCGTTCCTTAACAACCTGAGCTTCTGGTTCACCGTTGTTGGCGTGATTCTGGTTAACCTCTCTCTGGGCGTCGGTGAGTTCGCGCAGACCGGTTGGCTGGCCTACCCGCCGCTATCGGGAATCGAGTACAGTCCGGGCGTTGGGGTCGATTACTGGATCTGGGCTCTCCAGCTGTCCGGTATCGGGACAACCTTAACCGGTATTAACTTCTTTGTGACCATTATCAAGATGCGTGCCCCTGGCATGACGATGTTCAAGATGCCCGTGTTCGCCTGGGCTTCTCTGTGCGCCAACATCCTGATTATTGCTTCCTTCCCAATTCTGACCGTCACCGTCGCGCTGCTGACCCTGGACCGCTACCTGGGCACCCATTTCTTTACCAACGATATGGGTGGCAACATGATGATGTACATCAACCTGATTTGGGCCTGGGGCCACCCGGAAGTGTACATTCTGGTTCTGCCGGTATTCGGCGTGTTCTCCGAAATCGCGGCAACCTTCTCGCGTAAGCGTCTGTTCGGCTATACCTCGCTGGTATGGGCAACCATTTGTATTACCGTTCTGTCGTTCATCGTTTGGCTGCACCACTTCTTCACCATGGGTGCCGGTGCGAACGTCAACGCCTTCTTCGGTATTACAACCATGATTATCGCCATCCCGACCGGGGTGAAGATCTTCAACTGGCTGTTCACTATGTACCAGGGACGTATCGTCCTGAACTCTGCCATGCTGTGGACTATCGGCTTCATCGTCACCTTCTCCGTAGGCGGCATGACCGGCGTACTGCTGGCGGTTCCGGGCGCGGACTTCGTTCTGCACAACAGCCTGTTCCTGATTGCCCACTTCCATAACGTTATTATCGGTGGTGTGGTCTTCGGCTGCTTCGCCGGTCTGACCTACTGGTGGCCAAAAGCATTCGGCTTCACGCTGAACGAAACCTGGGGCGTACGCGCGTTCTGGTTCTGGATCATCGGCTTCTTCGTGGCGTTTATGCCGCTGTACGTGCTGGGCTTCATGGGGATGACTCGTCGTCTGAGCCAGCAAATCGATCCGCAGTTCCACCCGATGCTGGTTGTTGCAGCCTGCGGCGCGGCGCTGATCGCTTGCGGTATCCTCTGCCAGCTGATTCAGTTCTACGTCTCCATCCGCGATCGCGAGCAAAACCGCGACCTGACCGGTGACCCGTGGGGCGGCCGTACTCTGGAGTGGGCAACCTCTTCACCTCCGCCGTTCTATAACTTTGCTATCGTTCCGAACGTCCACGAGCGCGATGCGTTCTGGGAAATGAAAGAAAAAGGCGAAGCGTACAAGAAACCTGCAGGCTATGAAGAGATTCATATGCCGAAAAACAGCGGCGCCGGCATCGTTATTGCTGCCTTCGCTACGGTGTTTGGTTTCGCGATGATCTGGCATATCTGGTGGATGGCGATTGTTGGCTTTGTCGGCATCGTTGTTACCTGGATTATTAAGAGCTTTGACGAAGACGTGGATTACTACGTGCCTGTTGCAGAAGTCGAAAAACTGGAAGGTCAGCATTTCGATGAAATTAACAAAGCGGGGCTGAAAAATGGCAACTGATACTCTTGCGCATAACGCCCACGGACACGACCACGGGCATCACGATACAGGGCCGATGAAGGTATTCGGCTTCTGGATCTACCTGATGAGCGACTGCATTATCTTCGCCACCCTGTTCGCTACCTATGCCGTTCTGGTGAACGGCACGGCGGGCGGCCCGACCGGTAAAGATATTTTCGAACTGCCGTTCGTTCTGGTTGAAACTGCTCTGCTGCTGTTCAGCTCCATCACCTACGGCATGGCGGCTATCGCCATGTACAAAAACAACAAGAGCCAGGTCGTTTCCTGGCTGGCGCTGACCTTCCTCTTCGGGGCAGGGTTCATCGCGATGGAACTCTATGAATTCCATCACCTGATTGTTGAAGGTATGGGTCCGGATCGCAGCGGCTTCCTGTCAGCGTTCTTCGCGCTGGTAGGCACGCACGGTCTGCACGTCACCTCCGGTCTGATCTGGATGGCGGTGCTGATGTTCCAGGTTTCGCGTCGCGGCCTGACACCAACTAACCGTACCCGTATCATGTGCCTGAGCCTGTTCTGGCACTTCCTGGACGTGGTGTGGATCTGCGTGTTCTCTGTTGTTTATCTGATGGGGGCAATGTAATGAGTCATTCTACCGATCATAACGGCGCTTCTCACGGCAGCGTTAAGAGCTACATGACAGGATTTATCCTGTCGATCATTCTGACGGCCATTCCGTTTGCTATGGTTATGAGTGGCTCCGCATCGCATGCGGCTATTCTGGGAACTATCCTGGTCACTGCTGTTGTGCAGATCGTGGTACACCTGGTGTACTTCCTGCATATGAACAGCAAATCTGACGAAGGTTGGAACCTGACCGCGTTTATCTTCACCGTAATCATCATTGCTATCGTTGTTATCGGCTCCATCTGGATTATGTGGAACCTGAACTACAACATGATGATGCACTAAGAGCGGCGAGTATGTTTAAGCAATACCTGCAAGTAACGAAACCTGGCATCATTTTCGGCAACCTGATCTCGGTGATCGGCGGTTTCCTGCTGGCCTCTAAGGGCCACATCGACTATCCGCTGTTCGCCTGGACGCTCCTTGGCGTGTCCCTGGTGGTCGCCTCGGGTTGTGTATTCAACAACTACATCGACCGTGATATCGATCGCAAGATGGAACGGACGAAAAACCGGGTGCTGGTCAAAGGGCTGATCTCGCCAGGAGCTTCGCTGGTATACGCCACCTTGCTGGGTATTGCTGGCTTCATGCTCCTGTGGTTTGGCGCTAATCCCCTGGCCTGCTGGCTGGGGGTGATGGGGTTCGTGGTTTATGTCGGCGTCTACAGCCTGTACATGAAGCGCCACTCCGTTTACGGCACGCTGATTGGTTCTCTCTCCGGCGCTGCGCCGCCGGTGATTGGCTACTGTGCGGTTACCGGTAATTTCGATAGCGGTGCCGCCATTCTGCTGGCTATCTTTAGCCTGTGGCAGATGCCTCACTCCTATGCCATCGCGATTTTCCGCTTCAAGGATTATCAGGCGGCGAATATTCCGGTTCTGCCGGTAGTGAAAGGTATCTCGGTTGCCAAGAACCATATCACCGTCTACATCATTGCTTTCGCCGTCGCGACGCTGATGCTCTCTCTGGGTGGCTACGCCGGGTATAAATACCTGGTCGTGGCGGCCGCGGTGAGCGTCTGGTGGCTGGGTATGGCGCTGCGCGGTTACAAAGTGGCCGATGATAAAGTCTGGGCGCGCAAGCTGTTCGTCTTTTCCATCGTCGCTATTACCGCACTGTCGGTGATGATGTCCGTCGACTTTATGGTGCCGAACTCGCACAATCTGCTGGCCTACGTCGGATAAGATTGGCTCTGTGACAAACCCCGCTTCGGCGGGGTTTTTTATTTGTACCGCTAGCTAATCAGCATCGTCTGCACCTCCCTGCTTATCTCACGCCCGCCGGAGGTGTCGCCCCGTATCGCCCGGCAAATAGCCTTCTCTTTCCTCTCCTCCCCTGCCCTTCATTTCTTCACGGATATCGCCATTTTTCGATCGCCCTCGCACAAACGAAAAATAAATTTCAAATTTATAATAAAATGAAATAAACAATTCCATAATGTGGATGCCGAAATATGCCCCGTCGACGGCGTAAGCGGCAGGAATCACTCAACGTCCCCTCTGACACCCGTGTTTTTGAAAGGAGAGCTCCATGTTAAACGGCATGAAACCCCTGCCCCGTTCCCTGCGCTGGGGGATGGTCGGCGGCGGCGGCACCAGCCAGATTGGCTACAGCCACCGCTCTGCGGCGCTGCGCGACAACGTATTCACCCTGCTGGCGGGCGCGCTCGATATCGATGCCGAACGCGGGCGCCGGTTTGGCCAGCAGCTCGGCATCGCGCCAGAGCGCTGCTACGCCGATTATCAAACCCTGTTCCGCGAGGAGGCGCTGCGTCCCGATGGCGTCGAGGCGGTGTCGGTCACCACGCCAAACAATACCCACTTTGCGATCGCCAAAGCCGCGCTGGAGGCCGGGCTGCACGTTATCTGCGAAAAGCCGCTGTGCTTCACCGCCGACGAAGCCAACGAGCTGCTGGCGCTGAGCCGCCGACAGAAAAAAATCGTCGGCGTCACCTACGGCTATGCCGGATATCAGATGGTCCAGCAGGCGCGGCAGATGATCGCCGAAGGGCTGCTCGGCCAGATTCGGGTGATCACCATGCAGTTCGCCCACGGTTTTCATAACGAGGCGGTCGAGCTGCAGGCAGAATCGACCCGCTGGCGGGTGACGCCGGAGTACGCGGGCCCGAGCTACGTGCTGGGCGATCTCGCAACGCACCCGCTGTTTATCGCCGAAACCATGGTGCCGCAAATCAACATTAAGCGCCTGATGTGCGCCCGCCAGAGTTTCGTTAAGTCCAGGGCGCCGCTGGAAGATAACGCCTTCGTGCTGATGGAGTACGACAACGGTGCGGTCGGTTCGATGTGGACCAGCGCGGTCAACAGCGGCGCCATGCATTCGCAAAAGGTGCGCGTGGTCGGGGAAAAGGCCAGTATCGAATGGTGGGATGAGCGCCCCAACCAGCTCAGCTACGAGGTGCAGGGCGAACCGGCACGGATCCTTGAGCGCGGAATGCCCTACCTTAGCCGCGAGGCGCTGGCGGACGATCGCATCGGCGGCGGCCATCCTGAGGGCCTGTTCGAAGCCTGGGCAAACCTCTACCGCCGCTTCGCTATTGCCATGGATGCAACGGATCGCGGTGACGCTGAGCTGCTGGCAGACTTCTGGTACCCGAACGTCGAGGCCGGCCTGCACGGCGTCTACTGGGTTGAACAATGCGTCAAATCCGCCGACGCCGGCGGCCAGTGGGTTGACTTTAATTTACAATAAATGCTGCATCCCGGTGGGGCTTCCTCCACCGGTTTCTTTATTTCTACCGCACTTACCTCGCCGCGCAACAGACCGGTAATATCTGTTAAACAAACATTTATTTACGCTTCCGGCTCCCCCCACTACACTAGGCGCAGTTTTTAGATTGAGGTGGTAATGAACGATAACAAAATGACGCCAGGCGAACTGCGCGCGACCTGGGGTTTGGGAACCGTATTCTCGCTGCGTATGCTCGGCATGTTTATGGTTCTGCCGGTTCTAACCACCTACGGTATGGCATTACAGGGCGCCAGCGAGGCGCTTATCGGTCTGGCGATTGGTATTTATGGACTGGCCCAGGCCCTGTTTCAGATCCCGTTCGGCCTGCTTTCCGACCGTATCGGCCGCAAGCCGCTGATCGTAGGCGGCCTGCTGATCTTCGTTATCGGCAGCGTTATCGCCGCGCTCAGCGACTCCATCTGGGGCATTATTCTCGGCCGGGCGCTGCAGGGCTCCGGGGCGATTGCCGCCGCGGTCATGGCGCTCCTTTCCGATTTAACCCGCGAGCAGAACCGTACCAAAGCGATGGCCTTTATTGGCGTCAGCTTCGGCGTAACCTTTGCTATCGCCATGGTGCTGGGGCCGATAGTCACCCACCAGCTGGGCCTGCACGCCCTGTTCTGGATGATCGCCGGACTGGCGTCAATCGGCATTCTACTCACCCTGTGGGTGGTGCCCAACAGCCATAATCACGTCCTGAACCGCGAATCAGGCATGGTAAAAGACTGCTTTAGCAAAGTCCTCGCCGAGCCAAAGCTGCTGAAGCTCAATTTCGGCATTATGTGCCTGCACATCATGCTGATGTCGACATTCGTCGCCCTTCCCGGCCAGTTGGAGGCCGCAGGTTTCCCCGCCGCTGAGCACTGGAAGATTTATCTGGTGACCATGCTTATCTCCTTTGTCTCGGTCGTGCCGTTTATCATCTATGCCGAAGTGAAGCGCAAGATGAAGCAGGTCTTCGTGTTCTGCGTTGCGCTGCTGCTGGTCGCCGAAATCGTCCTGTGGGGCGCGGGCGGATACTTCTGGGAGCTGGTCGCGGGGGTTCAGCTGTTCTTCCTCGCCTTTAACCTGCTGGAAGCACTGCTGCCGTCGCTGATTAGCAAAGAGTCGCCGGCCGGGTATAAAGGCACCGCGATGGGCATCTACTCCACCAGCCAGTTTCTCGGCGTGGCGATTGGCGGCGCGCTCGGCGGCTGGGTTGACGGCTTCTTCGATTCGCAGACCGTGTTCCTGCTCGGCGCGCTGCTGGCGATGCTGTGGCTGCTGGTTGCCGGAACGATGAGCGAGCCGCCGTACGTCAGCAGCCTGAGAATTGAAATCCCGGGTGAGGTGGCCGTAGATGATTCGCTGCAGACGCGTCTGCTGACCCTTGACGGGGTGAAGCAGGCGCTGGTGGTGGCCGAAGAGCGTTCGGTCTACGTCAAAATCGACAGCAAGCTGACCAATCGCTTCGAGGTTGAGCAGGCGATAAAAGGCAGTTAAAAAAAGCGGGGATAACCCGCTTTTTTATTAGTCGCGGAAGTTCTTGAACTGGAACGGCTGGCCTAAATCGCCGCCGCGCACCAGCGCCATTACCGCCTGCAGATCGTCACGCGCCTTGCCGGTCACGCGGATCTCTTCGCCCTGAATCTGCGCCTGCACCTTCAGCTTGCTGTCTTTGATGAGCTTAACGATTTTTTTCTGCATCGTGCTCTCAATGCCCTGCTTCAGTTTGGCATCGACAAACCAGGTTTTACCGCTGTGCACGAACTCTTCCGGCACCTCGAGAGAGCTGCCCTCGATGCCGCGCTTCAGCAGCTTAGCGCGCAGAATATCCAGCAGCTGGTTAATCTGGAAATCAGACTCGCTGAGAACCTTGATGGTCTCATTTTTTTCGTTCAGCTCAAAGCTGGCTTCCACGTTGCGAAAATCAAAACGCGATTCAACTTCACGGGTCGCGTTCTCTACGGCGTTTCGAACTTCCTGAAGATCGACTTCAGAGACAATATCGAAAGATGGCATCTTTTCCTCTCCTTTCGTTTCTTTTGCGTTGCATAATACCTGCAACACGGCATAACTCAACTGGTTATCCCGCAAGCATAGCTGACGGCGCTATGCTCCAGGTTTTTCCAGCCGCGGCGGCATTGGCTGCAGCAGGAAGGACAACGAGTATATACTTTAGCTATGAGTGCCTGGGATTGTCGCAGGTGAGGAGGATTAATGAAGGTAACCGTACTCGGATGCGGTGCGCTTGGGCAGCTATGGCTGACCGCGCTGTGTAAACGTGGACACGAAGTCCAGGGGTGGTTGCGCGTCCCACAGCCTTTCTGCAGCGTCAATCTGGTCGAGAGTGACGGCAGCATTTTCAACGAATCGTTAACCGCTAACGATCCCGATTTTCTCGCCAGCAGCGACCTGCTGCTGGTTACCCTGAAGGCCTGGCAGGTCTCTACGGCGGTAAAGAACCTCGCCGAGCGCCTGCCCGCCTCCTCCCCGATACTGCTTATCCATAACGGCATGGGCACCGTCGACGAGCTCAAAGGCGTCACCCAGCCCCTGCTGCTGGCGTCAACTACCCAGGCCGCGCGGCGCGACGGCAACGTTATCGTCCACGTGGCGAACGGCACCACCCATATTGGCCCGGCGAAAGCCTATCCGCAGGACTACAGCGCGCTTGCCGATACGCTGCAAAACGTCCTGCCCGACGTGGCCTGGCACAATAATATCCAGCCGGCCCTCTGGAGCAAGCTGGCGGTCAACTGCGTGATTAATCCGCTGACGGCGCTACGAAACTGTAAAAATGGCGATCTGCGCGATGCGGCGGGGGAAGTAGAGACTATCTGCCGGGAAGTTGCCGCGGTGATGGAGCGCGAAGGCATACATACATCGCCGGAAAATCTGCTATTTTATGTCCATCAGGTAATTGAAAGTACGGCAGAAAATATCTCTTCGATGTTGCAGGACATCCGCGCTCAGCGTCATACTGAAATCGACTATATCACCGGTTTTCTGCTCAAGCGCGCCCGCGCCCACGGCCTTGCCGTACCGGAAAACGCCCGTATGTTTGAACTGGTCAAGCGTAAGGAGAATGAATATGAGCGCGTCGGCACTGATTTGCCTCGCCCCTGGTAGCGAAGAGACGGAAGCGGTCACCGCTATCGATTTATTAGTACGCGGCGGCGTGCAGGTCACCACCGCCAGCGTCGCCGGCGACGGCAGCCTGACCGTTGTCTGCTCGCGCGGCGTTAAGCTGCTGGCCGATGCGCCGCTGGTCGAAGTTGCCGACGGCGACTATGACATTATCGTTCTGCCCGGCGGCATCAAAGGCGCGGAATACTTCCGCGATAGCCCGCTGCTGGTCGAAACGGTCCGGCAGTTCCATCTCTCCGGGCGGATCGTCGCCGCCATCTGCGCCGCTGCCGCCACGGTGCTGGTCCCGCACAACCTTTTCCCCATCGGCAACATGACCGGCTTTCCGGCGCTGAAGGAGCAAATTCCCGTCGGGCAGTGGCAGGATAAGCGCGTGGTCTGGGATCCGCGGGTTAACCTGCTCACCAGCCAGGGGCCGGGAACGGCGATTGATTTTGCGCTCAAGATGATCGATCTGCTGGTCAGTCGTGAAAAGGCGTACGAGGTCGCTTCACAGCTGATAATACCGGCGGGAATATATAACTACTACGAAGCCTGATCCGCTACGGGTCAGGCTCGGTCGCCCGGATAAGGCATCGCTGCCGCTATCCGGGACTTCCCCCGCTCGCGCCGGGCGGCGCTTAACGGGGTGACCGTCACGCTTCGCGGGCTACGGACGATAGACCTTCACGTTCTCAAAGCCCTGCTCGCGCAGATAGAGCGCCTGCAGGCGACTCATTACGCCACGCTCGCACCACAGCAGCCAGGTTTTGCTCTGGTCGAGGTTGCCGAACTGGGTGCTCAGCTTGTAGAACGGCAGCGAAACCACGTCGACGCCTTCCACCTTCAGCGGTTTTTCATCCTGCTCGTCAACCGAGCGAATATCCAGAATCACGTCGTTGGGGCCAAAACCGCTGACGGTTTCAACTTCAACCACTTCCTGCTGAGTCTGCTGGGCGATCTCGCGAATATCGACGTTATTGGCTTCCGTCACCACCTTCTCAAGGATGCTGAAATCGAAGTTCTGCTCTTCCGCTTCAATCTTCGCCTTCACCGCCTTCACGGTCGGGCTCTTCGAGATCACGCCGCAGTATTCCGGCATGGTGCGGGCAAAGTCTTCGGTACCGATTTCGCGCGCCAGGTTGATGATGTGCTCTTTATCGTGAGAGATCAGCGGACGCAGGATCAGCGTATCGGAGACGTTATCGATCAGCCGCAGGTTGGTCAGCGTCTGGCTGGATACCTGGCCCAGCGCTTCGCCGGTCACCAGCGCCTGCACGCCGTAGCGTTCGGCTACCTGAGAGGCGGCGCGCACCATCATGCGCTTAAGCACGACGCCCATCTGACCATCGTCAACTTTTTCGAGGATCTCACCGACTACCGGCTCGAAGTTAATCGCCACAAAACGCACGCGGTGGGAGCTGCCAAAGCGGTTCCACAGGTAGTGCGCAACCTGACGAACGCCGATTTCGTGCGCCGCGCCGCCGAGGTTAAAGAAGCAGTAGTGTACGCGACAGCCGCGACGCATCAGCATGTAGCTGGAAACACCGGAGTCGAAGCCGCCGGAGATCAGCGACAGCACGTCTTCCTGGGTGCCGATGGGGAAACCGCCGATGCCTTCATAGCGACCCTTCACCAGCAGCAGGCGATCGTTTTCGATCTCCAGATTGACGGTGATATCCGGGTTGGTCAGCTTAACGCGGGCGGTCTCGATATGCTGGTTGAGGCCGCCACCGACGTAGCGTTCCACTTCGATAGAGGTAAACTCATGCTTACCGCGACGCTTCACGCGCACGCAGAAGGTTTTGCCTTCCAGCGTCTCGCGCCACAGCGGCAGCGTTTGCTCGAAAATATCGTGCAGCGAAGTGAAAGGGACGTCTTCGACTTCGAGAATATGGTGAATACCGGGAATTCGGGTCAGCGCATCGCGAATAGCCGGACGCTGATTTTCGTCTTTCGCGCGAACTTCGATATGATCCCAATGACGAACGACGGCGAGCGTCTCATCATAGTTTTTGAGAACGTTACGAATGTTCCCGGTTAAGATTTTAATGAAGCGCAATCGCACAGATTGGCTTTTGATGGTGATTTCCGGGAACAATTTAATGATAAACTTCATGGCGACAATAGTTCGTTGGCAAGCCCGACAGGGCTTTAAGCAAAAGATGTACTGCAGTGCACCGCGGTGCCTGCATCCAGGGCGCGAAGTATACCACTAATGGAAGCTTTTCACCTGGCATTGCGTGTTTTACGCTAAATCATCTGCCGCAGCCGGGACGACAGGTTCGCCGGGAGCGCATCGGGCTTAGGCCGGCGCCGCTTGCCGGATAAGGCGCATATTTGCTTAACCACGTGACTTCGTTACCATACTGCTGTCGCGACATAACAAGAGTCTATATTCACTATGCCAAAGAAAAATGAGGCCCCGGCCAGCTTTGAAACCGCCCTGAGCGAGCTGGAGCAGATCGTCAATCGTCTGGAAAGCGGCGCTCTGCCGTTAGAAGAAGCGCTCGGTGAGTTTGAGCGCGGCGTGCAGCTGGCGCGTCAGGGACAGGCAAAGCTGCAGCAGGCCGAGCAGCGCGTACAAATTCTGCTGGCAGAGAGCGAAGATACGCCGCTGACGCCTTTTACACCGGACGCTGAATAGATGGATTTCCCGCAACAGCTTCAGGCCTGCGTTGAGCAGGCCAACGACGCGCTGCGCCGTTTTCTTGCGCCGCTGCCGTTTCAGAACACTCCGCTGGTTGAAGCCATGCAGTACGGCGCATTATTAGGCGGCAAGCGCCTGCGCCCCTTCCTGGTGTACGCCACCGGCGACATGTTTGGCGTCAGCCGCGCAACCCTGGACGCGCCGGCCGCGGCCGTTGAATGCATCCACGCCTATTCGCTGATGCATGACGATCTGCCGGCCATGGACGATGACGATCTGCGTCGCGGCCTGCCTACCTGCCATATTAAATTTGGCGAAGCCAACGCAATTCTTGCCGGAGACGCCCTACAAACGCTGGCGTTTTCTATACTAAGTGATGCGGCGATGCCGGAAGTACCGGATCGCGACCGGTTGGCGATGGTTTCCGAACTGGCTCAGGCCAGCGGCGTTGCCGGGATGTGCGGTGGTCAGGCGCTGGATCTCGAAGCCGAAGGCCATCAGGTTGACCTTGAGGCGCTCAAGCGCATTCATCGCCATAAGACCGGGGCGCTGATTCGTGCGGCGGTGCGCATGGGCGCCCTGAGCGCCGGCGAACGCGGCCGTGCGGCGCTGCCGGCGCTCGATCGCTATGCGGAAAATATCGGTCTCGCCTTCCAGGTCCAGGATGACATTCTTGACGTGGTAGGGGATACTGCGACCCTTGGCAAACGTCAGGGAGCCGATCAGCAGCTGGGCAAAAGTACCTACCCCGCGCTTCTGGGTCTTGAGCAAGCCCGGAACAAAGCACACGGCCTGATTGAAGACGCCCGCCAGTCGTTAAATGAGCTGGCCGCGCAATCTCTGGATACCACGGCACTGGAAGCGCTCGCGAATTACATAATTCAGCGTGATAAATAAACAATAAATGAGTCTCTGATGAGTTTTGATATTGCCAAATACCCGACCCTGGCGCTGGTAGATTCCACCCAGGAGCTGCGTTTGTTGCCGAAAGATAGCCTGCCGAAGCTGTGCGACGAACTTCGGCGCTATCTGCTGGACAGCGTCAGCCGTTCCAGCGGGCATTTTGCCTCCGGCCTCGGCACGGTCGAACTGACCGTGGCGCTTCACTACGTCTATAACACCCCTTTCGACCGCCTGATTTGGGACGTTGGCCACCAGGCCTACCCGCATAAAATTCTGACCGGCCGCCGTGACAAAATCGGCACTATTCGGCAGAAAGGCGGGCTGCATCCGTTCCCGTGGCGCGGCGAAAGTGAATATGACGTGCTGAGCGTCGGACACTCATCGACCTCCATTTCTGCGGGCATTGGCGTCGCCATTGCCGCCGCGAAGGAAGACAAGCAGCGGCGTGCGGTCTGCGTCATTGGCGACGGGGCGATCACCGCCGGGATGGCGTTTGAGGCCATGAACCACGCGGGCGATATCAAACCCGACCTGCTGGTGGTGCTGAACGACAACGAAATGTCGATTTCTGAGAACGTCGGTGCGCTGAATAATCATCTCGCGCAGCTGCTTTCCGGCAAGCTGTACTCGACCCTGCGCGAAGGCGGCAAGAAGGTCTTCTCAGGCGTTCCGCCGATTAAAGAGCTGCTCAAACGCACCGAAGAACATATCAAAGGCATGGTGGTTCCCGGGACCCTGTTTGAAGAGCTGGGCTTTAACTACATCGGGCCGGTGGACGGTCACGACGTGCTCGGGCTGGTCAATACGCTGAAGAACATGCGCGATCTGAAAGGGCCGCAGTTCCTGCATATTATGACCAAAAAAGGCCGCGGCTATGAGCCGGCGGAAAAAGACCCGATCACCTTCCACGCGGTGCCGAAATTTGACCATACCAGCGGGGTGCTACCAAAAAGCAGCGGCGGCCTGCCCTCTTATTCGAAAATTTTCGGCGACTGGCTGTGCGAAACCGCGGCGAAAGATAGCAGGCTGATGGCCGTGACGCCGGCCATGCGCGAAGGCTCGGGGATGGTCGAATTTTCGAAAAAATTCCCGGATCAGTATTTCGATGTGGCTATCGCCGAGCAGCACGCGGTGACCTTTGCCGCCGGGCTGGCAATCGGCGACTATAAGCCGGTGGTGGCCATTTACTCCACCTTCCTGCAGCGCGCCTACGATCAGGTGATTCACGACGTCGCGATCCAGAAGCTGCCGGTGCTGTTTGCCATCGACCGGGCCGGCATCGTCGGCGCCGACGGGCAGACGCACCAGGGCGCCTTCGACCTCTCCTTCCTGCGCTGTATTCCGGAGATGGTCATCATGACGCCGAGCGACGAGAACGAATGTCGCCAGATGCTGTATACCGGCTATCACTACGGCGACGGCCCAAGCGCGGTGCGCTATCCGCGCGGAACGGGTACCGGGGCAACGCTGGAGCCGCTGGCTTTGCTGCCGATCGGCAAGGGCGTGGTGAAGCGCGAAGGCGAGAAAATTGCGATCCTTAACTTCGGTACCATGCTGAAGGAAGCCGCGCAGGTGGCGGACAAGCTCAACGCCACGCTGGTGGATATGCGCTTTGTGAAACCGCTTGATAACGCGCTGATTTTGCAGCTGGCCGCCGGACACGAGGCGCTGGTCACGCTGGAAGAGAACGCGATCATGGGCGGCGCGGGCAGCGGCGTTAATGAGCTGCTGATGGCGCATCGCCGCGCGGTGCCGGTGCTGAATATCGGTCTGCCGGACTTCTTTATTCCCCAGGGAACCCAGGAAGAAGTTCACGCCGACCTCGGCCTCGATGCCGCCGGTATCGAAGCTAAAATCACCGCCTGGCTCGCATAACCCTCCGAACGGCTCCTGCTATGCTTAAAAGAAACCCTTTTTAGCGCATAGCAGGAGTATATCAATGCAATATATCACCCCTGAAGCAACCAACCTGCGGGTTTCCCGACTGTGTCTCGGCTGCATGACCTTCGGCGAGCCGGACCGGGGCAAACACGCCTGGACGCTACCGGAAGAGAGCAGCCGCCCGCTGATCCAGCGCGCTCTGGAAGGCGGCATCAACTTTTTTGATACCGCCAACAGCTACTCCGAAGGCAGCAGCGAAGAGATCGTTGGCCGCGCCCTGCGCGACTTTGCCCGCCGCGACGAAGTGGTGGTTGCCACCAAGGTTTACCACCAGGTGGGGGACCTGCCGGAAGGCCTCTCCCGCGCGCAAATTCTCCGCTCTATCGACGACAGCCTGCGGCGCCTGGGCATGGAGTATGTTGACCTGCTGCAAATCCACCGCTGGGATTACGCCACGCCCATTGAAGAGACCCTCGAGGCGTTGAACGAGGTGGTTAAGGCGGGTAAGGCACGCTATATCGGCGCTTCATCGATGCATGCCCGCCAGTTTGCCCAGGCCCTGGAGCTGCAGGAGCGTAACGGCTGGGCGCGCTTCGTCACCATGCAGGATCATTACAACCTGATTTACCGCGAAGAAGAGAACGAGATGCTGCCGCTGTGCAATCGCGCAGGGGTCTCGGTCATCCCCTGGAGCCCGCTGGCGCGCGGCCGTCTCACCCGCCCGTGGGGAGAAACCACCGCGCGGCTGGTTTCCGACGAGTTTGGCCAGTCGCTGTACAGCGCCAGCGATAGCAACGATGAGCTGATCGCGGCGAATCTCGCGGAGGTGGCGGAGGAGTTGGGTGTCGGACGGGCGCAGGTGGCGCTGGCGTGGCTGCTGAGCAAGCCCGGCGTCGCCGCGCCGATTATCGGCGCCTCGCGTCAGGATCAGCTGGATGAGCTGCTGAACGCCGTCGATTTAACGCTGACGCCGGAGCAGGTAGAAAAACTGGAAGCGCCGTACAGGCCGCATCCGGTGGTCGGATTCAAATAGCCCGCCGGCGGCGTTAAGCCAGAACCCCGGCAGTCAGCGCGCCGCCGGGGTTTTAGCGTCAGATAAGGCCTATCGGCCAGTGATGGCCGATGACGTAGAGCACGCCCGCCGAAATCACGCCGGCGACGATATCATCGACCATGATCCCCATTCCGCCGTGAATATTACGGTCGAACCAGCGAATCGGCCACGGCTTCCACATATCGAAAATGCGGAAAATGACGAATCCGCCGGCCACCCACTGCCAGTCAAGAGTCGGCAGCGCCATCAGGGTTATCCACATCCCGACAAACTCATCCCAGACGATGCTGCCGTGATCGTGAGTGCCCATATCTTTGGCCGTGCGGTGGCAGATATAGACCCCAATACAGATGCTCATCATCACCACCAGCGAATAGAGCTGCCAGGGCAGAAACGTCATCAGGTACCAAAACGGAATCGACGCCAGCGACCCCATAGTCCCGGGGACGATGGGGCTTAGCCCGCTGCCGAAGCCGGTCGCCAGCAGATGCCAGGGGTTAAGCAGGTTCAGCCGACTTTTTGCGATATCTTTACTGCGCGCCAAAATGATCGTACCCCTTTAAATCAAGCTTCACCGGCTTGCCCCCCTGCAGAAACTGCAGGCCGTCGGCTTCAGCGCAAACCTGCCCGATGCAGGTAAATCGCGCCCCGAGCTGGCCGATAGCCACGTCGAGCGCGCCGCGATTGAGCTCCGGTACGGTAAAGCACAGCTCATAATCTTCGCCGCCGGCAAGCGCCCAGCGCAGGGCCGTCTCCGGCTCAACCTGGCGCTGCATCGCCTCGGATAGCGGCATCGCGTCAAGGTCGATGCGCGCCCCGCAGCCGCTGGCTTTGAGGATATGGCCCAGATCGGAGACCAGGCCGTCGGAAAGATCGATAGCCGAGCTCGCCAGATCGCGCAGCGCCTGCCCCTGCAGCACGCGCGGCATCGGGCGCAGATGGCGCGCCAGCAGATAGTCGGCGTCGGCGGCGTCATCTACCGCCAGCCGCTCCTGCAGTATTGCCAGCCCCGCGGCGCTGTCGCCGGGCGTACCGGTCACGTAAATCCAGTCGCCGGGCTTCGCCCCGGAGCGCTTCAGGGCGCGTCCCGGCGGCACAAAACCGTGGATACCCAGCGTCATCGACAGCGGACCGCGGGTGGTATCACCGCCGATCAGCTGCATGTCGTAATAGTTGAGCAGCATAAACAGGCTATCGCTGAAGGACTCCAGCCACGCCTCGTCCACCTCCGGCAGCGTCAGCGCCAGCGTTAGCCACGCCGGCTCCGCGCCCATCGCCGCGAGGTCGCTCAGATTAACGGCCAGCGCTTTATAGGCCAGATCGGCAGGATCGATATCAGGTAAGAAATGGTTGCCCGCCACCAGGGTGTCGGTGCTGATTGCCAGCGTTTTTTTCTCGGGAATATTCAGGAGTGCGCAGTCGTCGCCAATGCCGGTTTCCACATCGAGACGCATGCTTTTTACGCGATCAAAATAACGGGCAATCAGGGAGAATTCGCCGCATGCCATACGTTATGCCTCAGCAAAAGAAAAAAATGAGAGCCTACCGAAATAGGCTCTAAGGCCAGGTTCACGAGGATGAGTCCTGCAAAGCCCGACCTGGAGTTTACTTTTTGTTGGGACGAATTGCCGGAGCTGCTTTATCCAGCACGCCGTTGACAAACTTGTGACTATCTTCAGCGCCGAAGGTTTTCGCCAGCTCAATGGCTTCATTGATGGCGACTTTGTACGGCACATCGTCACGTTTTGACAGTTCGAACAGCGCGATACGCAGTACCGCCTTCTCAACCTGGCCCAGCTCTTCAAGCAGGCGGGACAGGTACGGCTTCATCAGGCCGTCGAGGTATGCGCTGTTAGTCGCCACTCCGGACAGCAGTTCGCGAAAATACGGAACGTCGACATCTTTAACGTCCTGTTCCGCCAGGAACTGGTATTCAACATCAGAGATGTCGTTTTTCGACAACTGCCAGGAGTAAAGCGCCTGGACAGCACACTCACGGGCGCGGCGACGAGCAGCAGGTTTCACGGAATTCCCCTTACAAAAAAATTCAGGCCTTGATGGCTTTCAATACGTTAATCATTTCCAGCGCGGTCAGCGCAGCTTCTGCGCCCTTGTTACCGGCTTTGGTGCCAGCGCGTTCGATGGCTTGCTCAATGCTTTCGGTGGTCAGAACACCAAAGGCTACCGGAACCTCGCTTTCCTGGGCGACGTGTGCCAGGCCATTGCTTGCTCCGCCAGCCACATATTCAAAGTGCGCGGTACCGCCACGGATCACCGTACCCAGCGCAATTATCGCGTCATATTTACCGGTTTTTGCCAGTGCGCCAGCCGCCAGCGGCAGCTCATACGCGCCTGGAACCCAAACAACGGTAATATTGTCATCTTTTACCTGACCGATGCGCTTCAGGGCGTCGATAGCACCTTCCAGCAGGCTGTCATTGATAAAGTTGTTGAAACGCGCAATGGTGATGGCGACGCGAGCGTCCGGGGTAGCAACGTTAGCTTCAATAATGTTCATACTCTTCCTTCGGGTTCATTTGGCCCCGCAAGGGGGGCGGATTCTACCATAATATTTTATACACTTCATCCTGCAAACTGCTCTGACGTGAGCTGCGGCTGACCCGGCCTCTCTTCAGGCTGCGTCCCTCGCTGACCGTCTCGTCGCATGCTGAATAACCAGGCGTAGCGGCGCGGTTTCCCCGTCTGGCAGGGCAATCATGCGCTGACTAAATGCAGGCAAACGTCCGGGCCTACATGACGTATCTCGTTGAATTTGAAATGGGGAGCGTCGGCCAGCTTCTCAAGCCCCGGCAGCGCGCAGAGCCCGCGCGCGTCGCTTCCTAACAGTTTAGGCGCAATGTAGAGGATAAGCTCGTCCACCAGCCCCGCCTGCAGCAGCGCCCCGGCCAGAGCAGGACCGGCCTCCACCCAGATGCTGTTAACCTGCTGCTTGCCCAGCTGCATCATCAGCACCACCAGATCGAGATGGCCTTTATGCTCCGGGATCTGCAGAGTGCGCACGTTCTCAGGCCACTCGCGGGAGTCCTGACGGGTGCGGGCAAACAGCGTTTCTCCCGCCTGCTGCACGATGCGGTGCTGCGGCGTTACGCGGTTTTGGCTGTCGATGACAATACGCAGCGGCTGGCGCAGATTCTCCTGCGGATAGCGCGCCTGAATATCAGGAGTGAGCTCGTCCCAGCGCACGGTCAGCGCCGGATCGTCTGCGAGGACGGTGGCGCTGCTGGTGAGGATCGCATGGCTTTGCGCGCGCAGGCGCTGTACGTCGCGTCGCGCCTGCGGGGAGGTGATCCACTGGCTTTCGCCGCTGACCATTGCCGTGCGGCCGTCAAGCGAGGCGCCCATTTTTAGCTGAATATAGGGAAAGCCGGTGCGCATCCGCTTCAGGAAGCCCTTATTCAGCGCTTCTGCCTCGCCCATCATCAGGCCGTGGCTGACGTCGATACCTTCCTGCTGTAGGCGATACAGACCGCGCCCGGCCACCTGCGGGTTGGGGTCCTGCATCGCGGCCACCACCCGCACGACGCCTGCGGCAATCAGGGCATCGCAGCATGGCGGCGTGCGCCCGTGATGGCTGCAGGGCTCCAGGGTGACGTAGGCGGTGGCGCCTTTGGCCCTTTCACCGGCCATGCGCAGCGCGTGCACTTCGGCATGCGGCTCGCCGGCGCGGTAGTGGAAACCTTCGCCAACAATTTCGCCGTCTTTAACAATGACGCAGCCGACGTTCGGGTTTGGATGGGTGGTGAAGCGACCGCGCGCGGCGAGCCTGAGCGCGCGTGCCATGTATATTTCGTCACGCATGGCTTAATCCTGTAAGCGGGCGATCTCTTCGCCGAATTCTTTGATGTCTTCAAAACTGCGATAGACGGAAGCGAAGCGGATGTAGGCGACTTTATCGAGCTTCTTTAGCTGCTCCATCACCAGGTTACCGATCATTTTGCTGGGAACTTCGCGTTCACCGGTGCCGCGCAGATGCGTTTTGATGTGGTTGAGCGCCATTTCTACATCGTCGGCGCTGACCGGACGCTTTTCTAACGCTTTGAGCATCCCGCTGCGCAGCTTATCTTCGTTGAAGGGTTCGCGAACGTCGTTGCTTTTTACCACTCGCGGCATCACCAGCTCGGCCACTTCGAAGGTGGTAAAGCGTTCATTGCAGACCAGGCACTGCCGACGACGACGTACAGAAGAGCCCTCCCCCACCAGGCGAGAGTCGATCACTTTAGTATCTACGGCGAAACAGAAAGGGCAGTGCATAGCGCGTCCTGGCATCAAGTTAAACTGGCAGGTAGTTTACCGCGAAGTGACCCGACTACAAAGAAAGAGCTTTTGAGACAAAGGATCTATAGTGCGCTTATGCAAACGATCTACCATTAAGCATCCCTCTGTTAACGGAATCCCGACCATGACAAGACGTTATTTGCAGCTGGCGATTGTGGGTAGCCTTTTTACGCTCAGCGCCTGTGCTCAGCAAAGCGAAGTTCGCCAGATGAATCAGAGCGTGAGCACGTTGAGCAAGGAGATGACCCAGCTCAATCAGCAAACGGTGAAAATTACCCAGCAAAACGCCCTTAACGCGAAGTCCAGCAGCGGCGTTTACCTGCTGCCCGGCGCGAAAACCCCGGCGCGGCTGAACAGCCAGATAGGCACCCTGCGGATGTCGCTGCGCGATATCGCTCCCGACGGCGACGGCACCCGCCTGACGCTGCGTATCCAGGGCGAATCAAACGATCCGCTGCCGGCGTTTAGCGCAACCGTGGCCTCCGGGCAGATCAGCGGCACCACCGAGAGCTACCGGGAGGTCAACGTCCGCGACCAGCTGATTAGCGCCCCCGCCAGCATTCTGGCACCGAGCGACGTCGATATTCCGCTACGCCTCAGCGGCGTCACGCCGGAGCAGCTAGGCTTCGTACGCATCCACGATATTCAGCCCGCAGACGCGCAGTAAGCTCCCCGCCGGGCGTTTCTGACGCCCGGTTTTCCCCGCCAAAATCCACTTACAATTTTTCGCAACAGTTCAGAAAAAATGGGCATCAGTGATGAATTTCAGTGGCATTCTGTCAAGAAATGCATAGAATCGTGAACGCAATCGATTACGCATGTTTTCGATCTGTGAAACAACACATATTTTTGTGAGCAATGATTCCTATAATAGACGCCACAGAAATACGAAATATTTAGATACGCTTCGGCAAATTTCTTCACGCCTTTCGGCTCAATTTAAACAGTGGCATCAATATGAAAAAAACATTACTGGCAGCAAGCGCCGTCGTGGCGCTCTCCGCATCTTTCACTGCCGGCGCGGCAGAAAACGACAAACCGCAGTACCTGTCTGATTGGTGGCACCAGAGTGTAAACGTGGTGGGTAGCTACCACACCCGTTTTGGGCCACAAATCCGTAACGATACCTACCTGGAATACGAAGCCTTTGCCAAGAAAGACTGGTTTGATTTCTATGGTTACATGGATGCACCGGTATTCTTCGGCGGTAACACCAACGCGAAAGGTATCTGGAACCACGGTTCCCCGCTGTTTATGGAAATTGAGCCGCGTTTCTCTATCGATAAGCTGACCAATACCGACCTGAGCTTCGGTCCGTTTAAAGAGTGGTATTTCGCTAACAACTACATCTACGACATGGGCCGCAACGCGTCCGGTCGCCAGAGCACCTGGTATATGGGTCTCGGTACCGACATCGATACCGGCCTGCCGATGAGCCTCTCCCTGAACGTCTACGCCAAATACCAGTGGCAGAACTACGGCGCATCCAACGAAAACGAGTGGGATGGCTACCGCTTCAAGGTGAAATACTTTGTTCCGCTGACCGACCTGTGGGGCGGCTCGCTGAGCTACATCGGCTTCACCAACTTTGACTGGGGCTCCGATCTGGGCGATGACAACTTCTACGACCAGAACGGCAAACACGCGCGCACCAGCAACTCCATCGCTTCCAGCCACATCCTGGCGCTGAACTACGCACACTGGCACTACTCGGTAGTGGCTCGTTACTTCCATAACGGCGGTCAGTGGGCTAACGACGCGAAGCTGAACTTCGGTGACGGCGACTTCAACGTTCGCTCTACCGGCTGGGGTGGTTACTTCGTGGTGGGTTACAACTTCTAATCCTGCACGATGGTCCCCGGCCTCTGCGCCGGGGATATCGATTGAGCCGCATTACGCTTCGCGATCTTCGCACCTCACCTTACGCAGAAAATCACTCAATGAACGGTCTGCCCGCTCGCTGAAAAGGCGCCCGGTAGCCGCCACTTCCAGACAGCGGTCGAGACGAAAGCAGCGGTAATCATCGCGCAGCTCGCACCAGCTCACCAGCAGCCAGCGCTCGCCCCAGAAGAAGAGCCCCAGCGGCAGCACTTCACGCTGCGACACCTTTCCTGCTTCGTCGCGATAGTGCAGCGCCAGCACCCGCTGACCGGAAACCGCCCGATGCACCAGATCGAACTGCGTCTTGCTGTAGCCCTGAACGCCAAAGTCCGGCGCAAACAGCCGCGACTGCTCGGCCTTGCGCCGGCTCTCCTCAGGCAAAATCGCCAGCACCTTTTCCTGAGCCGACTCCAGCGCCTGGGACAGCGATTCGCCTCCCCAGGTTTGCAGCAGCCGAATGGCGGCCACCAGCGCTTCCGACTCCTGGGTCGTCAGCATTAGCGGCGGCAAGCTGTAGCCGGCCAGCAGGCGATATCCGCTGCCGGCCTCGCCCTCCACCGGCACGCCGGAGAGCGACAGGTCGCGGATATCCCGGTAGATGGTGCGCTCCGATACGCCGAGCCGCTCCGCCAGCAGTCCGGCGGTGGTCAGCCTTCTTCCCCGCAGGATCTGCACGATTTGAAAAAGGCGGTCGGCGCGTCGGCTCATTCTCTTTTCTCTTATTGTTTAGGGCCTGTCCCGCAGGCCTCACTGAGCATCACCGGGACAGGTTCTTCGGCTGATGCAGGCCAATCCGATTACCTTCGCTGTCAATAAACAGCGCGATGGCGCCAATATCGTTCGACAGCTCAAGCGGGCCAAAGACGCAGCTGCCGCCGGCAGAGCTTACGCGGTCGAGCGTCGCGGACAGATTGTCGGTATGCAGATAGATAATACATCCCTGAGCAGCAGGTTTAACCCCGTCAAATTTTGCCAGCGCACCGCCGGGAGCCGGGTCCTGGTACGGGAACACGGCCATTTCAGCACCATCCATATTTTCCCGACGCAGCGTCACCTGCAGCACCGGCTCGTAAAACGCCACCGCGCGATCCATATCGGCAACCGGAATTTCAAACCAGTTAATTACGTTGTTCATACATCCTCCTGTCCATTGTTTGGCTTCAGGAGAAGTCTACGACAGGGCTACTGACAGCGTAGTGTCAGCAGCGTTCGGCTTCCACGGCGGTTAACCCGCCGTGCAGGCCGTGCCGGAGGATCGGTTGGGGAGTGCGAAGAGGGTTACGACGACCCCGGGCGTTACTCCATGTCACAACGTGCGGATAATGGAGAGTAGCCAAAACTGGCGACGCTGTAATAAAAAAATCCCGGCCTTGCGACCGGGATTGCGTTATCAGAACGGGACTGCCTTACGGCAGAATTGACGGCTGATCCGCCCCTTCTTTCTCCACTTTCTGCTGCAGCATATGCTCGCGCTTCATGCCCAGCTTCAGCGCCAGCGCGGACGCCACGTAGATAGAAGAGGCCGTACCGATGGAGACACCGATCAGCATCGTCAGCGAGAAGCCTTCGAGAACCGGACCGCCAAAGAGATACAGCATCAGGATCACCACTAACGTGGTCCCGGAAGTGATCAAGGTACGGTGCAGCGTCTGGGTCAACGACACGTTGAAGATCTCGTACGGCGTACCGCGGCGGATCTTACGGAAGTTTTCACGAATACGGTCAGATACCACGATACTGTCGTTCAGCGAGTAGCCGATAACCGACATCAGCGAGGCAACGATGGTCAGGTCAATCTCGATATGGAACAGCGAGAGGATACCCATCGTAATGACCACATCGTGCGCCAGGGCGATGACCACCCCGGCGGCAAGACGCCATTCGAAACGGAAGCCGACGTATACCAGGATACAGATCAGCGCCGCCAGCAGCGCCATCGCACCGCTTTGCGCAAGATCGGCCCCGACGCTCGGCCCCACGAACTCGATTCGTTTAACCGTCGCGTCCTGGCTGGTCGATTGGTTAATCACGCTCACGACCTTGCTGCCCAGCTCCTGGCTGACGTTGGTATCATGTACCGGCGGCATACGTACCATGATGTCGCGGCTGCTGCCGAAGTTCTGCAGCTGCGGCTCTTCAAAGCCCGCCTTCTGCAGCGCTTCGCGCATCTGGTCCAGATCCGCGGGTTTTTCGAGGGTAATTTCAATCACCGTACCGCCGGTGAAATCGAGACCCCAGTTAAACCCACGCACGCCCATAACGACAATGGCGGCAATCAGCAGAAAACCGGAAATGCCGAAAGCCCAGTAGTCCCAGCGCATAAAGTCATAGACTTTACGGCCGTGGTTCAATTGTTCAACAGTATATTCCTGTGCCACAACGCACTCCTCAGATAGACAGCTTTTTAACGCGCTTGCCGCCGTACAGCAGGTTCACGATGGCACGGGTGCCGACGATAGCGGTAAACATCGAGGTTGCCACACCGATACCGGTGGTAATAGCAAACCCTTTAATTGCACCGGTACCGACCGCGTACAGGATGATAACTTTGATCAACGTCGTAATGTTCGCATCGAAGATCGAGCTGAATGCGCCCCTGTAACCTTCATCAATCGCCTGCTGAACGGAACGTCCGTTGCTCAACTCTTCTTTAATACGCTCGTTGATGAGAACGTTCGCATCGACCGCCACCGCAAGGGTTAAGACGATACCCGCAATCCCCGGCATGCTCAGCGTCGCCCCAGGCAGCAGGGACATGATACCGACGATCAGCACCAGGTTAGCCACCAGCGCGGAGGTCGCAATCAGGCCGAATTTCTTATAGAAGAAGATCATGAACAGGATAGACACCACCAGACCGGCCAGACACGCTTCCAGGCCCTGCTTGATGTTCTGCATACCCAGGGTCGGGCCGATAGTCCGTTCTTCAACGATCTGAATCGGCGCGATCAGCGCACCGGCACGCAGCAGCAGAGAGAGCTGACGCGCTTCGTTCGGGTTGCTGATACCGGTAATACGGAAGCTGTTACCCAGGCGAGACTGGATATTGGCGATGTTAATCACCTCTTCCTCTTTCGCCAGAATGGCGCGACCGTTGGCATCTTTCTTACCGCTGTCTTTGTACTCCACAAACAGGGTCGCCATCGGCTTACCGATGTTGTCCTTGGTGAAGTTAGACATGATGTTACCACCGGCGCTGTCGAGCGAGATGTTAACCTGCGGCTGGTTGAACTCGTCCATGCTGGAAGTGGAGTCGGTGATATGGTCACCGGTCAGAATCACGCGCTTGTACAGCACAACCGGCTGACCTTCACGCGTACTTTTCACTTCAGAGTCGCCAGGAACACGGCCGGAAGCGGCTGCGGAGCTGTCAACGTTGCTGTTAACCAGACGGAATTCCAGGGTCGCGGTGGCGCCAAGAATCTCTTTCGCGCGCGCGGTATCCTGAATACCCGGAAGCTCAACCACGATGCGGTCGGCACCCTGACGCTGAACCAGCGGCTCGGCAACGCCCAGCTGGTTTACACGGTTACGCAGAATGTTGATGTTCTGCTGCACGGCGTATTCGCGGGCTTCTTTCAGACGCTCGTCGGTCATCACCGCTTTCAGGCCGGTGCTGCCCTGAGTGGAGATAACCAGGTCGCGGTGACGCGGGCTAAGATAAGAGATAGCCTGATCGCGCGCGGTAGCGTCACGGAAAGCGATGCTCAGACCAAAATTGTCTTCTTTACGCACGGTGGAGTAAGGAATGCCTTTATCACGCAGCTCGCTGCGCAGGCTGTCGATATTTTGTTCCTGCAGTTTGCCCAGCGCGGTGTCCATATCGACTTCCATCAGGAAGTGGACGCCGCCGCGAAGGTCAAGACCCAGCTTCATCGGCTCGGCATGGATGGCCGCCAGCCAGCGCGGGGTTGCCGGAGCAAGGTTCAGCGCCACGACGTATTTATCACCCAACACGTCCACCAGCACTTCGCGTGCGCGGAGCTGGACATCGGTGGTGTCGAAGCGCGCAAGAATTGCGCCCTCTTCCAGTGCCACAGACTTAGCGGTAATTTTTTCTTCTTGTAACGTTTTCTGGACCTGGATCAGCGTTTGCTCACTGGCGGCGACGCCGCGCGCGCCAGTGATTTGAACGGCCGGATCCTCACCATACAGGTTGGGGAGCGCATACAGCAGGCCGACGACAATGACGACGACCAGCATGACGTACTTCCACAAAGGATAACGGTTTAACACGGCAGTTCCCTTAGGGAAAAGTGGATTACAGCGCCTTCATGGTGCCTTTCGGCAGAACGGCGGCTACGAAGTCACGTTTGATAACCACTTCAGTGGTGTCGTTCAGTGCGATAGCGATGTATCCGCTTTCGGCAACTTTAGTGACGCGACCAACCAGGCCACCATTCGTCAGCACTTCATCACCTTTGGCGATGGAGCTCATCAGATTTTTATGTTCTTTGCTGCGTTTCTGCTGTGGGCGCAGGATCATGAAGTAAAAAATCAGACCAAACACCACCAGCATCAGGATCAGAGACATCGGGCTGCTCTGCGCTGCGCCACCGGTTGCTGCTGCCGCATCAGAAATGAAAAAGCTCATTGAAATTCCCTCATTATTAAAATTAATCAACGTTCAAAGGAGGAACGGTTCGTCCCTGACGTTGGTAAAAATCGGCCACGAAGCTCTCTAATTTACCCTCTTCAATAGCCTTGCGTAAACCAGCCATTAAGCGCTGATAATAACGCAGGTTATGAATGGTGTTGAGGCGCGCGCCCAATATTTCGTTGCAACGATCGAGATGATGCAAGTAAGCGCGTGAATAATTGCGACATGTATAGCAATCACATTCGGCATCCAGCGTCGCCGTATCGCTTTTATGCTTCGCATTACGGATTTTTACGACGCCATCGGTGACGAACAGGTGACCGTTACGCGCGTTACGCGTAGGCATAACGCAGTCGAACATATCGATACCGCGACGTACCCCTTCAACCAGATCTTCCGGCTTGCCGACGCCCATCAAATATCGCGGCTTGTCGGCCGGGATCTGCGGGCAGACGTGCTCGAGAATACGGTGCATGTCCTCTTTCGGCTCGCCGACTGCCAAACCGCCGACAGCGTAGCCATCAAAGCCGATATCTACCAGACCTTTAACGGAGATATCACGTAAATCTTCGTAAACGCTGCCCTGAATGATGCCGAAGAGCGCGTTTTTGTTGCCCAGGCCGTCAAAGCGGTCACGGCTGCGCTGCGCCCAGCGCAGGGACATCTCCATCGAGCGTTTGGCATAGTCCCAGTCCGCCGGATACGGCGTACATTCGTCGAAGATCATCACGATATCGGAACCGAGATCGAACTGAATCTCCATCGATTTTTCCGGATCGAGGAAGATGGGATCGCCGTTGATGGGGTTGCGGAAGTGTACGCCCTGCTCGGTTATCTTGCGGATATCGCCGAGGCTGAAGACCTGAAAACCGCCGGAATCGGTGAGAATCGGCCCTTTCCACTGCATAAAGTCGTGCAGGTCGCCGTGCAGCTTCATGATCTCCTGACCAGGACGCAGCCACAGGTGGAACGTGTTGCCCAGAATGATCTGCGCGCCGGTGGCTTCAACTTCCTCCGGCGTCATTCCTTTAACGGTACCGTAGGTCCCGACGGGCATAAATGCAGGCGTTTCAACCACGCCGCGCTCAAACACCAGGCGACCGCGGCGGGCGCGACCGTCGGTGGTATCCAGTTCAAATTTCATTATCACTCCTGCGTCAGAAAAACAGTCTGACGTTAAACACTCATGTCGCGGAGTTATTCCCCGACACGCTCAAAAATAGCCCGCGGATTGTACGTGATAAACATCGCGTCCCCGTAGCTAAAAAAGCGATATTTTTGTTCTACCGCAGCCTTATAGGCGTTCATGGTGTGCTGATAGCCGGCAAACGCCGAAACCAGCATAATCAGAGTAGATTCAGGCAGATGGAAATTGGTGACCAGCGCATCCACCGCTTTGTACTGATATCCCGGATAGATAAAAATCTTCGTGTCGCCGAAGAAAGGTTCGATCAGATCGTTTTTTGCCGCCTGGGCCGCGCTCTCCAGCGAGCGTACCGAGGTCGTTCCCACGGCGATAACGCGGCTGCCGCGCGCTTTGGCGGCCAGCACCGCGTCAACCACGTCCTGCGGGACTTCGGCATATTCGGAGTGCATGATGTGCTCTTCGATGCTGTCCACGCGCACCGGCTGGAACGTCCCCGCGCCGACGTGCAGCGTCACGAACGCCATCTCAACGCCTTTCTCGCGCAGCTTTTCCAGCAGCGGCTCGTCAAAGTGCAGGCCCGCGGTCGGCGCGGCTACCGCGCCCGGCCTGACGCTATAAACGGTTTGGTACAGCTCGCGGTCGGCTTCTTCATCCGGGCGGTCGATATAGGGCGGCAGCGGCATATGGCCAATGCTGTTAAGAATATCCAGCACCGGACGCTCGTCGTTAAACTCGACTTCAAACAGCGCGTCGTGGCGTGCCACCATCGTCGCCTGGATGCTTTCATCATCGCCCAGCAGCAGCTCGGCGCCCGGCTTCGGTGCCTTCGAGGCGCGGATGTGCGCCAGGATGCGTTTGTCATCCAGCATGCGCTCGACCAGCACTTCAATCTTGCCGCCGCTGGCCTTACGCCCGAACAGGCGCGCCGGGATCACCCGGGTATTGTTAAAGACCAGCAGATCGCCGGGATTAAGCTTATCGAGCAGATCGGTGAAGGTGCCGTGCGTCAGCGCGCCCGTCGGCCCGTCTAACGACAGCAAGCGGCAGCTACTGCGCTCAGGCTGCGGGTAGTGGGCAATCAGGGATTCGGGTAGTTCAAAGGAAAAATCGGTAACGCGCATGACGGTGGCTCAGACTAAATAAAGAGGCGGGTAGTCTAGTGCCGGGGCGTTCTCCCTGCAACCTTTACCCCGCAGCACGGTTATAATACTCTAAATAATTCGCGCTGCAGGACAAGGCGCCTGTGCCTTGAACAGCGCCTGCGCTGGCCCCATCAGGGCGAGGCCGTCGGCCGAGTCATGCGGCAACCGGGAGGCAAATTCGTCAGCAACGAATTTAACCTGCCGAGGTCTGGCCTCCGGTGAGGGGCATGGATATCCTTCATTAATCCCGGGCGCTTAGTCAACTCGGTGACCGGGAAGAACAAGGCCCACGAATGGACCGAGTAAGGAAGCCAACGCACATGCAACCGGAAGTACAACGAGTATTATGAATTTTCTCGCACACCTGCACTTAGCCCACCTTGCCGACAGCTCGCTGCCGGGCAACCTGCTGGCCGATTTCGTCCGCGGTAATCCGCAGTCGGACTATCCCCTGGAGATCGTTGACGGCATCTTTATGCATCGGCGAATAGACGTCATGACCGACAATCTGGCGGAAGTTAAGGCTGCTCGGGAGTGGTTTCGTCCGCAGACCCGGCGCGTGGCGCCGATTACGCTAGACGTCATGTGGGATCACTTTCTCTCGCACCACTGGGACCGCATCTCGCCCGATATGCCGCTCAGCGAGTTCGTCCGCTATGCTCATGCCCAGGTGGCAACCATTTTGCCGGATTCGCCGCCGCGCTTCGTCAATCTCAATGAGTACATGTGGTCCGAGCGCTGGCTCGAGCGCTATGAGAATATGGCGTTTATCCAGCGCGTCCTTAACGGAATGGCCAGCCGGCGCCCGCGCCTCGACGCCCTGCGCGACTCCTGGCAGGACCTCGATACCCACTACGACAAGCTGGAGCAGCAGTTCTGGCTTTTTTATCCGCGCATGATGGCGCAGGCGAAAAATCGCGAACTCTAGCGGTTGCGTTTGCTGACAAAAAGGCTATCCTGAAGGTCACACTTCGATATCCATTGATAGGTAAAACCTATCTCATCGATTGTCAGCCTCACGTTGAGTTCGCTCGCTCCCGCCCCTATACTTGCCCGCGTTGCGTTTCAATTAACCTTAGTATTAACAGGAGAATCATATGGTTCTGGTAACTCGTCAGGCTCCGGATTTTACCGCGGCAGCAGTTTTAGGTAACGGCGAAATCGTTGAGAAATTCAACTTCAAACAGCACACCAACGGTAAAGCCACCGTACTGTTCTTCTGGCCGATGGACTTCACCTTCGTTTGCCCGTCTGAACTGATCGCTTTTGACAAACGTTATGAAGAATTCCAGAAGCGCGGCGTAGAAGTTGTTGGCGTTTCCTTCGACTCCGAATTCGTTCACAACGCATGGCGTAACACCCCGGTAGACCAGGGCGGTATTGGTCCGGTTAAATACGCGATGGTTGCTGACATCAAGCGTGAAATCCAGAAAGCCTACGGTATCGAACATCCGGACGAAGGCGTTGCGCTGCGCGGCTCCTTCCTGATCGACGCGAACGGCGTTGTTCGCCACCAGGTGGTTAACGACCTGCCGCTGGGACGTAACATCGACGAAATGCTGCGCATGGTTGACGCGCTGCAGTTCCACGAAGAGCACGGCGAAGTGTGCCCGGCACAGTGGGAAAAAGGTAAAGAAGGGATGGCCGCTTCTCCGGAAGGCGTCGCTAAATACCTGACCGAGAACGTTTCCAGCCTGTAATCGGCTGCCGTTCATAAAAAAGCTCGCCGCGGCGAGCTTTTTTGTTGCTTTGCGCCTCCCTTTTTTACTGCTGGAAATACGCGGCGGATACCGGCAAAGGGCTAAAAACATCCCGGTGCGCCTTTTTTTGTAATCCCGTTCAAACTTTGCTGAAAAAACAGCCTGATATTTGTGACAGGCATTGCATTTTTCCGTTTTAAATTAAGATGCAAGCTCATTTCCCCACACCTGCCTTTCCACCTCTGGAAAATTCAAAGTCAATAAGCCTTTGATATATAAAGATATAATTAATTTTATTTTTTCAGATAAAATATTTCCAATATCCCTTCGATGTGATCAACTTCAATATTTAAAAATCCATATGTGATCTGAAGCCTAATTTTTGTTGATATATTTGTTCATGATCTAGTTCAGGAATACGAACGCATTAAGGATCGGATGATGGACATTATTTTTAACCCTACATTAATTGCGCTTAAGCAAAATATTTCCACAGCCGAGCAGGCGATCGAATTCGCAGGAACGCTGCTTGTCCGGCAACACATTTGTCGCCCGGAATATATTAATGCGATGGTCGAGGTGTATCGGGATTTTGGTCCGGCGATTGTTATCGACCACGGCCTGGCGATGCCCCATGCCCGACCGGAAAAAGGCGCATTGCAAACGGGTTTTTCCTTAGTCACCACCCAACGGCCGATCGCATTTGGCCACGAGGAGTTTGATCCGGTGAAAGTCATTATTGCCATCGCCGGGGCGGATGCGAATAGCCATATAAAAATGATCCAGCTGATAGCCTCGCTGATTGAGTCAGATATTGTCACGTTTCTTCAACAGGAGCATGACGCCAATTCAGTATTACATTTCATCCAAAAGCAAATGGAGTAGTCATTATGTTAGTTATCAGAACGGTTTGTGGTAACGGTATTGGCAGTTCATTAATGGCTGCGAATAATGTCAAAAAAATATGTGATGAATTAGGTATTAAAGCCGACGTGGCCTCCGTTGATTTTGCCAACGCGGTAGGAGAAAAAGCCGACCTCTACGTCACAATTAAAGAGCTGGCAAACCAATTTCCTGCGCGCTGCAACGTCGCCATTATTCGCAGCTACGTGCACAAGGCGAAAATCGCCGAGGATATTACTGAAGCACTCACCAAAATTGCTGCAACTCACTCTTAATCATTATTGAGGGAACGACCATGCAGGCTATTCTTAGCTTCTTAGCGGAAATATTTAGTCAACCCGCGTTTCTGATGGGGATTATCGCATTTGTCGGGTTAGTGGCGCTGCGCTCCCCGGGTAATAAATTACTGACCGGTACCTTAAAGCCAATATTAGGCTATTTGATGTTAAGCGCCGGCGCCGGGGTTATTGTGGCAAACCTCAACCCTCTCGGCGGCATTATTGAAGCCGGATTTAATATTCGCGGCGTGATCCCTAATAATGAGGCCATTGTTTCCGTCGCGCAAAAAATGCTGGGCGTGGAAACCATGAGCATTTTGCTCTTAGGCTTTATTTTCAATCTGCTCATTGCCCGCTGCACCAAGTACAAATATATCTTTCTTACCGGGCACCACTCTTTCTTCCTGGCATGCCTGTTCTCCGCGGTGCTGCAGGCGGCAGAATTCCACGGCTGGATGCTGGTGTTAATCGGGGGATTCCTGCTGGGCTCATGGTCGGCCATTTCTCCGGCAATCGGTCAGCGCTACACCAAACAGGTTACCGAAGATGGCGGCATTGCGATGGGGCATTTCGGCTCGCTGGGCTATTACATCTCGGCCTGGATCGCCACGAAAACCGGTAATCCGGCAAATTCATTTGCCGATACTGAAATCTCAGAGAAATGGGGCTTTCTGCGCGACACCACGGTCACCACCGGGATCGTGATGTTTGTTATCTACTTCGTCTGCAGCGCCGTCGCGGGCACGGAGTACCTGCGGACGATAACCGACCAGAATATGCTGATCTTCTCTATCCTTACCGGCCTGCAGTTCGCGGTCGGCGTCGCCATCGTCTACAACGGTGTACGATTGATCCTCGGCGATCTCGTCCCGGCATTCCAGGGGATCAGCCAGAAGCTGATACCGAACTCCATCCCCGCCGTCGACTGTGCCGTATTTTTTACCTTTAGCCCAACCGCCGTTGTCGTGGGGTTCATCAGCTCGTTCGTTGGCGGCCTGGTCGGCATGCTTTTCCTCGGCGCATTTGGCATGGCGCTGATAATCCCCGGCATGGTGCCGCACTTCTTCTGCGGCGGAACCTCCGGAGTCTTTGCCGATAAGCTGGGCGGCAAACGCGGCTGCGTCATCGCCTCATTTATCGGCGGCATATTCCTTGCGTTCCTGCCGGCGATGCTGCTTCCGGCGTTGGGTAGCCTCGGCTTTGAGAACAGCACCTTCGCCGACTTCGACTTTGCTGTCTGGGGCATCATCATCGGTAATGCATTCACCCAGTTTGGTCAGATAACGATTTATCTCATCTGCCTGGCGCTTCTGGTCGCGCTGCTGGTGCCATTCTGCTTCCGCTCGGTGCGCGTGGTCGGTGACACCCTCAGCTATGAGGAGCTCACTGCGGATAAGAAAAATGAATAAGCGGTTTCATTTTTCCCTGCGGGAAGGGACTTCCTCCCGCAGCTGACAAAATAATCAGGAGTTGTTATGGCTATCTTGTCCATTGGGTTTTCATGTTTCGATCAGTTCTTTTTTCTTAACGAATGGCCGCAGGAGAATACCAAAAATTTCTGCCACGACTTTATCGAGAGCGGCGGCGGCCCGGCAGCAAATGCGGCGTGGCTGCTGGGCCTGTGGGGGGAAGATGTTTACTACATTGGCCATTTGAATAAGGACCTCTACGGCCAGCGTATTATCGATGAGTTTGCCGAGGCCGGGGTTGATACCAGCCAGGTGGTCTTCTCCGATGAAATGATCACCCCGCTGGCGTCGGTGCTGGTGAATCGGCTGTCGGGCTCAAGGACGATTATTACCCGTAAAATGCAAACACCGCCTTCGCTGACCTACGACCAGAAGCTGAAAATTGATGATTTAGCGGCGCGGCTCATTGAGTCAGAGGAACCGGTAACGCTATTAGTTGATGGGCATGAAGCAGAACTCAGCGAATATATCATCAAGAAACTGCCAGCCGCAAAGGTAGTTATGGACGGTGGTTCGCTGCGCGCCAGCAATATTAAACTGGCAGCCTGGACCGATTACTTTGTTGTTAGCGAGCATTTCGCCAGAGACTATATGAGCTATCGTGCCCTCGAGACCGAAGCGGAAATTAAAGCGGCGCTGATCGAGCTAAATAAAATTTGCCGCGGTGACGCCTTTATTACGCTGGGGGAAAAAGGCTGTGCGTTCTTAAAAAGCGGCATGCTGCAAATTGTTCCGGCCTGGCTCTGCAATGTGGTCGATACTACCGGCGCCGGGGACGTATTCCACGGAGCCTTTACCTATGGCGTGCACTACTCGTGGCATATCGACAATATTATTTTGTTTGCCAGCCTGACCGCGGCAATCTCTATTGAGAAAAAGGGCGTGCGTGAATCAATGCCCGACCTTGCCATCGTCCATAACTCGCTAAATAACTACGAAAGAAACTTAACGCAATATTTTGGTGAATAATTTCCGTTAATAAATATCGAGAGGTGATCATGTTAGTTTCTATGAAGGACATGCTTCAGCATGCCCTGCGGGACGGTTATGCCGTAGGGCAGTTCAATATTAATAATCTGGAATGGGTCGCTGCCGTATTAAGCACCGCACAACAGCTGCGCTCCCCGGTTATTTTAGGCGTCTCCGGCGGTACCGTTAAGCATATGCTGGGATTAAAATGTATTCATGACATCGTGGTTAACGCGATTGATTATTTACACATTGATATTCCGGTCGCGCTGCATCTCGATCACGGGACCACCCGTGAAGCCTGCGAAGCGGCTATTGAGGCCGGATTCAGCTCCATCATGTTTGATGGTTCGCACCTGCCGTTCAGCGAAAACCTGGCCATCACCCGCCATCTGGTCGAGCTGGCGCATGCCAGAGGCATTTCGGTTGAAGCTGAGCTGGGCACCATTGCCGGAAGCGAAGACGGTATCGTTAACTCGACGGTGATCTATGCCGACCCGCAGGAGTGCTACACCCTGGTCAGCGAAACCCAGGTCGATTGTCTGGCAGCGGCGTTAGGCTCGACCCACGGGCTGTACAAAGGCAAAGCAAAGCTCGGGTTTACGGAGATGAAGGCAATTGCGGAGCGGGTTAAGGTTCCGCTGGTGCTGCACGGCGGCACCGGCATTGCCGACGAGGATATGCGTAGGGCCATTGCCTGCGGCACGGCCAAAATTAACGTCAATACCGAAAATATGTACGCCTGGTGCCAGGAGGTGAAGGCCATACTATCTGCCGATACCGGTCATGATGTGAACGACCCGCGTAAAGTGATCGGCCAGGGGCTGAAACCGGTGCGCGAAATGATTGCGCGGCGCATTGAGCTGTTCGGCTCACAGAACCGCTATTAGCCAATTTTCACTTTATCGACGCCACTTCAGGGAGAACCCAGCCCCGGACAGATCCGGAGGCTGGTTAATCTGGGGCTAAAACGCGAAGCAGGAGCAGCCCAGCACGCCCCAGAACGCCTGCTCATCGGCAACCGGGATCGACGACCGCCGCGCAATATCGTGCTGGTGGCCGTGGACGCCGCAGCTGCCGCAGCACTGGTGCATCTGCACGATGGCGCCGATTTTTGCCGCAGCGGGCGGCGCCGAGCGGTAGTGGCCCGGAACCTTGACCACCGGAGACCACTCCGGCAGCACCGGGATGGGCGGCGGCGCCAGCGGCGAGAAGTGTCCGGCGGCATAAACCACTTTGCCATCAACCACCGTCAGCACCGATTCGATGCCTTTTATCTCCTCTTCCGGCACGCTGAAATAGTCCTTCGACAGCACCACCAGATCGGCAAGCTGATCCTGCTCAATACGCCCTTTTTTACCCTGCTCGCTGGAGAACCAGGCGCTGCCCGCCGTCCACAGCTCCAGCGCCACGTCGCGCGGCAGGCGGTTGCTCTCATCGTACATTGCCATGCCGCCGACGGTGCGCCCGGAGACCAGCCAGTAGAGCGCGGTCCACGGGTTGTAGCTCGCCACGCGGGTGGCGTCGGTGCCGAGCCCCACCGGCACCTCCATTTCCAGCATTTTCGCCACCGGCGGGGTGTGCTTCACCGCATCGATGCCGTAGCGGTCGACAAAATACTCCCCCTGGAAGGCCATCCGGTGCTGTACCGCAATCCCGCCGCCCAGCGCCTTCACGCGCTCAATATTGCGCTCGGTGATGGTTTCCGCATGGTCAAAGAACCAGTGCAGGCCGTTAAACGGAATCTCGCGGTTCACCTTCTCAAAGACGTCCAGCATCCGGCTGATGGATTCGTCATAGGTGGCGTGCAGGCGGAACGGCCAGCGGTGCTCCACCAGGTGGTGCACCACCCGCTCCAGTTCGTCCTCCATTCCCGCCGGCAGATCCGGACGCGGCTGCAGGAAATCTTCAAAATCCGCCGCCGAAAAGACCAGCATCTCGCCGGCGCCGTTGGCGCGGAAAAAGTCGGTCCCCTGCCCCGGCTTCAGCATATCGGTCCAGCGTTCGAAATCATCCAGCTCCTGCTTCGGACGCTGGGTAAACAGGTTATAGGCAATGCGCACGGTCATCTGCTGGTTAGCGTGCAGCTGCTCAATGATTTCATAATCTTCCGGGTAGTTCTGGAAGCCGCCGCCGGCGTCAATCGCGCTGGTCAGCCCGAGACGGTTCAGCTCGCGCATAAACTGGCGCGTCGAGTTCACCTGCAGCTCCAGCGGCAGCCTGGGCCCTTTCGCCAGCGTCGCGTAGAGGATCATGGCATTAGGTTTCGCTATCAGCATCCCGGTCGGGTTGCCGTTGCTATCCCGCACAATTTCGCCGCCCGCCGGATCCGGCGTCTCTTTGGTATAGCCTACGGCCTTCAGCGCCGCGCGGTTAAGCAGCGCGCGATCGTAGAGATGCAGCACGAATACCGGCGTATCCGGCGCCGCCTGGTTGAGCTCTTCCAGCGTCGGCATGCGCCGCTCGGCAAACTGGAATTCGCTCCAGCCGCCGACCACCCGCACCCACTGCGGCGAAGGCGTGCGATCGGCCTGCTCTTTGAGCATCCGCAGCGCATCCACCAGCGAGGGAACGCCTTCCCAGCGCAGCTCAAGGTTGTAGTTCAGCCCCCCACGGATCAGGTGCAGGTGGGAATCATTCAGGCCGGGGATCGCCGTATGGCCCTGCAGATCGACGATCTGCGTGCCTTCGGCGGCAAAGCTCATGATCCGATCGTGGCTCCCGGCGGCGAGGATCTTACCGTCGGCGATCGCTACCGCATCGGCCAGCGGGTTTTGGCGATCGAGGGTGTGGATCCGACCATGGGTCAGGATCAGTGTGGCAGTTTGTGACATAACGCTCTCCTTGAGGAGGCTGACTCAGTTTTTCTTTAACCAGCCAGCAAACAGGCGGGTCACGATGGGCATCCAGAACCAGACCACCAGCGCGACGACGCAGGCATCGTTTATCAAATGCAGCGGCAGGCTTCCCCGCATCGAGGGCAGCAGCATGCCGGTCAGCCAGGGCACCAGGTTGGTGCTGGGGAAGATAACCAGTAGGGTTATCAGAAACTGCTTCCAGCGCAGCGGCTGGCGCACGTTGGCCGCCGGCGGAGTAAACCAGAAAGCCGGTTCGGTACGGACCTCCGTGCGATCGCCCTCGCTAAGCAGCGGCGCAATTTCGGCAACCAGTTCGCGGCGCGTTTCCGACTGCGTCCAGGCGTAGAGGTGCTCAATGGTGTCGAAGCGAATAATCACGCTCCATAAATTCTGCCCGGCCCCCGGGCGAATGACGTTAGCGCCAAGGTGCCCGGGAAACTCTGCCGCCACGGGCATAATTTTTCCGAGCCACTCTTCATAGCGCTTACCGTGTTCGGGATCGAGCATATGACTGATAACCAGCGTTACCGATTTCTGTTGCGCCATGAGGAGCTCCTTGCTGCAGGGAAGCGGCGGGATTTCCCGCCATCAGCCATAAATGACAATACACAAAATCATTCAAGCTGCGCGGGGCGGGCAAAAGAAGCCCAAAGAGGCAGCCTGAAATACACAAAATCATTCATGCTGCGCCGGGGCGGGCAAACGAAGCCAGCAAAGAGGCAGCCTGAAATACACAAAATCATTCATGCTGCATCGAGGCGGGCAAACGAAGCCAGCAAAGAGGCAGCCTGAAATACACAAAATCATTCAAGCTGCGCGGGGCGGGCAAACGAAGCCAGCAAAGAGGCAGCCTGAAATACACAAAATCATTCATGCTGCGCCGGGGCGGGCAAACGAAGCCAGCAAAGAGGCAGCCTGAAATACACAAAATCATTCATGCTGCGCCGGGGCGGGCAAACGAAGCCAGCAAAGAGGCAGCTTGAAATACACAAAATCATTCATGCTGCGCCGGGGCGGGCAAACGAAGCCAGCAAAGAGGCAGCCTGAAATACACAAAATCATTCATGCTGCATCGAGGCGGCAAGGGAAGAAATCCCCAGGAGCATAGGTCACTATGTGACTGGGGTTTCTGAGTGCAGCCAACAAAGAGGCAGCCTGAAGGATGAAGTGTATTTAGGCCTGGCGCTCCGGCGCGCCGTGCACCATGGTGTACGCGTAATCCACGCCCATGCCGTACGCGCCGCTATGTTCGCGAACCAGGTCCATCACCGCGTCGTAGGTCTCTTTGCGCGACCAGTCGCGCTGGTACTCAAGCAGCACCTGCTGCCAGGTCACCGGCACCGCGCCGGCCTGCACCATGCGGTCAATCGAGCGCTCATGCGCATCGACGGAGGTCCCACCGGAAGCGTCGGTCACCACGTACACTTCATATCCCTCTTCCAGCGCCATCAGCGCCGGGAACGTCAGGCAGACTTCGGTCCACAGCGCGGAGATAATCAGCTTCTTACGCCCGGCAGCCTTAACCGCCTTAACGAAACCCGCATCTTCCCAGGAGTTCATTGAGGTACGTTCTATCGGTTTAACCTGCGGGTGCACCGCCAGCAATTCCGGCCAGATATAGCCGCTAAAGCTTTTTGTTTCCACGGAGGTATAAATAACCGGAACATTAAAAATCTTGCCCGCTTTAGCTAGCGCAACGGTATTATTTTTAAGCGTCTGGCGATCGATATTGGCGACACCAAACGACATCTGCGGCTGGTGGTCAATAAAGATAAGTGTTGAGTTGGTTGGATCAATCAGTTCCCGAATAGACATAGCATACCTTCTTAATCAATAAGTTAAAAAGAGACAATCAGCGCTGCTGTGGGTCTGGATCCTGACGGATAAAGCATGGTGAGTATAGTCAGTAATTTCTAACGAGTTATTAAAGAAATTTTTCTTATTTATTTCAAAAATAAAAGGCAAGAAATAAAAAACCCGCTATTAGCGAAGAGGGCGATAATGATGTTTATCAAAAAATTGCGGGTAACGGTTCTAAATTATTCACTGGTATTGAGCAACTGGCTTCGGTAAAACAGAGGGATTATTTATTACCGGTAAGCCGCCGATGCGCCTGAATCTTGATGTCCTGCAGATCCTCGATGCCCTGGAGACCCATGGCTCCTTCGCCACCGCCGCGGAATCGCTCTATAAAACGCCCGCCGCCCTGAGCTACATGATCCAAAAGCTGGAAAGCGATCTCGGTATCACCCTGCTGGATCGCAGCGGACACCGGGCGAAGTTTACCGATACCGGCACAATGGTGCTGGAAAAGGGTCGGCTGCTGCTCAACGCGGCAAAGGATCTGGAAAAGCAGGCGCTGCAGCTGAATGCCGGCTGGGAGCGGGATCTGGCCATCGCCCTGGACGCCTCCTTCCCTTTCGATCGTCTACTCCCGCTTATCGACGCGTTTTACGCGCAAAATCCGCAAACCCGCCTCAATTTTACCCACCACACGCTGGCGGGCGCCTGGGAAGAGCTGACCCGTAACGGGGCGGATATCATTCTTGGCGCGATCAACGAACCGCCGACCTCCGCCGAATGGTCGTGGAAAATGCTCGGCACGCTGGATAACGTATTTGTGGTCGCGCCCGGCCACCCGCTGGCGGAAACGGTACAGCCGCTGACCAACAAGCAGCTCAGCCTGCATCGCGCGGTGGTGATCAGCGATAGCGCCCGCCACTGCCACCCGCTCAACAGCAACCTTCTCACCGAGCAGCCGCAAATTCGCGTCGATGATTTTGCCAGCAAGGTCGCGCTGCTGCGGGCCGGGATCGGCTGCGGTTTTCTCCCCCGCCACGTCGCCCAGCCGTGGCTGGCGAGCGGCGAACTGGTGGAGAAAACCGTCATCTCTTTTCGCGAAAAGGATATCGCCTACATGGCCTGGCGTACGGATAACGACGGCCTGGCCCAGCGCTGGTGGCGGGAAGCCATTCTCGAAGAACCGTTTCTACACCAGCTTTATCCCTGACGGCTGAACCACACGCTGGCGGCGATGGCCGGAAGCGTCAGCACGCCGTCGTGCAGCGCGCCGCAGCCCTCTTTGCGCTGCCACTCGCCCACGTCCAGCAGCGGTGAATCCTCAACCACCACCTCACAGGCTTCGCCGCGGTTGATAGCCACCAGCACGCGCTGATTTTTATAAACCCGGGCAAATACCACCACGTTTTCTTCGGCATAAATCACCTGACACCCGCCGTAGCGCAGCGCCTGGTTCGCCTTGCGCAGCTTCGCCATGCGTTTATACAGGCCCAGCAGCGTCGCGTCCTGCAAAGCCGGGTCCCACGGGAAGGGTTTGCGGCAGAACGGATCGTTATTGCCATCAACGCCCACTTCGTCGCCGTAGTAGATGCACGGCACGCCCGGCCAGCAGAACAGCCAGACCACCGCCAGCGGCAGACGCGCAACGTCCTTACCCAGCAGCGACTTAAAGCGCGCCGTATCGTGGCTATCAAGCTGGTTAAACATCCGCAGCTGCTGCTGGTGCGACAGCCCGGCGCGGTAGTTATCCATCCACGCCACGCAGGTTTGCGCATCTATCTTCTGCGGATCGTAAGAGATATCGGTATTCGCCAGGAAGCCCCACAGCGGGAAGGTAAACCCGCGGTAGTTCATCGCCGCATCTTCGGCATCGGCCTGCAGCCACTGGCGCGCGTCGCCAAAATGTTCCCCAAAAACAAAGGATTCTGGCTGCGTCTCCTTTGCCGCCTGGGTTATACCGGCGATATGGCGCAGGTTATTACGCGCCCCGCCGCCTTCCCCCAGCATATGCACCACGTCCAGACGCCAGCCGTCCATGCTCCACGGCGCCTTCAGCCAGTGGCGCACGATGCTGTCTTCCCCGGCGTAGATTTCGTTGATCAGGCTGGTCGATCGATAATCCAGCTTCGGCAGGCTGGCGTAGCCCAGCCAGCTGTGCGCTTCGCCCTCGGGGGAAAAGGTGAACCAGTCGCGCCACGGTGAATCCGCGCTGTGGCAGGCGCCGCCGCTGCCGCGCTGGTGGCGGTCAAACCAGACGTGTGAATCTCCGGTATGGTTGAACACGCCGTCGAGGATCAGGCGCATCCCCTCCCGCTGCGTATTGTGCCGCAGGCGCAGCAGCGCGGCGTCACCGCCGAACTGCGGATCGACGCGACGATAATCTTCGGTATCGTATTTATGCACGCTCGGCGCGACAAACACCGGATTCAGGTACAGCGCCGTGACGCCCAGCTGCTTGAGATACGGCAGCTTCTCGCTGATACCGTCCAGATCGCCGCCGTAGAAGGTTGAGCCGCCCGCCTCGCCGGTTAACGGTTCATCCCACTGCTTCTGAACGATATCCTGTCCCGCAGCGTGGTGATGGTAGGGCCGATCCTGCTCGGTCTGGCGCGGTTCGCTGCGCGCAAAGCGGTCAGGAAAGATTTGATAAAAGACCTGATCGGCAACCCACTGCGGGCCGCTGTCCGGCAGATCGACCGCAAACTGCTCCAGCCGCGCCGGCGGGAAGCGGTTAAAGCCCTGCGGGGTAAACCAGCGCTGCCGGTCGGCCCACAGCAGCTTGAAGCTATAGCGCCGACGCGGCTGGCCGCTGGCCAGATTAATCTCACCGCGCCACGCGACGACGCCCGGCCGCGGCTCCTGGCGCAGGCGGTGCATCGGCAGCGAAAGCTCTTCGTTGTCTTCTTCCGCACGCAGCGTAACGCGCTGCGGCAGCTCATCGCCGCTGACCCACAGGGTGATCAAGAGTCGTCCCTGCTGCTCCTTGATAAACGGGGCAACAGGCAGGTGCCATGCCTTTAACATCGTTATTCCTCTCTGTACAGAATGGGCACACCTTGCCACAGCGCCCAGGGGTATGACTCATCATCGGCAGAATTATTGGGGGAGGAGAGCGGAGGAGGATATCGGAAAAGCGGAAATATCCTGCCGGACAGCGCGCGCATATCCGGCAGGCGAGCGGCCCGCCTAGCGGGCCTGCGCCAGCTGACGGTCGCGGCGGGTTTTCAGCTTCCAGCCGACCAGCAGCAGCGCTATCCAGGCGAAGCCGACGTACAGGGAAATACGCGTATCCGGATGGTAGCCAATCAGCGCAATGATAAAGACGAGGAACGCCAGGCCTACCGCCGTGGTCGCCACGCCGCCCGGCACTTTAAACTTCAGCGCCCTGGCCTCTTCCGGCGGCAGACGACGGCGGAAGGCAATCTGCGACAGCAGGATCATAATCCACACCCACACCGTCGCAAAGGTCGCCAGGGAGGCGATCACCAGGAAGACGTTTTCCGGCATGATGTAGTTCAGGTAGACCGCGAACAGCAGCGCGATGGTCATCACCATCACCGTCACCCACGGCACGCCGCGGCGCGACGTTTTGGCGAACATTTTCGGCGCGCTGCCCTGCTCGGCCATGCCGTGCAGCATGCGCCCGACGCCGAATACGTCGCTGTTAATCGCCGAAAGCGAGGCGGTCAGCACCACGAAGTTAAGGATACTGGCGGCAAACGCGATGCCCATATGCTGGAAGGTTAAGACGAACGGGCTGCCGTTAGTCCCAACCTGGTTCCACGGATAAATAGACATAATCACGAACAGCGTGCCAACGTAGAACACCAGAATACGCATCGGGACCGAGTTGATGGCGCGCGGGATGGATTTCTCCGGATCCTGCGCTTCCCCGGCGGTAATACCGATGATTTCAATCCCGCCGTAGGCGAACATCACCATCTGCAGCGACATCACCATTCCCAGCCAGCCGTTGCTGAAGAAGCCGCCGTTGCTCCACAGATTATGGATGCCGGTCGGCTGGCCGCCGTTGCCGATGCCCCAGATAATGATGCCGAAACCGGCGAGGATCATGATGATAATGGTGGCGACTTTAAAGAAGGAGAACCAGAACTCCAGCTCGCCAAACACCTTCACGCTCATCAGATTGACGGCGCAGATAATCAGCACCACGCTGAGCACCCAGATCCAGTGCGGGACCGTCGGGAACCAGACGCCCATATAGATGCCGAAGGCCGTCACGTCGGCGATGGCAACAATCAGGATTTCAAAACAGTAGGTCCAGCCGGTGATGTAGCCCGCCAGCGGGCCGAGGTAGTCCTGCGCGTAGCGCGAAAATGAGCTGGCGGCGGGGTTATGCACCGACATCTCGCCCAGCGCGCGCATAATAATGTACGCCGCCGCGCCGCCGATAATATAGGCCAGCAGCACGCTCGGGCCGGCCATTTTAATCGCATCGGCCGAGCCATAGAACAGGCCGGTACCAATTGCCGAACCCAGCGCCATAAAGCGGATATGCCGGGTACTTAGCCCGCGCTTAAGTTTGTTACTACTTTCCATCGTATTCCATGCCGTTTTTCTCCTTTAGCCTTCGTCGGGCGAAGATCAAAAGAGGATTACCTGAAAAACAAAAAACCACGGGACCTGAAGTCCCGTGGTTTAACACTGATTTTTAAACGTCGGCTAGTGCGCGCTGGATGTCACCTGACGCCCCGCGGCGCGGTCCCAGACCACCGCCAGAACCACCATCACGGCGGTCGGCATCAGCCAGGCCAGACCCTGCTCTGCCAAAGGCAGACGCGCGGTCCACGCCGGCAGCATATCGGCAAAGGCCGACGTTTTAATGCCGTCAATGATACCAAACATCAGGCTGATAAACATGGCCGGCGCAATAACGCGGGACGAATTATGCCACCAGTTGCGGGTAAAGCTTAATACCACCAGGGCGATACACGGCGGATAGATAGCCGTCAGCACCGGGATCGAAATCTGAATCAGGTGGCTCAGCCCGAGGTTGGAGACCGCCATCGAGAAGATGCCGAGAATAAACACCAGCGAGCGGTAGGAGAGCGGCAGATACTGGGCGAAAAACTCCGCGCAGGCGCAGGTCAGGCCAACTGCGGTCACCAGGCAGGCAATGAAAATCAACGCCGCCAGCATAAAGCTTCCCGCGCCACCAAAGGTGTGCTGGACGTACGAGTGCAGAATGGCCGCGCCGTTAGCCGACTGATCGACCAGGGTCGCGCTGTCGGAGCCGAGGCGGAACAGGGCCAGGTACAGCAACGTCAGGCCAACGCCCGCCATCAGGCCGGCCCACACGGTATAGCGGGTCAGCAGGCGCGCTTCGTTAACGCCGCGAGAGCGGGCGGCGTTAACAATGACGATCCCGAAGACCATCGCGCCGAGGGTGTCCATCGTCAGATAGCCGTTGACGAAGCCGTTTGAGAACGGCGCGGTGCGGTAGGCCTCCAGCGCGTTGCTGATCGGGCCTGCCGGCCAAATAATCGCCGCGACGGAGAGAATAATCAGGGCAATGATTTTCAGCGGAGCGAGGAAATTGCCGACGGTATCCAGCAGCTTGCCGGGATATAACGAAACGAGGATCACCAGGGCGAAATAGATAACGCTATAAATCAGCAGCGGCATCGCGCCGTCGCCGGTCAGCGGGGCAATCCCCACTTCAAAGGAGACCGTCGCGGTACGCGGAGTCGCGAACAGCGGTCCTACCGCCAGGTAGCAGACGACGGCCAGCAGAATTCCCGCCACTTTGCCAATCGGGGTGCTCAGGCTTTCAACGCCGCCGCCGACTTTCGCCAGCGCCACGACCGTCAGCACCGGTAAACCCACGGCGGTGATCAGAAAGCCGATAGCGGCGGTCCAGACGTGTTCACCAGCCTGTAAACCAACCATTGGGGGGAAGATGATGTTGCCTGCACCGACGAACAGCGCGAAGGTCATAAAGCCCAACGCTATGATGTCGCGAGATTTTAACTGATGGGTCATAAATTCATACTGCCTGTGGATGTGGTGGTGTTAAACGGAAAAATACCGTGCCTTCCCTTAGGGATGATACAGCGGCTATTGCCGGAAACTCAGCGAGATATGCTCCCGAAGCGGCGTGGGAAAGAATTGTTTTTTGAAATACCACGCAAAAGCAGTCTGTCTACGACTGCATGGGGCGCAATTTAAACGCTTATAACGTTTTAAAGCAAGGCGGGATCGCAAAAGCAGATGATTATGCTAAGTCTACAATTTCAACCAGCGTTATTAACCACAATGAAGGAAAACATGTGGCTAATCATGCGAACAAAAAAGCAGCAGACGTTCGTTAATTACGCAGCTGAAAATTGACTGCAAACGAAAATGACCAGCCGGAGCTGGTCATTGACAAGTTATGTTGACAGCGCGGCGCCTAGCCGCTTTTTTTGGCAATTAAACGTTCCGGCAGCAGGAAGCTAAACCGCGTTCCTTTACCGGGCGTGCTCTCAATATCCAGCCGGCTGTCGTGATGGTTGACCGCATGCTTAACGATAGCCAGCCCCAGGCCGCTGCCCCCGGTTTGCCGCGAGCGCGCTTTATCCACGCGATAGAAGCGCTCGGTGAGCCGCGGAATGTGCTCGGGCGCGATCCCCGGGCCGTTATCCTCAACGCTAAACAGCGCGCCGTGCGGCGCTTTCTGCCAGCTGACGGTAATCTCCGTGCCCTCCGGAGTATGGTTGATCGCGTTATACACCAGATTCGAGATCGCGCTGCGCAGCTGCTCATCGTTACCGAGTACCTGCAGCGACTCATCGACCACAAAGTGCAGGGTATGCTTTTTCTGGCTGAGCGTTTGCGCCTCGCGCTCGACAACCCGCAGCATCATCGGCACGTCGATTTTGTCGTTCATTGCCAGAACCGGGGCCGCCTCAATACGCGATAGCGTCAGCAGCTGTTTAACTAACCCCTCCATACGCTGGGTTTGCTCACGCATAGTATGCAGGGCTTTTTCCCGCGTCACCCCTTCCAGCACCTGCTCCTGCATCATCTCCAGATACCCCTGCAGCACCGTTAGCGGCGTGCGCAGCTCGTGGCTGACGTTAGCAAAAAAGTTGCGCCGCGCCCCTTCAAGCTGGTGCATCTGCGTCACGTCGCGCGCCACCATCAGCATCTGCTTGTCGCTGTAGGGCATCACGCGAATTTCCAGATGACGGGAGTTATTAAGGATCAGATTGAGCGGTTTACTGAAATCCTTGTTTTTTAGGTAGTTGGCAAATTCAGGGTAGCGCAGGAGGTTAAGGATGTTTTGTCCGCTGTCGTCCGGCCAGCGCAGATTGAGGATCTGCTGTGCGAGGCCGTTACACCAGAAGATCGCCCCCTCCTCCGTGGTCAGCACCACCGCATCGGGCAGCGATTCCGCCCCGCTGCGAAAGCGTTTGATCAGGCTGCCCAGCTCGCGTCGGCGTTTTTTATTACGCATCTGCATCTGGTGGAGGCCGTACAGCAGCGGTTCCCAGCTGCCGCTCCCCGGCGGTGGCGTCATGCTGCGGTCCACCCACAGCCACCACGAAAGACGTAATAAATTCCAGAAATGCCAGATAAGAAGTCCGGTCACCGCCGCCAGTAAAAACCACGGCAAATGACCAAATACCGCCCCGAGAATCAGGGCCGGGATACAAGATAAGAAAAGCTCAAGCGCCAGCCTTTTCCATGACAGCCGTTCCAGCACGGTTCACACTCCTGTCGACATTCAGAAACGGGCGGAGAAACGATATCCCGTGCCGCGAACCGTTTGTACCATCCGGTCATGGCCACTCTGTTCCAGCGCTTTACGCAGACGGCGAATATGCACGTCTACCGTTCGGTCTTCTACATACACGTTGGTCCCCCAGACGTGATTCAGCAGCTGCTCGCGGCTGTATACGCGTTCCGGATGGGTCATAAAGAAGTGTAATAACTTAAACTCGGTCGGCCCCATGTCCAGCGGGTTTTCGCCAGTCATCACGCGATGGGAGGAGGGATCGAGGCTCAGCCCCTGCATTTCAATCACCTCTTCCACCGCCATCGGGGAAATGCGCCGCATCACGGCTTTGATTCGCGCCACCAGCTCTTTCGGCGAGAAAGGCTTGGTGATGTAATCGTCGGCGCCGGTCTCGAGGCCGCGAACGCGATCTTCCTCTTCACCGCGAGCGGTCAGCATCACCACCGGTATATCGCGGGTCATCGCCTCACGCTTAAGCTGCTTAATAAACTGCAGACCCGATCCACCCGGCAGCATCCAGTCAAGGAGAATCAGATCGGGCCAGGGTTCATTGAGCTGGTTCACCGCGCTGTCAAAATCTTCCGCCTCGACGGGCTGAAAGCCGTTTTGTTCCAGAACAAAGCAGACCATTTCGCGGATTGGAGCTTCATCTTCAACGACCAGAATTCTTCTCGCCATTATTTACCCTGTATTTTTTAGCCATCAGTATAGAGTGCGGCGCCATTATGCGTCAGTTTTGTGACAGATTTATGAAAAAAATGGTCGTCTGACGATCGAGGATTTTGAATTATGACACGCACTTAACTCCCCCTGCGTCGATGGTATAATGGCGGCAACGCTCTTAGGCAACGGAATATTTATGCGCATCATTCACACCTCTGACTGGCATCTCGGGCAAAACTTTTACAGCAAAAGCCGCGCCGCTGAGCATGCGGCCTTTCTCGACTGGCTGCTGGCCAGCGCGCAGGAGCACGAGGTCGATGCCATTATTGTCGCCGGCGATATCTTTGATACCGGCTCGCCGCCGAGCTACGCCCGCGAGCTGTACAACCACTTCGTGGTTCAGCTCCAGCAAACCGGCTGTCGGCTGGTGGTGCTGGCGGGAAACCATGATTCGGTCGCCACGCTGAATGAATCGCGCGACATCCTGGCCTTCTTAAAAACCACGGTCGTGGCGAACGCCGGCCATGCCCCCTTCGTTCTGCCGCTGCGCGACGGCTCGCCGGGGGCAATATTCTGCCCGGTCCCGTTCCTGCGCCCGCGCGAGCTGGTCACCAGCCAGGCCGGACACTCCAGCGGTGAAAAGCAGCAGCTGCTGCTCACCGCCATCAGCGACTACTATCAGCAGCAGTACCAGCAGGCCTGCGCCCTGCGCGGCGACCGGCCGCTGCCGATTATCGCCAGCGGCCACCTGACCACCGTCGGTGCCAGCAAAAGCGACGCGGTGCGTGAAATCTACATCGGCACCCTCGATGCCTTCCCGGCCAGCCGTTTTCCTCCCGTCGACTATATCGCGCTGGGCCATATCCACCGGGCGCAGATCGTCGGCGGCTGCGAGCATATCCGCTACAGCGGCTCGCCAATCTCCCTGAGCTTTGATGAGACCGGGAAAAGTAAAAGCGTCAATCTGGTGACCTTTACCGACGGCCGACTGGCGGACGTGAGCCCGCTGACGGTGCCGATAGTCCAGCCGCTGGCGGTGCTAAAAGGCGATTTTGCCAGCATCAGCGAACAGCTTGACCGGTGGCAGGATAGCGCGGGGCTGCCCGCCACCTGGCTGGATATTGAAATCACCAGCGACGAATATCTGCACGATATTCAGCGCCAGATCCAGGCCCGCTGCGAAGCGCTGCCGGTGGAAGTGCTGCTGGTGCGCCGCAGCCGCGCCCAGCGCGAGCGTATTCTGGCCGGCGAGCGGCGGGAAACCCTCAGCGAACTGCGGGTTGAGGAGGTTTTTGCCCGTCGCCTGGCGCTGGAGGATCTCGAAGAGCCGCAGCAGCAGCGCCTCGAGCAGCTGTTTAACGAAACGCTGCACGGCCTGAACGATGAGGAGCACCTGTGAAGATTCTGAGCCTGCGTCTTAAAAACCTTAACTCCCTGAAAGGCGAGTGGAAAATTGATTTCACCGCCGAACCCTTCGCCAGCAACGGGCTGTTCGCGATCGTCGGGCCGACGGGGGCCGGGAAAACGACGCTGCTGGACGCTATCTGCCTCGCGCTGTACCACGAAACGCCGCGCCTGAGCAGCGTGTCGCAATCGCAAAACGATCTGATGACCCGCAATACCGCCGAATGCCTGGCTGAAGTTGAGTTTGAGGTCAAAGGCACCGCCTACCGCGCCTTCTGGAGCCAGAACCGCGCGCGCAACCAGCCCGACGGCAACCTGCAGGCGCCCCGCGTCGAGCTGGCCCGCTGCGACGATGGGCAAATTCTTGCCGACAAAGTCAAAGACAAGCTGGAGATGACCGCCTCGCTCACCGGCCTCGATTACGGCCGCTTTACCCGCTCGATGCTCCTCTCCCAGGGCCAGTTCGCCGCCTTTCTTAACGCCAAACCCAAAGAGCGCGCGGAGCTGCTGGAGGAGCTCACCGGCACCGAAATTTACGGTCAGATCTCCGCCCAGGTGTTTGAAAAGCACAAGCTCGCCCGCAGCGAGCTGGAAAAGCTGCAGGCCCAGGCCTCCGGCGTGCTGCTGCTAAGCGACGAGCAGCAGCAGGCGCTGCAGCAAAGTTTGCAAGTACTTACTGCTGAAGAACAGCAGCGCCTCGCCGAGCAGGCGCGGGAGCAAAATACGCTGCAATGGCTGCTGCGCCAGCAGGAGCTAAGCCGCGACCAGATCCAGACCGAGGCGCGACTGCGCGAGGCGCAGCAGGCGCTGGAGCAGGCCCAGCCGCAGCTGGCGGCGCTGCAGCAAGCGCAGCCTGCCGACCAGCTGCGTCCGCTGTGGACCCGACAGCAGGAGCAGGCCGAGGCGCTGGCGCAGACCCGCCGTCAGGTGGAAGAAGTAAATACTCGCTTACACGATCGGCTGAGGCTGCGGGCGGGCATTCGTCTCGCGGCGCAGCAGCAAACGAGCCAGCTGCAGCAGACGCAGCAATCGCTCGCCGAATGGCTGAAGGCCAACGACCGCTATCGTCAGTGGGGTAATGCCCTGGCGGGCTGGCGGGCGGCGTTCCAGCAGCAGGCGCGCGACGCGCAGCAGCAGGCCGGGCTGGAGCAGCGGCTGGCGGAAACCCGCCGTCGGCTCGGCGAACTGCCGCCGGCGACGCTGGCGCTGGATGCCGAGCAGGTTCGCGACGACCTTGCCCGCCACGCCGCCGCCCGCCCGCAGCGTCAGCAGCTGGCAACCCTGCACAGCCGTCTGCTGCCCCTGCGCCAGCGCCTCAGCCAGCTGCAGGCGACGGAGCAGGCCGGCCGCGAGGAGCAGGAGAAGCTGGAAACGACGCTGACCCAGCGGCGCCAGGCCTACAAAGAGAAAAATCAGCAGTTCAGCGATGTGAAAGCCATTTGTGAACTGGAAGCGCGGATTGCCGGACTGGAAGAGGAACGCGCGCGCCTGCAGCCCGGCGCACCTTGCCCGCTCTGCGGCTCCTGCGAACACCCGGCCGTCGCCGAATATCGGGCGCTGACGCCCGGCGTGAATCAGGCCCGCCGCGAGGCCCTCGAGCGCGAGGTTAAACGGCTGGCGGAAGAAGGCGCCCAGCTGCGCGGCGAGCTGGATGCGCTGTTGAAACAACAGCTTAAACAAAAAGAGGAGCGAGACTCGCTGCTCCAGCAGGAGCAAGCGCTTACCTCTCAGTGGCAGAGCGTCAGCGGCGAACTGCAGATTGACCTGCGGCCGGAGGATGATATTCCCGGCTGGCTCGACGCTCAGCAGGAGCGGGAGCAGCAGCTGTATCAGCATCAGCAGCGGCTGGCCTGGCAGGCGCAGCAGCAGGAGTGCGAGCTGCAGCTCCGGCAGCTGCAGCAGGATCTGGCCCAGCGTCACAGCGCCCTCAACGCCGAGCTCGCGGCCTTTGCCCTCAGCGCGCCTGAGGCGGAAACGGCGGCGGCCTGGCTGGCCGAGCGCGAAGAGGAAACCCGCGGCTGGCAGACCAGGCACGACGAATCTGCCGCCCTGCAGGAGCGCCTGCAGCAGCTGATCCCCCTGCTGGAGACGCTGCCGGAGACGGAAGAGGCGGTCCCGCCCGCGCCGCTTGAGGGCTGGCGCCAGGTGCACGACGACTGCCTGGCGCTGCAGAGCCAGTGGCGCACCCTTGGCCAGCAGGAGAGCCAGCAGCAGCGGCTGCTGGCAGAAACCGAGGGCCAGTTCGCCGCCGCCCTCGCCGCCAGCCCCTTTGCCGACCGGCAGGCGTTTCTCGACGCCCTGCTCGATGAAGAGACCCGCCAGCGCCTGGAACAGCTCAGGCAGACGCTGGAAAATACGCTCCAGCAAAACGGCGCTCTCGCCCTGCGGGCCCGGGAGGCGCTGGCGCAGCATCGACAGCAGCCGCCGGCGGAGGCCGACATCACCCAGCCGATGGAAGAGGTCGAGGCCCGCTTACGGCAGCTGGCCCCTCTGCTGCGGGAAAACAGCGCCCGTCAGGGGGAGATCCGCCAGCAGCTGAAGCAGAATGCCGAGAATCAGCAGCGCCAGCAGGCGCTGCAGCAGGAGATCGCGTTCGCCGCGCGGCAGGTGGAGGACTGGGCGTGGCTCAATTCGCTGATTGGCTCGAAAGAAGGCGATAAATTCCGTAAATTTGCCCAGGGGCTGACGCTGGATAACCTTGTCTGGCTGGCTAACCATCAGCTCAACCGCCTGCACGGCCGCTATCAGCTGCAGCGCAAGGCCAGCGAAGCGCTGGAGCTGGAGGTGGTCGATACCTGGCAGGCGGACGCGGTGCGCGATACCCGCACCCTCTCCGGCGGCGAAAGCTTCCTCGTCAGCCTTGCGCTGGCGCTGGCGCTATCCGATCTGGTGAGTCATAAAACGCGCATTGATTCGCTGTTCCTTGACGAAGGGTTCGGTACGCTCGATAGCGAAACGCTGGATACCGCGCTGGACGCGCTGGATGCCCTCAACGCCAGCGGCAAGGCGATCGGCGTGATTAGCCACGTCGAAGCGATGAAGGAGCGTATCCCCGTGCAGATCAAGGTGAAAAAAATTAACGGGCTGGGATACAGCCGTCTCGATAAGGCCTACGCGGTAGAGTAAAACTCCACCCGGCTTCCCGGCAGCGCGGTGCCGCCGGGAAGCCGGAGTCGAGAGCCTCTCCTCAGCCGCCTACAGCGGCCACAGCCAGGCCGCGCCGCGCACGCCGCTGGAGTCACCGTGCAGCGCTTTACGGATCGGCGTTTCACACTCGCCGCCAAACACCCACCCTTTCACCAGCGCGGGCACCGTCTGGTACAGGCGCTCGACGTTGCTCATTCCGCCGCCGAGTACGATAACGTCCGGGTCGAGGATATTCACCACGTGGGCCAGCGACTTCGCCAGCCGCATCTCGTAGCGGCTCAGCGCCAGCTCCGCCAGCGGGTCCTGCTCGCCAACCCGCTGCACGATCTCGCTGCCCTTTAACGGCTGGCCGCCCAGACGCCGATAGTCGGTGGCAAAACCGGTGCCGGAGATAAAGGTTTCAATACACCCCTGCTTTGCGCAGTAGCACGGGACCTCCGCGCGATAGCGCAGCTCGTCCTCATCCATCCACGGCAGCGGGTTGTGCCCCCACTCTCCGGCGGCGCCGTTGCCACCAATATGCGAACGACCGTTAAACGCCACGCCGGCGCCGCAGCCGGTGCCGATAATGACCGCAAATACGGTCTGAGCGCCCGCCGCGGCGCCATCCACCGCTTCCGATACCGCCAGGCAGTTGGCATCGTTCGCCAGCCGCACTTCGCGATTCAGCCGCTGGCTCAGGTCCTTATCAAACGGCTGACCGTTGAGCCAGGTGGAGTTGGCATTTTTCACCACGCCGGTGTACGGCGAAATCGAGCCGGGGATCCCCATTCCAACGCTGCCGCGCTCTCCGGTCGCCTGCTCTGCCATATCGACCAGGGCGGCAATATTCTCTATCGTTTGCCGATAATCGTCCCGCGGCGTCGGCAAACGGTGGCGAAACAGCTGCTCTCCCTTATCGCTCAGGGCAATGACTTCCGTTTTCGTGCCGCCTAAATCAATACCAATACGCACTGTATGCTCCTCTCCCCGATTAACAATGCAAGCATAGCGACAATTCGCTATCATGCCCGCTGGATTTAACGACAAAGCCGTGGAAATTATCATGCTGTGGTTCAAAAATTTAATGGTTTACCGTCTCAGCCGCGACATTTCCCTGCGCGCCGAGGAGATGGAAAAACAGCTGGCCGAGCTGACGTTTACGCCTTGTGGTAGCCAGGATATGGCGAAAACCGGTTGGGTATCGCCGATGGGATCGCACAGCGATGCGCTGACGCACACGACAAACGGGCAGATCGTTATCTGCGCGCGCAAAGAAGAGAAGATCCTGCCGTCTCCGGTGATCAAACAGGCGCTGGAAGCGAAGATCTTCAAGCTGGAAGCCGAGCAGGGCCGCAAGCTGAAAAAAACCGAAAAAGATTCGCTGAAAGACGAAGTGCTGCACTCGCTGCTGCCGCGCGCTTTCAGCCGCTTTAGCCAGACCATGATGTGGATCGATACCGTCAACGGTCTGATCATGGTGGACTGCGCCAGCGCCAAAAAAGCGGAAGATACGCTGGCTCTGCTGCGCAAAACCTTAGGCTCGCTGCCGGTTGTCCCGCTGGCGCTGGAAAACCCGATCGAGCTGACGCTCACCGAATGGGTGCGCTCAGGCACCGTGGCGCAAGGCTTCCAGTTGCTGGATGAAGCCGAGCTGAAGGCTATGCTGGAAGACGGTGGCGTGATCCGCGCGAAGAAGCAGGATCTGGTCAGCGACGAAATCGCCGTGCACATTGAGGCCGGGAAGGTCGTCACCAAGCTGGCCCTCGACTGGCAGCAGCGTATTCAGTTCCTGATGTGTGACGATGGCTCCATCAAGCGCCTGAAGTTCTGTGACGAACTGCGCGATCAGAATGAGGATATCGATCGGGAAGATTTTGCCCTGCGCTTTGACGCCGACTTTATTCTGATGACCGGCGAACTGGCCGCGCTGATTCAGAATCTGGTGGAAGCCCTGGGCGGAGAAGCCCAGCGCTAATCAGCTGAATGACATCCGCAGAATCACTCGATTACGCGGATCGTCATCCTGCCGCACGGCGGCAGGATGACAAAATCTGCATTACAGATAGCGGCACAGATAGGACGTTGGCTCAGCAACCTGCAGGTGGAACTCGCTGCTGCCAGGAACGTTGAATACTTCACCGGCGCTATAAACTTTCCACTCGGTTTCCCCAGGTAGCAGAACGTTCAGCGCCCCGCTGACCACGGTCATCTCTTCCGGCTGTGCGGTGCCAAAGGTATATTCCCCTTCCGCCATCACGCCCACGCTCGCGCGGCCCGTACTGCTGCTGGTGAAACCAATCGATTTCACTTTTCCATCGAAGTATTCATTACTTTGAAGCATAAACAAGCCCTTATGATCTTTTGTTGAAACCTCAATATAGGGGGCGCTCCTCGTTTCTGTCACGTAAAATTAACGTCTGATGCCTGTCCTGTGACGCAGGATAGCCGCAGCGCCCGCCTTTGCCCACAGGCCAGGCGCCTCGCAATACGCGCGGCCGCAAAACGGCTTAGACCAAAAGCTCTGCCGCCAGCCGTGAAACCAGCACGTTAGACAGCAGAACCGGCACGTCCAGCGCTTTTTGCAGCACGTCCCGGTGATGCTGATGGTAGCCGAGACAGTCCAGCACCAGCACGTCGGCGCCCTGCTCCAGCAGCACCCTTCCGGCCTCCAGCAAATCGCTGTCGCTGCCGCTAACCGGGTTCGCCAGCGCGTAGTACGGCGCGCTGTTGAGTGAGAGCCATTTTTGCTGCTGCAGCGGCAGAACGTCCTCAACGGGAACGATGACCCCCACCTGATGGCCGTCGACGATCGACGCCACCAGCGGCGGGATAATGCGCTGCGGCTCCAGCAGAATAGCGTTGCGCGCCGTAAAACCGCTCAGCATGTCGGAGCTCAACAGCAGAATGACGTCATACTCCTGCCGGTCGAGCACCGCGATAAGATGTTTTAAATCACGTTCAATCTTCCACCGCGAGACCTCGGCCATCCGGTTGTCATTGAGCAAGGTCAGCAGGCACTCGTCGTCGGGATCAACGGCATAATCTTCCATCACCTCTTCACGCGTCATTTTACCCAGCAGGCTAATATGCGTGATCTGCTCTTCCCTGATATGTTCGGTTAACAGCGGCAGAACCTCCGCTACCGGCACCACGCCAACGGTTAAAATGGCCATTGTTGTACTCATATCATCTACCTTTTCACTTCCACGCCTTCAGCACAGGCTTACCGCATAATATCCGCCCCCCTGGTGGCTAAAAATCAACCGTCCAGAAGCGTAGCAGCTTAGCGCTCCAGTAGAGTGTAAAGATTCCAGATGATTCAGGAACACTCCTGAAAAATCCGCACCTTAGGTATTCATTAGTACGCGTGATGAATTAAAAATGTGACAGGTGTCTGGTTTTACTCTTTGGCTGAGAGAAACAGCGCACCGCGCAGGTACGGAAATCAGCGGCGAGCGACAGGGTCAGCGGGGGCAAAAATACCTGCCAGCGGTGGCGCTGACAGGCTACGGCGCAGAAGGCGGGCTAGGATTTATCAGGATCCTCATAGCGCCGTTTGGCATCCAGCGCTTCGCTTTCGACAGGATGTTCGCTAATCAGTGAATCGGGGGTGGGATAATCGGCGCGGAGTTGATACCAGGTTTCAGTCTGGCCCTTCTGACCTTTCTCAACGGCGACGACGCGCGCTTCGCGCGGATATGGCGGTCGGTCTGGCATGGCTCTTCCCTCTTTTACCGTACGAGCCATAAAGTATAGATAGCCGCGCTCCGTTTGCCCCAGGTAAAGTCCGAACTCGCTCCGTTATCCGCCAGCAGGCGGCTCTTTCGCCACCCTGAAGGGTTAATTATCAACCGCACAGGCGCTCTGCAGCGTCGCCACGATCTGCCCGACCACCTCATCCGGCTCGGCGGTCGCATCGATAATATGGTGCGCGGTCGCCCGGTACAGCACCTCTCTTTGGGCCAGCACTTCGCCAACCTCATCGCGGATCGGTTTGCCGGTCAGCGTCGGACGCTGTTCGGTTTTCGGATAGGCTTCAAGGCGGTCAATCAGCGCAGATACCGAGGCCTGGAGATAGAAAACCACGCCGTTCTCACGCATAAACTGACGGTTCTCTTCGATGAGCACAATGCCGCCGCCGGTGGCAATAACCGTTTCCGGGCGGGTGACCGCTTTTAGCGCATGCGACTCCAGCTCACGAAAGCGATCCCAGCCCTCCTGCTCAACGATCGTCGCGACCGTACGCTGCTCTAGCGCCTGCAGGGCATGATCGGTATCGGTAAACTGGTAATTGCGCGCCCGCGCCAGCGCGTGGCCGATCGTCGTTTTACCGCAGCCGCGTGGACCGATGAGATAGATTGGCTGTGTCATTACCGAAGACCCTCTGGTTCCGCATTTTGCGGGAAAATGAATACGAAAAGTGCGCAATGATACCTGCAAAGCGGCGTCACGATAACCGTAAAATAAACGTTACAAATTATCAGGCGATCCCTTTCATCATAGAGAGCAAAGGGATTTTGCATGTAAACCTATCATTGCATTAAATGTTGCGCCAGATTTACCTCGACTCAGGGATTATTTTTTAGCCGCTGGCAGGCGTAAACGGTAACACATTTATGCAAAGCTTTACGCTGCAACATATTTACAACATGGGTGGTCCAGACGCACTCTGACCGTAATTTATCAGTGTGACAGAGGAATGTATCATGCAATCTGAAGAACAACGCCTTATCGATGGGCTGTTTTCCCGACTAAAAGAGGCCGGAACGCAGAGCGCATCGCGCGATGCTGGCGCCGAGGAGCGGATTGCGCAGCACATCAAAGAGCAGCCGGCCGCCCCCTACTACATGGCGCAAACGATCCTGATTCAGGAAGCGGCGATTAAGCGGCTCAACGATCGTATCCAGGCGCTGGAAGGCCAGGTGACGCAGCTGCAGGCGGCAAAACCGAGCAGCGGCGGATTTCTCTCCGGCCTGTTCGGCGGCGGCCAGTCGCCGTCGCGCGGTTCTGACCCTATTCCGGGCGCGGATCAGTACGGTCGGCCGCAGGCCGGCGCGCAGCCGCAGTATGCCCCGCAAATACAGCAGCAGAACTACGCTCCTCAGGCGGCTCGCGGCGGCGGCTTTATGGCCGGTGCGCTCCAGACCGCGGCGGGCGTGGCGGGCGGCGTGGTGCTCGGCAATATGCTGACCAATATGTTCAGCGGCTCGCACCCGCAGGAGATCGTCAATATCATCGAAGAGCAGCCGCAGGCTGACCTCACGCAGACGGCGGATAGCAGCGCGTCGGACGATCTCTTCCGCCAGGACGACGGTCAGTTCCTTGCGGATAACAGCACCTACAGCTCCGACTTCGACGCCGGTTTCGGCGATGACGACATCGGCAGCGACGACGATAGCTGGGTGTAGGCTACCGACCTTTCGCTTCTGTAAGCCACTTCTCCAGCGCGGCGGCAAACTGCTGACGGTCGCGCTGCGATAGGGTATCCGGGCCGCCGGTTTGCACGCCGCTGGCCCGCATCGTTTCCATAAAATCACGCATCGTCAGGCGCTCGCGAATGGTGGCCTCGCTGTAGCGCTCCCCGCGCGGATTGAGCGCCGCGCCGCCTTTGGCCAGCACTTCGGCGGCCAGCGGAATATCGGCGGTAATCACCAGATCGCCCGGCTCGCACAGGCGAACGATTTCATTATCGGCGACATCAAAGCCCTGCGCTACGCGCAGGGTACGGATAACGCGCGACGGCGGCACCCGCAGCGCCTGGTTTGCCACCAGCGTCGTTGGCGTTTGCGTGCGCTCGGCGGCACGAAACAAAATCTCTTTAATCACGTTTGGACAGGCGTCCGCATCAACCCAAATAGCCATTCCAGCTCCTGTTGACGAAAAAGGGGGCTATTATTGTCACCTGCTTTTGTCCCCCGGGAAAGCTCCGGAGTGATAAGCTAGATAGCTCACGACAAAATAAGCACAGGAGAAGGGTGATGGAGAAGAAAATTGGCTTTATCGGCTGCGGTAATATGGGTAAGGCCATTCTCGGCGGCCTTATCGCCAGCGGGCAGGTACAGCCGGGGCAAATTTGGGTCTACACCCCGTCGCCGGATAAAGTAGCGGCCCTACGCGACCAGTACGGTATCAACGCGGCGCAGAGCGCTCAGGACGTTGCCCAGGTTGCGGATATTGTGTTTGGCGCAGTGAAGCCGGGGATCATGGTTAAAGTGCTGAGCGACGTGGCCTCCAGCCTGAATAAAGATTCTCTGGTAGTCTCCATCGCGGCGGGCGTCACCCTCGATCAGCTCGCGCGCGCGCTGGGACACGATCGCAAGATCGTCCGCGCCATGCCTAACACGCCCTCACTGGTCAACGCGGGCATGACCTCCGTCACGCCAAACGCGCTGGTCACCAGCGAAGAAACCGCTGAAATTCTGACAATTTTCCGCTGCTTTGGTCAGGCTGAGATTATCTCTGAGGCGATGATCCATCCGGTGGTCGGCGTCAGCGGCTCGGCGCCGGCCTACGTGTTTATGTTTATCGAAGCGATGGCTGACGCCGCCGTGCTCGGCGGCATGCCGCGGGCTCAGGCCTATAAGTTTGCCGCTCAGGCGGTGATGGGCTCGGCGAAAATGGTGCTGGAAAGCACAGAGCATCCGGGCGCGCTGAAGGATATGGTGTGCTCGCCGGGTGGAACCACCATCGAGGCGGTTCGGGTACTGGAAGAGAAAGGTTTCCGTTCAGCGGTGATCGAAGCGATGGTGAAATGCATGGAAAAATCGGAGAAGCTCAGCCGCTCCTGAAGCCGGGCATAATCGGGTGAGGCCCGGCCTCACCCGTTTCCACTACCCCTGTTTTTTCAGGCAGGCGCTCATAAATTTCTTACGATCGTCCCCTTTCAGCGACTGCTGGGTCGCCTGACCGTTACACTCGCCCATTTTTTGCTGCTGAGGCGTTAACCCTTTGTTCTCCGGAGCCGGCGCATCTTTCTTCAGACAGCTGCTCATGAACGCCTTACGCTCATCCCCTTTCAGCGCTTTCGCCGACGCGTCTTTGTTACAGACCGTCATTTTTTGCTGCTGGGGCGTCGGCGTTTTTTCCGCGGCACTGACCGCAGTGGCAAAGACCAGGCCAAACAACAGGGCAACCAGTAATGTTATTTTCATCGCACCATCCTTCTGTGAGTCAATCCCTGTAAGTCTGGTCGCTGACGGGAAAAAAACCAGCCGGCGGCTGAAATTCGCCGCCGGCACGGGCTTATTTCAGGCCCAGAGCCTCTTTCATGGTATAGAACAGGTCGGTCTGATCGGTTAGGCCGACGACGTTCCCGGCGTGCGGGCCGTAGGCGGCGATACGCAGCTGCGTCCCGGTATGCTCCATCGACTCACCCTCGGAGTTACCGTAGCTCATCACCATCACCGCACCGTCTTTGGTGGTCAGCGCCTGCGTCAGGCCCGGCGCTTTAGAATCTGCGGGGATGATCTGGCTGGAGTGCGCGTGGTCGGCGGTTACCACCACCAGGGTATTGCCATCTTTTTTGGCGAACTCCAGCGCTTTCTGCACCGCTTCATCAAGATCGACGGTTTCGCCAATCTGGCCGCACGGGTTCGCCGCGTGATCCTGTTTGTCGATGGAGGCCCCTTCAACCTGCAGGAAGAAGCCCTTCTCATTGCTGCTCAGCAGGCTGATGGCTTTATCCGTCATCTGCGCCAGCGTTGGCACCGAGGCATCGCGCTTCGCGTTCGGCGTACAGGTTACCGCCGGCTTGTCGATATTGCCGTGCAGGGAGGCTTTAGGCCCTTCCCAGCGAACCGGCATATTACCGTCAGAAAACAGCCCCAGCAGCGGTTTGCCCTGGTTGGCTTCGCCGACCGCGGCCAGCGAAGCGGCGTCGGTAACAATCTGGTAGCCGCGAGCGACCGCCTGGTCATGCAGCGTTTTGCCCTGCCATTCACCGGCGGTGGCGGTTTCGGCGAAGGTTTTAGCCCCGCCGCCTAGCGTCACGTCGGCGCGGGCGTTCAGCAGCTGCTCGGTAATCGAACCCTTGCCGCCCTTTTCCAGCGCGTTGCCCGGACATTTTTCGCTGGTAACGCTGGGGCCATAGCACTTACGTGAGGTCACGTGCGCCACCAGAGCGGCCGGCGTGGCGTCCTGCAGTTCGGCGGTAGAGACGTTGCCGGTAGCAAAGCCGGCGGCTTTCGCCAGCTCAAGGATGGTCTGGTGATCTTTCTCGTGGATATCGACGCCCAGCGCGCCGTTATAGCTTTTGACGCCGGTGGTCCACGCCGTCGCGGACGCGGCGGAATCGGTCACATAATCCGGCTTGCCGGTTTTCTTATCCAGAGAATAATGAGTGTATTGACCGGTCAGCGGCAGCGCATCAATACCTTTGAAGAAGCCGCCCGCGCCTTCGGCATAATTGCGTGCGGCAGTAATTTCTGAATCACCCATTCCGTCACCAATCAGCAAAATAATATTTTTAGCTGGCTTGTTGATTAATGAGGCCTGCAAAGCGGCAGTTTGGTCGCCGCTTAAACGACGAGCGCCGCCGGGAGCGGTGATATCTCCCTGGGCGGCACGATTATCGAGCGCCGGGGCGGACGTGGTATCAGCATGAATAACCGGGGAAGCCAGCAGAGGCAGCAGGGCAATAAAGAGGGCGCTTAATTTCACTTTTGTCGTCTCCATGTAAAAATACTTAAAAAACAAAACGAGGGAGACTTTATAAAAGCGATGTGACAGTAAAATGACAGCATCCATGCCTTGTCACAGGCGCTAGCTACGAGGATGCCGCAACAGCTTTTTTATATATTGCTGCAACCGCTGGGCATCGCGCTCGTCAACCAGCGGACCAGGGCTGGCCTGCTCGATAGCCTGTTCAATATCGTTAATTAACGCCTGCTGAGCGTCCTGCTCCATATGCCTTAGCAGCGCCGTGACCACCACTTCCAGCGCCTCAACCTGCACCGTCAGCTCCTTTGTTTCCTCTTCCTTTTGTGCCAGATTTACCAGTAGCTCGGCAATGAGATTCTTCACAACGCTTTATCCTTAGGCGAGGTCAGTGAGTTGCTATTTATGTCATACATTAGCCGTCGGATACCAGAATTATTTTTTTAAAATGATTACTCGCCGCAATCAATATTTAGCGAAACGTTTTGCTCATTACTTATTTGGCGCGAGGGGTCCCCTGAATACCGGCGTAATAATCTTCATAACTAAATTTAATAGATAAGAGTTAAAAGGAATATTGCTATTCCAGCGCCCGCGAAAATAAATTCGGTTGCAGAAAGGCGGCCAACCTGGCAGGAGCATAGCCCGCAATCTGAGGGGGCGAGGCCGGTGGATGAGTCGGGAGCCGCAGGGTCAAGGCATCAGCAATTTCAGGGATAGCGGATATATAACTATAACGTATCGCCATAATATATCTGATAGCCCAAATTCACGCTGTCCGGTGCATCTTTACCGGCAAGTCTGGCAAGCAGTATTTCGCTGGCCGTTTTACCAATGTCATAACGTGGAGTAATGACGCTGGCTATTTTCTGCAAACTTGCGCGGCCAATTTCCAACCCGTGAAAACCAGCAATAGCCATATCCTGCGGCACCGCTTTACCCTGAGACTGACATTCAAGCAATACGCCAACCGCCAGATCGTCATTGGTACAAAAAATCGCGTCGATACCCGGGCACGACTGCTGCATTTTCAGGAACATCTGCCGCCCAAGGGCGACCGAAGAAATAGTACGCGGAGCCATGTGATACGCCTTCAGGCCATGAGCCTGCAGCGCCAGTTCGGTACCGCGAAAACGGCTCAGATCGCGGGGATCGTCCATTGAGCCAAAGAAGGCAATTGACCGTTTGCCGCTTTCGAGAAAAGCGTTGGTCATATCCCGTGCGGCCTTTTCGTTATCGAAGCCCACCTGAATATCAAGCTGCGGGCCACCGAAGTCCATCAGTTCCGCAACCGGAATACCGCTCGCGCGTACGTATTGGATCATGCGATCGCTATGCTGCTTGCCGGTCAGGATCAGGCCATCGATGTTATATGAAAGCAGGTTGAGCACTTCGCGCTCTTCGCGCTGGGGGTCATATTCGTAGTTAGCGATCAGGGTCTGGTACTGATGCGCGGAAGTCACCGACTCAATACCGGCCAGCACGTCGGCGAAAATCTGATTGCGAAACGAGGGGATAAGCACGCCGATTGTTTTACTGCGCGCGTTGAGCAGGATTTCCGGTGCCCGGTTGGGGATATAGTTATTCTCTTCCATGACTTTAGAAATAAGCTCGCGGCTGCGCTGCGACACCTGGCCTGGGTCGCGCAAATAGCGGCTCACCGTCATTTTATTAAGCCCCGCCAGGTTGGCGATATCCTGTAATGTCATCCGGCTGTTTTTCATCAGGTTCTCTACGACAAACGACTTATGTACTCGCAGAGAACCTTACCACAGCAGCTACGTTTTATGTTAACCCGCAACCTTTTTTGCCGTCAGCAGCGATGAAGAGGATTCATTATTGGCCCGCACGTTATACATCAGCACCACCGAGGCCAGCAGCGCGATAGCCATAAAGGTGTAAGAAACGCCGGGACCGCCCGTAACGCCATTCAAATAGCCAACCAGCCACGCGCCGAGGAAAGCACCAAGCGCCCCGAAGCTGTTAATCAGCCCCATAGAAACGCCGGAGACGTTACGCGGCAGCAGCTCAGGAATCAGCGCAAAGAAAGGACCGTACGGCGCGTACATGCAGGCGGCGGCAATCACCAGCAGCGCATAAGAGAACCAGAACGCCTGGTTGCCCACCATCCACGAACCGAAGAAGGCAATAGCGGCGATCAGCAGCAGTGGCCAAATGAACAGCTTACGATTCTGGAACTTGTCCGACAGCCAGGAGACTGTCAGCATTAATATAATGGCAGCCAGATACGGCACGGCCGCCAGCCAGCCTACCGCCACAATATCCATCTGTGCAGCATTTTTCAGAATCGACGGCATCCACATCATAAAACCGTACACGCCGATGCTCCACAGCGCATGCACGGCGCACAGCATAATGACGTTGCGCGATCGCAGCGCCTCGCCATAGTTACGTACCGGCTTGATATGGCTCTGTTCGCTATCCATCGCCTGCTGTAGAGCCTGTTTTTCCTGCTCGTTCAGCCAGGAGACCTCTGAAGGTTTATCGCGAACCAGTATCCACCAGCATACCGCCCACAGAACTGCCGGAATGCCTTCGATAATAAACATCTCCCGCCAGCCCCAGGACTGAATCAGGTAGCCGGAAACGATAGACATCCACAGCACGGTGACCGGATTACCGAGGATCAGGAAGGTATTGGCACGCGAACGCTCGGTTTTGGTAAACCAGTTGCTGATATAAATCAGCATCGCCGGCATCACCGCCGCCTCGACCACGCCGAGGGTAAAGCGAATAGCCATCAGCATCGGAATATTACTGACAAATCCGGTCGCCGCCGCGCAGACGCCCCATAATATAAGGCTGCAAAAAATCATTTTGCGCACGCTGCGCTTTACGGCATATATCGCGCCGGGAACCTGGAAAAAGAAATAGCCGAGAAAAAAGAGCGCACCAATCAGCGACGCGGTCCCTTTGGTGATGCCTAAATCATTTTCAATTCCCGCCGCGGCGGCAAATCCGTAATTCGCGCGGTCAAGATATGCCAGACTATAGGTAATAAAAATGATGGGCATTAAATACCACCAGCGACGCGCTGGTAACTTCGCGAGCATTTGCATAAGCAATCCTCAGATTATGTTCGTAGGCAAACGGGTTTAATTATGACTTCAGCTTAATTTTATTAACTGCGCCTAAAGCAGCAGCGATACAATCTGGATTAGGGTGGAAATTAGACGGCGGCAAGCATTCCTCCATCGACAAACAACAGATGACCGTTGACGAAGTTTGCCGCCGGAGAGGCCAGGTACACCGCAGCACCAATCAGCTCCTCCGGTTTTCCCCAGCGGGCTGCCGGCGTACGCTGATACAGCCATGCGGAAAACGCCTCGTCATTCACCAGCGCAGCCGTCATTTCGGTCGCAAAATAGCCGGGGGCAATGCCATTAACCTGAATATTATATTCCGCCAGCTCCACGCACATTCCACGGGTAAGCATTTTGACCGCTCCTTTCGATGCGGCATACGGAGTAATGGTTTTTCGCCCTAATTCGCTTTGCATCGAGCAAATATTTATTATTTTACCCGCACGGCGCGTCATCATATATTTAGCGACCTGCTGCGAGACGAGGAACACCCCTTTCTGGTTAACTTCAATAACCCGATCCCACTCCGCTTCGGGGAATTCAGTAAAAGGATATCGGCGCTGGATCCCGGCGTTATTAATTAAAATATCAATCGCCCCAATTTCCTGCTCAATACGGGTAATCCCGCGCTCGACCTCCTCCGCCCTGGTCACATCAAATGCGCATCCCACTGCGCGATAGCCCCGATCAACCAGCGCCTGCGCGGCCTGGTCCGCACGCAGCTGGGTCCGATCGTTGATAATTATCTCCGCGCCGTACTCTGCAAGGCCGCCGGCCAGCAGATTACCAATCCCCTGGGCAGAACCGGTGATGAGCGCTCGCTTCCCCGATAAATCGAATAAATTCCTCATAAAACCTCTTTTAAGATAGCTGTTACGCGTAACTGTATACGCGTAACAGTTACAAATAGAAGGGGCAAAGAGGTGAAAATGATCATTTTGTGATCGGAGATACATTTATAAGCGGGAGGGATCGGTAACCGGCATTTACGCTGTGACGTAAATACCGGCAGAAGGGAGGAGTGTGATTACGCCGTCGCCTGGCGGCTGCGCCGCAGCATAACCGCCAGCTGCCAAAGGTTAATCAGCACGATAATCGCCGTGGCGATAAACACCCAGCGGAAGCCGGCCATTGCCGATACCGAGGCGCCAATCAGCGGCCCGACGACGTTCCCCAGATACATAAACGACTGGTTATAGCCGAAGATGCGTCCGGTCACGCTATCGCTGCAGTATTTGAGCAGCAGCGTTTGCACCGCCGGCAGCATCGCGCCGTCGGCAAAGCCCAGCATGAAGCGCAGCACGCCCAGCTGCAGCGGCGTGGTCACGAACGACATCGCAAAGAACATCACCACCGCGCAGCACAGCGTCGCCAGCAGGATCCGCGAGGTGCCAATCCGATCGCCAAGCTTGCCTAAACGCGGGGCCGAGATCAGCGCCGAAACGCCCGGCACGGCGGCAATCATGCCGGCGAGGAAGGCAATATTATTGCTCTCCGGGGCCATCGATTTGATAAACAGCGCCAGAATCGGCCCGATTGAACCGTTGCACAGCTGAATCACGAGGGTGGTGAAGAACAGGCTAATGACCAGGCCGGGATAGGGCAGCGAAGCAAATACCTCCCTGCCGCTTAGGCGATCCGCCTTATTGACCTGCGGGCGCACGCCCTCTTTAATCAAGAACAGCGTCACCAGGAAGCTCACCGTCAGCAAAATGGCGGTAATGATAAACACCATTCGCAGACCAACGTGGTCGGCGAGGAAGCCTCCCAGCAGCGGCCCGCCGATGACGCCGCTAATCTGCGCCGTCGATAGCGTACTGAGCGCCCAGCCGCTGCGTTCGCGCGGCACCTGAGAGGCCACCAGCGCCATCGCATTAGGAATATAGCCGGAAGTCAGCCCCATCACCGCACGCAGGATAAACAGCTGCCAGACGTTGGTCGCAAAGGCCTGAAGCAGGATGGCAATCGCCATTCCCAGGGAGGCGCGCAGCAGCATCAGCTTGCGCCCTTTGCGATCCGCGAGGCTGCCCCACATCGGCGAAACGATGGCCGATACCAGGAAGGTGACGCTAAACGTCAGGCCTGACCACATCGACAGCGCCTCGTGAGAGGTGACGCCCAGCTGAGAAACATAGAGCGGCAAAAACGGCAGAATTTGGCTGATTGCCAGGCCGGTAAAAAAGCAGCCGAACCAGACAGAGATGAGATTAACCTTCCAGGATTCCATAACTACGCGTATTCATTAGTTTTTTGTGAATTATTATCTAGCTTAGCAAGTTCCCTTCGCCGGCGTATTACCAGAGATGCGCTCGCGATGAGTTTAGTGTTTTATCATTCTATATCCCGATTTATAAAATATTATCAGAGCTAATCGCCTGAGCCTCAGGGCGTTGTGCTGACTTCGCGTCGCCGCCGCGCATCGACTCCCGCCCTCGCCTGCTTATCCGCAGCGGCGGTTGCACAGCTTTTAACCCCCCGCAATCTGCCGCAGAGATTCTGGCAGCCATGCCGTCATCGCGCATGCTATGTTATGTGCTTTGATGTAATCAGGATGGAAGTTGAAATGGCTAAGATGAGGGTTGGGATCGTTTTTGGCGGCAAGTCGGCAGAACATGAAGTGTCGCTGCAGTCGGCGAAGAACATCGTGGAAGCAATTGATAAATCGCGCTTCGACGTCGTTCTGCTGGGGATTGATAAACAGGGTCTCTGGCACATTAACGATGCCGGTAACTATCTGCTGAACCCGCAGGATCCTGCCCATATTGCGCTGCGTCCCTCCGATGTCACGCTGGCGCAAATTCCCGGTCGCCAATCCGGGCAGCTGATTAATGCCGACAGCGGCCAACCGCTGGCCGCCATCGACGTCATTTTCCCGATAGTGCACGGCACCCTGGGAGAGGACGGCTCGCTGCAGGGCATGCTGCGGATGGCTAACCTGCCCTTCGTCGGCTCGGACGTGCTCGGCTCCGCCGCCTGCATGGATAAAGACGTCACCAAACGCCTGCTGCGTGACGCCGGCCTGTCTATCGCGCCGTTTATTACCCTGACCCGCGCTAACCGCCAGCGTTTTAGCTTCGCTGAAGTGCAAAACACGCTCGGCCTGCCGCTGTTTGTCAAACCGGCCAACCAGGGCTCTTCGGTGGGCGTGAGCAAGGTGAACAACGAAGAGCAGTATCAGCAGGCGGTCGACCTGGCCTTTGAATTTGACCATAAAGTAGTGGTTGAACAAGGAATCAAGGGCCGGGAGATCGAGTGTGCGGTACTGGGTAACGATGAACCTCAGGCCAGCACCTGCGGTGAAATCGTCCTCAACAGCGAATTCTACGCCTACGACACCAAGTACATTGACGACCAGGGAGCGAAAGTCGTCGTTCCGGCGGCCATTGACGGTGAAGTTAACGATAAAATTCGCGATATCGCCGTTCGCGCCTATCAGACGCTCGGCTGCAGCGGCATGGCGCGCGTCGACGTATTTCTGACGGCAGATAATGAAGTGGTTATCAATGAAATCAACACGCTGCCAGGGTTTACCAATATCAGCATGTATCCCAAACTGTGGCAAGCCAGCGGACTGGATTATACCAGCCTGATCACCCGACTGATTGAGCTGGCGCTGGAGCGTCACGCCGCCGATCGCGCGCTGAAAACCTCGATGAACTGATGAAATTGCCCCGGCGACGCAGCGCTTGCCGGGGCGACAGCTTTACGGCCCGGGTGGCCGCGAAACCGTCAGCGCCCTAGGCTTGCTCCGCCGGACGACGGCGAATAATAAACCCCGCCAGCCAGAAGCTAATGACCCAGGTCACCAGCCCCACGGCATAGGATTGCCAGCCCTGAGTTTCAAATCCCAGCAGCCCCACCACGCCGTTCAGAATAAAAATCAACCCCAGCGCAATAGCGTAATAGTGCCAGTCACGGCGAATTTTCTCAGTGAGCTTCATGACAACTCCAACGGCAAAAAAAGCATCTTCGCACAGGTGCAATCCACGGTCTGTAGCGGCGTTGAGAATTATTTAACAGTGGGAGATGGCTCTCTCTTTGCCAAACTTTTAGCACGCTCGCAAAGCGGCAAGTTCAGGAGTATTCCTGGCCGAAAATTACCAGCAATCTGATACTGGATAGCGCCCCCCGCTGCCAAAATAATCGCCGTGTAGCCGGTGTAAAAAACGGCTGAGAAGTGGAGTACGGAGGTTATATGGCAGAGTTTGCCTTTTCAAAAACGCTCTTTGGCAAAAAAAGAAGGAGCCCGCTGACCAGCAGCAATATCGCCTACGGACTGTTTGTGCTGTTCTGCTTCTGGGCCGGGGCGCAAATGCTGAGCATGCTGGTGCACGCACCCGGCGTTTTTGAACACTTAATACAGGTCCAGAATACTCACCATCCGCGCGTAGAAATCGGTCTGGCGGTGGGGACAATATTTGGCCTGGTCCCCTTTCTGATTGGCTGCCTGCTGCTCGCTCTTCTCGGGCTGTTCCTGCGCTGGCGCAATAATCGCTAACGACGCGCCATGCAGCTGGCGCGCCGCTCATCAACCCGCTTCGCGAACCAGGCGGTGGTCAGATTTCGCGTAATTTTAGGGCTTTCGAGCTGGATCCCGGGGAGTATTTCCCGCGGTACGGCCTTGCCTGCTTTCTTATCAGCAAGGCGGAAAACCTGCTGATAGAGGTCGGTTTTCTCAAACGCCAGGCTGTCGCCTTTCTTCAGCTGTCGGTGAATATCGTCATCACTCATCGCCAGCCGTCCGGCGACGCGCCGCACCGCCAGCTCGGTGGTCCCCGGCTCGTCGCTGTCGTAGCGAATCAAATCCCCGTCCAGCGCCAGCTTCACGCCGCTAACGTTGCTGACCGCATGCTGAAATGCGGCATTGCGGCTGGCGTACCAGCCGGCGTTGAAATCAGCAAAACGATACAGCGGCGCGCTATAGTTCGCCGGGTAGTTCAGCAAATGCCGGGTGCCAAACCACAGGCCGCCGCGCAGGCTAAAGACCTCCTTGCGCACGGTGCCCTCCATTTTCCACGGATAGCCGTCGGTGTGCTGCTGGGCAAAGGCGATGCTGACCTGCATCGGGCCGCCGGTATGCACCGGGTTGAGGGAGCCAAACAGGGTCTGGCCCATCGGTACCATGTCGATAAAATCGTCAAAAACGGCGCTCAGCTGCTTCTCCGTTTTCACGCTATCCAGGCGCTCGCTGTAGCTTTTGCCGTTCGGCGAAGGAATTTTTAGCGCGGTATGCACGACGAACAGCGGAATGTGCATTTTCTCCGCCCGGCGGTCTATCTCCTGCCAGGCGATTTTATTCAGCCCCGGCACCACCGGGTCAGACTGATAGTTGGACTCCTGCTGGGCCACCGCGAGCACCGAACAGACGTTTTCTTCCGTCGGTGCCAGCTTCTGGCTTTCGAAGGCTTTAGCTATCGCCTGCGCCCATTCGTCACGGTCCTTCACGCTGGCCGGCATTTTTTGCCGGACTACGGCGGCAACGTCCACGGGCTTTTCGCCTTTTTTTAGCGCCGGCCCCTGATTACTGGTACAGGCGCTGAGAACCATCCCCGCCAGAAGCGTCAGGGAGAGCGAAACAATACGAGTAGAGGCTGCTGCCGCCATAATCCTTCCTTGAGATAATTAACCGAGCGTTTGCGTGACTTCATTCAGCTCTTTGCCATCGAGCTCACGCTCAAAGCTGCGCAGACGTTTGTAGATGGACATCAGCTCCACCAGCGTCGTCCAGGAGCTGATCAGGTACTGGAACGAACCGCGCACCTGGCCGAATACGTTGGTTATCTGCGTCATCAGGCCCAGCGTAATGGTACCGGCAACGATCGACGGAAACAGCAGGAACAAACCGAAAACGTTATCGACCTGCAGATAGAGAATGCGCGCGATGTTGAAGTACATGTAGTGGAAATAGAGGCGGAAATAGTTGCGGCGTACGGCACCGAACAGCTCGCGTACGGTCGGCGGCGTCGCGCGAGCTGCGTCGTCTTCGCCGTACACCAGCTCTTTACGATAGGCCGCCTCAACGCGCTGGTTTTTAAACTCCAGCCCCGGCAGCTTGATCCCCACCACCGCCAGCATACCGGTTCCCATCAGCGACCAGACGATCGCCGCAATCACCAGGCCATACGGCAGGTGGCCAACAATCGGCAGGTCCGGCACGTGCTCGGACAGGGTGACCAGCACCGGCAGAAAGGCAATCAGGGTCATCACCGCGTTGATAAAGCTGACGCCCATATCTTCAAGGGTGGAGGCAAAGCGCATGGTATCTTCCTGCACACGCTGGGCCGCGCCTTCGATATGGCGTAAATGGTGCCAGTGCGCCATGTAGTGTTCGTTCATCGCGGTACGCCAGCGGAAGACGTAGTGGCTGACGAAAAAGTTGTTCATTACGCCGATAATCACCGCAATAACCGCAATCCCGAGGAATACGCCAATTTCTTGATAAAACTGGTTAATGCTGACCTTATGCGGCGTGGCCAGCGCGGCCTGTATCAGATCGTAGAACGGCGCGTACCAGGCGTTAATCGCCACCCCGACTTCGACCATAAACCAGGTGACGAAGATAATCAGCGCTGTGCCGAGGATCGACCAGTACTGCCAGCGATGCGGACTGTAGATAAACCAAAACAGAGCGAACACGCCGACGCAGAACATATAGTAAACGTAGAACAGCAGATAGTTCAGCGACCAGAAGCGTGCGGCGCTGATGGCCACGTTTTGCGATGCGCCGGCTATCCGCAGCAGCCAGTCGCCGCCGCCCGCCTGCCAAAAGATCACCGCCAGCAGCGACCAGATAAAGGCAGAGATAAAAAACGGCCCCGGTTTGGGGAAAAAAGATTTAAACATCATGCTCTCCTGCTAACTTCTTATCATTCTGATTATGCTGTGTACCACGACAATGCCCGCCGCAGAGAAGCAGCGGCAAGGAAAGGCGACCGAATTATGAGACCGGATATCAGCAGCTTAGTTCGTCTGCCAGGCGCTAAGAATTGTTTCTGTGGATTTCACGCGTACGGGATTGCCGGGGACGGTCAGCGTACGCCAGACCTCGTTATAGTGGGCAATCAGCGTTTGCGCCTGCGCCGCCGGGCGGTTAGCGGTAGTATGCGCATCTTCGGCAACGGTTATCGCATAGCCGCGGCTGGCGCCGTTCTTGATGGTGGTATCAACGCAATAGTCCGTTGCGCAGCCGCAAATCACAAACTGCGTAATGTCCAGCTCGCTCAGCGCCTGCGCGAGGCGGGTCTGGTAAAACGCATCGCAGGCGGTTTTAGTGACAAAAATTGCATTTTCCGGCTGCTCCAGCTCAGCCAGCAGCGCAAAACCTTCGCTTCCCTCTTCCAGCCCACCATCCTCAGCGTGCTGAATAAAAATCACGCGATCCGCGGCGCGGATCAGGCGGTTAATTTGTGCGACGCAGCGCTCACGCTCAATACGCGGGGTCGCAAAAACGCCATTTTGCATATCCACTACCATTACTACCCGCTGAGCGGCCATGTATCTCTCTCTTACAACCTGATTAACCAAACAATAATCATACGCGCCCGCCGGGTAAAGCGGGTATCGAAAGCGTAAAAAATCGTTTTTTACGCACCGTTACGTTTTTCCATGAAATATTGTCGTCATTGCGCTTCGCTGTGCGCCGCTTCGTAGTATAAATACGCTCTATATCTCTTTTCATCATATGGATACCCCCGTTGAAACGTAGTCTGCTCATTTTTGCTGCGCTGTGCGCGGCGTCGTGGACATCGGTCCAGGCTGCTCAACCGAGCGTCGACCCGGAATTTGCCTCCGATGTTGTCGACCGTTACGCCAACCATATCTACTACGGTAGCGGTGCCACCGGCATGGCACTGGTCGTCATCGACGGTAACCAGCGCGTTTTTCGCAGCTTTGGCGAGACGCGTCCGGGCAATAATGAACATCCTCAGCTGGATTCCGTTATCCGCATCGCCTCACTGAGCAAGCTGATGACCAGCGAAATGCTGGTGAAAATGCTCGATCGGGGGGTGGTGAAGCTTAACGATCCGCTGAGCAAATACGCTCCGCCGGGCGCTCGGGTGCCGAGCTATCAGGGTACGCCGATTACGCTAGTTAACCTGGCGACGCATACCAGCGCCCTGCCGCGTGAACAGCCCGGCGGCGCGGCGCACCGCGCGGTCTTCGTCTGGCCAACTCGCCAGCAGCGCTGGGAATGGCTGTCGACGACGTCGTTGAAAGCCGCGCCCGGCTCGCAGGCCGCCTACTCCAACCTCGCGTTTGATCTGCTGGCGGACGCCCTCTCGAACGCCGCGGGCAAGCCTTATCCGCAGCTGTTTGAAGAGCAAATTACCCGCCCGCTGGGCATGAAGGACACCACCTTTACGCCATCGCCGGATCAGTGTGGCCGCCTGATGGTCGCCGAGAAGGGTGCCAGCCCGTGCAACAACACCCTGGCGGCGATCGGCAGCGGCGGCGTTTACTCCACCCCGGGCGATATGATGCGCTGGATGCAGCAGTTCCTCTCCTCTGATTTTTACACCCGCGGCCAGCAGGCTGACCGCATGCAGACGCTGATCTATCAGCGCAGCCAGCTGACCCGCGTTATTGGTATGGACGTGCCGGGGAAAGCCGATGCGCTGGGCCTTGGCTGGGTTTATATGAAGCCGAAGAACGGGCATCCGGGCATTATTCAGAAGACCGGCGGCGGCGGTGGATTTATTACCTACATGGCGATGAACCCGCAGGCTAACGTGGGCGCCTTCGTGGTGGTCACCCGTTCCTCGCTGACGCGCTTTAGCAATATGAGTAACGGCATCAATGACCTGGTTAGCGAACTCAGCGGCGAAAAACCGCTGGCCGTTCCCGAATCCTGATTAATATTCTGAAGGCAAATGGTTGATGCTGACCAGTTTGCCTTTATCCATCTCGATATAGCCGCCCTTACGCAGAGCAGCAAGCACTTCGGCAACAACGGAGCGCGAAATACGCGTTTTTTGATGAATATAATTCATAACGCCAATGCGGAAGCGTAATTGTTCGTCCCAGTCAATCATCGACAGCAGCGTTGCGCGAATTTGCTCATAGGAGTTATTACCGATTAGCTGCAGGTCGCGTAGCTCCATAATGCGGTTATGCCATACCAGCCAGCAGAATGCGTCGCGCCACAAATTATTCTGGTCGATTATTTTAATCGCCTGGGAGGAAGGCAGGTGGTATCCGCTGCACTCTCCCTCGGTCATTAATTTATATTTCACCTCATTTTTCATTACCCCATCGGCCAACCCGATAATAAAAGGGGCCTGAGCGATACCCACAAGGATATTTTCACCTCTGCGCAGCGAGATTACGCCGGCCAAAATAACCACCGTTTTGTCGCAATGTATATCGTTCGAAAATATAATCTGCTTTTCACTGCAAAAATCGAAGCGCGTGCCGTATTTTGACAGGCATTGATCCAGCTGATCAAATTCATTAAGCGGTTTACTCAGCGATAGCATTTATGCATTCCTGACAATAATGCCCGTCAACTCCTTGACGGGCATACTTTGAGATTAAATAACCTTTAATGTTTTATCACTGCAAACTATCTTACCAGGTGTATTTAACGCCCACGTTAGCAGACCAGTCCTGATCCACATCCCCGCCGCCGAGGTAGCTCACATCGGAGTAGGCGCTGAAGCTGCGGGTAAAGCTGAACTGCGTACCCAGCCCAACGCGTACCGCAGAACCTTCGGTGCCGTTATCGATAGCATCCCCGTTGACCTTAGCGTTGTTGTCGGCATCGTCATACACGTAGGCCAGCTTGAAGTAAGGCGTAAGCGCCTGATCGCTGCCGTAGCTAAAGGTGTAGCCCGCATCAACGCCCAGCTCATAGCGCATGCTGTCGTAAGACTGTTCGCCTACCTTCATGCCGTTGCTCAGGCGGTAGTCGTCCCCAGACTGGAACAGGCCGGATACGCTGCCGTACGGGGTCACATAGCCCGCATCGCCCAGCTTCCAGTCGTAGCCCAGCTTCAGACCAAAGCCCCAGGCATCCGTGGAAGTCCTGCCATCGACGTACTGGCCGTTGCTCATGCTGGCAGACAGCTCGTTGTTGAAGCGAGAGTAGTTCAGAGAGCCGTCAACGAAAACGTTGTTCGCAAAGCGGGCGGACGAGTAGACGTAGGCCGTCTGGCTGTCCTGATCCACCTGACCGCTGCGATCGCTCAGGTCGCCTTTCACGAAGCCCGCTGCGGCCCCGACGATCCACTGGGCGTGGTTACCCTCAATTTTGCTATCCAGACCAAGCATGACGCCGTTGACGTTCTGATCGTAGCTGATGGTGCCGTTATCGCCGTTGAAGCTGCCGCCGAAGTAGCTGCCCCAGACGCCGCCGTTATCCGCCAGACCGTGCCGGGAGTGGGTCAGACGCGTCGCCACGGTATCCTGCTGCAGGTTCCAGATATTGCTGTTCGCGGACGGGATGCTGAGCGCCATATTTGCGTAATCAGTTAGCGACCGCTGCTGCATAACCACCACGTTGCCTTCCTGCTTAGCCTGCCAGGTGTAGGCACCCAGATCGGCTTTGTTTGCCGCAGAGAAGGTAGCGGTGCTGCTCTTGTCGTTAACATAGACCAGCTCTTTGCCTTTGTAATCAGCAATGGAGCCCGTACCTACCGCGTTATCAATACGCACTTTATAGTTGCCGGTGGCGGCCGCAACGTTATCGCCTGCGTTATCCACTTCAGACTGGTCAAAAGAGGTGTCGGAGTCACCGTTGCCGTTGATGGTCAGGTGACCATCAGAGTTCATGGCGATGATGCCGTAGCCGTAGTTTGGCTTAGCGGTATCGTTAGTGCGATCGTTGGTTAAATCGGCATTCAGCACGAAGCGATTGCTGTGAACGTTTAACACGCCAGCATGTACGTCCCCGCGGGCATCCGTCGAGCTGGTCAGGTTCAGCGTATCGGCCTGCAGCGCGTACGCCGTGCTGTTGCCCACATCGAGAATACCATCGTGGGTGACGTTGACGATGTTGGCATACAAGGCAGCATCATCCACACCCCAGCCGGCGGAGACATCGTCGGCAATCGTGACGATACTGTTGTCGATTGTCAGCGCGTGGGTCGCGACGTGGCCATCTTCCGCGATCTTCAGAGCAGAGCCTCCGGTCAGAGAGATGGTGTCAGAGACCAGGGTGGAATCCGCTACGTTGACCACAGAACCGCTGTTGATGCTTAAAGTATCAATCAGCGACGTTTTGGTGGTATCCCACCGTGAACCGCCGTTCAGCGTCACGTTGAACAGACCGCTCTGATAGACTTCATTGCCGGCAACGTGGCCGTTTTCATTGTAGGCCGTATCGCTGCTGTTGATCCCATAGGTTGACCATGGCCACAGGCTGTTCGCCGCGACATCAATCAGCGTTGCGGTCGCTTCAGTGCCTTCGCCAAAGCTGTCGTAAACGCCATCGCCATCGGAATCGATCTGATGCGTGGAGATCGCGGCCCCCACCCACTTGCTGCCGTTATTCAGCGTGACATCCATGCGGTCGGTGCCGTCCCAACCGTTAGTATCTACGGCAGAATTGGTATCCCGATAGCTGTCCGCACCGCTCGGGAAGAAATTGTGGTCAAAGTTACTGGCAAAAAGGATGTCACCCATCAGGGTAGAGTTAGTGAGGTTAACCGTCGTCTGCATCGCGTTATCCGCATTCGGATTGGCGATAGCGGAGATCGCGACGTCATCAGTATTGAAGCCGGCACCGCCGTTCACGTTCAGGCCGCTACCGCCGTAATCGCTGGCGTTATTGTTGTTGCCGAACCAGCCGGAGGTGCCTTCATCTGACCATGAGCCGGACGTCACGGTAGAATCCGCTACATCGATCGCGTTATGGAACACTTTGCCGCTGTTGACGCCGGTGCTGACGGTATTGTCGTCAATATCCCCCCACTCATAGCCCTGGGTTAGGGTTATGCCGGCAACGTGGGAGTTATTTTTGACGACCAGATCGACCTCCTGATCCAGCGTAATGGCCGTCCCCAGATCGTAAACGTCAACAACGTGCGTATCTACGGATCCATCGGCGTGCGTGCCGTTGTAGGTATAGTGCTCGTAGTTATCATCAATGGTCGAGTTATCAACGGTCAGCGCCAGGCGGTCATAAACGTAGCCGGTAGCGTCACGCCCCACGCAGTCGGTGGTCATGCACTCGGAGGTGATCATCCCGTGAATGGTGCTGTTTTTAATAGTCAGGCTATTGATGTTCGCGTTGGTAGCAAGACCATCGTCCAGATAGTAAGTCGAGATCACGCCATTAACGACGGACTTATTGATGACCGGATAAATGTCACCGTTATAAAGACTATCCGTCGCATAGTTATTCCAGCCTACATAGCCATTATAATAAACACCGTCGACATAGTTAGCGTCGTTATAATGTTTAAATGTCGTGTAGTTGGTTCCAGATATATCAGTAACAGCACTTGCCTGAGAGGTGATTGCCAAAGTGCAGGCTAATGCTAATTGTGAAACTGCAAATTTCTTTTTCCAAGGGTGCATTGTCATCCCTCCTCAGGGACGTAATATCGTTGATCCATCAATTATCAATACGTAGAAGAACATTATTATGCTTCGCGGAACGATTATGCGGTGTCAGCGAGGAAAGGTTCAATTATTCTTTAGCCAAAGTCCGAAACCGGACAATAATTTAATCAGCACAACTCCCGGAAATAAAAAACAAACACTCTAACTTCAGTTAATTAGCCATGAAATAAACACCAGACATAAAACAAACAAATACATTAGCAAACAAACAAAATAACAATGAATAAACAGAGAAAAACCTTCACCATATTAAATATATAATTCCCATTAATTCCTAAAACATCCAATAAAAAACAGCCACTGAAAATATAAATATTCGCCATGCGCATTCAATTCAGCAACCCATTATTATTGCCAGCACCGTCCGGCCGACGGGAGATTTTAAGCCACTTTCGTAAAACGTCCGCCCTCAGGTTCGGGTATACTGCGGTCTTTCATTTCACAAAATCAGGCAAACCATGACAGATTTAATCACTCGCCCGCGCCGCTTGCGTCAGTCCGCTTCGCTACGAGCCATGTTTGAAGAGACAACACTGAGTTTGAATGACCTGGTGTTGCCGATCTTTGTTGAAGAAGAAATCGACGATTACAAAGCCATCGAGGCCATGCCCGGCGTGATGCGCATCCCGGAGAAGCACCTGGCGCGTGAAATCGAGCGTATCGCCAACGCCGGTATCCGGTCGGTGATGACCTTCGGTATTTCCCATCACACCGACGCCAACGGCAGCGATGCCTGGAACGAAAACGGCCTGGTCGCGCGGATGTCGCGTATCTCTAAGGATGCGGTACCGGAGATGATCGTGATGTCCGATACCTGCTTCTGCGAATACACCTCCCACGGCCACTGCGGCGTACTCTGCGAGCACGGCGTAGACAACGATGCCACCCTGGTGAACCTCGGCAAGCAGGCGGTTGTTGCGGCAGCGGCCGGCGCTGATTTTATCGCGCCATCCGCCGCGATGGACGGCCAGGTGCAGGCTATTCGCCAGGCGCTGGATGCCGCCGGGTTTACCCGCACCGCCATCATGTCCTACTCCACCAAGTTTGCCTCTTCGTTCTACGGCCCGTTCCGCGAGGCGGCGGGCACCGCGCTGAAGGGCGATCGTAAAACCTATCAGATGAGCCCGATGAACCGCCGGGAAGCAATTCGCGAGTCGCTGCTCGATGAAGCCCAGGGCGCTGACTGCCTGATGGTGAAACCGGCCGGCGCCTATCTTGATATCCTGCGCGATATCCGCGAGCGCAGCGATCTACCGATCGGCGCTTACCAGGTCAGCGGCGAGTACGCGATGATCAAATTTGCCGCCCAGGCGGGCGCCATCGATGAAGAAAAAGTGGTTCTGGAAAGTCTGGGAGCCATTAAGCGCGCCGGCGCGGATCTGATCTTCAGCTACTTCGCCCTTGATCTCGCCGAGAAGAAAATCCTGCGCTAAACCCGTCTTGCGGGCGACAGGCTGCGCGCGCAGGCCGGGAATTTTCCTGACCTGCGCCGCGCTTTCGGGTCTGCCAATACCGAATCTTCACCCAACTGCAATATAAGCGACACTTCCGCCTTCTACTGTCTCGGCAGGACGGAGGAGGAAGCGCTATGTTTAGTCTCGATCATGTACTCGACGACCTGTGGCCTCAGGCCAGGCCCGCCGCCTGGCAAAAGAAGCTGCTAAAAAAACTGCTCCATGAGGAAGAGTTTCAACAATTTGCCGCCCGCCATCGCCACCTGAAGGGGCTCGATACGGTCGAACAGGTGCTGGAACACCTGAATATTCGCTGCGCGATCCCGGCGCACGATCTGGAACAAATTCCCGAGCACGGCCCGCTGGTGATCGTCGCCAATCATCCTACCGGTACCCTCGACGGCCTTGCGCTACTCTATGCCGTCTCCCGCGTTCGCCGCGATGTAAAAGTCGTGACCAACCGCCTGTTGACCCACCTTGAGCCGCTCAGCTCGCTGTTCATTCCGGTCGATAATATCAACGGCCGTACCGCTAAAGCCGCGCTGCAGCAAATGGATCGCCAGCTGCAAAACGGCGGCGTGCTGATCTTTTTCCCGGCAGGTGAAGTCTCGCGCCTGACGCGCCGGGGGATCCGCGATAAGAAATGGCACCCCGGCTTTATCAAGCTGGCGACCAAATATCGCGCCCCGCTGCTGCCGGTGTGGATCCGCGCGCACAACAGCGCCCTGTTCTACGCCAGCACCCTGCTCTCAGAAAACCTGCCGCTGCTGCTGCTTATGCAGCAAATGTTCCGTCGCCGCAACAGCAGCCTGCCGATCGGCATTGGTCAGCAGATTGCCTGGTCCAGCTGGTATAGCCCGCAGATGTCTCCCCGGGAGCTGGCGGACCGCTGCTATCGCCACGTCGAGCTGATGGGCAAAGGTCTGGCGGGCCTCTTCAAAACGGAAAGCGCCATCGCCCGCCCTGAAGATCGCGCGCTGATAAAACGCGAGCTGCACCGCGCGGAGTGCCTGGGGCATACCGCCGATGGCAAAACCATCTATCTGTGGCAGCGCAACGGTCAGGACGACGCCCCGCTGCTGCGCGAGCTCGGCCGCCTGCGGGAGATCGCCTTCCGCGCGGTGGGGGAAGGTAGCGGCAAGCGTCGCGACGTCGACGGCTATGACGACGATTATCTGCACCTGATTCTGTGGGATGAGGAAGATCTGGAGATCGTTGGCGCCTATCGCTTTATGCCCACCGCAATGCAGCTGGAAAAGCGCGGGCTGGAGGGGATTTACAGCTATAGCCTGTTCCATTACGACCAGCGGATGGACGACATTCTCCAGTACGGCATTGAGCTGGGGCGCAGCTTTATTCAGCCGCGCTACTGGGGACGGCGCGGGCTGGATTATCTGTGGTCGGGGATCGGCGCCTACCTCGCACGCTACCCGCACTACCGCTATCTGTTCGGCCCGGTGTCTATTTCCGGCGGCCTGCCGCCGGCGGCCCGCGATCTGCTGGTGGCCTTCTATCGGCTGTGGTTCCCGGCGACCCACCCGCTGGCGGAGTCGCGGCGTCCCTATCCCGCTTCGCTACCGGACGTGCTGGCGCAGTTTAGCGGCGAGGATTATGCCGAGGATCTCACCCGGCTGAAGTCGCTGCTCGGCAATCTCGGCTGCGCCATTCCGCCGCTGTATAAGCAATACTCCGAAGTGTGCGAGCCGGGCGGCGTGCAGTTTATCGATTTCGGCAGCGACCCTGACTTCAACAACTGCGTGGACGGGCTGGTGCTGGTGGATTTGACGTTTTTAAAAGCCAACCGCTATCAGCGCTATATCGGCGCGCATCTGTAATCAGCCCGGCCTGCGGCGCGCTGCCGCAGGTTTTAACCGGCGCGATAGTACGGCTTATCGCCGAGGATCGTCGCCCGGTGCATAATGCGCCGCTGCGGCAGATAGTCGGCGTTGGCGTAATGCTGGGTGACGCGGTTATCCCAAATCGCCACATCGTTCGGCTGCCAGCGCCAGCGCACCTGAAACTCCGGTTTCGTTATATGGCTAAACAGGAAGTTCAGCAGCGCCTCGCTCTCTTTCTCGGTGACGTCAACAATACGCGTGGTAAAGCCTTCGTTAACGAACAGCGCCTGCCTGCCGGTCACCGGATGCGTGCGCACCACCGGATGCAGCAGCGGCGGGTTCTTCTCCACCGCCTCCAGCCAGCGCCGGTGCTCCTCTTCGCTGCCGCGGTATTTATACTCCTGGAACGATTTACGGAAATCATGCTCCGCCCGCAGGCCGCTCAACAGCTGGCGAAAAGGCTCGGAAAGCGCTTCGTACGCCGCCACGCCGCTGGTCCACAGGGTATCACCGCCGGTGGACGGCAGCTCTTTCGCCGCCAGAATCGCGCCGGCGGGCGGCGTCTCGATAAAGGTGACATCGGTATGCCAGTTGTCGTTATCCGGCGGATTATCATCATGGGTGTCGAGCACGATAATTTCATCGACGCCCGGCGCGTGGGGATAGACCGGATGAATATGCAGGTCGCCAAAGCGCAGCGCAAAGTCACGCTGCTGCTGCGGGGTAATATTCTGCTCGCGCAGGAACACCACCTGATGGCGCAGCACCGCGTGATACAGCTGCTCAAACTGGTTATCGCTCAGCGGACGCGCGAGGTCCACGCCGGCTACCTGCGCGCCAATATAGGGTCCCAGCGGGGTAATGCTCAGACGTTCACTCATTGTACTTCTCCATGCCAGGGCGTCAGGCGACGCTGCAGCGCGCGCAGCCCCAGTTCCAACAGAAACGCAATTATTGCAATCACCGCAATCCCGGCCAGCACCACGTCGGTTGCCAGAAATTCGCCGGCGGATTGCACCATAAAACCTAATCCGCGAGTGGCGGCGATCAGCTCCGCGGCCACCAGCGTTGACCAGCCCACGCCAAGACCAATGCGCAGCCCGGTGAGGATCTCCGGCAGCGCGCCGGGTAAAATAACCAGCCACAGCACCTGCGCGCGGCTGGCGCCTAGCGACTGGGCGGCGCGAATGCGCACCTGCTGGGCGCTTTTCACCCCCGCCAGCGCCGACATCGCCACCGGGGCGAAGATCGCCAGATAGATCAATAAGATCTTCGACGTCTCGCCGATGCCGAACCAGATAACCATCAGCGGGAGATAGGCCAGCGGCGGCACCGGGCGGTAGAGCTCAATTAACGGATCGAGAATGCCACGCACCGTCGGGCTGAGCCCCATGGCGATCCCCACAGGAACGCCGAGCAGCACCGCCGCCAGCAGCGCGATGACGATCCGCGTCAGGCTCGCCGCCAGGTGCTGCCAGAGGGTGGCATCCATAAAGCCCTGCGGGCCGGCAATGGCGATCAGCTTGCGTAGCACCTGGCCCGGCGGCGGCAGAAACAGCGGGCTAACCAGCTGTAGCGCCGCGACGGCCCACCAGATAGCCAGCAGCACCGCCAGCGTCGCCGCGCTCAGCGTCAGCTGGCGGGAAACCGGCCAGCGCCACTTCAGCGGCCGCCGACGCGGTTTATCGTTGATGACCACGCTCATGAGAAGGCCTCCCGTTGTTCAAATACCCGGCTCAGCACGTATTCACGCTGCTCGATAAAGCGCGGATCGGATTTAATGCTGCGGCAGGACTCGCCGGCGACGAAGCGGCGGCCAAAGTCGAGCGGCAGTCGCTCCAGCACCTGCCCCGGGCCGGGCGACAGCAGCACCAGCTCGGTGGCCATAAACACGGCCTCTTCAATATCATGGGTGATAAGCAGTACCTGCTTGCCGGTCTCGTGCCACAGGCCGAGCAGCAGGGTTTGCATCTGTTCACGGGTAAAGGCGTCCAACGCGCCGAACGGCTCATCAAGGAGCAGCAGCTGCGGATTGGCCGCCAGCGCTCTGGCAATCCCCACCCGCTGGCGCTGGCCGCCGGAAAGCTGCCAGATAAAGCGTTTTTCCGCCCCTTCGAGACCCACCTTCTTCAGCATCTGCGCCGCCGTTTCCCGGCGGAGCGCTTTGTCCACGCCCGCCAGCTGCAGCCCCAGCGCCACGTTATCCTGCACGTTACGCCACGGCAGCAATCCTTCATGCTGAAAGACCACGCCGCGTTCGGCGCCCGGTCCCGTTACGCGCTGCCCTTCAAGGACGATGCTGCCGTGCTGATAAGGCACGAATCCGGCAATCAGGTTCAGCAGCGTGGTTTTACCGCAGCCCGACGGTCCAAGGACCACTAGCAGTTCGCCGCTGTCCAGCGTCAGGTTGATATCCGCCAGCGCCGGTTTGCCGCCGTAGTCGGCAAAGAGATGCGAGATTTGCAGCATCGTGACCTCCTTATTTCACAAAACGGTCGGTAACGTACTGGCTGTAATCGGCGCCGGCATCGGGTACTTTGCCCTGCTCTTTGAGGAACTTAGCCGTATCGATAATCGCTTTGTTCACCGGTCCGTTCAGCTCCTGCGCCTGCTGCGCCGCGGTCAGGTAGGTATTGCCCTTCACCAGCCCCGGGACGTCCGCATCCGGCACGCCGCTCAGGCGCGACAGTTTGCTGATATTTTCCGGCTGCTTCAGCCACGCATCCGGGTTAGCAATGTAGGGCTGCTGGGCGTCGATAGCGCTCTTCGCAAAGGCTTTCACAATCTCAGGGTGCTTCTCGGCAAAGTCTTTACGCACCACCCACACGTCCAGGGTTGGCGCGCCCCACTCGCCGACCTGCGACGAATCGGTTAGCACCTTGCCCTCTTTTTCCAGGGCGTTGACCGCAGGGGCCCAGACGTAGGCGCCGTCGATATCCCCGCGCTGCCAGGCGGCAATAATCGCCGGCGGCTGCAGGTTGATAATCTGTACCTGGCCCGGCTTAATGCCCCAGTGCTTCAGCGCCGACAGCAGGCTGTAGTGGGTGGTGGAGATAAACGGCACCGCGATGCGCTTACCAATCAAATCTTCGGGTTTAGTAATGCTCTTTTTCACCACCAGCGCTTCGGAGTTACCGAGCTTTGAGGCCAGCAGGAAGACTTCAATCGGCACCTGCTGACTGGCGGCTACCGCCAGCGGGCTGGAGCCGAGGTTGCCAATCTGGACATCGCCGGAAGCCAGCGCGCGTACGATGCTCGCCCCGCTGTCGAACTTGCGCCAGTCAACGGTCGCACCGCTCTCTTTGGCAAAGGTATTGTCAGCCTGAGCGACTTTCGCCGGCTCGGCAGAGGTTTGATACGCCACGGTGACGTTGACCGCCTGCGCCTGAAAAGCGGCGAAAGCCAGGGCGGCGAAAAGTGTAATGCGCGATGCGTGTGCCATAGTGTCTGCTCCCCTTCGTTGTTATGGGTGCAGTATTTCCGGCCTGATGCGTTTGATGAAGTAATTAAAAATTCTGGCTAATAGCCAATCGTCATTAGAAAAAAACTGGCAAACGATAGTTAAAAATGGGGATTGAGTAGCAGAAGCGCAGGCCCGGTAAGCATAGCGCGAGCGGGGAGATCCCCGGCCGGCGACGCGCTGCGCCGCGGCCGGGAGACCGGTCAGCGTTTGGCCGCCAGCGCGGCAATATCTTTCGGCGTGGTGCGGCAGCAGCCGCCAATCAGTTTTGCCCCCGCCGCCAGCCACTGCGGCAGATACTCGCTTAGGGCGACGCAGGACTCGCCGTGATGGTGCCAGGTTTTGCTCACCGCGTCGTAATGCTCCCCGGAGTTGGGATAGACCACCAGCGGCAGTGCGGTCAAACCGTGCAGGTGCTGCAACGCGGCGGTGGTGTTCTCCAGGGCAATACAGTTAATGCCCAGCGCCACCACCTGCGGATAGTGCGCAAGCGCCGCCACCACTTCGCTCAGCGGCGTGCCGTCGCTGAGATGCCCGGCGTCGCGCAGGGTAAACGAGAACCAGGCGCGAGCGCGCGGGTACGCCGTCAGCAGCGCCGCCAGCGCCTTAATTTCGGCAAAGGACGGCAGGGTTTCGCAGGCCAGCAGATCGGCTCCGGCATCGAGAAGCGCTTCCACGCGCGGGCGATGGAAGGCCTGAAAATCCTCCGCGCTGCGCTGATAATCGCCGCGATATTCCGAACCATCGGCGAGATACGCGCCGTACGGCCCCACCGAACCGGCGACCAGCAGCGTGCCGGCCTGCGGGTTTTCCGCAAGGTACGCCTCCCGCGCTTTACGCGCCAGCTCAACGCTTTTCCCAATCAGCGCTTTCGACTGCGCCTCGTCCAGCCCGCAGGCGGCGAAGCCCGCCGGGGTTGCCTGATAGCTGGCGGTGATCGCGACCTGCGCTCCGGCGCGGAAATAGTCGAGGTGCACGTCGCGAATCAGCTGCGGATTTTCCAGCAGCACCCGCGCCGACCACAGGCTATCGGCCAGATTACAGCCGCGCGCTTCCAGCTCCGTCGCCATCGCGCCGTCGAGCAGCACAAAGGGCTCGCGGGCGAGGATAGAGGTTAGCGGGTTATTCTGCGACATGCTGTTGCTCCCTGTTAAGTTGTCGTGCGTGAGTCAGATACCAGACACCATAGCACAGCGCCACGAAGGGAATTCCGCACCACAGCGCAATGCGCTGGCTGGGGTCAAACGCCAGGCCCACGCAGGCCACCAGGCATAAAATGAACCCCAGCACCGGCACCAGCGGATACCACGGGGCGCGATAGTGCAGCTCGCTCAGGGCTTTACCCTGCTGGAGATGGCGACGGCGGAACATAAAGTGCGAGGCGCAGATGCTGAGCCACACCGCCACCACCGCAAAGCCGGAAATCGCCGACAGCGCGACAAACACCGTATCTGGCGCAATAACGCTGGAAAACAGCGCCAGCACGCCGCCGAGCATGCTCACCGACAGCGCGGTCAGCGGCACGCCGTTCCTGGTCACTTTGGCAAAGCACGCCGGCAGGGTCCGCTCGTTCGCCAACGACCACAGCATCCGCCCGGAGGCGTAGAGGCCGGAGTTGGCCGCCGACAGGATCGCCGTCAGGATCACGAAGTTAAAGATATCCGCCGCGTAGGGGATGCCCACCTTTTCAAAGACCAGCACAAACGGGCTTTTCTCCACTCCCGCCTGCTGCATCGGGATCAGCGCCGCCAGCACAAATACGGTGCCGATAAAAAAGATAATCAGCCGGGCGATGGTGGTACGAATGGCGATCGGGATGACCTTATGCGGGTTTTGCGTTTCACCCGCCGCGATGCCGATAAGTTCGGTCCCGGAGAAGGCGAAGTTCACCGCCACCATGGTCATCAGGATCGGCAGGCCGCCGTGCGGGAACCAGCCTTCAGAGGTCAGGTTACGCAGCCCCGGCGCCGGCGAACCGTCCTGCATCGGGATAATGCCGAATATCGCCGCCCCGCCGAGAATAATAAAGGCGATGATGGTGACGACTTTGACCAGCGAAAACCAAAACTCGCCTTCGGCAAAGAAGCGGGTAGAGATGACGTTAAGGAAGAAAATCACCGCGCAGAACACCACGCACCATACCCACACCGGCACCTGCGGAAACCAGTACTGCATACAGAAACCGGCGGCGGTAAAGCTCGAGCCGAGCGCCACCGTCCACGTCAGCCAGTAGAGCCAGGCTACCGTGTACCCCGTTGCCGGGCCGAGATAGCGGGCGGCGTAGACGTGAAACGCGCCGGTCTCCGGCATCGCCACCGACAGCTCGCCAAGGCACTGCATCACCAGCCAGACCACCAGCGCGCCAATCAGATAGGCCAGCAGCGTACCCGCCGCCCCGGTGGTCGAGATGATATAGCCGGTATTAAAAAACAGGCCGGTACCAATCACGCCGCCCAGCGAGAGCATGATCAGGTGGCGGGTTTTCATGGTGCGCTTCAGCGGCTCACCCTGCTGCGGTGTACTTTGCATATTACCTTCTAAACGTATGGACATCTAAACATCCAAAGAGGTGCAGTTATACCGCGCCGCAGCTGAAATTGCAAAACAAGCGCCGCTTTCCACGCCGTTTTACGGGCGTTTGCCCGAAAAATGAGCGCGGGTTCTGGGCATTTAAATGACAAAAAGCAAAACGTGATCGGCATAAACACAAAAATAAAACAATGTTGCTATTTTTACAAAACACAACACCTAAAAAGGATAATCAGATGACAACCCGCCCCTTTCCTCTGTTGGCTGCCGTCGCTATCGTCGGCGTCATCCCCTTTCATACGGCTCTCGCCGCCAGCAAGGTGACGTTTGCGGATAAAGTCTGCGACGTCACCCAATACGGCGCAGAAGGCCACCGCCTGCAAATTGCACTGAATACCGACGCCATTCAAAAAGCGATCGATGACTGCGCCGCCGCAGGGGGCGGCACGGTGCGGGTCCCGAAGGGAAACTATCTGAGCAATCCGCTGTTTTTGAAGAGTAATATTCGGCTCAGGCTGGAGAAAGACGCGACCCTCGTCGCCTCAAGCGAAATCGCCGCCTGGCGCGCGGATGAAAAAACGCAGTATGCCGCAGCGGAAAACGGCTGGCTGCCGTTTATCAGCATCGCCGATGCGCAAAACGTCGCTATCGTGGGTGAAGGGACCATCGACGGCCAGGGGGCGGTATGGTGGGAGCGCTGGCGAGAAAATATTCGCGCCAGCGGCAAGAAAGGCGGCACCGACCGGCCGCGGCTGATCTACATCACCCGCTCGAACAACGTGCTGATCGACGGCGTGACCCTCACCCACTCGCCCAGCTTCCACATCGTTACCCGCTACGCGCACGATGTCGACATTAACGGCACGCGAATTTTATCCCCGTGGCATGCGCCGAATACCGACGCCATCGATCCTATCGACAGCCAGAACATCCGCATCACCAACAACTATATCGACTGCAATGACGACCATATCGCCATCAAAGCGGAGAAAGCCGATCCGCGCTTCCCCGAAGGGGTGGTCGAGAATATTTACATCGCCAACAATACGCTGAAGCAGGGGCGCGGTATCTCTATCGGCAGCGAAAGCGCCGGCGGCGTCAATAACGTGCTGGTGGAAAACAACGCCTTCGAAGGCTCGATGTACGGTATTCGCATTAAGAGCCCGCGCGGCAAAGGCGGCGAGGTGAAAAATATCGTTTATCGCAACACCAAAATGCATAACGTCGAGGTGCCGCTGGTCTTCTCCGCTTACTACCAGGCCGCGCCTATCGTGCAGGCCGAGGTCGACAAGCAGCTGCAGGCCGGAGGATTTACCCTCGGCGAGCAGATCTATCCGCCGGACGGCGACCCGCAACAGCCGTTCGACAAATATAAAACCCCGCACTTCAGCAACATCACCGTGGAAAATTTAACCTCCACCGGCGATAGCAAAGCGGCGGCCTATATTATCGGCACGCCGGAGGCGCCGCTGAGCGGGTTCCACTTTAGCAACGTCAACATCGAGGCGACCCGCGGTCTGCGCATTCGTCACGCCGAGCTGGAGACACGCGGCCTCAACCTGAAGGTAAAAGAGGGCCCGGTGATTCAACAGGACGCGGGCGCCGTCGTTCGCGACTAGCGCTGCATTTGTGGGCAGCTGCACCAGGACGCATATCTTTGCGCGCGCAGGCTGCCCTTTTTTGGATCGCCCCGCGGCTAATCCCCCGCGTTTATCAGGGCTCTGACCTGGCACTCTCCTTGCAACCACCCGATATCTTTATCTGGCGAGGTCGCAAAAATGACAGAGCAAACCACAACGCTAAAAAGAACGCTCGGCAGTTTCCGCCTGTGGGGGATCGCCGTCGGGCTGGTTATTTCCGGGGAGTATTTTGGCTGGAGCTACGGCTGGTCTCAGGCCGGGACGCTGGGATTTCTGATCGTGGCGCTGGCGGTTGCCGCCATGTACTGCGCCTTTATTTTTAGTTTCACCGAGCTGACGACCGCGATCCCACACGCCGGCGGTCCGTTCGCCTACGCCTATCGCGCTTTTGGCCCCACCGGCGGCTTTATTGCCGGCTTCGCGACGCTGATTGAGTTCGTCTTCGCCCCGCCGGCGATTGCCATGGCGATTGGCGCCTACCTCAACGTCCAGTTTCCGGCGCTGGATCCGAAATGGGTGGCCTGCGGCGCCTACGTTATCTTTATGACGCTGAACATTCTCGGCGTCGGTATTGCCGCCACCTTTGAGCTGATTGTCACCCTGCTGGCGATTTTCGAACTGCTGGTGTTTATGGGCGTGGTCGCTCCGGGCTTCTCATGGAGCCACTTTACCGCTAACGGCTGGGCCGGGGCGGAGAGCTTCAGCGGGCTGGCGCTGCCGGGAATGTTCGCGGCCATTCCTTTTGCTATCTGGTTCTTTCTGGCTATTGAAGGCGCGTCGATGGCCGCCGAAGAGGCTAAAGATCCGCAGCGTACCATCCCCCGCGCGCTGGGCGGCGGGATCCTGACCCTTACCGTGCTGGCGATCGGCGTTATGGTGTTTGCCGGCGGCGTCGGCGACTGGCGGGCGCTCGCCAACATCAACGATCCGCTGCCGCAGGCGATGAAAATGGTGGTTGGTAGCAGCAGCGGCTGGCTGCATATGCTGGTATGGCTGGGGCTGTTCGGCCTGGTGGCCTCGTTCCACGGCATCATCATGGGCTACTCCCGGCAGATCTATTCTCTGGCGCGGGCCGGCTACCTGCCCGCCGGCCTGGCAACGCTCAACCGCCGCACCCGCACGCCGCATCTGGCGATCCTCGCCGGGGGCGTGGTGGGCATTGCCGCTATTTTCTCCGACTCGCTGATCACCATCAGCGGGATGCCGCTCACCGCCTGCATCGTCACGATGTCGGTATTTGGCGCTATTGTTATGTATATCACCTCGATGGCGGCGCTGTTCAAGCTGCGCCGCAGCGAGCCGAAACTGATTCGCCCGTTCCGCGCGCCGCTCTATCCGTGGGCGCCGGCCTTCGCCCTGGCGATGGCGGTGCTCTGCCTGGTGGCGATGGTCTGGTACAACACGCTGCTGGCGCTGATTTTTGCGGCCATGATGCTCGGCGGCTACCTGTGGTTTCGTAAAACCGCGGCGGCCCGCGAGCGCGCGCCGGTGGATCCGCAGCTGCGTATAGTCTCCTGAGGAGGCGGCATGTATAAAACAACGCTATCAGGCCAGGTCTGGCGCTTTGATAGTCTGAAGACGTTAATGGCGAAGGCCTCTCCGGCACGTTCCGGCGATGCCCTCGCCGGCATTATCGCCGATAGCGCCGAAGAGCGGATGGCAGCGAAAATGGCGCTGGCGGAGGTGCCGCTAAAGGCGATCCTCGACAGCCCGCTCATCCCCTACGAGCAGGACGAAGTCACCCGGCTGATTATCGACACTCACGACAGCCGCGGCTTCGCGGCGATTAGCCACCTGACGGTGGGCGACTTTCGCGACTGGCTGCTTGACGACGCCACCGATACCGCCACCCTGCAGCAGGTGGCGCGGGCGATAACCCCGGAGATGGCGGCCGCGGTCAGCAAGCTGATGCGTAACCAGGACCTGATCCTCGCCGCCAGCAAATGCCGGGTAACCACCCGCTTTCGCAATACGATTGGCCTGCCGGGGCATCTTAGCGTGCGTCTGCAGCCCAACCACCCGACCGACGATCTGAAGGGCATCGCCGCCAGCATGCTCGACGGCCTGCTGTACGGCGCGGGCGATGCGGTCATTGGCATCAACCCGGCCAGCGACAGCCTGCCGGTGCTGGCGCAGCTCAACCATATGCTCGACGATATCATTCAGCGCTTTGCGATCCCCACCCAGTCCTGCATTCTGACCCATGTCACCAACACCCTGCAGCTGATTGAGCGCGGCGCGCCTGTGGACCTGGTGTTCCAGTCGGTGGCGGGCACCGAGGCGGCCAACGGCGGCTTCGGTATCAATCTGGCGCTGCTGCAGGAGGCCAGGGAGGCCGCGCTGAGCCTCAACCGCGGCACCCTCGGCAATAACGTGATGTATTTTGAAACCGGCCAGGGGAGCTGTCTTTCGGCTAACGCCCACCACGGCGTCGATCAGCAAACCTGTGAAGCCCGCGCCTACGCCGTCGCCCGCCATTTCGATCCGCTGCTGGTCAATACCGTGGTGGGATTCATCGGCCCGGAATATCTCTATGACGGGAAGCAGATTATTCGCGCCGGCCTCGAGGATCACTTCTGCGGCAAGATCATGGGGCTGCCGATCGGCTGCGACGTTTGCTATACCAACCACGCCGAGGCGGATCAGGATGACATGGACACTCTGCTGACTCTGCTGTGCGCCGCCGGGCTGACCTTTTTAATCGGCGTTCCCGGCGCGGACGATATCATGCTCAACTACCAAAGCACTTCGTTCCACGATGCCCTGTACGCCCGCCGCCTGCTGGGCCTCAGGCACGCGCCGGAGTTCGCCGCCTGGCTGACGAAAATGCAGATAACCGACCCGGACGGCGCGCTGCGCCTGACCGACGCCCGCCATCCTCTGCTTTCCGTGATGGCGTAAGGAGAACCGGTATGAATCGCCCCGACGCCTGGAACCCGCTACGTGAATTTACCGATGCGCGCATTGCGCTGGGCCGCAGCGGCGCCAGCCTGCCAACCCGCGAGGTGCTGAATTTTGGCCTCGCTCACGCCCGGGCGCGCGACGCCATCCACCAGCCCTTTGACAGCGAAGGGCTGGTATCCCCGCTGGCGGAGCTGGGCCTCTCGTCGCTGACGGTGCATAGCGCCGCCGCCGATCGGCATATCTATCTTAACCGCCCGGATCTGGGGCGACGGCTGAACGATGAGAGCCGCGCGGACCTCGCCGCCAGCGGCGCGCGTCCTGCCGACCTGCTGCTGGTTATCGGCGACGGGCTCTCCTCTTACGCGGTGCAGCGCCAGGCCCTGCCGCTGATCCGCGCCCTGCTGCCCTATCTGCAGACGCTGGGGCTGAGCCTCGCGCCTGTGGTGCTGGCCCATCAGTCTCGGGTCGCGCTGGGAGATGATATTGGCGAAACGCTGCGGGCTCGCGCGGTGGCGATACTGATTGGCGAACGGCCGGGGCTTTCGTCACCGGACAGCCTCGGGGTTTACCTGACCTGGCAACCGCATCGTCAGCGGCTGGAGTCGGAGCGCAACTGTATTTCGAATATTCGCCCGGAAGGGCTGGGTTATGATGCCGCCGCCTTTAAGCTGGCGTGGCTGCTGGAGCAGGCTTTTCTGCGCCGGCTGACCGGCGTGCGTCTGAAGGATGAAAGCGATAATCCGGCACTGCATGGCAGGGTGAAACCCCTGGCCATCGGGAAAGATTAAAGCTGCTCGGGGCTGCGGCAGATGAGTTCGGTCGCCGCAACCGCAAGCAGCCTTGTGCTACACAAAGCACACCTCGTTCCAGTAGGCTTCACGCGTCCTGCGCCGCTCAGTATGTTTTATCATGGCGAAACCACCGCGTTTCGACATTCCCCATATCAATGCCGTACAGGCTGGCGACCGGTAATATGGCCTCCATCATTCGCTGGGTATCCTGCTGTCCGGCTTCAGCGTGAGATAGCGAAGCCAGCCAGCGCGTCATTCGTTGCCATAGTGCAAGTTTCATTTTTTCCTCCGTCGGGAAGCATTTCGCCTGGGTCTATTTCAACCACAGCCTGCGACGCTCGGGAAATATCAATTCCGTCTTTTCAATCCCGGAAGATGCATATTACGCGTCTTCTCCAGAGCCGCCGGGCGGGAGTCGCCCTGCGCCAATACCCATGAGCTTGCTAAGTTCTTTTTCGCTATAGATAAGAACTTTTTCTTCTTTGCCGTCAGCGGCCAATTTGTGGGAGCGTAATAACCACAAAACATATACAGGGACTCAGGGGATATAATAATGCGCAAGACAAAAACAAAAATTGCACTGGCGCTGGGCATTCTGGTGCTTGCCGCGCAGGCTCAGGCCGACCAGCTGGCAGACATCAAAGCCGCCGGCGTGGTGAAAGTCGCCACCTTCGACGCCAACCCGCCGTTTGGCTCGGTTGACCCGAAAACGCGCCAGATCGTCGGCTATGACGTTGATTTCGCCCAGGCGCTGGCTAAATCGCTCGGCGTGAAGCTGGAGCTGGTCGCCACCAACCCGGCCAACCGTATTCCGCTGCTGCAGTCCGGCAAGGCCGATCTGATCGTTGCCGATATCACCATCACCCCGGAACGAGCGCAGGTTATTGATTTCTCTACGCCGTATTTTGTCACCGGCCAGCAGTTCCTCGTGCCGGCTAAATCGGCGGATAAGCTTGACGACTACGGCAAAGCGCGCATCGGGGCGGTAAAAGGCACCACCGGCGAGCAGGCGCTGCACCAGCGCTTCCCGCAGTCGCGCGTGCTCTCCTATGACGATATTCCGCTGGCGCTGACCGCGCTGCGTAACGGCAACGTGCAGGCGATTACCCAGGACAGCACCATTCTCGCCGGCCTGCTGGCGGAAGCGCCGGATAAGGCCAACTTTAAAATCATCCCCGATCTGCTGAGCAAAGAGGAGATCGGCGTCGGCGTGAAGAAAGGCGAGCCGGCGCTGCTGAAGGCAGTGAACGACGAGCTGGTGAACCTGGAGAAATCCGGCCAGGCGGCAAAAATTTACGACGTCTGGTTCGGCCCGGCGACCAAAACCCCACAGCCGCGCGCGTTTACCATAGAAGCTAAATAATATGTTATCGGGTTTATTTTCACGCTCCGCGGCCTCGGCCGCGGATTTTTCACATCTGCAGAACGCCAGTATCGAACTGCGTAAAGCGGCAAAAAGCTACGGCGATCATCGGGTGCTTAACGGCGTCGATCTGCAGATAAATCCCGGAGAAGTGGTAGCGATCCTCGGCCCTTCCGGATCGGGGAAATCAACGCTGATCCGCCTGATCAACCAGCTCGAAACCCTGAGCGACGGCGAGATCCTGATCGACGGCAGGCCTACGCGTCAGCTCACCGCCGGCGCGCTTCGCCAGCTGCGCAGCCGCGTCGGGTTCGTGTTTCAGCAGTTTAATCTCTACGCCCACCTGACGGCGCAGGAAAACATCACCCTGGCGCTGGAGCGCGTGCACGGCTGGGCAAAAAATGCCGCCCGCCAGCGGGCGCTGGAGCTGCTGCAGCAGGTGGGGCTGGAGGATAAGGCCAGCCAGATGCCGGCCCAGCTCTCCGGCGGCCAGCAGCAGCGCGTGGCCATCGCCCGCGCCCTCGCCTCTTCGCCGCAAATTATTCTGTTTGACGAGCCGACCTCAGCGCTCGACCCGGAGATGATCGGCGAGGTGCTGCAGGTGATGAAAACCCTGGCGCACAGCGGCATCACCATGGTGGTGGTCACCCACGAGATGCAGTTTGCCCGCGAGATTGCCGACCGGGTGGTGTTTATCGACGGCGGCGATATCCTCGAGGTGGCGCCGCCGGCGGAGTTTTTCGCCCGGCCGCAGCACGCCCGCACCCGCCGCTTTCTGCAAAAGGTGCTTAATCCGCTGCACCAGGAGGGCCTCGAGTGACGCCGATTCTCGACTGGCACGGCGTACTCAGCGGGCAGCCGCTGCAGTGGATCGTCTCCGGGTTTCTCACCACCCTGTGGGTCAGCGTTGCCGGGATGGCGCTGGCGACCGTGCTGGCTATTCTGCTGCTGGCGCTTCGCCTCGGCGGCGGCAGGCCGGGGCGCTGGCTGGTGGCCTGCTGGGTTTCGCTGTTTCGCAACACCCCGCTGCTGGTGCAGCTGCTGTTCTGGTACTTTGCCGCCTGGAACCTGCTGCCCCTCGGCGCCCGTGATTTTATCAACGCCGACCATTCCTGGTCGATTCTGCCGGGTAACGTCTGGTGGCTGACGCCGGAGTTTATCTGCTCGATGTGGGGACTCGGGGTCTTTACCTCGGCGTTCCTGATCGAAGAGATCGCCTCCGGGCTGCGCGCGGTCGGCAGCGGCCAGCGGGAAGCGGCGGTCTCGCAGGGATTTACCCCGTGGGGCGAGCTGCGCCATATTCTGCTGCCGCAGGGGCTGGCTAACGCCTGGCAGCCGATTGTCGGCCAGTATCTGAACCTGATGAAGCTCTCCTCGCTGGCGAGCGGCATTGGCTTTGCCGAACTGACCTATCAGGTGCGGCAAATTGAAAGCTATAACGCCCACGCGCTGGAAGCCTTTGCCGTCGGTACGGCGCTGTATCTGGCGCTCGGCGTGGCAATGGGGCTGCTGCTGACGCGCCTCGGCCCGGGTCATAGTCCGCACAGGAGAGCCCAGCATGAACGCTAATCTGGCGGTTATCGCCGACAATCTCGATTACCTGCTGTGGGGACGCCTGGCGGAAGGCATTCCCGGCGGCGTAGCCCTGACGCTGATGATGGCGGTTGGCGCAGCGGCGCTGGCGCTAACCGGCGGCGTTCTCCTGGCCGCCGTCGCCTGGCGCTATGGCGGAACCGTCCGTCGGCTGCTGTTTTTGTGGGCCGAAATCATTCGCGGTATTCCGCTGATTTTCGTCATTTTTTGGCTCTGGTATCTGCTGCCGATGCTCACCGGCAGCGATCTGCCGGGCGCCGTGACGGTGACCCTGGCGCTGGCGTGGTTTACCGCCGCCTCGGTGATGCACTCGGTGCTGGCCGGCCTACAGTCGCTTCCCGCCGGCCAGTATGAGGCGGCGCGGACGCAGGGCTTTTCCGCCGGACAGGCGCTGCGCCTGATCCTGCTGCCGCAGGCGCTGCGCAACGTGCAGCCTTCGCTGGTGGGGATTTTTATCGGCCTGCTGAAGGATACGTCGCTGGCGTTTATCGTCAACGTCCCGGAGCTCACCACCGTCGCCGGCCAGGTGAACAACCGCGTCCAGATCTACCCGCTGGCCATTTTTGTCTTCACCGGCGCGGTCTACTATCTGCTGTGCTGCGGCCTGAGCCTGCTGGCAAGCCGCCGTTTTCGCTGGCGCAAGCGGCTGAAGCCGGCATAAAAATCGCCGCCGCTCCCGGCGCGTCGCCTCCCTGCCCTTCGCCATCGGAGGGCACTATTTTCGTCCTTTCCGCGGCGACAAATCGCCACCGTTCACTATTTGTTCGCCTTACCGTCATATAACGATCATAAAAAACGCCATTAATAGTGCCCAGTTTAATGACGAACCTGGACGCTGTTATGAATAGTTCTCTCGCTGCGGTAACCGATACCGATTACCCACAATTTAGTCAGCCAGATACCGATCGGCAGCGGAAAGTCTTAAGCGTGCGCGGCCTGAGCAAGTCCTACAGCGCGCAGCAAACCGTGCTGGATGGCATCAGCTTCGATCTCCACGCCGGCGAGCTGGTGGGCGTTATCGGCCGCTCCGGCGCGGGTAAATCAACCCTGCTGCACGTGCTTAACGGCACCCACAGCGCCACCAGCGGCGAGATCCTCAGCTATCCGGAAGTCGGCACCCCGCACGATGTCGCCAAACTTAAGGGCCGGGCGCTGAACGCCTGGCGTAGCGAATGCGGGATGATTTTCCAGGACTTCTGCCTGGTGCCGCGCCTTGATGTGCTGACAAACGTCCTGCTCGGGCGCCTGAGCCAGACCTCGACGCTGAAGTCGCTGTTCAAAGTCTTCCCCGATGCCGACCGGGCGCGCGCCATCTCCCTGCTCGAATGGATGAACATGCTGCCGCATGCGCTGCAGCGGGCGGAAAATCTCTCCGGCGGGCAGATGCAGCGCGTGGCTATCTGCCGGGCGCTGATGCAGAACCCCGGTATTTTGCTGGCCGATGAGCCGGTCGCCTCTCTCGACCCGAAAAATACCCAGCGCATCATGAACGTGCTGCGCGAAATTAGCGAACAGGGCATCAGCGTGATGGTCAACCTGCACTCGGTCGAGCTGGTGAAAGAGTACTGCACGCGGGTTATCGGCGTGGCGCGGGGCAACATTATTTTTGACGACCATCCCTCTCAGCTGAATCAGGATATTCTGCATCGGCTGTACGGGGATGAAATTAGCCAATTGCATTAATTTCCACTCACACGGGCAAAATAATGAAACAATATATCACTGGCGCAGTTCGTTTATCCGCAGCGATCGCGGGCATTATGATGGCATGGCAGGCGAGCGCTGCCGGGCAGCCGAAAGAGTTAAATCTGGGGATCCTCGGCGGCCAGAACGCCACCCAGCAAATTGGTGATAACCAGTGTGTGAAAGACTTTCTCGATAAAGAGCTGAACGTCGATACCAAATTACGCAACTCTTCCGATTACTCCGGCGTTATTCAGGGCCTGCTGGGCGGCAAAGTTGACGTGGTATTGAGCATGTCGCCCTCCTCGTACGCCTCGGTTTATATTAATAACCCGAAAGCGGTCGATATTGTCGGCATCGCCGTGGATGATAAAGACAAGTCTCGCGGCTACCATTCGGTGGTTATCGTTAAAGCCGACAGCCCGTATAAATCGTTAGACGATCTGAAAGGCAAAGCCTTTGGCTTCGCCGACCCGGATTCAACCTCCGGCTTCCTGATCCCGAACCAAACCTTTAAGCAGAAATTTGGCGGCACCACGGATAATAAATATAACAACTTCTTCTCCAGCGTGACCTTCTCCGGCGGCCACGAGCAGGACATTCTGGGCGTGCTGAACGGCCAGTTTGCCGGCGCGGTGACCTGGACCTCTATGGTGGGCGACTACAACAGCGGCTACAGCGTGGGCGCGTTCAACCGCCTGATTCGGATGGATCATCCGGATCTGATGAAGCAGATCCGCATCATCTGGCAATCGCCGCTAATCCCCAACGGCCCGATCCTGGTGAGCAACGCGCTGCCGGCTGATTTTAAAGCCAGGGTCATCACCGCGATCAAAAAGCTGGATACCGATAACCACGCCTGCTTTATCAAAGCGATGGGCGGTACCCAGCATATCGGCCCGGGCAGCGTTGCCGATTTCCAGCAGATTATCGATATGAAGCGCGAGCTGGTGAGCGCCCGTTAATCCCGCCTCCACGCCGCCTCCCGGCTTATCAAGCGCGAGGCGGCGGTATGCTGAAGACCCCTTGACGTATGAATATTTCGAATACCGAATTTGAACGCTATTACCAGCAGGTGCGCGCGCGGCAAAAGCGCGACACCTTTAGCTGGTCGCTGCTGCTGCTGGTGCTTTACTTCGCCGCGGGCAGCGCGGCTGAATTTAATCTCTTCACCATCTGGCACTCCCTGCCAAACTTTCTCGATTACATGTTTGAGACGCTGCCGACGCTCCACGTCAGCGATCTGTTTGCCGATTCGCATACCAAAGGGTCGTTCGCCTACTGGGGCTACCGCCTGCCGATCCAGCTGCCGCTGATTTGGGAAACCCTGCAGCTGGCGCTGGCCTCTACCCTGGTCGCCGTAGTCATCGCCACCCTGCTGGCCTTTCTCGCCGCCAACAACGCCTGGTCACCGCCGCCGCTGCGTTTCGCCATCCGCGTTTTAGTCGCCTTTTTGCGTACCATGCCGGAGCTGGCGTGGGCGGTCATTTTCGTGATGGCCTTCGGCATTGGCGCGATCCCCGGCTTTCTGGCGCTGATGCTGCACACCATCGGCAGCCTGACCAAGCTGTTTTATGAAGCGGTGGAAAGCGCTCAGGACAAGCCGGTTCGCGGGCTGATGGCCTGCGGCGCCTCGCCGCTGCAGCGGGTTCGCTTCGCCCTGTGGCCGCAGGTAAAACCGATTTTTCTCTCCTACGGCTTTATGCGCCTGGAGATCAACTTCCGCTCCTCAACCATTCTTGGGCTGGTGGGCGCCGGGGGGATCGGCCAGGAGCTGATGACCAACATTAAGCTCGATCGTTACGATCAGGTCAGCATCACGCTGCTGCTGATCATCATCGTGGTCTCGCTGCTGGATATGCTGTCCGGCCGCCTGCGACAGTGGGTTCTCGAGGGTAAAAAATGAGTCAGTGGCAAAAACAACCGGATATCGCCGCCAGCCGCCGCCAGCATAAGGCGCTGTATCAGGCCCAGGGACGCTATTTGCGCTACGTCGGCCTGCTGGCGCTGCTGAGCGTGCTCTATTACGTCTGGTTCTTTATGCAGTTTGGTATCAGCGGGGAGCAGCTCACCACCGGGCTGCAGCAAATCAGCCGCTATCTGCTGCGCATGTTCGTGTGGCACGACTTTTTTAACTGGCCGTTCCGCTACTATTTCACGCAGATCGGGATTACCCTGGCGATCGTCTTCGTCGGGACGATCACCGCCACGGTCATCGCCCTGCTGCTCTCTTTCCTCGCGGCACGCAATATTATGCGCGGCTTGATTCCGGGGATTATCGCCCTGCTGATGCGTCGGCTGTTTGACGTCCTGCGCGGGATCGATATGGCTATCTGGGGGCTGATTTTCGTGCGCGCCGTCGGCCTCGGGCCGCTGGCCGGGGTGCTGGCGATTATTATGCAGGATACCGGCCTGCTCGGCCGCCTGTATGCCGAAGGCCATGAGGCGGTAGACCGCTCACCGGGTCGCGGGCTAACCGCCGTCGGCGCCAACGGCCTGCAGAAACACCGCTTCGGCATTTTCACCCAATCCTTCCCGACGTTTCTGGCCCTGAGCCTCTATCAAATCGAGTCCAACACCCGCTCCGCAGCGGTGCTGGGCTTCGTTGGCGCCGGCGGGATCGGCCTGATTTACGCGGAAAATATGCGCCTGTGGAACTGGGACGTGGTGATGTTTATCACCCTTCTGCTGGTGGTGGTGGTGATGGCGATGGATATGCTCTCCGCCTGGCTCCGTCGGCGCTATATCGGCGGCAGCGTAGTGCCGCTGTTTAAATCCTGATAGCGCCAGCCTCCCCGAGGCGGCGCGCTGCGCCCGCCCGGAGAGATCAAAGCTGCCAGTGAAGCACCGGCCACCGGTGCTCCTCATTCGCCGCCGTCAGCTGCGGGCAAGGGTTGACCAGCCGCACGCGGTCGGCGTGCAGGCACAGCGGCAGATCGTTAATTGAATCGGTATAAAACGTCACCTCTCCGGCGAATTGCGGGTAGGCCTGCCGCCACTCAGCCAGCCGAATCACCTTCCCATGCTGATAGCTCGGCGTCCCGGCAATCACGCCGGTATAGCCGCCATCAGCCATCTCTACGTCAATGCCTAACGCCTGCTCGATGCCCAGCTCATCGGACACCGCCTGCACCAGCAGGCTGACCGAGGCCGAGATCACCAGCATCTGTTCGCCGCGCGCCCGCAGCGTGCGGATAACCTCCCACGCCTGCGGGTAGACGCGGGGCAGGATCTCCTCGCGCACGCAGCGGGCGACCAGGCCGTCGACTTCCGCCTGCGGGACGCCAATCAGCGGCGCCTGGATCAGCGCCACGTAATCGGCGATATTCATCTCACCGCGATCGTAATCCTCCATCAGCATCGCTTCTCGCGCCAGATAGTCCGGGTCGCCGGTCCATCCTTCCCTCACCAGAAAACGGCTCCATACCGTACTGCTGTCACCCTTAATCAAGGTGTTATCCAGATCGAAGATCGTGAGAGTTTTGGACATCGTTAATTTTCCCTAATCAGTAAACAGGCTCGCCAGAGCATGCTTAAGAAAGATGACAGCAGAATGATCCGCCCAGCCTGTCCGCCGTCACGCCACCGCCTCAAGGTAGCAAACGAAATATCCGCCCATCAACCCGGGCCGGCATAAAGCCAGCCCGCAGCGGCTCTACGACGCCAGCGCGCCCTTCAGCCAGGCCAGCAGATTTTCAACCGACAGTTGCGCGGGCGCCCGCGCCGTCGGCTGCCCCCGCTCGATCAGCAGCAGCGTCGGCAGACCGCGAACCCCGAGGGTCGTCGCCAGATCCTGGTGGCGATCGGCATCGAGATAGCGCCGGTTCAGCGCCGCGATCCGTTGCGCAACCTTTTCCTGCGCCAGCAGCTGCCAGAGTTTACGGCAGTGCACGCAGCGCTCAGCGCCGACAAACAGCAGTATTGGCCGCTCGCTTTCCAGCTCCTCCGCCGCGCTCAGCGGAGTGAAGGCGCTTTCCGCCACCCGGAACAGCTTCGGGCTGCGGCGCAGGGTATCGTTGTCGGTCGCCACGCACAGCGCATCGGCGCTTTTGCTGTACGGCTGCACTCCCGCGACCCGCACCACGCTCTGCGCCGGGCCCGCGGCCGCCGCGCCGGGCTGGCGTAACGTCCGCACGTCCACCGCCGCGATCGGCGTCTCCTGCGGCTGCGCCAGCTGCGGTATCCAGGCGTAGGGGATGCGGTAGGCGCGGTAGACCATATTGTTATTCAGCGTCTTGCCCCAGAACGGTGAAATATATTCCCAGACGATCTCATGGTCGCGGGTCACTTCAAAAACGCGCCCGTTCGAGCCTTCGTTAATCAAGGTATTGCCGTTTTCCAGACGCTGCATATTGCTGATATAGGGGCTGTAGAAGCGGTACGAGTCGGTCGGCTGCGGAAGATCCGCTTCATAGGGCGAGTAGCGCCACTCGATATCAAGGGTCAGCGGATTGATCTCAAGGATCCGCGAGTAATCGCGCCAGGCGTTTTTCACCCCATCCGCCGACGCCGGGTTTGGCGCGCCGTATCCGGCCCAGCCGCCGTTATCGAAGATGAGGATATTGCCCGCGCCCGGCAGCCCGTGGGGGATCATATGGGCGTGATGCTGGCCGATAATCCAGCCGATGTGCTTGAGCTCCGGCTTACTGTAGTCCGGGCCAAGCTGCCAGACGATGCGACCGCTCTGCTTATCAATGATGGCGATAATGTTGGATTCGCGAGCGTCCCAGATAATATTGTCGGGATGGAAGCGCCGATCCCCGGCGTCATACCACCTATTCGGCCCCAGCGCCGACATCGAGTTGATATGCATCCAGTCGCCCATTCCGCCGCCGCTGGCGCGCATATTGGGGTTGTTGTACAGCGCGGTGCGCGCCGCATCGTCGAAGCCAAGCTCGTGGAAATGGTCGCTGCAGCGCCACTCCCAGACCACGTTGCCCTGCCAGTCGACTTCAATAATCGTGTCATCCAGCAGCAGCTTGTCGGAGATGTCGGCATTCACCAGATTGGTGTGAGCGAGGATCAGCGTATTTCCCCCCTCCACCTGCGGCTCCAGCCCCGGCGCGTAGTAGCCTACCGGGTTGCCGGCGCGCTGGTAATCATGATGCGCGCGCGCCATCCAGCGCGTTTCATTGCCGGGATCGCTGACCCGTTCGTAGCGATCGAACTTCCAGGTCACGTTACCCTCCCAGTCCACCTGGATCAGGTCGAGCATATCCTGCATACCGTAGCGCGGATCGCGCTCGCCGCTGTGGCCGAGTATCGCGCCGCCGGGCAGGATTTTATTGGGAAATCCGTGCAGTTCAGGCCATTCGCGTACCACCTGACCGTTCATATCCACCAGCACCGCGCCGCGCTCGGTGGCCTGGAAAAGGGTGTAGCCGCTCCAGGCACGCGCGGGATCGTAAACGGTGGCGCCGGTCGGGTAAATGGAAGGATGTCCCATGGTGTTGCTCCTTAAATAACGGTATCAGGCAGAGAAGTAATCAGATTGCGGATCTGGCGGCAGGCGGCGGTAAAAGAGGCCTCTTCGCGCCGGCGCGGATGGGGGAGCTCAAGGCTCACCACTTCGCGTATCCGTCCCGGGCGCGGCGACAGTACCACCACCCGGTCGGCCAGCGCGACCGCCTCTTCCACATCGTGGGTCACCAGCAGCGTGGTGGTTCCCGCGCTCCGGTGGATCTGCAGCAGCTCCTGCTGCAGGGTATGGCGCGTCAGGGCATCCAGCGCGCCGAAAGGTTCATCCAGCATCAGAATTTGCGGGCGGCCGACGAGGCCGCGGGCGATCGCCACCCGCTGCGCCATGCCGCCCGAGAGCTGGGCGGGCAGCGCGCTGGCAAACTCGGTGAGCTGGACGCGCTCCAGCATTTCCAGCGCCCGCTGGCGTTTCGCCGTCCGGCTCAGCGGCTCATCCGCCAGGCCGAGCATCACGTTGTCGATAACGTTAAGCCACGGAAACAGGCGCGGCTCCTGAAACACGATGCCGCGCTCTTTGCCGACGCCGGTCACCGGCTCGCCGTGGATGCGAATCTCACCCTGGGTCGCGGATTCGAGGCCGACCAGCATCCGCAGCAGCGTTGATTTACCGCAGCCGCTGCTGCCTACCAGCGCCACCAGCTCGCCGGCGGCGATATCCAGGCTGAAGTTCTGTAGCGCCGTCACCTGCTGCCAGGATTTACGGACGCGGTCAAAAGAGACCAGGGGTGAAGTGGTCATAGCGACTCCTGTTGGCGCCAGCGGGTGGCGCGAATTTCCAGTAAACGTCCGGCTTTATCCAGCGCAGCGCCGGTGACGCCGATCAGCACCATGCCGCAGAGAATGGTCGGCATATCCAGCAGCTGCTGGGCATTGATCATCAGGCTGCCGATACCCACGCCGGAGGACATGAAATACTCTGCGCCGATATTGCCAAGCCAGGCGTAAATCAGCGCCAGGCGCAGGCCGGCAAACATACCCGCGGCGGCGCCGGGGAGGATCAGCCTGCGCAGGCGCGTCAGGCCGCTCAGGCGCAGCACCCTGGCAACCTCATCCAGCTGCGGGCTGCGCTGAAGAACGGCCTGCAGGGTGCTGAAGAACATCGGAAAAAAGGAGGCCAGGGCGATGAACACGATTTTGCCGCCGTTATCGTTGCCGACCCACGCGGTCAGCAGCGGTAGCCAGGCAAACAGGGCGATATGGCGCAGGACGTTAAGCGTCGGGGTAAAGATCGCTCCGGCGCGCGGGCGCAGCGCCAGCAGCAGTCCGCAGAGCAGCCCGCCGGCGATACCCAGCGCGCCGCCGGCAAACGCCCGTCCCAGGCTTGCGAGCATCGCCGCAGCCAGCTCGCCGCTGGCCGCTCCCTGAATAAAGCGCTCGGCCACCGCCAGCGGCGACGAGAAAAGTACGCTATCGATCCAGCCCTGCCCGCTGGCCAGCTGCCATAGCGCCAGCAGCACCAGCGGCAGCTGTAACGCCCGCCAGCTGGCCTGCGGTTTCCAGGCCAGGCGCCCGGTGGCCGGCTGCGGCCAGAACACCAGCCGGGAGCAGGCCCGGTTGGCCGCCCACTCCATCGCCATGCCGCTGAGGCCCACCGCCGCGATGGTGACGAAGACGATATCCAGCTGAAACAGCTGGCGCCCCCAGACCATCAGGTAGCCAATCCCTTCGGAAGAGGCCAGCAGCTCAACGACGATCAGCGATACCCAGGCCTGCGAAAGCGCCAGCCGCAGGCCGGTAAACCAGCCCGGCAGGCTCGCCGGGATCACCAGCCAGCGCAGCCGCTGCCAGCGGGAGAAGTTCATGACCCTTGCCGCTTCGCTCAGCGTCAGCGGTACGCCGCTGACCGCCTGCTGGGTATTGATGGTCATCGGCACCACGGTGGTTTTGACGATAACCGCCAGCTTGAGGCCGTTATCAATGCCGAAGATCACCATAAACAGCGGGATCCAGCCCAGCGTCGGAATTTGCGCCAGGGCGTAAAACAGCGGCTCGATCCGCTGGGCGGCAGACGGAACCAGGCCGAACAGCGCCCCGAGCAGCGTTCCGGCCACGGCTCCCAGCAGCAGGCCCAGCGCCAGATGCCGGAGGCTGAATCCCCACTGCGCCAGCAGATCGCCGCTCAGCAGCGACAGCGCGGTATCGGCAACGACCGACGGCGCGGGCAGGATCTGCTCCGCCATCCAGCCTTCGCGGGCGGCGACGTACCACAGCAGCAGCAGCAGCGCGGGCAGCAGCCACGGCCAACCGTTTAGCCTGAACTGCGGCCTGCCCGGTGCGCCTGTTTTTAAGATCATCTGCGACATATCGGTCCACTTTTGCTGAAGTTATAGCGCTATAAAAACGTTCCTTGCGCCCTGCCGCCATTGCGTTAGACGAATAATCCCGATGCAGCGAATGCATTTCAGCCTGCCGGGCACGCGGCCCCTGGCTTAGCTTTTTTTCAGCTTTGCTCTGCGCATAAAAGCATTTAACACCCGGCCCTTCGGCTCTTTAGGGTGAGAAAAAAACTCAGAGGAGCAATAACTTATGATGAAAGTATTTTTTAGCCGCACCCTGCTGGCGCTGGTCGCCGCCGTGGGCCTGCTGGCCGGCGCGCAGGGCGAGGAGCTGCGCACGATCCGCATCGGCGTGCCGGATCAAAGCGCGGGCAGCAAGCCGTTTATCGAAGGGCCCGTCGGCATGGCGTTTATCCGCCATCAGCTGGAAGAGGTGTTTAAGCCGCAGGGCGTGGAGGTGCAGTGGCAGTTTTTCAAAGGCGCGGGCCCGGCGGTAAATGAGGCGCTGGCCAACCGGCAGCTTGATTTTGTCTACCTCGGCGACCTGGCGGCGATTATCGGCAAAGCCAACGGGCTCCCGACGCGCCTGCTGCTGGGCAGCCGCGGCTCCGAATCTTACCTCGCGGCAACCACCGCCTCGGGAATTAAAAATCTCGCCGACCTGAAGGGGAAACGGGTGGCCGTCTATCGCGGTACGGCGGATCAGCTGGCCTTCGATCGCGCCTTACAAACCGTCGGTCTTAACGAACGCAGCATGCAGGTGATTAACCTCGACTGGAACGCCGGCAAAGCCGCGCTGGCGGCCGGTCGCGTCGATGCGGTGTGGGGCGGCGTCTCGCTGCTGGCGCTGCGCGGAGATAAGATAGAGGTGGTGGTGAAAAGCGGCGATTCCGGCCGTCAGAACACCACTCAAGCCGGCTTCCTCGGGACGCAAACCTTTATTGCGGCCTGGCCGCAGGCCACCCAGCAGATTATCGACGTGCTGGTGAAGAACGCTGCTGAAATCAGCGACCCGGCCAACCGGGACGCCTGGTCGGCAGAGATGGCGCAGCAGAGCCAGATCCCGCAGGCGCTGTTCCTGGAGGAGCTGCAGCCGCAGGATCTTAACTTCACCACCTCCCCGCGCATCGACCCGTTCCTCACCGACAGCTTCAGCAGCAGCGTCGGGCAGGCGCAATCCGGCCGCCTGATCCGTAGCGCTTTTGACGTCGGCCAGTGGGCGGATGGACAGTTTGTCGAACGGGCGCTAAAAACGCAGGGCCTGGAAAAGCGCTGGCCGCAGTACGATGCCAAAGGCCAGCCGGCAAACGGCGGTTAGCCCCTCTCCTCCCGATCCAGGAGCTGCAGCTGATGCAGACGGTCGGCGTGCAGGATAACCTCTATCAGCTTTGCCACCAGCGGCGGCTGCGCGGCGTGAACCGGGGAGATAATCGCAAACCGGGTCTGCATCAGCCGCCACTCGTCCGGCAGGTCGCTTAGCTCGAGCTTGACCAGCCGGTGGCTGTGCTGGCAAAGCGCGAAGCCGTCTTCGCTGGCGAAGCTTATCGCATCGGTATGCGCCAGGGTTGAGAGCAGCGCGTAGATATGGTCGCACTGAATCGCCGGGGCAAAGTCCTGCTGCTGGCTGAGGGTCGCCAGCACTTTGCGCACTCCGGGCGGCAAGTACGGCGCGGCAAAAGGATAGCGCAGCATCTCCTGGATAGAGACCGGCCCCCGCTTTGCCAGCGGATGGTCGGCGTGGCAGACGAAGAAGCAGCGCTGCGGGCTGAGCGGCTGGACCCGCAGCTGCGGGTCCAGTTCGGCCTGCCAGCTGTCGGCCACCACAAAAGGATAGTGCTGGGTGGTGAGCGCATGATGCAGGGCAAACCAGTTATCAATTTGAAAGCGCACCCGCGCCTGCGGCAGCAGACGGTGAAACTCACCCACGGCGGCCGGGATCAGCCGCGCGGAGGGCGCCGGGCCGCAGCCAAACGCGACCTCGCCGTTTTGCGCATCATCCGCCTCCCGCAGCTGGCTGCTGAGCTCGACGTTCAGCTCCTGAAACCGCCGGGCGTACGGCAGCAGCTTTTGCCCGTGCAGCGTAAGCGTCGGCAGCCTGCTCTGGCGGTCGAATAACGGATGGCCGACGCTCTGTTCGAGCGCCTGAATGCTGCGGCTGAAGGCCGATTGCGACAGGCACACCGCCTCCGCCGCACGATTAAAGGTGCCGTACTCAACCAACGCCACAAAGTTGCGCAGTTGGCGAAAATCCAGATGCATAGACCCGCCCCGTTCTCTCTTTTATGCCACAAAAGTACTGGAGGGCGGGCCAGCGGCGCAATGCCGGGATGATGAGGATCTTTCACCTTGTCGTTAGCCGCAATCCTCGCACCCGCAAAGTTTCCGTGAAATATTGTTTAATAGTGAAATTATTTATTAATAAATGAGATTGAAATGTTAACGCTAATATTCCCTGCGCCGCCGGCATGACAAATTATGCATGCGCCTAACGTAAGGTTTCGTAAAAATCATCTCATCCCATTCTGGCAATATGGTGAATACGCTATAAATAATTCCGTTCTATAGCTCACTATGAAAATAATGATATGACGCCAAAGCTTGTGCACGCCTTATTATTTGTTCCTTTTTTGATTTTGGCAGGATGTTCATCCCCGGCTAAGCACCCGAAAACCGCGGCCCACCATGAATATGCGCCTATCGACGGCGGTTCAGATGACCTGATCCCGGTCATCGCCGCGCTGCACGATCAGATGCATACCTGGCACGGAACGCCCTATGAATGGGGCGGCACCGATCAAAGCGGAGTCGACTGTTCCGGCTTCGTCTGGCGCACGCTGAAGGATCGCTTCAACCTGCCGATGGACAGGGTCACGACCAAAGAGCTGCTGCGGATGGGCGAGCGGGTCAAGCCTCAGCAGCTGCGCCCCGGAGACCTGGTGTTCTTCCGCATTAACGGCGGCATGCACGTCGGCTTCTACGACACCAACCACGATTTTCTCCACGCCTCGGCCAGCCAGGGCGTAATGCGCTCCTCGCTGGACAATCCGTACTGGAAGTCGGCTTTCTATCAGGCGCGCCGCCTGCCGAAAGAGTATAACGCTCAGATAACGATGAACGACGATCGCCAACACCTGGCTAAAAACCGCTAATGCCGAATAAGAAAAAGCCGCTGCACAAAACGCAGCGGCTTTTTTTACCCTCTACCCGGCAGCGCTTGCTGGCCGGGCGTCAGGATAATCAGAACTGATAGGTCATGCCCACGGCAACGATGTCGTCGTCGCTAAGACCCAGCTTGTTATCGCTCTTCAGCTGGTTGATTTTATAATCAACGAAGGCGTTCATGTTTTTGTTGAAGTAGTAGGTCAGGCCGACGTCGATATAGTTGACCAGGTCTTCGCTACCTACGCCTTCGATATCCTTACCTTTTGACAGCACGTAGCCCAGAGACGGACGCAGGCCGAAGTCGAACTGGTACTGTGCCACCGCTTCAAAGTTCTGCGCTTTCGTCGCAAAACCGCCGCTGATCGGGGTCATTTTGCGGGTTTCAGAATACATGGTTGCCAGGTAGATATTGTTGGCGTCATATTTCAGGCCGGTAGCCCAGGCTTCCGCTTTTTTACCCACGCCGCGTGCCAGCTGGTTCTGGGCATCGGTACGGTCAGAGCTGGTGTAGGCTGCGCTGATGGCGAAATCGCTGCCGCCGAAGTCATAGCTTAAAGACGTACCGAAGCCGTCGCCGTTCTGTTTTTTAGCGTCACGGTTTTCGTTTTTACCCTGGTACTGGAGGGTCAGATCCAGGCCATCAACCACGCCGAAGAAGTCGGTATTGCGGTAGGTTGCCAGGCCGCTGGAGCGCTTGGTCATAAAGTTGTCGGTTTGCGCGGAAGAGTCGCCGCCGAATTCAGGGAACATATCGGTCCAGGCTTCAACATCGTACAGCGCGCCGAGGTTACGGCCGTAGTCGAAGGAGCCGAAGTCCTTCAGTTTTACGCCAGCGAACGCCAGACGAGTCTTCTGGGAAGAGTCGCTTTCGGTTTTGTTGCCGGAGAATTCGGACTCCCAGCGACCGTAGCCGGTCAGCTGATCGTTAATCTGGGTTTCGCCTTTGATGCCGAAACGAACGTAGGTCTGGTCGCCGTCCTTGCTGTCATCATCGCTTAAATAGTGCATCGCTCTGACTTTGCCGTACACGTCCAGCTTATTGCCGTTTTTGTTAAAAACTTCGGCTGCCTGGGTAGCCGAAGCAGCAATAAGACCCATCATCATTAATGCCAGTGAGCTCTTTTTCATTATTCAGTCCTGGTGATTTATTTATACGCGCTAATCAATTCCGGGCGAAGGCCCCGTGAAAACAGGAGGTTTTTTAACGCTCCAGTATTAAAAATTTATGACAATGTGGAACTTTTTATAAAAAAGGGTATTTAAATGTTTCCATCATAAAATTGTCATCTTCCCTCTCCAGAATGCCCGATCCCGCGCAATAAAACGGCGCGCTAAAAACGCCGCGGTTGGCAAGCGGCCTGAGTCCTGTTACAACATCACCTCGATATCGATATTCCTTTTGAACGGCAGAGAATCATGAGTGATAGCCAGACGCTGGTGGTAAAACTGGGCACCAGTGTTTTAACGGGCGGATCCCGCCGCCTGAACCGCGCCCATATCGTCGAATTAGTGCGCCAGTGCGCGCAGCTGCACGCCATGGGCCACCGCATTGTTATTGTGACCTCCGGGGCCATCGCCGCCGGTCGTGAGCACCTCGGCTACCCGGAACTTCCCGCGACGATTGCGTCGAAACAGCTGCTGGCGGCGGTAGGACAGAGCCGTCTGATCCAGCTGTGGGAACAGCTGTTTTCCATTTACGGTATCCACGTTGGCCAGATGCTGCTGACCCGCGCGGATATGGAAGACCGCGAGCGTTTCCTTAACGCCCGCGATACCCTGCGCGCCCTGCTGGATAACAACATCGTGCCGGTCATTAATGAAAATGACGCCGTGGCCACCGCCGAGATTAAAGTCGGCGATAACGATAATCTTTCGGCGCTGGCCGCTATTCTTGCCGGCGCAGATAAGCTGCTGCTGCTGACCGATCAGCAGGGCCTGTTCACCGCCGACCCGCGCAATAATCCGCAGGCCGAGCTCATTACGGACGTGCACGGTATTGACGACGCCCTGCGCGCAATTGCCGGCGACAGCGTTTCCGGACTCGGCACCGGCGGGATGGGCACCAAGCTGCAGGCCGCCGACGTCGCCTGCCGTGCGGGAATTGATACCATCATTGCCGCAGGCAGCCGGCCTGGGGTGATTGGCGACGTGATGCAGGGCGTATCGGTCGGTACGCGTTTCCACGCGCAGGAATCCCCGCTGGAGAACCGCAAGCGCTGGATTTTCGGCGCCCCACCGGCGGGAGAACTCACCGTCGATGCCGGTGCGGTGCAGGCGATTCTGGAACGAGGCAGCTCGCTGCTGCCGAAAGGCATCAAAGTCGTGACCGGCAACTTCTCGCGCGGCGAAGTTATCCGCATCCGCAATAGCGACGGCCGCGATATTGCTCACGGCGTCAGCCGCTACAACAGCGATGCGCTGCGCCTGATTGCCGGCCAGCACTCGCAGCAGATTGATGCGATCCTCGGCTATGAATATGGCCCGGTCGCCGTCCATCGTGACGATATGATAATCCGTTAAGGAGCTGAAAATGCTGGAACAAATGGGCATAGCTGCCAAGGCGGCCTCTTACAAACTCGCGCTGCTTTCCAGCCGCGAAAAGAACCGGGTGCTGGAGAAGATTGCCGACTATCTGCAGGCCGAGACCGAGATAATTCTGCGGGCTAACGCCGAGGATCTGGCGGAAGCTCGCGCCAACGGCCTGAGCGAAGCCATGCTCGATCGCCTGGCGCTCACTCCGGCGCGCCTCGATGGGATAGCCAACGACGTTCGCCAGGTGTGCAGCCTGGCCGATCCGGTGGGACAGGTCATTGACGGCGGGCTGCTCGACAGCGGCCTGCGCATTGAACGCCGTCGCGTTCCGCTGGGCGTTATCGGCGTAATCTACGAAGCGCGGCCAAACGTCACCGTTGACGTCGCCTCTCTGTGCCTGAAAACCGGCAACGCGGCGATCCTGCGCGGCGGGAAAGAGACCTGGCGCACCAACGCCGCGACGGTGAAGGTTATCCAGCTGGCGCTGGAAGAGTGCGGCCTGCCGGCCGCGGCGGTCCAGGCGATTGAGAGCCCGGACCGGGCGCTGGTCGGCGAGCTGCTGAAGATGGATAAATATATCGATATGCTGATCCCTCGCGGCGGCGCGGGCCTGCACAAGCTGTGCCGCGAGCAGTCAACGATCCCGGTGATCACCGGCGGTATTGGCGTGTGTCATATCTTTGTTGATGAGTCCGCCGAGATTGAGCCGGCGCTGAAGATCCTCGTCAACGCTAAAACCCAGCGTCCGAGCACCTGTAACACCGTTGAGACTCTGCTGGTGCATGAGAACATCGCCGGGCGTTTCCTGCCCGCGCTGAGCAAGCAGATGGCGGAAAGCGGCGTGACGCTGCACGCTGACGCGCGATCGCTGCCGGTACTGCAGGACGGCCCGGCGAGCGTAGAGCCGGTGAAGGCCGAGCAGTACGACGACGAGTTTCTGTCGCTGGATCTGAACGTCAAAGTCGTTGCCGACCTCGACGACGCCATCGCGCATATCCGCCAGCACGGTACCCAGCACTCGGATGCCATCCTCACCCGCACCCTGAGCCACGCAAATCGTTTTATCAACGAGGTGGACTCTTCTGCGGTGTACGTTAATGCCTCCACCCGCTTTACCGACGGCGGCCAGTTTGGTCTCGGCGCGGAGGTGGCGGTCAGCACCCAGAAGCTGCACGCGCGCGGCCCGATGGGGCTTGAAGCGTTGACGACCTATAAGTGGATTGGTTTCGGCGACGATACTATTCGTGCTTAAAGCCGACATCTGTCGTTATTATGAAATGGGGGCGATTGCCCCCATTTTTATTTACTGGCTAATATCCAGGCTATCGCAGGCCGAAGAGCCATTATTATCAATAATCAAGGTAATATTTTTATTGTGAAAATCACGCATATCGAAAACCACGCTTTCTTCTGTGGCAATGTGCTTTTCTACACTATGCGTCACATCCTTGATAAGCACTTTCACACCATCGGTTTGCCCGCAGCTTTTATTGACCGAAGTAAAGCGTAAGGTGTCATATTCGCCAACAAACATCCGGACTACGGTCGGGGTAGTGGCTCCTGGATGGGCGTAGATTTTACCTTCACTATACATGCTAAACTGGCCCCAGACGTCGCCCTTTTCCACCGAAGCAGTCAGGTAACTCTCCGTAATGTTGTCTTCATACTCCGCTTTCCACGACGGGTAGGAGCGGGATAATTCATCAATCATGTTTCTGTATTCATCGACAGTATATGGTCTATTTTTTTCATATACGTACGCCCGAACGTCACCGCTCAATATAAATGGATGACTCACCCTTGTATAAGCAGAACCGATCCCTTTACCTTCTAAAATAAGATTATTTGGCAGATAAATAACCTGCTGCCCGTTGTTGCCAAGGTGCGTTTGAGCAGGATCGGTTACGATGGCAAAGCGCGAGTTAAAAGCATCCACAGCCAACTTATCGCGCAAATCCACCTGTGATACCGCAGCGATGTGCGAGGCAAAAGCAAGCGGTGAGATTGCCGAGAACAGGTCATTATTAAGCGAACCGCTGGAAGCAAAAACGGTAACTTTATCATCTGACTCAGCGCGATCGTTTATAAAGCTGATGAGTTCATGGTAGTGATTAAAATTATCCAGCCGTAGCGGGTATTCTTTACCAGGAAGATATTGGCTAACCAAAACAGGTTGACCGAATGGTCTTGAATAGGTACTCACGAAGATCGCAATCGTCAATAATGAGAATACGACAGTCAGAGAGGTTGCCCATCCTTTTTTTAACTTATCAAAACCTAGCTTTAAAGCCGCCAGCACGAGTATCGCTAACCAAAAACAGAACGGCATTCCATGCTGCATCCCCGGCGTTTGTGTCCGGGTAAAAATAATGTAGGTGATAACGAAGTTTGCCAGCGCAAACGCGCAAACAACTTTTAACCGGTAGGATGTGCCGAATAAAACGTAGATAACACCCAACGCAACCAGCGGCACCAAATACAATCCAGCATAACCTATAGTTATATAAAACGTTGCTTCCTCTGTTGCCTTATATGCTGAATAAATATCAGAATAATTTGTTGTCAGTATCCTTTTAACCAGTTCAAATTGGAAAAAATAAACTGCAATAATAACCACCAGGCCCGAAACAGCAAAGAAAGAAAAATATTTAAACACCCTCTCTTTACTAAACTTCGCATCAGCACCAAATAAGAAGGTATTCAAAAATGGCAAAGTAATAAACAGCGAAACTACGCTGTATGCATACCATCGCCTTAAGGCAAAGGGTAACCATAATAATATCCCCAACGCCACAGCAAGCAGGACAAATCTAACTCCACGGTATTTTATAACATTTACATTAGAAAGAATCCAGCAACAAAGCGATAACGGAATCATTCCTACGACATCAGGATATCCGCGCAATGTTGGGGTGATAAAAGGTATAAAGCTGGCAAAAAAAACAAAGACATAAATTCGGTATTTTTTATCAATCCCTGCAGCATCCGTAAACAGACGCATCGCGATATAAGCGAATGGCAACAGATAAAGAATGTATACGCCTAAAATATATGCTTCCCGGTTCCCAATTGGCAGATAGTTAAATGGAATCAAAGCAATAATTGGTAAGGAGTTGTAATCTGCAGAGTATACCGAGGATGCTATGCTACCAATCCATTGCCTGAAAGAGTTTTGCAGTAGTACCGTGTACTCATTCCACACTACCCAATAAAAGCGCGAATCCCACGTATAGGCCTGATTCTCACTTGCCACAAATGAGTAACAAAATGCTGATAATATAGCTATAGAAGCTATAAAAATCATCACTCTGGGAATTTTTTGCCTATTCATTATCAACCTTCTGCTGCGTTGTTTTTTCGATAAAATATTTAGGTCGACCTTTCGATTCCATATAGATTTTACCTACATATTCACCAATAATACCTAACGATAGCATCTGTACTCCCCCAAGGAAGAAAATGGCTATCATAACCGAGGTCCAGCCTTCAACGGTATTTCCCGTAAATTTCTCGAATAGTGCGTAAAGAGCTGCGCATGCTGAAAGGATGCTGATCGCAAAACCTAATACCGCGATGATTCGTAATGGCGTAATAGTCAGCGAGGTAATCCCTTCAATTGCCAGAGCAATCATTTTTTTCAATGGATACTTAGATTCACCGGCCACACGTACGGTTCTGGAATACGCGACCTGCGTTGAGCGATAGCCGATAAGCGGAACCAACCCACGCAGGTATAAATTTTGCTCTTTAAAGCTCAGCAGCGCTTTTTTTGCCCGGTTGCTTAACAACCTGAAATCAGCATGCTGAGGAACCTGCTGGACTCCCATCCATTTCATGCAGCCATAAAAGAGGCTGGCAGTTTTTCTTTTAAACGGTGAGTCTGAAGTGCGGTCATTACGTACGCCATATACAATCTCATTACCGTTAAGGTATTCTTTTACCATTAGTGCAATAACAGCAGTATCATCCTGGAGATCGGCATCAATACTCACGGTGATATCCGCTTCGGCGGCCTCGAGACCGGCAAGCAACGCAATCTGATGGCCACGGTTTCTTGAAAGCTTAACGCCTCTGACCATAGATAAATCCATCGATGCTTGCGCAATCAGCTGCCACGTTGAATCACGGCTTCCATCGTCAACAAATAGTATATAACTATCTTCTGCAATCAGCGTTGCCGATATTAGCTCCGCAATAACACCTCGCAGCACCGACAGACATTGGCTGAATACGGCTTCCTCGTTGTAACATGGCACGACAATAGCCAACTTTGGTTGTTTCATTATTTCATCACCCAGAGTTTATTAATTAAATAACCAGAAATTGTGTAAACGATCATGCCGCATAATTGAGCCATGTAAATAAAATCAGAAAATATTATCAAAAATATTTTGACCGTTATAATATTGGCTACCCAGCACACTGCACAAGACGCCAGAAATTTTATAAAACGCTTACCGGTCAAAGTCGTTGAAAAAGTGAACAACGAATTTACAACAAAGCTAAAAAGAACACCCACCACATACCCAAAAGCATTTGATATGTATATCCCTACTCCAGAAGACATTAACAAAAATATCACAACTGCAGTTATTGCTGTATTTAACAACCCCACCATCACATATTTCAAAGCAGGATTAGAAAGTAAATTTTTCACTACATCACCATGTTATTAGCCACTACTTATTTTATCACTAAGAGGAAAGCTTACAACTACTAAGGTTCGCCAATCGCCTCGGTAATATGCAGTTCGCGTTTTTTCACTAATCCGCGGCTTACAGAGTAGTCTGGTTGTGCTCAAGGGCCATTTCAATAAGCAGATCGTCCTCTGCGCCCCGGGCAATGTCAGGGGTTGGATCCCGGAAAACATGGCCATTAGTACTTAACACCGCATGTTTGATGCAAAAATAGTCATTCAATACCGGAGGCCATTGACGCATCACCCACTTAGTTTTAACCTTTTACCCCGTAGTTCACCCCAGTGAACGCGTCCTCTTCAGGGCCGATATAGCTCAGTTGGTAGAGCAGCGCATTCGTAATGCGAAGGTCGTAGGTTCGACTCCTATTATCGGCACTCACACATCAAAATCCTTATAAATCAATCACTTGAAGAGATTTTATCTCTCAATGTACGATCTTTTTATCAGGGATTCTGTCAGTAACAGTTGCCGCTGTGGTTAATAGTGGCAATTGGGATGTTAACTCATAGCGGCGTGTCGTTTCCAGGCTCAAACACGTACAAAGCGTGAACAGTCAGCACTGACGGCTTAATTTATGTCGCTGCTCTACTCGTTCCGCCAACAACTTGAAGCCGATGACGTTGCCAGCGTCTCTAATCCTTTCCCAGAACCCTTGTCAATGTGGCTCGCGCTTCGTGCGGCGTTCCATGATGCAACACATCGAGATGACGTTGCAGCGAATAAACAGGCGTAATGTTGGGAAGACTAACCGGATCGGGAAAGAATCCGGCTCTGCCACGGTTTCAGCCACCGGATCACAACGGCTACCTGATAAGAAGCCATGACAAGGCGTCATCATCTCTGTGAAGGGATCATATCTACTGCGGAAGTCGCTACGCTCCGCCTTTCCTTATGTGCCCAACACGGCACGTAATGGTCACTTATTGGGTGTCGAACCCGTTTTCAGTGACATTTTGCAGGTTTACTTCTCAGTGAGCTTTTTTATAGCCTGCCTTTGTGGCCCTACGGCGGGCCGATATGGAGGCAATCATGGTGAAGAATGCAGCAGCAACCAAACGCAACAACCGTAAAATTCACGCTCGTAAGTTTCTGGCAACACCGGAAGGTAAAGCCTGGCTTGAACGGAAGAAGGCCGAGGAGGCTGAGTTAAAGATGGTCGCAGAGGCCAGGAAATTTATCTGATTGCTATGAACCATAAAGAGGCAGATCATGGACCTATGCTGGTCGTTATAGCTGATGAAAATTCAGGCTGCGTTGGCCTGAGTAACCGTCATGGTGTTTTATGATCGGTATTTCTTTTTTCATTCTTATTTTTGACTCTTTTTACCAACGGATTTAGCCACTCTGGCTCATCAGTGAGATCAGACGAATAACAATATTCTGGGACTGCTTTCCAAAATGCTGTTATTGCGTCGGCAAACTCGACAAATTGCTTTTCTGTGATCTGGAGATCATCATGGTTCGGTACATTCTGAATACCTCGAAGTCCTGTAGGATGAGGATAATACTCTGGATGAGCTAATGATAAGGTTTGATGAGACTCTCCATCACCATGCTTGTAAACATTCACGAGCAAATTACAGGCTTTGATCTTTTCACCATATTCTGTTCCGTTGATTCTGAGTCCAATCCATTCAAGGAACTGAATCATTTGATTGAATGTGAAACCCCAAATCAGAGGAGTAATGATATCTCTTTCACACCAATGACTTAACTCTTTTATAGTATGTTCTCGCAGCCTTTTATCAAACTGGTGATACATGCCAGCTGTTACAGCCAACAATACGGAGTTTTGCATCTCCATCAGAGACCATACATAGCTGACCCCTTCTTGATATGCTTGCTCATAAGCCGCCATCGGATCATCATAATCAGGGTTAAAATGTTCAGCGGATGACTCGAGGAATTGTTCTTCTCTTTTTTCCGCTTCTTTATCCAAATCCTCGAACTGCGATAAAAGCCTACGTCTTGCTTCTGAAACATAAAATTCGTGTGGTTCAATAAAATACGGAAGATCACTCTTGGATAGCCAGAATGTCACAAAATGATCTGAGGCCATATTTTTCTCCGATTGAACAAAATTTAGTATTATTCTACATTCTACAATACCTAAACCCTTGTAATACTGCGATGAGATTTTCATTTAATCTGAAATGCGGTGGGAGGGTAAAATTTGTAATGTGTTCTTTGAGAGAAATGTCCATGAAATGAGGTGGTTATGAGTGAACGTTACGAATTCATACCTGGTTGCTTCCTTAGGTTATCCATATCTTCGGGCTATTTTACAATCATCCTCGCTGGTTCGCTTCCTCCTGATGCCCCTGGTTCTGTTCATGCGGATAATGCCGTACAAGTCGTAGGCGTACTCGATTCCTACTTCCAATTGACTTACTCGCAGCGTCAAAGTATTGCTGATTATCTTAGCTCTCAGGGGATGGAACTTTGATAAATTGGTTATCGGATACTGACAATGGGACTTTGTTTGTCGGATTAATTGCAGCATTGGCTGCAATTGTTTTTCCTTTGCACCAACTTTTGAAATCGAAGACTTCACTGGAGCTGTCTTTAGGATGTGACCAGTACGAAGATCGGATTAGTGTTTATAACAAGAGCGCTCACGACGTGACGTTAAGCTCGGCTGGTGTAGTTACAGCCAGCGGGCACCTCAGCGATAGTTCGAACGAACATTGTGATGAATATATGATCAGCCCGATGTTGCCGCGGCGATTGAAAGCCCGTGATGAAATGATCCTGAAAGTGCCATTCATCAATAAGGCATACCATAACAAGGTACATCATCGTGGTGGTGTGTATGTGAAGACATCGGACGGGAAGCTATTCAGTGATGTTAGTTGGCTGCGTCGCCGTTGGTGGTGGCTGCTTTCCGTAATCCTGAAAGATTCCAGACGTTGATGCATCATTTATCCATAGGCAAGAGTCGCGGAGGTAATGACAACTGGCAATCGCCCTGGTCATTGTTCCGTGGCTTGAATAAAGAATTTAGCTTTACTCTGGATGCAGCGGCAAGTGCTGAGAATGCATTATGCCCCAGATTCTGGACTGAGGCAGAAGACGCATTGAAGCAAGATTGGTGTGCTGAATCGTCCATATGGTGCAACCCACCATACAGCCAGATCCCATCATTCATTGAACATGCTCACAAAGCGGTGGTGACCTGCTTTCTGATCCCAGTGAGAACACAGGCCAAATGGTGGCTTAGACTCATTCTGATGAACCCGAATGCTCACGAAATCCGTTTCCTGTCTCGTAATGTGCGGTTCAAAGCTGCGCTTGGTACTAAGCAAAAGAGATTTAATAACCGTGCTCCTATGGCCTGCTGTGTTGTCATCTTCCGAAGCGTTCCACGCAAGGGGGAGATCAGGCAGACCGTCAATTGTGCTGACACTGGATTGTTGTTGCACGTCATCAACCGGGGTAGCGTTCCGGGCAGGCCGACAATCTATGATGCGGAAATGTTGGATCAGGTTATCGACCTCTATGAACGTAAACGGGCAACGCCAAAAGAGATTGCCGAACGGCTGAAAGTACCATTGCGGACAGTCCAGAGGATTGCACAAAGGTTGGCTTGATTGCGCCTTAATCCCCCGTGATTATGGCGCGTTCTGCACATCAAACGCACCGCATTTCTGCCACTCATGCCGCGTTAATCTGCACTGTTACCCTTCGCCCCCGGCGCGAAATCGCAACGCGGGGTGCTTCCAGTGTGAAAGGGCTGGCAAATATCGTTGGTTCCCAGAGCGCACTGTTAGACGGACAGCCCCAGCCATCGCGGAAAAATACCCCTACACATCAACTGATCTGCCTGACGGACACTCACACTCCCCGGGAAAAGTCAACAGAAATTTCAAAATATCTTCGTATCAGGGACATCGAGACCTCTCACGGTTCTTGGCCGCTTGGTTCATCAGACTGGCTGCATAACCTTTACCATGCAGTCTTAAAAGGACTTCCTTTTGAGACGATTTTACTTAACGGAAGAATGCGCCCTAAGAATGTCTTAAAAGATTGATTTTTATTTTTGAGACTACTATATTAATGAGACTTACTTTTGAGACAGGGAATTGATTGTGACATCAATCATTGGATATGTGCGTGTGTCTACCAACGAGCAGACGGTAGAGAACCAGAAGCAACAGATCGCTGAGGCTGGTTACCAGGTTAGCAAGTGGTACTGCGATGAAGCCACAAGTGGCAGTGTGAAGGCGGCAGAGCGTAAAGGGTTCGGTGACCTTCTGGCTTACATTCGCGAAGGTGATACATTGATTGTGGTTGGTATAGACCGCTTAGGCCGTAACACCATCGATGTGCTCTCTACTGTTGAGGCGCTCCAGGCCAAAGGCGCGAAGATTATCAGTCTGCGCGAAGGGTTTGACCTGTCAACGGCAGTGGGTAAAGCGATGCTCACCATGATGGCTGGACTGGCTTCACTGGAAAAGGATTTGATCGCAGAGCGTAGAACCGCTGGCATTAAACGTGCTCAGAATGATGGCGTCCATTGCGGTAGGCCTAATAAGGCAACCGTCGAGGATGTGCAATTACTGCTTGAAAAAGGCATGACTCCTAAGGAGGTGATGGCTGAATTGTCTATCAGCAAGGCTACCTTCTACCGTTTAAGGCCAGCGGTGTAAGCCTTCCAGGCATACCGTATTTCACCTTGTCTCTCTGACCTCGCTCCGGCGGGGTTTTTTATTGCCTGAAATTCTCCGAGCCTCCACCATCCGGTAATGCCTTCCACGCTTCATCAGAAGCCCTTAGCGGCGTTTACCGTCGCGACCTGAATCAGGATTATCACAAGCGAAGCGCCCTCCAGAGCGCGTCCCGTGAGCCTGAAAATCGGGCTGAAAACCGAGGCGATTCTCATCTTTTCTGGTTTTTTGGCGAAGGAATTTTTTTTTCAACGAAATTGGGTGCTGTTAATGGATTCGGTTTAGCACCGCGATGAACAGGCGAGCCTGCAATATCGACAGACAGAATTGACGAACCCGCGCCAGCCGTGGCGCTCAGGTCATACCGTTGTATGATTTCCACCATAGCGAAGGTCATAACTTGCTCACATCCTCGCGCGCTATTAGCACAGATTTTCCCTGAAGTGTGGAAATTATTGGTATTTAATGGCTATTAATTGATATTTATTAATAGAATAATTCTATTAATTGGTGGTTGATATCTTAGAATAGATGTGATGATCCCCACCGGGGGGGGGGACATCATGTTGTCTCCGGTAATTTCCACATCCATTGGTTAAGGATCTTTACTAATGGAATCCACCACTGAGGAAAGGTAAGTGGTCGTTGGCGACCCAGGAACACCCGTTAGCAAAGTTTGTACATGGCTTTTAGCAAAGTTTGTACACTAATCAGTAAACAAGTGAAATCAAGAATAAGATCTAAAACCCAGTCATGTACAAACTTTGTACCTTAATCATATAAAGAAGAAACCTTCTTTTTGTGTCTGGCTGTAGCCAGTTGTGTAGGTCTCTCTGTTCAGTCGCAGACGCTCCACGCTCCGCGATATGCATCGCCCATGCGGTGTCCGGCTAATCTCTCCCTGACCGGGAGAGGCCCGCCACCTTTTGGGCAGCAAGGGCGACAGCCCGCGCAGTAATTTGGACACATTGTCACGAGGAGTGTAACCCGCAGAGTCAATGGGGGCGGCGAGAGTGTGGGCCGGGGCATAATAAGCAAACATCATTAAGCAAATACCATGCCAATCCGCCACAGACTTCACAGGAAGCCCGTGGAGCGATTTAAACACTCTTGGTAATGCCGATTACTACATCAACGCTATAACGCAGCAAGACGCGATACAGAGCGTTTCATGGCGCTTGCGTCTGATGACTGGTTTCCGAGTCACTACGCAATTTACAAAATTATTATTGACTTCTGTATAAATACAAAAAGTTAATCATTGCAATTTTTAACTTATGATGGTAATATCTATAACAATGAGGCGACGTGAACATAATCAACCGCCATAAAATCAACTACATGGAGGAATAAATTGAAGAAAGCAAAAATCGACTTCGGTGTGGAAAATGCTGAGAAAATTTTCAACGCGATCATTCACGGTGAGACAACGCAAACCGCGCTATACGGATTCATCAATCGTGTCGGAACCAACAAGCGGAACACGTCTAAAGCGCTCGAACTGCTCAAGGAGCATAAGCTCCGCCTGAAACGTAATGCCCGTGCGTCACGCACTGTCCGCACGACTCTGAAACCCTACAGCGCTGAATTAGCAAAAGGCCGCGACGTGATCGAAATCATCCAGCCCGTGCTCACCGCGTGGCGTCTGTTCTACGCGAAGCAGGGCATCGGCCTGATGAATGATCAGGTGCTGCTGTTGAAAATGGTTGAGGCGGCTGGCGAGCTGGAGAAGCTGACGGGTGAACCAGTCCCGGATATGGCAACGACGGGCTGAGCCATGAAAATTCACCTCGATGATGAGACATTAGAAATCCTCCGCCAATACGCCGCTGCGCGTAACGTTCCCATCGCTGGCCTAATCTCGACGATGTGCCGGAATATGGCGAAACAGCTACAGGCGCGAGAGATAAAAACGCAATCTTCCGTCCTATGGAAATAACAGGAGACTTGAACATGAATATCTCATTCCCGGATGAGACGTACCGAACGTTGCTGAGAGAAGCGAACCGCCGCGACATGCCAATGGCGAAAATGTGCAGTGAACTGCTTCAAATAGCAGCAAAGATCATTGAAAAGACAGATTCAGATAACCAAACAGATAACCAGCGAGGGAATAGTGACCACAGAGACAGAAAAATACATCACGGTTTTTAAACGCCTCCAGTATGCAACGCACGTTGTGCGCCGTGATACCGGGGAGGAGATAAAAAACCGCATCGAAGTCGCCAGCTTCTACGGCTACATGCGTGATCAATACACGAGCTACTCCGCAAAGGACTTGGAGTTCTTCGAGTCGATGGAGAGCATGGGACTGAAATTTCAGAATACTGATCGCCGGACAGTTAAAAAATGGCTGGACGTGTTAAACGCTATCGGGCTGGTTATTTCAGACAAGCGGGGGAAGGATGAGCGCGGCTATGATCGCTATTACCACACAGTGATTCCCCTGGAGGAGATCGCGGACAACTTACTTTTCTACGGTTCAGCATCAATCAGCGGTGGACTACTGGCTGAGGGAATGTTGATCCGCTCGTTGGAGAAGAAAAAGCCACGAGGGAAAACGAAACAAAAATCCGAGGATAAACAGAGAGATGGAAATGGTCATGAGCAGGCAGAACTACAGGCAGAGCAGGCAGCAACCGCTGATCCGAGTGTTAACCTTGCCCCTGAGCCTGCCCCGGATGATTCTGAACAGCAATCTGGCATGGCATCTGACGATGACGGCAGCAGCGATGATCGCGCCGCTGGTAATCATGAGGTGAGTCAGCAGAGGCCATTCCCCTGGCAGGGTGACACCTTTATTAAGAATCGCCTGTCTGAGAACGCCTATAAATGGGCGCTCACTGCTGGCGCGACTGACTGGCATCATGCCTGCCGTTTAGTGTGGGAAAAAGTCGAAGTGACTCCGCCCACTGAGATCGACGAATGCTATAAACCGTTATCGCTATGCTGAGGAATAATGACTAATGATGACCGCAACGGCGTAAGCGCCGAACCACTCCCCGACCTACCCGATTTAACCCGCCTGTTTAAAAACCGCGCGCGAAATTTGGATGTTATGCGGAAATGCAAAATCCTCCTCATTGCAGGCTACTCCCCGCAACGTGTCTCGCTGCTGCTGCGTTTGCCGCTGGATCGTGTTATGGAATTATTTGAAAACTCATATAACGCAAAATGCAGGCGATTTGCCAAACAGAACGAACACACCAATGCCCGTTTGGCGCTGACCTCATTCAATGAAGGTGCACCGCTCGCCGATATCACAGCGGCGCTGGGATTGTCGCTGTACTGGGTGGTGATGTCTCTCCGACAGAATGGCGTTGCTGAATCCGCGATCAATTCACGTCTGCCGCCAGCAGATGACCCGCTCTATGAGGAGTATCGGAAAGTCTGTGAGCGGAAGGCATCAAGCCGTTTTAAACCGATCCAGATTAACCCGGTGAGACGCGTTAGAAAAGCCGCAGGCACGACAGCTAAAGCCTGATAGTTCCATAATTGAACCTCTTAGAAATCTTACCCTACCTGCCCGTTACGTGGCTGGCGTATCGCTGCGCCTGTGATGGGCTGGCCCTGTACAGGAATCATAAGAATGAAAACAACATTGCAAAAAGTCAGAGACGGCATTGCCGCCGTGCTTCAAGGAAGGACGGTCGAAGAGATAGAGGACGCCCAGCGCCAGGAAGCAGTCTGCGCCGCCGTTGGTCGTTTTCTTGAGTCTAACCCGGACTGGAAACCGTCTGCGAAGCCAGCGCCAGTGAGAGACAGCAAGCAGAAAACCGCAAGGATCAAAAAGAGTCTGGGTGCTGGGGCAGGTGGTTTCCAGGCCCACGAGATTGATCCGGAAATGCTCCGCTTAGCGCGGGAGAAATGCCGACAGGTGGTCGCCTCAGACCCTGAACGTTATTCGCACATTATCGAATCAACACCGATTAAAGGGACGAATGATTGAAGGTAGAATCTCTTTTAATTCACAATATGAACTTAAAGTCAATAAGCAATCGTCATTTTTGTTGTGAAATCTGGCGATGTATGGTAAAATACTAACATAGGGTGATTAATGGATTCGAAAGAGTCTACTGCGTACTACTGCCAATTGTCGCATTTAATCTCCTCTCAGGCGCTGGCCTTCGATAATGTATGAGTATGCAGCCTCATCACTTCCCAGCGCCATTTATTCTCCTGTTGTGGTACGCCAACCACGATATGGGTTTGCCCCTCCTCGGGTTGTCTGCCGGACATAAAACGGCATCGAGCGCACGGCGGTGCGATTGGTCTCCTGCCGCCGTTGCCGCTCCTCCTTTCTCTCTCAGAAAAATAACAATAACAACGCACAACGCGTACCTGTCTATTGTCCTCCGGGGTGGTATCTCCTGCCGCCTTGCTTTTTTCTGAAATGATACAGCGGCACGAATTGCCGTTAACGCCGCCGCGTTAAACCGTTGAATCCGGGCTGAATAATCTCCCGTCTGGGCTGATACAGAACTACCAAATAAAAGAAGGTCGCCACCGTGCGGCCTCTTTTTCACCTGCATATCGTCAGATTTGACGAACACAGAAACCATGCGGCCTGTAGGCCGACAACAAAACTTTATGGAGTGACATTATGAAAATGGGTGAAACCCAACGCACGTATAACGACGTGATTACGTACCACGCAGACGGCAATTTTGATCGTTGTGTCGTGAATATTCCAACCCTCGCCGTCGAGGTTCAGCCGGGTTCTGTCATCAAGTCTGATGGCACCGCGTATACCTCCGGCTCTGATGCTCTGCTGGTTCTAAGTCATCATCGCGCCGGTTCTGATGCAAACATCATCGTAGCTGACCGTGGCGTTTACATCCGTGCTGAAACAGTGATTGCCGTTATGGGTGAGACTGCTGGCGCTGCTGCTATTGCTGCACTGACTGCTAACGGCAACATTCGTGTTGCACTGGCTGACAAATAACCCCACTGATAAGGACATCAAAACTATGGCTCTTTCTTCCAATTTCGAATACGTAGATTATTCTGCGTCATTTACCAATATCCCGACACGTAACCGCATCCTGACCAATCTTGGGATTTTCCAGCGAGATACCACCGACCAGTTTAAGACCAGCGTGGATATTCTGGCCCAGATGGGGGACACCGTGGCACCTGCGGGTATGCGTTTCGGCTCTCAGTGGGGCAGCACGCCGAAGCCTAATGCATCTAACCATTTGATTGAACTGCCATTATTTCCTACTCAGGATGTGATCACGGCAGCAGACGTGCAACCATACCGTAAAATCGGATCTCCTCTACAAGCCAGCGTGCTGGATGCTGTGACCGCAAAGGGGCTGGCTCATTACGAGCGCTTCGCCGCCACAAAAGAGAAGGCATTTGCTGAGGCATTATTTCGCCACCGCGTGATCGATATGCAGTATACCCAGGACGGCCCGATCCTCGATTGGTCTGATGAGTTCGGCATTGAACAGAGCACCGGAACAATTTACACAGGTGTTGCTGCTGATCCTTTAGAGTCGCTATCTGATGAAGTTAGCAAAATGAAGCGCCGTGCGGGTGGCCTGGCCTCTCAGCTCAAAGGCATTTACCTGTTTGCGGGTTCCAACCTGTTCAAAAAGCTGCGATTCAATCCAAGCGTGCGCCAGCTCGTACAGTATGGTGTGCTTGATCCTCAGGGTCTGGTTTTCAACCGCGAGATTAACCCGGCGTTCAGTTATTTCGTGCTGGATTCCGTCACAGTGGTTGAGATGAGCGATACCGATTTTTACGGTGTGGGCGCGGATCAGGGCTATCTGGTGCCAGTGTTTGATAAACCTCTGAGTGGTCAGTCTGGAGCTTGGACAAACATTGTCGGGCCAACCAGCCGCAATCTGGAGCTTGCCTTCGCTGACGTGGTGGATTTCCGAATCTACTCCAACACCGATGCGTATAAGAATATTACGCTGTCCAGTGAGTTCAGCCTGCTGCCTGTGGCCTTCCGCCCTGACCTTTGTACGGCTATCACCAACGATGCGTCGTAATCAGGCGAGGTAAAGAAGTTGGGCGGTGATTGCCGTCCTCTTTGTTCACTTGGAGAGGTAAATATATGAAGATCGACATTATGGGCGTGGCCCAAACCAGGCTTCTGAGCGTCAGCGTTAAGACGCTTGATGATGCAGGAATTTTAAATATCAGCGGCCTTTGCCGCAAGCTGGGCGTTAAGCGCTCGACCTTCCTCAGCAAGGTAGCGACATCTGGACTCGAACAGGCGATTTTGCATTATGCAGCGCTCAAGAAGCAGCGGGATGTGCTCGCCACATTGTCAGAGAAAGATGCAGCCGCGTTTTTAGCAGCCTGCAAAGCAGGCGATAGCAATGCCAAACACTAAGGCCGGACAGGGTAAACCTGCCCGGTTTTTTTATGCCTGTTGTTCTATTCCGATCTGGATAAACTCCCCAAATCATGTAATCGTTTTACCCTCTGGGTGTAATGATCAAACTTAAAAAGGATAGTGACATGACTACATGTAGAATCTGTGGATTAACGTATGTTCCTGATGAGCCGGGTGATCAAAAGATTCACGCAGAAGAGCATAAAAAGTTGGCCTCAGGTGTGCAGCCACGCAAAGTCCGCGATTTTTCTAAGGCTTTCGGTTGGGCTGTTGCTCATAATGATGGTGGTATTGAGCGGCTCAAGAATGAAGATCCAGAGCTTGGAAAATTGGTTGTCGTTTACTCATGGTGGAGCCGTGCTCTTCAAAACGGTGTTCCTACAAAAGATTTCGATGCTTACATGAATGCACACTTGGCTTTCGCTGACTCTTTGGTTAGCCGCGAAGGAGAAGTTGAGGCTCGCGCTGGTATCGCGAAATGGGGACGATACGACGGGTAAGTTGTCACCTTAGTTTGCCGCCATCTTAATGGCGGCAATGTAGCTCTAAGGGTGAAATTCGTAACTTACCAACTCGACATAACCAGAAAGCTCCTTCATGCTGGCCCCTTGGCTGTAGGTGCGGAATGATTCAGTTTTTCCTCTCTCGTGACCTACTATCAGCGCGATCCTGTCTTCTGGAACGCCGCCACGATCAAGCTGGCTGATGAACATCCCCCGCAGGCTGTGGAATACCTTCCGTTCAGTCCCTTCCTCTCCCAAAGCCTTACGTTTAGCCCGTGTGAAACGCTGTGTGTGCCAGGTAGAGCGCTTGCCGTCGGCACGTTCAGTTATGCTGGCATGGTAGAACAGGAAACCGCTGTGATTGTTCTGGATAAGCTGTTTAACGAGAGTCCGTAACTTGCTACGAATGGGAACCTGCCGGGCCGCATTGCGCGTTTTGCCCTCCGTCACCTCGAAACACCAAACCCCCTCTACCGTTTTGATATTGTCGATCTGTAGCGAACAGATTTCATTAAGCCGCATCCCGGTATACATCCCCACCAACGCGACGGCCTTCATTTCCTGATCAAGCAGTCCCACAACCCGAGACAGTTCATCACCGCTGAATGGTTCGTAACTCTCGCGATCATGTCGCACATCCAGTTTATGAGCCGTGAAGACGTTCTCCTTTGGCGCGTCGTGGTAGCGGTTCTGGGCCAGCGCCACCAGTTGAGACAAGCAGCCCAAATAATTTGCCAGTGTCTGTGTCGCCCGTTCAAGTTTGGCGTTGTCGAGCCAGTCAGTCACCATCGTTCTATTGATCTCGTGCAGGCGGAAATCTTTGCACCTGAAATGTGCCGTGAACACCTCCACGGCCTTGATGTACTTGCTCAGAGTAGACAGCTTGCGCCTGTCACTGTGTTGGACAATGAATTCATCCCGCAGTTGGATAAGGGAAGGACACACACGAGCAGTGGCGAAGTCGATCCCCGCATTTTGGGTGACGTATTGGTCAACCTGGCGTAGTTCGTTCAGAACGCGATCAACATAACCTCCCTGCGGTTTTGGTCTCAGCCGATCACGGATGGTGAAAAACTCATACATTATCCGGTCACGAATGACACGGGCTTCTCTGATATCTGTCGTGCCAGTTGAACGCATGAACGCTGTTCGATTCCCAAACAGGGAACGCATATAAAGCGGCAAAGATACCTTAACCGCATAACACGATGATCTTTCTCTGACTAAGTACGCATTCGGCTTGTATTTCATGTTCACCCCGATCTAAGATTCAGGGGCAACTACTACTGGTTGTGTTAGTACCGATTATCAGTGACAGCGCATTCGATTCGAAGAATCAATGACTTGCGCAGCCAGTCGTTGGAATAGAAGGTCGTAGGTTCGACTCCTATTATCGGCACCATAAAAAAATCATTTAAAATCAATAAATAAAACTTAAAACCCGTCTTTCATTGACCTATAAGAATCGATAAATCCCCCCATAGCGACCTGGCTGATGATGCAATCTCTCGACGGCGGGTATCCCAGCCGCAGCTTTATGGCCGCTATTGTCCTAAGGCTCGCCCAGCCAGCTCCAGCAAGCTGGCTGTGGTCATACAGCCTCCCATTCAGTTTCCCCCTGGTTAAAATGGCCTTCGAGGAGCTACAATTCCCGCAAATCTTCCGGTAAGGGCTTCTCAATGGACGACGAAAAATTACGCGCCTACCTTAAAGCGATTGGTATGGGGTGCTTTGTGACGTATTACGACAGGTTTGCCAGCGCAGCTGTTTCACGCGCGGACCTTATTGAACTGCTGCATGCCCAGGAAGGGTACACGGAAAAAAGCGGTGGGAGCCGCACCAGTAAAGCGAGGGCAATTATTGCCGCAGGGGCAAGTGAAGAAGCATTAAGGGTGATTATTGCATCCAATCGGGTGAACGATGATTTAAGAGATGCGACGCGAAAATTACTGATGAAAAAATTTGCCTAAAACCAGCGTAACATCGGCTACTCCCGGCCCTCATTGGTATCGCAACATATCCGTGAAGGCCGTAGGTTAGTTTTCTGTTATCTCCCCTCTCCCCTCCTCCCTCAAAAATCATTCAGACACCGCTACGTCTATTTGCTTTTTTTAACGTTAAAGCTGCCTTTTTGCCCTTTCCAGGGATGGCAGGATTGTTATGGCAAAGCCGCCTTTATTATTCAATCCGCCTCACGTTGGGATGCTTTTCCGTTGCCGCCTCGTGAAAAATATCATCCAGCCAGCCGGGAATCTCGGTTTCGGTAAGATCGTCGGGAATAATAACCTCATACAGGCGGGAAAACTTTCGCTCCGTCAGGTCAGCACGAAATACCAGCCAGCGTTCACCTTCGCGCTGAACCCCTATATGTCGGCCAAATACGTCATAAATCAGCATCATTACCTTCTTTTAGCCCCGCGTTGATCCTTTCTGCTCCTACTTTAGCTGAATCCCCATGCAAAACGAAGACGTTCGTTTTATCGAGTTGAACGGCAATAAGCCGCAGCCACGCCTCAATGCGCCCCTGCCTATTCCCTGACATCCGTCCATTTTTTATCCGCTACTCCACCCTGAAATCACACTTTGTTACACCATATTTCAGAGGTGACACACTTTAAAAACAGGATTATTCTGATCCCAATTTCTTTAACCCTCTGAGAATTCAATGAATAAAATAATCTTCGCGGCGGTAATTCTTTCTTCAGCTCTTCTTGGCGGCTGCGCCTCGGTCCCTTTAGCCAGCAATGCTGAAAATGCGACGGCTAAATCATTCCCCGCGCCGGAAAGCGGTAAGGCCGGTCTCTACGTGTACAGGGACAGCTTTGTCGGAAAAGCGCTAAAAAAAGACGTTTATCTGGATGGGCGCTGCCTCGGAGAGACCGCCGACAGGGTCTTTTTCTATCAGCAAATATCGGCCAGCCAGCCGCATACGCTGGGGACAGAATCTGAGTTCTCACCAAATAACCTGACGCTCAACATCGCCCCGGGCAAGAACTACTTTGTTCGCCAGTACATTAAAATGGGCGTTTTCGTCGGCGGAGCCGGGCTGGAACAGGTTCCTGAAAGCGAAGGTATGCGCGTCGTTTCCAAACCGGAAGTTAAGCTAGCGGTACCGGGTAAGTGCGATAACTAATCGGCGACGATTGTATGCTGCTGACATCCAGCCCCTATCGGCGGCTGGATGCCGGCGTAATCATCATCAGGGTGCGTCAATCTGCCCTGAGTGGCATAAATAAGATCCTCGGCTCCTGGTAACAGGATATCTGTCTTTATCTCAGGCCAGCGGGAACTGGATATACAAAATAACCAATTCGTTTAAAAAGGCGATGAGAACGTAATAGACGGAGAACGTAGCGGACTGAACGAGAAATTTAACAATAATATCCTGGCGGTTTTATCTTAAACCGGGGTATGGTTATTACGCGCGCTTAAATAATTAATTGAAGCAGCGCCGGAAGAATATCGTTGATAAGAAGGAAGATTAATCCGTGACGCTATTAAGCTTCCGGTACCTGAGCGGCGGCAAGCTATAGTTATTTGAAAAAACTCGGGTAAAGGTCTGTTGAGAATCAAAACCATACTTAAAGGCGATTTCCATTATCGTGTCGTTGGTCTCTACAAGGTCTTTTGCCGCGCGGGAGAGGCGCCGATCGCGAATATACTTGCCAAGGCTAATGCGTTTAACCTGGAAAAATACCCGCTGAAGATGCCACTTAGAGTAGCCCGCCCGCGCAGCAACATCCTCGATCCTCAGCGGTTTATGTAAGTTTGAATCAATCCATTGGCTTATCTCATCGATGATGTCTTCTGTTTTGAACATAAATAGACGCTCATTATGCAAGGGTTATGATATGACATCATCCTTCTCAGGATACATATGATCTATTTGTAGATTTCTGCTACGCCGTGCAGCCGATTATTTCCTGTTGTTGACAGGATTTTGAACGACGTTGCCCCCTGCTCATCTGCCTTGCGAGAAAGCGCATTCGATAAGTCATCCAGCGTATAGGCGTTGCTGGCCGAAACTACGCCAATTTTCTCCTTGCCGTCGGCATGGTTTATTTCCTGCGCGGCAGATGCGGCATTTACTGAAATGAATCCCATGAGTAATGTGGTAATAAGCAGTGTTTTCATATCCAATACCTCTTATAAACTGTATGTTTGAAACTGGACTCGGATCAGGAGGAACGTCCTGCGTCTGTATATTTAAATATACAGATCGAAGCTGTCATAAGACTGACCGCTATATGACAAAATTGTCAGGGTTATTAAATCGATGTGACCCGTTTGGACAACAGGTTTAGCTCGTTAATCACGCACTCTGGCTCTTCATTGAGAGGCATATTGTCCATATCTAAGACTCCCTCGTTTCTTTGCGGACTGTCGTTCTTGAGAGCCGCAAACAGCGGCGAGAGATCCGCCTGCTCTTGCCCTTGCTCGGCCACCAGCTCGAAGGTCTTATTTTTTGCCGCATCGCTGGTCAGGGCGCTCACCAGCACCCGGGCGATTTGAGCTCTGGATATCACGCCATCATCCGGCGTTCCGGCGTGGCGCCGATCGCCCTGGAGCATCACGATCCTCTGCTCATCATCATTGTTGTAATCAAACCAGCCCGGCCTGACGATGGTATAGGGATGACCGCTGGCTCTGACCAGACGCTCGGCGCGCCTTTTCCAGTCATGAACCTCGGTGCGTTGATTCCAGGTGCTGAGCCGCTCGGTGACGCCAATCGTGGTCATTAAAGCGATGCGAACAGGCTTCTCTTTAAACATTATGAGGATATTACGCACGCCGCCATAATCTATCGCCCTGGCGCCAATACGCCCCTGCCCATCTGAACCGAGCGTAAAAATAACGGCATCAATATCTTTCGCCACATCGTTCAGCGTTTCGGGCAGCGAAACGTCGCCGTAAAAAATATCGCTTCCGCGAGGAAGCAACTTCACCTTACGCCGATTTCTGACCAGCGCCACGGGCCGATGGCCCATTTCGATTGCGCTATTCATGACGTGAAGTCCGATACTTCCTGTCGCGCCGGCAACGAGTATTTTCATAATAAACCTTCTGATAATTCAGACATATTTTTGATAGGGATAGAATATCAATTATCATTATTGTCAGTAACAGGGCTAAAATGATTGTGTCTATGAACGCCCTTCATGAGTTCTCTTTGGGGGGAATGTTTCAATAAGGAAACCGCCAATGCTCAAAGAAAACTTCAACGAACTCCAAATCTTCCTTGTGGTGGCACGAGAGCGAAGTTTTACCAAAGCCGCGGGTAAGCTTGGCGTTTCCCAGTCAGCGCTTAGCCACGCGATGAAAGCGCTGGAAGAACGGCTAAACATCCGCCTTTTGACCCGAACCACCCGCAGCGTGGCTCCTACCGAAGCAGGTGAAAGAATTATTGCCTGCCTTGAGCCCCGCATTGCCGACCTCGAGCAGGAGCTGGAGTCGCTGGTTCAGCTGAACGGCACCGCCTCCGGTAATATCCGCTTATCCGCCGGGGAGCATGCCGCCCGGAGCCTGGTCTGGCCGAAGCTCAAACCCTTTCTCAGGGAATATCCGGAAATCAATATCGAACTGGTCGTGGATAATGGTTTTGTCGATATCGTTGAGGGGCGCTTTGACGCTGGGATCCGCCTCGGCGAAAGCGTGGATAAGGATATGATCGCCGTAAAGATAGGCGCAGATATGCGAATGGCGGTGGTCGGTGCACCGGTATATTTCGCCGCTAACCCCGCGCCTGAAACGCCGCACCAGCTACAAAACCATCGCTGCATCAATATGCGCCTGCCTACCGCCGGCGGCCTGTATCACTGGGAGTTCGAGAAGGATGGCAAACCGCTGCGCGTCAGGGTCGAGGGACAGGTGACGTTTAACCTGCTGGCGGAAAGAATAGATGCCGTTCTCTCTGGCTTTGGCATCGCCTGCGTTCCAGAAAATATGGTTGAAGGTTATGTCCAGTCGGGGGAGCTCATTCAGGTTCTGCAGGAGTGGTGCCCTTCTTTCCCCGGATACTATCTTTATTACCCCAGCCGCAAGCAGCACCCGCCCGCTTTTGCGTTAATGATCGACGCCCTTCGCTACGCTGAATAGCTGGCCCGCCGAGCGCGGCGAACCAGCCAGGGTCTTAACGGCCTACCCGAGCCTGATGCTCAGGCGAGTAGCGCTCGCCGACGATTTTTATCGTTTCAAGCGCCTGCGTGACCTGGCGTAAATCATCCTGAGACAGCGTAATGTCCACGGCGCCCAGATTCTCCTCCAGACGGTGCAGTTTGGTCGTGCCGGGGATGGGAACAATCCACGGTTTTTGTGCCAGCAGCCATGACAGCGCGATTTGCGCCGACGTTACGCCTTTTTCGGCTGCCAGTGCGCCCAGCAAGGTGACCAGCTGTTCATTGGCTTCAATCGCTTGCGCGGCGAAACGCGGCACCGTGCTGCGATAATCGTCCTGACCAAACGAGGTTCCGGCCCTGATAGAACCGGTCAGGAATCCTTTGCCTAGCGGACTGAACGGCACGAACCCAATGCCCAGCTCGGCCAGCAGCGGCAGGATCTCCCTTTCAGGCTCGCGCCACCACATGGAATATTCGCTTTGCAGCGCAGCGACCGGCTGTACGCTATGCGCACGTCGGATGGTCTGCGCACCCGCTTCGGAAAGGCCGAAGTGTTTGACCTTTCCTTCGGCAATCAGATCTTTTACCGTTCCGGCCACATCTTCAATGGGGACCTCAGGATCGACGCGATGCTGGTACAGCAGATCGATAACCTCCGTTTTGAGACGGCGCAATGACCCTTCAACGGCCTGGCGGATATGCTCCGGCCGGCTGTTTAAAATCTGCTGCCGGTTGTCATCCCCGAAGGTAAAACCAAACTTGGTGGCGATGACCACCCGGTCGCGAAAGGGTTTTAAGGCTTCGCCAACCACCTCTTCATTGAGGTATGGGCCATACACTTCGGCGGTATCAAAGAAGGTGACGCCGCGTTCAACCGCGGCGCGAATGAGTTCGATAGCCTGACGGGTATCCGTTGCCGGGCCGTAGCCGTGGCTCAGCCCCATGCAGCCGAGTCCGAGGGCCGACACTTCAAGTCCGGAGTTGCCCAGATAGCGTGTTTGCATTGAATAAGTACCTCTTTTGTCGTGGCTTAAACGTCAAGTTTGCGGCCGGTCAGCCACTCCACCATTGCCGGATCGCGATGGGAGAAGAAGGCGCTGGTTGCGGTGTCCAGGGCGGCAATCTGCAGCATATCTGCAGAGCTGAGTTCAAAATCGAGAACGTTGATGTTCTCCGCCATGCGCTCTTTGCGTACCGATTTCGCCAGCGAAACGATGCCCCGCTGGAAGATCCAGCGCAGAACAACCTGGCCGACGCTCTTGCCATACTTCTGGCCGATCGCCGTTAACACGGGGTGCTGGAACAGACCATTTTTGCCTTCGGCAAACGGCGCCCAGGCTTCCGGCTGAATGTCACGGCTTTGATTCCACGGCACCGCGTGCAGCTGCTGGTTGAAGGGGTTAACTTCAATCTGGTTTACCGCCGGCGCGACCTTGTTGAAAGCGATAAGATCGGCCAGTCTGTCAGGGTGGAAGTTGCTGACGCCAATCGCGCGAATTTTGCCAGCCTGCTGCAGCTCTTCCATCGCGCGCCACGCTCCGTGGACGTCGCCGTAGGGCTGGTGAATCAGGTACAGATCAACGTAGTCCAGCTGCAGCCGGTTCAGAGAGCGCTCGAACTGCGCCTTAGCCCCTGCGTAATGGGTATCCTGCAGCCAAAGTTTGGTGGTGACAAAGAGTTCGTTGCGGGCGATCCCCGTCTGCTTCAGCGCGTTCCCGACCTGGGTTTCATTCTGGTAAGAAGCCGCGGTATCGATCAGGCGATATCCCGTATCGATGGCATCAATAACGGCTCTCTCGCATTCGGCAGCATCAGACATCTGAAACACACCAAAGCCCAGCAGGGGCATTTCAATACCGTTGTTCAGTTTTACAGTTTGCATGACGTTATCCTTCAGCTGTTGTGTGGGAAAAGCATAACGCAAAGCAATTTATTCGATTAGATAGGGTAATTAGCTAGGGTTTATTAGATGAGTTCATTAATACGGCTGACGTCGGCGTGCAATCATTCGATCAGCCGCTATTTTTCCAGGCTCACCCTTCGTCCGGGGTTATTAGCCGCCCGTTTATCTGAGGCAGGAAATATACTTTTCGCCTGAACGACGCACGATTTCATCGGCGTTTTGCGTAATGTCTTTTCCTTCAAACGCACCGTAGAGTTTTTTAAATTTGACCGTACCCAGGCGCTGGATAATGTCGCTGACCGCTGCGGCTGGCAACGGCAGCATGTTAGGGTAGCTCCACATAAAGGAGACGGCATGCGCGCCAGGGGTGACCTGAACGATATCGCCCGAAAGCACTACGCCCTCATCTCGCATCCAGTGCAGAACACAGCCGCCGGCAAAGTGCCCTCCGAGACGTATCACATTGACGTCACGAGTCAGATTTAGGCTGTCGCCTTCCCAAAAGGTAATCCAGGGGCTGTCGCGCATGACCCATTTGCTATCACTGGCATGAAGGTAAATCGGGACGCTAAATTCTTCAGCCCAATCCTGCATGGTGGTGTAGTAATGCGGATGCGATATCGCGATGGCCTTCAGCCCGCCCAGGGACGTTATTAGCATTTTCGTGGCGTCGTCGAGCGTGGCAATGCAGTCCCATAGAATATTGCCCTGCGGGGTACGCAGAATAAACGCGCGCTGATCGATCGCAAAATCAGGGACGGTGCGGATGCTGAGGAGATCGCCGTCGTGTTGTTGCCACTTATTTGTGTGCGTCGCGCAAAGGACGTCAAAATCGATCCATTTCTGCCCGCTAGCGGGGACATACTGGCGTTCATCTTCGCAGATATTACACTGCTGCGGGCGGGAGTCGGTTATCTCATAGGATGTGCCGCAGGTTTTGCATAAAACGATCATTGAGTCCTCCTTATTTTTCCGTCTGAGCCAGCGGCAAGGGGGCAGAGCACGGCCGCGCATCGGATAAAAAACACAGTCAGCATGGCACACAGATACACAAGGATGTGCCCGTTCGTGCTGCCGCTTAGCGAGGATGGTCAAAACAGGCAAAGAGGGTTCTATTTTGTCTTGCTTCTGGTTCTGGTAGCTAAAGGTATTTTTGTCTTTTTATTGGCGCGCATAATCCTGCGGTAAAACTGGATGGATCCGCGCTGGAAATGCGCGGAGCGTTATTATCCCCTGGATATGGGCATCGGGCGCCTGTAGTGGGGACATACATTGTTTATTACTACCGATTCTGCATCTGACAAATCACGAGCACGCTGGCTGCATATAAATTCTTATCACTGGACGTTCGCTTCGTGCCAGAAGCGGAGGTTGCTGCTCCCTGATAAACGTGCAAACGGCAGTCTGTATCCCGCGATATAAATGGCACTAACTGGAAGATGTCACCCTACCCCACCATGCTATATATCCATCGACACATACTCATCACGAAAAGGAAGCATGACTATGCTGAGAGGAAAAAGAGCAGTTATCACTGGAGGCGGTGGAGGATTCGGTCAGGCATTATGCGTTTGGCTGGCGCAAGAGGGAGTGGAGGTGAGTTTTTCTGCTCGACGGGTTGATGATATTGAAAAAACCTGCAGCATCATCACCGCTGAAGGTGGTGATGCAAAAGGGTATATATGTGATTTAACTCAGCCCGAATCCATTTCTCAGTTTTCTTCACAGCTCTTAAACTCAGACAAGCCTGTAGATATTTTAATTCTCAATGCCGCTCAGTGGCTGTCAGGGACAGTAGACGATCAATCAAACACCGAGATCCTTAATACCATCAGTTCAGGTCTGACGGGTTCAATTCTGCTCACACAGGCATTGCTTCCAGGATTAAGGCGCTCAGATGGTGCTGACATCGTTTCGATTATATCCGTATGCGGTATTCCGAATTTTACCGACTCAGTCGCCCATCCCGCTTTTTTTGCCAGCAAGCATGGACTTAGCGGTTTTACAACTAAGCTGTCAAAACAATTATCCAAAGAAAACATACGGGTAACCGGGTTGTACCCACCGGATTTCGACGTTACCGGGTTAGAAGCGCCTGTCGATAATCATTCCAGAATGGGAGAACGTCTCATGGATGGACGTTCTGTCTGGGAAACGATTCGTTTTGTGCTGACTCAACCCCGCAGTTGCCATATTAGTACTATCTACTTTCAAGGGCCCACTCGCGAAGATTTGGCATATTAAGGCCTGGGCCTGACGGCGTTAAACCGCGCAGCCCCCATGCACCTAAAGTCAGGCCGCTCCGTGCCAGGAGCAGACCTTCGCCCCTGGCACTTGTTTGCTCTGTTCCAGTGTGGACTTTTTGGTAGTTGTTAGTAGGAAGGTATTTCAGCAGAATAAGACTGCCTTTAAGTATGGTCATTTTTTATGTAGTCAATACTATTGAATCTAGTTCCGACAGGGATTACTAACTCAAAGAATAAAGGATGCACGAGACCAGGCTATGCGTACTCATCAACTGAATAAGCCCCGTAAACTGTATCGTAGCGTCAACACGACTACGCAGCACCATTCTAATAATCCAGGTGCTGAGTATCGCTGGGAACGCAATCGTAAAAAAGCCGGAGATGAGCTACTGGCAAAGCGCGAGACAATGCATGGCAGACAGAAGCGGGGGCGAGACTACACACCGTTATTTCATTTTCTGATTAGACAGATTGGCAAACCGTGGAATGAAATATTCAGCGAAGTATGTGGACGTCTTGATACTACCGAACCTGTATTCTGGTTGGTCGCGCTACATGAGCATCAACGAAGGGATTTAGTCTGCATTGGCGAAAGCAGTTTTTATCCGGGTCTGTTTGTTGATGAGAATGGAATTCTACAACAGGTAAACCCTTCAATTAAGAAAAAGGACGTCGTGGTGACTTGCCGCTGCTGCACACACACTTATATTGGTGAACCTGTACCCTGGATAGAGTGAGTGACAACACCACCTATCCTGTCACGGGGGCGGCAGAGCTATTGCAAACTTCCGCTCTTCGCTCATAGCAGCCCCCTCCGTTCTTCAGACGGCCCGCTCCGTGTCAGAAACGGATATCTATCTCTTGCCCTAAATTTGTCCGCCAACAGACAGTACAGATGATGGCGTGATTTGCCATAACTATGGCGCATTTAGAATGCAGGCTTCAGGTTTAAAAGAATATGATACCCGCTCCATCGCTGTAAATTTTTCACGTCAGGAACCTGAAAATGGCACGTAACCGTACCTTCTCTCTCAATATCGGCTGGAGAACGTTGCTCAAAGACGTCGGGCTTACGCCGCCAGACATATTGCGAAAAGCGCGCCTGCCAGACGACACCTTTTCAAAGGCAGAAAGTGGCCTCGATACTGAAGAATACGTTCGTTTGTGGCATGCAATAGAAACAGGAATGAACGATCCTGCTTTTCCCCTGCCCCTTATCGCAAAAGTTTCAGCTGAAGTATTCGATCCGCCGCTTTTCGCCGCACTGTGCAGCACTAATATGATGCAGGCCGTACAGCGACTTACAAGATATAAGCAGCTCATTGCGCCAATGGTACTGGAGACGGCCGTCGATCGTAACGGCATTCTGACCGTTTCACCGCGCTGGTTGTCCGCCACAAATATCCCCACATCCCTGCAGGTAGCTGAACTGGCTTTCTTACTGCAACTCGCGCGGCTTGCAACACGAGAACCAATCAGGGCATTAAAAGTCCAGCTCCCGCAGCTTCCCGCAGGAGCACAGGCCGGGCATTTTAAGCGGTTCTTCGGTACGGTCATTTCACCCGGTGAAAAACCAGCCATCAGCTTTGCCGCCGCTGATGCCATGCGGCCTTTTTTGACGATGAATGAAGGCATGTGGCTGGTCTTTGAGCCTGGGCTGCGGCGGCGTCTTAGTGAGCTGGATGTAACGGCTTCAACCTCTGAACGCGTGCGCGCGGTACTTCTGGAGCTGCTACCGGGTAACGAAGCCACCATCGAGAAAACCGCAGAGCGCCTGGGGATGAGTAAACGCACACTGCAGCGAAGACTTGAGGATGAGGGGGAGAATTTTCGCTCCCTTATCAATACCTGTCGCGAAAATCTGGCCCGCCACTACCTGGGCAATACCAGCCTGCCCGGATACGAAATCGCATTCCTGCTGGGTTTTGAAGACCCGAATTCATTCTACCGTGCTTTTATGACCTGGACCGGCCAGACCCCTGAAACGGTCAGGGCAACCATGCGTCCTAACTAAAAGAGATAATCATGACCATCCCCAAAAATAATCGCGTTGTATTGCTTGCAGGAGCCTCAGGTCTGGTTGGTGGACAGTTACTGCAGATCCTTCTGCATGACGCCGGGGTGTCCTGCGTTCACGCCCTGAGCCGTAAGCCACTTAACGTCAGCCACCCAAAGCTGCAGGTCCATCTGGTTGACTTCACCTCACTGCCGCAGCTTCCTCATGCGGATGAAGCCTACCTTGCACTGGGTACAACAATAAAAGTCGCCGGCAGTAAAGCGGCGTTCCGGGCCGTGGATTTTGACGCAAATCTGGCCGTTGCGCAGGCCGCTATATGGGCGGGGGTCAGCCGTATAGGACTGGTCAGCGCTGGGGCAGCAAATGCTAAATCGTCCATGTTTTACACCCGTATTAAGGGAGAGCTGGAAGATGCGCTGAGAGCACTGCCGCTAACCTCGCTGGTGATTGCGCGACCGTCTTTATTGCTTGACTACCGCTCAGGGCTGGGACAACCCGTTCGCCTGGGGGAGATGATTTCCATACCGATAGCCAGACTGTTATCTCCCTTTCTTCCCGGGGCTTACAAACCCGTAAGGGCTCTGGCTGTTGCCCGGGCGCTGACGCAAAAAGTCCCCATCAGTAAAGGCGTTGTTGTTCTCTCTTCCGACCAGCTGATCAAATCGGGAACCGGGTCAGCGTGAAATGACAGAACGTAAACCTTATCGATCAGCGTTACAGCACTCCCGTTTATCTGAACAAGGCCCGCTTCCTGCCCCGCATGGCACCTTCGGCAAGCACTCTGGCACGTAGCGCAAGAGGGTTCAGGCATTAGATCGGGCAAACTGGACGCAATTCCTTCATTGAGGTGCCTATGTTTACTCAGGAAAAGAAAACCGCGCTGGTCACCGGCGCATCGTCCGGCATGGGCAAGGCCATTGCCCGCTGTCTGATTCAGGACGGCTATCAGGTTTACGTTGCCGCCCGCAGCGTTGAGAAAATGGCCGATCTGGCCATTCTTGGTGCGCAGCCGCTTCGGATGGATATTTCTGTCGACAAGGAAATTGTATCCGGCGTGGATACCATCCTGGCCCAGACCGGCGGTGTCGATGTACTGGTGAATAACGCCGGTTTTGGCCTCTACGGCCCCGTGGAGGAGATCGGTATCGACGAAGCGCGTTATCAGTTTGAGATCAATCTGTTCGGTGCAGCACGGCTCACGCAGCTGCTGCTCCCTGCGATGAGAGCCAGACGCTCCGGTCATATTATCAACATCACCTCCATGGGCGGAAAGATGTACAGCACTCTGGGAGCATGGTACCACGCAACCAAACACGCAATGGAAGGCTGGTCAGACTGCCTCAGGCTGGAAGTCGCCGGGTTCGGGATAAAGGTCGTGATCGTTGAACCGGGAGTGATAGAGACAGGCTTCGGCGATGTCGCCAGTGACAGTATTGTCAGGCGTTCGGCCAGCGGACCTTATGGTCATCTGGTGAAAACGGTGGCTATGTCGATAAAAAAAACGTACGGACAGGGTACAGGCACTTCTCCGGAGGTCATTGCGGAGGTGGTATCCCGTGCAGCGAGCAGCGATAACCCGCGTACACGCTATGCGGCCGGTAAGTTTGCAAAGATGCTCATCCGCATGCGCGTCTGGCTGGGCGACCGTATATTTGACCGCATCATTCTCAGTCAGACCCGATGAGCCGTAACTAACGTAGCGGCATTTTCAACGCATGAGGTAAATACCATGGCATCGAAAATCTGGTTCATCACAGGAGCGGCACGCGGGTTTGGTCATATCTGGGCAGAAGCGGCACACGAAAGAGGGGGATACTTAACATTGTCGATGCGCAACAACCGCCGCTACGAATTTTCCCTGGCACCGAAGGCATGCCTCTGTTCCGCAAAGCCTATGAGACCAGACTGGCTGAATGGGAAAAATGGGAGGGTCTGTCTAACGCAGCCCAGGGGAATTCGGTCAAACGTCATATTATATCCTCACGCATTCTATGGCCGATAGCTTATCAGCTATCGGCCATGCTTCTGACCTGCATTTCCATATGAGAGACTGTGCATCATGCCGATCATTGAACTTCAGAGACTTCCCCTCCTCGCGCACAGCAGCTACTCGCATGCAACAGCTCTTCACCACGACCACGCCACTTTAGCCTTTATAAAGCCGCTGCTCGTACTGAGCCCTCAATAAAATTTTCGCCGGGTGAACTCGCGGGGCATTGAAGCTGCCGCGCAGCTACACCTCGCGAAGATTTCGCCAGCAGACGGGCGGCAGCATCCGTGAGTATCTGCTGACACGCCGAATCAAACGCAGCTGCGATCTCCTGCGCAACACCACCGCCAGTATTGATGAGATTGCCGCCGAGGTTGGATTTCGCGAAGTGACCGACTTTATTACCTGCTGCAGAAAGATGATAGGCCAGACGCCGCGGCGGTACCGCAAGGTAAGTCTGGCCAGGAACTGCGCCTGAGAAGGGACAGGCCGGATTAAACCGCTGCCGTCTGCCGCGCTCGCGCCTCCTCATAGCTCGGCATCGACGAAGCGGCGCCCGCCCGCTCCACGCACACCGAGGCGTAGGCCGAAGCGAAACGAGCGGCATCAGCGAGATCGGCTCCGGCGGCGAGCTGCGATGCCAGCGCGCCGTTAAAGGCGTCGCCTGCGCCGGTGGTATCGACCGGCACCGCCGGGAATGCCGCCACCAGCGCGGTTTTTCCCGCCACGGAGAGCAGCGCCCCTTGCGTCCCGAGGGTGACGATCAGCGCCTTAATCCCCTTCGCGTGCAGCGCTTCGGCGGCCACCTTCGCCGAGGCGACATCCTGTACCTCAATGCCGGTCAGCAGCGTACACTCGGTCGCGTTAGGGGTGAGCAAATCGACCTGCGCCAGCAGAGCGTCGGGGACCGCCTGGAACGGCGCGGGGTTGAGAATAATAAACGTCCCGCTCGCTTTGGCGATGCCGATCAGCTTCTCAATGGCCGAGAGATTGTTTTCCAGCTGGGTCAGCAAAATATCCGCTGCCGCAATCGCCGGGCGGCACTGCTCAACCTCTTCGTCCGTCACGGTGAGGTTGGCGCCGGGATCCACCGCAATCATGTTTTCCGCATCGGCGCCAGCAACGTAAATCAGCGCGTTGCCGGTTGGGCATTCGCCGGTGGTAAACAGCGTGACCGCGTCAAACCCCGCGTTGTCGAGATGGCGGCGCGCGAAAGTGCCGAAATCATCGCGCCCCACCTTGCCAATATAGTGTACCCGCGCTCCGGCCCGCAGCGCGGCAACGGCCTGGTTGGCCCCTTTACCGCCCGCGCCCATCATACTGTTGCGGGCAATCAGCGATTCTCCCGGCTGTGGAAAACGGCTCATCCCGGCGACAATGTCGAGGTTGAATGATCCAAACACACACACCTTGCCCTTATTCATGCCTCTCTCCTGAGTGGAAAATGCCGCTGCGATAGTTGTTGTGGTTTAAAACGCCGCTGCGCCGCCAGGCAGGCGCCGCGGCAGCCGGTTTCGTCGGAAGCGCCGCTGAGCGTAATGATCAGGCCGTTGGCCGGATACGGGCTGCGCAGGTGCGAACGAATCAAACGTTGCAGCGTCTCCTGCGGGAAACCGGCCATCGCCAGCACCCCGCCGCCGAGCACCAGGTATTGCGGGTCGAGAATATTCATCTCGCTGGCGATAGTGCAGGCCAGCCGCTCGACAAAGGCCTGTAAATCCGCACGATCGCCGTGCTTAACAAACAGCTCCGACATCGCCGTCTCCGGCGCGTGCCGCCGGGCCCAGCCGCTGAGCCAACTGCCGGAGGTCAGGGTTTCAACGCAGCCGGTTTTACCGCAGGGACAGGGCAGAAGATTATCCTTGAGAGGAATATGGCCAATCTCGCCCGCGCCGCCGTGCGCCCCGTGATAAAAATCGCCGTTCAGCCACAGGCTGTTGCCAAAGCCGGTACCGAGATAGACGCCCACCGCGACCTCGGGAAGCTCGTCGAGACGAGTTAAATCCCACCACATCAAATGGTTAACGTCTTTGTCCATACCGACGGGCAGCCCGAGCCGCGCCGTAAGCAGCTGCGCCACCGGCTGGCCGTCGAGGGCCGGGATAAACGGCAGCGACAGCACCGTCCTGCGGTCGTGGGATAATATTCCCGGCAGCCCGAGCATCACCCCGGAGACCGGGACGCTGACGCCCTGCAGGTACGCGGCAAGCAGCTGTTCAAGCCCGCCGATCGGGTCCGGCAGATCAGCCCAGCTGCGGGTGGCCACCTTCTGATAGCCCTGAAAGACCTGCTGGTCGTCCATCAGTATCAGCCGCGTACTGGTACCGCCAATATCTACACCGAGAAAATGCGCCATAGCCTCTCCTGCCCTCAGGCTGCCTGACGCGCCTGACGCATCTGATCGAGCATCTTGTCCCACGCGCGGTCCAGGTCCGTATCCAGATTGAACAGACCGGAGCTGCCGACGATCAGCACTTCCGCCCCTGCCGCCATCAGCCGCTGGTAGGTATTCACGTTGCATGAGCCGTCGATCTCAATCAGATAGCGGTGGTTGTGCTGCTGCTTGAGGTCACGCAGTTGGGCGATTTTCTGCAGCATCTCCGGAATAAAGGGCTGGCCGGCGTAGCCCGGATCCACGGTCATGACGGTGATCTTGTCCAGCAGGTGAATGTAGTGCTGGATAAACTCCACCGGCGTCGCCGGGTTCAGCACCACGCCGACTTTTTTACCCAGCGCACGGATCTGATTGATCACCCGGAAAGCGTCGCGGTTGATGGTTTCCGCATGCGGGCAGATGTAGTCCGCCCCGGCTCTGGCGATCGGTTCGATAAAGTCGGTGGGGTTTTCCACCATCATATGGACGTCGAGCGTCAACGGCGTGTGCGGGCGGATCTGTTCGATGAAGAACGGCGACAGCGTGATGTTTTTGACGTAATGACCATCCATGATGTCGATGTGCAGCATATCAGCGCGACGATTCAGCACCGCCAGCTGCTGTTTAATATCGATTAGGCTCATACACATCAGCGACGGAGATATTTTGTATTCCATGATGTTTTCCTGAAAGCAGAGAGATTGAAAATACGTGTCGTTAGTTCATCAAAAGGCAGGTCTAGGAGCGCGCCGCCCGGGCTTTTTCCGCGCTGAGCCTGCTCGCCCGCTTTTGCATATAGCGGGTGCGGAAGAATCGGAGGCCGAGAACCACAATCAGCACCGCGCCCCACATCGCCAGGCTGAAATGCGGGCTGACGTTCAGCAGGTTCAGGCCGGTTGAAATCACCTGTAAAACCACCAGCGAGAGCACCACGCCGCTCACCCGGCCGAAGCCGCCGAACGGATCGGTACCGCCGAGAATAATCGCCAGCACGGTGAGCAGCAGATAGGAGTCGCCGTAGCCCATGCGCGCCGAGTTAAAGCGCGCCATCATCACCAGGCCGGCGATCACGCAGAGCATGCTCGACAGTACGTAGATAGCGATCAGCACCCGGTGGGTATTCACGCCGCTGAAGTGGGTAGCGTTGATGTTGCTGCCGCTCATGTAGATATATTTTCCCAGCCGGGTGCGTTCGAGGAATACCGCGATCAGCACCGCCGTGGCCAGAAAGATAATCAGCGGCACCGGGATGCCGAGCAGGGTATCGGCGCCGATATAGCGCACGATATCAGGCATCCCGCTGATGGCCGCACCCCGGGAAAGGTAGATGCCAACACCGTTCACCATCGTCATGGTGGCCAGGGTGACCAGGATCGGATGGGCGCCGATATAGGCCACCAGCGCGCCGGTCAGCATGCCGATGGCCATCGCCAGCACCATGGCGCCCACCAGGGCCAGGGTCAGCCATACCGCCTGCAGACCGAGGCTGGCATCCGGCGGCAGATAGGTGAGAAATACCCACGCCATCAGCAGGCTGGTTAAGTTCGAGGTGGCGATGATGCACAGGTTCAAGCCGCCGCTGAGGATCGGAATAAACATCGCCAGCGTCAGCAGCCCCAGCTCCGGCAGCTGGAAAGCCACGCTCAGAAAAGTCGAGTCGCTGAAGAAGCGCCCCGGCAGCGCCAGACTGAAGCCGATAATGACCACCAGCAGCAGTAAACTCAGCCCTACCGTGGTGCTATCCACTTTGAAACGTAGCCCTGTACCGCTGGCGTTCATTTTCAGCCCCTTAGTTTTGCTTAACATTGCAGGTTCCTCATGCGAATCCGACATCGGTTTCTTTGCGTTTTTTGTAGTGCGTAACGGTGATAGCCACTACGATCGTCATGCCGATGACAACGTTCATGAAGTAGTTGGAAACGCCCACCAGGTTGAGGCCGTTCTTTAAAATGCCGATCAGGAAGACCCCCATCAGGGTACCGACGACGCTCCCCTTACCGCCGTTCAGGCTGGCGCCGCCGAGAACCGCCGCCGCCAGGACGTCAAGCTCGCCGCCGACCAGCGCATTCGGCACCACTTCCCCCACGCGATAGACCTGCACCAGGCCCCCGATGGCGGCCATCGCGCCGAGATAGCCGTAGGCAAACAGATGCAGCACGCCGACGCGAATGCCGATGCGTCGCGCCGACTCCTGGTCGCCGCCGACCGCAAACAGCTGGCGGCCAAGATGGGTTTTATTGAGCAGAATCCAGGTCAGAGCGGCGACGGCCAGCATCACCACCAGCGGCAGGCCAATCTGATAATGCCGGTCACCAATGTTGAACGGCAGCACCTGGAGCGGGGTAACCAGCCAGCCCGGCAGGTCGTACAGGCTGGTGCCGTTGGTGAACCACATCAGCATGCCGAACAGCAGCGACTGCATGCTGATGGTGACGATGATCGACACGATGCGCAGACAGTAGATAAGCACGGCGTTAATCATGCCGAAGAGGGTGCCGATGGCGATCGCCAGTAAGATCGTGCCGCTCGGGCTGGCCAGACCGTAATGAATCACCAGCGTCGCAATGATGTACTGCACGACCGAGGCGACGGCGGCGAAGGAGATATCGATCCCGCCGGTGACCAGCACCACGAACAGGCCGAGGGCAAAAATGCCGCTGACCGCATAGCTTTCCGACAGGTCCAGCAGATTTTGCAGCGTCAAAAAGCGATCGCTTAACAGCGAGAACGTGACGATCAGCGCCACCAGCACCCAGGCCAGGTAGCCCTCGTTGGTGGACGGACGTAACCGGTTGAGATTAAGCATTGACCGCCTCCGCAAGCTGTTGTTGGCTAATCATGGCGGGCAGGTACTCGCCTTTTACCGTTCCTTCGCTAAAGTGCAGGACGCGATCGCAATTGAAATAGACCTCCGGCACTTCGTCGGAGATCAGCAGGATCGAAATCCCCTCTTCCGCCAGCTGGTGGATCAGCTGGTAGATGCTGGCCTTGGCGCCGACGTCGACGCCCACCGTCGGCGAGTCGAGGATCAGAATCTTCGGCTGGGTCAGCACCCATTTCGCCAGCACGATTTTTTGCTGGTTGCCGCCGGACAGGGTGGAGATCGCCTGATCGGGGCTGGCGACCTTGACCCCCAGCTTTTCGATCCAGCGCTGGATGATTTTATTTTTGCGGTATTCGTCGATCAGATGAAAACGGCTGCGCAGCCGATCCATGATCGCCAGCACCGTGTTATCGCCGACCGACTGCTGCTGGATAAGCCCCAGCGTCAGGCGGTCTTCTGATACGTAGCCAATCCCCGATTTAATAGCGTCTTCATGTCCGCGAAAGCGCACCGGTTTACTGTCGAGGTAAATTTTGCCGCTGTCCGGGCGGGTCATGCCAAACAGGCTCAGCGCCAGCTCGGTACGCCCTGAGCCAAGCAGCCCGCACAGGCCAAGCACTTCGCCGGCGTGCAGCTTAAAGCTGACGTCGCGGTACTGGCCCGCGCGGCTCAGCTTGTCCAGCTCGAGCATGATCCGCCGATCGTTCTGGTTGGCGGCCTTCAGGCGGTAGTCCAGCTTGAGGCCGGTCATCAGTTCGGTGAGACGTTCGCTGCTGACCTCCGCCGCTGGCCAGGTGCCGACGCGCTTACCGTCGCGAATCACGGTCACGCTGTCGGAAATCTCCAGCACTTCGTCCAGGCGATGGCTGACGAACACCACGCTGATACCTTTATTCTTCAGATAATGTACGGTGCGCAGCAGCTGGTTGACTTCGGTACGGGTCAACGACGCGGTCGGCTCATCCATAATGACCAGCCGGGCATCGGCCACCAGCGCGCGGCAGATGGCCACCTGCTGGCGCTGGGCTATCGGCAGCGAGGAGACTTTAGCGTCGAGATCCAGGCTGTAGTTCAGCTCGCTGAGAATACGCCTGGCGGTGTCGCGCAGGCGCGATGGGCGATACCAGCCCATCAGCCCGTGCAGGTTATGATCGAAGGCGATGTTTTCCGCCACGCTCAGGTTCGGAAAGAGCGACAGATCCTGGTAAATCACCTGGACGCCAAAGCCGCGCGCCTGTTCCGGGCTAAGCCGACTGAATGTCTGGGTGTGGAAGTTCTTATCCGCGAGGGTGATGGTGCAACCGTCATCCGGCTGGTAGACCCCCGAGATAATCTTAATCAACGTACTTTTGCCGCAGCCGTTGGTACCCGCCAGGCAATGCACTTCACCGGGCATAAGCTGCAGAGAGATATCATTCAGCGCGCGCTGACCGCCAAAGGTCACCGACAGATTTTGCACAGCAATCAGCGGCGTCGTTTGGGTTGCGAAGATCCCGGAGATCGCCATCGTTACAGCCCCATTTTCACCAGTTTTGGCAGGTTCGCCTTGTCGAGACTTTCGGTTTTGTTCCCGAGGATGGTATGGGTGGTTTCGTCAACCTTCACTTTACCCATCCCTTCGATATCCATGCCGTCAACGATCGGCTGGCCTTTGGAGATCATGCTCGCCATGCGCACGAAGACTTCGCCGGCCACCATCGGGTTCCAGATATAGCCGCCGTTGATCGCCCCGCTGTTAACCAGCGCGATCCCCTGTCCCGGGCTGAACGAGCCGTAGACGCAGATATCGCCATTCTTACCGCGGTTCTGCACCGCCCGGCCGGCGCCGATCGGGCCCTGTGAACCGATCGCCAGAATGCCCTTCAGATTTTGATCTTTCGACATCAGGTCGTTGGTGGTGCGGATGGTGTCGTCAAGGGATTCGCCGACGCCAAACTTATCGCCAAGCTGGTGCATATTTGGGTAGTGCGCTTTCTGGTAATCGATCGCCGCGTCGGCCCACTTCTGATGCAGCGGCACGGTCAGGCTGCCGACGTAGACCGCATAGTCCCCGCTCTCTTTCATACACTTAGCGAGGGCGATCATGTGGTTAATACCGAGCTGGGCGGCATCGACCATTTCGAAGTCCCAGTTGGCGTATTTCTGGTTCGGCGACTCATGGGTAATCACTTTGATACCGGCATCGCGAGCGCGTTTCAGCACCGGCTCCAGCACCTTCGCGTCATTCGGCACCACGCCGATAATGTCAACTTTCTGGGCGATCAGGTCTTCAATGGCGCGAACCTGCAGCGCCGGATCGTCGCTGGTGGGGCCGACCTGCCATGCATCGATACCTTCCTTCGCCGCTTCGCTTTTAATCCCGGCTTCCATCGCGTTGAACCAGGCGTTGCCGCCCACTTTCACCACCACGCCCATGCGGATTTTGTCGGCGGCATGCGCCGCTGCTACGGACAGCACAGCGGAAGCTAACAAACAGGCCAGTACAGACTTTTTCATGTAGTTTCTCCACAGATGTTCAACTTATTCCGCAATCACCGGGCGAGAAGGCGCCGGCGCTACGGCTGTTTTTTGGTTTTCTTGTGTAGGGGTAAAGGAGCAACGTCAATCACGTTGACGTTGCTCCAGGCCAGCTCCTGTCGAAACTCCTCATCATCCAGACGATCGGTAATCAAAGTGTCAATTTCCCGGTAGTGGCATATCCGCGCAAACGAACTGCGACCGAATTTACTGGCATCCGCCAGCAAAATTTTGTGTTCTGAAGAGAGCAGCATTTGCTGTTTTAAACGCGCGTGGTGCTCGTTGCTTTCTCTGATCCCCCCCTCATGGCTGATGCTATGGCAGGAGAAAAACAGTTTGTTAATGGCGAACTCTTTCAGCATCTGCTCGGCGTACACGCCGATAAAATCTTCGTATTTGGCCGAGTACTCGCCGCCGAGACCGATGGTTCTGACGTTAGCTTTCGCCGCCAGCGCCTGGATGATATGCAGCGAGTTTGTCAGCACTACCAGCGGGATATCCGGCAGCTGCCGCGCCAAAAACCAGCTGGTTGAACTACTGTCGAGCAGCAGACAATCTCCCGGATCGATAAACTGCAGGGCCCGCTTCGCGATGCGCGTTTTACTGTCCGGCGACTGATTGCTGCGCTCGCGAAAAGACTCCCCCTGTTCGATCTGCGACGGAACGTACTGCTTTTCCGCGTGCTGGTGCTCGACGAACACGGCGCCCCCGTGGCTACGCACCAACAGTCCGCGCTTTTCCAGCAGAGCCAGATCGCGCCGCGCCGTCTCCAGCGAAATCTGGCACAGTTCGGCAACCTCCTGGACCAGGATTCGCCCGCGCTGGGCGAGGACTTCAGTAATAAAGCGGTGGCGTTCTACAGGCAGCATGTTTTTTCCTCTTGCCGATGTTTAATAGAATACGCAGGCCGTGGAATACGGAATGCGGGCTTCCTCAAAAGCGACTGCGTCCGCCCGGCGCGGCGCGGGTCATGTGATATTTGTCAAAAAAAGCGATGAATAGATGAAATGTTAAATGCTCGATCTGTGGCGCCAGCGGCAATAAATCGTCGAGCGGTCAATAAATGAACAGAAATAATTTTGCAAACGGTCACAAATCCTCGCGGCCATAATTGACCGATAATGACCGATTACGAGGAAGTGACCGTTTAGCGGGAAAATGGACGGCGGGCTGTCGCCCTACTGCGGCAGAAACCGGCGGCGACAATCGCGCCGCCGGATAATGGCGCTGTACAGTCGCCGGATGCAGATAGAGCAGAACTTCCGGGATGAAAAAAGCCCGCGTTTCGGGTTCGGACTGAGGCTGAGCCGCAGCCAGGGCAAGGGACGTCTGGCGGTACTGAGCGTCGTGGCAGCCATGGCGAGTCTGGGAATGTGGCAGGCAGGATGTCTGGCGGAGAAAAAGCAGCGCCACCTGCGCTATCAGGCAAACAGTATAAAAGACAAAAGGAGCCTGCCTTATGTGAGGCTGGCGGTTGAGGTTCTGCGGATGAGTCCGGAATACTGAGGCGGCTGAATGTCGTTAATGCACTGAAAACGTTAGGTAAAGAGTACAGTAATATGGTCATGGGGAACTGACCATATTACTGGGGATCTCTCAGCCCTGAGGGAGAGGGAGAAAAAGCGCTGCCGCATCAGGCACCGAAACCCGCTGGCGCGTCGGTACGATGCGTAGCCCGGATAAGGCGTTTACGATGTATCCGGGAAAATCAGGTCACATTCAAACGATCGTATTCGTTGCATAACAACCACTTCACGGGCTCATCCTCCTCGATGGCCGGGAAACGCCCGCCGGGTTCGAGGAAATGGTTATCGCGCTTATCGTTATTGACCATCGAAATCTCCCAGCCGAGCACAAACGCTTTCTCGGCCCAGAAACGGTGATACAAACGCGGCGGCAGGCACACACCCTGCCCCGGTTTTAACACCAGCGTCTCGCCGGGCTTAAACGTACGTTGCCGCCCGTCCACGCTCACTTCAACCGTGAGCCGCTCATCAAACAACGCCTCATCCGTCGCCCAGCCGAGCTGCATACACAAATCGCCGCCGCCCCGGTTCAGAATGTCTTCCATCTTATGAGTATGAAAATGCCACGGCGTCTGCTGCTCCTGCTGAATTTGCAGCATCTTTTCGGCATACGGCTTCGGGTACGCGCTCGAATTCAGCGCGCCGTTACGCAACGTCAGCAGCGTCAGGCCAATCTTGCCGAAATCACCCCGGCCAAAATCGGTGATGTCCCAGCCCAGTTGCAGATCCAGCACCTCACACCACTCCTCCAGCGGCTGCTTTCGCCAGGCATCGGCGGTAAAAAACGCAAACTCCGGCAGGCACACCCGGAACGTCTCGGCGATGGCATGGGCTTTATCAATGGCATAGTTAATCTGTGAACGTTTCATTCTGTTCTCCCGGTTCGAATGGCGAGCCAGGCAGCGCCGCGCATACCGCTGCTGTCGCCGTGATGGGCTTTCACGATGGGGGTAGAAAAATGATCGGTAAAAACGAAGGGGGCCACGTCAGCGTCCAGGTTCGCGATAAGCAACGCCGCATTCGACAGCCCGCCGCCAATCACAATCACGCCAGGGTCGAGCAGGTTCACCACCGTTGCCAGCGTACGGGCAAGCTGCTGGCGAAACCGCGCCACCTGTCGTACGGCATTAGGTTCCCCCTGCTGTGCCAGCGTCACAATCACATCGCCCGACAGATGTTGCCCGCTAAGAAGCTGATAGCGCTTACTGATGCCCGTTCCCGAGACAAACGACTCCACGCAGTTGTCTTTGCCGCAGTAACAGCGTGCTGGCGGCCCGTCGTGCCGCCCGCTGTAGCCCGGCAGGGTAATATGCCCGCACTCGGCGGCATTCCCCCACGTGCCAACGAACGGCTGGCGATTGATGGCTATTCCGCCGCCGCAGCCGGTACCGAGCGTAATGCCAAACACCACTTCATGCTGCAGCCCTGCACCGTCGCAGGCTTCCGACAAGGCAAAGCAGTTGCCGTCGTTCGCCATCACCACCGTCTGCCCCAGTAATTGCTGGAGATCCGTCTGCAACGCACGGCCATTAATCACCTGAATATTCGAGTTCTTAATCAGCCCGCTCAGCGGCGAGACGCTGCCCGGCAGGGCAATCCCGGTCATCATCGACTGTTGCCTGTCATGGCGAATCTGGTCGATAAAGGCGACCACCGATTCCACAAACTGCGAATAGCTCGCTTTTATCGTCGGGCAGCGATAACGGGCCATTTCCCGCCCCTGCGCATCCATCACCACCGCCGCGATTTTTGTGCCGCCGATATCCAGCCCCAGGTAGTCCATATCCCTTTCCTTGTTGCGAAAGAGGCGGGCGAACCCGCCTCGATGGCCTTAGTAGAGTGACGCTTTCCCGGTCGATCCAAACAGCTTCATTTTGTGGCGGATCACATCCCGTGCGGCGTTGATCGCATCCGGATAGATCACATTCGGATCCCACCAGCTTTCTCTGGCGAGGATCTCGCGCACTTTCTGGAAGTAGGCGTGTTTCATGTCGCTGGAAATGTTGATTTTGCCCACGCCCAGAGTCACCGATTCAGCGATTTCCGCATCCGGGTTGGCCGAACCACCGTGCAGCACCAGCGGAATATCTAGACGCCCGGCTATATCGCGAAGAATGTTCATTTGCAGCTCCGGCTGCATCCCTTTCGGGTAAATGCCGTGCGCCGTACCAATCGCCACCGCCAGGGTGTCTGCCCCGGTTCGGGCAATAAAATCTTCCGCCTGAGCCGGGTCGGTATAGGTTACTTTCGACACACCGCCTTCCACGGAGGTGCCCGTCTGGCCGATGGTGCCCAGTTCCCCTTCCACCGAAACACCCACCGCATGCGCCAGGCGCACCACCTCTTTGGTCAGCGCCACGTTCTCTTCATAGGGCAGCAGCGAGCCGTCGATCATCACCGAGGTGAACCCGCACTGGATTGCCCGCAGCACATGCTCGACGGACGCGCCGTGGTCCAGGTGCAGGGTGAACGGTACCGGGCTGCGCATCGTGATATCGCGGACATAGCTGAAAAAGGTATCCCCGACAAAATCGTGCTCGCTGGGGTGGATGGAGATAATGGCAGGCGTGTTGGTGGCTTCCGCTTCTTCCACCACCGCACGGATAAAGCAGCTATCCGCCACGTTGAACGCACCAATGGCGAAGCCGTGTTGGCGGGTGGGTTTCAGTAACTCTTTCATTGAAATTAACATGTTAATTCTCCAGTTTCAGGGTGTAGCAAGCCCTGCCGGTGCGTCGTTGCAGAGGCATATAAGGCGTGACAGAAAAATGAATCAGGCTTTGCCGATAGCGCCGCTGGCCTGCAGATACGGAATAATGACTTCCTCGCTGGCCTGCTCCATGGCCATCAGCACATCCACCAGTTCGCGAGAATTGTCATGACACAGGGTATGCAGCAGCGCGGCTTTACCGGCTTCAAACACCGCGGCACCGACGTTAATCTTGGCGACGCCAAAGGACGGGCAACGCTGCATCTGGTCAAACGGGGTACCGCTGCCGCCGTGCAATGCCAGGGGCACCGTTGATTTGCGGGCCACTTCTTCCAGGCGCTGAAAATCGATGGCAGGCGTGATGCCGGGGGCGTACATGCCGTGCGCGGTGCCGACCGATACCGCCAGCAGGTCAATCCCGGTCTGCTGGATAAACGGCTCAACGTCGGCGGCCTGGGTCATCAGATCCGCATTGGTGGCGTGATCGTAGCGCGGCGCATCGGCCAGATGGCCCAGCTCCCCTTCCACACACAGCCCGGCACTGGCAGCCAGTTCAACCACTGCGCGAGTCTGGCGAACGTTCTCTTCCAGCGGGAAGGCGGACGCATCAATCATCAGCCCGCTGAACCCGGCGCGAAACGCCTGGCGAATGCGCACCGGATCTTTTCCGTGGTCCAGTGCCAGCGTGACCGGCACCGTAGCCTCGTCGGCCAGCGCTTTCACCAACGCCACGGCCACCGGGGCCGGGAAATGGGCCAGATGCCCCTGATACAGGTTCAGGATGATCGGCGCACGGTGTTTCTCAGCAACCTGCACCGCAGCACGGGCGCTTTCGAGATTCATACAGTTGATGGCGAGCAGCGCATAGTGTTCACGCCAGGCTTTGGTCACCATGCTTTTCATATCGGCAAACATAGGGTCTCCGTTTATTCCAGGGTGAAGGTGATCTCTTCGTCTTTCAGCTTTTTCTCGCTGAGTTCGTCAAACTCTTCGTCACGTTCGGTCACCGATTTCTTCCACAGCGACAGCATCACGCCGCAGATAACCGTGCCGATCCCCAGCGCCAGGCAGAACAGCAGCGGATGGGTAAACAGCGGGACCACGAACATGCCACCGTGCGGCACCGGGCTTTCCACGCCCCACACCATGATCAGGCCACCCGCAACCGCCGAGGCCACCACACAGGAGCCGACCACGCGCAGCAGGTCGCGCGCTGCAATCGGGATAACCCCTTCGGTAATCATGCAGATCCCCATCGGGAAGGCGGCTTTCAGCGCTTCGCGTTCAGCACGGGTGTATTTATGGCGCGTCAGCAGGAACGAGAGAGTGATGCCGAACGGCGGAATAATGGAGCCGACAAACTTCACCGCTTCCGGCCCGTATACACCGCTCACCAGCAGCCCGTCGGCGAACAGCGACATGGTTTTGTTCACCGGGCCGCCGAAGTCGAACGTTGCCATCGCCCCGAGGATGGCCCCCATCAGGAAGCGTGAACCGCCCTGCATCGACTCCAGCATGTGGATCAGCGCTTCCTGTAGCCAGCCGATGGGCTTGCCGATCAGGGTCATCATCAGCAGGCCGCCGATAATGGTACTCAGCACCGGCAGCACCATGATGGGCATCAGACCCTGCATCGATTTCGGCAGACGAATATAGTGCTTAAGCAACAGGACGGTGTAGCCTACCAGGAAACCACCCAGCATCCCGCCGATAAACCCGGTATGAATTTGCCCGCAGACAAAGCCGATAATCAGACCCGGCGCGAATCCGGGACGGTCAGCAATGGAATAGGCAATCGCGGCGCTGATCAGGGGGACAATCAACCCCATTCCCCAGCCGCCAATCTGATTGAGCATCCAGGGGATGGTGCCCGTTTTTTCGCCAACGTTTGTGCCGCCGAGTACCTGGCCGAGGGCAATACAGATCCCTGCCGCCACAATTAACGGAATCATCCACGAGATGCCCGTCAAAAGATGTCTTTTAATTTCCTGCGAAACAGGAACTTTATTTTCACTCATGTGAGATCCCTCCGAATAAGGATCATGCATTAGCTAATGATTTTTCGACCTTTTCAAGAAACTGAACGGGTGATTTGATTACAATTTCGGTCTTAACTCGCACGATGCGTTTATTAATGAAGCGCTCTTCTCCTTTTATTTTGACATCGACCGCAAGAATAACGACGTCGGCTGCGGAAATATCTTCCGCCAGTAACTCATTTTCAGTACCGATAGTGCCCTGAGTTTCCACTTTAATATTATGCCCGAGCGCTTTTGCGCCTTTAATTAACTTCTCGCGGGCAATATACGTATGTGCAATTCCCGCCGTACAGGCAGCGACACAAACAATATTCATAACATGCTCCACTTTTTATTTAGCAAACATCGGATTCAGCATATTGACTAAACAAGTCAATAATCTTTTGTGGACTGCTCTCTTCCAGTAATTGCTCGATAATCTCCTCATCCGCCAGAGCACCCGCCACCTGAGACAGCAGACGGATATGCGTGGTGTTTTGATCTTCAAGCCGTACAGCAAACAAAATAATGCAGCGCACGTTACTGCCATCGAGGGTTTCCCAGGGAATATCGTGGCGTGTGCGCCCAATCGCCAGAGTGGTATTGACCACCGCCGACGATTTTCCATGGGGTATTGCGATATGATTTTCGAAGCCGGTCGACCCTTCTGACTCACGCTGCCAGACATCCTGAATAAACGTTTCCCGGCAATTAATCGCACCGTCTTTTTGCAACAGATCGGTTAGCTCTTCAATTGCCTCCGCTTTATTCGTGGCCTTCATATCTAAAATAACGCGATTCGTATTCAGGATTTTCGTTATATCCATTAATCATACCTCATGGAATTCAGACATTAATGTTCGACGACCAGAGACGTCGCACGATGCAATTTTTCCGTGATGAGCGTTTCCATCACGCGCTTAATATCGGCATCATTAAAGAAGGCGGTGACATACACCACCGACAGGGCAATGGCGGGCAGATTGATCGTCGAGACCACCAACTCAATATCCTCCGTTAGCATTGACGGCAGGCTCCCTGCGGAGACCACGCCTACGATGGTCCAGTCCGGGAAGGCGCGCAGAATGCGGCTTTTCAGCAGGTGCGACGTGCCGATGCCCGTCGAACAGACCAGCAGCACACGCTTGCGGGCAATCTGCCGCTCCATCGCCGCCTGGAAATGCACGGTCAAATAGCCAACTTCATCTTCCGACACCGCCTGTTCGCCCCAGCCGCTGAACACCCGGTTCACCGCGCACTGGGTCAGCCGCCAGACGTCCTGCAGCTCACCTTTGATATCGTCCAGCAGCGGGTTACGAATGCGAATCTGGTAATTAAGACGATTAATCAACGGCTTAACATGAATCAGCAGCCCGTCGTACAGTGCGATGTCCTGGCTAAAGTCGCTGTCGACCATATCGGCGAAGGTCGCGATAAGCCGGTGGGTAATCAGCCGAGCCTCGTCGCTGGAGTGCATATGGCCAATCACGCTGACGTCGTTATGCTCTTCGATGACCACGCCGGAAGAAATAATGTATTGATAAATAAACCAAACTTCGTCTTCCGGCAGCGGATGGGCAATGCGTGTTTCGATACGCTGAACCATGCGGCTGGCAACGGAAAAGATGTTTTCATCGAAGGCGCTCGCGTTGTCATCCTTTTTCGGCAGCGCATTGCCGCGCGTAATGCGGTACATCATGATCAGAATATGGGTGAAAATATTGACGTAATACGGCTCGCCCAGCGACCAGCAGAGATCGTTTTCCATCTCCTGTAATAATGACTGAACGAATAAAACATCGTCTTCGCCAAAATAATGAACCAGCGCGTTATAACTGCCCGGGTCAAGACGAGAATAGATCATGTCACCTGGTTCGTTATGGTTAATGACGCCGTTAATCAGCGATGCCATTGCCTGGCGAACGCTACTTTCACTGCCTTCGATATGCGTTCCGCTCTGGCTGCGAATCAACGTCAGCCCTAGCGGGGCAATCCAGGATTCAATCACTTTCAGATCATTAACGATGGAAGCGCTGCTGATAAAATAGCGTTCCGACAATTTGCTGATTGACGTTTCATGTGGCGTTTCGCTTAATAATTGTGAGGCTATTTTCACGCGCCGGGAATTGTTCATCATGCCATCGGTATCGTCACCTTCTGCACCCAGCAGCTGATCGAGGTGTAACAGGTCCGTTATATTATCTGCGCTTAACCTTACCCCGGCACCGGCACGTTTATTTATGCCGATACTCCATTCTGCTAACCACGGCTCCAGTATGCGTAAATCGCGTTGAATGGTTTTTTCTGAAACATTTAAGTATTCAGCGATTTTTAATAAGGTAATAAATTCCCTTCGAGAGAGAAGGAATTTCAATAATCTGTTTTGTCGCGAGGTAATCATTTGCATTATTTACCCTTACACAGATTAAAAATAATTAAGAAGCTCTGTACAGATAAGCTCCACTTGCAATCCGTGATGATAAATATAAAAGGGCATTGAAATAACGACAATACTAAATCGTGTCCTGCCTTCCGGACAGAGAATAAGACAAGAGTGGGGATCTCAGAGATATTTGCAGCGAAGATCACACTTTCCGCGCTAATTAACGTGATAGCGCTCGCAAATATGGGGAGGATAAAATTTTAAATCAGATAATTCTTTTGTAGATGTCTGGAGGGGGCCCCCAAACCCCGGTAGCGCAACGGTTTATCACGCGCCATGGGCACGGATCGTAGCCCGGATAAGGCGTTCGCGCCGCATCCGGGGTTCAGCGCCGTTGCAGAGCGCAACAGCAATGGAAGTGAGGACGTTAATACGGAAAGAATGAATCCCGCGTAAAAACGAGGAAAAGAATTTCTGGCACACTGTCTTTAAAGGCACTATGAGATCTCTTCTGATTTGTTAGCGCAACCAGTAGATCACACTTTATCGTGCCTTTCACTTTTTCTGGAGATTCCTCAGGCCGGAGGGGGAAGAGTGGGCTAGCGGGCAATATCGCTCAAACCATAGCCGTGGAATTTTTGCAGCACTTCATCGATCGCGGCATCGCTTAATACCGGCACGTCCGGAGTGACCGCCAGCGTCAGCAGATAGAGCCTCGCCAGCACCTCCACCTCCTGCGCCAGCCACAGCGCTTTTTCCAGCGTTTTGCCACAGGCAATCATCCCGTGATGCTGCAGGAGCGTGGCTTTATAGCCGGTCATGGCGGTGACCGCATAGTCGGACAGCGCCTGGGTGCCGTAAGTGGCGTAGCCCGCGCAGGGAATTTTTTTCCCGCCCGCCGCCGCGACCATGTAGTGAATGGCCGGGATCTCTCTATTCAAAATGGCCACCGCCGTCGCATGAACCGCATGATTATGCAGAACCACGTTCTCCTCCGGCTTCGCCTGCAAAATAGCCTGGTGAAAACGCCATTCAGTGGACGGCGTTTTGCCCGTTTCGGCGCGTCCCTGCCCGTCGACAAAAACGATATCGTCTTCGCTCAGCTGCTCGTAGGGGACGCTGGTCGGCGTAATAAGCATCCCGTCGCCAAAGCGGACGCTGATATTGCCCGATGTCCCCTGATTAAGCCCCATACGGCTCATTTCCAGACAGGTGTCGATGATCTGGCGTGCAATAGCGGTTCTTTCCATTGTGTTTTCCTCGGCGCAACAAACTAGGGTGGATGACGTTGGCGATATCTTCTGGCGGCGTCCCGGATGGCAATAGTCAGCCATGTAGATGTGTGATGATTGTCAAAATAATGGGCCCAAAAGGAGAAAACTTGCCGCTGAAAACCGTCCGCGCAGCGCCCGTTTGCCGGCGACTGAGGGCAAACGGGCAATTGGCCGCATCGCCCTCCTGCAACCCGAATGATTTAGGGTATAGTGCGCAAGATTGTGCGGTGAACGAGGAGTGAAAAGATGAACAGGCAGGACCGTCTGGCTGAGATTATTGCCCTGCTCAACGGCAATGCGTCTTTACGCGTCAGCGAGCTTGCGGCCGGGCTGAACGTCAGCAAGGAGACGCTGCGCCGCGATTTGCAGTATCTGCAGTTCAAGGGGCTGCTGGTCAGGGAGTACGGCAGAGCCAGAAAGCTGGAAGGCGCTTCGGAGGGTCCGGGCATGGCCTTTGACTCGCGATCGAAAAGCCACGCCCAGCGAAAAACCGCGCTGGCGGAGACCGCCATCGAGTGGATAACGCCGGGAATGTGCATCGCGCTGGACGCCAGTTCGACCTGCTGGCATCTGGCGAAGCGGCTGGCTGACCAGGATCTGACGGTGTACACCAACAGCTACCGCATTTGCGCCGAGCTGGAAAAGAAAACCCGCATCCGGGTACTCTGCTCCGGCGGCACGCTGGACAGAAAGTACGCCAGCTACATCAACGACTCGCCGCTGCATATAGTGCGCCATCTTGATATCGACCTGTTCATCTTCTCCTGCGACGGTATCGATGCCGACGGCAATATCTGGGATACCGATAACGGCAACGCGCTGTTCAAAAAATTCATGCTGAAAAAGAGTTTGCAAACTATTTTGCTGGTGGACTCCAGCAAAATAGCCCGCAGCAGCGAAGTGGTTATCGGCAACGTGGCGGCGGTCACCGCGGTTATCCGCCGCTAGGCTGGCCGGGGAGCCAGGTCTGATAATCGAAGCTCACCTGCGCCCGCGCCTCATCCGCGCTGCGATATACCCCGCAGCCGGCCCAGGCAAACATCGCGGCTCCCGCGACGGTGGTTTCGGCCTTCTCCAGCACCTTCACCGGCAGCTGCAGGGTATCGGCCTTAATTTGATTCCACAGCGCGTTGCGGCTACCGCCGCCGACCAGCACCAGTTCCCTGGCTTTGAATCCGGCCACCGCCTCCAGCATCGTCAACTGTTCGCGCAGGCGGAGCGACAGCGCCTCTAGCGCCGAGCGGTATAGATGCCCGCGCCGGGTGGACAGCGTCACCCCCTGCCAGCCGGCCTGCTTATCGCCCATCAGATCGCTGCGCATCGTTACCCCTTCGCAGCCTGCCGGCACGCGCCCGGCCTCCTGCAGCATCTGCTGATAAACCTGCGGAGCGGGCGCCCCCGGCCAGTAGAGTTCGCGGATCCACTCCAGGACCCCGGAGGCCAGATACTGGCAGCCGGGGTTAAAGTAGCCGCCAATGCTATCCAGCTCGCAGGTCGCCGCGCGGTGCGACTGCAGCAGATCGGTATTGATGCTGGCCGAGCGCACCATCAGGATCTCCCAGGTACCCGAGGAGAGCACCGGCTGATTAAGCCCCACGCCCGAACCGTAAAGCGCAAACTGGGTATCGTGGCCGCCGGCAATCACCGGAATGCCCGCTTCAAGCCCGAAGCGGGCCGCCGCCGCCGGCTGCAGCTCGCCGATCGGCTCGCCGGAGTTCACCATGCGCGGGAACAGCGATCGCGTAATGCCGATCGCCTCAAGCAGGCGCTCGCTAAAGGTCTCTTTGGCGACGTCCAGCAGCTGGCTGGTCCCTGCCATGGTTCTTTCCGTGGTCATTTCACCGGTCAGCTGAAAGCCGATCAGCGACGACATAAACAGCCACGCGTGGGCGCGTTCGAACACATCGGGGACGTTCTCCCGCAGCCATATCAGCTTATACAGGGTGTTGAAGCTGTACGGCGCCACGCCGGTAATAGCCTTCAGCTCGGCCGGAGCCAGGTACTTGTGGATATTATTCATCACCGCTTCAGTACGCGGACATTTCCAGCTGATCACCGGATACAGCGGCGCCCCGCGGCTATCCACGAGCGCGCCGTCGACGCCAAAGGCGGTAATGGTCAAGGCGCGCACCGGGTATTGCGGAAGTTTCCCGACCAGCGTCCGGCAGCAGTGTTCAAGACTTTCCATGATGTTTGCCAGCGGCCAGATGTGCCACTGCGGGTTTTCCGGCGGGTTGAGCGTAAAGTTTTGCCGGTGGACGCTGGCCAACACGTTACCCCGATCATCAATGGCCATGGCGCGAATATTGGTTGCGCCGCAGTCCAGCACGATCACCATCTCTTTCTGCATTTTTTCCCCTCCCCGCCAGACCGACCCCTCGCCGGGGCGCGGTATATTTTCTGTAGGGGATGGTTATCACTTCGCGAGTGATTGAAAAGGGGCATCGCTATCAGGGGCGATACTATGCGGCTGAACTGTGAAAAGGATCACTAAAAACCGCCACTTAACGGCAATACGGCGCGCACGGTTCTGCCCGTTTTCATCCAGCAGAGAGCAAGCGGGCAGTCGGGCGAGCTCCCTGCCGACAGATGCAGCCATAGCCGGGCGTTGGCCAGGACCGCGCCGTGAGCGTAATATTCCCTGCAGTCAACTTTCATTATGCAACCAGCGATATTCGCTCAGGGTTTCATGAGATCGGTTAACGGAATTTTTATCACGATCTTACGAATTGCCTCCGGCACCGTTGTCGCACAGTTAGGACGATGCAGATCCTGGGTAAACAGCACCGCAAAGGTGCCTGGCAACATCCTGATTCGGGTTTCATCGGCTACCGGCTTATAAAAAATAATATCCCTGACGGCGTCATAGGGCTCGTGAATTTCAAGATCGACGGGTTGGGTTTTAACATAAATAGTTTCATGACCGGTGACTAAAAAATGCAGGTCAATATATCGGCGATGGGCTTCAGGATAATTCTCCTGTTCCTGTTTTGTTTGCAAATCCTGAACCTGAACCTGCCACCCGGTTTGTTCATCGGCATGCACTCCCGATGGTAAAGCCGGTAAGTCCTGTTTAGCAAGGTACGACAGCGCGTACCTTACCGCAGGAGGATAATATTGCAGATCGGTGTTATCTATATGCCCGGTGATCATAATACTCTCCATTGCAGAAATTTTTGATTTACAACCTCATAGACATAAATAATCCTGCCAGGAAACCCGTCCACCGCCAAAGGACGAAATTAGCATATTGCGAAAAAACATGAACGCTGCTCCAGGGCAGGACTATTCAACATATTACTTTAAATATAAAAACGTTTAATATCGCCGCAATCATTTATGAAATGACCGATGGTTGCCGGTTTTATCTCATCCTCACAGGTTAACGTATTCGTATACAGTATAAAGAGGTTGTGGCCGTGATATATAACTCATTATTATCCGGGCCGCCAATCGTACAATTAGACACGGTCTCCGGCACGTCAATTTTACCAATTTTGTTGCCCATCTTGTCGAAAATGATAACGCCATCCAGACAGCTGCAGTAGATATCGCCATTACCATCGACACAAAACCCGTCTGGCAGTCCGGGTTCAACCTGCGCAAAGAAACGCCCCGCCACATTCTGGTCACCGTTAAGCTCGTAGACCCTTAATTGACGACGCCCCTGCCCGGGGAAGTCGGCAATTGACATATCGGCGACATAAAGTAGCGATTGGTCGGGAGAAAACGCCAGCCCATTGGGGCGCTGAACATCGCTGATAATAATCTTTATCTCGCCACTTTTAGGGTCAAAACGATAGACGTAGCAACCAATTATCTGACTGTGCGCATGATAACCTTCAATATCGCCGATGATGCCGTAGGGCGGATCGGTAAACCAGATGGAACCATCTTGATGCACCGCCAGGTCGTTGGGCGAATTAAAACGCTTACCTTCAACACGATCAATTAATAACGTAATGCTCCCGTCATGTTCTGTTCTGCTTATCCCGCGGCGGCCATGTTCACATGTTAATAACCGACCTTGATGGTCAAGCGCATTGCCATTCGCATAGTTTGAAAAAGGCCGCCAGACCGTTAAGCCATGCTCTCGATGCCAACGGTACATGCGGTTTCCCTTTACATCACTAAAAATAATAGCATTGTGGTCGGATAACCATACCGGGCCTTCGGCCCAAATAGCCGGGGAACAGAGTTTTTCAAGTTGCATTGCTACTCTCCTTAATTAACACCCCAAATGGTTTTATAATGTTGCTGATAATTATTATTTGGATCATATATATTCTGCGGGCCGCCATCCTCGCCGATATTATCCTTAGTCACGAGACGCGCCGGTGCGATATATCCGGAGATGGGCTGTCCGGAAAATACGCGGTTAAATTCATCAACTAACTGCCAGCCCTGTAATTTAAGCGGTTCGGCTACCGTCGCAATTTGACTATCACCGTTACGAATACGCTGGAAAGCGGAGATGGATCCGTCGCCCGCGGAAATATTAAATGGGGCATTCGCTCCACCTTTGCCTGCGGTTTTCAATGATGGCGCCATAAAGTCAAAGTACAGATCGTTGATTGCCAGAGAATACTGGAATTTATCACCGTATTTTTGCAACAGGCTGAAAGTCAGAGAAGGCATGCGATTGGCGGTGTCAGCCAGCGGAGTATCAATAAAGTTAACCACTTTACAACCGCTGCATTTTTCAATTTCACTTTTCATCACGTTCGCTTTGGATAACGCGATCTGATACAGCGAATCCGTAAAAATCATCACCTGAGCTTTACCACCTGAACGGACGACGGCATACTGCGCCGCCAGTCGCGCAACATCATTAGAGTCAGAGGTAATATTGTTTAAGATGTTGAACTGCGGAACCGGGCCTGGCTGGGGTTCAGCGTGCCACGACATGAGCACTATTTTTTGCTGCGCCGCTTTTTTCAGGGGAAACTTCGCGACGTTTGGATTCCAGGCTCCAATAATGATGCCATCAGGACGCTGTGCTATCGCCTGGTTCAACGCCGCCAGCTGCGCCTGCACCGAACCCGCTCCATCCAGAGTGACTAAATCCCAGCCCGCGGCCTTAGCCGCCTCGCTCAGCCCCTGCTGCACTCCCTGCACGCCTCCGTTTTTCATATCTTCGGCGATAAAAACGATTTTCTTTTTCGGTTGAATTTTCGGGCCCGTCGTTGGTCCATCCCATTGATTGCCATTTGAGGTTGCTTTGGCGATCGCCGCAGTGGCCTGGTCAAGGTAGCTATCCGCCATCGCGGGGAGTGATGCGGTCATAACTGCCATTAAGGTAAGAGCAAGTGCCTGATTTTTCATATTGAACCTCCAGGGATCGTTTATTGTTTTAGGTCAGTGGGTACAGATGAAACTGCTTTCTGGTTTGCAGCTGGAGAAGAGGATCGCGATGCGCCGGCGCCGGCAGAGTCACTCACCGCCGTCACGGAGGCATTCTTGACGACCGCCTTTTGATTAAGCATGCGGCGGCGCTGCGCATAGCCGGCCAGGGTGATAGACAATAGTAACGTCGCGCCATTAAACAGAGGTTCGACCCAGAATTCGCCGCCAAATTGCTGGATGCCGGCAATACCAATGGCCAGAATCGCGATACCGACGATCGTTCCCCAAATATTGACCCGCCCCGGGCGGATCGTGGTGCTCCCCAGAAAAGCCCCAACCAGAGCGGGAAGCAGGTAGTCAATCCCTACGCTTGCCTGTCCCACCCCCTGCTCAGCCGCGATCAGTACGCCACTAAAACCACTCAGGACGCTGGAGGCAATAAAGGTGCCGATAATATATTTATTGACCGGAATACCATTCAGTCTTGCGGCGGTAGGATTTCCCCCAACGGCATACATACAGCGGCCAAGAGGAGTATGTTCAGTAATTAACCACAGGACCAATGCCGCGAATACCACATAGTAGGCGCCGATCGGAATGCCGAATATCTCTGTATTTTGTAATGCGCTGAATGCATCAGGTAAATCCCCAACAATCTGTCGTCCGCCGGTATGCCAGAGAGCAATCGCATAAAGGACCGTCCCTGAACCAAGCGTCGCGACAAAGCTGTCGATATCCGCTAATGCCACCAGAATGCCATTTAATAGCCCATAAATAGCCGAGATGACCAGGACCACCACCACGGCCATTTGCCAGGAAAAACCGTATTCAACCTGCAGAGTAATCGCGAGGATATGCCACAATACGATACCAAACCCGACGTTGAGATCGATTTTCCCGACAATCATTGGCAGGGTGGCAGCAAGGGCCAGCAGGGCAATTTTAGCTTTACTTGCAATAATTGCCTGTACCGTCAGCATGGTAGCAAATGAAGGCGAGAGGACTGAGAAAAATATCGCCAGCAAAATACACAGAATCAATAAACCGTAACGCGTCATGATCTGCATACCCCAAGGGGCAAACCCCTGTTGCGCTAAACTCACCCGCTGCTCTAGCGCAGTAGATTTAATTGATGTTTTAGACATAAGATTACTCAGGCCTTATTAGTCATACTGCAATGAATGATTCGCTGCTACTTGCTGAAGCAAGCGCCAGTAAATTGGAAAAGGTTACCTGTTCATTTTTTAATTCACCGACAACCTGGCCACGATTGAAAACTAATGCTCGATTACAAATATGCGCTATTTCCTCAAGATCGTTGGAAATAACAAGCACTGCGATATTTTCCGCAAGAGCTTTATTGAGTAAATGATAAATTTCTTCTCGCGCTCCAACATCCACACCCGCAGTAGGATCTTCAAGAATTAATAATGGCGCATTAAGATGCATCCAGCGCGCCATAACAACTTTCTGCTGATTTCCACCAGATAAAGCGCTGATATCGACGTTCACATCTTTTGGTCTGATATCGAACAATTGTACCTTCCACCAGCTGGCGCCGATCTCCGCGCGCCGGGCGTAGCGTTTAAGCAACCGATGCCCGCTGGTACAAGGATTAAGAAACAGATTTTCTCTGACGCTCATGGTCATGACGAGGCTTTCGCCTGTGCGATCGCCAGCAACGAGAGAAACCCCGGCATTAATCGCCTCGATGGGATTTTGCGGATGGTAAGACTTTCCACGGAAACGAATCTGGCCGCCGGTTGCTTTGCGCAAACCGAAAAGAAGCCGACCGATTTCCTCCTGCCCGGCACCGCGTAATCCGGCCAGCGCCAGCATCTCCCCCGGACGAAGACTGAATGTCACCGGGCCGATCTCATTAATTTCTATTCCATTCAGGCCGAGTACCGCGTCACCGCTTTCAGGTAGGGGATGACGCTGTTTGTTTTCCAACGCTTCACCGACGATTAAGGTCACCAGGTCATGTAACTTGTAGTCTGACGTAATACCTTCCGCCACATGCTTGCCATCGCGCATCACGGCTATACGGTCAGAAATTTCAATCACTTCATCTAAACGATGCGTCACATACACCATGCCAACGTTGCGTTTTTTGAGTCGGTTGATGACTTCAAACAAGTGCTTTACATCGTTGGCAGGTAACGATGCGGTGGGTTCATCTAAAATCAACACTTCTGCGTTCACCGCAACCGCACGTGCGATGGCCAGTAACGACTTCTCTGTCCGCGATAAGTCAAAAACCCTGGCATCCGGGTCTAACAAGATGCCCACTTCGTTCAGGGCGGCTAACGATCTCTCACGCACCTGTTTCCAGTTGATCAGCCCCATCCGGCGTTTAAACCCCATGACCAGCGCCATATTTTCGGCAACGGTCATCCATTCAACCAGGCCAAGATCTTGATGGATAAAAGCAATGGGTTGAGAAGACGGGTTTTTCAGACTGGCCGCCGACGAGATACTCGTATCATGAAACAGAATGTCGCCTTCATCACGGGAGTAAACCCCAGCTAATACTTTGATAAGTGTGGATTTACCGGCACCATTCTCCCCTAATAACGCCAGCACTTCGCCAGGAAAGACCTTCAGACTTACGTTGTTCACTGCAGGATGACCGCCGAACCGTTTGGTGATATGGCTCAGGGTCAGTACTGCTGCTTTATCACTTTGCTGCATAACAGCCTCCGGAGAATTCCAGGTGAAAGTCATAGCCGTTTAACTAAAACAACACCGCTATATTCCAACATGCGAAATGACGTTCCAAGAATACTAGCTCCGGTCAAAAATAAATGCAAAGGGGCGCGGATTATTTTTTATCGTTAAAAAACAATAACTTATTTGTAATTATTGTAATCTGTGATGGAATTCTCACTTTAGATCACAACGTGTTCATATGAACAGCCGTAAACGGCGACAAACGATTAAGCGCAACAAATGAGCAATTTACAGGTTGTCGGGTATCAGTTAATCTTGTATGGAATCGTTGTTGATGGCGCAGGGTCAGATATAAGTTAGCCATGAGGATTAAAATGGAACTCTCAAATAAAGACACAAGCGATAAAGACAATAAACCATCGGGAACACAAAGTTTATTTAGAGGCTTACGGCTCATCGAGATATTAAGTAATTTCCCCAACGGTTGCCCGCTAGCCCACCTTGCTGAACTGTCAGGTATGAATAAAAGTACGGTGCATCGCCTACTGCAAGGATTGCTGACCTGTGGCTATATTACTCAAGCCCCTTCCCCCGGTAGTTATCGCCTTACAACAAAGTTCATCTCTGTCGGACAAAAAGCACTATCATCCCTGAATATTATTCACATCGCTGCTCCGCACCTGGAAAAATTAAATATAGACGTCGGCGAAACCGTTAACTTTTCTTTCCGCGAAGGCGACGAAGTAATATTGATATATAAGCTTGAGGCAACCACCGGCGTGATGCGGACCAGCTCTTACATTGGTCAACGCATGCCTTTATATTGCTCTGCGATGGGTAAGATCTTTATGGCATGGAGCAATGAAAAGTACCCTGCCAAATATTGGGAAACGCATAAGAATGATATTCACCAATATACGCAATTCACCATCACCCAGCTACCCGACATGCTCAAAGAATTACAGCACATTCGACAGAGCAAAATAGCGCTGGATAAAGAAGAAAAAGAAATAGGCGCCTATTGCATCGCCGCGCCAATCTTCGATATTCAAAACAACGTTCTTTATTCAGTGTCAATTTCCCTGGCCACGGCAAAATTAGAAAGCATAGGTATCGACAAAATAACTAAAGAGATTACTGAGTCAGCCAAAAATATATCTAAAGAGCTGGGATTCTACGGATAAAGAAAGGATATTACGCGGTAAAATATGAATATCCGGGCGAAGCGCGGCCTCATCTTCGCCCTCAGGAAATGATATAAACTTAAATAAAATCAATTAGTTATATCACAATCAAGGCCTTCTGTCCCGGGCAGTAATTGACGCTCATTATGATGCAAGAATGATGACGCCATCCATCTCAGGACCACCTTAATCGGTCAAGGGCACCGAAACCCCTTCGATAACCACCTTACAAAGCCTAAATTCATGGTCGAGGATAACGTAATCGGCCCAGGCTCCCGGCTCTATACGCCCGCGATCGCTCAAACCGAGGAATTCAGCAGGATAAAGAGAAACGCGGGCCGACGCTTCTTCTGGCGTCATCCCCAATCTGAGGAAATTACGTAGCGCCTGATCCATGCCGAGCGTGCTCGCCGCCAGATTGCCATCCTTGAGACGGGCCGCTGACATACAAGGATATTTATAGATCGTATGCGACCCCAGGCGGTATTCTCCGTCCGGCATTCCCATTGCAGAACAGGCGTCAGTAACGGCATAAAGTTTTGGAATCGCCCGCCGGGCGGCAAGCAATGCGCCGGAATGCACATGCTCAAGATCGGGGATGATCTCGGCAAACTCGGCGTGTGCCAGAGCGGTCGCCAGTACGCCCGGTTCACGATGATGTATACCGCTCATGGCATTAAACAGATGCGCAAATCCCGTCGCGCCGCAGCGCATAGCGTGAAGACTCTGATCATAGGTCGCCAGCGTATGTCCCTGCTGAACCCGAACGCCCCTTTCGATGAGGTAAGGTATCATTTCCAGATTCTCGGCGAATTCTGCCGCCAGCGTAATCAAACGGATATCAGCCAGTTCCAGTAAATGATCAATTTCCTGTCGGCTCGCCGGTCGCGACTCAGGCGGCTGGGCGCCAAGTTTTTCCGGGTTCACAAACGGCCCTTCAAGATGAACGCCGAGCACCCGGCTGGTATCGGCACTACGTGGCCGATCCATAAACTCCCGGATATCACACAATACGGAAGTCAGGGATTCAGGGCTCGCCGTTACGGTAGTAGCCAGTAAAGTCGTCGTACCGCAGCGCGCATGCGCCCGCGCCAATGTCCGAAGCGCATCGCCGCCTTCCATTAGGTCTTTCCCGCCGCCACCGTGCACGTGCAAATCAATAAACCCAGGCAGAAGCCATCCCTCTGGCTCTCCCTGCTCCTGTTTTATCGCACGGATCCTGCCCTGCGAATCGACGTCCAGAGTGCCGGTTAACCTGCCGCCAGGTGTGATGATATTCCACATAAAAATCGCCTCTTGATTACGTATTTCTCCAGTTTAGAGACAATAAAAGCATCGGTATAATGCATTTAATAACGTGATGCATACGGTATATACATGGAAACACATTTACTGAGAGCCTTTGTGACGATTGCCGAACTGGGATCGATTAGCCGTAGCGCTGAGGTACTTGCGGTGAGCCAGCCAACCCTGACAAGGCAGATCCAGCGCCTTGAAGAGAGCCTTGGCGGTATCCTGTTTACCCGCGGGCGCCACGGCAGCGAACTGACGCTTTTTGGCGCCCGGATGCTGTCTCAGGCCCGCGAAACGCAGCGCCATGCGCAAAAGCTTGAATCTGATGCCCGACTTTATCACCAGGGGATCAACGATCGGTTGCGTATAGGTTTTGGTTTCTGGGCGATAAAAGAGGTCACCAGCTTCGCCGCCAGATTTCGCCAAAACTTCCCCGCCGTAAGCCTGGAGCTTCGGGATATGTCGAGTATGGATCAGTTCACGGCCCTGAATGAGGGTCTGCTGGATATTGGATTTATGCGGCTAAGGCCCTGCGAAGGCCTTTCCCATCTGGCGTTGAAGCAGGATGGCCTGCTATTTGTTTTTTCCTCTGAGTTTAAATCTCATCTATCTTCCCTTCACGCTGCCCCCTTAGTGCTCATGAGCCAGGCCTGCGCTCCGGATTTCTGGCTGCAGGTGCAGAGCTATTTTGCCGGGCAAAAACATATCCCGCAGCTGGTTCAGACAGTGAACGAGTTCCATTCGGCAATCGCATGGGCGGCAACGGGCAATGCCATAACGATCGTGCCGCAAAGCATGTCATCCTTGTTATCTATTATGCCTGAACTTCACAGCGCTCCCGTGGATGATGTGAGCTGGCCTCTCGGTATCATGTGGCGCGCCCAGCCTCATCGGCAGGCATTGATGAATTTTATAGCGCAAATCAAAACCCAGTTTATAGGTCAAGGATAGAGTCGGTATAACGCCGCCAGCGCCGCGATATTCAGCATCACGCTGAGCAAGAAATAGCGCCTGAAGGGCTGCTTTTGCGTCTTATGGCGAAAGAGCTGCTGGCCCATAATCGCCCCAGGCCATCCTCCCACCAGCCCAAAAATCAGCAACGTCAGTTCAGGGATTCTGCGCCAGGCCCTGCGGGCCGCCATTTTATCGACGCCATAAATCGCCAGCGTCAGCGCGTTAACAAGTAAGAACCACGTTGCCAAAGCGTGAGGAAGAAATAAGCAGCTCAGGGCCGCCAGGCCGAGAAGAAGATAGCAAAAGCGATTGAGGTTCATTGATCCGAGGTAACGTTTATAAGCCGAAACAGGAAGGCCACTATACCCTTTCCTGCTCAGAAGCGGTAAGGCGCAACGTTCGACGCGTGACTTTCGATCTGCGGTTAATTACCTGGCGCGCGACCTTTACTTGCGGTACAGGCTTCCTTGACCCGAGCGCGCCCTGCTCCACAGCTCATCGTCAGAGAGCGTGGTTTGAATAAGCTCTATCGGCACGCCGCTGTCGTTAATCACCGCCACAAAATAGTCATCAACGGGCTCGTACGGCCCCAGAATTACCTCCTCTCCGCGTATGGCGGCAGCCAGGTCATCGACCTTAAATGCCACGTGCGGGACCGTTTTCAGCAGGGTATGCAGCGGAGAGTCCGGCGTAAAGCGGTGCCACTGGACGCGAAACTTTCCCGGATTGTCGCAGGTATACATCCCGGCCTTCTCGCTGAACGCACCCTTCTGCTCCCCGTCCTGCAGAGGTATGCCAAAATGATGAAATACGTAGTCAATTTCAGGCTTCATGATAAATACTCTCTTCATTCAAAACGCAATATGAAAACGCCGCTCTGACATATCGCCGCGCAGCCTCCGCGCTGGCGGCGCGCTAAGCGCGGCTGCCTAAATCGCGATCCTCCCGCTCACCAACGAGAAGGTGAGTAAGCTCATCGCAGCGCAGGATGCGCCCGGATGCCAGGGTAAAGCGCGCCATCACCGCAATTTCGCTCCGCTGGCCGCTTTTTTTATCCACTTTGACATGGTGATGGGTGAACACCGTATTCCCATCGCCGGCAATGGCCAAAATCGAGAGGCTCATTCTGGTCGTCAGCGTTTTAAGTAACGCCATATGCCCGACCAAGCCCTGGTAGTCGAGGCGCTTGCCATCCACCTGCTGCTGATAGTCAGGGGAGAAATAGCGGGCAATCTTATCCTCCTCATGCTGAGGGTTGGTAATAATTTCTCGCAGGGCGTCGATAACGGTCTGGGTTTCCTGGCTCATTTGATTCCTTAGTGAATGTATGTCGCGCGGTACCGGGTTGAATTAAGGTTAGAAGATCGCGCCCGTGGTACGATAGCCGTATTCGGACATGATATACGGCCAATCAGCCATGATGATGCGCATCGAAACCTTTGATTATCAGCGAGGCCACGTCACCGAGTGGCACGAGCATGACGGCGGTCAGCTCTACTGGCTTACAACCGGCATCATGGTCGTTGAGACCGACCAGGCGCAGTGGACGGTCACGCCGGGCTCCGTGGGATGGTTTCCCGCCGGCCTTCGCCACAGGGCCCAGGTGCCGGGCCGGCTCAGCGGGACAAGCCTCTACCTTCACGCATCGACCTGCGCGGGGCTGCCGCCAACGCCCGGGATCTACGGTACCGATAGCTTCATTCAGGCCCTGCTGGAGCGCCTGTGCGCCGGTCCCCGGCCGGGCCTTCCCGCGGATTATTCCTCCAGCCTGCTGTCGCTGCTGGCGGCTGAAATCACCAGTGCGGTCGAGCTTCCGCTGCAGCTGCTTTTGCCCACCGATCGTCGCGCGCGTAACGTTGCCGACCGGCTGCTCGCCCATCCGGACAGCCCGCAGACCCAGGCGCAGCTGGCCCAGCGCTGGGGCCTCAGCGTTCGCTCTCTCAGCCGCCTGTTCCGCGAACAAACCGGCCTGAGCTTTTGCCAGTGGCGACAGCAGGCGAAGGTGGTCACGTCGCTCCAGTGGGTGCTGGCAGGGGAGCCGATCGCCGAGGTCGCCGCGCGCAGCGGCTACGCCAACGTCAGCGCCTTTATCGAGGTATTTCGCGAACGCTTTGGCCGCACGCCCGGCCAGCTTCAGCTCGCCAGCGCCAAATCTCCCCTCGGCGGCGGCTAGCGCCCGTGCGCTCCGGCAAAAAGAGTGCCGCTAAACCGGCTAAAGCGCCGGTTTAGCGGCGGCATTACGCCATTGACAGCGCCAACTGTAACGTTACACTAAACCGTTGTAGTTTATGAATCCCATCAAAAAAGCGATGCTGAATGCGATGAAGACTCTGCCATTCACAAGTTGCTGCAAAGGAGATGTATGGCAAACATTCGCGATGTCGCAAAGCACGCCGGCGTTTCGGTGAGTACCGTATCCAACGTGCTTAACGGGCGTACCGATCAGATGCGCGTTGAAACCCTGGCGCGCATCCAGCACAGCATGCAGGCGCTGAACTACCTGCCGAATCGCGTCGCTCAGCAGCTAAAAACGGGGCAGGCAAAAATGATCGGCCTGCTGGTGCCCTCGATCGTTAACCCCAGCTTTGCCTCGCTGGTGCGCGAAGTGGATCTGGCGGCGAAAAAGCGCTTCTATCGGGTGCTGATCGGCAATACCTATCGGCAGATTGAAGAAGAAGAGGCCTTTATTGCCGATATGTTTGCCCACGGCGTGCGCGGGATCATCGTCGCCGCCTGCGACATTGAAAAGCCGCATTTTGCCCAGGCCGCCGCGCAGGGCATGATGATGGTCAACTACGACAGCCGGATGCCCACCGGGGCTGAATCCGGCGGCCTGGCCCTCGACAGCGTCTCGATGAATAACATCGAAGCAGGCCGCATGGCCGCGGAGCATCTTATCGCCCGCGGATGTCGGCGCCTGATCTTCACCACCGTCGCCGGCATGACCTCCAGCCGGGCGCACAAAATTGAAGGTTTTCTTAGCGCGGTGCGCCGCCACGGTCTTTTTTACGACGGGATGATTGTTGAAGAGAAAACCATGGCGGCCTACGGCGACACCGAAATGACCGAGCTGGGCCGCTCGCTGGCGAAAAAGATCTGCCGGCAGTCGCAGCGTCCTGACGGGGTGGTCGCCATTAACGATGCGCTGGGCATTGGGCTGATGGCCGGCCTGCACGAGGCCGGGATCAGCGTCCCGGGGGAGATCTCGATTATCGGCATTGATAATATCCCGCTCTCCGGGCTGGTTTATCCCGGTCTGACCTCCATCATGCCGCCGCTGGCAGAGATGGCCGAGGTGATGGTCGAGCGGTTAATTGAACGGATAGAGAACCCGACGCTTTCGCCGGCAGAGTTTCTGTTCCCTCCCGCGCTGGTCCGCCGGCAATCGGTACGCGAGGCGCCCGCGTCCTGAGGCAGGCGCGTTCCGCTGCGATAAAAGAGAAGCGCCCGGGGCGCTTCTCTTTTTTCATACCAGCGTCGGCCCGACGGTGAGCAGAATATTGGCAAAGCGTCGGGTTTCGCCAGACGCGATGGCTAACAGCGTATCCGACGATTTGGCCTGGGCGTAAAAGGCGTTGCGCTCAATATATTCAAGCTCGGTCGCCGGCGTCAGAACCTGGCGATATTCGCGCGCGATAGTATTATCAAACTCGGGCGGGCTGGCCATCAGCGTCGCTTTTTCAACGCTAATATAGCCAAGGATTTTTTGCAGGATCGTCACGCTGCCAATTAAGCCGGGAGAAAAGTTCAGGTACACAATCCGCGCCTGCGCTGCGCTGTTGGTCAAAATAGAATAATTAGCATCGGCAATAAGAATATTGGCCTTATGCCCGCACAGCGCCAGCGCCTGGAGTAAATCAGGATGGATAATATCGGACTTAATCATCAATATGCTCTCTTAATACGGGCGGCGTTAACCGCCCGGCTTTCCGCTATGCCCGGTAAATACCGCCGTTAATATCGATTGTCGCCCCGGAAATAAAGCCATCGTACTCGGAGGCAAGGAAACAGATGGCTCTCGCGACATCCTCCGGCGTGCCCGCCCGGCCCAGCGGGATCTCCTGGACCGTGCGATCGGCCGATTCCTGGGTGGTGTGCTGGTTATGGAAACGCGTTCCCAGAATCAGGCCCGGAGCGACCGCGTTGACCCGAATGCCAAACTCCCCCAGCTCGGCGGCAAGCGATCGCGTCCACGTCAGCACCGCGCCTTTCGTCGTGGAGTAGACCAGCGAGCCCGAGTGCCCGCCGGAGCGCCCGGCCAGCGAGGCCAGATTGACGATGCTGGCGCCGTCCGCGGCGCTCTTCAGCCACGGCAGCGCCTGCTGGGTCACGTTGAGCATGGTGGTCATATTGACGTCAATAACGGTCCGCCAGAAGTGGGCGTCAATCTCGCCGAGCCACTTGCGCCCGATGATGCCGCCGACGTTGTTGATCAAAATATCGATACCGCCTAAAAACTCTGCCGCCTCCGCCACGCAGCGGGCGGCGTCCGCCTCATCGGTCAAATCAGCACGGCCGCAGGCCGCTTTGCGCCCTTTTTGTTCGGCAATCGCCATCAGCTCTTTGGGGCCCTCTTCGCCGCTGAAATAGTGAATATAAATATCGCATCCCGCCTCAATTAATTTTCTTGCGGTCTCTTTTCCAATACCCTGTTCAGCACCGGTAATAAATACTTTTTTTGCCGTTAACAATCCCATTTCAGACTCCTGTTATTCAGACTCAACGCCACCAGAAAATAATATTTATCGCCTCGGGCAATTTTGGAACGTGGACGTCCCTGCCCCCTGGCATAGTAAATTTCAGCTTCCGGACAATTATTTCGGCGGCATAGCAACGATGCCGCCGCCTGGTACTCGATTAACGCAACGCTTAGTAACCCGCCAGCCCCGGCAGCCAGGTGGTTAACGGCGGCACCATCGCCACAATAATGATGCCGACCAGAACCACCGCCAGGTATTTCGCCATCGGCCGGATCACGTGCTTCATCTCCACGCCGCAGATGGCGCAGGTGGTATATAAGCCCAGCCCAATGGGCGGTGAAAATAGCCCAAAGCCCATTGCCAGAATCATGATGATGCCGAAATGCAGCGGATTGAATCCAAGCTGCACGGCAATCGGCACCAGAATCGGGGCAAAGATAATCAGGGCCGGCGCGCCTTCCAGCACCGCGCCGAAGATAATCAAAATCACGATGGTGAGCAGCAGGAACAGCCAGGCCCCCTGCTCAACGCCAATACCGACCAGCAGCCCGGCGATTTGCTGCGGGATCATCTGTATGGTCAGCGCGTAGGAGAGGCTGGTGGCGCAGGCGACGATAAACAGCAGCACCCCGGACATCGCGGCGATATCAATAAACATCTTCACCGTGGCTTTAAACGTCAGCTCGCGAAAAGCCAGCCGGCCAACCACGATGGCGTAGATCACCGCGAAGGCGGAGATCTCGGTCGAGGTGGCGATCCCCATCATCACGCCGCGGCCGATCATAAAGATCATCACCAGCCCAACGGCGGCGCCAAGATAGAGCTGAGCGCGCGGGCGCAGTACGGGATAGGCCTCGCTGACGTTAATTTTGCCGCCAAAGCGGTTGGCGGCAATCATCAGCAGCACCAGCAGACAGGCCGCGGGCACCAGGCCGGCAATAAACAGCGCCCCGATCGAGATATTGGCCACGAAGCCCATCACGATCAGGTTTACGCACGGTGGGATGGTTTCGGCCATTACCGCCGAGGCGGCGAAAACGCCAGCCGCCTCCTCGCCGTCCTGCTTCGCCCGCCGTACCGCCGGCATCAGCACGCCGCCCACCGCGGCGACGTCCGCCAGCTTGGAGCCTGAGATGCCCGAGAAGAAAGCCATCGACAGGACGGTGGTCATGTTTAACCCCCCGCGAAAGCGCCCCATTCCCCGCACGATAAGCTCCACGAGGCGCGTGGACATGCCGTTAATCTCCATCGCCGCGCCGGCGAGCAAAAAGAAGGGGATCGCCAGCAGGACAAAGTGATCGACCCCGGCCGCAACCTGCTGGGAGAAGAAGACAAACGGCAGCGACGGATCGCAGATAAAGAACACCATCGCCGACATGCCGAGGGTAAAGGCGATCGGCACGCCGGCGAGGATACCGAGGACGAAGCAGATAAGCATCAGCCCCGCCGCCGCGCTGGCCGGGTCGGCCATCAGCGACAGCTTGACGTAGCCAAGCGCGGCGAGCGCGAGGATCCCGGCGCCGCTGAGCAGCACGACCCTGGCGCGTTCGCGTAAGGCAAGCTCCAGCGCGGCGACCATCATCACCACCGACCCAATCAGCACCGGGATCACGTAGATGACCTGCGGTAAACCGGTTTCGGTAGTCTGCACCCGCGCGGCCTGAACCAGGTCATAGCTGGAGAGGACCAGCCCGACGGAAACCAGAAACAGGATCCAGCGGCTGGCGTGCACCACGTACGGCCGGACGTGCTGCGGCAGAAAGCGCAGGAACAAATCGACGCCGATATGCCCCCCTCTTGCCGTCGACGTTGCGACGCCAAAAAAGACCAGCGCAATCATCAGCGCCCGCGCTACCTCTTCCGCCCAGTGAATCGGGGAGTGCAGCGCATAGCGCCAGATAACGGATGCGAAAACCACCAGCACGTTGATAAACAGCACCAGCGCCCCGGCCCAGGCGGTCAGGGTCGTCAAAAATCGACTTAGCCTGCCGAGTAGCGCCAGCGCGACGCACTCATCCTTTGCTTTAATAGAGATATCAGCCATCTTGAACTCTCTGTGTAAGGTCATGGATATCATCACAGGCTCGCCGCGACGAACGGGCGAGCCGACGCTCCCCGCTACTGCTGGCTCTCCGGCGCCGCGGCGGTAATCTCATCAACGATAGGTTTCATATCCGGGTACTGGCTAAGGAACGCCTGCCAAACCGGCTGCACCTGCTGATAGAAATAGCGGCGATCGGTTTCGCGGAAGGTTACGCCCCTGGCCTCCAGGTTCTTAATAGCCTCCTGCTCTTTTTTACCGGCCTGCAGGCGTTCGTAGTCGGTCGCCTCTTTGGCCGCGGCCAGCACCTCGCCGCGCAGCTCCGCCGGGATCTGCTCGAAGCTTTTCTTATTCATGGCGATCATCAGCGGGTTGTAGCTATGGCGGGTCAGAGTGCCATTTTTGACAATTTCATAATATTTGCTCGAGTAGATCGTCGGGGCGTCGTGCTCTACGCCGTCAATCACCCCCATCTGCAGGCTCGAATAGACTTCTCCTCCCGGCATCGGAATCGCCACCGCCCCCATATGGTTCAGGGTGGCGATAAAGTTGGGCACCGGCAAAACGCGGATTTTGAGATTTTTCAAATCTTCAGGTTTTTCAATAACCTTCTTAGTATAAATATTGCGCGCGCCGAGGTTATAGCCGTAACCCAGCACCATCACGTTAGCCTTATTCATCATCAAAGCCGCCAGCTTTTCACCCGCTTTGCCGTCGAGGGTTTTGCCGACCTGAGCGTAATCTTTAAATAAGTAGCCGAGATCCAGGACGCCAATTTCAGGGACCAGCGTGGCCCAAATGGAGGTCCCGGAGATCATCATATTAATTGCGCCAATGCGTACCTGCTGGGTGGCGTCCGCCTCCTTCCCCAGCATGCCGTTGGGGAAGTAATTCAGCTTGATCTGCCCTTTCAGTTTTTCATTGTTATTCAGGTTTTCCTGAAAGCGGCTGAACCAGATGTAGTGGGCCGATGATTCATCCGCGGGCAGCGAAGAGTAGACCCGAAAATTAAGCGCCGCGTGGGCCAAAGAGGTCACGGCGCTGCCGGCTAACAGGGCCGTGCCCAAACATGCAACGGCAAAAATACGACTTACTGAACAAAACGGTTTCATTTTCATCATCGTTATCCTTTCACGTCCCGTTGAGATAGATGTCACCCTCTCAGGCCTTGCTGAATCGGCGGGGGAGTTAAACAAAAAAGTAGCTTCACGCGTCTACTGTAACGTTTTAGTGTAACGTTACAGAAACTATCCGGCGCCCTGGCTAAAAGCAAGGTGCTTAACGGGATCCTGGCGGATGAGATGTGATTTTTGTGGCGGACATCGCTAATTTGCGCCCGGGTGTTACACAGTGAAAAGCAGGTCGTGGCTGTTTAGTCACTGTTTAGCGCAGAGAAGGAGGAAGGCAGAGAGAGTGTGGCGCCGGCGCCAGCGGCAGAGCGTTTGGCCCCACCGCACCGGCGGCTATTCGCTGGCGAAAATAGCGCGGCCGGCAGATGGGCGCTCTCCTCACCGGCGAGGAGCGTCAGGCGGCAAAATAGAACCATGCGGTCTTAATAAGCTGATTCTCAACTTCAAAAACCGCCATACTCTCAATCGGCTCCGCGGAGAGTCCGTAAATCAGCTCGTGGTCGAAAACCTTATTGCCGAGAACGGTACGGAAAATAAGTTCCGCCCGCAGTTCAGCAACGTTAAAACGCTGGTTGACGTAAAACTCCCTTAACGCCGGAATGCCGATCATCGCGGGGGTTTCCGCCGGCATGCGGTACGCTTTGAAATCTTCGGAAAAGCAGGCAATAAATTGATTAATATCGTGGGCGTTGTAGGCCTTAAACTGCTTCTCCACCGGGCATTCCATGACGCATTCCTTTTCACTATAAGTAATTATAAATGCAAAATAACTGAATTTTTATTCAAACATCACCCCCTATTTTTGTCACTTATATCCCGCCAGCGCTCTTCTTCGCGTCCAGTCACCCCGCTGCACCAACGGCTCTCTTTTAACGCCCCGGATCACAAAAAACAAACAATCAGCGCAGTTAATGCGCACCTTTTGAAAATGTAGATATTTTTAAGCTATGGCTACGAAATCAATATTGCCGAGCCGGACCCTACCGCGAGGATCGATTCTGATGAATACGTTCACTGCCGTAAAACCCCATCCCGACGATAGCGCCCGCAGCGACGGCGGGTTCACCATCATCCCCTCTGCCCACTCGCCGCGGCTGCTGGAGCTCACCTTTTCCGCGCAGACTGCCCGCCAGTTTATGCAGCAGGTCGCACAGTGGCCGGTGCAGGCGCTGGAATATAAATCCTTCCTGCGCTTTAAAATTGCGAAGATCCTCGACGATCTCTGCGCCGGCCAGCTGCAGCCGCTGCTGTACGACACGCTGCTGGATCGCCGTCAGGGGGCGCTGCTGATCGGCGCGGAAGGAATTGATAGCGTGGGCCAGGCCGATGAGATGGTGAAGCTGGCAACGGCGGTTGCCCATCTGATTGGCCGCTCCAACTACGACGCCATGAGCGGCCAATACTACGCCCGCTTTGTGGTGACTAACGTCGATAGTTCAGACAGCTACCTGCGACAGCCGCATCGCGTCATGGAGCTGCATAACGACGGAACCTACGTCGAAGAGATCACCGACTACGTGCTGATGATGAAAATCGACGAGCAGCATATGCAGGGCGGAAACTCCCTGCTGCTGCATCTTGACGACTGGGAGCATCTGGATCGTTACTTCCGCCACCCGCTGGCCCGTCGCCCGATGCGCTGGGCCGCGCCGCCGAGCAAAAACGTCAGCCACGACGTCTTCCATCCGGTGTTCGACGTCGACCGCCAGGGCCGCCCGGTGATGCGCTATATCGATCAGTTCGTGCAGCCAAAAGATTTTGCCGAAGGCATCTGGCTAAGCGATCTTTCCGATGCCCTGGAAAACAGCCAGAACATCCTCTCCGTTCCGGTGCCGGTGGGCAAACTGCTGTTGATTAACAATCTGTTCTGGCTGCACGGCCGCGACCGCTTTACCGCGCATCCGGATCTGCGCCGGGAGCTGATGCGCCAGCGCGGCTACATCAGCGATGCCGACCACCGCTGCCGGCCCCATCAGTAAGCGCTATCAGTCGGAGGAACCGCGTGGATGTATGATTTTGTGATTATTGGCGGCGGCATTATCGGCATGTCGACCGCCATGCAGCTGCGGGAGGTCTACCCGGACGCCAGAGTTGCGCTGCTGGAGAAAGAGTCCGCGCCGGCCTGTCATCAGACCGGCCGCAATAGCGGCGTGATTCATGCCGGGGTCTACTACACCCCCGGGAGCCTCAAGGCGCAGTTCTGCCTTGCCGGCAATCGGGCGACCAAAGCCTTTTGCCAGCGGTACGGCATCCGCTATGACGTCTGCGGAAAAATGCTGGTCGCCACCTCGCCGCTGGAGATGGCGCGGATGCGGGCGCTGTGGGATCGCACCGCGGCCAACGGCCTGCAGCGCGAATGGCTTAGCGCGGAGGCGCTGCGCGAGCGGGAGCCGAATATTACCGGCACCGGCGCCATTTTTGTCCCCGCCAGCGGGATCGTCAGCTATCGCGAAGTTACCGAGGCGATGGCGAAAGCCTTCGTCGCCGGCGGCGGGGAAATTGTCTACGCCGCCGAGGTTAGCGCCCTGAAAGAGCACGCCGCCGGCGTGGTCGTCTACACTAAACAGGGACAGGAGTTTGAAGCCGCCACGTTAGTTAGCTGTAGCGGCCTGATGGCCGACAGGGTGGTCAAAATGCTCGGCGTCGATCCCGGTTTTATTGTCTGCCCGTTTCGTGGGGAGTATTTCCGCCTGGTGCCTCAGCATAACCAGATAGTGAATCATCTGATCTACCCGATACCCGACCCGGCGATGCCGTTTCTCGGGGTCCACCTCACCCGCATGATTGACGGCAGCGTGACCGTGGGCCCGAATGCGGTGCTCGCCCTGAAGCGTGAAGGCTATCGCAAACGCGATTTTTCACTCTCCGATACGCTGGAAATCCTCGCTTCGCCCGCTATTCGCCGGGTGCTGCAGGGCAACCTGCGATCGGGCTTAGGCGAAATGAAAAACTCCCTGTGCAAAGGCGGCTATTTGCGGCTGGTACAAAAGTACTGCCCGAGCCTCGCTCTGCAGGATCTCCAGCCGTGGCCTGCGGGCGTTCGCGCGCAGGCGGTTTCTCCGCACGGCAGGCTGATCGACGATTTTCTGTTCGTCACCACCGCGCGCTCCATTCATACCTGCAATGCGCCCTCCCCGGCGGCCACATCGGCTCTGCCCATCGGGGCGCATATCGTCGGCAAAGTACAGGCGCTGCTCGCCCGCCAGCACAACCCCGGCCGCAGCCTGCGCGCCGCCCGTAGCGCGGACTCCGTGCTTGCCGAATACACCCGTTAAACGCTTGAAACAGGACACTATCATGCAGCTCAACGACCCAACTTTGTTTCGCCAGCAGGCATTTATCGACGGCCAGTGGCGCGATGCCCTCAGCGGGGAGGTGATTACGGTCACCAACCCGGCCAACGATCAGCGGCTGGGCAGCGTGCCGAAAATGGGCGCCGAAGAGACCCACGAGGCCATTGATGCCGCCAACCGCGCGCTCCCTGCGTGGCGGGCGCTAACGGCTAAAGAGCGGGCCGCGATCCTGCGCCGCTGGTTCGATCTTATCATGGCGAACCAGGACGACCTCGCCCGCCTGATGACCCTCGAGCAGGGGAAACCGCTGGCGGAAGCTAAGGGCGAAATCGGCTACGCCGCCTCGTTTATCGAATGGTTTGCCGAAGAGGGTAAGCGCGTCTACGGCGACACCATTCCCGGCCATCAGGCGGATAAGCGCCTGATCGTTATCAAGCAGCCGATTGGCGTCACCGCCGCCATCACGCCGTGGAACTTCCCTGCCGCTATGATCACCCGCAAGGCCGGCCCGGCGCTGGCCGCTGGCTGCACCATGGTGCTCAAGCCCGCCAGCCAGACCCCCTTCTCCGCCCTCGCGCTGGCCGAGCTGGCGCAGCGCGCCGGGATCCCCGACGGCGTTTTCAGCGTGGTGACCGGATCCGCCGGCGCGGTCGGCAACGCGCTGACCAGCAACCCGCTGGTGCGCAAGCTGTCGTTTACCGGATCGACGGAGATTGGCCGCCAGCTGATGGCGCAGTGCGCGCAGGATATTAAGAAAGTCTCCCTCGAGCTCGGCGGCAACGCGCCGTTTATCGTGTTCGACGATGCCGATCTCGATAAAGCGGTTGAAGGCGCGCTGGCCTCCAAGTTCCGCAACGCCGGACAGACCTGCGTTTGCGCCAATCGCCTGTACGTGCAGGAGGGCGTTTACGAACGCTTTGCCGCGAAGCTACAGCAGGCGGTGGAAAAGCTGCAGCTCGGCGATGGCCTGCAAAGCGGCGTCACCACCGGGCCGCTGATTGATGACAAAGCGGTCGCCAAGGTGCAGGAGCATATTGCCGATGCCCTCGCCAAAGGCGCGCGCATCATGACCGGCGGCAAGGTGCACGAGCTGGGCGGTAACTTCTTCCAGCCGACGATCCTGCTGGACGTTCCCGATAGCGCTAAGGTTGCCAAAGAGGAGACCTTTGGCCCGCTGGCCCCGCTGTTCCGCTTTAAAGATGAGGCGGACGTTATCCGTCAGGCTAACGATACCGAATTCGGCCTGGCGGCCTATTTCTATGCCCGCGATCTGAGCCGCGTCTTCCGCGTTGGCGAGGCGCTGGAGTACGGGATTGTCGGGATCAACACCGGCCTCATCTCCAATGAGGTCGCGCCTTTTGGCGGCGTCAAAGCCTCGGGGCTCGGCCGCGAGGGCTCGAAGTATGGCATCGACGATTACTTAGAGATCAAATATATGTGCATTGGTCTGTAGGGTTACGCCCGACGCTGATGCCGTCAATACAACCCTAATACGCCCGTCCCGGCGCGGAAAGGCCGGGATAGCCGTTCAGGAGTAAGCCCATGACCGCCACCTCCCAGCCGACGGCCATCGACGGATACCGCTGGCTCAAAAGCGACATCATTCGCGGCCTGTATCAGCCCGATGAGAAGCTGCGTATGAGCCTGTTAACCGCGCGCTATGCGCTTGGCGTCGGGCCGCTGCGCGAAGCGCTCTCCCGGCTGGTTGCCGAGCGCCTGGTCACCGTGGTTAATCAAAAAGGCTATCGGGTTGCATCGATGTCGCAGCAGGAGCTGCTCGATATCTTCGACGCCAGGGCCAATATGGAGGCGATGCTGGTGCGTCTCGCCATCGAGCGCGGCGATGACGAGTGGGAGGCCGAACTGCTCGCGAGAGCGCATCTGCTCAATAAGCTGGAGTCCAGCGACGCCAGCGAGCAGCTGCTGGAGGAGTGGGATAGACGTCATCAGGCGTTCCATTCCGCCATCGTTGCCGGCTGCGGTTCACAGTATCTGCTGCAAATGCGCGAACGCCTTTTCGACCTCGCCGCGCGCTACCGTTTTATCTGGCTGCGCACGACCGTGCTGTCGGTTGCCATGCTGGAAGATAAGCAGCGTCAGCATCGAAGGCTAACCGAGGCGATTCTGGCGCGCGACGCCCCGCTTGCCGGCGAGCTGATGTGCCAGCATCTGCTGACGCCAATTCCGGTCATTCAGCGGGCGATGGCGGGAAAACTTCAGCACAAAGCCTCCTGACGAGGCGCTGCCGGAGGACTTATTTGGCCGGCTTCTTATAGAAAGGCAGCTGCGTAATCGGGTAGGTGTAGGTCTCCTGAACGACGCATCGATCGGGGGTCGCCATGCCGGAGTAGAAGAAAAAGTACTCGTTACTATCGGGGAAAAAGACCAGATCGTCGCCGTTTTGAAAGCGGGTGATGCGAAAAGGCACCTGGCTTTTCGTCTGCGCCTGCTTCATGCCCGAGGCGACCTGGAAATGATCCCCCCACTTCATGGTGGAGAGCTTGTAGTGGAAACGGGAGATCGTCACGCTTTTCCGCAGCGAGCAGGATAGTTTCACCGCGGTGCCGGCCCATGCTGGTGAGAGAAATAAGCCTATCAGGCTTGTTAGCAATATGAATTTCATGAAAATCTTATAATTTAAGGGGCTATTTTTCTCACGGTATCACGTATCGCTCCATCAGGCATTCCCGGCGGCCACATTCGCCAGGCGGACCTGGATTCCAGGAATTATCCTGGTCTTAATCGCGCGAATCCCCGAAAGACGATAAGCGGAGCGGAAAATTTCGGCGATGGCGCCCCACCGCCGGACTCTTCAAAAGAAGGGGACCGTCGCGGTGGAGCTCAGCCCGTAATGGTTAAACGTGCCCTCCGTTGGCGTATCGCTTAAGTCGCCTGCGGCAATAAACATGCGGAAGCTTCGACCCAGGGCCTGATTCTTTATCCAGATATAGGGTAAATCGGAAGTCGGCGTCGCGACCTGACGCCTGTGCCCGGTCGGCGCGTCGGCCGAGATAGCGCCGCGGCGATTCATATAGCGCTTCATGCGCTGGCGCGGCGTTTTAAGCTGCACGCGCCGGTAATGACGATACTGGACGTTATCGGGTACCGGCGTCGCCGGGCCAATCCAGATATAATGTGATAACTCATTAAGTAATACCCGAAGCCTGAGATTTTCCAGCCCGTGCCGCTGCCCGTGTAGCCTAATCACATTCCCCGGCGTTTGCTTAAATGCCGGCAGGCTTAAGCCAATATCCCCATGCCTGTGGGCGCTTAGCGCAACAAATAGTTTTTCAAACAGCGCGGAAAGGAGGGATGGCAGGCAGCGTGATTGGCGTGGAATAAGTTTAATTTCAATATAATAATCCATCGGCTATTTCTCCTTAATACATTGCCGCCATCCTTACCCATACAAAATACAAGACCATTGATACAAATCAAATTAGCAAAAGGTAAGGAAATAACAGCGTAGCGGTTGAAGCGGGGTTTAACCTGGCTAATTTCATCGCGTAGAGTCAATAAAATGGCGCGCCGAAATAATAGTTACGTCTGCGTTATTATTTCGCCAGGGTGACTATTACATGATGTGCATAACAGGCTGATGGCTGACGGGATTATTTATTGCGCGACATCCCTCGCTTTATATTTCCCTCGATGGCCTGGACATTGCCCTGTAGGCCCTTACCCTTTGACTGCGACAAGATAAAGCCCAGCCTGGTACGGAAGAAAAGAATAAAACAAACTGTCGATGGCGCAGAGATTAAAATCGAAAACATTTACGGGGAACGTTAGTTTCTATTCTGTGTGTGGCGCACTATTTTTCCGCTGTCCTGGCGGGGAGCGCTGATTATGATCGGTTGCGCCAGCGCGGCGGGCCGCCGGGCGCAAAGTGACCGACCGGACTGACGTGACGGGGATAGCATCGCGCTATCCCCGCTTTCCGGCGTCTCAGGACTTATAGATACGCACCGGGGCGCTCTTATAGGCCGGCGTCAGGCTCTGTTTATCAACCGCGTCCAGCGACAGTAAAATGTTGGCCTCCGGCAGATAGGCGGCGACGGACGACGCGGCCATCGGGACAATATAAACCGTCTGGCTGCGCATCACCCTCTCTTCACAGGCATTGCCCCGATCGTCCAGGGCCACAATATTGACCACATCACCCTGCGCCAGCTGGCGCTTTTGCGCTTCCTGACGGCTCAGGAAAATGACGTCACGGCGTCCGGTAACGCCGCGGTAGCGGTCGTCCATCCCGTAAATCGTCGTGTTGTACTGGTCGTGGCTGCGAATCGTTGTCAGCACCAGGCAGTCTGACGGCATACCCGCGCTATCCAGCGCCTCGGCATCGCAAACGTGGAAGGTCGCCTTGCCCGAAGCCGTGCGGTATTCGCCGCGCGAGGCCGGGTTATCGAGGCGGAAGCCGCCGGGGGCAGCGATGCGCTCGTTGAACTGATGGAACTCGGGGATGACGGCTTCAATCGCCTCGCGGATCAGCCGATAGTCCGCCACCAGCTTCTCCCAGGCGACCGGGCTGCGCGGTAGCGTGGCGCGCGCCAGGCCCGCCACAATGGCGGGCTCAGACAGTAGCCACGGCGAGGCTGGCTTCAGCGAGCCGGTTGAGGCATGCACCATGCTCATCGAGTCCTCAACGGTGACGGACTGCACGCCCGCGCGTTGCATATCGCGCTCGGTGCGCCCTAAGGTCGGGAACAGATAGGTGTTTTTGCCCGCCAGCAGGTGGGAGCGGTTGAGTTTGGTCGCAACGTGGACCTGCAGATCCAGGCGGCGCATCGCCGGGAAGGTTCGCAGCGGATCGGGCATCGCCACGGCGAGGTTGCCGCCCATGCAGATGAGCCCGCGAGAAACCCGGCTTTCGATGGCCTTAATGCTTTCGATGGAGGATCGTCCGTGCGCCCGCGGTACCGTGATACCGAAATAGTTTTCCAGCCGCAGGTTAAACGCTTCATCCGGCGCTTCGTTGATTCCCACCGTCCTGTCACCCTGGACATTAGAATGGCCGCGTAGCGGACAAATACCGGCGCCTTCACGCCCCATATTGCCGCGCATCAGCAGCAGATTGATCAGCTGCTGGACGTTCTGGGTGCCGTTACGATGCTGCGTAATTCCCAGGCCATAGCTGATGATAACCCGCCGGTGGCGGCGATAAATATCGGCAAAATATTCGATAGCGCTGCGCTCAACGCCCGCCCCGCGCTCAATATCCGCCCAGTCGAGGCCGCTCAGATCGTCAAATAGCGCCTGGTATCCCGAGGTTTGCGAGGCGATAAATTCGCTATCAATGACCGGCTCCTGCTGCAGGGAGCGACGCTGCGCGTCCATCTCCAGCAGCGCTTTCATGGCGCCGCGGAAAAACCACGCGTCGCCCCCAACGCGGATCTGGAAGTAATCGCTGGAGAGATCCGTGTGCCCGCCCATGAGCATGTCGCTCGGCGACTGGGGGAAGCTAAACCGCTCCAGGCCACGCTCGCGCAGCGGGTTTACGGAGATAATCTTCGCCCCGCGCTTCGCCACTTCGCGCAGGGTCGTCAGCATCCGCGGATGGTTAGTGCCCGGATTATGCCCGACGCAAATCACCAGATCCGCGGCGTCAAAATCGCTCAGCTCGACGGTGCCCTTGCCGATCCCGATTGAGGAGCCCAGCCCGGTGCCGGTCGGGCTGTGGCACATATTGGAGCAGTCGGGGAAGTTGTTGCTGCCGTATTCGCGCGCGTAGAGCTGATAGAGAAACGCCGCTTCATTTGAGGTGCGCCCGGAGGTGTAAAACTCCATCTCATCAGGGGAGAACCCGCGCATGATGTTACCGATTTCGGCAAACGCCTCCTCCCACGCGATGGGCTGGTAGGTATCGCTGATAATGTCGTATTTCATCGGATGAGTGAGCCGGCCGCTGTTTTCCAGCTCAAAATCGCTTTGCTGCCAAAGCTCGCTCAGCGTGTGGCGGGCAAAGAACGCCGGCGAGGCTTTTTTGCCGGTGGTTTCCCAGGAGACGGCCTTGACGCCGTTTTCGCACAGCTCCATCACCGAGCGGTGCTCCGGATCGGGCCACGCGCAGCCGGGACAATCAAACCCCTTCACCTGATTCATTTTAAACAGCGCGATGGTGTCGCGTACCGGCGTTTTTTGTCCCAGCACGTGCGCGGTACAGGCCTTAACGGCTCCCCATCCTCCGGCGGCGCCCTGGTATTCGTTTAATCCACGGGTAGTATCAGTCATCAGATCGTATCAGTTATATTTTCAATGCTGCTTTATTAACACAGGCGCTCCGTCGCGCTGATTCCTATCAAGGGGTACGGCGCTAACAGAAAATAATAAGAAAGAAGTATTTCGCTGGCGGGGGAATAAAGTTCCGCGGGTGCTTATGGCGAGATGAACATCAGGCCGGCCGGGACGATTACGCCCCTGCAAGCAGGACAAAATGAAGTTTACCCTTTCATAACAGCAGGATAGCTATTTATTTCCTGCTAAGACTACCCTTAACGGGTCAGGTTACATCGAGAATAATGAGTAAAAAAAACCGCCCGCACATTCTCCAGGCAGGACCTTGTTGCCCGCCCATGGTGTCGCGACAGGTTAAAAAGCAACAGCCGATATGCATCCAAAAATAAACCCGCAGAAAAAGCAGAATATTCTCTGCGGTTTAATAAACTGATTCGCGGACGGTTATTTTCCAGGCGCAATAAATATCTACCCCCTTTAATCCGGGGTATTAAAACAGGGTGATCAAGCAGGCCGGAGGGATTTACAATTAGTAAAAAATTTTCTACGTAAAAAAATGTCCACGCCGTGAGGCATGGACATTTTCGCTCAATTGGGTCTACGGACGGGGCATCAGGCTCTCAGCCTGACCGGCTCGCTAAAGTCATCAGCCGGTTCAAGCTTGAGGCTGAACGTTGCCAGCAGCGCGTTGGCTCTGGTGTGGAAATCACGGAGCGTTTTTTCAAGCCGTTCGCTAACTTCAGGATCGGCGATATCCACCGACTGCCATACCCCTTCTTTATCGAACAAACCAAACTGATAGCTGTACGTGAAGCGCGATGCCTGTGCTTCCATCTCCATCCACCAACCCCAAAACTCTCGTTTTTCCGGCGCCGGTTTAACGTTGACGCAAACTGCCAGGCAATCGAAAAAGAAGCGGTTGTCTTCACACTGCTCTTCGCGGATATAGGGGCCAAGAGCCGTGAATTTCTTAATCAGCTTACTCTTCAGGTGTCCACTCGGTAACGTCATTGCGATCTCCTTTAGTGATGCAACTGTTTTACCAAATCAATAAAATTTAGCAATAAATTAACTAAATCTATGATTGATCCACCGGCTAATCTGCCGCAATGCGTGATCAAAACTGCGATAAATCGGTTTCGATGGGATCTCGAGCAGCTTGCCATCGGCAGATGACGAGGTAATTAAACGCGACTCCTCTTCCGGGCTGAAAGGATCGTTTTTCCAGTAGCCGGAGAACATCGGCGTCGGGCAGCGGCGACCCAGAAGCCCCTGGGTTTTTAACGAGTAGCGGTTCAGCTCAATGCGCAGCGCTTCGTCAGAAGCGTCGTGCATTCCCAGACGCGATGCCAGCACGTCAAGATACATTTCAGGGACTCGCCCCTGGTGCAGAGGATCGATCAGCAGGCTGTGCACCACCGGCCCCAGACAGGCAACGGCCTTCAGGCGCTGTGACTCAAGATAGCCGAGCCGGACGGCAATATTGGCGCCAAAGCGGAAGCCGAACGCCGCGACCCGGGTATGGTCGACCCACGGAACGTTCTGCAGATGCCGCAGCGCGTGCTGGTGCAGCAGGCTGGTGTCCTGGGTCAGCTTCCATTTCGATGAAAAGCCGATGGAAGGCAGATCGAGGGTCAGCATCGCTATCCCCAGCGGGGCAAAATAGTCCTCATACAGGCTGTAGTAATCGGTCTGCAGCGAGTCCAGGCCGCCGCACATCATAATCACCGGGAACGGGCCTTCACCTTTTGGCAGGTGTAAAAAGCCGCTGACCGGCGCGCCGCCGGGTACCGGGAATTCGATCTCGCGTAGTTCGCCGGGCAGGCGCTGGGCGGCCTCTTCATAGGCCCGGTTGGCCAGCGCCTGCGCCTGATCGGCAAGCTCATCGCCTTTAATGTGCGGGTAGGCGGCAATGCTGTAGAGGTTGGAGGCGTGCAGCCAGTGGCGGCCGCTGAGCTCAAGGTCCGTTTCCTGACCCGCCATTTGCTGCCAAATCATGGCCTGTTTAGACCATTCGAAAATCCAGTTGCCGCCGCGATACCCCACGACGGTGTCGTACAGCTCCGGGTTGGTGCGCTCCGCATCGCTCATGACGATGCGCGCCTGCACGTCGAGGATCTCCTGCGGCGTCACGCCCCGGCGGATCCACATCAGGCGATTGATCAGACGATACCAACGATCGACGTTGCTGCCATCAAGCGCGGAGTGGATCGGCTGCTGCGAACCGGACGCAAACCGGCGCACCAGGGTAGACGTTTCTGGATGTTTGAATCGAGGTTTAAACAGCGTTTCGCTAAGGTTAGCCTGTGACATGTGCAGTCTCCATCGTGTTGCCACTCCTGCTATTGTAACCTGCTAACAGGCAAAAAAAACCACGCCCGGCAAAACCGGGCGTGGTAAATAGCACTTGCCTTGAAAATTAACGGCCTGAGATAGGCGGTACGAAGACCACGCCCATATCCCACGGCTGTTCAATCCAGGTTTCCTGCGGAATATCAACAACATAATCGTCAACCAGCGGACGACCGGCCGGCTTAGCGAAAATAGTGACGAAGTGTGCTTTTGGATACATTTCGCGAATGGCTACCGCGGTACCGCCGGTATCAACCAGGTCATCAATCACGATAAACCCTTCACCATCACCTTCAGCACGCTTAAGGACGGTCAGCTCACGCTGGTTATCGTGGTCATAGCTAGAAATGCAAACGGTATCAACATGACGAATACCCAGCTCACGCGCCAGCAGCGCGCCCGGTACCAGACCACCGCGGCTAACGGCAATAATGCCTTTCCATTGTTCAGAAGGCATCAGGCGACTTGCCAGTTTGCGGGCGTGAATCTGCAACATGTCCCAGGTGACGACGTATTTTTCGCTCATGTGAAGTGTCCCAGCCTGTGTTATACGGCTTAAATGATGTTCGAGGGGGAAAATGGTTGCGCGAGATTATAGAGATCTGACGCGCTAAAAACCAGTATTAAGCGGCCCTGGCGACGCTTTTTGCGTTGTTTCCACTACCCGTTAGCGTGGAAAGTGGTATTCTCAACCCCACCGCGCAAGCCCTCGCTTGACGTGTATTCTATTGCTAACCCTCGACCTGCAAAAGAATTTTGCAGGCGATCGTAAGGAGACTCATCGTGTCTGAACTGTCTCAATTATCCCCGCAGCCGCTGTGGGATATTTTTGCCAAAATCTGCTCCATTCCCCACCCTTCCTATCACGAAGAACAACTCGCTGAACACATCATGGGCTGGGCAAAAGAAAAAGGCTTACACGCAGAACGCGACCAGGTTGGCAACATTCTGATTCGTAAAGCCGCTACCGCCGGGATGGAAAACCGTAAACCGGTCGTACTGCAGGCGCACCTCGATATGGTGCCGCAGAAAAACAACGACACCGTTCACGACTTTACTAAAGATCCGATTCAGCCGTACATCGACGGCGAGTGGATCAAGGCCCGCGGCACAACCCTGGGCGCCGATAACGGCATCGGCATGGCTTCCGCTCTGGCGGTGCTGGCTGACGACTCCGTTGAACACGGCCCGCTGGAAGTGCTGCTGACCATGACCGAAGAAGCCGGGATGGACGGCGCGTTTGGCCTGCAGGCAAACTGGCTGCAGGCCGATATCCTGATTAATACCGACTCGGAAGAAGAAGGCGAAATCTACATGGGTTGCGCCGGTGGTATCGACTTCACCTCCAACCTGCCGCTGGCGCGCGAAGCGATTCCGGCCGGTTTCCAGAGCTTTAAGCTGACCTTAAAAGGGCTGAAAGGCGGCCACTCCGGCGGTGAAATCCACGTCGGTCTGGGAAATGCCAACAAGCTGCTGGCCCGCTTCTTCGCCGGTCACGCCGCCGAGCTGGACCTGCGCCTGGTTGATTTCAACGGCGGCACCCTGCGTAACGCCATTCCGCGTGAAGCCTTCGCCACCGTTGCGGTAGCCGCTGACAAGACGGACGCCCTGGCGGCCCTGGTCAACACCTACCAGGAGATCCTTAAAAACGAGCTGGCGGCCAAAGAGAAGAATCTGGTCCTGCTGCTGGATGCCGTTACGACGGATAAAGCCGCGCTGACGGCGCAGTCTCGCGACGGCTTCGTTCGCCTGCTGAACGCCATGCCGAACGGCGTGATCCGTAACTCCGACGTGGCGAAGGGCGTGGTAGAGACCTCCCTCAACGTCGGCGTGGTCACCATGACCGATGATAACGTCGAAATTCACTGCCTGATCCGTTCCCTGATCGACAGCGGCAAAGACTACGTCGTCAGCATGCTGGATTCGTTAGGTAAACTGGCGGGCGCTAAAACCGAAGCCAAGGGCGCTTACCCAGGCTGGCAGCCGGATGCAAACTCACCGGTTATGCATCTGGTCCGCGAAACCTACCAGCGTCTGTTTAACAAAACGCCGAATATCCAGATTATTCACGCCGGTCTGGAGTGCGGTCTGTTCAAGAAGCCGTACCCGAATATGGATATGGTTTCCATTGGGCCGACCATTACCGGACCTCACTCTCCGGACGAACAGGTTCATATCGAGAGCGTTGGCCAGTACTGGACCCTGCTGACTGAACTGCTGAAAGCCATTCCGGCGAAGTAAGTTCCGCCGCGAAAAGAGCTCGGGTACGGCGCGTTGCGCCCTATTCGGGCTCCCTCACCTTCTCCATGCGATAATTGATAAACCTCTCGCCGCGGACTTCCACCTGCTGTTCTTCCACCACTCTGAAGCCATGACGTGCAAAGCACGGTTTCGCCGTGATGCTGGCCTCAACCGTCAGCGTCCCCTGCGGAATTTGCCTGAACAGCTCCGCGAGCAGCGCCCCGGCAATTCCCTGACGGGCGCGCTCAGGAGCGACAAACAGGAGATCGATATCGCTGCCGATGGCGCTAATAAAGCCGACCGGCTGCCGGTCAATCACCGCCACTAGCACCCGCGAGTCGCGCATTTTTTGCCGCCAGCGCGCCTCATCGACCTGCGCCCAGGCGGCAATTTGCCGTGGCGAATAGTCGCGGCTGGCGGTCTGCCGAATCGCGCGCAGGAAGATGGCGCCCAGCGCGGAAAAATCGTCATCCCGGTAATCTCTTATCTGCAGCATAGCTATAGTCCCAGAACCAGCTGCCGCTCCAGCTGGGGATCGAGTAACGTAACGTGCAGCCCCACCAGCCGCACCCCGCGGCCGCCGCGCCGTTCATGCCAGGCTTTGTAGGCCGTGGCGAGCAAATCATCTTTACTCAGGCGCGGCCAGACGTGCTCCTGGGTGGTGAGCTGAAAATCATTAAACTTGAGCTTTACCCCCTGGCGGGCAATCAGCAGGTCCGGTTTAACCTTGAGCAGCCGCCGCTCCAGCTCCTGGTAGAGGCTCTCGATAATCGCCTCACAGTCACCCCACCGGTGAATATCCTCCACCAGCGTACGCTCGACGCCCACCGATTTACGCTGTCGCGTGTTGTTGATTTCCCGCTCGTCGATGCCCTGGCTTCTCTCCCACAGGATCCGACCAAATTTGCCGAAACGCTTGAGCAGCATCGCCAGATCGCTTTTCTGCACGTCTTCGCAGGTGCGCAGCCCCATATTTTCCAGCTTTGCCGCGGAGACTTTCCCCACACCGGGTATTTTCGCCAGCGGCAGGGTTCTGACGAACTCGGCAACCTGGTGCGGCGCAATCACAAACTGGCCGTTGGGTTTATTGAGATCGGAGGCGATTTTGGCGAGAAACTTCACCGGGGCGATACCGGCGGAAGCGGTCAGCTGCAGCTCACGCTGAATGGTCTGGCGGATCTCTTCGGCCATCAGCGTCGCCGAGCCCTGGCAGTGGACGCTGTCGGTGACGTCAAGATACGCCTCATCGAGCGAGAGGGGTTCGATCAGCGAGGTGTAGCGCGAGAAAATTTCCCGGATATGGGCCGACGCCTCTTTATAGGCGTCAAAGCGCCCCGGCAGCAGCGTCAGGTGCGGGCAAAGCTTAAGCGCCATCGCCGTTGGCATGGCGCTACGCACGCCAAACTTACGCGCCGGATAGTTGGCGGTACTGATGACGCCCCGCTGGACCCGGCTGCCGCCGATGGCGATGGGAATATCCCGCAACGCCGGGTTATCCCGCATTTCAACCGCGGCAAAGAAGCAGTCCATATCAACATGGATGATTTTGCGCATAGCTAGCCCTCACTGACCACTGGACAAGTATACAGCATAATTCTGCGCAATGAGAAGAGAGGGAAGCAAAATGCGCTGAGGCCAAACCCCGGCGTCGCTGAGCGCGGCCGGGGGCGATGAGGCTGGCAGGGAGAGGTTACAGGATCCGCTCCTGCTTACGCTGCGCTTCGCGCGCCAGGCGTTTTTTGCGCGCATCGCACGGCTCCGGGCAGTCGCAGACCTTTTCCAGACCCAGCGAGGCGATCCCGCCGCAGCTTCCCTGCAGGCTTTTGCGCTTCACCAGATAGCCCAGCGACATCCCCAGAATCACCAGGGCGAAAATCACAAAGGTGGCGAAAAACAGAGTCCACATCATCAGCCTCCAAAATCATCCAGCATGATATTGTCATCCTCGACGCCGAGATCCTTGAGCATTTTAATCACCGCGGCGTTCATCACCGGCGGCCCGCACATGTAAAACTCGCAGTCCTCCGGCGCCGGGTGATCGCGCAGATAGTTCTCATATAGCACATTGTGGATGAAGCCGGTGTGGCCATCCCAGCTATCTTCCGGCAGCGGATCGGACAGCGCCACGTGGAAGGTAAAGTTAGGATTTTCCCGCGCCAGCTGTTCGAATTCATCGTCGTAGAACATTTCGCGCAGCGAGCGCGCGCCGTACCAGAAGCTGATTTTACGCCCGCTGTGCAGCCGCTTGAGCTGATCGAAAATATGCGAACGCATCGGCGCCATGCCGGCCCCGCCGCCGATAAAGACCATTTCAGCGTCGGTATCTTTAGCAAAGAACTCGCCAAACGGCCCGGAGATGGTCACCCTGTCGCCGGCCTTTAGCGACCAGATATAGGACGACATAATGCCAGGCGGGGCGTCCGGTACCTTCGGCGGCGGCGTGGCAATACGCACGTTGAGCATGATGATGCCCTTCTCGTCCGGGTAGTTAGCCATCGAGTAGGCGCGCAGGGTCGGCTCTTTTACCTCAGAGACGTAGCGGAACAGGTTAAACTTATCCCAGTCGGCGCGGTACTCGTCCGGCACGTCAAAATCGGCGTAGGCGACCTTATGCGACGGGCACTCAATCTGAATATACCCGCCGGCGCGGAACGGCACGACTTCGCCCTCCGGCACGCGCAGCTTCAGCTCTTTGATAAACGTCGCTTTGTTATCATTGGAGATGACCTCGCACTCCCATTTCTTCACGCCGAAGATCTCTTCCGGCAGCTCGATCTTCATGTCCTGCTTTACCGCCACCTGGCAGGCCAGACGGCAGCCCTCTTTCGCCTCGCGCCGGGAGATATGGGAAAGCTCGGTCGGCAGGATATCGCCACCGCCCTCTTTTATCGTCACCCGGCACTGGCCGCATGAGCCGCCGCCGCCGCAGGCGGAAGAGACGAAAATGCCGTTGCTCGAGAGCGTGTTAAGCAGCTTATCACCGGCAGGAGTGCGGATTTGCCTGTCCGCCTCGTTGTTAATTTCAATGACCACGTCACCGGCGTTAACCAGCTTTGAACGCGCGGCGAGGATCAGCCCCGAGAGCACCAGCACGATCAGGGTGAACATCACGACGCCAAGAATAATTTCCATACTTTCCGCCCTTATAGCTGCACACCGGAGAATGACATAAAGCCCAGCGCCATCAGTCCCGTGGTAATAAAGGTGATCCCTAACCCGCGCAGACCCGCGGGCACGTTGGCATATTTCATTCTTTCCCGGATGCCCGCCAGGGCGACAATCGCCAGCGTCCAGCCGATGCCGGAACCGAAGCCGTAGACAATGGACTCCGTGAAGTTGTAGTCACGCTGCACCATGAAGGAGACGCCGCCAAAAATCGCGCAGTGCACGGCAATCAGCGGCAGGAAGATCCCCAGCGCGTGATGTAGCGCCGGGAAATACTTATCGAGGATCATCTCGAGGATCTGCACCAGAGCGGCGATAACCCCAATGAAGGTAATGAAGTTGAGGAAGCTTAAATCAACACCCTCCGCCAGCGCCCCGTCGCGCAGCACCAGGTTATAGATCAGGTTATTAATCGGTACCGCCAGACCAAGCACGATGGTGACCGTCAGGCCGAGACCAAAGGCGGTAGAGACCTTTTTCGACACCGCAAGGAAGGTACACATCCCGAGGAAGAAGGCCAGCGCCATGTTTTCTACGAATACGGCGCGGACAAACAGACTGATATAGTGAGCCGTCATCATTTACTCCTTTTCCTGCTGTTCCGGCTTCCAGCTGCGCAGCGCCCAAATCAGCAAACCGATAATGAAGAAGGCGCTCGGCGCCAGCAGGAACAGGCCGTTTGGCTGATACCAGCCGCCGTTTTGCACGGTCTCAAGGACGGTCATCCCAAACAGCTTGCCGCTGCCGATAAGCTCGCGCAGAAAGCCGACGATAATCAGAATGGCGCCATAGCCCAGACCGTTACCAATGCCGTCAATAAAGCTGGCCAGCGGCGGTGACTTCATGGCGAACCCTTCCGCCCGCCCCATCACGATGCAGTTGGTGATGATAAGCCCGACGAATACCGACAATTGCCTGGAGGTCTCATAGGCAAAGGCGCGCAGCAGCTGGTCCACCACGATCACCAGCGAGGCGACGATCGTCATCTGCACGATAATGCGCACGCTGTTGGGAATATGGTGGCGGATCATCGAGATAAACATGCTGGAGAAGGCCGTCACCAGCGTGACCGCGACGGTCATCACCAGCGCGGTTTCCAGCTTAGTGGTCACCGCCAGCGCCGAGCAGACTCCCAGCACCTGCAGCGTAATGGGGTTATTGGCCAGCAGCGGCCCCACCAGCACGCGCTTCATCTCTTTCGTATCGCCTGCTTCAGCCATTATTCAGCTCTCCATCACGCACTCTTTTCAGAAACGGGCCGAAGCCCAGCTCACCCATCCAGAAATCAAAGCTATGCTGCACGCCGTTGGAGGTCAGCGTCGCCCCGGACAGGCCGTCGACGGCATGGATATCTCCCGGGTGCGCCCCGCCCTTCACCACCTTCAGCGCCGGATGGCCGCTATCATCAAGCACCTGCTTGCCGATAAACTGCTGGCGCCAGTTGGGATTTTCCACCTCACCGCCCAGCCCCGGCGTTTCGCCGTGATCGTAATACGTCAGGCCCTTAATGGTACGGCCATCGGTACCCAGCGCCACGAAGGCGTACATCATCGACCACAGGCCGTTGCCGTAAATCGGCAGGATCACTTCCTGAATCCGCTGCTGCTCATCGCGCACCAGGTAAATTTCGACAATATTGCTCCGATGCTTGATGCCCGCCGGGTCCTGGCTGACCTCCAGCGAGAGGCTTTGCTCAGGATCTTTCAGCGCCTGCGCCTGGTTAAATTTAGCCGGGTCCTTATCCAGCAGCTCGCCGCTGGCTAAATCCACCAGCCGCGGGGAGATACGGGCGGCAAAAAGGCTCTCCACCTCATCGGCGCTCATCCTCGGCGTCATCAGCCCGGATACGGCGAGGATATTGCGCTGTTTATCCAGCTCACGCTGCTCCTGCTGCCGTGACTTCAGGCCCACGGCGGAGCCGGCAACCACGATAGAGCAGACCAGACACAGCACCAGCACCACCAGCAGCGTTTTGCCAATGCTATCGTTACCTTTATTCTCAGCCACGCGACTTCCTCCGCTTAATATTGGCCTGCACCACCAGGTAATCGAACAGCGGCGCAAAAAGGTTGGCAAAGAGAATGGCCAGCATCATCCCTTCCGGATAGGCCGGGTTGACCACGCGGATCAGCACGCACATCACGCCGATAAGCAGGCCATAGCTCCATTTGCCCTTATCGGTAAACGAGGCGGATACCGGGTCCGTCGCCATAAACATCATGCCGAAGGCAAAGCCGCCGAGCACCAGATGCCAGTACCACGGCATGGCGAACAGCGGGTTGGTATCCGAGCCGATAAAATTAAACAGCGTCGCGGTCGCCACCATGCCGATCGCCACCCCGGCAACAATGCGCCAGGAGGCTACGCGGCTGAAGATAAGAATCGCCCCGCCGATCAGGATCATCAGCGTTGAGACCTCGCCAATCGAGCCGGGAATATTGCCGAGGAAGGCGTCCAGCCAGCTCACCGGCTGGCCGCTGGCCACGTTTACCAGCGCTTCACCGCCGCCGCTCGCCCACTGAGAGAGCGGCGTCGCGCCGGAAAAGCCGTCCGCGGCGGTCCATACCAGGTCGCCAGAAATCTGCGCCGGGTAAGCAAAGAACAGGAACGCGCGCCCCGCCAGCGCCGGGTTAAGGAAGTTACGCCCGGTGCCGCCAAAAATCTCTTTGGCGATAACCACGCCGAAGGAGATGCCCAGCGCGGCCTGCCACAGCGGCAGCGTGGGAGGAACGATCAGCGCGAAAAGAATCGAGGTGACAAAAAAGCCCTCGTTGATTTCATGCTTGCGCACGATGGCAAAGAGTACTTCCCAGAATCCCCCGACGATAAATACGGTGATATAGATTGGCAGGAAGTACGCCGCGCCGAGGGTCATCATGCTTATCCAGCCCGCATCCGCGGCGAAGCTTACCCCCAGCCACTGCGCCAGGCCGTAGTGCCAGTCGCTGGCAATAACCTGCTGCAGCTGCTCTGCGCCGTACAGCTTGTGCAGCGCCGGGAGCGTTTGCAGGCCAACGTTATACATGCCCCAGAACATCGCCGGGAACACGGCGAGCCACACCAGGATCATCATTCGCTTCAGATCGATGGCATCACGTACGTGAGCGGCACCCCGCGTCACCTGACCGGGAGTGTAGAATAGCGTCGCCGTCGCTTCGAACAGCGGGTAGTACTTTTCCAGCCTGCCGCCGTGCGTGAAGTGCGGCTCAATTTTGTCAAACAGCTGCTTTAAGCCCATGACCTATCCTTCCTGCTCAATCTGGGTTAACACGCTGCGCAGCGCCGGCCCATATTCATACTTGCCGGGGCACACGTAGGTGCACAGCGCGAGATCTTCTTCGTCCAGCTCCAGACAGCCCAGCGCCTGCGCGCTTTCGCTATCGCCCGCCAGCAGATCGCGCAGCAGTACGGTGGGGAGAATGTCCAGCGGCATCACTCTTTCGTAGTTGCCAATCGGCACCATCGCCCGCTCGCCGCCGTGGGTATCGGTCGAAAAGTTGAATAGCTTATGCTTCAGGAAGTGCCCCACGGTGGTCCGGGTGATGGAGAACTTATCTTTCCCCGGCATCACCCAGCCAAACAGCTCTTTGTCGCGCCCCTCTTTAACCACGCTCACCTGCAGGTGGAAACGGCCGAGAAAAGCACGCGGGCCAAAGGCGTGGGTGCCGCTCAGCACCGAGCCGGAAATCACCCGGTTTTCGCCGTCCGCGAGCCCGTCCGCCAGCAGCTCATCAAGGCTGGCGCCGCAGCAGGTTTGCACCAGCCGCGGCGCCTTAACCTGCGGGCCGCCAAGCGCAATAACGCGCTCGCTGTAGAGCTCCCCGTCAAGGAACAGCCGCCCGATAGAGATAACCTCCTGATAGTTCAGGTGCCAGACCTGTTTTGTCAGGCTCACCGGCTCGAGGAAGTGGATGTGGGTTCCCGCCAGCCCCGCCGGATGCGGGCCTGCAAACTGATTAAAGGTAATTTGTCCTGAGCGATGGCCGCCCAGCTTACCGCCGCTGGCCTGGCAGACGTGGATTTTTCCGTCGGTGAGACGGGTCAGCAGCGTAAGGCCGGCGTCAAAGGCCTCGCGCTGGGCGAAGATAATGGGCTGAGGATCGGCGGCCAGCGGGTTGGTATCAATTGCGGTGACGAAAATCGCCGCCGGCACGCTGCCCGGCGCCGGCGTTTTGCTGAAAGGCCGGGTGCGCAGCGCCGTCCACTGGCCGGAGGCCAGCAGCTGACGCTGTACGTCCTCACGCGACAGTCCGGCAAGCTCGTCCGGCGCATAGCGGGGAAACTGCACCGCGTCGCTGCCCTCGACATCAATCACCACCGACTGCAGTACCCGGCGCTCGCCGCGGTGAATCGCAGTGATAACCCCGCTCGCGGGCGCGGTAAAATGGACGCCAGGGTTCTTTTTATCTTCGAACAGCGGCTGGCCTTTCTGCACCCGGTCGCCTTCCTGAACCGCCATTGAGGGGCGCATACCGACGAACTCCTCGCCCAACAGCGCAACGCGTTTGACTGCAATCTGAGAAGTCGTCTGCTGTATTGGCATGCCAGCTATGGGCAAATCCAGCCCTTTTTTTATTTTAATCATATCGTTAGCAGGTGTCCGTAATCTAAACCCCGGCTTGAGGCCGCGGCCAGCAACATTGATGGAAAGTCAGAGAAAGAAAGGAAAAGCGAAGGTCCTGCTCATTCGCAAGACGGGGGAGAAGCATCCTTTCTTACCCTGGTGACTAAGCACCATAAGTGTAACATTTTGTGAGCAGTTGCTGTAGGTAAACCCCGTTACGCGGCTCTAAAATGCGAGCTATTGCGCAAAGTTCTCACTGCGCTTTGCCGCCAGATTCGTTATAAAGGACAACTAAATTGTAAACGCGATACGCCGCGCTTGCGAAAAATTGCCGTGATGCTAATGTGAGCGCTCTAAATCCAGAAAACTCTGATTTTGGGTCTCTCTTGCCGTCCTGGCAATGTGGTTTTTGTTTTATCAAGGAACAAGCAGTATGCGCAAAATCGCATTATTTATTGCGATGCTTCTGTTGCCGTGCGTTTCATTTGCTGGGCTTCTCAGCAATAACAGCTCGACGACGCCGGTTAGCAAAGAATACAAACAGCAATTAATGGGTTCCCCGGTCTACATTGAGATCTTTAAAGAGGAGCGAACGCTCGATCTTTACGTCAAAATGGGCGAAAAATATCAGCTCCTCGACAGCTACCGGATCTGTAACTACTCCGGCGGGCTGGGGCCGAAGCAGCGCCAGGGCGACTTCAAGAGTCCGGAAGGATTTTACAACGTTGCGCGTAGCCAGCTAAAACCGGACAGCCGCTTCTATAAAGCCATTAATATCGGCTTCCCGAACGCCTACGATCGCGCGCATGGCTATGAAGGTAAATACCTGATGATCCACGGTGCCTGCGTCTCTGTCGGCTGCTATGCCATGACCGATACCGGCATTGATGAGATTTTCCAGTTCGTGACCGGCGCGCTGGTGTTTGGCCAGTCAAACGTGCAGGTCAGCATTTATCCTTTCCGCATGACCAACGCCAACATGGAGCGCCACAAGTACTCCTACTACGCGGACTTCTGGAAACAGCTGAAGCCAGGCTACGACTATTTCCAGCAAACCCACAAGCCACCGGTTATCTCGGTAACGGACGGCCGCTACGTGGTCAGCAAGCCGCTTAGCCATGAGGTTATTCAGCCGCAGCTGGCGTCAAACTACACGGTCCCCCAGGCAAAATAGCGCCCACTCGCCCGGCATGATCTTATTCCAGGTCTCATTGCCGGTTAGCGGCTGAGTGGCGATAACGGAGACCACATCGTTCGGTGTGGTCTCGCGTTGAAAGTCGATTTCCACATCCTGATCCAGCAGCGTCGCTACGCCAAACGGCGCCCGCCGCGTAATCCAGTACAGGTTCGTCGAGCAGTACGCCATCACGTAACGCCCGTCGGAGAGCAGCATGTTAAAGACCCCCTTCTCCCGCAGCTCGCCCGCCAGCTCAGCGACATAGCTGAAGACTTCAGGCATCGAGTCAGGGGTGCCGGGATAGCGCTCGGTCAGACGGTGCAGCAGCCAGCAGAAGGCCTTTTCGCTGTCGGTTTCGCCGATCGGATGAAGATTTCCCGTATCGAGAGACTCATATCCCTCCAGCTGGCCGTTGTGCGCGTAGGTCCAGTTGCGCCCCCACAGCTCACGGGTAAAGGGATGCGTGTTTTCCAGCGCGACGATGCCGCGATTAGCCTGGCGAATATGGGCGATGACCGAGCAGGATTTAATGGGATAGTCCTGCACCAGCTTAGCGATGGGCGACTGAAAGCTGGGCTGCGGATCTTTGAAGGTGCGACAGCCTTTGCCTTCATAGAAGGTGATGCCCCAGCCGTCTTTATGCGGCCCGGTGCCGCCACCGCGCTGGACCAGCCCGGTAAAGCTAAAGCAAATATCTGTTGGCACATTCGCGCTCATCCCGAGCAGTTCGCACATATCTCACCTCATACCACGCGGCTTAAATACCAAAGGCGTTACTGCGGCAGCCAGCCTGAACGCGGCCAGCGCGCAAAAACCGGATCGTACCTGAGGTACGCAAGGAGATTGAGCGCTGCCCGGGGTTCAACACCGCCAGCAATACGGCCTGTTAAGCTTTAACCATCTCTTTTTCGATCAGCATAATCAGAATATGAATCACTTTAATGTGAATTTCCTGAATACGGTCGGCATAGCCAAAATGCGGCACGCGAATTTCAACATCGGCGGAGCCGGCCATTTTACCGCCGTCTTTACCGGTCAGGGTGATCACCTTCATCCCCTGCGCGCGGGCGGCCTCGATCGCTTTGATAACGTTACCTGAGTTACCGGAGGTGGAAATCCCCAGCAGCACGTCACCGGTGCGGCCAACCGACTCAACGTAGCGGGAGAAAACGTACTCATAGCCAAAATCATTGCTGACGCAGGAAAGGTGGCTGACGTCTGAAATCGCAATGGCCGGGTAGCCCGGACGGTTTTCACGATAGCGCCCGGTCAGTTCTTCGGCAAAATGCATCGCATCGCAGTGGGAACCGCCGTTACCGCAGGAAAGGACTTTACCGCCCGCCTTAAAGCTATCTGCCAGCAGCACCGCGGCACGCTGGATCGCGTGAATATTGGCTTCGTCCTGCAGAAAGTTAGCCAGCGTTTCCGCTGCTTCGTTCAGTTCGTTACGAATAAGATCCTGGTACATGAGGATAATCCTTCAGTATTGGTGGAATAACCCTGGCAGTGTACCGGATAGCCGCTAAAGCGAGAAGCAGCAGGCGCTGTTATCCCCTGAGGTTTTGCTTTTACGTGCCGCATTTACGCACAACAATGTGAGCAAGGTTGTAATTATTTTGTAAACACATTGCTAAAACAAATTACATCCACTACAACCATATCATCACAAGTGGTCAGACCTCCTACAAGACAGGGAGCATTTCGTTATGATGATTTTGAGTATTGTTGCAACCGTTGTTCTACTCGGTGCGCTCTTCTATCACCGAATCAATCTCCTGCTCAGCAGCGCGATTTTGCTCGCCTGGACCGCCGCGCTTAGCGTGGCCGGGCTGTGGAATATCTGGCTGCTGCTGCCGTTAGCGATCGTTCTGCTGCCGTTTAACTTTGCGCCGATGCGTAAATCTATTTTTTCAGCGCCCGCGTTCCGCGCGTTCCGCAAGGTGATGCCGCCGATGTCGCGGACTGAAAAAGAAGCTATCGATGCGGGTACCACCTGGTGGGAAGGCGATCTGTTTCGCGGTAACCCGGACTGGCAAAAGCTGCATAACTATCCGCAGCCGCGCCTGACTGCCGAAGAGCAGGCGTTTATCGACGGCCCGGTGGAAGAAGCCTGCCGCATGGCGAACGATTTTGAAATTACCCACGAAATGGCCGACCTGCCTCCGCAGCTGTGGGCCTATCTGAAAGAGCATCGCTTCTTTGCGATGATCATTAAGAAAGAGTACGGCGGTCTGGAGTTCTCCGCCTACGCTCAGTCCCGCGTGCTGCAAAAAATGTCCGGCGTTTCCGGTATCCTGGCGATTACCGTGGGCGTGCCTAACTCTTTAGGCCCGGGCGAGCTGCTGCAGCATTACGGCACCGATGAACAGAAAAATCACTATCTGCCGCGCCTCGCGCGTGGTCAGGAGATCCCCTGCTTTGCGCTGACCAGCCCGGAAGCGGGCTCCGACGCCGGCGCCATTCCGGATACCGGCGTGGTGTGCATGGGCGAATGGCAGGGCGAGCAGGTTCTGGGCATGCGCCTGACCTGGAACAAGCGCTACATTACCCTGGCGCCAATCGCCACCGTCCTGGGGCTGGCGTTTAAACTCTCCGACCCTGACCGCCTGCTGGGGGGAGAAGAGGAGCTGGGCATCACCTGTGCGCTGATCCCAACCTCGACGCCTGGGGTTGAAATTGGCCGCCGCCACTTCCCGCTTAACGTACCGTTCCAGAACGGCCCGACCCAGGGTAAAGACATCTTTGTCCCAATCGACTACATCATCGGCGGCCCAACGATGGCTGGCCAGGGCTGGCGGATGCTGGTGGAGTGCCTGTCCGTCGGTCGCGGGATCACCCTGCCGTCAAACGCCACCGGCGGCCTGAAGTCCGTGGCGATGGCCACCGGCGCCTACGCCCATATTCGCCGCCAGTTCAAGATCTCCATCGGTAAAATGGAAGGCATCGAAGAGCCGCTGGCGCGTATTGCGGGTAACGCCTACGTGATGGACGCCGCCGCGTCGCTGATCACCTACGGCATCATGCTGGGCGAGAAGCCGGCGGTTCTGTCGGCTATCGTGAAGTATCACTGCACCCACCGCGGCCAGCGTTCAATCATCGACGCAATGGATATCACCGGCGGGAAAGGCATCATGCTGGGTGAAGGCAACTTCCTCGCCCGCGCCTATCAAGGGGCGCCGATCGCCATCACCGTCGAAGGCGCCAACATTCTGACCCGCAGCATGATGATCTTCGGTCAGGGCGCAATCCGCTGCCATCCGTACGTGCTGGACGAAATGGCCGCCGCGCAGAACAACGACGTTGACGCTTTCGACAAGCTGCTGTTCAAACACATCGGTCACGTCGGCAGCAATAAGGTCCGTAGCTTCTGGCTGGGCCTGACCCACGGGCTGACCAGCAGCACGCCAACCCGCGACGCGACCCGCCGTTACTACCAGCATATGAACCGCCTAAGCGCGAACCTGGCGCTGCTGTCCGACGTCTCAATGGCCGTTCTTGGCGGCAGCCTGAAGCGCCGCGAGCGTATTTCCGCGAGACTGGGCGATGTGTTAAGCCAGCTTTACCTCGCCTCTGCGGTGCTGAAACGCTATGACGATGAGGGGCGTAACGAAGCCGACCTGCCGCTGGTTCACTGGGGCGTTCAGGATGCGCTGTATCAGGCGGAGCAGGCCATTGACGACCTGCTGAAAAACTTCCCGAACCGCTTTGTCGCCGGCGTCCTGCGCATTGCCATCTTCCCGACCGGCCGCCACTACGACGCGCCGTCCGATAAGCTGGACCATAAGGTCGCAAAAATCCTGCAGATCCCGAGCGCAACGCGTTCGCGTATTGGCCGCGGCCAGTATCTGACCCCAAGCGAGCACAATCCGGTCGGCCTGCTGGAAGAAGCGCTGCTGGACGTGATGGCCGCCGACCCGATTCATCAGCGCATCTGTAAGGAGCTGGGCAAAAACCTGCCGTTTACACGCCTTGATGAGCTGGCCCGCAACGCGCTGGCGAAAGGGTTAATCAATCAGGAAGAAGCCACCGTTCTTACCCGGGCAGAGACCAGCCGCCTGCGCAGCATCAACGTTGACGACTTCGCCCCGGATGAGCTGGCCACCCGGCCGGTAAAGCTGCCGGAGAAGGTCCGCAAGATTGAAGCCGCCTGAATAATAAAATAGCCACATCACGATCGGGGCGGGGGTTTTCCTCCGCCTCTTTTTTTGCCCGCTTTGCTCCCTCTACTCTCTTTGTCCTCTGCCCTCTGGCTGCGCACAAATCGTTTCCAGCATTAGCATTTTTTTAACAAAATATTCCGCTGACTATCCAGAGACTGATATGGTGTTAAAGTGACTATAACAGCCTAATGATAATGGAGTTCACCACTGTGCCTGGCCTGAAAATTACGCTACTGCAACAACCGCTGGTGTGGATGGACGGTCCCGCCAACCTGCGCCATTTCGATCGCCAGCTGGAAGGCGTCAGCGGGCGCGATCTGATTGTTTTGCCTGAAATGTTCACCACCGGCTTCGCGATGGAAGCCGCTCAGCAGTCGCTGCCGCAGGAAGAGGTCATTGAGTGGATGCGGGCGAAAGCGCTGCAGACCAATGCCCTCATCGCGGGTAGCGCTGCGCTACAAACCGAACGCGGCCCGGTTAACCGCTTCCTGCTGGTGGAGCCCGGCGGTAAAACCCATTTTTATGATAAGCGGCACCTGTTCCGGATGGCCGAAGAGCACCATCATTATACGGCCGGCAACGAGCGGGTCGTCTTCGAGTGGCGCGGCTGGCGGATCCTGCCGCTGGTTTGCTACGACCTGCGCTTCCCGGTGTGGTCACGCAACCATAACGACTACGATTTAGCGCTGTACGTGGCCAACTGGCCGGCGCCGCGCTCGCTGCACTGGCAGTCGCTGCTGGTCGCCCGGGCCATTGAAAACCAGGCCTACATCGCCGGCTGCAATCGGGTCGGTACCGACGGTAATGGCCATCACTATCGGGGCGACAGCCGCATTATCAGCCCGCAGGGAGAGATTCTGGCAACGGCAGAGCCTCATCAGGCCACGCGCCTCGATGCGGAGCTGTCGCTCACCGCCCTCAACGAGTATCGCGAAAAATTCCCCGCCTGGCAGGATGCCGATCCGTTTAGCCTGAATTAATTCCCCTCCCCCTCGTTATCGGGGGGGGGGCACTCTCCCGTCCCGTTAACACTACGCTGCTGAATACGCGGGCAATAAATTTACGCCCCCACCAGCATCTTGTTTTCCTTTATTATTTATTTCGCCCTAAGCCCCCGGACATTCCCGTTTTGACGCCTTTCCCTGACGATAAATAATATTTTCCTGGCAGGATTATTTTCTGTTCTACACTAATAAAAGGGATAAAATTCAACAATAACTAGCACGATTTTCAAATAACTTTCAGCGATTTCTAAACGATTCCATCTCAAATACTGGCCTGGTTTGTAAAACTGGCCGGGGCGGTTGTGTGCGCATTCTCAGCGAGAACAAACCATCATGGAAAATGATAATCTGCTTATTGTTGAAAAAAGAGTGGTTGCCCGTTTTTTGGATATGTTCATTCGGTTTGGGCTTATCCTGGCATTAGCCTCCTTCTGCTATACCGTATTTTCTCCATTCCTGAATATGATGCTCTGGGCCGTCATTCTGGCGGTCACGCTCTATCCGCTCCATCAATATTTTGCCGCCCGGCTCGGCGGAAAACAGGGCTGGGCCTCCACAATACTGGTCCTGCTTGGCATTCTGCTGATCGTGGCACCGACGGTGCTGATGATAAGCTCTCTGGGAGAGAGCGTCAGCGCGCTGATTGATAAGATGAGCGGCCGCAGCTTCGCCATTCCCCCACCTTCAGCCCATATTGCCACCATCCCCGTTGTCGGGGAGAAGATCAGCGCCCTATGGCTAAAAGCGTCGATGGATTTACCCGGGCTGATAAACAACTACCGCACCCAGCTCGGCGAAATCGCCCGGCAGGTGCTGGGCATCCTGGCCAGCATGGGCGGCGGACTCATCGGCTTTATCCTCTCCTTCATCGTTGCGGGCATTATGATGACCTGGGGTAGCGCTGGCGCCAACAGCGCGAGGCGGATTGCGATTCGTATCACCGATGAGAAGAAAGGCCTGACCTTAACCCGGCTCTGTACCAGCACCATTCGCGCCGTCGCGCAGGGAGTTATCGGCGTTGCGCTTATTCAGGCGCTGCTGGTTGGCATCATCATGATTGTCGCCGGGATCCCGGCGGTCGGGATCTTCTTTATCCTGGCGCTGATCCTCGGGATCGCCCAAATCCCCGTCATTCTGGTGACCGCCCCGGCAATCGCGCTGATGTGGAGCATCGGCGACCACGGCACCGGAATGAACGTCCTCTACTCTATTGTGCTGATCGTGGCCGGCATGGCCGATAACGTCCTTAAGCCGCTGATGCTCGGGCGCGGCGTTGACGCGCCGATGCCGGTGGTCCTGCTGGGCGCATTAGGCGGCATGGCGGCCAGCGGCATTCTTGGGATGTTTATCGGGGCAACCCTGCTTTCCATCGGTTATCGCATTTTTATGACCTGGGTCGACGAGGGCCAGGCCCGCGCCAACCCAGGCAGCAAAGATGCGCAATGAGGGGAGAGCCGAGCGCTTTCTGCTGAGAGGCTAACATGCTGCTACCGCCGCTGGCGGGAGTGCCGATTATCCTGTGCAATATGCTTCTGCAGTCGATTGTTTCAGTGTGGTGTATCCGCTTCTACATCAGGCGATTTCGCAGTAAAGTTCGCCACGTTAGGCTATGGCGATATTGTGATGAGCGCCAGGTGGAAGCTTCCTGGACCGCTGGAAGCGGTAAACGGCGCGCTGATGATTGGCCTGTCCGGGGCATGCATGCTGGCTGTTTTGCAGCATCATACCCGCAAGCAATTGAAATATATGAAATGAATAAGATGGCGTCGCTAAAACGACGAAAGCCTGAATCATTGCTGATTCAGGCTTTCTGAATAGTGGCGGAACGGACGGGACTCGAACCCGCGACCCCCTGCGTGACAGGCAGGTATTCTAACCGACTGAACTACCGCTCCACTTTCACTGTTCCCTTGGGAACGAGGCGAATATTACGGATTACCGCTAACTCCGTCAACGCTTTTTCTTCACTTTTGAACCATTTGCTGTAAAAATCGCCCACCAGCCTATTTTTACAGCGTATTGCGGCCTATCAGCTCCGCCACAGGCAGCTTCCGCCTTTCTTTTGAACCAAATCGAGGCGCGATTCATGGTTTAACAGCTCGTCATCAGAGGCGTAAACGACGCGCAGCCTGCTGGCCGCCCGAACAACGCGCTGTATTCCTATCTCGCCTGCCTGCATCTGCCCTTCGCCTTCCGTCGAAAATGCCAGCGTCGTCTGACCGCCGGTCATCATCAGATAGACATCGGCCAGAATCTGGGCATCGAGCAACGCCCCGTGTAGCGTTCGCTTGCTGTTATCTATTTCATAACGTGAGCACAGCGCATCGAGGCTGTTACGCTTGCCGGGGAACATTTTCCGCGCCAGCGCCAGGCTATCGGTGACCTTGCAGAAGGTATTGGTTTTGGGAATATCGCGCTTGAGCTTGGCGAACTCGTAGTCCATAAAGCCGATATCGAACGATGCGTTATGGATGACCAGCTCCGCCCCGCGGATATAGTCCATAAACTCATCGGCGACCTCAGCAAACGCCGGCTTATCCATCAGAAACTCATCGGCAATCCCGTGAACGCCAAAGGCTTCAGGGTCCACCAGCCGGTCCGGCTTGAGATAAACGTGGAAGTTATTCCCAGTGAGGCGGCGGTTGATCACCTCCACCGCACCAATCTCGATGATTTTATGTCCTTCGTAATGCGCACCGAGCTGGTTCATACCAGTGGTTTCAGTATCGAGAACAATCTGTCGCGTAATTGCAGTGCTCATATCAGTCATTTATGTCAGACTTGCCGTTTACATATCGATGTCAATTACAGGAAGTCTACCAGAGATGCTTAAACAGGTAGAAATTTTCACCGACGGTTCATGCCTGGGAAATCCAGGACCCGGCGGCTACGGCGCTATTTTACGCTATCGCGGGAAGGAAAAAATCTTTAGCGCAGGCTATAACCTCACGACCAACAACCGCATGGAGATGATGGCGGCCATCGTTGCGCTGGAAGCGCTGAAAGAGCAGTGCGAAGTCGTTCTCAGCACCGACAGCCAGTACGTGCGTCAGGGGATCACCCAGTGGATCCACAACTGGAAAAAGCGCGGCTGGAAAACGGCGGATAAAAAGCCGGTCAAAAATGTGGATCTGTGGCAGCGCCTGGACATCGCGCTTGGCCAGCACCAGATTAAGTGGGAGTGGGTCAAAGGCCACGCCGGCCATCCGGAAAACGAACGCTGCGACGAGCTGGCGCGCGCTGCCGCCTCCAGCCCTACCCAGGACGATGTCGGTTACCAGCCGGAACGTTAATTCTGCCCGTTTCGCGACTGTCGCGTGGCCCCTACCGTCTGACGCAGCCGGGTCTTCGCTTTTCCCGACTTCAGCGGGTTGAGCGTGAGCGGGATCGTGCGCTTGCGGGCAACAATCAGCTGCAGGCAGCCCAGCGCCGGCAGGTGGGTACTGAGCATCTTGCCGCCGTGTCGGGACCAGGGCAGCACCTGATAACGGCCGTAGTGCAGCACCTCAAAATTGAGCAGCGCCAGCCAGTCCAGCTGGCGCGTTAGCGTAAACATCCGGCTGCTGTACGGCACCGTTTTGCGCAATACCGGCATCAGCTTGCGCAGGCCCATCAGGCTCACGGGGTTAAACCCGGTCATAATTATCCAGCCGTCATCAATCAGCACCCTGTCGGCTTCGCGCAGCAGGCGGTGGGGATCGCTACACCAGGGCAAGGTATGCGCCAGCAGGCAGGCGTCAACCGACTTTTCGGCAAAAGGCAGATGGAGGGGATCGGCCTGAACCTGAATCGGCGTGCCCTGAAGCGAAACGTTCACCTGATGCGAGATAGCGCAGGATTCGGTATTGATTTCCGCGCTCAGATTGCCAATCTTAAGTAAATGAAAGCCATATAGCTTGGCCAGCCACGGTTTCATCTGCCGCTCCAGCGATTCGCGATAGTATTCGCCCCAGGGCATACTGGACCAATGCTCTGGCGCTGTGACTATCTGAGATATCCTTGCCGGCTTCATCGCAACCTTCCGCTACGCTTTTAGGGGTAATAAATGAATCTTATCAGCATTCCTGCATTTCAGGACAACTACATCTGGGTTCTTAGCGCGGATAACGGCCGCTGTCTGATCGTCGATCCTGGCGAAGCGGCGCCCGTGCTGGCCGCTATCGCGGAGCACGGCTGGCAGCCGGAGGCCATTTTTCTCACCCACCACCACCACGATCACGTTGGCGGCGTGAAACAACTGTGCGAAAAATTCCCCGACATCGTGGTTTACGGACCGGCAGAAACCCAGGATAAGGGAACGACGCGTCTCGTTGCCGACGGCGATCGGGTCGTTGTTTTAGGCCACGAATTTTCTATTTTCTCCACGCCAGGTCACACTTTAGGACACATCTGTTTCTACAGTGAACCTTATCTATTTTGTGGCGATACAATGTTTTCCGGCGGCTGTGGCAGACTCTTCGAAGGGACGGCGGAGCAGATGTATCAATCATTTAAGAAAATAGCGGCGCTCCCAGACGATACGCTGGTATGTTGCGCACATGAGTATACTTTAGCAAATATGAAGTTTGCTCTGAGTATCCTGCCACAGGATATGGCTATAAATGATTACTACCATAAAGTTAATGAGTTACGTGCAAAAAACCAAATGACACTACCGGTAACTCTCAAAAATGAACGCCGTATAAATTTATTTTTACGCACGGATGATGATGATTTAATTAAAGAAATATCCAAAGAAACAAATTTGCAACACTCTACGCAGCGATTCGCGTGGTTAAGGTCAAAGAAAGATGACTTCTGACATTTAACTCTTGTCATTCGCGAACTTCACCGTTATTCTTGCTCGTCTTTTAAGCAACTATTGACACACACATGAAGGCACGAGCGATTTTACTCGTCTCTGTCCTGCTGGCGGGGTGCCAATCGTCTAAGCACGATGGCAACGTTCAACAGCACGCACAGAGCCTTTCTGCAGCTGGTCAAGGGGAAGCAGGTAAGTTCACAAGTCAAGCGCGCTGGTTAGATGATGGAACCTTCTACGCGCAAGACCAGGATCTGTGGACTTCCATAGGCGACGAGCTAAAGATGGGAATTCCGGAAAATACCCGGATTCGCGAACAGAAACAGAAGTACTTAAGTAATAAGAGCTATCTCCACGATGTAACTTTACGGGCAGAGCCGTATATGTACTGGATAGCCGGGCAAGTTAAGAAACGTAACATGCCAATGGAACTGGTATTACTACCCATAGTGGAGAGCGCTTTTAACCCGCATGCAACGTCTGGCGCCAATGCCGCAGGCATCTGGCAGATCATTCCGAGCACCGGGCGCAATTATGGTTTGAAGCAGACCCGCAGCTACGATGCGCGTCGTGACGTTGTCGCCTCTACTACGGCGGCGCTGAACATGATGCAGCGTCTGAATAAGATGTTTGACGGCGACTGGCTGTTGACCGTCGCAGCTTATAACAGCGGTGAAGGCCGGGTACTGAAGGCAATGAAAGCGAATAAATCACGCGGCAAGCCCACTGATTTTTGGTCGCTTTCATTACCACAGGAAACCCGAATTTACGTACCTAAGATGCTGGCTTTGAGCGATATTCTCAAAAACAGCAAGCGCTATGGCGTGAAGCTGCCGACGGCAGACGAAAGCCGTGCGCTGGCGCGAGTTCGCCTCGATAGTCCGGTTGATATTAGTCAGCTGGCCGATATGGCAGGAATGCCCGTCGGCAAGCTGAAAACATTCAACGCCGGAGTAAAGGGCTCAACCCTGGGTGCGAACGGGCCGAAGTACGTGATGGTGCCACAGAAACATGCCGCTCAGCTGCGTGAGTCTCTGGCCTCTGGCGATATTGCCGCCGTACAGCCAACGCAGCTCGCGGCCAACGCGCCGTTGACCAGCCGCAGCTATAAGGTTCGTTCAGGCGATACGATTTCCGGGATCGCCTCACGTCTCGGCGTATCGACGAAAGATTTGCAGCAGTGGAATAATCTGCGCGGATCCGGGCTGAAAGCGGGCCAGGAGCTGGTAGTTGGCGCCGGCAGCAGCGCGACGCGTCTTGCGAACAACAGCGATAGCATTACCTATCGCGTACGCAAAGGCGACTCGCTGTCGAGCATCGCAAAACGACATGGCGTGAATATTCGTGATGTGATGCGCTGGAACAACGGCACCGATGACCTGAAGCCGGGCGATCAGCTCACGCTGTTTGTGAAAAATAGCGACCGGCCGGATTCCTGATATACCTGATAAAAAAAGGCACCGTCTCCCGGTGCCTTTTCTTTTTATACCGCTTTATGCGCTTCAAACATGATGGTATCGCTGGTAAAGGAGCCGTCGTCCTGTAAGGCAAAGTAGGCTTTTACCTCCGCCGATGCGCTATCCTGATAGAGGCGAATCGCTGCTACCAGCGCCTCCGGCGTACGCATACGCGCCACCCATGAGCTGAACTCCAGCGGCAGGCGATCGGTCGATAAACTATTGGTGACCAGCCCGGCATCGTTCGCCAGCGCCAGCCACTCTCCGCTGGAATAGTTGCGAACGTGAGAGGTATCGCGCAGCGCTTCAACCGTTTGCAGCCACACGTCACGAACCGGATGTCCCGGTGACATGACGTCCATAATAATCAGCACCCCACCCGGCTTGAGAACGCGTTTGACCTCGCGCAGCGCCTGGCCGACATCATGCCAGTGATGGGCAGAATAGCGGCTAATCACCACGTCAAAGCTGTCCGCCGCAAAGGGCAGAGTTTCCGCATAGCCCTGCTGGGTCTTTATATTCGCAAACCCCTTATCCTGAGCGGCCTGCGCCACAACGTCCAGCATCTGGCTGGATAAATCATATGCCGTTACTCCTGCCACCTGCCCGGCCGCAGCAAAGCTGGCATGCCCGGCGCCGCAGCCCATATCGAGAACCTGTGCAGCAGGGAAATCAGCCAGCCGCTCGGCCAGCCGCTGCAGATCGCGTCCCGATGCGTGTACGGCGCTGGTCAGGTAAGCGCTGGCCTGTGAGCCAAACTGCTTTTCGACGTTGTCATGGTGAGAGCGTGTTGTCATTGTGTTGTCCTTCGGTTGTTTTGAATAATAAAGGCAGCACCTTGCTTGCGCAGGCCCGCCCCATGGCAGGCCTGACGTACCTTAATTAATCAGGCTTGCCGGGACTGAATTCGACTAGTAGCGGGTTGTGATCGGAGGCGCGGGTGACCAGCACGGAGGCATCGTGCACGCTTAATCCCCGGTAGAACACAAAATCGAGCGGGCGACCAAAAGTGCGGCGGCGCTGATCGTCGGAAAAACGAACCTCGCGCAGCGACATTTCGCGGGCAAAGCGATAGAGCGCATTCATGCGCGGTCGGCTCCATGCATTAAAATCACCGGCCATAATAACCGGGCCGCTGTGGTGCGCTATCTGGTCGCCGATAGGTAACAGCTGCTTGCTGTAGACATCAACCCCAAGGCTGAAGTTAACCGCATGGATGTTCACCACCATCAGCAAACGCATATCCGGCAGCGGGTAGACGGTCACAAGCGCCGATTTAGCCAGACGCAAAATGGGTTCGCGTTCGCGCAGAGGGCAGCAGTAGACCGGATGAGTTGAAGCCAGCGTCATGACGCCAGAGGGGTGCTGAGGTAGAACGAGTGCGGGAACCTGATCGGCGGCCAGATAGTTGGTCGTGGCGAATCTGACCAGCTCGGGCGTCGTTTGCGCCTCTTGTAACAGCACCAGATGGGCATCTTTACCGAAATTATTCAGCACAGACTTCCACTCGGCCCGCTGCTGTTTAAAGATATTCCACACCAGCACGCGGATCTTCTCATCGCTGCTTAAAGGGATGCCAGGCGGGAAACCATGGCTAAGGCTTGCAAACGACCCCGGAGGCAAAATTCTCTCCGCAGGCTGTCCGGCGACATAGCGCATAGCATAAGTATTCTTTCGCAATTTAGGCATCAAACCTCGATAACATGAAACCGGCCTGACTGCGGCCGGTTATTCTGTTATAGGGATTTTCGTATGCACTTTCAATGCAATTCGCGAGAAACCTTTATCCTTCGACGGAAACCGCCTTTGCCGGGCGAGATTTATCCAGGCGACCGCTCAGTATGACCAGCAGCAGCGCAGCCAACACAATCACCGCGCCAATCCACGGCGTCTCGGCCAGGCCATAGCGCGCTACGGTTTGTCCGCCAATAATCGAGCCTAAAGCGATACCGACGTTAAAAGCGGCGATGTTAAGGCCGGAGGCAACGTCTACGGCGCCGGGAGTATACTGTTCCGCTTTCTGTACGACATAGACCTGCAGGCCCGGCACGTTGCCGAAGGCAAAGATTCCCATCACCAGCACCGTTGCCAGCGCGGCATACTGGATACTGGCCGTCAGCTGGAACACCAGCAGCAGCACAACCAGCGCAGCAAAGATAATCTTCAGTGCGGCCACCGCTCCGTGCCTGTCGGCCAGCCTGCCGCCCCAGACGTTACCCAACGCCACTGAAACACCGTAGCCCAGTAAAATCCAGCTCACCGCAGATGGACTGAAACCGGCAAGGTCCTGCATCATTGGCGCGAGGAAGGTAAACGCCGTGAAGACGCCGCCATATCCCAGGGCGGTAATGGCATAGATGATTAGCAAGCGCGGATGGGTTAACACCTGCACCTGATCGCGCAGGCTGGCGCTGGACCGACCCGGAATATTGTTCGGCACCAGAATCAGGCTGCTCACCAGCGCAATCACGCCAAGAATGGAAACCGCAAGGAAGGTTTCACGCCAGCCGAAATGCTGGCCGATAAAGGTACCAATCGGCACCCCGGTAACCAGCGCGACGGTCAGACCGCCAAACATGATGGCAATCGCCGACGCGGCCTTCTCTTTAGGCACCAGGCTGGTCGCAATGGTAGAACCAATCGAGAAGAACACGCCGTGCGCCAGGCCGGTAAGCAGGCGGGCGAAAATCAGCGTTTCATAACCCGGCGCTTGCCAGGCAAGCAGGTTACCGGCAGTGAACAGCACCATTAGCGCCAGCAGCAGCTGCTTGCGCGGCATGCGGCCGGTCAGCGCCGTCAGCACCGGGGCGCCGATCGCGACGCCCAGCGCGTAGATAGAAACCAACAGACCCGCTGAAGGCAGTGAGATTGCCAGCTGCTCTGCGATCGTCGGCACCAGGCCAACAATGACAAATTCGGTGGTACCAATCGCAAAGGCACCGATAGTTAAGGCAAGTAGCGCCAGTGGCATAATTTACTCCGTAGCATCAGGATTAAGATGACACGTAGTATGCAGGGATGCTTAAATAACAAAAACCATCAAAGTCTCAATAGAATTTTGCTACAGGTGCAATAATGAGAGCAACATCAGAAGAGATTGCCATCTTTGTCGCCGTGGTGGAAAGCGGAAGCTTTAGCCGGGCGGCGGAACAGCTGGGACAGGCAAACTCCGACGTCAGCCGGGCGGTAAAAAAGCTGGAATCAAAGCTTAGCGTCAGCCTGCTTAACCGAACAACTCGCCAGCTAAGCCTGACCGAGGAGGGAGAACGCTACTTTCGCCGCATGCAGGTGGTGCTTCAGGAGATGGCGGCGGCGGAAAATGAGCTTCTGGAAACACGGACGACGCCAAGAGGATTACTGCGGGTAGATGCCGCCACCCCGGTGATGCTCCACTTTCTGATGCCGCTGGTGAAGCCTTTTCGCGAGCGCTATCCAGAAATGACCCTCGCGCTGGTGTCGTCGGAAACCTTCATCAACCTGATTGAGCGTAAGGTTGATGTTGCGATCCGCGCGGGTACGTTGACGGATTCCAGCCTGCGCGCCCGGCCGCTGTTTAACAGCTACCGCAAAATCATCGCCTCGCCTGACTACCTCTCCCGCCACGGCACGCCGCAGGATGTAGCCAGCCTTAAAGATCATCAGTGCCTGGGTTTTACTGAGCCCCTTTCACTAAATACCTGGCCAGTCTCCTGCTGCGATGGTCAGCTGCTGGAAGTCAGCTGCGAGATATCCTCCAATAGTGGGGAAACCATCAAGCAGCTGTGCCTGGCCGGTAACGGCATCGCCTGTTTATCGGATTATATGGTGAATCAGGAGATTGCGAGCGGGGAGTTTGTCGAGCTTCTTGCCGACAAGCGGCTGCCGGTAGAAATGCCCTTTAGCGCCGTTTATTACAGCGACAGAGCGGTCAGTACACGGATCAGGGCGTTTATTGATTTTCTCAGCGAGCACGTAAAACAGCTCCCGAAGGAGCTGTAGAGGGTTAAATAAGGGTTACAGAGGGTGGGTTATTTTAATCCCACTCGGGGGCAAGACCTTCCGGGCTAACCAGACGATCGTTGCAATCCAGCGCGGCGATCGCTTTACGATCTTCCTCATCCAGCTGCAGATCCTGAGCTTTCAGGTTGCTCGCCAGATTTTCACGTTTAGTTGAAGACGGGATCACCGCGTAGCCTTCTCCCAAAGCCCAGGCCAGTATCACCTGTGCAGGCGTTGCGCTGTGCTTCGCAGCAATACCTGAAATGACTTCGTCTTTCAGTGCCTTACCATATGCCAACGTCATGTACGACGTGATATGGATACCGTGCGCTGTCGCCCAATCCACAGTCTTGCGATTCTGCAGGTAGGGGGATAGCTCAATCTGATTGGTAGCAATGTTTTCAGCGCCGATGGCAGCAATTGCGCGTTCCATCAGCGGAATCGTGAAGTTTGAAATCCCGATCTGGCGAGTCAGCCCCAGCTTTTTAGCTTCCAGCAGCGCCGGCATAAACTCTTCAACGGCGACGGCATCACCCGGCGAAGGCCAGTGGATCAGCGTCAGATCGACATAATCAGTACGCAGCTTTTTCAGGCTCTCTTTCAGACTGGTAATAAGCGAGTCTTTGCTCAGGTTTTCGATCCAGATCTTGGTGGTGATAAACAGCTCATCACGCGCCACGCCGCTTTCGGCGATGGCCTGGCCAACGGCCGCTTCATTATCATAGATCTGAGCGGTATCAATCGTACGGTAGCCCAGTTCCAGCGCCGTTTTTACCGATGCGATAACCACATCATCTTTCAGACGGAAGGTTCCAAGACCAAATGCAGGGATTGCCATAAATTCCTCTTTTTTACTTAGTGTTAACTCATTGAGAACATTATGGCTGATGCAGCAGAGGGGAAAAAGATCGATAAATGCAGAGGATTTTTGCTGAAACAGCAATAATAGTACGACGGAAAAAGAAAAAGCCCTGAGCAAATGCTCAGGGCTTTTAATAAGTGGCGGAACGGACGGGACTCGAACCCGCGACCCCCTGCGTGACAGGCAGGTATTCTAACCGACTGAACTACCGCTCCACCGAATTTCTTTACAACAACCGGTTTATTGCCCCGGTTTACTGCTAATTTGATGCCTGGCAGTTTATGAATCACTTTGTGATTCACCCTTCGGGCCGTTGCTGCGCAACGTTCAAAAGCATTCGCTTTTGTCCTACTCTCTGTCGAGTAGTGAACTGCCTCGAAAGTCATTGCCATACTGCTAATTTGATGCCTGGCAGTTCCCTACTCTCACATGGGGAGACCCCACACTACCATCGGCGCTACGGCGTTTCACTTCTGAGTTCGGCATGGGGTCAGGTGGGACCACCGCGCTGTTGCCGCCAGGCAAATTCTGTTTACCAACACGCCTTAAGGCCTGTCAGTTAATCTGTATCAGCTGAAAATCTCTCAAATCACCACACCAAACAGCTTTGGCGTTGTAAGGTTAAGCCTCACGGTTCATTAGTATCGGTTAGCTCAACGTATCGCTACGCTTACACACCCGACCTATCAACGTCGTCGTCTTCAACGTTCCTTCAGGACTCTCAAGGAGTCAGGGAGAACTCATCTCGGGGCAAGTTTCGTGCTTAGATGCTTTCAGCACTTATCTTTTCCGCATTTAGCTACCGGGCAATGCCATTGGCATGACAACCCGAACACCAGTGATGCGTCCACTCCGGTCCTCTCGTACTAGGAGCAGCCCCCCTCAATTCTCCAGCGCCCACGGCAGATAGGGACCGAACTGTCTCACGACGTTCTAAACCCAGCTCGCGTACCACTTTAAACGGCGAACAGCCGTACCCTTGGGACCTACTTCAGCCCCAGGATGTGATGAGCCGACATCGAGGTGCCAAACACCGCCGTCGATATGAACTCTTGGGCGGTATCAGCCTGTTATCCCCGGAGTACCTTTTATCCGTTGAGCGATGGCCCTTCCATTCAGAACCACCGGATCACTATGACCTGCTTTCGCACCTGCTCGCGCCGTCACGCTCGCAGTCAAGCTAGCTTATGCCATTGCACTAACCTCCTGATGTCCGACCAGGATTAGCTAACCTTCGTGCTCCTCCGTTACTCTTTGGGAGGAGACCGCCCCAGTCAAACTACCCACCAGACACTGTCCGCAACCCGGATCACGGGTCTACGTTAGAACATCAAACATTAAAGGGTGGTATTTCAAGGTTGGCTCCACGCAGACTGGCGTCCACGCTTCAAAGCCTCCCACCTATCCTACACATCAAGGCTCAATGTTCAGTGTCAAGCTATAGTAAAGGTTCACGGGGTCTTTCCGTCTTGCCGCGGGTACACTGCATCTTCACAGCGAGTTCAATTTCACTGAGTCTCGGGTGGAGACAGCCTGGCCATCATTACGCCATTCGTGCAGGTCGGAACTTACCCGACAAGGAATTTCGCTACCTTAGGACCGTTATAGTTACGGCCGCCGTTTACCGGGGCTTCGATCAAGAGCTTCTCCTTACGGATAACCCCATCAATTAACCTTCCGGCACCGGGCAGGCGTCACACCGTATACGTCCACTTTCGTGTTTGCACAGTGCTGTGTTTTTAATAAACAGTTGCAGCCAGCTGGTATCTTCGACTGATTTCAGCTCCACGAGCAAGTCGCTTCACTTACCATCAGCGTGCCTTCTCCCGAAGTTACGGCACCATTTTGCCTAGTTCCTTCACCCGAGTTCTCTCAAGCGCCTTGGTATTCTCTACCTGACCACCTGTGTCGGTTTGGGGTACGATTTGATGTTACCTGATGCTTAGAGGCTTTTCCTGGAAGCAGGGCATTTGTTACTTCAGCACCGTAGTGCCTCGTCGTCACACCTCAGCGTTAACAAGAGTCCGGATTTACCTAAACTCTCCGCCTACATGCTTAAACCGGGACAACCGTCGCCCGGCTAACATAGCCTTCTCCGTCCCCCCTTCGCAGTAACACCGAGTACAGGAATATTAACCTGTTTCCCATCGACTACGCCTTTCGGCCTCGCCTTAGGGGTCGACTCACCCTGCCCCGATTAACGTTGGACAGGAACCCTTGGTCTTCCGGCGAGCGGGCTTTTCACCCGCTTTATCGTTACTTATGTCAGCATTCGCACTTCTGATACCTCCAGCAACCCTCACAGGCCACCTTCAACGGCTTACAGAACGCTCCCCTACCCAACAACGCCTAAGCGTCGCTGCCGCAGCTTCGGTGCATGGTTTAGCCCCGTTACATCTTCCGCGCAGGCCGACTCGACCAGTGAGCTATTACGCTTTCTTTAAATGATGGCTGCTTCTAAGCCAACATCCTGGCTGTCTGTGCCTTCCCACATCGTTTCCCACTTAACCATGACTTTGGGACCTTAGCTGGCGGTCTGGGTTGTTTCCCTCTTCACGACGGACGTTAGCACCCGCCGTGTGTCTCCCGTGATAACATTCTTCGGTATTCGTAGTTTGCATCGGGTTGGTAAGTCGGGATGACCCCCTAGCCGAAACAGTGCTCTACCCCCGAAGATGAATTCACGAGGCGCTACCTAAATAGCTTTCGGGGAGAACCAGCTATCTCCCGGTTTGATTGGCCTTTCACCCCCAGCCACAAGTCATCCGCTAATTTTTCAACATTAGTCGGTTCGGTCCTCCAGTTAGTGTTACCCAACCTTCAACCTGCCCATGGCTAGATCACCGGGTTTCGGGTCTATACCCTGCAACTTAACGCCCAGTTAAGACTCGGTTTCCCTGCGGCTCCCCTATACGGTTAACCTTGCTACAGAATATAAGTCGCTGACCCATTATACAAAAGGTACGCAGTCACCTGACAAATCAGGCTCCCACTGCTTGTACGTACACGGTTTCAGGTTCTGTTTCACTCCCCTCGCCGGGGTTCTTTTCGCCTTTCCCTCACGGTACTGGTTCACTATCGGTCAGTCAGGAGTATTTAGCCTTGGAGGATGGTCCCCCCATATTCAGACAGGATACCACGTGTCCCGCCCTACTCTTCGAACTCACAGAATGTGCATTTTAGTGTACGGGAGTATCACCCTGTACCCTGCGACTTTCCAGACGCTTCCACTAACACACAAACTGATTCAGGTTCTGGGCTGCTCCCCGTTCGCTCGCCGCTACTGGGGGAATCTCGGTTGATTTCTTTTCCTCGGGGTACTTAGATGTTTCAGTTCCCCCGGTTCGCTTCGTTAAGCTATGTATTCACTTAACGATAGTGTGTCGAAACACACTGGGTTTCCCCATTCGGAAATCGCCGGTTATAACGGTTCATATCACCTTACCGACGCTTATCGCAGATTAGCACGTCCTTCATCGCCTCTGACTGCCAGGGCATCCACCGTGTACGCTTAGTCGCTTAACCTCACAACCCGAAGCTGTTTCGTAAAACAGTCGTGTTGTGAAAATTTGAGAGACTCGAACACACCGCTTTTCCTTTCTTATTACGGAGAAAGGAAACAGTGCGTCGTTTCAATTTTCAGCTTGATCCAGATTTTTAAAGAGCAAAACTTCGCAGTGCACCTTTTCAGGAACACTCTGAAGTTTTCTTATTTTGTGCAGTAAAAGGATGGTGGAGCTATGCGGGATCGAACCGCAGACCTCCTGCGTGCAAGGCAGGCGCTCTCCCAGCTGAGCTATAACCCCATCGTAAAACTAATCTCTTGTACCGGTAATTCAGACTGAGACAAGGCGTGGGAGGACGAAGCATACTGAAGTATGCGAGTCGTTTCACAACGCAGTATTCAGGATGAATTTGGTAGGCCTGAGTGGACTTGAACCACCGACCTCACCCTTATCAGGGGTGCGCTCTAACCACCTGAGCTACAAGCCTGCAGAGATTTTTTACTGCTTATTTTTCATCAGACAATCTGTGTGGACACTACAAAGGCAGGTTCTTTCAGGTAAGGAGGTGATCCAACCGCAGGTTCCCCTACGGTTACCTTGTTACGACTTCACCCCAGTCATGAATCACAAAGTGGTAAGCGCCCTCCCGAAGGTTAAGCTACCTACTTCTTTTGCAACCCACTCCCATGGTGTGACGGGCGGTGTGTACAAGGCCCGGGAACGTATTCACCGTGGCATTCTGATCCACGATTACTAGCGATTCCGACTTCACGGAGTCGAGTTGCAGACTCCGATCCGGACTACGACATACTTTATGAGGTCCGCTTGCTCTCGCGAGGTCGCTTCTCTTTGTATATGCCATTGTAGCACGTGTGTAGCCCTACTCGTAAGGGCCATGATGACTTGACGTCATCCCCACCTTCCTCCAGTTTATCACTGGCAGTCTCCTTTGAGTTCCCGGCCGAACCGCTGGCAACAAAGGATAAGGGTTGCGCTCGTTGCGGGACTTAACCCAACATTTCACAACACGAGCTGACGACAGCCATGCAGCACCTGTCTCAGAGTTCCCGAAGGCACCAAAGCATCTCTGCTAAGTTCTCTGGATGTCAAGAGTAGGTAAGGTTCTTCGCGTTGCATCGAATTAAACCACATGCTCCACCGCTTGTGCGGGCCCCCGTCAATTCATTTGAGTTTTAACCTTGCGGCCGTACTCCCCAGGCGGTCGACTTAACGCGTTAGCTCCGGAAGCCACTCCTCAAGGGAACAACCTCCAAGTCGACATCGTTTACAGCGTGGACTACCAGGGTATCTAATCCTGTTTGCTCCCCACGCTTTCGCACCTGAGCGTCAGTCTTTGTCCAGGGGGCCGCCTTCGCCACCGGTATTCCTCCAGATCTCTACGCATTTCACCGCTACACCTGGAATTCTACCCCCCTCTACAAGACTCTAGCCTGCCAGTTTCGGATGCAGTTCCCAGGTTGAGCCCGGGGATTTCACATCCGACTTGACAGACCGCCTGCGTGCGCTTTACGCCCAGTAATTCCGATTAACGCTTGCACCCTCCGTATTACCGCGGCTGCTGGCACGGAGTTAGCCGGTGCTTCTTCTGCGAGTAACGTCAATCGACAAGGTTATTAACCTTATCGCCTTCCTCCTCGCTGAAAGTACTTTACAACCCGAAGGCCTTCTTCATACACGCGGCATGGCTGCATCAGGCTTGCGCCCATTGTGCAATATTCCCCACTGCTGCCTCCCGTAGGAGTCTGGACCGTGTCTCAGTTCCAGTGTGGCTGGTCATCCTCTCAGACCAGCTAGGGATCGTCGCCTAGGTGAGCCATTACCTCACCTACTAGCTAATCCCATCTGGGCACATCTGATGGCATGAGGCCCGAAGGTCCCCCACTTTGGTCTTGCGACGTTATGCGGTATTAGCTACCGTTTCCAGTAGTTATCCCCCTCCATCAGGCAGTTTCCCAGACATTACTCACCCGTCCGCCGCTCGTCACCCAAAGAGCAAGCTCTTCTGTGCTACCGCTCGACTTGCATGTGTTAGGCCTGCCGCCAGCGTTCAATCTGAGCCATGATCAAACTCTTCAATTTAAGTTTGATGCTCATGAATTAAACTTCGTAATGAATTACGTATGTTCACTCAGAGACTTGGTATTCATTTTTCGTCCGAGGACGTTAAGAATCCATGTCACTTTGAGTGCCCACACAGATTGTCTGATAAATTGTTAAAGAGCAGTGCAACGCGGCTTTCGCTCACCGTTGCGAGGTGGCGTATATTACGCTTTCCTCTTTCAGAGTCAACCCTTTAATTCAGGATTTTTCTCTTCAACCGAACCGGCTAGCTGCTGTGAAGTGATTCACATCCGCCGTGTCGATGGAGGCGCATTATAGGGAGCCCGCCGGGAATGACAAGCGGAAAAATACAATTTTATTTCAACCGCTCATCTTTTATACGTAACGCTTATTTTTGCTGCTTTTTGATGGCTGCCGGCAGGTCTGCGAGGCTATTAAGCACCCAGTCAGCGGCACTTTCCGCATCAGCCGTGACCGGCTTGCCGGTGCGCACCAGCACTTTAGTGCCAATATCCGCCGCCAGAGCTGCCTGCATATCTTCAACTTTGTCGCCTACCATATAAGAAGCGGCCATATCTATATTAAGGTAGTCACGCGCGGAGATGAGCATCCCCGGATGCGGCTTACGGCAATCGCAGGTCTGGCGGTATTCTTCAACGGTGCCCTGCGGGTGATGCGGACAATAGTAGATACCGTCCAGATCGACGCCGCGGTCGGCCAGCGACCAGTCCATCCATTCAGTCAGCGTTTCAAACTGCGCTTCGCTAAACTTACCGCGAGCGATACCGGACTGGTTGGTGACCACCACCAGGGCGAAGCCCATCTCCTTTAATTGACGCATTGCATCAATTACGCCATCGATAAACTCAAAATTATCGATTTCGTGGACATAGCCGTGATCGACATTAATCGTGCCATCACGGTCGAGAAAAATTGCGGGTACTGACTGTGCCACCGGTTTACTCCTGATAAAGGCTAGTCTGATTAGTATCGCATGTTTCCTGATGCAAGAAAGTGCTCATTATACAGAGTCGGATTGATTTAGACGTCTGGATGCCTTAACATCCATTTCATTGACAGGCATCGCCTGGACACGGCAGAAGAAAATGCCACGGCAAACGGCTAAACGATAATAAATAACTGATGATTAAACTTTCGAATATCACCAAAGTGTTCCAGCAGGGGAACCACACCATACAGGCGCTGAACGACGTCAGCCTGCATGTTCCTGCCGGGCAGATTTACGGCGTTATCGGCGCATCCGGCGCCGGTAAGAGTACGCTGATTCGTTGCGTAAACCTCCTCGAGCGCCCCACCCAGGGCAGCGTACAGGTGGGTGGGCAGGAGCTTACCGCGCTTTCTGAAAAAGAGCTCACCCGCGCACGCCGCCAGATAGGCATGATTTTCCAGCACTTTAACCTGCTGTCATCGCGTACCGTTTTCGGCAACGTGGCGCTCCCCCTCGAGCTCGACAATACCCCGCCGGCAGAGATTAAACGTCGCGTGACCGAGCTGCTGGATCTCGTCGGCCTGTCCGACAAGCATGATAGCTACCCCGCCAACCTCTCGGGCGGACAGAAGCAGCGCGTGGCGATTGCCCGTGCCCTGGCCAGTAATCCGAAGGTTCTGCTGTGTGACGAAGCCACCAGCGCGCTGGATCCGGCGACCACCCGCTCTATTCTGGAGCTGCTGAAGGATATCAACCGCCGCCTCGGCCTGACGATCCTGCTGATCACGCACGAGATGGACGTCGTCAAACGCATCTGCGATTGCGTCGCGGTCATCAGCAACGGGCAGCTGATCGAGCAGGATACGGTGAGCGAAGTCTTCTCTCATCCGAAAACCCCGCTGGCACAGCAGTTTATTCAATCAACGCTGCATCTGGATATTCCGGATGACTATCAGGCACGCCTGAAGCCAACCGCGCTCCCCGATAGCGTCCCGATGCTGCGCATGGAGTTTACCGGCCACTCCGTCGATGCTCCGCTGCTCTCTGAAACCGCCCGTCGCTTTAATGTGAATAACAACATTATCAGCGCGCAGATGGATTACGCCGGCGGCGTGAAGTTCGGCATTATGCTGACCGAGATGCACGGCACGCAGGAAGATACCCGGGCGGCAATCGCCTGGCTGCAGGAAAATCATGTAAAAGTAGAGGTACTGGGATATGTCTGAGGCAATGATCTGGCTGCTGTTGCGCGGCGTGTGGGAAACGCTGGCAATGACCTTTGTCTCCGGCTTTTTCGGTTTTGTCCTCGGTCTGCCGGTGGGCGTGCTGCTGTACGTCACCCGCCCGGGGCAGATTGCCGCGAACGCCAAGCTCTACCGAACCCTGTCGGCGCTGGTGAACATCTTCCGCTCGATACCTTTTATTATCCTGCTGGTGTGGATGATTCCCTTTACCCGCGTGATTGTCGGTACATCCATCGGCCTGCAGGCGGCCATTGTGCCGCTGACGGTTGGCGCCGCGCCGTTTATCGCCCGCATGGTGGAGAACGCGCTGCTTGAGATCCCAACGGGTCTTATCGAAGCATCCCGCGCGATGGGCGCCACGCCGATGCAGATCGTGCGTAAGGTCCTGCTGCCTGAAGCGCTGCCGGGTCTGGTAAACGCCGCGACGATTACGCTCATTACCCTGGTCGGCTATTCCGCCATGGGCGGCGCGGTCGGTGCCGGTGGTCTGGGGCAGATTGGCTATCAGTACGGCTACATCGGCTACAACGCCACGGTAATGAATACCGTGCTGGTATTACTGGTAATTCTGGTTTATTTAATTCAATTCTCTGGCGACCGTATCGTCCGGGCTGTGACTCACAAATAACATTATCGACACAACATCGTTCAGGGCGCCTCCGCGCGGCCTGGACGACGCGTGTACACACAGACTCTTACAGGAAGGAAATAGCATGGCCTTTAATTTTAAAACCTTTGCGGCAGTAGGCGCGTTGATCGGTTCTCTGGCTCTGGTGGGCTGCGGCCAGGATGAAAAAGATCCGAACCATATTAAAGTCGGCGTCATCGTCGGTGCTGAGCAGCAGGTTGCTGAAGTGGCGCAGAAAGTCGCTAAAGAGAAATATGGTCTCGACGTTGAGCTGGTCACGTTCAACGACTACGTTCTGCCGAACGAAGCGCTGAGCAAAGGCGACATCGACGTTAACGCCTTCCAGCACAAGCCTTACCTCGACCAGCAGATTAAAGACCGCGGCTATAAGCTGGTTGCCGTCGGTAACTCCTTTGTTTATCCGATTGCCGGCTACTCCAAGAAAATTAAAACCCTCGACGAACTGCAGCCGGGCTCCCAGATTGCCATTCCTAACGATCCAACTAACCTCGGCCGTTCCCTGCTGCTGCTGCAGCAGGCGGGTCTGATCAAGCTGAAAGAAGGCGTTGGCCTGCTGCCGACCTCTCTGGATATCATTGATAACCCGAAAAACCTGAAGATTGTTGAGCTGGAAGCACCGCAGCTGCCGCGCTCCCTCGACGATGCGCAGATTGCCCTGGCGGTTATCAATACCACCTATGCAAGCCAGATTGGCCTGACCCCGGCAAAAGACGGTATTTTTGTCGAAGATAAAGACTCTCCGTACGTAAACCTGATTGTTGCTCGCGAAGACAACAAGGACGCGGAAAATGTTAAGAAATTTGTTCAGGCTTACCAGAGCGATGAAGTTTACGAAGCCGCGAATAAAATCTTTAACGGCGGTGCAGTGAAAGGCTGGTAATCTTTTTTCACCGTAATATCATTCAGGACGGGCTTTATGCCCGTCTTGTCATTTATGCAAGCACCTGATTCAATAGCGCCCTGTTTTATTATTCATTGAGGAAATACTATGCGTGCTTTACCGGTCTGTTTGTTAGCACTCATGTTAAGCGGTTGCTCTATGCTAAGCAGATCTCCCGTCGAACCTGTACAAAGCACGGCAACGGCACCTGCCAAATCGGAACCGGCAAAACCCAAAGCCGTACGCCCGGCACCGGTAAGGATCTATACCGATGCGTCAGCGCTGGTCGGCAAGCCTTTCCGCGACCTGGGTGAAGTCACCGGTGAGTCATGCCAGGCCTCAAATCAGGATTCACCGCCGAACATCCCTACCGCCCGCAAGCGTCTGCAAATTAACGCCGCGAAAATGAAAGCTAACGCGGTCCTGCTGCACAGATGCGAAGTCACCAGCGGTACGCCGGGATGCTACCGCCAGGCCGTTTGCCTTGGCTCTGCGCTTAACGTTTCGGCGCAATGAGTTCTTTTGAGTTTGCGCAGATAGGCGTTATTCGCTCGCCGTATAAAGAAAAGTTTGCCGTACCTCGCCAGCCCGGGCTGGTTAAAAACGGCGGCGGCGAGCTGCATCTTCTGCCCCCCTATAACCAGGCCGACGCCGTGCGCGGCCTGGAAAACTTCAGCCATCTGTGGGTATTGTTTGTTTTTCATCAAACCATGGACGGCGGCTGGCGGCCTACCGTGCGCCCTCCTCGCCTCGGCGGCAATGCGCGAATGGGCGTTTTCGCCACGCGCTCAACCTTCCGGCCAAACCCCATCGGCATGTCGCTGGTCGAGCTCAAGGGCGTTCGCTGCCAGAAAGATCGGGTGATACTTGAGCTAGGTAGCCTCGACCTGGTCGACGGTACGCCGGTCGTTGATATCAAACCCTATCTGCCGTTTGCCGAAGCGCTGCCGGATGCCAGCGCCAGCTACGCCCAGCAGGCGCCGCTGGCGGAAATGACGGTCAGCTTTACGCCGGAGATGGACGCGCAGCTTACGCTGCTGGAAAAGCGCTACCCGCGGCTTAAAGCGTTCATTCGCGAAGTTCTGGCGCAGGACCCGCGCCCGGCCTATCGTAAAGAGGAAGAAGCAGGAAAAACTTACGCCGTCTGGCTGCTCGATTTTAACGTGCGCTGGCGCGTGATTGCGTCCGGTTTTGAAGTCTTTTCTCTGGAACCACGCTAATTTTATTTTCCTCTCTTTTGGCATCTTTGCCACACTGGTAAACTAAACCACTTTTTTTGTTTCAGGCTGGCCCTCCAGCCTGTTCCGATCGTCCAAATGGAACCGTAACAACATGCGTACTAGCCAATATCTGCTCTCCACCCAAAAGGAGACACCTGCCGACGCCGAAGTCATCAGCCATCAGCTGATGCTGCGCGCCGGGATGATCCGCAAGCTGGCCTCCGGATTATACATCTGGCTGCCAACCGGCCTGCGCGTTCTGAAAAAAGTCGAAAACATCGTGCGTGAAGAGATGAACAACGCCGGTGCTATCGAGGTGTCTATGCCGGTCGTTCAGCCGGCAGACCTGTGGCAGGAGAGCGGACGCTGGGAGCAATACGGTCCGGAGCTGCTGCGCTTCGTCGATCGCGGCGATCGTCCGTTCGTCCTCGGCCCAACGCATGAAGAGGTGATCACCGACCTGATCCGCAACGAGCTGAACTCTTATAAGCAGCTGCCGCTTAACTTCTTCCAGATCCAGACCAAGTTCCGCGATGAAGTTCGCCCGCGCTTTGGCGTGATGCGTTCGCGCGAGTTCCTGATGAAAGACGCCTACTCTTTCCATACGACTCAGGAATCGCTGCAGGAAACCTACGATGCGATGTATGCCGCCTACAGCAAAATCTTCTCCCGCATGGGTCTCGATTTCCGCGCGGTACAGGCTGACACCGGCTCTATCGGCGGTAGCGCATCGCACGAGTTCCAGGTTCTGGCGCAGAGCGGCGAAGATGACGTGATCTTCTCCGACAGCTCCGACTTTGCCGCCAATATCGAATTTGCCGAAGCCATCGCGCCGAAAGAGCCGCGCGCCGCCGCCGCTCAGGAAATGACGCTGGTCGATACGCCGAACGCCAAAACCATCGCCGAGCTGGTTGAACAGTTTAATCTGCCGGTTGAGAAGACCGTGAAAACGCTGCTGGTTAAAGCGGTGGAAGGCAGCGCTTATCCGCTGGTTGCCCTGCTGGTTCGCGGTGACCACGAGCTGAACGAAGTCAAAGCGGAGAAACTGCCGCAGGTTGCCAGCCCGCTGACTTTCGCCACCGAAGAAGAGATCCGCGCGATCGTCAAAGCGGGCCCTGGCTCTCTCGGTCCGGTCAACATGCCGGTTCCGGTCGTTATCGACCGTACCGTTGCGGTTATGAGCGATTTCGCCGCTGGCGCTAACGTTGATGGCAAACACTACTTCGGCATCAACTGGGATCGCGACGTTGCCACCCCGGAAGTCGCCGACATCCGTAACGTTGTCGCCGGCGACCCGAGCCCGGACGGTCAGGGTACGCTGCTGATCAAACGCGGCATCGAAGTCGGCCACATCTTCCAGCTGGGCACCAAGTACTCCCAGGCGCTGAACGCCTCGGTGCAGGGCGAAGATGGCCGCAACCAGGTGCTGACGATGGGCTGCTACGGCATCGGGGTAACCCGCGTGGTAGCCGCAGCTATCGAGCAGAACTTTGACGATCGCGGCATCATCTGGCCGGAAGCTATCGCGCCTTTCCAGGTGGCGATTCTGCCGATGAACATGCACAAATCCTACCGCGTGCAGGAGCTGGCCGAGAAGCTGTACAGCGAACTGCGCGCCCAGGGTATTGAAGTCCTGATGGACGACCGTAAAGAGCGTCCGGGCGTGATGTTTGCCGATATGGAGCTGATCGGTATTCCGCACACCATCGTGCTGGGCGACCGCAACCTCGATAACGACGATATCGAATATAAGCATCGTCGCGTCGGTGAAAAACAGCTGATTAAAACTGGCGATATCGTCAATTACCTGGTTAACGCCATTAAAGGTTAATTCCGCGCCTGAATGCAAAAAGGCCTCGCATCTGCGAGGCCTTTTTTTATCGGAGCGATTCTTTTACTGGCTGCAATCTTTGCCGGGAATAAATTTCACGTCCTTATCCGCCATCAGCGTTTTCACCATTTCACCGCTGTCAGGATTAGGCTCGAGGGTAAAGTGCCCTTCCACCACCAGCAGCACCGGACGCGTATCCGTTCCGCGCGCGGCGGCATAATCACGCTCAAGCTGGGCGTTATTGGCAACCGCAATGCGTTTGCCGGTGGCGCAATCGGTAAAGGTCGCCGCATCCGCCATATAGAAATACATCCCGCGCATCGCCATCGGCGTGGTCGGCAGGCTGGCTTTCACCGACTCGAGGGTATAGTTCAGCGTTGACTCAATCGGATTGCCTTCGCGATCGAGCATCTCCAGCTTGTCCCCTTTCGCCCGATAGTAGGATTTCTCCCCTTTGCTATCGGTCAATACCAGCTTATCTGCGGTTCGGGCCCAGGTACCGTACGACGCGAACGATGACGGCTCGCGGGTCACGCCCTGATAGCGTTCATTCATCACCCAGCTGCCGTCTTTTTCGAGAAACAGCGAGGTTTCGATACCTTCGCAATCGGCGCACGGCAATATCCCGCGCCAGCTCTGCTGCATCGGCTTCAGCTCCGTCATCGCCGCCGGCTGCAGCGTCTCAACTTCTGCCCGATGATTGCAGCCAAACAGCGCAAAGAGCGAACAGGCCGCCGCCACTGAGAATATGATTTTCTTCACTGTAAATTCCTTATAATCCATGCCACCCGTTCGTCGAGTCGCCTACTGACGAACTTTCCCACGCAGCGCTTTGACCGATGACTTTTGCGACTTAGAAGCAAGCCGACGCTCTTTTGATGCTCGGGTCGGCCGCGTTTCCCGGCGACTTTTTTGCGCTACGGTTAATTCTTTTATAAGCGCAATCAGGCGAGCAATCGCGGCTTCGCGATTCATCTCCTGGCTACGGTATTCCTGAGCCTTAATGATAACCACACCGTCGGCAGAAATTAAGTGGTGGCTGGCGCTGAGCAAACGCTCCTTGTAGTACTCAGGCAGGCTTGAAGCCTTAATATCAAAACGCAGGTGGATCGCGGTTGACGCTTTATTCACGTGCTGACCGCCCGCACCCTGCGCGCGGATCCCCGTGAGGGAGATTTCATCATCCGCAATAGAGACGCTGCGGCTAAGGGTAATCATGCCGACGGCTGCCAGGCCGTTAAATGAATTTCCAGATTATTCTTAGCGTCGGATAACCAGATGCTGCCGTCCTGAATTGTCGCCTGCAATATCATCGTGCGATCGGCAAATGCGCTAAGCTGCGCGAGCTGCGCATCGTCCAGATACCAGACCGTCAGTTTGCTGAACTGCGCCATTTTACTCTTATTCTGCTGCCACCAAACCTCGGCCGCCCGGCTATTGTAGGCAAACAATGCCACTTCCTGCGAACGCGAGCAGGCTTTTTTAATCCGCTTGTCGTCCGGTAATCCGAGCTCAATCCATAGATCGACCCCCAGATGGTCGTTGAGCAGCCACAGCTCGGCCTCGTCATCCGAGGAGAGGCCGCGGGTAAACTGCAGCCGCTCGTCGGCATACTTAATCCACGCCAGCAGGCGCAGCATCATGCGCTCCTGGGTTTCAGACGGATGCTGCGCCAGCGTCAGGCTGGCATCAATAAACCGGTTGCGATCCATATCGGCTACATTTACCGTCGCTTTATAAATCGTCGCTTTCAGCGCCATGAAAAAACTCCTGAAAAAAATGGCGTACATTGTAGCGAAACTGGCGACAAAAGGCTGTCGACAATCGAGGGATCGCTTTTCATCCTGCTGATATTGCTTAAATGACTATGGTATAGTCACCTTGCTAAACAGAGTTTATCTTCGTAGGCTTAAACTTGCATCCCACGGTTGAGTCAGAATACTGACAGGAGGGCATGTGGACCAATATTGTGAGTTAATACGCAAGCGGTATGCGGAAATAGCCAGCGGAGACCTGGGGTATATCCCGAATGCGCTGGGTTGCGTGTTGAAAGTATTGAATGAAATTGCGGCGGATGAGGCCCTTTCGGAGTCAGTCAGGGAAAAGGCCGCCTATGCGGCAGCAAACTTACTGGTGAGCGATTATGTCAATGAATGATACTTATCAACCCATCAACTGCGATGATTATGACAATCTCGAACTTGCCTGCCAGCATCATCTGGTGCTGACGCTGGCGCTCAAAGATGGTGAGCAGCTGCAGGCGAAGGCAAACGATCTTATCTCGCGCAAAAATATCGAGTATCTGGTGGTGGAACTTGGCGACAACAGTCGCGAGCTACGCCTCGATACCATCGCCAGCTTCAGCCACCCGGAAATCGGTACCGTGGTGGTGAGTGAGTCCTGAATAAAAACGGGTGGCCTAGCCGCCCGTTTTCCTCCATACCAGCCGTACGCCCTCGCTATCCTGCGCTTCCCCTTCACGGGTAATAAACAGCAAATCCGCGGCAGCAATGAGCGTTTCGCCGTAAAACAGCAGCGGCGTGGTATCGCGGCGCCAGGGCGCGATACCCAGCTCCTGCCAGATTTTCTTCAGCTTGCGCCCGCCGTGGCGCCCGACGATATGCAGATTCCCGCCGGCGCGAAAGCGCACCGTCACCGCTTCGCCGGCGAGCGGAGCGCGCAGCGGCCCTCCGGCAAGCAGCGCCAGCTCCCCCATCCCCTCCGGCAGCCGCAGCGGCTGCCGGCTATCGGGCCATGAGAGCACCGCCTCCGCCTGGCCGGGAAGATATTTCACCCACCACAGCCGCTGCCGGTAGCGGCGAACGGTAAAATCGCCGAGACGCAGGCAGGGAAACGCATCCTCCCGCGCCTGAGCAACCTCACGCCAGATCCGTTCCGGCATCTCGCGGGATGGCATCGGCGCGTTGTGCCACGCCAGCCAGCGGCGCAGCAGAGCGGCGCGGCGCGCGGCGCTGGCGGCGGCCAAAGGTTCAATCGCTAAGGTTCCGTCATCCGCCATCAGCGACGCCAGCTCTTCTGCCAGCATCTCGTCCAGCAGGCTCTCCTGTTCAGCGCAGAGGTCGGCGCTGCGGGCTACCGACTCGGCGAAGTGCGGCCAGCGGGCGCTAAGCCGAGGAATAATCTGCAAACGCAGAAAGTTGCGATCGTAGGTATCGTCCTGGTTGCTCTCATCCTCAATCCAGCTGAGCTGATGGCGCAGCGCCCACTGACGTAGCGCTTCCCGGCGGGTATTGAGCAGCGGACGCAGCAGCAGAGTATCAGAAAAGGCGGAAGACGCGGCCATCGCCGACAGCCCGGTCGGGCCGCTGCCGCGCTTGAGCGCCAGCAGGAAGGTTTCACACTGATCGTCGAGATGCTGGGCCGTCACCAGCACCTCCCCCGGCTCGAGCGCCGTGCGGAAGGCCAGGTAGCGCGCCTCCCGGGCGTGCGCCTCGACTCCCAGACCGGTATCCGCCAGCACCACGCGCTCGACCACCAGCGGGACCTGCCACTGCTGGCACAGCTGCTGGCAGTGCGCGACCCAATCGTCGGCGTTGGCGCTCAGGCCATGATGAATATGGATAGCTCGCAGCCTTAACGTCGGATCCTGCGCGCGCCAGCAGACCAGCTGGTGGAGTAGAACCGTTGAATCGAGGCCGCCGCTGAAGGCCACCAAAAACTGGCGGTGCGGCTGAAGGTTTTGCGCAATATCTGGGGTCATCTTCATGATAGTGCTGGCTGAGGGGAGATAGCCCGGCACGTTACCGGCCGGGGCCATCTCTGGCAAGGACTACTGCTGATAAATTTCCAGCGGCAGGCCGTCAGGGTCGTTAAAGAAGGTAAAGCGCTTATCGGTGAAGGGATCGATACGTATCGCTTCACACTTCACGCCGTGGGCCTCGAGGTGGGCCACCGACGCGTCAATATCATCCACGCTGAAGGCCAGGTGACGCAGGCCGCAGGCCTCAGGGCGCGACGGGCGGGCCGGAGGCGAAGGAAAGGAGAAGAGTTCAATGACATACTCCCCGTTCAGCGCCAGATCCCCCTTCCACGAGTCGCGCTCTTCGCGGTAGAACTCGCTCTGCAGCGTAAACCCGAGAATATCGCAGTAGAAGGCTTTGCTCTGCGCATAGCTGCTCGCAATAATCGCAATATGGTGAACCCGTTTTAGACCCAGCATAGTAAACATCCTCGTATTGATATCAGCCAGGTTACCCGCACCGCCCGCCGCGGCGCAAGCACCTAATCGTTTTTTAAGACCCGTACCCGATAGACGCCATCCTCGTCGCGCTTCGCTCCGTGAATGTCGGTTTCAAAGCCCGGATAATGGCGCCCAATGGAGCACAGCATCAGCAGGAAATCGAGCACCGCGCGGCTCTCCTCGGTAATCATCTCCCCGGGCATCAGCAGCGGCACGCCCGGCGGATACGGCAGGATCATGTTAGCGGATATCCGTCCGACCAGATTTTCCAGCTCAATGGTCTCCACCTCGCCTTTGATTTGCCGCTGCCAGGCCTGGTGCGGCGTCATCTTCATTTCCGGCAGGACGTCGAAGGCGCTTAGCATCAGCTGCGAAAGCTGGTGCTGACGGATCAGGCGATGGATCCCCTGGGCCAGATCCTGAATGCGCATATTGCGGTAGAAATCCGGATCTTCGGCGTAGAGATCCGGCAGCATATTCTTCACCCGCAGATTAAGATCGTAGGCGCGTTTAAACTCCGTCAGGCCGCGCAGCAGCCCCATCGCCCGGGTCTTGTCGATGCCGATGCTGAAAAGAAACAGCAGGTTGTAGGGCCCGGTTTTTTCCACCACCACGCCGCGCTCATCGAGGAATTTCGCCACCAGCGCGGCCGGGATGCCTTCGTCATCCATATTGCCCTGCTCATCCATACCCGGCGTCAGGATCGTCACCTTAACCGGATCGAGGAACATATGGTCGTCATCGGCATCCTGAAAACCGTGCCACTGCTCGCCGGCAGCGACCGGCCAGCATCGGGTCTCGGCAATATCTTCCGGCTGCCAGATATCAAAGAACCAGCCGTCTGCCTCTTCGCGCAGGCGCTGTACCTCTTTGCGGAAATCCAGCGCCCGCTCTATCGAGCGCTGGATCAGGCGCCTGCCCGAGTTCCCACGCAGCATTGCCGCGGCGGTTTCAATCGAGGCGACGATGGGATAGCTCGGCGAGGTAGAGGTATGCATCATAAAGGCTTCATTGAAGGTCTCTTCATCATAGCTACCTTTAATATGGATCAGCGAAGCCTGCGACAGCGCCGCCAGCATTTTGTGCGTCGACTGGGTTTCAAAGATAACCTTGCCCGGGACGCGATCGCCGCTCATGCCGCTCTTCCCCTGATAAATCGGGTGGAAATGAGTATAGGGCACCCACGCGGAGTCAAAGTGGATAGAGGGGACGTCGAGCGTCTCTTTTATCCAGGTGGTGTTATACAGCAGGCCGTCGTAGGTGGAGTTGGTGATCACCGCATGTACCGGCCACTGCGCCCCGCCCGTGGTGTTCACCTTGTGCTGAATGCTGTCGCGGGTAAACTCCCGCTTCGGGATGCCGCCGAGGATCCCCAGCGCATTGCGCGTCGGCTTCAGCCACAGCGGCACGACGTCGCTCATCATCAGCAGGTGCGCCAGCGACTTATGGCAGTTGCGATCGATAAGCAGCGTGCTCCCCGCCGGGGCAGAGTACATGCCGACAATTTTGTTCGACGTTGAGGTGCCGTTAGTCACCATATAGCTCTGCTCCGCACCGAAGGCGCGGGCGATATACTCTTCCGCCTCCAGGTGCGGCCCGGAGTGATCGAGCAGCGATCCCAGCTCCGTCACGGAAATAGAGACGTCGGCCTTGAGCGTATTGCCGCCAAAGAAATCATAAAACAGGCAGCCTACCGGGCTTTTCTGGTAGGCGCTGCCGCCCATATGTCCCGGCGTGCAGAAGGTATATTTACCCTCCTGGACGTAGTTGAACAGCGCTTTGGTAAACGGCGGCGTGATGTTGTCGAGATACTCGCGGGTGTACTGGCCGATGCGGGTGGCAATCTCCTGCGCCAGGCCGAGAGCATACTCGAAGAACCACAGCGTCATGCGCAGATCCTGGCCGCTGACGTCCATCGTCGAATGCGCGTTGATAAACGCGTACAGCGGCAGATATTCGTTGAGCTGATTAATATCGCTGCACAGCTCGACGTTATACTCATCCCAGTCAAAAATGACGCCGCAGATCCGCGGATTGTGTTCGATAAACTGCAGCAGGTCGGCGCTATTCTGCGGCCAGATGGTCTGAAAGCCTTGCTGTTGCAGAGCGGCTTCCAGTTCTTTAATCGGTTCGTCTTTGTGATAGACGCCGTGGGGACCCATGATGGCAATGATATTCACGCATTCCTCCTGGAATTGACCTAAGGCAGGCATCATAGCAACCGCGCCTGCGTATCGCACATAAAAAAGGGCCGGAAAGTCCGGCCCTTTTTACTGCATAACGCAAGGAATAATCAGGCGTAGCCGTAGTTCATCAGCCGCTGATAGCGACGGTTTAACAGCTCTTCTTCGCTCAGGATATCGAGGTCCGCCAGATCGGCCAGCAGCTGCGCTTTCAGGCTTGCAGCGATGGCTTCCGGATTGCGATGCGCGCCGCCCAGCGGCTCCGGAATAATGGAGTCGATAAGCTTCAGCTCTTTCAGGCGCGGGGCAACGATCCCCATGGCTTCAGCCGCCAGCGGGGCTTTGTCCGCGCTTTTCCACAGAATGGACGCGCAGCCTTCCGGTGAAATAACGGAATAGGTGCTGTACTGCAGCATATTCACTTTGTCACCGACGCCAATCGCCAGCGCGCCGCCGGAGCCGCCTTCACCGATAACGGTGCAGATGACCGGTACGCTCAGGCGCGACATTTCACGCAGGTTACGGGCAATCGCTTCCGACTGGCCGCGCTCTTCCGCGCCCACGCCCGGGTAGGCACCTGGGGTGTCGATAAAGGTGATGATCGGCATTTTAAAGCGCTCGGCCATCTCCATCAGACGCAGCGCCTTACGGTAGCCTTCCGGTGCCGGCATGCCAAAGTTGCGACGAATTTTTTCTTTCGTCTCGCGCCCTTTCTGGTGGCCGATAATCATCACCGGACGCCCGTCCAGACGCGCAATACCGCCGACGATAGCTTTATCATCAGCGTAGGCACGGTCGCCGGCCAGTTCGTCAAACTCGTCGAACGCCAGGCGGACATAATCCAGGGTGTATGGGCGACGTGGATGGCGTGCCAGCTGAGCAACCTGCCATGCGCCGAGATCGGCGAAGATTTTACGCGTCAGCTCTACGCTTTTTTCGCGCAGACGATGCACTTCTTCATCGATGTTAATATCGAGTTTCTCATCCTGACGGCTTACTGCAGTCAGGGAATCGATTTTCGCTTCCAGCTCTGCAATCGGCTGTTCAAAATCAAGGAAATTCAGACTCATAGTATTCCTGTATTAGTCAAACTCCAGTTCCACCTGCTCCGAGCCGATAAGGCCACGCAGATCGTTGAGTAAACGATCGCTCGGAGAGACGCGCCATGTTGCGCCGAAGCGCAGCCGCGCGCGCGCATCCGCCCTCTGATAGTAGAGGTGCACTGGAATAGTTCCCGAACGGTGGGGTTCCAGAGACTGACGGAGTCGGTTTAAAAGCTGGTCATCAATTTGCCTGTCCGTCAGCGAGATAGCAAGCCCGCGAGCATATTTTTCCCGGGCTTCGTCAATGTCCATCACTTCACGGGCGGTCATTTTAAGCCCCCCGCTGAAGTCATCAAAGCTGACCTGTCCGCTGACGATAAGTATGCGGTCTTTTTCCAGCAATTGCTGATATTTATCCAGAGCGTCGGTGAATAACATCACCTCCAGACGCCCGGAACGGTCATCCAAAGTACAGATGCCGATACGATTGCCGCGCTTGGTGACCATTACCCGCGCAGCAATAACGAGCCCCGCCGCCGTGGTCACTTTACCACGATCGGTCGGATGCATGTCTTTGAGCCTGACGCCACCTACGTAGCGCTCAATCTCTTTCAAATACTGGTTGATCGGGTGACCGGTCAGATACAGCCCCAGGGTCTCCCTTTCGCCATCGAGCACCACCTGCTCCGGCCACGGCTGGCAGTTCGCGTAGGATTGCTCGATTTGTTCCGGCTCTTCCGCCAGCACGCCGAACATGTCGGCCTGGCCAATGGCCTCGGCTTTTGCGTGCTGATCGGCGGCCTTCAGGGCGTCGCCAAGCGAATTCATCAGCGCCGCACGATGCGGCCCGAGGCGGTCAAACGCCCCGGACATAATCAGTTTTTCCAGCACCCGCCGGTTGAGCTTTTTGGTATCGGTGCGGGCGCAAAGGTCGAAGAGCTCGCGGAAATAGCCGCCTTCGTTACGCGCTTCAATAATCGCCTCGATCGGACCTTCGCCGACGCCTTTAATGGCCCCAATGCCGTAGACGATTTCACCCTCGTCATTAACGTGGAAATGGTACAGGCCGGAGTTAATGTCAGGCGGCAGGATTTTCAGCCCCATCCGCCAGCACTCATCCACCAGCCCAACCACCTTCTCGGTGTTGTCCATATCCGCCGTCATTACCGCGGCCATAAACTCCGCCGGATAGTGCGCCTTCAGCCACAGCGTCTGGTAGGAGACCAGCGCATAGGCCGCGGAGTGCGATTTGTTAAATCCGTAACCGGCGAATTTCTCCACCAGGTCGAAGATTTTCATCGCCAGCTCGCCATCAACGCCGTTTTTCTTTGCCCCTTCCTCGAAGGTGCCGCGCTGCTTGGCCATCTCCTCCGGCTTTTTCTTACCCATCGCACGACGCAGCATATCCGCGCCGCCAAGCGTATAGCCGGAAAGCTCCTGTGCGATCTGCATGACCTGTTCCTGGTACAGGATAATGCCGTAGGTCGGCTCAAGCACCGGCTTCAGACACTCATGCTGCCACTGCACGTCCGGATAGGAGATCTCCTCCCGCCCGTGCTTACGGTCGATAAAGTTATCCACCATCCCTGATTGCAGCGGACCGGGACGGAACAGCGCCACGAGGGCGATCATATCTTCGAAGCAGTCCGGCTGCAGACGTTTGATCAGGTCTTTCATGCCGCGCGATTCAAGCTGGAAAACCGCGGTGGTTTCCGAGCGCTGCAGCATATCAAAACTTTTCTTATCTTCCAGCGGAATGGCGGCGATATCCAGCGGCTCTTCGCCGTTCTTCGCGCGCCGCTTGTTGATCATCTCCAGCGCCCAGTTGATGATCGTCAGCGTACGCAGGCCGAGGAAGTCAAACTTGACCAGCCCCGCATATTCCACGTCGTTCTTATCAAACTGGGTCACCGGATGCAGCCCGGCCTCATCGCAGTACAGCGGGGCAAAATCGGTGATTTTGGTCGGAGCGATAACTACCCCGCCCGCGTGCTTGCCGGCGTTACGCGTGACGCCTTCCAGCTTGCGCGCCATATCGATCAGCGCCTTGACCTCTTCGTCAGCTTCGTAGATTTCCGGCAGCTGCGGTTCGGCTTCAAAGGCTTTCGCCAGGGTCATCCCCGGATCCGGCGGCACCAGTTTTGAGATGCGATCGACGAAGCCATACGGATGGCCCAGCACGCGGCCGACGTCGCGGATAACCGCTTTTGCCGCCATCGTACCGAAGGTAATAATCTGCGATACCGCATCGCGGCCGTACATGTCCGCGACGTGCTCGATAACCTGATCGCGCTTCTCCATACAGAAGTCGACGTCAAAGTCGGGCATCGACACGCGCTCCGGGTTCAGGAAGCGTTCGAACAGCAGATCGAACTCCAGCGGATCGAGATCGGTAATTTTCAGCGCGTAGGCCACCAGCGAGCCGGCGCCGGAGCCTCGTCCAGGACCAACGGGTACGCCGTTATCCTTCGACCACTGGATAAATTCCATTACGATCAGGAAGTAGCCAGGGAAGCCCATCTGGTTGATAACCTGCAGCTCAATATCCAGACGTTCATCATATTCCGGGCGCTTCTCTTTGCGCACGGCTTCGTCGGGGAACAAGAATTCCAGGCGCTCTTCCAGACCCTCTTTCGATTTCAAGACCAGGAAATCTTCAGTCGTCATCTCGCCGGTCGGGAACTGCGGCAGGAAGTATTCGCCAAGACGCACGGTGACGTTGCAGCGTTTGGCAATTTCTACGCTATTTTCCAGCGCCTCGGGGAGATCGGAGAACAGCTCGCACATCTCATCTTCGCTGCGCATATACTGCTGCGGCGAATAGTTACGCGGGCGCTTCGGATCGTCGAGGGTAAAGCCGTCATGGATCGCCACGCGGATTTCATGCGCGTCGAAGTCGCCGGTCTCGAGGAAGCGCACGTCGTTCGTCGCCACCACCGGCAGCCCGCGCTCCTCCGCCAGCTGGACGGCAGCGTGCAGATAGGTCTCTTCGTCCGCCCGACCGGTGCGGATCAGCTCCAGATAGTAGCGATTGGGGAAGTGCTCTTCGTAGAAGTCGACGCACTGTTCAACCAGCGCCGCGTTGCCGCGCGTCATGCACACGCCGACGTCGCCTTTGCGCGCGCCGGAGAGCAGAATCAGCCCTTCCTGATGCTCAACCAGCCACTCCCTGTCGATCCACGGCCCGAGAGCACCGTAACCGCGCTGATAGGCGCGGGAAATCAGCAGGGTGAGGTTTTGGTAACCGGCGTTATCGGCCGCCAGGACGGTAATTTCGGTCAGCTCATCGCCCAGCAGATCGCACTGGACGTGAAAATCTGCGCCGACGATCGGCTTGATCCCGGCTCCGTGTCCCGCTCCGTAGAACTTCACCAGCCCGCACAGGTTGGTAAAATCGGTGATCGCCAGCGCCGGCATGCCTAACGCGGCCGCCTTTTTCACCAGCGGCCCGGTTTTCGCCAGCCCATCGATCATGGAATAGTCGCTGTGCACCCTGAGGTGTACGAAACGTGGTTCAGCCATCTTCAGATTCCGCGTTACTTGATTGCGTATTGATTCAGGACGCGAGGCCCAGCGCGCGTTTTACCGGGCCGAAACTGCGCCGATGATGCTCTGTTGCGCCATGCTCTATCAGCTTTTCCAGATGGAAAGCGGTGGGATAGCCTTTATGCTGCGCAAAGCCGTATTGAGGAAATTGCCGATCCAGCGTCACCATCTCCGCATCGCGCGTGACTTTAGCCAGAATAGACGCCGCGCTGATTTCCGCCACCCGGCTATCGCCTTTAACAACCGCCAGCGACGGGGCCGGCAGCGGCGGACAGCGGTTACCGTCAATCAGCACGAACTCCGGCGCGATGTGTAAGCCGGCGACGGCGCGCTGCATGGCCAGCATCGTTGCGTGCAGGATATTCAGCTCGTCAATCTCGTGCGGCTCCGCGCGGCCAAGGCTCCATGACAGAGCCTTCTCTTTGATCTCATCGAACAGCGCCAGGCGACGCTTTTCGCTTAATTTTTTGGAGTCATTCAGGCCAATAATCGGCTTTGCCGGATCGAGGATCACCGCTGCGGTGACGACCGCACCCACCAGCGGCCCGCGTCCAACTTCATCAACGCCGGCAACAAGGTGGGTATGCGGATAGACAAACTCAATCATTTTACTAACTCCAGTACCGCGTCCGCCGCCTGCTCATCAGCATTGCAGCGAATTTGTTGATGCAGCGCGCGGAAGGTGTCGTGCATTTCATGGCTGGTTTTGCCGTCGGCCAGCAGCGGCCTCAGCGCATCGGCGAGCAGCTGCGGCTGACACTCATCCTGCAGCAGCTCTTTAACCAGCTCGCGCCCGGCCAGCAGGTTGGGTAGCGAAACGTAATCGGTTTTCACCAGCCGCTTCGCCAGCCAGAAGGTAAACGGCTTCATGCGGTAGCCAACGACCATCGGACATTTGGCCAGCATGCACTCCAGCGCCGCCGTCCCGGAGGCGAGCAGCGCGGCATCGCTGGCGATCATCGCATCACGCGCCTGACCATCCAGCAGGTGAACCGGGAGATCCGGCGCCGTTTCGGCTTTGATACGTTCAAACTGTTCGCGCCTTTTGGCGTTCACCAGCGGGACCAGCACCTGCAGATCGGGATAGCTGTCGCGCAAAATCTGCGCGGTTTTGAGGAAGTCCGCGCTGAGCATTTCAACTTCTGCCCCGCGGCTCCCCGGCAGCAGCGCCAGGCAGTGCGCGTCCCGGGCAATGCCCAGGCGGTCGCGCGCGGCGCCTTTATCCGGATCCAGCGGCATCGCATCCGCCATAGTGTGGCCGATGAAGCGGCAGGGAACGTTAAATTTGTCGTAAAACGCTTTTTCGAAAGGCAGAAATGCCAGCACCAGATCGGTCGATCTGCCAATTTTGAAAACGCGTTTTTGTCGCCATGCCCAAACGGACGGGCTGACGTAATGGATAGTCCTGATGCCCTGCTTTTTCAGGTTGCCTTCGAGGGTGATATTGAAGTCCGGCGCGTCGATGCCAACAAAAACGTCGGGACGCAGCTCGCCGAAGCGGCGGGTGAGATCGGAGCGAATGTGCAGCAGGCGGCGTAAGCGACCGAGCACTTCAACAATGCCCATCACCGCCAGCTCTTCCATTTCATACCAGGCTTCGCAGCCCTCGGCCTGCATTAGCGGCCCCGCCACGCCAACAAAGCGCGCATCGGGAATGCGCGCCTTGAGCGCGCGGATCAGACCGGCACCAAGAATATCGCCGGAGGTTTCTCCGGCGACCAGGGCAATAGTCAGGGGACGCTGTACAGCCATTAACGAATCAGGCCGCGGGTTGAGCGGGCAAAGAAGTCGTAAAATGGCTGAACTTCAGGATGCTGAGCCGCCAGTTCGGCGATTTCCGGCTTGGCTTCGTCCAGCGTTTTGCCGCTGCGGTAGAGCAGCTTATACGCGTTACGAATTGCGGTGATCGCTTCACGGCTGAAGCCGCGGCGTTTCAGGCCTTCGATGTTAACGCCAAACGGCGTCGCGTGGTTGCCCTGAGCAATAACGAACGGCGGAACGTCCTGCGCAACGCCGGAGCAGCCGCCAACCATCACGTGGGCACCGATGATGCAGAACTGATGCACCGCGGTCATACCGCCGATGATAACGTAATCATCCAGCGAGACGTGCCCGGCAAGGGTCGCGTTATTGGCCAGAATGCAGCGATCGCCAACCGTACAATCATGCGCCACGTGGGCGTTGATCATCAGCAGGTTATCGCTGCCCACCTTCGTTAATCCACCGCCCTGTACTGTACCGCGATGAATGGTGACGCTTTCGCGGATGCGGTTGCGATCGCCAATTTCCACGCGCGTCGGTTCGCCAGCATATTTCAGATCCTGGTTAACTTCGCCGATGGAAGCGAACTGATAGATCTCATTATCGCGGCCAATCGTGGTATGACCGTTAACAACAACATGAGACTTCAGTACGGTACCTTCGCCAATCACGACGTTAGCACCAACAATACAAAACGGACCAATGTGAGCGTTAGCACCGATAACGGCACCTTCTTCTACAATGGCTGAAGGATGAATAAAGGCGGTTTTATCAATCACGTATCAGGCCTCCCGGCTACGCGCACACATCATCGTTGCTTCGCAAACCACTTTCCCGTCAACCGTCGCGACGCCTTTAAAACGCGTCAGGCCGCGGCGAGTTTTCTCAAAAGTGACTTCCATAATCATCTGATCGCCTGGCACTACCGGACGTTTGAAACGCGCTTCATCAATCCCGGCAAAATAGTACAGTTCGCCCGGCTCGAGCTTACCCACGCTTTTGAATGCCAGAATGCCGGTGGCCTGGGCCATAGCTTCCAGAATCAGTACGCCTGGTAAAATCGGTTTACCAGGGAAATGCCCCTGGAAAAACGGCTCGTTAACAGAAACATTTTTTACTGCGCGCAGAAAACGACCTTCTTCAAAATCCAGCACGCGGTCTACCAGCAGGAACGGGTAACGGTGAGGCAGAAGTTCCAGAATCTCTTCAATGTGCAGAGTATGAGTGTCAGTAGTCAAAATACTCTTCCTGTCTAAATATACTAAAAGGCAATAATAACACGGCCTGCGGCAATCTTATGAATGCAACAGGCCGAAAATTTTCACGCTTCACCTTCCAGGCAGCCGCTTTATCGGCTACGTGGCATGATTTCGCGTTTGGCTGGGTGCGCTAATCTTGTTGATTAACCTTGCGCTCAACTGCTTTGAGTCGCTTGCTCATATCATCAATATTCATCACCAGCGCGGCTGTTTTACGCCAAACCTTATTCGGTTGCAGCGGGATACCCGAAGAGTAAACGCCAGGTTCGGTGATAGGACGCATAACCATCCCCATCCCCGTGACGGTCACTTTGTCACAGATTTCCATATGGCCGTTGATCACGCTGGCACCGCCAATCATGCAGTAGCGGCCGATTTTCAGGCTGCCCGCCATGATAACGCCGCCAGCAACGGCGGTATTGTCGCCAATCACGACGTTGTGCGCAATCTGGCACTGGTTGTCGATAATGACGCCATTACCGATCGAGGTGTCATCCAGCGCACCGCGGTCGATGGTAGTACAGGCGCCGATCTCCACGCGATCGCCAATAATGACGCGACCCAGCTGCGGGATCTTCACCCAGTTACCGCGATCGTTGGCGTAACCGAAACCGTCTGCACCGATCACCGTGCCGGACTGGATCAGGCAATTTTCGCCGATCTCAATCTCGTGATAAACGGTGACGTTGGCCCATAAACGCGAGCCGGCACCAATTTTTGTCTTTTTACCAACGAAGCATCCGGCGCCGATAACCACGTTATCACCGAGCTCTACGTCGGATTCGATAACGGCGTTAGGACCGATCGCTACGTTCTTACCCAGCTTCGCCGTGGCATCGATGACCGCGCTGGGCGCGACATTCTGCGCCGGCTGCGGCGTGGTATCAAGTATTTGAGCCATGCGGGCGTAGGTCAGGTAGGGATTACGCACTACCAGCGCGGCGCCGTGGGCAAAAGGTAAATCATCCTGCGTCATAACAACGGCAGAAGCCTGGCAATCGGCCAGGCGATCACGGTATTTAGGATTTACCATGAACGTAATATGGCCCGCTTTTGCGGCCTGCATGGATGCAACGCCGGTGATGACGATATCGCCATCACCGTGTAATTCTGCATCCAACTGCTGCGCAAGATCAGCCAGTCGAATTGAAGGCATTACTTAGTTAACCTGTTTCAGCACATCAGCGGTGATGTCTTTTACATCGCTGCTGTTGTATGCAACGGCATTAGAATCTACAACCAGATCGATGCTCTGGCTGTTCGCTACGCTTTTCACAGCGGTCTGGATACGGGTAACCAGCTTGCCACGTTCTTCGTTAGAACGACGTGAACGATCCTGCTCAAAAGACTGTGCCTTCTGAGAGAAAGTCTGGCGCTGAGCCATTACGTCTTTTTCCAGCTTGGTACGATCGGCGCCCGGCTTCATGGACTGCAGACGCTGCATTTTAGACTGCAGGTCACCTTCCATACGCTGCAGCTCGCTCGCGCGGCCTTTGAACTCGTTTTCCAGCGTATTAGAAACGCCTGTTTTCTGGGCAACCTGTTGGAACAGGCTGTTCATGTTTACCATTGCAATTTTATCTGCCGCCTGTGCGGAAGTTACCATTGCTAAACCCAGACCTGCAGCTAATAACCACTTTTTCACAATTAACTCCTTACCATCCCATGAGTACCCAGGGGTACCGTTATTTGCGTGGCCAGGCGACAACCGAAGTTATCGCCTAAAGTCAGCGCGATACTGCACTTACATTCCTTTGTCGCCCACAGTTACCAGGTTTTACCAATGTTAAACTGGAACTGCTCGGCTTTGTCTCCCTCGTACTTTTTAAACGGTTGGGCGTAGGAGAATACCAACGGCCCCAACGGCGACATCCACTGTACCGCAATACCTGCGGACATACGGATGTTGCTCGGATCGCCATAATCCGGATAGCCACCGTACGCGCTCGAATCCCAGTGCGTATCCCACACGGTACCCATATCCCAGAAGAAGGAGGTACGGACCGAGTTAGCATACTTATCGCTGATAAACGGCGTCGGAGCAATCAGCTCCAGGCTGGCAACCGCCATGGCGTTACCGCCGACCGCATCATCAGACTTACAAGGTGCAGATTCGGTGCTCTTACAGTTGCTGTCATAGTTGTCATCGCCATCGTGACGACTATTGGCCGGGAAATAAACCGCTTTCGGACCAATGGTGTTCGACTGGAACCCGCGCACGGTGCTTGAACCACCGGCGTAGAAGTTCTCGTAGAACGGCATCTCTTTGCCGCCAAGGCCGTCACCGTAACCGAAGCGGGTACGTCCCAGCACAACCCATTTGTGATCGTTATCGATCGGCACGTAGGTCGCGGTATCCAGCGTGGCTTTGTAGTATTCGTTGTCTGAACCCGGAATGGTCACTTTACCATTCAGGTTAACGCGTGAACCTTCCGTCGGGAAGAAGCCGCGGTCCAGCTTGTTATACGTCCAGCCGTAGTTAAAGGTGAAGTCGTTGGCGCTGAATGAGTTTTTATCGTCCGTGTTGCTCGGATATTGACCCATTGAGTTCAGGTAGCGCCACATCGACACCTGCGGCTGCATGTTAGACAGGGAGTTATGGACATAACCCACGCCCGCACGCAGCGTATTGTATTCGTTAACCGGGAAGCCCAGCGTAACGTCCGTACCGTAGCTCTTGTTGGTATAGTCGGACAGGTCCGCATCGTTCGCATCGAAGTCGTTATAGAACACACGACCACCGAGGCTAACGCCATCAACGGTGAAGTACGGGTTAGTGACCGACAGTTCAGTATAGGTCTGGTAATCGTTTTTGGTGCCGTTAATTCCAACGGAATAGCCGGTACCCAACCAGTTGTCCTGCTGAACGCCCGCCTGGAAGCTTACGCCGCTTTCAGTACCGTAGCCGATACCAAAGTTGAAGCTACCGGTGTTACGCTCCTTGACCTTATAGACCACGTCGACCTGATCCGGACTGCCCGGCACGCGCTGCGTATCGGTATCAACGGTTTCGAAATAGCCTAAACGGTTCAGACGATCTTTACCCTGGTCAACCAGGTCGCTGCCCAGCCACGCCCCTTCCATCTGGCGCATTTCGCGACGCAGAACGGAATCTTTCGAGGTGTCGTTGCCTTCAAAGCGAATTTTACGCACGTAGTAGCGGTTCCCCGCATCGACGTTAACGTGCAGCTTCACGGTCTTGTCGGCGTCGTTGATTTCCGGCTGCGACTGTACGCGCGGATAGGCGTAACCGTAGCGACCGAGGAGTTTCTTAATATCATTCTCCATTTTGGTCACTTTGGCGCCGTTATACAGCTCGCCCGGCTCGACTTTGGTCAACGCTTCGATTTCCGCCGAATGCCCCGCCAGATCGCCCGTCACCTGCACGCCCGAGAGCTTGTACTGATCGCCTTCGGTGATGTTCACGGTGATGTAGATGCCTTTTTTATCCGGCGTCAGGCTCACCTGGGTGGAGTCGATGTTGAAACGTGCGTAGCCGCGATCCAGGTAGTAGCTGCGCAGAGTTTCGAGATCCCCTGCCAGTTTCTGCTTCTGGTATTTGCGATCGCCAACCACGTTCCACCACGGCACTTCATCGCGCAGCTGGAAGGTAGAGATCAGTTCGTCCGTGCTGAATGCATGGTTACCGACGATATTGATTTGCTGGATTTTCGCCGAGACGCCTTCCTGGAACACCAGCTTCAGGTCGACGCGGTTACGCGGCAGCGGCGTGACGACAGCTTTTACGCTGGCGCTGTACTTACCGACGCTATAGTAGAAATCTTCCAGCCCTTTCTCGATATCAGCGAGCGTAGTACGGTCAAGGGACTCCCCAACGCGCACGCCGGATGCCTCAAGGTTTTGCTTGAGCATGTCATCCTTCACCGACTTGTTACCGGAGAAAGTGATGCTGGCAATCGTTGGGCGCTCTTTCACCTGCACCAGCAGGGTATCACCATCGCGCAGGACGCGAACGTCCTCAAAGTTGCCGGTGGCAAACAGAGCACGAATGGTGTTACTGATATCATCATCGGTCACCGTATCGCCAGGACGCACTGGCATACTGAGGAGGGCCGCACCAACAGCGACACGCTGCAAGCCTTCGAAATGAATGTCCTTCACCACGAACCCTTCAGCACCGTATACGGTTGCGCTGCTAAACAGCAGCGACGCTATGAGCAACTTTTTCATCGCCATCGTTATTATGCGTTCTTCCTAACAAACTCTCTTACAACCGAGAGAAATCATTGAAAAGTGCAAGCCCCATTAACAACACCAGCAGTATTGAGCCAATGCGATAACTAAAGTCTTGAACTCGCTCGGATACCGGCCCGCCTTTTAGCTTTTCAATCGCTAAAAACAGCAGGTGCCCCCCGTCCAGGACGGGAAGCGGGAACAGGTTGATTATTCCGAGGTTCACGCTTATCAGCGCAAGGAACATCAGATAGTAAATCAACCCAAACTCCGCTGACATTCCAGCCCCCTGGGCGATAGAGATCGGCCCGCTGAGGTTGTTCAGTTTGACATCACCGGTTATCAATTTACCCAGCATCCTGACCGTTAACGACATCAGTTGCCAGGTTTTATCCGTGGCTTCAGCGATGGCGGCAAACGGCCCGTACTGACGAACTGTCTTATATTCATCGGGCAGCGGGATGACCTTAGGCACAACCCCTGCAAATCCCTCAGCCTGACCTTTACTACCGGACTTCGAATCTGGTGTCAGCGTCACTGACAGAGGACTCCCCTGCCGTTCGATGTCCAGAACCAGCGCTTTACCGGGATTATCACGCACCAGATTAACAAACGTCATCCACTGCGTTAACGGTTGACCATCGACTTTAACGATCCTGTCGCCCGCTTGCAAACCCGCCTTCTGCGCTGCCGAATTCGATTGTACTTCTGCCAGAGCCGTATCAACCTGCGCGCTCCGGGGCTGAATGCCCAGCGATGTCACCGGATCCTGTTTGTCCGGTTCGAACGCCCAGTGGCGTAAATCGAGGATTTTATCCTGGCGTTGGCTGGTCCCGAAAGGGGCGACCGAAACTATTGTTTGCTGGTCTCCGATCTTCGTTACCAGCGCCATACGCACAGCATCCCAATCAGGCGTTTCGATGCCATCTATCGCTTTAAGTTCCGTTCCTTTTGCAATTTGTGCGTGTGCGGCAATCGAATCGGGCACTATTTCGCCAACAACCGGACGAACGCCAGGGACGCCGATGATAAACACCAGCCAGTAGGCAAAGATGGAAAAAATGAAGTTCGCGATCGGTCCGGCGGCGATTATCGCTGCGCGCTGACCGACGGTTTTATTATTGAAAGCGTAGTGGCGCATCTCTGGTGCCACCGGCTCGACGCGCTCGTCGAGCATCTTGACGTAACCGCCGAGTGGGATAAGGGCGATAACGAATTCCGTCCCCTGCTTGTCAGAGCGCCGCCATAGCGCTTTGCCAAAGCCGATGGAGAAGCGTTCAACGCGAACGCCGCAGCGACGAGCCACCCAGAAATGGCCAAACTCATGCACGGTGATCAATACGCCCAGCGCAATGATAAAGGCGGCCAAATTCCAGAGAACGCTTAGCATAAAACCTTCCGTCAAATCGTCCTGAAGACCAACAATAGCAGACACGCGAATACCGGTACCGCCGCCGTCAGGCTATCGATACGATCCAGAATTCCGCCGTGTCCGGGAATCAGATGCCCGCTATCCTTGATGCCGGCCTCTCGCTTAAACATACTTTCCGTCAGATCGCCGAGCACCGAAGCCAGCGCCGCAACGATAGAGCAAATGAGCAGTACCGCCGGCGTTACGTCGAGATTCGCCCACTGGCCGTACGCCCAGGAAATAACTGCTGCGGTAACCAGCCCGCCAAAAAAGCCCTGCCAGGTTTTGCCCGGTGAAACCTTCGGCGCCAGCTTGTGCTTACCGAACATTTTGCCAAACATATAGGCACCGGAGTCCGCGCCCCAAACCAGAATCATCACGTACAGTAGCCACAGCGCGCCGCTGTAGTGGTTATCCGCGTAGTGCCAGGCGCGCAGCGTCAGCATGCCCCAGAAGAACGGAACAATGGTCAGAATGCCAAAAACCAGGCGCAGCGTTTTAGAGTTCCGCCATAAGGCAGCGGAAGCCGGGTAGGAAAGGACCAGCAGCAGGGCCGCAATCCACCAGCCCAGCGATGCCCATAGCGACCCCTCAACCACCGGTTGATGGACGTCATAGTGATACTCAGGCATCAGGAAAAGCATCAGCGCCAGCAGCAGGCCGCAGAGCAGCGCCAGCCAGACGCGTTGGGTCGTTGAGGTGAAGCCGCTCAGTTGCCCCCACTCCCACGCGGCGAGCATACAAACGACCAGCGTGACGATGGCGAAACCCGCAGGCGGCAACAGGAAAAGCGCCGCAATCACCACGGGGATCAAAACAAAAGCCGATATCAGGCGATACTTCAGCAAAAGTGACCCCCATCAGGCATTGCTGCCACCCGGCTCAGTGCCGCCGAAACGACGCTCTCGATTAACAAAGGCATGGAGTGCACCTTCAAAGTCCTGTTCAGCAAAATCGGGCCAAAGAACATCGGTAAAGTAAAGTTCGGCATAGGCAATTTGCCAAATCAAAAAATTACTGATTCGATGCTCTCCCCCGGTCCTAATAACTAAATCTACAGGTGCCAGTTCATGCATACAGACCTGCTGACTCAGCATGTCTTCCGTGATCTGTTCGGGCTGAAGTAACCCGTTTTTTACCTGTTCGGCCAGATTGCGGACGCCCTGAATGATATCCCAGCGCCCACCGTAGTTCGCCGCAATATTCAGCGTTAAGCCCGTGTTGTTCTCAGTGAGCGCTTCCGCTTTGCGGATCCGCTCCTGCAGGCGAGCATTAAAACGCGTGGTTTCGCCGATGATCCGCAGGCGAACGTTATGCCGGTGCAGGCTTTTGACTTCGCTATCCAGCGCCCAGACGAACAGCTCCATCAGCGCGCTGACTTCCTGCGCCGGACGGTTCCAGTTCTCACTGCTGAATGCGTATAACGTCAACGCTTCAATACCATTGTTCGCCGCGAAGGAAACTGCGCGACGGACTGACTTCGCTCCGGCCTTATGGCCGAATGCGCGAATTTTCCCTTGCTGTTTCGCCCAGCGTCCGTTGCCATCCATAATGATGGCGACATGACGGCAGCCATGCACAGGTGATATTTCGCTGACAGTTTGATTAGCAGACAACATAACGCGTTTTAAGTCCATAATAAGGATTAGCCACGCCGCTAAACGCAAGCAACCGGTCAGCGCTATATACGCATTTTTATCCAGTGCCGAGGCCGCGGCTAATCGCAGAGAACAACCAAGAGCTTTACGCAAAAAAGCCGTGTCATGCCACGGCCACCGCAATCTTAGACAACGATCGGGTGGCGCAGACTATATCACTGAAGCCCAGCGCCCACAAATATCACAACGTATTGCGTCGGTCAGCCCCGCGCCGCCAGATGTTTCAGCTGCCGGTGAGCAGCGGCTCTCGCCTGAGCATCGATAATCAGAACTTCTTCAATGCTTTGCGGCTCATCCAGCGCCAGCTGCTCCAGCACCGCCAGGTTAACCGCCGCAATATCGGTGAAGCGAATCTCCGTAGCGAGGAACGCGGCTACCGAAATTTCATTGGCAGCATTCAGCGCCGTCGTCGCTGCCTGACCGACATCAAATGCCTCCATCGCCAGCTTCAGGCACGGATAGCGTCCGTAATCCGGCGCGGCAAAGCTCAGATTGCTTAGACGGCAGAAATCCAGCGCTTCAGCCCCGGAGTTCAGGCGCTGCGGCCATCCCATGGTGTGGGCGATCGGCGTACGCATATCCGGCTCACCGAGCTGTGCGAGAACGCTGCCATCGCGATAGCGCACCATTGAATGGATAACGGACTGCGGGTGAATCAGCACTTCCATCTGCTGCGCCGAGGCGTTGAATAGCCAACGGGCTTCGATATACTCCAGCCCCTTATTCATCATCGTGGCGGAATCGACAGAAATTTTGCGTCCCATTGACCAGTTAGGGTGGCGGCAGGCCTGATCCGGCGTCATCGCCGCCAGCTCAGAGATTGCTGTTTCCCGGAAAGGACCACCGGAACCGGTCAGCAGAATCGACGAGACGCCGTTCTGCGTTAAGTCAGCGTATCCCAGATTGTGTTGAATTGTTTCCGGCATACTCTGAAAAATAGCGTTATGTTCGCTATCAACGGGCAACAGGCGCGCGCCGGACTGCTGCACGGCGTCCATAAACAGACGACCGCAGGTCACCAGCGCCTCTTTGTTGGCCAACAGCACCGTTTTTCCGGCGCGAATGGCCGCGAGCGTAGGAACCAGCCCTGCGGCACCGACAATCGCCGCCATGACCTGGTCAACGTCATCCAGCGCGGCGACTTCCGCCGCGGCGTGCTGACCGCTCAGGACTTCGGTACGGCTGGCGCGTTCGCGCAGTGCAATACGCAGAGACTCGGCGCTTTTCGCATCCTCCATGACCGCGTAGCGGGGGGTGAATTCCAGACATTGTTCAACCATACGGTCGACATTTTTCCCCGCGACCAGCGCGGCGACGGAAAAGCGATCGGGGTTATGGCGCACGACATCCAGCGTGCTGCAGCCAATTGAACCGGTCGAACCGAGAACGGTTAAGTGCTTCATGAGGCGTCCAGAAGAAGTAAGACAGGATAAAAAAAACGCCGCCAGCAAGCCCTCGCGCATCAGCAGTCAGGAGGCGGGCAGGCAATGTATCGCCTTCAACAAGAGTGCCGAAGGCTACAGGGCCGACCTTTTCAACGCAATTCCTGGAGCTGAGCGTTCGGTCTTCTGTACGGCGTTTCAGACTGTACGTCCGTCCCGTTCATCAAACGGCAATGAGGACGGGCATAACGGCAGGAAATCAGAACTGCATCAGTTCCGCTTCTTTATCTGCCAGCGCCGCATCCACTTTCTTAATGGCGGCGTCAGTCATTTTCTGCACGTCGTCCTGAGAACGGCGATCGTCATCTTCGCTGATCTCTTTGTCTTTCAGCAGCGCTTTCACTTTATCGTTAGCGTCGCGACGAACGTTACGTACCGACACGCGAGCCTGCTCGGCTTCTGCGCGTACGATCTTGGTCAGATCTTTACGACGCTCTTCGGTCAGCGGAGGCAGCGGAACGCGGATATCGCTGCCCGCAGAGCTTGGGTTCAGACCGAGGTCAGAAGCCATGATCGCTTTTTCAACGGCCGGGCTCAGGGAGCGGTCGAACACGTTGATTTTCAGAGTACGGGAGTCTTCAACCGTTACGCTTGCCAGCTGACGCAGCGGCGTAGGCGTACCGTAATACTGCACGACGATGCCGTCCAGCAAGCTGGGGGAAGCACGACCCGTGCGTATTTTGCTGATTTGGTTTTTGAACGCTTCAACGCATTTTTCCATGCGCACTTCAGCATCTTTTCTGATGTCGTTAATCACGTTACTAATCCTTGGAAACTTGTCTCAGGCAGACTAAACGCCGCACAGCTGCTATCAGGTGAGCTAAGTATAGTCCCGTTTAATTCATGACGACGCCCTGGGCGCGTCTGAGTAAAAAGCCGCTACTAAGGTAGAGCGGAATCTTACCTTCATTTCTACACAAAATCATTCACGTTGTATCGAGGCGACGGCGGAGCGAGCTCCCCCCAGCAGCTTACTGAAGTCAGCGGCTGAGGTGAGCAAAGACGGCCAACGCAGAGACGGTCTGAACGGTGAAGCGTATTACGGAAATTATTCCGTAATTAACGTACCTTCTTTTTCGCCCATCACCACGCGGCGCAGCGCGCCGGGTTTGTTCATGTTGAATACGCGAATCGGCAATTTATGGTCACGCGCCAGGGTAAAGGCGGCCAGATCCATGACTTTCAGCTCTTTATCAAGCACTTCGCTGTAGCTCAGCTGATCGTACATGGTGGCAGACGGGTCTTTAGCCGGGTCGGCGGTAAACACGCCGTCGACTTTGGTCGCTTTCAGCACCACGTCAGCTTCAATTTCAATCCCGCGCAGGCAGGCTGCGGAGTCGGTCGTGAAGAACGGGTTGCCGGTACCCGCAGCCAGAATAACGACGCGGTTATTACGCAGCAGGCTGATCGCCTCTGCCCAGCTGTAGTTATCACAAACGCCGTTCAGCGGAATCGCTGACATCAAGCGAGCGTTCACATAGGCGCGATGGAGGGAGTCACGCATTGCAAGGCCGTTCATGACCGTTGCCAGCATGCCCATGTGGTCGCCCACAACGCGGTTCATTCCCGCTTTCGCCAGACCAGCACCACGGAACAGGTTACCGCCACCAATCACTACGCCAACCTGAATACCCAGTTCAACCAGTTCTTTGATTTCCTGAGCCATACGGTCAAGTATGCTTGCATCAATACCGAAGCCTTCCGAACCCTGCAGAGCTTCGCCACTTAACTTAAGCAGAATACGTTTGTAGACGGGTTTTGCATTGGTAGCCATGTTTCTTTCCTGAGACTGTCAACGAGTGAGATGAGTTAATTCTGGCGACATTGTATGTCGCTTTTCAGCGCAGCCACTATAAGGGTTGGCTGAATTTACAAAATGGGCACAAAAAGAAGCCGCCCTCAGGCGGCTCCTTTTAAAAAATTAAGACTGCTTGGACATCGCAGCAACTTCTGCTGCAAAGTCAGTCTCAACTTTTTCGATGCCTTCGCCCACTTCAAAGCGGATGAAGCCAGTCACGTCTGCGTTGTGCTCTTTCAGCAGCTGAGCAACAGATTTGCTTGGGTCCATAACGAAAGGCTGGCCGGTCAGAGAAACTTCGCCGGTGAATTTCTTCATGCGGCCTTCAACCATTTTCTCTGCGATTTCTTTCGGCTTGCCGGACTGCATCGCGATGTCCAGCTGAACCTGGTACTCTTTCTCTACCACTTCAGCAGAAACGTCTTCCGGCTTAACGAATTCTGGCTTGCTTGCAGCGATGTGCATAGCCAGCTGTTTAACCAGCTCCTGATCTGCGCCTTTAGCGGCAACCAGAACGCCGATACGTGCGCCGTGCTGGTATGAACCCAGAACTTCGCCTTCCAGGGCAGCAACGCGACGGATGTTGATGTTTTCACCGATTTTAGCAACCAGCGCAACGCGCTCTTCTTCGAACTGTGCTTTCAGCACTTCAACATCAGTGATTTTGCCAGCAACCGCTGCGTCCAGTACTTTGTTAGCAAAAGCCTGGAAACCGCCATCTTTCGCTACGAAGTCAGTCTGGCAGTTAACTTCCAGAATGATGCCGTAGGTACCGTCGATCTTGGTGATGATCACGCCGTCAGCAGCAACGTTACCTGCTTTTTTCGCCGCTTTGATCGCGCCGGATTTACGCATGTTTTCGATTGCCAGCTCGATGTCGCCGTTAGCTTCAGTCAGCGCTTTTTTGCAATCCATCATGCCTGCGCCAGTACGTTCGCGCAGCTCTTTTACCAGGGATGCGGTAATTTCAGCCATTCTTTAATCCTCGGGAGAGATATGACCTGCCTGGTTCCAGGAACCAAACAGGTTTAAAAGTGAAAAAGGGGCCAAATATAGGCCCCTATTTATACACGGTACTAAATAAGGGCTAGACCTTATTATTCAGCTTCTACGAAGCTTTCTTCCGCTTGAGAAGCCAGATCCTGAGAACGACCTTCACGCACGGTTGCAGCTACTGCACCCAGGTACAGGCTAACAGCGCGGATTGCATCGTCGTTACCCGGGATAACGAAATCTACGCCGTCCGGATCGGAGTTAGTATCAACGATAGCAAATACCGGGATACCCAGGTTGTTTGCTTCTTTGATAGCGATGTGTTCGTGGTCTGCATCGATAACAAACAGTGCGTCCGGCAGGCCGCCCATGTCTTTGATACCGCCCAGGCTGTTTTCCAGCTTGGCCAGTTCACGAGTACGCATCAGCGCTTCTTTCTTGGTCAGCTTCTCGAAAGTACCGTCCTGGGACTGAGTTTCCAGGTCTTTCAGACGTTTGATGGACTGACGAACGGTTTTCCAGTTAGTCAGCATACCGCCCAACCAGCGATGGTTCACGAAGAACTGATCGCAGCTGTTAGCAGCGTCTTTTACCGCTTCGCTTGCAGCGCGCTTAGTACCAACGATCAGGATCTTGCCTTTACGAGCAGAGATCTTGTTCAGTTCAGCCAGAGCTTCGTTGAACATCGGTACAGTTTTCTCAAGGTTGATGATGTGAACTTTGTTACGCGCGCCGAAGATGAAAGGCTTCATTTTCGGGTTCCAGTAACGGGTCTGGTGACCAAAGTGAACACCAGCCTTGAGCATGTCGCGCATGGAAACAGTTGCCATGTTTAAAACCTCTATAGATAAAGTTGGGGTTATGCCTCCACGTATCCCATATTACCGACCCCAAAGGGCACCCCGGAATATGTGTCGATACGTGTGTGTTATATACACAAAGTGAGATTTGTCGCTTCAGTCCATCCTGTGTAGTACGAAATGGAACGGAAGTCCGGCGCGCTTTATACCACAAAACAGGACTGGACACCAACTCTTGTTGACGCTGAGTGCTGTTAATGATTCTCAATTTGGCACCAGGTCGCCCGGACTGTTAACATTGGCGGGACTTACTCTATTATTGTCGAAAAAATCGACACAGCTGGACACAATCCATGGCTATTTCTATCAAGACATCTGAAGACATCGAAAAAATGCGCGTCGCGGGCCGCCTGGCCGCCGAAGTGCTCGAAATGATTGAACCCTATGTAAAACCGGGCGTCAGCACCGGCGAGCTGGACCGCATCTGCAACGATTACATCGTCAACGAGCAGAAAGCGATCTCCGCCTGCCTCGGCTACCACGGCTTCCCGAAATCGGTGTGTATCTCGATTAACGAAGTGGTATGCCACGGTATCCCGGACGATGAAAAACGGCTGAAAGACGGCGATATCGTCAACGTTGACGTCACGGTCATTAAGGATGAGTTCCACGGCGACACCTCCAAAATGTTTATCGTCGGCAAACCGACGATCCTCGGCGAGCGTCTGTGCCGCGTCACTCAGGAGAGCCTCTATCTGGCCCTGAAGATGGTCAAACCCGGCATCAACCTGCGGGCCATCGGTGCGGCGATTCAGAAGTTTGTCGAAGCGGAAGGTTTTTCCGTGGTGCGTGAATACTGCGGGCACGGCATTGGCCGCGGCTTCCATGAAGAGCCGCAGGTGCTGCACTACGACTCGCCGGAGACCAACGTGGTGCTCAAGCCGGGAATGACCTTTACCATCGAGCCGATGGTCAACGCCGGCAAGAAAGAGATCCGCAGCATGAAAGACGGCTGGACGGTGAAAACGAAAGACCGGAGCTTGTCTGCCCAGTACGAGCATACTATTGTGGTGACGGATAACGGCTGCGAAATTCTGACGTTACGCAAGGATGACACCATCCCGGCGATAATCTCGCATAACGAATAACGAAAAGCCGGCGCCCGCCGGCTTTTTTATGACGGGCTTCCTGCCCGTCACCCTACGGGCCGCCGCGGGCGACGTTAAAAATCGCTCCCGGCGATTTTTTATGACGGGCTTCCTGCCCGTCACCCTACGGGCCGCCGCGGGCGACGTTAAAAATCGCTCCCGGCGATTTTTTATAGGCGATATTTTTTTCTTATGGTGGCGCGATGAGCAACTCTTTACCTGACACTCTCCCCCCTGCCCTCTCGGGCCAACCTGAGAATCCGGGCGCCTGGCCGCAGGATGATTTGAACTGCGCGGCGATTAAGACCCATCTCGAGCTTTTCCAGCGCTGGCTGGGTGAGGCTTTCGATGCCGGCACCGCCGCCGAGCGGCTGATTGAAGCCCGCACCGAGTTTATCGACCAGCTGCTGCAGCGCCTGTGGGTGGAGTACGGCTTCGGCTCGGTTTGCGACACGGCTCTGGTGGCGGTAGGCGGCTACGGTCGCGGTGAACTGCACCCGCTCTCCGACGTCGACCTGCTGATCTTAAGCCGCAAAAAACTCTCCGACGAACGGGCGCAGAAGGTCGGCGAGCTGCTGACGCTGCTGTGGGACGTCAAGCTGGAGGTCGGGCACAGCGTGCGCACCCTCGAAGAGTGCCTGCTGGAAGGCTTATCCGACCTCACCGTCGCCACCAACCTGATCGAATCGCGCCTGCTGATCGGCGACGTCGCGCTGTTTCTTGAGCTGCAAAAGCACATTTTTAGCGACGGCTTCTGGCCGTCGGAGAAATTCTTCGCCGCCAAGGTAGAAGAACAGAACGAACGCCATCAGCGCTACCACGGCACCAGCTATAACCTCGAGCCGGACGTGAAAAGCAGCCCCGGCGGCCTGCGGGATATCCATACCCTGCAGTGGGTCGCCCGCCGCCACTTCGGCGCCACCTCGATGGATGAGATGGTCGGCTTCGGCTTCCTGACGGAGGCGGAGCGCAACGAGCTTAACGAATGCCTGCACCAGCTGTGGCGAATTCGATTCGCCCTGCACCTGGAGCTAACCCGCTACGATAACCGCCTGCTCTTCGACCGCCAGCTCAGCGTTGCCCGTCGCTTAGGTTATGAAGGCGAAAGAAACCAGCCCATCGAGCACATGATGAAGGATTTCTTCCGCGTCACCCGGCGAGTCAGCGAGCTGAACCATATGCTGCTGCAGCTGTTTGATGAGGCCATCCTGGCGCTGACCGAAGATGAAAAGCCGCGGCCGATTGACGATGATTTCCAGCTGCGCGGCTCGCTTATCGATCTGCGCGACGATACGCTGTTCATCCGCGAGCCGCAGGCTATTCTGCGCATGTTCTATATTATGGTGCGCAACAGCAGCATCACCGGCATCTACTCCACGACGCTGCGCCACCTGCGCCACGCGCGCCGCCACCTGACGCAGCCGCTGTGCTATATCCCGGAAGCGCGAACCATTTTTCTCAGCATGCTGCGCCACCAGGGTGCGGTGAGCCGCGGGCTGCTGCCGATGCATCGCCACAGCGTGCTGTGGGCATATATGCCGCAGTGGTCGCATATCGTCGGCCAGATGCAGTTCGATCTGTTCCACGCCTACACCGTGGACGAGCACACAATCCGCGTGCTGCTGAAGCTGGAGAGTTTTGCCAAAGAGGAAACCCGCAGCCGCCACCCGCTGTGCGTTGAGCTGTGGCCGCGCCTGACCCATCCTGAGCTGATTCTGATTGCCGCCCTGTTCCACGACATTGCTAAAGGCCGCGGCGGCGATCACTCGGTGCTGGGTGCTCAGGACGTCCTGAAGTTTGCCGAACTGCACGGCCTGAACTCGCGAGAAACTCAGATGGTCGCCTGGCTGGTTCGCCATCATCTGTTAATGTCCGTCACCGCCCAGCGCCGTGATATTCAGGATCCCGAGGTCATCAAACAGTTCGCCGAAGAGGTGCAGACGGAAAACCGCCTGCGCTACCTGGTGTGCCTGACCGTGGCCGACATCTGCGCTACCAACGAAACCCTGTGGAACAGCTGGAAGCAGAGCCTGCTGCGCGAGCTCTATTTCGCCACCGAAAAACAGCTGCGCCGCGGAATGCAAAGCACGCCGGATATGCGCGAACGGGTTCGCCATCATCAGCTGCAGGCGCTGGCGCTGCTGCGGATGGAAAACATCAATGAAGAGGCCCTGCATCAAATCTGGAACCGCTGCCGGGCCAACTACTTCGTGCGCCACACGCCAAATCAGCTCGCCTGGCACGCGCGTAATTTGCTCCGGCACGATCTCAATAAACCGATGATCCTGCTCAGCTCGCAGGCCACGCGCGGCGGTACCGAAATCTTTATCTGGAGCCCGGACCGCCCGTATCTCTTCGCCGCCGTCTGCGGTGAACTTGACCGCCGAAATCTGAGCGTGCACGACGCCCAGGTCTTTACCACCCGCGACGGGATGGCGATGGACACCTTTATCGTGCTCGAACCGGACGGCAGTCCGCTCTCCGCCGATCGCCATGAGATGATCCGCCTCGGGCTCGAGCAGACCATTACCCAGCGCAGCTGGCAGCCGCCGGCCCCGCGTCGGCAGGCGGCAAAATTACGCCATTTTTCCGTCGCCACCGAGGTCAATTTCCTGCCCACGCATACCGACCGAAAATCGTTTCTTGAGCTGATTGCGCTCGATCAGCCCGGCCTGCTGGCCCGAGTCGGCCAGGTCTTCGCCGACCTCAATATTTCCCTGCACGGGGCCAGAATTACGACAATTGGTGAGCGAGTAGAAGATTTATTTATAATCGCCACGGCAGACCGGCGTGCGCTTAATAATGAGCTGCAACAAGAAGTACAACAACGGTTGACAGAGGCCCTCAATCCAAACGATAAAGGGTAACGAACTTTTATGTGTAATAGAGAAAGAGTAAACAATGCAGCAATTACAGAATGTTATTGAGTCCGCCTTTGAGCGTCGCGCCGACATCACGCCGGCAAATGTGGATACCGTAACCCGCGAAGCGGTTAACCAGGTCATTTCCCTGCTTGATTCCGGCGCTCTGCGTGTCGCTGAAAAGATCGATGGCCAGTGGGTCACCCACCAGTGGCTGAAGAAAGCGGTTCTGCTCTCTTTCCGTATTAACGATAACCAGGTTATCGACGGTGCGGAAAGCCGCTACTTCGATAAAGTACCGATGAAATTCGCCGACTACGATGAAGCGCGTTTCCAGAAAGAGGGCTTCCGCGTGGTTCCGCCGGCAGCCGTTCGCCAGGGCGCGTTCATTGCCCGCAACACCGTGCTGATGCCGTCCTACGTCAACATCGGCGCCTACGTTGACGAAGGCAGCATGGTTGATACCTGGGCTACCGTCGGCTCCTGCGCGCAGATCGGTAAAAACGTGCACCTCTCCGGCGGCGTGGGTATCGGCGGCGTGCTGGAACCGCTGCAGGCTAACCCAACCATCATCGAAGATAACTGCTTTATCGGCGCGCGTTCTGAAGTTGTCGAAGGCGTTATCGTCGAAGAGGGCTCCGTTATCTCCATGGGCGTGTACCTGGGCCAGAGCACCAAAATCTACGACCGCGAAACCGGCGAAGTCTTCTACGGCCGCGTACCGGCCGGCTCGGTGGTGGTTTCAGGCAACCTGCCGTCGAAAGATGGCAAGTACAGCCTGTACTGCGCGGTGATCGTGAAGAAGGTTGATGCGAAAACTCGCGGCAAGGTCGGCATTAACGAACTGCTGCGTACCATCGACTAAGCAGTATAAAAAGCGGGAGATATCCCGCTTTTTTTATATTTGACGCTGGCGAAGATTGGTTTTTTCGTTAATTATTCAAAGGTTATGATGATATCAAAGGTACCGTTATGTACGATAATCTGAAAAGTCTTGGCATTACCAATCCTGATGAGATCGATCGCTATAGCCTGCGCCAGGAAGCTAACAACGACATTCTGAAAATCTATTTTCAGAAGGACAAAGGCGAGTTCTTCGCCAAAAGCGTTAAGTTTAAGTATCCGCGTCAGCGTAAGACCGTGGTCGCCGATGGCGTAGGCCAGGGCTATAAAGAAGTGCAGGAGATCAGTCCCAACCTGCGCTACGTTATCGATGAACTCGATCAGATCTGCCAGCGCGATCGCACTGAAGTCGATCTGAAGCGTAAGATCCTTGACGATCTGCGTCATCTGGAAAGCGTCGTCACCCATAAGATCAGCGAAATTGAAGCCGATCTGGAAAAACTGACCCGCAACAAGTAAGTCTGCCCCCTTCCCTGGCCGGCGATGCCCGTCGGGGCTATGTGTACAGCCGCCCGGATAAGGCGTTCTCGCCATCATCCGGGATTATTCCCTACCTCTGTTCATCCAGCTGCAGCGCAATATAGAGCAGCAGCCGATCGTCAAAACTGCCCAGATCCAGCCCCGTCAGCTCTGAAATACGATTCAGCCGATACTCCAGCGTATTACGATGAATAAACAGCGCCTTCGAGGTCGCCAGCGGCTGAACGTTATGGCGAAACCAGGCCTGCAGCGTGCGTCTCAGCAGGCCGTTATTGTCCATCGCCTTCAGGCGAACCAGCGGACGGGCCAGCTCGTTGGCCTGCCAGCCGCCGCGCAGGCTATCGAGCAGCACCGGCAGCATCAAATCCTGATAAAAATAGCTCCGGCTCTCCGGCATGCGCTCCTTGCCGACCATCATGGTGGTGCGGGCGGTACGATACGAACGCGCGATGCTCCCGGGCCCGGTAAAGAAGTTGCCTAACGCCACGCGGAAACGCAGCTGGCCGTTTTCCTTCATTCTGGCGATAAGCTGATCAACCCGTTTACAGTGATCTTCCGCATCCCAGCGGCCAAAGGCGTTGAGCGCGGGCTTAAGAACCACCATCTCCGTTAATGATACAATCGCCACCAGGTTATTGCGATCCGGGGTGGTCAGAGCCGTCTGCAGCTGCTGCAGCTCCGCCATGGCGCTATCCACGCCCAGCTGGCCGCTATCGACCTCAATCATTGCCACCACCCGCGGCTGATTCAGGTCGATTCCCAGGCGCTGCGCCCATTCGGTGAGCGCCGGGGTGTTCTCTTCCGCCTGAATCAGGTTCATCACCAGCTCTTCACGCAGGCGGCTGTCCTGAGCCAGCAGGTGCATCAGCCGGGACTGCTCCAGCATCATCTCTGCGGTCATGCATACCAGCTCGCCATACTTGCGCAGCGTTTCAGGCTCGCCGGTCAGGCCGATGACGCCGACGATTTCCCCTTCCAGACGCAGCGGCAGGTTGATCCCCTGGCGTACCCCGTGCAGGTGACGGGCCACCGCATCATCGATATCGACAATACGTCCCTGCGAGAGGACCAGCAGCGCGCCTTCGTGCAATTCACCAATACGCTCACGATCGCCGCTGCCAATAATGCGCCCACGGGCATCCATTACGTTGATATTGGTATCAATGATGCGCATGGTACGCGCCACAATATCCTGCGCCATTTTGGTATCAAGATGCCAGCCAGCCATGTAACCCTCCCGTGAGCAGGGCATCAGCATAAAAGAGTTGGGTTAGCGCTGCATTGTGCGTATGCACAAAGCGCGGGAGAGAAGTATGGAGTTGTGGAAGGAATCACAGAATGACGGTTCGCCAGCGGTACAGGGTAAAAAAAGCCCCTTCCCTCGGGCGAGGAGAAGGGGCCGGTGTAGCCGACAGAGATTACTGCATCAACAGGTAGATAGTGCTATCACCGCGCTGAATATTCAGCGCCAGCACCGACGGTTTAGCGTCGAAGATTTTGCGCAGGTCGGCAATATTCTTCACCGGCTGCTGGTTAGCGCCGACGATAATATCGCCTTTCTTCAGGCCAATCTGCGCCGCAGGGGTCCCGGCCTTGACGTTATTGACCGTCACGCCTTTATCCTGGCCCTTGTTGCTCATTTCAGCCCCTTCGATACCGTTGAAGATGCTGCTGGAGTCAACCTGGGTCTGATTGCTCTGCTGCAGCTCAACGGTCGCGGTGACCGGTTTGCCATCGCGCACCAGGCCAAGCTCGACCTTGCTGCCGATAGGCATCGTTCCGACCTGCGCACGCAGTGCGGCAAAGCTGCTGATCGGCTTACCGTTCAGCGAGGTAATCACGTCCCCGGCCTTGATACCGGCTTTCGCCGCGGCAGAGCCCGGCATCACCTGGCTGACGAAGGCACCGCGCTGGGCATCGACCTTCATCGCTTTTGCCAGCTCAGAGTTCAGCTCGGTCCCCATGATCCCCAGCTCACCGCGTTTCACCTGGCCATATTTGACCATCTGCTCGGTCAGGTTTTTCACCATGTTGCTCGGGATAGCAAAGCCGATGCCGATGTTGCCGCCGTCCGGCGCGAGGATCGCGGTATTGATACCGATCAGCTCGCCGTTCAGGTTCACCAGCGCGCCGCCGGAGTTACCGCGGTTAATCGCCGCATCGGTCTGGATAAAGTTTTCGTAGTTTTCCACGTTCAGGCCGCTGCGGCCGAGAGCGGAAACAATACCGGAGGTCACGGTTTCACCCAGACCGAACGGGTTACCGATCGCCACGGTGTAGTCGCCGACGCGCAGGGCGTCGGAGTCAGCCAGCTTGATTGCCGACAGGTTTTTCGGATCCTGAATCTGAATCAGCGCGATATCGGAACGCGGGTCTTTACCCACCACTTTGGCGTCAAACTTGCGCCCGTCGCTGAGCTGCACTTTGATGGTCGTCGCATTGTCCACAACGTGGTTATTGGTGACGACATAGCCTTTCGCCGCATCAATAATGACCCCGGAGCCCAGCGCCATAAATTTCTGCTGCTGGCCGCCGTCAGCCGGCGCGCCGCCGCCCTGCCCGCCGCCCTGACAGAACGGAGAGCTTTGGAACGGTGAACCGTCCTGGCAGAACGGCGAGTTGTCGCCGAAGAACTGCTGGAAGTTACGCGGCATCCGCGGCGTGTTCACGGTGGTGCTGCCTTCAACGTTGATGCTGACGACCGACGGCATGACTTTTTCCAGCATCGGGGCCAGACTTGGCATCTGCTGCGCATTGGTCGCCGAAGAAGCTGTTTCTGCCGCGCTCGCAGAGAGCGGGGATAACGCCAGACCTAAACTCAGAGCCAGTGCACTCATTGCTAACGTGGTTTTTTTCATATGTCTCATATCTCGATTTTAGATAACGCAGAATTGCTATGTAAGTGACTATCAGAGTCATTTTATCGCGCTAAGTTCCGGAATTAAGCACTGCCAAAAAGTAAAAAATTATTGTCCGTCTTTACAAAACCTGTACCTATTCTACCGCCATCAGCCGCCGATATTCATCCCATGCATACAGGTCCGTCATCCCGCTAATATAGTCCTGGATCAGGCGGCAGCGATAATAGTATTCCATCAGCGGAAACTCTGCGGAATCTGCCGGAATTTTGTTTACTGCCTCCACGTAGGCCAGCCGATGTCGCGTGGAAAGTTTCTGAAATAGTCGCGAAGCGATAGGCAGACTTCTCACTCTCTCTTTTTCGACTAATAAGCTGAACTCCTCCAGCGACAATTTCAGAAGCGGCTTATAGATGTCTAACAGCCCGCTAATAACGCGATAGCCCTGCAATTCCAGCTGCTCAACATCCGGATGGCTAAACACATGTTTTATCGCCACGTTTTTATATAGCTCCAGCAGCTGACTGCAGTCGCTATCATCCTCAAGCAGCGCGTGATTAAAATCACCGGTAAAAATCTTCGCGATGTTATCTATAAAGCGTCGGGCCGCATACGGCACCAGTTTATTTAGCGTATTCACCCGTAAATACATAAAGAACTGATCTTCTGTACTCCGACTTAGGGAATTAGAACGTGATTTTTCCCACGCATTTTCTACCACCTGGGAAAATAACGAACCTTTTTCATGCTGCCCCCACGCGTCGTACAGATGCTGATAGAGTTGCTCTACGCTGAAAATTCGTTTTTCTACCGCATCTTCAAGATCGGCGACGCAATATGAGATATCGTCCGCCGCTTCCATAATCCACGTTAAAGGAAAGCGATTGTAAGGAGCCAGATCCAGTTCTTTACGTAACCTCGCAATATAGCCTTCTTCGGCTAAATAATAACCAGGCTTCTTCATTAAATAGCTGTGGCTGGCAGGCGCGTCACCGCGCCACCAGGCCGGGCGGGTATATTTAAGAATACAGCCAACCTGCGCCCAGGTAAGATTCATTCGCATTAGCGTATGTACTAAACGAATCCCCTGCGCGTTGCCCTCAAACCAGCATAGATCCTGGCGGATCTTACCGCGCAGCGCGTTCAGTGACTCCTCGTCCGGCCGCAGGCGCAGCACCTCCACCGTGCAGCGATCGTTGGGCAGCGCTTCGTTAGCCGCATCCTCCGGCGCGAGGCGCTGGCTGAACCAGTCATTGATTGCCGCCTCGCCAAAATGGCCAAACGGCGGGTTGCCGATGTCGTGCATCAGGCACGCCATCTCGACGATGCTCTCGAACGGCCCGCCGAGCTCATCCAGGCCGTAGGCCGTCAGCAGCTGCTGCTCCTTCAGCCGGCTCAGCACCTCTTTGGCAATGTAGCGTCCAACCTGCTGCACTTCGAGAGAGTGGGTAAGCCGGGTGCGCACCGCCGCGTTGCGCTCCAGCGGAAAGACCTGGGTTTTCTGCTGTAAACGGCGAATGGCCGGGGAGTTAATAATGCGCCCGCGATCGCTTTCGAAAATACGCAGGATTTCACGCTCAGTTTCGACGCCCTGCGGCGAGCGATAGCGTCGGCGCCAGTTAATCTTGTTGCGAAAATCAATCTTTGCCATAGCCTCTCCCGCTCGCGAGCAATAACGTTTCCCTTTGAGTGCATGATAGACTATGCAACTAAACCTGACACATCGCGAGTAAATCTATGAAAATCGGCATTATTGGCGCTATGGAAGAAGAAGTTACCCTTCTGCGCGACAAAATCGAAAACCGCCAGACTATCACCCTTGGCGGCAGCGAAATTTATACCGGCCAGCTTCACGGTACCGACGTCGCCCTGTTGAAATCGGGGATCGGTAAAGTTGCCGCGGCGATGGGCGCGGCGCTGCTGCTGGAAGTCTGCAAGCCGGACGTGATTATCAACACCGGCTCCGCGGGCGGTCTTGAGCCAACGCTAAAAGTCGGTGATATCGTTATCTCCGACGAAACCCGCTACCATGACGCCGACGTGACCGCATTCGGCTACGAATACGGCCAGCTGCCGGGCTGCCCGGCGGGCTTCAAAGCCGACGATAAGCTGATTGCCGCCGCGCAAAGCAGCATCGAAGCGCTGAATCTTAACGCGGTACGCGGTCTGATCGTCAGCGGCGACGCGTTCATCAACGGCTCCGTCGGGCTGGCGAAAATCCGCCATAACTTCCCGCAGGCCGTAGCGGTCGAAATGGAAGCCACCGCCATCGCGCACGTCTGCCATAACTTCGGCGTCCCGTTCGTGGTGGTTCGCGCCATTTCCGACGTTGCCGATCAGCAGTCCCATCTGAGCTTCGACGAGTTCCTCGCCGTCGCCGCCAGGCAGTCCACCCTGATGGTGGAAAATCTGGTGCAGAACCTGACGCGTGGCTAAATCGCTAAAACAGGCGCTTGCCGCCCTGCTGCTGCTGGCCCCGGCGTGGCTGTTTGCCGCGCCGCGGGTGATTACGCTATCCCCGGCCAATACCGAGCTGGCGTTTGCGGCCGGCATCACGCCGGTTGGCGTCAGCAGCTATTCCGACTACCCGCCGGAGGCCGCCGGCATCGAGCAGGTTTCCAGCTGGCAGGGGATGAATCTGGAGCGCATTGTCGCCCTCAGGCCCGATCTGGTCCTGGCGTGGCGCGGAGGCAACGCCGAGCGGCAGGTTAATCAGCTAAGCGCCCTCGGTATCAAGGTCATCTGGGTCGATACCGCCACCATCGAAGAGATTATCACCACCCTGCGACAGCTGGCGCAGTGGAGCCCTCAGCCGGAAAAGGCCCGCCAGGCGGCGCAGCAGATGCAGGACGACTATCGCGCGCTGAAGGACCGCTACGCCCACCTTCCGAAGAAGCGCGTCTTTCTCCAGTTTGGCAGCAACCCTCTTTTTACCAGCAGCCAGGGATCGATTCAGGATCAGGTTCTGACGCTGTGCGGCGGGGAGAATATTTTCGCTGCCAGTAAAGCGCCCTGGCCCCAGGTCAGCCGCGAGCAGGTTCTCGCCAGGCAGCCGCAGGCTATTGTCATCACCGGCGATGCCCGCAAAATTCCCGAAGTCGAACGCTACTGGCATAATCAGTTAAAAATTTCGCTGATTGCGCTGCATAGCGACTGGTTTGAACGCGCGAGCCCACGTATTATCCTCGCCGCAAAACAACTCTGTACTGCGCTCGAGCAGGTAAAATAATCGCCTGTTAACCAGGCGCTAAGCGGGAACTGACGATGCTTGTCTATTGGCTGGATATTATTGGCACCGCCGTATTTGCGATCTCCGGCGTGTTGCTGGCCGGCAAACTGCGGATGGACCCTTTCGGCGTGCTGGTGCTGGGAGTGGTGACCGCCGTGGGCGGCGGGACGATCCGCGATATGGCGCTCGCCAACGGCCCGGTGTTCTGGGTTAAAGACCCAACGGACCTGGTGGTGGCCATGGTGACCAGCATGCTGACGATCCTGCTGGTACGCCAACCGCGCCGGCTGCCTAAATGGATACTGCCGGTGCTCGACGCCGTCGGCCTGGCGGTATTTGTCGGCATCGGCGTCAATAAGGCCTTTATCGCCCACAGCGGTCCGCTGGTTGCGGTCTGCATGGGGGTAGTTACCGGCGTCGGCGGCGGCATTATTCGCGACGTGCTGGCGCGTGAAATCCCGATGATTTTACGTACCGAAATCTATGCGACGGCCTGCATTGTCGGCGGTATCGTGCACGCAACGGCCTACGATACTTTTCACGTGTCGCTGCAAAATTCGGCGATGATGGGCATGGCCGTGACGCTGGTCATTCGGCTGGCGGCAATCCGCTGGCACCTGAAGCTGCCGACGTTTGCGCTGGATGATAACGGGCGTTAGAAAGCGGCTTCATGGCGTAAACCAGCGTCCTGCAGGCCGCAGTCGGGCAAGTTGCGCCGGCTGCGCGGCCCGTCCATGGGCCCCACTTCGGCGGGATCGAATCAAACGCTAAATGAAGATCCGCAGCCGCAGGTGCTTTTCGCATTCGGGTTGGTCACGATAAAACGTGAACCTTCGAGGCCTTCGGTGTAATCGACGGCGCCGCCGACCAGATACTGCAGGCTCATTGGGTCAACCACCAGGCCAACGCCCTGTTTCTCGATGGTCATATCCCCTTCGTTAACCTGATCGTCGAAGGTGAAGCCGTACTGGAAACCGCTGCAGCCGCCGCCGGTGATATAAACGCGCAGCTTCAGGTTCGGGTTGTCTTCATCAGAAATCAGGAATTTTACTTTTTTGGCTGCGGCTTCGGTAAACTCCAGCGGCAACACGACATCATCACTCATTTTATGCTCCCATTAATACTGCCGATCCGCTTAAAGAATAACCGGACCTTTTGAGCCATTATCTAATACCCTGGTAAATCGTTCAAGTATTCTCCCCGGCAACCGCACGCGCTTTTGCCTCCTGTTCAGCGGCCTGTTTCGCCAGCGTTCTTTCAAGGATAGTTGAATACAAGGGTTTACCCCCCAGAAATTGAGCCAGTAGTGTTGCGCCGAGGCAGGTAATAATCATTGGCAAAATGAGCTGATAGTTATCGGTCATCTCCAGCACCAGCACAATTCCGGTCAGCGGCGCGCGCACCGAGGCGGCGAGCAGCGCGCCCATTCCGGCGATGGCAAAGGTGCCCGGATCGAGATGATAGCCCGGAAACAGCGGCGTTGCCGCCATACCGAACGCCGTGCCCAGCAGGGTTCCCAGCGCCAGCATCGGCGCAAAAATCCCGCCGGGCGCGCCGGAGGAGAAGCACAGCAGCGTGGTTATCACCCTGGCGATAAAAATAAACAGCAGCAGGCCAACGGAGAAGTTACCCGCCGCGGCAATCGGAATGAGGTTAAACCCACCCCCGGCAGCCGCAGGCTGGATCAGCCCGAGAATACCGCAGCTGCCGCCGATCAGGCCGCCAATCAGCACCCACTTTTTGAGATCGCCGCCGTGAAGACGCTGGAACATATCCTGGGTACGCAGCACCAGGGTGTTAAAAAGCGGGCCAATCGCGCCGAAAATCATCCCCAGAATCAGATACAGCCACAGGGTGTTGACCGGCGCATTGCTCAGCCTACCGACCTCGATAATCGCCCCTTCCCCGTTAAAGATGCGAAATACGATGCTCGACATAATCACGCCGGTAAATACGGCCTTAATAGAGATCAGGTTGTAGCGGAACTGCGGGCGCATCTCTTCAATAATAAACAGGATCCCCGCCAGCGGCGCGTTGAACGCGGCGGAGAGGCCCGCGGCGGCGCCGGTTGCCAGCAGCGTATGGCGCGCTTCGGGGCTGCGCATGCGGAATACGTCCACCACCATGCGCCCAAGATTCCCGCCGAGCTGCACCATCGGCCCTTCACGGCCCAGCACCATGCCGGCGCCCAGGGTTCCCATCCCGCCGATAAACTTCACCGGCAGCACCCGCCACCAGCGAACCGGCCGCAGCTCTTCCAGCGCCCCTTCGATTTCCGGGATCCCGGAGCCGCCCGCCTCAGGCGCAAAGCGACGCACCAGAAAGTAGCCGACCATCGCCAGCAGCGCGGAGGTGATAAAGGCCAGCGGCCAGACCAGGAAACGGTAGTCCGCCACCTGCACCAGGGTTTCGATGCGCTGGTTCTGCACCCAGTTGACGCTTTTTTCAAAAGCGACGCCCACCAGCCCGGCCAGGGTTCCGACGACGGCGGCCATTAACAGCACCGCCAGCGGCGTTTTATCCCGCTGAACCAGGCGGCGAACGACGTCGCCGCGACGCAGGCGCACGATTTGTTTTGCTTCAAAAGAGGAGGCTTGTGCTTTCATACTCTCGTCGGTTAATAGTCATACAAATAGTACAGCGGGCATTTTAACTGCCAGAACGCCCCCCGTCGCGGAAAAAATTCACCGCTGGCGCTTTGTTTCAATTGGGCAAAACTTTCATAACTATCCTGGAATAACTTAGAATAACCGGCAAAACATTTTTCACGAATCAGGAACCAGGCAATGAGCAAATCTGAAACTCTCTATAGCGCCGCGCGTGAGCTTATCCCCGGCGGCGTTAACTCGCCGGTACGAGCCTTTAGCGGCGTTGGCGGCACGCCGCTGTTTATCGAACGTGCGGACGGCGCCTATCTGTACGACGTCGACGGTAAAGCCTATATCGATTATGTCGGTTCCTGGGGCCCGATGGTACTCGGTCACAACCATCCGGCCATTCGTAATGCGGTCATTGAAGCGGCGCAGCGCGGCCTGAGCTTCGGCGCGCCGACGGAAATGGAAGTGAAAATGGCGGCGCTGGTGACGGAGCTGGTGCCGACGATGGATATGGTGCGGATGGTTAACTCCGGCACCGAGGCTACCATGAGCGCCATTCGCCTGGCGCGTGGTTTTACCGGCCGCGATAAAATCATCAAATTTGAAGGCTGCTACCACGGCCACGCCGACTGCCTGCTGGTCAAAGCGGGCTCCGGCGCCCTGACCCTCGGCCAGCCGAACTCCCCGGGCGTACCGGCCGATTTCGCCAAACACACCCTGACCTGCACCTATAACGACCTGGCGTCGGTCCGCGCGGCGTTCGAGCAGTATCCGCACGACGTTGCCTGCATTATCGTTGAACCGGTAGCCGGTAATATGAACTGCATCCCGCCGCAGCCGGAGTTCCTGCCGGGCCTGCGCGCACTGTGCGACGAATTTGGCGCCCTGCTGATTATTGACGAAGTGATGACCGGCTTCCGCGTTGCCCTCGCCGGCGCCCAGTCTTACTACGATGTGGTCCCTGACCTGACCTGCCTGGGCAAAATCATCGGCGGCGGCATGCCGGTGGGCGCCTTCGGCGGCCGTCGCGAGGTGATGGATGCGCTGGCGCCGACCGGCCCGGTCTATCAGGCGGGCACCCTGTCCGGCAACCCGATCGCCATGGCGGCGGGCTTCGCCTGCTTAACCGAAGTGGCGCAGCCGGGAGTTCACGAGACGCTGACGGATTTAACCAACCAGCTGGCCCAGGGGCTGCTGGACGCCGCGCGCGACGCGGGTATTCCGCTGGTGGTGAATAACGTTGGCGGCATGTTCGGTATCTTCTTCACCGACGCCGAAAGCGTCACCTGCTATCAGGACGTGGTGAAGTGCGACGTTGAGCGCTTCAAGCGCTTCTTCCACCTGATGCTGGAAGAGGGCGTGTATCTGGCGCCTTCGGCGTTTGAAGCCGGATTTATGTCCGTTGCCCACGGCGAAGACGATATCAACGATACCATCGCCGCCGCGCGCCGCGCGTTCGCCAAACTGTAGCCCACGCGCTCCCGGGCGGGCATCACGCCTCGCCCGGAATAACGACCATCGCCGCGATAAGCTAGCGGCTCTGCTTCCTCAGCAAATAGATAAAGTACGGCGCGCCGATAAAGGTCGACAGCAGCCCTGCCGGGATCTGATACGGGAACATGATCATCCGCCCGCACCAGTCGGCAAACACCAGCAGCAGGCCGCCAATCAGCCCGGACATCACCATATGCGGTATCGTGCGGCGGAACCCCATCATGCGCGCAATATGCGGCGCCATCAGACCGACAAAGCTTAGCGGACCGATGGTCAGCGTTGCCGTGGCCGTCAGGCAGGCGGCCAGCAGCAGCAGGCCGATGCGCGACGGCGTCAGCGCAACCCCGACCGCACGCGCCGCCTCGCCGCCGAGCGGCAGGATCGTCAGCCAGCGGCGGCACAGCGGCGCCAGGGCCAACAGCACCAGCATCGCACAGCCGCTGTACGCCACCATCTGCGGCGTCGCGCCGTAGGTTGAGCCGGAGATCCACGTCAGAATCTGCGCCATCCGCGGATCGCCGCTGGCCTGCAGCATCATCAGCAGCATGGTGAAAGCGGTGCTCAACGCCATGCCCGCCAGCAGCATCCGGTGCGGCGAAAAGCCGCCGCGACCGGCGGCAATCAGGATCACCAGCAGCGTCGCCGCCGCGCCGAGGCTGCCGGCTGGCAGCAGCCAGCCAAAGGCGTTGCCGGGGACAAAGAACAGCATCACGACCACGCCAAACGCCGCGCCGGAGCTGATCCCCAACACTTCAGGGCTGGCCATTGGGTTACCGGTCAGGCGCTGAATAATGCAGCCCGCCACCGCCAGCATCACCCCGGCAAACAGGGCCGCCAGGATCCGCGGCCAGCGCCACGGCATCAGCTGATCCAGCAGCGTACCGCTGGCCCAGTGCCAGCTCTGCGCATCGCGGCCAAAGGCCAGCGCCGCAATCACCGCCAGCAGCAGAATTACCAGCCCGCCGAGGGCGAACCACAGCACGTTCTGCCGCTCCGCCAGCACCTTATCGCCGGCGTTCATCACCGGGGCGCTAATACTGCGCAGGCGCGGCAGCAGCCACAGCAGCAGCGGCGCGCCGACCAGCGCGGTCACCGATCCGGTTGACACCTCCATCCAGACGCGGGCAAGCCACAGAATGATTTGATCGGAGAGCCAGAGGATCAGCGCGCCAATCAGCGCCGCCAGCAGCAGGCGCGAGAGCAGGCGGCGGGCGCCGAGCATTTTTGCCAGCAGCGGGGCAAACAGGCCGATAAAGCCGATAATCCCCACCGCATTCACCAGCATCGCGCTGAGAACAATCGCCAGAGAGAGCGCCCCGAGGCGCGCCAGGGAGAGCGCCAGGCCGAGGTTGCGCGCCACGCCGTCGTCCAGCCCCATCAGGGTGAGAGGCCGCAGCAGCAGCAGCGTGAGCATCGCCCCGCCGAGCAGCTGCGGCCACAGCCGCTGCGCCACGCTCCAGTCGGTTTGCGTCAGGGTGCCGGTGCTCCACAGGAACATGCTCTGCAGCTGGTCGTGGTGGAAAATGACCATCAGCTGATTGAGCGCCCCGCAGTAAAGGCTGACCACCAGGCCGGCGAGGATCAGGGTCACCGGCGAGAGTCGTTTGCCCCAGGAGACGCCAAACACCAGCGCGCCGACCAGGCACGCGCCCGCCAGAGCGGCAAACTGCGATGCCAGCACACCGGGGATCGCCCACAGCGCGGTAACCGTCATCCCCAGCTGGGCGCCTGTGGCGACGCCAAGGGTCGTCGGCTCCGCCAGCGGGTTGCGCAGCACCTGCTGGAACAGGACGCCGACCAGCCCCAGGCCCGCTCCCACCAGCAGCGACACCGCCAGCCTCGGCAGCAGGCTGTAGTGAAACAGCATCTGGGCGATATTATCGATATCCGGCTGCCACAGCGCCTGACGCCACTCGTTCTGCGGCAGCGCGATCCTGAGATTGAAAAGGCTGAGCGCGAAGGCGGCAATCAGCAGTATGGCCAGCAGCAGGGCCGCCAGGGGAGAAATTCGCGATCTCACGCCGGGCCTCCCTGCGCTTCCGCCAGCACGCGGGCAAAGTGCATCGCCGAGAGCGTAGCGCCGTAAAACCACACCGCCGGAACGCGCTGGAAGCGCCCTTCGCGGACAAACGGCATCGCCCGCCACAGCGGGGAGCGCATCAGCTGCGCCATTTCGCTATCGTTGCCGTGGTCGAAGCAGATCACGTCTACATCCTTATAGGCCGCCAGCCGGTCGATGCCGACGGTCACGCTGCCCCAGAAGGTGCTCTCCCCGCGCCAGGCGTTTTTTATACCAAAGCGCTCAAGGATTTCCTGAAACAGGCAGTTATCACCGAAAACCAGGACGTGACGCGGGTCGAGCAGGCTAATCATCAGCAGCGGCCGATCGCCGCGGCGGGCGAAGCGCGGGCGCAGTTCGTCCATCAGCGCGTCGAACTCCGCCAGATGGCGCTTCGCGGCCTGCTGCTTGCCGATAAGCTCGGCCATCTCGTTGAGCGACTGCTGCGCCATCATCAGCGGCCGCTTACCGTCGCTGAAGGTAAATCCGCGCCCCGGCGCAATACGCGCCAGCTTCTCTGACGACGGGCCGTAGCCTGCCGACCAGACGATATATGAAGGGTTCATCTGCGTCAGCAGTTCAAGATTGGGTTCCGTGCGCAGCCCGACGTCAATGACCGAGTCCGGCAGCGCCGGTTCATTCACCCACAGGCGATAGTTCGGGATATCGGCGACGCCGTACGGCACGACGCCCAGCGCCAGCAGAAGCTCTACCGGCAGCCACTCCAGCGCCACGATGCGCTGCGGATCGACGGTCGCCGCCCGCGCGCCGCGCATCTGCCACAGCAGCGGCGATAGCGCCATCGCCGTCAGTAAACGCCGACGGGTGATCACGTTGTTTTTATCCATTAATAGACGAAGCTTACCGGCGCACTGCCCGCCGGATGCGGCAGAATTCCCATCGGGATACCGTAAATTTGTTCCAGCGTTTCGCTACGCATCAGCTCAGTCGACGTGCCCTGAGCAATCATCTCGCCGCCGCGAAGGGCCACCAGATAGTCGCAGTAGCGGGCCGCCATATTGATATCGTGCAGCACGGCAATCACCGTCAGGCCGCGCTGCTGGCTCAGGCGATGCACCAGCGCCAGCACGTCAACCTGGTGGGCGATATCCAGCGCCGAGGTGGGCTCATCCAGCAGCAGACAGCGGCTGTCCTGGGCCACCAGCATGGCAATCCACGCGCGCTGGCGCTCGCCGCCGGAGAGGCTATCAACCAGCCGATGCGCCAACGGTTTCAGTCCGACCAGCGCAATGGCCTCCTCGACCTTCTGCCGATCGGTCGCGCCAAAGCGCCCCAGCGCCCCGTGCCACGGGTAGCGTCCAATCGCCACCAGCTCGCGCACCGTCATCCCCTCCGCCGCGGGCAGCTGCTGCGGCAGATAGGCCACCTTGCGGGCAAACGCCTTGCTGCTCCAGCTATCGAGAGGCTGACCGTCGAGCAGCACCTCGCCGTCTGACGGCGGCTGATGGCGACCGAGCATTTTCAACAGCGTCGATTTGCCGGAGCCGTTATGACCAATCAGGCCGGTCACTTTTCCTGCCGGGAAGGTTAACGAAAGCGGATGCAGCAGCGTACGACCAGGTACGCGAAAGGTCACGCGATTCAACGAAAACGTGGTATCGGATTGCGGAGTGTTTTCCTGCATAGCGGCCAACTTGTTTAACGGCGCGGCGAACCGCGCCCGGTGAGTGATTAGAAACGGAAGGTTGCTGTTGCAACGACCTGACGCTCTGCGCCCCAGAAGCAGCCATAGGTGTTAAAGCAGCTTGCGACGTATTCACGATCAAACAGGTTGTTCACATGAAGCGCTACGTTGGAACCCGCCATACCGACGCGAGCCAGATCGTAACGAACTAACGCATCCACTACCGTGTAGCTACCCACCTTGAAGGAGTTCGCCGGATCGCCATAGCTGGAGCCGGTGAAACGACCGCCGGTACCCAGAGTCAGACCGGACAGCGGGCCGTCAAAGATGGTGTAATCGCCCCACAGCGCCGCCATATGTTTTGGCACCTGTGCCGGCGTATTGCCTTTGTAGTTGGTATCCGTGGTGTATTGCGCGTCGGTGTAGGTATACGAACCGACCACGTTAACGCTCGCAGAGAGCGCCGCTTTCGCTTCGATTTCGACGCCGCGTGAACGAATTTCACCCCCTTCAACCGAGAAGAACGAACCCGCAGGATCGGCCATCAGGTTGTTGGTTTTGGTCAACTGGTAGACGGCACCGGTAATCACGATTGGACGATCGTTCGGTACATATTTCACGCCGGCTTCGTACTGCTTACCCTTAGACGGAGCGAAAATATTGCCGCTTGCGCCCGTCTGTGAGGCCGGTTCAAACGATTCGCTATAGCTGAAATAAGGCGTTACGCCATTATCGAACAGATAGTTAACGCCGCCACGCCAGGTAAACTCTTTATCATTTCTGGAGTCCTGGGTTGAGGTCACGCGGTTCAGAGAGTCCTGTTTAGCCCAATCGTAACGACCGCCCAGGGTAACCAGCACTTTGTCCCACTGCATCTGATCCTGCGCGTACAGGCCGGTTTGTTTCTGTTTGTTCAGCACCTGATAGGCGCCTGACGGGCCAGGGTGCGAACCAAAGTCAAAGTCGCTGCGATCGAGGTTATAGATGTCGGACGGCGGAACGGAACCGGCATAGCCAAACCAGGAGTCGATATCGTTACGCATACGCATAAAATCAACGCCGGTCAGCAGCGTATGCTCTACGGAACCCGTATCAAACTTGCTTTGCAGCTGAGTATCGACGGAGAAGTTCTGTAATTTTTCATTATCGATAACGTACTGACGGGTCAAATAGTGACCCCAATCAGACGGTGCGACGCTGGCGCAAGGGCTGGTGCTCGGGTTGCTCGAATAGATCGGATCGGAGCACATGCCGTAGCCGTAGACGCTGTTCTGCGAGACTTTATTTTGCGCGTAACGCAGGTTCTGACGCACGGTAAAGGTATCGTTGAATGCGTGGTCGAAGCTGTAGCCAACCATTTTCTCGTTACGAGAATAGGTATTGTTGTTAGCGCCTTCATTGAAATCGGTAGAGAGACGTTTGCCGTTCGGCAACGGCGTCACCGTCCCCTCCTTCGGCAGCCAGCCGTAGTAGCCCGTCTCCGGCTCATTCTGGAAGTAGGACAGGAACGTAAAGTTGGTTTTGTCATCCGGACGCCAGGTGAAAGCTGGAGCAATAGCGTAACGCTGCTCCTCAGCCCCCTTCTGCTGGGCGTTAGCTGAACGCGCCAGACCGGTTAAGCGATAAGAGTAAACGCCGTCATCATCCAGCGAATCGCTGAAGTCAAAGCCAGTCTGGAACAGGCTGTCGGTGCCCATTTTGAACTGAATCTCTTTCAGCGGCTCCGTCGTCGGACGCTTGCTGACCATATTAAGCAGGCCGCCCGGGTTGCTCTTTCCGTAGAGAACGGAAATCGGACCGCGCATCAGTTCCGCGCGCTCCAGCATATAGGGATCGACCACCGCGTCATTGTAGAAGTTGCCCTGCATCTTCAGGCCATTCAGATAGTTATTCTGACTTTGGCCGTCGGCAGCGAAACCGCGGATAATCAGGTAGTCGTAGGTGTTAGACGCGCCACGAGTCCCGACGGCAACGCCCGGAGTGTAGCTCAGCGCTTCTTTAACCGATTTCGGCTGATGCAGCGCCATCTCCTCGGCGGTCACCACGGAAATAGACTGTGGAACCTTTTGAATAGGCGTATCCGTTTTGGTCGCCGTGGCGGACTGTCTGGCGGCGATAGTCGCTGCCGGACCCCAGGCGCTCTCCAGCGGGGCAGCCGCTGCGGTAACGGTAATGGTTTCTTCTTTTTTCGGTTCAACTGCCGCCTGTGCATAGACAGACATGCCGCTAACCGCCGTGGCTACTACGACTGCGATTTTACGCAGCGAGTGATTTGGCTGAGCAGTTTTTAGACGCGCCATTGGTAGATCTCTGATAAAGGTGAATGATAACGTAAACGAGAATTATTATTATGACGGCTGACATAATAGGCGAAACGCGAAATGCAAGGCAAGCAATATGCCCCTGCTGAGATGCTAAAGGCTGAATAAATAACCAGACGGTAATTGTGGGGTTAAGTGACTGTTAAGTAATCTACAGAAATGAAAAAGCCCTCTAATACTGAAGTATCAAAGGGCTAATGTTGTAACAACCTATTCGCACTGCTTGCAGGCCGCAGCGAGGCGGCCTGCAGAAGCTGGCGGGTCGTTAGTTACTGCCGAACATATCCTTAATCCAGCCCGCTACGCCGTCGCTTTTTTCCTGCTTCGGCGGCTGCTGGGTCGCCGGCTGCTGCTGCTGAGGCTGCTGGCCGGACTGATTAAACGGATTGTTCTGCTGCTGTTGCTCCAGCTGCTGCTGCTGCATCTGTTCGCCCTGGCGACAGAGCGCATCCGGCGCGGTGGTCCATACCGGCAGCGTACGCACTCCGCCGCTGCAGACGAAGTTGCCGCTGCCGTCGACGCCCATATCCACCACGTCTTCCGGCGCCGTCAGCACCAGCGGCGTTGGCGTCTGGTTAGCCAGATAGCGCTGATAAATCGACATCGCGCCGCTGGCACCGTACAGCTTCGTCGGCTGGTTGTTATCGCGACCCACCCAGGTAATCGTCACCTGGCTTCCGTCAATACCGGCGAACCACGTATCGACGTTGTTGTTGGTGGTCCCGGTTTTCCCTGCCAGATGCAGGCCCGGATATTTCGCCCCAAGCTGGCGACCGGTGCCGCGCTGCACAACCTGCTGCATGGTCCACAGCGTCATGTACGCGGCCTGCGCAGGAACCGCCCGCTCCGCCTGCGGATAGCTCTGATACAGAACGGTGCCATCTTCGGCGATCACCGAACGCAGCGCCGACAGCGTAGCGCGGTTACCGCCGCTGGCGATGGTCTGGAACGCCTGCGCCACTTCAATCGGCGTCAGGTTCAGCGCCCCAAGGATCATCGCCGGGACCGGGCTGAGCTGGTCTTTCGGCGCCCCCAGTTTAACCCAGGTATCGATCACCGCCGGCAGGCCCAGCGCCATCCCGAGGTTGACCGTCGGCACGTTCATCGAACGCGTCAGCGCGTCAACCAGCATCACCTGGCCGCTAAAGCGACGATCGTCGTTCTGCGGGGACCAGGTCTGGCCGTTGGAGAGGCGAATCGTCACCGGCGCATCGGCAATGGCGGTATTCAGGCGGTACTGGTTCGGCTGGCTTAACGCGGTCAGATAGGTCGCCGGCTTGGCCAGAGAACCAATCGAACGGCGGGCCTGCATCGCGCGGTTATAGCCCGCAAACTGCGGCTCCGCGCCGCCGACCATGGCCCGCACCTCGCCGGTATAGCGGTCAACCACCACCATCGCGGTTTCCAGATCCGCCAGCTTACGCTGCTTCTTCAGCGCCGGGATCCCTTCGGTGGCCGCCTTTTCCGCCGCGTCCTGCGCCACGGAATCGAAGGTCGTAAAGATCTTCACGCCGGAGAGATCTTTCACCTTATCGCCCAGCTTCGCCTGCAGCTCCTGACGCACCATCTGCATAAACGCCGGCTGCGGAGAAATGACGCCGCCGCGCGGCTGCACGCCCAGAGGACGGGCGCTCAGCATGTCGTACAGCTCCTGGTCGATAACGTTCTGCTGCTGCAGCAGGCGCAGAACCAGGTTACGACGCTCCAGCGAGAGCTTCGGATTACGCCACGGGTTGTAAATCGATGCGCCTTTTACCATCCCCACCAGCAGAGCCTGCTGGTCAAGGCTCAGCTCTTCCACCGGACGGCCAAAGTAGTAAAGGCTGGCCAGCGGGAAGCCGCGAATTTCGTTATCGCCGCTCTGGCCGAGGTAGACCTCGTTCATATACAGCTCGAGGATCCGATCCTTGCTGTAACGGGCGTCAACGATCAGCGCCATATAGGCTTCGTTGGCCTTACGCCAGTAGGAGCGCTCGCTGGAGAGGAACAGGTTTTTCACCAGCTGCTGGGTCAGGGTACTGGCGCCCTGCACCGTGCGCCCCGCCGTCAGGTTGGCCAGCACCGCACGACCGATCGAGTACAGGCTGATGCCGTCATGCTCGTAGAAGTGGCGGTCTTCGGTAGCCAGCAGGGTATCAACCAGCAGGTCCGGGAAGCCGCTGCGCTTAACGAACAGGCGCTGCTCGCCGTTGGCCGACTGCAGCATGGTGATCAGCCGCGGATCGAGGCGGAAGAAGCCAAACTGGCGGTTATTCTCCATGTTCTCGATCGTTTCCAGACGATCGCCATCAAAGGTCAGACGCGCGCGCACCTGCCCTTCTTTACTGTCCGGGAAATCAAACGGACGGCGAATCATCTCGATGCTGTTGGCCTGCACGGTATATTCGCCCGGGCGCGTCATCGCGCTCACCTGACGATACTGCGTGGCGTTCAGCAGGCGCACCATTTCGTTTTTGCTGACCTGCATATCGGGCTCAAGGTTGACCATCCGGCCATACACCGCCGCCGGAAGCTCCCAAACCTTGCCGTCAATGCGGCTGCGGATCTTCTGATCGAGGTAGACGCCATAGGCAGCAACCAGCACCGCGACAACGATACCCAGCTTGATCAACAGCCACAGCCAGGTACGTTTACGCCGAGGCTTGTTACCTTTGCCTTTCGCTTTCTTCGGCATCGGCTCTTCGTCCTCATAATCGTCGTCGTAATCATCGTCATAGTCCTCGTCCCGAACCCGACGACGAGTCACTTTTTGTTTTGCCGGACGGGAGGGTTTACCCTTACGTCCGATAGGCTCGCGGTCATCTCCCGCCATGCTTTTTCTCCGCAACTTTCAGGCGTAAAAGCCTGATTCTCAATGCTTCCCCCTGCCAGAGGAAGAAGATATCTCTCAAATTCACGCCCTTGGGGTCTTATTCCTGCAGGCGACCTTCTATTGACCGTACTTCACGCGGTCAGCGTCTCACGGCGCAGCTATGATCGATTCTCATGAGTTTAGTTAAAAAAATCATAAAATAAATCATCACCTTACATACTTCACCTGCAGAGAATTTTGGGACATAGCACGAATCGTCCAGGGAACACAGGATAGCACTAAACCAGGATATGCTTAACCAGCATTTTACCCCGTCAAAGCGTAACAAAAGAGAAAATATTATGTTTTTTAATAACATAAAAAATGCTCCCCGCCGCCCCGTGCGCTTCACACTTTTCGGCCCCCGCGCTGCGGATAAAAACGGAAGCTTCCCGCCGAACGAAATATTATATTCGGACTGTGACAATAAATATTTTTCTCGTAAGTAAAGATAAATCTTAAACCATCCGTGGATAAAAGTGAGAGGCGCTTAACTATATATAATAATATTTACTGATGACAGCGGGGAAATATTTGTTAAACTAGCCTTCAGTTAACCATTCCAGCTTAATATTATGCGAACTTTCGTTATATTTCCGCTTATCATGATCGCCGCGCTTTCAGGCTGTCAGCAGAATCGCTCCTCAACGTTAAGCCCTGGCGTCAGCAGCGAGGCGCAGCTTGAGCAGCTCTCGTCGGTGGCCGCAGGCGCCCGCTACCTGAAGAACAAATGCAATCGCAGCGATCTGCCCGCAGATGAAGCCCTCACCCAGGCCGCGTGGAATGTCGGGAAAAAAAGAGGATGGGGAAATATCGATTACGCAACCCTGGCGCAGCGCAGCGCGCAGATGTATCAACAGCTGCAGCAGGACAGCACTCCGGAAACAACCAAATGCAGTCAGTTTAATCGCCAGCTGGCACCCTTTATTGCCGGATTAGGTCGCGAATAAAATGTCGCGGCCGGTTATTTTGCGTTTTATTGGCGCCTAATTTATTGCCCCTGTGGACTATCCGCAATAATACCTCCCGGCCAGTCATCCAGCGCCGCCAGAGTAAACGTATTGCCCTTAAAGCTAAACACGGTTAAATCCTGCTGAATCTGCTCAATCACCAGATTCGGCAGCGGCGATTGCCCCTCCTGCCAGCTTTGACCGTTGATAACAATCGTGCGCTTATCCTCGCTCGAGGCGTAGATATGCGCGCTGTAGCGTAATGCCGGTAAATAATCCTCCTCCAGCAGGTTCTCCTCCTCGACCCTAGCCTGCGCCTTTTGCCTGGGCGGAGCAGATACCGGTGCGGAGGCCGCCTGCTGCGGTGCTGGCTGGCTAAGCGGCACCAGCGCCGCGTGCGCCACCGGCACCAGCGGCTTTTGCGCGACCGGCGCATTTCGCCACTGCTCGCCGCCAAACCAGCCCAGCGCGATAAATAGCGCGGCGTAGAGCGGAACGGTAAGCCAGGGAACCTGCACCATTGTACCAACCATCACCGGCGATCCCGCGTCCCGGACGCTCACTGCGGGCATCGGGCACTCTTCATCATGGCGAATCATCACACCCTTTCTCCTGATAGCGAAAGAATCGCAGCCCGACGCCGAGCGCCGGGCTGCCTGACCCCGTTAGTGCAGGTCAGCTAAAGAGATGCTTTATTTGCTGCTTACCGGCAGGCCCGCGCCCTGCACGTCGCCCTGCGGTTTTTCCAGCACCGCGACGGACCAGGCCGGCAGCGTAATCGCGCCATCGGCAGCGATCTCGACGCCGTTCGCCAGCGATCCCTCTCCCGCCGCCTGCTGAATGGCGCTCAGCTGCAGGTTTTCACCATTGAAATCATGGAGGGTCCGGCTCTCAGGCGCCGCGTTGATCGCCACGACCAGGCCATCCACCCGGCCATCGAGGCTTGCGCCCGCCTGGACGCCGTCATCGATGGTCATGATCAGCAGGCCAGCCAGCGAGTCGGCGCCGGTATTGCGGAAATCGACGCGCTTCATCACCGCGCTGCCGTCACCTAAGGTGAAGAGCGGGGATGATTTGCGCAGCTGGGTCAGCTCCTGGTAGAACGCGGTCATCTGCTGCAGCTCCGGCTCACCGGGCGTCGCCACCATCTCCTTAACGCGGGAAATCAGATCGTAATTGCTGCCGTCATCGCTGCTGCGCGGCATCCCGACGTTAAAGTTGTTGTCCTGCATGGCGTAATCGACGCGGTTAAACCAGTCACCGGAATCATAGGAGTCGCGGGTGAAGGATTTAGAGCGCAGCAGCTCCGAACCCTGCTGATCGAAGGCGATCCCCTGGCCCAGCATCACCGTCGCCAGCGATACCGCCTGCATCCGCACGCGGGTATTGAGGTCGGCCTCCTGCGCGGCTTTGTAGCTGATCATGTCCCACAGGGTCTGGTTATCGTGCTTCGACACGTAGTTAACAACCTCCGTCGGGTCAGCCGCATAGCCCCCCGGCGCGCCGTTGTAGTCGATCTCGCTGCCCTTTTTCACCGCGCCGTCTTTATCGATCATCACAAAGTCGGCAAGGTTGCCGGCCATGCCCAGACGCGTCAGATCGGCAAGGTGGCGCACCGTATCTTCGTTCTGGCTGGTGAGCTCGTTAGGCAATACGCCGGCGCCGCTGCCGATCCCCTGGTTCTGACGCAGCGCGTCGCCGGAGTCAAACGGACCGCCGCCGCGCACCGAGTCGCGCAGACGATCGGAGAAGGTCCCGATCCCGCTGCCCTTGAGATTGATCTGCGAAGCGATTTCAAAACGGTCGCTCTGCCCGGAGTCCCAGCCTTCACCGAAGAAGTAGATATCCGGATTTAAGCTCTTCATCCGCTCCCACGCCGAGAGGATCTGCGCTTTCGGGTGATAGCCCATCAGGTCGAAACGGAAGCCGTCAATTTTGTAATCGGTGGTCCATACCGCCAGCGAGTCGGCGATAAGCTTGGCGAACATCCGATGCTCCGGCGCGGAGTCCGAGCAGCAGGTCGCCGATTCCACGCTTCCGGTGGTTTCGTTCAGACGCTGATAGTACCAGGGGACGATTTTATCCAGCACCGAAGTCCGGTCAGTTGGTCCGGCGGCGTTGGTGTGGTTGTACACCACGTCCATGATCACGTTCATTCCCAGATCCTGCTTAATCGCCTGGATCATGGTCCGGAACTCTTTGATCCGCGCGGTACCTTCCGGGTTAGTGGCGTAAGAGCCTTCCGGCACCGTGTAGTGGAACGGATCGTAGCCCCAGTTGTAGGAATCGGTCTGCGCCACCAGGCTATTCAGCGCCTGAACCTGCGGGTTATCCTGGCTATCGCTTTGCTTCAGCTGATTAAGCACCTCTTCCACCGTCGAACCGCTGGCGCAGTAGGCGGCAAATTCGCTGCTCTTCACCGCGCTGTTGACTTCGCAGAGGTGGCTGAACGGCTGCTGGATGTCGGCAACTTTATCGCTGAACTCGTTGACCGTCGCCAGATCGAACACCGGCAGCAGCTCAACGTGGGTCACCCCGGAGGCGGAGAGCTTTTTCAGGTGCTGCACCATATTGCTGTCCTGAGCGGTGAGCGCCAGATACTTACCGCGCAGCTCGGCCGGAACGGTGCTGTCCCAGGCAGAAAGGTCGCGAATATGCGATTCATGAATGGTCATCTTCGCCAGATCGGCTTTGGTTTTCTGCGCGTGAGGCATCGCCAGGCTATCCCAGCCGTCGGGCTTGAGCGCGCTGTCGTTCAGATCGACAACCTGGCTGTACTCCGAATTGGTGGAGAGGCTATGGGCGTACGGGTCGGTCACTTCGTACTGTTCAACCTTGCGCGACTGCGGGTGGTAAACCGTCAGCGCATAGCGGTAGAAGGCCCCCTTCAGATCGCTTCCGCCCTGCCATGCCCAGGCGCCCGAGGCCGCGTCGCGGGTCATCGGATGGCTGGCAAGCACCTTTTTATCGGCGCTATACAGCACCAGATCGACCTGCTGCGCGGTCGGCGCCCACAGGCGGAAATTAACCCCGCCATCGCTCACCTGCGCCCCGTAGCTGAGGGCCTCCGCCGGCGGCGCGTAGACGTCGTCCAGCACGCCCGCCGTCTGCACCTGGGTGGCGGAGATCAGAATGCCGTCCTTCTCGGCGGCGATCGCCACCGTTTCGCCCTGCAGCAGCTCGTCAACCGGCGCATTATCCGGAAGCTTAAACGCGGCGTAGCTGGAGAGCTGCGGGAAGCGCATGCTCACCTGCTGGCTGACGGTGGTGGGAGTCAGGTTCAGATAGCGGTCGGTAAATTTGCCCTCGCTATCGGCGGCCACTTTGCTGCTGTGGCTGTAGTACAGGCGAACGATCGGTTTGCCCTCACCACCCGGCCACAGCAGAGTGGTCTTGTCGACCCAGTGGGCCTCGGCAAGCGCCACGCCAAACGCGGCGCGAAACGCATCCGCGCGGGTATCATACAGCGAGCTGCTGCCGGCGATAACCGAGACCGTGCGGTCGGTAAAGTCGCCGAACGACACGCGCAGATCGCTATCGATCAGCTTGTTGGTGCCGTCTCTGACGATGACGTTAATACAGCCGCTCTCTTTATTGAGCGGAATCACCCAGTACGGGCCGTATTTATCGCTGCCGCTCGGCGTGGTGCTGACATCATTCCAGTCCGCCACCGGGGCGCTTAGCGCGTCGCAGGTTTCGTTATTCCACAGATAGAGATTGCGGGTGCTGTAATCGGCGGGTGTCGTGCCGGTTATGCCAGCAATATCAACCAGATGAATGACCGCCTGCTGAGAGGAAGCCGTGGCAGCTTCACCGGGAACCGCCACATCGGGTAAACGAACGACGACGTCCTGATTATCGGGCGTGTCGGGTGAGCCAGAGGAAGAAGATGAAGAACTATTATCGCAGCCGCTAAGTAAAACCAACGAGCCAAGGAATAGGGCATTACAGGTATATCTGAGCATTCGATAGTCCCTAATATGCTTAATAAATTATGAAAGGTAAGAAAAGATGTTTATCTGTAAAGCGCCGCAATTAGATATTTTTGTTTTCAGCGATTCAATCATCCATTAGCAATTAATGGGGGGGCGTAGGCGGCCGGGGGAGTAAAAATAAAAAGGGAATGACGACCCGGATAGCGAAACTCATTATGCTTTGCGGCGACTCACCGAGAATTTCGCAATAAAAGATTTAAATATAAAAAGCCACCCACCAATACAGGTAGGGGATCGCGACCGCCCCGGGGAAAACAGGATGAGAAAAAGAATTAAAATACCTTTTTCTGTGATGAGGTTAACACTAACAAATAAAACGATAATTAACAACGCGCCTCATATTGTGATGTTCGTCATGTTATTACCTATTGCTCAGCAGCTCGCCAAATTAAGCTGGCGAATTATATTCCCTGTAGACTCTGCGGCTATGACGATTAACGCCGCGGCGGTTTTACCTTCCCCGGCGGCTATTCGGCCTGACGAATTAGCGCCGTTTACGCTATTTGGCAATGCGCAAAAAGCGCCGCCGCCAGCGGGCGGTTCAGCCGACGGTAAAACCCTGGCCGAGGCGCCACTCTCCGCCCTCAAGCTGCGGATCACCGGCCTGCTCGCCAGCAGCGATGCCGCACGTTCAATTGCCATCGTAGCGAAAGGGAATCAACAGGTTAGCCTGGGCGTTGGCGACAGCACTCCGGGTAACGAAGCCAAAATAGTCGCCATTCTTAACGATCGCCTGATCGTTAACTATCGCGGCAGGAACGAAGCGATACCGCTCTTTGACGACGCTGGCGCAGCGGTGAAATCCGCTCCGACGCCGCCGGCGAAAGAGTGGGTTAAGCAGGTACGCGAGCGGCCGCAAAATATTCTCAACTATCTCAATATTTCCCCGATTATGGTCAATGAGCAGCTCAGCGGATATCGACTTAATCCGGGAAAAGACCCCACTCTTTTTCGCCAGGCCGGATTACAGGAAAACGATCTGGCGGTCGCTCTGAACGGTCTCGATCTCCGCGATCGGCAGCAGGCTCAGCAAGCATTAAAACAGCTCCCCGAGCTTAGCGAAATAACGCTGACCGTCGAACGCGACGGCCAGCGGCAGGATATCTATTTAGCCTTGAGGGATGAATAATTGCGCAGCACCCTAATTTTCCGCCTGCTTTTTACGCTGCTGATGATATTCAGCGCGCTGTTATTCAAACCCGCCGCTGCGGAAGAATTCTCCGCCAGCTTCAAGGGTACGGATATTCAGGAATTTATTAATACCGTCAGCAAAAACCTCAATAAGACGGTCATTATCGACCCCAGCGTACGCGGCACAATTACCGTTCGCAGCTACGATATGCTCAATGAAGAACAATATTATCAGTTCTTCCTCAGCGTGCTGGACGTCTACGGCTTTGCGGTTATCAATATGAATAACGGCGTGCTGAAGGTGGTGCGCTCAAAAGATGCCAAAACCGCGGCGGTGCCGGTGGCCAGCGACGCCTCCCCGGGCGTGGGCGATGAGGTGGTGACCCGCGTGGTGCCGCTAACCAACGTTGCCGCTCGCGACCTCGCGCCGCTGCTGCGACAGCTCAACGACAACGCCGGGGCCGGCAGCGTGGTGCACTACGAGCCGTCCAACGTGCTGCTGATGACCGGGCGCGCGGCGGTGATTAAGCGCCTGCTGACCATCGTCGAGCGGGTTGATAACGCCGGCGATCGCAGCGTGGTGACGGTCCCGCTCTCCTGGGCCTCCGCCGCCGACGTGGTCAAGCTGGTGAATGAGCTGAACAAAGACACCAGCAAATCCGCGCTCCCCGGTTCGATGGTGGCGAACGTGGTCGCCGACGAGCGGACCAATTCGGTGCTGGTGAGCGGTGAACCGAACTCCCGCCAGCGCATCATCACCATGATCCGCCAGCTCGACCGCCAGCAGGCGGTGCAGGGAAACACCAAGGTTATCTACCTCAAGTATGCCAAAGCCGCCGATCTGGTGGAGGTGCTAACCGGCATCAGCAGCAGCATGCAGAGCGAAAAGCAGAGCGCAAAGCCGGTGGCGGCGCTGGATAAAAACATCATCATCAAAGCCCACGGCCAGACCAACGCGCTGATCGTGACCGCCGCCCCGGACGTCATGAACGACCTCGAGCGGGTCATCGCCCAGCTGGATATTCGCCGTCCGCAGGTGCTGGTTGAAGCGATTATTGCCGAGGTTCAGGACGCCGACGGCCTCAATCTGGGCGTGCAGTGGGCCAATAAAAATGCCGGCATGACCCAGTTCAACAACAGCGGGCTGCCGATCTCAACGGCCATTGCCGGCGCCAACCAGTACAACAAAGACGGCACGGTCACCAGCTCGCTCGCCAGCGCCCTGAGCTCCTTTAACGGCATCGCCGCCGGGTTCTACCAGGGGAACTGGGCGATGCTGCTCACCGCCCTCTCCAGCAGCAGCAAAAACGATATTCTCGCCACCCCCAGCATCGTCACCCTCGACAACATGCAGGCGACCTTTAACGTCGGCCAGGAGGTGCCGGTGCTCAGCGGCTCGCAGACCACCTCCGGCGATAACATCTTCAATACCGTCGAACGCAAAACCGTCGGCATCAAGCTGAAGGTCAAGCCGCAGATTAACGAAGGGGACTCGGTGCTGCTGGAGATCGAGCAGGAGGTCTCCAGCGTCGCCGACTCCGCTTCCAGCACCAGCTCGGATTTAGGCGCCACCTTCAATACCCGCACGGTGAACAACGCGGTGCTGGTTGGCAGCGGCGAAACCGTCGTCGTGGGCGGGCTGCTGGACAAAAGCGTCACCGACTCCGCCGATAAGGTGCCGCTGCTCGGCGATATCCCGGTGATTGGCGCCCTGTTCCGCTCCACCAGCAAAAAGGTCTCCAAACGCAACCTGATGCTGTTTATCCGTCCGACCATCATTCGCGACCGCGACGGTTACCGGCAGGCCTCTTCGGGTCAGTACACCGCCTTTAACGACGCGCAAACCAAACAGCGCGGCAAAGACGGCACGGAAGCGTCGCTGAACGATGACCTGCTGCATATCTACCCCCAGCAGGATACCGCCGCGTTTCGCCGGATCGGCGCCGCCATCGACGCCTTCAACCTGGGAGGCCAGCCGTGACGCCGCTGGCGGAGAGCCGCCCGCTGCTGCCTTTCGTCTACGCCCGCGCCCACGGCATTATCCTGCTGAGCGACGGCGAGACCTGCGCCGTCCGCTGCCTCGCCGAGGCGCCGACGGCGGCGCTGCTTGAGGCGCGCCGGGTAGCGGACAGGCCGATCGAGGTCCAGCGGCTGGCCGCCGACGAGTTCGAGAAGCTGCTGGTGCTCAGCTACCAGCGCGATTCGGCGGAAGCCCGGCGCATGATGGCCGACATCGGCAACGAGCTGGATTTATACACCCTCGCCGACGAGCTGCCCGACACCGACGATCTGCTGGATAGCGAGGACGATGCGCCGATTATCCGCCTGATCAACGCCATGCTGACGGAGGCTATCAAAGAGCAGGCCTCGGATATTCATATCGAAACCTACGAGCGCCACCTGCAGATCCGCTTTCGCGTCGATGGCGTGCTGCGGGAGATCCTCCGCCCGCAGCGTCGGCTTGCGGCCCTGCTGATTTCGCGCATTAAGGTGATGGCCAACCTCGACATCGCGGAAAAGCGTATTCCGCAGGATGGCCGCATGGCGCTGCGCATCGGCGGGCGCGCCGTTGACGTGCGCGTCTCGACGCTGCCCTCCGGCCACGGCGAGCGCGTGGTGCTGCGCCTGCTGGATAAAAACAGCGTCAACCTCGACCTGCTGACCCTCGGGATGCCGCCCGCGCTCCTGCAGCAGGTCGATGAGCTGATGGCCCGCCCGCACGGCATCATTCTGGTCACCGGCCCTACTGGTTCGGGCAAAAGCACCACCCTGTACGCCGCCCTCAGCCGGCTGGACGCTCGCGAGCGCAATATTATGACCATCGAAGACCCCGTCGAATACGAGCTGGAAGGGATCGGCCAGACCCAGGTCAACCCCAGGGTGGAGATGACCTTTGCCCGCGGGCTGCGCGCCATTTTGCGCCAGGACCCTGACGTGGTGCTGGTGGGCGAGATCCGCGACGGCGAGACGGCGCAGATTGCCGTGCAGGCCTCCCTCACCGGCCACCTGGTGCTCTCCACGCTGCATACCAACAGCGCGCTGGGAGCAATTTCGCGCCTGCAGGATATGGGCGTGGAGCCTTTTCTGCTGTCAACCTCGCTGCTGGCGGTGCTGTCGCAGCGCCTGGTGCGCCGGCTCTGCCCGCACTGCCGTCGTCCGGGGCAGGCGGATGAGGAAACGGCGATACGGATGGGCGTCCCGGCCGGTACGACCCTGTGGCACGCCGCAGGCTGCGCGGAGTGCGGCTTCACCGGCTATCGCGGGCGTACCGGGATCCACGAGCTGCTGCGGGTTGACGATCGGGTGCGGATGGCAATCCACCGCGGAGAAAACGAATTAACGCTGGGCCAGCGGCTAGGGGCGGACTATATCACCCTCCGTCGCGCCGGACTGGAGAAGGTGCTGAGCGGAATAACCAGCTGGGAAGAGGTGGTCAGGGTGACCGAGCAGCATGCGGCGCAGGGGGACCAGGATGGCCATTTTTAGCTACCGGGCGCTCGATGAGCGCGGCAGGACGCAGCGCGGCGTACAGCAGGCGGACTCCGCCCGCCACGCCCGCCAGCTGCTGCGGGAAAAGGGCTGGCTGCCCGTTGAGGTCGACGCCGCTGAAGGCCGCGCGCGCGGCGGCAGGCATTCGCTGCTGACGCGGCGCACCGGCGCCGGCGACCTCGCCCTCCTCACCCGCCAGCTGGCGACGCTGGTGGCGGCCGCGATCCCGCTGGAAAAAGCGCTGGACGCGGTGGCGCAGCAGTGTGAAAAAGCGCACCTGAAAACCCTGATGGCCGGCGTGCGCGGCAAGGTGCTGGAAGGTCATACCCTGGCGGAGGCCATGCGCGGCTATCCGGCCTGCTTCGACCGCCTGTACTGCGCGATGGTCGCCGCGGGCGAAACCTCCGGGCACCTTGCCGGCGTGCTTAACCGGCTGGCGGACTATACCGAACAGCGCCAGCAGCTTCGCGCCCGCCTGCTGCAGGCCATGATCTACCCCATCGTGCTGACGCTGGTCGCCATCAGCGTGATCGCTATTCTGCTCTCCACGGTGGTGCCGAAGGTCGTCGATCAGTTTATTCATCTCAAGCAGGCCCTGCCGTTTTCCACCCGCCTGCTGATGACCATGAGCGATATCATCCGCAGCGCCGGCCCCTGGCTACTGCTGGCGCTGCTGGCGGGCGGGCTGCTGCTGCATTACGCCCTGCGCCAGCCCGCGCGGCGGCTCATCTGGCATAGACAGCTGCTGCGCCTGCCGCTGATTGGCCGGGTGGCCCGCAGCATCAACAGCGCCCGCTACGCCCGCACCCTCAGCATTCTGAACGCCAGCGCCGTCCCGCTGCTGCCGTCGATGCGCATCAGCGCGGAGGTGTTAAGCAACACCTGGGCACGCCGCCAGTTGGAAACCGCCGCCGAGTCGGTGCGCGAAGGGATCAGCCTGCACCGCGCCCTCGAAGCCACCGCCCTCTTCCCGCCGATGATGCGCTACATGGTTGCCAGCGGCGAACAGAGCGGCGAGCTCAACGGCATGCTCGAGCGCGCCGCCGATAACCAGGACCGCGAGCTGAGCGCGCAAATTCAGATGGCGCTCAGCCTGTTTGAGCCGCTGCTGGTGGTGGCGATGGCCGGGATGGTGCTGTTTATCGTGCTGGCCATTCTGCAGCCGATCCTGCAGCTCAACACTCTTATGAGTATGTGATTGTAATAATGGAGAAAAAAATGCAACGACAGCGTGGATTCACCTTACTGGAGATTATGGTGGTGATTGTCATTCTCGGCATTCTTGCCAGCCTGGTGGTCCCTAACCTGATGGGCAATAAAGAAAAAGCGGACCGGCAAAAGGTGGTCAGCGATCTGGTGGCGCTGGAGGGCGCGCTGGATATGTACAAGCTGGATAACAGCCGCTACCCCAACACCGAGCAGGGGCTCGCGGCGCTGGTCAGCCGTCCTGCCGCCGAGCCGCAGGCGCGTAACTATCCGGAAGGTGGCTATATCCGCCGCCTGCCGCAGGACCCGTGGGGCAACGACTATCAGCTGCTCAGCCCCGGCCAGCACGGCCAGGTCGACGTGTTTAGCGTTGGGCCGGACGGCATGCCGGATACCAACGACGATCTCGGCAACTGGAATATCGGGAAAAAATAGTGCACCAGCGCGGCTTCACGTTACTGGAGATGATGCTCATTTTGCTGCTGATGGGCGTTAGCGCGGGCATGGTGATGCTGGCGTTTCCGCCATCGCGCGAGAACGACCCGGCGCAGATCCTCGAGCGCTTCCAGGCACAGCTGAGCTTTGTCCGCGACCGCGGGCTGCAGACCGGCCAGTTCTACGGTATCTCGATTCACCCCGACCGCTGGCAGTTTATGCGGCTGCTGACCCCAGACGAGAGCGGCCAGGCTGGCGAAGCGGACGGCGGCGAGGAGGGCTCCCGCTGGCAGCCGCTGCAGATCGCGCGCGTCGCCACCTCGGGCAGCGCCGCCCTGGAACCGCTGGCGCTGAGCTTTCCCGATGGCGCCGCCTGGACGCCGGGCGAGCTGCCCGACGTTCTGCTGTTCCCCGGCGGGGAAGTGACCCCCTTTCAGCTGCATATCGGCCGCGATCTGGCGCTGGAGGTTGACGCCCGCGGCGGCGTGCAGCCCGCGCAGCGGGAGGAGAGCCCATGAAATCGCAGTCCGGAATGACGCTTATCGAAGTCATGGTCGCGCTGGTGGTCTTCGCCCTCGCCGGGCTGTCCGTGATGCAGGCCACGCTGCAGCAGACGAACCATCTCGGGCGCATGGAGGAGAAAACCCTCGCCGGGTGGCTTGCCGACAATCAGCTGATCCAGCTGAAGCTGGAAAACCGCTGGCCGGCGCTGAGCCCCTCGGAAACGACGGTCCAGGCGGCAGGCGGCAGCTGGCATATCCGCTGGCAGGGCGTCGAAACCGAGCTCCCGCAGCTGCGGGCGCTGGACGTCGAGGTCCGCCATGATAAAAGCGACAAGGCCCCGGTCTCCTCGCTGCGCACCTGGGTGACCCGGCCATGAAGAATGGCACCATGCGCGGCTTTACCCTCGTTGAAATGCTGCTGGCGCTGGCGATCCTCGCCGCGCTGAGCGTGGCGGCAGTCAGCGTGCTGCAAAACGTCATTCGCGCGGATACGCTCACCAAAGAAAAAGCGCAGCAGATCCAGGCGCTGCAGCAGACCTTTAGCCAGATGGCCGCCGACTTCAACCAGATCGTTCCCCGCCGCGGGCGCAACGACGACGCCCTGTTCTCCGCCGGGCGCTTCCAGCTGGGCAGCGACGACTGGGCGATAGCCTTTAGCCGCAGCGGCTGGCCAAACCCGATGGGCATTTTGCCGCGCTCAGAGATCCAGAGCGTCAGCTACCGCCTGCGCCAGCAGCGGCTGGAGCGTCTGAGCTATGACCAGCAGGACCCGCTCACCGGCAGCCGGCCGACGACCTGGGTCCTGCAGCGCGACGTCGAGGCGTTCCGCCTGCGCTTTTACGCCAGCGGCCGCTGGCAGGATCGCTGGGAGTCCGCGCAAAATCTGCCGCAGGCGCTTGAGGTCACCTTAACGCTGAAGGGCTACGGCGACGTCACGCGCCTGTTTTTAGTTGCCCCCGGAGACCAGCCGTGAACGGCCGCCAGCGCGGCGTCGCGCTGCTGATGGTGCTGCTGATCCTCGCCCTGATGATGGTGCTGGCGAGCGCCATCACCGAAAGAACGGCGCGGATGTACCAGCAGACGGCCACCACCCTCGATAACCTGCAGGCCAAATGGTACGCGCTGGGCGCGGAGACGATGGTCGCCGCCCTGCTGCAGCGCGACGCGCTTGATTCGCCGAATCAAACCCATCTGGCGCAAAACTGGGCCCAGCAGGGACGCCGCTTTACGCTCGCAGACGGTGAGATTTACGCCAATATTACCGACGACCAGGCCTGCTTCAATCTGAACGCCATCAACCGCACCGCCGCCGATGAAAGCGAAGCGATCCCCGCCGCGGCGCGCGCCTTTACCCGCCTGCTGGAGAAGCTCGGCGCGGAGCCGCTGCGCGCCCTGCAGCTCACCGCCGCCCTGCGCGACTGGATCGATGCGGATAGCCAGCCGCTGCTTAACGGCGCGGAAGACGAGGTCTATATGGCGCAGTCGCCGGGCTACCTGACCGGCAACCAGAATATCCAGGACCTCAGCGAGCTGCACCTGCTCGCCGGGATGGACGCGGCGCTGTACCAGCGCCTGCTGCCCTACGTCTGCGCCCACCCGAACGACGCCCTGCAGATCAATATCAACACCCTGAAGCCGGCGCAGGCTGCCCTGCTGGCGGCGCTGTTCCCCGCCGATCTGAGCATTCAGCAGGCGCGCCAGCTGCTGAGCACCCGTCCGGCAAGCGGCTGGAACAGCGTCGCCGCGTTTTTAGCCCAGCAGGCGCTGCAGGACGCTGACACCACCGCCGTGCGTCCCTGGCTGACGGTCCACAGTGAACGCTTCGTCGCCTCGTTCACCGTGGTCATGGGCAGCGCGCGCTATCAGCAGCGCAGCCTCCTGCAGCGCGAAGGGCGCAGCTTCCGCGTTATCCAGCGACGTTATGGACTTTACAGAGTGGCCGATGAATAACGATAAAACGCCGCCGCGCGCGGCGCTCATTTTGCGCCTCGGCGCCCCTGACCGGCCGATCGCCTGGCGCCTGCTCTCGCCCGGACAGCCGGAGAGAGCCGGCGAATGGTCCGCCGGTGACGATGACCCGACGCTACGCGAGCTGGCGGCGCGCTATCCCGCCTGGGTATTGGTTCCGGCCAGCGACTGCGCTTTTCACAGCGTGACGCTGCCCGCCGGCCTGCGCCAGCGCCCGCAGCAGATCCTGCCCTTCCTGCTCGAAGAGCAGCTGGCAACCGACGTCGAGGAGGTTCATTTTGCGCTGCTCCGGCGGCAGAAAAATCTCTGCCACGTTGCCGCCCTGCAGCGGCAAAAAATGCGCGAGTGGCTCGCCCGCTGCGACGAGCTGGGGCTCGAGATCCTCGCCCTGACGCCGGATGCGCTGGCTCTCCCCTTCACTCCGGGCCGCTGGAGCGCGCTGCAGGTCGGCGAACAGTGGCTGATTCGCCATCAGGCCTGGGGCGGGATGGCGGCGGAAGCCGGCTGGCTGGCCGAGCTGCTCTCCCCCGGCGAGGAGCAGCCGCCGATCGACAGCTACTCTCCGCCCCCGCCGATCCCGGCGCCGTGGCGCGCGCTGGCGGCGCAGGATTTACTCCAGCTGGCGGCGGCGGATCCGGCGGCGCAGCGCATCTGCCTACGTCAGGGAGAGTTTGCGCCGAAGCGCCGCTGGCAGCCCGCCGGGCTACGCTGGCGTCCGGCGATGGTCGCTGCCGCCGCGCTGGCGCTGCTGTGGGGCACTAACGCCGTGCTCGATCATCTGGCGCTCGGCCAGCGGGCGGCCGCGGCTCAGCAGGCCAGCCGGGCGTTTTATCATCAGTGGTTTAAAACGGAGACCCGGGTGATTAACCCGCGGCTGCAGATGCAGCAGCATCTGCGCCAGCTTGAGCAGACGGCGGCGCATCCGCCGTCGGTCGTCACCATCAGCCTGGTGCAAAAGATCGTCGCCGAGACCCCGGGGATCCGCCTGCGGGCCCTGGCCTATGACGGCGCGCGCAACGCCCTGCAGCTCGACGTGTCGGCGGTATCGCCCCGGGCGCTGGAGCAGTTCACTCTCCGGGCGCAGCCCCATTTTCGCGTACGAACCGGCGAAATGAAGCCGCGAGCGGACGGCATTGAGGGGCGTCTCTCCCTGGAGGAAAACGATGCATAGCCTGCGTATTTTATGGCAGCAGCGCTCGCAGCGGGAGCAGCGCCTGCTGGTGGCGATGGCCCTCGCGCTGTTTGTCGGTATCGCGTACTACGCCTTCTGGCAGCCGTGGCTCGACCGCGAGCAGCAGTGGCGGCAAACCCTCGCCAAAGAGCAGGCCAGCCTGCGCTGGATGCAGCAGCAGGCTCCGCTCCTGCAGCAGCTAAGCCGCCAGCGGCCGGGCCCTGCGGCCACCGCCGAAGAGCCCTCGGCGGTCATCATGCGCGAGGCGGCCCGCCAGGCGCTGGCGATCGTCCGGCTGCAGCCGCAGGGGATGCGGGTCAACGTCACCCTCGAGGCCTGTACCTTTCAGGCCCTGATGTCATGGCTCGACGCCCTGGGCCGGCAGGGCATTCACGCCGCCTCCCTGGCCGTCACCGCGCATCCCCAGCGTCCCGGCTGGGTGACGGTGAATACGCTGATCCTCGAGCGTCGGCATGAGAAGTAAATCCGCCGTCGGACTGCTGCTCGGCGCCTGGCTGCTGTGGATGCTGCTCACCGCCCCCGCCAGGCTGCTGACCGCCGCGCTGCCGGCCGGGATCGGCATCGGCGAGCTTGCCGGCACCGTCTGGCAGGGCGAGGCCAGAGATATTGTCTGGCGCGGAGCCGGCCTCGCCCACCTGCGCTGGCGGCTGGCTTTCTCCGGCGCGCTTCCGGGCTGGCATATTTCGTTCAGCGATCCCAGCGGGCTGCGCGGCCAGGTCTGGCTGCAGGGGCTGAGCGCGCTGACCCTGCGCGATGGCCGCCTTATCGTCCCGGCCAGCGTGGCCGGTCGCGGGCTGGCGCAGGCCGGGTCGGTTGACGCCGAGGGCCTGATTACGCTGGAGATCGCCGAGGCGCGCTTCGGCCACGACGGCTGCCGGCAGATATCCGAGGGCCGCGCGCACTGGCAGGATGCGACGCTGAGCTCCCCCGCCGGCTCCCTGATGCTGGCCAGCGTCAGCGGCAAATTCAGCTGCACGCCCGCGGGCGCGCTGGCGCTGAACATTAGCCAGGACTCGCATCAGCTGAGCCTGAGCGGACAGGGCACCCTCGCGCCTGACGGCGGCTACGCGTTTCGCGGAACGCTACAGAGCCGGCAGTCAACGCCGACGCTGCTCGCGGCGCTTATCGCCCAGAGCGGCCGCAAGGATGAACATGGACGCACGCCCTGGCAGCTGCAGGGAAAATGGTCACCACCGGAGAAACCATGACGCTATTTGCCGCATTTTCACTGCAGTTCCCTCTGATATGGGGCGGTTTTTTGTTTATTTTCGGTCTGTGCTTCGGCAGCTTTTTTAACGTCGTTATCTACCGGCTGCCGCTGATGTTAATGGCCGAGGAGGGCCAGGCGCGGCTTAGCCTGAGCTTTCCGCCGTCGTTCTGCCCGCAGTGCCGCCAGCCCGTCGCCTGGCGGGATAACGTCCCGCTGTTCAGCTTCCTGCTGCTGAAGGGGCGCTCCCGCTGCTGCGCGCGGCCGATTTCACGCCGCTATCCGCTGACCGAGCTCTTCTGCGGGCTGCTGTTTGTGCTCGCCGGGTACCTGCTGACTCCGGGTTTCGCGCTGCTGGGCGGGCTGGGGCTGCTCTCCACCCTGCTGGTGCTGGCGCTCATCGACGCCAGGACGCAGCTGCTCCCCGATTGCCTGACGCTGCCGCTGCTGTGGGCCGGGCTGCTGTTTAATCTCAACGCCACCTTCGTGCCGCTGACGGAGGCGGTTATCGGCGCGATGGCAGGCTACCTGTCGCTCTGGGCGGTGTACTGGGTATTTCGGCTGCTGACCGGCAGGGAGGCGCTGGGGTACGGTGATTTTAAGCTGCTGGCGGCGCTCGGCGCATGGTCCGGCTGGCAGGCGCTGCCCAATACGCTGCTGCTGGCCTCGGCCAGCGGGCTTATCTGCACCCTGGTGCTGCGGCGGCTGACCCACCAGCCGCTGGATCGGCCGCTGGCCTTCGGTCCCTGGCTGGCGCTGGCCGGCGGCGGCCTGTTCCTGTGGGCCCAGGCGGCATAGCCCGGGCTCAGTTCGACCCCGGCGGCGCATACTTTTTGGTGCGCCGGGTCGCCGCGGCGTTTGCCGGATCGTCCGGCCAGACGTGTTTGGGGTAGCGTCCCTTCATCTCTTTTTGCACTTCCCGATAGGCCCCCTGCCAGAAGGCGCTGAGATCGCGGGTGATCTGCAGCGGGCGCTGGGCGGGCGACAGCAGCTCCAGCACCAGCGCCATCCGGCCCTGGGCAATGGTCGGGGTCGTCGCTTCGCCAAACATCTCCTGCATACGCACCGCCAGCGCCGGCGGGTTTTCCTCGTGGTAGCGAATGGCGATCCGGCTGCCGGTCGGCACGACGTAGTGGGTTGGCAGCTCGCTATCGAGCTTCTGGCGCAGCGGCCACGGCAGCCAGTTCTGCAGCGCCTGGCGAATATCCAGTGCCCGGAGCGCGCGCAGCGAGTGCACGCCGCCCATTTGCGGCAGCAGCCACGCCTCCAGCGTTGCCAGCAGCGAGGCCTCATCCACCGCCGGCCATGCCTCCTCCGGCAGCCACTGCGCCGCGCAGTGCAGCCGCAGACGGAGCTGCTCCGCCTCCGCCGTCCAGTTCAGCACGCTGAGGCCCTTATCGCGAATGCCGTTGAGCATCGCCCGGTGCAGCTCCTCTTCCGACGGCTTTGCCAGCGGCTGAGTTTTGATCACCAGCTGGCCGATACAGGTGCGGCGCCAGGCCTTCAGCGTTCCCTGGGCCTCATCCCACTCCACGGTATCGGAGCGCTGGGCCAGATCCGGCAGCTGCTCCAGCAGCGCGGTAACGTCCAGCGGCTGCGCAAGTAAGATGCGCGCATCCGGCGACGCGCTCCCCTGCAGCAGCAGAGGCGCAATCAGCCACTCATGGCGCCCAAGCGCGTCATCGGCGTTAAGCATCGCCCCCATGCCGTTTGCCAGCTGATAGCGCCCCTCCTGGCCGCGTCGGCGGGCGATGCGGTCGGCAAAGGCCGGTGCCAGCAGCGCCTCCACGCGCTGGGCATCGGGATGGCCCGCCCGGCCGCCGAGGCGCTTCAGCAGCTGCTGCGCCCGCTGCTGCCAGCCAGGCTGCTGGCGGGCAAACGCCGAGCCAAGATCGCTATTCGCGCCGCGCGGCGGCTCTTCGAGGATCGCCGCCAGCTTAGCCGCCGTTGCCGCCGCATCGGGAGAGTCCGCCGCGGTCAGCATGGCCGCAAGGCGCGGATCGTTGCCCAGCGCGGCCATTTTACGCCCGCGCGCCGACAGCCTGCCGCCCTCCAGCGCAGAGAGCGCCGTCAGCAGACGCCGGGCCGCTGCCAGATTGATCTCCGGCGGCAGATCCAGCCAGCGGAGTTCGGCGGGATCGTGACATCCCCACTGCAGCAGCTCCAGCAGCAGCGACGACAGATCGCTTTGCAGGATCTCGGGGTCGCTCTGCGCCGCCGCGCGCTCCGCCTGCTCTTTGGCGATCAGGTGCAGGCAAATTCCGGGCTCCAGTCGCCCGGCGCGGCCGGCGCGCTGGGTCATGGAGGCCTGGCTGATGCGCTGGGTTATCAGGCGGGTTAAGCCGGTGCGGGCGTCAAAGCGGGCAACCCGCACCTGGGCGCTATCCACCACCAGTCGAATCCCCTCAATGGTCAGGCTGGTTTCGGCAATATTGGTCGCCAGCACCACCTTACGCGTCCCCTTCGCCGCCGGCAGAATCGCCTTTCGCTGCTCGCTCAGCGGCAGCGCCCCGTACAGAGGACAGATAGCCACATCGTCAGCCACCCGCCCGGCCAGCTGCTCCTGCACCCGCTGAATTTCGCCGACGCCGGGGAGAAACAGCAGCATCGACCCGCTCTCCTGGCGCAGCAGCTCGGCGGCGGCTATCGCCACCGCCTCATCAAAGCGCTGGTGCGCGGCGAGCGCCTGATAGCGCTTCTCCACCGGGAAGGCCCGGCCGGCGGAGGTAATCACCGGCGCCTGCGGCAACATCCGCTGCAGGCGATCGTTATCCAGCGTCGCCGACATAATCAGCAGCTTGAGATCGTCGCGCAGGCCCTGCTGCACGTCGAGCAGCAGGGCGAGGGCCAGATCCGCCTGCAGGCTGCGCTCGTGGAATTCATCGAGGATCACCAGACCCACGCCCGTCAGCTCGGGGTCGTGCTGGAGCGTGCGCGTCAGGATCCCCTCGGTGACCACTTCAATTCGGGTATTTGGTCCGACGCAGGTGTCCGCACGCATCCGGTAGCCCACGGTATCGCCCGGCTTCTCGCCCAGCAGTTCGGCCAGCCGCTGCGCCACGTTGCGCGCCGCCAGCCGGCGCGGTTCCAGCAGAATAATGCGCCCGTCGATCTGGCCCGCCGCGAGGATTTGCAGCGGCAGCCAGGTCGATTTACCGGCACCGGTTGGCGCATTGAGCAGCACCTGCGGCGCCTGCTGCAGAGCGGAGAGAAGTTCGGGGAGGACGGCGGCAACCGGCAATGAGGACACGAAAGGCTCCAGGGCTTAACATTCAAGGGCAGGCATTGTAGCATCACGCCTGACTTGTCGTCTTTCGCGTTGCAGATACGCTGCAGGTTGAAATTCATCGCACTGAAATGATTACCGGGTATTTATCATGTCCGAGCCGAAAAGGCTGTTTTTCGCCCTTGAACTGCCTGAAGAGGTGCAGCAGCGGATCGTCGACTGGCGCGCCCTGAGCTTCCCGGATGACGCCGGCAGGCCGGTAGCAAAAGCCAACCTGCACCTGACGCTGGCCTTTCTTGGCGAGGTCAGCGCGGATAAGCAGCGCGCGCTGGCGGCACAGGCGGGACGCATTCGCCAGCCCGGCTTTACGCTGACCCTCGACGATGCCGGACAGTGGCTGCGTTCGCGGGTGGTGTGGCTCGGTACGCGCCAGCCGCCGCGCGGCGTGCTGCAGCTGGCCGGTATGCTGCGCGCGCAGGCGGCCCGCAGCGGCTGCTATCAAAGCCCGCAGCCGTTCCATCCGCATATCACCCTGCTGCGCGACGCCCGCAGCGCGGTACCCATCCCGCCGCCCGGCTTCAGCTGGACGTTTGCGGTGCGCGAATTTGTACTTTATGAATCCAGCTTTGCCCGCGGACGTACCCGCTATACCGCGCTGGAACGTTACCCCTTCAACGAGGAGAGCTGATGCTGTTCACCCCACCGCTACGGTCCGCCGTTCTGATTAAACGTTACAAACGATTTCTGGCCGACGTGGTGACCCCCGACGGACGCGAGCTGACCCTGCACTGCCCGAACACCGGGGCGATGACCGGCTGCGCGACCCCCGGCGATACCGTCTGGTATTCCACCTCCGATAACGTGAAGCGCAAGTATGCCCATACCTGGGAATTAACCGAAACCCAGCAGGGCGCGACGATTTGCGTGAATACTTTACGCGCCAATACGCTGGCAAAAGAGGCGATACTGGCGGGTAATATTAGCGAGCTTTATGGCTATAACACGCTGAAAAGTGAAGTAAAATATGGCGGAGAGAACAGCCGCATCGATATTATGTTACAGGCAGAAGAACGACAAAACTGCTATATTGAAGTGAAATCGGTTACGTTAGCGGAGAAAGAGAGCGGTTATTTCCCCGATGCGGTCACCGAGCGCGGCCAGAAGCACCTGCGGGAGCTGATGGGCGTGGCGGCAGCCGGCGATCGGGCGGTGATTTTGTTCGCCGTGCTGCATTCGGCGATCGACCGTTTCTCTCCCGCTCACCACATTGATGCCAGATACGCACAGCTATTGATTGAAGCGCAAACCAAGGGGGTTGAAATTCTCGCATATAAAGCGGAACTTTCTACCGAGATGATGACTCTGAATAAGCCGATTACCGTGGTGTTAACTCCCGGTAAACAAACGGCTAAATAGTGTCCGGGTCGCGAGCGCAAATACGCTTTTCTTCACAGGGTTGTCAAGTGTAACGTTTAGATAATTGCTATCCGGAAAAGCATCTGCTATTTATAGCGGCCTGATTTTTCCCCCACCATGGGGATCGATAGTGCGTGTTAAGGAGAAGCAACATGCAAGAAGGGCAAAACCGTAAAACATCGTCCCTGAGTATTCTCGCCATCGCTGGGGTGGAGCCGTACCAAGAGAAGCCGGGCGAAGAGTATATGAACGAAGCCCAGCTAGCGCACTTCAAGCGTATTCTTGAAGCATGGCGTAATCAACTCAGGGATGAAGTGGATCGCACCGTAACACACATGCAGGATGAAGCTGCTAACTTCCCGGACCCGGTAGACCGTGCCGCTCAGGAAGAGGAGTTCAGCCTGGAGCTGCGTAACCGCGATCGCGAACGTAAACTCATCAAAAAGATCGAGAAAACACTGAAGAAAGTCGAAGACGAAGATTTCGGCTTTTGTGAATCCTGTGGCGTTGAGATCGGCATTCGCCGTCTGGAAGCGCGTCCGACCGCAGATCTGTGCATCGATTGCAAAACTCTGGCGGAAATTCGCGAAAAACAGATGGCTGGCTAATCCACTTCGCTATCGTATCTCCGGCGGGAGTTTCTCCCGCCTACATGCTCTATAGACCATGAATGACTCACGCTATACAGGCCGCTTTGCCCCCTCACCCTCCGGCGAACTCCATTTCGGCTCCCTGATTGCCGCACTCGGCAGCTATCTTCAGGCGCGGGCAAAAAACGGCATCTGGCACGTACGCATTGAAGATATCGACCCGCCGCGGGAAGTTCCCGGCGCTGCCGATACCATTCTGCGCCAGCTCGAGCGTTACGGGCTGCACTGGGATGGCGAAGTGCTGTGGCAGTCGCAGCGCCACGAAGCCTACCGGGAGCACCTTGCCTGGCTGTATGAGCAGGGGCTGTGCTATTACTGCACCTGCACCCGCGCGCGTATTCACGCCGCCGGCGGCATCTATGACGGCCACTGCCGCGACCTGCGGCTGCCGGCAGAGGGCGCCGCGCTGCGCATACGCCAGACGCGACCGGTGCTTGAGTTTTATGACCAGCTGCGCGGAACCCTGGTTGCCGACGAGCCTTTGGCGCGCGAAGATTTTATTATCCACCGCCGCGACGGCCTGTTCGCCTATAATCTTGCGGTGGTAGTGGACGATCGTTTCCAGGGCGTGAGTGAGATAGTCCGCGGCGCCGATCTTATTGAGCCTACGGTGCGGCAGATTTCGCTCTATCAGCACTTTGGCTGGCAGGCGCCGGATTACCTGCATCTGCCGCTGGCGCTGAACGCCGAGGGGAATAAACTCTCCAAACAAAATCATGCCCCGGCGCTGCCGGAAGGCGATCCGCGCCCGGAAATTATACGGGCGCTAATGTTTCTTAATCAGGACGTTGAGCAGGAATGGCGAGCCTTGAGTACCGATGATTTACTCAAGCAGGCGGTAGCGAACTGGAAACCCGAAAAAATCCAGCATTCTCAAATGGCTCCCGCTGAGCTATGATTAGCCGCAATTTTTACTCGTCGCCTTACACGTTGCCGCTGCGATAGCCGCATTTGTCCGCCCAGGTTACATAGCTTTCTATGCCACCGTGAGCCCACAAGCCTGTCGCCGTGCTGCAATCTGAAGCCCATAGAGTAGCTTTTTGGTCCTGAAGTCAGTCTGACACTACGAGGTGCAACATTTTTACCCGAGTCGCTAATTTTTGCCGTAAGGTGCTAAGCCGTGAGGAGCGCGAGGCAGAAGCCGCCGTCGAACAAACGCATATGACGGTTATCCCGCGCGAACAGCATGCAATTTCCCGCAAAGATATCAGTGATAATGCCCTCAAGGTGCTCTATCGACTGAACAAGGCGGGCTACGAAGCCTATCTCGTCGGCGGTGGCGTACGCGACCTCCTGCTTGGCAAGAAGCCGAAAGATTTCGACGTCACCACCAGCGCGACCCCGGATCAGGTACGTAAACTGTTCCGCAACTGCCGCCTGGTCGGCCGCCGTTTCCGCCTGGCTCACGTCATGTTCGGGCCGGAGATTATCGAAGTCGCCACCTTCCGTGGTCACCACGAAGGGCATACCACCGATCGCGTCACCTCGCAGCTCGGCCAGAACGGCATGCTGCTGCGCGACAACATCTTCGGCTCCATCGAAGAAGATGCCCAGCGCCGCGACTTCACCATTAACAGCCTTTACTACAGCGTTGCCGACTTTACCGTCCGCGATTACGTTGGCGGCATGAAGGATATGCAGGATGGCGTTATCCGCCTGATTGGCGATCCGGAAACCCGCTACCGCGAAGATCCGGTACGCATGCTGCGCGCGGTGCGCTTTGCCGCCAAGCTCAATATGAGCATCAGCGCGGAAAGCGCCGAGCCGATCCCACGCCTGGCGGCGCTGCTGCACGACGTGCCTCCGGCGCGTCTGTTTGAAGAAGTGCTCAAGCTGCTGCAGGCGGGCTACGGTTTTGATACCTATATGCTGCTGCGCGAATACAATCTGTTCCAGCCGCTGTTCCCGACCATCACCCGCTACTTTACCGAGCACGGCGATAGCCCGATGGAGCACATCATCACCCAGGTACTGAAGAACACCGATAACCGCATCCATAACGATATGCGCGTTAACCCGGCGTTCCTGTTTGCGGTGATGTTCTGGTATCCGCTGCTGGAAATGGCGCAGAAAATTACCCAGGAAAGCGGCCTGGCGTACAACGACGCCTTCCTGCTGGCGATGAACGACGTGCTGGACGAAGCCTGCCGTACGCTGGCGATTCCGAAGCGCATCACCACCCTGGTTCGCGATATCTGGCAGCTGCAGCTGCGGATGTCCCGCCGCCAGGGCAAACGCGCGTGGAAGCTGATGGAGCATCCAAAATTCCGCGCCGCGTACGATCTGCTTGAGCTGCGCGCCGGTGCCGAAAAGAACGGCGAGCTGCTGCGCCTGACCAAATGGTGGGGCGAGTTCCAGGTTGCACCACCGCCGGATCAAAAAGATATGCTTAACGAGCTCGATGAAGAGCCGGCGCCGCGCCGCCGTCATCGTCGTCCGCGTAAACGCGCCCCGCGCCCGGGCGGCGCATGACGCTCGCCTTTATCGCCCTCGGCAGCAATCTGGCCGCTCCTCTGGAGCAGGTTAATGCTGCCGTTGCCGCGCTGGCGGAGATCCCCAACAGCCGGATCGTCGCCGTCTCCTCTTTCTACCGCACGCCGCCGCTGGGGCCGCAGGATCAGCCTGACTACCTTAACGCCGCCGTCGCGCTGGAGACCGGGCTTACCGCAGAAGAGTTGCTGGATAATACCCAGCGCATCGAGCTGCAGCAGGGCCGCGAACGCAAGGCCGAACGCTGGGGTCCGCGCACGCTCGATCTCGATATCATGCTGTTTGGCGAGCAGGTTATCGACAGCGAGCGCCTGACGGTGCCGCATTACGATATGAAAAACCGCGGCTTTATGCTGTGGCCGCTGTTTGAGATTGCCCCCGAGCTCCATTTTCCTGACGGCGTCGCGTTACGCAGCGTACTGACCCAGCTCGCTGCCGATAAACCCGTTCTCTGGTAGTCCCCGCTGCCTTTAACAATTACGGCGATCGTGGTTATCGGTTGCCTAAAACCGTTGCCCCCTCCAGTGCTGCTGTTAGAATGCCGGTTAATATGACTTTCATCATCAGGAAACGTTATGAAACCGACCACTATCGCCCTGCTGCAGAAATGCAAACAGGAGAAGAAGCGCTTCGCCACCATCACCGCCTACGACTATAGCTTCGCAAAGCTGTTTGCCGATGAGGGCATCAACGTGATGCTGGTTGGCGATTCGCTGGGCATGACGGTACAGGGCCACGACTCCACGCTGCCGGTGACGGTTGAAGACATTGCCTACCACACCCGGGCAGTACGCCGCGGCGCTCCGGCCTGCCTGCTGCTCGCCGACCTGCCGTTTATGGCCTACGCCACGCCGGAACAGACCTTTGCCAATGCCGCCGTGGTGATGCGCGCGGGGGCGAATATGGTCAAAATCGAAGGCGGCGCGTGGCTGGCTGAGACCGTAAAAATGCTGACGGAACGGGCGGTGCCGGTTTGTGGTCACCTTGGCCTGACGCCGCAGTCGGTTAACGTTTTTGGCGGCTATAAGGTTCAGGGACGCGGCGATGCGGCCCAAACGCTGCTTGACGACGCGCTGGCGCTGGAAGCCGCAGGCGCGCAGCTGCTGGTGCTGGAGTGCGTGCCGGTGGCGCTGGCCCGGCGCGTGACCGACGCGTTGACCATCCCGGTGATCGGCATCGGCGCAGGCAACGTTACCGACGGGCAAATCCTCGTTATGCATGACGCCTTCGGCATCACCGGCGGCCATATCCCTAAATTCGCTAAAAATTTCCTCGCCGCAGCAGGCGACATACGCGCGGCGGTACGGCAGTATATTGCCGAAGTGGAGTCCGGCGTCTATCCGGGCGAAGAACACAGTTTCCATTAAGGAGTCTTGTTGTGCTGATTATTGAATCCCTGCCGCTGCTGCGTCAGCATATCCGCCGTTTACGTCAGGAAGGCAAGCGCATTGCGCTGGTCCCCACCATGGGCAACCTGCATGACGGTCATATGAAGCTGGTTGATGAAGCGAAAGCCAGCGCTGACGTCGTGGTGGTCAGCATTTTCGTTAACCCGATGCAGTTCGACCGCCCTGACGATTTGACGCGCTACCCGCGCACGCTGCAGGACGATTGCGAGAAGCTGAACAAACGCAAAGTGGACTTCGTATTCGCACCGGCTCCGGCGGAAATCTATCCGCACGGTACCGAAGGTCAGACCTACGTCGATGTTCCAGGCCTGTCGACCATGCTTGAAGGGGCCAGCCGTCCGGGCCACTTCCGCGGCGTCTCCACCATCGTCAGCAAACTGTTCAACCTGGTGCAGCCGGACGTTGCCTGCTTTGGCGAGAAGGACTTCCAGCAGCTGGCGCTGATCCGCAAGATGGTTGCCGACATGGGTTACGATATCGAGATTATCGGCGTACCGATTATCCGCGCCAAAGATGGCTTAGCGCTCAGTTCACGCAACGGCTACCTTACCGCTGATCAGCGCAAGATCGCCCCAGGGCTGTATAAAGTGCTGAATAGCGTGGCGGAAAAGCTGGCGGCCGGCGATCGTAATCTGGATGAAATGATTACCCTTGCCGGGCAGGAGCTGGACGAAAAGGGCTTCCGCTCCGACGATATTCAGATCCGCGATGCGGATACGCTGCTGGAGCTGACGGAAACCAGCCAACGGGCGGTGATCCTGATGGCAGCATGGCTCGGCCAGGCGCGTCTTATCGACAACAAAATCGTCGAGCTCGGCCTGTAGACAAAGGTTAAAAACCGGGCAATACTGCCCGGCATTTGCTCAAGCGGATGCGATATCCGCTTCGTTTTCGTCAGGTAGATACCCGCAATAGTTCGAGTGCAGCCAGCCTGTATGCCGCTTGAAGTATGACGGGAATAAAGGTAGACACTATGATTCGTAATATGCTGCAGGGCAAACTCCACCGCGTAAAAGTCACCCAGGCCGATCTGCACTATGAAGGCTCCTGCGCCATTGACCAGGATTTCCTTGATGCGTCCGGGATCCTCGAAAATGAGGCGATCCATCTCTGGAACGTGACTAACGGTAACCGCTTCACCACCTACGCCATCGCCGCCGAGCGCGGTTCCAGAATCATTTCCGTTAACGGCGCGGCGGCGCACTGCGCCAGCGTCGGCGATATTCTGATCATCGCCAGCTTCGTCACCATGAGCGATGAAGAAGCCCGCAGCTGGCGGCCAAAGGTTGCCTACTTTGAAGGCGACAACGAGATGAAGCGTCAGGCCAAAGCCATTCCGGTTCAGGTTGCCTGATAGCCCTGCGACGCCCTGCTCAGGACGGGCGTCGAGCTACCCCTGCGGCTGGTTGCTGATCAGCCGCGACATCGTCTCCAGCGAATCGGTGCGCAGAATATAGAGGCGCTTCAATAAGAACGGATTATCCCCCGGTTTCACCTTCCCTCTCACCGTGGTCACCGCCATATGAAAACCGGCGTCGTTCGCGGCCTTCACCGCCGTGGCGTTATAGCCGCCAAACGGATAGGAGAGATAGAGCACGTGCGGATTAAACTGCGTCAAGGCGCGGCGCGAGTGCTCAAAATCAAACAGGATATTGTGGTAGCTGCGGCTCAGCAGAATCGGACGATGCCCGCCGTCAACCCGATGCAGAAAGTGGGTATGCGACTGCACGTCAAAGACGTCCTGAATCTGCTTCAGCTCAGAAATACTCATAAACTGCAGTGACTTAGGCGCCCATTTCTGCGGATGGCGCTTAATGCGCGAGGAGATAATAAACGCCGTAGCGTGAAAGCCATACTGCTTGAGGATCGGCCATGCGTAGCGATTGACCGACTTCAGGCCGTCATCAAAGGTGATCGCCACCGAGCGCGCCGGCAGGTTGATCTTATTGCGCACGTAGCCTTCCAGCTGATACATGTTCAGGGTGGTGTAACCCTGGTCGCGCAGCCAGGTCATCTGGTTGCTGAAGGCGCGAACGGAGGTGGTGGTCGAGGTATGGCGAAAGCGGGTGTTCTCTTCATCACGCAGGATGTGGTGATAGGTCAGGATCGGAATGCCGTTATCCTGCTGGGAGTCGAGGCTACTGATCCACGCCAGGCGATTGCCGATGCGAATTTGAAACCAGGTCTGATTGAGCCGGTCTTTTAGCTTGCTGATTATCGGATAGCGTAAATTATCCGCCAGCGTGCCGAACGGCGCGCTGCCGCTGGAGGGGGCGTCGTAGACCGGGGTATCTTTCCAGGTGAGCAGGTTTTGATTGCTCAGCGGCTTATGCAAATCACCGAGGCTGTCCTCCACCCGCTGCTTGCCCTGCACCGGCTGCAGGTGGCCTTTATCGATAAAACCGGTACCAAAGCCAAAGCTGAACTCATAATAGTCGGCGGCGGTCGGCACGACGGCAATAATTTGCCCGGCGCGGATATTGCCGACGCTGACCACCTCATTGCCTATCTGCGCCCAGATAACCGCATCTTCAGCGGTTTGCATATAGCGCGCAGGCACGCCCTGTTGGCTTAACAGGCTGGCAGAGGCGCTGAGCGACGTCAGCACAAGGAGCAGAGCAAAGATTCGGGCAAACATCGACGTCTAACCGCTGGAAAGAAACTGCCGCCATTGTAACAAAAGCGGCATCAATACCAACGCCTAATTCCCGTACGCTTCATGCAGCAGGCGGAAAGGCGGATTTTTTTGCTGCTGGTGCCAGAGGCTGCTGACCGTCGGGCCTCCGGCGCTGACTATCGCCTCGCGAAACGCTTCGCTGCTCAGGCTCTCGCGCAGCAGATACATTCGCTCTAACAATGGATAGTCGATTCCGGAGATCACTTCGCAGTGGGTGTGCTTATGGCTCATCAGCGCCGCGACCCGATACGGCGCCGCGCCGGTTTCATCGGTCAGAAAGATCGCGCCATCGCCGCTGTCGACCGCGTGCAGCGCCTCGCACATCATCCGGCTCAGCATATTGCTGCTGAGATTGCGCCAGTAGTTCACCGCCCGACACTGCGTCAGCGGCCCATATCTTTTTTCCAGACGGCCCAGCAGCTCCTGCGCCTTCTCGTCATGACACGCAATAACCCAACCTAACATCGCCTACCTCCTTAGCAGGAGGCTAATTTAACAAGGGGAATGATTGATGTCGGTGATGGCAGTCAAGATTAGCCGATGGCGCTTCGCCTAATCGCTCAGCGAAGCGCCAATAACGGTCCGCTAGCTGCGCAGACCGCGTCCGCGCTGGATCAGAGACCAGCACAGCAGGTAGAACGCGACGATAAAGACCACCAGTACGCCAAAGGTGGTAATCAGCGGAACATCGTTGATACCGAGGAAGCCGTAGCGGAAGCCGCTGATCATGTAGACGATCGGGTTCAGATGCGACAGCGCCTGCCAGAACGGCGGCAGCAGGGTCAGAGAGTAGAATACCCCGCCGAGGTAGGTCAGCGGCGTCAGCACGAAGGTCGGGATCAGGCTGATATCGTCAAAGGTTTTGGCAAATACCGCGTTCAGCAGGCCCGCCAGCGAGAAGAGGATGGCCGTCAGGATCAGCGTCAGCCCAACGAACAGCCAGGAGTGAACCTGGAACGGGACGAAGAACAGCGAGATCGCGGTGACGAGGATCCCGACAAACAGCCCGCGCGCCACGCCGCCGCCAACGTAGCCGATGATAACCACGTGCGTCGGCACCGGCGCCACCAGCAGCTCCTCAATATTGCGCTGGAATTTCGCGCTGAAGAAAGAGGAGGCCACGTTGGCGTAGGCGTTGGTGATCACCGCCATCATAATCAGGCCCGGCACGATAAACTGCATATAGGTAAAACCGTGCATTTCGCCGATGCGCGAACCGATCAGGTTGCCAAAAATGACGAAATAGAGCGTCATGGTGATCACCGGCGGCACCAGCGTCTGGATCCAGATACGCATAAAACGGTGGATCTCTTTGGCCCAGATGCTTTTCAGCGCGACCCAGTACAGCTGCATCATGCTGATTCTCCTTTCCTGTCATGTACCAGCGTGACAAACAGCTCTTCCAGGCGGTTGGCTTTGTTACGCATGCTTAAAACCTGAACGCCCTGCGCGCTCAGCTGAGAAAATACGCTGTTGATCCCCTGCTCGCGCAGCACTTCAACTTCCAGAGTCGAGGTATCCACCAGCCGATACTGATAGCCTTCGAGCACCGGCAGCGGGCTTTTCGGCGCCAGATCGAGAATAAAGGTTTCCGATTTTAGCTTCGCCAGCAGCGCCTTCATGGAGGTGTTCTCCACCAGCTCGCCGCGCTGAATAATGCCGATATTGCGGCACAGCATCTCCGCCTCTTCCAGGTAGTGGGTGGTGAGGATAATGGTGGTGCCTTTATCGTTCAAATCCTTGAGGAAGCCCCACATCGAACGGCGGAGTTCGATATCCACGCCCGCGGTTGGTTCATCGAGGATCAGCAATTTCGGCTCGTGCATCAGGGCGCGGGCGATCATCAGACGGCGCTTCATGCCGCCGGATAGCATCCGCGCGCGCTCGCCGCGCTTTTCCCATAGATCGAGCTGTTTCAGGTATTTTTCGCTGCGTATCACCGCTTCTTTACGCTCAACGCCGTAGTAGCCCGCCTGGTTGACGACGATCTGCTGCACGGTTTCGAAGGGGTTAAAGTTAAACTCCTGCGGCACCAGGCCGAGCTGGCGCTTGGCGTTAACCACGTCCTTCTGCAGGTCGTAGCCAAAGACGTTGACCTGGCCTGAGGTTTTATTGACCAGCGAGCTGATAATGCCAATCGTGGTGGATTTACCCGCGCCGTTCGGGCCCAGCAGCGCATAAAAGTCGCCTGCCTCAACCTGCAGGTCGATCCCCCGCAGCGCCTGAACCCCGCCGGGGTAGGTTTTTGTAAGCTGTTTTAGTTCCAGAGCAATGGTCATTAAATGTCTCTTCTCGTGTCGTGACACGCGATGGGTTGTTTTAAAAAACGTGAGGTTAACCTATATTAGCGCAACGCACTTACCTGGTTATAGGCCGTGAACGTCCATGAACGATATAGATACACTCATCAGCAACAATGCACTATGGTCAAAAATGCTGGTGGAAGAAGACCCCGGTTTTTTTGCAACCTTGTCTCAGGCGCAAAAACCGCGCTTTCTGTGGATTGGATGTTCTGATAGCCGCGTACCCGCTGAGCGGTTAACGGGCCTGGAGCCTGGCGAACTGTTTGTACACCGCAACGTTGCCAACCTGGTGATTCATACCGACCTGAACTGTCTTTCCGTGGTGCAGTACGCCGTTGATGTGCTGGAGGTCGAGCATATTATCATCTGCGGCCACTACGGCTGCGGCGGCGTGCAGGCGGCGATTGAAAACACCGAGCTGGGCCTTATCGACAACTGGCTGCTGCATATTCGCGATATCTGGTTTAAACACAGTTCGCTGCTGGGCGAGATGCCCGAAGAGCGTCGCCTTGATACGCTGTGCGAGCTGAACGTGATGGAGCAGGTCTATAACCTGGGTCACTCAACGATTATGCGCTCGGCGTGGAAACGCGGGCAGAAGGTGACGATCCACGGCTGGGCCTACGGCATTCACGATGGCCTGCTGCGCGATCTTGACGTGACCGCCGTCAGCCGCGAAACCCTCGAACAGCGCTACCGTCACGGCATTTCCAACCTCAAAATCAAGCACGTCAACCACAAGTAGCCGACGCGCTTCCCACATCCGGACAGGCGGCCCGCGCCGGATAAACCCGGCGGCATGCTGCTTAGCCGGGCACCGCGCAACGGCTCACCTACGTCCTACTCGTCCAGCAGCACCACTTTGCCTACGTACGGCAGATGGCGATAGCGCTGGGCGTAATCAATACCGTAACCGACAACGAACTCGTCCGGGATAGCAAAGCCGACAAACTCAACCGGTACGCTCACTTCGCGACGGCTCGGCTTATCCAGCAGCGTACAGATGGCCAGCGATTTCGGCTCGCGCAGGCTGAGGATCTCACGCACTTTAGAGAGCGTGTTGCCGGAGTCGATGATGTCTTCCACGATCAGGACATCTTTACCGCGAATGTCTTCGTCCAGATCCTTGAGGATTTTAACGTCGCGGGTCGTGGACATGCCGCTGCCGTAGCTGGAAGCGGTCATAAAATCGACTTCATGCGGCACCTGAACTTCACGGCACAGGTCGGCCATAAACATAAATGAGCCGCGCAGCAGCCCCACCAGCACCATTTCGCTGCCGCTGTCTTTGTAGCATTCGTTGATTTGACGACCCAGTTCGGCGATACGCGCTTTGATCTCGGCTTCCGGGATCATCACTTCTACAGTATGTTTCATTAAACTAACCACTTGATTCTTAATGTAAATCATCAAAGCCGCTGCTCTCACATCGACGTTGACCGGCAAGCTGACCATTATACCAGTAAAAAGAAATCTGCGGTGCAGGGAATAATAAAAGCTATTTTGTGATTCCGATCACACTTGTTAAATCCTATAATTAATTGCATCTAAAATATTAACAAACAAAACGAGTAACCTTCTATGGCAGAAACAAAACCTCAACAATCGCGGCGACTCGTCGTGACGCTGACTGCGCTCTTTGCAGCGTTCTGCGGTCTCTATCTTCTCGTTGGCGGGGTATGGCTGGCCGCTATCGGCGGCTCCTGGTACTACCCGATTGCCGGCCTGGTGATGCTCGCCGTTACCGTTATGCTGCTGCGCGGTAAGCGTTCTGCGCTCTGGCTGTACGCCGCGCTGCTTCTCGCCACCATGATTTGGGGAGTCTGGGAGGTCGGCTTTGACTTCTGGGCGCTCACCCCGCGTAGCGACATCCTGGTGTTCTTCGGCATCTGGCTGATTTTGCCCTTCGTCTGGCGTCGCCTGCCCGTCCCTTCCGCCGGCGCGGTGGCCGGGCTGGTTATCGCCCTGCTGATCAGCGGCGGGATCCTGACCTGGGCCGGATTTAACGATCCGCAGGAAGTGAACGGCACCCTGAGCGCCGACGCCACGCCTGCGGCCCCGATCTCCGCCGTTGCCGACGGCGACTGGCCGGCATATGGCCGTAACCAGGAGGGCCAACGCTATTCACCGCTGAAGCAAATCAACGCCGATAACGTGAAGAACCTCAAGGAAGCCTGGGTGTTCCGCACCGGCGACCTGAAACAGCCGAACGATCCGGGTGAGATCACTAACGAAGTGACGCCGATTAAGGTCGGCAACATGCTCTACCTGTGTACCGCCCACCAGCGTTTGTTCGCCCTGGACGCGGCGACCGGGAAAGAGAAGTGGCACTTCGATCCGCAGCTGAACGCGGACCCGTCCTTCCAGCACGTGACCTGCCGCGGCGTCTCTTACCACGAAGCGAAGGCCGACAGCGCGCCGGCTGACGTCGTCGCCAACTGTCCGCGCCGCATCATCCTGCCGGTCAACGACGGTCGCCTGTTCGCCATTAACGCCGACAACGGCCAGCTGTGTGAATCCTTTGCCAACAAAGGCATTCTCAACCTGCAGACCAACATGCCGGTGACCACTCCGGGGATGTACGAACCGACATCGCCGCCGATCGTTACCGATACCACCATTATCATCGCCGGCGCGGTGACCGATAACTTCTCTACCCGCGAGCCGTCGGGCGTGATTCGCGGTTTCGACGTCAATACCGGCAAGCTGCAGTGGGTGTTCGATCCGGGTGCCAAAGACCCGAACGCGATCCCCGACGACCAGCACCACTTTACGCTGAACTCCCCTAACTCGTGGGCGCCAGCGGCCTATGACGCGAAGCTGGATTTAGTCTATCTGCCGATGGGCGTCACCACGCCGGATATCTGGGGCGGCAACCGTACGCCGGAACAGGAGCGTTACGCCAGCTCTATCGTGGCGCTGAACGCGACCACCGGTAAACTGGTATGGAACTATCAGACCGTTCATCACGATCTGTGGGATATGGATATGCCGTCGCAGCCAACCCTCGCAGATATTGACGTCAACGGTAAAACCGTACCGGTTATCTACGCGCCGGCCAAAACCGGTAACATCTTCGTTCTGGACCGTCGTAACGGCGAGCTGGTCGTCCCGGCGCCGGAAAGACCGGTTCCGCAGGGCGCGGCGAAAGGCGATTACGTTGCCAAAACGCAGCCGTTCTCCGACCTGAGCTTCCGTCCGAAGAAAGATTTGACCGGTGCGGATATGTGGGGCGCCACCATGTTCGACCAGCTGGTGTGCCGCGTTATCTTCCACCAGCTGCGCTATGAAGGCATCTTCACCCCGCCGTCTGAGCAAGGCACGCTGGTATTCCCGGGTAACCTCGGCATGTTCGAATGGGGCGGTATCTCCGTCGATCCGAACCGTCAGGTGGCGATTGCCAACCCGATGGCGCTGCCGTTCGTCTCTAAGCTGATCCCACGCGGCCCGGGCAACCCGATGGAGCCGCCAAAGGATGCGAAAGGCTCCGGCACCGAGTCCGGCGTGCAGCCGCAGTACGGCGTGCCGTATGGCGTAACCCTCAACGCCTTCCTGTCGCCGTTTGGCCTGCCGTGCAAACAGCCGGCCTGGGGCTACATCTCCGCGCTGGATCTGAAGACTAACGAAGTGGTGTGGAAAAAACGTATCGGGACGCCGCAGGACAGCCTGCCGTTCCCGATGCCGGTCCAGGTGCCGTTTACGCTCGGTATGCCGATGCTGGGCGGCCCGATCTCCACGGCGGGTAACGTGCTGTTTATTGGCGCTACCGCGGATAACTACCTGCGCGCGTACAATATGAGCAACGGTGAGAAGCTGTGGCAGGCCCGCCTGCCGGCGGGTGGCCAGGCGACGCCGATGACCTACGAGGTTGATGGCAAGCAGTATGTTGTCATCTCCGCCGGCGGCCACGGTTCGTTCGGGACGAAGATGGGCGACTACATCGTCGCTTACGCCCTGCCGGACGAAGCGAAATAACCGCTGAAGTCAAAGAGCAAAAGGCCCGGTGAGAACCGGGCCTTTTCTTTTGTATAACAGGCCGCGCGGCCGGGCTAGACCGTAAAGCCGAGCATCATGCCGGTATCCTCATGCTCCAGCAGATGGCAGTGCGCCATATAGGCAAACTCCTTCGGCGCCTCGTGGTCAAACTTAACCAGCACTTCGCTGACGCCGCCATCGACCCGGACGGTATCTTTCCACCCCGTCCGATGCGCGGCGGGCGGCCGGCCGTTTTCCGACAGAATGCGGAACTGGGTACCGTGGATGTGGAACGGGTGCAGCATCATGTCGCCTTTGCCGGAAATCACCCAGCGCTCATACTGCCCCTTCGCCGCGGCAAACATCGGCACGTCCATGTCAAAAGCTTTGCCGTTGATACGGTTGGCGTTGTGGAAATCGAACGCGCCGTCGCCGTGGTTCATCTGCCCCATACCCGCGTGGTCCATTTTACCCATCTCGCCGTGGTTCATATTTCCCATGCCGCCGCTATCCATCATGCCGCCGTGGTGCATGCCTGACATCGCCCCATCGCCGTACTTTTGCCTTAGCGCCTGCATGCCCATCATATCCAGCATCGGATCCATCGACAGCTGCAGCGTGCGCTGGGTCAGGCCAGCCAGCGGCGGCAGCCCGGGCATCGCCGCCAGGGTATCCGGCAGCTGGCCGGATGCCTGAATCGTCAGCGGCTGGACGCGCAGCACCGGCTGCGGTTTGTCGAACGGGGCAATCGCCATGCCCATCTGGCTGACCGGCAGCGTGATCAGATCGAAGGCTTTGCCGTCGCGGGTATCCACCAGCACTTCAAAGCGTTCCCCCATCAATGCCGGCAGCTCGCTCACCTTGACCGGCTCGGCAAGCAGCCCGCCGTCGCTGGCCACCACGTACATCGGTCGGCCGTCGCTGGTTGAGAAATTGAGCGAGCGGGCGTTGCAGCCGTTAAGCAGGCGCAGGCGCAGCCAGCCGCGCGGGGCGGCGTGTTCGGGATAGAGCGCCCCGTTGGTCAGCAGCGTATCGCCAAACCAGCCGACGGCCGCGCTGATGATATCGAGCTGATAGTCAATTTCGCCGGCGGCGGTGAAGCGCTTATCCTGCACGATCACCGGCACGTCATCGATCCCCCACTGCTTGGGCAGCAGCAGGCGCTCGCTCTCCTCATCGGAAATCAGCACCAGCCCCGCCAGCCCCATCGCCACCTGGCGTCCGGTTTTACCGTGCTGATGCGGGTGGAACCAGCAGGTGGCGGCCCGCTGCGCCGGCGTGAAGCTCACGCTGCGGGAAGCCCCTGGCGCAATGACCCCCTGCGGCCCGCCGTCAACTTCGCCTGGGACCTCCAGGCCATGCCAGTGCACGGTGGTCTCTTCGGCCAGGCGGTTATGAATATCCACGGTGACCGCCTCCCCTTTTTTGAGGCGCAGCGCAGGGCCCAGCAGATTACCGTTATAGCCCCAGGTGGTGGCGCTATGGGGACCAAACTGGGTTTTCCCTGCCTGGATGGTTAACGTGATGCGATTTCGCGCGTCGGCGGCAAGCAGTTCAGGTATCGGCAATGCCGGGCGAGCGGCGGCAAACGCCGGGCGGCTCCAGAGCGGAAGCGCGCTGAACGCGCTAAGCGCGGCGGTTAATTTGATAAATTCACGACGTTGCATTTCACATCCTTTTATTCTGCTGGTGAACTTTTGAGCTTAAACCCTCCAGCAACGGGAAGGTCAAGCAGAAGAGTAAGAATAAAGCTCGGCGTCATGTAAAGAAGTATGCTAACTTTGTTCGTCCGTGATTCAATGGTAAACAAAATGAAGACGCTTTGCAGAACACTAGTGCTCGGCAGCCTGCTTGCACTATCCGCCAATAGCTACGCGTTAAGCGAGTCGGAAGCGGAAGATATGGCTGATTTAACAGCGGTATTTGTTTTTCTGAAAAACGACTGCGGTTACCAGAACCTGCCTAATACCCAGATCCGTCGCGCGCTGGTCTTTTTTGCTCAACAGAATCAATGGGATCTGAGCAACTACGACAGCTTTAATATGAAAGCGCTCGGCGAAGACAGCTACCGCGATCTCAGCGGCATCAAGATTTCGACCCCCAAAAAATGTAAAGCGCTGGCGCGCGATTCGCTCAGCCTGCTGGCTTACGTTAAATAGCGCCGCACCGCAGAATTTCCGCCCGCTATCGCCTCTATTTTCAGGCGTATTCGCCCGTACGCGCATTGCTGAAATATCCGCCGTGCATCCTCATCTATAGTTGGCTATGATGTTGCGCTCGTTTTTTACGGGTGTAACAGATGTTAACAAAGGAGGAATCAATCCGTGGCCGATAGCAAACTGTGGCATGAAACGCTGCACGACCATTTTGGTCAGTATTTTACCGTTGATAACGTGCTGTATCACGAGAAGACCGATCATCAGGATTTGATCATTTTTGACAACGCCGCTTTTGGCCGCGTGATGGCGCTGGACGGCGTGGTGCAAACCACCGAGCGCGATGAGTTTATCTATCATGAAATGATGACCCACGTTCCGCTGCTGGCCCACGGCCAGGCGAAGCACGTGCTGATCATCGGCGGCGGCGACGGCGCCATGCTGCGCGAAGTCTCCCGTCATCCGCATATCGAAACGATCACTATGGTTGAGATTGACGCGGGCGTGGTCTCTTTCTGCCGTCAGTACCTGCCAAACCACAACGCCGGCGCCTACGACGATCCGCGCTTTACGCTGGTTATCGACGACGGCGTCAATTTTGTTAACCAGACGACGCAAACGTTTGACGTCATTATCTCCGACTGCACCGACCCCATTGGTCCCGGCGAAAGCCTGTTCACTTCGGCCTTTTATGCAGGCTGCAAGCGCTGCCTGAACCCCGGCGGAATTTTCGTTGCCCAGAACGGCGTGAGCTTTCTCCAGCAGGATGAAGCTGTCGACAGCCACCGCAAGCTGGCCCACTACTTCAGCGACGTCAGCTTCTATCAGGCGGCGGTACCCACCTATTACGGCGGCATCATGACCTTCGCCTGGGCGACGGACAATGACGCCCTGCGCCATCTTTCCAGCGAAATCATCCAGGCGCGCTTCCACAAAGCAAACCTCAAGTGCCGCTATTACAACCCGGCAATTCATACGGCGGCATTCGCCCTACCGCAATATCTGCTGGATGCGCTGTCCGTCAGCGATCTTAAATAAGGGGGTGAACTAAATTGAAAAAATTGAAGCTGCACGGCTTTAACAACCTGACCAAGAGCCTGAGTTTTTGCATTTACGATATCTGCTACGCCAAAACGGCGGCAGAGCGCGACGGCTATATCGCCTATATCGATGAACTCTATAACGCCAACCGCCTGACCGAGATTTTGTCCGAGACGTGCTCAATAATCGGCGCCAATATCCTGAATATCGCGCGCCAGGATTATGAGCCGCAGGGCGCCAGCGTCACCATACTGGTCAGCGAAGAACCGATTGACCCGCAGCTTATCGATCAAAGCGAGCATCCTGGCCCGCTGCCGGAAACCGTGGTCGCCCATCTCGATAAAAGCCATATCTGCGTCCATACCTACCCGGAAAGCCATCCCGAGGGCGGGCTCTGTACCTTCCGCGCTGATATTGAAGTATCAACCTGCGGCGTCATTTCGCCGCTGAAGGCGCTGAACTACCTCATCCACCAGCTGGAATCCGATATCGTCACCATTGACTACCGCGTTCGCGGCTTTACGCGTGATATCAACGGGATGAAGCACTTTATCGATCATGAAATTAACTCGATACAGAACTTTATGTCCGACGACATCAAGTCGCTGTATGACATGGTGGACGTCAACGTGTACCAGGAAAACATCTTCCACAGCAAGATGCTGCTGAAGGAGTTCGACCTGAAGCACTACATGTTCCATACCAGGCCAGAAGATTTAAGCGAAGAGGAGCGCAGGGTCATTACCGACCTGCTGTGGAAGGAGATGCGCGAGATTTACTACGCCCGCAACATTCCGCATATCTAAGAGACGCAGGCAGGGCCGCGGCGGCGGCGCTGCCTGGTTATGCCAGGTGAAGCTGGCACGGCAGGTTGGCGAGCGCCTCCTGTGCCTGGGTCGCCAGGCCGCGATCGGTGACGATATCCGTCAGGCTGGCAAGCGGGGTGACGCAAAACAGCGACCAGGAGCCATACTTGCTGCTGTCCGCTAACAGCACCCGGCGGCTCGCATTCAGCGCCAGATCCTGCTTGAGCCCGGCCTTCTCTTCCGTGGGAGTGGTAATTCCCTTCTCCAGGCTCCACGAATTACAGCTAATAAATGCGATATCCGGGTAGATACCGCGCAGCAGCTTACGACCGTGATCGCCAATGCACGACTGGCTGCTGTCATCGATGCGACCGCCGATAATGGTCACCTCTATCTGCTTAAACTCCGAGAGAAACAGGGCGATGCGTAAATCGGATGTAATCACGCGCAGCGGCAGCGAAGTCAGGTTACGCGCCAGCTCCAGCATCGTCGTCCCGGCATCCAGCACGACCGAATCTCCGGCTTTAATCATCGACAGGGCGAGCTGGGCAATCGCGCTCTTTTCCTGGGGATGCAGCAGCTGCTTTTCATTCGTCGTCGGCTGAGCAGGGATAAAGCGGTTAAGCGCCACGCCGCCGTGGCTGCGATTAATCACGCCCTGCTCATCCAGCTTAATCAGATCGCGTCGTATGGTCGCGGGGGAAGCGTCAATAGCGCTAACCAGTTGTTCAACGGTGACCAGATTATGGCCTTTCAGATAGTCCAGAATCTGGTCTAATCGATTTTGTGACTTCATATACCTTTCATCTTTCACGTTGCGAGCCGATAGCCACGCCAGCGCTTAACCGGCGCGGGTAACCGCCTCAGGCACCGCGGACTGCCGCCTTGTGCAACCTGAATGAATCCGGATAACGATCTATAAATTAAGCAAGCTGACTGGCTAGCTGGATAGAGATCGCCATGCTCTCAGACTTAGCTTTACCTGTCCAGGCAATATCAAACGCGGTGCCGTGATCCGCTGAGGTGCGGATAAACGGCAGCCCGGCCGTGATATTGACGCCATCATAGAAGCCAAGCAGCTTCAACGGAATATGCCCCTGATCGTGGTACATCGCCACCACCATATCGTACTGCCCTTCCCAGGCCTGCAGAAAGACGGTATCCGGCGGGCAAGGGCCATAAACGGCCACTCCCCGCTGCTGCATCTGCGCTATCGCCGGGCCGACAATATTAATCTCCTCATCGCCAAAAAGACCGTTTTCACCGGCATGAGGATTAACGCCGGCTACCGCGATACGCGGAGAGCTGAACCCCACGCGCCGTAGGAAAGTGTCGGCGAGCGAGATCACCGTTTTGATACGCTCGCCGTTCAGGGTATCGAGGAATTTACGCAGCGCAATATGCGTCGAAACGTGTATGACCTTCAGCTTGTCGGTATACAGCACCATCGCATAATCGCGACTGTCCGTCAGCCGGGCCAGCAGCTCCGTATGGCCCGGATACATGTGCCCCGCCAGATGAAGCGCCTCTTTATTCAGCGGCGCGGTCGCGATGGCGGAGACCTCTCCCGCCAGCGCCATTTCGGTGGCCCGCTTAACGCAGCGGTAAGCCAGGTCGCCGGCCTGCGCCTGCACTTTTCCCGGTATGAGCATGGCAGGCTCTTTCAGGGGTTCGTCAATGACGTTAACGATCCCCGGCGCATAGCGCGCCTGGGAAACCTGCTTTATCGGGCGTAATTCTACGGGCGGGGTGACGCCGGACGCCTGCAGACGCTGTAGCGTCTGTAAACATCCCACCACGACTGCCGGCGTGCCGGAAAGCTCGCCTTCGGCCAGAGATTTGATAATGATTTCGGGCCCGATGCCTGCCGGGTCGCCCATCGTGACGGCAATTACGTTATTTGTCACTGTACATCTCCTCAATAAAATAAAGTGCATCCCGAAGCGTGGCTTCACCGCCAAATCCGCCGGCTTTGGTGATCACCGGCAGATCGTCAATTTCGCTGTTAACCAGCGTTCCGCAGGGCACGCAAGGCGCAACCTCGCTGTCGATGCGATAACCCTCAGCGCCGAGCGCTCTCGCCACGGCGATAGCAATATCTCCGCCCGTGAGGAACAGCCCCCCGATTTGCGCTCGGTTGATGATGGCGAGCGTGATATCGCCTAGCGCTGAGCTAATGCTGTCTCCTAGCTGCTGGCGTGAAAGCTGGTAGCGTTCGCACAGCGTCTCAATCATCCCGCGCGCATCGGCGTCGCGGCTGGTTCTCAGCACACAATGCTGGCGATCGCGCAAAACGGCAGTGGACTGGTGGACGATCTTTTCCTTCATGCTATCGCTGTCCGTTTGCAGCAGCGCCTCGACATCAATATCCACAATCCCCAGCGCTCTCTCTTTCGCCGCAAACACAATTTGCTGCCGGGTCGCTTCACTCATCGAACCGGCGACTACCAGCACCGGCAGCTGCTGCCGTGGGCTGAGATAGCAGCCTGCCGGCAGCGCGTTAGCAAAACCCGCCGCGCCAACGAGCAGGTAACGGTCGTGAAGCCCGGCCACCGCCTGGGCCAGCAGGGCTAAATCGCCATCATTTTCGGCATCAACGACCACAATCCCACCATCGCTCTCGCCTAAGCGCTGGAGTTCGGCGCCTGAGCCACCGCCACGTACCGTCGCCAGATCCAGCTCATAAACCGGACAGGCGGTCTGCAATTCAAGCAATGTCTTGATATGAGAAGAAATAATCGGTGTTTTTGGATCGCTGGCAAATTCTGTTTCGACGAGCGGTACGACGTGTACCAGACACTGTCCGTTCATCGTTACCCTGCCCGCCGCAGGGATCGCTGCCGCCACGATGGCCAGCCTGGTCCCGCAGGCCTGCATTGCCGCTTCGACCTCCGCGCCGACGTTACCGCGGAACGTCGAGTCTATCTTTTTGTATACCAGCGGCGGGTTATCCCGCTCGCGAAACCAGGGCGCGACGGCCGCCCTCACCTTCTCTGCCGCCTCAGCCGGCGCCAACGCCCTGCTTTCGGTATTTATCACCAGGACATCAGCCTTACGTGACGCTTGCTGTCGTTCATCGAGCATGACCTCAGTGCGCGCGCCCTTTTTGGCCAGCTGGACCCCTGTATCATTTGCTCCGGTAAAATCATCTGCGATAACAATCATCTTCATTACGGTTTCTCCCCGAGGGCGATCTTCGCCTGCTGCTGGTTACGCTTCGCCACCCACGACGTCAGCGCTGGCGTTAAGAGGGCGGTCACAATCACCGACGTGGCCACCAGCGGCGTCGCCACCGCCACGATCGCGCCCAGCGCAGGGTCCGCCTGTGCAATCGCCATCGGCGTGGCGACGGCGTTACCAGCGGTGCTGGAAGCCGCTGCGCCGGCAATACCGGTCCCGCCCAGCAGGCGATCGACTTTAATATTGAAGAAACCGCCCACCAGGGTGGTCAGCGCGCCCAGCAGGATCCCGGCAAGCCCGCCCTTCAACAGCATGGACAGGTCGATTCCGGCGCCTAGCGCAAAAGCAAAGAATGGGATCAGCAGCGGGCCGCCTTTAGTGAGGAATTCGCGCATCTGCGCATCCAGATTGCCGAGCAGCATGCCGATAAGCATGGGGATCAGCACCACCACGATCGACATCAGCGGAATATTAGCCATACCCGCCGCGCCCAGAGCGATCATCGTCAGTATCGGGCCGTCGCTCAGAGACATCAGCGGCGTTGCCCCCACCTCATTCTCGCTGCCAAACTCGCCGGCCAGAGCGGCGTACAGGCCGCCGTTAGTGTTGCTCATCGCGGCAATAATGGCGACGGAGGAGAGTCCCCACAGACCGTCGACGCCAAAAAACGTCTCGACGGTAAATCCAAGCGCTACCGCCACAACGAACTTAGTGAAGGTAATACCGCCGCCAATCAACAGAGATTTAGGGGCGGCTTTTATATGGATACCCGCCCCCATGCAGAGTAAAAACGCCCCGATAAGCGGCGCGGCGCCGTTCTTAAATAATGCCGTGGTAAAGCCCCCCACCTGCAGCGCCTCGGGGGCGAAGGTATTGAGCATAGCCCCCAGCACAAGCGGGACGACCATCATCCCTCCGGGGATTTTTTCTATTGTCGCTTTAATTTTCATACCGCCCTCCAAATTGATTTAATATAATCACACATGACTATATTAAATCAATAAAAAGAAAAATAAGGGTCAGATCTCAGTTCCGGGTCAACGTTAAGCCGTTTAATGATTATTTGATTAAATGTAATCAAGGAGGAGAGTGCGGGCAGCGCCAAAAAGAGCGCTGCCGGGGGGTTAGCGGTCTTGTAAGAAGCGACGGTAGGCGGCAACGACCTGCAAAAAGTCTTCGACGCCGCAGAGGGAGAAGCTCTCCTCGTCGTAGTAGCTCATCCCTTCTTCAATTTCATCGCCGGAGATTTCCAGCTGGTTAGCGCGGATCATCACCTCTTCGCCATCTAACCATAACGTGTACTCATGCCCGGCACGCTGCCAGGAGCGCTCGCTGCCTTTTACGGTACGCGCGGCCTGTTCCACTTCATCCAGCAGGGCGAGATTATCCTTCACCTCTTCATTAAACCAGTGCCCCACCACCTCGTGGCCCATCGCCATCCGCACCTTTACCACTCCGGTAATATCGCGCAGAAATTCGTAATCCATAGTCTCTTCCTCTGCAAGGGCAATGCGTCACGCTGCACTGTACCCATAGCGTAATTATCGCAGCACCGGGGGAGAAAAAAAGCGCGGAGGATGAAGGATTGGAAATAAAAATGCCCGGTGACGCAATGTTCACCGGGCACTGGAGACTTTACGGCCAGTTCGTCAGGCGAGCTGACGCGTGACCTTATACCGCAGTCTGGAAAATCACCCCATCCGCTTTCTCAGTGTACTGATCCAGCTGATTGAAGTTCAGGTAGCGGTAGGTATCCGCTGCCGTCTGATCGACCTGAGCGACGAAGGTCTGGTACTCCTCCGGCGTCGGCAGCTTGCCGAGCAGTGAAGCCACGGCCGCCAGCTCAGCGGAAGCCAGGTAGACGTTCGCGCCGGTCCCCAGACGGTTCGGGAAGTTACGGGTTGAGGTGGAAACCACCGTCGCGCCGTCGGCTACGCGCGCCTGGTTGCCCATGCACAGGGAGCAGCCCGGGATTTCGATCCGCGCGCCGCTCTTACCAAAGACGCTGTAGTAGCCTTCTTCGGTCAGCTGAGCCGCATCCATACGGGTTGGCGGAGCCACCCACAGACGGGTCGGCAGCTGGCCTTTGTGGCTATCCAGCAGCTTACCTGCGGCGCGGAAGTGGCCGATGTTGGTCATGCAGGAGCCGATAAAGACTTCGTCGATCTTCTCACCCTGAACGTCGGACAGCAGACGAGCGTCGTCCGGGTCGTTCGGTGCGCAGAGGATCGGCTCTTTGATATCCGCCAGATCGATGTCGATAACCGCGGCATATTCCGCATCCGCATCGGCTTCGAGCAGCTGCGGATCCGCCAGCCATTTTTCCATCCCCTGAACGCGACGCTCCAGGGTGCGGCGATCGCCGTAACCTTCGGCGATCATCCACTTCAGCAGAACGATGTTGGAGTTCAGATACTCAACGATCGGCGCCTGGTTCAGCTTGATGGTACAGCCGGCTGCAGAACGCTCGGCGGAGGCGTCGGTGAGCTCAAACGCCTGCTCAACTTTCAGATCCGGCAGGCCTTCGATTTCCAGAATGCGTCCGGAGAAGATGTTTTTCTTCCCTTTCTTCTCAACGGTCAGCAGGCCCTGCTTGATGGCGTACAGCGGGATGGCGTGAACCAGATCGCGCAGGGTGATCCCCGGCTGCATCTTCCCTTTGAAGCGCACCAGCACGGATTCCGGCATATCCAGCGGCATGACGCCGGTGGCGGCGGCAAACGCCACCAGACCAGAGCCCGCCGGGAAGGAGATACCGATTGGGAAACGGGTATGGGAGTCGCCGCCGGTACCTACGGTGTCCGGCAGCAGCATACGGTTCAGCCACGAGTGGATAACGCCATCGCCCGGACGCAGAGAGACGCCGCCGCGGTTCATAATGAAGTCAGGCAGAGTATGGTGCGTGGTCACGTCGACCGGCTTCGGATAGGCCGCGGTATGGCAGAAGGACTGCATCACCAGGTCCGCAGAGAAGCCCAGGCACGCCAGGTCTTTCAGCTCGTCACGGGTCATCGGACCGGTGGTATCCTGGGAGCCAACGGAGGTCATCTTCGGCTCACAGTAGGCGCCAGGACGAATACCGGTTACGCCACAGGCGCGGCCAACCATTTTCTGCGCCAGCGAGAAGCCGCTGGTGCTTTCGGCAACGTCTTTCGCCTGACGGAAAACGTCGCTGTGCGGCAGGCCCAGGGCGTCGCGCGCGCGGGTCGTCAGGCCACGACCGATAATCAGCGGAATACGGCCACCGGCGCGGACTTCGTCGATCAGCACGTCGGTTTTCAGCTCGAAGGTCGCCAGCAGCGCATCGGTTTCGTGGTTACGCACTTCGCCTTTGAACGGGTAAACGTCAATGACGTCGCCCATATTCAGGTCGTTGACGTCCACTTCAATCGGCAGCGCGCCCGCATCTTCCATAGTGTTAAAGAAGATTGGTGCAATTTTCCCGCCAAGGCACAGGCCGCCGCCGCGCTTGTTCGGCACGTTCGGGATATCGTCGCCCATAAACCACAGCACCGAGTTGGTGGCGGATTTACGCGAAGAGCCGGTACCGACAACGTCGCCAACGTAGGCCAGCGGGAAGCCTTTTTTCTGCAGCGCTTCAATTTGCTTGATCGGGCCAACCGCTCCCGGCTGATCCGGTTCGATGCCTTCACGGGCGTTTTTCAGCATCGCCAGCGCGTGCAGGGGGATATCCGGGCGGGACCAGGCGTCCGGCGCCGGGGAAAGGTCATCGGTGTTGGTTTCACCGGTAACTTTGAAAACGGTGACGGTGATTTTTTCCGCCAGCTGCGGGCGGCTCAGGAACCACTCGCCGTCGGCCCAGGATTGCATCACCTGCTTAGCGTGTTCGTTACCCGCTTTCGCTTTCTCTTCTACATCATAGAAGTTATCGAACATCAGCAGCGTATGGGACAGCGCTTTCGCGGCAATCGGAGCCAGTTTGGCATCGTCCAGCGCGTCAATCAGCGGATGAATGTTGTAACCGCCCTGCATGGTGCCCAGCAGTTCAACGGCTTTTTCAGGGGTAACCAGTGGGGAGGTCGCTTCACCTTTGGTGATGGCGGCAAGGAATCCGGCTTTAACGTAGGCGGCTTCGTCGACGCCCGGCGGTACGCGGTTAATTAACAGGTCTAACAGGAATTCTTCTTCACCCGCTGGCGGGTTTTTCAGCAGTTCTACCAGCGCGGCCATTTGGGTTGCATCTAAGGGTTTGGCAACAATCCCAACGGCTGCACGCTCAGCTACGTGCTTACGGTATTCTTCTAGCACGACGGTTCTCCTCGCTCTCATTGTAAAATGCGGTAGGCGATTCTCTTCACGCTCCTGTGAGACAGCAGTTTGTAGGGTAAATGCCCGATACCGCGTCGGCAGCATAGCAGGATTTTGGCGAGGTGTTAATCTGTTTACAAAAAAGCAACATTAAAAATTAGCTGAATCGTTAAGGGCAGGATTTTACAGCCTTTACACCGGTTTCCCGGTATATAAATTTCATGTTGCTGCCGGCGGCTGACCCCTCTTCCGGCAAAATCAGCCGCTTCATCCCGCCTTGCGGCTGGCGCGCCCTTTCAGGAAAAAAGCATAAAATATGCCCGGCGCCTCATCCCGCGCCGGGCGCTGAGAAGCTGAAACGATTTTAGCCCTGATGGGGCATCAGCTGCGGGTAGCCGCTAAATGCCGGCTTCGTGCTGCTCAGTGCGGCTTCATCGCTCTTGATGCTGCCCGAGTTCGCCGCCCAGACGCCTTCACTCGTTTTGCTGATCGCCTGGTGCTGCGTATTCAGGTTCTGCCCCATCGTGGCAATATGCGTATTTTCCGTGCCGCCGCTGTTGTCAGCCCACGGAATGGAAGGATCGGCGGCACAGGCCATAGCGGATGCCAGCGTTGCCGCTAACAACGTCGTTGTTAAAAAGCGTTTCATAACCCACCCCACTAATAATTAACCAGCTATAAGTTTACTTAGTAATTATTGTCAAAGTATCTATAACCTGTAGCAGGTTATTAACGCAGACACAGATCTAAACATCAGGCATAAAAAAAGCGGCTCACAGAGCCGCTTATGCTTTTTGCCGGAAAGAAAAAGTTACTTTTTCTTCGCTTTCGCGTTCGGCAGGTCGGTGATGCTACCTTCGAAGACTTCTGCCGCCAGGCCAACGGACTCGTGCAGAGTCGGGTGCGCGTGGATGGTCAGAGCGATGTCTTCTGCGTCACAACCCATTTCGATAGCCAGACCGATCTCACCCAGCAGCTCGCCGCCGTTGGTGCCGACAATCGCGCCGCCGATAACACGGTGGGTCTCTTTGTCGAAGATCAGTTTGGTCATACCGTCTGCACAATCGGAAGCGATCGCACGGCCGGATGCTGCCCACGGGAAGGTGGCAGTTTCGTAGCTGATGCCTTTCTCTTTCGCTTCTTTCTCGGTCAGACCAACCCAGGCAACTTCCGGTTCGGTATAGGCGATTGACGGGATCACTTTCGGGTCGAAGTAGTGCTTCAGGCCAGAAATAACTTCTGCGGCAACGTGACCTTCGTGAACGCCTTTGTGCGCCAGCATCGGCTGACCCACGATATCGCCGATAGCGAAGATGTGCGGTACGTTGGTACGCAGCTGCTTATCAACGCGGATGAAGCCGCGTTCGTCAACTTCAACGCCGGCTTTGCCCGCATCGAGGTTTTTACCGTTCGGTACGCGGCCGATAGCCACCAGCACGGCGTCGTAACGCTGCGCTTCAGCCGGGGCTTTTTTGCCCTCCATGGAAACGTAGATGCCGTCTTCTTTTGCTTCAACGGCGGTCACTTTAGTTTCCAGCATCAGGTTGAACTTCTTGCTGATGCGTTTAGTGAAGACTTTCACCACGTCTTTATCGGCAGCCGGGATAACCTGGTCGAACATTTCAACCACGTCAATCTCTGAACCCAGCGCATGGTAAACGGTACCCATTTCCAGACCGATGATACCGCCACCCATAACCAGCAGGCGCTTAGGTACGGATTTCAGTTCGAGGGCGTCGGTGGAGTCCCACACGCGCGGATCTTCATGCGGAATGAACGGCAGTTCGATCGGACGGGAACCCGCCGCGATGATCGCGTTGTCGAAGTTGATCACGGTTTTGCCGTTTTCGCCTTCAACTTCCAGGGTGTTAGCCCCGGTAAATTTACCCAGACCGTTTACCACTTTCACTTTACGGCCTTTGGCCATTCCGGCCAGACCGCCGGTCAGCTGAGTGATAACTTTCTCTTTCCAGGTACGAATTTTGTCGATATCGGTTTTCGGCTCACCGAAAACAATACCGTGTTCGGCCAGCGCTTTCGCTTCTTCGATAACTTTAGCAACGTGCAGCAGCGCTTTAGAAGGGATACAGCCGACGTTCAGACAAACACCGCCCAGGGTGCTGTAACGTTCGACGATGACGGTTTCCAGACCTAAGTCAGCGCAACGGAAGGCAGCAGAATAACCTGCGGGACCAGCCCCAAGTACCACGACCTGAGTTTTGATTTCAGTACTCATCATGACCTCTGTAGTTAGTATCCGGCGGTCATACCCGTCGTCTTTCAGGCCGCAACTGCGTTAGCTTCACGCCTTCCCCCCAGCCGCTTACTTGAGTAAGCTCCTGGGGATTCTGGCGCTTGCTGCCTTGCTGCATCCAGAAATCCATAGGGTATGTATATTAATACCCTTATATCCACCGGGACGTTCTATCCGCGTGCATTTTACAAAATTGTTAACAATTTTGAAACAACAAACGGCAAACGATTTTGTCCTTTATTGCCGATAACCCCAAAACGCGCGCGAGGTTACCAGAAAAAAGCCGGCCGTCAGGCCGGCTTTTCGCTTACATCACCAGGCGGCGAATATCGCTCAGGGTGTTGTTGATGATGGTAATAAAGCGAGCACCATCAGCACCGTCGATCACGCGGTGGTCGAAGGACAGAGAGATCGGCATCATCAGACGCGGAACGAACTCTTTACCATTCCATACCGGTTCCATCGCGGATTTGGACACACCGAGGATAGCCACTTCCGGCGCGTTAACAATCGGTGCGAAGTGGGTGGTACCCAGGCCGCCGATGCTGGAGATGGTAAAGCAACCGCCCTGCATTTCGCCAGCGGTCAGCTTACCGTCACGCGCTTTCTTAGAGATCACAGTCAGTTCACGAGACAGCTCGGTAATGCTCTTCTTGTTCACGTCTTTGAAGACCGGAACAACCAGACCATTAGGCGTATCAACCGCAACACCGATGTTGATGTACTTTTTCAGCGTCAGACGCTGCGCATCTTCGGACAGGGAGCTGTTGAAGCGAGGCATCTGCTCAAGCGCAGCGGCAACCGCTTTCATGATGAAGACCACCGGGGTGAATTTCACGTCCAGCTTACGCTTCTCAGCTTCCGCGTTCTGCTGCTTACGGAACGCTTCGAGGTCAGTGATGTCGGTTTTGTCGAAGTGCGTAACGTGCGGGATCATCACCCAGTTACGGCTCAGGTTAGCACCAGAGATTTTCTGGATACGGCCCAGCTCAACTTCTTCAACTTCACCAAACTTGCTGAAGTCCACTTTCGGCCACGGCAGCATGCCCGGGATACCGCCGCCGGTAGCGGCAGCAGGCGCAGACTCAGCGCGCTTAACGGCATCTTTCACGTAGGCCTGGACGTCTTCGCGCAGGATGCGGCCTTTACGACCGGAGCCTTTCACTTTCGCCAGGTTCACGCCAAATTCGCGCGCCAGGCGGCGGATCAGCGGAGTCGCATGGACGTAGGCATCATTCTCAGCGAACTCGGATTTGCCTTCAGCTTTCGCCGCAGGGGCCGCCGCTTTCGCAGCCGGAGCCGGTGCAGCCGCTGCAGGTGCCGGAGCAGCTGCCGCCGGAGCCGCAGCAGGCGCCGCGCCTTCAACTTCGAAGACCATAATCAGCGAGCCGGTGGAGACTTTGTCGCCGGTGCTGATTTTGATCTCTTTCACGGTGCCCGCGAACGGTGCCGGAACTTCCATCGAGGCTTTGTCACCCTCTACGGTGATCAGTGACTGTTCAGCGGCAACTTTGTCGCCCACTTTCACCATCACTTCGGTCACTTCAACTTCGTCACCGCCGATATCCGGTACGTTAACGTCTTTCGCGCCAGCCGGAGCCGCTGCCGCCGGAGCGGCCGCCTGTGCCGGTGCTGCCGCTGCGGCAGGTGCCGCACCCGCCACTTCGAAGACCATGATCAGCGAGCCGGTGGAGACTTTGTCGCCAGCGCTGATTTTAATCTCTTTCACGGTACCCGCGAACGGTGCCGGGACTTCCATTGACGCTTTGTCGCCTTCAACGGTAATCAGAGACTGTTCAGCCGTAACGGTGTCGCCCACTTTAACCATGATCTCGGTGACTTCTACTTCGTCGCCGCCGATATCAGGCACGTGTACGTCTTTCGCCGCGGCCACAGCCGGTGCAGCGGCCGGAGCTGGCGCTGCTGCTTTCTCTTCCTGCGCAGGTGCAGCGGCTGCTGCACCATCGGCGGAATCGAAAATCATGATAAGTTTACCGGTCTCGGTTTTGTCGCCAACGGAGACTTTAATCTCTTTAACGACGCCAGCCTGCGGAGACGGGACTTCCATAGAGGCTTTGTCACCCTCTACGGTGATCAGCGACTGTTCAGCTTCAACTTTGTCGCCAACTTTGACCAGGATTTCGGTGATTTCAACTTCATCTGCCCCGATATCCGGTACGTTGATTTCGATAGCCATTATTCTCTTACCTCTTACGCCAGACGCGGGTTAACTTTATCTGCATCGATGTTAAATTTGGCGATTGCTTCTGCCACAACTTTCTTATCGATTTCACCACGTTTAGCCAGTTCGCCCAGCGCCGCAACAACCACGTAGGAAGCATCTACTTCGAAGTGGTGACGCAGGTTTTCACGGCTGTCAGAGCGACCAAAGCCGTCGGTACCCAGTACGCGGTAATCATCAGCCGGTACATAGGTACGAACCTGCTCGGCGAACAGTTTCATATAGTCAGTAGACGCTACGGCCGGTGCGTCGTTCATCACCTGAGCGATGTACGGTACACGCGGGGTTTCCAGCGGGTGCAGCATGTTCCAACGCTCACAGTCCTGGCCATCGCGCGCCAGCTCGGTGAAGGAAGTTACGCTGTAGACGTCAGAACCTACGCCGTAGTCTTTCGCCAGAATCTCTGCTGCTTCACGCACGTGACGCAGGATAGAACCGGAGCCCAGCAGCTGAACTTTACCTTTGCTACCTTCAAGGGTGTCGAGTTTGTAGATACCTTTACGGATACCTTCCTCAACGCCTTCCGGCATGGCCGGCATGTGGTAGTTTTCGTTCAGCGTGGTGATGTAGTAGTAAACGTTCTCTTGTTTCTCACCGTACATACGCTCCAGGCCATCGTGCATGATGACGGCAACTTCGTACGCGTAAGACGGATCGTAAGAGATACAGTTCGGGATAGTCAGAGACTGAATATGGCTGTGACCATCTTCGTGCTGCAGACCTTCGCCGTTCAGCGTGGTACGACCGGAAGTCCCGCCGACCAGGAAGCCGCGAGCCTGCTGATCGCCAGCCTGCCAGCACAGGTCACCGATACGCTGGAACCCGAACATGGAGTAGTAGATGTAGAACGGGATCATCGGCAGGTTGTTGGTGCTGTAAGAGGTCGCAGCAGCCAGCCAGGATGCGCCGGCACCCAGTTCGTTGATACCTTCCTGCAGGATCTGACCTTTCTCGTCTTCTTTATAGTAAGCAACCTGCTCACGGTCCTGCGGGGTGTACTGCTGACCGTTCGGGCTGTAGATACCAATCTGACGGAACAGGCCTTCCATACCAAAGGTACGCGCTTCATCGGCGATGATCGGCACGAGGCGGTCTTTAATGGACTTGTTCTTCAGCATCACGTTCAGGGCACGAACGAAGGCGATAGTGGTAGAAATCTCTTTGTTCTGCTCTTCCAGCAGCGGACCGAAATCTCCCAGGGTCGGCAGCTCCAGCTTCTCATCGAAGTTAGGCTGACGGGTCGGCAGGTAGCCGTGGAGTTTCTCACGCTGGGCGTGCAGATAGGTATGCTCTTCGGAACCTTCCGGGAAGGTCACGTACGGCAGTTTTTCGATATCAGCATCGGCAACCGGCACGTTGAAACGATCGCGGACGTAGCGTACGCCGTCCATGTTCATTTTCTTCACCTGGTGAGCGATGTTTTTACCTTCAGCGGTATCACCCATGCCGTAACCTTTGATGGTATGGGCCAGGATAACGGTAGCTTTACCGGTGGTTTCCTGCGCTTTTTTCAGTGCAGCGAAGACTTTCTTCGGATCGTGACCACCGCGGTTCAGGGCCCAGATCTGCTCGTCAGTCCAGTCGGCAACCAGCGCTGCGGTTTCCGGATATTTACCGAAGAAGTGCTCGCGAACGTAGGCACCGTCTTTGGATTTGAAGGTCTGGTAGTCGCCATCAACGGTTTCGTTCATCAGCTGAATCAGCTTACCGCTGGTGTCTTTACGCAGCAGCTCATCCCAGCGGCCGCCCCAGATAACCTTGATAACGTTCCAGCCAGCACCGGCAAAGATGCCTTCCAGTTCGTTAATGATTTTGCCGTTACCGGTGACCGGGCCGTCCAGACGCTGCAGGTTGCAGTTGATGACGAAGACCAGGTTATCCAGTTTTTCACGGGTCGCGATGGTGATAGCGCCTTTAGATTCCGGCTCATCCATCTCGCCGTCGCCCAGGAAGGCGTAAACGGTTTGTTTGGAAGTATCTTTCAGGCCACGGTGTTCCAGATATTTCAGGAATTTAGCCTGGTAGATTGCACCGATTGGGCCCAGACCCATGGATACGGTCGGGAACTGCCAGAAGGTCGGCATCAGTTTCGGGTGCGGGTAGGAAGAGAGGCCTTTGCCATGCACTTCCTGACGGAAGTTGTTCATCTGCTCTTCAGTCAGACGACCTTCGAGGAACGCACGTGCGTAGACGCCCGGAGAGATGTGGCCCTGGAAGTAAACCAGGTCGCCGCCATCCTGCTCGTTGCGCGCACGGAAGAAGTGGTTGAAGCACACTTCATAGAAGGTCGCGGAGGACTGGAAGGAAGCCATGTGGCCGCCCAGCTCAAGATCCTTTTTCGATGCGCGCAGAACGGTCATGATGGCGTTCCAGCGAATCGCAGAACGAATGCGACGTTCCAGATCGAGATTCCCCGGGTATTCCGGTTCATCTTCAACGGCAATAGTGTTGACGTAACTGCCAGTAGATGTGCCAGCAGCAACCTTCACCCCGCCTTTGCGGGCTTCAGAAAGGAGTTGGTCAATCAGATACTGAGCGCGCTCAACACCTTCTTCACGGATGACCGATTCGATCGCCTGTAGCCAGTCGCGAGTTTCGATCGGATCCACGTCATTTGGTAAACGTTCTGACATGGGGGGTATTCCTTATCTATCTAATCGTTGATTAATCTGGAACCTGTCCCATTGCACTCTTTGCCCGTCATACTTCGGCTTGTATCATTGTTGGCTTCTCGTCCTCACCCCGGTCACATAGTTAGCTATGCTCCCGGGGATTCCGACGCTTGCCGCCGCGATACAAGCCGAATTATTTAGGGCAACTGAAACTAAAAGCGCAATAAGACAGGTTCTGCGTTTAGTTGCCGCGCTCTAAAAAATGGCGCTTAAGAACCGGAGTTCTCATCTTTCCGTTGCTGTAAACGACGCAGTGAGCGTTCTCGACGACTCTCCTCACGGCTACGATCCAGCAAAATTTCTTCAATGAATGCCAGGTGTCGATGCGACGCTTCACGCGCCTGCTCCGGCTCCCCGGCGATTATCGCCTCGAAAATACGCGTGCGATGATTGCTGACCTGCGGGAGCATTTCCCGACGGGCGTACAACAATTCAAAGTTCTGACGAACGTTTTGCGCCAGCATCGGCTCCATGCAGCGTAGCAGATGCAGCAGCACAACATTATGCGCCGCTTCGGTGACGGCAATTTGATACTGGACGACGGCATCGGATTCGGCGTCAAGATCGCCGGACTGCTGGGCCCGTTCAATGGCCTGATGCAGCTCGCGAATACGTTCGCGGTCAGCATCATTGCTGCGCAGCGCCGCGTAATAAGCCGCGATGCCTTCAAGCGCGTGACGGGTTTCCAGCAGATCGAATTGTGATTCAGGGTGATCGGACAGGAGCTCTACCAGCGGGTCGCTGAAGCTCTGCCACAGGCTGCTTTGTACAAAAGTTCCACCGCCCTGGCGACGAAGCAACAGGCCCTTGGCTTCGAGGCGTTGAATCGCCTCACGCAGCGAGGGACGGGAAACGTCGAACTGTTTAGCCAGTTCGCGTTCAGGCGGGAGTTTTTCACCGGGGCGCAACGTCCCCTCAAGGATTAAAAACTCTAGCTGCTGCTCAATCACATCAGATAGTTTTGGTTGGCGGATTTTGCTGTAGGCCATATTCCCTGTCTCTGCCATTAGCCCGGAGTCAATTGGTCTTACCAATTCGCAGTTCGTAGCGGTAAAGTAACAAAGTATTCACCTTCTGTCCATACAGGTTTTGATTGAAATCAGTAAACCCGGCATATTTTAACAACCTTACAGAAATAACATTTCAGAATTGTAACTTCTCACAAATGATGTCTTTACCCCGTTGGAGGTAGCGTTAACTTTTGTGAAACGTAAAACAGGCTATCTGAACCGATTCAACAGGCCAAAATGCGTCTTTATATTCAGTTTTATTGCGTTGTTAGTCATTAAGGGTTAAAAGCGCCCGTCGCCGACCTATTTACAAATGGTTTCTTTTTGTTCGCTTCGTCATCACCCCTTCATAAAGCAGGTGCATTCGCCCGCACTTATCACTATTCTCCATGATACAAAAGGCCTTTTAGTGATTTTATATTCCGCCTTGCGTAAAGAAATTAATACAGAAACGGAATTTCATAATTACACAACACAATAATGTTGACGCAGAATCATGCATAACAGGGCTGGTCATCAACTCTCAGCAATAGGGATAGCTATGCTATCTGGCAGGGACCGACAATGACAATAAAGCAACAGCCTGAAGGATGAAGCGTAAACGCAAAATAACCACACACGAGGTTTCATGATGGAAGGTCAACAGCAAGGCGATCGGCTAAAGCGCGGCCTGAAAAACCGCCATATACAGCTTATTGCTCTGGGCGGCGCTATCGGTACCGGCCTGTTTCTGGGCAGCGCGTCCGTTATCCAGTCAGCAGGTCCCGGTATTATCCTTGGCTATGCCATCGCCGGTTTTATTGCTTTTCTGATTATGCGCCAGCTCGGTGAGATGGTTGTGGAAGAGCCGGTGGCAGGGTCATTCAGTCATTTCGCCTATAAGTACTGGGGCGGTTTTGCCGGCTTTGCCTCCGGCTGGAACTACTGGGTGCTGTACGTTCTGGTCGCCATGGCGGAACTGACCGCGGTCGGAAAATACGTCCAGTTCTGGTGGCCCGAGATCCCAACCTGGGTTTCTGCAGCTATCTTCTTCGTTGCCATTAACGCCATCAACCTCACCAACGTGAAGGTCTTCGGCGAGATGGAGTTCTGGTTCGCCATTATTAAAGTCGTTGCCGTTGTGGCGATGATTCTGTTCGGCGGCTGGCTGCTGTTCAGCGGCAACGGCGGCCCGCAGGCAACCGTCCGCAACCTGTGGGATCAGGGCGGTTTCCTGCCGCACGGCTTCACCGGGCTGGTGATGATGATGGCCATCATCATGTTCTCGTTTGGCGGCCTGGAGCTGGTAGGGATCACCGCGGCGGAAGCGGATAACCCGGAGCAGAGCATTCCCAAAGCCACCAATCAGGTTATCTACCGTATTCTGATCTTCTACGTGGGCTCGCTGGCGGTACTGCTCTCTCTGCTGCCGTGGACCCGCGTAACCGCAGACACCAGCCCGTTTGTGCTGATCTTCCACGAACTGGGAGATACCTTCGTTGCTAACGCGCTCAACGTGGTGGTACTGACCGCCGCGCTGTCGGTGTATAACAGCTGCGTTTACTGCAACAGCCGGATGCTGTTTGGCCTTGCCCAGCAGGGCAACGCGCCGAAAGCGCTGATGAACGTCGACAAGCGCGGCGTACCGGTGAATACCATCCTGGTTTCCGCCGTGGTGACCGCGCTGTGCGTGCTGATTAACTACCTCGCTCCTGAATCAGCGTTTGGTCTGCTGATGGCGCTGGTTGTCTCTGCCCTGGTGATTAACTGGGCAATGATCAGCCTGGCGCACATCAAGTTCCGTCGCGCAAAACAGCAGCAGGGCGTGGTTTCCCGCTTCCCGGCCCTGTTCTACCCGGTCGGTAACTGGATCTGCCTGCTGTTCATGGTCGCGGTACTGGTCATCATGCTAATCACCCCGGGCATGGCCATTTCCGTCTACCTGATCCCGGTGTGGATTGCCGTTCTCGGCGTCGGCTACCTGCTCAAACAAAGAAACGCCAGCGCCGTAAAAGCACATTAATACATCTCCAAACTCTGTGCCCGCCGCATCGTTGCGGGCACAGAGCACTGTTACCCACCTCACACTTCCCCTGCATCAGTCGTTTTGTCCATATCGTTAACCTGATACTGCAACGCATTTAACAACATATCAGCAAATAATCCTTCCATACCGCAACGGGGAGGATCTCCAGATGGCAGACAATAAGCTTTCAGTTAAAGAAAAGATTGGCTATGGGATGGGCGATGCCGGATGTAACATCATTTTCGGCGCCATCATGCTGTTTGTTAACTATTTTTATACCGATATATTCGGCCTTGCTCCGGCGCTGGTCGGCGTATTGCTGCTCTCGGTGCGCGTTATTGACGCCGTGACCGACCCCATCATGGGGGCGATGGCCGACCGCACCCGCAGCAAATATGGCCGCTTTCGCCCGTGGCTGCTGTGGATAGCCTTCCCCTACGCCCTGTTTAGCGTCCTGATGTTCACCACGCCCGAGTGGACGTATAACAGCAAGGTTATCTATGCCTTCGTCACCTACTTCCTGCTATCGCTGACCTATACCGCCATCAATATTCCCTACTGCTCGCTGGGCAGCGTCATTACTAATGACCCCAGGGAGCGCGTTGCCTGCCAGTCCTACCGCTTTGTGATGGTCGGCATTGCCACGCTGCTGCTGTCGTTAACGCTCCTGCCGATGGCGGACTGGTTCGGCGGCGCCGATAAAGCCAAAGGCTACCAGATGGCGATGACCGTGCTGGCGCTTATCGGCATGTGCATGTTTTTATTCTGTTTCGCCACGGTACGTGAGCGCGTGCGTCCGGCGGTGCAAACCAATGATGAACTAAAGAAGGATTTCAAAGACGTCTGGAAAAATGACCAGTGGGTACGCATTCTGCTGCTGACGCTGTGCAACGTCTGTCCTGGCTTTATCCGTATGGCCGCCACCATGTATTACGTAACCTGGGTGATGCAGCAAAGCACCCACTTCGCGACCCTGTTTATCAGCCTCGGCGTCGTCGGGATGATGATCGGCAGTATGCTGGCCAAGGTGCTGACCGACCGCTGGTGCAAGCTGCAGGTATTTTTCTGGACCAACATCGCGCTGGCTATCTTCTCCTGCGCCTTCTACTTCTTCGACCCGCACGCCACCACGATGATTATGGTGCTCTACTTCCTGCTTAACATCCTCCATCAGATCCCATCGCCGCTGCACTGGTCGCTGATGGCCGACGTTGATGACTACGGCGAGTGGAAAACCGGCAAACGCATCACCGGCATTAGCTTCTCCGGCAACCTCTTCTTCCTGAAGGTTGGGCTGGCGGTAGCCGGGGCGATGGTCGGCTTCCTGCTCTCCTGGTACGGCTATGATTCCGGGGCCAAAGAGCAAAGCGCCTCCGCCGTAAACGGCATTGTCCTGCTGTTCAGCATTATTCCGGGCATCGGCTATCTGCTGACCGCAGGGGTGGTGAGGATGCTAAAAGTGAATCGCGAGTTTATGAGCCAAATCCAGGCCGACCTCGAGAAACGCCGCGTCAACTACGGCGAGCTGAACGAACTTCAGGACCTCAAAACCAGCGAACAGATAAGGAAAGCCTGATGAACAACTGGCCGAATCCGTTTATTGAACAGCGCGCGGACCCGTTTATTCTGCGCCATCGGCAGCACTACTATTTTATAGCTTCGGTCCCGGAGTATGACCGGCTGGAGATCCGCCGCGCCGCAACGCTGGAGGGCCTGCGCGAGGCGCCGCCGGTGGTCGTCTGGCGCAAGCCGGAAAGCGGCCCGATGAGCCAGCTGATTTGGGCGCCGGAACTGCATGAAATTGACGGGAAATGGTACATCTACTTCGCGGCGACCCATACCCACGACCTCGACGCGCTGGGCATGTTCCAGCACCGCATGTTCGTGCTTGAATGCGATGACGGCGATCCGCTGACCGGCAGGTGGAGAGAAAAAGGTCGGGTGAAAACGCCCTTTGACACCTTTGCGCTGGATGCCACCACCTTCCGTCATCAGGGAAAGCAGTGGTATCTCTGGGCGCAAAAGGCCCCGCATATCGACGGCAACTCGAACCTGTATCTGGCAGAGCTGGAAAACCCATGGACGCTGAAAGGCGATCCCGTGATGCTGAGTAAGCCGGAGTTTGGCTGGGAGTGCCGCGGTTTTCTGGTGAACGAGGGCCCGGCGGCGCTGTTTCATGAGGACAAACTGTTCGTGAGCTACTCCGCCAGCGCCACGGATGAGAACTACTGCATGGGGCTGCTGTGGATCGACCGTCAGGCCGACCCGCTGCGGCCGGAGAACTGGCATAAATCGCCGCAGCCGGTGTTTTGCACCAGCGATGAGAACCGTCAATATGGTCCCGGGCACAACGCCTTTACGCAAACGGAGGAAGGGGAAGACGTGCTGGTGTATCACGCGCGAAGCTACACCGAAATTGAAGGCGACCCGCTGTACGACCCTAATCGCCATACGCGGCTGAAGCGGATCGTCTGGCAAAAAAACGGGATGCCTGATTTTGGCATCCCGCCTGCGGATACAGACTAAGCGTCTCGCTCGCCGCCGGGCGGGCGCTTAAATCAGCGTGCCGTAAATCGTTAGCAGGGCCATAATCACCACCACCACCAGCGACGTTTTCTTGGCCATTGAGACGGCGGCCTTTGGCGTCTCGACCTTGTCGACATGCGGCTCGCGGGCGAGCGAGAACTGCGCCAGGCGCGTTAGCACCTGGTACTGCGACGAATGGCGATCGCCCAGCGAGGCGAACCAGGCGGGTAGCGCCTTCTCCCCGTGACCAACCAGCGCGTAAACCACGCCAACCAGCCGCACCGGCACCCAGTCCACGACGTGCAAAATGCCGTCAATTCCTGACTGTAAACGGTGGTGCGGCGTTTGATAGCGGGCCAGCCACGACTGCCATGCGCGCAGAACGCTGTAGCCAATCAGCGTGATCGGGCCCCACGGCCCGCCGACCACAAACCAGAACAGCGGCGCAAGGTAGTAGCGGTAGTTGATCCACAGCAGCGCATTCTGCAGTTCGCTGAGGTATTCGCGATTGTCGCAGCCCGGCGGGACGCCGTGGATAAGCGTCAGCTCGCTGGCCATCGCGTCGCAGGCATGCTTATCGTTGCGGGAAGCGGCCTTCAGGTAGGCGTGATAGTGCAGACGGACTTTGCCAGCGCCAATGCACAGCAGGCCAAGCAGGATCCAGAACACCAGCAGCGGGACGTTAAACAGCACGCCCTGCAGCAGGCGCTGAATAATGTATACCGCGACCATCGCCACCGCCGCCATCAGCAGCGTGCCGAAAAGCGAGAAGTGCTTCACGCGACGGAACAGGACCTCGAGGCGATGATCGAGCTGCCAGTGCTCGCCCAGCTTAAACAGGCGTTCGGCGATGAGAACCAGCAGCGTAGAAAACAACGTCATGGCATCTCCTTATCTGACGAAGCGGTCAGCAGACCGCGAAATTTTGCCCAGTCAAACGCCGGGCCGGGATCCGTTTTACGCACCGGCGCGATATCGCTATGGCCGGTCATGTTTTCAGCAATGGCCGGATACAGCGCGGTCAGCTGCCGCGTAACCGCGGCCAGCTGCTGATACTGCGCGTCGGTATAAGCCAGCGTATCCGTTCCTTCCAGCTCAATACCAATAGAGAAGTCGTTGCAGCGCTCGCGCCCCTGATAGCAGGAGACGCCGGCATGCCACGCGCGCTTATCGAAAGGCACATACTGCACGATTTCACCATCGCGGCGAATCAGACAATGCGCCGAAACCCGCAGCTGAGCGATCCCGGCAAAATAGGGATGCGCGGTGGGATCGAGCGTGCCGCTGAACAGAGCGTCAATCCACGGACCGCCAAATTCACCCGGCGGCAGGCTAATATTATGCACCACCAGCAGAGAGGGGGTTTCATCATCCGGGCGGCAATCATGGTGCGGCGAAGGAACCCGACGCGCGCCCACCAGCCATCCTCCGTTCAACTGCATTGCGGAGTCTCCTTTCACTAACGCATGCTCCCGGGCCGCCCATGGCCAGGGATGCCGATTATCATACACAAATTCGTTCGGGGCCGATCGCCGCTGCCGGCGGGCAGAAAATGCGCCATCCGCCAATTCGACCTGCCCGCCCTTTAGCAAAGGAGCGGTGCCGCGCCTCAACCTCTACAGCGCAGGCACGCCAACGCTGCAATAGCCTGAAGGATGAAGAGTATATGGTGTAGAAACGCCGTTCAGGTTAGCATGTTTCCCACTTCTGAATCTTATCTATCTGGAGCTTTATCATGTCGCCTCGTCGCTACAACCCCGACCGCCGCCGTGACGCGCTGCTGGAACGTATTAACCTCGATATTACCGATGCCGTAGCCCAGTCCCTGCGCGAAGATTTAGGCGGCGAAGTTGACGCTAACAACGATATTAGCGCGCAATTATTGCCGGAAAGCGCACGCTCGCACGCGGTGGTCATTACGCGCGAAGACGGCGTGTTTTGCGGCAAGCGCTGGGTGGAAGAGGTCTTTATTCAGCTGGCCGGCGATGACGTCAGCGTCACCTGGCTGGTTGACGATGGCGACGCGGTCAAGGCGGATCAGCCGCTGTTTGAGCTGCAGGGCCCTTCCCGCCTTCTTCTGACCGGCGAGCGCACCGCGCTGAACTTCGTGCAGACCCTATCCGGGGTCGCCAGCGAGGTGCGCCGCTACGTGGATCTGCTGGCGGGCACCAAAACCCAGCTGCTCGATACCCGTAAAACCCTGCCCGGCCTGCGCACCGCGCTGAAATATGCCGTCCTGTGCGGGGGCGGCGCAAACCACCGCCTGGGGCTGTTCGATGCCTTCCTGATCAAAGAGAACCACATTATTGCCTCCGGCTCCGTGCGCCAGGCCGTCGAGAAGGCCTTCTGGCTGCATCCGGACGTGCCGGTAGAAGTTGAGGTTGAATCCCTTGATGAGCTGGATGAAGCCCTGAAGGCCGGGGCCGATATCATCATGCTCGATAACTTCACCCCCGACCTGATGCGCGAAGCGGTGAAGCGCACCAGCGGCCAGGCCGCGCTGGAAGTCTCCGGCAACGTCACCTTCGAGACGATCCGTGAGTTTGCCGAAACCGGCGTCGATTACATCTCCGTTGGCGCCCTGACCAAACACGTCCGCGCGCTCGACCTGTCGATGCGTTTCCGCTAACGCTCCGCCCCGGCACGGCTCGCCTGCCGGGGCGCACGCTTTGCGAGGGCGATCTCAGCGCTTTGCCCTCACCCTGTAATAAGTAGAGAAAGCCCGGGAAGCCGCTTCCTGAGCGCTCATTTACCGCTCGTCATCCTCCCCGCAGACCGCCACAGTGCTCCCGACGCTAATAAGGAGCAAACGATGGACAAACAACGCGGCTTTACCCTTATCGAACTCATGGTGGTGATTGGCATTATCGCCATTCTCAGCGCCATCGGTATTCCCGCCTACCAGAACTATCTGCGCAAGGCGGCGCTCACCGACATGCTGCAAACCTTTATTCCCTACCGCACGGCGGTGGAGCTCTGCGCCCTTGAGCACGGCGGCCTCGCAAGCTGCGACGGCGGCAGCAACGGCATTCCCGCGCCCGCCACCACGCGCTACGTTTCCGCCCTGACCGTGGCGCAAGGCGTCGTCACGCTCAGCGGGCAGGAGAGCCTCAACGGGCTACGCGTCACCATGACGCCGGGCTGGGATAGCGCAAATGGCATTACCGGCTGGCAAAGAGAGTGCGACATCGCCAGCGGCAGCGCCCTCAAGCAGGCGTGTGAAGACGTCTTCCGCTTTAACTGAGGCCATCGCGATGAAAGCCGAAAAATTGACCGCCCTCTGCCAGCGCTACCATGCCCTGGTGCTTAACAGCGATGAGCAAACCCTCTCCATCGCGGTCGTAGACTCTCCGCCGCCTGAGCTGATGGAGGCGCTGCGCTTTGCCACGCAAAAGCGGATCGATATCGAGTGCTGGAGCCAGGAAAAAATGAATCAGCGCCAGCAGTCGTCCGCACAGCCCGGGCCATCTGCCGCCAGCGGCGAAGCACCGACCGGCGTCATCGACCAGGTTAAGCAAATTCTGGAGCAGGCGCTGCGCCAGCGCGCATCTGATATCCACGTCGAGCCTGGTGAAAGTAGCCTGCGCATACGCCTGCGGGTCGACGGGGTGCTCCATCCGCTCGCGCCGCTCGCCGCCGAACTGGCGCTGCCGATAACGGCGCGGCTTAAGGTGCTCGGGAACCTTGATATTGCCGAACACCGCCTGCCGCAGGACGGTCAGTTTACTCAGACGCTCTCGGGACAATCGGTCTCATTTCGCATCGCCACCCTGCCCTGTCGCTACGGTGAGAAAATCGTTCTGCGCCTGCTGCATCAGGTGGAGCAGGCGCTGGACCTCGAGGCGCTCGGCCTCTCACCAGAGCAGCTTGCCGCCTTTGTCTCGGCGCTCAATCAGCCCCAGGGGCTGCTGCTGGTCACCGGCCCAACCGGCAGCGGTAAGACCATCACGCTCTACAGCGCGCTGCAGAAGCGAAACCGCGATGAGGTTAATATTTGCAGCGTAGAGGATCCGCTGGAAATCCCCATCGCTGGCATGAATCAAACGCAGATCAACCCGCGATCCGGACTAACCTTTAACAGCGTTCTGCGCGCGCTGCTGCGTCAGGATCCGGACGTTGTTATGGTTGGCGAAATCCGCGATGCGGAGACCGCAGAAATTGCGATCAAAGCGGCGCAAACCGGACACCTCGTGCTCTCAACGCTGCACACCAACTCGACCAGCGAAACGCTGATTCGCCTGCAGCAGATGGGGATTGCCTGCTGGATGCTCTCATCCGCGCTATCGCTGGTCATTGCCCAGCGCCTGGTGCGCAGGCTCTGCCCGCACTGCCGCCGGAAGGCTGATGGCGGCATTGACGTGCCGCACAGCCTGTGGCCGCGTCGGCTGCCCCGCTGGCAGGCGACGGGCTGTCGGCACTGCTATCACGGCTACTATGGGCGCCTGGCGCTATTTGAGGTGCTCCCGATAGGCACCGCGCTGCAGCAGGCTATTTCCCGGGGGCTGAGCGCGGTGGAAATTGAGGCCCTGGCGCGTGAGGCCGGAATGACGACGCTGTTTGAAAGCGGCTGCCTGGCCATTGAGCAGGGGCTGACCTGCTTTGAAGAGGTGGTCCGCGTGCTGGGGCTCCCCCATGGCGACTGAACGCCTTTGGCGCTGGCGCGGGCTTGATGCTAAAGGATCGCTGTGCCACGGCTCGCTGTGGAAAAGCTCCCGCCAGGAGGCGATGCAGGCGCTGCAGCATGAACGGATTATCCCCCTCGCGCTCCGCCGCTGCGCGGTACGCAGCGCGCTTTGGCATCCGCGCTACAGCGGTCAGGTTATCCACCAGCTGGCAACCCTCCTGCAGGCGGGACTGCCGCTCGCCGAGGGGCTGGAGCTGCTGGCGCAGCAGCAGACGGGCGCCCAGTGGCAGGCGCTGCTGCGAACGCTGGCTCAGGATCTCGCGCAGGGCATCGCGCTTTCCAGCGCGCTGGAAAGATGGCCGCAGGCGTTTCCTCCGCTCTATCTGGCGATGATCCGTACCGGGGAACTTACCGGTAAGCTGGATCTTTGCTGCTTTCATCTGGCTCGTCAGCAGCAGGAACAGCTGCAGCTGAGCGAAAAGGTCAAAAAGGCGCTGCGCTATCCGCTGATCGTTCTGCTGCTGGCGCTGCTGGTGGTAATGGGTATGCTCACTTTTGTCCTGCCGGAGTTTGCCGCTATCTACCAGACGTTCAACACGCCGCTCCCTCTGCTGACCAAAGTGGTGATAAGCGCCGGAGAAGGCCTCAGCGGCAGTTGGCCGCTGCTGCTGCTGATGGCGATACTGCCGTTTCTCCTCAACCGGCTGGCCCATCGTCGCCGCTCATGGCTACTCCGACGACAAAGGCTGCTTCACGCTTTGCCGGTAGTCGGAAAGCTAATAGGCGGACAGCGGCTCAGCCAGATATTTACCGTTTTAACCCTCACGCAGAGCGCCGGCATCAGCTTTATGCAGGGCCTGGAAAGCGTCGAAGAGACGCTAAGCTGCCCGCTTTGGCGCCAGAGGATCCATCAAGTTAATACGCAGATTGCCCGCGGGACTGCCATCTGGCAGGCGCTGGCGAACTGTGAGGGATTTACCCCGCTATGCCTGCAGCTCATCCGCACCGGGGAGGCTTCAGGGTCGCTGGATATCATGCTGGAGAACCTTGCCCGCCATCATAGCGAACGCACGCACCGCCAGGCAGAGGGCCTGGCCACGCTGCTGGAACCGATGCTGCTGCTGATAACCGGCGCCGTCGTTGGCATCCTGGTGGTGGCGATGTATTTGCCCATTTTTCATCTGGGCGACGCCATTAGCGGAATGGGGGGATAGCGGCTGGCGCAGGAGGTGCGCCAGCAAAACGGCATTACAGGCTGTTGAACACGCGGTTCTCTTGTTCCTGTACGCGAATAAAGGTCGTGCGTTTGGTCAGCTCTTTTAGACGAGATGCGCCGACATAGGTGCAGGCAGAGCGCAGGCCGCCGAGAATATCGCGGGCGGTGTTCTCAACCGGGCCGCGCAGGGGCAGCTTAACGGTTTTACCTTCCGCCGCGCGGTACTGAGCAACGCCGCCAACGTGACGGGTCATCGCGGATTCGGAGCTCATGCCGTAGAACAGCATAAACTTCTCGCCGTTTTCTTCAACAACGGTGCCGCCGCTCTCTTCGTGACCTGCCAGCATACCGCCCAGCATGACGAAATCAGCGCCGCCGCCGAAGGCTTTGGCGACGTCACCCGGCGTAGTGCACCCGCCGTCGCTGACAATCTGACCGCCCAGGCCGTGGGCCGCATCGGCGCATTCGATAACCGCAGAGAGCTGCGGGTAGCCAACGCCGGTTTTCACGCGGGTAGTACAAACCGAACCCGGACCGATGCCGACCTTCACGATATCCGCACCGGACAGAATCAGCTCTTCGCACATTTCGCCGGTCACGACATTACCCGCGCAGATCGTTTTCAGCGGCCAGGCTTCGCGCGCCTTCGCCACGAACTGCACAAAATGCTCGGAATAACCGTTTGCCACATCAATACAAACGAAGCCGAGCTGCGGGTTCTGCGTCAGGATCTGTTTGGTTTTTTCGAAATCAACATCCGACGTGCCGGTAGAAACCATGACGTACTTCAGCACATCGGCGGGCGTGGTCTGCACAAAGCTGCGCCACTCTTCTACGGTGTAGTGCTTATGGACGGCAGTCAGGATCCCGAATGAGGCCAGCGCTTTTGCCATGCCAAAGGTACCGACGGTATCCATATTCGCGGCGATGATCGGCACGCCAGACCAGGAGAGACCAGAATGTTTAAAAGTGAATTCACGTTCCAGTTCAACATCAGAACGACTTTTGAGGGTAGAGCGCTTGGGGCGGATAAGAACGTCTTTAAAACCAAGCTTCAGATCTTCTTCAATACGCATGTGCGAATTCCTGGGGTTAATTGCATTATTGTGAGAGCACAACTCCAGTGACGTTATCATACGCACGAATCATGACCGCGCAAGACTGCGATTTTCACTTTTTTTACGCTACAATCGTATAAATTTACCTGGTGAATTGAGAAATGCGCGATCGCGACAATCAACGGCCAGAGCGTTATTTTTAACCATTTGATTTATATGTACAAAGCAATCCAGTATTCGTCGTAAAAGTCTCTTCCGGCTCGAAGCAGCCTGACGGGACACCCACCGCAGAGTCACGGCTCGTGAAGCGCGGGCGCTGCTGAAAAGTCAATGTGTGTATGGTCAGTTTCAGGAACGGGGTATATGAGGTATACGGTAGCGTTAACGGGCGGCATCGGTAGCGGTAAAAGCACCGTAGCCGATGCATTCTCTCACCTCGGTGTTAACGTTATTGACGCCGACGTTATCGCCCGCCAGGTGGTCGAGCCTGGAACCTCTGCGCTACTGGCGATTGCCGCTCGTTTCGGCCAACAGATGATTAACGATGACGGCACGCTGAACCGCCGCAGCCTGCGGGAACGCATCTTCGCTCACGCTGAAGATAAAACCTGGCTTAACGCGCTGCTGCATCCGCTCATTCAGCAGGAAACCCGCCGTCAAATTCAGGCGGCGTCCTCTCCCTATGTTCTCTGGGTCGTTCCCCTGTTGGTCGAAAACAATCTCGTCGCCAACGCCGACCGCGTGCTGGTCGTCGATGTTGCAAAAGAGACGCAAATAGCGCGAACCATACTGCGCGATCGGGTTAGCCGTGAGCACGCAGAACGCATTCTCGCCGCCCAGGCCACGCGTGAACAACGCCTCGCCGCTGCGGATGATGTCATTGAAAATATGGGCCCTCCAGATGCCATCGCATCGGATGTCGCCCGCCTGCACGAAAAGTATCTAATGCTGGCATCGCAGGCCGCCTCACAGGAAAAATCGTAATGCATACCCCCGTTCTATTTGAACATCCCCTCAATGAGAAAATGCGCACCTGGCTGCGTATTGAATTTTTGATTCAACAGCTCTCCGTGCACCCGACGATCGCCACCTACTCGGATGCGCTCCACTTCTTCCGTAATACGGGCGATCTGCTGGACGTTCTCGAACGCGGCGAGGTGCGGACGGATCTTCTCAAAGAGCTCGAGCGGCAGCAGCGTAAACTGCAGTCCTGGGCAGAAGTACCGGGCGTCGACCGCGGGCGTATTGACGAATTGCGCCAACAGCTGAAGCACGCCGGCAGCGCGCTGATGTCCGCTCCGCGCATCGGTCAGTTCCTGCGAGAGGATCGTTTAATTGCGCTGGTTCGCCAGCGTCTGAGCATTCCCGGCGGCTGCTGCAGTTTCGATCTGCCCACGCTGCATATCTGGCTGCATATGCCTCAGGAGTATCGCGACGAGCAGGTTGATAGATGGTTAGCGAGCCTGCAGCCGCTCACCCAGGCGCTGGTGCTGATCCTCGATTTGATCCGCAACTCTGCGCCCTTTCGCAAGCAGACCAGCCTCAACGGTTTTTATCAGGATAACGGCGATGATGCCGATCTGCTGCGCTTACGCCTCGATCTTGCCAGCCAGCTGTATCCGCAAATTTCTGGCCATAAAAGCCGCTTTGCCATTCGCTTTCTCCCGTTGGACAGCGAGCTCGGTATCGTCCCCGAGCGCTTTGATTTTGAACTGGCCTGTTGTTAAGGAGGAAAGATGTCAAAAGAGACAACCGTTAACTGCCCGACCTGCGGTAAAAATGTGGTCTGGAATGAGCGCAGCCCGTTTCGGCCATTTTGCTCAAAACGCTGTCAGCTCATTGACTTAGGTGAATGGGCGGCGGAAGAAAAACGCATTCCTAGCGCGGGCGACCTGTCCGATACCGATGACTGGAGCGAACAGCAGCAGTAGCGCCGCGGCGGCAGAAAATCCCGGAGATGACCTTGCGTCCTGTCCGGGTGATTTTCTCAGCGGGCGGCGTGCACTAATTTGCTGATAATTGGTTCGTTGGCCGGCGGAAACTCCTCGGCCAGCAGCGCCCGCTGGGCAATCCAGCGCCCCGGCTGCCCCTCTTTACCCCAGGGTTCGCCCTCCCAGTCGTCCACCAGCCAGAACCACAGCGTGATGTGCCGGTCGGGGAACTGATACTCCAGCTTATCAAACAGGCTGGACGCGCGTACGGTAATGCCGACCTCTTCCTGCAGCTCGCGCACCAGCGCCTGCTCGGCCGACTCTCCCGCTTCAATTTTGCCACCGGGAAACTCGAGCTTATTTGCCATATGCGCATCGGCGGCACGCTGGGTAATAAAGATTTCACCCTGCGGGTTACGGATGATTCCAACGGAGATTTGCAGTATTTTCATTGCGTTAATTCCATAAAAAAGGCGCAGATATCTGCGCCTTTATTTTTATTCTCTGAGCTTAGCTCAGACGACCATGGCACTGCTTATATTTTTTACCGGAACCACACGGGCAAGGATCGTTCCGGCCGACCTTACGCTCGCCGGTTTCCTCAGCCAATGCGGCCGCCGCCAGGGTATCGTCATCCTGATGGCTCAGCTGCTGCATCTGCGCCAGGCGCTCCGCCTCTTCGCGACGCTGCTGCTCCATCGCTTCAACTTCTTCCGGCATCCGCACCTGTACCTTGCTCAGGGTGCTGATCACTTCATACTTCAGGGATTCAAGCATCGCCGCAAACATCGAGAACGATTCACGCTTGTATTCCTGCTTCGGATCTTTCTGCGCGTAACCGCGCAGATGGATACCCTGACGCAGGTAGTCCATCGCCGCCAGATGCTCTTTCCACAGTGAGTCCAGAGTCTGCAGCATCACGCCTTTTTCGAAATGACGCATCATTTCGGTACCCACGACTTCTTCTTTACGCTGATAGGTTTCTACCGCGCTCTGCAGAATACGCTCACGCAGGGTTTCTTCATGCAGCTCAGGCTCTTTGTCCAACCACTCTTTGAGCGGCAGCTCGAGATCGAAGTCGTTTTTCAGACGTTCCTGCAGGCCTTCGACATCCCACATTTCCTCCAGGGACTGCGGCGGAATGTGCGCATCGATAGTCGTTTTGAAAACGTCTTCGCGAATGCTGTTGATGGTTTCGCTAACATCAGAGACGTCCAGCAGTTCGTTACGCTGGCTGTAGATGGCACGACGCTGGTCGTTAGCCACGTCATCATATTCCAGCAGCTGCTTACGAATATCAAAGTTGCGGCTTTCAACCTTACGCTGCGCGTTGGCGATCGCTTTGGTGACCCACGGGTGTTCAATCGCTTCGCCCGGCTTCATCCCCAGCTTACGCATCATGCCCGACACGCGGTCAGAGGCAAAGATGCGCATCAGGGCATCTTCCATCGACAGATAGAAACGAGAAGAACCGGCATCACCCTGACGACCTGAACGGCCGCGCAGCTGGTTATCGATGCGGCGAGATTCATGACGCTCGGTACCGATAATGTGTAAACCACCGGAGGCCAGCACCGCTTCGTGACGCACCTGCCAGTCGGCTTTGATCTGCGCGATCTGCTCTGGAGTCGGATCTTCCAGCGCGGCGACTTCCGCCTGCCAGCTGCCGCCCAGCACGATATCCGTACCACGACCGGCCATGTTGGTGGCGATGGTCACCGCGGCCGGGTAGCCGGCCTGAGCCACGATATCCGCTTCGCTGGCGTGGAACTTGGCGTTCAGGACATTGTGTTTGATGCCCGCTTTGGTCAGCTCCTGCGAAACCACTTCCGATTTTTCGATAGAAATCGTACCCACCAGAACCGGCTGGCCGGCGGCAGTACGCTCTCTGATATCTTCGATGATCGCCTGAATTTTTTCTGCTTCGGTCATATAGACCAGATCCGCCATATCCTTACGGATCATCGGACGGTTGGTCGGTACCACGACGGTATCCAGCTTATAGATAGAGCTGAATTCGAAAGCTTCGGTATCCGCAGTACCGGTCATCCCCGCCAGCTTCTCGTACAGACGGAAGTAGTTCTGGAAGGTGATGGACGCCAGCGTCTGGTTCTCGTTCTGGATATCAACGCCTTCTTTGGCTTCGACGGCCTGGTGCAGACCGTCTGACCAACGACGACCCTGCATGGTACGACCGGTGTGCTCATCGACGATAATGACTTCGCCATCTTTTACGATGTAGTCAACGTCGCGGGTAAACAGCACGTGCGCGCGCAGCGCCGCGGTCACGTGGTGCATCAGCATAATGTTAGTCGGTGAATACAGGGATTCACCTTCATCCATAATGCCTTCGTTGACCAGCAGTTCTTCAATCAGCACCAGCCCGCGTTCGGTCAGGTTCACCTGACGCGCCTTCTCGTCTACCGAGAAGTGGCCTTCACCGGTAAAGGTGTCGGAGTCCTCTTTATCCTGGCGCACCAGGTGAGGGATGATCTTATTCACTTTCTTGTACATTTCCGAACTGTCTTCAGCCGGACCGGAAATGATCAGCGGCGTACGCGCTTCATCGATAAGAATGGAGTCAACCTCATCCACCAGCGCATAGTGCAGCTTACGCTGTACGCGCTCTTCCGGGCTGAACGCCATGTTATCGCGCAGATAGTCGAAGCCGTATTCGTTGTTGGTGCCGTAAGTGATATCGGCGGCGTAAGCTTCACGCTTGGCCGGAGCTGGCAGGCCCGACATGTTGATACCGACGGTCATACCGAGGAACTCAAACAGCGGACGGTTGTTTTCAGCATCACGCTGCGCCAGGTAGTCGTTGACGGTCACGACGTGCACGCCTTTACCTGACAGCGCGTTCAGATAGGCCGGGAGGGTAGCGGTCAGCGTTTTACCTTCACCGGTACGCATTTCCGCGATGCAGCGCTCGTTGAGCACCATGCCGCCAAGCAGCTGTACGTCAAAGTGACGCATACCGAATACGCGCTTACTGGCTTCACGTACCACGGCAAAGGCTTCCGGGATCAGACTTTCTACGCTTTCGCCTTTTGCCAGACGCGCGCGGAACTCTTCTGTTTTAGCCTTCAGCTCATCATCAGAGAGCTTCTCCATGGCAGGTTCCATGGAGTTAATCAGCGTCACGGCTTTGCGCATACGGCGCAGTGTACGATCGTTACGGCTACCGAAAACTTTAGTTAATAATTTGATTAGCATAATAAAATCTCAAACGCCCCGCGATGCGGAGTCACAAAAAATAGAATGATCCGTTTTTAGTTCAGCTGAGGCGTTGGGGTCCGGCGCGTATCCCGGTGACCTGGCTAATCCAGGCGGAGACGCAAAAGGCGCGATGGGAGGGGTTGTATGTCGCCTGACGCACAATGACCGGCGGCTTGCTTTCCTGCGTCAGCAGCGCGCTGAGCGTATCGAGCAGGGCCAGATGCTGCGCCTGTAATGGCGAAGATTCTTCCGCAACCGGCAGCGCCTGGGGCGCCATGGCAAATGAGAGATGACGGATAACCGTGCGGATGGCGTGCTGATGCCAGTAGTCGACGGTAAAGTTTGGCCGGCGGTTGGCTTCCAGCAGAGCAAGCTGGGAGAAATTAACTTTATTCGGCGTGTGGCTGCTGGCCGTTGCTTTCGCCGGTGATGCCGTTTCGTGACTATTGCTTAAGGCAGGCAGGCCAAAGCTAGCCGCGACCATCCCCAACAGGAGATGCGGCCAGAAATACCGTCTGCCAAACTGTCGCCAGCGCGTCAGCAATCCACTCACGTCCATTACCTTTAGTTGAAGCAACCCCAGGAAATAATTTTGCGCCCAAATATTACCATTAATACCGCGTCACGGCAGCAGGAATGAAAGCTTTGCACAGGTAAAAGCGGTCAATTAAGCAGCGAACGCGCGGCGTCAGCGATGGTTGAATCGGGGTGAAATGAGAATCGGGAGGTAAAAAAGAAAAACGACTGGCTCCCTGGCCGGAGAGAGTACCAGGTTACCAGTCGATTTTACTGAATGGTCAGGCTTACGCCATAACCATTGATGGTGCGCGGAATGCCAGCGGCATTTCTGCTTCGTCTTCGAAGGTCACATACTCCCAGGCTTCCTGTTTTGCCAGAACGGCCTGCAGCAGTTTGTTGTTCAACGCGTGACCTGATTTGAACGCCGTGAATGCGCCGATGATATTGTGACCACACATAAACAGGTCACCAATCGCATCCAGCATTTTGTGGCGGACAAACTCATCTTCAAAGCGTAAGCCGTCTTCGTTCAGTACGCGATAATCGTCAACAACGATGGCACAATCGAAGCTGCCGCCCAGGCACAGGCCGCGGGACTGCAGATATTCGATATCACGCATAAAACCGAAGGTACGCGCACGGCTAATCTGGCGCATAAATGCATCAGCAGAGAAGTTCATCGCATAGCGCTGGTTGCTTGAGTCAATCGCCGGATGGTTAAAATCGATGGTAAAGTCCAACGAAAAACCATTGTACGGCTTAAACTCAGCCCACTTGTCGCCATCTTCAACGCGAACGGTCTCTTTAATGCGCACAAATTTCTTGGCGCAGTTCAGTTCATCGATGCCGGCATCCAGCAGCAGATAAACGAACGGAGCAGCACTGCCGTCCATAATCGGGATTTCCGGCGCATCGACTTCAATAACAATGTTGTCAATGCCCAGGCCAGCCAGTGCGGCATTCAGGTGCTCGACCGTTGAAATCCGCACGTCATGCTCGTTCACCAGGCAAGTACAGAGCATGGTATCACGCACAGATTTGGCATCAGCCGGAAAATCAACCGGTGGATTCAAGTCGGTGCGACGATAGATGACCCCGGTATTTGCCGGCGCAGGTCGTAACGTCAGTGTGACTTTCTTGCCGGTATGCAAACCGACGCCAGTCGCCTGAACGATACGTTTAAGAGTCCTTTGTTTGATCATCGTATAATCTCGCCAAGTTACCTATCCAACCGAAGTGTATAACACTTTCGGACGGGCAGTTTAGCACAAAGAGCGCTGATGCCCAACTTCCAGCCAATTCTTAATCGGCTTGCTTGCGCAGGAAGGCCGGGATATCCAGATAATCCGGCTCTTTCGCGGTTTGCGGCGTATTGTCGTTCACCACTTTCGCTGCCGGTTTCTGCTCTTGATTCAGCGGCGCCATACCGTGCTGCTGGTAGCGATCCATTACCGGCTGCTGAACCTGCTTGTTGGTTACCAGGGTAATTTCCGGACGTTTGTCCATGCCAATACCGGTCGCAACCACGGTCACGCGCAGCTCGTCGTTCATATCCGGATCCAGAGAAGTACCGATAACCACGGTGGCGTTATCCGATGCGAATGCGCGGATAGTGTTACCTACGGTTTCGAACTCATCCAGACGCAGGTCGAAGCCAGCGGTGATGTTGACCAGAACGCCGCGCGCGCCGGACAGATCGATATCTTCCAGCAGCGGAGAAGAAATCGCCATTTCAGCCGCTTCTTCCGCACGGTCTTCACCGCTCGCCACGCCGGAGCCCATCATCGCGTAGCCCATTTCGGACATCACGGTGCGCACATCCGCAAAGTCGACGTTCATCAGACCCGGACGGGTAATCAGTTCGGCGATACCCTGCACAGCGCCTTTCAGCACGTCGTTTGCTGCGCCGAAGGCGTCCAGCAGCGAAATGCCGCGGCCAAGAACTTTCAGCAGCTTGTCGTTCGGAATAGTGATCAGTGAATCGACGTGCTTGGAGAGCTCGGTGATCCCCTGCTCGGCAAAAGCCATACGCTTCTTGCCTTCAAAATTGAAGGGCTTGGTCACAACCGCGACGGTCAGGATACCAAGATCCTTCGCCACTTCTGCCACCACAGGTGCCGCACCGGTACCGGTACCGCCGCCCATACCTGCCGCGATAAACACCATGTCTGCGCCGTCGAGAGCAGCACGCAGCGCTTCACGGTCTTCATCCGCCGCATTGCGGCCGACTTCCGGGTTGGCGCCCGCGCCCAGACCTTTGGTAATACCGCTACCAATCTGAATAGTCTGGCCAACGGCCGTTTTACGCAGCGCCTGCGCGTCGGTGTTCACCGCGAAGAATTCCACACCCTCGATGCGCTCGCGCACCATGTGCTCTACGGCATTACCGCCGCCGCCACCGACGCCGATGACTTTAATCACCGCGTCGTTGGTTAATTCCATTGGTTCAAACATAGTTTCTCTCCGTCTTGTGCCTGTCGCCTGAGAACGCTAATTTTCTGCGTTCTCTTAAAAAATTAAAACTCTTTTCGCAGCCAGCTATTTAGTCGCTTAATCCACGAGCCAACTGATGCAGTTACGCGTTTTTCCACTTCTGCTTCACCACTAAGATGAGACTCCTTCCCGTAGTGCAGCAACCCAACCGCCGTTGAATAATACGGCTCCTGGGCATAATCCGTTAAACCGGTAATGTTCAGCGGTGCACCGATACGCACCTGCGTATGGAACACCCGCTGCGCACAGGCGGCAAGGCCTTCAATTTGCGCCGCGCCGCCGGTTAACACAATCCCCGCAGCCAGATGGTGCTTCACGCCCTGCTGGCGGAGCTGCTCCTGCAGCTGCAGGATCTCTTCATTGACCAGGTTGAGCAGTTCGGTATAACGCGGCTCAATAACCTCTGCCAGCGTCTGACGCTGCAGGCTGCGCGGCGGGCGTCCGCCTACGCTCGGAACTTCGACGTTTTCGTCTTTACCGACGATTGAGCCCAGCGCGCAGCCGTGGCGCACCTTGATCGCTTCGGCATCGCTCGGCGGCGTACCGAAGGCGTAGGCGATATCGCTGGTCACCACGTTGCCCGCGTACGGGATCACTTTGGTATGACGCAGCGCGCCGCCGGTATACACGGCGATATCCATTGTACCACCGCCGATGTCCACAACGCAGACACCCAGCTCACGTTCATCTTCCGTCAACACGGAATAACTGGCCGCTAAACCGGCGAAAATGAGCTGATCCACTTTCAGACCGCAGCGCTCCACCGCTTTAACAATATTTTTTGCCATATCGTTATGGCAGGTAATCAAATGTACTTTTGCCTGCATACGCACGCCAGACAGGCCAACCGGGTTTTTAATCCCCTCCTGGTAGTCAATGGCGTACTCCTGCGGGATGACGTGCAGCACGCGATGCTCATCGCGTACGCGGACCGACTTGGCGGTATGCACCACGTTCTCAACGTCGTCCAGCGTCACCTCTTCTTCTGAAATCGGCACCATACCAATTTCATTTTGACAGCTAATATGTTTACCTGAAAGCGCCAGGTACACTGACGAAATCTGGCAATCAGCCATCAGTTCGGCCTGGTCAATGGCGCGCTGTACGCATTTCACCACGGATTCCAGGTCGTTAACCCCGCCTTTATCCATACCACGCGATGGGCAGCTGCCCACGCCAATGATATTAACCACGCCGTCGGGCAGAACTTCCCCTACTAAAGCGGCAACCTTCGCGGTGCCAATCTCCAGTCCAACTACCAGCTTTCTGTCCGTCGCCTTGATCATTGTTGTTCTGCCTGTGCCTGATTCTGTTGTTGATTAGTTTCCTCAGCGGGAGCAGGCACCCAGCCTACCGCCGCGCCCGAGTCATAGCGCAAATCAACGTAGCTTATCCGTTTGCCATCGGTCTGCGCCTGCTGCTGAAGAACCGGGTAAAGTTCCATAAAGCGCTGAAGACGTTTCATGGTGTCGCCGCGGCCAAGGTTGAGCTTAATATCGTTATTAAGCGTCAGCTGCCAGGAGCGACGCGCGGTCATCGCCGCCACTTTCAACGTGAATTTATCCTTTGCCAGCACCTGCCCCATGTCGCGATATCCTTGCAACACTTCGTTCTCGCTGCCTTCCGGGCCATACAGCATCGGTAAATTCTGTTTATTGGTGCGATCCGCCGGGACGCTGAAAGAATTACCTTCTACGTCCACCATATGCTGATCATTCCAACGCGCAATCGGCACATATTCAACCAGATGAATCTTCAATTCGTCCGGCCACTGCTTTCTGACGCTCGCCTGTTTAATCCACGGCAGGCGCTCAATCTGACTTTGGATGATATTCACATCCTGGGTCATAAAGGTTCCCGGAGAACCCAGCGCCAGAATTGCCTGGCGAATATCGTCATTACGCGTGTAGTGACGCTCACCGGTTACCACCATCTTGGACAGCGGTAAACGCTGTGCGTCTTCCATCCAGCCCAGAACCATCCACCCGCTGACCAATACGGTACACAGCACCGCCAGCAGGAAGAAAATCCCCGCCAGACGAGTTCCATTACTTCGGCGCGAAGAAGACATTTCCTCTTCTTCTTCGTGGTTCCGCGTATTCAGCGCAGCCTGCGACATATCACCCCGCCAGGTCCAAAATTCGAACAACAAGCTGTGAGAAGCTCATCCCCGCCTGACGCGCCGCCATCGGCACCAGGCTATGGCTGGTCATGCCAGGAGAAGTATTCGCTTCCAACAGATAAAACTGGCCATCGCTGTCCAGCATGACGTCAATCCGTCCCCAGCCGCTACAGCCGAGAACATTCCAGGCTTTCAGTACCAGGGCCTGAATTTCTGACTCGCGGGCAGGATCCTCACAACCTGGGCAGAAATATTGCGTCTCATCAGAGAGATACTTCGCTTCATAATCATAGAAGGTTCCAGCCACATGGATACGAATTGACGGTAAAATTTCTTCACCGACGATAGCAACGGTGAATTCCGGTCCACTGAGCCATTTCTCAATCAGAACTTCATCATCATGCTGAAAAGCCAGCGCCAATGCATTGTGTAATTCACAGCTTTCGCTCACTTTCGACATGCCGACGCTTGAACCTTCACGGCTCGGCTTAATAATCAGCGGCAGCCCAAGCGCCGTAATCTGCTGCGCGACCTCCGCGGTAAGGCCCGCGCTGAACTGCGAACGGGTCAGCGCCACCCAGGGAGCAACGGGTAAGCCCGCGCCCTGCCACAGTAGTTTACTGCGCACTTTATCCATCGAGATTGCCGAAGCCATCACGCCGCTGCCGGTATATGGCAGCTCAATCAGCTCCAGCAGCCCCTGCAACGTTCCATCTTCTCCACCGCGGCCGTGCAAAGCAATAAACGCTTTCTGAAAACCCAGCTGCTTTAGCTGGGTAATGTCGACATCACGGGGATCGACAGGATGAGCATCAACGCCCGCCTCACGCAGCCCGGCAAGCACCGCCGCGCCGGAGTTGAGCGACACCTCTCGCTCGGCGGAGGTCCCGCCGAAAAGAACCGCGATCTTATCAGCCACGGCGCTCCTCCTCCGCTTTATGCGGCATGAGTTTGATTTCAGCCAGGTGGCGGGCAATTTTTCCGATATTCCCCGCGCCCTGCACCAGCACCAGATCGTTCCCGGTCAGCACCGATGCCAGCATCTCTGCCGCCTGGGCCGGGTCAGAAAGCAGAATCGGGTCCACCTTGCCGCGGCCGCGAATTGTGCGGCACAGGGAGCGGCTATCCGCCCCCGGGATCGGCGCTTCGCCGGCGGAGTAAACGTCCAGCATCAGCAGCGCGTCGACCTGGGTCAGCACGTTGGCAAAATCGTCGTACAGATCGCGCGTACGGGTAAAGCGGTGCGGCTGGAACAGCATCACCAGATTTTTATCCGGCCAGCCGGCGCGGGCCGCCTTGATGGTCGCATCCACCTCCGTCGGGTGATGGCCGTAATCATCAATCAGCATCGCGCTGCCGCTTTTACCGTTGACCTCAGCCAGCGGATATTCGCCGAGGAAATCAAAGCGACGGCCGGTGCCCTGGAAGGCTTCCAGCGCCCGCAGGATCGCGTCGTCTTCAATGCCCTCTTCCGTCGCCACCGCCACGGCCGCCGCCGCATTCAGGGCATTATGGCGACCCGGAGCGTTTAGCGTGACCTGAATAACCTCTTTGTCCTGGCGCACCAGGCGGAAATGGCCCTGCGCGCCAAGCTGGCGATACTCTTCAATACGCACGTCGGCATCGTCGCTAAAGCCGTAGGTCGTCGTCTGGCGGCCGACGCGCGGCAGCAGTTCACGAATGACCGGATCGTCCACGCACATCACCGCGCGTCCGTAGAACGGCAGGTTGTGCAGGAAGTTAACGAACGTCTGCTTTAAGTTTTCAAAATCACCGTGGTAGGTATCCATGTGATCGGCTTCGATATTGGTCACAATGGCAACCATCGGCTGCAGATGCAGGAACGATGCGTCGCTCTCATCCGCTTCCGCAATCAGATAGCGGCTGTGCCCAAGACGGGCGTGCACGCCCGCGGCCTTAACCAGCCCACCGTTGACGAAAGTCGGATCGAGGCCGGCCTCCGCATAAATACTCGAGACCATCGCGGTGGTCGTGGTTTTACCGTGCGTGCCGGCGATAGCGATGCCGTGACGAAAACGCATCAGCTCCGCCAGCATCTCTGCGCGACGGATAACCGGAATACGCGCTTCGTGAGCGGCAACAATCTCCGGATTTTCCGCAGAGATTGCGCTGGAAACCACCACCACGCTGGCATCGCGCACGTTTTCAGGACGATGGTTGAAATAGATAGTGGCGCCAAGCTTAGCCAGCTGCTGCGTAACCGGATTCGGCGCCAGGTCGGAGCCGGAAATCTGGTAGCCTTCGTTGGCCAGAACTTCGGCAATACCGCCCATACCGGCACCGCCAATGCCAACAAAGTGAATGTGCCGGACGCGACGCATCTCGGGCACTATGGAACGCAGTTTTGCCAAATCTTGTGTATTCATTCTTTACGCCATCAACTTCTCTATTCGGGCGGTGAGATTCACCGCGATTAGCGCGCCAGTGCTGCGGCGCTCACTTCTTCCGCTACCCGCTCGGTAGCATCCGGAATCGAGGCTCTACGCGCTCGTTCCGCCATATCCAGCAGCGTTTCACGATCCCAGCCGACCAGGGTTTGCGCCACGGCATCCACCGTGAACTGGGGCTGTTCGAGAATTTTCGCGGCTCCCGCTTTTTCCAGCGGCAGCGCGTTCCAGTACTGCTGACGATCCTTATGCTGAAACGGCACAAACAGCGCCGGTAATCCTGCGGCGGCGATTTCGCTCACCGTCAGCGCGCCGGAACGACATACCACCACGTCGGCCCAGGCATATGCTGCCGCCATGTCATCAATAAATTCGGTCACCTTGTGCTGCGGCTGCCCGGCATCAGCGTACGCCTGCTGTACCGTCTGCTGGGCGCCTTTGCCGCTCTGGTGCCAGATGGTGACCGCGCCGTTCAGCTTCCCGGCCACCAGCGGCATAGTCTGGTTCAGTACGCGGGCACCCTGCGAGCCGCCAACCACTAAAACGCGGGTCGGCCCCTGACGCCCAACCAGCCGCTGCTCCGGCAGAGGCAGCGCGAGCACATCGGTGCGCACCGGGTTTCCCACCACGTCAGCGTGGGGGAACGCGCCGGGAAACGCCTGCATCACTTTCTTCGCAATTTTTGCCAGCCATTTATTGGTCAGGCCGGCAATACCATTCTGTTCGTGCAGCACCACCGGAATGCCCAGCGACCATGCCGCCAGCCCGCCGGGGCCGGAAACGTATCCGCCCATCCCCAGCACGACGTCCGGCTTGAAACGCTGCATAATCGCGCGCGCCTGACGCCAGGCGTTGAAAATACGCACCGGCGCCAGCAGCTGCGCCTTCAGGCCTTTGCCACGCAGGCCGGAGATGCGGATAAAATCGATCTCAATACCGTGCTTCGGCACTAAGTCCGCTTCCATACGATCGGCGGTACCCAGCCAGCGAACCTGCCAGCCCTGGTCCATTAAATGGTGCGCGACCGCCAGTCCCGGGAACACATGCCCGCCGGTACCGCCCGCCATCACCATTAACCGCTTTTCCTGACCGCTCATCGAACACCCCGTGTAAACGCCTGGGCTTTTTCCAGACGCGTTTCATAATCAATACGCAACAGCAGCATAATCGCCGTCGACATAATCAGCAGGCTGGAGCCGCCGTAGCTGATCAGCGGCAGCGTCAGGCCCTTGGTCGGCAGCATGCCCGCAGCCGCGCCGACGTTAACCAGCGCCTGGAAGCTAAACCAGATCCCGATCGCACAGGCCAGAAAGCCGGAGAAACGGTGGTCAATCTCCAGCGCTTTGCGGCCGATGGACATGGCGCGAAAAGCGACGAAGAATACCATTAAAAGGGCCAGTACCACACCGATATAACCGAGTTCTTCGCCGATGATGGCGAAGATGAAGTCAGTGTGCGCCTCCGGTAAATACTCCAGTTTTTGTACCGAGTTGCCTAAGCCCTGGCCCCACATTTCGCCGCGGCCAAAGGCCATCAGCGACTGGGTCAGCTGGTAGCCGCTGCCAAACGGATCCTCCCACGGGTTCCAGAAGGAGGTTACGCGGCGAATACGATACGGCTCGGCGAGGATCAGCAGCACCACCGCCGAGATCCCCATACCGATAATGGCAATGAACTGCCACAGCTTGGCGCCGGCGAGGAACAGCATCGCCAGAGTCGTCACGAACAGCACCACCACCGTTCCGAGGTCCGGCTGCGCCAGCAGCAGGATCGCCAGCACGAAAATCACGCCCATCGGTTTCAGGAAGCCGCGCAGGTTATTACGCACCTCATCGCCCTTACGCACCAGGTAGTTGGCGATGTAGCAGAACAGCGACAGCTTGGTAAACTCCGCGGGCTGAATGCGCAGCGGGCCCAGCGCAATCCAGCGCGATGCCCCGTTTACCGAGCTGCCGACCACCAGCACGATCAGCAGCATCACGATCGAGGCGATCAGCATCGCGGTACTGTGCCGCTGCCAAAATTCCATCGGCAGGCGCAGGGTCACCAGCGCAAGCCCCAGCGCCAGCAGAATGTAGAGTCCGTCGCGCTTGGCAAACAAAAACGGATCGTTTGCCAGACGCTGGCCCACCGGCATCGAGGCCGAGGTCACCATGATGAAACCGACCGCCGCCAGGCCAAACGTCAGCCACAGCAGCATCCGGTCATACATCACCAGGCTGTCGTTATCTTTCTGCCGCGAGCCCATCACCCAGCCCTTCAGCGCGGCAAACAGCCAGGAGAAGATACGCATTCCCGGCAAACGCGGCAGCGTCAGTCGGGGCATTCTCAGGCGCGGGAGAGAGAGACGCATCAGCCTAACTCCTTCGCCAGGCGGGTAAAGATATCCCCCCGTTGTTCAAAGCTTTTAAACTGATCGAGGCTGGCGCAGGCCGGTGACAGCAGCACCATATCGCCCGGCTTCAGCAGCGGCGCAATCTGACGCATCGCCTGCTCCATGGTTTCCGTCTGCGTCGCCGCCTCAGGGCGCAGCGCCGCCAGCTGCTCGCCGTCGCGACCGAAGCAGTACAGGCGGATATTATCCCTGGCCAGATAGCGCTTCAGCGGCGCGAAATCAGCGGATTTGCCGTCACCGCCGAGCAGCAGATACAGCGTGCCCTCCAGATGCAGGCCGTTCAGCGCCGCTTCGGTGCTGCCAACGTTGGTGGCTTTGGAATCGTTTATCCAGCGCACGCCGTTATGGTCCAGCGCCAGCTGGAAACGGTGCGCCAGGCCGGTAAAGGTGGTCAACGCCTTGAGGCTGCTGGCTCGCGGCAGACCCGCGGCATCCGCCAGCGCCAGCGCCGCCAGGGCGTTGCTGTAGTTATGCTGGCCGGTTATCGGCATCTCTTTGACGTTCAGCACTTTCTCACCCTTCACCCTCAGCCAGGTTTCTCCCTGCTGGCGGTTAAGGTGGTAGTCGCCGACGTCAACGCCAAAGCTAATGCAGCGGTCATCGGCCCCGCGCACCGGCATCGTCAATCCGTCATCGGCATTCACAATGCAGCTCTTCGCATTTTCATAGACGCGCAGCTTGGCCGCCCGATACTGCTGCAGGCCGAGCGGGTAGCGGTCCATATGATCTTCGGTCACGTTGAGGATCGTCGCGGCAACCGCCCGCAGGCTGGAGGTGGTTTCCAGCTGGAAGCTGGAAAGTTCGAGAACGTACAGCTCGCGTTCAGCATCCAGCAGCATCAGGGCCGGCAGGCCAATATTGCCGCCGACGCCGACGTTTACGCCGGCCGCTTTCGCCATTTCACCCACCAGGGTGGTGACGGTACTTTTACCGTTTGAACCGGTAATCGCCACAATCGGCGCCTGCGCCTCGCGGCAGAACAGCTCGATGTCGCCAACAATTTCCACGCCGGCGTCCATCGCCGCGCTCAGAGAGGGGTGCGCCAGGGCGATACCCGGGCTTGCCACGATCAGATCGGCCGCCAGCAGCCAATCCTCGTTCAGGCCGCCAACGTAGCGCTCCACTTCTTCCGGCAGCTTATCCAGGCCGGAAGGCGCAGCGCGAGTATCCATGACGCGCGGCGTCACGCCGCGGGCCATGAAAAAGTCCACGCAAGACAGGCCGGTCATACCCAGCCCAATAATGACGACTTTCTTACCCTGATAATCTGCCATGATTAACGTACCTTCAGCGTCGCCAGGCCAATCAGCACCAGCATCAGCGAAATAATCCAGAAGCGCACGATCACGCGCGGTTCCGGCCAGCCTTTCAGTTCATAGTGGTGATGAATCGGCGCCATTCGGAAGATGCGCTGACCGCGCAGCTTGAAGGAGCCGACCTGCAGAATGACCGACAGGGTCTCAACAACAAAAACGCCACCCATAATAACCAGCAGGAATTCCTGACGCAGCAGCACGGCAATGATGCCCAGCGCGCCGCCGAGGGCCAGTGAACCCACGTCGCCCATAAAGACCTGAGCCGGATAGGTGTTAAACCACAGGAAGCCAAGGCCCGCACCGACGATCGCCGTACAGACGATAACCAGCTCGCCGGCGTGACGCAGATAGGGAATATGCAGGTAGTTGGCGAAGTTCATGTTGCCCGACGCCCACGCCACCAGCGCGAAACCGGCGGCCACAAACACGGTTGGCATAATCGCCAGGCCGTCGAGACCATCGGTGAGGTTAACCGCGTTGCCGGTACCGACAATCACGAAGTAGGCCAGCAGAATGTACAGCAGCCCCAGCTGCGGCATGATGTCCTTGAAGAACGGCACCACCAGCTGAGTAGCCGGCGTGTCTTTCCCGGCCATATAGAGCGCAAAGGCAACGCCCAGCGCAATCACCGACATCCAGAAGTATTTCCAGCGGGCAATCAGGCCCTTGGTGTCTTTGCGCACCACTTTGCGATAGTCATCAACGAAGCCAATGATGCCGTAGCCTATCAGCACCGTCAGAACGCACCAGACGTACGGGTTAGAGGGATAAGCCCACAGCAGGACCGATACCACAATCGCGGTGAGGATCATGATCCCGCCCATGGTCGGCGTACCGCGTTTGCTGAAGTGAGATTCCGGACCGTCGTTGCGCACAACCTGGCCGAAAGCGAGTTTTTGCAGACGAGCGATCATACGCGGGCCCATCCACAAAGAGATGAACAGCGCGGTCAGCAGGCTGACGATGGCGCGAAACGTCAGGTAGGAAAAGACGTTAAAGCCTGAATAATATTTGACCAAATGTTCGGCCAGCCATACTAACATGTTCCATTCTCCTGTAATGCGCGTACTACCTCTTCCATGGCGGCACTACGTGAACCCTTCACTAAAACGGTCAGAATTTTATGCTCTGCGATAAGCTCGCGCAGACGAGCCACCAGCGCGGATTTCTCGCTAAAGTGCTCACCCACGCCGCTGGCGGAGCTGATATCAGCGCTCAGCGCGCCGACGCTCAGTACGCGATCGAGCCCTGCCGCCTTCGCCGCTTCGCCAACCTGGCGATGGCAGGCGGCGCTTTCCGCGCCGAGCTCGGCCATATCGCCAACCACCAGCACCCGGTAGCCCGGCATTTCGGACAGTACCTGCACCGCGGCGGTCATCGAGCCGACGTTGGCGTTATAGGAATCATCAAGCAGCAGCTGATTTTCCGTAAGCCGGATCGGGAACAGGCGCCCCGGCACCGCGGTAAGCTGAGCCAGTCCGGCCTTCACCGCGGCTAAATCAGCGCCGACCGCCATTGCCAGCGAGGCTGCTGCCAGCGCGTTGGCGATATTGTGGCGGCCCGGCAGCGGCAGCAGAACGTCCACGCTCCCCGTTGGGGTTTGCAGGGTAAATTCCGTACCGTGGCTGGTGACATGAATATTGGTCGCCGTAAAGTCGCTGTTGGCGGCGTTGGGCGAGAAGCGCCAAACCTTACGATCGCCAATGACGCTCTGCCAGTTCAGCCAGTCGTTATTGTCGGCGTTGAGAATGGCGATGCCGTTTGCCGGCAGGCCGGTAAAGATTTCGCCTTTCGCCTTCGCCACGCCCGCCAGCGAGCCGAAGCCCTCAAGGTGCGCGGCGGCCAGGTTATTCACCAGCGCGGCTTCCGGACGCGTCAAACTCACGGTCCAGGCAATTTCACCCTGGTGGTTGGCGCCCAGCTCAATCACCGCATACCGGTGCTCGTGAGTCAGGCGCAGCAGCGTCATCGGGACGCCAATATCGTTATTCAGGTTGCCGGCGGTATACAGCGTGGTGCCGCACTGCCCGAGGATCGCCGCGGTCATCTCTTTCACCGAGGTTTTCCCGGAGGAGCCAGTCAGCGCGACCACGCGGGTCGGTACCTGCTGGCGAACCCACGCGGCCAGCTCGCCGAAAGCCTGCCGGGTATCCTTCACCACCACCTGGGGTAAATCGCACTCCAGCCTGCGGCTGACCAGCAGCGCGCCGGCGCCGGCCTGTTTTGCCTGCGCGGCAAAGTCGTGGGCGTCAAAGCGCTCGCCTTTGAGGGCTACAAACAGGCAGCCCGCCGTTATTTTGCGGGTATCCGATGTGACCTCATCGATGGCCAGATCGCTACCCTGCAGTTCGCCGCTGGCGATGTCGGCAAGCTGAGAAAGCGTAAAGCGAATCATGCTACCGTCCCCAGTAAACGCGCGACGGTCACGCGATCGGAGTAGTCCAGGCGGCGATTGCCGACAATCTGGTAATCCTCGTGGCCCTTACCGGCGACCAGCACCACGTCACCCTCTTTCGCCAGCATAACGGCATTGGTCACGGCTTCCGCCCGACCTTCCATCACCTTCGCGTGCCCGGCATCAAGCATGCCGGCCAGGATATCGTTGATAATGGCGCGAGGATCTTCGGTACGCGGGTTATCGTCGGTGACAACGGCAATATCGGCGAACTCTTCGGCGATAGCGCCCATCAGCGGACGTTTGCCCTTATCGCGATCGCCGCCGCAGCCAAATACGCACCACAGCTTGCCGTTGCAGTGCAGACGCGCGGCCTGCAGCGCTTTTTCAAGCGCATCAGGCGTATGAGCGTAATCCACCACCACGGTCGCTTTGCCCGGCGCGCTAAACACTTCCATACGCCCGCAAACCGGCTGCAGACGAGAAGCCGTTTTCAGCAGCTCGGCCAGCGGATAGCCCAGCGCCAGCAGGGTAGCCAGCGCCAGCAGCAGGTTGCTGACGTTAAAGGCGCCCATCAGGCGACTTTCGACTTCGCCCTTGCCCCAGCTGGAGTCAAACTGAACGGTCGCCCCGCTGTCGTGATAGCTCACCGCGGTTGCCTTCAGCCAGCGGCCGTGGCAGTTCGGATTAATATGGTCTTCCATCGATACCGCAACCGCATCCGGCAGCTTCGCCAGCCAGCGACGGCCCACTTCATCATCGGCGTTGACGATCGCCTGACCGCAGTGGTGGGTGGAATAGAGCAGCCATTTCGCCGCTTCGTAGTGCGCCATATCACCGTGATAGTCCAGGTGATCGCGGCTCAGGTTGGTAAACACCGAGGCGGCAAACTGCAGCGCGGCTACGCGGTGCTGAACCAGACCGTGGGAAGAGACCTCCATCGCCGCCAGGGTCGCGCCCTGCCCTGCCAGACCGGACAGCACGTGCTGAACGTCTACCGCAGAGCCGGTGGTATTTTCCGTCGGGATAACCTTGTCCAGCAGGCCGTTACCTACCGTACCCATGACCGCACTGGTTTCGCCGAGCAGCTGGCCCCACTGCGCCAGTAGCTGAGTGGTGGTGGTTTTGCCGTTGGTCCCGGTTACGCCGATCAGGCGCAGCTGCTGCGAAGGCTGATGGTAAAAACGCCCGGCCAGCGCCGACAGGCGCTCGTTGAGCTGGCTAAGATAAATGACCGGCACGCCGTGCATTTCACGGATTTCACCGTCGCCAGCCTCATCTTTGGCCTCAGCTATAATGGCAGCAACACCTTGCGCTATCGCCTGCGGGATATAACGACGCCCGTCCGCCTGATGACCTAATACCGCGATAAAGAGATCCCCGGAAGCAGCCACCCGGCTGTCCAGCGTCATCTCTCGCAGAATTCGCTCCGGCGCATTTGGCACCCACGGAGCGAGAAGGTCGCGCAAATTACGATCTGCCACCTGTTCCCTCGCCTTGATTAATCACAAATTCACTTTTTTCGCCCGTTGCCAGCGCATCCGGTTCGATGTTCATGGTGCGCAGAACGCCGCCCATGATGGCACCGAAGACCGGCGCGGAAACGGCGCCGCCGTAGTATTTACCCGCCTGCGGGTCGTTGATCACCACCACCAGCGCGAAACGCGGGTGGCTGGCGGGCGCAACGCCTGCGGTGTAAGCAATATATTTGTTGATGTAGCGACCGTCTGGCCCCACTTTTTTCGCCGTACCGGTTTTGATCGCGATGCGATAGCCCTTAATCGCCGCCTTCACGCCGCCGCCTCCAGGCAGCGCCACGCTTTCCATCATGTGCACAACGGTACGAACGAGAGGTTCCGGGAAGACTCGCTCGCCCGGAACCGGTGGATCAACTTTAGTAATCGACAGCGGGCGATACACGCCGTAGCTGCCGATCGTTGCGTAGACTCGCGCTAACTGTAACGGGGTTACCATTAGCCCATAGCCGAAAGAAAAGGTGGCCCTCTCTATGTCAGACCACCGTTGTTTTTGAGGGTATAAGCCACTGCGTTCTCCGACCAACCCCAAATTGGTCGCTTTTCCGAGCCCAAAACGTGAGTAAGTATCTACTAACGCTGAGGACGGCATCGCTAACGCCAGCTTGGAAACACCGACGTTACTCGACTTCTGTAGTACCCCGGTCAGGGTCAATTCGCTATAGCGCGCCACGTCTTTGATTTCGTGGCCGTTAATACGGTAAGGAATGGTATTCAGCACGGTGTTTTCGTTGACGATCCCGCGCTGGAGCGCCGTCATCACCACCATCGGCTTCACCGTGGAACCCGGCTCGAAGACGTCGGTGATGGCGCGGTTACGCATGATATCTTTTGCCGTGCCGGAGAAATTATTCGGGTTGTAGGACGGGCTGTTGGCCATCGCCAGCACTTCGCCGGTGCTGACGTCAACCAGCACCGCGCTTCCCGACTCCGCCTTGTTAAACGCCACCGCGTTGTTCAGTTCGCGATAAACCAGCGCCTGCAGGCGCTCGTCGATGCTCAGCGCGAGGTTATGCGCGGCCTGGCTGTCGGTGGAAGAGATATCCTCGATGACGCGGCCATAGCGGTCTTTACGCACGATACGCTCGCCCGGCTGGCCGGTAAGCCATTTATCAAAGCTCTTCTCAACGCCCTCAATGCCCTGGCTATCGACGTTGGTAAAACCGATAAGGTGAGAGGTAACTTCGCCTGACGGGTAGTAGCGGCGCGACTCTTCGCGCAGGTGGATCCCCGGCAGCTTGAGCTTTCTGATGTAGTCGGCCATATCAGGATTGACCTGACGAGCCAGATAGATAAAGCGCATTCTCGGGTTGGTGTTGATGCGCGATGCCAGCTGATCCAGCGGCATATTCAGCGCATCCGCCAGCGCTTTCCAGCGGTTGTCGAGGGTGACGCCGCCGGCATCGTGCAGCTCTTTCGGATCGGCCCAGATCGCCTTCACCGGCACGCTCACCGCCAGCGGGCGGCCCGAGCGGTCGGTAATCATCCCGCGCGCGGTCGACACTTCCTGCACGCGCAGGGAGCGCATATCGCCCTGACGCACCAGCATGTCCGGACTGATAACCTGCAGCCACGCCACGCGGCCCAGCAGGAAAGTCAGAGCCAGCAGAATACAGCCGCACAGCAACGCAAAACGCCAACTGATAAAGTTGGCCTGTTCTTCCTGACGTTTTGGTCTTGGCGTTTTCGGCGCTGCTTTCATGCGTCGCAATAATCCTTATTTTTGTACAACGATATTTTCTTGTGATGGATCGACGTGTTGCATCTGCAACTTCTCGGTCGCGATCCGCTCAACCCGACTGTGATCGCCCAGGGCGTTCTCTTCGAGGATCAGGTTGCGCCATTCAATATCCAGCGCGTCACGTTCCAGAACTAACTGCTCGCGCTGGGCGGTTAACAGGCGGGTATGGTGCGCCGTCGTTACCACCGTAATCGCCGTAATGATGATGCAAATGAACAGACAGAGTGGCAGCTTCCCAAACCGCAGAAGGTCGTCTCCGATCACGCCAGGCAAGGCATGGCGCTCGTTGCTTCCTATCGACCCTTTAACCTTGCTTAGGGCTTCTGTCACTCTGCCGATCATGCGTTCGTCCTCTCTGCAATGCGCAGAACTGAACTACGGGCACGAGGATTTTCAGCTACCTCTTCTTCGCCCGGCATCAACTTGCCTAATGCTCGCAGCTCACGGCCGCCCAGTTTACGCAGCTGCTCTTCGGTCATCGGTAGCCCTGCCGGAACCTGCGGACCGCGGCTTTGCTCGCGCATAAAGCGCTTCACAATACGGTCTTCCAGCGAGTGGAAACTGATGATCGAAAGCCGCCCGCCCGGGGCCAGCACGCTGAGCGAGCTTTTTAGCGCCTGCTCTATCTCCTCCAGTTCACTGTTCACCCAAATGCGTACCGCCTGGAAGGTACGGGTCGCGGGATGTTTGAACTTATCCTTCACCGGCGTTGCCGCCGTCACCACTTCCGCCAGCTCTTTGGTGCGGGTCATCGGCTCAATGCGGTTGCGCTCGACGATGGCGCGCGCGATGCGCTTACCGAAGCGCTCTTCGCCAAAGGTCTTAATCACCCAGGCGATATCGGCCTCTTCGGCCGTCTGCAGCCATTCGGCGGCCGACTGGCCGCGCGTCGGATCCATGCGCATATCCAGCGGGCCGTCGCGCATAAACGAGAAGCCGCGCTCCGCGTCATCCAGCTGCGGCGACGAGACGCCAAGATCGAGAAGAATCCCGTCGATCTTGCCCGTCAGTTCGCGCTCACTAACATAATCTGCAAGCGCAGAAAAAGGTCCGTGTACGATGGAAAAACGGGGGTCATCAATGGTCTTCGCCACGGCGATTGCCTGCGGATCGCGATCGATTGCCAGCAGACGACCTTCCGCTCCCAGCTGGGAGAGGATCAGGCGCGAGTGACCACCGCGACCAAAAGTGCCATCAATGTAGATACCATCCGGGCGAATATTCAGGCCGTTAACGGCTTCATCCAGAAGTACCGAAGTATGTTTAAAATTTTCCATCATTTTATAAAGACAAATCCTGCAGTCGCTCCGGCAGTTCCCCGGTTGCGGACTGCTCAGCGTCGATATCTTCCTTGACCCGTTGATACCAGGTCGTTTCATCCCACAGCTCAAACTTATTGAACTGCCCGACCAGCATCACTTCTTTTGTCAGCCCGGCATGCTGCCGTAACACCGGAGCGATCAATAGCCGCCCGGCATTATCCATCTGACATTCGCTGGCATGTCCCAGAAGCAGACGCTGTACGCGCCGCTCAGCGGGATTCATGCTCGACAAACGCGACAATTTTTGCTCGATGATTTCCCATTCAGGCAAGGGGTAAAGCAGCAGGCACGGGTGATGAATGTCAATGGTGCAAACCAATTGACCGGAAGCGCTCTCAATCAGCCCGTCGCGGTAACGCGTCGGTACGGCCAGACGGCCTTTGCTGTCGAGATTGACTAACGTTGCCCCACGGAACATGCCAGCCTCACCCCTTTTCGCCACTTTAACCCACAAATTCCCACCAGAAGGAGTTTACGGAGCGGAGGAAAAGCTTGTCAAGCCAGCACGAATACCAACGAAGCTTAAAAACCCATTATTTGCCGCCGATATTAGGCCTGATGATAAAATCACCAACAAACGAGGCAAATTAACGTCATGAATACGTGTAAGAAAACAACCAACAAATTCGTAACAGTTAAAAGCAACAAAATATCTTCGGCGGGAAAATATAAAGTGTCAGTTTGCGACGCGAGCGGCATTTTAGGCGATTCTGATGCCCGTTAACAGTGCCTGATGTCTGCGGAGAGGCTCTCTTGTCGCGGGGTAGAGAAGATTGGGGGTATTGTCTGCGATAAAATGAGTGTTAATTCAGCGATTAACTTAGTGAATGTAACAAAATAATACAAATATCGGCCGGGAGATCTTTTCTTATACCCATCAGGTGCAAGAAAGCCCCTACTCCAGAATAAAACAAAATAATGCGTAAAGAAGTTTAGGGATTTGTCTGAAAGATATTCAGTTTTGCATTTTTAAGGCAATTTGTATGGATTATCGCCAGACGTGCATCCGTCTGGCGAGCGGCGGCAGAATTATCCCGGCAGCCCGCTGCCGGAAATATTCAACGACGGTTCAGGCTCCCGCGGCGATACAAATTCCGGCGAATCCGGCTTAGGCCAGGCTTTGGCTTGCGCGGTTCGTCGAGGCTGGCGAGAACGATCTCCAGCACGCGCTCGGCAACGTCACGGTGGCGCTGAGCCACCGCCAGTACAGGACACTGGAGGAAATCCAGCAGTTCGTTATCGCCGAAGGTCGCAATCGCCAGCTCGGAGGGCAGCTTGCCTTCCCGACGCAGCGTCACGTCCATCACGCCCTGCAGCAGCGGGAAGGAGGTGGTAAACAGCGCCTGCGGCATCGGATGGGTTTCCAGCCACTTCTCGAACAGCTGACCCGCCGCTTCGCGCTCGTAGCTGTTAGCGTAGAGATACTGCACCTCACGCGGATCGTCCTGCCACGCGGTCCGGAAGCCCTGCTCGCGCAGGAAGCTCACCGACAGCTCCGGCAGAGCGCCAAGATACAGCACGCTGTCGCCGGGGAATTTACGCAGCTCGGCGCCGAGCATTTCCGCATCGTCGCGATCGGCGCCGACAACGCTGGTGAAGTGTTCGCGATCGAGCGCGCGATCGAGCGCGACTATCGGGAACGGATCGTTGGCCCAGCGCTGATAGAACGGGTGCTCGGGCGGTAATGAGGTCGACACGATAATCGCATCGACCTGGCGCTGCAGCAGGTGCTCAATGCAGCGCATCTCGTTATCGGGCTGATCTTCCGAACAGGCGATCAGCAGCTGATAGCCGCGCTGGCGCGCCTGCCGCTCGAGGTAGTTAGCAATGCGGGTATAGCTGGTGTTTTCCAGATCCGGAATGACCAGACCAATAGATCGCGTGCGTCCTGCACGCAGGCCGGCAGCGACCGCATTCGGATGATAGTTGTGTTCACGAACCACAGCCATCACCTTTTCGACCGTTTTATCGCTCACGCGGTACTGCTTCGCTTTACCGTTAATCACATAGCTAGCGGTGGTTCGCGAGACACCGGCCAGCCGGGCGATTTCATCCAGTTTCACAATTGCCCCTTGGGTAATTTAGTACAGAACATAACCTTTCTTCAGGTATGGATTCATTTTCATAACATCTAAACGCAGAACAGTTAGCACAGCAACCGGTTTTGTCTCCAGTTCCTACCGATTTCGCAAAAAAATAGCCCGACAGTTTGTGCCGGGCTATTTTTAGCTCAATTTCAGCGACTCAGCGCATTATTTTGTCGCCGCGCGACAGGCCAACGACGCCCGAGCGCGCAACTTCAACGATTCTCGCAACGTCACGCAGCGAGGCGATGAATGCATCCAGCTTATCGCTGGTGCCAACCAGCTGAACGGTGTAGATAGACGGGGTGACGTCAATAATCTGCCCGCGGAAGATCTCGGTGTTACGCTTGACCTCCTCGCGGCCAAAACCGCTGGCCTGCACCTTCACCAGCATGATCTCGCGCTCAACGTGCGAGTTTTGTCCGAGCTCGCTGACGCGCAGCACGTCCACCAGCTTATGCAGCTGCTTTTCGATCTGCTCGATCGCTTTCTCATCGCCCACGGTCTGAATCGTCATCCGCGAGAGCGTCGGGTCATCGGTGGGTGCCACCGTCAGGCTTTCAATGTTATACCCACGCTGCGCAAAGAGACCAATAACGCGCGATAAGGCGCCCGATTCGTTTTCCAGTAATACCGATAATATCCGGCGCATAATCAGGTTCTCTCCGTTTTGCTCAACCACATCTCGTCCATCCCGCCGCCGCGGATATGCATCGGATACACGTGCTCGCTGCCGTCAACCGTTACGTCGACGAAGACCAGACGATTATTACGCACCTGCTCCAGCGCTTCGGTCAGCTTCGACTCCAGCTCTTGCGGCTCGTTAATGCGAATTCCTACGTGACCATACGCTTCTGCGAGGCGGACAAAATCCGGGAGCGACTCCATATACGACTGCGAGTGGCGGCCGGAATAGATCATGTCCTGCCACTGTTTCACCATTCCGAGATAGCGATTGTTCAGGTTCAGCACCAGAACCGGCAGTTCGTACTGCAGCGCGGTGGAAAGCTCCTGGATATTCATCTGAATACTGCCGTCGCCGGTGACGCAAATAACGGTCTCATCCGGCAGCGCCATCTTCACGCCGAGCGCCGCGGGCAGGCCAAAGCCCATCGTGCCCAGGCCGCCGGAGTTGATCCAGCGTCTCGGCTTATCAAAGGGATAATAGAGCGCGGCAAACATCTGATGCTGACCGACGTCAGAGGTGACGTAGGCATCCCCGTTGGTCAGACGCCAGATGGTCTCGATCACCGCCTGCGGTTTGATCTTGCCGCTTTGCGTATCGTATTGCAGACAGTGACGCGCGCGCCACTGCTCGATCTGCCGCCACCAGTCGCGAAGCTCATCCAGCGGCTGCAGCGCCTCTTCCTGCTCCAGCAGCTCCAGCATCTGCTCCAGCACCAGGCGAGCATCGCCAACGATCGGCACGTCTGCCGGCACCGTTTTCGAAATTGACGTCGGATCGATGTCGATATGCAGCACCGTGGCATTCGGGCAGTATTTTGCCAGATTGTTGGTCGTGCGATCGTCAAAGCGGACGCCAACGGCGAAAATCACGTCGGAGTGATGCATCGTCATGTTGGCTTCATAGGTGCCGTGCATGCCCAGCATGCCCAGCGCCTGCTGGTGCGAGGCCGGGAAAGCGCCCAGCCCCATCAGCGACGACGCGACCGGCAGATTCAGTTTCTCCACCAGGCTATACAGCTGCTCTTCGCATTGAGCGTTAATCGCCCCGCCGCCAACGTATACCACCGGGTGTTTGGCCGCGATCAGCGTTTGCAGAGCGCGTTTAATTTGTCCTTTATGCCCGCTGGTTGTCGGGTTATAGGAGCGCATGCTGACCGCATCCGGCCAGACGTACGGCAGCTTGTTCGCCGGGTTGAGGATATCTTTCGGCAGATCGACGACAACCGGGCCGGGACGGCCGCTGGCCGCCAGCCAGAAGGCTTTCTTCAGGACGCCGGGGATATCTTCGGTTTGCTTAACCAGGAAGCTGTGCTTCACCACCGGTCGGGAAATACCGACCATGTCGCACTCCTGGAAAGCGTCGTAACCAATCAGGGAAGTCGCCACCTGTCCGGAGAGGATCACCAGAGGGATAGAGTCCATGTACGCCGTCGCAATGCCGGTAATGGCGTTCGTGGCCCCGGGCCCGGAGGTCACCAGCACGACCCCGACCTCGCCCGTTGCGCGGGCGAGACCGTCCGCCATATGCACCGCGGCCTGCTCGTGGCGGACCAAAATATGATCGATACCGCCGAGGGTATGTAGAGCATCATAGATATCGAGGACCGCCCCCCCTGGATAACCGAATACTTGCTTGACGCCCTGATCGACAAGCGACTGGACGACCATCTCGGCTCCTGACAACATCTCCATGGTTTGCCTCCCGGCTTATTGTTTTTAACGACAGCGGAACTCAATTTCCGCGCGCTCGCACAATGCGCAGAGTTTCGTCTTCGCATTGAGGTGAATGGACTGCGTGCCTTTACCATAACTGGTCGCTAACGGGCAGGCAATTCGCCACCGCAGGTACATGAGAGGTATTAAAAGAATAAAAAAGAGGATTTGATAAAAAATCAGGTGGAAAACTTCACCGACAGGAATTGACGCAAATCATTACTCGGACAAATTGCCACACCGCAGGAAATCATCCATTTTTCATCTGAATCTACCGCCAGCCGCCGCAGCTAAACAGAATAAAATTCTGGATTATTACTTAATAATAGATAAAACAATCCGAAAAGCGCCGCGGCGTTAGCCCCGGTCAGCGGCAGGCCCAAATATCCCCTGCAGCCCGCTCACAAAGCAGGAGCCGCGGCTCCCGTTTGTGGTGATATACGCACAGATTAGCGCCGGCAGATACTGACCAGCAGTTCTTCCATCCACTGGTGGCCTTTATCGCGACCCGCGGCTTCGTGCCATGAGAGATAGCAGGTCCGGCTATTAACCTGCAGCGGCAGCGTGACCAGCTGCAGGTTAAGCTTATCCGCGAATTCAGCCGCCAGCCAACGCGGCGCAATAGCCACCATTTGCGTTTGCGAAATCACGTTTAATACGCTGACCATCGCATTGCCCTGATAGGCAATTCGCGCCTGTTTATCGAGAGTGTCATACCAGGGCTGGCTGAATGAAGCATAGCGATCCAGGGCCACAACCGCGTGCTCTTCCCGATAAATGTCCTCTTCCGCCAGCAATCCGCTAATACGCGGATGCTGGCGACTGGCGACTAATACCATCTCATCGTTAAACAGCGGCACGCAGGCAAATTCAGGACGACGAAACTCTTCATAGCCCACCACGAATTCAATTTCCTGATAACGTAATTGATGGTCGGTATTTTGATTCAGCGCCGATTTAAAAATCAAATGAATATTTGGCGCGGTTTCGCTAACTTTATTGAGGATTGTGGCGGTCAAATAGTTATCCAGCGGGCTGCACACGCATAAATTAAACACCCGCTCGCTGCTTATTGGCTCAAAGCCGGAGCCCGGCAGCTCGTTCTGCACCAGCTGCAGAGCCTGGCGTACCGAGCCAAACAGCTGGAACGCACGCGCCGTTGGCTGAATTCCGCGGCCGTAGCGAACGAACAGCTCGTCATTAAACATCACCTTCAGACGCGATACGGCGTTGCTGACCGCCGGCTGCGACATCCCCAGAGAATGCGCCGCGCGAGTGATATTCTGCTCCTGCATCACCGCATCAAAGACGGTGAGCAGATTGAGATCGACCATGCGTAGCTGAGGTTTCGTCACCTCCGCCGCCGGGGCTGCTTGATATTCAATACTTTCAATTATCATATCTAATTTCACCATCAGGCTAAATTCCCTTTGCACAAGTACAGTAATTAATGCTGAAAATATCATTTAGCACGCATATGAAATTTGCAAAAGGGTAAAAATGAATTTTAGGAATATATCAAAGTTATGATTTCAGCAAAAATAAGCAGAATTAGAAAATGGCCGTTTCATTTTAACTATATCGATTACTTGATGGCGCTCAGTTTACTCATAAGTTATAAGGATAAACAACGGCAGGAATAGTTAACTTAAATTTAAGCGGTATTAAAGTATCGTTCGAATACGCTATTAAAATTAACATGTCGTTATCATAGATAATTAGCCTGAACTCATTTAAATATATTCACATGGCAAATATCCTCAGTCTTTTCATTAAGATGGCTGCCGTTGCCACCCCGCCAGCGTGAGGCCTTGAATGAAAAGGAAATTGTGCGAATGTTTTAAATGGCCTCGCCCCTGCCGCGGCGCTAAAAACGATTGTCGGCAAAAAAGCGCGATCTTCAGCACAATTAGCTAATTCAGTGACAAGGTAAAAAGGCGTTTTTCCCCCTCCGGGGTTGACATCAAAAGGCGTATCCAGTAACTCTAAGAGCATATCGATTTCATCTGGAGCATGACGCAATGATTCGCAGCACTCGTTTCACCAGCCTACTACTACTAAACGCATCCAATTTGCGCGGTAGGCTGCTGGGCGACGTTAAGCGTTAGTCATCTTCCAGTAAGACTATAAAACCCGCGCCATTGCGCGGGTTTTTTTATGCTCGTCAGCAAGGCGCCCAGGACACCGATTAAGGATTTAACCATGAGCCAGCAAGTCATTATTTTCGATACGACCTTACGTGACGGGGAACAAGCGTTACAGGCCAGCCTGAGCGTTAAAGAGAAGCTGCAGATTGCCCTGGCCCTTGAGCGTATGGGCGTAGACGTGATGGAAGTCGGCTTCCCTGTCTCATCTCCGGGCGACTTTGAATCCGTACAGACCATCGCGCGCACCATCAAAAACAGCCGCGTCTGCGCCCTGGCGCGCTGCGTAGAGAAAGATATCGATGTCGCGGCCGAATCCTTAAAAATCGCCGAAGCGTTCCGTATTCATACGTTTATCGCCACCTCGCCGATGCACATCGCCACCAAGCTGCGCAGCACCCTCGATGAGGTGATTGAGCGTTCGATCTATATGATTAAACGCGCCCGTAACTATACCGACGACGTTGAGTTCTCCTGCGAAGATGCCGGCCGTACGCCGATTGCTGACCTGGCGCGCGTCGTTGAAGCCGCCATCCGCGCCGGCGCTACCACCATTAACATCCCGGATACCGTCGGCTATACCATGCCGTTCGAATTCTCCAACATCATTACCGGCCTGTACGAGCGCGTGCCGAACATCGACAAAGCGATCATTTCAGTTCACACCCATGACGATTTGGGCTTAGCCGTCGGCAACGCCATTGCCGCCGTCCACGCCGGCGCGCGCCAGGTTGAAGGCGCCATGAACGGCATCGGCGAACGTGCGGGCAACTGTTCGCTGGAAGAAGTGATCATGGCCATCAAGGTGCGTAAAGATATTATGGACGTACGCACCCGCATCAATCACAGCGAAATCTGGCGCACCAGCCAGACCGTCAGCCAGATTTGCAACATGCCGATCCCGGCGAACAAAGCCATCGTCGGCACCGGCGCTTTCGCCCACTCTTCCGGTATTCACCAGGACGGCGTGCTGAAGAACCGCGAAAACTACGAAATCATGACCCCGGAATCCATCGGCCTGAATCAGGTGCAGCTGAACCTGACCTCCCGCTCCGGCCGCGCGGCGGTGAAGCACCGCATGGAAGAGATGGGCTACAAGGAAAGCGACTACAACATGGACCACCTGTATGACGCCTTCCTGAAGCTGGCGGACAAAAAAGGTCAGGTCTTCGACTACGACCTGGAGGCGCTGGCCTTTATTAACAAGCAGCAGGAAGAGCCTGAGCATTTCCGCCTGGACTACTTCAGCGTGCAGTCCGGCTCCAATGCCATCGCCACCGCCTCCGTCAAGCTGGCCTGCGGCGATGAAGTGAAGTCCGAAGCGGCTAACGGCAACGGCCCGGTCGATGCCGTATATCAGGCCATCAACCGCGTTACGGCGTATGACATCGAGCTGGTTAAGTATGGTTTAAGCGCCAAGGGCCACGGTAAAGACGCGCTGGGCCAGGTGGATATCGTCGTTAACTACAACGGCCGCCGCTTCCACGGCGTCGGGCTGGCGACGGATATCGTGGAGTCCTCGGCGAAGGCGATGGTTCACGTCCTGAACAACATCTGGCGCGCCGCTGAAGTCGAAAAAGAGTTGCAACGCAAAGCTCAGAATAACGAGAACAATAAGGAAACCGTGTAATGTCGAAGAATTATCATATTGCTGTTTTGCCAGGTGATGGCATTGGCCCGGAAGTCATGAACCAGGCGATGAAAGTACTGGAAGCCGTCCGTAACCGTTTTGATATGCGCATTACCACCAGCCAGTATGACGTTGGCGGCATCGCCATCGACCGCCAGGGCACCCCGCTGCCGCAGGCAACCGTAGACGGCTGCGAGCAGGCAGACGCCATTCTGTTCGGCTCGGTCGGTGGCCCAAAATGGGAGCACCTGCCGCCCGCAGAGCAGCCGGAGCGCGGCGCGCTGCTGCCGCTGCGTAAACATTTCAAGCTGTTCAGCAACCTGCGTCCGGCGAAGCTGTATCAGGGGCTGGAAGAGTTTTGCCCGCTGCGCGCGGATATCGCCGCCAACGGCTTCGATATCCTGTGCGTCCGTGAACTGACCGGCGGCATTTACTTCGGCCAGCCGAAGGGTCGTGAAGGCAGCGGCCATCACGAGAAAGCGTTTGATACCGAGGTTTACCACCGCTTTGAGATCGAGCGCATTGCGCACATCGCGTTTGAATCGGCCCGCAAGCGCCGGAGCAAAGTGACCTCTATCGACAAAGCCAACGTGCTGCAGTCCTCCATTCTGTGGCGAGAAATCGTCGGCGAAATCGCCAAAGAGTACCCGGACGTTGAGCTGGCGCACATGTATATCGACAACGCCACCATGCAGCTGATTAAAGACCCGTCCCAGTTCGACGTGCTGCTGTGCTCCAACCTGTTCGGCGACATCCTGTCCGACGAATGCGCGATGATCACCGGCTCAATGGGCATGCTGCCCTCCGCCAGCCTCAATGAACAAGGCTTTGGCCTGTACGAGCCGGCAGGCGGCTCGGCGCCGGATATCGCCGGCAAGAACATCGCTAACCCGATAGCCCAAATCCTGTCGCTGGCGCTGCTGCTGCGCTACAGCCTCGACGCGGACGCGGCGGCAACGGCTATCGAAAGCGCGATCAACCGCGCATTAGAAGAAGGCATCCGTACCGGCGATTTAGCGCGCGGCGCGGCGGCTGTCAGTACCGATGAAATGGGCGACATCATTGCCCGCTATGTCGCTGAAGGGGTGTAATCATGGCGAAGACGTTGTATGAAAAATTGTTTGATGCTCACGTGGTTTATGAAGCGCAAAACGAAACCCCGCTGCTGTACATCGACCGTCATCTGGTACACGAAGTAACCTCCCCGCAGGCGTTTGACGGCCTGCGCGCGCACAACCGCCAGGTTCGCCAGCCGGGGAAAACCTTCGCCACCATGGATCATAACGTTTCGACTCAGACCAAAGACATCAACGCGTCCGGCGAAATGGCGCGTATCCAGATGCAGGAGCTGATTAAGAACTGTAACGAATTCGGCGTTGAGCTGTATGACCTGAACCACCCGTATCAGGGGATCGTTCACGTAATGGGCCCCGAGCAGGGCGTAACCCTGCCGGGGATGACCATCGTCTGCGGCGACTCCCATACCGCGACCCACGGCGCGTTCGGCGCGCTGGCTTTCGGCATCGGGACCTCCGAAGTCGAGCACGTGCTGGCCACCCAGACCCTGAAGCAGGGCCGCGCCAAAACGATGAAGATTGAAGTTCAGGGCCAGGCGGCGCCAGGGATCACCGCGAAGGATATCGTGCTGGCGATCATCGGCAAAACCGGCAGCGCCGGCGGTACCGGCCACGTGGTTGAATTCTGCGGCGAAGCCATTCGCAACCTGAGCATGGAAGGTCGCATGACCCTGTGCAATATGGCCATCGAGATGGGCGCGAAAGCGGGCCTGGTGGCGCCGGACGCGACCACCTTTGATTACGTGAAGGGCCGTCTGCACGCGCCTAAAGGCCAGGACTTTAGCGACGCGGTCGCCTATTGGGAAACCCTGACCACCGACGCCGACGCTACCTTTGACACCGTCGTCACCTTACAGGCCGCAGAGATTGCTCCGCAGGTCACCTGGGGAACCAACCCGGGCCAGGTTATCTCCGTCACCGACATGATTCCCGACCCGGCCTCTTTCGCCGATCCGGTAGAGCGCGCAAGCGCGGAAAAAGCGCTGGCCTATATGGGCCTGAAGCCGGGCATCCCGCTGACCGACGTCGCGATTGATAAAGTCTTTATCGGCTCCTGTACCAACTCGCGTATTGAAGACTTACGCGCGGCGGCGGAAATTGCCAAAGGGCGTAAAGTTGCGCCGGGCGTGCAGGCGCTGGTTGTCCCAGGCTCCGGCCCGGTGAAGGCGCAGGCGGAAGCGGAAGGCCTGGATAAGATCTTTATCGAAGCCGGCTTTGAATGGCGTCTGCCGGGCTGCTCCATGTGCCTGGCGATGAACAACGACCGCCTGAACCCCGGCGAGCGCTGCGCATCCACCAGCAACCGTAACTTTGAAGGCCGTCAGGGCCGCGGCGGACGTACCCACTTAGTCAGCCCGGCCATGGCCGCAGCGGCGGCCGTCAGCGGCCATTTCGCCGACATTCGCGACATTAAATAAGGAGACCATCATGGCAGAGAAATTTACCCAACATACTGGCCTGGTGGTTCCGCTGGATGCCGCAAACGTCGATACCGATGCGATCATTCCCAAGCAGTTCCTGCAGAAAGTGACCCGCACCGGTTTTGGCGCGCATCTGTTCAACGACTGGCGCTTCCTCGATGACCAGGGGCAGCAGCCGAATCCGGAATTCGTCCTCAACTTCCCGGAGTACAAGGGCGCCTCTATTCTGCTGGCGCGGGAAAACTTCGGCTGCGGCTCATCGCGCGAACACGCGCCCTGGGCTTTGACCGATTACGGCTTTAAGGTGGTTATCGCCCCCAGCTTTGCCGACATCTTCTACGGCAACAGCTTTAACAACCAGCTGCTGCCGGTGACCCTGAGCGACGAGCAGGTCGACGAGATGTTTAAGCTGGTGCAGGCCAACCCGGGCATTACCTTCGAGGTGGATCTGGAATCCGAAGTGGTGAAAGCGGGCGACAAATCGTACAGCTTTAAAATCGACGCCTTCCGCCGCCACTGCATGCTGAACGGCCTCGATAGCATCGGCCTGACGCTGCAGCACGAAGAGGCGATCTCCGCCTATGAGAACAAGCAGCCGGCCTTTATGAACTAAAGCCGCCAGCGGCTCCCCTGCCCGGTCCATGACCGGGCGTTTTTTTATGCCTTCTGAGCTGAGAAGTCCTCAGGAAATTCGCACAGGCGCCGATATGACGACAACCGTAACGGTTAAGAACCTCACCTTCCAGGAAGGTACCACCCGAATCTGCGTCCCGCTGATGGGCCAAACCCTCGATGAGCTGAAGGCTCGTGCCCGGGCGCTGGTAGAAGTCGACGCCGATATTATCGAATGGCGCGCCGACGGCTTTGCCCAGGCCGGCAGGAGCGAACAGGTACTGCTGGCGCTGGCTGAAGTTCGCCAGATCCTCGCCGATACGCCGCTGCTGTTCACCTTCCGCAGCCAGAAGGAGGGCGGCGAGGCGCAGCTCGACGAGGCGGAGTACTTTGCCCTTAATCGTCAGGTCGCGCTCAGCGGGCTGGTCGAGATGATTGATATCGAGCTCTTTAACGATGAGACGCAGATCCGCGCCCTGATCGACGATGCCCACGCCGCCGGCGTGAAGGCGATCGTCAGCAATCATGATTTCCAGAAAACACCGCCCGAAGAGGAGATTATTCGCCGCCTCTGCCGCATGCAGGAGCTGGGCGCCGACCTGCCGAAAATAGCGGTCATGCCGCAGTCTCCGCAGGATGTGCTGACGCTCCTCTCCGCCACGCTGGCGATGAAGGAGAAGCACGCTACCGGCCCGATCGTCACCATGTCGATGGGCAAAATGGGCGGCATCAGCCGGGTTACCGGGCGACTGTTTGGTTCAGCGATGACGTTCGGCAGCGCGGGCCAGGCCTCTGCGCCGGGGCAAATCGCCATCCGCCAGCTGCGGGAAACGATCGATATCCTCTCCTGAACTCGCCCGCCCGCGGCGATCCGCGGGCGGGTAACGGGCTAAATATCTTTCACTTTGCCGGTTAAAAACAGGGTCACCAGCGAAATCGCCGCGATCGCCCAGTAAACGCTGGCGTGGCCGTAGCTCTGCGACAGCGCCCCCTGCAGCACGCCGGCCAGGATCACGCCAGTGGAAATACTGTTGGTAAACAGCGTGGTGGCCGCTCCCGCGCGTCCCGGCATCAGGTCCTGGAACCACAGCATACCGATCCCGGCGACAATACCGATAAAAATCGCATTAAACAGCTGCAGCGCCAGCAGCGCCGTACGGTCGTGGAACAGGATCAGTCCGGCGTAGAACAGCACCCCGGCGGCCACGGCGGCGACCATCATGCGACGCTTGCCCCAGCGTTTGACGTAGTAGCCCGCCAGAATCATCGCCGGGATCTCCAGACCGGCCGCGGTGCCCATGAGGATCCCCGCCAGGCTATCCGGCAGGCCGAGATCGCTGCTGATCCACAGCGGCATATCGATGATGTACATGGTGTTGCAGGTCCACATCAGCGTCGAGGCGATAAACAGCATGCGCACGTTTTTATCCTGCCAGCCGCCGGCCTGCGCCAACGCACCTGCCGCCTCCGAAGGCTGCTCCACCCGCGCCACCGACGGCAGCTTGCAGGCGATCAGCACCAGGCTAATCACAAAAATAGCGGCCGCAATGGAGAACATGGTGGTAAAGCCGTAGTTCAGCGCCAGCATAAAGGCCAGCGGCGGGCCGATAACCCACGCCAGCGACAGCTGGGCGCGCATGATCGAACTGAACATCACCACTTCCCGCGCCGAGCTGTCGGCATACTCCCGCGCCAGGGCGAACAGCTGCGGCATCGCGGCATTGGCGATGGATGCCAACATCACGCCGCAGGTAATCAGGGTTAAGTAGTGGCGATTGAAGGCAAACAGCAGCGCGTTGCCCACGGCCATCAGGCAGCAGAACATAATCAGCCGGCGGCGGTCGCCCTGGCTGTCGGAGCGCTTCGCCAGCGCCAGGCTGACCGCGATCCCGGCAATGGCGTTAACGGTGTAAAACAGACCGACCCAGAAAGGCTGCGCGCCCACCTCACGGCTGAGAAACAGGCTGAGCGTCGGGGCCTGCAGCGCACCGGCAATCCCCATCATAAAAGCGACCAGCATAAAAGCCGCATAGACGCCGTTAAGCCGCCGTCCCATCGTCATTAACCACAGCATGTCATGTCCTTAGCACGCGAAGAAAACGAAAAAAGCCAGCAGAAGTCATCTGCTGGCGGGTGATTTTATACGCTATCTGCTTCAGGTTACAGGCCGGCGGCCGCTACAAGCAGGCCGCGCTAATGCCGGGAACGCGAAAGCGGACAGGTACGCACCAATACTCAGTCACACATGATATCGGCAAGTTAACGATCGGAGGTCGGCGACGTAACTCCCCACTGCATCAGCTCGCCGAGTATTTCCTGCTGTCGTCCTGCCATCAGGCGGGCTAGCCATGACGCATCCTGCGTCGCAGAAAAGTAGCGTTGGTAGAACTGTTTAGCGGTTGACCTCGTCATATTCATCTCCTCGCTTCATCGAAATCTATTATTGGCCTAATATGAGGATTAATAAATTGCTGAGTTTTCATCAGGAGTTCCCCTTTTATGTCTTCTGCCCGTCTGCAACAACAGTTCATCCGCCTGTGGCAATGCTGCGAAGGGAGGTCGCAGGAGACGACGCTCAACGAGCTGGCTGAGATGCTAAGCTGCTCGCGCCGCCATATGCGAACCCTGCTGAACATGATGGAAGAGCGCGGCTGGCTAACCTGGGAGGCGGAAGCAGGTCGCGGTAAGCGCTCGAAGCTGGCTTTCCTCTACACCGGCCTGGCGCTGCAGCAGCAGCGGGCGGAAGATCTGCTGGAGCAGGATCGCATCGATCAGCTGGTGCAGCTGGTCGGCGATAAGGCCGCCGTGCGCCAGATGCTGGTCTCCCACCTCGGACGGAGCTTTCGCCAGGGGCGGCATATTCTGCGCGTGCTCTACTACCGGCCGATGAAAAATCTGCTCCCCGGCAGCGCGCTGCGCCGCTCGGAAAACCATATCGCCCGGCAAATCTTTAGCGCCCTGACGCGGGTAAATGAGGAAAACGGGGAACTGGAAGCCGATATTGCCCACCACTGGCAGCAGCTATCGGCCACCCACTGGCGCTTTTTTTTGCGTCCCGGCATCCACTTTCACCACGGGCGCGAGCTGGAAATGGAGGACGTGATCGCCTCTTTGCTGCGCAGCAACGCCCTGCCGCTGTACGCCCATATTGAGCGCATCGTCTCGCCGACCGCCTGGACGCTGGATATCCATCTGACGCAGCCGGATCGCTGGCTACCGTGGCTGCTGGGCCAGGTTTCGGCGGTGATACTGCCGCGCGAATGGCAGTCGATGGAGAACTACTCCGCGATGCCGATCGGCACCGGCCCCTATGCCGTCGCGCGCAATAACCAAAATCAGCTGAAGATCCACGCCTTCGACGACTACTTCGGCTATCGGGCATTAATTGACGAGGTCAACGTCTGGGTGCTGCCGGAGATTGGCGAAGAGTCGAACGGCGGCTTAACCCTGCAGGGCACCACCCAGAGCGAGAAAGCCGTCGAAAGCCGCCTGGAAGAGGGCTGCTACTACCTGCTGTTTGATTCCCGCAGCCCGCTTGGCGCCAATGCCGCCGTCCGCCAGTGGCTGAGCTACCTGTTCCAGCCGGCGAACCTGCTCTACCACGCGGGCGAACATTACCAGGGCAACTGGTTCCCGGCCTACGGCCTGCTGCCGCGCTGGCACCACGCGCGCAGCCACGCCTGCGAGAAGCCCGCGGGCCTCGAGTCGGTGACGCTGACCTATTATCAGGACCACATTGAGCATCGCGCGATCGGCGGCATTATGGCGACGCTGTTAGCCGAGCATCAGGTCAGGCTGGAGATCCGCGAGCTGGAATACGCGGAGTGGCACCGCGGCGAGGTGGTCAGCGACATCTGGCTAAACAGCGCCAACTTTACCCTGCCGATCGACTTCTCCCTCTTCGCCTGGCTGTATGAAGTCCCGCTCATTCGTCACTGCATCCCAATTGACTGGGAGGACGCCGCCGGCCGCTGGCATGCGGGCGAGTTAAACCCTGCGACCTGGAGCCAGCAGCTGCTGGCCAACCAAACGATCGTCCCGTTGATCCACCACTGGCTGATGATCCAGGGCCAGCGCAGCATGCGCGGCGTGAGGATGAACACCCTCGGCTGGTTTGATTTTAAATCGGCGTGGTTTGCGCCGCCGGAACCCTAGCGCCTTCCCCGGCGGGCGCTTAAGCACTTTCGGTCCGCTAACAAAATCATTACACTGGTCGCCGTTCTCAACGGGGTGCTAATAAACATACGCCGCTTCATTCAGGTTGCATTGAGACAGCCTGCAGGAGGAAGCGTATGGGCTGAGAAAATACCCGTCGAACCTGATCCGGATAACGCCGGCGAAGGGATTTGAGGCTCACTCAAAATCCTTTGCCACCCCTTTTTTGTGAGGTGCAAAGTGTTGAAAAAATTACTCCCGCTGCTGGTGCTGGTCGCCGCTCCCGCGTTGGCAAAACCCGTTCTCACCGTCTATACCTACGACTCCTTTTCCGCGGACTGGGGTCCGGGTCCGGCCGTCAAAAAGGCTTTTGAAGCCGACTGCGGCTGCGAGCTGAAGTTCGTGGCGCTGGAGGACGGCGTCTCGCTGCTGAATCGCCTGCGCATGGAAGGCAAAAACAGCAAAGCCGACGTGGTGCTCGGACTGGACAACAACCTGCTGGAAGCGGCGGCGCAAAGCAAGCTGTTCGTCAAAAGCAACGTGCCGACCGACGCGCTTACGGTCCCTGGCGGCTGGAACAACGATACCTTCGTCCCCTTTGATTACGGCTATTTCGCCTTCGTCTACGATAAAAACAAGCTCAAAAATCCGCCCAAAAGCCTGAAGGAGCTGGTTGAGAGCGACCAAAAATGGCGGGTGATCTATGAAGATCCGCGCACCAGCACGCCGGGGCTCGGCCTGCTGCTGTGGATGCAGAAAGTGTACGGCGACAAATCCCCGCAGGCGTGGGAGAAGCTGGCGGCGAAAACCGTCACCGTGACCAAGGGCTGGAGCGAGGCCTACGGCCTGTTCCTGAAGGGGGAAAGCGACCTGGTGCTGAGCTATACCACTTCTCCGGCCTATCACATCATCGAAGAGAAAAAAGATAACTACGCGGCGGCCGGCTTCAGCGAAGGCCACTACCTGCAGGTCGAAGTGGCGGCCCGCACCGCGGCCAGCAAGCAGCCGGAGCTGGCGGAGAAGTTCCTTAAGTTTATGGTCTCTCCGGGATTCCAGAATGCGATTCCGGCGGGCAACTGGATGTACCCGGTCACCCAGGTGACGCTCCCTGCCGGCTTTGACTCGCTGATCAAACCGCAGACCACCCTGGAGTTCACTCCGCAGCAGGTCGCTGGCGAACGGCAGAACTGGATTAACGCATGGCAACGCGCCGTCAGCCGCTAACTATCGGCTGGCTGCTGCCGGGCCTGACGGCCGCCGCCGTGCTGGTCGTGGTGGCGCTGGCCGCTTTTCTGGCGCTCTGGAGCAGCGCGCCGGAGGCGGCCTGGCTGGCGATCGTTCGCGACAGCTATCTCTGGCACGTCGTCCGCTTCTCCTTCTGGCAGGCGTTTCTCTCGGCGCTGCTTTCGGTGGTGCCGGCTATTTTTCTTGCCCGCGCCCTTTACCGGCGCCGCTTTCCCGGCCGCACGCTGCTGCTGCGCCTGTGCGCGATGACGCTCATCCTGCCGGTACTGGTGGCGGTATTTGGCATCCTGAGCGTTTACGGCCGCCAGGGCTGGCTGGCGGCGGCATTTAGCGCGCTGGGATGGCGGTGGGATTTCTCCCCTTACGGGCTGCAGGGAATTCTGCTGGCGCACGTCTTCTTCAATATGCCGATGGCGACCCGCCTGCTGCTGCAGGCGCTGGAGAATATCCCCGGCGAACAGCGGCAAATAGCGGCCCAGCTTGGCATGCGCGGCTTTCACTTTTTCCGCTTCGTCGAGTGGCCGTGGCTGCGGCGGCAAATTCCTCCGGTGGCGGCGCTAATCTTTATGCTCTGCTTTGCCAGCTTCGCGACCGTCCTCTCTCTTGGCGGCGGCCCGCGGGCCACCACCATCGAGCTGGCGATCTATCAGGCGCTGAGCTTTGATTACGATCCGGCCCGCGCGGCGATGCTGGCGCTGATCCAGATGAGCTGCTGCCTCGGGCTGGTGCTGCTCAGCCAGCGCCTGAGCAAGGCCGTGGCGATCGGCGTGACCCACGTGCGCGGCTGGCGCGACCCCGACGATCGCCTGCACAGCCGCCTGACCGATTTCGTGCTCATCGCGATCGCGCTGCTGCTGCTGCTGCCGCCGCTGCTGGCGGTCATCATCGATGGGCTGAATAACAATCTGCCGCGGGTGCTGGCCCAGCCTGAGCTATGGCAAGCCTTATCGACCTCCCTGCGCATCGCGCTGGCCGCCGGCATACTCAGCGTTGTTCTGACGATGATGCTGCTGTGGAGCAGCCGCGAGCTGCGCATCCGCAGCCGACCGCTGGCCGGCCAGGCGCTGGAGCTCAGCGGAATGCTGATCCTCGCCATGCCGGGAATTGTGCTCGCGACCGGCTTCTTTTTACTGCTCAATAATAGCGTTGGCCTGCCCGACTCCGCCGACGGCATCGTTATCTTCACCAATGCGCTGATGGCAATCCCCTATGCGCTGAAGGTGCTGGAAAACCCGATGCGCGACGTCGCCGTGCGCTACGGCATGCTCTGCCACTCGCTGGGAATCAGCGGCTTTACCCGCCTGAGGGTCGTTGAACTGCGCGCCCTGAAGCGTCCGCTGGCCCAGGCGCTGGCCTTTGCCTGCGTGCTGTCGATCGGTGATTTCGGCGTGGTGGCGCTGTTCGGCAACGACGATTTCCGCACCCTGCCGTTCTATCTGTATCAGCAGATTGGCGCCTATCGTAGCCAGGACGGTGCCGTGACCGCCCTGCTGCTGCTGGCGCTGTGCTTTGTCCTCTTTACCGTGATTGAGAAGCTACCGGGGCGTGATGTTAAAACTGAATGATGTAACCTGGCTGTATCAGCACCTGCCGATGCGTTTCACCCTTTCCGTACGGCGCGGCGAACGCATTGCGGTGCTCGGCCCCAGCGGGGCGGGGAAAAGCACGCTGCTGAACCTGATTGCTGGCTTTTTGCCGCCGGCGAGCGGCAGCATCGTCATCGACGGCGAGCCGCATACCGCGACGCCGCCCGCCCGTCGCCCGGTATCAATGCTGTTTCAGGAAAATAACCTCTTCAACCATCTCACCATCCGCCAGAACATCGGCCTCGGCATGCACCCCGGCCTTAAGCTGAGCGCCGGGCAAAACGCCAGCCTGCTGGCCATTGCCGAACAGATGGGCATCGATTCCCTGCTGGAGAGGCTTCCCGGCGAGCTCTCCGGCGGCCAGCGCCAGCGCGCGGCGCTGGCGCGCTGTCTGGTCCGCGAGCAGCCGATACTGCTGCTGGATGAGCCGTTTTCCGCGCTCGATCCGGCGCTACGCCAGGAGATGCTGATTTTGGTTGCGGAGGTTTGCCAGCGCCGGAATTTGACGCTGCTGATGGTGTCGCATAGCGTGGAGGATGCCGCCCGCATCGCCCCTCGGTCGCTGGTGGTGGCCGACGGGCGCATCGCCTGGGATGGCGCCACCGATGCGCTCTTAAGCGGCAGCAGCAGCGCCTCGCATCTGCTCGGGATCAGCGCGCGATAACGTGGTGCAGAATATTGAGATAGACCGGCATCAGCGGGTGGCGAATCACCAGGGTTAACGCCACGCCCGCCAGCACCAGCGCCAGCGGCGACAGCCACAGCAGACGCGTACGCGGCAGCAGCCGGGTCAGACGATCGCTTGTTTTCGCGCTACGCCACAGGCGCCAGCAGAGCCAGCCCGCCAGCCACGCCAGCAGCGCGGCGCCCAGCAGCAGCCACTTAAAGCTGGCGCTGTTCTCATCGGCGGGAATATCAATGGCCGCGCCGGCAAGAATGCCCGGCAAAAAGTAGAGCGGCGGCCACAGCAGGCAGCCGATAATATTCGGCAGAATAAATTTCGCCACCGGCAGGTCAAGCATTCCGGCAACCATCGGCACCAGCGGCCGCGTCGGCCCGACGAAGCGTCCGATCAGGATCGTGACCATGCTGTGCTGGTGCAGCGCGTGCTCGGTCTTATCAAGCAGCGCCTTGTTTTTCTTCATAAACGACCAGCGATGCAGCGGTTTTTTAAACCGCCAGCCAAGCCAGAATGAGATCCAGTCGCCGAATAAACAGCCGACAATCCCCGCCAGCCACGCCTGCCAGAAGTTAACCTCACCGCTGCCGATCAGCGCGCCCAGCCCGGCCATCATCACCGTGCCCGGCAGTATCAGCCCGACCAGCGCCAGCGATTCAAGAAAGGCGACCAGCATCACGGCTATCAGCGAGTAGACCGTGGATTGGGTGATAAAATGTTCCAGCAATGCTTGCATAGTGTGCCCGGTTTAAAAACGAAGCACGGATTCTCCAGAGCCGTCGCGCCTTCGTCAAGCCATCAATTGTCTGAATAGTTTACCGGTTGTGACAATTTTCCGGGGCATCATTTCACTTTATTTACGTTTTATTCACATCCTGCGCGGAATTCGCTCGGGCTGGCGCCGGTGCATTTTTTAAATACCCGCGAGAAATAGAGCTGATCTTCAAAGCCAACGTTGCGTCCCACCGTCGCGATGGGCATTCGCGTGGTGCTCAGCAGCAGCTTGGCCTGGCTGATCCGCTGATCTTCCCGCCACCCCAGCACGCTGATGCCCAGCTGCTGGCGGAACAGGTGCGACAGCCGCGACGGCGACAGGCAGACGTGCTGGGCGACGCTGGCAATATCAAAATGGCTGTCCGCCAGGCGATCGCTAATGTACTGGCAGGCGTCGCGAACCCGGTTATCCAGCGGCGGATAGAGGGATTCGTTAATCGCCTCCATGCGCCGCAGCAGCAGCTGTTCCAGCAGATTGATCGCCAGCAGCTCAGAGTAGCGCCCGGCCCCCTGTCCGGCGTCGACGATCTGGCCGAAAAGCTCGCCAAAGCGCGCCTGCCACTGCTCATCGGGACGGAAAAATCCGGTGTGGGCGAAAATCGTCGGCCAGTTCAGCCACTCATGCCAGTAGGCCCGCGGGCGGAAGTAGACCCACTGGTGATACCACTCGCGGGCATCAGGGTGGCGGCCGTAGTGATGAATTTCCCCCGGAGGGAAGAGTAGAATATCGCCAGGCCGGCAGACAAACTGCTCGTCCTGGTTGTTGATCACCCCTTCCCCGCGGATCGTCAGATTGAGGATGAAGCCCTTCATGCCGAGCGGGCGGTCAATAAAGAAATCCAGATAGCCTTCCGCATCAATCGGCGTCAGCCCCGTCACCAGGTGGGCGTTAAAAGAGTAGCCCGGTAGCAAAGGATCGTTTTGTGTTTCAGCCATAAACTCAGCTCTCCCGGAGAGGTACTGGACACCAATTGTCCATATTCTTTATTTTATCGCTAAGCGCGCTTCCCGTAATGGGATGCGGGTTGAAATTTGAATTAAAACCCGCCTGACTTCAGCAAAAATCGACAACAACGCTCAATGTAAGCCATTCCAGCGCATAACAAAAGTGTCTATAAATACGGCAGGAAAGTCCACATTGAATATTTGCACGGCGTCACACTTTGCGATGGCATAGCAATATAATCCATAAGATTAGCGAATACGGCCTGACGGTTTTTCCTGAGGATATCTACTGTTTCACCATGAATGGTTTTCAGCATGGAGTAACAGCATGGCAATTGCGATTGGCCTCGATTTTGGTAGTGATTCAGTTCGCGCTCTGGCGGTGGAATGCGCCACCGGCGAAGAGCTCGCCTCCGGCGTAGAGTGGTACCCGCGCTGGCAGGAGGGGCTGTTTTGCGACGCCCCGAATAATCAGTTTCGCCACCACCCGCGTGATTACATTGAATCAATGGAAGCCGCGCTGAAAAGCGTGCTGGCGCTGCTGAGCCCCGAGCAGCGCGCCGCCGTCGTCGGTATCGGCGTTGACAGCACCGGCTCGACGCCGGCGCCGATTGACGCCGACGGCAACGTGCTGGCCCTGCGGGAAGAGTTCGCTAACAACCCGAATGCGATGTTCGTGCTGTGGAAAGACCATACCTCGGTGGAAGAGGCGGAGGCCATCACCCGCCTGTGCCACCAGCCGGGCAAAGAGGACTACTCCCGCTATATCGGCGGCATCTACTCCAGCGAATGGTTCTGGGCCAAGATCCTCCACGTCACCCGTCAGGATAGCGCCATTGCGCAGGCAGCATCCTCATGGATTGAGCTGTGCGACTGGGTTCCGGCGCTGCTCTCCGCGACCACCCGCCCGCAGGATATTCGTCGCGGCCGCTGCAGCGCCGGGCACAAATCCCTGTGGCACGCCGACTGGGGCGGCCTGCCGCCGGCTAGCTTCTTCGACGAACTCGACCCGATTATCAATCAGCACCTCAGCTGGCCGCTGTTTAGCGACACCTGGACCGCCGACGTGCCGGTCGGCACGCTCAGCGCCGAATGGGCGCAGCGCCTGGGTCTGGCGGAAACGGTGACCATCTCCGGCGGCGCCTTCGACTGCCATATGGGCGCGGTGGGCGCCGGCGCGCAGCCGAATACGCTGGTTAAGGTTATCGGCACCTCCACCTGCGACATTCTGATCGCCGATAAGCACAGCGTTGGCTCCCGCACGGTGAAAGGCATCTGCGGCCAGGTCGACGGCAGCGTGGTGCCCGATTTTATCGGTCTGGAGGCCGGGCAGTCGGCCTTTGGCGATATCTACGCCTGGTTTGGCCGCATTCTCGGCTGGCCGCTGGAGCAGCTGGCGCTTGCCCATCCGGAGCTGAAAGAGCCGATCCGCGCCAGCCAGAAGCAGCTGCTGCCGGCGCTGACCGAGGCGTGGGCGAAAAATCCCTCCCTCGACCATCTGCCGGTGGTGCTGGACTGGTTCAACGGACGGCGCACCCCAAACGCTAACCAGCGCCTGAAAGGCGTAATAACCGATCTGAATCTCGCCACCGATGCGCCGGCGCTGTTTGGCGGCCTGGTGGCGGCAACCGCCTTCGGCGCGCGCGCCATTATGGAGTGCTTCACCGACCAGGGGATCCCGGTCAACAACGTGATGGCGCTGGGCGGCATCGCGCGCAAAAACCCGGTCATCATGCAGGCCTGCTGCGACGTGCTGAACCGCCCGCTGCAGATTGTCGCCTCCGATCAGTGCTGTGCGCTGGGTGCGGCCATCTTTGCCGCCGTCTCCGCCGGCGTGTATCGCGATATTCCAACGGCCCAGCAGCATATGGCAAGCCGGGTCGAAAGCACCCTGCAGCCGCGCCCGGCCGAGGCTCAGCGCTTCGAACAGCTCTATCAGCGCTACCAGCAATGGTCAGTCAGCGCTGAACAACAGTATCTCCCTTCGGCTGCACGGGCGGAAAAAGCCTCGCAATCTCAGCCAGCTCTCACCCATTAAGGACACCAAAATGACGATTTTTGCTAACTATGAAGTCTGGTTCGTGATTGGCAGCCAGCATCTGTACGGCGCGGAAGCGCTGCGTCAGGTCACAAAGCATGCCGAGCACGTGGTGAACAGCCTGAACGCCGAGGCAAAACTGCCGTGCCGGCTGGTATTAAAGCCGCTGGGCACCACGCCGGACGAAATCACCCACATCTGCCGCGACGCTAACTACGATGATAAATGCGCCGGCATGGTGGTGTGGCTGCACACCTTCTCTCCGGCCAAGATGTGGATTAACGGCCTGACCATCCTCAATAAACCGCTGCTGCAGTTCCACACCCAGTACAACGCGTCGCTGCCGTGGGACAGCATCGATATGGACTTTATGAACCTCAACCAGACCGCGCACGGCGGCCGCGAGTTCGGCTTTATTGGCGCCCGTATGCGCCAGCAGCATAGCGTGGTGACCGGCCACTGGCAGGATCGCGACGCCCATCAGCGCATCGGCTCGTGGATGCGCCAGGCGGTCTCGAAGCAGGATACCCGTCATCTGAAGGTCTGCCGCTTTGGCGATAACATGCGCGAAGTCGCGGTCACCGATGGCGATAAGGTCGCCGCGCAGATCAAATTCGGCTTCTCGGTCAATACCTGGCCGGTGGGCGATCTGGTGCAGGTGGTCAACGACGTCAGCGAAGGCGATATCAGCGCCCTGGTTGATGAGTATGAAAGCAGCTACCGCCTGACCGCGGCGGCGCAGGTCCGCGGCGATAAGCGGCAGAACGTTCTCGATGCCGCGCGTATCGAGCTGGGAATGCAGCGCTTCCTGCAGCAGGGCGGCTTCCACGCCTTCACCACTACCTTTGAAGATTTACACGGCCTGAAGCAGCTTCCGGGTCTCGCCGTGCAGCGTCTGATGCAGCAGGGCTACGGCTTTGCGGGCGAAGGCGACTGGAAAACCGCCGCCCTGCTTCGCATCATGAAGGTGATGTCAACCGGTCTGCAGGGCGGCACCTCCTTTATGGAGGATTACACCTACCACTTCGACAACGGCAACGATCTGGTGCTCGGCTCGCATATGCTGGAGGTCTGCCCAACCATCTCCACGGCGGAAAAACCGATCCTCGACGTTCAGCCGCTGGGCATTGGCGGTAAAGCCGACCCTGCGCGCCTGATCTTCAACACCCAAACCGGCCCGGCGATCGTCGCCAGCCTGATCGATCTCGGCGATCGCTATCGCCTGCTGGTTAACACCGTTGAAACGGTGCCTACCCCGCACGCTCTGCCGAAGCTGCCGGTAGCCAACGCGCTGTGGAAAGCGCAGCCGGATCTCCGCACCGCGTCCGAAGCCTGGATCATTGCCGGCGGCGCGCACCATACCGTCTTCAGCCACGCCCTGACTCTCGAAGATATGCGCCAGTTTGCGGAGCTGCAGGATATCGAGCTGACCGTCATTGATAGCGAAACCCGCCTGCCTTCCTTCAAAGATGCGCTGCGCTGGAACGAAGTTTATTACGCCGGCAAACGTTAAGAGGTCGCCCCCTCTTCTCCCTCTCCGCCGCTAAGGAGAGGAGAAGAGGGGAAACCGTACTGACCCGCTATTCGGAGTACACAATGTTAGAAGATCTGAAACGTCAGGTTCTGGAAGCCAATCTCGCGCTGCCCAGGCACAACCTGGTGACCTTAACCTGGGGCAACGTCAGCGCCGTCGACCGCGAGCGGGGCCTGCTGGTGATCAAGCCTTCGGGCGTCGACTACAGCGCGATGAGCGCTGAGGATATGGTGGTGGTGAGCCTGGAAACCGGCGAAGTGGTGGAAGGGAAAAAGAAACCCTCGTCGGATACCCCAACCCATCGCCTGCTGTATCAGGCCTTCCCGACCCTCGGCGGTATCGTCCATACCCATTCGCGCCACGCGACCATCTGGGCGCAGGCGGGCCAGCCCATCCCGGCAACCGGCACCACCCACGCCGACTACTTCTACGGCGCGGTTCCCTGCACCCGCCTGATGACCGACGGCGAAATCAACGGGGAGTATGAGTGGGAAACCGGGCGCGTTATCGTCGAAACCTTCCGCGAGAACGCCATCGACCCGGCGCAAATGCCCGGCGTGCTGGTGCACTCCCACGGCCCGTTCGCATGGGGCAAAAACGCGGAAGACGCGGTGCATAACGCCATCGTGCTGGAAGAGATCGCCTATATGGGGATTTTCTGCCGCCAGCTGGTGCCGCAGCTGCCGGAGATGCAGCAAACCCTGCTGGATAAGCACTATTTGCGCAAGCACGGCGCGAAGGCCTATTACGGGCAGTAGCGTCAAACGCCTGTATAAAACCCCAGCACCTTGTCATCAACCAGGCTATACTCAGGCCTGGTTTGACTTGATGAGAGCGCGGCGTGACTCAGCCACGAGAAGGTTTTTTATTGACCCGTCACTGGCGGGATACCCCCCAGGGCACGGAGCTGACCTTTTGGCTGGCAACCGACGACGGTCCCCTTCAGGTCACCCTGCCGCCGCAGGAGTCCGTGGCCTTTATCCCCGAAGCGCAGCGTGCCCAGGCTGAGCGCCTGCTGCAGGGCGAAAACGGCCTGCGCCTCGCCCCGCTAAGCCTAAAAGACTTTCACCGCCAGCCGGTTTTTGGCCTTTACTGCCGCGCCCATCGCCAGCTGATGCGCCTGGAAAAGAAGCTGCGCGAACAGGGCGTCACCGTCTACGAAGGCGATATCCGCCCCCCGGAACGCTATCTGATGGAGCGCTTTATTACCGCTCCGGTTTGGGTCGAAGGCGAAGCGCGCGGCGCAGGGTTGATCAACGCCCGCATGAAGGCCAGCCCGCACTACCGGCCGCCGCTGAAGTGGGTCTCGCTGGATATCGAAACCAGCCGCCACGGCGAGCTGTACTGCATCGGCCTGGAGGGCTGCGGCCAGCGGGTTGTCTACATGCTCGGTCCAGAGCCGGCGGCCGCTCCCGCGGTTGATTTTCAGCTGGAGTATGTCGCCAGCCGCCCGCAGCTGCTGGAAAAGCTCAACGCCTGGTTTGCCGCCCACGACCCGGACATCCTGATCGGCTGGAACGTGGTGCAGTTCGACCTGCGCGTGCTGCAAAAACACGCCGAGCGCTACCGTATTCCGCTGCTGCTCGGCCGCGGCAACAGTGAGCTGGAGTGGCGCGAGCACGGTTTTAAAAATGGCGTATTCTTCGCCCAGGCCAGCGGGCGGCTGATTATCGACGGCATTGAGGCGCTGAAATCCGCGTTCTGGAGCTTCCCCTCTTTTTCACTTGAGGCGGTAGCGCGCGAGCTGCTGGGTGAAGGCAAAGCCATCGATAATCCCTGGGATCGGATGGACGAAATCGACCGCCGCTTCAGCGAGGATAAGCCGGCGCTGGCAACCTACAACCTGCAGGACTGCGAGCTGGTGACGCGCATCTTCCAGAAAACGGAGATCGTGCCCTTTCTGCTGGAGCGCGCCACGGTTAACGGCCTGCCTGCCGACCGCCACGGCGGGTCGGTGGCCGCCTTTAGCCACCTCTATTTTCCACGCATGCACCGGCTGGGCTACGTTGCGCCCAATCTCGGCGAAGTGCCGCCGCAGGCCAGCCCCGGCGGCTACGTGATGGACTCCCGCCCCGGCCTGTACGATTCGGTGCTGGTGCTGGACTACAAAAGCCTGTACCCCTCGATTATTCGCACCTTTCTGATTGACCCGGTGGGGCTCGTCGAAGGCGGCGCCCTGCCCGACGACGAGCACAGCACCGAAGGCTTTCTCGGCGCGCGCTTCTCCCGCGAGAAGCACTGTCTGCCGGATATCGTCGGCCAGATTTGGCACGGGCGCGACGACGCCAAGCGGCATAAAAACAAGCCGCTGTCGCAGGCGTTGAAGATCATTATGAACGCCTTTTACGGCGTGCTCGGCACCAGCGCCTGCCGCTTTTTCGACCCGCGCCTGGCCTCGTCAATCACCATGCGCGGCCACGCCATCATGCGCCAGACCAAAGCGCTGATTGAGTCGCAGGGCTATGACGTTATCTACGGCGACACCGACTCCACCTTTGTCTGGCTCAGGCGCGCCCATGATGAACAAGAGGCGGCGAATATCGGCCGGTCGCTGGTGGCTTACGTCAACAGCTGGTGGACCGCCGAGCTGGGGAAATCGCGCCTCACCAGCACCCTCGAGCTGGAGTTTGAAACCCACTTCTGCCGCTTTTTAATGCCGACCATCCGCGGCGCCGATACCGGCAGCAAAAAGCGCTACGCCGGAATGATTCAGGAGGCGCAGGAGCAGAGAATGGTCTTTAAAGGGCTGGAGACGGTGCGAACCGACTGGACGCCGCTGGCCCAGCAGTTTCAGCAGGAGCTGTACCTGCGCATTTTCCGCAACCAGCCCTATCGCGACTACGTCCTGGAGACGATTAATCGGCTGATGAACGGCGAGCTCGACGATCGGCTGATCTACCGTAAGCGGCTGCGCCGGCCGCTGGCGGAATATCAGCGCAACGTTCCGCCGCACGTCCGCGCGGCAAGGCTCGCCGACGAGCACAACGTCAGGCTGGGCAGGCCGCAGCAGTACCAGCAGCGCGGCAGCATCAAATATGTCTGGACCACCGGCGGGCCGGAGCCGGTCGATTATCAGCAGTCGCCGCTCGATTACGAGCACTATTTGTCGAAACAATTACAGCCGGTCGCGGAAGGAATACTTCCCTTTGTCGACGATGATTTTGCTACAATAGTGACAGGGCAGCTGGGGCTATTTTGACAGGTGACTATCACCGCGGCATCCAGTACCATAGCGCCCTTTCCACTCCTGGACCCAATCTTGATCCCTCTCCAGCCTATTCGGAGATGATCAACTATTGCCTGCAATTTAAGAACTAAAGAGCCGAACACATATGCCTTTTACACTTGGTCAACGCTGGATTAGCGACACAGAGAGCGAACTGGGATTAGGGACGGTCGTAGCGCTGGATGCGCGCATGGTTACCCTTCTTTTCCCCGCCATCGGCGAAAATCGTCTGTACGCACGCAACGACTCCCCGATCACCCGCGTGATGTTTAATCCGGGCGACACCATCACCAGCCACGAAGGCTGGCAGCTCCAGGTTGACGAAGTTAATGAAGAGAACGGCCTGCTGGCCTATACCGGTACCCGTCTGGATACCGAGGAAGCCAACGTTGTTCTGCGTGAAGTGCTGCTCGACAGCAAGCTGGTTTTCAGCAAGCCGCAGGACCGCCTGTTCGCCGGGCAGATCGACCGTATGGACCGCTTTGCGCTGCGCTACCGCGCGCGTAAATATCAGAGCGAGCAGTACCGGATGCCGTGGAGCGGCCTGCGCGGCCAGCGCACCAGCCTGATCCCGCACCAGCTGCACATCGCCCACGACGTTGGCCGTCGCCACGCCCCGCGCGTGCTGCTGGCGGATGAGGTCGGGCTCGGTAAAACCATCGAAGCCGGGATGATCCTGCATCAGCAGCTGCTGGCCGGCGCCGCCGAGCGCGTGCTGATCGTCGTCCCGGAAACCCTGCAGCACCAGTGGCTGGTCGAAATGCTGCGCCGCTTCAACCTGCGCTTCTCGCTGTTTGACGACGAGCGCTACGCCGAAGCGCAGCACGACGCTTATAATCCGTTTGAAACCGAGCAGCTGGTGATCTGCTCCCTGGACTTCGTGCGCCGCAGCAAGCAGCGCCTGGAGCACCTGTGCGATGCCGAGTGGGACATCATGGTGGTCGACGAAGCGCACCACCTGGTGTGGAGCGAAGATGCGCCGAGCCGTGAATACCAGGCCATTGAACAGCTGGCCGAGCGCGTGCCGGGGATCCTCCTGCTGACCGCCACGCCGGAGCAGCTGGGAATGGAGAGCCATTTCGCCCGTTTGCGCCTGCTGGATCCAAACCGTTTCCACGACTTTGCCCAGTTCGTTGAAGAGCAGCAGAACTACCGCCCGGTGGCCGACGCCGTCGCCCTGCTGCTGGCAGGCAACAGGCTGAGCGATGCCGATCTGAATATGCTCGGCGAGCTGATCGGCGAGCAGGATATCGAGCCGCTGCTGCAGACCGCCAACAGCGATCGCGACGGAGCCCAGTCCGCGCGTCAGGAGCTGGTCTCCATGCTCATGGACCGCCACGGCACCAGCCGCGTTCTGTTCCGTAACACCCGTAACGGCGTGAAAGGCTTCCCGAAACGCGAACTGCACACCATTCGCCTGCCGCTGCCGATGCAGTACCAGACGGCCATCAAGGTCTCCGGCATTATGGGCGCGCGTAAAACCGCCGAAGAGCGCGCTCGCGACATGCTCTATCCGGAGCAGATCTATCAGGAGTTTGAAGGCGATAGCGGAACCTGGTGGAACTTCGACCCGCGCGTCGAGTGGCTGATGGGCCACCTGACCAGCCACCGTTCGCAGAAGGTGCTGGTGATCTGCGCGAAAGCCGCCACCGCGCTGCAGCTGGAACAGGTGCTGCGCGAGCGTGAAGGTATTCGCGCCGCGGTCTTCCACGAAGGCATGTCGATCATCGAACGCGACCGCGCCGCCGCATGGTTTGCCGAAGAGGACACCGGCGCGCAGGTGCTGCTGTGTTCTGAAATTGGCTCCGAAGGCCGCAACTTCCAGTTCGCCAGCAACCTGGTGATGTTCGATCTGCCGTTTAACCCGGATCTGCTGGAGCAGCGTATTGGCCGTCTGGACCGTATCGGCCAGGCGCACGATATTCAGATCCACGTGCCGTACCTGGAAAGAACCGCCCAGTCGGTGCTGGTCCGCTGGTATCACGAAGGGCTTGATGCCTTCGAGCACACCTGCCCGACCGGCCGTACCGTTTACGATAGCGTCCATGATCAGCTGATTAACTATCTTGCCGCGCCGGAAACCACCGACGGCTTCGACGAGCTGATTAAATCCTGCCGCCAGCAGCACGATGCGCTGAAAGCGCAGCTGGAGCAGGGCCGCGACCGCCTGCTGGAGATCCACTCTAACGGCGGCGAAGGGGCGCTGGCGCTCGCCGAAAGCATTGAAGAGCAGGATGACGACACCAGCCTGATCGCCTTTGCCATGAACCTGTTTGATATCGTCGGCGTCAACCAGGACGATCGCGGCGAGAACCTGATCGTGCTGACCCCGTCCGATCATATGCTGGTTCCGGACTTCCCGGGCCTGCCGGAAGACGGCTGCACCATCACCTTTGAGCGCGACGTCGCCCTCTCCCGCGAAGACGCGCAGTTCGTCACTTGGGAGCATCCGCTGATTATCAACGGCCTGGACCTGATCCTCTCCGGCGATACCGGCAGCAGCACCATCTCGCTGCTGAAGAACAAGGCGCTGCCGGTCGGCACGCTGCTGCTCGAGCTGATTTACGTCGTCGAAGCGCAGGCGCCGAAGCAGCTGCAGCTTAATCGCTTCCTGCCGGCCACGCCGGTGCGTATGCTGCTGGATAAGAACGGCAACAACCTCGCCGGCCAGGTGGAGTTCGAGAGCTTCAACCGCCAGCTGAGCGCCGTTAACCGCCATACCGGCAGCAAGCTGGTCAACGCGGTGCAGCAGGACGTTCACGCGATCCTCCAGCTCGGCGAAGCGCAGGTCGCTAAAGCCGCTCAGGCGCTAATCGACGCGGCGCGCGATGAGGCTAACGACAAGCTGTCGGCGGAGCTGTCGCGTCTGGAAGCGCTTAAGGCGGTGAACCCGAACATCCGCGATGACGAACTGTCGGCCATTGAGAGCAACCGTCAACAGGTGATGGATGCGCTGGCCCAGGCCGGCTGGCGTCTCGATGCGCTGCGCTTAATCGTCGTCACTCACCAGTAACGGAACGCGAATATGGCGATGGAAAACTACAATCCGCCGCAGGATCCCTGGCTGGTTATCCTCTATCAGGATGAGCACATTATGGTGGTCAACAAGCCGAGCGGCCTGTTGTCCGTGCCGGGGCGCCTGGAGGAGCATAAAGACAGCGTGATGACGCGCGTGCAGCGCGACTTTCCGCAGGCCGAGTCGGTTCACCGGCTGGATATGGCCACCAGCGGCGTGATTGTGGTGGCGCTGACCAAAGCCGCGGAGCGCGAGCTGAAGCGTCAGTTTCGCGAGCGTGAGCCGAAGAAGCAGTACGTCGCCCGCGTGTGGGGTCACCCGCAGAAAGCAGAAGGCCTGGTGGATTTTCCGCTGATTTGCGACTGGCCGAACCGGCCAAAGCAGAAGGTGTGCTACGAAACCGGCAAGGCGGCGCAAACCGAGTATGAGGTGCTGGAGTACGCGGACGATAACAGCGCCCGCGTGCGCCTGAAACCGATTACCGGGCGTTCGCACCAGCTGCGCGTGCATATGCTGGCCCTCGGTCACCCGATTCTCGGCGACCGCTTTTATGCGACGCCGGAAGCGCTGGCTATGGCCCCGCGCCTGCTGCTGCACGCGGAGATGCTGACCATCACCCATCCCGCTTTCGGCAACGCGATGACCTTCCGCGCGCCGGTCGACTTCTGACGGCGGGTTTCTGACTTCAGGTTTCCCGGGCCGGCTTAAACGCCTTGCCCGGGAAACCCCGCCCCTGCGCTAAGCGCAGCAGGAACGGGGCTCCTCAGGCTATCATCCGTTAGTCGCGGGCAAACCACGCGTCAATCATCTGCTCTACGTGAGCGGCCGACGGCTGCGGCTGGCGATCGTTGCTCTCAGCGGCGGACGGGCGGCCCTGCAGGCCCTCCGTCGGGCAAATCACTTCGATATTCCATAAACGCCCCAGCGGATGGGATTGCGTCAGCTCCGCGCACAGCGCGTTAATTTCACTGGCCGAGTGCTCAACGCACCACAGCGCTTCCGGCCCGGTTGGCAGCCACTTCACCTGACGGTCCAGCGTTTGCCAGCGGTGTTTCCACAGCAGCTGATCGAAAGCCTGCAGCGCCACGCCCATCATGTTGCGATAGCGGATGCTGTCTTTCTCCGCGCCCGGCGTCACCAGGGTGAGCGAAATAACCGGCTGCTGATAATGGGTTAACAACTCGCTCTGACGAGCTTCACGCTGCGCTTTCACCGCCAGCAGGTTTTCAACGCTGGCGCCCGCACGGGCGGGAGTATCCACGGACATTAATTCCTCTCCTTCACTGAATAAAATAACGGCGGCAGGGGCCGTCGCGATAACGGATTTCGCTGCTGATTGTATCGCTAAATGCACAGAATTTAGGATACAGGACAAAGAAATTTTCTTCGTCCCGTGGTGGGAAATAGCAGTTTTTCCTGTTAGCGCAGAACTAAATCACGCCATAAAGTGGCTCAGAAACAGCAGGCCCAAAGAGACATTGATCGCGCCGCCGATGCGGGTAGCGATTTGGGCGAACGGCATCAGGTTCATGCGGTTGCCGGAGGTGAGGATCGCCACGTCGCCGGTCCCACCCTGGCCGCTCTGGCAGCAGGAGACGATCGCCACGTCGATCGGATGCATGCCGATTTTTTTACCGACAAAGAATCCGGTCGCCACCAGCGCTGAGACGGTGCTGATAATCACCAGCAGATTGGTGATAGTAAAAGCGTTAACCAGCTCCTGCCACGGCGTAATGGCGACGCCAACGGCAAACAGAATCGGATAGGTCACCGCCGTGCGGAAGAACTTATACACCACCTGCGAGCCCTCCTGCAGGCGCGGCGATACGCCGTTAGCCAGCTTCAGCAGCACCGCCAGGAACAGCATCCCCACCGGCGCCGGCAGGCCAATCATCTTTTGCCCCAGCATCCCGAGCATATAGAGCAGTACCGCCAGCAGCGCTCCGGACGCCAGCGTCGCCACGTCCGTTTTGCCGTCAGAGCTTTCGTCGCCGACCCTTTCATGATGCGTTTCGTTGCTACGGTTCGGCATCAGCTGGCCTTCGCCGGTCAGATGCGGGAAGCGCTTGCCCAGCTGATTCAGGCTGCCGGAGATGACAATCGCCGTCAGGCTGCCCAGCATGACCATCGGCAGGACGCGGCCCAGCGCAACGCCCTGATCCATATGCATCAGCGCGGCGTAGCCAATCGACAGCGGTATCGCCCCTTCCCCTACGCCGCCGGCCATAATCGGCAGGACGATAAAGAAGAAGACCTGGAACGGCTCCAGGCCCAGCGCGGTCCCGACGCCAACGCCAACCAGCATGCCGACAACTTCACCGCACAGCATCGGGAAGAAAATGCGCAGGAACCCCTGAATCAGCGTGGTGCGGTTCATGCTCATAATGCTGCCGACGATAATGCAGCAGATGTAGAGATAGAGAATATTGGTCGACTTGTAGAATTTGGTGGTGGATTCCACCACCACGTCCGGCAGCAGGCCGTAATGAACCAGCGCCGAGGGAATAAAGGTCGCGCAGATCGCCGCCGCGCCGAGCTTGCCGAGAACCGGCAGGCGCTTGCCAAACTCGCCGCAGGCGAAGCCAAAAAAGGCCAGCGTCGCCACCATCACCACAATGTCGCTCGGCAGCTTGCCGCCCAGACAGTCCAGGGCAATTAAGCCCCCGGCCAGCAGGAACAGCGGCAGCGGGATAATCCCGACTTTGCGGTTGTCCATAACGTGCCACCAGCGCTGCTTCAGCGTGGCTTTTGGGGTATCGATGGGGTCGAGGGTCGCAGAGAATGCATCGTCAGTGGTGCTCATAGGTTTAGCCCTTTAGTTATTATTCATCTTCAGACTAGGGGGGAATAAGCCGACTTAATGTGAGGGTTGCCAGATTAAAAATGAAGTTTTAATGGGCACTATGGTTTTTATGGTTTCTATTCCCGGCGTGATATATCTCTGATTTATTAGCGTGGTTTTTATGGTTTTTTGTCGCAGCCCTGGAGATCATTTATAAATAGGCTTCGCGGATCGATTCTGTTCCCTGACCCCGGCGTAAGCGGCCGCTCGTGACTTGCCCGCCTTACTGAGACTCTGTACGAGGCCTATGAAAGTTTCCTTTCAATTTAAGCTGTTTATTTCCCTGGTGGCATTTTTCTCGATCCTCTTTGCCCTGCTGGGCGTGTATTACTATTTCGATGCCAGCCATCAGCTTTATCAGGAAATGAGCACCCGCGCCAAAATACAGGCCGAAGAGATTGCTCTGATGCCCAATTTACGCCAGCAGGTTGCCCGCAGGGATCCGCAGGCGATAAACGCCTTTATGCAGGAAATCGCCGCCCACAGCGACGCCAGCTTTATTGTTGTTGGCGACGCGCGGGGCGTGCATCTGTTCCACTCCGTGCACCCGGAGTGGGTCGGCACCCGGCTGGTTGGCGGCGATAATCAGGCGGTGCTGGATGGGAAAACCATTACCACCATCCGCAAAGGCGGGCTCGGGATTTCGCTGCGCAGCAAGGCGCCGGTGCGTGACGACGCGGGTCGGGTGGTGGGGATTGTTTCCGTCGGCTATCTGACCAGCTACCTCGACAGCATCACGCTGCAAAAAGTCATCAATATCTTCGTCGCCGCCGTGCTGCTGCTGGTTGCGCTGTTTATCTTCTCCTGGTACTTCACCCGCAGCATCAAGAAGCAGATCTTCTCCCTCGAGCCGCGGGAAATCGGCCTGCTGGTGCGCCAGCAAAAGGCGATGATGGAATCAATCTATGAAGGGGTTATCGTTATCGACCACACCCGCCGCATCAAGGTCATTAACCACGCCGCCCGCAGCCTGCTCGGCCTGACCCAGCCCGCGCACCGGCTGCGCGGGCAGTCGATCGATAGCGTCATCGTGCCGCAGCCGTTTTTCGCCAGCGGCGAGATGCTGGAAAGCGACACGCACGACGAGCTATGCCGCTTCAACCAGCTCACCGTCCTCGCCAGCCGGGTGCGCATCATGCTGGAGAACTCGCTGCAGGGCTGGGTGATCACCTTCCGCGACCGGGACGAAATCAACTCCCTTAGCGCCCAGCTCAGCCAGGTGAAACGCTATGTGGATAACCTGCGCATCATGCGCCATGAGCAGCTGAACCGCATGACGACGCTTTCCGGCCTGCTGCACATGGGCCACTACGACGAGGCCATTCGCTATATTCAGGCGCAGTCGGAGCATGCCCAGGAGCTGCTGGACTTTATTTCATCCCGCTTTAGCTCACCGACGCTCTGCGGCCTGCTGCTGGGTAAGGCCGCCAGGGCGCGGGAGAAAGGCGTCGAGCTGAGCTTCGACCCCGCCTGCCACATCGACCGGCCGCTGCCGTCGTTAATTGAATCGGAGCTCATCTCTATCATCGGCAACCTGCTGGATAACGCCATCGAAGCCACCCAGCGCGCCGAACTGCCGCACGAGCCGGTTGAAGTGCTGATCCAGCTCAACGCCCGGGAGCTGATGATTGAAGTGGCCGATCGCGGCGTCGGCATTCGCCCGGAGATCCGCGATCGAATCTTTGAACGCGGCGTCACCACTAAAACCCGCGGCGATCACGGCATCGGCCTGTATCTTATTGAACACTATGTCACTCAGGCTGGCGGCACCATCGAGGTTGCCGATAACTCGCCGCGCGGGGCCATCTTTACGCTGTTTATTCCCGCCGACGGTCCGGCCCACCCGCCACAAGGGGCACACTATGCATCATGACCTGGTCGATGTACTGATCGTCGAAGATGAGAGCGAGCTGGCGCGTCTGCACGCCGAGCTGATTCAAAAACACCCGCGCATGCGGCTGGCAGGCATGGCCGCCTCGCTCACCCAGGCGCGGCAGATGCTCAACGCCAGCCCGCCGCAGCTGGTGCTGCTCGACAACTATTTACCCGACGGTAAGGGGGTGACGCTGATGACCGACCCGCTGCTGGCAAGCGCCAACTGCTCGGTTATCTTTATTACCGCCGCCAGCGACATGGAAACCTGCAGCCTGGCCATTCGCAACGGGGCCTTCGACTACATCCTGAAGCCAGTCTCCTGGAAACGGCTGAGCCAGTCTCTCGAGCGCTTCGTTCAGTTTTACGACCAGCAGCGGGAGTGGAAGATTGTCGATCAGCAAAACGTCGATTCGCTGTACCAGCTACAGGCGAAAAACTTTCGCGCCGATAGCGGCAGCAAAGGGATTGAGGAAAAAACGCTGGCGCTGGTGCAGAACCTGTTTAGCGGGCGGGAAGAACACTGCTTTTCGGTCGATGAGGTGGTGAACGATGCCGGCCTGAGTAAAACGACCGCCCGCCGCTACCTGGAGCACTGCGTGGAAACGGGCTTTCTGGAAGTGGAAATGCTGTACGGTAAAATTGGCCATCCGCGGCGGATGTACCGCCGCGCCAGGAGCCCGTCCTGAAACCTCTCCCCGGCGGGAGAGGCCGGCAAATCAGAAGCCGCGCTGCTCTTTGACCAGCTCCCAGGCCTTCTGAATATCCTGAGCCTTCTGCTTCGCCATCTCCATCATTTCCGGCGGCAGGCCCTTCGCCACCAGCTTATCCGGATGGTGCTCGCTCATCAGCTTGCGGTAGGCGCGCTTGACGGTTGCCGCGTCGTCGGTCGGCTTCACGCCAAGCACGTTGCAGGCGTCCTCAAGGGTCGGCCCGCGCTGCGCCTGCTGCCAGCCGCCCTGGCCGCGGCCCTGGTACCCGGAGTGCTGCTGCGAACCGCCGCCGAACTGGGCCCCGCCCTGCATCATGCGCAGGAACTGCTCAAACTGGGCGCGAGAGATCCCCAGCTCGTCGGCAATAACGAACAGAACCTCGCGTTCATTAGGGTGTAATTCGCCGTCGGCGAAGGCCGCCTGCAGCTGAATTTCCAGAAACATCCGAATCAAATCAAAGCGGCCGAAACAGACGCTGCGCAGCTGACGCATTTTCTCGCGCAGTGGGTAATCGTCTGATTTCCCTACGCGAAACGCCTGCTGTGCCGCCGTACGCGACTCGCCATGCAAATTCATGCGATCCATCAGGATGCTGGCAACATGAATATCGGCTTCGGTCACGCGACCTTTCGATTTTGTCAGATGGCCCATCACCTCAAAGGTGGTGGAAAAGAACAGCGACTGCCGCTCCTGCTGGTTAGCAAAAACGTTAATTCGCCGACGGCGCGCGCGATCGAATATATGACCGACCAGTAAGCCCAGCACCACACCCCAGAAGCCCGCGCCCATCATCAGCGCAACCGCAACCCCAATTATTTTTCCCAAATACTGCATAGACTCCCCAATCTTTATGCCGCCAGTTAAGCTATATATGACCGCACGTTACAAAGCACTGACGCTTCGGTCAATTGTGGGACATAGCCTATAATTTGCTTTATCATACTCGTCATTCTACACGGTGCCTAACGCTCGGGATTGAAACGGGCAGGATTAACACTAGCGCGATGAAGATGAGTACGTTAGGCTCTGACCGTTTGCAAGCCGCTGCCACAAGATGACGGAACAACAAATACAACGTATGAAAAAACGTATTCCCAGCCTCCTGGCCACCATGATTGCCAGCGCCTTGTATAGCCAACAGGGCCTCGCTGCCGATCTCGCCACGCAGTGTATGCTTGGCGTCCCAAGCTATAATCGACCCCTCGTTGAAGGTAAAACTAACGAGCTGCCGGTGACGATCGATGCCGATCATGCGAAGGGCAACTACCCGGATAATGCCACATTCACCGGTAACGTCGATATTAACCAGGGGAATAGCCGTCTTCAGGCGGATGAGGTTCAGCTTCATCAGCAGCAGGCAGCGGGCCAGCCTCAGCCCGTGCGCACCGTCGATGCCTTGGGCAACGTTCACTATGACGATAATCAGGTGATCCTGAAAGGCCCGAAAGGCTGGTCAAACCTGAATACCAAAGATACCAATATCTGGGAAGGTGATTACCAGATGGTCGGCCGCCAGGGCCGCGGCAAGGCCGATCTGATGAAGCAGCGCGGTGAAAACCGCTACACCATTCTGGAAAACGGCAGCTTTACCTCCTGTCTGCCGGGTTCTGACACCTGGAGCGTCGTCGGCAGCGAAGTTATCCACGACCGCGAAGAGCAGGTGGCGGAGATCTGGAACGCGCGTTTTAAGCTCGGCTCCGTGCCTATTTTCTACAGCCCTTACCTGCAGCTGCCGGTCGGGGATAAGCGTCGTTCCGGCTTCCTGATCCCTAACGCCAAATACAGCACCAAAAATGGCGTGGAGTTCTCGCTCCCCTACTACTGGAATATCGCGCCTAACTTCGACGCCACCCTGACGCCGCACTATATGAACAAGCGCGGCGGCGTGATGTGGGAAAACGAATTCCGCTATCTGACCAAAGCCGGCACGGGCCTGTTCGAGTTTGACTACCTGCCGTCCGACAAGGTCTACCAGGACGATCACTCCAGCGACAGCAACAGCCGCCGCTGGCTGTTTTACTGGAACCATTCCGGGGTCATCGACCAGGTGTGGCGCCTTAACGCCGACTACACCAAGGTCAGCGATCCGGACTACTTTAACGATTTCAGCTCGAAATACGGTTCCAGCACCGACGGCTACGCCACGCAGAAATTCAGCGCCGGCTACGTTAACCAGAACTTCGACGCCACCGTGTCGACCAAACAGTTCCAGGTCTTTAACCGCGATTCGAGCAACTCCTATGCCGCTCAGCCGCAGCTGGACGTTAACTACTACCAGAACGACGTCGGTCCGTTTGATACCCATCTTTACGGTCAGGCGGTGCACTTCGTTAATACTAACGCCAACATGCCGGAAGCGACCCGCGTCCACTTTGAGCCGACGATCAATCTGCCGCTGTCTAACGGCTGGGGCAGCATCAATACCGAAGCCAAGCTGCTGGCGACCCACTACCAGCAGAGCAACCTCGACGACTACAACGCGGCGAATAACGCGGACTACAAAGAGTCCGTTAACCGCGTGATGCCGCAGTTTAAAATCGACGGCAAAATGGTCTTCGAGCGCGATATGCAGGAGAGCTTTACCCAGACTCTGGAACCGCGCGTGCAGTACCTGTACATCCCGTATCGCGACCAGAGCCACATCGGTTCTTACGACTCCACCCTGCTGCAATCGGACTACAGCGGCCTGTTCCGCGACCGCTCCTACAGCGGCCTGGACCGTATTGCATCCGCAAACCAGGTATCTACCGGCGTCACGTCTCGCGTATATGATGCAGCCGCCGTTGAACGTTTTAATATTTCCGTTGGTCAAATCTATTATTTCACCGAGTCACGTACCGGTGATGACAACATCAACTGGGAGAATAACGACACAAGGGGTTCACTGGTTTGGGCCGGAGATACTTACTGGCGCATCGCCGATGACTGGGGTTTACGCGGGGGAATTCAGTACGATACGCGTCTGGATAACGTCGCAACCGGTAACGGCACCGTTGAATACCGTCGCGACGAAAACCGCTTAGTCCAACTTAACTATCGTTACGCCAGCCCGGAATACATTCAGGCCACGCTGCCTTCGTATTCAACCGCTGAGCAGTACAAAAACGGTATTTCTCAGGTGGGTATGACCGCCAGCTGGCCGGTAGTCGATCGCTGGTCCGTCGTCGGCGCATACTACTTTGATACCAATACCAAAAAGAGCGCCAACCAGATGTTAGGGGTGCAGTATAACTCCTGCTGCTACGCGATTCGTCTCGGCTATGAACGTAAGATCAACGGCTGGGATAACAACGGCAACGGCGAGAGTAAATACGACAATACCTTTGGCATCAACATTGAGCTACGCGGTCTGAGCTCCAACTACGGTCTCGGCACCCAGCAGATGCTGCGTTCGAACATTCTACCGTACCAGAACTCCCTGTGATGTGGCTGGTTTAAAACGTAATCCGCCTTTGCGGTTAATTGAAATGGAAAAAGTATGAAGAACTGGAAAACGCTGCTTCTCGGTATCGCCATGATCGCGAATACCAGTTTCGCTGCCCCACAGGTTGTCGATAAAGTAGCGGCTGTCGTCAATAATGGCGTTGTTCTTGAAAGCGACGTCAATGGCCTGATGCAATCGGTTAAGCTTAACGCCGGCCAGGCCGGCCAGCAGCTGCCGGATGATGCCACCCTACGTCATCAGATCCTCGAAAGACTGATTATGGACCAGATTGTTTTGCAGATGGGCCAGAAGATGGGCGTAAAAATCTCTGACGACCAGGTCGATCAGGCGATTGCCAACATCGCGAAGCAGAACAATATGACCATGGATCAGATGCGCAGCCGTCTGGCCTATGACGGTCTGAACTACGCCACCTACCGCAATCAGATCCGCAAAGAGATGCTGATTTCAGAAGTGCGTAATAACGAAGTGCGTCGCCGCATTACCGTGCTGCCGCAGGAAGTTGAATCTCTGGCAAAACAGATTGGCGATCAGAACGATGCCAGCACCGAGCTGAACCTGAGCCACATCCTGGTTCCGCTGTCGGAAAACCCAACCTCTGACCAGGTTGCTGCAGCGCAGGAGCAGGCGAACTCTATCGTTGAGCAGGCGCGCAGCGGCGCGGACTTCGGCAAGCTGGCGATCAGCTACTCTGCCGACCAGCAGGCGCTGAAAGGCGGCCAGATGGGCTGGGGTCGTATTCAGGAGCTGCCGGGGATCTTCGCCCAGGCGCTGAGCACCGCGAAGAAAGGCGACATCGTCGGCCCGATCCGCTCCGGCGTTGGCTTCCATATCCTGAAAATTAACGATATGCGCGGCGAAAGCAAAAATATCTCCGTTACCGAAGTCCACGCTCGCCACATTCTGCTGAAGTCGTCGCCGATCATGAACGATGCCCAGGCGAAGGCCAAGCTGGAGCAGATTGCAGCGGACATTAAGAGCGGGAAAACCACCTTCGCTAAAGCAGCGAAAGAGTTTTCTGAAGATCCGGGCTCTGCTAACCAGGGCGGCGATTTGGGCTGGGCAACCACCGATATCTTCGACCCGGCGTTCCGCGATGCGCTGATGCACATGAGCAAAGGCCAGACCAGCGCTCCGGTGCACTCCTCCTTCGGCTGGCACCTGATTGAGCTGCTGGACACCCGTCAGGTTGACAGAACCGACGCGGCGCAGAAAGATCGCGCCTACCGGATGCTGATGAACCGTAAGTTCTCGGAAGAAGCGGCGACCTGGATGCAGGAACAGCGCGCCAGCGCTTACGTCAAAGTTCTGAGTAACTAATTTACCGCCCGATACGCCAGACGTTCCACGCGTATCGGGCGGCAAGCGCATAGCGCTCCCAGGCCCACCGATGATGAGCCCGCGGGGCGATGCCGCTGACCCTAACGTTGCCTGCGACGGCCCAAAACGGGCGAGGCTCATGGATGAACCGCCAACGGCGTAGCCAACCAGGAAATTGCCTGAAGGATGAAGTGTATGAATCGTGTTGTCATCACTCCCGGGGAACCTGCCGGGATTGGCCCTGACCTCGTCGCGCAGCTTGCGCAGCGCGACTGGCCGGTTGAACTGGTGGTTTGCGCCGATGGCGCACTGTTATCTGACCGAGCCCAGCGGCTCGGTCTTCCTTTATTGCTTCAGCCCTGGGACCCGTCCCGCCCCGCCGCCCCGCAGCGCGCCGGCACCCTGACCCTGCTTCCCGTCCCGCTGAACGCCCCGGTAACGCCCGGCGTGCTGGACGTGCACAACGGTAGCTACGTGGTGGAAACCCTGGCGCGCGCCTGCGACGGCTGCCTTAACGGCGAGTTTGCGGCCTTAATTACCGGGCCGGTCCATAAAGGCAATATCAACGACGCCGGGATCGCCTTCACCGGACATACTGAGTTCTTCGAAGAGCGGGCGCAGGCCAGTAAAGTGGTGATGATGCTGGCAACGGAGGAGCTTCGCGTCGCGCTGGCGACCACCCATCTGCCGCTGAAAGCGATCAGTGACGCCATTACCCCCGACCTGCTGCGTGAAGTCATCACCATCCTTGACCACGATCTGCGGCACAAGTTTGGTATTGCCCATCCGCACGTGCTGGTCTGCGGCCTGAACCCGCACGCGGGAGAAGGCGGCCACATGGGCACGGAAGAGATCGACACCATCATTCCGGTGCTGGAAGAGATGCGCGCCCTGGGGATGAATCTCAGCGGGCCGCTGCCGGCTGATACCCTTTTTCAGCCTAAATATCTCGACCACGCCGATGCGGTGCTCGCGATGTACCACGATCAGGGTCTTCCCGTGCTAAAATACCAGGGCTTCGGCCGCGGCGTTAACATTACGCTCGGTTTACCCTTTATTCGAACCTCCGTTGACCACGGTACCGCGCTGGAACTGGCGGGCCTGGGAAAAGCGGATGTCGGCAGTTTTATCACGGCGCTTAATCTCGCCATTAAAATGATTGTTAATACGCAATGAATAATCGAGTCCATCAGGGCCACTTAGCCCGTAAACGCTTCGGGCAAAACTTTCTCAACGATCGGTTTGTGATTGACAGTATTGTCTCGGCCATTAATCCACAGAAAGGTCAGGCGATTGTCGAAATCGGCCCGGGCCTGGCCGCGCTGACCGAGCCGGTAGGCGAACGTCTGGACGAGCTCACCGTTATCGAGCTGGACCGCGACCTGGCCGCCCGCCTGAAAACGCACCCGTTCTTAGGGCCAAAGCTGACCATTTATCAGCAGGATGCCATGACCATGAACTTCGGCGAGCTGTCGCAGAACATGGGTCAGCCGCTGCGCGTGTTCGGCAACCTGCCTTACAACATCTCCACGCCGCTGATGTTCCACCTGTTCAGCTATACTGATGCCATTGCCGACATGCACTTTATGCTGCAAAAAGAGGTCGTCAATCGCCTGGTTGCCGGTCCGAACAGCAAGGCGTATGGTCGACTGAGCGTTATGGCGCAGTATTACTGCCAGATAATCCCGGTGCTTGAAGTCCCGCCGACCGCCTTTACGCCGCCGCCTAAAGTCGATTCCGCCGTGGTGCGCCTGGTGCCCTATCGCACGCTGCCGCATCCGGTCAAAGAGGTCCGCGTACTGAGCCGAATCACCACCGAAGCGTTCAACCAGCGCCGGAAAACAATTCGCAACAGCCTCGGCAATCTGTTCAGCGTTGAAGTGCTGACCGAGCTGGGCATCGACCCGGCTAAGCGTGCAGAGAATATTTCCGTGGCGCAGTATTGTCAGCTAGCTAACTGGTTAACTGAAAACTCGCCCACCAAGGAGAGCTAACCATGATCAATTCGCCCCGAGTTTGTGTACAGGTACAGAGCGTCTATATCGAATCGCAGTCTTCTCCGGAAAACGATCGTTACGTCTTCGCTTATACCGTCACCATCCGCAACCTGGGGCGGAGTCAGGTTCAGCTACTTGGCCGCTACTGGCTTATCACCAACGGTCACGGTCGTGAGACTGAGGTTCAGGGTGAAGGGGTTGTCGGCGAGCAGCCGCATATTCCCGCTGGCGGGGAGTTTCAATACACCAGCGGCGCGGTTATTGAAACGCCGCTGGGCACCATGCAGGGACATTACGCTATGATCGACGTGAACGGTGCGCCGTTCTCCGTCGACATCCCTGTTTTCCGTCTCGCAGTACCAACGCTCATTCACTAAAACCATGTCTACATACCTTATTGGCGACGTTCACGGTTGCTACGATGAACTGATCGCATTATTAAAGCAGGTTGCGTTTACTCCCGGCAGCGATACGCTGTGGCTCACCGGCGATTTAGTCGCCCGCGGCCCGGGCTCGCTGGAGGTTTTACGCTACGTAAAATCCCTGGGCGACAGCGTGCGTATTGTCCTCGGCAATCACGATCTCCATCTGCTGGCGGTCTTCGCCGGCATTAGCCGCAACAAGCCGAAAGATCGGCTCAAGCCGCTGCTGGAAGCGCCGGATGCCGATGATCTTCTCAACTGGCTGCGTCGCCAGCCGCTGATGCAGATTGATGAAGAGAAAAAGCTGGTGATGGCCCATGCCGGCATCACGCCGCAGTGGGATCTGCCAACGGCGCAGCAGTGCGCGCGCGATGTTGAAGCGGTGCTCTCCAGCGACTCCTATCCGTTCTTCCTCGACGCCATGTATGGCGACATGCCCAACAACTGGAGCAGCGAGCTGAGCGGCCTGGCGCGACTGCGTTTTATCTCCAACGCCTTCACCCGCATGCGCTACTGCTTCCCTAACGGGCAGCTGGATATGTATGCCAAAGAAGCGCCGGAGGACGCCCCGGCGCCCCTGAAGCCGTGGTTTACCATCCCCGGACCGGTAGCGAACGAGTACAGCATTGCCTTTGGCCACTGGGCTTCGCTGGAGGGGCGCGGGACGCCTGAGGGCATTTATGCCCTGGATACCGGCTGCTGCTGGGGGGGAGATCTCACCTGCCTGCGCTGGGAAGACAAGGCGTACTTCATCCAGCCGTCGAACCGGCAGAAGGATCTGGGTGAAGGTGAGGCGGTCGCCTCCTGAGAAAGATCCCGGATAGCTGCGCGCTATCCGGGTAATCTGAGAAGCCCTGTTCCCGGAAGCTCGGCGCTACCGGGGACGGACTTAGCGACGTTCGAGAACTTCGAAACAGTAGCTGTGCGAGTTCTGCGCGTCGGCGTCGTGGAATTCGCTGAATACCGACTCCCACTGGTCCGGATCGTAATCCGGGAAGTGGGTATCGCCTTCCACTTCAGCATCAATATGCGTCAAATAGAGCTTCTGGGCTTTCGGCAGGAACTGCTCGTACACGCGGCCGCCGCCGATCACCATCATCTCTTCAACGTCGCCGCAGGCGGCAATCGCTTCATCAACCGATTTAACCCACTGCACGCGATCGTCGCTCCCGGGCTGGCTGCTGATGACGATATTTTTACGGCCAGGCAGCGGACGACCGATAGATTCCCAGGTCAGGCGACCCATAATCACCGGCTTGTTTAACGTATTACGTTTAAACCAGGCGAGATCGGCAGGCAGGTTCCATGGCATGGCGTTTTCCATACCAATGACGCGATCCACCGCTAACGCCGCAATCAGACTGATCATTGAATATTTCCCAAATACAAAAAATTGCCGCCACTATACGGAAAGCATAATACTTCGTCGACTGGACGGAGGGTAAAGAATACGAAAATTTTCGGATTTGCTGGCGAGCCCACGTCAGCCTCGTGGGCCGCCAGATTAGAACGACGCGCTATACCTTAAGCTGAAGGCTTATTCTCCGGCTCATCGGCGATATCACCCGTGTGCCTGCCCTCTTCCGTACCCTGCCAGCCGTGGCGCTGGACCAGCGACAGATGGGTGCGGTCTTCATTGATGATGCCGGTCAGCATATCGCTGGTGCGCTTAAAGACCGCCACGCGGGAAGCCGAATCGTTTTCCGCCATCTCCACCATCTCTTCCACCATTTTGATATTGAAGCGGCGGAACAGATCGGCGCGCTCGCGCGCCTCGTAGGCACCGAGGCCGAGGGCCTCCAGCGCCATGCGCCCGGATTTCAGCGCCGCCTCGAAGGTTTCACGTTCGGGCGCCTCGACCCCGGCCTGGCGCAGCTGAATATAGTGATCGATATCGCGGGCCCGCGAGATAATTTGCAGATGCGGGAAGTGCTCTTTCGCCAGCTCAACCAGCTGCAGGCTGGCCTGCGGATCGTCGATGGCGTTGATCAGCACTTCCGCTTTTGCCGCTCCCGCCGACTCCAGCAGATCGGCCCGCGTCGCGTCGCCGTAGAACACCTTCATATCAAATTTGCGCAGCGTCTCAACGTGGTCAGGATCGTGGTCGAGGATGACCATCTTCACGCCGCCGGAGAGCAGCACGCGGCCGGCAATCTGCCCGTAGCGGCCAAAGCCGGCGACAATCACCCGCGGCTGCTCCTCATCAATCTCATCGGCCTCGCGCGCCTGGCCGGAGGATGATTTTTCCAGCCGGGTCAGCAGCACCAGCAGAATCGGCGTCGCCGCCATCGACAGCGCCACCGCCAGGGTCAGCGCCCTGGCCCACTCGCTATCCAGCACCTCGGCCATTTGCGCGGCGCCGAACACCACGAAGGCAAACTCGCTCCCCTGCCCCAGCAGCACCGCAAACCAGCGGCGCTGGGCGCGCGGTACGCCGAGCGGTTTCGCAATCAGCCACAGCATGACGCCTTTAATAACCAGGAAACCGACCAGAAGAATCAAAATGCGCAGCGGATGACTCACCAGGGTACCAAAATCTACCGACATCCCGACGCCAATAAAGAACAGCCCCAGCAGCAGGCCTTTGAACGGTTCAATGTCGCTTTCCAGCGCATGACGGTACTCAGAGCTGGCCAGCAGCACCCCGGCCAGGAAGGCGCCCATCGCCATCGATAGCCCGACCTCCTCCAGCAGCAGCCCAAAACCAAAGACCAGGAACAGGGCTACGGCGCTGAACACCTCCCGCAGGCCGGAGCGGGCAACGAAGCGCAGCACCGGTCGGGTCAGGTAGCGACCCAGCACCACCACCAGCGCCAGCGCGCCCGCCACCTTCAGCGCCGACAGGGCGAACGCCCACAGCGTGGTTGAGCCGCCGCTGCTGGCGAGCAGCGGGATCATCGCCACCAGCGGGATGGCCGCGATATCCTGAAACAGCAGCACCGCAAAGGCGCTACGCCCCATTTGAGAAACCGTCAGGTTACGTTCATTCATGGCCTGCATCGCGATCGCCGTGGACGACAGCGCCAGCGTCATGCCGATAAGCTCCGCCACCTGCCAGCGCATTCCCAGCAGCATGCAGAACAGGCCAATCAGCGCCCCGCAGGCCACCATCTGCAGCGCCCCGCCGCCAAATACCGAGGCCCGCAGCTTCCACAGGCGCTGCGGATCAAGCTCGAGGCCGATAACGAACAGCATCAGCACCACGCCGATTTCGGCGAAGTGGAGGATCGTCTCGGCGTCGGTCACCAGCTTCAGGCCCCACGGGCCGATAATACAGCCGGCGATCAAATATCCCAGCACCGATCCGAGTCCAAGGCGGACGGCAATCGGTACGATAAGCGCGGCAGAGCCGAGATAGATCAGCGCCTGTATCAGCGTATGGCTATCCATTGTGCGCCTCCTGCCATTCGATTAAGCGTTGTCGATAGTGGCGCGCCTGCGCCTGGAGGGTTTCATCGTCGCAGATAAAAGTGCAGTGCATCGCAAACGGCGGCAGCCACTTCATCCCGCAATACAGGCCGGTGGCCTGCAGCGGCTGGGCCAGCACGTCAAAACCGGGGAAGGAGCCAATATCGAAGTGGCTTTCGCCGCCGCCGGTGGTGACCGCCCACATCAGCGATTTACCGTGCAGCGCGATGCCGTTGTGGCCGTAGGCCCAGCCGTGCGACAGCACCTTATCCATCCACAGCTTCAGCAGCGGCGGGACGCTGTACCACTGTAAGGGGTGCTGCCAGATAACCAGATCCGCGCGGGCCAGCGCCGCCTGTTCGGCGGCGACGTCGATATTAAAGTCGGGGTAAAGTTGATAAAGAGAGCGTATTTCTACGCCGTCCAGCGTCCCTGCCTGCTCAAGCATCCGCTTATTCGCATGCGAGTGATGCGGATAGGGATGGGCGTAAATTATCAGAATCATTGATTAGCCTGCGTTAACTCTTGTTGTAATCTGCAAGAGTGTAGTCAGTTAATCGAAGCGCTTACAATGATAACTGTGATTTATGTCGCCTTAGCTCTTACGCGTTCCGCGGCTGCTTGCCGACGCTGACCTCAGGCTCGCTGACGACAAGGTCGCAGCGTTTCGGCAGCAGGAAGGTCATGGTTCCGGCAATGAGTAACGATCCGGCAAGAGCGCAGACCGCCACGTTTTGCCCGTAGAAATAGATCATCACGCCCACCAGGTAGGGACCGCAGAAGCCGCCGAGATTCCCGAGGCCGTTAATCACCCCGCGCGCGCTGCCGGCCACTTCCGCTGAGGCAATCCGCCCCGGCATCGACCAGAACGGACTGGTGGCCGATTTCAGGAAGAAGCCGCAGATAACCAGCGCGATATAGGCGGCGACCACGTGGTCGCGCAGCACTACCGACGCCACCAGCGCAGCGGCAAAGCTGTAGAGCGAGAAGCGAACCCACAGCCGGCGCTTGCCGCTGCGATCGCTAAACAGTGAAATCACGTAGATCCCGGCGAGGGTGGCGACGAACGGCAGCACCGCCAGCAGGCCGACGCTGGCCATGTTGCCGCCGGTCAGCCCTTTAAGAATGGTCGGCAGCCACAGGGTGTAGCCGTAATCGCCGGTCTGGTAGAAGAAGTTGAGGATCACCAGCTTCATCAGCCCGGAATTGCGGAACACGTCTTTTACCGGCGCGTTGCTCACCGCATCTTCAGCAAGTTTTGCCGCCCGCTCGGCGGCGAGGGTGGTGACCAGATAGTCGCGCTCCTTCTCCGGCAGCCAGCGGGCCTCTTCCGGACGGTCGCTAATCATGAACCACCACACCGCCAGCACCACCAGCGACAGCAGCCCTTCGATAATAAACAGCCAGCGCCAGTCGAGCGCGGCAATAATGGCGCCGGAGACCGGAGCGGTCAGCATGCCGCCCAGCGGAGCAAACATCATGACAAAGGCGTTGGCCCGGCCCAGCTCTTTTTCCGGGAACCAGTTGCTGACCATCGTCAGGACCACCGGCAGCATCCCGCCCTCGGAAACGCCGAGAATAAAGCGCAGAACCAGCAGCTGATATTCGTGGGTCACAAAGCCGGTCGCCACCGACACGATCGCCCAGGCCACCAGCGACCAGGCAATAAAACGTTTTCCGCTGCCGTTAACCGCAATCCGCCCACCGGGTATTTGCAGGAATAAATAGCCAATAAAAAATATACCGCTGGCAACGCCGGCCATCTGGCTGGTAATACCTAAATCCTCTTCCATACCGCCGGGCAAAGCAAAACTAATATTAACCCGATCCATAAACGAAATAATACAGGCGATCAACACCGGCGTAATAATACGCAGCCAGCGGGTGCTGGGAATTTTATCATTCATATTTCGCACTCTCTATGCAGAGGTTATCGTTGTCATTTAAGAACCTGTCCCACCAGGTTCTTATTGGCGCTGGGTACAAAAATAAGAGCGCTAATTAATTAATAGCGTTAGGCAGCGGCTTGCCGGAAAAATAAGCGGCGACGTTAGCAAAAACCACATCGCTCATTTTCTGGCGGGTCTCATGGGTTGCGCTGGCCACGTGCGGTTGCAGGACCACGTTGTCGAGCGCAATCAGCTCGGCGGGAACCCGCGGTTCATCCTCAAAAACGTCGAGAGCGGCCCCGGCGATAACACCGTCCTGTAACGCCTGAATCAGCGCCTTTTCATCGACCAGCGATCCGCGGGCGATGTTGATAAGCCACGCCCGTTTCGGCATCACGTTAAAGACCGAGGCATCGATAATCCCGCGGTTGGCCTCACCGCCGGAGGCGGCGATCACCAAAAAGTCGCTTTCATGGGCCAGGGTATGCAGGTCGGCGCACCACTGATAATCGAGTCCGGCAACCTGCTTACGGTCGGTATAGAGCACCTGCATATCAAAACCGCGGGCGCGGCGGGCAATGGCCTGGCCAATATTGCCCATCCCCAGAATGCCGATACGCTTGCCGCTGACCTGAGTTGCCAGCGGCAGGCCGCCGTTCAGCCAGCGGCCTTCACGCACAAAACGGTCGCCCTGACAGAGCTGGCGCGAGCCGGCCAGCAGCAGCCCCATCGCCAGGTCGGCGACATCGTTGGTCAGCACGCCGGAGGTAATGGAGACGGCAATCTGCCGGGAGCGGACGTACTCTAAATCCACCGCGTCGGTGCCGACGCCGAAGATAGCAATCAGGCCAGCGTGCGGCAGCAGCTCAAGCACCCCGTTCTGCACGCCGACGTCCCCGCGGGTCACCACAGCCGCCACGTTCTCCCCCTGCTCGCGCAAAAAGGCGATCGGATCGTCCTGCTCGTACAGGCGCAGCAGCGGGAATTCGGCGGCCAGCTGTGCCTGTAAGGTCTCAATAACGGGGGCGACTAAAAGGACGGATCGGGTAATAGCACTATTCATCGGATCACCTGTTTGAAGTTTCATAACGACTGTAGCCACTATCAAACGGGTTTTTGTCGCAGCGTTTTGCGATCTGCATCACGCTGAATCGTGTTAAAAATAGCTGTTACACCGTCCGTGATCGATAAGACAAAACCCGCGGATTGCGGGCCTGGGGCGGATCGTACGTTAACTTTCTGCTAACACGGCGCCATCGCCACGCCGCAGGCGCTATATGGTCTCCCCCATCGACAGGCGATAGTGCAGATCGACCTTCTCAATGGTCGGCAGCCCTTTGATTTTTTTGATTAATATTTCGGTTGCTACCTTGCCCATTTCAAAGCGCGGCGTCAGGACGCTCGCCAGACGCGGGGAGATAATCTGGCCGATTTCCAGGCCATGAAAACCGGCTATCGCCAGCTCTTCCGGCACGTTGATACCTGATGCCAGGCACTCCTGTAACACGCCAACCGCCAGATCGTCATTGGTGCACAGAATACCGTCCATGCGGGCATACATCTGACGCGCCAGGGTCATCATCCCGGTACCGATCGATACCGACGACACCTTGTTCGGCGCGATGCGTCCCACCGTCAGCCCGGCATTTTCCATCGCCTGGCAGTAGCCGGCGTAGCGCTGCTCGTCGCGCACGTCGGACATCGCGCCAAAATAGACGATCTGCCGTTTACCGCTCGCCAGCAGCATATTGGTCATATCGAAACCGGCCTTGAAGTTGTCAAAGCCCACGTTGATACGCCCCGGGTTGTCCGTCAGGCCCATCACTTCCGCAACGGGAATTTTCGCCGCATTGAGGTACTTATCGGCCCGCAGGGTGTGAGCCGATTCGGTCAGCAGCAGGCCCTTGACGTTAAAGGCCAGCACGGCGGCTATCTGCTCCTCTTCGCGCTGGCGGTCATAATCATAGTTCACCACCAGCGTCTGATAGCCGTGCGCGGCGGTAACCGATTCAATACCGGCCAGCAGGTCGGCAAAGATTTGGTTATGAAAGGAGGGGATCAGTACGCCAATGCGCGGCACGACGACGCCGATCATCGCCGGGTTGTCGGGGTCGGGCTCGTAGCCAATTTCCGCAATCACGCTGGCGATGCGCTCTGCCGTCTCCGGTTTAACTTTATCCGGCGTACGTAAATAGCGGCTGACGGTCATTTTGGTTACGCCAGCCAGCGCTGCAATATCATTGAGCGTTATGCGTTGTGCTTTCATCTACCTGCCCGTCAAATACGTCCACTGCATCAGGTTATTATGCCTGCCGATGAACAAAAAGAGAATCGAACCTCACTCTCGTTAACCCTTTGAGTAACGGTAATTTACACCCGGCTTCACGTTTAATGTAACCCCTTTTCGTAACACCGTTTTGAGTGATCTCGATCACGGTTTTACCCGGCAAAAATCCGTGAGATAGAGCACAGGTTCTTCCGCTTTACCTTTTCGTGAATCAGGAATAAAAGCGCACACCGTCATTTATATTCAGCCGTTAATCAGGATATCAAGATGAAAGATCTTTTCAGCTTACAGGGCAAACGAATTTTAATTACTGGCGCCGGGCAAGGTATTGGTTTTGTCATGGCCCAGGGCCTTGCACAATATGGCGCAGAAATTATTATCAACGATATTTCTGCCCCCCGTGCAGATGATGCGGTCATGAAATTACGTGATGAAGGCGCCATCGCTCATGCGGCGGTATTTAATGTTACCGATGCTGATTCCGTCGAGCAGGCGATTGGTAAAATCGAAGAGGAAATTGGCGCTATCGACGTGTTATTTAATAATGCGGGCATTCAGCGGCGCCATCCGTTTACCGAATTTCCGCTGCAGGAATGGAACGATGTTATTTCCGTGAACCAAACCGCGGTATTTCTCGTCTCCCAGGCGGTGGCTAAGCGGATGGTCGCTCGCCAGCGCGGGAAAATCGTCAATATCTGCTCAATGCAGAGCGAGCTTGGCCGCGACACCATCACGCCGTACGCCGCCGCCAAAGGTGCGGTAAAAATGCTGACCCGCGGCATGTGCGTCGAACTGGCGCGCTATAACGTCCAGGTCAACGGCATCGCGCCGGGCTACTTTAAAACCGCCATGACCCAGGCGCTGGTTGATGATAAAGCCTTCACCGACTGGCTGTGCAAGCGCACGCCGGCCGCCCGCTGGGGCGATCCGCAGGAGCTGGTTGGCGCCGCGGTGTTCCTGTCCTCTAAAGCCTCTGATTTCGTCAACGGCCATCTGCTGTTCGTCGACGGCGGTATGCTGGTTGCAGTCTAAATAAGGAGCGCATTATGGCAGGGCAATGCATTATTTTGATGGGTGTCTCAGGCACCGGAAAGACCACCGTCGGCCAGGCGTTAGCCCAGGCGCTCGGCGCAAAATTTATCGACGGAGACGATCTTCACCCGCGGCAGAACATCGTCAAAATGGCCGCCAGCCAGCCGCTCAATGACGAAGACCGGGGGCCGTGGCTGGAGCGGATCGCGGACGTGATTTTTAGCCTTGAGCAGAAGAATGAGTCGGGCGTGCTGGTGTGCTCGGCGCTGAAGAAGCGCTACCGCGATCGGCTGCGCGAAGGCAGCGGCAACCTGCGCTTTCTGTGGCTGACCGGCGAGTACGAATGCATTCTGCAGCGGATGCAGCAGCGTAAGGGGCACTTTATGCCGGAGGCGCTGCTGCGCAGCCAGTTTGCCGCCCTGGAGGCACCGGACGCCAGCGAGCGCGATATTTTAGCCGTTGATATTGCCCCCGACGTCGCCAGCATCGTGGCGCAGTCGTTAAATTTACTTGAGCCTCAATCACTACAGGGAATGCCGGCATGATTATTGATACCTTAGCCGCCGCGGCCAAAAATACGTTCTATCCGTCGGTTATTCGTCAGGCGCTGCAGGCCGTCGCCCAGCAGGACCCGCACTCCCTGCCGCCGGGAAAATATACGGTCGATGGCGATAACCTGTTTTTCACCGTCGTCGAAGGCCAGACGCGCCCGCTGGCGGAACAGCGCCCGGAATACCATCGTCAGTACATCGATATTCATATCGTGCTGGCAGGCATTGAGATTATTGGGGCGGGAAATAAAGGGCTGACCATCACCGCGGACGGGCCGTTTAAGGACGCCCATGATATTGGCTTTTGCACAGAAATTAGCAGCGAAACGCTGATTCACTTACATCCTGAGGAGCTGGCGATTCTGTTTCCCGGCGAGCTTCATCGGCCGATGGGCGCCAAGGATGCCGGCGCGCCGCTGCGTAAAATTATCGTCAAAATAGACCACGCCCTGCTGTAAAACCGGTAACGATAACCGGCCCCGCATTCACCCTCGCGGGGCCCTGGATAACGATTAGTTATCCAGCTCGTCCATCGATTTCACCTGATCGCGATTGATCTGCTCGGTGCGGCCGGTTGCGGCATTTTTGTACGAGACCATGCCGGTATCGCTATCCACCTGCGGCTTGCCGTCGGTGACGATGGTTCTGCCATCGGTGGTTTTCAGCGACTGATTTGATGAGCACCCCGCCACAAACAACACCGCCGTCGCTGCCAGCGCGGATGCCACCAGAATTTTGTTCCGCATTGTATCCTCCTGTTTTTCCGTCAATGAGTATTGTTATCGTGCTAATTATAGTTAGCCCGAGCCGGGAGGAAGTTAAAAGCAGAACTCTCCGAAGATGGCCGACATAAAAAAACGGGCCGACGATAACGTCAGCCCGTTTGGTTCGCAGCCGGCAGCGCCGGCACGGCTTATTTTTTGATTTGTGCGTGCATTTCCTGAACCGAGGTCACCTTCTCCATGGCGTTGGCGTTCAGCGCCATCGCCGTGGCGAAGCCGCCGTTCAGGGTGGTATCGTAATGCACCTTGTACTGCAGGGCGCTGCGGCGAATCAGCTTGGAGTCTTCAATCGCCTGGCGGCCTTCGGTGGTGTTGATGATGTAGGTGTATTCGCCATTCTTGATGCGGTCCTGAATATGCGGACGACCTTCATGCACCTTGTTCACCAGACGCGGGTTGATCCCGGCTTCACCGAGGACAATCGCGGTCCCGTGGGTAGCATCCAGTTCGAAACCAAACTTCAGCAGCTTAGCCGCGAGGTCCACCACGCGCTCTTTGTCGCCTTCACGAACGGAGAGCAGCGCCCGGCCCTGTTTTTTCATCGTCGAGCTGCTGCCCAGCTGCGCCTTGGCGAACGCTTCCGCAAAGGTGCGGCCGACGCCCATCACTTCCCCGGTAGAGCGCATTTCTGGCCCTAACAGCGGGTCAACGCCCGGGAACTTGTTGAACGGCAGCACCACCTCTTTTACCGAGTAATACGGCGGGATAATCTCTTTGGTCACGCCCTGCTGCGCCAGCGTTTGGCCGGCCATTACGCGTGCCGCCACTTTCGCCAGTGGAACGCCGGTGGCCTTGGAGACAAAGGGCACGGTACGCGCCGCGCGCGGGTTCACTTCAATCAGATACACTTCGTTGTTTTTGACCGCGAACTGGACGTTCATCAGGCCGCGTACCTGCAGCTCGAAGGCCAGCTTCTGCACCTGCTCGCGCATCACGTTCTGGATGTCCTGGCTTAGGGTGTAGGCCGGCAGCGAGCATGCGGAGTCGCCGGAGTGAACGCCGGCCTGCTCGATGTGCTCCATAATGCCGCCAATCAGCACCATCTCGCCGTCGCAGATAGCGTCAACGTCGACTTCTACCGCATCGTCAAGGAAACGGTCCAGCAGCACCGGCGCATCGTTAGAGACGCTTACCGCGGTCTGGAAGTAGCGACGCAGGTCGACTTCGTCGTAAACGATTTCCATCGCCCGACCGCCAAGAACGTAGGACGGACGCACCACCAGCGGGTAGCCAATCTCTTTGGCCTTCTCAACGGCCATCTCAATCGCGGTCACGGTGGCGTTCGCCGGCTGCTTCAGCTTCAGACGGTCAACCGCCTGCTGGAAACGCTCGCGGTCTTCCGCACGGTCAATCGCGTCCGGGCTGGTGCCGATAACCGGTACGCCGGCCGCTTCCAGCGCGCGCGCCAGCTTCAGCGGAGTCTGGCCGCCGTACTGGACGATAACGCCCTTCGGCTTCTCGATACGCACGATTTCCAGCACGTCTTCGAGGGTCACCGGCTCAAAGTACAGGCGGTCAGAGGTGTCGTAGTCGGTGGACACGGTTTCCGGGTTACAGTTAACCATAATGGTTTCGTAACCATCTTCGCGCAGCGCCAGCGAGGCGTGCACGCAGCAGTAATCGAATTCGATACCCTGGCCGATACGGTTCGGGCCGCCGCCAAGCACCATAATTTTATCGCGGTCAACCGACGGGTTCGCTTCACACTCGTCTTCATAGGTGGAGTACATGTAGGCGGTATCCGTTGCGAACTCCGCCGCACAGGTATCCACGCGCTTGTAGACCGGGTGCAGGTTGTACTGGTCGCGCAGCTTGCGGATTTCCGCTTCGCGCACGCCCGCCAGCTTAGCCAGACGCGCGTCGGCAAAGCCTTTACGCTTAAGCATCCGCAGGAAGTCAGCGTCAAGGCCGTTGATGCCGGCCTCCTCCACTTTCTCTTCCAGGCGCACCAGCTCTTCAATCTGCACCAGGAACCAGCGATCGATGTTGGTCAGGTTGAAGACGCCGTCAACGGACAGGCCCGCGCGGAAGGCGTCGGCGATGTACCAGATACGCTCGGCGCCGGCGTCTTTCAGCTCGCGGCGAATTTTGGTCAGCGCTTCCGGGTCGTCGAGGCTCACTTTAGGGTCAAAACCGGTTGCGCCCACTTCCAGGCCGCGCAGCGCTTTCTGCAGCGACTCCTGCTGGGTGCGGCCAATCGCCATCACTTCGCCGACCGATTTCATCTGCGTGGTCAGGCGGTCGTTAGCGCCGACGAACTTCTCGAAGTTGAAGCGCGGGATCTTGGTGACGACGTAGTCGATAGAGGGTTCGAACGATGCCGGGGTACGGCCGCCGGTAATGTCGTTCATCAGCTCGTCAAGGGTGTAGCCCACCGCCAGCTTCGCCGCCACTTTGGCAATCGGGAAGCCGGTCGCTTTCGAAGCCAGCGCCGAAGAGCGTGATACGCGCGGGTTCATTTCGATAACAATCAGGCGACCGTCTTTCGGGTTCACCGAGAACTGGACGTTGGAACCGCCGGTTTCAACGCCGATTTCGCGCAGCACCGCCATCGAGGCGTTACGCATCACCTGGTACTCTTTATCGGTCAGGGTCTGCGCCGGGGCCACGGTGATGGAGTCGCCGGTATGGATGCCCATCGCGTCGAAGTTTTCGATGGAGCAGACGATGATGCAGTTATCGTTCTTATCGCGTACAACTTCCATCTCGTACTCTTTCCAGCCGATCAGCGATTCATCGATCAGCAGTTCGTTGGTCGGAGAGAGATCGAGGCCGCGGGTACAAATTTCTTCAAACTCTTCGCGGTTATAGGCGATACCGCCGCCGGTTCCGCCCATGGTGAAGGAGGGACGGATGATGCACGGATAGCCCACGTCAGCGGCAACCGCCAGCGCTTCTTCCATGGTGTGCGCGATACCGGAACGTGCGGTGTCGAGGCCAATTTTCTTCATCGCCACGTCGAAGCGACGACGGTCTTCCGCTTTATCAATCGCATCGGCGGTGGCGCCAATCATGGTCACGCCGAATTCGGCCAGCACGCCCTGACGTTCCAGCTCCAGCGCGCAGTTCAGCGCGGTCTGGCCGCCCATGGTCGGTAGCACGGCGTCCGGACGCTCTTTTTCGATGATTTTGCGTACCACTTCCCAGTGGATCGGCTCAATATAGGTGGCATCGGCCATTTCCGGGTCGGTCATGATGGTGGCCGGGTTAGAGTTCACCAGAATGACGCGGTAACCCTCTTCGCGCAGGGCTTTACAGGCCTGGGCGCCAGAGTAGTCAAATTCACAAGCCTGGCCGATAACGATCGGGCCAGCGCCAAGAATCAGGATGCTTTTTATGTCTGTACGTTTTGGCATGGCTTTTTTCTCCTGATTATTTCGCGGACTGGCGGTACTGCTCAATTAACTCGATGAAATGGTCGAACAACGGCGCGGCATCGTGCGGGCCTGGGCTCGCCTCCGGGTGTCCCTGGAAGCTGAAGGCCGGCTTATCGGTGCGGTGAATGCCCTGCAGCGTACCGTCGAACAGGGACTTGTGGGTCACCCGCAGGTTAGCCGGCATGGAGGCTTCGTCTACCGCAAAACCGTGGTTCTGCGCGGTAATCATCACCACGTTATTATCAAGATCTTTAACCGGGTGGTTGCCGCCGTGGTGGCCGAACTTCATCTTAACGGTCTTCGCTCCGCTCGCCAGCGCCAGCAGCTGATGGCCAAGGCAGATGCCGAATACCGGAATATCGGTGGTGAGGAATTGCTCAATGGCCTCAATCGCATAGTCGCACGGCGCCGGGTCACCTGGGCCGTTGGAGAGGAAGATGCCGTCCGGATTCATTTTCAGAACCTCTTCTGCAGAGGTTTTTGCCGGCACGACCGTCAGGCGGCAGCCGCGATCCACCAGCATGCGCAGGATGTTGCGCTTAGCGCCGAAATCGTAGGCCACCACGTGGAACGGCAGCTCGCTTTCCGCCTTCGCTTCCGGCAGGTCGCCCTCCAGAGTCCAGCTCCCCTGCGTCCAGCCGTAGGTTTCTGAGGTGGTGACTTCCTTCGCCAGGTCCATCCCGTTGAGGCCCGGGAATGCTTTTGCCTTTTCCAGCGCCAGCTGCGCGTCGAGGCTATCGCCAACGATGATGCAGCCGTTCTGCGCGCCTTTTTCACGCAGCAGGCGGGTCAGCTTACGGGTATCGATATCGGCAATCGCCACGATGTTATGGCGCTTGAGGTAAGAAGAGAGGTCTTCGGTATTACGGAAGTTGCTGGCAATCAGCGGCAGGTCGCGAATAACCAGACCCTGAGCATGCACCTGGGAAGACTCTTCGTCGGCGGCGTTGGTGCCGACATTACCGATATGGGGATAAGTAAGGGTGACAATTTGGCGAGAATAGGAAGGATCAGTGAGGATTTCTTGATAACCGGTCATTGAAGTATTGAAAACGACTTCCCCAACCGCCGTGCCCGTTGCCCCGATGGCCCGACCGTGAAACTGGGTTCCGTCTTCCAGAACCAATAGCGCTGACTTAATCAAAACACCCTCCAGAGAATATTCACTCACTTTATTTGCATATTAATGCATTCGCGTAGCATGAATCAATGCAAATTTGCTTACCTATGGATTTCTGGCAAACGGCGGCATTCTGGAGAGATGTCGGGGAAAAGTCAACTTAAAGCGCATATTTTTAATATCATTTTGCGCCACTGGCCTATCAGCGCTGCTTTAACAGCTAAAAAGATCAACAAAGTAGCGTTAGAAAACGCTTGCGCAGCGTCGGGATTGTAAAACATGGCTTATTAATATGAAAAAGTAGACCAAATGGTCAAAATTTACATAAAAATAACAGTAACAGGGATGATAAGCGTCGATTATAGCGATCTTAATTAAAAACAGATAAAAAAAGGCTGAAAATAAAAAGGGCAATAAAATATTGCCCCCTGCAATCAATTACTTATTGAATGCCATAACCACATCACGATGGGTAATAAACCTTATAAAGAGTTCAGTTCAAGGACGTCACGCATATCAAAGAGGCCGCTTTTCTTGCCTTTCAGCCATAATGCCGAGCGAACCGCGCCGTTGGCAAAGGTCATCCGGCTTGATGCCTTATGACTGATCTCAATACGTTCGCCAATATCGGCGAACATCGCCGTATGTTCGCCGACGATATCCCCCGCGCGCACCGTGGCAAAGCCGATCGTTCCCGGAACGCGTTCGCCGGTGTAGCCTTCGCGACTGTAGACCGCGCAATCTTTCAGATCTTTGTTCAGCGCACCGGCAATCGCCTCGCCCATCGCCAGCGCAGTCCCCGACGGGGCATCCACTTTATGCCGATGGTGCGCTTCGATAATTTCAATATCAGTGTAGTCACCCATCACCTGCGCCGCCTTTTCCAGCAGCTTGAGCATGACGTTGACGCCGACGCTGAAGTTGGCCGCGAAGACGATAGCAATCTCCTGCGCCGCATCGCGAATGGCCTGTTTCCCCGCGTCATCAAAACCGGTGGTGCCGATCACCATCCCTTTACCGTGCTCGCGGCAGAATGCTAGGTGGGTCAGCGTCCCTTCCGGGCGGGTGAAATCGATCAGCACATCAAAATCATCTTTGACCGCCGTCAGGCTGCTTTGCACCGTGACGCCCATGTTGCCTGCGCCCGCCAGTTCGCCGGCGTCGCTGCCGATCAGGGAGGAGCCGTCGCGCTCCAGCGCCGCGCCAAGCGCCACGCCGTCCATCTGCTGTACCGCCTGGATTAACTGGCGTCCCATCCGGCCGCCCGCGCCGGCGATGGCCACGCGGATTTGTGCATCATGCATAGCTATTCTCTTTTGTTAACTTTACGTAAATTGTTTTCAGAGTAACCAGCCCATCGATGGGCCGCTACTCAAAAACGCCGATAATTAGAAATTTATGACAAACCGCGGTCGATATCAGTAAAAACTATATATTTGTCATCGCCCAATGCAGCGATATCGTCTGGCGAAAGCGCCGTTCCCCCAGCAGATAGCGCGCGAAACACGCCGCTAACGGCCTGATATCGCTGATTCTTCCCGGCGAAATCCGCATGATTCACGGATGACCAGCGCCGGCGGCAGGATTATCCGTTTCGGCGGCTCATCGTTACCCTGAATACGGCTATACAGCAGCTCCCCCGCTTTACGGCCGATCTCTTTCGCCGCCACCGATACGGTGGTCAGCGCCGGCTGGACCAGCGCCGCTTCGGTAATATCATCGAAGCCCACCAGCGCAAAATCCCGCCCCGGCTCTCGGCCCGTTTTGCGCAGCGCCTGCATCACTCCCAGCGCCACGATATCCTGATAGCAGACCGCCGCAGTAATCTCCGGATAGCGGGACAGCAGATCCTCCGCCACCTTTGCACCGTCAATCTGGCTGGCCTGCGCGGTAACAATCCACTGCGGATTGGGCGAGATCCCGCTTTCCAGCAGCGTGCTGGTAAAGCCGCCGATACGCTGCGCCCGGGTGCCTGAGCTCGGGCTGCCGCCGATAAAGGCAATATTCTGATGGCCCATTTTCAGCAAATGCCGCGTCGCCATCTGGGTACCGAGGAAGTTGTCGGTGCCGACGAAATCAAAATCCGGATCGCTGAGCGGGCGAACCACCATAATGGCCGGAATATTGCGCCGCTTCAGGGCTTCAAAAAATGAGGCCGGCGTCTCCCGCGCGGCGCACAGCACCATGCCACAGGCATTGTTGCGCATCAGCGAGTCGACAAATTTTTGCTGGCGTTCGCCGGACTCTTCGCTGTTAGCCAGAAACAGCAGCAGATCGTGCCGCTCCATCTCATGGCTCAGCCCCGCCGTCATCTCGCCGTAAAAGGGGTTGGTAATATCGTGCAACAGCAGCCCGACCTGATTGCTGCTGCGGTTGCGCAGATTGGCGGCGGTCTGGTTGTAGACATAGCCCGCGTCATCCAGCGCCTTGAGTACCCTTTCGCGCGTGGCCTGCGAAATCCGCCCCCGGTTACGCAGCACCATCGAGACGGTTGCCGTTGATACCCCTGCTCTCTCTGCCACCTGCGCCAGCGTCACTGTCGTCATCATCCCTCCCGTTTATTCGCCTCAGGTTAATCGAATAACCTAAATTTTGGTTTTTTCCCTGTGACTGCCTTCACATTAAAGGCCATTCCACCCCCTGACTTGTCGATTATGGCGGGTTAATCGCGTTAACCACGCTGTCAAAACAAGGTTAATCGATTAATCTTCATTTAGCCAATATGGAGAATGAAAATGCACACCACCTATAACAAATACCCTGAGGTTGCGGTTCGGGGCTATGACGACCACGCCTGCCGGGGCTGGGAGTCCATCCGTACCGCGCTTAGCGCCAGAGCCTCGACGGCCGCGAAAACCGTGCTGGTTATCGACTGCTATCCGGGCGTGCGGCTGGAAGAGCTGGAACAGCATCTGCTGCCGGCGCTCGGCGCCGCGCTGACCCTTAACGTCGAATCCGCCCGCCGCGACGAGCAGGCCATCCACACTCTGCTGGCGCGCAATCTTACCGACGACCGCGTGTTTGGCGTGCTCTCCTGCCACCATCTTGAGGAGTTTTTTGATCCCAATAAGCTGGAGCAGCTGCGCCAGCAGGTTACCGCCGAAGCCGAGGGCGTGGTGGTCATCTACGGGCCCGGCGCGGCGCTGGTTCATCCCGGCGATCTGCTGGTGTACGCCGACATGCCGCGCTGGGAGATCCAGCAGCGCATGCGCCACAGCGGGCTGGGGAACTGGGGCGCGGATAACCAGGATGAAGATATCCTCCGCCGCTACAAGCGCGCCTTTTTCATTGAGTGGCGCGTCTTCGATCGCCATAAGGTGCCGCTGCTCAAGCGCGCCGATTTTTTACTCGATACCACGGTAAAAGAGGCTCCGGCCCTGGTCAGCGGCGAAGCGCTGCGCGCCGGGCTGCAGCAGACCACCGCTCAACCGTTCCGCGTCGCCCCCTTCTTCGATCCCGGCGTCTGGGGCGGGCAGTGGATGAAGCAACGATTCGATCTCGATCCTACGGCCGCCAACTACGCGTGGTGTTTTGATTGCGTGCCCGAGGAAAACAGCCTGTTACTGCGTTTTGGTGACGTACGGATCGAGATCCCCTCTCAGGACCTGGTGCTGCTGCACCCCCGCGCGCTGCTGGGTGAAAAAGTCCACGCCCGCTTCGGCGCCGAGTTCCCGATCCGTTTCGATTTTCTCGACACTATCGGCGGGCAAAACCTGAGTTTCCAGGTTCATCCGGTAACCGAATATATCCAGCAGCAGTTTGGCATGCACTACACCCAGGATGAGAGCTACTACATCCTTGAGGCAGAACCGGAAGCCGTCGTCTACCTGGGGACGAAAACGGGGATCGAACCGCAGGAGATGCTCGCCGATCTGCAGGCCGCCGGCCGCGGCGAGAAGGCCTTTGACGATCGGCGCTTCGTTAACCAAATCCCGGCGCGTAAGCACGATCACTTTCTTATCCCTGCCGGTACGGTGCACTGCTCGGGAAGCGGCACAATGGTGCTCGAAATCAGCGCGACGCCGTATATTTTCACCTTCAAGCTCTGGGACTGGGGGCGTTTAGGTTTAGACGGATTGCCTCGCCCGGTGCATCTGCAGCACGGCGAACGGGTCATTGACTGGCAGCGCGATACGCAGTGGGTCAACGACAACCTGGTTAACCGCATTGAGCCCCTTGCCGAAGGTGAAGGCTGGCGGGAGGAGCGCACGGGCATGCACGAGCGCGAGTTTATCGAAACCCGCCGCCACTGGTTCAGCGCGCCGGTCACGCACCATACCCACGGCGGGGTTAACGTTCTGAACCTGGTAGAGGGCGCGGAAGCCGTGGTCGACAGCCCGAGCGGCGCCTTTGCCCCCTTCACCGTGCACTACGCCGAGACCTTTATCATTCCGGCCGCCGTCGGGGAGTACCGTATTTCGCCGGCGGGTCAAGGCAGCGGACAGCAGCTGGCCACCATCAAAGCCTGGGTAAGAGGATAAAAAATGATTAACGTTATTGTTGCCACTCATGGCCCGCTGGCTGACGCCCTGCTGGCCAGCGGGCGGATGGTGTACGGCGAGCTGCCCTATATCTCAACCGTCACCCTCGATGAGCAGGCGGGTATTGAGGGCTTTAAGCAGGATTTTTCCCGCGCGCTGGAGTGGGCCGGACGACAGGCCGACGGCGTACTGGTGCTGTGCGATATGCAAAGCGGAACGCCGTGGAACGTCGCCTGCCTGCACGCCTTCTCTGCGCAGACCACGCCCCCCGTCGCCGTGCTGGCGGGGGTGAATTTCCCGATGCTGCTGCAGTGTGAAGAGATTCTCCACCTGACGGATGTCCACGCCGCTGCCGAACGGCTGCTGGCGTTAACCGTCCCCACCCTGATTAAAGCCACCCCGATTTTAGCCGTTCAGCCAGATGATTTTTAGAGGAAAACGCTTATGAGTATCTCTTTTGTACGTATTGACGACCGGGTGATCCATGGGCAGCTCGTGACGCGCTGGGCCAAAGAGCTGCCCTGCGACGGTATCGTGGCGATTGACGACGCCGTCGCGGCCGACCCGCTCCTCTCATCGGTGATGAAAGGCGCCGTGCAGGACCTCAAGGTCTGGCTGTTCGACACCGCCACGGCCATTGAAAAATTACCCAAAGTCATCGCCAGCGAGAAACGCTATTTCGTGATAGGCAAATCCCCGGTCACCTTACAGCGCCTGGAAGCGGCGGGGATCAGCCTGAAAAATGCCAACGGTAAAATCAACGTTGGCCCGATGAGCGCCCGCGCCGACACCACCACCATTGGGCCCAATCAGTCGGTTAACGCCGCCGAGATTGCCGCCTTTGACTGGCTGGTGCAGCGCGGGCATCACGTTGAATTCCGTCTGGTGCCGGATGCCAGCTGCTACAGCTGGCAGGACGCGCGGCAGAAGCTGAAATAAGGAGCGGATGATGATTATCGAAGCGACGCTGATTGGCATTCTTTGCTACCTGGGGGCCCTCAGCAGCCCCTGGCTTTTAGGCCTGACCGGCGGCTGGTATCTGATTACCCGGCCGCTGGTCTCCGGCATGCTGGTCGGCCTGATTTTAGGCGACCTGAAGACCGGGATCGTGATAGGCGTTGCGGTCCAGGCGGTGTATATCGCCATGGTGACGCCGGGCGGCTCAATGCCCGCCGACCTTAACTTCGTCGCATATCCGGCGATTGCGCTGGGTATTTTGTCGGGTAAAGGGCCGGAAGTGGCGGTGGCGCTGGCGGCGACTATCGGTATCGCCGGCACGATTTTATTCAACGCGATGATGGTGCTGAACTCCTTCTGGAACCATCGCGCCGACGTGGCGCTGGATCGCGGCGATGAGCGCGGCCTTTACCTGAACAGCGCGATCTGGCCGCAGGTCAGTAACTTCGTGCTGCGCTTTGTTCCCACCTTTATTGCGGTCTATTTTGGCGCCCAGTACATCAGCGGCTTTATGGACAGCCTGCCGAGAATCGTGCTCTCCACGATGAACGTGCTGGGCGGCATTCTGCCGGCGGTAGGGATCGCGATTCTGCTTAAACAGATCATCAAGAACTACAGCATGCTGATCTATTTTCTCGTCGGCTTCGTCTGCATCGTCTTTTTAAAGCTCAATATGGTCGCGCTGGTGATCGTGGGCTCGCTGCTGGCGCTGATCCACTACAACTATAAGCCGGAACCGCAGCAGGCCGCGGGCAACAGGCCGGCCGTCGATGATGAGGATGAATTCTGATGGAAGAACGTACCCTGAACCGTAAAGATCTGCGCCGCTGCTGGCGGGCGTGGATGATGCACAACCTCTCGTCGATGAGCTTTGAGCGTCTGGAGTCGTTCGGCTTCTGCCTGAGCATGCTGCCGGTGGCGAAAAAGCTCTATCCGGACGCGGCCCAGCGCACGGAAATGCTGCGCCGCCACGCCTCTTTCTACAACACCGAGCCGCAGATCGGCGCGATCGTCAACGGAATGGTGCTCGGGCTGGAAGAGAAAAAGGCCAACGGCGAGCCCATCGACGGTGAGACCATCAACACCCTGAAGGTTGGCCTGATGGGGCCGATCGCCGGGATCGGCGACTCGATGATCCCGGGCATGCTGATCCCTATTCTGCTGAGTATCGGCATGGCGCTGGCGGCGGGCGGCAACGTCCTCGGGCCGCTGTTTTATATCGTCGCCTGGCTGGCGATTATTATCCCCGGCTCGTGGTTCCTGTTTTTAAAAGGCTACAAAATGGGCTCCGGCTCGGTGGAGATGCTGGTCAGCAGCCGCTCCACCCGCCTGCGTGAAGCCCTGTCGCTGCTCGGCGTCTTCGTGATGGGCGGCGTCGCGGCGAGCTACGTGAAGCTGGGAACCGGGCTGGAGTTCATTACCCGCGACGGCGTCAATATCCACGTGCAGCAGATGCTGGACGGCATATTCCCGCAGCTCCTGCCGCTGGTGGTGGTGCTGGGGACCTGGTATTTAATGGCGAAGCGCGGCGTTTCGCCGGTGAAGGCGATGGTCATGCTGCTGTTGCTGGCCGCGGCGGGCGTCGCCAGCGGTCTGTTTGCCGGCTAGCCGCGAAGAATACCCCGATTCGCAAACCGGGGCGCCACCTTAGTCGTTAATCTCGCAACCGGGGCATCGCCCCGGTTTTTTTATGGATGAAAGTTGTGCCACAGATCCGCCGTCCTGTCCGGGCTGGAGATAAACTGCAGGCGGGCGGGATCGTCGATAAACTGCTGATAAATCGGCGCGGAGGTGAGGCCAAACTCGACGTACCGGCGCGGCGTAATCGCCTGCAGGCGGCCGGGAAGATAGCGTGAATTATGCTGCCAGACGACGTGGTTATCCTGCAGCAGCGGGTACCACGCCAGCCCCTTATACGCCCGCACGGCATCATATTCAAAGCCGTACTCCCGATCGCACCAGGCGCCGAAGGTGAGCGGCACCTCGGGATCGGCGGAAATCGTCGCGTGCCCCCAGCCCGGCGGCACCAGCACCTTATCGCCGGGTTCGGCAATCACCGCAAAGCAGCGGCCGGGGTCGTCCTCCACCCGCTCCTGCATATAGATAATCGCCTTCCCCTGCCAGATTTCATACAGCTCCGGCGGCGACCAGCCGCTGTGCTGGCTGATGCGGTGGATATGGCCCTGGCTGCGCACCGGCTCTTCCCCCAGCCTTCCGGCGGCGTAGGTCACGACGCCAAACAGCAGCATGCGTTTTTTTAGCTCATCGCGATCCTGCATACGCGCCACGTCCATGGCGATCGCGTAGACCTCGTCCGGCCCTTCGCAGCGCGGATCGCGCAGCGAGGCGCGGATCTGATCGAGACGACGGATCTCCGGCATCGGTCCGGTCACATCATTGCCGTAGCCGAAACCAAGCGGGCGCTGGTGAATGGTCATATCCAGGCCCCAGGCGCGAGCAGAATTAGCCATTCTGCACCTCCTTTGCCTGAATGGTCCGGTTCTCCTCGACGACCCGCAGCCTGAAGCCGCCGTCCAGCGTCGCATAATCATGTCCCGCAGCGGCGGGCCACACCGCCAGCGCCGACAGCGTATCGGCCCCGGTGTTTATCAGGCGGTGGGCGCTATAGCCGGGGATAACGTGCACCGAGCCGGTGAAAACCAGCTCCAGACGGGTTTCCCCGCGCTCGTTTTGCAGCAGCAGCAGGCCGCTGCCGCGAAGGCCGAAGTAAACTTCGCCCTGCTCGCGGCGGGCGTGAAAGTGCCCGCGGGTCATAAAAAACTCATCCCCGACCTTACCGGGATAGAGGTGGGTGACGCCGGTATAGAGCTCGCCCGATGCGGAGGAGGTATCGAGCATTTCAACCTCGTACACCACCCGGTCGCCCGCCATCGTCAGACGGGTTCGCTCATCGGCAAAAACGCCGTTCAGATCCGCAATACGCGTCAACTTGCGCAGCAGCGGACCGTCCGAAAACAGGCCACTGGCCCACGCCACCTGAGGTGGCTGGAAAAAGATAGGATTCATATTGGTCTCCGGCCCAAGGAGAACAGCAGAATCAGCTTAGCAGATTAATCGATTAACCCAAGAGCGGGCGGATGACTTTGTAGCGGATGTCACAGCCGGCACCGCAAATGTACCTTCACGCCAGCGTGTAGCTCACGACAAGCTGGCCCTTTTTCATTTTCACCTGAGTTATCACCACCTCGCCCAGCTCAGAGAGGCTGGCAACGTGGGTCCCGCCGCAGGGATAATCAGGCAGCGAACCAAACCCTACCCTGCGCAGCCCGCCGGCCACGGTGATATGGCGCGGCAGGTTTTCCGCCCGCCAGCCGGAAACTTTTGCCTGCAGCGCGCTGGCCTCCGGCAGGGCCGCGTTAGCGCCTGAAGTGAAGGTAATCCGCCCCTCTCCGGGCCAGTGATGGGCCTTCGTCGGCTGCCAGCCGCACTGCTCTCCCGCGAGGCCAATCAGGTGGCCAGCCGAGTGCAGGCGGGCATGCTGCTGCCGCGCTGCGCCATCAATGCGGATAGTCACCTCGCCCAGGGCCAGCGGCTGCAGGACAAGGTGCAGAATGCTGTCGCCAAACGCCGTTACCCCTTCAACGGCGATCTCCGCTATCCAGCCGCGATCCGCCGGCTGCCCCCCGCCCTGAGGATGAAATAGCGTTTGGTCCAGCTCGATTGCGTAGCGTCCATCGGCCTGTTCTATGCAGCTCACCACCCGCGCGCGCCCTTCGGTGGCATCGCTGGTGTAATAAAGACGTTCGGTCATGGTTGTTCTCCTCTCTTTGCGCACAGTATATTGGTAATACGCACAGCGATAATCCCGTCCTGCGTCAATGCACCTTTGCTTAGAGGGCACAAATGAACTTAAGCTTACTTCCCGATTTGGCCCTCTTCGTGCAAATCGTCGAGCAGGGCAGCTTTTCTGCGGTCGCCCGGCTTGCGGGAACCACGCCCTCCGCGGTCAGCCGCAGCGTCTCGCGCCTTGAACAGGAGATGGGCAGCAAGCTGCTGCACCGCTCCACGCGCAAACTCCGCCTGAGCGATGCCGGAAAGACGGTTTACGCCCATGCGCTGGAGATGCTGGAAGCCGCACGCCTGGCGATGGATGCCGCCGGCAGCGCCCAGCAGGTGGCGCAGGGCAAGCTGACGCTCAGCGTGCCGAAGGCCGTCGGACGGTTTGTTATCCATCCGCTGATGAGCGAGTTTCTGACCCGCTTTCCGCAGGTTGACGTCTGCCTGCGTCTTGAAGATCGCTATCTTGACCTGATTGATGACGGGATCGATCTGGCGCTGCGCATCACCCATTCGCCTTCGCCGGGGCTCCACGGCAAGCCGCTGATGCCGGTCAGCCACGTGATCTGCGCCACCCCGCACTATTTACGCCAGCACGGCGTGCCGCAAAATCCGCAGGATCTGCGCGACCATAGCTGCATCAGCCTCGGCGAAACGCCCGCCGATGCGCGCTGGAAATTTCGTCGTGAAGGAAAAACAGAGACCGTTCAGACCCGAGGACGCTACGCCGCCAACCACACCGCCGTGCGGCTGGATGCGGTGAAGCAGAATTTAGGCATTGGCAGCCTGCCGCTGTTTACCGCCCGCGAAGCGCTGGAGCGCGGGGAGATCGTCCAGGTGCTGGCAGAGTGGGAGTTTATCAGCAGCTACTCCGGCGAGCTGTGGCTGCTGTGGGCGGGAAATAAGCATATGCCCGCCAGAATGCGGGCCATGATTGACTATCTCAGCGAGAAAATTTATCGCCGCTAAAGGACCTATGGCGCCAGCGCCAGAACTTCGGCTACCCAGCGCTGGAAGCCTGCGACGTCCAGATCCAGCGCCACGCTGGCGTTGGCCGGCTGGCCAAGGCGGCCTTCGATATCCACGACCGTGGTGCCCGCCGTCCAGCTCCCCTGCGTTTCGACCGCCACAAAGCACGATTTAAGGGTAAACAGCTCGGGACGAACCAGCCAGGCGATCGCGCACAGGTCATGCATGCGCAGCCCGCTCTCCATGCTGCCGCTGCGGTAGTGGCTGAACAGCGCGTGGAGCATTTTCCCGGTCCTGTTGAGCGTCGGCAGCGTGGCGAGGTACTCCGGCGCGAGCATTGCCTGATTGGTGACGTCCAGCCCGCACATCACAATCTCCAGCCCGCTCTGAAACACTTTGGCCGCGGCTTCCGGGTCGATGGCAATGTTGAACTCCGCATTGGGGGTGAAGTTACCTCGCCCGGCGGACCCGCCCATAATGACCAGACGACGAATGTTAAACCGACACTCCGGATACTGCGTCAGCAGCAGCGCAATGTTGGTCAGCGGGCCAATCGCCACCAGCGTCATCGGCTCCGGGGCATGCATCAGCGCATCGCGAATGGCCTGAAACGCCGGTTTCGGCAGCGGCTGGCAGCGATGCTCGACAAACTCATACCCTTCCATCCCCGACTCGCCGTGCACGGAGGCCGCATCGCGCAGCGGGCGCAGCAGGGGCATTGAGGCGCCCTGGGCCAGCGGCACGTCGGCGTTCCAGAAATGCAGCAGCTGCAGCGCATTGCGGGTGGTTTTTTCCACCGACACGTTGCCGGCCACCGTGGTCATCAGCTGCAGATCCAGCTCGGGCGCGAACAGCGCCGCGGCGATCGCCGCCGCATCATCAATGCCGGGATCGGTATCAAGAACGATCGGTAAGCGCATAAACTCTCCAAAAAAAAATGCCAGACGTTAAGTCTGGCATCTTCGCATACTGACGGCGTAAAGAACTTATTCTACTTCACGGACATCGACCCGCAGCTCTTTCGGCACTTCAAAGACGATGTTCTCTTCGCGCCCTTCCAGCGGCACCGCGTCGCCGCCGCCAAGCTCCTGCAGGCGAGCAATCACGTTCTGCACCAGAATATCCGGCGCCGATGCGCCGGCGGTTACGCCCACGCATTTGGCCGCTTTGACCCACGGCTCCTGGATATCGGCCGCATCATCGATCAGATACGCCGCTTTCCCCATGCGCTGTGCGAGTTCGGCCAGACGGTTGGAGTTGGAGGAGTTCTTCGACCCCACCACCAGCACCACGTCCGCCTGCTCCGCCAGCGCGCGTACCGCTTCCTGGCGATTGGTGGTGGCGTAGCAAATATCGTCTTTACGCGGCCCGACGATTTTCGGGAAGCGCTCGCGCAGGGCGTCAATGACGTCGGAGGTGTCATCAACGGAGAGCGTAGTCTGGGTCATAAACGACAGCCTGGCGTCGTTTTTCACTTCCAGCGTCCAGACGTCATCCGGCGACTCCACCAGGTACATGCCCCCCTGCGGGTTGCTGTACTGGCCCATCGTCCCCTCAACTTCCGGGTGACCGGCGTGACCAATCAGAATCGACTCTTCGCCGCGGCGGCTGGCGCGAGCCACTTCCATATGGACCTTGGTCACCAGCGGACAGGTGGCATCGAAAACCGTCAGGTCGCGGTTTTTCGCTTCGTTGCGTACCGCCTGAGAGACACCGTGGGCGGAGAAAATCAGGATCGCGCCGTCCGGCACTTCACTGATTTGCTCGATAAAAATAGCGCCGCGCTTGCGCAGGCTATCGACCACATAGCGGTTATGCACCACCTCATGACGAACATAGATCGGCGCGCCGTACAGCGTCAGCGCGTTTTCGACAATGCTGATAGCGCGGTCAACGCCGGCGCAGAAGCCGCGCGGGTTAGCCAACAGGATCTGCATTTTACTCCTCCAGCGCCGGATCGACTTCCAGCACTTCAATATCAAAATGAACGGTGCGCCCGGCCAGCGGATGGTTGAAATCAACGGTGATGGAATCGCCGTTAACTTCCCGAATCACGCCGGGCATTTCGCTGCCATCCATTGCGGTAAAGAGCATAATTGCGCCAATTTCCGGCTCGCCCGCATCGATAAATTCGCGGCGGGAGAAGTACTGAATCAGGTCCGGGCTGGGTACGCCAAACGCGGCATCAGGCTCGAGGGAGAAGTTGGTTTTATCCCCCGCCTTCAGCCCCAGCAGGTGCTGTTCGAGCCCCTCGGAGAGCGAAGCGTCGCCGAGACGGAACAGCGCCGGCTTGCCGTTATTGCGCGTAGACTCCGCGGTGGAGCCATCATCAAGTTTCAGCGTGAAGTGCACCAGCACCCCGCTGTTGCTCTGTACAGAGTTTGACATGCAGGTTTGCTCTAAGTTGGTTCTGCGTTTCCCCCGCGCGGCGGCGGGGTACGCTTATAATGTAGGCCGGGCCGGCGAAAACGCCACCCGGCAGGGATTACGCGGTTTTCTTCGCAGCGCCGGGCAAAAAGCCCTCCAGCACAATCAGCGCCGCGCCGATACAAATGGCGGTATCGGCCAGGTTGAAGGTGGCGAAATGCCACTCACCGACGTAGAAATCAATCATATCGACGACAAAACCGTGCCACAGCCGGTCAAACAGGTTGCCTAACGCCCCGCCAATAATCAGCGCGTAGGCGATGTTATTCAGCTTCTGCGTCGCCTTCGAGCGGTACATCAGTACCGTCAGAATCACGCAGATGCCGAGGGCGATCCCCGCAAAGAACCAGCGCTGCCAGCCGCCGCTATCGGCGAGGAAGCTAAAAGCCGCGCCGTAGTTGCGCGCATAGTGCAGGTTCAGCGATGGGAACAGCGAAACCGTATCCCCCAGAGCAAAGTTCTGGAGGATCAGGAATTTGCTGCCCAGATCGATAATCAGCACGGCGACGACGACCCACAGCCAGCGTAGCCCGGTTGAACAAACAGATTTACTCATCAGGCAAACTTACGTTGTTCGCCGTCACCGGCGACGTTGCTGACACAGCGACCGCAGATTTCCGCGTGTTCCGCCACCTTGCCGACGTCGCTGGTGTAGTGCCAGCAGCGTGGGCACTTATCGCCTTCCGCTTTGCTCAGCACAACCCGCAGACCCTTCAGCAGTTCGCTCTGCCAGGCATCGGCCGGCGCCTGCGCGTAATCGGCCACTTTCGCCCCGGAGGTTAACAGGACAAAGCGCAGCTCGTCGCCCAGCGCGTTCAGCTTGGTCGCCAGCTCGCTATCCGCATACAGCGTGACCGCCGCCTCAAGGGAGCCGCCCACCAGCTTGTCGGCGCGCGCCTGTTCGATAACCTTGTTGACTTCGCCGCGCACTTTCAGCAGTTCGTCCCAGAAGCCGTCGTTCATCGCTTCATCGTCGGCCAGGCCAAACAGGCCTTCATACCACTCGCCGGTGAAGACGTATTTCTCGCGGGAACCCGGCAGGTAGCCCCAGATTTCGTCGGCGGTGAAGGACATGATCGGCGCCATCCAGCGCACCAGCGCTTCCACGATGTGGAACAGCGCGGTCTGGCAGCTGCGACGCGCCACGCTGTCCGCTTTCGCGGTGTACTGGCGGTCTTTGATGATGTCAAGGTAGAACGAACCCATCTCGATGGAGCAGAAGCGCATCAGGCGCTGCACCACTTCGTGGAAATCGTAGGACTCGTAGGCTTTGAGGATATCTTCCTGCGCCGCTTTCGCGCAGCTCACCGCCCAGCGATCCAGAACCACCATCTCTTCCGGTTTCACCATGTCGGTCAGCGGGTCGAAACCGTTAAGGTTCGCCAGCAGGAAGCGCGCGGTGTTGCGGATACGACGATAGCTGTCGGCGGCGCGTTTGAGGATCTCATCGGAGACCGCCATTTCACCGGTATAGTCGGTGGAAGCCACCCACAGGCGCAGGATATCCGCGCCCAGCTTGTTCATCACGTCCTGCGGAGAGACGGTATTACCGATGGATTTGGACATCTTGCGGCCCTGGCCATCAACGGTAAAGCCGTGGGTCAGCACCTGGCGATACGGCGCTTTGCCCTTCATCGCCGTGGAGATCATCAGCGAGGACATGAACCAGCCGCGGTGCTGGTCGGAACCTTCCAGATACATATCGGCGGCGTGTCCGGAAAACTCCGGACGCACGTCAACCACCGAGGAGTGGGTAGAGCCAGAGTCGAACCACACGTCGAGGGTATCCGGCACTTTCTCGTAGATGTCGGCATCGGCACCGAGGATGTCGCGGGAGTCGAGATCCCACCACGCCTGAATACCGTCCACCTCAACGCGCTTCGCCACTTCTTCCATCAGCTCCAGGGTGCGCGGATGCAGCTCCTGGGTCTCTTTGTGCACGAACAGGGACATCGGAACGCCCCAGGTACGCTGACGGGAGATACACCAGTCAGGGCGGTTGGCCACCATTGATTCGATACGCGCCTGGCCCCAGTCCGGGATCCACTGTACGCCTTTAATCTCTTTCAGCGACTGCGCGCGCAGGCCTTTCTGATCCATGCTGACGAACCACTGCGGCGTGGCGCGGAAGATGATCGGCGACTTGTGGCGCCAGCAGCACGGATAGCTGTGCTGCATTTTTTCAACGTGCAGCAGCGCGCCGCCGTCACGCAGCAGCTCAACGATGATGTCGTTGGCCTTGAAGACGTTGATGCCGTCCAGCGACGGATAGGTTCCCGGCAGGTAGGCGCCGTCCGGGCCGACCGGATTGGCGATTTCCAGGCCATATTTCTGGCTGATGGTGTAGTCGTCAGGGCCGTGGCCGCCGGCGGTATGCACCGCGCCGGTACCCGCATCGAGGGTAACGTGGTCGCCGAGGATCGCCGGAACGTCGAAATCGAGGAACGGATGCTTAAAGCGCATCAGCTCCAGCTCGGCGCCGTTGACCACCGCAAGGATGGTGTAATCCGCAACGCCCGTACGCTTCATGACGCTTTCAACCAGGTCTTTCGCCAGGATCAGCGCCTGGCCGTCAACCTGCACCAGCGCATAGTCGAACTCCGGCGACAGGGAGATCGCGCGGTTAGCCGGCAGGGTCCACGGGGTGGTGGTCCAGATAACCAGGGAGACCGGACCGCTGACGTCAGCAACGCCGAACTTCGCCAGCACCGCCGCTTTATCGACCGCGTGGAACGCTACGTCGATAGACGGGGAAGTTTTGTCGTAATACTCAACTTCCGCTTCCGCCAGCGCGGAGCGGCAGTCGACGCACCAGTGCACCGGCTTCGCGCCTTTGTGCAGGTGGCCGTTGCCGATGATTTTACCCAGCGCGCGGATGATATTGGCTTCGGTTTTGAAGTCCATGGTCAGATACGGACGCGACCAGTCGCCCAGCACGCCAAGACGGATAAAGTCTTTACGCTGGCCGTCAACCTGGGTCGCGGCGTATTCGCGGCACTTAGCGCGGAACTCGGCAGCGGTGAACTTCTCGCCAGGTTTGCCGTACTCCTGCTCCACTTTCAGCTCGATCGGCAGACCGTGGCAGTCCCAGCCCGGCACGTAGGGAGAATCATAGCCCGTCAGCCCTTTGGACTTAACGATAATGTCTTTCAGAATCTTGTTAACCGAGTGACCAATATGAATGCTGCCATTCGCATAAGGAGGGCCATCATGCAGAATGAAGGTTTTTTTGCCTTTTTTCGCCGCACGGATGATGCCGTACAGATCATCATCGGTCCAACGCGCCAGCATTCCCGGTTCGCGTTTGGCGAGATCGCCACGCATCGGGAACCCTGTTTCCGGCAAATTCAGGGTGGATTTATAGTCACTCATCAGATTCTCGGTTCCGTATTTCGGTTTGATAAACACCAACAGGTTTATGCCTGGCTGGTCAGCCCAAAAAGCTCGCGGGCCGTTAACTCATCACGTGCAATTTGCGCCTTCAGCTCATCAAGCGACGCAAACCGCTGTTCGTTACGTATTTTTTTACGCAGTATTACATCTATATGGCGACCGTAGAGGTCCATTACAACGTCCAGCAGATGCACTTCCAGCTGTTGACGGACGCCGGCGACCGTTGGGCGAGTGCCAATATTGGCGACACCCGGCAAAGGTTTGTCGCCAAGCCCCGTTACTTCTACCGCATAGACCCCTTTAACCGGGGAAACTTGACGACGTAGCGGTAAGTTCGCCGTCGGGAAGCCAATGGTGCGCCCCAGCTCATCGCCGTGCACCACGCGCCCGGAGATGGTAAACGGATGGCCCAGCAGGGTTTCTGCCAGGGCAAGATCGTCGTCCGCCAGCGCCTGCCGCACCGCGGTACTGCTGATGCGGACGCCGCCTTCACAGAAGGTCTGGGTGCTGGTGATGTCGAACCCAAACTCCACCCCGGCTTTCTGTAATAACAAGAAATCCCCCTGACGACCAGCGCCAAAGCGGAAATCATCGCCCACGGCGAGGAACTGCACGCCCAGCCGGCGGACCAGCAGCTCGCTGATAAAGTCCTGAGCGGTCAGGGCGGCAAAGCGTCGGTCGAACCGCACGCACAGCACGTAGTCGACGCCGCTTTCGGCCAAATAGCGCAGCTTTTCACGCAGGCGCGTCAGGCGTGCAGGCGCCTTATCGGCGGCAAACAGCTCCAGCGGCTGCGGTTCGAAAATCATCACTACCACCGGTAAGCCACGCTGGCGGCCCTCTGCGCGCAAGCGCTGCAGCAGCGCCTGATGCCCGCGGTGCACACCGTCAAAATTACCAATGGTCAGCACGCACCCGCGCGGGGCCTGGCTGAGATTATGTATGCCGCGTATCAGCTTCATGTCTGGCTCAAAACAGTGAAAATCGTCCGAGTATACCTTGTACAACTGGCGACGTTAACCAGCGATTGCACCTCTTCGTTGAAAGATCCCGAGAATTCATCAACTCAGCGCTGGAACGCGGGGAAAACTACGCGCGCCCGTCGATTTTTATGGTGGAAAGGCTGTATTCGCCCGCAACAAGCTGGTAGAATCTTGCGCCATCACTACGTAATAAAGCGTCGTTGTTTTAAGCGCCGCTTATTTGCACAAATCCATTGACAAAAGAAGGCTAAACGGGCATTCTCCTCGGCCTTTGAATTGTCCATATAGAACACATTTGGGAGTTGGACCTTGGCTAATATCAAATCAGCTAAGAAGCGCGCCGTTCAGTCTGAAAAGGCCCGCAAGCACAACGCTAGCCGTCGCTCTATGATGCGTACTTTCATCAAGAAAGTATACGCAGCCATCGAAGCTGGCGACAAAGCTACTGCACTGAAAGCATTTAACGAAATGCAACCAATCGTGGACCGTCAGGCTGCTAAAGGTCTGATCCACAAAAACAAAGCTGCGCGTCATAAAGCAAACCTGACCGCTCAGATCAACAAACTGGCTTAATCGCCTGCTTGTTATCGCTTTGTAGAAAAACCCGCGAAAGCGGGTTTTTTTATGCCTGAAATCTGCCGCCCGTCAGCGCGGCGGCGAGGTAAAGAGCGCCGAGTAGTCGCGGTTGCAGATACGCTGTACCGCCGGATGCTGGATCATGCGCTCGGCAAAGATGGCGTGATACTCCTCCATCACGTTCTCCATCCGGCCGATCTCAATAATCGACTCGTCGTGGTAGAAATCATGCGCGTAGAGCGTCGGCGCGACAAAAATCGCGTTGTGCGCCGCGCCGAACGCCTTCATCAGCGCCGCGTCGTCAAACTCCCCGAGGATCTCAACCTTGAGCCCCTGCGAATTAAACCAGTTCAGCAGCTTGCGGCCAAGCATCGAACGCCGGCCGGGGATCAGCAGGCGACGCTCCTCAAGGCAGGCGGGAAACGGCTTCTCCGGCGGCGGATTCATGCACCAGAAGCTCACGCAGCATTCGCCGATGCGCACCGAAAACAGCCCCTCCTGCTGGGTTGAGTCGATGGGGCAGTCGGAGATAATCATATCGAGCTTATGCTGGCTCAGCTGCTCCAGCAGCATCTCGTGGGTCGATTCAAAGCAGCGCAGGTGGATCTGCTCATCCTCAACCACCGCCGCATCCAGCACGCCGCTCACCAGCCGCTTCGACAGCGCATCCGCCACGCCAACGTCGAACAGCAGATTCGACTCCTTGCGGTAGTTGACGATATCCAGCATCTCCTGGCTGAGCGTGAACATGCGGTCGGCGTAGCGGAACACCAGCTCGCCCAGCTCGCTCGGCTCCAGCCCCCTGCCCTTACGCTTAAAAAGCTTGCCCTGCAGGCGCTCTTCAAGCGCTTTAATTTGTCCGGTGATGGTCTGCGGCGTCAGAAACAGCGCTTCCGCCGCCCCGACCACGGAGCCTTCCTTGTAGACGTGCCAGAAGTAGTACAGATGGTTGTAGTTAATATGCGACATGCTTCTCTCCCTGATAATGTCCTGGAGAGCCTCTGCAGGCTCTCCGAAAGTATTACGCCGAGTGGACGGGAACCGTTATGCGCTTGCGCAGCAGCAGATATCCGCTGACGGCCGATAGTACCGAGCCGGTCAGAATGCCAAGCTTGGCCCAGTTGATTAAGCCAGGGTCAGTGCTGGCAAACGCCAGGCTGGCGATAAAAATCGACATCGTAAAGCCGATCCCGCAGAGCACGCCGACCGCCATAATCTGCGGGAAATGAGTCCCTTCCGGCAGCGAAGCCCACTTCAGCTTCAGCGCCAGCCAGCAGAACAGGCCGATCCCCAGCGGCTTGCCAATAAACAGCCCGGCAATAATCCCCAGCGGCAGCAGCGACGTCAGCCCCTCAGGCGTTACCCCTTGCAGCGAGACGCCCGCATTAGCAAAGGCAAAGAGCGGCAGGATAAGCCAGGCAACCCACGGGTGCAGAACGTGCTCAAGCTCCTTCGCCGGCGATTTGCCATCCTGCGCCTTCAGCGGGATCATAAAGCCGACAATGACCCCCGCTAAGGTGGCGTGAACCCCGGACTTCAGCACCGCGGTCCACAACACGGCGCCAACCAGAATATAGATACCGGTGCGCCGCACCCCGCTCAGGTTCAGCAGCGCCAGCACCCCAATGGCCCCCGCCGCCACCGCGAGCGACAGCACGGAAAGGTCGTTGGTGTAGAACAGCGCGATAATCACGATCGCGCCCAGGTCATCAATGATAGCCAGCGCCATCAGGAAAATCTTCAGCGCCACAGGCACGCGGCTGCCGAGCAGCGCCAGCACGCCCAGCGCGAACGCAATATCGGTTGCCGCCGGGATAGCCCAGCCCCCTCTGGCAATCGGGTCCTGGGCGTTAAACGCAAGATAGATAAGCGCCGGGACGATCATCCCGCCCAGGGCGGCCAACACCGGGAACACCGCCTGACGACGGCTGGCCAGCGCCCCTTGCATCATCTCGCGCTTCACTTCGAGGCCGATCAGCAGGAAGAAGACGGCCATCAGCGCGTCGTTAATCCACAGCAGCATGTTCTTGTTGATTTCCAGCGCGCCAACGCGTAGCTGAACGGGCGTTTCCAGAAAGGAGTGATACAGACCGCTGGTGGCGTCGGTATTCGCCAACAGCATCGCCAGCACGGCGGCAAAAATGAGGATGATGCCCCCGGAAGCATCGCTACTTAAAAAACGCTGCAGATGTTTCACTTTTTATTCTCTCTATCAGGATTATTCATCGTTTAAACTATTCTAATCGCCATAACAGCTCGAAAAAATAAGTTTATTATTGCTCTGTCATTCGGTTTTTACGAAATGAGAAGAGAAGGGTCAGAAAGGGTCCGAACGAGAAATTCAGGCAGCATTAACGGAGAGACGGCGAGAAATAAAAAAGCCACTTCGCAATAAAGTGGCTTTTTACACGGCACAATGATTAGCGCGTCAAATCATCGAAGAATTTCTTCACGCCGTCAAAGAAGCTTTTGGAGCGCGGGCTGTTGTTCTCACCCGTCGGGCCACCGAAGCTTTCCTGAAGTTCTTTCAACAGCTGCCGCTGCTTGTCGTTGAGGCCAACCGGCGTCTCAACCACCACGCGGCACAGCAGATCGCCCTGCGCGCCGCCGCGTACGGACTTGACGCCTTTACCACGCATGCGGAACAGCTTGCCGGTCTGCGTTTCGCCAGGCACCTTCAGATTCACGCGGCCGTCCAGGGTCGGGACTTCAATCTCGCCGCCCAGCGCCGCCATGGTGAAGTTAATCGGCACTTCGCAGTACAGGTTATTGCCTTCGCGCTCAAAGATGGCGTGCTGCTTCACCTGAACCTGAACGTACAGATCGCCGGCCGGAGCGCCGTGCTCGCCGGCTTCACCTTCGCCAGACAGACGAATGCGATCGCCGGTGTCTACGCCTGCCGGGATTTTAACCGACAGCGTTTTAGTTTTCTCTACGCGACCGTGACCGTGGCATTTATTGCACGGGTCTTTGATCAGCGTACCGCGTCCCTGACAGTGCGGACAGGTCTGCTGAACGGCGAAGAAGCCCTGGCGCATCTGCACCTGGCCAGCGCCGTGACAGGTCGGACAGGTCTGCGGCTTGCTGCCCGATTTCGCGCCGCTGCCGTGGCAGACGTCGCACTCTTCCAGCGTCGGGATGCGGATCTCTTTCGTTACGCCGCGAACCGCTTCTTCCAGCGTCAGATCCATGTTGTAGCGCAGGTCAGCCCCGCGCGACGCGCGCTGACGACCGCGGCCACCGCCGAAGATGTCGCCGAAAACATCGCCAAAGATATCGCTGAAATCCGCGCCACCGCCGAAACCACCGCCGCCGCCGCCCATGCCGCCCTGCTCAAACGCGGCGTGGCCGTACTGATCGTAGGCCGCACGCTTCTGGTCATCCGTCAGGATTTCGTAGGCTTCTTTGATTTCTTTAAATTTAGCTTCGGCCTCTTTATCGCCCTGGTTGCGGTCCGGGTGATATTTCATGGCCAGGCGCTTGTACGCCTTTTTGATTTCACGCTCTTCCGCTGTTTTGGAAACGCCTAAAATCTCGTAATAATCTTGCTTTGCCATTGGTGTTTTTCAGCCCCTTAACATGCGTGCACGGGCGGAGAGGAAACCTCTTCGCCCGTGCCAGTGTTTTACCCGTTCAAAGGGCGATTATTTTTTGTCTTTCACTTCTTCAAACTCAGCGTCAACGACATCGTCGTCTTTCGCGTTGCTTTCGGAAGCTTCAGCACCGCCAGCCTGCTGCTGAGCATGCTGCTGCTGGGCAATCTCCATCAGCTTCTGGGAAGCCTGGGCCAGCGCCTGCATTTTCGCTTCGATATCGGCTTTGTCTTCACCTTTCAGGGAAGTTTCCAGCGCGGTCAGCGCAGACTCGATAGCGGTTTTGTCGTCAGCCGGCAGCTTGTCGCCCGCTTCTTCAACCTGCTTACGCGTGCTGTGCAGCAGATGGTCGCCCTGGTTGCGGGTCTGAACCAGCTCTTCGAACTTACGGTCAGATTCCGCGTTCGCTTCTGCTTCACGGACCATTTTAGCGATTTCTTCTTCGTTCAGACCGGAAGACGCTTTAATGGTAATTTTCTGCTCTTTACCGCTGTTCTTATCTTTCGCGGAGACGTGCAGGATACCATCGGCATCGATATCGAAGGTCACTTCGATCTGCGGCATGCCGCGCGGTGCCGGGTTGATGCCGTCGAGGTTAAACTGACCCAGTGATTTGTTATCGGAGGCGCGTTTACGCTCGCCCTGAATCACGTGGATAGTTACCGCAGACTGGTTATCTTCCGCCGTCGAGAACACCTGGCTGTGCTTGGTCGGGATAGTGGTGTTCTTGTTGATCAGCGCAGTCATCACGCCGCCCATGGTTTCGATACCCAGCGACAGCGGGGTAACGTCGAGCAGCAGAACGTCTTTAACTTCACCAGTCAGTACGCCGCCCTGAACCGCTGCGCCGATAGCAACAGCTTCATCCGGGTTAACGTCTTTACGCGGCTCTTTACCAAAGAACTCGGCAACTTTCTTCTGCACCATCGGCATACGAGTCTGACCACCGACCAGGATAACGTCCTGAACGTCGGATACGGACAGACCAGCATCCTGCAGCGCAACTTTCAGCGGCTCGATAGAGCGGTTAACCAGGTCTTCTACCAGGCTTTCCAGCTTCGCACGGGTCACTTTAATGTTCATGTGTTTCGGACCGGTAGCATCTGCGGTGATGTACGGCAGATTCACGTCGGTCTGCTGAGCGGAAGAAAGCTCGATTTTCGCTTTTTCTGCCGCTTCTTTCAGGCGCTGCATGGCCAGCGGGTCGTTACGCAGGTCAATGCCCTGATCTTTCTTAAACTCGTCAACGAGGTAGTTGATCATACGGCTATCGAAGTCTTCGCCACCCAGGTGAGTATCACCGTTGGTTGCCAGAACTTCGAAGGTTTTCTCGCCGTCAACTTCGTCGATTTCGATAATAGAGATATCGAAGGTACCACCGCCGAGGTCGTAAACCGCGATAGTACGGTTGCCGACTTCTTTATCCAGACCGTAAGCCAGCGCGGCTGCGGTTGGTTCGTTGATGATACGCTTAACTTCCAGACCCGCGATACGACCGGCGTCTTTCGTCGCCTGACGCTGAGCATCGTTGAAGTATGCCGGTACGGTGATAACGGCTTCAGTTACCGGCTCACCCAGGTAATCTTCCGCGGTTTTCTTCATTTTCTTCAGCACTTCAGCAGAGATCTGCGGCGGTGCGGTGCGGGTACCTTTCACATCAAGCCATGCGTCGCCATTGTCTGCGGCAACGATTTTGTACGGCATGATAGAAACGTCACGCTGAACTTCTTCATCCTGGAAGCGGCGACCAATCAGGCGTTTAATCGCAAACAGGGTGTTTTGCGGGTTTGTCACTGCCTGACGTTTAGCCGGCTGACCAACCAGAGTTTCACCATCCTGGGTATAAGCAATGATAGAAGGCGTGGTGCGATCGCCTTCGGCGTTTTCCAGCACGCGAGCAGTAGTGCCATCCATAATCGCTACACAAGAGTTGGTAGTACCCAGGTCGATACCAATAATTTTACCCATCTAAACGTCTCCACTAAAAATTCAGTCAACATGTGGTTGTGAACCTGTAATAAGGGCGAAACGTGCGGTTTCAACTGCCCAACATCTTTTTTTTTCAGGTTCATTCACTGCGGTTGACTACAAGATGGGGTCGTCCACAGCTTCATCAAGGGGGGAGGCAAAAAAATTTTTATCTTCATCACCCCACGAAGCCGGCCGTCGGCGAGGGCGTTTTCCCGATATGACGCAAAAAAGCGCGCTTCACGGCGTTCATCCGCTGGGGTCCCCGTAAAGGGACGATGAGTCTGCTTAGGCGAGTCCGCCCGCGTTGAAAGACCAGAAGTTCGACGGATCATAGCCTTACGAACGCCTTTGCCCGCCTGGCCTCAGGCAAATGCCCGACATCGTTTAGAGAGTGCGTAAAATTGGTGAAAAATACCTCGCCAGATCATAGACAGCCTGACGACTCCTCATTATTATGCCGCGCCCCACCGCTGAGCGACGGGGTAATGCTTCCCTTTCTAATCATTATTTTGAGGAATTATGGGCAACACTAAGTTGGCTAATCCGGCACCGCTGGGCCTTATGGGCTTCGGCATGACCACTATTCTGCTTAACCTGGCGAATAGCGGCCTTTTCGCGTTTGATGTAGCTATCCTGGCGATGGGCATTTTTTACGGCGGTATTGCGCAGATTTTCGCAGGCCTGCTGGAATTTAAAAAGGGTAACACCTTTGGTTTAACCGCTTTTACGTCCTACGGCGCCTTCTGGCTGACGTTGGTCGCAATTCTTCTCATGCCGAAAATGGGCCTGGCAGAGGCGCCGAACGCGCACTTCCTGGGCATGTATCTCGGACTGTGGGGAGTGTTCACGCTGTTTATGTTCTTCGGTACCCTGAAAGCCGCACGGATGCTGCAGTTCGTCTTCCTCAGCCTGACCGTCCTGTTTGCCCTGCTGGCAATTGGTCACCTGGTCGATAACGAAGGCATCGTTAGAATCGCGGGCTGGATTGGTTTAGTCTGCGGCGGTAGCGCGATTTATCTGGCGATGGGTGAAGTACTCAACGAGCAGTTTGGTCGCACCGTTCTGCCAATCGGCGCGCCTCATTGATAGAAGATACCCTCGCCTTACGGCGAGGGTATTGAGCCGTCGCGCTAAGGCAGACGCTGCAGTTCGCCAGCCGCGGCGGCGCTATTTCCCCCCAGCCCCTGACGCAGCCAAATCCCCAGCCCCAGCCCCATCAGCGACAGCGCCAGCACGTACCACGCCGGAGCCATCGGCGATACGCCCATCAGCATAGTGACGGCAATCGGCGTCAGGCCGCCGAAAATGGCGTAGGAGACGTTGTACGAGAATGAGATTCCGGTAAAACGCACCTCCGCCGGGAAGGCGCGAACCATCACGTAAGGCACCGCCCCGACCACGCCAACGCACAGCCCAACGGTGCCGTACAGCAGGAAAAGCTGTTCAGGCGAGGTGCCGGAAAGGTGGTAGAACGCCCAGCTGGAAACCGCCAGCAGAAGGCTGCCGACGATAAACGTCCGGCTGGCACCAAAGCGATCGGCCGCCAGGCCTGCCAGCAGGCAGCCGACACACAGCATAATCGTCGCAATACTGTTCGCCTGCAGGGTCACCGCCGGGGCAAAGCCGTAATGCTTTTGCAGCCACACCGGCGACATCAAAATGACCACCACCACGCCAGCGGACAGGAGCCAGGTCAGCAGCATTGAAACCACCACGGCCTTCTGATGCTTGAGCACCACCGATTTAACCGGCAGCTCCTGGGCTAATGCTTTGCGCTGCTGCATCTCGAGGAATATCGGCGTTTCCTGCAGCCAGCGGCGTAAATACATCGCCACCAGGCCGAACACGCCGCCCAGCAGGAAAGGAATACGCCAGCCGCCGTCGTGGATGCCCTGCGGCGTCAGGCTGGTATTAATCAGCGTCGCCACCACCGACCCCAGCAGGATCCCCACCGTTAGGCCCGCCGTTAGCGTGCCGCAGGCGATACCGATTTTTTTCTCCGGCACGTGCTCCGCAACAAACACCCAGGCGCCGGGGACTTCCCCCCCAATCGCCGCGCCCTGCAGCACGCGCATCAGCAGCAGCAGCAGCGGGGCAACGATCCCCATCGATGCATAGGTCGGCAGCAGGCCGATCGCCAGCGTCGGCAGCGCCATCAGTAAAATACTCAGGGTGAACATTTTCTTGCGCCCGACCAAATCACCAAAGTGGGCCATGATAATGCCGCCGAGAGGACGCGCCAGATAGCCGGCGGCGAAAATGCCGAAGGTCTGCACCTGGCGCAGCCACTCCGGAATATCGGCCGGGAAGAAGAGCTCGCCGACAACGGCGGCAAAGAAGACGAAGATAATGAAGTCGTAAAACTCCAGCGCCCCGCCAAGGGCGGCCAGCGTCAGAGTTTTATAGTCTTGTCGATTCAGAGGTCGGGTATGTTGTGACATAACGAGCTGTTCATCCAGAGGTTTGTAGGTGTTATCACGCAGTGTGTAAAGTAAAAAACACTATATCGTAAATAAAACAGCACACCACCAGGATTGCAGGTTATGTCAGGAAAGCATCAAATTCAGGATAAACTTTCGCGTCTCGCGCTTTTTGGCCGAAAAGCCGCTACCACTTCCGGCGCAGTCTCGACATAAGGCCCCTCAAGCAGCTGTACACAATACGGTACACTTGCAAAGACGCCGTGCACCAGCACCTGGCCATCGGCATCTTTGACCCCTTCGAGGGTTTCCTCAATCGCCTTCGGCTGACCGGGCAGATTGAGGATCAGCGCCTGCTTACGGATCACCCCAACCTGGCGGGAGAGAATGGCCGTCGGGACGAAGTGCAGGCTCACCTGACGCATCTGCTCGCCAAAGCCCGGCATGACGCGATCGGCAACCGCCAGCGTCGCATCCGGCGTCACGTCTCGTCGCGCAGGGCCGGTACCGCCGGTAGTTAACACCAGATGGCAGCCCATTTCGTCCACCAGCTCGCACAGCGTTTGCTCGATAATCACCTGCTCATCGGGGATCAGGCGGGTCTGGAGCTCAAAAGGGGTCGTCAGCGCACGCGCCAGCCACTCTTCAAGTGCCGGGATGCCTTTATCCTGATAAACGCCGCTGGAGGCGCGATCGGAGATGGAAACTAAGCCGATTCGTAAGGTATTCATCGTTATTCCGTTCAAATAGTGCAGTTAGACGGAATAATACACGCTGGAAGGAGATACAGACAGGGCTCAAAAGAAGTAGCGTGACCGGAAGCCCGGCCACGCGCAATGATTACAGCAGATCGCCGATCATTTTTTCCAGTTTTTCCTGGTCGATAGCAAACTTACGGATGCCTTCCGCCAGTTTGTCTACCGCCATCGGATCCTGGTTGTGCTGCCACAGGAACTGAGATTCGGTGATGCGTTCCGGACGGGCTTTCACTTCGCCGCTGAAGGTCAGCTTGCGTTCGATAGCGCCTTCGCTTTCTGCCAGCTCTTTCAGCAGTGCCGGAGCGATGGTCAGACGGTCACAGCCGGCCAGCTCGAGGATTTCGCCGACGTTACGGAAGCTTGCGCCCATTACGACGGTTTCATAGCCGTGCTGCTTGTAGTACTCGTAGATTTCGCTGACGGAAACCACGCCCGGATCTTCCGCCGGCGCATACTCTTTCTTATCCGTGTTCGCTTTGTACCAGTCGAGGATACGGCCTACGAACGGAGAAATCAGGAATACGCCCGCTTCCGCACAGGCGCGTGCCTGAGCGAAGGAGAACAGCAGGGTCAGGTTACAGTTGATGCCTTCTTTTTCCAGCTGCTCGGCGGCGCAGATGCCCTGCCAGGTAGAAGCCAGCTTGATCAGAATGCGATCGTTGCCGATGCCCGCATCGTTGTACAGCTTGATGATGCGTTTAGCTTTCGCGATGGATGCCGTGGTGTCATAGGAGAGACGGGCATCAACTTCGGTAGAAATACGGCCTGGAATCAGCTTAAGGATTTCGAGACCAATGTTCACCGCCAGCTTATCGGAAGCGTCGATAACCTGCTGCGCGCGATCGCTGCTCTGAGCGCGGGCCCAGACGATAGCGTCATCAATCAGCTTACGGTACTCAGGGATCTGAGCAGCGCCAAGAATCAAAGAAGGGTTAGTCGTGGCGTCCTGAGGCTGATACAGCTTCATTGCCGCAATATCTCCGGTATCAGCTACGACAGTGGTGTACTGACGCAGAGAAGTCAATTTATCCGTCATGATAGTGTTCTCTTAAACAGCAGTTAAGGGGATGTAACCGGTCTGCCAAGATGATAACACGCTGCCGGGTCAGCGCAACTGCGGACCATGCAAGAGCGCAGAGTGTGATAAACTGAACGAATTAATTCTCTGAATGTTAAAGGATTGTCACTAAAATGGTAACGCTTACACAAGCTTACCAACATGGACAAGAGGATGCTTAATGCCTGATTTTTTCTCATTTATCAATGAAATACTCTGGGGTTCGGTAATGATTTATTTATTACTGGGTGCCGGCGTATGGTTTACCTGGCGGACGAAATGTATTCAGTTCCGTTATGTTAGCCAGTTTGGGAAAAGTTTGCGCAAAAGCCTCCTGCCCCAGCCCGACGGCTTAACCTCTTTTCAGGCCCTGTGCACCAGCCTGGCCGCCCGCGTCGGGAGCGGCAACCTGGCCGGCGTGGCGCTGGCGATCGCCGCCGGCGGTCCGGGCGCCGTCTTCTGGATGTGGGTCTCTGCGCTGCTCGGGATGGCCAGCAGCTTCGCCGAATGCTCCCTTGCCCAGCTCTATAAAGAACGCGATGCGCAGGGGCAATTTCGCGGCGGGCCCGCGTGGTATATGTCCCGAGGCTTAGGGATGCGCTGGATGGGCGTGCTGTTTTCAATCCTGCTGCTGCTCGCTTATGGCGTTATTTTTAACACCGTCCAGGCCAACTCGGTGGCGCATGCGATGACCTATGCCTTCGATCTGCCCGGCGTTATCACCGGCGGTGTGCTGGCGGCGCTCACCCTGCTGGTTATCGTTCGCGGCTTGCGCAACGTGGCAAAGATCCTGCAATGGTTCGTCCCGCTGATGGCAGTGCTGTGGGTTGCCGCCAGCCTGCTCATCGGCCTGTGGCACATCACCGCCCTGCCGGCAATTTTTAACACCATTATCCGCTGCGCGTTCGGCTGGCAGGAAGCCGCCGCCGGCGCGGTGGGCTATACCATCAGCCAGGCGCTAACCAGCGGTTTCCAGCGCGGAATGTTCTCTAACGAAGCGGGTATGGGCTCAACGCCTAACGCCGCCGCGGCCGCCGCCTCCTGGCCTCCGCACCCGGCGGCTCAGGGGATCGTCCAGATGCTTGGCGTTTTTATCGATACCGTTGTTATCTGCACCGCCAGCGCGGTGATTATCATGCTGGCGCCGCGCGGAGGCGGAGAGGACGCCGCTAACGGTATCCAGGCCATTCAGCATGCGATGAGCGGGCTTGTCGGCGGCTGGGGCGCCGGCTTTGTCGCCGTCATCGTGCTGCTTTTTGCCTTTAGCTCCATCGTGGCAAACTACATTTACGCTGAAAATAACCTTATTTTTCTGCGTTTTAATAGCCCCCGCTGCATCTGGGGACTGCGGATTATCACCATCCTGATGGTCTTAACGGGAACGATGATGAGCCTCCCGGTCGTCTGGCGGCTGGCGGATATTATTATGGCGCTGATGGCCATTACCAACCTGACGGCGATCCTCCTGCTGTCACCCACGGTACGCCTGCTTGCCAGCGACTATCTCCACCAGCGAAGGCTGGGCGTACAGCCCACGTTCGACGCCGCGCGCTATCCGGAAATTCGCCAGCAGCTGGCGCCGGGAACCTGGGACGGGCCGTCGCGCGAATAGCGCAGCAATCGCAGCTATCGATCCCTCCGCGGTCTTTTTTTGCTAAAATCGCCGAAAATCTCCTGCAAGGACTGGATATGCTGATTCTGATTTCACCTGCTAAGACGCTCGATTATCAAAGCCCGCTGGCGACGACGCGCTACACCCAGCCCGAGCTGCTGGAGTATTCCCAACAGCTTATCGGCGTGGCGCGCCAGCTTTCAGCGCCGCAGATAGGCAAGCTGATGGGCATCAGCGATAAGCTGGCGGATCTGAACGCCACCCGTTTTCACGACTGGCATCCCGAGTTCACGCCGAAAAACGCCCGCCAGGCCATTCTGGCCTTTAAGGGCGACGTCTACACCGGGCTGCAGGCGGAAACCTTCGACGAGGCGGATTTTGATTTCGCCCAGCAGCACCTGCGTATGCTCTCCGGCCTGTACGGCGTGCTGCGCCCGCTGGATCTGATGCAGCCCTATCGTCTGGAGATGGGCATTAAGCTGGAAAACGCCAGGGGCAAGGATCTCTATCAGTTCTGGGGGGAGACGATTACCGATACGCTGAATCAGGCGCTGAAGGCCCAGGGCGACGACGTGGTGATTAACCTCGCCTCCGACGAATACTTCCGGTCGGTCAAAACGAAACGGCTGCAGGGGCAGATTATTAAGCCGGTGTTCCTCGATGAGAAAAACGGCCAGTTTAAGGTGATCAGCTTCTACGCCAAGAAAGCGCGCGGCTTGATGAGCCGCTATATCATTGAGAACCGCTTAACCCAGCCGGAGCAGCTCACGCGTTTCGACAGCGACGGGTACTTCTTTGACGCCGACGCTTCCGATAAAGGCGAGATGGTCTTTAAACGTCACGAGCGCTAACCCGCTTCCCGGCCGCCAGCCTGCCGGCCGGGAACGTCGCTTAGCGGTGGTGCCAGTCGCGATCCGGACCGTGGTCGCGATCGCGTTCGCGCTGGTGATAACGGCGATCGTCATGCGGATGCCAGCGATCGTCGCGCCAGTCGTAATGGCGTCCCCACCACTCACGATCGCGCCAGTGGCCACCGTCCCAATAGTTGCCGGAGTTATCGCGATCGCCGATCTGCAGTTTTACGGCCGGAATCAGCGTAATTTCAGCGGCGTGGACGGCCGCAGGAGCCACCAGCAGCATCGAAAGCGCAAGGATCACAGATTTCAGCTTTGACATAGGTTTCCCCTTTGTTAACAGTGCCCGTGATGGGTCGATAGCCCAAGGTTAACCCTGCACAACGGCGCTTGTTATTCTCCGCAATCCTATTCTTCAGCCCCCGGCATTTATTGATAATTCATGCATAATTTCTCCTTTTTTGGGCGTAAAAAAACCGGGCGCCCTGGCCCGGTTTGAGAAATAAACAACGTCTGTAGACGCCGTTACGCTTTCGCCATCATCAGCTCGCGCAGCGCCGCATAGTCCGCAGGCAGGTTATGCGACAGCAGCGGCAGGTCAGCGCGGTCCGCCAGCTCTTTCGGCAGCGGCAGCGTCTCCTGCAGGATCTCTTCAACGCTCTCCTTGAACTTCGCCGGATGCGCGGTACCGAGGAACAGGCCGTATTCGCCCGGCTGCAGCTGGTCGCGCAGCGCGCGCCAGGCGATAGCCGCATGCGGCTCCGAGGTGTAGCCGATGGCTTTCAGCTCGCGCATCGCCTCTTTGGTCGTCTCGTCGTCCACGGTCGCGTAGCCCAGCTCGTTCAGACGCCAGGTTTTACGGCGGAACAGCTCTTCCACGCGCGGCCAGTTGTTTGGCTGGCTGACATCCATCGCGTTGGACAGCGTCGCCTGGGTGACCTTCGGCGCCCAGTTGCCGTCCTGCAGGAAGCGAGGAACGGTATCGTTGGCGTTGGTGGCGGCGATAAAGCGCTTAACCGGCAGGCCCAAAGACTTCGCCAGCAGGCCGGCGGTGAGGTCGCCGAAGTTGCCGCTTGGCACCGAAATCACCAGCTGATTACGCGCTTCCTGAGGCAGCTGCGCGACCGCTTCAAAGTAGTAGCAAATCTGCGCCAGCAGACGGCTGATGTTAATCGAGTTCGCGGAGTTCAGGCCCAGCGCCGCTTTCAGCTCTTCGTCGTCGAAGGCCTGCTTAACCAGCGCCTGGCAGGCGTCGAAGTCGCCGTCGATAGCCACGGTTTCAATGTTGCCGCCCAGGGTGCAGAACAGCTTCTCCTGCAGCGGGCTAATCTTGCCGCGCGGATAGAGAATCACCACCTTCACGTTTGGCAGACCGTAGAACGCGTGGGCTACCGCCGCGCCGGTATCGCCAGAGGTCGCCGTCAGGATAGTTACCGGCTTGTCGCCCGCGATATGGGTCAGCATCTGGGCCATGAAGCGGCCGCCGAAGTCTTTAAACGCCAGCGTCGGGCCGTGGAACAGCTCGAGGCAGCCGACGTCATCCTGCACCTTGCTGACCGGAGCCGGGAAGGTGAAGGCCGCGCCGATGCGCTCCTGCAGGACCGCCTGCGGGATCTCATCGGCAATAAATGCCGACAGGATCTTAGCGCTGCGGGTGACAAAATCCAGCGCCAGCATCTCATCGATTTCGGTCAGGCTAAATTCCGGCAGGTCGTGCGGGAAGAACAGCCCCTGATGCTTGCCAAGCCCCTGCGTGACGGCCTGCGCAAAGCTGACCTGTTCGTTATGATCTTTTAAGTTATAGAGTTTCATTGGTTATCCCACTACTCGTGCGCCCGCCGTGTCCAGCCGGCAAATATGAACAAAGCCTTCGTGATTCTGCAGATAATGCGTCCCCAGCCAGTCGGCGACGCGCTGCGCGGTTTCCGGCTTATCGCACAGCGCAAACAGCGTCGGGCCAGAGCCGGAGATCCCACAGGCCTGCGCGCCGATCTCCATCGCCGCCTGCCGCGCTTCGCTGAAGCCCGGCAGCAGTTTGGTGCGATAGGGTTCGGCAATCACATCTTTCATCAATTTCGCTGCCAGCTGCGGCTGGCGGGTATAGCAGGCGTGAATAAAGCCCGCCAGATGGCGGCCGTGCGCAATACAATCCTGCCGCCGATACTGGGCCGGCAGGATGGCGCGCGCTTCCGCCGTCGAAACTTTAATTCCAGGGTACGCCAGCACCCACAGCCATTCGTCAAAGCCGGGCACCTGCTGGCTGATGATGTCGTTCTCTTCGATCATCAGCTGCATGCCGCCCAGATAGCACGGGGCGACGTTGTCGTAGTGGATACTGCCGGAGATGCGCCCTTCCATCTCGCCCATCAGCGCCAGCATCCGGGTTTCGTTCAGCGGCTTGCCGCAGAATTCATTCATCGCCACCAGCGCCGCTACTACTGAACAGGCGCTGGAGCCGAGGCCGGAGCCAATCGGCATATTTTTTTCCAGCACCATCGCCACCGGAACCTTTCTGCCAATCTCTTCGCAAAAACGCTCCCAGCATTGATAAACGATATTCTCCTGCGCCGCCGCCGGCAGCTTGCTGGCAAAGCGACCCACGTTTTGCAGGCTGAAGCTTGCGGCCGCCTCAACCGAGACGTTGTCCCCCAGCAGCGTACCGTCAACCGGCGTCACCGCCGCGCCCAGGACATCAAACCCGACGCTCATATTGGCACTGGAAGCCGGGGCATATACTTTGACCATCTTAAACTCCTAACTTCCATGACAGGGTACGCAGCAGGTCGGCGAATACGCCGGCCGCGGTCACATCGTTACCCGCGCCATAGCCGCGCAGCACCAGCGGCAGCGGCTGATAATAGTGGCTGTAAAAGGCCAGCGCGTTCTCACCGTTTTTGACTTTAAACAGCGGATCGTTCCCGTCCACCGCGGCAATTTTCACGCGGCAGGTTCCATCCTCTTCGATATTGCCGACGTAACGCAAGACTTTACCTTCATCGCGCGCTTTCGCCACCCGGGAAGCAAATTCGTTATCCAGCGCTGGCAGACGTGCCATAAAGCTCCCGACGTCGCCGCTGGCATCAAACGCTTCAGGCAGAGCCGACTCAACGATAATGTCCGACAGCTCCAGCTCACGTCCGGTCTCACGGGCCAGGATCAGCAGCTTGCGGGCAACATCGACGCCGGAAAGATCGTCGCGCGGATCCGGTTCGGTATAGCCCATATCCCGCGCCAGCGTCGTCGCCGCGGAGAGCGTCATCCCCTCGTCCAGCTTGCCGAAGATAAACGACAGCGAACCGGAGAGGATGCCGGAGAAGTGCAGCAGTTCGTCGCCGGCATTGAGCAGGTTCTGCAGGTTCTCGATAACCGGCAGGCCGGCGCCGACGTTGGTGTCGTAGAGGAATTTGCGTCGGGAGCTGCTCGCCGCGTGGCGCAGCTGATGGTAGTAATCCAGCGATGAGGTGTTGGCCTTTTTGTTCGGCGTCACCACGTGGAAACCTTCGCGCAGGAAATCGGCGTACTGATCGGCGACCGCCTGGCTGGAGGTACAGTCAACGATCACCGGGTTGAGCAGGTGATACTCTTTCACCAGGCGGATCAGGCGGCCCAGGTTAAGCGACTCTTTCGCTTCGGCCAGCTCAGCGCGCCAGTTTTCCAGATTCAGACCGTGGACGTTGGTCAGCAGGGCCTGGGAATTGGCGACACCGCACACGCGCAGGTCGATATGCTTGTTCTTCAGCCAGCCCTGCTGACGCTTGATTTGCTCGATCAGCGCGCCGCCAACGCCGCCGACGCCGATAACGAACACCTCAATGACCTGGTCGGTATTGAACAGCATCTGGTGGGTGACGCGTACCCCGGTAGTGGCGTCGTCATTGCTGACCACTACGGAGATAGAGCGTTCGGAAGAGCCCTGGGCAATCGCCACGATATTGATATTGGCGCGCGCCAGCGCCGCGAAGAACTTGGCCGAAATACCGCGCAGGGTGCGCATACCGTCGCCGACGACGGAAATGATCGCCAGGCGATCCATGATCGACAGCGGCTCCAGCTGCCCCTCTTTCAGCTCCAGATAGAACTCCTCTTCCATCACCCGTTTTGCCCGGGCGCAGTCGCTTTGCGGCACGCAGAAGCTGATGCTGTACTCAGAAGAGGACTGGGTGATCAGGACCACCGAAATACCGGCGCGGGACATGGTGGCGAAAACGCGGGCGGCCATGCCGACCATCCCCTTCATCCCCGGACCGGAGACGTTGAACATCGCCATATTATTGAGGTTGGAGATCCCCTTAACCGGCAGGCCGTCTTCATCAAGGCTGGCGCCGATAAGCGTACCCGGCGCCTGCGGATTGCCGGTATTTTTAATCAGGCAGGGGATCTGGAACTGAGCGATAGGCGCAATGGTGCGCGGGTGCAGAACCTTAGCGCCGAAGTAAGAGAGCTCCATCGCTTCCTGATAGGACATCGATTTCAGCAGGCGGGCGTCAGGTACCTGGCGCGGATCGCAGGTGTAAACGCCGTCGACGTCGGTCCAGATTTCACAGCAGTCGGCGCGCAGGCAGGCGGCGAGTACGGCGGCAGAATAGTCGGAGCCGTTACGGCCAAGAACCACCAGCTCGCCCTTTTCGTTGCCGGCAGTAAAACCGGCCATCAGCACCATATGGTCCGCTGGGATCTGGCTGGCGGCAATACGGCGGGTTGATTCGGCAATATCGACGGTGGATTCGAGGTAGTGGCCCACGGCCAGCAGTTTTTCAACGGGGTTAATCACGCTGACCTTATGGCCACGCGCTTCAAGAAGGCCGGCCATGATCGCGATGGAGAGCTTCTCTCCGCGGCAAATCAGCGCAGCGTTAACGCTATCCGGGCACTGGCCAAGCAGGCTGATGCCGTGCAGCACGTGCTTTATCTGGGAAAACTCCTGCTCGACGAAGGTTTTCAGCTGCGCCAGCGCAAAGCCCGGCTGAGCATCGGCGAGACCCTGCAGCAGTTCAGCAAAAATGCGTTCAGCGTCAGCGATATTGGTGAGCGCATCCTGGCCGCCGATGGTTTTTTCAATCATCGCGACCAGATGGTTGGTAATTTTCGCCGGGGCAGACAGTACGGTCGCTACCTGCCCCTGCCTGGCATTGCTCTCCAGAATATCGGCAACACGCAGAAAACGTTCTGCATTTGCCACTGATGTACCGCCGAACTTCAACACGCGCATGGTTGTTACCCCTAGATTTTTTGTCGAAAAAAAAGCCCGCACTGTTCAGGTGCGGGCTTTTTTCTGTGTTTCCTGTACGCGTCAGCCCGCACCGTTACCTGTGGTAATAGTGGTGGTGATAATCGTTGTAATCATGCCGATGCGTTTCATGGATGTTGTGTACTCTGTAATTTTTATCTGTCTGTGTCCTGTGCCTATATTGGTTAAAGTATCTGCCGGCTTAAGTCAATGAATTTCTGTTTTTCGCCGGTTTTTACGCACCTGGCCAATGCGCCAGAATGCACCGGTCATTCATCCCTGTTCACGCAGTCTCACGCCATCAATCAGCATAAAAAACCATACATAAAACTTATGACAGAACTTTACTCCGGGAGGTTTTTTTCAATATCGTGCAGCAAACGATGGAGCATTGCCGTATCCCGCTGCTGCAAAAGTCCAATCCGCTGCTGTAACCAATCGGTGAGTTTGACGTCTTCAGCAACGCCAAGCCGGGTCAACAGATCGAGGGTTCGCAAACGCAGCGCCTGCAGCTGGTTTTCATCGACGCTCGCGTAAACGGCAGACGCCTGCTGAACCAGGGAAGTCAGCTGATAGCAGTAAACCATCACCGACTGGCCGAGGTTGAGCGACGGATAGTCGGCGACCATCGGCACGCCGGTCAACACGTCGGCAAGGGCCAGCTCCTCGTTGGTCAGGCCGGAATCTTCCCGACCAAACACCAGCGCCGCGTGGTTCATCCACTGCGCCTTTTCCTCCATCAGCGGCAGGAGCTGCTGCGGGGTGGCGTAGTAATGGAAGCGCGCCCGGCTGCGGGCCGTGGTGGCGACCGTAAAATCGACATCGTGCAGCGCCTGCTCCAGCGTTGAATAAGTGTTTATATTATCGAGAATATCTCCGGATCCATGGGCGACCCAGCGCGCGGCAGGCTGCAAATGGGCATCGCTTTCGACGATCCGCAGATCGCTAAAGCCCATCGTTTTCATCGCTCGCGCGGCCGCGCCAACGTTCTCTGCCCGAGCCGGGGATACTAATACAATAGATACGCGCATTGTGGTTCTCTTCTACTCTCTCAGGGGGCGAAAATGAAAGTTATCCCTCATTTTACGCGGTGAAAATTTACAAATTTGCAACAAATATCACTAAAATTGCGTTCGAACACCCATAAAAAAAACTAAACTATTTCCAACCAGCCGCGACACGAGGTATGTTAACAGAACGCTTTTATCCATATGTTTGCCAATGATATTTCGCTCCGGATACCGTTTCAGGCGTTGGATTCAGCATATTTATCAGTTTCCCCACGCAACCATTTGAGCTGTGTAAGATTTGTAACTACAAATAGCATTTCAATACGATGATTTCACAAGACTGTTAACGTGCTACAATTGAACTTGATATATGTCAACGAAGCGTAGTTTTATTGGGTGTTCAGCCTCTCTTAGCCTGTTATATTGCTGTTAAAATGGTTAGGATGACAGCCGTTTTTGACACCGTCGGGTCCAGAGGGAAAGTACCCACGACCAAGCTAATGATGTTGTTGACGTTGATGGAAAGTGCATCAAGAACGCAATTACGTACTTTAGTCATGTTACGCCGGACATGTTAATTTGCGACATGTACCAGGCAGGTCAGGGACTTTGGTACTTCCTGTTTCGATTTAGTTGGCAATTTAGGTAGCAAACATGCAGACCCCGCACATTCTTATCGTTGAAGACGAGTTGGTAACACGCAACACGTTAAAAAGTATTTTCGAAGCAGAAGGTTATGATGTGTTCGAAGCGACCGATGGCGCGGAAATGCATCAGATCCTGTCTGAAAATGATATCAACCTGGTAATCATGGATATTAACCTGCCGGGTAAAAATGGTCTCCTGCTGGCGCGTGAACTGCGCGAACAGGCGGACGTCGCGCTGATGTTCCTTACCGGCCGCGATAATGAAGTTGATAAGATTTTGGGCCTCGAAATTGGCGCAGATGACTATATCACCAAGCCATTCAACCCCCGTGAACTGACTATTCGCGCGCGCAACCTGCTCTCCCGTACCATGAATCTGGGTACCGTAAGCGAAGAGCGTCGCAGCGTAGAAAGCTACAAGTTCAACGGCTGGGAGCTGGATATCAACAGCCGTTCTCTGGTCAGCCCGAACGGTGAGCAGTACAAGCTGCCGCGCAGTGAATTCCGCGCAATGCTGCACTTCTGCGAAAACCCGGGCAAAATCCAGTCACGCGCTGAACTGCTGAAGAAAATGACCGGCCGTGAGCTTAAGCCGCACGACCGTACCGTAGACGTGACCATCCGTCGCATTCGTAAGCACTTTGAATCTACTCCGGATACGCCGGAAATCATCGCTACCATTCACGGTGAAGGTTACCGCTTCTGTGGCGATCTGCAGGAATAATTAACTATTCCCGCAGCAACAACGTAAAACGGCGCTCAAGGCGCCGTTTTTTTATTTCCAGATCCTGAACGTATCGTCGCCCTCACCGCCGGGCTGCTCCGCCTTTTTTGGCTTCTGAGACGATAGCGCATACCAGTCAACGTGGCGGGTTAGCAGCATCAGCGCGCTTAGCGCCAGCAGCAGCACGCCGGTCCCGAGCAGCAGCGCGCTATCTTCCGAACGCAGCAGCATCCACATAACGCTATCCAGCAATAATAGCGCGCAGACGAAGAGCAGGCTATTGCGCCATCCTTTCAGCACGGCGTGCAGATACACGGCGTTGATCAGCGCGCCGATGACGCTGGCGGCAATCCATGATGGCGTAAAGCCAATGTGTTCCGAGAGCGCCAGCAATACCAGATAGAACATCACCAGCGACAGGCCAACCAGCAGATACTGCAGCGGATGCAGGCGGTACATCGTTAAACTTTCGAAGACAAAGAAAGCCATAAAGGTTAGCGCAATCAAAAGAATGGCATATTTAGTCGCCCGATCGGTCAGCTGATACTGATCGGCTGGCGTAGTGACGTTGACGTTGAAGGCCGGCAGCTCCCGCCACTCAACCTCCCGATCGTCAACGAAGAACTTCACCATGTTGTTGGCAAACCAGCTGCTTTGCCAGCGGGCGCTATAGCCGGAGGCGCTGACCTCGCGGCTAACGGGAAGAAAATCGCCAAGAAAACCGGGGTGCGCCCAGTTGCTTGCCAGCTGCAGCTCGCTATTGCGCCCAACGGGCACCACCGAGAAGCTCCCCGTTCCGTTCAGGTTGAGAGTGAACGCAAGGTCCAGCGTTTTCTGCTGCGCTGACAGCGGCGGTAGCGGCATATGAATCCCCTCTCCGCTGCCGCTGAGGCCAAGCCCAGGCTCCACGGGCAGCGTCGCGCCGCCTATCTCCGGCGCTTCAATAGCGCCAATTCCGCGCGCATCGCTAACGCCGACCACCACGAAGGGTCTGCCCAGCGTAATATTATCTTTTTGGAGTTCAGCCAGGCGGGAGGTATCGAACTGCGCCCTGATCCCAAGCGTGTTGTGCCAGATTTGGCCCTCATAAATGCCTATCTGTCGGGATTCCACGTTCTGCTTGCCGCTTATCGCCAGCGATTCCGGTAGCCAGTAGTGCACCCAGGTCTGCTGATACTCGACCTCTTTTTTATCCTCAAGACGGGTCAACGTCTCGGTGACCGGGATTGCGATCAGCGGCCCGGTCAGCTTTTGCGCGCCGCTGGTGCTTTTCTCCAGCGCATCAACAACGTCGCTACGATAGTCCGCCCGCTCGACAATCAGCTGTCGGACCATCATCAGGGGGATAGATAACAACAGGATGCACCCCAGCAGGGTGCTCATTTTCCAGAATAGCGGTGATTTCAACATAGCGTCCTCCTCAGTGAAGCGCTCACCTTAGCCGGGCTATGTGGGGGGAGTTTGAAGCTATGTGAAGGGACGGTGAAGTATCAGCACGGCGCGCACTCCGCCCTGCGGGCGATTGCTGAGCTGAATATCGCCCTGATGCAGCCGCGCCACTTCGCGGACAAAAGCCAGCCCAAGGCCGCTGCTTTTATGGCCGTTTTCACGCGGCAGCGAATAGAAACGTTCGAAGATGCGTCCAAGCGCATAATCCGGGATGCCGCTGCCGCTATCGCTGATGGTCAGCGCCAGGCCCGCCTGCTGCTGCTCTGCGCTCATGACGATCTCCCCTTGCGCAGGGGTAAAATCGATGGCGTTATCCAGCAGATTGCCCAGGGCCTGCGCCAGCAGCTCGCCGTCGGCCTCCGCCGTCAGGCCACTCTCCTGCCAGCGTAAGCGGATTTTCTTTACCGCCAGTACCGCCTCGCGCTCCTCGGCTAAGCGACGGAAAAGGCTATCAATTGCGAGCGGCTCAAGGGCGATCTCCAGTCGGTTCTCCAGCCTCGCCTGGCGTAACAGCTTCTCAACCAGCGACTGCATCCGCGCATTCTGCGTCAGGATATTGCCGGTAAAACGCGCGGCGACCTCCGGCGGGGGGCCTTCACGCAGGATCTCTGCGGCGCCTCGAATAGCGGCCAGCGGGCTTTTTAGCTCATGCGTCAGGGCGTGAACGTAGTTTTCAATGGTATTCTTACCCTCCAGCTTGACGCGCATGCTTTCCAGCGCCAGCGCCAGCTTGCGCAGCTCGCTGCTGCCAACGTCCGGCAGCGGAAGCGGCCGGTCGGCCGTCACCGAATCAGCGTAGCGCACCAGCTTGCCGATCGAGAAGTTGATCCACCAGACCATCAGCGAGCCTATCAGCAGCGCGATCCCCAGCAGCGCCCCGCTGGCCCACAGCATTCGCCGTTCGCTGCGCTTAATCACCGGCGCCATCGCCTGGTTGGGTTTACTGACGCTCAGCACCCCAATAATACGGCCGCCATCGGTGACCGGCGCGGCGACGTACATCACCGAACTGCCCGCGTCGTTAGGGTCGGCCAGGGTGCTGCGCGCGCCGTACTGGCCGCGCAGGGTCAGCCACACGTCATTCCAGCGGGAATAGTCATGCCCCACCGCTTCTCCCGCCGAATCGAATACCACCTTGCCCTTCTCATCGGTCAGGTAGACGCGATACTCGTTACGCGTTTTGCTGATGCCCGCGATATTCGCCTCGATCGGCCGCTGATGCAGCGTCTGAAACGCCCTTGCCAGGCGCCCCTGCTGCGGCTGAGTGGAAAGCAGATCTTCTCGCGCCAGCTCCGCCAGCAGCGTGGCGGTATCAATCAGCGTACCTTCCGTCGCCCGACGTACCCCGGGTTTGATTTCCTGGACGAAAATGAAAAGCACGAACCATGCCGCAATCGCGACAATCAGAAAGTAGCCCAGCAGCAGCCGCATGCCGATGCGCATCAGGCGCCTCCCAGGCTATATCCCATGCCGCGATGCGTATTAACCGGTGAGAGGTGAGGATTGACCTCGCGCAGCTTGGCGCGCAGGGTTTTGATATGGGTATCAACGGTGCGGTCGAAGCTTTCATGCGCATCCCCCCACACCGCGTCCATCAGCTGCTGGCGGGAAAAGACCCGCCCCGGCGAGCGCAGGAGCGTTTTTAGCAGCAGAAATTCATAGCGCGTCAGGGTTAACGGCTGGCCGCACCAGGTGACCCGCGCCGCGGCCTCGTTGAGCTGAAATTCGCCCACCTGCAGCACTGCGCCAGAGGCCGCAAACTTTTGCACCCGCCGCAGAACGGTGCGCACCCGGGCGCACACTTCGCGCGGCGAGAAGGGCTTCGCGATGTAGTCATCGGCGCCTATTTCAAGGCCCAGCAGCTTATCCACCTCTTCGCTACGGGCGGTGAGAAACAGAACCGGGAGCGTCGGATAGCGGCCCAGCAGCTGACGGCACAGCTCAAAGCCGCTGATGTCGGGCAGGCCCACGTCCAGAATGGCCAGGTCCGGCATCCGGTGGCGGGCGGCATCGAGCGCGGGCAGCCCACGCGCAAAAACGCTCACCACAAAGCCTTCCTGCTGTAGCATGTAGACCAGCGTGTCGGCAATACTCTGCTCATCCTCCACCAACCAGATCTGCGGCTGCTGCATCGTCGTTCCCTGTTATTTATTCCACGGCATGATCGGCACGGCGCTGATCGCATTCTTCGGCGATCCGTCAACGACCTTATCGGAATAGCTCATGTAGATCAGAGCGTTACGCTTGCTATCGTAAAAACGGACAACCTGCAGCTTTTTAAACACCAGCGAAGTACGTTTCTGGAACACAACGTCTCCCTGCGACTTGCCGTTTTTAATCTTATCGGTCACTTCAATCGGCCCTACCTGCTGGCAGGAGATCGCCGCGTCAGAGGTGTCTTCAGCCAGTCCCAGACCGCCCTTAATGCCGCCGGTTTTCGCCCGGCTGATATAGCAGGTCACGTTCTGCACGTCCGGATCGTCAAAGGCTTCAACGACGATCTTATGGTCCGGGCCGAAGAATTTGAAGACGGTATCTACCGAGCCAATCTGTTCCGCCTGAGCCGCCTGGCCGCCGGCTAATAAAAGCAGTCCGATCATTAACTTCTTGTATTTCATATTGTTACCATTTTTTAGAATTTCCCCGAGCGATGATTATCTGCTCAATGGAAAAGGTTTATAGATCACAGCTTTACAAAAATAGCGGAGAGATTCGCTGACAAATCGCATTTAAAAGCAAAAAAAACACTGAATGCTAAAACATCAAAAAATGCTATTATCCGCTACCTTAAGTAGCAGGCACCTAAGTTTAAGGATGAGGACATTTTATGGATCAAGCAGGGATTATTCGCGATCTCCTTAGCTGGCTGGAAGGTCACCTGGATCAGCCGCTGTCGTTGGACAATGTGGCAGCGAAGGCGGGTTATTCCAAGTGGCATTTGCAAAGAATGTTCAAAGACGTAACCGGCCATGCCATAGGTGCCTATATCCGCGCGCGCCGTTTATCAAAATCGGCGGTGGCTCTACGCCTGACCGCGCGTCCGATCCTCGACATTGCGCTACAGTACCGCTTCGACTCTCAGCAAACCTTTACCCGGGCGTTTAAAAAGCAGTTCTCCCTGACGCCTGCGCTCTACCGCCGCTCCCCTGACTGGAGCGCTTACGGTATGCGTCCTCCGCTGCGTCTGGGCGAATTCACCATGCCGCAGCATGAGTTTATCACCCTGAGCAATACGCCGCTGATTGGCGTTACCCAGAGCTATACCTGTAAGCTGGAGGAGATCTCTGACTTCCGTAACCAGATGCGCGTGCAGTTCTGGCGAGACTTCCTCGGCAACTCGCCGTCGATTCCGCCCACGCTCTACGGCCTGCATGAACCGCGTCCAAGTCTTGAGAAAGATGACGAGCAGGAGGTCTTCTATACCACCGCCGTGACGCCGGAGATGGCCAACGGTCACCTGCACAATTCGCATCCGATCGCTCTGGAAGGCGGTGAGTACGTGATGTTCATCTATGAAGGATTGGGGTCCGGGCTGCAGGAGTTTATCCTGACGGTGTACGGCACCTGTATGCCGATGCTGAACCTCACCCGCCGCAAGGGCCTGGATATCGAACGCTTCTTCCCTGAGGATGAAAGCCGGGATCAGGATACGCCGATTCAGCTGCGCTGCGAGTACCTGATCCCGATCCGCCGCTAGCGCTGCAGTTCGTCCATCGCGGGGGCATCAAGATGCGAAATATCCCCCGCGGTCTCCACCACCCAGCCTGAAGCCAGCCACGGGCTTTGCTGATAGTCAACGCGCGAAATGGAACAGTTACGCAGGCGCAGCCGACGTTCGGCGTGCGCGGGCAGGCCAAGAATCGTGCTCACCAGACAGCCCAACGCCATGCCGTGACTCACCAGCAGCGGCCGACTCCCCTCAGGCAGCTCCAGACAGGAGGTCAGCGCCGCGTGCATACGCTGGCTGAGCTCCTGCATCGACTCGCCTTGCGGAATACGTCCGTCCGGGGTGCCGTTAACCAGCCGACGACGCCAGCCCTCCTCCTCCGCGCTCAGCGAATCGATATGGCGTTTCTCAAGAACCCCCATATCCAGCTCGCGCAGGCGTGAGTCGAGGACGATGCTGCAGCCGCAGGCTTCCGCGATAATTTCTGCTGTTCGCCGCGTACGGCCTAAATCGCTGGCAATAATATGCGTAATGTTCAGCGTTCTGGCGCGTTCGCCAACCTGCCAGGCCTGGCGCTCACCGTGGGCGGTTAGCGGACTGTCGGACTGGCCCTGAATACGTCGCTCGGCGTTCCACTGCGTTTCACCGTGGCGAACAAGGTGTACCTGTAACATGCTTTTTATCCGTTCTGTGCTCTTCACAATTTCGGCTGACGGGCCGGTGGCCTGCAGCGAAAACGATTTGGAGTATACTGCGATGACGTTAATTTATTCTGAGTTGTTTGATTATGCACCATGTTGTCTCAGCTACCACTAATCCCGCCAAAATTCAGGCAATTCTGCAGGCTTTTAACGAGATCTTCGGCGAAGGATCCTGCCACATTGAGTCCGTCTCCGTCGAGAGCGGCGTGCCGGAACAGCCGTTTGGCAACGACGAAACGCGCGCTGGCGCACGAAATCGGGTCGAAAACGCGCGGGCCGCGCGCCCGGATGCCGATTTCTGGGTCGCCATTGAGGCCGGGATCGACGACGGCAGTACGTTTAGCTGGGTCGTTATCGAAAATAGCCTGCAGCGCGGCGAAGCGCGCTCGGCCACGCTGCCGCTGCCGGCGGCGATCCTCGAACAGGTCCGCGCCGGCGAAGCCTTAGGACCGGTGATGTCACAGCATACCGGCATCGATGAAATTGGCCGTAAAGAGGGAGCTATCGGCATTTTTACCGCCGGTAAGCTGACGCGCAGCAGCGTTTATCATCAGGCGGTAGTGCTGGCGCTTAGCCCGTTTCATAACGCTATTTATCGTTAACGTTCAGCAGCGCCTGCTCCAGCCACTGTCGCAGCTCGGGGGGCGCCGATTTCAGGCTATTTGAGCCGCGGGTAATGGTGGCAATCCCGGCGCCGAGCTCGCTTTTCAGCTCGCGCTGGCTCATCTCTCCGCGCAGCAGCTCTTCAATAATCCGCACGCGGGTGCCCAGCGCCTCGCGCTCATCGGGCGTCAGCATCAGCTGCAGCAGCGGCAGGTGCAAATCGTCGGCGTACGCCTGCTGAAGCAGGGCCACGAAACGAAGCCACTCCTGATGACGTTGTTCGGCCACCGCCGCTGAATAAGGGGATTGTTGGGTCATGTTGCGCCGCCATGTTAAGGCCGACGGCTCGAGCCGCCGAGCGTGTGTACTCATTAACGAGTACAAAGCATAGCATACTCCGGTTAATACTCTATGGATTTCGGGCGGCATAGCAAAATGCTATGCCGCCCGCAGGCCGTCGGCGCTAGTAACGCTGCTGCCACTCCGCATCGCTGAGCATTCCCGCTTTCTCACCCATGAAGTAGCGATAGTAGGCGTCATAGGAGAGCACGTTCTTCACGTAGCCGCGCGTTTCCGAGAACGGAATGCTCTCGATAAACGCCACCGCGTCGATCCGCCCGGCGCTATTGCTTCGCCAGGTGCGCACCCGTCCAGGCCCGGCGTTGTAGGCGGCGGATGCGTAAATGCGGTTATTGCCGAACTGCTGATAAACGTACTGCAGATAGCTGGTGCCAATATTGATGTTGGTTTCCGGATCCAGCAGCTGCGACGGGCCGCCGTAGCCGGCAATATTAAACATCCCAACCGTATGGGTAGCGGTACCCGGCATAATCTGCATCAGGCCGCTGGCGCCAACCGGCGAGCGGACCTTCGGATTCCAGGCGCTCTCCTGACGGGCAATCGCCATAGCGTAGCTTTGCGTAATATCCTTGCCGCTGATATAGCGGGAGAAAAGATCGTTCCAGGCCAGCGGGAAGCGCTCTTCCAGCTGATCCCACAGCTTCCCGGCGATCGTTGCCTGAACGCTCAGATCCCACCAGTGCTGGTTGAAGGCATAGCGCGCCAGCTGCGCCTGCTGATCTTTGGTTCGGCTGGTCACCAGGTTGGCCCACTCGCTGCGCGCGGTGTTGTCCATATTCCAGTACATCAGCTCGCGTACCCTGGCCATTTCCGGCCCCGAGGTCAGCGCCGAATCGAGGGTGGCGGGCGCCTTATCGATACGGAAGGTGAACTCTTCGCCCAGCCGCTGGGCGGCAATCATCGGGTAGAAACCGCGCTGCTGCATCAGCGAACGGAGGATGGCTTTCGCTTCATCATCACGCCCGCGCTCCAGCAGCAAATCCGCCTGCCAGTAGCGCCACTCGTCTTTCTCTTTTGCCTCCATCGGCAGGCGCGACAGCCAGGTGTTCAGGCCGTGGCGATCGCCGGTCCCCAGCGCCATGCGCACGCGGCGCTCCACCAGCGGCGTGGACTGCGAGCGCATAATGGCGTCATCGCGCCAGACCGCCTGCTCGTCGGTCACGTCGGTGCCCATCAGGCGCCAGGCCACGATATCGCGCAGCGCCTGGGTTTGATCGTCATTGAGCTGCTGCGCCTGGACCAGCGATGGGATCATCAGCCGGGCGTTTTCAACGTCCTGGCGCGCCACGCTCTCAAAGGCCACCGCCGCCATCTGGCGGGTGAAATCGGTGGCTCCGGTGGTGCGGGCAAAATTCATCACGGTATTCGGATCGTTGGCCAGCGCCACGATAGCCGAAGAGATGGTCTGATACTCAGGCGGCATCTGCTGCGCCAGCGATCGCACCAGGCTGGTGTTGCCCGCCTTCATCGCCAGGCGGATGCGTTCGAGCCAGGCCAGCGGGTCCTGCTGGCCGGAGGCGCGCCAGGCGCTAAACAGCGCATCGCACGCGTTGGGCTGGCTTTTACCGGTAAGCCACAGCGTTTTTGCACCGTCCCAGGCCTCCTGCGCCTGACCCACGCTCAGCTTCGCATAGTAATAGTTACACTGCGCCTCGGTGCTGGCGGGCTTATCGGGGCTAAACGCCAGCAGCCCTTGCCAGTCGCTGCGGCGGGCCAGCTCGTTGACGAAGCGGGATTTCAGGGAGCGCGCGGGTGGAAGCGTGGGGTTAGCCTCAATAAAATTCTTCACCACCAGCGCCGGCTGGTTCATCAGGTCATCGGTTATCTGCCGGTACTGGAGGTACGGGTATAACGGATAGGTCGACAGCGTGGGCATCAGCTCGTCGACGACCGACATCTGCCGGCTATCCCACGCCTGCTTAATTTGGGCGTAGCGGCTGCGCTGTTCATCCAGTGAATCCGCATGCGCCAGCTGGCTAAGCGTCAGCAGGCTTACGCCGGCAGCCAGAAGACGCCATGCCGTAGTTTTGGCCTTTTCCACAAGCTATTCCCCTATTTAAGTCCATCAGAGCAGCATCGTGCCGCTTTTAAAATATTCCGGTATCGCTTTAGATATGCTAACCAGACAACGCCAAACGCGCCACGTCCTGAACATTTTTTTACTCTTCTGTGAATCCCATCGCCTCTCTGGGATTAAAGCGCGAAAAAGGCTACACTTCGCCTTTGAAAACTATTCACTACCCTACTCAAAATCATTCTCGCTAATGCAGCCTGAAGGATGAAGAGTATATAAAAGAGGCGAAGTCCAACGTGGCTCAATTCGTTTATACCATGCATCGTGTCGGCAAAGTGGTTCCGCCGAAACGTCATATTTTGAAAAATATCTCCCTGAGCTTCTTCCCTGGCGCGAAGATCGGCGTTCTCGGCCTGAACGGCGCCGGTAAGTCCACCCTGCTGCGCATTATGGCCGGTATCGATACCGATATCGAAGGCGAAGCCCGCCCGCAGCCGGGCCTTAAGATTGGCTACCTGCCGCAGGAGCCGAAGCTCAACCCGGAGCAGACCGTTCGCGAGTCCGTGGAAGAGGCGGTTGCCGAAGTGGTTAACGCCCTGAAAGGTCTCGATGAGGTGTACGCTAAGTACGCCGAGCCGGACGCCGACTTCGATAAGCTCGCCGCACAGCAGGGCAAGTTCGAGGAGATAATCCAGGCGCACGACGGCCATAACCTGAACGTCCAGCTCGAGCGTGCGGCCGACGCCCTGCGCCTGCCGGACTGGGATGCCAAAATCGCCAACCTCTCCGGTGGTGAACGCCGCCGCGTGGCGCTGTGCCGCCTGCTGCTTGAAAAACCGGACATGCTGCTGCTCGACGAACCAACCAACCACCTGGATGCCGAATCCGTGGCCTGGCTGGAACGCTTCCTGCACGACTTCGAAGGCACCGTTGTGGCCATTACCCACGACCGTTACTTCCTTGATAACGTCGCCGGCTGGATCCTCGAGCTCGACCGCGGTGAAGGCATTCCGTGGGAAGGCAACTACTCCTCCTGGCTGGAGCAGAAAGATCAGCGTCTGGCCCAGGAAGCCTCTCAGGAAGCGGCGCGCCGCAAGTCCATTGAGAAAGAGCTGGAGTGGGTCCGCCAGGGCGCCAAAGGCCGTCAGTCTAAGGGCAAAGCCCGTCTGGCGCGCTTCGAAGAACTCAATAGCGTTGAATACCAGAAACGTAACGAAACCAACGAACTGTTTATTCCGCCTGGAGCACGTCTGGGGGATAAAGTCGTTGAGGTTACCAGCCTGCGTAAATCCTACGGCGATCGCCTGCTGATTGACGACCTGAACTTCTCGGTACCGAAAGGGGCCATCGTCGGGATCATCGGGCCAAACGGCGCGGGTAAATCCACCCTGTTCCGCATGATGTCCGGTCAGGAGCAGCCTGACGCCGGTTCTATCACCCTGGGTGATACCGTCAAGCTGGCCTCCGTCGATCAGTTCCGTGACGCGATGGATAACAGCAAAACCGTGTGGGAAGAGGTCTCCGGCGGGCTGGATATCATGAAGATCGGCAACACCGAGATGCCGAGCCGCGCCTACGTTGGCCGCTTTAACTTCAAGGGCGTCGATCAGGGCAAACGCGTCGGCGAGCTGTCCGGCGGTGAGCGCGGTCGTCTGCACCTGGCGAAACTGCTGCAGGTTGGCGGTAACGTTCTGCTGCTCGATGAACCAACCAACGACCTGGATATCGAAACCCTGCGCGCGTTAGAAAACGCCCTGCTGGAGTTCCCGGGCTGCGCGATGGTTATCTCGCACGACCGCTGGTTCCTTGACCGCGTCGCGACCCACATTCTGGATTACCAGGATGAAGGCAAGGTGGAGTTCTTCGAAGGTAACTTTACCGAATACGAAGAGTACAAGAAGCGCACCCTCGGCGCCGATGCGCTGGAGCCGAAGCGCATCAAGTACAAACGTATTGCCAAGTAATAAGAACAGGTAATAAAAAACGGGTGGCCCAGGCCACCCGTTTTTCTGTTCATCGCCGCCGCATAATGCGGCCATCGCGCCCGTTAGTCCGGCTCGCCCATCAGCTGCTTCACCAGCTCAACGCAGCGCAGAAAGCGCGTATCGTAGTCCGCCTCTTTCACGTGCACGAAGTTTATTTCGTTCTCTTTCAGCAATGACACCAGCAGGGTCTGGAACTCCGTACGATCCACCGAGCTTCCCAGACTGCGTAAACCGTCGGCCACCCACGGCGTGTTGTTCTCCAGCAGGATAACCAGGTCAAAACGGTACTCGTCGATCAGCGCCTGGACGAAGGGATGCTCGCGGCCTTCGTACTTCAGACAGAACGCCTGGGTACTGACAAAATCGGTATCGATGAACGCCACTTTATTGGCATATTTCACAGCGAAATCAATGTACTGAGCGTGTCCGAGCGCAATTTTATCATAGTCAGAATACTGCAGCGCCATCTCGTCGCCGCCCAGATGCGAGAAGACGTAGTCCCGACCGTACTCCCAGGCGCTGGTGGTATTGAAGATGTTGGCCAGCTTATTGACCAGCGTCGATTTACCGCTCGATTCGCCGCCGAGGATCGCCACCGTGCGCACGAAGAACGGCTTCACTTCGGTGGGAATATATTCCCAGTAGCGGAACGGGTTTTCGCGAATCTGCCCGCCGCTGATGTTCATAAAGGTTCGCTTAGGATCGATCAGTACCGTTTCGATCCCCAGCTGCTCCAGATACTGCGGCGCGTCGGACTCTTCTGAGGAATAGATCCAGTTTGGCTGAATGCCCTTCTCGTCCATAAAGGCGCGGATCCCTCGGCTCCAGACGTCCCAGCCGTGCGGATAAGGCTCCATCCCCTCTTCATTAAAGGCGTGAATGCGGATGTTTTTCTGATACTTGAACGTTTGCAGCAGCCAGCGCAGACGGTCGGGCACCGTCGGCTGCTGCGACATGGCGCTCTCTTCAAACAGCTGGCGGTCGCGGGTATCGTCATAGCCCATGATGATATGCAGCTCGTCGACCTGGCTGCAGGCGCGCTGGATCAAATAGATATGGCCGGTATGCAGCGGGTAAAACTTACCAAACACCACGCCGACGCTTTTCTGCCGACGCGGGAACTCAAGGCCGAGAAAGCGGTGCAGAGCTTCCAGCTTCTGCGCGCTCGGGCTTTTAATTTTCGCATTCAGCAGCTGGCTCAGATAGCCTTTGGTCATCCCGCTGGCTTCAGCCACCTGCTGTAGCGTGCAGCCTTTTTGCTTAATCGCGGTTTTGAGATAGTCGAACGATGACACAAGAGCCTCCTGCTTGAGCAATACTGAAAAAATATCCTGTGGGTTTCTGATGGCGGCAAGCGAACGCCGCCAACACACCTGCCGCCGGAAAGACGACGGATATTTAATTATAAGTCGTCAAAAACGCTTAGCGCATCCGCAAGCTTTTTCACGCCAAAGATTTGCATCCCTTCCGGTACTTTTTTCGGCACGTTGGCGGCCGGGACTATGGCGCGGCGGAACCCGTGCTTGGCCGCCTCGGAGATGCGCTCCTGGCCGCTGGGCACCGGGCGGATCTCGCCGGACAGGCCCACTTCGCCAAACACCACCAGATCGTGCGGCAGCGGACGATCCCGCAGGCTCGACACCATCGCCAGCAGCAGCGCCAGGTCCGCGCTGGTTTCCGCAACCTTCACCCCGCCAACGACGTTGACGAAGACGTCCTGGTCGGACATCTGCAGGCCGCCGTGACGGTGCAGCACCGCCAGCAGTATCGCCAGCCGGTTCTGCTCCAGCCCCACGGCCACCCGGCGCGGGTTGGACATCATGGAGTGATCGACCAGCGCCTGAATCTCCACCAGCAGCGGACGGGTGCCTTCCCAGACCACCATCACCGAGCTACCGGAAGTGACCTCATCGCCGCGGCTGAGGAAAATAGCCGAAGGGTTGCTGATTTCGCGCAGCCCCTGCTCGGTCATCGCGAAGACCCCCAGCTCATTCACCGCACCGAAGCGGTTTTTATGGCTGCGCAGGGTGCGAAAGCGGGAATCGGCGTCGCCATCCAGCAGCACAGAGCAGTCAATACAGTGTTCGAGCACCTTCGGCCCGGCCAGCGAGCCGTCTTTGGTGACGTGACCCACCATAATAATCGCCACGTCGCGGGTTTTGGCAAACCGCGTCAGGTAGGCGGCGGTCTCACGCACCTGGGCCACGCTGCCCGGCGAGGACTGCACGTCGGCCATATGCATCACCTGGATCGAGTCAATAACCATCAGCTGCGGCTTTTCTTCGTCGGCGATCTGGCAAATTTGCTCAATGCTGGTTTCGGAGAGCATGTTGAGATTGGCCGTCGGCAGCCCCAGACGATGCGCGCGCATCGCCACCTGCTGCAGCGACTCTTCCCCGGTGACGTACAGGGTTTTCATGCCTTCCGCCAGCCGGCACAGCGTCTGGAGCAGCAGCGTCGATTTCCCCGCACCCGGGCTGCCGCCAATCAGAATCGCGCTCCCCGGCACCACGCCGCCGCCAAGCACGCGGTCAAACTCTTTAAAGCCGGTGGAAAAGCGCGGCAGCGCCTCAAGGCTGATCTCCGAAAGTTTCTGCACCTTCGACGCGCCGGCATTACCGGCGTAGCCCGTCAGACGCTCGTTTCTCGCCACCTGCGGCGAAGCGGCAATACGCACCTCGGTGATGGTATTCCAGGCATGGCAGGCGCTGCACTGCCCCTGCCAGCGGGGGTAATCCGCACCACATTCATTACAGACAAATGCGCGTTTTGGAGCTTTCGCCACGTTAACCTCTTACTTTTGGTTCATGCTGCCCGAGAGAATACAGAATACCCCCATCAGGTCAGCGTGGCGGATCGTTACTTCCGCCAGCTCGTTCACTTTCGGTTTCGCATGATAGGCGATACCGAGGCCCGCGGCCTTGATCATCGGCAGATCGTTGGCGCCGTCGCCGATCGCCACGGTTTGCGCCGGCGGAATTTCATATTTTTCCGCCAGCTTGCGCAGCGTCGCGGCTTTGTATTTAGCATCAACGATATCACCAATCACGTTGCCGGTTAGCCTGCCGTCCATGATTTCCAGCTCATTAGCGAACACGGCGTCAAGATGCAGCTTGTCGCGCAGGTATTCCGCAAAGAACGTGAAGCCGCCGGAGGCGATAGCCACCTTCCAGCCCAGCGCTTCCAGCTTCAGCACCAGCTGGGTCAGCCCCGGCATCAGCGGCAGCGCGTCACGCACCTGCAGCAAAATATTGGCATCGGCATCTTTCAGCGTCGCCACCCGCTGGCGCAGGCTGGCGGTAAAGTCCAGCTCGCCGCGCATCGCGCGTTCGGTCACTTCCGATACCAGCTCGCCGGTTCCCGCAAGCTTGGCGATTTCATCGATACACTCAATCTGAATGGCGGTGGAGTCCATATCCATTACCAGCAGCCCCGGCGAGCGCAGGTGCGGGATTTTACCCAGCGGCGCGACGTCCAGCCCGGCTTCATGCGCCAGTCGGGTCGCGCGCAGGGTCAGAGAGCCGGCCAGACGAATAACCTGATAGTCTTCAACGACCCAGGAGGCGACGATAACCAGCGCCGCGCCCAGCTCACGCTGCCAGTCGGTTAAACGGCGCTTATCAAGGCCCCGGCCGTAGAGCAGCCAGCCGCTGCGTCCGGCGTGATAATCCAGCGGCATGACCTCATCACCGCTCAGCGAAAGCGGTAATCCAGGCCACAGGGAAACATCTTCGGGCAGATCGCACCAGGTCAAACTGTTTGGCATTACGGCTCCAGGTTTCTTCATTCAGGCGAGGAAAATAACGCATGAGGCTACCTTGTAACCAGCGCTTCTGGCAACATTAAGCTGCAAATATTAAAGGTGGAATATGGTACGCGCAAAACTGAAATTCCGACTGCATCGCGCCGTCATCGTTCTGATCTGTCTGGCGCTTCTTGTCGCCCTGATGCAGGGCGCCTCGTGGTTCAGCCAGAACAGCCAAAAGCAGCGTAACCCGCAGCTGGAAGAACTGGCCCGCACGCTTGCCCAGCAGGTTTCGCTAAATGTAGCGCCGCTGATGCGCAGCGAAACGCCCGATGAGAAGCGCATCGGTCAGCTGCTGGAGCAGCTGACCCGACAGAGCCGCATCCTGGATGCCGGGGTCTATGACGACCAGGGCGACCTGGTGGCGCGCTCCGGCGAAGGCGTCAACGTCCGCGACAGGCTCGCCCTCGACGGCAAAAAGGCCGGCGGCTACTTTAATCAGCAAATCGTCGAACCTATTCAGGGCAAAAACGGTCCGCTCGGCTACCTGCGCCTGACGCTGGATACCCATACGTTAGCGACCGAGGCGAAACAGGTGGATAATACCACCAATATTCTCCGCCTGATGCTGCTGCTATCGCTGGCTATCGGCGTCGTGCTAACCCGCACCCTGCTGCAGGGTAAACGCACCCGCTGGCAGCAGTCGCCATTCCTGCTTACCGCTAATAAGCCGGTACAGGACGAAGATAAAGATGAATAAGGAAATTGCCAATGTCGACGCTACGCCTGCTGCTTTCCGACTCCTACGATCCGTGGTTCAACCTCGCGGTTGAGGAGTCTATTTTCCGCCAGATGCCGGCAACCCAGAGAGTGCTGTTCCTGTGGCGCAATGCCGATACGGTGGTGATTGGCCGGGCGCAAAACCCGTGGAAAGAGTGCAACACCCGCCGGATGGAGGAGGATAACGTGCGTCTGGCCCGCCGCAGCAGCGGCGGTGGCGCCGTTTTTCACGATCTGGGCAACACCTGCTTTACCTTTATGGCGGGCAAGCCCGAGTACGATAAAACCGTCTCCACGCGTATCGTCCTCGAGGCGCTTAACGCGCTGGGCGTCGCGGCGGAAGCCTCCGGGCGCAACGATCTGGTGGTGAAAACCGCCGAAGGCGACCGCAAGATCTCCGGCTCCGCCTACCGTGAAACCATGGATCGCGGTTTTCACCACGGCACGCTGCTGCTGAACGCCGATTTAAGCCGTCTCGCCAACTACCTCAATCCGGACCAAAAAAAGCTGCAGGCCAAGGGGATAACCTCGGTACGCGGCCGGGTTGCCAATCTGGTGGAGCTGCTGCCTGGCATTACGCACCGTCAGGTTTGCGCCGCCATTGAAGAGGCTTTTTTCAAACATTACGGCGAGCGGGTGGAAGCCGAAGTCATTTCGCCGGATAAAACCCCCGATCTGCCGAACTTTGCCGAAACCTTTGCCCGTCAGAGCAGCTGGGAGTGGAATTTTGGCCAGGCGCCGGCCTTCTCTCACCTGCTGGATGAGCGCTTTCGCTGGGGAGGCGTCGAGCTGCATTTTGACGTCGAGAAGGGGCATATCACCCGCACGCAGGTGTTTACCGACAGCCTGAACCCGGCGCCGCTGGAAGCGCTGGCCGCGCGGCTGCAGGGCTGTGCGTATCGCGCCGAGGCGCTACAGCAGGCATGCGAGGCGCTACGGGTCGATTTCCCCGAGCAGGAACAGGAGCTAGGCGAGCTGTCCGCATGGATAGCGGGTGCGGTACGGTAATGGCAGGAGGCGGCTATCCGGCAGCGGCGTTCGTGCCTTAGCCGGAAACTGCGGCCCTCCCCGCATCGGGGGGAGAGCCGCTCATCTTACTCTTGATCGCCCAGCAGAACGGATTCCAGCGCGATTTTGATCATATCGTTGAAGGTGGTCTGACGCTCGGCAGCGGTGGTCTGCTCGTGCGTACGGATATGGTCAGAGACGGTGCAGATAGTCAGCGCTTTTGCACCGAACTCCGCCGCCACGCCGTAGATACCGGCCGCTTCCATTTCCACGCCCAGAATGCCGTATTTTTCCATCACGTCAAACATCGACGGGTCCGGCGTATAGAACAGATCGGCGGAGAAGATGTTACCAACGCGCGCGTCAACGCCCAGCGCTTTCGCGGCATCAACGGCGTTGCGCACCATGCCAAAGTCGGCGATAGCGGCAAAGTCATGGTCTTTAAAACGCAGGCGGTTCACTTTGGAATCGGTGCAGGCGCCCATACCGATAACCACGTCGCGCAACTTCACGTCAGCGCGTACCGCGCCGCAGGAACCGACGCGAATGATTTTCTTCACGCCGAAATCGGTGATCAGCTCTTTGGTATAGATGGAGCAGGATGGGATACCCATACCGTGGCCCATAACGGAGATTTTGCGGCCTTTGTAGGTCCCGGTGAAGCCCAGCATGCCGCGCACGTTGTTCACTTCGCGCACGTCTTCAAGGAAAGTTTCCGCAATGTGCTTCGCGCGCAGCGGGTCGCCCGGCATCAGCACGACGTCAGCGAAATCACCCATCTCGGCGTTAATATGTGGAGTTGCCATCGTTTTATCCTTTTATATTTAAATGCATGAAGGGCGGGAAGTTCCCGCCCAAATCCATCAGAACATAGCTTTGCCGTAGTCCATCGCGGAAGTGCCGAAGTAGCTCGCCAGCGTTTGGCCGATATCCGCGAAGGTTTCGCGGTGGCCAAGCGAACCGGGTTTAACCTTCGGACCGTAAACCAGTACCGGAATATGTTCCCGGGTATGGTCGGTGCCCTGCCAGCTTGGGTCACAGCCGTGATCGGCGGTCAGGATCAGAACGTCATCTTCCCCGACCAGCGCCATCAGCTCAGGCAGGCGGCGGTCGAACAGCTCCAGGCCCGCGGCGTAGCCGGCGATATCGCGACGGTGGCCCCATGAAGAGTCGAAATCGACGAAGTTGGTGAAGACGATTGTCTTGTCGCCCGCTTCTTTCATCTCTTTGATGGTCGCGTCAAACAGCGCGTCCAGGCCGGTCGCCTTCACTTTTTTGGTGATCCCGCAGTTCGCGTAGATATCGGCAATTTTACCCACCGACACCACGTGGCCGTCTTTCTCATCCACCAGCTTCTGCAGCACGGTGGCGGCAGGCGGCTCAACGGCGAGGTCATGGCGGTTACCGGTGCGCTGGAAGTTGCCCGCCTTGTCGCCGATAAACGGACGCGCAATCACGCGGCCGATGTTGTAGCCGCCTTCGGTCAGCTCTTCGCGCGCAATTTCGCACAGCTCATACAGCTTATCGAGACCGTAGGTCTCTTCGTGACAGGCAATCTGAAACACCGAGTCAGCGGAGGTGTAGAAAATCGGCTTGCCGGTTTTCATATGCTCTTCGCCGAGCTGATCCAGAATGACGGTACCGGAAGAGTGGCAGTTGCCGAGGTAGCCCGGCAGGTTTGCGCGCTTAACCAGCTTGTCCAGCAGCTCCTGCGGGAAGCTGTTCTCGTGTTCCGGGAAGTAGCCCCAGTCGAACAGCACCGGCACGCCGGCGATTTCCCAGTGGCCTGACGGCGTATCTTTACCGGAAGAGAGTTCGTGCGCCCACGCATAGGCGCCGACAACTTCCGCATTTCCATCCATTCCAGCCGCGATGGAACCCGTAGAACCTTCATGCGCTTTTACCAGACCGAGACGGGTCAGGTTTGGTAAATTCAGCGGGCCTTTGCGGCCGATGTCGGCTTCCCCTTTGGCACAGGCTTGCGCAATGTGCCCGAGGGTATCTGCGCCAACGTCGCCAAAGCGAGCAGCATCTTCAGTCGCACCGATGCCGAAGGAGTCCAGCACCATAATAAATGCACGTTTCATATTATTCTCCGTACCTTTTGCGCTGCAAAAAAGCGATCAGATCAGTATACAGCTATTCAGTAATGCGACGATAGACCGTCGTCGTTTCTTTCGGTGCGGTATCGTCCAGTTTTATTGCCGCCTTCACGGCTTTGGCGGCCTCCTGCCAGCTGGATTCATCTTTCGCATGAATCACCGCCAGCGGCCGCTGCCCGTCAACGCTATCGCCAAGGCGGGCCATATCGGTAAAGCCGACGCTGTAGTCAATCGGGTCGGATGCCTGGCGACGACCGCCGCCCATCGACACCACCGCCATGCCCAGCGCGCGGGTGTCCATTTCAGCGACAAACCCTTCGCCATCGGCATAAACCGCCTTGCTCAGCATCGCGGTCGGCAGATATTTATCATAGTTTTCAACGAAATCGTTCGGGCCTTTCTGCGCAGCCACCATTCGGCCAAAGACCTCGGCCGCTTTACCGTTATCCAGCACCGCCTGCAGCTTCGCCCGCGCGTCGGCGTCGTCCTGGGCCAGCTTGCCGGAAATCAGCATTTCGACGCACAGCGCCATGGTCACGTCAAACAGACGCGGATTGCGGTATTCGCCGGTCAGGAACCGCACCGCTTCGCGGACTTCGACGGCGTTACCGGCGCTGGAGGCCAGCACCTGATTCATATCGGTCAGCAGCGCGGTGGTGCGCACGCCCGCGCCGTTGGAGACGCCAACGATCGCTTCGGCCAGCGCCGCAGAGAGTTCGTAGGTCGGCATAAAGGCGCCGCTGCCCACCTTCACGTCCATCACCAGCGCATCCAGGCCTTCAGCCAGCTTTTTCGCCAGAATAGAGGCGGTGATCAGCGGAATCGAGTCCACCGTCGCGGTAATATCGCGGGTGGCGTAGAAGCGCTTGTCGGCAGGCGCCAGCGAGCTGGTCTGCCCGATGATAGCCACGCCGACATCCTTAATGATGTCGCGGAAACGGCCGTCGTCCGGGAAAATATCAAAACCGGGGATCGCTTCCAGCTTGTCGAGCGTTCCGCCGGTATGCCCCAGTCCGCGACCGGAGATCATCGGCACGTAGCCGCCGCATGCGGCGACCATCGGGCCAAGCATCAGCGACGTGACGTCGCCCACGCCGCCGGTGGAGTGCTTATCCACGATCGGCCCGTTAAGATTGAGGCTTTTCCAGTTCAGTACGGTTCCTGAATCCCGCATCGCCATCGTCAGCGAAACGCGTTCTGGCATAGTCATATCGTGGAAAAAAATGGTCATCGCCAGGGCGGCGATCTGCCCTTCGGAGACGGTATTATCGCGGATCCCGTTGATGAAAAAGCGGATTTCATCATCGCTCAGCGCGTGACCATCACGTTTTTTACGAATAATTTCTTGTGCGAGAAACAAGGTAACCCCCTGAGGAATAAGGTCAAACACGACGGGCGGCGTTATCTGCGCCCGTGCTAAAATCCTGAAGCCCGGCCGCACGTTGCGGCACCGGGGATCTCCCGGCCTCGGCGCTGGCGCGCTTCGTCCGGGATACGGTTATGTCACCGTTACGTCTTAGTAGCTGCTGGCGCTCTTACCGTCGCCGTGGCCCAGCGCTTTCAGCAGGCTAGCCAGCAGGCTTGACGCGCCAAAACGATAGTGACGCGAGTCAGCCCACTGTGCGCCGAACAGCTCATCGGCAATCGCCAGGAACTGCTGCGCGTCTTCCGCGCTGCGCACGCCGCCCGCTGGCTTAAAGCCTACGGTTTCCTGTACGCCCATATCGCGGATAACTTCCAGCATGATGCGCGCGCTTTCCGGCGTGGCGTTTACCGGCACTTTACCGGTAGAGGTCTTGATGAAATCCGCGCCCGCTTTGATGGAAATTTCGGAGGCTTTGCGGATCAGCGCTTCTTCTTTCAGCTCGCCGGTTTCGATAATCACTTTGAGCAGAACGTTAGCCGCCGCGCAGGCCTCTTTACAGGCTTTAACCAGGTCGAATCCAACCTGCTCGTTGCCGGCAATCAGCGCCCGGTACGGGAATACCACGTCAACTTCATCGGCGCCGTAGGCGATCGCGGCGCGGGTTTCCGCCAGGGCGATATCGATATCGTCATTACCGTGCGGGAAGTTGGTCACCGTGGCGATATGGATATCCGGCGTGCCCTGCTCATTCAAGGTTTTACGAGCAATCGGAATAAAGCGTGGGTAGATGCAGATAGCGGCCGTGTTACCGACCGGCGTTTTTGCCTGATGACACAGCGCAATCACCTTCTCATTGGTGTCGTCGTCATTCAGGGTGGTCAGGTCCATCAGTTTCAATGCGCGCAGGCTGCTTGCAGATAAATCAGTCATTTCATACTCCGACGGCGTATTGCCGGTTGAATAGTTTGTCACCTTGCGAGTCTGTTACTATTGTAACATCACCTCGCCGCTACACTTCGACATCCATCACAGTTAATGAAAACTAATTACTAACTTGCATAACCATAATGAGATGTAAATCACATAAAAATGCCAGTACTCACCGTCTCAGCGACAAGTTTTCTTTAAGCATAATCAGAATTCCTCATCGTGCGACAATGTTATTATTATAACATACAGGCGACGTAAAACTCGACACCAGCGCGCATGTATTGTGCTAAAGAAAGAGGGTTTATGCGATTATAGATTGAAAAATAACGATTTTAATCAACACCAGGGAATGATGGAATTTTCACAAACAAGGGAGCCGTAGCGTGAGTTTTGCCGCCGCCACGGCCCAGAGGGCGGGTTTCGCTTGTTAAGCGAGGTGTTATAGCCTGCCAAACAGCGCTTCGGTGTTGCTCAGGAGAGCCTCGGCGATAGCATCCGCCGGCTCCTGGCGCAGCTCGCACAGAGTGGCAAAGACCCGAGCCGCCTGCTCCGGGCGGTTTGGCTCTCCCTGAAAGCCGTTTAGCGGCATATCCGGAGCGTCCGTTTCCAGCAGCAGCGCCGACAGCGGCAGACGCGACATGACCTCACGCGTTTTGCTGGCGCGGGGATAGGTAATGGTTCCGCCAACGCCAATTTTGTATCCTGACTGCACGAAACGCTCCGCCTGCTGCAGGCTGCCGGCAAAGCCATGCACCACCCCGGTACGCGCCAGAGCGTGCTTTTTCAGCAGCATCGCCAGCTTATCGTGGGTGCGTCGCGAATGAAGGATAACCGGCAAATCATAGCGTTTTGCCAGCCGCAGCTGCGCCTCAAGAACCGCCTGCTGGCGATCGAACTGCGGGTCCTCACGATAGAGATCGAGGCCAATTTCCCCAATCGCTACCACCTTCGCGCTGCGCTGCTGCAGGCACGCCTCAAGCCGCTGAAGGCTGCTCTCGTCATGACGCTCAATCACTATCGGATGCAGGCCCAGCGCGGCATACAGCGCATCATGCTGTGCAGCCAGGGCCAGCACGCGGGGAAAATTGTCCGCCTCGGTGGCGGGAACAATAATCCGCATCACTCCTTCACGCGCGGCCCGGGCGATGCTGTCCGTTTCATCATCGGCAAACGGCGGGAAATCGAAATGACAGTGGGTATCGATAAACTGCCGCATTACGCCAGATCCTCATTATCGAAGCTGGCATCGTTGGCCTGCGCGGCGTCAATCAGGGTTGCCTGGTGCGCATCGTTGGCCACGGAAGCCGGCGGCACCACCACCGGCGCGGGCACCGCGAGACGCGGCATATGCCGCAGCAGCGGCGGGCGGTCGGCCAGCAGCTTGCCCACCGTTGCCAGGAAATAGCGACCGCACTGACGGCCGGTTTTATAATCCTCCAGCAGCGCCGGCAGCCGGCTCCCCAGGGCCATGCTTTTTAACGGCTTCTGCGGGTAGATTTCGAGGATCCGCAGCTTATCCGGCGGCTTATCAATAAACTGCTGGGTGGCGCGGTAGGTGGCCTCATGGTGCTGGACCAGATTGACAAACGGCTGCAGGCTGCTTTCGCCGAGCCAGCGCTCCATACGTTTAAACCACTGCGGGGTATAGTACATCTGCGACGGAACCGTGCGGATCACCACAATCGTCTGCGCGCCGCGTTTTGCCGCCTCCTGCACCGGGATCGCGTCGCTGACGCCGCCGTCGAGATAGCTGATACCGTCAAGCATCACGCCGCTGCGATAAAATCCGGGGATCGCGCTGGAGGCGCGGATCTGATCGAGCCAGGTGGACTGCGTCGGGGAAAAGTAGTTAGGGGTATAGTCATCGCCGCGGCAGGCGCACATCCACAGCTCTTTGCCCTGCGCAAACCGATCTTCGGCGTAGCTCATCGCCAGAGGCATTTTTTGCGCCGTGGTTCCTACCAGCCAGTCGAGGTCGATAAGATTCCCGCCGCGCACGAAGCGCATCGGGTCAAAAAACTCGCGGGAGGTAGTGTAACGCGTGATCACCTTGCGCGCGTAGCCCTGCTGGTTGCACATATAGGCGGAGAGATTTTGCGCCCCGGCAGAGGTGCCGAGCATAATGTCAAAAGGGTTAAATCCGGCGCGCATGAACTCATCCAGCACCCCGGCGGTAAAAATCCCCCGTTGTCCTCCCCCCTCACACACCAGGCCAAGCTTGCCCGGGTGAAAAGGTTTAACCGATAATGGCGCAATGTTGCCAAGCGTGACGGGAATTCGATGCCCCACTCTGTCTTCCTGTTTGCTTATTCTATCGCCTCAAGGTAACGCAATTTTTAACCCCCTGATACAGCAAAAGCCAGTCATATAGACTGGCTTTATGTAAAACACTATTTCATCAATACGCTTACTGCCGTTCTGGCCTTAGCATCTACGGGCGCCGGCGCCCGGTAAACAGGCTGACAAGGAACAGAATAATACCGACGACAAAGACAATTTTTGCCGCCCAGGCTGCCGTACCCGCCAGGCTACCGAATCCTAAAGCGGCGGCAATTAAGGCGATGACCAGAAAAATAATGCCCCATCGAAACATAATGCTCTCCTTACCATAGTGGATAACGGTCGCTTTTCTACGCGCTCAGGTCGCGCAGGCACCAACCCTGTCGTGCTCTATTAAACGGCAGTCGCCGAAAAAATTTATTTATTGAACGGTGTTATTGGACGCTGAGGTCATTTTTCACGGTTTTTACGCCGGTGACGGCTTTGGCTATCTCAACGGCGCGTTCTGCCTGCTGACGAGATGCCACCGTCCCGGACAGACGCACGGTGCCAGCGCTGGTTTCAACCGTCACCTTTCGCGAAGGGACAATATCGTCGGCCAGCAGCTTAGCTTTGATTTCGCTGGTAATCGCCGTATCGCCAGCGTAGCCCTTCAGGCTTGCAGGCTGCTCGTTGGCGACGCTCAGCTTGTCGTTGACCGTCGAGACGCCTTTAACCTCCTTCGCTATTTTGACCGCCTGCTCTTTCTGCTCGGTGCTCTCTACCGAGCCGCTCAGGGTGACCGCTTTGTTCTCAGTTTTCACCGAGATATCCGTGCTGCGGATGCTTTTATCATCGATCAGCGCCGCCTTAACTCTGGCAGTAATGGTGCTGTCGTCCATAAAGTCGCCGACTTTATTCATCGAGCTATCGACAGCCTGCCCGGCGCTGTTGGCAACGGACTTTGCGCTGTCCGTCGTTGAGTTGTCCGCATATGCCGAGGCGCTGATCATAGCCGAGCCCAAGAAGAGCGCCAGCAGCTTGCTGGTATTCTTTCGTCTTGTCATGGTGATCTCCTCGTTATTTCTATATCGGTAAAGCAAAATAAGTAGTTTATTAAGCCAGCATTTTGAAAATTGCTTATTAAATATAGTAGAAGGTCGTAAGGAAGGAGGGAAATATGCATAAAAAAACGGGACAACGGAAAAAATTAAGAACTTTCTTTAGCGGTGGGAACGGCAGGGAAATCGAGCAGAGCGCGGCTCAGACCGCGCTCCAGAAGGGATTAGTGCTCGCGCGTTTTGCGGAACATCACTTCAGGGTAACGCTCCTGAGTCAGGTTAAGGTTCACCATCGTCGGGGCAATATAGGTCAAATTATCGCCGCCATCGAGAGCCAGCTGAATTTCGTTTTTACGCTTAAACTCTTCGAATTTCTTCACGTCGGTCGATTCGACCCAGCGAGCGGTCGCCACGTTGACCGATTCGTAAATCGCTTCCACGTTATATTCGCTCTTCAGGCGCGCAACCACCACGTCAAACTGCAGCACCCCGACGGCCCCGACGATCAGATCGTTATTAGCGATCGGACGGAAGACCTGTACCGCGCCCTCTTCAGAGAGCTGAACCAGCCCTTTGAGCAGCTGTTTCTGCTTCAGCGGATCCTTCAGACGAATACGACGGAACAGCTCCGGCGCGAAGTTCGGAATGCCGGTGAACTTCATCATCTCGCCCTGGGTGAAGGTATCGCCAATCTGAATGGTGCCGTGGTTATGTAAGCCGATAATATCGCCAGGGTAGGCTTCTTCAACGTGCGAGCGATCGCCGGCCATAAAGGTTAGCGCGTCGGAAATCACCACGTCTTTGCCAATACGCACCTGACGCAGCTTCATACCCTTTTCATACTGCCCGGAAACCACGCGCATAAAGGCCACGCGGTCGCGGTGTTTCGGATCCATGTTGGCCTGAATTTTAAACACAAAGCCGGTGAACTTCTCTTCTTCCGCGCGGACTTCGCGCGTATCGGTCTTGCGCGGCATCGGTGCGGGCGCCCAATCCACCAGGCCATCCAGCATATGATCGACGCCGAAGTTACCTAAAGCCGTCCCGAAGAAGACCGGGGTGATTTCCCCAGCCAGGAACAGCTCTTTATCAAACTCGTTGGAGGCACCCTGCACCAGCTCCAGCTCATCGCGCAGCTGCTGCGCGAGGTCTTCACCGACCGCGCTGTCGAGATCCGGGTTATTCAGGCCCTTAATAATGCGGACTTCCTGAATAGTATGGCCTTTGCCGGTCTGATAGAGATACGTTTCATCTTTATAGAGATGGTACACGCCCTTAAACAGCTTCCCGCAGCCAATCGGCCAGGTGATCGGCGCGCAGGCGATGCGCAGCTCGTTTTCAACTTCGTCCAGCAGCTCCATCGGATCGCGAATATCGCGATCGAGCTTGTTCATAAACGTCAGGATCGGCGTGTCGCGCAGACGGGTTACTTCCATCAGCTTACGGGTACGATCTTCGACGCCTTTGGCCGCATCGATAACCATCAGGCAGCAGTCCACCGCCGTCAGCGTACGATAGGTATCTTCAGAGAAGTCTTCGTGGCCCGGGGTATCCAGCAGGTTAACCAGGCTACCGTGATACGGGAACTGCATCACCGACGTGGTAATAGAGATACCACGCTGCTTTTCCATCTCCATCCAGTCCGATTTCGCGTGCTGGTTGGAACCGCGGCCTTTAACGGTACCGGCGGTTTGAATCGCCTGTCCGAACAGCAGCACCTTTTCGGTGATGGTAGTTTTACCGGCATCCGGGTGAGAAATAATGGCAAAAGTGCGGCGCTTGGCCACCTCCTGCAGATAAGGAGACAACGTCATAATTGAATCTTCTTAGTAAACGCGGCAACCGGCCACGCATGTTAAATACGAAAAATTGCGGCTATTTTACCCATCAACGGGGGGGAGGCAATCAGTGTTTACACAGGAGCTGCTCCAGTTCGCTTAACGAGGTTACCGTCCAGTCCGGGCGGAGATCCTCAGGCAGCTCGCGCTGATGGGCGTTGAGCCAGCAGGTCGCGAGGCCGGCGTTGACGCCGCCGCGGATATCAGACTCCGCGGTGTCCCCCACCATCAGCACGCGGGAACGATCCGCAACGCCCGCCTGCGCCAGGGCGTAGTCAAAGATCCGCGCATCCGGTTTTGCGACGCCGACTTGTTCAGAAATAATCAATAAATCAAAGTGATCGCGCAAACCGGTTCGTTCCAGACGGATCTGCTGCAGCGAGGTGAAGCCGTTGGTAATAATCCCCATCTTCACCTTGCCCTGCAGCGCATTTAGCAGCGATACCGCCCCGGGAAGCGGCGAACAAATCTCGGCCATGGCGTTCATAAACGCATCGTTAAGCTCGCCCGGCGGCACGCTCAGGCGGCTGGCCCAGCTATCAAAACGCTGGTGCTGCAGCTGAAGCGAGGTGATAGCGCCGTTTTGGTAGTCCACCCACAGCGGCTTATTCACGGCCTGATAGTCCTGAAAATCTTCAGCGGTAAACGTCACGCTATAGTCGAGGAACATCCGCTGTAAACCGGTGAAGGAGTCAAACGTAAACAGCGTTTCATCGGCATCAAAGAAAATCCAGTCCCACTTCATCGTATCACCTTGTCTTACATGCTTAGCGGTAGAGCCATAATGAGTGCATCCTCACGGCCGTCGGCGGTGGGGTAGTAGTTGCGGCGGATGGTCGCCTCGTTAAAGCCCAGGCTTTCATACAGCGCAATGGCCGCAGCGTTAGAGGCGCGAACCTCCAGCCACAGCGTGGCAACGCCGCGTTTTTCAACCTCATCAATCACCCGTTCCAGCAGCTCGCGACCCAGGCCGCGCCGCTGGAAGGACGGATCGACGGCGATGTTAAACAGCGTCGCCTCGTCCAGCACAATTTGCGTAATGGCAAAGGCCGCCATTTCACCATCGACCGCCAGCCGGAGATTCAGGTAGCGTTCTCCCTGATTGCTGGCGAAGGTTTGCTCGCTCCACGGAAAAGCGTGGGCGCGGGTTTCTATTTGCCAGGCTCGGGGCAAATCAGCCGTGTTGAGGGTAGAAATCGTGTTCATGTGCGCAGATTTGTTGCCAGAGCGCCATACGGGCAGGCGCGCTGGTCTGAAGTTCATCAAAAGCGGGCGAGGTTACCTGTGCGCCCGCCAGCAGCAACGGTGCGTCCGTGCCTAGCCGCCAGCTGTTACAGCGGCCGTTCTGCGGCAGCATCGCCACGCGGTCTGGCGTCAGCTGCAGCACCTGATCCGGCGTCAGCGCCAGCGCGCGTAGAACGTCGCCGATTAGCGGTTCGCTGAGCGACGGCGGATTTTCCGCCACCATCACCAGACGAATATGCCCAGCCAGTGAGATAGCGATTTCGCCCTGCAACGCCCCGGGGCGACGCAGCGACCACTGGGTAATGCCCAGCTGCTGTAATTGCCAGTCTCGTCGGGATGTCATAGCGAAACACTCCTGTTAATCAAGCGCGCAATATAGCAAATCCGTCGTATTTGCGCCAACAAACTCCGCCCTGTCGGCGGCGGAATACGGCGACGCTCGCAGGGACAGCCAACAAAGAGGCAGCGCTAAGGATAACGTGTATAATCGGCGCCAGTCTTAATGAAGGAGTGTTTCATGTCTGCTTTTACCCCGGCAAGTGAAGTCTTGCTGCGCCACAGTGATGATTTCGAGTCCGCCCGCGTTCTGTTTGCCGGTGACCTGCAGGATGACCTGCCCGCACGTCTGGACACCGCTGCCAGCCGCGTTCACACCCAGCAGTTTCACCACTGGCAGGTGCTGAGCCGCCAGATGGGCGAGAGCGCCAGCTTTGGCCTGGTGGCGCAGGCCAGCGACGTCGCCGATTGCGATACGCTGATTTACTACTGGCCGAAGAACAAGCCGGAAGCCCAGTTCCAGCTGATGAACCTGCTGTCGCTGCTGCCGACCGGTATCGATATTTTCGTGGTCGGTGAAAACCGCAGCGGCGTGCGCAGCGCCGAGCCGATGCTGGCCGACTACGCGCCGCTGACCAAAGTTGACAGCGCCCGCCGCTGTGGACTGTATCACGGTCGCCTGGAAAAACAGCCGACCTTCGACCCTGAGCAGTACTGGGGCGAATATCCGCTCGATAACCTGACGATTAAAACCCTGCCGGGCGTATTCAGCCGCGACGGGCTGGACGTCGGTAGCCAGCTGCTGCTCTCAACGCTGACGCCGCATACCAAGGGCAAAGTGCTCGACGTCGGCTGCGGCGCGGGCGTGCTGGCGACCGTACTGGCAAGCCATTCGCCGAAGGTCCGCTTAACCCTCTGTGACGTCAGCGCACCGGCGGTAGAGGCCAGCCGCGCCACCCTCGCCGCCAACGGCATTGAAGGTGAAGTCTTCGCCAGCAACGTGTTCTCCGAAGTTAACGGCCGGTTTGACATGATCATTTCCAACCCGCCGTTCCATGACGGCCTGCAGACCAGCCAGGAAGCGGCGCAAACCCTGATTCGCGGGGCGGTACGCCACCTCGGCAGCGGCGGCGAGCTGCGCATTGTCGCTAACGCCTTCCTGCCTTATCCGGACGTGCTTGACGAAATCTTCGGCTTCCACGAAGTTCTCGCGCAGACCGGCCGCTTTAAGGTCTACCGCACCGTGATGACCCGCCAGGCGAAGAAATAGCGCCTCGCTACCGCCCGGCGACGTAACCACGCGTCGCCGGCCTTTTACCGCCTCCCGCCGCGCCTTTTTGCAACAATCAATTCCGCCAGCACAATTAACTATTGACGAATAGCTGAAAACCACTAGAATGCGCCTCCGTGGTAACGATACTTTCATAGTGTCGATGGTATGCGAAGGTGGCGGAATTGGTAGACGCGCTAGCTTCAGGTGTTAGTGTCCTTAGGATGTGGGGGTTCGAGTCCCCCCCCTCGCACCATCATCCACGTAGATATCGCTCGCACTGTGCGAAGGTGGCGGAATTGGTAGACGCGCTAGCTTCAGGTGTTAGTGTCCTTAGGATGTGGGGGTTCGAGTCCCCCCCCTCGCACCAACGAGGCGATATCGAAATTAAGAATACTGTGCGAAGGTGGCGGAATTGGTAGACGCGCTAGCTTCAGGTGTTAGTGTCCTTAGGATGTGGGGGTTCGAGTCCCCCCCCTCGCACCAATATTCTTACTCTCCCTCTGAATTACCCCATCAGCCTTAAATTCAACGTCATCAGCATAATCCCGCTGACCAACGCCACGCATGACGGCAGCAATACGAAATGACGTAGCTGTCGGTGCCAGATCATCACCGCAGACATCAGCAGTCCCAGGGTTACCAACCCGCGCCAGGCATCCAGCGACAAATCAGCAAATCCAAGAGCAGCAATGACTGCGCCCGGAAGCAGCATGCCCCACCCGCTGCCTAAAGTCCGCTGCAACATCTTTTCACCTCTCATAACGATAATGATAACCAATATCATATGATAGCTTTTATCATTTGTCATGTTAACCAGAGCGGATACTTTATTCTTTACGTTTGCGGTAATGACATACATTCATGAAGGTGATAAATTAAGCGCGAAACGCTTATATATTAAAACATTTGATTATTTCGCAAAAACCTTATATTGCGCATTGCTTTTTATTGTTCATTTTTGGCAGCCATCATTTTGAAATTTAACGACTAATAATGATATCCCCCATATGACTGCACAATCCTGGCGAGCTCATTACGAAAAAAAATATCAGTATTCCTTACGGCTTTTTTTAGTCCTTAATTTGATTTCAGCACTCTTATCCCTGGCCAGCCCGCTCTTTACCGTCGTGAGCATAACCCTGCCCTGCACCCTGATTTTCGCCTGCAGCGCCGGTTTAATGTTATGGCACTGGAAATTCGCCCAGCGCAGAATAAATATTTCCTTTATTTCTCTGATATTTGGTCTTCTGTGGGCCTGGCACGTTTGCGAAAAATCATCAATGATGCCACCGCCGCATTTTAACTTTCTGGTGATCGCCCTGTTAAGCGTCCTGTTTATTGGCGCAATCGCTTTTTCCAATAATATCATTGCCTTTACCCTGCACTCCTTCCCCACTTTTGTCGCCTGCCTAATCCTTGCGGAAGGCGAGCAGTGGCTGCGCATGCTCTACTGCTTCGTGCTGCCCATTGTCGGCATCACGATGCAAAACCTGATTCAGAAACGCAGCGATACCTTTACCCAGGGGCTGATGGATAAGCTGCTGAAGGAGCGTAATACGCTGAACGACCTGAGCATGCTCGACCCGCTTACCGGACTGTACAATCGCCGCGGTTTGCAAAACCGGCTGGATACCCTCCTGGCCCTGGATGGGAATAGCCATCATGTGCTGCTGCTGGATATCGATCACTTTAAAGCCTACAACGATCACTACGGGCACATGATGGGCGACCAGGCGCTGATTCAGGTCTCTGCCGCGATCCGTAACGCCGTTCGTTCACGGGATATTGTGGCCCGTTTTGGCGGGGAGGAGTTCATGGTGCTGCTGACCAACAGCACGGCGGAAACCGCTCAGCAGGCAGCAGAACGGATCCGCCAGCGGGTCTACGATCTGAAAATCGCCCATATGTTTAATGAAAGCGTCGCCACCAACGTTACCATCAGCATCGGGTTGACGCCGCTCATCGACGCCGATATCGACGGCGCCCTGAAGCGAGCCGACAGCGCGCTCTATGAAGCCAAAAACCTGGGCCGTAATATTATCCTCGCCAGCTGACCCCACCTCCGCGCCGCCAGGGAAGCGCCGCGCGGACAAAGATCTTGCCATCTTTTACGCAAGCAACTAGTATCAGCAATCATTATCATTTAGATTTGTATCTGGCGATCTGATGGCTTACCGTTCAATTCCATTCAGCAACGACATTATCTGGCAGGCCCCGTTTCAGCCGGCTGAGCGTGCGCTGGCGGATGCCATACGGGAAAAAATCACCGCCTTGCGCCCGCATCTGCTGGACTTTCTCCGTCTGGATGAAGAGGCCCCGTCCTGCGCGCTGACGCTTGCAGAGTGGTCCTCACCGGTTACCCTGAGCTCCCTGCTGGCCACCTACTCCGATCATATCTATCGCAATCAGCCAACGCTGCCGCGGGAACAAAAACCGCTGCTCTCACTGTGGGCGCAATGGTATATCGGCCTGCTGGTGCCGCCGCTGATGCTGGCCGTGTTAAGCGAAGAGCAAACCATCAGCCTGGCGCCGGAGCATTTCCGCGTCGAGTTCCATGAAACCGGCCGGGCGGCCTGCTTTTGGATCGACGTCCACTCCGCCACCGCCGGTAGCGGGCAGTCGCCGCAGTCGCGGATAGAAACGCTGGTCAATGACGCCCTGCAGCCGGTCATTCAGGCGCTGGAAGCGACCGGAGATATCAACGCGAAGCTTATCTGGAGCAATACCGGCTATTTGATTAACTGGTATCTGGGTGAGATGAAGACGCTGCTGGGAGAGGAGCGGGTGGCGGTTCTGCGCCAGCACTGCTTCTTTGAAAAGCAGTTTGCCGATGGCCGGGATAACCCGCTATGGCGTACGGTCGTTATCCGTGAAGGCGCGCTGGTACGGCGTACCTGCTGCCAGCGCTACCGCCTGCCGGACGTCCAGCAGTGCGGAGACTGTACGCTAAAATAATCCCCTTTTTCACGCGGGCGGCCTTAGCGCCGCCCGCCTGCTTTTATGCCGTTTGCTGGCTCTCTTCCGCCACGCGCTGGGCTTCTTCCGCCTCCTGCTCTAACAGCTGTTTCTCGTATACCTTAAAGAACGGGAAATAGATGATGGCTGAAACGCAGGCCAGAAGAATCACCAGGATCGCCGCGCGGAAATCCCAGCCCAGCGCCCATGCTGCGCCAATCGGCGCCGGCGCAGTCCAGGGGACAACCGAAATAACCCGGCCGATCAGATCCAGCTTCATTGCCGCCCAGGCGAGCACGGCGTTCACCATCGGCGACAGCAGGAACGGAATAAAGAATACCGGGTTCATGACGATTGGCGTGCCGAAAATAACCGGTTCGTTAATGTTAAACAGGCTCGGTACCACGCTCAGACGGCCAATAGACCGCAGATGGGCCGAGCGGCTGCGCAGATAGCAGATAACCAGTCCCATGGTGGCGCCAGAGCCACCTATCACAATGAAGAACGTCCAGAACGCCTCCATAAAGATGTGCGGTAACGGCGCACCATGTGCCAGAGCCTGCTGGTTCATACCCAGGTTGGTCAGCCAGAACATCTGCAGCATGCCGGAGACGATTGCCGCTCCGTGGATCCCTGCAAACCACAGCAGATGACCGATCAGTACCGCCAGTAAAATTGCCGGCAGTGAATCCGCGGCGGACACCAGCGGCTTAAAGACGGACATAATGGCCTGCGGAATAAGCATGTCAAACTGATGCTGAATAAACAGGCTGAGCGGATAGAGCGTCAGCACCACCACCAGCACCGGGATCAGCAGGTCAAACGAGTTTTTGATCATCGGTGGAACCTGATCCGGCAGGCGGATCCCGATGTTATGCGCCTTCAGAAAGCGCATCATCTCGACGCAATAGATCGCGACCAGGATCGCGGTAAAGATCCCCGTTCCGCCGAGGCTATCCACCGGTAAAGTGCCGCTCGTTTTCGGTGCTGCTACCAGCAGGAATGCCATAATTGACAGCATGCTGCACATAAAGGGATCGAGCTGGTGAGATTTTACGTAATGCTTGCCGAGGTTATAAGAAATCGCCGCGCAGATGTAGATAGACATAATGCCCATCGTCATATCGAACGGCGTCAGAATTCGTCCTTCAAACTCTTTTGCCAAATCCAGCCAGGCGCGCGCGAAGCCCCAGGTGGTATCAGGGGAAAACGGCGGATAGGCAAACACCAGCAGAAATGAGCCGACGATCATAAACGGCATGGCCGAGATGAAGCCGTCACGAATAGCCATCACGTGGCGCTGCGACGAGATTCGCCCGGCTACAGGGCTAATATAATTTTCTACAAAGCGGAATATCAGATTAAACGCAGCATGGTTAGCAGACATAGCAGCCCTCCTGACAGGCTATAGAAACAGGCCCAACAACGATTATCCTGCCGTTGTGATGAAACATGTTCTGTGAGCGAAAAAGCACATTAGCCATTCGCCCAGCTATACTGCTCAAGTCAGTACGATTCATACACGGCTCTTTGTTATAAGTGACGCAGGGAAGTTACCCATTCAGTATTCATCTGAGCGACCATAACCGCAACCGGTTACAGTAACCGGTTGCGGTGATTGTGAAGAAGATCCAGAAATTGGAAAAATTCTCGATTATCAGCCGGCAATATTACACTCCGCGAGGCTTATGCCAGATTAAAACGGGCATTAATCAGGAGATCCTAATGAGTCTGCAGTCCGTACGGCAGTTTTTTGCCGAACACGCCCCCGATATCGAAATCATCGAGCTCACGCAAAGTACTGCCACCGTGGCCCTCGCCGCCGCCGCGCATCACGTTGAGCCGGGACAAATCGCCAGGACCCTGTCGTTAAAGGTGAAAGACCGGGTGATACTTGTCGTCTCTCGCGGCGACGTGCGTCTGGATAATAAAAAGCTGAAGGACGCATTTGGGGCGAAGGCCCGCATGCTGAGCAGCGATGAGGTCGTCACTCTAACCGGGCATCCCGTTGGCGGCGTATGCCCTTTCGGCCTGGAAAACCCGCTGACGGTCTATTGCGATATTTCGCTGAAGCAGTATCAGGAAGTCCTGCCCGCGGCCGGCGCCATCCACAGCGCGGTGCGTATTTCTCCTGACCGAATGGCCCAGCTCACCGGCGCGACCTGGGTTGACGTTTGCCTGTAAAAACGGGCGGAGGGTTACTCGAGGCACTCCTCCGCCGCATCCTCGTCAAAAGCCGATAAATGCATCAGGATATCGGCCGCGCTCAGCAGGCCGAGATCTGAGCTGACGCCGAGCTTGGTCATGGCGTTGAACTTATGGGCGCGGATGGTTTTGATATTACGATCCAGCCGGGCCGCTATTTCTGGCAACGAATAGCCGTAGGTCATATAGCGAAGAATATGCTGTTCCGTTGGGCTCAGAATTTGGCTGCCGAGGCCCGGCCCTGGGTTAATCAGCGCCTCGTCCGCCTGCAGCGTCGGGTTAATCAGCTGAATAAGCTGCTCCTGCAAGCGCAGGCGGCAGATCGATTTATTCAGCACGCCGTGCAGCATGGAGGGCGTCAGCTGGCAGACTAAACGCGCTTCAGCGCTATCATGCGCTAAAACGATGCGCCGTATTTCAGGACTGGAACAGGCGATTTCATGAAGAAAAAGCAGGCTCTCCATGCGGAAGAGGCGATTGCTGAAAAGTGAAAAAATAACGGCGATAGCTTTTGTCGACTGCAGCGTCTGGCGCAGCGATTGGGTATCTTTAAAAAACCGCACAATATAATTACCTGCTCCCGCGCCGGTTAATATATGGCGCAGCGCCAGCTCGGTCAGCATACATTTTTCTACAACAGCGATATATCGAGGTGAGGTGTTTTTTCCCATTGCTTTTGTTCTCCAAAAGCGGCGTAGATATTCAGCTCCTTCATTCCCTGAGCGCTATTAATCCAGGCGTACATCTGCGCATTGCTGCGCAAAGAGAGGCGGCGCATAGCGCTATTTTTCTGCGCGCTAATCGTTTTATTACTCTTTTTCAGCAGCGCGGCAATTTGGTTAATTCCCCAGCCTTTCGCCAGCAAACGTAAAACCTTACGTTCAGAAAGCGTCAGAAAAATTGCCGTTGGCCAATTTTCTTCACTATTTCCTGACGCGGCGGATAAGAGCGTCTGGCTGATTCTCTCCCGCGTCGTGCCGTCCGCGTGAATAACCTCAAGCAGATGTTTTACGGACTCGTGGCTGGAAACGAGGGTGCTTTGCGCACAGACTAATATCTCCATGGCCTGGAGATCGCAGGCATGGCCAACCATATAGACCCAATGAATATCGCTATATTGGGTCATCAATGAGTGATACTCCCCGCACACCTCGCGGAGCTGATGGCTTTCACCTGATAAATCAGCGATAACCAGCACCGCCTGCCGCAGCTGAAGCAGAGTCAGCTCCTCCGGAGAGCCGCAAACGCCGAAGGCGTATTCGGGAAGGTGCTCCCCGGCAATTGCCTTCAGCCCACGCTGCATAACCGGTATTTTACTGATAATAATGCCGTATTTACCCTGTCCCGGTAACATAAACCCTCCGCTTCCCATCGAAGACTCGCGCCTTTAACAATAAAGATGAATAATTTGGCGGCCGTTATATTACTGTGCCAGATAGATCTTTATTAGTCTGGCGAGGAATTGAGCCTGACCTTGCCAACCATCAACGCTAACACAGGCAATAACGCTCAATAAGTTAGAAAAATTTAAAATCAAAGTTAGGAAAGGTAATTTATTACGGAGCAGAATAACGCTATTTCATTTGATGCTATTTCTGAAGGCCTTTGGCGACACGCCGCTGTAGCGTCGGAAAAAACGAGAGAAGTAGGTTGAATCGGAAAAGCCTAAATAATCAGATAGTTGAGCTATCGTCATCCCGGTATACTGCAGATTACGCCGCGCTTCAAGCATCAGCCGATGGTGCAACACCTCCAGCGCGCTGCGGCCATGAAATTCACGGCACAAATAATTAAGGTGCGTCGCCGATATACCCACCCGCCTGGCGTACTCTGCCAGCGGGAGATGTTCGCGATAGTGGCTCTCAATCAGACGAGAAAAGTGACGCATGGCGCTGCGTTTCCTCTCCGCTCTGTCTGCCGCTACCGGAGCCGGGAGGCAGCGTCGGTTCAGCCACACCAGCAGCGCGCCGAGCAGCGAATGGAGCATCATTTCGCGCGCATCAAGATCTTCACAGTACTCCTCGCGCAGCGCCGTAAACAGCGCCCGAACGTGGCCTCGGGAGCGCCTGACCGGCACGCACTGCGGCTGGCTAAGCACATCAAGCTGGCGGCCAAACTGGTTTTCAAAACGGCTGAGCAGCGGCAGCGCCAGCGAGAGCACGAATCCCTGGGTGCCCGGTGAAAAGCGAAATCCGTGAACGCACAGCGCCGGTACCACCTGGATGCAGGCTTCCGTCATCACGGTGGTCACGCCCTCAATCTCGATCTCAGCGCTTCCCTTATGGAGATACAGCAGCTGTACCAGCTCGGCGTGCTGATGCATACGGATATGCCATTCGTACAGGCTGCTGCGCTGCAAAATAGACTCGCAGTGCAGGAGATCCGGCGTCGGCCAGTCTCGTTCTTCCCCATACAGCTTAAACACGGGAACGCTATTCGCTGTCTGCATCGCGACTCCTGCCCTTTTCAACGCTACGCCACGCGCTCCATTGGCAGACCGACATAGTTTTCCGCAATGGTGGTCAGCCCGGCACGTGAGCCAAAATAATAGCGGCGATCGGCCGCCTGCATTTTTTTATCAAACTCGCTCTGCTGCGGGAAATCATGCAGCAGGCGGGTCATAAACCAGCTGAATCGCTCGCCTTTCCACACGCGATCCAGCGCAAAACGCGAGTAGCTGGCCAGCAGGTCGTCACGACCGTGGTGATAGTATTCGCGCAGGATCCGCCACAAATAGTTGACGTCTGAGGCGGCGAGATTCAGCCCTTTCGCCCCGGTTGGCGGCACGATATGCGCCGCATCCCCGACGAGGAAAAGCCTGCCGTACTGCATCGGCTCCACCACGTAGCTGCGCAAAGGCGCGATGCTCTTCTCAAGTGAGTGACCAGTCACTAACTTTGTAGAGAGCTCGTCCGGCAGGCGGTTCTTCAGCTCTTCCCAGAAGCGTTCGTCCGACCACTGCTCCACCTTATCGCTGAGCGGTACCTGTAAATAGTAGCGGCTACGAGTGAGTGAGCGCTGACTACAGAGAACAAATCCGCGTTGATGATGGGCATAAATCAGCTCGGGATTCACCGGCGGCGTATCGGCCAGCATCCCCAGCCAGCCAAACGGCCAGACGCTTTCATACTCTTTAAGAAGCTCACGCGGAATGCTTTGCCGCGACACGCCGTGAAAGCCATCGCAGCCGGCGATGAAATCGCAGCTCAGCCGGTGCGTTTCCCCGCCGCTGACGAAGGTGATGGCCGGCCGATCGCTTTTCGCATCGTGAATCACCACGTCGCTGACGCCGTAAACGATCGGCGCCCCGCAGTCGGCGCGGGCCGCCATTAAATCCCGGGTCACCTCGGTCTGGCCGTACACCATCACGCTTTTCCCGCCGCTGAGCGCCGTCAGGTCGAGCGGAACGCGCTGCCCCTCAAACAAAAACTCAACCCCGTGATGCACCAGCCCTTCCGCGTCCATCCGCTGCGCCACGCCTGCTTCACGAAGCAGATCGACGGTCCCGCTTTCGAGGATACCGGCCCGGATCCGCCCGAGGACATATTCAGGCGTCTGCCTTTCGAGGATAAGGGTTCGAATCCCCGCATTATGCAACAGCTGCCCCAGCAGCAGCCCGGAGGGGCCGGCACCGATTATCGCGACCTGAGTTTTCATAAGAGTGTCTCGCTCTCGAATGGTTAATTATTTGTTTGTTTTTTGTTTATTAAAAGTTCTCATGTGCATTTTTGATAAGTCAGGCGGCAAAAAGAAGGCAATAACGGCGGCAAAAACTGCACTTTTCAACAGTTTTAGCAAAGTGTGGTGCGGTTCAAAATTTATCCATGCCGCCGGGAGGCGGCTTTTTGCACATTGTTTGATCCCGACCCCCTCAGGCAAAGCGAGAGTTCAGGTTAAAGTAGCGACGGACACTACGGCATCGGGCGTTACTGACGGCAGGTATTTATGCAAGCAGATCGGACAGTTCAGCGCGCAATTACGCGATTGTGCATTCAGTGTGGTCTTTTCTTACTGCAACACGGGGCGGAGAGCGCGCTGGTTGAGGAGCTTTCTACTCGCCTGGGGCGGGCGTTAGGCATGGACAGCGTCGAGAGCGCCATTTCATCGAATGCGATTGTCCTCACCACCATCAAAGACGGCGAATGCCTGACCTCGACGCGCAAGAATACCGATCGCGGTATTAATATGCACGTGGTGACCGAAGTGCAGCATATTGTGATCCTTGCCGAGCATAAGCTGCTGGATTATAAAGATGTGGAAAAGCGTTTCACCCAGATAAAACCGCTGCGCTACCCGCGCTGGCTGCTGGTGCTGATGGTCGGGCTCTCCTGCGCGTGCTTCTGCAAATTAAACAACGGCGGCTGGGACGGGGCGCTGGTCACCTTCTGCGCCAGCACTATCGCCATGTATATCCGCCAGCTGCTGACCCACCGCTCGATGCATCCGCAGATTAACTTTTGCATTACCGCCTTTGTGGCCACCACTATCTCCGGGCTGATGCTACGCTTGCCGACGTTTGCCAGCACGTCCACCGTCGCGATGGCCGCCAGCGTGCTGCTGCTGGTGCCCGGCTTTCCGCTGATCAACGCCGTGGCGGATATGTTCAAAGGACATATCAACACCGGCCTTGCGCGCTGGGCGCTCGCCAGCCTGCTGACCCTTGCTACCTGCATTGGCGTGGTGATGGCGATGACCATGTGGGGGCTGCGCGGATGGGCATAATCACATATCTGTTTGCGCTGGCTCAGGACATGGCGCTGGCGGCCATCCCTGCCGTTGGCTTCGCGATGGTCTTTAACGTCCCGCAGCGGGCGCTGCGCTGGTGCGCGCTGCTGGGCGCCATTGGCCACGGTTCACGAATGGTGATGATGACGGCGGGCTTTAACATCGAGTGGGCCACCTTCCTTGCCGCCCTGCTGATTGGCTGTATCGGCATTCAGTGGTCGCGCTGGTACCTGGCCCACCCGAAGATCTTTACCGTTGCCGCGGTGATCCCGATGTTCCCCGGCATATCCGCCTATACGGCGATGATCTCGGCGGTCAAAATCAGTCATTTTGGTTATTCTGAAGAGATGATGATTATGCTGTTAAGCAACTTTTTAAAGGCATCGTCTATCGTGGGTGCGCTCTCTATCGGCCTTTCTATTCCTGGCCTGTGGCTGTACCGCAAGCGTCCGCGGGTATAGCAAGCCGCGCCGCCGGGATGGGTCAGCCGCTCCATCCCGGCCGGGCGCTGTGCTACTATGTGTGCTATTCCCCCTCTCTATCGTTGTTCAGAGTTGAGATAGTGTTATGTCTTCGCGAATTTTAACTACCGATTTTAGCGGCCTGGATGATTTCATTCAGGATCCTGCGGCCATTCTCGCAAAATCGGCCGGCGGTGCCGTTGCCGTTTTTGCCAACAATGCTCCCGCCTTCTACGCGCTGACGCCGGAACGTCTGGCCCAGCTGCTTGAGCTGGAGAGTAAGCTGGCACGCCCCGGCAGCGATATCGCGCTTGATACGCAGTTCTTTGACGAGCCGACCGCCGCGCCGGCCGCGATCCCTATGGGCAAATTCGCCATGTACGCCGACTGGCAGCCGGACGCCGATTTTCAGCGCCTCGCGGCGCTGTGGGGGATCGCCCTCAGCCAGCCGGTGACGCCGGAAGAGCTGGCGGCATTCGTTGCCTACTGGCAGGCGGAAGGCAAAGTCTTTCATCACGTGCAGTGGCAGCAGAAGCTGGCGCGTAGCGTGCAAATCGGTCGTGCCGGCAACGGCGGCCAGCCGCGTCGTGATGTGAATACGGTCAGCGAGCCGGATAACCATATTCCACGAGGGTTCCGAGGATGAGCATGAAAAACGTTGGCGAGCTGATGAAGCGCCTGCAAAAAATGATGCCTGCTCATATCGAACCGGCGTTTAAAACCGGCGAAGAGCTGCTGGCGTGGCAGAAAGAGCAGGGCAAGCTGCGTTCTGAAGCCCTCGAGCGGGAGAACCGGGCGATGAAAATGCAGCGGACGTTTAACCGCTCCGGCATCCGCCCGCTGCACCAGAACTGCTCGTTTGAGAACTACCGGGTAGAGTGCGAAGGCCAGATGAACGCGCTCTCCAGAGCGCGCCAGTACGTTGAAGAGTTCGACGGCAACATCGCCAGCTTTATCTTTTCCGGCAAGCCCGGCACCGGTAAAAACCACCTTGCGGCCGCCATTTGTAACGAGCTGCTGCTGCGCGGTAAATCGGTGCTGATCATTACCGTCGCCGACATCATGTCGGCAATGAAGGATACCTTCGGCAACCGGGAGATCAGCGAGGAGCAGCTGCTGAACGATCTCAGCCGGGTCGATCTGCTGGTGATCGATGAGATCGGCATGCAAACCGAATCGCGCTATGAAAAGGTGATCATCAATCAGATCGTCGATCGCCGCTCCTCATCAAAGCGCCCGACCGGGATGTTAACCAACAGCAATATGGATGAGATGAACAAACTGCTCGGCGAGCGCGTGATGGACCGCATGCGCCTCGGCAACAGCCTGTGGGTGATTTTCAACTGGGATAGCTATCGTCACCGGGTTACCGGCAAAGAGTATTAAGATATTTCCGATCTCAGGCGGCGTTATACTCGAGAAATTCTTATATAACGACGAAGAGTACCGTTTATGAAATCTGCTAAATCCCTGTTCCGCTGCAGCATCGCTGCCGCAGCATTTCTTGTCACCGGCGCGCAGGCTGCCTCGTGGCAGGACTCTCTCTCCAGCGCCGCCAGCGAGCTCAGCAGCCAAAGCGGCTCGCAGCAAAGCGGCGCGCTGTCGATGTCCTCGCTGACCGGCCTGCTGAACGGCGGGAGCCAGTCGCTGACCGCCAGCAGCATGAATAATGCCGCCGGCATTATGTCGTACTGCGCGAAGCAGAAGCTCTCCTCGGTGACCAACACCGAAAACGTCAAAAACCAGGTGCTGGATAAGCTCGGCCTCGGCACTCCGGAAAAACAGAAAGAGGACACCGGCTATCTTGAAGGTTTACAGGGTCTGCTGAACAGCAATAACGGCCAGCAGCTTAACCTGAGCACCCTCGGCAGCAGCCCGCTGGCGGAAAAAGTCAAAACGCAGGCCTGCGATCTGGTTCTCAAACAGGGCGCGAAATTCCTCTCCTGATCCTCTCCCCAGATGCCGCGTTTGGCGCCTTTGCCTGGCCAACGCGGCCGCAGCCCCATTTTTTAACATTGATGGTCTCATTTTCCCCCGTCGGGAAGGATGAGACGTCGCTCAAAAATACCGATTTATAAACCAATTCTGAACCACAGCACAGTTTCATGACTCTACAATTGCAGCAATATGGCGCTGCCATTACAGTATATCGTGGAAAGTGATCTATTCGGCTAGCGGTCAGCTGGCGCTAATGAGGGTAAGCTGTGTCAGAGTTGTTATCCATCGCCCTGTTTCTCACCTCGGTGGTGATTTATGCCTTGAAGGCCGGTCGCAATACCTGGTGGTTTGCCGCTACGCTAACGGTGCTGGGCCTGTTTGTGGTCCTCAACATCACCCTCTACGCCAGCGATTATTTCACCGGCGACGGCATTAATGACGCGGTGCTTTATACCCTGACCAACAGCCTGACCGGCGCGGGCGTCGGCAAATATATCCTTCCCGGCGCCGGGATTGTCGTGGCGCTGGTGAGCGTTTTCAGCGCCCTGGGCTGGATACTCCGTCGACGCCGTCATCATCCTCACCACTTCGGCTATAGCCTGCTGGCGCTGGTTCTCGCGCTGGCCTCCGTTGACGCCAGCCCGGCGTTCCGCCAGATTAGCGAGCTGGTGAAATCCCAGTCCCGCGACGGCGATCCGGATTTTGTCGCCTACTATAAAGAGCCGTCGAAAAGCATCGCTAACCCCCAGCTCAACCTGGTCTATATCTACGGCGAAAGCCTTGAGCGCACCTATTTTGATAACGAGGCGTTTCCCAACCTGACGCCCGAGCTCGGCAAACTGAAAAGCGAAGGCCTCGATTTCAGCAACACCGTGCAGCTGCCGGGTACCGACTACACTATCGCCGGGATGGTCGCCTCGCAGTGCGGTATTCCGCTATTTGCGCCGTTTGAAGGCAACGCCTCGGCCTCGGTCTCCAGCTTCTTCCCGCAGAATATCTGCCTCGGCGACATTCTGAAAAACTCCGGCTACGAAAACTATTTTGTGCAGGGCGCCAACCTGCGCTTCGCCGGAAAAGACGTGTTCCTGAAGTCCCACGGCTTCGATCACCTGTACGGCGCTGAAGAGCTGAAAACCACCGTTGCCGACCCCGCCTACCGCAACGACTGGGGCTTCTACGACGACACCGTGCTGGATGAAACCTGGAAAAAATTCGAACAGCTTTCGCAGTCCGGTAAACGCTTCTCGCTCTTTGCGCTGACGGTGGATACCCACCATCCTGACGGCTTTATTTCCCGCACCTGCCAGCGAAAAAGCTATGAAATGGGCGGTAAAAAGAACCTCTCCTTTAGCGCGGTAAGCTGCAGCCAGGAGCATATCGCGGCGCTTATCGAGAAGATCAAAGCCTCGCCCTATTTCAAAAACACGGTGATCGTGGTCTCTTCCGATCACCTGGCGATGAAAAACACCGCCTGGGAATACCTGAACAAGCAGGATCGCAGCAACCTGTTCTTTGTGCTGCGCGGCGACCAGCCGCAGCAGGATACGCTGGCGGTGAAGCGTAATACTATGGACAACGGCGCCACGGTGCTGGATATCCTCGGCGGCGATAACTACATCGGCCTCGGCCGCAGCAGCCTCTCCGGGCAGTCGCTTTCCGGCATCTTCCTCAATATGAAAGATAAGGTGCTGGCCTGGAAGCCTGACGTCATCCGCCTGTGGAACTTCCCGAAAGAGATGAAAAACTTCACCGTCGACGCGCAGAAGAGCATGGTCTCCTTCTCCGGCAGCCACTTCCGCCTGCCGCTGCTGCTGCGGGTCTCCGATAAACGCGTCGAGCCGCTGCCGGAGAGCGAATACTCCGCGCCGCTGCGCTATCAGCTGGCCGATTTTGCCCCGCGCGATAACTTTGTCTGGATCGACCGCTGCTACAAGATGGGCCAGCTGTGGTCCAGCGAGCTGGCGCTCTCTACCGACTGGTGCGTATCGCAGGGCCAGCTCGGCGGCGAGCAGACCGTCCAGCGCGTCGATAAGGCCCAGTGGCAGGGGAAAACGGCGTTTAAAGATACCCTTATCGATATGGAGCGCTACAAAGGCAACGTCGACACGCTGAAAATTGTCGATAACGATATTCGCTACAAGGCCGACAGCTTCGTGTTTAACGTCGCCGGCGCGCCGGAGGAGGTAAAGCAGTTTAGCGGCATCTCCCGGCCGGAATCCTGGGGCCGCTGGTCCAACGCGCAGCTGGGTAGCGAAGTCAAAATCGAGTTTAAGAACCCGCTGCCGGAGAAATTCGATCTGGTGATCACCGCCAAGGCCTACGGGCCCAACGCCAATAAGCCGATCCCGGTTCGCGTTGGGGATAGCGAACAGACGCTAACGCTGGCCAACGACGTATCCACCACCACGCTGCATTTCGACAACCCGTCGCGCAGCGATACGCTGATTATCGTTCCGCCGGACCCGCAGTCCACCAACGAAGGCAATATTCTCGGCCACGCGCCGCGCCAGCTGGGAATTGGCATGGTGGATATAAAAATCGTCAAGCGCGAAGGCTAAACCCGCTCGTCCGGCTCTCTGAGGGCCGGACGCCGCGACGCAAAACCGCCCGATCCCCTATCTTACCGCCCGGCAGAAGCCGCGGCGGGGAACTCCACGCTCATTTCATACTGCTGCAGCGCCAGGGCCGCATACCCCGCCGCGCTGAACAGCGGCGTAAACGACTGCGGAACGCTGACCGAGGTGCCAAGACCGGGGAACTGCCGGGCAAGGGCAATAAGCAGCTCGCGCGCCAGGCCGCGGCTGCGGGCGGCAGGTTCGACCCACAGCAGCTGGAGCTGCGGCTTCGCGGTGAGCGTCGCCAGCACCGCGAACGCCTGCTGATTAAGCGTCAACGCGCGGCACGGCAGCGTATTGAAGGTCACTGGGTCCATCAGCCACGGCAGCCGACCGTTAATTTCCGCCCCCGCCCTGCGCGTCAGCGCCAGCACATCGCACTGCTCCAGCACCGGCGCGCTCTCGCCCTCCGGCCGCGAGCTCAGATAGCCGCAAAGCCCGTGACGAACGCGAAAGCCCAGCGATTGATACAGCGCGACCGCGGCATGATTATCGCGAATCACCTCCAGCCACATCCGCCGCACGCCCTGGGCCTGTAGTGAGGCCATCAGCGATACCATCAGCGAGCGGCCGGTTCCTTTTCCCCGCCAGGCCGGCCGCACGGCAAACGCCGCCAGCCTGGCCGCATCGCCGCGACGGGTGATAATGGCGATTGCCGCCGGCGTGTCCCCCGCCAGCCAGACGCAAGAATCCAGCAGGCTCAGCCCTTCAGAGCTGAAGCGCTGCACAAACACCTCTACCGACAGCGCAACGGGTACCAGATAATCTTCGAAGCAGTCGCTGAGGATCGTCGTCAGCTGTTCGCTGCTAAAGCAGGTGGCGGGGACGGCGGTCAACTCCATACGTTTCTCCCAAAAGTGCTATGCTGAAGCGATGAAAACTAACACTATAACTGCCGAAGTGACATTGCGCCTGACCGGGGAGAGCGATATTCCCCGGCTGCCCGCTATCGAGCGATCGGCGGCGCAGGCTTTTCGTCAGATCCCCGCTCTCGCCTGGCTGGCAGACAGCGCGGCCATCAGCGCCCGGGAGCATTATCAGTATCTCGAAACGGACCACAGCCTGCTGGCCATCGGCGGCGGCGAGCCCGTTGGCTTTCTGCTGAGCGAGCCGCTCGATGATGCGCTGTTTATCGTGGAGATCGCCGTCCATCAGCAGTGGCAGGGGCGCGGCATTGGCCGGATGATGCTGACGCGGGTCGCCGACACCGCCCGCAGCATGGGCTATCCGGCGCTGACGCTTACCACCTTCCGCGAAGTTCCGTGGAACGCCCCGTTCTACACCCGCCTGGGATTCTGCATGCTCGATGAGCAGCACCTGCCGTCCGGGCTGGCGGCTAAAAGGGAGCGGGAAACAAGCCACGGCCTGCTGCCGGAGACCCGCTGCACCATGCGCCTGGCGCTGTAGCCCACATTGCCGCTCCGGCGCTGCTTTTTCCACCCTGAATATGGTACAAAGTATCATTACACATTTAGCGACTGATACCCGTATGGCCTACTCGATTGATATCATCTCCTGCATCACCGATCGCTTTCTCGAGCTGACCGTTACCGAAAAGCGGATTGCCCAGTTTATTCTCGACGACGTCGCCGCCGCGGCCGAGCTGCCGATTGCCGAAATTGCCCGCCTGACCAGCACCAGCCAGGCCTCCGTCACCCGCTTTGCGCGGGCGCTGGGGTGCAAGGACGTCCGCGAGCTGAAAATGAAGCTCGCGCAGTCGCTGGCGGTCGGGCAGCGCTTTATCCTGGATGTCCCGGACCTTGAGGGCGTACAGGGGATCTACGAGTCAATTATTGGCGTCCTGGAGACCAACCGCCGGGCGCTGGATATTAACGCGCTGAAGCGCGCCGTCTCCTGGCTTAGCGATGCCCGGCAAATACTGGCGCTCGGCATGGGCGGCGGCTCGACCATCTGCGCGCAGGAGATCCAGTATCGCCTGTTTCGCCTCGGCCTGCCGGTCGTCAGCCAGAACGACGGCCTGCTGGTACGCATGATGAGCTCGGCGGTGACGCCGAAGGACGTGGTCATCGTGCTGTCGCTGGGGGGCTATACCAAAGAGATTATTGAAAGCGCGGCAATCGCCAGACAGTACGGGGCGAAGGTGATTGCCATCGCTCCGGCGGGTACGCCGCTGGCGGAGCAGGCGGATCTGCTGCTGCCGCTGCTGGTGCGCGAAAACGACTATATTTTCAAACCCAGCACCTCGCGCTACGCCATGCTGGCGATGGTCGACGTGTTAGCCACCGAGCTGGCGATGGCCAACAAGCCGCAGGCCAAAGACCGCCTGCGGCGCATCAAGCTGGCGCTCGACAGCCACCGCGGCGGCGTCGACCGCCAGCCGCTAGGCGACTAGCTCCCGGCCGGCGGCAATAAAGCGATCCGCCTGCTCGCGGGTGCGCGCCGGCGACTGCCCGGCGCGGTAGAGATCGCTCCCCAGCCCCGCGCCGGCGCACCCGGCCCGCACCCAGGCGGCGAGGTTATCCGGCGTCACGCCCCCCACCGCCAGCACCGGCACCTCCGGGGGCAGCACCGCCTTCAGCGCCCGAATATAGTCCGGGCCGAACGCGGAGGAGGGAAAGATTTTCAGCCACTGCGCGCCGGCGTCCAGGGCGTTAAACGCCTCGGTCGCGGTAGCGCACCCGGCGCAGACCAGCATCCCCTGCGCCACCGCCCGGCGGATCACCGCCGGCTGGGTATTGGGCGTCACTACCAGCTTCGCCCCCGCCGCGGCAAGAAAATCCACCTGTTCGACGTTAAGTACCGTCCCCGCACCAATCACCGCCCGGTCGGCAAAGCGGCCTACCGTCTGCGGAATACTGTGCCGCCAGTCCGGTGAATTCAGCGGGATTTCAATATAGCGAAAACCGGCGCCAATCAGCGTCTCAACGTGTTCCGCCGCCTCTGCGGGGCCAATACCGCGCAAAATCGCGATCAGTTTAACTGCGTTCATCTATTATCCTCGCCATACCGCTCAAAAATGCCTCATCGCCGCTGCAGCTCTGCACGACCCGACCTTGCGCCGACATTGCCCGCTGGTAGCGGGCAGTCAGCGCCGGATCGCCCACCAGGGTGACGGCGGCGCTGCGGTAGCGATCGCCAAAGGCCGCCACCTCGGCACCAATCAGCAGCCCGGAGAGATAGTCGCTGACCGAAGCCGGCGCCAGCGCCCCCAGCAGCCGGGCGGCACGGGCGGTAAACAGCTCGCCCGCCAGCGGCGAGGCCATGCCTTTTTCCAGCCCCAGCTCAAAAGCGGCGTCGTCCGGCCGCTGCTCGGGAAGCTGCCTGCCAATCAGCGACTGGCTCAGCAGCAGATGATGCAGCTCGCCGGTCATGGCGGTGGAGAAATGCTGCACGACTCCGCGCTCTACCCGCACCCACTTACTGTGGGTGCCCGGCATGATGTAGCAATCGGCGGGGGCGATTTGCCCGGCGCCCAGCAGCTGGGTCTCTTCACCGCGCATCACGCCGTAGTCCCCGGCCCGTTCGACCTTGAGACCGGGCACAATCCACACGTTTTCAGCGACGCTGAACAGCTGGCGGCCCGGCGCGTCGATGGCGACGGGGCAGGCCAGATACGGCACCGGGTACCAGCCGGCGTCGCTGCCGATCATCCCGGCCATCACCACCGGCAGCGCCCGATCGCCGCGCCAGGGCGCCAGGTGCTGGCGGAATATCTCCGCCGGCGCCTGCCCGTTAAGCCGGGAGATCCCCAACGGCAGCTGTTTCGTTTCAACGCACTCCCCGTCGCGTATCAGCCAGCCGCGCAGCTGGGTGGAGCCCCAGTCGACGGCAATATAGTCCTGCATCTGCGCCTCCTTAGCCCTGCGACGTATTGCGTTTGCCGATGGCCAGCGGCGGTGCCGACGGGGTGCTTTCCCGCTCGCGGGTAATCATCTCCAGCGCCTCTTCACGGCTCATGCTGCTCGCCGGCGTCAGCAGCGTGACGATCACCGAAGCCACCAGGCTGGTGAGCACCGACGGAATACACGGGTTGCCCCAGAACGCCAGCCAGTCGCTGTCCATCAGCACGGCGACCGATGCGCCGGCACCGCCGGCCAGCGCGGCGACCGCTCCCTGCCAGTTAAAGCGCGTCCAGAAGCGGCCGAGCATGGTGCAGATAAACATCCCGGACATAATCATCGAGATCATTTTGGTGATGTAGCTAATGATGTCGTTGGAGGTCAGGGCGAACACCAGCGCCAGGGCGATAACCAGCACGAGGAACATCCGCGACAGGCGAATCGCCCTCTCCGGCGCGGGCATATGGCCGGTCACCAGGGTGTAAAGGTCGCGCAGCATAATCGAGACGGCGGCAATGGCGTCAGAGCTGCCGGAGGACATGTTGGCCGACATCCCGGCGATCAGAATCGCCATCGCCAGCACCGGCGGCAGGACCTGGGTGGCAAACAGGAAGGCAAAGCCGCTGTTTTCGAGATTGGCGTTCATCGTCCACACCGCCATGCCGATAATCGCCGGCAGGAACGAAAAGCCGAGATAGAGCAGGCCGGTGATGGTGAACGACTGGCGCACGGAGGAGACGGTTTTTGCCGAGTAAATACGCTGGCGGTAGGACGGCGTTGCCAGAACCCCCACGCCAATCACCACCGCCAGAGAGAGCGCGGGAAGCACGCCGAGCTTATCGACGGCAAACAGGCTCTGGGCCGCCGGGTCAACCGCCTGCTGAATATGGCTCCAGCCGCCGACGTGATGGACCGCGAGGATCGCCATTAAAATAAAGCCGACGAACAGGACAATCGATTGAATGGTGTCGATCCACACCACCGCCGAATAGCCGCCGATGCCGACGTAAACCACAAAGGCCAGCGCAATAATAACTTTGGCGACGTTGATATCAATGCCGCTGGCCCACGCGAGGTACAGACCGCCGCCCAATATATGGGCACCGAGCCAGCCGATCGAGGCAATAAAAATAAGGATCGCCACCAGGTTTTTAATAATTTTGCTGCCGCCGGTGTAATACGACATCTCTTCGCTCATGGTCATAAAGCGAAATTTACGCACCGGGGCAAAGAGCCACGCCACCAGCAAAATGCCGACCGCGCCGCCGAGGCCGTACAGCATTCCCGCCCAGCCGTTGCTGTAGCCAAAGCCCACGGCGCCGACGCTGGAGCCGGTGCCGACCATGGTGCCGACCGTCGACCCCAGCGTCAGGAACATCGGCAGGGAGCGCCCGCCCAGCAGAAAGTCGTCGCCGTTCTTTTGCTTGCGCGAAACGTACCAGCCTAAGGCGATCATCGCGCAGGCATAAACGGAAAACCAAATCAGGAATGACATATTATTCATTGCTCACATCCAGGCGTAATAAATAATATTCGTACCGCTGAATATTATGAGTTAATAGTAACGATGCCGAAAAAAGGCAAAGCAATCCTGGTCGCGCCGGCCGATGTATTCGGCCTGGCGCTACTCTCACATTGTTATGGGCTGCTCCCCGGCCAGCGGCGGGGAGCTATTATTTACACGCGGGCAGCGTTATAGCAGGTCACATCCACTTCAACTTTGCAGTCCACCACCAGATCGGCCACGCAGCAGATCCGCGCCGGCGGATTATCGCCAAAGAACTCGCGGAACACTTTGTTGAAAGACTGGAAATAGCGCGAGTCGGTGAGGATCACCTTCACGTGCACCACGTCGGCAAGGGTATAGTCCGCTTCATTCATGATATCGACGCAGTTCTGAATCGCCAGCCGGGACTGATCGACAATGCCGCCCTCCACCACTTCGCCGTTTTTCATCGGCGTCTGGCCGGAGACATACAGCCAGCCGCCCGCTTCCACCGCGCGGGCAAACGGCAGATGCTGCCCGCCGGTGCCGGTTCCACCTTCCACGCCGTAACGTTTAATGCTCATATTCAACTCCTTAGTCCATCCGGCGGCGCAGGAAACGCCCCGCTCGCCCGGTAATTTTTTTATCGCTGCCGTAGCTCATGACGCCGTTGACCATCACCGCCTCAATGCCGTCCGCCGGCTGCTTGGGATCGGAGAAGCTGGCCACGTCGCGCACCGTCTGTGGGTCAAACAGTACCAGATCGGCAAAGTAACCGATTTTCACCAGCCCACGTTCCGGCAGCTGGAAACGCGCCGCCGACAGCCCGGTCATTTTGTGAATGGCGGTGGTCAGCGGGAAAAGCTGCTCGTCGCGGCTGTAGTGCCCCAGCACCCGCGGGAAAGCGCCCCACAGCCGCGGATGCGGCATCGGATCGTTCGGCAGGCCGTCGGAGCCGATCATGGTCACCGGATAGCGCATCACCCGCCGCACGTCCTGTTCGTCCATGTTGTAGTAGATAGCGCCGGCCGGCATCAGCTGCGCCGCGGCGTCGTGCAGGCTCACCTGCCACTCGTCGGCGATCTGCCGGAGCGTTTTTCCCGCCTGTTCCGGCCGGGACTCGGACCAGGTGATCACGATGTCGAACTCGTCGGTCACCTGCTTCATATCCAGCGTCGAGGAGCTGGCGGAATAGGGATAGCAGTCGCAGGCGATCTCCTGGCGCTGGCGCATCTCGTCGAAGAAGGCCAGCGTCTCGCGCGTGCGCCCCCAGTTCTTCGCCCCGGCGCACTTGTGATGAGACACCACCACCGGAACGTTGCCGTGACGGCCGATGCGAAACGCTTCGTCGAGAGCCTCGAGGATAGGCTCAAATTCAGACCGCAGATGGGTGGTGTAGATCCCCTTCTCCGCCGCCAGCTCTTCCGCCAGCGTCATCACCTCTTCGGTGGTGGAGTGGAACGCGCTGGCGTAGGCCAGGCCGGTGCTCAGGCCCAGCGCCCCCTGGCGTAGAGCATCGCGCAGCTGGACGCGCATTCCGGCAATCTCCGTTTGTGTCGCCGGGCGGAACAGATCGTCCATATGGTTATTACGCAGCGCGGTATGGCCAATCAGCGTGCCGACGTTGAGCGACGGCCGGGCCGCTTCCACCGCGTGGGCATAGGCCTGCACGGTGGGATAGATAAAGTGCTCCTGCTCGCCCAGCAGGTTCATCGGATCGGGCACCGCGCCGCGCATGGTCGCCATTGCCGCGCTGATCCCGCAGTTGCCGACTATCACCGTCGTCACGCCCTGGCTGAGCTTGGGCAGATATTCCGGCATCCGGATAACGTTAATATCGTCATGGGTATGCACATCGATAAAGCCGGGTGCCAGCACGCGCCCCTGGCCTTCGATTTCGCGCTCTGCCGCCACCTGCAGCGCCGGAGCGATAGCCACAATACGATCGCCCTTCACCGCCACGTCGCCGCGATACTGCGGCCCGCCGCCGCCGTCAATGACCGTGACGTTCTTAAAAAGCCAGTCAACCTTCATAGCAATTACTCCCTTTCGACTATGCCGACAAGTTAACCATTTACACGGCGTAAAAACAGTGGAAAACTACGCAAAACCCAGATCGTTTTGTGATACTTTTATTCACAACGAATAATGATTAAGTATTAAAATAATATTTATCAAACAGTTATAACTGATACCCATTACAAATCCGAACGTAAAACCTGAAAGGATAGTGTTATGAAATACCACCACACAACGCTTGTCCCGCATAAATCAGCGCCGATGACATCGCCGGCAAACCTGCTGGCGGAAGAGGTCTGCCTGCCCGCCGCGCTGCTGAAAAAAAGCGCGCTGGAAAACAATATTGCCTGGATGCAGCGCTACGCCGACGCCCGCGGCGTCTCGCTGGCGCCGCACGGCAAAACGACGATGACGCCGTGGATTTTTCAGGCCCAGCAGCGGGCCGGCGCCTGGGGCATCGGGGTCGGCAGCGCCTGGCAGGCCGCCGCCGCGATGGCCAGCGGCGTTCAGCGCGTGTTGATGGTTAATCAGCTGGTCGGCAAGGCCAACATGCAGGCCGTTTCGCAGCTGAAAGCCCACTACCGCAGCGTCGATTTCATCTGCTGCATCGATAGCCTCGCTAATGCCCGCGCGCTGTCGGCCTTTTTTGCCGAACGCCGGCAAACCCTGGACGTGCTGATTGAGCTTGGGGTACCCGGTGGGCGCTGCGGCTGCCGAAGCGTAGAGGACGCGCTGGCGCTGGCGCAGGCCGCGGCGGAGCTGCCGGGCCTGACGCTGCGCGGGCTGGAGCTGTATGAAGGGGTGCTGCACGGGGACGATCCGCAGCCGCAGGTTGAAGCGCTGCTGCGCCAGGCCGCCGACCTCGCCTGCCGGATGGAGCCGCTGGTTAACGGCGAGTTTATCCTCACCGGCGCGGGCACCGTGTGGTATGACGTGGTGTGCAACATCTGGCTGGCGACCAAAAAGCCGGCGCGCTGCCGGATTGCGATCCGCCCCGGCTGCTACATCACGCACGACAGGGGGATCTACGATGACGCTCAGCAGGCGCTGATCGCCCGGGATCCGATCGCCTGCGATCTGGCCGGCGATCTGACCTCAGCCCTCGAGCTGATGGCGATGGTGCAGTCGGTTCCGGAAGCGGATCGCGCGGTGGTTAACTTCGGCAAGCGCGACTGCGCTTTCGATGCCGGACTGCCGCAGCCTATCGCCCACTATCGCAACGGCGAGCCGCTGGCGCTGCGCGCGGAGGAGATCGTCAGCGTCGGGATCATGGATCAGCACTGCATGCTGCGCCTGGCGCCGGGCAGCGACGTGCAGGTTGGCGATATCCTGGTCTTCGGCACCTCGCATCCGTGTCTGACCTTCGACAAATGGAAGGCGCTGCTGCTGGTCGACGACGACTACAACCTGCTGGAAGAGCTGGATACCCTGTTCTGATTCAGCCCGGATGACGGCCCGCGCCCGGCGCAGCTAAGCGCCGGATCGCCGGATAAATCGCCTAACGCCGCAGGGCGACAATCTCCTCGTACAGCGAACGCCCGATCGTCACCCCCTGGCGTTCGCTGACCTGACGACGGTCGAAGCGGCGCTCGCCGGGAAGCCGGGCGCCCTGCGAGCGCATGGCGTCAAACAGCGTCTCCGCCCGCGCCAGGTGCTCGTCCGCCTGCGGCCCGAGAAAGCGCTGCGGATCGAGCGCCAGGATCAGCTCGCCGCCGTACGGTAGCCCGCCCGCGCCCTTATCCCACGCCAGCGACTCCGCGCTGGTCATATCGCCGATCAGCGGCCCGGCGATCAGCTCCACCATCGCCGCCAGCGCCGATCCCTTATGGCCGCCAAAGGTCAGCATCGCCCCGTCGAGAACGGCGGCGGCATCGGTGGTGGGCTCTCCTTCGGCGTCGATTCCCCAGCCTTCCGGCAAGGCCTTCCCGGCGCGCTGATGCAGCTGGATCTCACCGCGCGCCGCCACGCTGGTTGCCATATCAAAAATAAACGGCGGCCTGTCGCCGCGCGGCCAGCCAAAGGCGATAGGGTTGGTGCCGAAGAGCGGCCGGCTGCCGCCCGCCGGCGCGACCCACGCGTGGCCCGGCGTGCAGGCCAGCCCCACCAGCCCCGCCTCGGTGAGCGGCTCAACGTCGGCAAACAGGGCCGAGAAGTGCACGCAGCGGTTAATCGCCAGCGCGGCAATACCGCTGTGGCGCGCCTTAGCGCACAGCAGCGGCAGCGCGCGCTCAAAGGCCAGCAGCGAAAAGGCGCCGTTGGCGTCCGCCCGCACCACCGCCGGCGCGCGGTCGTCAATCTGCGGCTCGGCGTCAGGCGAAACCTTCCCCTTGCGCAGGGTATCGACGATCCCCAGCAGCCGCCACAGGCCGTGGGAAGCGCAGCCGTCGCGCTCCCCGGCGGTCACGTTACGCGCCACGGCCGCCGCGTGGCTCTCGCTGAAGCCATTATCGCTGAGCACCTCGCGGGAAAGCGCCTCAGCCTCTGGCAACGTCAGCGTTACCGTCTCCATACTCTTCTCCTTTGCCGTTGTTCTACTCTTCTTCATCGCCATTAAAGTTAGCCTGAGGAAGGCAGCTGCGCGCGCCCCAGTAATAAATACCCAGCGACATCGCCGCCACTATTATCGTATCCCAGGGATGAGGTAAGGCGTTAGTGCCGCCAAAGCTCCCCAGCCACGAGCAGAGCATAATCAGGGCGTAGAAGACAATCAGCCACAGCGAGGATTTCACCTGCTGCGCGAAGCTCACCGCATGAACCGGCACCTTGCTTTTGCACAGCACGTACACCGCAAACATCACGATTTGCAGCCCCAGCAGCCAGGAGAGGGTCGTCCAGCCGGACCAGTAGACGATCAGCGCCGAAACCATAAACGACACCGGGCCAATAACAGAGAACGCGCGCACGCGGAACGGACGCGGCATATCCGGGGCGTTGCGGCGCAGGCCGGCGGCGGTCACCGGGGCGATAGCGTAGCTCAGCACCAGCGCCGCCGACACCACGCTAATTAACTGCTCCCATGACGGGAACGGCAGGGTCCAGAAAATAGAGAGGCCGAAGGTCAGCCACAGCGCCGGACGCGGAATACCGGACTCTTTATCGATATGGGTAAAGGCCTTAAAAAAGGTCCCGCTTTTCGCCCAGCCGTAAATCACCCGCGGCGTGGCGTTCATATAGATATTGCCGGTTCCGCTCGGGGAAACAATCGCATCGCTAATCACCATAAACGCCAGCCAGCCCATGCCGAGGGTGATGGCGATATCGCGATACGGCAGCGAGAACTGCTTGCTGACCTCGGCCCAGCCGCCGCTCAGCATATCGGTCGGGATGCTGCCGAGAAACGCCACCTGCAGCAGCACGTAGATAATCGTCGACAGCACCACCGAGAGGATCAGCGCCACCGGGATCGTGCGCTGGGGGTTTTGCACCTCGCTGGCCACCGAGATAATCGGCGTCAGCCCGAGATAGGCAAAAATAATGCCGCCGGCGCTGATTGCCGCCTCCACTCCCGACATGCCGAACGGCGCAAATCCCTGAGTATGCAGGTTTTCCGGTTTGAAGAAGGCGAACAGGGTGATGACCACCAGCAGCGGTACCAGAAACTTCAGCACGCTGATGGCGTTGTTCGAGCGGGCGAAGGTTTTGACGCTGTAGTAGTTGAGGCCGAAGAAAAAGCACAGCAGCAGGAACTGCACGACCCAGCCCAGCAGCGTCGGCGAGCTGGAGCCCGGCTGGGTCAGCATCGGGAACCACGCCGCGGCGTACTGGCGCGCGGCGACAATCTCGATAGAGATCAGGCTGGAAAAGGCGATGAGGGTAATAAATCCCAGCAAATAGCCCATCAGCTCGCCGTGGGAAAATACCGGATAGCGGATAATCCCGCCGGCGCGCGGCAGCGCCGCCCCCAGTTCGCAGTAGACGATCCCCAGCAGCAGCACCGCAAACCCGCCGATCGCCCAGGAGGCGATCCCCGCCGGTCCGGCAATCGACGCCACGTGGCTGGCGGCGAACAGCCAGCCGGAGCCAAAAATCGCCCCCAGGCCAATAAACGTCAGGTCGGTTAAGGTCAGCTGCTTTTTAAACTTACCCGACTCAGCAACGCGGGTTTGACTGCTATGCGTAGTATGAATGGTCATGGTGTTGCCCTTTCATCAATCAGAGTGGGGAAATCGCTTCCCGGGTCCACTGCCCGTTCACCAGGCGCAGCAGGTTTAAAGGATTCGCATCCTGCAGGGCCGGCGGCAGCAGCGCGGCGGGCGCGTTCTGCAGGCAAACCGGGCGCAGAAAGCGCTCAATCGCCCGGGTGCCGACCGAGGTACCGCGCGCGTCGGTGGTGGCCGGCCAGGGCCCGCCGTGGACCATCGCATCGCACACCTCGACCCCGGTGGGATAGCCGTTGAACAGCACCCGTCCCGCCTTTTCGCTAAGCAACGGCAGCAGGCGCGACGCCAGCTGACGATCGTCAGCCTCCGCGTGCAGCGTGGCGGTGAGCTGCCCCTGCAGGCCCTGCAGCAGAGCCTGCAGCTGGGCCTCATCGGCCGCTTCCACCAGCACCGACAGCGGGCCAAAGACTTCGCGCTGGAGCAGAGAGTCGGCGGCCATCACCTGTTCCGCCGTCGCCTGATACAGCAGGGCCTGCGCCTGCACGCCCTCTGCGGCCTGGCCAGCGGCCAGACGCTGCACGCCGGGACAGGCGTCGAGCGCCGCAACGCCCGCGTGATAGTGCTCGCGCGTCGGCGCATTCAGCAGCACCTGCGCGGCGGCGGCGCGCACCTGCTCGCAGAGGGCCGCCCGGAAGCGCTCGCTGTCCGCACTCCTGAGCACGAGGATCAGGCCGGGACGGGTACAAAACTGGCCGCCGCCAAGGGTAAAGGATGCCACCAGCTCCTGTGCCAGCAGCGGCGCGCGGGAGGCCAGCGCCTGCGGCAGAATAATCAGCGGATTGATGGCCGACATTTCGGCAAACATCGGAATCGGCTGGGGGCGCTGCTGCACCCGCTGGTAGAGCGCGCGTCCGCCCTCCAGCGAGCCGGTAAAGCCCACCGCCTGAATCGCCGGATGGCTCACCAGCTCCGCGCCGATATCGGTGCCAAAAATCAGGTTAAACACGCCGCCGGGCAGGCCGCACGCTTCTACCGCGCGGACCACCGCCTGCGCCGTCTGCTCGGCGGTCGCCATATGTCCGGGATGCGCTTTGACCACCACCGGACAGCCGGCCGCCAACGCCGAGGCGGTGTCGCCGCCGGCGGTGGAAAACGCCAGCGGGAAGTTGCTGGCGCCGAAGACCGCCACCGGGCCGAGCGCGGTCTGGTACTGGCGTAGGTCGGGCCGCGGGGCCGGCTTGCGCTCCGCCAGGGCAGTATCGATGCGCGCCCCGAACAGATCGCCGCGGGCCATCAGGTCGGCAAACATCCGCAGCTGGCCGCTGGTGCGCGCCCGCTCGCCCTGCAGGCGCGCCGGCGGCAGCGCCGTCTCTTCGTGGGCAATCGCAAAAAAATCCTCCCCGAGAGCGTCCAGCTCGTCGGCAATACGCCGCAGGAAACGCGCCCGCAGCTCGGGCGAAGTCTGAGAAAAGGCGCTGAACGCCTGCTGTGCCGCCTGCGCCGCCTGCGCCGCCTCCTCGCGGGAGGCCGGGTAGAAGCGGTGGCCGGTGGCCGCGCCATCCGCCGCCCGCAGGCTTAGCAGCGTCGCTTCACCGCTGGCTACGCGGCGGCCGGCGATAAACTGTTGCCCCGCCGTTATCTGTTTTTCGCTCATCATCGCTCCCCGGCCTACAGGCCCACGTCCGGCAGCGCCGGGCGCGTCGCCATGGCCTGCTCGACTATCGCGATCACCTGCCGGCGGGTCTCCCCTTCCAGCGCCAGGCGCGGCGGACGGGTCACTTCGCTCCCGCGGCCCAGCAGCTCTTCGCAGAGCTTGATGCACTGCACCAGATCGGGACGCGCGTCGAGGTGCAGCAGCGGCATAAACCAGCGGTAGAGCGCCATCGCTTCGTCATAGCGTTTCTGGATAGCCAGGCGGAACAGCGTCTCGCCTTCGCGCGGGAAGGCGTTCGACATCCCCGAAATCCACCCCTCGGCGCCGACGGCAATGCTCTCAACCACCACGTCATCAAGGCCGGCAAACAGCACGAAGCGATCGCCCACGGTATTGCGCAGGTCGGTGAAGCGGCGGGTATCGCCCGATGAATCCTTAAAGCAGACGATGTTGTCGCAGTCGGTTAGGGTCGCGAGGATCTCCGGCGTGACGTCGTTTTTGTAAATCGGCGGGTTGTTGTAGACCATTATCGGCAGGTCGGTGGCGGTGGCGACGCTGCGGAAATGGGCGGCGGTTTCATGCGGCTTTGACGAGTAGACCAGCGCGGGCATGACCATAATTCCGTCGACGCCCACGCGCTCCGCCTCTTGCGCCATCTTCTGGGCGAAGGCGGTGGTGAATTCAGCGACGCCGGCGATAACCGGGATTTTTCCCCCCGCCGCGTCCTTCGCCGCTTCAATGATTTGCAGCTTTTCCTGGGTGCTCAGGGAGGTGTTTTCCCCGACGCTGCCGCACACCACCAGCCCGGAAACGCCATCTTTCACCAGGTTTTTCATCACCGCGTGGGTGGCGTCTAAATCGAGAGAATAGTCACCACGAAACTGCGTGCTGACTGCCGGAAATACGCCGCTCCAGTGAATCGCTTTTTTGCTCATGCTCGGTTCCTTGTCGTCATTTTGTTAAGTCAAAGTGAATGATTGGTGAATATTCACTGACAGATTGACGCGTCATGGTCCCGGCGGCTTGTGGGTTTTCTGCCAATACGATGACGAAATTAGCACAGTCGCCAAAAGCGTGAGCCGGCGGTTAGCCCGCCAGGGTTATGCGGAAATCGCGGGGAGTCGAGCCGGTCATCGCCTTAAACTGGCGGCTGAAGGCGCTGTGATCGGTATAGCCGCACTGCAGCGCAATATCGGTAATCGGCGTATCTCCCGCCAGCAGCTCGGTGGCTTTTTCGAGCCGGACCTTATGGATCATCTGCCGCGGCGTGAGGTGAAAGATCCGCTTACAGTAGCGTTCGATCTGCGCCACCGACATGCCGCTGAGCCCGGTCAGCTCATCCATCGGGATCGGCCGATGATAGTGGCGTCGAATATGATCGTCGACGATCGCCAGCCGCTGCCACGCCGGATGGCGGGCGTGGGCCTCCTGCAGATCGTGCGAGATCCCGGCCATCCCGATCACCTGCCCGTGGATATCGCGCAGCGCCAGCTTCTGCGTCAGGCACCAGCCGCGTTCGCGGCCGTTGTAGAGGTGCATCTCCAGCTGGTCGCGCAGCATCACCCCTTCGCGCAGAACCCGCAGATCCTGCTCGGTGTAGCCCTGGCCGAGCGCCGAGGGAAAGACGTCGGCCGAGGTTTTGCCCAGCAGCATCGAGACGGTTTTAAACCCGCAGCGGCGGGCCAGCGTCAGGTTGGCCAGCAGATAGCGCGCCTGGTGGTCTTTAATAAAAAAGACGACGTTGGGAATGGCATTCAGCAGGGGGGCAATCAGCGCCAGCGCGTTGAGCAGCGCCGGCATATTCTCCGGACGCTGGCGCGCCAGCCCTTCACAAATCTGGCTCAGCTCGTCCACGGCCAGGCTCGTTTCATCCACCGGCTCGCGCGCCGGATCTGCCTCAGTAACACACAACATAACGCTTCCTCATGGCGGGTGACGGGAGGATATTTATTCACCTTTTATTAACACATCAAGCGGCAGCACCGCGTTTTGCGATCCTGGCTGCGGTTTAAATTTTCCGCTCAATTGCCGGCTGGCGTAATGGCGACTTTCGGTTTACCACATCGTTAATGGAATGATTAATAAGAAATAAATATGAATTTCAAATAATAACCTCACCGCCGACTGTGCTGATTTCGTCATTTCGCCTGGCGAAAGCGCTCAAGCCGCAGGCGTCGTCTTGCGCCAGCATTGTGAAACATCTTATTAACCTCCGGAGAGATTCATGACCGTGCCACGCCAACCTGCTGAACTGAGGGCCATTGATTCACATACCGGCGGCGAGCCGACCCGCCTGATCGTCGAGGGTTTTCCGGATCTCGGCCGGGGCAGCATGGCGGAACGTCGCGAACGCTTTGCCGCTGAATTCGACCGCTGGCGTCAGGCGATTATCCTCGAGCCGCGCGGCAACGACGTGCTGGTAGGCGCGCTGCTGTGCGAGCCGGTTTCGCCGGCCGCCACCGCCGGGGTGATCTTCTTCAACAACGCCGGCTTCCTCAATATGTGCGGCCACGGCACGATCGGGCTTATCGCCTCGCTGGCGTGGCTGGGCCGCATTCAGCCCGGCAGGCATCTGATTGAGACCCCGGTCGGCGACGTGAGCGCGACGCTGTACGAAGACGGCAGCGTGTCGGTGGAGAACGTCCCGGCCCGGCGCTGGAAAAAGGGGATCGGCGTGGAAACCGCCTTCGGCACCGTAACCGGCGACATCGCCTGGGGCGGCAACTGGTTCTTTCTCATCAGCGATCACCCCTTCAGCATTGAGCCCGCTCAGATCCCCCAGCTCACCGAATACGCCTGGGCGGTACGCGAAGGGCTGGCTGCTGTCGGGATCCGCGGCGATAACGGCGGCGAGATCGACCACGTTGAGCTGTTTGCCGACGATGAGACCGCCGACAGCCGCAGCTTCGTGCTGTGCCCCGGCAAGGCCTGGGATCGCTCGCCGTGCGGGACTGGAACCAGCGCCAAGCTGGCCTGCCTGGCGGAAGACGGCAAGCTGCGGCCCGGCGAGATCTGGCAGCAGGCCAGCATCATCGGCAGCCGCTTTACCGCCAGCTACGCGCGCGAGGCCGCCGGCATTATCCCGACCATTCGCGGCGAAGCCTGGGTATGCGCCGATAGCCGCCTGATCCTCAATCCTGAGGATCCCTTCTGCTGGGGGATCGTGCCGTGAGCAGCAGCGACGTCATCGTCATCGGCGCGGGGATCGTCGGCGCCGCCTGCGCCTGGCAGCTGGCAAAGCGCGGGCAAAAGGTCACCCTGATCGACGACGGCCAGCCGGGAGCAACCGCCGCCGGAATGGGCCATCTGGTATGCATGGACGATAACCCCGCCGAGCTGGCCCTCTCCGCCTGGTCGCTCGAACGCTGGCGCGCAATCACGCCGCGCATGCCGGAGAGCTGCGCCTGGCGCGGCTGCGGCACCCTGTGGCTGGCGGAAACGACCCAGGAGCTGGAGATTGCCCGGGAAAAGCAGCGGCGGATGGCGGAGCATCAGGTCACCACGCGGATGCAGAGCGCGGAGCAGCTGGCGCAGCGCGAGCCCCTGCTGCGCGCCGGCCTGCCGGGCGGGCTGTGGGTTCCCGGCGACGGGATTATCTACGCCCCTAACGCCGCCCGCTGGTTTATCGCCGACGCGGGCGCCGGGCTGACCCACCTGCGGGAAGCCGCCCAAACGCTGGAGGAGCCGACGGTGACCCTGACCAGCGGCAGGCGGCTGCGGGCGCCGGCCATCGTGGTCGCCTGCGGCCTTGATGCCAACACGCTGCTGGGAGAGAGCTGGCTGCGGGCGAAAAAGGGCCAGCTGGCAATTACCGATCGCTACGGCCCCCTGCTCCGGCATCAGCTGGTCGAGCTCGGCTACGGCGCTAGCGCCCACGGCAGCGGCACCTCCGTGGCCTTTAACGTCCAGCCGCGCCCCACCGGGCAGCTGCTGATCGGCTCTTCCCGCCAGTTTGATACCATCGATCGCCCGCTGGATTTACCCCTGCTGGCGCAAATGCTGGACCGCGCGCGGCAGTTTCTACCGACCCTCGGCGGGCTGAATATCATCCGCTGCTGGAGCGGATTTCGCGCCGCGTCGCAGGACGGCAATCCGCTGATAGGCCCTCACCCCTCGCGCCGCGGCCTGTGGCTGGCGCTGGGCCACGAAGGGCTCGGCGTGACCACCGCCCCCGCCAGCGCGGAGCTCCTCTGCGCCCAGCTGATGGGCGAGCGCGGGCCGCTGGCTCCCGATGCCTGGCTGCCCGCTCGCCTGCAAAAACAGGAGGCCATCGCCTGATGCCCACGATCCAGATAATCATTGAAGGCGCCAGCCTCGAGGTGCCGGCGGGTATCAGCATCGCCGCCGCGCTGGCGCTCACCGCCGACCCCACGACGCGGATCGCCGTCGGCGGCGATCCGCGCGCGCCATTTTGCGGCATGGGCGTCTGCCAGGAGTGCCGGGTGACCGCCAACGGCCGTCGGGTGCTGGCCTGCCAGACGCTGTGCCTGCCGGGAATGAACATTGAAAGGAGCCGCCATGCAAACGCTACGCTGTGAGGTACTGATCCTCGGGGCGGGCCCCGCCGGCCTCGCCGCCGCGCTGGCCGCCGCCTCCTGCGGTAAGCGAACGATCGTGCTTGATGATAATCCGCGCCCCGGAGGCCAGATCTGGCGCGATGGACCGCAGGTCGAACTCCCTCCCCTCGCGCGCCGCTATCGCGAAGCCGTCGCCGCGGCTGAAAACATCACCCTGCTCAGCGGCGCGCGCCTCATCGCCCGACCGACCGCCCGCAGCGTGATGTTTGAAACCGCCGAGGCCTGCGGGATCGTGGAGTGGCAGAAGCTGATTCTGTGCTGCGGGGCGCGCGAGCTCTCGCTGCCGTTTCCCGGCTGGACGCTGCCCGGCGTGACCGCAGCGGGCGGCCTGCAGGCGCAAATCAAGCACGGCCTGGCGCTGAAAGGCGGCGAGCGGGTCGTGGTGGCCGGCAGCGGTCCGCTGCTGCTGGCGGTGGCCGACACGGTGAAAAAAAGCGGCGGCGAGATAGTGCAGATTGTCGAGCAGGCGCCGCTCTCCGCCCTGGTGCGCTTTGGCAGCCGGCTGTGGCGCTGGCCGGAAAAGCTGCGTCAGCTCGCCAGCCTCGCCCCGCGGCGCTACCTGAGCGACAGCCGGATTATTCGCGCCCACGGCAAAACGCGCCTTGAGGCGGTAACGCTCCGCCGGCGCGGCGTTGAACGCACCCTGGCGTGCGATCGGCTGGCGATTGGCTACGGACTGGTGCCGAGCCTCGAGAGCGCGCTATTTTTCGGCTGCGCAGTGGCGAACGAGGCGGTGAAGGTGGATTGCTGGCAGCAAACCAGCGTCGCGGACGTGTATGCCGCCGGAGAGTGCACCGGCTTCGGCGGCAGCGAGCTGGCGCTGGCCGAAGGAGAGATTGCCGGCTTTGCGGCGGCGGATGCCGGCGACCGGGTGCAGGCCCTGTTTGCCCGTCGCGCGCGCTGGCAGGACTTTGCCGACGCCGTCAGGCGGGCGTTTATCCTGCCGGAAAGCCTGAAAACCCTCGCCACGCCGGAGAGCCTGCTGTGCCGCTGCGAGGACGTCCGCTGCGGCGAGGTGGCGAACGCCGAGGGCTGGCAGCAGGCAAAGCTGGCACAGCGCTGCGGAATGGGCGCCTGCCAGGGGAAAACCTGCGCCACGACCGCCCGCTGGCTGTACGGCTGGCCGCTGGTGGCCCCGCGCGAACCGCTCTCCCCCGCCCGGGCGGAGACGCTTATCGCCCTCGCGCAGGAGAGCGGCGAGCGCTGAGCTACTCCTCCTGCCGATCGTCGCGCACGGCGCCGTTACGGTTGCCGAGCGCGATAAACTCCTCCAGCAGCGCGGTCAGCTGGCGCATTTTTTCGCTGGTAAACTCTTCTTCGATCAGCCGATAGGCCTCTTCAACCTGGGCCTGGGCGCTTTGATACAGCTTTGTCCCTTCCGCCGTCAGCGAAACGTACAGCTTGCGCTGATCGCTGACCGGCTTTAAGCGCAGCACCAGGCCGTCGCGCTCCATGCGGGTCAAAATACCGGTCAGGCTCGGGCGCAGAATGCAGGCGCGGAAGGCGAGATCGTGGAAATCCATCGACGGGCTTTCGGCAAGGATGCGCACAATACGCCACTGCTGCTCGGTGAGATTATGGCGTTTGACGATCGGCCGGAAATGGCCCATCGCCGCTTCCCGCGCCTGCAACAGCGCAATGGTTAACGAATCATGCATCACATACCCTCTACATCACATTTCAGAATCTATTAACAAGTTAATAATTAGCGCTTATTTGCCGATGGCGCAACCGGTTTCTGCTGCTGAAAAGTACCAGCCCTTTCATAAAATATCGATAATCATATGATTATAAACAATTAAAATTTATACGTGTAAATTTATTGTTAATCAGATCACAAAACATTCACTTCTGTTTGCCAAACCCGTCCGCAAGGAATAAAAGGTAATCATTAACATATTAATGAAATCCCTTAAGCTTCAGAAATCAGTACCAGAGGAGTGGTGAATGAAAGGTACCATCTTCGCCGTTGCGCTTAACCACGGCAGCCAGCTCGACGCCTGGCGCGAAGCGTTCCAACAGGCCCCGTACAAAACGCCGCCGCAAACTGCGGTCTGGTTTATCAAACCGCGCAATACCGTTATCGGCAGCGGCGACGCAATCCCTCACCCGCAGGGCGAAACCGTGCACAGCGGCGCCACCGTGGCGCTGATCGTCGGTAAAACCGCCCGCGGCGTCTCCGTCGAAGAGGCCGCCTCCTGCATCGCCGGCTACGCGCTGGCCAACGACGTCAGCCTGCCGGAAGAGAGCTTTTACCGCCCGGCGATCAAGGCGAAATGTCGCGACGGTTTCTGCCCGCTGGGCGACCTCGTCCCGCTACGGAGCGTCGATAACCTGACCATTATCACCGAAATCAACGGCCGCGAAGCGGATAGCTGGAACACCGCCGACCTGCAGCGCGGCGCCGCCGAGCTGCTGAGCGCCCTGAGCGAGTTCGCTACCCTCACCCCCGGCGATGCCATTCTGATCGGCACTCCGCACGCCCGCGTCACGCTGCGCCCCGGCGATCGCGTACGCATTCTCGCCGAGGGTTTCCCGGCGCTGGAAAACCCGGTCGTCGCAGAAGGAGAGCCGGCATGAAACAGGCACGTATTGAGTGGCAGGGCCAGGTACGCAGCGCGCAGGTCGACGATCGCGAGCAGGTCATTCTCGATGACGGCACCCGGCTGCAGGAGGGTGAATTCCGCTGGCTGCCGCCCGCCGAGGGCACCCTGTTCGCGCTGGGGCTGAACTACGCCGACCACGCCAGCGAGCTGGAATTCAAGCCGCCGGAAGAGCCGCTGGTGTTTATCAAAGCGCCGAACACCTTCCTCGGCCACCGCCAGGAGTCGGTGCGTCCGGATAACGTCGAATATATGCACTACGAAGCCGAGCTGGTGGTGGTGATTGGCAAAACCGCGCGCAGGGTCAGCGAGGCCGACGCCCTGGACTACGTCGCCGGCTATACCGTCTGCAACGACTACGCCATTCGCGACTATCTCGAGAACTACTATCGGCCGAATCTGCGGGTAAAAAGCCGCGACACCCTGACCCCCATCGGCCCGTGGATCGTCAGTAAAGAGACGGTTCCGGACCCGCACAACCTGACCCTGAGCACCTGGGTCAACGGCGAGCTGCGCCAGCAGGGCACCACCGCCGATCTGATCTTCAGCATCCCGTTCCTGATCGCGTACCTGAGCGAGTTTATGACCCTGCAGCCCGGCGACATGATCGCCACCGGCACGCCGAAGGGGCTGTCTGACGTGGTGCCGGGTGACGAAGTGATCGTCGAAGTCGAGGGCGTGGGCCGCCTGGTCAACCGCATCATCAGCCAGCAAGCGTATGAGGAGAAGCTGTCATGAAAAAAATTAACCACTGGATCAACGGCGAAAGCGTGGCTAGCGCGGAGTACTTCCACACCACCAACCCGGCCACCGGCGAAGTGCTGGCAGAGGTCGCCTCCGGCGGTGAAGCCGAGGTGAATCAGGCGGTCGCGGCAGCCAAAGCGGCGTTCCCGAAATGGGCCAACCTGCCGATGAAGGAGCGCGCGCGCCTGATGCGCCGTCTGGGCGATCTGATAGACCAGAACGTTCCGCAGATCGCCGCCATGGAGACCGCCGATACCGGCCTGCCGATCCACCAGACCAAAAACGTGCTGATCCCACGCGCCTCGCACAACTTCGAGTTCTTCGCCGAAGTGTGCCAGCAGATGAACGGCAAGACCTATCCGGTTGATGACAAGATGCTCAACTACACCCTCGTGCAGCCGGTCGGCGTCTGCGCGCTGGTGTCGCCGTGGAACGTGCCGTTTATGACCGCCACCTGGAAGGTGGCGCCGTGCCTGGCGCTGGGCAACACCGCGGTGCTGAAGATGTCCGAGCTGTCGCCGCTCACCGCCGACCGCCTCGGCGAGCTGGCGCTGGAAGCCGGTATTCCGCCGGGCGTGCTGAACGTGGTGCAGGGCTACGGCGCGAACGCCGGCGACGCGCTGGTGCGTCATCACGACGTGCGCGCGGTCTCGTTTACCGGCGGCACCGCCACCGGGCGCAACATCATGAAAAACGCCGGGCTGAAGAAGTACTCGATGGAGCTGGGCGGCAAATCGCCGGTGCTGATTTTTGAAGATGCCGATATCGAGCGCGCGCTGGATGCCGCCCTGTTCACCATCTTCTCCATCAACGGCGAACGCTGCACCGCCGGCTCGCGCATCTTCATTCAGCAGAGCATTTACCCGGAGTTCGTCAAGCGCTTCGCCGAACGCGCCAGCCGCCTGCGCGTCGGTGACCCGACCGATCCCAACACCCAGGTCGGGGCGCTGATAAGCCAGCAGCACTGGGAAAAAGTCTCCGGCTATATCCGCCTCGGCATCGAGGAAGGCGCCACGCTGCTGGCCGGCGGCCCGGATAAACCCACCGACCTGCCGGCGCATCTTCGCGGCGGCAACTTCCTGCGCCCGACGGTGCTGGCGGACGTCGATAACCGCATGCGGGTTGCCCAGGAAGAGATTTTTGGCCCGGTGGCCTGTCTGCTGCCGTTTAAAGACGAAGCCGAAGGTCTGCGCCTCGCCAACGATATCGAATACGGCCTCGCCTCCTATATCTGGACCCAGGACATCAGCAAGGTCCTGCGCCTCGCGCGCGGGATTGAAGCCGGCATGGTCTTCGTCAATACCCAGAACGTCCGCGACCTGCGCCAGCCGTTCGGCGGCGTGAAGGCCTCCGGTACCGGCCGCGAAGGCGGCGAGTACAGCTTCGAGGTGTTCGCCGAAATGAAAAACGTCTGTATTTCCATGGGTGACCATCCGATCCCGAAATGGGGCTTATAAGGAGCACAAAATGGGCAAATTAGCGTTAGCCGCCAAGATTACTCACGTACCGTCAATGTATCTCTCCGAGCTGCCGGGGAAAAACCACGGCTGCCGCCAGTCGGCGATCGACGGCCATAAGGAGATCGGTAAACGGTGCCGGGAGATGGGCGTCGATACGATTATCGTCTTTGATACCCACTGGCTGGTGAACAGCGCCTACCACATTAACTGCGCCGACCATTTTAAAGGGGTCTATACCAGCAACGAGCTGCCGCACTTTATTCGCGACATGACCTACGACTACGACGGCAACCCGGAGCTGGGCCAGCTGATCGCCGACGAAGCTGTCAAGCTGGGCGTGCGCGCCAAGGCGCACAACATTCCGAGCCTCAAGCTGGAGTACGGCACCCTGGTGCCGATGCGCTATATGAACAGCGATAAGCATTTCAAAGTGGTCTCGATCTCCGCTTTTTGCACCGTTCACGACTTCGCCGACAGCCGCAGGCTGGGGGAAGCCATCGTTAAGGCGATTGAGAAATATGACGGTACCGTGGCGGTCTTCGCCAGCGGATCGCTGTCGCACCGCTTTATCGACGACCAGCGCGCTGAAGAGGGGATGAACAGCTACACCCGCGAGTTTGACCATCAGATGGATGAGCGGGTGGTGAAGCTGTGGCGCGAGGGCAAATTCAAAGAGTTCTGCACCATGCTGCCGGAGTACGCCGACTACTGCTACGGCGAAGGCAATATGCACGATACGGTGATGCTGCTCGGGGTCCTCGGCTGGGATAAATACGACGGCAAGGTCGAGTTTATCACCGACCTGTTCGCCAGCTCCGGGACCGGCCAGGTCAACGCCGTCTTCCCGCTGCCGGCTCAGGCGTAAGGGGTCCGCGATGCCACATTTTATCGCCGAGTGTACCAGCAACATCCGCGAGCAGGCCGACCTGCCGGGCCTGTTCGCCGAGGTTAATCAGGCGCTGGCCGCCACCGGTATTTTCCCGATCGGCGGCATCCGCAGCCGCGCCATCTGGCTGGATACCTGGCAGATGGCCGACGGCAGGCACGATTATGCCTTCGTGCATATGACGCTGAAAATCGGCAGCGGGCGCAGCCTGGAAAGCCGCCAGCAAACGGGAGAGATGCTCTTTGCCCTGATCAAAGCGCATTTCGCCGCGCTGATGGAGAGCCGCTACCTGGCGCTGTCGTTCGAGATTGCGGAGCTGCACCCAACCCTGAACTACAAGCAGAACAACGTCCACGCGCTGTTTAAATAATTGACGTTATCCGGACGCGGGCTCCCCGACCTCGGCGCTCTCGTCCGGGAGACCCGATAGTACAAATTTGCAGGCAATGTCACAGGAAGCCCTATGCTCGATAAACAGACCCGCACCCTGATCGCCCGGCGGCTGAACCAGGCCGAAAAGCAGCGTGAACAGATCCGCGCCATCTCCCTCGATTATCCCTCGATCACCATTGAGGACGCCTACGCCGTCCAGCGCGAGTGGGTTGAGCTGAAAATTGCTGAAGGCCGGGTGCTGAAGGGCCATAAGATCGGCCTGACCTCGAAGGCGATGCAGGCCAGCTCGCAGATTAGCGAGCCGGACTACGGCGCGCTGCTCGACGATATGTTTTTCCACGACGGCGGCGATATTCCCACCGACCGCTTTATCGTTCCACGCATCGAGGTCGAGCTGGCCTTCGTGCTGGCCAAACCGCTGCGCGGCCCGAACTGTACGCTGTTCGACGTCTATAACGCCACCGACTACGTGATCCCGGCGCTGGAGCTGATCGACGCCCGCTGCCACAACGTCGATCCCGAAACCCAGCGCCCGCGTAAGGTGTTCGACACTATCTCCGATAACGCCGCCAACGCCGGGGTGATCCTCGGCGGCCGGCCGGTTAAGCCCGATGAGCTGGATCTGCGCTGGATCTCCGCCCTGCTGTACCGCAACGGGGTCATCGAAGAGACCGGCGTCGCCGCCGGCGTGCTGAATCATCCGGCCAACGGCGTTGCCTGGCTGGCGAACAAGCTGGCGGCGCACGATGTGCAGCTGGAGGCCGGGCAAATTATCCTCGGCGGCTCGTTTACCCGTCCGGTGGCGGCGCGCAAAGGCGATACCTTCCACGTCGATTACGGCAACATGGGCGCGATTAGCTGCCGCTTTGTCTAGGGGAAAGAAGAAGATGAATAATGCCTTTAAAGATGCGCTGCAGGCCGGACGCCCGCAAATCGGCCTGTGGCTGGGACTCTGCAGCAGCTACAGCGCCGAGCTACTGGCCGGTGCCGGATTCGACTGGCTGCTGATTGACGGCGAACACGCGCCGAACAGCGTGCAGACGGTGCTGACCCAGCTGCAGGCGGTGGCGCCTTACGCCAGCCAGCCGGTGGTTCGCCCTTCGTGGAATGACCCGGTGCAGATTAAGCAGCTGCTGGACGTCGGGGCGCAAACCCTGCTGGTGCCGATGGTGCAGAACGCCGACGAAGCGCGGCTGGCGGTGAAAGCCACGCGCTATCCGCCGGCCGGCATTCGCGGCGTCGGCAGCGCCCTGGCCCGCGCTTCGCGCTGGAACCGCATCCCGGATTATCTCCATCAGGCCAACGACGCCATGTGCGTGCTGGTGCAGATTGAGACCCGCGAGGCGCTGAAGAACCTGCCGCAGATCCTCGAGGTTGAGGGGGTGGACGGCGTGTTTATCGGCCCGGCGGATCTCAGCGCCGATATGGGCTTCGGCGGCAATCCGCAGCACCCGGAAGTGCAGGCGGCAATTGAAAGCGCCATCGTGCAAATCCGGCGGGCGGGCAAAGCGCCGGGCATTCTGATGGCCAATGAGCAGCTGGCAAAACGCTATCTTGAGCTCGGCGCGCTGTTTGTCGCCGTCGGCGTCGACACCACCCTGCTCGCCCGCGCCGCCGAAGCCTTAGCCGAGCGCTTTGGCGCCGGCGGAACGACAGCCCAGCCCGGCGTCTATTAAGAACGCCACATCGCGACCCTACAAAAATTCCCATTAGAGGAAAGACCATGAGCGACACATCATCAGCCATTCCGGAGACGCGCGATCCCGCCAATCAGCACAAGCAGCTGACGGCGCAGCAGCAGTCGGTTATCAATAAGCTGTTTCGCCGCCTGATCGTATTTTTGTTCGTGCTGTTTATCTTTTCATTTCTCGACCGCATCAATATCGGCTTCGCCGGGCTGACGATGGGCCAGGATCTGGGGCTCAACGCCACCATGTTCGGCCTGGCCACCACGCTGTTCTACGCCACCTACGTCATCTTCGGTATTCCGAGCAATATCATGCTCAGCATCGTCGGCGCCCGCCGCTGGATAGCCACCATCATGGTGCTGTGGGGGATCGCCTCCACCGCCACGATGTTCGCCACCGGCCCTAATAGCCTGTACGTGCTGCGCATGCTGGTCGGGATCACCGAGGCCGGCTTTCTGCCCGGCATCCTGCTCTATTTAACCTACTGGTTTCCGGCATTTTTCCGCGCCCGCGCCAACGCCCTGTTTATGATTGCCATGCCGGTGACCACCGCCATCGGTTCGATTGTATCCGGCTATATTCTGTCGCTGGACGGCCTCTTCAATCTCCACGGCTGGCAGTGGCTGTTTTTGCTCGAAGGGTTCCCGTCGGTGCTGCTGGGCATTATGGTCTGGTACTGGCTGGATGACTCCCCGGCAAAAGCCAAATGGCTGACCGCGGAGGACAAAAAGTGCCTGCAGGAGATGATGGATAACGACCGGCTGACGCTGGTACAGCCGGAAGGCGCCGTCAGCCACCGCGCGATGCAGCAGCGCAGCCTGTGGCGCGAAGTCTTCACGCCGATCGTGCTGATGTACACCCTGGCCTATTTTTGCCTGACCAATACGCTCAGCGCGATCAGCATCTGGACGCCGCAGATCCTCAAAAGCTTTAACGAGGGAAGCAGCAATATCACCATCGGTCTGCTGGCGGCGATCCCGCAGATCTGCACCATTCTGGGGATGATTTACTGGAGCCGACACTCGGATAAATGCCAGGAGCGCAGGCACCATACCGCCCTGCCTTTCCTGTTTGCCGCCGCCGGCTGGCTGCTGGCCTCGGCGACCGATCACAACCTGATCCAGATGCTGGGGATCGTCATGGCTTCGACCGGATCGTTCAGCGCAATGGCCATTTTCTGGACCACGCCGGATCAGTCGATCAGCCTGCGCGCCAGGGCGATCGGTATCGCCGTGATCAACGCCACCGGCAATATTGGCTCGGCGCTAAGCCCGTTTATGATCGGCTGGCTGAAGGATCTGACCGGCAGCTTTAACAGCGGCCTGTGGTTCGTCGCCAGCCTGCTGGTGATTGGCGCCGTGATTATCTGGGCTATTCCGATGAAAGCCTCGCGCCCGCGCGCCACGCCTTAAGGAGCGGCTATGCCCCAGCGTTCGATCGCCAATATCGATATCAATAAAGAGTACGATGAAAGCCTGGGCACGGAAGACGTGCACTACCAGTCGTTTGCCCGCATGGCGGCCTTTTTTGGCCGCGACATGCAGGCCCATCGCCACGACCAGTATTTTCAGATGCACTTTCTCGATACCGGCCAGATTGAGCTGCAGCTCGACGATCACCGCTACTCGGTGCAGGCGCCGCTGTTCGTCCTGACGCCGCCGTCGGTGCCGCACGCGTTTATCACCGGCTCCGACAGCGATGGCCACGTGCTGACCGTGCGGGAGGATCTGATCTGGCCGCTGCTGGAGGTGCTCTATCCCGGCACCCGGGAGGCCTTTGGCCTGCCGGGGATGTGCCTGTCGCTGGCCGATAAGCCGGATGAGCTCGCGGCGCTGGCCCACTACTGGCGGCTGATTGAGCGCGAATCGACCGCGCAGCTGGCGGGGCGCGAGCATACGCTGGTGCTGCTGGCGCAGGCGGTGTTCACCCTGCTGTTGCGCAACGCCAGGCTCGACGACCACGCTGCCAGCGGCATCCGCGGCGAGCTCAAGCTATTCCAGCGCTTTAACCAGACCATCGACGGCCACTACCACCAGCACTGGACGGTGCCGGATTACGCCAATGAGCTGCACATTACCGAATCAAGACTGACCGACATCTGCCGGCGCTTTGCCAACCGGCCGCCGAAGCGCCTTATCTTCGACCGGCAGCTGCGCGAGGCCAAGCGGCTACTGCTGTTCTCCGATAGCGCGGTCAACGAAATCGCCTGGCAGCTGGGGTTTAAGGACCCGGCCTATTTTGCCCGTTTTTTTCATCGCCTGGTCGGCTGCTCGCCCAGCGCCTTCAGAACGCAAAAAGTACCGGTATCCTGAGTTTTTCCCGGCAGCGGTGCGCGGGCGCCAGGCGCGGCCGGGGAAATCCGCTGCCGCAATCCCCGGCGTGCGGCGGCAAAACAGCAAAAAACCAACCCGGATCACAGAACGCCATCCCGCCTGAAAAGTACCCGCCGTTGACCTAAAAGTCTCTTCACGGAACCCACGTAAACCGCTTCAATTAAACAACAAAAAGAAAACATAAATTTAACCTTTATACCCTGAATGCTTCGAGCCGCAGCCGAAAAGGCGCCGCCCGAAGCATGACGGGATATGCCGCTTAATACTGAAGAGGTCCCGATGAAACCTGAAGATTTCCGCGCAGACGCTAAACGCCCGTTAACCGGGGAAGAGTACCTGAAGAGCCTGCAGGACGGCCGCGAAATTTATATCTACGGCGAGCGCGTCAAGGACGTTACCACCCACCCGGCGTTCCGCAACGCCGCCGCCTCCGTCGGCCAGCTGTACGATGCCCTGCACAAACCGGCGCTGCAGGACTCCCTGTGCTGGAATACCGATACCGGCAGCGGCGGCTATACGCATAAGTTCTTCCGCGTGGCGAAAAGCGCCGACGATCTGCGCCAGCAGCGCGACGCCATCGCCGAGTGGTCGCGCCTGAGCTACGGCTGGATGGGCCGCACCCCGGACTACAAGGCCGCCTTCGGCTGCGCGCTGGGCGCCAATCCGGCGTTTTACGGCCAGTTCGAACAGAACGCCCGCAGCTGGTACACCCGCATTCAGGAAACCGGCCTGTACTTTAACCACGCCATCGTCAACCCGCCGATCGACCGCCACAAGCCGGCCGATGAGGTGAAAGACGTCTACATCAAGCTGGAAAAAGAGACCGACGCCGGGATCATCGTCAGCGGGGCGAAAGTCGTCGCCACCAACTCGGCGCTGACCCACTACAACATGATTGGCTTCGGCTCCGCGCAGGTGATGGGGGAAAACCCAGACTTCGCGCTGATGTTCGTGGCCCCGATGGATGCCGAAGGGGTGAAGCTTATCTCCCGCGCCTCCTATGAAATGGTCGCCGGCGCTACCGGATCGCCGTATGACTACCCGCTCTCCAGCCGCTTCGACGAGAACGACGCGATCCTGGTGATGGATAAGGTGCTGATCCCGTGGGAAAACGTGCTGATCTATCGCGATTTCGATCGCTGCCGCCGCTGGACGATGGAGGGCGGCTTCGCCCGCATGTACCCGCTGCAGGCCTGCGTGCGTCTGGCGGTTAAGCTCGACTTTATCACCGCCCTGCTCAAGCGCTCGCTGGAGTGTACCGGCACCCTGGAGTTCCGCGGCGTGCAGGCGGATCTCGGTGAGGTAGTGGCCTGGCGCAACATGTTCTGGGCGCTGAGCGATTCGATGTGCTCCGAGGCGACGCCGTGGGTTAACGGCGCGTACCTGCCGGATCACGCCGCGCTGCAAACCTACCGCGTGATGGCGCCGATGGCCTACGCCAAAATCAAAAACATCATCGAGCGTAACGTCACCAGCGGCCTGATCTATCTCCCGTCCAGCGCGCGCGATCTCAATAATCCGCAGATCGACCAGTATCTGGCGAAATACGTGCGCGGATCGAACGGGATGGATCACGTCGAACGCATCAAAATCCTCAAGCTGATGTGGGACGCGATCGGCAGCGAATTCGGCGGCCGTCACGAGCTGTATGAAATCAACTACTCCGGTAGCCAGGATGAAATCCGCCTGCAGTGCCTTCGCCAGGCGCAGAGCTCCGGCAACATGGACAAAATGATGGCGATGGTCGATCGCTGCCTTTCCGAGTACGACCAGCACGGCTGGACGGTGCCGCATCTGCACAATAACTCTGATATCAATATCCTGGATAAGCTGCTGAAGTAATTCACAGCGGGAGGTCACAATGCAATTAGATGAACAACGCCTGCGCTTTCGCGATGCCATGTCCAGCCTGTCGGCTGCGGTGAACGTGATCACCACCGAAGGCGATGCCGGCCGCTGCGGCATCACCGCCACCGCGGTGTGCTCGGTAACCGATACCCCGCCGTCGGTGATGGTGTGTATCAACGCCAACAGCGCAATGAACCCGGTATTCCAGGGCAACGGCAGGCTGTGCATTAACGTCCTGAACCATGAGCAGGAGGTGATGGCGCGCCACTTCGCCGGAATGACCGGGGTGACGATGGAGGAGCGCTTCAGCCTCTCGTGCTGGCAAAAAGGCGTGCTCGGGCAGCCGGTGCTGAAGGATTCGCTGGCCAGCCTCGAAGGCGATATCAGCCAGGTGCAGACCATCGGCAGCCACCTGGTCTATCTGGTCGAGATCAAGAACATCACCCTCAGCCAGGAAGGCCACGGGCTGATTTACTTTAAACGTCGCTTCCATCCGGTGATGATGGAGATGGCGGCCGCCGTCTAGCCAGGCTCATTCTCCCCCCTGCCGCCAGGGGGGAGAAATTCTTGTGATCTCAATCACATATTACCCCACTGTTCATTTCCTGCCCAACCGCTTACTTCCGCAAGTGACCGCTTAATCCGCCATACAACCACTCGTTGATTTACCCAACTTTACGCGCGCAAAGTTCTGGCAAGATCGTCCCCAGCATAGTGACTCAATACCTCCGCAAAATTACGTTCAGACGGCTTCGGCCAATTATTCAACTCATAACGCCAGGTTTTACTATGGATACTAAAAAACTATTCAAGCACATACCCTGGGTGATTCTTGGAATCATCGGGGCATTTTGCCTCTCGGTCGTCGCCCTGCGTCGCGGGGAGCACGTCAGCGCCCTGTGGATTGTCGTCGCATCGGTATCGGTCTATCTGGTGGCCTACCGCTACTACAGCCTGTACATCGCCCAAAAGGTGATGAAGCTCGACCCAACCCGCGCGACGCCGGCGGTCATTAACAACGATGGCCTGAACTACGTGCCGACCAACCGCTACGTGCTGTTCGGCCACCACTTTGCCGCTATCGCCGGCGCGGGCCCGCTGGTTGGCCCGGTGCTGGCCGCGCAGATGGGCTACCTGCCCGGCACGCTGTGGCTGCTGGCCGGCGTGGTTCTGGCGGGGGCAGTGCAGGACTTTATGGTGCTGTTTATCTCCTCACGCCGTAACGGTTCATCGCTGGGTGAAATGATCAAAGAAGAGATGGGCCCGATTCCGGGGTCGATCGCCCTGTTCGGCTGCTTCCTGATTATGATAATCATCCTTGCGGTGCTGGCGCTGATCGTCGTGAAGGCGCTGGCGGAAAGCCCGTGGGGCGTCTTTACCGTCTGTTCAACCGTACCGATCGCGCTGTTTATGGGGATCTACATGCGCTTCCTGCGCCCGGGACGCGTGGGCGAAATTTCGGTTATCGGTATCGTGCTGCTGGTGGCTTCCATCTACTTCGGCGGCGTGATTGCCCACGACCCGTACTGGGGCCCGGCGCTGACCTTTAAAGACACCACCATCACCTTCACCCTGATCGGCTACGCGTTTATCTCCGCGCTGCTGCCGGTATGGCTGATTCTGGCGCCGCGCGACTACCTGGCGACGTTCCTGAAAATCGGCGTTATCGTCGGCCTGGCGCTGGGCATCGTTATCCTTAATCCGGATCTGAAAATGCCGGCGGTCACCCAGTACATCGACGGTACCGGGCCGCTGTGGAAAGGTGCCCTGTTCCCGTTCCTGTTTATCACCATCGCCTGCGGCGCGGTCTCCGGCTTCCATGCGCTGATCGCTTCCGGCACCACGCCGAAGCTGCTGGCTAACGAAACCGACGCGCGCTTTATCGGCTATGGCGCAATGCTGATGGAGTCCTTCGTGGCGGTCATGGCGCTGGTGGCAGCGTCTATCATCGAACCGGGCCTCTATTTTGCGATGAACACCCCGCCGGCCGGCCTCGGTATCGTGATGCCGAACCTGCATGAGATGGGCGGCGAAAACGCCGCGATGATTGCTGCGCAGCTGAAAGAAGTCACCGTCCATGCGGCGGCTACCGTCAGCTCATGGGGCTTTGTGATTTCGCCTGAGCAGATCCTGCAAACGGCGAAAGACATCGGTGAACCGTCGGTGCTGAACCGCGCGGGCGGCGCCCCGACCCTGGCCGTCGGTATCGCACACGTGTTCCACAAAATCATCCCGATGGCGGATATGGGCTTCTGGTACCACTTCGGTATTCTGTTTGAGGCGCTGTTTATCCTTACTGCCCTCGATGCCGGTACCCGTGCAGGCCGCTTTATGCTCCAGGATCTGCTGGGCAACTTCGTGCCATTCCTGAAGAAAACCGATTCGCTGGTTGCCGGTATCGTGGGGACCGCGGGCTGCGTAGGCCTGTGGGGCTACCTGCTGTATCAGGGCGTGGTCGACCCGCTGGGCGGCGTGAAGAGCCTGTGGCCGCTGTTCGGCATCTCTAACCAGATGCTGGCCGCCGTGGCGCTGGTTCTTGGCACCGTGGTGCTGGTCAAAATGCAGCGTACCAAATACATCTGGGTCACCGTGATCCCGGCCGCGTGGCTGCTGCTGTGCACCACCTGGGCGCTGGGTCTGAAACTGTTCAGCACCAACCCGCAGATGGAAGGCTTCTTCTTTATGGCCCAGCAGTACAAAGAGAAGATTGCCGCCGGCGGCGAGCTTAGCGCGCAGCAGATTGCCAACATGAACCATATCGTGGTGAACAACTACACCAACGCCGGTTTAAGCATTCTGTTCCTGGTGGTGGTCTACAGCATCATCTTCTACGGCATCAAAACGTGGCTCAACGTGCGTAACAATAAGATACGTACCGACAAAGAGACCCCGTATGTGCCGGTGCCGGAAGGCGGCGTGAAGACCTCTTCACACCACTAATCCAGCTCCGTTCAGCCCCGCTTCGGCGGGGCTTTTCCGTAAATGACGCAACCCGGCATTAAAATAGCCCGCTCGACGGGCTCAACACATATCTGGAACGAGCAATGTTTGGTAACTTAGGTCAGGCTAAAAAGTACCTGGGTCAGGCGGCGAAGATGCTGATTGGCATTCCGGACTACGACAATTACGTCGAACATATGCAGACCAACCATCCGGATAAACCGTATATGACCTACAACGAATTCTTCCGCGAGCGCCAGGAAGCGCGCTACGGCGGGAGCGGCGAAGGCGGCGTACGCTGCTGTTAATGGAGGCACACATGACACCGATTGCAGTTACCCTGCTGACCGGTTTTCTTGGCGCAGGCAAAACCACCCTGCTGCGGCATATTCTCAATGCGCAGCACGGCTTTAAAATCGCGGTGATCGAAAACGAATTTGGTGAAGTCTCCGTTGATGACCAGCTGATTGGCGATCGCGCCACCCAGATCAAAACCCTGACCAACGGCTGCATCTGCTGCACTCGTTCCAACGAGCTGGAAGACGCCCTGCTCGACCTGCTCGACAGCCGCGATCGCGGTGAGATTGCCTTCGACCGGCTGGTGATCGAGTGCACCGGCATGGCCGATCCCGGCCCGATTATTCAGACCTTTTTCTCCCATGAGATCCTCTGTGAACGCTACCTGCTGGATGGGGTGATTGCGCTGGTTGATGCGGTCCACGCCGACCAGCAGATGAACCAGTTCACCATCGCCCAGTCGCAGGTGGGCTACGCCGACCGTATTCTGCTGACCAAAACCGACGTCGCGGGCAGCAGCGAAGCGCTGCGCGAACGGCTGGCGCGCATCAACGCCCGCGCGCCGATTTACGCCGTCACCCACGGCGATATCGATCTGAGCCAGCTGTTTAATACCGGCGGCTTTATGCTGGAGGAGCGGGTGGTAAGCGCTAAGCCGCGCTTCCATTTTATTGCCGACCAGCAAAACGACGTTTCGTCGATTGTGGTGGAGCTGGACTACCCGGTCGATATCAGCGAGGTGTCGCGGGTTATGGAAAACCTGCTGCTCTCATTCGCCGAGCAGCTGATGCGCTACAAAGGGATGCTGTGGATTGACGGCGAGCCTAACCGCCTGCTGTTCCAGGGCGTCCAGCGCCTGTACAGCGCCGACTGGGACCGACCCTGGGGCGACGACCAGCCGCACAGCACGCTGGTGTTTATCGGCATTAACCTGCCGGAAGAGGAGATTCGGGCGGCGTTTGCCGGATTGCGGAAGTAGCGGTTCGCAGGAGCCCTCTTCCCGTGGAAGAGGGCTAGCGTGAAGGCATCAGGAAGTGCAGAACTCATTCCAGGTATCACGATAAATAACGTTTCCTTCGGTGTACTTCCAGACGATCGCCTCATAACGCAGTTCAAGAGTTTCTCTTAGGTATTAGAGTCATTTTTAATCACAAAAATGTAAATTTAAGTTTTTGCTTGTTACTGTAGAAACATTTTCGGAAATTATTAGAAAGCGAATTAGTTCAGCCCCAATCGATATCTCCCGCCCCGTTCAATTGCTGTTTAGGCAAAAAATTAAACTTACCCTAAACGGCAAAACGTTAATCATTGACGCTGCGACAAGGTAACCAATTCACAACATCAAAAGAGCGTTTTAATAACAGTTCCGGCATAAAACCTCGACCCATATCAAATTTGCAGTCGTAAATATCACCTGTTAGGGTGTCCTCAGATTAATTTAATGACGAGGCATAAACCATGAGAAAGCTCAATATCCTTATCCTTTCTGCTCTGACCGCCGTTTCCGGCTCAGCAATGGCGATGGGCTTTACCGTCGAACAGGGGAAAAACTTTACCAACCTCAATATGGAACTGGGTAAATCCTCCTCCGGTGTTTATGCCGAAAGCAACTGGCTCAAAAATATCGACGACGGTACCCAGACCGGAGGCGTTGGCGCGGGTTATAACCTGGAAGTTGGTCCGGTGATGTTCAATGCCGGCGCAAAAGCCATCTACCTTGGGCCGAAAAAAGGCGATAACGGCGTGGCGTTCCCAATCGGTGGCGGCGTTAACGTTGCGCTGACCGACAGTATCCACGTATTCGGTGAAGGCTATGCCGCACCGGAAGGACTGAACAACAGCGTGAAAAACTACGTTGAAGCCAACGGCGGCGTGAGCTGGACCCCGATTACCCCGGTGACGCTGAAAGTGGGTTACCGCCACGTGAGCGTCGACGGGAAAGACGGTCGTCCGAACCATACCCTGATCGATGGCGCCTATGTTGGCGGCGGCGTTACCTTCTAATAACCCCGATAAAAGCACAAAAAAACCTGCCGGACGGCAGGTTTTTCTTTTTGCATCCTAATCTTACCGGCGGATCACCACCAGCTTCTGGTTCACAAACTCTAATCCCCAGATCCGCCCGCTATTGATGCTGTATCTAAAACGCGTCCTACTGAGATACCCCGTTCAACTCTAAGAGACAAACAAGACCCGGAAGTCCGAGTCTATGATAGCCAGCATCCCATTAGGCAGTGGCTCGCTCGTTCCAGCCATCTTTAAAGATAATGTTCCCATCCCTATACTTCCACTGGATGGTTTCATAACACCCGATGTTACGGTCAGTCGGAGTAGTCAGGTGATGAGAGAGCGATTTTACCTCAATTGAATCTTCACCCCCGAGTACCATGGAACCTCCAACAATTGGAGATCCATTTTCATCGATAAACCACAAATAGGCTGGATTTGACATGCGATATCCTTAATTTATATTTTTACCTTTTTTACGATACTCATCTAAACGATCGACGAGCTTTGATATGGCCCAGGCAGTAATGAACCATACGACCATATAGACAAATTTCATCGACCACACCACAGGCAGCATGATGCAGACAATAAAGCCGCCGATAAAAATGATTGACTGGACAACGTCCCAGGCATTTACGATGGCAAACAGCAGCATGTCTAACAAGACGCGTGATACCTTATTGAAGGACATATAGTTTCTCTCCAACCATATTTATTATTTTTTTAAATTCGTGCTGTCCGCGGATAACGGCAATATGAATCGCATCCACGAAAGGTTTGACGGCAGGCTCAATGAGGAAATATATTGTATCTGGCGGCAGAAAAAAATTAACAATCCTGTCGGCTATTTTTCACTACTTCCGGTTTCCATCATGCCTCCCTCATATTGTTCTGACCATCCCGATAGCCTGCCTTTACCGCGCATGCTCAGTAATAGAAATATCATCCTCCACACCAGACTCATCATTTAATACTGGACTATTTAAAGGGTTACATTTTTCGCTTCAATGCATACACAGTTTGGCATTGACCAAATGACATAAGATCATCCATTCCACTTTCATCAGCTATAGTGACCTGTAATATTAACTGAATCATGGTACATACCATAAAACATATTGAAGCAGACACAGTTATTCTTTTTAAGAATGACACCTTATGATATCGACCATTATTATGTATCCACAAGCATCTTTTTTAATATACAAAACTGCATCACGCCAACTTACACAATAAAAGTTCACACTTGCAAACATCATTTACACAGTACTAATTTGACAGTTAATCGTTTATATTCCGGATAAAAACTCTCGTTTCACATAACTTTTAATAGATCGTTCTAAAAAGACACAACCCGCATTAAATAAGATCTAAGTTGATGTATATCAATTAATCAAATATCAATAAAACTCTTAACAAAGAGACAGATTGATGGCGCCTGTGTTGGCGATGGAGTTACCTTCCGATCTTCCCAACAGGCGCAAAAAAACCTGCCGGGCGGCAGGTTTTTCTTATTGCATCCTAATCTTACCGGCGGATCACCACCAGCTTCTGGTTCACAAACTCTCGAATCCCCAGATCCGCCAGCTCGCGGCCAAAACCGGAGCGCTTCACGCCGCCAAACGGCAGCTCCGGCGCGGTATCGGTCAGCCAGTTGATATAGACCATCCCGGTCTCAATTCGTGACGCCATTCGCTTCGCCCGCTCGGTATCCTGGCTGAATATCGCGCCGCCGAGCCCGTAGTGCGAATCGTTCGCCAGGCGGATCGCCTCATCGTCATCCTTCACCACATAAATTTGCGCTACCGGGCCGAAGAACTCTTCAAAGTACGCCGGATTATCGCGGGTGATGCCGGTCAGAATGGTCGGTGCAAAATAGTTGCCCTCGCACTGCGCCGGCTTGCCGCCAAGATGCAGCCTGGCGCCATGCTTCACCGCCTCATCAACCTGTTTAGTCAGCGTCTCCAGGGCATCTTTGGAGGAGAGCGGCCCCAGCGTGGTGCTCTCATCCAGCGGATCGCCGATCTTCACCTGACGGAACGCCTCGGTAAACTGGCTCAGGAAGCGCTCGGCGATTTTTTCATGCAGGATAAAACGCTTCGCCGCGGTACAAACCTGACCGGCATTGTTGAGCCGCGCCTGTACGCCAGTCTTCACCGCCTTGTCGAGGCTGGCATCATCCAGCACCACAAAGACATCGTTACCGCCCAGCTCGAGGGTCGATTTCTTGATGTGCTTCGCCGCCTGCGCCGCCACGACGCCACCCGCTTTTTCCGAGCCGGTCAGCGCCGCTCCCCGCACGCGATCGTCGGCAATAATCTTCGCCACCTGATCCTGGGAGATAAACAGATTAGTCCACGCCCCCTCCGGCGCACCGGCCTCACGAACCAGATGAGCGAAGGTTTCCGCGCAGTGTGGGACGATGCTGGCGTGCTTGGCGAGAACCGGATTCCCCGCCGCCAGGTTCGGCGCCAGCACGCGCATCAGCTGGTAATAGGGGAAGTTCCACGGCTCCACCGCCATCAGCACGCCGATCGGATGGTGTTCAACCCACGCCTCGCCGAGCTCAGAGGGATACTTCACCGGGGCGAGAAAGCGCTCGGCGTTATCGGCGTAATAACGGGCGATCTGCGCGCAGAGCTTCACCTCACCGCGGCTTTGGCCGATGAGCTTGCCCATCTCCTGGCTGGCAATTTTCGCCAGCTCCTCAACCCGGCTATCGATGAGGTCCGCCAGCCTGTGCAGGATAGGTAAGCGCTGGGCAATATCACCCTTCGACCATGCGGAGTGGTAGAGCGCATCCGCTTTCTGCAGCGCCGCCTCCACGTCGGCATCGCTGTGCGGGGCGTACTCTTTAATAAGCCGATTATTTGCAGGATTCACCGTCTGATAGGCCATGTCGTATGTCTCCTTAGTATCGTCATTAATGCAGTCATAAATACTACTCAGGACATTAAGGTTAGTAGAGATAGCTGACCGTAAAGGTAAAGTTAGGTATTTACGGAGGATTCCGGCCGGAGATCGTCAGGTGATATCCGGCGCAGAGCGGGATTAAGAGAAATGAATCATCGCGGCCAGGCCGCCTGATAAAGCCATGCCGCGGCACAATCAACGCTTCGCGGCGGTAACCTCCTCTTCTGACAGACCGGTGATGCGCAGCACCGTCTCCAGAGCGATGCCGTTCGCCAGCATCATACGGGCAATACGCAGCCCTTCGATTCTCTGGCCCGCAAGCCGGCCTTCAATCTTACCTTTTCTACGCCCAACTTCCTGGAGTCTTTCCGCAATAGTCATCAGTTCCTCCTTATGATGTTGCGGCGCCCGCCGGGCAAGCTCACGAATAAACCTGCCAAAACGAGGGGCATCGCCGGAATATACCAGGTAATTAAACAGCGTTTTTAGCTGGCTGTCATTAGTGTATTCCTTAACCAAAATGGCGATTATCTGTTCGACCAGCTTCGTCAAATCGCGCTGGCGGACATGCTTTTGCATGAACTCCAGCAACGCTACGCGTCGGTGCTGCACGATTTCGTCATCCGGGATCGCCGTAATATCCACCAGCGGAAAAGCGGTCGCATATAACCTGCGGGCATGCGCCGGATGGGTAAAGCCATCCAGCCAGCACAGCGAGTAAGGGTAAGGCGTGGCGATGCCGTGATAGAACAGCATGGGCACCACCAGCGGCAGGCGCTTGTGGCCGGCATCCAGATGGCGCTGCATCGCCGCAATGGCATAGCGCATCAGCCTGAAGGCCATATGGGCGTCCGGCGAACTTTGGTGCTCAATAACGACGTAAATATAGCCCTCACCGGCGGTGGTTTTCAGCGACCAAAGCACATCGGAGTAGCAGGCACGCAGGTCCTCCTCAATAAAACTTGCGGATTCCAGCCGCAGCGTCTCCAGATCGCAGAGCGGGCGTAGCGAGGACGGCAGGTGGATGTCCAGAAAATCTCGCGCGGTATCCCCATGCCGGAGAAACTTTTTAAAAACCGCATCATGCGGCGTCGACGTCGGGCTTTTTTTCATTGCAGTCGGCCTACGCGGAGGAGTACAAAAGCGACTCTACCTGCCGGTCACCCCGCCTACACGCTGCCGTTTATCTCTTTGCGTGCCGGGACGGAGGATATTTTTATCCAGCGGTAATAACGACATTTTTTCGCCTGCCCGCTCGCAAAACGCCCGCCGGAGACAGCCGCCAGCGGGCGTGCTATAAATTCTTAATCCCTTTCGCCGCAGGAGCTTTTGTGAACCACACGCGCGATATCCCACAAACCTTCTGGCGCGACGCAACGCTCCCCTGGCTGGAGCTGCGCAGCACCTGGGACAGCCGCCGGGCGTATAAGCGCCACAGCCACCCGCAGCTTTCGCTGGGGGCCATTATTGCGGGTGAAACGCGCTGCATCTGCAACGGACGGGAGTACCTGCTGCGCCCCGGTGACCTGATAGCGATCCCGCCCGGCGCGCCGCACAGCTGTAATCCCCTTGCCGGACGGCCGCGCAGCTACCACATGCTCTATCTCGACGTTGACTGGTGTCGGGCGCAGCTTCCTGCCCTTTCCGGCGCCGTGCGGCTTGCCGCGCCGCAACCGATACTGCGCGACGCCGATCTTTTCCTTCAGTATCAGCATATCGTCCAGCTGACGCTGCAGCAGCGGACCGCCGAGCTGCCCGCCGCCATCGCGTGGCTGCTGCGGGAGCTGCCGCTATGCCCGATGCCGCCGGAACGCCTTCACGACAGCAGTGAACGGCTGCTCGACAGGGTGACCGCAAGCCTGCCGGTACCGCTTTCGCTGGATGCGCTGGCCGACGAATTTGCGCTGCGCAAAGAGACCCTGATCCGCACCTTTAAGCAGGATACCGGCCTGACGCCGGCCAGCTTTATCAATATGGCGCGGATCGAGTACGCCAGGCGCCGCCTGCGCGCCGGGGATGAGATAGCCGACGTCGGCTATCAGGCCGGATTTGCCGATCAGAGCCACTTCCATAAAACCTTCGTCAGCTACACCGCCGCCACGCCGCGCCAGTACGCCCTTGGCCGATCAATATCAGACAATAATTAGCGCCGAGCCTTGCGTAGGGTGATCTCAGATTTATTCCGAGGTCACTATGAACATGCTTACTGCACTTTTCCCGGCCGCGTTTCCGGCGCTGGCGCTCTCCCACTTCGTTGCCCTGCTCAGTCCCGGGCCAGATTTCTTTCTCCTGATGGGCTACGCCATCCGCTATCGCCTGCGCGGTAGCGCCGGCCTGTGCATCGGCATCGCGCTGGGTAACGGGCTGTATATTGCAGTCGCCATCGTCGGCTGGAGCATGGTGCGCCACGCCCCGCAGCTGTTTAGCGCAATCGCGCTGCTGGGGGCGGCCTGGCTGCTGTGGCTCGGCGGCCAGCTGTGGCTCGGCGGCCAGCTGTGGCGGAGTCGGCCCGGCGCATTCACCCTGGAAGCAGCGGCAGCCCGCTGCCCTTCGCTTGCCAGACAGCTGCTGCTGGGGCTGGCCTCGGCGCTGCTTAACCCCAAAAATGCCCTGTTTTACCTCGCGCTGATGACCTCCCTGCTTGGCCCGCAGGTGACTCTCGCCCAGCAGATAACCAGCGGAGTGTGGATGACCAGCGTCGTGCTGCTGTGGGATTTACTGCTGGTATCTCTGATCGCCCTGCCGCAGGTGCAGCGCCGCCTCGGCGCCGTCATCTGGCGGGTTGAACGGGCGGCGGGCGCAGTACTGATGGGCTTTGGCGGCTGGATTATCTGGCAGTTTTTGCATGAGTTAGCCGTCAGGTTATATGCTTAAGGCTATGGAAAAACTTGCTGAACTAAAACGGGCCAAACTGCTGGCCCTGTCGCTGCTGCTCGTGGCGGCCGCGATTTTTGTCGCTACCCTGCTGCTGCCGCCGACGCCGTGGGTCAGCGCGCTGAAGGCTATCTCCGAAGCGGCAATGGTCGGCGCCCTGGCGGACTGGTTTGCGGTGGTGGCGCTATTTCGCCGCATTCCGCTGCCGTTTGTCTCCCGACATACGGCGATTATCCCGCGTAATAAGGACCGAATTGCCGACAATCTCGGCTTTTTCGTGCAGGAAAAATTCCTCGATACCCCTTCGCTGGTGGCGCTGATCCGCCGCTATGAGCCGGCGCTGATGCTCGGCAACTGGTTCAGCCAGCCGGCGAACGCCCGGCGGGTGGGCCAGCATCTGCTGCAGGTAATGAGCGGCTTCCTCGAGCTCACCGACGATGCGCGCATTCAACGCCTGCTGCGCCGCGCGGTGCACAAGGCCATCGACAAGGTCGACCTGACGCAAACCAGCGCCATGATGCTCGAAGGATTAACCCGCGATAACCGGCACCAGAAGCTGCTGGATTCCCTTATCGGCCAGCTTATCGCCCTGCTGCAGCGCGACAGTTCCCGCGCCTTTATTGCCCGCGGCATCATCCGCTGGCTGGAGACCGAGCATCCGCTCAAGGCCAAAATTCTCCCCACCGAATGGTTGGGCGAGCACAGCGCCGAAATGGTCACCGATGCGGTCAATACGCTTCTTGACGAGGTGAGCCAGGATCGCACCCACCAGATCCGTCAGGCCTTCGATCGCGCGGCGCAGAAGCTGATCGATAGCCTGAAAACCGATCCGCTGATGGCGGAAAAAGCGGACAACATGAAGGCCTATCTGAAAAACGACGAGACGTTTAACCGCTATCTTGGCGAGGTGTGGGCCGACCTGCGCGGATGGATTAAAAATGACGTTAATAGCGACGATTCGCGGATCAAGCAGCGGATCGCCGAGGCCGGGCAGTGGTTTGGGGAAACGCTGCTCCACGATGACGCCCTTCGCGAGTCGCTGAATGAGCATCTGGAGCAGGCGGCGCACCGGGTGGCGCCGGAGTTTGCCACCTTCCTGACCCGTCATATTAGCGATACGGTGAAGAGCTGGGACTCCCGCGATATGTCGCGGCAGATCGAGCTGAATATCGGTAAGGATCTGCAGTTTATCCGCATTAACGGTACCCTCGTTGGGGGTACCATCGGCCTGCTGCTGTGGCTGCTCTCGCAGATCCCGTCGCTGTTTTTACGCTAAGCGACCCCGCGCTTGCGGCGGGGCCTGCGGTTAGCCGATGCGGGTAAAGCCGGCAGCGCGAATGCTGCCTGAGACGAATCGCCAGTAAAACGCATGCGCTCGATTTTCCCGGCAAATACGGCAATCCTAAGGTAGGATCGTTTATCGACTTTCTGGCGGCAGAGCCAGGCCCGTTACCGGCGTGGGATCGTGGGATCCCCCGCTGAGCTTGCCGCGGATCCAGAGCACTTTTTAAGGAGTAAAAATGGCTGAAATCAACCTGAGCCCCGGCGAGCGCGAGCAGCTTCGCGAAAAGCTATGTACCTACTGCGAAAGAAATTTTGACCTTGAGCTTGAGCAGTTTGATGCCGAGTTCTTCGTGGATTTTATCGCCGAACAGCTGGGGCCCCTGTTTTATAACGCCGGAATTGAGGAAGCCATTCGCACCCACGTGGCCTACAGCGAGCGGATCCAGGAAGAGATGGACGCGAAGAAAGTGTTCTGATTGCGCCCCGCAATATGTCGGCATCGGCGGGAGATCAATAAACACACACTATTGACATGGTTATAATGCGGGCTCTTTCATTATCTCCCGTGTACGGGGAAGGAAAACCATGTCGCTAATTACCGATCTACCCGCCATTTTTGACCAGTTCTCCGAGGCCCGCCAGAAGGGCTTTCTCACGGTGATGGACCTGAAAGAGCAAAATATCCCCCTGGTCGGAACCTACTGCACCTTTATGCCCCAGGAGATCCCGATGGCGGCAGGCGCCGTGGTCGTCTCGCTGTGCTCAACCTCCGATGAAACCATCGAAGAGGCGGAAAAAGATCTGCCGCGTAATCTCTGCCCGCTGATTAAAAGCAGCTACGGATTTGGCAAAACGGATAAATGCCCCTACTTCTATTTTTCCGACCTGGTGGTGGGTGAAACCACCTGCGACGGCAAAAAGAAAATGTATGAGTACATGGCCGAATTCAAGCCGGTGCACGTAATGCAGCTGCCGAACAGCGCCAACGACGATGCCTCCCGCGCGCTGTGGAAAGCCGAGATCCTGCGCCTGCAGCGGGTGATCGAAGCCCGCTTTGGCCGCACAATCAGCGAAGCCGCGCTGCGCGACGCCGTGCGCCTCAAGAACCGCGAGCGGCGGGCGCTGGCCAACTTCTATCGCGTCGGGCAGCTCAATCCTCCCGCCCTCAGCGGCAGCGATATCCTGAAAGTGGTGTACGGCGCGACCTTCCGCTTTGATAAAGCCGCGCTAAGCGATGAGCTCAGCGCGATGGCCGATCGCGTGCGCCAGCAGTGGCAGGATGGCCAGCGGCTGGCGGCTCGTCCGCGCATTCTGATCACCGGCTGCCCGATTGGCGGCGCGGCGGAAAAAGTCGTGCGCGCCATTGAAGAGAACGGCGGCTGGGTGGTGGGCTTTGAAAACTGCACCGGCGCCAAGGCGACCGAGCGCTGCGTGGAGGAGACGGGCGACGTCTACGATGCGCTGACCGATAAGTATCTCGCCATCGGCTGCTCGTGCATCTCGCCAAACGACCAGCGCTTAGCCCTGCTTAGCCAGATGGTGGACGAGTATCAGGCCGACGGCGTGGTGGATGTCATCCTGCAGGCCTGTCATACCTATGCGGTTGAATCAATGGCGATCAAGCGCCACGTTCGCCAGCGGCATAACCTCCCCTACATCGCGATTGAGACCGACTATTCGACGGCGGACATCGGCCAGCTCAGCACCCGCGTCGCGGCCTTTATTGAAATGCTGTAAGGAGCGCGCGTGACTTTTACGGTAGGTATTGATTCCGGCTCCACCGCCACGAAAGGCATCCTGCTGAAAGAGGGCGTTATCCAGCGACGTTTTCTCTGCCCGACGCCCTTTCGCCCCGCCGACGCCATCAGCGAGGCGTGGCAAACCCTCAGCGCCGGCCTTGCCGAGCGGCCATTTTTAACCTTAACCGGCTACGGCCGCCAGCTGGTGGATTTTGCCGATAAGCAGGTGACGGAGATCTCCTGCCACGGCCTCGGCGCACGTCTTCTGGCACCCGCCACCCGCATGGTTATCGATATTGGCGGCCAGGATAGCAAGGTCATCCAGCTCGACGAAGACGGCAATCTCACCGACTTCCTGATGAACGATAAATGCGCCGCAGGCACCGGGCGCTTTCTGGAGGTTATCTCGCGCACCCTCGGCGCCAGCGTCGGGCAGCTGGATAGCATCACCGAAGGCGTCGAGCCGCATGCGATCACCAGTATGTGCACGGTATTTGCCGAATCCGAAGTGATTAGCCTGCGCTCGGCGGGCGTCGCGCCGGAAGCGATTCTGGCCGGCGTGATCAACGCTATGGCCCGCCGCAGCGCCAACTTTATCGCCCGCCTTTCAGCCCAGGGACCGCTGCTGTTTACCGGCGGCGTCAGCCGCTGCACGGCCTTTGCGCGCATGCTCGAAGGCCACGCGGGGATCGCGGTACACACCCATCCTGATGCCCAGTTTGCCGGCGCGGTTGGCGCGGCGCTGATTGGCCTGCGCCAGAGGCGTCGCGGATGACGGAGTATCTGTTTTTATTTCACTCGACGCCGGGCGTCGTGCGTACCCGCAAGGCCCTGCAGGCGGCGGGGATCGCCTTCCAGGTGAAAGATATTCCGCGCCAGCTGCGCGGCGGCTGCGGCCTGTGCATCTATCTCAGCTGCCTGCCGGGAGAGGAGCTACGGTGGGTTATTCCCGGCGCCACGGAGGCGATTTATCGCTACGTTGCCGAAGAGTGGTGCTGCATCGCCACCTTCCCGGCCTGATCCTATTCGGTAATAACGAACCGCGTCGGCGCAAAGCAGTTCAGAATGCGGTGGACGAGAAACACCAGCGTCAGGGTGACGATAAGCGAGATAGTGACCGAGCTTATCCGGTACAGATCGCTGAAGATCAGGTCCTGATCCGGGTGCAGATTCTGACCAAACATGATGCCGATGGTGGTGATGCTGGCGAAGCCCACGCCGGCCCCCACTTTCTCCATCACGTGGAGGCGCGCGCTGAAGGCTAGGCCGAGCGCAATCAGCGGCATCATCAGCACCATATGGTTGCTAAAATCATAAATAAGCAGCTGCACCACCAGAATGTAGAGACAGGCCAGCACCACGCCCACCACGCGCCAGATGGAGCTGATCACCGCGCCGCGGTAGTGCATCGGGAAGAGGATCAGGATCCCGGCCATCAGCGCTGACAGCGAATCGCTGAGATCGCAGATCTGGAAAACCACGAAAATCATTGTCGCGACGGTGCCGGAAAGCAGAGATTCATGGCGAATGCGGGCGGCATCCTTCTCAATCCGCGGCGGCGGCCGGCGCGGCTCAACGTCCGGGATCAGATAGTTCAGCAGCGCGCTGAGGGCCACCGCCATCACGCAGGCTTCGATATTGGAAAACATCAGCGTATGCCAGTTGCTGGTGGGATAGCTCATAAAGTTGAGCATCGTGCTTTGACAGACCACCCCCATCGAGCCCAGCAGAAACAGCGGCCCCTGACTCATAAAGCGAAAACGCATCACGTAGAGGCCGAAGACCACCAGCGTCATAATCACCGGCCACTGCGACAGATAGCCGACGATCAGCACCATTTCCACGCAGTTTACCGCCGCGCTGAACAGAAACTGCCGCGCGACGTGGCGGTTAAACACCGGCACCAGCGACAGCAGCATCAGCGGATAGACCACGAAGAAAACCCCGTACTGCACGTCATAGAAGGTCGAAATGCTCAGGGCGATAGTCCCGGCGACGGCGATGCGCAGCGTCTGGCGAAAATCATTCGCCGTATAGACGATATTGTCGTGCGGCGTAAAAACCCGGGCCAGCGTATTAATAGACATAGTGCAGCAGGCTCACCAGATGGATCTGCACGCCGGCAAAGGTGCGGGCAAACGGACCGTCGCTGTTGTAAAGCTGTACCGTCGCGCGGGCGCCGGTCGGCAGCGGTTTGTCGAGCGGCTCATCAAGCTCGACGTGAATGCGCATCCGCTGGGCGTCACGCACCCAGCGCGTGGACTGCTCCGGCTGCGACAGCTGGCCGTTAACCTGCTCCTGGCCGGCCAAAATCCCGGCGTCGCTGCTGGTGACGTGCGCCGGGTAAACTTTGCCCGGCAGCGCATCAAAGACCACCGCGGCGTCGGTGTTCACGCCGGTATGGCGCAGGCTCTTCTCGCGAAAATCGGCGACGATATCCGTATGGTTGCTCACCAGCGCCAGCAGCGGCGTGGCGGCGGTGGCATACAGGCCGGGGCTAAGCTGGAGGTTGCTGACCATGCCGTCGGTTTCGGCGTAGATCCGGCTCCAGGCGAGGTTCAGCTGCGCCTCTTCCAGGGCGTTGCGGTACTTTTGCAGCGTGACGTTGCGCTTATCATCGCGTTCGCCGCGCTGGATCAGCAGATTCTGGATGCTGGCGTTGAGCGCGCTGACCGACTGCTCGCTGGTCTGCCAGGTGGTGCGCACCTTATCCAGATCCGACTGCGAGACGTTCTGCATCGCGCTCAGGCGCTGATAGCGATCGAGCGTAACTTTGTCGTTACGGGCGGTGAACTGCGCGGTGCGCAGGTTAGCGCGAGCGGCGGCGATCTGCGCGTCCAGCTGCTGGTTGCTCAGCCTGGCCTGCTCAAAGGCGATTTGCGCCGCCTGCACTTTATTGGTAAACGGCGTCGGGTCCAGCTCGTAGAGCAGATCCCCTTTCTTCACCTGGCTGTTGTTGTGCACATAGACCTGTGCGACATAGCCGGAAACGCGCGGCGATACCGGCGTCACCACGCGCATCACCGTGGAGTCCGGCGTGAGCGGGATCCAGATATCGGCAACGATAAACCAGGCGAAGATCGCCAGGAAAGCGGCAATACTCACCCTTACCCAGCGGGCAAATTTTTGTTCTGGCGTCATCATAGTTTTTTAGATCTTGTTATCTTCTTCGCGGATTGTCCGCAAATTGCAGGCGATTTGATTTAAGGTAGTACTGAAGGTGGCGAGGTCTGCTTCCGGGATGGTCCGGGTGACGCGGGATTGATAAGTTTCAATCACGCGATTCAGATCCTCCAGTTTCGTCAGGCCTTCCGTCGTCAGCGTCAGCAGGCGTATGCGTTTGTCATAGGGTGACGTGTAACGCAGCAGATAGCCCTGCTTTTCCAGCTGTGCGAGGGTGCGCATCAGCGGCGGCAGTTCAATGCCCTGCACCTCCGCCAGTTCGCTAACCGAGACGTTGTCCCCCAGCTGATACAGCTGCATCAGCACCGTCCAGCTTGACTGGGTCATACCGGTATCGTTGAGAGCGGCATCGATAGTCGCGCGCCACTGGCGGACCACCATCGCCATGCGCATCCCCATCGGGCGGCGGGCAAACAGTTCGTCTTCGGTCATCTTTCTTTCCTCATCTAGCGCCTATCCCACCAGGCGTTATCGGCGCGGGCAGTTTGAACGCGGACAGCGCGGAGAAACCGGAACGTACAGATAGTACGTGAGGGGTTACTCCCTGCGCTCACCCTCCGGGCCGCCCTGAAGGGCGTGCAAAATAGTTTCGTATTTTGTCGGGCACAGCCCTGGTTCAAAATGACAGGCAAAATAGCCCTGGTGGCGAGGCTTGTCGCTGTGAGGAAAATAATACTTATCAGGGTAAGTATCAAGAAACGAGGAGAGAAGAAGCATTAATTGATAAATACGGTGAATGTAACAATCCCGGATGACGCCAGCTCCTCGCCCACGCCAGGCCAGGCAGACTGCTGGACTGGACGGATACGGCTCGCAGCCTGCGGGGAGCAGGCCGGTCGCCCGGACAGCACGTTTGCGCCGCAGTCCGGGGACAAGCGCATTTTTTAATTGAGCTGATCCCGCCGCAGCCCGACGTCTTTCAGCTGTTCGTCGCTCATTCGCTGCAAAACCCGCCGCGTTTGTCTGCGCAGCCACCATTTTTTGATCGCTCTGCCCGCCAGGACAAACCCAATAAACGGCTGTCTTACCCGGTTCTCATGAAATTCCATACTCCACCTCCTCACCTTGCCAGAGGCTTTATCTTCGCGGATTCGAGGGCAAACAATACAGATTCAAAAAACGCTTTTCTTTAACATACAGATTGGCTAAAACAGTATCTGCGTGGGATCTTCACCGCCCATCTGTACTGGTTTATCAATCTGTATGGCGACAATAAGGGATACAGCATGACGCGTTACCAACATCTGGCCAGCCTGCTGGCGGAGCGTATTGAGCAAGGGCTGTATCGCCACGGGGAGAAGCTGCCTTCGGTTCGCAGCCTGAGTCAGGAGCACGGGGTGAGCATCAGCACCGTGCAGCAGGCCTATCAGACGCTGGAACAGCAGCAGATGATCGTCCCCCAGCCGCGCTCCGGCTACTTTGTCGCCCCGCGTAAAGCCCAGCCGCCGGTACCGCCGATGTCGCGCCCGGTCCAGCGCCCGGTGGAAATCACCCAGTGGGATCAGGTGCTGACCATGCTCGACGCGCGCAATGATAAAAGCATTATCCCTTTCGGCGGCGGCTCGCCGGACGTCACCCAGCCGAGCCTGAAGCCCATCTGGCGCGAGCTGAGCCGGGTTATCCAGCATAATCTCAGCGAGGTGCTGAACTACGACGAGCTGGCCGGACGCCGCGAGCTGCGCGAACAAATCGCCCGCCTGATGCTCGACGGCGGCTCGGTGGTCACCGCCGACGATCTGATCATCACCAGCGGCTGCCACAGCGCGCTATCGCTGGCGCTGCTCTCGGTATGCCAGCCCGGCGATATCGTCGCCGTCGAATCCCCGTCCTATTACGGCACCATGCAGCTGCTGCGCGGTTTGGGGCTCAAGGCCATTGAGATCCCCACCGATCCGGACAGCGGGATCAGCGTAGAAGCCCTGGAGCTGGCGCTGGAGCAGTGGCCGATCAAGGGCGTTATCCTGGTGCCGAACTGCAACAATCCGCAGGGCTTTATCATGCCTGACGCCCGCAAGCGCGCGGTGCTGACTCTTGCCCAGCGCCACGATATCGTCATTTTCGAAGATGATATTTACGGCGAGCTGGCCATCGACTACCCGCGCCCGCGCACCATTCATTCGTGGGATATCGACGGCCGGGTGATGCTCTGCAGCTCGTTTACCAAAACTATCGCGCCGGGCCTGCGCATCGGCTGGATCGCGCCGGGCCGCTACTACGATCGCCTGCTGCAGATGAAATACGCCGCCAGTGGGACCAACGTGCCCTCAACCCAGCTGGCCGCCTGTAACTTTATTCGCGAAGGCCACTACCACCGCCACCTGCGGCGGATGAGGCAGATCTACCAGCGCAATATGGAAATTTACACCTGCTGGCTGCGGGAATACTTCCCCTGCGGCATCTGCGTTACCCGGCCGAAGGGCGGCTATATGCTGTGGGTCGAGCTCCCCGAGCACGTCGATATGGTCTGCGTCGCGAAGCAGCTGTGCCAGCTGAAAATCCAGGTCGCGCCGGGCTCGCTGTTTTCAGCCTCAGGAAAATATCGCAACTGCTTAAGGATCAACTGCGCCCTGCCGCCAATCGATAAGCACCGGGAGGTGATGGTGAAGCTGGGAGAGGCGGTGAAGGTGGCGATGGAGTGAATTCTTCGCCGTAGCGAACTGGCTTGTCCCCCGTCGGCGCTGCGCTGGCCGGGGCTGCGGGCCGGTAGCCCGAATAGGGCGCGACAAGCGCGGCCAGCGGGAAGCCTGGTTTCCTTTGGCTGAAGCTCGTATATCCCTCCGCTGACACAACGAGCGCTTTTTCTTTTTTTCCTAAAGGGTATGCTTCGTATGATAAAAACCATTTGTAAAACGGATATCACTCGGGGAGAACGGAATGGAGTCACATCAGCAGACTTTGGCACTATTTTTTAAGTCACTGACTCAGAAAAATAGTGAGTTTGACCCCGAATGGGGAGCTGGATACCGGGACATAACCTCCCGGGTGCGGCGTGAAAATCCAGATTTTAGCCACCGGGCCATCCAGGATTTGTGGTACACCCGCGACAACAGAGTGGCCAGCCTAAAACAGGGTGGTATGTCTTATGAAGAATTTACTCAAGCACAGGACCCGCTTCGCGAATTAACAAAAATTATTGCCTCAGGCTGTACAGCGGAAAATTTTGATCGTGCCTATCAGTTTTTACAACAGCTAAAAGAATATGGCATCGTGAAGAAGTTTTATCGTGCGCTTCTTTGCCGCACCTTTTCCGCATTTTACCCTGACCAACTAACCAGTATCATTAAGGAAGATGTTTTCTTCCGGGTTTATAATTACTGCAACAATAAATTCAGTCTCGGACTCCCGGAAGACTATAACTGGGATACGGCAACCTGGTTCAGGTTAAACCTGTTACTAAAAAAAGAGCTTCAGCAGCAGCTCCATGATGAGCAGGATGATATTGAGTTAAATATGTCTCTCTGGCATCTGTATAACGTGGAAATTGCCGAAGAAAGCAATGTTGCAATCGAAGCAAGTATTACAGAATCGACGACGGCAGAGCAAGATGATGAGCCAATCGATATTTTACCGCCAAAAAACTTAATCCTTTACGGCCCTCCGGGAACCGGTAAAACCTACAAGACCATTGAAATTGCGGTACGTGCCTGCGAACCTCAGGCATTCTCCCGCCTTGATGGTAAAGAAAGAACCGAACGTCGGGTAGAGCTCAAAAAACTCTACGACGCGCTGGTTGAAGAGAAGCGAATTCGCTTTATCACATTCCATCAAAGCTTTGGTTATGAAGAATTTATTGAAGGATTAAGAGCGGAAACCAGCGACGATGGCAGCGTACGCTATGATATTAAACCGGGCGTGTTTAAGCAGATCTGTGAAGACGCCTCTTTCGGTGACTCTGGAATGCAGCTCGCGCTGGACGAAGCCGTAGAAAAGCTTAAAGAGCAATGCGCCGAGCAAAATGGCGTGACGCTCAAAACGACAAATGGCAGTATGTTCAAAGTGACCTACGCCAATAACAGCACCTTCCGTATCTTTCCTTCACAATCGAAGAACGACCGACTTGAAAGCGGCTACCCGGCGTCTATCGAGAATATTCGTCGCTTATATCATGGTGAGACCGAAAATATTTACAACATCTCCTACGTTCGCGGTATTCTGAATTATCTCATTCATCATTTCAACATTCCCGCCACGCCGCTGGCAATAACAGAAAAGAAAAAACAAAACTACGTCCTCATTATTGATGAAATAAACCGCGGGAATATTTCTAAGATTTTCGGCGAGCTCATTACGCTGATTGAGACATCAAAACGAGCGGGAGAAGCCGAAGCGCTGAGCGTAAGTCTCCCCTACTCCGCTAAACCGTTTTCTGTTCCTGGCAATCTCTTCATTGTTGGCACCATGAATACCGCAGACCGTTCTCTAACCGCTTTGGATACAGCGCTGCGTCGACGCTTTGAATTTGAAGCGCTGATGCCCGATGCCTCGGTGCTGAATGATACTCATATTCATGGTATCGACCTCAAAGCGCTGCTGATTACCCTGAACGCACGTATCCAGGCCCTCTACGACAGTGAACATACGCTAGGGCATGCCTTTTTCATTCCGGTGGTGCAGGCAAAAGATAATCCCGTCGAGGCGCTAAAAAGATTAAAACGCGTAATGAAAAATAAGGTTCTTCCGTTACTGGAAGAGTATTTCTACAACGACTGGCAGAAAATCCGTCTGGTCCTTGGCGATAATCAAAAAGCGGACCAGACGCTGCGCTTCATCCGTTCCGTCGCTAATCAGAACGACGTGTCAACGCTGTTTGGCCAGACGGCAATTGAGGACCTTGAAGAAGCAGGCGTGAGCTATCAGCTATGCAAGGATAATGACCCGGTATGGGATAACCCGCAGGCTTACCAGCAGATTTACCAACCGCAGGCTAAAGCCGCGGAGCAGCGCTGATGGCGGGCACTTCGTACTCCATTTTCGAATACGGCTACCTGGTTAATGAAGAGGACAGCGGCAAATTAACCGATTCGGTGTCTTTACCCGCATCGGCGTTTCATTGGTTGGAACAACGCTGCCTGAACGATGAAGACAGTGAGGATCGGCGTTTGCTATCCTTACGCGCCCTGAACGGCATCAAAGTCATCCAGGTGAAGAATTATGTTGGCGTCATCGCACTCCCCCAGCAGAGAATGATTGAAGTTCTGCCAAAGGCGGATAAGAGACAGGAAAACGCATCGCACGCGCGTTCTCGACTGCTGATGATGCTGTCGACATTACAAAATTTTCGTCATATCGAGACCACGACAGCGAGCATCATGACGTCGAAGATGACCTTAATGGATATCTTCGTTCAGCAATTTGTGACCAGTCTCGAAGCTATCGTCCGCAAAGGTCTCAAACACGATTATCTTCGTCAGCAGAACAATTTGCCGTGGCTGAAGGGAAAACTCCTGGTCAGCGAGCAGCTGAAAAAAAACAGCGTCCGCCGCGATCGTTTTTATGTCGAATATGATGAATACCGCGTCGAGCGGCTTGAAAACAGATTGCTAAAAACCGCGATCGATAAGGTGTATGGCTACACCAGTAGCCCCGCGCTGCTGCAGAAATTGAATCGTCTACAAGCGCTATTTGAGCCCATCCCCGGGATCGGCAATATTGATATGGCTTTCCGACAGATTCACCTCGATCGCCACATGCAACATTATTCTCCGGCGCTGGAGTGGGCCAGGCTCATTCTAAAAGGTCATTCACCGCACTGTATGCAGGGGCATGCTCAGGCCATTTCACTTCTCTTTCCTATGGAGGCAGTGTTTGAATCCTTTGTCACTGCCTGGCTGCGCTATCGTTGCCATGCTCACTGGCAGGTGAAGCCGCAATCAAAGTCACATTATCTTGTCCACCAGGGTGAAACGCCCAGATTTCAGCTCCGGCCAGATGTATGGCTTATCCCGCGTAACGGCCCGGAGGCCTCTGCCGTCATTTGCGATATGAAATGGAAAATAGTGGATGCCACGCAGGATAAGCTTAACCTCGCGCAAAGCGATTTGTACCAGATGCTGGCATACGGGATAAATCATCTACGCGGCGAGGGGGATATGTTGCTGATCTACCCGCACCATAAAGGCTTCACGGCGCCGCCGATTCATCCGTATGAGTTCCGCCATTCCGAGAGTAAAACGCTACGGCTGTGGGTCGTTCCCTTTGAAACAGGAACCAGCCTGAATACCTCAACGCTGCATATGCCTGAAAATTTTACCCTTGCGGGCATAAACTAACCCCGGCGCCGCCGTGCTTACCGGGGCACGCGGGTTGCTCGTCCGGATAAGGCGCGACAGGCTCAAGCACCGGGAACGCACAGGCCTGGCCGGTAGAGGCTTATTTCTCACCCAGATCGCGGTTCATCGCTTCTCTTAAAATCGCATTCAGCCGGGTTTGATAGCCTTTTCCCGGGCGTTTAAGCCACTCCATCACATCAGCGTCGATGCGGACAGAGGCCTGGGTTTTCAACGGTCGGTAGAATTTACCGCGCACCGCGTCCGGCCACCGTTCATCACCTGAAGCGGGGATATCGCTGTAATCAATTTCGCCATCCGCTTTGTTCGCCAGCGCTCTGAGCTCGTCTTCACGCTGAGCGCTAAGCCCGGCCGGATTGCCGCGCTTGTATTTAACTGTGCTCATAACGACTCCTCTCTTTGCCGTCCGCCTTCCGGGCGCTGATGATACGAATCACCTCAGCCCCGCTTTCAAAGCGGACCGAATGCACCACAAGAATAACGATAATTCCATGAGCGAGGCCGATGGTTTGCCATCGATGCTCACCGTTTTCATAACGATCCTGGCGGGAAAGATGCCGCGGATCGTCAAAAACCAGTACCGCCTCCTCGAACCGAATCCCATGTTTTCTTAGATTGCTTGCTGCCTTGTTTGCATCCCATTCAAACTCCATTGGCATAGCATTTATCCCGATTGTATATACAAAAACGTATATACAATTATCAGGCAAGTATACGATCAATGTTGGAAAAAACCTCACATTTTCAGGGGCTGATTTGTAAAGGTTATGCCCTGTTCACTCGTCGAAAAACACCATCCCCTTATACGGCTGCTCGCGACATGCCGCCAGCCGCCGGGCGAGGCTGCCGACATGCAGCTCCAGCTTGTGGCCGTCCGGGTCGAGGAAATAATATGACGCCCCTTCGCTGCGGTTCACCTTCCACACCGCCACGCCGGCCGTTTCCAGCCGCGCGCTGAACCCGGCGAAATCGGCTTCGGCGACGCTAAACGCGTAGTGGGTGTAGTCGCTCTCCTCCGGCGGGGTAATGCGCCGCTGCGGATCGAGGGACAGGCACAGCCACAGGTCGCCGCAGGAGAGATAGGCGCCGCTATCCCAGCGCGCGTGCAGCCTCATCCCCAGCAGCTGCTGATAAAACGCCACGCTCGGCGCCAGGCTGCTGACCGCCAGGGTCAGGTGATTCAATCCGCTTAACATGGCTCAATCCTCCAGTGAACTCACAATTTGCTGGCGCAGCCAGCGGTGCGCCGGGTCGCGGTGCCAGCGCTCGTGCCACAGCATCAGCATATCAAACCCGGCAATCGCCAGCGGCGGCTCGATAACCGTCAGCCCGCTCATCCCGCGCAGCAGCCGCTCCGGCAGCATGGCGACCAGATCGCTGCTGCGCAGCGTTTCCAGCATAAACAGGAAATGTGGCACCGAGAGGACAACCCGCCGAGAAAGCCCAAGGTTGGCCAGCGCGATATCGGTCGCGGCGCTGAAGCCGCCGCCGTCCGGGGAGACCATAACCTGATCCAGCTGGCAAAACTGCGCCAGGCTCAACGACGCCCGCAGCGCCGGATGCCCCGCTCTGCCCGCCAGCACGTAGCGCTCGCTGAACAGCAGCCGCTGATGCAGCTCCGGCGGAGCGCCGTCGCGGGTATGAAAGAACAGATCGACCTCGTCCCTCTCCGCCTGCTGCACCAGGCGCGAAGGCTGGAGATCGAAGACCGCCAGCCGGCTCGACGGGGACGCGCGACGCAGAATATTCAGCGCCGGCAGCAGGATCGCCGAGGCCATATAGTCCGTCGCCGCTATGCGCCAGGTCTGCGCCGCCGTCAGCGGGTCGAAACTGTCGGCGGGGGCGACCGCCAGCTCCAGCGCCTGCAGGGCATCACGCAATGGCCCGCGTAGCGCATCGGCGCGGGCGGTGGGCAGCATCCCGCGCGGACCGGGCAGCAGCAGCGGGTCGGCAAAAATTTCCCGCAGGCGCGCCAGCTGGATGCTGACCGACGGCTGCGACAGGTTCAGCCGCTGCGCCGCTCGGGTGACGTTATTCTCGCTCAGCAGCACGTCGAGGGTGCGCAGCAGGTTGAGATCCAGACGATGTAAATTAATCACGGCTATACCTGGGATTTAAGTAATTAATTTCTACTATAGCGTCCAGCCGCCTACTCTGCAGCTCTCCATGACTCAGAGGTGATTCTCATGAAAGTACTGCTGATTTACGCCCATCCGGAACCCCGCTCCCTGAACGGCACGCTAAAAGATTTTGCCGTCCAGCATCTGCACGATGCCGGCCACGAGGTGCAGGTTTCCGATCTCTACGCCATGCGCTGGAAAGCGGGCTTTGATGCTGACGACAGCAGCGCCCCGCCGGTCGGCGAGTTCTGGCGCTCGACGCTCGATTCAAAGCAGGCCTTTGAACAGGGAACCCAAAGCGCGGATATCGTTGCGGAACAGGAGAAGCTGCTGTGGGCGGATACGGTGATTTTCCAGTTCCCGCTGTGGTGGTTCTCGATGCCCGCCATTATGAAGGGCTGGATCGACCGGGTTTACGCCTATGGTTTTGCCTACGGCGTCGGGGAGCACAGCGACCACCACTGGGGCGACCGCTACGGCGAAGGCACCCTGGCGGGCAAACGGGCGATGCTGATTGTCACCACCGGCGGCTGGGAGGAGCACTACGCCCCGCGCGGCATTAACGGACCGATTAACGATATCCTGTTTCCGATCCAGCACGGGATGCTGTTTTATCCCGGCTTCGAGGTGCTGCCGCCGCTGGTGTTCTACCGCACCGAGAAAACGGACGAGCAGCGCTTTGCGCAGCAGTGCCGGGAACTCGGGCAGCGGCTGGATACGCTGGCGAGCACCGCGCCAATCCCCTTCCGCCGGCAAAACCACGGCGACTATCTGATCCCCTCCCTGACGCTGCGCCCGGATCTGGCGGTCGGTGAGAGCGGGCTGGCAATCCATCAGCGGGTGGATTAAGCGCAGCGGGCGACGTATGGCCAACCCGGCGTCGCCGCTCAAATAGGCTGATTTAGTCCCTGACGCGCTGATTTATCCCGAAACGGCTATTTGTTGTAGTCAGTCGCCCGCAACTTCGTTTCCCGTCTCTTTCTCATCGGGCAGGATGGTGTATGTTCTCAAGCATCACCTTTAAGCAATCCGGTAACGAGATGAGACGTATTGAGGTAGTACTGCGTGAACTGGAGCGGCTGACGCAGACCATCAGCCGGGACGACCTGGCCGCCGGCGCCGGCGCCTTCACCGCGGAGCAAATCGGTTTTAACCTCGGCCTGGCGCGCAACTCCGTTAGTAAAGATTTAAACCAGCTGTGGAGCGACGGGCTGGTTATCAAAACCCGCGGGCGCCCGGTATTCTTTCTGCATCTGCAGGCCACGCAAACCCTGCTGGCTCGGCCGCTGGCTGAGTCGGAGCGCGAGATCGGCGCCATTAGCGACCTGCTGCCCGACCGGGATCTGCCGTCGGTCAGCGATCCGTTAACGCTGTTAATCGGCCACGATCGCAGCCTGCGGGATGCGGTGGAAAAAGGCAAAGCGGCGGTGCTCTATCCGCAGGGGCTGCACGTGCTGCTGACCGGCCCCTCCGGCGTCGGAAAGACTTTTTTCGCCGAGCTGATGCACCGCTACGCCTGCGAGCACACCGACGATAGCCCTCCGCCGCTCGTGTACTTTAACTGCGCCGAGTACGCCAACAACCCGGAGCTGCTCTCTTCCCACCTCTTTGGCCATCGGCAGGGCGCGTTTACCGGCGCAACGGAGAGCAAGACGGGCCTGGTTGAACAGGCCGACGGCGGCTACCTGCTGCTCGACGAAGTCCACCGCCTGCCCTATGAAGGCCAGGAGAAGCTCTTCTCGCTGCTGGATAAAGGCGAGTATCGCCCGCTGGGCGCCAGCGGCCCGGCGCGAAGCATCACCGTACGCCTGATCTGCGCCACCACCGAACCGGTGAGCTCGTCGCTGCTGCGCACTTTTCAACGGCGCATTCAGGTCGCCATCGATCTTCCCGGCATCCGCCAGCGTTCGCTGGAGGAGCAGATCGAACTGATTATCGGCTTCCTGCAGCGGGAGAGCCGCAAGATCGAGCGCTCGGCAAGCATCGATAAAACGCTGCTGCTGTGGCTGCTGAATAAGCCGCTGGAAGGCAATATCGGTCAGCTAAAAAGCGACATCCAGTTTTTATGCGCCCAGGCCTGGGCATCGGGGATGGCGGCGCAGCACGATGTCCTGCTGCTGGATGGCAAGCTGGCGGACGGCGCCATAAACCCCACGCAGGAGCAGCGGATGCTGGTCGACGCGCTGTTCAATGGTAAAACCCTGCTCAGTATTGACGCCCGCACGCTGCCGCAGCTTAAAAGCCCGGCGGGCGGCGATGGCGGCATCGAAGAGAGCGATCTGTTCTACAGCTTTCTGACCCGGGAATACGTCAATCTGCGCAACAGTAACGTTCCGCCCGCAGAGACGCTGGCCATTCTCAAAAACAAGCTCAGCTCCATTTTCGAATATGGTCTCTACAGCCGCGACAGCGGCACGCGTTCGCCCCGCTATGGCGACCAGATTGAAGAGCGCGTCGCTCTGCTGATTAGCTATGTCGAGCAGATCCTGGGCTTTTCCCTGCCGGAAAATCTGGTCAATCCCCTGCGCAAGCACCTGCTGGCGCTGATCGGCTACGTCCAGCGGGGGCTGATCCCGCAGCTCTACTCCTCAAGTTTGATTCTCGATCGCTGCAAAGATGAGTATGAGAACGCCACCCAGCTATGTAGGAAAATCAACGACCTGCTAAATATCCAGTGCCCGGCGACGGAGGTGGTCTGGCTGTGCCTGTTCCTCAAGGAGTGCCGCCATTACCGCCAGCGGATCGGCGTCAGCCCCGACTGCGGGGTGATACTGATCGCCCACGGCGCCACCACCGCCACCAGCATGGCGCAGTACGTCAATCGGGTGCTGGAACGCGAGCTGTTCAACGCCATCGATATGCCGTTCGAACAGTCGGTGCACGACACCCTGGATGCGTTGATCCGCCTGATGCAGGCGCGGAGCTGGCAGCGGCTGATTCTGATCGTCGATATCGGCTCGCTGGTGCATTTCGGCAGCACCATCAGCAAGCTATTCCAGATAGACGTCCTGCTGATGCCGGATATCACCCTGACCAGCCTGCTGGAGATTGGCCTCGATCTGAGCTACGAGACCAGCGACCTGCCGCGGCTGGCGGCGCTTATGCAGGAAAAAGGCATCCCCAGCCAGCTGTGCACCCCGCAGCAGGAAAACGTCGGCAAGGTGCTGGTCATCTCCTGCATTACCGGCATGGGCACGGCGGAGAAAATCAAAACGGTGCTGGAGGAGAGCTTCGGCGAGCTGATGTCGCAGGACACCCGCATGGTGATCCTCGACTATAACGAAGTGCGCAGCCCGGAGCGCGTGCAGCAGGCCATTAGCGCCCACGAGCGGCTGGCGGGCATCGTCGGGACCTTCCAGCCCGGGCTGCCGGATATTCCGTTTATCTCACTGGAGGAGCTGTTTTCCGAGCAGGGCCCGGAGCTGGTGTTAAGCCTGCTGACCCCCGATCTCTCCAGCGCCGAGCGGCGGCTGGAGATGGAGCGCAGCGCGTCCCGATTTATCAGCGCCCTGACCATGGAGAGCATCATCAACCATATTTCGGTGCTCAACCCGCAGCGCATCCTCAAAGAGATGGAGGGCGTCCTCAGCCAGCTGCGCGCGACCCTGGCGATCGCCCCCAGCCGCCAGGTGACACTACGCTTCCTGATCCACTGCTGCTGTATGGTCGAGCGTATCGTGATTAACCGCAAACCGTTACAGATGGCGCTGGAAATGAAGCCCGATATGGATACTCACGCCTTTAGTGTCATTAAATCCGCCTTCCACCCGGTGGAGGAGGCCTACGCCATCCGCTTATCGGATGCGGAATATATTTATATCTACGAATTATTGTATAGCTAATCCCTTTGCTGGCGCGGCCCATCGGCCCGCCAGCCCTCCTCATCTCCCGCAGATGACACTAATGCTGGCACGGCCTTTGCTCTATCCATAGCGTCTATAAAACGGCGCCAGGAGGCCACCTTGTCATCTACTGTACCTGCACACCCATTACCGCAAATTCTGCTGCTGACGCACGGCGGCTGGGGTACGCCGCTTTGCAACAGCCTGCGCATGGTCACGGGCGAAATTGAAGGCGTGACGGAAATCGCCCTGATGCCCGTCGATACCCTCGGCGAGTATTACCAGCGCGTTGAGGCGACGGTGAAGTCGATGCCGGAAGGCTCGCTGATCCTCACCGACTTTATCGGCGGCACCACCTCTAACGTCGCCGCCCGCCTGAGCGCCGATTATCCGATCGCCGTGATTTGCGGCCTCAACGCTTCGCTGCTGCTGGAAGCGCTGGATAAGCGCGAACAGGGACCGCTGACCCGCTGCGTTAACGAGCTGGTGGAAGCCGGACGCAGCAGCTGCCGCGACGTCGTCGCCCACGTGAACCAGTTAAACCATTAAGGAGCCCATCATGGCAAAAATCGTTTTATGTCGTATCGATAGCCGTCTGATTCACGGCCAGGTTGTCACCAAATGGGTCGGCCAGTCGCAGGCTAACCGTATCGCCGTGGTCAGCGACGAGCTCGACGCCGATCCGTTTATGAAAAATATCTACCTGATGGCGGCGCCGCCGAATATCAAAGTCGACTGTTTCAGCAACGCCAGCTTTACCGCGGCCTGGCGGGAGAACCAGCTCGGCGAGGGGAACGTGCTGGTGCTGTTTCCTTCCCTCAGTGCCATCCAGCAGGCCGTGCTGCAGGGTTTCGACGTCGCCTCGATTCAGGTCGGCGGACTTGGCGGCGGGCCAAACCGGAAAGCGGTATTTCAGAACATCACCCTCGATGAAAAAGACGTCGGCATCCTGGGTGAGCTGAAAAATAGCGGAATTCAGGTGTTCTTCCAGACGATCCCGGAAGATAAGCCCCAGTCACTGGACGACATCCTGAAAAAATTCTAACCAGTTGATAAGCAGGTAAAAACTATGGACACATTACTTTTTGCGAGCCTGATGGGACTCTATTACTGGTTCGCTCGATTACGTTTAGGCTATACCTTCTCCGCCATGCTGCTGCAGCCCGTGGTGATTGCCGTTTTCGTCGGCCTGCTGCTGGGCGATATGAAAACCGCGATGATCATCGGCGCAGGTATGCAGCTGGTCTATCTGGGCGTTACCTCCACCCCGGGCGGTAACGTCCCGTCGGATCCGGCGTTGGCCGCCTGTATCGCCATCCCGATTGCCGTGAAGGCGGGGATGGAGCCGAACCTGGCGATCGCCCTGGCGATTCCGTTCGGCGTGATCGGGGTATTCCTCGATCAGCTGCGCCGGACGCTGAACGCGGCGTGGGTGCACATGGCCGATAAGCACGCCGAAAGCGCCAACATGACGGGGATCATGCGCTGCGCCTTCATCTACCCGGCCCTGCTTGGGCTGCTGCTGCGCTTCCCGGTGGTCTTTGCCGCCAACTACTTCGGGCAGAGCGTGGTCGAGAAGTTCCTCAAGCTGATGCCGCACTGGCTGACCCACTCGTTTGAAATTATGGGCGGCATCCTGCCCGCGCTGGGCTTCGCCATCACCATCATGGTGATTGGCAAGAAGAGCCTGCTGCCGTGGTTTATCGGCGGATTCTTTGCGGTGCTCTACCTGAAGGTGGACATCATGGCGATGGCGATTTTCGGTACCTGCGTGGCCTTCCTGATTAAAGGCCTCGCCAAAAATGAAGGGGCGGCATAATGAGTAGCGATGTCATGCAACATGAGCTGGTTGAACGGGCCCGCGAAAGCCGGGCGCTGAGCAAGGCCGATATCACCAAGGCCTGGCTGATTTACTGGCTGGGGGCGGAAGTCTCCAGCTCCTACGAGCGTCTGCAAAGCCTGGTGTTCTGCGCCTCGATGACGCCGATTATCAAAAAGCTCTATCCGGAGAAAGAGGAGCAGGCCGAGGCCCTGAAGCGCCACCTCAACTTCTTTAACTCCGAGCAAACCTTCGGCGCGGTTATCCAGGGGATCGCTATCGCCATGGAGGAGCAGAAAACCCGCGGCGAACCGATTAGCGACGCCTCCATTACCGGTATCAAAACCGGCCTGATGGGGCCGCTGGCCGGGATGGGCGACTCCATCATCTGGGCCGCGGTCATGCCGCTGCTGATCGCGATCTTTATCCCCTTTGCCGCCAGCGGCAGCGCCTTTGGCGGTATCGCGCCGCTGATCCTCTACCCGGCGATCACCATGGCGATAAGCTACGGGCTGGTGCATAAAGGCTACACCCTCGGACGAGATTCGATAATCGGCCTGCTGCAGGGAGGGCGCATCAAGGAGCTGATCTACGGCGCCAACGTGCTGGGGCTGATCATGATGGGCGCGCTGTCGGCAAGCTACGTCAAAATCACCACCCCGCTGAAAATCAGCGCGCTGAAAGGCTCCGAGGTGGTGGTGCAGCAGATCCTCGACTCTATTGCCCCGGGCCTGCTGCCGCTGGCGGCAGTCTTTGCCGTCTACTTCTATCTGCTGAAAAAGGGTCCGCGCTACACCACGATTTTACTGTCGATTGTCGCGATCAGCATCGTTTGCTCGCTGACGGGAGTGCTGTAGGCCATGAACGATAATATTTATCAACGGCTTGGGCTAAAGCGGGTGATTAACGCCTGCGGCAAAATGACGATCCTCGGCGTCTCGTCCGTTGACCCGGAGGTCATGCACGCCGCCGCCGAAGCCGCCGCAGCGTTCGTTGAAATCGACAGGCTCACCGAGCGCGCCGGGGAGCTTATCTCCACCCACACCGGCGCCGAGGATAGCTACCTGACGTCCTGCGCCTCGGCGGGGATTGCCATCGCGGTGGCCGCGGCGATCACTCGCGGCGAGCCGGATAAGGTGGCGCTGATGCCGGACAGCAGCGGCATGGCCAACGAAATCATCATCCTGCGCGGCCACAACGTCGATTACGGCGCGCCGATAACCAGCGCGATCCGCCTCGGCGGCGGACGGGTTATCGAGGTCGGCTCCAGCAATCTCGCCGCGCGCTGGCAGCTGGAGAGCGCCGTCAGCGACCGTACAGCGGCGCTGCTGTTTGTGAAATCGCACCACTGCGTGCAAAAAGGGATGCTCGCCATCGACGACTTTGTGCAGGTCGCCCGGCGGCACAACCTGCCGCTGATTGTCGATGCCGCCGCCGAAGAGGATCTTCGCCGCTGGGTCGCCACCGGCGCGGATATGGTGATTTACAGCGGCGCCAAGGCCTTCAACGCCCCCACTTCCGGATTTATTAGCGGAAAACGCACCTGGATCGCGGCCTGCAGGGCACAGCATAACGGCATCGCCAGGGCGATGAAGGTAGGCAAAGAGAATATGGTGGGCCTGGTGTACGCCCTCAACCGCTATCAGGCGGCCGCGCCGGCCCCCGATGCGGCCGCCCTGCGCCCCTTCGCCGAGGCGATATCCGCCTTGCGCGGGCTGAAGGCGGATATCGAACAGGATGAGGCCGGGCGGGCCATCTGGCGCATTCGGGTCAGGGTCAATAAAGAAGCCCTGGGCCTCGACGCCGGCGAAGTTGAAGCCCGGCTGCGCGGCGGCGAAATCGCCATCTATGCCCGCCGCTACGCCCTGCACCAGGGTGCGTTTAGCCTCGACCCGCGGACCATTGCCGAAGGTGAGATGCCGCTTATTATCGCGCGACTCAAGGAGATTACCGAACATGCAGCAGATTAACTTTTACCGCCGACGGGTCGCGATTAACGTTCTGGCAAAAGATATCGCCAACGCCCGGGAGATTCACGACGCCGCCGAAGGCCATGCGGTAATTGGCGTTTTATCCGCACAGTTTTCTGACGTCGATGAGGGCGTGGCGGAAGTGCGCCGCTGGATGACGGACATTCCCGCTATTTCCGTCGGCCTGGGGGCGGGCGATCCGGCCCAGTTCTATAAAGCGGCGATGATTTCGGCGAAGCTTCATCCCGCCCACGTCAATCAGACCTTTACCGGCTGCGGCTTTGCGGCAGGCGCGCTGGCCGCCACCGGCGGACAGAACACGCGGATTAACGCGCTGATAAGCCCCACCGGCAGGCCCGGAGAGGTGCTTATCTCGACCGGAGTCAGCAGCGCGCAGGGAACGCCGGCCAGGGTCTCCGCCGATGCGGCGGTGAGGATGATTCAGGATATGGGCGCGCACGCCGCTAAGTTCTTTCCCATGGGCGGCGAACGCTCGCTGGATGAGCTAAAGGTTCTCGCCCAAAGCGCCGCGCACAACGGCATGACGCTGATTGAACCCACCGGCGGTATCGACCTGAATAACTTCGCCGCCATTCTGCAGGCCTGCCTGCAGGCCGGCGTTGCGCAGGTGATGCCGCATATCTACAGCTCAATCATCGACCCGCAGAGCGGGAATACCCGCCCGGAAGATATTCGCCAGCTGATGAGTATCGTGAAGGATCTTGTCGATTAAAGACCCGCCCTCGTGCGGCAGCGACTGCCGCACGCCACGCGCTGATTTATATGACGAATTGTGAGCCTCCGCGCAATAACGGCATTCCACCGCCGCCCACTCCCCCTCACATTGATAGCGATCAAGAATAATCATACCGTCTGGTCGGTATGATTCAGGCCATGAACATGGAAGCCCAACACCGAAAAAAAGACCCCGTCCGTTTATATCAGCAGCTGCTGGAATCCGCGGCGATGATTGCCGGCAGAGACGGCATCGCCTCGCTGTCGCTGAACGCCGTGGCGCGCGAAGCCGGGGTGAGCAAAGGCGGTCTTTTGCACCACTTCCCCAACAAGCAGGCGCTGATTTTTGCCCTCTTCGCCCGCCTGCTGGCGATTATGGAAGAGGCGATCGCCGAGCTGATGGCCGCGGATAACGTCTCTTACGGCCGCTTTACCCGCGCCTATTTGCACTATTTGTCGGCCCCTGAGCTGACGGACACCCAGGAGAGCCGCCAGCTGATGGTGCTGTCGCTGGCGATGCCGGATGAGCCGGTGCTGCGAAAATGCTGGCGAGACTGGATGCTGGATCACCTCGCGCAGGGCGACGCGCTGGACAACGGCCACACCGGCACCCTGGTACGCTACGCGGCGGACGGCATCTGGCTATCGGAGCTAACCGAGGGGCGCACCATGAGCGCCGAACACCGGCGATCGCTGGTCAGCGATCTGACGAGGATGACGCTTCCCGCGTGAAGCACGTTGAGCCTGACAGGTCAGGCGATTAGATTGAGGCCGCGATGCGCTACAACATCAATGGCCGTCTCATTTATGATGCAACGGACGGCACACTAATCCTACCGGGAAGCGATGAGGCGGACAGCCAGCTGTCGATCACCGCCAGCGCGCTGCTGTGGTTTTTTCTGCGTAACCCGGAGATTGTCAGCCGCGATGAGGTGCTCAAAAAGGTCTGGGATGACAACGGCTTAACCTCCTCGAACAGCAACCTCAATCAGTACCTGAGCATGCTGCGCAAAACCTTCCGCCACTATGAGATCGACAATATTATCGTCACCGTCTCGCGCGGACTGCTGCAGCTGAACCCGGAAATCACCGTTCATCAGCTGGACGCTCCCGTGCCGTCGGAGCCGCAGGCGGAACCGCCGTCGCTGCCGCCCGAGGAGCCGGACGCCGTGCCGCCGGCCGCGGCGCAGAGTCCGAAGCCAACCCGACACGCGCGCGGCACCTGCTGGTATATCGCCGGCGTCTGCCTGATGACCATCGCCCTGCTGCTGGTGCTTTTCAGCTTTTTCGGCAGCAGCGAATCGCGCCCCATTACCCTGACGCAGATGACCCACAGCCAGTGCGAACTGCTGGCCAGCGATGAGATGCTGCGCTCGGTGGCCGGCACCGCCTACGGCAAAAACTTTGACGCCGTGCGCCAGCGGCTGAAGCTGGAGTGCAAACCCGGCGAACGTTTTGTCTTCTTCTACGGCGATCGGCTGGAGACCAACGGCCTGGGCCGCGTCTTCCTCGCCCACTGCGCGATGCATGAAGACAACCCCTTCAGCTACTGCGACAACTATTTCTACTACTCCTGGAAACCGCAATGAGACTCGCACCCCGGCCTTTTTTCGCCCTCTCAGCCCTGGCGTTTATCACCGCCGCCGGGCTCAGCGCCTGGAAGCTGCTGCCGGCGGAAAACGACGGGGCGATGAGCTGCTCGACCAAAGCCATCATGCGCTTTGAAAACATGGATAAAGAGAACGTTAACGGCAACATTCACTTCAATTTTGCCGCCCACGGCAAAGGCTCGATGGTCGTTGAAGGCTATACCGACTCCGCCGCCGGCTGGCTCTACCTGCAGCGCTACGTTAAATTCAGCTATACCAGTAAACGCATCTCCTCAACCGAGCGCCACTACCGCATCAGCCGGTGGGAATCCAGCGCCTCATCGATCGACGAATCTCCTGACGTGATCTTCGCCTACTTTATGCGCGAGATGTCCGACAGCCACGACGGGCTATTTCTCAACGCCCAGAAGCTCAACGAGAAGGCGATTCTGCTCAGCTCGATCAATTCGCCGCTCTACGTTTGTACCCTCAAGTCCGGCAGCAAGCTTGACTGACGGCCTGCCCCGCCCGCGCCGGCCCCATCCCATTTTTTCCCCGCGCCGCCTCATGCTGTAAAACCGCACTTTTTGCGTTTAGCTCCCGGCGGAAAACATGACCATAACCACACTTAAACGATGGGTATATTACCCGACCCCAGCATTAAATTAGCAACCCATTAACATTTACCGCCGCCCGTCAGGACGGCGAAAAACGCGCCGCATCCGCAGCCAATTCCATCGCCCCATCTCAGCACAAAGAGATAAATACAGGCCCTTCGAACGCTAAATCACAGAGTAAAAAACTAAAAACATAGCTCTCACGGATTTAAATTTCACTTCTCCCGCCATTCCCTATAGTGAACCCCGAACGCCGCTACCGCGTGTTGACGCCGTTACGCGGACGGTTTTCCCGAATCACAAACCTGTCTGGAGGAACAACCATGGGTGATGCATTGGGGCTTATTGAAACCAAAGGCCTGGTAGCCTGCATTGAAGCAGCGGATGCGATGTGCAAATCCGCCAACGTCGAGCTGATTAGCTATGAAAACATCGGCTCCGGGCTGGTCACCGTGATGGTGAAAGGCGACGTCGGGGCGGTAAAAGCGGCGGTGGATTCCGGCGTGGAATCGGCGCAGCGCATCGGCGAGGTGGTGACCTCGCTGGTTATCGCGCGTCCGCATAACGACATCAACAAAATTGTTATTAAACACAAGGCTTAAGGCCAGGAGAACGCAAATGGGTGATGCATTAGGTCTGATCGAAACCAAAGGTCTGGTGGCCTGCATTGAAGCGGCGGATGCGATGTGTAAAGCCGCCAACGTCGAGCTGATTGGCTATGAAAACGTCGGCTCCGGGCTGGTCACCGCGATGGTGAAAGGCGACGTCGGCGCGGTGAAAGCGGCGGTGGACTCCGGCGTGGAATCGGCGCAGCGCATCGGCGAAGTGGTGACCTCGCTGGTTATCGCGCGTCCGCATAACGACATCAACAAAATCGTCGCGCATTACAAAGTCGCGGAATAACGGGAGACAACATGATGAAAGAAGCGCTTGGTCTGATCGAAACCAAAGGTCTGGTGGCCTGTATTGAAGCCGCCGATGCGATGTGTAAAGCCGCCAACGTCGAGCTGATTGGCTATGAAAACGTCGGCTCCGGGCTGGTCACCGCGATGGTGAAAGGCGACGTCGGCGCGGTGAACGCGGCGGTGGACTCCGGCGTGGAAGCGGCGAAACGCATCGGCGAAGTCGTCACCTCTCGCGTCATTGCGCGACCGCATAACGATATCGAGAAAATCGCGTCGCAGCACAAAGCATGACCTGACAGGGCGCGCCCCGTCTCCACTCTTTTCGTCTGATGAAGGATAGACTCATGATTGAACTGGATAACGATTTGCAGTCCCGCCAGAACGCGCGGGAACTGGTGCGCAGCGCCAAAAAGGCCCAGGCGATTCTGGCCACCTTTTCGCAGCAGCAAATCGACGCCATCGTGAAAAACGTGGCCCAGGAAGCGGCGCACCACGCCGAAGCGCTGGCGAAAATGGCCTCGGAAGAGACCGGATTTGGCAACTGGCAGGACAAGGTGCTGAAGAACCGTTTTGCCTCGCTGCGCGTCTACGACGCCATCAAAGATATGAAGACCGTCGGCATCATTCATGACGATCCGCTAAAAAAAGTGATGGACGTGGGCGTGCCGCTGGGGGTGATTTGTGCGCTGGTGCCGTCAACCAACCCGACCTCAACCGTTATCTATAAAACGCTGATTGCCCTCAAGGCCGGCAACGCGATTATCTTTTCCCCGCATCCCGGCGCGCGCGAGTGCAGCTGGAAAGCGATAGAGATCGTTAAGCGCGCCGCCGAAGCCGCAGGCGCCCCGGCGGGCAGCGTCGGCGCGATCACCCAGCTGACCCTCGAAGCCACCTCCGAACTGATGCACAGCAAAGAGGTCTCATTGATCCTCGCCACCGGCGGCGAAGGCATGGTGCGCGCGGCCTATGCTTCCGGCACCCCGACCATCAGCGGCGGCCCGGGCAACGGCCCGGCGTTTATCGAACGCAGCGCCGATATCCACCACGCGGTGAAAGATATCATCACCAGCAAAACCTTCGATAATGGGGTGATCTGCGCCTCCGAGCAGTCGATCATCGTCGAACGCTGCATTTACGACGAAGTCCATCGCGAGCTGGAAGCCCAGGGCGCGTACTTTATGAACGAGGGCGAAGCGGCGAAAATGGCGGCCCTGCTGCTGCGCGCCAACGGCACCATCAACCCGAAAGTGGTTGGCAAAACCGCGCTGTATCTGAGCCAAATGGCCGGCTTCAGCGTCCCGGCCAGCACCCGGGTGCTGATCGCCGAGCAAACCACCGTCTCGCACAAAAACCCCTACTCTCGCGAAAAGCTGTGTCCGGTACTCGGCCTGTACGTGGAAGAGGACTGGAAGGCGGCCTGCAACCGGGTGATGGAGCTGCTGACCAACGAAGGCCTCGGCCACACCCTGGTGATCCACACCCGTAACCAGGACGTCATCCGCCAGTTCTGCCTCGAAAAACCGGTGAACCGCATTCTGATCAACACCCCGGCGGCGCTGGGCGGCATCGGGGCGACCACCAATATCACCCCGGCATTAACCCTTGGCTGCGGCGCCGTCGGCGGCGGTTCCAGCTCCGATAACGTCGGGCCAATGAACCTGCTCAACATCCGCAGGGTCGGCTACGGCGTGCGCTCCATTGATGAACTGCGCGCTCCGGGCAGCCGCCCTGAACCGCAGCCCACCATCGTCGCCCCGGTCGATAACCCGCACCGCAGCATTGTTGACGACCAGCGCTTCACCGCCCCTGCCGCCGCCGCGGCGACCCTTAGCGCGACGGCGGACGATCGCTTTGCGGTCCGCGCCGCCGTCGAGGCGGAAGGCGACATCAGCGAGCAAAACGTGGAGCGCGTTATCCGCCAGGTGCTGGAGCGCCTCGGTAAGTAATGCATTGAGATAAGGCGATAAAAACAATGATTCTCGCAAAGGTAGTCGGACATGTGGTCGCCACGCAGAAATGCGCTGAGCTACGCGGCAGCAACCTGCTGTTAATCGCCAGGTTAGACGATGAACAGCGGCCAATGAAGGACCAGACCTGGGTCGCCATCGATAGCGTCGGCGCAGGCATGCACGACATCGTGCTGGCTGAAGAGTATTTAGCGCTCAACCGGGACCGCTACAAGGCCATGTCGGTGGTTGCCATTGTCGAGAACGTGTTTCGGGACGCTTAAGGAGTGAATAGTCCAATGAGTGAATTTTTACTGAAACCTCGGATCCGCTTTGGTCAGGACGCGCTTGCGGTCCTGAGCGAGCTTCCCGCCCGCAGCGTCCTGCTGGTCACCGATAAGGCGATGGTGAAATTTGGTCTCGCCGAACGCGTGACCCGGATCCTGCAGCAGCGCGGCATCACCTTCCAGGTCTGGGACGACGTGGTGGCCGACCCGGATATCGCCACTATCGTGCGCGGTATGAAGCTGATGGACGACAGCTACCCGGATCTGGTTATCGCCCTCGGCGGCGGTTCGGTGATTGATGCCGCCAAAGCGGTTATTTTCGCCCTGGCGCAAACCCGTCCGGACGCCCGCCGCGAGCGCCCCTGCTTCGTGGCGATCCCCACCACCAGCGGCACCGGCTCTGAAGTGACCGCCTTTTCGGTGGTGAAAGCCGGCGCCGAAAAGCTGGTGCTGGTGGACCCGTCCCTGCTGCCGGATATCGCCATTCTCGACCCGGCGCTGGTGACTTCGGTGCCGCCGGCGATCACCGCCGATACCGGGATGGACGTGCTGTGCCACGCGCTGGAAGCCTACGTCTCTCTCAATGCCAGCGACTTTTCCGACGCGCTGGCGGAAAAAGTGGTGCAGCAGGTGTTTCGCTACCTGCCGACCTGCTGGCGCAGCGGCGATAACCTGCTGGCGCGGGAAAAGATGCATAACGCCTCCTGCATGGCGGGAATGGCCTTTACCAACGCCTCGCTCGGCATCACCCACAGCCTCGCCCACGCGCTCGGCGGCGTCTTCCGCGTCCCGCACGGCCGCGCCAACGCGCTGCTGATGGCGGAAGTCGTGGCGTGGAACGCCGATTATCAGGGACGGTGCGATACCGACGCCGCGTGCAAATACGCTCGCCTGGCTCATCTGCTGGATCTGCCGGCCGCCAGCCCCCGCGAGGGCGTCGCCAGCCTGCTGATCGCCATTCAGGCATTAAAAGACGAAATGACCATGCCGGCCGGCATCCGCGATACCGGCGTCGATGCCGCTGATTTTGACCGCCGGCTGGCGGAAATGGTCGGTCAGGCGCTGCGCGATGGCTGTACCCCAACCAACCCGCGCACGCCGGACGCTCACGCTTTAACCGAACTCTATCGCCGGGCGTGGACCGGCGGCGCCGTTCAGGGCCACTGATAACAAGAACTGGAGAACCTTACCCATGGCACACTACAGCTTAACGCCGCGCGTCAACGTGCTGGCAAAACGTTTACTCGCACAAAAAAGCACCCTGTGCACCGAACATGCCACGACGCTCAACGCCCTTGATGGCGATATCGCAGGCGTTCCCGCCGCCGTTAAACCGGCGCGCCGCTTCTATGAACTGATGCGCCAGCTGCCGGTGTGCATCAGCGCCGACGAGCTGATCGTCGGCAACCAGACCCGCAAACCGCACGGCGCCATCTTTCACGATGAAAGCGCGGCCCATCGCCCGTCGGCGTTCCAGTTTCTCAATCTGAACGGCGACCTCGACTCCCCGGACTATAAGCTGGTCATCGAGAAAGGCGTGCTGGCGATAAAACACCAGCTTGAAGAGAAGACCCGCAGCCTGGGCAGCGCCGTCAGCCGCAGCGGCATGGATGAAGTCAACGGCTGCCGCGCGGCGATTTACGCCTGCGACGGGCTGCTGAGCCTGGCGCAAAATCTCGCTACCAGCGCGGAGACCCTGGCCGCCGGCGAAAGCAACGCTTACCGCCAGAGCGAACTGCGCGACAGCGCCGCCATCCTGCACCAGGTTCCGGCCCACCCGGCGCGCAATTTTAAAGAAGCCTGCCAGGCCTTTTATCTGTTCCAGCTCGCGCTGCAGCTCGATAACGGCAGCTATTCGGTGAACCCGGAGGGCGCCGATAAGGCCCTGCTGCCGTGGTACCAGCGCGATATCGACAGCGGCGCCCTGACGCCACAGCAGGCCTATGAGATCGTCGAATGCCTGTGGTTCAAGCTGGCGGAGCTGAGCGAAGTCCGCGCCGCCTGCGCCATCGACGGCTACCCGATGTTTGACGCCCTGCTGCACGGCGCGAGCCTCGAGAACGCCAGCATCAATGCGCTCTCCGACATGTTCCTCAGCGCCCAGCACAACCTCAGCGCGCTGAACCTGCCGGTGCGCCTGTTCCGCGGCGCGCAGCAGGTCTCTGCCGCCCCGTTCGCCGCCTGCGCCGATACGCCGGTGATGGAAGGCCTGACCCCGCGCATGCAGCGCCTGCGTAACCACTACCTGACCGTGCGCCCGAGCGTCTCCATCTACCGCGCGCTGGCCTTTACCGAAGTGGTCAAAGCCAACCCGGGCATGCCAACCATTCTGCTGCGCGCCAAAGCGTTCCGTCACGCCTGCGAAACCGCGCCGATCCTGATTCAGGATGACGAGCTGATCGTCGGCCATCCGTGCGGCAAACCGCGCGCGGGCGCCTTCTCGCCGGATATCGCCTGGCGCTGGGTGCGCGACGAGCTCGACACCATGAGCACCCGCCCGCAGGATCCGTTTGAGATTAGCGAAGAAGATAAAAAAACTATCCGCGAGGAGATCGTCCCGTTCTGGGAAGGCCGTTCGCTGGATGAGATTTGCGAAGCGCAGTATCGCGAAGCCGGCGTCTGGGCGTTCAGCGGCGAGACCTTCGTCAGCGACCTCTCCTATCACCAGATCAACGGCGGGGGCGATACCTGCCCGGGCTACGACGTCCTGCTGTTCACCAAAGGGATGAACGGCATTAAGGCCGATGCGCAGGCCCGCCTCGAGCAGCTGAGCATGGAGAACCCGGAAGATATCGACCGCATTTACTACTACAAGGCGGCGATCGAAACCTGCGAAGGCGTCATTAACTACTCCCACCGCATCGCCGCCCACGCCCGGGAGCTGGCGGCCAGGGAGCAGAACGCCCGGCGTCGCGCCGAGCTGCTGACCATCGCCGAGGTTAACCAGAACGTGCCGGCCAACCCGCCGAAAACCCTGCAGGAAGCGCTGCAGAGCATCTGGACCGTGGAGTCGCTGTTCGAAGTCGAAGAGAACCAGACCGGCCTCTCCCTCGGCCGCGTTGACCAGTACTGCTACCCGATGTTTGAGGCCGATATTCGCGAAGGGCGCCTGACCCACGAGTCCGCGCTGGAGATGATGCAGGCCTTTATCATCAAGTGCGCCGAGCTGATGTGGATGTCCAGCGAGCTGGGGGCGAAATACTTCGCCGGCTATCAGCCGTTTATCAACCTGACCGTCGGCGGTCAGAAGCGCTCCGGCGGCGATGCCTGCAACGATCTCACCTATCTGATTATGGACGCCGTGCGCTTCGTGAAGGTTTACCAGCCGTCGCTGGCCTGCCGCATTCACAACCAGTCGCCGCAGAAGTACATGGAAAAAATCGTCGACGTGGTGAAAGCGGGCATGGGCTTCCCGGCCTGCCACTTCGATGACTCCCATATCAAGATGATGCTGCGTAAAGGCTTCGATTTCGAAGACGCCCGCGACTACTGCCTGATGGGCTGCGTCGAGCCGCAGAAATCCGGTCGTATCTACCAGTGGACCTCCACCGGCTACACCCAGTGGCCCATCGCCATCGAGTTCGTGCTGAACCGCGGCCGGATGGTGCTGTTCGATAGCTATCAGGGGCTGGATACCGGCGATCTGCGCGACCTGCACACCTTCGAAGCGTTCGACGCGGCGGTGAAACAGCAGATTGCCCATATCGTGCGCCTGTCGGCAATCGGGACGGTGATCAGCCAGCGCGTGCACCGCGACGTGGCGCCGAAACCGCTGATGTCGCTGCTGGTGGAAGGCTGCATGGAGAGCGGTAAAGACGTGGCGGCCGGCGGCGCGATGGTCAACCACGGGCCGGGTCTGATCTTCTCGGGCCTGGCGACCTACGTCGACTCCCTAGCCGCGATCCGCAAGCTGGTGTATGAAGATAAAAAATATACCCTCGAGCAGATCCGCGACGCGATGCTGGCGAACTTTGAAGGCTTCGAAGGGCTGCGCCGCGACTGCCTGAACGCGCCGAAATACGGCAACGACGACAACTACGTTGACCAGTACGCGCTGGATATCACCGAATGGACCGAGCGCGAGTGCCGTAAGTACCAGATGCTCTACTCCACCCTCAGCCACGGCACCCTGTCGATCTCCAACAACACGCCGATCGGCGAGCTGACCAACGCCACGCCGAACGGTCGCCTGGCGTGGATGCCGCTCTCGGACGGCATCAGCCCGACCCAGGGCGCCGATAAGCAGGGTCCGACGGCGATAATCAAGTCGGTCAGCAAGATGAACGTGGAGACCATGAACATCGGCATGGTGCACAACTTCAAGTTCCTCAAAGGGTTGCTGGATACTCCCGAAGGACGCCATGGCCTGATCACGCTGCTGCGTACTGCATCAATTCTCGGCAACGGCCAGATGCAGTTCAGCTACGTCGATAACGAAGTGCTGAAAAAAGCCCAGCAGGAGCCGGAAAAATACCGCGACCTGATCGTCCGCGTAGCGGGCTACAGCGCCTACTTCGTCGAGCTGTGCAAAGAAGTTCAGGACGAAATCATCAGCCGTACGGTGATTGAAAAGTTCTAGGCATCATTTGAGAAATATTTGAGCCCTATTTGAGAAATAACAGGAAGTTCTTCACCGAGGGCGGGCCGCAGATAAGGTTGCTGCGGCCTGCCGGAGGACGGGGAGGAGGCAAACGTGATCGCAACACAAGAATTAACCGGCCGCATCTTCAATATTCAGAAGTATTCGATCTACGACGGGGACGGTATTCGCACGCTGGTTTTTTTCAAAGGCTGCAATATCCGCTGCCCGTGGTGCGCGAACCCGGAAGGGCTTACCAGCCAGTTTCAGGTGATGTTCTCGCAGGATAAATGCGTTAACTGCGGCGACTGCGTCAGCGTCTGCCCGGCGGGTATTCATTACCGGGCAGAGGAAAACGGCGAAATGAAGCACTTCGTCGACCGCAATAAAGACTGCATCGGCTGCCGTAAATGCGAAGAGATTTGCACCCGGAACGCGCTGGATATTATGGGTAAAGACGTCACCGTCAGCGAGCTGATGGAGATAATCATGCAGGATTACGATTTTTATATCGCCTCCGGCGGCGGCGTGACTATCGGCGGCGGCGAAATGAGCCTGCAGACCGATTTTGCCGTCGCCTTATTTAGCGAATGCAAAAAGATGATGCTCAATACCGCTATCGAAACTCAGGGCACCACCCCGCTGGCTAATTACCAGAAGCTCGCGCCGGTCACCGACACCTTCTTATTCGATATTAAGCAAATCAATAGCGCGCACCATAAAGCGTTATTCGGCATTGGCAACGAAGGGATCCGCCGCAATCTGGAGTGGCTGGTGGACTCCGGCGCCAACGTGATTGTCAGGATGCCGCTGGTACGCGGATATAACGACTCCTGGGAAGCCATTACCGGCGCCATTGATTACGTACAGAAGCTAGCAAAACGCGGAAATATCCGCCGCATCGATATGCTGCCGTACCACCAGCTGGGGCGTAAAAAATATGAACGCCTGGATATGCCGTACCCGATTACTCAGGACCCGTCTTATTCGGCAGAAGAGTTAGACCGGCTGGAAACGTTCTTCGCGCAGTTTGATTTTGATATTCGTTTAGTCCGCCATTAACAGGAGCTGACAATGAAAAGTTTAGGCGTAATTGAAACGCGAGGGCTGGTCGCCGCCATTCAGGCCGTCGACGCCGCCTGCAAAGCCGCAGGCGTGAGCTGCATCGGCTACCGTAAAATCGGATCGGGGCTGGTCAGCGTCTGCTTTGAAGGCGAAATCAGCGCCATCCACACCGCGATTGAGCGCGGTGTCGAAGTCGTCGCCGCGGGCCAGGTCGTCGGCTCGCTGGTCATCGCCCGTCCGGAACGCAGCGTGGTCGATGCGCTGGGTAAATTAAAAGGCCGCCCGTCGCGTCCTGCGGCCCAGGCCGGGGCGCCGGCGGCTAAAGCCGACGCCTCGCTCCCGCCACAAGAAAAAGAGCCGGCCGCGCCCTACGCCGCAGAGCCGGTAGCGGACCAGGCGGAAGACAAAAACGCCGCGCAGAGGAGAGGGAAGAAGGCATGATCGACGCTCTGCTCCATGAAAAAATTGCCACCCGCCTGAACCGCGTCGCCCCGGAGATCCCGGTCGGCATCTCTAACCGCCACGTTCATCTGGCGCAGCAGGATGTCGAGGCGCTGTTCGGCAAGGGCTACGCGCTAACCCCGCTGAAGCCGCTGCGTCAGCCGGGGCAGTTCGCCGCCGAAGAGTGCGTCACCGTGGTCGGGCCTAAGGGCTCGCTGACCCAGGTGCGCGTCCTCGGCCCCACCCGGCCCTGCAGCCAGCTGGAAATTTCCCGCGCCGACTGCTTCACTCTCGGTATCAGGGCGCCGGTGCGCGAGTCCGGCCAGCTGGAGAACGCCGGCAGCGCGCTGCTGATCGGCCCGGCGGGCCACGTTGAGCTTCGTTCGCAGGTGATCTGCGCCTGGCGGCATATTCATATGTCGCCGCAGGACGCCCGCCGACTGAACGTCAGCAACGGGCAGAAGGTCAGCGTCCGCAGCAACGGCGAGCGCCGGCTGACGTTTGATGAGGTGGTGATTCGGGTGCGCGATGATTTTGTGCTTGAGTTCCATATCGATACCGAAGAGGCCAACGCCGCCGGGCTGAAAAACGGCGCGCAGGTCGTCATCACCCAGCCCGCTTAACGGAGACCGGCCATGACCGACGAAGAGATCGAACGCCTGGTGACGCGGATTATCCAGCGGCTACAGCCGCCGGTTCTGGTAATGGTCGCCGCCGCCGACGGCTACCGGCAGGCGATCCGCCGCCGCCTGATGGGCTGCGGGCATCCGCTGCATATCGTACTGGACGAAGGCACCCCGGACGCCGCATGCTGGCAGGAAACCGGCACAATCGTCCCGGCGTCAGCCTGGCAGGAAGCGCTGCCGGCAATGGCCTGGCGCGCGGCGATCGTGCCGTTTCTTGACTATCCGCTGGCGGCAGACCTGGCGAACGGCAACCTGCGAAGCCCGTTCGCCAGACGCCTGCACGAGGCGCTGCTTAGCGGCCTGCCGGTGCTGGCGCTGCGCTACCACTGCGATCCCGACAGCGAGCTCAATCAGCTGTACGGCGCGGCGGCCGACTCGGCCTACGCCGGGCAGATGCGCTCGACGCTGGCCCGCCTGACGGAGTGCGGCGTTACGCTGTGCGATATGAACGAGCTGCTGGAGCGGCTGACGTCGGGCAGCGCAGCGCCGCCGCCGGTGAATGCAACGCGGCGTTATCTTACCGTCACAGACGTGGTGAATAATCCGGCGCTAGCCTCCGCGCCCGATGCCGAGCTGACCGATGCCGCCATCGATTTTTTAAAAAACAGAAAAAAAGAACCTTACCTTAATAAATAGACCCGGAGTTTATTATGTCTTCCAAAACAAAATGTTGGCTATGGATGCTGCTGGTTATCCTCTCCGAAACCTCAGCCACTTCGACGCTTAAAATGTTCGGCAGCAGCGAAGGCTCGACCAAAATGATGCTGCTCGCGCTGCTGATTGTTCTCTACTGCACCTGCTACTACTCGCTCTCCCGCGCGGTGAAAGATATCCCCGTCGGCCTGGCGTATGCCACCTGGTCCGGCACCGGCATCCTGGTCGTTTCCACCCTGGGCATGGCGTTTTACGGCCAGCATCCGGATACCGCGGCCATTATCGGCATGGCGATTATCGCCAGCGGTATCGTCATCATGAACCTGTTCTCGAAAATGGGCAGCGAGGAGAGCGCCGCGGCGCCCGCCGAGCCGGTTACGCCTCTCGACAAAAAGATCGCCAACTGACTGAAAGGAATAGCATATGTTTAATCTCGGATTTTTATGGCTGGCGCTGTCAATCGGCTCCGAAATCACCGGCACTTCGATGATCAAAAAGACCAACGGCTTTAGCAAGCTGGCGCCGTCGGTGCTGGTAGTCTGCGCCTACGGGCTGTGCTATTTCGCCCTCACCCGCGCGATGAGCACCATCCCGGTGGGCGTGGCCTACTCGCTGTGGTGCGGCTTTGGTATCGTCGGCGTCACCATCTGCTCAATGATCCTCTACAAGCAGAAACCGGATCTGCCGGCCATCTTCGCGATGGTGCTGATTATCTCCGGCGGCATCATCATGAACGTCTTCTCGACGATGTAAGTACGCCGCCAGGGTAAACGGAGCGTGGGTTTACCCCATGCCCGTTTCGTGGCAGGATAGTCCGATGAACAGAAACGTTGTCGTTACCCGCTCCCTTCGCTGGTGGCTGCCTGCATAAAGGCGGCACGATTGACGTTTCCATTTTCAAAGCCGCCGGAAGGCGGCTTTGTCATTTCTCAGCGACGCCTTTCGGCTTAACCGCATCGTAAGGAGTTTCTGATGAACGCAAACCACACCATTCTCACCGGCGATCGCCCGACCGGTCAGCTGCACCTCGGCCATTACGTGGGGTCGCTGCGCCAGCGCGTGCAGCTGCAGCATGATCACCAGCAGTTTATTCTGGTCGCCGACCTGCAGGGATTAACGGACAACGGCAGCAACCCGCAAAAGATAAGCAGCAATATCTTTGAAGTGATGGCCGACTATCTGGCCGTCGGCATCGATCCGCAGAAAACCACGATTTGCCTGCAGTCTGCCCTCCCGGCGCTGGCGGAGCTGAGCACCCTGTACATGAACATCGTCACCGTTGCCCGCGTCGAGCGCAATCCCACCGTCAAGCATGAAATTGCGCAGAAAGGCTTCGCCCGCTCGCTGCCGGTGGGGTTTCTGGCCTACCCCATCAGCCAGGCCGCCGATATCACCGCCTTTAAGGCCGGGCTGGTGCCGGTCGGCGACGATCAGCTGCCGATGATCGAACAGACCAACGAAATCGTACATAAGATGAATAGCCTGACGACGGCGCCGGTGCTGCAGCACTGCCGGGCGCTGCTCAGCGAGGTTGGCCGCCTGCCGGGCGTTGACGGCAGCGCAAAAATGTCAAAATCGCTGGGCAATACGCTGACGCTTTCGGCCAGCGAAGAGGAGATCCATCGCGCGGTCAGCGCCATGTATACCGACCCGGGCCACCTGCGCGTTGCTGACCCGGGCCGGGTGGAAGGTAACGTCGTCTTTACCTATCTCGATGCCTTCCACCCCGATAAGCCGCTGGTTGCCGAAATGAAGGCGCACTATCAGCGTGGCGGACTGGGCGACCGGCAGTGTAAAAACGCGCTGGAGGCGTGTTTGCAGACGCTGCTGGCGCCGATCCGCGAGCGCCGGGCGCGGTTTATTGCCGATAAAGGCATGCTGCAGGAGCTGCTGCGTCAGGGCAGCGAGCGGGCGAACGACCTCACGCAGCGGACGCTGCATGAGGTAAAACGAGGTCTGGGATTACCGATCCTGTTCTGAACGAGGCGACTCGCCATCGCGCTTCGCCTGCGGAGCCTGTCCGGCAGACGGCCTAGCCGCCGCTGCCGCCTTCGTGCATCTTCACGCAGTTGCGTCCGTCGCGCTTGGCGGCATAGAGCGCGCTATCGGCGTCGCGCAGCAGCAGGTTGTAATCAGGGTGACCGGTATGGATGGCGTAGCCGATGCTGGCGGTAATGGCGATTTCGGTCTCGCCGCCCACGTTGAAGGCGAGCTGGCTGATATTTTTGCGCAGGCGCTCAAGGAGCACGTGGGCCTCGTGGGGACCGGTTTCCACCAGCACCAGCAGAAACTCTTCGCCACCGTAGCGGAAGATATAGTCGCTGGAGCGGATATTATCGCCGAGCAGATCGGCAACGTGCTTAATCGCCCGGTCGCCCACCTGATGGCCCCAGCTATCGTTAATCTCTTTAAAATGGTCGATATCGACGATCGCCACCGTCATCGGCCGCTCATACTCGATGGCAAGCGTGACCTCATGCTTGAGGACCACCGGCAGATAGCGACGGTTGAGCAGGCTGGTGAGCGCATCTTTGCCGTTTTGCATTTGCGTCAGGCTGCTAAAAATCACCCCCAGCTGGCTGCCGATCTGCTGGCAATGAATATGAATCCCCTGCAGCAGGTTTTGCGTCTCTTTATATCCCGTATGGCTATCCGCTGATTTCCAACCGCTAATCAGGCTATCGACCTCAGCGATTAATCCGCCAATCTCTTCCATCTGCGCGTTCTTATTAAAATAGCGCACGCATTTATGGCGGAACCACAGGCCAAATTCGGATTCAGATAATAACGTAGCGTTAATATCGTTTTTATTTTCGCTAACGATATTAAAAATAACGGTATTCTCCCAGCCGGAGAGCGCGGCCTGCTGTTTACCGTATTCCATCGGTACGTTATCCATCAGGCTGTAGAGGCGATAGGCCTCTTCGTTTTTGGTGGCCCGATAGTGCGACAGAGTGTAGGCATGGCACATCATCTCGATCGCCATATTAAACGCCATAATCGCATAGTAGATCGCGGCCACGCCGGTTTGGCGGTCTATCGCGCTGTCGCGAATATATTCGATCACCCCGGCCTTGAGCTGCCTGGCGCCGCGCAGCACGGCCTCGGCAGGAATGCCGATCCGCGAGTGAATGCTGCCAATATGGTATTGCCGTTCCGCCAGCGCCTGCAGGCCGTCCTTCTCGCAGGTCAAAATGTCTTTGACCCAGCCGGCCAGCGAGCGGCTCAGACGTTCCTGAACCAGGTCATAGGTAAGGTGCCTGGCAATATCCGGGTCCTGAAAAATAAAGTCATAAAAGCGGGCCGCCAGCGCTTCAGCCTGCTCGGAGGCAATATTATTAAGAACCGCCTTCACTTCCGGCGTCAGGCCGTCGTGCAGCGGCAGCCATTCCTTAAAAATAACCGCGATATATTTTTTGCTTTCATCTTTCATTGAATAAAGCACTCGCTGACGTTTGTCTCTTTTCAGGGCCGCAGATCATACAACAGTTAACTATGACCAACCAGATTGAAAATGCAGCAACCGCCTTTTACGCCAGGCCGACGACGGGCGGTTGGCGACGCGGCGTCAGTACCCCACACTTATCGTATGGACATACTCAATACAAATGCTAGTATCCCATAGACAGTAGCTATATTTATGCGTGTTTCATTTAAGGCCAGGATTGCTGATGATGACCACATTCGTAGCACATCTTTCTCACCGGTTAGCCGCGCAGCTGGATCCGCGCGCCGGTCGGCCTTGCCCCTCCACTCCCCTGTCTTTCAACGAGAGAATGCTCCTTATGGCGGAGGAAAGAAACGCGCATCACTCAGCAATATGGAACAGAGCGAGTAGCGTATGGACAAAATCAAACAGCACTGGGCCTGGTGCCTTGTCGGCCTGCTGGCGGTCGTCGCCGCCCTGATAGTATGGGCGCTGCGTCCGCCGGGACTTCCGCAGGGTTTTGCCGGCAGCAACGGCAGGATCGAAGCCACCGAGGTGGATATCGCCAGCAAAACCGCCGGACGCATCGACGCGATTCTGGTCAAAGAGGGGCAGTTCGTTCGCAAGGGCGAGGTGCTGGCGCGGATGGATATTCGGGTACTTAACGAACAGCGCCTCGAGGCCGCCGCCCAGATCAAAGAGGCTGAAAGCGCGGTCGCCGCCGCGAAAGCGCTGCTGGATCAGCGGCAGAGCGAAATGCGCGCCACCGAAGCGGTGGTCAAACAGCGGCAGGCGGAGCTCAACTCCACCGCCAAACGGCACGTGCGATCCAGCGCGCTGTCGCAGCGCGGCGCGGTTTCGGCCCAGCAGCTCGACGATGACCAGGCGGCAGCGGAAAGCGCCAGGGCGGCGCTCGAATCTGCCAGAGCCCAGGTGTCTGCGGCGAGGGCGGCAATTGAAGCCGCCCGCACCAGCATTATTCAGGCGCAAACCCGCGTTGATGCCGCGCAGGCGACGGAGCGACGCATCCTCGCCGATATCGACGATAGCGAGCTCAAAGCGCCGCGCGACGGCCGAATTCAGTATCGCGTCGCCGAGCCGGGCGAAGTCCTGGCGGCCGGCGGCCGGGTGCTGAATATGGTCGACCTCTCCGATGTCTATATGACCTTCTTCCTGCCAACCGAGCAGGCGGGCCTGCTGGCGCTGGGCAGCGAGGCGCGCATCGTGCTGGACGCGGCGCCAAACATGGTCGTTCCCGCCCATATCAGCTTTGTCGCCAGCGTCGCGCAGTTTACGCCGAAAACGGTAGAAACCAGCGATGAGCGCCTGAAGCTGATGTTCCGCGTGAAGGCCCGCATTCCGCCGGAGCTGCTGGAGCAGCACCTGGAGTATGTCAAAACCGGCCTGCCCGGCATGGCATACGTTCGCCTGGATAGCCAGCAGGCCTGGCCCGATACGCTCACGGTGAGGTTGCCGCAATGAGAGGATCTCAGCAGGATACTTATCCACCGGTCGCCCTGCTGGAACACGTTGGCCAGCGCTTTGGCGCCACCGTCGCGCTGCGGGATATCACGCTAAGCATTCCCGCTCGTCGGATGGTGGGCCTGATTGGCCCTGACGGCGTCGGCAAATCCAGCCTGCTGTCGCTGATTTCCGGAGCGCGGGCGATTGAGCAGGGCAACGTGATGGTCCTCGGCGGCGATATGCGCGACGCCCGGCACCGGCGGGATGTCTGCCCCAAAATCGCCTGGATGCCGCAGGGGCTGGGCAAAAACCTCTATCACACCCTGTCGGTGTATGAAAACGTCGATTTCTTTGCCCGCCTGTTCGGTCACGACAGGGCCGAGCGAGAGAACCGCATCGATGAGCTCCTGCACAGCACCGGTCTGGCCCCTTTCCGCGATCGTCCTGCCGGGAAGCTGTCCGGCGGGATGAAGCAGAAGCTCGGCCTGTGCTGCGCGCTGATCCACGATCCGCAGCTGCTGATCCTTGATGAGCCCACTACCGGCGTTGATCCGCTGTCTCGCGCCCAGTTCTGGGAGCTGATTGACAGCATTCGCCAGCGCCAGCCGGAGATGAGCGTGCTGGTGGCGACGGCCTATATGGAAGAAGCGGAGCGCTTCGACTGGCTGGTGGCGATGAACGCCGGGGAGGTGCTGGCGACCGGCAGCGCCGAAGAGCTCAAAGCGCAAACCCGCAGCCAGACGCTGGAGCAGGCGTTTATCGCCCTGCTGCCGGAAGCCCAGCGCGAGGCGCACAAAGAGGTCATCATCCCGCCGCGCAGCGCGCAGGACGATGACATCGCCATTGAGGCCCGCGACCTGACCATGCGCTTTGGCAGCTTCGTGGCGGTCGATCGCGTGAATCTCCGCATCGCCCGCGGCGAGATTTTTGGTTTCCTCGGCTCAAACGGCTGCGGTAAATCAACCACCATGAAGATGCTTACCGGCCTGCTGCCCGCCAGCGAAGGCGAGGCCTGGCTATTCGGTCAGCCGGTCGATCCGAAGGACATCGACACCCGCCGCCGCGTCGGCTATATGTCGCAGGCCTTCTCCCTCTACAGCGAGCTGACCGTCAGGCAGAACCTCGAGCTGCACGCCCGCCTGTTCCACATCCCTGATGCTGAGATCCCTGCTCGGGTGGCGGAAATGAGCCAGCGCTTTATGTTAACGGAGGTCGAAGATACCCTGCCCGCCGCTCTGCCGCTGGGTATTCGTCAGCGGCTCTCTCTCGCCGTGGCGGTGATCCATCGCCCGGAAATGCTGATCCTCGATGAGCCAACTTCCGGCGTCGATCCGGTCGCCAGGGATATGTTCTGGCAGCTGATGGTCGATCTCGCCCGTCAGGATCGGGTGACCATTTTTATCTCGACCCACTTTATGAACGAAGCCGAACGCTGCGATCGTATTTCGCTGATGCATGCCGGGAAGGTGCTGGCCAGCGATACGCCGCAGGCGCTGGTGGCCCGGCGCGGCGCGGCAACGCTCGAAGAGGCGTTTATCGGCTGGCTGCAGGATGCCCAGCAGCCCGTCGCTGAAACAGCGCCCGCTCCGCCGGCTAGCGCTTCGTCCGTGACGACGGCGGCGCAGCAGGCGTTCAGCCCTGGCCGGCTCTTTAGCTACAGCCGGCGCGAAGCGCTGGAGCTGCGGCGCGATCCGGTACGATCGACCCTCGCCCTGCTGGGTACCGTTATTCTGATGTTCATCATGGGATACGGCATCAGCATGGACGTGGAAGATCTGCGCTTCGCGGTACTCGATCGCGACCAGACCCTCAGCAGCCAGGGCTGGTCGCAGAATATTGCTGGCTCGCGCTACTTTATCGAGCAGCCGCCGCTGCAGAGCTATGACGAGCTGGACAGGCGGATGCGCAGCGGCGAGCTGGCCGTGGCCGTTGAAATCCCGCCTAATTTTGGCCGCGATATTGCCCGCGGCACGCCGGTGAAAATTGGCGTCTGGGTGGACGGCGCCATGCCTAATCGTGCCGAGACGGTGCGCGGCTACGTTCAGGCCATGCATCTGGCGTGGCTACAGGAGATGGCCGGGCGGCAGGCCTCTCCCGCCCGCGATACGTCGCTGATATCCATCGAGACGCGCTATCGCTATAACCCGGACGTGAAAAGCCTGCCGGCCATCGTTCCGGCGGTGATCCCGCTGCTGCTGATGATGATCCCGGCGATGCTCAGCGCGCTGAGCGTGGTACGCGAAAAAGAGCTTGGCTCAATCATTAATCTGTACGTCACCCCGACGACCCGCAGCGAGTTTCTGCTCGGCAAGCAGCTGCCCTATATCGTGCTGGGAATGTTTAACTTTTTCCTGCTGTGCGCGCTGTCGGTGTTGGTGTTTGGCGTAGCGCACAAGGGCAGTTTTCTCACCCTGACCCTGGCGGCGCTGCTCTATGTCACCATCGCCACCGGGCTGGGGCTGCTGATCTCCACCTTTATGAAAAGCCAGATTGCGGCCATCTTCGGTACCGCCATTATTACGCTGATACCGGCCACGCAGTTTTCCGGCATGATTGACCCGGTCGCTTCGCTGGAGGGGCCCGGCCGCTGGATTGGTCAGATCTACCCGACCAGCCATTTTCTGACCATCGCCCGCGGCACATTCTCAAAAGCCCTGAGCCTGACGGACCTGTGGGCGTCCTTTATACCGCTGCTGATTGCCGTCCCGCTGGTGCTCGGCCTCAGCGTGTGGCTGCTGAAAAAACAGGAGGGATGATGCGCGGATTACGCAATATTTATAATCTCGGCGTCAAGGAGCTGCGCAGTCTGCTCGGCGATAAGGCGATGCTGACCTTAATCCTCTTCGCCTTTACCGTGTCGGTCTATTCCTCTGCGACCGTGATGCCAGGCTCGCTGCATCTGGCGCCTGTGGCGATTGCCGACATGGATAAATCGCAGCTCTCTTCGCGTATTATCAACGGCTTTTATCGGCCGTGGTTTTTACCGCCGGAGCTGATTAACGAAGATGAGATGGATGCCGGGCTGGATGCCGGGAGCTATACCTTTGCCATTAATATTCCCCCTAACTTTCAGCGCGACGTGCTCGCCGGGCGGCAGCCGGAAATACAGGTTAACGTCGACGCCACGCGGATGAGCCAGGCCTTTACCGGCAACGGCTATATCCAGAATATTATCAGCGGGGAGGTGAACGGCTTCGTTGCCCGCTATCGGGATAACGCCACTCTGCCGGTAGAGCTGGCGGTGCGCATGCGCTTTAACCCCAATCTTGAGCAGGAGCGCTTTGGCGCGGTCATGGCCATCATCAACAACATCACCATGCTGGCGATCGTGCTGACCGGCTCGGCGCTGATCCGCGAGCGGGAGCACGGCACGGTCGAACACCTGCTGGTTATGCCGGTGACGCCGTTTGAAATTATGCTGGCAAAAATCTGGTCGATGGGGCTGGTGGTGCTGGTCGTTTCCGGGCTTTCGCTGCTGCTGATGGTTCAGGGGGTGCTGCAGGTGCCGATTGAAGGCTCGATCCCGCTGTTTATGCTGGGCGTGGCCCTGAGCCTGTTCGCAACCACCTCCATCGGGATCTTTATGGGGACGGTGGCGCGCTCGATGCCGCAGCTGGGGCTGCTGATGATTCTCGTACTGCTGCCGCTGCAGATGCTTTCAGGCGGCTCAACCCCGCGGGAAAGCATGCCCCAGGCGGTACAGGATATTATGTTAACCATGCCGACCACCCACTTCGTCAGCCTCGCGCAGGCGATTCTGTATCGCGGTGCCGGATTTGCCATTGTCTGGCCGCAGTTTTTAACCCTGATGGCGATTGGCGCCGCGTTTTTTGCCATCGCCCTGCTGCGGTTTCGTAAGACCATCGGCGCGATGGCGTGAATGAGCCGTACCGGTCGTCACTTTAGGCGGCCGGTGGACTATTTTTTGCTGTTTATCACCCGGCGCAGCAGCCAGGTAAAGCCCATCGCCATGCTAAACAGAATGAACAGCAGCACGACCCAGCTCACCGAGATGCGGACCAGCGTGCCGAAGGTCATCAGCGGCTGTAGATAGACGGTAAACGAGTCGCTTAACGGCTTATCCATCAGCATATAGGCGCTATCGGCCAGCCAGACGCAGACGCGACACGCCAGCCAGATAATTGCCGGCCAGCAGAGCAGGACCAAAAAGGTAAGGCGTTCTTGTACGTAGCGGGTGAGCCGGCGCAAAGGGGGCCAGCCAAGCAGGATTTTCATTTATATTCTCATATTGCCACCCGGTGACAGGGGTTATTTAGCCCCGGGAGTGACCGAAACAGGCATTAATATCGGCAGTACGCTTGATATTTTATATCACAATTCGGTTAATCCGAACCCGATCAAGTTAACAAAGTGTTAAGGACAGTAAATCATTTTATTGGTAAAGTCCAGTTATTACTATTTTACGTCTGGAATAGCGAAGCGTTATTTTGTAAATAATTGATAATATTAATTAAATATAATTAAGGCGTGAATTAAAGATATTCAGAGAATTAATTAAAAACCGTGGTTTTATATTTAAAACATAGCTGATTTATATTTTAAATATAGTATCAGGGGCGGCAAGGCGTTGTGCTTATCAGAAGAGTGCGGATTGCGGGGGAGGCCCGCGCGGCGTGGGGCCATTGTTTGTTTCAGGGGATGGTTTTCAGGGGTAGGCTTGATTGATGCCAGGTAGTATATAGCGGGCATTCTGCGACCTATTGCTCCGGATCCGCCGGCGTTTTCGCGGCTAAAGGGGCATGGATCGCGGCGCGCAGCGCCCGATCCGGGCGGCGTCCGGCCGCTTTTCATGAACCGCAGACAACAAAAAAACCCCATGCCTGCGCATGAGGTTTTTCTGTTTGTTTGATGCCTGGCCGTTGTATGCCGGGCCTCCTGCCCCCCACCCTCCGGGCAGCACGGCGTGCTGTGCAAATTCGTTCCCGACGAATTTGTCCTCCTCAGGAGAGCGCTTACCGACAAACAACAGATAAAACAAAAGGCCCAGTCTTTCGACTGGGCCTTTTGTTTTATTTGATGCCTGGCAGTTCCCTACTCTCACATGGGGAGACCCCACACTACCATCGGCGCTACGGCGTTTCACTTCTGAGTTCGGCATGGGGTCAGGTGGGACCACCGCGCTGTTGCCGCCAGGCAAATTCTGTTTACCAACACGCCTTAAGGCATGTCAGTTAATCTGTATCAGCTGAAAATCTCTCAAATTCACCACACCAAACAGCTTTGGCGTTGTAAGGTTAAGCCTCACGGTTCATTAGTATCGGTTAGCTCAACGTATCGCTACGCTTACACACCCGACCTATCAACGTCGTCGTCTTCAACGTTCCTTCAGGACTCTCAAGGAGTCAGGGAGAACTCATCTCGGGGCAAGTTTCGTGCTTAGATGCTTTCAGCACTTATCTTTTCCGCATTTAGCTACCGGGCAATGCCATTGGCATGACAACCCGAACACCAGTGATGCGTCCACTCCGGTCCTCTCGTACTAGGAGCAGCCCCCCTCAATTCTCCAGCGCCCACGGCAGATAGGGACCGAACTGTCTCACGACGTTCTAAACCCAGCTCGCGTACCACTTTAAACGGCGAACAGCCGTACCCTTGGGACCTACTTCAGCCCCAGGATGTGATGAGCCGACATCGAGGTGCCAAACACCGCCGTCGATATGAACTCTTGGGCGGTATCAGCCTGTTATCCCCGGAGTACCTTTTATCCGTTGAGCGATGGCCCTTCCATTCAGAACCACCGGATCACTATGACCTGCTTTCGCACCTGCTCGCGCCGTCACGCTCGCAGTCAAGCTAGCTTATGCCATTGCACTAACCTCCTGATGTCCGACCAGGATTAGCTAACCTTCGTGCTCCTCCGTTACTCTTTGGGAGGAGACCGCCCCAGTCAAACTACCCACCAGACACTGTCCGCAACCCGGATCACGGGTCTACGTTAGAACATCAAACATTAAAGGGTGGTATTTCAAGGTTGGCTCCACGCAGACTGGCGTCCACGCTTCAAAGCCTCCCACCTATCCTACACATCAAGGCTCAATGTTCAGTGTCAAGCTATAGTAAAGGTTCACGGGGTCTTTCCGTCTTGCCGCGGGTACACTGCATCTTCACAGCGAGTTCAATTTCACTGAGTCTCGGGTGGAGACAGCCTGGCCATCATTACGCCATTCGTGCAGGTCGGAACTTACCCGACAAGGAATTTCGCTACCTTAGGACCGTTATAGTTACGGCCGCCGTTTACCGGGGCTTCGATCAAGAGCTTCTCCTTACGGATAACCCCATCAATTAACCTTCCGGCACCGGGCAGGCGTCACACCGTATACGTCCACTTTCGTGTTTGCACAGTGCTGTGTTTTTAATAAACAGTTGCAGCCAGCTGGTATCTTCGACTGATTTCAGCTCCACGAGCAAGTCGCTTCACTTACCATCAGCGTGCCTTCTCCCGAAGTTACGGCACCATTTTGCCTAGTTCCTTCACCCGAGTTCTCTCAAGCGCCTTGGTATTCTCTACCTGACCACCTGTGTCGGTTTGGGGTACGATTTGATGTTACCTGATGCTTAGAGGCTTTTCCTGGAAGCAGGGCATTTGTTACTTCAGCACCGTAGTGCCTCGTCGTCACACCTCAGCGTTAACAAGAGTCCGGATTTACCTAAACTCTCCGCCTACATGCTTAAACCGGGACAACCGTCGCCCGGCTAACATAGCCTTCTCCGTCCCCCCTTCGCAGTAACACCGAGTACAGGAATATTAACCTGTTTCCCATCGACTACGCCTTTCGGCCTCGCCTTAGGGGTCGACTCACCCTGCCCCGATTAACGTTGGACAGGAACCCTTGGTCTTCCGGCGAGCGGGCTTTTCACCCGCTTTATCGTTACTTATGTCAGCATTCGCACTTCTGATACCTCCAGCAACCCTCACAGGCCACCTTCAACGGCTTACAGAACGCTCCCCTACCCAACAACGCCTAAGCGTCGCTGCCGCAGCTTCGGTGCATGGTTTAGCCCCGTTACATCTTCCGCGCAGGCCGACTCGACCAGTGAGCTATTACGCTTTCTTTAAATGATGGCTGCTTCTAAGCCAACATCCTGGCTGTCTGTGCCTTCCCACATCGTTTCCCACTTAACCATGACTTTGGGACCTTAGCTGGCGGTCTGGGTTGTTTCCCTCTTCACGACGGACGTTAGCACCCGCCGTGTGTCTCCCGTGATAACATTCTTCGGTATTCGTAGTTTGCATCGGGTTGGTAAGTCGGGATGACCCCCTAGCCGAAACAGTGCTCTACCCCCGAAGATGAATTCACGAGGCGCTACCTAAATAGCTTTCGGGGAGAACCAGCTATCTCCCGGTTTGATTGGCCTTTCACCCCCAGCCACAAGTCATCCGCTAATTTTTCAACATTAGTCGGTTCGGTCCTCCAGTTAGTGTTACCCAACCTTCAACCTGCCCATGGCTAGATCACCGGGTTTCGGGTCTATACCCTGCAACTTAACGCCCAGTTAAGACTCGGTTTCCCTGCGGCTCCCCTATACGGTTAACCTTGCTACAGAATATAAGTCGCTGACCCATTATACAAAAGGTACGCAGTCACCTGACAAATCAGGCTCCCACTGCTTGTACGTACACGGTTTCAGGTTCTGTTTCACTCCCCTCGCCGGGGTTCTTTTCGCCTTTCCCTCACGGTACTGGTTCACTATCGGTCAGTCAGGAGTATTTAGCCTTGGAGGATGGTCCCCCCATATTCAGACAGGATACCACGTGTCCCGCCCTACTCTTCGAACTCACAGAATGTGCATTTTAGTGTACGGGAGTATCACCCTGTACCCTGCGACTTTCCAGACGCTTCCACTAACACACAAACTGATTCAGGTTCTGGGCTGCTCCCCGTTCGCTCGCCGCTACTGGGGGAATCTCGGTTGATTTCTTTTCCTCGGGGTACTTAGATGTTTCAGTTCCCCCGGTTCGCTTCGTTAAGCTATGTATTCACTTAACGATAGTGTGTCGAAACACACTGGGTTTCCCCATTCGGAAATCGCCGGTTATAACGGTTCATATCACCTTACCGACGCTTATCGCAGATTAGCACGTCCTTCATCGCCTCTGACTGCCAGGGCATCCACCGTGTACGCTTAGTCGCTTAACCTCACAACCCGAAGCTGTTTCGTAAAACAGTCGTGTTGTGAAAATTTGAGAGACTCGAACACACCGCTTTTCCTTTCTTATTACGGAGAAAGGAAACAGTGTGTCGTTTCAATTTTCAGCTTGATCCAGATTTTTAAAGAGCAAATATCTCAAACATAACTCACTGAGTTAGTTTTGAGATATGGAGGTCGGCGACTTTCACTCACAAACCAGCAAGTGGCGTCCCCTAGGGGATTCGAACCCCTGTTACCGCCGTGAAAGGGCGGTGTCCTGGGCCTCTAGACGAAGGGGACACTGAAGTCTCAATCGCAAGACGCCTTGCTATTTACTTTTCATCAGACAATCTGTGTGAGCACTACAAAGGCAGGTTCTTCAGGTAAGGAGGTGATCCAACCGCAGGTTCCCCTACGGTTACCTTGTTACGACTTCACCCCAGTCATGAATCACAAAGTGGTAAGCGCCCTCCCGAAGGTTAAGCTACCTACTTCTTTTGCAACCCACTCCCATGGTGTGACGGGCGGTGTGTACAAGGCCCGGGAACGTATTCACCGTGGCATTCTGATCCACGATTACTAGCGATTCCGACTTCACGGAGTCGAGTTGCAGACTCCGATCCGGACTACGACATACTTTATGAGGTCCGCTTGCTCTCGCGAGGTCGCTTCTCTTTGTATATGCCATTGTAGCACGTGTGTAGCCCTACTCGTAAGGGCCATGATGACTTGACGTCATCCCCACCTTCCTCCAGTTTATCACTGGCAGTCTCCTTTGAGTTCCCGGCCGAACCGCTGGCAACAAAGGATAAGGGTTGCGCTCGTTGCGGGACTTAACCCAACATTTCACAACACGAGCTGACGACAGCCATGCAGCACCTGTCTCAGAGTTCCCGAAGGCACCAAAGCATCTCTGCTAAGTTCTCTGGATGTCAAGAGTAGGTAAGGTTCTTCGCGTTGCATCGAATTAAACCACATGCTCCACCGCTTGTGCGGGCCCCCGTCAATTCATTTGAGTTTTAACCTTGCGGCCGTACTCCCCAGGCGGTCGACTTAACGCGTTAGCTCCGGAAGCCACTCCTCAAGGGAACAACCTCCAAGTCGACATCGTTTACAGCGTGGACTACCAGGGTATCTAATCCTGTTTGCTCCCCACGCTTTCGCACCTGAGCGTCAGTCTTTGTCCAGGGGGCCGCCTTCGCCACCGGTATTCCTCCAGATCTCTACGCATTTCACCGCTACACCTGGAATTCTACCCCCCTCTACAAGACTCTAGCCTGCCAGTTTCGGATGCAGTTCCCAGGTTGAGCCCGGGGATTTCACATCCGACTTGACAGACCGCCTGCGTGCGCTTTACGCCCAGTAATTCCGATTAACGCTTGCACCCTCCGTATTACCGCGGCTGCTGGCACGGAGTTAGCCGGTGCTTCTTCTGCGAGTAACGTCAATCGACAAGGTTATTAACCTTATCGCCTTCCTCCTCGCTGAAAGTACTTTACAACCCGAAGGCCTTCTTCATACACGCGGCATGGCTGCATCAGGCTTGCGCCCATTGTGCAATATTCCCCACTGCTGCCTCCCGTAGGAGTCTGGACCGTGTCTCAGTTCCAGTGTGGCTGGTCATCCTCTCAGACCAGCTAGGGATCGTCGCCTAGGTGAGCCATTACCTCACCTACTAGCTAATCCCATCTGGGCACATCTGATGGCATGAGGCCCGAAGGTCCCCCACTTTGGTCTTGCGACGTTATGCGGTATTAGCTACCGTTTCCAGTAGTTATCCCCCTCCATCAGGCAGTTTCCCAGACATTACTCACCCGTCCGCCGCTCGTCACCCGAGAGCAAGCTCTCTGTGCTACCGCTCGACTTGCATGTGTTAGGCCTGCCGCCAGCGTTCAATCTGAGCCATGATCAAACTCTTCAATTTAAGTTTGATGCTCGTGAATTAAACTTCGTAATGAATTACGTATGTTCACTCAGAGACTTGGTATTCATTTTTCGTCCGAGGACGTTAAGAATCCATGTCACTTTGAGTGCCCACACAGATTGTCTGATAAATTGTTAAAGAGCAGTGCAACGCGGCTTTCGCTCACCGTTGCGAGGTGGCGTATATTACGCTTTCCTCTTTCAGAGTCAACCCTTAATTTAGGATTTTTCTCTTCACCTTAACCGGCTTAATCTGTGAAGTTGTTCACATTTGCCGTGTCAGTGGGAGCGCATTATAGGGAGTTCTTTTGGTATGGCAAGCCTTAAAATACAAAAAACCTATCAAGCGCTCATTATTTGAACTTTCCTGTTCATCTCTCGAATAGCTGATACCGCTAAAATCCAGGACTGGCGCGGCCTGCGGCCTATTTTCGTCTTAAGGCAGTTTTTTCAAAAAATGTATGGCGTCCCGCACGCAGACGGCAGCCGCTGGCGTAGAGGAGCCATAAACGGCGGATTAAGCAGCCGCTTTGACTCACGACAAGGCGCCCTCGGTTCACACCTTTCTATAATCAGGACCGTTTCTCCTTACTGGTGTGAATCTATGGCTTATCAACTGAACATTAACTGGCCTGAGTTTTTAGAGAAGTACTGGCAAAAGCGGCCGGTAGTATTAAAGAATGCTTTCCCGAACTTCGTCGATCCGATCACCCCGGACGAGCTGGCGGGTCTGGCCATGGAACCGGAAGTCGACAGCCGGCTGGTCAGCCTGGTGAACGAGCAGTGGCAGGCCAGCAACGGGCCGTTCGAACATTTTGACGGCCTGGGCGAAACCGGCTGGTCGCTGCTGGCGCAGGCGGTCAACCACTGGCATATGCCTGCCGCCGAGCTGGTTCGCCCGTTCCGCGTGCTGCCTGACTGGCGCCTTGATGACCTGATGATCTCCTTCTCGGTCCCGGGCGGCGGCGTTGGCCCGCACATCGACCAGTATGATGTCTTCATTATTCAGGGCATGGGCAGCCGCCGCTGGCGCGTGGGCGACAAGCTGCCGATGCGTCAGTTCTGCCCGCACCCGGCGCTGCTGCACGTCGATCCTTTCCCACCGATTATTGATGAAGACCTCGAACCGGGCGATATCCTTTATATCCCACCGGGATTCCCGCACGACGGTATCACCCACGAAACGGCGCTCAACTACTCCGTTGGCTTCCGCGGGCCGAACGGTCGCGACCTGATCAGCAGCTTTGCCGACTACGCGCTGGAAAACGATCTCGGCGGCGAGCACTACAGCGATCCGGACCTGACCTGTCGCGAACATCCCGGTCGGGTTGAAGAGTATGAGCTCGACCGTCTGCGCGGGATGATGATCGACATGATTAGCCAGCCGGAGGACTTTACCCAGTGGTTTGGCCGCTTTGCCACCACCCCGCGTCACGATCTGGACATCGCGCCGGCCGAGCCGCCTTATGCAGAAGAAGAGGTTGTTGATGCCCTCAACGGCGGCGAAACGCTGGCCCGTCTGAGCGGCCTGCGCGTCCTGCATATCGGCGACAGCTTCTTTGTGAACAGCGAAGCGCTGGCAGTCACCGATGCCGACGCCCTGGATGCGCTGTGCCGCTACACCTCGCTGAGTAAAGATGAGCTGGGCAAGGGGCTGCATAACCCGGACTTTATCGCCGAGCTAACGCGCCTTATCAACCAGGGTTACTGGTACTTCGAAGAGTAAGCCTCCCAAAGCCTGGCACCGCCAGGCTTCTTTTTATGGCCTGCTTTTATTACCTGCTTTTATTACGCCCGTTTTGACAGCGTCAGAATAAAGCGGGTTGAGCGCGCGTCGGACTCTACCGCCACGCTGCCGCGGTGCGCTGTGACGATCGATTTAACGATAGCCAGGCCAATGCCGCTCCCCTCGCCTTTACGCTGGCGGGAGGGATCGACGCGGTAGAAGCGGTCGAAAAGCCGCGACAGATGTTCCGCAGGGATCGGCGTTCCCGGATTCTCAACGATCAGCTGAACCTGGTCATTGGCCTCCGTCAGATGAACGGTGACCGCCCGGCCGCCCGGCGTGTAGCGAATGGCGTTAGAGAGCAAATTACTCATCGCCCGGCGCAGCATCAGCGGGTCGCCAACCACCCAGCAGGCGCTGCCGCTAAGGTGCAGGGCCACTTCTCGCTCCTCGGCCCAGGCCTCAAAGAAGTCGAAAACCTTGCTGACCTCGTCGGCCAGATTTAGCGCTTTTAGCTCCGGAATCAGCTGATTGTTGTCGGCCTGCGCCAGAAACAGCATATCGCTGACCATCCGCGACATCCGCGAGAACTCTTCCAGATTGGAGTACAGCACATCCTCCAGCTCTTTCTGACTGCGGGTCTGACTGAGCGCGATCTCCGTCTGGGTCACCAGGTTGGTTATCGGCGTGCGGATCTCATGGGCAATATCCGCGGAAAAGTTGGACTGACGGGTAAACACATCCTCGATACGTTCCAGCATATGGTTAAACGACAGCACCAGCCGCTCCAGCTCAATCGGCACCGACTGCGGGTTTAAGCGCACGTCGAGATCGCGGGAGGTAATGTTTTGAATCTGTCGGCTGACCCGGCGAATCGGCTTATGTCCGTGATAGACCACGAACAGCACAATAAAGAAGATAAGGATGCTGATAATCGTCGCCGCCGAAATCAGCCTCGCCTTCAGCTCGTTAATATAGTGGAGATGAAAATCGATCGACAGGGCCATCAGCAGGCGGTAGGCTGGCCTGCCGTCCGCTGCGCGTCCAAGCGGCAGCATAATCAGCCGCCAGGAGCGGGTCTGCATCTGGTGGTTATCGTGGGTCAACGCCCGCGGATGCGGATCCACCCACGAGATAACGTTGCCATCCTGCAGCCTGGCGACAATGCCCGGCGTGCTCATAATATGGCTGAGATCCGGGCCGTTCGGTGACTGGAAAAGGGTCTGGCCGCTGCCGTCATCGAGGCAAATAAAGACGTTGGCGTAGCCATCGATCACGTTCTTTAAGATCTCCAGCCGCCGCGCCTGAGGAGAGTCGGCGTGGTTGAGCACCGTCTCAAGGGTGGTGGCCAGCTGCCTGAGGTCGTGGGCGTCGCGCTCTTCAAAGTGCGCCTTTACCGAGTGGATCATTATCCAGGTGAAGGCGAAAAAGGCCACTATCGTCGCCAGGCTGATAAAAAAGGTCAGCCGCGTCGCCAGCGAAAAGGGCCGCCGCAGCAGCTTAATCGCCATCCGGCACCTCGAGCACGTAGCCGACGCCGCGCACGGTCTGGATAAGCTTAGGTTCAAAATCATTATCGATTTTACCCCGCAGCCGCTTCACCGCCACGTCGATGGCGTTGGTGTCGCTGTCAAAATTCATGTCCCAAACCTGAGAGGCGATCAGCGAACGGGGCAGCACTTCCCCCTGATGGCGGATAAAGAACTCCAGCAGCGTAAACTCTTTGCTGGTCAGCGTGATGCGCGCGCCCGCGCGGGTCACCCTGCGGCTGACCAGATCGAGCGTTAAATCCGCCACCTGGAACTGGCTCTCGACGATCGTCGCCGCCCCGCGGCGCAGGAGCGTCCTTACGCGCGCCAGCAGCTCGGCGAAGGCAAAGGGCTTGACCAGATAATCATCGGCCCCGAGTTCCAGCCCCTTCACCCGATGCTCAACGGTCCCCAGCGCGGTCAGCAGCAGGATCGGCATGCCCTTATCGGCGGATCGCAGCATTCTGACGATATCCCAGCCGTTCACATCCGGCAGCATGATGTCGAGGATCAGCAGGTCATAATCGCTGGTCATCGCCAGGTGATAGCCGTTCAGACCGTTATCCGCCAGATCGACAACAAAACCGGCTTCCGTCAGCCCTTTCGTCAGGTACTCGCCGGTTTTCATCTCATCTTCGACGATCAAAATCTTCATCACCTGCTCCTTCACGCGACTGTGGTGCGGGTTTCCAATTTTAGAGGAGCCCAACCGGATAGCAATGAATTCTCAGGAAAATGACAGCTTTGTCATTTTCCCGTCACGCGTCAAACAGACGCCGTTGCGTAAAGTACAGGCATTCCCTGATAGCCGATAAACCTGCCACTATGCGCCAGTTAAAGCTTATTTCTCTCAGCGTTATTTTTATTCTGACGGGCTGTATCTCCTTAGCCCCGGACTACCGCCAGCCGCCCTCGCCGGTGCCGCAGCAGTTCTCTCTCAGCCAGAACCAGCTGGTGACGCCGCCTGCGGGCTATCAGGACACCGGCTGGCGCGCCTTTTTCGCCGATCCGCAGATTAAATCGCTGATTGCCACCGCGCTTGTCAATAACCGGGACCTGCGCATGGCGACCCTGAAAGTGCAGGAAGCGCGGGCGCAGTACGCCGTGACCGATGCCGACCGCTATCCGCAGCTCGACGCCTCCGCCAGCACCACCTACGGCGGAAAGCTTAAAGGCGATACTACCACCAGCAGCGACTATCAGGCCGGACTGAACCTCAGCTTCGATCTCGACTTCTTCGGCCGCCTGAAAAACATGAGCGAGGCGCAGCGACAGACCTTTTTCGCCAGCGTAGAAGCCCAGCGCGCGGTGCACATCTTATTAATTTCAAACGTTTCGCAGAGCTACTTCAACCAGCGGCTGGCCGCAGCGCAGCTCGCCGTGGCGCGCGAGACGCTACAAAACTACCGCCAGTCCTACGCTTTTGTAGAGAAACAGCTGCTGACCGGCAGCAGCAGCGTGCTGGCGCTGGAGCAGGCGCGCGGGGTGATTGAAAGCACCCGCGCCGACATCGCCAGGCGGGAAGGCGAGCTGGCGCAGGCCAACAACGCCCTGCAGCTGCTGCTGGGCAGCTATCAGCGCCTGCCGGACGACACGGCCGACGCCGAGGGGGATATTCACAGCGTCAGGCTGCCGCCCGCCCTCTCCTCGCAGATCCTGCTCCAGCGCCCCGATATTTTAGAGGCCGAGCACGGGCTGCGGGCGGCGAACGCCAATATCGGCGCCGCGCGGGCGGCCTTCTTCCCGTCGATTACGCTAACCAGCTCGCTTTCCGGCAGCAGCGCCGACCTCTCCAGCCTGTTTAATCCGGCCAGCGGGATGTGGAACTTCATCCCTAAAATCGAGCTGCCGATATTCAACGCCGGGCGTAATCAGGCCAATCTCGATGTCGCCGAAATCCGCCAGCAGCAGTCGGTGGTGAATTACGAACAGAAAATCCAGAACGCCTTTAAAGAGGTGGCCGACGCCCTGGCCCTGCGCCAGAGCCTGGCGGATCAAATCAGCGCCCAGCAGCGCTATTTCACCTCCCTGCAAATCACCCGCCAGCGTGCCGGCACGCTCTATCAGCACGGCGCGGTCAGCTATATCGAAGTGCTGGACGCCGAACGTTCGCTGTTCGCCACGCAGCAAACCCTGCTGGATCTCAACTACGCCCGCCAGGTGAACGAAATTCAGCTCTTTACCGCCCTCGGCGGCGGCTGGCTGGAATAAACCATTATTGAATATCAGGAGCGTTAATCATGAATCATGTCGCAAAAACGGTCATTTTGGGCCTTCTTCTGTCTGCAGCGATCTCCGGCGCCCAGGCTGCCGGACATCAGCATGGCGAAATGATGCCCGCCGCCGGGCAGGCGCAGGCCATCAGCGCCACCGGCGAAGTCAAAATCATTGATATGGAGGGTAAAAAAGTCACCATCGACCATGACGCCATCCCGGCGGTGAACTGGCCGCCGATGACCATGCGCTTCACCATCACTCCGCAAACCCAGCTTAACGCGGTTAAGCCCGGCGATAAGGTCGCCTTCACCTTTATTCAGCAGGGCAATCTCTCCTTATTACAGGATATCCACGTTAACTAATAAGGTGTTCACGGAGCGCATTACGATGGTCTCTCTAAAACTTAAAACCGCTGCGCTCATTATCAGCAGTATGTGTCTTGGCGGCGTTATTGCAGCGGGCCTCTATATCGGGCTTTCGCCCGCTCACCCTGCGGGCGATGCGGAGCCTGCCGCCGGACAGGCGCGTAAAGTCCTGTTCTGGTATGACCCGATGTACCCCAATACGCGGTTTGATAAGCCGGGGAAATCGCCGTTTATGGATATGGACCTGGTAGCCAAATACGCCGATGAAGAGGCGCCGCCCTCAGCCGCGCCGGGCGTACGCATCGACCCGACGCAAACCCAGAATCTGGGCGTCAAAACCGCCGCCGTCGTCCGCGGCCCGCTCAGCTACGCCCGGACCTTCCCGGCCAACGTCAGCTATAACGAATACCAGTTTGTCATCGTTCAGGCGCGCTCGGCGGGCTTTATCGATAGGGTCTACCCGCTGACCGTCGGGGATAAAATAAAGAAAGGCACCCCGCTTATCGACCTGACCATCCCCGACTGGGTCGAGGCGCAGAGCGAATATCTGCTGCTGCAGGAAACCGGCGGCACCGCCACCCAGGTGGAAGGGATCCTCGAGCGGCTGCGCCTCGCCGGAATGCCGGATGAGGATATCCGCCGCCTGAAGGCGACGCGCAAAATTCAGACCCGCTTCACCCTTAAAGCGCCGATTGACGGCGTGATTACCGCCTTTGATCTTCGCACCGGCATGAACATCGCCAAAGATAACGTGGTGGCCAAAATTCAGGGCATGGACCCGGTGTGGATTAGCGCCTCGGTGCCGGAATCCATCGCCTGGCTGATTAAAGACGCCTCGCAGTTTGCCCTTTCCGTTCCGGCATGGCCGGACAAAGCCTTCACCATCAGCAAATGGAGCATGCTGCCCGGCGTGGATGCGGCTACCCGCACGCTGCAGCTGCGTCTGCAGGTCGATAATCCGGACGAGGCGCTGAAGCCGGGAATGACCGCCTGGCTGAAGCTGAACGCGCAGAGTCAGCCGATGCTGCTGATCCCGTCGAAAGCGCTGATCGACAGCGGCGCGGAGCAGCGGGTTATCACCGTGGGCGACGACGGCCGCTTCGTGCCGAAACGGGTCGCGGTCTTCCAGCAGTCCGGCGATATGACGGCGATCCGCTCCGGCATTCATGAAGGAGAGAAGGTGGTCGCCAGCGGTCTGTTCCTGATTGATTCCGAGGCCAATATCTCCGGCGCGCTGGATCGGATGCGCGCCAGGCCGGCCGCCGCGACGCCGAACGTGCCGAATAGCGCGGCGCATGCGCACTGAGGAGATGACAAATGATTGAATGGATTATCCGTCGCTCGGTGGCCAACCGCTTTCTGGTGATGATGGGGGCGCTGTTCCTCAGCATCTGGGGGGCGTGGACCATCGTCCATACGCCAGTGGACGCCCTGCCGGATCTCTCTGACGTGCAGGTGATCGTCAAGACCAGCTACCCCGGCCAGGCGCCGCAAATCGTCGAAAACCAGGTCACCTGGCCGCTGACCACCACCATGCTCTCGGTGCCGGGCGCCAAAACGGTACGCGGCTTCTCGCAGTTCGGCGCCTCCTACGTCTACGTGATTTTTGCCGACGGCACCGATCCCTACTGGGCGCGCTCGCGGGTGCTGGAGTACCTCAACCAGGTGCAGGGCAAGCTTCCGGCCGGCGTCAGCGCCGAGATGGGCCCGGATGCCACCGGCGTCGGCTGGATCTACGAATACGCGCTGGTCGACCGCAGCGGCAGGCACGACCTCGCGGAGCTGCGCTCGCTGCAGGACTGGTTTTTAAAATATGAGCTAAAAACGATTCCGGACGTTTCGGAAGTGGCCTCGGTGGGCGGCGTGGTCAAAGAGTATCAGGTTGTGGTCGACCCGCTGAAGCTGACCCAGTACGGCATTACCCTGGCGGCGGTGAAATCGGCGCTGGAGACCTCCAACCAGGAGGCCGGCGGCTCTTCCGTCGAGCTGGCTGAAGCCGAGTATATGGTGCGCGCCAGCGGCTATCTGCAAAGCCTCGACGATTTTAACAACATCGTGCTGACAACCGGCGACAGCGGCGTGCCGGTCTATCTGCGCGACGTCGCCAGGGTACAAATTGGCCCGGAGATGCGCCGCGGCATTGCCGAACTGAACGGCGAAGGCGAAGTGGCCGGCGGCGTGGTGATCCTGCGCTCCGGCAAAAACGCCCGCGAAGTGATTTCGGCCGTAAGGGCCAAACTGGCGTCCCTGCAGGGCAGCCTGCCGGAAGGGGTTGAGGTGGTCACCACCTATGACCGCAGCCAGCTGATCGACCGGGCCATCGACAACCTCAGCATGAAGCTGCTGGAGGAGTTTATCGTCGTCGCGCTGGTCTGCGCCCTGTTCCTGTGGCACATACGCTCGGCGCTGGTCGCCATTATCTCTCTCCCGCTCGGCCTGTGCTTCGCCTTTATCATGATGCATTTCCAGGGGCTAAACGCCAACATCATGTCGCTGGGCGGCATTGCGATTGCGGTGGGGGCGATGGTCGATGCCGCCATCGTGATGATAGAAAACGCCCACAAGCGGCTGGAAGAGTGGGATCACCTGCATCCCGGAGAGCGGCCCGATAACGACACGCGCTGGAAAATCATCACCGACGCCTCGGTAGAGGTCGGCCCGGCGCTGTTTATCAGCCTGCTGATTATCACCCTGTCGTTTATCCCGATTTTCACCCTCGAAGGGCAGGAAGGTAAGCTGTTCGGCCCGCTGGCGTTTACCAAAACCTGGTCGATGGCCGGGGCGGCGCTGCTGGCGATAGTGGCGATCCCGATCCTGATGGGGTTGTGGATCCGAGGCAGGATCCCGGCGGAGAGCAGCAACCCGCTCAACCGTTTCCTGATCCGCCTTTATCACCCCCTGCTGCTGAAGGTGCTGCGCTGGCCGAAGGCGACCCTGCTGGTCGCGGCGCTAACGATCCTGACGGTCATCTGGCCGCTCAGCCGGGTGGGCGGCGAGTTCCTGCCGCAGATCAACGAAGGCGATCTGCTGTATATGCCGTCAACCCTGCCGGGAATTTCCGCCTCGCAGGCGGCGGATATGCTGCAGAAGACCGATAAGCTGATCATGACGGTGCCGGAAGTGGCCCGCGTGTTCGGCAAAACCGGTAAGGCCGAGACCGCCACCGATTCCGCGCCGCTGGAGATGGTCGAGACCACCATTCAGCTCAAGCCGCAGAATCAGTGGCGCCCGGGGATGACCATGGAAAGGATCGTCGAGGAGCTGGATAAAGCCGTACGCCTGCCGGGACTCGCCAACCTGTGGGTGCCGCCGATCCGCAACCGGATCGATATGCTCTCCACCGGGATCAAGAGCCCGATCGGCATTAAGGTCTCCGGCACTAACCTCGCCGATATCGACGAGAGCGCCGAGCAGATTGAAGCGGTGGCGCGCACCGTGCCGGGCGTCACCTCGGCGCTGGCGGAGCGGCTGGTCGGCGGACGCTATCTCAACATTAATATCAACCGCGAGCAGGCCGCCCGCTACGGCATGAGCGTCGGCGACGTGCAGCTGTTCGTCTCCTCGGCCATCGGCGGCGCGATGGTGGGCGAAACGGTAGAAGGCGTCGAACGCTACCCAATCAACATCCGCTACCCGCAGAGCTATCGCGATAGCCCGCAGGCCCTGCGCCAGCTGCCGATCCTCACTCCGCTGAAGCAGCAGATAGTCCTCGGCGACGTGGCGGAGGTGAAGGTGGTGACCGGTCCGTCGATGCTGAAAACCGAAAACGCCCGCCCGACCAGCTGGATCTATATCGACGCCCGGGATCGCGACATGGTTTCGGTGGTTCACGATCTGCAGCAGGCCATCGCCCAGGGCGTGAAGCTGAAGCCGGGGACCAGCGTCTCCTACTCCGGTCAGTTTGAGCTGCTCGAACGCGCCAACCATAAGCTGAAGCTGATGGTCCCCATGACGCTGATGATCATTTTCGTCCTGCTGTACCTGGCGTTCCGTCGCTTTGGCGAAGCGCTGCTGATCGTCGCCAGCGTGCCGTTCGCGCTGGTCGGCGGCATCTGGTTCCTCTACTGGATGGGATTCCATCTGTCGGTGGCGACCGGCACCGGCTTTATCGCTCTCGCCGGGGTGGCGGCGGAGTTTGGCGTGGTAATGCTGATGTACCTGCGCCACGCCATTGAAGCGGAGCCGTCGCTGGAGAACGTGGAAACCTTCAGCGCTGATAAACTTGACGAGGCGCTGTACCGCGGCGCGGTGCTGCGCGTGCGGCCAAAGGCGATGACCGTGGCGGTCATTATCGCCGGCCTGCTGCCGATTTTATGGGGTACCGGCGCCGGTTCGGAGGTGATGAGCCGCATCGCCGCGCCGATGATTGGCGGGATGATCACCGCCCCGCTGCTGTCGCTGTTTATCATTCCGGCGGCCTATAAGCTGATGTGGCTGTACCGGCACCGGCGCCCGGCGCAGCGGGCATAACCGAGCGGCGAGCGGGCCGGATCGCTATCCGCCCCGCTCGCCCTCGCGCACTCTGCCAGGAGGAGCTAGCACGTTGATGGCGACATCTTCGTGGCTCGATGCTGAATATGCGCCCGCAGCAGCTTCTCCATCTCCTCTTCTCTCACCTGGGGATCGAGCTTTTGATACTCAAAGGTCAGCGCTCGCTGCCGGTAGGGAGCCAGCAGCGGGTTATGATGTAGTAATAATTCGCCGATCGCCTTAATCCGGCTCGCTTCAAGCCCCGGCAGTGCTTTAATGATGGCCCCGCACGGAATATCGCCGTCGTCGCCGATCATAACCAGTGAATAAAAATCGCTGAAGGCGGAGAGTTTCCACGCCGGCACGTTAAATTTATTGTAGTTAATCCCGCTGCTGTCGATATTGGCAAAATTGACGGTATAGAACGGAATAAAATCGTTTGCCTGCAGGGCCAGAGAAATAAACGCCGCGTCCTCGCTCTTGTGTATCGTTGCCAGCAAAAGGTTGAGCAGAAACTCCATCTGCGTAACCGTCAGATCGACGGATATCACCTCCTCATTTTGCAAAAAGAACAGAAATGTGATCTTCTCCTGATGATATTTCATCACAAAATCGGTCACCCGCAGCGCGACGTTAGGGTTCTGTATCTCATCAAGGGTGACGGCTAGCGTACGGCTGTTTAACCGCTCGGTATCGGCGATGGTGCGGGCTCTGATGCTCTCGGGGTCCTCGCGAAACAGCATTTGTAGCCTGCGGTAGCCGCTGAAAACGGCAAATACCAGGTCCTGCACCCGATCGGGCGGAAGGTACATCAGCGTTTCCGCACTCAGGACGCTTTGCATCTTCAGGACTAACGCCAGCACGGCGTTAGGGGATTTAATTATTCCGGTATTAATACCCGTTAAGATGTTCATCAAATAGTCTCCGTAGTAAGCTGCTGTGGCAACGAGGTCAGTTTCGCTAAATCAATAATCCGATCGGCGCTGGCGATGGTTGAAGGACGGTGGGCAATAATAATTCGGGTGATGTTTAAAGATTCAATCGCCGCGTTGACCATCTTTTCATTATTAATATCGAGATGGCTGGTCGCTTCATCCATAAATAGAATTTTCGGCTTTTGGTAGAGCGCCCGCGCAATGAGCAAGCGCTGCTTTTGACCACCGGAGATCCCGGCGCCAAGCTCGCCGATAATCGTTTCATAGCCCATCGGCATGCGCAGGATCTCTTCATGGATATTGCATCTCATGGCGCAGTCAACGAGCAGCGCCCGATCCATCTCCTCATCAAAGCCCGAAATATTATCGGCAATAGACCCGGAAAATAGGCGGTCCTCCTGTAATACGCAGGCGATATTGCTGCGGAAGTTATTAATGCCGATTTTGTTAATATCAAAACCGCCGATAAAGATATCCCCGCGCTCCGGCGTCAGCAGGCCAGACATGACTTTGAGTAACGTTGTTTTACCGATGCCTGACGCACCGATCAGCGCGACGGACTCTCCAGCGGCCACGCTAATATTGACGTTAGAAAACACGGGTTTTGACAGCAGGTCGTACTGATAGGCCAAATTCTGCACGTCTAAAGACACGCCGACATCATCGGCAAAAATCTTTCTTACCGGCGACTCGGCCTCCGGTTCGCTGTAGACAATTTCAGATATACGCTCGTTGTGTAGCGACAGCATTTTCAGCTGCATCGTAAGATCGATAAGCGACGCGGCGCGCTGGGCAAACTGGCCGCGATAGGCGTTAAATGCCATATACATACCGATGGTCATCGTGTTATCCATAACCATCTGCGCGCCCAGCCATAAAATGACAACCTGATCGGCCGAGTTAATGAAGGTATTAATCCCACCGAACAGCATATCGAAACGCGTTTGCTTCAGACCGGCGTTGCTGACATCGATATTGGTATTCAGCCAGTGCTGGGAGCGTCTGTTTTTCAGGTTAAGCGATTTTATCGTCGCGATGCCGTACAGCGACTCCATAAAATGCGAGCCCGAGCGCGCACGTTTGACGATCAGCTCTTCATTGATGGCGCGATAAAATTTATAGGTGATCGCGCGCATCGCGGCGTAGCACAGGGTGAACCCCAACACGACCCACACCAGCCAGCCGCCGTACAGGCTCAGCATAACAAGCAGGCCGATGGTCATGATGGAGTCAATAATTCCGCTGACGATGCTGTTGGTAAAGGTCGAGCGGATGGTATCGAGAGAAGCAAACCGCGACTGTATGTCCCCCAGCTGGCGCTTCTCAAAGAACGCGAGCGGCAGGCCGATCAGATGATCGAAAAAGCTCGTTTTCCACTGCACGTCGGTCAGCGTATTCAGCTTTAGCGAAACCCACGCGCGAAGCATACTGACCCAGGTTTTAAAAATCGTAAAAAACATTAGCCCGACGCAGATGACCAGCAGCAGGTTTTCATCATGTGCGGTAATAACATGGTCGGTAACAACCTGCGTGCCCATAGGCAGCAGCAAATTCACCGTTTCAATGACTACCGACAGCATCAATATTTTCGTCAGCGCTGACTTCAGGCCAACAATGTTGTGCATTAACTCCCGCAGCTTCAGCCGCGAGCGCTGCTTTTCCTGAACGAAGCCGCTATCCGGCCATGCCTCAAGCGCGATGCCGCTGAAGTTTTCTGATAATTCCTTACGATGAACCACGCGTCGGCCAAGCGCCGGATCGTTAATAACAAAACGCTTACCTTTTACCGCAACCAGCACGACAAAGTGATTTAATGACCAGTGCAGTACGCAGGGCAGGCGGAGCTCGCCGATCTCTTCAATATCCAGGGATAGCGCCCGCGTTTTCAGGCCAGCCTTCTGCGCAACCGTCGCCAGGGCATTTAACGTCGTCCCGTGGGATGAGGAGCCGTAGATATTGCGAAAGTTGAACAGATCGATATCTTTGCCGTAGAACCCACAAATCATTGCTAAGCAGGCATTGCCGCACTCCGTTGATTCGGACTGTATAATAACCGGGACTTTGTTCCTGATTGAAAAGTTAATCCTTCTAAAAATTAAATCAAGCACGTCTTTATTCATCGTTGGGTCCCTTCAGGCTCTGTACTACTTTATATACTGGTGAGAACAGCCACTGATACAGCGGCCTTTCCTCGGTAAACACAATGCTCTTCGCCTTAAGGCCGTTCGATAGCACAAGCGTTCTGTTCTTATAAATAAACTCTTTTTCTTTAACGTTGATAATAGCTTTGTAGAGCGTCGGCGACGTATTGCTGTTAGCCTGGCTATTACCATAGTCAGATAATTCCCGGCGGGTAACCGGCATTGATGAGATTGACATCACCTTGCCAGAAAATTGACCAAACTTGTCTGAAGGAAAGGCGTCGTAGCGGATATTTACGGTATCGCCGATTTTGACATAAGGTAAACTGTTATCGGGTAGCCACAGCAGTAAATAATAGTTAATACCGGTAAGCTGCTTAACCTGAGCCAGGCTGCTGCCGGCCTCTATCATTTGACCCCGGGTAACGGCTATCGACTCCACCCGGCCGTCAATCGTAGACTTCACTAAAATTCTTCCGCTCGCGCTGTTTTCAATCAGCTGGGTTTGCAGATCTCTCAGCTGGCTATATTGTGAAGTAATCTGATTATCAAGCTCAGCGGTCTTTACCGTTAAATCACTCCGGGTCTGGGTGAGCTGCAGCTCTATCTGCATTTTCTGCGATGATAATGATTGAAACGCATTTTGCTGCTGGACGAAAAGAGAGTGCTGATTATTGTACTGATCTTTATTGATCAGCCCTCGCTGCAGGTAGCTACTATAGCTCTGGAGCGACGTCTCAATATGTAAAAGACCTTTTTTAGCCGTCGTCAGCATTTTCTCGGTTTCATCGAGGGAGCGCTCGTAGCGCTGAATCTGGCGACGCGTGGTGCCAATAAAATCATCTTTGTTAGCTTTTAGTTTTTTGATGATATCTTCAGCATTGACAATCTTGGCTTTCACCATTGAAACATTGGTATCACTGACGTTGCCGACGTCGGTGTTTTTGGATACATCAAGCTCAAATAACACGGCGCCTTTCTTAACAACGTCACCCACCTGGACATACTGTTTCGAGATCGAGCCAAGCTGCGGTGAGGAGATATTAAGAGGATGCGGCAGAGTAATAACCTCGCCGACGACATCAATTCTTTTGGTATATTTGAAAAAACAAAGCATGGCAATAATGACAGCTAAAAAAGCAAGACAGCATGCGGAAACGATCAGCGGAGAAACGCCGCCGAACAGAATCACGCGTCCTTTCCAGTAGCTTCGCTGATGTTCTATCGCTTCCTGTCTGAACAATCTTTTACCCATGAGTACCTGACCTGATATAAAAAGGCCCGACGCATCGGGCCAGAAGAGGAATCAATTCAAAATCATGGTTTAAAGGTGCCGTCGAGGTAACCTTCGATCAGCGTTTGGGTATATTTCCAGGTATCCTCATAACCCACAATCGCGCCACCGATACCGCAGGTAATGCCGCCGATAATGCCGCCGACGATCATACCAACGCCCTGACCAATCGACCCAACACCCAGGATCCCGCCGCCGTCGCCGCCATGCGTGCCACCAATAACGGCTCCCGCAGCAAAACCGGCAACCGCGCCAAGCGTTGCGCTGACTACCGCTTCACCAATATTGCCAAAAATATCCCACGGGCTGCTCCAGGAGTAGGCACCCGAAACGGCATTCATTTCTTCAAGAGAAAGTACTTTCATCACTATTCCTTATATATTTAATTTGTATGTTCCAGATGGTATAAATTTATCAATCACATATGCTGTGTTGATGGGAGGCTATTTTCGGCACTTCCCGTAAAAAAACAACTTTAGTTTCATGAATAATCCAGGCTTCAGATCTAAATAAGAAATAAAAATATGAATAAGAAAATCGCCGGTCAACAGGGGGCCTCATTATCAGGGCTTAATCCGCTCTCAACAACCTTTGAGAACAGGTATGGCGTTCCCGGCTTACCGCGGCTCGGATGACGAAGCAGGTCAGGCGAATTCTCGCGCCAGGGGCGCAGCGATAGGCGCTATTAATTTTCCTTAATCATAAAAATAAAGATATTTTCTCTATCATTAACAATCATATAGAAAGTAAACAATAAAGAAAATGACCGCATCGCCGGCACCTTCACAGCCCCAGGACAGGGCACTAAAGTCGCGCCAGTGGTCATCTCAACTTTTTATCTGCCGGATGAGAGAACCGCCAACGCACTGCCGCAGGCAATAACGGCGATATTACCGCTACCGTGAATAATAAACATCAGGATAATAATCTTACCTCGCTTATTATAAGCGTTTCACTAATACCTTCGCTAAAAAAAATAGTGCCGCCGATTCTTTCCGTATGATGAAACCGTACAGAATCTTTGTAGATATTAACTTTGTTTAACCTGCCCGTTTATCTATGAGGATAACCCCTCACGTTAACCAGCCCGCCAGAGCCCGCCATAAGCCACCTTGCCATCGTTAAGAAAAACCATCACTCACCCTCACCGAACGCTGCTTTGTGTGTATTAAGTTTTATTGAAAAAAAATCAGATGAGTATTTTAACAGACCGGGATTAATATAGCGGCACTTACCCATACAAGCCGTAAGGGTTGCGGAGTAAGTATATAAGGATACATACGGGATTAAGCTGCTGAAGCCTATATTCAGCCTCTTTTTCCGGTAATTAATATTTTAACTTTAAATGAATGGATTAAACGGATGAAAAAAACAATTCTGGCTATGGTTATTACTGCCGCTACCGCTTTCAGTGCTCAGGCTTTGGCAACGAACCAGGCTGAAGTGACTATCCTGGGTGAAGTAGCAGACTCTCAGACTTCCTGCGTCGTGACTCCGACCGGTACCCTCAACAACGGTATCGTTAAGTTAATGACCGTGACCACTAATGAAGCAACCGGTCAGTCTGCTAATACCTTATTTAAAACCCAGAAGTTTGGCTTTCAGGTTAAAGACTGTGCGATCGGCGGCACGGATGAAAACAACGTTACCGGCCTGAGCGTGAAAGTTACCGGTACATCCTCTTCAAATCCTGAGATTCTGGACAACGCTATTACTGGTGCCGATGCAGCTACAAACATCGGTATCGGTATTCAGAAGCTGCTCAACAGCACCCGCATCAAGTTCGATGGCACTCCGGTTGCTGAAGCCTATACCCCACATCAGACGACTAACCTGGAATATCTTGCTGGCTACGTAAAAGTCAACGCGGCGAACCCTGTAGGTGAAGGCCAGGTTAAAGGTGTTGCAACCTTTACCATTGATTACACCATCTAATTAATGTTTAAGGGGCCTGCTGATCCAGCGGGCCCTTTTAATTAAATGCTGAAGGAATCTAATGTACCAGATGATGATCAAGGCAATCATTGCCTTCGCCATGATACTGAGCGGCTTTGCGCATGCAGGAATTGTTATCGAATCAACCCGCTATCTTTATAAAGAAGGCGCTCGTGAGATATCTGCGCAAATTGAGAATAAAGACGAGATGCCTTATCTGATCAAATCATGGGTTGAAGCACCAGAGGGAAAAACGCCGGCATTTATGGTCACACCTCCCCTTTTCCGCCTGGAGATGAAACAGAAAAATACCGTCCGTATATTCTCCACTGGCAACATCAGCGCTCCCACCGATCGCGAATCGTCTTACTTTTTTAATATTATGGCCATTCCGCCGTCGGATGATACCTATGTGAACAACAATACCATTCAGCTCGCTGTTCGCCATCGCATGCGGCTGATTTACCGGCCAAAAGCGTTAGCCGAGCTGTCCAATAATACCGAAGCCGAAAAAATAGAATGGCGCAGGGCCGGAAAGCAGCTCACCATAAAAAATCCAACGCCATTTTTCTTCTATTTTAGAAGTGTCCAGATTGGCGCCAGCGAATACCAGGCAGAAATTAAATATATTGAGCCCTTCTCCTCAAAAGCTATAACGCTAAAAGATAACGGCAATGCTACCAAAGTAACGTGGAAAATAGTCAATGATTATGGAGGTGCAGGTTCCCTCTATTCATCGAAATTGCCATAAACAGTTCGCATTTATAAATGGATGTTTTTATGCCAATAGAACACAGAGATGGCTTCAGGCTATCTACGCTCTGCATAGCGATTATTACTATAATGACGGCGAGCATTCACACTACGGTGAATGCGCGTGAATTCTTTGATCCCGCATTTATTACATCTGCCAACGGAGGTGACGCATCCAGCGTTCCCGACCTGTCGATTTATCAATCGGTCAACGCTCAGGCTCCGGGAGACTATCGGGTCGACGTCGTTTTTAATGGCCGCTACCTGGAAACTAAAAACGTTAAATTTGTTACGACCGAGCGCAGCAGGCTTGATAAACAGCTAAACCTGATCCCCTGCTTTACGTTGGACGCACTCTCCCAGTATGGCGTCAGGGTTAAATCATTCCCCGAGCTGAAAGAGAATGAACAAGGCTGCGCCAACTTCGATATTATTCCAGACAGCAAAACAATTTTCGATTTCACCGCCCAGCGCCTGGATATATCCACGCCTCAGGCCGCGATGAGCACGGTGGCCAACGACTATATCCCGCCGGAAAAGTTTGATGACGGCATAAACGCCATGTTTGTGAACTACCAGTTTAACGGTTCGCAGGATTTTAAAAGCGATAATGAATACTACGGCCTGAATCTGGAGTCCGGGATAAACCTCGGCCCCTGGCGCATCAGGAACCTTGGCATGTGGAACAAAAGTAAGGGGGAATCAGCTCATTTTGATTCCGCCTATCTTTATCTCCAGCGCAGCTTGCGCTCCATCAGCAGCGACCTGATCATCGGTGAAAGCTCTTCTCTATCCGGCATATTTGATAGCGTCCCCTTCTCCGGCGTGCAGCTGGCGACGGATACCAGCATGCTGCCGGAGAGCATGCGCGGCTACGCCCCGGTGATCCGCGGTATTGCGAAAACCAACGCCCGCGTGGTGATCAAGCAGAATGGCTATCAGGTTTACCAGACCTACGTCGCGCCGGGCGCGTTTGAAATTACGGATATGTACCCCAGCGGCGGGAGTGGCGATCTGTACGTGACGGTTGAAGAGTCCGACGGCTCGAGGCAGAACTTTATCGTGCCCTTTGCGGCTCTGCCGGTGATGCTGAGGGAGAACCAGTTCGAATATGAAATCACCTCGGGGAAATACCGCCCTTACGTCGGCACCATTGATGAAACCCCTTTTACCCAGGCCACGGCCAAATACGGCTTATCAACCAGCGCCACCATTTTTGGCGGCGTGCAGGCATCGGCAAAATATCAGGCTCTCTCCAGCGGACTGGGGTATAACCTCGCCAACCTGGGCGCTCTGTCGGCCGACGTGACCCAGGCATGGTCGAAAAAACGCTATGAAGATAAAACGTCCGGCCAGTCGTGGCGCATACGCTACGGTAAAAATATTATCGAAACCGGAACCAATTTCACTATTGCCGGCTATCGCTACTCGACAAAAGGGTTTAACACCCTTTCCGAAGTGCTTAATACCTATTCCGATGACGGACGGTATTACTCGGCGCGCTCTTTACGCAATCGTACTAACCTGACGCTTAACCAGAGCCTGGGAAAATCGCGAGGTAGCCTGTCCATCAGCGCCCTCATCGAAGATTACTGGGATAACAAGCGTACAAATAAATCATTGAGCCTCGGCTATAACGGCGGCTGGCGGGGTGTTAACTATTATCTGGGCTATAGCTATAACCGCTATACCTGGGGTACGCTCAGCTCCAGCCATGAGGTGCGAAACGATCAGCGCCTCGCGCTCACCATCTCCATCCCGCTGAGCAACTGGCTGCCCAATACCTATGCCAGCTATCAGGTCACCGAAAGTACCCCAGGCTCTACGGATCAGTACGTTTCTTTAGGCGGCATCGGGCTGGAAAACAATAATCTCGACTGGGACATCCAGCAGGGTTACAGCAACCGTGAGCACTATAGCGGCGACCTCAGGGGAACCTATAACGGCTCGCGCGGCAGCGTCAACGCCGGCTACAGCTACGACAACAACAGCCGGCGGTTCGACTACGGCGCCAGCGGCAGCCTGATCGCGCATGCGAACGGAATAACGTTTGGCCAGAATATCAGCAACGCGGCCGTGCTAATCCAGGCCCCAGGTCTGGACAACGTCAGGCTCAGCTCGGATTCAACGATCGTCACGGACAGTCGCGGCTACGCCATCGTTCCCTATCTTACCCCCTACCGCAGTACCGATATCACTCTGGACAGCACATCCTTTGGCGACGATATGGAGCTGATGCAGACCACGCAGCAGGTCGTTCCCACCCGCGGCGCCATCGTGCGCGCAAACTATGCCGGGAATATTGGGCAGCGGGCATTTATTCGGCTTAAAACTCCCGCAGGCCGCGAGGTGCCTTTTGGCGCAATGGTCACGCTTGCCGGCGCGGCTAAATCCCAGGCCAGCATCGTGAGCGACGCCGGCATGGTTTATATGACCGGCCTGCAGCCAACGGGTGCGCTGACGGTCAGCTGGGGTAAAAATGCGGGCCAGAAATGTACCGCCATCTATACCTTGCCTGCCGGCCAGAAGAAAAACTCCGGAGTCAGCCAGACTGAAGCCCTGTGTCGATAATAATCATAAAGAGATAAGTGAAATGAAAAAAATGATTGTACTGCTGGCCGGAATATTTTTCTGCGGCGGGGTTTCGGCTGCACGGCTATGCTCTTATACCAATTCTGCGGGTAATGAGGGTCCTAATGGTGGCGTAGAAGAGCGTCAGGGTATGACGATGTACCCCAAGATATCAGCCGATCCGACTCTTCCGGTTGGTGCAATCCTTTATAGCCGAACGATAGGCGGGATGAATCTACATCACCGACTCTATACCTGCGGACCGGGAGCAAATTATATCGTCGCCGTGAGCAGGCCAGAGGTTCCGGGGATGAGCCTTCGCGGCATGCCCGTTTATGAAACCGGCGTTGACGGTATCGGTATTCAGTTCAGCGATATATTCTCGAGCCGGATCGGTAAACAGATCGTCGGACAGGCAGGAACCTGGCCAACGCCTTATGATAAATCCGCGCAGTTTCTCGCAACGCCGTACTTTTCTGCCTGGTTAGTTAAAACGGGCCCCATTGATACCAGCGGGGCGACCAACATCAACGTCGAAATTGAGTTTCGCGTGGCAGACCCGGCCGACCCGGGATATGCAAGAAAAGGCGCTATCTACTGGGTAAACCCCAAAACAAATAGAGCAATTTCCTTTCGTAATGAGAGCTGCAATATTTCTCTTAAAGGGCCGACCACGGTCAATCTGCAAAGAATTGCCAAAAGCGATCTGCTGGCGCTTGCTCGCGGTGCGACAACCGGTAAAGGTAAAGCAATTGATATGAATATTTCCTGCCCAACGGATATGCAAGGTAAGAAACTCACCTACTGGTTTAACCCGAAGGGAGCGGTTGCCGCCGATCCAGGGGTACTGGAAAATACCATCCCCGTCATACCGGGCGGTGGCGGTGGCGCCAATAACGTTGGGATTATTTTGAAAAAAGATAACTCTCCGGTGAAGTTTTTCGATACCGATGCCTACACTATTTCATCCCTGAGTCTTAATCAGGACATCAGCTTTACCGCTGATTATTTCCGCATGAATAATGATATTTCTGACGGACTGGTGAAAGCGGTTCTGGAAGTCGTTATCCAGGAGGATTAATCCCGGTATTCAGAGTATAAAATGCCCTCAGCAAGAGGGCTTAAACGATTGGTGTAGATACGGGTATTTTGAATAACGTTGCCAACGCCTGCCGCATGAACCTCCGCATTCGGACGTTAACAGCCTGCCCGACTCAGCAACCAAACGACTCGCGAGGCCCTTATCATTAATTAGGCCAGCCCTGAAGTTCAGGAGACCTTATGCCGCCCTGGCTCATTGCCGCTTTTTTATATATCTGGCCTGTGCGCTCCCTTGAAAGGCTCAGGACGAAGGGGCTAACGGGCCTTAACCGGACGTCACGAAAGAGTATGTTTAAATAATATAATAATAACAAAATTCATTTTACAGTTATTACGTTCACGTGCTTATGCTTGTCTTTTACCAGGAGATAAATAAAATGGCAAACGACAGCAATAAATCATATAAATTAATAACGGACTTGCGCACCAATTATATCATTAATGAATGCGTAGAGTTCCAGCCAGCGACAAGCACTTTACGTAATATCCACACACCTGACCTTAAGGTTACGCTGAATTTACCCGCCGGACGCTGTTTGCTGCTATTAATTAATCACGCAGGTAGTGTCGTCTCGCAGCAGGATTTTATGGATATCGTCTGGAAACAGAGCGGCATGCGAGTCACCGCCAACGCCTATTACCAGAATATCTCGATTCTCCGCAGAGGCCTTATCCATGCCGGGCTGGAGGATAATGTGATCATCACCCTTCCCCGGATTGGGCTAACTCTGGCCTCCGGCACGCAAATCCGTCAATCAGTCGCGGACGCATCCCCTGGCTCAGGAGGCACAAAGAAACTGTTCCACAGTACATCGATCGCCGTGGTTAAAGACACTAGCCACGAGGAGATCGAACGCGCATCAATGAGCATCGGCGAATATGGCTTAAAAAATGAGCCGGCATGGCCGGGAGATGGCAGTAAGCCCCTTCCAGCCACGCTTATCAGCGTTAAGAGACGCAGGCCGGTTTTCACGATAAAAAATAGCGTTCTTCTGGCGGCAGGCATCGCCGCGATGGCCACACTTCTCTCATACATGGCGGGTATAAAAGAAAGCTATTTTTCTGGCTATGAAACGATAACCTCGACCCAACGCTGCCATGTTTTATCGGCAGAACCGACATCCGACAGCCAGAAAAAAGCAATGCTCAGCAAATATGGCGAACATATCACCCGCGATTGTCGGAACTACCCTTGGGTATACGTGACGACAGGTGCAGACCTCCCCAGAACCTCGATCATCCGCTGCAATAAACCCTTCGCACAATCGACCTCGTGTATTTCCGAATACTTTATTGAATGATGGCAAAAGCGTTGCGCCATCATTCACCGCATCGCCGGGTTAAAACATAAAGTAAAAGTCATGTCGGGATCGATCTTAACTTAATCTTATTTCAGACAATCTGCTGTCAGGCCCATGCAGACGCGTAATGGTAAGCCGATGATTCACTTCTGTTATTGATGGAAGGAATATCCTGCCCGCGATAGCCCGACCAGACAGGCTCGTTGATTCAAAGCAATTATATAAATAAGAATTTTCGCCAGGGGCCAGAGTATGCAGCGCTTAATCTATCACTTATACTTTTATCTAAATGTGAAAATATCTTAATTTTATCTGCATCTACCGGATAAATCTCACCTGCTGCTGAATGAGTTCTATATAATTAATGCATAGATATTACGTTATTAACAATACTGTTGAATTCCACCCAACGACCCGCAAGTTAAGGAATATTATCACCCCCACGAATATGGTCGTTCTGAACTCTCCGGCAAGCCGTTGTTTATTATTATTAATCGAGAGATCCGGCACAATTGTGACGCAGCAAGAGTTTATGTATAACGTTTGGGAAAAACTCGGGCTCGTTGTGTCAGCAAATACCTACTATCAAAACATTTGTCTACTCAGAAAGGGGATGAAAGAAATTGGGTTTACCAGCGACCCCATCACAACGATACCGCGTATTGGCTTAACGCTGGCCCTTGATACACAGATTCAAGCCATGGAATCCACGGACCCGCCAGCGTCAGACAATGATGACGGACAGGCAGCCGATGAAACGGTATTGTCCGCATCTTATGAAGAGTTGAACAAGGCGGACTCTGGCCATGCCAGCAGCCCGCAGGAGACAGTCGAGTCCGTTGCCGATATACCGGCCTCAGCCCCCAACATCCCCGCTCCGCTGTACCTGCAAAAGAGAGACGTCGGCAGATTCAGTAAGCTTTTTTTTCTCATCACGATTCTTATCTTTTCTATCCTGCTGACGGATCTCAAGGTTATAGTGACCCACTTCCAGGACCAGCGTTACTTCGAAAACTATCAGCTCACCGTCAACACCAATGGCTGCCACCTGTTCCTCAATAAAGATATTCATAATACTGATGAACGAAAGAAAGCGCTTAACTACGGCGTTCAGTTCAAATCTGACTGCCAAAAGTTCCCATGGGTATATATCAGTAGATACGCCATGCTGCCCAGGGCTTCGGTGATTCGCTGTAATAAACCCATGTCCAGCCCGAACTACTGTATTTCAAACTATTTTATCGAGGATCATTAGAATGAGACATTACCGTGCATCGGTGTATGTGCTTTGTGTATGCTTATTTTTAACTTTAATACTGGCTGGTTATTCGTTGTGGCAGCGCTATCAGCCGCTTGAATTCACATGTAAAGCAAACTTTGTTCAGCACCACGCGGACGAGAATCTCTATGTCTCGTTAACGTACAGAATTAGCCAGGATAGCGGCATGCTCAGCATGAATGGCCGCTCCATGACTAATGGGGCGAACAAATTCAATCGAAAAATATTTTTCAACATTGAAAAGCACAACAACGTTTATCACCTGCACTCGGTTAACAATGTGGTCTTCCCTGATGAAACCGTTAACAACAGCTGGTTAGAGAAATATGAGCCTTTGTTTTTCGTTTACCCCAAAAAGGATATTTACGTGAAAATACTTGAACAACAGAACAGCTATTTATTTATATTCTCGACCTTGCCAGCCTACGTATGCCATAAGCAAAAAACTCTCTGAGCCGTCATCGTCCTTTCAGGCCGCAGCGATCTTTGACCACCGACCATGACGGCAGATTCCTACCTGATGATTTAAACGTGATTGTATTTCTTACAGTAGAACATCGGCATATTATGTAAGTAGATGACAGGATTATGATACTTATCGTACTCAATCTTCAGCGCAAGCTCTTTTCCTGCTTCATAAAAGAATGCAGGAAAGTGAAAATCCACATTGCTGCCTTTGCTGTTATCGGTACTCAGATACTCGACATACTGATTTTTAAGTATGTAAACATCATTATTTTTCACGTATGTAAAATTAATGACTCTGCCAACCTGCGACTGCACGCCATTCTCAGCGGCGATGGCGTGCACCGTGAGCTCACCTTTATCATTGGCCAGGGTGAAGCCAAAATTTGAATCCAGACGAAAACCATCATGCAGTAAGGTATGACGACTCTGGCATACAACTTTATTATTTGAATCATCCACATTAAAAAAATAGACTGCAGCAAACACCGCCACGATCGGTAAAGTTGCCAGGTAATATAACTTTGTTCGCATCACTTTACCTTTATGTTTTTCATTACCGTCAGCGAGCGGCAGTTTTGATTTTTTTTATCGTAAGCCAGGCAATACATTAAGTTTAATCACGTATTCATAGGTGACGCGGTAAAATAAACGACTTCGTTATTCGTACATGACAGCCCCAGAGTGCCGAGGATTGCCTTAATCTCAGAGGATGAATATGTCCGGTTTGCCGAAAATAGGCTACAGCCATCGGAAGAGATCTTGATATAGTCAGAAAAAGCGTCGCCGCCAGCCCCGGAGCGATGATTAAGCATCATCAATCCAGCCATCACGACTATGAGGGCAATCCCTGCATGTCTTAACCATTTATTTCCGTTATTACTACCACTATTTTGTGAATTACCGACTGGTTTGCTTTCATCTACCGCCGGAGCGTGTAATACCCCAGCCGTGCGATTAAACACCGCCAGAGTATCATCAACCTCTGCCAGCGCTGGATTTTCACCCGTGATATTATTCAGCTCCAGGGCCTCTTTGCCGTCAGGGTCGATTTTTACACTGTTGTCAATTTGTAGCTCAATATCTCCATCCGGATACAGATATGCTACTTTTACGCTATTATTAAACCTCAATCCGTGCCTTGGCACCGTATCAATAACGTCTGAAAACCCTATAATTGCAAGGGACTTTCGGAGATGTAAAATACACTGGTAATAAGTGTTATGGCTCACGCCGGCATTGCGCTTGCTCCCCCATCCGCAGAGGATCAGCTCTTCCTGAGAAACAATCTCTCCCTGGTGACGAAGTAACTTTTCCAGACAGCAGCTCGCAGGAAGATGTAGCTTAATTTCTTTTGCATTTAGCCTATCAACAATCACCCGCCGGGAAGGGACGAACGCAGCCCTCTCCCCAATAATAAAGCTTTGGATGTCATCTGAGCGATCCATATTACTACACCCTTAGCTACCAGTGTCTTTGAAATCAGTGAGTTAGATATTCTGCGAATGAAGAAAATTTTTCGCGCAAATATTAACCGATCAAATAAAGATTAACAAACGGAATTTAACTATGTTCCGATGTAGAAAATCCATATCGCAATACGCAAAATGCGAGGGATATCTATTTATTTCAGCAACATCCATAGACAGATTATCAACTTGTTTCTAAGTTGATACTGATGTAACTAATTATAAATTTAAATGCATCCCGTCAGGTTTTAAAACGTTGCCGGGCTGATTAATTTATTAATAATTTCAGCCGATAAATCATACCATTATGAATTCGGATCGTTATCTGCCGGCGAACTATTCAGCCTGTATCCGTCCCTGCGCCTTCATTTTGGATGGCTAAGATGCATAGAAGTGGCGAACGCAAATGATAAAAGAAGCTGGAGTATTGCGACACCGGACGCCGTACTCGCCAGAAACATATTAAAACATTCAATAACCTTCTGAAAATATCAGCCAGCTTCGGCATCCTGAAAATATTACCTGATAGCAGGCGATCTCATAAAGCGGGGATGTTACGAAGCGACGCCAACCTTTAACTATTATCAAACACATAATTTACACCAGGCAAGCACTTCATTTACGCCATCCGCCTTCAGGTTTAAAAGACGCGATACTTTTATACCGACGTGTCTCATAAATATAAGCTCCCCGAATATTCAGCCATGCGAATTAATGGCAGATTAATTTTCACAATAAGGCAAACTGCGCCTGGTGAGGAAAAGATTGAGCGAACCGCCGATATGGAGAACGGATGGCAAAAACATCCAGGCAAAATCGGCGACCTGACCGACCGCACAGTACAATGGGATGCCTTCGCGCGAATGCGATTAAAGCGGTTAAGGATGTATCCGCTATCGTGGGCGCTGACCGCATCCGCTGTAATTCACGTGCTACGGGCCGGACAAGGGCCCCTGTTCCGATGAATACGAAGGGCCGCAGGCCATATGCCAAAGGCCCGAGAGCGTAACCCCCAGGGCAAACTGGCACTCTCGGGCAGAATTACTAAGCTTAATCAGGGAAACGGTTAATTTTACTTAGAGGGAGCGTATATGGGATTCTGGAGAATTGTTTTAACGATTATTCTGCCGCCGCTTGGCGTGCTGCTGGGTAAAGGATTCGGCTGGGCGTTTATTCTTAACATCGTGCTGACGCTGCTGGGCTATATTCCCGGCCTGATTCACGCGTTCTGGGTGCAAAGCCGCGATTAACCGACCGCACCAAACGGCGCCCAGGCGCCGTTTGGTGTATTAAGCCCGGCACAAAAATAGTGACTATCTATTTTCGGGCTTAAAATGATAGGTTTCTTGAGCCGTTTGCAGCCATTCCCGATCGGAAATGATATTGTTCCTTTCAATCACGCTGAGCCAGCCGCCGTCGCCGGGCATGGTAATCAGTGCACTCCCCGTCGACGCAACCACCGTATTGACCGAATCATTTTGCACCCTGAAAAGTGGGAATCCTTTACTATCCACGCACCAGTTTCCCTCCATCTTATTGTTGTTCGCCACGCAATAATTCACGACCATCGGATATAAATAGGGCCGCATATTGACGTACATAGCCCCGCCGATAAAAGGCGTTCTGGTTGCCGTGCTGTAGTGTTTTTCAAAGTATTCAATTGCGCCTCCTTTTAGCAATTTTTCATCCCCGACTCTTAACGTGCAGGAGATCTGTGACAAAGAAGCGATTATCAAAAGCAGCCATCTCATTATGGAATCCCTATCATTAGCGCTGGCCGAAATACGGCTATATGGTCAACCTCTGACTACAACGTGCCGCGACGCCCGCGTATCTATTCCGCCGACGCGGGGCAATCCGCCTGCCGCTAAAACCCACGCGGCGTTTCGCGACGAAACCCGAGGCCGATGATGCGCCCCGCCAGCCGCGGCAGCCAGCGGCGGCGGCTGAGCCAGTTCATCAGACCGGAGCCGCCCGCCGCGCGGCGTTTTTTCGTCCGGCGCTGGCTCATTTTAATTTGTAAAAACTGCGTGGCTTTGGTGGGAAAATCGCGCCGCCGCTGCACGCGCCGCAGATGCTTTAGCTGCAAACGCCGCTGGCGCAGCGGCAGGCTAACGGCGTTAGCCGCGGCCACCGCATCCTGAATCGCCAGATTGACGCCCACTCCGCCGATAGGCGACATGGCGTGCGCCGCGTCGCCGATGCACAGCACCCCCGGCTTCGCCCACTGCTCCAGCCTGTCGATGCGGATGCTCAGCAGCTTCACCTGCTGCCAGCCGGCAATCTCCTGAAAGCGATCGTCCTGAAACGGAGCCACCTCGGCCACCTGCAGCAGGAATTTCTCCAGCCCGCTCTCCCGGATCGCATCGAAGCTTCCCTTCTCGATCGCATACCCGCACTGCCAGTAATCGCCGCGATCGATCATGATGAAGTTGCGCCTTGGCCCGGTATGACCCATCGACCACTGCGGATCCCCCGGTCGCTTAGTGAGCTTCATCCACAGCAGATCCCGCGGCATACCGAACGATCGGCTGCTGAGCCCCGCCTTTTCCCGCACCACGGAACCCCGTCCGTCGGCGCCGACAACCAGCTGACAGGAAACGTCGATCGGCCCTTCCGGGGTCTCCGCCAGCACGCCGCACGCCCGGCCCTGCTCATAGCACAGCTCGGTCACCCGCGCCGACTTTATCAGGGTGAAATGGGGAAAAGCGGCGGCGCGTTCGGCGAGGAAAGTGAGGAATTCCCACTGCGGCATAAAGGCGATGAATTTGCAGCGCGTCGGCAGGCGGGAGAAGTCCGCCAGCATCACGTTGCGCCCGGCGATCTCCGCCCACAGGGTTTCCGCGCGCTGGTGCGGCAGCGCCAGGAGCTCGTCGAGCAGACCGAGCTGGTGCATCAGCTCCAGCGTGGAAGGGTGAATGGTATCGCCGCGGAAATCACGCAGAAAATCATCGTGCTTCTCCAGTACCGTCACGCTGACGCCCGCCCGGGCTAACAGATAGCCGAGCATCAGCCCGGCGGGGCCGCCGCCTACGATACAGCAGTCGGTGGCGCAGGACGCGATCGAGGGTGATGACATGTTCTTAACTCCCCCTGGAACGACCCGCCGCCGTGAGTCGACGCGTCGTGGAATAATTGATAATGATTGTCAATATCAGATAAAACTGTCAACCCGTTGCACCATACGGATCGTCCCCTGTTCAAGCGTCCGGCAGGCCGCCGTACGGGAAAATTGCCGGCGGATAGCGTCGGCCCCGCAGGTTTGCCGCCAGATGAGAATTTTTTTCATTAAATCTCTGCCCGATTTTGTCGCCCGCGTGACCTCTCTACTGAGATTTCAGTTTCACACTTTCAGGGAACCAGTCGATGTCTATAAAAAACAAAAACGCCGCAAATCATCTATCCGGCAGAAAGCGGGCCGCCGGCAGAGTGCTCAGGCCCGCCTGCGGGCTGCTGGTCTTTGCCACCTGCGCGACCGCCGTCTTCTCCGCCCAGGCGCAGCCGCAGCCGACGCAGCAGGCCGATGTTCAGACTTTCGCCATTCCGGCGGGGGATCTGACCCCGGCGTTACAAAGTCTTGCCAGCAGCGCCCGGGTCATTCTGACCTTTACGCCGGAGCAAACCCGGGGGAAAAGCACCGCCGGCCTGCAGGGGCGATACGGCCTCTCAGAAGCCTTTAGCCGCCTGCTGGCGGGGAGCGGTCTCAGCGCCCGGCAGACGGCAAACGGCTACCGCCTGGTGGCGGCTGAACCGCTTGAGGATCTGGTGATCCCGGAGCTGTCGGTAGTCAGCGGCTTAAGCGATAGCGTCTCCGCCGGCCGCTCGACCCTGAATCAGGAAGACATCGCGCGCGTACAGGCCGATAACGTCGCCAGCCTGCTCGATCGCCTGCCCGGCGTCTCGATGGCCGGCTCGCCTCGCCCCGGCGGACAGAGTCTGAACATCTGGGGGATGGGCGATATGGAAGATGTCAACGTGGTGCTGGACGGCGCGCCCAAAGGGTTCGAGAAATACCGTCAGGGCTCGGTGTTCATCGAGCCGGAGCTGCTCAAGCGCGTTGACGTCGATAAAGGTCCGCACAACCTGCTGAACGGCAACGGCGGGTTTGGCGGCACCATTACGATGGAAACCAAAGACGCCGGCGATATGCTGCAGCCCGGAGAGAACTTTGGCGGCTTGCTGAAATATAGCTATCACACCAACGACCGCCAGGGAATTTACAGCGGCGCGCTATATGGCCGCACCGAGGAAGGGTTCGCCGACGGGCTGGTCTATTTCAGCAAGCGCGACGGGGGCAACATCAAGCGGCCTGACGGCACGCGCTTTGCCTACTCCTCCAACGATCAGGCCTCGTGGCTGGTGAAGTCGAACCTCTATCTGACCGATGCGCAGACGTTAACCCTGTCGGCAATGCGCTCCGAGTCCGACGGCTGGCAGCCTTTTGCCGCCAAGCGCGACGATATTAGCGCCCCCAGCCAGACGGATATCGACCGCTACGGCCGGGACGAGGCGTGGCGGCGGATCCTGGTCTACCGCGATCAGGTGGACACCAACTATTCGGTAAAATGGAACCTGGCGCCGGAAGAGCAGCCGCTGCTGAACCTGACGGTATCTTACGCCCACTCGAAAACCGAGCAGCATGATAAGCGGCCGGACTCCGCGTCGCAGTACAGCTACCTGGGCTCGCTGGGGAACGAAAGCTGGGTGAGCTATGTCGATCAGCAGCTCGATATGAACAACGAGAGCCGCTTCAGCAGCGGCCCGCTCGATCATAAGCTGCTGTTCGGCGTGCGCTGGCATAAGCATAAGCGCGATACGCTGATGTACTACCCGGCGCAGAAGAACAGCGCCAGCTACAACTACGGTTATTTCCAGCCCTACTATATGCCGGCGGGCGAGCAGGAAACCCGCAGCGCTTACCTGCAGGACGCGATCAGCTACGGCAGCCTGACCGTTACCCCCGGCGTACGCTTCGATCACGTCACCAATACGGGCCAGCCCAACCGCGCGCCGCGCTATAACGATAGCGATCCTGCCGCCGGGCATGATTACAGCAGCGTCACCTACACCGGCTGGTCTCCGCATCTGGGGGCGATCTGGAAAGCCACGCCCAACCTGTCGCTGTTTGCCGACGTCAGCCGCACCTGGCGCGCGCCGGTCATTGATGAACAGTACGAAGTTCAGTCGGCCAGCTCCAACGTTCCCGGCACCAGCCGCAACCTGAAGGTGGAGCGAATTACCGGGATTCGGCTAGGCGCGGTGCTGGATTTCAACAACTTGCTGACGGAAAAAGACAGCCTGCAAATTCGTACGACCCTGTTCCGCAACCGCGGCAAGGATGAAATCTTCTATCGTCGCGGGGTGCTGTGCGACGCCGCCAGAAGCGGCGGGGAGTGCGGCCAGCCGCTGTCGAACTACCGTAACCTGCCGGGCTACACCATTGAAGGCGTGGAAATTGAATCCTTCTACGACAGCGATCGCCTGTTCGGCAGCTTCGCGTACTCCGCGATCCGCGGCAAGCGCGATGCCTCCCCGCGCGATCCTTGGGGCAACCAGACCTGGATCGCGGAAATCCCGCCGGTCACCGCCCACGCGGTGCTGGGGATAAAAGTGCCGCAGTGGGATGCGGCGTTTGGCTGGACCGGCGACTTCGTGCGTAAACAGGATCGCTCCCCGGCCGACGGCGATCCGCTCGCCTCAGTATGGGCGCTGCCGAAAACCGCCGGCTACTCCCTGCACGGCCTGTTCGCCTCCTGGCAGCCCACGTCACTGAAGGGGTTTGAGGCCAGGGTGGCGGTGGATAATCTCTTCAACCACGAATATTACCCCTACCTCGGCGAATCCGTGTCCGGCGTCGGGCGGAATATTAAATTCAGCGTCAGCCAGCGTTTCTGACCTTTTACCCATGGGGGAGCCGCCGGCTCCCCTGCTTCCCTCCGCCTGAATCCCCCGTCTAATGTAAATAATCAGCAATCTCTTGACACATAACTTACATTATCTTAATTAGTAATGATTCTTATTTTCATTTAAAGCTCTTACGTTTGGTATGCCGCATGGCCAGGAAAGATATTGCAATCGCTAACGGGTTTGCCCGGCAGCTCTACAGTGAACATCACGGCTGGCTGTGCCACTGGCTACGGCAAAAGGTCGGCTGCGCCTGGCATGCCGAAGATTTGGCGCAGGATACCTTTATCAGCATCCTGCTCAGCCCGCAGCTCACCGCCATTCGCCACCCTCGCCCCTTCTTAGCCACGGTGGCGCGCCGGCTGGTAGCCAACTACTACCGCCGCAAGCATATTGAAGAGCGCTATTTACAGGCCCTGAGCGAGCTGCCGGAGGCCGAATCGCCGTCGGCAGAAATCCGCCTGCAGGCGATCGAGATGCTGGAAAAGCTCGACCAGGCGCTGGACGGCCTGCCTGCGCCGGTACGCGAAGCCTTCCTGCTGGCCCATCTGCAGGGCATGCGCTACTGCGATATTGCCGAGCGGCTGCGGGTCTCCGCCAGCTCGGTCAAACAGTATTTGCAGCGCGCGAACCTGCAATGTTTCTTTGCCTTATCATCATGATAGCAGCATGAGTCCTTCATCCACTCTCAATGAACAAAGCGCCCGCGAAGCCGCCATCTGGCTGACGCAGCTGATGTCGGAAGACGCCAGCCAGCAGGATCGGGAAAACTGGCAGCGCTGGTATCAGTCGCGGCCGGAAAACGCCCAGGCCTGGCAGCAGATCGGCGCCTTTTCCTCCGGTTTCTCCCTGCTTAACGGCATGGCTGCGCAGCAAAGCCTGTCCCGTCTGGACAACCCCCAGCGCCGTCGGCTGCTGAAGAGCATTGCCGTGATCGGGCTGACCGGCGCGGTGGGGATCGGCGCCGGCAACAGCCTCTGGCGGCCCTGGCTGGCGGACTATCGCACGGCGATCGGCGAACAGAAAAAGGTGACCCTGGCGGATGGCACGCAGCTGATGCTGAACACGCAAACGGCGGTCAACGTCACCTCTCACGACGACGGCCAGCGGGTGGCGCTGCTGAACGGAGAAATGATGGTGACGTCGCCGCAAAACGCCGGATTGCTGCGGCTGCGGCTGCCGCAGGGCGAGCTCGCCGCGCACAACGGCCGGTTCGCGGTCCGGCTGGGCGATACGCAAAGCGATATTGCGGTGTACCGCGGCCGGCTGATCGCCCGTCCGGCGGCAGGCAGCCAGAGCGTGACCGTCAGCGCGGGCTATGGTCTGTGGCTCAATGAACGCGGGTACGGCGCGCTGCACCGGGTGCCGGCGGAACCGGCCTGGCTACAAGGGCTGATCGTCGCCGATGATATGCGGCTGGCAGATTTCCTCGCCGAGCTGGGCCGCTATCGCCGGGGCTATATCCGCTGCCGGCCGGAGATCGCCAACCTGCGGCTGTCGGGCGTTTTCCCGCTCAATAACACCGACCGCATTCTTGATTCGCTGCCTGACAGCCTGCCGGTCCAGATAAACTATCTGTCAAAGTACTTTGTCAGCGTCTCCTGAAGTCCTTTACTCTAATAATGATATTTTTATGGCGTTATATCCCGTTATTCCCACCAGACATGCCCTTTCCTGCCGGGCAGCGTGTCCTGTTTGTTATCCGACGCTGATTAACGTCGCGGCATTGCGCTCGCGACGACACGCTCTCCTGTACCGGTGGTAACTTTTCCATGTTAAATAAAAACGCACTCTCCGCTGTCCCGCTTTTCCCCCAGGAATGGGAGCGGGGAGCGGGAAGGCGGTGGACTTTCGCAGGTCTGCTGACGCTGCTCCTTCACGTGATGCTGCTGGGCTGGCTTTGCTATCAGTCCAGCCCGCCGCCGCCGCTACCGGCGGCCGCGCCGATGGTGGTGTTAATGCTGTCCAGCCAGACGCAGTCCGTCGCCAGCCCGGAGAAAATGCCGACCGGGGTACTCCAGACGCACGCCCTCCCCAGCAGCCGGCCCGTGGCGCAGAAGGAGGAGGTGAAAGAGGAGACCCGCCCAGCCCTGACCCAGGCTCCGCAGGGCACGGAGCCGAAGACGCCCCCGGCGGTCAAAAAGAACAAGCCCGCGAAGCGCAAAGACCCGACGCCGCCTAAAACAGCGGCGGAACGGGAGGTGACGCCGTCGAAAACGTCTGCCGCAGCGGATACCAGCGCGCCGCCTTCGATGAACGACAGGCAGGTTGCGGCGCCGCAGAACATGGCGGCGCCGCAGGCGAACCCGATGAGCTCGGACTGGAGCGGGCAGCTGCTGGCGCACCTGAGCCGCTTTAAGCGCTACCCCGCCGTGGCGCTCCGCCAGCAGCGACAGGGGGTGGTGTATATCAGCATCACCCTGGATCGCCAGGGCAACGTGCTGGCGGCAAAGTTACTCCGCTCAAGCGGGGTGGATTCGCTGGACCGGGAAGCGGAGCAGCTGGCGAAGCGGGCCGCCCCGCTGCCTCCGCCGCCGGATGATATCCGGGCGGGACAGCCGTCGTTCAGCGTGACGCTCCCGATCCGTTTCGATCTCAGAGAGATGCGTCGGTGAAGAACGTACCGACACGCATACGAGAAGCAGCAGCGCCCGGAGTACCCGGGCTACATCTTCGCAAGCGGATCGTTCAGAACTTTGTACGAATCAGCTTCTTTCTGTCGATCGGGTTGCCCTGCCGATCGAAGTGATGCTTTCCCTTGATAACCGCTCCGGTAACTTCTTCACCTGGTAAACTCATGCCATGGGAGATAGCTAATCATACTTAAATCGATATGCATTTCTCGATCACATAGACCAGAGGAATGATTCTGTCGGACCGATGTTATTACTGATTTTTTGCTTTATTAGACTTGAATAGACGTGGACTGATACAACTCTCGCGGGCAACATTTATGCTGTGACAGACGCCGTACATTGACTTTTCACTCACTAAATAGTTTACTTTTTTTATTATAGTTACACCATGAGTGAATCTATGGCATCAAAAATAAACTGGCTATTGCAAAATACCTCTCCAGGAAGCCTGGTTTTGCAATCCTGGCTAACCCGGAACAACATATCGCCTTCTCTGGCCTTTAAATACGCGCAAAATGGCTGGTTAATAAAACTGCGGGCTGGCGTTTATGCGCGCGCAGGACGAGAACCAGACTGGAGTGATGCGCTATGGTGTCTGCAAAACCAGCTTGAAGCGCCGGTGCATCTGGCCGGACTGAGCAGTCTCTCCTGGCAGGGCCGTTCCCATTACCTACAGCTTAAGCAGAGTCAATGCTGGCTTAGCGTTGAAAACAAAGCGATATTGCCCAAATGGTTTAAAGAATTTCCCGACGTTGAGTGGTTGGTGGTATCGGCTCTGAAGCTCCCTGAATTGGATGAAAAATACCGAACTGAGCTTGAGGTTAAAGGAAAAAGAATAACCGCCAGTACGCCAGAACTGGCAGCCTACGAGCTATTAAGCGCAGTACCTCAGGAAATCTCATTTGAGCACGCTGCCGAGCTTTTTCAGGGACTAGTCAATCTCAACCCACGTAAAGTTGAGAAGCTGCTTACGCTCAGCCAGTCCGTACAAACCAAGCGCCTGTATCTGTTTTTCGCCAGTTTCTATGAACATGCATGGTTCAAACGGGTAGATACCAGCAAAATCGACCTGGGATCGGGCAACCGACAAATCGTTGTTAATGGCAAGCTGAACACGCAATACCAGATTACCGTGCCCGAAAATTTTACCAGGAAGGGAATAAACCATGGATAAAACCTCTCCCTACTACCGCCAGGTCGCCCTGCTGGTGCGAGCATTACCCTATGTCGCTAACGAGCCCTGTTTTGCGCTGAAAGGCGGAACGGCGATCAACTTATTCATCCGTGATTTTCCCCGATTGTCCGTTGATATCGATCTGGCATGGATCCCGCTGGAAAGCAGAGAGGTTGCGTTGCCCAAGGTGCGCGAGGCGCTCACCCGTATTGCCGCTGAACTGGAAGCGCAAGCCGGGATCCGTGCAGTGCTGCAAACCCATAATCCCGATGAGATGCGCATCATTGTCACCACTGGCGACGCGCAAATTAAAATTGAAGTCTCGCCGGTTGCCCGGGGAACACTATATCCACCGCAAGAACGCGACGTCGTCGAATCCGTGTGACCTGCTCCCTGTTGATTAACACACTGCGATGCTAGTAATGTCTTCATAAGCCACATGAGGACATCCCCATGAAGAAGCGTTTTTCCGACGAACAGATCATCAGTATTCTCCGCGAGGCCGAGGCTGGCATTCCCGCCCGTGAGCTTTGCCGTAAGCATGCTATTTCTGACGCGACCTTTTACACCTGGCGTAAGAAGTTTGGTGGCATGGAAGTACCGGAAGTAAAACGCCTTAAGTCGCTTGAAGAAGAGAACGCCCGTCTCAAGAAGTTGCTTGCAGAAGCCATGCTGGATAAGGAGGCGTTACAGGTGGCGTTGAGCCGAAAGTACTGACGACAGACCACAAGCGGGAAGCTGCTGTAGTGATGTGTGAAGCGACGGGTCTGTCGCAACGCCGAGCCTGCAGGCTGGTTGGTTTGTCCCTGTCGACCTGCCGCTATGAGGCGCAGCGTCCGGCGGCTGATGTGCATTTATCCGGACGCATCACTGAGCTGGCGCTTGAGCGCAGGCGTTTCGGTTACCGCCGTATATGGCAACTACTGCGTCGGGAAGGCCTGCATGTTAATCACAAGCGCGTGTACCGCCTTTATCACCTCAGTGGCCTGGGTGTTAAGCGCAGACGACGTCGTAAAGGACTGGCAACAGAACGTCTGCCACTGCTCCGTCCGGCTGCTCCTAACCTGACGTGGTCGATGGATTTCGTCATGGACGCACTGGCTACCGGACGCAGAATAAAGTGCCTGACCTGCATCGATGATTTCACGAAGGAATGCCTGACAGTCACTGCCGCCTTCGGTATATCAGGAGCTCAGGTCACACGCATTCTGGACAGTATTGCGTTATTTCGTGGCTATCCGGCAACGATCAGAACAGATCAGGGACCAGAATTTACCTGCCGGGCACTGGACCAGTGGGCTTTTGAGCATGGCGTTGAGCTTCGGCTTATTCAGCCGGGTAAGCCGACACAGAACGGGTTTATCGAAAGCTTTAATGGTCGATTTCGGGATGAGTGTCTGAACGAGCACTGGTTCAGCGATATCGTTCACGCCAGGAAAATCATTAACGACTGGCGGCAGGACTATAACGAGTGCCGGCCTCATTCCTCACTGAATTATCGGACGCCAGCGGAATTTGCAGCGGGCTGGCGAAATGGAAAAATTGAAGGTAAACAAACCGACATTACTAACTGACGATTGTGTTTAATACTGGGGGCAGGTCACGTGGAGGAAGAATTTGGTTTTGCCGCGATCCCGGTTGTCTCACTGCCCGATTTATACGGTGGCAAGCTATGTGCTGCGTTAGATCGCCAGCATCCCAGAGATTTCTACGACGTCAAAATGCTCCTTGATACACAAGGAATCGACCGCGCTATTTTCAATGGTTTTATCGCTTACTTGCTCAGCCATAATCGCCCATTGTCCGAAGTGCTTAACCCACGCTGGAAGGATATTACCGAACCCTTTCAAAATGAATTCAGCGGTATGACTTTTGAGGAGGTATCACTGGAAGAGTTAAGAGAGGTCCCGGAAAGAATGCTCAGCGCGTTGAAAGCACATTTCACTCAACAGGATTTCGACTTCCTGATGTCATTTAAACGCGGCGAGCCTGACTGGAGTTTAGCGCCAGAGCCCCATATTCAGAATTTGCCAGCCGTTCAATGGAAGCTGCGCAATATTGGCCGGATGTCGGAGGAAAAGCGCGCGCAGTCCCTGGATACACTGGAAAAGGTCATGACAGAATGGCTAAGTTAGTTTATTAAATTTAGTATAGTTACACCAATAGTGAAACTATACCATCTTTTATAAACAAGCAAAGCCATCTCAGAATCCATTGTCTTCCAGCACTTAAAACCAGGATTGCTATTGACCTCGTAGGCGATCTGGCTTGTCAGGACCTGCGGCGCTTTGGCGCAGGCCATGAATCCGGGTTTGTTTATCATCACGCCAGGCGTATGCACAGCTCCGGCCTGGCGGCAACGGAATTGGTGTGGTTAGCGTTGCCGTTTTCAGTATTTGTTGTTACCAGGAGCTGTTGGGATGGATTGGGCTAGCAATGTCAATGGCGCTGGGGTCAGTCCAAGCTAGTAGTGAACTTCTGTACTCTCTCGGTGACTGCATTTTCAGACCTTTATGGGGATGCCAGTTATTATAGTCTTCCATCCATTCCGTCAGTTTTTCCATTACGGTCACCGCATTCGGCAGGTCATTTACATACAAGTAATCACGCCTGAACGTTTTCACGAACGATTCAGCCATCCCATTGCTCTTCGGACTGCGCACTGGCGTCGTACACACGATGAACCCGAGTGAGGCGGCGAACGTTCTTGTTGAGTCCGCTATGTAGCAACTGCCGTTATCCGGCTACGCTCTCGAGTATCATAATGAACCCTCACTGTTTGGACTGACCCCACATCCGTAAAACCGTTCGAATCTCGGCCATGACAGGAAGCCAGCGACACCTGTTAATGATGTGGCTCAGGCTTTAAGAGGATTATACGAAGGGGCACAACGCCCCCGTTTTCATTATGCTGTTGGGCGCTCGTTCTAGGCATCAGTAAACTGAACGTTCCCATCGTGAATCTTCCAGATAATCTTCTCGTACTGCAAGCTGACGCTTTCAACGTGGTTCATTTTGTCATTGGCTGCAAGTTTGCAGGTCATTGGCTGCAAGTTTGCAGTTAGGTACACCACAGTTAACGCCTGTGATTTTCACGTTGTCCATCAGTACAGAGTAATAAGGCACTTCTTGCACTGCGTCGTTGATGTGGTAGAAACGGATCTCCGCACTTTTCAGTGTCTGACCAGTTGCGGCGGCTTTGTAAAGATAAGGTGTAGAGCTATCAACTTCTTTTTCAATCATCATTGATGAATGCTGACGTGTACCAGTAATTTTACCGTTGGTATTATCTACAGGTAAGTTACGTGGCTCAGTCCGATAATCTCAATAGAACCATCACGATCCTTAACCTCTACAGATCCTTTAATGTCTGCGCCGCCATCATCTTTTAACCACATGTATGGAGGGATTGGCATTTCATTTGCTCCTTATTTTTCTGATCAATTTCATCGTTATGAAATAAATAACAGTAGTGGTAATAACGACCGTTAGAACGTCAAGGTAAAAATAAGTGTCATACATGGTTTCTGCGTTAATATCGCCGTAAACAAGGTCACTTATCTTTGATGCAATAGCATGATTAATGTAAATCCCTGGATTGCCTAATATTCTCCCTACAGCCATACCGATCAGCAGAAATAGAGCCGTCTTTAGCAATCTTACGCCCCATCTACGGGCAAGTGTTGGTGTTGCCATTAGCCACTACCTCAACCCAACCACGAGCCATAAGAGAGCTCATACACGGAACCTGAATAAGCGATGTGTTCATCAATGCATTGCGAATTTGCGCGAAGTCGGAGTTATGACCAATAGTTATGCAGCCCTCGGATAATGTTCTAGGATGAAGCCGGAATAATCCACGGTAAACATCGTTAATCCAGGTTCCGTCATCAATGCCCCAATCATCTTTATACAGAGCAAACCATTCATCACGTCCAAACTCTGCGCCATGCCTAACCTTGTTCCATGTATCCTGTCCTTTGGCTTTCAATCCTGAAAGAAAACCCCCAGCACCACGATCAACTATCCAATATTTGCCAGGAGGCAACGGGCCATCTCCTTTTACAGCTCCACACGCTCCTTTATTTCGATAAACACCATTACCGGAAAAAGCCATGAACACGCCCACGCCGTACAGATTGAAAGGTGCATAGTCTGCCCCGTTCAATATCAACTTTCCTTGTAGAGCCATAGTAACCATTTAGTAAGCAAGGGTATTGATCGTTAATCGTACGCCCAAGCAATTAGATAGAGGAAAGTTTTCTTCCGCGAAATTTCTGATTTTTAGGCATAACAAACCTAATGCCCGTTGGTGGTAAGACAACGTACGGGCCCGTTAGGCGATTACATAAGGGTGTGTAATACAGTGCAGCTTTTCAGGATGACAATGTATGTGGGATGGTTACACCTTTACCTACTACTATGAATGCGCATGAGCTGTCAATTTATAGAACTCAACTATTAAAACACTAAAAATCATATATTTATGAAATTATTTCTCGTCAAGAAAGTTTCTTAGTGTGATTTTTGTCAAGACTCGACTAAAAATTTAAACTGTTCTTCGGGCATTTCTCGCAATTGTCTAACAAATTGATACGATGGAAATAGTCTCAATGAGGAAAATGACATATGGCATACGAAGCTCAGATCAGCCGTACTAATCCAGCAGCATTTCTTTTCGTCGTCGATCAGTCAGGTTCAATGTCCGACAAAATGTCTTCCGGCCGAAGCAAGGCTGAATTCGTCTCCGATGCGCTTAATCGAACTTTAATGAACCTAATCACTCGCTGTACCAAGTCTGAAGGCGTACGTGACTATTTCGAAATTGGTGTCTTAGGCTATGGTGGTCAAGGAGTTACTAATGGTTTCTCTGGCCCTCTGGGAGGACAAATCCTCAATCCAATTTCTGCTCTCGAACAGAATCCAGCCAGAGTAGAAGACCGCAAACGGAAGATGGATGATGGTGCTGGCGGAATCATCGAGACAGAAATTAAGTTTCCAGTATGGTTTGATCCTATTGCTAGCGGCGGCACACCTATGCGTGAAGCCCTAACAAGAGCCGCCGAAGAGTTGGTGACTTGGTGTGACTCTCATCCGGATTGCTACCCTCCAACGATCCTGCATGTTACTGACGGCGAATCAAACGACGGTGACCCTGAAGAGATTGCCAATCATTTACGGCAAATTCGTACCAATGACGGTGAAGTTCTGATTCTTAATATCCACGTCAGCTCCCTCGGAAATGATCCAATTAGATTTCCCTCGTCTGACTCATGTTTACCAGATGCATATGCTAAGTTACTTTTCCGCATGTCCAGCCCTCTTCCGGAGCACCTGGTACGTTTCGCGCAGGAAAAAGGCCATACAGTGGGGCTCGAATCTCGTGGTTTCATGTTCAACGCTGAGGCAGCCGAACTTGTCGATTTCTTCGACATCGGAACTCGTGCTTCTCAATTACGTTGAATCAGCAATGAAACTGGAATTTTCAGGGACAGTTCCAAAAGATCCTGAATGCCCTGAGGCAAATGAGGATAAATTTGCCTTCTCCGAAGACGGGAGAAGGCTTGCTCTCTGTGATGGGGCGAGCGAGTCCTTTAACTCAAAGTTATGGGCTGATCTTCTTGCTCGTAAATTTAATGAAGATCCGAGAGTAAATCCTGAGTGGATAGCATCTGCTTTGGCTGAATATTCTGCCGTCCATGATTTCCCGTCTATGTCCTGGTCCAAACAAGCAGCATTCGAACGAGGAAGCTTTGCAACACTCATAGGTGTAGAGCAATTTGAAGAGCATCAGACGGTAGATATTCTTGCTATTGGAGATAGCATCACCATGCTGGTTGATTGCGGGAAACTCATTCGCGCATGGCCTTTCGATAATCCACAAAAATTTAATGAGCGGCCAACACTGCTTGCTACGCTCACCGCTCATAACGATTTCGTCGGCGGAAGCAGTTTCTGGACACAACATGGGAAAACTTTTTACCTTGAAAAACTCACCCAACCCAAACTCCTCTGTATGACAGATGCGCTCGGCGAATGGGCACTGAAACAAGCGCTGGCAGAGGATTCTGGTTTTATCGAATTACTTTCGTTGCAAACTGAGGAACAGCTTGCAGAGCTAGTACTGAGAGAGCGTGCAGCAAAACGTATGCATATCGACGACTCAACGCTGCTTGTACTTTCGTTCTAACGCGGAAATAAAGATGCCTTACCCGTCACTCGAACTGAATCGCCACGGGTTTAACAGACACCTCAGAGTCATTTAAGATGGCTTAAAGAGAGGTGCCCATGAGCGGTAAGCGTTATCCCGAAGAGTTTAAAACTGAAGCAGTCAAACAGGTTGTTGATCGCGGTTATTCTGTTTCCAGCGTTGCAACACGTCTCGATATCACCACCCACAGCCTTTATGCCTGGATAAAGAAGTACGGTCCGGATTCTTCCACTAATAAAGAACAGTCAGATGCTCAGGCCGAGATCCGCCGTCTCCAGAAAGAGCTGAAACGGGTTACCGACGAACGGGACATATTAAAAAAAGCCGCGGCGTACTTCGCAAAGCTGTCCGACTGAGGTACGCCTTTATCCGTGACAACTCCTGTTGCTGGCCTGTTCGCCTGCTCTGTCGGGTGCTGGATGTTCATCCCAGTGGTTTTTACGCCTGGCTTCAGCAGCCGCATTCACAACGCCATCAGGCAGACCTGAGACTGACAGGACAGATTAAACAGTTCTGGCTGGAATCGGGATGCGTCTATGGTTATCGCAAAATCCATCTGGATCTGCGGGACAGCGGGCAACAGTGCGGAGTGAACAGAGTCTGGCGACTGATGAAACGTGTCGGGATAAAGGCTCAGGTCGGATACCGGAGCCCGCGGGCACGTAAAGGCGAGGCCAGTATCGTGTCGCCCAACAGGCTCCAGCGACAGTTCAATCCGGATGCTCCGGATAAGCGTTGGGTAACGGACATAACCTACATCAGGACCCGCGAAGGCTGGCTGTATCTTGCCGTGGTTGTTGATCTGTTCTCACGCAAAATTATCGGCTGGTCCATGCAATCCCGGATGACAAAGGACATTGTCCTGAACGCACTGCTGATGGCTGTATGGCGCCGTAATCCCCAAAAACAGGTGCTGGTTCATTCGGATCAGGGCAGTCAGTACACAAGCCATGAGTGGCAGTCGTTCCTGAAATCACACGGCCTGGAGGGCAGCATGAGCCGTCGCGGTAACTGCCATGATAATGCGGTTGCAGAAAGCTTTTTCCAGTTGTTGAAACGCGAACGGATAAAGAAAAAGATCTACGGAACGCGGGAAGAAGCCCGCAGCGATATTTTTGATTACATCGAAATGTTTTATAACAGTAAGCGTCGGCATGGTTCCAGCGATCAGATGTCACCGACAGAATATGAAAACCAGTATTATCAACGGCTAGGAAGTGTCTAGATTATCCGTGGCGATTCAAACAATATAATCAAGCATTTCAGCTGCATAGTAAGCTGTTAATCGATCCTGAATTAAAATCTGGCTCTGTTGCCACAACAGGGTTGGGTCTACCCCTAGCCATCAGCGGTGGCTTTGCACTGACCTATACGATCAAATCAGGCATTAAGAAATACGCCGTTCGTTGCTTTCATAGAGAGTCAAAGGCTTTAGAACGCCGTTATGAGGCTATCTCGAGGAAAATTTCTAGCCTTCGCTCCCCCTATTTTCTCGACTTCCAGTTTCAGCCCCAAGGGATCAAAGTAGAAGGAATATCTTACCCTATTGTCAAAATGGCATGGGCCAAGGGAGAGACACTTGGAGAATTCCTTGAGGTCAACAGGCGTTCTGCGCAAGCAATAGCGAAACTATCTGCATCGATTGAATCACTTGCTGCCTACCTTGAAAAAGAAAAAATAGCACATGGTGATTTCCAGACCGGAAACCTGATGGTTTCCGATGGAGGTGCAACCGTCCAGTTAATCGACTATGACGGAATGTTCGTTGATGAGATTAAGACATTAGGAAGCTCGGAGCTGGGGCATGTCAATTTTCAACATCCTCGCCGTAAAGCAACGAATCCGTTCAATCACACTCTGGACCGTTTCTCACTCATTACGCTCTGGTTAGCTCTTAAAACCTTGCAAATCGATCCGTCCATTTGGGATAAATCAAATTCGGAACTTGATGCAATCATTTTTCGAGCTAATGACTTTGTAGATCCTAGTTCATCTTCTATCTTAGGGATGCTTGCGGGCATTCAACAGCTTTCCCCCCATGTAAAGAATTTTGCCGCAGTATGCGCTTCAGCAATGGAAAAAACACCTTCCCTTGATGACTTCATTGCTGGCAGAAACATTCCTGTATCCCTGGCAACTATTAGTATAAATGGAGATATACCAAGCAGCAGACTGAAACCTGGTTACATTGGTGCCTACACCGTCCTGTCAGCCATGGATTACAGTGCTTGCCTTCAGCGAGTTGGTGATAAAGTTGAAGTTATCGGTAAAATTATTGACGTCAAACTTAGTAATGCCCGAAATGGAAAACCATACATCTTCGTTAATTTCGGCGATTGGCGCGGTAATATATTCAAAATATCAATATGGAACGAAGGCATTAGCGCTTTGCCTTCAAAACCTGATGCCTCATGGATCGGGAAATGGATTAGTGTAATCGGTCTTATGGAACCGCCCTACGTCAGTGGGAAATACAAATATTCACATATCTCAATAACAGTTACGACCATCGGGCAAATGACCGTTCTTTCAGAAACAAATGCCCGTTGGCGTCTTGCTGGACCAAACGATAGTCGACAAACATCAACTTCTACTAGAAATAATCAGAAAGCCCTTGAGCGGATTAAGGGTAATAGCACCAGTGCAACACCTCAACCTATGAGCACTAACGTCACAACTGCAAACCAGGCAATCCTCAACAAGTTACGGGGTTCTACACAAACTGCATCGCCAGCAAGAGCGCAAACTCAGAATGTAGTACCTAATAAATCATCAACGCATTATGTGGCACCGACGAGAACACCAGCTTCACAGCCGGTATCACCAATTCAAAACATCCCGAGTAAGGCTGTTACTTCAAATCAACAGACTTCTAAGACAAATGTAATCATAAAGATTCTCAAATGGCTTTCGAGATTGTTGCATTAGTCAGCAAGGCGGGCGATCCGCTTACCAAATGCTTGTTTCCTAACTATCGAAAAATAAGGTAAAAAATGGACGTAGAGAAAATTCAGTCAGATATAGATGCTCTTTTGACATATATGAACGATGACATGGAGAACCTCGGAGAAACGATCAAAACGGTTTCATTTGGATTTGATATGGACCAGAACGATCGCATTGCTATTGACGAGCGGCTTCACTGGTCGGAAGAGTATTTGTTCAAAATCATCAACATCTGCCATTCCCGTTCTCTTTTGCGCAAGGACTATGGAGATTTTGAACATGTATCCCTGACAGAAGAAGGTCAAAGCCGGGCTATATCAGTCAAACATGGGAAAAACCGTTCTTACGAGTTAGGAGCCAGCATGCAAATAGCGACGCTAAATGTTCATGGGCCAGCGCAGGTTGGTAATGGTAATACACAAAACATTCACAATGTATTTAATCAATTACTTCAGCAGATCGAGGAATCTTCAGCTTCTGACGAAGAAAAGCAGGAAGCCAAAAACCGTCTGGCGAAATTTTTGGAACATCCTTTGGTTGGCTCTATTGTCGGAGGTCTTGCTGGTTCTCTTCCTGGTCTAGTGGGATGATGGAAGACCTTAAAAAAACGATCCGGCTGCGCTGTGCATTCTGCCGTTCGGAACAGTTCGCCTTACCTTACGAGGGTTACTCCCCCCCAGGTCATAGCTTTGTCGTTTGTGCTAACTGCGGGAGGGAAAACGACGTCACATCTCTGCTCATCGTTGCTAAATCGAAAGGGATGGAAATAGCTGAAGAGTATGCTGATGAACTAGTTGAACAGATGACGAAAGATCTGTTTAAAACTTTTAAAAACAGTAAATTCATAAAGATAAAGCGATTATGCTAAAATCAGCATGGAGGACGTATGTCGAAGACGAAAGTACTGTTTGCTTATTGTCATGAATTAGAACGATGCATATCCATTGATGAGGCAAGAACAGAATTCTTTTCAAGAAAGCCGTACGACAGACAACGACTCATTTTCTCCTGCATCGATCGCAACTGCACAACGCTTCCATTTCTGAATAGCCTTTTGCTACACGTTTTGCCACATATTGGATTGCCCTCCTAAGACTGGGCATTTCTTTGTCCCATATCGGTTGCGATAGTCCCTGTAGCAGGTATTATTTTACGCACTATATTCCAAAACGTTTTTTTGCCGGAGCATTTTGCTTCATGGCTGCGATCTCCCCGAGGGTTTCATGACTAACACTAACTTTTCTCAAACGGCTGCGTTTATCTGGTCGGTGGCTGACTTGCTGCGCGGTGACTTCAAACAGTCCCAGTACGGGCGCGTGATCCTGCCCTTTACGCTGCTGCGTCGCCTTGAGTGTGTGTTGGCGGAGACCAAAGACGCGGTTGTGGCGAAATATGATGAATTAAAAACCAGCCCACTGTCGGAAGATGCCCAAGAGAAGTTTCTGCTGCGCGCCAGTGGCCTTTCCTTCTTCAACACCTCGAAGATGGATCTGGGCAAGATGGGGCAGAACGACATCAAAGCCAACCTGGAAAGCTACGTACAGGCGTTCTCTCCGGACGCGCGTGAAATCTTCGAGCACTTCAAATTCAGCGAGTTTGTCGGCCTGCTCGAAGATGCCAACCTGCTGTTTAAAGTGGTGAAGAAATTCGCCACCACTGATTTGAGCCCGAAAGCGATTTCCAACTATGAGATGGGCCTGGTGTTCGAAGAGCTTATCCGCCGTTTCGCGGAAAGCTCTAACGAGACAGCTGGTGAGCACTTCACTCCACGCGATATCGTGCGTCTGACAACTTCGCTGGTGTTTATGGAAGATGACGAAGCGCTGACGCAGGACGGTATCATCCGCACCATTTATGACCCGACGGCCGGGACCGGCGGCTTCCTCTCTTCGGGAATGGAATATGTGCACGAACTGAACCCTAAAGCAGTTATGCGTGCCTTTGGTCAGGAGCTGAACCCAGAATCCTACGCAATCTGTAAAGCCGACATGCTGATTAAAGGCCAGGACGTCAGCCGCATTAAGCTGGGTAACACCCTCTCTAACGACCAGCTGCCGCTGGATCAGTTCGACTACATGCTCTCTAACCCACCGTTTGGCGTAGACTGGAAAAAGATTGAGGGCGAGATCAACGACGAACATACGCAGAAAGGCTTTAACGGTCGCTTTGGCCCGGGCCTGCCGCGTGTTTCCGACGGCTCGCTGCTGTTCCTGATGCATCTGATCAGCAAAATGCGCGACAACCACAATTTGGATGGCACCGTGAGCAACGGCGGGCGTATCGGGATTATCCTTAACGGTTCGCCACTGTTTACCGGTGGTGCGGGCAGCGGTGAGAGCGAAATCCGCCGCTACATTCTGGAAGCCGATTTGCTGGAAGGTATAGTCGCGCTGCCAACGGATATGTTCTACAACACCGGCATTGCCACCTACGTCTGGATCCTCTCCAACAAGAAAGCGCCTGAGCGTAAAGGTAAAGTACAGCTGATTGATGGCACTAACCTGTGCGGCAAGATGCGTAAATCGCTGGGTTCCAAGCGCAACCTGATGGGTGAAGACGATATCAAGCTTATCACGCAGACCTTCGGTGATTTTGAGGTAGTGGACGCCATTACCCTGGAAGAGCTTGGTCTGGAAAAAGCCGCCGAGCAAAAATCCAGCCGTGGCCGTCAGCCAGCCTCTGCCAAAACCGAAGCACCGAAAACCTTCGCCAGCAAAATCTTCAACAGCACTGACTTTGGCTATCGTCGCCTGACCATTGAACGCCCGCTGCGGTTATCCGCACAGGTGGCCGATGAAGCGATTACGACTCTGCGCTTTGCGCCGAAGCCGTTTAACGCGCCGATGGAACGTCTTTATGAAGAGTTCGCATCCCAATGGCAGGAGGACACCTACGGTGATTTCTCCGAACTGGAGGCAGAAGCGCGCGCCATCATCAAAGCCGAATTTGCCGAGCTGAAAGAGAAGCAGATTAAAGATCTGCTCGACAGCAAACTGTGGCTGGCACAACGCGGGTTAATGGAAAAGGCACAGCAGATTCAGACGGCTCTGGGTACACAGGCGGGTGGCAAAACGCTGGTGAGCAATGACTTCAACCAGTTCCAACTGACCCTGAAAGGGGCCATCAAAACGGCCGGCGTGAAGCTGGATGCGAAAGAGAACAAACAGTTTATCGACGCTATCGCCACGAAAAATCCGGATGCCGAGCCGGTGGTGAAGAAGGCGCTGAAAGAAGCCGCTCAGCCGCTGTACGGTGCGTTTGAATATAAAGGCAAGGTCGTTGAGTTTGAACAAGATGGTGAACTGCGCGATAACGAAAACGTGCCGCTGAATCCGGCATTGTCCACCAGCGACCTGATTGAAAACTACTTCAAAGCAGAAGTCCTGCCACATGTGAATGACGCCTGGATCAACGCCGATAAGCGTGATGCGAAAGACGGTGAGGTGGGGATTGTTGGTTACGAGATTCCGTTTAACCGTCATTTCTACGTCTATCAGCCGCCGCGGCCGCTATCCGAGATTGATGCCGATCTGGATGTGGTCAGTGCCGAGATTATGAAACTGCTACAGGAGGTACATTCCTGATGGCTAAGTATAAGGCGTATCCGGAGTATAAGGATTCAGATATTGAGTGGCTGGGAAAAGTTCCTAGTGGCTGGTTATTGAAAAAAGCTAAATACATTTTTCAGAGAGTACAGCGTCCTCTTCGAGATATTGATGGTGTGGTGACTGCATTCCGTGATGGGCAGGTTACTCTCAGGACTAATCGACGAACCGATGGATTCACAAATTCTGTTAAAGAGATTGGTTATCAAGGTGTACGTCGTAACGATTTAGTAATCCACGCGATGGATGGATTTGCTGGTGCTATAGGTGTTAGTGATTCTGACGGAAAATGCTCTCCTGTTTGTTCGGTATGCATTCCTTGGCAAGATCAACCTCTAAATATGCGCTTTTATGGGTATTTAGTTCGACAGTTGGCTGTGACTGACTTTATTCTTTCTTTGGCGAAAGGTATACGTGAGCGTTCAACAGAATTCAGGTTTAATGAATTCTCGGGGTTGATGTTGCCCATCCCTCCAGTATATGAGCAAGACCAAATCGCCAAATTTCTCGACCACGAAACTGCAAAAATCGACAACCTGATCGAGAAACAACAGCAGTTGATTGAACTGCTGAAAGAAAAACGTCAGGCAGTGATTAGCCATGCCGTTACCAAAGGGCTAAACCCTGATGTGACGATGAAAAATTCTGGTGTTGAATGGTTGGGGGTGGTGCCGGAGCATTGGACGGTTTGTAGACTTAAGCAAATCATTAAAAGTGGCACTTCGATATCTTATGGAATTGTTCAGCCTGGTGACTCTTTAGATGAGGGAGTTCCCTTTATACAAACAACCAATATTTCACAAGGGAATTTGCAATTAGAAAGCCTCCCAAAAACCTCAAGGAAAATTGAACAGAATTATCATCGATCACGACTTGATGGGGGCGAGGTTATCTTAGGTATAAGGGCGTCTATAGGTTCCGCGTATGTAGTCCCGCTTGAATTAAAAGGTGCCAATTTATCACGTGGTGTTGCTAGAATTCAGCCGGGGAGTAGTATTACTTCTGATTATTTGGTTTGGTACTTAAAAACCAATGCAGTTGAACAATATTGGGCGTTAAGTAAGCAAGGAAGTACTTTCAGCGAAGTTTCAATAGAGACTGTTAGAGAATTAGCTGTCTGTGTTCCCCCTAAAGATGAACAATACAACATTGCGTCTCGTTTAGAGGGGGTACTAGATAGAATTCATAAGCTAATTGTTAAATCAGAAATAAAAATGAGTTTGCTTAGAGAACGCCGCACCGCCCTTATCTCCGCCGCCGTCACCGGAAAATTCGACGTCCGCGACTGGGTTGCCCCTGATACGCAGGAAATTGAGGAGCCACAGGAGGCTACCGTATGAGCATGGACAGCACCAAAGAGCTGATTTTTCAGGATGAGATAATCGCTCAGATGCTCGAAAGAGGCTGGGTTCGTGGCAAAACAGACGGCTACGATCGCGAACGTGCGCTTTACTCGCAGGATGCGCTGACCTTTGTGCAGACCACGCAGCCGCAGGAGTGGGAGAAGTTTGCCAAAATTTATCCTAGCGATACCGAACGTCATTTCCTCGATGCGCTGGTGGCTCAACTGAAAAAAGCGGATATCAATGCCACCGATATGCTGTCGCGCACTTACGGCACCCTCGGCGTGCTGCGTCATGGTATCAAAAGCCATAATGCGCGTTTTTCGCTGTGCCAGTTTAAGCCGGAGCATAACCTCAATCCGGAAACCCTGACGCGCTATAAACAGAATATCTGCCGTATCGTGCCGGAGCTGGTTTACAGCCCGCACGCCTCGAAAGCCGCATTTGAAGAAACAGGTATAAAAGCGAAGAAGTGGCGTATCGACCTGGTGTTATTCGTTAATGGCTTGCCGATAGCGACTCTGGAGCTGAAGTCTGAATTTAAGCAGGCGGTACAAAACGCCATTACGCAGTATAAGAAAACGCGTTTGCCGAAAGATCCAGGCACCAATAAACCTGAGCCACTGCTGACCTTTAAACGCGGAGCGCTGGTGCACTTTGCCGTCAGCCAATACGAAGTGTTTATGGCCACCAAACTCGAGGGCGATAAAACTTTCTTCCTGCCGTTTAACAAAGGCACCCATGACGGCGGTGCGGGGAACGACATCCCGGAAGATGCCAACGACTACGCCACCAGCTACCTGTGGAATGAGGTGCTGCTGCCGGACAATCTGCTAAAAATTCTCGCCAGTTTTGTGCATCTACAAATCGTCGAAAAAGAAAACGCCATTGGCCTGAAGTACAAAAGCGAGAGCCTGATTTTCCCGCGCTACCACCAGTGGGACGTGGTGAACAAACTGATTACCGCCGCAACGGTGGAAGGGACCGGCAATAAATACCTGATTCAGCACAGCGCGGGGTCGGGCAAATCGAACTCTATCGCCTGGACGGCCCATCAGCTTTCCCGCCTGTACGATGAAAATGGCGAGAAGCAGTTTCACTCGGTGATTGTGGTGACAGACCGCACCGTGCTCGACGATCAGCTGCAGGACACCATCTATCAGTTTGAACATCAGGACGGCGTGGTTGGACGTATCAATAACAAAGAAGGCGACGGTTCTAAATCGGAAAAGCTAGCCAGCGCGTTGGAAAACTCGCAGCCGATCATTATCGTCACCATCCAAACCTTCCCGTTTGTCCTGAAAGCCATCGAAAACAGCGTCAGCCTCAAGCAGCGTAAATACGCGGTGATTGCGGATGAAGCGCACTCCTCGCAGAGCGGCTCTACCGCGCGCCAGCTGAAAGAAGTACTGATGACCGAAGAGACGGATGACGATGTGGAGATGTCTTCAGAAGATATTCTGGACGCAACCGTCGCCGTGCGTAAAGGTAGTAACAACCTCAACTATTACGCCTTCACCGCTACGCCGAAAGCCAAAACGCTGGAGCTGTTTGGCCGTCGCCCGAATCCGCAGGAACCAGCGTCGAAAACGAACAAACCGGAAGCGTTCCACGTTTACTCCATGCGCCAGGCCATCGAAGAAGGCTTTATTCTTGATGTGCTGAAGAACTACACCAACTACAAGGTAGCCTACAAGCTGCTGCAAAAGCTGGACGATCCTGACCGGGAAGTGGACAGCAAAAAAGCTAAGATCAAACTCAACCAGTGGGTCTCGCTGCACGACCATAACGTGTCGCAGAAAGTGAAAGTGATTGTTGAGCACTTCCGTAAGCATGTGATGCATTTACTGGCCGGCCAGGCCAAAGCGATGGTGGTGACCAGTTCGCGCAAAGCGGCGGTGCGTTACAAACTGGCGTTTGATAAATACATCGCTGAGCAAAAGTACGACAAGATAAGCGCGATGGTGGCGTTCTCCGGGGAAGTGGAATTCAACGAAGATGACCATGACAGCCTTGCGCTACTTAACCAGAAGTTCACCGAGATCAACATGAATCCAGGCCTCAAAGGCCGGGATATGCGTAAAGCGTTTGATACCGACGACTACCAGGTAATGCTGGTGGCCAACAAATTCCAGACCGGTTTTGACCAGCCTAAGCTGTGCGCCATGTACGTGGATAAAAAGCTGGGCGGCGTGGAGTGCGTACAGACGCTGTCACGCCTGAACCGCACCTATCCCGGAAAGGCGCAGTCCGGCACCTTTGTGCTCGATTTTTACAACGAACCCGACGAGATTTTGGCTGCTTTCCAACCGTACTACCAGACAGCGGAACTGACGGATGTTAGTGACCCACAGCTGGTCTTTGAGCTGTTTGAAAAGCTGCGTACCAGCGGCATTTTTCTGTGGAACGAAGTGGAGCAATTCTGCGAGGCGTTCTTTAGCAAAAACAAATCCAACGCAGCCATTAGCAATATCTGCAAACCTGCGGTGGAGCGCTGGAAGCATCGCTACACCTCTGCGATTGAGGCGTATGTTCAGGCCAAAGAGATATTTGAACGCACCAAAAAAACAGGCGATATTGTTCTGATTACCAATGCGGAAAACACCTTCAAAGAGTGCGAGAAAGAAAAAAGTAAGCTGGATATCTTCAAGAAAGATCTCGGCAGCTTTGTTCGCTTTTACGAGTTTATGTCGCAAATCGTCGATTACGATGACAAGAACTTAGAAAAACTAAGCCTGTTTGCCCGTCATCTGCGTCCGTTGTTGCATGAGCAGCGTATCGAAGAAGACGAGATTGATTTAAGCAACGTGGAGATGAGTCATTACCGCCTGTCGAAGCTCCATGAACAGCACCTGAAGCTGCAGGAAGATGCGGCGGACTACAAAATCAAACCGGGTAATGATGTCGGTACGGCGAAGCCAAAGGACAAGAAAGAAGAGTTTCTGTCGAATATTCTGGCTCGATTGAATGAGCTGTTCGTCACCGATAATCTGTCCGATAAAGACATGATTAATTATGCCTTTGCGGTGCGCGATAAGTTGTCAGAAAACCAGGCGGTGATGACCCAGATTGCGAACAATACGCGCGAACAGGTGATGCTGGGCGATTTCCCGAAAGCCATTGATGATGCCGTGATGGACAGCAACGATGCCCAGCAGGAGATGATGGTGCAGTACCTCTCTAACCCTGAACTGGCGAAAGGCTTTGCTCGGGTGGTGTTTGATATGCTGAAAGGGGCTTAACGCTTTTTTATCAAGGGGGTGGACTGACCCCACCCCGACGAGCAGGAGTTAAAGGGCGGCGGAAAGCGGCTTTGTACTTACGAATTGTCACAGTACTTGTTTACACTGGTGATTCGTTCACAGTCATGCCCCTTTTCGAAGACGTTCGACACCTCGTGACCGGCCCCCCAGCGCCAGCATGTTCTCCTTACTGCCAAAACGATAACGAAGCCGCCAGTATTTTGAGCCGTTAGGGTGAACCAGCAAAACCATACCGTCGCCGTCAGTAAGTTTATAGGCTTTTGCTTCCGGCTTAGCCGAACGAACCTTCACATCACTCAGAGCCATGATGAGTATCCTTTCAAGGGTTCTGTGTGGGTACAAACATTATCGAACCGGGAAATACCCGCAGTTGTACCCGCATCAGTAAGTTGATGTAGATTGAATCAGGTTGACTTAGGTTGAGTGAAAAAGCGAGGAAAGCCTTGCGGATACTGGATTTCAGGCACAAAAAAAGACGTCCGTTGACGTCTATTGATGTTCCGATGGTGCCGAAGGCCGGACTCGAACCGGCACGTATTTCTACGGTTGATTTTGAATCAACTGCGTCTACCGATTTCGCCACTCCGGCACAGAAGGGATACGGAAACGTTGTGGATTATACCTGTCGTTGGCTGCCATGCAAGCAACAGCGTATGCCGGCTACGCTAAGTGTCGAAAAAAACAGCGTAACCCGCCTTTTACCGCGCTAACCCGCGCGCTCCCCTGCTCTCTCAGGCACTTATCTCCGAACCTGCTCGCAAAAACCTGCAAACGCTTCAGGGCGGTTTACATTTCCAGCCATTTGTTATCAGATCCTGTTATTGGTTCGCGTAATAACGCCGATACTTTCCCAATAACAGGGTGCCCGCTATGCGTTTCTATCAGATCGAACCCACGCTGGAGAACTACTGGCGCGGCATTATTCTGTTTGGCAAGAACGTCGCCTCCTATAAGTTCGCGCTGGCCCACGCCCTGTACGACGTCCGCCGCGACGGCAGCGACCTGATCCTGCTCGAGGACCTGGCGCTGCCCTTCAGCCAGCATCTGTGCCGCCATCTGCAGCAGGCGCCGAAGCAGATCACCTCCGCCAGAAGCCAGTTCCTTAATACCTGCGACAGCTTTAACCGCCGGGAGATAAGCCAGGATCGGCTCACCGCCGCCACGGTGAAGCTCGGCTTTAGCGTGGTGCTGGATAAGTTTCATAACGTCAATCAGGGCGAAATCGATAAGCGCTTTTTTATCGACGAGCGCAAGACGCACAAGGGCATCCGCCTGACCGACAGCTTTTACCGGCTGACGGAGCGCCAGCAGTACCCGAACCTGATCCATGAAACCGAGGCCCGCTGGCGGCTGGTCGAGCAGGCGTGGGCGATGAACGTCTCCCGCAGCCTGATCGCCATCGAGTACGATGCGGCCGAACAGCAGCTGTTCAGCGCCAGCAGCGCCCGTCGGGTAGCCATCTCCAGCTGTCGCGACAGCCTCAACGGCTACCAAAAAGGGCGATGCTTCTACTGCTACGCGCCGGTTAGCCTCGATAGCGGCGACGAGAACCTGGCCGACGTCGACCACTTTATCCCGTGGAGCGCCCGTCATGAGGTGGGCAATATCAACGGCGTCTGGAATCTGGTCCTCGCCTGCCGGAGCTGCAACCGCGGCGAACGGGGCAAGTTTATGCGGGTGCCGTCGCAAAAATTACTCTACCGGTTGCGCGACAGGAACGAATATTTTATTACCAGCCACCTGCCGCTGCGCGAAACACTCATCCGTCAGACCGGGAGCACGCCGGCGCGCCGGCATGATTTTTTAAACAACGCCTGGAATACCGCGCGTATTACCCTGCTTCATGAATGGGAGCCCCAGGCCGCCGGGCCGGATATCTTCTGATGACCATCAACTATTACCAACACAACGCCGACAGCTTTTTTACCGCCACCGTCGCTGTCGATATGTCCTCCCTGTACGCTCTCTTCGTTGAGGCGCTAACCCCGCCGGAGCTGATCCTCGATGCCGGCTGCGGTTCCGGGCGCGATGCGAAAGCTTTCGCAGAGATGGGCTATCGGGTCGAGGCCTTTGACGCCTCCTCGGAAATGGTGGCGCGGGCAGCGCGCTACAGCGGGCTGCCGGTCCGCCAGCGCAGCTTTACCGACATCAGCGAAACCGCGCGCTACGATGGGATCTGGTGCTGCGCATCGCTGCTGCACGTGCCTGGCGATGAGCTGCCCGGCGTGATGCAGCGGCTGGCGACGGCGCTTAAACCCGGCGGCGTCTGGTACGTCTCGTTTAAATACGGAACCGGCGAGCGCGAAAAAGAGGGGCGACGCTTTACCGACCTCGATGAAGCGGGCCTCGCGGCGCTGGTCGCCGCTCTGGCAGATATCGATATCACGCGGATGTGGCAAACCCAGGATAAGCGCCCGGACCGCAGCGAAACCTGGCTGAATGCGCTGCTGCTGAAGGCCTGAGCCTGCGCGCCCTTCCCCTCGCCGCCGAGGGGAACTCTGGCCGCTCTTCGTTTCTCGCCCCTCTCCCACACCTCCTTCTGCCAGGCGGTGCCATCCCCAATGCTCTACACTTCCTGATTATCTACGCCAAACCCAAGGAAACCGTCATGAGCATAATTAAAAGCTACGCCGCCAAAGAAGCGGGCGCCGATCTGTCGCTGTGGGAATACGACGCCGGCGAACTCCGGCCGGAAGATGTCGAGGTCCAGGTGGAGTACTGCGGCATCTGCCACTCGGACCTGTCGATGATCGACAACGAATGGGGCATGTCGAGCTACCCGCTGGTTGCCGGGCATGAAATCATTGGTCGCGTCGCGGCGCTGGGCAGCGCGGCGCAGGAGAAAGGGCTGAAGGTCGGCCAGAAGGTCGGCATCGGCTGGACGGCGCGCAGCTGCGGGCACTGCGACGCCTGTATCAGCGGCCACCAGATCAAATGTCTGGAAGGCTCGGTGCCAACCATTGCCAACCGCGGCGGCTTCGCCGATAAGCTGCGCGCCGACTGGCAGTGGGTGATCCCGCTACCGGAAAGTATTGATATCGCCTCCGCCGGCCCGATGCTCTGCGGCGGGATCACGGTGTTTAAACCGCTGCTGATGCACAACGTCACCGCCACCAGCCGCGTCGGCGTCATCGGTATCGGCGGCCTCGGCCACATCGCCATCAAGCTGCTGCGCGCGATGGGCGCGGAGGTCACCGCCTTCAGCTCCAACCCGGCGAAAGAGCAGGAAGTACTGGCGATGGGCGCCGATCGCGTAGTCAACAGCCGCGATCCCGAAGCCCTAAAAGCGCTGGCCGGCCAGTTCGACCTGATCATTAACACCGTGGCGGTGGATCTCGAATGGCAGCCGTACTTCGAAGCCCTGGCTTACAGCGGCAAATTCCATACCGTCGGCGCGGTGATGAAGCCGTTCCCGGTACCCGCCTTTACCCTGATCCGCGGCGACCTCAGCATCTCCGGTTCGGCGACCGGCAACCCGTCCGAGCTGCGCGCGCTGATGAAGTTCGCCGGGCGCAGCAAGGTCGCGCCGATCACCGAGCAGTTCCCGATGTCGCAAATCAACGAGGCGCTCAAGCACGTGCGCGAAGGCAAGGCCCGCTATCGGGTGGTGCTGAAGGCCGACTTCTGACGATCTCCGCCGCGCTCAGGCCGCATATACGCTGCCTGAGCACCGGTCTGTAACCTCTCAGCCGGGCGGCCCGTCTGCCCGGCAGCTGCGCCCCCGGTCATTAAATAGTCATCTTCCCGCCATACTTTTGCAGTCAAAGCTTCTCACAATCCGTGCTTCGACAATGCCCGATTGAGACGTCGCCGTTATGAGAAAAAGCTGGCTCCCCTGGCTGATACTGTCACCTTCGCTGCTGTTTTTGCTGCTGTTTACCTGGTTCCCGCTGGGGCGATCGGTCTACGACAGCCTGTTCGATACCCGGATGGTCAGCGACGGCGCGCAGTTCGTCGGCCTCGATAACTTCACCCGCCTGTTCGCCGACGGCGTCTTCTGGCAATCGCTGGTCAATAACCTGCTCTATATCCTGCTGACGGTGGTGCCCGGCGTGACCCTCGCCCTGCTGCTGGCCGTCGCGCTGAGCGAAAACCACCGCGTCAACCGCTGGCTGCGCACCGCCTTCTTCTTCCCGATGATTATCCCGATGGTCAGCGCCGCCGCGCTGTGGCTGTTTATCTTTATGCCCGGCCTCGGCCTGCTCGACCACTACCTGGCGAAGATCGTCGGCCCGATGAACAACAACTGGCTGGGGCGCAGCAACACCGCCCTGCTGGCGCTGGCGCTGATTGGGGTGTGGAAGTTTGCCGGCTACTACATGCTGTTTTTCCTCGCCGGCCTGCAGAGCATCCCGGCCTCGGCCCGCGAAGCGGCGATTATGGAAGGCGCCACCCGCAGCCAGGTGTTCTTTAAGGTCACCCTGCCGCTGCTGCGCCCAACTCTGAGCTTCGTCATCACCACGGCGCTGATCTACTCCATCACCCAGATTGACCACGTGGCGGTGATGACCCGCGGCGGGCCGGACAACGCCACCACCGTGCTGCTCTACTACATCCAGAACCTGGCCTGGGATACCCACGACCTCGGCAAAGCCTCCGCCGCCACCTTCCTGACGCTGGCCGGGCTGTTCGCCTTCTCGCTGCTTAACCTCAGACTGCTGGAAAAAGGAGCCCACCATGAGCGCTGAAATCTCGCCCCTGGCCGTGCGCTCGTCGGGTGCCTCGCGTCCGCTGTGGCTGCGCCTGCGCCGTTCGCAGCCCTTCACCCTCAGCGTGCTGATGTGCTGCCTGGCGCTGCTGTGGGTGAGCCCGTTTATCTGGATGCTGGCAACCTCGTTCAGCGCCACCACCTTCGGCGAGGATATGGCCTCGCTGCTCCCCAGACTGCCGCTGACCCTCGATAACTTCCGCGACGCCTGGGCCAGCGCCGACTGGCTGAGCCTCTACGCCAACACCATTATCTTCACCTTCGGCACCTTCTGCGTGCAGCTGCTGACCATCACCACCGCCGGCTACGTCTTCGCATGCCACGAGTTCCGCGGCAAGCAGACCCTGTTCCTGCTGTTTCTGGTGCAGCTGATGATCATGCCGGTGGTGATGATGGTGCCGAACATGCTGACCCTGAAAACCTTCGGCCTGCTCAACACCCTCACCGGGGTGATGATGCCCTACTTCACCTCGGCGTTCGGCGTGTTCCTGATGCGCCAGGCGTTCCTCGCCATCCCCAAAGAGCTGGAGGAGGCCGCGCTGATGGAGGGCTGCCGCTGGTGGCAGGTGCTGTTCCGCGTGCTGCTGCCGATGTCCTGGCCGTCGGTGCTGGCCTTCGCCACCGTCAGCATTACCTACCACTGGAACGAATACCTGTGGCCGCTGATGATGCTCAACGATCCCGATAAGCAGGTGCTGACCGTGGGGCTGGTCTCCTTCGCCATGGGCGCCGAATCCGGCGGCCAGTGGGGCACCATCGGCGCCGGGACGCTGATGGTCTGCCTGCCGCTGATGCTGGCGTTCATCCTTTTCCAGAAACAGTTCCTGCGAAGCTTCGGCTTCTCCGGGATCAAATAAGGAGTTATTGATGCTGTTAGCGCAAATTTCCGATACCCACTTCCGCAGCCACGGCCAGAAGCTGTACGGCTTTATCGACGTTAATGCCGCCAACGCCGACGTGGTTTCCCAGCTCAACGCCCTGCAGGAGCGTCCGGACGCGGTGGTGGTCAGCGGCGATATCGTCAACTGCGGCCGCCCGGAGGAGTACGAGGCGGCCCGCCAGATCCTCAGCGGCCTGAACTACCCGCTGTATCTGATCCCCGGCAACCACGACGATAAAGCGCTATTTCTCGAATACCTGCATCCGCTGTGCCCGCAGCTCGGCAGCGATCCGCAGAACATGCGCTATGCGGTGGACGATTTTGCCACCCGCCTGCTGTTTATCGACTCCAGCCGCGCCGGCACCTCCAGCGGCTGGCTGACCGACGAGACCATTAAATGGCTGGAAGCCCAGCTGTTCGACGGCGGCGATAAGCCCGCGACGGTATTTATGCATCACCCGCCGCTGCCGCTGGGCAACGCCCAGATGGACCCCATCGCCTGTGAAAACGGCTATCGCCTGCTGGCGCTGGTGGAGCGCTTCCCGTCGCTGACGCGCATTTTCTGCGGCCACAACCACAGCCTGACCCTGACCCAGCACCGCCAGGCGATTATCTCCACCGTGCCGGGAACCGTCCATCAGGTGCCCTATTTCCACGAAGATACCCGCCCGTACTACGACCTGTCGCCGGCCTCCTGCCTGATGCACCGCCAGGTGGGCGAGCAGTGGGTGAGCTACCAGCACTCGCTGGCGCACTATGCCGGGCCGTGGCTGTATGACGAAAACATCAGCTGCCCGACGCAAGAGCGCTAATCACGATGCTGAGCCTGCAAAATATCACCAAACGCTTCGACGGCAAGCCGGCCCTCAGCACCCTGTCGCTGGATATTCACGAAGGCGAGTTCGTGGTGCTGGTCGGCCCCTCCGGCTGCGGTAAAAGCACCCTGCTGCGCCTGCTGGCCGGGCTCGATCGGGTCAGCGACGGTGAAATCTGGCTGCACGAGCAGAACATCACCGATATGTCGCCGCGCGAGCGCAACTTCGCGATGATCTTCCAGAACTACGCCCTGTTTCCGCATCTGTCGGTGCGCGACAACATCACCTTTGGCATGAAAGTGCGCAAGGAGGAGAAGGCCAGCTGGCAGCCGCGGGTGGATAACGTCGCGCAGATGCTGCAGCTGGACGCCCTGCTGGATCGCAAGCCAGCGAAGCTCTCCGGCGGCCAGCGCCAGCGGGTGGCGATGGCCCGCGCCATCGTGCGCAATCCGCGGCTGTTCCTGATGGATGAGCCGCTCTCCAACCTTGACGCCCGCCTGCGCAGCGAGGTGCGCGACAGCATTATGGACCTCCACCAGCAGTTGAAAACCAGCACCGTGTACGTCACCCATGACCAGACCGAGGCGATGTCGATGGCCGACCGCATCGTGGTGATGAACGCCGGCCACGTGCAGCAGGTCGGGCGTCCGGAACACCTCTACGCCCACCCGGCCAATCTGTTTGTCGCCGGGTTTATCGGCTCCCCGGCGATGAACCTGCTGTCGCTACCCTGCGCCGACGGCGAGGTGCGGCTCGGCGAGCTGCGCCATCCGCTGCCGCCGGGCTATCGCGACGAGTCCCGCGTCTGGCTGGGCATCCGCCCGGAACATATCAGCGATCGCGTGGAAGAGGGCCACCTGCGCCTGCCCGCCACCGTGCTGCAACGAGAACTGATGGGGGCCGATTACCTGCTCCACGTCAGCACCCCCATCGGCACCCTGCGCTTTAGCCGCCGGCACCGCGGCGCGGTGCCGGAGAAAGGCGATTCGCTGATCCTCGGCTTCTCGCCCGGGGATATTCATCTTTTTCATGCTGAGAAACAGCATAATTTACTCCAGGAGATTGACCATGCTTAAGCCCTTAGCGGCCATCACCGTCAGCCTTAGCCTTGCCCTTTGCGGCGCGGCGCTGGCGAAAGAGAAGATCGATTTCATGTTCCCGGCGCCGGTAGACGGCAAGCTGACCATGGAGATGACCCGCGTCATCAAGGCCTTTAACGACTCGCAGCAGGACGTCGAAGTGCGCGGGATCTTTACCGGCAACTACGACACCACCAAGATCAAAGCCGAGTCGGCGCAGAAGGCCGGGCAGCCGCCGGCGCTGGTGATTATGTCCGCTAACTTCACCACCGACCTCGCGCTCAAAGATGAGATCCTGCCGATGGACGAGCTGTTCAAATACGGCGACCAGAAGGCCGGGGATTTCCTGGTCAAAGAGTTCTGGCCGGCGATGCACAAAAACGCCCAGGTGATGGGCACCACCTACGCCATTCCGTTCCATAACTCGACGCCGATCCTGTACTACAACAAAACCCTGTTCGAGCAGGCCGGGATCAAGCAGCCGCCGCAGACCTGGGCCGAGCTGCTGGCGGATGCCAAAAAGCTGACCGACGAGAGCAAAGGCCAGTGGGGCATTATGCTGCCGTCCACCAACGACGACTACGGCGGTTGGATCTTCTCGGCGCTGGTGCGTGCCAACGGCGGGAAATACTTTAACGAAGACTATCCAGGCGAGGTGTATTACAACGCCCCGACCACCATCGGCGCCCTGCGCTTCTGGCAGAACCTGGTCTATCAGGACAAGGTGATGCCCTCCGGCGTGCTCAACTCGAAGCAGATCAGCGCGTCGTTCTTCTCCGGCAAGGTCGGGATGGCGATGCTGAGCACCGGCGCGCTGGGCTTTATGCGCGAGAACAGCAAAGACTTCGAGCTCGGCGTGGCGATGCTGCCGGCCAAAGAGCAGCGCGCGGTACCGATCGGCGGCGCCAGCCTGGTGAGCTTTAAAGGCATTTCCGACGAGCAGAAAAAGGCGGCCTATCAGTTCCTCACTTACCTCGTCAGCCCGCAGGTCAACGGCGAGTGGAGCCGCTTCACCGGCTACTTCTCCCCGCGCAAAGCCGCCTACGATACGCCGGAAATGAAGGCCTATCTGCAGCAGGACCCGCGCGCGGCCATCGCCCTGGAGCAGCTGAAATACGCCCATCCGTGGTACTCCACCTGGGAAACCGTCGCCGTACGTAAGGCGATGGAAAACCAGCTGGCGGCGGTCGTCAACGATGCGAAGGTCACCCCGGAAGCGGCGGCCCAGGCCGCGCAGAAAGAGGCCGATGCCCTGATGAAGCCGTATGTCGATAAAACCGCTCTCGCGGAGATAAAGTAAGCCCCCACCTCGTCGCCCCGACGGCCGCACCGCGCCGAGCGGGGCGACGAGGCATTTTCACCCCAGCCGTTTGATTTTTCAGCGCAAAAAAGGTACTTTTTCACCCTCTCCCCGCGCGAATGGTCGTACATAATGCCTATTATTCAGTCTGTTGAACGTGCCTTGACGATCCTCGATCTGTTTAACGACCAGGCGAAGGAGCTCAAAATCACCGACATCAGCAAGCAAATGGGCCTGAGCAAAAGTACGCTCCATTCGCTGCTCAAAACTCTGCAGCTGCACGGCTATATCGATCAGAACCCGGAAAACGGCAAATACCGCCTCGGCATGAAGCTGGTGGAGCGCGGCCACTTTGTGGTGGGCTCAATGGATATCCGCCAGAAGGCGAAGGGCTGGCTGACGGAGCTCTCCCAACATACCGGGCAGACCACCCATCTCGGTATCCTCGACGGCCGCGAAGGGGTCTATATAGAAAAGATTGAAGGCCGGCTCGCCGCCATCGCCTACTCGCGCATTGGCCGCCGCCTGCCGGTGCACGCCACCGCCATCGGCAAGGTGCTGATTGCCTGGCTGAGCGACGCCGAGCTGAATACCCTGCTGGATGGCTATCAGTACACCGCCTTCACGCCCGCGACCATCACCTCCCGCGAGGCGCTGCTGGATGTCCTGGCGCAAACCCGCTCCCGGGGCTACGCCCTGGATAGCGAAGAGAACGAACAGGGCGTGCGCTGCGTGGCGGTGCCGGTGTGGAATCATGAATCGCGGGTGATTGCCGCCCTGAGCCTCTCCACCCTCACCTCACGGGTGGACGACGACGAGCTCACCCGCTACCGGCAGCAGCTGGAAGAGGCCGGGCGCCAGCTGTCAAAAGCGCTGGGCTACCCGGCCTGATGGCCTGGTCCTCTACCGGCAGGGCAGGTAGCGGAAGTAGTCAAAATCAGCGTAGCAGCCGTCGCCGCTGATATCCTCGCAGTGCAGGCCGACGAACGCCCCGGTAAAGAACCCGCGGCCGCCGATATAGTCGTCCGACAGCTTCCACGCCGCGTAGTCGATCGGCACCCGGTGCCAGTTCTCGCCGTCAAACGAATAGCTGTAGCGGTACACCAGATGGTCAACGTCCACCCGCAGCCACAGGCTCTGCGCCTCGTCTGGCACCGGGATCGGCTGCTCGTGCAGCGGCCAGGAAGGCACGTTGTGGTCGAGCTGCAGCACCTTCAGCGTTCTGCCCCGCCCCTCTTCGAAATCGACAAAACAGTAGCTCCAGTTTTTGCTGTTGTAATAGCAGGTTAAACCGGCGCTCTGCTGGAAGTTCTCCGGCGCAAACTCCATCCGCGTTTCGGCGCGGAAGGCAAAGTGCTGCCAGCGCCGCGCCACGGTGGACTGGGTAAAGGTGGAGTTAAGCGAATCGTTGCCGTACAGGCGCAGATAGCCCGGCCGGGCGCTGAGGGAGCCGAGCGTCTCATCGAAGGGAATGCGCAGGGTTTGTAGCTCCGGGTCGAGGGTCGCGCCGTCGAACTCGTCGCACCACGCCGGCTCAGCCGGCGCCTGGCTTTCGATCATCTGCGGCCCCGCCACCGTCAGCGCCGCGTGCTTGCCGCCCTCGATAACCGGCCAGCCGTCGCGCCAGGCGACGGGCGTAATGCCGGTTTCACGCCCCAGCGAGCAGTAGCCGCGCCCGCCGGATGCCAGCAGCGGCACGCCGGGCAGGCGCTGCGGGCGGCTGACGAGGTACGCCATATACCACTCGCCGGTATGCGTCTCCAGCAGCGAACCGTGGCCGCTTTTCTGCAGCGGGTTCTCCGGCAGGTGCCAGCTGCTCATCAGCGTCACCTCCGGAGAGAGCTCGTAGGGCCCGTCGATATTTTTCGCCCGCAGCACCACCACCGCGTGCTCGTAGCCGGTGCCGCCCTCCGCGACTAGCAGGTAGTACCAGCCCTCTTTGCGGTACAGGTGCGCCCCTTCGGTATAGCGCAGGTCGGTGCCGGTAAACAGGGTTTTGCGCGTCTTCGCCAGGGTTTGCGTCTGCGGGAAGTACTCCTGCATGACGATGCTACAGTGCGGATCGCTGTGGTGGCGCGGCCCCCACGGGCGATAGATGTAGTATTTGCGGCCGTCGCTATCGTGAAACAGCGACGGGTCAAAGCCGCCGTTGCCCATCGCAATCGGCTCGCTCCACGGGCCTTCGACGGACGGGGCGGTCACCAGATAGTTGCGGCCGTTTTTCCACGGCGAGTCGACGATTTTGACATCGGTATACAGCAGCCAGAACAGGCCGTCGGCGTAGCTCAGGCACGGCGCCCAGATGCCGCCGGAGTCGGGGTTGCCTTTCATATCCAGCATCGACACGCGATCCAGAGGCGTGCTGGCCAGCGACCAGTTTTTCAAATCCCGAGAGTGGTAAATGCGCACGCCCGGAAACCACTCAAAGGTGGACGTCGCGATGTAGTAATCCTCGCCCTGCCGGCACAGCGACGGGTCGGGGTTGAAGCCGGTCAAAATCGGGTTAGTAATCGTGTACATATTGCCTCCCTCTTAGTTGGATGCTGCGGCCGCGGCGCCGGGAACGTCTTCACTCTGCGCCGCGCGATGCTTAAGCAGCTGCCGGCTGATGGCCTCAACGCGCTCGTCGCTCAGCTTATAAAGTGAGAGCATGATGAACATGCCGACGTAGAGCACCACCGGCACCACGCAGAACAGGATTTTAATGGTGGTGAGCACTTCCACCGGCTGCACGCTGCTGCTGGCGGAGTAGTTCACAAAGGCGAGAACCCAGCCCACCACCGCGCCGCCGATCGCCAGGCCAATCTTCAGGCTGAACAGATAGGTGGAGAACACCAGGCCGTCGAGGCGGCGGCCGCTGCGGCTCTCTTCGTAATCCACCACGTCGGAGGCCATCAGCCACTGCAGCGGCGTGGTGGTGTTAAAGATGAACAGGAAAACGATGTTGAGCGCGAAAATCAGCCCAATCTGTTCGGCAGGGATAAAGAACAGCAGCAGGCTTAACAGCGAATAGACGACGATAATCCCTTTGAAGGCCTTCACCCGATCGAAGCGCCCTAGCAGGCGCGACGAGGCCAGCGAGCCGAACATGGTGGCGATGCTGCCGTACAGCAGAAACTGCATCGCCATCTCCGGGTGATCCATCACGTATTTGACGAAGTAGAGCGTCGCCCCGCCGCGCACCACGTTGGAACAGGTCGCCATCATTTTGAAGGTGCACATGATCCGCCATTGGGTATTGCCGAACAGCAGCCGGAGATCTTTCATCACCGAAGCGCCCGGCTGCACCTCAAAGGTGTAGCGCTCTTTGGTGGTAAAGAAGCAGACGTACAGCAGCACCACGCCGGTCAGCCCCAGCACGCACATCGCGCCAAAGTAGCCCACCTGCTCGTTGCCCTTGCCGATGATCCCCACCAGCGGCAGCGCGATACCGCTGATCGCCAGCGATCCGGCGGCGGCGAGGAAAAAGCGCCACGACTGCAGCGTGTGGCGCTCTTTCGGATCGGCGGTGATCACCCCCGGCATCGCGCAGTAGGGCACGTTGACGAAGGTGTACACCAGCGTCAGCAGGATATAGGTGATGCTGGCATAGATGATTTTACCCTGCGCGGAGAAGTCCGGCGTGTAGAAGGTCAGCATGCAGACGAGGCCAAACGGGATCGCCCCCCACAACAGGAACGGGCGGAACTGACCGTAGCGGGTGCGGGTGCGATCCACCAGCAGCCCCATCAGCGGATCGGTAACGGCATCCAGCACGCGCGAAATTAAGAACAGCGTGCCCATCACCCCGGCGGAAAGCCCAAAGACGTCGGTATAGAAATAGGCCAGCAAGAACATCGTCGCCTGCCAGACAAAGCCGCAGGCGGTGTCGCCCAGCCCGTAGCCAATTTTATCTTTCATGGTTAATTGCATATTTATCCCCAACCCCAGAGAGTGGAATGATGCAAACGTCAGGGGCCTGAAGAGGGCAAAAAAATACCCGCAGCGTCGTCAGGAAAACACCCGTGATGCGTGTGCCTAATTCACGTTGTCGTGTTAATAGAGTGTAATGAGCCGCTCGTTTTTACGGCAATGACCATTTTTAATTTATGAATTATGTTTTTTTGTTTTTGTGATTAGGGTTGGGATAAAGAGGAAGCTGAATAAATATTTTTAGCTTTTATTTTTAACGGCTTATTGAATAACAAAATCCTCAATAAATAGACTTTTTAGGGCAACGAAAATTCGCCCGCGGAATATTTTCCGCAGGCTAAAATTAACCGCTTAATTATTTATAGGTCGAGGGCTTTTTTCCCGGCGTTAATAACCTCAATAATTTTATCGGTATCATAAATACAGCCTTTCCAGGTGCCGCCGCTCACCGACTGCAGCGCGGCCCAGAGGCGCGTATCGTCCGGTAAAAAATCGTGAGGGTGCAGATCCGGATGCGGCGCTCTCGCCGCCAGCGCCAGGGCGCCCTCCTCCGGCGTCAGGCGCGCCTCCGCCGTGCCGATAAAGTTCACGCTGCCGGTCAGGGCAAGACGGTCAACCACGATCTCGATGATATCGTTATCGCGCAGCCTGCCGATGGGCCCGCCCGCCAGCGCCTCGGGCGCCACGTGGCCAAAACAGGCGCCGGTCGAGACGCCGGAGAAGCGCGCGTCGGTGATCAGCGAAACCGTTTTGCCCCACGACACGTGCTTCAGCGCCGAGGTGAGCTGGTAGGTCTCCTCCATGCCGGTGCCGGACGGCCCGCCGCCGATCACCACCATGATATCGCCCCGCTCAATCTCGCCGTTTTTAATCGCCCCGATCGCCCGCGCCTCCGAGACAAATACCCGCGCCCGGCCGGTATGGCGGTATACGCCGTCGTCGTCCACCACCGACGGGTCAATGGCCGTGGCTTTGACTACCGAACCTTCCGGCGCGATGTTGCCCACCGGGAAGGCCACCGTCGAGGTGAGCCCTTTCGCCCTGGCGCGCTCCGGCGGCAGGATCACGTCATCCGGATCGACGCCGTCCTGCTCCAGCAGGCACTGGCGGAACTTCTGCCGACGCTCAGAGGCCTGCCACCAGTCGAGGTTTTCCCCGACCGTCTGGCCCGTGACCGTCATGGCGTCGAGGTGCAGCAGGCCGAGATCGCGCAGGTGCAGCATCACTTCCGGCACGCCGCCGGCGAGGAACGCGCGCACCGTCGGATGGTAGTCCGGGCCGTTGGGCAGCACGCTGACCAGCCGCGGGACCTTGCGGTTGATGCGCGTCCAGTGCTCGACGTCGGGAATGGTGCAGCCCGCCGCGTGGGCAACGGCCGGAATATGCAGCAGCAGATTGGTTGAGCCGCCAAACGCGGCGTGGAGCACCATCGCGTTTTCGATGGCCTTATCGGTCAGGATATCGCGGGTGGTAATGCCGCGATTATCCAGCTCGCTCACCGCCCTTGCCGACTGGCGGGAGATCTCCAGCCACACGTCCTGCCCGGACGGGGCCAGCGCCGAGTGCGGCAGCGCCATGCCCAGCGCTTCTGCCACCACCTGCGAGGTCCCGGCGGTGCCTAAAAACTGGCAGCCGCCGCCCGGCGACGCGCAGGCCCGGCAGCCGAGTTCCGCCGCTTCCTGCAGCGACAGCTCGTGGTTGGCGTAGCGCGCGCCAATGGTCTGCACCTTTCCGGCATCTTCGCCAAAGGTTGGCGGCAGCGTCGCCCCGCCGGGCACGAGGATCGTCGGCAGATTATGCATCGCCGCCAGGGCGATCATCGTCGCCGGCAGCCCCTTGTCGCAGGTGGCGACGCCGATCACCGCCCGCCGGGTTGGCAGGGAGCGGATCAGGCGGCGAAACACGATCGCCGCGTCGTTGCGGTACGGCAGGGAGTCGAACATCCCGTGGGTGCCCTGGGAGCGTCCGTCGCACGGATCGCTGACGAAGGCGGCGAAGGGAATGCCGCCACTGCGGGTGATCTCCTTTGCCGCCGCCTGCATCTGCAGGCCAATCTCCCAGTGCCCGGTATGGTAGCCCAGCGCGATCGGCCGGCCGTCGCCGGCGCGAATGCCGCCCTGGGTGCCGACGATCAGCACCTCTTTCCCCGTCAGCTTGTTGGCGTCCCAGCCCATGCCAGCGTTCTGCGTCATGCCGAACAGGTTGCCGCTCGGCGACTCCATCAGCATCTGCGGCGTCAGCGGCAGCGCGCCCTGAGGGCCGGCGGCGTGGGTAGTGACCGCATAGAATGCATCGTCCTGCGGAGTGAAAATCTTGTCGATGGTCATCGTCTTTTTCCGTATCAGCAGAGCTTGAGCCGTTGCAGCAGCGCTTTGAGCTGCGCCTTGCCGGCCTCACTCAGCGGCGAGGCCGGCGGCAGCACGTGCGTTGACAGCGGCCGGCCGCACAGGACCGTCGCCTCTTTAATCACGTTCACGAACGGCGTATCGAGCTGGTAGATCTGCGGGATTTGCAGCAGCGTCTGATGATAGCTTGCCGCCTGCGCCAGGTCGCCGTCGCGGAAGGCCTGCAGCAGCTTCACCGACAGCTGCGGCGCAAAGTTAGCGCTGGCCGAGATCGCCCCGTCGCCGCCCAGCAGCAGCGTATTGAACAGGTGATCGTCGTAGCCGCAGAGCACCGAGAAGTTCGGGTGCGCCGATTTTACGGTCAGGATCATGCTGCGCAGGTGGGCAACAGAATCGATGGTGTCTTTGATGCCGACGATATTGCTGCGTGAATCCGCCAGGGTTTTGACCAGCACCGGCGTCAGGTCCTGGCCGCTGAGCGCCGGGAAGTTATACAGGATCACCGGCAGCGTGACGCAGTCCGCCACCTGCTGGTAGTAACGGATCAGGTTCTGTTCCGACACTTTCCAGTAGTAGGGGTTAATCACCACAATGCCGTCAGCTCCCGCCGCCTGCGCATGCTGGCTGAGCTCAACGGTCTCCCGCGCGTTGGTGCCGCCGGTGCCAATCAGAACCGGCACCCGCCGATCGACGTGGCCAATGGCGAACGCCGCAACCGCCTTGCGCTCTTCGGTGCCGAGCTGCGAGAACTCCCCGCCGCTGCCGAGGAAGAACAGGCCGTCAACGCCCGCGGCGATCGTATCGTCAATAAGCGCCGCGAAGCCCGGCTTATCAAGCTGGCCGTCGACGGTAAAGATGGTGGAAACAGGCGGAATAATCCCCGAGAACTGCACGGTCTGCTGCATGAGATCTCCTTGCTGATGCATTGCTCGACATTTTTGTTCTATATTATAGAACAGCGTTCGTTTATTTACCGATCATACTATGCTGCCGGGAAAGGGAAGGTAAATGGGGTTGCGGACGCAGGTGCCGATTTTTCAGGCTGGATCACATAATGCTGCAACGGCGCTGATCTATAGCGCCGCTAAGCGCAGCGGAGGCGGAGAAAATCCTCCGGCCGTCGTTCTTGCAGGGGCGGCGCGAGAGGAGAAAATACCCGAGGTGGCGCGTGGCGTCCGACAGGGCTGCAGGAGCGCGGGCCCGCAGCCCCGTCTCCCCGCCAGGCCCGGGCCTGACGGGATGCTTGGGTTAACGCTAACTCAGGCCTTATCCGCCTGGGATTCGGCCCACATCTTACGCGCGGCCCTGCGCTCTTCGCTGGTATCAAGCCGGTCCTGCAGATAGTGCTCAATCTGCTCGAGGCTGCGGTTGCGGGTTTCCGGCACGCATTTAATGACGAACAGCGCGCCAAACACGCCGATCCCGGCGAAGATAAAGAAGGTTCCGGAGAGGCCAATCCACGACAGCAGTATCGGGAAGAAGAGCGAAATCAGGAAGTTGGCGATCCACATTGAGAACACCGCCCCGCCCATAAAGATCCCGCGCAGGCGGGTGGGGAAAATCTCCGACAGCAGCAGCCAGGTCACCGGCGACAGCGCCCCCTGCTGGAAGCTGAGGAACAGCAGCATGCCCACCAGCACCATATAGGCCCGCAGCGCGTCCGGCTGGCCGTTGACGGTTTCCGGCAGCAAATAGCTCACCGCGCCGATAAACACCAGGCAGGCGGTACAGCCAAACTGGCCGATCATGGTCATCGTCCGGCGGCCAATTTTACCCAGCATCCAGATGCCGACAAAGGTCATCAATACCGACACAACCCCGTTGGCGATGGTGGCAAACAGCGCGGCGTTATCGCTCATCCCCACCGACGTCAGCACCGTTGGCGCGTAGTACATAATGGTGTTTACGCCGGTAAGCTGCTGAATAACGGCAATACCGATACCAATCATAAACAGCTTAAACAGCCACGGGGTCATAATTTCGCGGAACCGCGGCTTGCCGAGACTGCGCTGCTCGTCGAGGGTTTCGCTAATCTCCATCAGCTCCCATTCGACGTCCTCTTTGCGGCGGGTGCGCTCCAGAACCCGGCGCGCTTCCGCCAGGCGCCCTTTCATCGCGTACCAGCGCGGCGAATCCGGCATAAACATCATGCCAAACCACAGCAGCACGGCGGGCAGCGTGGCGACCGCCAGCATCCAGCGCCAGGTACTCTCCCCGCCCCACACGGCGTGGAAACCCGCGTTCGAGATATAGGCCAGCAGCTGGCCCGAGACAATCATCAGCTCCTGCAGCGTCACCAGCTGACCGCGCCTGTTCGCCGGCGCCATTTCGGCGATATAGACCGGCACGGTCGCCGCCGCGCCGCCAACCGCCACGCCGAGCACCAGGCGAAAGAAAATCATCCAGCTCACGTCGGGCGCCAGCGCGGTACCGATGGCGCCAATGGCGAAGATAACCGCCAGCCAGAGGATGATTTTCTTTCTACCCGCCGCGCTGGCCATATAGCCGGAAAGCAGCGCGCCGAACGCGGCACCGAACAGCAGCGAGCTGGTCACCAGGCCGGTGGTGAACGGGGTGAGATGCAGCTCATTGCCCATAAACAGCAATGCGCCGGAGATAACGCCGGTATCGTAGCCGAACAGCAAACCGCCGAGCGTTGCTATCAGCGCAACGACCTTCACAAACGGCGTGGTCGGGGCGTCGCTATTGGGCCCCGAGGCCCTGTTGAGGGTGAGATATTGTTCCTTTGACATAAAAGACTCCAGTAACCTGCCTTGTAGGGGGAGATCCGCTCTGGTCTGAATGCAGAGGCGATGGCCTCACTGACGTGTTTATTTGATTAGCGCACAGCGCCGGGAAAAAGCAGGCCACGCTGCTGCATGGCCTGAAGTGAAGCAACGATTAAATTCCTGCCGTTTCGCGAATATATTTCCGCGCCTTCAGCGCATATTCGAAGGGGTTGGCCAGCGCAGGATCCTGCTCGGCTTCCACCACCATCCAGCCCTTGTAGCCAAAATCATCCAGCAGCTTAAATACCGGACGGAAATCAATTGTGCCGTCGCCGGGCACGGTAAAGGTGCCCTTCTTCACGCCGTCGAGGAAGGAAAGCCCCTCGCGGCGCACCTGCTCAATCACCGCCGGGCGCACGTCCTTCAGGTGCACGTGGTTGATACGCGGCAGATATTTTTTGAGGATCGCCAGCATCGGCTCTTCGCCGCCTTCGGAGTACCAGGCGTGGCCGGTGTCGTACAGCAGGAAGACGCCGTCATCCACCAGCGACATAAACTTATCGATCTCTGCCGTCGTTTGAACGCCGGTTCCCATGTGGTGGTGCAGGCAAACCTGCATCCCTTTTTCCGCGGCCAGGCGCCCCAGGGTGTTGTAGCCCTCGGCAACCCGCTGCCACTCCTCTTCGCTAAAGCACGGCTTGGCGTCGGCCAGAATCGGCTTGTCCAGCCCCTGGATGCTGCCGCTCTGCTCGGAGCAGCCGATCACCTTCGCCCCCATCGCATGGAGGAAATTCATATGGTTAACGAATTCATCAATGGTTTTCTCGCGCTGCCCGTCGGCAAAAAAGGTGCTAAACCAGGCGTTGCAGATCTGGATACCGCGGATCGCCAGCATCGGCTGCAGCACCGCCGGATCGCGGGGATATTTACTGCCGACTTCGCTGCCGCTAAAGCCCGCCAGCGCCATTTCGCTGACGATCTGCTGGAAGGTATTTTCGCCGCCCAGCTCCGGCATGTCGTCGTTAGTCCAGCCGATCGGGGCGATAGCGAGTTTGATATTATCTTTGTTCATTAGGTTGCTCCTGCCGCCGCGCCTTAACGACGCAGCAATTCACGTTCGATGAGTTCACGGGTTTCCACTGCCTGGTACTTCATCTTCTCCGGGTAGCCGAACAGGGAGGCGGCCACAATCGGCTCGCCGCCGACTTTGAACGTCCGTTCGGCAAATTTCATCTCGCGCAGCGTGCGGAACAGCGCGTTGAAATCTACGTCCCCTTCGCCGACGCCCACGTGCTGGTGCACGGCGGCATCAACGCCCGGCGGGTTAACGATGTAACGGCAGTGCCTGGTATGGTTGCGGGTATCGGCGATCAGCACGTGGGAGAGATCGTCGCCGGCGTAGCGCAGCATCTTCTCCACGTCGCCTTTCCCTTTGTCATAAAAGAAGGTGTGCGGCACGCTGTACACGTACTTCACGTTGTCGCTGCGGAACGACTTCACGATATCGACGGTTTCGTTGTTCTCTTCGCAGAAGTCCCACGGATGGGCCTGGATCTCGACGCGAATGCCTTCGCGCTCAAAGATCGGCAGCAGCTCCTCCATCGAGCGATAGAACATCTCTTCGCAGATCTCCGGCTGGTTGGGATCGCCGGAGAACTCGGTGTTGATCACCTGGACGCCCATCTCCACCGCGACTTCGATCAGCCGCTTCCAGTTTTTTACCGCCGCCTGGCGACGCGCTTCATCCGGACCCGACCAGCGATAGACGCAGATAAATGAAGAGAGCTCAACGCCGGTGTCGCGCAGCGCCTGCCTGTACTCGGCAATCACTTCGCGACCGGCGCGCGGGTGCTTATAGAACGGGTTAATCTGCGGGTGCGGCGACTGCTCAATATAGCGGTAGCCCCACTCCGCTACCTGATGCACCATCCCGCTAATCCCGAGGTCTTTAATCACATCCACATCAAAGGCAATTTTCATCGTCGAGTCCTGTTTGCAGAGGTTGCGCAGACGCGGCCGCGCTTAGCGCTGATAGAAAGCCGGGCACTCCGGCAGCGCGACCGCGACCGGCCCGGTGCTTTCCTGCGCCTGCAGGCAGGCGTCGGCGGCGACGGAGGCGGCATAGCCATCCCACGCCGACGGGCCCTGCAGCCTGCCGGCCTGCACGTCGTTGATAAAGGCCTGCAGCTCGACATCGTAGGCTTTGATAAAGCGGTCTTTCCAGTCGGTGAGGATCGGGGTTGAGAGGTTCGCCGCCTTGCGCATCTGCACCGCCGAGGGTTCCGGCAGGCGCGCAATCCCGGTTTCGCCCACCACTTCGCACTGAATGTCATAGCCGTACTGGCAGTTGACGAAAACCTCGACGTCGATCAGGGCGCCTTTTTTGGTTTCAAACGAGACGATCTGCGGATCTCTCAGCCGGGCGTGGGTGTGGGAAGTGGCGCGCGGGAAGCGAACCTGCACCGAGCGATAGTCATCGTTCAGCAGCCAGCGCAGCACGTCCAGCTCGTGGATCAGGGTGTTGGTGATCGCCATATCGGTGGTGTAGTTCTCGCCGACGCTCTGGTTGCGGTGCGCGCACTTCAGCATCAGCGGCGCGCCAATGTCGCCGTCATCAATTACTTTTTTCAGCGCCAGGTAGCCTTCATCGTACGGACGCATAAAGCCGACCTGTACCAGCCTGCGGCCGGCTTTTATTTCGGCATCGACAATGCGGCGGCAGCCTTCGGCGCTCATCGCCAGCGGCTTTTCGCAAAATACCGGCTTGCCGGCGGCAATCGCCGCGAGGGTGTACTCTTCGTGGGTCGGGTCCCATGAGGTCACCAGGATAGCGTCAACGTCGCTGGCGTTAATCACGTCGTGGCCGTCGGCGTAGACTTCAGCGTGAACGCCGGGCAGCGCAACCGCCGCCCGCGCGTTGTCGGCATTGATGTCCGAAACGGCCACCACCGTGGCCCCCTGTAATACCTGCGTGCAGCGACGGATATGCTCTTTACCAATGGCGCCTGCGCCGATGACGCCTAATCTGAGTGACATAATAGTGTTCTCCCGCGGTTCTGTAGGGTTCAGGGTAAGTGTTCTGTTTTAGTAATCCCGCGCCTCGGCGCGTTTTTCATTAATCTGCTCTGCGACTTTGCGGATCCGCTCGGACAGCGCCGTCTGGGCCACGCCGACGTTCCACCAGCTGCCGTACTTATGCACCATGGTTTTCGGCAGCACTTTAATATCAATCAGCGTGCTGACCGTTTCGCGACGCGCGGCGTCCAGCGCCTGGCGCAGTTCATCAAGGGTGGTGACGCGCCAGGTTTTGCAGCCGTAGCCCGCGGCGATGGTCGCGAAATCGACCGGCACCAGGCCGCCCTGCAGCCGCCCGCTCTCCGCCGAGCGGTAGCGGAACTCGGTGCCGAAGCTGTCCATACCGTGCTCGATCTGCAGGTTGTTAATACAGCCGTTGGCCATGTTATCGAGCAGCACGATGTTGATCTTGGCGCGCTCCTGTAAAGAGGTGACCAGCTCGGAGTGCAGCATCATGAATGAGCCGTCGCCCACCAGCGAATAGACCTCGCTTTGCGGCTGCGCCAGCTTCACGCCCAGCGCGGCATTCACCTCGTAGCCCATGCAGGAGTAGCCGTACTCAACGTGATAGGTGTTGGTCGCCCGGTTGCGCCAGACGCGCTGCAGATCGCCGGGCAGGCTGCCCGCCGCCGCCACGATCACCGCGTCGGAGGCCAGCGTTTCGTTCAGCACGCCCAGCACGCTGCACTGCGTTAAGGTTGAATCCGTGATCTGGCGGAATTCGCGGTACACCGCATCGCGATCCAGGCGGTCGTCAATTTCCGGGACGAAGGACTCCTCCTGCCATACCGCCTGATAGACGCGCTGGGTCTCTTTCAGCTGGCGGCTCTGAACGCTGTCGATCTGCGCTCCCCATTCCGCCTGCCAGGACTCTCCCGCCAGCGCGTCGTCCAGCGCGGTGAGCGCTTCGCGGGCATCGGCCAGCAGCGGGATCCCGTCCAGCTTCCAGGCGTCAAAATTGCTGACGTTGACGTTGAGGAAGCGCACGCCGGGATGCTGGAAAAGCCATTTTGAGGCGGTGGTGAAATCGCTGAAGCGGGTGCCGACACCGATCACTAAGTCGGCCTCTTTCGCCAGCAGGTTGGCCGCCAGGCAGCCGGTTTCGCCCACCCCGCCAACGTTCAGCGGATGGGAGGAGACCACCGAGCCTTTCCCGGCCTGCGTTTCCGCAAAGGGGATGCCGTAGCGTTCGGCAAAGCGGGACAGCGCCTCGCCGGCACCGGCGTACTTCACCCCGCCGCCGCAGATAATCAGCGGCTTGCGGCTGGCCTTAATCGCCGCCAGCGCGTCCGCCAGCTGCGCGGCGCTGGCCGGGCGACGATCGAGCCGATGCACGCGTCGGGCAAAGAAAGAGAGCGGATAATCCCAGGCTTCGCCCTGAACGTCCTGCGGCAGACAGAGGGTCACGGCGCCGGTCTCTGCCGGGTCGGTCAGAACGCGCATCGCGTTAATACAGGCGCTCATCAGCTGCTCCGGGCGCGTAATACGGTCCCAGTATTTGCTCACCGCGCGAAACGCGTCGTTGGTGCTGATGCTCAGGTCATAGCTCTGTTCAACCTGCTGCAGGACGGGGTCGGGCTGACGGGTCGCAAAGACGTCGCCGGGCAGCAGCAGCAGAGGAATACGGTTGGCGGTCGCGGTGGCCGCGGCGGTAATCATGTTGGCGGCACCCGGCCCCACGGAGGAGGTGCAGGCGATGATCTGCCGGCGCAGAGACTGTCTGGCAAAGCCGGTCGCCGCGTGCGCCATCCCCTGCTCGTTACGCCCCTGGAATACCCGCATTTCGCCGCTGTCCTGCTCCAGCGCCTGGCCCAGCCCCAGCACGTTGCCGTGGCCGAAGATGGCAAAAATACCTTTGACGAATTTATGCTCTTCGCCATCGACTTCCAGATACTGGTTATCAAGGAACTTCACCAGCGCCTGCGCCATTGTCAGTCTCAGTTTGCCCATGTTGCACAATCCTTATTGTTCAGTATTTGTGTGTGGGTTAGCGCTTTTGCCCCTGCGGCGATACCGGAAGAGGTAGAGGGAAATCGTTAACGGCCACTGGAATACTGTTGGATTATAGGCAAACATTTTTTTCATTAAACATAAATACAGAAAAAACATTTCATTTTGCGAGAAGGATCAAACTCTCGGCGCATTTCACTCGTTTCATCGACATCGGCGCGCAACCCGCCTCCCATTCCACGTCGTGCCACAGGCAAATATCCTTTTAAAAATCAGGTATAAAGATGCTTATTACTCACCCTTTTTCATGCAAGAGCAGCCGGCACCGGCAAACCTTTGTATAATGGTGCCCGGCGCCGCAGAGTGGTAGATCCCTCACACTTTTGGTTTTTTAATTTCGATCCAATTTGCAAATGAAATATTTATTTCTCAAACTAAGGGGAATCGTTCACTCTCAGGCTGTTTGTGGAGACCTCGTCGATATCGACCCTTCCGTACAGCAGACATGCAAAAGGAAACCCTAGCTATGAATGCAGCAGTAAAGCGGCTCGACGTCATCTGTATTGGCCGGGTGGCTGTCGACCTCTATGCCCAGCAGATTGGCGCAAGGCTGGAAGATGTCGCCAGTTTCTCTAAATATCTGGGCGGCTCCTCGGGCAACGTGGCCTTTGGCACCGCCATTCAGGGATTAAAATCGGCAATGCTTGCCCGCGTGGGTGATGAGCACAATGGCCGCTTTTTACGGGAAACGCTAAGCCGTGCCGGGGTCGATACCGAATACCTGATAACCGACCAGCAGCGCCTTACCGCGCTGGTGATGCTGGGGATTAAAGATCAGGAAACCTTCCCGCTCATTTTTTACCGCGACAACTGCGCCGATATGGCGCTGACGCCGGAAGATATTAAGGAAGAGTACATCGCCTCCTCCCGGGCGCTGGCGATCACCGGTACGCACCTTTCGCATGCCAACACCCGCGCAGCGGTGCTGAAAGCGCTGGAGTACGCCCGCCGCCACGGCCTGCGGACGGCGCTGGATATCGACTATCGCCCGGTTCTTTGGGGATTAACCTCGCCCGGCGACGGTGAAACGCGTTTCATTGCTTCCGGTTCCGTCACCCGTCAGCTGCAGGAAGTGCTACATCTGTTCGATTTAGTGGTCGGTACAGAAGAAGAGTTTCATATTGCCGGCGGCAGCACCGATACGCTGACGGCGCTGAAAAACGTCCGCCACGCCACCAAAGCCACCCTGGTGTGCAAGCGCGGCCCGATGGGCTGCGTGGTGCTGGAAGGCGAGATCCCCGACGGCTGGGACAGCGTGCCGCTGCAGCAGGGCGTGCGGGTGGAGGTGCTCAACGTACTGGGCGCCGGCGATGCCTTTATGTCCGGCCTGCTGCGCGGCTGGCTGAACGATGAGGGCTGGGAGCAGGCCTGCCGCTACGCTAACGCCTGCGGGGCGCTGGTGGTCTCTCGCCACGGCTGCGCGCCGGCGATGCCGACGAAAGTGGAGCTGGATGACTATCTGCTGCGCGCGGAATCGGTCCCGCGCCCGGACCTCGACGCGCGCCTGAACCATCTCCATCGGGTGACCAGCCGCCGCCAGCAGTGGCCTGAGCTGTGCATCTTCGCCTTTGACCACCGCAAGCAGCTGGCGGAGCTGGTGCAGGAAACCGGTCGCGACACGGCCTGCATCCCGCAGCTCAAGCTGCTGCTGCTGGCCGCCGCCGAAGCGGCGGCGCAGGAGGCCGGGCTCGATCGGCGCAGCGGTATCCTCGCCGATGGCACCTACGGCCAGCGCGCGCTGAACGCCATTACCGGCAAAGGCTGGTGGATCGGGCGGCCAATCGAGCTGCCGGGCTCTCGCCCGCTGCGTCTTGAGCACGGTAATATCGGCTCCCAGCTGATCGACTGGCCGCTGGAACAGGTGGTTAAGTGCCTGGTCTTCTATCATCCGGCCGACCCGGCGGCGCTGCGCGCCGAGCAGGATGCGCTGCTGCTGGAGGTCTGGCAGGCCTGCAATAAGTCCGGGCACGAGCTGCTGCTGGAAGTGATCCTGCCGGAAAGCGGTCCGGATAAGGACGAGCGCCACTATTACGCCATGCTGGAACATTTTTACCGGCTCGGTATCCAGCCCGACTGGTGGAAACTGCCGCCGCTCTCCAGCGCGAACTGGGAGAAGATCGCCGCGCTGATCGAACGCGAAGATAGCCTGTGCCGCGGGATCCTGATCCTTGGCCTCGACGCGCCGCCCGATCGCCTGCGCGCCGGATTCGCCGAGGCCGCGAACCACCCTATCATCAAAGGCTTTGCCGTCGGGCGTACCATCTTTGGTCAGCCTTCACGCCGCTGGATGCAGGGCGAGCTTAGCGATGAGGCGCTGATCGATGAGGTGAAACGCAACTACCTGGCGCTTATCGGCTACTGGCGCGAAGCCCGCGGCTAATCCTGTTCAGCCCGCACCTTCCCCCTCCGGTGCGGGCTTTTTCGCTTTCTTCGTGAAATGAATCGCGTATTTCATCGCAAAAAATGAAAAATTCGCTTCATTTGGTACACTGGAAGTTATATTTCTTTCATTTCATCAGAGCGCAATTTATGGCCAATAATCCAACCCAACTTACCATCCTGCAGGATGAGATCAGGCGTCGCTACGAGACGTTAAGCAAACGCTTAAAACAGGTGGCGCGCTATATTCTGGATAACAGCAATAGCGTGGCTTTCGATACCGTAGCCTCTATTGCCCAGCAGGCCGACGTTCCGCCATCCACCCTGATTCGTTTCGCTAATGCTTTTGGCTTCAGCGGCTTTAACGAAATGAAGCAGATGTTCAGACAGCATCTGATGGAAGAGACCGCCAACTATACCGAGCGCGCGCGCCTGTTCCGCCAGACCACCAGCGATGAGAGCTCGCCGCCGGAAACGCCGACCGAAATTCTCAATATGTTTACCATGGTCAACACCCAGGCGCTGCAGCAGCTTGCCATGCAGACCTCGGGCGACGATCTTGAGCGCGCGGTAGCCCTGCTGGCGGAAGCGGAGAATATCTACGTTATCGGCCTGCGCCGCTCGTTTAGCGTCGCCTCCTATCTGACCTACGCCCTGCGCCACCTTGACCGCAAGGCCTTCCTGATCGACGGACTCGGCGGCATGTTTACCGAACAGCTGAGCCTGGTCGGCCCGAAAGACGTGGTGGTGGCGGTCAGCTTCTCGCCTTACGCCCGCGAGGTGGTTGAGCTGGTTGAGCTCGGCGCTCAGCGCAAGGCGCGGCAGATTGCCATCACCGACAGCCAGGTTAGCCCGCTCGCGGCCTTCAGCGACGTCTGCTTCGTGGTGCGCGAGGCCCAGGTTGACGGGTTCCGCTCGCAGGTGGCTTCGCTCTGTCTCGCCCAGACGCTGGCGGTTTCGCTGGCCCTCAACAGCAGTAAAGATCCGCAGGCCCAGCAGCAGGCCTGAGGCGCCGCCTCCCCGGAGGCGGCGCGCTCGCCCGTCCGGGCGACCACGACCAAACGTTCTCTCTTCTCCCCGGATGGCGGCGTCGGCGCCTTATCCGGGCTGGCGCCGCACGCCTTGTCATCCCGTCCAGTCAGGCGACGTTGTGCAAATTCGCCCCGCCCGCCCCGACGGCCCGTTGTCGGCCCGGGTCGCGCGACCGGGAACGCTCAGGCAACAAAAAAGGCCGGTTAGCAAATCTAACCGGCCCTGCGTCGCGTTGATGGCGTATCAGTCGTGGCGAGGATAGTCGGGGCTATTGATCCACGCGTGATCCTCTTCCCAGCTAAACAGCCACCGGCGATCCGGCCCGGCCATCACGTTCAGATAGTAGCTGTCATAGCCGGCAATCGCCGCCACCGGATGATAGCCGCGCGGCACCATCACCACGTCGTGGTTGTAGGGCGCCATGCAGGCGTCCAGGCTGCGGTCATCGGTATAGACGCGCTGGAAGGCAAAGCCCTGCGGCGGGTCGAAGCGGTGATAGTAGGTCTCCTCCAGCTGGGTCTCGCGGCCCGGAAGCGCGGTATCGTGCTTGTGCGACGGCCACGAGCTGGTGGCCCCCTCATCGGTGTAGACCTCGACCACCAGCAGGCAGTCAGCCTGCGCGCTGTCCGGCAGAATATTATGCACCCGGCGCTGGTTGCGCCCTTTGCCGCGATGCTCAACGCCAACCTCCTGCGGGCGAATCACCCGCGCCGGGAAGCTCCCCTTACCCGGCGCGCTGCAGACCGCCAGCTCGAGATCGGAATCGGCGGTAACCTCGACTTTATCCTGCGGCGGCACGTAGACCGACCACGGCGGCGTGCGCTCAAACGGCGACATCCGCTGCCCGAGGTCCGGGAAGTCGGCCTTCGTCGTTTTGACCGAAGCAAGCCCGGCAACCAGCACCAGGCACAGCTCGCGTTCGCCGCTTTCCAGCGTCACGCTCTGCCCCTTTTTCAGCATCCAGACGTCAAAGCCGATATAGCGCCAGCCGGCGCTTTGCGGCGTAATGTGCTGGATCTGCCCCTCTTTTTGCGATTTAGCCAGTAACGACATGGCGCTCTCCTTCGCCGATTAGCCTAACGTCGGCATGCTGAATTCAGATACGGTTTGCTGCCCTTCCGGCCAGCGGACGGTGGCGGTTTTCATGCGCGTGTAGAAACGCACGCCGTCCGGCCCGTGGACGTTCAGGGCGCCGAAGACCGAGCGCTTCCAGCCGCCAAAGCTGTGGAACGCCATCGGTACCGGCACCGGCACGTTGACCCCGACCATCCCGGCCTGCACGTCATGGACGAATTCACGCGCGGTGTGGCCGCTGCTGGTAAAGACGGCGCTGCCGTTGCCAAACTCGTGGCTGTTCACCAGCTCCAGCGCGCTGTGATAGTCGGCGACGCGCACAATCCCCAGCACCGGCCCGAAAATCTCTTCCCGCCAGATAGTCATCTCCGGCGTCACGTTATCAAACAGCGTCCCGCCAACATAGTAACCCTCATCGTAACCAGGCACCCGCGGCTTACGGCCGTCGACGACCAGCGTCGCGCCTTCGCTGACGCCCTTATCAATATAGCCCAGCACTTTTTTCTGATGGCTGTCGGAAACTACCGGGCCCATTTCGTTCTCTTCTTTACCGCGCATGCAGCCAGGGCCGACCTTCAGCGCCTGCACCAGCGGCTGGAGGCGGGCAATCAGCTTGTCCGCGGTTTCATCGCCGACGGCAACCACCACCGGCAGCGCCATGCAGCGTTCTCCCGCCGACCCAAACGCGCCGCCCATAATCGCGTTCACCGTGGCATCGAGGTCCGCATCCGGCATGACGATCGCATGGTTTTTCGCCGCGCCGAAGGCCTGCACGCGCTTGCCGTGAGCGCTGGCGGTTTTGTAGATATACTCCGCCACGCCGGAGGAGCCGACAAAGCTGACCGCCGCAATGCGCGGGTCGGTGTAAAGCTGCCCGGCATCTTCGTTGCTGCAATGGATCACGTTAAAGACGCCATCCGGCAGGCCCGCCTCTTTGAGCAGCTCCGCAAGACGTACCGCCGCGGTAGGCGCCAGCGCAGGCGGCTTGAGGATAAAGCTGTTGCCGCAGGCCAGCGCCAGCGGGAACATCCACATCGGCACCATTGCCGGGAAGTTAAACGGCGTAATCCCCGCCACCACGCCCAGCGGCTGCATCAGGGAGTAGCTGTCGACGCCGGTACCGACGTCGGATGAATACTCGCCTTTAATCAGGTGCGGGATCCCGCAGGCAAACTCAACCACTTCCAGGCCGCGGGTCAGCTCGCCCAGCGCATCCGACCACACTTTACCGTGCTCGCTCACGATGATCCCCGCCAGCTCTTCGGCATGTTGTTCCAGCAGCATTTTAAAGTTGAACAGCACCCGGGCACGGCGCAGGGGCGTAGTACGCGACCAGCCTTCAAACGCGTCGCGCGCGACCTGAATGGCGTCAGAGACCTCCTGGGCGGTGGAGAGCGTGACTTCGCGCACCACTTTGCCCGTCGCCGGGTCAAACACCGGCATCGTTTCATTGCTGCTGCTGGTAACGGTCTGCCCGCCAATAAAGTTTCCTGTGATCGTCATGTTCTCGCCTCATGGTGTGGAAGGCCAACGCTGCGGCCCATCTCCGATTTTGCTGTGCTATAACCGTAGTAAAATGAAATTTATATTTCAACACAGATATAAAATGAAATTCTAATTTGGTGATGATGGTCGCAATTTTCAGCAATAACGCTTCTGTTCCTGCAAGAAAGCGCGATCGCACGGAAACAGACGCTGCGGCACTTCGGCCCGGCACGTATCGTCCCTTTTGCGCACGCTATTTTGCGAGGCGGCTCAAACAATCACTATTTCACGCATTGCCAATTTTGGAATAAACGTTTTGACTAGAGGGTAATCGAACGAAGCCACTTCATCCTGTTCCCGGAGAGTAAAATGACCATTGCCCAGCACCGCTTCTGCATTAATCGCAAGATCGCCCCTTCGCTGAATATCGAGTCCTTCTTTCGCCTGGTGAACAGCCTCGGGCTGAACAAGGTCGAGCTGCGCAACGATCTCCCCGGCGCAAAGGTGACGGACGACCTCAGCGCCCGCCAGGTGCGCGAACTGGCCGAGCGCTACCATATTGAGATTCTGACCATCAATGCGGTTTATCCCTTCAACTGCCGTACGCCGGAGGTACGCAGCCTGACCGAATCCCTGCTGAAGGAGGCGCAGGCCGTTGGCGCGAAGTCGCTGGTGCTCTGCCCGCTCAACGACGGCCGCGCGGTCTCCACCGACGAGACGCTGAGCGCGCTTCGCGAGCTGGCGCCGCTGTTCTCTTTTTACGGCATCAACGGGCTGGTTGAGCCGCTGGGCTTTCCGCAAAGCTCGCTGCGCTCGGCGGCGCAGGCGCAAACGCTTATTCACGATGCCCGCGTGCCGTTTAAGCTGCTGATCGATACCTTCCACCACCATCTCTACCCGCAGGCGGATGAGGAGTTTAGCCAGCTGGAGATCGACGCTATCGGCCTGGTCCACCTCTCCGGCGTCGAGGATACCCGCCCGCGCGAGGAGCTCACCGACGATGAGCGCATCATGCTGACGCCGCGCGACAGACTGCAGACCTGCGAGCAGGTCAAAAACCTCGAGGCGCGCGGCTATCGGGGCGTTTACGCCTTCGAGCCGTTTGCCCCGGAGCTGGCAAACTGGCGTGAAGAGGATATCCGTCGTGAGGTTGAGCAGAGCATCGCGCTGATCCAGCAGCGCTGCGCCTGAAGAAAATAAACGCCGACTCCGCCCTAAAGTGGCGATTCCCTGCGTCTTTTTGCGGCCAGGTTGCCTATAATCGACGCAGGATAAATGGAGGAATCGACCATGAGCTCACCCCTGCTGATTGCGCGTACGCTGGAAAAACAGCTGCATCTACTCCCCGGAATGGCCAACCGTCACGGCCTGATCACCGGGGCTACCGGGACCGGTAAAACCGTCACGCTGCAGAAGCTGGCGGAGTCCTTTTCCGAAATCGGCGTGCCGGTATTTATGGCCGACGTGAAGGGTGACCTCACCGGTATCGCCGAGGCGGGCCAGAGCAGCGAAAAGCTGCAGGCGCGGCTGGAAAAAATCGGCGTCAGCGACTGGCAGCCGCACGCTAACCCGGTGGTAGTGTGGGATATTTTCGGCGAGAAAGGCCACCCGCTTCGCGCCACGGTCTCCGACCTCGGCCCGCTGCTGCTGGCGCGCCTGCTGAACCTCAACGAGGTCCAGTCCGGGGTGCTGAATATCATTTTCCGCATCGCCGACGACCGCGGCCTGCTGCTGCTCGACTTTAAAGATCTGCGCGCCATTACCCAGTACATCGGCGATAACGCGAAAAGCTTCCAGAACCAGTACGGCAACATCAGCAGCGCCTCGGTGGGAGCTATCCAGCGCGGCCTGCTGACGCTTGAGCAGCAGGGGGCGGAGCACTTCTTCGGCGAGCCGATGCTGGATATCGCGGACTGGATGCGCGTTGATGCCAGCGGCAAAGGGGTGATTAATATCCTCAGCGCTGAAAAGCTGTATCAGATGCCGAAGCTGTACGCGGCCAGCCTGCTGTGGATGCTCTCGGAGCTCTACGAGCGCCTGCCGGAAGCCGGCGATCTGGACAAACCGAAGCTGGTCTTTTTCTTCGACGAGGCGCACCTGCTGTTTAACGACGCGCCGCAGGTTTTACTCGATAAAATTGAACAGGTTATCCGCCTTATTCGCTCCAAGGCTGTGGGGGTTTACTTCGTTTCGCAAAACCCGGCGGATATCCCCGACGCGGTGCTCGGCCAGCTGGGTAACCGGGTGCAGCACGCCCTGCGCGCCTTCACGCCAAAGGATCAGAAGGCGGTAAAAACGGCGGCGCAAACCATGCGCGCCAATCCGGCGTTCAGTACCGAACAGGCGATTCAGGAGCTGGGCACCGGCGAGGCGCTGGTTTCCTTCCTCGACGAAAAAGGCAGCCCTTCGGTGGTAGAGCGCGCGATGGTTATCGCCCCCTGCTCGCGGATGGGGCCGGTGACGGACGACGAGCGTAACGGGCTGATTAACCACTCCGCGCTGTACGGAAAATACGAGGAGGAGGTCGATCGCGAGTCGGCGTTTGAAATGCTGCAAAAAGGGGTACAGGCCACCACCGAGCAGCAGGATGCGCCGCCGGCCAGCGGCCAGCAGAGCAGCGCCGACGACGGCCTGCTCGGCGGCCTGAAGGATATTCTGTTTGGCACCACCGGCCCGCGCGGCGGCAAGCGCGACGGTATTGTGCAAACGGCGGCCAAAAGCGCGGTGCGTCAGGTGACGAATCAGATAGTGAGGGGGATGCTGGGAAGCTTGCTCGGCGGGCGAAAACGGTAGGTTAGTGCCCCCTCTCCGCGCCGGAGAGGGGGAAGTGCGCTAGCTTTTTCTCATCATCAGCCAGAGGCTTATCAGGAAGAAGCTGGCGCTCGGCAGCAGCGCGCCGATGATCGGCGGAATGCCGTAGACCAGGGTCAGCGGACCGAAAATCTGGTCCAGAACGTAGAAGATAAAGCCGAAGCTAATCCCCGTCACCACCCTCACGCCCATCGCCACGCTGCGCAGCGGACCAAAGATAAACGACAGCGCCATCAGCATCATTACCGCTACCGACAGCGGCTGGAAGATCTTGCTCCACATATTGAGCTGGTAGCGGCCAGGGTCCTGACCGCTGGACTTCAGATAGGTGACGTAGTTATGCAGGCCGCTAATCGACAGCGCGTCGGGATCCAGCGCCACCACGCCCAGCTTGTCCGGCGTCAGCTTGGTATTCCAGGTGCCGCTGACCATCTGCGAACCGGTAATCTGTTTCGGGTCGGTGAGGTTGGACTCATCGACCTGCGACAGGCGCCAGACCTTATTCTCGCTATCAAATTTCGCCGACGCGGCGTAGCGGACCGACTGCAGACGACGCGCATCGTTGAAGGCGTAAATGCTCACGCCGCCCAGCTCGTCGTTACCTTTAACCCGTTCGATATAGACAAAATTGTGGCCGTCTTTCGCCCACAGGCCCTGCTGAGTGGAAAGCAGCGAGCCGCCGTACATCTGCTGAGCGCGGTAGTTACGCGCCATCTGCTCGCCCTGCGGCGCAACCCATTCCCCCATCGCCATCGTCAGCAGAACCAGCGGGATAGCGGTTTTCATTACCGCCAGCGCCACCTGCAGACGGGTGAAGCCTGAGGCCTGCATCACCACCAGTTCGCTGCGCTGTGCCAGCGCGCCGAGGCCAAGCAGCGCCCCGAGCAGCGCCGCCATCGGGAAGAATATCTGCACGTCTTTCGGCACGCTGAGCAGGGTATAGAGCCCGGCGCCCAGCGCGTCGTAGCTGCCCTGCCCGGCTTTTTTCAGCTGATCGACAAACTTGATAATGCCCGACAGCGAAACCAGCATGAACAGCGTCATCATGATGGTGTTGAAAATCGTCTTACCGATGTAACGGTCAAGTACGCCAAACGCCTGCATCACGCCGCTCCTTTGTTAAAACGGGCACGGAAGCGACGCATTGGCACCGTATCCCACAGGTTCAACAGCACCGCCAGCGCGAAATAGAGCAGGTTGATGCCCCACATCCAGATCATCGGGTCCATTTTACCTTTGCCGCCGTTCGACTTAATCGAGGTTTGCAGCAGGAAGAAGACCAGGTAAAGCAGCATTGCCGGCAGCATCGACAGCACGCGGCCCTGGCGCGGGTTGACGACGCTCAGCGGAACCACCATCAGCGCCATGATAAAGACGGTCGCCACCAGCGTGAAGCGCCAGTGCAGCTCGGCGCGAGCGCGATCGGTCTGGGTATGCCACAGCGTGCGCATATCCATCTGTTCGGTGTCATCGGGATCCGACGCCACCGCCTGGTGGCCGACAATCGCCTGATAGTTTTTGAAATCGGTGATGCGGAAATCGCGCAGCATCGCGGTACCCTCAAAGCGGGTACCCTGATTCATGGTCACCACCTGCGAGCCGTCTTTCTGCTGCGAGAGTTCGCCCGAATCGGCGACCACCACCGACGGACGGGCGTTGCCTTTCGGCCGCAGCTGCGCGAGGAATACGTCCTGGAAACGCTTGCCGTTAACGCTTTCAATAAACAGCACCGCGCTACCGTCGCTGGCCTGCTGGAACTGGCCCTGGGCCAGCGCGGCCATGCCGGGGTTAGCTTTTGCTTCCGACAGCACTTCGTCCTGATGCCGGGACGACCACGGCCCCGCCCACATCACGTTGACCGCCGCGACCGCGCCGGTGAACAGCGCGAGGATCATCGCCGCCTTCACCAGTACCGCTTTGCTCAGGCCGCAGGCGTGCATCACCGTGATTTCGCTTTCAGTATAGAGTTTGCCCAGCGTCATCAGCAGCCCGAGGAACAGGCTCAGGGGCAGGATCAGCTGCGCCATTTCCGGAATGCCCAGCCCTAACAGCGAGAGCACCAGATTTGTCGGGATATCGCCATCTACCGCAGCGCCGAGGATCCTGACCAGTTTCTGACAAAAGAAAATGAGCAGCAGGATGAATAGGATCGCCAACTGGCTTTTCAGCGTCTCACGAACCAGATATCTTATGATTATCACTATAAATACGCCCGTAAAAACCCGTCTTATTGCAGGAAAATTGCTTGTTTCATGGCTTAAACGTCATTTATTCTCTTTGGTCGTCGAAAACATCGCTAAGATTAAATGACTCATCGGTTCTGCGTATCAGGTTTTTTTCTGACGAACCAAGGCCGTAATAACGTTAAGATTAACACGAAGTCACCACAACAGCGGACATGAGTTACGAAAGCTTTCAATTCTATCCGTAGCCACCGTCGTTGTCTTTAAGATTCAGGAGCGTAGTGCATGGAGTTCAGTGTAAAAAGCGGTAGCCCGGAGAAGCAGCGGAGTGCCTGTATCGTGGTCGGCGTCTTCGAACCGCGTCGCCTCTCCCCCATTGCCGAACAACTCGATAAAATCAGTGACGGCTATATCAGCGCCCTGCTGCGTCGCGGTGAACTGGAAGGTAAGCCAGGCCAGACGCTGCTGCTCCACCATGTGCCAAATATTCTGTCAGAGCGCATTCTGCTGATTGGATGTGGCAAAGAGCGCGAGCTGGATGAGCGCCAGTACAAGCAGGTGATTCAAAAAACCATTAATACCCTGAATGATACCGGGTCGATGGAAGCAGTCTGTTTCCTGACCGAGCTGCACGTCAAAGGGCGCAACAACTACTGGAAAGTTCGCCAGGCCGTTGAGACCGCGAAAGAGACGCTGTACAGCTTCGATCAGCTGAAGACCAACAAAAGCGAACCGCGTCGTCCGCTGCGTAAAATGGTCTTCAACGTGCCCACCCGCCGCGAGCTGACCAGCGGCGAGCGCGCAATCCAGCACGGCCTGGCCATCGCCTCCGGGATCAAAGCAGCAAAAGATCTCGGCAACATGCCGCCGAATATCTGCAACGCGGCCTATCTGGCCTCGCAGGCGCGCCAGCTGGCGGATACTTACAGCAAAAACGTCGTCACCCGCGTGATCGGCGAGCAGCAGATGCGCGAGCTGGGGATGAACTCCTACCTCGCGGTCGGCAACGGTTCGCAGAACGAATCGCTGATGTCGGTGATTGAGTACAAAGGCAACCCGGCGGAAGACGCCCGCCCGATCGTACTGGTCGGTAAAGGCCTGACCTTCGACTCCGGCGGTATCTCCATCAAGCCTGCCGAAGGCATGGACGAGATGAAGTACGACATGTGCGGCGCGGCGGCGGTGTACGGCGTGATGCGTATGGTGGCCGAGCTGCAGCTGCCGCTGAACGTCATCGGCGTGCTGGCGGGCTGTGAAAACATGCCCGGCGGTCGCGCCTATCGCCCGGGCGACGTCCTGACCACCATGTCCGGCCAGACGGTCGAAGTGCTGAATACCGATGCCGAAGGCCGCCTGGTGCTCTGCGACGTCCTGACCTACGTTGAGCGCTTCGAACCGGAAGCGGTGATTGACGTGGCGACGCTGACCGGCGCCTGCGTGATTGCCCTCGGCCACCATATCACCGGCCTGATGTCGAACCACAATCCGCTGGCCCATGAGCTGATTGGCGCATCCGAGCTGGCGGGGGACCGCGCGTGGCGTCTGCCGCTGGGCGACGAGTTCCAGGATCAGCTGGAGTCCAACTTCGCGGATATGGCCAACATCGGCGGCCGTCCGGGCGGAGCCATTACCGCCGGCTGCTTCCTGTCGCGCTTCGCCCGCAAGTACAACTGGGCGCACCTCGATATCGCCGGCACCGCATGGCGTTCGGGTAAAGCCAAAGGCGCGACCGGTCGTCCGGTGGCGCTGCTGTCGCAGTTCCTGCTCAACCGCGCCGGCTTTACCGGCGAAGAGTAATCTTGCAGGCCGGATGGCGCGACGCTTATCCGGCCCGTAAGTTCGAGCAATTAGAATTCAGTACCCTATGGATTTCGAGTTGCATCGCGGCGGCAGAGCGGCGCACACTTCCGTCAGCATAGTTCACTCTGCGGTCGGGGGTGCCCAAAGGCGGCCAACCAAGAGGCAACGGGAAAGACAACGGGTAGAGATATGAAGAACGCAACCTTTTATCTGCTGGACAACGACGCGCAGCAGGACGGTTTAAGCGCCGTCGAACAGCTGGTGTGTGAAATTGCCGCGGAGCGCTGGCGCAGCGGCAAGCGTGTGCTGATCGCCTGTGAAGATGAGCAGCAGGCGGTTCGCCTCGACGAAGCGCTGTGGACGCGGCCACCGGAGAGTTTTGTCCCGCATAATCTGGCGGGAGAAGGCCCCAGAGGTGGCGCGCCGGTGGAGGTCGCCTGGCCGCAAAAGCGCAACAGCAGCCCGCGGGACATCCTGATCAGTCTGCGGGTAAACTTTGCAGATTTTGCCACCGCTTTCACAGAAGTGATAGACTTTGTCCCTTACGAAGACTCTTTGAAACAACTGGCGCGCGAACGCTATAAAGCGTACCGCATGGCTGGTTTCAACCTGAACACGGCAACCTGGAAATAATGGAAAAGACATACAACCCACAAGATATCGAACAGCCGCTTTACGAGCACTGGGAAAAGCAGGGCTATTTCAAACCGAATGGTGATGAAAGCCAGGAGAGCTTCTGCATCATGATCCCACCGCCGAACGTCACCGGCAGTTTGCATATGGGTCATGCCTTCCAGCAAACCATCATGGATACCATGATTCGCTACCAGCGCATGCAGGGTAAAAATACTCTGTGGCAGGCCGGTACCGACCATGCGGGTATCGCAACCCAGATGGTGGTTGAACGTAAGATTGCCGCCGAAGAAGGTAAAACCCGCCACGATTACGGTCGCGACGCCTTTATCGATAAAATCTGGCAGTGGAAAGCGGAATCCGGCGGCACCATTACCCGTCAGATGCGCCGCCTGGGCAACTCCGTGGACTGGGAGCGCGAGCGCTTCACCATGGACGAAGGCCTCTCCAACGCCGTGAAGGAAGTCTTTGTCCGCCTGTACAAAGAGGACCTGATCTACCGCGGCAAGCGCCTGGTCAACTGGGATCCGAAGCTGCGCACCGCGATTTCCGATCTCGAAGTGGAAAACCGCGAGTCTAAAGGCTCCATGTGGCACATCCGCTACCCGCTGGCCGACGGCGCGAAAACCGCCGACGGCAAAGATTACCTGGTGGTGGCCACCACCCGTCCGGAAACCGTACTCGGCGATACCGGCGTGGCGGTTAACCCGGAAGATCCGCGCTATAAGGACCTGATCGGCAAATTCGTTATTCTGCCGCTGGTTGACCGCCGCATTCCCATCGTCGGCGACGAACACGCCGATATGGAAAAGGGCACCGGCTGCGTGAAGATCACCCCGGCGCACGACTTTAACGACTACGAAGTCGGTAAACGTCACGGCCTGCCGATGATCAACATCCTGACCTTTGACGGCGATATCCGCGAAACCGCGGAGGTGTACGACACCAAAGGCAATGAATCTGACGCCTACCCTAACGCGATCCCGGCTCAGTTCCAGAATCTGGAACGCTTTGCCGCGCGTAAAGCGGTGGTTGCCGCCGTCGACGCGCTGGGCCTGTTAGAAGAGATTAAACCGCACGACCTGACCGTCCCGTACGGCGATCGCGGCGGCGTGGTTATCGAACCGATGCTGACCGACCAGTGGTACGTTCGTGCCGACGTGCTGGCAAAACCGGCGGTGGAAGCGGTTGAGAACGGCGACATTCAGTTCGTGCCGAAGCAGTACGAAAACATGTATTTCTCCTGGATGCGCGATATTCAGGACTGGTGTATCTCCCGTCAGCTGTGGTGGGGTCACCGCATCCCGGCATGGTACGACAACGAAGGCAACGTCTACGTTGGCCGCACCGAAGAAGAAGTGCGCAGCGAAAACAACCTGAGCGCAGACGTCGCGCTGCGCCAGGACGACGACGTTCTCGATACCTGGTTCTCCTCCGCGCTGTGGACCTTCTCCACCCTCGGCTGGCCGGAAAACACCGACGCGCTGCGTCAGTTCCACCCAACCAGCGTGATGGTCTCCGGCTTCGACATCATCTTCTTCTGGATTGCCCGCATGATCATGATGACCATGCACTTCATCAAAGATGAAAACGGCAAGCCGCAGGTTCCGTTTAAGACCGTCTACATGACCGGCCTGATCCGCGATGACGAAGGCCAGAAGATGTCCAAATCCAAGGGTAACGTCATTGACCCGCTGGATATGGTCGACGGTATTTCCCTGGCCGACCTGCTGGAGAAACGCACCGGCAACATGATGCAGCCGCAGCTGGCGGAAAAAATCGCTAAGCGCACCGAAAAACAGTTCCCGGACGGCATCGAGCCGCACGGTACCGACGCCCTGCGCTTCACCCTGGCGGCGCTGGCCTCAACCGGCCGCGACATCAACTGGGACATGAAGCGCCTGGAAGGCTACCGCAACTTCTGTAACAAGCTGTGGAACGCCAGCCGCTTCGTGCTGATGAATACCGAAGATCAGGACTGCGGCTTCAACGGCGGCGCCATGGAGCTCTCTCTGGCCGATCGCTGGATCCTGGCTGAATTCAACCAGACCATCAAAGCGTACCGCGAAGCGCTGGATAACTTCCGCTTCGATATCGCCGCGGGCATTCTGTACGAGTTCACCTGGAACCAGTTCTGCGACTGGTATCTGGAGCTGACCAAGCCGGTAATGAACGGCGGCAGCGAGGCCGAGCTGCGCGGCACCCGCCATACGCTGGTCACCGTGCTGGAAGGCCTGCTGCGCCTGGCGCACCCGATCATTCCGTTTATCACCGAAACCATCTGGCAGCGCGTGAAGGTCATTTGCGGCGTAACCGCCGATACCATCATGCTGCAGCCGTTCCCGCAGTACGATGCGTCCCAGGTTGATGAAGCCGCGGCTTCCGATACCGAGTGGCTGAAGCAGGCCATCATCGCCGTGCGTAACATTCGCGCGGAAATGAACATTGCCCCAGGCAAACCGCTGGAGCTTCTGCTGCGCGGTTGCAGCAACGACGCCATTCGTCGCGTAAACGACAACCGCAGCTTCCTGCTGAACCTGGCGCGCCTGGAAAGCATCACCGTGCTGGCTGCCGATGATAAAGGTCCGGTTTCCGTCACCAAGATCATCGACGGCGCAGAGCTGCTGATCCCGATGGCCGGCCTTATCGACAAGGACGCCGAGCTGGCGCGTCTGGCGAAAGAAGTGGCGAAAGTCGAAGCGGAAATTGGCCGTATCGAAAGCAAGCTTTCCAACGAAGGCTTTGTCGCCCGCGCGCCGGAAGCGGTCATTGCTAAAGAGCGTGAAAAGCTGGAAGGTTACGCGGAAGCGAAAACCAAGCTGGTTGAGCAGCAGGCCGTCATCGCCGCGCTGTAACCCTCTGCCCCTTGCCTGACCGGGCAAGGGGCCCAATCACCGCGTATTCCCACGCGCTAACGACCAGGTTGCAGCACAAACGCCCGTCGCGTTGAACAGCGCTTGCGCTGCCCCCTTTTCCGATGTTATTAACAACAGCATCATCCGCCATTTTTGCTATGAGTAATCGTATGAATACCATCGCGACCATCACGGTGTCGCTGCGCCGGATCACCGCGCAAGACAATGCGGCTATCGCCGGCGTTATTCGCCAGGTTTCAGCCGAATACGGGCTGACCGCCGATAAAGGCTATACGGTAGCCGACCCTAATCTGGATGAGCTTTTCCAGCTCTACAGCCAGCCGGGTTCCGCATACTGGGTGGTGGAGCAGAATGGTCAGGTGGTCGGCGGCGGCGGCGTGGCGCCATTAGCCCACAGCGAGCCCGATATCTGCGAGCTGCAGAAAATGTACTTTATGACTTCGGCCCGCGGACAGGGGCTGGCGAAAAAGCTGGCGCTGCTCGCGCTGGATCATGCCCGCGAGCAGGGATTCAGGCGCTGCTATCTGGAAACCACCGCCTTCCTCAAGGAAGCGGTAGGCCTATACGAGCACCTTGGCTTCGAGCATATCGACGGGCCGCTGGGCCATACCGGCCACGTTGACTGCGAAGTGCGGATGCTTAAAACGCTGTAGTTAGTCTTGTTGTTTACGCTTCCCCGGCCGCGCTGCGCTTACCGGGGACCCGCCTCAGCATATTCCGCCGCGGCTGCGGGAGCGCCGCCTTAAGCGGCCACCGGCACCCCGCTATGAAAGCGAATCTCCGCCTCCGGCGCGTTGATCAGCGCGGCTTCCGCAGCGCCAAGCTGACGCACGCGCTCGCTGATATCTTCCCCGGCAATCTGCTGCGCCAGGCGCAGGTAATCTTCGAAGTGGCGCGCTTCGGAGCGCAGCAGCGACAGGTAGAACTTCTGCAGACTCTCCTCCAGCCACGGCGCCAGGGCGGCAAAGCGCTCGCAGGAGCGCGCTTCGATATAGGCCCCGCAGATCAGCTTATCGATCAGCATCGCCGGCTCATGGGATCGCACCTCCCGGCGCAGCCCGCGGGCGTAGCTGCTGGCGGTCATTTTGACGTAGGGAATATCGTGCGCCTGCATGATCTCGCGCACCTGCCAAAAGTGGTGCAGCTCTTCTTTAATCAGCAGCACCATGCTGTCAATCAGCTGGCGTCCCCACGGGTCGTCCGTATGCGGCATGGTGCTTTTATTGATCCGCTTATGCAGCGCGACGAAATCCGGCTCCGGGCCCCAGCGGTAGGTAAAGTCCTCGTACGGCTTCAGGCAGGCCAGCAGCTCGTCGGCGCCCTCTTTATCCGCCACATATTTACGCACCAGCAGCATGGCGTTCTGCGCCGCTTTCAGCTCGCAGACCATATGATCGGTGAGCAGCAGCGGCAGGTTTTCCGGCTTACGGGCTTCATCAATCCACGCTTGCGGGGTGGTGCAGTGCAGGAAGTTGAGTACGGGGGAGAGTATTTGCGGGTAGTCCATCGAGATTCCTTGCTATACGGCGGCAGATACCGCCGTATCCATCAGCGGCTTAGTGACGTACGCCGTCGTCATCTTCATCGACGAAATCTTCGTCATCGTCTTCGTCGCCATCTTCACCGTTAGGGTCTTCGTAGTAGGTGCCCCAACCGTCATACTCGACGCCAAACTTTTCTGCCAGCGTCAGCAGCTGTTCAACCTGGGCATCAATCAGCTCAACCTTCAGCGCGCTCTCGCTCAGGATGTCGCAGCAGATAACGGTTTCGCCCTCTTCGACTTCCAGCTCTTCCGGCTCGGTCACTTCGTAACCCATCTTGAAGGCTTCGACCGCAACTTTTTCCAGCGTTTCGAAGTCGTCGGCGGAGAGATGATGCTCAATGGTGTACAGCGCGTCCGGATCGCTGCCGTCTTCGAGCAGCTCTTCGATAATCAGACGCGTTTCTTCACGCTGTTCTTCCAGTAGTTCCGGGTTTGCCATGGCTCGTTCCTCATAATGTGCGGCAGTTACTTCTATTGTCACATACCGCCGTGATTGCCTCCACCTTTGCGCGAAAGATTTGTGCGGCGGGGTTGCAAATGAATATTCATACATATAAAGTGAATTTTAATTCAATAAGTAGCTTAAGCCATGCGAGGGAACCATGTCGACGTTTTATCAGAAGCATTTTTTGAAGTTGCTTGATTTTACACCTGCAGAAATCACCGCCCTGCTCAAGCTAGCGACCCGGCTCAAAACCGATAAAAAAAACAGCATTGAAATCCAGCATCTCGCTGGCAAAAACATCGCGCTCATCTTCGAAAAAGACTCTACCCGCACACGATGCTCTTTCGAAGTTGCCGCATTCGATCAGGGCGCGCGCGTCACCTACCTCGGGCCAAGCGGCAGCCAGATCGGCCATAAAGAGTCCATCAAAGATACCGCCCGCGTGCTGGGCCGGATGTATGACGGTATTCAGTACCGCGGCCACGGCCAGGAAGTGGTTGAAACCCTCGCCCAATACGCCGGCGTGCCGGTGTGGAACGGCCTGACCAACGAATTTCACCCTACCCAGCTGCTGGCGGATCTGCTGACCATGCAGGAACATCTGCCGGGGAAAGCGTTCAACGAGATGACCCTCGCCTACGCCGGCGACGCGCGTAATAACATGGGCAATTCGATGCTGGAAGCGGCGGCCCTTACCGGGCTGGATCTGCGCCTCGTCGCGCCGGCGGCCTGCTGGCCGGAAGAGAGCCTGGTGGCCGAGTGCCAAGCGCTGGCGCAAAAGCACGGCGGCAACATCACCCTGACCGAAGATATCGCCGCCGGCGTGAAGGGCGCGGACTTTATCTATACCGACGTTTGGGTATCGATGGGCGAAGCCAAAGAGAAATGGGCCGAGCGTATCGCCCAGCTGCGTGACTATCAGGTGAACAGCAGCATGATGGCGCTGACCGGCAATCCGCAGGTGAAGTTCCTCCACTGCCTGCCGGCGTTCCACGACGATCAGACCGCGCTTGGCCAGCAGATGGCCGCCGAGTTCGGCCTGCATGGCGGGATGGAAGTCACCGACGAGGTGTTTGAATCCGCGGCGAGCATCGTCTTCGATCAGGCCGAAAACCGCATGCATACCATCAAGGCGGTAATGGTCGCGACCCTGAGTAAATAACCCGCGAAGACTCCCGGAGGCGCCGCGTGCGCCCTGTCCGGGCCACTCCCCGGCAAGCGCAGCGCGGCCGGGGAGCGATGGCCCTTAGCCCATCAGCATCTTCACCACCGCTTTGCGCACTTTGGCGGGCGAGCCCACCGCGCACAGCGGCTTATGCACCTCTCCCGGATAAAACACCACAAAATCTCCCGCGCTGAGAATCATGGTTTTCTCCTGTTCGCCGGCGGCGAGGAACGCAATGTCTTTATCCGCCAGCCAGTCGATATCCGGCGTCCCGGCGGGCCGGGTGCTGAAGGTCATCCCCTCCTCGCCCTGCAGCACAATCTGGATATCCAGGTAGCGCGCGTGATACTCGGCGCGGCGCTCGCTGAGCGCTTCGGTGGTATCCTGCGAAATCAGATAAAACAGGTTGTTGCCGTCAATATCGTGTTTACCGAGCGGCGTCTGCTCGCTGACGTGAGCCTTAACGTATTCGATAGCGTGACGCAGCGGCTCCGGTAGCCAGGCCTGCAGATGGTGAATGTTGCCGACGATCATAATAACCCTCAAATATAAAACAGCTTTTCATTTCCGGTTTTTATACGCCCCTTGCGACTGCCATACCACCACTTTTTAACGCTTTTTTGCGCTGGCGCAGCGATATCGAAGCAAACGTTTACCTGTTTGTGGACTAATCGCTTGATCCGAAATTTGAGCTGCGTATAATGCCGGTCGATTTGCCGGGAGGAAGCATGGTCTATTGCGTACGACATTCTGTCTTACCGCGTCTGAAAACAGGCGCTGGCGTAGCGTTTTTCTTTCCGTTGCTCAATGAATTCTCGAAGCCCCTTATTTAAGGGGCTTTTTTTTTGCCCAGGCGTCAGGAGATAAACATGGCTAACCCGCTATATCAAAAACATATCATTTCCATAAACGATCTCAGCCGCGAAGACCTTGAACTGGTCCTGGCGACCGCTGCAAAGCTGAAAGCGCACCCGCAGCCGGAACTGCTGAAGCACAAGGTTATCGCCAGCTGTTTTTTTGAAGCCTCTACCCGCACCCGTCTGTCGTTCGAAACCTCGATGCACCGCCTCGGCGCCAGCGTGGTCGGCTTCTCCGACAGCAGCAACACCTCGCTGGGCAAAAAGGGCGAAACCCTCGCCGACACCATTTCGGTCATCAGCACCTACGTTGACGCCATCGTGATGCGTCATCCGCAGGAAGGCGCGTCGCGGCTGGCAACCGAATTCTCCGGCGGCATTCCGGTGCTCAACGCCGGCGACGGCGCCAACCAGCACCCGACGCAAACCCTGCTGGATCTGTTCACCATCCAGGAAACCCAGGGCCGCCTGGAAAACCTTAACGTGGCGATGGTCGGCGACCTTAAATACGGCCGCACCGTGCACTCCCTGACCCAGGCGCTGGCGAAATTTAACGGCAACCGCTTCTACTTTATCGCCCCTGACGCGCTGGCCATGCCGCAGTACATCCTCGATATGCTCGACGAGAAAGGGATTGCCTGGAGCGTCCATAGCGCCATTGATGAGGTCATGGAGGAGGTCGATATTCTCTATATGACCCGCGTCCAGAAGGAGCGCCTCGACCCGTCGGAATATGCCAACGTGAAGGCGCAGTTTGTGCTGCGCGCCGCCGATCTGGAAGGCGCCCGCGACAATATGAAAGTGCTGCACCCGCTGCCGCGCATTGACGAAATCACCACCGATGTTGATAAAACGCCGCACGCCTGGTACTTCCAGCAGGCCGGCAACGGCATCTTCGCACGCCAGGCGTTACTGGCACTGGTACTGACTAGCGAGCTGGCTCTGTAAGGGGAAACGACCATGACACATGATAATAAACTGCAGGTAGAAGCCATTAAGCGTGGCACCGTCATCGACCACATCCCCGCGCAGGTGGGCTTTAAGCTGCTGACGCTGTTCAAGCTGACCGAAACCGACCAGCGCATCACCATTGGCCTGAACCTGCCATCGGGCGAAATGGGCCGCAAGGATCTGATTAAAATCGAGAATACCTTCCTCACCGACGAGCAGGTCAACCAGCTGTCGCTGTACGCCCCGCTTGCGACGGTCAACCGTATCGACGATTACGAAGTGGTCGGCAAATCGCGGCCTAACCTGCCGGATCGGATTAACAACGTGCTGGTGTGCCCGAACAGCAACTGTATCAGCCACGCCGAGCCCGTTTCATCCAGTTTTACGGTGAAAAAACGCGAAAACGACATCGCTCTGAAGTGCAAATATTGTGAAAAAGAGTTTTCACATTATGTGGTTCTGGCCAACTAATTGAGGTTGGTATTGGCAACCCGGCTCCCTATAATGGCCGGGTCCTTACGCGCTATCCTTCAAGCTGCTTCCTTGACGGCGACTCGCCCCCTGCCGCGTCGATGCAACTCGAAGGATTTCGCGTCACTTCTTAATTAAGCTGTTATTCAGGAGAACTCATGTCTAAAACTATCGCGACGGAAAATGCACCCGCAGCTATCGGCCCGTACGTTCAGGGTGTTGATCTGGGTAGCATGATCATCACTTCCGGCCAGATCCCGGTTGATCCTAAAACGGGCAGCGTACCGGAAGAGGTTGCCGCTCAGGCGCGCCAGTCTCTGGACAACGTAAAGGCTATCGTTGAAGCGGCAGGCCTGAAAGTGGGCGATATCGTTAAAACCACCGTCTTCGTCAAAGACCTGAACGACTTCGCCACCGTGAACGCCGCGTATGAAGCGTTTTTCACCGAGCATGATGCGACCTTCCCGGCACGCTCCTGCGTCGAAGTTGCACGTCTGCCGAAAGACGTGAAGATTGAGATTGAAGCGATCGCGATTCGCCGCTGATTGTTCAGCCCTCTCCGCTGCGGGGAGGGTTATCTTCGGCGATTCATCTCATGACGACGCATTCATCTCGCGCACAAAATCAATAAACGCCTGCAGGGGCACCGGGATCAGCCGACGATCGTTGTAGTAAAGATAGGGACCGGAGAACGACAGCCACCACGGCTGTAATATTGGTTCGAGCTGGCCGCTGGCGATGGCGGGCTGCAGCCACTCTTCAAACAGGTAGATAACGCCGGTACCGGCAATCGCAGAGTCAACCGCCAGGTCGACTGCGCTACCGACGCTCACCACCAGCGGGCCATTCACCTGTACGCTGTAGCTCTCTCCCTCACGCTCAAACTCCCACGCCGGCATGACGCCCGTGGCGTAGCGGCCGCGAATACATTGATGGTGCATCAGATCGCGTGGATGCGTAGGCCTGCCGTGCTGGCTTAAATACGCCGGCGCGGCGGCTACGGCAAATCGCTGGCGGCGCGGCCCGATAGGCAGAGCAATCACATCCTGCTCGAGCCGCTCGTCATAGCGAATGCCGGCATCGCAGCCGTCACGAAACACATCCTGGACGTTACTTTCGGCGACGATCTCCAGCTGAATATTGGGATAACGGCGGATAAACTCCGGCACCAGAGAGGGCAATACCAGCCGCGCGGCGCTGACCGGCACGTTCAGCCGCAGCGTGCCGCCGGGAGTATTACGATAGCGATTGAGTGAATCCAGCGCGGCGTCCACTTCGTTCATGGCCGGAAGCAGGCGCTCAATCAGCGCCCTGCCGGCCTCGGTCAACACCACGGTGCGCGTGGTGCGATGAAACAGCCTGATGCCAAGCTGCTCTTCCGCACGACGTACCGCATCGCTTAGCCGCGACGCGCTGCTGCCGGTGATCCTTGCGGCCTCGCGAAATCCCCCGGCCTTCGCCACTTCTACCACCGCATGCAGCAAACCCATATCCATCGACACTGTGCGCCACCTCGTACAGGTTGTCCTCATTTAGCTGGATAGTTGCACAGCGCATTCATCGATACAATCGAAACACACTCATACAGGAGAGCACCATGTCAAAACCCACAATGACTTACCGCCTCGGCGACCGCGAAGTGAACCGTTTAGGCTATGGCGCCATGCAGCTGGCAGGTCCGGGCGTTTTTGGCCCGGTGAAGGATGAAGCGCGGGCCATTCAGGTTCTTCGTGATGCCGTCGCCTCCGGCGTTAACCACATTGATACCAGCGATTTTTACGGCCCGCATGAGACCAACCGGCTGATTAAAAAAGCGCTGCATCCCTATTCCGACGACCTGAGCATCGTCACTAAGGTTGGCGCTCGTCGGGATGAAAAGGGCGGATGGATCCCGGCCTTCAGCCCGCAGGAGCTGACCCGTGCGGTAGAAGAGAACTTACAGAATCTGGGGCTGGACGCCATGCAGGTGGTGAATCTGCGCAGCATGCATGACGTCCACACGCCGAAGGAAGGTTCGCTGGAAAAAGAGCTGGAAACGCTGATTCAGCTGAAAGAGCGCGGATTAATCCGTCATATTGGCCTGAGTAACGTGACCGCCAAACAGATCGTCGATGCGCAAAAAATGACGCCGATTGTCTGCGTTCAGAATATGTATAACCTTGCCAACCGCCAGGACGACGAGCTGGTCGATAGCCTGGCCGCGCAGGACATCGCCTACGTGCCGTTCTTCCCGCTCGGCGGTTTCTCGCCGCTGCAGTCCGCGCGGCTCGATGAGGTCGCCGGCGAATTACAGGCAACGCCCATGCAGGTCGCCCTCGCCTGGCTGCTCAAGCGCTCGGCCAATATTCTGCTGATCCCCGGCACGTCATCGCCGCAGCATTTGCAGGAGAACCTGGCCAGCGCGCAAATAGTATTGTCCGATGAAGTGATGGAAAAGCTGAACGGGATCGCTGGCTAAGCCGCTGGTCTCTACGGCAAGAGTCTTCTGCCACAGTGCCGGCCCTTAAGGCCGGCACTGGCATATCTCCCCTACTCGACCTTCGTTGCCCGCAGCAGTTTCTCCAGCGGATAGACCGCCGCAATCACCAGCTCATCCTGGGTTTTCGCCGCCTCATCCAGCTGCGCCTGCACCGACGCATACTCCTTATCATCCAGCGTACCCTGACGGGCCACCAGGTCCGTCAGCCGCAGCCCCAGCGTCGCCAGCTTATCAACCTGCTGCACCACCGGGCCGATCGCCGCCAGCTGATAGCTATTTTCCGTTAGCGCCAGCGCATCGGCGGTATTATTTTGCCAGCGGGTAAAGACGTGGCGCAGCGCGTCCGCGCTTTCGTTATCTTCCGCATCGCTAATCAGCCTTTCGGCCCAGCGGTCAAGGCTGCGCACGGTGTCGCTCTCCGGCGGCAGCGCGTCGGCCAGGCGGTTCAGCGGCTCAAACTGATGATAGTTATTGGCCTGGAACTTCAGATGCTGGCGCGTGTAATAGTGCGCCGGCTCGATGGCCTGGGCGAGGATCTGCAGCGCCAGGGGGCTGCCGCCGTTTGCCAGCCGGGTGAACTGCACCAGCTGCTGGCCGTGCTGCTGCAGGCCGACCGAGACCGTTGACCAGCCGTCCATGGCCTGCAGGCGCTGGTACATATTGTCGCTGTCTTTGACATCCTGCGCCGACCACAGCCGCTCGGCGACCGCGAAGGCCCGCGGCCACAGCTTGATATCCAGCACCGGCGCCGCCACGTTTTCCGCCCACAGCGCCGCTTCGCCGCCGAGCAGGTTCTTCTGCTGTTCGGCATCGGGAACCACCGGCGGGGTTCCCTCCGGCACCTCGTCCAGCCGCTGCCCGCTCACCGGATAGCGGGCATTGCCCAGCAGGAAGTAGCCGCCAAGCTTATCGTCGTTGACGGTGAGCACCGGCCGGGTTTCCCCCATCCAGGTATCGACGCTGAAGGTTATCTGGTTATCGTTCAGCCACGCGATATCCTGCACCGCCCGACGTGATTTACCCTTAAAATCAATAAACCCGCGCCAGCCGCTCTCGCTTTTTATCAGCGTGAAGCTGCCTTCCACCGCGCTCCCCTTCAACCGCGGCATCACGAAGCTCCAGCTTTGGGCGCTGTCGTTATCGGTAATGGTGTCGACGCCGTTCAGCCCCTGCGGCACGATTTCATTGCGGTAGTGATAGGCGGTGTACTGCGGCTGATCGAGATAAAACCCGGTAGAGAGGATCCCGCGATAGCCGTTCTTCGCCACCTCCCCCAGCGCATCCTGCCCCTGCCACGACTGGATCAAAATGCTTTTCGGCAGATCGGGATGATAGATTTCGTCCCAGCCCACCATCTGGCGATGGTGCTTTTCGAGGATCGTCTCCAGCCGGCGGTTGAAGTACGCCTGCAGCGCGTGGCTGTCCGCCAGCCCCTTATCGCGCATAAACTTCTGGATCGCCGGATTCGCCCGCCACTGGCTGTCGTCAACCTCATCCCCGCCAATGTGCAGATAGGGATCGGGGAAGATCGCCGCCAGCTCGCCGATCATCGCCTCGGCAAAGGTGTAAGTGGCCTCTTTGGTCGGGTCAAGCACCGGCTTAAGCACGCCCCAGTGACGCTCCATTTGATAGGGGCCCGGCGCGCTCATCAGCTCCGGATAGGCCACCGCAATGGCCGAGGCGTGTCCCGGCATGTCGATTTCCGGCACCACGCGGATGCCGCGATCCGTCGCGTAGCGCACGATCTCTTTCATCTGCGCCTGGGTGTAGAACAGCCCGTCGCTGGCCTGCTGCTGCAGCTTTGGATAGCGCGTGGAGGCAAAGCGCCAGCCCTGATCGTCGGTCAGGTGCCAGTGGAAGACGTTGAGCTTGGCGGCCGCCATGCCGTCAATTTGCCGCTTAATGGCCTCCAGCGGCATAAAGTGGCGCGCGGAGTCCAGCAGCAGCCCGCGCCACGGGAAGCGCGGCGCATCGTCGATCGTGACGTAAGGAATGGCGGTATTCTCCGCGCCGTTCTGGATCAGCTGGAGCAGAGTTTCCATCCCGCGCAGGGCGCCGAAACGGGTGTTCGCCCTGAGGGTCACGCCCTCGGCGGTCACCTTCAGCTGGTAGCTTTCATCGCTGTCGGGGCGCGGAATGGCCGGGACCTTTTTGGTAATCACCACGTTAATCGTCGGCGCTTTCGCCGGCGCCAGCTGCGGTTCCAACGTCCAGCCGGTCTGGCGGGCGATGCGCTCGCGCCAGCGGCCGGCGGCATCCCCCACATCGTCGCCGCTGACGTTTAGCGTCAGCTGATTATTCAGCACCAGCGCGCCCTGCGCCTGCGGACGTTCGACGTGAGCCGGCCAGGGCATAAGCGGCAGATCGCCCGCCGGGGCGGCGCAGGCCAGGCCGCTGAGAATTAATCCGCTGGTAAGCAGTCCATAGCGCAGGGTGTTAAGCATGAGTTTTCCTTTTGATGACGGGCCAAAAAAAAGCAAAACATTTGGTTAACATGCGCCAAAAAAAGCGTCAAGGAAATGACATGACGGGCTTCACAACTTGATGAAGTTTAAGATAAATGCCCTCTCCCATGAACGGGAGAGGGGCGGAGGAAGCCAGGGTTACTGCCAGCCGTAGCGACGGCTGTAGAAGCCTTTGACCATCTGGGTCAGCGTCATATAGCCCGCCAGAATCGCAATCAGCCACGGGAAGTAGCTCAGCGGCAGCGCCTGCAGCTGTAGATAGCCCGCCAGCGGCGAGAACGGCAGCGCGATGCCGACCACCATCACCACCAGGGTCATGGCGAACAGCGGCCACGCGGCGCGGCTCTGGACAAACGGAATGCGTCGGGTGCGGATCATATGCACAATCAGCGTTTGCGACAGCAGCCCTTCAATAAACCAGCCCGACTGGAACAGCGTCTGCGCTTCCGGCACGTTGGCGTGGAACACCCACCACATCAGGCAGAAGGTGAGGATATCGAAGATTGAGCTAATCGGGCCGAAGAAGACCATAAAGCGCCCCAGCTCGGCCGGGTTCCAGCGCTGCGGCTTACGGATCTGCTCATCGTCCACGTTATCAAACGGGATCGCCACCTGGGATACATCGTACAGCAGGTTCTGAATCAGCAAGTGCAGCGGCAGCATCGGCAGAAACGGCAGAAATGCGCTCGCCACCAGCACGCTGAAGACGTTCCCGAAGTTCGAGCTGGCGGTCATTTTGATGTACTTGAGCATGTTGGCAAAAGTGCGGCGCCCTTCGATAACCCCCTCTTCCAGCACCATCAGGCTCTTTTCCAGCAGGATGATATCCGCCGCCTCGCGGGCGATATCCACCGCCCCGTCGACGGAAATCCCGATGTCCGCCGCGCGCAGCGCCGGGGCGTCGTTAATCCCGTCGCCCATAAAGCCCACCACGTGCCCCTCGCGTTTGAGCAGCGTCACGATGCGCTCTTTATGCAGCGGCGCAAGGCGCGCAAACAGGGTGGTTCGTTTCGCCAGCGCCGCCAGCTCGTCGTCGCTGAGCGCTTCAATCTGGCTGCCGACAACCACCTCTCCCGCGTCGAGGCCCACCTCATGGCACACCTTCGCCGCCACCAGCTCGCTATCGCCGGTGAGGATTTTGACGGTAATGCCGCTGGCCTTCAGCGCTTTCAGCGCCGGGGCGGTGGTCTCTTTCGGCGGATCGAGGAACGCGATATAGCCTTCGAGGATCAGATCCGACTCGTCGGCCCGCTGATAGTCCCCTTCCCGCGCCGGCAGATAGCGGGTCGCTACCGCCACCACGCGCAGCCCCTGACGGTTAAGCGTGTCGGTTACCCGGCGGATGCGGCGCAGCATGGTCTCGTCCAGCGGCACGATGTCGCCGTTGTAGCGGACCTGGGTCGAGACGTTGAGGATCTCCTGCAGCGCGCCTTTGCAGATAAGCTGATGGACGCCCTCCTGCTCGCTCACCACCACCGACATCCGGCGGCGCTCAAAGTCGAACGGGATCTCGTCCACTTTCTGCCAGCGCTCGGCCAGCTGGCGGGCGGCGTCCAGCTCCACGCCCTCCAGCACCGCGGTATCGAGCAGGTTTTTCAGCCCGGTCTGGTAGTGGCTGTTAAGCCAGGCGGCGTTCAGCACCAGCTCGCTCACCTTGCCGGAAACGTCGGTATGGTTTTCCAGCACGATTTTATCCTGGGTCAGGGTGCCGGTTTTATCGGTACACAGGATATCCATCGCGCCAAAGTTCTGGATGGCGTCGAGGTGTTTGACGATAACCTTCTGTTTCGACAGCTTCACCGCCCCGCGCGCCAGGGTCGAGGTGACGATCATCGGCAGCATTTCCGGCGTCAGGCCAACCGCCACCGACAGGGCGAACAGCGCCGCTTCCCACCAGTCGCCTTTGGTAAAGCCGTTGATCAGCAGCACCACCGGTGCCATCACCAGCATAAAGCGGATCAGCAGCATGCTGACGCGGCTGATGCCCTTCTGGAAGGCGTTGGGTTCGCTCTCCTGCTCGCTCACCCGCCCGGCCAGCTGGCCGAACCAGGTGCCGCCGCCGGTGGCGAAGACGATCGCCTGCGCCGTGCCGCTCACCACGTTGGTGCCCATAAAGCACAGGGTATCGCACTCCAGCGGGTTGCTCTGCAGCGGGTCGCGGCTGCGGGCCACTTTTTCCACCGGCAGCGATTCGCCGGTCAGCGACGCCTGGGCGACAAAAAGATCGCGCGCCTGGAGAATGCGCAGGTCCGCCGGGATCATATCTCCCGCCGAGAGCTTAACGATATCCCCCGGCACCAGCCGGTCGATAGGCAGCTCGCACCAGCGGCTTTCGCCCTGCTCGTTGACCACCCGCAGCACCGTGGCGGTGTTGCTGACCATCGCCTTCAGCGCATCCGCCGCCCTGGTGGAGCGGGCTTCCTGAATAAAGTTGAGCAGCGTGGAGATCCCGACCATCAGCGCGATCACGCCCGCGGCAAACAGATCCTCCGTAGAGTAGGAGACGACGCCCAGCACGGTTAGCAGCAGGTTGAAGGGGTTGCGATAGCAGGTCCACAGATGCACCCACCACGGCGAAGGCTTCTGGGCGGGGATTTGGTTGTCGCCGTGCGCCGCAACTTTCTGCGCCACTTCGGCGGCGTTGAGCCCTTCCGGGTGGCTGTCGAAGGCGCGCCAGATTTCGTTTTCATCCATGGCCGCCACGTTCAGGCAGCGCTTGCCCAGCGAGTCCGGGATCGGCGCGCTGGCCAGATTGCGGGCATCGGGCAGCGGATCGCGCTGCACCAGGCGGTGTGGCAGGTGGCGGCTAAGCTGCGCAAACAGCTGCCGGGTAAAATTTTTCAGCATAAACAGTCCCTCCGCGCTCGCACGGCGAACGCAGCAAATCGACGGGCACGGTAAAACCCTACCTGTCAGGCATTATTTTTTTATGGCAGGGACATCAAAGACGTCACTGCTTTACGCTTCCGGTAAAGCAGTGCTAAGCAGGCTTACCGGAAAGGGGTATAACTCCATCGAGGATGAGGAGTGGGATCGGGGTCCATAAAATCTCCGGTAAGTGAGTAAAAAACGGCGCGGATTGTACCGCGGCCAGCGATCTATTTGTAGCAATTATGGCTATGGTAACCCCGCGTAACTAAACCAAACGTATACGCGCAGCCGTTCAGGCCTTTTTATCACGCGTTCAGCATCGCGAACGCATTAGCGCGGCAAGCGCATCCCCCAGCGCCGTCGCCATTTCTCCCAGGGCCTGCTTTGTCTCTTCATAGTCTCCCGGCAGCCGATCGAACCACGGGCAGGTAATCACCGCGTGGGCGTAGCTATCCGGTCCGAAAACGGGCCACGAGGCCGACGTCAGTCCAATAATGCGATCGTGGGGGATTTCGGCAAAGCCCTGGGATTTTATGCGCGCAAGCTGCTCGGCCATCTCCCCGCGTAATGCCGTATCCAGCGCGTGATGGCGGATCAAACGCCAGCTATCCTGGTCGCTGGCGAAGGCCAAAAGCACCAGCGATGAACTTGAGCGGATGGTATGCAGCAGCGACCCTTCTCTGGCGCTAATCGCCGGGGTGAAGTCCGGGTGACGATGGGCGATAACGACCACCCGATCGTCCCGCAGTCCGGCCAGGTGGCAGGGTTGATTGGTACGCCAGGTAAAGTCTTTCATCAGCTGCTGGCAGCGTTCCGACTGCGCCAGCTGCTCGATATAGCGGTACTGGCCGGTGAGGGGGAGTTTATCGGTCAAATGATAATAGCGTCGGGCATCCTGCCTGAGGTACCCCTCCTCTTCCAGGCACTGAATAATCCGGAATAGCTGGTTAAAGGAAAGGCTGAGCGCCAGGCTAATCTCCCCCATCGTCATGGGGACGCCCGACGCCGACAAATATTCCAGTACGCGTAAACCCCGGCTTAGCGCCGGGGCTCGATAATCGGTCATAACGCTCCTTTCTGTGGCGCATCGGTATGATGCAGCGGATCCTGGTCATCGCTGCGCCGGTGCAGATAGCGAATCGTCAATAGCGTCACCACGCAGCCGATGGCCATACACCCGCCTAAATAGTACATCGGGGCGCTGACGCTTCCCGTCAGATCGCGTACTGCCGGAACGGTATTCTGCGCAAAGAAGCCGCCGAGGTTAGCCAGCGAGTTTATCGCCGCTAATCCGGCCGCTGCCGCCGAGCCGCCTAAAAACCGCGTCAGGGTCCAGAAGCAGGGCTGAATTGAGAATATAGCCATAATAACCAGGGTTATGCATAAAAAACTCAGCCAGGGCGTGGCGATAAACAGCGCGCTGCCGGCAAGAAAAAACGCGGCCACCAGCATCGGCAGGGCAATATTTTTCACCGGATCGGAGGTCCGCGCCGGGTTGCGCGTCATCCACCAGAGCAGCAGCATCGCCATCAGCCAGGGGATCATGTTGATCAGCCCGTTGGTCATATCGGATACGCCAAACCCTTTCACAATAGTTGGCATCCAGTAGCTCAGACCATAGGCGCCAAAGGAAATAAAGCCCAGCACCAGCGCCAGCAGCAGCACCCGCGCGTCTTTCAACGTTTTCAGCACGCCGTTCACCTGGCGATCCCGGTCCCGGCTCTGCTCCTGCTGCAGCATCGCCCCAAGCCAGGCCTTTTCCTCCGCGCTCAGAAAGCGGGCTTTTTCCGGCGTATCGGGCAGCCAAAAAAGGACCGGAATAATAAACAGCAGCGCCGGCAGGCCGGTGCCAATGAAAATCCACTGCCAGCCCTCAAGATTCAATATGCCATGAATGCTTAACAGCGCGCCGTTAAGCGGCGCTCCGATCAGGTTCGCCGCGAGGCTGGCCATAATCAGATAGCCAACAACCCGGGGACGATACGCCAAAGGAAACCAGCGGGTCATGTAATAAAGCAGGCCGGGATAGAGGCCCGCCTCGGCGGCGCCCAGGCAAAAGCGTAAAACGTAAAACATGCTGGCGCTGGTGGTAAACGCCATTAAAACCGTAATGGCGCCCCACGTCAGCATTATCCTGGCAAACCACAGGCGGGCGCCCACTTTATGCAGCATGATATTGCCCGGGACTTCAAATAATAAATAGCCAATAAAGAATAACGATGCGCCAAGGCCGTAGGCGGTTTCACTCAGCGACAGGCTTTCCGCCATATGGAGCTTGGCAAAACCGATATTCTGCCGATCGATATAGGCAATCACGTAGAGCATCACCATGATCGGTATTATTTTGGCGGAAATTTTCTTTATCGTCGCCCTTTCCATACGACCGTCTGCAGAACACATAATTGCATCCTTAATTTAGTTCATCAAATAATGATGGTGCGATATAACCGTGTTCGAAGAATAAAAGCGTGAGGCCCCCTGAAATAACGCTTACATAATACCGAACTTATCAAAGGCCTCGACGGTACTCATGCCTTTTCTCAGCGCGTGCAGCACTTCATTTTCACCTTTAGCCTTTTCAAACGCCCCGTGGAAGGCTTCGTCCACCGCCTGCGCCGGGATCACCAGCACGCCGTCGCGGTCGCCAAAAATCACGTCGCCAGGCGCAACCCGCACGCCGTCCAGTTCAATAGGCACGCGCCAGTCAACCACCTTGCCGCGCGGTCCCTGATCCTGCGCGTAGCTGCCGAAGGAGGCCACCGGGAAACCGAGGTTCAAAATTTCATTGCTGTCCCGATGGTAGCCATGAATAACGGCTCCGGCCGCCCCGCACTGCATGGCGCGGGTCGACATTAGCCCGCCCCATTGCGCATAGCGTAGCGAGCCGCCCGCACAAATATAAACTTCATTCTTTTGCAGATCGTCCAGCGCGTGAAACATTAAGCCGAACGGCTTTTCGCTGAGCGTATTATGGCCTGGAGCGCTTTGCTGGAAATAATCAGCTTCGAGTACCGGCATCGCCCGGCCAATAATAACCATATTGGCATCAATCGGTTTTAACTGCGGCGATAAAAACTGATGAAGCAATCCCATTGAATCCAGAATATCCCCCACTAATGCAACAAAGAGCTTTTCTTTTGCTAATGCAAATAACGTTTCATCATCTGACCAGGCGTGGCTCATAATATTTCCTCTGTGTATTATTCAGGATGGGGTTCACGTTTAATGTCACTACCTGACTTACCCGGTAAAAAGTTCAGGTCGGCGCCGGTGTGCGCCTGCTGCACCGTCTGGATATAAAGGCTGGCGTAGCCGCGGGGATAATCAGGATATTCCTGCGGTCGGTTTTCTTTACGCCTGCTCAGTTCGCTATCGCTGACGTGCAGCGTCAGCCGGCGCTCGCGGCAGTTCAGCTCAATCATGTCGCCGTTTTCCACCACCGCCAGGGTTCCGCCGATGGTCGATTCCGGGCTGACGTGCAGGACAATCGTGCCAAATGCGGTGCCCGACATGCGCCCGTCCGAGATGCGCACCATATCGCGCACGCCCTGCTGTAGGATCTTCAGCGGCAGGCCAAAGTTACCGACTTCCGGCATGCCCGGATAGCCCTTTGGCCCCACGCCCTTCAGCACCAGAATATCGTCGGGCCGCACGTCCAGATCCGGGTCATTGATGCGCCGGTTATAATCTTCGATGTTCTCGAAAACGACCGCTCGCGCGGTATGGTTGAGCAGCGCCGGCGTCGCAGCCGAAGGCTTTATCACCGCGCCGTCGGCGCAAAGGTTGCCCTTCAGCACAATCGTTCCGGCGTCATCCAGCAGCGCATTGTGCCGCTGCGCAATGACGCGCTCGTTTAAAATCGCCGCCTCGCGGTAGTTTTCATCCAGGGTTTTGCCATTGCACTGCAGCACCTGGCTATGCAGCTTGTCGGTAAGCTGGCCGATCACCGCCGGAACGCCGCCCGCGTAGTAGAAATCCTCCATCAGAAACTCCCCCGACGGCTTCAGGTTTGCCAGCAGGGGAACGTTCTGGCTAAAGCGGTCAAAATCCTCCAGCGTCAGCGGCACCTCGATCCGCCCGGCAAGCGCCAGAAGATGCAGGATAAAGTTGGTTGAACCGCCGATTGCCGCATTGACGACGATGGCATTCTGAAAAGCCTCGCGGGTCAGGATCTGCGACATGCACAAATCCTCTTTCACCATCTCGACAATACGCCGGCCGGACAGCCGGGAGACCCGACGACGCGCGGCGTCAACGGCGGGAATGGCGGCCGAACCCGGCAGCGACATGCCCAGCGCCTCGACCATGCAGGAGAGCGTGGACGCGGTACCCATCGTATTGCAGGCGCCGGGGCTGCGCGACATGGCGTTTTCCACCTCGTCAAACTCGGCCTGGCTCATCAGGCCCGCACGCAGGTCCTCGCTAAATTTCCACAAGTCGGTGCCGGAACCGATATCCGCCCCGCGGTATTTACCGTTGAGCATCGGTCCTCCGCTCACGACCAGCGTCGGTAAATCCACGCTGGCGGCCCCCATCAGGCAGGATGGCGTCGTTTTGTCGCAGTTGGTGAGCAGCACCACGCCGTCAATGGGATTCCCACGAATCGACTCTTCAACGTCCATGCTGGCAAGGTTGCGGAACAGCATGGTCGTCGGCTTCATCAGCGCTTCGCCGAGCGACATCACCGGAAACTCAAAAGCCACGCCGCCGGCTTCGAGAACGCCCATTTTGACCTGCTCGGCAAGATCGCGTAGATGCGCGTTGCAGGGGGTTAATTCAGACCAGGTATTACAAATCCCGATAACCGGTCGACCATCAAAAATATCATTGGGCAGCCCCTGATTTTTTAACCAGCTTCTGGCAATAAACCCTGATTTATCCTTGCGTCCAAACCACGTCTGGCTACGATATTTTTTCATTACGTTGCGCTCATTTTCCAGAAAAGGTGGGTGTTAGCGGCAGTGTAATTGATGTGGCGATCCCGTCAATTCGCCGCAAGATGCCGGCAAAAGCCGCCGTTTGTGAGTGAGTAAATAGAATCTTCGCTCCCGCCCGTCCCGTGCTTTTACAGGTAAAAGTCAAAAAGGCCGCACGGCTATTGATGGCAAAAATATTATTTAATATCAGCGCAATATAGTTAGGTTGCTTTTTGCTGGTTTCATATATAAAAGTTAAATTCCCGCAAAGAAATCGCGAAAATGTGATCTGTATCGGAATAGCCGCCGCGGCCTGGCACTGCGGCTGCTTCGACAGGCGGCGCAAAGGGGCAGCCGATCCGCTGCCGGACGTAAACCAGACTTTGCTCATTGCGGTCTGGTTGAGTAGCATTAGGCTCAATTTAATCGGACCACCGCGAGAATCCTGCATGCAAAACCGGCTGACCATCAAAGATATCGCGCGCTTGAGCGGCGTCGGCAAATCGACGGTATCGCGCGTGCTCAACAATGAAAGCGGCGTCAACGAGCGCACCCGCGAACGGGTGGAGGCGGTCATGCTGCAGCACGGCTTCTCGCCCTCCCGCTCCGCGCGCGCGATGCGCGGCCAGAGCGACAAGGTGGTGGCGATTATCGTCACCCGTCTGGACTCGCTGTCGGAAAACCTCGCCGTGCAGACCATGCTGCCCGCTTTTTACGAGCAGGGTTACGATCCGATTATGATGGAGAGCCAGTTCTCCCCGGCGCTGGTTGGCGAGCACCTCAGGATCCTCGCCCGCCGCCATGTCGACGGCGTGGTGCTGTTTGGCTTTACCGGCATTACCGAAGAGATGCTCACGCCGTGGCGCGAAACGCTGGTGCTGCTGGCCCGCGACGCGCCGGGCTTTGCCTCGGTCTGCTACGACGACGACGGGGCGGTGAGGATGCTGATGCAGCGCCTCTACGATCGCGGCCATCGCCATATCAGTTTCCTCGGGGTGCCGCACAGCGACGTCACCACCGGCCAGCGCCGCCATCAGGCCTACCTCGATTTCTGCCAGCAGCACCGGCTCACGCCCACCGCCGCGCTGCCGGGCCTGGCGATGAAGCAGGGCTATGAAAACGTCGCCGGCGTCCTCAACCCCGACACCAGCGCCCTGCTTTGCGCCACCGATACCCTCGCCCTTGGCGCCAGCAAGTACCTGCAGGAGCAGCGCATCGACAGCCTGCAGATCGCCAGCGTCGGCAGCACGCCGCTGATGAAGTTCCTGCACCCGGAAATTCTCACCGTCGATCCGGGCTACGCCGAGGCCGGACGCCAGGCGGCGCGGCAGCTGATCGAACAGATCGCCGGCAACGCTAACCCTCGTCAAATCGTCATTCCCGCGGCGCTGATTTAGTCCCGCCGGCAGGATTTATGTGATCGTGGCTGCGTTTCGGGAACGTTCCCATTTTGCAAATGAAGCGGAGCGGTTAGGATTCGTCTCAGTTCATTACGCAATCTCTTCCCTCTGTTTTGAGGCCTCACAATGAGTAAAGTAAATCAGCAGGACATCGATAAATTAATCGAACTGGTGGGCGGGCGCGACAACATCGCCACCGTCAGCCACTGTATTACCCGTCTGCGCTTTGTGCTGAATAACCCGGCCATCGCCAGGCCGAAAGATATTGAGCAGCTGCGCATGGTAAAGGGCTGCTTTACCAACGCCGGTCAGTTCCAGGTGGTGATCGGCACGGACGTGGACGACTACTACAAGGCGCTGCTGGCCACCACCGGCCAGGCCTCTGCGGATAAAGAGCAGGCCAAACAGGCCGCGCGGCAGAACATGAAGTGGCACGAGCAGCTGATCTCGCACTTTGCCGAGATCTTCTTCCCGCTGCTGCCGGCGCTGATCAGCGGCGGCCTGATCCTCGGTTTCCGCAACGTAATCGGCGATCTGCCGATGAGCAACGGCCAGACGCTGGCGCAAATGCACCCGTCGCTGAAAACGATTTATGACTTCCTGTGGCTGATTGGCGAAGCCATCTTCTTCTACCTGCCGGTCGGCATCTGCTGGTCAGCGGTGAAGAAAATGGGCGGCACGCCGATCCTCGGCATCGTGCTGGGCGTCACGCTGGTTTCTCCCCAGCTGATGAACGCCTATATGCTCGGCCAGCAGGTACCGGAAGTGTGGAACTTTGGCCTGTTTACCATCGCCAAAGTGGGCTATCAGGCGCAGGTGATCCCGGCGCTGCTGGCGGGCCTGGCGCTGGGCTTTATCGAAACGCGCATGAAGCGCATCGTGCCTGACTACCTCTACCTGGTCATCGTCCCGGTGTGCTCCCTGATCCTGGCGGTGTTCCTTGCTCACGCCTTTATCGGCCCGTTTGGCCGCATGATCGGCGACGGCGTGGCCTTTGCGGTGCGCCACCTGATGACCGGTAGCTTCGCGCCGATTGGCGCCGCGCTGTTCGGCTTCCTGTATGCGCCGCTGGTGATCACCGGCGTCCATCAGACCACGCTGGCTATCGATATGCAGATGATTCAGAGCATGGGCGGTACGCCGGTGTGGCCGCTGATTGCGCTCTCCAACATCGCCCAGGCCTCGGCGGTAGTCGGCATTATTATCGCCAGCCGCAAGCAGAATGAGCGTGAAATCTCCGTCCCGGCGGCGATCTCCGCCTACCTGGGCGTCACCGAGCCGGCAATGTACGGCATCAACCTCAAGTACCGCTTCCCGATGCTCTGCGCCATGATCGGCTCCGGCCTCGCCGGGCTGCTGTGCGGCCTGAACGGCGTGATGGCCAACGGGATCGGCGTCGGCGGCCTGCCGGGCATCCTCTCCATCCAGCCGACCTACTGGCAGGTTTACGGCCTGGCAATGGCTATCGCCGTCGTCGTGCCGATTGTTCTCACGACCTTCGTGTACCAGCGCAAATTCCGCCAGGGCACCTTGCAGATTGTCTGATTTTATCTTCCTTCCGGGGCGCGAATGCGCCCCCTCGTTGTAGCAGGAAAGCACTATGAATACCCTTCCCCTCTGGTGGCAAAACGGCGTTATTTACCAAATCTATCCGAAGAGTTTCCAGGATACGACCGGCAGCGGTACCGGCGATCTGCGTGGAGTCACCGCGCGCCTCGACTACCTGCACAAGCTCGGCGTGGACGCCATCTGGCTGACCCCGTTCTACGTCTCGCCGCAGGTGGATAACGGCTACGATGTGGCGAACTACACCGCCATCGATCCGACCTATGGCACGCTCGATGATTTTGACGAGCTGGTGGCCGAGGCGAAAGCGCGCGGCATCCGCATCGTGCTGGATATGGTGCTTAACCACACCTCAACCGCCCACGCCTGGTTCCGCGAGTCGTTAAAGAGAGAGAGCCCGTACCGCCAGTTTTATATCTGGCGCGACGGCGAGCCCACCACCCCGCCGAACAACTGGCGCTCCAAATTCGGCGGCAACGCCTGGCAGTGGCACGCCGAAAGCGGCCAGTACTATCTGCACCTCTTCGCCGCCGAGCAGGCGGACCTCAACTGGGAAAATCCGGCCGTGCGCGCGGAGCTAAAAAAGGTCTGCGAATTCTGGGCCGACCGCGGCGTTGACGGCCTGCGCCTCGACGTCGTCAACCTGATCTCGAAAGACCAGACCTTCCCGTCCGACGCCGAAGGCGACGGCCGCCGCTTCTATACCGACGGCCCGCGCGCGCACGAATTCCTGCAGGAGATGAGCCGCGACGTCTTCACCCCGCGCAATCTGATGACGGTCGGGGAAATGTCCTCCACCACCCTGGAACACTGCCAGCAGTACGCGGCGCAGGACGGCCGCGAGCTGTCGATGACCTTTAACTTCCACCACCTGAAGGTAGATTATCCCGGCGGCGAAAAATGGAGCCTCGCGCGTCCTGACTACGTGGCGCTAAAGGCGCTGTTCAGCCACTGGCAGCAGGGGATGCACAATCGGGCGTGGAACGCGCTGTTCTGGTGTAACCACGATCAGCCGCGCATCGTTTCGCGCTTCGGCGACGAGGGCGAATATCGGGTTCCGGCGGCCAAAATGCTGGCGATGGTGCTGCACGGGATGCAGGGCACCCCCTATATCTACCAGGGGGAAGAGATTGGCATGACCAACCCGCACTTCTCGCGAATCAGCGACTATCGCGACGTCGAAAGCCACAACATGTTTATTGAGCGTGCGGCTCAGGGGCAGGCGCCCGACGAGCTGCTGGCGATTCTGGCCAGCAAATCCCGCGACAACAGCCGGACGCCGATGCAGTGGAGCGGCCGCGAGAACGGCGGCTTCAGCGAAGGCGAGCCGTGGATTGCATTGTGCGATAACTATCGCCACATCAACGCCGAGTCGGCGCTGGCCGATCCTGATTCGGTGTTTTATGCCTATCAGCAGCTGATCGCGCTGCGCAAAAGCACGCCGGTGCTGACCTGGGGCGACTATCTCGATCTTTGCGCGGAGCATCCGTCTCTGTGGTGCTATCGCCGGCAGTGGCAGGGGCAAACGCTGGTGGTGGTGGCCAACCTGAGCCGTGAATTCCAGACCTGGCAGCCGGATGAGATGAAAGGCGACTGGCGGGTATTAATGAGCAACTACGCGGAAGCGGCGAATCGCCCGGCGGCCATGACCCTGCGTCCGTTTGAAGCCGTGTGGTGGCTGCAGGAGTAAGGCGACGCCGCGCTTAGCCGGGCTACCTTAGGGTAGCCCGAGCTGGCGACGCGCCTTTGTCGTCAGGCCCTGTCGGCCGTTGACAGCGCGCTGCCGGCCTCCTCGCGGGTCGAAGCGTGCTCCTCTTTCGCCTTCAGGCGATCCCACGCCCGGAAGAACGGATAGTAAACCACCAGCGAAATCGTCAGGTTCACCACCTGCAGAAGGGTCCCGGAAATATGCCCGCCGGTTGCCAGATAGCCGCTCATAAAAATCGGCGTGGTAAACGGCAGCGCAATCCCCGCCGGCGGAGCGACCAGCCCGGTCGCCATCGCGGTGTACGAGACAATCACCAGCAGAACCGGCGTCAGAATAAACGGCAGGAAGAAATAGGGGTTCATCACCAGCGGGATGCCGAACACCATCGGTTCGCTGATATTAAACAGCGCGCCGGGCGCGGCGATTTTCCCCAGCTGCTTCATCTGCTGGCTGCGGCTTCTGAACAGCATAAAGAGCACCAGCCCCAGCAGCGCCCCGGTGCCGCCGGGGGCAATCCACAGATCGTAAAACTGCTGCGTAATGATGTGCGGGATCGGCTGGCCGTTCTGGAAGGCGGTGAGGTTTTCCGACATATTCGACAGCCACACCGGCTGAATAAACACCAGCACGATGGCATCCCCGTGCAGCCCCAGCGTCCACAGAATGCCGATCAGGATAACCGAGAAGATCATCCCCGGCAGCGTACCGCCGACGTGGTGCATCGGGATGCCGATAATGGTGGCGATCATGCTGTTAATGTCGCCGAACGGCGAGGCTTCGACGATCAAGCGCAGCGCCAGCACCACCGCCAGCACGCAGAATCCGGGGATCAGCGCGAGGAAGGATTTCGCCACCGCCGGCGGCACGCCATCCGGCATGCGGATAACCAGGTTACGGCCGGCGACAAAGCGGTAAATCTCGGTGGAGAGCAGCGAAATCACGATGGCAACAAACAGCCCCTGGCTGCCCACCAGCCCGACCGGGATCACCCCTTTGACCACTTCCGCCGCGCCGTGCACCGGCGTAAACAGGGTACTTTGCGGGATCGTCATCACGAAGGCGACCAGCGACATCGCCCCGGCGGTCAGCGGATCGAGCGTGCGGTACTTCTCCGCCAGCCGGTAGGCGATGCCGAAGCTCGATATCAGCGCCATAATGTCGTAGGTCGCTTTGACCGGATAAAGAATTTTATCGCGCCAGACGTCGCCGAACAGGCCGCTCATCATATCGGCATAGCCGGGAATGGGCAGGTAGGCGAAAATCAGGAAAAATGAGCCAATCAGCATAAACGGCATATTCAAAATAATGCCGTCGCGCACCGACAGGACGTGCTTTTGCCCGGCGATTTTCAGCGCCGCAGGCATGACGTAACGTTCAATCCACGTAGTGTTCGACATAAGACGATCCCCAAAGGAAATAACGGTCAGTTAAATTGCGTCAGCCATTGACGGTTGATGGTTAAGACTTCGTCCAGCAGCGCCTGCGCGTCGGTGACGTTGCCCACCAGCGGGTTGGTCACCAGCGCCAGCAGCGCGCTATCGCGACAGCCGTGTACCGCGGCTTCAATGGTCAGCCGCTCAAAGGCCTTCACCTGCTGCGTCAGGCCGTTCATCGCCGGCGGCAGCGCGCCAAAGGTCAGCGGGCGGGCGCCCTGGGCATCAATAATGCTGTTGGTTTCCACCACCGCATCATCGTCCAGGCCGTGAATCGCCCCGTTGTTGCGGGTATTCACCACCATCTCTTTGCCGAGATTGTTATGAATCGCGTTGATGAGCTCCACGGCCACTTCCGAGTAGTAAGCGCCGCCGCGGAAGCTGAGCTGCTCCGGCTTCTCATCGAGGGCCGGATTGGCGTACAGCGCGAACAGCTCCTGCTCGACCTTCATCACCTGCTCGGCGCGAGTACCCTTGGTTTTTGCCGCCGCGATCTCCTCCGCCAGCATCGCCGGCGTCAGCCAAAAATAGCGGTGATAGGGGCAGGGAATGGCGTTCAGCGCGCGCAGGAACGGCGCCGGCCACGGCAGCTCTTTGATATTGTTCATCGACAGCGCCTGGCCATCGCACAGCATATCGATAACCTTGCGGGTCACGTCTTCGCGCCCCTGCATCACTTTATGCACCCATACCATATGGTTGAGCCCGGCAAAGCGCAGGTTAACCTCTTCTTCTTTCGCGCCCAGCATGCCGGTAATCATGTGCTGCATATTAATCGGCACGTTGCACAGGCCGATAATCTTCGCCTTGCTGTAGCGGCTCACCGCCTCGGTGACAATCCCGGCCGGGTTGGTAAAGTTGAGGATAAACGCCTGCGGCGCCAGCTGCTCGACCTTGCGCGCCACCTCAAGGATCGCCGGGATGGTGCGCAGCGCTTTAGCGAATCCGCCCACGCCGGTGGTTTCCTGGCCCAGCAGGTTGTACTTCAGCCCGAGACGCTCGTCGCCGGCCCGCGCCGCCAGCTGGCCGACGCGCAGCTGAGTCAGGACGAAGCTGGCCCCGCGGATCGCCTCGTCCAGCGCAAAGTGGACGCTGACGATGACGTGCTCCAGACCTTTGCGGGTGAGCATTCGGCGCGTCAGCGCGGCGATAATTTCCACCTTCTCCCTGCCTGATTCAACGTCAACCAGCGCCAGCTCCGTAACCGGAAGCTGTTCATAACGAACGATAATTCCTTCAATAAGCTCCGGCGTATAGCTACTGCCGCCGCCAATGACGGCAATTTTTAGTGCTTGCATAGAGACCTCTTTCGGCATGCAGAGAGCCGCGCGCGGTCGACGTGAGCGCGCGTGATGGTTCAGGTATATGAGAGAAAAATCAGGAATTAAGCAGCGCGAGCGCCTTATCAAGCACCGCCGCGCCGCGCATCATGCCGTAGTCGGCCATATCGATCACCGCGACCGCTTTTCCGTGCGGGGCGGCCAGCGCGCTCAGGCGTCCGGCCTCATACTTCACCTGCGGTCCCAGCAGGATCACGTCGGCGTTGGCCAGCTCGCGCTCAAATTCCGCCACCGCCACCGCGTAGATATCCAGCGACAGCGCGCGCTGCTGCGCCTCGGCTTTCATCTTCGTGACCAGCATGCTGGTTGACATACCTGCTGCACAGCACAGAACGATTCGTTGCATGACCTCTCCCCCAGATGGATTTATGACCTCGCCCGTTAGGGCCTCAGCGAATATATTGTTAAGATTGTGTGAAAGTGAAGGCTATATGAAAATAATTTTCACCGATGTGATCGAAACGTAATTTTTGATCATTATTGCTCGCACCGTTTGCCCGATTAACGGCGAAACCATAGGAAATACCTTGGGCTGGTGCTATAAATAGCCACAGGCGGTAAGTGAAAAATATTTTCAACGTGATGTTCTGGGGAAAGGGACGGTCAGGATGGATATCGTAGGTCAGTTGCAGCAAGGGCTGGTGCGCTTTAGCGCCCAGGAGTCGCGCGTTGCGGCGTTTATTCTGGAAAATTTGAGCTTTACCGCCAGCGCGTCCATCGATGAACTGGCCGCCAGCGCCGGGGTCAGCCCGGCCACCATCACCCGCTTCGCCCGCTCCGTTGGCTGCGAGGATATTCGCGATCTGCGCAAGCAGCTGGCGCAGGCCAGCGAGCGTCGGACCAGCTGGGTGAGCCCGAACAGCCACGCCCTGCCCGCCGCCTGGCGCGACAGGCTGAGCTATCTTGGCGATACGCTGACCCGGCAGCTGGCGCAGACCTCGGAGGCGGCGGTCGAGAAGCTCAAATCCCGCCTGCTGACCGCGCGCGCCGTGCACTGCTTCGCGCTCGGCGCCCAGGATGTTGCTCTCGCCACGCTGCTGCAGCACCAGCTGCTGCCCTCCGGCATCGCCATCAACCTGTGCCAGGACAGCGCCCTGATGCGCATGACGGCTTCGACGCTGAGCGACGATCACCTGCTGCTGGTGCTGGTCACCGCCGGCGCGGACAATATTTTGCAAAGCGCGACCCTACAGGCGCGAACCCAGGGGGTAACCATCATCGCCCTGGCGCCGGAAAACCACGCCCTGGCCAACATGGCCGCCGGGATTATTCCGCTCCCCGATAGCCCGCAGCTGGCCCGCTACGCCCTGCTGCTGCTGGTCGATCTGCTGAACGATACGCTGATTGCCTGAACCACGCCGCCTGCCGCCCGCCAGGGCGGCATCGCGACATTTTTATGCTTGTTTTTTAGGCAGATAAATTTACATTTAGCGCAAGCGCCCACCATCCGTACTCTCACCTTTTTACTTTGTCCTGCATCAATAAAATCGCAAACATCTTTGATGCAAATCACTACATATAGAACTTAAAATGCGTCCCGGCCCTACATATTGTATTAATCGTCTATTATGTCGACACAGCCCATCGTAATCAGGCGGTGGTGGGATGTGGATAAAACGGGCCGGAACCGCAGGAAAACGGCGGCAGCTATAGCCCCTCGCGACCTCGGTATACCTTCCGCCTCTGTGGATAACCTGTTCTATAAAGTATGGAGTGATCATGACACCGCATGTGATGAAAAGAGATGGCTGCAAAATGCCGTTTAAGTCAGAGCGCATTAAAGAAGCAATTCTGCGTGCAGCTAAAGCAGCGGGAGTCGATGACGCAGACTATTGCGCCACCGTCGCAGAAGTCGTTAGCCAGCAAATGCAGAATCGGGCTCAGGTCGATATTAACGAAATCCAGACCGCCGTTGAGAACCAGCTGATGTCCGGTCCGTGGAAGCAGCTGGCTCGCGCCTATATTGAATATCGCCACGATCGCGATATCGAGCGTGAAAAACGCGGCCGCCTGAACCAGGAGATCCGCGGCCTGGTAGAGCAAACCAACTCGTCCCTGCTTAACGAAAACGCAAACAAAGACAGTAAGGTGATCCCCACCCAGCGAGACCTGCTGGCCGGGATTGTCGCCAAACACTACGCTCGCCAGCACCTGCTGCCGCGCGACGTGGTTCAGGCGCACGAACGCGGCGAGATCCACTATCACGATCTCGACTACTCGCCGTTCTTCCCGATGTTTAACTGCATGCTGATTGACCTCAAGGGCATGCTGACCCACGGCTTTAAAATGGGCAACGCCGAGATCGAGCCGCCGAAATCTATCTCTACCGCCACGGCGGTTACGGCGCAGATCATCGCCCAGGTCGCCAGCCATATTTACGGCGGGACCACCATCAACCGGATTGACGAAGTGCTGGCACCGTTCGTGGCCGAGAGCTGCAAGAAGCATCGTAAAATCGCCGAAGAGTGGCAGATCCCGAACGCCGAAGAGTACGCCCGCTCGCGTACCGAGAAAGAGTGCTACGACGCCTTCCAGTCGCTGGAATACGAAGTGAATACCCTGCACACCGCCAACGGCCAGACGCCGTTCGTCACCTTTGGCTTTGGCCTCGGCACCAGCTGGGAATCGCGTCTGATTCAGCAATCGATTCTGCGCAACCGCATTGCCGGTCTGGGTAAAAACCGCAAAACCGCGGTGTTCCCGAAGCTGGTCTTCGCCATTCGCGACGGCCTGAACCACCGCTTCGGCGACGCCAACTACGACATCAAGCAGCTGGCGCTGGAGTGCGCGAGCAAGCGCATGTATCCGGATATCCTCAACTACGATCAGGTGGTGAAGGTCACCGGCTCGTTTAAAACGCCGATGGGCTGCCGCAGCTTCCTCGGGGTGTGGGAAAACGAGGACGGCGAGCAGGTTCACGACGGCCGCAACAACCTCGGCGTCATCAGCCTCAACCTGCCGCGGATCGCGCTGGAAGCTAAGGGCGACGAAGCCGCCTTCTGGAAACTGCTCGACAGCCGCCTGGAGCTGGCGCGTAAGGCCCTGATGACGCGCATTGCGCGCCTCGAAGGGGTGAAGGCCCGCGTCGCGCCGATCCTCTATATGGAAGGCGCCTGCGGCGTGCGCCTGAAGGCGGACGACGACGTGGCGGATATCTTTAAAAACGGCCGCGCGTCGATTTCGCTGGGCTATATCGGCATTCACGAAACCATCAACGCGCTCTCCGGCAACCAGCATATGTACGATAGCGACGCGCTGCGTGAGAAAGGCATCGCCATCGTCAAGCGCATGCGCGACGCCGTAGAGCAGTGGAAGGAGGAGACCGGCTACGGCTTCAGCCTCTACAGCACGCCGAGTGAAAACCTGTGCGATCGCTTCTGTCGCCTCGATACCGCCGAATTTGGCGTCATCAGCGGCGTGACCGATAAGGGCTACTACACCAACAGCTTCCACCTCGACGTCGAGAAGAAGGTCAATCCTTACGATAAGATCGACTTCGAAGCGCCTTACCCGCCGCTGGCCAACGGGGGCTTCATTTGCTACGGCGAATACCCGAACATTCAGCACAACCTGAAAGCGCTGGAAGACGTCTGGGACTACAGCTACCAGCACGTGCCGTACTACGGGACCAACACGCCCATCGACGAGTGCTACGAGTGCGGCTTTACCGGCGAGTTCGAGTGCACCAGCAAAGGGTTTACCTGCCCGAAATGCGGCAACCACGACGCGGCCCGCGTCTCGGTCACCCGCCGCGTGTGCGGCTATCTCGGCAGCCCGGACGCCCGTCCGTTCAACGCCGGCAAGCAGGAAGAAGTTAAACGCCGCATTAAGCACCTTGGCAACGGGCAAATCGGTTAATTCCGAGCGGTTTAGCCCCTCCCCCTCTCCCCAACGAGGAGAGGGGATCAATCAGTAGTCGATTGACCATTCAGGAGCCGCTCGCGGATCGCGCCGCAAAGCGCTTTTTATCCAGGGCTACCGCCACTATATGGGTTTCCTCAAATCAGTTGGCGTTGTAGCAAGGCGGCAAGCGAGCTAGTCCCGGGGAGCTTACTGTAGTAAGTGACCTGGGCGCACGAGCGCAGCCAACGCCGCTACAGCGTCAAATGAGAAGAGGAAACAATGAATTACCATCAGTACTACCCGGTAGATATCGTCAACGGTCCCGGCACCCGCTGCACCCTGTTCGTCTCAGGCTGCGTCCACGAATGCCCCGGCTGCTATAACAAGAGCACGTGGCGGCTCAACTCCGGTCTGCCGTTCACCACCGAAATGGCCGACCGCATCATCGCCGACCTCAACGACGCGCGCATTCAGCGCCAGGGGATCACCCTCTCCGGCGGCGATCCCCTGCATCCGCAGAACGTATCGGAGATCCTCGCGCTGGTGCAGCGCATTCGCGCCGAGTGCCCCGGGAAGGATATCTGGATGTGGACGGGCTACAGGCTTGCGGAGCTCAACGACGCGCAGATGGCGGTGGTCGACCTGATTAACGTGCTGGTCGACGGCAAGTTCGTGCAGGATCTAAAAGACCCGATGCTTATCTGGCGCGGCAGCAGCAACCAGGTGGTGCACCATCTGCGCTAGCCGCGCTTAAAAGCGGCTGACGCACTCCATTGCCACGGTTTTAAATTCGTCAAAGCTGCCGGTGGCGGCAAGGCGGGTCATCGCGCGTTCGCGCAGGAAAGTCACGAAAATATCGTAGATCGCCATCGCCTCTTCATACTCGCTTTTGCTGATGGCCAGCAGGAAGATGATATGGGCGGTTTCGTCGCCCCAGACTATGCCGTTCGGGGCAATCACGGTGTAGACCACCGTTTTTTTCGCCAGCAGACCAAGGGCGTGCGGCAGCGCAATGCCGTCGCCGAGCATGGTGCTGACGATAGCCTCACGCTCGACAACGGAGTCATAGAACCCGGCGTCGACAAAACCCTCCTCCTGCAGCTGCTGGCACAGTTCGGCAAACAGCGTCTGGCGATCGATGGGGGTGTCGATTACCCGGAAATGGGCCTCGTCGAAATACTTATCCAGCATCCACGGACGGGTTCTGTCCACCAGCACCAGCTTGCCGATCTGATCCAGCTGATAATCCGTCGGGAACGGGGCGATGGTGACCACCGGCTTATCCTTTTCGCCGATGCGCACCGTGGAAATGACGAAATCCTCGGCAACGGCCGCAAGCTGCTCGTACTCGCGCTGCGACAGGGTGGCGGCAATTTCCAGCTGCGGATATTTGCGCTGCAGGGTCGCCTCGATCATCCGCACCATCGCGTTGCTGGTATCGCACACCAGCAGCACGCGCGGCTGGCGCTGGTAGCCGATATTGTAATGACGCTCGAGGCCGACGCCGATATGCAGCACCAGGAAGCCGATCTCGTTTTCGCTGATCGCATAGGGGGTGTACTTCCCCCAGCTGGAGACGGCCGCCAGGGTCATATCCCACGCCATCGGGTAGTGCTGCTTGATGTTATCCAGCAGCGGATTGGGGATCATTATCTGGTAGCGCACCCGGGTGATCATGGTCTTAATATGGGTCAGCAGATCGGCGTGCAGCTGAGCGTCATCGAGCAGGTTGTAGTTATACTGGGTGTTGATATAGCGCAGGATGTAGTTCACCAGCGCTTCGTCGTCATCGGCGCTGATGGTGCCCGGATCGACGTCCTGCACCTGGCGGGCGGCAAGGTGCACGCACAGCCACTCCTCTTCCGCCGCGGAGAGCGCCTTCCCCGCCAGCTGCTGCAGCATCCCGACCAGCTCCCTTGCGGCATCGCGCACGTTCTGCGCCACGTCCTCAGCGCTAAATTCCGCCAGCGGATAGCCCTCGCTGGCGCGACTCACCACCACCGCGCTGTAGAGGCGGATAAAGCGCTCGCCCTCATCCGTCAGACGGACGTGGTGGCGGGTGAGGATCTCCTGCAGCTCGCGCGCCAGCCGGGCGGAACCCTCGGCGCTCAGCCCACCTTTATCGACCGGCAGCGGCAGTCCGCCCTGCTGCGCATGCTCCCACAGGAGATCGGTCAGGCAGGCGCGAATCGACACTTCGCTGCCGAACAGCTTCATGCCGTGGCGCGGGCGCGTCTCGAGGGTCAGCTGGTAGCGCTGGAAACGTTCGCGCACGTCCACCATATCGCTCTGCAGCGTGGCGCGGCTGACGAACCACTCGTCGGCAAGGTCTTCGAGCTTGAGCGAAAAGGCCGAGGTCAAAAAGCGTATCAGCAAAAAGTTGATGCGATCCTGCGCGGTTCGTGGAATATGCTGCGCCTTCGGCGCCGTCTCCGCCAGCGTCTGATACAGCGTCGGGTCGTCGACGTTGAGCCGATAGCCGCTGCCGCGGATAAGCATAAACTGCGCCCCGTAGGGCAGCAGCAGCGCGTTAAGCGCCGTGATATCGGCGCGTACGGTACGGGTAGAAACTGACAGCCGCTGCGCCAGTTCATCCTGCGGCAGCGTTTCGTTTTGCAGCAGGCTAAACAGCTGCGCTAAACGTTGGTTGGGAAATCGCATGTCAGTTCCTTCATCTTTACGGCTCAAGGTTGAGCGGATATCACCATCTGTGACGGGCTGCCTACCGGAGTATAGTCCGGGGCAAAGGTCAGCCTGCCGCTTTTGGGCGCCACGCTGAAACGGGTGATATTATCGCTACGCTGGTTCATGACGTACAGCCACTGCCCCTGATTATCCAGCGTGAGCGTTCGTGGGTAGTCCCCGCGCGTCCAGATATCCTCCTGATGGCTCAGGCTACCGTCCGCCATCACGCTAAAGTGCGCGATGCTGTTGTGCAGGCGGTTCGCCACGTACAGCTGCCTGCCGTCGGCGCTCAGCGCCAGGCCGGCGGCAAAGCTGGTGCCTTTATAGCCCTTCGGCAGCGCGGAGATCGTTTTGCCCTCGCGCAGCAGGCCGCTGGTCTTATCAAGATGATAGAAGGTTAGCGTCGAGGACTCTTCGTTAATCAGCCACAGCCCGTCGCCCTTCGGCGTGAAGACAAAGTGACGCGGCCCGGCTCCCGGCGAAGACGCGGCGATAAACGGCGGATCGTTGGGCGTCAGCTTGCCGCTGGCGCCGTCCATCCGGTACTGATAGATCCGATCCAGCCCCAGATCGGTGGAGTAAACGTATTTCCCGCTGGGATCGGCCGAGATCATATGGGCGTGGGGGCCGTTATGGTCGCTAATGGCAAAGCTGCCCTCAACCGCCGCCGCAGGGCGCGCCGCGCCTGCCGGACCCTGGTCCTGATGCACGTCCACCGCCTCGCCAAGGCGACCGTCTTCCTGCACCGGCAGCACGGCGGTGGTGCCGCTGACGTAGTTTGCCACCAGCAGATGGCGACCGTCCGGCGTCAGGGAGAGATAAACCGGCCCGGCCCCGCCGGAAGAGACCTGGTTTAGCTCGCTCAGCTCGCCGTTAGCCCCCACGCGCCACGCCTGCACCGCGCCCTTTTCCACTTCGCTGGCGGCGTACAGGGTTTTGCCATCGCGCGAAACGGTGAGCTGCGCGACGTTGGGCAGGGAGCTGACCAGCGTTCTGTTGCTCAACGTGCCGGTTTTCGCCTCGACGGTAAAGCGATACAGTCCTTCACCGTTGGGGTTGTAGGTGCCGACCCAGGCGTACTGCGCCTGGGCGCAGGTGCTGGCGGCGAGCAGGGAAAGTGAAGCAACAAGCAGGTGACGAGCGGCAGGCATAGTGACTCCTTGATGGTTCGGTAGGGTAAGGTGGCCGTCCCCCGCCCCGCCCTTGCGGCGGGGTTCGGGGGACGGCAGGGCAATGACTATTTAACCAGCGCCCTGGTCATCTCCAGCAGCTGACGCACGTCCGCCGGACGGGTGTTGCCGCTCTCTTTATCGATAATAGAGCTGTAGATGTGAGGGATGATTTTGCTGACGCCGGCGTCCAGCGCGATCTGCAGGATCTCGCCGTAGTTTTGCAGATCGATCCCACCGGTCGGCTCCAGCCAGAAATCGTGGCGGGCGCAGGCCTGAGCGACGGCGAGGTACTCATCGCGATGCTTCAGGCCGCCCATCGGGAAGTATTTTATCGAGCTGCCGCCCATGTCTTTTAGCAACGCAATGGCGGTTTCCAGCGGCACGATCCCGTCCGCCGCGCCGCTGCTCAGCGGGCCGGTGGAGATCTTCACCATCCCCGGCGTGCCGGTCGGCGACACCAGGCCGTTGACGACGGTTTCGCTCTGCCCCAGCAGCGCGCGGCTGGTGCCGACGCCGGTAAAGACCTGGTTGACGTGCTGCGGCTGCACCTGGCGGGAGATCTCACTGACCATCGCCGACTGGTTTGGATCCCCCGCGCCGAGGCCCACCGACAGCGCGTTATCGATAAGCCGGGCGTATTCACGCATATCGGCCACCGCGCTCGCCACGTCCGGATAGTTTTTAGAGAGCACGCCGACCAGAACATGACCTTCCGCCGCTTCGTAGATGTCGCGGGCGTTGTCTTTGCTGCCCGCCAGGACGTTCAGGCACACGCGATCGCGGTAAAAATTCGGGGTCAGTTTCATGCTTTCTTCTCCATGTTCAGAACTTCGCCGATGCGGCGGGAGACGATCTCCAGCTGCTGTGCGGTAACGCTGCGCACGTCGGCCTCAATAATGCCTTCGTTGGCCTTATAGCCGCGGAAGTAGATGGCGTATTCGCCCTGTTTCAGCGCCTCAACCAGCTCGCCGGTGGCGATGCCGGTCACGGCTTCAGTAAACTTAATTTCCGCGCGCGCGATATCGCGGCCGGCGCTATCCCAGACCACCCGCGCGCTCACCCCGGTGAGGGCGTTGAGCTGGTCAATGAACGGCGTCATCTTCGCCACCATCTCATCGCCGCTCTCCTTGCGCGCCGTCAGGTAGTGTTCAATGGCGCAGGTCAGGCCCAGAATGCCCTCTTTACCGACCTTCATCGCCCGGCCAATGCCGCCTGACTGGCGTTTGACCCACTCGACGTACTGCGTTTTACCGATCACCAGGCCGCTGGTTGGGCCCTCAATCGCTTTGGCGCCGCTGTAAATCACCAGGTCGGCACCGGCGCTGTAGTAGCACTGCAGATCTTCTTCCGCCGCCGCGTCGACGATCAGCGGCAGGTTGTGCTTACGCGCCACCACCACCGCCTGCTCAACGCTGAGCATGCTTTTCTGCACGCAGTGGTGCGATTTGATGTAGAGGATCGCCGCGGTGCGCGGGGTGATCGCCGCCGCCAGCTGATCGGCGGAGCATTCGTTGGCGTAGCCGGCTTCCACTAGCCTGCCGCCGCCCAGCGCCACCATCGTGCCCACCGGCGCGCCGAAGTTAACGTTATGGCCTTTCGGCAGCACGATTTCGTTGTTTTCGATTGGCGTGACGTGGAGGTTCTCCAGCAGCCAGCTGCTGTCTTTCACCAGCACCGCCGCCACCGACTGGGCGATCCCCGCGGAGGCGCAGGAGACAACGGTGGCCCCTTCGACGTCCAGCAGGTTGGCGATGTACTCACCGGTTTTATTGACCAGGTCTTTCATTTCGAAGTAGTGGTTCATACCGCTCATGACGGCGTCGACCACTTCCGGGCGCGGCGTGGATACGCCCAGCGCCGTCATGCGGCCTGATGTATTAATAACCTGTTTTAAATTGTACTTTTCAAAAATCGAAGGCATTTTCCGCGCTCCCTTGTTCGGTCAGATAGCCCTTGCCCGCGCGAATCGCGGCAAGCGGCACCAGAATATTGTCAGCCTGCAGGCTCTCTTTTTCGGCGTCGACCAGTAGCGTCGGCGCATGCTGCAGGGTAAAGAGGGTTAAATCTGCGTCGTAGCCCACGGCCAGGCGCCCTTTTCGCGTCAGGCGCAGCCCGTCGGCGGCGCTGGCGGTAACGCACTCCACCACCTGCGGTAGCGACATGCCGATGGCGAGAAACTTCGACATCACCAGCGCCAGCGAACGTACCGGGCCGTCAATACGGTTGCGGCAGTAGATATCGGAGCTGATGGTCTGCGGCAGGATGCCCAGCGCTATCGCCCGGCGCGCCACCTCAAAGCTGAAGCTGGCGGTGCCGTGGCCGACGTCAAGGCGCACGCCGCGCTTCAGGGCGCGGGTCACGGAGGCGCGCAGCTCGCCGGACGCGGTCAGAATGCGGTTCGGCTTGCCGTTATAGCAGTGGGTGATGATGTCTCCCGCGCTCAGCAGGTCGGCAATTTCATCGAGGTTCGGCGGATTGTTGCCGATGTGCACCATCAGCGGCAGGTCGCCGTTTTCGCGCTGCATCGCCTTCGCCCGTTCCAGCGGGGTAATGCCGTTGTCGCCAACCACGCTGCTGCTCATGCGCGCCTTCAGGCCGACGATAAAGTCTGGGTGGCGCTTCACCGCCTGGCTTACCGCATCGGCATCGACGTTGGCCATATTGGCCAGCTCGTTCTGGGCGATCAGCCCGACGCGGGAGATGTTGAGCAGCGCAAAGACCTCGGTGGCCGCGCTGCGGGTCAGCTGATAAAAGTCGTCGATATCGTCCGCGCCAGTGCTGCCCGCGTCGATGACGGTGGTCACGCCGGTGGCGATGCCCACGCTGTCCGGCTGGTCGTGATAAATCGGCGAGTTCGGGTAGCAGTGAACGTGGGAGTCAATCCAGCCGGCGCTGGCGTAATAGCTGCCGTCCAGCTCAATGGTTTTGCGCGCAGGCGCGCTAATCTCGCCCAGCGCCGCAATCTTCCCGTCCTGAATGGCGATATCGGTCAGGGTATCGTCGACGAGGCGCGCACGGCGCAGGAGTAAATCAAACATGGGTCTCTCCTGTTAAAGCGGGCGCTCGCGCGCCCGCAGGACTTAACCAATTGCAATCGGGAAAAGGGAGCCGAGGATCATCGCGCCAAGGATGGCGCCGCCGGTGATCGGCTTCTGCCAGATGTAAAACAGCAGGGCGCCCACCAGAGAACCGATACCGATAGGAATCGATGCGGTCATCGCGCTGAGGATAATCAGCGGCCCAAGGAAGCGGCCGGAGGCGTTGCCCGCCCCCATCATGACGTCGGCACCGTAGGTGGAGTCGCTCTGATTGATGGTGAACTTACGCGCCAGGATGATGATGTAGCCGACGGCGAGACCCAGCGCCAGGCCGGTAGCCAGCGAGGCGGCAAAGTTAGCCACCGGGAAGACGAAGCCCGCGCCCAGCAGCAGCGCCGGCACGCCGAGGCCGATACCGGTCTGAATCGCGCCGCCGATATCAAGGATCCCCACCAGCGAACCTTCAATGATGCGCGCAAACAGGAAGCTGGCGCCAAACGCCGCGACCGCCCCGTAGGCGCCGGTATCAATGCCCGCTTTCAGCATGGCCACGAAGGCCACTTCGTTAAACGCGCCGATGCCGTAGAGGTAGTACATGTGTGTCCCGGCGAAGACGCCGGAGGAGAGCAGGCCAACGAAGATCGGGAACGACCAGTCGGCATACCAAAAACCTTTATTCTGTTCCATTTAGAGGCTCCTGTTATTTGCCGCTGAGCGAGTTGTGAATCAGATCCAGCCAGTTCGGTACGCCCAGGTGGAAGGACTCCAGGGTCTTAATATCGAAGCCGCGGAAGAAGGCGCTCAGCACGAACAGCGCAACAATGGCGGACATCATCACTTTGGTGACGCGGTGCCAGCCGCTCTCTTCGACGCCCTTACCGATCAGGATGCCCAGCACCAGACCCGGAACGGCGTTACCCATAATCAGCTGCGCGGCGCCGCCGAAAATGGTGGCCCAGAAGCCCGACTTTTTCCCGGCATCGATAGCCGCCAGCCAGAAGATAACCGGCATCACCGTGTTAACCAGCAGGTTAGCCGCGGGAACCAGGACCTTAACGGCGGTAACCTGCAGCGCTTCCGGCACGGAAGAGGCGGTCAGGTTAAGGAAGGAGACTACGAACATGCCGATAACGCCGCAGGCAATCGCCATCTTCTTCGGATCGTGCAGCGTCTCGCCGACGTTGCGGTTTTTCAGCATCAGCGCCGCGGCGCCCCAGTTAGGGATGATGCGGTGATCGACGTCCTGGGTGAAGGAGCCTGCTGCGACGGAAGAAGCCCAGGCGTTAAAGAAGAAGCCGAGGCCAAAGGAGAAGTGGGAAGCCGGATCGCCTTCACAGGAGTTCAGCTCGCCCAACGTACGAAATGCGCCCATCCCTTGCGTGGTGGGCGCATGAAACATACGTGCCGCTCCGGCGCCCACACCGACGCCGACCAGGCCGCCGATAATGAGCGATTTTATTAAAATTATCAGGAACATAGTTTAACCCTATGGTGAGAATCAGGTTTGCGTGACGAAATCCACTTTATCGAGATTAATGGCGGTCACGTTGACGGTGACGTTCAGCTCCACGCTGTAGGTCCGTCGTTCACGGCGCAAAAAGAAGAATAAAAACGCTTCTTTACGCACCGCTTCACGCGCATGAACAACCTCCACATCCTGTGGCTCAATACGCAGTAAGATGTGCGGCGAGGTTTTCATCACCGCCGCCTGCACGTGGTTCAGGGCATCGGCGAACGCCCTTGTCTTGCTCTCGCCTTTGCCCGTAACGCTCACCGTGGTGGTGAATTGCTCTTTCATACTCAGGCGCCGTATTTCTTTTTCCAGGCTTCTACCAGGCGCTCGCCCAGCTCTTCTTTATCCATAAAGCCGAAGCCCAGAACGTTGTAGCCTTCGTTGATAGCGGTGACGCCTTCATCAACGGAACGCATGCCGTATTTCGCTTTGTAGCCATGTTTGTTTTGCGCGGTGATGGCGCCTGCGCCGCCGCTGCCGCAGAAGGAGATACCAAAGGTGGCGTTCTCTGCTTTCATCACGTCGCCCAGCTTCATATCAGCGGCAACGCCCGGTACCACGACTGCACGAGCTCCGGCTTTTTCCGCGCCGGCGGCAACTTTCTGTCCTTTACCCAGGCGATCGCCAATTACTACGGTGATTTGTTCCATTTTTTAGCTCCTTACAGGTTTTCTTTTGCGACTTCGAAGTGGACGGACAGCAGCCAGGACTCTTCTTCTGGCAGGTTGCCGAATTGCGCGACCACTTCGCGGGCCAGCATCATTGAATCTTGTGAAATCTCTTCAAACAGGCTGGCATCCACTTCCGGCAGCGGCTCGCCGCTAATTGACCGGTGGGCCATAGCCCGCACGTGGGAGGTCAGCATCTGCTCCTGGACGGCGTTGGGGATGATGTTACGGCGACCTAGCAGGGTATAAACCTGCTGCAGCATCTTCTCAGCCAGCTGCTCGGTTTGCGTTGCCTGCTCCCCTACGTCGTGTGTTACCGCTCCGTTATTCACTTGTCTTACCCCGTTGATGTCTCTGGGGACAAAACTAACGCCGGGGGTGAGGAGTTTGTAGCGAGTTGTTTTCCACTTCGAAGTGGAAAGGCCGCCGGACGATGCGATCCATTGCACAGAATTGGCCTAAATCTGCCGTTTTCGGCAAAACAGCGTGAGGAGAGTCACAAGAACGTCATTAAATTAGCGTGCGCAAGCGGCCGAAACGGCGGCAGAGAAGAGCGGGAAAATGTGACAGGGATTGGGTTTTATGCGAAGACGACGTGCAGGAGGTATCGGCTGATACCTCCTGGAAAAGATCTTAACGGTACTTCTGGTGGTAGGTATTACGGGTGGTTTTGAACGCTTCCGCAGCGGCCTGCGCCTCTTTGACCTTGCCTTCATTGGCCAGCTTCAGGGCGCCGTCAATCTGGCCAATCAGGATATCGAGGCCGTGGCGATAGTCCTTCATCTCCGCGCTGTCCGCCGCTTTGCCTTCCAGCTTCGGCGGGGTCTCTTTCTGCGCATCGGCCGCGGCGTCACGCATCTTCGTCAGCGCCGCTTTCAGCTCGCCGGCATCCGCGGTCTTCTGCACCACCTGCAGGTTCTGCGCGATGGTATCCATATCCTCGCCCAGATCGGCGGCAAACGCCGACGCTGAACCCATCGCCAGGGCTGAGACAGCCAGCGCTGCTAACAGTTTTTTACGCATTGCTCACTTCCTTTTTTATTATTTAAGCACAAGGAAAAGGCGCCACCTGGGCGCCCTTCTATACCCGTTATTCCTCAGGCCGAGGCCTGAATAATCCGGTATAACACGCCGTTATTGCCCGGCGATTTTCATCTCTGGCAGCAGCACGGAACCACACTGGATGTTGCTGCGCATTTCGATATCGTCGGCGACGGTCACGATATTACGCCACATATCTTTCAGATTTCCGGCGATGGTGATTTCGCTTACCGGATACTGAATTTCGCCATTCTCAACCCAGAAGCCGGATGCGCCGCGCGAGTAATCGCCGGTCACGCCGCTGACACCCTGCCCCATCAGTTCGGTGACGACAAGTCCGGTGCCCATCTCTTTAAGCAACTTTTCAAAACTCAGGCCGCGGCCGTTGATTCGCCAGTTGTGGATGCCGCCCGCGTGTCCGGTGCTCTTCATGCCCAGCTTGCGCGCCGAGTAGTTGGTCAGCAGCCACTGCGTCAGAATGCCGTCCTTAATGATGTCGCGACGCTCCGTACGCACGCCTTCGCTGTCGAACGGCGTTGACGCCAGCCCTTTCAGCAGGTGCGGATGCTCCTCAATGGTCAGCCAGTCCGGCAGGATCTGGGTGCCGAGGGCGTCAAGCAGGAAGGTCGATTTACGGTACACCGCGCCGCCGGCAATCGCGCCGACCAGGTGACCAAACAGCCCGGTAGCCACTTCATTGGCAAAAATCACCGGTGCCTTCATGGTCGAGAGCTTGCGCGGCGCCAGGCGCGAAAGGGTGCGGCGGGCGCACTCGTCACCCACCCACTCCGGCGACGCTAAATCTTCGATCGCGCGGCCGATGGTATAGGCGTAATCACGCTCCATATCGCCGTTTTCTTCCGCGATAACGCAGCTGGACAGCGAATGGCGGGTTGAGCAGTAGCCCTGCAGCATGCCGTGGCTGTTGCCGAAGACCTTGATACCGTAGTGGCTGTTGAAGCTGCCGCCTTCGGTATTGGTGATGCGTTTATCGGCCTGCAGCGCCACCTGTTCAGCGCGGGCGGCCAGCTCGATGGCCCGATCCGGCGTCACTTCCGCCGGGTGGAACAGGTCAAGATCCGGGGCGTCAAAGGCCAGCAGCTCTTTATCGGCAACGCCGGCAAACGGGTCCGGCGAGGTATAGCGGGCAATATCCAGCGCCGCCTGCACCGTGCGGGCTATCGCCTGCGGGCTAAGATCGGTTGAGGAGGCGCTGCCCTTGCGATGCTGATGATAAACGGTGATGCCTAAGGCACCATCGCTGTTGAATTCTACGTTCTCCACCTCGCCGTAGCGGGTGCTGACGCTGATGCCGGTGGTTTTGCTGACGGAGACTTCAGCCCCGTCTGATTTACCTGCCGCCAGTTCCAGCGCCGTGGTCACGGCCTCTTCCAGCGCCTTACGCTGCTGTGCAACTTGAGAGATGACTTTCATCGCTAATGCCATAATGTAGGAAGGAGTTAATTGAAGTCTAACAGAGAACCGTTTTTCAGTGCGCGCCTTAACTGGTAACATTAGCCTCTTTTTTAAGGAGCCTGAGATGACAAAGCAGCCCGATGACTGGCTCGACGACGTTCCCGGTGATGACGTCGAAGATGAAGACGATGAAATTATCTGGGTCAGTAAAAGTGAAATTAAGCGTGACGCCGAAGAACTGAAGCGTCTTGGCGCGGAACTGGTAGAGCTGGGGAAAAACGCGCTGGATAAGATCCCGCTCGATACCGACCTGCGCGACGCCATTGAACTTGCCCAACGGATCAAGAAAGAGGGCCGCCGCCGCCAGATGCAGCTGATTGGCAAAATGCTGCGCAGCCGCGACGTTGACCCGATTCGCCAGGCGCTGGACAAGCTGAAGAACCGCCACAACCAGCAGGTTGCGCTGTTCCATAAGCTGGAGATGATCCGCGACCGCCTGATTGCCGATGGCGATGACGCGGTGCCGGAAGTGCTGAACCTGTGGCCAGAAGCTGACCGTCAGCAGCTGCGTTCGCTTATCCGTAACGCGCAAAAAGAGAAAGAAGGCAACAAGCCGCCGAAGTCCGCGCGCCTGATCTTCCAGTATCTGCGTGAGCTGGCCGAAGGCGAAAGCTAATTTAGCTCCCGCCCGCCTGGCTTTCCCGCAGGCGGCACGCCTGTCCGGGCTACCTGATAACGTTTAACCTGTAGCCCGGCATGCGTGCGCATTGCCGGGAAGGCTGGCTTTCCCCCGCCGCCCGCAGGGGCTCTCCCGCTATCGCCGCCGTCAGGCCGTCCTGAGGCTTATGTTCAGCGCCTTTCAGCTTTTTTTGCGCCTGTTTCGCCCCTATTTTGCCCCTATTTTGCTTCTCTTTGCTTTCTCTTTGCCTTCTCTTTGCCTTCTCTTTTGATCCCTGCTGCTTGCCTGCGTTTTTATCCTACCTGTACGCCGTTTTGCCGATCGTCAGCAGACGTGACTTTTTGCTGCCTCAGCCGGCAATAAAAGCTGAATCGTTAAAGCTAACTATGTTTAAATTCACATTTTTTCGGCAAAAATAATAAAACATTGCATTAAAGCAGGACTAAAGTCGCAGTTAAAAACAGAAAATCGCGCATATTCTCACCAGGTGAGGCGCTTCACATTTTCATCAGCCGCTAGCTATTAGATTTCCCTCATTGATAACAATATCGATTCAGCAAAAAGGGACGAAAATGAAAAAAATAGTAGCATTGACCGCAGTAGCGATGATGATCTCTGGGCAAGTCGCGGCAAAAACCTGGGTGCTGACAAGCGCTGAAAGCAGCATAGAGAAAGGAAACTGGCAGGTAAGCAGTGACCAGCTGAAGATAAAAGATCGCCATTTCAGCATCGAGCAAAAAGTCCTTCATGGCGGCAAGCAGGAGGGGAGTAAAGTTATCGTGATTCGCAGCCAGGACGGGCTGACTATCGCGCTCAGCCCGACTCGCGGGATGAATTTACTCAAAATCGAAGGTTTCGGCACGCGGATGGGCTGGGATTCGCCGGTCAAAGAGGTGGTTAACCCGGCCTTTATTAATCTGGAAAGCCGCAACGGGCTGGGCTGGCTGGAAGGTTTCAATGAGATGATGGTGCGCTGCGGCTACGAATGGACCGGTCATCCGGTCACCGCCGACGGGCAGATTTATACCCTGCACGGCAAAGCCGGGAACACGCCGGCCTCGCAGGTTGAGGTCGAGGTTGCCGATAGCGCGCCGTATGAAATTCGCATTCGCGGGCTGGTGAAGGAGAGCACCTTCAAGAAGGCCGATCTGCAGACCATGACCGAGCTGCGCTACGTGCCCGGCAGCAACAGCTTCAGCCTGCACGATGTCTTAACCAACCATGCCGATTATCCGCATGATTATCAGATAATCTACCACAGCAATTTCGGTACGCCGATTCTCGAAGAAGGCGCGCGTTTCCTTGCGCCGATGGCCAGCATCAGCCCGTTCAACGACTATGCCAAAGCCGGTTTGAAAACGTGGCAAACCTATGCCGGCCCGACCAAAGACTTTGACGAGATGGTGTTTAACATTCAGCCGCTCGCCGATGACCATCACCAAACGCTGGCGGCAGTGGTTAACAAGGCTGGCGATAAAGGCGCGTCAATTCAGTTTGATACCCGCCAGCTGCCGGTCCTGACGCTGTGGAAAAACACCGATAGCCAAAAACAGGGCTATGTTACCGGCATCGAGCCAGGCACCAGCTATGCCTATCCGGTGACAATTGAGCGCGAGCAGAAACGCGTGAAGCAGCTGCAGCCGGGCGCCAGCGCGCAGTTTGATCTGACCTACACTCTGCTGCACAACAATAAACAGGTTGCCGAGGTTGAGCAGAGGATTGCGGCAATCCAGGGCGACGCGAAGGTTGCGGAAAACGACGCGCCGATCGCCAAAGAGTAACCTCCCGGCCGGCGCGGCCCCCGGGCTTACCGCAGAGGCAGCGCCGACACCGCACATCCCCTTCCCGGCGCCAGCGCCGGGATATCGGTTTAGGCCATCACCACCTGGCGCAGCTGCTGCGCAAAGCGCTGGTACTGCGCCTCGTCAATCGCCTGCGGGTAGCTCAGCACCATCAGCGCATGATCGGCGATGCCGCAATGATAGGTCGGGTGACGATGCGGCCACGGGTTGTCGCTAAAGCCCATCGCGGCGTAAAACTGCAGCCGCCGGCGGGCAATTCCCGTGGTGAGCGGATCGATCTCGAGGATGGTCAGCGGCGCACGCTTAATTATTTCCGCCAGCAGGCGCTTGCCGTAGCCGCGCGAGCGCAGGCCGTCGTCAATCGCCAGATGCTCAATGTAGCCATAGCCCGCAAACTGCCAGCTGCCGCTCAGCCCGATAAACTCGCCGTCATCAAACCACGCCTCCAGCGCGTAGTGCGGGTCGCGCAGCGCGCGCTGTTTAGCCTGCGGCTCGCGCTGCTCGTGCCAGGGAAAAGCCTTGACGTACAGCGCGTCGAGGGCGGGAAAGTGCGGAGAATCGGTCGAGGTCAGTTTTTCAGAAGTGAGCATGACAAAATCCAGGATGGCAAAAAGTCTGCCCTCGCGCGGAGGGCAGAGAGACGATAGTCGGAACTACTCTGCCGCAGCCGCCTTGCTGGCCAGCTTATCCAGCAGCTTCTGATGAATGCCGCCGAAGCCGCCATTGCTCATCACCAGAATGTGGTCGCCCGGGTGGGCGGTTTTGATGATCATATCCACCAGCACGTCGACATCGGCGCTCCAGTGGGCGGGCTGCACGCAGGCTTCAGCCACCTCGGCGACCTGCCACGGAATATGCTGCGGCTGGAGCAGGAACACTTCATCCGCGCGGCCCAGCGACGGCGCCAGATCGTCTTTGCAGACGCCCATTTTCATGGTGTTCGAGCGCGGTTCGAGCACCGCCAGAATGCGGGCGGTGCCGCCAACTTTGCCGCGCAGCGCCTGCAGCGTCGCCAGGATCGCCGTCGGGTGATGGGCAAAATCGTCGTACACGGTGACGCCGTTCGCTTCGCCGCGCAGCTCAAGGCGGCGGCGGGCGTTGATAAAGCTGCCCAGCGCGTTGGCGGCGTCCGCCGGCACCACGCCGACGTGGCGGGCGGCGGCAATCGCCATCAGGCCGTTGTGCATATTATGCTCGCCGACCAGCGCCCACTTCACTTCCCCGACCTTCTCGCCGTCAAGCCAGACTTCCCACTGCGAGGCGTCGGTGTTGAGCTTTTTCGCCTGCCAGTGGCCCTGCTCGCCGACCAGCTCCTGCTCGCTCCAGCAGCCCATCGCCATAGTCTGTTTCAGGTTGATGTCGTTTTCCGGCAGAATAATTTTGCCCTGACCCGGGACAATGCGCACCAGATGATGGAACTGCTTCTGGATAGCCTTCAGGTCATCAAAGATATCCGCGTGATCGAACTCAAGGTTATTGAGGATCAGGGTTCGCGGGCAGTAGTGAACAAATTTCGAACGCTTATCAAAGAAAGCGCAGTCATATTCATCCGCTTCGATAACAAAGAACGGGCTGTCGCCCAGACGCGCGGAGACCTCGAAATTACCCGGCACGCCGCCAATCACAAAGCCGGGCTTATAGCCGCAGGCTTCGAGGATCCAGGTCGCCATGCCGGCGGTCGTCGTTTTGCCGTGGGTGCCCGCCACCGCCACAACCCAGCGATCGCGCAGGACGAAATCATGCAGCCACTGCGGGCCGGACATGTACGGAATGTTGTTTTCCAGCACCGCTTCGACGCACGGATTGCCGCGGGTCATCGCGTTACCGATGATCACCAGATCCGGCCGAGGCTCCAGCTGGCTGGCGTCATACCCTTGAATAAGATCGATCCCCTGGCTTTCCAGCAGAGTGCTCATTGGCGGATAGACGTTAGCATCCGACCCCGTTACCTCATGACCGAGGGAACGCGCCAGCATCGCCAGCCCCCCCATAAACGTGCCACAGATACCTAAAATATGAATGCGCATTCGTCACTTCCCTCTTTAATCTGGCGCACATTTTACCCTTATGTTCGGCATCAGAGAAATGCATTTCAGGCGAATCCGTTTTTTGCTGGCGCGATTCACCTGTGCGTATTTTTTTTATTCTTTGTTAAGATTGTTGCGTTCGTTTTACTTCACATAAACATGCAGGGAACGGGTTATGAAAACGTTAGGTGAATTTATTGTCGAAAAGCAGCACGAGTTCTCCCACGCAACCGGCGAGCTAACTGCTTTGTTGTCGGCGATAAAACTAGGCGCCAAGATCATCCACCGCGATATCAACAAGGCCGGTCTGGTCGATATCCTGGGTGCCAGCGGTGCTGAAAACGTGCAGGGCGAGGTGCAGCAAAAACTCGATCTGTTCGCCAATGAAAAATTGAAGGCCGCACTGCGAGCGCGCGATATTGTTGCCGGGATCGCCTCTGAAGAAGAAGACGAAATCGTCGTCTTTGAAGGCTGCGAACACGCAAAATACGTGGTGCTCATGGACCCGCTGGATGGTTCCTCTAACATCGACGTTAACGTCTCTGTCGGGACTATCTTCTCCATCTACCGTCGCATAACCCCGGTCGGCACGCCAGTCACCGTCGAAGATTTCCTGCAGCCGGGCAGTAAACAGGTCGCCGCAGGCTACGTGGTTTACGGCTCCTCCACGATGCTGGTTTATACCACCGGCTGCGGCGTGCACGCCTTCACCTACGATCCTTCTCTTGGCGTATTCTGCCTCTCCCAGGAGCGCATGCGCTTCCCGGAGAAAGGCAATACCTACTCCATCAACGAAGGCAACTACATCAAATTCCCGATGGGCGTGAAGAAGTACATTAAGTTTTGCCAGGAAGAGGATATCGGCACCCAGCGCCCCTACACCTCGCGCTATATCGGCTCACTGGTAGCGGATTTCCACCGCAATCTGCTGAAGGGCGGCATTTATCTCTACCCAAGCACCGCCAGCCACCCGGACGGCAAGCTGCGCCTGCTGTACGAATGCAACCCGATGGCGTTCCTCGCCGAGCAGGCGGGCGGTAAGGCCAGCGACGGTAAAGAGCGTATTCTCGATATCGTCCCGGTTAGCCTGCACCAGCGCCGCTCCTTCTTCGTCGGCAACAACCATATGGTTGAAGACGTTGAAAACCTGATTAAAGAGTTCCCGGACGCGTAACGCTTCTGACTTCCCCTCTCGCCCGGCGAGAGGGGAATTTACGCTAGCGATTCGCCGCCCCGCTCACCCGCGATACCGGCGAGTTCTGGCGGTTTTCCCACAGCACCGTCAGCCCGCGCTGCAGCGCAATAAAGATAAACAGCAGAATGCCGATCGCAATTTTCGTCCACCACGAGCTGAGCGTGCCGTCGAAGTTGATATAGGTCTGAATCAGCCCCTGAATCGCCACGCCGAACAGCGTGCCTAATACCGTGCCGACGCCGCCGCTGAGCAGCGTGCCGCCAATCACCACCGACGCAATCGCGTCCAGCTCAACGCCAACCCCGGCCAGCGCGTAACCGGCCTGGGTGTAGATAGAAAAAACGATCCCCGCCAGCGTCGCCAGCCCGGTCGAGAGCATGTAGATGCGGATGGTGGTCCCACGCGTCGAAATCCCCATCAGGTTCGCCGAGACGGCGCTGCCGCCAATGGCGTACACCTGATTGCCAAAGCGGGTGCGGTGGGCCATAAAAATGCCCGCCACCACCACCAGCAGCATCAGCAGCCCCATCGCGCTCAGGCGACCGCCGCCGGGAATGGTCCACGCCAGCCCGGAGAGCGTGTCATACACCGGATGATCGATAGGGATGGACTCTTCAGAGACCAGGTAGCTCACGCCGCGCAGGAAGAACATCCCGGCGAGGGTAATAATAAACGCCGGGATCTTCAGCGTATCGATAAGCCAGCCCATCAGCGCGCCAAACGCGCAGCCCATTACCAGCACCAGCGGGAACGCCAGCAGCGGCGTAATTCCCCAGACGCCAATCGCTTTTGCGAGGAACACGCCGGTGAAGGCGATCACCGACCCGACCGACAGGTCGATGCCGCCGGAGAGGATGACGAAGGTCATCCCCACGGCAATAATGCCAAGAAAAGCGTTATCGGTGAGGATATTGCAGATCACCCGCGTCGAGGCGAAGCCGGGAAACTGGGTCAGGCAATAGAGGTAGCCCAGCACGAATACGGCAAGGGTAATCATCAACGGCAAGTTACGTTTTATCACGGCCGCGTACTCCTTTCAGTAAGCTGATAAAGCGCGGCGACTGCACGATCAGTACGCACAGCACCACCACCGCTTTCACTACCTGGTTAAGCTCCGGCGGGAAGCCCGACAGCAGGATCCCGGTGTTCATCCCCTGGATAATCAGCGCGCCGACTACCGAGAGCAGAAGGTTAAAGCGCCCGCCCATCAGCGAGCCGCCGCCGATCACCACCGCGAGGATGGCGTCCAGCTCCAGCCAGAGTCCGGCGTTGTTGGCATCGGCGCCGCGGATGTCCGCCGCAACGATGATCCCGGCGATCGCCGCGCACACGCCGCTCAGCACGTAGGCCAGCATCACGACGATGCGGGTGTTGACCCCGGCATTTTTCGCCGCCCGAATGTTAATCCCTACCGCTTCAATGAACATCCCCAGCGCAGTTTTGCGGGTGAACAGCCAGAACAGCAGCAGCGTTGCGGCAGCAATCAGCACCGGCGTCGGCAGCAGCAGCAGCGAGCCGCTGCCGAGCCACGCCAGAGGCGGCGAGTCGAAGGTAACAATCTGCCCGGAGGTGATCAGCTGCGCGACGCCGCGCCCGGCCACCATCAGGATCAGCGTGGCCACGAACGGCTGAATCTTCAGCACCGCCACCAGGATGCCGTTCCATAGCCCGGCCAGCGCGCCCGCCCCCAGCGATACCAGCAGCACCACCGGCAGGCTGTGCCCGGCAACGGTCATCGAGGCGGCGGTCGCGCCGGCAATCGCCATCACCGCGCCGACCGACAGGTCAATCCCGCCGGTGGCGATAACCAGCGTCATGCCAATCGCCAGCAGCGCGACCGGCGCCGCGCGGTTAAGAATATCAATCGGGCTACCGAACAGACGCCCTTCCTGGAGAACAATCTGGAAAAAGTGCGGCGCCACCAGGCTGTCGACGGCCAGCACCAGCAGCAGCGCAATGATTTGCGGCATACCCTTCGGCCAGCTGAAGCGACGCTTCGTTTGGCCGGTTTGCGGAAGAGATCCTGGCATCATGATTTACTCCTATGCCGCAATTGCGTTCATGATCGCCGGAACGGAGAGCTCCCCGAGCGGGATCTCCGCCACCTGTTTGCGATCGCGCATGATAATGACCCGATCGGCATAGCCCACCAGCTCTTCCAGCTCTGACGAAATGACCAGCAGCGCCAGGCCATCGGCGCACAGGGTTTCAATCAGGCGGATGATCTCGGCATGCGCGCCGACGTCTATCCCGCGGGTCGGCTCATCGAGGATCAAAAATTGAGGTTTGGTGAGCAGCCAGCGGGAAAGCAGCACCTTCTGCTGATTGCCGCCGGAAAGAAACTCGATCGGCTGCTCGGCGCTGGGGGTTCGAATCCCCAGCTGGCGGATAAAGCGTTCGGCAATCTCATTTTGCTCGCGTCGCGGAATCGGACGCAGCCAGCCGCGCTGCGCCTGCAGGGCCAGCACGATGTTCTCCCGTACCGACGCCGCGGCGATAATGCCGTCGGTTTTTCGGTCTTCCGGGCAAAAGCCGATCCCGAGGCTGGAGGCCTGATGCGGCGAGCGTAGCGTCTGCGGCTTGCCTTTAATCCACGCTTTGCCGCTATCGGCCGGCTTGATGCCAAAAATCACCTCCGCCGTTTCGGTGCGTCCGGAGCCCAGCAGTCCCGCCAGGCCGACGATTTCGCCGGGGCGGACCTCGAGGTCGAACGGCGCGATGGTGCCCTTTTTACCAAAGCCTTCAAAGGCGGCGATCGGCTTGTCGCTCAGCAGGGTGCGGCCCGCGCGCTGTAAAGCGTTATGCTCCAGCTCGCGCCCCAGCATCATTTTCACCAGCTCAATCTGCGGCAGTTCGCGTGTTTCCCGGCAGCCGACGAAGCCGCCGTTGCGCAGCACGGTGATCCGATCGCTCACGGCGTACACCTGATCGAGAAAGTGGGTAACAAAAATCAGGCTGACGCCGCTGTCGCGCAGCTGGCGCATCAGGGTGAAGAGCATCTCCACCTCCTGGGTATCCAGGCTGGCGGTAGGTTCATCGAGGATCAGCACCTTAGCCGACAGGTCGATGGCGCGGCAGATAGCAACAATCTGCTGCATCGCCACGGAAAAGCGGTTAAGCGGTTCACGAACGTCAAGGGAGAAGCCGTAGGAGGCCATCAGATCGGTGGCGCGCTTTTCCATCTCTTTGCGCCGCAGCAGGCCAAAACGGCGGGGCTCGCGGCCGATAAACAGATTGTCCGCCACCGACATATTCGGCAGCAGGTTCACTTCCTGATAGACGGTACCGATGCCCAGCTGCTGCGCGTGGGCGGTATTTTTCGGCGCAATGGCCTGGCCCTCAAGCCAGATAGTGCCGCGATCCGCGTGATAAACGCCGGTGAGCGCTTTGATCAGGGTCGATTTCCCCGCGCCGTTTTCACCCAGCAGGGCCATGATCTCACCGCGCCGCAGGCTGAAATCGACGTTATCCAGCGCCTTAACGCCGGGGAAAAATTTGCTCAGTCCCTCGGTACGAAGGATCTCCTGGTGTACTTCGCCGTTCATGGTTTCCCCTCCCCTAACCCTCTCCCCACCGGGGAGAGGGAACTAAACCGAGCGTCCTGATGGCCTACGCTCACTCAATAGCCCATGTTTTTCTTCTTCTCCAACTGCTCTTTCGCCGTATCCGGCAGGAAGAGCGTCGATTTGGTGATGGTCAGCTTCTCAGGCAGGGTGCCGTCTTTCTTGAATTTCTCCAGCGCATCAAACGCCGGCCCTGCCATATTTGGCGTCAGCTCAACGTTAGCGTTCGCTTCGCCGGCGATCATCGCTTTGTAGATATCCGGTACGCCGTCTATCGAGCCGGTCAGAATATCTTTGCCCGGCTTCAGCCCGGCCTCTTTAATCGCCTGGATGGCGCCGATGGCCATGTCGTCGTTATGGGCGTAAACCATGCAGATGTTCTTGCCGTTGTTTTCCGCTTTGATAAAGCTCTCCATAACCTCTTTCCCCTTACTGCGGGTAAAGTCGCCGGACTGGGAGCGAATAATCTTGATGTTCGAGGCCTTAGCGATGGCCTCAGCGAAGCCTTTTTTGCGGTCAATGGCGACGCTGGCCCCGACGGTGCCCTGCAGCTCAACGACGTTGCACGGCTTGCCGTCAACGGTTTTCACCAGCCAGTCACCAATCAGCTGGCCTTCCAGCACGTTATTGGCGGTGACGGTGGTCATGTAGAGATCTTTGTCTTTTACATCAATAGAGCGGTCGAGCAGGAAGACCGGGATTTTGGCCTCTTTGGCCTCCTTCAGCACCGGCTCCCAGCCCGTCGCCACGACCGGGGCGATAAAGATGGCGTCGACGCCCTGCGCAATGAAGGAGCGTACGGCTTTAATCTGGTTTTCCTGTTTTTGCTGACCGTCGGCAATCTTCAGAGTAATACCGCGCTTAGCGGCCTCCTCCTTCGCGACGTTGGTTTCTGCCGCACGCCAGCCGGATTCAGACCCGACCTGCGAAAATCCTACGGTCAGAGGGGCAGCTATTGCCATAGATGACATAGCTGCGGAAACTGCTGTGACAAGAAGTAAGCGCTTCCACATAAGGCGATCCTCGTAGGGTTATTGTTAGTGAAATCGTTATCTGCGGAATTACTATAGACAATCAGAAATGTAACTGGATGAGTTACATCACACTTCAGAAAAGTAAATTTTATGTTGATTAAAGCCATTTACTGCGTCTTACAGCCGATAAGACGATCGGCATATCAGCAGGTGGTTAAATTTAAAGCTCCTTATCAGCACCGGAAGATTTAGTGTAATCGCTTACATAAAAGTATGAAAAATGTGGCTATATTTATGGATTTTAGGCTCGTTTAGCAGGGAAAAATTACGCTATCTTTCCGCCCCCCTGAATGAAAAGAAGCGAAGACATTCGATGTGAGTTGGCTATAATACCGGGCACTTGTTTGCTATACATTTTAAAGGAACAGACATGAGCTTACTCAACGTACCTGCGGGTAAAGATCTGCCGGAAGACATCTACGTCGTTATCGAGATCCCGGCGAACGCAGACCCAATCAAATACGAAGTCGACAAAGAGAGCGGTGCACTGTTCGTTGACCGCTTCATGTCCACCGCGATGTTCTATCCGTGCAACTACGGCTACATCAACCACACCCTGTCTCTGGACGGTGACCCGGTTGACGTGCTGGTCCCGACTCCGTATCCGCTGGAGCCAGGCTCAGTGATCCGCTGCCGTCCGGTTGGCGTACTGAAGATGACCGACGAATCCGGTGAAGATGCCAAGCTGGTTGCGGTACCGCACACCAAGCTGAGCAAAGAGTACGATCACATCAACGACGTGAACGACCTGCCGGAACTGCTGAAAGCCCAGATCACCCACTTCTTCGAGCACTACAAAGATCTGGAAAAAGGCAAGTGGGTTAAAGTTGACGGTTGGGACAATGCTGCTGCGGCGAAAGCTGAAATCATTGCTTCCTTCGAGCGCGCTGCGAAGAACTAAGTTCGCCTCTGCGTGAAGCCAGACCCTGAACGCCGGCTGCCGGCTAGTAAGGGTTTTTTTATGTCCGCTGTTCACCCCTGCCCGTTTATTTCCCCCCTGCGGACAAACCTGCGGCCAGACTTGCGCCTACCAGAATAGGAAGTCGGCCGGCTACATTTGCAATTGCGAATGAAATTAAAAATCATTATCATTTTCAGTTCGTAAATAAATGTGAATAAACGTCAATGAACCTCCACAATGTGAAGACCCTAAAGCTCTGTTCCGGCATGGCGCTGACCGCGGCCCTGCTACTGACCGGCCTGACCGCAACGGCCGCCGCGCTTCCTGAGAAAGATTTCCTGACTCGTGAAGTGGGTCATGGCGTCTATGAGCTGGCGGTAGACGCACAGCAGCATGCGCTGTTCGCCGCCTCCGCCCCTTCGTTTGATAAAGACAAAACGACGGGGCAGATTTACAAGCTGGACCTGGAAAGCCTCACCACCGTTGAAGTCATTAAAACCAGCCGGCGGGCGTTTGCCACCGCTCTGGACGACGCAAATCATGTCCTGTACGTCGGCAATACCCTCGAAGGCTCGGTCACGCTAGTCGATACCCGCAGCGGCAAGGAGCTGGCGGTGCTGCAGCTCAGCGAGGCGAGCGACCCGAAAGCGATTATCCATACGCGTGAAATGGTCCTCGATAAGCAGAACCATCGCCTGTACGTCTCCGGCGTCGCGGAGAAGGGCGTTGTCTGGGTGGTCGATACCGCCAAGCGGGCGAAGATTGCGACCATCAGCGAGATGGGCGAATACCCAACCGGCATGGCGGTCGATCCGCTAAAAAACCGGCTCTACGTGGTGAACGGCAGAAATGGCCTGATCGTCATCGATACCACCAGCAATAAAATTATCGACCGCTTTACCGTCGCCGCGGATAAAAAGCGCTTTTTCCTTAATATCGCCGTGGATGCCAAAAATAGCCGCGCCTTTATTACCGACCCGGATTTACCCAATGTATTAGTGGTCGATATTCGTAACGGTAACGTCCTTTCTAAAATTGACGTGATTAACTCCCTGGCCGTTATTTATAACGAGAAGCGTCAGGAAGTTTATATTACCCACCGCAACGCCAAACTGATAACCATCGCCGACAGCGAAACCGGCAAGGTAAAACAGAGTATTCAAACTACCGCCCTGCCCAACAGTCTTGCACTTTCCGCCGATGCGAACACGCTGTACGTCAGCATTAAACAGCCCGAAGAGCTGATAGGTAAAAAGCCTGACTACGTGATGAAAATCGACCTGACTCAATACTAATCCTCATCACGCGTTATTTTTCACCTTGTGGCGGCGTACCGTCACGAGGTGATGTCGTTATTTTCTCTTTGCAGGTGTCTATATTATGAAAACGCGTCAACTGATTACCCTTACGGGGATCGTCGCCCTATCCGGCGGAGTTATTTTGCCCTCTCAGGCGGAAGAACTCAGCGAAACCTCGCGCAGCGGCGAAGATCAAATGGTGGTGACCGCCACCGGCTTTGCGCAGGAAAAGCGTGAAGCACCGGCGACCATCTCGACAATCGATCGCCAAACGCTGGATATTCAGCCCGACCGCAACGTCGGCGAGGCGATAAAAAACCTCCCCGGCGTGTCGGTGTCGAGCGGCAGCGAAATATCCTCGGGCAGCATCATGATGCGCGGCATGGATCCTTCCTACACCGCCTTCATGGTGAACAGCGTCAAGCAGAATACCGGCGAATCTCGCCCCTATGGCCAGGACCTCGGCACCGAAGCCAGCTTCCTGCCGCCGATGGAGGCGATTGAGCGTATTGAGGTGATTCGCGGCCCGATGTCCTCCCTCTACGGCTCAGATGCCATCGGCGGGGTGGTGAACGTCATTACCAAAAAGCCTTACGGCGTGAAGGAGTGGACCGGCGCCCTTGCCGCCAACACCTGGCTCCAGGAGCACCGTGATTTTGGCAATACCAGCCAGATGAATCTGTTCACCATGGGTCCGCTGATCCCCGACGTCCTCGGCCTGAGCCTCGCGGCCGACTGGCTGGATCGTCGCGATGACGAACGCGAAAACTACTTCGGCAAGCACAACCGCAAGTCCCTCGATATGACGCTCGGCCTGGCCGCCAGCGAGAACAACCTCTTTGACCTGAACGTGGTCACCGGCGAGCAGGAGAAAAATCGGACCTGGCAGCGCGGCACGCCCTGGACGTGGCGCTTCGACCGCGACGCCTTAACCCTGACGCACTCCGGCTGGTATGCCGACGATACCGTCGCCACCACCAACTACATTAATTATGAAAAGGGCCGCTCAAAGTACGTCTATGACGGGCAAACGCCGCAATACGTGCAGACGGAAAACTACGTTGCCAACAGCCAGACAACCCTGAGCCTGGATAACCACAAGCTGACCGTGGGCGCGAACTTTACCCGCGAAGAGCTGAATGACCGCTTTGATATCGCCAACAAAACCCTGCCGGGATCCACCCCGGTTACCAAAGTGAGCCGCAACGGCTGGGCGCTGTTTGCCGAAGACGGCTGGACCCTCGGCGATTTCATCCTGACCACCTCAGGGCGCCTCGATCGCGATGATAACTTTGGTACCCACGTCACGCCTAAGCTGTACGGCAACTGGGCGTTTAGCGACGCATGGGCGCTGAAGGGCGGGGTCTCTGCAGGCTATAAAAAGCCGGAGCTGCGCGCGACCTCCAGCGACTTTATTACGCCGCACGGCTCAACGGTACCCTATCCCTTCCTGACGGTCGGCAACGACGACCTGAAGCCGGAGAAAAGCGTTAACTCCGAGCTCGGCCTGTACTGGACGGGCAGCGCCCTGGCGCTTGACGGCACGGTCTTCTATACCCAGTTCAAAGATAAAATTACCGAGCAGAACATCTGCGAAACCTCGGCCACCAGCCAGTGCTCCGTTAACGGCTACAAAGCAGACTCAATCGACAAGTACTTTAACGTCAGCAAAGCGGACGTCTACGGCGTCGAGCTCAACGCTGACTGGCAGATTAGTGCCGATATCAAGGCTAACGCCAACTACACCTACAACCACAGCGAGCAGAAAAGCGGGGCGGAAAAAGGCTATGCCCTGAACGACTACCCGCGCCATATGGCCAATCTGTCGCTCAGCTGGGCGGCAACGCAGAGCCTGGACGCCTGGAGTACAGTGAACTATCGCAGCAGCAACCGCGATAGCGGCAGCCACAATGAGTATGAGGCCTATACGATGGTGGATGTCGGCCTGCGCTATCGCGTGAACAAAAACGCGCAGCTGCTGGCAGGGATCTATAACCTGTTTGATGCCGACCCTAAACGCACCACCTCGTGGGGCGAGTACGGTCAGATAGAGGGTCGACGCTATAACCTCGGCGCGCGCGTCGAGTTCTGATTAGCGCCCGCAAAAAACAGCGCCACCCGAGGGTGGCGTTGTCGTTTTTAATACTGGTCTCTGTCTAACCAGTTACCGCTCTCTATCAGCGTAAACCCCTCAACCGGGCGCTGATAGACATACATCCATGCGCCGCCATACGGCGTCTGGATAAGATGGCGCGCGTATTCGCCGCCTTTGGTACGCAGAGCATCCAGTTCGGCCAGCGTCGATGCGTCAATACGATAGACTTCACCATGTACCGTGCCTTCACCGGGCACCGCGCCTGGATAGTGGCCCAGGCTGTACAGCTGATAATCGTTGACACTATGAGCGCCCAGCCACTGAGCGTTGGTCATCCAGTGGCTGTTGCCTTGTTTGCGTCGTAAACTGCCGTAAACAAATATTCGCATTGCTAAAACTCAAACTGATAGAGCAAATCGAGAGCCTGGTCTACGCCAGACACCGCTTCCATATATAGCTTAGGCATCAGGCGATAGCGTAATGTCAGCGTCGCCAGAGAGTCGAAGATACCGACCCCGTATTTTACCTGCAGACCCGGCAGCACATAGCCGCTGACTACCACCTGGGAAGAGTCGCCTACCCCTTCGGTATCCAGCGCCAGATTGCTTACGCCAAACGTCTCGCCGATTTTACCCACAACCTGACCACTTTGTGCAACCCCCAGTCCAATAAGCATTGACGTCATTGCGGCGCTATCGCTCTGCCCGCTGCTCAATCCCTGGCCGCGCAGCAGATAAGAAAGCGCTTCCTGCTGCGACATGACCGGGTCGGAGAAGATCTCCGCCCGCGGCTGGTCGGCCGAGCCGGTGACGCGAACGCCGGCAATTACGTCGTCTTCTGTGGCATCCGGGTTGCGAATGGCTTCGATATTCAGCGAAGGCTGATCCGGCGGACCGGAGAACAGCAGCTCGCCTTTACGGACGATCAGATCCTGACCGTAGGCGTGGAAGCGCCCTTCAGGAATATTGATCTGCCCGTTGAGGCCCAGACCCTGTTTATCCTGAGCAACTTTTAAATCGCCGGTCAGGCGCGCCTTCAAGCCAAACGCGCTGAGGCGAACGTTGTTACCGACATGGATAGTCAGGTTGCTGTTGATCGGGATACCGGCGCTCTGCGGCTTAATCGGCTGCAGGGAGTCGTTCAGCATAACCTCATCGGAAGAGACGCCGACCGCGCTCTCCGGCACGTCGTTAACCACAATGCGCGCCCACGGAATATCGACGCTACCGTCAAGATTAAACAAGCTTGGCGTCGCGGTAAAGACCACGTCCGGCGAAACGTCCAGGCGCACCATCGGCGGTACCGTAATACGCACCCGGCTGCCCTTCGCCGCAATCTGCGCGCGCCAGTTGTCTATCTGGGTCCAGTCGGCGTTACCGTTCAGGCTAATCTGCCCCTGGCGCGTATTCACCGTTCCCTGCAGCGTCGAACGGGTGCCGTTGAAGTTCATCGCCAGCTGGCTCGGCTGCATATCGAACGGCATAAAGTTACCGTCAATATCCACGCCGTTGAGCTGCATCTGACCAAACAGCTGCGGATTTTTCACATCGCCGCCGAGGCGCAGGTTGGCGTTAAGCCGCCCTTCCGCCTTTTCCCCGCGCGAGAAGATCGGATTAATCATCGCCAGCGAGAAGTTATTGATGTTGATATTGCCGCCGAGATTGCGTCGGCCCTGCGGGTCGGTGACCTGAACCTGCCCGTCAAGCTGACCGTTATTGGTCAGGCGGATCAGCCAGCCGAGCTGCGCGCGGTTGTTGTGCAGATCGGCGGTGAGGTTCAGAGTATCGAAAGCCACCGGCAGCGGCGCATCGTTGACCGTCTGGGTTACCTTCACGTTACGTCCGTTCAGCGTCACCTTGCCCTGCGGCAGCCCCTCTTTGGTGGTGTCCCAGCTCACGTCGGCGTTGCCGCTAAATACGCCGCTGGCCTGGGTGGCTTCCGGCATAAACGGCTTGAGCATCGCGAGGTCGAAACGGTTGAGGTTGACGACCGCCCGTCCGCTCGCGCCCGCATCGATCGCCTGCGGCACGCAGAGCTCGGCGTTCGGGTTGGCCCAGCAGTGCGGCCCAATGCTGATTTTCTGCTCGCGGTTACGGTAGTCCAGCGCGATATTACGCGTCAGCGAAACCGGGCCCACCGGCGTCTGGAAGCGGGTATTGCTCAGCGTTCCTCTCCAGCGCTCCTCTTTGCGGTCAAAGCTCCCCGCCAGAGACAGCTGGCCGGAGACCGGCTCCCCCTGCACTTTAAGCTGCAGGTCATGCTGCTTCTCATTCCCCTTCGCATTGAGCTGCACCAGGCTGATATTGACGCCCGGCTGGCTGATACGATCGATACGCACGTCGAGATTGCCGGCAATCTGATCGCTGGATTTAACGTCGCCTTTGACGTTAACCTGGGCAATCGATAGCTCCTGCCAGCGCAGGGCGCGGGCGGTGATATCCGCCAGCAGCTGCGGCGCCTCCACGGTGCCGCGCACCTTCACCAGCCCTTTCGCCGTTCCGCCAAGGCCCGGCAGGGCGTTGTCGAGATGCGGGGCATCGATGGTGGCGTCGAGATTCAGATCCTTAACCCCCAGCTCGCCTTTCACGTCGGCGCTGTTGGGGCCTAACGCCAGGTGCAGGCCGGGGATTTTCCACTGCATATAGCTATTGCCCTGCAGGGAACCGCTGACATCAACCTTATTCTGCTTCACGTTACCGGTGATTTTCAGCTCCGGCACCGACATCTGCCAGCTGCCGCCGTAGAGGCTGCCCTGGGTTTTGATCAGACCGTTGAGCTTCGAAGGCCAGTCCGGGACCTCTTTGGCCGTATTAATGCCGTCAAGAGTCAGCTCGCCGCGCCAGCTGATCGCCTGCTGCCAGTCGAGCAGCGCCTTCAGCTCGGTTTTCCCTTCCAGCGCGGCAACGGTCAGCTTATCAATATTCACCTGCTGCTCGTTGCCCTTAGCATTGAGGCTGATTTTCGCCGGCGGCAGAGATTGCCCCTTCACCGCGGTGCTCAGCGCCAGGGCGTAGTCGGTCATTTTGCCGCTGAATTTCAGCTGCAAATCGTCGGCCTGGAACTGCTTTTCGCCGCTAAACGGCCAGTAGAGCTGCTTGCTTTTCAGCTCCATATTGAGCGGCAGCCCGGCTTCCGCCAGCTGCGTTTCGGCGCGCAGCGTCATCGCCACCGGGCCGGCTAAATCAACGCCAACCGTCAGCTTTTTACGCATCTCGCCGCCGACCTTCAGCTGCACCTTCTCGCCCTTGAGCGGGTCAATATTCAGCGTACCGTCGAGGGTAATATCCACCGGCCAGCTGTCCTGCAGCTGCGCGCTGCCCGAGGCGGTGACTTTGCCCTGGTCGGAATCAACATCCAGGGTATCGAGCTTCATCTGCCCGTCAATGCTGCTGACCTTCAGCAGCAGGCTGTAGATGGTCATATCGGTATCGCCGGTGATCCGCAGCTGCTCGCCGCGGAACTCCTCGATATTGAGGTTGAGCGGCAGGTGGACATCGGCCATTTCCGGCAGCACCGGCTTCTCAAACAGCGCCTTCATCGTCTCGCCGAGCGGTTTCTCTTCCGGCTGCGGATTCTCTATCTTCGGCTCAACGATCTGCTCCTGCGCCACCTTCGCGACTTTCGGCAGCGCGATAAGCAGCCCCTGCAGCGACGTCGGCGTCAGGGTCAGGTTTTTCTCCTGCCAGCGCAGGCCGGTGGAGAAATCCCGCACCGACACGGCGGTATCATCAATTTTGACGTTAACGTTTTGCAGCGCGACGCGGCTCAGGGTGATGGGATACGGCGTGGAGAGATTCAGCGGCCCTGAATCTTCCTCTTCTGGCGGCGCGGAAGGCGGCATTTTTGCGGTATCGATAGCGACGTAGATATCGCGCAGCGAAATATCGTTGACGCACAGGCTGCTGTCCCACAGGCAGCGTAATTTGACCGCAAGGTGGAACTGACCGGCGGTCACCGCCACGCCCGGCTGGGCAAAGCGCACGTTCTCCAGCGTCAGGTCACGCCAGCCGCCGGTAACCTTGCCGATCTCCAGGCCAGGTACCCAGCGGTCCGCCGCCTTCAGTACGAGGTGCAGGCCGCTGGTAGTGCCGACCAGGAAGCCAACCGTGCCCAGCAGCAGGACCAGAAAGAGCACGACCCCGAGGCTTATCTTCTTCCATAAACTCATAATTCAGGCCCCAGACCGATGTAAAACTGTAAACCGTGTTCGTCTTTGTCGCCGACCGGCGCGGCGATATCCAGCTTGATAGGACCGACCGGCGACTGCCAGCGAACGCCAACGCCGGCGCCGGTTTTGAAGTCGCTTTTGCGGATATCGCTTACTGCCTCACCGCCGTCGATAAACATCGCCCCCCACCACTTTCCGCTGACGTTGTACTGGTACTCCAGCGAGCCGGTGGCCAGCTTCGATGCACCGATCAGCTTGCCATCGTCGTCTTTTGGCGAGATAGATTTGTATTTGTAGCCGCGAATGCTGCGGTCGCCCCCGGCGAAGAAGCGCAGATCCGGCGGGACCTTGTCGAAATTGTCGGCCTCAATCCAGCCGAGGTTACCGCGCACCACAAAACGGTGACGATCGTAGAGGGTGCGGATCCACACGTCCTGCGCCTGGGCGACGACGAAGTTAATATCCGAGCCCCACATGGTGTTGGAGTAATCCACCGAATAGCGCTGGGAATCGCCCCAGGTCGGCATCAGGCCGCCCCGCGAGCGGGTGCGGTTAACCGATACCCCGGGATAAATCAGCATGGTGGTATTGGTGACGTTAGCCTGGGTAAAGTGATCGAGGCTCCAGCGCAGGTTGATAGCGCGCTGCCAGCCGCTCGACATCTCCCAGTAACGCGATGCCGCGAGGGTGGTGGAGTCGGCTTTGGTATCGTTGAGATCCGTGCGCTTAAAGCCGCCCTGCATCAGGTAATACTGTTCCAGCGGGCTCTTCAGCAGCGGGACCTTATAGCTGAAATCAAGCTGCTGCTCCGGTGCGGAGAGGCTGACGCTGGAGGTCAGGCTGTGGCCATAGGAGTTCATCCACGGCTTTTTCCAGGTCGCCTTCACCCGCGGCCCGACGTCGGTAGAATAGCCGATACCGGTTTCGACGGTATTCTCTTTGCGCGGCGCGACCACGCCCTTCAGAGGCAGCACTTTCGTTTTTCTGGATTTTTCAAACTCCGGTGCGACCACCACCGAGCTGAACCAGCCGGTGGCCGCCAGGCGGCGGTTTAGCTCCGCCAGATCCTCGGAGGTATACTCATCCCCCTGCTTAAACGGCACCAGATTTTGCAGGTACTCGTCGCGGATCTGCGACCCGCTGAAGGTCACGGCGCCGAAGCGATAGCGCTCGCCGCTGTCGTAATCGATATCCCAGAAGGCCTGATGACGATCGAGAGAGACCCCGAGCTGGCTTTTATTGAATTCACTATCAAAGTAGCCTTTGCGCAGCGCTACGCGGGTCAAGGAGCTTTTAAAACCGTCGTAATCGCCGTGATTCAGCACGGTGCCGATTGCCGGACGCGTTTTTAACAAATCCAGATAGTCACGGTCGGTTCGCGCACCGCCGCGCAGAATAACGTCGGTGCCGCCAATACGCACCGGTTCGCCGGGCGTCACTTTGGCAATCAGCACCTGCCGCCCTTTTGCCGGCGGCGGACGTAAATCAAAATCGATCGTCGGTTCGTAGTAACCTAGCGCTTTCAGGCCTTCACGGATGGCATCATCAACGCGCGCGCGAAAGCGGCGATCCGGCGTGACTTCATCGCTTTGGATCGTCGATAGCTGGGCACGGACGTTTTTTTGCAGCTCCCCGGATAGCCCCTCAACCTGCAAACGCACGCTCGCGGCGCTAGCGACCCCGCTGACCAGCAAAAGGCTGGTGACACATAACTGGCGGATTTGTAGCACGTTTTCTCCTGAATATCCTTGTTTCCCCCCGAAGGAAACGAAAGCGCCGATCCCCGGCTTAACAAAACCCTAACAGCTAAGGGTTGAAAAAATGACGATAACCCAAATAATTCTTATGTTTAAATCCAGACGTACCGATCGTGTTTATTGTGTAAAAAGACACGCATCGTTACAACCTTAACTACGACTTATGTTTCAGAGAGGCCAACCGTGAGTCTATTTGATAAAACGCATCTTGTCGCCCAGGCGGATGCGCTACCCGGACGCAACACCCCTATGCCGGTGGCAACGCTCCACGCCGTCAATGGCCACTCCATGACTAACGTTCCTGCGGGAATGGAAGTCGCGCTGCTGGCGATGGGCTGCTTTTGGGGAGTTGAGCGCCTGTTCTGGCAGCTGCCCGGCGTTTACAGCACCGCCGCAGGCTACACCGGCGGCTACACCCCTAACCCCACCTACCGCGAAGTCTGTTCCGGTGATACCGGCCACGCCGAGGCCGTACGCATCGTGTATGACCCGCAGGTCGTCAGCTATGAGCAGCTGCTGCAGGTATTCTGGGAAAACCACGACCCGGCTCAGGGAATGCAGCAGGGCAACGATCGTGGTACCCAGTATCGTTCGGCCATCTATCCGCTGACGCCAGAGCAGGATGCGGCCGCCAAAGCGAGCCTGGCGCGTTTTCAGGCGGCGATGCGCGACGCCAACGACCCGCGACAGATCACCACCGAGATAGCCACGGCGAAGCCGTTCTACTATGCTGAAGACGACCACCAGCAGTATCTGCATAAAAATCCGTACGGATACTGCGGGATCGGCGGGATCGGCGTATGCCTGCCGCCACAGGCCTGATAGTGAATATTACCGGGGCGCACAATTAACGCTCTGGCGGCTTTACAGTACCTTACGCTATACTAGGCTGTGTTGTAGCCGGTCCAGTGCCTTCGGACCGGTTTTTTATGTATTCCACATTAGAGTTATCAACTTCCCTTCCGAGGATCTGGCCTCAACGGCTAGATAAACTATGTTAAACAGTATTTTAGTAATACTTTGTCTGATTGCCGTCAGCGCATTTTTTTCGATATCCGAAATCTCGCTGGCCGCCTCACGTAAAATCAAACTCAAACTGCTGGCCGATGATGGCAACCTGAACGCTCAGCGCGTTCTCAAAATGCAGGAAAACCCCGGGATGTTCTTCACCGTTGTGCAAATCGGTCTGAACGCGGTGGCGATTCTCGGCGGTATCGTCGGCGATGCGGCATTCTCCCCGGCCTTCAACGGCCTGCTAAGCCGCTATATGTCCTCGGAACTCTCCGAGCAGCTCAGCTTTATTATCTCCTTTACGCTGGTCACCAGCCTGTTCATCCTGTTTGCTGACCTGACCCCGAAACGCATCGGTATGATTGCGCCAGAAGCCGTGGCTTTGCGCATCATCAACCCGATGCGCTTCTGCCTGATGGTGTTCCGCCCGCTGGTGTGGCTGTTCAACGGCATGGCCAACAATATTTTCCGCCTGTTCAAAATACCGATGGTGCGTAAAGACGACATCACCTCCGACGATATTTACGCGGTCGTTGAGGCCGGCGCGCTGGCCGGCGTGCTGCGTAAGCAGGAGCATGAGCTGATTGAGAACGTGTTCGAGCTGGAATCGCGTACCGTTCCGTCGTCGATGACCTCGCGTGAAAACGTTATCTGGTTCGATCTCCACGAAGACGAGCAGAGCCTGAAGAACAAGGTTGCGGAGCATCCGCACTCCAAGTTCCTGGTCTGTAACGAAGATATCGACCATATCATCGGCTACGTGGACTCCAAGGATCTGCTGAATCGCGTGCTGGCGAATCAAAGCCTGGTGCTGACCGGCGGCGTGCAGATCCGCAATACGCTGATTGTCCCCGATACCCTGACGCTCTCCGAAGCGCTGGAAAGCTTCAAAACCGCCGGCGAAGACTTTGCGGTCATCATGAACGAATATGCGCTGGTGGTGGGGATTATTACCCTGAACGACGTCATGACCACCCTGATGGGCGATCTGGTTGGCCAGGGGCTGGAGGAGCAGATCGTCGCCCGCGATGAGAACTCGTGGCTGATTGACGGCGGTACGCCGATTGATGATGTGATGCGCGTGCTCGATATCGACGATTTCCCGCAGTCCGGCAACTATGAAACCATCGGCGGCTTTATGATGTTTATGCTGCGTAAAATCCCCAAGCGCACCGACGCGGTGAAATTCTCAGGCTACAAGTTTGAGGTGGTGGACATCGATAACTACCGCATCGATCAGCTGCTGGTCACCCGCATCGATAACAAGCCGACGGTGCTGGTACCGAAGCAGTCGGAAACGATGACAGGCGAAAAAGAGTCGGCATAATCGCCGCCTTCAGAAACACTAACGGCTCCCATCAGGAGCCGTTTTTCTTACCGTACAGCTATACCACTTTTCAGATTAAGCCATCTCTGTTTGCAGACGCAGAACCTGACGATTGACCTCGGACATCACAGAAAAATGCTGCTTGTCCTTTACCTTCGGGATAAGGATTTTGCCCTTATCAAACTCAAAAGCGCCAACATCCTTGATATATAACCGTCCACGGAACAGGATCTTCACGTACTTCGCCACTTGCAGCGGATTGTAGCGTTGGAAAATTTTCATTGTTGTCTCCTGCCAGGGTTACGCTCCTGTGGTGCCACACTTAGCCCACGAATCCAGAGCGCAAATTTTAATGCCCTGAAACTATAGTCCAGAACTTCTGTAATACCCAGCATGCATAAGTTTATTTACCTTTTGATGACACTAATTAAGAATTTTCTTTTCATACATACGTAGAAGTGAGTATAAGTCACCGATTTTATTCGGATATGTGCGTTAACACGCAATCTGGCACTCTGATTGCGTGTCATGCCGATAAATCGCACTTATGCTTAAGCCAGACCAAGTGGTCGGATCACCTGTACATAATAAGGAAACATCATGGCCCTACGTAAAATTCTGGCAGCCTCACTCCTTCTGCTTCCGCTGATCGCCTCAGCGCATAATTTTGTCGATGGACAGCGCGTCGCGCCGGTTGGCATCGCCGACCGGGGAGAACTCATTCTGGATAATGATAAGTTTAGCTATAAAAACTGGAATAGCTCGCAGCTGGCAGGAAAAGTGCGCGTGATACAGCACATCGCCGGACGCACGGCAGCAAAAGAGAAAAACGCCACGCTGATAGAGGCGATCAAGGCCGCGAAGCTGCCGCACGATCGCTATCAGACCACCACTATCGTCAATACCGATGACGCGATCCCGGGCTCCGGCGTGTTCGTGCGCAGCAGCATTGAGAGCAACAAGCAGCTCTACCCGTGGTCGCAGTTTATCGTCGATGATAACGGTCTGGCACGTAAGGCGTGGCAGCTGCAGGAGGAGAGCTCGGCCATCGTGGTGCTGGATAAGGACGGCCGCGTTCAGTGGGCTAAAGACGGTGCGCTAACCCAGGATGAAGTGCAGCAGGTTGTCGCCCTGCTGCACAAGCTGCTCAGTAAATAGATACCCGGAAGCCGGGGTTGAGGAAGGATTCACGCGGCGTGTAGTCGAGCGTTCTTCCCTGCCAGTCGTGAACGTGCGCCCCGGCGGCAACCGCGACCGCATGGCCTGCGGCGGTATCCCAGCTATTGGTCGGCCCGAAGCGCGGATAGAGCTGGGCCTGACCTTCCGCCACCAGGCAGAACTTCAGCGATGAGCCGATCGAAGTGGTTTGATGTTCACCGATCTGCTCCAGGTACTCCTCCAGCTCCGGATCGTTGCCGTGGGAGCGGCTGATGACCACCAGCGGAGGCCGGGCGTCGCGAACCTGAATTTGCTTACGCCTGCCGCACTCCTCTTTCCAGGCCTTGCCGTTTTCCGCGCAGTACAGCACCTTCATCACCGGCGCATAGACCACGCCAAGCACCGGTTTACCCTTCTCAATCAAGGCGATATTGACCGTGAACTCACCGTTGCGCTTGATAAACTCTTTGGTGCCGTCCAGCGGGTCCACCAGCCAGTAGCGCTGCCAGTGCTGGCGCACCTGCCACTCCTGAGGGTCTTCTTCAGACAGGATCGGGATATCGGGGGTCAGCGCCAGCAGGCCGCTCATAATGACTTTATGCGCAGCAATATCCGCCGCGGTGACCGGAGAATCATCCTTCTTGCTGGCGACGTCCATCGGCTGATTTCCATCATAGACTTCCATAATGGCATCGCCGGCGATCCGTGCAAGCTGACATACTTGTTCTAACATTCTCCACCTCATCTGGTTGCAGTGGCGTTAACTCGTTGTTTTATTTATATCGCATCGCTGCGAGTTCCGCTATCTGTGATAGCGATGACGGTTTCAATTGTCGTTTTTCTGGCATGATTCACAATTCTGTAAGCAACAGAATGTAAATACATTTTCTTCTGTGCCATTGCTCATAAAAAAGGACGCCTCTGATGATTAAGTTTAGCGCAACGCTCCTGGCCACGCTGGTCGCTGCCAGCGTAAACGCGGCGACGGTCGATTTGCGGATCATGGAAACCACCGATCTGCACGGTAATATGATGGATTTTGATTATTACAAAGACGCCGCTACGGAAAAATTTGGCCTCGTGCGCACCGCCACGCTGATTGAAAAAGCCCGCCAGGAGGTGAAAAACAGCGTGCTGGTCGATAACGGCGACGTTATTCAGGGTAGTCCACTGGGCGATTATATGGCGGCGAAAGGTCTCAAAAGCGGCGATATTCACCCGGTTTATAAGGCCATGAACACGCTGGATTACGCCGTGGGCAACCTCGGCAACCACGAGTTTAACTACGGCCTCGATTTTCTGCACAAGGCCCTCTTCGGCGCGAAATTCCCCTACGTCAACGCCAACATTATCGACGTAAAAACCGGCCAGCCGATGTTCACCCCGTACCTGATTCAGGATACTAAAGTCGAGGATAGCGAGGGCAAGACGCAGACCCTGCGCATCGGCTATATCGGCTTCGTGCCGCCGCAAATCATGACCTGGGATAAAGCCAATCTCGCCGGCAAAGTGACCGTTAACGACATCACCGAAACCGCGCGCAAATTTGTTCCGGAAATGCGCGAGAAAGGCGCGGACCTGGTGGTGGTTATCGCCCACTCGGGGCTCTCCGCCGATCCGTATCAGGCCATGGCGGAAAACTCGGTCTACTACCTCAGCCAGGTTCCGGGCGTTGATGCCATTATGTTCGGCCACGCGCACGCGGTATTCCCGGGGAAAGATTTCGCCAACATCAAGGGCGCGGATATCAAGCAGGGCACGCTTAACGGCGTTCCGGCCGTGATGCCAGGCATGTGGGGCGATCATCTGGGCATCGTCGATCTGGCCCTCAGCCACAGCGACGGCAGGTGGCAGGTCACCCGGGCGAAGGCCGAAGCCCGGCCAATCTACGATCCGGTGGCGAAGAAGTCGCTGGCCGCGGAAGATGGCAAGATGGTGACGGTGCTAAAAGCCGACCACGACGCGACGCGCGAATTCGTCAGCAAGCCTATCGGCCGCGCCTCCGACAATATGTACAGCTTCCTTGCGCTGGTGCAGGACGACCCGACCGTGCAGGTGGTCAATATGGCGCAGAAAGCCTACGTAGAGCACTTTATTCAGGGCGATCCTGACCTGGCGAAGCTGCCGGTGCTCTCCGCCGCCGCGCCGTTTAAGGTCGGCGGACGCAAGAACGATCCCGCCAGCTTCGTCGAAGTGGAGAAAGGTCAGCTCACCTTCCGCAACGCCGCCGATCTGTATCTCTATCCGAACACCCTGGTAGTAATGAAGGTAAGCGGCAAGGAGGTTAAAGAGTGGCTGGAGTGCTCTGCCGGACAGTTCAATCAGATAGACCCAAGCAGCAGCAGGCCGCAGTCATTAATCAACTGGGACGGTTTTCGCACCTATAACTTCGACGTGATTGACGGGGTCAATTACCAGATTGACGTCAGCCAGCCGGCACGCTACGACGGCGAGTGCCAGATGATTAACCCGCAGGCACAGCGCATTAAGGATCTGACCTTTAACGGCAAGGCCATCGACCCTGCGGCCACCTTCCTTGTCGCGACGAATAACTACCGCGCCTACGGCGGCAAGTTCGCCGGTACCGGCGATAGCCACATTGCTTTTGCTTCCCCGGATGAAAACCGTTCGGTGCTGGCGGCATGGATTAGCGCTGAGTCGAAAAAGGCGGGGGCCATCCACCCGGCGGCGGATAACAACTGGCGCCTGGCGCCGATCCACGGCAAGGTGCCGCTGGACATCCGCTTTGAAACCGCGCCAACCGAAAAAGCGGCGGCATTTATCAAAGAGCAGGCGCAGTACCCGATGCGTCAGGTTGCCACCGACGATATCGGCTTTGCCATCTATCAGCTGGACCTGAGCAAGTAGCTCTCTGCTCAGGCAACGGTCTGCTCGTGGTTCGCCAGAACCGCGGGCAGGTTCAGCTCAATCCAGTCGGCCAGCGCCGCCACCTTCTCGCTCACCTGCTCACCCAGAGGAGTCAGGCTATATTCAACGTGCGGCGGAACCACCGGATACGACACCCGGTCGATAAAGCCATCCTGCTCCAGCGCCTGCAGCGACTGGGCCAGCATCTTTTCACTCACTCCGCCCATCTTGCGACGCAGATCGCTGAAGCGATGGGTTCCCGCGCGCAGCGCCACGAGGATCAGCACGCCCCAGCGGCTGGTGACGTGCTTCAATACATCGCGGGACGGGCACTGCTCGGCAAACAGATTGCCGTCGCGCAGCTGTTCACTCAGCGTCGGATTCGCCATTTCATACTTACCTTTTTGTACGTACTTACTAAAAGTTAGCTAAGGTGTTAGCTTACCACAACAGTCAATAAACACGAAGGAGAAGACCCATGATCGCCATTACCGGTGCCACCGGCCAGCTAGGCCACCACGTTCTGCAAGAGCTGTTAAAAACCGTTCCCGCCAGCCAGATTGTGGCGATTGTCCGTAACCCGGCGAAGGCCGAATCCCTCAGCCAGCAGGGCCTCGTCGTCCGTCAGGCGGATTATACCGACCAGGCGGCGTTCACCGCCGCGCTGCAGGGCGTGGATAAGCTGCTGCTTATCTCATCCAGCGAAGTGGGCCAGCGTGCGTCCCAGCATCGCAACGTCATCCAGGCGGCCAAAGCCGTCGGGGTCAAATTTATCGCCTACACCAGCCTGCTGCACGCGGATCAATCTCCGCTTGGCCTGCACGCTGAGCACGTAGAAACCGAGAAGATGCTGGCCGAGTCCGGTATCGCCTATGCCCTTCTGCGCAACGGCTGGTATACCGAAAACTATCTCGCCAGCGCGCCGCCGGCTCTGGAGCATGGCGTCTTTATCGGCGCCGCCGGCGACGGTAAAATTGCCTCAGCAACCCGTGCCGACTATGCCGCCGCAGCCGCCCGCGTCATCGCCGAAGAGGGCCACGCCGGGAAGGTTTACGAGCTGGCGGGCGACGAGGCCTGGACCCTCAGCGAGCTGGCCGCCGAGCTGAGCAAACAGAGCGGTAAGAACGTGGTTTATCAGAACCTTAGCGAAGCCGACTTCGCCGCGGCGCTGAAGAGCGTGGGCCTGCCGGCAGGGCTGGCGGATATGCTGGCGGACTCCGATATCGGCGCCTCTCAGGGCGGCCTGTTTGACGATAGCCATACCCTGAGCCGCCTGATTGGCCGCCCGACCACCTCCCTGGCGGAGAGCGTCAAAGGCATTCTGTAACTGTTGCAAACTGGTTAATTTTTGTAGCATCCCCGCAGGTCATCTCCGATAATCAGGGATGGCCTACGGGGAGAAAGCAGATGCAGGGCGTACCGGAACAGTTCAGCGATGAGAGAGACAGCGCGCGCTTTCGCCATCTGGCGCAGGTGCCGGGCGTGGAGCTGTATCACGCCCATATCTCCCGCTACGCCTTCGAACCGCATACCCACGAAGCCTTCGGCATTGGCGCGATTGAGCTGGGCGCCGAGCGCTTCCGCTATCGCGGCAGCCAGTACGTCGCTGCGGTGAACTCCATCGTCACCATGAATCCCGACGAGCTGCATACCGGCGAAGCGGAAACCGCCGACGGCTGGCGCTATCGGATGGTTTATCTCGATCCCGCGCTGCTGGAAGAGGTGACCGGCGTGCGCCACTGGTGGTTCAGCGAAGTGGTGCGCCAGGATCCAAAGCGCTCGCGACAGCTCTGTCATCTCATATACGGCCTGTGGCACACCGACGATCCTCTGGCCCAGCAGGGCCTGCTGCTCGACCTTATCGACACCTTTCGCCCGTTTGCCCATCACGCGCCGGTGCTGACGGAAGCGGCCCATCGCTTCGAGCGCGTGCGCGAATATCTGCACGATAACTATATGCGCGCGGTCACCCTGGATGAGCTGGCGCAGGTTGCCGCCCTCAGCCCGTGGCACTTTCAGCGCCAGTTTAAAGCTCATTTCCACGTCACGCCCCATCAAATGCTGATGGCTATTCGCCTGTGGCGCGCCAAGGCCTTCCTGACGCACGGGATGCCCGCCGCCGAAGTTGCCGCCGCCGCCGGCCTTACCGACCAGTCGCATCTCACCCGCGCCTTTACCCGCCGCTACGGGATTACCCCGGTGCGCTATCAAAAGCAGGTCATCCGGCGCTAATGCGCAATCTCATACAATATTCCCGCGCCGGCCTCCCCTACACTTTGGCCAACGATAACGATGATGGATGGCAAGATGATTAGCGGCGTGCTGTATGCCCTGCTGGCAGGGTTGATGTGGGGACTGATTTTTGTCGGCCCTCAGGTAGTGCCGGAGTACCCGGCGGTATTGCAGTCAATGGGGCGCTATCTGGCGCTGGGGCTCATCGCCCTGCCGCTGGCGTGGCTCGGCCGCGTGAGGCTGCGCCAGCTTTCGGCACAGGACTGGTGGGTTGCCTGCGGGCTGACGATGATGGGCAACCTTATCTATTATGTTTGCCTGGCCAGCGCTATCCAGCGTACCGGCGCCCCGGTCGCCACCATGATCATCGGCACCCTGCCGGTGGTGCTGCCGGTGTTGGCTAACCTGCTCTACAGCCAGCGCGACGGCAAGCTGCCGTGGCGGCGCTTATTCCCGGCGCTGGCGTGCATTGCGCTCGGCCTGGCGTCCGTTAATATCGCCGAGCTGCGCCAGAACATGGAGGCGTTTAGCTTCTGGCGCTACGGCTCCGGGATCGCGCTGGCGCTAATCTCCGTTGCCTGCTGGGCGTGGTACGCGCTGCGCAACGCCCGCTGGCTGCGCGAAAATCCGGATAAGCATCCGATGATGTGGGCAACGGCGCAGGCGCTGGTGACGCTGCCGCTGTCGCTGGTGGGCTACATCGCCGCCTGCTGGTGGCTGCACGGCCAGCAGGTCAGCTTCCCCCTTCCCTTTGGCCCGCGTCCGCTGGTCTTCGTGACGCTGATGCTGGCCATCGCCGTGCTCTGCTCGTGGGTCGGGGCTTTATGCTGGAACATCGCCAGCCAGAAGCTGCCGACGGTGATCCTCGGGCCGCTTATCGTCTTCGAAACGCTTGCCGGCCTGCTGTATACCTTCCTGCTGCGCCAAAGCCTGCCGCCGCTGCTAACGCTTAGCGGTATCCTGCTGCTGGTATTAGGCGTTATCTCCGCCGTGCGCGCCAGACCGGAAAAGCCGCGGCTGGTGGCGCAGGTCAGCGCGAATAAAAAATAGCCTGGTATCCGAAAGGGGTATTTCCTTGCTGATAAGATGCATTTAAAATACATCTTATATTCTTGATGACGAGGTAATTGCTATGGCTTTCCGTGACCAACCTTTAGGCGAGCTGGCGCTGACGATCCCGCGCGCCTCCGCACTGTTCCGTAAATACGACATGGACTACTGCTGCGGCGGGAAACAAACGCTGGATCGCGCGGCATCGCGTAAAGAGCTGGACGTCGCGGTCATCGAAGCGGAGCTGATGAAGCTTGCGCAAGAGCCGGCAGAGCGCGACTGGCGCGTCGCACCCTACGCCGAGATCATCGACCACATTATCGTGCGCTATCATGACCGCCATCGCGAGCAGCTGCCGGAGCTTATTCTGCAGGCCACCAAAGTTGAGCGCGTGCATGCCGATAAGCCCAACGTGCCGAACGGCTTAACCAAGTACCTGACGATGCTGCACCAGGAGCTCTCCAGCCACATGATGAAAGAGGAGCAGATCCTGTTCCCGATGATTAAGCAGGGCATGGGGACCCAGGCCGCTGGCCCCATCAGCGTGATGGAAAGCGAGCACGACGAAGCGGGTGAGCTGCTGGAAGTGATCAAGCACATCACCCATAACGTGACGCCGCCGCCGGAAGCCTGCACCACCTGGAAAGCAATGTACAACGGCATCAATGAACTGATCGACGATCTGATGGAGCACATCAGCCTGGAAAATAACGTCCTGTTCCCGCGCGCCCTTGCCGGAAACTAAATAAAAAAAGGCGCCCGCGGGCGCCCTCGATACTGTCAGTCTTATTGGCCACTCCGGGTGGCCTTTTTTTATGACGGGCATCCTGCCCGTCCCCCTACGGGCCGTTGCAAGCAACGTTAAAAATCGCTCCCGGCGATTTTTTATTTCGCCAGACGTTTCTTACCGGCAAAGAACCAGCCCACCGCCAGCAGAACAAACCACAGCGGCGTGACGATCAGCGCCTGCCGCGTGTCGGTCTCCAGCGTCAGCAGCACCAGAACGAAGACGAAGAACGCCATACAAACCCAGCACATCAGCTTGCCCAGCGGCATCTTATACTTCGACTGCTCGTGCAGCTGCGGGCGCTTTTTGCGATAGACCAGATACGAGCACAGGATAATGGTCCAGACGAACATAAACAGGATCGCCGAAACCGTGGTGATCATGGTGAACGCGGAAATCACGCTCGGATTCACCATCAGCATCACCACGCCGCCCAGCAGGCACATGCAGGAGAAGGTCAGGCCCTTCGCCGGTACCGCACGTTTCGACAGTTTGGCGAACATCGACGGCGCCTGGCCATCCTGCGCCAGGCCAAACAGCATACGGCTGGTGGAGAATACGCCGCTGTTGGCCGAAGAGGCCGCGGAGGTCAGCACCACGAAGTTAATCAGGCTGGCCGCAGCCGGCAGGCCCACCAGCACAAAGAGTTCGACGAACGGGCTCTTGGTCGGAACCACCGAGCTCCACGGCGTCACCGACATAATCACGATCAGCGCGAAGACGTAGAACATAATGATGCGCAGCGGGATAGAGTTAATCGCGCGCGGCAGGGATTTCTCCGGATCTTTGGTTTCCGCAGCGGTGGTGCCCACCAGCTCAATCCCAACGAAGGCGAAGACCGCAATCTGGAAGCCGGCAAAGAATCCGCTGATCCCTTTCGGGAACCAGCCGCCGTCATTCCACAGATGAGCAAAAGAGGCTTCTACGCCGGTCGGCGATTTGAAGTGCATCATCACCATCACCAGGCCGACGACAATCAGCGCCACGATAGCGACGATCTTGACCATCGCAAACCAGAACTCCATTTCCCCGAACATTTTCACGGTGGCAAGGTTCAGGCTCAGCAGCAGCAGGATAACCGCCAGCGAGGCCACCCAGTCGGAGAGGCCCGGGAACCAGAACTGGGCGTAGGCGGTAATCGCCACGACGTCCGCCATCCCGGTCACCACCCAGCAGAACCAGTAGGTCCAGCCGGTAAAGTATCCGGCCCACGGCCCCAGAAGATCGGCGGCGAAATCGCTGAACGATTTATATTCCAGATTCGACAGCAGCAGTTCGCCCATCGCACGCATGACGAAAAACAGCATGAAGCCAATGATCATATAAACAAAAATGATGGATGGCCCGGCGAGACTGATGGTTTTACCGGACCCCATAAATAAGCCGGTACCGATAGCGCCGCCGATGGCAATAAGCTGAATATGCCGGTTTGTGAGATTTCGCCGCAGCGTTTGTTCCGTCGGAGCCTGCTCTTCAGCAGCGACTTTAACCTGATCTACCATGTGATATTTTCCTGTTGTACCTGTCTGTGTTGTTCAGGCTCTACTGGCCCGTCATTAGTCATCACCCCTGGAAAAGGGCTTATCGATATTAGGTAAGAATCGGAAGGATGAATACTATGATTTAGATATAATGTTAATTTTATGTTTAAAGTGAGTGTTATATCACTCCGGTCACGCGAAACAGCTCACAAAACTACGCCAAAAAATCATTTAAGCAATATTAAACTCTAACTAAATTCAAACTTAAGCGTTTTACGCTATTTTTATTTGCTTCCCCGCCCCTTGGGGAGAGGAAGCCACTACTGCTTAGATAATATCCAGCAGCTCTACTTCAAAAATCAGGGTGCTGAACGGAGGAATCGATGCGCCCGCGCCGCGCTCGCCGTAGGCCAGGTTGTGCGGAATGGTCAGCTCCCATTTTGAGCCAACCGGCATCAGGGTCAGCGCTTCAATCCAGCCGCCGATCACGCCGGTTACCGGGAATTCAGCCGGCTCGCCGCGCGCAACGGAGCTGTCAAAAACGGTACCGTCGATGAGCTTACCGGTGTAGTGCACGCGAACGTGGTCGGTACGCGCCGGGATAGCGCCTTCGCCCTGGGTCAGGACGCGGAACTGCAGGCCGGATTCGGTGCTGTTCACGCCTTCGCGCTCGCGGTTTTCATCGAGGTATTTCTGGCCATCTGCCGCCAGCTCCTGGAAACGTTCGCGGCGTACCGCATCGGCACGTTCGTGAATTTCACGCAGCGCGCGGTGAACGGCTTCTACCGGCACCTGCGGCTGATTGCCTTCCAGCGCATCAGCAATACCGGCTACCAGCGCCTCAGGCAGCAGCCCCTGCAGGCCAGATTCGCTCAGCTGTTGTCCAACCTGCAAGCCGATACCGTAACTTGCCTGCGCTTCGATAGTGTCAAAAGTCGGGGTTGCCATCTTTGTTCCTTTTTTGGGGGGAAAATTCATACTCTATAAACTTCGGCCTGCGGGAAGGCGGCAGGCTCCTGAGCCTTAGCGATATCAATAACGCCATAAGCGAAGCGAGCGGCACTGCCAGCGCACCGGCAACCCGAAAGACGACGAGTATAAAGTGGTGGGCAGCATATCAGCCACAGCACGATGGGTAAAACTTTGTCGCTGGATGATGACAAATCTGAGGGAAACAGAAACAATAGGCAATATCAGGCTAACCTCACGAAACATATCTTTGTCTCGTCCATCAGGAGGTTAGCCATCTATACTCTACGGAGCAGCATAAAAATATGCGGAGCAGGAGGAAAGCCATGCCCGGGCGCTTTGAAATGACACCTACCCTGGCGAAGATCTGGCACGCCCCGGATCATATTCGCATTATGGATCCGCTGCCGCCAATGCACCGTCGGGGCATTATCGCCGGAGCCCTGCTGGTGGTTATCGGCATACTGCTCCCCTCCGAGGACAGCAGCACGTCCGCCCAGGTCAGCCGCGACGCCAGCCTCGATATGCAGTCGCAGTCCCAGCCGCAATCGTCGTCGCAGGCGATGCCGCTGCCGCCCATTACCTCAACCCCTACGGTGAGCGACACCGATCAGATGGCGCCGGTGGCCCCAGAGCCGGTTCAGGACGAGCAGCCGACCGAGCAGCAGAATCAGACCTACTCTCCGCCTCAGCAGCAACAGCAGCAATCTGCGCCGGGCATCGAGCAGCAGTGGCGCACCTATCGCATCGAGTCAGGGAAAACCCTGGCCCAGCTGTTCCGCGACCATAATCTGCCGCCAACCGACGTTTACGCGATGGCCCAGGTCGAAGGTTCGGGAAAACCGCTCAGCTCGCTGCAAACCGGGCAAACGGTACAGATTAGGCAGAATGCGAATGGGGTGGTAACCGGCCTGACTATCGATATCGGCGGTGGGCAGCAGGTGCTGTTTACCCGTCAGGCAAACGGCAGCTTTATTCGTGCGCGATAGTCTATCGCGAATAGATTAGCGTGGGGGAAGGCAGAAAAGCAAAACGCCGGCACAAGGCCGGCGTCTCGACGCGAGCAGAGTAAAAATTACTCAGCTACAACGTTAACAACCAGTTTAGCGAAGACTTCGCTATGAACCTGGAAGTCCACTTCGTGCTCACCGGTGGTGCGCAGAACGCCGTTCGGCAGACGAACTTCGCTCTTAGCGACGGCAACGCCAGCTGCAGTTACAGCGTCAGCGATGTCGCGGGTACCGATGGAACCGAACAGTTTACCTTCGTCGCCTGATTTAGACGCGATGGTAACGTTGCCCAGCGCATTGATTGCTTCAGCACGTGCGTTAGCAGCTGCCAGAACGTCAGCCAGTTTGGCTTCCAGTTCAGCGCGACGCGCTTCGAAGAATTCAACGTTTTTCTTGGTAGCTGGAACAGCTTTACCCTGTGGAACCAGGAAGTTACGAGCATAGCCCGCTTTAACATTAACCTGATCACCCAGGCTGCCCAGGTTTGCTACTTTATCAAGCAGAATAACTTGCATTACCTTATCCTCTTAAAGTCGTTAATAGACAGCGGCCGATTACTGATGACGATCGGTATATGGCAGCAGGGACAGGTAGCGAGCGCGCTTGATGCAGCGAGCCAGCTGACGCTGGTATTTTGCGCGAGTACCGGTAATACGGCTCGGGACAATTTTACCGCTTTCGGTAATGTAGTTTTTCAGCGTAGCGATGTCTTTGTAATCAATCTCTACAACGCCTTCCGCGGTGAAACGGCAGAACTTGCGACGACGGAAATAACGTGCCATTTGGCTAGTCTCCAGAATCTATCAATTCAATCTGCTCGGCATGCAGAACCATTTTGCTCAGGCCGTTCTTTGCCTTGTGGCAAGAAATGAACCCCCGAACGATTACTGCACTACCGACCGTTATACTGTGAGTAATGGCCTGGTTTTGGTGTCCGCTAATGATAACGGGCATTTGGCACCATGCCTGCCGGTGAAAACCGGCTTCCTCCTGCACTGAACGATGCTCAAGCACGAACTGGCAGTGTGGAATTCCTGACGGGCTGACCTTACGAATTGGCGTCCTGCAGATAATGCCGGACAGCTCCAGACGGTTGGTCATCAGGATTACTCTTCAGAATCCCCAGCTTCGGAATCATCGGTGGTTTCATTTGCGAAATCTTCGCGACGCTCACGGCGCTCGTCTTTCGCTTTAACCATCGGAGATGCTTCGGTAACAGCGTGCTTAGTACGCATTACCATGCTGCGGATAACGGCGTCGTTGAAGCGGAAGTTTGTTTCCAGCTCATCGATCGCTTCCTGCGGGGCTTCAACGTTCAGCAGAACGTAGTGAGCTTTGTGCAGTTTGTTGATCGGGTAAGCCAGCTGACGGCGGCCCCAGTCTTCCAGACGGTGGATCGTACCTTCTGCTGCAGTGATTGCACCAGTGTAACGTTCGATCATACCCGGAACCTGTTCGCTCTGGTCAGGATGGACCATAAAAACGATTTCGTAATGACGCATCGAATTGCTCCTTACGGATTATTCAGCCTCCTGTCTGGGTCAGCCGCGGCCCATGGAGGCAAGGAACGTGGTTAAAGGGCGGCTGAAAAATTGACGCGTCATTCTAATTGCGAACCACCATAAACTCAAGCTGATTGCGCAAATAATTCGCACTAACGGCAAAGCCGCGCTAAGTCAGTGATTTAAAATTAATCAACGGCAGCAGCGACATTTTTTTGAACAACTTCATCAGAAATGGTCGCGATGCACCCGGCAGGGAGTGATTACACTTACAGCAAGAGCAATCTGTAGCCCAAGGGAGCCCGGGTTAACGTCAGGACAGTTATAAGGAGCGTAGATTATGAAATACATCCTCATTGCCGTAATGGCTGCGCTTTTACTGAGCGCCAACGCGCTGGCAGCCATCAAAATCGATGGACGTCAGGCACGTAACATGGACGATGTACAGAGCCTGGGCGTTATCTATATCAACCACAATATGGCCACTGAGCAAGAGGCCGATAAGGCCCTTAACCAGCTGAGCGACGAACAGGGGGCAAAATACTTCCAGCCGATACTGATCCACGAACCGGAAAGCAACGGCGCGATCCACGCCAGCGCCGCGCTCTATCGCTAACCACCCTTATCTAACCCCTTCGCCTCCGCTACGGGGACGAAGGGTCCAGCCCGTCGCTGCGCCTAAAGCGTGCGCTTAAAGAACTCAACCGTTTCGGCCAGCGCCTCTGGCGTAATGCGATGGCGCACGCCCTGCTGCCAGACGCAGGTCAGGTTTTCGGCCAGGCCGCTTTGCTGCAGGGCCTGCTGGAGGCGGAAGGTTTCACCCGGCGGCACCACATCGTCCTCATCGCCGTGCCAAAGCAGCAGCGGCCTGCTGGCGAGCGTCGCCAGCTGATGGCTGACGTCCCACTCCGTCAGCTGCTCCGCGTCCAGGGAGGGTGAGGGAAACAGGCTTTGCGCGAGGCTGCCGAAATAGCCGGATCCCATCAGACAGGCGACGCTTTTCAGCTGCGGATGATGGGTCATAATACCCAGCGCCGTCATTCCGCCCATCGATGCGCCGGCGACCGCCAGCCTGTCGTCCGCAATCCACCCCTGCGCGGCGATCGCATCGCGCAGCGCGCTGAATTCGGTGAAGTTCTGTAGCAAAATGGGCCAAAAGCGCTGCATTCGCCCTTTTTCATCGCCGAGGTAGCGCGCGCCATGCTCCGGCGCATCGGGCATAATAACCCGAAATCCCGCCTCCGCCAGCGCCACGGCGAAGTAGCTATAAACCAGCTTCGAAGAGGTGAATCCGTGATAAAAAACGATACACGGCAGAGGCCGGTCTGACGCATTTTGCGGACAGGCATGAAGCACCTCGCCGCCCGCAAGATTACGCACTTCCAGTACAATCATTTATCGTCTCCCGTCTCTAGAGTAGCGGTGTGCCATGGGCTAACATATAGCCAAAGGCGTGGGTTCAGCCACGATTTATAATGTTGAGAACTGGGTTACGCTTTCACAACATTTTCATTCGAAAATCGCGTCAGAGATAACAATTCGGGAACATTCCCCGGAAATGTCATTCAGGCTACCACTACACTGTGACTAACAGGAAACGAGATATGGTTATGCGTAGGTTTACACCGTGGTTACTGGCGATTGTTCTGAGCGGCTGTAGCGCCCTGCAGGGAACGCCTGAAGCCCCGCCGCCTGCGACCAGCCATCCGCAAGAGATTCACCGTAACCAGACCAGCGGGCTACAAAAAATGGGGACGGTGAGCGTGCTGATGTACGGTTCGCCGATGGATGTTGAAGCTGCGCTGAAGGTCAAAGCAGAAGCGGCTAAAGCGGATTACTACGTCATCATAATGATTGATGACACCCTGGTTCCCGGCCAGTGGTATTCGCAGGCAATTCTCTACCGTAAATAACGGTGCGACGCCTTTAACCCCGCTTTACATTGCTTTGCATCCGTTCACGTTCTCCTGTGCATAATAACGTTCAGCCAGTCAAACCCGGCAGAACGTTAGCAACGGACTGCCCTCGGGCCACGCGAAATGGAGCTGACGATGAAACGATCATTTACCCTACCCAGCCTGCTGTTTAACGCTACAACGGCGCATACTGCGGCACAGTCCGCAGAATTTGCCAGCGCGGACTGCGTCACTGGCCTGAATGAAATCGGCCTGATTTCCGTCAACAATATTGCCGGCAGCCAGCAGGACGTCGAGCATGCCATCGCCGTGAAGGCCGATGAGCAGGGCGCCTCCTGGTATCGCATCGTCCAGATGTACGAGGAACAGCAGCCGGACAGCTGGCGGGTACAGGCCATTCTCTACGCCTGAGGCGCCTGGCGCCCGCGTCCGGTGCCGCGCAGCAGCAGGTCATCGAGCGTTTGTGCGTCCAGCCGCATGCCGCCGCGCGGGTCGAGCATCATTCGACACCAGGCCTGAGCCAGCGGCGGCGAGGCGTAGCGCAGCATCTGCGCTCCCGCGCCGAGCCGGTACACCAGCCGGGTTATCTCCCGGCCCTGCTCTTCCGCTGGCCGCCTCAGCAGCTGCTGCAGCTGACGCCATGCGCGATCGAAATGGCGATTCTGCCCTTTAACTTCCGCACACTCTGTCGCCAGCAGCTCCAGCGCCACCGGCTGCTTGCCCAGCACCCGCATCACGTCGAGACACATAATATTCCCCGAACCTTCCCAGATACTGTTCACCGGCATCTCCCGGTACAGGCGCGGCAGCTCGCTCTCCTCGCAGTAGCCGATACCGCCCAGCACCTCCATCGCTTCGCCAACAAAGGGGATCCCGGATTTGCAGATAGCAAACTTCGCCGCCGGGGTAAACAGGCGGGCCCACAGCGCCTCCTGCCCGTCGTCGCGCCTGTCCCACGCGCGCGCCAGGCGGAATAAAAAGGCGGTTTGCCCCTCAAGCTGCAGCGCCATCTGGCCCAGCACCTGGCGCATCATCGGCTGCTCGACCAGGCTTTTGCCGAACGCCTGGCGCTGAAAGGCGTGATAGAAGGCGGCCGACCAGGCCCGACGCATTAAGGCATGGCTGCCCAACGCGCAGTCGAAGCGGGTCAGGCCGCCCATTTTAAGGATTTGCCGTACGCCGTCCCCCTCTTCGCCCACCAGCCAGCCGCAGGCGTCATAGAACTCCACCTCGCTGCTGGCGTTAGAGCGGTTGCCGAGCTTATCTTTGAGCCTTTCGAGGTGCAGCGCATTGCGCTGGCCGTCCGGCAGAAGGCGAGGCACAAAGAAACAGGAAAGCCCGCCGGGCGCCTGCGCCAGCACCAGGTGCGCATCGCTTTGCGGTACCGAGAAAAACCACTTGTGGCCCACCAGACGATAAAACCCGTCGGCGCTCTTCTCTGCGCGGGTGGTATTGCTCAGCACATCCGATCCCCCCTGCTTTTCCGTCATTCCCATGCCGATCAGCAGCCCGCGCTTCTGGCTGCCCGGCGCCAGGTGCGGATCGTAGCGATCGCTCAGCAGCGGCGTCAGCCAGTCGCTAAATGGCCCGGGGAGCGACTGCTGCAGCAGAGGCGTGGCGGCGAACGTCATGGTTATCGGGCATAGCGTTCCGGCCTCCACCTGCGCATGCAGCATAAAGCGCGCCGCCCGGGCCACGAAAGCGCCGGCGCGCGCGTCGTCCTGCCAGGCGAGATTATGCACCCGGTTAGCGCACAGACCCTGCATCAGCAGGTGCCAGGCGGGATGAAAGCGCACATCGTCAAGCCGCGTGCCGGTCGCGTCATAGCGCAGCAGCTCCGGCGGGTTAACGTTCGCCAGCCTCCCCAGCTCCAGCGACTCTGCCGTTCCCAGCTGCTGGCCAATACTGGCCAGCAGATCGCCATCCCAGGCGGCGCCCTCCCGAGCCACGGCTTCGCGCAGCGCGGTATCGGACAAGAATAAGTTGCTGTTCAGCAGCGGCGTCGGCTGATTAAACACGGTATGAGTTGGCCAGTGCATATTGCTTCCCTCCGTCAATGGCTTTGTACTCAGTATGGTCAGCCTGGCCCGGGAGCGCCCGCGAGCCGGGTCACAAAAAAACCATCCGCCCCTTCGTGAGGCGCATCACAGGCATAAGAATTTAAAATTTCACAAGGCTAAAGTTGTGGAATAATTTATTCACTTGTTATTTTTTTGTTGAAATCAGGATGGCCTATGCAGACCGCGACACGCCCTGCGGGCGCGCACAAGCGCGCCCTGATCGCCGGATCTATCGGCAACTTTATTGAATGGTATGAGTTTGCGGTCTATGGCTTTCTGGCGACGGTTATCGCGCGGAACTTCTTTCAGCTGGCCGGCGAAGCGCCGCTGACGGGCCTGATCCTGACCTACGCCTCCTTCGCCATCGCCTTTTTCTTCCGCCCGCTAGGCGCCATTATTTTTGGCCGCATCGGCGATCGAATCGGCCGCAAGCCGACGCTGATCGTCGTCCTGGTGATGATGACGCTCGCCACCACGGCAATTGGCCTTGTGCCGACGTATGCCAGCATCGGGGTAGCGGCCCCGCTGATTTTGACCGGGCTGCGCATTCTGCAGGGGCTGTTTGCCGGCGGGGAATATGGCGGCGCCGTCTCGCTGATGACCGAGTTTGCGCCTCGCGGCAGGCGCGGCCTGTATGGCGCATGGCAATCCTTCACCGTCGCCCTCGGCCTGCTGGCCGGCGCCGGGATCGTGGCCCTGATATCCGCGGTGCTGAGCCCGGAAGAGCTCCATGCCTGGGGCTGGCGAATTCCGTTCTTCCTCGCCATCCCGCTGGGGATCGTCGCGCTCTGGCTGCGGGTGAAAATGGAGGAGACGCCGGGCTTTCTCCGCCAGCAGCAGCAACCGCAGCATCCGCAGGCCAGCGCCGACCTGATCCATACCCTGAAAGCGATTGTCACCGGCATCGGTCGCCTGATGGTCTGGTCCGCCGCAGGCTATACCTACCTGGTGATTATGCCCGCCTACCTGCAGTCGTCGCTGCATACCGGCTTTAACCAGGCGCTGCTGATCGCGGTGATCTCCAATATTGGCTTTGCGCTCACCATTCTTCCTGCCGGGCTCCTCAGCGATAAGTGGGGTCGGCGTAACGTGATGGTGCTGGCCGCGGCGCTGCTGCTGATCCTGGCGCTGCCGCTGCTGAAAATTCTCCAGGCAGAATCCAGCACGCTGCTGATAAAAGGCGCGGTGGTGCTCGTTGCCGGCGGTCTGGTGGGGGTGCTGGCAGGGCCGGGACCGGCGATGCTGGCAGAGATGTTCCCGACAAGGGTGCGCTATACCGGCCTTGGGCTGGCCTATTCGCTCTCTAATGCGGTATTTTCCGGCTGCGCCGGGCTGATTATTACCGGCCTGATTAAACAGACCGGTAATCTTGATATTCCGGCTTACTACGTCATGGCGACGGCGGTAGTCAGCATCATCGCGCTGATGACGCTCAATAAGAACGATCACCTGCGCTCGCTGGACGAGTAGCCGCCGGGCAGCGTGCGCCCGGCGTTAATCAGCTGCGCTGGCGCACGGCTTCAAACAGGCAAATGCCGGTCGCGACGGAGACGTTCAGCGAGGAGACGCTGCCGGCCATCGGAATACTGATCAGCTCATCGCAGTGTTCGCGCGTCAGGCGACGCATCCCTTCACCTTCGGCACCCATCACCAGCGCCATCGGGCCGGTCATCTTGCTCTGGAAGAGAGTATGATCCGCTTCGCCGGCGGTGCCGACGATCCAGACGTTCTCTTCCTGCAGCAGACGCATGGTGCGCGCAAGGTTAGTCACGCGGATCAGCGGGACGTTTTCCGCCGCGCCGCAGGCCACTTTTTTCGCCGTCGCGTTCAGCTGCGCCGAACGGTCCCGCGGCACGATCACCGCGTGCACGCCGGCGGCGTCAGCGCTGCGCAGGCAGGCGCCAAGGTTATGCGGATCGGTGACGCCGTCGAGAATCAGCAGCAGCGGCTGATCGAGCGAGGCGAGCAGTTCAGGCAGGTCGTTCTCCTGGTACTGACGTCCCGGCTTCACGCGGGCAATAATCCCCTGATGCACGGCGCCTTCGCTTTTCTCGTCGAGAAACTGGCGGTTAGCGACCTGAATCACCACGCCCTGGGCTTCCAGCGCATGGATCAGCGGCAGCAGGCGTTTATCCTCGCGGCCTTTGAGAATATAGACTTCCTGAAAACGCTCGGGAGCGCGCTCCAGCAGGGCCTGCACCGCGTGGATGCCGTAAATCATTTCACTCATTGATGTACTCGTTGCTTGTTAATGTTGCCGTTCGGCTTTACAGGCCGGATGTCCCGGCCTGTAAGATTGATGCCCGCTTACTCAGCGGTTTTCTTTTTCGCCGCGCGCTTCGCTTTGGTTGCGGCAGCTATTTTCTGCGTTTTAGCCGACGGCTTCTTCGCTTTTTTCTCGCCTTTAGGCTGGGCAGCGTTGGGCTGAGACTTGCCTTTCTCTTTGCGGAAGGCGCTATCCGGCTCGAAGTTTACCTGCTTACCGGCCTGGCGACGACGCCCGGAAGGCTTGCCGGCGTTCGACTTTTTCGCCTTCTCACGCTCGGTCTTGCCGACGTTGCGCGGGGCGCGTTCGCTGGAGATCAGCGAGAAGTCGATTTTACGCTCGTCCATGTTGACCGCTTCCACGCGGACTTCCACGCGATCGCCCAGTCGATAGGTCTGGCCGCCGGACTCGCCGATCAGACGCTGTCCGATCTGGTCGAAGCGGTAGTAGTCGTTATCCAGCGATGAAACGTGCACCAGGCCGTCGATAAACAGCTCGTCCAGGCGGACGAAGAAGCCAAAGCCGGTGACGCTGGCAATCACGCCCTTAAAGACGTTGCCCACCTGATCCAGCATAAAGTCACACTTCAGCCAGTCAGAGACTTCGCGGGTCGCTTCGTCGGCGCGGCGTTCGGTCATCGAACAGTGCGCGCCCAGCTGCAGCATCTCTTCCATGCTGTAGTGCCAGCCGCCGGTTTCAGTGCTGTTGCCTTTGTGCCCCTGCTCTTTCGCCAGCAGATACTTAATGGCGCGGTGCAGCGACAGGTCCGGGTAACGACGGATCGGCGAGGTGAAGTGCGCGTAGGACTGCAGCGCCAGGCCAAAGTGGCCGCGGTTTTCCGGATCGTAGACCGCCTGCTTCATCGAGCGCAGCAGCATGGTTTGCAGCATCTCGTGGTCAGGACGATCGGCGATGGAGGTCAGCAGCTCGGCGTAGTCGCGCGGCTCCGGCTTGTTGCCGCCGGGCAGCTCCAGACCGAGCTCCGCCAGCACCGTGCGGAAAGCGGTAATCGCTTCAGTGGTCGGCTTATCGTGGATACGGAACAGGGCCGGCTCCAGCGCCTTCTCAACGAAGCGAGCGGCGGAGATATTCGCCAGAATCATGCACTCTTCGATCAGCTTATGCGCGTCGTTGCGCTGGGTCTGCTCAATGCGTTCGATGCGGCGTTCAGCGTTAAAGATGAACTTCGCTTCTTCACTTTCAAAGGAGATGCCGCCGCGTTCTTCGCGAGCGCTATCGAGGACCTTGTAGAGGGTGTGCAGCTCTTCGATATGCTTGACCAGCGGCGCGTACTGCTCGCGCAGCTCGCCGTCGCCCTGCAGCATATGCCATACCTTGGTATAGGTCAGGCGCGCGTGCGAGCTCATTACCGCTTCATAGAATTTGTAGCCGGTCAGACGACCTTTTGACGAAATCGTCATTTCGCAAACCATGCACAGGCGATCGACCTGCGGGTTCAGCGAGCACAGGCCGTTAGAGAGCACTTCCGGCAGCATCGGCACCACCTGCGAAGGGAAGTAGACCGAAGTACCGCGGCTGCGCGCTTCGCCGTCCAGCGGCGTACCGGGACGCACGTAGTAGCTTACGTCGGCAATGGCAACCCACAGGCGCCAGCCGCCGCCGCGTTTCTTCTCGCAGTAAACCGCGTCATCAAAGTCGCGGGCGTCCTCACCGTCAATGGTGACCAGCGGCAGATCGCGTAAATCAACGCGGCCGATTTTCGCCTCTTCCGGCACCTGCTCTTTGAGCACGGAGACCTGTTTTTCCACCGCCGGTGGCCAGGTGTAAGGGATTTCATGGGTGCGCAGCGCCATATCGACCGCCATGCTGGTGCCCATGTTATCGCCCAGCACCTCAACGATTTTGCCCACCGCTTTCGTGCGACGGGTCGGGCGCTGGGTCAGTTCAACCACCACCACAAAGCCCATCCGCGCGCCCATGACTTCTTCAGGCGGGATCAGGATATCGAAGCTCAGGCGGCTGTCGTCAGGCACCACGAAGCCCACGCCGGCGTCGGTGAAGTAGCGGCCGACTATCTGGCTGGTTTTTGGCACCAGCACCCGCACGATGCGCGCTTCGCGACGGCCTTTACGGTCCGCGCCCAGCGGCTGCGCCAGCACCTGATCGCCATGGATGCAGGTTTTCATCTGCTCAGACGACAGGTACAGGTCGTCCTTACGCCCCTCGACGCGCAGGAAGCCAAAGCCATCGCGATGGCCGATAACCACACCTTTGAGCAGGTCAAGACGCTCCGGCAGCGCGTAGCACTGACGGCGGGTAAACACCAGCTGCCCGTCACGTTCCATGGCGCGCAGGCGGCGGCGTAGCCCTTCTAGCTGCTCTTCGCCTTCGATATTCAGTTCTATCGCCAGCTCGTCTCGGCTGGCCGGTTTTTCACGTTTTGCTAAATGATCGAGGATAAATTCCCGGCTAGGGATTGGATTCGCATACTTTTCAGCTTCGCGGTCCTGGAAAGGATCTTGTGACATGTCGGTTCCTCCGTTGTCATCTCTGGTGAAAGTTCCTTCGTCTTTCACGCCGCCTCTTTGTTAGCTGCCTTCACTCACTCCGGTCACTTACCTGAGTAAGCTCCCGGAGATTCGTTCAGTTGCCGCCGCGATGCGACCTGAAATACTCGGCCTTTAATTCTTTACACCAGCAATAATTTATAAAGCGGTTGATTCTCTTCAACCAAATCAGCCAGCGTGTAGTTATCAAGTTCCTTAAGAAAACTTTGCGCCGCTTCTGCAAGCGCCTGTTTCAGGCGACACGCGGGAGTAATGTGGCAAAATTCGCTGCTGCAGTTGACCAGCGATAGCGGCTCAAGATCGCGAACCACGTCACCTACACGAATCGTTTTTGCCGGCTTACCGAGGCGAATCCCCCCGTTCTTTCCCCGCACCGCCATAACGTAACCAGAGCGACTCAGCTGATTGATTATTTTTACCATATGATTACGCGACACGCCGTAGACCTCCGTCACTTCAGAGATGCTCGTCATTCGGCCATCCGGTAGCGACGCCATATAGATAAGCGCTCGTAATCCGTAATCAGTGAAACTCGTTAACTGCACAGCAACCTCAGGGTAAGGGGAAAGCGGTGAATCCGCAGGGTATGACTATATTGATGATAAACCAGCCGACGCACAGGCCGCTAATTTATTTGAAATGGGGCGGGTAGGCAGCAAAAACAAGGGGCGCCCAATCGGCGCCCCTGGAGATAATTATGCGTCGAACGGGTCGCGCAGAATCATCGTCTCGGTACGGTCAGGACCGGTAGAGATAATATCAACCGGTACGCCGGTCAGCTCTTCAATACGCGCGATGTAGTTCAGGGCCGCCTGCGGCAGGCCGCTACGCTCTTTCACGCCGAAGGTGGTTTCGGACCAGCCCGGCATGACTTCATAGATCGGCTCAATGCCTTCCCAGTTGTCGGCTGCCAGCGGAGTGGTAGTCACTTCGCGGCCGTCCGGCATACGGTAAGCTACGCAGAGTTTAACTTCTTTCAGGCCGTCCAGTACGTCCAGCTTGGTCAGGCAGAAGCCGGACAGGGAGTTGATCTGCACCGCGCGACGGATCGCCACGATATCCAGCCAGCCGGTACGACGACGACGGCCGGTAGTGGCGCCGAATTCGTTACCCTGCTTGCACAGGAACTCGCCGATGTCATCAAACAGCTCGGTCGGGAACGGACCTGCCCCTACGCGAGTAGAGTAAGCTTTGATGATACCCAGAACGTAATCCACATAGCGCGGACCCAGGCCAGAGCCGGTTGCCACGCCACCCGCGGTGGTGTTGGAGGAGGTTACGTACGGATAGGTACCGTGGTCGATATCCAGCAGAGTGCCCTGTGCGCCTTCGAACATCACGAAGTCGCCGCGCTGACGCGCCTGATCCAGCAGATCGGAGACGTCGACAACCATCGCCGTCAGGATGTCGGCAATCGCCATCACGTCATCAAGGACTTTTTGATAATCAACCGCTTCCGCTTTGTAGAAGTTCACCAGCTGGAAGTTGTGATATTCCATCACTTCTTTCAGTTTGTCAGCGAAGGTGGCTTTATCAAACAGGTCACCCACGCGCAGGCCGCGGCGAGCGACTTTATCTTCGTAAGCAGGCCCGATGCCGCGACCGGTGGTACCGATAGCTTTCGCACCGCGTGCTTTTTCACGCGCAACGTCCAGCGCAACGTGATAATCGAGGATAAGCGGACAGGCTTCGGACAGCAGCAGACGCTCACGGACAGAGATACCACGGTCTTCCAGTCCTTTCATTTCTTTCATCAGCGCAGCCGGAGACAGCACAACACCGTTACCGATGATGCTGGTGACATTTTCGCGGAGAATACCTGATGGAATAAGATGCAGGACGGTTTTTTCACCGTTGATTACGAGAGTATGGCCTGCGTTGTGACCACCCTGGTAGCGCACAACATATTTAGCCCGTTCAGTCAGGAGATCGACGATCTTCCCTTTACCTTCGTCACCCCATTGGGTGCCCAGTACGACGACGTTGTTGCCCATTTTTCAAAATCACCGTTTGCTTAAAAATGGATTCTACCATCGCTTTTTCAGAGTTACAGCACTTTTTGCACTCAATATCAGCCAGGTCTGGCCACTTTTTGATCAGCCCAGTGATTTCGTCAACATGTAGTAGATGACTATCCCGGCAACCACAAGACCGCCGCCAAAACGGCGTAATATATTATCCGGCAGCTGGCTCATTGTGGCGATCATCCGACGCCAGGCGCGCGGATAAAGCAGCGGACCTAGCCCTTCAAGTACTAAAACCAGCGCCAGTGCCAGCCAGATTGTTGAGTTCATGATTAACCTTTAGTGAGAAACGAAACCAGCGTCGCCGCAGAGCGTTAGGGCCTGAGCCATGACGCTTTTTGCCCATGTTGCATATTGTCCGGCATGCCGCGTTGATTATGCACTTTTTTTGCAGGAAAAACGTATAACCCATTGTGTTAAAAGTTATTTCCTGATTTAAAAATATAAAAAAGGCGCCTTTCTCAAGGCGCCCTTTGGCTGACTAAATCGCTTATTTGCGAGCGGAGTCAGGTGACTTCATGTAGCGGAAGAAATCGCTGTCCGGGCTGAGAACCATCACATCCTGGTTACCCTGGAAGCTGTTCTCATAGGCGCGCAGGCTACGGATAAAGGCATAGAAGCCCGGATCCTGGCTAAACGCATCGGCAAACAGCTTGGCCGACTCTGCATCGCCTTCACCACGCATGATGCGGCCCTGGCGCTCGGCTTCTGCCAGCGTCTTGGTCACTTCATAGTCCGCGGTAGCGCGCAGCTTCTCAGCCTCTTCCTGGCCCTGTGAACGGTGGCGACGAGCAACCGCTTCACGCTCGGCGCGCATACGGTTATAAATCGCTTCAGACACTTCGGCCGGCAGGTTGATCTGCTTGATTCGTACGTCGACGACTTCAATACCCAGCGCCGCCATACTGTTCGGGTTAACAACCGGAACCTTGCCGTTAGTTTCTGCCGATACGCGCTCCGCCGCTTTGGCGATAGCATCATCAGCGGCCGGCGTGCTGACTTCATCTTCGGTGCCCGCTGAGCCGGAGTTCAGCGCATCGCGCACTTCCAGAGTCAGGCGACCGCGGGAATCGGTCACGATATCCTTCACGTCCAGGCGACCAATCTCAGAACGCAGACGGTCAGAGAATTTACGCTTCAGCAGCACCTCGGCCTGGGAGACGTCGCCGCCGCCGGTTGCCAGATAGTAACGGCTGAAGTCGCTGATACGCCACTTGATGTATGAGTCGACGATCAGGTCTTTCTTCTCTTTGGTAACAAAGCGATCGGCCTGGTTATCCATAGTCTGAATACGCGCATCGAGCGTTTTCACTGATTCAATGAACGGGATCTTGAAGTGCAGACCCGGCGAATAGACCAGCGGTTTATTTTCGCTATCGCGCAGTACCTTACCAAAACGCAGCGTAATACCGCGCTCGCCCTCTTTAACCACAAAGATAGACATGTAAAGCACTACCAGCACGATGGCAATAATCGCAATTACAGGTTTACGCATCGTTATTCCCCCTGACGCTGGTAGTCGTTACGCTGCGCGTTGGCGCGACGTTGGTCCATAATGTTGCCATCCGTAGTGGTCGACGTGGTGCTGGCGCTGCTTGAGCTGGAAGCAGGCGGCAGGCGCAGCAGATCGTTCGCACCGCTGCTATTGCCCTTTGCTGCCGGCGTACCGGCGCCTTTCAGCATCTGGTCCAGAGGCAGAACCATCAGATTGCCGCCCTTATCGTTAACCAGCACTTTGCGGGTGTGGCTCAGCACTTTTTCCATGCTTTCGATATACAGACGCTCGCGGGTAATCTCCGGCGCGGCTTTGTACTCAGGCAGGATCTTCGCAAAGCGCGCGACCTCACCCTGAGCTTCAAGAACGGTCTGAGTCTTGTACGCACGCGCCTCTTCGAGGATACGCTGCGCTGCACCGTTAGCTCGCGGCTGAACTTCGTTGGTGTAAGCTTCGGCTTCGCGGATGTACTGCTGCTCGTTCTCACGCGCGGCAATCGCATCGTCAAACGCGGCCTTCACCTCTTCCGGCGGACGCGCCGTCTGGAAGTTGACGTCCAGCAGGGTAATACCCATATCGTACGGACGAATCGTCTCTTCCAGCTCGCGCTGGGTATCGCTACGAATCACGGTACGGCCTTCAGTCAGAATACGGTCCATGGTGTACTTGCCGATAACGCCGCGCAGGGCGCTGTCGGTTGCCTGACGCAGGCTATCGTCGGCGCTGGCAACGCTAAACAGGTAGCGTTCTGGATCGGTTACCCGATACTGCACGTTCATCTCAACGCGCACGACGTTTTCGTCAGACGTCAGCATGACGCCAGAAGCCGCCAGTTCACGTACCGATTCAACGTTGACTGCCTGCACGTTATCAATAAAGGTTGGCTTCCAGTTAAGACCCGGCTCAACCAGATGGCTGAATTTACCAAAGCGAGTCACCACACCACGTTCCGCTTCCTTGATGGTATAGAAACCGCTGGCTGCCCAGATAATAACGGCGGCTGCGGCAACGATGCCGACAATGCGTCCGCCCATAGGCCCGCGAGGTCCCTGAGAGCCGCTAGCGCCTCCCTGTCCCCCTTTGCCGCCACCGAGACCGCCAAGTTTTTTACTTAACTTGCGGAAGATATCATCCAGATCGGGCGGCCCCTGCTCGCGACCACCTTTATTGCCATTTCCCCCGGAGTTGCCGCCTTGGTTATTGCTGCTCCCCCACGGGTCGCGGTCCTGTCCGTTATTACCGGGCTGATTCCACGCCATGTATATGCTCCATATTTGTTTTTGATATCCCCACAGGGGTTAATATCTTCAGGCAAGCTGCAAGGTCAAATCACGTAATCAACCAGCGCTGGCTCTTGTTTACAGAGGCGACGCCAGTCAACAATCGGCATGCGCACCTGCAGACTCACGCTGCCGTCATCCTCCAGCCACTCTTTTTCTATCGCCTGAAGCTGATAGAACCGACTTCTCAGTCGCCCTTCCTCCGGCGGTAGGCGCAGCGTGTGCTGAGCCACTTCACCGGAAAGCCGTTCCGTCAAAGCCTGAAAAAGCAGCGGTACCCCAACTCCGGTCTGCGCAGAGAGCCAGACCCGAATCGGTTTATTCTCTTCATCCCGGTCGATACGCGGTTCAAAATCGTCAAGCATGTCGATTTTGTTCATCACCAGCAGCACCGGGATCTCATCGGCCTCGATTTCAGCGAGAACCGTATTTACGGCATCAATGTTTTCCTGCAGACGGACGTCGGCTGCGTCGATCACGTGCAGCAGCAGCGTCGCCTGACGCGTCTCCTGCAGCGTGGCTTTAAACGCGGCGACCAAATCGTGCGGCAGGTGACGAATAAAGCCTACGGTGTCCGCCAGCACGGTTTCACCAACGTCAGTGACGTCGATGCGGCGCAGCGTCGGGTCCAAAGTCGCGAACAGCTGGTCCGCCGCGTAAACCTCAGCTTCGGTTATCTGGTTAAACAGCGTTGATTTCCCGGCGTTGGTGTACCCCACCAGCGACACGGTGGGAATGTCGGCTTTGGCTCGTGACCGCCGTCCCTGTTCACGCTGCTTTGATACTTTTTCCAGCCGCCCGAGGATCTGCATAATGCGGTTACGCAGCAGTCGACGGTCAGTCTCGAGCTGGGTTTCACCCGGGCCACGCAAACCAATCCCGCCCTTCTGTCTTTCAAGGTGGGTCCAGCCGCGTACCAGGCGTGTCGCCATATGGCGCAGCTGCGCCAGCTCAACCTGCAGTTTCCCTTCGTGGGTGCGCGCTCGCTGGGCGAAAATATCTAAAATAAGTCCTGTACGATCGATAACCCGGCATTCGCACAGGCGCTCCAGGTTGCGTTCCTGGGCTGGGCTCAGGGCATGATCGAACAGCACGACCGACGCGCCGGTCGCTTTTACGGCTTCCGCAATTTCGACAGCCTTACCTTCACCAACAAAATATTTCGGGTGCGGTGCTTTACGGCTACCGGTAATCACCTGCATTGCTTCGACACCGGCAGAGGAGACCAGGGATTCAAACTCCTGAAGGTCTTCCATATCTTTGTCTTGCGAAAAATAGATGTGTACCAGCACCGCCTGCTCACCGGCATCATAACGGTCAAACAAGCGTAAACCCCTTCTAAAATACCAGCGGGGAACAGGGTCACTCGTGGTCTTTCCGGCTGCGTGAGTATTGGCTTTACTCGTTTACCCCAGCCATTTACGGCTGTAAACGCCTGGGGATTCACTACATACCGCCTTCCTGCAACCCAAAACTCATAGAGTAAAACCAGGCTCCCCGCCCTGGAAAAACAGCATTAACCTTATTCGGCGTCTTCGCTGTCTTGCTGCGGCGCAGAAGAACCCTGCGCGCTACCACCGTGGTGATAGTTGCTTGTACCGCCGCCAGCATTATTGCTGTGGTGAGACACCGGGCGAGACGGAACAACGGTAGAAATTGCGTGCTTGTAGACCATCTGGCTGACCGTGTTCTTCAACAGGATCACGAACTGATCGAAAGACTCAATTTGCCCTTGCAGCTTAATACCATTCACCAAATAAATAGAAACCGGAACGCGTTCCCGACGCAAAGCGTTCAGGAACGGATCTTGTAAAGATTGCCCCTTAGCCATTCTCTCTTTTCCTTATATGTATGCTTGTTTTGTACTCAGAACCTTACGATTCTTAAAAAAAATTACGCACGATACCGTTTAATTGTACACGTTCAGTCCTGGCTCGCACCAACTACCTGTAATACTTTGTTGAGCGCCTGTTCAGGTTGTTCACTGTCTAACCAGTGAATATCTTCCCAGCCGCGCAACCAGGTTATCTGACGCTTGGCTAACTGTCTCGTGGCGCAAACACCTCGATAAACCATTTCATCATACGGGATCTCGCCATCAAGGTATGACCACATCTGGCGATATCCTACACAACGAATGGAAGGCATATCCGTATGCAAATCTCCGCGGGCAAATAGCGCCCGTACTTCTGCTTCAAAACCTGAAGCCAACATCTGATGAAAACGCTGTTCTATGCGCTGATGGAGCAGTTCCCGGCTCGCCGGGGCGATGGCGAACTGATGCACCCTGTACGGCAGAGCATCTCCCGACGTTTGCGTCAGTTCCGTTAAAGTTTTACCCGAAATGAAAAAAACTTCCAGTGCTCGGGAAAGTCTTTGCGGATCATTTGGATGAATACGCGCGGCGGCGACGGGATCGATCTCCTGTAGCTGCCGGTGCAGTGCGTGCCACCCCTGCTCTGCTGCCTGCTGCTCAATTTTTGCTCTAACCTCGGGATCTGCCGACGGTAGCGGCGAAAGCCCTTCCAGCAACGCTTTGAAATACAACATTGTTCCGCCAACAAGTAGCGGAATACGCCCGGCAGCGACGATATCCGCCATTTCTGCCAGCGCATCGCGACGAAAGTCCGCCGCGGAGTAAGCCTCTGCCGGGTCGAGAATATCCAGCAGTCGATGCGGGGCTGCGCTCAGCTCTGCCGCATCCGGCTTGGCCGTACCAATGTCCATTCCTCGATAGATAAGGGCGGAATCGACACTAATCAACTCTACCGGTAAAATTTTACGCAAAGCAATGGCCAGCGCCGTTTTACCGGAGGCCGTTGGGCCCATTAAAAATATTGCCTTAGGCAGGCTCGCCTCAGTTACATCACTCATCTTTCAGGGCATTCATCGCCGAATTCAGGTCAACGGGTTGTAACAGGCCACCCGGCGGAGCTTTTACCAGCTGCGGACATAAACGCTCTACGTCCGCCAGCACGCTAATTGCCTGCGCCATATTCCACTGCGCGTGCTCGCTCGCCAGGTTGCGCGCGATCCACTGCGCGATGTCACCGACGTCAAATGCCTTTCGCTGCGCCAGGTAGCCTATCAGTTCAGGAATCAAGATTTGTAAATTTTGTTGTCTTAAGGGTAAAGGCACCGCGCGAACCGTCAAATGCTGCGCATCGGACTGCAGATCGATACCCAAAGCCACCAGCGCCGCCTGCGCTTTCGCCAGCGCGTCCTTTTCCGCGGCCGATACCTTTAGCCGCAGCGGGATCAGCAGCGGCTGCCCGCAAACCGGCTCCCCGGCGGGCGTCAGCTGCGCCTGACGCAGCCAGCGTTCGGCCACCGGCAGCGCCAGAAGCGCCAGCCTGCCGTCACGTTCCAGCAGCGCGCAATCGCCATCAACGATGGTCAGCACGCGGCCAAAGCTTTGGCTGTGCCCGGATAAACCTTCCGCAGCGGCCGCCGAGGCGCTGCTTTTACGCTCGGCGGCCGGCGTCTCGAGCAGCTGACGATACAGGGCCCCCTGCTGCTTTTGGTATCCCGGCTGCGCATGCGGCCAGCCGGCGCCGCCGCCTCCAGCCGGACTGGAAGGCTCGCGCGGCGTTTCGCGACCGTAGCGCGCTGCGGCCGGCTCACGCGCGGGGACGGGCTGAGCAAAATGGTTAGCCCCCGCCGCTACCCGGTTCTCCGGTACCTGAAGGCGCGCCGGCTGCCCCGCATCCTCTTCCGCCAGCGGCGCGCTGAGCTGCTGCTGGAGGACGCTAAGCACCCCTTGATAGATAAAATCATGGACCAGGCGAGACTGATGAAAACGCACCTCGTGCTTAGCCGGATGGACATTCACATCCACCTGGTGCGGGTCAATCTCAAGGTACAGGACAAAAGCCGGCTGCTGATCGGCCCCGAGCTTATCTTCACAGGCCTGGCGAATAGCGTGGTTGATCAGCCGATCGCGCATCATACGGCCATTGACGTAGCAGTACTGAATCTCCGCCAGCGTCGGATTGGTATGCAGAGGATCGGCCACCCAGCCGCTGAGGGTCAGATCGCCGTGCTGCCACTCAATCGCCAGCGTCTGCTCGAGGAACGGCGTGCCGCAGATAGCCCCCAGCCGCCGCTCGCGCTGCCCGCCCGCGGGTACGGCGCGATACTGGCGCATCGCCTTGCCGTTATGGCTGAGATTAATCGTAACGTCGAAACGCGCCAGCGCGATGCGGCGGACGATTTCATCGATATGGTTAAATTCCGTCTTTTCGGTACGCATAAATTTGCGGCGGGCCGGGGTGTTATAGAACAGATCCAGCACTTCCAGCGTGGTGCCGACCGGATGCGCCGCCGGCTTGACGGTCACGTCCTGATCGCGCCCTTCGGCGTAGGCCTGCCAGGCCTCCTGCTGCTCCGCCGTGCGCGAGGTCAGGGTCAGCCGCGCCACCGAGCTGATACTGGCCAGCGCTTCCCCGCGAAAGCCGAGGCTGATGATAGCTTCCAGATCGTCGAGGGAGGCAATTTTACTGGTGGCGTGGCGAGCCAGCGCCAGCGCCAGTTCGTCCTTTTTGATGCCGCAGCCGTTGTCCCGAATGCGGATAAGCTTCGCGCCGCCGCGTTCGATATCAATATCAATTCGGGTCGCGCCGGCATCAAGGCTGTTTTCGACCAGCTCCTTAACCACCGACGCCGGACGTTCCACCACCTCACCTGCGGCAATCTGGTTGGCGAGCTGCGGCGGCAGAACCTGAATCGGCATGACTGACTCCTTAATTTATCAACGTCCTGCCAGGCGACGCGGCGCTGGCCGTTTGTGCGGGTTCGCCGCGCGGGGCTGATTGCAGCGGGTGCTGCATAAAGTAATTACGCAGACCGTTATAAATCGCTTCGGCAAGCTGCTGCTGATAGCTGTCGCTGGCCAGCAGCCGCTCTTCGCCGGTGTTGCTGATAAAGCCGGTTTCGACGAGGATCGACGGAATATCCGGCGAACGCAGCACGCCGAGGCTGGCGTGTTCCGGACGGCGCTTGTGGAGATCGCCGACCCGCTGCAGCTGGCTCAATACGTTAGTCGCCACATCATACCCGACGCGCTGGGAATGGCCGAACTGTAAATCCAGCACCGCCTGGCTCAGGTAGGGATCCGACTGGCTGTTCGCCAGCACGTCGCCGGCGCCGCCGAGCAGCTCGGACTGCTTCTCATGCTGCTCAAGCCAGCCAGCCATTTCGCTATTGGCGCGACGGTTAGACAGCACCCATACCGACGCGCCGGTCGCATCACGGTTCGGTGCCGCATCGGCGTGAATCGACACCAGGAAGTTGGCATTTTGCTTACGGGCGACGTCCGAACGGCCCATCACCGAAATAAAGTAGTCGCCGTCGCGGGTCAGCACCGGCTTGAACAGCGGATCGGCGTTCAGCAACGCGCGCAGCTTGCGGGCAATCGCAATCGTCACGTTCTTCTCTTTGGTACCATCCGGGCCGATCGCGCCCGGGTCCTGGCCACCGTGGCCGGCATCGATCGCAATAATGACCTTATCGTCCGTCGCCACCGCGCGCGCGGTCGGGCGCGTCACGGGATGACTCTCAGTCATCACCGTTTGCCGTTCGTTACCCGATGACTTAAACGGATTGCGCGCCGGCGCCACCGGCACCGGACGTGGGGCGATCGTCGGCGTCTCCACCCGCTTCACGACCGCCGGAGGCGGTGGAGGCGGCGGCGGGACGTCGGCGTTAATCGTGAACACCACGGTATAATTAGAGCCGTTTTGCTGCTTCACCGCGCGAGTCTTACCGTCTTCCGTCAGGTCCACCAGCAGGCGCAGAGACTGGGTATCCTGCGCGGCGCCCGCGCGGATGCTTTTCACCAGGTTGCTGCCGCTAAACAGCAGCGGTAATCCCTGCAGGGTGCCGGTCTGCTTGATATCCAGCGCCACCGTGCGTTTGCCCTGCGGGCTAAAAGAGTATTCGGGATCGCCGATAAAGCTAATGGTAATACGGGCCTGCCGATCTCCGTTAGAGACCTGGATATCGGATAAACTTGCCGCAAAGGTCTGCATGCTAAACAGCATCAGCGCAGCGGCCAGCCAGGGAGTTATGCGATATTTCATCCCGCGATCCTTCAGGCTAAACGCGCCAGTAAAGACTCACCCAATGAGGAGACTGCCGTTACGCGCGCCTCACGCCCTTGTGCCTGATACTCAAGATGAATTTCGACATCCGGCTCGGGCAGCACGCCCGCGCCCTGCTGCGGCCATTCAACCAGGCAGATAGCATCGTCAGTAAAATAGTCACGGATCCCCATAAACTCGAGCTCTTCGGGGTCCGCCAGGCGGTAGAGATCAAAGTGATACACCATCAGGTTTTCTAGGGTGTACGGCTCCACCAGCGTGTAGGTTGGGCTTTTGACATTCCCGCGGTGGCCGAGTGCATGTAAAAAGCCGCGGCTGAAGGTAGTTTTACCCGCGCCTAAATCGCCATACAGATAGATGACCGTGGCGCCCGTACAGAGCCGTGCAATGCGGTTGCCAAGGTCCAGGGTTGCCTGCTCGTCGGGTAAGGGAATCACTCGGTTAATCATGGTCTACGTCAATCACATCCGGGTTAACAACACGCCTGAGCGTGGAAAAGAGATCGGTCGCCAGCATCCCACGGGTGCCATCTCTGGCAGCCAGTCGGTCTGCGGCTTCGCCGTGCGCCACGCAACCGGCGCAGGCAGCATCATACGGCGTCAGCTTTTGCCCTAACAGAGCGGCAATAATACCGGTGAGCACATCGCCCATTCCGCCGCTGGCCATACCGGCATTGCCGGCATCGATAATACCCATCTCGCCTGCTTCACTGGCCACCACCGTCCCCGCGCCTTTCAGCACCACCACGCCACCATAACGTTTTACCAGACGTTGAGCAGAATGTAAGCGATCGCTTTCAATTTCTGCCACGCTGCAGTCAAGCAGGCGGGCGGCTTCGCCGGGGTGTGGCGTCAGCACGCGATTGTGACGTTTATCGGCATTGATTGCCAGCAGGTTCAACGCATCCGCATCCCACACCATCGGTTTCGCAAAGCTCTCCAGCTGGCGTAGCGCCCGCGTCGCCCATTCGCTCTGGCCGAGTCCCGGACCGATCGCCACCACATCAGCCCACTGCAGGCTTTCATCGAGGCTCTGCGGCGTGAGCGCATCCACCATCAGCTCCGGCCTGGCGGTAATAATCGGCGCAATATTTTCCGGATGAGTCAACACCCGCACCAGCCCCGCTCCCGCCCGCAGCGCAGCTTCTCCGGCCATCCTGATGGCGCCAGCGGTGCCGCGGTCGCCACCCACGATTGCCAGCCTGCCGTGATCGCCTTTATGGGAGGTCGCGCGGCGCGGCGGCAGCCACTCCGCCAGCTGCGAGGCATCAAAGCGCGCCAGCGGGAACCTTTGTCCGGCAAGCCAGCCGTCGAGGCCCAGGGAGTGGTAGTGCAGCTGACCCACCACGTCGCGGGCTTTACCGGTCAGCAGCCCCGGCTTGAGGGCGATAAAGGTTATCGTATGGGCCGCATGGATGACCGCCCCCGGCGTGGTTCCGGTCTGCGCATTGAGCCCGGAGGGGATATCCAGCGCGACTATCGGCGCCGGATGCGCATTGGCGCGCGCGATAAGCTCGGCGGCAGGCCTGCGCGGAGCGCTGCGCAGGCCGGTGCCCAGCAGTCCGTCAATAATCAGCGAGATCGCTTCCGGCCAGGCGATATCCGCCGCGTGGATCGTCCCGCCGGCGTTGAGCCACTCTTCGCGTGCGGCGTGCGCCTCCTCCGGCAGCGGCTTCTCGCTCTCCAGCGCCAGCAGCGTCACCTCAATCCCTTCCGCCTGCGCCAGGCGAGCAACGACGTAGCCGTCGCCGCCGTTGTTGCCGTGGCCGCAAAGAATCAGCCAGTTCTGGCTGGCAGGGTAGCGGCTGCGCGCCAGCTGGAAAGCCGCTTCGCCGGCCCTGCGCATCAGCTCAAACAGGGTCAGCCCGAGGCTATCGGCAGCCTCTTTTTCCGCCCGCCGGAGCGCCTCTGCAGGGCAGATGAAGTGTGGTATACTGACAGAGTTTTTCGTCATTGTATGGTCCATCATGTTACAGCCCCTCGATCTCAATAAATTAGCGCAACAAATCAAGCAATGGGGCACTGAACTCGGGTTCCAGCAGGTGGGTATCACCGATACCGATCTCAGCGTCAGCGAACCCAAACTGCAGGCATGGCTGGACAAACAGTACCACGGAGAGATGGAGTGGATGGCGCGCCACGGCATGATGCGCGCGCGCCCTCATGAGCTTCTTCCCGGTACGTTACGCGTCATCAGCGTACGGATGAACTACCTGCCCGCGAATGCCGCTTTTGCCCGCACCCTGAAAGATCCCGCGCTTGGCTACGTCAGCCGTTATGCCCTTGGGCGCGATTATCATAAGCTGCTACGTAACCGACTGAAAAAACTCGGTGAGATGATTCAGGAACAGTGTGCTTCGCTCAATTTTAGACCGTTTGTCGATTCCGCGCCTGTTCTGGAGCGTCCTTTGGCGGAAAAAGCGGGTCTTGGCTGGACGGGCAAGCACTCGCTGATTATTAACCGCGACGCCGGCTCGTTCTTTTTCCTCGGCGAGCTGCTGGTGGATATTCCCCTGCCCGTCGATCGGCCGGTCGCCGAAGAGTGCGGGCGCTGCGTCGCCTGCATGACGATCTGCCCGACCGGCGCCATCGTCGAGCCCTATACCGTCGACGCCCGCCGCTGCATCTCCTATTTGACCATTGAGCTTGAAGGCGCGATCCCCATCGAGTTCCGTCCGCTGATCGGCAACCGCATTTACGGCTGCGACGACTGCCAGCTGATTTGCCCGTGGAATCGCTTTTCCCAGCTCACGGATGAAGAGGATTTCAGCCCGCGCAAAGCGCTGCACGCGCCGCCGCTGGTGGAGCTGTTTGCCTGGAGTGAGAGTCATTTTCTGAAGGTGACCGAAGGATCGGCAATTCGCCGCATCGGTCATCTGCGCTGGCTACGCAACATTGCCGTGGCGCTGGGAAATGCGCCGTGGGATGAAGCGCATCTCAAGGCGCTTGAGAGCCGTCGGGGCGAGCATCCGCTTCTCGATGAGCATATCGAGTGGGCAATAGATCAGCAAATCGCCAGGCGCAGCGCTGGCGCGGTTGAGGTGCAGCTGCCGAAGAAACAGCGGCTGGTCAGGGTGGTCGAAAAAGGTCTTCCGCGAGACGCCTGATTCATTCACAGGCTGTGAATAAAAACAAAAACACATTGCGTTTCAACATGCACACGAACGTCAAGTGATCGTATTAACACTTTGAAATGAAATTTTATTGTTAAATTTCAATGAGATGAATTGATACTATTCAAAAGTCGAAGTTTTTCCGCAACGCGTCGCTTGCATTTAACCTGTGGATAACTCTGTTTACAGTATTTTCCGGTATTCAACGGAAGGCATCCCCGGCGCGCTATTGCACTGTGGATAAATTGAGTATGAGGAAGAAATTTGGAGCGGGAAACGAGACTCGAACTCGCGACCCCGACCTTGGCAAGGTCGTGCTCTACCAACTGAGCTATTCCCGCTTGGGTGTGGTAACTATCAAATTTGGAGCGGGAAACGAGACTCGAACTCGCGACCCCGACCTTGGCAAGGTCGTGCTCTACCAACTGAGCTATTCCCGCTTAATCTTCGTCTTTCAACCTGCCGCTACCTGAGTAGCTTTACCGCAAGCCGAAATCCTGTGATTAGGATAGTGCCTTTCAAATTTTGGAGCGGGAAACGAGACTCGAACTCGCGACCCCGACCTTGGCAAGGTCGTGCTCTACCAACTGAGCTATTCCCGCGTACTTCTTGCCATATTTCTATGGCGTCGTGATTTGCATTTCTGCTTCGTCACGGGAGGCGCATTATACGAGAATTCGATTTAGCTGCAACCCCCCTGCGAGCACTTTTTTTCTATTTTTGTCTGAATGGACGTTTTATCGCCAGATAGCGCCCTGAATTGTATAAATAAGCAGCGCATAAGGCAAAATAACTTTTTCCGACCTTGTTAAAGGCGCAAAATCGCCCCGCTCTGCGGGTATGATCACCCCATAGACGGTCAACAACAATGACAAACAGGGAAATTAAAATGAAAAATACGCTCTCCGTCCTGCTGCTGATCGCGCTAGCTATGGGAACGGCATCGGCAACGACGCTGCATTTTGGCACTACGACGGCCAATCCGCCCTTTGAAACCGTCAACGCGAAAAACCAGCCGGCCGGTTTTGATATCGATCTTGCCCGGGCGCTCTGTAAACAGATGCAGGCCGAGTGCACGTTTACGCCGCAAAGCTTCGATACCCTCATCCCGGCTCTGCGCTTTAAGAAATTCGACGCCATCATCGCCGGCATTGAGATCGTCCCGATGCGCGAAAGGCGGGTCGCCTTCACTCAGCCCTATCGCCAGCAGCTCTCCGGCGTGGTTGTCAGCGCTAAGAATAGCGCCCAGGGTTTTGCTGACCTGAAGGGTCAAAAAATCGGCGTCGCGAAAGGCAGCATTCATCAGCGCTACCTGCACGATAAGCAAAAACAGGTGAACGTCGTCGCTTACGAGAGCAATGCAGCCGCGTTCAGCGCGCTGAAAGAGGGGAGCGTTAACGGGGTAATGAGCGATCGCGCCGACGCCGAGACGTGGCTGCAGGAGAATCCTGACTACGCCATCATCGACGAGCAGGCAACCGACGCCAAATATTATGGTAAGCAGCTGGCGATCGCGGTGCGCCAGGATGACCCGGAACTGCTCAACGCGCTGAATGCCGCGCTGGAGGTCGTCAAGGCCTCCCCTGAATTCGGGCAAATGGAGCTGAAGTGGTTTAAATAGCCGGGCCTGCCGCCGGGCCCTGTGACCCCGGCGGCAAGATTAGAGCTTAACGTTACAGCTTGATAAAGTGCTCGCGGTAGTAGGACAGCTCCGCCACCGATTCGCGAATATCATCCATCGCCTGATGGGTGCCCTGCTTTTTAAAGCCATCGAGGATTTCCGGCTTCCAGCGGCGCGCCAGCTCTTTCAGGGTGCTGACGTCGAGGTAGCGGTAGTGAAAGTACTCTTCCAGCTCGGGCATGTACTTAAAGAGAAAGCGGCGGTCCTGGCCAATGCTGTTGCCGCAAATCGGCGATTTACCCGCAGGTACCCACTGCTTGAGGAATTCGATCGTCGCCAGCTCCGCCTCGCGATCGCCCAGGGTGCTGGCCTTGACGCGCTCCACCAGCCCGCTGCCGGTATGCGTGCGCACGTTCCACTCGTCCATCAGCGCCAGCTGCGCGTCAGACTGGTGTACCGCAATGGTCGGCCCTTCCGCCAGAATGTTCAGGTTTGCATCGGTCACCAGGGTGGCGATTTCGATAATGCGATCGCGCTCCGGATCCAGCCCCGTCATTTCAAGATCGATCCAAATCAGGTTGTTTTCATCTGCACTCATGCTATTTTCCACCCTTCTTGCGTGACTATATTCATCTAAAATAGCGTGTATCATAGAGGTTTTGCCCCTACAGGGCGACCAGGAGCCAGTTCGATTGAGTAAAAATAAACTCTCCAAAGGCCAACAGCGCCGCGTCAAGGCCAACCACCAGCGCCGCCTGAAAACGACTTCGGAGAAGGCCGACTACGATGACAATCTGTTTGGCGAGACCTCAGAAGGCGTCGTCATCAGCCGCTTCGGCATGCATGCCGACGTTGAATCCGTTGACGGTGGCGTTCACCGCTGCAACATTCGCCGGACGATCCGTTCGCTGGTCACCGGCGACCGCGTGGTCTGGCGCCCGGGCAAAGATGCCGCTGACGGCGTTAGGGTAAAAGGTATCGTTGAGGCCGTGCACGAGCGGACCTCGGTCCTGACGCGTCCGGATTTCTATGATGGCGTGAAGCCCATCGCCGCCAACATCGATCAGATCGTCATCGTTTCCGCGATTTTACCGGAGCTGTCGTTAAACATTATTGACCGCTATCTGGTGGCGAGCGAAGCGCTGGACGTCGAGCCGCTGATTGTGCTCAACAAGATTGACCTGCTGGACGAGGACGCCTTAGCGTTCGTCAACGAGCAGATGGATATCTACCGCAAAATTGGCTATCCCGTGCTGATGGTATCGAGCCGGACCCAGGACGGGCTGAAGCCGCTTAAAGAGGCCCTCACCGGCCGCATCAGCATCTTTGCCGGGCAGTCAGGGGTGGGTAAATCCAGCCTGCTGAACGCGCTGCTGGGCCTCGGCGACGATCTGATCCTGACCAACGACGTCTCGGACAACTCGGGCCTCGGCCAGCACACCACCACCGCCGCGCGCCTCTACCACTTCCCGCACGGCGGCGACGTGATCGACTCCCCCGGCGTGCGCGAATTTGGCCTGTGGCACCTTGATGCGGAACAAATCACCCACGGTTTTGTCGAATTTCACGATTATTTAGGCCGTTGCAAATACCGCGACTGCAAGCATGATACCGATCCGGGCTGCGCGATTCGCGAAGCGGTTGAAAACGGCAGCATCAACGCGCGCCGTTTTGAAAACTACCACCGCATTCTGGAAAGCATGAACGAAGTGCAGGTAAAAACGCGTAAAAGCTTTTCATCATCCGATGACTGACATTTAAGCTGAGCATCGCTATACGCTTCATCCTTCAGGCTGCCTCTGCGCTGGCGGCGTCCGTCTCCCCGGCTATGCTGCCGGGGATTCGCAGGCCGGCCGCCGCGATGCAATCCGGATGAGTTTACGTATAGAATCGACCCTTTTTTCAGATCCCCGACGCGTTGCGGGGGTCAGGAACGATAAATAATGGCCTGGAGGCTACCTTGTTAAACGATCTGAAACTTTCGCTGCAATACATTCTGCCTAAACTGTGGCTTACCCGCCTCGCAGGCTGGGGTGCGAGCAAACGAGCGGGTTGGCTGACGAAGCTGGTCATCGACCTGTTCGTGAAGTGCTACAAGGTCGATATGAAAGAGGCGCAGAAGCCCGATACCGCCAGCTACCGCACCTTTAACGATTTCTTTGTGCGCCCGCTGCGTGATGAAGCGCGTCCGCTGAACACCGATCCGAACGTGCTGGTTATGCCTGCCGACGGCGCCATAAGCCAGCTGGGCGCTATCGAAGACGATAAAATCCTGCAGGCCAAAGGCCACAACTACACCCTGGAAGCGCTGCTGGCCGGCAACTACCAGATGGCAGAGCTGTTCCGCAACGGTAACTTCGCCACCACCTATCTGTCGCCGCGTGACTACCACCGCGTCCACATGCCGTGCAACGGTATTCTGCGCGAAATGATCTACGTTCCGGGCGATCTGTTCTCCGTTAACCACCTGACCGCGCAGAACGTGCCGAATCTGTTCGCCCGCAACGAGCGCGTCATCTGCCTGTTCGATACTGAATTTGGTCCGATGGCGCAAATTCTGGTCGGTGCGACCATCGTTGGCAGCATTGAAACCGTCTGGTCCGGTACCGTGACTCCGCCGCGTGAAGGCGTGATTAAGCGCTGGACCTGGCCGGCGGGTGACAATGAAGGCTCCATTGCCCTGCTGAAAGGCCAGGAGATGGGTCGCTTCAAGCTCGGTTCGACGGTGATCAACCTGTTTGCGCCGGGCAAGGTTAAGCTGCTCGAGCAGCTGCAGAACCTCTCCGTCACTAAGCTTGGTCAGCCGCTGGCGACCGCCGTTGAGACCATGTCCACGACCGAAGGCGCCGCCAGCATTCTGGGCGACGATTCGCAAGACGAAGGTTAATAGCTGACAAAAAGGGTTATGCCGTGCGCCTGATATATATTTTCCTGCTGGCCTGGAGCCTCAGTCTGGGGGCGTACGCAGCGACAGCCCCCGACGCTAAACAGATAGCTCAGGAACTGGAACAGGCGAAGGCGGCAAAACCCGCCCAGCCTGGTACCGTTGAAGCGCTGCAGTCCGCGCTGAACGCGCTCGAGGAGCGTAGCGCTTCCCTCGAGCGCACGCGCCAGTACCAGCAGGTTATCGATAACTTCCCCAAGCTGTTCCAGACCCTGCGCTCGCAGATCAACAACCTGGCCGATGAACCGCGCCAGGTATCAACGACGCTCTCCACCGATGCCCTGAATCAGGAAATCCTGCAGGTCAGCAGCCAGCTGCTCGAAGCCAGCCGTCAGGCCCAGCAGGAGCAGGAGCGCGCCCGCGATATCGCCGATTCGCTAAACCAGCTTCCCCAGCAGCAAACCGACGCCCGCCGTCAGCTGAACGAGGTTGAGCGCCGCGTGGGCACCCAGACCAGCAATACGCCGCTGGCGCAGGCGCAAAATCTTAGCCTGCAGGCGGAATCCGCGCGCCTGAAGGCGCTGGTCAACGAGCTGGATCTGGCGCAGCTCTCCGCCAACAATCGCCAGGAGCTGTCGCGCATGCGCGCCGATCTGGCGCAAAAGCAGAGCAAACTGCTCGACGGCTACCTGCAGGCCCTGCGTAATCAGCTCAATAGCCAGCGCCAGCGCGAAGCCGAAAAGGCGCTGGAAAGCACCGAGCTGCTGGCAGAGAACAGCGAAAACCTGCCGCCGGAGCTGGTGGCCCAGTTTAAAGTTAACCGCGAGCTGTCGCAGGCCCTGAACCAGCAGGCTCAGCGCATGGACCTGGTGGCTTCCCAGCAGCGTCAGGCCTCTAACCAGACGCTCCAGGTGCGCCAGGCGCTCAATACGCTGCGCGAGCAGTCACAGTGGCTGGGCGCCTCCAGCCTGCTGGGCGAAGCGCTACGCGCCCAGGTCGCCCGACTGCCGGAGACGCCAAAACCCCAGCAGCTGGATACCGAGATGGCCCAGCTGCGGGTGCAGCGGCTGCGCTTTGAGGACCTGCTCGGCAGCCAGACGCAGCTCCGCCAGCTGCGCCAGGCCGACGGCCAGGAGCTGACCAGCGAGCAGAATCGCATACTTGAGGCGCAGCTGCGCACGCAAAGCGAGCTGCTCAACTCGCTGCTGCAGGGCGGCGATACGCTGATTCTGGAGCTGACCAAGCTCAAGGTGGCCAACGGTCAGCTTGAGGACGCCCTGAAAGAGATGAACGAAGCGACCCACCGCTATCTGTTCTGGACCTCGGACGTCAGCCCTATCAGTTTTTCATGGCCGCTGGAAATTGCTCACGATCTGCGCCGCCTGGTCTCTCTCGATACCGTCAGCCAGCTGGGCAAAGCCAGCGCGATGATGTTAACCAGCAAGGAGACGCTGCTGCCGCTGTTTGGCGCGCTGATTCTGGTCGGCTTCAGCATCAGCTCGCGTCGCCACTTCACCCACTTCCTTGAGCGTTCCAGCGCCCGCGTGGGCAAAGTGACCCAGGACCATTTCTGGCTCACCCTGCGCACCGTGTTCTGGTCGATTCTGGTGGCCTCGCCGCTGCCGGTATTGTGGATGACGCTCGGCTATGGCCTGCAGTCCGCCTGGCCCTTCCCGCTGGCGGTCGCCATCGGCGAAAGCGTCACCGCCACGGTGCCGCTGCTGTGGGTGGTGATGGTTTGCGCGACCTTTGCGCGTCCAAACGGCCTGTTTATCGCCCACTTCGGCTGGCCGCGTAGCCGGGTCACCAAGGCCATGCGCTACTACCTGATGAGCATCGGGCTGATCGTCCCGCTGATTATCGCGCTGATCATGTTCGATAACCTCAACGACCGTGAGTTCTCGGCCTCCCTCGGCCGCCTGTGCTTCCTGCTGATTTGCGGGGCGCTGGCGCTGGTCACCCTGAGCCTCAAGCATGCCGGTATTCCGCTGTATCTCGATAAGTCGGGAAGCGGCGATAATATGGTTAACCGCATGCTGTGGAACCTGCTGCTGGGCGCGCCGCTGATTGCCATGCTGGCGGCGGCCATTGGCTACCTGGCGACCGCCCAGGCGCTGCTGGCCAGGCTGGAAACGTCGGTGGCGATCTGGTTCTTACTGCTCGTGGTCTATCACATTATCCGCCGCTGGATGCTGATCCAGCGCCGCCGGCTGGCCTTCGATCGCGCCAAGCATCGCCGGGCGGAAATCCTGGCCCAACGCGCGCGCGGCGAAGATGAGGCCGCGCACTCCAGCAGCCCGGAAGGGTCTGCGGAAATCGAAGTCAGTGAAATCGATCTCGATGCGATCAGTATCCGGTCGCTGCGGCTGGTACGCTCGCTGCTGATGCTGGTCGCCCTGGTCTCGGTGATCGTCCTGTGGTCAGAAATCCACTCGGCGTTTGGCTTCCTCGAGAATATCTCGCTGTGGGACGCGACCTCAACGGTACAGGGCGTTGAAAGCATCGAGCCGATTACGCTTGGGGCGGTGCTGATCGCGATTCTGGTGCTGATTATCACCACCCAGCTGGTGCGCAACCTCCCCGCCCTGCTGGAGCTGGCGATTCTGCAGCACCTGGACCTCACGCCGGGCACCGGCTACGCGATCACCACCATTACCAAATACCTGCTGATGCTGATTGGCGGCCTGGTGGGCTTCTCGATGATTGGCATTGAGTGGGCGAAGCTGCAGTGGCTGGTAGCGGCTCTCGGCGTCGGCCTCGGTTTTGGCCTGCAGGAGATCTTTGCCAACTTTATCTCGGGCCTGATTATTCTCTTTGAAAAGCCGATACGTATTGGCGATACGGTGACCATCCGCGATCTGACCGGCAGCATCACCCGCATCAACACCCGCGCCACGACCATCAGCGACTGGGACCGGAAAGAGATTATCGTGCCGAATAAGGCGTTTATCACCGAGCAGTTTATCAACTGGTCGCTCTCTGACTCCGTCACCCGCGTGGTGCTGACGGTGCCGGCCCCGGCGGATGCGAATACCGAAGAGGTCACGCAGATCCTGATTAGCGCCGCCCACCGCTGTTCGCTGGTTATCGATACGCCGGCACCGGAGGCCTTCCTCGTCGATCTGCAGCAGGGGATTCAGATTTTCGAGCTGCGTATTTACGCCGCCGAGATGGGTCACCGCATGCCGCTGCGCCACGAGATCCATAAGCTGATTCTGGCAGGCTATCGCGAACACGGTATCGATATGCCGTTCCCGCCGTTCCAGATGCGTCTGGAGAGCATTGACGGCAGGAAGAGCAGCAGAGCGATGACCTCAGCAGGGAAATCCAGCCGCACGGCGGGCAGCCTGTAGGTTCAACCTGGCCGGCGGCTCGTGCGCCGGGTCAGGTCTGCGCGCAGGCCCTGGACGGCCAGGGAGAGGTATTCGGCCGGGTCAGGCGCGATCGACGGTAAAGGCGATCACCTCGCCGATGCTTTCGGCACCCAGCGCCAGCATCACCACGCGATCGACGCCCAGCGCCACGCCGGAGCAGTCCGGGAGGCCCGCCTTGAGGGCTTCCAGCAGATTGCCGTCAATCGGCTGCTGCGGCAGGCCGCGGGCCGCACGCTTGCGGTTATCCTGCTCGAAACGCTGCTGCTGTTCGCGGGCGTCGGTCAGCTCGTGGAAGCCGTTCGCCAGCTCAATTCCCTTGTAATAGACCTCAAAGCGCTCCGCAACGCGGTGATCTTCGGTGCTGATCTGCGCCAGCGACGCCTGGCTTGCCGGGAAGTGATAGATAAAGGTCGGACGGTCCTTGCCGATATGCGGCTCGACGCCCATGGTAAACAACAGCTGCAGCAGCGTATCCCTATCTTCTTCCGTATCGGCGATATTGCTCAGGTCGAGCTTCGCCGCCGCTTCGCGCAGCTGCGTCTTATCGGCCGACAGCGGATCGAGCTCAAGATGGCGCAGGAACGCCTGCTGATAGGAGAGGCTTTCCGCCGGCTGGCACTCCAGCACCTGCTGCAGTAAATCATCGACCTCATTAATCAGACGATACATGTCATAGCACGGACGATACCACTCCAGCATGGTGAATTCCGGGTTGTGGTGACGCCCCATCTCTTCATTGCGGAAGCTGCGGCACAGCTGGAATACCGGGCCACAGCCCGCGGCCAGCAGCCGCTTCATATGGTATTCCGGGCTGGTCATCAGATAGAGATCCATCCCCTGAGAGTAGCCGGGGCCGACGAAACGGGTCTGGAACGGAAACAGGTGAATATCCGTTACCGTTGCCTGACTCATGCAGGGCGTCTCCACCTCCAGCACGCCGCGGTCGGTAAAGAAACGACGAATTTCCGCCATCACAGCCGCGCGTTTTAACAGGTTTGGGATCGACGCGCTCGGCTGCCAGGTTGCCGTTTCACTCATGGTACTTTCTCCGATTTCAGACAAGGGCACGAAGTCTACTCGTAACCGGCGAGTGAGACAAATTTTGTGCCAACGCCCCCTTAACGCATACCGTAAATTTATTAAGCGCCAGGAAGCATAAATAGCGCTGATAAATCACCGCACATATCGATAAAAAAATCGAACACGTCAATTTTCCCTACCGACCCTAAGGCTATACTTCTTTACCTATAAAGGAGCAGTGACACATTTTCGCCAGCCCGGCGGCGAAATAAACAAAAACTGGAGGAATGTCGTGCAAACTTTTCAAGCCGATCTTGCCGTAATTGGCGCTGGCGGAGCAGGTCTTCGCGCTGCAATCGCCGCAGCGCAGGCTAATCCAAATGCCAAAATCGCACTGATTTCAAAAGTCTATCCCATGCGCAGCCACACGGTTGCGGCTGAAGGCGGCTCCGCCGCCGTGACGCAGGATCATGACAGCTTTGAGTACCATTTTCACGACACCGTCGCCGGCGGCGACTGGCTTTGTGAGCAGGATGTCGTCGACTATTTCGTCCATCATTGCCCGACGGAAATGACCCAGCTTGAACAGTGGGGATGCCCGTGGAGCCGCCGTCCGGACGGCAGCGTCAACGTCCGCCGCTTCGGCGGGATGAAGATCGAACGCACGTGGTTTGCCGCGGATAAAACCGGCTTCCATATGCTGCACACCCTGTTCCAGACCTCCCTTCAGTTCCCGCAAATCCAGCGTTTCGACGAGCATTTCGTCCTCGATATTCTGGTCGACGATGGCCAGGCGCGTGGCCTGGTGGCGATGAATATGATGGAAGGCTCGCTGGTACAAATCCGCGCTAACGCGGTGGTGATGGCCACCGGCGGCGCAGGACGCGTCTATCGCTACAACACCAACGGCGGCATCGTCACCGGCGACGGGATGGGCATCGCGCTCAGCCACGGCGTTCCGCTGCGCGATATGGAGTTCGTGCAGTATCACCCGACCGGCCTTCCCGGCTCCGGTATTCTGATGACGGAAGGCTGCCGTGGCGAAGGCGGTATCCTGGTCAACAAGGACGGCTACCGCTACCTGCAGGATTACGGCATGGGCCCGGAAACGCCGCTCGGCGAGCCGAAAAACAAATATATGGAGCTCGGCCCGCGCGACAAGGTCTCCCAGGCCTTCTGGCACGAATGGCGTAAAGGCAACACCATTCCAACGCCGCGCGGCGACGTGGTTTATCTCGACCTGCGCCATTTAGGTGAGAAAAAGCTGCTGGAGCGCCTGCCCTTTATCTGCGAACTGGCGAAGGCCTACGTCGGCGTTGATCCGGTTAAAGAGCCGATTCCCGTGCGCCCAACCGCGCACTACACCATGGGCGGTATCGAAACCGACCAGAACTGTGAAAGCCGCATCAAGGGGCTGTTCGCCGTGGGCGAATGCTCGTCGGTCGGCCTTCACGGCGCCAACCGCCTTGGCTCCAACTCGCTGGCAGAGCTGGTGGTCTTTGGCCGCCTCGCCGGCGAGCAGGCCATCAGGCGAGCGGCGGAGGCAAAAGAAGCCAACGTGAGCGCGCTGGATGCGCAGACCGCCGACGTAGAAAAACGGCTGAAAGATCTTATCAATCAGGAAGGCGACGAGAACTGGGCGAAGATCCGCGACGAGATGGGCCTGTCGATGGAAGAAGGCTGCGGGATCTACCGTACGCCGGAGCTGATGCAAAAAACCGTCGATAAGCTGGCCGAGCTGCAGGAGCGCTTCAGGCGCGTACGCATTACCGACAGCTCCAGCGTGTTCAATACCGACCTGCTGTATACCATCGAGCTGGGTCACGGGCTGAACGTGGCGGAATGTATGGCCCACTCTGCCCTTGCGCGTAAAGAGTCCCGCGGCGCGCACCAGCGCCTGGATGAAGGCTGCACCGAGCGTGACGACGTCAATTTCCTCAAGCATACGCTCGCATTCCGCGATGCCGATGGCACCACGCGCCTTGAGTATGGCGATGTGAAGATCACCACTCTGCCGCCGGCAAAACGCGTATACGGCGCAGAAGCGGAAGCAGCCGAGAAGAAGGAGACGACCAATGGCTGAGATGAAGAACCTGAAAATCGAGGTGGTGCGCTACAACCCGGAAGTGGACACCGCGCCGCACAGCGCGTTCTATGAGGTTCCTTACGACGAGCAGACCTCACTGCTCGACGCGCTGGGCTATATCAAAGACAACCTCGCGGCGGATCTCAGCTACCGCTGGTCCTGCCGGATGGCGATTTGCGGCTCCTGCGGGATGATGGTCAACAAGGTGCCGAAGCTGGCGTGTAAAACCTTCCTGCGTGAATACACCAAGGGCATTAAGGTCGAAGCGCTGGCTAACTTCCCGATCGAGCGCGATCTGGTGGTCGATATGACCCACTTTATCGAGAGCCTGGAGGCGATTAAGCCCTATATTATCGGCAACCCGCGTACCCCGGATCAGGGGCCAAACAAACAGACTCCGGCGCAGATGGCGAAGTACCATCAGTTCTCCGGCTGCATCAACTGCGGCCTGTGCTACGCCGCCTGCCCACAGTTTGGCCTTAACCCGGAGTTTATCGGCCCGGCGGCCATCACCCTCGCCCATCGTTACAACGAGGACAGCCGCGACCACGGGAAAAAGGAACGTATGGCGCAGCTTAACGGTCAGAACGGCGTCTGGACCTGTACCTTCGTGGGCTACTGCTCGGAAGTCTGTCCGAAGCACGTCGACCCGGCGGCCGCCATTCAGCAGGGCAAGGTAGAGAGCTCGAAAGACTTTCTTATCGCCACCCTGAAACCACGCTAAGGAGTGCATTATGACGACTAAACGCAAGCCCTACGTGCGGCCGATGACGTCCACCTGGTGGAAAAAGCTGCCGTTTTATCGCTTCTACATGCTGCGTGAAGGAACGGCGGTACCGGCAGTCTGGTTCAGCATCATACTGATTTATGGCCTATTTTCCCTCAAGCACGGGGCGGAAAGCTGGGCGGGATACGTTGGCTTTCTACAAAATCCGCTGGTGGTGATCCTCAACCTGATCGCCCTCGGCGCAGCGCTGCTGCACACCAAAACCTGGTTTGAGCTGGCGCCGAAAGCCGCCAATATTATTGTCAAAGGCGAGAAAATGGGGCCAGAGCCGGTTATTAAAGGGCTTTGGGTGGTGACTGCGGTAGCAACAGCGGCGATCCTGCTTATCGCCCTGTTCTGGTAAGGAGGCTGGAATGATCAATCCCAACCCAAAACGTTCCGATGAACCGGTATTCTGGGGGCTGTTTGGCGCCGGAGGCATGTGGAGCGCCATTATTGCTCCGGTGATGATACTGCTGGTCGGTATCCTGCTGCCGCTGGGCCTGGCGCCAGCTGACGCCTTCAGCTACGAACGCGTGCTCGGCTTTGCCCAGAGTTTTATTGGCCGGGCATTTATCTTCCTGATGATTGTCCTGCCGCTGTGGTGCGGGCTACACCGCATTCATCACGCCATGCACGACCTGAAAATTCACGTCCCTAACGGGAAGTGGGTGTTCTACGGCCTGGCCGCCATCCTGAGCGTGGTCACGCTGGTCGGCGTATTATTTATCTAAACCTCCCGATGCCCGGTAGCGGAGTGTTACCGGGCTCTCTTTTGCAGAATATTTCCCCGTTTTTTCCCCGCCAGAATCTACACTTAGCAAAAAACCAGTAAGGAAAATAGTATGCGTCTGCTGCCAATGATTGCCGCTGTTGCCGTCTCGTTTCTGGTTGTTGCCTGTAGTACCCCGACGCCTCCGCAGGGCGTGACGGTGGTCAGTCCGTTTGATACCCAGCGCTATCTCGGTACCTGGTATGAAATCGCCCGCTTCGACCATAGCTTTGAGCGCGGCCTGGAGAAGGTCACCGCCACCTACAGCCTGCGCGACGACGGTGGGCTGAACGTCGTCAACAAAGGCTATAACCCCGATCGCGGCATGTGGCAAAAAACGGATGGCGTGGCCTACTTCACCGGCGAGAGCAATCGGGCGGCGCTAAAAGTCTCCTTTTTTGGCCCCTTCTACGGCGGCTACAACGTGATTGCGCTGGATAAAGATTATCGCTATGCGCTGGTGTGCGGACCGGATCGGGATTATCTCTGGCTGCTGGCGCGCACGCCGAAAATCGCACCGGAAGTGAAACAGCAGATGCTGGATATCGCCTCCCGGCAGGGCTTCGACGTGAGCAAGCTTATCTGGGTCAACCAGCGCTATTAGTGGGTGCTGAGCTTGAGGCCGATAATACCGATGACGATGCACGCCAGGCTGGCAATACGCATCGGGCTGGCGGACTCGCCCAGCAGGACGATACCGGCAATCGCCGCGCCGACGGCGCCGATCCCCGTCCACACCGCGTAAGCGGTGCCTACCGGCAGCGTTTTCATCGCCCATGACAGCAGCGCCATGCTGACCACCATCGCCACGATGGTGATGGCGCTGGGTATCAGGCGGCTAAAACCGTGGGTGTACTTCAGACCAACCGCCCAGACCACTTCCAGCAGACCGGCGATAAACAAAATTAACCAGGACATAAGGCTCCTTGATGGGGCCGTCCCCGGATGCGGTACGCTTACGGGTCGTCCCGCAAGGTGAGTGAAAAAACGCGGATATTATAAACAGTAGCGCAGGAGATGAAAAGAACGGTACGGCCGGCGACCGTACCGTCAGGTCTATTGCTGGGCTTTCGTCGCCGCGCCGGAAATGGCGCTGCCGCCTTCCGAAATATCCTGACCGACGCCGCGCGTTGTATTACATGCGGTCAGCACAGAGGAGAGAGCCAAAACCGTAAAGAACGCTGCAATCGCTTTTTTCACCATAATGTCATCCTTATTTACCAGTTTTAGTTATCGTGCCCTATAAGCATAGACAAACTGACCCGATATGAAGGGATCTCAGCGTTTTTTAAGAACAAAAGCGATGCGGTACGCCGGGAAGCGCGAATTCAGAAGAAGAGGAGAGAAAGTCGGTGCTTAGCTGGCGGCGTGAGAGATGGCGTGCCCCAGGCTGCGGATATCTTCCCCCACGCCGTGGACCGTATGACAGCCGGCCAGCAGGGCGCCGCTGAGCAGCAGCAATACCACAAGCTTTAAGGTGTTGTTCATCTTCCCTGCCTGCTATCGATACCTTGCGCGCTATAGGGGGCGCAGCAACCCGCTGCGCCAACCGTCAGAGACGTGAATTACTTCACGCGGGATACGTATTCGCCAGAGCGGGTATCCACTTTAATCACTTCGCCAATCTGTACAAACAGCGGAACTTTAACCACTGCGCCAGTGGTCAGGGTCGCCGGTTTACCGCCGGTACCCGCGGTATCGCCTTTCAGACCCGGATCGGTTTCAACGATTTCCAGCTCAACGAAGTTCGGCGGGGTCACGGAGATAGGCTGACCGTTCCACAGGGTCACGATGCACTCAGCCTGATCCAGCAGCCATTTAGCGCTTTCACCAACGGCTTTCTCGTCAGCGGCCAGCTGTTCGAAGGTGGAGTTGTTCATGAAGTGGTAGAACTCACCGTCGTTGTACAGGTAAGTCAGGTTCATATCTACAACGTCTGCGCCTTCAGCGGAGTCGGTAGATTTGAAGGTTTTCTCTACGCGGGTGCCGGTCAGCAGGCGGCGCAGCTTAACGCGGGCGAAAGCCTGGCCTTTTCCCGGTTTTACGAATTCACTCGCTTCAACGGCATAAGGTTCGCCGTCCATCATGATTTTAAGACCAGCACGAAAATCGTTGCTATAGTAAGTCGCCATAAGGCCCTCTGAAATTGTTAATTGGTAGCTAAGCCACAAAATGGCGCATATTGTAACCCTAAATACCCCATCCAGAGAAGATTGGTTAACGCAACTTGCCGATGTTGTGACCAGTCCTGATGAACTGCTGCATCTTTTAAATGTAGACGCTGATGCAAACCTATTGGCGGGGCGCGATGCTAAGCGCCTCTTTGCGCTGCGCGTTCCCCGGGCTTTTATCGCCCGGATGGAGCGAGGAAACCCTAACGATCCTCTTCTGCGTCAAGTACTTACTTCGCAAGAAGAGTTTATCGCCTCCCCCGGTTTTTCCACCGATCCGCTGGAGGAACAGCACAGCGTCGTGCCCGGCCTGCTGCATAAATACGCCAACCGCGCGCTGCTGCTGGTTAAAGGCGGCTGCGCGGTAAATTGTCGTTATTGCTTCCGCAGACACTTCCCGTACGCTGATAACCAGGGCAATAAGCGCAACTGGCAGGCGGCGATGGACTATATTTCCGCCCATCCGCAGCTCGATGAGATTATTTTTTCCGGCGGCGACCCGCTGATGGCGAAAGATCATGAGCTCGACTGGCTGCTCACCCAGCTGGAAGCGATCCCGCACGTCAAGCGTCTGCGTATTCACAGCCGGCTGCCCATTGTCATCCCGGCGCGCATCACCGAGGCGCTGGCTGCGCGTTTCGCCCGCTCCTCGCTGCAGATACTGCTGGTGAACCATATCAACCATGCCAATGAAATCGACGCTGAGTTTCGCGCGGCGATGGCGCGTTTACGCCAGGCTGGCGTTACGCTGCTCAATCAAAGCGTACTGCTGCGGGGAGTCAACGATAGCGCGCAGACGCTGGCTAACCTGAGCAATGCGCTATTTGATGCGGGGGTGATGCCGTATTACCTGCACGTGCTGGATAAGGTCCAGGGCGCGGCCCACTTTATGGTCGAAGATGAAGAAGCCCGGGCCATCATGCGCGAGCTGCTGACGCTGGTATCAGGCTATATGGTACCGAAGCTGGCGCGAGAAATCGGCGGAGAGCCGAGCAAAACGCCGCTGGATTTGCAGCTACGACAGAGCTAGCCAGCGTTCCTTCCCCTCTCCCCACCGGAGAGAGGGGAAAGCGATCAGTTCGGGCACTTATAGACCTGACCGTTCATTTCGCTATCGGTCGGCACAAAGCTCGACAGCAGGTTCTGCGTCGGGCTGCTGACGCCGTAAATCACGTTGCCGCCCATTGCCGCAGCCTGGTTACGCAGCGCATTAGCCGCGCCGCGCATAGAGCCGCCCTCACCGCCGTTCTGCCCGGAGAGCCAGTTGCTCTGCTTGCCGCTAGCGGTCCCCAACAGCTGGCAATCCGCACCCGGCTTATCTTCAACAAAGCGTACGCTCTGCCCGCCTGAGCTCAGTTCGTTGCTGGAACTGCAACCCGCTAACAGTAGTGCTGCGCCGACAATCCCTGCTAAATATCTTACCTGCATGTTATTCCCCATGATCAATGAGCTGGACGCGCTGGCCCGGATGTACACCTTATACTAAAAAGACGGAAAAAAGAAAAACCCCCGAGCATTTCTGCCCGGGGGTTTCTTTGTTTCTAAGGGGTAGAGCGCACGATTACATCATGCCGCCCATGCCACCCATACCGCCCATGCCGCCAGCAGCGCCTAAATCAGCTGCGTCGCTTTTCGGCAGATCGGTAATCATGCACTCGGTCGTGATCATCAGACCAGCAACGGAGGCCGCGTACTGCAGAGCAGAACGGGTCACTTTAGTTGGGTCGAGGATACCGAAGTCGATCATGTTGCCGTATTCTTCAGTCGCCGCGTTGTAACCGTAGTTACCTTCGCCCGCTTTCACGTTGTTAGTTACCACAGACGGTTCTTCACCGGCGTTGGCAACGATCTGACGCAGCGGAGCTTCCATTGCGCGCAGCGCAACTTTGATACCGACGTTCTGATCTTCGTTCTGAGCAGTCAGGCCAGCCAGTTTAGCCGCAACGCGCACCAGCGCAACGCCACCACCGGCAACCACGCCTTCTTCTACCGCAGCACGGGTCGCGTGCAGGGCATCGTCAACGCGTGCTTTCTTCTCTTTCATTTCAACTTCGGTAGCTGCACCGACTTTGATAACCGCAACGCCGCCTGCCAGTTTAGCAACGCGTTCCTGCAGTTTTTCACGGTCGTAGTCAGAAGTCGCTTCTTCGATCTGCTTACGGATCTGAGTCACGCGGCCCTGGATAGCGCCTTCTTCACCCACGCCATCGATGATGGTGGTGGTGTCTTTGTTGATCACAACGCGTTTTGCCTGACCCAGGTCTTCCAGCGTCGCTTTTTCCAGCTCCATACCGATCTCTTCAGAGATAACGGTACCGCCGGTCAGAGTCGCGATGTCCTGCAGCATAGCTTTACGACGGTCGCCGAAGCCTGGTGCTTTAACCGCAGCCACTTTAACGATGCCGCGCATGGTGTTAACCACCAGCGTTGCCAGCGCTTCGCCTTCAACGTCTTCAGCGATGATAACCAGCGGTTTGCCGGCTTTCGCTACGGCTTCCAGAACCGGCAGCATTTCGCGGATGTTGGAAACTTTTTTGTCAGCCAGCAGGATGAACGGGCTTTCCAGCTCAACGGCACCGGTTTCCGGCTTGTTGATGAAGTACGGAGAGAGGTAGCCGCGGTCGAACTGCATACCTTCAACCACGTCCAGTTCGTCTTCCAGACCGGTACCGTCTTCAACGGTGATCACGCCTTCTTTACCGACTTTATCCATCGCTTCAGCGATCAGTTTACCTACGGTTTCGTCGGAGTTAGCGGAGATGGTACCAACCTGAGCAATCGCTTTAGAGTCGGAGCACGGTACGGACAGGGATTTCAGCTCTTCAACGGCAGCAACGACGGCTTTGTCGATACCACGTTTCAGATCCATCGGGTTCATGCCCGCAGCAACGGCTTTCAGGCCTTCAGCGATGATCGCCTGAGCCAGTACGGTTGCGGTGGTGGTACCGTCGCCTGCAGCGTCGTTCGCTTTAGAGGCAACTTCTTTCACCATCTGGGCGCCCATGTTTTCGAACTTGTCTTCCAGCTCGATTTCACGCGCGACGGAAACGCCGTCTTTGGTGATGGTCGGCGCACCGAAGGATTTGTCCAGGACAACGTTACGGCCTTTCGGGCCCAGTGTCACTTTAACTGCATCTGCCAGTACGTTTACGCCGCGCAGCATTTTCACACGAGCGTCGTTACCGAATTTTACGTCTTTAGCTGCCATTTTAATCTTTCCCTTAAATTCGTATGTTCAGTGTCGTTCGCAGATTAGGCTTCAACAATTGCCAGGATGTCGCTTTCGGACATGATCAACACTTCTTCATTGTCGATCTTTTCAGATTTCACGCCGTAGCCGTCGTTGAAAATGACGATATCGCCCACTTTCACGTCCAGCGGCTGCACGGTTCCGTTTTCCAGGATGCGGCCCTTACCGACAGCGATGATTTCGCCACGAGTTGATTTGGCTGCCGCAGAACCGGTCAGAACGATGCCGCCAGCAGATTTGGTTTCAACTTCTTTACGTTTGACGATCACACGATCATGTAACGGACGAATACTCATTGATAGCTCTCCTTTGAGAAAGTCATTATCAGTTATGGATGACACCGGCCCGTATACGGTTTCCGGCTAGTGACCTGAGAGATGGGGATGGAGTTTTACCGCTTCAAGGGGCCAATTGAAAAAAAGTTTTTTCGCGTGCCCTGGCGCACACTCCCGGCGCGTCGCCCGGACGTCATAAGCAAAAACGATTGTGGTACCATTCGGGTTTTGTCCGGGACAGGGTTGCATCATGGGTGGTTTGAAGCAGGAGTTAGGTCTGGCTCAGGGAGTGGGCCTCCTCTCCACATCATTACTGGGCACCGGCGTCTTCGCCGTTCCCGCTCTGGCCGCACTGGTTGCGGGTGATAACAGCCTGTGGGCATGGCCGGCGCTGATCCTGCTGGTTTTCCCGATAGCCATCGTCTTTGCCGTACTCGGCCGCCACTATCCCAGCGCCGGCGGCGTGGCGCATTTCGTCAATATGGCGTTCGGCCCCCGCATGGAGCGCGTGACCGGCTGGCTGTTTTTGTCGGTCATCCCGGTGGGATTACCCGCCGCGTTGCATATCGCCACCGGCTTCAGCCAGGCCCTGTTTGGCTGGCACGACGGCCAGCTGCTGCTCGCCGAACTGGGGACGCTGGCCATTATCTGGTGGGTGGGTTCGCGCGGAGCCAGCTCCAGCGCCAATCTGCAAACGCTGGTGGCAATCCTGATTGTGGCCCTGATTGTCGCTATCTGGTGGCGCGGCGGTATCGATCCGGCGCATATCCCCTTCCCGGCGCCGCAGGATGTCGATCGGTCGCAGCTTTTTGCCGCGCTGTCGGTCATGTTCTGGTGCTTTGTCGGCCTCGAGGCCTTTGCCCACCTGGCTTCGGAATTTAAATCCCCGGAGCGCGATTTTCCGCGCGCGCTGATGATTGGCCTGCTGCTGGCCGGTACGGTCTACTGGGCCTGCACCGTGCTGGTGCTGCATTTTCACGCCTTCGGCGAGGACATGGCCGCCGCCGCGTCGCTGCCTGATATCGTGGTGCGCCTGTTCGGCGTCCAGGCGCTGTGGGTCGCCTGCGTCATTGGCTACCTCGCCTGCTTCGCCAGCCTCAATATCTATATTCAAAGTTTTGCCCGCCTGGTCTGGTCGCAGGCGCAGTACAGGCCTGAGAGCCGACTCGCCCGCCTGTCGGCCCGGCAAATCCCGCGCAACGCGCTCAATGCGGTGCTGGCCTGCTGCGTCATCAGCACCCTGTGCATTTACTGGCTCGATATCAACCTCGACGCGCTGATCGTCTACGCCAACGGCATTTTTATTATGATTTATCTGCTGTGTATGCTGGCGGGCTGCCGGCTGCTGCAGGGGCGCTATCGGGTGCTGGCGGCGATCGGTAGCCTGCTGTGCCTGCTGCTGCTGGCGATGGTCGGCTGGAAAAGCCTGTACGCGCTGATTGTGCTGGTGGCGCTGTGGCTGCTTTTACCCCGGCGCCGGTCGCTGAGCGAAACCCCGGGCGCCCAGCCATAAAAAAAGCCGGATCGCTCTGCGCGTATCCGGCTGGTCACTCCACGCGCCCGGCGGCCGCCGGGCTGGCTGGATTAGCGATCGTCTTTGTGGTCCAGACGGTCGCGCTCATCGTCTTTACGCTGGTATTCCCCGTCAAAGGTATCACCGCCTTGGGTACCGGCGCTGAAGCCGCCGCCCGGCATCCGGCTAAAGCGCAGATGCGGCATCAGCTTGAGGGTCAGGTGTTTTTGCACCGGCGGCAGCAGGAGCAGCAGGCCGAGGAAGTCGGTAAAGAAGCCCGGTAACAGCAGCAGCAGGCCGGCAATAATCAGCGATACGCTTTTGATCATTTCCGCCGCCGGGCTTTCGCCGGCCGCCATTTTTTGCTGCATCAGCATGAAGTTTTTGAAGCCCTGGTTGCGCACCAGCGACATCCCGACCACCGAACTAAAGATCACCAGAATCAGCGTCAGCAGCACGCCCAGGACATGGGAAACCTGGATAAAGATCGAGATTTCAATATAAACGTATAAAAAAAAGGCAAAAAACGGAATCCAACGCACCGGCGTCTCCTTCATTAGCGTGCGCCGCTATCGGCACCCGCAGCTATAAGATGTGCTATTCGCATCCCATCAATATTGGGCTAACGCGGGACTTTTCAATCAGCAGAAACGCTTATTTTTTTCAAGAACTGCAAAGCGGTGACTCATTTCACAGATTAATAATTCTTATAGCCCCCACTACATAATAAGTGATCAAGATTACTGATATTCGCTATCATCAGCATATGATCGTGGGCACCAGGCCGATTAAGGAAATAATCTTCGGCGAGAAAATGCGCTAAATCCTATAAATTCTGCGTATTTGGTGAATTCATTGGCAGCTTGAAAAAGAAGGTTCACATGTTAAACAACATTCGTATCGAAGAAGATCTGTTGGGTACCAGGGAAGTTCCAGCTGACGCCTACTACGGCGTTCATACTCTGAGAGCGATTGAAAACTTCTACATCAGCAATAGCAAAATCAGCGATATTCCCGAGTTTGTACGCGGTATGGTGATGGTGAAAAAGGCCGCTGCCATGGCCAACAAAGAGCTGCAAACCATTCCTAAAGGCGTCGCGAATACCATTATTGCCGCATGTGATGAAGTGCTGAATAACGGCAAGTGCATGGATCAGTTCCCGGTTGACGTGTTCCAGGGTGGCGCGGGTACTTCCGTCAACATGAACACCAACGAAGTGCTGGCAAACATCGGTCTTGAGCTGATGGGCCACCAGAAAGGTGAATACCAGTACCTGAACCCCAACGACCACGTTAACAAATGCCAGTCCACTAACGATGCTTACCCGACCGGTTTTCGCATCGCGGTGTATGCCTCCCTGCTGAAATTAACTGACGCGATTAACCAGCTGGGCGAAGGCTTCCAGAGCAAAGCCGTTGAGTTCCAGGACGTCCTGAAAATGGGCCGTACCCAGCTGCAGGATGCGGTACCGATGACCCTCGGCCAGGAGTTCCACGCCTTCAACGTTCTGCTGAACGAAGAAACAAAATGCATTCTGCGTACCGCAGAGCTGCTGCTGGAAGTGAACCTCGGCGCCACCGCCATCGGCACGCGCCTGAATACCCCGGACGGCTATCAGCAGCTGGCGGTACAAAAACTCGCGGAAGTCAGCAGCCTGCCGGTTGTTCCGGCGGAAGACCTGATTGAAGCCACCTCCGACTGCGGCGCCTACGTCATGGTGCATAGCTCGCTGAAACGCCTGGCGGTGAAGCTGTCTAAAATCTGTAACGACCTGCGCCTGCTCTCTTCCGGCCCGCGCGCTGGCCTGAACGAAATCAACCTGCCGGAGCTGCAGGCGGGTTCGTCCATCATGCCGGCCAAGGTTAACCCGGTGGTGCCGGAAGTCGTCAACCAGGTGTGCTTCAAGGTGATCGGCAACGACACCACCGTCACGATGGCCTCAGAAGCCGGCCAGCTGCAGCTGAACGTGATGGAGCCGGTTATCGGTCAGGCGATGTTCGAGTCCATTCATATCCTGACCAACGCCTGCTATAACCTGCTGGAAAAATGCGTAAACGGCATTACCGCCAACAAAGCGGTGTGCGAAAGCTATGTTTACAACTCCATCGGCATCGTCACCTACCTCAACCCGTTTATCGGCCACCACAATGGCGATATCGTCGGCAAGATTTGCGCCGAAACCGGTAAGAGCGTGCGGGAAGTGGTGCTGGAACGAGGCTTGCTCACCGAAACGGAGCTGGACGATATTTTCTCTCCGCACAACCTGATGCACCCGGCCTATAAAGCAAAGCGTTTTACCGATGAAAGCGAACAGTAAGCTTTCAGGTTAAACTCAACGAAGGCATGTCAGCAATGACATGCCTTTTTGCTTTTCTGGGTTTACGAAATCACAACAATTCAATATCAACTTGTTAAAAAACAAGGAAGGAACATATGTTTGGTGCAGAGCTCGTCATTGTCCTGCTGGCTATTTACCTGGGTGCCAGGCTGGGCGGTATCGGTATCGGATTCGCCGGGGGTCTGGGCGTTCTCGTCCTGACCTTAATCTTTCAAATCAAGCCCGGCGCGATCCCCTTCGACGTCATTGAGATCATCATGGCGGTCATCGCCGCGATTGCCGCCATGCAGGTTGCCGGCGGCATGGACTACCTGGTCAGCCTTGCAGAGCGCCTGCTGCGCCGTCATCCGAAGTACATCACCTTTCTCGCCCCGCTGGTCACCTGGTTTATGACGGTCCTCGCGGGAACCGGCCACACCGCCTTCTCAACCCTGCCGGTGATCACCGAAGTGGCGAAGGAACAGGGCATTCGCCCCTCCCGCCCGCTGTCGATTGCCGTCGTGGCCTCGCAGATTGCGATTACCGCCTCGCCAATTTCCGCCGCGGTGGTGTTTTTCGCCGGCATTCTGGAGCCGCTGGGCGTCAGCTACCTGACGCTGCTGGCTATCTGTATTCCGGTGACGCTGATTGCCGTGATGATCACCGCCGTGGTGTGTAACTTCCTCGGCTGCGAGCTGAAAGATGACCCGGTTTACCAGGAGCGCCTGGCAAAAGGGGAAGTCAAACTGCGCGGAAGCCAGGTGTTCCAGCTGAAGCCGCACGCCAAACGTTCGGTGCTGCTGTTCCTGATCGGGATCGTCGCGGTCATGTTCTACGCTACCGCCATCAGCGATACCGTCGGGCTGATTCAGAACCCGGTGCTGCCGCGTAACGAAGCGATCGTGGTCTTCATGCTGACCATCGCCACGCTGATTAGCATCACCTGTAAGATTGATACCAGCGAGGTGCTGAACGCCAGCACCTTTAAATCCGGGATGAGCGCCTGCGTCTGCGTGCTGGGCGTCGCCTGGCTGGGCGATACCTTCGTGAAGGCGCATATCTCTGATATCCAGGCGGTGGCGGGCGATCTGCTGCACAACTACCCGTGGCTGCTGGCGGTGGTGCTGTTCTTCGCCGCAACCCTGCTCTACTCCCAGGCCGCCACCACCAAAGCGCTGATGCCTGCGGCGCTGCTGCTTGGCGTGAGCCCGCTGACCGCTATTGCCTCTTTTGCCGCGGTCTCCGCGCTGTTCGTCCTGCCGACCTACCCGACGCTGCTGGCGGCGGTCGAAATGGATGACACAGGCTCTACCCGCATCGGCAAGTACGTCTTCAACCACGCCTTCCTGATCCCCGGGGTGATCGCCATTACCCTGTGCGTTATTTTGGGGTTCATTATCGGCGGCATCGTGCTGTAAATCTGCTTAAATTCGGGCCACATCGTGGCCCGTTTCATTAATCCCCCGCATCTTGCGTGCTATAGTGCCTCTTTTCGCTGATACGAGGTTCACGATGACTACGCCTGATGCCGTTGTTGTACTCTGTACCGCGCCGGATGAAGCGACCGCCCAGGATTTAGCGGCCAAAGTGCTGGCAGAAAAGCTGGCCGCCTGCGCCACTCTCCTGCCGGGCGCGACCTCCCTCTACTACTGGGAAGGCAAGCTGGAGCAGGAGTATGAAGTGCAGATGCTGCTGAAAACCGACCGTGCCCATCAGCAGGCGCTGCTGGAGTGCCTGAAGTCCCATCACCCGTATCAAACCCCCGAATTACTGGTTTTGCCCGTCACTCACGGAGACACTGATTACCTCTCATGGCTCAACGCATCATTACGCTGATTCTGCTGCTCTGCAGTACATCGGCATTCGCCGGGCTCTTTGATACTCCCGGCCGCTCAAATTTTGTGCCTGCTGACCAGGCTTTTGCCTTTGATTTTCAGCAGAGCCAGCACGAGATAAACCTGACCTGGCAAATCAAGGAGGGTTACTATCTCTACCGCAAACAGATCAAACTCAGCGCCGCTGACGCCGCTTTCCTTGAGCCATCGCTGCCGTCCGGCGAATGGCACGACGATGAGTTTTACGGCAAAAGTGAGATTTATCGCCAGCGGCTAACCGTGCCGGTTACGCTCACCCGGGCCGCCAAAGGGGCCACGCTGACCGTGACCTGGCAGGGCTGCGCCGATGCCGGCTTCTGCTATCCGCCGGAAACTAAAGTGGTGCCGCTCAGCGCGGCGCTGGCGCTCTCCAGCGACGAGCAGGCTCCCGCGCGCCCTGCGCTTCCCGTCGCTGGCGTGCCGAAGCTTAACCCGCCGCTCCCGGTAGAACCGCGTCCGGCGCTGGCGCTCGCGGAACGGCCGCCGGTTGAAACGGCCGAGCCTTCGCCAGGCCAGTCCGTCGCCAGGAGCGATAGCGGCCAGCTTCCGTTCTCCGCGCTCTGGGCGCTATTGATTGGTATCGGTATCGCGTTTACGCCCTGCGTGCTGCCGATGTATCCGCTGATCTCGGGTATCGTGCTCGGGGGCGAACGCCGGCTGTCCACCGCCCGCGCGCTGCTGCTGGCGTTTATCTATGTCCAGGGAATGGCGCTGACCTACACGGCGCTGGGTATGGTGGTGGCCGCCGCGGGCCTGCAGTTCCAGGCGGCGCTGCAGCATCCGTACGTGCTGATCGGCCTGTCGGCGGTCTTTATTCTGCTGGCGCTGTCGATGTTTGGCCTGTTTACCCTGCAGCTGCCGTCATCCTTGCAGACGCGCCTGACGCTGATGAGCAATACCCAACGGGGCGGTTCCGCCGGCGGCGTGTTTGCCATGGGCGCCATCGCCGGGCTTATCTGCTCGCCCTGTACGACGGCGCCGCTGAGCGCGATTCTGCTGTACATCGCGCAAAGCGGTAACCTGTGGCTGGGCGGCGGCACGCTGTATCTCTACGCGCTGGGCATGGGGCTACCGCTGATTCTGGTCACCGTGTTTGGCAACCGTCTGCTGCCGAAGAGCGGCCCGTGGATGGCCCATGTGAAGACCGCGTTCGGTTTTGTCATCCTGGCGCTGCCGGTGTTTTTACTGGAGCGTATCCTGGGCGAGGTATGGGGGCTGCGCCTGTGGTCGCTGCTGGCGGTGGCCTTCTTTAGCTGGGCCTTTATCACCTCCCTTGGCGCCACGCGTCCGTGGCAGCGCATCATGCAGATCGTGCTGCTGGCCGCCGCGCTGGTGAGCGTTCGTCCGCTGCAGGACTGGGCGTTCGACGCGCCGACGGCGCAGCAGCAGACGCACCTGGCGTTTACCCGCGTCAGCACCGTCGATGAGCTCGATCGGGCTCTGGCGCAGGCTAAAGGCCGGCCGGTTATGCTAGATTTGTACGCTGACTGGTGCGTGGCCTGTAAAGAGTTCGAAAAATACACCTTTAGCACACCGGAAGTGCAACAGGCCCTGAAAGATACCGTTCTGTTGCAGGTAGACGTCACGAAGAACAGCGCGCAGGACGTCGCCCTGCTGAAGCATCTGCGGGTGCTCGGCCTGCCGACGATTCTGTTCTTTAATGCGCAGGGAGAGGAGCAGCCCGCGCAGCGCGTAACCGGCTTTATGGATGCCGCGGCATTCAGCGCCCATTTGCGCGATCGGCAACCGTGAACGACACTTTAGGAGGTAAAATGGAGGAGAAAACCGTGCAACGTGAAGATGTTCTGGGTGAAGCCATACAAATTCTTGAAATCGAAGGTATTGCTAACACCACGCTGGAGATGGTCGCCGAGCGCGTTGCTTATCCGATCGATGACCTCAAGCGCTTCTGGCCAGACCGCGAAGCGCTACTGTATGACGCCCTCCGCTATCTCAGCCATCAGGTTGATACATGGCGTCGCCAGCTGCTGCTGGATGAGACGCTAACGGCGGAGCAGAAGCTGCTGGCGCGCTATGCGGCGCTGACCCGCTGCGTGAGCAATCACCGCTATCCCGGCTGCCTGTTTATTGCGGCCTGTACCTTCTATCCGGATGCACAGCACCCGATTCATCAGCTGGCTGAACAGCAGAAGCAGGCTTCGCTCGCCTATACGCACGAGCTGCTGACCCAGCTGGAAGTGGATGACCCGGCGATGGTCGCCAAACAGATGGAGCTTATCATCGAAGGCTGCCTGAGCCGCCTGCTGGTGAAGCGCAGCCAGGCCGACGTCGACACCGCCCAGCGCCTGGCGGAAGACATCCTGCGTTTTGCCCAGTGTCGAATGGGCGGCGCGTTAACCTGATTCCGATATCTTAACCGATCCTTCGCGCATATAATTTCCCTCTCACCGACATGCTGACAGGGTTTTATATGCGTTCTCTCCTTTGGGTTGCCATCATCGGGCTATATCCGATATCGCTGCTGGCGGCTCCCGTACAGGGTTTTTCTTTCGCGTATAAAGACTGGGAAGTCGCCTGTGATAACACCGGCACCTGCCGGGCCGCGGGCTACGGCGTCAACCTCGGTGAAGTCAGCGTCCTGCTGACCCGCAGCGCCGGCCCCGATCAGCGCGTAAGCGGCCAGGTGACCTTTGCCCAGACCGATCGCGATATCCCCCCTGACGCCACCGTTCGCCTGCTGATCGACAATCAGGATCGCGGTACGCTGGATGCCAAAGATGACAGCCACTTCCGTCTCGACAGCACGCAAACGGCCGCGCTGATTCAGGCCCTGGAACACGAAAGCCGCATTGAGATTTCGCTTAACGGCGCGCGCAAGACGCTCTCGAACGCGGGCAGCAGCGCGGTATTTCTCAAGATCGACGAATTTCAGCAGCGCCTGGGCACCGCGGATGCGCTGCTGCGCAAAGGCGATGCCGACGATAGCAATACGCTGAACGCGCTACCCGCCCCGGAGATTATCGCCGCCCCAACGCTCCACAACGCCCAGCCCGAACCGCTGACCGCCAAACAGCGTCAGCGCTTCCTCCCGGAGCTGGTCCCGCTGCTGAATAGCCGCTGTGACGACTGGCAAAACAAAGATATTCCCGCCCAGGAACGACAAATCACCGCCACCGCCATCGATAAAAGCCATTGGCTTATCCAGGCGCTGTGCTGGCGGGCCGCCTACAACGACGGTTACGCCATGTGGGTGGTGGACAGCGCCCCGCAGGCCAAACCTCAGCCGATCTCCACCGATGCCTCCAGCTATGCCGATGGCGCCATCGCGTTCTTCAACAAGGGCCGCGGCATCGCCGACTGCGTGAGCGGGGAGGAGCGGGTCTGGGACGGCAAAGCGTTCGTCCAGAGCCTGAAATATACCACCGGCATGTGCCGCGAAATTACGCCAGGCGGGACCTGGATGCTGCCGACCTTCGTCAGCCAGGTGCGTCCTAAGCAGCAGAAAGATGCCGATAATCTCGCACTCAAGGCGCTGTATAGCGCCGTGCTGAAAGAGCAAAAGGCCAACCCGGAGCTGGCGCTAAATAAAATCGCCGAGCAGTTCCCGCTCACCGGGCACGTCACCAACTTTACGCTGACCTATGCCGACGATACCTTAGTGTCAACAAACAAGCCTTCCGTCGATATCAGCGACGATGAGTGGCAGGCGTTTCTCCATTCCGATATCAGCGCTGACTCGGAAAATGGCAAGGTCAGCTTTACGCTTATCGACCTCGATAACGACGGCAGGCGCGATTTGATTATCGACAGCTACGTCGGCGGAACCGGATTGTTCAGCTATACCGGGGTCTTAAAACGCGGCGATGACACCTTTGATAGCGTCAACGGCAGCGATAGCGATGACGACGATGATTTTGACGCCGGCGTACCCGGCGCGCTGTTCTCCCTCAACGGGCGCGGGGCCAACCAGTGGAGCCAGTGGGTCAGAATTAACGGTCAGGTGTATGCACTTTGGTACAACGGCCAGTTCGGCGAGGATAATCTGTATCTGCTGCGTCCCTTCAGCCCGACGGACAGGACCCCCGCGGTGACGATTCGCTACCGCTACACGCTGAATACCATCAGCTCGCCGGAGAAAGACCAGCCGTTAACCCCGGCGCTGAATGCCAAAGATAAGGCGGATTTACTCAAGTCGCTGGAGGTTATGCAGGGCACCCTGCTGAAAGATAAGCCGCAAACCGATAGCGACGCGCCGATTTGCCCCATTCCTCCCGGCACCTCCTCCGACGATGCGGATAACTACTACAGCGGCATCGCCTCAAACTATATCTATGAAACGGTGGCCTATATTCCCGTCTGGCTGAACGACAAATGCTTCATCGGCACGATTTTTAGCCACCACGGGACCTACCGCCACGGCGTCGATGCGGAGATTACCATCAGCTCCCCGCGCGAAGACGAAGAGGTGATCGGCGACTATACCCTTTCCGGCTTACGCCACGTCATCTCTGCGGTCAGCGGCTGGAAAATCCGTCAGGGCGACAACGGGATGATGTGAATTATGGCCAAAACGCGGCTTCCGATGCAAAACTGCCGTAAAGTTAAGCAATCGGCCGGAAAATCAAGAAATGTGGTTGACGCGCGGAGTGGATTACGGTTTAATTCGCCCCGTTGCCCGGATAGCTCAGTCGGTAGAGCAGGGGATTGAAAATCCCCGTGTCCTTGGTTCGATTCCGAGTCCGGGCACCACTATTCAGAGAACCCGCCCAAAAGGCGGGTTTTTGCGTTTCTGCAGCCGGACTCTCCATCGAACTACGTTCGATTATTCGCCGCCAGCGGCTCACCCCTTCGGGGCCGGCGCGACAGGCGCGCCGTTCAACGCCTCCGGCGTTAGTCCGAGCCGGGCACCACTATTCAGAGAACCCGCCCAAAAGGCGGGTTTTTACGTTTCTGCAGCCGGACTCTCCATCGAACTACGTTCGATTATTCGCCGCCAGCGGCTCACCCCTTCGGGGCCGGCGCGACAGGCGCGCCGTTCAACGCCTCCGGCGTTAGTCCGAGCCGGTCAACAGATAAATCCCATGTATCAGACTGCATTTTCCGACAGTTTGAATCAAAACGGTGGAATACCCATTCTGTTGATTTATATATTAAATCCGGGATCCATATATCCACCGCCCTTTCCCCTCTTCTTTTCCGGGTAGATAAGACTGTATATCATCGCCCTCATTCCAGCTAGATTAATCAATGACTGGAGTTCGCTTTCCCCTTGATATATAGAGCAAACCCTCCGCCATCGGGAACGATACAGGTCGCGTTAAACATAACACCTCTCCGATTCCAGTCCCGTTTGCGCCATGTATAAAACATTGACAGATAGAAATCAAAATGAACAATGATGAAGTAAGAAACCACAGCACAGATATTTATGGGATGAATGAACAAAAATAGCGCGAACGATCGACCGAAGAGATTTCGTACTTATTGTTTTACTCCTTTCACCCCGAACTTGGTATTCCTCCAGGAATTCTTGTTTTGAAATCTTTGTCTGATACCTTCAGATTGTTTTTAATTTTCACAATTTCATGCTTTATACGACCTTCATTAATTACCAAATACTCTTTTTAAAAACGCAATGGCAGCATATACATCCACCTCAAAACTATAGCTTGGTTTTATTTAAGTTATAAACATAAAACTCATTAAAAATTAACCATTGACTATGCACGTTAAATATGACAGTTTTTTAATCAAAGGGATAAATGAGAAGCATTCACCTTTAAAGGAGATATCAGTGGTTCGTATACTACTTACGGATAAATAGTATATTCCCGACCTGTATTATCAATATGCTGAATGACTAATACATCATATCTGAGGAACAAAATCAGCGAGTCGTATGACGACGCTGTAGTTAATAGTAATTCATATGTTCCCTACACCCAATAAACCTCAATATACAGGTTTATTGGGTATAGGTAGAAAAGACAAATAATTAACAAGGGAAATAGCGCATGAGAGAATGGGCTATTGAGGAAATAAATACCATTGCTGGTGCTGAATGCACCCTTAATGGGTCTGGACAGTCTGCAGTGAGCGTTGGTATTGCCGGTGCAGTTGCCGGGATGGCAACCGGCACTATGACGCTGCCTGTCTTCGGTACCGTTGCTGGTTGGGTGGGCGGAGGAATCCTTGGTACAGTTGGGGGAGCAGCAGGTTATGCCGGGACATGTTGGTGGAATAACAATACTCAGAATTAGTCTGACAAGCCTGATTCTTTTTATTCTCACACTACTAGTTAATATTTATTTCAATGAAGAAAAGGGGTTAATAAAACCGGTCATTCAATCAATCATTTCCACCTTGATTTTTGGTGGTGGATTATTCATGTTCTCAAAAAATAAATGATCTAACCTTTTTTACCATATAATCAACAAAAAGATGTTAGCGCCTATCCTGGCCGGAGTTATTGACGCAGCCAGTTTGAACACCGACAGCGCGTAGAAACCGGAGCGTACATCTAGTACGTGGGGATTTTGGGCAGTGTCCAGGGCCAAAATGGCAAATGAAATAGTCCTAATAGGATAGGCTCTTATTCCACTTTATACAGGCATATATTTTACCTGTGAATACATTTATAGGCCGTCGAAAATGAATAGTAGATCGCTAGCGGCATTTTCGCATCAGCGTTATGAACACTACAGACAAAATTCAGATAACATCAGACACTACCGAACGGATATAAAATAGAATGAAAAATCTATCAACTCTTACCGAGTGTCTAATCCCCTTCATCGCAAAAAAAAGTGACTACCCGGTGACTCTGGACTAATAATTTAGATAACGCCCCGCTAAAGGCGCTCATAAAGGATTCCGAGCCCAGCGCCACGCCACTCCACTTCACGCCAGCGTAATAAACGAAGCCGCGCGTCCGGCGCGGAACATCCTCGCTACTGCAGCTGCCACACGCCTTTCATAAAACCACCTCGAAAGCCCCCTTCTCACCCGATCGCATTGGCCTACTTTTTTTTCCTCACATTAAATGTTACGTTATAACATAACATTTAATAATTTGATGGCGAACGATGAAACTTAAGCCCTCTTTGCTGGCTCTCGCAGTCGCAGTAAACCTTTCACCACTGACTTATGCCGCAGATGAAACCCTGGTGGTCACCGGCGGCGCGTCCGACGATGCCGCCCTGGCCGATTCGGCGCTTCTCTCATCCGGTTCGGCCTCTCGCCTCGGCCTGAGCGATAAACAGACGCCGCGCCATACGGAAACCCTCAGCGCGAAAACTATCCAGGCGCAGGGCAAACGGACCCTCACCGAAGTCGTCGAGAGCGCGCCGGGGATGTCCGGCACCAGCTCGCCAACGCTCTCAAACAGTGTTTCGCTGCGCGGCTTCTCCGGCGTCTCCTGGCTGCTAAACGGCGTGGCGGTACCCGGCAGCACGATTCAAATTGCCGATCCGGTGCATTACGAAAACGTCGATATCCTGTACGGTACCGGCTCGGTTCTGAACGGCCTGAGCTCTGCCGGCGGCAGCGTCAACCTCACCTCGCGTAAGGCCACCTTCGGTCGCCAGCCGGTGGAGGCCGACTATAGCTGGTCAAGCTATAACAGCCATCGCGCCCATATCGGCGCGGGCGGCACGCTGGTTGAGGGGATGGCCGCCGGCCGCGTGGACGTCAGCGCCGCCAGTGCCGGCACCCAGGTTGAGAAAGAGCGCAGCCGTCCGGAGCGCGTCAGCGCGCAGCTCCTGCTGACGCCGACCGCTAACACCCAGATAACCTTTGATATCGACCGTAGCTTAACGGACATGCGCAATCCCTATTTCGGCACGCCGGTTATCAACGGCAAAGTCGATCGCGATTTACGTCATGTGAACTACAACAATCTTCAGGATGCGCATATCCGCAGCCAGGCGACCTCGTTCCAGTCCACCCAGTCCTGGTATGCAACGCCTGATTTGACCTTTGAAAACCAGTTCTACTATTACAAAGGCTTCCGCGAATGGCAGAACGTTGAGCGCTACTATCCGGCACAGAAAGCAGGCTACGTGACCCGCGATTCTTATGGCGATCTTGCGCATGATGACAAGCTGACGGGCAACCGGACCATGGTCACCTGGGATCGCCCGATTGCGTCATTCGCCAACCGCGTGACCGCCGGCGTCGATTTTTCAAAGCGTGAGTTCCAGTACTATTCCAACGGTTTTCCGGGCGGGGAAGATGTTCTTGTGACCCACCCTGCCGCCGGTGATTTCCACACCGGCGCCGGCGGCAGGATGCGCTCGCCCGTCCGCCACATCACCCAGAATCAGTATGCCCTGCTGCTGGAAGACAACCTGAATATCACCGACGCCGTCGCCCTGCTAAGCCAGGCGCGCTACACCAATCTGGACACGCACTGGCACTATCAGCAGGACAATCAAACCATCGATCGGAGCTATAGCTTCATAAGCCTTGGCGTGGGGCCGAGCTGGGCCATTAACGATAGCTGGACGCTGTATGCCAACTACGCAACGGGTAAAGAACCCGGCAGCGATATCTTCTTTATCAGCCCCGAACAGACGTCGCTGCCCCTTACCGACGTTCGGCAGTACGAAGCGGGCGTAAAGGGGACGTTCGCCCGCGGCGCAATAAAGCTCGCCGTTTACGATCTGCAGAAAAAGAATCTTTACCAGCAGTCGGCAACCCAGGCGGAGGTCTGGAACGCGGTTGGCAAGCAGACCTCTCGCGGCATCGAATTGAGCGGGGCGCTAAAGCCGCTGGATAGCGTCACGCTGACAGGTAATGCCGCCTATACCCACGCGCACTTCGACGATTTCAAACAGGGTACGCAGGACCTTTCCGGCAACCGGCCGCGCTACGTTCCGGAGTGGACAGCAAATCTTGCCGGGCGCTATATGCCGACCGACAGGCTGGGTCTCGGCGCACAGCTCCACTATGTGGGCAGCAGCTATAACGATGACGCCAACACCAACAAAATGGGTGATTACACCACTCTCGACCTGAATGCCGATTATGCCGTGCTGAAGGACGTTATCGTGGGCACCCGCGTGCGTAACCTGACGGATCGTTTCTACACCTGGCAGCGAACCTATGCCGGGCAGGAGATGATTGCGCCAGGCCGCACGTATGAAGCCTATATCAACATGCGCTTCTGATGAGACGCCTTGCCGCCCTCGCCCTGCTGGCAGCCTCTGCCAGCTTTGCCCATCCCGTGACCTTGCAAAACTGCGGGCACGCCTGGACGTTTGCGCGTGTCCCACAGCGGACCGTTGTCTATATGCCGACCGCGATGGAAAACATGCTCGCCCTGCGTCTGGGCGATGCCATTATCAGCGCCGTCGGCTATCGGCCGGATGAAGATACCGCGCCGTCTCCCTGGTACAAACCGCTAACGGCCCGTCTCGATGATGCTCCCTGGTCGGCGGAAGCCCTGCTGGCCTCGCGGCCCGATTTTATCTATTCCGGCAGCTACTACTGGTTTAACAGCCCGGAAACTGCCAGTCGCGAAAGGATGGCCGAATGGGGCATCGCCAGCTGGCTGATCGAAGGGATGTGCAATGGCCTGCAAAGCGCTTCCCCTGCGTCCGCCACCTTCGCCAGCATCTATACCGAGCTGCGCAATATTGCGCGTATTTATGCCGTAGAGCCGCGCGCCGAAGCGCTGATCGCCGAGCTAAAGCGGCGGGTTGCCGCCGACAAGCGCATAACGCTGCCGCCGAGAACGCTGATGTGGTGGTACTCCGGGACGGCGACCCCTTACGTGGCGGGCGGTCATGGCGCGGCGGAGCTGCTAACCCAAACCATTGGCAGCAAAAACATCTTTTCTGATAGCAAGGAGCTGTGGCCCGCCATGAGCTGGGAGGTTATCGCCGAACGAGATCCCGACTACCTGATTCTTGGCGACCTGCGCCGGGGCGGAGCCGGCGACAGCGCCCGCAGCAAAATCGATTTTCTTGAACATTACCCGCTCACCGCCGGCATGAAGGCGGTGAAAGCAAAGCATTACATCATCTTACCCGGCTATGACATGGACGCCTCCGCGCGTTCGGTTCTGGCCCTGCACCGGCTTGTCACGCAAATACACGCTAAGGAACAACAATGACCTTTCCCGCCCGCGAATTACTCAAGAACTGGGATCAACAACAAAGCGCCTACATCGCCCACCGCGAAGCGCGCTATAACGCCGCGCTGGATGTGCTGGCGATGAGCTATGGAGAAGCCTTCCACGTGGTGGATCTGGCCTGCGGCCCGGGCTCGTTCAGCCTGCGTCTTCTACAACGTTTTCCGGCGGCAACCGTCACGGCTATTGACCTCGATCCGCTGCTGATGGCGCTGGCTAAAGAAGCGCTGGCGGAATACCGGGAGCGCATTCAGTTCTTCAGCGGCGATATGGCATCAGCAGATTGCTTCAGCGTCATCGCCAGTAAACCCCAGGCCGTAGTTTCCAGCACTGCCATCCACTGGCTGCTGCCGGAGCAGCAGGTGGCGCTGTATCGCAACGTTTTTAACCTGCTGGATGAAGGAGGGATGTTCATCAACGCCGACCACCAGCGCTTTGACCAGCGTAGCCCGCGTCAGGCGCTGCTTGCCCGGACTCATGACGAAAGCACCCAGGAAAAAGCATGGGGCGCCGGCGTGCAGGACTGGGACAGCTGGTTTACCGCGGCCAGCCGTTATCCCGAGCTGGCCGAGGTAATCGATGCGCGCGCCGCCATTTTTGCCGACCGCCCGACGCCGCTGGCTACTACGGTAGAATTCCAGCTTGCCGCCCTGCGCCAGGCCGGTTTTACGGAAACGGGTACGCTGTGGCAATTCCTCGATGACTATATCGTCGCCGGCTGGAAATAATCATGCTGCGTTCCCCCGCTTTCCGCCTCGCCATGCTGCTTCCGGCGCTGCTGCTGGCCCTGAGCATTGCCGTAATGTATGGCCCGGTAACTTTCTCCATGCAGGAGGTGGCGCACGCCGTGCTGGCAGGCTACTGGCATAGCGATACGGCGGGAACGCTTCATCAAAGAATCGTCTGGTCCCTGCGCATTCCGCGCTCCCTGCTGGCGGCCCTCGCCGGCGCCGCGCTGGCGCTGGCCGGGACGGTTCTCCAGTCGCTGACCCGCAATCCCCTTGCCGACCCCTGGGTGCTGGGCATTTCATCCGGCGCGGGCCTCGGGGCGGTGCTGGTCATCGCGCTCGGCCTCAGCGTGGGCTGGGCCGCGGTGCCTGCCGGCGCTTTCTGCGGCGCCATGCTGGCTTTTTCTCTGGTGCTGCTGATGGCGCGTAAATCGCTATCCGGCCAGTCCAGCCGCTTTGTGCTGACCGGCGTCGCGGTAACGCAGCTGCTCTCTGCGGCCACATCGTTGATTACGCTATGGAAAACGGATGCCGATACCACGCGAGGCGTGATGTTCTGGCTGCTGGGGAGCTTCGCTCAGGCATCCTGGCTACAGGTCGCGCTTTGCACTACGGCGCTGTTGCCGATATTTCTGATCTGCTGGTGGCGGGCAATAGAGCTGGATGTCCTGACGTTCGGCAGCGCGACGGCGGCGTCGCTCGGCGTGGAGGTCGGTACGATCAAGCTGGCGATGTACTGCCTGCTGACCCTGTTAACGGCGGTAGTTGTCGCCTGCTGTGGAGCTATCGGTTTTATTGGGCTGACCGTGCCCCATATCGCCCGCATGTTCATTGGATACCGCCATCGCTCGCTGCTGCCGGCATCCATGCTGTGCGGGGCTATCTTTAGCGTTCTGGCCGATACCCTCGCCCGCACGCTGTTTACGCCGCGCGAACTCCCCGTAGGCATCCTGACGGCAATGCTCGGGGTGCCGGTATTTCTTTTTCTGATCGCCCGCACGTCGCGATAGCCGGCGGCGCAGAACAGCCGCGCAATGAGCGCCCCGGATTTTTGTAACATTCAAAATGCGAATGAGATACACTCAGTCAAATTACTCTGACATCTGGCTGCATTTTGCACGAACGCACACGAACTTATCCCATCGCTGCATGGCTGGCGCTGCTTGCCATCGCGATGCTGTTCGTTGCCCCCGTCATCTCGAAGTCCATTGCCCGCCAGGCCGCCTGCCAGCACTCCTCCGCCATCTCTTCCATGCCCATGCCGGGTATGCACCATGACATGCCGATGCCGACACGCTGCGAAGAAACTTCCGCCATGGATCACCAGATGATGTCCGGTCAGGCGATGTCGCCGATGGAGGAGATCGCCTGCGGCTACTGTCAGCTGCTGGTCCATCTGCCGTTTATCCAGCTGATGCTGGCGATGCTGCTCTGGCTGCTGCTGCTTTTTGTGGTCAGTACGCCGCTAATTCCGATCGCCTGCGCGCCTATTTTCCGCGCCTGGACGCCCCAGCGCGCCCGCGCACCCCCTGCGGTTTTTCTCGCTTCGTTTAATCACTAATAACCGATATTGCGCAGCTTTTGCCCATCGTCCGATGGGCAGGGTATTGCTACGCCAGAAAAACAGCAGGCCATGTAATGAAAAAACTTACTCTCGGGCGCACTCCGCTCGCCTCTCTGATCCTGATGACGCTGCATGCAAACGCGGCGTCCGCGGATGAACAGCACCATCAGGATACGATGCAAGATGACGCCGTCATGATCGTCACGGCGCCGGTTTCCTCTCCGCTGGAGATCGTCACCTCGCCCAAAACGCCGCGTCAGCCGGTCCCCGCCAGCGATGGCTCCGATTACCTGAAAACGATCCCCGGCTTTTCGCAGATTCGTAACGGCGGGACCAACGGCGATCCCGTTTTCCGCGGCATGTTCGGATCGCGCCTGCGCATCCTGACCAATAATGGCGAAATGCTGGGCGCCTGCCCGGCGCGCATGGACGCGCCCAGCTCCTATATTTCCCCGGAAAGCTACGATCTCCTGACGCTGATTAAAGGGCCGGAAACCGTACTGTGGGGGCCGGGAAATTCAGCCGGTACCCTGCGCTTTGACCGCGAGCCGCCGCGTTTCGACAAGCCCGGCATTCAGGGCACTGCCAGCCTGCTGGCCGGTTCAAATAACCGCTGGGATGAGAATGCGGACCTCAGCCTGGGGAGCGAGCTGGGCTACCTGCGCCTGACGGGGAATAAATCGCGCGCCGATGACTACAAGGACGGGAATGGCGATCGCGTACCGGCAAAATGGGATAAGTGGAACGGCGATATGGCGCTCGGCTGGACGCCGGACAAAGATACCTTAGTCGAGCTCACGGCAGGAAAAGGGGATGGCGAAGCCCGCTACGCCGGGCGCAGCATGGATGGCTCCCGTTTCAAACGCGAAAGCCTCGGCATGCGCGTCGAAAAGTCCAATATTGGCGAGGTCTTCGACAAGTTCGAAGCCAATATCTATTACAACTACGCCGATCATGTCATGGACAACTACTCCCTGCGCTCGCCTGGGGGCGGAATGTCGGGTATGGATATGCCCGCCGGAATGGGCGACATGGGGGGCGGGATGGATTCCGGCTCCTCGATGAATATGAGTATGCCGATGGCGATGGAGCTGGACCGCAGAACCGTAGGCGGCCGGATGATGGGAACCTGGCTGTGGTCTGACTTTGAGCTACGCAGCGGCGCCGATACGCAGCTCAATACCCACCGCAGCAAAGGCGACGATGGCTGGGCGAAAGATGCCCGCTTCCATGATTACGGTCTGTTCAGCGAGCTGACGTGGCATGCGACGGAGCAGAGTAAAGTGGTCAGCGGCGCGCGGCTGGATCGGGTGCTGGTCGATAATTTCAGCGACGCGGGATCCGCTGAGCGAACCGATACGCTGCCCGCCGGTTTTGTCCGCGTCGAACACAACCTGGTCGGGACGCCGGTCATGTTTTATGCCGGTATCGGCTATACCGAGCGCTTCCCTGATTACTGGGAGCTGTTCTCGCCGACCTACGGCCCGGATGGCTCCACCGACGCCTTTGATAAAGTCAAAACGGAAAAAACGACGCAGATCGATATCGGGGCGCAGTACAAAGGGGAGCGGCTTAACGGCTGGGTGTCGGCCTATGTTGGACGGGTGAACGATTTTATTCTCTTCCGCTACGACCCCAGCAACGCCTATATCAGCCAGGTCGATAACGTGAATGCCACCATTATGGGCGGCGAAGCCGGCGCCAGCTACCAGCTCAGCGACGCCTGGAAAGCCGACGCCAGTCTGGCCTATTCATGGGGCCAAAATACCGCTGACCATCAGCCGCTACCGCAAATCCCGCCGCTGGAGGCGCGGCTGGGGCTCACCTGGGAACGCGGCGACTGGAGCAGCACCGGGCTGCTGCGCATGGTCAGCAGCCAGCATCGTGTCGCCATCAACGAAGGCAACGTCGTCGGCAAGGATTTTGCCAACAGCGCCGGTTTTGCGGTCTTTTCGGCGAACGCGGCTTATCGGGTCAACAAGTCGGTTAAGCTGAGCGCAGGCGTGGATAACCTGTTCGACAAGGCCTACAGCGAGCATTTAAATCTGGCCGGGAACAGCAGCTTTGGCTATTCCGCAAATACGTCGGTAAACGAACCTGGAAGAACCTTCTGGGGCAAGCTGAACGTCACATTCTGACAGGCTCCCGGCCCGTACGGGTCGGGAAAACCGAGCCGCGTCCGCTATCCCACCGGCGAGTCTCAGCGCTGATAAACCCCGGTCATCCGGGGTTTATTAACCTCATCCGCGCCCGGCAATCAGCTACCGCCGGCTTTCTTAATAGCCGCATCCAGCGAGTCTTTATCCGCCAGGCCCGGGAAGACGGTAATATTCGCCTCCGTGGCGCCGGTCGTCGGCATCACGATAACGCCCGGCGTGCCGCTTAAACCGATGGCCTGCGCCAGCTGGTTAGTCGCCTCAAGCGCTGGCTCAACGTCCGCGGCCTTCTTCGCGTCGAAGTTGACCTTCTTCACCTGCTGCTGAATATCCGCCGCCGTCAGCTTGCCCTCGTTATGCCCGGTGGCATAAATCCCGTTATGGTAGGTCAGGTAGGCTTTCGCCCCCAGCTGCTGATAAATCTGCATCCCGGTTTTCGCCGCGGTCAGCGACGTTTCCCAGCGGCTGCCGAAAATAGGCCACTCTTTAAAGGCAAAACGGGTCTGCGGATTTTCCTTAATCACCTGCTCCATCACCGGCGCCAGACGGCTACAGTAAATGCACTGATAATCAAAGAATTCGATCACCGTGACCTTGCCATCCGCCGGTCCGTAGGTCGGCGTATTTTTATCCTGGGTCAGGGCGGCCTGATTCTTTATCACCGCCTGGGTCGCGGCGCTGGCCTGCTGCTCCTGCTGAATCTGCTGCAGCTTCTGGCTTGCCTGCAGCAGAACCTCCGGATGGGCGACTAAATAATCCGCCGCAATCTTGCCGATGCGGGCTTCCTGCTCCGGCGTAAAGGTGGCAGCGGGGGCGTCAGCCGCCATAGCCAGGGCCGGAAGCAGCGTGGCGCCAATCAAGGCGATGGTCACTATTTTTTTAGAGCCGGACATGAGAATGATCCTTGCGATAGGTAAACGGCAGGTGAGTCTGTTGAGACAAAGTAGCATCCTTTACCGGCGAATAATCATCGGGCGATGCATTGATTCGTAACTTTATTTTTCAATCAAGGGCCGCCGCGCCGCCGTTCATATTCGCCCTAACGGTGGTCAACGCGGACGAACGAGGGTACCCTTTTCCCTCCTTTTACCCTTGGGAAGGGCGTATTCCCGGTTAGATGAGTCAGGCATGAACGAGCTAGTTATTCAGTGGGATTTTACCGTCATTTTGCTGCAAATCATCGCTATCGACCTGCTGCTTGGCGGCGATAACGCGGTGGTAATTGCCATGGCCTGCCGCAAGCTGCCGCCGCACCTGCGCACCAAAGCGATCGTTATCGGCACCTTTGGCGCCATCGTGGCCCGCGTGCTGCTGCTGGCCGTGGCCATCTATCTGCTCTCCTTACCGTGGCTAAAAATCGTCGGCGCGGTGCTGCTGCTGTGGATTGGCATCAAGCTGGTCGCCAATCAGGAGGAGAGCGAAGAGGTCAGCAGTTCCGGCAGCTTGTGGCGCACCGCCGTCACCATCACGGTGGCGGACGTCATTATGTCCCTCGATAACGTCCTGGCCGTGGCCGCTGCCGGCAAAGGCCACCTGCTGCTGGTGGCGCTGGGGGTGCTGATTAGCATTCCGATCATCGTCGCGGGCAGTAAGCTGGTGCTGGCGATACTGAATCGTTTTCCGTCCGTTGTCCTGCTGGGCGGCGCGCTCATCGGCTGGATTGCCGGCGCCATGCTGGTCACCGATCCGACCATTATTCGCCTGTTCCCCGCGGCGCCGGACGCGCTCCCGACCATCGCCGGGGCCGCGGGTGCAGCGCTGGTCATCGCCGCCGGGCTGCGCCGACGTTAGGCCACCCGCCGTCTCCCTTTCGCCGTCGATCCCGACGGCGTCAAGTTTCAGGCACATTCCTCTCACGCGCCTGCTCATTTGCCCTAAGCTTAATGGGAAAGTTGTTACCACCCCATTCTGTAAAGATGAGATAACGATATGGAATTAAAGGATTATTATGCCATTTTAGGGGTTAAGCCAACGGACGATCTCAAAACCATTAAGACCGCCTACCGTCGCCTGGCTCGTAAATATCACCCCGACGTCAGCAAAGAGAGCGATGCTGAAGCCCAGTTTAAAGATCTTGCCGAAGCCTGGGAGGTGCTGAAAGATGAGCAGCGCCGTGCCGAGTACGACGAGCTCTGGCAGCACCGCAACGACCCGCACTTTGGCCAACAGCAGGCCTCCCACGAGCAGAACTATAGCCAGCAGGACTTCGACGACATCTTCTCATCGATGTTTGGCCAGCAGGCGCACCACACCCGGCGCCAGCAGGCCGCACGCGGCCACGATTTAGAAATCGAAGTCGCGATGTTCCTCGAAGAGACGCTCGCCGAGCAGACCCGAAGCATCAGCTACAGGCTGCCCGTGTATAACATTTTCGGCATGGTCGAGAGCGAGACGCCTAAAACGCTGAACGTAAAAATCCCCGCCGGCGTCAGCGACGGCCAGCGCATCCGCCTGAAGGGCCAGGGTACGCCGGGCGAGAACGGCGGCCCGAACGGCGACCTGTGGCTGGTTATCCATCTGGCCCCGCATCCGCTGTTCGATATCGTGGGCCATAACCTGGAAATCGTCCTGCCGCTGGCCCCGTGGGAAGCCGCACTCGGCACAAAGGTGACGGTCCCCACCCTCAAAGAGAGCATCCTGCTGACAATCCCTCCGGGCAGCCAGCCGGGGCAACGCCTGCGGATCAAAGGCAAGGGGCTGGCGAGCAAAACCGCCACCGGCGACCTGTTTGCGGTGATAAAAATCGTTATGCCGCCGAAACCAAATGAAAAAGCCAGCGCGCTCTGGCAGCAGCTCGCGGAAGCAGAGGCGAGCTTTGAGCCGCGTAAAACATGGGGGAAAGCATAATGGCTAAGATGACAGTGACGTTCTCAATCACCGAGTTTTGTCTGCATACCGGTATTTCTGAGGACGAGCTTAGCGAAATTGTCGGTCTGGGGATGATTGAACCGCGCCAGCCGCAAACCGAGGTTTGGCTGTTCGATGACAGCGCGGTAACGATAATGCACCGCGCGGTGCGCCTGCGCCGCGAGCTGGAGCTGGACTGGCCCGGCATCGCCGTGGCGCTGACGCTGCTGGACGAGAACGCGCGCCTGACCCGCGAAAACCGGCTGCTGCACCAGCAGCTGGCGCGATTTCTGACCCACAGCTAACCCGCCTGCCCGCCAGGCGCAGCGCCTGGCCGGGTTTGGTTTGAGGTTTGGTTTGAGGTTTGAGTTAACGCCGGACCCACTCCGGCAGCCACTCGCCGTGGCTGGCAATCAAATCGTCCACCAGCGCATAGATCTCCTCGATCCCCAGCACCGCCGCGGTGTGCGGATCCATCATCGTCGCGTAATAGACGTAATCGCGGTTTTCGCTGAGGATCGCCTCGGTCAGCAGGGTCTGAACGTTGATGTTGGTTTGCATCATCGCCGCCAGGTGCGCGGGCAGCTTGCCAACTTTGGTGGGCTGAATACCGTTGGCGTCCACCAGGCAGGCGACCTCCACGCAGCACCCCTGGGGCAGGTTGTCGATCAGCCCGTCGTTGCGCACGTTGCCGTATACCACGCTCGGCTCGCCGGTCCAGATAGCGTTCATAATCGTGCTGGCGTATTCCCGCGAGGGCTTAATGTCGATGCGATCGCTGGTCTTATACGTCTCCAGCCCTTTATGCCAGTTCGCCACCTGCTCCACGCAGCGCTTCGGATATTCGTCCAGCGGCACCTGGTAGCGGGCAATCAGGTCTTCACGCCCCGGCTTGATAAACCACGGGGTATATTCCGCGAAGTGCTCCGACGATTCCGTCACGAAGTAGCCCAGCTTTTTGAACATCTCATAGCGAACGATATTCTGGCAGCGCGAGTTCTCGCGGTGCTTCGGCGCGCGCCCTTCGGCAAAGGCCTGCAGCATATCCGGATAGATGCTGACGTAGCTGCCGTCCCCCGTCTTTTTCTCCAGCGACAGGTAGAACGCCATGTGGTTAATCCCGGCGCAGCGGTAGCGCAGATCCGCCGGGTCGAGGTCGAGGTCATGCGCCAGCTCTTCCGCCGTTCCCTGCACGGAATGGCACAGGCCGACCTGCTTGATATGCGGATAGCGCGCGTACATCGCCCAGCTGTTCATCGCCATCGGGTTGACGTAGTTCAGCATCGTCGCGTTCGGGCAGACCTCGGTCATATCGTCACAGATGCGCCACAGGTGCGGAATCGTCCGCAGCGCCCGCATAATCCCGCCCGGCCCGAGCGTATCGGCGATGGTCTGCTCCAGCCCGTGCAGCTTGCAGACCTCAAAATCGGTTACCGTACACGGCTGGTAGCCGCCAATCTGGAAAGCGACCACCACAAAATCCGCGTCCATCAGCGCGGCTTTCTGGTCGCGATGGCAGCTAATTTCGCCGTGAGCGCCAACCGAGTCCATTAGCTTTTGCACCACGATATGCGACTCTTCCAACCGGTTGGCGTCGATATCCATCAGCGCGATATGGGCCGATCTCAGCGCCGGGCGTTGAAAAACGTCGCCGAGAATATTTTTAACGAAAACCGTTGAGCCGGCGCCGATAAAGGTAATTTTTGGGGCAGACATAGTGCTCTCTCCGTAAAGTCATTAGACACCCGCAGCGTGGCACGCCGGACGCGCCGCGCGCTGCCCTCTTCCCGGCAGAGCATTCCCGGAAACTCAGATCGACCGCTATCCGCCACAAAATCTGAGCTTTCGGGAACAAAATGGCGGAAAAGCAGAGAAAACGGGCGGTTTAATCCACTCATTAAGCGAAGGCTAATTTTTGAAGAGCATCATTTCACATAGCGATAAAATATAAATATCATGAATATGAAGAATGCAGGTATAAGCCAGATGGGAGAATCCGGGAATAATAAGCCCTGTAACAGTGCGAATATGATTGTTAATACGGTAGGTCCGTAATACGAAACCAACGATCTGAATATCTGCCTAAAAAACCGTTTAATAAAATCGGTCATGATTATCGAATCATCCTGGTGATAATATCAGCAATGCCCCCATCTGATGTTGTTTGCTTAAACGCGCCTGCCCGTTCAAACAGCGGCTCAACCAGGAAATACATCATTTCCAGCTCTTGCGCATACAGCGCGGCGTAATAGGACGGGTAGATATAATGAAGACGATGGGCGCTATCCGCCGCCTTCTGAACGACGCCATATACGCCAAACCCTGCCAAAACCCCCGCAGCCCTGCCTCCTGCTAAGGCGCTCATATCAAGGCTTAGGTTCATGCCGAATGCGACGGCAGAAGCCGTCGCTAACGCGAATCCTGCGCTCGTCAGCGAGCTTGCGGCGATATGCACATTAACCGCCATTAGCATTTTCTTGATGTGTTCTATCTGAGCGGCAGTTTTGTATTTAAATATTTCTTCAAAATATATTTTAAGCATGTCATAGACAACATTCCCATTCTGAATAAGACGGATGACACCATTTCTGAAACGTATATCTTCGCTCTTTTGTTGCTGACAGACGTCCTGATATTCATCAGTAAAGCAGGACGCGTAATACAGCGCACGTTTTGCACCGGCTCCCGTCGTTTCAATATGACTTGCTACGGCTTTTCCGACGCCCGTTAATGCGCGGTCAAACTTGAGTGCGAGGATTTTATTAGACTGCAAATATCTTATGACTTCATTGCTGTAGTACATAGCGTCTCCATGCTAATTCTCATTAAGTCCAACGATGATTTTTATCAAGGGGAAAGTGTTCTGTAAACCATCGGATACAGGGTAATGCGATGCTCAGCATGAAAAAAACCGCACACCCCATAGTTACCCGCTTCAAATCTGAGCTTTTGGGAACAAAATGACGGAAAAGCAGAGAAAACGGGCGATTGAATCCGCTAAGATAGGCGCATATCGGTGCAAAAAAACAGCAGCTATGACGATTCAGGAATCCGAAGCCCTATGGAAAAAAACCTTACGCCGCAGCCTTCCGACTCGTATATGAGCAGCAGCGACGAGAAAAATACCCGCAGCCCGCTGGCGCTCTATTCGGAGTATCAGCGCATGGATATCGAGCTGCGCACCCCGCACGCCATGACTACCAGCCACTGGCACGGTCAGGTAGAGGTTAATGTCCCCTTCGACGGCGACGTGGAGTATCTGATTAACAACGAGGTGGTGAGCATCAGGCAGGGCTATATCAGCCTGTTTTGGGCCTGTACGCCGCATCAGCTCACCCGTCCCGGCAGCTGCCGGCAGATGGCCATCTTTAACCTGCCGATGCATCTGTTTTTGTCCTGGCCGCTGGACCGGGAGCTTATCAACAACGTGACCCACGGGATGGTCATTAAATCCCTCGCGGCGCAGCAGCTCAGCGTCTTTGAAGTCCAGCGCTGGCAGCAGGAGCTCGCCAGCGACAACGAGCAGATCCGCCAGCTGGCAATTGAAGAGATCGCCCTGATGCTCAAGCGCTTTAGCCTCTCAGGCTGGCAGCCGATTCTGGTCAACAAAACCTCGCGCACGCACAAGCACAGCGTCTCGCGGCACGCGCAGTTTTACGTCAGCCAGATGCTCGAATTTATCGCCGCGCACTACGATCGGGCGCTGACCGTCGATGCGGTTGCCGAACACGTTAAGCTCAACCCCAACTACGCGATGGGCATTTTTCAACGGGTGATGCAGCAGACCATGAAGCAGTACATCACCGCCATGCGCATTAACCACGTCCGCGCCCTGCTCAGCGATACCGATAAAACTATCCTTGATATCGCCCTGACCGCCGGCTTTCGTTCCAGCAGCCGCTTCTACAGCACCTTTAGCAAGTACGTCGGCATGCCGCCGCAGCAGTACCGCCGGCTCAGCCAGCAGCGCCGGCAAAACCTGCCGCCGAATGAGACCTAAACGGCCATAAAAAATGCCGCCGGGGGAGGCCCGCGGCGGCATTTTTCACATTGCTGGCAAATTAATCAGTCGTTAATTCGCGGGTGCTGATCCACCAGACGGGAACGTTTTTCCTGCAAATCGGCAATTTCCTGATCGATATCTTCGATTTTGTTTTCGATGTTATCGTAGTGCTCGCCGAGGATCTCTTTCGCTTCCTGGATATCCGAAGCCGCAGGCGTCGCCCCTTTCAGCGGACGGTTCGCCGTCTCCTTCATCGTCAGGCCAGTCATCAGGCCAATCACCGCAATCACCATCAGATAGTAGGCCGGCATCATCAGGTTCTGCGTGGTTTCCACCAGCCAGGCCGCCAGGGTTGGCGTCAGACCGGCAACCAGCACCGAGATGTTAAAGGCGCTGGCCAGCGCGCTGAAGCGGATATGGGTCGGGAACATCGCCGGCAGCGAAGAAGCCATCACCCCGATAAAGCAGTTAAGCACCACCGCCAGCAGCAGCAAACCGCCGAAAATCAGGCCGATAACGTCGCTGTTAATCATGATAAAGGCCGGAATCGACAGCGAGAACAGCGCCACGCTGCCGATCAGGATAAACGGACGACGGCCGAAGCGGTCGCTGAGCATCCCGATAACCGGCTGCACAAACAGCATCCCGACCATAATCGCGATAATAATCAGCACCCCGTGATCTTCCGAGTAGTGCAGGTTATGCGACAGGTAGCTCGGCATATAGGTCAGCAGCATGTAGTAGGTCACGTTGGTGGAAATCACCAGACCGATACAGGTCAGCAGGCTACGCCAGTGCTTGGTGGCAATCTCTCTGAACGAGACCTTCGGCCCTTCCTGCAGCCCTTCGCGATCGCCCTGCTCCAGGGTGTCAACGTGCTGCTGGAACGCCGGAGTCTCTTCCAGAGCGTGACGCAGATAAAGACCGATAAGCCCTAACGGCAGCGCGAGGAAGAACGGTAAACGCCAGCCCCAGCTGAGGAAGTTTTCCTCGCCGACCACGCTGGAAATCAGCACCACCACGCCCGCGCCGAGGACAAACCCGGCGATGGAGCCGAAGTCCAGCCAGCTGCCCATAAAGCCGCGTTTACGGTCAGGCGAGTATTCTGCGACGAAGATCGAGGCGCCGGTGTACTCTCCGCCCACCGAGAAGCCCTGCGCCATCTTACACAGCAGCAGCAGAATCGGTGCCCAGATACCAATCGAGGCGTACGACGGAATAAGACCAATACAGAAGGTACTTATCGACATGATAACGATGGTTATCGCCAGAATTTTTTGTCGACCGTACTTATCGCCGAGCATGCCGAAGAACAGGCCGCCTAGCGGACGAATCAGGAACGGAACGGAGAATGTCCCTAGCGCGGCAATCATCTGCACGCTGGGATCGGCATCGGGGAAGAAGACTTTACCTAAGGCGTAGGCCACGAAGCCGTACACGCCGAAATCGAACCACTCCATCGCATTACCCAGCGACGCTGCGGTGATCGCTTTTTTCAGCTTGCCATCGTCAATGATGGTCACATCCCGCAGAGTGATTGGCTTTACTTTTTTCCTTTTAAGCATATTTTTCCTCTAAAGCTTCGCCGTGAGCGCACGGTTCTCCGCCAAACGGCAATACCGTTTGCGTCGTGCGTCGGGAGCGGCCAATTGCCGGGCTCCTCTTTTCAAGCGTAGCAGGTTTGCCTGCACTGTCTGCTGACAGTCCGTACAACCGAACCTGTTGACGCCTGCTCTGGCGTAAATTAATCAATAAATGGGGCGACGAATAAACCTGATGAATTTACCAACTCGCCTTTTTACCCTAACAGCGTTTAAATTTGGGATCAACTTCACGAAAATTTGTTCGCCATATTACAGAGCCAGGCGGCATTAATAAGTTCAATGAATATGCACAGGCAGTGATTTATTTTTGGATATCCCGCCTCCGGCAGCACATCGAATATTGCTGAATTTTGTTCGAAAAAGAGAATATTCCCGCAGCGGTACTATCAGAAAAAGTGGCCGACAAATGGCCGCCATTGCGCTATAATAGCAACCACTTTCGGCTATCAGCCGCCTTTTAACGGGCCAACGGCCTGTTTTATACAGTAATCATGAGGAACGTCATGCAACTCCCACAGTGTCCTAAATGCCATTCTGAGTACACCTATGAAGACAACGGCATGTTTATCTGCCCGGAATGCGCCCATGAATGGAACAATGCCGAGCCGGCTGAAGATAATGATGCGCTGACGGTGAAAGATGCCAACGGCAATTTACTCGTCGATGGCGACAGCGTCACCGTGATTAAAGATCTGAAGGTTAAAGGCAGCTCTTCGATGCTGAAAATCGGCACTAAAGTGAAGAATATCCGCCTGGTAGAAGGCGATCATAACATCGACTGCAAAATTGATGGTTTTGGTCAGATGAAGCTCAAATCCGAGTTCGTCAAAAAGAACTAACGCTATTTCCTTTTCGCTGAATCGTTATTTTCCCGGCCACAGCCGCCGGTCGGGAAAATGAACGAATATATCCCCGCGCCATCGTCCCCCTATTTCCCGCCTCATCGGCGAGAACTGCCTGGCGCAGGTCAGATATTGTCCTCATCCACCTCCTGACGCCGCCTCCTGACGCCGCCGCCTGGCTTAAATCGCCAGGTACCCTCTACGCTTAATAGGTCAATCGTTATCTGAGGCCATGATTATGTCTTTAAGCCCCTATATCGCCTTCAGCGGCAACTGCGCTGCGGCCATCGCGTTCTACCAGCAGGCCCTGGGCGCAGAGCTTGTCCACCAGATCACCTACGGCGAGATGCCGCAGAATATGCAGGATGCCGAGGACGGCTGCCCCTCCGGTCAGCATCTCGCCGCCGACTGCATCGCCCACGCCAGCCTGCGCGTGGCGGGCAGCGAGCTGATGCTGGGCGATAGCCCCACCAGCGACAGCGAACGCTATGCCGGCTTCACGCTGGTGCTGGATACTCAGGACCTGGATGAAGGTAAACGCTGGTTTGACAGCCTCGCCGCAGAAGGACGTATCGAAATGGCCTGGCAGGAAACCTTCTGGGCCCACGGCTTTGGCAAAGTTTTCGATCGCTTCGGCATCCCGTGGATGGTGAACGTCGTCAAGCAGCCTTAATGCCTCCCCCTCCGGGCGGGCTCTCCCGCCCTGTCATCGCCCTGGCGCTAACTCTTCATCCTGCGGTCATTATGTTTTAACCGAAATGTAACAAAAACAGGTCAGGATCGGGCCACTCTCAGAGGGAAATCCCTTCTTCTGCTTAGTGAGGCTCGACTGACATGTACTTATCCAGACATCCGACCAGTTATCCTACCCGGTATCAGGAAATTGCCGCCAGGCTTGAGCAAGAGCTTCGTCATAACTACCGCTGCGGCGACTATCTTCCTGCGGAACAGCAGCTGGCCACCCGTTTTGAGGTCAACCGCCATACCCTGCGCCGGGCGATAGACCAGCTGGTTGAACGCGGCTGGGTTCAGCGCCGTCAGGGCGTCGGCGTGCTGGTGCTGATGCGGCCGATCGACTATCCGCTGAACGCCCAGGCGCGCTTCAGCCAGAACCTACTCGAGCAGGGAAGCCATCCGACCAGCGAAAAGCTGCTGTCGGTGCTGCGCCCTGCCAGCAGCCACGTCGCCGAGGCCTTTGCGATCAACGAAGGCGATAACGTCATCCATCTGCGCACCCTGCGCCGGGTGAACGGCGTCGCGCTGTGCCTGATCGACCACTACTTCACCGACCTGCGCTTCTGGCCCGCGCTGCAAACCTTCAGCCAGGGTTCACTGCACGATTTTCTGCGCCAGCAGCTGGACGTCGAGCTGACCCGCGCGCGCACCAAAATTAGCGCCCGTCGCGCGCAGGCCAAAGAGAGCAACATTCTGGGGATCCCCAACATGGCGCCGCTGCTGTGCGTAAGAACCCTCAACCACCGTCCCGGCGAGCAGAACGCGACGGAGTACTCCGTCAGCCTGACCCGGGCGGACATGATCGAATTCACCATGGAGCACTGAATGCACTTTGATACCGCAACCCGCCAGCGCTGGATGTCCGTGCTGGCCCACAGTGAACCGCAGGAGCTTCTGGCGCGGATGCAGACCCTGCAGCTGGCGCCGCAGTACGAATCCATTCGCGCTCCGGAGACCGGCCTCGTGCAGCTCCAGGCGCGCATGGGGGGCATCGGCGATCGTTTCTTCGCCGGGGACGCCACCCTGACCCGGGCGGCGATCCGTCTCGCCGACGGCACGCTCGGCTACAGCTGGATACTGGGGCGCGATCGCCCCCATGCCGAACGCTGCGCGGCCATCGACGCCTTGATGCAGTCGCCACACTATTTTCATTCCTTAATGGAAACCCTGATTACCCCGCTGGAAGAACAACGAAGCGCGCGCATTGAAGCCCGACGCGCCGAAGTCAACGCCAGCCGGGTCGATTTCTTTACTCTGGTTCGCGGAGATAACGCATGACCTTACAAACCGCCTTTACCCTACCGGCGCAGGATGCCCAACACAGTTTTCGTCGCCTGCTGAAGGCCATGAGCGAGCCGGGCGTTATCGTCTCCCTGCAGCAGCTTCAGCACGGCTGGCAGCCGCTGAACGTCGCCTCTACCAGCCTCCTGCTGACCCTCGCCGATCGCGACACGCCGGTATGGTTTACCGCAGCGCTGCATAACGATCTTGTCGGCCAGAACCTGCGTTTTCATACCGGCGCGCCGCTGGTTGAACAGCCGCAGCAGGCGGTATTCGCCGTCACCAACGAGCGTATCAGCGCCGAACAGCTCAACGAGCTCTCCGCCGGCACCGTTGTCGCTCCGGAAACCGGCGTAACGCTGATCGTCCAGCTCCCCAGCCTTAGCGGCGGGCGCATGCTGCGCCTGACCGGCGCCGGCATTGCCGAAGAGCGGATGATCGCCCCGCAGCTGCCAGACTGCATCATTGATGAGCTGACCGAGCGCCCGCACCCGTTCCCCTTAGGCATTGACCTGATCCTGACCTGTGGAGAACGTCTGCTGGCCATCCCGCGCACCACCCACGTGGAGGTTTGCTAATGTACGTTGCCGTCAAAGGCGGTGAGAAGGCGATAGTCGCCGCTCACGCCCTTCAGGAACATAAACGACGAGGCGATGGACGGCTTCCTGAAATTAGCGTGGAACAGATTACCCAGCAGCTGAACCTGGCGGTTGACCGGGTGATGACCGAAGGCGGCATCGCCGATCGCGAGCTGGCGGCGCTGGCGCTCAAGCAGGCCAGCGGCGATAGCGTCGAAGCCATTTTTTTACTCCGCGCCTACCGCACCACCCTGCAGCGGCTGGCGGTCAGCGAGCCGGTAAATACCGCCGAAATGCGTCTGGAGCGCCGCATTTCGGCGGTCTATAAGGATATTCCCGGCGGCCAGATGCTCGGCCCGACCTACGATTACACCCACCGCCTGCTCGATTTTACCCTGCTGGCCAACGGCGAGGCGCCGGCGCTGAAAACCGCCGGGCAGCCGCCGGAAGCCACGCCGCACGTCTTTAACCTGCTGGTCCAGCAGGGGCTGGCGAAAGCAGAGCAGCAGACCCTCGCCGAGCCTGACGATATTACCCGCAGCCCGCCGGTTTACCCCTGCTCGCGCTCATCGCGCCTGCAGCAGCTGGTGCGCGGCGACGAAGGCTATCTGCTGGCGCTGGCCTATTCGACCCAGCGCGGCTACGGCCGCAACCACCCGTTTGCCGGCGAAATACGCAGCGGCTACGTGGCGGTAGAGATCGTCCCGGAGGAGCTGGGCTTTGCGGTCAATATTGGCGAGCTGCTGATGACCGAATGCGAAATGGTCAACGGCTTCGTTGCCCCGCAGGACGAGCCCCCGCACTTCACCCGCGGCTACGGCCTGACCTTCGGCATGAGCGAGCGCAAAGCGATGGCGATGGCGCTGGTTGACCGCGCGCTCCAGGCGCCGGACTACGGCGAGGAGGTGGCCGGCCCGGCGCAGGACGAAGAGTTTGTGCTGGCCCATGCCGATAACGTCGAGGCCGCGGGCTTCGTGTCACACCTTAAGCTGCCCCACTATGTCGATTTCCAGGCCGAACTGGCGCTGCTGAAACGCCTGCAACGGGAGAACGAACGTGGCTAACACCCTCTCCGGCTATATCTTCGCCTATCTTGATGAGCAAACCAAGCGCATGATCCGCCGCGCCATTCTTAAAGCCGTCGCCATCCCCGGCTATCAGGTCCCGTTCGGCGGCCGCGAAATGCCGATGCCCTACGGCTGGGGGACCGGCGGCATCCAGCTGACCGCCAGCGTAATTGGCGAGAACGACGTGCTGAAGGTGATTGACCAGGGCGCCGACGACACCACCAACGCGGTATCGATTCGCCAGTTCTTCACCCGCGTGACCGGCGTCGCCACCACCGAGCGCACCGAAGACGCGACGCTGATCCAGACCCGCCACCGGATCCCGGAAACGCCGCTGACGGAAGATCAGATCCTGATTTTCCAGGTGCCGATCCCGGAACCGCTGCGCTTTATCGAGCCGCGCGAAACCGAAACCCGCACCATGCACGCGCTGGAGGAGTACGGCGTGATGCAGGTCAAGCTGTATGAAGACATTGCCCGCTTCGGCCACATTGCGACCACCTACGCCTACCCGGTGAAGGTCAACGGCCGCTACGTGATGGACCCATCGCCAATCCCCAAATTCGATAACCCGAAAATGCACATGATGCCGGCGCTGCAGCTGTTCGGCGCCGGGCGCGAAAAGCGCATCTACGCGGTCCCGCCCTATACGCCGGTGGAAAGCCTCGATTTTGACGATCATCCGTTCACCGTCCAGGAGTGGGATGAGCCCTGCGCCATCTGCGGCTCGCGCCACAGCTATCTTGATGAAGTGGTGCTGGATGACAGCGGCAAGCGCATGTTTGTCTGCTCCGATACCGACTACTGCCGCCAACAGAGCGAGGCGCAACAAAAATGAGCCAACCGTTACTTGCGGTCAATAACCTGACCCACCTCTACGCGCCGGGCAAAGGCTTCAGCGACGTCTCTTTCGAGCTGTTTCCGGGGGAGGTGCTGGGCATCGTCGGCGAGTCCGGCTCCGGCAAAACCACCCTGCTGAAGGCCATCTCCGCGCGCCTGGCGCCGCAGCAGGGCGAGGTGCTGTACCACAGCCGCTCGCTGTACGCGATGAGCGAAGCGGATCGCCGCCGCCTGCTGCGCACCGAGTGGGGCGTGGTTCATCAGCACCCGATGGACGGCCTGCGGCGCCAGGTTTCAGCGGGGGGCAATATCGGCGAACGGCTGATGGCCACCGGCGCGCGCCACTACGGCAATATTCGCGCCACCGCCGGACGCTGGCTGGAAGAGGTGGAGATCCCGGCGTCGCGCATCGACGACCTGCCGACCACCTTTTCCGGCGGCATGCAGCAGCGCCTGCAGATCGCCCGCAATCTCGTCACCCAGCCGAAGCTGGTGTTTATGGATGAACCCACCGGCGGACTGGACGTGTCGGTACAGGCTCGCCTGCTCGACCTGCTGCGCGGCCTGGTGGTGGAGCTGAACCTTGCGGTGGTTATTGTCACCCACGATCTCGGCGTCGCGCGCCTGCTGGCTCACCGCCTGCTGGTGATGAAGCAGGGTCAGGTGGTGGAAAGTGGTTTAACCGACCGGGTGCTCGACGATCCGCACCATCCCTATACCCAGCTGCTGGTGTCGTCGGTCTTGCAGAACTAGCCCGCGAACACACTCGCTGGGTCAGGTAGCCCGGACGGGCGCGTCGCGTCGCGTCGCCGCCGGGAACACTCAGGCACTATGAGGCAACAAATGAACGCCATCCGCGTTGAAAACGTACATAAAACCTTTGTCCTGCATCAGCAAAACGGCGTCCGCCTGCCGGTGCTCGCCGACGCTTCGCTAACGGTTAACGCCGGAGAGTGCGTGGTGCTGCACGGCCATTCCGGCAGCGGTAAATCCACCCTGCTGCGCTCGCTTTACGCCAACTACCTGCCGGATGCCGGGCATATTCACGTCCGCCACGGCGAGGAGTGGGTTGACCTGGTGAACGCCTCGGCGCGCAAGGTGCTGGAAGTGCGTAAAACCACCATCGGCTGGGTCAGCCAGTTCCTGCGGGTCATCCCGCGGATTTCAGCGCTGGAGGTGGTGATGCAGCCGCTGCTGGATCTCGGCATCCCGCGCGAAGCATGCGCCGCCAAGGCCGCGCGCCTGCTGACGCGCCTGAACGTCCCGGAACGTCTGTGGCACCTTGCCCCGTCCACCTTCTCCGGCGGCGAGCAGCAGCGGGTCAACATCGCCCGCGGCTTCGCCGTTGACTATCCGATCCTCCTGCTCGACGAGCCTACCGCCTCCCTCGACGCCAAAAATAGCGCCGCGGTGGTGGAGCTGATTAACGAAGCCAAAGCCCGCGGCGCGGCTATTGTCGGCATTTTCCATGATGAAACGATACGCAACCTGGTGGCCGACCGGCTGCATCCGATGGGAATAACAGCATGATTATCAACAATGTAAAACTGGTTCTCGAAGATGAAGTGGTGAACGGTTCGCTGGAGGTGCAGGAGGGCATGATTTACGCGTTTGCCGAAAGCCAAAGCCAGCTGCCGCAGGCTATCGACGGCGAGGGCGGCTGGCTGCTGCCGGGGCTCATCGAGCTGCATACCGATAATCTGGACAAGTTTTTTACCCCGCGCCCGAAGGTTGACTGGCCCGCCCACTCGGCGATGAGCAGCCACGATGCGCTGATGATCGCCAGCGGGATCACCACCGTGCTGGATGCGGTGGCCATCGGCGACGTCCGCGACGGCGGCGACCGGCTGGAAAATCTGGAAAAGATGATCAACGCCATCGAGGAGACGCAAAAGCGCGGCGTTAACCGCGCCGAGCACCGCCTGCACCTGCGCTGCGAGCTGCCGCACCACACCACCCTGCCGCTGTTTGAGAAGCTGGTTGGCCGCGAGCCGGTGAGCATGGTCTCCCTGATGGACCACTCTCCAGGGCAGCGCCAGTACGCCGACCGCAGCAAGTACCGCGATTACTACCAGGGGAAATATCATCTGACCAACGAAGAGATGGACCGCTTCGAGGAGGAGCAGATGGCGCTGGCGGCGACCTGGTCGCAGCCAAACCGCGAAACCATCGCCGCCATCTGCCGCGAGCGTAAGATCGCCCTCGCCAGCCACGATGACGCCACCCGTGAACATGTCGTCGAATCGCACCAGCTTGGCAGCGTGATCGCCGAATTTCCTACCACCTTAGCCGCCGCAGAGGCCTCGCGTCAGCACGGCATGAACGTGCTGATGGGGGCGCCGAATATCGTGCGCGGCGGCTCGCACTCCGGCAACGTCGCCGCCCACCGGCTGGCGGCCGATAATCTGCTGGATATTCTCTCATCCGACTACTATCCCGCCAGCCTGCTGGATGCCGCCTTCCGCATCGCCGATGACGACGGCAACCGCTTCACGCTGCCGCAGGCGATTCGCCTGGTGAGCAAAAATCCGGCGCAGGCGCTGGGTCTAGGCGACCGCGGAGCCATTGCCGAAGGTAAACGTGCCGACCTCGTGCTGGCCCATCGCCGCGGGGAGCATGTGCATATCGACCACGTCTGGCGTCAAGGAAAGAGGGTTTTCTAATGTCCGGGAAACTGATTTGGCTGGTGGGGCCTTCCGGCTCTGGAAAAGATAGTCTGCTGGCGGCGCTCCGCCAGCGCGAGCACTCGCAGCTGCTGGTTGCGCATCGCTATATTACGCGCCCCTTTAACGCCGGGAGCGAAAACCATATTGCCCTCAGCAAGCCGGAGTTTTTCAGCCGCGCCGAGCGCCAGCTTTTTGCTCTCAGCTGGCACGCCAATAACAATTACTACGGGATTGGCATCGAAATTGACCTCTGGCTGCACGCCGGTTTCGACGTGGTGGCCAACGGCTCCCGCGCGCATCTGGCGCAGGCCCGGGCGCGCTACGCCGACGCCCTGCTGCCTATCTGCCTGCAGGTCACGCCGGAGGTGCTGCGCCAGCGTCTGCAGCAGCGCGGCCGGGAGAACGAAACGGAGATCGCCCAGCGGCTTGAGCGCGCCGCACGCTACGCGCCAACGGACTGCCTGACCTTAAATAACGACGGTACGCTGCCGCAGTCGGTGGACACCCTGGTCTCGCTGATTCGAACTCACCGCCAGCGCGAGCACCAGCATGCGGACCTGTAAGCTACGCGAGGCGACCCTCGACGACAGCCACGCCGTCTATGCGTTAATTTGCGAATTAAAGCAAAAAACCTACGATCGCGACGCTTTCTCCCGCGGCTTTGCCATGAACCTGCAAAATCCCACCCTGCGCTATCAGCTGGCGGAGGTGGATGGCGAAACCGTCGGGCTCATTGGGCTCCAGCTGCAGTTTCCGCTCAATTTCAACGCCTGGATCGGCGAAGTACAGGAGCTGGTGGTTCTGCCGCAAATGCGCGGTCTGCAGGTGGGCCAGGCGCTGCTGGCGTGGGCCGAGCAGGAAGCCCGCAGCCGCGGCGCCACCATGGTTGAGCTCTCCAGCGGGAAAGCTCGCCCCGACGCCCACCGCTTCTATCTGCGCGAAGGGTACGCACAAAGTCATCTTCGTTTTAAAAAAGCGCTGTGAGGAGGAGGTATGAGCCTGACTATCCGCTTAACCGGCACCGGCGGCGCCCAACTGGTGCCGGCCTTCGGCTGCGACTGCGCCGCCTGTCGCCGCGCCCGCGCTGATGAGGCCCACCGCCGCCGCCCCTGCAGCGCGGCGGTGAAGTTCAACCACGCCGTGACCCTGCTGGACGCCGGCCTTCCGGACCTGATGGAGCGCTGGCCCGCCGGGAGTTTTCAGCAGATCCTGCTCACCCACTATCATATGGATCATGTCCAGGGCCTGTTCCCGCTGCGCTGGGGCGTGGGGGCGCAGATCCCGGTGTTTGGGCCGCCGGATGAAGAGGGCTGCGACGATCTGTTTAAGCATCCCGGGCTGCTGGATTTTAGCCATACCGTCGCCCCCTTCGTGGTTTTTGAGCTGCAGGGGCTCAGGGTGACCCCGCTGCCGCTAAACCATTCAAAGCTGACGTTCGGCTATCTGCTGGAGTCGGCGCACAGCCGCGTGGCGTGGCTGGCGGATACTGCCGGGCTGCCGGAGAAAACGCTGAAGTTCCTGCTCAATAACCAGCCGCAGGCGATGATTATCGACTGCAGCCACGAGCCGCGTCCGCAAACTCCGCGCAACCACTGCGATTTAAATACGGTGCGGGCCATCAACCTGATCGTGGGCTGCCCGCGGGTCATTCTCACCCATATCGACCACCGGTTTGATGCCTGGATGATGGACAACGCCCTGCCGTCAGGGTTTGAGGCGGGCTATGACGGTATGGAGATCGTGCTGGATTAGGCATCGCGCAAACGAGGCAGGATCAGTCGTCGTCGTCCAGCCGACGGCGATCGTTTTCCAGCTGCCGACGATCCTGATCCAGCTGGCGCTGGCGATCGTCAAGCTGGCGGCGGCGATCGTCCAGCTGACGCAGCCGATCGTCATACTGGCGTTGGCGATCGCGGCTTTGCTGACGACTCTGCTGATAGCGCCCGTCATCATCGCGGCCGTCGCTATAGCGATCGTCGTCATCGGAGCGGCTATCGCCAGGGCTGTATGCGTCATTAATCGCCTGCTGAATATTGCCGATGGCGTCGTCAATAAGATCGGCGTGCGCAAGCTGGCTGCTCAGCGACAGGGTACAGAGGATCACAGCGGTCAAATAGCGTTTCATAGGGCCAGTCTCTTCGGGGGGCTGGCCCTACGGTAATCAACGACCGCCGCGGCGAGTAGCGGAGGAATCTCAATTAGATGCCGCTAGCGGGGCGCAACCACGGCGCTTCGCAGCGCCTGCTGCAGCTGGGCGCGGGTGAAGGGCTTACGCAGCAGCTCGACGTCCGGCAGCGCGGGGTTATGCGCCGGGCGCAGATCCTGACCGCTGATCAGCAGCAGCGCCACCGTCGGGAAGCGACGCTGCGTTTCGTTAATAACCTCCGCGCCGCTCAGCCTTCCCGGCAGCATCAGATCGCTTATCAGCAGCGCGATATCCGGCGAAGCCTCGAGCATCTGCAGCGCCTGCTCGCCGCTGGCGGTTTCCAGCGTCAGCCAGCCAAGCTGGTGCAGCTGCTCGCACAGGGTCTGGCGCACGTCCGCCTCATCCTCGAGCACCAGCGCCAGCCGCTCGGCGCCAGTTTCCTGCTCGGCCTCTGGCAGCAGCCCGCTGGCCGTCGCCTGTACCGCCGCGCGCGGCAGCTGTAGCCGCACCGTCGTCCCCTGACCCGGCGCGCTCTCAATTGCCACCCTTCCCCCGGACTGGCGCACAAAGCCATACACCATCGACAGCCCGAGGCCGCTGCCGCTGCCGGTCTGTTTGGTGGTAAAGAAGGGTTCAAACACCTGCGCTTTCACCTCCAGCGACATCCCGCAGCCGTGATCGACCACCTCCAGTGCCACCATATCCTGCCGCCGCCCGTCGCTGCGCGCCACGCGCTGGTTCCAGCTGCGAATTCTTATCACGCCGGGCCGCCCTTCCATCGCGTCCCGCGCGTTCATCACCAGGTTGATAATGGCGTTTTCCAGCTGGCCGACGTCAATCCACGCCGGCCAGGCGGGGGACTGCGCCTCAATCTCGAGGCTCAGCGCCGCCGGCAGAGAGTGGCGCATCAGTTCGCCGAGGTTCTCCAGCAGCGGCTTCATCTCAACGGCGTGCGGGTGCAGCGACTGCTTGCGCGAGAAGGCCAGCAGCCGCTGGGTCAGCAGCGCGCCGCGTTCGGCGGCCTTGCGCGCTCTTGAGATGCGCGCCGCGTCGCCCTCGTGGGGCTGAACCAGCTCAAGGCTGCCGATTATCACCGCCAGCAGGTTATTAAAATCATGCGCCAGGCCGCCGGTCAGCTGGCCGACGGCCTTCATTTTCTGGCTATGGAGCAGCGCCTGCTCCAGCCCCTTGCGCTCGGTGCGATCGAGCACCACGTTGACCAGACCGCGCCCCGGCACCGGGCTGAAGCGCAGCTCAATCGTCCGGTCGTTCGCCAGCTGCAGCTCCTGCGGCTTCGGCAGCGGTGAAGCGAGGTTGGCCCGCACGTGCTCCGCCAGGGGCGCCGCCCGGCTCAGCAGCTGCTGGTAGTGCATGCCGCGCTGCAGCTCCTGTGCCGCCAGCCCGAGCAGCAGCGGATACTGCGGATTCCACACCACCAGCTGCCCCTGATTATCAAACAGGGCAAAGCCGTCGCGCATCGCGTGGAAGGTGGTCTCCAGCAGGGTGCTTTTCTCCTTCAGCAGCTGGGACGTGTGGGCCAGCGAGGCGGTATTGCGGGCGAAGACGTTGAAGGCGCGCGCCAGCTCGCCCAGCTCATCGCGCCGCTGCAGCGCGGGTACCGAGACGTGGTTCTCGCCGTGGGCCAGCCGCGACATGGCGCGTGAAATAGCGGTCAGGTTGGAGCCAAGATTGCGGTAGATATACCAGCCGGCGCAGCCGGTGATCGCCAGCGCCAGCAGCGCCGACAGCAGAATAAACATGCTGATGGAGCGCAGCTCCTGATGGCTTTGCGCCGCCCGCAGCTCCGACGCCTGCGCCACCCTGGCGACATACTGATTAATATCGCTATTCAGCAGCGCCACCAGCGCCTTGATATGGAACATATACCAGCCGATCGCCAGATCGCTCTCCTCCAGCTGGGCCGACAGCGGCTCCAGCCGGGCAAGCTCGATCTTAAAATCCGCGAGGATCAAGGCCTGCGTCGGGTCGGTGCTGGTTTGCGGCAGGAAGCCCATCACCTCATCCAGCTGCTGCACTATCGAACGCGGCGTTGAGGTGTGGATGGCGGCGGTAATCAGCCGATCCATCTCCACCAGCCGCTGCGGAGCGATCGCCGGCGCGCCGGGCCGATCGCTAAGATCCTGCAGATGGAGCAGATAGCTCTGATTTTGATACAGCGAGCTGAGCAGCTCATAGCGCTGCAGATGGCGCCGCTGGCCGCGCACCAGCATTCCGCCTACGCTCTGCTGCAGCTCGTTGCTGCGGCGAGTAATGCTGGCGACCAGCGTCAGCTCCTGCTGCGCCAGCGGCGCGGCGGCAAGCTGGGACAGCGAGTGCTTCAGCGCCTGCTGCGTCTCCAGCAGACGCTCGGCCTCGCTTTTATACTCCAGCGCGCCCACCACCTGCGAGAGCCGAACCGCCGCGGTGGCAACGTTGGCGGTATCGCGGGCCAGGTTCATGCTGCCGGTCATATCGTCCAGCGTCTGCCGCTGCACCTGCTCCTGCAGCAGGCTGGCGTGGCGAAAACCCAGTATCGCCACCCCGGCGACCATCAGCGTCACCGCCACCATCAGCAGGTTAAACGAAAGCAGGCGTCCGCGGGCGCTGGTGAAAAACGGATAACGATGGGATGGCATGGTCGGCTCCGCGCTATTTTTGTTTATCCTGGCGGCTGGCGGCGGCAACGGGGAGAGTAACGTTGCGTAATTGTGATCAAGATTAACTATTCATCAATATGACAAATATGAACGGCTTCTGACATTTTGCATTTATCAACCCGTGGTCCACTGCTGCTATCGACCGCTCTCGCAGGAGACCCTGTATGCCAGCAACGCCGGTACTATCCATGCGCAATATTGCCAAAGCCTTTGGCAAATTTTATGCGCTGAAAGGCGTCGATCTGACGGTTTGGCCCGGCGAGATCCACGCCCTGATGGGCGAGAACGGCGCCGGAAAAAGCACGCTCATGAAGATCCTCGCCGGCGCCTATACCGCCACCAGCGGCGAGATCCTGATCGACGGTAAACCGCACGCCATCAAAGGGCCAAAAGACGCGCTGGCGGCAGGCATCACGCTGATTTATCAGGAGATGCAGCTGGCGCCCAACCTCACCGTCGCCGAAAATATTTTCCTCGGCAGCGAGCTGGCGCGCGGCGGGCTGGTACAGCGCAAAGAGATGCAGAGCCAGGCCCAGGCGGTGATTGACCGTCTTGGCGCCCAGTTTAAGGCCAGCGATCGGGTGATGAAGCTGACCATCGCCGAACAGCAGCAGGTGGAGATCGCCCGCGCCCTGCACCGTAACAGCCGAATTCTGGTGATGGATGAGCCGACCGCCGCCCTCTCTTCGCGTGAAACCCAGCGCCTGTTTGAGTTGATTCTGCGCCTGCGCGACGAAGGCATGGCGATTATCTATATCAGCCACCGCATGGCGGAAGTTTATGAGCTGTCCGACCGCGTCAGCGTCCTGCGCGACGGCCAGTACGTCGGCAGCCTGACCCGCGACAGGCTCAACGCCTCCGAGCTGGTGCGCATGATGGTGGGACGTCCGCTTAGCGATCTGTTTAATAAAGAGCGCGATATCCCCCTCGGCCAGCCGCGCCTGCGGGTGCAGGATTTGACCGACGGCAGCAAGGTGAAGCCGAGCAGCCTGGTGGTGCACGCCGGGGAGATCGTCGGCCTCGCCGGGCTGGTCGGCGCCGGACGCTCCGAGCTGGCGCAGCTGGTTTTCGGCGTGCGCAAGGCGAGCGGCGGCGTGATTGAAGTCGACGGCGAGCCGGTGGTTATCCACTCGCCGCGCGAGGCCATCGATCTCGGCATCGGCTTTCTTACCGAGAACCGCAAGGAGCAGGGGCTGTTTCTCGAACTGGCGGCGCAGGAAAACATCACCATGGCGACGCTGGAGCGCGACGCCAGCTGGGGGATGCTCAACCGCAAGAAGGCGCAGACCATCTCCGATGACGCCATCTCGCTGCTCAATATTCGCGTCCCGCATTCGCAGGTGCGGGCGGGCGGCCTTTCCGGCGGCAACCAGCAAAAGCTGCTGATCTCCCGCTGGGTGGCGATCGGCCCGCGCATTCTGATCCTCGATGAACCGACGCGCGGCGTCGACGTCGGCGCCAAAAGCGAAATTTACCGCATCATGAACCAGATGGCGCGTCAGGGCGTGGCCATTTTAATGATCTCCAGCGAATTACCGGAAGTGGTCGGTATGAGCGACCGGGTATACGTGATGCGCGAAGGCGCTATCGTCGGCGAACTGCAGGCCGACGAGATCGGCCAGGAAAGCATCATGACGCTGGCCACCGGCGTTAACGACTCTCACCTTAAGGCGGAACAACCATGACAACGCAAAAAGAGACCGCCGCCCGGCCGGTGGCAAAATCAGCGTCGGCGAAAAAAATGCTGATGGGCGATTTGATGCAAACGGTCGGCATCCTGCCGATTTTAATCCTGATCGTCGCGGTATTTGGCTTTATCGCGCCGAACTTCTTTACCGAGAGCAACCTGCTGAACATTACCCGCCAGGCCTCCATCAACATCGTGCTCGCGGCGGGCATGACCTTTATTATTTTGACCGGCGGGATCGACCTGTCGGTCGGCTCTATCCTCGGCACCACCGCGGTGGCGGCGATGGTGGTCTCGCTGATGCCAGAGCTCTCCCTGCTCTCCATTCCGGCGGCGCTGATGCTCGGCCTGCTGCTGGGCCTGTTTAACGGCGCGCTGGTCGCCTTCGCCGGGCTGCCGCCGTTTATCGTTACGCTAGGCACCTATACGGCGCTGCGCGGGGCCGCCTATCTGCTGGCCGACGGCACCACGGTGATCAACTCCGATATCAGCTTCGAATGGATCGGCAACGATTATCTCGGGCCGGTGCCGTGGCTGGTGGTGATCGCCCTGGCGGTGATCGCGGTGTGCTGGTTCATTCTGCGCCGCACCACGCTCGGCGTGCACATCTACGCCGTGGGCGGCAATATGCAGGCCGCCAGGCTCACCGGCATCAAGGTGTGGCTGGTGCTACTGTTCGTCTACGGCATGAGCGGGCTGCTCTCGGGGCTGGGCGGGGTGATGAGCGCTTCGCGGCTCTACAGCGCCAACGGCAACCTCGGCGTGGGCTATGAGCTGGACGCCATCGCCGCGGTGATCCTCGGCGGCACCAGCTTCGTCGGCGGTATCGGCACCATCACCGGTACCCTGGTGGGGGCGCTGATTATCGCCACCCTCAATAACGGCATGACGCTGATGGGCGTCTCCTATTTCTGGCAACTGGTGATCAAAGGGGCGGTGATCATCATTGCGGTACTGATCGACAAATACCGTACCCGACACCATCAAAGTGCATAACAACAATACCAATACCCTACGAGTGAGGAAGACAATATGCGTTTGAAACCGTTAGCGATCGCGCTCTGTGCCGGCACGCTGCTTGCCGCAGCGCCGTTCACCCAGGCTAAAGAACTCAAATCTATCGGCGTGACGGTCGGCGATCTGGCCAACCCGTTCTTCGTCCAGATAACCAAAGGCGCCGAGCTGGAAGCCCGCAAGCTGGCCGGGGATGGCGTCAAAGTGACGCTGGTTTCCAGCGGCTACGATCTCGGTCAGCAGGTCGCGCAGATCGATAACTTTATCGCCGCGAAGGTCGACATGATTATCCTTAACGCCGCCGACTCGAAGGGCATCGGCCCGGCGGTGAAGCGGGCGAAAGACGCGGGCATCGTGGTGGTGGCGGTGGACGTGGCCGCCGAAGGCGCGGACGCGACCATTACCTCCGATAACACCCAGGCGGGCGAAATGGCCTGTAAATACATCACCGACCGCCTGAAAGGGAAAGGCAACGTGGTGATTATCAACGGGCCGCCGGTTTCTGCGGTACAGAACCGCGTCGAAGGCTGCCAGACGGAGTTCAAGCGCCACCCGGATATCAAAGTTCTGTCGTATAACCAGAACGCCAAGGGCAGCCGCGAAGGCGGCCTGGAAATTATGACCTCGCTGCTGGCCGCCAATCCGAAAATCGACGGCGTATTCGCGATTAACGACCCAACCGCCATCGGCGCGGACCTGGCGGCCAAACAGGCCCAGCGCAACGAGTTCTTTATCGTCGGCGTCGACGGCAGTCCGGACGGGGAAGAAGCGTTGAAGCGTAAGAATTCGCTGTTTGTCGCCACTCCGGCCCAGGACCCGCAGGTGATGGCGGCGAAGGCGGTAGAGATTGGCTACGACATCCTGCAGGGCAAACCGGCGCCAACGGCCCCGGTGCTGATCCCGGTGACGATGATCGATAAAAATAACATTGGTACCTATAAAGGCTGGACCGTGAAGTAAGCGGAATCGGCCAGGCAATGCCCCGGGAAGCCTCCGGGGTTAGCCCCTTCGCGGCTACGCCGCCTTATCGCCGTGGATAACGTCCGCGGCGAACACATAGCCCAGGCCGCGCATGGTTTTGATCAGCGCCGGCTGATGCGGATTAAGCTCAATCTTGCGCCGCAGGCGCATGATCAGCACGTCAATCGTCCGGTCAAACACCTCAATGCTCTCGCTGTGGGTCAACGTCAGCAGCTGTTCGCGGTTCAGCACCCGCCGGGCGTTCTGCGCCAGCGCCAGCAGCAGGCCGTACTCGCCCTGGGTCAGCGGCACCGGCTGCTGCTGGGGGTTAAACAGCTCACAGCGTCCGGTGTCCAGCCGCCAGCCGTTAAAAATCAGCCCCGCACCGCCGCTGCCGCCGCTCTCCGCCGCCAGCGCGCCGCTGCGCCTGAGCACCGCTTTCACTCGCGCCACCACCACCCGGGAGTTAAACGGCTTGCCGATATAGTCGTCGGCGCCCATCTCCAGCCCCACCACGACGTCGGCTTCGCTCCCGAGACCGGTCAGCATCACCACCGGCAGATCGGGTCTGCTGCGCTGCAGCTGCTGCAGCACCAGCAGGCCGTTGGTATCGGGTAAAATCATGTCCAGCAGGACGAGGGAAACATCCGCCCGCTGCGCCGCTACCGCCAGCGCTTCGCCGCCGGTTTGGCACACCAGCACGTCAAAAACGTGCGCGCTGAGCACGTCGCACAGCAGTTCGCAGATTGCGCTGTCGTCATCAACAACCAAAATGACCGGTTTCATAGCTTGCCTCTGCCCGCCGGGGATGATCTCTGTATGATTAATTCAGCAAACCACCACCGACAAATCCATTGCCGGATAGCGTTTCTTCAACCCATGTCACAACTCCGCCCGCTTCGACACGTCAAAACTGACGACGCCCTGCTTTTCGTCAGCACTTCGCCCAAAAAACCGGCGTATTATCGGGAAATACCCACAATGAAAATATGGCATAGAAGATGCATAGTGACGGCGTGATAGCGCATATGCGCCAACTGATTAACGGGAGCAAGACCGATGAAAAAAGTCGTCACGGTTTGTCCGTATTGCGCATCAGGTTGCAAAATCAATCTGGTGGTCGATAACGGTAAAATCGTCCGGGCTGAGGCGGCACAGGGGAAAACCAACCAGGGAACCCTGTGCCTGAAGGGCTACTACGGCTGGGACTTTATTAACGATACCCAGATCCTCACCCCGCGCCTGAAAACCCCGATGATCCGCCGCCAGCGCGGCGGCAGGCTGGAGTCCGTCTCCTGGGACGAGGCCCTCGACTACGTTGCCACCCGCCTCAGCGCGATTAAAGAGAAGTACGGCCCGGATGCCATCCAGACCACCGGCTCCTCCCGCGGCACCGGGAATGAAACCAACTATGTGATGCAAAAATTCGCGCGCGCCGTTATTGGTACCAATAACGTCGACTGCTGCGCTCGCGTCTGACACGGCCCATCGGTTGCAGGTCTGCACCAGTCGGTCGGTAACGGCGCTATGAGCAATGCCATCACCGAGATTGATAATACCGATCTCGTGTTTATCTTCGGCTATAACCCGGCCGATTCGCATCCTATCGTGGCGAATCACGTGATTAACGCCAAACGCAACGGAGCGAAGATTATCGTCTGCGATCCGCGCAAGATTGAAACCGCGCGCATTGCCGATATGCATATTGCCTTGAAAAACGGCTCCAACATCGCGCTACTCAACGCCATTGGCCACGTCATTATTGAAGAGGATCTCTACGATAAATCCTTCGTCGCCAGCCGCTCGGAAGGCTTCGGGGAGTATCGCAAAATCGTTGAAGGCTATACGCCGGAGTCGGTGGAAGAGATAACCGGCGTCAGCGCTCAGGAGATCCGCGCCTGCGCCCGGATGTACGCCAGCGCCAAATCCGCCGCCATCCTGTGGGGCATGGGCGTCACCCAGTTCTATCAGGGCGTGGAAACCGTGCGCTCGCTGACCAGCCTGGCGATCATGACCGGCAACCTCGGCAGGCCGAGCGTCGGGGTCAACCCGGTGCGCGGGCAGAACAACGTCCAGGGCGCCTGCGATATGGGCGCCCTGCCGGATACCTATCCGGGCTACCAGTACGTTAAGTTCCCGGAAAACCGGGAGAAGTTCGCCAAAGCCTGGGGCGTGGAGAGCCTGCCGGCGCACGCCGGCTACCGCATCAGCGAGCTGCCGCACCGGGCGGCGCACGGCGAAGTGCGGGCGGCCTATATTATGGGCGAAGATCCGCTGCAGACCGATGCCGAACTCTCGGCGGTGCGCAAAGCCTTTGCAGAGCTTGAGCTGGTTATCGTGCAGGATATTTTCATGACCAAAACCGCGGCGGCGGCGGACGTCATCCTGCCGTCCACCTCGTGGGGCGAGCATGAAGGCGTTTATACCGCCGCGGACCGCGGCTTCCAGCGCTTCTTTAAGGCGGTGGAGCCGAAGTGGGATCTGAAAACCGACTGGCAGATTATCAGCGAGATCGCCACCCGAATGGGCTACCCGATGCGTTACCGCAACACCCAGGAGATCTGGGACGAGCTGCGCCATCTGTGTCCGGACTTTTACGGCGCCACCTACGAGAAGATGGGCGAGCTGGGCTACATCATGTGGCCGTGCCGCGACGAATCCGCCGCCGACCAGGGGACCTCTTATCTGTTTAAAGAGAAATTCGATACCCCCAACGGGCTGGCGCAGTTCTACACCTGCGACTGGGTTGCGCCAATCGACAGGCTCACCGCGGAATATCCGATGGTGCTCTCAACGGTGCGCGAAGTCGGCCACTACTCGTGTCGCTCGATGACCGGTAACTGTGCGGCGCTGGCCGCGCTGGCGGACGAGCCGGGCTATGCGCAAATCAATACCGCCGACGCCGCGCGTCTGGGTATCGAGGATGAGGCGCTGGTGTGGGTTAACTCGCGTAAGGGCCGCATCATCACCCGCGCGCAGGTTAGCGATCGGCCGAATAAGGGGGCGGTGTATATGACCTACCAGTGGTGGATTGGCGCCTGCAACGAGCTGGTGACCGAGAACCTGAGCCCGATAACCAAAACGCCGGAGTACAAGTACTGCGCGGTTAACGTTGAGCGGATTGCCGACCAGCGCGCCGCCGAACAGTACGTCATTGATGAGTACAGTAAGCTGAAAGCCCGCCTGCGCGAAAGCGCGATGGGCTAAGTCAGACCGCTTTCCCGGAGGGGCGCGCCGCGACTTTCCGGGCGACGGATCGGTCCCCCCGCTGGCGCAACGCTCGGCGGCGGGACACATTTATCGCCCCGGTTTCATCACGCCTGCTTAGCGCCTGTCATTTTCTTCTCTTACGCCTCCCTTTATACTGTTAGCTGTATCCCTAATAGATAATAAAAAATGAAATACCTCTATTTATTGCTGGCGCTGGTCTCCCTCGCCGCAGGTGCCATGGAACCAGGCAGTCAGTACAAACAGCAGGCTGAATCGGGCGACCCGCGCGCGCAGTACTATCTCGCCGATACCTACGTCAGCTCCGGCGATTACCCGCAGGCCGAATACTGGGCGCAGAAGTCGGCGGAAAGCGGCGATGGCGACGCGCTGGCGCTGCTGGCGCAGCTGAAGATCCGCAACCCGCAGAACGCCGATTACAAGCAGGCCAGGCAGCTGGCGGAAAAGTCGGTGCAGGCCGGCAGCAAGGCCGGGGAGATCGTCCTTGCCCGGGTGCTGGTTAATCATCAGGCCGGCAAGCCGGACTATTCGCACGCCATCACCCTGCTGCAGGACGCGGCCCAGGACCCGGAAAGCGACTCCGCCGTTGACGCGCAGATGCTGCTCGGGCTGATTTACGCCAGCGGCGTGCAGATTGCGGAAGATGACGCCGCGGCCACGCTCTATTTTAAACGCAGCTCCTCGCTGTCCCGCACCGGCTACGCTGAGTACTGGGCAGGGATGATGTTCCAGCAGGGGGAGAAAGGCTTTATCGAGCCCAATCAGCAGAAGGCCCTGCACTGGCTGAACGTCAGCTGTCAGGAGGGGTTTGATACCGGATGCGAGGAGTTTGAGCGGATAACCAAGGGGTAGCCTCTTCGCGCCCGTACGGCTTTTTACGGTGGTTTGGGCGAAGGCGTGCGTTGTGGCTAGCGCTGTAGCGTAAGTTCTGTGGAATGTTCCGTTCACGGTTAATCCGGCGCTTTTCTCACACCCGCTGCGGGTGAACGGCACGGGGGGCGTTTCGCCCGCCCCCCGTGACCCCCGGCATGGCGCTGAAAACTGCCGCTGCGCGGTACGCTCCACTCCGGCTTCATCTGGCGGCCAGTCCTGGATGCGCGCCTGCGTTCCCGCCAGTTTTCTTGATGCGCCTTAACCCCCTCGCTGTCAGCCCTTAGATACCAGCAGCCAAATCATTGCTGAAGGCTTTTTCAGCAATGGCCATGCAGGCATGAGGCATCGGGATATGCAGCAGGGGGGTTGGGCCGGCTAAAAATCGCTGAGGCGCAGGCGGCTGGCCGGGGCCGCCAGCATGGATGCTGGCGGAGGCAAGCCTTACAGGGACGTTACCTCTTGCCGTCCCCGAATAGCCAGACGGCGGAGACGAAGGTATCGCGCAGCGACGATTTTTCTTGCCGGGATGCCGGGTCCCCAGGGCCGGGCGAAACCGGCCCTGGGCCGTTCACCTATGCCGCAGTAAACAGAAGTATGCGGGAGCAATGGTGAACGGAACATTCCACGGAATATGAACGGAACTTAAAAAGCAGCTTTCGCCCAAACCACCGTTATCTGAAATCCCCTGCCTCACGATAAAAAAAACCCGGCGCAGAGCGCCGGGCTTGCTGTTTCACCGCGCGCTTACTGCGCGGTCTTATCAAATTTACCCAGCACCTCACGTTCGTACGCCAGCGCTTTCTTACGGTCAAATTTGTGCTCCCACTTGGCGATAACCAGCACCGCCAGGGCATTCCCCACCACGTTCAGCGCGGTACGCGCCATATCGAGGATACGGTCAACGCCGGCAATAAAGGCCAGGCCTTCCAGCGGGATCCCGACGCTGCCCAGCGTCGCCAGCAGCACCACAAAGGAGACGCCCGGCACGCCGGCAATCCCTTTCGAGGTCACCATCAGCGTCAGCACCAGGGTAATCTCCTGCCACAGCGACAGGTCAATCCCGTACAGCTGGGCGATAAAGATCGCCGCAATACTCTGGTATAGCGTCGAACCGTCGAGGTTAAAGGAGTAGCCGGTCGGCACCACGAAGCTGGTAATTGAGGCCGGCGCGCCGTAGGCCTCCATCTTCTCAATAATACGCGGCAGCACGCTCTCGGAGCTGGCGGTAGAGTAGGCGAGGATCAGCTCGTCTTTGAGGATACGGATCAGAGTCCAGATGCTCAGGCCGCAGACCCGTGCGACCAGCCCCAGCACCACCAGCGCAAAGAACAGAATCGCGAAATAGACCAGAATCACCAGCTTGGCCAGCGGCCACAGAGAGGCGAAGCCGAAGGTAGCGACGGTCACGGAGATCAGCGCAAACACCCCCACCGGCGCGTAGCGCATCACCATGTGCGTCACTTTGAACATGGTCTCGGAAATGGAGCGGAAAACGGTCACCAGCGGCTCACGATGCGTTGCCGGCAGCGAGGAGAGGCCGAGACCAAACAGCACCGAGAAGAAGATAATCGGCAGCATATCGCCTTTCGCCATCGAGGCGACGATATTGGTCGGCACCAGCGACAAAATCGTCCCCATCAGCCCGTGCGCGTGGCTTTGCACTTCCGCCGTCGTACTTTGGTATTTCGAAATATCGACCGCCGCCAGCTGCGACATATCAATGCCGGTTCCCGGCTGGAAAACGTTGGCCAGGGTAATCCCCAGCACAATCGCCACCGTGGTGATCACTTCAAAATAGATAATCGTTTTGGCGCCAATGCGGCCAAGCTGCTTAGCGTCGCCGACGCCCGCAATCCCGACCACCAGCGTCGAAATCACAATCGGCACCACGATCATTTTGATCAGGTGGATAAAGATATCGCCCGCCGGCGTCAGGAGGTTCGAGATTAACCAGTCACGGCTTTCGGCGTGGTAATGCAGATAACTGCCCAGGAGTATGCCCAGCACCAGGGCCAGCAAAATTTGCCAGGCCAGGCTGACTTTTGTTTTTTTCATCACTACAGACTTCCTCAATGAAAGGCACCATTACCGGAGGTAATGTTACCCACTGAAAGGGGTATGAATTGTGTTGCGTTGCTCTATGGGGTTTTTTAACGCGCGATATGAGTATCATTTGCACGGCATGCTGCGCAAGCCTTTAAGAACAGGCCTTTACTCTGGTTTTATGCATAAAGCCGCTAATTTCCCCCACTTACATTGCATAAGTATCTGTTATAAAAAAATTTTAATCGATTCCATTTCTATAAATTCACTGACGAAATTATTCCACTTAAAAGTTTCATTTGATTAATTTTCATTCAGTTGAATTAATGCGTGATCTGTCCCCCAAATAGCAAACAAAGCGCGCAAAGCCCCTACTATTAACGTTTATTTGACATATATTTAACAACCTACAGGAGAAAAAAAGCCATGAGCCAAATACATAAACACTCTATTCCCGCAAATATTGCGGACAGCTGCCTGATTAACCCGGAACAGTACAAGGCGCAGTATCAACAATCCGTGACCGACCCCGACGCGTACTGGGGCGAGCAGGGTAAAATTCTCGACTGGATACGGCCCTATACGCGCGTGAAGAACACCTCGTTTGCCCCGGGCAACGTCTCTATCAAATGGTATGAGGACGGAACGCTGAACCTGGCGGCCAACTGTCTCGATCGCCACCTCGCGGAGCGCGGCGACCAGACGGCCATCATCTGGGAAGGCGACGATGCCAGCCAGAGCAAGAAAATTACCTATCGCGAGCTGCATCGCGACGTGTGCCGCTTTGCCAACGCCCTGCTCGGCCTCGGGATTAAAAAAGGCGACGTCGTAGCTATCTATATGCCGATGGTGCCCGAAGCGGCAGTTGCGATGCTGGCCTGCGCGCGCATTGGCGCCATCCACTCGGTTATTTTCGGCGGCTTCTCGCCGGAAGCAGTTGCCGGGCGCATCATCGACTCCAGCTCGCGGCTGGTGATCACCGCCGACGAGGGCCTGCGCGCCGGTCGCGCCATTCCGCTGAAGAAAAACGTCGATGACGCGCTGAAAAATCCTAACGTTACCAGCATTGAAAACGTGGTCGTCCTCAAGCGCACCGGGGGCAAAACGGAATGGCACGAGGGTCGCGACCTGTGGTGGAGCGATCTGCTGGAAAACGCCAGCGACCAGCACCAGCCGGAAGAGATGAACGCCGAAGACCCGCTGTTTATCCTCTATACCTCCGGCTCAACCGGCAAGCCGAAAGGCGTCCTGCACACCACCGGGGGCTACCTGGTGTATGCGGCAACGACCTTCAAATACGTATTCGACTATCATCCTGGCGATATCTACTGGTGCACCGCCGACGTGGGCTGGGTAACCGGCCACAGCTACCTGCTGTACGGCCCGCTGGCCTGCGGCGCGACGACGCTGATGTTCGAAGGGGTACCAAACTGGCCGACTCCGGCGCGCATGTGCCAGGTGGTGGATAAGCACCAGGTCAGCATCCTGTATACCGCGCCGACGGCGATCCGCGCGCTGATGGCCGAGGGCGATAAGGCTATCGAAGGCACCGACCGCTCTTCCCTGCGCATTCTGGGCTCCGTCGGCGAGCCGATCAACCCGGAAGCCTGGGAGTGGTACTGGAAGAAAATCGGCAACGAGAAATGCCCGGTGATGGACACCTGGTGGCAGACCGAAACCGGCGGCTTTATGATCACCCCGCTGCCGGGCGCCATTGAGCTGAAGGCCGGCTCCGCCACCCGTCCGTTCTTCGGCGTTCAGCCGGTAATCGTCGATAACGAAGGCACGCCGCTGGAAGGGGCCACCGAGGGCAACCTGGCCATCGCCGACTCCTGGCCAGGCCAGGCGCGTACCCTGTTCGGCGACCACGAGCGCTTCGAGCAAACCTACTTCTCCACCTTTAAAAACATGTACTTCAGCGGCGACGGCGCGCGTCGCGACGAGGATGGCTACTACTGGATAACCGGCCGCGTGGACGACGTGCTGAACGTTTCCGGCCACCGTCTGGGCACCGCAGAAATTGAATCGGCGCTGGTTTCACACCCGAAAATCGCCGAAGCGGCGGTGGTCGGCATCCCGCATAACATCAAAGGTCAGGCCATTTACGCCTACGTCACGCTGAATCACGGTGAAGAGCCGACGCCGGAGCTGTATGCAGAAGTGCGCAACTGGGTGCGTAAAGAGATAGGCCCGCTGGCCACCCCGGACGTGCTGCACTGGACCGATTCGTTACCGAAAACCCGCTCCGGTAAAATCATGCGCCGCATCCTGCGCAAGATTGCCGCCGGTGACACCAGCAACCTCGGCGATACCTCAACGCTCGCCGATCCTGGCGTGGTGGAAAAACTGCTCGAAGAGAAGCAGTCCATCGCAATGCCGTCGTAAATACGTACTGAATCCCTACACCCTCTCCCCAATCGGGGAGAGGAGATAAACATAAAACCTTCCTAAGGATTCCAGGCAGCAGGAAAGCGGTAAGCAGGCAGATTCCCGACGGTTTACCGTCGGGCGGACGCGTGCTGCCGACGTCTCGCGCGTGGATGACGAAAGGAATACCTCTGGAGACGCTAAGATGAATGATCAAATTTGTCAGCGGATAGAAAATAGTGCGCATTTCAGGGAGTTAGTTGCAACCCGGCAAAGGTTTGCCGCCATCTTGTCACTGATCATGCTGGTTATCTATGTCGGCTTCATTTTGCTTATCGCCTTTGCCCCCGGCTGGCTGGGTACGCCGCTGCACGCGGGAACCAGCGTCACCCGCGGCATCCCCATCGGCATTGGCGTCATCGTTATCTCCTTCCTGCTCACCGGCGTTTACGTCTGGCGGGCCAACGGCGAATTCGATCGTCTGACGAAAAGCGTTCTCAAAGAGGTGCAGGCATCATGAAGAAAGTTCTGACGGCGCTTGCCGCCACGCTCCCGGCTGCCGCAAACGCGGCCGATACGATCGCCGGCGCGGTCCAGCGCCAGCCGACAAACTGGCAGGCGATTATCATGTTCCTGATCTTCGTTGCCCTGACGCTCTATATCACCTGGTGGGCGTCAAAACGGGTACGCTCGCGCAGCGATTACTATACCGCCGGGGGGAACATCACCGGCTTCCAGAACGGGCTGGCGATTGCCGGCGACTTTATGTCCGCCGCCTCCTTCCTCGGGATCTCCGCGCTGGTTTATACCTCCGGCTACGACGGGCTGATTTACTCCCTCGGCTTCCTGGTCGGCTGGCCGATCATTCTGTTCCTGATTGCCGAACGCCTGCGCAACCTCGGACGCTATACCTTTGCCGACGTCGCCTCCTATCGCCTGAAGCAGGGGCCAATCCGTACCCTCTCCGCCTGCGGTTCGCTGGTGGTGGTGGCGCTGTACCTGATTGCGCAGATGGTCGGCGCGGGCAAGCTTATCCAGCTGCTGTTCGGCCTTAACTACCACGTTGCGGTGGTGCTGGTCGGCGTGCTGATGGTGCTATACGTGCTGTTTGGCGGCATGCTGGCGACCACCTGGGTACAGATCATTAAGGCGGTTCTGCTGCTGTGCGGCGCCAGCTTTATGGCCTTTATGGTCATGAAGCACGTCGGCTTCAGCTTCAATAACTTGTTCAGCGAAGCGATGGCGGTCCATCCAAAAGGGGTGGCGATCATGAGCCCTGGCGGGCTGGTGAAAGACCCGATATCGGCGCTGTCGCTCGGACTGGGGCTGATGTTCGGTACCGCCGGTCTGCCGCATATTCTGATGCGCTTCTTCACCGTGAGCGATGCGCGCGAAGCGCGTAAAAGCGTATTCTACGCCACCGGCTTTATGGGCTACTTCTACATCCTGACCTTTATTATCGGCTTCGGCGCCATCATGCTGGTTGGCGCAAATCCGGCGTTTAAAGACGCTGCGGGCGCGCTTATCGGCGGCAACAACATGGCGGCGGTGCACCTCGCTGACGCGGTGGGCGGTAATCTGTTCCTCGGCTTTATTTCGGCCGTGGCCTTCGCCACCATTCTTGCGGTGGTTGCGGGCCTCACCCTGGCCGGGGCCTCGGCGGTCTCCCACGACCTGTACGCCAACGTCTTCCGTAAGGGCGCCAGCGAGCGCGACGAGCTGCGGGTATCGAAAATCACCGTGCTGATCCTCGGCGTAGTCGCCATTCTGCTGGGGATCCTGTTCGAAAATCAGAACATTGCCTTTATGGTCGGACTGGCGTTCTCGATTGCCGCCAGCTGTAACTTCCCCATCATTCTGCTGTCGATGTACTGGTCGAAGCTGACCACCCGCGGGGCGATGATTGGCGGCTGGCTGGGGCTGCTGACCGCCGTTATCCTGATGATCCTCGGCCCGACGATTTGGGTGCAGATCCTCGGCCATGAGAAGGCTATCTTCCCGTACGAGTACCCGGCGCTGTTCTCGATTGCCGTTGCCTTTATCGGTATCTGGTTCTTCTCCGCCACCGATAACTCGGCGGAAGGGCTGCGCGAACGCGAGCTGTTCCGCGCCCAGTTTATCCGCTCGCAGACCGGTATCGGTATCGAACGCGGCCAGGCGCATTAAGCCTCTTAACCCCGGCCGTTCGGCCGGGGTTCATCAGAACATCAGCAGGCGCACCAGCGGCGCCGCCAGCACCATCACCACTCCAGACAGCATCATCACCAGGCTGGCGACAACGCCCTCCTGCGGCCCGAGCTCGTAGGAGCGCGCGGTTCCGGCGCCGTGCGAGGCGGCGCCGAAACCCGCCCCTTTCGCCATCCCTTCTCGAATCGACAGGCGCAAAAACAGCACATCGCCGATCGCCATACCAAATACCCCGGTGACCACCACAAACAGCGCGACCAGATCCGGCTGACCGCCGAGGGGCCGGGCCGCGGCCAGCGCAAAAGGCGTGGTGACCGAACGCACCGCCAGGCTGCGCTGAATCTCATCGGAAAGGGTGAACAGGCGCGCCAGCCAGACCGAGCTGCAGACCGCCACGATTGAGGCCGTCACCACCCCGGCGCTCAGCGACATCCAGTGGCGTTTAATAATCGCCAGGTTGTCATACACCGGCACGGCGAAAGCGATCGTCGCCGGCCCCAGCAGCCACAGCAGCCAGTGGGCCTCTCCCATATAGCTTTGATACGAAATATGGCCAAAGACCAGAATCAGCACCAGCAGGATTGGGGTAAAAACCAGCGGCATCAGCGGCAGCTTGTGGAAGCGGCGATAGAGGCGCTTATTGGCAAAATAGAGCACCAGCGTCACGATCAGGCACAGAATGCTCAGATGGAGATCACTCATGCTTCATCCTGCTGATTTCATAGCGATAAACTTTATCCACCACCCACGCCGTGGCGCCCAGCACCAGCGTCGTGCTCAGCGCGATTACCAGCAGAATACGCCAGCCGTCCACCATCAGCAGCTGGGTGTAGTTGACCACCGCCACCACCGCCGGCACGAAGAACAGCAGCATTTCCGCCAGCAGCCAGCGGGCGCCGGCGCGCACCCACTTCAGCGGGATAATCCGACAGACGATAAGCGCCAGCAGCATCAGCATGCCGACCAGATTTGCCGGGAGCGGCAGGTGCAGCCAGTTAACCAGATATTGAGCGCAGACAAAGAGTCCGGCATAAACCAGTACCTGAACCGGTACCTGAAGGCGTTGCATAACGAAGGGGGTAACGCGAGCTGGCGCGAAGGCCATGAGCGATATTCCTGAAAAAGAAGCCAGGCGAGCAGTATAGTGAGCCGCCAGGTTGGACAGAAATGAATTAAAATCATCACAGGTATAGTCTCAGGGAATAATTATGGATATCCGCACGCTGCGTTATTTTGTCGAAGTCGTCCGTCAGCAGAGCTTCACCCGCGCGGCGGAAAAACTGTTCGTCACGCAGCCCACCATCAGCAAGATGCTAAAAAACCTCGAAGATGAGCTCAACTGTACGCTGCTTATTCGCGACGGCCGCCGGCTGCTGCTAACCGATACCGGCCGGGTGGTTTTCGAGCGCGGGCAGGCGATTTTGGGCGAATTCCGCCAGCTGGAATCCGAGCTTAGCGATATTAACCACCTGCATAAGGGCATTCTGCGGCTGGGGATCCCGCCGATGGTCGGGATGCTGATGGCCGAGCCGATCGGCCTGTTTCGCCAGCGCTATCCGGGCGTAGAGCTGAAAATTGCCGAGTTCGGCGGCCTGACCGTGCAGCAGGCGGTCAGCAACGGCGAGCTGGACCTGGCCATGACGGCGCTGCCGGTCGATGAGGAGAGCGGCCTGGCGACGCTGCCGCTGTTCAACCATCCTCTGTGCGTGCTGGCGCCGAGAACGCCGCAGTGGGAGGCGGTTAGCTCGCTGTCGCCGCAGGCGCTCGCCGCCCATCCGCTGGTTATCTATAACGAAGATTTCGCCCTCAGCCAGCAGCTGATGCAGCTGTTTACCGACCATGACGTCAAGCCCCGCATCGCAGTGCGCAGCGGACAGTGGGACTTCCTCGCCGCGATGGTTCAGGCGGGAATTGGCGTGGCGATTCTGCCGCAGCCGATTTGCGAGCGCCTCGACGCCCGACATTTTTGCACGATCCCGCTGCAGAGCGAGCTGCGCTGGGAGCTGGGGATGATTTGGCGGGAGGGGGTCTATCTGTCGCATAGCGCCCAGGCGTGGCTGGCGTGCAGTAAAAGCTTCTGGCTCAATGAGTAAGCGCCCGGAGGCGACGCGTTGCGCCGGTCCGGGCTACCAACTACAGATCAGCCAACCGCACGGCCCCGACGGGGCGCGGCGGCGATTATTGATCTTCGATTAACAGCGCTTCCAGCAGGTCAAGGTCGTGCAGCAGCTTCTGCAGCGTCTCGTTGCTGATCTGGCGGGTGGCGCGCAGATGGTACAGCTCGCCGCGCTCTGAACGCAGCGCCGCCAGGCGGAACCGGCGCTCAAGCTGCTCTTCGAGGATCGAGGTTTCCACGTCGTTACGGCCGTCGACCCGCCGGCGCAGGTTACCGATCACCCGCGAGCTGACCTCCGTCAGCAGCTGGTTATCGATATTCTCTTTGGTATCCGCCGCCAGCCGCTCCTCCATTTTTTGAATCGCCACGATCGCCACGTCCGCGGTGGCGGCGCGCGCCAGGCGCTCCTCTTTACGCTGCTGGACATGGTCGGTCGACTCAATGTGGCGCAGCAGGATCGGTAGCGCAATCACGCCGACAAACAGCGAGAACAGGATGACCCCGGCGGCAAGGAACACCAGCTCATAGCGCGCAGGGAAAACGTCGCCGCTCGGCAGCAGCAGCGGTATCGACAGCACGCCGGCGAGGGTAATCGCCCCGCGTACCCCGGCGACCGAGGAGATCAGCAGCTCGCGGGTGGTCCAGGAGCCAAACTCCATCGGCTTGTTCTTCAGGAAGCGCTGGCTGAGCTTGCGCATTGTCCACAGCCAGCCAAAGCGGACCAGCATCAGGGCGGCGTAAATCAGGATAATATCGGTAAACAGCATCCAGGTTTCGACGTTGGGATCCGCCTCCGCCGCCACCAGCGAGCTCGACAGGATATCCGGCAGCTGCAGGCCTAACAGCAGGAAGACCATGCCGTTAAACACGAACTCCAGCATCGCCCAGGTGCTGTTGGCGCGCAGGCGCATCGCCAGCGGCGCGGTGCGCATCACCCCGGAACGGGTGATGGTCATCCCCGCCGCGACCGCGGCCAGAATCCCGGAAAAACCAATGTGTTCAGCGATCAGGTAGGAGGCAAACGGCAGCAGGAACAGCAGCACAATCTGCGTGGCCGGCTCATCGCCGCCCCAGCGGCTGAGGAAGCGCATCGAGCGCCCGTACAGCCAGCTGACGACAAAACCGGCGAGGATGCCGCCTATCGCCACCTTGAAGAACTCGACCGTCGCACCGCCAACGGTAAAGACCATCGTGCCCATCGCCACCGCGACGGCAAACTTCAGCGAGACCAGGCCGGAGGCGTCGTTCATCAACGCTTCGCCCTGCAGTATCCCCATAATTTTTTTCGGGATCCGCCCTTCGCCGACGATCCCGGAGAGCGCCACCGCATCGGTTGGCGACAGCACCGCCGCCAGCGCAAAGGCCGGGATCAGCGGAATGCCCGGGACAATCCAGTAGATGAGGTAGCCAATCCCCACCACCGTGACCAGCACCAGCGCCAGCGCGAGGCCAAAAATCTCTCGCCCGTGCTCGATGAACTCGCGGGTCGGCGTCTTCCAGCCGTCGGCAAAAAGCAGCGGCGGAATAAAGAGCACCAGGAAGAGCTCGGGGTCGAATTCGACGTGCAGCCCGAACGTAGGCCAGGCCAGCAGCGCGCCGATGGCAATCTGGATTAAAGGTAGTGGAACCTGAAAGGGCAGTACGCGTGTAACCACCCCGGAGAGAGAGACCACGAGGGTCATGATGAGTATGGTAAAGAATATTTCCATGTGTTCCCTGTTTGCTGCGTGTTCTTATTTTACATCTGAGGCGTCATGTCTCGAAATGATACGCTACCCAGATTAACGCAAAAGGAAACAGGATGTGGCTTAAAAATTAAACGGGCGGTCTGAGCCGCCCGCTGTCAGCATAAATCGCTTAAATCGCCCAGCCGCCGGCGTAGAAGATAACCAGCGCCGCGGCAATGATCACGGTGCCGAGGTTCAGCTTGCGCCACTCCCCGGAGACCAGACGGCCAATCACCAGCGACGCGAAGCCGATCATGATGCCGGTAACGATATTGCAGGTCAGCACGATAAAGACCGCGGTAATCAGCCCCGCCATCGCATCGACAAAATCGTTGAAATCAATCTTCGCCACGTTGCTCAGCATCAGCAGGCCGACATACATCAGCGCCGGAGCGGTGGCGTAGGCGGGAACCAGATAGGAGAGCGGGGAAAGGAACAGGATCAGCAGGAACAGCACGCCAACCGTCACCGCGGTCAGGCCGGTTTTACCGCCGGCAGCGGTACCCGCAGCCGATTCGATATATACCGCCGCCGGCGCCGCGCCGACCAGGCCGGAGAAGACGCTGCTCAGGGAGTCGGTGGTCAGCGCTTTACCGCCGTTGATGATCTGCCCGTCTTTGTCCAGCAGGTTCGCCTGCCCCGCGACCGCGCGGATGGTGCCGGTGGCATCAAATACCGCCGTCATCACCAGCGCCAGCACGCTCGGCAGAACGACCGGGTTCAGCGCGCCGATAATATCCAGGCTGCCGATCAGCGAATTGCCTTTATCGTCGCTCAGCGACGGCATGGCAAAAATACCGGAGAAGTGAACGTTAGGGTCGAAAATCAGGCCGACGATCGACACGCCGATAATGGTCAGCAGGATGCCGCCCGGTACCTTCAGCTTTTCGAGGCCGATAATCACCGCCAGCCCCACCAGCGACATAATCACCGGGAAGCTGTCGAAGTTACCCAGCGCCACCGGCAGACCGTCCAGCGGGTTCTTAATGACCAGGCCCACGCCGTTGGCGGCGATCAGCAGCAGGAACAGGCCGATACCGATACCGGTGCCGTGCGCAACGCCCTGCGGCAGGTTGCGTAAGATCCAGCTACGAATGCCGGTCGCGGAGATAATGGTAAACAGCACGCCCATCAGGAACACGGCGCCCAGCGCAACCGGAATGCTGATTTGCTGCCCCAGCACCAGGCTGAAGGCGGTAAAGGCGGTCAGCGAGATAGCACAGCCGATTGCCAGCGGCAGGTTGGCCCACAGCCCCATCACCAGAGAGCCCACGCCCGCCACCAGGCAGGTGGAGACAAACACCGCTGCCGGTGGGAACCCGGCCTTACCCAGCATGCCCGGTACCACGATTACCGAGTACACCATGGCGAGAAAAGTGGTTAAACCTGCAAGAATTTCCTGACGCACGGAGCTGCCGCGAGCCGAAATTTTAAACCAGGCGTCTAATGAACCGCCGGTACGCGCTGAAGGCGTAGACATAGAAAACTTCCCCTGAGAATTTTTATCATTCGTCGGTATGCGTGGTGGACCATCCACTGCCAGTTCAACGCGATCTCCTTGTGCTATATATCGCAGCGCCAGGGGGGCTGCAAAAAAAGCAAACGTTTAACTCCGCGCATACAATACGGTGGTCAAAATTACTTTACTCACCCCCTGTTAGCAGGATAAATAGCGAGCAAAATAATAAGGCAAACGATTATCCAGCCTTTAGATGGCCCTTTTCAACTGAAGTTTGTCGTATTTCGCTAAATTTCGCTTATGACGTTCAGGAAATAACCAGCCGATGCGCAAACGTTATCGTCTATGCGCAATCTGCTAACATTTTTGTATTGCGCTGATAGCAATTCGCCTCGGCCATCGTAAAAGGTGATGCCTCAGGCACCCGGTAGCGTAAAGGGGCCACCGCGCTCAATGGCGCGCAGCCAGGCCGGACGCTGCTCGATACGCTGCGTCCAGCAGGCGACGTGCGCAAGGCCGTCAATTCCGCCGCGCGACTGCAGCGCCAGCAGCGGAAAGCTCATCTGGATATCGGCCATGCTCAGGTTTTCGCCCGCAAACCACGGCCATCGGGAGAGGTGATCTTCGATAAAGCCGGCGTGGGTGGCAATCTGCCGGTCCAGCCAGGCCTTCTGCATCCCCTTCCCCAGCGCACCGCCCAGCGTGCGCATGCCGAACGGCACCGGGGCCTTGCCGAGGCTGGAAAAGACCAGCTTCATCAGCATCAGGGGCATCAGCGAGCCTTCGGCATAGTGCAGCCAAAAGCGGTACTGCAGCCTGTCCGCCATCGCCTGCGGCCGCAGCTGCTGCGTGCTATCGTAGGTTTCCTGCAGATATTCGAGGATCGCCCCGGACTCCGCCAGCACGTAGCCGTTGTCCTCCACCACCGGGGATTTGCCCAGCGGGTGAATGTTTTTTAACTCCGGCGGTGCCAGCATATTTTTCTGCCGCGGATAGCAGACAATCTGATAGGGCAGCTGCAGCTCTTCCAGCGCCCAGAGCACGCGCTGCGATCGCGATTGATTAAGGTGATGTACCGTCAGCATGGGTCTCTCCCGTCGTTTGTTCAAATTAACTATAGGAACTGGCGGTGAATGACGGGAAAAATTCGCCAAAATAAGCGGGTGGATTTAAGGTGATGTGCCACAATTAAGGTGTCGGCGCAATCCGGAACCTCCATCAACTTGTTGCGCAATACTGAGGGGAGCCGACGTCGGGTGAAACCCTCCTGTGAACCAGCGGGATAGAGCGAAAGACAAAGACCGGAAAACAACTAAAGCGCCCTGTTGTGGCGCTTTAGTTTTTTAATCATCCTCCAGCAGCCGCGCGCCGGTCCCCTCTTCACCCAGCATGTCCCCGGGGTTACGCAGCGGACAGTCCCGTCGCGACAGGCAGCCGCAGCCGATGCAGCCATCCAGCTGATCGCGCAGCGCGGTCAGCGTATGAATGCGCCGGTCCAGCTCTTCCCGCCACACCGACGATAGCTGCTTCCACTCTTTGGCGCTTAGGTTGTGCCCTTCGGGCAGCACGCCAAAGGCATCGCCGATAGTCGCCAGCGGAATGCCGATGCGCTGAGCAATCTTGATAATCGCCACCGCGCGCAGCACGTCACGACGGTAGCGCCGCTGATTGCCCGGATTGCGCTGGCTGTGAATCAGCCCTTTGCTTTCATAGAAATGGAGGGCCGAGACGGCAACGCCGGTACGTTTTGCCACTTCGCCAGGGGTCAACAGCATTTTAATACGGGGTGATTTCTTTTCCATAAAGCGCTTTACCTCAAGTTAACTTGAGGAATTATACTCGCCCGCAGACAAAACGACGAATCGAGAATTGAGAGAGAGGCCGCTTTATGTCCCATCAGGATATTATCCAAACGCTTATTGAATGGATTGATGAACATATCGATCAACCACTTAACATTGATGTAGTCGCCAAAAAATCGGGGTACTCGAAGTGGTATCTCCAGCGGATGTTCCGCGCCGTTACGCATCAGACGCTGGGTGATTACATTCGCCAACGTCGGCTGTTACTGGCCGCTGAAGCCCTCAGAACCACCCAGCGCCCGATTTTCGATATCGCGATGGATCTGGGCTACGTCTCGCAGCAGACGTTTTCACGGGTGTTCCGCCGGGAGTATGACCGCACGCCCAGCGACTATCGCCATCAGATTTCCGCCTGACGGCTTTGCGCGCAGGCGTTAAGCCGCGCTGGTGCCTTAACCAGCCACTGCTTAAACTCCTGCACCGGCATCGCCTTCGCAAAATGCCAGCCCTGGCAGTAGCGGACGCCGCGCTTGTGTAGCCACTTCACCTGGTCCAGCGTTTCGACGCCCTCAGCCACGGTTTTCAGGTGCAGGCTGCGCGCCATCTCAATAATATGCTCGGCGATCATGTGGCTGGTGCCGCGGGTCGTCAGCGTATCGATAAAGGATTTATCGATCTTGAGAATGTCCACGTTGAGCGAAGAGAGGTTATGCAGGTTGGAGTAGCCGGTGCCGAAATCGTCGATGGCGACTTCATATCCCGCCTCGCGAAACGCCTGAATGACCGGCGTCGTTTTCTGCACGTCAATAAAACCGCGCTCGGTCACTTCGATTTTAATCTGGCTGATGCATACCCCGTGACTTTTCGCCTTTTCGCTAATTTGGCTAATCAGCCGCGCGGAGTGGAAATCCGTGGCCGAGAGGTTAATCGCGACGTACAGCTGCGGATGGCTGGCGAGAAATTCGCCCAGATCGGCAAACACTTCATCCACGACGTAGTCCGTCACCTGCGCAATCAGCCCTTCGTTCTCCGCCAGCGGAATGAACTCCGCCGGGCTCATCACCGGGCCATCGCATCCTGGCCAGCGCAGCAGCGCTTCGGCCCCGACGCAGCGGTTCGTTTTAATATCGACGATCGGCTGATAGTGCAGGCACAGCTGGCGACGGCTCAGCGCGCGCTGCAGCCTGCTGCGCGGGGAGTGGTACTGCCGCCGGATTCGTAGCCACAGCGTTAACATCAGCCCGCTACCAATCAGGCCCAGCGGCAAAGTGAGCACGATCTGGTCATATAAATTTTGATAATAGCCCACGCGCGAGGTGGACATGATCACCGCGATAGGGCGGTTCGCCGAATGGGCAACGGTGTATACCCGGCGATCCTGCTGGAAAAAGGTGTCTTCGCTGCGGATCAGCGGACGTAACGCCGCGGCGTCGGTATTTTTGCTGACGGAGAAAAACTGATTCGTTTTGGTATCGAACAGACCGTAGGCTAAATCTCTATCGCTGGATATTAACGCACTATAGGAAAGTGGATTAATAACCGCGACATAGTGACCGCGCTGCATATAGGTCATGGCAAAACCGGGATAGAACGGCGTATCGCGATAGTAATAGATGGCGACATCCGGCTTTTTTATATAATTAGCCGTCTCAACATGCCAGACCGTATCGGGATGAACGGCGGTTGAGCAAAAGAAATCAGCGCCTTCCGCATAGACTAAATCTTCGACGTAAAGCAGGCTGCGAACAATATCCAGCATATATCGCTGGTGCTGCGGCGAACATATTATCCCCTGATATTGCATGGCCTTTTTACGCGCCTGCTCGACCTCATGAATAACCATTTCGGTTTTCTGCAGCGCCAGTTGAGAAAACGAGCGGAGCTGGTCGTTGGTTTCCACCCTGGCCCGGTGTTGGGCAAGCCACAAGGCCAGCACCACTGGCAGCAGGATAACCAGGGCAATACCAAATATTTTCAACGCCTTATGTGGCGCGCTACGACTCATTTCCGCTTTTTATCCATGCGATACGCCTTAATCACGGTAACAGTCCACAATGGCAGATGCCTGCGCCTATACAATGCCGGTCATTTAGGCATTCGGCTATTGAGGGTAAAAACCCCACAGCCGATAATGATGAATAATACTAACTTATAGAACAATCGAGAAACATTCTCGACATAATGAGAGCGGCACCGCTTTCTGATTCGGTTTATCCGTATGATTACCGCGAACAGGTAATAAAACCAGTAGATATAAGCCTGGCAAAAAAACAGTCCATCGTATTAATACATTAGCTTCAGCATCATGGCGGGTATGGCTATGGCGCACCGCGCCGTTAACCACAACATTTAAATGGTTTATAAGCACATAAAAAACGCAATTTTTGGCTGGTGAATAAAAGAACAAGTGTGATATAGTTCACACATCCTAATGAAACGGAAACATTGTTTCATTATACGTTTTTTCGCCCGTCGATAGCCAGAGCGCCACGTCATCGTTAGTCTCGCCAGGTTGTCAAAGGCCCCCGACTTTCTTTGAGGATCAGGTTAATGGCTTCCATTACTACCAGTGTCATACTCCTGCGCTGGCCGCTGCTGAGCGCGGTGCTGATGTTTTTAGCCAGCTCGATGAATATTCAGCTGCGTAAAAGCGACTATGCCGGCTTAGCGGTGATCTGCAGCTGCCTGGGGCTGGCCGCCGCCTGCTGGTTTGCCACCGGCCTGCTCGGTATCACGCTGATCGACGTTGCCAAAATCTGGGGCAACATTAAAGACGTCATGGTGGAAGTGATGAGCCAGACGCCGCCAGAGTGGCCGATGATGATGACCTGATAGTAAAAACGCTTCCCACCGGGAAGCGTTTTTACTGGCGGGTAGCCTGAGCGCTATTTGCCCATTTTTGCCAGCATTTCCGGGCGCATAAATTTATGAATAACCAGCATAAACAGCAGCGACGGCAGTAATAAAATCAGCGCGGTAATAGACGACACCTGATAGTTTCCCGACATGCTGGCGTTGTATAGCAGCAGAGGCAGCGTGGTGATATCCGGCGCGCCGACAAAAAAGGTGCCGGTGAACTCGTCCAGCGACTCCAGAAAGACAAAAATACTGGCGGCAATAATCCCCGGCGATGCCTGGGGCAAAACGATATGCCAAAACGTATACACCGCCCCGGCCCCCAGATTGCGCGACGCTCTTGCCAGCAGCGGATCGACCGCCGAGAACGCCGCCACGCAGATCCATACCGAATACATCAGCCCGTGCACGCTATGCACCAGCACCACGCCGGCCACGGTGCCGTTGAGCCCCCACTGATAGAAAAGCCGGGCAATATTCATATATACCGTCAGGTTAGGGAACGCCTGCGGAATAAGAAACAGCAGCATAAAGCCCACCCGCAGCGGCATCCCTCGCCGCGATAACGCATAGCCGGCGGGGATCGAAATCAGCAGGCACACCAGCACCGACAGCACGGCAATCAGCACGCTGGTCAGCAAAGAGCCCGAAACATCGCTATAGGGGCTGAACACCTGATACCAGTATTTCAGCCCCCACTGGCTGGGCAGGCTGTGGGGAAAGAACCAGCTTTCGGCCACCGTCCAGATAAGCAGATTCAGCAGCGGACCAAACATCGCCAGCAGCATCAGAACCAGCAGCAGCGTCTGCAGCGGCAGGCTGGCGCTCAGCTTTCTCCGCCCTTTCGCCAGCAGCGTCGCAGGTGGTGTCATCGTAACCTCCTTCATTATTCTCCCCCTTTTTGGCGCAGGCTGTGGCGCAGATAGAACCACGACAGCGCGCCGCAGATAAGCAGCGACACGACGCCCAGAGCGTTAGCCACGGCGTAATCCCCGTAGGAGTTCACGCGAAACGCCATATCAACGGTGATCATCGTCGGCGTACCGACGCCTATCATCAGCGGCACCGACAGCACCGACATCATGGTGACGGTCGAGAGCACCAGCGCCACGCCGATGGCGGGCAGCACCTGCGGCAGAATAATATCGAACAGGATCCGCGGGCGAGAGGCGCCCAGGTTGCGCGCCGCCAGAATTTGCGACTGCTCAAGCGCCGCCATTGCGCCGCAGATAAGCAGCGTGGCGAACGCCAGCTGCTTCCAGACGAAGGTGATAATGATGCCCTTCCAGCCCAGCCAGGAGATCGTCTCCATCGGCGTGAGCAGATCGCTGGCAACCAGCGCATTGTTCATTAAACCGTTTTTGGCCAGAAAGGTGCGCATCATCTGCGCCGCAACGATAAAAGGAATAAACAGCGGCAGACGATATAAAAATGCCAGCATCTGTACGATCGGCCGGCAGGAGGACAGGGTAATCACCGCGGAAAGGGTGATGGAAATCAGCGCCAGCAGCGCCACGGAGCTCAGCACGACGATCAGCGTGAACAGAATATCGGTGGAATAGAGCGCATAGACTTTGCGAAAGTGGGCCAGGGTCAGCCGCTGCGCATCGTCGGTAAAGGCGGCAATCAGCGAGAAGCCCAGCGGATATAAAAACAGCACGGCAATGGTCAGCGCGGCGGGAGCCACCAGCAGCAGATATTTCAGCGAAATACGCATAGCAAACCTGATATCAGCGAGGAGAAACGCCCGGGTCGACGCGCGGCCGCCCCGGGCATCGACGAAGATTAGTTGGCGACCTGGCTTTCGTAGCCTTCTTTAATATCGTCAAAATAGGCGGTAATCGGGAAATTCTTGCCGTATTCCGCCAGCGCCTGCGGCGAGATCTCCGCAAACAGCTTTTGCCACGTCCCCGCGTCCAGCTGCGGCTTAACGTGCTGCGCATCGATGCCGGGATACCAGTTAAACTGCTTCACGATCCCCTGCGCCTGCACCTCCGGGCTGGTCGCCAGCTCGATAAACTCGTGCGCCAGCTGCGGATTCGCCGCCTTCGCCGGGGTCACGTAATACATCGGCTGACCCGGCATGCCCGGCGCCAGTAGGGAGAGCTTGATCGACGGCGGCAGCTTCCCCTGATCCTTCCAGCTATAGAACATGTCCACCCATACCGGCCCCATCGCGATCTCCCCGCGGGTCAGCATATCGAGCGTCCCGGCGTTGCCCGGCGTGAAGGTGACGTTTTTATTAAAAGCCTTCAGCTTTTCATAGGCCTGGCCCCAGTTTTTCTCCACGCTTTTATCGTACGGCAGGGAGGAGAGGCGCTGGGCGTCGGTGCCGTAGGCGTACATCCAGCCCACCACGAAGCTGACCCCGGACATGCCGTTTTTGATCCCGTTATAGCCGAAGGCCTGCGGGTTTTTCTGCGCCCAGGCCACCAGCTCATCGTAGGAGGCCGGCGGGGTTTTGATCGTCTCGCTGTTCCAGGCAATGGCGGTCTGGCTTAAAAACATCGGCATCACGTAGCCGTCGACGTTAACCCCGAGGGCATTTTTAGCGTTGTCGGCGCTGACCAGGCTGCCGGTCTTAATCTGCTGGCGGTACTTCTCTAATAACCCCTTCTCCACCAGCTCGCCGCCGGCTTTTTGATGCACCACGGCGACGTCAATATCCCAGCTGCTGGCGCCGCTCTCCTTCTGCGCCGTCAGCTTTTCGATAATTTTGTTCGAGCCCGCATCCCCCGGCCCGGTACCGATAACCTGCACCTTGACGCCCGGATGCGCGGCCTCAAACTTTGGCCCCAGCCAGGTTTTTACGTAATCCACCATATTCTGATCGCCCGCCGTCGCGACGTTCAGGATGGTATCGGCCTGCGCGCCGTAGCTCAGGAGTACGGCGGTCGCCAGCGCAACGTTTGTTTTAGTAAACATGGTTTATCCCCAGAATGAACACGATGATGTCAACTTGCATGAGATGAAGGAAAAATATGCAGCGCCGGCGTCGGCACGTGCAGCCTGACCGGGGAGCTGGCGGGCCAGCAGCGGCTAGAATCCGCCAGCAGCAGGCGATCGCGACAGCGCACGCTGTGGCGATATAAATGGCCGAGGAAGGCGCTTTGTTCGACGATGCCGTCGAGGGTCAGCCCCTCCTGCGGCGCGCTATCCGCGACTGAAAGGAGCGCCGCGTCGGTGCTGCGGAAATAAATAACCTGTTCGCCAGAATCGGTAGCGGAATATGCCTGTGGGCTGTGCCAGTGAATACCGTCGAGGGTGCGGATATCACGGCTATTTATTTTATTATCGGCCCCCATAAAATCGGCGACAAAAGGCGTGGCCGGACGCTGATATATCTCTTCCGGCGTCCCTAACTGCTCAATCCTGCCGTTATTTAATACGGCAATACGGTCAGCCATGACCAGCGCTTCCTGCTGGTCATGGGTGACGATTAATGAGGTAAAGCCGAGCTTCTTTTGCAGCGCTTTTATTTCATGGCGGACGTTAAGGCGGACTTTGGCATCCAGATTGGAGAGCGGTTCATCCAGCACCAGCACGTCCGGTTCAATCGCCAGGGCGCGCGCCAGGGCAACCCGCTGACGCTGGCCGCCGGAAAGCTCGGTCACCTTCATTTCCGCCAGCCCCGAGAGGTTGACTATCTGCAGCAGCTCCGCCACCCGGCGGTCGATATCGTCGCGCCGCCACCGGCGCAGCTTCAGGCCGTAGCCGATATTGCGGGCCACCGTCAGGTGCGGCCACAGCGCATAGCTTTGAAAAACCATCGTAATATTGCGCTGCTCCGGCGGGCTATGGGTGATATCCCTGCCGGCGACGACGATATCCCCGTTCTGTACCGGGATAAAGCCGCAGAGCGCATTCAGCAGCGTGGTTTTCCCGCAGCCCGATGGCCCCAGCAGGGCGATCATCTCCCCCTTCTCTACCGCCAGGTCGATATTATGCAGGACAACCTTATCGCCGTAGCTAATTCTCAGGCTGGCAATGTGCAAATAGCTCATATTCGGTACCCAAAACTCTTCTGTAGGCATTTTTTATTTATTCGCGCCAGGATGAACACGTGTTCATTTGGCTGTAAAAAAAATGCAACCTTGACTCGACATGATGTGAGCCTACTTTGTCGGGTATTTGTGACAATTTAATTAAGTGCGAAAATTTTTTGGCGAGGGTAAATGAAAATAGACGTTCTCGGCTGCGGTAGCGCCTTCTCAGAGAGCCAAAATACCTCTGCGCTGCGCGTTATTGATAATAACAATCGCCAGTGGCTGATTGATTGCGGCCCCACCATCCCTCGCGCCCTGTGGCAGCGCGGAGGCAATATTAACGATATCGATGCCATTTACTTCACCCACGTCCACCCGGATCACTGTACCGGCCTGACGGCGCTGCTCAACTACTGGAAAAGCTTTTCCCGCCAAAAGCCGCTGATTATCTACAGCCAGCCGCAGCAGCGTCCGGTGCTGATGCAGCTGGCGCAGCTGGCAAACTGGCCGGACACCGCGCTGTGCTTTGCGATTGAGTGGCGCGACGCCACCCCGGCGTGGACCTGGCACGACTGGCAGATCCGCACCGCCGAAACCCAGCACGAGCTCAGCAACCGCGCAATTCGCATCACCCTCGCCGGGAAAAGCCTGTTCTACAGCGGCGACGGCCGGCCGACGGCGCAGTCGATCGCGCTGATGGCGGGGTCGGACCTGGCGTTCCAGGAGTGCGCCTCGCTCACCGCTCTGAACGACGACGCCTCCCACGGCGATTTCCCGGCCTGCCTGGCGCTGTTTCAAACGCTGGCGCTGCCCGCCATGGGGCTCTATCACTGCTACGACGCGATCCTGCCGGCGCTGCGGGTAGCCTGCCGGCCGTGGAACGGGTTGTTCGTCAGCCAGGACGGCTTACAATACGATCTTCATCAGCCACCGCGCAGCGGCGAGGAAAGCCCGGCATGAGCGCACTTCCCCGAAAACAGAGCATTACCGCCGAGGACGTTGCCCGCCGCGCCGGCGTCTCGCGCGCGGTCGTTTCCCGGGCGCTGAGCAATAACGGCAGCATCTCGCCCGCCGCCCGCGAGCGGGTGCTGCGCGCCGCAGAAGAGCTGGGCTATCAGGTCAACTTTCTCGCCCAGGGGCTCAACCGCCGGCGCAGCCATCTGATCGGGGTGATCGTTTCCCGCATCAACGATCCGTTTCGCAGCAGCCTGCTCGACGGGCTGCTGAGCGAGATCCAGCGCCGCGATTTTCAGGCGCTGGTCAGCGAGATCCGCAGCGAGCAGGATCTGGCCCAGACCCTTCGCCGCTTCGCGCAGTTTCGCGTGTCCGGGGCGATCGTCACCTCCGGCCAGCCGCCAGAGTCGCTGGTCTACGAGTTCGCCCAGCAGCAAATTCCGGTCGTCGGCATTAACCGCCAGCCGAATATTCCCGGCGTCGACTACGTCTGCTCGGATAATGCCGCCGGGGCGGCGCTGGCCGCGAAGCAGCTGGTGGCGGCCGGCTGCCGCCGCTTTGGCTGGCTAAACCATCGCCACTCGACCTGGGCCGGACAAATGCGCGGGGAAGCATTTTATCAGGCGCTCAGCGAACTTGGGGTGGATACGCGGCGCGATCTTCAGCCGCTGTTTGCCTCTCTTGAGGGCTATGAGGGCGGCCTGCAGGCCGCCGCCGCCGCCGACGATGCGCTGGAGGGCATTTTTTGCGCCAACGCGCAGCTGGCCTGCGGCTTTCTTGACGGCATGCGCCAGCGCGGCAAAGAGGCCCCGACGGATTTTCAGCTCATCGGGTTTGATAACACGCCGCAAACGGCACAGTACAGCTACCGGCTCACCACCCTGCATCAGGACGTGGCGGAGATCTCCCGCCAGGCGCTCACCCGCCTGCTGGAGAGGGCCAGCGATCCGCTCCAGCCTTCACGCACCACGTGGGTGAAGGTCGATTTAATTCACCGGCGCACGTCGCCATCAACCACATAAGAGCCAGGCTATGACCGAAGAACAGCAGCAGTCGCTATGCAGTTTGATTCGCCAGTTGGGAACGCGCGCGCAGGAGCTGCGCGATGCGGGACTGCAGGTGGATAAAAAAGCACGCCAGGATTTTGTTTCCCAGGCCGACGTTTTCGTCGAGCAGGAGATCAAGGCCTGGCTGGAGGCCCATCGCCCGGAGGACGGTTTTCTCGGCGAAGAGAGCGGCCTGCGGGCCGGGAAGCAGGGAACCTGGGTCATTGATCCTATCGACGGCACCACCAACTATATTCTGGGCATGGATTACTGGTGTATTTCTCTGGCCTGGGTCAGCCAGGGCGTGCTGGAGCTGGGAATTATCTACGCCCCGGATCGCAACGAGTTTTTCTTTGCCCGCCGCGGCGAAGGCGCATTTCTCAACGATAAGCGCCTGGCGCTGCGCGAGCCGGACCCGGAAACGGTGGTGATTGGCATGGGGCGCTCCAGCCGGGCGCCTGCCGCAAACTACGCCCGCATGCTTGAGCGGGTGATTGACGCCGGTATGGAGTACCGCCGCTTTGGCGCCGGGGCGCTGATGCTGGCCCACGTCGCCGCCGGCCAGGTGCACGCCTATTATGAGGAGCATATGAACAGCTGGGATGCGCTGGCGGGTATCCTGCTGATCGTCGAAGCGGGCGGGACAAGCAGCGACTTTCTGGCCAACGACGGCCTGCTCAGCGGTAACCTGGTGCTGGCCGGCTGCCCCGAGGTTCAGTCGCGCCTGATGGCCATGACGGGCAGCTAACCGCCCGCCGATGGCGACGGGCAGTCGTTGGATATTTTGATAAATTGATCGTTGTAAATTATGTACTTGTCGCCAGGCTGGCGCAGCGCGGCCTGGCGCACCACGTCGCCTGGGCGTAGGTACCAGGCGTCGCCGTCCTCTTCCGTTGCCCCACATCCGGGCTTAATCAGCAGCTTAAACCAGGTGTTGCCGCTGTTGCTGACGGTGCCCGCCCGGCGGTCAAAGGCCCATTTAAAATCGACCTGACGCGGACGCACCGCCAGGATAGTCTCCACCACCACCACCGGGTCGATGCTCACCGCCGCCCCGGCGGTATTGCGCTCGACGCGGTTGCGGGTAGGGATTTCACGAAACGAGACCCGATAGTAGCGCTCGCGGTTGTCCTGCGGCCCGTGATAGTAGAACTTAAAATATTCCCCCTCCCCCGCCTGCAGGGTCAGCTGGCGCGGCGCAAAGAGCAGCTCGCCGTCCGCCGGGCGGGAGCGAACCTCTTTCCCGCCAGGACGGTCGATGCCGACCACCGAGACCTGATACAGGCGCGCGCTCTTGTTATTATTCAGCACCCGCTTGGCGGCAAAGCTCTCCTCCGCCCCCAGCGAGAAGGTCAGGTTACCGACCGATATGGCCTCTCCGACCGCCGGCAGGCAGAGGGCCAGCAGCCACGCCATCGCGCGTATCGTATTAGTTAACATTTCGCCACGTCGCCTGAACCCGAATTTCACCTGAAGCGCTCACTTCGCCGAACCAGCCGTCATCGTCGATCGTTTTCAGCGAGATCGCGTCATTCATCGGGATGGAGAACCTGACCGTGGTTTTATTCATCACTCCCGGATCGCCTGAAGCATCGTTCCACGGCGTGCTCATCCACAGCGCATCGGTCATGTCGCGCCAGCTATCGTCGCAGCCGGCATCGTAGGTTTTGTTGCCGCCGCTTTGCGTCGTGAAGGTCAGCGTCGCCGGGAAAGGGACTTTCGTCGTATTGTCCGCGGAGCTGAAGATGCAGTATGAACGCCCGCCGATGGTCTGCGCCGGGCCGTTAACCTTGATCAGCACCTCATCGGCGGCGGTCCTGCCGCTGGTGGTGACGATATAGCCAAAATCCAGCGAGGGCTTGCCCTGGCCGACGTAGCCCTCGCGGCTCGGCGCGCTGGTGTACTCGTCGGAAATAATGCTGATGCTGAAATCACGCGGCTTGATAACCAGCGAGTTGGAGGTAGAAAACTCATACCAGCCGGACTCCGGCGACGTAATGTTCTGGAAGCGGAAGTTAAACAAATCTTTGGTATTAATATCGCTGATCCCCAGCGCGACCATCTGCTTAAAGAAGTTATTCGAGAAGAAGATGTAAATGGAGTCAGAGGACTTCATCTCATTGAAATTGTAATAGTAGGAGATGCCGCTCACCGGCTTCCACGAATTGCCGTTGAGGCTGAACTGCATATCATAGATGCCCACCGCGGAGACCAGCGACGAATTGCTGATGGCGGGGAAAATATGGATAGAGGTATTGCTCAGACCGTTGTTTTCCAGAGCATAGTTAACCATCTTGCAGCTCAGGCCGGAGCGGGTGCCGATGGTTTGGGCATGGCAGTTGGTGCTCCCCTCTCCGAGCGTCGGCACTCCGTCGGTGTTGATAAACACCTCGGTAAGGGAGTGGGTATTGAGCAGCCTTAAGTTGGCGGCCTTGGTATGGGTGACCTTGCGGGTATACCAGCTCCCCGAAGCCTGATCCCTGCAGCGCGCCCCGCTGCTGGCATCGTACTTAACGGACGTCTGGCAGCCGTTGATGGTCATCGAGAAGCTGCCGCCTACCGGCATCTGTTGGAGATACTGATAGAAGGCGTCGGATAGCATCCCGTGCATCCATTTAGCCCCGCCGGAGGTCACCGTCACGCCGTAGAAACCGCTCGCATCCAGCGCCGGCGCCTGAATCAGGCTGGTTGCCATATCGCAGCCAACGTACCAGTTTATACAGCGCAGGCCGCTCAGCGGGTTGGATACCGGCGAGTTCTCCAGCCACATGTCGAACTGCCAGTTGGCGTTCAGCACCGTGTTGTAGCCGTTATCGATATAGCCCAGGCTCTGCTGATAGATAGTGCCGGTACCGGTATACTTCAGCCCGGTCCAGCGGCTGCCGCCGGTCAGGCGCGGGTCGAGCGCGCCGCCGGGGGTGACGAAGTAGTTATCGTCAGAGTTGTTTTCCACAAACACATACTGCATCGCCGCCGCGTCGGGCCAGTTCGTTTTGGTCACCGCCGCAGAGGCCCGCGTCATTGCGCCCAGGGCGAGCACAATCGCCAATAGCGCACCCCATTTAGCCTTCATAGTTCTCTCCCGTCGCCAGGTTGCTGGCGTAGGTTTTCAAGCCGTTACAGGTCACATCGCCGACCCATACCGCCCCGCGCGCTTTGTTAATCTCAAGCTCCACTTCGCAGCGCTGGTTGTTGCCGTAGCTGAAGTCGATGGTCGGGAATTTTTTATCTACATCCATCACAAACTCGCCTTTGTCATCGGTGCGGGTACGCCCGATGTGGTTATTAATGTGCGCATTGGCCAGCAGCGTGCCGTCTTCGGCGCGAATACGCCCGGAGACGGTCACCATCTGCTTCACTTCCGGCTCGATCACCGCCACGTTGCCCGGATAGAGCGTCAGACGGCTTTTGCGGCTGCTGACGATGTCGTAGCTGTCGATCGAGTTTTTGCTGTTCTGCAGCTCGACTTCGTAGCGGCTGTAGGGCGAGAGCGGCAGATAGCTGCGTTTGCCCGAGAGCTGGAATACCCGGCCGTTTACCCTGGCGCTGAGCCTGCCGTCATCTTCAAGACCGGTATTAAAAATCACCCCGGCGTTACCGTCGGTACGCCCGCTGGCGGCAATATTTGTCCCCTGCCAGCCCACGCTGCCGCTGGCGGTGAGGTTGGTATTCACGTAGCCGTCGGTGCCGCTGTTCACGTTCAGCGTCCCGCTGGAGTAGCGGGTATCGAACTGGGCATAGGCGCCGCCGCTCAGGGTTTTGTCATCCCCGGTGTCGCCGGAGATGGCCCGGGAGATATTGGCGCCGACGGTGCGAATGGTGCTCCCTTCCTCAAACTGCTTGCGCGCCGCCAGGTTGGCCATGGTGTAGCCGTTCTGGTGGGTCATCCCGGCGCTAAACCAGTTGCCGAGCGGCAGAGAAAAGTCGAGCGCGATATATTTCCCGGTGCTGGCGCTGCTGTCGCCGTTGTTAAAGCGCTGGATCCCGGCGCGCAGGCCCAGCGAACCGTAGGCGTTGCTGTAGAGGGTCTGATAGTAATCCGCGGTGTAGTAGTGGCTGCTATAGCGGCGATCGTCGTTATAGCTGATGCTGAAGGTGCCCAGCTTTGACCACAGCGGGCTGAGGTTCAACGTCCCGCCAATCGCCCGGTTATCGGCGTCGCTGCGCCGCAGCCTGTCGCCGATTATGGTCTTTTCCTGGTTGACCCAAACCGAGCTAAAGCCGCCGGGCAGCGTGGCGCTGACGCTGCCGATACTGCTCCACGAGCTGTCGCTGGCCAGCATGTTTTGCAGGTTCACGTTGATAGATTGCGTCAGCGGCAGGGTCAGCCGGGTCTCGCCGACGGCGTTGTTATCGTAGCCGTAGCCGGTTGCGGCCCAGCTGAAGGCGCCCAGCGAGCCCGTTGCCGAAGCCCCGGCCAGCCAGCTCTCTTTGGCGGGGAGCGTCTTTTTGCCGCCCTCTGACCAGCGGTCCATATGGAAGCTTCCGCCCCAGACCTGCCAGGCCAAAGGCGCGCCGGCGCCGCGTCCCCGGGTGAACAGCTTGTTCACCCGCTGGGTGCGCTTGCTGACCACCCGGCCGTTGACGACAACTTCAACATTCACGTCGTAAATCCCGTACGGCAGGCCGCGGGTATCAACCTCATGGTTGCCCATCGTGAAGTTCTGCACGCTCAGCAGGCGGCCGTCGCGCGACAGATGCACCTCACCGGCGGAAGGCAGGAACGCGATAACCGGCGTCGCCGACTGGGAGTTATCAAAGACCGTCGAGCTGGCCTGGTTGCCCCAGGAGGCGCCGTAAATTTTGCCTGCCGAAATAGCGGTCATCGGCCCGAGGGACTGCAGGTTCCACGTATCGAGCATTCCGCCTGCAAAGCGGTGGCCGGCGAAGTCACGCTCGTACATCACCTTATAGATCTCGCTGTCCTGATTGCTGGTTCCGGCGCCGTAGAGCGAGCCGTCGAGCACCAGATGATGCTCGCGCAGGGAGGTAACATTGTTCATCGACAGATAGCTGGAGGTGCTATTCCCCGCGTTGCGCATCTGGTTGTTATAGACGCCGAGGTTATAGTTCAGGGTGCTGCTGAGAGCGTTAACGCTGGACTGGCCGATATCTTCGCTGCGCGATCGCAGCACGGTGCCCAGGGCCTCTTTTTTCACCACCAGCTGGAGCAGAAGCTGGCGCAGGCTGAGCTGCAGCTGCGCGTCGGCGGAGATCTTAATGCGCAGGTCGCTGTCGAAGGATTCGTTCGCCAGGGAGGCGAGCGTCTGCCGGGTTTGGGCGCTCACGGTCGCATTATTATCGCTCTCTTCCAGGCGGATCTGGCGCACGCGCAGCACGCCGCCATCCAGCCAGATAAAGGCGCTGCCGAGGCGCTGATCGTCCCCGTTTCCCGCACTGCCTTCCAGATGAATAAAGAGTGGGATGCTCATCCCGTCCTGCAGGGCCTGGCTAAACGCCTGGGGAATAATTACGCCGCCGATTTGCGGTATCTGTTCCGGCGCCGCGCTGACGCTGAGCGGAACAGAAAAAATAACCATACCGTAGGCCAGGAGCGCTTTCAGCTCCGGGGAAATCCGTAGTCGCGGCATAACCTTATCCCGTCAGCACAATTGTTATTTTACGGGAACAAACTGCTCGCCCTGCCAGAGCGCGACCCGTCCTTTTTTATCGGCAACGTTGACGCGCGTGAATCGGCGCTCTTTACCGGGCATGAGGTAATAATTTTCTTTGCACTCTTTGCCATCCGCCGCCTTGAGGCATGGGCCGTAGGCGAGAATGCGCAGCGTGGCGTTTCCGCTGTTCACCAGCGTGCCGTTGGCGTACTGATAGCGGTAGTTCACCTTGCGGGGCGCCACGACCAAAATGGTGCCAATACGGGCGGATGCCGTCGCCACCGCGCTGCGGGCTGCGCCATTGCGCTGGGCGTCGCTTAGCGCCTGATCGAACCAGACGATGCGGTAATAGCGCTCTTTGTCATCCGTCGGGCCTTTGTAGAAAAAGCGAATAACATCGCTGCTTTTCGCCGGCAGCAGCAGGCTGGCAGGCGTGAGCAAAACTTCGTCCTGGCTCTCCATCGCAATGACGTTACCGCCATCGAGCGGCGAGGAGAGGCGCTCCATATGGATATTGATCAGGCGTCCACTGTCGGTGGTATTTTTTATCTCTTTGCTGAGCACGCTGCTGTCGCTGTTCATAAACGAGGAGATATCGCCAACGTCCAGCGCCCGGGCCGGCATGATTGCGCAGAAACAGAGGCCAATAGCCAGAATGTGGTTTTTCATGGGAATTCAATCCGTGAAAGAAAGCAGGGGGAAGCCCCTGCTTTGTGCTACAGGGAAATCAGCTGGTCCAGGTCGCGTCGAACTGTACGCTGACGTCGCCGCTCCAGATCCCTTCCGGCAGCGAGCTGTAATCCGTTACAGCCGTGGTACCGTCGGTGGTGCCGCTAACGATAGAGAAGTTGAAGCCATCCTGAGCGGTGGTACGGCCGGCCTGGTCGTAGCCGTTAGCCAGCGCGCTGAGGTTGCCGCCCAGCTTGCCGCTAGCGGTATCGATCATGATGGTGTCAGCCGATTTTTCTACGGACTCGCCGTTGTAATCAACGCCAACGCTCAGCGTAGAACCAGAGGTGTCCAGCTGAGTCAGGGTATTGGTGATCAGACGGGAAGTCAGTTTAAAGGCCGTTGCGGTAGCATCGCCTTCAATCGCAACATCAAACAGGCCTTTCTGCGAGTTAAAGCCTTTGATCCCTTCAGCGTACTGGAACGCCAGGCTGCCAAGCGGAGTGACAACCAGCTTGCTGGTGGTATCTTTTTTAGCGGTTGCTGACCAGGTCGCCACTGCCTGAGCCGTAACATCAGCGGCCTGAACAGCGCCAACACAGAGAGTAGTCATCAGAGCTGCTGCCAACATTTTCAATTTCATATTTATCACCTGATAAAGATAAGAGGCTTTTTATGGCCCGTACTGTTCCATAGTTCTTTATGGAATGATCGCCTTTAAGAACCCTGAGTCCTTAAAAACAAATGCCTTAATAAATCGACAGAATGCGCTTCGGCGGCAGATTAAATAAGCCGCAGGCCGTTCTTTGATGCCGGCAGAATAAAACGCATCAGGGCCAACATCGTGATATTGTTATTATTGAGCAAACCAACTTTATTGCTGGTATTGCTTTTATGTAAACTGACCGTTTTAATGCTTAAGCCGAGCGTTTGCGAAATGTCATTAATTAAATTACCAATAATCATTAAGGACATTATTTTCTCTTCGCGCGGAGTCAGGCTTCGCTTTCTGATTTTATACTTTTTAAGCTTAAACATGTTCTCTACCGCCTTGACGCTGGCATTGGCCGAGAGAAAATAAATATCATTAATGTCCGAAACGTCGCTAACAAATTTTGCATCCGGAGCGACAACAACTTTCGCCTGGCTGTTAGACAGATAGTATCGGTAGAAACATAATATATGATCTAAATGTGCAAAATGGATAATCACATAGTCGTCAGCGCTCAGCGCCGCACACTGCCTGCGGGCCAACTCGCTATCAAAACTGCCGGCACAACCGATATAACAGAAGTCATCGGCCATATGGCTCAGGCCTTGTATAAAGAAATAATTATCAGTTACAATCAGTACAGCCATAATAACCAGCCTCTGTTCCATTGGGCCACCGGTCCGGAAAAAACACCTCCACGATGCCTTCGCTACTGATTATGACGAGGTGCGTAACAACAACCCGGCACGCCCCTGCCATTCATTAACATTGTTATCGCAGAACAACCACATCCTTTTATTAAGCTTGTTACGTCACGGCCGCAACATTTTGTGCAGCAATAATAATCGTAGTGCTCATATTTTATTACTCATAAAGTTATGAAGCGTAAAGAAATCACATTTGTTGATTTTATGTAAAATCATAACTCACTGAAATTACTGAGATAAACACATAAAAATTAACAAACAGAAGCCTTTTTACAACAAACATCTTATTGGATTAAGATAATTCTTAGTTATGAATGAATGCCGGGAGTAAGCTTTAATGCTAGTATCTCAATATCAAATCTTAGGCAAACTTTATTAGCGGTAACTATTCTCACGATAAGACACGATATATGGAAACTATTTACGTTATCGAGAACACGCTCAGGTTCAATCCTACGGCGCATACTCTCCATTCTATAGAAAGCAATGAGCGTATCACTCTGGCAATACCGGCAAGCCTTTGCTTTATTTTATTAATTAAAAACCACGGCAGAATAGTCACTCAGGCAGAGCTGTTGCATAATGCCTGGGGAGAAAGAGGGATGAACGTTACGCCAAATACTCTACACCAAAACATCTCCCTGCTGCGTAAATCATTAAATCGCCTGCACGTTAACGGCAGCATAATTCAAACGATCCCGAAACGGGGATTTATGATTGCCGACGACACCACCATTTTGGCCCGGCATATTGAAAGCGACCCGGGGTCCGAAAACGATAGTGGACCGAACGTTGAAGAAAATGTTAATAACCCGCATCAACCTCCGGCAGTAGAAAGTATCGCACCGCAGCAGCCAGACCCGGAACCGCCCAGGGATAACCTGTCGACGTCGCCGCCGGTGAACGAAGACCAGTTCACCCAGCGGATGCTTTCCGGCCTCAGGTTCGCTGGCAGTGAAAAAGGAACCTGTAGAGTTGCGGGTTTCGCCAGCCTGCTGGCGATCGTTCTGTTGGTCTATGTTTATTATTTTCCGCAGACCAGCGCGCCTTTCTCCTCTTACACCGAGCTGGCCGCGCCAGGTACCTGCAAGGTGTTTCGTAATGATGATTTAAGATTTGATGAATTTTTTATTAACTTTATGCAGGAGAAGCATATCAGCTGTTCCGATGGCCACACGGTATATATTACCAACCACTATCCGTCGAGCAGAACGTCGCTGATCGTTTGTCGCTATCCGATCACATCAAGCAAGAAATCATTCTGTACCTCCTCCTACTACTTAAAATAAAAGATAATATCGGCATATAAAATGAAGAAAATAATAACTCTCATCATCATTATTCTTATGATCGGCGGTGCTGTATATTACACTCACTTCCGCGAAGAGGATGATAGTATTGACTGTACGTCGGCCTTTTCGATTATCAATGATGACGAAGCCTTCTCGTTTTCAGTTACATTCTTCACTAAAAATGGCAATGGTCTAATGACCTTTACCGGCAATTCCGGAAATAATCAGGATAACATCAGCATTCGCAAATATTTCTCCTATACTAAAAACAAGAGCGATATTTTTATTTTTAAAAATAATGATTCCAACATGCGAACCAGTTCACCAGCATTCTCCGAAAAGTTCGATGACATTCTCCCACCGTTCTTTACTGAAATGAGCAAGGAAGATAACTTCATTATTAAAATAATCAAGATAAAAGCTGGCTCGTGGGTATTTATGTCGACAAACACGCCCTATTTTGTCTGTGAAAACACCCGTTCTTAACAGCCACTAGCTTAGCATAAAGCGTGGCGATGATAGCTGCCGGGGCATCGCTTAATGACGCAGTGCGGCTGGTAGCAGCACCCCTCTGCGGTGGTTGCGCTAAAGTCATGGGGGCAGGATGGCCGCTCTCTCAGCGACTCCCACTGCGTATCGCTATAGGTTGCAATATTGTAAACCTTAAAGAAATGATATTGATTATTTATCAGAACTTTAGATGAATACAGCTTCATTGATTCACCGGGAATCAACAGAATGTCCGCTTCATACCAGATGATAAACTTTAAAAAACGCAGCCCGCAGATACTGGAGAACGCGACGCCAGAATGCGGGCATATGATTGTATTAAGCACCGTCCATTTCATGTTTCATCCTTGTATCTCTGGCCAGCAATCATGACTTCAGAAATAGCAAATATTATAATTAACCGCAAGTCCTCAGCGCAATAATGTGATATGGGACAGCCATCGACCATATCCGTTCTAGCTATTTAGAAGTAATCGCCATAATATTTAATACGTATATTTCGCTCCTGAAAATACATATTTATATGTAAAGTCAAAAAAGCATAAAATAGCCCTGCATAACTTTACAAAAAAATATCGACGCGGAATTCAGATTAAACAACGACATAACGGCAAAATAGACTATTTTGCCGTCCATGCTCACGCTTCCCCCTGGCGGACAGCTCGCCGCCGGGGGTTATGGGAGTAGAAAGGCCTCGGCGCCCACGGCGTGAATGATAGATATCAAAGCGTCATCTCTCACGCGGCGACGCGGCGGTAATAGCGCGCTCTTGCCCCCGCTTACCAGGTTTTGCCGATATTAAACTGAAACTGCTCGGCCTTATCGCCATCGTACTTTTTAAAGGGCTCAGCCCAGGAGAAGACCAGCGGCCCCAGCGGCGACATCCACTGTACCGCAATCCCCGCCGACATTCGGATATGCAGCGGGTCGCTATAGTCCGGGATCCCCGCCGCCAGGGTTTGGGCGTTATTCTGCCACGAGGTGCTCCATACCGTGCCCGCATCAACAAAGAGCGAGGTCCGCAAACTGTCGGCATATTTGTCGCTAATAAACGGCGTAGGAATAATAAACTCGCTGTTCAGTACCGCCATCGCATTTCCTCCAACCGCGTCGGAAGAGCTCTCCAGCGGGCAGCCGCTATAGCTGCTTTCAGAGCCATTACAGCGATAGTAGGCCGCCTTCGGGCCGATAGTATTGGAAGAGAAGCCGCGCACCGATGACGATCCCCCGGCGTAGAAATTATCGTAAAAGGGCACCGTGCTCCCCTGCAGGCCGCCGGCATAGCCCGCTTTCAGATGCTCCATCCATACCCAGCTTTGGCCTTCATTTAGCGGCACATACTGGGTGCTATCAAGGGTGAGCTTGTAATAGCGGTTATCCGATCCCGGGACGGTCACTTTGCCGCTCAGGCTGCTTTTATTGCCGGAGCGGGGGAAAAATCCGCGATCGAGATCGTTATAGCTCCATCCGAGGCTGACAAAAAAATCGTTGGCGCTGTATTCCGCCCCGCTGTCGCCATCTTTGGTCACCACCTGCGGATAAATGCCTCGTGAGTTAAGGTAATTCCAGGTCGTGAGCTCCGGATCCATATTGGTCAGGCGGTTGTGGACATAATCAACGCCCAGATTCAGCGAATTATTTTCGCTAATCGGGAAGCCGAGATTGCTGCCAAGTCCGTAGCTTTGCTGGTTGTAGCTGCCGGAGTCGGCATCGGAGGCGTCGTAGCTGTTATAGAAAATCTTGCCGCCGAGGCTTACGCCGTCGACGGTGAAATAGGGGTTAGTCGCGCCGAGCTCAACGTAGGACTGATAGCTATTGCGGGTGCCGTTAAAGCTGACGCTGTTGCCGGTGCCCAGCCAGTTATCCTGGGTCACTCCCAGCTGGTAGCTGACGCCGCTATCGGTACCAAAGCCCAGGCCAACGTTAAATGAGCCGGTATTGCGCTCTTTCACCTTATAGACGACGTCAACCTGGTCCTGGCTGCCGGCAACCGGGGTTATCTCTTTATCAACGCTCTCGAAATAGCCCGTGCGGTCAAGACGCTCTTTTCCCTGCTGCACCTTTTCATCGTTGAGCCACGCGCCCTCCATTTGCCGCATTTCGCGGCGTAAAACGGCATCGCGCGAGGTATCGTTGCCGATAAAACGAATCTGGCGTACGGAGTAGCGGCGCCCGGCATCGACGCTAATGCGCAGCGTGGCGCTTTTCTGCCGATCGTCAATTTCGGCGTGCGTCGTCACCTGCGGCCAGGCATAGCCATATTTACCGAAGCGCTTTTTAATCGCATTTTCGACGGCGGTAATCTCGGCTCCGCTATACCACCTGCCGGACAGCGGCTGGGCCAGCGCCTCAATTTCCTGGCCATGCGTGGCCATCTCACCCGCCACCACGGTGCGGCTGACCTTGTAGCGTTCTCCCTCTGCAAGGTCGATCGTAAGATAGAGCGATTTTTTATCCGGGGTAATACTGACCTGGCTGGAATTAATGGCAAAACGCGCATAGCCGCGATCGAGATAATAGCTGCGCAGCGTTTCAAGATCCGCCGCCATTTTTTGTTTTTGATATTTTTTATCACCGATAACGTTCCACCACGGAACCCGGTCGCGGAGCTGAAGCTGGTCGAGCAGCGTTTCTTCGCTAAACGCTTTATTGCCAATAATATTAATCTGGGCAATGGTTGCCGACTTCCCTTCCTGAAAGACAAATTTTAAATCCACGCGGTTGCGCGGCAGCGGCGTCACCACCGCATGGACCGTGGCGCTATATTTTCCGACGCTGTAATAGAAATCCTGCAACCCCTTTTCTATTTCGCTGAGGGCGTTACGATCCAGCGCGCTACCCGCATCAACGCCGCTGGCGGTGAGGTTCTCTTTCAACATCTCGTCCTTCACCGATTTATTGCCGGCGAAGCTGATACTGGCAATAGTCGGGCGCTCTTTAACCTGCACCACCAGCGCACGGCCATCGCGCAGGATCTGCACGCTCTCAAAGTTGCCGCTGGCGTACAGGCCGCGTATCGCGTCGCTGATATCGTCGTTCGAGACCTCTTCTCCCGGATGAACGGGCATGTTCAACAGTGCTGCTCCTACGGTAACGCGCTGCAGGCCATCAAAGCGAATATCATTAATCGTGTACGAAGTCGCGGCATAAAGCGTTAAGGGTGAAATCAATAATCCGGCAATGATATTTGTTTTCTTTAGCATGGGCGTTTTATTTAAGAGAGATTTAGAAATAGCAGGAGTCTGCTGGGATTAACCTAAGCGAGGCGCAGAATTGCACTTAATTATGGTGAAACAATGGAGAAAAAATGGATCTTAAAGAACCGTAAATAAAAAAATTTATCGCCGGAACTTGAGCCTGTTTTTTCTGTCTGAGAGGGTCGAGAAGTAATATATAGCGTATTTTTAATTAATTAAAAAAACAAAAAGCCCCCTTTCGCATTGGTTGAAAGGGGGAAAGATCTTGTTAGGAATGATGCTCTCTGGGGTTGACCAGGAACACGCAAAAGTTAGCTTAAAATACCGCAGATAAAATGAAGAGATATTGAAAAAATTATGCAGAGAGACCATCACGTATGCGCAAAATATATCTGCAGGGATATTAATCCAGATTCTTCATATTTTCCTCAAAATGACAGGATATGGTCGCAGAGGCTTATGGGAGCATCATCGAAAGCCGATTGCGATATCTAAAAGCAAAGTAGTGGCGCCTTGCCAGGGACGGTAAGGCATTTTCCCGCGGCGGCGCTGGACACCGAGGCCCGGCAGAGAGCCATGCCGGGCGGCAACCTGACCGTGACGCACCCTCTGCCCGCGCCATGAAGCGACGGGCAGCATCGTTCTGGAACCGGCATGAATCAGCGTAAAAATGGGATCCAACAGGCCGTGCTGCACGAACTGGTGCGCTGGATAAAAAATAATCTTGAGAAAAAACTCACCGTCAATGCGCTAAGCGTTTTTTCCGGCTATTCAGAGTGGCACCTGTTTCGCCTCTTCCAGCAATACTTCCAGATGTCACCGATGGAATTCATCAGGCGGCAGCGGATGCTGCTGTGCCGGGATTTGCTGCAGATAAAGCCGGCCTTTCGCATCGTCGATATCTGCATCATGGCCGGCTATGAGGACATCAGCGCATTTAACCGGACCTTTAAAAAATACTATTCGGTCACGCCCAGCCAGTTCCGTAAAATTTCAGCGGCATAAAATCACAGTCCAGGCGCCTGGCCGACACGCTAACCCGGCAGAGTTGACTAAAATAAAAGGATGTCCCTGCGGAGCACCGCGCCATGAACATCCTCTGTTTGCCGCGATTATTTATCGCCTGGTCTACCTGCCTCCTCGCGATGCTGTTGGTTGGCTCCGTTTATGCCGCTTCCGCTGAGAAAAAACCGCCGGCGCCCGAGCCACGGGAGACCCTGGAGGTCAATACCGAAGAGATGCTAAAACCCTGGCAGGGGGATCTCTCCGGCATGCTCGACCGGCGGACCATCCGGGTTTTGACCACCTACAGCAAAACCTTTTTCTTTATCGATAAGGGCACCCAGCGCGGCGCCACCCACGACATTTTCATGGAGTACGAGCGCGACCTGAATCGTCAGCTGATGAAGGAGAAAAAGCTCCGGCACCGTCATCTCAAGGTGCGGATCGTTTTCGTTCCGGTGGCGCGCGACCAGCTGATCGAGGCGCTCAATGCCGGTAAGGGAGATATCGTCGCCGCGAACCTCACCATCACCCCCGAACGCCAGCAGCAGGTCGCCTTCAGCGCGCCGATTTATACCCGCGTTCAGGAGCTGCTGCTTTCGGGGCCGGGCTCTCCCGCGGTCGCCGACATCGACCAGCTTTCGGGCAAGACGGTGTTCGTGCGCCGCTCCTCAAGCTATTACCAGAGTCTGATCGCGCTAAACGCGCGCTTTATCAAAGAGTCGCGCCAGCCGGTGATCGTTGATGCCGCTCCGGAATCGCTTGAGGATGAGGACCTGATTGAGATGCTCAACGCCGGCCTTATCCCCCTGACCGTTGTCGATCGCCATAAGGCGCTGTTCTGGAAACAGGTATTCCCTAAAATCGAGGTACACCAGAATATCGTCCTGCGCGACGATGGCAGCATCGCCTGGGCGGTGCGCAAAGATAGCCCCCAGCTGCTCGCTTCGCTTAATCAGTTTGTGAAGACGAATAGCCAGGGCAGCAGGCTGGGGAATACCATCCTGCTGCGCTACCTGAAAGACGCTAAATATGTCAAAAATGCGGCGGCGAAAAAGGAGCGGCAGAAATTTTTAGCGATGGTGGAGATCTTCCGTAAGTACGGCGATCGCTATGACGTCGACTGGCTGCTGATGGCGGCCCAGGGCTATCAGGAGTCGCGCCTCAATCAGTCGGTGCGCAGCCACGTCGGGGCGATAGGTGTGATGCAGGTTATGCCGCGCACCGGTAAGGAGCTGAAGGTCGGTGATATCAGCAAGCTCGATCCCAACATCCACGCCGGGGTGAAGTATATGCACTGGATGATAGACCAGTACTACGGCGACGAGCCGATGACCCAGCTCGATAAGGCGCTGTTCTCCTTCGCCTCCTACAATGCCGGACCGGCGAGGATCGCCCGCCTGCGGGCTGAAACCAAAAAGCGCGGCTTTGACCCTAATATCTGGTTTGGTAACGTGGAGTACCTGGCCGCGGAGAAAATCGGCTCCGAGACCGTCACCTATGTCAGCAATATCTATAAGTACTACATCGCCTATCGGCTGATTATCGATGAGATGACGCGCAAGCAGAAGGCCACCGCCGACGCCCGGCGCGAGGAGACGCCGCTCAAGACGGGCGACGTCCCGGCGGCGCAGTAAGGCCGAACGGCGCGGTTTTCGTCAGCCGGGAGGCGGTCTGAGATCGGCTTCCTTCTCTCTCAATCTCGGCTACGATTCGCCCTGCTGAAGCAGCGCCGTGCGCATGTGCGCCACATCGCGCTTCGGCGGCGCGCCGAACATACGGGCATACTCCCGGCTGAACTGGGACGGACTCTCATAGCCGACGGAAAAGGCCGCGCGCTCGACATTCATATTTTCCAGAAACATCAGCCTGCGGGCCTCAAGCAGTCGGAGCTGCTTCTGATACTGAATCGGTGACAGGGAGGTGAGCGCCTTAAAGTGGCGGTGAAACGCTGAGGGGCTCATCCGCGCGCGTTCTGCCAGCTCGTCGAGCCGCATGGCATGACGGAAGTTCATTCTGAGGTGGTGCATTGCGGCGATAACGCTTTGCGATGGGTTAGCCAAAGCCAGGCGCGCGATTTCGCCGCCTTTTGGGCCGGCCAGCAGCCAATAGCACATCTCCCGCATGATGAGCGGGTAAAGCGTTGGAATGGCCCGCGGAGTATCCAGCAGGGCGACCAGCCGCAGCGCGCAGTTGGCCAACGGCCCTTCGATGTCCGCGACAAACACCCCGCAGCCCGGCTCGCCGACGGGCGCCGGCGGATCGTCAAGCTCTTCGACAACGCTGCGGATGACCCCAAGATCCAGCTCAAGGGCGAGAACTAAACAAGGCTTACCCGGGCTGGCCTCAAAAACCCGCCCCACGGACGGAGTTTCGACCCCCACCACCAGCGCCTGGCCGGTTTTATACTCCAGCTGGCGGGTTCCAAAGGTTGCCCATTTGGCGCCTTGCGCAACGATACATATGGCCGGACGCGTGATGATGTGCACGGGCGGCTTTGGGCGATCGGATCGCAAAATTGCCATGCCTTCGATCGCCGTCGGGATAATCCCCTCCCCGGCCATTCGCCCGGAGTAGCGCAGAAGTGCCGCGGCTAATAAATCGATCATTGCTCCGCCTGCTGCGTTGAATAAAAACTAAAAATTACCCTTTCAGCTGGGATCGGGCAAGAATTTGACCATTTTTGGCATTCACGCCCGGGGCCCGGCTCCCTATGCTGCAAACAAGAGGCTGGCACGCAGAAGCCCGGCTACCGCGCACGCTGGCCTCGGTGAAAAAGCGGCATGCGGGCTATATGGGAATATGGAGAAGCGCTGTGAATTTATCAGGTAACACAATACTTATCACCGGTGGGACCAGCGGGATAGGCCTCGCCCTTGCAAGAGCGCTGCTGGCCCGGGGCAACACCGTGCTGGTAACCGGTAGAGCGGAAGAGAGGCTTGCGGACGCCCGCAGGTCGGCGCCCGGTCTGCATACGTTTGTTTGCGATCAAAACGATCCGGCTTCGATTAAGCGTCTCTGCTTTGTCGTTACGCGAGACTTCCCGCAGGTTAATATTCTGATCAACAACGCCGGCATTGGCCGCAGGCTCGATCTGAACGATACTCGCGGCGATCTGGAAGATCTGGAAGATCTGGAAACAGAGATACGCACGAACCTTATCGGTCCCCTGCAGCTGATCGGGCAGCTTCTTCCGCACCTGAAACAGCAGGGCTCCGCCACCATCATCAACGTGACGTCTGGCCTGGCGTTCATTCCTCTCCCCCTGAAGCCGATCTACTGCGCGACCAAGGCCGCAATGCACTCCTACACCCAGTCGCTTCGGGTGCAGCTCAGGCAATCGAACATCAAGGTTATCGAGCTGGCGCCACCCGCAACGAGAACAAATTTCAACAAGGGGCAGGAGGAGATGAACACCGCCCGCCTCATGGACGTAGACAAGCTTGCCCAGGCTGCTCTTCGCGATCTGGAGCGCGATCGCGAGGAAATTCTGCCCGGAATGGCCTGGCTCCTTCGCTTGATCGGACGGCTCAACCCGCGCGCGACGCTGAGGCGCGCGGAGGCCGAAGAGATGGGCCGTCGCGCCCGCTCGTTGCCGTCCAGGCCTCCGCAGCAGCCGCGCTGACGACTGCGGCCCGGGAAATCCTCCCGGGCCGTTTTCCCTATCAGAAGAAGTATTTGAAACGCACCCGCGCGCCGTAGCGTTCATCGGTATTGCCGGTTTTGGCTGCCGACGAGTCCAGCCACGACGCGTAGGCCCCGAGGTAGATATTAAAGTTCGGCATATCCATGATATTCGGCAGCTGCCACGAGGTATGAAGGGTGTGAATGTCATAGCGTCCCGGCGCCAGAATCGCGCAGTCGCCGTCGCACTCCGCGCTCACGCCGGACATATTGAACTGGTCGATTTTGTTGTGCGCGTAGATATAGCCTAGCTCCACGCGATGCCATAGCGCATTAATACCGGCGCTAAAGTCCTTTTCGTCCGCCGCATCCAGATAGGCGCTGCTCAGATTGACCACCGCCCCATCCTGCGGATCGGCCTTCTGCGTATTCCAGCTGAGGGTCATACCGTAGCCGGTACGGCTGGACTGATCGACCCAGCGCCCCTCCTGGTTCTGGTAACCGTAGGCGTTATTCACGAGGTTGCTCTCCAGCGCCGCCGCGACCGACCAGGCGCCGGAACGCCACGCCGCCACCGGACGGACGTAAACCGCGTTTTTCCGATTATCCAGCGCATTGCCGTGATAGCTCTGGTCAACAAACAGCGAGCTGCCGTCCTCCACCAGCGTATTGACCTCAAAATACCAGTTATCGAGGGTTTTACTGAGCAGGAAGTTACCGCCGCTGCTGCTGCGCCCGCGCCCTTCTTTCATCATGTAGATATAGCCGTAGCCGTCGCTGTACAGGTCGTTGGCCGTGTTGCCGGAATATTCAATAAACGTATCCTGATTAAGCGGGAACATATCGTAGGCTTCGAAGCGACCAATTTTAATTTTCCAGTCATCCTCCTGACCAAAGAAGAACGCCGCGTCATCAAGATTCATTTTGCCGTTCATATCCGCCAGCGGCTGCACGCTAAACCCGGCGTATTTACCGTTAGCGCCTTTCCGCAACCCATCAAAGCCCAGAAGAATTCGTCCGTTAATATCCCAGCGCTCTTTATCTCCCGGAGCCCAGTTTTTATTGGCGCTGGTTTTTATCGAGGTCAGGCTGCCGGTGCGGCTGGCGCCGTCCATATTAAACTCAACGTCGCCGTAGAATTTGATATCGCCATAATCATTAAGCTGTAACGCGGGTTTGGCCGGCGCGGCGCTGGCGACCGCCGCCGGCGTATCCTGACGTTTTAACTCGTCGATCTCCGCCTCCGCGCTGGCCGCCCGCTGCTCGGTCGCCTTCAGCCGTTGTTCCATTTGTGCCAGACGCTCCTCAAGGGATAACGGCGCCTGCGCATTGACCACAGGGGTAAATAAAGACGTCAAAAAACAGCCGACCCAGAATTTATTCATCGGTAGAGCCTTTTATTATTTAATTAAATAGAGTTTATTTTTAGGGTTTATGAATAAAGCATGACGATGATGACAATAATAACCCGCCCATCGTCACGGACGGGTTATTAACAACAGTAGCAATATTATTCGCGCGACCGGACGGCGGCGCCAGCACCCCACGGCGATATAATCGCAGGACTATTCAGGCCTGCCGGTCTATTTTCTCCTGAGGATCTATCCCGCACAGGAGTATTCTCAATGATTCCCCGGACGGTATATTTTATCGGCGTAGCTAGTTTATCGGCAGCGGCTGCTTCAGATTGTCCTCACTATCGTTTTCCGGACGCGCAGCCTGTCGGCGCTCCGCCAGTAACGCACAAATCTCCGCGTGCTTATCTTCCGTAAAGGTGTAGCGTGACATACAGCCCATACGAATCAGCGAGCCAACTGCGGGCAGCAGGCAGATACCGAAGAACAGCCCGTTCAGCACGCTCTCGCTCTGGCTGGCCGCCTGCGGCACGTAGCCTATCAGGGTCAGAAATACGCCGATTAATCCGCCGCCGACGGCCACCGACATTTTGCCGGTAAACGTTTGTCCGGAGAAGGTAATCGCCGCGCAGCGTTTGTTGGTGTGATATTCGGCGTATTCAATGGTATCGGCAATCATTGACGAGGTCAGAATATTGGACATCATCACAAACAGCGTACTTAAACCCAGCAGAATAAAGAGCAACATCGCGTGCTGATAGCCGGCAAACCACATCACCACGCGCACCAGGATATCCAGCCCGCAAAGGATCATGAACAGCTTTCGCTTCTGCATTCTGCGCGTCAGCATCGGGGCGACGAGGCACAGCACCGCGGCGACGATCCCCATAATACCGATCGCCATCTGCAGCCCGCCGTCGCCCATATTGTAGATAAAGAAATAGATGTAAATCCCGCCGGCGACGTTGTGGAATATGCAGAAAAAGAACGACAGCAGGACAATAAATAGCGGCTTATTTTGCCGCAGATTATGGAAGGTATCGCGCATGGTGACCTTTTCCGGTCCGGCCTGCACGCGCTCTTTAATCTGGAAAAAGCCGTTAAGCATCAGCGGCAGGCCGACCATCATCATCACCAGCGCCGCCATAAAATAGCCCTTATCGTTGCTGTACTGAGCAAAGAAGGCCGCAAGCTTGGGGAAGAAGATATTGGCGCAGGCAATCCCGGCATTAACGCCGAGCATTGCCGCCGTCACCGCGCGGGTGCGCTGACCGGAGTCGTTGGTCATCACCGAGGACATCGACCAGAACGGAATATCCGATATCGCGTACAGCGTGCCCCACAGGATATAGGTCACCCCGGCGTAGATAATCATGGTGGTCATGTCGGCTTCGATTTTATAAAACGCCAGCAGCGTGACCCCGGTAATTAACAGCGGCGCAATCAGCAGGAAATGACGAAACTTGCCAAAGCGGCTGTTAATAGTATCCATGATACTGGCGAACAGCGGGTCGTGAACCGCATCCCACGCGCGTGCGATAAGGAAAATCGTACTCGCCGCCAGCGCCGATATTCCCAGCACATCGGTATAAAAATAGTTAATAAACGAGCCCACTAAACCAAAACTAAAACACTGACCTAAACCATAGCCAAAATAAGACCACAACTCGCGAGACGGTATTTTCATTGTCGTTGCCATAGTGCGTACCCTAATCCCGGCGGCGCACCGCCGGATATATTATTATTATGCCCGTGACGGCTGGGCAATGTGACGAAGCCTGCGCATAAGCGCAATCTCTTTGCGGGAGAACGGGATCCCATTCTCTTCAAAGACGTCGTGGAACCAGAGCCGGCAGTAATCGACAGACTCCTTCATCACCACCGGCCACGGCAGCCAGGTTTGGGTTTTACCGCGCACCAGGCCCCACTGGTAAGGTGCGACTTTCGCTATATACATCAGCGGCAGCTGCTCTTCGATGGTGCTGCCGACGTGGCGAGCCAGCCATTCGGTGCAAAAAAGCGGCCGCTCCAGCTGCTGGAGCTGCTGGATAATCGCCGTCATGCGGGCGGTATTGGTGTAGGCGTGATAGCTGATCACGTCCGAAAGCGCCAGCGCGGCCCGATCCAGCGGGTGCTGGTAGAATGTCTCTCCTTCAACTTCCTCCGGCAGGCGCCACGCGCAGACGGTGAGCGGCTGCGTCGGGTCCTCTTCCCTCGCCCAGCGGAAGGCAAGCTCCATCAGCTCCTGAGCATAGGTTTCCAGCTTTTCGTCGTACAGCACTTCAACCGTGCCGGTGGCAAAGATGCCGCGATTGCCCGGCTCGTTATAGAGATCCCAGAGCAGAACGCGCTTATCGTCGCGGAACTGGCGAATAACGTCGCGGATATAGCATTCGATCTGCGGCCAGCTGTCGCGGTCGCACACCTTGTCCCGCCCGGGGCTCGCCGCCGCCTGGCTGTTGTGCTTGCCGGGTACCGGCGGTTTTTGCGGCCCCAGATAGGGTTCGTCACCCGAAAAGCCGCAGTCGTCCATCAGCGTCAGCATGGTGCTAAAGCCGCGGCTATCCGCAATTGTCAGGAAACGCTCGATGCGCGCCATCAGGCCATCGCGATCGGCCTCCCAGACGATAAACGGCAGATTGATGCGCAGCGTGTTGTAGCCCGCCTCTGCCGCCCAGCCCAGTTCACGTTCGATGGTTGGCGCATCGAACGTCTCCTCCTGCCAGATATCGGTCCAGTTGACCGCCGTCGAAGGCAGATAGTTAAACCCGCAAAGCCAACCCTGCTGCTGATACCACGCCTGCGCCTGCTCTTTGCTCCACTGCTGTTTCATCACTGCTCCTTACCGCTGATAATAATTAGCTAATAAATATTAGTTACGGCATCAATGAGCAAATAGCGGCATGCAGAAAAGAGATAATCCTCACAAACCTGGCGCGCTGATATCGATGAAACGTGATCGACTGCGCAGAAGACGCTGGCCGGATAAGAAGGCTGTTTCGCAAGACGGTGAGCAGAGTACGGGAAAGCGGCTGAACGAAGATAGAATAGTTAATCCGTTGTTTATTAAACTAATTTATTTAAATATGGCGTCAGGCGCGGCGGTCTGTTCAGTCCGGAAATGGGAGCAGGAAGCAGAAGAAGAAGAAGAAGAAGAGGCAACGGGAAACGAGAAACGGGAAACGGAGAGCAGGAAGGCGAAAGGCGGGCCTCGCCAGGACAAAAAAACCCTGCCGAAGCAGGGTTTATGATTCCAGGACTACCGTTCTCAATACGTACTGATTAGAACGGTTCTGATTACCTGAGAATAAAAATCCAATAAAAAATATATTAAAATCATTATGTTAATTTATTTTTTTAATTTTTTTGTAATGTTTTTCAATGGATTTAATGCTGCAACATGGAGAAAACTTTACATTTTTGAACTGTAACTGGCGTTAATGGGATGGTTGCCCTCCCCCAATTGGCATCTGAGTGCCAAAGTGGTAAATGAAAGTTACCACTGATGAGAGAGGTGACGAATGGGGTACTTTTGAGATTTTTAGCATGTTAGAAATCTGCATAGCATCACATTAAGACAGTTACCCCACTTGTTCACACCTTCCCTAACTTCACAGGCTGATTCATACATTAGTAATCTGCGTGTTTCACGCTTTTCAAAAATGCTTTCATATTTGCATTAGGTTGCTCAATTCCGAAGTTACTACCATACCGCTCTTGTAATTTTGGCCATAAATCACTTAATAACTTTCTCCTACGATAAAATGGATGTATCCAAACAGTAGATAGGTACGGGAAGTTTACATTTGAATTGTTTATTGTGACTAGCCCAACTAAACATTGTCGCCGACCGCTATTATCTATTGACTGTATTTCCTCGATAAATGGATATGCGACTACATCAATCCAACCATCATCGGTTGTATCCCATTGCATTCCGTCATGGCATTCACTTGACTGATAGCGGCGTAAAGCTACACACGCGAGCTTCTGCCAATCTGGAGAGGTAATTGTGATCTCTTCATCAAATGATGCTCCTACTGGGGCGGGTATTGGTCTGATTAATCCAGCATGGCATTCATTATAGAACTTCATGCCTGCATCAAAAACGTTGGTTGCGTTGGTTTTCTCTATGTGCTCGACATTCAAAAATAGCTCTGGTAGTAGAGTATCTGCGCTGTACTCTTTTTTTATTATTGTCAGCTTAGAATTTTTCTTATTAAGGCCACGAGTAACGGTGTTTTGATCAATGCTAACAACATGGAATAATCCGTCGGGGAGGTTAGCGAACCACGATGGGGCATCTGCCCAGAATAGTATGCCTGTCATACGCCTTAAGAGTTTAATTAAGTTAATACAGGCTTCCTCACTAGTCCTACCATTAATGTGAAGAATATTAGGATTAAAATAAAATTTCTCTGTATTGGGGAACGCAGCTTCGCAAAATTGCTGTACAGAATTTAGTACTTGATCCCTACAGAAGTCATTATAGCTGGTAATAACCAAGGGGGTATCATCATCGTTAATATTATTTTCAATTATGCAATCAATTGCGAGGCTTACCGCCTTGCGGATCACTTCAGTTGAATGTAACGACTCTAAAAACATTGTCTTTCGTGTACGAATATCCATATATGACCTGCTCTATTAAAAATCATGAATGAACGATTTTTCATCTGATTGTAGCACGGTAATTTTATTCGTTGCTACATCTAAGCTGTTGTAGAGCGCATTTACTAGATTCAATGCATTCTCAATCAGCGTTTCAAGAGTCTGATCCGTTATCACTACTGGGTTTCCTTCTTTATCCTTTCCACCACGATGTACTAAGTGATTTCGATTGAGGGTTGCCAATTCAATAGCTTCTATCGGCCAGTCTTTTTGCACCTTGATGTCGAATGTAGCTTTATAGCGATCGATTACCTTTTTAGTGCTATGCCAGCTTGCACTGATCAAGTATTCCTTGATTGACCTGATTAGCTCTTCTCTTATTTTCTCGATGGATTCACCCTTGAAAGGCAACGCAGCAATCTCTTTGCTTACTCTAAATTCAGTCTTACCTTTCTCTATACAATCCGCTATGTAAACATCATCTTTCTCTATAGAGTTAATGAATAGTTCAACATAAAGCGTTTCCAAAGCTGTAATAACATTCGTGTAGAGCAAACTAAGCAAGTGGTCTTTTTGCTGTTGTTCAGTTTTATCTTTTGCAAGTTTTTTGATTTTATCGATATTGTCAATGAATTTCATATACGGATTGCCGGAAGAAGTTACAGCATTGTAGATATCATCATCATACCAATCATCTATATTATTTGAGTTTCCAGACCAGTCAAAGCATTGTATTTGTAATTCATCTACTAACTCCTCGATATACTCAAACTTGATGTATTGATCGAACATGGCTTGTAGTTCTTCGCTTGCATCATATGGCCCGCCATATATGTAAGCATAGCCACCTTCTCTACCATCATACGGACAAGAATTTGTCGGATCCTCGTAATTTGCAAAGAACCAGTTTCTCATTACTTCGAGCTGATTTTCTTTGCTTTTATATTTTAATGATTTTAGCGGGACTTTCTTTCCATTCACCTCAAAAACAATTTTCACGATGCAACGCCTCCTTGTATGAAATGCGCATCTATTGTACCACATCTAAATACAGGGCAACCGCATATATGCTCAGTTTTTGTTCGTACCATTGATACCAGCCAGTATGGCTTATTCCAGATAGGTGCTATTCATCACCGCAATCTTCTGCTTACGCTCGGTACTGGCCTTTTTACTGCAACATATTGAGCTCCATGTGCCGCACAGTCGCCAAATTCGGCATACCATTATTCTGGTAAATTGGTTTACCGTCTTCTCCCAGAGACGGCTCACCGCAACCATACCAACTTGCTGGAATTGGACTTGCAGAAAATCAGAGCAACTCTTTGCCTATTGGCGGCCTGAAGTCAACTCTGTTTTGAAGATTAATCTCAGAAATTCCCTCAATAAGATTTTCAAGGGAATATGTAACCAGTTCCGCTAGGAAAATAATGATGCAGCCATTTTTGACTTCAATATCAATAACATCACCGATACTGAAGCCAGCTTTTTCCATAATTTCTTCTGGTATTTTGAGTACCGGGCTATCCCCACATTTCTCAATAATTACCTGGATCATTAGAGTGCCTCCACATAGTACCATCATACATAATTCGATTATTATATATATCAAAAACTTGACCTGCAGGATTTCAAACCATTTAGTATGCATCATTCCACTAATCAGTATTAGTATAAATAATTCAACTATCTTTTATCACTAGATAATTGATACATCCCGCTACAGCACATCGTCCGAACCAAATAGTATCTAATTGATTAGAAATGATTTTAAGTTAAAACAGATGAAAAAAATCAGATGTGCTGTAGTGGGAAAATGATTTTTAATGGAGTGGCTTGCAGTGCCGAAACCTCCTGATCGATCACCATTTAACAAATGAAAATTTACACAAAATTACAGACAGGCTCAAAAATTTGTATATATAGCGCAGTTGAGGTTAGGATAATCAAAGCTTCCCGCCTCCGGGTTGCTACTTACCAAAAATACCAAAGCGGGGTGCTACCCCCGCTTTTTTTGCATCTGACACTTATTCAGTAACCGTGACTTTCCGGCCCAGTGACGCGCAGTATGCTGAGTTAGCAATGGAGCTTATGCTACCTCAAAAAAAGCCATAGAACCCGACAATACTGATAAGGATTGAGCCCCCTGAAAACAGGGCCAGTGCCAACTTCTAATGCATCGTGCTCACGGTTTTGCCATGTACAGGGGGAACATCAGAGTCTGTCAAAGATTGATCCTTTGCGCGGAACAAAGATTTTCTCATACATCCGGGTCGCGTACTCGTCCGTCATACCTGAAACATAGTCGCTGATGACCCGCATTTTTTTATCGTCAGCTTTTTCAGCTTCTCTATACTTCTTACACGTCTCTGCCGGGAGAAAACGTGTGGGGTCGCTTGCCAGCACATTGAACAGCTCTACAATCAACTTCTGGCCTTTGAACTCCAGTAGCTGAACGTTTTCGTGCCGGATAACCTTGTCCTCAACCAGACTGAAAATGGCCTCACGCAGGGCTTCGACTTCGGCAGGTAGTGCCACTTTATAGCGAAGCATTCCGCACTTGAAATCAGGATGCTGCACCTTAAGCGTGACACTTGTGATCATCAGATGAACCAGCGTTCCGATGCATTCCTTGCGAAGGTAGCTTCTGCCGAACAGCTTATCGGCTACGTCTTCAGCGGTCAGGTCAAACGAGCTACGTTGACATGCTTCAAACAGATGCGACTTGTCACTGAAGTAGTCCATCCACATGCTTTTGTCGATCATTCTCAGTGAAATCGCGTCCTCAAGATCATGGAGTGAGTAGGAGATCTCATCCGCTAAGTCCATGATCGTTGTGTCCAGCGCTTTATATTTCGTTTTCCTGTGCTCAACTGGCTCGGTGGTCTTTCTTCCGGATCTGAATAACAGCGCATCATCATTATCAAAAGGTTGGAGTGCGAAGCTGACAATATCCGCTTCGGAGTCCAGATAGCATTTCGGGGGCTTAAAGCCGGAGGATTTAAACAGCCATTCACGGCTTCCTGACTGTGACTGGCCGTAAGCGCTCTCGTTGACTACCTCAGAGTAGCTTGCCGGGTATTTCAGCACGCCTAGAATAAGCCTGCGCGTCGGATCCAGCCCGTTGGACTCGGTGTACTTATCCAGTTGGGTGAGTATACGCAGCGTCTGTCCGTTACCCTCAAAGCCTCCATAGGCTCTCATGCAGTAGTTAAGCGCAACTTCACCGCCATGACCGAAGGGGGGATGGCCGATATCGTGGGCAAGGCAGATAGCCTGCATAAGGCTTGGGTGAGGCAGGAATTCCGCCTCAGTCGCTACCCCAACGGGATAGCGTATATTCAGCTGAGACAGGATGCCGCTGCCAATCTGCGCTACCTCCATAGAGTGAGTCAGCCGTGTGCGGTAGAAGTCGCTCTCGCCCAGCCCCAGCACCTGTGTCTTCGACTGTAATCGCCTGAACGCGGAAGAGTGGATTAGTCGGGAAAGATCACGTTCGTATTCCGACCTTATTTCATCTGGCCTACGGGTATTGTTCCCCTGACGTTCAGACCAGAGCTGTTCTTTGCTGCGTGTCATACAGGCTCCTGTGGGCAGAATATAGCAATCAGCCTGCTTAAGCGCAGACGTGAGAAATGTAAACCCGGGGCTGAGATTCGTCCCTGTTATTCGGAATGAATCCTCTGTGCCAGCAAACTACCCAGGTTTTATCATCGTTAAAGAGTTCCGGGCGAGTGCTCGTCCGTGCTGCACCCTGGAAGTGAAAATGCATCCGTCGCATCCATCATTGAGCAGAATAAATTATCTATCGCATCTATTCCTGTAACGAGACAATATATTTTTTAAATCATCACGTTGCTATGCGTTAGTGCGAACAGCTATGCAATAGAGTTTACATAAAACGAACTATCAAGTTATTGATTATGTACCTTGTAGTAAAGGAGCGCGTACACCAATACCGATTGTAATTGACATCATCGTCAGAAATGACGATGATTAGCGCATGAGATATCCCGGTGGTAAAGGCAAGTGCTATCAGAGACTCATCAACCTGATGCCAGTGCACGAGACATATATTGAAACCCACCTTGGTGGAGGAGCTGTGATGCGCAACAAACGGCCAGCAGCCCGTAATATTGGAATCGATATTGACCAACAGGTTATTGATGTATGGCGCGGCGGGGATATTCCCTGCGAACTCATTCAGGATGACGCTATAGCGTATCTCAGTACGTTTCCGTATCAGGGTAGTGAACTGGTTTACGCCGACCCACCCTATGTTCATAGCACGCGTAAACGTAGCAAAATCTATCGTCATGAATATTCAGATGACGATCATCGCCGGTTGCTGCAAGTGCTTGCCAGGTTGCCCTGCATGGTCATGATATCCGGTTACGGAAATCCTATCTATGACGAAATGCTGAGCGGATGGCGCTGCGAGCGATTTAACGCCAAGACTCATACGAGCGTGCGTGAAGAATGCGTATGGATGAACTTTGATGTTCCTGACAGGTTGCATGACGCGCGATACATGGGCAGCAGTTATCGGGAAAGACAGACTCTGGCCCGCAGACGCACTCGGCTTTATGATCGCATAGAACGAATGGAACCCGCAGAGCGCAACGAACTGATCAACTGGCTGAACGAAACTTATGGTCTGGAGACTGTATGACGCAGCGCGGAGCGGTCTTCATTGGACCGACAATTATCAATCTTGACTTTCCAGCTCCGGAACAGGATATCCTGCCGGGTGTTCGGTGGGGAAGAATTGAGGCGTTCCCATCGCCAGCGTACTGGGCCTATCAAATACTCGCCCGTCGTCTGGAAGTCAATGCCGTCAATTTCAAGCTTGGGCGAACGCTCAAAGAGGAAGTGGGTGCCTGCCTGCTGGGTGGACACGGCATACCAGCTGCGATAGGCCTTGCCGCATTCAATAAGCTGAAGGATTGCGGTGCGTTTGATGCTCAGCCACCATCTGAAGCCACTCTTTACGAATGGCTATCAGAGCCCATTAAAACTGGTAACAAATCAGTGCGTTACCGCTTTGCTCGGCAAAAATCGCGCTATCTCTCGGTTGCACTAAACAGGCTGGATGTAGAGATGCCGCCGACGGATTCGGGCCGTGCTCTCAGAGACTGGCTGACCTCCATTCCCGGTATTGGTCATAAAACGGCATCATGGATAGCACGTAACTGGCTCTGTGCAGATGATGTCGCTATTCTGGACATTCACATCCTTAGGGCGGGATTACTTGCAGGTTTTTTCCCGGGAGACCTTACTGTTGAACGTGACTACCTGAAGCTGGAACAAATATTTCTGGAGTTCAGTGAAGCTATGGGCGTAAAAGCATCCGAGCTGGATGCGCTTATCTGGTATGAAATGCAGGCCTCTTCCAGTACGGTGTTCAGTCTCATCGAAAACATGCGCGGCCAGCCTCTTGCGAAATTGCGCCCTCGTTCATCGCGAGCCAAAAACCGCCAGTCCGGTACCAGCCAGACGACCTTCCAGTTTTAATCCGGAGCACCAGTCATGGCCTGTAATGCCCAGCGGGCAAAAATTGCATTCCAGCGCTTCGGCAACAAGCGCCATCTGCCCAACAAGAACACCAGAATCGCGCCAAACAAGGCTATCAGCATCTAAATATTTTGCTGACGTTTTTCCCGGCTCAGCGATAAGTCTGACAATAATTCCGCTCTGGATATCAATTACCGGCAAAAGCTCATCGCGTATTTCGAATCGGGTCTGCTCAGGGATCCGAAGCGGTGCCAGCGCGTGCATGTCAGGCAGATACAGCTGCCACCCATCCCGTTCAGGGAGGGAAAGAATAATGTGAATAGGATGTATGGCCCCAGCGGAGGGGACGGGGCGTTGAGTTAGTGGAAAGCCATAGCTTGAATGTCCCACAGCCATCACTCTGCCGGTTAGCCATAGCCAGTGAGATAGCTGGGCCTGACTGACGTGGCTGAAGTTTCGCTGTGTTCTACGGGTTTCGATCACATCATTCAATCCGGGAAGCACTGCATTCTCCGAAGGAGACGGCAGAAAAAACGGATCTCCGGCGGGCCAGTTAACGGGTTGATAGCTGAGTGGCTGTTCACGAGGAACAGGACTAGCGGGAACGGTCCAAGTCATATCCGACATCATCCAGAACCTGAAAATACTTATTGCACCCCCGGCAGTTGCCGCATGGGATGTTTGCCTTATGGCAGCTATGGGCCCAAGCGAGGCCACCTGGCGTAACATCTGAAATTCTGATCAACTCAGAGGTTGATAACGTAATTGCCGGAGCTTCGACAACCATGCCTCCTTCCTGAAACGACATAAGCTCACTGATTCTGCTGATAAAGCCTATGGTACCATCTAGATGCGTTTCATCTGACTTCACTGTGCCGATCCACAGGTGCGTGACGCCAAGCGTTATTGCCTTCATGGCCGCCAGCGAGATGAGCATCTGGTTACGATACGGCCACCAATCGCTCGATGGTGCATTCGGATCCATAGCGGTACCAGCCATATCCCCTGATCCCAGCGAACGGCAGTCAATGCGTATAATGTGATGCTCAATTCCAAGGGCCTCACAGGTGGCAGTGGCAGCTTTAATTTCGGCATTGGCGGCTTGCTGACCGTAGTCGAGTGTCAGTGCTATATCCGGGCGCTTCCACCAGGCAATAGCAATGGAGTCCATTCCGCCAGAAAGTAAAAGTGCGGTTTTCATTTTTGAGCGGCCACCCAGAGCGTTTTATAAATTGCTGTGACGTAATCTTTGCTCAAGATACATCCTGATCCTTCCATCATTTTCTGATCCTCTTCCGATTCGTTCTCGGCATAGAACACCACCGGGGTGCCTAGCGCCCGTGCGTAACCGACTTCATAGATGGTGCCGGAGTCGAGTGCATCACCTATTGCAAAAACGATGTCGGCCTGCCGTATCGCATCAAGATCCTTTTCGACTACTTCTTCTGCGGGTCCGTGTCCAACCATGTGGTAGGGGGAAAAAACGTCCAGCCCAAGATCGCTCAGGTTCCGTCGCGCTTGCTCAACAAGCCAGAGCTGTGCCAAGGTAAAGAAGGGGCCAGCCAGATAGACTTTTCTGTTGCCACCCTCAATGAACGCCTGAGAAAGCTTGATGGGGCTGGAACTGAAAGCAGCCAGCCCTTCTGCTGAAGGAAAAAGTCCGCTTTCGCAGTAGCATGCGGTGGCAAGTGAGGCATAATTCGCAGCATCGTGGGCTGTTTTTTTGTTCAGCATCCACTCACGGGAAAAATAGGCTACGAATGCGTCACCAGATCCAATTTTGTTGACCCGACTTGTCTCATAGGCAGGGATATAGGATATTTTCCCTTTATCGCAGATGAGTGCACCGGCTGGGCCCTGCTTGATAATGATGACTTCGGCATGACCACTTTCGTAGAGAAACTCTGCATGCTCTCTGTCGGATAATTCACTCTGACCACTAAGGGTCTTCGCCTCATAGCGATTAAGGATCAATGCGAGGTGCTTTGCTCTGGATCCGTTTGCTGTGAATGGCTCCGGATTGGTCACATTCTGGGGATCATATACTGCGTATTCCGCGTCGATTACAGCGGATCCCTCCAGCATTCCATAGCGTAGAATACAGGGCGCTTTCACTGTAATGGCCGGGTAAGGGGTGTCCGGGTAATTGAAAATTCGAGGTTCCGCCAGCCCATGCTCATAATGGAATATGACGGATTCACGTACTTCATTCGTATGAAGCGTGAAGTTTTCAAAACAGGCGCGTTCTCGAAGAACCGAATTGACTACTTCATCAGCGTAGGTGTACAAATCAACGTTTACACCGAGCGTTGCCAGTGCTGATGCCGCCCTTCCCGCTGAACCGTAAACCTGGTGATTTCCTGGATAAAGGATAATTTCATGATAGGTACCGCCTGCAATAGTTATGATCTCCGTACTGACCGTTTTGCTGTTGCTCATATCGCGTACACACTGACCCTGACCTGACCACCGTTAATGGCGGTCACTTTAGCAACATAGGTAGTACCATTACTCATACAGTCACGGAGGCGCTGGATGTAGGGAGAAGCGATACCCCCAGCCTGCATACCGTTGTGCATAGCAACCGTTAGCAGAGTCCCATTTGAATTGATTTGCATAATCCCCATAATCACGCCGATTGACAGCTGCGCTACGACATGCGGATCAGGCGAACTTAACTGAGTATCAATCGTAAGTTTTTCACAAGTCACTTCAAAATCATCCTGACCGAACTGGCCGCCAAAGCTACCCCCACCAGAGCCTGACATAGACACCTCATGTTACAATTATTAATATATTTGATATTTGTATATCAATAAATTTTGTCGGTGTATAGAAAAATTGTTTGCTTTATGTGCAGGTATCAGGTGCTATTTTTTTAACTAACATTAGTCATGATTTGTCTTGATAGTCATCTCGGTAGCGTCAGCCTAAGGTCCTTCGAGCAGACCTCGTCGTGAGGACAGAAAGTGTCCATAATTACGGCACCACCTCAATTAACGTATTGAATAAATTACCTATTACAGATAAAACAATCGTTCTTAGGGATAAAACTTCCGTTACCCTAATTAAACATGTACTTAAACATATACTCTACCTGGTTGGGCTTTTTCCAGCGAAAAAACGCGGAGTTAGCACACATGAAGCGGAAACACAGAGTATTCACCTCCCTTTCGCGACGTAAACGCCGCGCTAAAACCCGAGAAATCAAAAACCTTATCCACCGTGAACGGCATCACTGTGGTGGTATATTCTATGACGAGTGCGATATAGATGAGACATTTGCATGCGGAAATTGGAAGTGGAGCAACATACTTTTCTTGGGAACCTCATCAGAATCACAGCGGGGACAATGGATAGTTACAGTAGCCATGGGAATACCTCAAATGAGGGCAGGATATCATAAAATCCAACTATTCAGAGGCATCACCGCCTATTGATTAGTAGAACTCATTCTTTTTATAATCTTAATCGCATTCTAATTAACTCCACAGAAACATTAAGAACCGCGGAGTTAAATTGCGTAAATCATTTCATGCAAAAATAATAAAAACAAAAAAACAAGGCTGTGAGATATATTATACCCTTAACTTTCCCAAGCCCAGATGTAACTTTCTCAATAATACCAGAGGTAACAATACTGTCACATCTCTGATCTATCACTTCTATATTAGAATCGCCATAGAATAGAGGCAGCCAATATTTTTCCATGAATCCACTACCTTCATCAAAATAATGACTATGTCCACCTTTAAAAAATCTATTTACAAACCTTGCATTATTAAGCCCATAGAATCCTACCCTTCCTGCCATACCTGTATTTGGTACAAGCCCTTCAGAAAGAAGAAGAATTCTATCATCACAGCCACAATCGTTTATCAACTTCATATCTGTCAAAGTCATTATCTTATGAAAATCATAGTTTGATGGAAGAACGCTACCAGATAAAACCAGCATCTTGATATTGACTGTAGTTCCTTCGGACAATAATTTGGAGATAGCATTAACAGTAATATATGTCCCAAAGCTATGGCAAAATATAAAAATTTCTTTACCTTGAAGATTTATCCTTTTTAGTTCTTTACTGAATGAATTGACTTTTATCTGTCTTAAGAATGGTATCATAAAAGACAATACAGTAAAGTATCCATATTTGTAGCTTTCAAAACTGACCGTGTCAACATTGGACTCTACAATTTTCTTGAATTTTTGCTGCCACTCACCTCTGGTTCTTATTCCGTGAACGGATAAGCAGGTGACATTTCTTTCAGTAGTATACTTCGATATAAGTTTCGAGTTTTCAAATTTAACAGCTTGTAAAATCTTACCTTTCCAATCTTTTGAGCGAGTAGATGCTTCGATTAATACTTCACAATGAGAATCAAATTGTGTTCTAAAAGACTCAAGATCTTCAAATTGGGCTGTAATACCAACAATTTTACCAGGCTTTTTAATTGTAGGCCTTTTCTTAATATCATTTAATAGGGCAAGGCCAAATTCAGCACATGGTGGCTCATCTCTCTTTGGCAAAACCACATCTAAAATCAAGAAATCGAATCTAATACTTCTCATCAAAGTTTTAGCCGATTGTGTGTTATATGCTGTATAAATATCAGGCTCGCCAATTCCTAGTTCTTCTTGTAAAAGAGCCTTAACTTCTTCACATCTTGCAGCATTATCATCAACTATTAAAATTTTCACTTTTCTAACTCTTTTATTGACTTAACAAGTTCATCACGCCATTCACTTTTAGTATTACTGTAGAGTATGAAACCTAGGCAATTAGAACTGTACTTACACAATAGTTCTGACTTCAAATCGTCATAAGAATAAGAGTTAATATTATCACTAAAACTCTTATACTGCGTAATAAAAATAAACTTTGATTTTACATTTCTTTTTCCCATTTTCCGGGCTAACTCTTTCCCTCCAAAAATTCTAAAAACTCCTCCAGGGTCAGAGTCTGTTTTATCAAAAGTAGGCAAGCTCATATCTAATAAAATAACATCAAAAACATGTTCAGATATAAACTTCCAAGCTGAAGTAAAGGAGTATGATTCAGTCACAATGCAATCATTGAAATCAGATTTGATAACTTCAACAATTCGTTTCCGTTTGTATTCATTATCTTCAACAACAAGTATATCAATACCCATATGTAACCTCTACACAGAACTTATCATTAACAATCATTGGCTGCAAATTATATTTACTTGAAACAGTTTTCAACCCATGAAGTGATTTGTATAACCCTGAACCACCTTCTTTTGTTAGTAAATCATTATTGTCAGCATCTGCTAACTTACTTATCAAAAGATCAATTCCTCCATTCTGCAGATACTGCAACGTGCTATTACTTATCTCATTAAGTATTTTAATGGAAAAACACTTACTCTCTTCACCAGTGATTTCAACATATATATCTCTATTTTCACTTGAATATTTATATGAGTTATTAAAACAATTAAGGATACAAAACACAAGCGCATATAATTGACCGCCATCAATTTTATGATTCAAGTGCGATTCAACATGAATTTCAATATCACAACTATTAATTTGTTTGAAGCAACGCTCTGCTAATCGAATTAATTTATCTAATTCGATACTTTCGAAATCTACGGATTTTTTAAGGGAAAACCACTCGCATACAGTTCGTATATTCTCTTTAACCTCGGTATTTGCCAATCTGATTTCCTCCAACAAATAATTCATACCGGTTGTACTTTTCGCGGCATTTATATTATCGATAAGGTCAGTAAACAAATCATCCACCTGAGAAGCAAAAACCTCATTTAATTTTGACTTCATGGTATCAAGGCAACTTAGCAGCTTTTCATTAAATAAATGAAACATACTATTTGTAATTTCATCAACACTGACAGAGGCATCTGCCAGATCTCTTATCATATTAAATTCTTCAACAGTAAAGTTGAACACAAAAACTCTATCAGTATCATCACTGTTAAGAGATACTTTCATCCACTGTTCTGCTTTTTCTATAATTTGATTAAAATCCTCACTAAACTTAACTAACAAGGCATCAACTTTATTTAATATTTCTGAACTTATCATTTTATAGTATTCCAACCAATATTGATTGGATTTATATTTACCACTTCCATCTAATTCTGTAAGCAGGTGTCTGTTTTGAGGTCCTGAACAAATTAAATTACCAAAAAAACCATGTCTTATTTCTGAGCTTAAATTTTTATCCAAGCCGACCTCTTTATTATTAAAATATTCAACAAGAAGTATGTTCATCATTCTTGTTAGAATTTCATTTTTGCTGCCTTTAAGTATTGCCATAGATTCAATTTCATATTGTACATTGTCATTAACTTGATCCTCTTCTAAGCTATTTTTATACTTATGAAGTAACGACTCTATATCATTCTTTCTTTTATTTAAAATAGATCTAGTATCAATATATATTTTAGCATCATTAAATTTTGCTGCTTCATTTTCGATGAGAATGTCGTCTACGATCATTTTACATTCACCATCAACATTTGTTTGAGATAAAAAACCTGCGGACACGAGTTTATTTAAAATTTTCATCCTTTCTATTTTCAAATCATTATCATTATCGAAACAACCTAAATAATCCATTACGTCAATTTTAGAAATCTCATTTAAAAGTATTATTTCTTTTTTAGATAATTCACCAGTAACTAATTCACTTGGACGAAAAACATCGCGAGAAATTATATACTCTTCAAAAACCTCATTCAAAACAGAGCTGTTATCCTCTGATGAAAACTTATTATAATAATAGCTGCAAATTACAGAATCAATAGTATATAAGTTATTTTCGCTAACATAACCAACAATATCTTTCAAAGGCAAGCATATATTTGAGTTTGGATTTATAATCAATTCATTTGAAGCGTACTCAATTAACGATTTTTTATCACTGCATCGAATAAAGCATTCAACCATAAGCTCAATTGCATCTTTCTTAATAGGTGCAACCTCATAATAGTCTTTAACTTTATCCAACATTTTTTCATCATTATTTAAAACAGCAAAAATTGCAGTTTTCTTCCTTATTAAATGTTCGACATTTAAATCCAAGGAGTAGTTTTCATATAGTGAAGGTGATTCATCAAGGTGGCATGCAAGCGGGGTAAGCTGTTTTTCCAGAAACTTTAATTTAAAGATAATTCCATCTTTCTGCTGAGCTGAAAGGAAATACGGTGCAGATTTTAAAACACTTATCATTAAATGATCGGAAATATCTAGCACTGAATATTTTACAATCAACCCAACCTGCTGCATTATCGCCTGATTTGCATCCTTTAGAGAGTATATGCTAATGAGATTATTGATGACTTCATTCAGGAAAATAGGTAGCCCATTTGGTTTCCTATTCGAATGGATGTATGATTTAGCAAAAATATTAATTTTTGTTATAATATCATCAAGGCTATTTAGTCTTGTTTCCACTGCATCTATAACATATTTGTAATTTCCCTCGCTATAATTTAATATGATATCATCAGTTATTGGCAAAGTACTCTGAACCGAATTTTCTGAAGAAATTGCAGTTACTATCTCTCGTAAATCACGTAAGTTCAACTCCTTATTCAAGGATGCGAACAGATCTCTTAAAGAATTTTTTTCAATCTCACTTAGGCACCCATTACCCATTCCATATACTGTGATTTTTTTTACAGCATTAAATAAATCTATAGTAGGTAATAGTTGCAACCATTTCATACTATGCATTAAATCAACATCGTTGTAGAGTGGATAATGAAGACATGTAAGTGAATAAAATGCAGCTATAATAAAAGCATTTCCATCTATAAACTCTTTATTTGGCCTACGAACCATAGTTTCCATAATAAGACTAGGATCGACGCTTTGAGATTTCCATGCTATTACCCTTGCAATATCCCGTAGAAACTCATCATCTGTCTCACCTTTTATTTTTTCAAGATATTCAGTTATGGCACTATATTCTTTTCTAATTGTGTATATTGCAAACCTGACTTCCATTTCCCAAATGGAAAAGCCTAAATTTTCATTTAACTCATCCAGTATATTTATTGCTTGATTAAGGTCACCATGGACAAACAACTCTTCCACTTTTTGCTTAGCATCAATATATAATCTGAGACTATCAATTTTACTCAAAAGAATAGCATTATATAATTTTATTATTCGTGCATTACTAACATTATTCGCTGAAACAATAGTTCTAGAAAACGCCTCTTTAATAAATTTAACATTCTGATTTAACGCGTTTGATATTTCTTCATCCCGAAGGATTATATTTATAGCCCTGTTAAAGTCTTCATCATTTGAACGGCAGACAAAATCGCTAAAACAGGCCTTCTTTGCATCAATTTTACTACCTAAAAAGCGGCTTGGGTTCAAGACAGAACTTACAATTTCATGCGTTGGTTTTATTTTAAATCTTTTTTGTTTATTTAACAATTTAGTCACCAATTCGGATTTTTTAATTAGATAATGGTATAAAGCACAATAGTCATTATTCAGAAAAACTGTATCTAGTTTTTTAGCACCGCTAAGTTGAAAAGTTAACGTTTTTCACCATCAGTTCTCTCCCGGTCAATCTTCGTCAACTGCGCATTAAGTTGATGCTCCTTCATTCCATGTTTGTATGCATTGTATTGCCAGATCACAAACTGTTGTTTGTACATCCGGTTCTCTTCCTTCAGCTCTTCGATTTCGTTCTCAAGCTTCACAATCCTAGCGGCTGCAATGTTCAAACTAGCTGGACGCGGATTTTTGGGGCCACGGCCTTTAAGCGCTTCTTTCTTTGTTTGATAGGCAGTCACTATTGCCTCATGTGCATTAAGGGACTGTCTTGACGGCAACTTTCCGACCAATGGTTCTGCCGCCTCACAGATTGCTGACCAGGACAGTTTTGGTTCCTGCCATCCTCGAATTAGATTCACGATGGCGTTAATGTCTCGATTGTCCAGATGCTTAGCCAAGGCCCCCCCCTAACAAAGTTGTCAAATTATCTAACATCACAGCTTCTTCACTTTCTTTGCCTTTTTGCTCGATGGCCTCAATAGAAGTCTTTGCGACAACACGGCGAAGCTGGCTGAAATCATTGCCCAAGAGCTTAATCTGGGTACCATTTTCAATGTTTGGATCTTCTAAAATGGCGACTAGTTCCCGAAGCCTGGTAACGGTCTTCTTATGGTACTGATACCAGCGGTCAGCCCCCATCTCGCCGCTTGCCACAGCCGTTTCAGCAAGCGAAAATAATCGTTCCGACTTCACCAGCCGCTTTTTAATTCGGTCTGATTTTTCTGTATCATCGCCCTTGATACAAACCTGCTCAGTACAGTTGACGCAATCTCGGAACTTCTCACAAGGACTCATGGTGTAATCATGCACACAGTAGCCATACTCCGTCACATGGACTGCGGCATGCTCTAAGGTATTCAACTCCTGCATAGTCACGGGCAGATGCTTTGCCACTTCGCCAACAGGCCCAAATAGCGCTTTTGTGGGATCAAGGCGTTCAGCCATGCCAACCAGTTCGTATTCAGTCATGTGGTTGTAGGTTCGATTCTGCTTCACGTCTGCCCGTCCAGACCACTTGGCAATTTCCAAGTTTGACAGTCCTCCACGCTGGGCAATGGTGTTGAGCAGGTGTCGAGCCTGATGCGAGGTCAATTTGACCCGCTCTCCATTTTCAGTACGATAACCATGGCGATCAAAGATACTGGCATGTTTTCCTTCAATGGCCTCACGAGGCGTAAGATCATTGTTAAAAAAATTATGGGTTGGTTTGTGCAATTCAACCGGCAGGCAGCCTCGGTTTCCATGAAACTGATTAGCATTCAGTGCAAACAAAGCATTACTGTACATAATACCTTTGTCTTTATCGAACCACGGAAAACTATCAGGCAAACGCGCCAAAGTATGCTGCCACAAACTATTTAGCGTGTGCACACCATCTTTTTGGACTAGTCCTCGATTATAAAGAGAAGAATGACATTGCTTTTTGGATTCACAAGCAAGACCGAGAGCTATACAAGACTCCTCCATCGTTAATGGCTTATCATCAGCAACATCAGGACAGTCAATATGACGGTAAAACTTGTTAGGGTTATTCTCAATCCACTTGGCTAGGCTTCGGGCATTCTGTGATAGAGTTTTCACTCTGGCGATGGCAGTTTTGGCTACTTCGACCATAACGCTTGGTATCCACTTTATATCACCCTCGTAACCTTTCCCGGCAAAGAAACGCCAGCCATAACGTTCTATACCTTCGCGATCAGTTTCAAATACCTCGCAATCCGCAGGTAGAGCCAAAACTTCAGTAATGCGTGATGGTGCTGACATCAACATCGCAAACACCGATGATGTGAATATATCCCTCTCATTAATTGGATTAGTGGCAAAAATTTCGGCCAGCGCATTGAGAGCAATATCACAGGGCAGTTTCTCCTCTCTATTTTTCTTCGCCTCTCTGCCTGTTTTATTCTTATCACTAGCACGCTGAATTGGATTGACCCAATCTTGTATAGCGTTTGGTACAAGCTGGTTTTCAGCTACAAACTTAGCCAGCCGCTCAATCTCACGGCCGCAACTATATGCTGAGCCATCTGAGTAGTGCTGCCTTGCCAATTCAGCTGCTTCATCAAGCACAGTAATTGACAGGCCATCAATATTTGCACTCCCGTTTACTTGAAGCAAAGACGCCTCAACCGCTCGGAGGGCCTTACTTTCATTTTTTGTCCCCGTGGGATGATGCCCCTGCTGGTAACGGAAATAAGCTTTAGCGAAATCGATGAACTCTGGATCTTGCATCTCTTGGGGTTTTGGTTTGCGAGTAGTAACGCCCAACTTGGCGAACACAGTTATGTTTGGCCACACAGGCGCATTGACCTGCCCCCAGTATTAAACACAATCGTCAGTTAGTAATGTCGGTTTGTTTACCTTCAATTTTTCCATTTCGCCAGCCCGCTGCAAATTCCGCTGGCGTCCGATAATTCAGTGAGGAATGAGGCCGGCACTCGTTATAGTCCTGCCGCCAGTCGTTAATGATTTTCCTGGCGTGAACGATATCGCTGAACCAGTGCTCGTTCAGACACTCATCCCGAAATCGACCATTAAAGCTTTCGATAAACCCGTTCTGTGTCGGCTTACCCGGCTGAATAAGCCGAAGCTCAACGCCATGCTCAAAAGCCCACTGGTCCAGTGCCCGGCAGGTAAATTCTGGTCCCTGATCTGTTCTGATCGTTGCCGGATAGCCACGAAATAACGCAATACTGTCCAGAATGCGTGTGACCTGAGCTCCTGATATACCGAAGGCGGCAGTGACTGTCAGGCATTCCTTCGTGAAATCATCGATGCAGGTCAGGCACTTTATTCTGCGTCCGGTAGCCAGTGCGTCCATGACGAAATCCATCGACCACGTCAGGTTAGGAGCAGCCGGACGGAGCAGTGGCAGACGTTCTGTTGCCAGTCCTTTACGACGTCGTCTGCGCTTAACACCCAGGCCACTGAGGTGATAAAGGCGGTACACGCGCTTGTGATTAACATGCAGGCCTTCCCGACGCAGTAGTTGCCATATACGGCGGTAACCGAAACGCCTGCGCTCAAGCGCCAGCTCAGTGATGCGTCCGGATAAATGCACATCAGCCGCCGGACGCTGCGCCTCATAGCGGCAGGTCGACAGGGACAAACCAACCAGCCTGCAGGCTCGGCGTTGCGACAGACCCGTCGCTTCACACATCACTACAGCAGCTTCCCGCTTGTGGTCTGTCGTCAGTACTTTCGGCTCAACGCCACCTGTAACGCCTCCTTATCCAGCATGGCTTCTGCAAGCAACTTCTTGAGACGGGCGTTCTCTTCTTCAAGCGACTTAAGGCGTTTTACTTCCGGTACTTCCATGCCACCAAACTTCTTACGCCAGGTGTAAAAGGTCGCGTCAGAAATAGCATGCTTACGGCAAAGCTCACGGGCGGGAATGCCAGCCTCGGCCTCGCGGAGAATACTGATGATCTGTTCGTCGGAAAAACGCTTCTTCATGGGGATGTCCTCATGTGGCTTATGAAGACATTACTAGCATCGCAGTGTGTTAATCAACAGGGAGCAGGTCAGCATCCCAATTGAGTTCGGATCCGAATACAGTCAGTTGATCTCGGCACTTGGCTATGAATGCTCCAAGGTTTTCTGCTGCCGTCAGAATAGCCTTTGGCTTGAACTGGAAAATCTCAGCCATTGGTAATTAATCCCTCTTTACCAAGCTCTTCACGACGTTTAGCGCAACGCATAATCACATCTGCCACCGCGATGATGCTACGATCAAGCACGGCAGCAATCTGGATGTCGCCAGTTATCTCTTTCACCCGCTCACGCTCATTAAGCAAGCCCTGATAGACATCCTCATGTGGGCCATCCAGCCAAGGCTGGAAATGCATGCAGGTGTAACAAGGAATAGGAACATTGGCACCACAAAAGCCATGTTCTCCACAAGTACCAACGCCCTGTCCCATTTCGGTCCGAATACGACTAGTAGGGTCATTACCTCGATGCGCGTCCCTCTCTGAATCGACAAGTACCCCGACAAAAGCCTGAGCGTATGGTGCCAATTGGAAGCCAACCGCTTCATCCAGCTTTTTCACATGTTCGGGGATATTTTTGATATAAACGCCTGCGTTTTGGGTGTCCGTATGGTCGAGCAGTTCCGCAATCACCAACTCGCCAAAGCCCTCCCGAGCAGCTCGTGTGCCCGTGGTATAACGAAAACGACGAGCATTGATATGCAATAGCTCGCCGGTCCGTTCCGACCGGATATCGGACTTTTCTACGATGTACTGGAGTGTCTCGGTTATATCTGCTGCTGGTATGTGGAGTTTGTCAGTGGCAAGCAGTTGGCAGAATTCATAAGGGGATTGGATAGTCGCTAGCACATCAAGATCAGGAAATAGAGGGATCTGCTGCCGGTCAGCTTCCTGCAATTCAATCCCGAGACGATTCTCAACCAGAGTAACTGCATTTCTTGCCTGAGCACTCAGGACTGCCCATAGTTCGAGAGTCATAGCATAGGGTTTGAAGCTTTCGCGAAAAAAGCTGCTACGTTGCTTAGCTCGCGGCACATTCAACACATAGAAGGGTTCACCCTTTTCATTTTCTCCGCAGAGAATATCAACCACGCGCAGCTGCGAGATCTGGATTGAGCGACGTCCCGTATGACTGATGCTGAGAGCCATAGCCAACTGAGCGATGGTTATTACGCTCTTTTCATAAGCTCGTACAACCGCTTCGTTAAACGCTTGAAGTTCATTATCCGTCAGCGGCCCCTCTAGAGGATCCAATCGCTTAACCGCATCCCCCTTACGCCCCCCTTTTAATCTCCACCCCTCCAGCAAACACGCCACGTTCTTGCTAACACCGGGATAGCCCAGCTTGTGCCACTTTCGCAGTAGAACACTAACGCTGCCTAACTCATGCTCATGAGCCGCATCCAAAGAAGACCTGTATCCAATCAACATGATATCGTCAATACGAGTAGCTTTAGTTGCACGAATCATGTCTAAGAAACACAAGAAAATATGTCTCGTGTATCCCGCGGACAGGTTCCTGGCATAAAATGACAGGGTATGAAGAAACCCACTCAGAGTCTCAGGATCCAGAAGGTCATGTATCATACCAACCGAAATATTGTTGTTTTTATCTAATCTCCACATAGTTTCATGCAACATGAAAAAGTATCCATTTGATTTTGCAGGTATTTTATCGGTAGGCAATGCTGGTAAGATGTTATTCATCATCAATCTTCATGTCCTTTGGTAAGCGAGTGCCATTTCCCTCTTGTAAAGCCAAGGCGGCCTCAAAACCTTTTCGCTGAATGAAACGCTTGTTGTAAGTCGCTGCGGTTCCTGAGCCCGGTTTCCAACCTTGTAAGTACGCACGGATTTGCTCTTGTCGTTCTTCGCTGACTGGCTCATCCATGGCATCCATTCTTTCTGAAAACTTACGATTCCATGTATGGCGGAGCGAGTGTCCAGTCACTGTGTACAATTGCGGCGATACATCTTTGACCAAGGAAAATATTTTGTGATAACCCGCCTTGGAGATAGGGTTTCCGACAGTTGGCCCACGCTTGTAAGTCACAAACAGATAGTCATTTTTCTTTGCATTTTGGACTTTTCGGCGATCTTTGGTGATATAACTGTGCAGTTCTTGAGCTAAGGATTCAGCCAACGGTATGAGCCGTTCTCTGGTTTTGGCATTAGGCTCATTGGTTCTAGAATCAGCTCGTTCATCTGCTCGCCTAACGATACGGATCCTGTTAGAGCTAAAATCTATGTCCTGTATTCTGATGTTTAACAATTCGCCACCTCGGATGCCCAGATGATACAGAAGCAAGATCATCAGCCGATTGCGGCGCTGCACATCAATTGAAAAAGGATTCCACTCTGAATCGAGCTTGATCGTCTCAAATAGCACATCCAATTGAACATCACTCAAAGACCTGTCTTGCAATGTACTGTTTCTGCTCTTTTTAGACGGTCGGCGCACCTTTATTTGCGTCGCCATAGTCTTGATCTGTTCGACAACATCCTGCTCAGGCATCTTTAAGATATGCATAGCATACCAGCGTAAATAGTTGGCAAACGTTGTTAGGCGGGAATGTTGTGTTCCGTTATCCACGATATTGACCAACTCATCATCCAGCCAAGGGTTGGAGAACGCTTTTGATGGTATCCTGCCTTGCTTGCGCTGAGCAAAATCTCGCAGATCGTCCATCTCATGTGGCTTGAAGAAATCTTTGGTCAATAACCGTTCTTCAAGGTTAATGTCACGACTCTCTAGAAAGCGTAACAACAAGACTAGGTTGTTAGCAGCAGCTAGCGTCGTTGAGAAGGCATTGCCTTTATTGCGGATTTGGGTTGTTAAAAACAAAGTTGGATAATACATAGGAAGGCCAGAAGCACGATCCACTACCATGCAATAGCGCTCGCCACTATCCATGACAAATGTTGTAACTCTGTAGTTCTTTTCCATGCGCCCACAACCCATAAACATTACATAATTACAAGGTAGACTATATGTGAAAAATTACCAATTTATACAAGACACTTTTCCCGGCGCTAGAAACAAAAAACCCCTGAATTAACAGGGGCCTATATTTACATTCTTTACAGATAACTCTAAGGTCATCTTCAGAACGGGATGTCGTCGTCGAAATCCATCGGCGGTTCATTAGAAGGTGCTGCCGGAGCCTGCTGCTGCGGACGAGACTGCGCGCCGCCGCTGAACTGGTTGCCACCCTGCGGCTGCTGCTGTGGCTGCTGAGGCTGACCCCAACCGCCCTGCTGCTGGCCGCCGCCTGCCGGAGCGCCGCCGCCCTGACGGCCACCCAGCATCTGCATGGTGCCGCCAACGTTGACCACGATCTCAGTGGTGTACTTCTCAGTACCGGACTGATCGGTCCATTTGCGGGTACGCAGCTGGCCTTCGATATAAACCTGCGAACCTTTACGCAGGTATTCGCCGGCCACTTCAGCCAGCTTGCCGAACAGCACAACGCGGTGCCATTCGGTCTGTTCTTTCATTTCGCCGGTCTGCTTATCGCGCCAGGATTCGGAAGTCGCCAGCGTGAAGTTGGCGACGGCGCCGCCACTTGGCATGTAGCGTACTTCCGGGTCCTGCCCCAGATTACCGACGAGAATCACCTTGTTTACGCCTCTGCTGGCCATGATCGAATCTCCTGAATACGTTTCTTAATAAGTGTAAACCGGTAATTCTAACACCACAAAGGCCCTTTTAGATAGCTGGGACGTCGATTCCAGTAAACATCTTATCGCTATACAATTTTTCACCATCAACCCACGCTGCCATTCCAATACTGTATATTCAAACAGGTCGGATTGTGCCATAATTAGCCGTTTCCGCCGTTTGTTCTTCATACAAACCAGGCAATCCGTGTATCTACCTACCGGGAAAGGTGAATGGATAAGATCGAAGTTCGGGGCGCCCGCACCCATAATCTCAAAAACATCAACCTCGTTATCCCCCGCGACAAGCTGATTGTCGTCACCGGGCTTTCAGGGTCAGGCAAATCCTCACTGGCTTTCGACACGCTGTATGCCGAAGGGCAGCGCCGCTACGTTGAATCACTCTCCGCCTACGCGCGTCAGTTCCTGTCGCTGATGGAGAAGCCGGATGTCGACCATATCGAGGGGCTGTCGCCGGCGATTTCCATCGAACAGAAATCAACGTCCCATAACCCTCGCTCTACGGTAGGCACTATTACCGAAATTCACGACTATCTGCGTCTGCTTTACGCCCGCGTCGGCGAACCGCGCTGCCCGGACCACGACGTCCCGCTGGCGGCGCAAACCGTCAGCCAGATGGTCGATAACGTGCTTTCCCAGCCGGAAGGCCAGCGCCTGATGCTGCTGGCGCCGATTATCAAAGAGCGTAAAGGCGAGCATACCAAGACCCTGGAGAACCTGGCGAGCCAGGGCTATATCCGCGCGAGGATCGACGGCGAAGTTTGCGATCTCTCCGATCCGCCAAAGCTTGAGCTGCAGAAGAAACACACCATTGAAGTGGTTATCGATCGCTTCAAGGTGCGTGACGATCTCGCCCAGCGGCTGGCCGAATCGTTTGAAACGGCGCTGGATCTCTCCGGCGGAACCGCCGTTGTTGCCAATATGGACGACCCGAAAGCGGATGAGCTGCTGTTCTCCGCCAACTTCGCCTGTCCGATTTGCGGCTACAGCATGCGCGAACTGGAACCTCGCCTGTTCTCCTTCAACAACCCGGCCGGCGCCTGCCCCACCTGCGACGGCCTTGGCGTGCAGCAGTATTTCGATCCCGAACGCGTGATCCAAAACCCGGAGCTGTCGCTGGCGGGCGGGGCGATCCGCGGCTGGGATCGGCGTAACTTCTACTATTTCCAGATGCTGAAGTCGCTGGCCGAGCATTACCAGTTCGATATCGAAGCGCCCTGGGGCACCCTCAATGCCGACGTGCAGAAAGTCATTCTGTTCGGCTCCGGCAAAGAGAATATTGAATTCAAGTACATGAACGATCGCGGCGACACCTCCGTGCGCCGCCATCCGTTCGAAGGCGTTCTGCACAATATGGAACGCCGCTACAAAGAGACCGAATCCAGCGCGGTGCGCGAAGAGCTGGCGAAGTTTATCAGCAACCGCTCCTGTACCAGCTGTGATGGCACCCGTCTGCGCCGCGAAGCGCGCCACGTCTTCGTCGAAAATACGCCGCTGCCGACAATCTCCGATATGAGCATTGGCCATGCGATGGACTTCTTCACCAACCTGAAGCTCTCCGGCCAGCGGGCGCAAATCGCGGAAAAGGTGCTGAAGGAGATCGGCGATCGCCTGAAGTTCCTCGTCAACGTCGGCCTGAACTACCTGACGCTCTCGCGTTCGGCGGAGACGCTGTCCGGCGGCGAAGCCCAGCGTATTCGTCTGGCCAGCCAGATCGGCGCCGGGCTGGTCGGCGTCATGTACGTGCTCGACGAGCCGTCCATCGGCCTGCATCAGCGCGACAACGAACGCCTGCTTGGGACGCTGGTTCACCTGCGTAACCTGGGCAATACGGTCATTGTCGTTGAGCATGATGAGGACGCGATTCGCGCCGCTGACCACGTGATCGATATCGGCCCCGGCGCTGGCGTACACGGCGGGCAGGTGGTGGCTGAGGGCACGCTGCAGGATATTATGGCGGTGCCTGAATCCCTGACCGGGCAGTACATGAGCGGCAAGCGCAAGATTGCGGTGCCTGAGCAGCGCGTAGCCGCCGACCCGCAGAAGGTGCTGAAGCTGACCGGCGCGCGCGGTAACAACCTGAAGGACGTTACGCTGACGCTGCCAGTGGGCCTGTTTACCTGCATTACCGGCGTCTCCGGTTCCGGTAAATCAACGCTGATTAACGATACGCTGTTCCCGATAGCCCAGCGCCAGCTCAACGGCGCGACTATCGCCGAACCGGCGCCCTATCGCGACGTGCAGGGGCTGGAGCATTTCGATAAGGTTATCGATATCGACCAGAGCCCCATTGGCCGTACGCCGCGCTCTAACCCGGCAACCTATACCGGCGTGTTTACGCCGGTACGCGAACTGTTCGCCGGCGTGCCGGAATCACGTTCACGCGGCTACACGCCGGGGCGCTTTAGCTTTAACGTTCGCGGCGGCCGCTGCGAAGCCTGCCAGGGCGATGGCGTTATCAAGGTCGAGATGCACTTCCTGCCGGATATCTACGTGCCGTGCGACCAGTGCAAGGGCAAGCGCTATAACCGCGAAACGCTGGAGATTAAGTACAAGGGTAAGACTATCCATGAAGTGCTGGATATGACCATCGAAGAGGCGCGCGAGTTCTTTGACGCCGTCCCTGCGCTGGCGCGTAAGCTGCAAACCCTGATGGACGTAGGCCTGACCTATATCCGTCTTGGCCAGTCGGCGACCACGCTCTCCGGCGGCGAGGCTCAGCGCGTGAAGCTGGCGCGCGAGCTGTCGAAGCGCGGAACCGGCCAGACGCTGTATATTCTCGATGAGCCGACCACCGGTCTGCACTTCGCCGATATCCAGCAGCTGCTGGACGTTCTGCATCAGCTGCGCGATCAGGGCAACACCATCGTGGTCATTGAGCACAACCTGGACGTCATCAAAACTGCGGACTGGATTGTGGACCTCGGCCCGGAAGGCGGCAGCGGCGGCGGGGAAATTCTCGTCTCCGGGACCCCAGAGACGGTTGCCGAGTGCGAAGCCTCGCACACCGCGCATTTCCTCAAGCCGTTGCTGAGCTAATCACTGCGAAAGCTGCTGTCGGGTCGGCTCCGACAGCAGCCTAATCGCCTGCTGATAAGAGGCGTCGACCAGGTAGTAAATCTGCGAATCCGGCAGCGAACCGTCAAGGAATACCGTACTCCAGTGGGCCTTGTTCAAGTGCCGGCTAGGGCGCACGTCTACGTGCTGCTCCCGCAGAAGCTCGGCAAGTTCCGGGCTGGCCTTCAACGACACCGCGGGGCGCTTATCCTCCACCTCCTTGACCATCGCAAACAGCACGTCCGACACTTTAATCTGCGTCGCCTTCCAGTCGCTGTGTACGCTTTGCTCCGCGCCAGGCTTGGCCATGCAGTAGAGCAATAACTCCGAAATTGTCATCTAATATTCCCCCATGAGCGTCCCGACGCGATGGCGCGAACCGCCGTGAATGCGATATTCCGCGAGCCGCACCGCGGCCCGACTGTCGATGTCAGATAAGCCATTCATGCTGCGAATGAATCTTTCTAAGTGTGCAGCAATAAGCGAAAAGGTAAAACCTTCCGGAGCGGATTTTGTACAAAAAAACGGCAGCCCTCCGGCTGCCGCTGTTGCTGGCTGCTATTTCGCCCGCAGGCGATCAGTAATCGGAGTTCACAATAACCTCTTCCCCCTGGGCCCCGGCCATCGGTAAAGGCTTGTAAGAGGAGTTGGAGGCGCGCAGAACGCGAATGCCCCGCGCGCCCGCCTCTCGGGCGGCGGAAATATCGTTATCCGAGTCGCCGTAGAAGACCTTGATGTTTTTCTCCTGCAGCCACTGGGTTTTCGTGTTCTGTCCCGGCTTATCGCCGGCAAAAATGACCGGATTCATGTTTGCCGCGGGGATCAGGAAATCATCCTGCAGGGTTTTCGAGACCGTTTCGGTTTTGGTCTGACTGCGGCCGGTCACAAAATAGATGCTATCGCCGCGCTTAACGTGCATCGCAATCAGCTGACGTGCGACCTCTTTCGGCATGCTGAAATCATCCCAGCCGTTGTTCATTTTTTCCCAAAACTCGGGGTTTTTCAGGTAAGCATCGCTGCCGGGAGAGAATGTTTTCTGACCGCGCCAGAATCCAGGGCTGGAAAACAGCACGGTATCGTCAATATCAAAGCCCACCGCAATCGGCTGGCGCCCCAGCAGGCTATTTTCAATCTGCGCCACCGAGACCCAGTGAATCGGCGCCTGTTCAGCGAGCTTAGCGACGTTGGTTCCCGTCGAGAGGGGCTGCGGCGTCGAAGCGCGGGCAACGACGGCGCTATTAAGCGTGAACAGCAGGCAGACGGCCCCGAAGGCCAGGGTGATTTTGCGCATATTTATCCCTATAAACGTCATCATTCAAACGGCCTCTTTGACGGCTACGGTTAGCCGAACGCTCCCTGGGGCTGAGACGCATTTTGCATGATGGCGAGTGTAAATAACCGAATCATTATAATTTTCAATAATGTGGGTGCTTATAAATTCACCATGACCTTAACCCCGGCATCCGGTGATGAAAAGAGGTTTCTGCTCGAATGTCATAGAAAAAGAGAATGATCACACTTCAGGAAGGGAATTGCCCTCTCCTTTATACGTCGGAAAGGGCCAGATATTGCTGGGGGGTTATATCACTGCAGAAAATGCCTGCGCAACGCGCTGAACGTTGCCCGAGTTAAGGCCCGCCATGCACATCCTGCCGCTGGAAATCAGATAGACGCCAAACTCTTCGCGCAGGCGATCGACCTGAGCGGCGCTCAATCCCGTGTAGCTAAACATCCCGCGCTGCTTGAGCAGGTAGTCAAAGTTAACGCCGGGGACCGCCTCTTTCAGGACGTTCACCAGCTCCTGACGCATCGCCAGAATGCGCGTGCGCATCTCTTCGACTTCCGCCAGCCATGAGGCCTTCAGCTCCGCGTCGTTCAGCACGGTGGCAACCACCTGCGCCCCGAAGTTCGGCGGGCTGGAGTAGTTACGGCGTACGGTCGCCTTCAGCTGGCCGAGCACGCGTCCCGCCGTTTCGCTATCTTCGCAAACCACCGACAGGCCGCCCACGCGCTCGCCGTACAGGGAGAAGATTTTCGAGAAGGAGTTGCTGACCAGCATCGGCATCCCGGCGCTGGCAATCGTGCGAATTGCCCAGGCGTCATCTTCCATGCCCGCGCCATAACCCTGGTAGGCGATGTCGAGGAAAGGGATCAGGCTGCGCGCTTTCAGCACTTTTGCCACTTCATCCCACTGGTCATGGTTCAGATCGGCGCCGGTTGGGTTATGGCAGCACGGATGCAGCAGCACGATATCGCCTTCAGGGAGGGTGCGCAGCGTCTCGAGCAGCGCCTCAAAGCGCACGCCGTTGGTCTCATTATCAAACCAAGGGTAAGCACTTACTTCGAAGCCAGCCCCTTCAAAGATAGCGATGTGGTTTTCCCAGGTCGGATCGCTGACCCACACGCGCGCCTGCGGGAAGTAGCGCTTGAGGAAATCCGCCCCCACCTTCAGCGCGCCGGAACCGCCCAGCGTCTGAATGGAAGCCACGCGCTGCTGCTGCAGTACCGGGTGTTCGGCGCCAAACAGCAGCGGCGCAATGGCGCTACGGTAAGCATTCAGACCCTCCATCGGCAGATACAGCGAGGCGCCGTGCGGCTGCGCGTTAAGGCGCGCTTCCGCTTCCGCCACCGCCTTCAGCTGCGGGATAATTCCGGCTTCGTTGTAGTACAAACCAATGCTGAGGTTTACTTTGTCGCTGCGAGGATCTTCTTTGAAACGCTCCATTAAGGAGAGAATGGGGTCGCCAGCGTAGGCGTCAACTTTCTGAAACACGCGATGTTTCTCCAGGTTTACAAAAGGCAGGTCATAACACAATAAACCGGAAGCCGTGGCAGGTCGAGAGGATGTTAGCGGATTGCCGATGACGATCGCCCTATAGGGCGCCGGCGGGGCTTTTCCCGGCCGCAGCGCTGGCGCCGTAGCCGGGCTGTCGGGTAGCGCCCTGGCCCCGGCGGCCGCGACGCTGCCGGGGAATATTGCGGTAAATCGGGGCTAATCGACGTATTTCATCGAAACGCGTGAAGTCAGGCGCGTGATAAGTTCGTAAGCACTTACTTTTGTAATTTCTGCAATCCGTTCAACGGGTAAACCTTCTCCCCACAGCACCACCGGATCGCCGGACCTCTCCTGCGCCTCGGGGCCGAGGTCGACGCAGATCATATCCATCGCCACGCGGCCGACAATCGGCACTTCCCGACCGTTAACCAGCACCGGCGTACCGGACGGCGCAGCGCGCGGATAGCCATCGCCGTAGCCCATCGCCACTACGCCCAGCCGGGTATGGCGTTCGCTAATCCAGGTCCCGCCGTAGCCCACCGGCTCGCCCGCTTTATGCTCGCGAACGGCAATCAGACTCGAGGTCAGCGACATCACCGGCTGGCAGCCAAAGTCGGCGCCGGTGGATTGATTCTCTAACGGCGACACGCCGTAGAGAATAATGCCCGGCCGCACCCAGTCAAAATGCGACTGCGGCCACAGCAAAATCCCGCCGGAGGCGGCGATAGAGCGCAGGCCAGGCTTGCCATCGGTAAAGGTGGTGAAGATATCCAGCTGCCGCTCGGTGGCGCCGCACTCCGGCTCATCCGCGCGGGCAAAGTGGCTGACGACGTTCACCGGCTGGCGGACGTTTTTACAGCGGCTCAGGCGCTGGTAGAAAGCCTCCGCCTCTTCCGGCAGCACGCCCAGCCGATGCATGCCGGTATCGAGCTTCATCCAGACGCTGACCGGTTCGCTCAGCTCGGCGCTTTCCAGCGCGGCCAGCTGTTCGGGGCTATGCACCGCCGTTTGCAGGCGCTCGGCGGCAATCACCGGCAGATCGCTGGCCTCAAAAAAGCCTTCCAGCAGCAGGATCGGCTGCGTGATGCCGCCCGCCCGCAGGCGTAGGGCTTCTTCAAGCCGGGCGACGCCAAAGGCGTCGGCATCAGGGAGCGTTCGCGCGGTCTCGATAAGACCGTGTCCGTAAGCGTTCGCTTTCACGACTGCAACCAGCTTGCTGGCAGGCGCCAGTTCACGCAGACGTTGCAGGTTGTGTCGCAGAGCGCGGCGGTTAATGACTACAGTTGCCGCTTGCATTTAAGTTCCTTAATAAAAGAGTCGCCGGTATCCATCGCGCTGCGGGAAGGCGACAGGTCCGGGCGCCCCGGGAGCTTAACAGGCTAAGTGACCGAGGCGGGCGGGCGCGTCAACGTACCAGCGGCGTGAAGGACTACGGAGATTTACTCATCATCATACTGAGGGCCGGCATAGTTATCGAAGCGCGACCATTGCCCGTTAAACGTCAGACGTACCGTACCAATGGGGCCGTTACGCTGCTTACCAATAATAATTTCGGCGATGCCTTTCAGGTCGCTGTTCTCGTGATAAACCTCATCACGATAGATAAACATGATTAAGTCAGCATCCTGTTCAATAGAGCCTGATTCACGGAGATCGGAGTTTACCGGGCGCTTATCGGCGCGCTGCTCCAGGGAGCGGTTAAGCTGCGACAGGGCCACCACCGGCACCTGCAGCTCTTTGGCCAGCGCCTTCAGCGAGCGGGAGATTTCGGCGATCTCCAGGGTACGGTTATCGGAGAGCGACGGCACGCGCATCAGCTGCAGGTAGTCGATCATAATCAGGCCAATGCCGCCGTGCTCGCGGGCGATACGGCGGGCACGGGAGCGCACTTCCGTCGGCGTCAGGCCGGAGGAGTCATCGATATAGATATTGCGTTTTTCCAGCAGAATGCCCATGGTGCCCGAAATTCGCGCCCAGTCTTCGTCATCGAGCTGGCCGGTACGGATACGCGTCTGGTCGACGCGCGACAGCGAGGCCAGGGTACGCATCATAATCTGCTCAGAGGGCATCTCGAGGCTGAAAATCAGCACCGGCTTATCCTGCAGCATCGCCGCATTTTCGACGATGTTCATCGCAAACGTCGTTTTACCCATCGACGGACGCGCCGCGACGATGATCAAATCCGACGGCTGCAGACCCGCGGTCTTTTTATTCAGGTCGTCATAGCCGGTATTCACGCCGGTGACGCCGTCGTGCGGCTGCTGGAACAGCTGCTCGATACGCGCCACGGTCGCATCGAGCACTTCGGCGATATTTCTCGGACCTTCGTCTTTATTCGCGCGGCTCTCGGCGATCTTAAAGACCCGGGACTCCGCCAGATCGAGCAGGTCTTCGCTGGTGCGACCCTGGGGGTCGAAGCCCGCTTCGGCAATTTCGTTCGCCACCGAGATCATTTCGCGGACAACGGCTCGTTCGCGCACGATGTCGGCATAAGCGCTGATGTTCGCCGCGCTTGGCGTATTTTTTGAGAGTTCAGCCAGATAGGCGAAACCGCCTACGCTGTCCAGCTGCCCCTCGCGCTCAAGCGATTCCGCGAGCGTAATAAGGTCAATCGGGCTGCCGGTTTCCTGCAGGCGGGCCATTTCAATAAAGATATGACGGTGCGGACGCGTGTAAAAGTCTTCTGCAACAACGCGCTCGGCGACGTCGTCCCAGCGCTCGTTGTCCAGCATTAAACCGCCCAACACCGACTGTTCCGCTTCAATCGAGTGCGGCGGTACTTTCAGCCCGGCGACCTGCGGATCGCGAACTCGGGGTTCAGTCTGGGGTTTGTTGAAGGGTTTATTTCCTGCCATATTGAATGGAATTCCCGGAATAGAAATTGGCTCGAAAGGTTACCACATAGTTCAGGAGGAAGCATGGCAACACGTATTGAATTTCACAAGCACGGTGGCCCCGAAGTTCTGCAGGTGGTGGAGTTTGTGGCAGGGGATCCGGCAGAGCACGAGATACAGGTAGAGAACAAAGCTATTGGTATCAACTACATCGATACCTATATTCGCAGCGGCCTCTATCCGCCCCCTTCACTTCCGAGCGGATTAGGTACCGAAGCCGCCGGCGTGGTGACAAAGGTCGGGCGCGGCGTCACCCATATTAAAACCGGCGATCGCGTCGTCTACGCCCAGTCGGCGCTGGGCGCCTACAGCTCGGTGCATAACGTCCCCGCCGATAAGGCCGCTATTTTGCCTGCGGCCATCTCCTTCGAGCAGGCGGCGGCCTCCTTCCTTAAGGGGCTGACGGTCTATTATCTGCTGCGTAAAACCTACGAAATCAAAGCCGGTGAGGCGTTCCTGTTCCACGCCGCGGCCGGTGGCGTCGGGCTGATAGCCTGCCAGTGGGCGAAGGCGCTGGGGGCCAGGCTCATCGGCACCGTCGGCAGCGCGCAAAAAGCGCAGCGCGCGAAGCAGGCCGGAGCCTGGGAGACGATCAACTATCGTGAAGAGAATATCGCCGAGCGGCTAAAAGAGATTACCGAGGGTAAGAAGGTGCACGTAGTCTATGATTCCGTGGGCAAAGACACCTGGGAGGCCTCGCTTGACTGTCTGCAGCGTCGAGGGTTGATGGTCAGCTTCGGCAACTCCTCCGGTCCGGTTACCGGCGTTAATCTGGGGATCCTCAACCAGAAAGGTTCGCTGTACGTTACCCGCCCTTCTCTGCAGGGCTATATCACCAGCCGCGAAGAGCTGGTAGAAGCCAGTAACGAGCTCTTTTCGCTGATCGCCAGCGGCGTGATAAACGTCGACGTTGCCGAGAGTCAAAAATATCCGCTGGCCGACGCCCGACGCGCGCACGAGGTGCTCGAAAGCCGCGCCACCGAAGGCTCAAGCCTGCTGCTGCCGTAATAGTTAAACGCCCCTGCTGCCTGAAGTATGGCGGGAAACCTCCCTAAATAATTCGGGCTACAGGAAGGCGGCAAGATAGCGAATCCCCGGGAGCTTACTCCGGTAAGTGACCGGGGTGAGTTAACGCAGCCAACGCCCCTGTAGTCTGAAGTATGACGGGAGAGACGGGAGGGGGAAAAGTTTAGGGCTTCCAAATGGAAGCCCTTACTTTTTTTAGTTCGGCTGTATGTAGGGTACAGCGCGATGAATTCGTTAACGCGCTAATAGTGACAGATTTAATAAGCAAAACCTACGCCGTTTTATGCAAAATTCCTCAGGTTGTGACCTACCACTCACTCCCTTAATAACGCCAGCGGTTGTTGCTACGGTAGCGGGTGATTTTGGGCTTATTTATCGCCCGAATCACCCATACCACCGCAACGGCCAACAGCAGCCACGGCAGCAGTTTAATCATCATCGCAAACAGGCCGCCGACGAACATCAGCGCCGTCGCCGCGACAATCGCAGCAATAATGCCCAGCAGCGACACGCCGGTCACCAGCAGCATCACAAAAAACCCAATAATAAATAGCAGTTCCAGCATCGTCTTCTCTCCCCGGCAATAACCCTCTGTACTCAGGCATTACAAGAAGCGTGCCAATTATAATTTATTGAATTTAAAGCAAAACGCCCTGAAGTTAACTTCAGGGCGTGGCGTATTTGACTAAATTTTAGCGAAACGTTAACGCTTATCGGCTACCAGCTTCAGCGCGTGTTCCAGGACGTTAATATCCGCCCCGGCCTTGTGCGCGTTTTCACTCAGGTAGCGACGCCACTGGCGGGCGCCGGGGATCCCCTGGAACAGGCCCAGCATATGGCGGGTTACATGGCCAAGATAGGTCCCGTTGCTCAGCTCACGCTCAATATACGGATACATGGCGCGCACCACGGCAACCGGGTCAGCATCCGCGCCACTGGCCGCAAAAATCTCCCGGTCAACCGCGGTCAGCATGCCTGGATTCTGGTACGCCTCGCGGCCAACCATCACGCCGTCCATATGCTCAAGGTGCAGCTTCGCCTCTTCCAGCGAGCGGATCCCACCGTTGATCGCCATCGTCAGATGCGGAAAATCACGCTTTAGCTGATAGACGCGCGGGTAGTCCAGAGGCGGGATCTCGCGGTTCTCTTTCGGGCTCAGGCCGGAAAGCCAGGCTTTGCGGGCGTGGATGATAAACATATCGCATTCGCCTTTCCCGGATACGGTATCAATGAAATCACACAGGAACGCATAGCTATCCTGGTCATCAATGCCAATGCGCGTTTTTACCGTTACCGGAATCGAGACCACGTCGCGCATCGCCTTAATGCAGTCGGCAACCAGCTGCGCATTGCCCATCAGGCAGGCGCCGAACATCCCGTTCTGCACCCGGTCAGACGGGCAGCCGACGTTGAGGTTGATCTCATCGTAGCCGCGTGCTTGCGCCAGCTTCGCACACTGCGCCAGCGCAGCCGGATCGCTACCGCCCAGCTGTAGCGCAACGGGATGCTCCTCTTCGCTATAGGCCAGATAGTCGCCTTTACCGTGAATAATCGCCCCGGTGGTCACCATTTCGGTGTACAGCAGCGTATGGCGCGACAGCTGGCGCAGGAAGTAGCGGCAGTGCCTGTCGGTCCAGTCGAGCATCGGTGCGATGGAAAAACGGTGGGCAGCAAAAGCGGTAGAAGTTGATTCTGGCATCATGGCGAATAAACAGGCATCCGGGTAAAAAGGGGCGCTACTATAGCACAAAGATAAACCACAGGCGCATAGCGCCAATGGTCATATCCTGGGGTGGAAAAATGCTATTTCCTGCGCGGCTTGCCGTCGTGAGGACCGAAGAACTGCGGCGGATGGTCAACCCAGCGATCCTGGCGCGTCGCGGCGTAGCTGGGGTTAAGCGGATAGTAGATCCGGTTAAATTTTTTATTCGCTTCGCCGACCACCAGCAGGCACACCTCCTCCTCGGTGTTGTTCAGGAAGGTATGGCATACCCCGGTACCGGCGGGAAAACCAACGCTATCCCCGGGCTCGAGCTTCCACAGATAGCCGTTTATCCACACTTCCGGATACCCTTCCAGCACGTAGATAAACTCTTCTTCATCGCTTTCCGCATGCGGATAAGAGGTGCGACGCCCCGGCAGCAGGCGTTCATGATGGATCCCCAGCCGGTTTAGTCGTAAACCTCGGGCCAGCGGCGCGCCGATGGAAAAGAGCTCGTTGCTGTCAGGGTAGGTGGCATCATCCGGCCCCTCCAGCTCGCGCCAATGTCGAATGCAATCAGGTCGTTTCATCGTTTTCTCCCGAAAATGAGATGCATCAGGTATAGCACAAACCGTGGGTTCTCGGCGTTTTGCCTGGATCGTGATAAAGTAACAACTTCATCGTTACACAACCAGAGGATGCTCATGGATAAGTCCACTTCGCAAGACATGTTAGCGCATGCTGAAAAGCTCTGCGCGCAGCGGGGCGTGCGCCTGACTCCGCAGCGCCTGGAAGTGTTGCGCCTGATGAGTCTGCAGCAGGGGGCGATCAGCGCCTACGATTTGCTCGATCTCCTGCGCGGTAAAGAGCCGCAGGCCAAGCCGCCAACGGTCTACCGGGCGCTGGAGTTTCTGCTGGAGCAGGGTTTCGTGCACAAGGTGGAATCAACCAACAGCTACGTGCTGTGCCATCTGTTCGATCAGCCAACCCATAGCTCAGCGATGTTTATCTGCGATCGCTGCGGCGTGGTGAAAGAAGAGTGCGCGGAAGGCGTAGAGGACATCATGCATACGCTGGCGGCAAAAATGGGCTTCGCCCTGCGCCATAACGTGATTGAAGCGCACGGACTGTGCGCGGGCTGCGTCGAAGTAGAAGCCTGCAACACGCCGGGGCACTGCCACCACGACCACACCATCCAGATTAAAAAGAAAGCCCGCTGAGGCGTTAGCCGCAGCGGGAATCAGGGGATTTTAGTACATCCTTGTACCCTTCGGGCAGGCAATAACAATGCTTTAAAACAAAGGGTTAACGCTTTATGTCCGATCGCTACCAGCGATAGTCATTTTTGGTTTCCCAGTCAGACACTTCTTTCTCTGCCTGATCTTTAGCGTAGCCGTAACGCTCCTGGATTCTACCGACCAGCTGGTCGCGCTTGCCCTCGATGACGGTCATATCATCGTCGGTAAGCTTGCCCCATTGTTCTTTGGCCTTACCTTTTAACTGTTTCCAGTTACCGCCGATTTCGTCTTTATTCATAATTCAATCCTCATCGTTCGGTGAGTGAACAGCCCGCTGTGTGCCGGACATATGATTAACTATAGATGAGAATTCTGGGTTAATTTTATTATTCGGAATCTTTAACCACCTTTATGACAAAACACGTTATGAAAACCAGGTTCCGCGCCGCCAGTGCCGCCGCCAGATCAGCGCCAGCGACAGGCCCCGCAGGGCCAGGAACACCGCCAGCGCCAGCCACAGGCCGTGGTTACCGAGCACCGGTAGCGTCAGCAGGGTTAAGGCAAAGCCCACGGCGGCTACCGCCATGCTGTTACGCATTTCGCTGCCGCGCGTCGCGCCGATAAACATCCCGTCCAGCAGATAGCACCAGACGCCGATCGTCGGCAGAATCATCTGCCACCACAGATAGCGGTCGGCGAGCTGCTGGAGCGAGGGTATCGAGGTCAGCAGAGCGATAATCTGCTCTCCCGCCACGCTGTAGATCAGCGCAAAAGCCAGCGCGACCATGCCGGACTGCCGACAGGCCGCCCGCCATACCTCCAGCAGCTTGCTGCCGTCGCGCGCGCCGTAGGCCTGCCCGGAGTGGGCCTCCACGGCGTAGGCAAAGCCATCCAGCGCATAGGCGGTGAAGGTTAGCATGGTCATCAGAATGGCGTTCACCGCCACGATATCGCCTCCCAGACGCGCGCCGCAAACGGTCACCGCGCCAAAGCAGAGCTGCAGCAGCAGCGAACGCAGCATGATGTCGCGGTTGAGGGCCAGCAGCCGCCGGATGTCGCCGCGCCAGGCGCCCTTGAGCATAGCGAACGACACGCCGCGAAGCTTCAGCACGCGTTTCGCCATCAGCAGGCCAATGATAAAGGTGGCGTATTCGGCGCTCACCGTCGCCAGCGCCGCGCCCTGCACGTTCATATGCAGACCCATCACCAGCCACAGATCGAGGACAATATTCAGCAGGTTGCCGACAATCAGCAGGATCACCGGCGCGCGGGCATACTGGACGCCCAGCAGCCAGCCCAGCAGCACCAGGTTAGCTAACGATGCCGGAGCGCTCAGCCAGCGGATCTCGAGGAATCGCCGGGCCTGCTCCAGCACCGCTTCGCTGCCGCCGACGATATGCAGCGCGAGGTTAATGAGCGGAATACGAAACATAACGATCAGCAGACCGGCGGCCAGCGCCAGGGCAAGCGGCTGCACCAGCGCGCGCGCCAGGCGAACGGGATCCTTTGCGCCAAACGCCTGAGCCGTCAGGCCGGTGGTACTCATTCGCAGAAAGAGCAGCAGCATGAACAGGAAGCTGGTCGCCGTCGCTCCGACCGCCACGCCGCCGAGGTAAACCGGGCTATCAAGATGGCCAATGACCGCCGTATCCACCAGACCCAGCAGCGGGACGGTGATATTGGAGAAAATCATCGGTAGCGCCAGGCGCCACAGGGCCTTATCAGCAGCATTAAAAAGCATGGGGGGGAGCCTGAGCGAAGAGAGATAGCGCAGCATCATGCATCAGACGATGCTGCGTTAGAGAAGGCGCTTACAGCCACTCGCCGTTGCGGATGACGCCGACGGCCAGACCTTCAATGGTAAAGCTTTGCTCGCGTAGGTTCACCACGATCGGTGAAAACTCGCTGTTTTCCGGCAGAAGTTCGACGACGTTACCCTGCTTTTTAAGGCGTTTAACCGTCACTTCTTCATCGATGCGTGCGACCACAACCTGCCCGTTGCGCACGTCCTGCGTTTTGTGTACCGCCAGCAGATCGCCGTCCAGAATACCAATGTCTTTCATCGACATACCGCTGACGCGCAGCAGGAAGTCGGCGCTCGGCTTGAACATTGCCGGGTCGACCTGGAAGTGGCCTTCGATGTGCTGCTGCGCCAGCAGCGGCTCACCGGCAGCGACGCGGCCAATCAGCGGCAGGCCGGGCTCTTCTTCAGTTAGCAGACGAATACCGCGGGAGGCACCGGAAACGATCTCGATTGCGCCTTTACGCGCCAGCGCTTTCAGATGTTCTTCCGCCGCGTTTGGGGAACGGAACCCCAAGCGCTGAGCAATTTCCGCACGCGTCGGCGGCATGCCCGTCTGGCTGATATGATCCCTGATGAGATCAAACACCTCTTGCTGCCTGGTCGTTAACGCTTTCATTCCGCCCCCTGGGTGTATATACAGTTATGCTGTGAGTATATACAGCTAACGGTGATTTTGGAATCAAATTTCACACATAAATCAGGAGATTCTTTTGTTTTGATGCCCGCCGAAGCCGGTTAACGCAAAGGGGATAGTGGTGAGGCGCTGCGGCTCCACGCGGGACAAAAAAACGCGTGGAGAGAGGCTCGCCGGCCCGTGGACGCGAAACCGGGGCGGCGGACGGCAAAGCAAATAGCCTGATGCGACCGGCGCTTAGCGATAGTGCGCCCACAGCAGCGTAACCCAGACGATCAGCGCGATGGCGATCGCCAGAAATACCGCCGCAGAGCCCATATCCTTCGCCCGTCCGGAAAGCTCATGGTGCTCGGAGCCAATCCGGTCCACCACCGCCTCAATCGCGCTATTAAGAATTTCGACTATCATCACTAACAGGACCGAGCCTATCAGCAGCACGCGCGTAACGGCGTCAACATCCAACCAGCAGGCGATCGCAATGGCAATAACGGTGGCGATCCCTTCCTGACGAAAGGCGGCCTCATTTATCCATGCCGCACGAAAACCTTTCCAGGAATACCCTGCCGCTTTAATAATTCGGGTTAACCCGGTGGTATTATTGGCCATCAAAAGAACCTTTTTATGTAAATGACGTCAATGAGTGTACGCGTTTGCCGCGTGGCGACGGAAATTTTGCGCACTTTCTGTTATTCTTGCCGCGCATTTGCATGATTAACCAGAGGCTTCACATCGTTTATGTCCGGCTGGCAACGAATTTACTATAAATTACTTAATTTACCATTACGGCTGCTGGTAAAAAGCAAGTCTATTCCCGCAGAGCCTGCTCAGGAATTAGGGCTGGATACCTCGCGTCCGATTATGTACGTTCTGCCCTATAACTCGAAGGCAGACCTGCTGACGCTGCGCGCGCAGTGCCTGGAGCACGATTTAGCCGATCCGCTCGAGCCGCTCGAAATCGACGGCACCCTGCTGCCCCGCTACGTCTTTATCCACGGCGGCCCGCGCGTATTTACCTACTACACGCCGAAAGAAGAGTCCATCAAGCTGTTCCACGACTACCTGGATCTGCACCGCAACCACCCTGACCTCGATGTGCAAATGGTGCCGGTGTCGGTGATGTTTGGCCGTGCGCCCGGGCGCGAAAAAGGCGAGCTCAATCCGCCGCTGCGCATGCTTAATGGTATTCAGAAATTCTTCGCCGTGCTGTGGCTGGGCCGCGACAGCTTCGTGCGCTTCTCGCCGCCGGTGTCGCTACGCCGAATGGCGTCCGAGCACGGAACCGACAAAACCATCGCCCAGAAGCTGGCCCGCGTGGCGCGTATGCACTTCGCCCGCCAGCGCCTGGCCGCCGTCGGCCCGCGCCTGCCCGCCCGTCAGGATCTGTTCAACAAGCTGCTGGCGTCAAAAGCCATCGCCCGCGCGGTGGAAGACGAAGCCCGCAGCAAGAAAATCTCCCACGAGAAGGCGCAGCAAAACGCCATCGCGCTGATGGAAGAGATCGCCGCCAACTTCTCCTACGAGATGATTCGCCTGACCGACCGCGTGCTGGGCTTTACCTGGAACCGTCTGTATCAGGGCATAAACGTTCACAACGCCGAGCGCGTGCGGCAGCTGGCGCACGAAGGGCACGAGATCGTCTACGTTCCGTGCCACCGTAGCCATATGGACTACCTGCTGCTCTCCTACGTGCTCTACCACCAGGGGCTGGTACCGCCGCATATCGCCGCCGGCATCAACCTCAACTTCTGGCCGGCAGGGCCGATTTTCCGCCGCGGCGGCGCGTTCTTTATTCGCCGTACGTTTAAGGGCAACAAGCTCTACTCAACGGTATTCCGCGAATATCTTGGCGAACTGTTCAGCCGCGGCTACTCGGTAGAGTACTTCGTCGAGGGCGGACGCTCCCGTACCGGGCGCCTGCTGGACCCGAAAACCGGCACCCTGTCGATGACTATTCAGGCGATGCTGCGCGGCGGTACCCGGCCAATCACGCTGGTTCCTATCTACATCGGCTACGAGCACGTGATGGAAGTCGGAACCTACGCCAAAGAGCTGCGCGGCGCGACGAAAGAGAAAGAGAGCCTGCCGCAGATGCTGCGCGGCCTGAGCAAGCTGCGTAACCTCGGCCAGGGGTACGTTAACTTCGGCGAACCGCTGCCGCTGATGACCTGGCTCAACCAGCACGTACCGGAGTGGCGCGAATCTATCGATCCTATCGAAGCCATTCGCCCGTCCTGGCTGACGCCGTCGGTAAACAGCATCGCCGCCGATCTGATGGTCCGCATCAACAACGCCGCCGCGGCAAACGCCATGAACCTGTGCTGTACCGCGCTGCTGGCATCGCGCCAGCGTTCACTGACCCGCGAGCAGCTGACCCAGCAGCTGGAGTGCTATCTCGATCTGCTGCGTAACGTGCCCTACTCTCCGGACGCGACCACGCCGCCGGCTTCCGCCAGCGAGCTGATTGACCACGCGCTGAAGATGAATAAGTTCGAGGTCGAGAAGGACACCATCGGCGACATCATTATTCTGCCGCGCGAGCAGGCGGTGCTGATGACCTACTACCGCAACAACATCGCTCATATGCTGATGATGCCTTCGCTGCTGGCGGCTATTGTCACCCAGCATCGGCGGATCACCCGCGTGGAGGTGCTACGTCACGTCGAGATGTTCTATCCGCTGCTGAAGGCCGAGCTGTTCCTGCGCTGGGAAAAAGAGGAGCTGGCGAGCGTTATCGATGCGCTGACCGCTGAGATGCAGCGCCAGGGCCTGCTGGTACTGAGCGATGATGAGATAAGCATCAACCCGTCGCACTCCCGCCTGCTGCAGCTGCTGGCCGCCGGCGCGCGCGAAACGCTCCAGCGCTACGCCATCACCTTCTGGCTACTGAGCGCAAATCCTGCGATTAACCGCAGTTCGCTGGAGAAAGAGAGTCGCACGATGGCCCAGCGCCTGTCGGTTCTGCACGGGATCAACGCGCCGGAGTTCTTCGATAAGGCGGTATTCAGTACTCTGGTACTGACGCTGCGTGATGAAGGCTACATTAGCGATACCGGCGACGCCGAGCCGGAAGAGACGCTGAAGGTTTACCAGATGCTGGCGAACCTGATTACGTCGGATGTGCGTCTGACGATTGAAAGCGCCGCGCAGGATGAAGCGTAGCGCCTGAGACCTGCCCCGGCCTGCGCATCGCTGGCCGGGGAGTCATAACCAGGACTGGGGAAACTACGCCATGTAGCCCATCGCCAGGCCGAGGAACAGCACCAGCCCAACGTAGTTATTGTTTAAAAACGCTTTGAAGCAGTCGTCGCGTTCACGACGGAAAATCAGCTTCTGCTGCCAGAAAAACAGCCCCGCCGCGATAAACAGCGACCAGTAATATTCCCAGCCCAGGCCGTTCAGCCAGCCTACCGCCCCCATTAAGACCAGCACCGCAATCTGCAGCATGCCGATAATCAGGCGGTCGTTTTCACCGAACAAAATCGCCGTTGATTTGATGCCAATTTTAAGGTCATCGTCCCGGTCAACCATCGCATACTGGGTATCGTAGGCCACCGCCCACAGAATGTTGGCGAGGAACATCAGCCAGCAGCTCAGCGGCAGCGATTCGCTCACCGCGGAGAAGGCCATCGGAATCGACCAGCCAAACGCCGCGCCGAGCACCACCTGCGGCAGGTGGGTGTAGCGCTTCATAAATGGATAGACCCACGCCAGCGCCAACGCCGCCACCGACAGCAGAATGGTCATGGTGTTGAGGGTCAGCACCAGCAGGAACGAGAGCACCACCAGCACGGCAAACAGCACCCGGGCCTCTTTCTCCGTCACGTCGCCGCTGGGCAGCGGGCGACGCGCGGTGCGTTTAACGTGACCGTCAAACTTACGGTCGGCATAGTCGTTGACCACGCAGCCGGCGGCGCGCATCAGCCACACTCCGGCGACAAAAACGGCCAGAATCCACAGCGGCGGAATACCCGGCGTCGCTACCCATAGCGCCCACAGCGTCGGCCACAGCAGCAGCAGCGCGCCGATCGGTTTGTCAGTACGCATCAGGCGATGAAACGCCAACAGCTTATTCTGCGTCAGACTCCACTCCATTTTCTCTTCCTCTTAATACAGCGGCGATGCCGGCAGAAACAGTTCTGTCAGCAGCAGCGGTTTACCGCTCAGCCGAAGGCGGGAACGACGCCCCCAGAGCTCCGCATAGCGCCCAATTTCAATAAAATCACGGGTTAACGTCGAAGACGTGAACAAATAGCGGCCCAGCGGCGTCTGTCCAAGCTGCTGCAGCGCCAGTTCGGGGCCGCTCAGCGTCGATTCCGGAACGACGGTGCGCCCGGCCAGCCAGGGTTCATTATCGGCGCAGAGAATAATTTCCCGCAGCCAGTAACGCTCTTCATCCGGCAGCAGCGCTTCTTCGCCGACCAGCGCCTCGCGCCCGACGAACGCTTCGTTGACCAGCATAACGCTAACCTTTTTCCCCTGCTGCTCAAAGCGTTTGGTCATTGAGTCTTCCAGCAGCAGCCAGTCGCGCAGCGAGGGCTCCAGCGGGGGCATAGCGGCAAAATAGCGCAGCGCACGCAGTTGCGTAAGCGCAGGATGTGACATGCCTGATTCTCCGATACATAACGTGGAGGCATTGTATCGCAGAATAGGCCGATCGGGGCGGGCAAACATCAAGATACGATCTTCCGCGCAACAGCCATGCAACAGCAGCCGCGCGCGAGAAAAAAAGGTGCGTCCAGGCGGACGCACCTAAAGGCTGTGCCTAAACATCAGCATTGTGGGGAGACGATCACCCCTTGCCTTTTACACTGCTGATAAAGGTGGAACGGGCAGATTTCGAGCCAAGGCGTTCAGCTTCGTTCATCAATTTGAGGGCTTTGTCGATATCACCTTTCGCAACCGCCTGCTTGATGCCGTTGTTAAAGTAGGTTTCCGTATCGTCCAGCATCGGCTCGCTCTTCGCCGCAGGCGCGGCGACCGGCGCCGCAACCGGAGCGGCGGCCGGCGCGCTGTATACCGGCGCGGCCGTATTGCCGACGGTGACCGGACCCGGGCCGGAGGAGCCAAACAGCGGGCCAACCAGCACGCTGGAGCCGGAAGAGGTTTTCACCTTCAGACCCAGGGTACCTTCGGTGGTATGTTTAGCAATCGGGTCCGGAATATCCGGTACCGCGTTACCCGTACCTTTGGCGTAGGCCTTCGCCGGATCGATTAATTTGGTGGTCTGCTGCAGATCCTGCGGCGTGGTAAAGACCAGGACGTAAATCTTTTGCTGGCCCAGCGCCGGCGTCAGACGCATCACCCCTTCGAGGCGATCCGAGCTCATTACGCCCGGCTCGAGGTAGGTAAAGTAGCTGCTGGGGAAGTAGGCCGATGGCGTCATGTTCTGGTCAAGAATCAGCACGTTCGGTGCAAAAACGCTGGTTTGCTTGTTGACTTCGCTGGTCAGCGTAATGGTCAGCTCACCGATGTTCGCCGGGACGCTATAGGCGGCGACCGGCCCGGTGATGCCGGGAATATTCAGCGACTGTCCTGCCGTCGCGAGGTTGGTGACCTGAGATTTTGACTGATCGACCGGCGTCCAGGTTAACTGCTGTAGCGCGGAGGCGGGGATCGTCGGTGCGGCAGAGGTGTTCTGCGGCACAAAGTTCACATCGGCAAAACTGACTGCGGGTACGCTGGCCAACAGGCCGGCGGACAGGCAGAGGGCAACGAGACTTTTATTCATTTTCATTGTTATCACCTCAATTCCGATGGCCGAGCGGTAGCCAGGCAATAGCTCGCAGGGCCTAAGATAGAGAGGGGCTTGCGCCCCTCTTTTGGTCATGACAGGTCAGGCAGGATTACCACCAGATTTCCATCTGGGCACCGAAGGTCCACTCGTCGTTATCGCCACGGCTGAAGGTCTTCGCAGAGGTGTCGTTATACGCCACGCCGGAGGTGTAGCCAGTACCGGAGTCGCCGTTCGCATAGCCCCATTTCTCATCCCACTTGGCGTAGGTTGCGAATACGCGGATTGCCGGACGCGACCAGATGCTGTCGCCAGCCTGCCACTGCTGTGCCAGGGTGATTTTGTACTGGTTGTTGTTGTCGCCGGTTTTCTGCGATTCTACGTTGTCGTAGCCAACTTCCAGCAGGGTGCTCATGATCGGCGTCCATTTGTACATTGGACGTACGCCGACGGTCCACCATTTGGTGCCGTTGTTGTTGTCGAGGTTGATATCCTGGTACATACCGACGTACATCAGATCCCAGCTATCGCCCAGCGAGATCGCGCCGTGGTCAAGCACGCGCCACATGGTACCGTCGTTGTTGATGCTGCCGCCCTGCGGAACGCCTTTACCGTTGGAGGTCATTGCGTCGGTTGCGTACTGCAGCACAAACTTGTTGTAGCCCTTCAGCATGCTCTGGGTGTGTTCAGCGGTCAGCATCCAGCCGTCTTTAGACGCGTCCGGCTGCAGGTAGTAGTTATCCGGAACGTTGGTGTGACCGTAGTCAACGCCGAGCTCCAGGGTACCGCCTGGGTTGATTTCCATCTGCGCTAAACGCACGTCGAAGACGTCGTTCGGCACGATGTTGTCATAAATACGGTTGCCCAGCGCATCGCGGTCAGCGAAGGTGGCAGAACCGCCGGACTCAGAAGAACGGGTTGCCGCCATAGACAGCTTACCGAAGCCCAGATCGATGTTTTCGATACCAGCACCAGGACCTGAAATATCCCAGTAGTAGAAGTCGATCATATGAACGTCATGACGCTGGTAGAAACGCTTACCGGCCCAGATGGTGGAACCTGGCAGCCAGTCGATCAGGTTTTTACCCTGCACGTTGGCTTCACGGAATGCCGGGCTGGTTGATTCCCAGTCATTCTGCTGCGATACGGAGTACGCGACGTTGGTATCGAAGTAGAAGCTCTTATCACCTTCTTTCCATACTTCCTGGCCCAGTTTTAATTCCGCATAGGTTTCACATTCGTTACCAAGACGGTATTTACTTTGAGCACCGGTTGCCTGGAAGCACTGCTGTTCACCGCCGCTGCCGGTCCAGCCGATGCCGGAACGAGCATAGCCGTGGAAATCGACGGCCATCGCCTGGGCAGACATAACGCCTGCCGCGACGGCGACCGCCAGTGGAAGTTTGCGCAGAGTAATCATCATTCTATCTCCTGAGATCATTGCTTTTCTTTGAACACTTCGCCCGTCGTTCTGCCTGCTGCAGCGCTAAGGGGTTCGCGTTTTTTTTTAATGGGAAGCCTTACACGCCCGGCTCTTGATGCAACCGACGACACGCCGTGCCATCCTCACGGAATAAATGGCAACGTTCCGGTGGCAAACCGATAGCGAATGTGGCTCCCTCTTTTACCAACACCACGTCGTTCTGGCGGTAGACCAGGTTCTGACGGATGGCTGGGATCTGGATATGAATTTGCGTTTCGTGACCAAGCTGCTCAACCACCTGCACTTCCCCTTCGAGGGTCACGTCGGCGATATCGCTGGGCAGCAGATGTTCCGGGCGGATGCCTAAGGACATGTTTGCGCCAACCTGAACGCGGGCGCTGTCCACCGGCAGCCAAATTTGCTGGCGGTTTGGCAGCTCTACCTGAACCTGCTCAATGGCGGTTGCGGTGACTTTTACCGGCAGGAAGTTCATCTTCGGCGAGCCAATAAAGCCCGCAACGAAGCGATCGGCCGGGTAGTGATACAGCTCAAGCGGTCTCCCTACCTGCGCGACGCGACCTGCATCCAGCACCACAATCTTGTCGGCCAGGGTCATCGCTTCAACCTGATCGTGGGTCACGTAAATCATCGTGCGTCCCAGCCGCTTGTGCAGGCGGGAGATTTCGATACGCATCTGCACGCGCAGCGCGGCATCGAGGTTTGAAAGCGGTTCATCCAGCAGGAAGACGCGAGGCTCCGCCACCAGGGTACGACCGATGGCCACGCGCTGACGCTGGCCGCCGGAAAGCGCCTTTGGCTTACGCTCAAGCAGGTGCGCCAGCTGCAGCACTTCAGCCACCTGAGTGACGCGCTGGTTGATCACATCTTTTTTGGCGCCGGCCAGCTTCAGGCCGAAAGACATATTTTCCGCGACGGAGAGATGAGGGTAGAGCGCGTAAGACTGGAAGACCATGCCGATGCCGCGTTCTGCGGGTGGGATGTCGTTCATCCGGGTTTCGCCGATAAACAAATCACCGCTGGTTATGGTTTCCAGCCCGGCGATCATACGCAGCAGGGTAGATTTGCCGCAGCCCGATGGCCCGACAAACACCACGAACTCCCCTTCCTGGATGTCGAGATTGATATCTTTCGATACCACCACGTCGCCCCAGGCTTTCGTTATATTTCGCAGCTGTACGCTCGCCATGCCCATCTCCCTTCGTTACAACCTGTCACTTAAAGACACATTCAAGATGGGCTGACTATGCGGCATTCATTAACCTGGTGAATCCTCCACCCCCGGCTTTTTTATGGGGGAGGAGACGGGAGGATGAGAGATTGCCTCTCACTGCGGGGGATGGCACGCCAAAGTCAATTTCGTGACGCAGGTTGCAAAAATAGCCGCCTTTTTATGTGCTCCACGCCCCAATACCGGCGTTTCTGCAAGCCAGATCACACAAACTACGGGTGGGGCGTAGACATGGGGAGGATGGAAAGGGGTTGTTAAAAAAGGAAACTCATCACCGTTAAGCCACCTAAGTGTATCCACGAGCACATCACCAAAAAGGACTGGTATATGAAAATCAAAACCGGCGCCCGCATCCTCGCGCTGTCAGCACTGACCACGATGATGTTTTCCGCCTCTGCCCTCGCCAAAATTGAAGAAGGTAAGCTGGTAATCTGGATTAACGGCGACAAGGGCTATAACGGCCTCGCTGAAGTGGGCAAAAAGTTTGAAAAAGACACCGGGATTAAGGTCTCCATCGAGCACCCGGATAAGCTGGAAGAGAAATTCCCGCAGGTTGCGGCAACCGGCGATGGCCCGGATATTATCTTCTGGGCACACGACCGCTTCGGCGGCTACGCGCAGTCCGGTCTGCTGGCCGAGATCTCCCCGGACAAAGCTTTCCAGGACAAACTCTATCCGTTTACCTGGGACGCGGTACGCTATAACGGCAAGCTGATCGCTTACCCAATCGCGGTTGAAGCGCTGTCGCTGATTTACAACAAAGACCTGGTTCCGAATCCGCCGAAAACCTGGGAAGAGATCCCGGCGCTGGATAAAACGCTGAAGGCGAAAGGTAAGAGCGCGCTGATGTTCAACCTGCAGGAACCGTACTTCACCTGGCCGCTGATCGCCGCCGACGGTGGCTACGCCTTCAAGCTTGAAAACGGCAAATATGATGTGAAAGACGTCGGCGTGGACAGCGCTGGCGCGAAAGCGGGTCTGACCTTCCTGGTCGATCTGATCAAGAACAAACACATGAATGCTGATACCGATTACTCCATCGCTGAAGCGGCGTTCAACAAGGGCGATACCGCGATGACCATCAACGGTCCGTGGGCGTGGGCCAACATCGATAAGAGCAAAATCAACTACGGCGTAACGCTGCTGCCAACCTTCAAAGGCAAGGCGTCTAAACCGTTCGTCGGCGTACTGAGCGCCGGTATCAACGCCGCCAGCCCGAACAAAGAGCTGGCGAAAGAGTTCCTCGAAAACTACCTGCTGACCGATCAGGGTCTGGATGAAGTGAACAAGGATAAACCGCTGGGCGCCGTTGCGCTGAAATCCTTCCAGGAGAAACTGGAAAAAGATCCGCGTATCGCCGCCACCATGGCGAACGCCCAGAAAGGCGAAATCATGCCGAACGTTCCGCAGATGTCCGCCTTCTGGTATGCCGTACGCACCGCGGTTATCAACGCAGCTAGCGGTCGTCAGACCGTCGATGCCGCGCTGAAAGACGCACAGGCTCGTATCACTAAGTAACCTGCTAGTCCCCTCCCCCTTCTCGGGAGCGGGTCAGGATCCCGGCCGGCAGCCGCCGCCCGATCCGGGCCCTCTCTCCTGAGGGGAGAGGGAGAACAAAATACGTTGTAGAGGATGATCCCCATGGATGTCGTTAAAAAGAAACACTGGTGGCAAAGCCCGCAGCTGACATGGTCTGTGATTGGCTTGCTGTGCCTGCTGGTGGGTTACCTTGTTGTTTTGATGTACGCCCAGGGGGAGTACCTGTTTGCCATCCTGACGCTGATTTTAAGCTCGGCTGGTCTGTATATCTTTTCCAACCGCAAGGCCTATGCCTGGCGCTATGTCTATCCGGGTCTCGCCGGGATGGGGCTGTTCGTCCTGTTTCCGCTGATCTGCACCATTGCTATCGCCTTTACCAACTACAGCAGCACCAACCAGCTGACCTTCGAGCGCGCTCAGGAAGTGCTGATGGACCGCTCCTTCCAGGCCGGCAAAGCCTACAACTTTTCGCTGTACCCGGCGGGAGATGAGTGGAAGCTGGCGCTGACCGACGGCGACAGCGGCAAGAATTACGTTTCCGACGCCTTTAAGCTCGGCGGTGAGCAGAAGCTGGCCCTGAAAGAGGCCGATGCGCAGCCGGAAGGCGAGCGCGCCAACCTGCGCGCGATCACCCAGAACCGTACCGCGCTGAACCAGCTGACCGCCGTGCTGCCAGACGACAGCAAGGTCATCATGAGCTCGCTGCGTCAGTTCTCCGGCACCCAGCCGCTGTATACCCTGGCGGCCGACGGCGAGCTGACCAACAACCAGAGCGGCGTCAAATACCGGCCGAACAACAAAGTCGGCTTCTATCAGTCCATCAACGCCGACGGCAGCTGGAGCAGCGAGAAGCTCAGCCCGGGCTACACCGTGAGCATTGGCTGGGATAACTTCACCCGCGTCTTTACCGATGAAGGGATCCAGAAGCCGTTCTTCGCCATCTTCGTCTGGACGGTGGTCTTCTCAATACTGACCGTTATTCTGACCGTCGCGGTCGGCATGATCCTCGCCTGCCTCGTGCAGTGGGAGTCCCTGAAAGGGAAAGCGATTTATCGCGTCCTGCTGATTCTGCCCTACGCGGTACCGTCGTTTATCTCGATTCTGATTTTCAAAGGGCTGTTCAACCAGAGCTTCGGTGAGATCAACATGATGCTCAGCGCGCTGTTCGGCATTAAGCCGGCCTGGTTTAGCGACCCGACCACCGCGCGTTCGATGATTGTTATCGTCAATACCTGGCTGGGCTACCCGTACATGATGATCCTGTGCATGGGCCTGCTGAAAGCCATTCCTGACGACCTGTATGAAGCGTCGGCAATGGACGGCGCCGGTCCGTTCCAGAACTTCTTTAAAATTACGCTGCCGCTGCTGATCAAGCCGCTTACGCCGCTGATGATCGCCAGCTTCGCCTTTAACTTTAACAACTTCGTGCTGATTCAGCTGTTAACCAACGGCGGCCCGGATCGCCTCGGCACCACCACGCCGGCCGGCTATACCGACCTGCTGGTGAGCTACACCTACCGCATCGCCTTCGAAGGCGGCGGCGGTCAGGACTTCGGCCTCGCGGCGGCTATCGCTACGCTGATCTTCCTGCTGGTAGGCGTGCTGGCGATTGTTAACCTGAAAGCCACACGAATGAAATTCGACTAACTGGAATGGCCAGGCGTCATTGAAGCGGCCAGTTTAGGCCCGGCCAGCGCGCAAGAACCGGAGCGTACACGTAGTACGTGAGGATGATGAGCACTGCCCGGGTTCAAAATGGCAAGTGAGATAGCCTGGAGCGGTATCAAGGGGAATAAAAATATTATGGCTATGGTACAACCCAAATCTCAGAAGCTGCGTCTCTTCACCACGCACCTCCTGCTGCTCATTTTTATCGCGGCGATTATGTTCCCGCTGCTGATGGTTATCGCCATCTCCCTGCGCGAAGGTAACTTCGCCACCGGCAGCCTGATCCCGGATCAGATCTCCTGGGAACACTGGCGCCTGGCGCTCGGCTTTAGCGTTGAGCATGCGGACGGCCGCGTCACCCCGCCGCCGTTCCCGGTGCTGCTGTGGCTGTGGAACTCGGTGAAGGTTGCCGGGATCACCGCCATCGGTATCGTGGCGCTCTCCACTACCTGCGCCTACGCTTTCGCCCGTATGCGCTTCCCGGGCAAGGCCACCCTGCTGAAAGGGATGCTGATTTTCCAGATGTTCCCGGCGGTGCTGTCGCTGGTTGCCCTGTACGCCCTGTTTGACCGCCTCGGCCAGTATCTGCCGTTTGTCGGCCTCAACACCCACGGCGGCGTTATCTTCGCCTATATGGGCGGCATCGCGCTGCACGTCTGGACCATTAAAGGCTACTTCGAAACCATCGACGGTTCGCTGGAAGAAGCGGCCGCGCTGGACGGCGCGACGCCGTGGCAGGCCTTCCGTCTGGTTCTGCTGCCGCTGTCGGTGCCGATTCTGGCGGTGGTCTTTATTCTGTCGTTTATCGCCGCAATTACCGAAGTCCCGGTTGCGTCCCTGCTGCTGCGCGATGTGAACAGCTATACCCTGGCGGTTGGCATGCAGCAGTACCTCAACCCGCAGAACTACCTGTGGGGCGACTTTGCCGCGGCGGCGGTGCTCTCTGCTATCCCGATTACCGTGGTCTTCCTGCTGGCGCAGCGCTGGCTGGTGAACGGCCTGACGGCAGGCGGGGTGAAAGGTTAAGTTTCATCGTTATACCCGCCCCAAATTTCAGAGGAGGGACGGTGACTTAGTTGCCGTACACGAACCCCAACCGGGTACGGCAACTATCGCCCTCAGCTGAAAAAGTAAGGCAAATGCCACTGCTATCCTCAACTGGACCCTACATAAATTAAATTTGTGACTGTTGGTCAGCGGCCCTTAGAGGCCGCTTTTTTTTATTCGCGTTTCAGGCGATTGGAGTTACACAGCCACAGCGTAATCACCAGCAGCAGGATCGCCGCGGAGTAGATCAGCACCGCCATCGGCGACTCGTGGTCAACGATTATCAGGCGCACAATCGCGGTAATACCGATGTAGACGAAATAGCGCAGCGGGAAATGAAAGCCGGACTCAAAGTACTTCACAATCAGCGCGATAAACTCGAAATAGAGAAAATAGACCACCAGCCCTTCTACCAGCTTGTACTTGCTCACCGGCTCCGGGGTAAACAGCACGTGCGCCAGATGGAAGGTCTCCTTGCCGAGAAAGACCACCAGAATCACGCCCAGGCACAGCAGCGCCAGATTCAGAACGGCCTGCATGGCCTTCGCAACAAAATTCACCAGCGGACGATAGACCGACGGCATATTCACACCTCTTATATTCATTGTTCCTGCGATCTGTATAACGCAAAAACGTGATCCAGATCGATATTATTCGTTAACTTTTTGCGTCCGTTGCGCCAAATGTAACAATCACTTGCCACACTGGCGGGTTAAAAAGGAGACAACCATGCTGACAATACGTACGGCGCAGCGGGAGGACGCAACCCTGCTCGGTGAAATGGGCTACGCCAGCTATCGCCACCACTTCACCCACCTCTGGCACAGCGCCAGCGAGCTGGAGCACTTTCTCCAGCAGGAGTATGCCGCCGAAGCCCTGCAGCGCAGCCTGGCCGAGGCAAACTGCCGCTGGCTGATTGCCGAAGCGCAGCGCCCGGTAGGATTCGCCAAATACGCGCATCGCCAGCAAATTGAGCCCGATGGCCCGCAGGGCACCCTGCTGCATAAGCTCTATCTGCTGCCCGGCGAAACGGGGCATCGCTACGGCGAACGGCTTTTTAGCGCCGTCGAAGCGCGGGCCAAAGCCGAGGGCGAGCGCTGGCTGTGGCTGGAGGTGCTGGCCGCCAATAGCGGCGCCCGGCGCTTCTATGAGCGCCAGGGCATGCGGCATCTTAAAGACACCGTCTTTCGCTCCGCCACCCAGCAGAGCACCATTCATATTCTGGCTAAACGAATCGGAGAGGAATGATGCCTACGCTTCGTGATACCGGCGTTCGCAACGTCGAAAGCGGTGAAAATGTGGTGATCTACCAGCCCGCTAACCTGTACGACTGTCGCCTCGGCGATAACGTCTTCGTCGGCCCTTTCGTCGAGATTCAGGGCAATACGTCGGTTGGCGCGGACACCAAAATCCAGTCCCATACCTTTATCTGCGAGTATGTGACCCTCGGCGAGCGCTGTTTTATCGGCCACGGGGTGATGTTTGCCAACGATATGTTTCGCGACGGTAAGCCCAACGCCGATCGCGAGAGCTGGGGAAGAATCGTGGTGGGCAACGATGTCTCTATCGGCAGCGGAGCTACCATTCTGGCGGTCAGCATCTGCGACGGCGCGGTGATCGGCGCGGGCAGCGTGGTCACCCGGTCGATTACCGAGAAAGGCGTGTGGGCGGGGAATCCGGCGAAATTATTGCGCCGTCTGCCATAAAAAATGCCGGCCCTGAGGCCGGCATTGAAGCGGATTAACGCTGATTACGCGCGCCAGGATTTATAGCGGTTAATCAGACCGTTGGTCGAGCTATCGTGGCTGCTGACGTCCGCGCCATCTTTCAGCTCCGGCAGAATGCGGTTAGCCAGCTGTTTACCCAGCTCAACGCCCCACTGGTCGAAGGTGAAGATGTTGAGGATCGCGCCCTGGGTGAAGATCTTATGCTCATACAGCGCAATCAGCGCGCCGAGGCTGAACGGGGTGATTTCACGCAGCAGGATCGAGTTAGTCGGGCGGTTACCTTCGAAGACTTTGAACGGCACCACGTGATCCAGCGTTGCCGGATCTTTACCCTGATCGCGATACTCCTGCTCAACCACGTCGCGCGATTTGCCGAACGCCAGCGCTTCGGTCTGCGCGAAGAAGTTGGACAGCAGTTTCGGATGGTGGTCAGAGAGCGGGTTGTGCGTTACAGCTGGCGCGATGAAATCGCACGGCACCATTTTGGTTCCCTGGTGGATCAGCTGGTAGAACGCATGCTGGCCGTTGGTACCCGGCTCACCCCAGATAATCGGGCCGGTCTGGTAGTCCACGGCGTTACCGCTGCGGTCAACGTATTTGCCGTTAGATTCCATGTTGCCCTGCTGGAAGTAGGCAGCAAAGCGGTGCATATACTGGTCGTACGGCAGAATCGCTTCGGTTTCTGCGCCGAAGAAGTTGTTGTACCAGATCCCGATCAGCGCCAGCAGCACCGGCAGGTTTTGCTCCGCCGGCGTGGTGGAGAAGTGTTTATCCATCGCGTGCGCGCCGGACAGCAGCTCAACGAAGTTGTCAAAACCAACGGAGAGGATGATCGACAGGCCGATCGCTGACCACAGAGAGTAGCGGCCGCCAACCCAATCCCAGAATTCAAACATGTTGGCGGTGTCGATACCAAACTCGCCCACCGCTTTGCCGTTGGTGGAGAGCGCCGCGAAGTGTTTCGCCACGTGTTTGTCATCGCCAGCCGTTGCCAGGAACCAGTCGCGTGCGCTGTGGGCGTTGGTCATCGTTTCCTGGGTGGTAAAGGTTTTTGATGCCACCAGGAACAGCGTCGTTTCCGGGTTCACGCCTTTCAGCACTTCCGCAATGTGGGTGCCGTCGACGTTGGAAACAAAGTGCATATTGAGGTGGTTTTTGTACGGACGCAGCGCTTCGGTCACCATAAACGGACCGAGGTCGGAGCCGCCGATACCGATGTTAACCACGTCGGTAATCGCCTTGCCGGTATAGCCTTTCCAGCTGCCGGAGATGATGGCTTCAGAGAAGGTTTTCATCTTCTCCAGCACCGCGTTGACTTCCGGCATCACATCTTTGCCGTCAACGATGATTGGGGTATTGCTCCGGTTGCGCAGCGCGACGTGCAGCACGGCACGGTCTTCGGTACGGTTGATTTTCTCGCCGGAGAACATCGATTTGATCGCGCCTGCCAGATCGGTCTCTTTGGCCAGATCCTGCAGTTTCGCCAGCGTCTCTTCGGTAATGCGGTTTTTGGAGAAATCCACCAGCATCAGATCGTCGAACGTTGCGGAAAACTTAGTAAAACGATCGCTATCGTTAGCGAAAAGCTCGCTGATAGTGACGTCTTTCATTTCATCAAAGTGTTTCTGTAGCGCCTGCCAGGCAGATGTCTGCGTTGGGTTGATGTTTTTCATGAGCAATACTCTTCTGATTTGAGAATTGTGACTGCGGTCGATTGTAGCGCCGGAGGCAAAAAATTGTGATGATTTTTGTGTTATGCCGTTGACGCGCGTCAGGAACAGGGTCAGATCAGGGTAAAAAACACTACCAGTATAGACACAAACGCGGGCAAAACGTCCCGCGACAGCGCGCGCGGGGATCCGCCCACGGGCGCCGGGCAGAGCGGCAGACTTTCGGCCACCGGGCGGCGGCCCGCCGGAGTGCGTCCGGGCTCATCATAAGGCTTTTTGCTGTTAATCGCCCGCGCATGAAAAATCCGCATAACCGCAGCGTTGACATACCCCCTCCGAAGCCTTTATATAGCTGCACTGCCTGCGTATTACCAGGTATGTATTGCTCGCGCATTTCACGCTACAGCGAAAGGGTATTGCAGGGGTATCGTGACCAGCACCCCAGGCAAAGTGAAAGACGTCGGTAATTGCCAGAAGAGGTGCGTTGCCCAGGTAACCGTATTGGAGGAACCAGTCCGGGGAAAATACGTGAGGGGGAGCAACGCCGAGGTGAAAGAGCGTCTGGTACGTTCATCACCGGCCACAGGGGCTGAATCCCCTGGGTTGTCACCAGAAACGTTCGCAGTCGGGCGTTTCATACTCAGGAACTGACGCAAAAGGTCGGGGAACGGGTCTACAAGGTGGAGCACTTCTGGGTGACATCGTAGCTGTTTATCCCTCTGCGCCCACCCTGTTTTTCGCTCTTCCCTTGTGCCATGGCTGAATAATTTGGCCTGGCTTATTAAGACATTTTATGACTGTTAGGTTATGTCCAGCCCAAACCCAATCAGGAATCGTTTTAATAAGTCAGGCCCCCCTGACACGAGGTTGTTATGACAGATTTAGTTGTAGCCAAATTCGGCGGCACCAGCGTTGCCGATTTCGATGCCATGAACCGCAGCGTTGACGTTGCGATGATTGATGAAAATACTCGCGTAGTGGTGCTGTCCGCCTCTGCGGGTGTCACCAATCTTCTGGTTGCCTTAGCCGACGGGCTGGAACCCACCGAGCGTTTCGATAAGCTTGAGGCGCTGCGCCAGATTCAGTTCAATATTCTCGAACGCCTGCGCTACCCCAACGTGATTCGCGAAGAGATCGAGCGTCTGCTGGAGAACATCACCACCCTGGCGGAAGCCGCGGCGCTGGCAAGCTCGACGGCGCTGACCGATGAGCTGGTCAGCCACGGCGAACTGATGTCTACCCTGCTGTTTGTCGAAATCCTGCGCGAGCGCGGCATTGCCGCCCAGTGGTTTGACGTGCGTAAAGTGATGCGCACCAGCGATCGCTTCGGCCGCGCCGAGCCCGATATCGCCGCCCTGGCAGAGCTCACCCAGCTGCAGCTGACGCCGCGCCTTGCCGAAGGTCTGGTGGTCACCCAGGGCTTTATCGGTAGCGAAGCCAAAGGCCGCACCACCACCCTCGGCCGCGGAGGCAGTGATTACACCGCCGCCCTGCTGGGTGAAGCCCTCAACGCCAGCCGCGTCGATATCTGGACCGATGTCCCGGGCATCTACACCACCGACCCGCGCGTTGCCCCGGCGGCAAAACGGATCGACGTTATCGCCTTTGCCGAAGCCGCCGAGATGGCGACGTTTGGCGCTAAGGTGCTGCATCCGGCGACGCTGCTTCCCGCAGTGCGTAGCGATATTCCGGTCTTCGTGGGCTCCAGCAAAGAGCCGAAAGCCGGCGGCACCCTGGTGTGCAATAAAACCGAACACCCGCCGCTGTTCCGCGCGCTGGCGCTGCGCCGCCGCCAGACCCTGCTGACCCTGCACAGCCTGAATATGCTGCACTCCCGCGGCTTCCTCGCCGAAGTGTTCGGCATTCTGGCGCGCCATAATATCTCCGTGGATCTGATCACCACCTCAGAAGTCAGCATTGCCCTGACCATGGATACCACCGGCTCAACCTCCGCCACCGATACCCTGCTCACCCAGGCGCTGCTCACCGAGCTCTCCTCCCTGTGCCGCGTAGAGGTAGAGCAGGATCTGGCGCTGGTCGCCCTGATCGGCAACGATCTTTCGCGCGCCTGCGGCGTCGGCAAAGAGGTCTTCGGCGTGCTGGAGCCGTTCAACATTCGCATGATCTGCTACGGCGCATCCAGCCATAACCTCTGCTTCCTGGTGCCGGGCGCCGATGCTGAGAAGGTCGTGCAGAAGCTGCATCATAATTTGTTTGAATAATATTCCTCCACGCGATAAATATTACCTATAGCCGGGCTCGAACCCGGCTTTTTTATAACTATATCAACACAACCTACTCGCAATCGTTCAGGCAGCGGGCGCAGCCGGCCTGGAAGATGACGAGCCAATGGCAAGGAAAACAACATGCTCGCTATGCTGACACGGCTGTTCCCGCTCTGGGCGCTGCTGCTCTCCGTTCTGGCCTATTACACGCCGGGCACCTTTACCCCCATCGGCCCCTGGGTCACCACCCTGCTGATGCTCATCATGTTCGGGATGGGCGTCCACCTGAAGCTGGACGACTTTAAGCGCGTGCTGTCGCGCCCGGCGCCGGTTGCGGCGGGGATTTTTCTGCACTACCTGGTGATGCCGCTCGCCGCCTGGGCGCTGGCGCTGCTGTTCCGTATGCCGCCGGAGCTGTCGGCCGGGATGGTGCTGGTGGGCAGCGTTGCCAGCGGAACGGCGTCTAACGTGATGATCTACCTGGCGAAAGGCGATGTGGCGCTCTCGGTCACCATCTCTTCCGTCTCCACGCTGGTTGGCGTGGTGGCAACGCCGCTGCTGACGCGCCTGTACGTCGATGCGCATATTCAGGTCGACGTCGCGGGCATGCTGCTCAGCATTCTGCAAATCGTGGTTATCCCGATTGCGCTGGGGCTGATTATTCACCACCTGCTGCCGAAGGTGGTCAAGGCGGTCGAGCCGTTCCTGCCCGCGTTTTCCATGCTCTGCATTCTGGCGATCATCAGCGCCGTCGTCGCCGGCTCCGCTTCGCACATCGCCTCCGTAGGCCTGGTGGTGATTGTCGCGGTGATCCTGCATAACGCCATCGGGCTGCTCGGCGGCTACTGGGGCGGGCGTCTGTTTGGCTTTGATGAGTCGACCTGCCGCACGCTGGCCATTGAGGTGGGGATGCAAAACTCAGGACTGGCGGCGGCGCTGGGGAAAATCTACTTTGGTCCTCTTGCCGCCCTGCCCGGCGCGCTGTTCTCGGTCTGGCACAACCTTTCCGGATCGCTGCTGGCCGGCTACTGGTCCGCTAAGCCCACCGGGAAGAAAGAGAAGTAGCGCCCTGCCTTCACCGCCCGGACAGGCCGCTTGCCGCGCCTGTCCGGGCGTTTTCCCGTCCTCACTGCGCTTAGCGCGGTATCCAGACTGTCAGTCAACCCGGTATTGCCGTACACTGAATTATCGGCTGACTGAGGGTTCTACTATGGCACTTCCCCGCATTACGCAACAAGATATGACCGAACGCGAGCAGCGCGAGCTGAAAACGCTGCTTGACCGGGCGAGAATCGCGCACGGCCGTCTGCTGACCAACGCAGAAACCAACGCCGTAAAAAAAGAGTACATCGATAAGCTGATGGTGCTGCGCGAAGCTGAGGCAAAAAAGGCCCGCCAGTTAAAGAAAAAGCAGGCCTATAAACCCGACAGCGACGCGTCATTCTCCTGGTCGGCGAGCACGCCGACGCGCGGCAGACGCTAACGCCCCTTCTTTTTACGTCCCGGCTGGTTAAAACGTTTGCCGTTTGCCGCCGGGCGTCCTTTCTCGCTGCTCTTTTCCACGTTCACCACCGGGCGCTTGATGCCCGCCGTTTTCGGCTTCGCTTTCGCCTTCGGTTTGGCCTCAGAGGAGGAGTTCTCAATCAGCTTAAACAGCGCAACCAGCTCATCATCCGTCAGGTCGCGCCACTCGCCGAGGGGTAATCCCGACAGGCCGATATTCATAATTCGCGTGCGCTCAAGCTTCATGACCTCGTAGCCAAAGTGTTCGCACATCCGGCGAATCTGCCGGTTAAGCCCCTGAACCAGGGTAATGCGGAAGACGAACGGCGCTTCTTTTCTCACCTTGCACTTCTTCGTCACCGTGCCGAGAATCGGTACGCCCGCCCCCAGTCCGCGCACGAACTCGTCGGTCACCGGCTTATCGACGGTCACCAGGTACTCTTTTTCGTGATCGTTACCGGCGCGCAGGATCTTATTCACCAGATCGCCATGGTTGGTCAGGAAGATCAGTCCCTGAGAGTCCTTATCCAGTCGGCCGATCGGGAAAACGCGCTTGCTGTGGTTCACAAAATCGACGATGTTGTCGCGCTCGCTGTCCTCGGTGGTGCTGACGATCCCCACCGGTTTATTCAGCGCGATAAACACCAGATCTTCCGCCTCACGCGGCTCAATCAGCTGGCCGTTAACCTTCACGACATCGCCCGGGGCAACCTGATCGCCAATGGTCGCACGCTTGCCGTTGATGAAAACGTTGCCTTGTTCAATGTAGCGGTCCGCCTCGCGACGCGAGCAAATGCCGCTTTCACTGATGTATTTGTTGAGTCGGGTTGATGAGTCGGGCAGCATAACGTCTCCTAAAAACACTTCATCCTTCAAGTTGTCTCCGTATTGGCCACGCTCACGCATCCCGGCCACATAGATTGCTATGCTCCCGGGCGCTCGCTCTCCTGCCGCCTCGATAAAACTTGAATGCTTTTATGTGTAAAACGAGAAATATACCTCAGCCGGCGGGCAATCGAAAATAATCGCGCGCTGGCGCCCTGACGCAAAGTGAGATCTACCGCGTCTTTCGACACAAAAGTGTCCAGCGGAACCCTCTGCAATTTTGTCCGGCGAAAATAAACAGAATCAAGCGATTAGGTAATCTGGCACAAAGGTGCCGTCAGCCGGCGGGCTGACAATCAAATGTGCAATATAAACGCCCGACATCGCGCAATGAAATGGGGGAAAATTGCTTTGTAGTCGGCCGTTGATGGGGTTATATCAGATCAAGGCAGCAACAACGTGATTTGCACAAATGTGCAGGAGCCCGCAGATGACCACCGAAAATAGCGACGATATCCGCTTAATCGTGAAAATTGCCCAGCTCTACTACGAGCAGGACATGACCCAGGCACAGATCGCCCGCGAGCTGGGTATTTACCGCACCACGATCAGCCGTCTGCTAAAACGCGGCCGCGAGCAGGGTATCGTCACTATCGCCATCAACTATGACTACAACGAAAACCTGTGGCTGGAGCAGCAGCTGAAGCAAAAATTTGCCCTCAAGGAAGCGGTGGTGGCTTCCTGCAGCTCGGCGCAGGAGGAGGACCAGCTCAATACCGTCGGTCAGCATGGCGCTCAGTTGGTCGATCGGCTGCTGGAGCCCGGCGATATCATCGGCTTTTCCTGGGGACGAGCGGTGCGGGCGCTGGTCGAAACCCTACCGCAGGCCAGCCAGTCGCGCCAGGCGATCTGCGTGCCGATTATCGGCGGCCCCTCCGGTAAGCTGGAGAGCCGCTACCACGTCAATACCCTGACCTATAGCGCGGCGGCGAAGCTGAAGGCCGAGTCGCACCTCGCCGACTTCCCGGCGCTGCTGGAAAATACCCTGATCCGCAACGGTATCATGCAGTCCAGGCACTTTCAGACCATCTCATCCTACTGGGACAATCTGGATGTTGCGCTGGTAGGGATCGGCTCACCGGCAATCCGCGACGGCGCGAACTGGCACGCATTTTACGGCAGCGAAGAGAGCGACGATCTCAACGCCCGCCACGTCGCCGGCGATATTTGCTCGCGCTTTTACGATATTAACGGCGGGATCGTTGAAACTAATATGAATGAAAAAACGCTCTCTATTGATATCGCCAGGCTCAAGCACGCGCGCTATTCGGTGGGCATCGCCATCGGCGAAGAAAAATATAGCGGGATCCTCGGTGCCCTGAACGGCGGCTACATTAATTGTCTGGTGACTAACCGAGAAACGGCTGAGCTATTGTTGAAATAAAATAATAATATCCATTCCCGCAGCCCGCGCTGCGCGGACTCCCTTTATCTAAATAACGAGAAGACGATAATGAAAACATGGCTAAACCTCAAAGATAAAATAATTATTGTCACCGGCGGCGCCTCCGGAATCGGCCTGGCCATCGTCGATGAATTAATTGAGCAAGGTGCCAACGTGCAAATGACGGATATTCACGGCGGCGATAAATATCGTAACGGTGAGAACTATAGGTTCTGGCCCACCGATATTTCCCGCGCCGACGAGGTGAACCACAGCGTCGAGCAAATTATTCAGCGCTGCGGACGTATTGACGGCCTGGTGAATAACGCCGGGGTTAATTTCCCCCGCCTGTTAGTGGATGAAAAGGCGCCCGCCGGCCGCTATGAGCTGAACGAAGCGGCCTTTGAGAAAATGGTCAACATTAACCAAAAAGGCGTCTTTTTAATGTCCCAGGCGGTCGCCCGGCAGATGGTGAAGCAGCGCGAAGGGGCGATCGTTAACGTCTCGTCAGAAAGCGGGCTGGAAGGCTCTGAGGGCCAGAGCTGCTATGCGGCCACCAAGGCGGCGCTGAATAGCTTCACCCGCTCATGGTCGAAGGAGCTGGGCAAACACGGTATCCGCGTGGTGGGCGTCGCGCCGGGCATTCTGGAAAAAACCGGGCTGCGCACGCCGGAGTATGAAGAAGCGCTGGCCTGGACCCGCAGCATCAGCGTTGAACAGCTGCGCGAGGGCTATAGCAAAAACGCCATTCCCATCGGCCGCTCCGGGCGCCTGAGCGAGGTTGCGGACTACGTTTGCTACCTGCTTTCAGAGCGCGCGAGCTATATAACCGGAGTAACCACTAACATCGCTGGCGGTAAAACCCGCGGTTAAGGAGATCCTATGGTCAACGCTATTTTTTGCGCTCACGGCCAGCTTGCCTGCGCCATGCTGGACTCCGTTCGTATGGTCTATGGCGACGTCAACGTCAGCGCCGTGGAGTTTGTCCCGGGAGAAAATGCCGGCGACATCGCCGCTAAGCTGGAAGAGTTAGTAAGCACTCACAGCAATGATGAGTGGCTGATTGCCGTCGATTTACAGTGCGGCAGCCCGTGGAATGCCGCGGCAGGGCTGGCAATGAAAAACCCGCTGCTGCGGGTGATCAGCGGCCTCTCTTTACCGCTGGCGCTGGAGCTGGTGGATAACCAGCAGGCCATGAGCGCCGACGCCCTGTGCGACCATTTGACCGCGATTGCCAGCCAGTGCTGCGTGGTCTGGCGGCTCCCGCAAACCGTTGAGGAGGATTTCTGATGAACATTACGCTCGCCCGCATCGATGACCGGCTGATCCACGGCCAGGTGACCACCGTCTGGTCCAAAGTGGCCAACGCTCAGCGCATTATTATCTGCAACGACGATGTTTATAACGACGAAGTGCGCCGGACTCTGCTCCGCCAGGCCGCGCCGCCGGGGATGAAGGTTAACGTCGTGAATCTCGAAAAAGCGGTTGCCGTTTATCATAATCCGCAATATCAAAATGAATCCGTTTTTTATTTATTTACCAATCCGCAAGATGTTTTAACGATGGTGCAGCAAGGGGTCAAAATAGCCACGCTAAATATCGGCGGCATGGCCTGGCGACCGGGCAAGAAACAGCTCACTAAAGCCGTTTCATTAGATCAAACGGATATCGATGCATTTCGCCAGCTGGACCAGATCGGGGTTATTCTGGATTTACGCGTGGTGGCCTCCGATCCATCCATTAATATTCTCGACAAGCTCGCTCAGCAGTCCGTTACAGAATAAAGAACGCCTGTTTACTACCCTCCGTGGCGCAGGCGTTGCGGCGAAAAATAAATAAATCACCGTCAGCATAAATAACCACGTGACCGGTATGTGCCGTAACAGGCAGGGTTCCCTACACTTTAAAGGTTATAATTATGGAAATTAGTACCCTACAAATAATAGCCATATTTATTTTTTCCTGTATTGCCGGAATGGGCAGCGTGCTGGATGAATTCCAGACGCACCGCCCGTTAATCGCCTGTACGGTGATTGGTCTGATTCTCGGTGATTTAAAAACCGGAATTATGCTCGGGGGCACGCTGGAGCTGATCGCCCTCGGCTGGATGAACGTCGGCGCGGCGCAGTCTCCGGATTCAGCCTTAGCCAGCATCATTTCGGCCATTTTAGTCATCGTCGGCCATCAAAGCATCGCGACCGGTATCGCCATCGCGCTGCCGGTTGCCGCAGCCGGACAGGTGCTGACCGTCTTTGCCCGCACCATTACGGTGGTCTTCCAGCACGCGGCGGATAAAGCCGCCGAAGAGGCCCGCTTTCGCACCATCGATCTGCTGCACGTCTCGGCGCTTGGCGTTCAGGCATTACGCGTCGCCATTCCGGCGCTGGTGGTGTCGATGTTCGTCAGCGCCGATATGGTTAGCAGCATGCTGAATGCCATTCCGGAGTTCGTTACCCGCGGTCTGCAAATTGCCGGCGGTTTTATCGTCGTGGTCGGCTACGCCATGGTCCTGCGCATGATGGGCGTGAAATATCTGATGCCCTTCTTTTTCCTTGGTTTTCTTGCCGGCGGTTACCTCAACTTTAGCCTGCTGGCCTTCGGCGGCGTGGGGGTCATCATCGCGCTGATCTATATCCAGCTCAATCCGCAGTGGCGCAAGCCTGAACCCCAGGCTAGCGCCGCCTCTTCCACCGCCCTTGACCAACTTGACGACTAATGGAGCCGACCATGGAACAGAAAAAACTCACGCAAGGCGACCTGGTTAGCATGTTTCTGCGCTCCAACCTGCAGCAGGCCTCTTTTAACTTCGAACGTATTCATGGCCTGGGATTTTGCTACGACATGATCCCGGCGATCAAACGCCTCTACCCGCTGAAGGAGGATCAGGTTGCGGCCCTCAAGCGCCACCTGGTGTTCTTTAATACCACGCCCGCGGTTTGCGGACCGGTGCTGGGCGTCACCGCCGCGATGGAAGAGGCGCGCGCCAACGGCGCGGCGATTGACGATGGCGCGATTAACGGCATCAAGGTCGGGCTGATGGGGCCGCTGGCGGGGGTCGGCGACCCGCTGGTCTGGGGAACCCTGCGCCCGATTACCGCCGCGCTCGGCGCCTCGCTGGCGCTCTCCGGCAATATTCTTGGCCCGCTGCTGTTCTTCTTTATTTTCAACGCAGTACGTCTGGCTATGAAGTGGTACGGGCTGCAGCTTGGCTTCCGTAAAGGGGTCAATATCGTCAGCGATATGGGCGGCAACCTGCTGCAAAAACTCACCGAAGGCGCCTCAATCCTCGGCCTGTTTGTGATGGGCGTGCTGGTGACGAAGTGGACCACCATCAACGTGCCGCTGGTGGTTTCCCAAACCCCGGGCGCTGACGGCGCCACCGTCACCATGACCGTACAGAACATCCTCGACCAGCTTTGCCCGGGCCTGCTGGCGCTGGGGCTGACCCTGCTGATGGTGCGCCTGCTCAATAAGAAGGTGAACCCGGTCTGGCTCATCTTCGCCCTGTTCGGCCTCGGGATTATCGGTAACGCGCTGGGCTTCCTGTCCTGATCTTTCGCCCCGGCGCTGCCGTCGGGGCGGCTTCAATAAACTAACCCCGCAAGAGTAAGGGGATGAGGTGGTAAACATGAAAACTACGGCTCTACGTCTGTATGGTAAACGCGATCTGCGTCTGGAAACTTTCGAACTCCCGCCGATGGGGGATGATGAGATTCTCGCCCGGGTGGTCACCGACAGCCTGTGTCTCTCCTCATGGAAAGAGGCCAATCAGGGCGAAGACCACAAAAAGGTCCCGGACGACGTTGCGCTCAATCCGATCGTCATCGGGCATGAGTTTTGCGGCGAAATCCTCGCGGTCGGCAAAAAGTGGCAGCACAAATTCCACCCCGGCCAGCGCTACGTGATTCAGGCCAACCTGCAGCTGCCGGATCGCCCGGATTGTCCCGGCTACTCCTTCCAGTGGATCGGCGGCGAAGCCACCCACGTGGTGATCCCCGACGAGGTGATGACCCAGGACTGCCTGCTCCCCTGGGAGGGCGATACCTGGTTTGAAGGCTCGCTGGTCGAGCCGCTCTCCTGCGTTATTGGCGCCTTCAACGCCAACTATCACCTGCAGGAAGGCACCTATAACCATACGATGGGCATCCGGCCGCAGGGGCGCACCCTGATCCTCGGCGGCACCGGCCCGATGGGCCTGCTGGCCATTGACTATGCCCTGCACGGCCCGATCAACCCCTCTCTGCTGGTAGTCACCGACACCAATAAGCCCAAGCTGAGCTACGCCCGTCGGCACTATCCTTCAGAGCCGCAAACCCTGATCCACTACCTCGACGGCCATGACGCCAGTCGGGAGACGCTGATGGCGCTGACCGGCGGCCACGGGTTTGACGATATTTTCGTTTTCGTACCGAAAGAGGAGCTGATTACCCTGGCCTCCTCGCTGCTGGCCGCAGACGGCTGCCTGAACTTCTTCGCCGGCCCGCAGGATAAACAGTTTAGCGCGCCGGTTAACTTTTACGACGTCCACTACGCCTTTACCCACTACGTCGGCACCTCCGGGGGCAACACTGACGATATGCGCGCCGCCGTGGCGCTGATGCAGGAGAAAAAGGTGCAGACGGCGAAGGTGGTAACCCATATTCTTGGGCTCAACGCTGCGGGCGAAACCACCCTCGATTTACCGGCCGTCGGCGGCGGCAAGAAGCTGGTTTATACCGGAAAATCGATCCCGCTGACGCCGCTGGGCAGCATTGCCGATCCGGCGCTGGCGGCAATTATGGAGCGCCATAACGGGATCTGGTCCGGCGAAGCCGAGCAGTATCTGCTGGCCCACGCGGAGGATATTACCCATGATTAATCGCGATACTCAGCTCTGCATGTCGCTGGCCAGCCGCCCGGGCAACTTCGGCACCCGTTTTCATAACTACCTCTATGAAAAGCTGGGGCTAAACTACATCTACAAAGCCTTTACGACGCAGGATATTGCGGCGGCGGTGCGGGGCGTTCGGGCGTTGGGCATTCGCGGCTGCGCGGTATCCATGCCGTTCAAAGAGAGCTGCATGCCGTTTCTCGACGCTATCGACCCTTCTGCAAAGGTGATTGATTCAGTCAATACCATCGTCAACGATAGCGGCAGGCTGACCGGCCTCAACACCGACTATATCGCGGTGAAAAGCCTGATCGACAGCCACAGTCTGCCGCGCACGGCGAAGGTGATGATTCAGGGCAGCGGCGGCATGGCGAAGGCGGTCATCGCCGCGTTTCGCGACGCTGGCTTCCGCGATGTCATTATCGCCGCCCGCAATCGCGATAGCGGCCTGGCGCTGGCAAAACAGTACGGCTTCCAGTGGCAGCCGCAGCCTGAGGGGATCGCGGCGGCTATCCTGGTCAACGTCACCCCTCTCGGCATGGCGGGCGGAGAGTACGCCGAGACGCTGGCCTTCAGCCAGGCCATGGTGGAGGGTGCTGACGTGGTGTTCGACGTGGTGGCCCTGCCGCCGGAGACGCCGCTGATCCGCCTGGCGCAGCGGCTGGAAAAACGCACCATCAGCGGCGCGGAGGTGATTGCCCTACAGGCGGTAGAGCAGTTTGTGCTGTACACCGGCGTGCGCCCGGACGAGGCGCTGGTTAACGAAGCGGCGGCGTTTGCCCGCGCGGGCTAAATCGCCCGGATATAGCCGGGTCGTGATGCGCAGGTTGCGGCAGCGTGGCGTACCGCAACCTGACAACATCGTGAGCCACGTCAGCGAGCGCAGGGGCAAGCGGTGGTAGGATCGCCAGCCGACTTTGTCATTATGGCCAGACCATAGACGTTCAGGCGCAGCGGCGCGTTTTGCGGCTCTGCCGCCGCGCAAACGGCCTGAATGAAGGTGGTTATCACGGAGAAAAGATGGAACTACTGCTACTGAGTAACTCAACCCTGCCCGGCAAGGCATGGCTGGAACATGCGCTGCCGGTCATTTCCGGGCAGCTGAACGGCCGCCGTTCGGCGGTGTTTATCCCTTTCGCCGGCGTCACGCAGACCTGGGATGATTACACGGCAAAAACCGCCGCGGTCTTTGCCCCTCTGGGCGTGAGCGTCACGGGCATTCACAGCGTCGCGGATCCCATCGCGGCGATTGAGACCGCCGACGTGGTCATCGTCGGCGGCGGTAATACCTTCCAGCTGCTCAAAGAGTGCCGCACGCGCGGCCTGCTGGCGCCAATCGTTGACGTGGTCAGGCGCGGCGCGCTGTATATCGGCTGGAGCGCCGGCGCCAATCTCGCCTGCCCGACCATCCGCACCACCAACGATATGCCGATCGTTGACCCGCAGGGGTTTGACGCCCTGGGGCTGTTCCCGCTGCAGATTAACCCCCACTTCACCAACGCCCTGCCGGAAGGACACCAGGGCGAAACCCGCGAACAGCGGATCCGCGAGCTGCTGGTGGTGGCGCCGGAGCTGGTGATTATTGGTTTACCGGAAGGGAACTGGATTCAGGTTGCCGGCGGTCACGCCACCCTCGGTGGCCCAAACCCGACGCTGGTGTTTACTGCCGGAAAAGACGCGGCTTCCGTCGCCGCCGGCCACCGGTTTTAACCGCCTTCCCCTCTCCCCGGCGGGGAGCGGGCCAGGCTTGCGCAGCGCCTGCGGGATTTCACCGGGGCGCTGCGGCCGGCGCGGCCTTAGCGCTTAATAATCATCCCGCTCGTCATCTTCGTCAGGCTGCTCCATCACGCTGTAGGCGACCGAACAGAACAGCGAGTTGAGACGCTTCATATCGCCCAGCAGCCCCAGATGCAGCGAGCTGGTTTCAATGCTCTGCACGTTCTGCTGGTGCAGGCGGTCGACGTGCGCGTGCGCGTAGCGGCGGTTCATGATGCGGAAACGATGCTTGTTGCGGCGCAGGCGCCGGGCGCTCGGGACGTCGCTGGAGAAGAAGACCGACATCGCCAGCTGGAGGTTACTCAGCAGCTGATCGTACAGGCCGTCGAGCTCCTTCAACCCTTCAACGGAGAAGGCCCGCCGCGCGGCCAGCGACTTATCGGCGATTTCGCTGCCCATTCTCTCCACGATATCGGAAGCCTGCTCGAGGTTGAGCGCCATTTCGATAATCTCCGCCCAGCGGCGTGACTCCTCTTCGGCGAGCTCATCTTTCGGCATCCGCGCCAGATAGAGCTTGATAGCGGTATAGAGCACGTTGATGTCGTCCGCCAGCCGACGCAGCGCCTTCTCTTCCCGCGGCTCGCCGTGCATCACCTTGCGCAGGCCGTCCAGCATCTGCTCCATGGCGTCGCCAATGCGCAGCGTCTCACGCGCGGCGTTGGCCAGCGCCAGGGCCGGCGTATCCAGCGCCGAGGGATCCAGATGCTTCGGCTTCAGGTGCAGGTCCTGCTCGGGCTCTTCCTGAATCAGGCGCCGGCAGAGCCGGGCCATCGGCTCGGCGAACGGCACCATCGCCACGCAGCGGATCAGGTTGTAGAAGACGTGGAAGTAAATCACCAGCTCCGCTTCCGGCAAAGGCAGCTTGTGCATCGCATCCGCCAGCAGGTGGACAAAAGGCAGAATAATCAGGCTGCCCACCAGCTTAAACAGCAGGCTGCCCAGCGCAACGCGGCGCGCGGCGGCGTTGGCGGCGCTGTTGTTGATCATCGCCAGGATCCCGGAGCCGAGGTTCGCGCCGATAACCAGGCACAGCGCGACCGGGAACGAAATCACCCCGGTGGAGGTGAGCGTGGCGGTTAGCAGCACCGCCGCGAGGCTGGAGTAGCTCACTATCGCGAACATGGCGCCAATCAGCGCATCCAGCATGATATCGCCGGTCAGCGAGGCGAATATCACCTGCACGCCGTTGGCCTGGGTGATGGGGTGCACCGCCTGCACGATCAGCTCCAGCGCCAGTAAAATCAGCCCCAGCCCGATACCGACCCGTCCCAGCTGGCCCGCGCGGGTCTGCTTGCGGCCAAGGAAGAAAATCACGCCGATAAAAATCAGCAGCGGCGAGAGCCATGAGAGGTCGAAGGTCAGCACCCTCGCCATCAGCGCGGTCCCCACGTCGGCGCCCAGCACAATCACCAGCGCCGGGGCCAGCGCGACCAGGTCCTGGGCGACAAACGAGGTGACCAGCATGGTGGTCGCGTTGCTGCTCTGGACCAGAGCCGTAACGCCAATACCGGCGCAGAAGGCGAGCGGTTTTTTCTCGACGCTACTGCTGAGGACGGAACGCAGGCGTGCGCCATAGACGCGCATCACCCCGGTACGAACGATATGGGTGCCCCAAACCAGCAGGGCGACGGCAGAAAGCAGGTGCAGCAGAGTTAACACGGATTCTTGTTCTCCTTATTACCCGACGGATAACGACGGATAGCCCCGTCGGGAATTCTCCCGGCGGCGCTACGCTTAGCCGGGCTACATAGTCCGGGCGTTCTGAATCAATACTCCAGTATAAGGGTTTAGCCGCAATAAAGAGACAGGGCGCCCTCGGAGCGCCCTGTAAGTTGTAAGATAAGATGACAGATTTGTGACAGACTGCGGTCTAGTCCGCGTCGTAGCCCAGATTCGGCGCCAGCCAGCGCTCAACTTCCTCAGGAGTCATTCCTTTGCGCCGCGCGTAATCCTCAACCTGATCGCGCTGGATCTGCGCCACCGCGTAGTACTTGCTGTCCGGATGGCTGAAGTACCAGCCGGAGACCGAGGCGCCCGGCCACATGGCGAACGATTCGGTCAGCTGCATGCCGGTATGCGCCTCCACGTCCAGCAGCTCCCAGATCACGCCTTTTTCGGTGTGCTCCGGGCAGGCCGGATAGCCCGGCGCCGGACGAATCCCCTGATAGTTCTCGCGGATCAGCTCCTCGTTGCTCAGATTCTCGTTCGCGGCATAGCCCCAGTAAACCTTACGCACCCGCTCGTGCAGATATTCCGCAAACGCTTCGGCCAGACGATCGGCGATCGCTTTGACCATGATTTTATTGTAATCATCGTGCTGAGCGTCAAAGGCCTCGGCCAGCGCGTCCTCTTCCAGCCCGCCGGTCACCGCGAACGCGCCAAGATAGTCGGCCTTGCCGCTCAGCTTCGGCGCGACAAAATCGGCGAGGCAGTAGTTGGCAAATCCGACCTTCTCGGTCTGCTGGCGCAGGTGATGGCTGACGGTCAGAACGTGGGTGCGCGTCTCGTCGCGGTAGATTTCGATGTCGTCACCAACGCGGTTAGCCGGGAATAACCCCACCACCCCGCGCGGGTTCAGCGACTTCTCGGCACTCAGCTTATCCAGCAGGTCGTTGGCATCTTTAAACAGCCGCTGCGCCTCTTCGCCCACCACGTCATCCTCGAGGATGCGCGGGTATTTCCCGGCCAGCGACCAGGTCATAAAGAACGGCGTCCAGTCGATATAGTTACGCAGCGTTTCGATGCTGGCTTCGACCTCCTGCACGCCGAGGCGATGGGCCACCGGCGGCGTATAGCTCTCCCAGTCAAACGCCAGGTCGTTATCCCGGGCGGCCTCCAGGGTGACCGGCGGAGTGCGCGGCTTCTTGCGCCCATGCTGAATACGCACGGTTTCGTACTCTTTACGCGTGCGGGCAACGAAGTCATCGCGCTGGGTGTCGGAAAGCAGCGCCGCCACGACGCCAACGGTACGCGAGGCGTTCTGCACGTAGACCGTCGGGCCGCTGTAGTTCTGCTCGATTTTTACCGCCGTATGCGCTTTGGAGGTGGTCGCACCGCCAATCAGCAGCGGCAGGGTAAAGCCCTGGCGCTCCATCTCTTTCGCCACGTTGACCATTTCATCCAGCGACGGGGTGATCAGCCCGGAGAGGCCGATCAGGTCGGCATTCACTTCACGGGCGGTTTTGAGGATTTTATCCGCCGGAACCATCACCCCAAGATCGATGATTTCGTAGTTATTACACTGCAGCACCACGCCGACGATGTTTTTACCGATGTCGTGCACGTCGCCTTTGACGGTGGCGATCACCATCTTGCCGTTGCTGGAACCCTTCTCTTTGCTGGCCTCAATATAGGGCTCGAGATAGGCCACCGCCTGCTTCATCACGCGGGCCGATTTCACCACCTGCGGGAGGAACATTTTGCCCTCGCCGAACAGGTCGCCCACCACGTTCATGCCGTCCATCAGCGGGCCTTCAATCACCTCGATGGGGCGGGTCGACTGCTGACGCGCCTCTTCGGTGTCCAGCTCAATAAATTCGGTGATCCCTTTCACCAGCGAGTATTCAAGACGCTTTTTAACGTCCCAGCTGCGCCATTCCGCCTGTTGGGCGTTGGCGGAGTCGTCCGTTTTGCTGCCGCGATATTTTTCCGCCAGCTCCAGCAGGCGATCGGTGCCCTCGGCGTGACGGTTGAGGATCACGTCTTCGACGGCATCGCGCAGCTCGGCGGGCAGGTCGTCATAAATCGCCAGCTGCCCGGCGTTAACAATCCCCATATCCATGCCGTTACGAATGGCGTAGTAGAGGAAGACGGCGTGAATCGCCTCGCGTACCGGATCGTTGCCGCGGAAGGAGAACGAGACGTTGGAGACGCCGCCGGAAATCAGCGCATGCGGCAGCTCGCGTTTGATATCTTCACAGGCGCCGATAAAGTCCTGCGCATAGTTGTTGTGCTCTTCAATACCGGTCGCCACCGCAAAGATATTGGGGTCGAAGATAATATCTTCCGGCGGGAAGCCCACCTCTTCGGTCAGAATTTTGTACGCCCGGCGGCAAATCTCGATTTTGCGCGCGCGCGTATCGGCCTGGCCCTGCTCGTCGAAGGCCATCACCACCACGGCGGCACCGTAGCGGCGCACTTTTTTAGCGTGATGGATAAACGGCTCGATCCCCTCTTTCATTGAGATAGAGTTGACGATGCCTTTGCCCTGAATGCACTTCAGGCCTTTTTCGATGACTTCCCACTTCGAGGAGTCGATCATGATCGGCACGCGGGCAATATCGGGCTCGCCGGCAATCAGGTTGAGGAAACGCACCATCGCCGCTTCCGCGTCGAGCATCCCCTCATCCATGTTGATATCGATAATCTGCGCGCCGCTCTCGACCTGCTGGCGGGCAACGTCCAGCGCTTCATTATATTTTTCTTCTTTAATCAGCCGCTTGAACTTCGCAGAGCCGGTCACGTTGGTCCGTTCGCCGACGTTAACAAACAGGCTGTCGTCGCCGATATTCAGCGGCTCGAGGCCGGCAAGGCGGCAGGCCACCGGGATTTCCGGCAGCGCGCGCGGCGCCAGCCCGGCGACGGCGCGCGACATGGCCGCGATATGCTCCGGCGTCGTGCCGCAGCAGCCGCCGACGATATTCAGGAACCCGGATTCAGCCCATTCGCGAATTTGCGCGGCCATGGTATCGGCATCCAGATCGTATTCACCAAAGGCGTTCGGCAGGCCCGCATTGGGGTGCGCGGTGACGTAGCATTCGGCAATGCGCGAGAGCTCCTGCACGTACTGGCGCAGCTCGTCCGGACCCAGGGCGCAGTTGAGGCCGAAGGTGAGCGCATCGGCGTGGCGCAGCGAGTTGTAAAAGGCTTCGGTCGTTTGCCCGGAGAGCGTACGGCCGGAGGCATCGGTGATGGTGCCGGAAATCATGATCGGCAGATCGACGCCCAGCGCCTCAAGCTCCTCTTTGACCGCAAAGATTGCCGCTTTGGCGTTGAGGGTGTCGAATACCGTCTCAATCATAATCAGGTCGACGCCCCCTTCCACCAGCGCCTTCGTTGACTCACGGTAGGCTTCCACCAGCCCGTCGAAGGTGATGTTGCGGTAGGCCGGGTCGTTAACGTCAGGAGAGATAGAGGCGGTGCGGTTAGTCGGGCCGAGAACTCCCGCGACAAAGCGCGGCTTTTCCGGCGTGCGGGCGGTCCACTCGTCGGCGCTGGCGCGCGCCAGCCGCGCCGCGGCAAAGTTGATTTCCGCCGACAGGGATTCCATCTGGTAATCCGCCATCGCGATCGTCGTCGAGTTAAAGGTGTTGGTCTCAATGATGTCCGCGCCGGCCTCGAAATAGGCGTCGTGAATGGCACGGATCGCGTCCGGCCTGCTGAGCACCAGCAGGTCGTTATTGCCTTTCAGGTCGCAAGGCCAGTCGGCAAAGCGCGCGCCGCGGAACTCTTCTTCACTCAGACGATAGCCCTGGATCATGGTGCCCATGCCCCCATCCAGAACCAAAATACGTTTTTTTAACTGCTGATGCAGTTGCTCAACTTTGCTGCTCACACTCGCTCCCGACAACGCTCAACCAGACCAAAAAACTCAACGAACCATACTGGCATAAACCACAGGGACGGGAAAGGGAACGGCGGGCAATATGAGACATGTTCAGCTTCACTCATCCGATCAGTCCGGTTGTGATTGCAAAATGGGCAAATAAAACGAAAACTATTTCCACGATACAGAAAAAAGGAATCTGCGATGGCCACTCCCGTTCCCGCAAAGCGCGGCAGAAAACCCGCGACGCCCGCCGCCCCTCAGGCTGGCGGACAGGTTCAGTCGCTTACCCGTGGGCTAAAGTTACTCGAATGGATTTCTGAATCGCACGGCAGCGTCGCGTTAACCGAGCTGGCGCAGCAGGCCGGCCTGCCGAACTCGACAACCCACCGCCTGCTGACGACCATGCAGCAGCTGGGCTTCGTGCGCCAGGTGGGCGATCTCGGGCACTGGTCCGTCGGCGCCCACGCCTTTGTGGTCGGCAGCAGCTTTCTGCAAAGCCGCAACCTGCTGGCCATCGTGCACCCTATTCTGCGCCAGCTGATGGAGGACTCCGGCGAAACGGTCAACCTGGCGGTGCTGGATCAGGGCGACCACCAGGCGATTATCATCGACCAGGTGCAGTGTACGCAGCTGATGCGCATGTCGGCGCCGATTGGCGGCAAGCTGCCGATGCACGCCTCCGGAGCGGGTAAAGCCTTCCTTTCCCAGCTGAGCGAAGAGCAGGTCACCGGCCTTCTGCACCGCAAAGGGCTGCACGCCTACACCCACGCCACCCTGGTATCGCCGCTGCATCTGAAAGAGGACCTCGCCCAGACGCGCAAGCGCGGCTATTCTTTCGACGACGAAGAGCATGCCCTGGGCCTGCGCTGCGTCGCATCCTGCATCTATGACGAGCACCGCGAGCCGTTTGCGGCAATCTCCATCTCCGGGCCCATCTCGCGGATGACCGACGATCGCGTCACCGAGCTCGGCGCGCTGGCGATTAAAGCCGCCAAAGAGGTGACCCTGGCCTACGGCGGGGTTCGCTAAGATGAGCGATCTGAAATCCCTTTGGCAGCAGCGCTATCCCGGCGCCTTCTGCTGGTCATTTGGCGATTCCCCCGCGCTGGCCGACGAGCTGGCGGCGCTGGTTATCGCCGGCAAAAAGCGCGGCACCTGCGGCTCGCTTGCCAGCTATCGCCAGGAAAATCCGCCGGTGACCCCGGGCTCGTTGCACATCGTGCTCAACGGAGCGGGCGAGCCGGCGTGCGTCATCCGCACCCTGGCGCTCAGAATTATTCGCTTTAATGAGATGACCGCGGATCTTGCCGCGCTGGAGGGTGAAGGCGATTTGAGCCTGGGCTACTGGCAGCAGGCTCACCGGGCCTTCTTCGAGCGTGAAGGGAGCTGGTCGCCGGAGATGGAGCTGGTTTACGAGGAGTTCGCGCTGATCGACGTCGCCGATGCGCCGTTGCCCTGAACCGCGAGCGAGATGATCCTGGCCTACGGCGGTATGCGTTAATTTCCGCGAAAGCTGTATATAATATGTGCTCTTAAAACAAAAATGAGCACGCAACTATGGAAAAGGAAATCCAGGATCGCCGCCCCATCCGGGCACGCGAGACTCGCTGGGCCACCGCCGCCGCGCGGTATCTACGCCGTAAAGGCTGTACGCCGAACGGTATCTCTCTCTTCAGTATCGCCTTTGCCGCGCTCTCCGCCCTGTGCTATCTGGCCGCGTGGCGGGTTGAAGATCAAATCGGCCAGCGGATCCTCTTTATCGCCGCCGCCGTAGGTATTCAGGGACGGTTAATCTGCAACCTTCTTGACGGGATGGTCGCCGTCGAGGGCGGTCTGCGCAGCCCGGCTGGCGCCGTCTATAACGAACTTCCCGATCGCGTATCCGACACGCTGCTGCTGCTCGGCGTAGGCTACGGCCTGACGCTTTATCCGTCGGCGGTCGCGCTCGGCTGGGGCTGCGCGCTGCTGGCGGTCGCCACCGCCTATATCCGCCTGCTCGGGGGCACCTGCGGGCTGCCCCAGCGCTTCAGCGGACCGATGGCCAAACAGCATCGCATGGCGCTGCTGACCGCGGTCTCGGTGCTGGCCGCCGCGTTTCCGCAGTGGAGCCAGCAGGGCTTTGTGGCGGTTCTATGGCTGATTCTGGTCGGCGCCTTCTTTACCTGTATCAGCCGCGCGCGGCTCATTATCAAGGATCTTAACGCAGGAGAATCACCATGAGCTTTTCGCCGGATAAAACGCTGGTGCGGGCGCTGCTAGTTAGCGTATGCCGGCTGCTGACGGGCATTAAATCGCGCTGGAAAGCCACTCCGCAGCCAGGGCAGGCCACGCTCTACTTCGCCAACCACAGCAGCCATCTCGACGGGCTGGTGATCTGGGCCAGCCTGCCCACCGCGATGCGCGACAACGTCCACCCCGTTGCCGCCGCGGATTACTGGAAAAAGAGCCGCCTGCGCCGCTACCTGGCCTCCCGCATCTTCGGGGCGGTGCTGATTGAGCGTAAAGGGCGGGCGGCGTCCCCGAGCGAAGATCCCCTCGCGCCGCTGGTCGCCGTGCTGGAAAACAGCGAGTCGCTCATTTTCTTCCCCGAGGGCACGCGCGGCAGCGGCGACGAGCTGGGCGAGTTTAAAAGCGGCCTGTACCACCTGATGCTGCGCCACCCCGACGTTCGACTGGTGCCCGTCTGGCTGGAAAACCTGAACCGGGTGCTCCCGAAAGGTTCCAGGCTGGTGGTACCGATTATCTGCAGCGCCACCTTCGGCGAACCGCTGAATGGCCCGGCGGAAGGCGAAACAAAAGCGGCGTTTTTAGCCCGCGCGAAATCAGCGCTGGAGGCGCTATCCCATGCATAATATCGATCATCAGCTCCTGCTGCTGCTGGCGGGACTGTTTTCCCTGCTGGTTATTGCAAGCCTGATTGGCTATCTGCTGTCGCTCAGAAAACAGAACGAAACCATCGCCAATCTCAACGCCAGAATTCGCGCCTGGTGGGTCATGTGCATCATCTCGGTATTCGCCATGCTCATCGGCCCCATCGGCTCAGTGATTTTGTTCGCGCTGATGTCCTTCTATGCGCTGCGCGAATGCGTCACTCTGACCCCCACCCGCCGGGGCGACCACGAGGCGCTGTTCTGGTGCTTTTTCGTGATTCTCCCGCTGCAGTACCTGCTGGTGGGGATCGAGTGGTACAGCCTGTTCGTGATATTTATTCCGGTTTATGCATTCCTCTTTATTCCCGCCCGCATCGCGCTGGCCAGCGATACCACCCACTTCCTCGAGCGCAGCGCCAAGATTCAGTGGAGCCTGATGATTGCGGTGTACTGCGTCAGCCATGCGCCGGCGCTGCTAATGATCGATATTCCGGGATTTGCCGGCGAAAACATCAAGCTGGTGCTGTTCATGATGATCGTCGTGCAGATTTCTGACGTGCTGCAGTACGTGTTCGGCAAGCTGTGGGGCAAGCGCCCTATCGTGCCGAAGCTGAGCCCGAACAAAACGGTGGAAGGCTTCGTGGGCGGGATTCTGAGCGCCAGCCTGGTGGGCGCGGCCCTGTTCTGGGTTACGCCGTTCAGCATGATTCAGGCCTTCTTCATCTCTCTGCTGATCACCCTGCTGGGGTTCGCGGGCGGCCTGTGCATGTCGGCTATCAAGCGCGATCGGGGAGTGAAAGACTTTGGCGCCATGCTGGAAGGGCACGGCGGCATGATGGACAGGATTGATTCCCTCTGCTTCGCCGCGCCGGTATTCTTCCACGTGGTGCGCTACTTTTACACCTGACCTAGCCCGCCTGCTGCATCGCGCCGTAGCGGACGCAAAAACGCTGGCGGCGGCGGTAGGCGTAGACATCCTCCACGTGGCCGTTGCGGATGCGCGTCTGCAGCTCGCGCCAGTAGTCGGCCCGCAGCAGATCGGCGTGCATCTCCTCGAGCAGCGGCCCGATACGCGGGTCCGCGCAGAGCCAGTGGCGGAACTCTTCCGGGAAAACGTCCCCCGGCGACACGCTGTACCACGGCTCGCTCGCCAGCTCATCTTCCGGATAGCGCGGCGGCGGGATCTCGCGGAAGTTGACCTCCGTCATGTAGCAAATCTCATCGTAGTCGTAGAACACCACCCGACCATGGCGGGTCACGCCGAAGTTCTTAAATAGCATGTCGCCGGGGAAAATATTGGCGGCGGCCAGCTGGCGAATGGCGTTGCCGTACTCCTCAACCGCATCGCGCAGCGCCTGGCCGTCGACCTGCTCCAGCCAGATATTCAGCGGCACCATCCGCCGCTCGATATAGAGATGGCTGATGGCAATCCTCTCCCCGAGGTCGGTAATTTTAGCTCCGGCTTCCGACTGCAGCAGCGCCATCAGCTGCGGCGCGATTTGCCGCTTATCCAGCACGAAGTTTTCAAATTCCTGGGTATCGGCCATGCGCCCGACGCGATCGTGCTCTTTAACCAGCTGATAGCAGGCGCGGACGTGGGCGGCGGTCATCTCCTTTTGCGGTGCAAAGCGGTCCTTGATGACCTTAAATACCCGGTCGAAACCCGGCAGAGTAAAGACCAGCATCACCATGCCGCGGATGCCAGGCGCCTCGATAAACTGCTCGTCGCTGCGGGCAATATAGTGCAGATATTCACGGTAGCTTTCCGTTTTTGCGTGCTTCTGGCAGCCAATCGCCATGTACAGTTCGGCGGTGGTTTTCCCCGGCAGGATCTCGCGCAGCCACTCAACCAGTGCCCCGGGCAGCGGGGCGTAAACCATAAAATAGGAGCGCGCGAAGCCAAAGACGATACTCGCCTCCGCGTGGGTGGTCAGGCAGGCATCAATAAACAGCTCGCCTTCATCGCTGCGATGGACGGGCAGCAAAAAGGGCAGCGTCGCCACCGGCGTCACCAGTTTGCCGACCAGCCAGGCCGCCTTATTGCGATAAAAGAGTTCGTTGGCTATTTGCAGATGGGAGCGGGAGAGCATCTCGCTGCCGAGAGCCTCCACCAGGCTGGCCGTGATATAGCCGATATCCCGCGCTTTGTTTTGCCATGCCAGCCGCAGGGGAAGATCGGAGAGTACCTTGCTTAATAGCGTTTCCCAGCCGCGCTCGGGGAAAAACGTTTTCGCCAGCGGACGGGGAATTGAGCGGAAGCTGCGCTCCGGCTGCGAGCTGAAAATAAAGAGCCGCTCGGGAGTCAGCGAGCGGTGGTCAAACAACCGACAATAGACGGAATTGAAAAAGCTCTCCGCAATTTCGAAGCGAGGGTAATCCGGTAACAGGTGGGTGTAGTGCTCTTTCACCCGCAGTAAAAAATCGGCGTCGGTACTTTTGCCTTCGGTAATACAGCGCAGCTGTTCAACCACCAGGCCGACGTGATGGTCGTAGAGGTGAATACGCTGCTTCATCGCCTGCTGTACCGCGTGCCAGTCGGCGTGCTCAAAGCGCTGCTGCGCGCCCGAGGTCACTTCGAGAAAACGGCCATACTGGGCGTCAAAGCCCTGCAAAATAGTCTGTGCAATCAGTAGTTCCAGGCCACGCGTCATACCTTCCCCCTCACCCAACCCTCTCCCCGGCAGGGAGAGGGGGAAAACAGTCAGAACTGCTCTTCTTCCGTTGAGCCGGTCAGCGCGGTGACTGAGGAAGCGCCGCCCTGGATAATGGTGGTCACCTTATCGAAGTAGCCGGTGCCCACCTCCTGCTGGTGGGAAACGAAGGTGTATCCCTCCGCGGCGGCAGCAAACTCCGGCTGCTGCACCTTCTCAACGTAGTGTTTCATCCCCTCACCCTGCGCATAGGAGCGGGCGAGGTCGAACATGTTGAACCACATGCTGTGGATGCCCGCCAGGGTAATGAACTGATATTTGTAGCCCATGTCGGAGAGCGCCTGCTGGAAGCGAGCGATGGTGGCGTCATCGAGGTTTTTCTTCCAGTTAAACGACGGCGAGCAGTTGTAGGCCAGCAGCTTGCCCGGGAAGCGGGCGTGAATAGCATCCGCAAAGCGCTTAGCCTGCTCAAGGTCCGGCTTAGACGTTTCGCACCACACGAGGTCAGCGTACGGCGCATAGGCCAGGCCGCGGCTAATCGCCTGCTCAATGCCGGCATGAGTGCGGAAAAAACCTTCACTGGTGCGATCGCCGGTAATAAACTCGCGATCGTACGGATCGCAGTCAGAGGTGATCAGATCCGCAGCATCGGCGTCAGTTCGGGCGATGACCAGCGTCGGTACGCCCATGACGTCGGCCGCCAGGCGAGCGGCCACCAGTTTCTGGATAGCCTCCTGCGTCGGAACCAGCACCTTGCCGCCCATATGGCCGCATTTCTTTACCGACGCCAGCTGATCTTCAAAGTGAACCGCCGCTGCACCGGCCTCAATCATCGATTTCATCAGCTCAAACGCATTCAGCACGCCGCCGAAGCCGGCTTCAGCATCCGCCACGATCGGCAGGAAATAGTCGGTATAGCGCGGATCGTCGGATTCAATGCCGGCAGACCACTGGATCTGATCGGCGCGACGGAAGGTATTGTTGATCCGATCCACCACCGCCGGCACCGAGTTCGCCGGGTACAGCGATTGATCCGGATACATGCTGGAAGCCAGGTTGGCATCCGCCGCGACCTGCCAGCCGGAGAGATAAATCGCCTCGATCCCCGCCTTCGCCTGCTGCAGCGCCTGGCCACCGGTCAGCGCGCCAAGGCTGTTGATATAGCCCTTCTTCGAGCCGCCGTGCAGCAGCCGCCACATTTTGGCCGCGCCAAGCTGCGCCAGGGTACATTCCGGGTTGACCGAACCGCGTAATTTCACCACTTCTTCCGCGCTATACGGGCGGGTAATGCCTTCCCAACGCGGCTGTGTCCACTCTTTGTTTAATTCTTCGATTTGCTGAGTACGAGTTTTCATGTGCAGATGCTCCATAGGGTCACGAGTGGGTGAATTACGCCAGCAGGCGGTAGCCAGGCAACGTTAAGAAATCAATCAGTTCGTCTGAGGTAGTGATTTGTTCCATCAGCCGCGCGGCATCGTCAAAGCGGCCGCTGCTGTAGCGGTGCTCGCCCAGCTCCTCCTGAATAACCATCAGCTCTTCGCCAAGCCACTGGCGGAACAGCGCTTTGGTCACCGGCGTCCCGTCGCTCAGCGTCTTCTGATGGTGGATCCATTGCCAAATAGAGGTGCGCGAGATTTCGGCAGTCGCCGCATCTTCCATCAGGCCATAAATCGGTACGCAGCCGTTGCCGGAGATCCAGGCTTCGATGTACTGCACCGCCACGCGAATGTTGGCGCGCATCCCGGCTTCGGTACGCTCCCCGTCGCAGGGGGCCAGCAGCTGTTCGGCGGTAATCGGCGCATCCTCGTCCCGGCTGACGCCCAGCTGGTTGGTCCTTTCGCCCAGCACGCGGTTGAAAACCTCCATCGCCGTATCCGCAAGGCCCGGGTGAGCAATCCAGGTGCCGTCATGGCCGTTTTTAGCTTCCAGCTCTTTGTCGGCGGTAACTTTGCCGAGCACCTGGCGGTTGCGTTCAGCGTCTTTGCTGGGAATAAAGGCCGCCATGCCGCCCATCGCGAACGCGCCGCGCTTGTGGCAGGTTTTAATCAGCAGGCGTGAATAGGCGTTGAGGAACGGCTTGTCCATCGTCACCACCTGGCGGTCGGGTAAAACACGGTCAGCATGGTTTTTTAACGTTTTGATATAGCTGAAAATGTAGTCCCAACGTCCGCAGTTCAGGCCAACGATATGGTCCCGCAGCGCGTGGAGAATCTCATCCATCTGAAACACCGCCGGCAGCGTTTCAATCAGCAACGTCGCCTTGATGGTGCCGCGCGGCAGTTCAAAGCGATCTTCGGTGTAGCTGAAGACTTCGCTCCACCAGGCCGCTTCCTGCCATGCCTGGGTCTTCGGCAGATAGAAATAGGGGCCGCTTCCTTTCGCCAGCAGGGCCTGGTGGTTATGGAAGAAGTAGAGCGCGAAATCGAACAGGCTGCCGGGAATCGACTCCCCGCGCCAGGTGACGTGCTTTTCCGGCAGATGCAGGCCGCGCACCCGACAAACCAGCACCGCAGGATCGGGCTTCAGCTGGTAGATTTTCCCCGCTTCGTTGGTATAGCTGATGGTGCCGTTGACCGCATCGCGCAGGTTAATCTGACCGTCGATAACTTTGTTCCAGTCAGGCGCCAGCGAATCCTCAAAGTCAGCCATAAATACTTTCACGTTGGCATTCAGGGCGTTAATCACCATCTTGCGTTCAACGGGACCGGTGATCTCTACCCGGCGATCCTGTAAATCGGCCGGAATACCGCGAACCGTCCAGTCACCGTTACGAATGGAAGCCGTTTCCGAAATAAAGTCAGGCAGCTTACCGTCGTCGATATCCTGCTGCTGCTGGATACGTGCCGCCAGCAGCCTATTGCGCTCAGGCGTAAAGCGGCTCACCAGTTCCGCCAGGAACTCCACCGCCTCGGGCGTTAAGACCTGCTTTTCCTGCTCGCCATAGGGCTGGCCAAAGGCCAGTTCGTCAGTGATTGTCGCCTGTTGCGTCATTGTGCAGCTCCTCTTGGTTGATCCAGTTGGCGCGAGTGAAAGATCGTTGTCTGGTTTTCGCTCAACACAATTAAGACTACGCATTATTTTTCCAAAATCAAAAACAATTTCCATTTTAATTTTAATATCTATTCAACATATTGATAACATTAAAATTAAAGTTTATTTAGTACATGAATTGAATTTCGGAAACAAAAAAGGCACCCGAAGGTGCCAGAGGCAAAATGCTGAAACGCTTTAGGATCGCGTTGGCTGGAGGATTAATCCAAAGTCGGATTCATATGCCGCAGATCGTATGGCGTGATTTGGTAGACATAGTAGTTCAGCCAGTTGGCAAACAGCAGGTTTCCGTGACTTCTCCAGCTGGCCCGCGGTGTGTTTTGTGGGTCATCATGCGGGAAATAATTGGTCGGTACTTCCGGGCTGAGCCCCGCTTCCACATCGCGGAAAAACTCGCCCGCCAGGGTATTGGCATCGTATTCCGGATGTCCGGTGACGAAGGCAATGCGCTTATCTTTGCTGGCAAACAGATAGGCATCGCCCTCTTCGGTTTCTGCCAGGATCTCTAAATCGGTATAGTCGCGGATCAGTGCGGCCGGAAAATCGGCATAGCGCGAGTGCGGCGCGAGGAAGGTATCGTCGAAACCACGGGTCAGCAGCGCGTGCGGATGCAAAATATGGTGTTCAAAGACGCCGGAGATTTTTTCAGTGCGGGTTTGCTTGGGGATGCCATAAAGGATATTGAGCGCGGCCTGTACGGCCCAACAGACAAAAAGCGTTGAGGTGACGTGATCCTTTGCCCACTCCAGCACCTGCTTGATCTGCGGCCAGTAGGCCACGTCGTTGAATTCAACCAGTCCCAGCGGCGCACCGGTGACGATCAGGCCATCAAAGTTCTGGTCGCAGATGTCCTCAAAATTGCAGTAGAAGTTGTTCAGATGCTCGGTTGGCGTGTTGCGGGATTCACGCGCGTCGATGCGCAGCAGCTGGATATCAAGCTGGAGCGGAGAGTTCGATAGCAGCCGCAGGAACTGGTTTTCGGTCTCGATTTTCTTCGGCATCAGGTTGAGGATAAGCACCTTCAGCGGGCGAATTTCCTGGGTCGTTGCGCGCGTTGCCGTCATCACAAAGACGTTCTCACTACGCAAGAAATTGACGGCCGGTAGCTCGTCCTGCACCCGAATAGGCATAACTTTATTACCTCATAGCATACGTATAAACGTTTAGACATCCAGACAGCTAACAATAACCAGGAATAAGCAAAATGTCGAGTCTGCAAGCGGAAGGTGAGAAAGTTTCAACCACGCACGGGACAGAATACAGGGATTAATCGGCAGGGAGCATCATGAATATAGCGCCGCGCTAATCGGCAAAAAGCGGGCAACGGCTGAGAACAGGGTGCTATGTGGTGGGATAGTGCAGCATTTTAACGCTACGTTTCACCACAGCAGGGGCGGAAGAGAGAGTCCTTTTTCGGCGTTTTAGCGGCTGAAGGGTCAGGGATCGCGGCGCGCAGCGCCCGATCCGGGCGGCGTCCGGCCGTTTTTCCTTAAACCGCAGACAACAAAAAAACCCCATGCCTGCGCATGAGGTTTTTCTGTTTGTTTGATGCCTGGCCGTTGTATGCCGGGCCTCCTGCCCGCCACCCTCCGGGCAGCACGGCGTGCTGTGCAAATTCGTTCCCGACGAATTTGTCCTACTCAGGAGAGCGCTTACCGACAAACAACAGATAAAACAAAAGGCCCAGTCTTTCGACTGAGCCTTTCGTTTTATTTGATGCCTGGCAGTTCCCTACTCTCACATGGGGAGACCCCACACTACCATCGGCGCTACGGCGTTTCACTTCTGAGTTCGGCATGGGGTCAGGTGGGACCACCGCGCTGTTGCCGCCAGGCAAATTCTGTTTACCAACACGCCTTAAGGCATGTCAGTTAATCTGTATCAGCTGAAAATCTCTCAAATTCACCACACCAAACAGCTTTGGCGTTGTAAGGTTAAGCCTCACGGTTCATTAGTATCGGTTAGCTCAACGTATCGCTACGCTTACACACCCGACCTATCAACGTCGTCGTCTTCAACGTTCCTTCAGGACTCTCAAGGAGTCAGGGAGAACTCATCTCGGGGCAAGTTTCGTGCTTAGATGCTTTCAGCACTTATCTTTTCCGCATTTAGCTACCGGGCAATGCCATTGGCATGACAACCCGAACACCAGTGATGCGTCCACTCCGGTCCTCTCGTACTAGGAGCAGCCCCCCTCAATTCTCCAGCGCCCACGGCAGATAGGGACCGAACTGTCTCACGACGTTCTAAACCCAGCTCGCGTACCACTTTAAACGGCGAACAGCCGTACCCTTGGGACCTACTTCAGCCCCAGGATGTGATGAGCCGACATCGAGGTGCCAAACACCGCCGTCGATATGAACTCTTGGGCGGTATCAGCCTGTTATCCCCGGAGTACCTTTTATCCGTTGAGCGATGGCCCTTCCATTCAGAACCACCGGATCACTATGACCTGCTTTCGCACCTGCTCGCGCCGTCACGCTCGCAGTCAAGCTAGCTTATGCCATTGCACTAACCTCCTGATGTCCGACCAGGATTAGCTAACCTTCGTGCTCCTCCGTTACTCTTTGGGAGGAGACCGCCCCAGTCAAACTACCCACCAGACACTGTCCGCAACCCGGATCACGGGTCTACGTTAGAACATCAAACATTAAAGGGTGGTATTTCAAGGTTGGCTCCACGCAGACTGGCGTCCACGCTTCAAAGCCTCCCACCTATCCTACACATCAAGGCTCAATGTTCAGTGTCAAGCTATAGTAAAGGTTCACGGGGTCTTTCCGTCTTGCCGCGGGTACACTGCATCTTCACAGCGAGTTCAATTTCACTGAGTCTCGGGTGGAGACAGCCTGGCCATCATTACGCCATTCGTGCAGGTCGGAACTTACCCGACAAGGAATTTCGCTACCTTAGGACCGTTATAGTTACGGCCGCCGTTTACCGGGGCTTCGATCAAGAGCTTCTCCTTACGGATAACCCCATCAATTAACCTTCCGGCACCGGGCAGGCGTCACACCGTATACGTCCACTTTCGTGTTTGCACAGTGCTGTGTTTTTAATAAACAGTTGCAGCCAGCTGGTATCTTCGACTGATTTCAGCTCCACGAGCAAGTCGCTTCACTTACCATCAGCGTGCCTTCTCCCGAAGTTACGGCACCATTTTGCCTAGTTCCTTCACCCGAGTTCTCTCAAGCGCCTTGGTATTCTCTACCTGACCACCTGTGTCGGTTTGGGGTACGATTTGATGTTACCTGATGCTTAGAGGCTTTTCCTGGAAGCAGGGCATTTGTTACTTCAGCACCGTAGTGCCTCGTCGTCACACCTCAGCGTTAACAAGAGTCCGGATTTACCTAAACTCTCCGCCTACATGCTTAAACCGGGACAACCGTCGCCCGGCTAACATAGCCTTCTCCGTCCCCCCTTCGCAGTAACACCGAGTACAGGAATATTAACCTGTTTCCCATCGACTACGCCTTTCGGCCTCGCCTTAGGGGTCGACTCACCCTGCCCCGATTAACGTTGGACAGGAACCCTTGGTCTTCCGGCGAGCGGGCTTTTCACCCGCTTTATCGTTACTTATGTCAGCATTCGCACTTCTGATACCTCCAGCAACCCTCACAGGCCACCTTCAACGGCTTACAGAACGCTCCCCTACCCAACAACGCCTAAGCGTCGCTGCCGCAGCTTCGGTGCATGGTTTAGCCCCGTTACATCTTCCGCGCAGGCCGACTCGACCAGTGAGCTATTACGCTTTCTTTAAATGATGGCTGCTTCTAAGCCAACATCCTGGCTGTCTGTGCCTTCCCACATCGTTTCCCACTTAACCATGACTTTGGGACCTTAGCTGGCGGTCTGGGTTGTTTCCCTCTTCACGACGGACGTTAGCACCCGCCGTGTGTCTCCCGTGATAACATTCTTCGGTATTCGTAGTTTGCATCGGGTTGGTAAGTCGGGATGACCCCCTAGCCGAAACAGTGCTCTACCCCCGAAGATGAATTCACGAGGCGCTACCTAAATAGCTTTCGGGGAGAACCAGCTATCTCCCGGTTTGATTGGCCTTTCACCCCCAGCCACAAGTCATCCGCTAATTTTTCAACATTAGTCGGTTCGGTCCTCCAGTTAGTGTTACCCAACCTTCAACCTGCCCATGGCTAGATCACCGGGTTTCGGGTCTATACCCTGCAACTTAACGCCCAGTTAAGACTCGGTTTCCCTGCGGCTCCCCTATACGGTTAACCTTGCTACAGAATATAAGTCGCTGACCCATTATACAAAAGGTACGCAGTCACCTGACAAATCAGGCTCCCACTGCTTGTACGTACACGGTTTCAGGTTCTGTTTCACTCCCCTCGCCGGGGTTCTTTTCGCCTTTCCCTCACGGTACTGGTTCACTATCGGTCAGTCAGGAGTATTTAGCCTTGGAGGATGGTCCCCCCATATTCAGACAGGATACCACGTGTCCCGCCCTACTCTTCGAACTCACAGAATGTGCATTTTAGTGTACGGGAGTATCACCCTGTACCCTGCGACTTTCCAGACGCTTCCACTAACACACAAACTGATTCAGGTTCTGGGCTGCTCCCCGTTCGCTCGCCGCTACTGGGGGAATCTCGGTTGATTTCTTTTCCTCGGGGTACTTAGATGTTTCAGTTCCCCCGGTTCGCTTCGTTAAGCTATGTATTCACTTAACGATAGTGTGTCGAAACACACTGGGTTTCCCCATTCGGAAATCGCCGGTTATAACGGTTCATATCACCTTACCGACGCTTATCGCAGATTAGCACGTCCTTCATCGCCTCTGACTGCCAGGGCATCCACCGTGTACGCTTAGTCGCTTAACCTCACAACCCGAAGCTGTTTCGTAAAACAGGTCGTGTTGTGAAAATTTGAGAGACTCGAACACACCGTCTTTCCTTTCTTATTACGGAGAAAGGAAACAGTGTGTCGTTTCAATTTTCAGCTTGATCCAGATTTTTAAAGAGCAAATATCTCAAACGAGGTTCGAAAACCTGTTTTGAGATATTGAGGTCGGCGACTTTCACTCACAAACCAGCAAGTGGCGTCCCCTAGGGGATTCGAACCCCTGTTACCGCCGTGAAAGGGCGGTGTCCTGGGCCTCTAGACGAAGGGGACACTGAAGTCTCAATCGCAAGACGCCTTGCTATTTACTTTTCATCAGACAATCTGTGTGAGCACTACAAAGGCAGGTTCTTTCAGGTAAGGAGGTGATCCAACCGCAGGTTCCCCTACGGTTACCTTGTTACGACTTCACCCCAGTCATGAATCACAAAGTGGTAAGCGCCCTCCCGAAGGTTAAGCTACCTACTTCTTTTGCAACCCACTCCCATGGTGTGACGGGCGGTGTGTACAAGGCCCGGGAACGTATTCACCGTGGCATTCTGATCCACGATTACTAGCGATTCCGACTTCACGGAGTCGAGTTGCAGACTCCGATCCGGACTACGACATACTTTATGAGGTCCGCTTGCTCTCGCGAGGTCGCTTCTCTTTGTATATGCCATTGTAGCACGTGTGTAGCCCTACTCGTAAGGGCCATGATGACTTGACGTCATCCCCACCTTCCTCCAGTTTATCACTGGCAGTCTCCTTTGAGTTCCCGGCCGAACCGCTGGCAACAAAGGATAAGGGTTGCGCTCGTTGCGGGACTTAACCCAACATTTCACAACACGAGCTGACGACAGCCATGCAGCACCTGTCTCAGAGTTCCCGAAGGCACCAAAGCATCTCTGCTAAGTTCTCTGGATGTCAAGAGTAGGTAAGGTTCTTCGCGTTGCATCGAATTAAACCACATGCTCCACCGCTTGTGCGGGCCCCCGTCAATTCATTTGAGTTTTAACCTTGCGGCCGTACTCCCCAGGCGGTCGACTTAACGCGTTAGCTCCGGAAGCCACTCCTCAAGGGAACAACCTCCAAGTCGACATCGTTTACAGCGTGGACTACCAGGGTATCTAATCCTGTTTGCTCCCCACGCTTTCGCACCTGAGCGTCAGTCTTTGTCCAGGGGGCCGCCTTCGCCACCGGTATTCCTCCAGATCTCTACGCATTTCACCGCTACACCTGGAATTCTACCCCCCTCTACAAGACTCTAGCCTGCCAGTTTCGGATGCAGTTCCCAGGTTGAGCCCGGGGATTTCACATCCGACTTGACAGACCGCCTGCGTGCGCTTTACGCCCAGTAATTCCGATTAACGCTTGCACCCTCCGTATTACCGCGGCTGCTGGCACGGAGTTAGCCGGTGCTTCTTCTGCGAGTAACGTCAATCGACAAGGTTATTAACCTTATCGCCTTCCTCCTCGCTGAAAGTACTTTACAACCCGAAGGCCTTCTTCATACACGCGGCATGGCTGCATCAGGCTTGCGCCCATTGTGCAATATTCCCCACTGCTGCCTCCCGTAGGAGTCTGGACCGTGTCTCAGTTCCAGTGTGGCTGGTCATCCTCTCAGACCAGCTAGGGATCGTCGCCTAGGTGAGCCATTACCTCACCTACTAGCTAATCCCATCTGGGCACATCTGATGGCATGAGGCCCGAAGGTCCCCCACTTTGGTCTTGCGACGTTATGCGGTATTAGCTACCGTTTCCAGTAGTTATCCCCCTCCATCAGGCAGTTTCCCAGACATTACTCACCCGTCCGCCGCTCGTCACCCAAAGAGCAAGCTCTTCTGTGCTACCGCTCGACTTGCATGTGTTAGGCCTGCCGCCAGCGTTCAATCTGAGCCATGATCAAACTCTTCAATTTAAGTTTGATGCTCGTGAATTAAACTTCGTAATGAATTACGTATGTTCACTCAGAGACTTGGTATTCATTTTTCGTCCGAGGACGTTAAGAATCCATGTCACTTTGAGTGCCCACACAGATTGTCTGATAAATTGTTAAAGAGCAGTGCAACGCGGCTTTCGCTCACCGTTGCGAGGTGGCGTATATTACGCTTTCCTCTTTCAGAGTCAACCCCGTTTTCAGAAGTTTTCTCTTTCAACCCGGCGGCTTGTTTGCCGTTGTTCCGTGTCGATGGAGGCGCATTATAGGGAGTTCTCGAGCGCCCGCAATAGTTAAATTGCAGAAAAATGACTGACTGCTGCATTCCCCAGCAAAACCCCGGTTTATACCCTGTTACGCACAGAATTATCCACAGACCGTCGGCGTTCCTTCTCTATAAAGGCCGTCGCAGCGCCCTTCTATAAGGAGATATAAGGAAAGATTTCCCCCTGCAAAGAGAAAGATAAAAATTCGCGAGCGTTGCGCAAACGTTTTCGTTACAATGCCGCGCTATGACACGGACGCCCGGTTGGGTGCGTTAGGTGAGTTTTTAGGCAAAAACTCACCTAACGCTCTCTGTAATGTTCAAATCCTGGGGATTTAATACCATGCAACAACGTCGTCCAGTCCGCCGCGCCCTGCTCAGTGTTTCTGATAAGGCCGGTATCGTCGAATTCGCGCAGGCTCTTTCCGCTCGTGGTGTTGAGCTACTCTCTACGGGTGGTACCGCACGCCTGCTGGCGGAGAAAGGCCTGCCGGTAACCGAAGTCTCTGACTACACCGGTTTCCCGGAAATGATGGATGGACGCGTTAAGACCCTGCATCCGAAGGTGCACGGCGGCATTCTGGGTCGTCGCGGTCAGGATGATGAGATCATGGCGCAGCACGCTATCTCTCCTATTGATATGGTCGTCGTTAACCTCTACCCGTTTGCCCAGACCGTCGCCCGTGAAGGCTGCTCGCTGGAAGACGCGGTTGAAAACATCGATATCGGCGGCCCGACCATGGTGCGCTCCGCGGCCAAGAACCATAAAGATGTCGCTATCGTTGTTAAGAGCAGCGACTACGCCGCCATTATTAAAGAGATGGACGCCAACGAAGGCTCCCTGACTCTCGACACCCGTTTCGACCTCGCCATTAAAGCTTTTGAGCACACCGCCGCCTATGACAGCATGATTGCCAACTATTTCGGCAGCATGGTTCCGGCCTATCATGGTGAAACTCAGGAAGCTTCAGGCCGCTTCCCGCGTACCCTGAACCTGAACTTCATTAAGAAGCAGGATATGCGCTACGGTGAAAACAGCCATCAGCAGGCCGCCTTCTATATAGAAGAAGAAATTAAGGAAGCGTCCGTTGCCACCGCCCAGCAGCTGCAGGGCAAAGCGCTTTCCTACAACAACATTGCCGATACCGATGCGGCGCTGGAGTGCGTGAAAGAGTTCAGCGAGCCGGCATGCGTCATCGTCAAGCACGCCAACCCGTGCGGCGTTGCGGTAAGCGATTCCCTGCTGGATGCCTACGACCGCGCCTATAAAACCGACCCGACCTCAGCGTTCGGCGGCATTATTGCCTTCAACCGCGAGCTGGATGCCGAAACCGCGCAGGCTATTATCTCCCGCCAGTTTGTCGAAGTGATCATCGCCCCGTCCGCTAGCGAAGCGGCGCTGAAAATCACCGCGGCGAAACAGAACGTCCGCGTCCTGACCTGCGGCGAGTGGACCTCACGCGTGCCGGGCCTTGATTTCAAACGCGTTAACGGTGGGCTGCTGGTACAGGATCGCGATCTGGGCATGGTTACCAACGCTGAGCTGCGCGTGGTCAGCAAGCGCCAGCCAACCGAGCAGGAGCTGCGTGATGCGCTGTTCTGCTGGAAAGTCGCCAAGTTCGTCAAATCCAACGCCATCGTGTATGCCAAAGAGAATATGACCATCGGCATAGGCGCAGGCCAGATGAGCCGCGTTTACTCCGCCAAAATTGCCGGGATTAAAGCCGGCGACGAAGGCCTGGAAGTGAAAGGCTCAGCAATGGCATCCGACGCATTCTTCCCGTTCCGTGACGGCATTGATGCGGCCGCGGCAGTTGGCGTGAGCTGCGTGATCCAGCCGGGTGGCTCTATTCGCGACGAAGAGGTGATTGCCGCCGCCGACGAGCACGGTATCGCGATGATCTTCACCGACATGCGCCATTTCCGCCATTAATTCACGGAGTAACACATGAAAGTATTAGTGATTGGTAACGGCGGGCGCGAGCACGCGTTAGGCTGGAAAGCGGCGCAATCGCCGCTGGTTGATACCGTTTATGTGGCTCCGGGCAATGCCGGCACCGCCCTGGAGCCCGCGCTGCAGAATGTGGCTATCGGCGTGACCGACATTCCTGAACTGCTGAGCTTCGCACAGCGCGAAAATATCGATCTGACCATCGTCGGCCCGGAAGCGCCGCTGGTGATTGGCATCGTCGATGCCTTCCGCGCCGCCGGACTGAAAATCTTCGGCCCAACGGAAGGTGCCGCGCAGCTCGAGGGCTCTAAGGCCTTTACCAAAGATTTCCTCGCGCGCCACAAGATCCCCACCGCCGAGTACCAGAACTTTACCGAGGTTGAGCCTGCCCTTGCGTACCTGCGTGAGAAAGGCGCGCCGATCGTTATCAAAGCTGACGGCCTGGCGGCCGGGAAAGGCGTGATTGTCGCCATGACGCTCGAAGAGGCGGAAGCCGCCGTTAACGATATGCTGGCAGGCAACGCCTTCGGCGACGCCGGCCATCGTATCGTTATTGAAGAGTTCCTCGACGGCGAAGAGGCCAGCTTTATCGTGATGGTCGACGGCGAGCACGTGCTGCCGATGGCCACCAGCCAGGACCACAAACGCGTCGGTAACGGCGATACTGGCCCTAACACCGGCGGCATGGGCGCGTACTCACCGGCCCCGGTGGTCACGGATGAGGTTCATCAGCGCACCATGGAGCGTATTATTTGGCCAACGGTCAAAGGGATGGCGGCGGAAGGCAATACCTATACCGGCTTTCTCTACGCGGGTCTGATGATCGATAAGCAGGGCAACCCGAAGGTTATCGAGTTCAACTGCCGCTTCGGCGATCCGGAAACTCAGCCCATCATGCTGCGCATGAAGTCGGACATGGTGGAGCTGTGCCTCGCCGCCTGTGATGGCAAGCTGGATGAGAAAACGTCAGAGTGGGACAGCCGCGCTTCTCTCGGCGTGGTCGTGGCCGCGGGCGGCTATCCGGGCAGCTACAGCACCGGCGACGAGATCTTTGGCCTGCCGCAGGAAGAAGCGGCGGATGGCAAAGTGTTCCATGCGGGCACCCAGCTTTCTGCCGACCAGCGCGTGCTCACCAACGGCGGCCGCGTACTGTGCGTAACGGCGCTGGGCGATAGCGTGGCCCAGGCGCAGCAGCGTGCCTATGAGCTGCTTACCGATATCCGCTGGAACGGCAGCTTTAGCCGTGACGATATCGGCTGGCGCGCCATCGCTCGCGAGCAAAGCTAACGGCGTCGTTTCACCTGCCGGATTTACGCCCCCTTCTATATGAACGGGCGGCCTCATTAATTTGTGGCCGCCCGTTTTATTTGGCATGCGCGGAGTACGGATCTGCAAGGATCGTCCGGCAGGTGCGGTAACGCGGGTCGGGTGCAGCGGAGTATGAAGCGCAGGTATGGCGTTAGAAGGTTTTTTCCTGCGGTTGCCAGGTACAGAAGTCTTCGTTTGCCACCAGCAGCAGCTGCGAACCTTCAGAGGCTTCCAGCCACGCGACGCTGACCTCGACGGAGGAGTGATCCTGGCGGCGGGCGATATGGGCTAACGCCCGGGCATCGAGGTCGGGCTTAACGGTCTGCCCTTCACAGGTGGTGACGGTCCGATCGGCGTGCCAGCGTCCCTGACGCAGCACAACGCGGCCCTGACGCAACGCGTCGCTGGTCTGGCGGATCTGCGTCGCCCGGTAGCGGTAGAGCGCGACCTGGTCGCTGGAGAGCTGCTGCTTTTGCCCGTCAATTTCACGCTGCATAAAGCTCAGCTCGCCCTGGTCATCAAAGCGGGCGCGAATATGTTCCGTGGTCTTGCCGTAAACGTTGAGCTCAATCAGCGTCAGCCGATCGCCCTGCCAGCGGTACTCGCTGGTTGAAGTGTTGCCGTGACGCCACGGACTAAAAGCGGCGAGAAGGTGCACCTCGCCATTGGAATCCATGCGCCAGATACGCATCGCTCCCTGGTTGTCAGCATAGCCGCTGGCGGTAAAAGGCGGGAGCGAGGAATCATGGCTGCAGGCAGTGAGCAACAGTACGCCTGCCAGCGTCAGCGTGCGACGCCAGATAGACAAAAGGGGCTTAAAGGCCCCTTCGGTAAAACTGTACACTGCCACGCGGTCTTACTTAACTGCGTCTTTCAGTGCTTTGCCTGAAACAAACGCCGGCACGTTAGCAGCGGCAATTTTGATTTCATTACCGGTCTGCGGGTTGCGGCCAGTACGCTCAGCGCGGTGGTTCACTTTGAAGGTACCGAAACCAACCAGTTGGACAGCATCACCTTCTTTCAGAGACTCAGTAATTGCAGCCAGGGTAGATTCCAGGGCAGCTTTTGCCTGTGCTTTGGACAGGTCAGCTTTGTCCGCAATTACATCAATCAGTTGAGTCTTGTTCATAAGTTATCCTTACAATGTGTTTATCGCTTGCTAAGCACCGAGTGCGACGGAAATGCTGAAAAACACTCTCCTGCATACACGCACCGATAGCCACTTTTTTTCGCCCTCCAAATGTAGACCAGACGGGGGGCGGAATGGAAGCCTTCAGACGCTACAATTCAGGCGGTAAATCACGTTTTCTGGTCTCACTGCTGAAAATTTATACCAATATTGCTCTCGCCGGCTTCACGAAGGTCGGCGCGCAGTCCTTTTATCAGTTCAATATCGCGCTCTTCGCACTCGGCCAGCAGGCGGAAAATTTCCCACTGAATGTCCCATTCTTGTTCAACCGCCGGGTTTTCCTTGAGCTCTTCGTCGGTCATCTCACGACCTGCCTGGGTCATTTCCAGCATCGCGACGGTGGTAATGGAACTCTTACTCACCTCAATGGCGTGCTCGAGGGTTTCGCCGCTCAGGCGCGAGTGAATCAGCTCGCTTAACGCGACGCAGGCGTCGATCGCCGGATAGACGCCGTACATATCATAGTCGTCAGCCGCCGGGATCGCCTCTTCCAGCTTCTCCAGCTGGCTATCAAAATTCACCTTCGCGTCTTTGACCGTTAAGGTTTCCCAAATCAGATCGAGGATACGGCGATACAGCTGGCCATCGGCAAATTCGGTTTGCTGGCAAAACATGGCGTAATTGGGGTACATGCGCTCACACAAGCAGGCCATAAAAGTGACGTGCTGCCAGCTTTCCAGCTTCTCCAGGCGCAGATGAATCGGGTTTTGTAACATGATGAATTCTCGAAGTCAGAAATTAGCCGCAGTTTACCTGAATCAGCCGTGATTTGCTTGCCAACGGATAAACGCCGGGCGCTCTGATGCCACCGCATCCGCCCAGCGCGTCGGCTCCGGCAGGCGATAGCCTTTCATACAGCGTTCCACCCACATTAAGGCGCTATCCAGGCCAACCCGGTGGCCTGTGCTGATGAAGAGCGGGTTACAGCGCACCTTGCTGCGCAGCACCCACGCCAGCTGTTCGTTTTTATCCATCAGCGCCGCCAGCGCCCCCGGCTCATCGCCCGGGGAGTCGCATTTGCCGCACAGACGCTTTTTCGCCACGCCGATGGTGGGCACATCCACCAGCAGCCCGAAATGGCTGGCTACGCCAAGGCGTCGGGGATGGGAAATGCCGTGGCCGTCAACGAACAGCAGATCCGGTTTTTGCGAAAGCAGCTCCCACGCTGCCAGCAGCGCGGGGGTTTCACGAAAGGAGAGGAAGCCGGGAATATAGGGCATGGTGGTGGCAACGCGCGCCACCTGATATTCAACCAGCTCCAGCGAAGGCCAGGCCAGCAGTACCATCGCCGCTCGGGTGACTTCTCCTTCCTGCTCAAACCCTACATCCGCGCCGCCGATCAGCTGCGGCGGATCGCGATCCAGCCGATCTTCACGAATGACCGATTCTGCTAAATCCCGCTGCAGGGTACGGAGAGAAGCCAAATCCATAGTCGCTCCTTAGCGATGATACTGTGCTGACAGCCGATGTACCGCCTCCACAAACACGCCGGCATGCGCAGGATCCACGTCCTGATGAATGCCGTGTCCGAGGTTGAAGACGTGGCCTTCTCCCTGACCAAAGCCGGCAAGGATGGTCGCCACTTCTTCTTCAATGCGGGCTGCAGACGCGTAAAGCATGGAGGGATCCATATTGCCCTGCAGCGCGACCTTGTGGCCAACGCGACGACGCGCATCGGCGATATCGGTTGTCCAGTCGAGGCCCAGCGCGTCGCAGCCGGTTTCTGCAATCGCCTCCAGCCACTGTCCGCCGCCTTTGGTAAACAGGGTCACCGGCACGCGGCGGCCTTCATTTTCACGCAGCAGGCCGTCGACGATTTTATGCATGTAGTAGAGCGAGAACTGCTGATAATCACGGCCGGTCAGCACTCCGCCCCAGGTATCAAAAATCATCACCGACTGAGCGCCGGCTTTAATCTGGGCATTCAGGTACAGCGTGACGCTTTTAGCCAGCTTGTCGAGCAGCGCGTGCAGCGCCTTCGGCTCGGCGTACATCATCTTCTTAATCACGGTAAAGGCTTTGCTGCTACCGCCTTCAACCATATAGGTCGCCAGCGTCCACGGGCTGCCGGAGAAGCCAATCAGCGGAACCTCACCTTTGAGCTCGCGGCGGATGGTGCGCACCGCGTTCATAACATAGCCGAGCTCATCTTCCGGATCGGGGATCGGCAGTTTGTCGACGTCGGCTTTGCAGGTAACTGGCGAGGTAAAGCGCGGGCCTTCGCCGGCTTCGAAGTACAGCCCCAGGCCCATCGCGTCCGGAATGGTCAGAATGTCTGAAAAGAGGATCGCCGCGTCCAGCGCATAGCGGCGCAGCGGCTGCAGCGTCACTTCGCAGGCCAGCTCGGCATTTTTACACAGCGACATAAAGTCGCCCGCTTCGGCGCGAGTGGCCTTGTACTCCGGTAAATAGCGGCCAGCCTGGCGCATCATCCACACCGGGGTCACATCAACGGGCTGGCGCAGCAGCGCACGCAGATAACGATCGTTCTTCAGTTCGGTCATTTTGCAGTTCCTTCAATGCGTCAGGCCATCATTGTATCACGTCATTCATAGTCGGCCCGGCACATCGCCACCGTATCTTCAATCAGCCGGCGCGCCACGGTTCCCGGCGGTGGCAGAAGCGGTAAATCGTCGTAGCGATACCAGCCCGCCTCCAGCAGCTCTTTGCGATCGATGACAATCTCACCGCTGTCGTATTCCGCCATAAATGCGGTCATCAGCGACTGCGGGAACGGCCAGGGCTGAGAAGTCACGTAGCGCAGGTTTTTCACCTTAATACCGCACTCCTCCATCACCTCGCGCGCCACCGTCTGTTCGAGGGTCTCCCCGACCTCAACAAAGCCGGCCAGCACCGTATGCACGCCGTTGCGGTGGCGGGTATGCTGCGCCAGCAGAATGGTGTCATCCCGGCGAATGGCGACAATCATGCACGGTGCGATTTGCGGGTAGTAGCGCTCGCGGCAGTGGCTACACAGCATCGCCCATTCGGTTTTGCTCGGGTGCATCGGGTGCCCGCAGTAGCCGCAGAACTTATGCGAGCGATAAAACTCGGCCAGCTGAATACCGCGGCCCGCCAGCTGAAACAGGCCAGGATCCTGATCCAGCACCTGCCGCAGCGATCCCATATCCTGCCGACGATCCTGGCGTATCAGCCACACCGCCTCACCTTGCCATTCGCCAATATGCTGCGCGTGCTGGCCGACAAGATTAAAATTTACCGCTTCGCCGTGTGGTAATTCCCCGCCGGGTAACCATAATTTTTGTTCGTGACTGACGATCCACCAGCCGCGATCTAATTTTTCAATAATACGATCCATATCTATTGCACTACCTTCGTTTTACTGGCACTTTTAACATTATATTTACATTTTGGTGAGCAACGTTATTTTTCTTAATCTTGCGGAGTCAACCATGTTAAACCAGCTGGAAAACCTAACGGAACGTGTTGGAGGCAGTAATGAACTGGTCGATCGCTGGCTGCATGTACGTAAGCATTTGCTCGTGGCTTACTACAAGCTGGTTGGCCTGAAACCCGGCAAAGAGTCATTTATGCGGCTTAATGAAAAAGCGCTGGATAACTTTTGCCAAAGCCTGGTGGATTACCTCTCATCCGGTCATTTTAGTATTTATGAACGTATTATCGGGGAAATGGAAGGCGATACGCCACTTTTGGCCGCCACCAGGCTCTATCCACAGCTGGAAGCCAACACCCAGCAGATTATGGATTATTACGACTCCTGCCTCGAAAACGCTATCGATCACGATAACTATCTCGAGTTCCAGCAGGCGCTCTCGGATATCGGTGAAGCGCTGGAAGCGCGCTTCGCGCTTGAAGATAAGCTGATCGCCCTGGCCGTGACCTATAACCTGAAAGACAGCATCAGCGACAATATCGCGCCGACTGCTTGAGTTGTGAGCCGTTAACGAGTAGTTTACATACATTCTCCCTCTCCGGAGGGAGTTTTATCTTGTCGGAGTGCCCATTTTCCAAAAAGCATTCGCGATACCTCAGGGTGGCAGGTCAGTGAACCTCCAGGAACTTACATCAGTAAGTGACCGGAGCGAGCGGACGTAGCCAACGGAGAGGCAGCGCGAAGGATAAAGTGGAAAAGGCTGAGACCGTTAATTCGGGATCCGCGGAACCTGATCAGGCTAATACCTGCGAAGGGAACAAGAGTAAACTGCAAAGAGCGGTCGTCCCTCCAGGACCAAACGCATCTGTTACTCCATCCGTCGTCTGACAAGCCATCTCCTTTTCGTCTGGAATGAGCTATGTCTACAGAAAAACTGACCCGTCGACAGCAGCGCGAACGCGCCCAGCGCTTTATCGACACTCTTGAAGGTTCGGTCTTCCCCAACTCGCAGCGTATCTACATTCAGGGTTCGCAGGATAATATTCGCGTCCCGATGCGTGAAATCCAGCTCAGCCCCACGCTTATCGGCGGCGGCAAAGAAAATCCGCGCTATGAAGACAACGAAGCGATCCCGGTGTACGACACCTCCGGCCCCTACGGCGACCCCGATATTGCGATCGATGTCCATCAGGGTCTGGCAAAGCTGCGCCAGCCGTGGATTGACGCGCGTAACGATAGCGAGCCGCTCAGCCATCGCAGCTCCACCTATACCCAGCAGCGCCTGGCCGATGACGGCCTCGATGAGCTGCGCTTTAGCCGCCTGCTGACGCCAAAGCGGGCCGCCGCAGGCCGCCGCGTCACCCAGCTCCACTACGCCCGCCGGGGCCTCGTCACGCCGGAGATGGAGTTTATCGCCCTCCGCGAAAACATGGGCCGCGAGCGCATTCGTAGCGCAGTGCTGCGCCACCAGCACCCGGGTGAAGGGTTTGGCGCCCATCTGCCAGACAACATCACGCCGGAGTTTGTCCGTGACGAAGTGGCCGCCGGCCGCGCCATTATTCCCGCCAATATCAACCATCCCGAGTCGGAGCCGATGATTATTGGCCGTAATTTCCTGGTCAAAGTTAACGCCAATATCGGCAACTCTGCCATCACCTCGTCCATTGAGGAAGAGGTAGAAAAGCTGGTGTGGTCAACCCGCTGGGGCGCGGATACGGTGATGGACCTCTCCACCGGCCGCTATATCCACGAAACCCGCGAGTGGATCCTGCGCAACAGCCCGGTACCTATCGGTACGGTGCCCATCTACCAGGCGCTGGAAAAAGTGAACGGCATTGCCGAGGATCTGAACTGGGAAGCATTTCGCGACACCCTGCTGGAGCAGGCGGAGCAAGGCGTTGACTACTTCACCATCCACGCCGGCGTCCTGCTGCGCTACGTGCCGCTGACGGCTAAACGCCTCACCGGTATCGTCTCCCGCGGCGGTTCGATCATGGCGAAATGGTGCCTGTCGCACCATCAGGAAAACTTCCTCTATCAGCACTTCCGCGAAATTTGCGAAATCTGCGCCGCCTACGACGTCTCGCTCTCGCTGGGCGACGGTCTGCGCCCCGGCTCGATCCAGGACGCCAACGATGAAGCGCAGTTTGCCGAGCTGCGAACCTTAGGCGAGCTGACGAAAATCGCCTGGGAGTACGACGTGCAGGTGATGATTGAAGGCCCGGGCCACGTGCCGATGCAGATGATCCGCCGCAACATGACCGAAGAGCTGGAGCACTGTCACGAAGCGCCGTTCTATACCCTCGGGCCGTTAACCACCGATATCGCTCCGGGCTACGATCACTTCACTTCCGGCATTGGCGCCGCGATGATCGGCTGGTTTGGCTGCGCGATGCTCTGCTACGTGACGCCGAAAGAGCACCTCGGGCTGCCGAACAAAGAGGACGTGAAGCAGGGGCTGATAACCTACAAAATCGCCGCCCACGCCGCCGACCTTGCCAAAGGCCATCCCGGGGCGCAGATCCGCGATAACGCCATGTCCAAAGCGCGTTTTGAGTTCCGCTGGGAGGACCAGTTTAACCTCGCCCTCGACCCCTTCACCGCCCGCGCCTGGCACGATGAAACCCTGCCGCAGGAGTCGGGAAAAGTCGCCCACTTCTGCTCCATGTGCGGACCCAAATTCTGTTCAATGAAAATCAGCCAGGAAGTGCGCGACTACGCCGCCCGCCAGGATATCGAAAGCGGAATGGCCGATATGTCGCAGGACTTCCGCACCCGCGGCGGCGAAATCTATTTACGTAAGGAGCAAGCCTGATGTATCAACCCGATTTTCCACCCGTCCCTTTTCGTTTAGGACTCTACCCGGTCGTGGATAGCGTGGCGTGGATTGAACGTCTGCTGAAAGCGGGCGTGCGCACCATTCAGCTGCGAATCAAGGATAAGCGTGAGGCCGACGTTGAGGATGACGTTATCGCCGCTATCGCGCTCGGCCGTCAGCATCACGCCCGGCTGTTTATCAACGACTACTGGCAGCTGGCCATTAAGCATCAGGCCTACGGCGTGCACCTCGGCCAGGAGGACCTGGAGACGACGGACCTGAGCGCGATCCGCAACGCCGGGCTGCGCCTCGGCGTCTCGACGCATGATGATATGGAGATTGACGTCGCGCTGGCGGCACGCCCCTCCTACGTCGCATTAGGTCACGTTTTCCCGACGCAAACCAAGCAGATGCCCTCCGCACCGCAGGGGCTGGAGCAGCTGGCCCGGCATATCGGCCGTCTGCAGGACTACCCGACGGTGGCCATCGGCGGCATCAGCCTCGAACGCGCGCCGGCGGTTCTCGGCACCGGCGTTGGCAGCATTGCCGTGGTCAGCGCGATTACCCAGGCGGCGGACTGGCAGCAGGCCACCGCGCAGCTGCTGGAAATGGCGGGAGCACGCGATGAATGATAGCGATTTTATGCGCTACAGCCGCCAGCTGATGCTGGAGGATATCGCCATCGAAGGCCAGCAGAAGCTGCTGGCCAGTCGGGTGCTGATCGTCGGACTCGGCGGGCTCGGCTCCCCCGCGGCGCTCTATCTGGCGGGCGCCGGCGTCGGTACGCTGGTCCTCGCCGACGACGACGATGTCCACGTCAGCAACCTGCAGCGGCAGATTTTGTTCACCAGCGACGACATTGCCCGGCCGAAAGCGACGGCCGCCCGCCAGCGGCTGGCGCGGCTCAATCCGCAGATCGATATTATCCCCCTGCGGCAGCGGCTGAGCGGCGAAGCGCTGCTGGCTGAAGTGGCGCAGGCCGATCTGGTGCTGGACTGTACCGATAACATGGAGAGCCGCCAGGCCATCAACGCCACCTGCGTGACCCGCAAAACGCCGTTAATTACCGCCAGCGCCGTCGGGCTTGGCGGGCAGCTGATGGTCCTGACCCCGCCGTGGGAGCAGGGCTGCTATCGCTGCCTGTGGCCGGATACGGCCGAGCCCGAGCGCAGCTGCCGCACCGCGGGCATTATCGGGCCGGTGGTCGGCATGATGGGTACGCTGCAGGCGCTGGAGGCGATCAAGCTGCTCTCCGGCATGGTCACGCCGCGTAATACGCTGCGGCTGTTTGACGCCCGTACCAGCGCCTGGCGCAGCCTGGCGCTACAGCGGGCGCAGAGCTGTCCGGTATGCGGAGGACAACATGCAGATTTGGTTTAACGACGAGCCGCTCCGCTGCGCCGATGCGCTCACCGTCGCCGCCCTGCTCGCTCAGCTGGAACAGCAGCAGGCGGGCATCGCGCTGGCGCTCAATCAACAGGTTCTGCCGCGCGAGCGGTGGGACCACCATCTTCTGCAGGAAGGCGATCGGGTCCTGCTTTTTCAGGTTATCGCCGGAGGCTGACATGTTACGTATCGCAGACAAAACGTTCGACTCACACATTTTTACCGGTACCGGGAAATTCTCCGCGCCGGACCTTATGGTCGAGGCGATCCGTGCCTCGGGAAGCCAGCTGGTGACGCTGGCGATGAAGCGCGTCGATTTACGTCAGCACAATGATGCGATCCTCGCGCCTTTACTGGCCGCCGGCGTCAGCCTGCTGCCGAATACGTCGGGAGCGAAAACGGCGGAAGAAGCCGTGTTCGCCGCCCGCCTGGCGCGGGAAGCCCTGGGCACTCACTGGTTAAAGCTGGAGATTCATCCGGACGCGCGCTGGCTGCTGCCGGACCCCATCGAAACCCTGAAGGCGGCGGAGATCCTGGTACGGGAAGGTTTTGTGGTTCTGCCCTACTGCGGCGCCGACCCGGTGCTGTGTAAACGGCTGGAGGAGGCGGGCTGCGCGGCGGTGATGCCGCTCGGCGCCCCCATCGGATCAAATCAGGGGCTGGAAACCCGCGCCATGCTGGAAATCATTATCGCCCAGGCAACGGTACCGGTGGTCGTTGACGCCGGTATTGGCGTGCCCAGCCATGCGGCGCAGGCGCTGGAGATGGGCGCCGACGCGGTGCTGGTGAATACCGCAATCGCCGTCGCCGACGATCCGGTGACCATGGCGCGCGCGTTTCGTCTGGCGGTAGAAGCGGGCCTGCTGGCCCGTCAGGCCGGACCCGGCGCGCGCAGCGCCCAGGCGCAGGCCACCAGCCCGCTGACCGGTTTCCTGGAGGCGCTGGCATGAGCACCTTTAGCGACCGCTGGAAGCAGCTGGAGTGGGATGATATCCGCCTGCGCATCAACAGCAAAACGCCTGCCGACGTTGAGCGGGCGATAGCGGCAAAACAGCTGACTCGCGACGATATGATGGCCCTGCTCTCCCCCGCCGCCGCCGGTTATCTGGAGCCGCTGGCACAGCGCGCCCAGCGCCTGACCCGCCAGCGCTTTGGTAACACCGTCAGTTTCTATGTTCCCCTTTATCTCTCTAACCTGTGCGCGAACGACTGCACCTACTGCGGCTTTTCAATGAGCAACCGCATCAAGCGCAAGACGCTGGATAGCGATGAAATTACCCGCGAATGCGCCGCCATCCGCCAGATGGGCTTTGAGCATCTGCTGCTGGTCACCGGTGAACACCAGGGCAAAGTGGGGATGGACTATTTTCGCCAGCATCTGCCGGCGATCCGCAGCCGGTTCTCCTCGCTACAGATGGAAGTGCAGCCGCTGAGCACCGAAGAGTACGCCGAGCTGAAAACGCTCGGCCTGGACGGCGTGATGGTCTATCAGGAAACCTACCATGAAAGCATGTACGCCCAGCATCATCTGAAGGGGAAGAAGCAGGACTTCTTCTGGCGTCTGGATACGCCGGATCGCCTTGGCGAGGCGGGGATCGATAAGATCGGCCTGGGCGCGCTCATTGGCCTCTCCGATAGCTGGCGCGTGGATTGCTATATGGTTGCCGAGCATCTGCTGTGGCTCCAGCAGCATTACTGGCGCAGCCGCTACTCGGTCTCCTTCCCCCGGCTGCGGCCGTGCGCCGGCGGGATCGAACCGGCATCGCTGATGGACGAGCGCCAGCTGGTGCAGACCATCTGCGCCTTCCGCCTGCTGGCGCCGGAGGTTGAGCTGTCGCTTTCAACCCGCGAAGCCCCCGATTTCCGCGATCGGGTTATCCCGCTGGCCATTAACAACGTCAGCGCATTTTCCAAAACTCAGCCCGGCGGCTACGCCGATGATCACCCCGAGCTGGAGCAGTTTGCTCCTCACGACGGCCGCCGCCCCGAAGAGGTCGCCAGCGCGCTGGTCGCTCGCGGGCTGCAGCCGGTATGGAAAGACTGGGATAGCTGGCTGGGACGCGCTACGCAGTCGCCCTGAAGAGGAGTGTAACGGCCTGCGCAGTTTGCGAGCCTGAACGCGAGAACAAAAACGGCAGATTGCTTACCCTCTGCCGTTTTCCTATTCTGCTCCTGTCAGCAGCGGACGCTGACCAGGGCGATAATTTCTCTTCCTCATTTTCGCCCTGCCTCCTTAATGGATAACCGATACGGACAGCCGATGGAGAGCGGGCGAAACCCCGGCCCCGGTGAATTTAAATCCCTTGCCCTGGAAGGGCGTGGTTATAATTGACCAATAGTTACCTGATTCGCTCGGCAGGCATGCTGGCTAAACCTGCGTATTAACCTACGGTTTATACCTTCTGGAACGATTTACGACTCATGGCTCGTCACAACAGAAAACTCTCTTTTACTACGCCGATTCTGGTGGGGTTTGCGGGGATTTTACTCAGTTTTTTACTGCTCGCAGCGTTCGTCATTGCCACTCAGAAAAAGAATTTTCTTGAGGACTATCACCACGTTAATCGCAACTTCACCCATAATCTGGCCATTAACTACACCGAATCGCTGCTCCGCGAAAATGATTATATTCTCAGCCGCGCTACCACCTTTTTTTCCCGCAATGACGAGCTCAATAGCGCCGTTAATCTCGATCCGCAGAAAGGTTTACGCGCGCTGATGCAGCTTCAGGAGCTGATGCAAACCGTCTCTTCTATCTCGCTGGCGGATACCCAGGCGCACTACCTGCGCGCACCGGAGGTGCTGGAGACGGAAGATAGCCGGAAGTTCGATCCTGAATCTCGTCCGTGGTTTATCAAACAGGCGGAAGCCAGTACGTTCAGCCTCTACACCAGCCCCTACCTGGACTACTTTACCCATCGCCCCACCGTTACCCTCTATCGCCCGGTCATCTCCCCGGAAGGACGGCTCAAAGGCAGCCTCGCCTTCCATATGGATCTGACGTCGATGGGGTACGCGCTGCGGCAGATGGTGGCGCCGGTGCAGGGCGAGTTTTTTGTCGTGCAGCGCGACGGCAAAGTGGTGCTCCATCCGGATCCTGGCGCCCTGTTTAAGCCCTACGTCAGCAGCCGCCTGATGGATAACATGACCAGCGCTGAGGGGCAGCTATACGATATCGCCAGCGATAGCTGGTATTACTACTATTCGTTTACTAATCCCGACTGGTTCGTTATCTACCGCGTCAATAATTCCACCCTGCTCGACCTGACGCGCTATCAAACCGATATTGTCGCCTGGGGATTTGCCCTCGGCGCCATTGTCATTATCCTGTTCGGCCTCTACCTGCGCCACGCTTCGCGCACGGTGCTGATGAATATCATCAATGCCATTAAGACCGGCGACGCCCAGCGCGCCCCGCGGCTGGAAGCGATGCTGAGCAAGGCTATCGAAAGCAATAAGCAGCGCGAACTCACCTACGTGCGCCAGGCCACCATCGATGCCCTGACCGGCTGTAAAAACCGCCGCGCCTTCGATAGCGACATCGCGGCGCTAATGAACGATCATCAGCCGTTCGCCCTGGCGCTGGTCGACATCGATAACTTTAAATCAATTAACGACACCTGGGGCCACCTCAACGGCGATATCGTTCTGCGCAGCGTCGCCCGTGAAGGGCTGCAAATCCTGCAGCCGCTGCAGATTTCACTCTACCGCTACGGGGGAGAGGAGTTTGCCGTGGTATTTACCGCAGAGCATCTCACTCATGCCCATACGCTGCTCGAAAGCTGGCGGATTAAGATTGCCCAGCGCACCTGGCGTGAAGAGGGGCTAAGCGTAACCTTCAGCGCCGGCCTCGGCGAATGGAACATGGAGCCGCTGGATAAACTGGTGGTCAGCGTCGACGAAGCGCTCTATAAAGCGAAACAGCAGGGCAAGAATCAGATCGTCAGAACCTAAAGCCTCTCCCCTCGTAAAGCCCGCTTCGGCGGGCTTTTTTGTCTTTTCAGCCCGCAAACCGAAACCGGTTTCATTATTTTGTGATGCCTTACACACAATCGCTGCAAAGCGGTTGTTCCGTCACCCTGCCCGCGCTAAAGATGGTACATCAAGGAACATAAAGGCGACGAACTATGAAGAATATCGTTTTATGCTGTGCCGCAGGTATGTCCACCAGCATGCTGGTTCAACGTATGCAAGCTGCCGCGCAGCAGAAAGGGGTGGAAGTCTCGATTAAAGCCGTGCCGGTTGCTGAATTTAAAGACAATCTGGCCGCTGCCGATATTATCCTGCTGGGCCCTCAGGTGAAATACGAGCAGGCGAAACTACAGGCGCTGGCCGATCCGTTCGGTAAAAAAGTTGCCGTTATCGATATGATGGATTACGGCATGATGAAAGGCGATGCCGTTCTGGATAAAGCCCTGAAGTTGATGGAGTAAGAGATGGAAGATTTAGAAACGATCATTATGGAGCTGCTGGTTAACGCCGGTTCAGCGCGTAGCTCTGCATTAACCGCACTGCAGCTGGCGCGCAAAGGCGATTTTGCCGCCGCCGAACAGGCGATGGCAGAATCTCATGAATTTGTGAAGCACGCGCATAAAATCCAGACCCAGCTTATCGGTCTGGATGAAGGGTCCGGCAAGCTTCCGGTCAACCTGATTACCGTTCACTCTCAGGACCATCTGATGAACGCGATGGTCATCCAGGATCTGGCGACCGATATGATCGAACTGTATCGCCGTATTCCGCAGTAAATGAAACCGCTTTATGCAGCAGGTGCCCGTTCGGCACCTGCCTTTTTTATTACAGAAATCCGTATAGCGCGGCAAATATCCAGCCAAATACGCACGAGACGCTGACGCCAATCAACCCCGGCAAAATAAAGCTGTGGTTAATGACAAAGCGGCCGATTCGGGTCGTGCCCGAGCGGTCGAACTGAATAGCGGCCAGGTCGCTGGGATAGGTTGGCAGAATATAATAACCGTAGCACGCCGGCGCGGACGCCACGATATAGGCCGGGTCGACGCCAATCGCCAGCGCAACGGGGACAATCGCCGCCAGCGCCGCCGCCTGGGAGTTGACGAATTTGGAGACAATCAGCAGGACAATAGCGTAGGCCCACGGATACTCTTTTACCATCTCGCCCAGCACGCCCTTAATCTCCGACATGTGCGCACCAAACATGGTCTCCGCCATCCATGCAATGCCGTATACCGCCACAATGGCGATCATTCCCGAGCGAAATACCTCATTTTTAGAAATAGAGGCCGGATTGGTTTTGGTGATGATGATGATGAGCGCCCCGGAAAGCAGCATAAACATCTGGATAACCAGCACCATCGACAGCGGCTTGCCGTCGAAAGCGGGCCGCAGCTCGGAGAACGCGCCCAGCAGGGCTACCACGGCAATAGACGCCAGGAAGATCCACATCGCCACCCAGTTACTGATCGGCAGCTTGCGATCCAGCAGCGTCGCGGTATCGCCGTATACGTAGTGGCGGTTTTCCGGTGTGGCGATAAACGCCTGGAACTCTTCGTCTTTATCCAAATCCTTGCCGCGGAACCAGCTAAAAATACCGATCGCCAGAATTCCCAGCAGGGTTGACGGGATGGTGATCGCCAGCAGATCGAGAAACTCCAGGTGCTTGCCGTTAAACGTAAAGTTACCGAGCATTGCCACCAGCGAAACGACCGCAACGGAAACCGGGCTGGCGATAATACCCATCTGTGCGCCAATGGAGCTTGCCGCCATAGGACGCTCGGGACGAATATTATTCTTAATCGCGACGTCATAGATAATTGGCAGGATGGTATAGACCACGTGGCCGGTGCCGCAAAGGATAGTCAACGTACAGGTCACAAATGGCGCGACGATTGACACGTACTTTGGATTACGCCGCAGAAGCTTTTCGGCAATCTGCAGCATCACGTCTAACCCGCCGGAAGCCTGTAACGTCGCCGAGGCGGCTACTACCGCAATAATCACCAGCATGACATCAACCGGCGGTTTTCCCGGCTGAAGATGGAAGACAAAGACTAAAATAACCAGCCCGATGCCGCCTAAAAGGCCCAGCGCAATCCCGCCTTTTCGGGCTCCATAAAACAAACACACTAAGATAATGACGAGTTGTATAGCAAATTCCATGCATCCCCCAGAACCACTCTATTAGGTCGAAAACATCTATCGCGGTCGTCTCATTCTTATTTAGCGGCCTCCTCGATGGCGTTTTAAATAGACGAGGCGGCGCCTCAGCGGGTGAGAACTGAAAATAAGGAAAGGCGCAATCACCTGATTATCCGTATTTTTTGACTATACCTTTTTTGATTTTTAATTTTTTGATACGCGTAGAATTTTTACCCATATATTTACTATGGAATAAAAACAGGAGCAGCTGGTGGGATTTATATTAATAAAATAAGGCTCAATTGATACTTATCTATTAATGGAATGTAATCAAATATAGATTAAATAAAATCACGCGCTGATGCGGCAGCGCAGGAATAAAAAAAGCCAGTCAGGAGACCTGACTGGCTTTTTTAGCACAGCGTCAACGATTAATCGTTGTCTGAACCGCCCAGACCCGCGTTCAGCAGCTCTGCCAGGTTGGCAGAAGCTTCTTCAACGGTGACCTGCGGTGCAGCAGGCTGTTCGCCAGCTGCCTTGCGGCGCATACGATCCTGGTGGTACGCATAGCCGGTACCAGCCGGGATCAGACGACCCACGATAACGTTCTCTTTCAGGCCACGCAGTTCGTCGCGTTTGCCCGCAACGGCTGCTTCGGTCAGGACACGGGTAGTCTCCTGGAACGATGCCGCAGAGATGAACGATTCGGTTGCCAGAGACGCTTTGGTGATACCCAGCAGGTCGCGGGAGTAAGTTGCCGCAACTTTGCCATTCGCTTCCAGATCGCGGTTAGCAATCTTGACGCGGGAGTATTCAACCTGCTCGCCTTCCAGGAAGTCGGAGCTACCGGCACTGTCGATAGTCGCTTTACGCAGCATCTGACGAACGATAACTTCGATGTGCTTATCGTTAATCTTAACGCCTTGCAGACGGTAAACGTCCTGTACTTCGTTGGTGATATAACGCGTTACCGCGTGTACGCCACGAAGACGCAGAATGTCGTGCGGCGCTTCCGGACCGTCGGAAACCACGTCACCACGTTCTACACGTTCACCTTCAAACACGTTCAGCTGACGCCATTTCGGAATCATCTCTTCGTATGGATCGCTACCGTCTAACGGAGTGATGACCAGACGACGTTTACCTTTGGTTTCTTTACCGAAGGAGATGATACCGCTGATTTCTGCCAGAATTGCCGGCTCTTTCGGGCGACGCGCCTCGAACAGGTCAGCAACGCGCGGCAGACCACCGGTGATATCCTTGGTACCGCTGGATTCCTGAGGAATACGCGCCAGTGCGTCACCCGCACTGATCTGGATACCATCTTCCAGCTGGACGATCGCTTTACCCGGCAGGAAGTACTGCGCAGGCATATCGGTGCCAGGGATCAGAACGTCGTTACCGTTAGCATCAACGATTTTCAGGGCCGGACGCAGGTCTTTACCACCCGCCGTACGCTCTGCAGAATCCAGAACCACCAGCGAAGACAGACCGGTCAGCTCGTCGGTCTGACGAGTAATGGTCTGGCCGTCAATCATGTCAGTAAAGCGGATGAAACCACTTACTTCAGTGATAACCGGCATGGTGTGCGGATCCCAGTTTGCTACGGTTTCGCCGCCAGCAACCTGCTCACCATCACCTTTACCCATCACCGCACCGTAAGGAACTTTATAGCTCTCTTTGGTACGACCGAATTCGTCGATCAGCTTCAGCTCGGTGTTACGTGAGGTCACTACCAGCTTGCCGGCAGAGTTGACAACCGATTTAGCGTTGCTAAGACGGATGCTACCTTTGTTTTTCACCTGGATGCTGGATTCAGCAGCCGCACGAGATGCCGCACCACCGATGTGGAACGTACGCATCGTCAGCTGTGTACCCGGCTCACCGATGGACTGTGCTGCGATAACGCCGATAGCCTCACCTTTGTTGATGATGTGGCCACGCGCCAGGTCACGACCGTAGCAGTGCGCACATACACCAAAGTCGGTGTCACAGGATACGACGGAACGCACTTTGACGGAGTCAACGGAGTTCTCTTCCAACAGGTCACACCAGTGCTCGTGCAGCAGCGTGTTGCGTGGAACCAGAATATCCGCAGTACCCGGCTTCAGTACGTCTTCAGCGGTCACACGACCCAGTACGCGATCGCGCAGCGGCTCTTTAACATCACCACCCTCGATAACCGGGGTCATGGTAATGCCTTCCAGGGTGCCACAGTCGTCTTCAGTAACAACCAGGTCCTGTGCAACGTCAACCAGACGACGAGTCAGGTAACCGGAGTTCGCTGTTTTCAGTGCGGTATCCGCCAGACCTTTACGCGCACCGTGCGTGGAGATGAAGTACTGGAGTACGTTCAGACCTTCACGGAAGTTCGCGGTGATCGGCGTTTCGATGATGGAGCCATCCGGCTTCGCCATCAGACCACGCATACCAGCCAGCTGGCGAATCTGTGCCGCAGAACCACGCGCACCGGAGTCGGCCATCATGTAGATGCTGTTGAAGGAAACCTGCTGCTCTTCGACGCCGTCACGGTTAATAACGGTTTCGGTTTGCAGGTTATCCATCATCGCTTTGGATACACGATCGTTCGCCGCAGCCCAGATATCGATAACTTTGTTGTAGCGTTCGCCAGCGGTAACCAGACCGGACTGGAACTGTTCCTGGATTTCAGCAACTTCAGCTTCCGCTTCGCTGATGATCTCGTGTTTTTTCTCCGGGATGACCATGTCATCAATACCAACGGATGCACCTGAACGCGCTGCATAAGCAAAGCCGGTGTACATCGTCTGGTCCGCAAAAATAACGGTCGGTTTCAGGCCCAGAATACGGTAGCAGGTGTTCAGCATTTTGGAGATTGCTTTCTTACCCAGCGCCTGGTTCACGATAGTGAACGGCAGACCTTTAGGCACGATCATCCACAGAATCGCACGGCCAACGGTCGTGTCCTTCAGGCTGGTTTTCGCTACGAACTGGCCGTTTTCATCTTTTTCGTATTCGGTGATACGCACTTTAACGCGCGCATGCAGAGAGGCCAGGCCAGCGCGATAAATACGCTCAGCTTCTTTCGGGCCAGTCAGCACCATGCCTTCGCCTTTGGCGTTAACACAGTCACGGGTCATGTAGTACAGACCCAGTACAACGTCCTGAGACGGAACGATGATAGGCTCGCCGTTCGCCGGGGACAGGATGTTGTTGGTAGACATCATCAGCGCACGCGCTTCCAGCTGGGCTTCCAGCGTCAGCGGTACGTGAACAGCCATCTGGTCACCATCGAAGTCGGCGTTATATGCCGCACAGACCAGCGGGTGCAGCTGGATAGCTTTACCTTCGATCAGTACCGGCTCAAATGCCTGGATACCCAAACGGTGCAGGGTTGGTGCACGGTTCAGCAGTACCGGGTGTTCGCGGATAACTTCGTCCAGGATATCCCAAACGACGGCTTCTTCGCGCTCAACCATTTTCTTCGCAGCTTTAATGGTGGTAGCAAGACCACGCAGTTCCAGCTTGCCGTAGATGAACGGTTTGAACAGCTCCAGCGCCATTTTCTTCGGCAGACCGCACTGATGCAGACGCAGGTATGGACCTACGGTGATAACAGAACGACCGGAGTAGTCAACGCGTTTACCCAGCAGGTTCTGACGGAAACGACCCTGTTTACCTTTGATCATATCGGCCAAAGATTTCAGAGGACGTTTGTTCGAACCGGTGATAGCACGACCGCGACGACCGTTATCCAGCAGGGCGTCAACCGCTTCCTGCAGCATACGTTTTTCGTTGCGTACGATGATATCCGGCGCAGCCAGATCCAGCAGACGTTTCAGACGGTTGTTACGGTTAATGACGCGACGATACAGATCGTTCAGGTCAGAAGTCGCGAAACGACCACCATCCAGCGGAACCAGCGGACGCAGATCTGGCGGCAGAACCGGCAGAACGGTCAGGATCATCCACTCAGGCTTGTTGCCAGACTGAACGAAAGCTTCCAGCAGTTTGATACGCTTGGTCAGCTTTTTACGCTTGGTTTCGGAGTTGGTTTCGTTCAGCTCTTCACGCAGCTGCTCGCATTCCTGCTCCAGATCCATGCTCTTCAGCAGGGCCTGAATAGCTTCGGCGCCCATCTTCGCGTCGAACTCGTCGCCGAACTCTTCCAGCGCGTCCAGATACTGCTCTTCAGTCAGGATCTGGTTACGTTCGAGGTTCGTCATCCCGCCTTCGATAACCACATAGGATTCGAAGTACAGAACGCGTTCGATATCACGCAGCGGCATATCCAGCAGCAGGCCGATACGGGACGGCAGCGACTTCAGGAACCAAATGTGGGCGGTCGGAGACGCCAGCTCGATGTGGCCCATGCGCTCACGACGCACTTTAGTCTGGGTCACTTCAACGCCGCACTTCTCACAGATCACACCACGGTGTTTCAGGCGCTTGTACTTACCGCACAGGCACTCGTAGTCTTTTACTGGCCCGAAAATACGCGCACAGAAAAGGCCGTCACGTTCTGGTTTGAACGTACGGTAGTTAATGGTTTCCGGCTTTTTAACTTCACCGAAAGACCATGAACGGATCATGTCTGGCGAGGCCAGAGCAATTTTGATCGCATCAAACTCTTCGGTTTTAGTCTGCGCTTTCAGAAACTTTAATAAATCTTTCACGGATTTGCTCCCGTCGGAGTTAGCACAATCTGGCGCCGGGTATGACCCCGGCACCAGTGACCTGTTTGAGCGAGAGTTACTCGTCTTCCAGTTCGATGTTGATGCCCAGCGAGCGAATCTCTTTCAACAGTACGTTGAAGGATTCCGGCATGCCCGGTTCCATCTGATGGTTGCCGTCCACGATGTTTTTATACATCTTGGTACGACCGTTAACGTCATCAGACTTGACGGTAAGCATTTCCTGCAGGGTGTATGCCGCGCCGTAAGCTTCCAGCGCCCATACTTCCATCTCACCGAAGCGCTGACCACCGAACTGAGCCTTACCACCCAGCGGCTGCTGAGTAACCAGGCTGTAAGAACCGGTAGAACGCGCATGCATCTTGTCATCAACCAGGTGGTTCAGTTTCAGCATGTACATATAGCCGACGGTAACCTGGCGTTCGAACTGCTCGCCGGTACGACCGTCGAACAGGGTAATCTGACCGGAAGTCGGCAGGCCACCCAGCTGTAACAGTTCCTTGATTTCAGACTCTTTCGCACCGTCGAATACCGGCGTTGCGATCGGCATACCTTTTTTCAGGTTTTCAGCAAGACGCAGAACTTCATCATCGGTGAAGGTATTCAAATCAACCTTCTGGCGAACGTCTGTACCCAGATCGTACGCTTTCTGGATGAATTCGCGCAGCTTGGCGACTTCCTGCTGCTGTTTCAGCATGGCGTTGATTTTCTCGCCGATGCCTTTCGCAGCCATACCCAGGTGGGTTTCCAGAATCTGACCGATGTTCATACGAGACGGTACGCCCAGCGGGTTCAGTACGATGTCTACCGGCGTGCCGTTTTCATCGTAAGGCATATCTTCGATCGGGTTGATCTTAGAGATAACACCCTTGTTACCGTGACGGCCTGCCATTTTATCACCAGGCTGAATCTGACGTTTAACGGCCAGATACACTTTAACAATCTTCAGCACGCCAGGTGCCAGATCGTCGCCCTGAGTAATTTTACGGCGTTTCGCTTCGAGTTTTTTCTCGAACTCGTGTTTCAGTTCGTCGTACTGCTCAGCCAGCTGCTCCAGCTGATTTTGTTTCTCTTCGTCGGCCAGGCCCAGTTCCAGCCAGCGGTCACGCGGCAGCTTGTCGAGCTTCTCAGCTTCAACGCCGCCGGAGACCAGCACCGCGTAGATACGACCAAACAGGCCAGCTTCGAAGATCTGCAGTTCTTCAGACAGGTCTTTTTTCGCCTGCTTCAGCTGCATTTCTTCGATTTCCAGCGCACGTTTGTCTTTCTCAACGCCGTCGCGGGTAAAGACCTGAACGTCGATAACGGTACCGGAAACACCGTTTGGTACGCGCAGAGAAGAGTCTTTAACGTCAGACGCTTTCTCACCGAAGATCGCGCGCAGCAGTTTCTCTTCTGGCGTCAGCTGGGTTTCACCTTTCGGTGTGACCTTACCAACCAGAATGTCGCCGCCGGTCACTTCTGCACCGATGTAAACGATACCGGATTCGTCCAGTTTAGAGAGCGCAGCTTCACCCACGTTCGGGATATCAGCGGTGATCTCTTCCGGCCCCAGCTTGGTGTCACGGGACACGCACGCCAGTTCCTGGATATGAATCGTGGTGAAACGATCTTCCTGAACCACACGCTCGGAGACGAGGATGGAGTCTTCGAAGTTGTAGCCGTTCCACGGCATGAACGCTACGCGCATGTTCTGACCGAGAGCCAGTTCACCGAGGTCGGTGGACGGACCGTCTGCCAGCACGTCGCCGCGCTCAATTGGCTCACCCAGGGACACGCAAGGCATCTGGTTGATGCAGGTGTTCTGGTTAGAACGGGTGTACTTGGTCAGGTTATAGATGTCGATGCCGGCTTCGCCCGGGTACATCTCATCATCGTTAACTTTGATAACGATACGGGATGCATCCACGTACTGAACGGTACCGCCACGTTTAGCAACCGCAGTAACACCGGAGTCAACGGCAACAGCACGTTCCATACCGGTACCAACCAGCGGCTTATCAGCGCGCAGAGTCGGAACCGCCTGACGTTGCATGTTCGCACCCATCAATGCACGGTTGGCGTCATCGTGTTCCAGGAACGGGATCAGGGACGCACCGACGGAAACCACCTGCTGGGTGGATACGTCCATGTAGTCAACCTGGTCGCGGCTGAACAAGCTGGATTCGCCTTTACTACGGCACGTTACCAGGTCTTCTTCAAAGTGGCCTTCGTCATCCAGGTTGGAGTTCGCCTGAGCGATGACGTAGTTACCTTCTTCGATAGCAGAGAGGTAATGAATTTCGTCGGTGACAACGCCGTCAGTCACTTTACGATACGGAGTCTCAAGGAAGCCGTATTCGTTAGTCTGTGCGTACACGGACAGGGAGTTGATCAGACCGATGTTCGGGCCTTCAGGCGTTTCGATTGGACATACGCGACCGTAGTGAGTCGGGTGTACGTCTCGAACTTCAAAGCCTGCGCGTTCGCGGGTCAGACCACCTGGGCCGAGGGCAGAGATACGACGTTTGTGCGTAATCTCGGACAGCGGGTTGTTCTGGTCCATAAACTGAGACAGCTGGCTGGAACCAAAGAACTCTTTCACTGCTGCGGAAATCGGCTTGGCGTTGATCATATCCTGAGGCATCAGGGTATCCAGATCGCCCAGGGACAGACGCTCTTTAACCGCACGCTCTACGCGAACCAGGCCAACGCGGAACTGGTTTTCCGCCATTTCGCCAACGGAACGGATACGACGGTTGCCGAGGTGGTCGATATCATCGACTTCGCCAATACCGTTACGGATACCGATGAGCTTCTTCATCACCTGAATGATGTCGTCTTTGCTCAGGATACCGGAACCTTCAATTTCGTCACGCAGCAGAGAACGGTTGAACTTCATACGACCAACCGCGGACAGATCGTAGCGGTCTTCGGAGAAGAACAGGTTCTCAAACAGGTTTTCAGCCGCTTCACGAGTCGGCGGCTCACCCGGGCGCATCATGCGGTAGATTTCTACCAGCGCGCTCAGACGATCGTTGGTCGGGTCGACGCGTACGGTTTCAGAGATGTACGCACCGTGATCGAGATCGTTGGTGAACAGAGTTTCGATGCGCTTATGACCGGACTGGCTCAGTTTGGCCAGCAGATCAAGGCTCAGCTCCATGTTCGCCGGGCAGATCAGTTCGCCGGTCGCTGTATCGACATAGTCTTTAGCAGCAACTTTACCCGCAATGTATTCAACCGGAACTTCGATAAGCTTAATATCGTCTTTTTCCAGCTGGCGGATATGACGAGCGGTAATACGGCGTGCTTTTTCGACGTAGATCTTACCGTTAGCTTCGATGTCGAAGGACGCGGTTTCACCACGCAGACGCTCCGGAATCAGCTCCATCTGCAGCTTGTTGTCGCGAATTTCAAAGACCACTTTTTCGAAGAACAGGTCAAGGATCTGCTCAGTGGTGTAATTCAGCGCGCGCAGGATGATCGTTGCCGGCAGCTTACGACGACGGTCGATACGGACAAACAGGTTGTCTTTCGGATCGAACTCGAAGTCCAGCCAGGAACCGCGGTAAGGGATGATACGTGCGTTATACAGGACCTTACCGGAAGAGTGAGTCTTACCTTTGTCACTGTCAAAGAAGACGCCCGGGCTACGGTGCAGCTGAGAAACGATAACACGCTCGGTACCGTTGATAACAAAGGTACCGTTGTCGGTCATGAGCGGAATTTCGCCCATGTAGACTTCTTGTTCTTTGATGTCTTTAACGGTGCCTTCCGGCGCTTCACGCTCGTAGATCACCAGACGCAGTTTTACGCGCAGCGGTGCCGAATAGGTCACGCCACGGATCTGACACTCTTTAACATCAAATACTGGTTCGCCCAGGCGGTAGCTGACGTATTGCAGCTCGGAATTACCGCTGTAGCTTTTAATCGGGAACACGGAACGGAAGGCTGCTTCCAGACCATATTGCCCTTCAGGATCTTGCTCGATAAACTTCTGGAACGAATCAAGCTGGATAGAAAGGAGATAAGGTATGTCCAGAACCTGCGGACGTTTACCAAAATCCTTACGAATACGTTTTTTCTCGGTATAGGAGTAAACCATAGGGTTCCTCAGCTCGCTGACAAGTCGACCCGTCTGCCTCAGAAAGGCAGTTTTTTATGCAACACTATTTTGTGGACCGGAAAATGGAACACTTTCCGCAATACCTGTTGCTATCACGCTTAAACCATTTCGTCGCGATTTACACAGAGCGAGCACCCTGTCGCAGTATATTAAGTCGTCGATAGAAACATGCATTGTCAGGACAACCAGCAGTCAAACAGTGTGAAATGCTACTGGCACCTTACAGCGCAAAAAGGCTGGTGACTAAATAGTCACCAGCCATCAGCCTGATTACTCAGGCTGCAACCGGAAAGGTTGGCTTATTTGACTTCAACTTCAGCGCCAGCTTCTTCCAGAGATTTTTTCAGTGCTTCTGCGTCATCTTTGCTGATGCCTTCTTTCAGGGCAGCAGGTGCAGATTCTACCAGGTCTTTAGCTTCTTTCAGACCCAGGCCAGTTGCGCTACGTACTGCTTTGATTACAGCAACTTTGTTAGCGCCAGCAGCTTTCAGAATTACGTCGAATTCAGTTTTTTCTTCAGCAGCTTCAGCCGGGCCAGCAGCTACAGCTACAGCAGCAGCAGCGGAAACACCGAATTTTTCTTCCATTGCAGAGATCAGCTCAACAACGTCCATTACGGACATAGCGGATACTGCTTCAATGATTTGATCTTTAGTGATAGACATTTAAATTGTTCCTGAATATCAGAATAAGTTTATACGTAAGCGAGTGCTTTATAAAGAAATCTGCGATTAAGCAGCTTCTTTCGCATCGCGTACAGCAGCCAGAGTGCGAACCAGTTTGCCAGCCGAAGCTTCTTTCATGGTTGCCATCAGGCGTGCAATTGCTTCGTCGTAGGTCGGCAGAGTTGCCAGGCGGTCGATATTCGACGCCAGGATCAGCTCGCCTTCAAAGGCTGCGGCTTTAACCTCGAATTTTGCATTCGCTTTCGCGAACTCTTTGAACAGACGAGCGGCAGCGCCCGGGTGTTCCATAGAGTATGCAATCAGGGTCGGACCAACAAACGTGTCTTTCAGGCACTCGAACTGAGTACCTTCAACGACGCGGCGCAGCAGGGTGTTGCGGACAACACGCATGTAAACGCCAGCTTCACGACCTGCTTTACGCAGTTCAGTCATTTTATCTACAGTAACGCCACGGGAATCCGCAACTACTGCAGACAGCGCGCCATTGGCTACTTCGCTGACTTCAGCAACAATCGCTTGTTTGTCTTGAAGATTTAAAGCCATTAGCTTTGCTCCTGGATGTTTGCCAGAGCTCATGCTCTGGAACTCACTTCACTCTATTCAACGAATAGAGCGTCTTAATACGGTGAGCAGAAACAAGCCAGAGTATCCAAAAATAATCTTAGCGTTCTGTCACCGTCTACGCAGGGCATTAAGTTTCTTGCGAAACACCTGCGGTCTTCGACGGAGGCCTGGATAGGCCAGGCTCCAACGAACAAATTCTTTCTATGTCTTCGTTCTTCGAACCACAGCTGCGTTAGCTGCTTTCGCTCACACCGGTCACGTAGTCAACTACGCTCCCGGCGATTCACTCAATTGCCGCCTTGCTGCAATTCGAATAACTCGCATAGCCTCTGTTTATTTCAACAGAATCGTGGGGGTAGAATTGTAGACAAATCCACCGCCCACGTAAAGCTAATCTTAGTTCGCAGAAGCGCTCAGACCAGCCTGATCAACGGCAACGCCAGCACCCATGGTGGTGGAGAGGCTAACTTTCTTGATGAAAACGCCTTTTGCCTGAGTCGGTTTTGCTTTTTTCAGCGCAACCAGCAGGGCTTCCAGGTTTTCTTTCAGTTTGTCAGCGTCAAAGTCCACTTTACCGATGGTGGTGTGGATGATGCCGTTTTTGTCGTTACGATAGCGAACCTGACCTGCTTTAGCGTTCTTAACAGCTTCAGCAACGTTCGGAGTAACGGTACCCACTTTCGGGTTTGGCATCAGGCCGCGCGGCCCCAGAACCTGGCCCAGTTGGCCAACAACGCGCATTGCATCCGGGGAAGCAATAACAACGTCGAAGTTCATTTCGCCTTTTTTGATCTGGTCTGCCAGATCTTCCATACCTACCAGCTCGGCGCCTGCAGCTTTAGCAGCTTCAGCGTTCGGGCCCTGGGCAAATACGGCTACGCGAACGGAACGACCGGTACCGTTCGGCAGTACTGTTGCACCACGGACGTTCTGGTCAGATTTACGAGCGTCGATGCCGAGGTTAACGGCAACGTCTACGCTTTCGGTAAATTTAGCGGTGGCCAGCTCTTTCAGCAGAGCAATAGCTTCGTTGATGTCGTACTGTTTAGTCACATCAACTTTGTCACGGATCACGCGCATACGCTTGGTCAGTTTAGCCATTTCTTAATCCTCTACTACCAGGCCCATGGAACGTGCAGTACCTTCAATGGAGCGAGTCATCGCTTCAATGTCAGAACCAGTCATGTCGGCAGCTTTGGTCTGCGCGATTTCCTGCAGCTGAGCGCGGGAAATTTTACCTACTTTATCTTTGTTCGGCTTACCGGAACCAGACTTGATGCCTGCAGCTTTCTTCAGCAGAACGGCAGCCGGCGGGGTCTTGGTAACAAAGGTAAAGGAACGGTCAGCGTAAACGGTAATAACAACCGGAGTCGGCAGACCTTTTTCCAGAGATTCTGTTTTGGCGTTGAACGCTTTACAGAATTCCATGATGTTCACACCCTGCTGACCCAGTGCTGGACCAACCGGCGGGCTCGGGTTTGCCATACCAGCTGCAACCTGCAGCTTGACGTAGGCTTGTACTTTCTTAGCCATTTAAATTTCCTCGTTTGGGTATAACGCCTTTAGAAAGGCTCCCCGTTATCAATATCGTCTTACGGACACAGGGTCCATAAAAACAAAAGGCGCGAAATTGTATGTCAATTTCGCGCCTCATGCAACGATTAAATCGCTGCTTTTTTGATCGTCGCTTAGGCTTTTTCTACCTGAGCAAAGTCCAGCTCGACCGGAGTCGCACGGCCAAAGATCGAAACAGAAACCTTCAGGCGGGACTTCTCGTAGTCAACTTCTTCAACAACGCCGTTGAAGTCAGCAAACGGACCATCGCTGACGCGGACCATTTCGCCCGGCTCGAACAGCGTTTTAGGACGCGGCTTATCGCCAACCTGCTGAAGACGGTTCATGATCGCGTCGACTTCTTTGTCGCTGATCGGCGCAGGACGGTCGGATGTACCGCCGATAAAGCCCATCACACGCGGTACGCTGCGCACCAGGTGCCAGCTTGCGTCGTTCATCACCATCTGGACCAGAACGTAACCCGGGAAGAATTTGCGCTCGCTCTTGCGGCGCAGGCCACCACGGATTTCGACCACTTCTTCGGTCGGAACCATGACTTCGCCAAACAACTCTTCCATATTGTGTAATTTGATATGTTCACGCAACGAGGTAGCTACGCGACCTTCAAAACCGGAAAACGCCTGAACGACGTACCAGCGTTTTTTAGGAGCTTCAGACATCTCAGAACCTCAGGCCAGTGATAAAGGATACCAGGCGAACCAGAATACCATCCAGTCCCCACAGGATCAGTGACATTACCGCAGTTACCGCGGCAACAATCAGCGTGGTGTGCAACGTTTCCTGGCGAGTAGGCCAGATTACCTTGCGGACTTCGGTTCTCGCTTCACGGGCGAAAGCTACGGTCGCCTTACCTTTTGTGGTTAACAGCGCGACGCCACCGGCAGCAGCGATCAGAATCACCACGGCCAGCGCACGCACTGCCAGCATAATGTCACGATAAAGGAAGTTGCCTACGATGGCCACAATCAGCAGCACGGCAACGATCGTCCACTTCATCGCTTCCAGGCCGCGCCCGCTCCCTTGAGCTTCGGTATTCGCACTCATAAACCAACCTGTCACAAGAATTCAGACAAATAATTTTGCCCCGCGAGAGCGAGGCAACCAAACCGAAATGCTCTGCTGCGTTTCGGATTTAACGCCCTCTACAGAGCCTGTCTCAGCAATGATTATGACAAAAAAAATCACTGATGAGCCAGGTTCTGGTTCGAAAGCGTGCAAAAAGGGCATCAAATGATGCCCTTTTATTGCGCATTGCGTCAAATGTTATCAGCGATTAGCTGAGAACTTTAGCAACAACGCCCGCGCCAACGGTACGACCGCCTTCACGGATTGCGAAACGCAGACCGTCGTCCATCGCGATCGGGTGGATCAGGGTAACAACCATTTTGATGTTGTCGCCCGGCATTACCATCTCTACGCCTTCCGGCAGTTCGATGGTGCCAGTCACGTCAGTTGTACGGAAGTAGAACTGCGGACGGTAGCCTTTGAAGAACGGAGTATGACGGCCGCCTTCATCTTTGGACAGGATGTAAACTTCAGATTCGAATTTGGTGTGCGGCTTGATAGAACCCGGCTTAGCCAGTACCTGACCACGTTCGATTTCTTCACGTTTGATACCACGCAGCAGAACGCCAACGTTCTCACCAGCACGGCCTTCGTCCAGCAGTTTGCGGAACATTTCAACGCCGGTACAGGTAGACTTAGCGGTGTCTTTGATACCAACGATTTCAACTTCTTCGCCAACTTTAACGATACCGCGCTCTACACGACCGGTAACAACGGTACCACGGCCGGAGATGGAGAATACGTCTTCGATAGGCAGCAGGAACGGCTTGTCGATAGCACGTTCTGGTTCCGGGATGTAAGAATCCAGGTAGCCAGCCAGTTCAACGATCTTAGCTTCCCACTCTGCATCGCCTTCCAGCGCTTTCAGAGCAGAACCACGGATGATCGGAGTGTCGTCGCCCGGGAAATCGTACTGAGACAGCAGTTCACGAACTTCCATCTCTACCAGTTCCAGCAGCTCTTCGTCATCAACCATGTCGCATTTGTTCAGGAACACGATGATGTACGGAACGCCTACCTGACGACCCAGCAGGATGTGCTCACGAGTCTGCGGCATCGGGCCGTCAGTCGCAGCAACAACCAGGATCGCGCCATCCATCTGAGCAGCACCGGTGATCATGTTTTTAACATAGTCGGCGTGGCCCGGGCAGTCTACGTGTGCGTAGTGGCGAGTCGGGGTGTCATATTCAACGTGGGAAGTGTTGATGGTGATACCACGAGCTTTTTCTTCCGGTGCGTTATCGATCTGGTCGAATGCGCGCGCAGAACCACCGTAGGTTTTAGCCAGAACGGTAGTGATTGCAGCAGTCAGCGTTGTTTTACCATGGTCAACGTGGCCGATAGTACCGACGTTAACGTGCGGTTTTGTACGTTCAAACTTTTCTTTAGACATCGATTGTCCCTCTAAGACACGGATAAATCGGTGATATCACCACATCAACCAGGCAACATGCCCGACTTGTTGAATGCAATAGAATAGAGAGAAACAGGGAAGGAGAGATAAAGAAGTGGTGCTGATACCCAGAGTCGAACTGGGGACCTCACCCTTACCAAGGGTGCGCTCTACCAACTGAGCCATATCAGCACGTCTGGAGCGGGCAGCGGGAATCGAACCCGCATCATCAGCTTGGAAGGCTGAGGTAATAGCCATTATACGATGCCCGCATCCTGAAACTCGGCTACCCAGTTCTTTCTATAACAAAAAAAAGAGAGTTATCTCTTTTCTTTGTTTGAGCTGATTAGCTTAACCAATCAACTCTGGCTCCGCAAAGCGTTGCCGAAAGATGGTGGTGGGGGAAGGATTCGAACCTTCGAAGTCGATGACGGCAGATTTACAGTCTGCTCCCTTTGGCCGCTCGGGAACCCCACCAGGCACTTGATGGTGCCGACTACCGGAATCGAACTGGTGACCTACTGATTACAAGTCAGTTGCTCTACCTACTGAGCTAAGTCGGCATCAAGTAGCGCGCATTTTAGGGAGACCTGCGGATTCATGCAACTAAAAAATTGCATAAATCGTTCTATCGCTCATATTTTGCTCTCAAACACCAAAAAGCGGTGTAATTTCAATCGATGAAGAACAAAAAAACACCATTCCTCTCGCAATATTCCCATTCAAAGCCCGCTGCGGATAGGCAAGGGACGCATTTTGCCGCGTCCCCGGCACAATAAAGTCGCTTTGCTCTCTGCTATATAATGGATAGCTGATTGGCCTGAGCGACTCGTTGACTGCATCATCGGCGTTTACTGCCCGCCGCCGTTTGCCCCCGCATGAGCTTTGACGTCCTTTATTCACAAATTTCACTCTTGTGATGTTGGCGTGAGAAAGCATCATTCAATGCGTTTTTTTCTTATTATTCCCTGCAATCTGGTGTTACCCTCCTGCCCATTGTCCTGATTAACTTATGTGAAGCATCTGCGCCTGTCTTTAATTTGGCGATGGTAAGAAAATGCTTATGAGCAAAAAAGAGCAAACGTTAATGACACCTTATCTACAATTTAACCGCAACCAATGGGCTGCACTTCGTGATTCCGTCCCGATGACGCTAACAGAGGAAGAAATCACGCGGTTAAAAGGCATCAACGAAGATCTTTCGCTGGAGGAAGTCGCGGAAATTTATTTGCCGCTGTCGCGTTTGCTTAATTTCTATATCAGTTCCAACCTGCGTCGTCAGGCCGTACTGGAACAGTTTCTTGGTACTAACGGTCAGCGTATTCCGTATATCATCAGCATCGCCGGTAGCGTCGCGGTAGGTAAAAGTACAACCGCGCGCGTGCTGCAGGCGCTGCTTAGCCGCTGGCCAGAGCATCGGCACGTTGAACTGATCACCACCGATGGCTTCCTGCATCCTAATGCCGTATTGAAAGAACGCGGCCTGATGAAGAAGAAGGGCTTCCCGCAGTCTTATGATATGCACCGGCTGGTCAAGTTCGTCTCCGATCTGAAATCAGGCATCGCCAACGCTAAAGCCCCGGTCTATTCACACCTGATTTATGATGTTATTCCCGATGGCGATAAGACGGTTTCCCAGCCGGACATTTTAATTCTTGAAGGATTAAATGTTTTACAAAGCGGGATGGATTATCCACACGATCCGCATCATGTATTTGTTTCTGATTTCGTTGATTTTTCTATATATGTTGATGCGCCGGAAGAAATGCTGCGGAGCTGGTATATCAATCGTTTTCTAAAATTCCGTGAAGGCGCATTTACCGATCCTGACTCGTATTTCCATAATTACGCAAAGCTCTCGAAAGATGAAGCCGTCAATATAGCCACCTCGCTGTGGAATGAGATCAACTTACTGAATCTCAAAGAAAATATCCTGCCAACTCGTGAAAGAGCGAGTCTGATAATGACCAAGAGTGCCAACCATTCGGTCGACCAGGTCCGCTTGCGGAAATAAAAAAGGGAGCCTCGGCTCCCTGTTATTTATTCGGCGCTGCGTAGCGATATTTCACCGCCAACCCATGGTTTAATCACCCCATCCTGCTCAAGTAATAATGCTCCCTGAGTATCGATGCCACGGGAAATCCCGAAGATCTCTTTATCTCCGATAATAAGCTTAACCGGGCGATTGAGGAAATTATCTAATTTTTCCCAGCGCGACAGGTAAGGAGCCAGCCCTTCCTGTTCAAATAGCTGCAGTCCCGCCCGTAGCTCTTTAATCAGGCGCGCGGCCAGCGCATTACGGTCGATAGAGACTCCGGCTTCCTGCAGGCTAATCCAGCCCTGATTGACCACATCAGACTCCACGCGCCGCATCGCCAGGTTGATCCCTGCACCGCTCACTATCTGCGCCGCATCGCCCGTTTTTCCCGTCAACTCCACCAGGATGCCGGACAGCTTCCGGTCCTGAAGGTACAGATCGTTTGGCCACTTGACGCGAACCTTATCGGCGCCGAGGCTCTGAAGTACCTCAGCAATAACAATGCCAATCACCAGGCTCAAGCCTACCGCTGCGGCAGGTCCCTGCTCCAGTCGCCAGTAGATGGAAAGATAGAGATTCGCACCGAAGGGTGAGAACCACTTGCGCCCGCGGCGACCGCGCCCAGCCTGCTGATATTCCGCAACACAGGCATCGCCAGACTGAAGCTCGTTAAGCCTGTCCAATAAATACTGGTTTGTGGAATCAATCACCGACAGCACGGTGACGCGGCCCTGATCGATCTGTCCGGCAATCAGCTCTTCATTTAGTAATTGAACCGGTTCCGGAAGGCTGTAGCCTTTACCTGGGACGGTAAAGACATCAACTCCCCAGTCGCGCAGCGTCTGAATATGCTTATTGATTGCAGCCCGGCTCATTCCCAGACGTTCGCCAAGCTGCTCGCCGGAATGAAACTCGCCGTCAGCCAGAATAGATATCAGGGTCAGGGGAATGGTGTTGTCCCTCATGCAATCGCCTCCTCAGCGTTAACTTCACCGGTTGCGCCAATAAAGCGGACTTCGGGCTGCAGCCAGACGTTGAACATCTCGCCAACCCGCTGGCGGACGTAGTGAGCAAGATCGATCACATCATCGCTGGTTGCATGATGGTCATTGATTAATACCAGCGCCTGCTGGCGATGTACTGCCGCACCACCGATGGTTTTCCCTTTGAGCTGGCATTGATCGATAAGCCATCCAGCGGCCAGCTTGATGCTGCCATCCGCCTGCGGATAGTGCGGCGCATTTGGGAAAGCGGCCAGCAATTCATGCCCTTTCTCCGCGCTAATTACCGGGTTTTTAAAGAAGCTGCCGGCGTTACCATTTACCTTTGGATCGGGAAGCTTGGTCATTCGCATATGGCAAACAGCATCAAATACCTGTCGAGGCGTCACGGTATTTGGGTCAAGACGGGCCAAATCGCCATAGGTCAGCACCGGCTGCCAGACTTTAGGCAACCTGAGGCCAACGGCCACGATGGCATAGCGATCCTGATATTCATGTTTGAAGATACTATCCCGGTAGCCAAAACGGCACCCGTTGGCCGAAAGCCGCTGTTTGTGCCCGGTTGCCAGCTCAATACAGTCGACATACAGGCAGACACGCTGGAGCTCGACGCCATAAGCACCAATATTTTGAATGGGTGAAGAGCCAGCGCAGCCAGGGATCAAGGCAAGATTCTCCAGGCCCGGCATTTCTTTATCTAAAGTAAACTGCACCAGATGGTGCCAGTTCTCCCCTGCCCCAACGTGTAGATGCCAGGCTTCAGGCGTTTCTGTAACCTCAATCCCCAGGATGCGGTTGATAATGACCGTACCAGAATAATCCTTTAGAAAGAGCACGTTGCTTCCTTCCCCGAGGATTAAGACCGGCTGTTCCTCTGCGGTGGCATCCTGCCAGGCAGACAGTAGCTGTTGCTCATTTTCGGCGCGCACAATTGCTTTGGCTGTACGATCGATGCCAAAGGTATTCCAGGGTTTAAGGGAGTGATTCATAGTGGCTTCCTGATGCAAAATCTGCACTAGTTTACCGTATATGTCAGGGGAAGGCTTGTTCGGTTTGGTCGCTGGTCTCTGGATATTCCCGGATCGCGGCGCGCAGCGCCCGAACCGGGCGGCGTCCGGCCGCTTTTCCTTAAACCGCAGACAACAAAAAAACCCCATGCCTGCGCATGAGGTTTTTCTGTTTGTTTGATGCCTGGCCGTTGTATGCCGGGCCTCCTGCCCGCCACCCTCCGGGCAGCACGGCGTGCTGTGCAAATTCGTTCCCGACGAATTTGTCCTACTCAGGAGAGCGCTTACCGACAAACAACAGATAAAACAAAAGGCCCAGTCTTTCGACTGAGCCTTTCGTTTTATTTGATGCCTGGCAGTTCCCTACTCTCACATGGGGAGACCCCACACTACCATCGGCGCTACGGCGTTTCACTTCTGAGTTCGGCATGGGGTCAGGTGGGACCACCGCGCTGTTGCCGCCAGGCAAATTCTGTTTACCAACACGCCATCAAGGCCTGTCAGTTAATCTGTATCAGCTGAAAATCTCTCAAATCACCACACCAAACAGCTTTGGCGTTGTAAGGTTAAGCCTCACGGTTCATTAGTATCGGTTAGCTCAACGTATCGCTACGCTTACACACCCGACCTATCAACGTCGTCGTCTTCAACGTTCCTTCAGGACTCTCAAGGAGTCAGGGAGAACTCATCTCGGGGCAAGTTTCGTGCTTAGATGCTTTCAGCACTTATCTTTTCCGCATTTAGCTACCGGGCAATGCCATTGGCATGACAACCCGAACACCAGTGATGCGTCCACTCCGGTCCTCTCGTACTAGGAGCAGCCCCCCTCAATTCTCCAGCGCCCACGGCAGATAGGGACCGAACTGTCTCACGACGTTCTAAACCCAGCTCGCGTACCACTTTAAACGGCGAACAGCCGTACCCTTGGGACCTACTTCAGCCCCAGGATGTGATGAGCCGACATCGAGGTGCCAAACACCGCCGTCGATATGAACTCTTGGGCGGTATCAGCCTGTTATCCCCGGAGTACCTTTTATCCGTTGAGCGATGGCCCTTCCATTCAGAACCACCGGATCACTATGACCTGCTTTCGCACCTGCTCGCGCCGTCACGCTCGCAGTCAAGCTAGCTTATGCCATTGCACTAACCTCCTGATGTCCGACCAGGATTAGCTAACCTTCGTGCTCCTCCGTTACTCTTTGGGAGGAGACCGCCCCAGTCAAACTACCCACCAGACACTGTCCGCAACCCGGATCACGGGTCTACGTTAGAACATCAAACATTAAAGGGTGGTATTTCAAGGTTGGCTCCACGCAGACTGGCGTCCACGCTTCAAAGCCTCCCACCTATCCTACACATCAAGGCTCAATGTTCAGTGTCAAGCTATAGTAAAGGTTCACGGGGTCTTTCCGTCTTGCCGCGGGTACACTGCATCTTCACAGCGAGTTCAATTTCACTGAGTCTCGGGTGGAGACAGCCTGGCCATCATTACGCCATTCGTGCAGGTCGGAACTTACCCGACAAGGAATTTCGCTACCTTAGGACCGTTATAGTTACGGCCGCCGTTTACCGGGGCTTCGATCAAGAGCTTCTCCTTACGGATAACCCCATCAATTAACCTTCCGGCACCGGGCAGGCGTCACACCGTATACGTCCACTTTCGTGTTTGCACAGTGCTGTGTTTTTAATAAACAGTTGCAGCCAGCTGGTATCTTCGACTGATTTCAGCTCCACGAGCAAGTCGCTTCACTTACCATCAGCGTGCCTTCTCCCGAAGTTACGGCACCATTTTGCCTAGTTCCTTCACCCGAGTTCTCTCAAGCGCCTTGGTATTCTCTACCTGACCACCTGTGTCGGTTTGGGGTACGATTTGATGTTACCTGATGCTTAGAGGCTTTTCCTGGAAGCAGGGCATTTGTTACTTCAGCACCGTAGTGCCTCGTCGTCACACCTCAGCGTTAACAAGAGTCCGGATTTACCTAAACTCTCCGCCTACATGCTTAAACCGGGACAACCGTCGCCCGGCTAACATAGCCTTCTCCGTCCCCCCTTCGCAGTAACACCGAGTACAGGAATATTAACCTGTTTCCCATCGACTACGCCTTTCGGCCTCGCCTTAGGGGTCGACTCACCCTGCCCCGATTAACGTTGGACAGGAACCCTTGGTCTTCCGGCGAGCGGGCTTTTCACCCGCTTTATCGTTACTTATGTCAGCATTCGCACTTCTGATACCTCCAGCAACCCTCACAGGCCACCTTCAACGGCTTACAGAACGCTCCCCTACCCAACAACGCCTAAGCGTCGCTGCCGCAGCTTCGGTGCATGGTTTAGCCCCGTTACATCTTCCGCGCAGGCCGACTCGACCAGTGAGCTATTACGCTTTCTTTAAATGATGGCTGCTTCTAAGCCAACATCCTGGCTGTCTGTGCCTTCCCACATCGTTTCCCACTTAACCATGACTTTGGGACCTTAGCTGGCGGTCTGGGTTGTTTCCCTCTTCACGACGGACGTTAGCACCCGCCGTGTGTCTCCCGTGATAACATTCTTCGGTATTCGTAGTTTGCATCGGGTTGGTAAGTCGGGATGACCCCCTAGCCGAAACAGTGCTCTACCCCCGAAGATGAATTCACGAGGCGCTACCTAAATAGCTTTCGGGGAGAACCAGCTATCTCCCGGTTTGATTGGCCTTTCACCCCCAGCCACAAGTCATCCGCTAATTTTTCAACATTAGTCGGTTCGGTCCTCCAGTTAGTGTTACCCAACCTTCAACCTGCCCATGGCTAGATCACCGGGTTTCGGGTCTATACCCTGCAACTTAACGCCCAGTTAAGACTCGGTTTCCCTGCGGCTCCCCTATACGGTTAACCTTGCTACAGAATATAAGTCGCTGACCCATTATACAAAAGGTACGCAGTCACCTGACAAATCAGGCTCCCACTGCTTGTACGTACACGGTTTCAGGTTCTGTTTCACTCCCCTCGCCGGGGTTCTTTTCGCCTTTCCCTCACGGTACTGGTTCACTATCGGTCAGTCAGGAGTATTTAGCCTTGGAGGATGGTCCCCCCATATTCAGACAGGATACCACGTGTCCCGCCCTACTCTTCGAACTCACAGAATGTGCATTTTAGTGTACGGGAGTATCACCCTGTACCCTGCGACTTTCCAGACGCTTCCACTAACACACAAACTGATTCAGGTTCTGGGCTGCTCCCCGTTCGCTCGCCGCTACTGGGGGAATCTCGGTTGATTTCTTTTCCTCGGGGTACTTAGATGTTTCAGTTCCCCCGGTTCGCTTCGTTAAGCTATGTATTCACTTAACGATAGTGTGTCGAAACACACTGGGTTTCCCCATTCGGAAATCGCCGGTTATAACGGTTCATATCACCTTACCGACGCTTATCGCAGATTAGCACGTCCTTCATCGCCTCTGACTGCCAGGGCATCCACCGTGTACGCTTAGTCGCTTAACCTCACAACCCGAAGCTGTTTCGTAAAACAGGTCGTGTTGTGAAAATTTGAGAGACTCGAACACACCGTCTTTCCTTTCTTATTACGGAGAAAGGAAACAGTGTGTCGTTTCAATTTTCAGCTTGATCCAGATTTTTAAAGAGCAAAACTTCGCAGTGCACCTTTTCAGGAACACTCTGAAGTTTTCTTATTTTGTGCAGTAAAAGGATGGTGGAGCTATGCGGGATCGAACCGCAGACCTCCTGCGTGCAAGGCAGGCGCTCTCCCAGCTGAGCTATAACCCCATCGTAAAACTAATCTCTTGTACCGGTAATTCAGACTGAGACAAGGCGTGGGAGGACGAAGCATACTGAAGTATGCGAGTCGTTTCACAACGCAGTATTCAGGATGAATTTGGTAGGCCTGAGTGGACTTGAACCACCGACCTCACCCTTATCAGGGGTGCGCTCTAACCACCTGAGCTACAAGCCTGCAGAGATTTTTTACTGCTTATTTTTCATCAGACAATCTGTGTGAGCACTACAAAGGCAGGTTCTTCAGGTAAGGAGGTGATCCAACCGCAGGTTCCCCTACGGTTACCTTGTTACGACTTCACCCCAGTCATGAATCACAAAGTGGTAAGCGCCCTCCCGAAGGTTAAGCTACCTACTTCTTTTGCAACCCACTCCCATGGTGTGACGGGCGGTGTGTACAAGGCCCGGGAACGTATTCACCGTGGCATTCTGATCCACGATTACTAGCGATTCCGACTTCACGGAGTCGAGTTGCAGACTCCGATCCGGACTACGACATACTTTATGAGGTCCGCTTGCTCTCGCGAGGTCGCTTCTCTTTGTATATGCCATTGTAGCACGTGTGTAGCCCTACTCGTAAGGGCCATGATGACTTGACGTCATCCCCACCTTCCTCCAGTTTATCACTGGCAGTCTCCTTTGAGTTCCCGGCCGAACCGCTGGCAACAAAGGATAAGGGTTGCGCTCGTTGCGGGACTTAACCCAACATTTCACAACACGAGCTGACGACAGCCATGCAGCACCTGTCTCAGAGTTCCCGAAGGCACCAAAGCATCTCTGCTAAGTTCTCTGGATGTCAAGAGTAGGTAAGGTTCTTCGCGTTGCATCGAATTAAACCACATGCTCCACCGCTTGTGCGGGCCCCCGTCAATTCATTTGAGTTTTAACCTTGCGGCCGTACTCCCCAGGCGGTCGACTTAACGCGTTAGCTCCGGAAGCCACTCCTCAAGGGAACAACCTCCAAGTCGACATCGTTTACAGCGTGGACTACCAGGGTATCTAATCCTGTTTGCTCCCCACGCTTTCGCACCTGAGCGTCAGTCTTTGTCCAGGGGGCCGCCTTCGCCACCGGTATTCCTCCAGATCTCTACGCATTTCACCGCTACACCTGGAATTCTACCCCCCTCTACAAGACTCTAGCCTGCCAGTTTCGGATGCAGTTCCCAGGTTGAGCCCGGGGATTTCACATCCGACTTGACAGACCGCCTGCGTGCGCTTTACGCCCAGTAATTCCGATTAACGCTTGCACCCTCCGTATTACCGCGGCTGCTGGCACGGAGTTAGCCGGTGCTTCTTCTGCGAGTAACGTCAATCGACAAGGTTATTAACCTTATCGCCTTCCTCCTCGCTGAAAGTACTTTACAACCCGAAGGCCTTCTTCATACACGCGGCATGGCTGCATCAGGCTTGCGCCCATTGTGCAATATTCCCCACTGCTGCCTCCCGTAGGAGTCTGGACCGTGTCTCAGTTCCAGTGTGGCTGGTCATCCTCTCAGACCAGCTAGGGATCGTCGCCTAGGTGAGCCATTACCTCACCTACTAGCTAATCCCATCTGGGCACATCTGATGGCATGAGGCCCGAAGGTCCCCCACTTTGGTCTTGCGACGTTATGCGGTATTAGCTACCGTTTCCAGTAGTTATCCCCCTCCATCAGGCAGTTTCCCAGACATTACTCACCCGTCCGCCGCTCGTCACCCGAGAGCAAGCTCTCTGTGCTACCGCTCGACTTGCATGTGTTAGGCCTGCCGCCAGCGTTCAATCTGAGCCATGATCAAACTCTTCAATTTAAGTTTGATGCTCATGAATTAAACTTCGTAATGAATTACGTATGTTCACTCAGAGACTTGGTATTCATTTTTCGTCCGAGGACGTTAAGAATCCATGTCACTTTGAGTGCCCACACAGATTGTCTGATAAATTGTTAAAGAGCAGTTGCGACGCGCTTTAGCGCTCTGTCGCGAGGTCCCGTATATTACGTTTTCCTCATTCAGAGTCAAGCGTTTATTTTGCTTTTCTCTGTCGGCTTCCGCGGCTGATATTCAGCGCTGGAGCCTTCTGACCCGGCGGCCTGTAAGCCGTTGTTCCGTGTCAGTGGAGGCGCATTATAGGGAGTTCTCCGACGTTGACAAGCCCTGTTTGCAAAAAACTTTTCAACCGCTCAGTTTGCCATCACCACGGTGATTTTATCCGCTATTTGCTGCTCATTTGTGCGATCTCTCGCGCAAAATTAGCGACCTGCTGCCAGTCGGTATAGACCACTTCTTTACTGGTATCCGTTTCACCGCCGGTCATCTTCATAATCAGGCGGATCATTACGCGGTCGTACCAGCTATAGCGCGGATAGCGCAGCGCACCGGCAAACACCGCGCTACGCTGCGGCTGCCACGGTGAACCGAGCAGGAACTTGCGCGTATAGCTATTGGTTTGCGGAGTACGCTTCTCAGGTTTACGCGCCACGAGGTTAACCGAAAAAAACGCACCGGGCAGCGCGTTCAGCGACTGCAGGTGCTTCTTCACGAAGCGGTCAACCGCAGGATGGAAGTGGCCATAGCGAATGGATGCCCCAATCACCACGCGATCGTAGTCGTGCCATGCAACCGCATCGGCGCGGTTAAGGTTGAGGGTGTCCGCATCGACGCCCAGCTCTTTCAGCTCGGATGCCAGAAAGGAGGCAATTTCACGCGTCTGCCCATCACGGGTGGAAAATAGAATCAACGTTTTCACAAATACTCCAGCTATTCACGCCAGAAAGTGGGAGTAAACAGCACCAACAGGGTGAACACTTCCAGACGACCAAACAGCATATTAGCAATCAGGATCCATTTTGCGACCGGATTCATCGTCGCAAAGTTATCCGCCACGACGCCCAGGCCCGGCCCCAGGTTGTTTAATGTTGCGACGACCGAAGCAAATGCGGAGAAGTCATCGACGCCGGTAGCAATAATCGCCAGCATACTAATGATAAACACCAGCGCATAGGCGGAGAAGAATCCCCATACTGCTTCGAGGATGCGTTCCGGCAGCGCGCGGTTGCCCAGCTTAATGCTGTACACCGCGTTCGGGTGTACCAGGCGTTTCAGCTCGCGGTTCCCCTGCTTAAAGAGCAGCAGGATACGAATAACCTTCAGACCCCCCCCCGTCGAACCGGCACAGCCGCCGATAAATGCCGAGCACAGCAGCAGCACCGGAAGGAACAGCGGCCAGCGCGCAATGCTATCGGTGGTGAAGCCCGCCGTCGTGGCCATTGAGACAACCTGGAAGAAGGCCTGATTCAAGGTGGTTAACGCGGAGCTATAGACATCATGCAGCCACAGCACCAGCGTGCAAATCACCACCAGCGTCAGCTGTACGCCAATAAACATGCGGAATTCGGGGTCACGCCAGTACACCTTCAGGCTTCGTCCGCTAAGCAATGAAAAGTGCAGGCCGTAGTTACAGCCGGAGATCAGCAGAAAGACCGCAATAATCGAGTTAATCGTCGGACTGTCAAAGTAGCCGACGCTGGCGTCATGCGTGGAGAAGCCGCCAATAGCGATGGTCGAAAAGCTGTGACCGATGGCGTCAAACGCCGGCATCCCGGCAAACCACAGCGCCAGCGCGCAGGCGACGGTCAGCAGAACGTAGATGAGCCACAGCGTTTTTGCCGTTTCGGCGATTCGCGGGCGCATTTTGTTATCCTTCAGCGGCCCGGGCATCTCCGCCCGGTACAGCTGCATCCCACCGACGCCGAGTATCGGCAGGATTGCGACCGCCAGCACAATGATCCCCATACCGCCAAACCACTGCAGCATCTGGCGATAAAAAAGGATGGCATGAGGCAGCGAGTCGAGGCCAACCAGAGTGGTCGCGCCCGTGGTGGTGAGGCCAGAGAAGGATTCAAAAAACGCATCGGTTACCGTCAGGTTTGGCTGCTCGGCGAAGATAAACGGTAGCGCACCGACGCTGCCCAGCACGGTCCAGAAGAGGACGACGATCAGGAAGCCCTCGCGGGATTTCAGTTCACCCTTTTCACGGCGGTTCGGCCACCATAATAGAGAGCCAATAGCTAAAGCGGCGAAAAAGGTCTGGGTAAACGCCCGCCCGGCACCATCACGGTATATCAGGGCCACTAATCCCGGGAGGATCATGGTCCCCGAAAATAAAATGACCAGCAGTCCAACGATTCGGGTAATCGCGCGAAAATGCATCTCTGGCGCTTCCTTTGATATGCAAAAAATCAGGTGGGGATTATTCGTCAATCTTCAGTAATTGCAACGAGCCACGGCTAAAATCAGCCAGTTTTGCTGAAAATGACGCCACTTCAGCTTGAGGAAGCGCAACACGCAGCTGGACGAACGCCTGATATTCGCTTTCGACAATTTGCCCTGCGAACTGGGTCAACAGCGCCTCAACACCGGCTAATTGCCCGTATTCACACTGCAAAGTATATGCGGTCAGCGGCGTCTTGCGCTGCGTTGTCAGCTGAGCAAGCGCCTGGTGTACGCCACCGCCATAGGCCTTCACCAGACCACCGGTACCCAGTAGAATACCGCCGTAGTAACGCACTACGACGGCGGTTATCTCACCAACGCCGCTGCCCATAAGCTGTGCCAGCATCGGTTTACCCGCCGTTCCCGCCGGTTCGCCATCGTCGGAGAAACCCAGCTGCTGTGAATCATTCGGCGGCCCGGCCACCCACGCCACGCAGTGGTGGCGAGCATCCGGGTGATCCGCTCTTACTGATTCAACAAACGCCTTTGCCGCCATTACGCCATCGGTGTGCGCCAGTAGCGTAATAAACCGGCTCTTCTTAATCTCTTCGACAAAGCTCACCGGCGCGGCCGGTATCAACCAGCTGTCCATCAGGCCAGTTTCAGGTCACGCGTCATATTTTCGACACTGCTTTCATGGATAACGACGTTATCTTCGATACGAATGCCGCCAAACGGCTTCAGCGCTTCAATTTTCTGCCAGTCGAAGTGCTTGCTGAACTGCCCTTCGCGCCACGGCGCCAGCAGGGATTCAATAAAGTAGATACCCGGCTCGATGGTCAGCACCATACGCGGCTGGATCACGCGCGTGCAGCGCAGGTACGGATATTTAGACGGCGCCGCCAGATGGGTACCGGAATCATCCTGCATAAAGCCGGCGACATCATGCACCTGCAGGCCCAGCGGGTGGCCGATGCCGTGAGGCATAAACGGCCCGGTCAGGTCGTTTTCGACCATCGCCTCTTCGCTCATGTTGGTGACGATCTGATGTTTACGCAGCAGCTTAGCAATGCGCTGATGGAACTGGACGTGGTAATCCACGTAGCTGGTGCCGACTTTCAGCGTGCTAATCAGCGCCAGCTGCTCGTCATTAACGTCCTTAATCAGCTGGGCAAAGTCGCTATCGCCATGCGCGGCCCAGGTACGCGTGAGATCCGCTGCATAGCCGTTATATTCCGCACCGGCATCGAGCAGGAAGCTGCGCGCTTCCGCCGGCGCACGGTGATCCAGTTTGGTGTAGTGCAGCACGGAGGCGTGCTCATTGATCGCCACGATGTTGCTGTACGGTACGTCGGTATCGCGGTGGCCGGTCGCGGTCAGATAGGCCTGGTTGATATCGAACTCGCTCATCCCGGACAGGAAGGCTTCATGCGCCGCCCGATGACCGTTGATCGCTGATTTCTGCGCTTCGCGCATGCAGGCCAGCTCATAATCCGTTTTATAGGAGCGGTAGTAGTGCAGATAGTCGATAACCCCTTTCGGGTTGATTTTATCCGCGGCGATCTCTAACCCCAGCGCGCGCTCAGGGACCGGGCCGATATAGCCAATGTTGCCGCGCGCCGCCGGGAGCTGGCTACCGATACCATCCGCCTTCGGCAGCGCAATCACGTCCACCTCTTCGGTCCAGAATGAAGTCGGCAGCGGCTCAACGTTATGCCAGTAATCAACCGGCAGGTAGAACCACAGCTTCGGCTTATTGACGCCATCCACCAGCAGCCAGCAGTTAGGAACCTGCGTGACGGGCACCCACGCTTTAAACTGCGGATTGACCTTGAACGGGTACGGATGATCGTCAAGAAAAACGTTAACCAGCTCACCGGAGTGAATCAGTAAGGCATCGAGCTTAAAGCGAGATAAAACATCACGGGTACGTTCTTGTAGGGTAGCAATATGGTTTTTATAGAGCGCGGCTAGTGATTCCATCTATTTATCCTTTGATTTTATTAGATCGTGACTCTCCGCATCTTAGCACATCGGCTTCCGGCAGGGCGATTTCCGCCGGGTGTGATCCGACCAGCATTTATTTAAAGACTTGTTTGCAATTCTTTAACATAAATCCCACACTCCGTTTCATCTGGTACGACCAGATCATATTGCTGGACTCAGGAGACTGACATGCTCTACAAAGGCGACAACCTGTACCTCGACTGGCTGGAAGATGGCATTGCCGAACTGGTGTTCGATGCCCCCGGCTCGGTGAACAAGCTCGATACCGCAACCGTAGCCAGCCTCGGCCATGCGCTGGACGTGCTCGAAAAGCAAACAGATCTTAAAGGGCTGCTGCTGCGCTCTGAAAAAGCGGCCTTTATCGTCGGTGCCGACATAACCGAATTTCTCTCCCTGTTCCTGGTCCCGCAGGAGCAGCTGAGCCAATGGCTGCATTTTGCCAATAGCGTTTTCAACCGCCTCGAAGATTTACCGGTGCCCACCGTTTCAGCGGTCAACGGCTATGCGCTGGGCGGCGGCTGCGAGTGCGTGCTGGCGACGGACTATCGCCTGGCCACGCCGGACCTGCGCATCGGCCTGCCGGAAACTAAGCTGGGCATTATGCCGGGCTTCGGCGGTTCAGTGCGTATGCCGCGCCTGCTCGGCGCCGATAGCGCGCTGGAAATTATCGCCGCCGGCAAAGACGTCGGTGCGGATCAGGCGCTGAAAATCGGCCTCGTCGACGGCATCGTCAAGCCGGAGAAGCTGCGCGACGGCGCGCTCAGCATTTTACGCCAGGCCATTAGCGGCGATCTCGACTGGCAGGCGAAGCGCCAGCCGAAGCTGGAGCCGCTGAAGCTCAGCAAAATCGAAGCGACCATGAGCTTCACCATTGCGAAAGGCATGGTTGCCCAGACCGCCGGTAAACACTATCCGGCGCCGATGACCGCCGTCAAAACCATCGAAGCTGCCGCCCGACTCGGCCGCGATGAGGCGCTGAAGCTGGAAAATCAAAGCTTCGTCCCGCTGGCGCACACCAAAGAGGCCCGCGCGCTGGTCGGCATCTTCCTCAACGATCAGTACGTCAAAGGCAAAGCGAAGAAGCTCACCAAAGACGTTGAAACCCCAAAACAGGCCGCCGTGCTGGGCGCGGGGATTATGGGTGGCGGTATCGCCTATCAGTCTGCCTGGAAAGGCGTGCCGGTCATCATGAAGGATATTAACGACAAATCGCTGACGCTCGGCATGAACGAAGCCGCCAAGCTGCTTAACAAACAGCTTGAGCGCGGCAAGATTGACGGCCTGAAGCTGGCTGGCGTCATCGGCACCATTCACCCGACGCTGGACTACTCCGGCTTTGAGCGCGTGGACGTGGTCGTTGAAGCCGTTGTCGAAAACCCGAAAGTGAAAAAAGCGGTGCTGGCTGAGACCGAAGGCAAAGTGCGCCCGGATACGGTGCTGGCCTCCAACACCTCAACGATCCCGATCGGTGAACTGGCGGACGCTCTGCAGCGTCCGGAGAACTTCTGCGGCATGCACTTCTTTAACCCGGTGCACCGTATGCCGCTGGTTGAAGTGATTCGCGGCGAAAAAACCTCGGACGAGACGATTGCCAAAGTGGTGGCCTGGGCCAGCAAGATGGGCAAAACGCCGATCGTGGTTAACGACTGCCCCGGCTTCTTCGTCAACCGCGTGCTGTTCCCCTACTTCGCCGGCTTCAGCCAGCTGCTGCGCGATGGCGCGGACTTCCGCAAGGTCGATAAGGTCATGGAGAAGCTGTTCGGCTGGCCGATGGGCCCGGCGTACCTGCTCGACGTGGTCGGCATCGATACCGCTCACCACGCGCAGGCGGTGATGGCCGCCGGCTTCCCGCAGCGCATGCAGAAAGATTATCGCGATGCGATTGACGCCCTGTTCGACGCTACCCGCTTCGGCCAGAAAAACGGCCTTGGCTTCTGGCGCTATACCCAGGACAGCAAAGGCAAACCGAAGAAAGAAGAGGACGCGGCCGTTGAAGGCCTGCTGGCGGACGTGAGCCAGCCGAAGCGCGACTTCAGCGATGAAGAAATTATCGCCCGCATGATGATTCCCATGGTCAACGAAGTGGTGCGTTGCCTGGAAGAAGGCATTATCGCCAGCCCGGCGGAAGCGGATATGGCGCTGGTTTATGGCCTCGGCTTCCCTCCGTTCCACGGCGGCGCCTTCCGCTGGCTGGATACGCTGGGCAGCGCAAAATATCTCGATATGGCACAGCAGTATCAGCACCTCGGCCCGCTGTATGAGGTGCCGGAAGGTCTGCGCAGCAAAGCGCGCCATAACGAACCCTATTACCCCCCGGTTGAACCTGCCCGTCCGGTAGGCGAGCTGAAAACGGCTTAAGGAGTCACAATGGAACAGGTTGTCATTGTCGATGCAATTCGTACCCCGATGGGCCGTTCAAAAGGCGGCGCGTTTCGCCACGTGCGTGCGGAAGACCTCTCCGCGCACCTGATGCGTAGCCTGCTATCGCGTAATCCGGCGCTCGACGCGACCACGATCGACGATATCTACTGGGGCTGCGTACAGCAAACGCTGGAGCAGGGTTTCAACATCGCACGTAACGCTGCGCTGCTGGCGGAGATCCCGCACTCGGTGCCCGCGACGACGGTTAACCGCCTGTGCGGTTCATCGATGCAGGCGCTGCACGATGCGGCGCGCATGATCATGACCGGCGACGCCAGCGTATGCCTGATTGGTGGCGTGGAGCATATGGGCCACGTGCCGATGAGCCACGGCGTCGATTTCCACCCGGGCCTTAGCCGTAACGTCGCCAAAGCGGCCGGCATGATGGGCCTGACGGCAGAAATGCTGGCACGTCTTCACGGCATCAGCCGCGAAATGCAGGACCAGTTTGCCGCACGCTCCCACGCTCGCGCATGGGCTGCGACGCAATCCGGCGCCTTTAAAAATGAGATTGTCGCCACGGGCGGTCACGACGCCGACGGGGTACTGAAATCATTTAACTATGATGAAGTTATTCGCCCGGAAACCACCGTAGAGGCGCTGGCCGCGCTGCGCCCCGCCTTTGACCCGGTCACCGGCACCGTCACGGCGGGCACCTCTTCCGCCCTCTCCGACGGCGCTGCCGCCATGCTGCTCATGAGCGAGAGCCGCGCCCGGGAGCTGGGGCTGAAACCCCGTGCCCGCGTACGCTCAATGGCCGTTGTTGGCTGCGATCCGTCCATCATGGGCTACGGCCCGGTTCCGGCCTCAAAGCTGGCGCTGAAAAAGGCCGGACTGAGCGCCAGCGATATCGACGTTTTTGAAATGAACGAAGCGTTTGCCGCGCAGATCCTGCCGTGCATAAAAGATCTGGGCCTGATGGAGCAGATCGACGAAAAGATCAACCTTAACGGCGGAGCGATCGCCCTGGGCCACCCGCTGGGCTGCTCCGGCGCGCGTATCAGTACCACGTTAATTAATCAGATGGAGCGCAAAGACGCGCAGTTTGGGCTGGCCACCATGTGCATTGGTTTAGGTCAGGGGATTGCGACGGTATTTGAGCGGGTTTAATTGAAGGGGGTTCTCAACGCCACTGGACCCAGAACAGCCGAAGGATGCCTTCGGTGAGGGACACGGATGTCCCTTATTCATCCCGATGAGCTGACGCAAGTGAGTAATGCGGGTGAATGAGCGCCGCCAACGCAGTGATGGTAACAATGGCGAAGAGAGAAGGTTTAGTTGCCGTTCTTCCCGCCTATCAGGGGCGGGTTTTTTATTTCTGCAATCCACCATCAGCCGCCCCTTCCCGCAAGAACGGGGCGCCGATAATCAGATAAACGCGAAGGCGTCACCAAACAGACGATCTTCACGCGCCTGACGCTCATTACAGAACAGGTCGCGGGCAATTTTAGCCATTTCGAAGCGACCGGCGATGTAGATATCATGCTCCGCCAGGGTACCGTAATCCTGCAGCACCGCGGTCAGCACGGTTCCGGAACGTCCGCGCCAGTCTTCTTCCGGCTGTTCAACAACCGGCTCGATGCGCAGGCCAGGATGCTCAATGCTCAGCGCTTCCAGCTCAGACAGATCGTAGAGGTGCTTCGCCTCGCGGCCGCCCCAGTAGATGGCAATATCGCGATTCGGATTGCGGGCCAGAGCCGTTAACAAAATGGAACGCACGTATGAAAAACCGGTTCCCCCGGCAATGAGAATGAGCGGACGATCCTCATCTTCACGCAGCCAGGCTTCGCCATGCGGGATATCAACCTCAATCTCACGCTCTTTCAGGATGCGATCCATGACCGCCATCGCATACAGGTTTAGCTCAGAAGCGCCGATATGCAGTTCAATAAACTCCTGTTCCGCTGGCGTAGAGGCCATAGAGAACGGACGCTTATCGCGCTCATCCATTACCACCATCAAATACTGGCCGGCGCGGAAAGAGAAAGCCGCTTCTGGCACTAATCGAACGCGATACACGGTATCGGTAATCGCCTCCACCGAGGTCACTTTACAGCTTAAGGTTGTCATGCGTCCCCTCTGTCGGGTCTATAGAGCAAAACAGCGGCGTTAGCCCCGCTTACTGTTATTTAAAGATAGCCAGCTCGTCCCAGATGGCGTCGACGCGCGCCGTCACCTCAGGATCTTTTTTGATTGGGCGGCCCCATTCTCGCTGGGTTTCGCCTGGCCATTTGTTTGTGGCATCCAGCCCCATTTTTGAACCCAGGCCGGAAACCGGCGAGGCAAAATCCAGATAATCAATTGGCGTATTTTCTACCAGTACCGTATCACGAGCCGGGTCCATCCGGGTAGTAATCGCCCAGATCACATCGTTCCAGTCGCGCGCGTTAACGTCATCATCGCAGACAATAACGAATTTGGTGTACATAAACTGGCGCAGGAAGGACCATACGCCCATCATCACGCGTTTAGCATGTCCTGCGTACTGTTTCTTCATCGTGACTACCGCCAGGCGGTAAGAGCATCCTTCCGGCGGCAGGTAGAAATCGACAATTTCCGGGAACTGCTTTTGCAGAATCGGCACAAAGACTTCGTTGAGCGCCACGCCTAATACGGCAGGCTCATCGGGCGGTCTTCCGGTGTAGGTCGAATGGTAAATGGCATCTTCGCGTCGGGTAATATGGGTCACCGTAAACACCGGGAAGCTGTCCACTTCGTTGTAATAGCCGGTGTGATCGCCGTACGGCCCTTCCGGCGCCATTTCACCCGGTTCAATATACCCTTCCAGCACAATTTCAGCGCTGGCGGGTACTTCCAGATCGTTAGAAATACACTTCACGACTTCCGTTTTCGTTCCGCGCAGCAGGCCGGCAAAAGCGTACTCTGAAAGGGTATCGGGAACCGGCGTCACTGCCGCAAGAATAGTCGCCGGGTCGGCGCCGAGCGCCACGGAGACCGGGAAACGCTCTCCCGGATGCGCCGCACACCACTCCTGGAAATCCAGCGCGCCGCCGCGATGGGATAGCCAGCGCATAATCAGCTTATTTTTGCCAATCAGCTGCTGGCGATAGATACCCAGATTCTGCCGTTCCTTATGCGGGCCGCGGGTGACCGTCAGCCCCCAGGTAATCAGCGGCGCGGCATCATCCGGCCAGCAGGTCATAATCGGGATCTGCGTCAGGTCGACGCTCTCGCCTTCGATAATTTTCTGCTGACAGGGAGCGCCGCGCAGGCGCTTAGTCGGCATGTTCAGTACCTGCTTGAACTGCGGCAGCTTATCGAAGAGATCGCGAAAGCCTTTTGGCGGCTCGGGTTCTTTGAGGAAAGCTAACAGCTTGCCCACTTCCCGCAGCGAGCTAACGTCTTCCTGCCCCATGCCCATCGCCACGCGCTTAGGCGTGCCAAACAGATTACACAGCACCGGCATGGTGTAACCTTTAGGATTTTCGAATAGCAGAGCCGGGCCGCCGGCACGTAAAGTGCGATCGGCAATTTCGGTGATTTCCAGATGAGGATCGACCGGCAGGGATATCCTTTTCAGTTCCCCCTGCTGCTCCAGTAATGTCAGAAAGTCGCGTAGATCGTGGTATTTCATGGAGTTGTTATTGACCTCTATACAGGCGGCTGATTATACGGTGTTCGCCGGCGCCATGCTGTACTTTTGTTAAATTAGCGTGAAAGAATATAGAATTTTAGTTTTCACTTATAATGGCTTTCGCGATCGCTCCAGGCTTTTGTTATGCTTGCTACTAATCGAGTGGAAAGAGTTATTATGCAAGCCTGGTATTTACTGTATTGCAAGCGTGGGCAGCTTCAGCGCGCCCAGGAACATCTCGAACGGCAGGCGGTCAATTGCCTGATGCCGACGATCGCACTGGAAAAAATCGTCCGCGGTAAACGCACTACGGTCAGCGAACCCCTGTTCCCTAACTATCTGTTTATCGAATTCGATCCGGAAGTTATCCATACCACGACCATTAGCGCTACGCGCGGCGTGAACAGCTTCGTTCGTTTTGGCGCCCAGCCGGCTACCGTACCGTCGGCGGTTATCCATCAGCTCTCGATCTATAAACCGGAAGGCATTACGGATCCGGAAACGCCGCATGGCGGCGATAGCGTGCTGATTACCGACGGGGCGTTCGAAGGCCTGCAGGCGATCTTCAGCGAGCCGGATGGCGAAACTCGCTCTATGCTGCTGCTGAACCTGCTTAACAAGCAGGTGCTGCAGAGCGTCAAAAATACCGACTTCCATAAAATCTGACGGCGCGGTTAAAAGCGAACGCCAAAGAGCGTTCTGGCATTGGCGTCCGTCACCTCCTCCAGCCGCTGAGCCTCCTCTCCGCGCCAGCCCGCAACGCACGTCAGGATGTGCGGTAGGTGCACGGGCTCGTTGCGCCGGGAATTGGGTTTAGGGCTCAGGTCTCGCGGCAGTAGATAGGGCGCATCGGTCTCAATCAGAAGGCGATCGGCCGGAATTTCAGGCAGCAGATTGCGCAGCTCAAGGCCTCGACGCTCGTCGCATACCCAGCCGGTGATCCCGATATACAAACCTCTCTTCAGACACTCGTGCACTTCATCACGACTGCCGGTAAAGCAGTGCAGCACGGCTCCGGGCAGCTTATCCAGCCACGGCGAGAGCAGCGTCAAAAAGCGCTCGTGGGCGTCGCGGCAGTGCAAAAATACCGGCAGCGAAAGCTCGGCCGCCAGCGCCAGCTGGGCGCTAAACGCCGCTTCCTGCTCCGCCGGAGTCGAAAAGTTACGGTTGAAATCGAGGCCGCATTCACCGATTGCCACCACTTCCGGTCTGCGAGCCAGCTCGCCGATCGCCACCGCGACCGACTCCGTCCAGCTGCTGCTGTCATGCGGGTGCACGCCTGCGGTTGACCAGCAGCGGGAATAGCGCTGCGCCATCTGCTGCGCCTGTTCACTTTCATGGAGATTGGTGCCGGTCAGCAGCATGCCGGTCACGCCGGCCGCCTGAGCGCGGGCAACGACCTCGTCACGATCGCGAGAAAACTGTGAACTGGTCAGATTTACGCCAATATCAAACATCTCCCCTCCCATATGACAACCGCCCTGACGGGCGGTTAATTACTCTTCTTTACTGCCCGCCTCTTCGGCAGCGGCATCTTCATCGCGCGTCAGGCGTTTTCCGGTGTAGAAGCGGGCGAAGAAGACCCCAACTTCAAACAGGCAGTACATCGGAATCGCCAGCAGCGTTTGCGAGAATACGTCCGGCGGCGTCAGCAGCATACCCACAACGAAGGCACCAACCAGCACATAGGGCCGTTTCTTGCGCAGATCGTCCGGCGTGGTGACGCCCATCCAGCACAGCAGGACGATGGCCACCGGCACTTCAAACGAGACGCCAAAAGCGATAAATAGCGCCATGACGAAGTCGAGATAGCTGCGGATATCGGTGGAGACCTGCACGCCTTCCGGCGCCGCGTGCGTGAGGAAGCCAAACGCCAGCGGGAACACCACAAAGTAGGCGAAGGCCATACCGATGTAGAACAGCAGCGTGCTGGAGACCAGCAGCGGCATCACCAGCCGGCGTTCATGCTTATACAGGGCCGGCGCCACAAACGCCCAGACCTGATAAAGAATGACCGGCACCGACAAAATGATCGAGACCATAAATGTCAGCTTGATCGGCGTAAAGAAAGGAGAGGCTACGTCCGTGGCGATCATCGTCGCGCCAACCGGCATCTGCCGGATAAGCGGGGCCGAAACCAGCTGATAGATGTCGTTGGCAAAGTAAACCAACGCCAGAAAAATCACCAGAATCGCGAGAATGCTGTTGATCAGACGCTTACGCAGCTCAATCAGATGCGAAATTAGCGGTTGAGTATCGTCTACGCCCATTTTTACGGTTTATCACTCGATGCGGGGGAGGAATCGGTAGCTTTTACGGCAGCCTTTTCTTTGGCTTCAGGAAGCTCGGTCGACGGCGTCAGCGGCTCATCGACGGCGCTGGCTGGCGCATGAACCGGCGCGCTGGCCTGGCGTTCAGCCGTCGCCGGCGTGACGTCCTGGCGCTGTTCTTCGCTGCCTTTCACCACCGGGTTATGGATAGTGTTCGCTTCGTCGCTGGCTTTCTCAGGATCGTGCGCGGAATAGGAGCGTTTCATGGATTCGGCGGCTTCACGCAGCTCGTCCATTGAGGCCTTCAGCTCAGGCGTCAGGTTATCCAGGCTCGCCTTTTCGACTTTCTTCAGGCTTTCCTGAAACTCCTGCAGTTTTAGTTCCTGAGTGATCTCATTTTGCACGGTAGCCGCCAGCGACCGCAGCGTGCGGATCCAGCTAGCCACCGTTTTTACCGCTACAGGCAGTCGCTGTGGCCCCAGTACGATGAGGCCAATAACAAACACCAGCAGTAGTTCACTAAAACCGATATCGAACACGAATTACACCTGCTCTTTGTCGTGGCGTTTTGTCTCGTCTTTTTTCGCATCATCCTGCTTATCAGCGATAGATTTCGCCGCGAAATCCGCGTCCGGAGTCCCGTTTTCAGGTTTTTCATCATCACTCATGGCCTTTTTAAAGCCCTTGATTGATGCGCCTAAATCCGATCCCAGCGAGCTCAGCTTTTTTGTCCCAAAAAGCAGAACGACGATGACGACAACAATTAATAACTGCCAGATACTGATACCACCCATACACATTCCCCTATGACAGATGATGAATTAATGGGACGCATTATACACGTCATCCCGCGGGCCGCCTCTTCGTCAGGCTGCTCGCATGACTTCGCGCAACAACGAATGCGCCGTGATGGAGGCCATACCGCTTAGCGCGTTTTCCGCCAGCCAATCAGCCAGGTCACAACGCCACCGGCCATTAGCCAGCCGGGCATCAGGCCCCACTCCGGCCGGTGGATAAATAACAGCGTACCGCTGAGTAATAAAACGGCGCCTATACCAAACAGATAACGGGACTGTCCCTGGCGAGCGTGCCGCACCTGGATGTCGCGGACAATCGTATCAACGCTGTGCTGCAGCTGTTTGCTCTGCTGCAGGCTTTGGTACACCAGCTCCGGTATCTCCGGCATTCTTTCAATCCAGAACGGCGCTTTTTCTTTGAACGCGCGTACCAGCGCCGGAATACCGACCTGATCTTTAATCCACGACTCAAGGAAAGGCTTCGCCGTTTTCCACAAGTCTAACTGAGGATAGAGCTGGCGGCCTACCCCTTCTACGTAAAGTAATGTCTTCTGTAGCAATACCAGCTGCGGCTGAACTTCCATATTGAAGCGCCGGGCGGTATTGAACAGGTTCAGCAGAACATGCCCAAAGGAGATTTCAGCCAGCGGCTTTTCGAAGATAGGTTCGCAGACGGTGCGGATGGCAAACTCGAACTCTTCAACGTTTGTATCCGCAGGCACCCAGCCGGAATCGACGTGCAGCTCGGCGACTTTGCGATAGTCACGGTTGAAGAAGGCGATGAAGTTTTCCGCCAGATAGCGCTTATCTTCTTTATTCAGCGAGCCCACGATGCCGCAGTCAATGCCGATATATTTCGGGTTCTCCGGATGCTCATAGCTGACAAAAATATTGCCCGGATGCATGTCCGCGTGGAAGAAGCTATCGCGGAATACCTGGGTGAAAAACACCTGCACGCCCCGCTCTGCAAGCAGCTGCATGTTGGTACCCTGAGCTTCCAGCGCCTCGACATCGGAAACCGGGATGCCGTAAATCCGCTCCATCACCATCATGCCTTCGCTACAGTAATCGGAGTAAACCTCCGGAACGTAGAGCATCGGGCTATCTTCGAAATTGCGCCGCAGCTGAATGGCGTTTGCCGATTCGCGCAGCAGGTTGAGCTCGTCGAGCAGCGTCTTTTCATACTCGCGCACCACTTCCTGCGGGCGCAGGCGGCGGCCGTCGGGCAGCAGGCGAGGCACCCAGCGCGCCAGGCGATAGATAAGCTTCATATCCGCTTTGATAACCGGCACGATGTCCGGGCGGATAACCTTAATCACAATCTCTTTGCCGTTCTCTTTCAGGCGCGCGGTATGCACCTGTGCAATCGAGGCGGAGGCCAGCGGCTCAATCGAGAAATCATCAAACCAGGCATCAACCGGAAGACCGCCCATCGCCTGCTCGATCTGCTTTTTAGCCAGCTGGCCATCAAACGGCGCCACGCGATCCTGCAGGAGCGCGAGCTGATCGGCTATTTGCGGAGGAAAGAGATCGCGACGGGTTGACAGCATCTGGCCAAATTTGATCCACACGGGCCCCAGCTCCTGCAGCGCAAGGCGTAAGCGTTCACCGAGAGGTTTGTCTTTGTGACGATTTGGCATCCAGAACAGCGTACGCCGCCAGATACGCAGCGGCAGCGTGATACGCATTTTGGGGATCAGCTCATCGAGCCCGTAGCTCAAAAAGGTGCGGATAATAAGATACAGGCGCCGTAATTCTCCTGGCGTCATTTGCCCTCCAGCATTTCCAGCCGTTTTTCAAGCGCAGCCAGGGCGCGTTCCGCGGCGGCGGTCTCTTCCCCAAACCAGGCCATTTCCAGCGGGCCCGGCGCCAGACGCCACTCTTCGGTGAGCGTCTCAGCGATATACCGCTGCTGGCGCTGCGCGCCGTGCAGCAGAAAGCGAGCGCCGGTGCGGAATACTTTGCTGACGCCCTCGGCGACAATATCGCCGGTATACGGGGCCAGCAGCTCAGCGGGATCAAACTCCGCCAGATCGCACAGCGTCACCATATTCTGCACCACCTGCAGATCGCCCTGCACCTGCAGGTCACCGCTGCGGATAAGCGCGGTAAGCTGCTGACGATTGCGCAGCTGCGGCAGGACGCTCAGGCGGGTGATGACGGTACAGTCGGCTTCGCCTTCCCACGCGCCGAGCACATCGACCTGGCGCTCGCTAAAGGCCAGAACCACCGGCGTCGCCAGCTCCTGCAGCTCCACGCGCAGCACTTTCCCTGACAGACGCTGACGCGCCGGTTTTAAGGCTTTATCACGCCAGAGAAAGGTATTCAGAACCGTCTCAATACCCGCGGTTACCAGTGGTTTGAAAGGCATAGCGTCTCCCCTGTCAGAACTTATAACCGCGGTGTAACGCCACGATACCTGCCGTCAGGTTGTAGTAGTCGACGCTTTCAAAGCCCGCATCCTGCATCATGCCCTTCAGGGTGTCCTGATCGGGGTGCATGCGAATAGATTCCGCCAGATAGCGATAGCTTTCGCCGTCGCTGGCTACCAGTTCACCCACCCGCGGCAGGATATGGAAGGAGTAGGCGTCGTACGCTTTGCTCAGCGGTTCAATAATCGGTTTTGAAAACTCCAGCACCAGCAGGCGTCCGCCCGGCTTCAGAACCCGGTACATGGAGCGCAGCGCTTTTTCTTTATCGGTGACGTTGCGCAGGCCGAATGAAATAGTGATGCAGTCAAAGGTGTTATCGGCAAACGGCAGCGCTTCGGCATTGGCCTGAACGTACTCAACGTTGCCGACGATGCCGACGTTGCGCAGCTTTTCGCGGCCCATCTTCAGCATTGAATCGTTAATATCGGCCAGCATGACGCGGCCAGATTCACCGACCAGGCGGGAGAATTTTGCCGTCAGGTCACCGGTGCCGCCGGCCAGATCCAGCACGGTCTGCCCGCGACGCACGCCGCTGCAATCGATGGTGAAACGCTTCCACAAACGATGAATACCGAACGACATCAAATCGTTCATCACATCATATTTTGCGGCCACAGAATGGAATACATGCGCAACCATGTCCGCCTTCTGCTCTTTGGCAACCGTCTGAAAGCCAAAGTGCGTCGTTTCTTGTGAATCCTCAACCATCTCAATGCCTGCTTGCTTATCAAGAAAATGTTCGCCGAGTGTAACAGATTTAGCGCATTTCCCATACGGTTCAACGCGGCTGAGAACCCTCGCCCGACATCGATGAGGCGGAAGGTTCGGATGAAAAACCGTTATTTTCCGATAGGTTATCATCATCCAGCCGGTATTCATCGTCCTGGGCGGTTGCCTGTTCGACTAAGTCCGGATTAATCCCGCGCTTAACCTCCACCCCGAGGCCGCGAAAGGCTTCAGCCTGCACCAGCAGGTTGCCGCGACCGGAGGCCAGCTTTTTCATCGCCTGGCGGTAATTATCCTGCGCTTTGTCGAGGCTCTGGCCTATTGCGGACATGTCATCGACGAACAGCCGCATCTTGTCGTACAGGCGGCCCGCGCGTTCGGCAATTTTCTGCGCATTGCGGCTCTGATGCTCATAGCGCCAGAGGTTGGCGATAGTGCGTAACGCAACCAGCAGCGTGGTGGGGCTGACCAGCATAATATTGTGCTGCAGCGCTTCGCTGATAAGCTCTGGCTGGCGGTCTATCGCCAGCAGAAATGCGGGCTCAACGGGGATAAACATCAGAACGTAGTCGAGCGATCGCAGCCCCGGCAGCTGCTGATAGTCTTTCCTGCCAAGCAGGCGGATATGGCTGCGCACCGAGGCAATATGCTCCTGCAGCGCCGCCTCGCGGGCGTAATCATCTTCGGCGTTAAAGTAGCGTTCATAGGCCACCAGCGTCATTTTGGCATCAATGACCACGTCTTTTCCCTGCGGCAAACGGACGACCACGTCCGGCTGCATCCGCGAGCGGCTTTCCGTTTCGATGCTGACCTGGGTCTGGTACTCGTAGCCTTCCCGCAGCCCGGAAGCCTCCAGCACGCGGGTTAATACCACTTCCCCCCAGTTGCCCTGGGTTTTGTTATCGCCCTTAAGCGCGCGGGTCAGGTTGAGAGCCTCCTGCGCCATTCGGGTATTGAGCTGCTGTAAATTGCGGATTTCATGGGCCAGGGTGTGACGCTCTCGCGCCTCCTGACCGAAGCTATCCTGTACCTGGCGACGAAAGCCGTCCAGCTGTTCACGCAGCGGCGTCAGCAGGCCGTGCAGGCTTTGTCGGTTCTGCTCATCAACCCGTCGGTTGCTGTGCTCGAAAATGCGGTTAGCCAGATTTTCAAACTGCTCGCTGAGGCGCTGCTCGCTGTTCATCATCTGGCGAACTTTCTCTTCCGCATGTAGCCGGGTAGATTCAAGGCGGGTGGTGACTTCACGGAGGTCGGCCTCCAGCGAACTATTGATATCGCGCAGGCTGCGCAGCTCATTATTCAGCAGCTCGCACTCATCGCGCCAGTGGGCCGCCTGCACCACCTGCTGGCGGGCCGAGCTGAGCTCAATATCCAGCTCGCGCCGCTCTTCGATGAGGTCGGCACGCGTCCGATCGGCAGCGGCCTTCGTCGCCAGCCAGCCGACGACCAGCCCTACGACCAGCGCCGCGATGGCACTTATAATAATTGAGATATCCACAACGCCCCCTGCTACTGCAACCGCCTACGGCACAAAAATAGAATTGTGCTGTACAAACGTCCAGTTTAAAAGGAATTTCCTGCGAGGCGCAGCGCAAAAAAGAGAGGCCGGGCGAGCCGGCCTTCGCGATAAGGGGAGGAACTACAGCAGACGGCGGGCCGCTTCAACGACAATTTTCACCGCATGGCTTTCGGTTTGCTTCATGGTTTCGGCGTTAGGAATTTCCTGCTGGGTACGGTTAACGATAACCCCGGCAACCATCCCGGCGCGCAGGCCCTGGCTGGAGCACATGGTCAGCAGCGTGGCGGATTCCATTTCGTAGTTCATGACGCCCATCGCCTGCCACTCTGCCATCGAGCCTTTAAAACGGCTCACCACGCGACCGGAAACGGTGTCATAGCGCTCCTGGCCCGGATAGAAGGTGTCAGAAGAGGCGGTTACGCCGATATGGGTCGTTGCGCCGATTGATTTAGCCGCTTCCACCAGCGCGGTGGTGCAGGCAAAGTCAGCGACGGCCGGATATTCCATTGGCGCAAAGTGCAGGCTCGCGCCGTCGAGGCGCACGGATGCCGTGGTCACCAGAACGTCGCCAACGTTGATATTCGGCTGGATCGCGCCGGTGGTGCCGATACGCAGGAAGGTATTGATTCCCAGCTGAGCCAGTTCTTCAACGGCAATCGACGTCGACGGGCCGCCGATACCGGTAGAGCATACGATCACCGGCTTGCCGTCAAGCTCGGCGCGCCAGGAGGTAAATTCGCGGTGCGATGCCAGCTTGACCGGCTTATCCATCAGCGCGGCGATCTTTTCCACACGCTCCGGATCGCCAGGGACGATAGCCAGCGTAGCCCCTTGTAAATCGTTTTTGGTGAGGCCGAGATGAAAAACATCAGACTTAGACATAAAAAACTCCTCTGTGGGTCGAATTATCAGCAGAAGCAAAACGGTACTTTACAGAAGCCATCCGCTTAATTTTGTGACACCAATCACCATGAATGAAAATCATTGCAACAATATTCCATTAAATAGTGAGTTACGTCACATTAACAAGTTATATTCGCCGTGCCTGAACAAAAGATAGCCTGTTTCGGGCACTGTGGTTTGTTAACGTCCGGTCTTAAGAGTCTATAGTTATCGATGCGCTAATAAATTAAGGGTACGGAGAATACCATGACCACAACCAAGCAACCCGGCTTTGCACCTGCAGCCACCCCGCACGCTTCTACCGCCGTTTATACGCCGGAAGAGAGCATTACCGCTGGAGAAACCTCGATCCCTTCTCAGGGCGAGAACATGCCGGCGTACCATGCCCGGCCGAAAAATAGCGATGGCCCGCTTCCGGTGGTGATCGTGGTGCAGGAAATTTTCGGCGTCCATGAGCACATCCGCGACGTCTGCCGTCGTCTGGCGCTGGAAGGCTATCTGGCAATCGCTCCAGAGCTGTACTTTCGCCAGGGCGATCCAAACGAGTACACCGATATCCCGACGCTATTCCAGGAGCTGGTCAGCAAAGTCCCGGACTCGCAGGTGCTGGCAGACCTTGACCATGTCGCCAGCTGGGCGGGACGTCACGGGGGCGATGCTCATCGCCTGCTGATCACCGGTTTCTGCTGGGGTGGACGTATTACCTGGCTCTATGCCGCGCATAACCCGCAGCTGAAGGCCGCCGTCGCCTGGTACGGCAAGCTGGTCGGGCAGAAAACGCTGAACTCCGCGAAGCATCCGGTGGACGTCGCCGTCGATCTTAATGCTCCGGTGCTGGGACTCTACGGCGCGAAGGATGACAGCATCCCGCAGGACACGGTAGAAACCATGCGCCAGGCGCTACGCGCCGCCAACGCGACGGCAGAGATCGTGGTCTACCCGCAGGCCGGCCACGCGTTTAATGCCGACTATCGTGCCAGCTACCATGAAGAGTCGGCGCAGGATGGCTGGCAGCGCATGCTGGCGTGGTTTGCTCAGTATGGCGGGGGAAAGAAGGCTTAAATTTGCGCTCCCGATGAATATAAAAGAGGAGGCATCCGCCTCCTCTTTTTATTACCACACGATCAATTTATTACCGCACGATCAATTTCTGCGTTACCGCCGATTTTTACCGCGGCGGCTCTTTATGCGGATTCACGCAGGTTCTGCGCGGCTTTCACCATGTTCGCCAGCGCCGCACGGGTTTCCGGCCAGCCGCGAGTTTTCAGTCCGCAGTCCGGGTTAACCCACAGACGCTCCGCCGGTATGCGCTGAGCGGCTTTCTCCAGCAGGGCTTCAATCCACTCCACGCTCGGGACGTTAGGCGAATGGATGTCATACACGCCCGGCCCGATTTCGTTCGGATATTCGAACTCCTCGAACGACTCCAGCAGCTCCATGTCGGAACGCGAGGTCTCAATGGTAATCACGTCCGCATCCAGCGCCGCGATAGAATCCATGATGTCATTGAACTCGCAATAGCACATATGGGTATGGATCTGGGTATCATCCTGCGCCACGGCGGCGTTGATACGGAAGGCTTCCACGCCCCACTGCAGGTATGCATCCCAGTCGCTCCGCTTCAGGGGCAGGCCTTCTCGCAGCGCCGGTTCATCAATCTGGATGATACCGATACCGGCCGCTTCCAGATCCGCCACTTCGTCACGCAGCGCCAGCGCAATCTGCTTCGCGATGGTTTCGCGGCTGACGTCTTCGCGGGGGAATGACCAGCACAGAATCGTCACCGGACCGGTCAGCATGCCTTTCACCGGCTTGTCGGTAAGAGACTGCGCGTATTTCGCCCACTCAACGGTGATGGCTTCCGGGCGGCTGACGTCGCCGATCACCACCGGCGGCTTGACGCAGCGCGAACCGTAGCTCTGCACCCAGCCGTTTTGCGTAAAGATAAAGCCGTCGAGGTGCTCACCGAAATACTCCACCATGTCGTTACGCTCGGCTTCGCCGTGCACCAGCACGTCGAGGCCTAAGCGCTCCTGTTCAACGATCGCCTGCTTAATGTGCTCCGCGATGCCGGTACGGTAGTTATTAGCGTCGAGATTGCCTTTCTTGAAGTCCAGACGCAGGCCGCGAATTTCGGTGGTCTGCGGGAAAGAGCCGATGGTCGTGGTCGGCCACGCCGGCAGGTTAAAGCGGGCGCGCTGGGCCTGGGCACGCTCCGCGTACGGGCTGTTGCGCTGGCTGTCCCGGGCGGTAATGGCCGCCAGACGTTTTTCCACCGCGGCGTTGTGTACGCGGGTTGAGTGACGGCGGGCCTGAATCGGCGCGCTCCACGCCTCAATGGCGGCGGTATCGCCGCTGTTCAGCGCATCGCGCAGCAGCGCCAGCTCGGCGCATTTTTGCAGAGCGAAGGCAAACCAGCTTTTCACTTCCGCGTCCAGGCGGGTTTCCACGCTCAGATCGATCGGGCTGTGCAGCAGGGAGCAGGAGGAGGCGACCCACAGCTGACGTTTGCCGACGATCTCTTTAATTTGCGCATATTTCTCGGTGAGATCTGCGCGCCAGACGTTACGACCGTTGACCAGGCCCGCGGAGAGCAGCCAGCCTGACGGCAGGCGCGCATGCAGCCCGGCAACATCATCTTTACCGTGAACCAGGTCAACGTGCAGACCCTGTACCGGCAGCGCGACGATGGTATCGAGGTTGGCGCTCACCCCTTCAAAATAGGTAGTCAGCAGCAGCTTAACCTGGCCCTGCAGCGCGTCGTATGCCGGCTTAAAGGCATCCAGCCACGCCTGCGGCAGCTCCAGCACCAGCGCCGGCTCATCAATCTGCACCCACTCAACGCCGCGTTTTGCCAGCTCAGCCAGCACCTGCCGATAGACCGGCAGAATATCGTTCAGCAGATCCAGACGATCGAACTGCTCGCCTTTCACTTTACCCAGCCACAGATAAGTAACCGGGCCAAGCAGCACGGGCTTCACCTTATGGCCCAGCGCCAGCGCTTCGTCAACTTCGTCCAGCAGCTGGGTCCAGGTCAGTTTGAACGCCTGACCTTTCACAAACTCCGGCACCATGTAGTGATAGTTGGTGTTAAACCATTTGGTCATTTCCGCCGCTGCCGCCGGTTCACCGGTCGGCGCACGGCCGCGGCCAATGCGGAACAGCGTATCGATATCGACGGAGCCGTCTTTGTTCTGATGACGAGCCGGCACGTTGCCCAGAAGCAGGCTGGTGGTCAGAACATGGTCGTACCAGGCGAAATCGCCCACCGGCAGCAGATCGATACCCGCCTGCTTTTGCTGATCCCAGTGGCGGGCGCGCAGCTCACGGCCCGCTGCCAGCAGCTCTTCGCGGGTGGCGTTACCCGCCCAGTAGCTCTCTTGCGCTTTTTTCAGCTCGCGGCGAAGACCAACGCGAGGGAAACCGAGGGTGTGATTGATAATTGTCATTTTTTGAGCCTCATGATGTGCAAATCCTAAGGATTTTAAATTCAGAGAAGGCGGCAAACTTGCTCATCCCCGGGAGCTTACTGAAGTAAGTGACCGGGTGAGGAAGTGCGGCCAACGCACCATAAATTCGAAAGATAAAGGATTTAGACGTCCAGATGTTTACACATCCATAATTGGCGGTTACTGTATATTCCTCAAGCGCAAATTATTCATGCCGAAGTGAAGGACTTTCATGATCGAAATTAAACACCTGAAAACGCTGCTGGCGTTGCGGAATAGCGGTTCACTCGCGGGCGCTGCGGCGGCCCTGCACCAGACCCAATCCGCCCTGTCCCACCAGTTCAGCGATCTGGAACAGCGCCTTGGCTTCCGTCTGTTTGTGCGTAAAAGTCAGCCTTTGCGCTTCACCGCGCAGGGCGAGATTTTGCTGCAGCTGGCACACCAGGTGCTGCCGCAAATCACCCGCGCCCTGCAGGACTGTAACGAGCCGCAGCAAACCCGGCTGCGCATCGCCATTGAGTGCCATAGCTGCATTCAGTGGCTGACGCCGGCGCTGGAGAGCTTCCGCGCCAGCTGGCCGCACGTCGAGGTTGATTTCCAGTCCGGGGTGACCTTTGACCCGCAGCCCGCGCTCCAGCAGGGCGAGCTGGATCTGGTGATGACGTCCGATATTCTGCCGCGCAGCGGGCTGCACTATTCGCCGATGTTTGATTTTGAAGTGCGCCTGGTGCTGGCGCCGGATCATCCGCTGGCCTTGAAAACGCGGATTGTGCCGGAAGACCTGGCCGCAGAGCTGCTGCTGATTTACCCGGTGCAACGCAGTCGCCTGGATATCTGGCGCCACTTCCTGCAGCCGGCGGGTATCAGCCCGCAGCTGAAGAGCGTCGATAATACGCTGCTGCTCATTCAGATGGTTGCCGCGCGGATGGGCATCGCGGCGCTGCCGCACTGGGTGGTGGAGAATTTTGAACGCCAGGGTCTGGTGGTCACCAAAACCCTGGGTGAAGGCCTGTGGAGCCGGCTGTACGCCGCCGTGCGCGACGGCGAGCAGCGTCAGCCGGTTACCGAAGCATTTATTCGCTCAGCGCGGAACCACGCTTGCGATCATCTGCCGTTTGTCCGGAGTGCGGAGCGACCCAACGGCGATGGACCCACAGCGAGGCCAGGATCACCAGAGCCCCGATAATAAAGCTCGGCCAGTGGGGCTGTTCCTGCCAGATGGCAAGGTTAACCAGCAGCCCGGCTGGAACATGGACGTTATTCATGATGCCCAGCGTTCCGGCATCCACCTGCGTCGCCCCGTAGTTCCACATGAAGTACCCCAACCCTGAAGCCACCACGCCGAGCCATACCAGGATGCTCCACTGCACCGTGGTCGTCGGCAGCCTGTGCGGGTTGCCCAGCATAAGCCAGGCCGCAACCGCCACCAGCAGCGCCCCCATATAGAACCACGCAAAAGCGTTGTGCTGGGGCATCGGCCGTAGCTCCATCAGGCGTTTGTAGCCCACCATGCCGATGGCAAAGCAGATATTCGACAGCTGAACCAGCAGCAGACCGGTCCAGAAATGATCGCTCACTTTATCGTAGCGAATAATGGCCGCCCCCAGCACCGCCAGCCCGGCGCTGAGCAGGTAGCCCCAGCGCAGCTTACGCCCGCTGATCAGGTCATAAATCAGGGTGATATAGAGCGGCGTAAACACCGTGAACAGCAGGAATTCGGAGACCGTCAGGTAGAGGTAGGCGCGGAACGCCAGCAGATACATAATGCCAAGCTGCATGGCCCCTACCAGCATATACAGCACGATAGTTCGCGGCGACTGTCCGCGGGTGCGCAAAAACGGCAGGAACACCAGCGCCGCCAGCCCAACGCGCATCAGCACCGAAAAGTAGCTATCAACGCTGCCCGCCAGGTACTCGCCGATCAGGCTAAAGGAGAAGGCCCACAGGATGGTGGTAATAATCAGTAGCGCCACAATGAATGTCTCTCAGGAGGAAGAACGCTCATTGTAGCGAAGAGTCAGGTTGACAACTGGAGAATAAATCGCCAGTCGTCAATCTTTATCAGGAGAGATAGAGCCTGCGCAGATAGTGCGGCACCGCGTCGTCAGCGTTGCTGCCAATCACCTCCAGCTCGGGGTGAAGATCTTTCAGGCGCTGGTGCGCATTCAGCATAATGCAGCCCTTGCCCGCCATCGACAGCATCTCTGCATCGTTCATGCCGTCGCCAAAGGCGATGCAGTCCTTCAGGGCGTAGCCCTGCATTTTGGCAACCGCTTCGAGGGCATGACCTTTCGATACGCCGCCCGCCATCACTTCCAGGCAGGTCAGCGTTGAGAAGCTGACGTTCACGCGATCGCCCCAGCGGGCGTTGATCGCCTGCTCCAGCGGCAGCAGATGCTGATGATCCTCGCAGGTGAAAAACACCTTGCTGATCCCCTGGGAATCAAGCTCGCCGGGCTCGTACAGCTTGTAGTTAAACACCGCCTCTTTGAAAAAGCGCATCTCTTCCGGGCGGTGGCGGTTCATGTACCATTCGTCGTCGCGATAGACGTTGGTGACGACCAGCGGATCGCTGCGCATCATCTCAAACAGATCGCTGGCAATATCGCGATCGAGGTTATGGGCGAATATCTGATTGCCTTCGCTATCGTGCACGCGCGCGCCGTTGGAGGTGATCATGTAGGACTTAATGCCGAGATTATCGCGAATCTGCCCGACGTCGATGTAATGACGGCCGGTAGCAAAAACAAAGTTGATGCCGCGAGCGGTCAGCAGCTGCAGCGTCTCTTTCGCGTAGGGGGTTAAGTAGTGATCGGGAGAAAGCAGCGTGCCATCTAAGTCAGACGCAACAACCTGGTACATAAAAATTTTAACCTCTAAGCAGGGCGACGAGCGTTTTCGTCGGATTAAGAGCCTATCCCATCAGGCTATTTTATTTGCCATTTCGGACCTGGGCAGCGCTCACCATCCTCACGTACTACCTGTACGTTGCGGTGGTTCCGCGCTGTCCGTGCCCCACAGGCTGTAACAATTTACACCTGCCGGGAAAGGCTCTAATTGTGTCGAGTGAAAAAATCGACGATGGCATTTAGCGCGACTGAGCGCATGGCGTCCTTTTCAAAAAGGATCTCATGGTATGCCCCTTCTATGACAAGCGGCTTATTACCTTCGCAGGGGTGGCCCGCCGCAGCTCGCAGCTCGCAGTAGCGCTCGTGCATACGGTTGTCGACCACGCGTTCTTCTTCAGCCTGCAACAACAGCGTGGGGGTAATATCTTTTTCTACGCCAGCCAGCGCCTCTTCGCCCGCGAGGATCCCCTCGCGCACCCAGTGGTACGTTGGCCCGCCCACCCGCAGCTGGGGTTCGTCCGCATAGAAGCGCAGGTTGCGCCGGTAGCGCTGGCGGCTATGCGTCAGAACGTTGACCGAGAAGGGCAGCGCCCGCCAGCGGCCGGTGCCAATGGCGTACTCTTCCCGAATGCGCTGATAGCCCTCAGCCCAGTCGAGAATATGGCGCACCATCCAGTCCGGAAGACGCATAACGATCCCGAACATCGGCGCGCACAGCGCGATGGCATCACAATGCTGCTGGTGGCGTTGCAAAAATAAGGTCGCGATTGCACCGCCCATTGAGTGAGCCAGTATAAAGCGTTTTCGCCAGTGGCCTGGCGCAACTTCCTGCTGCCAAAGCGCAGCGAGATCGTCAACGTAATCGCTAAAGTTGACGACGTGACCACGGTGGCTGTCGGTTAATATGCGCCCCGATCGCCCCTGTCCGCGGTGATCGATAATCATCACATCAAAACCGCTGTGGAACAGATCGTAGGCCAACTCGGCGTACTTCACGTAGCTTTCGATACGCCCAGGGCAGATAACCACCACCCGGTCGTGTTGTTTGGCGCAGAAGCGTACAAAGCGGACCGGGATGCTGTCCACGCCCGTAAATTCCGCTTCTTCCCGCTGTCGCCAGAAATCGGTCAGAGGCCCCATAGTGAAAGCCGCAAACGCGTTTTCTCGTGTGTCCCAATCCTTTTGCTGCCAAAACATCGGGTTTACACCCCTGTTAACCGCCAGAAATCGTTTTTTTACCGTGTATCACACAAGGCTTACACAATAGCGTATTGTGGCATAAAAACAGACAATCAGGGAGTTTCTCATGACGTTCGAGTGGTGGTTCGCCTATCTGCTGACATCGATTATTCTCAGCCTGTCCCCGGGCTCAGGGGCGATTAATACCATGACCACCTCAATCAACCACGGCTACCGCGGGGCAACGGCCTCGATTGCCGGCCTGCAGACCGGGCTGGCGATTCACATCGTTCTGGTGGGTATTGGCCTGGGAACGCTGTTTTCCCGCTCGCTGCTGGCCTTTGAAGTGCTGAAATGGGCGGGTGCGGCCTATCTTATCTGGCTGGGCATTCAGCAGTGGCGGGCCGCGGGGGCAATCAATTTGACGACCCTCGCCAAAGCGCAAACCCAGGGGAAATTATACCAGCGGGCGGTTTTCGTTAATCTGACCAACCCAAAGAGCATCGTGTTCCTGGCGGCCCTGTTCCCGCAGTTTATCGTGCCGCATCAGCCCCAGGTGATGCAGTATCTCGTTCTGGGGGTCACCACCATTGTGGTCGATATCATCGTGATGATTGGCTATGCCACGCTGGCGCAGCGCATTGCGGTATGGATTAAGGGGCCAAAGCAGATGACGGCGTTGAACAAGATCTTTGGATCGCTGTTTATGCTGGTTGGCGCGCTGCTGGCTTCGGCACGCCACGCCTGAGGTGAATAACTCTGCCAGGCGCAGCCTGGCGGGTCTTCGGACTTAGCGTGAAATAATCAGGTGAATGCCAAAACCGGTGAACAGCGCGCCGGCCACGCCGTCAATCCACTTCGCCATCCGCTGGTAGCCGCGGCGCATCGCCGGCAGCGCAAACAGGCTGGCCACGACCGCAAACCACGCCAGCGTTTCCAGGACGATCAGCAGGAAAATACCCCAGCGCTCGCCTGCCCCGACGTTATCGCCAACAAACAGCGAGAAAACCGAGCCAAAATAGATAATCGCTTTCGGGTTAGCCAGGTTGGTGAGCAGCCCTTTGAGGAAACTGCGCCCGCTGCGGGCCAGTTCAACCTGCGGCTCCGCGGCGGGCGCTTCGCTTTTTTTCAGCGCGCCGCGCAGCATCTGATAGCCCATCCAGCACAGATAGAGCCCGCCGCCGACCATAATAATAGTGTGCAACCAGGCCATTTTTTCAATGATCAGGTGCAGGCCGAGCAGCGCTACGCCCGCCCAAACCATCACCCCGCAGGTGATCCCGAGTACGCCCATCATCGCCTCTTTGCGCGAGCGGCTGACGGCGGTTTGTGAAACGAAGAAGAAGTCCGGGCCCGGACTCATCAGCGCGATGATGTGCACCAGCGCGACGGTAAGGAAAAGCATCAGCATAGTTAACCCACTGGAATGGAGTGATCAAGATGCGTCAGGGTGACAAATGAGGACATTCCCAGGCGCGAAAAACAGCCGGCGACGAGGGTGAGTGAGCGCAGTCAACGCAGAGCAGCTTGAAGGATGAAGAGGATATCCTGACACCTTTTCGCCCGCCTGACTACTCCTCTTCACCATCAATATGCGCGCGGATCAGCGCCATAAACTCTTTGCCGAAGCGCTCCAGCTTGCGCGTACCGACGCCGTTGACGCTGAGCATCTCGCCGGCGGTAATTGGCGATTGCTCGGCCATTTCGATCAGCGTCGCATCGTTAAACACGACGTAGGGCGGGATATTCTCTTCGTCGGCAATGGCTTTACGCAGCTTGCGCAGCTTGGCAAACAGCTTGCGATCGTAGTTGCCGCCGAATGATTTTTGCATCGCTTTTGGCTTCAGCGCCACGATCCGCGGCACCGCCAGCTGTAGCGGAACTTCGCCGCGCAGTACCGGGCGAGCGGCTTCGGTGAGCTGCAGCGCCGAGTGCTGGGCGATATTCTGCGTCACCAGCCCGAGGTGGATCAGCTGGCGAATCACGCTCACCCAGTGCTCGTGGCTCTGATCGCGACCAATACCGTAAACCGGCAGCTTATCGTGGGCCATATCGCGAATACGCTGGTTATTGGCGCCGCGCAGAACCTCCACCACGTAGCCCATCCCGAACCGCTGGTTGACGCGATAAATCGTCGACAGCGCCTTGCGCGCATCCATTAACGCGTCGTACTGCTTCGGCGGGTCAAGGCAGATATCGCAGTTGCCGCACGGCTCCTGACGCCCTTCGCCAAAATAGTTCAGCAGCACCAGGCGGCGGCAGGTCTGCGCCTCGGCAAAGGCCCCCATGGCGTTCAGCTTATGGCGTTCAATATCCAGCAGCGGGCCGGCGGGCTTCTCCTCAAGGCAGCGGCGCAGCCACGCCATATCGGCCGGATCGTAAAACAGCATTGCCTCCGCCGGCAGGCCATCGCGCCCGGCGCGGCCGGTTTCCTGATAGTAGGACTCAATGTTACGGGGAATATCAAAATGCACCACAAAGCGGACGTTCGGCTTATTGATGCCCATTCCGAAGGCCACCGTCGCCACCACGATTTGTAGGTCATCGCGCTGGAACTTCTCCTGCACATCGGCACGAACCTGATGCTCCAGCCCGGCGTGGTAGGCTGCCGCGCTGACGCCGCGGCTTTGCAGGCGCGCGGCGGTATCTTCTACTTTCGAGCGGCTGTTGCAGTAAATAATGCCCGACTTGCCCCGCTGGTCCTGCACGTAGCGCATCAGCTGGTCCAGGGGCTTAAATTTTTCCATCAGCATATAGCGGATGTTGGGGCGATCGAAGCTGCTGACCTGAATCAGCGGGTCGTTCAGCCCCAGCAGGCGAACGATATCGCGACGGGTGGTGTCATCGGCGGTGGCGGTCAGCGCCATAAACGGGATTTGCGGCATCCGCTGACGCAGCTGCCCCAGGGCGGCGTATTCCGGACGGAAATCATGCCCCCACTGGGAAATGCAGTGCGCCTCATCCACCGCCAGCATCGACAAGTTCCAGTGGCTGAGATGCTCGAGGAAATTATCCAGCATCAGGCGTTCAGGGGCGATATAGAGCAGGCGAATCTGTCCGCTGCGGCAGCCGGCCATCACTTCCTGCTGCTGCTCGCGGCTCTGGGTTGAGTTCAGGCAGGCCGCCGACACGCCGTTCGCCAGCAGCTGATCGACCTGATCTTTCATCAGCGAGATCAGCGGCGATACCACCACCGTCAGGCCGCCCAGCACCAGCGCCGGCACCTGATAGCACAGCGATTTGCCGCCGCCGGTTGGCATCACGACCAGGCAATCACGCCCTTCCAACGCCGTGTCGATAATGGTTTCCTGACCCGGGCGGAACTGCTGGTAGCCGAAGGTTTCCTGTAAAACCTGCTTTGCCAGCAACGTTTGATTCAATACTTCCGCCTGTGCCACATTGACCCCGTCTGCCTGAAAAGAAAAACAGGCGCTATTTTCAGCGCCCGTGAGCCAGAGTGCAACGATTAAAACAGATCGTTGAGCGTCACGCCGACGCCGACGCGCGTCTGGTTAAAGTTATAGTCGATGAGCGACTCGCCATAGCCGCTGTAGACCTGAGTATAAAAACGCACGTGGCGGGTAATCGGATAGCTAACGCCAACCTCTGCGCCGCCGTAGCCGGTATTCCAGTTATATTGCCCCTGCGCGCTGAGTATGGCATCGCCTAGCTGATAGCCAACTTTCAGCCGGTAATAGCCCATATATTTGGTGATGTCCGGATTATCATCGGTGCTGCCGATAACGTACCAGGGCTTCACTTCCACCAGCCAGTTGCCGTTTTGCGCCATCAGGCGGGTATACAGGCGATTCCAGCTGCGGGAGGTGGGATCGGAGCGGCCGTTGGAGTCGTGGTTATAGCCTACCTCAATATCGCGCAGCGTCCAGCCGGCGAGCCGATAATCCGTCGCAAAGCCGAGGAACAGCTGCGGCTCATAGTTCGTTTCGCGAAATGGCGCAGACTCCTTGCTGTTTGAGAGCTGCCACCAGGATTTCTGCGTATAGGAGGCACCGAGCAGCGAATTATCGCCGAGGATCCCCCGCCACAGCGGGAAGGCGAGGCTGAGCTGGAATTTCACCTCATCCTTGCGGGCATTTTCGGCCCAGTCATAGCTGGAGATCGCTTCCTTGTTGATATCGCTGCTCCACGTATAGAGCAAGTAGTTGCTCTCATAGGGATAGAGCAGGAACGGATTATCATGATCCTGCAGCAGGTTAGCGATAATGCTGCCGCGCACCGCGGGCGTATCGTGGACCTGATGATTAATCGGCACGTCCTGCGCCAAAACGCCGGCCGGGAGCGCAAACAGCGCCAGCAGCCAGGCCAAAGAGATACGCATTACTGTTCTCCTGAAAGAGTGATTTTTATTTCTATTTTACACCGGGCTCATTTTACCTGTTTATGGACTCCCTGCTCGGTTATCCGTTCCGAAAGTGGAAATCAATATTTTAGAGGCATAAAATCAACATCTCATTAACGAATGGATACGCCTGCTATGTCTGAACTCACTTCCGAAGCCGCCCTAAAGCTGGTGGGCGAAATTTTTGTCAACCATATGCCGTTTAACCGCGCCTTAGGCCTGAAGCTGGAGCGTTACGAAAAAGAGTTCGCCCAGCTGAGCTTTAAAAACCAGCCTATGATGGTCGGCAACTGGGCGCAAAGCATTCTGCACGGCGGCGTGATCGCCTCGGCGCTGGACGTTGCCGCCGGCCTGGTGTGCGTCGGCAGTACGCTGACCCGCCATGAGACCATCAACGAAGAAGAGCTGCGCCAGCGCCTGTCGCGTATGGGCACCATCGATCTGCGCGTCGACTACCTGCGACCGGGCCGCGGAGAGCACTTCACCGCCACCAGCAGCCTGCTGCGCGCCGGGAATAAAGTGGCGGTCGCCCGCGTAGAATTACATAACGAAGATCAGGTTTATATCGCCAGCGCCACGGCGACGTATATGGTGGGTTGATCGGCGTAAATCGAGTAACATCGCTGTTTTGGCGTAACGGATTTTACCGATGGATGCAAAACAAACGCGGCTTGGCGTTATTCTGGCTCTTGCCGCCTATTTTATCTGGGGTATTGCACCCGCATATTTCAAGCTTATCTACTACGTTCCCGCAGATGAAATTCTGACTCACCGCGTGATCTGGTCCTTCTTCTTTATGCTGGCGCTTATTAGCTTTAGCCGCCAGTGGCCGCAGGTTAAAAAGCTGCTGCAGACGCCGAAAAAGGTGCTCCTGCTGGCGCTGTCGGCGGTGCTGATTGGCGGCAACTGGCTGCTTTTCATCTGGTCGGTGAATAACCACCATATGCTGGAAGCCAGCCTCGGCTACTTTATTAACCCGCTGGTCAACATTGTGCTGGGGATGCTTTTCCTCGGCGAGCGTTTTCGCCGCATGCAGTGGCTGGCGGTGCTGCTGGCGCTCTGCGGGGTGCTGGTGCAGCTATGGACCTTTGGTTCGCTGCCGGTAATTGGCCTCGGACTGGCGTTTAGCTTTGCCTTCTACGGGCTGGTGCGTAAGAAGATTGCCGTTGATGCCCAAACCGGGATGTTGTTTGAAACCCTGTGGCTGCTGCCGGTTGCCGCCCTTTACCTGTTCGGTATTGCCGATAGCCCCACCAGCCATATGGGCCAAAACCCGTGGTCGCTGAACCTGCTGCTGATGGCCGCCGGCGTCGTTACCACCATCCCGCTGCTGTGCTTTACCGGCGCGGCCACCCGCCTGCGCCTCTCCACGCTGGGCTTTTTCCAGTACATTGGCCCAACGCTGATGTTCCTGCTGGCGGTGCTGTTTTACGGGGAAGTTCCGGGGGCAGATAAGATGGTCACCTTCGCCTTTATCTGGGTCGCGCTGGCGGTGTTTATCGTCGATGCGCTGTACACCCAGCGCCGGCTGCGTCGGGCTTAGCGCCGTCGCGTCCGCCTCACGCGCCGGCCTCTCATCCGCAGAGGCCGGCGCGTTATTTTTACTGCTCGGTGAGCTCCAGCTCGGCAATCAGGGGTAAATGATCGCTGGCGGATGACCAGGCAAAGGCCGGCGAGTTATGCGGCACCTCGATTTTTTTCACATTCCATTTTTGCCCCTTGAAGGTAAAAATATGGTCAATATCTATTGCCGGGTTAACCGCGGGCCAGGTGCGGTAATCCGTCCCCTGCTTCACCACGGGGTTAAAGAAATAACCCACCTCTTTTAACGGCTGCTCATCGTGCGTGGAGTTAAAATCACCCGCGAGAATTTTGATCGATGAGGCGATATCTTTAAAGTCGGATGGGGCATCGCCGATGCTCACGTCCAGAAGATGGCGAACCTGCTCCACGCGCATCGTCGGATCCTTCTGCCAGTCGAGATGGGTCACCATCACCAGCACCGGGCTGTCAAAGCCGGGAACGGCGATTTGCGCCAGCAGCGCGATTCGCTGCTCGGCATCCCCCGACGGCAGCTTAATCACCTGGGTGTGGTCGATTTTATATTTGGACAGAATACCGAGACCATACTCACCGCCGTCGAAATCCAGCGCTTTGCCGAAGGCGTAGTGATAGCCGTTAGCGTTCGCGATGGTTTTTAGCTGATCGATTTTCTGGCTTCTGGCGGTTTTATTATCGACTTCCGGAACCGCAATAATATCGGCGCCGATGTTCTTAATCGCTAAATTGAGTGCAGTAAAATCCGCCACGTTATCGGACGCTTCATTCTTGCCGATGTTATAGGTCGCAATCTTCAGCTGAGGATAATTCTCGGCGTAGACTTTATCCGCAACGCCGCCTTTTTGAACCGCAAGAATTTCATTACCAGCAAGTTTTTCAACAGCTTGTGCATTAACGGAAAGGCAGGCAAGCGCCAGGAAGGGGAGTGTAAAGATACTTTTCATTATAAAATTTCACCTTTTTTTTATCGGGAATATTGCGATGGTAACAATTATCCCTCAGCCTTTATGTGACTTATGGCCCACACTTATGATGCGTAGAGAATTAAGTCACTCGCGATAATCAAAGCCTGTTTCCGTTCTCCGGCGCGGCGGCCGACATAAAGGCGAAAAAAAACCGGCCACCTTATAAGGCGGCCGGTTTTGATATAATTTATTGTTTTAAAGCCAGTTTTTACGCTTAAAGTAGAGATATGGCGCCAGGCCGGCCAGCATCATAAAGACGATCGCCCCCGGATAACCAAAGCTCCAGTGCAGCTCGGGCATAAACTCAAAGTTCATCCCATAGCTTGACGCCACCAGGGTTGGCGGCAGGAAGACTACGGAGACCACCGAGAAGATCTTGATGATGCGGTTCTGCTCGATGTTGATAAAGCCCATCGCCGCCTGCATCAGGAAGTTCACCTTCTGGAACAGCGATTCGTTATGCGGCAGCAGGGATTCGATATCTCGCAGGATCTCGCGCGCCTGCTCCAGCTGGCCCGCCGGCAGGCGCGCCTTACGCACGAGGAAGTTCAGCGCCCGCTGGGTATCCATCAGGCACAGGCGCACCTTCCAGCCGATATCTTCCTGTTCCGCCAGGGTAGAGAGCGCGTCATCGTACTCGTCGCCCTGCCGACCTTCCATAATCACCCGGCTCAGCTTTTCCAGGTCGCTGTAGATATTTTCAATCTCATCCGCCAGCTGTTCGATTTTTGTTTCGAACAGATCGAGCAGCAGCTCATAGGCATTACCATCAACCATAGACTGGTTGCGCACGCGCATGCGGTAGAGACGGAATGCGGGCAGCTCACGCTCGCGCAGGGTAAAAAGGCGCCCTTCGCGGATGGTAAACGCCACCGTGGAGTTGCCGGCGTGATCCTCTGCATCTTCAAAGAAGAAAAATGAGTGAATGTGTAAACCGTCTTCATCTTCGAAGAAACGCGCCGACGCTTCGATATCTTCCAGCTCCGGACGGGTTGCCAGGTTCTGACCCAGTTCCGTCTGCACGCGGCTACGTTCTTCATCGTCAGGCTCGACCAGATCGACCCACACCGAGCTGGCAAGGTGCTTGATCTCGTCGGCTTCGAGGCGCGTCAGACGATTATTTTCCAGTTGAAATGCGCTCAGCATGACCGGGACTCCCAATGCAAAAAAATTATCGGACAGTTCGGTGGGCACACAGAAACAAAAGGGGTTTCAGACCATTAAGCCTGACTCAGAGCGACGGGTATGACGGGTCGCTGACAACCGCTAAGGCTATCAGCATAAGAGGATAGCCTTAGGAGTTGTTCCTGACGGACAGGAAGTTGAGCCAGCATCTACTGGGTGTGTCCAAGGCGAATGTCCTCTTAGCGTAATCGTGCGCGCATGTTACGCCAGCGCAAAAACGGCGTCAACACGCAACGAAACGCTAAAGAGCAAATCCTGCCCTTTAGCATATAAGGCTAGCAGATTATTACAAAAAAACGATACTTTTCTTACTGTTACACTGTTTCCAGCCGCGCATAGGCCGCCACCAGCCATTTGATGCCCTGACCCTGGAAAGCCACCTGCAGACGGCTATGCTCGCCGCTGCCTTCCAGATTGACGATGGTGCCTTCGCCGAACTTCGGATGGCGCACGCGCTGGCCCAGTTTGTAGCCGGTATCGTTCTCCGCCATCGGCGTACCCATCCGCTGATGGCTCACCGGACGGCTCACCGTGGCGCGCAGGCGCACCTCTTCCACGCACGTCTCCGGCAGCTCGCCGATGAAGCGCGACGGACGATGGTAAACCTCTTTGCCGTACAGGCGACGGGTTTCGGCGTAGGTCAGGGTGAGCTTCTGCATCGCGCGGGTTACGCCCACGTAGGCAAGGCGGCGCTCCTCTTCCAGGCGCCCGCCCTCGTCGAGCGCCATCTGGCTCGGGAACATCCCCTCCTCCACGCCGACGATAAACACCTGCGGGAACTCCAGACCCTTCGCCGAGTGCAGGGTCATCAGCTGTACCGCATCCTGCCAGGTATCAGCCTGCCCTTCGCCCGCCTCCAGCGCGGCGTGAGAAAGGAACGCCTGCAGCGGCATTAAATCCTCATCTTCATCGTTGTAGCTGAACTGGCGCGTTGCCGTCACCAGCTCTTCTAAGTTCTCGATACGCGTCTGGCCTTTTTCGCCCTTCTCCTGCTCGTACATGATGCGCAGGCCGGAATCTTTAATCACCCGGTCGGTCTGGACGTGCAGCGGCATATCCGCCGTCTCCTGCGCCAGGGCGTCGATCAGCTCCATAAAGCGCTGCAGGGCGCTGGCGGCGCGGCCCGCGAGGGCTTTATCTTTCAGCAGCTCGCGGCACGCCTGCCACAGCGTCAGCTGGCGGTCGCGCGACGTTTGACGCACCACGTCCAGGGTGCGATCGCCGATGCCGCGGGTCGGCGTATTGACCACGCGCTCAAACGCCGCGTCATCGTTGCGATTGGCAATCAGGCGCAGGTAGGAGAGCGCATCTTTGATCTCCTGGCGTTCGAAGAAGCGCATGCCGCCGTAAATACGGTACGGCATGCTGGCCTGCAGCAGCGCCTCTTCCATCACGCGCGACTGGGCGTTGCTGCGGTAAAGGATGGCGCACTGCTCAAGCGCCCCGCCGTTTTCCTGCCAGGTTTTAATCCGGTTAACCACGAAACGCGCTTCGTCGAGATCGTTAAAGGCGCAGTACAGGGAGATCGGCTCGCCGTCGGCGCCGTCGGTCCACAGCTTCTTGCCCAGACGTCCGCTGTTATTTTCAATCAGGGCGTTGGCGGCGCTGAGGATATTGTTGGTTGAGCGGTAGTTCTGCTCCAGGCGAATGGTCTCGGCGCCGGGGAAATCGGTCAGGAAGCGCTGGATATTCTCAACCTGCGCGCCGCGCCAGCCGTAGATCGACTGGTCATCATCGCCGACGATCATCACCTTGCCGCTATCGCCCGCCAGCAGACGGATCCAGGCATACTGAATATTGTTGGTATCCTGGAATTCGTCGACGAGGATATTGGTAAAGCGTTCGCGGTAGTGCTGAAGAATATGCGGCTTGTTGAGCCACAGCTCGTGCGCGCGCAGCAGCAGCTCGGCAAAATCCACCAGCCCTGCGCGATCGCAGGCTTCCTGGTAGGCCTGATACACCTTCTGCCAGGTCTGCTCCACCGGATTACCGTAGCTCTGGATATGGTGCGGGCGCAGCCCCTCATCTTTTTGACTGTTGATGTACCACATCGCCTGACGCGGCGGCCACTGCTTCTCGTCGAGGTTCATCGCTTTGATCAGACGCTTCAGCAGGCGCAGCTGATCTTCGCTATCGAGGATCTGGAAATCCTGCGGCAGGTTGGCATCAAGATGGTGGGCGCGCAGCAGACGGTGCGCCAGGCCGTGGAAGGTGCCTACCCACATGCCGCCCTGGGTGGTGCCCATCAGTTGGCCGATACGATGGCGCATTTCCGCCGCCGCTTTGTTGGTAAAGGTCACCGCCATAATGGAGAACGGCGAACAGTTCTCTACGCTTATCAGCCAGGCAATGCGATGCACCAGTACGCGGGTCTTACCGCTGCCCGCTCCAGCCAGAACCAGCATATTGGTACGCGAGGCCGCGACGGCTTCACGCTGTTTATCATTAAGGCTGTCGAGCAGGTAAGAAACGTCCATTGGCACCGCCGGAAATGAGCCGCCCGGCAGCGCTTCGCCGACCGGGCATACTGTTAATATATACAGAACTAATGGTGATTATATCAGCGAGGTCAGAGATGCCAACCGCGAAATTTCAATGTGCGGCAGCAGCCGGCTGTCGGTGGTGTGCATCAGGTCAGCGCCCTGCGGCTTAATCCAGCAGGCCTGCATGCCGCAGCGGATGGAGCCCGCCACGTCGGTGGTCAGGTCATCGCCGACGTGGAGTATCTGCCCCAGCGGCAGCGCCAGGCGCTCCGCCGCCAGATGATACATATCGGCAAACGGCTTAGAACGCCCGTCAGGCCCGGCGCGCAGCACAAAGCGGAAATAGTCGCTCAGGCCGAATAGTTCCGGCTGCGCATTGCCGTTAGTCACCGCCACCAGCGGCCATTTTTCCGCCAGCGCGGCCAGGGTATCGTGGGTTTCCTGCGGTACGTCAATCAGGCTGCGCCAGTGGGCAAAGTTCGCCATCGCCGCATCGGCGCCGGATTCGGCCTGCGCGGCAGAGAGTCCGGCGTTCATCATTCCCAGCACCAGGGCCCGGCGTCGCCATTCGGTCACGTCGTGGTAAATATCCGGCTCGGTCTCCAGCAGCGTCTGGCGCAGCTGCTGCAGGTGATGGGCGTCGAACTGGCTCAGCGAAGGATGGTAGTTGCGCACGAAGGCCAGCGACTCGTGCAGCGTCCGGTCGATGACCGGGCGGTTGTCATAAAGGGTATCGTCCAGGTCAAACGTCAGGGCTGAAATCTGGCCCAGAGGTCGGTAAAAGCGCATTATTTCCCCCGTTTGGCGCGCGGATGCGCCGCATCGTACACCGAGGCAAGGTGTTGAAAGTCAAGATGGGTATAAATTTGGGTGGTGGAGAGGTTGGCATGGCCCAGCAGCTCCTGCACGCCGCGCAGATCGCCGCTCGATTCCAGCATATGCGTGGCAAAGGAGTGGCGCAGCTTGTGCGGATGAACGTGGCTGTTCAGCCCCTGCTTAATTCCCCACTCGGCAAAACGCTTTTGAACATTGCGCGCGGAGATGCGTTTGCCGAGCTTCGACAAAAACAGCGCGTCGTCATCGGTGCCGAACAGCCCGCGTAGATCCAGCCAGTGCTCGATCCACGCTACCGCGCTGCGGCCAATCGGCAGCCGACGCTCTTTACTGCCTTTCCCCATCACCCACACCTCTCCTGACTCCAGGTCGAGGTGCTTAATGTCGAGGTTCACCAGCTCAGAAAGACGCAGGCCCGCGCCGTACATCACTTCCAGCATCGCCCGGTCGCGTACCGCCAGCGGATCGTTCAGATCGATATCCAGCAGCCGGTTCACGTCATCAACGTCGATATTTTTCGGTAAATGGCGCGGTATTTTAGGCGCCGAAATCCCCTTTGCCGGGTTGGCGGTCAGCTCGCCCTGCGCCACCAGCCAGTCAAAGAAGCTGCGCAGCGCCGAGAGGCGCAGCGCCAGGCTTGCCGGGCCCAGCCCCTGTTTTCGACTCCGCACCGCCAGCCCGCGCACCTGGGCCGCATCGCACTGCTGCCAGCTTTTCAAGCCAGCGCTTTCAGCAAGCGCGATCAGCGCATCAAGCTGGCGTCGGTAGTTAAGCAGCGTAATCGGGCTAAGCTGACGCTCCACGCCAAGATAGCGCAGGAAACGGGCGACGGCGGCAAACAGAGGAGAGTCGGTCATGCGCGTTCAACCCAGCGCTCCAGCAGTCCTGGCAGCATCTGGGCTATTTCCTGCAGCAGCTGCGTGCCCTGTCCCTGCTGATAGTGCTGCGCATCGCGGCTGCTGAACAGCATAACGCCGGGCGCATCATCGCCGCCCAGCAGCGACATCGCCACCGAACCGATGGCTTTCGCTTCCGGCAGCACCACCAGCAGCTCCGGCCCGTTCAGCGGGCCGAGGTAGTGGCGCTCCTGCCTGAGACGCTGAATTCGCACGGGTTCAAAGGCCTGTCTGGTCAGCGCCAGGTGGGTGAATTTTGAGGGCACGCCGAGCCGCCAGCTGTCGGGGAACAGGCGCACCGTCGCGCCGGCCAGGCCGAGCTCGCGGGCCCAGCGATGAAAGCGATTGAGCATCTCATCGAGGCTGTCTGCCGCCGCCAGCCGCGTCTGCAGATGAAAGAGCCGCTGGAACAGGCTTTCGTTGGCCGTCGCCTGCTCCATCAGCAGCGTCATGTTCTCTTCCAGCACGTTGATATGATTACGCGCGCGGGCCATATGCCACTCGACCAGCGAAACCGTCCCCCGAACCGGGTGAGGAACCTGCATGTGCTCCACAAGAGCAGCATTACGAATAAAGAATTCAGGATGTTGCAACAGATAGTCCACCACCGCGCGGTCATCCAGCGCGCCGATCGTATCCTGCTGTTCTTCCCCGAGTTGTTTCATAGATGAATAAATCCGTCGTAGACGTGTGCCGCCGGGCCAGTCATAAACAACGGTTGGCCCGGGCCTTTCCAGGCGATATCAAGACGCCCGCCTGGTAATTCCACGCGCACTTCCTCGGCCAGCAGCCCCTGTTGGATACCGACCGCGACCGCCGCGCAGGCGCCGCTGCCGCAGGCCTGGGTCTCGCCCGCGCCGCGTTCATAGACCCGCAGGCGAATGCGATGACGCTCGACTATCTGCATAAAACCGATATTCGCGCGTTCCGGGAAGCGTTCGTGGCTTTCCATCACCGGGCCAAGCGTTTCCACCGCCGCGGTTTCCACGTCATCGACCTGGATGACGCAGTGCGGGTTCCCCATTGAGACCACGCCGCACAATACTGTCTGCTCAGCGACGCGCATAATATAGGTCTTTTCCGCTTTGTTTGCGCGGAACGGAACCTGGGACGGCTCAAAGTTCGGCTCGCCCATATTCACGCGCACCAGATCGTCTTCCGTTACGCTTAATACCATACGACCGTTCGCCGTGCTGACGCGGATATCACGTTTATTGGTCAGGCCTTTCAGACGTACAAACCGCGCAAAGCAGCGCGCGCCGTTGCCGCACTGCGACACTTCGCTGCCGTCAGCGTTAAAGATGCGGTAATGAAAATCCAGATCCGGATCGTAGGGCGGCTCGACAACCAGCAGCTGATCGAAGCCCACGCCAAGATGCCTGTCTGCCAGCCGGCGAATCAGCTCCGGAGAGAAAAAAACGTTCTGTGTTACCGCGTCAACGACCATAAAGTCGTTACCCAGGCCATGCATTTTAGAAAACTGCATCATCTGTACTCTAACTAATTTGCGTTTCAGGAGGACGGCAGGCCGTTCATCCCGGGGAGTATCGTCAGTAGTCTACCTGGGTCGGGCCACCGCTATCGCCGCGATCGTTACGATCCGGCGTCGCGCTCTGGATACCGCTATCGACCGGTTTGGTCGGCGGCGGCGCCGTTTTATCCGCCGGTGGGAAATAGAGCGGCCCCTTCAGACCACAGCCGGTGAGGCTGAAGATCGCCAGCAGAACGGCAAGCGTAGGAAAAACGTTTTTCATTGATAGTTGCCCGTGAGTCATTCTTTCTGCTTTCTATCATCGCAGGAGAAGACGTAAAAGCAAGCGTTTAGCATCCGACTGCGCGCGCTTTTGTTTCGCGCTATACTGCCGCCATCTTCAAAAAAGCAGGGTAGAACCATGAATGACAGTGAATTCCATCGCCTGGCTGACAGCCTGTGGATGACTATCGAAGAGCGCCTGGACGAGTGGGACGGCGATAGCGATATCGATTGTGAAATTAACGGCGGCGTGCTGACCATTAGCTTTGAAAACGGCAGCAAAATCATTATTAACCGTCAGGAACCGCTGCATCAGGTCTGGCTGGCTACCAAGCAGGGCGGCTACCATTTTGACCTCAAAGGCGATGAGTGGATCTGCGATCGCAGCGGCGAAGCCTTCTGGGATCTGCTGGAGCAGGCGGCAACGCATCAGGCAGGCGAAGCGGTAAGCTTCCGTTAAAGCGGGCTAGCTGGCTACGTTCATCGGTATCCCCGGTACGCTTCGCGCAGCCGGGGAGTACCTGGCGATATCAGGACGCGATATCAGGAGTAGTGCTGCTGGAGCATCGGCGACGCCGCGGCATCCTGATTGACCGGGGCCGTCACGGCGCCAATGGCCTGGCTACGGAAAGGAATGACCTGCGGCCGGCCGTCAACGTCAACGATCTGGTAGAACTGCGGCAGGTTGAAGTTGATAAAGCTGGAACCGTAGGTGAACCGATCGTGCGATGAGGAGTAGAAGCGGCTAACGTCGCGCACCAGCTCCTCTTTACTGCCTTCACAGTGATGGTAAACCTCGGCGCGGTTGCTCTCGTCGAGAATATAGATATTAAATCCGCTGTCGTTATCCGCCTCTTCAAAGAAGAACTGAATAATCCCTTCGCTGGCAAAACCATCCACCACCTGCGGCAGCCTGACGTGGTTGGTTTCTACCTGAACCGACAGGCCGTGCAGCTTGTTGTGCGAGATGGCGCCATAGAATTCAATGGCATTTTCCAGCTTCTGCACCGAGACGTTAAGACGTTCAAAGAACAGGCCCCACGTCTGTCCTGAGACGCGCAGCGCCTTGAAGCGGCCGGTGTCCTGACGGGTGCTGGAGAGGCGTAGCTCAACGCACTCGGAGACCAGCTGCTGCACGCGGGTGCGGATGAGCCCGCGCAGATGCTGGCTGTAGCAGAACACTTCAACGCTATCCGGCGGCGCGGCGTCCTGGTGCATTTTGCCCAGAATGGTCTTCAGCGCTTCGATCATCGCCTGCTCGCCGTTGAAGTGCAGGGTTCGCACTTCGTTCCACGAGTTGCGATACAGCAGGTCCACGCTGCCTATCAGGCACTTCTGCTCTTCGCCAAAGCTAAATACGTCCAGCTTGCGGAAGTCAAAATGCACCACCTGATTGCGGAACGCGGCGGTCGGATCGTACTCAAGGTTAACGATAATCGCCAGATGGCGGATTTCGCAGGGGCTATACAGCGCTTTCGGCGTAGGCGAAGGCAGACGCAGCGGGAAGTGGTGAGAAACATCGGCCACCATCTCCTGCAGCTTCGCCAGGTCGACAATGCCGTTGCCCTTAATAAACAGCCGGGTGCGCGACGTCAGCAGGCCGTTAAACCACGCCCATGCCACCAGCTTGTTCAGATAGCGGTTATATTCCAGCGGCTGATGGCTAACGATCGATTCCATATCCGGCGCGCGGTTATAGACGTACCAGCCGGTGCGGTTGGCGCGGCCCGGCGGCACGTGGATAAAGGTCAGATTCGGTTCGGAGAGATCCGGTGATATCTGCGGGTTCACCAGGGTCACTTTCCCCGGCAGCGCTTCAAACGCCGCGTACAGCTTGCGGGTCAGCACGCCAATATCCTGCGGGCTGGCGGAAACGCTGAGGTTGTTGCGACGCGCAAAACGAATCAGGTTGCGGTAGCTCTGCATCATCGCATCAAGCAGTTCGTTGTGCGCTTTGCGTACTTCGTCGATCTTCCAGTTGGCCCGGTTGTCCAGCATCGCCAGACGCTTTTCATCCCAGCCCCACTCTTTCACCAGGTGGCTCACCACCTCGCGACGCCAGCCCACGCAGGCGCGCTCGCGGCTCAGCTTTTCGCACACTTTGAGGTAGAAACATCGGCGTACCAGGTCGAGGCGCGTCTCGTCCTCGATGGCCTGCAGGTAGATCGTGACGCGTTCCAGCATCATGCAGTAGGGATCGAGACCGAAGGAAACGATCTCGCCGTCGTGCAGGCGCTGTTTAATATCTTTCGCCAGCAGGCGGTTATTGGGGTATTCCCAGGAATAGGCTTCCAGCAGCAGCGTTTTCAGCACCGCCTTATAAGGCGAATCAATGCTTTTATACAGCTGCCACAGGCTGGCGCCGAAATACTCTTCCGCCGACAGCGAGCTCAGGCCGCCGAGATCCAGCCATTCGTTCGGCGTCAGCACGCCCTGCGCGTAGAGGCTCATGACGTAATCGTCATAGTGCTCTTCTTCGTCGCACGGCACCATGTTCCACAGAATACGCTTGCCGGCAAGGCGCACGGCGGTGCGGTAGAATTCGTCCAGCAGCAGGATATGCTGCGTAGAGCCGCAGTCTTCGCCGCCCAGGCTGCCGCTTTCGTTATGGCGGAAGCGGTTCTCATCGATCAGGAAGAAGCTGACTTCCACGCCCAGCGACGCCGCCCAGCTCTCCAGCAGGCTGCATTTACGCTGCAGCAGCTGGCGTTCGTCGGTATCGAGCCAGGCCTGGTGGCAAACCCATATATCAAGGTCGGAAGAGCAGCTTTGGCCGACGGATGAGGTGCTGCCCATGGAGTAAACGCCGGTAATCGGCAGCTCGCCTTTCGGCGGCTCCTGCGTCAGCATGCCGCGGTTTAGCTCAAGCTCGTCAAGGTAGTGGCGTTGGGTTTCATCAGGCGTGTAAAGGCAAATGCCTCGGGGAACGTTACCGTCAAGGTAACCCGGCATCAACGGGTGATGATAATGTAGTAATGTCGGCAGTAGACTGTAAACCTGCTGAAAAGCGGGTCCCATGGCAGCAAGCGCGCGATCTACGCGCAGTTGGTTGATGGCATCCAGTCTCTGTTTCAGTGTCTCAATATAGAGGTACAAGACATATCGCCTGATGTTCAAAAACCCGACGTACCATAGCCAGTACCGGGTTTCAGTATTTCAACAAAAACCGTCACCATTCGTCGTCGGTGTGGTTGTGATGAACTGCTGACGGACAAATGGTTTAAAACGTGATCAATCTAACACCTTGCTGATTGACCGTAAAGAAAGATGCGCTACATACAAGTGTAGCACCGTTTACTGCGTGTAAATTCCTCTCTACGGTTCGGCAACCGGTATGCGCATAAAAGGCCAATAAAGAGATGGCCGAGGTCCTGCCCCACAAAACTGACATCCATAAGACAACAATGTTAGGATGGTTTGTGGTCGACAATGACGGTAACAAGCATGTTAGACAAAGTTTTGAAAATTGCCACAAGGCAAAGCCCACTTGCGCTATGGCAGGCGCATTATGTGAAAGAGCGCCTTGAGTCCTGCCATCCGCAGCTCAAGGTTGAACTGGTGCCAATGGTCACTCGCGGCGACGTGCTCCTTGATACACCCCTCGCAAAAGTGGGTGGCAAGGGCCTGTTTGTCAAAGAGTTAGAGCTTGCCATTATGGAAGGGCGCGCCGATATCGCCGTCCATTCTATGAAGGATGTTCCCGTCGAGTTTCCCGAGGGCCTCGGGCTGGTAACGATTTGTGAGCGAGAAGATCCGCGCGACGCTTTTGTCTCAAATCACTATGCCTCCATTGACGCGCTGCCTCAGGGCAGCATCGTTGGCACGTCAAGTTTACGCCGCCAGTGTCAGCTGGCCGCACGGCGCCCGGATCTGCAGATTCGCTCCCTGCGCGGTAACGTCGGTACCCGTTTGGGCAAACTGGATAGCGGTGAGTATGACGCGATTATTCTCGCCGCGGCGGGGCTGCTACGCCTCGGTCTCGAAGCGCGAATTCGCCAGCCGTTAAGCCCTGAACAGTCGCTGCCCGCCGTCGGCCAGGGCGCAGTCGGCATCGAGTGTCGGCTTGACGACGAATGGACGCAGGCGCTGCTGGCGCCGCTGAACCATGCGCCAACGGCAATACGTGTTCGCGCCGAGCGGGCGATGAACACCCGCCTTGAGGGCGGCTGTCAGGTGCCGATCGGCAGCTACGCCGAGCTTATTGACGGCGAGCTGTGGCTACGCGCGCTGGTCGGCGCGCCGGACGGTTCGCAGATGGTTCACGGCGAGCGCCGCGGACGCCCGGAAGACGCCGAGCGCCTTGGCGTCTCTCTGGCGGAAGAGCTGCTGGATAACGGTGCCCGGGAGATCCTGACCGCCGTTTATGCCGGAGAAGCGCCACGATGAGTATCCTGGTCACCCGTCCGCTGCCGCAGGGCGAAGAGCTGGTCAGCCGCCTGCGCGGGCTGGGACGCGTGGCCTGGAGCTTTCCACTGATTGAATTTACGCCCGGCCGCGAGCTGCACACGCTCGGCGACCGGCTGGCGGCCCTCTCCGCGGGCGATCTATTGTTCGCCCTCTCGCAGCACGCCGTGGAGTTTGCCCACGCTCGCCTGCAGCAGCAGGGCCTGCGCTGGCCGCTGGCTCCCGGCTATTTTGCCATTGGCCGCACCACGGCGCTGGCTCTGCATAAGGTCAGCGGCCACAATATTCGCTACCCATTAGATCGGGAAATCAGCGAAGTCTTGCTACAATTACCTGAATTACAAAACATTGCTGGTAAGAAGGCCCTCCTGCTTCGCGGCAATGGCGGCCGGGAACTACTCGGCGAAACGCTCCGCGAGCGCGGCGCTGATGTCACTTTTTGTGAGTGCTATCAACGTTGTGCAAAGCATTATGATGGTGCAGAAGAAGCAATGCGCTGGCAGTCTCGCGGCGTCTCCACGCTGGTCATTACCAGCGGTGAGATGCTGCAACAGCTTTGGACGCTGATCCCGCAATGGTATCGAGAACGGTGGCTCCTCCGCTGTCGCATTTTAGTTGTCAGCGAACGCCTGGCCCAGCAGGCACGGGAATTGGGCTGGCAGGATATCCAGGTTGCCGAAAGCGCCGACAACGATACGCTGCTACGCGCATTACAATAACTCTCAACATTGGAAGCCATAATGACGGAACAACAAAATCAATCCGCCGTGGTTGAAGAGACCAGGGAGGCCGTGGAAAAGACGCCACAGCCAGAGAAAACCGGGAAGGAAAAGGGCGGGAATAAAACCAGTCTTGTTTTGAGCGCGGTCGCTATCGCGATTGCCCTCGCCGCCGGCGTGGGTCTGTACAGCGTGCACAAGCAGCAGCTATCCCGACAGAACGCGGCCAGCTCAGCGTTATCCGCTCAGATTGCGGCCCTGCAAAAATCGCAGGAAGGCCAAAAAACCGAACTCGAAGGTATCATCAGGCAGCAGGCTGACCAGCTGACCGCGGCCAAAAGTCAGCAGGATGCGCTGGCGAAGCAGCTGGAAGAAGTGCAGCAGAAAGTGGCCGTTATCTCCGGCAGCGACGCTAAAACCTGGCTGCTGGCGCAGGCCGATTTCCTGGTGAAAGTTGCCGGACGCAAGCTGTGGAGCGATCAGGACGTCACCACCGCCGCCGCGCTGCTCAAAAGCGCCGATGCCAGCCTCGCCGACATGAACGACCCCAGCCTGATTGGCGCCCGCCGCGCCATCACCGACGATATCGCCTCGCTCTCGGCGGTAAGCCAGGTCGACTACGACGGCATCATTCTCAAAGTGAATCAGCTCGCTAATCAGATAGACAACCTGCGTCTGGCGGATAATAACGACGACGACTCGCCGATGGATTCCGACAGCGAAGAGCTGTCCAGCTCCATCGGCGAGTGGCGTATTAACCTGCAGAAAAGCTGGCAGAGTTTTATGGACAGCTTTATCACCATCCGCCGCCGCGATGAAACGGCAGTGCCGCTGCTGGCACCGAACCAGGACGTCTACCTGCGCGAGAATATTCGCTCCCGCCTGCTGGTCGCCGCGCAGGCGGTTCCGCGCCACCAGGAAGAGACCTACAAGCAGGCTCTGGAAAACGTATCGACCTGGGTTCGCGCCTATTACGATACTGACGATGCCACCACCAAAGCCTTCCTTGAGGAGGTCGATAAGCTGAGCCAGCAGAGCATCACCATGAGCGTACCGGAAAATCTGCAGAGTCAGGCAATACTCGAGAAACTGATGCAGACGCGAGTACGTAACCTGATGGCACAACCCGCCGTCGCGCAGAGCGGTGCTCCGGCTCCTGCCCCGACGCCAGCCGTGCCGGCACCAGCCCCTGCGCCACAAGGAGAGTAACGCATGTTGAAAATTCTCTTACTCTTCGCACTGCTGATCGCCGGGATCGTTATCGGTCCGATCATTTCCGGCCATCAGGGCTATGTGCTGATCCAAACCGATAACTACAACATTGAAACCAGCGTTACCGGCCTGGCGATCGTACTGATCCTCACAATGGTGGTGCTGTTTGCCATTGAATGGCTGCTGCGGCGTATTTTTCGCACCAGCGCCCATACCCGCGGCTGGTTCGTAGGTCGTAAACGCCGCCGCGCGCGCAAGCAAACCGAGCAGGCGCTGCTAAAACTGGCGGAAGGCGACTACCAGCAGGTTGAAAAGCTGATGGCCAAAAATGCCGATCACGCCGAGCAGCCGGTGGTTAACTATCTTCTGGCGGCGGAAGCGGCTCAGCAGCGCGGCGATGAAGCCCGCGCCAATCAGCATCTTGAGCGCGCAACGGAGCTGGCCGGAGACGATCTGATCCCGGTCGAGATTGCCCGCGTGCGCCTGCAGCTGGCGCGCAATGAAAATCATGCGGCGCGCCACGGTATTGATAAGCTGCTGGAAATCACTCCCCGACATCCTGAAGTCCTGCGTCTGGCGGAACAGGCCTACACCCGCACCGGCGCGTGGCACTCGCTGCTGGATATCATCCCGTCCATGGCAAAAGCCAACGTCAACGATGAAGAGCATCGCGCCGCGCTCGAGCAGCAGGCGTGGATCGGTTTAATGGATAAGACGCTGGCCGATCGGGGCAGCGAAGGCCTGCGCGAATGGTGGAAAAACCAAAGCCGTAAAACGCGTGGCCAGGTCGCGCTGCAGGTGGCGATGGCGAATCTGCTCATTGAGAGCGATGACCACGATACCGCGCAGCAGATTATTATCGACGGCCTGAAAAAGCAGTATGACGATCGTCTGGTGATGCTTATCCCGCGCCTGAAGACCAATAATCCGGAACAGCTGGAAAAAGTGCTGCGCCAGCAGATCAAAACCGTCGGCGATCGTCCGCTGCTGTGGAGTACGCTGGGGCAATCGCTGATGCGCCATGGCGAATGGCAGGAGGCCAGCATCGCGTTCCGCGCCGCCCTGAAGCAGCGCCCGGATGCGTTTGACTACGCCTGGCTGGCGGATACGCTCGACCGCCTGCACCAGCCGGAAGAGGCCGCCACTCTGCGCCGCGACGGCCTGCTGCTAACCCTGCAGAACAATACGCCGCAGTAGCCGTCCCAGCCGCTGTCGCCTCATCAGGGGCGACAGCGCTCTTCTCGCCGCGCCCCTTCTCTGTTTATCCCCTGCCCTTTTCTTACCGGTCCCTGAAAGAAAAAAACGCCCGCACTGATAATCAGGGCGGGCGTTAAAACAGGTCTGTTTGACAACAAATTGGGTGCTTCACTCAACGTCGTGTCCATGGTGTTTGATGAGACCAGATAATGGCGACATCTGTCAGTGGACGATAAGCACCGTAAACGGCTCTGCGTCATTCCTGAGTTTATGAGGCACTAAGGCGAACATAAGAGATGGAATGAGCATCTACCCGTTTATTATCGCACAGGTTCTGTGGAGATGACATCTCCCCCGATGGTGAATTGGGAGTTTTCTGGACAAATAATGGCGGTAGAAGCAGGGAGTTTTTATTTTTTAAATCAGGAAGATACGAGGATTTTTTGCAATATCAGAAAACAAAAAACCCCGCCGAAGCGGGGTTCAAAATTGGTCGGCGAGAGAGGATTCGAACCTCCGACCCACTGGTCCCAAACCAGTTGCGCTACCAAGCTGCGCTACTCGCCGATATACTGCTTTTTGAATTTTTAGTTCAATTCTTTAAAGTCGTGGTGCGAGGGGGGGGACTCGAACCCCCACATCCTAAGGACACTAACACCTGAAGCTAGCGCGTCTACCAATTCCGCCACCTTCGCAATTCACAACTCTATCAAATAATGGGGTGGCTAATGGGATTCGAACCCACGACAACTGGAATCACAATCCAGGGCTCTACCAACTGAGCTATAGCCACCACTACAAATCTTTTCACGCGGCAATGTCTAAAACATTCCACCGCAGCTCAAGCACCGGGTTAAATGGTGCGCCCGACAGGATTCGAACCTGAGACCTCTGCCTCCGGAGGGCAGCGCTCTATCCAGCTGAGCTACGGGCGCTTAGCGCCGTTGCGGGGTCGGATATTACGGACTTCCCCCCCCGCTGTCTAGTGCCTTTTTAAATAAAATTTCCGTTTGCTCACACTTTATGCGCTTTGCTGCTTATTCAGCCGCTTTATCGACATTTCCATGCCGCCCGAGGCCAAAAACCTTATAAATAAGGGTAACCAGGGCCAGAAAAAGAATTCCGACAAACAGCGACATCCGGGTATCTTCGTTAAAACCCATGCCGATCAGCACGCAAACCAGAAACGCCATCGTAATATAGTTCGCCCATGGGAAGAGCAGCGAGCGGAACGGGTGGCTGGCCATCGCCTCCTGATGCGCGCGGCGAAAACGCAGCTGGCTAATCAGGATCACAAACCACGGCACCATACCCGGCAGCACGCTGGCGCTGTAGACGTAGACGAACACCCGCTGCGGATTGGGAATAATATAGTTCAGGCAGGAGCCCACCAGCAGGATCAGGATCGACAGCGCGACGCCGACCGCCGGTACGCCGCTGCGGGAGACCTTGCCGACTGCCGCCGGCAGCTGGCGGTTTTTTGCCAGCGCGTAGAGCATGCGGCCACAGCTGTACATTCCGCTATTGCAGCCGGAAAGCGCGGCCGTCAGAACCACAAAGTTGATAATGCCCGCCGCAGCGGTGATGCCAATCTTCGCAAAGGTCAGTACGAACGGGCTGCCGCCGGAGCCAATCTGATTCCACGGGAAGATAGTCACAATGACGAAAATGGCGCCTACGTAAAAAATAAGGATACGCCACAGAACTTTGCCGACCGCGCTGCGCAGGGTCACCTGCGGATTCTTCGCTTCTCCGGCGGTAATACCGATAAGCTCAACGCCCTGGTAGGAGGCAACAACAATACAGAGCGCGGTCAGGAAGCCCTTCCAGCCGCCGGCAAAGAAGCCGCCGTGTTCGGTCAGGTTGCCAAAGCCGATAGAGTGCCCGCCGTTACCAAAGCCAAAGAAAATCACCCCCAGCCCGACCACAATCATCACGATGATGGTCGTGACCTTAATCATCGCAAACCAGAACTCGATCTCGCCGTACAGGCGTACCGCCGCCAGATTCGCCAACGCCACCAGCCCAACGGCAATCAGGGCCGGTATCCACTGCGCCATCTCAGGGAACCAGAACTGGACGTAAACCCCGATGGCCGTAATCTCCGATATCCCTACCGCCATCCACATAAACCAGTAGGACCAGGCGGTCAAATAGCCGAAGAACGGGCTCATATAGCGGTGAGCGTAAACGGCGAACGAGCCGGTTACCGGTTCGAGGAACAGCATCTCCCCCATCGAACGCATGATAAAGAAGACAAATAAGCCCGCAATAATATACGCCAGCAGGACCGACGGGCCGGCCCACTTCAGCGTACTCGCCGATCCCATAAATAAACCGACGCCAATCGTACCGCCAAGGGCGATTAGCTCAATGTGCCTGGCCTCCAGCCCGCGCTGAAGTTCCGCTTTTTTCTCAGTCATATACCCTCTTGTGTTTGCCCTGCTCCGGGTTTTACTCGTTCCCCGCCGAACGGCCTCGCTATTGGCAGCACGCACCCATCCCTCCGTCATCATGATGGATGTCGGAAAGTTAGCTGATAAGCCGCCTTGATGCCCTTCTGAAGGTCCCGCGCATATACCGGTTATTTTTATAAATGTGTGAAAGGAAATAGCCCTGCCTGCACGCCGGCAAAGAGTGCCGGCGCGCATTAAGCATGCGAATGGTTAATTAATTTTGCCGAAATGGCAAATAAAGTATCAGCCAGGTGAATACATTACACAGAATATGTGTGAAAACTCGCCGGTTTGCAGTGGAATATTAGAGCTGACCGGTATAATACCAACGTAAATATCGCAGCAGCCTGATCTGTCTTTTAATCCGGCTCGGCTGTGATATCAAACGATAGAACCACTCCAGCCCCATGTTCTGCCAGAACCTGGGGGCCCGGTGAACGTGGCCGGTAAATACGTCGTAGGTGCCGCCCACGCCCATATAGAGCGCCTGCGGATAAACCCGCCGGCAGTCGCGCATCAGGATCTCCTGGCGCGGTGAACCCATCGCCACGGTGACAATCCTGGCCCCGCTGTCGCGGACGCGCTCAAACAGCGCCTGGCGGTGGTCGGCGGAGAAATAGCCGTCCTGGCTGCCGACGATGTTAACATTCCAGCGCTGGCGCAGCTGCGTACAGGTCTGGGCCAGCACCTCCGGCTTGCCGCCGATCAGAAAGACCGGCGTGCCCTGGGCTCCGGCGCGCTCCATCAGGGCTTCCCACAGGTCGGCCCCCGCCACGCGCGATACCTGGGCCTGAGGATATTTTTTACGTAATGAACGCACCACGCTAATACCGTCGGCATATTTAAATTCTGCCGCTTCAATCAGCGCCCGAACCTCGGGATCGTCCTCGACTGCCAGCATCTTTTCGGCGTTGATCGCCACCAGCGTACCCTGACGAATGGCGCCGTCAGCGTAGAGAAAATCCAGTGCGTGCTGCATGTCGCGCCACCCGATGAGCTGTAAACCTCTCAGCAGATACAACGGCGCGGAAGTACTCTCAGACATGTTAATCCTTATCAGACCTGAGGTTGCGAAAGCGGTTTGGTCCGCTTATGAATCAGTCCTACGCTATCCAGGAACCAGTACAGCAACTTCGCCGCCAGCAGGCAGATACCAAAGATCACGAGGAAAAACACCACGCGAGAGCCGAAAGAATCCAGCCCTTCGCGTGCCAGCACGATCATATTGAAGATAGCGCCAAAACAGAAACTATGCAGAATGGCCGCCTTGTAGCGGTTGTTCTCCCGGTTGCCAAGCTCATACAGCCAGTCAAACCACTTAATAATCAGCCCGACCGCGACCGCCCCAAGCGGAACAAACCACACTCCGCCCATCACCACCAGCGAACCAATCAGCGTGGGCGAGATAGCCAGCCCGGAGTGATTATTCAGCACTTCCCAGGTGAAGTAGTTGGCAGTATTCAGAACCATCGAAGGCCGGCCGTGCCACATCCAGCTGGGGATAAAGACGTAGAAATCCCTGATCATCGGCGCCAGCCCCTGGAACGCTATCTTATCGTAGTTCTGCAGCAGCAGCGCCAGGTTCTCCCACGGCGAGAAGGTATCGCGGGTCAGGTACAGGAAGGTATAAAACGCCTCATCGCCGCTGACGTTCATCCCGTAACGCTTCAGGGCCAGCCAGAACATACCGACGATACCCAGCACGCCGGCCGCAGCCAGCATCCACAGGCTTATCCAGCCGCGAATAATGCCGATAAACAGGAAGATGGCGAAGGCGATAATGATGTTCGCCCGCGTGCCGCCGACGATAGCGTAGGTCAGCAGACCAAAGGCGGTGGTGCTGATAAGGAAGAAAATCCACGCCTTATAGTCCTGGCGCAGGAAGTAGACCACCAGCATCGCCGGAATAAAGAAATAGAAAAAGCGCTTCAGCGCCACGCCGGACACTTCGCTGGAGAAGATCTGGCTATAGGAGTTGAGCCTGAACAGCAGGAATCCGTTGTGGGCAAAGAAAATGCCGACGCACAGCAGCGCAACGGCCAGCAGAATCATCCATGCCAGATGGGTCTCCACGCGGTTCATGGTGAACAGCGGACGGCGCTGGCGATCGTGCGCGGACGAACGCAGCCGCGTTTTGTAGGTGACGTAATACACCGCGTAAAAGCACACCGACACCAGCAGGGTTTCCAGCAGCACTTCCGGCGGCGCAACGCTGACGTCAAAGCGGAAGACCAGAATGCTGGTCAGCGGGAAGCCGAAGAAGAAAGTCAGCAGAAACAGCAGCGAAAAGAAGACGTTGAAGTTAAAGCGCACCCGGCGAAACTCAAAATACGTGGCGGTGGCAATAAACAGCGACGACAGCAGCCAGACCACCAGCAGCCCGCTAAATTGCATTAATGTCATGCGCTCACCCCCGAGGCAATCTGCAATGCCCGCTGCCAGCCCGTCAGGTAGTTTGGCCGGAAGAAAGCAATCTGGTTCTTATCAACGTTCGCCAGCTGACGTTGGGCCTCGCGTACCACGGCAACATCCAGGGTATCGCCGGTAAACAGTACCGGAATATTCTGCTCCGTCATATCCTGCCAGAACGGATTCTCCCGATTCAGGACGCAGGGAATACCCGCCTGAATCAGCAGGCACAGCGTACCGATCCCCTGCTGGCGGGCAAAGAGAAAATAGCCCAGATCGCAGCGGCGCAGCAGCGCCAGGTAATCGTTGAATTCCAGCCTGTCGCTGAGCACCTGTAAATTCCCGGCGCTAAACAACGCCGCGCCCGCCGCGCGCACTTCGCTAATATATTCCGCATTGTTGGCCGGATAGCCCATCGGGACGATCACGTTTACCGTATCGCCAAACTGCTGATGAATAGCGCGCAGCGCCGCAATATGTTCATTGCTGCGATCGCCGGAGTTGCCTACCAGAATGGTCAGCGCTTCGGCGCGCGGGGCGCTATCCGCCAGCGTATTCAGCGCCGGATCCATCCGGGTCGGGAAATAGAGCAGCTCTCCCGCCACCTTTGGGTGGCGGCGGGCAAACCAGCTCAGGTCGCCGCGGGTGGCGAAAACGCGCCCCACGCGCCCCTGCGCCATACGGCGCAGCGGATAGAAAAGCCGGAACTTCAGGCTGGACGAATTCTCATACAGATCGGCGCCCCAGATATGCCAGTTGAACTGGGAAGGGCGAATTCCACCGCCGAGCAGCGCCAGCCACAGGCCGGTATTGAACTGACCGTGGAAGAAAAAGCGCTGGCGCCGATCCGCTTTCGCCGCGGAGATGACCGCCTGCGCCAGCGATTTCTTTCCGGGATAACAGGTGATGGATAGCGCCGGATACGCCTCGCGGACGCCCGCTGCTTCACCGACCACCATAAACCTGCGCGCCTGCTCGTCGCCGGCGGCCAGCTCGTCATTAAAGAACCGCAGAACGGTCTGATTGTGGTGCGGAATATCCGATCCCAGTACGTGTATCAGTGCTGTCATGCCCGTTTACGCCAAAGTAAAAACACGCCGCTACAAAGGGCGAAATAAACAATATACGTAGCCATATACGCCTGCGCTGCGCCAACTGCGCCGTGCGCCGGAATAAGCCAGTGTGAGAAGGCGGTCAACAGCGTGAACTGGCTGATTTCCGTCAGAATATAAAAACGCAGTGATGCTTTGGCGATCACCAGGTAGCCGTAAACATAGGCTCCGACCTTAAGGACGTCGCCCACCAGCTGCCAGGCAAACAGGTCACGCATCGCCGTAAAGCGTTCGGAAAACAGCAGCCAGATGGCAAAGTCGCGCAGTAGCCAGACGGTCAGGCTTGCCGCCGCCACCGCCGGCAGGACAAATTTTAACGATTTGCCGATCTCGCGGGTAATATCCGCTTTGGCGGTTAGCCGGGAGAGCGTAGGCAGCAAATAGACGCTGAACGACGCGGTAATGAACTGCAGATAGGCGTCGGAAATACTGCTCACCCCCTGCCAGATCCCCACCGCCTCCCAGCCGTAATGCTCCGCCAGCAGGTTACGCATCATCACGTAAGCGACCGGCAGCGTTACCGAGGTAATCAGCGCCATCAGGGTAAATTTTGACAGCTGCCCCGCCAGGCCGTTATCCCAGCGCGGGCGCAGCGCGCTAAGCGGGATACTCCCCCGCCGCCACAACACGATAGCCGCCGGAACCACCACCAGCGCGGGAACCAGCGCCAGCCCTAGCAGCGCACCCTGATAGCCGCCGAAATGGTAACAGGCATAGTATGCCACCACGCCGATCAGGCTACCGGCAATCAGCGATACCGCGTTCCCCGCCGCATCGCGGAAGCCTTTTATCAGCGCCAGCAGAAAGTTAGCCCAGGCAATGCCCATCTGCACCAGCGCTACCAGCCGCACCAGCCCCTGGTACTGCGTATGACCAAACAGCCCCTGGCTAATCGGCGCCGCGGCGAGTAAAAAGATAATCGCCAGCAGCGTCGAAAAGCCCAGCACCATCGAAGAGGAGGTGCCGACTACCTTATCCAACTGCCGGCGATCGTCATGATGCTGCGCCACCAGCTTGGTTACGCCGTTGAAAATACCGGCGCCGGCGAGGACGCCAAGCACGGTGACCAGCTGGCGAAAGTTACCGGCCTGACCTACGCCCGCCGGCCCGAAGGAGACGGCCAGCAGCTTAACCACCAGCAGTCCGGCACCGATTTTGACCAGGGTGGACGCCGCGGTCCACAGGGAAGCTTTTGCCAGCGACATATCAGGAGAAGTAGCTCAGCAGCGAGTTAATCACCGTCCGCTGGTTAACCGACGACAGATTGTAGAATAGCGGCAGACGCAGCAGGCGCTCGCTCTCCTGGGTGGTAAAACGGTCTTCGCCGCGGAACTCGCCGAAGTTCTCCCCTGCCGGGCAGCTGTGCAGCGGGATATAGTGGAAGACGGCGAGAATCTCGGCCTCTTTCAGCCACGCGATCAGCCTGCTGCGGTCGTCGATATCCCGCAGCTTGATATAGAACATATGCGCGTTGTGCCCGCAGTCAGCAGGGACAATCGGCAGCTCGATGCGCCCGGCGCGCGCCAGCGGCAGCAGCGCGTCGTAATAGCTCTGCCACAGCGTCAGGCGCTGCTGATTAATTTTCTCCGCCGCTTCCAGCTGCGCCCACAGATAGGCGGCCTGCAGGTCGGACATCAGATAGCTGGAGCCGATATCGCGCCAGGTGTACTTATCCACCAGTCCGCGGAAGAACTGGCTGCGGTTGGTGCCTTTTTCACGAATGATTTCCGCGCGCTCGACCAGCTGGCGATCGTTGATCAGCGTCGCCCCGCCTTCGCCGCCGGCGGTATAGTTTTTGGTTTCATGGAAGCTAAAGCAGCCGATGTGCCCGATGGTTCCGAGCGCGCGCCCTTTGTAGGTCGACATGACGCCCTGAGCGGCATCCTCCACCACGAACAGGTTGTGCCTGCTGGCAATGGCCATGATGGTGTCCATCTCGCAGGCAACGCCGGCATAGTGAACCGGCACAATCGCCCGGGTCTTCTCAGTAATGGCGGCTTCGATCAGCGTTTCATCGATATTCATGGTATCGCGGCGGATATCGACAAAGACAATTTTGGCTCCGCGCAGCACAAAGGCGTTGGCGGTAGAGACGAAGGTATAGCTCGGCATAATGACTTCGTCGCCCGGCTGGATATCCAGCAGCAGCGCCGCCATCTCCAGCGAAGCGGTACAGGACGGGGTCAGCAGCGCTTTTACCGTGCCGAAGCGCTGCTCCATCCACTGCTGGCAGCGGCGGGTAAATCCGCCGTCGCCGCACAGCTTGCCGCTGCCCATCGCAGACTGCATATAATCAAGCTCGGTTCCCACCACCGGCGGCGCGTTAAATGGAATCATCATGTCACCTGTATAACCAGTACGCGGTGTTTTCCACATTCGCACCGCTGAGAATATAACGTTTAAGCGCGGCGGTATTACCCATCTGGGTCGCCACCCGCAGTGTAGAGAGCCCGCGCGATCCGGCCCAGCTTCGCGCCGCCTGCATCAGCTCAGCGCCGGCGCCGCGACCGGCCAGCAGGCCGATCCGGGCGTCCGTGGCGTTGAGCTGACGCAGGGAGACAAAAGCGCGGATATCGCCGTCGGAGGTGCGGAAAATCAGGCACTGGTTATCAAAGGTCCCCAGCACCGCATTTTCAATCCATTGGGCGTAGAAACGACCGCTGGCATCAGCGGCATACCACGGCGCGCGAAAGCGGCTGAGGGCAAACGCCTGCGCCGCCAGCTCCCGCAGGCGCGGGATGTCCGCGGCGGTGGCGATTTCGCACCCGAGATCGTCTGCCGTCCCGGCCGGCAGCGCCAGATCGACTTCCCCTTCAACCAGCTGGAAGCCCAGCTGCTGTAGGGCGTCCAGCCGTTCGGTATCCTCCGCCGCAATCTTCGCCTGCAGACGCGACCAGCCGGTCAGCGCCTGGCTCGTCAGCGGCGGAGCGTCGTGTCGAAAGCGCACGATCGCGCTGTTAACGCCAAAGAAGCGATTTTCCCACTCCAGGGGTTCAATACTGGCGCGGACGGACACGGACGAGATCCAGTAAGTATTGGCCATAGCCGGAGCCAGGGATCGGGCCTTGGTTCATAGCGGTGACCAGAATCGTTCTCACCGCCATACCCCTTTGGTATCGACGATAAATGCCTGGGTTACGCTGTCGCCGCCGATCGCTTTGAACTCATGGTGATCGACCAGCATCACCAGTACATCGGCGTTTGCCAGAGCATCGCTCAGCGATGCCAGGGTGCACAGACCCTCGAGCTTCTTCGGCAGCTGGTGAATATTGGGTTCGACAACCAGCGTTTCACCGCTGTGCCAGGCCGCAATTTGCATGGCGATAGCCATCGCCGGGCTTTCGCGCAGATCGTCGATGTTCGGCTTGAAGGCTAGGCCAAAGCAGGCGATTTTCAGCTCGCTGGCGCGCCGGTTGCTGGCGGCAAGACACTCGGCCACCCGCGCCTTCGCCTGCTCGATAACCCATTCGGGCTTATGGTCGTTGACCTCCCGCGCGGTGCGGATCAGCCGCGCCTGCTGCGGATTTTGCGCCACGATAAACCACGGATCGACCGCGATACAGTGGCCGCCAACGCCCGGCCCCGGCTGCAGAATATTGACGCGCGGATGGCGGTTCGCCAGGCGAATCAGCTCCCAGACGTTAATTTCCTGCTCGGCGCAGATCAGCGACAGTTCGTTAGCAAAGGCGATATTGACGTCGCGGAAGCTATTTTCGGTCAGCTTGCACATCTCTGCGGTGCGGGAGTTGGTCACCACGCACTCGCCTTCGAGGAAAATTTTATACAGCTCGCTGGCGCGGGCAGAACAGACCGGGGACATACCGCCAATCACGCGGTCGTTTTTAATCAGCTCAACCATCACCTGGCCCGGCAGCACGCGTTCCGGGCAGTAGGCGATATTGACGTCCGCCGCTTCGCCTGCCTGCTGCGGGAAGCTCAGATCGGGGCGCAGCTCGGCCAGCCAGCTCGCCATCAACTCCGTCGCCCCGACGGGAGAGGTGGACTCAAGGATAACCAGCGCCCCCTTCTTCAGCACCGGCGCTATTGATTTTGCCGCCGACTCGACGAAGACCATATCCGGCTCGTGCAGATCCTTAAACGGCGTCGGTACGGCAATCAGATAGGCGTCCGCTTCCACCGGCACGGTGGTGGCGCTTAAATAGCCCTGCTCGACCGCGGTCTTAACCACGCTGGCCAAATCCGGTTCCACGATATGAATCTCGCCGCGGTTAATGGTCTCCACCGCGTGCTGATTAACATCAACGCCCACCACCCGCTTTTGCCGGGAGGCGAACGCGGCAGCGGTTGGCAAACCGATATACCCAAGGCCAATCACTGAAATGGTAGAAAAACTCATAGCGTTACCTGATTATTTTTAAGTGCGGTCACAATGCGGCTACATGCCTGCCCATCGCCGTAAGGGTTGTGCGCCCGGCTCATCGCCTGGTATGCGGCATCGTTGTTCAGCAGATTCGTGACTTCCGCGACGATGCGCTGGCTATCGGTACCGACCAGCGTAACGGTGCCTGCGGCTACCGCTTCCGGCCGTTCCGTCATCTCGCGCATCACCAGAACCGGTTTGCCCAGCGAAGGGGCTTCTTCCTGAATACCGCCGGAGTCAGTGAGGATCAGCCATGCGCGATCCATCAGCCAGACAAACGGCAGGTAATCCTGCGGTTCGATCAAAATCACGTTATCAACATGACCAAGAATGCGGTTTACCGGCTCGCTGACGTTTGGGTTCAGGTGCACCGGATAGACAATTTGTACATCGGGATGGCTGGCCGCAATTTCCGCCAGCGCGTGGCAGATCTGCTCAAACCCGCGGCCGAAGCTTTCGCGACGGTGGCCGGTGACCAGGATCATCTTCTTTCCGTTAGCCAGGAACGGATAGCGCTGCATCAGTTCGATGCGCAGCGCCTCATCGCCCAATACGCGATCGCGAACCCAGAACAGCGCATCGATAACCGTATTGCCGGTGACCGTGATATGACTATCGGCAACGTTCTCCCGCAGCAGGTTCTGCCGCGAGGTCTCCGTCGGCGCAAAATGCCAGGTTGCCAGCCGCCCGGTTAACGTCCGGTTACCCTCTTCCGGCCACGGCGAGCTGAGATCGCCGGTGCGCAGTCCCGCCTCAACGTGCCCCACCGGGATTCGCTGATAGAAAGCGGCGAGGCTCGCCGCCATCGTGGTGGTGGTATCGCCATGCACCAGCACAACGTCAGGCTTAAACGACTCGAGGACCGGCTTCAGCCCTTCAAGGATGCGGCAGGTAATCTCCGTCAGGCCCTGGCCCGGCTGCATGATATTCAGGTCGTAATCCGGAACAATAGCAAACAGCTTCAGCACCTGATCGAGCATCTCCCGGTGCTGCGCGGTTACGCACACTTTCGCCTCAAAATGAGGGTCTCTGGCCAGCGCATGAACCAGCGGTGCCATTTTGATGGCTTCGGGTCTTGTGCCAAATACAGTTAGTACTTTCACATCGATTCTCTTCGATTAGGTGATGAAGTCCGCATGACCTTCATCACAGGCCGCATTCACTGGATACGACGCCGCGATAACGCCACGCCTGCGCCGATGAGCGCGCCCACAATCCCCCACATCACCATCAGAAATACGCGGCGCGGGCTATCGCGTTTTACAGGTTCTTCCGGCGTACGCAAATACCGGTAAGTCTGAAAACGCGGATCTAAAGTCGGCCCAACGTTCAGGGTATTCAGCATCGCGCGGCTCTGGTCATAGTCAAGGTCGTATTCCGGACCTACCGCTTGCAGATTTTCTAACCGCGCCTGCAGCATCGGCCTGCCGAGTAAAAACAGCTCGGAATCCGGCAGCTGCTCGGCAGGAATATCGGTCTCACTGCGGGAAATATTATGCTGCTGGGCGATTTTCAGCGCCTGTTCCACGCTATGGGTACGGCGGTTGAAAATCTCACGCGCGACCTCTTCCTGACGCTTAACCTGCGCTTTCATCTGCACGGTACGTGCCGCCCAGGCGCCCTTGAGCTCGTCATTCAGGTGGCCCGCCGCGCGCTGGCTGGCAAACGCTACGTACTGACGCAGCAGATTATTGGCATCCGGCGCGGTCTCGGCCGTCAGCTTCACGCTATCGTTGGTATTCTTTACCGCATCACCCGGCATAAACTGAATATTGTTAATCAGATCGTCCAGCAGCGCGGCATCGGCGCGAGAATTACCCGACTGGCGCTGTTTGTAATAGTCGGTTTGCAGCCAGAAATCACGCCGGGTATCCCAGGACCCCTGCTGCATGATGAACTCTTTATAGGCGTCGTCCATTGCCGAAGGCTGATCGACCGAAGCCAGGTTGGCTTTGATATCGAGATTGCGTAAAAACTGCTGCTGCGAGTAGTAGCTGCCCAGCATATTTACGGTTGGCCGGTCGGTAATTGCCGTCGCGCTCCACTCCTGGCGAGCAAAAAAGGCATAAACCAGTACGATCAGCGCAAACAGCACGGCCATCCCTGCTATCCAAATTTTCCCTGCCCATAAGGCGCGAAACAGCCCGCGAATATCCAGCTCATTCTCAACGTTCACTGCTTGTGCTCCCGGTAATGGTTGAGTCATCACGTCCCCAGTTCTACTTGGTTAATTTTGGATTATTGCTGCTGTGTCGCCGTATTCTGCGTCTGATGCGCTTAACCAGGCGCGCCACTTTCCAGGCGCGTTTAATGCAGTAGCCGTAAAGGAAGAAGGCTAACAAAAAGAGTATTAACATCACCCATTCAGGAACGATACGGGTATATTCCGCCACCACCCCTACCAGCGCCAGTAAAGCGGCGGCCAGCGTGATCAGGACGAATGCCTGCCGGGAAGTAAACCCAGCGCGCATGATCAAATGATGAATGTGCTGGCGGTCCGGAGAGAACGGACTCATGCCCTTGCGCAGGCGACGATACATAATCGCCACCATATCCATCAACGGAATCGCAATAATCCACAGCGCGGTCACCGGGCTAATGGGATGCGTTTTACCCTGCGTGGTTTCCAGCAGGATCCAGATAATGGTGAAGCCAATCATGGTGCTGCCGGCATCGCCCATAAAGACCTTATAGCGACGGCCAAGCGCACCGAGGTTAAGTAAAATATAGGGCAGAATGGCGGCAATCATCGCAAAACACCACATTGCCAGGCTGTACTGGCCATCAAACCACAGGATGATGCCCGTTGCCGCAAAGGAGACCGATGACAGACCGCCGAGCAGGCCGTCGATGCCATCAACCATATTAAAGGCGTTAATTGCTGCCCAAACGGCAAAAAGAGTGAGGAAGAAACCGAAGGGGCCGAGCACCAGCTCCCATGAGCCAAAAATAAAACCGAGGCTGCTAAGATGCAGGTTTCCTGCCATCATCATGACGACGGCAATGGCGGCCTGCATAACCGCACGAATTTTTACGCTGATATCAAATCGGTCATCCAGCGCGCCGACCAGGACCAGAATACCGGCGCACGCCAGGTACAGCGAAGCATGGGGAATGTAATAATCCGCGATCGCAAATGTAAAACAAATACCCGCGTAAACTGAGATCCCACCCACTAACGGAACCAGACCCTGATGCCGTTTTCGATAGTTAGGCTTATCGACTAACCCAACCTTTTTTGCCGCCTTGCGAGCCACAAATATAAAAAGGGTAGTGAATAAGAAAATACTGATTAATTCAGTAATAGCAGTGAGTAAATTCACAACGCATGTGCTCTCAGCATGGTTAATCCGGGAAGTATAACGACGATGTCTCAACTCCTGAAGGGGTAATGCAGATCATTACAAATTTATTGTATAGATTTTAGTCTGTTAAAGTTATCTCTGCCAGGAGAGGCGCGTTCATCATACGATAATACCCGCTCCGATTTCCCTTTCTGGATCATACAAATCCCAAAAACAAAACGCCACGCGGTTGCGTGGCGTTTTTCAGCTTTTTTAAACTTACGAACGCTTCATCATGTCGAAGAAGTCATCGTTAGTTTTGGTCATAGCCAGCTTGTTGATGAGGAACTCCATCGCGTCGATTTCACCCATCGGATGGATGATTTTGCGCAGGATCCACATCTTCTGCAGCTCTTCCTGAGTGGTGAGCAGCTCTTCTTTACGCGTACCGGAACGGTTGTAATCGATAGCCGGGAAGACGCGTTTTTCTGCGATCTTACGCGAGAGGTGCAGCTCCATGTTACCGGTGCCTTTAAACTCTTCGTAGATAACTTCGTCCATCTTGGAGCCGGTGTCGATCAGCGCCGTAGCGATGATAGTCAGGCTGCCGCCCTCTTCGACGTTACGCGCAGCACCGAAGAAACGCTTCGGACGGTGCAGGGCGTTGGCATCCACACCACCGGTCAGAACTTTACCGGAAGCCGGTACGACGGTGTTGTAGGCGCGAGCCAGACGGGTGATGGAGTCGAGCAGAATGATAACGTCTTTCTTATGCTCAACCAGGCGCTTGGCCTTCTCGATAACCATCTCGGCAACCTGAACGTGACGGGATGCGGGTTCGTCAAAGGTAGAAGCAACAACTTCACCTTTAACCAGACGCTGCATCTCGGTCACTTCTTCCGGACGTTCGTCGATCAGCAGGACCATCAGCACGCAGTCAGGATGGTTGTAAGCGATGCTCTGCGCAATATTCTGCAGCAGCATCGTTTTACCGGCTTTCGGCGGAGCAACAATCAGACCACGCTGACCGCGACCGATCGGCGAAGCCAGATCCAGGACGCGAGCGGTTAAGTCTTCAGTCGAGCCGTTACCACGCTCCATACGCAGACGTGAGTTTGCGTGCAGCGGCGTTAAGTTCTCGAACAGGATCTTATTACGCGCGTTTTCCGGCTTGTCGTAGTTAACTTCGTTGACTTTCAACAGCGCAAAGTAACGCTCACCCTCTTTAGGAGGACGAATCTTACCGGAAATGGTGTCACCAGTGCGAAGGTTGAAACGGCGGATTTGGCTAGGGGATACGTAGATGTCGTCGGGACCGGCGAGATAGGAGCTGTCTGCAGAGCGGAGGAAACCAAATCCATCCTGCAGTATCTCCAGTACGCCATCGCCAAAGATATCTTCGCCACTCTTCGAATGCTGCTTGAGGATGGCAAAAATAATATCCTGCTTACGCATACGGGCCAGGTTTTCCAGCCCCATATTTTCGCCGAGAGTAATCAGCTCAGAAACCGGCGTATTCTTTAATTCGGTAAGATTCATAATGGTGTGGGTTCTTAAACTCGGGGTAGAACTCGAACTTCATGTTGTGAATGGTATGGCAGGAACATCCATGCCTGTTAGCGGCCTACATCTCGTGTCTGTACGTTGCCTGGTCACAGGAAAGAACGCAGAGCTGAAACGACAAAACGGAATGAGTGATAAGCCCGGAATTTTTAGCTTCACGCGCATTTCTGCGGGATGCTTCGGGTAAAGCAAGATTCAAACAATAAAGGTATGTTTAAAACGAAGTCTGAAGTTAACTTAGCACGACTCAAGCCGGGCGTCCAGAGTTCCGCAAAAAATAGGAATCCGGACGCCGGAATGGCAAACTGATTACGCCAGATTGGCGTCGAGGAAGTCTTTCAGCTGGCCTTTAGACAGTGCGCCAACTTTGGTTGCCGCCACTTCGCCGTTCTTAAACAGCAGCAGAGTCGGGATGCCGCGGATGCCGTATTTCGGCGCGGTGCCCGGGTTCTGATCGATGTTCAGTTTCGCAACGGTCAGCTTGCCCTCATACTCGCCAGCGATCTCATCCAGAATCGGGGCGATCATTTTGCACGGACCACACCACTCTGCCCAGAAATCGACGAGGATTAGCCCGTCAGCCTTGAGTACGTCCGTGTCAAAACTGTCGTCAGTCAGGTGAATAATTTTATCGCTCATATTTAACTCCACAGGAATAAGCCTGGTGTGCTGGTGTCGCAGACATCAACGACGCGTTAATGCTACGTTATACACGTTATCCTTCAGGATGCCTCTGTAACTGACAGCCTGTGCGACCCGGTCCATCATGGACCTCGCCGCGCAGGAGTCAAAGCAAACCGTGTTCAAACCGTTACCGGTAGATTATTCACCGCCGGTCCGCTTAGTAGTCTAAGCTTTCGAAGATTCATTCGGTTGCCGCAGAGCACCTTCAGTAATTTCGCGTATAGCCAACGAAAGGTTGACGTTATTTCAACGGATACGCTTTCTTAATGCAATAGTTAGCTGATATTCTACCACACTATGAGCAAAACACATTTAACAGAACAGAAGTTTTCCGACTTCGCCCTGCACCCGGCAGTTATCGAAGCCCTTGAAAAGAAAGGGTTTCATAATTGTACGCCCATTCAGGCACTCGCTCTTCCGCTAACGCTGGAAGGTCGAGACGTCGCCGGGCAGGCGCAAACCGGTACCGGTAAAACGATGGCGTTCCTGACGTCAACGTTTCATTATCTTCTCTCTCACCCTGCTATCGCTGAGCGCCAGGTTAACCAACCGCGTGCGCTGATCATGGCGCCAACGCGTGAGCTGGCTGTACAGATCCATGCTGACGCGGAACCGCTGGCGCAGGCCACCGGCCTGAAGCTCGGTCTGGCGTACGGCGGCGATGGCTACGACAAGCAGCTGAAAGTGCTGGAGAGCGGCGTCGACATTCTGATCGGGACTACCGGTCGTCTTATCGACTACGCCAAACAAAATCATATCAACCTTGGCGCTATTCAGGTTGTCGTCCTCGACGAAGCCGATCGCATGTACGATCTCGGCTTTATTAAAGATATCCGCTGGCTGTTCCGTCGTATGCCGCAGGCTAACCAGCGCCTGAACATGCTGTTCTCCGCCACCCTTTCCTACCGGGTACGCGAACTGGCGTTTGAGCAGATGAACAACGCCGAATACGTTGAAGTCGAACCAGAACAGAAAACGGGTCACCGTATTAAGGAAGAGCTGTTCTATCCTTCCAACGTAGAGAAAATGCGCCTGCTGCAGACGCTGATCGAAGAAGAGTGGCCGGATCGCGCCATTATCTTCGCCAACACCAAGCATCGCTGTGAAGATATCTGGGGCCACCTCGCCGCTGACGGTCATCGCGTTGGCCTGTTGACCGGCGACGTCGCGCAGAAAAAACGCCTGCGTATCCTCGAAGAGTTTACCCGTGGCGATATTGATATTCTGGTGGCAACGGACGTTGCGGCACGCGGTCTGCATATCCCGGCCGTCACCCACGTCTTTAACTTCGACCTGCCGGACGACTGCGAAGACTACGTACACCGCATTGGCCGTACCGGTCGTGCTGGCGCCAGCGGCCACTCCATCAGCCTGGCCTGTGAAGAGTACGCGCTGAACCTGCCGGCGATTGAAACCTATATCGGGCACTCAATCCCGGTAAGCAAGTACAACCCAGACGTGCTGATGACCGATCTGCCGCGGCCGCTGCGCCTGGCGCGTCCACGCACGGGCAACGGCCCGCGCCGCAACGGACCGCCTCGCAATCGCCGTCGTTCAGGCTAGTAAAGTATGTCATACACAAAATCGTTCGGGATGCATCAGGGCGCAAGGTTAGCGAATCCCGAATGACTTACTTTAGTAAGTGGTTCGGGTGACAAATCTGTGTCTGACGGATTTGAACGCTGCTTGCAGCGGCCCCATCGGGGTGAGTCCCTGGGATGGGCCGAATAAGCACGCTACTTTCGCAGAGGCAATTTGAAGGATGAAGTGTATGAGTTCCACCTCGCTTTATGCAGCTATAGATCTTGGCTCTAATAGCTTTCATATGTTGGTTGTTCGCGAGGTGGCCGGGAGCATTCAGACTCTCAGCCGTATCAAGCGCAAAGTGCGGCTTGCCGCGGGCCTGAATAGCGACAACGCGCTCTCCGCGGAGGCGATGGAGCGCGGCTGGCAGTGCTTACGGCTGTTCGCCGAGCGCCTGCAGGATATCCCCCCGGCGCAAATTCGTGTCGTCGCGACCGCAACGCTGCGTCTGGCGGTTAATGCCGATGAGTTTCTGGCTAAGGCCAGAGATATTCTCGGCTGCCCGGTGCAGGTCATTAGCGGCGAGGAAGAAGCGCGCCTGATTTATCAGGGCGTAGCGCATACCACCGGCGGTGAAGACCAGCGCCTGGTGGTCGATATCGGTGGGGCCAGTACCGAACTGGTCACCGGAACCGGCGCGCAAACCACCTCTCTTTTCAGCCTGCCAATGGGCTGCGTCACCTGGCTGGAACGCTACTTCGCCGATCGTAACCTCACGAAAGACAACTTCGAACTTGCTGAAAATGCGGCGCGCGAAGTCCTGCGGCCGATCACCGATACGCTGAACTATCACGGCTGGAAAGTGTGCGTCGGCGCCTCGGGTACCGTTCAGGCGCTGCAGGAAATCATGATGGCGCAGGGTATGGATGAGCGCATTACGCTGGCTAAACTCCAGCAGCTCAAGCAGCGGGCGATTCAGTGCGGGCGTCTGGAAGAGCTTGAAATAGAAGGCCTGACTCTCGAGCGAGCGTTAGTTTTCCCCAGCGGTTTAGCCATTCTCATCGCTATATTTAGCGAGCTAAATATTCGCTGCATGACTCTGGCCGGCGGCGCGCTGCGCGAAGGCCTGGTTTACGGCATGCTGCATCTGGCGGTCGATCAGGATATTCGTAGCCGGACGCTGCGTAATATTCAGCGCCGCTTTATGATCGATACCGAGCAGGCCCAGCGCGTCGCCCGCCTGGCGGCAGACCTGGTGAGCCAGCTGGATAGCTACTGGGAGCTGGAGCCGCTTAGCCGCGACCTGCTGGTGAGCGCCTGCGCCCTGCATGAGATTGGCCTGAGCGTTGATTTTAAGTCCGCTCCGCAGCACGCGGCCTACCTGGTGCGCAATCTCGATCTTCCCGGCTTCACGCCGGCGCAGAAAAAGCTGCTCGCCACGCTGTTGCTCAACCAAACCAACGCGGTCGATCTCTCTTCGCTCCACCAGCAGAACGCGGTCAAGCCTCGGGTTGCGGAGCATTTATGCCGCCTGCTGCGTCTGGCTATTCTGTTTGCCAGCCGCCGTCGGGACGATCTGCTGCCGTCCGTCACCCTGACCGCCGAGGATGAAAAGCTGATGCTGAGGCTGCCGGAAGGCTGGCTGGAAAACCATCCGCTGGGCAGCGAGATGGTTGAGCAGGAGTGCCAGTGGCAAAGCTATGTCCACTGGGCCTTAGAAGTCGTCTGAGATCGGGGCGAGCGCTACTTCTCCTTCGCCTTTGCCAGCATCGCCCGGATGTTGGCGACGTTGGCCTGTCCTTTGTGCATACGTTCTTCCGCCGAGATAACCTTGCGCGCCTGCTCCCAGATAAGATCGTCCTGCGGGAGCTCCAGCAGAAAACGGCTTGGCTCCGGACGCACCAGTTCGCCGTACTGGCGGCGCTCTTTACACAGCGTAAACGTCAGCTCTTTCTGCGCCCGGGTGATGCCCACGTACGCCAGCCGGCGCTCCTCATCGACGTTATCTTCTTCAATACTGCTCTGGTGCGGCAACAGCCCCTCTTCCATGCCAACCAGATAGACGTACGGAAATTCCAGCCCCTTCGAAGCGTGCAGGGTCATCAGCTGAACCTGATCCAGCTCCTCGTCTGATTCGCCGCGCTCCATCATATCGCGCAGGGTAAAGCGGGTGACCACCTGGGTGAGCGTCATCGGCTCATCGATATCGCTGCCTTCCAGCATCTCGGTCATCCAGCTGAACAGCTGGTTGACGTTTTTCATCCGCATTTCCGCGGCCTTCGGGCCGGGCGAGGTTTCATACAGCCAGGATTCATAGTCAATGCCGCGGATCAGATCGCGCACCGCAACAATCGGCTCGCTTTCCGCCAGCCGCTGGACTTCGGCCAGCCACTGCGTAAAGCCGGTGAGCGAATCATAGCCGCGTCCGGTCAGCGTCTGGGTGAGGCCCATATCAAAGCTGGCGGTAAACAGGCTTTTGTTACGGGTCATCGCCCACTCGCCGAGCTTTTGCAGCGTTGCCGGGCCAATCTCCCGCCGCGGCGTATTGACGATGCGCAGGAACGCGCTGTCATCGTCCGGGTTGGTCAACACCCGCAGGTAGGCCAGCAGGTCTTTGATCTCCGGACGGGAGAAGAATGAGGTGCCGCCTGAAATTTTGTAGGGGATGCGGTTTTGCATCAGCATTTTTTCAAACACCCGCGACTGATGGTTGCCGCGGTAGAGGATCGCATAATCCTTGTACTGGGTTTTATTGATAAAGTGGTGGGCAATTAGCTCCCCGGTCACCCGCTCCGCTTCGTGCTCTTCACTATTGGCGGAGAGAACTTTCAGCTCGGCGCCGTAGCCCAGCTCGGAAAAGAGGCGCTTCTCAAATACGTGCGGGTTATTGGCGATCAGAATATTTGCCGCTTTGAGTATCCGGCCGGAAGAGCGGTAGTTCTGCTCGAGTTTGATGACCTGCAGCGCCGGGAAATCCTGGCTCAGCAGAACCAGGTTCTGCGGCCGCGCGCCGCGCCATGAGTAGATCGACTGATCGTCATCGCCTACCACCGTAAAGCGCGCCCGCTGTCCCACCAGCAGCTTCACCAGCTCATACTGGCTGGTGTTGGTATCCTGATACTCATCCACCAGCAGGTAGCGGATCTTATTCTGCCAGCGTTCGCGGACCTCTTCATTACGCTGCAGCAGCAGGGTCGGCAGAAGGATCAGATCGTCGAAGTCCAGCACGTTGCAGGCTTTCATATGCGCGTCATACAGCGCATAGCAATGAGCAAAGATCCGATCCCGCTCGCCCTGCGCGCTTGCCGCCGCCTGCGCCGGCGTGCGCAGATCGTTTTTCCAGTTGGAGATCGTCGAGATCAGCAGCTGAAGCACCACCTTGTCGTCTTCGATCAGCCCTTCGGTCAGATCCTTAAGCAAACCCACCTGGTCGGTATCGTCGAACAGGGAAAAGTTGGATTTCATCCCCAGCGCGGCATATTCACGCTTAATAATGTCCAGCCCCAGCGTGTGGAAGGTGGAGATCATCAGGCCGCGAGCCTCTTTGCGCCCCAGCGTTTGCCCGACGCGCTCTTTCATTTCGCGCGCCGCTTTGTTGGTAAAGGTCACCGCCGCGATATGGCGCGCCTGATAGCCGCAGACGCGGATCAGGTGCGCGATTTTATTGGTGATAACGCGGGTCTTACCGGAACCGGCGCCCGCCAGCACCAGGCACGGTCCGGTAACGAATTCGACGGCTTGTTGTTGGCCAGGGTTTAAACGCATGGGAGTCTTGCTCAATCTTCGAACGGGGTGAGGATTGTAGCAGAAAGCCGGGAGGAGATTTACCGGCTAATGGTAAAGTGTTGGCCACACCCGTCATCCTGAGAGCGAAACCATGGCAAAGTCCGCAGCGGCCCTGCATATCCTGGTCAAAGAAGAGAAGCTGGCGCAGGAGATCCTCGCCAAACTGGAACGCGGCATCAGCTTCGATCACCTGGCGAAGCGCTATTCACGCTGCCCCTCCGGGCGCAACGGCGGCGACTTAGGCGAGTTCCAACAGGGCGCGATGGTTGGGCCGTTTGATAGCGCGGTCTTCTCCTGCCCGCTGCTAAAACCCTACGGCCCGGTCAAAACGCGCTTTGGCTACCACATCATTAAGGTGCTGTATCGCCGCTAACGCATGCTAATATTGCGCCCTGATTCATCGCAACCTATCAAGGCACAATCATGGCTAAAACAGCGGCAGCAATGCACATCCTGGTGAAAGAAGAGAAGCTGGCACTCGACCTGCTGGAACAAATTAAAAACGGCGGCGATTTCGAAAAGCTGGCGAAGAAACACTCCACCTGCCCGTCAGGTAAGAAAGGCGGTCACCTGGGCGAATTCCGCCAGGGTCAGATGGTGCCGGCGTTTGATAAAGTCGTCTTCTCCTGCCCGGTGCTGGAGCCGACCGGCCCGCTGCACACTCAGTTCGGTTACCACATCATTAAAGTGCTGTACCGTAACTAATACATTAAAGCCTCTCTGGCGCAGAGAGGCTTTTTCCTTATTTCGCCTGCAGCGTTTTTTGTGCTTCATGCTTCATGACATGCATGCCGATAGCTGCCTGGAATACCTTAAACATCAGTCCGCTAATCAGCGTCGCGAAGGTGATGGTGATAAACGCCGTCATTACCCAGTCAACCAGCGCAAAGCCGCTGTTTAACAGCGCCGGGCGATACACCGCCATCCCGCCAAAGACCACCCAGTGGCTTAAGCAGTAGAAGCACTGAAACAGATGCCCCACCAGCGCATTCTTTTTTGCCGTCCACTCGCGAAATGAAGCAAACAGCTCCGTCTGCGTCACCGTTATCGAAATACTGCTGGCCGCCAGGGCAATCATCAGGCAGGTCGTTAAGGTAGCAATCATGAGTTATGGCCTTTGTCATTGAAGTAGCTGATAAATTCGCCGCCGATATCCTGTAGCGTCAGGCTTTTAAAACGATCGAGGATCAGCGTTTGCGCATCGGCAAGCGTTGCCGACATCACCCGGTTGACCCCCTGCTCCACCAGGCATTGTGGGTTCTCGCTGCGGTTGCCCAGCGCAAACAGCGCCGGTTCACCTAACGCCATGTAGATATCGTAAAGCGTAATCTCCGTCACCGGCCGACATAGCCGCCAGCCGCCGTGGTGCCCCTTAGTGGCACAGACAATGTTTTTTTCCCTGAGGCCGGCAAGCAGCTTGCGGATGAACGCCGGATTACCGTCAATAAAGGCGGCCATCTGCTCCGACGTCAGGGGCTTATCCATCTGCTCAAGGTGCAGCAGGATGTGCAGCGTTGCTGAGAATGAGTTATTTGTTTTCATGTAATTTACGATATTACATAAACGCCATGCTGCGCAATTCCCTCCGGTGAAATAAAACCAGAAACTCACACAAAATGATGATAGTTAAGGTTTTTTATATTTTTACACTGTGTTATTGACCAAAATAAATCTTATGTTACTTTTAATATTACATGATTTATTACGTTAACGATGAGGTCGATATGCACAATCAGGAACAGACGCCGGAACAGTTTTGGGCATCGCATTACGACGCCATGTCTCCGCTCTCCAGTGGTATCCCCGGCAAAATTCTGCTGCGCTTTACCGAAGCATTAGCGCCGGGCAAAGCGCTGGAACTTGGCTGCGGGCGAGGAGACGATAGCGTCTGGCTGGCGAAAAAAGGCTGGCAGGTCACCGCCGTGGATTTATCCTCGCGGGCGCTGGAATACGCCTCAGGCAACGCCGAACGAGCCGCGGTCAGCGATCGTATTACCTTCACCCAATACGATCTCACCGAAGGTTTTCCTGAGGGTGAATTCGATCTGATTGCCGCCTCTTTTCTGGAATCACCGCTAACATTCGATCGTCATAGCATCTTCCGCGCCGCATTTGCCCACGTTGCGCCAGGAGGCATGCTGCTGATTACCTCCCATGCCAGGCCGCCGTCATGGTCAAAGCATGCCGATCGTCCGTTCCAGTCGGCAAAAGAAGCCCTCGCATCGCTTGAGCCGCTGCCTGAAGGTTGGGAGATCGTTTTCTGCGACGACGTTTCGCGCACGATGCGCGGGCCGGAAGGCGAGGAGGGAGAGGTATCGGATTCGGTGATTGCGCTAAGGCGCAAATAAACAGGCCCGGTAGCGCTTACGCTTACCGGGCCTTTAGAGGATTTGCCGGTCGATGCGGCCCGCGGGCCGCAGAACGACGGGGATTAACCTGCTACAGCAATACGTTTCATATCGGTCATGTAGCCGCGCAGCTTGTGGCCAACGCTTTCGATTGCGTGGCTGCGAATCGCTTCGTTCACATCGCGCAGCTGGGCGTTGTCTACGGCACCTTCGGCAATCGCCTTGCCCAGATCGCCGGTCTGCAGCGTGGTCATGAACTCTTTCAGCAGCGGTACGCAAGCGTAGGAGAACAGGTAGTTACCGTACTCGGCGGTATCGGAGATAACCACGTTCATTTCATACAGACGCTTACGCGCGATGGTGTTGGCAATCAGCGGCAGCTCGTGCAGCGACTCATAGTATGCGGACTCTTCGATAATGCCGGATGCAACCATGGTTTCAAACGCCAGCTCAACGCCCGCTTTCACCATCGCAATCATCAGAACGCCTTTGTCGAAGTACTCCTGCTCGCCAATTTTACCTTCAAACTGCTCAGCGGTTTCGAACGCGGTTGCGCCGGTCTCTTCACGCCAGGTCAGCAGTTTCTTATCGTCGTTAGCCCAGTCAGCCATCATGCCGGAGGAGAATTCGCCGGAGATGATGTCATCCATATGCTTCTGGAACAGCGGCGCCATGATCTCTTTCAGCTGCTCTGACAGCGCGTAAGCGCGCAGTTTCGCCGGGTTAGACAGACGGTCCATCATCAGGGTGATGCCGCCCTGCTTCAGCGCTTCGGTGATGGTTTCCCAGCCGAACTGAATCAGTTTTTCCGCGTATGCCGGATCGGTACCTTCCGCCACCAGCTTATCGAAGCACAGCAGGGAACCCGCCTGCAGCATGCCGCAGAGGATGGTCTGCTCGCCCATCAGGTCAGATTTTACTTCCGCCACGAAGGAGGATTCCAGCACGCCAGCACGGTGGCCACCGGTGGCCGCTGCCCACGCTTTCGCGATGGCCATGCCTTCACCTTTCGGGTCGTTTTCCGGGTGAACGGCGATCAGCGTAGGTACGCCGAAACCGCGTTTGTACTCTTCACGAACTTCGGTACCCGGGCACTTCGGCGCCACCATCACGACGGTGATGTCTTTGCGAACCTGCTCGCCAACTTCAACGATGTTAAAACCGTGGGAGTATCCCAGCGCCGCGCCGTCTTTCATCAGCGGCTGTACGGAACGAACAACGTCAGAGTGCTGTTTGTCCGGCGTCAGGTTAACAACCAGGTCGGCCTGCGGGATCAGATCTTCATAGGTGCCGACCGTAAAGCCGTTTTCGGTCGCTTTACGCCAGGAAGCGCGCTTTTCTGCAATCGCTTCTTTACGCAGAGCGTAGGAGATATCCAGGCCGGAGTCGCGCATGTTCAGGCCCTGGTTCAGACCCTGGGCGCCGCAGCCGACGATGACCACTTTTTTACCCTGAAGGTAGCTCGCGCCATCGGCGAATTCTTCGCGCGCCATAAAGCGACATTTGCCCAGCTGTGCCAGCTGCTGGCGCAGGTTCAGTGTATTAAAGTAGTTAGCCATGGTGATACTCCGTGATGTTGCGTGTCTTATTGTTCGGTTCGCTTTTGCGAGAATGAACTTACTATATGACAGGAAATACATTGCGGAAATTGATATATTCACAACGTAACGTTGCAATATTTGCAATGTAAAATCGTGGAGTGCGGCCCGTGGATTTACGCGATCTGAAAACCTTCCTGCACCTGGCCGAAAGCCGTCATTTTGGCCGCAGCGCGCGGGCCATGCACGTTAGCCCCTCGACTCTTTCACGGCAGATCCAGCGCCTGGAAGAGGACCTCGGTCAGCCGCTGTTCGTGCGCGATAACCGCACCGTAACGCTAACCGAAGCGGGCGAAGAGCTGCGCCTTTTCGCCCAGCAGACCCTGCTGCAGTATCAGCAGCTGCGCCACGCCATCGACCAGCAGGGACCCTCTCTCTCTGGCGAGCTGCATATCTTCTGCTCCGTGACCGCGGCCTATAGCCATCTGCCGCCGATTCTCGATCGCTTTCGCGCCGCCCATCCTTCGGTGGAGATCAAGCTCTCGACCGGCGATGCCGCCGACGCGATGGAGAAGGTCGTCACCGGCGAGGCGGACCTGGCCATTGCCGGGAAACCGGAAACGCTGCCCGGCTCGGTGGCCTTCTCGATGCTGGAAAATCTGGCGGTGGTGCTGATCGCCCCGGCCTTAGCCTGCCCGGTGCGTAACCAGGTCAGCCAGGAACAGCCCGACTGGTCGACCGTGCCGTTTATCATGGCCGATCAGGGGCCGGTACGTCGGCGCATTGAGCTGTGGTTCCGGCGGCATAAAATCAGCAACCCATCGATTTATGCCACCGTGGGCGGCCACGAGGCGATGGTTTCAATGGTCGCCCTCGGCTGCGGCGTCGCGCTCCTGCCTGAGGTGGTGCTGGAGAACAGTCCGGAACCGGTGCGCAACCGGGTGATGATTTTAGAGCGCAGCGATGAGAAAACGCCTTTTGAGCTCGGCGTGTGCGCACAAAAAAAGCGGCTATATGAGCCGCTTATCGATGCGTTCTGGTCGATTTTACCCAACCCAGGCCACTAGCCGGCGAGGAAAAAGCGGAATGCCGGATTGTGCGTTTCGTCGTGGCAATCGTAGCCCAGCTCATGCAGTCGGGTTTCAAAATCCGGCTCATGATCGCCCAGCTCAAAGCCCGCCAGTACCCGGCCATAGTCGGTGCCGTGGCTGCGGTAGTGGAACAGAGAGATGTTCCAGTGGGTACCCAGCGTATGCAGGAACTTGAGCAGCGCGCCCGGTGATTCCGGGAACTCGAAGCTAAACAGGCGCTCCTGCAGCGGCTTCGACGGACGCCCGCCGACCATATAGCGCACGTGGAGCTTGGCCATTTCGTCATCGGAGAGATCGACGACGCTATAGCCCCCCTCGTGCAGCAGGTCCAGAATCTCTTTACGCTCTTCCAGCCCGCGGCTCAGGCGAACGCCGACAAAAATGCAGGCATCTTTGGCATCCGCAAAGCGATAGTTGAACTCGGTAACCGAACGGCCGCCCAGCAGCTGGCAGAACTTCAGGAAGCTGCCCTTCTCTTCCGGGATAGTCACCGCCAGCAGCGCCTCGCGCTGCTCGCCCAGCTCACAGCGTTCGGAAACGTAGCGCAGGCCGTGGAAATTGACGTTAGCCCCGGACAAGATGTGCGCCAGCCGTTCGCCGCGAATATTGTGCTGCGCGATATATTTTTTCATCCCCGCCAGCGCCAGCGCGCCGGAAGGTTCAGCCACCGCGCGAACGTCTTCAAACAGGTCTTTCATCGCCGCACAGATCGCATCGCTGTCGACGGTGATGATATCGTCGAGATACTCCTGACAGACGCGGAAGGTCTCGTCGCCGATGCGCTTCACCGCGACGCCTTCAGCAAACAGCCCAACGCGCGGCAGGTCTACCGGATGGCCGGCCTCCAGCGCCGCCTTCAGGCAGGCTGAATCTTCGGCTTCAACCGCAATCACTTTGATCTGTGGCATCAGCTGCTTGATCAGTACCGCCACGCCCGCCGCCAGTCCGCCGCCGCCAACCGGCACAAAAACGCGGTCAAGATGAGCGTCCTGCTGCAGTAATTCGAGCGCCAGCGTGCCCTGCCCGGCAATGACCATCGGATGATCGAACGGCGGGACCCAGGTGAAATTCTGCTGCTGCGCCAGCTCGATAGCTTTCGCTTTCGCTTCGTCAAAATTAGCGCCGTGCAGCAGCACTTCGCCGCCAAACCCGCGCACGGCATCAACCTTGATGTCCGCCGTGGCGGTAGGCATAACAATCAGCGCCTTAACGCCGAGGCGAGAAGCGGAAAACGCCACGCCCTGGGCATGGTTGCCCGCGGAGGCGGTGATCACGCCGCGCGCTTTTTGCGCTTCATTCAGCCCCGCCATCATCGCGTAAGCCCCGCGGAGCTTGAAGCTATGGACCGGCTGCCGGTCTTCCCGCTTCACGAGGATGACGTTATCCAGCCGCGAGGAGATTTTTTCCATTTTTTGCAGCGGCGTAATCTGCGCCGCTTCATAGACCGGCGCACGCAGCACCGCTCTGAGATATTCCGCCCCCTCAGGGGCGGCGGACAGGGGTTGTGATTCGGCCATGATTAGCCCCCAAGTTTCGATTTATCGCGTACCGCGCCTTTATCAGCGCTCGTTGCCAGGCTGGCATACGCACGAAGGGCGAAGGAGACCTGACGATCGCGCGCTTTCGGCGTCCAGGCCCGATCGCCACGGGCTTCCTGCGCTTCACGACGAGCGGCAATGTCGGCGTCGCTCAGCTGCAGCTGAATACCGCGGTTCGGGATATCAATGGCAATCATATCGCCGTCTTCGATGATGGCGATATTGCCGCCGCTTGCCGCTTCCGGTGAAACGTGGCCAATCGACAGGCCGGAAGTACCGCCGGAGAAGCGGCCGTCGGTGATCAGCGCGCAGGCTTTACCGAGGCCCATTGATTTCAGGAACGTCGTCGGATAGAGCATTTCCTGCATGCCTGGACCGCCTTTCGGCCCTTCGTAGCGAATCACTACGACATCGCCCGCGACGACTTTGCCGCCGAGGATAGCTTCTACCGCATCATCCTGGCTTTCATACACTTTTGCCGGGCCGGTAAACTTGAGGATACTGTCATCAACGCCTGCAGTTTTTACGATACAGCCATTTTCAGCAAAATTGCCGTACAGAACGGCAAGGCCGCCGTCTTTGCTGTAGGCATGCTCCAGCGAACGAATACAGCCTTCAGCGCGATCGTCGTCCAGCGTATCCCAGCGGCAATCCTGAGAGAACGCCTGGGTGGTGCGGATACCCGCCGGGCCGGCGCGGAACATCTCTTTCACCGCGTCGTCTTTGGTCAGCATAATGTCGTAGCGATCGAGCGTTTGCGGCAGGGTCAGACCCAGCACGTTTTTCACCTCACGGTTCAGCAGACCGGCGCGATCCAGCTCGCCGAGGATCCCCAGCACGCCGCCGGCACGGTGAACGTCTTCCATATGGTATTTCTGCGTACTCGGCGCCACTTTGCACAGCTGCGGCACCTTGCGGGACAGCTTATCAATATCGCTCATGGTGAAGTCAATTTCAGCTTCCTGAGCGGCGGCCAGCAGGTGCAGTACGGTATTCGTGGAGCCGCCCATGGCGATATCCAGGGTCATGGCGTTTTCAAACGCCGCTTTGTTGGCGACGTTACGCGGCAGCGCGGAGGCATCGTCCTGCTCGTAGTAGCGCTTGGTCAGCTCAACGATGCGTTTTCCCGCATTGAGGAACAGCTGCTTACGATCGGCATGAGTAGCCAGCAGGGAGCCGTTGCCCGGCTGAGACAGGCCCAGCGCTTCCGTCAGGCAGTTCATTGAGTTGGCGGTAAACATCCCGGAACAGGAGCCGCAGGTTGGACAGGCGGAACGCTCAACCTGATCGCTCTGCTCGTCGGATACTTTCGGGTCCGCGCCCTGAATCATCGCATCGACCAGATCGAGCTTGATGATCTTGTCAGAAAGCTTGGTTTTACCCGCTTCCATCGGACCGCCGGAGACAAAGATCACCGGAATATTCAGGCGCAGGGAGGCCATCAGCATCCCCGGGGTGATTTTGTCGCAGTTGGAGATGCAGACCATGGCATCGGCACAGTGTGCGTTGACCATGTACTCTACCGAGTCGGCGATCAGCTCGCGGGATGGCAGTGAATAAAGCATGCCCCCGTGACCCATGGCGATCCCGTCATCCACCGCGATGGTGTTGAACTCTTTAGCAACGCCGCCAGAGGCTTCAATTTGCTCGGCGACCAGCTTGCCCAGATCGCGCAGGTGCACGTGGCCCGGGACGAATTGAGTAAAGGAGTTCACAACGGCGATAATCGGTTTACCGAAATCTGCGTCGGTCATCCCGGTTGCGCGCCACAGCGCGCGGGCACCCGCCATATTACGGCCATGAGTGGTGGTGGCGGAACGGTACTTAGGCATGCTTTTACTCCCAGTTTCTGTTAAACGGGGCGCTGCGTGTCGCCCCGTCTTTTATGCTTATCTACCCTAAATAGTCCAGGCTGCAGGAAGGCGGCAGGAGAAAGAATCTCCGGCCGGCTGCGGTAAACGAGCGCAGCCAAAGCACATGCAGCTTAAAATATGACGGATATTTACTGATTAACCTGATCCAACCAGCCCCATTTATCCTCGGTTTCACCGGTGAAGAGGCCAAAGAATGCTTGCTGAATGCGCTTAGTCACCGGGCCACAGCGGCCTTCGCCAACCTGGATACCATCAACGCTGCGCACCGGGGTAATTTCTGCTGCGGTACCGGACATAAAGACTTCATCCGCCAGGTACAGGGATTCGCGAGACAGGACCTGCTCACGAACTTCGATATTCAGATCTTTTGCCAGCTTAATAATGGCATCGCGGGTAATACCCGGCAGCGCGGAAGAGGTAAACGGCGGGGTAAACAGCACGCCATCTTTCACTTCAAACAGGTTCTCACCCGCCCCTTCGGAAATGTAGCCGTTAACGTCCAGCGCGATGCCTTCCTGGTAGCCATGTCGGCGCGCTTCGCTGCCGACCAGCAGGGAAGAAAGGTAGTTACCGCCGGCTTTTGCTGCGGTCGGGATCGTATTCGGCGCCACGCGGTTCCAGGAAGAGACCATGGCATCGATCCCCTGATCCAGCGCTTCAGCACCAAGATAGGCTCCCCACGGGAACGCCGCGATGATCACGTCAGTGGTATATCCTTCCGGCGGGTTTACGCCCATGCCCACGTCGCCAACGAATACCAGCGGACGAATATAGGCGCTGGTCAGGCCGTTTTTACGAATAACTTCACGACAGGCTTCCATCAGCTCATCAACGCTCTGCGAAACCGGGAAACGGTAGATTTTGGCTGAATCATGCAAACGCTGCATGTGTTCACGATGACGGAACACCACCGGTCCTTTGTGCGAGTCATAGCAGCGGATGCCTTCAAAAACGGAAGTACCGTAATGCAGGGCATGCGACATCACGTGGACCTTAGCCTCTCCCCAAGGAACCATCTCGCCGTTGAACCAAATGTAATCAGCTTTTTTCGTCGTCATTTTTCTTCCCTTGCGCCTATGCGCGGATTTGTTGTGATGTGGGTTGCTGGATTTCGACGCAGGCAACGTCCACCAGTTTGCTTAATTGACTAAACAGTAATTCGACGGGCCGCTGGCTGGCAACGGTCAATTCGATATTTATATTGCGGGTATCCGCGGCGGTCTCCATATTCATGGCGCAAATCTGAAAGCCACGATGGCGCACCACGCGCAGCACGCGCTCTAAGGTTTCCGGGTTGGAGCGGGCCTGCAGGGCGACCTGATGTTGCATCATGATAATTTCTCCAGCATTTCTGAGTTACTGGCGCCGGGCGGCACCAACGGCCAGACATTCTCAAGTTCATCAATTGAGACATGAAGCAGGTATGGCCCCTGGCTCGAAAGCATGGTGTCGAGAGCCGCTTCAACCTGGTCTTTACGGGTGATATGTTGGCCAGGAATGCCGAAAGCGCTGGCCAAAGTGACAAAATCGGGGTTATCGGTGAGGATCGTTTCGCTATAGCGCTCCTGGAAGAACAGCTGCTGCCACTGACGAACCATGCCTAAACGCTGATTATCCAGCAGCAGGATCTTCAGCGGCAGCTGCTTGCGTTTTACGGTGCCCAGCTCCTGAACATTCATCATGAAGGAGCCGTCACCGGAGATACAGATTACCGTATCGTTCGGACGCGCGACCTGGGCACCTACCGCCGCTGGCAGACCGAAGCCCATCGTACCTAAGCCGCTGGAGGTAATGAAATTCTCCGGGCGAGTGTAGGTCATATGCTGTGCAGACCACATCTGATGCTGGCCCACGTCGGTGGTCACCACGCTGTCAGAGGGTTTGCGATCGGAAAGCTGCTTGAGCAGCAGCGGGGCGTAAATGCCTTCACCAGGGTAGTCATAGCGCCATGCATGTTCGGCGCGCAGCTTCGCGTTGTGCTGACGCCAGGCGTCAATGGCCAGCGGCTGCTGCAGGGCCGGCAGCAGCGTATTGAGATCGCCGGTCAGGGCAACGTGCGCCTGACGCAGCTTGTTCAGCTCCGCCGGATCGATATCCATATGGATAACTTTGGCATGCGGAGCAAAGGTGTTCAGCTTGCCGGTTACGCGGTCGTCAAAACGCGCACCTATCGCAATCAGCAGGTCGCACTCCTGAACCGCCAGGTTAGCCGCCTTCGTCCCGTGCATACCCAGCATCCCAAGGTAATAGGCATAGTCAGCGTCAACCGCGCCCAGCCCCTTCAGCGTGCAGGTCGCCGGCATTTGCGTGGCCGCAATAAACTCGCGCAGGGCGGGAACCGCCTGCGCCATACCAACGCCGCCGCCGACGTACAGCATCGGCTTTTGCGACTGAGCCAGCATCTGCAGCGCTTGCTCAACCTCGGCGTGAGGGAAAGCAACGTCATCGGCTACCGTGGAAAAATAGGGTTCGAACTCACCTGTCGCCAGCTGGATATCTTTCGGAATATCGACCAGTACCGGGCCTGGGCGGCCTGAGTTCGCGACCAGGAAAGCTTCAGCAATGACGCGCGGCAGCTCTTCCAGCGACTGCACCAGGAAGCTATGTTTGGTGCAGGCCAGCGATAAGCCCAGTACGTCAATTTCCTGAAAAGCATCGGTACCGATAAGCGGTGCCGCCACCTGGCCGGTAATCGCGACAACGGGGATAGAGTCCAGCAGGGCGTCCGCCAGGCCGGTGATCAGGTTAGTCGCGCCAGGGCCGGAGGTCGCGATGCAAACGCCCGTTTTACCGGTTGCACGCGCATAGCCGATGGCCGCCATTGCTGCGCCCTGCTCGTGACGGCACAACAGGTGTTCCACGCCGCCGTCATACAACGCATCGTAAACCGGCATAATCGCGCCACCCGGGTAGCCGAAAACCGTCTCGACTCCCTGTGTCCGCAAAGCATGTACTACCCACTGCGCGCCATTCATAGTTACTTCCCCGTCATAGATCGGAAGAAACAGAATTTTATGCTGTTATTCATTCTCTGCTCCCCGTCTGTCATTTTTAAGTTATAAAAAAACCCCCGGACCTTTCGGTGCGGGGGTCTTAGTTCGTTAAGGCTTGATTTCTATGCCTTTCCTCGTCCAAGTGCTGCCCCGCACGGTGGGATAATAATCACCACCACGCTAATCACGACCAGGCTAATCACTCGTAGAAGGGCTGTCATTTTATGTACTTTCTGGCTTCTTGTTCGAAGGAATACCTAAAGAGGTACCACAGACGTCACGTTAAACACAAGATTTTTTTATGGCTCATTTTCTGATCACGCTAACAATTTCCAGTAAAACAATTGTTTTTAATGGGAAAAATATAAAGTGAAGATATTTCAATTTATCGCGTTGCCCTATGGCTTTTTACAACGAGCTGTCCTGCCCTTGCGGCAACGTGCGAGCCGGGTGCAATAACGAAAAGTATGTAACGATCTGCGGCGAATTATCTGGAACGTGACGCGTAAAATGCAGTTCCTGCGAGTGACTAATGGCAGGGTTGTCGACATGATGCCCACATTCAGGAGGCTCTATGTCACTCGCGATCGTCTACACGCGGGCCGCTCTCGGTATCAGCGCCCCGCTTATTACTATTGAGGTTCATATCAGCAGCGGCCTTCCCGGACTAACTATGGTTGGCCTGCCGGAAACAACCGTCAGGGAGGCGCGTGACCGGGTGCGCAGCGCAATCATTAACAGTGGCTATACCTTCCCGGCGAAAAAAATCACCATTAACCTCGCGCCTGCCGATTTGCCAAAAGAGGGAGGGCGGTACGATCTCCCTATCGCTCTCGCGCTTCTGGTCGCCTCCGAGCAGCTAGAGGCCCCCGGACTGAATCAATACGAGTTTATCGGCGAGCTCGCGCTTACAGGGGCCCTGCGCGGCGTTCCCGGCGCTATCTCCAGCGCCATGGAGGCCATCAGGGCCGGACGGCAGATTATTGTAGCCGAAGATAACGCTGCGGAAGTGGGGCTGATTGGCGGCGGCGACTGTCTTATCGCCGGACATCTGCAGGAGGTCTGCGCCTTTGTGGCGGGACAGCATCCGCTCTCCCCTCCCGTGGCCGCAGCAGAAGATCCGCAGGAAACACGCCACGATTTACGCGACGTCATTGGCCAACAGCAGGGCAAGCGTGCGCTGGAAATCGTCGCTGCCGGCGGGCATAACCTGCTGTTAATCGGCCCCCCAGGTACAGGAAAAACGATGCTTGCCAGCCGGTTACCGGGATTACTCCCCCCGCTAAGCAATCAGGAGGCGCTTGAAAGCGCTGCTATTCTCAGTCTGGTGAGCACCAACTACGCGACCACGCGCTGGCGCCACAGGCCGTTTCGCGCCCCGCATCACAGCGCCTCGGTCGCGGCTATGGTCGGCGGTGGTGCCATACCTGCGCCCGGCGAGATCTCACTGGCCCACAATGGGGTGCTGTTTCTTGACGAGCTGCCGGAGTTTGAACGCAGAGTGCTGGATGCCCTGCGCGAGCCAATTGAATCGGGAAAAATACATATTTCTCGCACCCGGGCCAAAATTGACTATCCGGCGCATTTCCAGCTGATTGCGGCCATGAATCCCAGTCCGACCGGACATTATCAGGGTCATCACAATCGCGCCTCTCCCGAGCAGACGCTGCGCTATCTGGGGAGGCTGTCCGGCCCCTTCCTTGACCGCTTCGATCTCTCTTTGGAAATACCGCTGCCGCCGCCCGGAGTACTCAGCCAGCAAGGTGGTGGTGGAGAGGACAGTGCGACGGTCCGCCGAAGGGTTCTTGCCGCGCGTGAGAGGCAGCTGGCCCGACAGAACAAGCTCAACGCTGATTTAGATAATAGTGAGATGAAAACCTGGTGTGCGTTGAATAAGAACGATGCCATCTGGCTTGAACAGACCCTGACGCAGCTAGGACTCTCAATACGGGCCTGGCAACGGCTGCTTAAGGTGGCGAGGACGATTGCCGATATAAAGGACGATCCGCGTATCGAACGCCATCATCTGCAGGAGGCGCTGGGCTATCGGGCGATAGACCGGATGTTGAACCATCTGCAAAAGCTTATGCCATAAAAAAAGGGCTTTCGCCCTTTTTCTTAATCATCGCTTTCTGTGTAATCTTCAGCGCCTTCTACCTGCGGTTTACCGCCGGAGAGCGTATGGAAACGCTTGGGCCGCTTAATTCGCGCCATGTACTTAATCCAGACGCGCTCTACTTCGGTTACCGGTTCACGTTCGCCGCGGCATACCGAAACAAACTGCTTTTCATCTTCAGTGACAGGTTCGCGTTTACCCAGTTCCAGTTCGTTAAAGGCATAACCATGCTGTTCCAGCAATTGCGCCTCTTTGATGGTGAAATCACCATGACGGGAGAACCCGCGCGGATAATTTTTATTATCGAAAAAACGATTAGTCGTCATAAAGCTTTCCGCCATCCTACACGCTCCTGATTCTTTGGCCGAGCTATTTATGGCGCGGAGTATTAGTTACGCTTGACAGAGTGTAAAACAAAAGATTTAAATCATTACGACAAATAATTTTGCGGAGAAGAGTGTGGATACGGAATTGCTCAAAACTTTCCTTGAGGTGAGCAGAACTCGCCACTTTGGGCGAGCAGCGGAGGCGCTTTACCTGACGCAGTCAGCAGTTAGCTTTCGTATTCGCCAGCTGGAAAATCAGCTTGGCGTTAACCTTTTTACCCGTCATCGCAACAATATCCGTTTGACCCCAGCCGGAGAGAAGTTGCTACCCTATGCTGAAACCCTGATGAATACCTGGCAGGCCGCGCGTAAAGAGGTTGCCAACTCCTCCCGACACAATGAGTTTTCGATTGGCGGCAGCGCATCTCTTTGGGAGTGCATGCTTAACGGATGGCTGGGGAAACTGTACAGGGAGCCCTACAACCTGCAGTTTGAGGCCCGTATTGCCCAGCGTCAGTCGCTGGTCAAACAGCTCCATGAACGGCAGCTTGATCTGCTGATCACGACAGAATCGCCGAAGATGGATGAGTTAAGCAGCCAGTTGCTCGGCAATTTCACCCTAACCCTTTATTGCGCTGCGCCGGTTAAAAACAAAAGCGAATTGAACTACCTGCGCCTGGAATGGGGTCCGGACTTTCAACAAAATGAAGTCGGGTTGATTGGCAGTGATGACGTACCGTTGCTCACCACCAGTTCCGCTGAGCTGGCGTATCAGCAGCTCGCCCCTCTCAATGGCTGCACGTGGCTACCAACGCACTGGGCAAAGGGAAAGAGCGCGCTTTACCCGGTAACGGATGGCACCACGCTTTCACGCCCGCTGTACGCCATCTGGTTGCAAAACAGTGATAAACAGGCGCAGATCCGTGAGATTCTAAAAACCAGCATTTTGGAATAAGCATACCTCTCCAGGGACGGAGAGCGTTGGGCGATCGTAACGCCAGGGAATTGCAGGCAAAAAAAATCCTTTGCCGAAGCAAAGGATTATTATATGGCAGGGGCGGAGAGACTCGAACTCGCGACACCCGGTTTTGGAGACCGGTGCTCTACCAACTGAGCTACGCCCCTAAATACTGCTTATTATTAAGCCTGCTAGTTAAGCAGGCTTAATTTTCTAATAAGTGGCGGAACGGACGGGACTCGAACCCGCGACCCCCTGCGTGACAGGCAGGTATTCTAACCGACTGAACTACCGCTCCACCGAATTTCTTTACAACAACCGGTTTATTGCCCCGGTTTACTGCTAATTTGATGCCTGGCAGTTCCCTACTCTCACATGGGGAGACCCCACACTACCATCGGCGCTACGGCGTTTCACTTCTGAGTTCGGCATGGGGTCAGGTGGGACCACCGCGCTGTTGCCGCCAGGCAAATTCTGTTTACCAACACGCCTTAAGGCATGTCAGTTAATCTGTATCAGCTGAAAATCTCTCAAATTCACCACACCAAACAGCTTTGGCGTTGTAAGGTTAAGCCTCACGGTTCATTAGTATCGGTTAGCTCAACGTATCGCTACGCTTACACACCCGACCTATCAACGTCGTCGTCTTCAACGTTCCTTCAGGACTCTCAAGGAGTCAGGGAGAACTCATCTCGGGGCAAGTTTCGTGCTTAGATGCTTTCAGCACTTATCTTTTCCGCATTTAGCTACCGGGCAATGCCATTGGCATGACAACCCGAACACCAGTGATGCGTCCACTCCGGTCCTCTCGTACTAGGAGCAGCCCCCCTCAATTCTCCAGCGCCCACGGCAGATAGGGACCGAACTGTCTCACGACGTTCTAAACCCAGCTCGCGTACCACTTTAAACGGCGAACAGCCGTACCCTTGGGACCTACTTCAGCCCCAGGATGTGATGAGCCGACATCGAGGTGCCAAACACCGCCGTCGATATGAACTCTTGGGCGGTATCAGCCTGTTATCCCCGGAGTACCTTTTATCCGTTGAGCGATGGCCCTTCCATTCAGAACCACCGGATCACTATGACCTGCTTTCGCACCTGCTCGCGCCGTCACGCTCGCAGTCAAGCTAGCTTATGCCATTGCACTAACCTCCTGATGTCCGACCAGGATTAGCTAACCTTCGTGCTCCTCCGTTACTCTTTGGGAGGAGACCGCCCCAGTCAAACTACCCACCAGACACTGTCCGCAACCCGGATCACGGGTCTACGTTAGAACATCAAACATTAAAGGGTGGTATTTCAAGGTTGGCTCCACGCAGACTGGCGTCCACGCTTCAAAGCCTCCCACCTATCCTACACATCAAGGCTCAATGTTCAGTGTCAAGCTATAGTAAAGGTTCACGGGGTCTTTCCGTCTTGCCGCGGGTACACTGCATCTTCACAGCGAGTTCAATTTCACTGAGTCTCGGGTGGAGACAGCCTGGCCATCATTACGCCATTCGTGCAGGTCGGAACTTACCCGACAAGGAATTTCGCTACCTTAGGACCGTTATAGTTACGGCCGCCGTTTACCGGGGCTTCGATCAAGAGCTTCTCCTTACGGATAACCCCATCAATTAACCTTCCGGCACCGGGCAGGCGTCACACCGTATACGTCCACTTTCGTGTTTGCACAGTGCTGTGTTTTTAATAAACAGTTGCAGCCAGCTGGTATCTTCGACTGATTTCAGCTCCACGAGCAAGTCGCTTCACTTACCATCAGCGTGCCTTCTCCCGAAGTTACGGCACCATTTTGCCTAGTTCCTTCACCCGAGTTCTCTCAAGCGCCTTGGTATTCTCTACCTGACCACCTGTGTCGGTTTGGGGTACGATTTGATGTTACCTGATGCTTAGAGGCTTTTCCTGGAAGCAGGGCATTTGTTACTTCAGCACCGTAGTGCCTCGTCGTCACACCTCAGCGTTAACAAGAGTCCGGATTTACCTAAACTCTCCGCCTACATGCTTAAACCGGGACAACCGTCGCCCGGCTAACATAGCCTTCTCCGTCCCCCCTTCGCAGTAACACCGAGTACAGGAATATTAACCTGTTTCCCATCGACTACGCCTTTCGGCCTCGCCTTAGGGGTCGACTCACCCTGCCCCGATTAACGTTGGACAGGAACCCTTGGTCTTCCGGCGAGCGGGCTTTTCACCCGCTTTATCGTTACTTATGTCAGCATTCGCACTTCTGATACCTCCAGCAACCCTCACAGGCCACCTTCAACGGCTTACAGAACGCTCCCCTACCCAACAACGCCTAAGCGTCGCTGCCGCAGCTTCGGTGCATGGTTTAGCCCCGTTACATCTTCCGCGCAGGCCGACTCGACCAGTGAGCTATTACGCTTTCTTTAAATGATGGCTGCTTCTAAGCCAACATCCTGGCTGTCTGTGCCTTCCCACATCGTTTCCCACTTAACCATGACTTTGGGACCTTAGCTGGCGGTCTGGGTTGTTTCCCTCTTCACGACGGACGTTAGCACCCGCCGTGTGTCTCCCGTGATAACATTCTTCGGTATTCGTAGTTTGCATCGGGTTGGTAAGTCGGGATGACCCCCTAGCCGAAACAGTGCTCTACCCCCGAAGATGAATTCACGAGGCGCTACCTAAATAGCTTTCGGGGAGAACCAGCTATCTCCCGGTTTGATTGGCCTTTCACCCCCAGCCACAAGTCATCCGCTAATTTTTCAACATTAGTCGGTTCGGTCCTCCAGTTAGTGTTACCCAACCTTCAACCTGCCCATGGCTAGATCACCGGGTTTCGGGTCTATACCCTGCAACTTAACGCCCAGTTAAGACTCGGTTTCCCTGCGGCTCCCCTATACGGTTAACCTTGCTACAGAATATAAGTCGCTGACCCATTATACAAAAGGTACGCAGTCACCTGACAAATCAGGCTCCCACTGCTTGTACGTACACGGTTTCAGGTTCTGTTTCACTCCCCTCGCCGGGGTTCTTTTCGCCTTTCCCTCACGGTACTGGTTCACTATCGGTCAGTCAGGAGTATTTAGCCTTGGAGGATGGTCCCCCCATATTCAGACAGGATACCACGTGTCCCGCCCTACTCTTCGAACTCACAGAATGTGCATTTTAGTGTACGGGAGTATCACCCTGTACCCTGCGACTTTCCAGACGCTTCCACTAACACACAAACTGATTCAGGTTCTGGGCTGCTCCCCGTTCGCTCGCCGCTACTGGGGGAATCTCGGTTGATTTCTTTTCCTCGGGGTACTTAGATGTTTCAGTTCCCCCGGTTCGCTTCGTTAAGCTATGTATTCACTTAACGATAGTGTGTCGAAACACACTGGGTTTCCCCATTCGGAAATCGCCGGTTATAACGGTTCATATCACCTTACCGACGCTTATCGCAGATTAGCACGTCCTTCATCGCCTCTGACTGCCAGGGCATCCACCGTGTACGCTTAGTCGCTTAACCTCACAACCCGAAGCTGTTTCGTAAAACAGGTCGTGTTGTGAAAATTTGAGAGACTCGAACACACCGTCTTTCCTTTCTTATTACGGAGAAAGGAAACAGTGTGTCGTTTCAATTTTCAGCTTGATCCAGATTTTTAAAGAGCAAATATCTCAAACGAGGTTCGAAAACCTGTTTTGAGATATTGAGGTCGGCGACTTTCACTCACAAACCAGCAAGTGGCGTCCCCTAGGGGATTCGAACCCCTGTTACCGCCGTGAAAGGGCGGTGTCCTGGGCCTCTAGACGAAGGGGACACTGAAGTCTCAATCGCAAGACGCCTTGCTATTTACTTTTCATCAGACAATCTGTGTGAGCACTACAAAGGCAGGTTCTTTCAGGTAAGGAGGTGATCCAACCGCAGGTTCCCCTACGGTTACCTTGTTACGACTTCACCCCAGTCATGAATCACAAAGTGGTAAGCGCCCTCCCGAAGGTTAAGCTACCTACTTCTTTTGCAACCCACTCCCATGGTGTGACGGGCGGTGTGTACAAGGCCCGGGAACGTATTCACCGTGGCATTCTGATCCACGATTACTAGCGATTCCGACTTCACGGAGTCGAGTTGCAGACTCCGATCCGGACTACGACATACTTTATGAGGTCCGCTTGCTCTCGCGAGGTCGCTTCTCTTTGTATATGCCATTGTAGCACGTGTGTAGCCCTACTCGTAAGGGCCATGATGACTTGACGTCATCCCCACCTTCCTCCAGTTTATCACTGGCAGTCTCCTTTGAGTTCCCGGCCGAACCGCTGGCAACAAAGGATAAGGGTTGCGCTCGTTGCGGGACTTAACCCAACATTTCACAACACGAGCTGACGACAGCCATGCAGCACCTGTCTCAGAGTTCCCGAAGGCACCAAAGCATCTCTGCTAAGTTCTCTGGATGTCAAGAGTAGGTAAGGTTCTTCGCGTTGCATCGAATTAAACCACATGCTCCACCGCTTGTGCGGGCCCCCGTCAATTCATTTGAGTTTTAACCTTGCGGCCGTACTCCCCAGGCGGTCGACTTAACGCGTTAGCTCCGGAAGCCACTCCTCAAGGGAACAACCTCCAAGTCGACATCGTTTACAGCGTGGACTACCAGGGTATCTAATCCTGTTTGCTCCCCACGCTTTCGCACCTGAGCGTCAGTCTTTGTCCAGGGGGCCGCCTTCGCCACCGGTATTCCTCCAGATCTCTACGCATTTCACCGCTACACCTGGAATTCTACCCCCCTCTACAAGACTCTAGCCTGCCAGTTTCGGATGCAGTTCCCAGGTTGAGCCCGGGGATTTCACATCCGACTTGACAGACCGCCTGCGTGCGCTTTACGCCCAGTAATTCCGATTAACGCTTGCACCCTCCGTATTACCGCGGCTGCTGGCACGGAGTTAGCCGGTGCTTCTTCTGCGAGTAACGTCAATCGACAAGGTTATTAACCTTATCGCCTTCCTCCTCGCTGAAAGTACTTTACAACCCGAAGGCCTTCTTCATACACGCGGCATGGCTGCATCAGGCTTGCGCCCATTGTGCAATATTCCCCACTGCTGCCTCCCGTAGGAGTCTGGACCGTGTCTCAGTTCCAGTGTGGCTGGTCATCCTCTCAGACCAGCTAGGGATCGTCGCCTAGGTGAGCCATTACCTCACCTACTAGCTAATCCCATCTGGGCACATCTGATGGCATGAGGCCCGAAGGTCCCCCACTTTGGTCTTGCGACGTTATGCGGTATTAGCTACCGTTTCCAGTAGTTATCCCCCTCCATCAGGCAGTTTCCCAGACATTACTCACCCGTCCGCCGCTCGTCACCCAAAGAGCAAGCTCTTCTGTGCTACCGCTCGACTTGCATGTGTTAGGCCTGCCGCCAGCGTTCAATCTGAGCCATGATCAAACTCTTCAATTTAAGTTTGATGCTCATGAATTAAACTTCGTAATGAATTACGTATGTTCACTCAGAGACTTGGTATTCATTTTTCGTCCGAGGACGTTAAGAATCCATGTCACTTTGAGTGCCCACACAGATTGTCTGATAAATTGTTAAAGAGCAGTTGCGACGCGCTTTAGCGCTCTGTCGCGAGGTCCCGTATATTACGTTTTCCTCATTCAGAGTCAAGCGTTTATTTTGCTTTTCTCTGTCGGCGTTCATCGCTGAACCCCGCTAACCCGGCGGCCTGTAAGCCGTTGTTCCGTGTCAGTGGAGGCGCATTATAGGGAGTTCTCCGACGTTGACAAGCCCTGTTTGCAAAAAACTTTTCAACCGCCTCTTTTTTCACCAAAACGTGCCTAAACTGGCAGTTTTTCCAGCGTTTCAAAGCCGTAGCGCTGTAAAACGGGTAAAAGCTGTTCAGTTTCCGGCGTCAGCGCCATGCAGTATGCCAGGTTTGGATCGCTGGATTTCTCATCCGGCGCCTCATGTTCCAGCAGCCAGACGGTGCGACGGGCGATGGCGGCACCGGAATCAATCATTCGCGTCCCTTCCGGCATCACCTGCTGCAGCTCTTCCTGTAATAGAGGGAAATGGGTGCAGCCCAGCACAACCGTATCAGGCGGTTCGGCCATTCTCAGCCACGGGCGAAGAATGCGTCGTAGCTCCTCCAGCGGAACCGGCTCACCGTGCAGCTTCGCTTCCGCCAGCTCAACCAGCTCTGCGGAGCCAAGCATCTCTATCTTGCATTCATTTGCAAAGCGGCTGATCAGCTCACGCGTATAGGGACGTTTGACCGTACCGCGCGTCGCCAGCAGGCCAACGACGCCGTTCGCCGTCAAACGGGCCGCAGGCTTAATCGCCGGAACCACGCCCACAACGGGGAAAGCAAAGCGGTCACGAAGGGCAGGAAGAGAAACGGTACTTGCGGTGTTGCAGGCAATGACGGCCAGTGCCAGCGGATAACGCCGTTGAACCGCGGTGACAATTTCGAGCACGCGCTCAACGATGAACTCTTCGCTCTTCTCCCCGTAAGGAAAAGCCACGTTATCGAAAGCGTAGATGTAATGCAGATTCGGCAGCAGCTGCCGAATCTCATTATAAACCGACAACCCACCGACACCGGAATCAAATACCAGCACGGTGGGGCGTGGATCAGAAGGTGTAGCTGCCAGACAAGTAGTATTCTCGTCCTGCAGTTTGGTAGCCATAAGCTGTCTCGTAATCTTTATCGAACAGGTTGGCTATTTTACCACGAACTGTCAGGCGATCGGTGATCGGATACGCGGCAGAAACATCAAGCGTGCTGTAGCTTGGCAAAATCCTCTGCGTATTATTGTACTGAGACGTGTTGTTATCGTAGCGCTTACCGTAATACTGCCACGACACATCCATATCGACGTTAAACATCGTCCAGTCCACCTGATACTTCGCCTGTCGCTTAGAACGTCGGGCAAGGACTTCACCGTTATCATCATTACGCGGGTCGACGTATTGCAACGTAACGCGATGGCTGAAAATACCGGTATCCACGCTTCCCGTCCATTCAACGCCCTTGATCGTCGCGGCGTTGATATTGTCATATTCGCCTTCAAAGGTGACAGGGTCTGAATAGTAGGTAATCAGGTTAGTAATCTTGTAGTGATACGCCGAGAGACGCCAGTCCAGCGGCCCGGTGAGCCCTTCAAGCCCGGCTTCCCACTGCTGCGACTCTTCAGGCTTCAGGTTTGGATTTGAGCTGATTCCAAAGCGGGTAGAACCAAACTGCTGTCCCAGCGAAGGAGCGAGGAAGCCAGTACCGTAGCCCAGAGTCACGCGATAGTTTTCGACAAACTCCCAGCCGGCAGTGGTCTGCCATGTTCCGTGCCAGCCAAACTGTTCGTCGTGATCTTCACGGCCGGAGGCTTCGAGGGTCACATCGCCAAACTGCTGCTGCCCGGTCAGATACAGGCCGGTGTTATCACGCTTGTAGGTGTCCGATAATACCGTATCCGAGGAGGTCAAACGCTGCTGCTGCCAGTCCACGCCAGCGCTCACTGAACCATGACCGACAATAAGGTTGTTACCCCACTGCAGATTACGCTGGGTCATTCGATCGAGCGTGGTGCCATCATTATAACGGCCATAGATGCTGCTGTAGTTGTAGTCTTTGACCTTCTGATAGCTGGCAACGAGCTGCGATGAGTAGATCCCGGAGCTGTACTTCAGTCCCGCGTCCCAGCTCTGATTATAGAGCTGCTCTTCATCTGCGCTGTAGGCTGGGGTGTACGGCGGGCTTCCCAAATCGTAGTCAGAGTTGTTGGTGTAGCTACGACCGCGGAAGAAGCCATCAAAGCTATCGTTAAATTTATGCTCCAGGCTGCCCCAGAACGCTTTGCTACGGAAGCCGTCACGATCCTGGTCGTGGTCCCAGGTTGAGCCTGGCTGGACGTTAAAACCTTTATTACCCTCATAAGAGCCGGCCACCGTGGCAACCGTATCGCCAAAGCGGTGACGCAGGGTGCCATCATATTGCTGATAGCCTTCAGAACCGACGCCGGCGGTGATCTTAGATTGTTCTTTATCGGAATGGGTAATGACGTTAATCACGCCCCCCATTGCGCCGGAACCATAAATAGCCGAACGCGGGCCGCGGATATATTCCACGCGCTGTACCAGCGACAGAGGAATTTGGTTCAGATCGGGGTTATTCGTAATACCCGGGCGGGACATGGGGATACCATCGACAAGCACCAGCACCTGCTTCGCCTCAGTACCGCGAATAAACAGGGAAGACGTCTGCCCCATTCCTCCGTTCTGCGCGACGTCAACGCCCGGCAGTCGACGCATGACGTCATTTAAATCCTTTGATTGCCAGCGATCGATATCTTCACGAGTCACCACATCGGTCGGCGCAAGGACCGTACTGACCGGCTGTTGAAAACGATTTGCTGTCACCACTAACGTGTCTGAATTGCTGTCTTGCGCCCAGCCGGAAAATGCCGTGACGGAGAGAGCCGTCATCAGCGAAGCTTTTTTAATCATTGTAAAAGCATCCGTAACATATAAAGGATGCCGCGGGTTTCATCAGTAGCACGCGATGATAGAAACCAAATGCGACGTATACCGGCAGGTCTTCGGGCTCGGGGCGTTTTATGGATGAGGACTTCCCACCAGATAGCGGCAGTGTCTGCACATTGCGTTCATCCCACCTTCCTTACCGCTGCGCGTCAGCCCCAGATTTACACTGGGTTCCCTTTTAACTCACAGGACCGGTTACACAATGCTATAATCAGAAACATATAGAAGTCCAGACTTCTATAATTATATTTGATCCCTCATCCGGGCTGGACTTCCCTGATGCTTTCCCTACAATCCCCGCGTACTTATTTTATTCAGGATGCATCATGACCCCCGAACACCTTCCAACCGAACAATATGAAGCGCAGCTGGCAGAGAAAGTCATTCGTTTACAAAAAATGATGGCGCCTTTTGCCGCACCGGTTCCGGAGGTATTTCGTTCGCCGGTCAGCCACTATCGTATGCGCGCAGAGTTCCGCCTGTGGCACGATGGGGACGATCTCTACCACATCATGTTTGACCAGCAGACCAAATCGCGAATTCGCGTCGATAGCTTCCCGGCGGCCAGCGAGCTTATCAATCAGCTGATGGTCGCCATCCTCGACGGCGTGCGCGATAACCCGGTTCTTCGCCATAAGCTGTTCCAGGTCGACTACCTGACGACCATGAGCAACCAGGCCGTGGTGTCGCTGCTGTATCACAAAAAGCTTGGTGACGAGTGGCGTCAGCAGGCGGAAGCATTGCGCGACGCGCTGCGCGCGCAAAATCTCAACGTGCACCTGATTGGCCGGGCAACCAAAACGAAAATCGAGCTCGATCGGGACTACATCGACGAACGTCTGCCGGTGGCCGGCCGTGAGATGATCTACCGTCAGGTTGAGAACAGCTTCACCCAGCCAAATGCGGCGATGAATATTCAGATGCTGGAGTGGGCGCTGGAGAGTACGCAAGGGGCAACCGGAGATCTGCTGGAGCTATACTGCGGCAACGGCAACTTCTCCCTGGCGCTGGCGCGTAATTTCGATCGCGTGCTGGCCACGGAAATCGCCAAACCTTCCGTCGCTGCGGCGCAGTACAACATTGCGGCCAACCATATCGATAACGTGCAGATTATCCGTATGGCGGCAGAGGAGTTTACTCAGGCAATGAACGGCGTGCGGGAGTTTAACCGCCTGCAGGGTATCGACCTGCAAAGCTACCGGTGTGAGACGATTTTTGTCGATCCGCCGCGCAGCGGGCTGGATAGCGAAACGGAGAAAATGGTGCAGGCGTATCCGCGAATTCTGTATATCTCCTGCAACCCGGAGACGCTGTGCCAGAACCTGGAAACCCTCAGCCAGACCCATGACATTACGCGTCTGGCGCTGTTCGATCAGTTCCCGTATACCCATCATATGGAGTGCGGCGTCTTATTAACCCGCAGGTAGGCGATTTTTACAGAACCCGGCACCGCGACGCCTGCCGGGTTCTGGCGTTAAGCTGTTACTCTGCCGCCGCATCCTTCCGATTACGCATCCGGTAGCCGATCCAGAATACCGTAATGACCGACAGCACGGCCGGGAAGAAGTTAGAGCCGATGTCCGGATATTCCGCGCGCACCACGGTGCTATATAGCAGAACCCCGAGAATGAAACAGGCAGCAGCCAGGCCCGGCAGCCCCACGGGCATACTCCGGTTCTGATAGCGCTGGTGCAGACAGTAGACCGTCAGCAGCAGAGACAGTATCGGGAAAATGGAAAAGGGAACAATCGAGCTGAACAGCGCGGCGAAGGTTCCGTTAATCGACAGGCCAGCGATCAGCGCCAGCAGCAGCGTACCTTTATCTTGAACTGAGTGTTTCATTGCTCGTCCTTCACGTTATTCGGAATGATTTGATATTTTTTCTTGTTCACGGCGATACCAGTAATACGCGCCTTTCGAGATCATTCTCAGCTGCAGCACCAGCCGTTCTTCCAGCTGTCGGCGCTGTTCAAGCCCGACGTCCAGCGCCTCAGCGCCGGCGCTAAATACGATAGTGACCATCGCTTCGGCCTGCGCTTCAGTAAAGGCGCGCGGCATGTGGTTTTCGATTTCTAAATAGTCGGCAAGTTCCGCAATGAAATGCTGAATCTCGCGCGCCACGGCGGCACGAAACGCCGCGGAAGTACCGGAGCGTTCGCGCAGCAGCAGGCGAAAAGCGTTCGGGTTATTGCCGATAAACTCCATAAAGGTGGAGACCGAGGTGCGAATCACGCTGCCGCCTTTGGCAATACGCTGGCGCGCCTGGCGCATCAGCTGGCGCAGCATCAGCCCGCTCTCATCGACCATGGTCAGACCGAGCTCATCGACATCGCGAAAATGACGATAAAAGGAGGTCGGTGCGATCCCCGCCTCACGCGCAACTTCACGCAGGCTTAAGCTGGCGAAACTCCGTTCGGCGCTAAGTTGGCTAAATGCCGCTTCTACCAGCGAACGCCGGGTTTTCTCTTTTTGTAGCGCTCTTACGCCCATCACGTTGTATGAATCCTTCCAATAGCCCTGCTGGCACTATACCAGAGATAAAACTAATCGGTTTACACTGGTTTGTGAAAGATTGTTTACGAGCCGATCATGCTTTTATGCCGCAAAAAAGCACAACGATAATTGGGTTAAACTGCGGCGAATGTTATCATCGTGTTTATTTTCTGTATAAAACAGGTGAGTAATGCCATGTCGCACTCTTGGGATTATGATGCAATAGTAATTGGTTCCGGCCCCGGCGGCGAAGGCGCTGCGATGGGACTGGTTAAGCAGGGAGCACGCGTTGCCGTTATTGAACGCTACCATAACGTCGGCGGTGGCTGTACCCACTGGGGAACCATCCCGTCGAAAGCGCTCCGCCACGCCGTCAGCCGTATTATCGAGTTTAACCAAAACCCTCTCTATAGCGACCACTCCCGTCTTCTTCGCTCCTCCTTCGCCGACATTCTTAACCATGCCGACAGCGTCATTAACCAGCAGACCCATATGCGTCAGGGGTTCTATGAGCGCAACCACTGCGAAATCCTGCAGGGCAACGCGCACTTCGTTGATGAACATACGCTGGCCCTGGAGTGTCACGACGGCACCGTTGAAACGGTCACCGCCGAAAAATTCGTTATCGCCTGCGGCTCCCGCCCGTACCACCCGGCAGATGTCGATTTTTCCCACCCGCGCGTGTACGACAGCGACTCCATCCTCAGCCTTCAGCACGAGCCGCGCCATGTGATCATCTACGGCGCAGGGGTCATCGGCTGCGAATACGCGTCAATCTTCCGCGGGATGGAAGTGAAGGTGGATCTGATCAACACCCGCGATCGGCTGCTGGCGTTCCTCGACCAGGAGATGTCCGACTCCCTCTCCTATCACTTCTGGAACAGCGGCGTGGTGATTCGTCACAACGAAGAGTACGAGAAGATTGAAGCCGTGGATGATGGCGTGATCATGCATCTGAAATCCGGCAAAAAGCTGAAGGCGGACTGCCTGCTGTATGCCAACGGCCGTACCGGTAATACCGACTCCCTGGCGCTGGAAAATATCGGTCTGCAGACCGACAGCCGCGGCCAGCTGAAGGTCAACAGCATGTACCAGACCGCTCTGCCGCATATCTATGCCGTTGGCGACGTCATTGGCTATCCGAGCCTGGCTTCTGCCGCTTACGATCAGGGGCGTATTGCCGCGCAGGCACTGATTAAAGGCGAGGCTTCGGCCCATCTGATTGAAGATATTCCGACCGGGATCTATACCATTCCGGAAATCAGCTCGGTGGGTAAAACCGAACAGCAGCTGACCGCCATGAAGGTCCCTTATGAAGTGGGCCGCGCGCAGTTCAAGCATCTGGCGCGCGCGCAGATCGTCGGCATGAGCGTGGGAACCCTGAAAATCCTGTTCCACAGGGAAACGAAAGAGATCCTTGGTATTCATTGCTTTGGCGAGCGCGCGGCCGAGATTATTCACATCGGCCAGGCGATTATGGAGCAGAAAGGTGGTGGTAACACCATTGAGTACTTCGTCAACACCACCTTTAACTACCCGACGATGGCGGAAGCCTATCGGGTAGCCGCGTTAAATGGCTTAAACCGCCTGTTTTAACGCTTCGTCGAAATGGCCATCCATGGTGCTACGGATGGCCTCCGCCAGATGTTCATAGCGGCTGCGCAGCGGCGAACCGGGGCGATAAACCAGCCCAATGGTGCGTCGCGGCTCGGGCTTAATGCACGGAATGTACACCACGCCATCGCGCCTTCTCTCCTGCGGCACCGCGAGCGCAGGCAGCAGGGTAATCCCGCTCCCGGCAGCAACCATGTTGCGCAGCGTTTCAAGACTGGTGGCGCGGAAATGGGTATCTTCATCGGCGCCGGCCTCAAAACAGAAGCCCATCGCCTGATCGCGCAGGCAGTGGCCATCTTCCAGCATCAGCAGCTTTTCCCCGGCTAAATCAGACATCGGCACGCGGTCGCGGTTGGCCCACGGGTGATCTTCATAGATAGCCAGCATCATCGGCTCATCAAACAGCGGCACCTCAATAAAGGCTTCGCTCTCTTTAACCAGCGCCAGGATAGCGCAGTCGAGCTTGCCGCTATCCAGCTGGGCCAGCAGCTGATGGGTTTGGGCTTCATGCAGATACATTTCCAGCTTGGGAAAAGTCTGGTGCAGCATTGGGATAATCTGCGGCAGCAGATACGGGCCAATCGTCGGGATCAGGCCAATATGCAGCGGCCCGGACATCGTCTCGCCCTGTTGGCTTGCCATTTCCTTGAGCACTTTTACTTCGCGCAACACCGTACGCGCCTGATCCACCAGCAGCAGCCCCGCCTGGGTAAACAGCACCTTACGGCTGGTACGCTCCAGCAGCATGACCCCAAGCTCATCCTCCAGCTTGCGGATTTGCCCGCTAAGCGTAGGTTGGCTGACGTGGCAAGAGTCCGCCGCGCGCCGGAAGTGGCGATGCTCGGCTAGCGCAACCAGGTATTCAAGATCGCGAATATTCATTATTCATCCTCCGTCGCCATGATAGTTCATGGCGATAGATAGCATAGCAACGAACGATTATCCCTATCAAGTTTTCTGTTCAATAATAAACCCAGAAACGAGGCAGGTATCAGAAAATCACCGTATAGCCTCAGCGCTTTCCCTAACCGAACAACTAAAGCCAACGTGAACTTTTGCGGACCTCGTGTCCGCTTTTTTTTTTGCATAAAAAAGCCCGAGCATCGCTCGAGCTTCTCATTTTCGTTGCCTGAGATAACGCTCAGGGCCAGCAGGCTACCGGTTTACGCCAGGCGCTGCTGCGCATCGGCGATCGCCTGCGCAACCTGCTTCGGCGAAACGCCGCCTTTGGCCGCGCGCTTATCCAGGCAGGACTGCAGCGACAGAATCGGGTAGACATCATCGGCAATCACGCTGCTAAATTTCTGCAGGTCGGCCAGCGCCAGCGCTTCCAGCGGCTTACCTTGCGCAATCGCCTCGACAACCGCTTCGCCGACAATATGGTGCGCTTCACGGAAAGGTACGCCTTTCGCCACCAGGTAATCCGCCAGCTCGGTCGCATTGGCGTAACCCTGCTGCGCCGCTTCTTCGCAACGCGGACGCTTCACCTGAATGCCGTCCAGCACCAGCGCGGCCATATGCAGGCAGTCAAGCCAGGTGTCGAGCGCGTCAAACAGCCCTTCTTTATCTTCCTGCATATCTTTGTTGTAGGCCAACGGCAGGCCTTTCAGCGTCATCATCATACCGGTCAGCGCGCCCTGAACGCGGCCGCACTTGCCGCGGATCAGCTCCAGCGCGTCCGGGTTTTTCTTCTGCGGCATCAGGGATGAGCCGGAGGTCACGCGATCGGAGAGCTCAATAAAGCCCGCTTCGCCGGTATTAAAGAAAATCAGGTCTTCAGCAAAACGCGACAGGTGCACCATCCCAATCGAGGCGCCGGAAAGCAGCTCCAGCACGTGGTCACGGTCGGAGACGCTATCGAGGCTATTGCGGGTCGCCGAGGCGAAGCCCAGCCAGCCGGCCAGCTGCTCGCGATCGATTTCATAGGCGGTCCCCGCCAGCGCGCCGCTGCCCAGCGGACTGACGTCGAGGCGCTTCAGGGAGTCCTGCAGGCGGCTTTCGTCGCGCGCCAGCATTTCCACATAGGCCAGACACCAGTGGGCGAACGTAACCGGCTGCGCGCGCTGCAGGTGGGTGTAGCCCGGCATCACGGCATCCTGATTATTCTGCGCCGTTTCCACTAACGCGCCCTGCAGCTGACGATTCGCAGAGAGCAGCTCGGCGATAGTATCCTTGCACCACAGCTTGAGGTCCGTCGCCACCTGATCGTTGCGGCTACGGCCGGTATGCAGCTTTTTACCCAGCTGGCCGACTTTGTCGATCAGCTTGCCTTCTACCCAGCTGTGAATATCTTCAGCATCGCTTTCAAGGATTTGCTGCGGGTTAGCCCGCACCTCTTCCAGCAGGATACCCAGCGCCTCTTCCAGCTCCAGCTGCTCGCTCGCGCTCAGCACGCCAACCGTCACCAGCGCTTTGGACCAGGCAACAGAGCCAATGATATCCTGCTCCGCCAGGCGATAGTCGAAGCGCAAAGAGTCGTTGAACTGTTTGAACCGCTGATCTGCTGCCTGAGTAAAACGCCCGCCCCAAAGTGCCATAATGTGCTTCCTTCAAATTTGTTTATTTCTGTCGGGAAGCCCTGCGCTCCCCGTCTGCAAATGTTTTCAATCAGGCCAGAATACGCGTGCCGATCGGCGTGCCGTTAAACAGCGCCGGCAGCTGCTCCGCGTGGCGCCAGGAGGCAATATCTACCGGGCGACCCAGCGCGCGTGCCGCATCCAGCGCGGCGTTCACTTTTACGATCATGCCGTCGGTAATAATACCCTGTTCAATCAGCTGCTCCGCCTTTTCCGCGGTCATCTCCGCGATGCGCTGACCTTTGCCATCCAGGATACCGCTGACGTCGGAAAGCAGGATCAGATCGGCGCCGAGCGTGGCCGCCAGCGCGGTCGCGGCCTGATCGGCGTTGACGTTCATCAGCTGCCCTTCATCGGTTACGCCGATAGAGCTCACCACCGGCAGGTAGCCGCCCGCCAGCAGGGTATTAATCAGTGCCGGCGAGCCCGGCTGGGCCAGGCCGACGTGCCCCAGATCTTCGGCAAGCTGGGTTACCTTAACGCTATCGCCATCGCCGAGGAACAGGCCAACGCTGCCAATGCCATGCTTTTTCGCCCATGCCAGCAGCGTTTTATTGGCGGTACCCGCCAGCGCGCCGGTAATAATGTCGATTTGATCCGCCGGCGTTACCCGCAGCCCATTTTTCTTGCTTACCGGCAGGTTAAGCTGCTTCATCAGCTCATCGACCACGCAGCCGCCGCCGTGCACGATAATCAGCGGACGCTGATGCGTTTCACGGTAGTTCACCAGCGCGGTAAACAGGCGCTCCAGCGCTTCTTCGCTATCCAGCAACACGCCGCCGAGTTTGATAATTAATGGGTTCATCATCACACCTTAAATAAGAGACTGCGTCTCAGCGAAGCCGAAACGAATATTCGCGCACTGTACTGCCTGCGCCGCTGCGCCTTTAAGCAGGTTATCTTCCGCCGCGACCACAATGATATGCTCATCCTGGACCGCAAAACCGATATCACAGAATGGCAGACCCACGACGTTTTTCAATGCCGGCAGCGCGTTATTGTATAAACGTACCAGCGGTTTATCGGCGTACGCCTGCTGGAAAACGGCGGCCACCTGCTCTTTGCTCACCCCGGGCTTCAGGCGACAGGTGATGGTTTCCAGAATGCCGCGCTTAAAGTTGCCCAGATGCGGGGTAAAAATAACCTCAGCACCAAGGTGAGTAGAGATTTCCGGGTGGTGACGATGGTTGAAGACGCCGTACGGCTGCAGGCTCACTTCACAGAAGCTGTTGCCGATCGCCGCCTTACGGCCCGCTCCGCTCACGCCGCTGGTCGCGTTGATCACCGGCCACTGAGTAAGATCCAGCAGCCCGGCATCGATCAGCGGTTTTAACGACAGCTGGGCCGCGGTCGGGTAGCAGCCAGGAACGGCGACTAAACTGGCCTCTTTCAGCCGCTCGACGCCCCACTCGGCCAGGCCATATACCGCCTGCTCAAGCAGCGCCGGATGCTGATGGGTAAAGCCGTAATATTTCTCGTAGAAGGCGCCGTCGTTCACGCGGAACGCGCCGGAGAGATCGAACACCACGCAGCCGGCGGCAAGAAACTGCGGCGCCAGGTCGTGGCTCACTTCATGGGCGGTCGCGAGGAAGACGATATCCACCCCGTCGCTAAATTCGCTGATATCTGACATTGGCTGCAGCGGCAGATCGACAATGCCTTTCAGCTGCGGATGTAAATCGGAAATTAATTTCCCTGCATCATTACTTTGCGAGGAGACCGTCAAAGCGGTTATGGTCATATGAGGATGGCGATTTACATAGGTCACTAGCTCTGCGCCGGCATAGCCGCTGGCACCCACTATCAGCGTATTCAACATTGGGGCTCTTCACCTTCTTACATCTGTTTGCCTGGGAAGACCGTTATCTTCCTCACCCTGTTGAGCCGTAAGAGTATTTCCTTACATTCGATGGGTTTTCTTACGCTCAACGATAATGTATTTTTATTCACAAATACTGCATGAATATTGATACTATCATGACCCGAGGTGTGTCAACAATGAAAAACAATTTACCGCCGTTCATCGAGATTTACCGCGCATTGATCGCCACACCTTCCATCAGCGCAACCGAAGAGTCGCTGGATCAGAGCAATGAGACTTTAATCAATTTGCTGGCAGGCTGGTTTCGCGAAATTGGCTTCAATGTCGAAGTTCAGCCGGTGCCGGATACGCGCAATAAATTTAATATGCTGGCCAGTACCGGCCAGGGCGCCGGCGGTCTGCTGCTTGCCGGGCATACCGATACCGTGCCGTTCGATGATGGCCGCTGGACCCGCGATCCGTTCGCCCTTACCGAGCACGACAACAAGCTTTACGGTCTCGGCACCGCCGATATGAAGGGATTCTTCGCCTTTATTCTTGATGCCCTGCGCGATGTTGACGTCAGTAAACTCAAAAAACCGCTCTATATTCTGGCCACTGCCGATGAAGAGACCAGCATGGCCGGGGCCCGCTACTTTGCCGAAACCACCCGGCTGCGCCCGGACTGCGCGATTATCGGCGAACCAACGTCCCTGCAGCCGGTGCGAGCGCACAAGGGCCATATCTCCACCGCCGTTCGCGTTCAGGGCCAGTCCGGCCACTCCAGCGATCCGGCGCGCGGGGTTAACGCCATTGAGCTCATGCACGACGCCATTGGCCGCATCATGCAGCTGCGCGATGTGCTGAAAGAGCGCTATCACTTTGCCGCCTTCACCGTACCCTATCCAACGCTCAACCTCGGATCGATTCACGGCGGCGACGCGTCTAACCGCATCTGCGCCTGCTGCGAGCTGCATATGGATATTCGTCCGCTGCCTGGCATGACGCTCAACGATCTCAACGGGCTGCTGGATGAAGCGCTGGCGCCGGTCAGCGAACGCTGGCCGGGTCGTTTAACCGTGAGCGAACTCCACCCGCCGATCCCCGGCTACGAGTGCCCGCCGGATCATCAGCTCGTGCAGGTGGTTGAAAAACTGCTCGGCGCACAAACTGAAGTCGTCAACTACTGTACCGAAGCGCCGTTTATCCAGACCATCTGTCCGACGCTGGTTCTCGGACCTGGCTCAATTAACCAGGCCCACCAGCCGGATGAATATCTGGAAACCCGGTTTATTAAGCCGACCCGCGAGCTGATAACCCAGGTCGTGCATCATTTCTGCTGGCACTAAAATCGCGCTTTTCCCGCCCCGTATCCAGGGGCGGGACAGTGACAATTGTCACATTCCCATAAGCAACGCTTATCAAGCGACCTCTGAGTTAAATTTCGCAAATTGCCGCCATTTATTCGTTTGCTGAAGCGATTTCGCAACAATTGACGTGGGGGTTTTTACGTGGCTTTATAAAAGACGGCTGCTTATCCGCGACTCATCGTTGCCGAGTCGTGGATATAACAAAATAAAATGAGATGGGGTGTCTGGGGTAACATGAACGAACAATATTCCGCTTTGCGTAGTAATGTCAGTATGCTCGGTAAAGTGCTGGGCGATACCATCAAGGATGCACTGGGAGAGAACATTCTTGATCGTGTCGAAACTATCCGTAAATTGTCCAAGTCTTCGCGTGCGGGCAATGAAGCCAATCGCCAGGAACTGCTCACCACGCTGCAAAACTTGTCCAACGACGAGCTGCTGCCGGTAGCGCGCGCCTTCAGCCAGTTTCTAAACCTGGCCAATACCGCTGAGCAGTACCACAGCATTTCGCCAAACGGCGAAGCGGCCAGCAATCCGGAAGTGATTGCCCGTACCCTGAGAAAGCTCAAAGGCCAATCCCATCTCAACGAAGACACCATTAAAAAAGCGGTGGAGTCCCTGTCGCTGGAGCTGGTATTAACCGCCCACCCGACCGAAATCACCCGCCGCACGCTGATCCACAAAATGGTGGAAGTGAATAACTGCCTGAAGCAGCTCGATAATAAAGAGATCGCTGACTACGAGCACCACCAGCTGATGCGCCGCCTGCGCCAGCTGATCGCCCAGTCATGGCATACCGATGAAATCCGTAAATATCGCCCGACGCCTGTTGACGAAGCGAAGTGGGGCTTTGCGGTCGTCGAAAACAGCCTGTGGGAAGGCGTGCCGAACTACCTGCGCGAGCTGAACGAACAGCTGGAAGAGAACCTCGGCTATCAGCTGCCGGTTGATTTCGTACCGGTGCGCTTCACCTCCTGGATGGGCGGTGACCGCGACGGTAACCCAAACGTGACCTCCGATATCACCCGTCACGTGCTGCTGCTCAGCCGCTGGAAAGCCACCGATCTGTTCCTCAAAGATATCCAGCTGCTGATTTCCGAGCTGTCGATGGTCGAGTGTACCGACGAGCTGCGCGAAATGGCCGGCGCCGAAGGGGCACAGGAGCCGTACCGCTATCTGATGAAAAAGCTGCGCACCCAGCTGATGGATACGCAGTCGTGGCTGGAAGCGCGCCTGAAAGGGCAGAAGCTGCCGAAACCTGCGGGCCTGATTACCCAGAACGAACAGCTGTGGGAGCCGCTTTACGCCTGCTATAAATCCCTGCAGGCCTGCGGCATGGGCATTATCGCCAACGGTGAGCTGCTCGATACCCTGCGCCGCGTGAAGTCGTTCGGCGTGCCGCTGGTACGTATCGACATCCGTCAGGAGAGCACCCGCCATACCGAAGCGCTGGGCGAAATGACCCGCTATCTCGGCATCGGCGATTATGAAAGCTGGTCAGAGGCCGACAAGCAGGCATTCCTGATCCGCGAGCTGAACTCCAAGCGTCCGCTGCTGCCGCGTCAGTGGGAGCCAAGCAATGAAACCCGCGAAGTTCTCGATACCTGCAAAGTGATCGCCGAAGCGCCGCACGGATCCATTGCCGCTTACGTGATCTCCATGGCGAAGACGCCGTCTGACGTGCTGGCCGTACACCTGCTGCTCAAAGAGGCCGGTATTGGCTTCGCGCTGCCGGTTGCTCCGCTGTTTGAAACCCTGGACGACCTGAATAACGCCAACGACGTGATGACCCAGCTGCTGAATATCGACTGGTACCGCGGCTTTATTCAGGGCAAACAGATGGTCATGATCGGCTACTCTGACTCGGCGAAAGATGCGGGCGTCATGGCCGCTTCCTGGGCGCAATACCAGGCTCAGGACGCGCTGATCAAAACCTGCGAAAAAGCCGGGATTGAGCTGACGCTGTTCCACGGTCGCGGCGGCTCCATCGGCCGCGGCGGCGCCCCGGCGCACGCGGCGCTGCTTTCCCAGCCTCCAGGCAGCCTGAAAGGCGGCCTGCGCGTCACCGAGCAGGGCGAGATGATCCGCTTCAAGTTCGGCCTGCCGGAAGTCACCATCAGCAGCCTGTCGCTGTATACCAGCGCGATTCTGGAAGCGAACCTGCTGCCGCCGCCGGAACCCAAACCGGAGTGGCGCGATATCATGGCCGAGCTGTCCGACATTTCTTGTGAAATGTACCGCGGCTACGTGCGTGAAAATAAAGACTTCGTACCCTACTTCCGCTCCGCCACCCCGGAGCAGGAGCTGGGCAAACTGCCGCTCGGCTCACGCCCGGCGAAACGCCGCGCTACCGGCGGGGTAGAGTCTCTGCGCGCGATCCCATGGATCTTCGCCTGGACGCAGAACCGCCTGATGCTGCCGGCCTGGCTCGGCGCCGGCGCCGCGCTGCAGAAAGTGGTGGAAGATGGCAAACAGAGCGAGCTGGAAACCATGTGTCGCGACTGGCCGTTCTTCTCAACCCGCCTTGGGATGCTAGAGATGGTGTTCTCGAAGGCCGACCTGTGGCTGGCGGAATATTACGATCAGCGCCTGGTGAAACCCGAGCTGTGGGGCCTCGGCAGCGAGCTGCGCGAGCTGCTGTCTTCAGGTATTAACGTGGTGCTCGATATCGCCAACGATTCTCATCTGATGGCCGACCTGCCGTGGATTGCCGAGTCTATCCAGCTGCGTAATATCTATACCGACCCGCTGAACGTCCTGCAGGCAGAGCTGCTGCACCGTTCGCGTCTGGCGGAAGAGCAGGGCCAGGATCCGGACCCGCGCGTTGAGCAGGCGCTGATGGTCACCATCGCCGGCGTGGCTGCGGGTATGCGTAACACCGGCTAACCTCCGCCCTTCGTCAGCATAAATCCCCGGATAGCGGCCCAGGCACTATCCGGGGATTTTTATTAATGGTGCAGCATCTCGTCGACAATCTGCTCTTTATGCAGCGCATAAGGGTAGTACGTCGGCCAGTTATCCATCTCTTTCAGCAGGGACTCCTGCGAATCATTGCCCATAAAGATATGGAAGTGCTGCGATTTTCTCGGGCCAATCGTGTGATCGCTAAACTGGACGAATTTCGGTGCTTTCGAGTCTGCCTGCTGGCACTCAAATAAATAGCGCACGCCCTTCTTGCCGGAAGCGTATTGCAGGATTTTATAGCCGGAATAGGCGTACCGACAGGCGTTAACCTCTTTCCCAACGTGGAACTCCATCACGTGGTCTTCAATCCCAATTTGGTCAACGTCGGTGGCATACCCCTTCTTATAATATTCCCGATACTCGGCGACGCTTTTCCCCCCCGCTTTTTTGGCCTTCTGCTCCAGCACCGGATCCAGGTCCCCATTAAGCAGATACGGATTCACCGATTGCCAGATTCCATCCCAGTCGCTTAACGGGCGATCCTTGACGTCTTTATCGGCGAAAATGCCTTCGCTCGCCTTAACTTCCGCCTCCGTCAATGCGGGGCCGTGGCTGTGGTGGCCGTGGGCAAAAGCCTGGCTACCGGCCAGCAGCATGCCGACGCCGAGCGCAAATACGGGTATCTTTCTGGTCATTACTCTCTCCTGAGTTAACTTTTGCAATCGATGGTTACGATATAACATAACATTTATATTGTGCAACATCTGATGCGCGGAGATCCGCCTGACTTTTGCCCCTCCCGCGATGTCGGGTATGATAAAAACGTGGGCTTTTTAAGGAGCAGGAATGGACGGCCATCTCAGTCAGCACATTGACGCTTTAATTAAAGGCCCGACGGCAATCAGGCAGGTTCGCTTTACCACCGAACATCGCCCGGCCTCGGCGCTGGCGCTGCAGGTCGATTTTCCGCGCCTCGACGTTATCCTCGAAGGCCAGCGTGGCGATCCCGGCATCAAGGCCGAGCCGGCGCTGCTTTGCCGCTATGATGTGCTGTATATTCCCGCAGGCGGCTGGGATCTTGCGCAGTGGCAGGCGCCCTGCACCGCGTTGAGCATTCAGTTTGGTAAGCAGCATCTGGAGTTCACCCTTCAGCGCTGGGACGGTGAGACGCTGCATATTGAAGAGAGAGTGCAGGCGCCGCGCCGCGGCCCTCGCGTGGGCTCCTTTCTGCTGCAGGCGCTCAATGAAATGCAGATGCAGCCGCAGGAGCAGCAAACCGCGCGCTACATCGCGATCGGCCTGCTCAGCCACTGCGCCGATCTCCTCGGCAGCCAGGTGCAAACCGCTTCCCGCAGCCAGGCGCTGTTTGAAGCCATCCGCAAATATATCGATGCCCGCTTCGCCGAACCCTTAACCCGCGAGTCGGTCGCCGAGGCGTTCTATCTCTCCCCCAACTATCTCTCTCATCTGTTCCAGAAATGCGGACCGATGGGCTTTAACGAATACCTGAACCACGTCCGTCTCGAGCAGGCCCGAATGCTGCTAAAAGGCCACGATATGAAGGTTAAGGATGTCGCCCACGCCTGCGGCTTTGCCGACAGTAACTACTTCTGCCGCCTGTTTCGTAAAAATACCGAACGCTCGCCGTCAGAATATCGTCGCCAGTATCATAGCCAGCTGACGGAAAAGCATCCGCCGACGGAAAACTAGATTTTTGTAAGTTCTTTATAGCAACCACGCCCCCGATTCTCTCCCGATATGCCAGGCAGCGACGAATAAACGTGATCTAAATCACTGTTACCCGCAATGCGTACATTTATCCAGTTTTTGGCAAATTTGTCATCTGGCGACCCGCCGGGCCCAGGCCGTATTCTTATCTCAACGTCACTGAATTGAGAATTGAGGAAAGGCTATGGAACTCTATCTGGACACCGCGAACGTAGCAGAAGTTGAACGCCTGGCGCGCATCTACCCGCTGGCCGGGGTAACCACCAATCCGAGCATCATCGCCGCGGGAAAAACGCCGGTTTGGGACGTGCTGCCCCGCCTGCAAAAAGCCGTTGGCCCGGATGGGATCCTCTTTGCTCAGACCATGAGCCGTGACGCGCAGGGCATGGTTGAAGAGGCAAAACGCCTGAGTAACGCCATACCCGGCATTGTGGTAAAAATCCCGGTTACCGCCGAAGGCCTCGCCGCAATAAAGCTGCTGAAAAAAGAGGGCATCACCACGCTCGGTACCGCGGTCTACAGCGCCTCTCAGGGTCTGCTGGCGGCGCTGGCCGGGGCAAAATACGTCGCGCCTTACGTCAACCGCGTTGACGCCCAGGGCGGCGACGGCATCCGCATGGTACAGGAGCTGCAAACCCTGCTGGAGCTGCACGCGCCGGGCAGCAAAGTGCTGGCGGCCAGCTTTAAAACTCCGCGTCAGGCGCTCGACTGCCTGCTGGCCGGATGTGAAGCTATCACCCTTCCTTTAGACGTAGCGCAACAAATGCTCGGCACGCCCGCGGTAGAGTCAGCAATAGAGAAGTTTGAGCAAGACTGGAATAGCGCTTTTGGAAATCTGAACCTGTAACCCGATCGGCGAACCGCCCGCGGGCGGTATCGCGATCATCCAGGAGGAATAGAAATGGATTGCATTATTCAATCGCCAGGCAAATACATTCAGGGTGCAAATGCTATCACCCGCCTCGGCGGCTATCTCAAACCGCTGGCCGAGCGCTGGCTTATCGTTGGCGACAAGTTTGTGCTGGGCTTTGCCGAAGAAAAGCTGCGTCAAAGCCTGACTGAAGCCGGCCTTGTCGCCGAAATCGCCCCGTTCGGTGGCGAATGCTCACATAATGAAATCAATCGCTTGCGTGATATAGCAGGCTCAGCCCGCTGCAATGCCGTACTGGGTATCGGCGGCGGAAAAACGCTGGATACCGCAAAAGCATTAGCACATTTTATGAATCTACCGGTGGTAATTGCCCCCACCATCGCCTCCACCGACGCCCCCTGCAGCGCGCTCTCGGTTATCTATACCGACGAGGGCGAGTTCGACAGCTATCTGATGCTGCCGCGCAACCCAAACATGGTTATTGTTGATACCCAGATTGTTGCCGGCGCTCCGCCACGCCTGCTGGCGGCCGGTATCGGCGACGCGCTGGCCACCTGGTTTGAAGCCCGCGCCTGTTCGCGCAGCGGCGCTACCACCATGGCCGGCGGCAAGTGCACCCAGGCGGCGCTGGCGCTGGCTGAACTGTGCTACCACACGCTGATTGAAGAGGGTGAAAAAGCGATGCTGGCGGCGGAGCAGCATGTTGTCACGCCGGCGCTGGAAAAAGTGATCGAGGCCAACACCTACCTCAGCGGCGTCGGCTTTGAAAGCGGCGGCCTGGCAGCCGCACATGCGATCCACAACGGCCTGACCGCCCTGCCGGACGCCCATCATTACTATCACGGTGAAAAGGTCGCCTTCGGCACGCTGACGCAGCTGGTGCTGGAAAACGCGCCGCTAGAAGAGATTGAAACCGCCGCCGCGCTGTGTCACAGCGTGGGCCTGCCGCTCACCCTGGCCCAGCTGGATATCAAAGAGGATATTCCGCGTAAAATGCGCATCGTCGCGGAAGCCGCCTGCGCCGAGGGAGAAACTATTCATAACATGCCTGGCGGGGCCACGGCGGATCAGGTCTACGCCGCGCTGCTGGTCGCCGACCAGTACGGTCAACGTTTCCTGGAGGAGTGGGAATAAATAAAAATGGCCCTCGAAGAGGGCCATTTTTTTACACCGCCGGCCGCACGCCCAGGGTGTGGCAAATTGCGTAGCTCATCTCCGCGCGGTTTAAGGTGTAAAAGTGGAAATCCTTCACCCCTTCGCGGCTTAAAATTTTGACCATGTCCATGGCGATATTCGCCCCCACCAGCTGGCGAGTTTCCGCATCATTATCCAGACCTTCAAACATTTTCGACATCCACGTTGGAATACGCACGTTGGTCATATCGGCAAATTTCTTCGCCTGCTTGAAGTTGGATACCGGCAGGATGCCCGGGATAATTTCGACATCAATCCCCGCGGAGACGCAGCGATCGCGAAAGCGCAGGTAGCTTTCAACATCAAAGAAGAACTGGGTGATCGCGCGGTTCGCACCGGCCTCAACCTTACGCTTCAGGTTCAGCAGATCCGCCTGGGCGCTTTTCGCTTCCGGGTGCACTTCCGGGTAGGCCGCCACGGAGATATCAAAATCGCCCACTTCTTTCAGCAGCGTCACCAGGTCCGCAGCGTACATATCCGGCTTACCGCTGCCCGGCGGCAGGTCGCCGCGCAGGGCGACGATATGGCGGATCCCGTTGTTCCAGTAATCCTGGGCAATCGTGCGCAGCTCGTCGCGGCTGGCGTCGATACAGGTCAGGTGCGGCGCCGCCTCAAGGCCGGTACGTTCTTTGATACCTTTGATGATACTGTGGGTACGGTCGCGTTCACCGGAATTAGCGCCGTAGGTCACTGAAACAAATTTTGGCTTCAGGCTGCTTAAGCGATCGATGGATTTCCACAGGGTTTGCTCCATTTCACTGGTCCGCGGCGGAAAGAATTCAAAAGACACATTAATCTGGCCCTGCACTTCTGCCAGGCTCTGATTCAGGGCTTCCCGCTGATTGGCGTGAAAAAAGCTCATACCTTACCTCATCAATCGCATTTTATTGTTTGTCGTGTTGCGAACTTCTATACGTTTAGACGTCCAGATGTAAAAATGACGGAAAAGAGCCCGGGCGTCAACAGAAAAATCAGCGTAAAGAGTGAGGAATATTCAGGGAAGATGAAATTGGTTCATTTCATTTCGGTTAAACGCCGTAGGATTTAGCGCTAAGCTAATGATTCTTCAAGCACAGGGATCAGCCACGCGCGCAAAGCGTCATTCTGCGGCAGCGTTACCACGCCCAACGCCAGCGGAAAATGCAGGCTGGTCTCATCCAGCGGATGAAATACCACCCCCTGACGCTGGATAGCGGCAAAGGATGCCGGCAGCAAAATCATCCCCTCTCCGCGCGCGATGCGGGCCAGCAGAACGTCATGTTCTACGGGCTCTTCCACGTAGGCAGGCGCATACCCCGCGCGTTCAAACATCCGTCGGGTGTAGTCAAAAAATGCCGGATTGCGCTCGCGTTTAAACCAAAACAGCGGCCGATGGTTAAAGTCCCTTAGGGCCAGTCCGGCGACGCTGGATTCCGGCCATGACGCCGGCAGCGCGGCGATCAGCGGCTCCTGATAAGGCAAGGGGGACAGAACCAGCCCGCTGGCATCAAGGGGGAGCGCCACCAGCGCCGCGTCCAGCCGGCCCTTGCGCACCTGCTGCGCCAGGGCCGGCGAGCCGTGACGGCTCATCTGCAAAGGGCGACCACTCTCCCTTAACGCGGCTTCGGCAGCGGTAAACACGCCCTGCTCAAAGGCGGTCGTCAGTCCGATCCGCAGCGGCGGCTGCCCGCTATCAGACAGCTGGCCCAGCGCGGTTAAGGTTTGCTCCTGTAGCGCCAGCAGAGGGCGAATGATATCCAGCACCCGCTGCCCCTCCTCCGTGAGGATCAGGCCCCGGGTATGGCGCACGAATAGCGCGGTTCCCAGCAGCTCTTCCAGGTGACGGATATGACGGCTAAGCGGCGGCTGCGAGATAAATAAGCGCTGCGCCGCCCGGCTAATATTGTTCTCCTCCGCTACCACGGCAAAATAGCGCAGCAGACGAAGATCCAGAGAATAGAGGCGTGAATTTGTCATACTGAAAAGGTATCACGAAAAGGGTATTACTCAAGTCCGGCAAACTTTCTTAATCTCCTCATCACACCCCACATGATGAGGAAAGATCGTGACTTCAGAACGTTTTACTACCGGTATGGAAATGCTGCAGCGCGTTGACGGTAAGGGCGGCGAAGCCGTCGTTAACAGCCTGAGCGACATCGCCCCTGATTTTGCCCGCTTTCTGGTTGAGTTCCCTTTTGGTGATATTTACGCCAGACCCGGGCTCGATTTGCGCAGTCGTGAAATCGCCACCATTGCCGCGCTGACCGCTTTAGGCAATGCGGCCCCGCAGCTAAAGGTGCACATCGCAGCCGGGCTGCACGTTGGCCTGACGCAGGAAGAGATCGTTGAAGCGATCATGCAGATGGCGGTGTATGCCGGATTCCCGGCCGCCCTGAACGGGCTGTTTGCCGCCAAAGAGGTGTTCGCCAGGCCTGGTGGGAAAAGAGACCGGACGAGCGTCCGGCCTCTCTGACAGGGAGATTACAGCAGCTGCGCCAGGCGATTAATATCCGATTGAATCGCACCGGCGGTAACATCGCGCCCGGCGCCCGGGCCGCGGATCACCAGCGGATTATCACGATACCAGCGGCTGTCGATAGCGAAGACGTTATCGCACGGCAGCAGCGCCGCCAGCGGATGCTCCTGGCGCACGGCTTCAACGCCAACGCGCGCCTTGCCGTTGGCGTCGAAACGCGCGACATAGCGCAGGACCAGGCCCATTTCACGGGCGGCCTCAAGGCGCTGCAGCATCTGCTCGTTCAGCTCTTCGCCATTCTCAAAGAAGTGATCGACGGAGCCTTCTTCGCAGTGCGCCGGCACCAGCGATTCCACGCGCACCTGGTCAGGCTCGATATCATAGCCCGCCTCACGGGCGAGGATCACCAGCTTGCGCATCACGTCTTTACCCGAAAGGTCAACGCGCGGATCCGGTTCAGTCAGCCCCTGCTGCCATGCCTGATCGACCAGGTCAGTAAACGGCACCGTCCCGTCAAACTGCAGGAACAGCCAGGAGAGCGTCCCGGAGAAAATACCGCTCAGCGCCAGAATGGTATCGCCGCTGTCGATCAGATCGCGCACCGTGTGGTTTACCGGCAGCCCGGCGCCAACGGTGGCGTTGTACAGCCAATGACGCCCCGTTTTCTCAAACGCGTCGTGGATCTGGCGGTACTTATCGCTGCTGCTGGCCCCGGCCAGCTTATTGGCGCTGATCACGTGGAAACCGTGGCTGGCAAAATCAAGATACTGATCGGCCAGCTGCGCGCTGGCGGTCACGTCCAGCACCACTAAATCATCATACGGGTGGGCACGCATCCACAGGAACAGCGATTCTTCATCCTGCTCAACGGCCTCATCATGGAAGAAGGCCAGCGCGCGGCTGGCGTCCAGCCCTTCGTAATTCAGCAGGCTGCGGCGGCTATCCACCACCCCGGCGAGAACAAACTCAAAGCCGGTGCGGGCGGAAAGCGTGGTTTGCTCGCGGGCAAACAGCTCCAGCCAGCGGGAACCGATGTTGCCTTTACCAAACAGCACCAGACCAATACGCTTTTCCGCGCGGAACAGCGACTGGTGCAGGCCCTGAATCAGGCTCTCGGTTGGGCCCGCGCGCAGCACGGCAACCAGGCTAATCCCCTCTTCAGATTGCCAGGTAAACTCAACCGGCTGCCCTTTCAGCTGCTGCCAGAAGCGGTGGCAGTGCAGCGGATTGCGGGTAACGCCCGCGCCAACCATCGCCACCAGCGCCAGCTTCTGGCGTAAACGCAGCTCGCCAGGCAAACCTGCTTCGTCGAGCAGCCGCAGCGCGCTGTCCGCCACTTCGGCGGTATAGCAGAACTGCAGCAGCTTGCGGTCGGCATGCACGCCAACGGCCAGCGGGCGCAGCTGGGCGCGTTTAAAGATCAGATCCAGCTCCTTGTGCGCCAGCTTGAAATCCTGACCTGCGGGCACCTGGAACTCAATCAGGCACACGTCATCATGGCTGGTGACAATTCGCGCCCCGGTCCCGGAGGCCAGAACGCGTTCAATACGCGTAGAACCCTGCTCAGGGGTGTAGCTACAGCGCAGCTGCAGGTCGATATCGCTGCCGGAGACCGGCTGGAGCGTACGCGCGTGCAGCACCGGCGCCGCCAGGCGAGCCAGCTCGCTGGCTTCATCCAGGCGCAGCAGCGGCAGCAGACAGGCATCCTTCACTTTACGCGGGTCGGCGCTATAGACGCCGGCGACGTCGCTCCAGATAGTGACGCGTGACGCGCCGGCAAGGGCACCAATTTGGGTCGCGGAATAGTCGGAGCCGTTACGCCCCAGCAGCACGGTTTCTCCGGCGTTGTTACGCGAGATAAAGCCGGTCACCACCAGACGTTTGTTCGGATGCTGCGCCATGAGCTGCTGCAGCAGCGGGTAGGATAAACCTTCATCCACCTGCGGCTGCGCCGAACGCTCGGCGCGCAGGAAGCTACGCGCATCAAGCCACGCGGCTTCCAGCCCCAGCTGATTGAGGACCGCAGCCATCAGGCGCGCGGACCAGACTTCGCCGTGGCCAACCACCTCAGCGTATACCGCATCGGTGACGCCGCTATCCAGCAGACCCGCCAGTCGTTCAAGGTCGTGAATAAAGGTCGTGATGAGCGTGTCGGCAGCGTCTGCCGACAGCAGGCCGGAGATCAGCTCCATCTGATAACGACGCAGCGACTGCTGTACCTGATGCGCAGAGAGGCGATCGGTCTGGCTGAGCTTCAGCCAGCTAATCAGCTGGTTGGTGGTGCTGCCGGCGGCGGAGACAACCATCATGTCGCCTGCCTGCGAGTATTCCGTCATGATCCCCGCGACGCGCAGGTAACATTTCGCATCCGCTAAACTACTCCCACCAAATTTGTGCAGCTGACGACCCTTCGCCCCTGCCTGCGCAATCACACTCATGTTTATTCCTCGTTTGCTGCCCGGAAGCCATTTTCCAGGTCGGCAATTAAATCTTCACCATCTTCAATACCGGTCGAAATACGCAGAAGCGTTTCTGAGATCCCCGCCGCCGCACGCGCTTCAGGCGCCATACCTGCGTGGGTCATCGTCGCAGCGTGAGAAATCAGACTTTCTACGCCTCCCAGCGACTCCGCCAGCGTAAATAGCGATAATCCGCTCAGGAAACGACGCAGCGTCTGCTCATCGCCATCCAGCTCGAAGCTTAGCATCGCACCAAAACCTTTTTGCTGACGCGCAGCAATCTCATGCCCCTGATTTTCCGGCAGAGATGGATGATACAGTTTTTTCACCAGCGGCTGGGTTTTCAGATAGTCGACGATCGCCTGCGCGTTGCGCTGGGCCACCTCCATACGCGGGGAAAGCGTACGTAGACCGCGCAGCAGCAGGTAGCTATCGAAGGCCCCGCCGGTGACGCCAATGTTATTCGCCCACCATGCCAGTTCGGTGACAGTCTGCGGATCTTTGGCAATCACCACGCCGGCGACGACGTCTGAATGGCCGTTCAGGTATTTGGTGCATGAATGCAACACCAGATCGGCTCCCAGCGCCAGCGGATTTTGCAGAGCCGGGCTCAGGAAGGTGTTATCCACCACGCTCACCGCACCCGCTTCACGCGCCAGCGTGCAGATTTTCGCAATATCCACCACTCTCAGCAATGGATTACTTGGGCTTTCAACCAATACCAGCTTCGGTTTTTCCGCCAGCGCGGCGCTCAGCGCCTGCTCATCGTTTTGATCGACAAACAGCACGCGGTAGCAGCCGCGTTTCGCCAGGCTATCAAACAGACGATAGCTGCCGCCGTAGCAGTCGTGCGGCGCCACCAGCAGATCGCCCGGCTTCAGGTAAACGGTGGTCACCAGCAGAATAGCCGACATGCCGGTGTTGGTCAGAACCGCGCCCGCGCCGCCTTCCAGCTCCGCCAGGGCGCGCTGTACCACGTCACGCGTTGGGTTACCGCGACGGGAGTAGTCATGGGCACGAGGTTCGTTAAAGCCGGTGAAGTTATAGGTGCTGGAAAGGTGGATCGGCGGGACAACGCAACCGTACTGTTCGTCGTCATTTAAACCGCTACGCACTGCGATGGTGGCCTGTTTACGCGTCATGTTGGGCAGTTCCTGGGCTGAATCGGTGAAATGTCAGACTCCAGAGTAATCATTGTCACAATAGACGTCAATACATCTGGACATCTAAACTTCTTTGCGTATAGATTGAGCAAACAGGAAATAGCCGTTAAAATTATATGCATTAGCGCACATCCGTATCGGCTTATCTCATGTCAGAAAGACGACTCATGCGGTAAACTACGCGCGATTATGGCCCGGACTCAAGATTCAGGCCCTTAACTAATGACTAGAGGATTAAAGGTATCTCATGGCTGAATGGAGCGGCGAATATATCAGCCCATACGCTGAGCACGGTAAGAAGAGTGAGCAAGTAAAAAAAATTACGGTTTCCATTCCTCTGAAGGTGTTAAAGATCCTCACAGATGAACGCACGCGTCGTCAGGTCAACAACCTGCGTCACGCCACCAACAGCGAGCTGCTGTGTGAAGCGTTCCTGCATGCATTTACCGGTCAACCGTTGCCTAACGATGAAGACCTGCGTAAAGAACGCAGTGATGAAATTCCGGAAGCGGCGAAACAGATTATGCGTGAGATGGGCATCGACCCGGATACGTGGGAATACTAAGCCAATAAAAAAGGGCAGAAGCTTTCTTCTGCCCTTTTTTATTTCTCCGCGTTTGACGGCGTGAGAAACAAAAAAGCCGCCCTGAGGCGGCTTTTTCTTCTGGCTTCCGGCAACTTACTTGCTGGTGCCCGGTACGCTGAAGCGCTTGTTGAAGCGGTCAACGCGGCCACCGGTAGCAACATCACGCTGCTTGCCAGTGTAGAACGGGTGGCATTTACCGCACACGTCGAGGTTCAGGTCGTGACCAACGGTAGAGCGGATTTTCATGACGTTACCGCAAGAGCAGTTAGCAGTAACTTCTTCGTATTTCGGGTGAATATCTTTTTTCATGGGAGAACCTCAGTTAAGGCCGCGTCGCTCTTCCAGCCCTAACGCCAGACACCACGCGATGTTAATAATTTCCCGTAGACTTTCCGCCGTGCGGAACTCATGGGTAATAGTATAGGCTTTGGCACTGCACGAAGCACACCAAAGGCGGCGAATCATACAGAATTTGACCGACGGATGCAAACTGATCCGCGAGCCCTTATCACAATGTGTATACTAACCGGCCAGATTTCAAGTCAGGAAGATGACATGCCCGTCGCCCACGTAGCCCTGCCCGTTCCGCTGCCCCGCACCTTTGACTATTTGCTCCCTGAAGGCATCACGGTCAAAGCGGGCTGTCGCGTGCGCGTGCCGTTCGGTAAACAGGAGCGCATCGGCATTGTCACCGCGATTAGCGAACGCAGCGAGCTGCCGCTGGACGGGCTCAAGCCGGTCGCCGAAGCGCTGGACGCCGAGCCGGTCTTTTCTTCCTCTATCTGGCGGCTGCTGCTGTGGGCGGCCGACTATTATCATCACCCGATTGGCGACGTGCTGTTTCACGCCCTCCCCATCGCCCTGCGCCAGGGAAAGCCGGCCAGCGCGACGCCGCAGTGGTACTGGTTCGCCACCGAGCAGGGCCACGCGGTAGACATCAACGGCCTCAAGCGTTCACCGAAGCAGCAGCAGGCCCTGGCCGCGCTGCGTCAGGGAAAAATATGGCGTCATCAGGTGGCGGAGCTGGAGTTCAGCGATGCGGCGCTGCAGGCGCTGCGCGGGAAAGGGCTCTGCGAGCTGGCAAACGAAGCGCCGGCCATCACCGACTGGCGGACGAGCTTCACCGTCCCCGGAGAGCGGCTGCGCCTGAATACCGAGCAGGCCACCGCCGTCGGCGCGATCCACAGCGCCGCTGACCGCTTTTCCACCTGGCTGCTGGCGGGGATCACCGGCTCGGGGAAAACCGAAGTTTATCTGAGCGTGCTGGAAAACGTGCTGGCGCAGGGTCGCCAGGCGCTGGTAATGGTGCCGGAAATCGGCCTGACGCCGCAAACCATCGCCCGCTTTCGCGAGCGCTTTAACGCTCCCGTTGAGGTCCTGCACTCCGGGCTTAACGATAGCGAACGCCTCTCGGCGTGGCTGAAAGCCAAAAACGGCGAGGCGGCGATAGTTATCGGCACCCGCTCGTCGCTATTTACCCCGTTTAAAGACCTCGGGGTGATCGTGATTGATGAAGAGCACGACAGCTCCTATAAGCAGCAGGAAGGCTGGCGCTATCACGCCCGCGACCTGGCGGTGTGGCGCGCCCATAGCGAGCAAATCCCGATTATTCTCGGCTCGGCAACCCCGGCGCTGGAGACGTTACACAACGTTCGCCAGGGCAAATATCGCCAGCTGAAGCTGACCCGGCGCGCGGGTAACGCCCGCCCGGCCCAGCAGCACGTGCTGGATTTAAAAGGCCAGCAGCTGCAGGCAGGGCTCTCTCCCGCGCTTATTGCCCGGATGCGCCAGCACCTGCAGGCCGATAATCAGGTCATCCTGTTTTTAAACCGTCGCGGCTTCGCCCCGGCGCTGCTGTGCCATGACTGCGGCTGGATTGCCGAATGCCCTCGCTGCGACAGCTATTACACCCTGCACCAGGCGCAGCATCATCTGCGCTGCCACCACTGCGACAGCCAGCGGCCTATACCGCGTCAGTGCCCTTCCTGCGGCTCGACGCATCTGGTGCCGGTAGGGCTCGGCACGGAGCAGCTGGAGCAGGCGCTGGCGCCGCTGTTTCCCGAAGTGCCAATATCCCGCGTTGACCGGGATACGACCAGCCGCAAAGGGGCGCTTGAGCAGCATCTCTCCGATATTCATCGCGGCGGGGCGCGTATTCTGATTGGCACCCAGATGCTGGCAAAAGGTCACCACTTTCCGGATGTCACCCTGGTCTCTCTGCTCGACGTCGACGGGGCGCTGTTTTCCGCCGATTTCCGCTCGGCGGAGCGCTTCGCCCAGCTCTACACCCAGGTATCCGGCCGCGCGGGCCGCGCCGGGAAACAGGGCGAGGTTATCCTCCAGACCCACCATCCTGAGCATCCGCTGCTGCAAACGCTGTTATATAAAGGCTATGACGCCTTCGCGGACCAGGCGCTCGCCGAACGTCAGGCGATGCAGCTGCCGCCATGGACCAGCCACGTGCTGATTCGTGCGGAAGACCATAACAACCAGCAGGCCCCGCTGTTCCTGCAGCAGCTGCGTAACCTGCTGCAGGCCAGCCCGCTGGCCGACGAGAAGCTGTGGGTGCTTGGCCCGGTTCCGGCGCTGGCGCCAAAGCGCGGAGGCCGCTGGCGCTGGCAGATCCTGCTGCAACACCCGTCGCGCACTCGACTGCAGCACATCGTCAGCGGTACGCTGGCCCTGATCAATACGCTGCCGGAAGCGCGCAAGGTGAAGTGGATGCTGGACGTCGATCCTATTGAAGGTTAAGCCTTCTCTTGCGAGGCGGATCGAAAAAATTCAATGCTCATCACGTTTTTCATGAAAATTCTGTAACTCTCTGCAGCGACTATCTGCTAAAAATGTTGTTGATGTCAGATCACAAGGGATGTGTCTGCGCCAGTCAGCGAGGAGAAAACAGGTGAAGCCCAAAAAACAGGTGGTTGCCGCCACGATGAAAGACGTCGCCCTGAAGGCTAACGTTTCAACGGCAACCGTATCCCGAGCGTTAATGAATCCCGATAAGGTTTCACAAACTACCCGTAATCGGGTGGAGCAGGCGGCGCTGGAAGTCGGCTATTTGCCGCAGTCGCTCGGGCGAAATATGAAACGCAACGAATCGCGCACGATTCTGGTGATTGTGCCGGATATTTGCGATCCCTTTTTCAGTGAAATCATCCGCGGTATCGAAATCACCGCGGCGGAACAGGGTTACCTGGTGCTGATCGGTGACTGCGCCCATCAAAACCGTCAGGAAAAAACCTTTATCGACCTGATTATTACCAAGCAGATCGACGGCATGCTGCTGCTCGGCTCCCGCCTGCCGTTCGATGCCGGCGTAGAGGAGCAGCGCAATCTGCCGCCAATGGTGATGGCAAACGAGTTTGCGCCAGAGCTCGAGCTGCCCACGGTGCATATCGACAACCTCACCGCCGCGTTCAACGCCGTCAACTACCTGCACGAGCTGGGGCACAAGCGTATTGGCTGTATCGCCGGCCCGGAAGAGATGCCGCTGTGTCACTACCGTCTGCAGGGCTACGTTCAGGCGCTGCGCCGCAGCGGGATAACCGTCGAGCCGCAGTATATTGCCCGCGGTAATTTTACCTATGAAGCCGGCTCTAACGCCCTTGAGCAGCTTTTATCGCTGCCCGTGCCGCCAACGGCCGTATTCTGCCATAGCGATATTATGGCGCTGGGGGCTCTGTCGCTGGCAAAACGCCGCGGCCTGAAAATTCCTGACGATTTGTCTATTATTGGTTTCGATAACATCTCTTTGTCTGAATTTTGCGATCCGCCATTGACGACCGTTGCGCAACCGCGCTTTGATATCGGCCGCGAAGCGATGCTGCTATTGCTGGACCAGCTGCACGGTCACAGCGTCAGCAGCGGCTCGCGACTGCTTGACTGCGAGCTGATCGTTCGTGGCAGTACGCGAAAAATCAGAGCATAACCATCAGGCTTTCGGGCCTGCTCTTCTGGTCAAAGGCCCGCCGCTTAAGTAACATGGCGGGCTGACGAATGAATAAGACAGCGAAACGATAGTGGCACAACGAGATTATGTACGCCGCAGCCAACCGGCTTCTTCGCGGCGCAAAAAGAGCAACACCCGAAGCTCAAGGAACAAGCAAAGCGGCCTTTCTGCTGTTTCACCTACTATGGTGGCAATCGCGGCGGCCGTGCTGGTGGCCTTTATCGGTGGACTGTACTTCATCACGCATCACAAAAAAGAAGAAGCTGAAGCGCTGCAAAACCGCCAGGCGGCAGGTAACGGCCTACCGCCGAAACCGGAAGAGCGCTGGCGCTATATTAAAGAGCTGGAAAGCCGTCAGCCTGGCGTACGTGCGCCAACCGAACCGACGGCCGGCGGCGAAGTGATGAAGCCTGAACAGCTGACCAACGAACAGCGCCAGCTGCTGGCACAGATGCAGGCCGATATGCGCCAGCAGCCGACTCAGCTGACCGAGGTGCCGTGGAACGAACAGACCCCGGCGCAGCGTCAGCAGACGCTGCAGCGTCAGCGCCTGGCTCAGCAGCAGGTACAGCAGCAGCAGTGGGCGCAAACCCAGCAGCAGGCGCCGGTGCAGCAGCCGCGCGTACAACAGCGGGTTGCAGAACAGCCTGTACAGCAGCCGAAGCCGGTACAGCAGCCGAAACAAACGGCGGCAGCGCCGCAGCCGTATCAGGATCTGCTGCAGACGCCAGCGCATACCGCAGCGGCACCTAAAACGCAGGCGGCCGCGCCGGTTGCGCGAGTTGAAGAGGCGCCAAAAGCCGCAGCCGAGAAGAAAGACGATCGCAGCTGGATGATCCAGTGCGGCTCCTTTAAAGGGGCTGAACAGGCGGAAACCGTCCGTGCTCAGCTGGCCTTTGAAGGCTTTGCCTCACACATCACCACCAACAACGGCTGGAATCGCGTGGTCATTGGGCCGCTGAAAGGCAAGGAAAATGCCAACGACATGATCGGTCGCCTGAAAATGGCCGGGCATGCAAACTGCATTCGTCTCGCCGCCAGGGGTTGAAACCCTCAAAATCCCCCCCATCTATAATTGCATTCCGCCCCGCGTAAAGCGCGGGGCCCCTATTCCGCTTTTGTAACCAAGGGGTCTGCTCGTGACAACAATAGTTAGTGTTCGCCGTAACGGCCATGTGGTTATTGCCGGCGATGGCCAGGCCACGCTGGGCAACACCGTAATGAAAGGCAACGTGAAAAAAGTCCGCCGTCTCTACAATGACAAAGTGATTGCGGGCTTCGCCGGCGGCACCGCAGACGCCTTTACGCTGTTTGAACTGTTTGAACGTAAACTGGAAATGCACCAGGGCCATCTGGTCAAAGCCGCCGTTGAGCTGGCGAAGGACTGGCGTACCGATCGCATGCTGCGCAAGCTGGAAGCGCTGCTGGCGGTTGCGGATGAGAACTCGTCCCTGATCATCACCGGTAACGGTGACGTGGTGCAGCCAGAAAATGATTTAATTGCTATCGGCTCCGGTGGTCCCTACGCCCAGGCCGCTGCTCGCGCTCTGCTGGAAAATACCGATTTGGGCGCTCGCGACATCGCAGAGAAGGCGTTGAATATTGCAGGCGATATCTGCATTTATACCAACCATTTCCACACCATCGAAGAATTAGCCTCTAAAGCGTAAGGATCTCCCATGTCTGAAATGACCCCACGCGAAATTGTCAGCGAACTGGACAAACATATTATTGGTCAGGACGCCGCTAAGCGTTCTGTCGCTATCGCCCTGCGTAACCGCTGGCGCCGCATGCAGCTTAGCGAAGAGCTGCGCCATGAAGTTACGCCGAAAAATATTCTGATGATCGGCCCAACCGGCGTCGGTAAAACCGAAATCGCGCGTCGCCTGGCAAAGCTGGCCAACGCGCCGTTCATCAAAGTGGAAGCGACCAAATTCACCGAAGTGGGCTATGTCGGTAAAGAAGTGGATTCCATCATCCGCGATCTGACCGATGCGGCGATCAAAATGGTCCGCATGCAGTCCATCGATAAAAACCGCTACCGTGCGGAAGAGCTGGCGGAAGAGCGCATTCTTGACGTGCTGATCCCACCGGCGAAAAATAACTGGGGCCAGGCTGAGCAAACTCAGGAGCCGTCCGCGGCGCGTCAGGCATTCCGCAAAAAGCTGCGCGAAGGCCAGCTCGACGATAAAGAAATCGAGATTGACCTTGCCGCTGCGCCGATGGGCGTAGAGATCATGTCCCCTCCGGGCATGGAAGAGATGACCAGCCAGCTGCAGTCCATGTTCCAGAACCTGGGCGGGCAGAAGCAGAAGCCGCGGAAGCTGAAAATCAAAGACGCGATGAAGCTGCTGATTGAAGAAGAAGCGGCCAAGCTGGTTAACCCGGAAGAGCTGAAGCAGGACGCTATCGATGCGGTCGAGCAGCACGGTATCGTGTTTATCGACGAGATCGACAAAATCTGTAAGCGCGGCGGCAATAGCTCCGGCCCGGACGTGTCTCGTGAAGGCGTCCAGCGCGATCTGCTGCCGCTGGTTGAAGGCTGTACCGTCTCAACCAAGCACGGCATGGTGAAAACTGACCACATCCTGTTTATCGCCTCCGGCGCATTCCAGGTGGCCAGTCCGTCAGATCTGATCCCTGAACTGCAGGGTCGTCTGCCGATTCGCGTCGAGCTGAAAGCGCTGACCACCGAAGATTTCGAGCGCATCCTGACCGAGCCGAACGCCTCGATTACCGTACAGTATAAGGCACTGATGGCCACCGAAGGCGTGAGCATTGAGTTTACGCAAGACGGCATCAAGCGTATCGCTCAGGCGGCATGGCAGGTCAACGAAACTACCGAGAACATCGGCGCGCGCCGTCTGCACACCGTTCTGGAGCGTCTGATTGAAGATATCTCCTACGATGCCAGCGAAATGAACGGCCAGAGCATCACCATTGATGCTGAATATGTCGGTAAACATCTCGATGTTCTGGTGGCAGATGAAGATCTGAGTCGTTTTATCCTATAATCCGGTTCAATGTATTTTCATCACAATCGATGGGGCTATATATAGCCCCATTTTTTTGGCCGGGAATTATGACTGAACAACCGATAAACCGCACCCAGGCCTGGCTGGAAAGCCTGCGCCCAAAAACGCTGCCTCTGGCCTTTGCCGCCATCGTTGTCGGCACGACGCTTGCCTGGCACCAGGGTCATTTCGATCCCTGGGTGGCTCTGCTGGCGCTGATTACCGCCGGTCTGCTGCAAATTTTATCTAATCTGGCGAACGATTACGGCGATGCGGTAAAGGGCAGCGACAAGCCCGATCGCATAGGCCCGCTGCGCGGTATGCAAAAAGGGGCGATCAGCCAGGCGCAGATGAAGCGTGCGCTCATCCTCACCGTGGTGCTGATTTGTCTTTCCGGACTGGCTCTGCTGTTTTCCGCCTGGCAAACCATGGCCGATTTTATTGGCTTTATGGTTCTGGGCAGCCTCGCCATCGTCGCGGCAATCACCTATACCGTCGGCACCCGCCCCTATGGCTATATCGGCCTTGGCGATATTTCGGTGCTGGTCTTCTTTGGCTGGCTGAGCGTGGCCGGAAGCTGGTACCTCCAGGCCCACACGATTGCCGCCAGCGTCTTCCTGCCGGCAACGGCCTGCGGCCTGCTCGCGGCGGCGGTGCTCAATATCAATAACCTGCGCGATATCGATAGCGACCGGGAGAACGGCAAAAACACCCTGGCCGTGCGCCTTGGTCCAATCAACGCCCGCCGCTACCACGCCTGCCTGTTAATCGGCGCTCCGCTGTGCCTGGCGCTGTTTAATCTGCTTTCTCTGCACAGTCCATGGGGCTGGCTGTTTATCCTCGCGATGCCGCTGCTGGTGAAGCAGGTGCGGTTTGTCATGCGCGAACGCGAGCCGGTGGCGATGCGCCCAATGCTGGAACGAACGGTAAAAGCGGCTCTGTTAACCAACCTGCTGTTTGTCATCGGGATTATTTGCAGCAAGCTGCTGGGTTAACTGACAAATATCAATTAACAATTGATGATTTTGCCAACAATGGGTTTCGCGAGATATACTAAAAACTCTCGCAGCAACTGAACGTTAAGCCTATGAAATACGATACTTCCGAGCTTTGTGACATCTACCAGGAGGATGTCAACGTAGTGGAACCTCTGTTCTCCAACTTTGGGGGACGGTCGTCGTTTGGTGGACAAATCATCACGGTGAAATGTTTCGAGGATAACGGGTTGCTATACGATATGCTCGAACAGAACGGCCGTGGTCATATTCTGCTGATCGATGGCGGCGGTTCCGTCCGACGGGCGCTAATTGACGCAGACCTGGCGCGTCTGGCGGTGCAGAATGAGTGGGAAGGACTGGTGGTTTACGGCGCGGTGCGTCAGGTAGACGATCTGGAAGAGCTGGATATCGGCATCCAGGCGCTGGCAGCCATTCCCGTAGGTGCCGCGGGTGAAGGCATCGGCGAAAGCGACGTCCGCGTCAACTTCGGCGGCGTGACCTTCTTCTCCGGCGATCATCTGTACGCCGATAATACCGGCATCATCCTCTCAGAGGATGCGCTGGATATCGAATAGCCCGCCCAATAAAAAAGGCCTTCTCTCTGAGAAGGCCTTTTTGTTTTACGCCGAAACTTAGTACAGTTTCTTCGCGCAATCCAGCCAGTCATTTTTGAACGGACGCTTCATGTTCTCGATAGCGTCGATGATGTCATGATGAACCAGCTTCTCGTTCTGAATACCCACGCAGCGGCCGCCGAAGCCCTGCAGCAGCAGGTCAATCGCGTAGGCGCCCATGCGGGATGCCAGGATACGGTCATAAGGAACCGGAGAGCCGCCGCGCTGAATGTGGCCCAGAACGGTTGCACGCGTTTCACGACCGGTCTCTTTCTCAATGTAGTCAGCCAGCTCGTGGACGTCGCACATGTGCTCTGTGATGGCCACAATCGCGTGTTTCTTACCTTTGGCGATACCCGCTTTGATTTCAGCAACCAAATCGTCGCGGCTGTAATCAACCTCAGGCACCATGACGAATTCACAGCCGCCGGAAATAGCAGCCGCCAGCGTCAGATCGCCACAATAGCGGCCCATCACTTCAACGACGGAAATACGCTGGTGTGAGGAAGAGGTATCACGCAGACGGTCAATCGCTTCAACGACGGTGCTCAGCGCGGTGAAGAAACCGATGGTGTAGTCGGTGCCTTTAATGTCGTTGTCGATGGTGCCCGGCAGACCGATGCACGGGAAGCCCATTTCGGTCAGGCGCATCGCCCCCATGTACGAACCATCACCGCCGATAACAACCAGCGCATCCAGACCGCGCTTTTTCATGTTCTCAAGGGCCACGGCGCGAACGTGCTCTTCGCGGAATTCCGGGAAACGTGCTGAACCCAGGAAGGTGCCGCCGCGGTTGATCATATCGGAAACGCTATAGCGGTCGAGCTGGACCATACGATCTTCATACAGCCCGAGGTAACCGTCATAGATTCCAAAAACTTCCAGACCTTCCGTTAATGCCGCGCGCACAACGCCGCGAATTGCCGCGTTCATGCCCGGCGCATCACCGCCACTTGTCAACACACCGATTTTCTTAATCATGACTACCTCTGAACTTAGGAAGCAAAAAATAATCCTGTTGCCTGAAGCGCTCCCTTATCAGGAGTGCACGACGATAATTGCAATAGTATATCAAACGCTTCTGGCTGAATTGATTCAGGTCAGACCAAACGGCGGTAATTTATACAAATAATGCCGGGCTGCCCCACATTTTTACATCGAGTTTACAGACTATAACTCAAAGCTTAAAAAACGCCCTGCCGCGCCAGCGGCACCACAGAACAGGGGTCCTGATGGATAATGACATCAGAACCCGGAAAACGGTGCAGAATCGCCTGCTCCACCTGGTCGGCAATGACGTGTGCCTGAACCAATGGCAGGTTATCTTCCATTTCCAAATGTATTTGAATAAAGCGAGTCGGCCCTGACTGCCGCGTCCGTAGATCGTGTGCCCCGCTGACGCCAGGCCATGCGGTCACGATATTGATAATGTCCTGACGTTCCTCATCAGGCAGCGCGCGGTCTAACAGCGACTGGACGGCCTCATAGGCCATGCGCAGCGCGCTATACAGAATATAGACGCCTATCCCTAACGCAAATAGCGCATCGGCACGATGCCAGCCGTACCAGGAGAGGCCCAGCGCCACCAGAATAGCGCCGTTCATCATAACATCAGACTGATAATGAAGCATATCTGCACGCACCGCCTGACTCTGCGTTTTTCTCACCACCCAGCGCTGGAAGGTCACCAGCACCAGCGTACTGAGCAGCGCAATCAAGGTCACAATCATCCCGACGCCCGCCGCCTGCATCGGTTCCGGGCGCGCCAGGTGCTGAATACCGGTTAAAAACAGGAACAGCGCCGACCCGGAGATAAACATACTTTGCGCCAGCGCCGCCAGCGACTCGGCCTTGCCATGGCCAAAGGTGTGCTCCTCATCGGCAGGTTGCAGCGAATAACGCACCACCAGGAGATTGGTTAACGAGGCGGCAATATCCACCAGCGAGTCCACCAGCGCAGCCAGAATACTCACAGAGCCGGTATACCACCACGCAAAAATTTTGATCAAAAGTAACGCGGAGGCCATCACCGTTGCCGCAACGGCCGCACGACTCACCAGCCGCCCATAAGATTGATTCATAAACGCTCCTTCACCCGCAATGCGCTTAGTATAACCCGATCTATTGTTACGACGGATGGCAAGCGGGAGGTCGTTTAGCTGAATGACAGGCAAAAAAAACCCCCACATCATGCGGGGGAAGACAGGGATGGTGTCTATGGCAAGGAAAACAGGGTTTGTTACTGGGGTTGCACGGTATTGCTACTACTTGAAAGCATCTTCGCTGAGCCTTTCTGCATCCTTACAACCTCACGCAACTGATCCATTCGCTGCTGGTGCTTAGCATTTAAAACCGCTTGCTGCTCTGGCGTTAACAGGTGGTACATCTGGTTGCGAACCTTCGCCATTTCGATCTGGCGGTCAACCTGTTCCTGCGCCATCTTATCGGCCTGAGCGCGCACAGCGTTTTCATCAAATTTTTCGGCGGTGACAAGGCTATGCATTGTCTCCATTTCGCTAACATTAACGGGTAACCTATCGTGGCGTGCCCGTTGCATAAGATCTCGTAACTGCTGTCGTTGCTGTTCGGTTAAACTTATGCCATCAAACATATGGCCCTGACTGCTGCGCTGCGCCCCGTCTTCTCCGGGGAGCCAGTTAACGCTGGTAACGACTTCAGCGGCCTGGCTATAAGCACTTAGCGCCAGCGTTGAGGCCATGACGGCAGCAATAACATTGCGCATCACATACTCCCAAAACGTTTGTGTCGCGATTCAACGAGAGACAGTTTACGATTCGGGCTGCAAACATGCGTCAGGGGGTGTAAAACAACGTAAAGTCATGGATTAGCGAGCCTTGATGACGTAATTTCTGCCTCGGAGGTATTTAAACAATGAACAAAATCCTGTTAGTTGATGATGACCGGGAGCTCACCTCCCTGTTAAAAGAGCTGCTCGATATGGAAGGCTTTAACGTGCTCGTAGCCCATGATGGGGAACAGGCGCTGGCTCTCCTGGACGACAGCATCGATTTACTTTTACTTGATGTGATGATGCCGAAGAAAAACGGTATCGATACGCTTAAAGAGTTGCGTCAGACACACCAGACTCCCGTTATCATGCTAACTGCCCGCGGTAGCGAGCTGGATCGCGTTCTCGGCCTTGAACTGGGCGCGGATGATTATCTGCCTAAGCCGTTTAACGATCGTGAGCTGGTGGCGCGCATACGCGCGATTCTGCGCCGCTCCCACTGGAGTGAGCAGCAGCAAACCACCGAAGCCGGCTCACCGACGCTGGAGGTTGACGCATTGAGCCTCAACCCGGGCCGTCAGGAAGCCAACTTTGATGGTCAAACGCTGGAGCTTACCGGAACGGAGTTCACCCTGCTGTACCTGCTGGCGCAGCATCTGGGCCAGGTGGTCTCTCGTGAACACCTGAGTCAGGAAGTTTTGGGAAAACGCCTGACGCCGTTCGACCGCGCCATCGATATGCATATTTCTAACCTGCGGCGTAAGCTGCCGGAGCGTAAAGACGGCCACCCGTGGTTTAAAACCCTGCGCGGGCGCGGCTATCTGATGGTCTCAGCTTCATGATTGGAAGTTTAACCGCACGCATCTTCGCTATTTTCTGGCTCACGCTGGCGCTGGTGTTGATGCTGGTTCTGATGCTGCCCAAGCTGGATTCGCGCCAGATGACCGAACTTCTGGAAAGCGAGCAACGCCAGGGCATCATGATTGAGCAGCACGTTGAGGCCGAGCTGGCGACCGATCCACCCAACGATTTGATGTGGTGGCGTCGTCTGTTTCGGGCGATAGATAAATGGGCTCCGCCGGGACAGCGCCTGCTGCTGGTCACCAGCGAAGGGCGCGTTATCGGCGCAGAACGCAACGAAATGCAGATTATTCGCAACTTTATCGGCCAGGCCGATAATGCCGATCATCCGCAGAAAAAACGCTATGGTCGTCTGGAAATGGTCGGCCCGTTTTCCGTCAGGGATGGTGAGGATAATTATCAGCTCTATCTGATCCGCCCCGCCAGCACGTCACAATCCGATTTCATCAACCTGCTGTTTGACCGTCCGCTGCTGCTGCTTATCGTCACCATGCTGGTCAGCGCTCCGCTGCTGCTATGGCTGGCGTGGAGTCTGGCAAAGCCGGCGCGTAAGCTGAAAAATGCGGCCGACGAGGTCGCCCAGGGGAACCTGCGCCAGCATCCTGAACTGGAAGCCGGCCCGCAGGAGTTTTTGGCCGCCGGGACCAGCTTTAACCAGATGGTCACCGCGCTGGAACGGATGATGACCAGCCAGCAGCGTCTGCTCTCCGATATCTCCCACGAGCTGCGCACGCCGCTTACGCGCCTGCAGCTGGGCACCGCGCTGCTGCGCCGTCGCAGCGGCGAGAGCAAAGAGCTGGAGCGTATTGAGATGGAGGCGCATCGGCTGGACAGCATGATCAACGATCTGCTGGTGATGTCGCGCAATCAGGCCAACAACGCGCTGGTCAGCGAGACGGTAAAAGCCAACCAGCTGTGGGGCGAGGTGCTCGATAACGCCGCCTTTGAGGCCGAGCAGGTAGGAAAATCGTTCACCGTGGAGTATCCGCCGGGACCGTGGCCGCTGTACGGCAACCCCAACGCGCTGGAAAGCGCGCTGGAGAATATCGTACGCAACGCGCTGCGCTACTCGCATACCCGAATTTCGGTGAGCTTCTCGGTGGATAAAGACGGCATCACGGTTAACGTCGATGATGACGGGCCGGGCGTCAGCCCTGAGGATCGCGAGCAGATTTTCCGCCCGTTCTACCGCACCGACGAAGCGCGCGATCGCGAGTCAGGCGGTACCGGTCTGGGACTGGCGATTGTCGAAGCCGCTATTCAGCAGCATCGCGGCTGGGTGAAGGCCGACGACAGCCCGCTGGGCGGCCTGCGGCTGACCATCTGGCTGCCGCTGTATAAGCGCACCTGACGCGGCATTCCCCGGTCTGCGCACGCAGCCGGGGGAGTCTCATTTCCCCCACAATCGGCGGGAACTATCTTCGATCTGCCCGCTTAAGCGCCGCTTCTGCATGGTGCGGCTCCAGCTTACCGATAGCCCTCCAGCAGAGAGCAGGCGATGATACTGCTCGTCATCAAACGGCATATGCCAGGCAATCGCGCCGGCCTCATGTACGCTGACATCGCTCACCCTGGAGACCAGCTCCAGCGGCGCGTCGCAGGACACAACGCCCCCCGCCACCACCCGATACAGCCAGCCGGTTTTACCGCTATTCTGCATGCGCTGGGCCATATCGCTGATGGCAAAATGGAAGTTGAGCTTAAAGCACGGCGATCGCGGCTGCGTTACCTGAATCAGCGCCTCGCCCCAGCGAAAGATATCGCCGATATAAACGTTTTTCTCGGTCATTCCTTCAGCAGAAAGGTTTTCGCCAAAGGCCGGCGCGCAGAAAAGGTCGGCCTGCTGGGGGAATTCGCGGATCCAGTCGGCGTAGTGCTCGCGCGGGTACTGGCATAGCGCGCGATCCGGGCCGCCATGAATTTTCTTTTCCGCCTGCTCATCGCCCTCCAGCCCCAGATCGCCGAGGGTTAACTCACCGTCGACCTGGATTTTCCCGATGGCGCTCGGACGGCTTCCTTCGTAATCCCTTATCTTGCCCACAAAGACGTTCACCGGATAATGCATCTGCTGCCCCCTGCTACAGGTATAAAAAAAGCGAGTCATCAGACTCGCTTCTCGTTCAGCACAATGCAACCTTATTTTTTGGCGGCAAAACGCGCTGCTGCTTCGTCCCAGTTAACCACGTTCCAGAACTCTTTGATGTAGTCCGGGCGGCGGTTCTGGAATTTCAGGTAGTAAGCGTGTTCCCACACGTCCAGGCCCAGGATCGGGAAACCGGAAGCGCCGGAGATAGCTTCACCCATCAGCGGGGAGTCCTGGTTCGCGGTAGAAACCACGGCCAGCTTGTCGCCTTTCAGTACCAGCCACGCCCAGCCGGAGCCGAAACGGGTGGCGGCAGCTTTTTCAAACTCAGCTTTGAAGTTATCAACGGAGCCGAAATCGCGCTCGATAGCCGCTTTCAGGTCGCCCTGCAGGGTGGTACCGGTTTTCAGGCCTTTCCAGAACAGGCTATGGTTAGCGTGGCCGCCCGCGTTGTTACGCAGAGGACCTTTTTTGTCAGCCGGCAGCTGATCCAGTTTAGTAATCAGCTCTTCAACAGACAGATCGGCGAATTCCGGCAGGCTTTCCAGCGCAGCGTTGGCGTTGTTAACGTAAGCCTGGTGGTGCTTAGTATGGTGGATTTCCATAGTCTGCTTGTCGAAGTGCGGTTCCAGGGCGTCATAAGCGTACGGCAGGGCTGGCAGTGTAAAACTCATAATCATCTCCATTATTGTCGAGCGGCTGCGAGTGTTAAGGCCGCGTAAGCAGTTGGTTCATTATAGTTAATTAAATGATATTGAAAACGCTTATCAATGCCGTATTTTTAATAAGGTTATAACAGAGTGTGATACCCGCGGTTTTGTGAGCTGGAACAAGTAATTAAGCTGTTGGTTGCCAGGGTTTTCCAACACGTGGCAACAGCCTGAAGGCGATAAAACTGACCGATTTTTACACTCATCGGGTCGGAAGAAGATTTATCCGATAAAAAATAGATGAGGATAAAATCAATGAATCACGCGATTACGATGGGTATTTTTTGGCATTTGATAGGTGCGGCCAGTGCAGCCTGTTTCTATGCTCCGTTCAAACAAGTTAAGCAGTGGTCATGGGAAACCATGTGGTCTATCGGCGGGATTGTCTCGTGGCTGATCCTGCCCTGGACTATCAGCGCCCTGCTGTTGCCTGATTTTTGGGCCTATTACAACTCCTTTAGCGCCTCGACTCTGCTGCCGGTCTTCCTGTTCGGCGCGATGTGGGGTATCGGCAATATCAACTACGGCCTGACCATGCGCTATCTCGGCATGTCGATGGGGATCGGTATCGCCATCGGCATTACCCTGATCGTCGGTACGCTAATGACCCCGATTCTCAACGGTCAGTTCGAGGTTTTAATCAATACCAAAGGCGGTCAGATGACGCTGCTCGGCGTGCTGGTCGCGGTGATTGGCGTCGCCATTGTGACCCGAGCGGGGCAGCTGAAAGAGCGCAAAATGGGCATTAAGGCCGAAGACTTTAACCTCAAAAAAGGCCTGCTGCTGGCGGTGATGTGCGGCATTTTCTCGGCGGGGATGTCGTTTGCGATGAACGCCGCCAAACCGATGCACGAAGCCGCCGCGGCGCTGGGGGTTGACCCGCTGTACACCGCCCTGCCTAGCTACGTGGTCATCATGGGCGGCGGCGCGCTGGTGAACCTCGGATTCTGCTTTATTCGGCTGGCAAAAGTGAAAAACCTGTCGATAAAAGCGGACTTCTCGCGGGCAAAACCGCTCATCATCGCCAATATTCTGCTTTCCGCTCTCGGCGGCCTGATGTGGTATCTGCAGTTCTTTTTCTACGCATGGGGCCACGCCAGCATTCCGGCGCAGTACGACTACATGAGCTGGATGCTGCATATGAGCTTCTACGTTCTTTGCGGCGGGCTGGTTGGTCTGGTGCTGAAGGAGTGGAAAAACGCCGGGCGGCGGCCGGTCGGCGTACTCAGCCTCGGCTGCGTGGTCATCATTATTGCCGCCAATATTGTCGGCCTGGGGATGGCGAACTAGGCGCCTAAGCGGCGACGCGACTGCGTTGCCGCCACTGCCCCGGCGTCATGCCGATCTCACGGTTAAAGACCACCGAAAAGTAGTTACTGTCTTCAAATCCGCACAGCATGGCGATTTCGCCAATCAGCCGCTCCGTATGCTGCAGCAGGTACTGCGCGTGGCAAATTCTCAGCTGACGTAAATAGTGGTTGACCGTCATACCCGTCTGCTGGCGAAACTGCTGGCGCAGGGCGCGCTCGCTGCACGCTTCCCGCGCGCAAAAGCGATCGAGGAAAAAGGGTCGATTCAGGCTGCCGGCCAGCTCGGTCAGCAGTTTATCGAGGAGGGCTTCGCTTTGGGTTGCCGCCAGGTTGTCGGTCGCGTAGCGATGTCGGTGCAGAATGAGCGCCAACTGGGCGAACAGCAGCTCGGCCATCTGATTGGCCTGGGGGTCGCTGCGGGTGCTCTCCTGTTCAAGCTGGGTAATCACCTGCCGCACCTGGGTCATACCGGAGCTGCCGATTCGCCAGTGCGGGAGCCACGGCGTACCAAAAAGCCCGGGAATATGGGCCGCCCAGTCAAAGTTGAGCCGCAGCCGGTCCGGGCAGTAGATGACGTTTTGCAGGACCAAATCGTTCACCGACGCGTAGGAGTGTTTGTCCTGCGCGCGGATATAGAACAGATCGCCGCGGGTAATGCGCCACGGGCGATCGTTAAGCACGTGCAGGCCGTTTCCCCGCCATACCAGCACCAGTTCGCAGAACTCATGGGTATGCTCGGCGAAGACGTTTTGCGGGTAGCGATCCGCTACCGCCACCGCCTGAGAAGGCGAGGCAAAAAACTCATCTTTGCGAAGAATCAACTGACCGGCCACCGCGACAACTCCAGGCGCAAATAACGTTTCATTATTCGCAATTTTGCTCGCTAAAACGTTGACTGCTCTCGCGTTACTGAAGAATGGCGTCGCGCCCCTGGCGGATATCACGTGGTGACCAGGAAAACTCGCGGCGAAAAAGCGTCGAAAAGTGGTTACTGTCGCCGAATCCGCAGTGATAGGCGATATCCGTGACGCTGTCATCGCTGTGCCGCAGCAGATGGCGCGCCTTCATCAGCCGCACCCGGTTCAGGTAGCGCTGCGGCGTCAGGCCGGTCTGCTGCTTGAGCTGGCGATGCAGCGTGCGCAGCGACAGCGAAAACTGGGCCGCCACCTCTTCCCAGCAAACATCCTCGGCAAAGTGATCTTCCAGCCACGCCATCAGATGATTGAGCCGCGCCTCGCTATCGGCGGCCCCTTCCGCGAGGCTGCTTTTGCGCAGCAGCACCAGCAGCTGCATAAACAGAATCTCCCGACTGGCAATAGTATGCACATCCGACTCAGCGCTGAGGCTTTCCATCTGGCTGACGATCTGTCGCACCTGCTGCAAAGCCCCCTGATTAACCCGCCAGTGCGAGAGATAGTTGCCCTCCTGCTCCTGCGGCAGCAGCTGGCTGACGCCGTTCAGAAAGCGAAACGCATCCGGCGCGCGATAGAGCACGTTGGTCAGGCACAGGTTATCGGTATGTTCATAAAGATGGCGATCGCGATCGCGAATAAAACAGACCGAGCCGCCGCTGATGGTATAGGGCTGGCCGTTGAAAACGTGGATCCCCGTCCCGTGCTCGACGATAACAATTTCATGGAAATCGTGGTGATGCTCCGGAAACGCCGACTGAGGGAGGCGTGGCTCAATGGCAACAGCAGAAGTACCGGACTTAAAGAAATCCACACTGTGCAATACGGTCATAGCAGCTCCCTCGAAATGAGAAATGTTATCGATCAGTGTCGCAAATAGTAATTAAGGACCGGCAATCCGGCCTTCAATTTTTGACCGCAAACGACGTAAAGCCTGCCGCTTTTTCAAGAAACAGCCGGAAAGATCGGGAACTGCGGAGAGCGTCACATCCCCCGCGTCGATAGCGACAGAATGAAATTGTGAGCTCTCTCACGGTCACCTTTGCTTTCTTGCCAGCGGAGAAATTTCCCTGTCCGTGGCAAGAAGGTGCGCGACCGGCGACTTTTTTAGACTGCTGGCAATGATTTTCAGAAGGATCTCTGCCATGAGTTTTCGACATTGTGTCGCCGTTGATTTAGGCGCCTCCAGCGGGCGGGTGATGCTCGCCAGCTATGAAAGCGGACAGCGTGCGCTGACGCTGCGTGAAATCCACCGTTTTACCAACAGCCTGCACCAGGTGGATGGCTACGACTGCTGGGATATCGATAGCCTGGAAGGCGAAATTCGCCGCGGGCTGGCGCTGGTGTGCGCGCAGGGCATCCTTATCGACAGCATCGGCATTGATACCTGGGGCGTGGATTATGTCCTGCTTGACGCCCAGGGCCAGCGCGTCGGCCTGCCGGTTTCCTATCGCGACGACCGCACCCACGGCCTGATGCAGCATGCCGAAGCGCAGATAGGCCGGGCGGATATCTATCGCCGCAGCGGCATTCAGTTTCTGCCGTTCAACACCCTGTACCAGCTGCGTGCCCTGGTTGAGCAGCAGCCTGAGCTGGTGAGCCAGGCCGCGCACGCGCTGCTGATCCCGGACTACTTCAGCTTCCGTCTGACCGGTCGGATGAACTGGGAATACACCAACGCCACCACTACCCAGCTGGTCAATATCAACAGCGATAGCTGGGACGAAGAGCTGCTGAACTGGAGCGGCGCGCCGCGCGAATGGTTCGGTACCCCGACCCATCCCGGCAACGTGATCGGCCACTGGATTTGCCCGCAGGGCAACGCGATCCCGGTGGTCGCCGTCGCCAGTCACGATACCGCCAGCGCGGTGATCGCTTCTCCGCTGGCCGGTAAAAATGCGGCCTATCTCTCCTCCGGCACCTGGTCGCTCATGGGCTTTGAAAGCAAAACCCCCTGCACCGGCGACGAGGCGCTGAAGGCCAATATCACCAACGAAGGCGGCGCCGAAGGCCGCTATCGGGTGCTGAAAAATATTATGGGCCTGTGGCTGCTGCAGCGGGTGCTGAAAGAGCAGAACGTCAGCGACCTGCCGGCGCTGATTGCCCATACCGCCGAACTCCCGGCCTGCCGCTCGGTGATTGACTGCAACGATGAGCGCTTTATCAACCCGGACAATATGAGCGCCGAGATTCAGGCCGCCTGCCGTGAATCCGGGCAGCCGGTGCCCAGCGGCGACGCCGAGCTGGCGCGCTGCATTTTTGACAGCCTGGCCCTGCTGTATGCCCGCGTGCTCGGCGAACTTGCCCGGCTGCGAGGCCAACCCTTCAGCCAGCTGCATATCGTCGGCGGCGGCTGTCAGAACGCGCTGCTCAATCAGCTGTGCGCGGACGCCTGCGGCATTACGGTCATCGCGGGTCCCGTCGAGGCCTCTACGCTCGGCAATATCGGCATCCAGCTGATGACGCTGGATGAGCTGAACAACGTCGATGATTTCCGTCAGGTGGTGCGCCACAACTACGCGCTCACCACGTTTATCCCTAATCCTGAAAATGAAATTGCCCGCTTCGTTGCGCAGTTTCAGCAACAACAGACCAAGGAGCTTTGCGCATGACCACTCAACTTGAACAAGCCTGGGAAATTGCCAAACAGCGCTACGCCGCCGTCGGTGTGGATGTCGAGGAGGCTCTGCGCCAGCTGGACCGGCTTCCCGTATCCATGCACTGCTGGCAGGGCGATGACGTCGCCGGTTTTGAAAACCCGGAAGGGAATTTAACCGGCGGGATTCAGGCCACCGGCAACTATCCGGGCAAAGCCCGCAACGCGGGCGAGCTGCGCGCCGACCTCGAGCAGGCGCTCAGCCTGATCCCCGGCCCGAAACGGCTGAATCTGCACGCTATCTATCTGGAGTCTGATACCCCGGTGGCGCGTAACGAAATCAAACCTGAGCACTTTAAAAACTGGGTTGAATGGGCCAAAAACAACGGCCTGGGGCTCGATTTTAACCCTTCCTGCTTCTCGCATCCGCTGAGCGCCGACGGTTTTACCCTCTCGCACGCCAACGATGAAATCCGCCAGTTCTGGATCGATCACTGCAAGGCCAGCCGCCGGGTTTCCGCCTATTTCGGCGAGCAGCTGGGCACCCCGTCGGTGATGAATATCTGGGTCCCCGACGGCATGAAGGACATTACCGTTGACCGTCTGGCGCCGCGCCAGCGCCTGCTGAACGCGCTGGACGAGGTTATCAGCGAGAAGTTCGACACGGCGCATCATATCGATGCCGTGGAGAGCAAGCTGTTCGGTATCGGCGCCGAAAGCTACACCGTCGGCTCCAATGAATTCTATATGGGCTATGCCGCCAGCCGTCAGACCACGCTGTGTCTGGACGCCGGGCACTTCCATCCAACGGAAGTTATCTCCGACAAAATCTCTGCCGCCATGCTCTACATTCCGCGCCTGCTGCTGCACGTCAGCCGCCCGGTACGCTGGGATAGCGATCACGTGGTGCTGCTGGATGACGAAACCCAGGCCATCGCCAGCGAAATCATCCGCCACAACCTGTTTGACCGGGTGCACATCGGCCTCGATTTCTTCGACGCCTCCATCAACCGCATCGCGGCGTGGGTGATTGGTACCCGCAACATGAAAAAAGCGCTGCTGCGCGCGCTGCTGGAACCTACGGAACAGCTGCGCCAGCTGGAAGCCGACGGCGATTACACCGCCCGTCTGGCGCTGCTGGAAGAGCAGAAATGCCTGCCGTGGCAGGCCATCTGGGAGATGTACTGCCAGCGTCACGATACCCCGGCGGGCAGCCAGTGGCTGGATAGCGTTCGCGGCTACGAGAAAGATGTGCTGAGCCAGCGCGGGTAGCCCGGCAGCCGACAGATACACAACCTATTCAGGGCGCGGGGTCAACCCCGCGCCGAATCAACAGGAAGCACAAGACTATGCACACTATTATCGACTCCTGGTTCGTCCAGGGCATGATTAAGGCCACCACCGACGCCTGGCTGAAGGGCTGGGATGAGCGCAACGGCGGCAACCTGACGCTGCGCCTCGACGAGGCCGATATCGAACCTTTCGCGGCGGATTTCCACGCCAAACCGCGCTATATCGCCCTGAGCCAGCCGATGCCGACGCTGGCCAACCAGCCGTTTATCGTCACCGGCTCCGGTAAATTCTTCCGCAACGTGCAGCTCGATCCGGCCGCCAACCTCGGCGTAGTCAAAGTGGACAGCGACGGCGCGGGATATCACATCCTGTGGGGCTTGACCCACGAGGCGGTGCCGACCTCCGAACTGCCGGCCCACTTCCTCTCCCACAGCGAACGCATCAGGCTGACCGGCGGCAAAGATCGCGTGATCATGCACTGCCACGCCACCAACCTGATCGCCCTGACCTACGTCCTCGATAATAACAGCGAGCTCTTCACCCGCAAGCTCTGGGAAGGCAGCACCGAATGCCTGGTGGTGTTCCCGGACGGCGTCGGCATTCTGCCGTGGATGGTGCCGGGTACCGACGAAATCGGCGGGGCCACCGCGCTGGAAATGCGTCAGCATTCGCTGGTGCTGTGGCCGTTCCACGGCGTCTTCGGCAGCGGGCCGACGCTGGATGAAACCTTTGGCCTGATCGATACCGCCGAGAAATCGGCTGAAGTGCTGGTGAAGGTTTACTCCATGGGTGGAATGAAGCAGACCATCACCCGCGAAGAGCTGATTGCCCTCGGCAAGCGCTTTGATGTGCAGCCTATGCAGTCCGCGTTAGACCTTTATCAATAATTACATCGCGCCCCGCTCACCGAGACGGGGCGAACTCTGTCACCTGCAAACCCTACCCTAACTCTTTCGCCCTGCGGCAGACCACGCATCGGCAGGATGAAAGATAAGGGGAAACTAACTCAATCATGTGGAGTAAAAGCAATGAAAATAAAGACAAGCTTGATCCTCACCGTTGCCGCCCTGGCGTTGTCCGGTTCCGCTTTAGCAGAAGTTAAAATTGCCCTCGTGGCAAAATCATTGGGAAATGGATTCTTCGAGGCAGCGAACGTCGGCGCGCAGGAAGCGGCGAAAGAGTTAGGCGATGTGAAAGTGATCTATACCGGCCCCACCACCACCACCGCCGAAGCGCAGATCGAAGTGCTGAACGGGCTGATCGCCCAGGGGGTGGATGCGATCGCCATTTCCGCCAACGATCCGGACGCCGTGGTGCCGGTGCTGAAAAAAGCGATGCAGCGCGGGATCAAAGTGGTCTCCTGGGATTCCGGCGTCGCGCCGGCGGGCCGCCAGATCCACCTGAATCCTTCCAATAACGCACTGATTGGCGAAACCAACGTCAGGCTCGCCGCGGACGCCCTGAAGGCGCTGAACGTCGAAAAAGGCGACGTGGCGATCCTCAGCGCGACCCCCACCTCAACCAACCAGAACATCTGGATCGAAGAGATGAAGAAGGTGCTGCCGAAGTACCCTTCCGTCAACCTGGTCACCGTTGCCTACGGGGACGATCTCTCCGACAAGAGCTACCGCGAAGCGGTCGGCCTGCTGAAATCGTATCCGAATCTGAAAGCGATCGTCTCGCCTTCATCGGTGGGGATCGTTGCCGCCGCCCAGGCGGTGAAGGATCAGGGCAAGATTGGCAAGGTGTACGTCACCGGGCTGGGGCTGCCGTCTGAAATGGCCGGGGCGATTAAATCCGGCGCCAGCAAAAGCTTTGCTATCTGGAACCCCATTGACCTCGGCTACGCCGCCACCTACCTCGCCGACGATTTAGTCAAAGGCACGGCAACCAAAACCGAAGCCAACATGGGCAGGCTCGGCAAGGTGAAGCTGGATGCCGACGGCAGCGGCGCGATGGCGGAGCCGTTCGTTTACGATGCCGGCAACATCGATAAGTTTTCCAAAATTTTCTAATCCTCAGCCCCCGTTTCGCCTGGAAACGGGGAAAAAAACGGAGACTTATCATGACGGCGTCCACCCCGCTGCTGTCGCTTAAGGGCATCACCAAGGTTTTCCCCGGTGTGCGTGCCCTTGAGAACGTACAGCTCGATCTCTGGCCCGGCAAAGTGACCGCCTTAATTGGCGAAAACGGTGCCGGCAAATCCACGCTGGTCAAAGTGATGACCGGCATTTATCAGCCCGAAGAGGGCGAAATCCTTTATAAAGCGATCCCGATTCAGCTGCCTCATCCGGAGTCGGCGCACCGGGTCGGGATCACCGCTATCCACCAGGAAACGGTGCTGTTTGACGAGCTCTCGGTGACGGAGAATATTTTTGTCGGCCAGTATCTGCATAAAGGCCTGCTGAAAAAGCTCGACTGGCCGGCAATGCACCAGAAAGCCGGGGAGATTCTCCGCCGCCTGGAAGTACAGATCGACCCGCGCGCGACGCTAAAAACGCTGGGCATCGCCCAGCGCCACATGGTGGCCATCGCCCGGGCGCTCTCCTTTGAGGCGCAGGTGGTTATCCTTGACGAGCCGACCGCCGCGCTCTCGCAGCACGAAATCCTGGAGTTTTATCAGATAGTCGAGCGCCTGAAGCAGGACGGGAAGGCCATCCTGTTTATCTCGCATAAGTTTGACGAAATCTTCGAGCTGGCGGATTACTACACCATTTTACGCGACGGCGTGTACGTGAGCTCCGGCGCCATCAACGAGATCACCGAAGAGCGGATGGTGTCGATGATGGTCGGGCGGGCCATTACCCAAACCTACCCGAAGGTGAGCTGCACCCCGGGAGAAACGGTGCTGGAGGTCAACAACCTCTGCCATCCCACCGAGTTCGCCAATATCAGCTTCACCCTGCGCAAAGGCGAGATCCTCGGCTTCTACGGCCTGGTCGGCGCCGGGCGCACCGAGCTCATGCAGGCGCTGTCCGGCGTATCGCAACCTTCCTCCGGCGAAATGGTGCTGAATGGCAAAGCGGTGCGCTTTCGCCAGCCGGCGGACGCCATTCAGGCCGGCATCGTCTGCGTGCCGGAAGAGCGGCAGAAGCAGGGGGCGATCGTCGCCCTGCCGATCGCGCAGAACATCAGCCTGCCCCAGCTCGCCAGGCTCAACCCCCGCGGCGTGCTGAACGACGCGCGCGAATGGCGGCTGGCCGATGAGTATGCCTCGCGCCTGCAGGTCAAGGCCTTCAGCTGGCAGCAGGCGGTAGAAACCCTCTCCGGCGGCAACCAGCAGAAGGTGGTGATCGGCAAATGGCTGGCTACCCATCCGCAGGCGATCATTCTCGATGAGCCGACGAAAGGCATCGATATCGGTTCAAAAGCGGCGGTACACCAGTTTATGTCCGAGCTGGTGAGCCAGGGGCTGGCGGTCATTATGGTCTCATCAGAGCTGCCGGAGGTCATGGGAATGGCCGACCGTATCATCGTGATGCACGAAGGGCTGATGGTGGCCGAATATCGCGCCGGCGAAGCGACGGCGGAAACTATCGTCAGCGCCGCCAGCGGCGCTGCCCGGGAGGCTGCGTAATGTGGCGACAACTGCTTAAAAACCGCGAAGCGCTGCTGGCGGCGGTCATTATCCTGATGATGGCGAGCATCGGCAGCCGGGTACCGTCGTTCATCGCGGCGGAAAACCTGGTTGAGATGTTTAACGACACCTCGATTCTTATCGTCCTCGCTCTCGGCCAGATGATGGTGCTGCTGACCAGGGGGATCGACCTGTCGATGGCCGCCAACCTGGCGCTGACCGGGATGATCGTCGCCCTGCTTAACGCCCACCACCCGGACATTCCGGTGTGGGCGCTGCTGATGCTGGCGACCCTGCTCGGCCTGCTGATGGGGGTGATTAACGGCCTGCTGGTCTGGCGTCTCGGCATCCCGGCGATCGTGGTCACCCTCGGCACCATGAGCATCTATCGCGGCATTATTTTCCTGCTCTCCGACGGCGGCTGGGTTAACTCGCATCAGATGAGCGCGGACTTCCTCGCCCTGCCGCGCGCCTCGCTGCTGGGGCTGCCGCTGCTGAGCTGGTGCGCCATCGCCGCCCTGCTGCTGGTGGGCTACTTCCTGCGCTATAGCCGCACCGGGCGGGCGCTGTACACCGCAGGCGGCAACGCCACCGCGGCGTACTACACCGGTATCAACGCCGGGAAAATGCAGTTCATCAGCTTCTGCCTTTCCGGGGCGCTGGCGGGGTTTTGCGGCTATCTGTGGATCTCCCGCTTTGCCGTCGCCTACGTTGACGTTGCCAACGGCTTCGAACTGCAGGTCGTGGCCGCCTGCGTCATCGGCGGCATCAGCACCATGGGCGGAACCGGACGCGTAGTCGGCTGCCTGTGCGGCGCGCTGTTCCTCGGGATTATCAACAACGCGCTGCCGGTCATCGGTATCTCCCCCTTCTGGCAGATGGCTATCTCCGGCGCGGTTATTGTCATCGCCGTGGTGCTTAACGAGCGCGGGAACAAACGTCAAGGACGGCTCATTCTGCGCAGCGCGGTGCTGGCTTCGCAAAAACAGACGGTGAAACCATGAGCAAAATAATGACCACTGACGAGATGACCGGCCGCCCGACGGCGCCGTCGCCGCTGCGCCGCCTGCTGTGCTGGGAAGGCTTCCTGCTGGCGGTGACCCTCGCCGTTTTTGCCGCCAACGCGCTGGCGTCGCCCTACTTCCTTAATATCTGGAACCTCTCTGACGCCACCTTCAACTTTACCGAGAAGGCGATTATCGTCCTGCCGATGGCGATGCTGATTATCGCCAGAGAGATTGACCTCTCGGTCGCCTCCACCATGGCGCTGAGCTCCACGGCGATGGGCTTTTGCGCGGCGGCGGGGATGGATACGCCGCTGCTGGTGGCCGTTGGGCTGGGGGTGGGCCTGCTGTGCGGCCTGTTTAACGGCATCCTGGTGACGCGCCTGAACCTGTCGTCGATCGTTATCACCATCGGCACCATGAGCCTCTACCGCGGCCTGACCTACATCCTGCTGGGCGATAAGGCGCTAAACCACTATCCCGACAGCTTCGCCTGGTTCGGCCAGGGCTACGTTTGGGGGGCGCTCTCGTTTGAGTTTGCGCTGTTCCTGCTGCTGGCGGCCGCCTTTACCTTCCTGCTGCATAAAACCAACTTTGGCCGCCGCACCTACGCGATTGGCAATAACCCGACCGGCGCCTGGTTTTCCGGGATCAACGTCAAGCGCCATAACCTGATCCTGTTTGCCCTGGTCGGGCTGATGGCGGGGCTGGCCGCGGTGCTGCTGACGTCACGGCTCGGCAGCACTCGTCCCTCTCTGGCGGTTGGCTGGGAGCTGGCGGTCGTGACGATGGCGGTGCTCGGCGGCGTCAATATCCTCGGCGGCTCCGGCAGCATGGTGGGGGTGATTATTGCCGCCTTCCTGATGGGGCTGGTGACCTTTGGCCTGAGCCTGCTCAACGTACCGGGCATCGTGATGTCGATAATCATCGGCGCCATGCTGATCGCGGTGATTTCGCTGCCGATTATCGCCCGGCGGGTGCTGCAGCGAAGACATTAGCCCTTCGCCTGACGGTGGGGGGAACGGGATTTCATTAACAGGAGAGTTATCATGAGCTTTATGTTGGCATTGCCGAAAATCAGCCTGCACGGCGCGGGCGCCATTGGCGATATGGTCAATCTGGTCGCCGCTAAACAGTGGGGCAAAGCGCTGATCGTCACCGATGGTCAGCTGGTGAAGCTGGGCCTGCTGGACAGCCTGTTTGCCGCGCTCGACGCGCACCAGATGTCCTGGCACCTGTTTGATGAGGTGTTCCCGAACCCCACCGAAGCGCTGGTGCATAAAGGCATTACCGCCTTCCACGATGCGCAGTGCGATTACATTATCGCCTTTGGCGGCGGCAGCCCCATCGATACCGCGAAAGCGGTTAAAATCCTCACCGCCAACCCGGCCCCTTCCACCGCCTATTCCGGCGTCGGTAAGGTGAAAAACGCCGGCGTCCCGCTGGTGGCAATAAACACCACCGCCGGAACGGCGGCGGAGATGACCAGCAATGCGGTCATCATCGATTCCGCGCGCCGGGTAAAAGAGGTGATCATCGATCCGAATATTATTCCGGACATCGCCGTCGATGACGCCAGCGTGATGCTGGACATCCCGGCCTCCATCACCGCGGCCACCGGAATGGACGCCCTGACCCACGCTATCGAAGCCTTTGTCTCAGTCGGCGCCCACCCGCTCACCGATGCCAACGCCCTGGAGGCCATTCGGCTGATTAATCTGTGGCTGCCGAAAGCCGTCGACGACGGGCACAACCTTGAGGCGCGCGAGCAGATGGCGTTTGGTCAGTATCTGGCGGGTATGGCGTTCAACAGCGCCGGTCTCGGCCTGGTCCATGCGCTGGCCCATCAGCCTGGCGCGACCCACAATCTGCCCCACGGCGTATGCAACGCCATCCTGCTGCCGATCATCGAAAACTTTAACCGCCCGAACGCCGTTGCCCGCTTTGCCCGCGTGGCGCAGGCGATGGGCGTCGAGACCCGCGACATGAGCGATGAAGCAGCCAGCATGGCGGCAATCGAGGCGATTCGCGCCCTGAGCAAACGCGTCGGCATTCCGCAGGGCTTCAGCCAGCTTGGGGTGACCAAAGCCGACATCGAAGGTTGGCTGGACAAGGCCCTCGCCGACCCGTGCGCGCCGTGCAACCCGCGAACCGCCAGCCGCGACGAAGTACGCGAGCTGTATCTGGAGGCGTTATGATCCGCAAGGCGTTTGTGATGCAGGTGAATCCCGATGCACACGAAGAGTATCAGCGTCGGCATTCGCCAATATGGCCAGAGCTGGAGGCGGTTCTGAAGGCACACGGCGCGCACCGCTACGCAATCTATCTCGATAAAGAGCGCAGCCTGCTGTTCGCCACGGTGGAAATTGAATCTGAAGCCCGCTGGGACGCAGTCGCCGGAACCGAGGTCTGTCAGCGCTGGTGGCGGCATATGCGCGACGTGATGCCCGCAAACGCCGATAACAGCCCGCTCAGCGCCGATCTGAAGTCGGTATTCTATCTGGATTAACCTCCTCGGCTGCCCCGCCGGGCTACGTTTCGCGGGGCAGCTTTTTACGGTTCTCAGAAGAAGTATTTAAAGCGCACGCGCGCGCCGTAGCGATCGTCGTCATCGCTCTTATTGGCCTGCACATCGCTATCAAGAATGGAGTAGTAGGCCCCGAGATAGATATTAAAGTTCTGCATGTTCATCACGTTCGGAATTTGATACGAGGCGTGGAAGGTATGAATATTGTAGGTCCCCTCATCCTTAATCCAGCAGTCGTTATCGCAAATCACCCCGGCATAGTCGTTGATTTTGTTATGGGCGTAGATATAGCCCAGCTCAAAGCGCTGCCACAGCGCGTTAACCCCGGCGGTGAAGTCTTTTTCATTGTTGGCATCCATATATGCGGTGTTCACATTCACCACCACGCCATCGGCAGGGTTGGTTTTCAGGCCATTCCACGTCATGGTCAGCCCATAGCCGGTACGATCGGACTGATCGACAAACTCTCCCCGCGCGTTGCTATAGCCGTAGGCATTTTTCACCACGTTTGACTCCATCGCCGCGGCGACGGAGAACTCATCCTTGGCCCACGAGACAACCGGACGCAGGTAGGCGACGTTCTTTTTCTGCTCCATGTCGCGGCCGTGGTAGTCACCCCCGTCATACAGAGAGGTGCCGTCCTCCAGCAGCGTATTCAGTTCGAAGTACCAGTTATCCAGCTGCTTGCTGAGCAGGAAGTTACCGCCCGCGTCGGATCGCCCGCGTCCCTCTTTCATCATGTAGATATAGCCGTGACCGTCGCTGTAGAGATCGTTGGCGGTATTACCCGAATGCTCGACGAAGGTGTCCTGGTTCAGCGGGAACATGTCATAGGCTTCGAAACGGCCGACCTTTATCTTCCAGTCCTTCTCCTGACCAAAGAAGAAGGCGGCATCATCAAGGTTCATGGAGCCGGTCATATCGGCCAGCGGTTGGATCGAGAATCCGGCAAAATAGCCGTTGCTCATGGTGCGGATGCCGTCAAAGCCCAGCAGAATGCGGCCGTTTAAATCCCAGTTATCGTAGGTCGGGTCGCTGCCAACATCGGCATTAGTCATCGCCAGCAGGCCGTGCTTGCTCTCCGCGTCCATATTGAACTCAACGTCACCGTAGATCTTCAGATCGCCATAGCCGGAGAGCTTAAGCTCCGGCGCGGTAATATTCTTTTTGCTCTCTTCGACCGCCGCGACGCTTTTTACCGCAACGGTCGGCTGTGCCAGCGCAATAGCAGCATTCTGCTTCGCCTGTAATTCCCGCACCTGGCCTTCCGCCACCGTAGCCCGGCTTTCAGCCGCGGCCAGCCGCGCTTCCAGCTGTTCCATACGCTGTTCAAGCGTCAGAGAATTATTTTTAGCAACTGCCGAACTTGCCATCACACATAAACTCATCGCTAAGGCTATCGTCTTTTTATTCATTTTTATTTTCCGGAGGTAACGGGGAGGTAAGGTGAGTGAATAACTCACCTTTCTATCTTCATTATTTTTATATGGGAACGAGCGCTAATTAATATGTGCCTTATATTTATTGGCCGGTATAAAGCTGATATTTATTTTTATCCTCATCGGTAATATCTCTTAATACCCGGCAGGGCACCCCGGCGGCAACAACGTTCGGTGGAATCGAGCGATTAACCACGCTGCCGGCGCCAATCACCGAGTTTTTGCCGATGGTAACGCCGGGATTAATAATCACGCCGGAGCCCAGCCAGACGCCATCCTCAATAATCACCGGCAGAGAGAACTGCTGCAGCGTATGGCGCAGATCCGGATGCACCGGATGACCGGCGGTAGAGATCGTCACATTCGGTGCGAACATCACGTTATTGCCGATAATAATCTCCGCGTCATCGACCAGCGTCAGGTTGAAGTTTGCGTAGAAGTTATCGCCAATAGTGGTGTGAATTCCGTAAGCAAGATTGATCGGCGGCTCAATCCAGCACTGTTTACCCACGCTCGCAAACATGCGCTGGATAATATCCTCTCTTAGCTCCTGACCGAATGGATGCGAGTGGTTATATTCATAGGCCCGCACCTTTGCCATTAGCCGCTCCTCCGGCAGACCGTGGCCGCCGTCGGTATATAATTCACCGCTATTCATTCTTTTTTTAATATCCATAGTCAATCCGTTCTCCCGTTTATTCAGCACATCCCTGTGAGCGTTTTCTTTGTTAATTTATTAAATGGTCATTGCTTTATTACTGACGCTGCCAGGCGCGGATTTCCCTGAAAGCGTAAAGGCCGATATTAAGGTGACGGACAGCGCAATACCGCCGAGGATCATATAGGTCTCCTGGAAACCAATCCGGTCATACATATTGCCGGCAAAGGCGGAGAGGAAAATCGCCGCCACCTGTTTGGAGAACTGGAAGCCCACCAGATAAATCGTCGCCGACAGCCGGACGTCAAACACGCCGGTAATATATTTAAACGCCCCCACCAGCAGGAACGGCACTTCCAGGGCGTGGAGCATCTTCAGCGCCACGACCTCAACCGCAGTGGTGGCGAAGGATGAGCCGATCATCCCTGCCGCCATCACCATCCCGGCAATCAGCAGGGTGTTCTTCGCACCGATGCGGTTAATAATCCACGGCGAGCTGAACATGATGATCGCGTTGCAAATCTCCCCGGCGGTGGTCGCAAAACCAAAGGCGCGGGTGCCCGATTCCGGCGTAGCGAAGAAGGATTTAAAGAAGGTGGCAAACTGCTGATCGAAGACGTCGTATACGCACGCCACGCCGACCACATACAGAATAAACATCCACATTTTGCGCTGACGGAACATCCGCAGGGCGGTTTTTAAATCCACCGATGGGCGATTCGCGCCCAAAGAATCCATGACCTGAGCGGCCTGGCTGGCCTGCGGTTTCGCGATAGCCACCAGCACCACCAGCAGCAGCGCGGCGGCCGAGCCCATCCAGAATACCCACTCGGGATTGACGCTAAACAGCATCCCCGCAGTCGTCGCGCACAGCGCCCAGCCAAGACAGCCAAAGGTACGCGCTTTACCGTACTCAAACCCGCTGTTGCGGCTGATGCGTTCGATATAGGCTTCCATCGCGCCGGCACCGGCGGAGAACACGAAACCAATATAGGCGCCCCCGCTTAATGCCCCCAGCCAGATATTGGTTTTCAGCAGCGGCGCAAAAACATAGAGGAAGAATGGCGCAATCAGCACCAGCAAAATCGTCACGATCCACATCAGGTGTTTTTTCAGCCCCAGCTTATCGGAGATCACCCCCAGAACGGGCTGGAAGCAGATCGCAAACAGGGAAAGGCTGGAGAAAACGATGCCGGTCTCGGTTTTATTCAGGCCAATAACGTCCGACAGCCAGATCGGCAGGAACGGGAAGCAGGTAGCCATAATGAAAAAGTAGAGAAAAAAGAACAAGCCGAAAATCCAGAAGTTAGGGTTGTTTTTGTGGGTACAGGCAGTCGGGTTCATTTTATATTCCTCAGTCAGGGCCGCCTGGCGGCCCGTCACCATTACACGCGTTGCAGGCCAATCAAAATGGCGCTTTCCGGATCGAGGATTGGCAGCGCCAGCCCCGCCTGCCGTAGCCACTCGCCGCTCACCGTTTGCGGGGTCACCATCCATTCCGGCAGCTTACGCATGGTATGACCGCCCTCTCCCGTAATCTGAATATCCGGGTGATCGAGCAGCGTAACCTGATAGCGGGCGCCCGCCTCCAGCCCCGCAACGCGCAGCGGCGCCATCAGGGTGTAATCCGGCATCGCCAGCTGGCTGACGAGGAAAATCGCCTGGCTCTTATCTTCACTGACCACGCCGTGCGCCAGCGTGGTGGCGTCCGGCATATCCATACGCCACTGCACGCCGTGATGAATGACATTGCGCCACTGCTTATGCAGCGCGGTATACTTGCGGTAGCCCGCGCGCTCCTGTTCGTCGGCGCTCACCGGATCCAGCTCCAGACCCATATGGCCAAACAGCGCGGTCAGGCCGCGGAAGGCGATGCTGTGCTGGCGGAAGGTGGCGTGGCAGTGGCGGTTGCCGATATGCGCGCCCATCACTTCCGGCGGGAAGAAGTAGCTCATGCCGCGCTGGATAGTGTTGCGCTCCAGGGCATCGTTGTTATCGGAAGCCCAAAAGCGATGGCTGCGTTTCAGCACCTCATAATCGATGCGTCCGCCGCCGGAGGAGCAGGATTCAAATTCGATATGCGGGAAGCGGGCAACCAGCGCGTCCAGCAGGCGATAAAACTGGCGGGTTTGCGCATCGGCGGCGGCTTTACCGTTATGTCCCGGCTGCACCAGCTCGCGGTTCATATCCCACTTCACATAATCCACGGCGTGCTCGCCCAGCAGCCAGCTCATCCGCTCCAGCAGATAGTCAAAGGCCTGCGGAATATTGAGGTTCAGGACGTACTGATGGCGGCCGGTCAGCGGCGTATAGCCCGGCAGGGCCAGCACCCAGTCAGGGTGGGCGCGGAAAAGGTCCGAATCCGGATTGATCATTTCCGGCTCAACCCAGATGCCGAACTCCATGCCCAGCGACTTTACGTGGTCGATAACCGGCGTCAGCCCGTTGGGGTACTTTTTCTCATCCAGATACCAGTCGCCGAGCGCCGCCCAGTCGTCGTTGCGCCCTTTGAACCAGCCGTCGTCAATGATGAAGCGCTCGACGCCAAGTTCCGCCGCCTCGTCCGCCATGCGCATGATGTACTGCGGGTCATGATTGAAATAGATCCCCTCCCAGGTATTGAGATGCACCGGGCGCGGTTTGTTATCCGGGAAGCGCACGATCTGCTCGCGCAGGTAGCGATGAAACTGCTGGCTCATGCCGTTCAGACCCTGCGCCGAATAGCTGGCGTACAGCGACGGCGTCCACAGGGTTTCGCCTTCGGCCAGCGCCATCTCCCCCGGTAAATAGAGCGCTTCCGCCTGCAGATAGCGGCGGCCATCGGTTTTTACCTCAGCGCGCAGGCGGTGGTTGCCGCTCCAGCCAAGGTGTACTCCCCACACTTCGCCCTGCATCTCGCTGAAGGCGGTGCTGCCGGTAATCAGCGCCGGAAAATGCTCGTGGGAGGTGCGCCCGCGGCGGTTTTCCAGCACGAAGCTGTCGTGATCGAGGACCAGCCGATGCGGCTGAAACTCGCGGATCCAGCGGCCATGAAAGGCCATCACTTCGCGGGCGCGTTCGGCAACCGGCAGCGTGACCGCAAGCCGGTCCACCTGCCAGGGCTGCGCGCGCAGGTTGGTCAGACCGTGGCGAACGCTGAGCACGCCGCTGCTATCGAGCACAATTTCGCTACGCAGGCGCAGCCCGGCGTGCGGGTCTTCGCTGATAATGGTTAGGCTTTGCCCAGCCTGTACGACCTCGGCGGTGGCGAACACCGGCGAGCCGTCCAGCCCCTGGCGGTGCCCTTCAATTCCAGGCGCGCCAAACAGACCATGACCCAGCTCGGCCATCAGCGTTACGGGGGAATCGACGTCCAGGCGACCGTTCGCCACCGGACGCGCCAGGCTGGCCGCATCCTGCGGCGAAAAATGGCTTAAATGCGGCCCCCAGTAGATAATTTCGGCAAACGGATGGGTTTTGATTACCACATCGGCCCCTGCGCTTTGCAGGCGTACAATCGAATCAGACATCAGACATCTCCACAACAAGGAATGCCTTACTGTTGATCCGAAACGTTTCGGGTGCCAACCAAAACGTTTCGGATTCGTGATCTAGTGCAGAAATTAGCGTGGCGGGAGGGGAATCAGGCGGTGTCGCCGGGGATAAATTCGGGCTGCCAGAGCACCTGCAGAGAAGTGAGATCGTCGCCGGCAATCAGCCGACGGACCATGCCGGCGATCTGGCGACCAACGCCCTGGCGAGTGGATTGGATCACCGCCGCCACCGGGGTTTCAATAATGCTGTCCTGCGGCAGTCCGTCGTAAACCACCAGCGACACGCGGTTATCGCCGGTCAGGCGCCCCAGCTGGGATAGCGCCATCGCCGCGCCGTCGCCGTGGGTATTACAGTCGGTCACGATCGCCGTGGGCGGTTCCGGCAAACGCAGCAGCTCCATCGTCGCCTGATAGCCGCCGCGGCGGGTTGGCGGCACGCTGCGCAGCCAGGTATCCGCTAATCCGGCCTCGCGCAGCGCCTGCAGATAGCCGTTACGGCGCTGGGTGATAAACGCCTGATTGTTATTTTCGCTCAGCAGCGCGATGCGCCGGTGCCCCTGGCTAATCAAATGGCGGGTCGCGCGCCAGGTTCCGGCCTGATTATCAAAATCAAACCAGGCATAGGGCTGCGGCAGCCGGCTGCGGCCAAGGGCGAGGAAAGGAAAACCGGAGGAAAGCAGCTGCGTCAGGCGGGGATCGTCATCCAGGGTATGAGCGACAATCAGCGCATCGACCCGCCGGCTTTGAACCATTCGCATATAGCCGTGCTTATCCGCCTGCTCATCGTCGGCAATCAGCAGTAAATCAATCTCATAGCGCGCCAGCTCGTGGCTAATTTCGCCGACCATGTCGAGAAATACGTTGTTATTCAGCGGGGCCGGGCTGATGGGAAAAACCAGACCCACGGCGTCAATTTTGCCCATCTTAAGGCGTCGCGCGAAGGTATTGGGCCGGTAGCCACGGCGCTGTGCTTCCGCCTCCACGCGGGCGCGCGTCTCCTGCGACACGTCGTCATAACCGTTCAGCGCGCGGCTGACGGTCGTTACCGAGATCCCAAGTTCTTTAGCAATAGCTTTCAGCGACATACGTATCCCAGTCGGCGGTGGAGGAAACGGCTAGTGTCCCGCAATACGGGCGGGACGTCCAGCGGGAGCGGCGCGGTCATCCCCGCAATAAAACGCTAGCTTTGCTCAGCCACCAGAATCGCCTGGGTATCCGGCTCCAGCGCCTGGAAGAGATGTTCGCGATCGGCGGGGTAACAGATGTAGTCCCCGGCGCCCAGCTCTTCCGGCGCTTCGGTCAGGCCCACGCGCGCGCGGCCCTGGGTGACAATAATATGCTCTATCGATCCCGGCGGGTGCGGGTGAGAAATACGGTCAGCCCCCGGCTGGGTCAGCAGTAAATAGATATCGCGGCGGGCGCCGGGCGGGCAGGCCGCCAGCAGAATAGCCTGATAGTGGGCCTGCTCAGCCACCACCTTCGTCCCTTCCCCGCGACGCAGCACCTGCGTTTTTTGCGCCTGCGGCTCCAGCAGCCGGGCAAACGGAATATCGAGCGCGACGCAAAGCGCCCAGAGCGTCTCGAGGCTGGGGTTGCCGTTGCCTGACTCCAGCTGCGATAGCGTCGATTTAGCAATACCGGCCCGGCGCGCGACTTCCGCCAGCGAGAGCCCGGTGCGCGAGCGCTCGCGTACCAGGCTCCGGGCAATCAGACTAATTGGCTGTGTCATACACGGCTCCGCGTTTTTTATATAGAACGATTCGTTCGACTTGAAAGTCGATGGGGTTGCGTTCATTATAATGGAAATTCGTTCGATATGGCTAAATAGTATGAAGCAGCACTTCTCCTGTCTCAAAGGGGACACAATAAAAGCGATAGTCTTAGTCTGCCTGGCCGTGGGCGTCGTCGGCCTCTCCTACGGTTCGCTGGCGATAGCCTACGGCTTCCCGGTGTGGGTGCCGTTCGTGCTGTCGGTTTGCGTGCTGGCGGGCGCCTCGGAGTTTATGTTTATCGGCATCGTCGCCAGCGGCGGCAACCCACTGGCCGCCGCCGCCGCGGGATTACTGGTCAACGCCCGCCACGTGCCGTTCGGCGTGACGGTTCGCGATCTGGTCGGCAGGCGCGGCGCCAGCCTGCTGGGCTGCCATATTATGAATGACGAAAGCGTGGTCTTCGGGCTGTCGCAGAAAACGCCGGAGCAGCGTAAAGCCGCCTACTGGCTGTGCGGACTCGGCGTGGCTATCATCTGGCCGCTGGGCGCACTGCTTGGGGCCCTGGTCGGCAAGATCCTGCCGGCCCCGGAAACCATCGGCCTCGACGCCGTCTTTCCCGCCATTCTGCTGGCGCTGGTCATTCCCGCGTTTAAAAACCGCACCACCTTAATCCGCGCCTGCAGCGGTGCGGCGTTATCCCTCGCAGCGGTCTCCTTTGCGCCAGCGGGCCTGCCGGTGCTGTTCTCCCTGTTCGGCCTGCTGGCGAGGAAAAAATAATGGGCAACATCACGCTGTTTATCATCGGAATCGCTATCCTGTCGGCAGGAACCTACCTGATGCGCCTCGGCGGCGCGAAGATCGGTAGCCGCCTGGCGCTTTCCGAGCGCTCTCAGGCGCTGCTCTCGGACGCCGCGACGGTACTGCTATTTTCCGTCGCCCTGGCGACCACATTTTATGAAAGCGAACATTTTGCCGGTATGGCGCGGGTGCTGGGGGTGGGCTTCGCGGTATTTCTCGCCTGGCGCAAGATGCCGCTGATCGTGGTGATTATCGCCGCGGCGGTGGTTACCGCCCTGCTGAGGCTGGCGGGCATAAACTAAAAAAGCGCCCCAGGGGCGCTCTTTCGACGGTAGTTCTTTTTTTATTTGTTCAGCTCTGCCGTCATATGCACGCGGTTACCGGTAAAGGCTTCGGTAATTTTATAAGATGATGCGCCAGCAGCCTGGGCCTGAGCGGCAATTTTCGCTTCAGCGCCGTCCATCGTTGCGGCGGTGGCGGTCACGCTTTCAGCGGCGAAAGAACTAAAAGAAGCGGCCAGAGCGATAACTGCAGCAAAAGTTTTGACGTTTTTCATGAGATAAATCCTTCAGGTAAGTTGTTTAGGTAAGGCGTTGTGCCTTGATGTGATAAATAATAGACCTCACACCCGGTAACGAAAAGCGGAAGGATTTGCTATTCTTATTCAAATTATTTGAGGCATAAAAATGACGTTCGATTGCGATCGAAAATTACCGTCAGGCGGCCGGAAAACAGTGCGGTCTGCCGGCAGCTGGTTACTTCGTCAGGGCGAACCTCAAACCCATATTTACTTTTTACATCATGGCGTTGTGCGCGCTGTTTATCACTCTCCCGCCGGCGCTGAGCGCGTTAAAGAGTTTTATTTTACGGGCGAATATTGCTTCCTTTATCTGAACTGGCTCACCAGGACGCCGGCAGATTACGGCCTGCAAACGATCTCCGCGGGTGAAACCAGCGAAATCCCCCTGGCCGCGCTTGATGCCCCCGAAAATCAGGAAATTAAGATACAGCTGCTCACCCGTCAGCTGATCTACAAAGAGAAAAAAGAGCAAATGCTGTTGCTCAATACGCCAGAGCAGCGCTATCAGTACGTGCAAACCCACTTTCCGGACTGGGAGGCGCAGCTCACTCAGCGCGATCTCGCCAGCTACATCGGCATTACTCCCGTTAGCCTGTCCCGCATTCGCCAGCGTCTTAACAAAGGTTAACGCATGACGCGTTTGCATCGCTTAATGTCCCGCCACTCCTCAGCAGATGGCAGACGCGATGAACGCCTTTATTTTCTCTCAGCTCCTGGCCGGTATGAGCTTTTTGCTCGATATTTCCGCCTTTCATTTTCAGCGCCGGGCCGCGACGCTGTCCCTGCTCGCAGGATCAACCGCCCTGCTGGCGCTTCATTTTTATCTTCTGGAACAACCCGGCGCGGCGGGATTAATGCTCATCGCAGCATGTCGCTACGCGGTAGCCATCGTGACGCTGAGCCGCCGGGCTATGTGGGGGTTTATGCTCGGGTCGCTGCTTTGTAGCGCCGGTCTGTGGCAAAGTCTGGAGAATATCCTGCCGCTTGCCGGGAGCCTGCTGATGACGCTGGCGTCGTTTCAGAAACAGAGCGAGAAATTACGCGGATACACATTGTGCGGCAGCCTTTGTTGGCTACTGAACAATGTGGTGGTCGGCTCGCCCGTTGCCGTGATGATGGAGCTGGCGTTTTCAGGAAGTATTTTGGCTGCCTGGTGGCGTCACTCCGCTGCCAGACGCTCGGGATGCGTATAAATCGTCGCTCTGCCCGGCTTGCAAAAACCGACCAGCGTCAGGTTGCAGCGTTCCGCGACCTCAACCGCCAGCGCGGTCGCGGCGGAGACCGCAAACAGGATTTCCACGCCGCACATGGCCGCCTTCTGCACCATCTCGTAGCTGGCCCGGCTGGAGACCAGCGCCGCGCCGTTCTGCCAGCCGCTTCCCTCCTCCACGCGCCGCCCGAGCAGCTTATCGAGAGCGACGTGACGGCCAACGTCTTCATGCCCGCCCGCCAGCTGGCCCGACGGACGAACCCAGGCAGCCGCGTGGGTGCACCCGGTGACGCGGCCGATGGGCTGTACGTCGTTAAGCTGCTCCAGCGCGCGATCGAGGTTCGCGAGGTTGAAGGTTTGCGTAAACGGCAGCGGACGCACCGGCCTGCCGATATCGTTTAGCTGCTCCACGCCGCATACTCCGCAGCCGGTGCGTCCCGCCAGCGCGCGGCGGCGCTCTTTCAGCCCCATAAACCGGCGGCTGGAGAGCTCAATTCTGACGGACAGGCCGTTGCATTCCTGCACCACGTCCATGCCGTAGATCTCGGAGCGATTTTCGATAATCCCTTCGGATAACGAAAAACCGACGGCGAACCGCTGCAGATCGCCCGGAGAGGCCATCATCACGACGTGGGAGATGCCGTTATAGACCAGGGCGACCGGCACCTCTTCAGCTAACTCGTCCGGCTGAGTATGTTGCAAATTATCGCGCTTCCACAGCGCGACCTGGCGGTAACCTGTGACAGTTGTCACATTTTTGATTTGTTCGGGAGGGTTCTTATTCACTTTGTCTTAACCGTATTGGAACAGGCATACACACAATGTGGTATTCTTTTCATACCCCTTCAAGCAAGAGGGTGATTGCCCCTAATTCTGAACCTTTGCGGTCCTTACCGCAAAGTAAATAACTATATGTGACAATGTCGATACAAGGAGTGAACCATGCAGGTCAGCAGAAGGCAGTTCTTTAAGATCTGCGCTGGCGGTATGGCAGGAACTACGGCAGCGGCGCTGGGCTTTGCCCCCGGCGCTGCGCTCGCGGAAACCCGGCAATATAAGCTGCTGCGTACCCGTGAAACCCGCAACACCTGTACGTACTGCTCCGTTGGCTGTGGGCTGTTAATGTATAGCCTCGGCGACGGCGCGAAAAACGCCAAAGCATCCATCTTTCATATCGAAGGTGACCCCGATCATCCGGTCAACCGTGGTGCACTCTGCCCGAAAGGGGCCGGCCTGGTGGACTTTATCCACTCCGAAAGCCGGCTGAAGTTCCCGGAATATCGCGCGCCTGGCTCCGATAAATGGCAGCAAATCAGCTGGGACGACGCGTTCGATCGTATCGCGAAGCTGATGAAAGAAGACCGTGATGCCAACTTTGTCGCCAAAAACGACGCCGGCACCACCGTCAACCGCTGGCTGACCACAGGTATGCTGTGCGCATCCGCCTCCAGCAACGAAACCGGCTATTTAACGCAGAAATTCACCCGCGCGCTCGGTATGCTCGCGGTCGACAACCAGGCGCGCGTCTGACACGGACCAACGGTAGCAAGTCTTGCTCCAACATTTGGTCGCGGTGCGATGACGAACCACTGGGTTGACATTAAAAACGCCAACCTCATTGTGGTCATGGGCGGTAACGCCGCTGAAGCGCACCCGGTAGGATTCCGCTGGGCGATGGAAGCCAAAATTCACAATGGCGCGAAGCTCATTGTTATCGACCCGCGCTTTACGCGCACCGCGTCGGTAGCCGACTTCTATACCCCGATTCGCTCTGGTACTGACATTACCTTCCTGTCAGGCGTCATCCTGTACCTGTTGAATAACGAAAAAATCAACCGCGAGTACACCGAAGCCTATACCAACGCCAGCCTGATCGTGCGTGAGGATTACAGCTTCGATGACGGCCTGTTTAGCGGCTACGACGCCGAAAAACGCAGCTACGATAAGACCAGCTGGAACTACGAGCTGGACGAAAACGGCTTTGCCAAACGCGATACCTCCCTACAGCATCCGCGCTGCGTCTGGAACCTGCTGAAACAGCACGTCTCCCGCTACACGCCGGACGTCGTGGAGAATATCTGCGGGACGCCAAAAGCCGACTTCCTCAAGGTTTGCGAATACATCGCCGAAACCAGCGCCCATGATAAAACCGCTTCGTTCCTCTATGCCCTTGGCTGGACGCAGCACTCTATCGGCGCGCAGAACATCCGCACCATGGCGATGATCCAGCTGCTGCTCGGCAATATGGGGATGGCGGGTGGCGGCGTGAACGCGCTGCGCGGCCACTCCAATATTCAGGGGCTAACCGACCTGGGGCTGCTCTCCACCAGCCTGCCGGGTTACATGAACCTGCCGAGCGAAAAACAGGCCGATATCCAGACTTACCTGGCCGCCAGCACGCCGAAACCGCTGCTGAAGGATCAGGTGAACTACTGGGGCAACTACCCGAAATTCTTCGTCTCAATGATGAAGGCCTTCTACGGCGATAAGGCAACGGCGGAGAACAGCTGGGGCTTTGACTGGCTGCCGAAGTGGGATAAAGGGTACGACGTTCTGCAGTACTTCGAGATGATGAACCAGGGCAAAGTGAACGGCTATCTGTGCCAGGGCTTTAACCCTGTGGCCTCGTTCCCGAATAAAAACAAGGTCGTCGCCTCACTGTCGAAGCTGAAGTTCCTGGTCACTATCGACCCGCTCAACACCGAAACGTCCACCTTCTGGCAAAACCACGGCGAGTCGAACGACGTCGATCCGGCGAAAATCCAGACTGAAGTCTTCCGCCTGCCGTCTACCTGCTTCGCCGAAGAGAACGGCTCGATCGTTAACTCCGGGCGCTGGCTGCAGTGGCACTGGAAGGGCGCGGACGCCCCGGGGATTGCCGTCACCGATGGCGAAATCCTCGCCGGTATCTTTATGCGCCTGCGGAAAATGTATGCCGAAGAAGGCGGCCCGACGCCGGAGCCGGTGTTGAACATGACCTGGGACTACTCCACCCCGCACGAGCCGGCTTCGGAAGAGGTGGCGATGGAGAGCAACGGCAAGGCGCTGGCGGATATTACCGACCCGGCCACCGGCGCGGTTATCGTCAAGAAAGGCCAGCAGCTCAGCTCCTTTGCGCAGCTGCGCGATGACGGTACCACCTCCAGCGGCTGCTGGATCTTCGCCGGCAGCTGGACGCCGGACGGCAACCAGATGGCGAGACGCGATAACGCCGACCCGTCGGGCCTCGGCAATACCCTGGGCTGGGCATGGGCGTGGCCGCTTAACCGCCGCATCCTGTATAACCGCGCGTCCGCAGACCCGCAGGGCAAGCCGTGGGATCCGAAGCGCCAGATCCTCAAATGGGATGGCGCAAAATGGGGCGGCATGGACATTCCGGACTACAGCGCCGCCGCGCCGGGCAGCGACGTCGGGCCGTTTATCATGCAGCCTGAAGGGATGGGCCGCCTGTTTGCTATCGACAAAATGGCGGAAGGACCGTTCCCTGAGCACTACGAACCGTTCGAAACGCCGCTGGGCACTAACCCGCTGCACCCCAACGTGGTCTCCAACCCGGCCGCCCGCGTCTTTAAGGGTGACCTGGAGCAGATGGGTAAAGCGGATAAGTTCCCGTACGTTGGCACCACCTATCGTCTCACCGAGCACTTCCACTACTGGACCAAGCACGCGTTGCTCAACGCCATCGCGCAGCCGGAACAGTTTGTTGAAATCGGCGAGAAGCTGGCGAATAAGCTCGGTATTGCCCACGGTGATACCGTCAGAGTCTCCTCCAACCGCGGCTATATCAAGGCCAAGGCGGTGGTGACCAAGCGTATTCGCACGCTGAAGGTGGACGGTAAGGATATCGATACTATCGGTATTCCAATCCACTGGGGCTATGAAGGCGTGGCGAAGAAGGGCTTTATCGCCAACACGCTAACGCCGTTCGTCGGTGATGCGAATACGCAGACGCCGGAGTTCAAAGCCTTCCTCGTGAACGTGGAAAAGGTGTAAGGGAGACGACTTATGGCTTATCAATCGCAAGACATTATTCGTCGTTCCGCGACTAACGGTTTCACCCCCGCGCCTCAGGCGCGGGACCACCAGCAGGAGGTGGCGAAGCTTATCGACGTCACCACCTGCATCGGCTGTAAAGCCTGTCAGGTGGCCTGTTCAGAGTGGAACGATATCCGTGATGAGGTCGGTCACAACGTCGGGGTGTACGACAACCCGGCGGATCTGACCGCCAAATCCTGGACGGTGATGCGCTTCTCGGAAGTGGAGCAAAACGACAAGCTGGAGTGGCTGATCCGTAAGGATGGCTGCATGCACTGCGCCGACCCGGGCTGCCTGAAGGCGTGTCCGTCGGAAGGGGCTATCATTCAGTATGCTAACGGCATCGTCGACTTCCAGTCCGAGCAGTGCATCGGCTGCGGCTACTGTATCGCCGGCTGCCCGTTCGACGTCCCGCGCCTGAACCCGGAAGACAACCGCGTCTACAAGTGTACGCTGTGCGTCGATCGCGTTACCGTCGGCCAGGAGCCGGCCTGCGTGAAAACCTGCCCGACCGGCGCTATCCACTTTGGTTCCAAAGAGGATATGAAAGTGCTGGCAGGCGAGCGCGTTGCCGAGCTGAAAACCCGCGGTTATGACAACGCGGGCCTATACGATCCGGCCGGCGTCGGCGGCACGCACGTGATGTACGTCCTGCATCATGCCGACAAGCCGAATCTGTACCACGGCCTGCCGGAAAACCCGGAAATCAGCGCCACCGTGAAGTTCTGGAAAGGCATCTGGAAACCGCTCGCGGCGGTGGGCTTTGCCGCGACCTTCGCCGCCAGCATCTTCCACTACGTCGGCGTCGGTCCGAACCGAGCGGAAGAGGAAGAAGACAACCTGCATGAAGAGAATGACGAGGTGCGCAAATGAAAAGACGTGACACCATCGTGCGCTACACGGCGCCGGAGCGAATCAACCACTGGGTGACCGCCTTCTGCTTTATGCTGGCGGCCATAAGCGGGCTGGGGTTCTTTTTCCCCTCCTTCAACTGGCTGATGCACGTCATGGGCACCCCGCAGCTGGCGCGAATTCTGCACCCGTTTGTCGGGGTTATCATGTTTGCCTCGTTCATCATCATGTTTTTCCGCTACTGGCATCACAACCTAATCAATCGGGATGATATCTTTTGGGCGAAGAATATTCGTAAGATCGTCGTCAACGAGGAGGTAGGTGACACCGGGCGCTATAACTTCGGCCAGAAATGCGTATTCTGGGCGGCGATTATTTTCCTGGTTCTGCTGCTGATAAGCGGCGTGATCATCTGGCGTCCGTATTTTGCGCCTGCGTTCTCAATCCCGGTGATCCGATTTGCGCTAATGCTGCATTCATTTGCCGCAGTGGCGTTAATTGTGGTTATCATGGTGCATATCTACGCCGCCCTGTGGGTGAAAGGCACCATTACCGCGATGGTGGAAGGTTGGGTTACCAAAACATGGGCGAAGAAACATCACCCGCGCTGGTATCGCGAAGTCCGCCAGAAACAGGAAAAAAAGACTGAATGAGTATTCGCATAATCCCGCAAGATGAGCTGGGTTCGAGCGAGAAACGCACGGCGGAATATATTCCGCCGCTACTGTTCCCCAGGCTAAAAAATCTTTATAACCGCCGCGCCGAGCGCCTGCGCAAGCTGGCGGAGAGCAACCCGCTGGGCGACTACCTGCGCTTTGCCGCGCTGATCGCCCACGCCCAGGAAGTGGTGCTGTACGACCATCCGCTGCAGATGGATTTGACGGCCCGCCTCAAAGAGGCGAATGCCCAGGGCAAACCGCCGCTGGATATTCACGTCCTGCCGCGCGATAAGCACTGGCACAAGCTGCTGCATTCGCTTATCGCCGAGCTGAAGCCGGAGATGAGCGGCCCGGCGCTGGCGGTCATCGAAAACCTGGAAAAAGCGTCCGAACAGGAGCTTGAGCTGATGGCGAGCGCGCTTTTCGCCTCCGACTTTGCTTTGGTCAGCAGCGATAAGGCCCCGTTTATCTGGGCCGCGCTGTCGCTCTACTGGGCGCAGATGGCGAGCCTGATCCCCGGTAAAGCCCACGCCGAGTACGGCGAGCAGCGTCAGCACTGCCCGGTTTGCGGCTCGATGCCGGTCTCCAGCATGGTGCAAATCGGTACCACTCAGGGGCTGCGCTACCTGCACTGCAATCTGTGCGAAACCGAATGGCACGTCGTGCGCGTAAAGTGCAGCAACTGCGAACAGAGCCGCGATCTGAACTACTGGTCGCTGGATAACGAGCAGGCGGCGATCAAGGCTGAAAGCTGCGGCGACTGCGGGACCTACCTGAAGATTATGTATCAGGAAAAAGATCCCAACGTCGAAGCCGTCGCTGACGATCTGGCCTCGCTGGTGCTGGACGCCCATATGGAGCAGGAAGGTTTTGCCCGCAGCTCTATCAACCCGTTTATGTTCCCGGGTGAAGGCGAGTAAAAAGTAGCTGATGGCCGGGTAGCTCAGGTTGCCCGGCCAGCCATCAGGCCGCACAGGCCGAAGCCTCACCGACGTTATCCGCGCCCTTTTGTACGCCATCTCCCCGCGCCAGCCCCAAATAATCCCGTGTTCATCCGTCATAAACCAGGCTATAAAGCTGTATATCCATACAGAATAAAGGAGTGAGAGATGACGCTGGAAAAAGGCATTAGCCGGCTGGTGGATGAGTTTATCGCGGCGGGCCGCCCCTCTTCGCGGGAGCAGAATATTGATGACCGGAGAGCGGGCTACGTGGCAAGCGCGGCGCTGGCCGGCGCGCCTGAAACCCGCGTGCAGGTCGAGGATATCGCCTTAGAAGGTATGACCTTTCGCGTGGTATCGCCGCTCGATGCCGAGGGCGTGCTTCCTACCGTTATTTACTATCACGGCGGCTGCTTTATCAGCGGCGGCTTTGCTACCCACGATCGGCAGCTTCGACAGCTGGCGTATGAGAGCCGCTGCCGGATCATCGCCGTGCAGTATCGGCTGGCGCCCGAACATACCTTCCCTGCCGCACATGACGATGCGCAGCACGGCGCCGAAATTATCCACCGCCACGCCGGGCGGCTGGGGGTCGATACCTCACGCATAACGCTTGCCGGAGACAGCGCCGGCGGCCATCTGGCCCTGGTTACCGCCCTGCGGCTGAAAGCCGCGGCAGAGTGGCAGCCCGCGCAGCTAATCCTGATTTACCCGATGCTCGACGCCGCCGCCCGCTCGGCAAGCTACGCCAGCAACGGCGAAGATTACATCATCACCCGGGATACGCTGCTGAGCGGCTACGAGATCTATCTCTCGTCGACCGACGTTTCCCACCCGGAGGCGAGCCCGCTGTGGCGAGAAGACTTCAGCGGCCTGCCGCCGGTGCATATTATTACCGCAGAGTACGACCCGCTGCGCGATGAGGGTGAAGCGTTATATCGCCGGCTGCTCGGGCAGAACGTCGAGTGCAGCGCTCAGCGCTACCTCGGGGTGATTCACGGCTTCTTTCAGCTTGGGGGGATAAGCCCGGCGGCACGGGATGCTATGCGGGATATCGCCTGGCGAAGCGGTTCACCAGGCGCCGCATAAGGCAGGAGCGGCGGGCTACTCTTCTTCGTTGCCGCCCTCTTCGTACGAGCCAAACGGCTTCGCGGGCAGAACGATATAAATGCCTTCAAAAACGGCCCCCAGATTCTCATCGCCAAACAGCTCAACCTGCAGCTGTACCCGCGCCTTTCGGCCGCGAGCGAGGCGGTCAAGATCGCCGCTTAAGGAGCCGAGGTCCGCCACCGCGCTCGGACGGCCGCTAATCGGCTGGCTGTAGCGGATATGCGCGTCGGCGAGGATAATCGTTCCGCCGAGGTGCCGCTCGCGCAGCATCAGCCAGATAAGCCCCCAGCCGGTGAGGGTTGCCAGGGAAAAGAGGCTCCCGGCAAACAGCGTGTGGTGCGGATTCTGGTTACCGGCTTCCGGCATGGTGGTGATGAATTTTTTCCCGGTGTACTGCTGAATGCGCACGCCCATTTTTTCGCTGAGCGGAATGTGCTGATACCAGGCCTGCTGCAGCTGTCCGCACCAGTCGCCGCGGTGAAGAATATCGTCCAGCGAGGCAATGGGCTTGATCATCAGGAAATGGCGGATGGGCGTGGTGGTTGGCGTGGTTATCTCGCCCTGGTTAACGAACCCCAGCTTGGCGAAGAAATCCACCGCGTCCTCGCGGGCGCTGCAGGTCACCCGCTTCACCCCTTCCTGGCGCGCCACCGACTCCAGGGTCATCGCCATTAAGGTCCCGAGCCCTTTATCCTGTACGGAAGGGTGCACCGCCATAAAGCGAATGGAGGCCTCATTTTCGGCGTTCACGTACAGCCGGCCCACGGCGACCAAATTGCCGTCCTCATCAACCACCATCTGGTGATGCGCCATGGCATCCCAGGCATCGCGCTCCGACCCTTTTGGCTGATGCAGGGGCTTACGCAGCATCTCCCAGCGGAACTGATAGTAGCTCTCTAACTCTTCTTCTGTTTGCGGTACACGAAGGTGATACATAGCTGTACTCTCTTTTGTTGCCCGCAGCCTTCCCGGAAGCTGACTCATACCTGTAACCAGAAGGTGACAGGGCCATCATTGACCAGCGAGACCTGCATATCTGCAGCGAATCTCCCGGTCTGTGTGTGCATTTCCTGCTGGCGGCAGCGCGCGACGAAATAGTCGTACAGCGCCTCAGCGGCATCGGGCGCGGCGCCTTTTGAGAAGCCCGGGCGCATGCCGCGCTCGGTATCCGCAGCCAGCGTAAACTGGGAAACCACCAGCACGCTGCCGCCAGCCTGCTGGACGTTAAGATTCATTTTGCCCTCAGCATCGCTAAAGATGCGGTAGCCGAGCACGCGTTCGCAGAGGCGGTTGGCCTTCTGCTCATCGTCATCTTTCTCGACCCCTAGCAGCACCAGAAGCCCCGGACCGATTTCGCCCGTCACCTCGCCCGCCACGGTAACGCTTGCACGGGATACGCGTTGAATTAATGCAATCATGGTTGTTCTGTTTCTTCTTTTTTTAGTTTGCGGTATTCCCCGAGAGTGACAGTAATTTCAGCCCCAAGCAAGACGATACACCACGTCCAGTAGACCCAAACAAACAAAAGAGGCACCACGGCTATGACGCCATAAATCAGCTGGTACGACGGAAAGGCGGTGATATACAGGGCAAACGCTTTTTTACCGGCCTCAAACAGCAGCGCGGCCACCAGCGAACCAATCAGCGCATCGCGGTTTCGCACCTGCGTCGTCGGGACAATGCTGTAAAGCAGCCAAAACGCCGCCCACGATAGAATCAGCGGGAAGATGCGCAGCACGTCATCAATGACGCTATTGAGCTCGCTGGCCCAGCGCAGCGACAGCAGGTATGAGCTGATCGCCAGGCTCGCCCCCGCCAGTAAGGGTCCGAGGGTAAGGATCATCCAGTAGACCGCAAAGGAGTAAATTTTTGGCCGGGCGCGCGGGCTGCGCCATATGGTATTCAGCGCGCTATCTATCGAATACATCAGCAGCAGCGAGGTCACGATCAGCCCGCAGGCGCCCACCGCCGTCATTCGGCTGGAGTTCGCGACAAACTGCTCGATATAGCGCTGAATGACGTCCCCCGTCGCCGGGATAAAGTTGGCAAAGATGAAGTGGCGTATCTGCCCGCTCACTTCAGAAAACATGGGAAAGGCGGAGAAAAGCGCGAACACCACGGCAATCAGCGGCACCAGCGCGAGTAACGACACGTAGGCAAGATTCCCTGCCAGCGTCGTCATATTGTCTTCATCAATCCGGCGCCACAGCAGCTTTAGCCAGGCCAGCAGCGGACGGCAGCGGCGCTTTGCTTTTTGATGAACGGTTTTTAACATAATCATTGCGCAAAGTAGTCGGGGATAGTCTCCTTTCCGGTCACCAAAATGCTGGTTATTCCCAGCCGGTTCGCGCCGGCAATATTCTCGGCATTATCGTCAAAGAAGACCGTATCGGCAGCGGAAAATCCCTCCTGCTGCAGAACGCTTTGGTAGATCCGCTCCTCGGGCTTACGCATCCCCATCTCCTGCGAAAGATAGATACGGTCGGCCGCGGCGCGCACCTGCGGATATTCATCTGGCCAGAAAGTGGTGTGCAGGCGGTTGGTATTCGACAGCACGACGACGCGGTGTCCCTGCTCGCGTAGCTTGTGCATAATCGCGATGACCTCCGGGCGGAGAGCCACAAATACGGCCTGCCAGCCGTGGGAAAACTGCTCATAGCTCAGCGCCATATTCATCTCATGACACATCGCTTCAGCGAAGGCTTCGTCGCTGATTTCACCGCGCTCGTGCTGGCGAAACGCCTCACCCATGGTGAAGTGCTGCTTCAGCGTCGCCAGCGGAATGCGGCTTAAATCACTCCACGTCCCGAGTACCCGGTTGAAGTCGATGTCGACAATCACATTACCTAAATCAAAGATATAGAGCATGGCCCTCTCCTTTTGCACCGTGGAAAATTAACTGTAGCGGGAAAGGCGAGGTTTGACTATGAGGTGGGGGCTTTGGAGACAAAAAAGAAACCCCGCCATTAAGGCGGGGTTTAGATATCAACGGACGGCGAGAATTAGTCTTCTTTCGCACCGCGCATGGCGCGTTTACGATCGTTCTCGGTCAGGTGACGTTTACGAATACGTACGGAAGCAGGCGTAACTTCTACCAGTTCGTCGTCATCGATGAACTCGAGAGCTTGCTCCAGAGACATCTTGATCGGCGGAACCAGAACCGTTGCTTCGTCAGTACCGGACGCACGCATGTTGGTCAGTTTCTTACCGGTCAGGCAGTTTACGGTCAGGTCGTTAGAACGACTGTGAATACCGATGATCTGGCCTTCGTAAACTTCAGCACCGTGGCCCAGGAACAGCTTGCCGCGGTCCTGCAGGCTGAACAGTGCGAACGCAACTGCTTTACCCTGACCGTTGGAGATCAGTACGCCGTTCTGACGCTGGCCAACATCGCCCGCACGAACATCATCGTAGTGGCTGAAGGTGGAGTACAGCAGACCGGTACCGGAGGTCATGGTCATGAACTCAGAACGGAAGCCAATCAGGCCACGGCTTGGGATCACGTAGTCGAGACGTACGCGGCCCTTGCCATCTGGATTCATGTTTTTCAGGTCGCCTTTACGCTCACCCAGAGCCTGCATCACGGAACCCTGATGCTGCTCTTCAACGTCCAGCGTGACGTTTTCGAACGGCTCTTGTTTGCGGCCGTCGATTTCGCGGAAGATAACTTTCGGACGGGAAACCGCCATTTCGAAACCTTCACGACGCATGTTCTCGATAAGAACGGACAGGTGCAGCTCGCCACGGCCAGAAACGCGGAATGCGTCCGCATCCGGAGTCTCTTCAACGCGCAGCGCCACGTTGTGTACCAGCTCTTTGTTCAGGCGATCGAGGATCTGGCGAGAAGTAACGTACTTACCTTCTTTACCACAGAACGGAGAGGTGTTAACGCAGAAGAACATAGAAACGGTCGGTTCATCAACGGACAGCGGCGGCAGCGCTTCGACGTTCTGCGGATCGCAGATGGTGTCGGAGATGTTCAGCTCGCCCAGACCGGTGATCGCGATGATATCGCCAGCTTCCGCGACGTCAGTCTCGATACGTTCCAGACCGAGGTGGCCCAGGACTTTACCGACTTTACCGTTACGGGTTTTGCCTTCGCTATCAATCAGAGTGACCTGCTGGTTCGGCTTCACTTTACCGCGCTTGATGCGACCGATGCCGATTACGCCAACGTAGTTGTTGTAATCAAGCTGGGAGATCTGCATCTGCAGCGGGCCATCACTATCAACGTCCGGAGCCGGTACGCGATCGATGATGGTCTGATACAGCGGAGTCATGTCTTCAGCCATATCTTCGTGGTCCAGACCCGCGATACCGTTCAGCGCAGATGCGTAAACGATAGGGAAGTCCAGCTGCTCATCAGTTGCGTCGAGGTTAACGAACAGATCGAAGACCTGATCGACAACCCAGTCAGGGCGTGCGCCCGGACGGTCAACTTTGTTGATGACCACAATCGGCTTCAGGCCGTGGGCAAAGGCTTTCTTGGTGACGAAGCGCGTTTGCGGCATCGGACCGTCAAAGGCATCAACCACCAGCAGCACAGAATCAACCATGGACATAACACGCTCAACCTCACCTCCGAAGTCGGCGTGCCCAGGGGTATCAACGATGTTGATACGGTAATCATTCCATTTGATTGCGGTGTTTTTCGCGAGGATGGTAATCCCACGCTCTTTCTCCAAATCGTTGGAGTCCATCACACGCTCTTGTGTTTCGGCACGTGCATCGAACGTACCGGATTGCTGGAGCAGCTTGTCGACCAGGGTAGTTTTACCATGGTCAACGTGCGCGATGATGGCGATGTTACGCAGATTTTCGATCACAAACTTTGCCTCAGGCATTAGAAATAGCGCGTTATTGTACACGTAATAAGCGAAGGACTGAACAGGATCACAAACATCCTCCGCAAACAAGTATTGCAGAGTTTCTTTGTGATCGCTTTCACGGAGCGATAAAAGGGCACCGTAACAAAAACTGCACCAAAATGGTGCTCAATGTTCACACTGAAGCACTATTTTGGTGCATTATTCCTATCATGGTGCAGTTCTTTTGCACTATGGTGCGCATGATACAGCGTTTTACATAGCATTTAAAAGTTGGCACAGATTTCGCTTTATCTATTTTAAGGCAACAACGCCACTTTAAGTAGTAAAAAAGTTTTCGTTACCACGACGACAATGACCAATCCGGGAGAGTTTAAGTATGTCCGCTGAACACGTTTTGACGATGCTGAACGAGCACGAAGTGAAGTTTGTCGATCTGCGCTTCACCGATACCAAAGGTAAAGAACAGCACGTCACAATTCCTTCTCATCAGGTTAATGCCGAATTCTTCGAAGAAGGCAAAATGTTTGATGGCTCCTCGATTGGTGGCTGGAAAGGTATTAACGAATCTGACATGGTTCTGATGCCGGATGCGACCACCGCGCTGATCGACCCGTTCTTCGAAGAACCGACGCTGATCATCCGCTGCGATATCCTGGAACCAGGCACCCTGCAGGGCTACGACCGTGACCCGCGCTCCATCGCTAAGCGCGCGGAAGAGTACCTGCGTTCTACCGGCCTGGCAGATACCGTACTCTTCGGGCCAGAGCCAGAGTTCTTCCTGTTTGACGACATCCGCTTTGGCGCTTCTATCTCCGGTTCCCACGTGGCTATCGACGATATCGAAGGCGCATGGAACTCCTCCACCAAATACGAAGGTGGCAACAAAGGTCACCGTCCTGGCGTGAAAGGCGGCTACTTCCCGGTTCCACCGGTTGACTCCTCTCAGGACATCCGCTCTACCATGTGTATGATCATGGAAGAGATGGGCCTGGTTGTTGAAGCTCACCACCACGAAGTCGCCACTGCTGGTCAGAACGAAATCGCTACCCGCTTCAACACCATGACCAAAAAAGCGGACGAAATTCAGATCTACAAATACGTTGTGCACAACGTTGCTCACCGCTTTGGTAAAACCGCGACCTTTATGCCAAAACCAATGTTTGGCGATAACGGTTCCGGCATGCACTGCCACATGTCCCTGTCCAAGAACGGCGTAAACCTGTTCTCTGGTGACAAATATGCTGGCCTGTCCGAGCAAGCTCTGTTCTACATCGGCGGCGTAATCAAACACGCTAAAGCGATTAACGCCCTGGCTAACCCGACCACCAACTCCTACAAGCGTCTGGTCCCGGGTTACGAAGCACCGGTTATGCTGGCTTACTCTGCCCGTAACCGTTCTGCCTCTATCCGTATTCCGGTGGTCACCTCTCCGAAAGCGCGTCGTATCGAAGTGCGCTTCCCGGACCCGGCTGCTAACCCGTACCTGTGCTTCGCTGCGCTGCTGATGGCTGGTCTTGACGGTATCAAGAACAAAATCCATCCGGGCGAAGCCATGGATAAAAACCTGTATGACCTGCCGCCGGAAGAAGCGAAAGAGATCCCACAGGTTGCAGGCTCTCTGGAAGAAGCACTGAACGCGCTGGACGCTGACCGTGAGTTCCTGACCGCGGGTGGCGTATTCACCAACGACGCTATCGATGCCTACATCGCCCTGCGTATTGAAGAAAACGACCGCGTACGCATGACTCCGCACCCGGTTGAGTTCGAGCTGTACTACAGCGTCTAATTTTGCTGTAAATCCTCGGTATTCCGTGTTGTGGCGTGGGGTACCAGGGATATTTTGTTGCCGTGGAAACTTTCAGCCCATCTCAGGATGGGCTTTTTTCTCCACCAACATGCTGATCTTATGCGCTTTTTACTTATAAAAAGCTATACTGCACTAAAATAGTGCACTCTTTTCAGGAGACTGTCAGATGGCAACAGGCACTCAGCCCGATGCTGGGCAGATCCTTAACTCTTTAATCAACAGCATCTTATTGGTCGATGACGACCTGGCGGTGCACTACGCGAACCCGGCGGCGCAGCAGCTGCTGGCCCAAAGTTCACGCAAGCTGTACGGCACGCCACTCCCCGAGCTGTTGAGCTACTTTTCGCTGAATATCGGTCTGATGCAGGAGAGCCTGCAGGCGGGCCAGGGCTTTACCGACAACGAAGTCACCCTGGTGATCGATGGCCGCTCGCATATCCTGTCCTTAACCGCACAGCGCCTGCCTGAAGGGCAAATCCTGCTGGAAATGGCGCCCATGGATAACCAGCGGCGTCTGAGCCAGGAGCAGCTGCAGCACGCGCAGCAAATCGCGGCTCGTGATTTAGTCCGCGGTCTGGCCCACGAGATTAAAAATCCGTTGGGCGGCCTGCGGGGTGCGGCGCAGCTGCTGAGTAAGGCGCTACCCGATCCGGCGCTGATGGAATACACCAACGTCATCATTGAGCAGGCCGACCGCTTGAGAAACCTGGTCGATCGCCTGCTGGGACCGCAGCATCCCGGAATGCACGTCACCGAAAGCATCCATAAAGTCGCTGAGCGGGTGGTGAAGCTGGTGTCGATGGAGCTGCCGGACAACGTCAAGCTTATCCGTGATTACGACCCTAGCCTGCCGGAGCTGGCGCACGACCCGGACCAAATTGAACAGGTCCTGCTGAATATCGTACGCAATGCGCTGCAGGCGCTGGGGCCAGAAGGCGGAGAAATTATTCTGCGCACCCGTACCGCCTTCCAGCTGACGCTGCATGGCGTACGCTACCGTCTCGCTGCGCGCATTGATGTGGAAGACAACGGCCCGGGAATTCCGTCCCATTTACAGGATACGCTTTTTTATCCCATGGTCAGCGGTCGCGAAGGCGGTACCGGTCTGGGGCTTTCCATTGCCCGCAGTCTTATCGACCGACACTCCGGCAAAATTGAATTTACCAGTTGGCCAGGGCATACCGAATTCTCGGTATTCCTGCCTATTCGGAAGTAGAGGTGTTTATGCAACGAGGGATAGCCTGGATCGTTGATGACGATAGCTCCATCCGTTGGGTGCTTGAACGCGCGCTCACCGGGGCAGGCTTGAGTTGTACAACGTTTGAAAGCGGCAACGAGGTGCTTGATGCACTCACCACCAAAACCCCGGATGTACTGCTGTCTGATATTCGGATGCCGGGGATGGATGGGCTCGCGCTGCTGAAACAAATTAAGCAACGCCATCCGATGCTTCCGGTCATCATAATGACCGCGCATTCGGATCTGGATGCGGCAGTAAGCGCCTATCAGCAGGGGGCCTTTGATTATCTGCCGAAACCTTTTGATATTGATGAAGCCGTGGCGCTGGTTGACCGCGCTATCAGCCACTATCAGGAGCAGCAGCAGCCGCGAAATGCGCCGATAAACAGCCCAACGGCCGATATCATCGGTGAAGCGCCGGCGATGCAGGATGTCTTTCGCATTATCGGCCGCCTGTCGCGCTCTTCTATTAGCGTGCTGATCAACGGTGAATCCGGTACCGGTAAAGAGCTGGTCGCCCACGCCCTGCACCGCCACAGCCCGCGGGCGAAGGCGCCGTTTATCGCGCTGAATATGGCCGCGATCCCAAAAGACCTGATCGAGTCCGAGCTGTTCGGTCACGAGAAAGGGGCATTTACCGGTGCTAACACCGTGCGCCAGGGCCGCTTTGAGCAGGCCGATGGCGGCACGCTGTTTCTCGATGAAATTGGCGATATGCCGCTGGACGTGCAGACGCGCCTGCTGCGCGTGCTGGCCGACGGTCAGTTCTATCGCGTTGGCGGCTATGCGCCGGTGAAGGTGGACGTCAGGATCATTGCCGCGACCCACCAAAACCTCGAACAGCGCGTCCAGGAAGGCAAATTCCGTGAGGACCTGTTCCACCGTCTGAACGTGATTCGCGTCCATCTGCCGCCGCTGCGCGAGCGCCGGGAGGATATTCCGCGCCTGGCTCGCCACTTCCTGCAGGTTGCGGCGCGCGAGCTGGGCGTTGAAGCTAAGCTGCTGCACCCGGAAACGGAAACGGCGCTCACGCGCCTGGCCTGGCCCGGCAACGTGCGTCAGCTCGAAAATACCTGCCGCTGGCTGACGGTGATGGCCGCCGGTCAGGAGGTGCTGACCCAGGATCTTCCCAGCGAGCTGTTTGAAACCTCGGTACCGGACAGCCCCACGCATATGCAGCCGGATAGCTGGGCGACGCTGCTGGGACAGTGGGCCGATCGCGCCCTGCGATCCGGTCATCAAAACCTGCTCTCTGAGGCTCAGCCGGAAATGGAGCGGACGCTGCTGACCACCGCCCTGCGCCATACGCAGGGGCACAAGCAGGAGGCTGCGCGCCTGCTGGGATGGGGACGAAACACGCTTACCCGTAAGCTGAAAGAGTTGGGAATGGAATAACGCGGTTCACGCTGGCCGCTCGGCCAGCCGCTTCATCACCCCGGTAACCCTGCGTCGCCGGGATTTTGCTTAAATAACCCGTGAGAACTGCTGCATCCGCGCTTTCTGGCGCAGATAGGTATCAAAACACATGCAGATGTTGCGGATCAGCAGGCGGCCTTTCGGCGTGACCTGAATCCCCTTTTCATCGACGTCCACCAGCCCATCTTTCGCCAGCGGTGCGAGCAGCTGCAAATCTTCGGCAAAATAGTGCTGACAATCGATGTCCCACTGGGCGGTGACGGCAGCAAAATCGAGACGGAAATTACAGATCAGCGATTTGATGACGTCCCGGCGTATGCAGTCATCGCGGGTCAGCGCAATGCCGCGCCACAGGGCGTTCCCGGTTTCATCAACCTGCTGATAGTAGTGCTTTAGTTCTTTCTGGTTCTGCGCGTAGCAGTCGCCAATCATGCTGATCGCAGAAACGCCCATCCCCAGCAGGTCGGTGTCGCCCTGGGTGGTGTAGCCCTGGAAGTTGCGATGCAGCACGCCTTCACGCTGGGCAATCGCCAGTTCGTCATCCGGGCGCGCAAAATGATCCATGCCGATAAACTGGTAGCCGGCATCGGTGAGCGAGCCAATCGTCTCCTGCAGGATATCCAGCTTCTGTTCCGCCGTAGGCAGGTCCGCATCCTTGATTTTACGCTGCGCGGCAAAGAGCGTGGGCAGATGCGCGTAGTTAAATACGCTCAGGCGATCGGGGTTGAGTTCGGCCACCTTCTGCAGCGTAAAGGCAAAACTTTCCGGCGTTTGCTTCGGCAGACCATAAATCAGATCGATATTGGTAGAGGTAAACCCAATATCACGCGCATGGTTGAGCAGAGCAAAGATAAAGTCTTCATCCTGCTCGCGGTTCACCAGACGCTGCACCTCTTTATTGAAGTCCTGCACGCCCATACTCAGGCGATTGAAGCCCTCAGCGCGCAGGTGGTCAAGCACGTCCAGCTCAATTTCCCGCGGATCGACTTCAATTGAAATCTCAGCATCGGCAATAAAATTGAAGTGGGTGCGCAGCAAATTCATCAGCCGGCTGATTTGTTCTTTATTCAGATAGGTTGGCGTTCCGCCGCCCCAGTGCAGCTGATGCACCTGGCGTTCGGTAAACAGCGGGGCCCGATGAATAATCTCCTGCTCGAGCACGTCCAGGTACTGGTCGGCCTTATGCTGCTGGCGGGTCACAATTTTATTGCAGCCGCAGAAATAGCAGAGCTTATGGCAAAACGGGATATGCACGTACAGCGATAGCGGGCGCTGCGGATAGCGGGCCACCGCCTCGTCGAACTCAGCGGCGCCAAATTCGGGAGAAAACTCCAGCGCGGTGGGGTACGAGGTATAACGCGGCCCGGAATAGTTATATTTTTGGATCAGGGCCAGATCCCAGTCGATTAACTGCACGGTCATGCTCACTCCTTCCGATGGTGCCGCCGGCGGGTACGCCGCCCCGGCCCAACCGCACTTCGGGTAATGAGCCGGTTGCGCAGCCATTTCTGACGCCGCGACAACCGTCGTAGTTTAGCGAATAACCACAGCAGATAACACATAACCAGAAGGGTTATAAGCAGGACCGGGAATCCGACTGAGTGCAAACGTTAGTTTCCACCCTTCAGCAGGCGCATCATATCTTCCTTGCGCTCTTCTTCTTCCTCATCTTCGTCGTCGTCGTAGGAGAGGCCGAGCTGCTGCATAAGCTCATCAATGCGATCGAGCTTGGCATCAACCCAGGTCTGTTCTTCAGCATTCAGGGAACCACCCTCTTCCAGACGTTCCAGCAGCGCGTCCAGGCGCTCATCGTTTTCCAGCAAATCCAGCTCAGCCTGCGGTGAAAGCATAGGTTTCTCGCTCTTCGGTTTGTGCTGCTTAGTAGCCGGGGTGCTCTCGGTCACGCCCAGCGGAATCGGTTTCTTGCTACCAATACGCGGATCTTGCTGCTGACCTGCTTTTTTGCCTGCCGAGGAGCCCTCTCCGCCGGTGGCGCGACTTCCTGCCGTATGACCGCGATGTTTCTTCTGACGCTTGCGATCGCGGGCTTCCTGATTCAATTCTTCACGCGTCTTACGCTGTGTTTTACCACGGGATACAGATGTCGGTTTTTTCATGGTGTGTAATCTTCAGATCGTTTTCTTCAGTATAGAATTGAGGCGGAATCTAGCAGAAAGCAAGCAAAGAAAAAAGGCGACAGATTACTCTGTCGCCTTTTTCCTCACGAACAACCCTTAAAGGGTTTCCACTTTCCATGTTAGCTAACGACAAACCCTGTCTTTCCCTTAGCTAATAACGTTCCTTGTTACATCCTTTTCCCTTTGAAAACGTCTCCAGACGCTGGTCATCCTGACAATCCCTGGTCTTCGCCTCCTGGCGCTCCCTGACCGCTCATCCTGAGCCCTGTTCCTGTTGGCATCCTCGCCTTGACCACTACTTTACCGGGTTAAAGGAATCCTACAACCAGGTACCGTGCAAAAAGGCAATTTTCGGAATTTTCTTCAAGATATAATGCATTGATAAATAATGACTTTAACCATTAAGCCACCAATCTTTTTCATGTATTTCCCATACCACGAATGGTCAATGTCTTACAAAGCATATGGTTTTAACCTACAGCGCCTTAATTTGAGGGATGCGGTAAAAACAGCCTTTTTCTGTTGTTCAGGTATAATCCCCGCCATAGCCTTATTTAACGGAGACGACAGTCTTGACCAACTGGAACTATCAACAGACGCATTTTGTCACCAGCGCACCGGATATCCGCCATCTTCCTTCCGATACCGGAATCGAAGTGGCGTTTGCCGGTCGCTCAAATGCCGGGAAATCCAGCGCCCTGAATACGCTGACTAATCAGAAAAGCCTGGCGCGTACCTCAAAAACGCCGGGGCGTACCCAGCTGATTAACCTGTTCGAAGTTGCCGACGGTAAACGCCTGGTCGATTTACCGGGCTACGGCTACGCTCAGGTTCCCGAGGAGATGAAGATCAAATGGCAGCGGGCGCTGGGTGAATACCTCGAAAAACGCCTGTGTCTGAAAGGGCTGGTTATTTTGATGGATATTCGCCATCCGCTGAAAGACCTCGACCAGCAGATGATCGAATGGGCCGTAGAAAGCGATATCCAGGTGCTGGTGCTGCTGACTAAGTCCGATAAGCTGGCCAGCGGAGCCCGTAAAGCGCAGCTCAATATGGTGCGTGAGGCGGTACTCGCCTTTAACGGTGATGTGCAGGTTGAGGCATTCTCTTCGCTGAAGAAATCAGGCGTCGATAAGCTGCGGCAGAAGCTCGATAGCTGGTTTAACGAAATCCCTCCTCAGGAAGAGATCGAAGACGGGGAGTAATCTCCGTCAGACTCCCCGGATAACGGCGCTTAGCGCCTTATTCGGGCGACAAAATCAGGCCAGCGCCCACCATTCCGGTCGATAAAAACTTTTCTTCCGCGCAATAAAAAACGCCCCGGTCATAAATGACCGGGGCGGCTAAAATATTCAGCCAAATCCGATTACGTGAAGTAAAAGGTCTGAAAGATAGAACATCTTACCTCTGTACCCTACGTCATTAACTCTACTCTTCTTTCAGTTAGGGAGAAAGCACTTTTTGTAGTTTTTTTTCACTCTTTACATAGCAAATTCGAATGATCGTCACAAAACGCTATAAGTTATGTTGCTTACTTACAGAAAAGCGCTCTCTCCACGAAATACTTAGTGCGCTTGATCCCAGTTTTCTCCGCTACCCACTTCCACCAGCAGCGGAACCGCCAGCGTGGTGCTGTTTTCCATTAATTCATGGACCTTTTTCGCCACGCTATCGAGGTCATCTTTATGCACTTCAAAGACCAGTTCATCGTGCACCTGCATGATCATCCGCACCCGCGGCTTCTCGGTCTGCAGCCACTCATCAACGGCAATCATTGCCCGTTTAATGATATCCGCCGCCGTCCCCTGCATTGGCGCGTTGATTGCCGCTCGCTCAGCGCCCGCACGACGTGCGCCGTTGCTGGATTTGATGTCCGGGAGATAGAGCCGACGACCGTCCAGGGTTTCAACATATCCCTGCTCTTTCGCCTGCGCGCGGGTACGCTCCATATAATCCAGCACGCCCGGATAGCGCTCGAAGTAGAGATCCATATACTTTTGCGCTTCTCTGCGCGGAATATTGAGCTGGCGCGCGAGGCCGAATGCGCTCATGCCGTAGATCAAACCAAAGTTGATCGCTTTAGCGCTACGACGCTGCTCGCTGCTGACGCTCTCCAGCGGCAGGCTAAAGACCTCCGCCGCCGTCGCCCGGTGGATATCTTTCCCTTCGGCAAAAGCGGTCAGCAGGCCATTATCGCGAGATAAATGGGCCATGATGCGCAGTTCAATCTGCGAGTAGTCGGCAGAGACGATGAGATAATCCTGCGGCGCGATAAACGCCTGGCGAATGCGTCGCCCTTCGTCGTTACGCACCGGTATATTTTGCAGGTTAGGGTCCGTGGAAGAGAGACGCCCGGTGGCGGTAACGGCCTGATGGTATGAGGTATGGACCCGGCCGGTTTTGGGGTTAATCATCAGCGGCAGCTTATCGGTATACGTCGACTTCAGCTTGGCCAGCCCGCGGTACTCAAGAATCACCTTCGGCAGCGGATAGTCCAGCGCCAGCTCTTCCAGCACCTCTTCCGAAGTCGACGGCGCGCCGCCTGGGGTTTTCTTCAGCGGTTTAATGCCCTGCTTTTCAAACAGAATCGTTTGCAGCTGCTTCGGTGAGGAGAGATTGAACTCTTCCCCGGCGATCTCATAGGCCTTCTGCTCCAGCTCAACCAGGCGCTTAGCGATCTCCTGAGAATGGGCATGCAGCACCGCCGGATCAATTTTAACCCCGTTGCGCTCAACGCGGGATAGCACCGGTACCAGCGGCATTTCGATATTTTTAAATACGTGTAGCGGCCCTTCGTGCTGCTGCAGCTTCGGCCACATCTTCAGGTGCAGCTGCAGAGTGACGTCGGCATCTTCAGCCGCATAGCGACCCGCTTCTTCCAACGCAATCTGGTTAAACGTAAGCTGATTCTTTCCTTTGCCGGCAATCTCTTCAAAGGTAATGGTTTTATGCTGAAGCCAGCGATCGGAGAGGCTATCCATGTCATGGCGCCCGGCCACGCTATCAAGGATGTAGGACTCCAGCATCGTATCGAAGGCAATGCCGCGGAGCTCAATGCCATAGTTCGCCAAAATCCCGCGGTCGTACTTCAGGTTTTGCCCAACTTTGAGGAGGCTGTTATCTTCCAGCAGCGGTTTGAGCAGCTCAAGCACGCGATCGCGCGGGATCTGATCCGGCGCATCGAGATAATCATGCGCAACCGGCACATAGGCCGCAACGCCGGGTTCGATAGCGAACGACAGGCCGACCATGTTGGCCGAAATGTTATCCAGGCTGTCCGTTTCCGTATCAAAAGCAAACAGCGGCGCTTTCTTGAGCTTCTCAATCCACGCCGTTAGCGTCTCTTCATCAAGAATGGTGACGTAGTTTTCGGCAGACAGCGTTGCCGCAGCTTCAACAACCTCTTCTTCAGCCACCGCCGCTTGCGCCGGTTTTGCCGCAGGCTTGCTCCCTTTTGCCTGCATCCATTTGCCGGACTCCACGTCGGTTATCCAGCGCTTGAATTCATACTTTTTGAACAGCGTCAGCAGATCGTCCGCCGCCGGTTCCACAACCAGCAGCTCTTCGCAGCTCAGATCCAGCTCCACGTCTGTTTTAATGGTTGCCAGCTGGTAGGAGAGGTACGCCACCTCTTTATTCTGCTCGAGCTTCGCCGCCATTGTTTTGGCGCCACGGAAGCTCAGGCCAGCGATTTTTTCCGCTTCGGCATACAGCGTATCAAGGCCACCCAATCCCTGTAGCAGGGCCTGAGCTGTTTTCTCTCCGACCCCCGGAACGCCTGGAATGTTATCCGAGGAGTCGCCCATCAGGGCGAGGAAATCGATGATCAGCTCTGGCGGAACGCCGTACTTCGTCACCACTTCATCCGGGCCGAGGATCGTATTGGTCATGGTGTTAATCAGGGTGATACCCGGAGTGACCAGCTGGGCCATGTCCTTATCGCCGGTACTGATCAATACCGGACGACCCGCTTTTTCAGCCTCACGCGCCAGGGTGCCAATCACATCGTCAGCCTCCACGCCCGGTACCGCCATCAGCGGCAGGCCCATCGCTTTCACCATCGTGTGCAGCGGCTCAATCTGCGCGCGCAGATCGTCTGGCATCGGCGGACGGTGGGATTTGTAGTGCTCAAACAGTTCGTCACGGAAAGTTTTTCCTTTGGCATCAAACACCACCACGGCATGGGTGGGCTGGTACTGCAGGATCAGGCTTCGCAGCATATTCAGCACGCCGTACATTGCGCCGGTCGGCTCGCCTGCGCTGTTGGTCAGCGGCGGGAATGCGTGATACGCCCGGTAAAGGTAAGAGGAGCCGTCAACGAGGATGAGGGGGTTTTCAGGGATCTGAACCATAATTTCCGTGCCTGTTTATCAGATTATGGATAAAGGATGCCACAGACAGGCATGAAAACCTGAATTTTTCCCACATTTCGCCGAAAAGATTCACCGATCCGGTCGATCCTGCGGTACGGCTATCTGTGGATAAGTTTGTGCATAGTTTTAGGCCGGTAGCCGGTGCGTGTGAAAAAAAACGCACATCACTATAATTAGTGTTTATTTATCATGATGTTATATATGTTTTATTGATTTAAAGCCGTCACTATGACTCAATGCTCCATGTGGATATAAGATCCGCCTGTTTTTCTGTTCTCGTTAGACCCGTCATTTGCTGCGTTTTCTGATAAAATCAGGCTCTTGCGCCGTTTAATCGCGCTCTTTCTCAGCCTAACTTTCTGAATAAAATAACTATGTCGAGATTACTCGCAGCGATAACGCTTCCTCTAAGTATCGCTCTTACCATCCTGGTTACCATTATTTGTTCCGTACCGATTATCATCGCCGGAGTCATTAAACTGCTGGTGCCGATCCCTGCGGTATGGCGCGCTATCTCTCATTTTTGTAATTTCATGATGTACTGCTGGTGCGAAGGGCTGGCGCTGCTGCTGTATCTCAACCCGGGGCTGAAGTGGGACGTGCAGGGTCTTGAAGGACTGAATAAAAAGAACTGGTATCTGCTCATTAGCAATCATCATAGCTGGGCAGATATCGTGGTGCTCTGCGTGCTGTTCCGCAAGCATATACCGATGAACAAATACTTCCTCAAGCAGCAGCTAGCCTGGGTGCCTTTTATCGGTCTTGCCTGCTGGGCGTTGGATATGCCCTTTATGCGCCGCTACTCGCGAGGCTATCTCATCCGCCACCCGGAGCGCCGCGGCAAAGATGTTGCAACGACCCGTCGCTCCTGCGAGAAATTCCGCGCTTACCCAACGACCATCGTTAACTTTGTCGAAGGGTCGCGTTTCACCGAGGAAAAGCAGCACCAGACCCGTTCGCCTTACGCCAATTTATTACCCCCAAAGGCGGCGGGCATTGCGATGGCGCTAAACGTACTGGGCAGTCAGTTCGATAAGCTGCTGGACGTGACGTTATGCTATCCACAGAATAACCGACGCCCCTTTTACGATATGCTTTGCGGCCGCCTCACGCGCATTACGGTGCAGGTTAATCTGATGCCCGTCGCTGAGGAGCTGCACGGTGATTACGTGAATGATAAGAACTTTAAACGTCGCTTTCAGCGCTGGCTGAACGAGTTATGGCAAGAAAAAGACGCCCGGCTGACGAAAATGCTACAACGGCAGGAAAAGTAACTTTATTGAGCCCGAAGACAACAACGCCGGTCAGTGACCGGCGTTATTTTTTTATTTCTTCTCAACCAGCTGCTTAACGGTATCAGCATACTGGGCGACAAATGCGTCCATATTACTGGTATCCATTCCCTGCGGGTTCAGCTGATACTTACCGTTAACATACATCGCCGGTACGCCCTGCAGCTGCAGGTCAGCCGCGGCTTTTTCCTGCTGGGCAACCAGAGATTTCACCACGAAGCTGTTCCAGGCCGCATCGTAATCTTCCCCCTTCACGCCGGCATCAATGAAGACTTTGCGAATATCGGCAACGGTCTGCACGGTTTGTGTTTTCTGCACCGCTTCAAACATCGGCACGGTGATCCGATCTTCAACGCCCAGCGCCATGGCCACCGCCCACGCCTGAGTTAAATCTTTGCCCAGCGGGCCAAGGAACTCAACGTGGTACTTGGTCATTTTGACGCCTTCCGGCAGCTTTTTCTTCACGTTGTCAGAAACGTGCAGCACTTCTTCAAACTGATAGCAGTGCGGGCAGTAGAACGAGAAGAATTCGAGCACCTGAGGCTCACCGGCAACCGGCTTCTCGAGGGTAATGTACTGCTTGCCGTCGGTTATCTGGGCAGCGGATGCACTAAAAGCCAGAATCATACCAGCCAGCGCCAGCCAAATTTTTTTCATTTTTAACTCTCTCCTGGAAATATCAGATTAATACATTGGCGTTAACTGAAGAGGGGGTTCCTGTAGAACCTTCACCTGCTCAAGAAAAGTTTTGGTCTGCCCGCGCCAGTAGTCTTCCCCGGTAAGCCATGGGAAGTTGATAGGGAAGGCAGGATCGTCCCAGCGTCGCAGCAACCACGCAAGGTAGTAGACTAAGCGCATGGCGCGTAAAGGTTCGATGAGGGCAATTTCGTCGGTGTTAAACGGGCTGAATTCTTCATAAGCTTCAACGATCGTCTCCAGCTGCATGCGCTGTTCGGCTTTATCACCGTTCAGCAGCATCCAGAGATCCTGGATAGCGGGGCCGTTGCGGGCATCATCCAGATCGACAAAAAGCGGGCCATCGCGCCAGAGAATATTTCCGGCATGGCAGTCGCCGTGCAGGCGCAGGATCTTAGCGCCGCCGTCCCATTTCGCCGTGACCGCCTCGATCAGCTTATCCACCGCAGCGAGAAAACGTCCCTTCAGGCCGGCCGGTATCAGCGTTGAGTGCTCAAAGACCGCGCGCGGCTCGAGTAAATATTCCTTAATGCCGATCTCTGGTCGGGCAACAAAGAGCTGCTTGCGCCCGGTTTGATGCAGGCGGCCAAGAAAACGCCCTACCCACTCCATCTGATCAAGGTTATCTGCTTCAAACTGACGCCCGCCAAGGCTTGGGAAAACGGCAAAGAAGAAGCCCTGGTGTTGATGAAGCGAGCGATCGTTGAAGCGCAGCGGCGCGGCGACGGGCACCTCATCCTGCTCTAGCTGGAAGGTAAACTGGTGTTCTTCGAGGATCTGTTCGGCAGACCAACGCTCAGGACGATAGAACTTCACCACATAGCGGCGGCGATCTTCGTCCTGAAACTGGTAAACGCGGTTTTCATAGCTATTTAGCGGAGTGAGACCTGAGTCTACCCGCATCCCCAGATCAAACAGGCCATCGATGATGGTATCCGGGTGAAGCGTCTGAAAATTGAAAGCCTTATCGTGCATCCTGACATCCGATAATCGTACGAATAGTTCAGGATATCATCTCATAACTCATTCTGTGGTCGCACTTACAACCTTTTACTCTTTAATCACGCCGCGAGCGCGCAGTAGCGCCGTTTTGAAATCTTCTTCGTAGTCTTTCTTAATCCCTGGAATAACGGCTTCTTTTGTCGAGTCACGCATCTTCAGATGGTAAATAAGAATATCGTCAGAAAGATCGGCGAGTTCCCCCTTATAACCGGCCTCTTTCGCCAATTTCTGCAAGAATTGAATCAGATTCAGTTCCGGCTCTTTTTGCCAGGCTGGCTGGAGGAGTTCAATAACTTCATTCAGACGTTTACATTTCATGGTCATGCTCCTTACTCTTGATAGGGACAAGTTAACAGGGTCAATCCCACAATGAAAGAGGCGATATTTCTATGCAAGGCGAGGCAATAACCGGCGTCGTGCTGGCCGGCGGAAAAGCCACGCGGATGGGCGGAGTGGATAAAGGACTGCAGCCGCTAAACGGGCAGCCGCTATGGCGCTATGTTACGGATGCGCTGCAACCGCAGGTGACCAGCCTGGCGATCAGCGCCAACCGTAATCTGCAAAGCTGGCAAGCGACGGGTTACCCAATCTATACCGATAGCCTTAGCGATTTTCCCGGACCGCTGGCCGGTATGCTGTCGGTGATGCAGCAGATAGAGTGTCCCTGGTTTGTGTTTTGCCCCTGCGACACGCCGTTTATTCCGCCGTTTCTGGTTGAGCGTTTGATGCAGCAGAAGCAGGCCTCACCGGTGGTCTGGGCGCACGATGGGGAGCGGGATCACCCCGCTATCGCCCTGATACATCGCCGGCTAATACCACAGCTGGAAGCCTATCTGGCGGCCGGCGAACGGCGAGTGATGGTCTTTATGCGCCAGGCAGGCGGGCATAGCGTCGATTTTAGCGACGTAAAGTCTGCGTTTATTAATGTGAATACGCTTGCTGACTTACAGCATATTCACGATATGCAGGAGCCGTTATGATCCCTGTTTTAGCAATTTCTGCCTGGAGCGGAACCGGTAAAACAACGTTATTAAAGCAGCTGATCCCGGCATTATGCGCCGAGGGGTTGCGCCCAGGTTTGATAAAGCATACCCATCACGATATGGATGTCGATAAGCCAGGGAAAGACAGCTATGAGCTGCGCAAAGCAGGTGCCGCGCAGACTATTGTCGCCAGTACGCAGCGCTGGGCGCTAATGACTGAAACTCCGGATCAAGAAGAAGTAGACCTGCGGTGGCTGGTTAGCCGGATGGATGCCTCAAAGCTGGACGTTGTGCTGGTAGAGGGTTTTAAGCATGAACCTGTAGCTAAGATCGTGCTTTTTCGGCAAAACGGCGGCCATCGTGTTGAGGATCTTGTTCTCGATAAGTACGTTATTGCGGTGGCCAGCGATGGGCCGGTGATAACTTCTTTGCCCCAGCTGGATTTAAATAATATTGCGCAGATCGCGGCATTTATTGTGCGCTGGTTAGAAGAACAGCGCAGGTGATGAGAGGCAAGATTAGCGGCTGAAGGGTTAGGGACGCGGCGCCCGATCCGGGCGGCGTCCGGCCGCTTTTCATGAACCGCAGACAACAAAAAAACCCCATGCTTTCGCATGAGGTTTTTCTGTTTGTTTGATGCCTGGCAGTTCCCTACTCTCACATGGGGAGACCCCACACTACCATCGGCGCTACGGCGTTTCACTTCTGAGTTCGGCATGGGGTCAGGTGGGACCACCGCGCTGTTGCCGCCAGGCAAATTCTGTTTACCAACACGCCATCAAGGCCTGTCAGTTAATCTGTATCAGCTGAAAATCTCTCAAATTCACCACACCAAACAGCTTTGGCGTTGTAAGGTTAAGCCTCACGGTTCATTAGTATCGGTTAGCTCAACGTATCGCTACGCTTACACACCCGACCTATCAACGTCGTCGTCTTCAACGTTCCTTCAGGACTCTCAAGGAGTCAGGGAGAACTCATCTCGGGGCAAGTTTCGTGCTTAGATGCTTTCAGCACTTATCTTTTCCGCATTTAGCTACCGGGCAATGCCATTGGCATGACAACCCGAACACCAGTGATGCGTCCACTCCGGTCCTCTCGTACTAGGAGCAGCCCCCCTCAATTCTCCAGCGCCCACGGCAGATAGGGACCGAACTGTCTCACGACGTTCTAAACCCAGCTCGCGTACCACTTTAAACGGCGAACAGCCGTACCCTTGGGACCTACTTCAGCCCCAGGATGTGATGAGCCGACATCGAGGTGCCAAACACCGCCGTCGATATGAACTCTTGGGCGGTATCAGCCTGTTATCCCCGGAGTACCTTTTATCCGTTGAGCGATGGCCCTTCCATTCAGAACCACCGGATCACTATGACCTGCTTTCGCACCTGCTCGCGCCGTCACGCTCGCAGTCAAGCTAGCTTATGCCATTGCACTAACCTCCTGATGTCCGACCAGGATTAGCTAACCTTCGTGCTCCTCCGTTACTCTTTGGGAGGAGACCGCCCCAGTCAAACTACCCACCAGACACTGTCCGCAACCCGGATCACGGGTCTACGTTAGAACATCAAACATTAAAGGGTGGTATTTCAAGGTTGGCTCCACGCAGACTGGCGTCCACGCTTCAAAGCCTCCCACCTATCCTACACATCAAGGCTCAATGTTCAGTGTCAAGCTATAGTAAAGGTTCACGGGGTCTTTCCGTCTTGCCGCGGGTACACTGCATCTTCACAGCGAGTTCAATTTCACTGAGTCTCGGGTGGAGACAGCCTGGCCATCATTACGCCATTCGTGCAGGTCGGAACTTACCCGACAAGGAATTTCGCTACCTTAGGACCGTTATAGTTACGGCCGCCGTTTACCGGGGCTTCGATCAAGAGCTTCTCCTTACGGATAACCCCATCAATTAACCTTCCGGCACCGGGCAGGCGTCACACCGTATACGTCCACTTTCGTGTTTGCACAGTGCTGTGTTTTTAATAAACAGTTGCAGCCAGCTGGTATCTTCGACTGATTTCAGCTCCACGAGCAAGTCGCTTCACTTACCATCAGCGTGCCTTCTCCCGAAGTTACGGCACCATTTTGCCTAGTTCCTTCACCCGAGTTCTCTCAAGCGCCTTGGTATTCTCTACCTGACCACCTGTGTCGGTTTGGGGTACGATTTGATGTTACCTGATGCTTAGAGGCTTTTCCTGGAAGCAGGGCATTTGTTACTTCAGCACCGTAGTGCCTCGTCGTCACACCTCAGCGTTAACAAGAGTCCGGATTTACCTAAACTCTCCGCCTACATGCTTAAACCGGGACAACCGTCGCCCGGCTAACATAGCCTTCTCCGTCCCCCCTTCGCAGTAACACCGAGTACAGGAATATTAACCTGTTTCCCATCGACTACGCCTTTCGGCCTCGCCTTAGGGGTCGACTCACCCTGCCCCGATTAACGTTGGACAGGAACCCTTGGTCTTCCGGCGAGCGGGCTTTTCACCCGCTTTATCGTTACTTATGTCAGCATTCGCACTTCTGATACCTCCAGCAACCCTCACAGGCCACCTTCAACGGCTTACAGAACGCTCCCCTACCCAACAACGCCTAAGCGTCGCTGCCGCAGCTTCGGTGCATGGTTTAGCCCCGTTACATCTTCCGCGCAGGCCGACTCGACCAGTGAGCTATTACGCTTTCTTTAAATGATGGCTGCTTCTAAGCCAACATCCTGGCTGTCTGTGCCTTCCCACATCGTTTCCCACTTAACCATGACTTTGGGACCTTAGCTGGCGGTCTGGGTTGTTTCCCTCTTCACGACGGACGTTAGCACCCGCCGTGTGTCTCCCGTGATAACATTCTTCGGTATTCGTAGTTTGCATCGGGTTGGTAAGTCGGGATGACCCCCTAGCCGAAACAGTGCTCTACCCCCGAAGATGAATTCACGAGGCGCTACCTAAATAGCTTTCGGGGAGAACCAGCTATCTCCCGGTTTGATTGGCCTTTCACCCCCAGCCACAAGTCATCCGCTAATTTTTCAACATTAGTCGGTTCGGTCCTCCAGTTAGTGTTACCCAACCTTCAACCTGCCCATGGCTAGATCACCGGGTTTCGGGTCTATACCCTGCAACTTAACGCCCAGTTAAGACTCGGTTTCCCTGCGGCTCCCCTATACGGTTAACCTTGCTACAGAATATAAGTCGCTGACCCATTATACAAAAGGTACGCAGTCACCTGACAAATCAGGCTCCCACTGCTTGTACGTACACGGTTTCAGGTTCTGTTTCACTCCCCTCGCCGGGGTTCTTTTCGCCTTTCCCTCACGGTACTGGTTCACTATCGGTCAGTCAGGAGTATTTAGCCTTGGAGGATGGTCCCCCCATATTCAGACAGGATACCACGTGTCCCGCCCTACTCTTCGAACTCACAGAATGTGCATTTTAGTGTACGGGAGTATCACCCTGTACCCTGCGACTTTCCAGACGCTTCCACTAACACACAAACTGATTCAGGTTCTGGGCTGCTCCCCGTTCGCTCGCCGCTACTGGGGGAATCTCGGTTGATTTCTTTTCCTCGGGGTACTTAGATGTTTCAGTTCCCCCGGTTCGCTTCGTTAAGCTATGTATTCACTTAACGATAGTGTGTCGAAACACACTGGGTTTCCCCATTCGGAAATCGCCGGTTATAACGGTTCATATCACCTTACCGACGCTTATCGCAGATTAGCACGTCCTTCATCGCCTCTGACTGCCAGGGCATCCACCGTGTACGCTTAGTCGCTTAACCTCACAACCCGAAGCTGTTTCGTAAAACAGGTCGTGTTGTGAAAATTTGAGAGACTCGAACACACCGTCTTTCCTTTCTTATTACGGAGAAAGGAAACAGTGTGTCGTTTCAATTTTCAGCTTGATCCAGATTTTTAAAGAGCAAAACTTCGCAGTGCACCTTTTCAGGAACACTCTGAAGTTTTCTTATTTTGTGCAGTAAAAGGATGGTGGAGCTATGCGGGATCGAACCGCAGACCTCCTGCGTGCAAGGCAGGCGCTCTCCCAGCTGAGCTATAACCCCATCGTAAAACTAATCTCTTGTACCGGTAATTCAGACTGAGACAAGGCGTGGGAGGACGAAGCATACTGAAGTATGCGAGTCGTTTCACAACGCAGTATTCAGGATGAATTTGGTAGGCCTGAGTGGACTTGAACCACCGACCTCACCCTTATCAGGGGTGCGCTCTAACCACCTGAGCTACAAGCCTGCAGAGATTTTTTACTGCTTATTTTTCATCAGACAATCTGTGTGGACACTACAAAGGCAGGTTCTTCAGGTAAGGAGGTGATCCAACCGCAGGTTCCCCTACGGTTACCTTGTTACGACTTCACCCCAGTCATGAATCACAAAGTGGTAAGCGCCCTCCCGAAGGTTAAGCTACCTACTTCTTTTGCAACCCACTCCCATGGTGTGACGGGCGGTGTGTACAAGGCCCGGGAACGTATTCACCGTGGCATTCTGATCCACGATTACTAGCGATTCCGACTTCACGGAGTCGAGTTGCAGACTCCGATCCGGACTACGACATACTTTATGAGGTCCGCTTGCTCTCGCGAGGTCGCTTCTCTTTGTATATGCCATTGTAGCACGTGTGTAGCCCTACTCGTAAGGGCCATGATGACTTGACGTCATCCCCACCTTCCTCCAGTTTATCACTGGCAGTCTCCTTTGAGTTCCCGGCCGAACCGCTGGCAACAAAGGATAAGGGTTGCGCTCGTTGCGGGACTTAACCCAACATTTCACAACACGAGCTGACGACAGCCATGCAGCACCTGTCTCAGAGTTCCCGAAGGCACCAAAGCATCTCTGCTAAGTTCTCTGGATGTCAAGAGTAGGTAAGGTTCTTCGCGTTGCATCGAATTAAACCACATGCTCCACCGCTTGTGCGGGCCCCCGTCAATTCATTTGAGTTTTAACCTTGCGGCCGTACTCCCCAGGCGGTCGACTTAACGCGTTAGCTCCGGAAGCCACTCCTCAAGGGAACAACCTCCAAGTCGACATCGTTTACAGCGTGGACTACCAGGGTATCTAATCCTGTTTGCTCCCCACGCTTTCGCACCTGAGCGTCAGTCTTTGTCCAGGGGGCCGCCTTCGCCACCGGTATTCCTCCAGATCTCTACGCATTTCACCGCTACACCTGGAATTCTACCCCCCTCTACAAGACTCTAGCCTGCCAGTTTCGGATGCAGTTCCCAGGTTGAGCCCGGGGATTTCACATCCGACTTGACAGACCGCCTGCGTGCGCTTTACGCCCAGTAATTCCGATTAACGCTTGCACCCTCCGTATTACCGCGGCTGCTGGCACGGAGTTAGCCGGTGCTTCTTCTGCGAGTAACGTCAATCGACAAGGTTATTAACCTTATCGCCTTCCTCCTCGCTGAAAGTACTTTACAACCCGAAGGCCTTCTTCATACACGCGGCATGGCTGCATCAGGCTTGCGCCCATTGTGCAATATTCCCCACTGCTGCCTCCCGTAGGAGTCTGGACCGTGTCTCAGTTCCAGTGTGGCTGGTCATCCTCTCAGACCAGCTAGGGATCGTCGCCTAGGTGAGCCATTACCTCACCTACTAGCTAATCCCATCTGGGCACATCTGATGGCATGAGGCCCGAAGGTCCCCCACTTTGGTCTTGCGACGTTATGCGGTATTAGCTACCGTTTCCAGTAGTTATCCCCCTCCATCAGGCAGTTTCCCAGACATTACTCACCCGTCCGCCGCTCGTCACCCGAGAGCAAGCTCTCTGTGCTACCGCTCGACTTGCATGTGTTAGGCCTGCCGCCAGCGTTCAATCTGAGCCATGATCAAACTCTTCAATTTAAGTTTGATGCTCATGAATTAAACTTCGTAATGAATTACGTATGTTCACTCAGAGACTTGGTATTCATTTTTCGTCCGAGGACGTTAAGAATCCATGTCACTTTGAGTGCCCACACAGATTGTCTGATAAATTGTTAAAGAGCAGTTGCGACGCGCTTTAGCGCTCTGTCGCGAGGTCCCGTATATTACGTTTTCCTCATTCAGAGTCAAGCGTTTATTTTGCTTTTCTCTGTCGGCTTCCGCGGCTGATATTCAGCGCTGGAGCCTTCTGACCCGGCGGCCTGTAAGCCGTTGTTCCGTGTCAGTGGAGGCGCATTATAGGGAGTTCTCCGACGTTGACAAGCCCTGTTTGCAAAAAACTTTTCAACCGCCTCTTTTTTCACCAAAACGGGTCGCGGAGTGGCAAAAAACCGGCGTTTTGCCGTTTTAAACAACGAAATGCCCCGCCTGGTGGCATACTGATAGAGTAGAAAAGAGAAAGGAACGGCATTTATGTCTTTAAGCGCACAGCAACTGGCGGCACAGAAAAACATCTCCTGGGTACTGGCGGAGAAACTGGCCCAAAAAATTCTGACCGGCGAATATCAGCCGGAAAGCATTCTCCCCGGCGAAATGGAGCTGGGCGAGCAGTTCGGCGTGAGCCGAACTGCGGTACGAGAGGCGGTCAAGACGCTGACAGCGAAAGGTATGCTCTTGCCGCGCCCGCGCATCGGTACCCGCGTTATGCCACGCAGTAGCTGGAACTTTCTCGACAAGGAGCTGCTCTCCTGGTGGTTAACGGAAGATAACTTCGAAGAGGTGGTGACCCACTTCCTCGTCATGCGCAGCAGCCTCGAGCCGCAGGCCTGCTTTCTGGCCGCCACCCACGGCTGCGCGGAGCAGAAGGCGCAGCTTAATAGCCTAATGGAAGATATGGGCGAGCTGAAAAGACGCTTCCAGCGCGAGCGCTGGATTGAAGTCGATATGGCCTGGCATGAGCACATCTATGAAATGAGCGGTAATCCCTTCCTTATCTCTTTCGCCTCGCTATTCCATTCGGTCTATCACACTTACTTCACTTCTATTACCCAGAATGAGGTGGTGAAGCTGGATCTCCATCAGGCAATTGTTGACGCTATTCTGAACAGCGACGGCCCGCGAGCGCTCAGCGCCTGCCAGGCCCTGCTGAGCGCACCAAACCATTCAGGTAAATAAAGGGTTCCGCATGACCGAGAAGAAAGGGCGTAGTATGGCCGGACTGCCGTGGATTGCGGCGATGGCCTTTTTTATGCAGGCGCTGGACGCCACCATTCTGAATACCGCCCTTCCGGCAATAGCCCATAGCCTCAACCGTTCGCCGCTGGCAATGCAGTCCGCGATCATCAGCTATACGCTAACGGTAGCAATGCTCATTCCGGTCAGCGGATGGCTGGCCGACCGCTTCGGCACGCGGAAAGTGTTTATTATTGCCGTCGGCCTGTTTACGCTCGGCTCCCTCGCCTGCGCGCTTTCCGGCTCCCTGATGGAGCTGGTCATCTTTCGCGTCATTCAAGGGGTTGGCGGCGCGATGATGATGCCGGTCGCGCGGCTGGCATTATTGCGGGCCTATCCACGCAGCGAGCTGCTGCCGGTGCTGAACTTCGTAACGATGCCGGGGCTTGTCGGCCCTATTCTTGGTCCCGTTCTCGGCGGCGTGCTGGTGACCTGGGCCAGCTGGCACTGGATTTTCCTGATCAATATTCCCATTGGCATTATTGGCATCCTTTATGCGCGTAAATGCATGCCGGACTTCACTACGCCACGCCGACGTTTCGATACCCGCGGATTTTTGCTCTTTGGGCTAAGCCTGGTGCTGTTCTCCAGCGGTATCGAACTGTTTGGCGAGAAAATCGTCGCCAGCTGGATCGCGCTGACGGTTATCGCCCTTAGCGTTCTTTTACTGCTGGCCTATATTCGCCATGCCCGCCGCCATCCAGCTCCGCTGATCTCGCTTTCTTTATTTAAGACCCGAACATTTTCAGTGGGTATCGCCGGTAATCTGGCAACGCGTCTGGGTACGGGCTGCGTGCCGTTCCTGATGCCGCTGATGCTGCAGGTCGGTTTTGGCTATTCGGCAATCATCGCCGGCTGCATGATAGCGCCAACCGCCGTCGGCTCTATTATCGCGAAATCTACCGTTACGCAGATCCTGCGCTGGCTCGGCTACCGGAAAACGCTGGTAGGGGTAACGATATTTATCGGCCTGATGATCGCCCAGTTCTCGTTCCAGTCGCCCGCGATGCCCGTCTGGATGCTGCTGCTGCCGCTCTTCGTTCTGGGGATGGCAATGTCCACTCAGTTCACCTCAATGAACACCATTACGCTTGCCGACCTCACCGATGATAACGCCAGCGGCGGCAACAGCCTGCTCGCGGTCACGCAGCAGCTATCAATCAGTCTCGGGGTGGCGATTAGCGCGGCGGTACTGCGCTTTTATGAAGGGTTCGACAGCGCCAGTACCGTGGAGCAGTTTCACTACACCTTTATTACGATGGGCGCGATCACCGTCGTATCCGCGCTGGTGTTTATGCTGTTAAAGGCGAAGGATGGCCGCAACCTGATAAAGGAACGGCACAAACGCTAGGCTGAACCGCGAACGATAAGCTCAGGGGTGAGCTGCACGCGCTGCTGCTGCTGTCCGGGATCGGCCATCCGGTGAATCAGCACATCAATCGCCAGCTCGCCCAGCTCATCCTTTGGCTGATGGATAGTTGTCAGCGGCGGCGTCATATAGCGGGCCAGCTCGATATCGTCATAGCCCACCAGCGCCATATCCTGCGGAATACGCAGCCCGGCCTGGTAAAGCGACTGATATGCCCCAAACGCCATGGCGTCGTTGCCGACAAATACCGCCTGCGGGCGTTCCGATAAGGTCAGCAGCTCCTGCATCGCGCTGAATCCACCGCCAAATTCAAAGTCGCTGGTAATCACGTATCCCTCAGCCACTTCCAGCCCGGCGCGGGACATCGCGGCGTGATAGCCCTCCAGGCGCAGCCGCGACGGCGTTTTATCCAGCGGGCCGGCGATACAGGCAATCCGGGTATACCCCTGGTCTATCAGGTACTGGGTCGCCATATCGCCCCCCAGCAGCGAGTTATCCTGAATCAGATCGCTGTCGCCATCAAACGGCGCCCAGTCCATCATCACCGTTGGCACCGAAGGATAGCGCTGCATAATTTCTGGCGAAGGCTGATGCGTCTCGGTACAGAGCAGCAGTAAGCCATCGACGCGCTTTTGCATCAGCGTTTCGAGATTACTGTTCATGCGCTGCTCGTCACCTTCCGTATTGCACAGCACCAGGCTATAGCCGCGTTCAAAACAGCTACGCTCTACGCCGCGCACCAGCTCAGAATAAAACGGGTTGGTACTGGCGGTAATCAGCATACCGATGGTGCGGGTTTGATTGAGCTTGAGGCTACGCGCCAGAGCGGACGGCGCGTAGTTAAGGTTTTTGATCGCCGCGTCCACTTTGGCGGTAACCGCCTCGCTGACGAAACGATCTTTATTAATGACGTGGGAAACCGTCGAGGTGGAAACGCCCGCCTCGCGGGCCACATCCTTCATGGTAGCCAAGCGTTACCCCTGTTGACGTAAAAATTCGTCGATTTCTTTTCGCCACGGCACTGAAGGCTGCGCGCCTTTGCGGGTAACGGCAATGGCGGCGGCGGCATGGGCAAAGCGGATGGCCTCTGCCAGCGCGGTCCCTTCCAGTAATGCGGTGACCAGGGCGCCGTTAAAGGTATCGCCCGCGGCAATGGTATCGATGGCCTGAACCTTAAAGCCCGGGACCCGGCGGCCTTCGCCATCGTGGCTCACCCAGACGCCGCGGCTGCCGAGCGTAATAATAACGGTACCGATACCTTTTTTATGGAGCGCGTTAGCCGCTTTGGCCGCATCGTCATCGTTTTCGACGCGAATACCGGTCAGCTTCTCCGCTTCCGTTTCGTTAGGGGTGATGATATCCACCAGCGCCAGCAGTTCATCCGACAGCTCGCGCGCCGGGGCCGGATTCAGCACCACGCTTGTTTGATGCTGATGGGCGATTTTGGCCGCCGCCAGCACGCTCTCCAGCGGCGACTCCAGCTGCATCAGCAGCGCATCGGCGTCGGCAATACGCGCCTTCTCAGCCTCAACCTGAGCGACCGAAAGGGCGGCATTGGCGCCGGCATGAATGCCGATGACATTCTCACCTTCGCCGTTAACAAAAATAAGCGCCACGCCGGTTGATTCATCTTTTACCGCGCGCACCGGCGCGATGTCGATGTTATCGCTCGCCAGCTGGCGGCGAACGCGCTCGCCGGTATCGTCATCGCCGGTACAGGCGATAAACGCAATGTTTGCCCCGCTGCGCCCGGCGGCAACGGCCTGGTTGGCGCCTTTACCGCCGAAAGCCACCTGATAGTGGCTGCCGGTGACGGTTTCGCCCGGCGTCGGGAAAGATTTAAGGTTAAGAATGTGATCGGCATTGATGCTGCCAAGGACGACAAGTTTGCCTGCGGTTTTCATCATTTGAGTTCCCGGGAAAGCGCGCCACCGGACTCCGGTGGCGCATGCCCTGCTTTTCTTTTTTATGTTGTCCCTCGGACCGTTGCCGGCCCGAATCGCATATTACTACTGCTTAATGACCAGTTTCAGCTCAACCGGATAGCTGGCATCCACTTTTTCACCCTTCAGCACTTTATCGGCAGTCTCGACGCCTTTCACGCCGATCTGCTCAGGCAGCTGGGCGATTGTCGCAGCTAGTTTGCCACTATTTACCGCTTTTTCGCCATCCGGAGTGCCGTCAAATCCAACCACCATCACATCGGATTTACCCGCCGTTTGTAAAGCGCGCAGTGCGCCCAGCGCCATTTCGTCGTTCTGAGCAAATACCGCCTGCACGTCCGGATGAGCCGTCAGCAGGTTCTGCATGACGTTCAGGCCCTTGGTACGGTCGAAATCTGCCGGCTGGCTCGCCAGCACGTTAAATTTGTGCGCCGCGACGGCCTGCTTAAAGCCTTCGCCACGCTCGCGCGCCGCGGATGTCCCTGCGATACCCTGCAGCTCAATAACCTTAGCGTTCTCACCCGCTTTCTTCGCAATATAGTCGCCGGCCATTTTGCCGCCGAGCACGTTATCAGAAGCAATATGGCTAACCACGTCGCCTTTCGCCGCCTGACGGTCAAGGGTAATAACCGGGATCTTCGCCTGATTAGCCATCTTCACGGCGTTACCTACCGCATCAGAGTCGGTCGGGTTGATCAGCAGCAGCTTAGCGCCACGCACCGTCAAATCCTGCACGTTGGCCAGCTCTTTTGCCGGGTTATTTTGTGAATCCAGCACCACCAGGTTGTAGCCCAGCTTGTCGGCTTCTTTCTGGGCGCCATCTTTCAGGGAGACAAAGAACGGGTTGTTAAGGGTCGAGATAACCAGGGCAATGGTATCTTTCGCCATCGCGTTGGCGCTCACGGTCGCGCTTAAAGCAACAGCAGATACCAGGGTCGCCAGTTTTTTCATATTCATAGTTAAGATGTCCTGTAGAGTTCTTAGTTACTGCTTTTTGTTATCTACCAGCACCGCCAGCAAAATGACCACCGCTTTAACGATCATCTGGTAATAGGAAGAAACGCCTAATAGGTTCAATCCGTTATTCAGGAAGCCGAGGATCAGTGCCCCAATCAGGGTACCGACGATGCGCCCCTTGCCGCCGGCCAGGCTGGTACCGCCCAGCACCACCGCCGCAATGGCATCCAGCTCATAGCCGGTCCCCGCCGTCGGCTGCGCGGAGGAGAGACGCGCCACTTCGATAATGCCCGCCAGCGAAGCCAGCAGGCCACACAGAGAATAGACGATGATTTTAACTTTATTCACGCTGATACCGGACAGGCGCGTGGCCGCTTCGTTGCCGCCCAGCGCGTAGATATAGCGGCCCAGGCGCGTGTGGTGCAGCATGTACCAGGCGGCAAGGAAGACGATCGCCATAATCCACACCGGCGTCGGGATCCCCAGCGGACGGCCGATACCAAACCAGCCAAACAGATCGGCATTATCCGTAAACCCGGTATTCACCGGGCTGCCGTTGGTGTAGACCATCGTCACCCCGCGCAGCAGCAGCATCATCACCAGCGTGGCAATAAAGGCCTGCACGCGCCCTTTCGCTACAATCACCCCGGTCACCGCACCGATGGCCGCGCCCAGCGCCAGCGCGCCGGCAATCGCCACCAGCGCATTAACCTCAAGGCCGACAATCGACGCGGCAACCGCGCCGGTCAGCGCCAGCAGGGAGCCCACCGACAGGTCGATCCCCGAAGTGAGAATAACCAGCGTCATTCCCACCGCCATAATGGCGTTAACCGAAGTCTGCTGCAGGATATTGAACAGGTTATTGACGGTAAAAAAGTTGGGGCTCATGGTCGAGACAATCGCTATCAGCACCAGCAGGGCAATCAGCGATTTTTGCTCCATCAGCCATGCTTTAGTGAAATAGCGGCGACCAGCAGCAGCCTGGGTTGTCATCTTTTTTACTCCTGATTCACACGGTTAAGCTTGCCCACAGCGGCAGCCATCAATACTTCCTGGGTGGCCTGCTCGCGTGTAAATTCACCGCCGAGATGCCCTTCATGCATCACAATGATGCGATCGCTCATGCCCAACACTTCCGGCATCTCCGAAGAGACCAGAATGATGCTCAGACCATCGGCCTTAAACTGGTTAATCAGCTGGTAGATCTCTTTCTTCGCCCCAACGTCCACGCCGCGGGTAGGCTCATCAAGGATCAGGACCTTCGGGCGGGTCATCAGCCCGCGGGCGATGGCCACCTTCTGCTGGTTACCGCCGGAGAGCAGGCCGATCGCCTGCTCCATCGATGGCGTTTTGACATTGAACAGGCGGATGAAATCGCCCACCGCCTGCTGTTCATCTTTATGCTTCAGCCGGCCGCCGGCGTGGCTGAAGTAGCGCAGCGCGGTCAGAGACATGTTTTCCTTCACCGACATGCCGAGGACTAAGCCATCGCGCTTGCGGTCTTCGGAGATATAAACGATGCCGTTCGCCAGGCCATCCTGCGGGGAGCGGGTGACCACTTCGTGCCCGTCGAGGGTGACGGAGCCGCTGCTGCGCACCAGCGCGCCGTACAGGACCTTCATCAGCTCCGTGCGCCCGGCGCCCATCAGCCCGGCGACGCCGAGAATCTCCCCCTGTCGCAGGGTAAAGGAGACGTTTTCCACGCCCGGCCCGCACAGGTTATCGACCTTGAGACGCACGGCACCCGGCGCTTTATCCAGGCGCGGATACTGGTCTTCCAGCTTGCGGCCGACCATCATCTCAATCAGCAGGTCTTCATCCAGGCTCGCCACCTCGCGCTCGGCGATAAACTGCCCGTCGCGAAAGACGGTAACATCGTCGCAAATCTCGAAGATCTCTTTCATGCGGTGGGAGATATAGACGATCCCGCGCCCCTGAGATTTCAGCTCGCGGATAACGCGGAACAGGGAGGCCGTTTCGGTGTCGGTCAGGGCGTCCGTCGGCTCATCCATAATGATGACCTTCGACTCAAAGCTCAGCACCTTGGCAATTTCAACCATCTGCTGATCGCCAATCGACAAATCGCCCACCAGCTTTTGGCTGTTAAAACGTAAATTCAGCTTCGCCAGCAGCTTGTCCGCTTCGGCATACATCGTTTTCCAGTCGATTTTGCCAAACCGGTTCACGAACTCACGGCCGAGGAAAATATTCTCCGCGATCGTCAGCTGGGGGATGAGGTTGAGTTCCTGGTGGATAATACCGATCCCGGCTTCCTGAGAGGATTTCGGTCCGTTGAAGGTGGTCTCTTTTCCTAACCACGTTAAGGAGCCGGCGTCGCGGGCGTAGATCCCGGTCAGCACCTTCATCATGGTGGACTTACCGGCACCGTTTTCGCCAACCAGCGCCATTACCCGGCCGGCATAGACGTTGAGCGCGGCGCCGGAGAGCGCTTTGACGCCTGGGAACGCTTTATCGATCCCTTTTAACTGCAATAAGGCTTCCATATCGGCGACCTCAGAACGTGACGCCGGCACAGAGAATGACGTTCGCAAACGGGGAGCACTCCCCGCTGCGAATCACCGCCTGACTATCCGCGGTTTGTTTTTTAAACTGCTCATGACTGGTGTAACGAATTTCAATGGTGTTTCCCTGGTATTGCTGCAGCAGCTCAAGGTGAGTGAGCAACGTCGCATGGAGCTGCGGATTATGAGTTTTAATCTCTTCCGCAAGGATCGCCGCTTCAACCTGCATTTCCGCCGTTACCACCTCCAGAACCTGCATAAAGGAGGGAACGCCCTGGGTTAATGCCATATCAATACGCGCGCTGCTGCGGGGAACCGGCAACCCGGCATCGCAGACCACCAGCGTATCGGTATGGCCCAGGCGGGAGATAACCGAGGAAATATCAGCGTTAAGTACGGTGCCCTTTTTCATTTTTCTCTTCTGCTCCAGTAGCGAAACGTTTCGCTGAACAGAGTATTGTCAAAATACGCGCAGAAAACCACCGCCAAAAGAGAGAAATGTGATCGCCATCGAAACGTTTCGCAAGCGTGGGGAGAGAAAAGTGAGCGCAGGCAAAAAACAATAAAAAGCCCTTCGCAAGGAAGGGCTTCGGAACATCAAATTTCGACCTGGGTACCCAGCTCAATGACCCGGTTAGGCGGGATCTCAAACTGATCCGGCGCCCGCAGGGCGTTGCGCTGCAGCAGGAGATAGAGCTTGCCGCGCAGCCGCAGATACCACGGCCGTTTGCCGATAATCAGCGATTCATGCGACATGAAGAATGAGGTTTCCATCATCCGACAGCTCAGCCCTTCCAGCCCGCAGCGGTGGAAAACTTCTTCCACATTCGGCGTTTCGCGCCAGCCGTAGCTCGCCACCACGCGCCAGAACGACGGTGAGATTTGCTCGATCTGCACCCGGCGAACGTTGTGCACGTAAGGCGCATCTTCGGTCCGCAGCGTCAGCAGGATCACCCGCTCATGCAGCACCTTGTTGTGCTTGAGGTTGTGCAGCAGGGCAAACGGGATAACGTTTAGGGCGCGGGACATATAGACCGCCGTGCCCGGCACGCGGACCGGCGGCGATTTCTCCAGCGAAGAGATCATTGCTTCCAGCGAGTTGCCGTGTTCATGCATCCGGCGCAGCAGGCGGAAACGCTCGCTCTTCCAGGTGGTCATCACGGTGAACATCACCAGGCCAAGGGTCAGCGGCAGCCAGCCGCCGGAGACGATTTTATCCAGGTTGGCCGAGAACAGCGGCAGGTCGATGCACATAAAGGCGATAAACAGCAGCGCCACGAGGAATTTATTCCAGTGCCAGTTTTGACGCGCCACGGTGGTGAACAGGATAGTGGTCAGCACCATGGTGCCGGTCACCGCGATACCGTACGCCGCCGCCAGGTTGGAGGAGTGCTCGAAGCTGATAATCACAATGACCACCGAAACGTACAGCAGCCAGTTGATGAACGGGATATAAATCTGCCCGGACTCCATCTCGGAGGTATGGATGATGCGCATTGGCGACAGGTATCCCAGGCGCACCGCCTGGCGGGTCAACGAGAAGACCCCGGAAATAACCGCCTGGGAGGCAATTACCGTCGCCAGAGCGGCGATAATCAGCATCGGGATCAGCGCCCATTCAGGCGCCAGCAGGAAGAACGGGTTTTTGATCGCCTCAGGATGTTTGAGCAGCAGCGCCCCCTGGCCGAAGTAGTTCAGCACCAGCGAAGGCAGCACCACGGAGAACCACGCTAAGCGGATAGGCAATTTACCGAAGTGGCCCATATCGGCATACAGCGCCTCAACGCCGGTAATGGACAGCACCACCGCCCCGAGGGCGACAAAAGAGACGGTCTTATATTCGAGGAAGAAGTGCACCGCCCAGTACGGGTTCAGCGCCTGCAAGACTTCCGGATTATCAATGATGCTGCGCGCACCAAGCACCGCCAGCAGCAGGAACCAAATCAGCATAATCGGCGCAAACAGCTTACCCACCATACTGGTGCCGTGCTTCTGGATGGCAAACAGCAGCGTCAGCACAATAATGGATATCGGAACAACCCAAGTATCCAGATTGGGCGCAATAATTTCCAGCCCCTCAATCGCCGACATCACCGAGATCGCCGGGGTGATGACCACCTCGCCATAGAAGAAGCTGCCGCCAATCAGCCCAAGGATAACCAGCACCGACGTCATTCGCGCGGACGTATTGCGTCCCGCTAGCGACATTAGCGTCAGGATGCCCCCCTCTCCGGCGTTGTCCGCCCGCATTACGAAGGTGATATATTTGAGTGATACGGTAAAAATTAACAGCCAGAAAATTAGCGACAGAAAGCCAAAAACGGCATCACGTTCAACGCCAAACCCAAACTGACCTGACAGACATTCACGCAGTGTATACAGCGGGCTGGTGCCAATATCGCCGTATACCACGCCGATTGCCGCCAGCGTTACTGCCGGAAGCGATTGCTTATTATCAGAGCTCATAGACTAGTCTTTTCGTTTATACATATCATTTTTCAAGCTGCTTCTGCGCAGGTGGCGTCCAGAAATCCCGCTCACATAGCCGTGCGCCAGGGGATTTCATCCCTTGCTGCCTTGCCGCATCCTGAATGTTTTTGTGTATATAAAACAAATGTGTTCCCGGTCCTCAGGCTCACAAAAAGCGCACAGTATGCACGATTCTTTGCTGAATCGTACCCCTAACGGACACCATATTAACCTGGCTCAAAGAAAATAAATCGAATCTTCAGGCTATTACCACACCTAATCAAACATCTATACTCGACTCAATAACGACACATGAAAAAGCACGCAACTCAATTATGGCTCAATCACATTTACTGGCAGAAAGAATTTCCCGGCTCAGCGCGGCGCTGGAAAAAGGTTTGTTTGAACGCAGTCATGCGATACGGCTCTGTCTGCTGGCCGCGCTCAGCGGCGAGAGCGTGTTTTTGCTCGGTCCGCCGGGCATCGCCAAGAGCCTGATCGCCCGCCGTCTCAAATTCGCCTTCCAGCAGGCTCGCGCCTTTGAATACCTGATGACCCGCTTCTCTACCCCGGAAGAGGTTTTTGGTCCGCTGTCGATCCAGGCCCTGAAGGATGAAGGCCGTTACGAGCGCTTAACCGCAGGCTACCTGCCGGAAGCGGAGATCGTCTTCCTCGATGAGATCTGGAAAGCCGGTCCGGCTATCCTTAATACCCTGCTGACCGCCATTAACGAACGCCACTTCCGCAACGGCGCCACCGAGGAGAAAATCCCGATGCGCCTACTGGTGGCGGCGTCCAATGAACTCCCGGAAGCGGATAGCAGCCTGGAAGCACTGTATGACCGAATGCTGATCCGCCTGTGGCTCGATAAGGTACAGGATAAAACCAACTTCCGCTCCATGCTGCTCAGCCAGCAGGATGAAAACAGTAATCCGGTGCCGGTTGCCCTGCAGGTCAGTAGCGAAGAGTTTGCGCAGTGGCAGCAGGATATCAGCGGCGTGAAGCTGACGGATAGCGTATTCGAGCTTGTCTATCAGCTGCGCCAGCAGCTGGAGACGCAGCCCAAGGCGCCCTACGTTTCGGACCGCCGCTGGAAAAAGGCCATTCGCCTGCTGCAGGCCAGCGCCTTCTTCAGCGGCCGCGATAGCATCGCGCCCATCGACCTGATTCTGCTGAAAGACTGCCTGTGGCACGACGTCGAAAGCATGAACCTGATGTCACAGCTGCTGGAAACCCTGATGACCAACCACGCCTGGCAGCAGCAGGCGATGCTGACGCGCCTCGGGGCGATCACCCAAAGGCGTATTCAGATCCAACAGCAGCACAGCGACAAAACCGCGCTGAAGGTTACGCGTCTCGGCGGCATGTTCAGCCGGAAAGCGCACTATGAGCTTCCCGCTGACGTAGAAGGGACAACGCTCCTTCTGCTGCTTCAGCAGCCGCTTAAGCTACACGATATGCAGGTTATCCATATTACGTTTACCCGTGAGGAGCTCTCCCACTGGCTGGAGAAGGGCGGCGAGATCCGCGGTAAGCTCAACGGCATTGGTTTTGCCCAGCCGCTAGATATGGACGTCGATACCAGCCAGCATCTGGTGGTGCGCGACGTCAGCCTGCAGGGCTCGCGGCTGGCTCTTCCCGGCAGCGAATCGCAGGAAAATATGCCTGCGGAAATTCGCCAGCAGCTGGAAGCTCTCGATGACGAGTGGCATCAGCAGCACAACCGCTTTAGCGAACAGCAAAAATGTCTGTTCATTCCCGGTGACTGGCTGGGACGTATCGAAGCCAGCCTGCAGGACGTCGGGGCGCAGATTAAACAGGCTCGTCAGCCATGACGCTGGATATGCTGAATGTCATGCTGGCAGTCAGCGAAGAGGGGATGATCGAAGAGATGCTGCTGGCGCTGCTGGCCTCCCCGCAGCTTGCCGTTTTCTTTGAAAAATTCCCGCGGCTGAAGAACATTATCGCCGCCGATATCCCGCGCTGGCGCGAAGCCGTCAGGGCCAGGCTAAAAGAGACGCATATCCCGCCAGAGCTCGATGCAGAAGTGCAGAACTATCAGCGGTCGCAGCTCCTTTCGACCTCTCAGTTCATCGTTCAGCTGCCGCAAATTCTTACGCAGCTGCACAGGCTCGAATCCCCTTTTGCCGCCCAGGCCCAGCAGCTGGCGGATGATAACCCGCACTTTACGCCCGCGCTGCACACCCTGTTCCTGCAGCGCTGGCGCCTGAGCCTGGTGGTGCAGGCCACCACTCTCAATCAGCAGCTGCTGGATGAAGAGCGCGATCGGCTGCTCAACACGATGCAGGAGCGGATGACCCTCAGCGGCCAGCTCGAGCCGGTGCTGGTGGAAAACGATAACTCCGCAGGGCGCCTGTGGGATATGAGCGCAGGCGAGCTGAAGCGCGGCGATTATCAGCTGATCGTTCGCTACGGCGATTTTCTGACGCAGCAGCCGGAGCTGATGCAGCTGGCTGAACAGCTCGGGCGCTCGCGGGAAGCAAAATCGGTCCCCAAAAAGGATGCGCCGATGGAGGCCTTTCGCAGCCTCGTGCGCGAACCGGCAACGGTACCGGAACAGGTTGATGGCCTGCAGCAAAGCGACGATATTCTGCGCCTGCTTCCGCCGGAGCTGGCCACCCTTGGGATCACCGAGCTGGAGTTCGAGTTCTACCGCAAGCTGGTGGAAAAGCAGCTGCTGACCTACCGGCTGCACGGCGACGCATGGCGGGAAAAAATCACCGAACGACCGGTTACCCGGCAGGATTTTGACGAGCAGCCGCGCGGGCCATTTATCGTCTGCGTCGATACTTCAGGCTCAATGGGCGGTTTTAACGAACAGTGCGCCAAGGCGTTTTGCCTGGCGTTAATGCGGATCGCCCTGGCGGACAACCGGCGCTGCTTTATTATGCTGTTTTCCAGCGAAGTGGTGCATTACGAGCTCACCGGCCCACAGGGGCTGGAGCAGGCAATTCGTTTCCTCAGCCAGCGCTTTCGCGGCGGTACCGATCTGGCCAGCTGTTTTCGGGCCATTATTGAGCGCATGCAAAACCCGCAGTGGGTGGATGCCGATGCGGTGGTCATTTCTGATTTTATCGCCCAGCGCCTGCCGGATGAGGTGATCAATAAGGTGGGAGAACTTCAGCGCAGTCACCAGCATCGCTTTCACGCGGTGGCGATGTCGATGCATGGCAAACCCGGGATCATGCGCATCTTCGATCATATCTGGCGCTTTGATACCGGGCTGCGTAGCCGCCTGCTGAGGCGCTGGCGGCGTTAAGGCGCGGATTAAAGCAGGGCAGCGACGCTTTCACGGACCTGTGCAGGCCATACGCCGCACTGGACCTGTCCGATGTGGTCGAGCTGCAGCAGCAGCATCGTCAAGCGCGACTGACCGATACCGCCGCCGATGGTCTGCGGCATTTCGCCGCGCAGCAGCGCCTGGTGCCACTCCAGCTTCAGGCGATCTTCATCACCGGTGATCGCCAGCTGACGCTTCAGAGCCTCGGCATCGACGCGGATCCCCATAGAAGAAAGCTCGAAGGCATCTTCCAGAACCGGGTTCCACACCAGAATATCGCCGTTCAGGCCGGCAAAGCCTTCGGCAACCTCGGTGCTCCAGTCATCATAATCCGGCGCACGCACGTCGTGGCGCTGGCCATCGGTCAGCTTGCCGCCAATCCCGATAAGAAATACGGCGCCCAGCTCTTTGGCAATCGCCCGCTCGCGCCCTTTAGCGTCGAGATCCGGGTAGCGGCTCAGCAGATCCTGGCTATGAACAAACTGGATCTGCTCCGGCAGGAACGGCGTCAGGCCAAACTCTTTGCTGACGGCGGCTTCGGTCGCTTTGATCCCGGCATAGATGGCTTCTACGGTGGATTTCAGCGTCCCGTCGTGGCGTTCATCGTCGCCCATCACGCGCTCCCAGTCCCACTGGTCAACGTAAACGGAGTGGATGGCGGTCAGACGGTCTTCATCGGGGCGAAGGGCCTTCATGTGCGTGTACAGCCCTTCGCCAGCGCTGAAGTCGTGTTGTCCCAGCGTTTGACGCTTCCATTTAGCCAGTGAGTGAACGACTTCAAACTGGGCATCCGGCAGCGTTTTCACTTTTACCTGAACCGCCTTCTCGCAGCCAGACAGGTTATCCTGAGTCCCGTCCCCTACGCGGCTTAAAATGGGAGCCTGGACTTCGATCAGGCCCAGTTTGTCTTCCAGCTGGCGGGAAAAGTGAGACTTAACGAAGCTGATCTGGCGTTGTTTTGCGATGTATGCGGTTTTCATTTTTATAACTCCTGCGTCCTGTTGCTATTGATTAAGCAACAAACCAGGCCATCAATTCAATAATCAAACAACAAAAAGGTCAATACACTTTTGATTCATTAAAATATAAGGCTAATATAGAAAGAATCATCAAACATCATAAGAAAAACCAATGGAAAATTATCAGATCGACAATCTGGACCGCGGCATCCTTGAAGCGTTAATGGCCAATGCGCGCACCGCCTACGCCGAACTGGCCAAACAGTTTGGCGTCAGCCCGGGGACTATCCACGTCCGCGTGGAGAAGATGAAGCAGGCGGGCATTATTACCGGCGCGCGGATCGACGTGAATCCGAAGCAGCTCGGCTACGACGTGTGCTGCTTTATCGGCATTATCCTGAAAAGCGCTAAAGACTACCCTTCGGCGCTGGCCCGGCTTGAAAGCCTGGATGAGGTGACCGAGGCCTACTACACCACCGGCCACTACAGCATCTTTATTAAGGTGATGTGCCGCTCGATCGACGCCCTTCAGCAGGTACTTATCAACAAGATCCAAACAATCGATGAAATTCAGTCCACCGAGACGCTGATCTCCCTGCAAAACCCGATTATGCGTACCATCCGCCCGTGATCGGGCTTTTTTAATCCCACATTTTCCACAGGTAGATCCCAGCTCACACACAGCGTACAATGTGCCACACTGAATAAATGAGCGGACGATCATGGCAGACATTACTCTTATCAGCGGCAGCACCTTAGGCAGTGCGGAATATGTAGCAGAGCATCTGGCGGAAAAGCTGGAAGAAGCGGGCTACAGCAGCGAAATCCAGCACGGCCCACTGATTGAAGATCTGCCGACGGACGGGATCTGGCTGGTTATCTCCTCAACGCACGGTGCCGGCGATATTCCTGACAACCTGCTGCCTTTCTATGAGGCGCTGCAGGAGCAGAAGGCGGACCTTTCAGCCGTACGCTTTGGCTCAGTCGGGATCGGCAGCCGTGAATATGACACCTTCTGCGGCGCAATCGACAAGATTGACGATGCGTTGAAGGCATGCGGAGCGAAACAGATCGGCGAAACGCTGAAGATTAACGTCCTCGATCATGAGATTCCGGAAGATCCGGCCGAGATTTGGCTGGGATCCTGGAAAAATTTGATCTAATTTTTGTAAAGATCGCCCGATCATCTGTGGATAACTATGCTTAAAACCACTGATCAACCGGTAGTTATCCAAAGCATAAGCGTTGACTGCTTTTTGAGCTGTGCATAACCCTTCATTTTGATCCCAGCTTATACGGAACAGGATCACCGATCATTCACAGAAAGTGATCCTCCTTAACCGATTGATCTTAAAACGCGGATCCGGCTTATCCACAGAAAGGTCCGATCCTAATAAGAGATCACAATAAAACAGATCTCTAAATAAAAGATCTTCTTTTAAATACTCAAGATCCCGGAGCTTTCTCGGAAGTCGAAAGTTGAGTAGAATCCACGGCCCGGGCTTCAATCCATTTTCAAACCGCTTTATGCGAGGCATACCACCATGTTTTATCAGGATCCTTTTGACGTCATCATCATTGGCGGGGGTCATGCAGGCACTGAGGCCGCAATGGCCGCAGCGCGTATGGGTCAGCAGACCCTGCTTTTGACACACAATATCGACACTCTGGGGCAGATGAGCTGCAACCCGGCGATTGGCGGCATTGGGAAAGGACACCTGGTAAAAGAAGTGGATGCTCTTGGCGGCCTGATGGCGAAAGCGATCGACCATGCGGGCATTCAGTTTAGGATACTAAACGCCAGCAAAGGCCCGGCGGTACGCGCTACTCGGGCTCAGGCAGACCGCGTGCTCTACCGCCAGGCGGTACGGACGGCGCTGGAAAACCAGCCCAATCTGATGATCTTCCAGCAGGCGGTTGAGGATCTGATTGTCGAAAACGATCGCGTTGTCGGCGCAGTGACCCAGATGGGGCTGAAGTTCCGCGCCAAAGCGGTTGTCCTGACCGTCGGAACCTTCCTTGACGGCAAGATCCACATCGGACTGGATAACTACAGCGGCGGTCGTGCAGGCGATCCGCCGGCGATCTCGCTCTCCCGCCGCTTACGCGAACTGCCGCTGCGCGTCAGCCGTTTGAAAACCGGTACTCCGCCGCGTATTGACGCGCGCACCATCGATTTCAGCGTCCTGGCACAGCAGCATGGCGATGACCCAATGCCGGTATTCTCGTTCATGGGATCTGCGGATCAGCATCCGCGTCAGGTGCCGTGCTACATCACCCACACCAACGAGAAAACGCACGACGTCATCCGCAATAACCTCGATCGCAGCCCGATGTACGCCGGGGTGATTGAAGGTATCGGCCCGCGCTACTGCCCGTCGATCGAAGATAAGGTGATGCGCTTTGCCGATCGCAACCAGCATCAGATCTTCCTCGAGCCGGAAGGCCTGACCTCTAACGAAATTTATCCGAACGGCATCTCCACCAGCCTGCCGTTCGATGTCCAGATGCAGATTGTTCGCTCAATGCAGGGTATGGAGAACGCCAAAATCGTTCGCCCTGGCTACGCCATTGAGTATGATTTCTTCGATCCGCGCGACCTGAAGCCGACGCTGGAAAGCAAATATATCCAGGGTCTGTTCTTCGCCGGCCAGATTAACGGCACCACCGGCTACGAAGAAGCCGCGGCCCAGGGCCTGCTTGCCGGTCTGAACGCCGGTCGCTTCTCTGCCGAAAAAGAGGGCTGGGCGCCGGGTCGCTCTCAGGCCTACCTTGGCGTGCTGGTAGACGATCTGTGCACCCTCGGTACCAAAGAACCGTACCGCATGTTTACCTCCCGCGCGGAGTATCGCCTGATGCTGCGCGAAGATAACGCCGATCTGCGCCTGACCGAACAGGGTCGCGAGCTGGGTCTGGTGGATGACGAGCGCTGGGCGCGCTTCAATCAGAAGCTGGAAAGCATCGAACTTGAGCGTCAGCGACTGAAAACGAGCTGGGTCAACCCGCAGGCCGCAGGCGTCGAAGAAGTGAATGCTCACCTCACCGCGCCGCTCTCACGCGAAGCCAGCGGCGAGGATCTGCTCCGTCGTCCGGAGATGACCTATCAACAGCTGGTGCAGCTGTCGCCTTTCGCTCCGGGTCTGCAGGACCCGCAGGCGGCTGAGCAGGTTGAGATCCAGGTTAAGTATGAAGGCTATATCGCTCGTCAGCAGGATGAGATCGAAAGACACCAGCGCAATGAAAACACCTTGCTGCCTGCTACGCTTGATTATCGTCAGGTCATTGGGCTCTCCAATGAGGTGATTGCCAAGCTGAACGATCATAAACCGTCTTCAATCGGCCAGGCATCGCGCATTTCTGGCGTGACGCCTGCGGCGATCTCCATTCTGCTGGTCTGGCTGAAAAAGCAGGGGATGCTGCGCCGCAGCGCCTGATCCTCAGACAGGTTTTTTGGCGGATTGCGTCCCGTTTTCCGCCTCGTTGTTCATCAGCCCGGTAAGCGTTTTCGCCTCCGGGCTCATTATTTTTAGACAGGTACCGACCGTGCTCAACAAACTTTCTCGTCTACTGGATGAAGCGGCTATTACGCTCACCGATCATCAGAAAAATCAGCTGGTAGCGTATGTTGGACTGCTGGATAAGTGGAACAAAGCCTACAACCTGACCTCCGTTCGCGACCCGAATGAGATGCTGGTGCGGCATATTCTCGACAGCATCGTCGTTGCACCCTATCTTCAAGGAAGCCGTTTTATCGATGTCGGCACCGGTCCAGGACTGCCCGGTATTCCGCTGGCCATCGTACGCCCTGAATCCCATTTCACCCTGCTGGACAGCCTTGGCAAGCGCGTGCGCTTTCTCCGTCAGGTTCAGCATGAGCTGAAGCTTGAGAACGTGACGCCGGTGCAGAGTAGGGTAGAGGCGTTCCCGGCCGAGCCGCCGTTTGATGGCGTGATCAGCCGCGCGTTCGCCTCGCTGAATGATATGGTGAGCTGGTGCCACCATTTGCCGGCAGAAGAGGGGCATTTTTACGCGCTTAAGGGCGTGGCTCAGGCAGAGGAGCTCACCGATTTGCCTGCCGGATACGCGGTGAGCGAGGTGATTAAACTGCGAGTCCCTCAGCTGGAAGGGGAGCGCCACCTGGTGGTTATTAAATCAAAAAAGATTTAATTTTTACCAAAAAATGTGGAAAAAATGTCACCTGCGGATGTTACAAAAATGAACATAACGCCGGGGTATTATCGGGAGGCATTTAACCATATTTTCACTATGGCTTTTCTGGCGATTAACTTTTGCTGATTCATTTACCAGAACAATAGTCAACTTTGAAAATATCAGCTCGCTACAAATCAAGGCGCTGAACAGGCATATGGTTGTTAAATATTTATTATAAATGTCAATAAAACGTTTTTAATGTATGTAGGGTTGTTTTGGAAAAAGTCCCTGGTTTTTATGTTGAATATCAAAAGGATGAAAATTCATGATTTATGAACAAAATTAATTCAGCAAAACCCTAAATGTTTATAATGTGATCTAATGCACGCTTTATAGGCCGTGTTTTCTCGGTATTTGCAGTTTTGCATGATCGCTCACAGATTGGCAAAATGCAGGAAAAGTTGCCTGTCAGAAAATAATTAAACATTTATTCACTATTTTGCTACTTATTGTTTGAATTCACGGGTTGTCACCGTATAATTTGTCCGCTTTTTGATGCTTGACTCTTCGCCTCAAAGGACGTTTTATACGACACGCGACATACCTCGAAGGGAGCAGGAGTAAAAACGTGATGTCTGTGTCGCTCTTGAGTCGAAACGTTGCTCGTAAGCTTCTGTTTATTCAGTTACTGGCAGTAATAGCAAGTGGACTGCTGTTCAGCCTCAAAGACCCCTTCTGGGGCATCTCTGCACTATGCGGAGGTTTGGCGGTGGTTGTGCCAAACATAATGTTTATGATTTTTGCCTGGCGTCATCAGGCGCATACACCAGCTAAAGGCCGAATGGCCTGGACCTTCGCTATCGGTGAAGCTTCCAAGGTGTTGCTGACCTTCGCCCTCCTCGTGATGGCGCTGGCCGTTTTCAAAGTGGTATTTTTACCGCTGATCGTGACGTGGGTTTTGGTGCTGGTGGTACAAATTCTGGCACCAGCTGTAATTAACAACAAAGGGTAAAAGGCATCATGGCTGCAGAAAATATGACGCCGCAGGAATACATAGGACACCATCTGAATAACCTTCAGCTGGACCTGCGTACTTTCTCGCTGGTGGATCCGCACAACCCCCCGGCCACCTTCTGGACGCTCAACATTGACTCCATGTTCTTCTCAGTGGTGCTCGGTCTGTTGTTCCTTACCATTTTCCGTAGCGTTGCGAAGAAAGCGACCAGCGGAGTACCGGGTAAACTCCAGACGGCTATCGAGATGACCATTGGCTTCGTCCATGGCAGCGTTAAAGATATGTATCATGGCAAGAGCAAGCTGATTGCTCCGCTGGCCCTCACCGTGTTCGTCTGGGTATTCCTGATGAACCTGATGGACCTGCTGCCAATCGACCTGATTCCTTACATCGGTGAACACATTTTCGGCCTGCCTGCACTGCGCGTGGTTCCGTCTGCGGACGTTAACATCACCCTGTCGATGGCGCTTGGCGTGTTTATCCTGATTCTTTTCTACAGCATCAAAATGAAAGGCGTGGGTGGGTTCGTTAAAGAACTGACGCTGCAGCCGTTCAATCACTGGGCGTTCATTCCTGTCAACTTAATCCTTGAAGGGGTAAGCCTGCTGTCCAAACCTGTATCTCTGGGTCTGCGACTGTTCGGCAACATGTATGCCGGTGAGCTGATTTTCATTCTGATTGCTGGCCTGCTGCCGTGGTGGTCACAGTGGATTCTGAATGTGCCATGGGCCATTTTCCACATCCTGATTATTACGCTGCAAGCCTTCATCTTCATGGTTCTGACGATCGTCTATCTGTCGATGGCATCCGAAGAGCATTGATTTTTACCAACATACTACGTTTTTATTGAAACAAACTGGAGACTGTCATGGAAAACCTGAATATGGATCTGCTGTACATGGCTGCCGCTGTGATGATGGGTCTGGCGGCGATCGGTGCTGCGATCGGTATCGGCATCCTCGGGGGCAAATTCCTGGAAGGCGCAGCGCGTCAACCGGATCTGATTCCTCTGCTGCGTACTCAGTTCTTTATCGTTATGGGTCTGGTGGATGCAATCCCGATGATCGCTGTAGGTCTGGGTCTGTACGTGATGTTTGCTGTCGCGTAGTAAGTTGTACGTAAGAAACCTAAGCCACAGAGTTAATTTAAGAGGTATTGTGCTGTGAACATGAACGCAACAATCCTCGGCCAGGCCATCGCGTTTGTTCTTTTCGTATGGTTCTGCATGAAGTACGTATGGCCGCCTTTAATGGCTGCCATCGAAAAGCGGCAGAAAGAGATTTCTGACGGCTTAGCTTCTGCAGAACGCGCTAAGAAGGATTTGGACCTTGCACAGGCCAACGCGACCGACCAGCTGAAAAAAGCGAAAGCGGAAGCCCAGGTAATCATCGAGCAGGCGAACAAGCGTCGCGCTCAGATTCTGGATGAAACTAAAGCTGAAGCAGAACAGGAACGCACCAAAATCGTCGCACAGGCGCAGGCTGAAATTGATGCCGAACGTAAACGTGCTCGTGAGGAGCTGCGTAAGCAGGTCGCAATCCTGGCTGTTGCTGGCGCCGAGAAGATCATCGAACGTTCCGTGGATGAAGCTGCTAACAGCGACATCGTGGATAAACTTGTCGCTGAACTGTAAGGAGGGAGGGGCTGATGTCTGAATTTGTAACGGTAGCTCGCCCCTACGCCAAAGCAGCTTTTGACTTTGCCGTCGAACACAAAGGTGTTGAGCGCTGGCAGGATATGCTGGCGTTTGCCGCTGAAGTGACTAAAAACGAACAAATGGCAGAGCTTCTGTCCGGTGCTCTGGCGCCGGAAACGCTCTCTGAAGCGTTCATCGCGGTCTGCGGCGAGCAGCTGGACGACAGCGGCCAGAACCTGATTCGGGTTATGGCTGAAAACGGTCGTCTGAAGGTGCTCCCGGATGTTCTTGAGCAGTTCATTCACCTGCGCGCTGCCAGTGAGGCAACCGCAGAGGTAGATGTTATTTCTGCCACCCAACTGAGTGAAGAACAGCTCGCGAAGATTGCCGACGCGATGGAAAAACGTTTGTCACGCAAAGTTAAGCTGAATTGCAAAATCGATAAGTCTGTACTGGCAGGTGTTATCATCCGTGCGGGTGATATGGTCATTGATGGCAGCGTACGCGGCCGTCTTGATCGCCTTGCAGACGTCTTGCAGTCTTAAGGGGACTGGAGCATGCAACTGAATTCCACCGAAATCAGCGAACTGATCAAGCAGCGCATTGCTCAGTTCAATGTTGTGAGCGAGGCTCACAACGAAGGTACTATCGTTTCCGTCAGTGACGGCGTTATCCGCATCCACGGCCTGGCCGATTGTATGCAGGGTGAGATGATCTCTCTGCCGGGTAACCGTTTCGCTATCGCCCTGAACCTGGAGCGCGACTCCGTAGGTGCGGTAGTGATGGGTCCGTACGCTGACCTTGCCGAAGGCATGAAGGTTAAGTGTACCGGTCGTATCCTGGAAGTTCCTGTCGGTCGTGGCCTGCTGGGCCGCGTGGTGAACACCCTGGGTGCACCCATTGACGGTAAAGGTCCGGTTGAACACGATGGCTTCTCGCCAATCGAAGTTATCGCACCGGGCGTAATCGAACGTCAGTCCGTCGACCAGCCGGTACAGACCGGTTATAAATCCGTCGATGCAATGATCCCAATCGGCCGTGGCCAGCGTGAGCTGATCATCGGTGACCGTCAGACCGGTAAAACCGCGATGGCAATCGATGCGATCATCAACCAGCGTGATTCCGGCATTAAGTGCGTCTACGTGGCTATCGGCCAGAAAGCGTCCACCATCTCTAACGTGGTACGTAAACTGGAAGAACACGGCGCGCTGTCCAACACCATCGTTGTTGTGGCGACCGCTTCTGAATCCGCTGCGCTGCAGTACCTGGCTCCGTATGCCGGTTGCGCAATGGGTGAATACTTCCGCGACCGCGGCGAAGATGCGCTGATCGTATACGATGACCTGTCTAAACAGGCCGTTGCTTACCGTCAGGTGTCCCTGCTGCTCCGCCGTCCGCCAGGACGTGAAGCATTCCCAGGCGACGTGTTCTACCTCCACTCCCGTCTGCTGGAGCGCGCATCCCGCGTTAACGCTGAATACGTTGAGAACTTCACCAAAGGTGAAGTGAAAGGTAAAACAGGTTCCCTGACCGCGCTGCCGATTATCGAAACTCAGGCTGGTGACGTTTCCGCATTCGTTCCGACTAACGTAATTTCCATTACCGATGGTCAGATCTTCCTGGAAACCAACCTGTTTAACTCCGGTATTCGTCCGGCGGTCAACCCGGGTATCTCCGTATCCCGTGTTGGTGGTGCTGCTCAGACCAAGATCATCAAGAAACTGTCCGGTGGTATTCGTACCGCTCTGGCACAGTATCGTGAACTGGCTGCGTTCTCTCAGTTCGCATCCGATCTGGACGAAGCAACCCGTAAACAGCTGAGCCATGGTCAGAAAGTAACCGAGCTGCTGAAACAGAAACAGTATGCGCCGATGTCTGTAGCACAGCAGGGCCTGGTCCTGTTTGCTGCTGAACGCGGTTACCTCGAAGATGTGGAACTGGCGAAAATCGGTAGCTTCGAAGCCGCTCTGCTGGCTTACGTTGACCGTGACCACGCTCCGCTGATGCAAGAGATTAACCAGACCGGTGGCTATAACGACGAGATCGAAGGCAAGCTGAAAGGCATCCTCGACTCCTTCAAAGCAACCCAGTCCTGGTAAAGTCTGGCGGCTTGTCTTAGGGCAAGCCGCACGGCATTGAGGAGAAGTTCATGGCCGGCGCAAAAGAGATACGTAGTAAGATCGCAAGCGTCCAGAACACGCAGAAGATCACTAAAGCGATGGAAATGGTCGCCGCTTCCAAAATGCGTAAATCGCAGGATCGCATGGCGGCCAGCCGTCCTTATGCAGAGACCATGCGCAAAGTGATTGGTCACCTTGCGAACGGTAATCTGGAATATAAGCACCCTTACCTGGAAGAACGCGACGTTAAGCGCGTAGGCTACCTGGTGGTGTCGACCGACCGTGGTCTGTGCGGTGGCTTGAACATTAACCTGTTCAAAAAGCTGCTGGCGGATATGAAAGTCTGGTCCGATAAAGGCGTTCAGTGCGATATCGCAATGATCGGCTCTAAAGGCGTTTCTTTCTTTAATTCCGTGGGCGGCAATATTGTCGCTCAGGTGACCGGCATGGGTGATAATCCGTCCCTGTCCGAACTGATCGGTCCGGTAAAAGTGATGTTGCAGGCCTATGATGAAGGCCGTCTGGACAAGCTGTACGTTGTCAGCAACAAATTTATTAATACCATGTCTCAGGCTCCGACCATTACTCAGCTGCTGCCGCTACCGGCGTCAGACGATGCTGATCTGAAGCGTAAATCCTGGGATTACCTGTATGAGCCAGATCCAAAAGCGCTGCTGGATACCCTCCTGCGTCGCTACGTTGAGTCTCAGGTTTATCAGGGCGTGGTAGAAAACCTGGCCAGCGAGCAGGCCGCACGTATGGTGGCGATGAAAGCCGCTACCGATAATGGCGGCAGCCTGATTAAAGAGCTGCAGTTGGTATACAACAAAGCTCGTCAGGCCAGCATTACTCAGGAACTCACCGAAATCGTCGGTGGTGCATCCGCGGTATAACCAGGTTAATTCGTAGAGGATTCAAGATGGCTACTGGAAAAATTGTCCAGGTAATCGGCGCCGTGGTTGACGTCGAATTCCCTCAGGATGCCGTACCGCGCGTGTACGATGCTCTTGAGGTACAAAATGGTAACGAGAGTCTGGTGCTGGAAGTTCAGCAGCAGCTCGGCGGTGGTATCGTACGTGCTATCGCCATGGGTTCTTCCGACGGTCTGCGTCGTGGTCTGGAAGTTAAAGACCTCGAGCACCCGATCGAAGTCCCGGTTGGTAAAGCAACGCTGGGTCGTATCATGAACGTGCTGGGTCAGCCGATCGATATGAAAGGCGACATCGGTGAAGAAGACCGTTGGGCTATCCACCGCGCGGCACCTTCCTACGAAGAGCTGTCAAGCTCTCAGGAACTGCTGGAAACCGGCATCAAAGTAATCGACCTGATGTGTCCGTTCGCTAAGGGCGGTAAAGTCGGTCTGTTCGGCGGTGCGGGCGTGGGTAAAACCGTAAACATGATGGAGCTGATCCGTAACATCGCGATCGAGCACTCCGGTTACTCCGTGTTTGCGGGCGTAGGTGAACGTACTCGTGAGGGTAACGACTTCTACCACGAGATGACCGACTCCAACGTTCTGGATAAAGTATCCCTGGTTTACGGCCAGATGAACGAGCCGCCGGGAAACCGTCTGCGCGTTGCGCTGACCGGTCTGACCATGGCTGAGAAATTCCGTGACGAAGGTCGTGACGTACTGCTGTTCGTCGATAACATCTATCGTTATACCCTGGCCGGTACGGAAGTATCCGCACTGCTGGGCCGTATGCCTTCAGCGGTAGGTTATCAGCCGACTCTGGCGGAAGAGATGGGCGTTCTGCAGGAACGTATCACCTCCACCAAAACCGGTTCTATCACTTCCGTGCAGGCGGTATACGTCCCTGCGGATGACTTGACTGACCCATCCCCAGCAACCACCTTTGCTCACTTAGATGCAACCGTGGTACTGAGCCGTCAGATCGCGTCTCTGGGTATCTACCCGGCCGTTGACCCGCTGGACTCCACCAGCCGTCAGCTGGATCCGCTGGTTGTTGGTCAGGAACACTACGACACCGCGCGTGGCGTACAGTCTCTGCTGCAACGTTATCAGGAACTGAAAGACATCATCGCCATCCTCGGTATGGATGAGCTGTCTGAAGAAGATAAACTGGTGGTAGCTCGCGCGCGTAAGATCCAGCGCTTCCTGTCCCAGCCGTTCTTCGTGGCAGAAGTATTTACCGGTTCACCGGGCAAATACGTCTCCCTGAAAGACACCATCCGTGGCTTTAAAGGCATCATGGAAGGCGAATACGATCACCTGCCGGAGCAGGCGTTCTACATGGTTGGTTCCATCGACGAAGCCGTGGAAAAAGCCAAAAAACTTTAACGCCTTAATCGGAGGGTGATATGGCAATGACTTACCACCTGGACGTCGTCAGCGCAGAGAAGCAAATGTTCTCTGGTCTGGTCGAGAAAATCCAGGTAACGGGTAGTGAAGGTGAGCTGGGTATTTTCCCGGGTCACGCCCCGCTGCTCACCGCCATTAAGCCTGGTATGATTCGCATCGTTAAACAGCACGGTCATGAAGAGTTTATCTATCTGTCCGGCGGCATTCTTGAAGTGCAGCCTGGCAGCGTGACCGTACTGGCTGATACGGCAATTCGTGGCCAGGATCTCGACGAAGCACGAGCCCTGGAATCGAAGCGTAAAGCGGAAGAGCACATTAACAGCTCTCACGGCGACGTAGATTACGCTCAGGCGTCTGCGGAACTGGCCAAAGCGATCGCCAAACTGCGCGTTATCGAATTGACCAAAAAAGCGATGTAACACCGGCTTGAAAGTTAAAAAGCCAGTCTGGTTTCCAGGCTGGCTTTTTTTATGGTTTCGTTTCAGTAATTTCAAAACTAAAAAGACATTTTAAAAATTTTGTGATGATGATCTCATTTTTGTTGATCGCTCAAAAAATGAGGCGTAGACTTCTTTTTGTGATGTACATCACAAAAAATAATTTATCAAAACGTCTCTCTATTCAGGAAGTCATCATGAAACTGCTCAATAAAATCATCGCCTTCTTCAGCACTATGAACGTGACCTTCGGTACCTTCAATAACTAAGAAGCCCGCTCTCCGGCCTGCATTTGCGCTGTACCGCTAACTAAAACGACAACACATGCGGTGTGAAGCAGGAAAGAAAGTAAAAGGTCGCCCGCGGGCGACCTTTGTATTTTAGGGCCAGTATCAGGAACGAGGCTGGCTACGGCTGAGGAAATCGCCGGTATTGAAACGGCCATCCGCATGGCGCAGCAGCGGGTCCGGCAGCGCCAGCGTTTGATAGTCGTCGCTCTTAATGCTCTTTCCCTGGGCGTTGATGCTCTTACCGTCGTGGATAAAATAGTTGCTGTCGTCGATATTGCCGACCACGGCATCATCATATTTTCCAGGCTGGCTGCGCAGGGAGATATTGTCGCTAAACGAGCCCTGAGTCTCGGGTTTACCGTACGGGCTGGCGCGGAAGATGTAGTTAAAGCGCTGATTATCCACCGCCACGTTGTTGACCACCACCAGCCTGCCGGGGTTGAAGTTATCCGTAAAACCGTCCAGATGATTGCCAATCGCAATGCTGTTGCGCACTTCATGCGCCACCGGCTGCCCTTCCCCACCCAGCTTAAAACCATTGCTGGTGTTATTACGGGCAATTGAATTCTCGATCACCACAACGCCATTGGCGCCATCTTCAATCTTGTTGAACAGGTCAAATCCGTCGTCGATATTATCGTAGGAGTAGCACCCTTCGAGCCGGTTTCCCTCGCCCACCCGCATTTTTACCGCAAAACCATCGGCGTTAATCTTGCCCGGATCTTCATTACTGAACGATTCGGAGTTGACCACCCGGTTGTAGCTGGCCCACAGCGGGCGCCCCACGTCCGGCGGAGAGGAAATTTGAATCCCGGTATCATCGTTGCGATAAGCGGTGACGTTCTCAATCAGATTATGACTGCCCTGCACGCGCAGGCTTTTATCGGTGACGGCGATCCCCTTGATGTGCCAGTAGCTGGCGTCGAGCTGCAGGCCGTGAATGACCGCCTTTCCGTCGGCCCGCAGCGTCTTGGGTTGCCCTTTGAGCCCGCTGGCGCTGAGCGGGATCTGCGTTTGCGGATAGTCTCCGGCGGCTAAGATAAGCGTGCCGCCAGCCGGCAGTAGCTCCACGCCGCGGGAGAGAGTGAGCGGAGCGTCAGCCGTTCCGCTGGCGTTCGCCTGCCCTTGCGCAGAAACGTAGAGGGTACGGCCTTCGACGCCGACGCTGCGTTCAACCGTCAGCGTTTGCGCCACCGGCTTGCCGCTGGTGGCCGGCGTAAACAGCACCTCGAAGGTGTTCCTGTCTTTGAGCGTGGCGGGTTGCGTAAACATCTCCCCGGCTTTGACGGCGATGTCCTTGCCGATGATGACTTCGTCCTGGCGGACGGTGAAGCGCCCGTCATAGTTAGCCCGCGCCTGCAGAATATACTCCGCGCTCTGGCTTTGGGCGCCAGAGGCAATCTGCATCACAACCGGCCAGGCTTTCGCAATATAGGGCGGAGAAGCCTGCGTCCTGGCTGCTGAAGTCGTCAGCGAGGCGTTGCTGATGGTGATTTTGGCATTACGCGAGGCGAAAAAGCCGACGTAGTAATGGTCTTTATCCTGCTGGGCAATCGTGTCGCTGCGGGGAACCTTCTTGCTTACCCATTCGCTGCTGCCCGTCGGCGCCCATGAGGTGATGAAACCGTCGTTAGTGCGTTCCAGCTTGAGCTGAAAGGCTGGGGTTTGCCGGAGATCGATATTCTCTTTGTAGCTCTGCCTGGTAATAGAAGAACCGGCATTGCCCCAGGGCTGGGAAATTCCTTCCCGGCCGATCGCCTGCAGTTTTATATGCGCATGATCTTTCTTATCCTGGGTCACGATCGCGTTCATGAGCATATTCGATGCTGCTGGAAACTCTTCATAGCCCACCTTTAAAGGCTGCTGGCGCGGCAGACCGATAACATCACGCACCAGCAGCCCGGCGCCTTCCTGCGCTGCTGGAAGGGCGCCGTTCTCCGGGCCGAACTGATCCACCGTGACCGTCGCCTGCAGGACAAAGTTTTGGCTAACCGGCAGCATGGTATAAAAGAAGGTCAGGCCATCATGCGAATTCGCGATCTTGCCTCCCCGACTCTCAATGGTGACGGGAGCGCTGAGATCGGCAGTATCCTGGGGCGTCAGCTTTTTACCTGCTATCGTAACGTCATTCACCCCGATTTTTTCCGGCAGGACGTTGGAGGAGAAATTAACGTCGGTTGATTGACCAAAAGCGATACCTCGCCAGACATGAGCCTCGCCAGCGTGCAGCGGCAATGCGATAATTGCGCTACAAAGGGCTAATGCCAAAGGGATTTTTTTATTCATTTTTTTCTCCAGAGTAAATAATGAGCAGCATTATCATCGTAATGAAACGGTGTTTCTATTTACCGCGTCACAATAAATGAATAATAAAACCATGTTTTAATTTTGTGTTTTCGCTTTATTCAGGCGTCGAAAAAACAGAAAAAGCAGAGGGATAGCAAATATTCATCTCTCTTAGCGGGTTTTTTCGGAGATAAACTGATTTGCAGTGACTAAAAATAGCGCCATAAAATGGTGTATAGCGTTGAGCCTGAGCGTTTTATCCTCGTCTCGTTTCATGATGAAAAATATGTAGTAATTTCAACGTGAAAGGCTTTTACTTTTCGTTCTAACAGCTGTCAGGATGCGTATGTCAAACAGTGCGATGAGCGTGGTTGTCCTTGCCGCAGGCAAAGGGACCCGCATGTATTCCGATCTTCCCAAGGTGCTGCACGCTCTGGCTGGGAAGCCAATGGTTCAGCATGTCATTGATGCTACTAAAGATTTAGGCGCCTCTTCCGTACACCTTGTGTATGGCCACGGCGGCGATCTGCTGCGTCAAACGCTGCATGAAGACAACCTTAACTGGGTTCTGCAGGCGGAACAGCTGGGAACCGGCCATGCGATGCAGCAGGCGGCACCTTTCTTTGCCGATGATGAAGACATCATGATGCTGTACGGCGACGTCCCGCTGATCTCCGTCGATACCCTGCAGCGCCTGCGCGCCGCCAAACCGCAGGGCGGGATTGGTCTGCTGACGGTAAAGCTGGACGATCCGAGCGGCTATGGACGCATCACCCGTGAAAACGGCCGGGTAAGCGGCATCGTTGAGCATAAAGATGCCAGCGAAGCGCAGCGTCAAATTCAGGAAATTAACACCGGGATCCTCATCGCCGGCGGCGCGGATTTAAAACGCTGGCTGGCGAAGCTGACGAATAACAACGTCCAGGGCGAATACTACATTACCGATATCATCGCCATGGCGTATCAGGAAGGCCGGGAAATCGTTGCCGTCCACCCGCAGCGTTTAAGCGAAGTTGAAGGCGTCAACAACCGCCTGCAGCTCTCCCGCCTCGAGCGCGTCTATCAGTCTGAACAGGCGAAAAAACTGCTGCTGGCGGGCGTGATGCTGCGCGATCCGGCTCGTTTTGATCTCCGCGGCACCCTGACGCACGGGCGCGACGTTGAGATTGATACTAACGTTATCCTTGAGGGCAACGTGGTGCTGGGCGAACGGGTGAAAATTGGTACCGGCTGCGTGATTAAGAACAGCACCATCGGCGATGACTGCGAAATCAGCCCGTACTCGGTGGTGGAAGATGCCCACCTGCAGGCTGCCTGCACTATCGGACCTTTTGCTCGTCTGCGTCCGGGGGCGGAGCTGCTGGAAGGCGCCCACGTCGGCAACTTTGTCGAAATGAAGAAAGCGCGGCTGGGTAAAGGCTCGAAGGCGGGGCACCTCTCCTACCTTGGCGATGCGGAAATCGGCGATAACGTCAATATCGGTGCAGGTACCATCACCTGTAACTATGACGGTGCCAATAAATTTAAAACCATTATCGGCAACGACGTGTTTGTCGGCTCGGACAGCCAGCTGGTGGCGCCCGTCACCGTAGGCAACGGCGCGACGATTGCCGCCGGTACGACGGTAACCCGCGATATCGCTGATAATGAATTGGTATTAAGCCGCGTGCCGCAGGTCCACAAGCAGGGCTGGCAGCGTCCGGTGAAGAAAAAGTAGGTCATTTATCCCTCGTCCTTTTGGGATGAGGGCCGGGGTGAGAGGATAAAATAATCCTCCCCCCACGGCAGTAACCATAAAAATAGCCCCACTCTCTACAAGGCTCGGGGCGCCCGAAAAGGGCATTACCCAACGGCAAATGCGTTGGGTAAAACACAGGTCAGCGACAACGCATGGCATAACGCCATTATCAGGAAATTTAACTATGTGTGGAATTGTTGGCGCAGTCGCGCAGCGTGATATTGCTGAAATCCTTATCGAAGGTTTACGTCGTCTGGAATACCGTGGCTATGACTCTGCCGGTCTGGCAGTGGTTGATAACGAAGGACATATGTCCCGCGTTCGTCGGCTCGGTAAGGTACAGATGCTGGCTCAGGCGGTAGAAGAGCAGCCGTTGCACGGCGGTACGGGGATTGCCCATACCCGCTGGGCGACCCACGGCGAGCCGTCGGAGAGCAATGCGCATCCGCATGTTTCTGAACATATTGTGGTGGTCCACAACGGAATCATCGAAAACCATGAACCGCTGCGCGAGCTGCTGCAGTCGCGCGGCTATGTTTTCGTATCAGAGACTGATACGGAAGTGATTGCTCACCTGGTGCACTGGGAGCTGGAGCAAGGCGGCACTCTGCGGGAAGCCGTTCTGCGCACTATCCCACAGCTGCGCGGCGCTTACGGTACCGTGATCGTGGATACCCGCGATCCGGGCACCCTGCTGGCCGCTCGCTCAGGCAGCCCGCTGGTTATCGGTCTGGGCATGGGGGAGAACTTCATCGCCTCCGATCAGCTGGCGCTGCTGCCGGTGACCCGCCGCTTTATCTTCCTCGAAGAGGGCGATATCGCGGAAGTTTCCCGCCGCTCGGTGGTGGTGTTTGATAAGTCAGGCGCGGAGGTTAAACGCCCGGATATCGAATCCAACCTGCAGTACGACGCGGGCGATAAGGGCATCTACCGCCACTACATGCAAAAAGAGATCTACGAACAGCCGAACGCAATCAAGAACACCCTCTCCGGGCGCATTAGCCACGGAGAAGTCGATCTGAGCGAGCTGGGCGTTAACGCCAACGAGATGCTGTCTCAGGTTGAGCATATCCAGATTGTCGCCTGCGGCACTTCGTATAACTCCGGGATGGTTTCTCGCTACTGGTTTGAAGCGCTGGCCGGCGTGCCGTGCGATGTCGAAATTGCCTCTGAATTCCGCTATCGCAAATCGGCTGTACGCCGCAACAGCCTGATGATCACGCTCTCCCAGTCCGGCGAGACGGCGGATACTCTGGCCGCTCTGCGCCTGTCGAAAGAGCTGGGATATCTTGGCTCTCTGGCTATTTGCAACGTCCCTGGCTCGTCGCTGGTTCGCGAGTCCGATCTGTCGCTGATGACCAAAGCGGGCACCGAAATCGGCGTGGCTTCCACCAAAGCCTTCACCACTCAGCTGACCGTGCTGCTGATGCTGGTGGCGAAGCTGGCGCGTCTGAAGGGCCAGGATGCGGCGATTGAGCACGATATCGTGCACGGTCTGCAGGCGTTACCGAGCCGAATCGAACAGATGCTGTCGCAGGACAAGCGTATTGAAGCGCTGGCGGAAAGCTTCTCTGATAAGCACCACGCGCTGTTCCTCGGACGTGGCGATCAGTACCCTATTGCCCTTGAAGGGGCGCTGAAGCTGAAAGAGATCTCGTATATCCACGCGGAAGCCTACGCTGCCGGCGAGCTGAAGCACGGTCCTCTGGCCCTGATTGACGCCGAGATGCCGGTTATTGTGGTCGCACCGAACAACGAACTACTGGAGAAGCTCAAATCCAACATTGAAGAAGTTCGCGCCCGCGGCGGCCAGCTGTACGTCTTTGCCGACGGTGATGCTGGCTTTAGCAGCAGCGACAATATGCACATCATCCAGATGCCGCATGTTGAAGAGGCGATCGCGCCAATCTTCTACACCGTGCCGCTGCAGCTGCTGGCCTATCACGTGGCGCTGATTAAAGGCACCGACGTTGACCAGCCGCGTAACCTGGCCAAATCGGTAACCGTAGAATAGAGTACAGCTCACCTTACAAGGGCTGCCATTCGGTGGCCCTTTTTGTTACCCGCCGATCGTTTTTTATCGCAGCGTAAAAAATTTGGCGACGCTGGTTTATGACAAACTGTCATCTTTGACGACGATTTTGGCTGTCAAAAAAATAAAATATTCCCGCAAAATTCCCGTCACTTAAATAATTAACACCATGATTTATAGTGTTTTTATTTTATTCTGTTTCGCACCTTTTTGCCTGTCATAAAACTGTAATAATTCGTACATTTTACTGTCACCTCTTTGTCCTATTTTGCTCACCATAGCCTCGAAACAACGATTTACGAATCCAGCAGGAGACATTATGAACGTTATGCGTACCACCGTCGCAACAGTTGTCGCCGCGACCTTATCTATGAGCGCTTTTTCTGCATTTGCAGCAGCAAGTCTGACGGGCGCAGGCGCAACTTTCCCTGCGCCGGTGTATGCCAAATGGGCTGATACCTATCAGAAAGAGACCGGCAATAAAGTGAACTACCAGGGCATCGGCTCTTCCGGTGGTGTAAAACAGATTATTGCCAACACCGTTGATTTCGGTGCTTCTGATGCTCCTCTGGCTGACGACAAGCTGGCTCAGGAAGGTTTGTTCCAGTTCCCAACCGTTATCGGCGGCGTGGTGCTGGCCGTTAACCTGCCAGGCGTGAAGTCCGGTGAGCTGGTGCTGGACGGTAAAACGCTGGGCGACATCTACCTGGGCAAAATTAAGAAGTGGGATGACGAAGCGATTGCCAAACTCAACCCAGGCAAGAAGCTGCCGGCACAGAATATTGCCGTGGTTCGTCGTGCTGATGGCTCCGGTACCTCCTTCGTCTTCACCAGCTACCTGGCGAAAGTGAACGAAGAGTGGAAATCCAAAATCGGCGCAGGTTCTACCGTTAACTGGCCGACCGGTCTGGGCGGTAAAGGTAACGACGGTATCGCCGCTTTCGTTCAGCGTCTGCCGGGTTCCATTGGCTACGTTGAGTACGCCTATGCGAAACAAAACAACCTCGCCTACACCAAGCTGCTGTCTGCTGACGGCAAGCCGGTTAGCCCAACCGAAGATAACTTCGCGAACGCCGCGAAAGGTATCGACTGGAGCAAGTCCTTTGCTCAGGACCTGACTAACCAGAAAGGTGAAAATGCATGGCCGATCACCTCAACCACCTTTATCCTGGTGCACAAGGCTTCCAGCAAGCCTGAGCAGACGGCTGAAGTGCTGAAGTTCTTCGACTGGGCGTATAAAAACGGCGGTAAAGAAGCTAACGCGCTGGATTACGCAACGCTGCCGGAAAGCGTGGTTGAGCAGGTTCGCGCTGCATGGAAAACCAACGTGAAAGACAGCAGCGGTAAAGCGCTGTACTAATACTCGCTATACTTCGCGCTGCAGGCCAGGTTGCTGCGGCGCGAATTATTTTGGGTATAGCATTACCTTTGTCTAACAGGTCAGTAATATAGCGGCCTTTCGGACCCGAACTTAAAGAGTAACCTATGGCTGCAACCAAGCCGGCATTCAACCCTCCGGGGAAAAAGGGTGACATAATTTTCGGCGTGCTGGTCAAACTGGCGGCGCTGATTGTGCTATTGATGCTGGGCGGCATCATCGTTTCCCTGATTATCTCTTCGTGGCCAAGCATTCAAAAGTTTGGTTTTTCCTTTTTGTGGACTAAAGAGTGGGATGCGCCGAACGAAGTCTTCGGGGCGCTGGTTCCGATCTACGGTACGCTGGTTACCTCATTTATCGCGCTGCTGATTGCCGTTCCGGTGAGCTTCGGCATTGCGCTGTTCCTGACCGAACTCTCTCCCGCCTGGCTTAAGCGTCCTCTCGGTATTGCGATCGAACTGCTGGCGGCTATTCCGAGTATCGTGTACGGCATGTGGGGCCTGTTTATCTTTGCGCCGCTGTTCGCCACCTACTTCCAGGAGCCGGTTGGCAACATCATGTCGACCATTCCTTTCGTCGGCGCCCTGTTTGCGGGACCGGCGTTTGGTATCGGTATTCTGGCGGCCGGCGTCATTCTGGCCATCATGATCATCCCTTATATTGCCGCGGTTATGCGTGATGTGTTCGAGCAGACGCCGGTGATGATGAAAGAGTCAGCCTACGGCATCGGCTGCACCACCTGGGAGGTTATCTGGCGCATTGTGCTGCCCTTTACCCGCAACGGGGTGATAGGCGGGGTGATGCTCGGTCTGGGGCGCGCGCTGGGGGAAACTATGGCGGTGACCTTTATTATCGGTAACACCTACCAGCTGGATAGCGCTTCGCTGTATATGCCGGGCAACAGTATCACCTCCGCGCTGGCGAACGAGTTTGCCGAAGCCGAGTCCGGCCTGCACGTTGCCGCGCTGATGGAGCTGGGTCTGATTCTGTTCGTTATTACCTTTATTGTTCTGGCCGCATCTAAGTTCATGGTGATGCGTCTGGCGAAGAATGAGGGAGCGCGCTAATGGCGACGATTGAGCTACAAACCACCGCCGAGCTGGCGGAGTCCCGCCGTAAAATGCAGGCTAAGCGGCGCCTGAAAAACCGGATCGCGCTGGGTCTCTCAATGGGGACGATGGTATTTGGTCTGTTCTGGCTTATCTGGATCCTGATGGCCACGGTGACCCGCGGCATTGACGGCATGAGCCTGGCGCTGTTCACCGAAATGACCCCGCCGCCGAACACCGCTGGCGGCGGCCTGGCTAACGCCCTCGCGGGCAGCGGCCTGCTGATCCTGTGGTCAACGATCTTCGGCACGCCGCTGGGCATCATGGCGGGGATTTATCTGGCGGAATATGGCCGTAAATCCGCGCTGGCGGAAGTGATTCGTTTTATTAACGATATCCTGCTCTCCGCCCCGTCTATCGTGGTGGGCCTGTTCGTTTACACCATCGTGGTCGCACAGATGCAGCACTTCTCCGGCTGGGCGGGCGTTATTGCGCTGGCGCTGCTGCAGGTGCCGATCGTGATTCGTACCACCGAGAATATGCTGAAGCTGGTGCCGGACAGCCTGCGTGAAGCGGCTTACGCCCTGGGGACGCCGAAATGGCGCATGATTTCCGCGATCACCCTGAAAGCCTCGGTTTCCGGCATCATGACGGGCATCCTGCTGGCTATCGCGCGTATCGCCGGGGAAACGGCGCCGCTGCTGTTTACCGCGCTCTCCAACCAGTTCTGGAGTACCGACATGATGCAGCCGATCGCCAACCTGCCGGTAACGATTTTCAAATTTGCCATGAGTCCGTTTGCGGAGTGGCAGCAACTGGCATGGGCCGGGGTATTGATTATCACCCTGTGCGTACTGCTGCTGAACGTTCTGGCGCGCGTGGTTTTCGCGAAGAATAAACACGGTTAATTTTTTGCAGCGCGGCGAAACGCGGCGCTGAATGAGGAAGAGATTGATGAGTATGGTGAATACTATCCCGGGTAAGCTTTCAGTTCGTAACCTGAACTTCTACTACGGAAAATTCCATGCCCTGAAAAACATCAACCTGGATATTTCCAAAAACCAGGTTACGGCGTTTATCGGCCCGTCAGGCTGCGGTAAGTCGACCCTGCTGCGGACGTTCAACAAAATGTTTGAGCTGTATCCGGAGCAGCGCGCGGAAGGCGAAATTTTGCTGGATGGCGATAATATTCTGACCAACACTCAGGATATCGCCCTGCTGCGCGCCAAGGTCGGGATGGTCTTCCAGAAGCCGACGCCGTTCCCGATGTCGATTTATGACAATATCGCCTTTGGCGTTCGCCTGTTTGAAAAGCTGTCGCGCACCGATATGGACGAGCGCGTGCAGTGGGCGCTGACCAAGGCCGCATTGTGGAACGAAACCAAAGATAAGCTCCATCAGAGCGGCTACTCTCTCTCCGGCGGCCAGCAGCAGCGTTTGTGCATTGCGCGCGGTATCGCGATTCGCCCGGAAGTGCTATTGCTCGATGAACCGTGCTCCGCGCTGGATCCGATTTCCACCGGGCGCATTGAAGAGCTGATCACCGAGCTGAAGCAGGATTACACCGTCGTTATCGTTACTCACAACATGCAGCAGGCTGCGCGTTGTTCTGACCATACGGCATTTATGTATCTTGGCGAGCTGATTGAATTCAGCAACACGGACGATCTGTTTACGAAGCCCGCTAAGAAGCAAACTGAAGATTACATTACCGGCCGCTACGGTTGATATGCTCCTCAGCTTTCAGGCTGTACCCGCGCTGGCTGCCTTTGCTCACCCCGGTTACGTAGCGCTCTACGCGACCGGGGATTTGCGCTCTTGCCGCCTCGCTATGGCCAGAAATCTTTTGGGCATCTGGAGGAACGATGGATAACCTAAATCTCAATAAACATATTTCCGGCCAGTTCAACGCTGAACTGGAGTATATCCGCACCCAGGTGATGACGATGGGTGGGCTGGTGGAGCAGCAGCTTTCTGATGCGATCACCGCGATGCACAACCAGGACAGCGAGCTGGCCAAGCGCGTTATCGATGGTGATAAGCAGGTCAATATGATGGAAGTGGCCATCGATGAAGCCTGCGTGCGCATCATTGCCAAACGTCAGCCGACCGCCAGCGACCTGCGCTTAGTGATGGCGATTATCAAAACCATCGCCGAGCTGGAACGTATCGGTGACGTGGCGGATAAAATTTGCCGCACGGCGCTGGAGAAGTTCTCCCAGCAGCATCAGCCGTTGCTGGTGAGCCTGGAGTCGCTCGGCCGCCACACCGTGCAGATGCTGCACGATGTGCTCGACGCCTTTGCGCGAATGGATCTGGACGAAGCCGTGCGTATCTATCGTGAAGATAAGAAAGTGGATCAGGAGTATGAGGGCATCGTGCGTCAGCTGATGACCTATATGATGGAAGATTCACGTACGATTCCGAGCGTGCTGACCGCCCTGTTCTGCGCCCGCTCGATTGAGCGCATCGGCGACCGCTGCCAGAACATCTGCGAATATATCTTCTACTTCGTCAAAGGCCAGGACTTCCGCCACGTTGGCGGCGATGAGCTGGATAAGCTGCTGGCGGGTAAAGATCCGAAAGAGTAACCACCGCTCCCCGGCCGCGCGACGCTGGCCGGGGCAACGGGATCTCGCGCAACCCTGGCCCGGCCGAGCGCAGCGACGCCGGGAGCTTAACGGGTCACTTCCCAGCCCCGCGCTTTCCACAGCGCCGGAAGCTGCGCTAAATCGGTAAACATCGTCACTTTCGGATGCACGATCGGCGGGTTGTGCGGATCGGCGCAGAAGTAGAACACCTCCATTCCGGCATCAATTCCCGACCGGGCACCGGCGCTGGAGTCATCCACCAGAATGCAGTTTTCGACGTTAACGTTCATCGCCTTCGCCGCGTGGAACATCAGCGCCGGATCGGGCTTCCAGCGCTGAATATCGTAGCCGCTGTACAGCCTGTCGGGGAAATGGTGCAACATGCCGGTTCTGCCGAGCGAGTGCTGCATTTTGCTGACCGGGCCGTTCGAGACCACGCACTGGGGAACGGTCACCGCGTCCAGCAGCGCTTGCGCGCCGGCGATAGCCTCCAGCTCTGAATCAAACAGGCGCGCCACCTCGTCACGATAGACCGGCTCAAGCGTCGCCTTTTGCAGGCTAACGCCGTACTCCTCGTTTATGGTATCGATGATTTCGTAGAGCTTTACGCCTTTGAAGCGCTTAAAGATCTCTTCTAAATCCAGCGTAATGCCGAACTCTTTGAACATGTGAACATAGGCGCGGGAACAGATTACTTCGCTGTCGACCAGCGTGCCGTCACAGTCGAAAAACAGGGCTTCTATTGGGGACATGCTGTTTCCATTTTAACAAGTTTAACGTTTTCGTAATGCAGATTTGCGGGACGCAATCGTTGCCGTATAAGCAAAAGCAATGAAAAAAAATTAACACACAACTGCACCAGGTGTCGCATTTTGGTATAGGATAGCCTCGAATTTTCCCTCCTTTGTTCGGAAACCGATAATGAGTCAACAACAAACCAGCCAGTCTTCTGGCCAGGGTCTGCTGGAGCGCGTGTTCAAGCTGCGTGAACACGGCACGACGGCACGCACCGAAGCGATCGCAGGTTTCACCACCTTCCTGACGATGGTCTACATTGTTTTCGTTAACCCACAGATTCTCGGCGTGGCGGGTATGGATACCAGCGCCGTGTTTGTGACGACCTGCCTGATCGCGGCATTCGGCAGTATTATGATGGGGCTGTTTGCTAACCTGCCCGTCGCCCTGGCGCCGGCAATGGGCCTCAACGCCTTCTTCGCCTTTGTGGTGGTTCAGGCAATGGGCCTGCCGTGGCAGGTGGGGATGGGGGCTATTTTCTGGGGCGCCGTCGGCCTGCTGCTGCTGACGATTTTCCGCGTACGCTACTGGATGATTGCCAATATTCCGGTAAGCCTGCGGGTGGGCATCACCAGCGGGATTGGCCTGTTCATCGGTATGATGGGGCTGAAAAATGCGGGCGTAATTGTTGCCAACCAGGACACGCTGGTCAGCATCGGTAACCTGACCTCCCACAGCGTGCTGCTGGGGATCCTCGGCTTCTTTATCATCGCCATTCTGGCGTCGCGTAACATCCACGCGGCGGTCCTGGTTTCTATCGTAGTGACAACGCTGCTGGGCTGGATGCTGGGTGATGTTCACTACACCGGCATCGTTTCTGCGCCGCCGAGCGTGATGACGGTTGTCGGTCATGTTGATTTAGCCGGTTCGTTTAATCTTGGCCTGGCCGGCGTTATCTTCTCCTTTATGCTGGTCAACCTGTTTGACTCCTCCGGTACCCTGATTGGGGTGACGGATAAAGCCGGTCTTGCTGATGAGAAAGGTAAATTCCCGCGCATGAAGCAGGCGCTGTTCGTGGACAGCGTCTCTTCCGTCGCGGGCTCCTTTATCGGCACCTCGTCGGTCACGGCCTATATCGAATCCTCCTCCGGCGTCTCCGTCGGCGGACGTACCGGCCTGACGGCGGTCGTTGTCGGCATTCTGTTCCTGCTGGTTATTTTCCTGTCGCCGCTGGCGGGAATGGTGCCAGCCTACGCTGCCGCCGGTGCGTTAATCTACGTCGGCGTGCTGATGACCTCCAGCCTGGCGCGCGTGAAGTGGGACGATCTGACGGAAGCGGTACCGGCGTTCATTACCGCGGTGATGATGCCGTTTAGCTTCTCGATCACCGAAGGTATCGCCCTGGGCTTTATCTCCTACTGCGTGATGAAGATTGGCACCGGCCGCCTGCGCGACCTCAGCCCGTGCGTGATTATCGTATCCCTGCTGTTCGTGCTGAAAATTGTGTTTATCGACGCCCACTGATTTACCCGCACTTAACCCTCTCCCAACAGGGAGAGGGCTGTCACTTAGGCTTTAACGCGCTGAATATAGTCGCCAAAGGTGCTCAGCTGGCCGCTGAGATGATCGAGCGTGCTCTGATCGACCACTTCTCCCGACTGCGGATCGACCTTGTTCTGAATAACCCCACCCATAAACTCAGGCTTGTTCATCACCATCGCGTCGAGGAACACCAGAATCTGCCGCAGGTGATACTGGCAGCGCGCGCCGCCGATAGCGCCCATCGAGCTGGTTTGGATCAGTACCGGCTTCCCTGAGAGGGGCTGTTCAGGCAGGCGAGATAGCCAGTCAATCGCATTTTTCAGGCCGCCGGGAACCGAGTAGTTATACTCCGGCGTCACGATGACCACCCCATCCGCTTCGCGAATCTGGCGGGCAATCTCCAGCACGCTTTGCGGGAATCCCTCTTCCTGCTGAACATCCGCATCGTATAGCGGAATGTCGCCAATCGACGGCAGCGCGGAGATCGCCATCCCCGCAGGCGCGATGCCCGGCAGGGTGCGTGCAACCATGCCATTAAACGACTCTTTGCGCAGACTTCCGAGTAACGTAACAACTTTCAACGTATCAGACATGATTGCTCCTTTGCATCATGATGGCCGGACGAACCGGTCAGTTGAGGGAGAGTGCTTTTTCCACCGGCAGGCTGGTGAAGCGCATCAGGCGGGCTGCGGGCTCTTTCGCACGCGCCTGGGCGTCCGGCAGGGTACGCCAGCCGTCGCTCCCCGCGTATTCCCAGACCTTAAGCTGGCCGATACCCGGCGTAGCGGCAATGGACCAGACCAGCACCGACTCGGCGTCGCAGAGCGCCTCTATAGGCTGCATGTTGGCGGTACGCAGCCGACCTGCGCCTGGCAGCAGCTGCAGGCGCACGGGCGCTTCGCCGGTGAGCTTGAGGACGCTGCGGCGCAGCGCGACCAGCTGGGCGCGAGCTTCATCAGGATCGTACTGGTTGTTAATCCAGAGATTTTCGTTGCTGTTGAAAACATACCGATTGGCGTCGTGCAGCGGATGCACGCCGCGAGAAGCGTGCTGCAGCTCCATGTCCAGGCCGCAGTCGCCTTCCGTTGTCAGCGTGACGCCAACGATATTTCCGGCATATGAAATGGAAAAGCGGGGAAGGTGGCTGTCGCGAAAGACCGGCCTGCCGTCGGCTTCTCTGATGATTTCGGGAAGCTCGCTAATGCCGTACAGCATAAACAGCAGCTCTGCGAGCAGCGACCGCGATGCGCGGTAGCGGGTTTGTCGGTACTCCGGCAAACTTTGGGCGGTTTGATGACAGGCCGCCGACAGGCGTGTCGATAGCGGCTCCCTTGCGCTTAGTATCCCTCTTGCAAAATGCGTTGCCATTCGTCGCTCCGTGATTAATGGGCAGAGATAAAAATTGAGAATTACATTATCGCCTGGAATTGATAGGTTTTAATGCGGAAATCATCCCTTGAAAAGGGGGATTATGTGAATTTTACAAATTCTTGCGTAACAAAGAGAGGGTGATACGTATAACGTCGCTATAGCGGATCCGTATAGAGTCGTTTCAGGGTTTCCCTGAGCCAGACGATTTTGGGGTTGTAGCTGTTACGCTTATGCCACAGCAGGACGAACGGCACCCGGACTTTTTCCAGCAGCTGGGGCTCCAGCGGGAGAGGCCGGGACACCAGCGGCAGCTGGTGCTGGCGGTTATAGTGGTGGCAGTAGCGCGGTGCCGTCGCCAGCATGTGGTGATCCGGCTGGGCGGCCATAAACAGCGATTGCTCAAAGCCCGGCAGGGTCAGGGCGACGGTGCGCTTGTGCCCCAAATCCTGCAATACGTCGTCCAGCGCCCAGGTATCGATTTGTTCCCAGCTGATATTGATATGCGGGTAGCGTAAAAATGTCTCCAGATTCCACTCTTCGCTGAGGGCCGGATGATCCGCGCGCAGCCACACCTGCGGCAGGTCGGTAAACAGCACCTCAAAATCGATATACCACGGCAGCTGGCTCAGCTGTTCGCGTGAACGCGGGTGCGTTTCCCGCCCGCAAAATCCAATATCAACCTCGCCGCGAATAATGGCGTCCAGCGAATCATAGTCCCAGCCGCGCAGGCGGATCAGCGCCTGGGGATAGCGCTGGTAGATCTGCCGGGCAAGGGTATCAAAGAGGATCATCATCAGCGGCATTTCCGCCGCCAGCTCGAACTTCAGGCCGCTGGGCGTGGCGTGATGCGGCTTATCGAGGATCTGGTTGCCCATCTGCATCCAGTCCGCCAGATCCTGCTCCATGCTGGTCATCAGCGGGGTTGGCGTCAGGCCGAGAGGCGTTTTAACGAATAGCGGATCGTCGAACCAGGCGCGGAGCTTGGCCAGCGACTTGCTTACCGCCGACGGCGAAACGTTCATTCGTTTCGCCGTGCGGGTGACGCTGAGCTCCTGGGTTAAGAGCTGCAGGCAGAGTAATAAATTAAGATCGAGACTCGACAGGGGTTTCTTCATAAGTTTGCGCGGCCCGTGCGGGGGCAGCGGCCACAATCAGCACAATGCTGACTATGCTACAGCCAATGAGGATCCCGATCAGCATATTCATTGCGCTTAAGCCAACGATAGCGGCCAGCCAAATCCATAGCGAAGAGCCGCAGACCTGAGCGATACCCAGGGCGGAGCTGGCGACGCCGGCGCGCAGGGTAAACGGCCCCAGCGCCTGGCTCATTGCCACGCCGAAGCCGACGGAGAAGCCCGCGCAAATCAGCGCCAGCCCCAGCATGGTCACCGTTTGGCTGGTGGCGAGGCTGAGCAGCACCCCGGCAATAAAGAACATCCCCTGCGAGGTCAGCATCAGGGTGCGCGGCTTAAACAGGGTGAGCGCAAACGGCGTGGAAAACGAGACGGCCATGCTAATCAGCGCCATCAGGGCCATCGCCATCGAATATTTGCCGCGGTCGAAGCCCATCTCCTCCATCATCAGCACCGGCGAGACGTTCACGTAGGTCAGGATGGCGGTGACGCTAAGGGTGGTGACGATCACCCGGCTGAGGAAAAAGCGGTTCAGCAGCGACTCGGAGCCGGCGGGTTGCTGAGCGGCCTCGTTTGGCAGCGCGGTTGGGCGCGTTTCCCGCAGCACGAAGATTGACAGCAGGCCGACCATCACGCCCATGCCGGTCATGGTGTAAAACAGGCTTTGCCACGGATACTTAAGCATAATCAGATGGCCCAGCACCGGCGCCAGCACCGGAATAATGCAGGTAATACCGTTGAGGAGCGACAGCACCCTGGCGCGCCGCCGATCATCAAGGGTATCGCGCAGCACCGCAAAAGCCACCACGTAGCAGCTGCCGGCGCCGATGCCCTGAATAAAGCGTCCGATCAGGAAAAGGGTGCTGGTATGCGCCAGCGAGCAGAGCAGGGAGGCCAGAATAAAGATAAAGGCGCCAAATATAGCGACCGGCTTGCGTCCGGACCTGTCGGCAATGCGCCCGGCAAACAGCATCGCGGTGGCCATACCCGCCAGGTAGACCGAGAAGGCAATATGCAGCTGCGCCTCGCTGGCCCCCAAATCCTGCGCAATTTTCGGCAGACCAACCAAATACATATCAATGCCGGATGGATAGAGCAAAACCAGCGCAAAACCACAGATCAGAAAGCGTGCCATAGAACCCCTCGCGATAATAGTGCCATACAGAGTAATGGTGAATGCCTGCCAGTACGAGTTGCCATTTGGACAACAATGATTTCCTGGGAGGAAAAATGGGGGGCTTAAAAAGTAAAAACCCGCATCAACAGCCGGTTAATGCGGGTTAGTGAACGTTTACGAACTACGCGAGGCGCGGTTACTTACCAATACAGAAGCTGGAGAAAATGCGCCCCAGCAGATCGTCAGAGGTAAATTCGCCGGTAATTTCGCTTAAGGCCTGCTGTGAGAGCCGCAGCTCTTCAGCCAGCAGCTCGCCGGCCCATGCGCCAAGCAGCTGGGCTTTACCCTGCTGCAGATGGTTAGCCGCTGCTTCCAGCGCCTGCAGGTGGCGACGGCGGGCGAGGAAGCCGCCCTCCATATTGGTCTCGAAGCCCATGCTCTGCTTAAGATGATTGCGCAGCGCCTCAACGCCCTCGCCGGTACGCGCCGACAGGCGAATAAGCGAGTGACCATTTACTTCACTCAGGCCCAGCGTTTCGCCGGTGACGTCGGCTTTATTGCGCACCACGGTAATCGGCAGCTTTGCCGGCAGGCGTTCGATAAAGTCCGGCCAGATCTCGGCGGGGTCGACGGCGTCGGTAGTGGTGCCATCCACCATAAACAGCACCCGGTCGGCCTGGGCGATTTCCTGCCACGCGCGCTCGATACCGATGCGTTCAACCTCATCGTTGGCGTCGCGCAGACCGGCAGTATCGATGATGTGCAGCGGCATGCCGTCGATGTGGATATGCTCGCGAAGCACGTCGCGGGTGGTACCGGCGATATCTGTCACAATCGCGGCTTCACGCCCGGCCAGCGCGTTCAGCAGGCTCGATTTCCCGGCGTTAGGGCGCCCGGCGATCACCACCTTCATTCCTTCACGCAGCAGGCTGCCCTGACGGGCCTCGGCGCGAACCGCGTCGAGATCGGCCATCACGTCGTTAAGCTGGGCCTCTATTTTGCCGTCGGAGAGAAAATCAATTTCCTCATCCGGGAAGTCGATAGCCGCTTCGACGTAGATACGCAGGTGCGTCAGCGCTTCCACAAGGTGGTTTACGCGCGCGGAGAAGGCGCCCTGCAGCGAGTTCAGCGCCGAACGCGCCGCCTGCTCGGAGCTGGCGTCAATCAGATCGGCAATCGCCTCGGCCTGAGCCAGGTCGAGCTTATCGTTGAGAAACGCGCGTTCGGAGAACTCTCCCGGGTGAGCAATGCGCAGGCCCGGAAGGGTCAGGATGCGTTTGAGCAGCAGATCGAGAATGACCGGGCCGCCGTGCCCCTGCAGCTCGAGGACGTCTTCGCCGGTAAAGGAGTTTGGCCCCGGGAACCACAGGGCGATACCCTGATCCAGCGCCGTTCCGTTAACGTCCTTGAACGGCAGGTAGTCGGCGTAGCGCGGTTTTGGCAGCTTGCCGAGTACCGCCTCTGCGACCTCGCGCGCCTTCAGGCCAGAGATGCGCAGAATGCCCACCCCACCGCGTCCCGGTGGGGTGGCCTGGGCGACGATAGTGTCGTTATGGCTCATGATGACTCTCTATGTAAATGTAAAAAAGGCGGTCTATTGACCGCCTTCTCTGGCATTAACTTTACCGTATATTCTCGAAATAGTTCAAGTTGCAGGAAGGCGTCAAGTTAGAGAGGCCCCAGGAGCTTACTGAAGTAAGTGACTGGGGCGAACTAACGAAGCCAACGCATCTGCGGCTTGAAGAATGAAGAGAATCAGGATTTTTTCTTCTCGCGGCTATGCAGGCCACGTTTCTCCAGACCACGGTAAATCAGCTGCTGCTGGATAATGGTTACCAGGTTGCTGACGATGTAGTAAACCACCAGGCCAGACGGGAACCACAGGAAGAACACCGTGAAGATGACCGGCATAAAGGTCATGATCTTCTGCTGCATCGGGTCGGTCACGGTCGTCGGCGACATCTTCTGAATGAAGAACATCGTTGCGCCCATGATAATCGGCAGGATGTAGTACGGGTCTTGTGCAGACAGGTCGTGGATCCACAGGATAAACGGCGCATGACGCAGTTCAACCGAGGCGCTCAGCATGTAGTACAGCGCAAGGAAGATTGGCATCTGGATAATCAGCGGGAAGCAGCCGCCCAGCGGGTTAACCTTCTCCGCTTTATACAGGGCCATCATTTCCTGGCTTTGACGCTGTTTGTCATCGCCCAGACGCTCACGCATGGCCTGAATCTTCGGCTGCAGCATACGCATCTTCGCCATGGAGGTGTACTGCGCTTTAGTCAGCGGGTACATGATGCCACGAACGATAAAGGTAATAACGATGATCGAGAAGCCCCAGTTGCCGAGGAAGCTATGGATCCATTTCAGCAGCTTGAACAGCGGCTGAGAAATAAACCACAGCCAGCCATAGTCAACGGTCAGATCCAGGTGCGGCGCAACGGCAGCCATTTTGTCCTGAATTGCCGGGCCGACCCACAGCACGCTTTCCAGCTTATCAACCTGACCTGGCTGTACCAGAACCGGCTGAGATTTGTAGCCAATAGCGACGATACCGTTACCGAGGTTGGCGGTGTAGAAGCTGTTGGTGCCGCTATTCTGCGGAACCCATGCGGTAGTAAAGTACTGCTGCAGCATGGCGACCCAACCGTCTTTGGTGCTGACGTTCAGGTTTTCGTTATCGACGATGGTATCGAATTTATATTTTTCGTACTTCGTATCTGCGGTTGAATACGCGGCACCGCGGAAGGTGTGCATCGTAGACAGGCCACCGGTTTGCGTATCGCGTGCGGTTGGCAGGTTAGCAGACTGTTTCAGCTGACCGAAGGTGGAGATCTCCAACGGTTTTTCGCCGACGTTCTGTACGTTGTAGCCTACGTTCACCGCATACTCACCACGTTTCAGGGTGAACGTTTTGGTGAATACGTTGCCGGCTTTGTCGGTGTACGTCAGCGGAATGACGATTTCGTTCTGGCCATCGGCCAGCACAAACGCATCTTTATCGACGTTATACAGCGGACGAGAGCCATTCGCCGGGTTATCCGGGCCATCACGACCGGTTAAACCGCTCTGAGCCTGATAGATAAACTGCGGAGTGGTCTCCAGTAGCTGGAACGGTTCGGTAGACTTAAGCGCTTTCGGGTAAGCCGGAAGCAGCGCCTGCTCAACATCACCACCGCGGGTGTTGATGGTCAGATCAAGCACGTCTGTTTTAACCGTAATCAGTTTCCCCTGGCCACTGGCCGGTACGCCCTGGTCGGCGGCGCTACCCGCTGCGGTGGTCGTTGTCTGCGTGGTCTGCTGCTGCTGGGCTTGCGGATTGTTATCCTGCTCCCAGGCTTGCCAGATCATGAAAGACACGAACAACAAAGCGATGATAAGAAGATTGCGTTGCGAATCCATCGTTAGTGTTCTCTGGTATCAAATGGTCCAGGCGGGACGGGATCGTCACCACCAGGGTGTAAAGGGTGGCATTTTAATACGCGTTTCACTGTCAACCAACTGCCTTTTACCACCCCAAACCTGCGCAATGCCTCAATTCCATAGCTTGAGCAGGTTGGAGTGAAACGACAATGCGGCCCGAGTAGCGGACTAATCAGGCGCTGATAGACCCGTATAAGGCCTATCAGGACCCGGGAGCCAGGCGACAATGGCGGCGCCATAATTTTTCCAACGCTTCCGAGAGAGCACGGTTATCGAGTTCGGCAACCCCTTTCTTTGCCACCACCACGAAATCCATTGGCGGGAGTTCATGCTGACGTAAACGGAAGCTTTCACGCGTCAGACGTTTAATCCGATTGCGTTCATGCGCGCGTTTGACGTTTTTCTTGGCGACAGTAAGACCGATGCGGGGATGCCCCAGCGAATTCAGGCGGCCGAGGATGGTGATTTGCGGCGTGCCAGCCCGTTGTGGCTGCTGGAAGACGAAAGTGAAATGACTGGGAGTTAACAAACGTAACTCCCTGGGAAATGCTAGCTTAACCACGCAGGGTTAGCTTTATTACTTGGAAACGGTCAGACGGGAACGGCTTTTAGCACGACGACGTGCCAGAACCTGACGACCATTTTTAGTAGCCATACGTGCACGGAAGCCGTGAGAACGGTTGCGCTTCAGTACAGACGGTTGAAAAGTGCGTTTCATGGCGGTTTCTACCTAAACTTGAATTATTTCACTGACTTTTGCGTATACCCGAACGAACTTCGAACGACTAACGCCTCAGCGATGGTGATTAAAGAGGCCGGATTGTAATAATTGTACACTCCGGAGTCAATTCTCTTTCCTTATTTCTCACACCTTGCCGCACAAAAAATGAGCTGAGACAGGCTGCGGAAAACGGGCATTACGCACCGGGTGGAGGATTATACGGCCTGACGGGTAAAGCGCAAGGATCGCAGGGGATCTTTGTTAGATCGTTTAGGCCCAAAACCGGCATAGCTCATTAATTTTTCCAATATGCGGGCGAAATCGTGTCCCACCCTTCCCAGGATCGATTACACTTACCCGGCTTCGATCCTTCCTGTGGATAAAACGGGAAGAATCTGTTGAGAAACACAAGATATCTTTTTCAGTTTAGGCTATGATCCCCGGTCCCGATCGCGATCCCCGGATCCGCATCGGACAAAAACCGCAGATAGCGGTTCGCACGTCACCCCTTTTGTGCAGGGGCTTTTCGGCTTATGCAGGGTCTGGTCGACGTGTGCCAACAATCACGATTGTTTCTTTTTTTCTTTATATCGATTTTATGTTCGAGTGGAGTCCGCC